>NZ_JAFFSX010000098.1 GCF_017948485.1 Streptomyces sp. GESEQ-35 | reverse complement strand
TGGGGTCGGTGAGGTGGAAGGTGACGGTGTCGCCGCTCTCGTCGACGGGGGTGAGCTGTACGCGCAGGGCCGTGGCACCGGTCGCGTACAGACCCACTCCGGCGAAGTTGAACGGCAGCCGCACCTCTTCCACCGCTCCCCCGGTAGCAGCCGCCAGCGTGTGCAGCGCCGCGTCCAGGAGAGCCGGGTGAATGCCGTAGCCGGACACATCGGTGTCCGCGGGCAGCGCGATCTCCGCATACCACGCCTCGCCGCTGCGCCAGGCCGAGGTCAGGCCCTGGAAGACCGGGCCGTAGTGATAGCCGTGCTCGGCCAGCCGCTCATACATGCCATCCAACGCCACCGACTCAGCACCGGCCGGCGGCCACACGCCCTCCACCGCGTCCGGCGCCGGGACCGCCGAGCCCAGCGAACCCGTGGCATGCCGCGTCCACGCGCCCTCACCCGAGCGGGCGAACACCCGCACCCCGCGACGGCCACTGTCATCGG
>NZ_JAFFSX010000097.1 GCF_017948485.1 Streptomyces sp. GESEQ-35 | reverse complement strand
CGCCCTCCTGGGCAGGCCAGACCGGAGGAACGTACCCGTCTGAGAGCTGGAAGGCGATGTAGGCCACGCCTTCCGGTGGCGCGATGGCTGCCCCGTCTGAGTCTTCCTTGGCGATCTCCCAGCCCAGTAGCTCCGAGTAGAAGCGTGCCAGCGCCTGTGGATCGGGCGCCTCAAGCACGATGCCCCACCAGTCGTGTCTCGACATACGAGGGGTACTGGGCTCATGGCTGGGTCGTCCGTGCATGTCGGCGAGTACTCCCGGATGCTTCGCCACGGTTGCTGTTCAGGAGTTGATCCCCGGAGCCTACTGGCCAACAGGCCATGCGAGGAGCATCCCTGTCAGGCACCCCCACGTACGCAGGCGGCTAGGGGCGCCCAACGCCGCGCCCGGCCACACGATCGCCACCGATCAACTTCATTGTGTTAGCCGTTGTTAGGGCGTGCAGATCATTAACTCGTGGCTTTCTGGTTGGTGGCTCGTTGGTTCGGCATGAGCGCGCTGGAAGGA
>NZ_JAFFSX010000096.1 GCF_017948485.1 Streptomyces sp. GESEQ-35 | reverse complement strand
TTGTGGCTGGGGTCGGTGAAGTCGAACATCGGGCATGCGCAGGCTGCTGCGGGTGTGGCGGGTGTGATCAAGATGGTGGAGTCGATGCGGCGCGGAGTCCTGCCGCGGACGCTCCATGTGGACGAGCCCACGTCGCATGTGGAGTGGGAGGCCGGGCAGGTGCGGCTGCTGGCCGAGGCGCGGGAGTGGCCGCAGGTCGGGCGTCCGCGGAGGGCCGGTGTGTCTTCCTTCGGCATCAGCGGCACCAACGCGCACATCATCCTGGAAGCGGCGCCCGTCGATGACTCGGCGAAGGAGTCCGAGCAGGGTGCGGGTGGGCTCGTGCTGTGGCCCGTGTCGGCAAAGGCGCCGGTAGCGCTGCGGGAGCAGGCCGCACGGCTGGCGGCGTACGTCCGTGAGGCCGGCGCGGACCTGGATGTGGCTGCTGTCGCGCACACCATTACTAACGGACGTGCCCTGTTCGACGAGCGGGCGGTCGTTCTGGGCACTGACCGGCACGAACTCACCGCTGGTCTGGAGGCGTTGGCT
>NZ_JAFFSX010000095.1 GCF_017948485.1 Streptomyces sp. GESEQ-35 | reverse complement strand
GCACCCGCACCCGCACCCGCCACCACAGCCGGAACCGACGACACAGCATCGGGTACGAGTGCCTCGACCAGGTGGGCGGTGAGGGCGGCGGGCGTCGGGTGGTCGAAGACGAGGGTCGCGGGCAGGCGCAGGCCGGTCGCGGAGTTCATGCGGTTGCGGAGCTCGACCGCCATCAGCGAGTCGAAGCCCAGGTCCTTGAAGGCCCGCGCGGGGTCCAGTACGTCGGTGGAGGCGTGGCCGAGTACAGAGGCCACCGCCTCCTGGACCACGTCGAGCACCGCACGCCGCCGTTCGTCCGTAGCGAGTCGCGCGAGGGCAGCCGCGTCGATGCCGCCCGCGGAGGCGGCGACCTCCGCGCGGCCGGCGGACATCACGGCCCTGCGGGTGCCACCGCGGATCAGCCCGCGCAGGACCGGCGTCAGCAGCCCGGCCCCGGCCTGCCGGCGCAGGGCGGACTCCACGATGCGAGCGGCGACGACGGCGGCGTCATCGCCGGAGACGGCCGCGTCGAGAAGCGCGAGTCCTTCTTCAGCGCTGAGGGC
>NZ_JAFFSX010000094.1 GCF_017948485.1 Streptomyces sp. GESEQ-35 | reverse complement strand
GATCGAGCAGGCCCGGGAGCTGGGCGGGCGGGTGTTCGTCGAGCTGGGCCCGGACGCGGTCCTGGCCACCCTCGTCCCCGACGACACCACCGCCATCCCACTCCAGCGCGCCGGCCAGACCCATGCCTTCCCCCTTGCACTGGCCACCGCCCACACCCACGGCCTGCCCGTCACCTGGCCGACTCCCGCCGCCGCCCTGGTCGACCTGCCCACCTACGCCTTCCAGCAGGAGAGTTACTGGTTGCATGCGGCTTCAGGTGCTGGGGATGTGGTGAGTCTGGGTCAGGCCCCGGCCGGTCATGGGCTGCTGGGTGCGGCGGTGGCGCTGGCTGAGGACGGGATGACTGTGTTCACCGGCCGCCTCTCCCTCTCCACGCATCCGTGGTTGGCGGATCATGTGGTGGGTGGGTCGGTGCTGGTGCCGGGTACGGCTTTCGTGGAGCTGGCACTGCACGCGGGTGACTATGTCGGCTGCGGTCAGCTGGAGGATTTGACGGTCGAGGCTCCGCTGGTGCTGGGGGAGCGGTCGTCGGTGACGGTGCAGGTGTTTGTGGGTGAGG
>NZ_JAFFSX010000093.1 GCF_017948485.1 Streptomyces sp. GESEQ-35 | reverse complement strand
CGAGATCGCCGCCCTGCCGATCACCCGGCACCGCTTCCACGGCGACTGGAACTACACCCTCCACCCCCAGCACCCGCTGGACGCGACGGCGACCGGCAGCACGGCAGACCAGGCCCCGGCGAACAAGCCGCACCGCCTCACGCAGCATTCGCTGCAGGACCCCGAACTGACCGGCATGACCCGCCAACAGCTCAGCGAACTCATCGACACGCTGACTCCCGCGCTGGAGATCCAACACGAGCGAGTGCTCCACGCACGCCGCGGTCACGAACGCCTGGTCGCCCGCGGTGCAGGCGCCAAGGCCAAGCTCACCCCAGCCGACCGGATCCTGGCCACCGTGCTCCACCTGCGCAAACTTGCCACCATGGACCTCCTCGGCCAGCTCTTCGACGTCACCGCGATGACCATCAGCCGCGCGAAACAGGAAGTCAGCCCCCTCCTCGAAGCACACGGCCACCACATCAACACCTCAACCGCCCGCCTCCGCACACCAGCCGACGTCGCGGCCTTCCTCGCCTCCGCCCCCACTCCAACCAAGGTCAAAAAGACGAGTTAATGATCTGCACGCCCTTAGA
>NZ_JAFFSX010000092.1 GCF_017948485.1 Streptomyces sp. GESEQ-35 | reverse complement strand
ACACCAGCACCCGCCACCACAGCCGGAACAGGAACCGACGATGCAACGTCCCTTGCTTCGCCGAGCAGTTGGTTGCGCAGGAATCGGGCGACCGCGCGGGGAGTGGGGTGGTCGAAGGTCAGCGTCGTTGGGAGCGTCAGGCCGACCGACGTGCCGAGGCGGTTCCTGAATTCGACAGCGGCCAGGGAGTCGAAGCCCAACTCCTTGAACGCGCGGGAGGCGTCTACGGTCTCGGGCGTGACGTGCCCCAGCAGGATGGCGACGTGGCTGAGAACATGCTCCTGCGCGATCCGGTGCTGCTCCTCCACGGACTCCTCGGCCGCGAGCCGCTGAGCGAGGAGGGAGGCCGGGACCTGGGAAACCGCGGCTTCGGCGGAAGGCTCAACGGCCATCCCACCCCGGTTCCGCTCAACCTGTCGCGTGGTGTCGGCGTCGAGCCAGTAGGGCTGGTGTTGGAAGGGGTAGGTGGGCAGGTCGGTTTGTCCGGTGCCGGTGGTGGGCCAGGTGGCGGGGAGGCCGTGGGTGTGGGCGGTGGCGAGGTTGAGGGTGAGGGTGAGGGTGTCGGTGGTGTCGCGGCGCAGGGTGCCGGTGACGGTGTGGGGTGTGTCGA
>NZ_JAFFSX010000091.1 GCF_017948485.1 Streptomyces sp. GESEQ-35 | reverse complement strand
CGCTGCCCCGCCGGTGCGTGACGGCAGTTCGATGGCGAACATCCTCTACCAGTCGTCGACCATCGGGATCATGGCGCTGCCCGTGGCCCTGCTGATGATCGGCGGCGAGTTCGACCTGTCGGCCGGTGTCGCCGTGATCAGCTCGGCGCTCACCGCGGCCATGCTCAGCTACCAACTGAGCATGAACGTCTGGGTCGGCGTGGTCTTCGCCCTCCTGGTGTCGCTGGCGGTCGGCTTCTTCAACGGCTGGATGGTGGTCAAGACCGGCCTGCCCAGCTTCCTGGTCACCCTGGGCACCTTCCTGATCCTCCAGGGCGTCAACCTGGCCGTGACCAAGCTGGTCACCGGCAACGTCGCGACCGACGACATCAGCGACATGGACGGCTTCGACCAGGCCAAGAAGGTGTTCGCGTCGACCTTCGAGGTCGGCGGCGTCAATGTGAAGATCACCGTCGTGTACTGGCTGGTCTTCGCGGCCATCGCGACCTGGGTGCTGCTGCGGACCAAGTACGGCAACTGGGTCTTCTCGGTCGGCGGTAACAAGGAATCTGCGCGGGCCGTGGGTGTGCCGGTTGCCTTCACGAAGATCTCGCTGTTCATGCTGGTCGGCTTCGGCGCCTGGTTCGTCGGCATGCACCAGCTGTTCTCCTTCAACACCGTGCAGTCCGGTGAGGGGGTCGGCCAGGAGCTGATCTACATCTCC
>NZ_JAFFSX010000090.1 GCF_017948485.1 Streptomyces sp. GESEQ-35 | reverse complement strand
CTGATCGCGGACATCTTCAAGTACTGCCGGGCCGAGATCCCCAGGTGGAACACGATCTCGATCTCCGGCTACCACATGGCGGAGGCGGGCGCCTCGCCCGCGCAGGAGATCGCGTTCACCCTGGCCGACGGCATCGAGTACGTCCGCACGGCTGTCGCGGCCGGCATGGACGTGGACGACTTCGCGCCCCGGCTGTCCTTCTTCTTCGTGGCCCGCACGACGATCCTGGAGGAGGTCGCCAAGTTCCGTGCGGCGCGCAGGATCTGGGCCCGGGTGATGCGGGAGGAGTTCGGGGCGCGGAACCCGAAGTCGCTGATGCTGCGCTTCCACACCCAGACGGCAGGGGTACAGCTGACCGCGCAGCAGCCCGAGGTGAACCTGGTCCGGGTCGCGGTGCAGGGCCTGGGCGCGGTGCTGGGCGGCACCCAGTCCCTGCACACGAACTCCTTCGACGAGGCGATCGCGCTGCCCACGGACAAGAGCGCCCGGCTGGCCCTGCGCACCCAGCAGGTGCTGGCCTACGAGACGGACGTGACGGCCACGGTCGACCCCTTCGCGGGCTCCTATGCCATCGAGAAGATGACGGACGACGTGGAGGCGGCGGCGCTGGAGCTGATGACGAAGGTCGAGGAACTCGGCGGCGCGGTCGCGGCGATCGAGCGGGGCTTCCAGAAGGGCGAGATCGAGCGCAACGCCTACCGGATCGCCCAGGAGACCGACGCGGGCGACCGGGTCGTGGTCGGCGTCAACCGCTTCCAGCTCGACGCGGAGGAGCCCTACGAGCCGCTCCGCGTGGACCCGGC
>NZ_JAFFSX010000089.1 GCF_017948485.1 Streptomyces sp. GESEQ-35 | reverse complement strand
CCGCGGATCGAGGCCGAGGCCGACCGGGTCGTCGCCGAACTGGTGGGCCGGGGCAGGTTCGAGGTCGTCACCGAGCTGGCCGAGCACCTGCCGATGACCGTCGTGTCCGATCTGGTCGGGCTTCCCGATCATGGGCGGACGAAGATGCTGGAGTGGGCCGCAGCCATCTGGGACACCCAGGGTCCCGCGGACGACCGGGCCGCCGCGGCGATGCCGGCCGTCGAGGAGTTCCTCGCGTTCGCCGCGAACGACGCCGTGCCGGGCAAGCTCCGCCCCGACGGGTGGGCCGCCCACCTCTACCAGGCCGCCGAGCGTGGGGAGATCCCGCTCGACAAGTGCCCGATGATGATGCTCGACTACGTCACCCCGAGCCTCGACACGACGATCCTCGCGATCACCAACGCGGTCGCGCTGTTCGCCGCGAACCCCGACCAGTGGGACCTGCTGCGCAAGGACCGGTCGTTGATCCCGCACGCGATCAACGAGTCGTTGCGTGTGGAGTCCCCGGTGCCCCAGTTCAGCCGGGTGCTCACCGAGGACCACGAGATCGGCGGGGTCTCGCTGGCCGCGGGCTCACGGGTCGCGCTGCTCTACGGCTCCGCCAACCGCGACGAGCGCCAATACCCGGACCCGATGCGGTTCGACATCACCCGGCGCCCGTCGGACCACCTCGCATTCGGGCGGGGCGAGCACGTGTGCCCGGGGATACACCTGGCTCGCCTGGAGATCGGCGTGCTGCTGGAACGGCTGGCCGACCGGGTGGCCCGCTTCACGATCCGGGAGTCCCGCCCGATGATCAACAACGGGTTGCGCGGTCTGGAGTATCTGGAAGTCGCAGTCGAGCCGGTGACCGGCACCGGCTGAATCCCGGCACCGGCAGCCGGGCCC
>NZ_JAFFSX010000009.1 GCF_017948485.1 Streptomyces sp. GESEQ-35 | reverse complement strand
GGGGGGGGGGGGCCGGCCGGGGAGACCCGCCCCCCCCCCCCCCCCCCCCCCCCGTGGGGGGCCCCCCCCCCCGTCGTGCCTTTCTGATTTCTGGGGCGGAACCTCTGGGGGGGGGGGGGGCCCCGAAGGGGCCCCCCCCCTCGCCGTATCCGGGCACCGCTCGTGCCCGATCTCACGCCCTTTTCGACAGCCGCGCTGGTCCGAGGCGGGCAAGCGGAGAGTCGAACGGGCACACACGGGCAGTATCGGGCGCGCAACAGACCTGGTCAGTGCCGCGTACCCGCTGTACAACTTCCTCCAAGGGCCTCACCGGGCCCGAACGGGCAATGAAGCGCGTAGCACGGAGGCAGGTGTCGGCCATGAGCATCAGGACGGCAGAGGAACGCCAGCGGGAGATCGTCCAGGTCGCCCGCGCCAGCGGCTCGGTCGACGTCACCGCGCTCGCCGCCGAACTGGGCGTGGCCAAGGAGACCGTACGACGGGATCTGCGCGCCCTGGAGGACCACGGCCTTGTCCGCCGCACACACGGCGGCGCGTATCCCGTGGAGAGCGCCGGTTTCGAGACGACGCTCGCCTTCCGTGCCACCAGCCATGTCCCCGAGAAGCGACGTATCGCGGCCGCCGCGGCCGAGCTGCTCGGGGACGCCGAGACCGTCTTCGTCGACGAGGGGTTCACCCCGCAGCTCATCGCCGAGGCGCTCCCCCGGGACCGGCCGCTGACCGTGGTCACCGCGTCCCTGCCGGTCGCCGGCACGCTCGCCGAGGCCGAGGACATCTCGGTGCTGCTCCTCGGCGGCCGGGTCCGCTCCGGCACCCTCGCCACCGTCGACCACTGGACGACGAAGATGCTCGCCGGCTTCGTCATCGACCTCGCCTACATCGGCGCCAACGGCATCTCCCGCGAACACGGTCTGACCACCCCCGACCCCGCGGTCAGCGAGGTCAAGGCGCAGGCCGTGCGCGCCTCCCGGCGCACCGTGTTCGCGGGCGTGCACACCAAGTTCGGGGCGGTCAGCTTCTGCCGGTTCGCGGAGGTCGGCGCACTGGAGGCGATCGTCACCAGCACACTGCTCCCGACGGCCGAGGCCCATCGCTACTCACTGCTGGGGCCGCAGGTCATCCGGGTCTAGTCATCCAGGTCCAATCATCCGGGTCCAATCATCCGGGTCTGAAAATCCAACGCACCTCCTGTAGGGCGCTCTCACGCCCGGCAACACCCCTTATCTCCCCATATATTCAGGAGCGATCCATGCGAACCCAGAGCCGTCGGAGGCCGCGAGCCACACTCGCCGCGGTCGCCGCAGGGACGCTGCTCGCCCCGCTGCTCACCGGCTGCTGGGTCGGCGCGGGCGGGGCCGGATCGGGCGGCAACTCGATCAACGTCCTCATGGTGAACAACCCGCAGATGGTGGAGCTCCAGAAGCTCACCGCCGCGCACTTCACCAAGGAGACCGGCATCAAGGTGAACTTCACCGTCCTGCCCGAGAACGACGTCCGCGACAAGATCAGCCAGGACTTCGCCAACCAGGCGGGCCAGTACGACGTGGCGACCCTGTCCAACTACGAGATTCCGATCTACGCCCGCAACGACTGGCTGCACGAGATGGACTCCTACGTCGCCAAGGACCCGGCGTACGACGAACAGGACGTCCTCAAGCCGATGCGCCAGTCCCTCACCGCCGACGACGGCAAGCTCTACGGCCAGCCCTTCTACGGCGAGTCGTCCTTCCTGATGTACCGCAAGGACGTGTTCGAGAAGGAGGGCCTGACCATGCCCGCCCACCCCACCTGGACCCAGGTGGCGGACCTCGCCGCGAAACTCGACGGCGCCGAGTCGGGGATGAAGGGCATCTGTCTGCGCGGCCTGCCCGGCTGGGGCGAGGTCATGGCACCGCTCACCACGGTCGTGAACACCTTCGGCGGTACCTGGTTCGACAAGGACTGGAAGGCCCGGCTCGACTCCCCCGAGTGGGAGAAGGCCGTGAAGTTCTACGTCGACCTCGTCCGCGACCACGGCGAGTCCGGCGCCCCCCAGTCCGGCTTCGCCGAGTGCCTGAACAACATGACCCAGGGCAAGGTCGCCATGTGGTACGACGCCACCTCCGCGGCCGGCTCCCTGGAGTCCGCCGACTCCCCGGTCAAGGGCAAGGTCGGCTACGCCCCCGCCCCGGTCGAGAAGACCGAGTCCTCCGGCTGGCTCTACACCTGGGCCTGGGGCATCCAGGACGCCTCCCGCAACCCCGACAACGCCTGGAAGTTCGTGTCCTGGGCGTCCAGCAAGCAGTACGAGCAGCTGGTCGGCGACGAGATCGGCTGGTCCAACGTGCCCGCCGGCAAGCGCGCGTCGACGTACGAGAACGCCGACTACCGCCAGGAGGCGGCCGCCTTCCAGGAGATGACCAAGGAGGCCATCGAAGGCGCACGGCCCACCGACCCGGGAGTGCAGCCGCGCCCCGCGCCCGGCATCCAGTTCGTCGGCATCCCCGAGTTCACCGACCTCGGCACCAAGGTCTCCCAGGAGATCAGCGCGGCCATCGCCGGACGCCAGTCCGTCGACTCGGCCCTGGAGAAGTCCCAGCAGCTCGCCGAGAAGATCTCCGAGGAGTACGAGGGACGATGACCGCCACGACCACCGCTCCGATCTCCGCACCATCCGTCCGCGCCGTGAAGCGCCCCTCGGGCCGCATGCGCGCCTGGGCCACCCGCGCCCCCCTCCTCCCCGCCCTGATCTTCATGATCGTCGTGACCCAGCTGCCGTTCGTGGCCACGCTGGTGATCTCGTTCTTCGACTGGAACTCGCTCTACCCCGACGCCCGCGAGTTCACCGGCTTCGGCAACTACTCCGAAGTCCTCACCGACGCCGACCTGCGCCGCTCGGTGTGGACCACGGTCCTGCTCACCGTGGCCGTGGTCCTGGCCAGCCTCGTCCTCGGCCTGGTCCTGGCGCTGCTCCTGGACCGGAAGTTCAAGGGCCGGGGACTGGTCCGCACCCTGCTGATCGCCCCGTTCCTGGTGGTCCCGGTGGCCGCCGCGCTGCTCTGGAAGCACGTCCTCTACAACCCCGAATACGGCCTGTTCAACGGCCTGTTGCACTACGTCGGCGGCCCACAACCGGACTGGATCTCCAACACACCGCTCCTCGCGGTCGAGGCCGCCCTGGTCTGGCAGTGGACCCCGTTCATGATGCTAATCCTGCTGGCGGGCCTACAGAGCCGCGACCAGCAGCAGATGGAGGCCGCGCGGGTGGACGGCGCGAGCGACTGGCAGATCTTCCGCTATCTGACGCTCCCGCACCTGCGCCGGTACCTGGAGCTGGGCGCCCTGCTGGGCTCGATCTACATCGTCCAGAACTTCGACGCGGTCTTCACGATCACCTCGGGCGGCCTGGGCACCGCGAACCTCCCGTACACCGTCTACCAGAGCTTCTACCAGGCCCACGAGAACGGCCTCGCCTCGGCCGCGGGCGTCCTGGTGGTCATCGGCTCGATCATCATCGCGACCTTCGCCCTGCGCGTCGTGTCGTCCCTGTTCCGCGAGGAGGTGGGCCGCGCATGAGCGACATCGCCGTACGCATCCGCAAGCGCAAGGGCGTAAGCCTGGGCCTGGTGGCCTGGCTGGCCGGCATCGTCTTCTTCCTGCCCATCGCCTGGATGGCGCTGACGTCCTTCCACTCGGAGGAGGACGCGGCGACCAACCCACCGTCCTTCGGGGCCGCCCTCACCCTGGACGGCTACCGCGAGTTCTTCGGCACGGGCGGCGGCGCCAGCCCCTGGCCGTCCCTGATCAACTCGACCGTGGCATCGGTGGCATCGACGCTGTTCGTACTCCTCCTGGCCCTGCCGGCGGCGTACGCCCTGTCGATCCGCCCGGTGAAGAAGTGGACGGACGTCCTGTTCTTCTTCCTGTCCACGAAGATGCTGCCGGTAGTGGCAGGCCTCCTGCCCATCTACCTGTTCGCGAAGAACACGGACATGCTGGACAACATCTGGCTGCTGGTCATCCTCTACACCTCCATGAACCTGCCGATCGCGGTGTGGATGATGCAGTCGTTCCTGTCCGAGGTCCCGGTGGAGGTCATCGAGGCGGCAAGGGTGGACGGAGCGAACCTGCCGACCATCCTCGCGCGCGTGGTGGCCCCCATCGCCCTCCCCGGCATCGCCGCGACCTCACTGATCTGTTTCATCTTCAGCTGGAACGAACTGCTCTTCGCGCGGGTGCTGACCGGCGTCGTAGCCGAAACAGCCCCCGTCTTCCTGACCGGCTTCATCACCAGCCAGGGCCTGTTCCTGGCCAAGGTGTGCGCCGCGTCGCTCGTGATCTCCCTGCCGGTGCTCGCCGCGGGGTTCGCCGCCCAGGACAAGCTGGTCCAGGGCCTGTCGTTGGGAGCCGTGAAATGAAGGCCGCCGTCATCGAGTCCGTGGGCCGGGCCGTCGTCGCCGAGGTCCCCGACCCGACGCCGGGCCCCCGCCAGGTCGTCGTCGAGGTCGCCGCCTGCGGCCTCTGCGGCACCGATCTCCACATCCTCCAGGGCGAGTTCGCGCCCAAGCTGCCGATCGTGCCCGGGCACGAGTTCGCGGGCGAGGTGGTAGGGGTCGGCACGCAGGTCACGGAGTTGTCGGTGGGCGACAGGGTGGCGGTCGACCCCTCGTTGTACTGCTACGAGTGCCGCTACTGCCGTACGGGCCACAACAACCTCTGCGAGCGCTGGGCGGCGATCGGCGTGACCACGGCCGGCGGCGCGGCACGTTACGCGGTCGCTCCGGTGGCGAACTGCGTACGGCTCCCCGAACACGTCCGCACCCAGGACGCGGCACTGGTGGAACCCCTGTCCTGCGCGGTCCGGGGCTACGACGTCCTCCAGTCCCGCCTCGGCGCCCACGTCCTGATCTACGGCTCCGGCACGATGGGCCTGATGATGCTGGAGCTCGCCAAGCGGACCGGCGCGGCGAGCGTGGACGTGGTCGACCTCAACCCCACCCGCCTGGAAACGGCTCGCAGCCTGGGCGTCTCGGGCTCCGCCGCGAACCCCGACGAACTCGACCGGCCCCAGGGCTGGGACCTCGTCATCGACGCGACCGGTAACGCGGCGGCGATCCAGGACGGTCTGGACCGGGTGGCGAAGGCGGGCACGTTCCTACAGTTCGGGGTGGCGGACTACGCGACGCGCGTGACGATCGACCCGTACCGCATCTACAACCAGGAGATCACCATCACCGGCTCCATGGCGGTCCTCCACAGCTTCGAGCGCGCGGCGGAGTTGTTCGCGACCGGGGTTCTCGACCCCGACGTCTTCATCAGCGACCGGATCCCGCTGGACCGGTACCCGGAGGCATTGGACCAGTTCGCATCGGGAGTCGGCCGCAAGATCGTGGTCGTCCCGTAGACCTCTCTCGCCCCCGCCGCCCCTACCCGTCCCGTCCCTGGGGGCTGCGCCCCCAGACCCCCGCTTTGTCCTCAAACGCCGGACGGGCTGAGTAAGTCAGCCCCTCCGGCGTTTGAGGAGCGGGGTCGAAGGGGCGGAGCCCCTTCAGGACGGGACGGGTAGGGGCGGCGGGGGCGAAAACCGCTGGGCCGCGGCAGCGCACGCCCGTACCATCCCGACCATGCCGAAACCCCAAGGTTTCCACTACGAGGACCGCCCCGACGGCACAGTCGTGATCACGCACGCGGGCCGCCAGGCAACCACCCTGCGCGGCTCCCGGGCGGACCGCTTCCGCGACGAGGTCAAGACGGCCGACCCCCAACTCGTCATGGCCCGCTGGACCGGAAACTACAAGCGCGGCAACGAACGCACGGCCCGCAACCACCCCCGCAACCGTCACTGAACCCACTCAGCCAATTGGCCCCCGGGTAAGGGAACGGTAAAACGCCCTCGCTCGTTCACCGGGCATGACAGCTATGACCCCCGGCTCGAACATCCCTCTCTCCACCGCGCGCGTGACGGTGGACGTCGCCGCCCCGGTGCGGCTCGACGTATCGGGCCTGCTGCTCACCGCCGACGGCAAGGTGCGCTCGGACGACGACTTCATCTTCTACAACCAGCCCAGCGGCCCCGGCGTGACGTACCGCTCGGGCGGCGGCACCGCCCCCGACGCGATCACCGTCGACACCGCCGCGCTCCCCCCGGGCATCGAGAAGATCGTGGTCACGGCGAGCCCGGACGCCGCCGGCCAGACCTTCCAGGGCGTTGAACCCACGGCCACGATCCGCAACGCGACCGACAACAACGTCCTGGCCACCTTCACGCCCCCGCAGCTCGGCTCCGAGACGGCCCTGGTGGTCGTGGAGATCTATCTGCGCAACGGCGCATGGAAGGCCCGCGCGGTCGGCCAGGGATACTCCAACGGCCTGGCCGGCATCGCCACCGACTTCGGCGTCAGCGTGGAGGAACCGGCCCCGGCCGCCCCCGTGGCCCCGCCGCAGCCCACCATGCAGCCCCCGGTCACCCCGCCGGCCCCACCCATGTCCACGCCCCCGGCGCCCCAGGCGCCCGCCGCTCCACCGGCCCCGCCCGCGCCTCCCGCACCCGGCGCCGGAAAGATCAACCTCGACAAGGGCCGGGTCAGCCTCCAGAAGAACCAGACCGTGTCCCTCGTCAAGGGCGGCCGCCCGCTGCTCTCCCAGGTCAAGATGGGCCTCGGCTGGGAGCCGGCGTACCGCGGCAAGGACATCGACCTGGACGCGTCGGTCATCGCGTACGGCCCGCAGCGCAACCACATCGACAGCTGCTACTTCGGCAAGCTGTCCATCCTGAACGGCGCGATCAAGCACTCCGGCGACAACCTCACGGGCGAGGGCGGAGGAGACGACGAGACCATCGTCGTCGACCTCGGCCGCATCCCCCAGGACGCCACCGGCCTGGTCTTCACCGTCAACTCCTTCTCCGGCCAGAAGTTCACCGAGGTCGCCAAGGCCTACTGCCGCCTCCTGGACGCGGCGACCGGCGAGGAGCTGGTCCGCTTCGACCTGACCACCGCCGAGCCGCAGACCGGCGTACTGATGGCGAAGATGATCCGCCAGTTCTCCGGCGAGTGGGAGATGACGGCGATGGGCGACTTCGTCAAGTCCCGCACGGTACGGGGCATGGTGAAGCCGGCGGCCCAGTCGCTGTAGGAATCGCTACGATTCGCAGGGCGCCCCCGCCCGCGGGGGCGCCCTGCGATCAACGCCTTTTCCAGCCCTGCAATCAGGGAGCCCGCCATGCCCACCCCGCCTGCATCAGGCCTTCGTGACATCCTGGCCCGCTATCAGCAAGCGATGTTGGACATGTCCGCGGACGACCTGGCGGACCTGTACGCGGTCGACGGCGTCCACGAATTCCCATTCACCGCCCCTGGCATGCCCCCACGCTTCCAGGGCAGCGAAGAGGTCCGGGCCGGCTATCGGGCGGCCTGGGGCGGGAGCCCGGCGCAGCCGCGAGAGATCCACGACGTCGTCGTGCACGAGAGCACCGACCCTGAGGTGATCGTCGTGGAGCAGACCGTCAGCGGGACCCTGACCACGACCGGCCGGTCCTTCTCCGTCCCGGGACTCCTCGTCATCCGGGTCCGCGACGACCTGATCGTGCACGTCCGCGACTACATGGACGGTCTCGGCCTGGCCCGCGCGATGGGCCGCGCCTAGAACAGGGCGCTGTACGCGTTGAGGGCGGGTTGTCCGCCGAGGTGGGCGTAGAGCACGGTGGAATCAGGGCCGATCTCCCCGCGCTGGACCAGGTCGATCATCCCGGCCATCGACTTGCCCTCGTACACGGGGTCGGTGACCATCCCCTCGGTCCGGGCGGCGAGCCGCATCGCCGCGAGCGTCGTCTCATCGGGAATCCCGTACGTGCCCGCGTGGTACCGGTCGTCCAGCTCGACGTCCACTTCCGTCAACTCCTTCTGTACGCCGATGAGTTGCCCGGTGCCCTGCGCGATGCGCGCGATCTGCTCCCGGGTGCGGACGGGCGCGGCCGAGGCGTCGACGCCGATCACGCGCCGCTGCCGTCCGCCCGCCTCCTCCAGCGCACGGAACCCGGCGACCATGCCGGCCTGCGTCGACCCGGTCACCGAGCACACGATCACGGTGTCGAAGAAGACCCCCGACTCCCGCTCCTGCTCGGCGACTTCATACGCCCACCCGGCGAAGCCGAGGCCGCCGAGCGGGTGGTCGGAGGCACCGGCGGGGATGGCGTACGGCGTGCCGCCCGCCTCCTCCACCTCGCGCAGCGCCTGCTCCCAGCTCTCCTTGAAGCCGATCCCGAACCCGGCCCGCACGAGCCGTACGTCCGCGCCGGCGAGGCGGCTGATGAGGATGTTGCCGACCTTGTCGTAGACGGAGTCGGGCCACTCCACCCAACTCTCCTGCACGAGCACGCACTTGAGCCCGGCGCGGGCGGCGCAGGCGGCGACCTGACGGGTGTGGTTCGACTGCACCCCGCCGATCGAGACGAGCGTGTCGCAGCCCTTCGCGAGGGCGTCGGCGACCAGGTACTCCAGCTTGCGGGTCTTGTTGCCGCCGTATGCGATACCGGAGTTGCAGTCCTCGCGCTTGGCCCAGAGGGAGGCACCGCCGAGATGCTCGGTGAGCCGCTCCAGCCGGTGCACGGGCGAGGGGCCGAGGAGAAGGGGGTAACGCTCGTACGAGGAGAGGGACATGGAGCCTCCTTGGCTCAGTCGGGGTCGGCCAGGTCCACGAGGGTGCGCCAGATTTCCGCGGTGACGCGGACCGCGCCGTCCACGTCTGCGTCGGCGCAGGCCGCGATCAGCCGTTCGTGCAGGCCGGGCGAACTACAGGTGCCGCCTTCGCCGAAGCGGCGTCGCTCCAGCCGGCGGATGAGGGGCGTGTAGCGGGCGGCGGTGGCGGCGGCCGCGCGGTTGCCGCTGACCCGGACGAGGACGTCGTGCAGGTCGTCGTCGGCACGCAGTGCGGTGTCGACGTCGCCGGCACGGACGGCGGCCGCGAACCGCTCGTTGGCGGCACTCATCGTCACGATGTCCGCGGCGAGCAGACGGGGCACCGCGACCCGGGTGACCAGCTCGTGCATGGCTCCGACGACCGCCGCCGCGTCCCGTACGTCGGCCGCGACGACCGGGGTCACCCGTGTGTAGCTCTGCGGCTTGCTCTCCAGCAGCCCCTCGTCCACCAGCCGCGAGAACGCCTCCCGCACCGGCGCCCGGGACAGCCCCAGCCGCTCGGCGAACTCGGCGTCCCGCACGACCGCGCCGGGCTCGATGTCACCGGCGACGATGGCATCCCGGATCGCTTCGTAGGCACGGTCCCGGAGCAGGGTGCGCTGTATGGCCTCCATGAACTGAAATGTTAGATGTCAGTCGCGGTGACAGGCAAGGGTGTGACCCGCACCGTAGTGCGGGTCACACCCGGGAATTACTTCTTCTGCCGCTTCCAGGGGCCGGTGATGGCCAGCATGATGCCCGGCGTCTGGATGTTGGCGTAAAGGATCTTGCCGTCGGGCGAGAACGTGACGCCGGTGAACTCGCTGTACTCGGGCTCGTCTTCGGTGCCCAGGTTCAGTTCGTTGCGGGCGATCGGGTAGGTGCGGCCGCTGTCGGTGGCGCCGAACAGGTGCTGGATGCCGTTGCCGTCCTCGGCGATGATCAGGCCGCCGTACGGGGAGACGGTGATGTTGTCGGGGCTGTCGAAGGCGCCTTCCTTGGAGGGGTCGGCGTTGACGCCGAGCAGGACCTTCAGGGTGAGGGTGCGGCGCTTGGGGTCGTAGAACCAGACCTGGCCGTCGTGCGGCGTGCCGGGGCTTTCGGCGCGGGCGTACGAGGAGACGATGTAGGCGCCGCCGTCGCCCCACCACATGCCCTCGAGCTTGCGGCAGCGGGTGATCTGGGCGTCGGTGAACTGCTTGCGCGTGGGCGTGGTCTTCGCGTCGCGGTCGGGAACCTCGATCCAGTCGACGCCGAAGACCGTGCCGATCTTGGTGGCGCGGGAGAGGTCGTCGATGAACTTGCCGCCGGAGTCGAAGCACTTGGCGGCCTGGAGCTCGCCCGCGTCGTCGGCGAGGTTGCGCAGCTTGCCGCGGCCGTGGCGGAAGCCGTCCTCCGGGACCCAGCGGTAGAGCAGGCCGTTGGGGTTGGAAGCGTCCTCGGTGAGGTAGGCGTGGCCGCGCTTGGGGTCGATGACGACGGCCTCGTGGGCGTACCGGCCGAGCGCCTTGATGGGCTTGGGGCTCTTGTTGGCGCGGCGGTCGGCGGGGTCGACCTCGAAGACGTAGCCGTGGTCCTTGGTCATGCCGTTGGAGCCGGCCTTGTCCTCGGTCTCCTCGCAGGTGAGCCAGGTGTCCCAAGGCGTGCTGCCGCCGGCGCAGTTGGTCGCGGTGCCGGCGATGCCGACCCACTCGGCGATGCTGCCGTCGGGGCGCACCTCGACGACCGTGCAGCCGCCGCCGGCGGCCGGGTCGTAGACGAGGCCCTCGGTGAGCGGGACCGGGTACGGCACCTTGGTGCGCGGGCCGCCGATCTCGTGGTTGTTGACCAGCAGGGTCGTACCGCGCGGGCCGTCGAAGGTGGCCGTGCCGTCGTGGTTGGACGGGGTGGACTCACCCGACTCCAACTTGGTCTTGCCGCTGTAGGTGATGACGCGGTACTTGAAGCCGGCGGGCAGCGCGAGGAGGCCATCGGGGTCGGCGATCAGCGGCCCGTACCCGACACGACCGGGCGAGAGCGCCGCCTCCGTACCCTCGCTGTCGATGTCGGTGGCGGCGAGGGCGTTCGGGGCGGTGGCGAGAGCGCCGACACTGCCCGCGAGCGCAACACCGGCGCCGGTGATCGCGGAGTTTCTGGCGAAGTCCCTACGGGTGAGCGACATGCTTACTCCTGTGACGGTGGGTATGCCGTGGAGGGTGGCGGACCTCGGTATGCGGGCGCCACGCTCTCGCTCACGTCTGAACGGCAGTTGAACTCCGGGAATCCCCAGAACGCACGCTTCCACGAACGCCGACAGGGGCGCGGGGCTGTGTCGATATGCGGCTCCGCCGCGTGGGCGCGAACAACCACAACGGACCCGCACCCGCAACACACGCTCAACCCCCTTGCTGCGACCGCGCCTTGAACGCCGCCTTCCGCGCCTCCTTGGCGACCCGCTTGTCCGGATGCAGCCGCCCCATCGCCTCCAGCACATCCGCGGTCGCCGGATGCTCCACCCGCCAGGCCGCCGTGAAGAAGCCGCCGTGCTGTTCGGCGAGCCCTTCCACCAGCCCTCGCAGCTCCTCGGAGTTGCCCTCGGCCGCCAGTTGCGCGGCCACCGTGTCGATGGTCAGCCAGAACACCATGGCCTCGGACGGCGCGGGGACGTCCGGCGCCCCGTGCTCGGTGAGCCAGACCCGGGCCAGCCCGCCCAGCTCCGCGTCGTCGAGCACCTCCCGCAGCGCGGGCCCGGCCTCCGGACCGACCAGCGACAGCGCCTGCTGGCAGCGCAGCCTCCGCAGCGGCGCCCCCGCGTCCGACCCGCGCGCCGCGGCCAGCAACTCCCGTGCCGCGGCGAGGGGTTCGCGGCGGGCCAGCCACTGCTCGGTCTCGGCCTGTGCGGCGGCCGGCGGGAAGGTGGACGTCCCGTCGAGCAGCGCGTCCGCGCCCTTGTCCGCGAGGTCGCCGACGGCCGGCGCCTCGAACCCGGCCTCCAGCAGTCGCGCCCGCAGCCCGTAGAGCCCGAGCGGCGTCAGCCGGACCATGCCGTAGCGGGAGACGTCGGTGTCGTCGATCGGCGACGCGGGCTCCTCGTCGGCGTCGGCCATGAGCGCCTCGTCGACCGGCTGGAACTCGACGAGGCCGACCGGCGCCAGCAGCCGGAACTGGTCGTCGAGGCGCATCATCGCGTCGGAGACCTGTTCCAGGACGTCGTTGGTGGGCTCGCCCATGTCGCTGGGCACGATCATGGACGCGGCCAGTGCGGGCAGCGGCACCGGCCCGTCGCCCGGACCGTCCTCGCTGACCGTCAGCAGGTACAGGTTCCCCAGCACGCCGTCGAGGAACTCCGCCTCCGCCTCCGGGTTCCAGTCGAGGGAGGAGAAATCGATGCCGCCGCCCTCGTCCACCGCCTCGACCAGGTCGTCGATGTCCGGCACGCTCGCATCCGCCAGCACCGTCTCCAGCGCCGCGAGCCAGACCGCGAGCACGTCGTGCGGCGAACCGCCGGTGAGCAGCGCGAGGTCCTCACCCGCCGCGACCCTGCCCTCCTCCTCGTCGACGACCTCGACGAGTCCGGTGTCGACGGCGACCCGCCAGGCCTCACTGGCGTAGGCAGCGGCGTCGTCGCCGGTCAGCCCGAGGGCCTCGGCGGCCGTGGGCAGCTGTTCCTCTACGAGTCCACCGCCCGCGTCGACCCGGGTGCCGGGCCCGGCCCAGCGGGCGAGCCGTGCGGCCCGGGACAGCAACGGCGTGGACAGCGCGTCCCGCGCCAGCTCCGCTTCGGGGTGCAGCCGCACCGGCGGCAAGGGGGAGCTGTCTGACATCGGTTGGTTCTCCTCGGGCACGTCCTACCACTCAGACGCTCAGCCTAGACGGATTTCCACCCATGCCGCCCGGTTCATCTCCCGGTCAGGCCGTGTACATGGCTGGAACCTTGACAACTGGCGTGATCAGGCAGGAGATTGACGCGCGTAGAAACAGAGGGGGACAACTGTTCACTCTTTTCTACGCGCGTCATCCGCGCGTCAATCGCGCCTCAAGCGTCACCCTCGCTCCACCCTCGTCCCGGCGCCCACGTACGTCCCCGGAGGGATCCCTTGCCGAGCAAGAGTTCCGCGCGTCTCGCCGCGCTCACTGTCGCCGCCGTCTGTTCCGCGGCGTCCACGATCGTCCTCACCTCGCCCGCACACGCGGACTCGGTGCGCGTCCATGACATCCAGGGCAGCACCCGGATATCCCCGTACGCCGGAAAGACGGTCACGGACGTGGCCGGAATCGTCACCGGCGTGCGCGCCTACGGCTCGTCCAGAGGTTTCTGGATCCAGGATCCGAGCCCGGACGACAACCCGGCCACCAGTGAGGGCGTCTTCGTCTTCACCAGCTCCGCCCCGAAGGTCGCCGTCGGCGACTCGGTCACGGTGTCGGGCACGGTCTCGGAGTACGTCCCCGGCGGCACGTCGTCCGGCAACCAGTCGCTCACCGAGATCACGAAGCCGACGGTGACCGTGGTCTCCAGCGGCAACGCGGTCCCGGCCGCGGCCGGGATCGGCGCAAAATCGGTGCCCGCCGCCTACGCCCCGGCCGGCGACACCGCCGCGAACGGTTCGGTCAACGGCCTGACGCTTCAGCCGGCGACGTACGCCCTTGACTACTACGAGTCCCTGGAGGGCATGAACGTCCAGGTCTCCGACACCCGCGTGGTCGGCGCCACCGACCCGTACACCGAGCTGTGGGTGACGGTGAAGCCGCGCGAGAACGCCAATCGACACGGCGGCACGGTCTACGGCTCGTACACCTCGCAGAACACCGGCCGCCTCCAGATCCAGTCGCTCGGCGCGGTCGCCGACTTCCCGGTCGCGAACGTGGGTGACACCCTCACCGGCACCACCGCGGGACCGCTGGACTACAACCAGTTCGGCGGTTACACGCTCGTCGCGAGCGAGATCGGCACGCTGAAGAGCGGCGGCCTGGAGCGGGAGACGACCCGCAAGCAGTCCCGGAGCGAGCTCGCGGTGGCGACGTACAACGTCGAGAACCTCGACCCGTCGGACTCCTCCTTCGAGGAGCACGCGGCCGCGATCGTGGACAACCTCCAGTCGCCCGACATCCTGTCCCTGGAGGAGATCCAGGACAACAACGGCGCGACCAACGACGGCACGGTCGCCGCCGACCAGACGGTGCAGAAGCTGATCGACGCGATCACCGCCGCGGGCGGGCCGACGTACGACTGGCGCTCCATCGACCCGGCCAACAACACGGACGGCGGCGAGCCGGGCGGCAACATCCGTCAGGTGTTCCTGTTCAATCCGGAGCGGGTCTCCTTCACCGACCGTGCGGGCGGCGACGCCACCACCGCCGTCGGCGTCACCAAGGTCAACGGCAAGGCCCAGCTGACCGCCTCCCCCGGCCGTGTCGACCCGGCGAACACGGCCTGGGCGAACAGCCGCAAGCCGCTGGCCGGCGAGTTCGTGTTCCGTGGCAAGACGGTCTTCCTGATCGCCAACCACTTCAACTCCAAGGGTGGCGACCAGGGTCTGACCGCGCAGTACCAGCCCCCGGCCCGCAGCTCGGAGACCCAGCGCCACGCCCAGGCGACGGCGGTGAACGCCTTCGTCAAGGAGATCCTGGCCAAGCAGAAGAACGCGGACGTCATCACGCTCGGCGACATCAACGACTTCGAGTTCTCCGACACCACCAAGATCCTGGAGAGCGACGGCGCGCTGTGGTCGGCGATCAAGTCGCTGCCGAAGAGCGAGCGTTACACCTACGACTACCAGGGCAACAGCCAGGTCCTCGACCAGATCCTGGTCTCCCCGTCGATCCGCAACAGCTGCGACTTCACGTACGACAGCGTGCACATCAACGCGGAGTTCAACGACCAGATCAGCGACCACGACCCGCAGGTGCTGCGGTTCAGGCCGTAGCCTTCATCGGTCAACTGGGCTGGCTGAACACACCGTTCAGCCAGCCCTGCCATTCGGTCTCGCACTCCTTGATATCGGCGCCGGGCGTGAAGTCGTGCAGCGAGATGCCGACCGGGTAGCCCCAGTGGTTGCGCCCGAAGACACGGGTGAGGCCCCGGTCGGTACGCAGCCCGATGAAGTACGGATTGCGGAAGTCGACCACGGCGTCGAACTCGTCCGGTCCGCTGACCCTGACCTGCGTCCCGGCGGCCACGTCCGCCCCGACGCCGAGCGCCCGCCCGACGGCTTCCAGGGCGTCCGCGGCCTTCGACGCCTCAGGTCCGTCGAAGGTCGCGAAGGCGGCCGGCCGGGGTGCGAAGTGGGTGAGGTACTCGCGCAGGGTGTGCAGGTAGAAGTCGGTGTGCTTGGCGGCGCCGTCGTACTGGTTGTCCCAGTCGTCGACGAAGATGCCACTGTGCACGTACCGCACCCAGGCCCGCCGCCCCTCGTCACGCGGCTCGATGGTGTATTCGAGCTGGTTGAGGGTCTGTTCGGAGATGCCGTCGACGTCCTCGACGCGGTTGGTGTACCGGTGCGGCGGGTCCCAGGCGGTGATCTTGGACCCGAACGGGCCCTTGCCGCCGACCCGGGGCTCGGGCGGGTCCATCGGCCACAGATACCCGCCGGTTCCGGTGGTGATCGCCGCCCACACCTCCTCCGGAGTGGCGTCGACCTCAAACTCGCGGGCGATCTCGAATTCCTTGGACATCTTCTCGGCCATGGTGGGCTCCTGGCTATTCCAACTCGGTCTTCTTGACGGTGGGATGGACGGCGACGACGATCCGGTGATCCCGTCCGCCTTCGGCATCGGGCGCGTCGTACTTGCGAATGAGCGCACTGACGCCGGCCGTCAACTCCTGGATGAACGCGGACCGTTCGGCGGCGGAGGCGAAACGCACCTCGCCGTCGAGCGCGTAAGTGGCAAGCCCTTTACGGGCCTTCGCCGCGCCGGTGATCAGCTGCCCGACGTCCCGGACGAGCCGGGCGCCGAGCGCCAGCAGCCAGCGCGCGGACAGCTGGTCCCGGAAGCGGTCCGGGTCGGGCTGCACGGAGGCGAGCGCGAGCGGCGAGATGACGTACGACGCCGCCGTCGCGCGCATCAGCCGCTCCGTGACGTTGCCCTTGCGGCGCTCTCCGGCCAGCTCGACCAGGCCGTGCCGCTCCAGCGCCTTGAGGTGGTAGTTCACCTTCTGCCGGGGCAGTCCGACCTTGCCGGCCAGCATGGCGGCCGACGCGGGTCCGGCCGCCAGCTCGGCGAGCAGCCGGGCCCTGATGGGGTCCAGGGAGACGGCTGCGGCCTCGGGGTCCTCGATCACGGTCACGTCCAACATGGATCCACTGTCCCACCGACAACTTTTTTTGTCCAGGAGGGTGGAGTGTTCGGTGAGGGCCGCTGAAGGGTCAGTCGGGGACGAGGCCGAGGGCGTGGTCGTAGCGGCCGACCGTGCTCCCCTTCAGCCCCGGCCAGCTCTGGACGCGCGCCCACTGAGCCGTCGCCGAGCCGATCCCGCCGCCCGGCGCGGCCAGAGCGTCGATGTGTGCCTGGGCGCTCTCCCACTCGGCGTAGTTGAGGACCCGGGTGCCATCGGTGCTCAGGTGGAAGTGGGCGGAAATGCCGCCGGGGCGCGGGTGCGCCTCGCTCTCCAGCGCCTCGAAGACCGCGTCCACCCAGGCGCGCTGCCGGTCGGGGTCGGGTCCCTCGAATTCGACGTCGACGATCACGATGCATCCCGGGATGCGCGTGTCGCCGTCACGAACGCCACTGCGGTAGTGCCGGTACCGGCCGAGGTCCAACCGCTCGACGCCCGGCACGGCGGTGTCGATCTCGTCGTCGCGCTCCTGCCGGTGAACCTTCACGAAGGCCTCGTACGCCTGCTCGCTCGCCCACTGCGAGTAGTGCATCAGGGTGGCGCCGTCATGCCCGGTGTAGACGTGGTACCCGAGCAGGTCGGACGCGGGCCACGGGCGGCGTTCCCAGGTGTCCGCGATCGCCTCTACGGCCTTCCGCTGCCGCTCGGGCGTCCCCACCCGCCAGGTACTGAAGAAGGGCGCTGCGACCTCCGGGCGCGTGAGGTCGGGGTGGTCGTCGGTACGGCGGGTCATGTCGGCCTCCGCTGATCGCTGGGCGATGTCTGTGCCGACCACTCTCCGACCTCAACCAAACTTCAGGTCAAGCCCGTTCTCGTCCCGCACCACCGTCTTCCCCCATGAACATTCGAGGCGCATCCATGAGCATGATCGGCCGACTGATGACCATGACCGCGCACTCGGGCAGAGGCGAGGAGGACACGGTGCATGTCACCGAGGTCTGGCGGGACGACGCGAGTGCACAGGCGGCACTCGCCTCTCCGCCGACGCTCCGTCCCCCGCGGACGTCCTCGCGCTGCTGTCGTCCCCGCCGCGGCGCACGGATCTCACCGTCCTGGGCGGAGTGGGGCTGCCCGCGGCGGACGACCGGATCTGACGCGGCTCAGTGGTGGCCGTTGTGCCGCCGCCGCAGCAGCCCCGCCGCGACGACCGCACCGGCCGCGGCGCCGGCGATGACCACCGGCCGGGGGTGCCGCAGGCCGGCCTGGACGACGTTCGCGACGGGGCGCGGGACGTTGTGCTCCACGGTGTGACCGGCCTGGGTGGCGGTGCTGCGCAACTGCACGGTCATCGCGCCGGCCTTGTCCTTGAGGTCGGCGGCGCGGGTCTTCAGGTCGGCCCTGTCGGCCAACTCCTCGACGGTACGACCGAGTCGGCTCGCGGTGTGTTCGAGCTGCTGCCGCAGCTCATCGGGCCCCTTGGCCCCGCCGCCCGTCCGCTCCGGTGCTGTCCTGTCCGTCATCGGTGTGCCCCTTCCCGGGTGATAGCCCTGTTCGGAACGCCCGGGTACCCGCGCCGGCCCCCCGCTACCCCTTCCCGCGCTCGCCGAGGCGGGCCAGCTGGGTCTGGAACCAGTCGAGGCGGGCCTGCAACAGGGCGGCCTCCGCGACGAGTTCGGGCACATCGAGGCCGGCCGCCGACATCGTCGTAGCGCCGCTCCCCGCGATCACGCGCAGCCGCTCCCCGGCCAGTCGCGCGAACCCGGCGAGCGACACGGACTGGCGGGCGCGCACACAGCCCGCGCAGGAGGGGGCGAGGGCGCGCCAGCCCGGCCTGCCCCAGCCGGCGTCGGCGAGGGCCGCCGCGACGGCACCGCACGCACAGGGTCCGACCGTCGCGATGCGCACCCGCTGCCGCGCATACCGGAAGCCGCGCTCGAACCGGATGTAGGCGCCCAGGACGGAGACCTCCAGCAGCACGGCCGCGCGGTTCTCGGCGGTGGTGAGCAGCGCCTCGGCCGCCGTACGGTCGTGCACGCAGTGGAAGCCGCAGTCGCAGCGGCGGTGCGGCGCACGGTGCCGCAGTCCGTAGACGCACCGAGCCTCGTCGAGGACCCCGTACGGCAGCGCACCACCCAGCGACACACCGGTGAAGCCGGCCCGGGTGCCGTCCTGGGACAGCACCGGGTGGGCGATCTTGTATCCGGTCGGCGGCTCCGTCGGGCGTTCCTCCGGAAGCCGCAGCCTCATCGGGCGGCCGGTACCTCTTCGGGCGCGGACGCCTCGACTTCCCTGATCTCCTCGGGGAGTTCGAGTTCTTCGTCGTGGCTGCGCGGCTGCTCCTCCGCGACGCCGGTGGCGAGTGCTTTGCCGAGCTTCATGACGCCTCCCAGGACCCTGCACGTCGGTTGACCGTCTGGGCCATGGTGACCCATGAGGGGCCGCGTTGGACATAGGGCCTTGGGACTTCGACGCGCACGCTCCCCGGCCGATATCACAGCGTCGCTTACCAATACCTCGTAGCAGAATTAAGTGGATCTACGCGGTCACCGTGCCGACACTACTACCATGACGACGGACTCCCCCTTCGGCCGCGCCCTCTGCGCCATGATCACGCCCTTCACCGAGGAGGGCGCGCTCGACCTCGACGGCGCGCAGCGGCTCGCCGGGCGGCTGGTGTCCGAGGGCTGCGACGGACTGGTGCTCTCGGGTACGACGGGCGAGTCGCCGACCACCACGGACGCCGAGAAGTCGGCGCTCGTCGCCGCGGTCCGGGAGGCGGTGGGCGACCGGGCGTCGATCGTGGCGGGCGTCGGCACCTTCGACACCCGGCACACCGTCGAACTCGCGCTGGAGGCCGAAAAGGCGGGCGCGGACGGCCTGTTGGTGGTGGCTCCGTACTACAGCAAGCCCCCGCAGGACGCCGTGGAGGCGCACTTCCGCGAGGTGGCGGACGCCTCCGGACTGCCGGTCGTGCTGTACGACATCCCCGGCCGCACCGGCACTCGCATCGAGCCGGACACCGTGATCCGGCTCGCCGAGCACCCCCGTGTCGTCGCCGTCAAGGACTGCTCGTACGACTTCCTGGGCGCCCAAAAGGTCCTCTCCCGCACGGACCTGGCGTACTACGCGGGCTGCGACGAGCACAACCTCGCCCTGTACGCGGTGGGCGCGGCGGGCTACATCAGTACGGTCGCGAACGTCGTGCCGCGCCAACTCCGTTCCGTCCTGGACGCGTTCGACGCCGGGGACACGACGGAGGCGGCCCGCCGTCAGCAACGGGCCACCGGACTCATCGAGTTGATGATGTCGGCCGGACTGCCCGGCTCGGTCACCGCGAAGGCGCTCCTGGGCGAACTGGGCCTGCCCGCGGGCCCGGTCCGCGCACCGCTGCGACCCGCCGGCCGGGAGGCGGTCGACGGGTTGCTGGCGGCGTACGAGGAGTTCACGGCCGGCTGATCAGCGCCGGGCGAAGACGGGCTCCCACTCCGAGCGGTTCAGATCCCGGTTCTGCTCGCGGACGCCGCTCAGCGGTACGACCTTGTCGCTGCCGATCGTGACCAGCACGAGGCGCGGCAGGTACAGCTCGTCCAAGCCGGTGGTCCGCTCCCAGGCGATGAGCCGCCGTTCGTCGGCCCAGGCCAGGAGCTCCGCGCCGCGCACCTTGGCGATCTCCTTGCCGGTGCGGGGATCACGGATCGAGGAGTACGACTTGCCGGGGGCGACCTCCCTCGTCAGCCCGAGGGCGGCGAGGCTGCCGTCCGGGGACAGCCGGGCGCCGACGTCGGACCGCAGATGCCGTTCGTCGGCGGGGGCGGCGACCTCGCGGCCGGTGAGGTCATAGAACCGCTGCATCCCGCTCTTGCTGCCGATGACCTGCGAGTACACCAGCTCACCCGTGCCGGTGAAGGCGAAGTCCTGGCGGTCGTTGATATCTCGGCCGGACGGGACGCCGGCCCAGGAGCCGCTTCCGGAGGCCACGTCGAGGATGTGGAAGCCGCTGCGGCTGGACCGGCCGGAGTGGTCCGCCATCCACTGGGCCGTACCTGACGAAGTCGTGAACTTGACGCGCAGATCCGGGTTCTCCCCGTACGTCGTCGCCACGAGCTTCCTCCCGTCGCGCGAGAACGCCAGACCGCCGACTCCGCGCTCGACCGGGATCCACCGCTCGACCTCCCCCGTCGCGAGGTCGAGCAGGCCGATCCGGTGAGCGGGCAGCTGCCGCTCCAGGACGGCGGCGGTCCTCGCCCCGGGTGCGACGGCGACGTAGGACCACCGGGTGTCCTTCTCGTACCGTCCCGTCTCCGGGTCCAGGAGCCAGTAGGTGCGGACCGCGGCACCGCGCTGCTCCGTCTGCTCCTCGATCTTCCCCGTGTAGTACGCGGCCAGCGCTACGTTCCCCGCCGCGATCAGCTCCCGTGGCGGCGACTGGTCGGGGTGAGCGACGGTCGCGTCCCCGTCCAGCACGCCCGCCGGACGCACGTCCTCCTTGCCGGAGTCCAGCAGCGGCACCGCCACCGCGACGGCGACCACGGCGGCGGTGGCCGCGGCGACAGAGGCGAGCCTGCGGGTGCGGCGGCGCCGACGGGCCGTGAGCACGCGGTCGGCGAAGCCCGGTCCGGCGGAGGGCTGTTCGGCGGCCAGCTCGCGCAGGGAGTCGCGTACGAGTTCGTCGACGTTCACGGCCGTACCTCCACGGGCGAGTGGTCACGGGACGGGGGCTGCTCGGCGTCGGCCTCCGCCTCGGCCTCGCCGAGGGCGGCGAGTTCGGGCGCGAGGGTACGCAGCCGGGCCAGGGAGCGGTGCGTGGTGGACCGTACGGTGCCGACGGAGCAGCCCACGAGGCGGGCCACGTCGGCCTCCGGCAGGTCCTCGAAATAGCGCAGCACCAGCACGGTGCGCTGGCACGCGGTGAGCCGGGACAGCGCCGCGCGCATCACGACGCGCAGTTCGGCCGCGGACAGGGTGTCCGGGCCCGAGCCGCTCTCCGGCGGTTCGGCGACGCTCAGTTCGCGTCTCGGCCACTTGAGCCGCCAGCGGCTGACCTGCTGGCGGTACAGGATCTGCCGTACGTACGCCTCCGGCTCGTCGATACGGTGCCAGCGGCCCGCCGCCTTGATCAGCGCGTTCTGGAGCAGGTCCTCGCCGGCATGCCGGTCGCCGCCGCTGAGCAGGACCGCGGTCTTCAGCAACGCGGACGAGCGGTTCGCCACGAACTCCCGAAAGCTGTCCTGTGCTGCGGCATCCATCGTCACCTTCTCTTCCACCGGGTGGGCTCTGTGCCCGGCCCCTGTGTTCCTTGTGACGCCTGCGGGTGTCCGCTGCTATGCCGCCCGCGGTGCGCAAAGGCCCGGGGGGCGTACCGCATGCGGTACGCCCCCCGGGCCGGGAACAGGCCGACGTCAGCCCCAGCGGTACCCGTCGCCGAGCAGCAGGAAGTGCTCCAGTACGTCCTCCATCGGGTCGTCCACCTGACCGACGTTGATCAGGCCGACCCGGGGGCCGTTGTGCGAGGCCGTGTTGGTCTCGTCGGCGTGGGCGGTGCCCACCGGGAGCCAGCACACCATCACGGCGGTGACCGTCCCGGTCAGCAGCCTTGCCACGGTCCTCGCCCGCTCGCTCGTCATTGCTCAGCCCCTTGTTTCGCGGTTCGGCAGTTGATCGGACGCTGCGTCCACCCGTTCATCTGCCTAAACCTTGATCAGGTCACGTTGAGTAACCCGTACGTGCGCCACGAGGCCGTGGTGAGTGCCCGTACGTGTACGTCAGTTGTGGCTGTGCAGGATCTCGTTCAGGCCGCCCCACACCGCGTTGTTCGGGCGGGCCTCCACCGTGCCGGTGACCGAGTTGCGGCGGAAGAGGATGTTGGACGCGCCGGACAGCTCACGGGCCTTGACGATCTGGCCGTCGGGCATCGTGATACGGGTGCCGGCCGTGACGTAGAGGCCTGCCTCGACCACGCACTCGTCGCCGAGCGCGATACCGACGCCCGCCTCGGCGCCGATCAGGCAGCGCTCACCGATGGAGATGATCACGTTGCCGCCGCCGGAGAGCGTGCCCATGGTGGACGCGCCGCCGCCGATGTCGGAACCGTCGCCCACGACGACACCGGCGGAGATACGGCCCTCGACCATGGAGGTGCCGAGCGTGCCCGCGTTGAAGTTGACGAAGCCCTCGTGCATGACGGTGGTGCCCTCGGCGAGGTGCGCGCCGAGCCGCACGCGGTCGGCGTCGGCGATGCGGACGCCCTTGGGCGCCACGTAGTCCGTCATACGCGGGAACTTGTCGATGGAGGTCACCTGGAGGTGGAGCCCCTCGGCGCGCGCATTGAGCCGCACCTTCTCGATGTCGTCGACCGCGACCGGGCCGAGCGAGGTCCAGGCGACGTTGGCGAGGAAGCCGAACATGCCGTCCAGGCTCTGGCCGTGCGGCTTGACCTGGCGGTGGGAGAGGAGGTGCAGACGGAGGTAGACGTCGTGGGCGTCGGTCGGCTTCTCGTCGAGCGACGCGATGACCGTGCGGACCGCGACCACCTCTACGCCACGGCGGGCGTCCTGGCCGATCGCCTTCGCGGCGCCCTCACCGAGCAACTCCACGGCCCGCTCGGCGGAGAGCCGCTCGGTACCGGAGGGGCCGGGCTCCGCGGAGAGTTCCGGCGCGGGGAACCAGGTGTCGAGGACGGTGCCGTCAGCGGCGATCGTGGCAAGGCCGGCGGCAACGGCGCCGGTGGCGCCGCCGGTGGTGCGAGGAGCAGTCGTGTCGGTCATGAGGGCAACCTAACCGGCGGGGGGCGGCGCGGGCCAACCGGTGGGGGTGGTGTCTCAGGGGGCGGGCAGGCGGGGGTGCGGTTCGCCTGCCGGCCGGTGAGGTGGGGGGTGCGGGTACGGGCAGCGGGTGCACGTCGGCGGAAGCGCGCTTCGCCTGCCGGAGGGTGGGGGTGCGCATCGTCCGCGGCACGGTAGGGGTACGGGTGCGCGCGGCCGGTGCAGGTCGGCGGGAGTGCGCTTCGCCTGCCGGACGGTAGGGGCGCGCCTCGTCCGCGGCACCGTAGGGGTGCGCGTCTTCGCCTGCGGTCGTCGTGGGGTCGGGGCCGTGGCGGTGCGTCGGGGCCGCCGCGGGTTGCGCGCCTCTGCCTGCTGCCACGGTGGGCCTTTTGGGGACCAGGTAAGCGACGTACCGTCGCGGCCCGCTTCTGTCGGCTCGCGGGTGCGGGTTGTGGGGCCACGCCGTCCAGAGCGTTCTGCGGCACCGTCGTCATGTGGCTTGGCGCGGGTCACGGGGGATGATCCGCGCCAGTGCCTCGCGGGCGTACTCCTCATCGTACGGCTCGTCCGTGAGCAGTACCTGTAGGCAGATTCCGTCCAGGAGTGCGACCAGGGCTCTCGCCGTGAGTGGGTCCGTGCGGGGGGTGAGGTGGTGGGCCAGGTCCTGGGCCCATTCGGCGGCTACGGGGCGGAGGGCGGGGCGGCGAAGGGCGGCCAGGTAGAGCTCGTATTCCAGTTCCACGTGGGTGCGGTCGCCCGCCAGCCATTCGCCGATCCAGGCGGCGAGTTCGGCGGCAACGTCGGTGCGCGGGTCCTCCAGCGCACCGCGCGCGGCGACCACTTTGGCGAAGCCCTCGTTGGCCTGGCGGAGGGCGGCGACCATCAGGTCGTCCAGGGTCTTGAAGTGGTAGGTGGTGGAGCCCAGCGGTACGTCGGCCTCTGCCGCGACCGTGCGGTGGGTCAGCCCGGCAAGGCCTTTCCGTCCTACGACCCGGATGGCGGCGTCGATGATCCGCTGGCGGCGTTCGGGATCGTAGCGCCTGGCCATCAGTGCGCTCCCCCGAGGTTCAGCACCACCACTCCGGCGACGATGAGCAGGATTCCGGTGAGCTTCGCGAGGGTCAGGGCCTCACCGAACAGCCAGAGCCCGAGGACGGCGATCGTGGCGGTGCCGACGCCTGCCCAGATCGCGTAGGCCGTGCCGATGCCGACGGTCTTCAGCGTCTGGGCGAGGAGGGTGAAGGAGACGACATAGCCGAAGGCCGTGAGGAGGGACGGCCAGAGCTTGCTGAAGCCGTCGCTGTACTTCATGGCGGTCGTCGCGGCGACCTCGGCCGCGATGGCGCCGATCAGTGTCAGGTATCCCATGTGTACGAGCGTACATAACCAAGCGGCTCGGTGGGGCCGCGCCAACTACCCCACCCCGTAAGGAAATGTGGAAACCGCTCTCTCCAAAACGGCTGCTCCCCAGCCCCGGGGTCCACTACTGTTTCACCGTTCACATACCGGGTCTTCGCAGCCGCGGCCTGCCCTGCTCTCATGGGCGCCGCTGGAGGACAGTGCATGCCACAAACCCCGCCCCGGCCTCCCCGGAACCAACCCTGGGAGCACGGCTGGACCCCGGACACCTCCCGGATACCGGGAACCCGACGCCTCTGGCTGGCCGGCACACTGGCGGTGGCCACCATAGCCGCATGTGTCACGGCAATCGCCGTGACGGACAAGGGAGTTGACGAGGCCTCAGGCGCACCGGAGTCCCCCGTCAACGCGACCCTGCCCGGCCTGATCTCCTTCGGCTCACCGTCGCCGAGTACGACGACACCCCCCAAGGGCAGGAGCGGCTCGCCCTCCGCCGAGCCCACGAAGACGCCGCCGTCGCGGCACGGTTCCACGCCCACACCCTCGGCGAAGCCGTCCAAGTCGACGGCGCCCGAGGAGAGTTCACCGACCCCCGCCACCAACTGGAGGTCGGTCCGCGCGGTCAACTACTCCGACCGCTACTGGCATGCGGCCGACGACTCTGTCGCCCTCGACCGGATCACCTCCGCCGGGGCCGCCGAGGATGCCACCTTCAGGGTGGTCAACGGCCTTGCGAGGTCGTCCTGTTACTCCTTCGCCACCGCCGACGGCAGCTATCTGCGCCACCGCAACTTCGTCCTGCGTGAGGAGCACGACGACGGCTCGTCCCTCTTCGAACAGGACGCCACCTTCTGCGCCCGCCCCTCGTCCTTCTCCGGCGCGGTCATGCTGGAGTCGGTGAACTACCCGGGCCGTTTCCTGCGCCACCGGAACTTCGTGGTCCGTCTGGAGTCGTACGAGCACAGCGACTCGTACCGCCAGGACTCGGCGTTCCGGCTGGTGGCAGGGCTGGGGGACTGAGACCCGGGAGCCGAACGACCGATGCCCCCGGAATCGCTCCGGGGGCCTCGACACACGTTGTTCGACTGCTCAGACGTTGAACCCGAGCGCCCGAAGCTGCTCGCGGCCGTCGTCCGTGATCTTGTCCGGGCCCCACGGCGGCATCCAGACCCAGTTGATACGGAGTTCGTTGACGAGGCCGTCCGTGGCGGACTTGGCCTGGTCCTCGATGACATCCGTCAGCGGACAGGCCGCCGAGGTCAGGGTCATGTCGATCGTCGCGATGTTCGCTTCGTCGATGTGGATGCCGTAGATCAGGCCGAGGTTGACGACGTCGATGCCCAGCTCGGGGTCGACGACGTCGTACAGCGCCTCACGGACCTCGTCCTCCGAGGCCGGCTTCATCTCAATGGTCTCGCTCATGCCGTCTTCCTTTCGGCGGCGTCCGAGCCCAGCGCCTGGGCCGTCGCGTCCTTCCACGCCATCCAGCTCAGCAGCGCGCACTTCACCCGGGCCGGGTACTTGGAGACACCGGCGAACGCGACCGCGTCCTCCAGCACCTCCTCCATCGCGTCGTCCGGCTCGATCAGGCCCTTGGACTGCATCAGCTCCAGGAAGGTCTCCTGGACCTTCTGGGCGTCGGACAGTTCCTTGCCGACGAGGAGCTCGTTCAGCACGGACGCGCTCGCCTGGCTGATCGAGCAGCCCTGGCCCTCGTACGAGACGTCCTTGATCGTCGTGCCGTCGTACTTCACACGGAGCGTGATCTCGTCGCCGCACGTCGGGTTCACGTGGTGCACCTCGGCGTCGCCGTCCCTCAGACCACGCCCGTGCGGGTTCTTGTAGTGGTCCAGGATGACTTCCTGGTACATCGAATCCAGCTTCACCGATCAGCCTCTCAGCCGAAGAAGTTCCGTACGTGCTCCAGTCCGTCGACCAGAGCATCGATCTCGGCCGGCGTGGAGTACAGATAGAACGACGCTCGCGTGGTCGCAGGAATTCCGTACCGCAGGCAGACCGGCCGGGCACAGTGGTGGCCGACCCGGACCGCGATGCCCTGCTCGTCGAGGACCTGGCCCACGTCGTGCGGGTGTATGTCACCGAGCGTGAAGGAGATCGCGGCTCCGCGGTCCTCGGCCGTGGTCGGGCCGATGATCCGCAGCCCCGGGACCTCCGCCAGGCGACCCACCGCGTACTCCGTCAGCGCGTGCTCATGGGCGAGGATCTTGTCCATGCCGATCGAACTCAGATAGTCGATCGCCGCTCCCATGCCGACCGCCTGCGCGATCGGAGGGGTGCCCGCCTCGAACTTGTGCGGCGCCGGGGCGTACGTCGACGAGTGCATCGACACCGTCTCGATCATCTCACCGCCGCCCAGGAACGGGGGGAGATCCTCGAGCAGCTCCTGGCGGCCCCAGAGGACGCCGATGCCGGTCGGGCCGCACATCTTGTGGCCGGTGAAGGCCACGAAGTCGGCCTGGAGGGCCTGCACGTCCAGCGGCATGTGGGGCGCCGCCTGGGAGGCGTCGATGCAGACGAGAGCACCGACCTCCTGTGCGCGGCGCACGATCGCCTCGACCGGGTTGACCGTACCGAGGATGTTCGACACCAGCACGAAGGAGACGATCTTCGTCTTCTCGGTGATGATCTCGTCGATGTTGGAGAGATCGAGGCGGCCGTCGTCGGTCAGGCCGAACCACTTCAGCTTCGCACCCGTGCGCTGCGACAGCAGCTGCCACGGCACGATGTTGGAGTGGTGCTCCATCTCCGTGATGACGATCTCGGTCTCGTGGTCCACGCGGTAGGGCTCGTCGGCCCAGCCCAGCATGTTGGCCACGAGGTTCAGCGACTCGGAGGCGTTCTTGGTGAAGATCACCTCGTCGCGGCTGGGCGCGTTGATGAACGCGGCGACCTTGTCGCGCGCGCCCTCGTACAGCGCCGTGGCCTCCTCGGCGAGCACATGCACACCGCGGTGGACGTTGGCGTTGTAGCGCTCGTAGTACTCGCTCAGGGCGTCCAGCACCTGGCGCGGCTTCTGGGAAGTCGCCGCGTTGTCCAGGTACACGAGCTTCCGGTCGTCGTGGACCAGTCGGTCCAGGATGGGGAAGTCCTTGCGGATCGCCTCGGTGTCGAGGAGGCCCGGCAGCTGTGTCACGCTGATGCGCCACCCTTCGTGTCGACTCCGTCGTGCTTCGCATAGGCCTCGTAGCCCTCGTTCTCCAGCTTGTCGGCGAGTTCGGCGCCGCCGGACTCCACGATGCGACCGGCCGAGAAGACGTGGACGTGGTCGGGCTTGATGTAGCGCAGGATGCGCGTGTAGTGCGTGATCAGCAGGGTGCCGACCTCGCCGGTCCCATGGACGCGGTTGACGCCCTCGGCGACGACGCGCAGGGCGTCGACGTCCAGACCGGAGTCGGTCTCGTCGAGGATCGCGACCTTCGGCTTGAGCAGCTCCAGCTGGAGGATCTCGTGGCGCTTCTTCTCACCGCCGGAGAAGCCCTCGTTCACGTTGCGCTCGGCGAAGGACGGGTCCATGTTGAGGCGCTCCATGGCCCCCTTGACCTCCTTCACCCAGGTACGCAGCTTGGGGGCCTCGCCGCGGACGGCGGTGGCGGAGGTGCGCAGGAAGTTGGAGACCGAGACGCCGGGGACCTCGACCGGGTACTGCATCGCCAGGAACAGGCCGGCGCGGGCGCGCTCGTCGACGGACATCTCCAGGACGTCCTCGCCGTCGAGGGTGACGGTGCCGCCGGTGATCGTGTACTTCGGGTGACCCGCGAGGGAGTAGGCGAGGGTCGACTTGCCGGAGCCGTTCGGGCCCATGATGGCGTGCGTCTCGCCCTGCTTCACGGTGAGGTCGACGCCCTTGAGGATCTCCTTCGTGGCGTTGTCGGCCTCGACGGTGACGTGCAGGTCGTGGATTTCAAGCGTTGCCATGGGTACCTCAGGACTCCTGGGTGAGGGAGACGAGCACATCGTCCCCTTCGATCTTTACGGGGTATACGGGGACGGGGCGCGTCGCGGGCAGGCCGGACGGTTTGCCGGTGCGGAGGTCGAAGCTGGAGCCGTGCAGCCAGCACTCGATCTGGCAGTCCTCCACCTCGCCCTCGGAGAGCGAGACGTTCGCGTGCGAGCAGATGTCGTTGATCGCGAACACCTCCCCCTCGGTCTGCACGACCGAGACCGGCGTGCCGTCGAGTTCCACCCGCTTCGGGGTGTCCTCCTCCAGCTCGCTCAGCCCACAGGCGCGTACGAAAGCCATCAGAGCGTGGCCTCCAGCTCCTCGTCGATCTTCACGAGGAGGCGCTCTTCGATGTCGTCGACGCCGATCTGCTGGACCAGCTCGGCGAAGAAGCCGCGCACCACCAGGCGACGGGCCTCGTCGGCCGGGATGCCTCGGGCCATCAGGTAGAAGAGCTGCTCGTCGTCGAAGCGGCCGGTGGCACTCGCGTGCCCGGCCCCGACGATCTCACCGGTCTCGATCTCCAGGTTCGGCACGGAGTCGACGCGGGCGCCGTCGGTCAGCACCAGGTTGCGGTTCATCTCGTACGTGTCCGTGCCCTCGGCCCTGGCCTCGATCAGCACGTCGCCGATCCACACCGCGTGCGCGTTGTCGCCCTGGAGCGCGCCCTTGTAGGCGACGTTGGACTTGCAGTGCGGGGTGTTGTGGTCGACCAGGAGGCGGTGCTCCTGGTGCTGGCCGGCGTCCGTGAAGTACAGGCCGAAGAGCTCGGCCTCGCCGCCGGTGCCGGCGTAGGCGACGCGCGGGTGCAGGCGTACGAGGTCGCCGCCGAAGGTGACCACGAACGACTTGAACGTGGCGTCCCGGCCGATCAGCGCGTTGTGCTGGCCCACGTGCACGGCCTTGTCGTCCCAGTCCTGGACGGACACGACGGTCAGCTTGGCGCCGTCGCCCAGGATGTAGTCGACGTTGGCGGCGAGCACGGCGTCACCGGTGTGGTCGATGACGACGACGGCCTCGGCGAACGCGCCCAGCTCGATGACCTGGTGGCCGTAGGCGACCCCGCCCTCGCCGTGCACGGCGATACGGATCGGCTCGGTGAGCACCGTCTCCTTGGGGACGGTGACGACACCGGCCTTCTCGAACGCCGAGTAGGCCTGGGCGGCGACGCGGTCCACCGGGGTGCCCGCCTTGCCGATCCGGGCGTCGTCACGGCCGACGGTCTCGACGATGACGCCCTCGGGGGCCTCGACGGCGACCTTCACGCCTTCGCCGGTGGCGACCGCGGTGCCGTCGTGCAGGCCGCGCAGGCGCTCCAGCGGGGTAAACCGCCACTCCTCCTCGCGGCCGTGCGGGACCGGAAAGTCCGCCACGTCGAAGGAGGGCGGCGCACTCATGCGCGTGGCGACGGTCGACTCGGCGGCCACCGCGATCTGGCCCGCGGTGGTGGACCCCACGGGGATGTTCTGAGCCTCAGCCATGGCTGTCGGTCTGCTCTCTTTCCTACGTCAGATTTCGCTAGCTGCTGGTCCGGAGACCGGTCCTAACCGACCGCGCCTTCCATCTGCAGCTCGATCAGCCGGTTGAGCTCGAGGGCGTACTCCATGGGCAGTTCCTTGGCGATCGGCTCGACGAAGCCGCGCACGATCATCGCCATCGCCTCGAACTCGCTCAGACCGCGGCTCATCAGGTAGAAGAGCTGGTCCTCGGAGACCTTGGAGACGGTCGCCTCGTGGCCCATGGACACGTCGTCCTCGCGGACGTCGACGTACGGGTACGTGTCCGAGCGGGAGATGGTGTCGACGAGCAGCGCGTCGCACAGCACGTTCGACTTGGAGCCGTGTGCGCCCTCGCCGATCTCGACGAGACCGCGGTAGGAGGTACGGCCGCCACCGCGCGCCACCGACTTGGAGACGATGTTGGAGGACGTGTTCGGCGCCATGTGGACCATCTTGGAGCCGGCGTCCTGGTGCTGCCCCTCGCCCGCGAAGGCGATCGACAGGGTCTCGCCCTTGGCGTGCTCGCCCATCAGGTAGACGGCCGGGTACTTCATCGTCACCTTGGAGCCGATGTTGCCGTCGATCCACTCCATGGTCGCGCCCTCGTAGGCGACGGCGCGCTTGGTGACCAGGTTGTAGACGTTGTTCGACCAGTTCTGGATGGTCGTGTAGCGGCAGCGGGCGTTCTTCTTGACGATGATCTCGACGACCGCGGAGTGCAGGGAGTCCGACTTGTAGATCGGGGCGGTGCAGCCCTCGACGTAGTGCACGTAAGCGCCCTCGTCGACGATGATCAGCGTCCGCTCGAACTGGCCCATGTTCTCCGTGTTGATGCGGAAGTAGGCCTGGAGCGGGATCTCGACGTGCACGCCCTTCGGCACGTAGATGAAGGAGCCGCCGGACCACACCGCGGTGTTCAGCGACGCGAACTTGTTGTCGCCGACCGGGATGACCGTGCCGAAGTACTCCTTGAAGAGCTCCGGGTGCTCCTTCAGGGCGGTGTCGGTGTCCAGGAAGATGACGCCCTGCTCCTCCAGGTCCTCACGGATCTGGTGGTAGACGACCTCGGACTCGTACTGGGCCGCGACACCGGCGACGAGGCGCTGCTTCTCCGCCTCGGGGATGCCGAGCTTGTCGTACGTGTTCTTGATGTCCTCGGGCAGGTCCTCCCAGGACTCCGCCTGCTTCTCCGTGGAACGCACGAAGTACTTGATGTTGTCGAAGTCGATGCCCGACAGGTCCGAGCCCCAGTTCGGCATGGGCTTCTTGCCGAAGAGGCGCAGACCCTTGAGACGGAGCTTGGTCATCCACTCCGGCTCGTTCTTCTTCGCGGAGATGTCCCGGACGACGTCCTCGTTGATGCCGCGCTTCGCAGAGGCGCCGGCGGCGTCGGAGTCGGCCCAGCCGTATTCGTAGGTGCCCAGGCCCTCGAGCTCGGGGTGAGCAGTCTCCGTGGGCAGAGTCATGCGGGGTTCCTCCCGGCCGTGCTTGCTGATGCGTTATGGGTGTTCTTGGAAATTTTTGGGATGAATGTCGTACAGACGCCGTCACCGTGGGCGATGGTTGCAAGTCGCTGGACATGCGTGCCGAGCAGCTGCGAGAAGATCTCCGTCTCGGCCTCGCACAGCTGCGGGAACTTCTCCGCGACATGGATCACCGGGCAGTGGTGCTGGCAGAGCTGCTCGCCGACCGGTGCGCTGCGCGCCGTAGCAGCGTACCCGTCCGCGCTCAGGGCCTTGGCCAGGGCTTCGGTCCGCTCCTCGGGGGCCGCGGCCTCGATCGCCTTGCGGTACGCGCCGGCCTGCTCGGCGATCCTCGCGCGTGCGAAGGCCATGACCGCCTCGTCGCCACCGAACCGCTCCTGGATGTAGCGCAGGGCGTCCGCGGCGAGCTTGTCGTACGACTGGTCGAAGGCGTCACGTCCGCAGTCCGTCAGGGCGAACACCTTGGCGGGCCGGCCGCGCGTCCGCGCGCCGTACACCCGCTGCTCGCGCGCCTGAACGACGTCGTCCGCGACCAGCGCGTCCAGATGCCGTCGTACGGCGGCCGGGGTGAGTCCCAGCCGTCCGGCCAGCTCGGTGACGGTCGAGGGCCCGTGGTCCAGGATGGATCGCGCGACCCGGTTGCGCGTCGAACGGTCCGAGCGCATCCCAGCCGCGAGCTCCTCCTGCGGGGTACCCGTGTGGGTCTCCCGAGCCTCGCCGACGTTTTTCACAACGCCATTGTTGCGTAATTCCTCAGAGCCAGGCAAGCGGCGTCCGGGCCGACGGGTGGTGCCCTGCGTCACTTAGGTATACCTAATCTGACCTGCGGAAACGATCTTTGATCGATCAATTCGCTGGCGCTTTCAAGACCCTTCCAGCACACTCCCCAACCATGCCCACACCCCCTCCGACCGGCCCTCTTGTCACCCGGAGCACCATCTCCGACGACCTGCGCAAGCTGGGAGTCAAACCCGGCGAAACCCTCCTCGTGCACTCCTCTCTCAGCTCGCTCGGCTGGGTCTGCGGAGGCGCTGTCGCGGTCGTCCAGGGATTACTCCATGCGCTCGGCCCGGACGGCACGCTCGTGGTTCCCGCCCAGTCCGGCGACCTGTCCGATCCGGCGGTGTGGAGCAATCCGCCGGTGCCCGAGGAGTGGTGGGCGACGATCCGGGCCACGATGCCCGCATACGACCCTCTCGTCACGCCCTCGCGCGGCGTCGGCGTCATCCCGGAGACCGTACGGACCTGGCCCGGCGCCCTGCGCAGCGCCCATCCGCAGACGTCGTTCGCCGCCGTGGGCCCGCGCGCGGCCGAGGTGACCGACGGGCACGCCCCCGACTGCCGGCTCGGCGAGCGCAGCCCGCTGGCGAGGCTGGAGGCGCTCCACGCGCGCGTGCTCCTGCTGGGCGCCGGTTACGACACCTGCACCGGCTTCCACCTGGCCGAGTACCGCATCCCGTCCCCGAAGGTGAAGGTGGGCCGACCGGGCCCCGAGGGCTGGGAGACGGTCACCGAGGTGTCGATCTCCTCGGAGCGGTTCGACGAGCTGGGCCATGACTTCGAACGGGACCGTCCTGTCGTACAGGGCAAGGTGGGCGCGGCCGACGTACGGCTGTTCCCGGTGGTGGACGCGGTGGCGTACGCGGCGCGGTGGCTCGCGGTGCACCGGCCCCGCGAGGAGGAGATCTGAACCCCCCGGTCCGGCGGGGCGAGCGCGTACCTAGACTCTCGTCCCATGCGAAGTGAGCCCGTGGTCCAGGTCCAGGCCCTGGTGAAGCGGTACGGCACGAAGACCGCGGTGGACGGCCTCGACCTGGTGGCCGGAGCGGGTGTGACCGCCGTGCTCGGACCGAACGGCGCGGGCAAGACGACGACGGTCGAGACCTGCGAGGGATACCGGAAACCGGACTCGGGCACGGTGCGGGTGCTGGGCCTGGACCCGGTCCGGGAGTCCGCTCGGCTGCGGCCACGGATCGGCGTGATGCTCCAGTCCGGCGGCGTCTACTCCGGCGCGCGGGCCGACGAGATGCTGCGGCACGTGGCGAAGCTGCACGCGCACCCGCTGGACGTCGACAGGCTCATGGAGCGGCTCGGGCTCGGCAGCTGCGGACGGACGGCCTACCGGCGGCTGTCCGGCGGCCAGCAGCAGCGCCTCGCGCTCGCGATGGCCGTCGTGGGCCGCCCGGAGCTGGTGTTCCTGGACGAGCCCACGGCGGGCCTCGACCCGCAGGCGCGCCACGCGACCTGGGACCTGATCCGCGACCTGCGCACGGACGGTGCCTCGGTCATCCTCACCACCCACTACATGGACGAGGCGGAGCAGCTGGCCGACGACGTCGCGATCGTCGACGCCGGCCGGGTCATCGCCCAGGGCTCCCCCGAGGAGCTGTGCCGCGGCGGCGCCGAGAACACCCTGCGGTTCACCGGTCGCCCCGGTCTGGACGTGGGCTCCCTGCTCAAGGCCCTGCCCGCCGACTGCGCCGCCGCCGAGCTGACCCCGGGCTCCTACCGGGTCGCCGGCAAGGTCGATCCCCAACTGCTCGCGACGGTCACGTCCTGGTGCGCACAGCACGGGGTGATGCCGGACCGGATCTCGGTGGAACGGCACACCCTCGAAGACGTGTTTCTGGAGCTCACGGGCAAGGAGCTGCGCTCATGATTCCGGCCGACAAGCGGGTCTGCCGGGGGTCCGGGGGTCGCCCCCCGGGAAGACACAGCCTGGAGCTCACGGGCAAGGAGCTGCGCTCATGACGACGACCGTGGGCGCGTACGCGCCGAAGCCCGGTGCCGCCCCGCTCACCCGCATGATCGCGGCACAGGCGGTGCTGGAGACCAGGATGCTGCTGCGCAACGGCGAGCAGCTGCTGCTGACGGTGGTCATCCCGACGCTGCTGCTGGTCCTGTTCAGCACGGTGGACATCGTCGACACCGGCGCCGGCGAAGCCGTCGACTTCCTCGCCCCCGGCATCCTCGCGCTGGCCGTGCTGTCGACGGCGTTCACGGGCCAGGCGATCGCGACGGGCTTCGAACGCCGCTACGGCGTCCTGAAGCGCCTCGCCTCCTCCCCGCTCCCCCGCTGGGGGCTGATGACGGCGAAGACGGCGTCGGTGCTGGTCACGGAGATCCTCCAGATCGTCCTGCTGACGGTGATCGCCTTCGCCCTCGGCTGGTCCCCGCACGGCAACCCCCTCGCCGTACTGCTCCTCCTGATCCTCGGCACGGCCGCCTTCTCGGGCCTCGGCCTGCTGATGGCGGGCACCCTGAAGGCGGAGGCGACGCTGGCCGCCGCGAACCTGGTGTTCCTGCTGCTGCTCGTGGGCGGCGGGGTGATCGTGCCGATGGGCAAGTTCCCGGCAGGCGCCCAGGACGTGCTCGGCCTGCTGCCGATCTCCGCGCTGTCGGACGGACTGCGGGACGTACTCCAGCACGGGGCCGGGATGCCGTGGGAGAACCTGGGGATTCTGGCGGTGTGGGCGGTCGTGGCGCTGGCGGCGGCGGGGAAGTTCTTCCGCTGGGAGTAGGTACGGGTGGACCCTCGTGAAAGCGTGCACAAGCGGCCGCCTACGATGGGGCCCGTGCCAAACGTGACCCGCGCCGATGCCGTAGCCGCCGTGCGCAACCCGCTCGCCTTCATCGCCGCCCGCTGGACCCCGGACCCCCGGACGGTTCGGCGGGCCGCCCTCGCCGCGCTCGTCATGTCGGTGATCATCGTGGTCACCGGCGGCGCGGTGCGGCTGACCGGCTCGGGCCTCGGCTGCCCGACCTGGCCCAAGTGCACCGACGACTCGCTGACCACCACCAGCGCCATGGGCGTGCACGGTGTCATCGAGTTCGGCAACCGGATGCTGACGTACGTGCTGTGCGCCGCGGTCGGCTGGGCGATCATCGCCGCCCGCGCCGAGAAGCCGCGCCGGCGCGGCCTGACGCGGCTGGGCTGGGCGCAGTTCTGGATCGTGATGGGCAACGCCGTCCTGGGCGGCATCGTGGTGCTGGTGGGTCTCAACCCGTACACCGTCGCCGCGCACTTCCTGCTCACCTCGGCCCTGATCGCCGTGGCGACCGTGATGTGGCAACGCACCCGGGAGGGCGACGACGCACCCCGGCCGCTGGTCGGCAAGGCGGTGCAGCAGCTGGTGTGGGTCCTGGTGGCCGCCACCGTCCTGCTGATCGCGGTCGGCACGGTGGTGACCGGCGCGGGCCCGCACGCGGGCGACTCGAGCGAGGTCGAGCGGATGCCGCTGGACTGGGAGAACGTCACCAAGCTGCACGCCGTGCTGGCGTGGATCGTGGTCACGCTGGCCTTCGCCCTGTGGTTCGTCCTCAAGGCGGTCGACGCCCCCAAGGGGCCGCTGCACCGCACCCGGGACCTCTTCCTGATCCTGCTCGCCCAGGGCGCCATCGGCTACGTCCAGTACTTCACGGACCTCCCCGAGATCCTGGTCGGCGCCCACATGCTCGGCTCTGCGCTGGTGTGGATCGCGGTGCTGAGGGTGCTGCTGGCCCTGCGGGAACGGCCCGAGGCCGTCACCGATGTGCCGGGCCCGGCGGCCGAGGCAACCCTGACCAGGGCCTGACGCTCACTCCAGCCCGTACACCCGCCGGGCGTTCCCCGCCGCGATCAACTGGGCCACCCGCTGCGCGTCCGCCAGCGACCACGCCCCGTCGGCCACCCAGCCGCCGAGCACCCGGCCGAGCGCCTCGCGGAAGAGGCGGGCCCCCACGACATGCAGCTCGGGCAGTCCCTGGGCGCCGCTGGAGAAGAGGATCTTGCCGAAGGGGGCCAGTTCCAGGATCTCGGCGAGGATGGTCGCCGCGCGGGCGCCGGTGCGGACCAGGGCGGCGCCCGAGTCGGCGTAGACGTGCGGGAAGACGCCGGCGAGATGGGCGGCGTGCCGGTGGTACGGGTAGCTGTGCAGCAGGACGAGGTCCGTGCCCAGGCCCGCGGTCGCGCGCACGAAGTCCGTGAGCAGGACGGGGTCGGTGCGGTCGATGCGTAAGCCCGGTTCACCGAGCCCGGCGTGCAGCTGAAGGGGCAGCCCCGACGCCACCGCGATCCACAGCAGGTGCCGCAGAAGTACGGGGTCGCTCAGCTCCCCGCCGACCCGCCGATCCGCCAGCCAGCGCCCGGCCGCGCCCCTCACCTCTCCCGGCCCCGGCGGCTCGGGCGCCAGCGCCAGCCCGTGCCGTACACCGGCGACGGATGTGAAGGCGACGGCGCTCCCGGCGGCTCCGTGCACCGATTCGGCGAGGTTGGCGAGGAACGACTCGACCGTGCCGGAGGTGTCGGCGACCTGTTCGGCGAGGAGTTCCAGCCGTACGATCTCGCGCGCCTCGGCGGACGCCGCGGACGCCAGCTCGTCGGCGCCCGTGAGGTCGCCGGGCAGCCCCGTGTCGATCAGATACGTCGTGATACCGCTGCCGCGCAGCAGCCTGCGGCCCGATTCCAGTACGCCGAGTTCACGGCGCCGGGCTAGATAGCGGGCGGGCGGGCAGTGCGGTTCCAGGCCGAGCAGCGGGGGGCACCAACGCCGTACGGCGAACCCGGTCTGGGTGTCGAAGAGGGTGGTGCCGGGCGCGGGCGGGCCCTCGGTGCGGGCCAGCTGGGCCTCGAAGGTGCCGAGGCCCAGCTCTGTTCTCAGTACGCCGTGGCAGTACTGGTCCACGAGGGACGGCGTTTCGATCATCCGGGCTCCCCGTGGGTGGACCGTGTTCTCCTACGGTCCTAACGGGTGAGCCCGCGTTCAGGTGTTGCTCGCACACACCCCGTGCGAAGTGCTCCGCAGGGTGAGCCGCTCCGCCGGACGTAGGGGGTGGTTCGGGTGATGCGGCGAGTGCGGGCCCGGTGTGGCTGGTCGCGCAGTTCCCCGCGCCCCTTGGGTCGGCTGCTCAGCCGTTGCTCGGACCGCCCACCTGGATCCCGGCCATCCGCTTCCACTCATACGTTCCCGTTGTCACCTTCGCCGCGAACTCGCCGTCGAAGTCCTCGTGCACCGTGATCCCGGACTTCTCCACCGCCTGCTGGGCGATCTCGTACGACGGGGCCACCAGGTCGCCCCAGCCGCCGTCCTCGCCGACGAGGACGATGCGGGCGCCGCGCTCGCCGATGTAGGCGACCTGGCCCTCGGCGCCGCCGTGGGCCTTGGCGAAGGTGCTGATCTGCTGGGCGAGCCGGGCCGCCTTGCGCTCGGCCTTAGCGTCAACCTGCTGCGTGTCTGCCATGGTCAGGATGCTACTCACGAGTAGATGAGCTTGGCGAGGCCAGGGCTCTGTGACGTACGTCGACGTGCGTCAGCGCAGGAACGGGTCCACCGCGACCGCGACGAAGAGGATCGACACGTAGGTGATCGACCAGTGGAACAGCCGCATCTCCTTGAGCTTCCCGCCCGTCACCTCGGCCTTGGCGCGGTTCTGCAGACCGTGCGCCTCCCAGAGCCAGAAGCCGCCGGCCAGCAGCGCGACGAGCGTGTAGAACCAGCCCGTGTAGCCGAGCGGGGTCAGCAGCAGGGACACCGCGACCATCACCCAGCTGTAGATCACGATCTGCTTGGCGACGACCTTGTTGGAGGCGACGACCGGCAGCATCGGGACACCCACGCGCGCGTAGTCCTCCCGCACCTTCATGGACAGCGGCCAGTAGTGCGGCGGCGTCCAGAAGAACATGACGAGGAAGAGGATGATCGGCGCCCACGACATGGAGTCGGTGACGGCCGACCAGCCGATGAGCACCGGCAGACAGCCGGCGATGCCGCCCCAGACGATGTTCTGCGAGGTACGGCGCTTGAGGATCATCGTGTAGACGACGACGTAGAAGAGGAGTGCGCCGAGCGACAGCCAGGCGGACAGCCAGTTGACGGCCAGGCCGAAGAGCAGGGTGGAGAGGACGGCCAGGGTGATGCCGAAGGCCAGGCACTCGCGCGGGCTGACCATGCCGGTGACGAGGGGGCGCTGCGAGGTGCGGTCCATGAGCGCGTCGATGTCACGGTCGATGTACATGTTCAGCGCGTTGGCGCCGCCCGCGGACAGGTAGCCGCCGACGCAGGTGAGCAGAACCAGCTTCAGGTCCGGAACGCCCTGCTCGGCGAGGAACATCACCGGAACGGTGGTGATCAGCAGCAGCTCGATGATCCGCGGCTTGGTCAGCGCCACGAACGCCTTGACACGGGCCCCGAACGGCCGGTGGCTCGGGCTCTGGCTCGTCCCGATAATCCCCGCTGGACGGGATTCAACGGCCGTCACGCACACCCCTGACAGAGACATCCCAGCAAGCCTCCCGGTGTGAAGTCCCGGTAAAGGCTCGCGCGTACCACGCCACTGTAGACGTTGCCCAGACCCGGACATTCGCGGGGGTGGGGTCGTGTTGAGCGGCGCCTCTGGACGAGCTTGGCGGTACTCCATTGAGCACTCTTACGAGCGGCTCCGTATTCAGATGCCGAACACGGAACGGACCGGTCGGGAGGCGGATCCCGAGGAGTCCCGGCAGTCTGGAATGACTCGAAAAATCGCACGTACCCACGGGGGTAGGCTCGACAACGGCCGGGGCGTTCAGTGCGCCGGCAAACGACGTGCATGACATGCACCGGCATTCGACATGCGTGACATTTCGACATGCGTGACATGTGGAGAGGAGCCCTGACCCAGGGTGAGCACCAAGCCGACCACCACAGACCTCGAGTGGACCGAGCTGGACCAGCGGGCCGTCGACACGGCCCGCGTCCTGGCCGCCGATGCCGTACAGAAGGTCGGCAACGGCCATCCCGGTACGGCGATGAGCCTGGCGCCCGCCGCCTACACCCTCTTCCAGAAGGTGATGCGGCATGACCCGGCGGACGCCGACTGGACCGGACGCGACCGCTTCGTGCTGTCCGCCGGCCACTCGTCCCTGACCCTCTACACCCAGCTGTACCTGGCCGGTTTCGGTCTGGAGCTGGACGATCTGAAGGCCTTCAGGACGTGGGGTTCGAAGACCCCGGGCCACCCCGAGTACGGCCACACCACCGGCGTGGAGACCACCACCGGCCCGCTCGGCCAGGGTGTCGCCAACGCGGTCGGCATGGCGATGGCCGCCCGCTACGAACGCGGTCTGTTCGACCCGGACGCACCCGAGGGCACCTCGCCCTTCGACCACTTCATCTACGCGATCGCCGGTGACGGCTGCCTCCAGGAGGGCATCTCCGCCGAGGCGTCCTCGATGGCCGGCCACCAGCAGCTGGGCAACCTGATCCTGCTCTGGGACGACAACCACATCTCGATCGAGGGCGACACCGAGACGGCCGTCTCCGAGGACACCGCCAAGCGGTACGAGGCGTACGGCTGGCATGTGCAGCGGATCGCCCCGAAGCCGGACGGCGACCTGGACCCGCACGCCGTCTACAACGCCATCGAGGCCGCGAAGCAGGTGACGGACAAGCCGTCCTTCATCGCGATGCGCTCGATCATCGCCTGGCCCGCCCCGAACGCGCAGAACACCGAGGCCGCGCACGGCTCGGCGCTCGGGGACGACGAGGTCGCGGCCACCAAGCGGGTCCTCGGCTTCGACCCGGAGAAGTCCTTCGAGGTCTCGGACGAGGTCCTGAACCACACCCGCCAGGCGCTGGAGCGCGGCCGTCAGGCCAAGGCGGAGTGGGAGAAGTCCTTCCAGGAGTGGCGCAACAACAACGCCGAACGCGCGGCCGAGTTCGACCGCATCAGCAAGGGCGAGCTGCCGACCGGCTGGGAGGAGAAGCTCCCGGTCTTCGAGGCGGGCAAGGGCGTCGCCACCCGTGCCGCGTCCGGCAAGATCCTCCAGGCGCTGGGTGCGGTCATCCCGGAGCTGTGGGGCGGCTCAGCCGACCTGGCCGGCTCCAACAACACGACGATCGACAAGACGTCGTCGTTCCTCCCCGCGGACAACCCGCTGCCGGAGGCGAACCCGTACGGCCGGACGATCCACTTCGGTATCCGTGAGCACTCCATGGCCGCGGAGATGAACGGCATCGCGCTGCACGGCAACACCCGTATCTACGGCGGTACGTTCCTCGTCTTCTCGGACTACATGCGCAACGCGGTGCGCCTGTCGGCCCTGATGCACGTGCCGGTGACGTACGTCTGGACGCACGACTCCATCGGTCTCGGCGAGGACGGCCCCACCCACCAGCCCGTCGAGCACCTCGCCTCGCTGCGCGCCATCCCGGGCCTGAACGTGGTGCGCCCGGCCGACGCCAACGAGACCGCGATCGCCTGGCGCGAGATCCTCAGGCGCTACACCAAGGTCTTCGGCAAGGGTGCTCCGCACGGTCTGGCGCTGACCCGTCAGGGCGTGCCGACCTACGAGCACAACGAGGACGCCGCGCGCGGTGGTTACGTGATGTTCGAGGCCTCCACGGGTACGCCGGAGGTCGTTCTGATCGCGACCGGTTCCGAGGTGCACGTCGCCGTCGAGGCGCGCGAGCAGCTGGAGGCCGACGGGGTGCCGACGCGGGTGGTGTCCATGCCGTGCGTGGAGTGGTTCGACGCGCAGGACCAGGGGTACCGGGAGAGCGTCCTGCCGCCGTCGGTGAAGGCGCGCGTCGCGGTCGAGGCCGGTATCGGTCTCACCTGGCACAAGTACGTCGGGGACGCCGGTCGCATCGTTTCCCTGGAGCACTTCGGTGCTTCGGCGGACGGCAAGGTCCTCTTCCGCGAGTTCGGCTTCACTGCCGAGAACGTGGCCGCCAAGGCGCGGGAATCGATCGCCGCAGCCCAGCGCTGACGCTCACATACGACACGTAGGAGATGCATTTTCCATGACAGACGCACTCAAGCGCCTCTCCGATGAAGGCGTCGCGATCTGGCTGGACGACCTGTCGCGCAAGCGGATCACGTCCGGCAACCTCGCCGAACTGATCGACGAGCAGCACGTCGTGGGCGTCACCACCAACCCGACCATCTTCCAGAAGGCGATCAGCAGCGGCGACGGCTACGAGCAGCAGCTCGAGGACCTCGCCGTCCGCAAGGTCACCGTCGAAGAGGCCGTCCGCATGATCACCACGGCGGACGTCCGCGACGCCACCGACATCCTGCGCCCGGTCTTCGACGCCACCGGCGGCAAGGACGGCCGGGTCTCGATCGAGGTCGACCCGCGTCTGGCGCACCACACGAAGGCGACGATCGCCGAGGCCAAGCAGTTGGCCTGGCTCGTCGACCGCCCGAACACGCTGATCAAGATCCCGGCGACCAAGGCGGGCCTGCCGGCGATCACCGAGGTGATCGGCAACGGCATCAGCGTCAACGTCACGCTGATCTTCTCGCTGGAGCGCTACCGCGAGGTCATGGACGCCTACCTGGCGGGCCTGGAGAAGGCCAAGGCCAAGGGCCTGGACCTCTCCCTGATCCACTCGGTGGCCTCCTTCTTCGTGTCCCGCGTGGACACCGAGATCGACAAGCGGCTCGAGGCCCTCGGCACCGACGAGGCCAAGGCGCTGCGCGGCAAGGCCGCCGTCGCCAACGCGCGTCTGGCCTACCAGGCCTACGAGGAGGTCTTCTCGACCGCCCGCTGGAGCGCGCTGGAGACCGCGGGCGCCAACAAGCAGCGTCCGCTGTGGGCCTCGACCGGCGTGAAGGACCCGGCGTACAAGCCGACCCTGTACGTCGACGACCTGGTGGCGCCGAACACGGTGAACACCATGCCGGAAGCCACCCTTCACGCCACGGAGGAGAAGGGCGAGATCACCGGCAACACCATCGCCGGCACCTACGAGCAGGCCCGCGCCGACATCGACGCGGTCGAGAAGCTCGGGATCTCGTACAACGACGTGGTCCAGGTTCTGGAGGACGAAGGCGTCGAGAAGTTCGCGGCGTCCTGGAACGACCTGCTCAAGTCGACCGAGGCGGTCCTCGACCGCCTCGCCCCCTCGGAGGGCTGACACCTTGTCAAGCAGCAACCCGCTGCGTGACCCCGCAGACCGACGGCTCCCGCGTATCGCGGGGCCGTCGGGTCTGGTCATCTTCGGCGTCACGGGCGATTTGTCCCGGAAGAAGCTGATGCCCGCGGTGTACGACCTCGCCAACCGAGGTCTCCTGCCGCCGGGCTTCTCCCTCGTCGGCTTCGCACGCCGCGAGTGGCAGAACGAGGACTTCGCACAGGAGGTCCACGACGCGGTCAAGGACCACGCCCGTACGCCGTTCCGCGAGGAGGTCTGGCAGCAGCTCATCCAGGGGATGCGCTTCGTCCAGGGCACCTTCGACGACGACGACGCCTTCGAGCGGCTGCGCGGCACCATCGAGGAACTGGACAAGGCACAGGGCACGGGCGGCAACTTCGCCTTCTATCTGTCCGTCCCGCCGCGCTCCTTCCCGGTGGTCATCCAGCAGCTGAAGAAGCACGGGCTGGCCGACCAGACCAGCGGCTCCTGGCGGCGCGCGGTCATCGAGAAGCCCTTCGGCCACGACCTGAAGTCGGCCGAGGAACTCAACCAGACCGTCGAGGAGGTCTTCGCCCCGGACCAGGTCTTCCGTATCGACCACTACCTGGGCAAGGAGACCGTCCAGAACATCCTGGCGCTGCGCTTCGCCAACACGATGTTCGAGCCGATCTGGAACCGGTCCTTCGTCGACCACGTACAGATCACGATGGCCGAGGACATCGGCATCGGCGGCCGCGCCGGCTACTACGACGGCATCGGCGCCGCGCGTGACGTCATCCAGAACCACCTGCTCCAGCTCATGGCCCTCACGGCCATGGAGGAGCCGGCCTCCTTCGACGCGGACGCACTGGCCGCCGAGAAGACCAAGGTGCTCGGCGCGGTGCGGCTGCCGAAGGACCTGGGCCTGGCCACCGTGCGCGGGCAGTACGCGGCGGGCTGGCAGGGCGGCGAGAAGGCGGTCGGGTACCTCCAGGAGGACGGCATCGACGCCAACTCCAAGACCGACACCTACGCCGCGATCAAGCTGGAGATCGACAACCGCCGCTGGGCGGGCGTCCCCTTCTACCTGCGCACCGGCAAGCGGCTCGGCCGCCGCGTCACCGAGATCGCGGTCGTCTTCCAGCGGGCGCCCCACTCCCCCTTCGACCACACGGCGACGGAGGAACTGGGCAAGAACGCGATCGTCATCCGCGTCCAGCCCGACGAGGGCGTCACCGTCCGCTTCGGCTCCAAGGTGCCCGGCACCTCCATGGAGATCCGGGACGTCTCCATGGACTTCGCGTACGGCGAGTCCTTCACGGAGTCGAGCCCGGAAGCGTACGAGCGCCTGATCCTGGACGTGCTGCTCGGCGACTCGAACCTCTTCCCGCGTACCGAAGAGGTCGAGCTGTCCTGGGAGATCCTCGACCCGATCGAGGAGTACTGGGACAAGAACGGCAAGCCCGCGCAGTACCAGTCCGGAACGTGGGGCCCCGTCGAGGCGGACGAGATGCTCGAACGAGACGGACGGAGCTGGCGCCGGCCATGAAGATAGACCTCACGGACACCACGGCCAGCAAGGTCAACAAGGCCCTGGTCAAGGGGCGTCGCGACATCGGCACGCCCGCCGTCGGCATGGTGCTCACCCTGGTCATCGTCACCGACGAGGAGAACGCCTACGACGCCCTGAAGGCCGCCAACGACGCGTCGCACGAGCACCCCTCGCGCACGCTCGTCGTCATCAAGCGGGTCTCACGCTCCCCGCGTGACCGCACCACCTCGCGCCTGGACGCCGAGGTACGGGTGGGCGCGGACGCCGGCACCGGCGAGACGGTGGTGCTGCGGCTGTACGGCGAGGTGGTCAACCACGCCCAGTCCGTCGTCCTGCCCCTGCTGCTGCCCGACGCGCCGGTGGTGGTCTGGTGGCCGGTCAACGCACCCCTCGACCCGGCCCACGACCCGCTCGGTGCCCTGGCCCAGCGCCGGGTCACCGACACCTACGCCGCCGAGCAGCCCGTACGGGAACTCAGCGCCCGCTCGGACACCTACGCACCCGGCGACACGGACCTCTCGTGGACCCGCATCACGCCCTGGCGTTCGATGCTGGCCGCGGCCCTGGACCAGGTCGTCTGCGAGGTCAAGGCCGTGGAGGTGGAGGGCGAGGAGTTCAACCCGAGCTGTGAGCTGCTGGCGATGTGGCTCGCGGACCGGCTGGACGTCCCCGTGAAGCGGTCGCTGTCGTCGGGCCCCGGTCTGACGGCCGTCCGCATGGACACCAACTGTGGCCCGATCGTCCTCGACCGGGCGGACGGCTCCCTGGCCACCCTGTCCATCGAGGGCCAGCCGGACCGTGCGGTGGCGCTGAAGCGACGGGACACGGCCGAGCTGATCGCCGAGGAGCTGCGGCGGCTCGACCCGGACGACACCTACGCATCGGCGCTGCGGTTCGGCGTGGAGCGGCTGAACGCGGTGTACGGGAACGGCAGCGGCAAGGCCGCGGCCGCGGCGTCGGCCCAGGACGAGGCACCGGTTCAGGAGCCGGCCGCCGATGCCGGTGAAGCCGACACGGGCGGCGAGGCCGTCGCCAAAGGAGCCGCGGCCGCGGCTCCTGTCGAGTCGGCTGCCAAGGCTTCCGCGAAAGAGGCGGCGGCGCAGGCACCGGTGAAGAAGGCGGCGGCGAAGTGAGCACCCCGCAGCTCGTCGTGCACCACGACAAGGAACTGATGGCACAGGCCGCCGCGGCCCGGCTGATCACGAAGATCGTGGACGCCCAGGCCTCGCGCGGCTCCGCGTCGGTGGTGCTCACCGGTGGCCGCAACGGCAACGGCCTGCTCGCCGCGCTGTCCGCCGCTCCGGCCCGGGACGCCGTGGACTGGGGCCGGCTCGACCTGTGGTGGGGGGACGAGCGGTTCCTGCCCGAGGGCGACCCCGAGCGGAATGTCACGCAGGCCCGCGAGGCCCTGCTGGACGCGGTTCCACTCGACCCGAAGCGGGTGCACGCCATGCCCGCCTCGGACGGCCCGTACGGCGCCGACGTGGAGGCGGCGGCCGCCGCCTACGCCGAGGAACTGGCCCGTGCCGCCGGGCCGGAGAACCACGGCGCCGTGCCCACCTTCGACGTCCTGATGCTGGGCGTCGGACCGGACACGCACGTGGCCTCGCTCTTCCCGGAGCTGCCCGCCGTGTACGAGACCGAGCGCACGGTGGTCGGCGTCCACGGCGCCCCCAAGCCCCCGCCGACCCGGGTCACCCTCACGCTCCCCGCGATCCGCGCGGCCCGCGAGGTGTGGCTCCTGGCGGCCGGCGAGGACAAGGCGAACGCCGCGGCGATGGCCCTGTCCGGCGCGGGCGAGGTCCAGGCTCCGGCGGCGGGTGCGTACGGCAGGCAGCGCACCCTGTGGCTGCTGGACGCCGCGGCGGCGTCCCAGCTGCCGCGGTCGCTGTATCCGCCGGCTTCGCCCTGAGAAACCGCTCTTCCGGGAGGCCCCAGGTGATCCACCTGGGGCCTTCTTCTCATGGGGCGATGTTGTGGTTGAGCCGGAACAGGTTCCCGGGGTCGTAACGCCGCTTGATCTGCGTCAGACGGGCGTAGTTTCCGCGGTAGTTGGCCCGTACGCGATCCTGGTCGTCGCTGTCCATGAAGTTGACGTATCCGCCCTCGGCGGAGTGCGGCTGGAGCGCCCCGTAGTAGGCCCGCACCCAGTCCTTCTGGGCCTCGCACTCCTCTCGGGTGCCCAGGGTGGGGCTCAGCGCGGTCGAGAAGTCGACATCCCGGTAGGCGAAGGCGGTGTCCTCGGGCCCGACCCGCTGGACGGCGCCGTCGAGGGGGAACACCACCGTGGAACTCTGGATGGTGGGGGTCGAGGCGCCGTACTCGACGTACGCGTCGATGACGCCGTCCGGCAGGCCCCGGCTGAAGGTGCCCTTCCAGTAGTGGAAGAGTCCGGCGGGCAGCATGTCGTCGAAGAGCGTGTTGAGCACCGGGTAGGGCATACGCCCGACGCTCTGCCCGAGGACGGGACCGAGTCCGGCAAGACGCGCACGAACCGAGTCGTCCTGGTCCTCCGGCCCGGTCCAGCAGGCGACCACTCCGCACATCGGCCGGCCGTGCCAGCGCTCCGGCAGGAACGGCACCGGCGGCCCGAGACCGACGACGAGCAGCGCGCCCAGCTCCTCGTCCGCGTCGGCGATCATCTCCCGGTAGCGGCGGATCACTTCGCCGTCGAGGGGATAGAACGTCGGCCCGCCGAGAATGCCGGCGATCGGATGCAGCCGGTACTCGAACGACGTGACGACCCCGAAGTTCCCGCCCCCGCCGCGCACCGCCCACATCAGGTCGGCGTTCTCCTCCTCGGAGCAGGTCAGGAAGGATCCGTCGGCGGTCACCAGGTCGACCGAGAGCAGGTTGTCGCAGGCCAGTCCGCAGCGCCGGGCGAGATAGCCCATGCCGCCGCCCGTGGTGAGACCGCCGATGCCGGTCGTGGAGACGACCCCGCCGGTGGTGGCCAGGCCGAAGGCGTGCGTGGCGTGGTTGAAGTCGGCCCAGGTGCAGCCGCCCTCGGCCCGCGCGGTACGCGTCCCCGGATCGACCCGGACCCCGCGCATCCGTCCGAGATCGAGGACGACGCCGTCGTCGCAGGTCCCGTGGCCGGAGACGCTGTGGCTGCCGCCGCGCACGGCGAGCGGCAGCCCCTGTTCGCGGGCGAAGTCCACGGTGGCGACGGCATCGCCCGCGTCGACGGCCCTGACGACGATCGCCGGCCGTTTGTCGATCATGGCGTTGTACACCCTGCGGGCATCGTCGTAGTCCGGGTCACCGGGTTCGACGACTTCGCCGCGCACGGCTCCCCGCAGCCGTTCCAGCAGTCGCTCGTCCAGCGCCGTTCGGTATGTGGTCATGGCCTCCACCGGCTTTCCGTGGGCGTCGGGAAACGGGTACGGCTCCGGTGTACGCCCGGGGCCCGGCGGTGCTCATCGCCGGAATCGCCCATCTCGCGGCGCCGGGCATGGGCAGAACAGCCCATGGCTCAGGTCAGGCCCCGCTGGTAGGCGTACGCCGTCGCCGCCGCCCGCGAGTTCACGTCGAGCTTGGCGAAGATGTTGTTGAGGTGCCGGGCGACGGTGTGCTCGCTGATCGTCAGTTCCGCGGCGACGGCCCGGTTCGTCGCACCCGCGGCGACCAGCCGTAGCACCTGCACCTCCCGCTCGGTGAGCCGGCGCTGCTCACCCGCGCTGCCGAGCAGCGCAGCCGCCCGCCGCGCGTCCGGCACGGCGCCGAGCCGCTCGAAGGTCGCCCGCGCGGCCCGCAGCTCCATACGGGCACCCTCGTCGTCGCCGGCGGTGCGGTCGGCGGCGGCCAGCGTCATCCGGACCTGGGCCTCCTCGTACGGGACGTCCAGCGCCAGCCACAGGGACAGCGCGCGGTGCAGCAGCGGCAGGGCACGGTCGAGGTCGTGGTCCGCGTAGGCCACGGCACCGCCCGCCGACGCGGCAACGGCATGCAGCAGGGTCGTGTGCGACTCGCGCCGGCGCTGCCAGTCGCGGGCGAGGGCGTCCAGCTCGGCGGCCGTCGTGCGGGCCTCGTCGGACCGGCCGAGGGCCAGTGAGATCTCGACCTGGGCGGCGAGCAGCCGGCAGCGCCCGAGCCGGTCCTGCCCGTCGCCCGCGAGGGCCAGCCGCAGAGCGGTGGCCGACGCCTCGGCCCGGCCCTGGGCCAGCCGCAGCAGGGCGAGGCCCGGCTGCGGGTCACGGCCGAGTTCGTGCGCCCGCTCGTACGCCGTCTCGGCCGCGGCCAGATCGCCGCGGCGGCGCTGGATGTCCCCGGCGACGTAGAACGCCTCGCCGGCGGTCCTGCGCTCGTTGGGCAGCAGCTCCGCGCAGGTGCGCACGGCCTGGTCCAGCGCCTGTGGCCAGCGGCCGCGCAGCTCCAGCACCTCCACGCGGTGCACCCGGCACAGGCCCCGGAAGTTGTTCTCCGCGGGCATGGCCGCGCACCACTTCATGGCCGCGTCGGTCCACTCGGCGGCGCGGGCGAGATCGACGGACGCCATACAGCGCTGGAGGCCCAGGCAGTAGATCCACCCGGTGAAGAAGGAACTGAGCTCGCCTGCCATCACCGAGCACATCGCGTCGTCGAGCAGGTCGAGCCCCTCGGCGACCCGCCCCTGGTCCAGCAGGACACCCGCCTGCGTCTGGACGCTCATCGCGTGCAGGTCCGGGCTGCCGCAGCGCCGCGCGATCTCCGCCATGCGCCGGGCCACGGCGAGGGCCTCGTCGAACGCCCCGCGCGCCGCGGCCTCCTCCGCCTCCATCCAGGCGAGATAGCACTGCTCGACGCACTCGGGCTCCGCCTTCAGATGCCGCCGCGCCCGGCGCAGCCACCCGGCGGCCACCGCCGTCCGCCCCGCCAGCTGGTGCTCGTAGAAGAGCATCCAGGCGCAGTACCCGGCCCGCCGCTCGGCGCCCGCCGCCACGTACCCGGCGTACGCCTTCATCCGCGCGGTGATCGACTCCTCGATACGGCCGGTCCACCAGGCCGCGTCCGCGTAGGCCGCGAAGTCGTCCGGGGTGAGACGGGCGGACGCGCCGCTGAGCAGGCGGTAGGCCTCCGCCCATGCCTCACGGGCGACGGCGTCCCGGGCCTGCTGAACGGTGCCGGTGATCTGGTCAGCCACACACGGCTCCCTTCTCGCACGCCGCGAGCCGGACCGCCCCTTACCAGGATAGGCAGCCCGAGGGTCGCCGTCACTTGACCGACCCCGCCATCACCCCCTGCACGAAGTGCCGCTGAAACGCGAAGAACACCACGACCGGCACGATCAGCGACACAAAGGCGCCCGGCGCCAGTACGTCGATGTTGCTGCCGAACTGCCGTATCTGGGACTGGAGTTCCACCGTGAGCGGCTGGGCGGAGCTGTCCGCGAACAGCAGGGCCACCAGCATGTCGTTCCAGACCCACAGGAACTGGAAGATGGCGAGGCTGGCGATGGCCGGGCGGCCGACCGGCAGGATGAGGCGGGTGAAGATGCGCCACTCGCTGCCGCCGTCCATCCGGGCCGCCTCCAGCATCTCCTTCGGTATCTCGGCGAAGTAGTTGCGCAGCAGGAACACGGCGAACGGCAGCCCGTAGGCCACGTGGAAGAGCACCACACCCGGGATCGTGCCGAACAGGCCGAGCTGGCCGAAGAGTTTGGCCACCGGCAGCAGACCGATCTGCACCGGCACCACCAACAGCGCGACCACCAGCAGGAAGATCGGCTCGCGGCCGGGGAAGTCCAGCCAGGCGAAGGCGTATCCGGCGAGTGCCGCGATGACGACGACCAGGGTCGTGGCCGGGACCGAGATCAGTACGGTGTTCCAGAAGGCCTGGGTGATGCCGGCGTTCTCCAGCAGCGCGGAGTAGTTGTCGAAGGACAGCTGCCCGGGGCTGGTGAACACCGTCCACCAGCCGCCCGTCGCCGTGTCCTCGGCAGACCGCAGCGACGACAGGAACAGCCCGGCCAGCGGGGTGAGCCAGATCAGGCCCAGCACCACGAGGAAGGCCTGGACCAGGCTGTTGCCCAGGCCCCGTCGGACGGCGTTCATCGCTGACTCCTTCGGAAACGGCGGACGTTGAAGACCATCGCGGGGATCACCAGGAGCAGCAGCAGCACACCGAGCGCGCTGCCGAGTCCCTGGTCGTTGCCGCCCCCGAAGGACACCAGCCACATCTGCGTCGCCAGGACGGTCGCGTCCTCCTGCACCGGTCCGGGCGCGATGATGTAGACGAGGTCGAAGACCTTCATCACGTTGATCACCAGGGTCACGAACACCACGGTCAGCACCGGCCCGAGCAGCGGCACGGTGATCTTCCGGAAGATCTGCCACTCGTTGGCGCCGTCCATCCGGGCCGCTTCCAGCGCGTCCCGGGGCAGCGTCGCCAGCCCCGCGCCGATCAGCACCATCGCGAAGCCGGTCCAGATCCACAGATACGCCCCGATGATCGCGGGCGTCACGAGCGCCGGCCCGAGCCAGGAGACGCCGTCGTAGGGCGGGGCGAAGTTCGACGCGGGCAGTTGCACGGTGTACGAGCCCTCGGCGAGCCCTTCGAAGCGGAAGGAGCCGTCGGACGCGGTGGTCGCCGTGCCGACCGTCTTCCCGTCGCGCACCGCCTCCACCGTCATCTCCGGCAGCCCGCTCTCCTGCCGGTCGACCCTGCCCTGCTCCCCTCCCCCGCCGGGAGTGAAGTCCAGGTACACGACACCGCGCAGCTCACCGGTGGCGGCCTGCTGCCCGGCCGCCGCGTAGGCGGGCTCGGCGCCGTCCGGCACGTCGCCAGGCAGTACGCCGACCAGGCCGAGCGCCACCGTGTCGCCCGGCGAGACGCCCGCGGTTGTCCGGTACGCCCCGTCCGCCGCCTTGGCCATCCCCTCGCCGTCGCGTGCCCGGGCCGTCGGATACGACGACGTGCCCTGGACGGCGTCGTGGACGCCGACCACCGCGGCGTTCAGCACGCCCTTGTCCGGATCCTCGTCGTAGGCGAGCCGGAAGATGATGCCGGCGGCGAGGAAGGAGACCGCCATGGGCATGAACAGCAGCAGCTTGAACGCCGTCGCCCAGCGGACCTTCTCCACCAGCACGGCCAGGATCAGCCCCAGCCCGGTCAGCAGCGTCGGCGCCACGACGACCCAGATCGCGGTGTTGCGTACGGCCTTGAGGGTCGCCGGGTCGCGGAACATCTCGGTGTAGTTGTCGCCGCCGACGAACTGTGTCCCGGACGCGTCGAAGAAGCTGCGGCCGACGGAGAACAGCACCGGGTAGACGACGAGGGCGCCGAGCAGGAGCAGGGCGGGGAGGACGAACAGCAGGGCGACGATCCGCCCCCGCCGCCGCAGGCGCCGGCCCCGTCCGGCACCGGCGGCGGCCGGGCGCCCCCGCCGCCGCAGGCGCCGGCCCCGTCCGGCACCGGCGGCGGCCGGGGGGCTCGTCTCTTTCACGAGGGTCGCGGTCATGGCCGTCAGTTCCCGTACGCCTTGGCCGCCGCGCCCTCCAGCTCGGCGGCGGTGCCCTTCGGGTCCGAGGGGTCGCGCAGGAAGTCCTGGAGGATCTTCCACTCGCCCGCGCCCTTGGTGCCGCCGAAGGCCGCCGGCGCCTGGTCGGACATGTCGAAGCGGACCGAATCGCCCGCGCCGACCAGGGACTTGGCGGTGGCCCGGGCGACGTCGTCGCCGTAGGAGGCGAGGTCGAGCCCCTTGTTCGGGGAGAGGAAGCCGCCCGCCTCGGCCCACACCTCCGCGGCCTCGGGGGTCGCGAGGTACTCCAGGAGCTTCATGCCGGCGTCGGCGTTCTTGCCGTCCTTGAGGACGACGGCCGCGTCTCCGCCGCTGACCACCGGCGCGGTGCCACCGGCGACCGCCGGGAACGGGAAGAAGTTCGCGTCCTCGCCGATGTTCTTGCCGAACTGGTCCTTGGCGACACCGGCGACGAAGTCGCCCTCGTAGACCATGCCGGCCTCGGGCTTCGGCCCGAACACCTTCTCCACCGAGCCCGGGAAGTCGGTGTTGAGGGCCCCCTTCTGACCGCCCGCGACCAGCTGCTTGTCCTTGAACAGCTTGCCGAGCGTGGTGAGCGCCTCGACCACACTGGCGTCGGTCCACTTCAGCTCGTGGGCGGCCAGGGCGTCGTACTTCTCGGGGCCGGCCTGGGAGAGGTAGACGTTCTCGAACCAGTCGGTGAGCGTCCAGCCGTCCTGCCCTGCGACCGAGAACGCGGCAAGACCGGAGTCGGAGACCGTCTGCCCGGCCTTCAGCATCTCGTCGTACGTCGCCGGAGGCTCGACCCCGGCCTGGGCGAGGGCGTCGGGGCTGTACCAGACGGTCGACTTGTGGGCAGCCTTGAAGTACAGGCCGTACAGCGTGCTGTCGACGCTGCCGTACGTCTTCCAGACATCCGCGTAGTTGGCGCCGACGGACTGCTTGGCGGTCTTGGACAGCGGCTTGAGCCAGCCCTCCTTCGCGAACTGCTGGAGCACGCCGACCTGCGGGACCATCACGACGTCGGGGGCGTTGCCGCCCTCGATCTTGCTGCCGACGACGGTGGAGACGTTGTCCCCGGTGGACACGAACTGGGTCTTCGCGCCGGTCTTCTCGCCGAAGGCGTCGAGCACCTTCTGGAAGTTCTCCTGCTCGCTGCCGGACCAGACTCCGGCCACGGTGACCGTCTCGCCGCTGAGCGCCTTGTCACCTCCGCCGGCCGTGACCGGGCCGCCGCCACAGGCGGTGGCGCCGAGCGCCAGTACGAGGCCGATGCAGCCGGTGAGCAGGGTGGTACGTCGTCGCATCATCGTTGATGTCCCTTCGGAGGGTGGGGAATTGACGTGAGGTCACTGATCCACCAGGCGGCCGTCGAGCCGGGCAGCACCCCGTCCTCCGGGCACGGCCCGCTGGACAGCAGCGGGGTGCCGGAGACCGGTGCGGGCACGGGCGCCGTGGTGAAGTTGACGGCGCAGACCAGGTCGTCGCCGCGGACGAAGGTGAGGACGCCCGGCGGGCTGTCCAGCCAGCGCAGCGTGCCCTCGCCCAACTGGGGCAGGGAGGCTCGTAGTTGGAGGCCGTCGCGGTAGAGGTGCCAGAAGGAGCGGGTGTCGGCGAGGGCCCGGTCGGTGGCGTGCTCGGCGAACCACTCCGGCTGCGGCAGCCACGGCTTCACGCCCTCCACCCCGGAGGTGAAGCCGAACGGCGAGGCCTGTCCCGACCAGGGCAGCGGCACCCGGCAGCCGTCACGGATCCCGGCCCGGCTGCCGGTACGGCGGAAGATCGGGTCGGTGAGCACATCGTCCGGCAGGTCGACGACCTCGGGCAGACCCAGCTCCTCGCCCTGGTAGATGTACGCGGCTCCGGGCAGCGCGAGCAGCAACAGCGCGGCGGCGCGGGCGCGGGCGGCACCGAGACCGCCGCACTCGGTGGCCGGTTCGCCGTAGCGGGTGACGGTGCGGATCTGGTCGTGGTTGTTGAGGACCCAGGTGACCGTCGAGCCCGTGCCGGCTATGTCCTCCATGGCCTCGGAGACGACCTTGCGGAAGGCGTCGGCGTCCCAGGCCGCGCCGAGCAGGTCGAAGAAGAAGGCCTGGTGGAGTTCGTCGGAGCGGACGTACTCGGCGTGTTCGCGGGCGGTCGGGACGGACACCTCGCCGACCAGCAGCCGCTCACGGCCGTCGCGGGCGGCGTATTCCTCGCACACGGCCCGCCAGTGCCGCCACACGTCGTGCACCTCGGGCTGGTTCCAGGCGAGCGGGTTGACCGAGTCCCGGGTGCGGGCGTCGGCCTCCGGGTCGTCCGAGTCGGGCAGCTCGGGGTGCTTGAAGAGGCCGGCGGCGACGTCGATCCGGAAGCCGTCGATGCCCCGGTCCAGCCAGAAGCGGAGGATCCGGTCGAACTCGGCGCCGATCTCGGGGTTGCGCCAGTTCCAGTCGGGCTGCTCGGGCGCGAACATGTGCAGGTACCACTGGCCGGGCCGCCCGTCCGCCTCGGTCACCCGGCTCCAGGCCGGGCCGCCGAACATGGAGTGCCAGTTGTTGGGCGGCTCGGCGCCGTCGGGTCCACGGCCGTCGGTGAAGTGGAAGCGGGCGCGGGCCGCGCTGCCCGGTCCGGCGTCGAGCGCCGCACGGAACCACGGGTGCTCGCTGGAGCAGTGGTTGGGAACGATGTCGAGCAGCACCCTGATGCCGAGCCGTCGGGCCGCCGCCATCAGCAGGTCGAACTCGGCGAGGTCGCCGAAGACGGGATCGACATCGCAGTAGTCGGCCACGTCGTAGCCGTGGTCGTGTTGGGGCGAGGGGTAGAAGGGGCTCAGCCAGATCCCGTCGACGCCGAGCTTCTTCAGATACGGCAGTCCGGCCCTGACCCCCGCGAGATCGCCGATGCCGTCTCCGGTGCTGTCCAGGAAGCTGCGGACGTACACCTGGTAGATCACCGCGTCGCGCCACCAGTGCTGCTTGTTCAACCCATTGACCTGTCTCTGCGAGGGCTGACGGTTATGCATGCATGTTAAGTAGACGTGTCGCAGAGGTGTCAATGAATACGTCGCGCATACCGAGCAGTTGGCCAGGCAAATGGGGACCTATCTGGACACAAAACGACAGGCCGATACGTCAGCGTTACCTAACAGGTAACTATCGTCGGGAGATGGCCGCGAGCTCGCGCGCCAGCCGTCGCACCGCGTCCCCGGACGTCTCACGCCCGGTCATCGCGTCCTGCACGGCCGCCTGCACCACCAGGCTGACCTGGTCGTAGCGCGGGCTCTTGGGACGCGGCGCGGCGGTGAGCACGCTCTCGCGCAGGGTCGGCAGATATGGAAAGCGCCGGATGAGCGCGGGATCGTCATAGAGCGCGGCGCGCACCGGTGGCAGCGTGCCCCGGGTGAGGACCTGGCGCTGGACGGGTTCGCTGGTGAGGTACGCGAGCAGGCGTGCGGCCGTGTCAGGGTGCCGCGCATGGGTGTTCACGGCCAGATTGGAGCCGCCGAGCACGCTCGCGCCCGGCCCGTCGGGACCGGGCAGCGGCACGACCCCGACCTTCCCGGCCAGCGGGGACCCCTCGGCCGAGGCGGCGGCGTAGGCGTACGGCCAGTTACGCAGGAACAACAGGCTGCCGTCGAGGAAGGCCTGCTTGGACTCCTCCTCCTTGTAGGCCAGCGCCCGACGCGGGATCCAGCCCTCGCGCACCCCGCGGGCCAGGAACCCGATACCGTCGCGGGCCGCCTCCGAGTTCACGGTGACGCGCTCCCCCTCGTCGCCCAGAATCGTGCCGCCGGCCGAGTACACGGCCTCGGCCGCGTTGACGGTGAGCCCCTCGTACGGCAGGAACTGGCCGGCATAGCCGTCGAGGCCGTACTTCGGGGCGACTGTCCGCGCGGCCCGCTCCAGCTCGGCCCAGGTGCGCGGCGGCGGCAGGCCCTCCCTCGCGAGGACGTCCTTGCGGTAGAGCAGCAGGGCGGCGTTGGTGACGTAGGGAACGGCGTACAGCCGCCCGTCGTACGTCGCCGTGTCGACGACCGGGGGCAGGAACGAACCGAGCGGGAAGCGGTCGCGTGACAGCGGGCGGATCCAGCCGGCCGCCGCGAACTCGGAGGTCCAGGCGACGTCGATGTTGAGGACGTCGAAGCGGCCGCGGTCGCCGCCGCGCAGGTCGGTGATCATCTGCGCGCGGGTCTCGTCGGCCGAGTCGGGGAGCTCGACGAGCGTCACCTTCTCGTCGGGATGGGTACGGTTCCATCCCGCCAGCAGGGGGCCGAGGTAGCCGGTGAGGTCTCCGGCGGTGGCGAGGGTCAAGGGCCCCCGGCCGCCCGCGGCCGGCTCGTCGGCCCGTGCGCCGGAGGCCACGTAACCGGTCAAGATCACGGCGAGGACGAGAAGGCCCCTACCGGCGGCATGTATCCACCGCATAGGTTCCTCCCTGTGCACCGGCGCCGAGCACCTTCGCCCGGAGTCAGAGGCCATGTATACCTGTTAGGTATGGGCGATACTAGGGTCTGTAGCACATTACAAGGACGCGGGGAGGAGAGGACGAGTGCGCCTGCCGCTCCTGGCACTCCTCGCGCGCGGACCGGCGCATGGCTACGAGCTCAAGCAGGACCTTGAGCAACTGCTGGGCTCCGCGTACCCTCAGCCCAACATCGGCCAGATCTACGTGACCCTCGGCCGCCTCGAGAAGTCGGGACTGATCGAGGGCGAAGAGGTCGAGCAGTCCAACCGGCCCAACAAGAAGATCTACCACCTCACCGACGCCGGGCGTGAGGCGCTGCACGCCTGGTACGAGGAGACGGCGGACGAGCCGCGGGTGCGGGACGAGTTCTTCATGAAGCTCGCCCTCGCCCCGCAGACCGGTCTGGCCGACCAGATCGTGCTGATCAACAAGCAGCGGCGCCAGTACCTGAACACCATGCGCAGCCTGTCGAAGCTGGCCGCCGCCGAGGACCGGGACAACCGTGTCGCCCATCTGCTGATCGAGGGCGCGATGCTGCATCTACAGGCCGACCTCGACTGGTTGGAACGCTGCCAGGAGGAACTGGAGGAGTCGGAGTGAGCGAGAGCCCCTCTCCTCTGCTGCGCGCCGAGGGCCTGGTCAAGACGCACCGCGGCGAGGGTGCCCCGGCGCATGCCGTGCGCGGGGTCGATCTGTGCGTGACGCGGGGCGAGTTCGTGGCCGTCACCGGCCCGTCCGGCGCCGGCAAGTCGACGCTGCTGCACCTGCTCGGAGGACTGCAACGACCGGACGGCGGCAGCATCTGGCTGGACGGCGAGTCGACGGACTCCTACAGCGAGGCGCGCTGGGCGGTGGAGCGGCGCCGGAGCATCGGGATCGTCTTCCAGTTCTTCAACCTGGTCTCCAACCTCTCCGTCGCGGACAACGTCGAGCTGCCCGCTCTCCTCGCCGGGGTGCCGCCGAAGCGTGCGCGGGCCGAGCGGGAGGCGCTGCTTGCCGAACTGGGGCTGACCGGCAAGGAGCGCAGCATGCCGGGCGAGCTGTCGGGCGGCGAGCAGCAGCGGGTCGCGCTGGCCCGTGCCCTGGTCAACCACCCGCCGCTGCTGCTGGCCGACGAGCCGGCCGGCAGCCTGGACAGCCGGGGCACCCGCGAGGTGACGCGGCTGCTCTCCCGCTTCCACCAGCGCGGCCAGACCATCGTGCTGGTCACCCATGACGCCCGGCTGGCGAGCGCCGCGGACCGGGTCATCAGCTTCTTCGACGGACGCATCGCGGACGACGCCGAACTGACCGGCACACCGTCACGCCGGGTCGGTACGTCCGGGGTGCTGGAGCTGAAGGACTGATCCGCGGTGGACGACGAACTGGCGCCCGGCCGCCCGGACGCGCGCGAGCCGGGACGATCCGGGCCGGGAGACTGAAGCCCATGCGAGCAACCCTGCGCTGGGTGCACTCCGATCTGCGCACACACCGTGGCGAAGCGCTGTTCATCGTGCTCGCCACCGCCGGAGTCGTCGTCTCCCTGCTCCTGGCGACGGCACTCTTCGGCTACGCCACCAACCCCTGGCAGCGTGTCTTCACACAGTCACGGGACGCGCACGTGTGGATCCACACCGCCCCCTCCGCCGACGCGCGCACACTCGCCGCTCTGGACGGCGTCGAATCCATCGCCGGCCCCTACCCCACCGAGTCGGCCACCGTGGCCTCCCGCGGCGTCCGCGCCTCGGTCGAACTGCGCGGCACCACCGCCCGGCCCGCCATCGGGCGCCCGCTCCTCACCTCGGGCCGCTGGCTGGACGGCACACACCCCGACGGCGTGGTGCTGGAGAGCCATCTGGCCCGCGCCCTGCTCGCCGAGCCCGGAGACGTCCTCGCCCTGCCCGGCACCGCGCGCACCCTGACCGTCGCCGGGATCGCCGACAGCGCCGAGCCGCGCTACCGCCCCGGCGAGCGCCCGGGACTCGTATGGGCGCTGCCCTCCGCCGTACGCGCCCCGGACAGCGAGGTGACCGGCCTGCGCCTGACGGATCCCGACGACACGGACTACGCCGTCCAGCGCGCCGTCACCGTCCTCGGCGCCGGCGCGGTCAGCGAGGTCTCCACCTGGCAGCAGGCCCGGTCCGAGGCACAGGGCGACACCCGGCTCCTCGGCCAGGTGCTCGGTCTGTTCGGGCTCGGCGCGCTGCTCGCCGCCGGGCTGGCCGTGCACGGGGCGATCGGCACCCGCATCCGGGGCCATCTGCGCGACATCTCGGTACTGAAGGCGATCGGCTTCACGCCTGGTCAGGTCGTCCGCGTCTTCCTGCTCCAGCACGTCGCCTACGCCCTGTTCGGCGCGGTGGCCGCGGCAGCACTCACCCAGGCTCTGGGGCGCCGGATACCGGGCCGCCTCGGGGACGCGGTCGGCATGTGGCAGGGACTGCCGGGGCACACCGCGGCTCTGCTGGCGATACCCGTGGGTGCCGTGCTGTTCATCGCCGCGACGACCGGGCTCGCGGCCTGGCGCGCGGGCCGGGTGTCCCCGGTGCCGGTGCCGAGGACCGCCGCGCCGGCGACCGGCCGACTGTCCGGCCTGGCGCGCGGGGCACTCGGGCTGCGGCTGCCGCCGGCCCTGGTCCTGGGCTGGCACAAGGCGTTCCCCCGCCGGCCGCGGACGCCGGCCACCGTCGCCCGGCTCGCGCTGCCCCTGCTGCTGATCGTGGTGGCGATGAGCGCGTGGACCACCATCGACCGCTTCCACAGCAGGCCCGACCAGGTCGGCCTCGCCGCCGCGCTCACCGTCCGCCCCGACAGCGAGGTCGGTGACCGCGACGTCCGGGCCCTGCTCGACCGCGACCCGCGGATCGCCGCAGCGCACGCGGGCGTCGAGGTAGCGGCCCTGGTACCGGGCCAGACGGCCACCATCGCCCTGCGCGGTCTCGGCACCCGCCAGGACCCGTACCCTTACGCCCTGGCCGAGGGCCGCCCGGCGCACGGCCGGGACGAGGCGGTGGCCGGACAGGGGCTGCTCGATCTGCTGGACGTGCACGTCGGCGACTGGGTGCGCATGACCGTGGGCGACCAGCCGCAGATCCTGCACATCGTGGGCCGCAGCATCGAGCCGGAGAACGCCGGACGGGTCATCTCCACCTCGCTCGACACCCTCCGCGAGAACGACCCCCGACTGCGCCCCACGCTCTACCAGCTGCGCCTCCAGCCGGGCGCCGCCGCCCACGAGGTGGCGGACGACCTGGACAGGGCGGCCCGAGGGCACCTGGACGTGCACGCCGTGCCGAACCCGGCGGACGGGCTGTCACCGCTGCGCGGAGTCGTGCTCGGGCTGATCGCCGTCCTCGCCCTCATCGGGATCGTCGAGCTGCTGACCGTGATCGGCGGCAGCGTCCGCGAGGGCGAGCGGGACCTGCTGGCGCTCAAGGCCGTCGGCCTGACCCCGCGACAGATCACCGCCATCACCGTCACCGCCACTGCCTGCACCGCCCTGGCCGCGGTCCTGCTCGGCACGGCGCTGGGGCTGCCCCTCGCGCACTGGCTCATCGACACCCAGGGCAGGTCCAGCGGCATCGGCGCCGGGATAGCTCAGGGTCCCTCGCCCGTACTCCTGCTGCTGTTCGGCGCAGCCGCCGTACTCGGCGCCGCCGCCCTCGCCGCCCTGCCCGCGACCCGCGCGGCCGGCCGCCGACTCGCCGACACGCTGAGCGCGGTGGCATAGAGCCCCGCGGGAAGCGGACGGCCCGGACCGCACGCTTCCCGCAGCACGGTCACTGCCTGCCGCGCAACTCCCGGTACTTGGCGACCAGGGCCTTGCTGGACGCGTCAAGGCCGGGCACCTCCGCGCCCTCGGTCAGCGCGGGCTCGACGCGCTTGGCGAGGACCTTGCCCAGCTCGACGCCCCACTGGTCGAAGGAGTCGATGTTCCAGACGGCACCCTGCACGAACACCTTGTGCTCATAGAGGGCGATCAGCTGGCCGAGGACCGACGGGGTCAGCTCACGCGCGAGGATCGTGGTCGTGGGGTGGTTGCCCAGGAACGTCTTGTGCGCCACCAGCTCCTCGGGCACACCCTCCGCGCGCACATCGTCCGGCGTCTTGCCGAAGGCCAGCGCCTGCGTCTGGGCGAAGAAGTTCGCCATCAACAGGTCGTGCTGTGCTCCCAGTTCGTCGCTCAGCTCGGCGACCGGCTCGGCGAAGCCGATGAAGTCGGCCGGGATCAACTTCGTGCCCTGGTGGATCAGCTGGTAGTACGCGTGCTGCCCGTTGGTGCCGGGCGTGCCCCAGACGACGGGCCCCGTCTGCCACTCCACCGGGATGCCGTCCCGCCCGACGTACTTGCCGTTGGACTCCATGTCCAGCTGCTGCAAGTAGGCGGTGAACTTGGAGAGGTAGTGGCTGTAGGGCAGCACCGCGTGCGACTGGGCGTCATGGAAGTTGCCGTACCAGATGCCCAACAGGCCGAGCAGCAGCGGCACGTTGGCCTCGGCGGGTGTGCTCTTGAAGTGCTCGTCGACGATCCGGAACCCGTCGAGCATCTCCCGGAACCGGTCCGGACCGATGGCGATCATCAGGGACAGGCCGATCGCCGAGTCGAACGAGTAGCGGCCGCCTACCCAGTCCCAGAACTCGAACATGTTGGCCGTGTCGATGCCGAAGTCCGACACCTTCTCGGAGTTCGTCGACAGCGCCACGAAGTGCTTGGCGACAGCCTCCTGACCGGCCTTCAGCTCGCCCAGCAGCCAGTTGCGTGCCGAAGTCGCGTTGGTGATCGTCTCGATCGTGGTGAACGTCTTGGAGGCGACGATGAACAGCGTCTGAGCCGCGTCCAGGTCACGGACGGCCTCGTGCAGGTCGGCCCCGTCCACGTTCGACACGAAGCGGACCGTCAGGTCGCGGTCGGTGAAGCTGCGCAGCACCTCGTACGCCATCGCCGGGCCGAGGTCGGAGCCGCCGATGCCGATATTGACCACGTTCTTGATGCGCTTGCCGGTGTGGCCGGTCCAGGCGCCGGAACGGACGCGCTCGGCGAAGCCGGCCATCTTGTCGAGGACGGCGTGCACACCGGGCACGACGTTCTCCCCGTCGACCTCGACCACCGCGTCCCGCGGCGCGCGCAGCGCGGTGTGCAGTACCGCGCGGTCCTCGGTGGTGTTGATCTTCTCGCCGCGGAACATGGCGTCCCTGAGGCCGAACACATCGGTGGCGGCGGCCAGCTCGCGCAGCAGCCGCAGCGTCTCGTCGGTGACGAGGTGCTTGGAGTAGTCGACGTAGAGGTCGCCGACCTGGAGCGTGTAGCCGGAGCCGCGGCCGGGGTCGGCGGCGAACAGCTCGCGCAGCTGCGCGACGCCGAGTTCCTCGCGATGCTTGGCCAGCGCGGTCCACTCGGGCGTCTGGTTGAGCCGGGTACGGCCGTCTGCGTTCATGTCGGACTTCAGCCTTCTTCCTGCCTGCTCGTGCTGCGTGCGTACCTTGCCCCGCTGCCGGTCCCAACCTAATTGATCAGCGCGGGACGTGACCTGCCGTGACGTCGTCGTGCGGTGCAACAACAAGTACGTTCACCTTGAGCGCGGGTATCAGCGCGGTGACGGACAGGACGAAGAAGGCGGCCGCAAGCAGGGCGGGGGTGTTCAGTCCCCAGGCAGCGGCGACCACTCCGCCCAGCAGGGCGCCCAGCGGTGCCCCGGCGGCGCCGACCGTCCGGAAGGCGGAGCTGACCCGGCCCAGCAGCTCGGCGGGGCTGCGCTGCTGCACCAGGGTCGTGCTGTTGACGTTCCACACCATGTTCATGAACCCGAACACGGCCATGGCGGCAGCCAGTGCGACCAGGCTGCGCACCGAGCCCATCACGACGAGCGCACCGGTCTGCACGACCCCGGCGAGCAGCACCCCCCGGACCCGGCCCACCCGGGCGACGATCGGGCCGCCGGCCACCCCGCCGGTCAGGCTGCCGACGGTGAATGCCGTCATGGCCATCGCGTAGCCCGTGGTGCCCGCGTCCAGCCAGCCCGTCACCAGGAGCACCAGCATGGCGATGAGGGCGCCCATGCCGATGTTGCACAGGGCGGTGGCGGCGCACAGGCCGCGCAGGGCCCGGTCCCGCCACAGGGTGCGCAGCCCTTCCGCGATCTCCCGGCGCAGGGTGCTGCCCGCCGGTCCGGGCTTCCGCTCGGGCGGCGGGGTCCGCAGGGAGGCGACCAGCGCGGCCGCCAACAGGAACGTGACCGCGTCGGCCGCGAAGGGCACCGCCGCTCCGGCCGCGATCAGCAGGGGCACGACCGGCGCGCCCAGCAGACCGCCCGCGACGCGCTGGCCGGTCAGCAGGCGCGCATTCGCGCCGCCGAGCGCCGCGCGGTCCACCAGGGCGGGCAGCAGGGCCGTCGACGCGTTGTCGAAGAGTGTCTGGAGGGTGGTCAGGGCGAAGGCCAGCGCGATCAGCAGGGCGATCGAGGCGTGTCCGAGAGCCACGGCCGCCGCGAAACACGCGACCAGCAGGCCTCGTACCGCATCGACCATCCACATCGCGCGCCGCTGGTCCACGCGGTCGGCCACGGCGCCGCCCAGCAGCCCGAAGACGATCCAGGGCAGATAGCCACAGGCCGTCACCGCGGCGATGAGCAGCGGCCGGTCGGTCAGCGTCGCGGCGAGCAGCGGCAGCGCGGCCGTACGCAATGCGTCACCGAAGCTGGAGAGCACGGCGGCGCTCCACAGCCGCCCGAACCCTCCACGCCACACCGGAGCGCACTCGTCCCCCGCCTCGACCGTCGCCACGTCTCCCCCTCACGATTCGCCCGATGCACAAACCGTAGAGGGCACCACTGACAATCGGTCCGGGAGCGGGAGCCCGGCGGCCGCAAAACAGCTCCGGCCAGGCACCTCTCGGTACCCGGCCGGTCCTCAACCTCTAGATTTCGCCTCGCAGTTTGGCGAGTGCCTCGGCGAGGATCGCCTCGCCGTCCGCGTCGCTGCGCCGCTCCCGTACATACGCGAGGTGCGTCTTGTACGGCTCGGTGCGCGGCGGGTCCGGCGGGTTGTCCCGGTCTTGTCCTGCGGGGAAGCCGCAGCGCGGGCAGTCCCAGGTATCGGGGACCTGCGCGTCGCTGGCGAAGCTGGGCTGCGTCTCGTGCCCGTTGGAGCACCAGAAGGAGATGCGCAGCCGGGGCGCGGACTCGCCCCGCTCGGCCTCGCCCATCGGCCCCGCCCCGACCCGGCTTCCTCGGATCGCGTTGCCACTTGCCACGGTCGTAACTCCCTGCGTGATGGTGCCGCGAAGCGAGTCGGCGTTTCGCTTCGCTGCGAGCGCCTCAGTCTACGTAAGGCCCAACGCGCGTCCAGTGATTGGAGTTACAGCCCTCACACCTAGACGCAAGCCCCATGATAGGTGGCGCTCAGCTGCGCGTACCGAACATGGGGCCTTACGTACGGATTGTGCGTGCCGTTCAGTTGTTCACCTTCATCATGATGCCGAGCACGACGATGGTGGCAAACCACAGCAGACCGACCACCACGGTGATGCGGTCGAGGTTGCGCTCGGCGACCGAGGAGCCACCGACGGACGACTGCATGCCGCCACCGAACATGTCGGAGAGGCCGCCGCCCTTCCCCTTGTGCATCAGCACCAGCAGCATCAGCAGCCCGCTGAAGACGATCAGGGCGATCGAGAACCCCATAACCACGGCTGGACCAACTTCCTCGGATCTGGATGGACGACAGGGGCACAGCCACTGGGCTGCGCCCCCGCAAGGGTACGACGTTCCGCCGCTACCGCATACTCACTGGTCGCGGAAGCGCACGATCTTGACGAACTCGTCCGCGTCCAGCGACGCCCCGCCGACCAGCGCACCGTCGACATCGGCCTGGGCCATGATCTCGGCCACGTTGCCCGCCTTGACGGAGCCGCCGTACTGGATGCGGACCTGGTCGGCCAGCTCCTGGGAGTACAGCTCGGCGAGCTTGCCCCGGATGGCCGCGCAGACCTCCTGGGCGTCCTCGGCGCCGCAGACCTTGCCGGTGCCGATGGCCCAGACGGGCTCGTAGGCGATCACGATGGCCTCGGCCTGCTCGGCCGGGAGGTCCTTCAGACCGCCCTCGACCTGGGCGAGGGTGTGCGTGACGTGGTTGCCCGCCTCGCGGATCTCCAGCTCCTCGCCGACGCACATGATCGGCGTCAGCCCGTGCTTGTAGGCGGCCTTGACCTTGGCGTTGACGATCTCGTCGGTCTCGGCGTGGTACTGACGGCGCTCGGAGTGACCGATCGCCACATACGTGCACTTCAGCTTGGCCAGCATCGGGCCGGAGATCTCGCCGGTGTAGGCGCCGGAGTCGTGTGCCGAGATGTCCTGGGCGCCGTACTTGATCTTGAGCTTGTCGCCGTCGACCAGGGTCTGCACGGAGCGCAGGTCGGTGAAGGGCGGCAGGACGGCGACCTCGACGGCCTCGTAGTCCTTGTCCGCGAGGGCGAAGGCGAGCTTCTGGACGTGGGCGATGGCCTCGAGGTGGTTGAGGTTCATCTTCCAGTTGCCCGCCATCAGCGGCGTGCGCGTGCTCATTAAGGTCAGTCCTCCAGTGCGGCGAGGCCGGGGAGCGTCTTGCCCTCGAGGTATTCGAGGGAGGCGCCGCCACCGGTCGAGATGTGGCCGAATGCGGTCTCGTCGAAGCCCAGGATGCGGACGGCCGCGGCGGAGTCGCCACCGCCGACGACAGTGAAGCCCGGGGAGTCGAGGAGGGCCTGGGCGACCGCCTTGGTGCCCTCGGCGTAATCGGGGTGTTCAAAGACGCCCATGGGGCCGTTCCAGAAGACGGTGGCGGCGTCGGTGAGCTTCGAGGCGTACAGCTTGCGGGACTCCGGACCGATGTCCAGGCCCATCTGGTCGGCGGGCATCGCGTCCGCGGCGACGGTGGTGGGGTTCGCGGGAGCCTTGGTCTTCAGGTCCGGGAATTCGGAGCCGGTCAGCACGTCGACGGGGAGGACCAGCTCGACGCCGCTCTTCTCCGCACGCTCGATGTACTCCTTGACGGTCGGGATCTGGTCCTCCTGGAGGAGGGAGATGCCTACCTCGTAGCCCTTGGCCTTGAGGAAGGTGTACGCCATACCGCCACCGATGAGCAGACGGTCCGCCTTGCCGAGCAGCTGGTCGATGACGGCGAGCTTGTCGGAGACCTTGGCTCCGCCCAGCGCGACGACGTACGGACGCTGGACGTCCTCGGTGAGCTTCTTCAGGACGCCGACCTCGGTGGCGATGAGGTAGCCGGCGTAGTGCGGCAGACGGGCCGGGAGGTCGTATACCGAGGCGTGCTTGCGGTGGACCGCGCCGAAACCGTCGCCGACGTAGACGTCCACGAGGGCCGCCAGCTGGTCGGCGAACTCGCCGCGCTCGGTGTCGTCCTTGGAGGTCTCGCCGGCGTTGAAGCGCAGGTTCTCGATGACCGCGACCTGGCCGGGCTGGAGACCGTTCACCGCGTCGTGGGCGGCGGGGCCGACGGTGTCCTGGGCGAACGCGACCGGGGCGCCGAGGAGTTCAGCGAGCCGCTCGGCGGCCTGGAGCAGGGAGAACGCCGGGTCCGGGGCGCCCTTGGGGCGGCCCAGGTGCGAGGCGACGACCACCTTGGCGTCCGCGTCGGCGAGGGCCTTGATGGTCGGCAGGACCGCGCGGATACGGCCGTCGTCGGTGATGAGGCCGTCGGCCATCGGCACGTTGAGGTCGGCACGGACGAAGACCCGCTTGCCGGCCACGCCTTCGGCGAGAAGTTCGTCGATCGTCTTCATGAGGGACTCCTGGAACGGGGCTCTTGATCGTAAGAGGGCTGGTCGATCTGCACGCGAGCGGGCTCGCTGTACGTGAGTCAGGGCTCGGACAGCGCGTGCGCCGCCCGAGCCCTGCTCTCACATCGAGATGCCTGCTCTGTGGATCAGAGCTGGTTGCCGACGAAGACCGTGAGGTCGACGAGGCGGTTGGAGTAGCCCCACTCGTTGTCGTACCAGCCGAGGATCTTCACCGACGTGCCCTCCTGGACCATGGTCAGGGAGGAGTCGAAGGTGCAGGACGACGGGTCGCCGACGATGTCCGAGGAGACGATCTCGTCCTCGGTGTAGGTCAGGTAGCCCTGAAGCTCGCCCTCGGAGGCCTTCTTGAAGGCGGCGTTGACCTCGTCCTTGGTGACCTCGCGCGACAGCTCCACGACGAGGTCGGTGGCCGAGCCGGTCGGGACCGGGACGCGCATCGCGATGCCGTCCAGCTTGCCCTTGAGCTGCGGCAGGACCAGGGCGGTGGCCTTGGCGGCACCGGTGGTGGTCGGGATGATGTTCTCGGCGGCGGCACGCGCGCGACGCAGGTCCTTGTGCGGGAAGTCCAGGATGCGCTGGTCGTTCGTGTACGCGTGGACGGTCGTCATCAGACCCTTGACGATGCCGAAGTTCTCGTCGAGGACCTTGGCCATCGGCGCCACACAGTTGGTGGTGCAGGAGGCGTTGGAGATGACGTGGTGGTTCGCCGCGTCGTACTTGTTCTCGTTGACGCCCATCACGATGGTGATGTCCTCGTCCTTGGCCGGAGCCGAGATGAGGACCTTCTTGGCGCCGCCGGCGATGTGCTTCTCGGCGTCGGCCTTCTTCGTGAAGATGCCGGTCGACTCGATGACGATGTCGACGCCCAGCTCGCCCCACGGGATGTCGGAGGGGTTGCGCTCGGAGAGCACCTTGATCGTGTGACCGTCGACGGTGATCGTGTCGGCGGTGTGGGTGACCTCGTGCTTCAGGCGGCCCAGGATCGTGTCGTACTTAAGCAGGTGAGCGGTGGTCGCGGTGTCACCCAGGTCGTTGACAGCCACGATCTCGATGTCTGCACCCTGCTCCAGCAGCGCGCGGAAGTAGTTACGACCGATGCGGCCAAAGCCGTTGATGCCTACGCGGATCGTCACGAACCGATCTCCTCGTTGGTACGCCGGTTTCGAGACCGGCGAGCTGTATGGGATGTCCCCGACCGCCTACGACCCTACCTCCCTGAGGCCTCGGGAGTGACATCGAGATGCCCCATACACGGCAGGGCGGTCCGTACCCGCCAGTAGGGGTACGGACCGCCCCGCCCACGAGGCGTGATGACTCACGGATCACCCGTTGTGACTACGGACGGCCGGTCCGCGTTGACCGGTCGGTTCACCCGTCGAGCGCCTCCAGCGCCTTGCCGATCAGAGTCGTACGGCCGATGGGCGCGGTGACGTGCTCCAGGCCGAAGCCCAGCAGCACGGTGTCGTCCGTGGTGACCGCGCCGTACGTCTGGAACAGCTGGCCCGCGCGCCCCCAGTCCTTGACCACGGCGGGACTGCCCGCGGGCGGTCCCGGAGTGCTCCAGGCGCCCAGCGACGTCTCGAAGCCCTCCGTCTCCACGGCGTTGCCGCCGATCACGACGGACGCGTTGTCGGCGAGGACGCCGCGGCCACCGCTGCCGGGGTCGGTGACGTAGCCGAGGGAGACCTCGACCGTCTTCCCTGCGTACGCGGAGAGATCGAAGGAGACCTCCTGCCAGCCGGCCGACGCCCCGGTGAAGCTGTTCCAGGAGCCGGACGTGCCGGTGGGTGTGCAGGCGCCTCCGGCGAGCGTCAGATACCGCTTGAGGGCGGGATGTGCCTGGATGAAGTACCCGGCCTCGCACTCGGTGGGCACCGCGGTGCTGGTCGCGCCGCCTGCCTCCGGGAGCGTGGTCCAGTCGTCGGCACCGACTGTGTGCGCCTCCAGGAGGGCGTGGTCGTAGCCCTCCTCGGTGTCCCAGAGCAGCCTGGTGCGCAGAGTTGGATTTTCGGACGCACTCACCGAGGTGAGGTCGACGGTGCGGGTGAGGCGGTTCCAGGCGTAGTCGCTGTGCGTGACGGCCGCCATGTAGGCGCCTTGGTACGGGCCGTACGGGTTGACGGTGCCGGGGTAGGCGCCCGCTCCCGCGCTCTCGAACTGCGGGTAGGTGTCCACGGACAGCGTGTCGGAGGTGACGCTGTACGACCCGGCCGCGTTCAGGGGGTTGCCGGGAGCGCCGCCCAACGGCGTGGTGGCGCCCGCGAGAAGACCCGAGCCCTCGAAGGACGTGGCGTCCGGCAGGGACGTACGGGTGTAGGCGCCCAGGTAGTACTGACTGAAGTCGTTCGACAGGGTGCCGCCGCCGAGGTCGACGGAGCCGCCGGCCTGCTCGCCCGCCTCGATCAGCTTGCCGCCCTCGTTGAGGAAGGCACGCAGCTGGAGCTGGGTGGCGTTGCCCGGGACGCCGGCGCCCGTGTAGTGCACGACCGTGCCGAAGTGACCGAGCACGCCGAGCGCGTCGGGCGCGCCCTGCGTGGCGACGTCCCAGACGAGCGCCCTGCGGCCGTTGGCCTTCAGCGCGTCGACGTAGGTCTGTGCCTGAGTGGCGGCCGCGCCCTCTTCGGCGACGACGAGCGTGTCGGCCCGGGGCCGTTCGGCGATGGTGTAGGTGAAGTGCTCGCTGGAGGTGGGCTTTCCGCTCCTGGTCTCGCCGGTGAACCAGACCTCGACCTTGTCGCCGGGTTCGCCGTCCTGGACCTTGGCCCGGTACTCGTCGAAGTGGATGTTGTCCTCACCGCCGTACGTCTCGCCGCCCTTCCAGGGCCGCAGCGCCATGTCCCACGTACGGCCGCCGTTGACGCGGTACTTGAGCTCCTTGTCGCGCACCGACTTCCGTACGACGACGGAGACCTCCTGGTCGGCGCCGCGCGAGTACGACGTCGCGAACGGGGCCGGGGTGAAGTCGGCGGCCTTCAGGCCGACCGAGGAGGACGGCTGGTCGGGGTGGGCGGCGGACTCGGCGACGGAGAGCGCGAACGGGACGTTCTTGGCGAACTCCTGCTGGATCAGCGTCTCGTCGTCCGGGAAGGTGAAGATCGACCGGCAGTCGGCCGCGTTCCACTCGTCGTCGGGGTCGACGTTCGATGCGGTCTGGCAGGTCGACATCTCGGGGGTGAACATCGCCATGCCGTTGACGTTCGCCGCGTGGCCGTCGGCCTCGCCGTTGGTCGTGTAGAGCTCCGAGGAGACCTGCGGGTGGTAGCCGGGGATCGCGGAGTTCTCCGGCGTGCCGGCGAGGGACTCGTACAGCACGTCGTCCGGGGTGGGTGTGGCGACCTGCCAGCCGACGCCGTAGAGGAGGAGCTGGGCGGCGGAGTGGTAGTTGATGCCGTACTCGAAGCCGATCCGCCGCTCGAAGGTGTCCAGCGCCTGGGTCTCGGGCTCGGAGCCGGGGGCCGCGCCGCGGTAGGTCTCGCTGGTGGGGTTGGGGGACGAACCCTCGTCGTCGTAGCCCCACTTGTAGGCGAAGTTGCGGTTGAGGTCGACGCCGTCGCCGGTGCTGATGGCGCCGTCGCCGTTGACGTCCCGCAGGTTCTTGCGCCACAGGCGGTTGTCGGAACTCTGGAAGGTGTAGTCGTAGCCGTCCGGGTTGGCCGAGAGCAAGAACCACACCTCGGTCGTGTCGACGATCTTCTTGATGCGCTTGTCGGTGGCGTAGTTGTCGACGTAGTAGTGCATCAGTCGCCGGGTCATCTCCGGCGTGATCCACTCGCGCGCGTGCTGGTTGGACGCGTAGAGGACGGAGGGCTTGGCCCCGTCCTTCGTCTTCTTGGCGTTCTTGGTGAGCTTCAGCGCCAGGATGTCCTGGCCTTTGATGGTCTTGCCGATGGAGACGACCTTGGTCAGGCCGGGATTGGCCTGTGCGGTGGCGAGGATCTCCTGCTGAAGTCCGCCGTCCCCGCTGTACGGGCGGAACACACCCTCGGCCGCGGCCTTGACGCGGGCCCGGGCCTTGCCGGAGAGCGTGTGCTGGGTGAGGTCGACGCCCTGTTTCTCCAGCTTGTCGGCCTCTTTGTCGGTGAGGTAGACCTCGACGGTGGCCGTGCCCTTGTCGGGCACCTGCTCGCCGAGTTCGTGGCTGTCCTGTCCGGTGGCCAGCAGCAGGGGTACCTGCTGTTTGGTGACGTCGGCGCGGAAGACCTTGACCTCGTCCTGGTCGGAGGACGGACTTGCGCTCTGTGCCTGGGCGATGGGTGCGATGGCCGCTCCACCGATCAGGAGCGCGCCGACAGCGAGGATCGATCTCGCTCTGTGTCTCATGAACCCCCCTAGCAATGATTCGCCTCAGCAGCGAATAGATGCCAGGCTCATGACAGTTCATGATCGAGTCAAGGGCGCCTCAAGTACAGGCAACACGCAGGTGCCGACACCCAGTTGGGTGTCGGCACGTGCGTGTGGAGAGCGCGTCCGGGTCAGCCGGCGTCGGCCATCTCCTCCGTGAGGCTGGACTCGGTGCCCGGGATGCCGAGATCCTGGGCGCGCTTGTCGGCCATCGCGAGCAGACGACGGATACGGCCCGCCACGGCGTCCTTGGTCAGTGGCGGGTCGGCGAGCGCGCCGAGCTCCTCGAGGGAGGCCTGCTTGTGGTCCATGCGCAGCCGGCCGGCCGCCGCGAGGTGCTCGGGCACGTCGTCGGCGAGGATCTCCAGGGCGCGCTGGACCCGGGCGCCGGCGGCGACGGCCGCGCGCGCGGAGCGGCGGAGGTTGGCGTCGTCGAAGTTGGCGAGCCGGTTCGCCGTGGCGCGGACCTCGCGGCGCATCCGGCGCTCCTCCCAGGCCAGCACGGACTCATGGGCGCCGAGCCGGGTGAGCAGGGCGCCGATGGCGTCGCCGTCGCGGACGACGACCCGGTCGACACCGCGCACCTCGCGGGCCTTGGCGGCGATCGACAGGCGGCGGGCGGCACCGACGAGCGCGAGCGCGGCCTCGGGACCCGGGCAGGTCACTTCGAGTGAGGACGAGCGGCCGGGCTCGGTCAGCGAGCCGTGCGCCAGGAAGGCGCCGCGCCAGGCTGCCTCGGCGTCGCAGGTGGCCCCCGAGACGACCTGCGGGGGCAGGCCGCGGATCGGGCGGCCACGGCCGTCGACCAGGCCGGTCTGCCGGGCCAGCTGGTCACCACCGGCGACGACCCGGACGACGTAGCGCGAACCGCGGCGCAGCCCGCCGGGCGCCATCACGATCAGCTCAGAGCTGTGGCCGAAGATCTCCAGGATGTCCCGCTTGAGCCGGCGGGCCGCCATTGCGGTGTCCAGCTCCGCCTCGATCACAATGCGACCGCTGACCAGGTGGAGGCCGCCGGCGAACCGCAGAACGGCCGAGACCTCCGCCTTCCTGCAGCAGGTCCGGGTGACGGGGAGCCGGGAGATCTCATCCTTCACCGCTGCCGTCATCGCCATGGGCCGATCCTTCCATGCATCCGAAAAATACGGTCGTACGCGGCGGCCAGGAGCTCCGGGTCATGCCTGGGGCTCCCGTCCCTCCGGGCCACCGGCGCCAGCTCGACCGCCGCACCGAGCCGCTTGGCGGCCTCGGTGAGTACATCGCGGTCGGGCACGGCGGCCTCGTCGGCCAGCACCACGTCCAGGGCGAGTTTAGGGGCGTGTCGTCCCAAAACCTCCAAATGACGCTGCGGGGAGAAGCCCTCTGTTTCTCCGGGCTGCGGCGCGAGGTTCAGGGAGAGCACCCGGCGTGCCTTCGTCTGGGTGAGGGCGTCCAGCAGCTCGGGCACGAGCAGATGCGGGATGACCGAGGAGAACCAGGAGCCGGGGCCGAGCACCACCCAGTCCGCGTCGAGGACCGCCGCGACGGCCTCGGGGACGGCGGGCGGGTCGTGCGGTACGAGGTGCACGGACTGCACCTCGCCGGGGGTGAGCGCGACGGTGGCCTGGCCACGGACGGTGTCGATGTCCTCGGGCCGGTCCGGGTCGTGGCCCTTGACCAGGGCCTGGAGCTCCAGCGGTACGGCCGACATGGGCAGCACGCGCCCGTGCGCACCGAGCAGCTTGCCGACCAGGTCGAGGGCCTGGACATGGTCGCCGAGCTGCTCCCACAGGGCGACGATCAGCAGGTTGCCGACCGCGTGCTCGTGCAGGTCGCCCTGGGACTGGAAGCGGTGCTGGATGACGCGGGCCCAGGTCTGACCCCAGTCGTCGTCGCCGCACAGCGCGGCCAGGGCCTTGCGCAGGTCGCCGGGCGGCAGTACGCCCAACTCGTCGCGGAGGCGCCCGCTGGAGCCGCCGTCGTCGGCCACGGTGACGACGGCGGTGAGGTCGCCGGTGATCCGGCGCAGTGCGGCGAGCGAGGCGGACAGGCCCATGCCGCCGCCGAGGGCGACGACCTTGGGCTGGGTACCGCGGCGGCGTGCACGGCCGCCGCGGGCCTCGGCGGGCCGGCCGGCCCGGGCCTCGGGCACGGCCCGGCGCAGCCTGCTCAGCCGCGGTGTACGTGCTGTCATTCCCGTCCCATGTCCCGGTGTACGACCACCGTCTCCACACCCTCGGCCGCGAGCCGCGCGGCGAGCTTCTCCGACATGGCGACCGAGCGGTGCTTGCCGCCGGTGCAGCCGATGGCGATCGTCACATAGCGCTTGCCCTCACGGCGGTATCCGGCGGCGATCAGGCGCAGCAGCTCGGCGTACCGGTCGAGGAACTCCTTGGCGCCGGGCTGGTTGAAGACGTACGCGGCCACCTCCTCGTTGGTACCGGTGTACGGGCGCAGCTCCGGGACCCAGTGCGGGTTGGGCAGGAAGCGCATGTCCGCGACCAGGTCGGCGTCGACCGGGAGGCCGTACTTGAAGCCGAAGGACATGACGGTGGCCCGCAGCTCCGGCTCCTCCTCGCCGGCGAACTGGGCGTCCATCTTGGCGCGCAGCTCGTGCACATTGAGGCTGGAGGTGTCGATCACCAGGTCGGCGTCGCCGCGCAGCTCGCGCAGCAGCTCGCGCTCGGCGGCGATGCCGTCGACGATGCGGCCGTCGCCCTGGAGGGGGTGCGGGCGGCGCACCGACTCGAAGCGGCGGACCAGGGCGTCGTCGGAGGACTCCAGGAAGACGATCCGCCGCGTGACGTGCTTGGCCGCCAGGTCGGCGAGGGACTCGCGGAGGTTGTCGAAGAAGCGGCGGCCGCGTACGTCGACGACGACCGCGATCCGGGCGACATTGCCCTGGGAGCGGGCGCCGAGCTCCACCATGGTGGGGATCAGCGCGGGTGGGAGGTTGTCGACGACGAACCAGCCGAGGTCCTCCAGACACTTGGCCGCCGTCGAGCGGCCGGCCCCGGACATGCCGGAGATGATCACCAGCTCGGGGATGGCCGCCTCCGGGACCCCGGCTGCGTCGATGGCCGCACTCACCTGATCTCCGTCGTTCTGGCTCTCCTGGCCCTGCTGTGCGGGATCCTCGCCTGTTTCCCTGTGTGTCTGATCTCGCTCGGCTGTGGGCTGCTTGTCCTGCTCGGTCATCTCTCCATCCCCCGTCGCTCGTCCGGGGTGCCCGCGGACACGGGCTCCCCCAGGGTGCCCGCCGTCGTCTCGGGCGCCCCGTCTTCCATGTCATCCATGATCTCTCCGGTCGCCGTGTTCACGGCGGGTGCCGCCGGGGCCGCCTGGGCGAAGGCCACGGCGATGGTCTCGGCGGTCTTGCGACCTATGCCTGGAACCTCGCAGATCTGGTCAATTGTCGCGGATCGCAACTTTTTCACTGATCCAAAGTGCTTGATGAGTGCCTGCTTGCGTGTCTCGCCGAGGCCCGGCACATCGTCCAGGGGGCTCGACCGGAAGCGCTTGGCACGCTTGCTGCGCTGGTAGGTGATCGCGAAGCGGTGGGCCTCGTCCCGGACACGCTGGAGCATATAGAGGCCCTCACTGCTGCGGGGCAGGACGACGGGGTCGTCCTCGGCCGGCACCCAGACCTCCTCCAGGCGCTTGGCCAGGCCGCACACGGCGATGTCGTCGATGCCCAGCTCGTCCAGGGCCTGCTTGGCTGCCGCGACCTGGGGCCGGCCGCCGTCGACGACGACGAGCTGCGGAGGGTAGGCGAAGCGCTTGGGCCGTCCGTTCTCCTCGATGAGGCTGTCCTCCTCGCCCCACTCCCCCGTCTTCTCCTTCTCTGCGAGGTACCGCTTGAAGCGGCGGGTGATCACCTCGTGCATGGAGCGGACGTCGTCCTGGCCCTCGAAGCCCTTGATCTGGAAGCGGCGGTACTCGCCCTTGCGCTGGAGGCCGTCCTCGAAGACGACCATGGAGGCCACCACGTCGTCGCCCTGGAGGTGCGAGATGTCGTAGCACTCGATCCGCAGCGGGGCGCTGTCCAGGTCGAGGGCCTCGGCGATCTCCTCCAGGGCGCGCGAGCGCGTGGTGAGGTCGGAGGCGCGCTTGGTCTTGTGCAGGACGAGTGCCTGCTGGGCGTTGCGCTGCACCGTCTCCATGAGGGCCTTCTTGTCGCCGCGCTGCGGGATGCGCAGGGAGACGATCGAGCCACGGCGGTCGGTGAGCCACTGCTGGACCGCTTCGACCGGGTCGGGCAGCGCCGGGACGAGGACCTCCTTGGGGACCGAGTCCCCCGTCTCTTCCCCGTAGAGCTGCTGGAGGGCGTGCTCCACGAGGGCGCCGGTGGTGATCTCCTCGACCTTGTCGGTCACCCAGCCGCGCTGGCCGCGCACCCGTCCGCCACGGACGTGGAAGATCTGTACGGCCGCTTCCAGCTCGTCCTCGGCGACCGCGATGAGGTCGGCATCGGTCGCGTCGGCGAGCACGACCGCGTTCTTCTCCATGGCCTTCTTCAGGGCCTCGATGTCGTCGCGCAGACGGGCCGCCCGCTCGTACTCCATCTCCTCGGCCGCCGCCGTCATCTGCTTCTCCAGGCGGCGCAGGTACGTGCCCGTACGGCCGGCCATGAAGTCGCTGAACTCCTCGGCGAGTTCGCGGTGCTCCTCGGCGGAGACCCGGCCGACGCAAGGGGCGGAGCACTTGCCGATGTAGCCGAGCAGACAGGGGCGGCCGGTGCGGGCGGCGTTCTTGAAGACGCCGGCCGAGCAGGTGCGCACGGGGAAGACGCGGAGCAGGAGATCGACGGTGTCGCGGATGGCCCACGCGTGCCCGTACGGCCCGAAGTAGCGCACGCCCTTCTTCTTCTGGCCGCGCATCACCTGCACGCGCGGGAACTCCTCGTTCATCGTCACCGCGAGGTACGGGTAGCTCTTGTCGTCGCGGTACTTGACGTTGAACCGGGGGTCGTACTCCTTGATCCAGGAGTACTCCAGCTGGAGCGCCTCGACCTCCGTGGACACCACGGTCCACTCCACGGACGCGGCCGTGGTGACCATGGTGCGGGTGCGCGGGTGCAGGCCCGCCAGGTCCTGGAAGTAGTTCGCCAGGCGCTGGCGCAGGCTCTTCGCCTTTCCGACGTAGATCACCCGGCGGTGCTCGTCGCGGAACCTGTACACCCCGGGAGAGTCCGGGATCTGTCCCGGCTTGGGGCGGTAGCTGGAGGGGTCGGCCATGCTTCACACCCTACTGGCGAGGGGTGACAGAGCGACGAGCCTGTGGACAACGCCTATCTGGTCTCGAGGAAGGTCAGCACCGCGAGGACACGGCGGTGGGCGTCGGTGTCCTCCTGGAGGTTCAGCTTGCCCAGGATGCTGCGCACATGCTTCTCGACCGTGCCCTCGGTGACCCACAGGCGGCGGCCGATGCCCGCGTTGGAGCGGCCCTCGGCCATGAGGGCGAGCACCTCCCGCTCGCGGGCGCTGAGGTGGGACAGCGGATCGTCGCGGCGCTGGGCGGAGAACAGCTCGTGCACCAGGGACGGGTCGACGACCGAGCCGCCCCGGCGGATCCGTTCCAGTGCCTCGATGAAATCGTCGACCACCGTGACCCGGCTCTTGAGGAGGTAGCCGACCTGGCGGCCGCTCGCCAGCAGCTCCAGGGCGTCCTCGACCTCGACGTACGCGGACAGAACGAGGATGCCGGTGGCGGGGTGGCGCTCGCGGATCGTACGGGCCGCCTTCAGGCCTTCGGTGGAGTGGTCCGGCGGCATCCTTATGTCGACGATCGCGACGTCGGGGCTCTGCTCGGCGACCAGTTCCAGGAGGCGTTCCGCGTCACCCGCCTGGCCCACCACCTCGTATCCGACTCGCTCGCAGAGGCTGGCCAGCCCTTCGCGCAGCAGGACGTCGTCGTCGGCGAGGACGACCCGTCCCCGCGCGGGCTGCTGCGATGCGTCCATGGTCCCGGCTCCCCTTGCCCGACCGGTGTACTGCGCCCCAACAGCCTGCCCGACCGCCTGGGTTACGGCTAGCCGGAAGCGGAACTGGAGGGTGCCCGTGACGACACGGGGACATCGGCGGGCGATGCTCGAAACAGCGGTTGCAAACGGACCGGCCGCCTCCGCCAGGAGGCAGCCGGTCACGGCGAAGGGCGCGGCGGATGCGGCGGACGCGGATCGAGAAAGCACGGCGGCCGGCCCGGGCCCGCCGCGACGCGGACGACCTGTACGCGCCGAGCGAGGCCCTGGACCCCAGGGACCCCGACATCGTGCGCGCCAAGCGTCTGCGGCTCGCTGAGAACGGCGGTACCGACCGCCTCTAGAGCCGGACGGCAGGCCCACCGTCCGAAGAGGCCGCCCGGAGCGTATGCGCACGTCACAGAGTCCTGGGTACCCCGTCCCGGACGACTCCCCTCGCATGCGTTCCGGGCGGTCACGTATCCCTCTCGGCCCCGTTCAGCGGCAGTCTCACGGTCAGGGTCGTGCCCTGACCCGACGGACTGCTGACCGTCAGCCTGCCGCCGATCGCCTCGACGCGGTCGATGAGGCCGATCAGTCCGGAACCCCGCCCGGGCTCGGCTCCGCCCGTCCCGTCGTCGACGATCGTCACCTCCAGGGCGTCGTCGTACGTCCGCGCCGTCACTTGTACGAGGCTCGCGCGCGCGTGCTTGGCGGCGTTGGTGAGGCATTCGGAGGTGACGTAGTAGACGGCGACCTCCGTCTGCTCGGCGAGCCGGTCCGGCGGCAGGCGGAGGTCCAGCTCGACGGGGACGGAGGAGCGCCGGGCCAGCGCGCGCAGGGCCGGGCCGAGGCCACCCTTCGAAAGGATCACCGGGTGGATGCCGCGGGCGACCTGGAGCAGGTCCGTGAAGGCGTCGTCGAGCCCCTTGACGATGTGGTCGAGCTGCTCGGGCAGGGCGTCGGGCTGCTCCTCCAGCATCGACTGGGCTGTCCTCAGGTCCAGCTGGAGGGAGACCAGCCGTTGCTGGACCCCGTCGTGCAGATCGCGTTCGATACGGCGCCGTGAGGCGTCGCCGGCGGCCACCACGCGCGCGCGTGACGCCGTGAGCTGGGCCCGGCTGTCGGCGTTGGCGAGGGCGGTGGCGGCGAGTTCCGTGAAGTCCGCGAGCCTCGACTCGGTGCCCGGGGGCGGCGGTTCGAGGCCGGCGGCGGCCGCGACGACGGCGCCCCACAGGCGGCCGTCGACGACGATCGGCGCGCCGACGGCACGCTCCACGCGCGCGGGGCGCCGCGTCGCCGCCACCTCGGCCGCGACCGCCTCGCCCTCGGCTGCGGGGCCGCGGGCGGTGCCGATGACGGTGGCGGTGCCGTCGGCGGCGTACCGCAGGACGGCGACGGAGCCGCTGCCCAGGACCGTCCCGACCTGGTCGGCGACTTCGGAGAACACCTGCTGCGGCGGCGCGCTGCGGGCCACGAGGGTGGCGACGCGGCGCAGCGCCGCCTGCTCACGGGCCGTGCGGCGGCTCTCGGTGACATCGCGTGCGGCGGCGTAGATGAGGCCCTCGTCGGTGACCGGGCGCGCGCTCCACTGGAGCCAGCGTTCGGTGCCGTCGGGCCGCAGGAGGCGGTTCTCGAACTCGGCCAGCTCGACACCATCGGCGAGTCGTTCGAGTGCGGCACGCGTGCGTGCCCGGTCGTGCGGGTGCACGAACTCCAGCCAGGGCGTGGCGAGGAGGGCTTCGGTGGTGTGGCCGAGGGTCCTTTCGAAGGCGGGGTTGACGCGTTTGAAGAAGCCGTCGAGTCCGGCGATGCACAGCAGGTCGAGGGAGAGGTGGAAGATGCTCGCCAGCTCCTGTTCCGCCTGGTGGCGCCGCCCATGGGCCGCGGCGAAGGACGCCATGGTGCCGTCCATGCCGCCCAGCAGTCGCGCCCAGGTCCCCTGGAACGCGCCGACGTCCGTCCGGTGCTGGAGCCGGTTGTCGTCGATCGCCTCGTTCATGGCATGGATCTCGGCGGCGAGCCGTTCGGTGGTCACCCGCAGCTCGCGGAACGTGTCGGCGACATCACCGAGTTCGTCCCGGCCGGCGTACCGGATGTCGTACGACAGATCGCCCTCCGACAGCGCCCGAGCGCCCGCGGAGACCTCGCTCAGCGGCCGGGTGATCGAGCGTCGCAGCGTCAACGCGAGGGCGGTGACCGCGGCGAGGACACCGAGGGAGACGGCGAGGTCGCGTATCTCGCGCTGCTCGGCGGCGTCGAGGTCGTCGACGGCGGTGCGCCCCAGCTCGGCCGCGGCCCGCTCCTGGATGCCGCGCAGGGCGTCGATTCGGGCCGTGGAGGCGGCCGTCCAGCGGTCGTACGACGGCCAGTTCCGTCTGGCGTCCGGATCCGCCAGTGTGTCCCGGGTCTTGCGCACGACCAGGCCGGGGTTCTCCAGAAGGGTGGCGTAGAGGCGGCTCTTGAGGGCGTCGGAGGCGGTCTGCTGGAAGGCGTCAAGGCGGGACTGCTCCAGGGCCGACCAGCGGTTCGTGGCGGTGGTCCGGGCGGGCGGCGCGTGGAAGAGGACGGCGAGTTCGACGCGTTCGCGTTCGGCGGCCTCGATGGCGTCCAGCAGCGCGAGGTGGGCGTCGGCGGCACGGCCCGACTCCCGCGTGGGTCGGCCGGATTCGAGGGTGGCGACGGTGCTGAGCAGGTCGTGCTCGATCGTGTCGTACTGGCCCGCGAGCTGCGGGGCGGTGAGCGAGCCGGTCCGGGTCTGGATGCGCAGCGCGTGGAGCTTGCGGTCGGCCGCGTCGAGCCGGCCCGGGACGTCGGGTTGACCGGTCCAGGAGCCGCTGCCCTCAAGGGTCCTGTGGAGGGCGGTCTCGGTGGCCCGCTGGGCGGCGGACCGTTCCCGCAGTGTGGTCGAGCCGGGTCGCAGCCGGGCCTGGACGGCTGCGATGCGCTCCCGGGCGACGGCATCGGTGAGCGCGGTCGTCGCGAACGACACCTGTGTCGCGCTGCGGAACTCCCCCAGGGCCCGTGCCTCCCGCCACTGGCTCACACCGCCGACCAGGGTGAAGACCAGCATGGTGGTCACCGGCAGCAGTACGAGGAGCATCAGCTTGCGGCCGATACGTAGACGGGCGAAGAAGGGGATGCGGGGCGGGGTGAGTGGTCGGGGGCGGAGCATGGCCGGCTCTCAGGTTCCAGGGGCGGATCCCCGCGAACTCCGCGGGAAGACCGAACGGTTCGGTGGCCCGGCTTGCGCAGCATCCGCGGCCGCATGAAGGCCCTGCTTGCGCAGCCCCTTCAGCATGCCGCCGGGCTCGGCGGCCGTCCACGGGCGTCCCACGGGCAGCAGGGGTCGGTCTACGGCCCGTTCGTGGGATAGCCGTCGTGTGCGGCCAGGTCCTTGTCGATCCGCTTGACCGCCGCGTCCAGGGAGGACCTGACGGGAGCCCCGTCGAGCATGATCTTCGCGAAGGCGCGGGAGAAGGCGTCGGTGATCGTCGGATACGCGGGGGTCTGCGGCCGGGGGCGGGCGAATCCTCCTTGCAACTGCTCGATGAACAGGTGCTCGCCGCCGCCCGGGGCGTACCTCGTGGAGAGCTTCAGCGCGCTTTTCGTGGCCGGGATCGCCCCGTTGGCCACGGTCATCCGGTGCACCTGCGCGGGTTCGAGCAGGTAGGAGAGGAACCGCCAGGCCGCGTCGCCGTCGGTGGCGCCCGCCGGGATTCCCCACTGCCAGGAGCCCATGCCGGTGACCGTGCCCGCGCCGAAGTCGGGCAGCGGAACGATCGTGACGTCACCGGGAAACGCCTTGTCGAACTCGCCGTACACCCAGTGCCCGCACCAGCTGATCGCGCTGCGGCCCGCCACGAACGCCCGGTCGTCCTTGACCAGGTCGACGAGCCCTTCCTCGACCCAGTTCTGCATGGTGGTCAGCGCCTTGACCGACTCCGGGCCGTTCAAGTAGCCGTCGGCCGTGCGTCCGTGCCGGGGGTCGACGAGGTCGCCGCCCGCCGACCATACGGCGGGCGCGAAGCCGTACGTGTTCCACTCCTCGCCCGGCGACGAGTACACGAGCCGGAGGTCGAGCGGGGCGTCGTAGCCCTGTTTGCGGAGTTCGCGGAGGATGCCGGTGAGTTCGGTGGCCGTCCAGGCGTCGCCGGGGCCGGTCGGGATGCGTGCCCCGGCCTCCTTCAGGGCCGACGTACGCACGAACAGGCCGAGGCCCGAGTCGAAGGTGCCGACGCCCCACAACCGGCCCGCGTAGCTGCCCTGTCGGCGGATCGAGGGCAGCAGATCGTCGCGGACGCTCCGTGGCACACAGGAGTCGATCGACTTGAGATTTCCCGACCAGGCGTAGCTGTAGAGGTTCGGCCCGTCGAAGTCGAGCAGGTCGGGCAGGTCTCCGCTGGCCGCGGCGGACAGCACCAGGTCGGTGTACGGGCGGTTCTCGGGCAGCGTCACCAGCTCGACCCGCACCTGTCGCTGCACCTTGTTGAACTCGCGGACCTGCGCCTTGAGTGTGCTGAGTTCACCGCTCGGTCCGGCGTGGAACCACACCTTGAGGTGCACGGTGCCGTCGATCTTCCCGTCACAGGTGGTGTCCTGGCGCACCGCGCGCCCGTCGCCCGACCTGCCGCCGCCCCCGCTGTCGCAGGCGGCCATCAGCAGCGCGGCGCACAACGCCCCCGGGACCACGACGCCCCGGGCCCGGCGGACGAGGGGCCACGCGCGCGTGGCCGTGCTCTCGTGCGACACCTTCGTGGCGTTCATGACGCACCCCCCAGACCGGGCGACACGGGCCTCCCCAGGGCGTCGCAATGCTACCGCCGGTCGGCGGGCGACTGCGCTGGGTGAGTCCGAACCGTCTCCTATGGCACGGGACTTCAGCACTTTCCGGGTAGCAGGAAGGCGGAGCCGCCCCCTGATTGGCAATCTGTGCCCATGACCCTGCGCTGTCTTCTCGTCGATGACAGCGCCCGGTTCCTGGAGGCGGCACGCGCCTTGCTGGAGCGGGGTGGTGTATGCGTCGTCGGGCTCGCCACGACGGGCCCTGAAGCGGTCGCGCTGGCCCATCGGACGGCACCGGAGGTAGCCCTGGTCGATCTCGACCTCGACGGCGAGAACGGCTTCGACGTGGCCCGGCGGCTGACCGGCACTGTGCCCGCGGTGATCCTGGTCTCGACTCACTTCCGGGAGGACTTGGAGGAGCTCATCTCGGCCAGCCCCGCGCGCGGGTTCCTGCACAAGTCCGCGCTGTCCGCCCGCGCGATCCGGGAGCTTCTCGGCGACGACGGGCCGGGCGCGCCGACTTGACTTCGCGGGCGACGATACGGCCAGGAGTGCACCGCCCGTTCCGCATGAGGTGTTGTCGGGACTTGGTCAACACGCTTCAATGCGTGGGAACTCGGGGCCGTGAGCGTAGGCGTACGGATGTGAGGACGTCCCCGGCGCCGACGGGGGTGGCCCCTGACAGCACGCGCGAACGGTCTGACCAGCCGTTGAACATTCGACAGAAAGGCCCCTGCATGCCGCACGCCACCCAAGCCGCGGACGTCGCCGCCGCCGAACTGGACACGGCCCTGCGGGGCGGTCCGTTCCATGTCGCGCTGCGCGCCGCGATCGCCGCCCGTGGGCTGCCGCTGCAGCGTGTGCAGCATCATCTGTCCCGCTACGGCGTCAAGGTCGGTGTGACGAGCCTGAGTTACTGGCAGCAGGGCGCCCGGCGCCCGCAGCGCCCCGAGTCGCTACGAGCCGTCCGGGCCTTGGAGGAGATCCTCCAGCTGCCGGAGGAGTCGCTGATCCGGCTGCTCGCCGACACCGACGAACCCTCGGCGGCGCAGCGGTCCGCCGGCCGCTCCTACCGCTCCTTCGTCGAGGCCTCGGGCGTCCTGGAACGGCTGCTTGCCGAGCTCGACTCGCCGCCCGACGGCGGACTGCACGCCCTCGGGCACCACGAGCGGGTCCGGATCGGGTCACGCCGCGAACTCCAGGGCCGCGAGTCGCACCACATCGTGCGTGCCCACCGGGACGGCGTCGACCGCTTCGTCGCCGTCCACCACGGCGACGAGGGGTGCGCACCGGAGCGCATAACCGTGCACGCGCTGGAGAACTGCCGCACGGGCCACGTCCGTTGGGATCACGACACGGGCGTGCTCGTGGCCGAGCTGCTCTTCGACACCCGGCTGCGGGCCGGCGACACCTTCCTCTTCCGGTACGGCGTCGAGGACGGCACCGCCGGCGTGTCCCGTGAGTACGTCCGCGGATTCGGGCCCGCGGGCGGCCAGTACGCCCTCCAGGTGCGGTTCGACGAGCACGCCCTGCCGGTGCGCTGCCACCGCTTCACCCAGCACTCGGCGGCCGCACCGCGCAGCGGCCGCCAGGAGCTGGCGCTCAGCGGACGGCACCAATCCGTTCACATCGTCGAACCGCGGGTGCGGACGGGGCTGGTGGGCATCGGGTGGGACTGGGAGGGCACGGTCGCTCCTGAGGACGCACTCTGACCGGGCGGCCGATCGGGCGGTCGATCGGGCGGCTGTTCGGTCGCTCGTAAACGTTTGCGCAAGCGTTTACGTCTGGCGTTGAATGGGATACGTTCCCGGCCAGAGGGCCCGCGCCGGCCCGGGGAGGGGAACGGGAAGTGCCCACCATGGCAGATGTCGCACGGAGCGCCGGGGTCTCCGTCGCGACCGTCTCGCATGTGCTGAACGACACCCGGCCCGTGCTGCCCCACACCCGCCAGGCGGTCCTGGACGCCATAGAGGAACTCGGCTACACGCCGAACAGCCTCGCCCGTTCCCTGGTCACCTCCCGCACGCGGTCCATCGGGCTGGCGGTGTCGGCGATCAGCAATCCGTACTTCACGGAGATCCTCCAGGGCGTCGAGGCCGGCGCCCTGGAACACGGCTACAGCCTGCTCATCGCCGACCCGCACGACGACCCCGGCCACGAGCGCAAGGTCGTCCAACTCCTGCACGAGCGACGCGTGGACGGCATGATCGTCGCCCCCTCGGCGGACCCGCGCGAACTCATCGCATACCTCGACCGGCACGCCGTACCGACCGTGCTCCTCGACCGGGTGGTCGACGCACCCGGGGCGCCGTGCTTCGACCAGGTCTGCGCCGAGAGCGCGGCACCGACGACACAGCTGGTCAGACATCTCGCCGAGCTGGGCCACCGGCGGATCGGCCTGGTCGCGGGCCTGGCCGGGCTGAGCACCACCGCCGAGCGGATCACCGGATACCGGCACGGCCTCGCGGCCGCCGGTCTCCCGTACGACGAGCGCCTCGTCGTGCACGGCGACTCCGAGTCCGCGGGCGCCGAGCGGGCCACCACCGCCCTGCTCTCCCTCGCCGCACCACCCAGCGCACTGGTCACCGCCAACAACGCGATGACGCTCGGCGCCCTGCGTGCCCTGCGCGCCCACGGCCGGTCCGTACCCGACGACATCGCGCTGTGCTGCTTCGACGACTTCGCCTGGGCAGACCTGTTCTCGCCCCGGCTCACCGCGATCGCCCAGCCCAGCAGGGAGATCGGCGCCCAGGCGGTCCGGGTGCTCCTGGACCGCCTCGCCTCCCCGGACCGGCCCGCCCGGACCGTACGGCTCGACTGCACCTTCGTCCACCGCACCTCGTGCGGCTGCGCCGAGCAGCCCGGACAGCCCCGCACACCCGAGAAAGGAACCGTCTCGTGATCGTCGTCGCCGGTGAGGCCCTGATCGACCTGGTACCGCAGGGCCGGGGCGCCCTCGCGGGCCTGAAGCCGGCGCTCGGCGGCGGCCCGTACAACACGGCGGTCGCCCTCGGCCGCCTCGGCTCTCCCACGGCCTTCTGCTCCCGGACGTCGTACGACGCTTTCGGCGAGGCCCTGCTCGACGGGCTGCGGCGGGCGGACGTGGATGTCTCGGCCGTGCAGCGCGGCGCCGAACCGACCACCCTCGCCGTGGCCACGATCGACGGGAACGGCTCGGCCGCCTACTCCTTCTACGTCGAGGGCACCGCCGACCGGCTCTTCGCCGCGCCCGGCCGGCTTCCCCAGTCGGCCCGCGCGGTGTCCTTCGGTACCTGTTCGCTCGTCCTGGAGCCGGGCGCGACCGCGTATGAGGAGCTGATGCGGACCGCGTCCGCGCAGGGCGTGTTCACCACGCTGGACCCGAACATCCGAACGGGACTGATCCCCGATGCGGACGCGTACCGCGCCCGCTTCAAGAGCTGGCTGCCCTCGGTGTCACTGCTCAAGCTCTCCGAGGAGGACGCCCTGTGGCTGGGCGGCACCCCGCGCGAGTGGCTGGCCGCGGGGCCCTCGGCCGTGGTGATCACGCAGGGCGGCGACGGGCTGTCCGCCTTCACCCGGGACGGCGGCGTGCATTCCGTGCCGGGCGAGGAGGTCGACGTCGTGGACACGATCGGCGCCGGCGACACCGTGAACGCGGCCCTGCTGCATGGATTGTCCGCGTGGGACGCCCTGTCTCCGGAGGCGCTCGCGAAGCTGGGCGCCGACGGCTGGACCCGGCTGCTGCGGTTCGCTGCGCGGGCGGCGGCGATCACCTGCTCACGGGCGGGGGCGGAGCCGCCGTATGCCTCTGAGTTGGGCGATCTGTAGACGACGTTTCCGGTGTGCCTCAGCCCCGCAGGGACTCCCTGCGGGGCTGAGGCACTTGAGTGCGGATCCGCTCAGGCCTTGCGGGCCCGCGTCGTCTTCTTCGCGGCTGGGGTCTTCTTGGTGACGCCTGCCGCCTTCTTGGTCGCCGCGCTGTTGGCGGTCCTGGCCGTGGCCGTCTTCTTCGCGGGCGACTTGGCCGCGACCGTCTTCTTGGCCACCGTCCTGCGCGGGGCCTTGACGTCGGCCGCGTCACTGATGCGGTCGGCGCCGAGGATCTCCCGCAGGAACTTGCCGGTGTGGCTGGTGGCGACTCCTGCGACCTCCTCGGGTGTGCCCTCGGCAACGACGAGACCGCCGCCGGCACCGCCCTCGGGACCCATGTCGACGACCCAGTCGGCCGTCTTGACCACATCGAGGTTGTGCTCGATGACGATCACGGTGTTGCCCTTGTCGACCAGGCCGCCCAGCACCGTCAGCAGCTTACTGATGTCCTCGAAGTGCAGGCCGGTGGTCGGCTCGTCCAGGACGTACACCGTGCGTCCGGTGGAACGCTTCTGGAGCTCACTGGCGAGCTTCACACGCTGGGCCTCACCGCCGGACAGGGTGGTCGCGGACTGGCCGAGACGGACGTACCCGAGGCCGACGTCGTGCAGCGTCCTGAGGTGGCGGGCGATCGCGGGGACGGCCTCGAAGAAGTGCAGGGCCTCCTCGATCGGCATGTTCAGGACCTCGGCGATGGACTTGCCCTTGTAGTGGACCTCCAGGGTCTCCCGGTTGTAGCGGGCGCCGTGGCAGACCTCGCACGGGACGTACACGTCCGGGAGGAAGTTCATCTCGATCTTGATCGTGCCGTCGCCCGAGCAGTTCTCGCAGCGGCCGCCCTTGACGTTGAAGGAGAAGCGGCCGGGCATGTAACCGCGGACCTTCGCCTCGGTCGTCTCGGCGAACAGCTTGCGGATGTGGTCGAAGACACCGGTGTACGTCGCCGGGTTCGAGCGCGGCGTGCGGCCGATCGGCGACTGGTCGACATGCACGACCTTGTCGACCAGGTCGTCGCCGTCCACGCGCGTGTGCCGCCCCGGAACGCTTCTCGCGCCGTTCAGTTCGCGGGCCAGGTGTGTGTACAGGATGTCGTTGACCAGCGTCGACTTGCCCGAGCCGGACACACCGGTGACGGCGGTGAACACGCCCAGCGGGAACGAGACGTCGATGTCCTGGAGGTTGTTCTCCCGGGCGCCGTGCACCGTGAGCCGGCGCGACGGGTCGTGGGGACGCCGGATGTCGGGCAGCGGGATGGACTTCTTGCCGGACAGGTACTGCCCGGTCTGCGACTCGGCGTTGGCGAGCAGCTCCTTCAGGGAGCCGCTGTGCACGACCTTGCCGCCGTGCTCACCGGCGCCGGGGCCGATGTCGACGATCCAGTCGGCGACCTTGATGGTGTCCTCATCGTGCTCGACGACGATGAGCGTGTTGCCCATGTCGCGCAGCCGCACCAGGGTCTCGATGAGCCGGTGGTTGTCGCGCTGGTGCAGGCCGATGGACGGCTCGTCGAGGACATACAGGACACCGACGAGGCCGGAGCCGATCTGGGTGGCCAGGCGGATGCGCTGGGCCTCGCCGCCGGAGAGCGTGCCCGCCGCGCGGTTCAGCGAGAGGTAGTCCAGCCCGACGTCGACCAGGAACCGCAGCCGCTCGTTGACCTCCTTCAGTACGCGCTCGGCGATCTTCTTGTCGCGCGCGTTGAGCTTCAGTTCACCCAGGAATTCGGCGCAGTCGCTGATGGACATCGCGGAGACCTCCGCGATCGACTTCTCCATGACCGTGACCGCGAGGACGATCGGCTTCAGGCGCGTGCCCTCACAGGTGGGGCAGGGCACCTCGCGCATATAGCCCTCGAAGCGCTCACGGCTGGCGTCGCTCTCGGCCTCGCTGTGCCGGCGCTTCACGAAGGGAACGGCACCTTCGAAGGGCGTCGTGTACACCCGCTCGCGGCCGTACCGGTTGCGGTAGCGGACCTCGATCTGCGTCTTGTGGCCGTAGAGCAGTGCCTTCTTGGCGCGCTGCGGGAGACCGGCGAAGGGGATGTCGGTCCGGAATCCCAACGCATCCGCGAGGGCGCCGATCAGGCGGCCGAAGTAGTCCTTGGTGTGGCCGTGCGACCAGGGGTGGATGGCGCCCTCGTCGAGGGACTTGTCCTCGTCCGGGACGATCAGCTCGGCGTCGACCTCCATGCGCGTGCCGATGCCGGTGCACTCCGGGCAGGCGCCGAAGGGCGAGTTGAAGGAGAAGGAGCGGGGCTCCAGCTCCTCGAAGGACAGGTCGTCGTACGCGCAGTACAGGTGCTCCGAGTACATGCGCTCACGCTCGGGGTCGTCCTCCGGGAGGTCGACGAAGTCGAGCACCACCATGCCGCCGGACAGGCCGAGAGCGGTCTCCACGGAGTCGGTGAGGCGGCGCTTGGCGGAGTCCTTCACCGTGAGGCGGTCGACGACCACCTCGATGGTGTGCTTCTCCTGCTTCTTCAGTGTGGGCGGGTTGGAGAGCTGGACGGTCTCGCCGTCCACCCGCGCGCGGCTGTAACCCTTGGTCTGGAGATCGGCGAAGAGGTCGACGAACTCGCCCTTGCGCTCGCGCACCAGCGGCGACAGCACCTGGAAGCGGCTCCCCTCCGGCAGCTCCAGGACCCTGTCGACGATGGCCTGCGGCGACTGCCGCGAGATCGGGCGGCCGCACTCGGGGCAGTGCGGCTTGCCGATGCGCGCGAAGAGCAGCCGCAGATAGTCGTACACCTCGGTGATGGTGCCGACCGTCGAGCGCGGGTTGCGCGAGGTCGACTTCTGGTCGATGGAGACCGCCGGGGACAGGCCCTCGATGAAGTCGACGTCCGGCTTGTCCATCTGGCCGAGGAACTGGCGGGCGTACGAGGACAGCGACTCCACGTAGCGCCGCTGGCCCTCCGCGAAGATGGTGTCGAAGGCCAGCGAGGACTTGCCCGACCCCGACAGGCCCGTGAAGACGATGAGCGAGTCGCGCGGCAGGTCGAGCGAGACATTCTTGAGATTGTGCTCGCGCGCGCCACGGACGATGAGACGGTCGGCCACGCCGGTCCGCACCTTTCTTGAGAGAAGTGACAGGGGCGGGGCCCCCATCGATTTCTCAGAGTAGGGGGAGCCACTGACAACGCCGGGTCGGATTCCCGAAGGGTTAACAATCCCGGGCCATCCAGCATGCCCGACGCCGCCCCCGACGATATAGCACGCCCATTCGATTTACGGCACTCGTTCACCACCTTCACCCAAAGGTGTGGCGAGGCTAGGGTCAGCACCATGATTGATCACGCTCGTGACCTGGTGTCTGTACATGACGCGACGGAACGGCTGCTCACCGCAGCCGCCAAACTGGACAACACGGTGGTGACCGAGCCGTCACGGCTCCCCGGCTGGACCCGTGGCCACATCCTCGCCCACCTCGCCCGCAACGCGGACGCCCTTGTGAACGTCCTCGATGGCCGGCCCATGTACGTCTCCGCCGGGGCCAGGGACGCGGACATCGAGCGGGACGCCGCACGCCCGCTGGACGTCCAGCTCGCCGACGTCCGTGACAGCGCGGCCCGCTTCCAGGACACCGGCGCGGCTCCAGCGGACTGGTCCCGCACGGTGGAGCTGCGCAACGGCGTCACTGACTCCGCGTCCCGGGTGCCGTTCCGGCGGTGGGTCGAGCTGGAGCTGCACCACGTGGACCTCGGGATCGGGTACGAGCTGGAGGAGCTGCCGGAGGAGTTCGTCGAGCGGGAGATCGACTTCCTCGCAGTGCGGTTCGGTGGTCACCCCGACGTACCGTCCACGCGCCTCACGGACGGCACGCACGCGTGGAGCACGGGCCGGGAGGCGGATGCCCCAGCAGTCACCGTCACGGGGAGCCGGCCCGACCTGCTCGGCTGGCTCGCCGGGCGGCGCGACGGATCCGGACTGACCACGGACGGTGGCCCGCTGCCCGCACTGCCCCCGCTGTAGGGGCGCGCGGCTCTCGGGGCACCTCACCGCTATAGGCTGCCGCCATGACGTACAGCGGAGAGGTGACGGTCGGCGGCCCGGCTGACGTGCACGAGCTGAAGGACCTGATGATCACCAAGATCGCGGTCGGTCCGATGAACAACAACTGCTATCTGCTGCGATGCCGGGCCACGGACGAGCAGCTGCTGGTCGACGCCGCCAACGACGCGGAGACGCTGCTCGGCATGATCGGTGGCGACGGCATCGCGTCCGTCGTGACCACACATCAGCACGGAGACCACTGGCAGGCGCTCGCCGCGGTCGTCGCGGCCACGGGCGCCCGCACCTACGCCGGCCGGGAGGACGCCGACGGCATCCCCGTGCCGACCGACGTCCTGGTCGACGACGGCGACACCATCCGGGTGGGGCGCGTGGAACTCACCGCGCGCCACCTGGTCGGGCACACACCGGGCTCCATCGCCCTCGTCTACGACGACCCGCACGGGCATCCGCACGTCTTCACCGGCGACTGCCTCTTCCCGGGCGGCGTGGGCAACACCCGCAAGGATCCGAAGGCGTTCGCCAGTCTGATCCACGACGTCGAGACGAAGATCTTCGGCGCTCTCCCGGACGAGACCTGGGTCTACCCGGGGCACGGCAATGACACAACGCTGGGCACGGAACGGCCGCATCTGCCGGAGTGGCACGCGCGCGGGTGGTGAGCGCGAGGCGGTGACCGCCGTGGCGAGTGAGCGACGGTGGTGAGCCTCGGCGCGCGGGGCGTGAATCATGGCGTGCCGCACGGCGCAGACGCCGTGAATGCGCGCCGAGCAGGCACTGCATTGCGAGCCCCCCCCCCGCACGCACCACGCCTCCGCACGCCGTGTGTCGGCGCCTCGTACGCGCCCCGTGTGAACCTTTCACACACGCCGGAGCCACGCGCACGCTCCCGGGGTACGTGGTTGCGCGGTCAACTGGAAGCAGCCCCGCGCAGGATGACGGCTCCTGCGTGGCACGGGCCGCCGGTCCTTCGATCCCCGCCCTCGGCCGGCGGCCCCGGCGTGTGCCCAAAGAGGTGCCGCGGTTCCTGGAGGCGGGGTGGCCGTAAGGGGCGGGCGCCTGGTCGGCGGGCCTTACGCCTGGGCCTGCGCCGCGCCGACAAGCGCGGCGACCCGCTCCACGCCGAACACGTACCCCTGGACCCCGCAGCCCGCGATGACCCCGTTGGCGCGCAGCGAGACGTACGAGTGGTGACGGAACGACTCGCGCTGGTGGATGTTGGAGATGTGGACCTCCAACACGGGCATGCCGTCACAGGTGTTGAGTGCGTCCAGAATCGCCACCGACGTGTGCGAGTAGGCGCCGGGGTTGATCACGATGCCGCAGTGGTTCAGCCGCGCCTCGTGGATCCAGTCGACCAACTCACCCTCGTGGTTGGACTGCCGGAAGTCCACCGTGCCGCCGTGCGCCGCCGCTGCCTTGGCGCACAGCGCCTCGATGTCGGCGAGTGTGTCGGAGCCGTAGATCTCCGGCTGGCGCTGACCGAGGAGGTTCAGGTTGGGGCCGTTGAGAATCATGATCGGGGCGTTGGCCAGGGTGCGGGGCACGGTTCCTCCGGTCCGTTGCGGGTGGGGCGATCCGTGGAGGACCGCTGCTCAGACCCGGTTTATCACGGTGCGCCGACGGCCCGAGGGGCCCTACCCTCCTCGGATGACGACGATCGCGTACCCACCCAAGCCGTCGCCCGGTGACCGTATCGCCGTGATCTCGCCGTCCGCCGGTCTCCCTGGGCTCTTCCCGCGCCCGTACGAGCTGGGCCTGGAGCGGCTGCGCAAGGAGTTCGGCCTCGAACCGGTCGAGTACCCGGCGACCCGGAAGATGGGCTCGACGCCCCAGGAGCGGGCCTCCGACATCCACGCGGCCTTCGCCGACCCGGACATCAAGGCCGTCGTCGCGGCCATCGGCGGCGACGACCAGATCACCGTGCTGCCGCTGCTGGACCGGGAGTTGATCCGGGCGAACCCGAAGCCGTTCTTCGGGATGAGTGACAACACGAATCTGCTCGCGTATCTGCGCAACACGGGGATCGTCGGCTACCACGGTGCGTCCGTGATGGTCGAACTGGGCCGTCCCGGCGCCATGCATCCGCAGACCGCCGACTCCCTGCGGGCGGCGCTCTTCACCTCGGGCGAGTACGAGCTGCGGCCCGCCGAGCACTGGCGCGACGTCGACCGCGACTGGGCCGATCCGGCGACCTTCGACGCCGAACCGGAGACCCGGCCCGGCACCGGATGGACCTGGCGGAACGCCGACCAGGTGATCGAGGGCCGCAGTTGGGGCGGCTGCCTGGAGATCCTCGGCCGGCTGCTGATGGCCGACCGCGAGATCTCACGCGACCTCACGGAGTACGACGGCGCAGTGCTGTTTCTGGAGACCTCGGAGGAGTTGCCGAGCAGCGACGAGGTCTTCCGCACCCTGCGGAATATGGGCGAGCGCGGGCTGCTCCAGCGGTTCGCCTCGCTCCTGGTGGGCCGCCCCAAGACGTGGTCGTTCGAGCGCCCCAACAGCCCTGAGGAGAGCGCGCGTTACGCCGGGAGACAGCGCGAGGCCGTGGTGCGCGCGCTGGAGGCTTACGCCCTCGACATCCCGGTCGTCTTCGATGTGGACTTCGGACACACCGATCCCCAACTCGTCGTCCCTTACGGAGGCGCCATCCGCGTCGACGGCCCGGCCCGGCGCATCACCGTGACGTACTGACGCGCGTCCCGCGCCCCCGCGCGCTCCCGTAACCGTTGATCACCGTGGGTAGTTGACGCGGCATGCACGACGTACGCACCGTAAGGGCCCCCTCCATGCTGCGGCTCGCGGCCGCCTCGCTCGCCGGGACGGCCATCGAGTTCTACGACTTCTTCGTCTACGGGACCGCCGCGGCGCTGATCCTGGGGCCGCTGTTCTTCCCGACGTTCTCACCGGTGGCAGGGACACTGGCCGCCTTCGGAACGTTCGGCGTGGGCTTCCTCGCCCGGCCGCTCGGCTCGGTGCTGTTCGGGCACATCGGGGACCGGCACGGCAGACGGCCCGTCCTCGTCGCTTCGTTGCTCCTCACCGGGGCCTCCACGGTCGCGGTCGGCTGCGTACCGACGTACGACACGATCGGGGTGGCCGCTCCCGTGCTGCTCCTCGTTCTGCGGTTTCTCCAAGGGCTGGGGCTCGGCGGGGAGTGGGGCGGGGCGGTGCTGCTGACCGCGGAGCACGCACCCCCCGAGAAGCGCGGGCTGTGGTCCAGCTTTCCGCAGGTCGGGCCCGCGGTGGGGTTCCTGCTCGCCAACGGCGTGATGCTGGCTCTGTCGGCGACACTGACCGACGCACAGTTCGCGGCCTGGGGCTGGCGCGTGCCGTTCTGGGCAGCCGGGGTGCTCGCCGTGGCGGGGCTGTGGCTGCGGTCGTCCCTCACGGAGAGTCCCCGTTTCCTCGAAATCGACGACCACGCGCGCGTGCCGCTCGCCGAGGTGGCACGCGACCACTGGAGGCTCGTGCTGCTGACCGCGGGTGCGCTCGCGGCGGGATACGCGATCTTCTATGCCGTGACGACCTGGTCCCTCGCCTATGCGACGGAGCGACTCGGGGTGAGCCGTACCGTCATGCTGACCTGCATCATGGCCGCGGTTCTGGTGAAGGGCTCGCTCACACCCGTGGCGGCGCTGATGGGCGATCGCTACGGCCGACGGCCCCTGTGCCTGGTGGGGTGCGCGGCTGCCGCCCTGTGGATGTTCCCGATGGTCGCGCTGCTCGCCACGGGCGCACCGCTGCTGATGTTCCTCGGCTTCCTGGGGGCGATGCTGGCGTTCATCACGATGTTCGCCGTGATCGCCGCGTATCTGCCGGAGCTGTACGAGCCGCGGGTGCGCTGCACGGGCGCCGCGGTGGGCTACAACCTCGGCGGCGTTCTCGGCGGCGCACTCACGCCGATCGTGGCAACGGCACTCGCCGAGCAGGGCGGTCGTGTCCCCTGGGGTGTGGCCGCATATCTGACGGGGATCGCACTGCTCAGTCTGGGATGCTTCGCGCTGCTGCCGGAGACCCACCCGGTGCGGGTGGTGGCGACGGAGCCGGCGGCGGGATGACGGCTGGCGCGTAAACGCTTGCGTAGGCGTTTGCGCAAGCGCTCGCGCGAGCGTTTACGCGCCCCTTCGGTCGATGAATCGTCTTATGGATTGATCGCCAGCTCCAAGTACGCCGCGAACAGCACCAGATGAACCCCTCCTTGGAGTGGGGTGGCGCGTCCCGGCACGACGGTCAGCGAGCTGACCACCACGGTCAGCGTGAGCAGCACCATGTGGGTGGAGCCGAGGCCGAGGACCAGCGGCCCGGACAGCCAGACCGACGCCAGCGCGACGGCGGGGATCGTCAGGCCGATGCTGGCGATCGCCGAGCCGAGCCCGAGGTTCAGGCTGGTCTGCACCCGGTCGCGACGGGCGGAGCGCAGCGCGGCGATGGTCTCGGGGAGCAGCACGAGCAACGCGATGATCACACCCACGACCGCGTGATGCAGTCCGGCGGCCTCCACGCCGGACTCGATGGTCGGCGACACTCCTTTGGCCAGGCCGACCACGCCGATCAGGGCGAGGCCGAGCAGCCCCAGGCTGATCCCGGCGGTGCGGGCGGAGGGCGCGTCCGCGTGGTCGTCTGCGGTGATCACCTCGCCCTGCCGGGTGATCGGGAGGAAGTAGTCGCGGTGCCGCACGGTCTGGGTCGTCACGAACAGGCCGTACAGGATCAGCGAGGAGAGCGCGGCGAAGGTCAACTGGACGCTGGAGAACTCCGGGCCGGGCTTGCTCGTGGTGAACGTCGGCAGCACCAGGCTGAGCGTGGCCAGGGTGGCGACCGTCGCGAGGGCGGCGCCGGTGCCCTCGGGGTTGAAGACGGCCGTGCCGTGACGCAGTGAGGCAACCAGCAGGCACAGGCCGACAATGCCGTTGCAGGTGATCATCACGGCCGCGAAGACCGTGTCACGGGCGAGTGTGGAACTCTTGTCGCCGCCGTCCGCCATCAAGGTGACGATCAGGGCGACCTCGATGATCGTGACAGCGACGGCGAGAACGAGGGAGCCGAAGGGCTCTCCGACCCGGTGGGCCACGACTTCGGCGTGGTGGACGGCGGCCAGTACGGCTCCGGCGAGCACCGCTGTCACCACGGCGACAACCGCGCCGGGCAGGTCTCGCCCCCACGTGAGTATCAGGAGGATCGCGGCGAGCAACGGCACGAGGAGCGTCCACTGGGTCGTGAGCGACCTGAGCCGAGCGATCATGCGGTGATCGTCGCAGACCGGTACAGGCATCGCATTCCGGTCCGGCCGGCCGCCCGAGCGCCGCGCTCCCGCCCTGCGGCGCCCGTCCGGGGCCTCCGGGCTACTTGAGCTCGCTCATGTCCAGCACGTCGCAGTTGGTGTAGGTGCGCTCACCGATGCACAGCGCGCCCAGTCGCTCCGCCAGCTTGGTCGTCTCGGAGTCGTCGCTGTTGCGCATGGCCTCGTCGTGTGACTCGAACTCGATCAGGGCGAGGTAGCGGCGAGGATTGTCGCGGTCCTTCAGGAGCATGCGATGTGTGGGGCCACCACCCTTGTCCGCGTTGCGCTGGGCGAACTCCTGGAGCTGCTGCTCCATTTCCTCAAGGCGCTCGGTCTCGAAGTCGATGATCTGCACGAACTTCATGGGGTGCCTCCACCCGTACGCGGCGTCCCCGGTCCGGGGAACACGCTCAAGACCAAGCAAGCACCGGGAGCGGTGCCCGGCAATTCGCCGCGCACCGCTCCCGGTGATGGTTCCTTCTACGCCCGAAACGGTCAGGCTTCGATATCGGCCTTCGGAGCGCCTTCGGTCTCCTTCTGCGCCTTCTCGACCGCCGCCTGCTTCCGAGACGCCCGCAGACTGGTGATCGTGGTCACGATGAGGACCGAGCAGATCACGCCGAGCGACACCGGGATGGAGATCTCGGGGACGTGGACCCCGGACTCGTGCAGTGCGTGCAGCACCAGCTTGACGCCGATGAAGCCGAGGATGATCGACAGGCCGTAGCTGAGATGGACCAGCTTCCTCAGCAGGCCGCCGATGAGGAAGTACAGCTGCCTCAGACCCATCAGCGCGAAGGCGTTGGCCGTGAAGACGATGTACGGGTCCTGGGTCAGACCGAAGATCGCGGGGATCGAGTCGAGCGCGAACAGCACGTCCGTGGAGCCGATGGCGAGCATCACGACCAGCATCGGGGTCATGACCCGCTTGCCGTTCTGCTGGATCCACAGCTTGGTGCCGTGGTAGCGGTCGGCCACACCGAAGCGGCGCTCGGCGGCCTTGAGGAGCTTGTTCTCCTCGAACTCCTCGTCCTCCTCGTCGGACCGTGCCTCCTGGATCAGCTTCCAGGCGGTCCAGATCAGGAAGGCGCCGAAGATGTAGAACACCCAGGCGAAGTTGGCGATGACGGCGGCGCCCGCGGCGATGAATATCGCGCGCAGTACCAGGGCTATGAGCACGCCGACGAGCAGCACTCGCTGCTGGTACTGCGAGGGCACCGAGAACTTCGCCATGATCAGGACGAAGACGAAGAGGTTGTCGACGCTCAGCGACTTCTCGGTGATGAACCCGGCGAAGAACTCACCGGCAGGCTGCCCGCCGCCGAAGACGAGCAGGCCGAGGCCGAAGAGGCCGGCCAGGACGATCCAGACAACCGTCCAGATACCGGCTTCCTTGATGGATACGTCGTGCGGCTTGCGACCGATGAAGAAGTCGACCGCGATCAGGGCGGCAAGCCCCAAGATGGTCAGGACCCACAGGGTCAGGGAAACATCCACTGCGCCTCCGGCAGTACGTAACGGCAAATGTCAGCGTCGTCGCTGCCGGAGGTCTCTTCCACCCAAGTGGGCCGACGCCCCGGGATCTGGCCTGATCCGTATTGACGGGAACGCCGCAGTAGACAGGGAGTACTCCCCTCCGTACGGAAAACAGTACCCCAATCACCAAGGAAAGGTAAAGTGATTGGCAAAAGAAAGGACAAATTACCTGGTCAGCGTCCCTTTACCTCTGCTTGGTGCGAGCGATGGCGACCTGGGTGAGCACCTGCTGAAGCACCTGACTGCCGTGCGGCACCAGGCACGGCTCGTACGTCCACGCATGGCCGACCCACGGGTCGGCGAGATGGTCGTCGGGTACCGGGGTGAGTCGCATCAGCGAACGCCACAGAGGGTCGAGCAACGGGCCGTAAGCGGCGGCCTCCTCGCGGTCCGCGACCATCATCAGGTGAACGCCGACGGCCGGGCCCTCGTCCGCCAGGTAGCGCAGCTGGGTCACGGCCCGGTCGTCGAAGCCGTGCGGGAAGTCGTTGACGATGAGCAGCTGCTCGGAGGTGTCCAGGCCGGGCGGTAGCGAGTCGGCCGCGCCGGCGCGCACCGCCATCTGCACCAGGTCGACGCGCTGGGTGAGCCGGGCGAGGACGTCCGACACACCGGCCGCCCCGATGGCGGGCGGGGCCGCGAGCACGCCGGTCTGCACCAGTGGTGCGAGCGCCTGTGCCCCCGAACCGGCGGGGTCGATGACGTGCACCGTGAACTCACCCGCCGGATAGACGGCGAGCAGCCGGGCCGCGTGCGCCACCGCCGTCTCCATGGCCAGCAGCCGCAAGTCGTGCGAGTCGGTGAACGCGCCGTCGAGCGATCCGGCACGCCCGCTGTCGATCCACAGACCCCGCTCCAGCGGCAGCCGAACCAGCATGGGTATGCGGAGCTGGGCGCACTCCGGCAGATGGAGGTCGCCCAGGCGCAAGGCCATGGGGATCTCCATCGGCACCCGGTAGGCGTGCCACGCGGGGTTGTCCCAGCGGGCGAACGCCGCAGGCAGCGCCGGCTCGACGACTTCGGCTTCCGCGGTGAGCTGGGCGAGGTCCCGGTCGAGTGCCGACCTGGCCTGATCGACGAGTTGGGTGTACTTGTCCCGGGCGCTCTCGCGGGCGGCGTCGCCCTGTCCCCCGATCCGACTGCGCGGGTCGGACAAGACCTGGTCGAGCTCCTTCTCCATCCGCGAGTCGGCGAAGTCGACGGCGCTGCGGTAGGCGGCCATGGTGCGGGCCAAGTCCTCGAACATGCCCCACACCTGGTTGTAGAGCCGCTCCTCCATGGACCAGCCGGTCGCGTCACCCGCGACGGGCCGTGCGGGCTGCCCCGGCTGGGCCGGGGGTGCGGTCGGCGGGGGCGGCGGCGGAGCGGCGTTCTGCCGGCGTGGGTGGCTGTAATCGATCGGGCCGTCGGAGCCGGGCGCGGACGGCTGAGTGACAGCCGCTGGGTCCGCCTGCCCGGAGGGGTAGCCCTGCCGGGGCTCCGGGGCGCCCTGAGCGCTGTACGGAGAGCCGGTCTGGTCCGGGCCGAGCGCCGGTGCGGCCGCCTGCCGGGAGCGGTCGCCGTCTGGGGTGCGCGGGGCCTGAACCGAGCGGGCCAGGCCCTGGGCCACCGCCTCGTTGATACCGCCGGCGAGTTGGTGGGCCTGGGGCAGGCCCTGGTCGGCGAGGAGCTCGGCGAGGCCGCCGGTGTACCCCTGGCCGACGGCACGCACTTTCCAGGCGCCCTGCCTGCGGTAGAGCTCCAGGGCGACGACGGCCGACTCGGCCTCCAGGCCGGTGATGGTGTAGCTGGCGATCTCGGTGCCGTCGAGACCGGTGACCGCGACGAAGGGGGCGGCGACGGCGCCGAACCGGACGGGACCGCCCGCCCCAGAGGGCAGGGCGAGCAGCACGCTGACGCGGTGCACGGCCTCCGGCATGGCGCCGAGGTCCACGGCGAGGCGATGGTCTGCGGCCGCCTGCCGGGAGACCTCCAGGCCCGGCAGCGTGGGTGTGCCCGGGTGGGCCACCCACTCGACGCCGTGCACCTTGCCGTGCTCGTCGCTGAGCGTGGCTACGGCCACGATCGGCTTGCCGGCCGAGACCCGGATCTCGAGGCGGGCCTGGGAGAGCGGGTGGTTCTGCCCCCGCACCAGCTCGGCCGTCATCCCTTCGTCCCCCTGTGCTTCGTCGTGTGCCGCTCGCCGGGCGGCCTTACAGGTGCGGCAGGATCGCCGGCATCAGGTCCTGGAAGGTGCGGCCGTTGGTCGGCGTGCCGAGGGCCGTCATCGACCAGCCGGGGCCCGTGCGGTGCACCTTCGCCATGATCTGCGCGGTGTAGGCGCCGCCGCCCGCGAGCGTGTAGCGGGCGAGCTCCTGGCCGTTGGTCTCGTCGACCAAGCGGCAGAACGCGTTCTGTACTTCCTGGAAGGTCTGGCCCGTGAAGGAGTTCACGGTGAAGACGATCTGGTCGATGTGGACCGGGATGCGCGCCAGGTCGACGAGGATCGCCTCGTCGTCGCCACCCTGGCCGACGCCGCCGACCAGGTTGTCACCGGTGTGCCGCACCGAGCCGTCGTCACTCACCAGGTGGCGGAAGAAGACGACGTCGACCGGCTGCTTGTCCGCGAACAGCACGGCGGAGGCGTCGAGGTCGACCTCCCGGGTGCGCGAGCCGAACAGGCCGCGCCGGGGAGCCGCCTGCCAGCCGAGACCCATGCGCACCGCGGTCAGGCTGCCGCCGTCGTTCTTCTGCAGACTGATGGCCTGACCCTTGGTCATGTTGACGGTCACGCGCTGATTCCCCTCTCGAGCTGTCCCCTGTTGCCGCGGAGTCCGCGGATGACCTGAACCCTACGCAGGGCCACTGACAGTGACGTACCCCGGTCCGCACTTTGTGTCGGTCTTGCAACACACCGCATTCGACCCGAGGTCACCGGGGCGCCAGTCCCTGGTGGTGGACCGGCGCCCGCGGGCCCTCATGACAGGCCTGCCTCCTGCATCTGGCGCAGTTCCTTCTTCATTTCGGAGACCTCGTCGCGCAGCCGGGCCGCGATCTCGAACTGAAGGTCCGAGGCGGCGGCGCGCATGCGCTCGGTCATCTCCTCGATCTGCCCGGCGAGCTCGGCCGCGGGACGGTCGGTCGGCACCGTCTCCTTGCCCTTGGCGGATTTGCCGCCCTTGGCCGCCTTGCCGCCGAGCGAGGGTACGGGGGCCTTGGCACCCTTGCCGTCCTTCATCTTGCGGTAGCCCGAGCCGAGCAGCTGCTCCGTGTCGACGTCTTCGCGGGCGATCTGCGCGACGATGTCATTGATCTTCTTGCGGAGCGGCTGGGGGTCGACGCCGTTCGCCTTGTTGTAAGCGACCTGCTTCTCGCGGCGGCGGTTGGTCTCGTCGATGGCCTTCTCCATCGCCGGGGTGATCTTGTCGGCGTACATGTGGACCTGCCCGGACACATTGCGCGCCGCGCGGCCGATGGTCTGGATCAGGGACGTGCCGGAGCGCAGGAAGCCTTCCTTGTCGGCGTCAAGGATCGCCACGAGTGAGACCTCGGGCAGGTCGAGGCCCTCCCTCAGGAGGTTGATGCCGACCAGGACGTCGTACTCACCGGCGCGCAGTTCGCGCAGCAGCTCGACGCGGCGCAGGGTGTCGACGTCGCTGTGCAGATAGCGCACCTGGATGCCCAGTTCCAGGAAGTAGGCGGTGAGGTCCTCGGCCATCTTCTTGGTGAGCGTGGTGACCAGGATCCGTTCGTCCTTCTCGGTGCGCTTGCGGATCTCGTGCACCAGGTCGTCGATCTGGCCCTCGGTGGGCTTGACGACGACCTCCGGGTCGACGAGGCCGGTGGGGCGGATGATCTGCTCGACCTGGCGGTCGGAGCGGGAGAGTTCGTACTGCCCTGGGGTCGCCGAGAGATAGACGGTCTGGCCGATGCGCTCCTGGAACTCCTCCCACTTCAGGGGCCGGTTGTCGAGCGCGGAGGGCAGCCGGAAGCCGTGGTCGACAAGGGTCCGCTTACGGGAGGCGTCGCCCTCGTACATCGCGCCGATCTGGGGCACGGTGACGTGCGACTCGTCGATGACGAGCAGGAAGTCGTCCGGGAAGTAGTCCAGCAGGGTGTTCGGCGGGGAGCCGGGCAGGCGGCCGTCGAAGTGCATCGAGTAGTTCTCCACGCCGGAGCAGGAGCCGATCTGGCGGAGCATCTCGAGGTCGTACGTGGTGCGCATTCTCAGGCGCTGCGCCTCCAGGAGCTTGCCCTGCTTCTCCATCTCGGCCAGGCGCTCCCCGAGTTCCTTCTCGATGTCGTTGACGGCCCGCTCCATGCGCTCGGGTCCCGCGACGTAGTGGGAGGCCGGGAAGACATACAGCTGGTCGTCGTCGCTGATGATCTCGCCGGTGAGCGGGTGGAGCGTGGACAGTGCCTCGATCTCGTCGCCGAACATCTCGATGCGGACGGCCAACTCCTCGTAGACCGGGAAGATCTCGATGGTGTCGCCGCGGACGCGGAAGGTGCCGCGGGTGAAGGCCATGTCGTTGCGCGTGTACTGGATGTCCACGAAGCGGCGCAGCAGCTGGTCGCGGTCGAACTCCTCGCCGACTTTGAGGGGGACCATGCGGTCCACGTACTCCTGCGGAGTACCGAGGCCGTAGATGCAGGAGACGGAGGCGACCACGATGACGTCGCGGCGGGTGAGCAGCGAGTTGGTGGCGGAGTGGCGCAGCCGCTCGACCTCCTCGTTGATGGAGGAGTCCTTCTCGATGTAGGTGTCCGACTGCGGGACGTAGGCCTCGGGCTGGTAGTAGTCGTAGTACGAGACGAAGTATTCGACTGCGTTGTTCGGCAGGAGCTCCCGGAACTCGTTGGCCAGCTGGGCGGCCAACGTCTTGTTCGGGGCCATCACCAGGGTGGGCCGCTGAAGCTTCTCGATCATCCACGCGGTGGTGGCGGACTTGCCGGTGCCGGTCGCGCCGAGGAGGACGACGTCCTTCTCACCGGCCTCGATGCGCCGGGCTAGCTCGGCGATGGCCTGCGGCTGGTCACCGCTGGGCTGGTAGGGGCTGACGACCTCGAAGGGCGCCACCGTGCGTTCGATGCTGGAAACGGGCCGCATGGAATCCACCGTACGACCCCCCACTGACAACGCGGCCCGATCACCTGTTCTGCGGGGTGCGGGAGCCCCGGTCGCCCACCTTGCGGCGGGCGCGGATCACGGGGCGGCGGGTGGTGTGCGCGACGGCGGAGTGGGCCGGGATACCGGGCTTGTTCTCGACAGGGACCCTGGCGGGCTTCCCCATGACCATCAGCGGGTCGAACATCACCACGACGCCCGCGAGGAGGAGGAAGGCCAGCGGGCCGACCATGATGGGCGCGATGATGCCGGCCGGCGAGTCTCCCGAGACGGGGGCGCTCATGGTGTGGACGTGCACGTTGAGGGCTGCCATGCCCGTGTAGTGCATGCCGCTGACGGCGAGTCCCATGACGAGGCTCGCACCCACGCTCCACATGAAGCCTCTGACCTGCCCGGCCGCCCACAGGGCGGCGGTGGCCGCGGCCACCGCTATGACGACGGACGCGGCGACGGTGACGGTGTTGTACTCCAGGTTTCCGTTGAGGCGCATTCCGGCCATGCCCAGATAGTGCATGGAGGCGATGCCCAGGCCGGTGATGGTGCCCCCGGTGAACAGAGCCGTTCCGCGCGCGCCCTTGTAGCCGACCATGAAGATCCCGATGCCCACCATCACGATCGCGACGCCCAGGCTGGCGAACGTCATCGCCATGTCGTAACGGATCGGCGCGCCCACGACAGTGAAGCCCATCATCGCGACGAAGTGCATGGTCCATATGCCGGAGCCGATCGCCGCCGAGCCCAGGGCAAGCCATCCCGGTCTCCAGGACTTCGAGACCAGCATGGACCGTGTGGTGCAGCGCAGACCGAGTGCACCGCCGAGGCAGGCCATCAGGTAGGCCACCAGCGGTGTGACGAGTCCGTAGCTGAATCCGTCGACCGTGCCCTGCATGCGCGGCTGCCCTCCACCCTCTTACGTCCCGGACCTACATGAAACAAGCCCCCCCTCCCAGGACCACCGACGAGCGGTCAAGGTTGTGGCAGAGAGTATGTCTCCCCCCGGAACGGTCGAACGATTATCCGGCAAAGAAACACGCCCTTGCCGCACTTGTGCGGCACCAGTGAGCGGGGCCGAGCAACTTCATTCAACCTGTGGCCATTCTGCACCCCTCCGCTGTTGACCCTCCGCTGCCACAGTCGACCTGTCTGTGATCCCTCGACGCGAGGAGTACGCATGCACGCGCGCGCAGTTGCCACCGCGACCACCGCGCTGGTCCTGGGCACCGCCGCCCTCCTGCTCCCCACCCCCGGTGCGCGGGCCGACCAAGCCGCTGAACGGCCCACGGTCATCGCCCACCGGGGCGCCTCCGCCTACGCCCCCGAGAACACCCTGGCCGCGATCGACAAGGCGGCCGAACTGGGCATCGACTGGGTCGAGAACGACGTCCAGCGCACCAAGGACGGCGAGTTGGTCGTCCTGCACGACGACAGTCTGGCGCGCACGACCGACGTCGAGGAGGTCTTTCCCGGCCGGGCTCCCTGGAAGGTCAAGGACTTCACCGCGGCGGAGATCGCACGTCTCGACGCGGGCAGCTGGTTCGGCCCCGCATACGCGGGCGCGCGCGTGCCGACGCTGGAACAGTACGCACAGCGTGTCGAGCACCACCATCAGAAGCTGCTCCTGGAGATCAAGAACCCCGGGCTGTACCCCGGCATAGAGCAGCAGACCCTCAAGGTCCTCAGCAACGAGGGCTGGCTGGACCGGCAGCACCTCACGGGGCGGCTGATCGTCCAGAGCTTCAGTGCGGACAGCGTGCGGACCGTCCATGGGCTGAAGCCGGGAGTCAAGACCGGCTTTCTCGGTACGCCCTCCGTGACGGACCTGCCGGAGTACGCGCGCTTCGCCGACCAGATCAACCCTTCCTACAGCACCGTTTCGACGGGTTATGTCTCCACCGTCCACACCTTCACCGGGCCGCACGGCCGGCCCCTGGAGGTCTTCACATGGACGGTCGACGACGCGGAGACCGCGCGACGGGTCGCGGGGTTCGGAGTCGACGGCATCATCACCAACAAGCCCGACGTGGTGCGGGACGCGGTCGCGGGGTCCTGAGTACCGCGCTGCCCGGGCGTTGTCAGTGGCGGGCCGTACGGTGGGGCGCATGGACAGCCATGGGCAGTACGAGCAGCAGGCCGTGTGGACCGTGGTCGGCACCGACATCGGTCCGCTGCTGCTGGCCGCGACCCGCGACGGCCTGGTGAACGTCGTGTTCCACGCCACGGAGGCGGTGCGCGACAAGGCCCTCGACCGGCTCGGGTCCCGGCTGGGCAGCGAGCCCGTCGAGGCACCGGACTCCCCCTTGCTGACCGAGGTGATACGTCAGGTCGAGGCGTACTTCGCGGGTGAGCGGCGCGCCTTCGAGCTGCCGCTGGACTGGTCGCTGATCTCGGGGTTCAACCGACAGGTGCTGCGCGAGCTGGCCTCCGGCGTGCCGTACGGCTCGGTCGTCGGCTACGGCGATCTGGCCGGGCGGGTCGGTCAGCCCGGCGCCGCCCAGGCGGTCGGGCTGGCGATGGGCGCCAATCCCCTGCCGGTCGTCGTGCCCTGCCACCGGGTCGTGGAGAGCGACGGCGGCATCGGAGGGTTCGGAGGTGGCCTGGAGACCAAGCGGAAGCTGCTGGCGCTGGAGGGAGTGCTGCCCGAGCCGCTGTTCTGAGGGTCCGGGCAGGTAGCCGTTTCCAAGGGGTCGAGGCGAAGGCGTCGAGTCCGCTGCTGCGGTCCCGCGCGAAGGCTGGCCGGAAGGCTGAGCCAGTAGCAGACTCGAACATGCGCACAGCCACTGGCATCCGAGAAGCTCGGAGCCGAAGGGACGGCGATCACGCATGAGCGGAAACAGGGCAGTCGCGTATCTCAAGCCGGGCGCGGTGGAAGTCAGGACCATCGATTACCCGACGCTTGAACTCCAGGACGGGCCGGGGGTCGCACCCGAGAACGTCGGCCGCAAGTGCCGGCACGGAGTGATCCTCAAGGTGCTCGCCAGCAACATCTGCGGAAGCGACCAGCACATGGTGCGCGGGCGGACGACCGCGCCCGAAGGGCTGGTCCTCGGACACGAAATCACCGGCGAAGTCGTCGAACGGGGTCCGGACGTCGAATACATCGACGTCGGCGACATCGTCTCCGTACCGTTCAACATCGCCTGCGGGCGGTGCCGCAACTGCAAGGAAGGCAAAACGGGCATCTGTCTGAACGTCAACCCGGCCCGCCCCGGTGCCGCCTACGGCTATGTCGACATGGGCGGCTGGGTCGGCGGGCAGGCCGAGTACGCGATGGTCCCGTACGCGGACTTCAACCTGTTGAAGTTCCCGGACCGGGACCAGGCACGCGCAAAGCTGCTCGACCTGACCATGCTGTCGGACATCTTCCCGACCGGCTTCCACGGCGCCGTGAGCGCGGGCGCCGGGGTCGGATCGACGGTGTACGTCGCCGGGGCGGGCCCGGTCGGGCTGGCGGCGGCCGCGTCGGCACAGCTGCTGGGTGCCGCCGTGGTCATCGTGGGCGATCTCAATGCCGAGCGTCTCGCCCAGGCGAGGAGCTTCGGCTGCGAGACCGTCGACGTCTCGCGCGGCAGCGTGGACGAACAGATCACGCAGATCCTCGGAGAGCCCGAGGTGGACGTCGCGGTAGACGCGGTCGGCTTTGAAGCCCGGGCCCACGGTCCGGATGCCCCTGAGGCGCCGGCGACGGTCCTCAACTCGCTGATGGGCATCACGCGCGCAGGCGGTGCCCTGGGCATTCCCGGGTTGTACGTCACGGACGACCCGGGCGGAGTCGACGAGGACGCGAGGTCCGGCACGCTGAAGGTACGGCTCGGCCTCGGCTGGGCCAAGAGCCACCGGTTCACGACCGGGCAGTGCCCGGTGATGAAGTACCACCGGAGCCTGATGATGGCGATCCTGCACGAGCGTGTGCACATCGCCAAGGCCGTCAACGCGACCGTCATCGGTATTGAGGACGCACCGCGCGGCTACGCCGAGTTCGACCAGGGCGCAAGCCGCAAGTACGTGCTCGATCCGCACGGGGCGCTGAAGGACGTACGACCGGTCTGAGCGTCCGGCAAGGGGTGCCCACGCACGCGTGGGCACCCCTTTTGCGGTCCTAGTCGTAGTGGCGGGCCTCGAAGACGTTCCCGTCCGGGTCGCGGAAGTAGAAGCTGCGCTTCGCCAGGCCGCGGGCGCCGAAGGAGTCGTACGAGATGTCCGACACGGGAACGGCGCGTTCTTCCAGACGGCCGCGGAGGGCGTCGAAGTCGTCCGTGGACAGGGCGACGCAGACGTGGTTGACCGGATGTCCGGCGCTGTCCGCAGCGCCGGGGAGCATCTTCATGCGTTCCGCCATGGTCTGCGGCATCAGGTCGAGGATGGTCTCCTCGTTGAGGCGTACGGAGGGAAAGGGCACCTGGCCGGTGGCGAAGTCGGTGAGCCTCAGGGGCTCCATGCCGAGGGTCTTCTCGTAGAAGTCGGCCGAACCGATCGGGTCGTTCACCCAGAGGACGACATGGTCGAGACGTGTGGTGTTGTCCGTCATGCACCCAGGCTGGTGTCGTCCCCCACAGGCCGCAAGGGTTTGACCGGGTGTGCCGCCCGCCAGAGATGAGGGAAGACCGAACGACAGGAGGCAGGCGCGTGGTGCTGACGGTGTCCGAGGAAGTGCGCGAGGCGATCGACGCGCGTCGACCGGTGGTGGCCCTGGAGTCCACGATCATCGCGCACGGGCTGCCGCGCCCACGCAATCTACAGGTGGCGCTGGAGCTGGAGGACGTCGTACGGCAGCAGGGGGCCGTACCGGCGACGATCGCCGTGCTGGACGGGCGGCCCCATGTCGGCCTGGACAAGGAGCAGCTGGAGCGGGTCGCCAACGAGGACGGAATCCGCAAGCTCGGCCATCGCGACCTGCCGCTCGCCGTGGCGGCGGAGGCGAGTGGCGCGACCACGGTGTCGGCGACGGCGCTGCTGGCGGCCCTGGCCGGTGTCCGCGTGTTCGCGACGGGGGGTCTGGGCGGAGTGCACCGGGAGTGGACGGCGACGCAGGACGAGTCGGCCGACCTGGGGCTGCTGGCGCGGACGCGGATCACCGTGGTGTGTGCGGGCGTGAAGTCGATCCTGGACGTGCCGGCGACGCTGCAACGGCTGGAGACGCTGGGCGTCGCCGTGGCGGGGTACGGCACGGACCGCTTTCCCGGCTTCTATCTGTCCGACTCGGGGCATCCGGTGGACTGGGCGCTTCGGACGCCGGAGCAGGTGGCGGACGTCATGCGAGCGCAGGACGCGCTCGACGGGCCCGCGTCGTCGCTGATCGTCGCCAATCCGGTGCCCGAGGACGAGCAGCTGGATCCCGAGCTGCACGCGCGCGTGCTGGCCGACGCGCTGCACGCGTGCGAGGAGGAGGGGGTCAGCGGTCAGGCGGTCACGCCGTTCCTGCTCGACTACCTGGTGCGGCACACGGACGGTGCCTCGCTGCGCGCCAATCTGGCGGCGGTACGCGGCAACGTACGGCTGGCGGCGCGGATCGCGGCGGCCTGGGCCGGGGCGTGACCGCGCGGGCGCACGGCGCGCTACTGGTCGTCGGGGATGTCGTCACGGATGTTGTCGCCCGCCACCAGGGGCCGCTCGCCTCCGGTACGGACACGACCGCGACGATCCGGACGGTGCCGGGCGGCGCGGGCGCCAATGTGGCTTGTTGGGCAGCTCATTGGGGCTGTCCTGAGGTGCGGCTGCTCGGTCGGGTGGGTGCGGACGCGAGCGCGTGGCACGAAGAGGAGCTGGTCGGCTGCGGCGTACGGCCCCACCTCGTCATTGACCCGCAGGCCCCGACCGGAACGGTGATCTGCCTGGTCGACACGGATGCCGCGGCCGAGCGGACGTTCCTCACCGACAGCGGAGCATCGTTGCGGCTTGAGCCCCGGGACTGGTCGGAGGCGCTGCTGGACGGCGTCGCATGGCTGCATCTGTCGGGCTACCTGCTGTTCTCCGAACCGAGCCGGGCGCTGGTGAAGGTGGCCCTGGAGACGGCTCGCGCGCGTGGCGTGCCGGTGAGCCTGGATCCGGCGTCCGCCGGATTTCTTGTGAACCTGGGCGTCGACCGGTTCCTGGCGCTGGTGGAGGGTGTGGACGTCCTGCTGCCCAGTCGGGACGAGGCGTGCCTCCTCACGGGGCTGCCCGAAGTGGCGGACGCGGCGGCCAAACTGAGCCGTCAAGTCCCACTGGTGATCGCCAAGCAAGGTGCGGAGGGCGCACTGGTGGCCCGGTCCGGCTCCGTGCTCGCCCACGTCCCCGCCGCGTCGGCCACACCGAGGGACACCACGGGAGCGGGAGACGCCTTCACAGGCGCCTTCCTCGCGACGCTGCTCACGGGCGCCGAGCCCGAAGACGCGGCGGCGGCAGGGTGCCGGGCGGGTGCGCTGGCGGTCGAACGGGTGGGTGGCAGACCGCCGGTGCGCGACTGACGACGGGCCACCTTCCCTTGTCATGGCTCCTGCTGCCCCGCTGCCAGTCCTACGCCCTGCGCCCCCACGCAGAGATCATCGGGGCCGTGGTCAGATCCATGGTGCCGGAGCCCACGTTCGCCAGGTGGCGGTCGATGTCGGCGTCCGTGGCGAGGCCCGCGGTGACGAGCTGGTCGCGGATCTGACGGATCGTCGCGGACTCCAGGGCGGCACAGGCGGGCGAGGCGACCGGGAAGTACGCATCGGCCTCGACGCGGCGCAGGCCGGCCTCGCGCAGCAGGCGCGGGAGCCTGCGGCCGTAGGCGAGGTCGGCGCCACGGTCGGCGAGCAGCTGACGGAAGCCGCCCCGCAGCCGGTTCGCCAGCTGCTGGTCGGGGCCGTACTCGTCGGGGCACGTCAAGGGCTGCAGGGCCGGGTCGGCGTCCTCGATCAGCAGCCGTCCGCCGGGGCGCAGGGCCCTGACCATCGAGTCCAACGCCCGTTCCCGGTCCGGCACATGGACGAGGACGAGCCGGGCGTGCACCAGGTCGAACCCCTCCCCCGGTGGCTCGTGGGCGCCCACGTCGTGGACGCGGACCTCTACCGGCGGCCGGGCGGCCGGGGCGAGCCGCGAGGTGTCGATGTCGGTCGCGACGACCTTTCCGGTCGGACCGGCCTTCTTCGCCAGCCAGGACACCACGGAGGTGCCACCGGCGCCGACCTCCCAGCAGCGCCAGCCAGGTCCGACGCCGAACCCCTCGAGATGCCGGAACGTCGTGGGGTCGAAGAGGGTGGCGAAGGCGTCGAAGCGCTCTGCCGCCTCGGTCTGCCGGTTGTCGAGAAGATATCCATCGCTTCGTGTCATGCCGCGATCATCCCATTTGTTCCACTTGCCCGGACCGGTCGACGCTCCGGTGCGACGATCAGTTCAGAGACGGCCGTGGTCCATCTTCTCCACCGCGTCGCGGGCGACGCCAACCCTTGTCCACAGCCGGGAACAAAGCGGAATTCGCTGTTCCCACAGGCCCGCCCGCCGATCCGACGGAACTGGCAAACTGGCCGCCAGGGCGCAGAAATGCGGCACGGAGATCCACGCAAGGAGATCCAGATGGCGATGGCAGGGAATCTGCGGAAGGTCACGGGCCTCGGCAGGGTCGGCGGTCTCCGCAGAGTGGCACGGCTGGCCCGGCGGCGCCCGCGCGTCGACCTGAGCCATCCTGCCCGGTCTCCGCTGGGCTCCTCGGTGGTGAACTGCGTGACCTACCGGGACGGCGCCCGGGACCTCGCGGGCGGCGATCTGGTCGACACCGTGCAGCGGGTGCGCAAGCACGGGAACGGTTTCGTCTGGCTCGGCCTCCACGAGCCGACGGACCAGGAGTTCGCGGGCATCGCGGAGCTCTTCGACCTGCATCCGCTGGCGGTCGAGGACGCGATCGAGGCTCACCAGCGCCCCAAGCTGGAGCCCTACGGCGAGACGCTGTTCGCGGTGTTCAAGACGGTCTGCTACGTCGAGCACGAGGAACTCACGGCGACGAGCGAGGTGGTGAACACCGGCGAGATCATGGTGTTCGTCGGCCGGGAATTCGTGATCACGGTGCGGCACGGACGGCACGGCTCGCTGGGCCCGCTCCGCGAGGAGCTGGAGTCCGACCCCCAGCAGCTCGCCAAGGGCCCGGCCGCGGTGCTGCACGCGATCGCGGACCATGTGGTCGACGACTATGTGAACGTCACCGACTCGGTGCAGGCGGACATCGACCAGGTCGAGACGGCGGTGTTCGCGGAGAACGGCGCGCGGGTCGACCCGGGGCGCATCTACCAGCTCAAGCGCGAACTCCTCGAACTGAAGCGTGCCGTGGCCCCGCTCGGCCGCCCGCTCGAAGACCTCGCCACCCGGCCGATACGGGTGGTCGATCCCGAGATACAGGCCTATTTCCGCGACGTCTCCGATCACTTGCTGCGTGCCAAGGAACAGATAGCCGCCTTCGACGAGTTGCTGAACTCGATCCTTCAGGCGCACCTCGCGCAGGTCACGGTCGCGCAGAACGAGGACATGCGGAAGATCACGGCGTGGGCCGCGATCGTCGCCGTACCGACGATGGTCTGCGGGGTGTACGGCATGAACTTCGATCACATGCCGGAACTGCACTGGCAGTTCGGCTACCCGCTGGTCATAGCCGTGATATCCGTCGCCTGTTTCTCGCTGTACCGCGGCTTCCGGCGCAACGGCTGGCTCTGATCGGCGTCATGGCCGACCGGGGGCCGCTCCCATCCGGCGCCGTCGTCCGGACGGGAGCGGTGTGAGTGGATCGATCGGGGTGATCGTGCGGGGTCAGCGCGTCGTGGTCCTCGCGTAGACGGACCCGGCCCAGGTGGCGATCTGGTCCTCCGTCAGGTGCTGGGCCAGGTCGGCTTCGCTGATCATGCCGACCAGGCGCTTGTTGTCGATGACGGGGAGCCGGCGGATCTGGTGCTCCTGCATCTCGTGGAGTACGTCGCTGACGTCGGCGTCCGCCGCAACCCAGCGCGGGGTGCCCTGGGCCATCTCCCCTGCGGTGACCTTGGCCGGGTCGCGACCCATGGCCACGCAGCCGACGACGATGTCGCGGTCGGTGAGGATGCCGCAGAGCCGGTCGTCCTGGTCCCCGATGGGCAGGGCTCCGACGTTGAGCTCACGCATCAGCTGGGCGGCGCGGTCGAGGGTTTCGTGGGCGGGGATCCACTGGGCACCGCGGTGCATGATGTCTCCGGCGGTGGTCATGGGCGTACCTCCCGGTGCCGGACGGCCGGCGCGGCGCAGGACGCACCGCTAGTCCCGGCGTCCCTCATTCTCGCCGTGTCGCCCGGCGGATGCACCCGGAACGTCGGGATGACGTTCGAGGGCGAGAGGCGGGCCTCGGACCGATGGCTTCAGGAGGGTCTCAGGCGGAGAAGCCCACGATCTTTCGCGGGACGACCCGGATGATCACGCGCACCTCGTCGTCCTTCTCCGCGGGCGGGTAGGTGCCGAGGTACTTGTGCGAGAGCTCGTGCGGGAGCCGCTTGTCCTCGTCGGGGAGGATCTCGGCGGTGCCGCGGATCTCGACCGAGGTGTAGGGGTTGGCGAGCTCGAAGACCGACAGGCTGATCCGGGGGTCGCGACGGAGGTTGCGCACCTTCTGACGTCCGTCGGTGGAGGAGAACAGCACGGTGTCGCCCTCGCGTTTGATCCAGACCACCGAGTTCTGCGGGGCTCCGTCGGGACCCAGGGTGGCGACGCTGGCGAAGTTCCTGCCGTCGAGGAGGGTGCGGACCGATTCGTCGAAGGAGGGGAAAGGGGAAGGCGATGCAGCCGATGCGGCTGCGGCTGCGGAATCTCCGGTGGAGGTCGTCATGACACCACCCTAATTAAATGCACACGCATACAAAAGCGGTTTGCCGAGTCAGCCGCTCCAGGCCGGATGCCGGGGGTCGTCGGCGCGCACCAGTACGTCGGCCGTGCCGGCGGGGTCGGTCTCGTCGTCGTAGCGCTCGAAGGCGGGGAGGGTCCACTGCTCGGCTTCGGGAGTACGGCGGCGTAGGGCGCCGGAGGAGAGGAGGACATGGATCGACAGGTCGAAGGGGAACCAGTGGCGCAGCAGGAGGGGGCCGTGGAGCAACAGGACGCCGCCGGGCGGGAGTTGGACGTAGGAGCTGCGGGTAGCGCGGTCGGTGACCGGGTCCCACAGGTCGGGCAGGACGCGGCCGTCGCCGGCGGGTTCGAGCGGGCCGAAGACCTCGCGCCATACGGCCGAGGTGTCGAACCAGCCGTTGTAATAGGCCTCGACGTCCCGGTGCCCGTACTCCAGGCGCACCGAGGCGGGGCGCAGGAAGCCCTCCATGCTCACGACGAGCGAGGGGCGACCGCGAATGCGCAGCGCTTCGGAGACGCGCTCGGCGAGGTCTCCCGGGCGGGCGGCAGAGGCGCCGTCGAAAGCGATGCGCGGCCACGGGCTGCCGTCGGCCGTCTTCAGGTCGAGCAACCGCTCGGCCAGGAGGTCGCCGAGCCGGTCCCAGGTGATCGCTTCGAGTCGCACACGGCCATGATGCGCCAGTTCCCGGTCAGGATACGTGGGCCTCATGGGCCCGGATGGGCAGGGAGCAGGTGCGGGAGGTGGGGTTCGCCCCTGGTGTGGGCGGCTTTCAGGAGGGGGATCAGGGGGCGGCCGCGGGAGGTGCGGGCACGTGGAAGGCGCGGCGGATTCTTGTCGGGGTTTCCGGGAGAAGTGGGGCCTGGCGGAGACTCGCGTCTTCCGGCGGAGATGCGGCCGTTCGCGTCGGCACCCACCGCCGTATTGCGGCTGCTTCGCGAGGCGGGGTGGCATGGTCGCGGCCTGCGGGGTGGCACGGTCACAGACCCCGGGGAGGCATTTGGGCACAGCGCGTAGGAACGGTGACGACGGGCGGAAATCCGGCGTGGGTCGCGGGGCATCAGAGGGAATGAACCGCATATGGCACCCCTTGCAACTCCCGTGCGCCGCGCCGGGCTTCTGGTCTTCCAGCCGATCAAGAGACGGAGCTGCTCGGCATGTCACCGCGGGCCACTGCCTCTGCTCGTCCTGGAGGAGGGTGCGCCACGTTGTCTCGACTGTGCCGACCTCGGGCATCTGGTATTTCTGCCGCGCGGTGACACGGCGTTGACGCGTAGGTCGCGGGAGGAGAGTGGGCTGTCGGCGGTGGTCGTGCGGTTCAACCGGCGCAGGAGTCGGTACGAGCGGCAGGGCGTCCTGGTCGAGGAGGAGGCGCTCGCCCGGGCCGAGGAGCGGTGCCTGGTGGACGCGGAGGCACGGCGGCGGCGACGGGTGCGGGACGCCGCGCGGCGGGCGGCGGAGGACCTGCGGTTCACAGCGGCGTTCGCGGCCGAGATACGGCGGCTGTTTCCCGGCTGCCCTCAGGAGCGGACGTGGGAGGTCGCGGCACATGCGTCCGTGCGCGGCAGCGGACGGGTGGGGCGGAGTGCGGCGGGACGGGCGCTGTCCGAGGGGGCGGTGACGTCGGCGGTCGTGGCGTCCGTGCGGCATGTGGACACGCCGTACGACCAACTGCTGATGAGCGGGGTTCCGCGACATGAGGCGCGGCGGCGGATCGCGGCGGTCGTGGAGGAGAGGCTGGGGGCTTGGCGGGCGGAGGTGGCTTGAGGTCGGGTGGGAGTGGGGGTGCGGTCGTTCGGCGCCTTCCCACTGCCGGTGAGCAGGTGTCGACGAGCCGGGGGTCGGCCGACGGCTCAGAGTGGGATCGGGCTCTGGACTCTCGCGTATGTCGTCGCGCGGATCGGCCATGGTCACTGATCTCGTACGGGGTTTCACTTGTGGTGACGGATGGTGCCGGGCAGGATCTCGGCCGACGCGGGAGTTGATGTTGAGATGGCGATCGACGGGCCGTACTTCGTGCTGACGGCGCTGGGTGTGGTGGGGACCGGGCTGGTGGCCGGGGTCTTCTGCGCGTTCTCGACCTTTGTGATGCGGGGGTTGGCCGCGCTGCCGCCCGCGCAGGGTGTCGCCGCGATGAAGGCGATCAACGTGGCCGCGCTGCGGCCGCCCTTCATGCTGGTGTTCATCGGCTCGGCCGTGCTGTGCGCGGTGATCGCGGTGGTGACGTTCGTGCTGTGGCCGGACGAGGGCACCGTGGAGTTGCTGCTGGGCAGCGGGCTGTATCTGTTCGGCTCGTTCGGGCTGACGATGGTCGCGAACGTGCCGCGCAACGACGCCCTGCTCAAACTGGACGCGGGCACTCCGGAGGCGGCCGCGTACTGGACGACGTATGTGCGCGAGTGGACCGCGTGGAATCACGTCCGCACGGTCGCCTCGGCCGCCGCGGCGGTGTCGTACGTGCTGGCCATCGCCTGAGGCAGCCCGTGCCATGCCGCACGGAACCCCGGGAGAAAGCGCTGTCCCGCACTCTGCGGGTGTGGCCGGAGGGACGTATCGTGGCCGAAAGAGTGCCGCCCGATGACGCACGGCCTGTCGCACGCGTATCTGAGGAAGACGGCCATGGCCGATCCCAAGGGTTTCATGACGACGCCCCGCGAGGAATGGCCCCGCAGGCCCATCGAGGAGCGGGTCCGGGACTGGGACGAGGTGTATGTCCCGGGGGCGTTGCTGCCCATCATCAGCAAGCAGGCCGACCGGTGTATGGACTGCGGGGTCCCGTTCTGCCACGAGGCGTGTCCGCTCGGGAATCTGATCCCCGAGTGGAACGACCTCGTCTCCCGGGAGGACTGGCGGGCGGCAGCCGACCGGCTGCACGCCACCAACAACTTCCCCGAGTTCACCGGCCGGTTGTGTCCGGCGCCCTGCGAGGCCGGCTGTGTGCTGGCCATCAACCAGCCCGCGGTCACCATCAAGAACGTCGAGTGCGCCATCGCCGACCGGGCCTGGGAGGAGGGGTTCGCGCCGCCGCGGCCGCCGGACCGGCTCTCCGGGCGGACGGTCGCGGTGATCGGCTCGGGGCCCACCGGGCTCGCCGCCGCACAGCAGCTGACCCGGGCGGGTCATACGGTCGTCGTGTACGAGAAGGACGACCGGCTGGGCGGGCTGATGCGGTACGGCATCCCCGCGTTCAAGATGGAGAAACGGCATCTGGAGCGGCGGCTGGAGCAGATGCGGGCCGAGGGCACGAAGTTCCGTACGTCGACGGCGGCCGGGCGGGACATCGGTGCCGCGGAGCTGCGGGCACGGTACGACGCCGTAGTGATCGCCACGGGAGCGACCGCGTGGCGAGAACTTACCGTGCCGGGGCGGGAGTTGGCCGGAATTCAGCAGGCCATGGAGTATCTGCCGCTGGCCAACCGGGTGTGCGAGGGGGATCTGGAGTCCTCGCCGATGTCGGCGGCCGGGAAGCATGTCGTCATCGTCGGTGGTGGTGACACCGGGGCGGACTGTCTGGGCACGGCGGTGCGAGAAGGCGCCGCGTCCGTCACGCAGTTGGACATCTACGCACAGCCCGGCGGCGAGCGGGACGACGACGCCGAGCCCTGGCCCACGTATCCGAAGATCTACCGGCTGTCGGCCGCGCACGAGGAGGCCGGTGAGCTGCGGACGGCGCCGGCGGCGGATGCGGACGCGCGGCTGTTCGCGGCGTCCACGCTCCGCTTCACCGGCGACGACAGTGGGCATGTGCGGTCGCTGCATCTGGTCGAGGTGGACGCGGAGCGGCGGCCGCTGTCGGGGACCGGGCGGGCGCTGCCCGTCGACCTCGTGCTGCTCGCGCTCGGCTTCTCCGGGCCCGATCGGGGAGACGGGCTCGTCGACCAGTTGGGGCTGGCGATGGAGCCTCGGGGCACGGTCGCACGGGATGCCGACTTCGCCACGAACGTCCCCGGTGTGTTCGCCGCCGGGGACGCTGCGCGGGGGCAGTCGTTGATCGTGTGGGCGATCGCGGAGGGACGGGCGGTGGCGGCGGCCGTCGACCGTCATCTGACGGGGAGTTCGCGGCTGCCGGCGCCGATCGGGCCGTATGACCGGCCGATGGTCGTGTAGAGGCTGGACCTGGGGTGCGGTTCAGGCGATCCGGCCGGGCGGCGCGAGTTGCGGGAGGCGCTCACCGGATATCTGGCACGCGCGCGTGGCGGGGTGGTTCTGGAGGACGACTACGACGGGGAGTTCCGCGACCGGCTCCTCTCGGGCGGAGACCCCGGCACCTGCGGGAACCCGTACCGTCCAGGGCGTCCACAACTTCCAGCCGGTCGACCCCGACGGAGAGCTGTGGCGGGGCGCCGCCCCCTCCCCCGCCGGGTACCGGGCGCTGGCGAGCATGGGCTTCACCACCGTCATCGACCTGCGCGCCGAGGACCTGAGCGCGGCCCAGCTCGCCGCACCCGGCAAGGCCGGGCTGAACGCCGTACACCTTCCCATCCGTGACGGGCAGACGCCGGCGCCCAAGCAGGTCCAGCATCTGCTCAGCATCGTCGCGAACGCGTCCGGGCCGGTGTTCGTGCACTGCGCCGCGGGAGCCGGCCGTACGGGCACGATGGCGGCGGCCTACCTCGTGCAGACCGGTGAGGAGTCGTCGACGCAGGCGGTCCGGCGCAACCTCGCGGTCGGACCGCCGTCGATCGAGCAGATCCACTACGGGCTGAACCTCAGCCCCGACAAGGCGGAGCAGCCGCCGGTGCCGGCGGTGGTCGTCAGCCGTCTGGTGGACGCGCCGCGTCGCATGGCTTCCCTGTTCTGAGCAACTCCCCAGCCTGCTACGGCTTACGCCCCACCGCCCCGTACCCGGGAATGACCCCGTCGTCCTGCCCGGGCACCGGCTCACCCAGCTCGGGGTGCCACTGATGCGGCAACTCGATGCCGGGCTCGACCAGTTCGAGACCGTCGAAGAAGCGGCCGAACTCCTCGCGTGAGCGCAGGGCCAGCGTCACGCCCGCGGCCCCCAGCTTCTCCACCGCCGCCTTCGACTCCTCCGGGGCGAAGTCGGCGGTGGCATGAGTGACCGTCAGGAAGCTGCCGGACGGCAGCTCGGACAGCAGCCGGCCGACCAGTTCGTGGGCGCCGTCCTCGTCCGGAACGAAGTGCAGCAGGGCCCCGGCGTGAGCGAGCACGGCTCGGTCGGGATGCCGGTGCCGACGTCCAGGAACTGCCGTATGCCGTGCTGGGCCAGCGCATCTGGCGGCCCATGGCCTCGTCGACCGGGTAGTTGTCCTTGCCGCCGAGATACCAGTCGTACATCCGCGCGGGATGCGGTCTGCCGGTGTCGATCTCGACGGCGTTGCGGCCGGTGTCCTGGCCGGTCATACGGCACCCCGTAAGCATGTGGGACAGAAAGTAATCAAGTCAGTACCAATTTAGGGAAGTTGATGAACCAAATCACAAGACAAAGTCAGGACAACAGGAAATCCGCCTCCCCCGCCTTCGCGCCCTCGATGAACGCCGTCATCTCGTCGGAGGTGTAGATCAGTGCCGGCCCGTCGGGGTCGGTGGACTGCCGTACGGCGATCCGGCCGTCGGCGAGCTTCATCGCTTCCAGGCAGTTGCCTCCATTGCCGCCGCTCCACGGCTTGTGCCAGCCCTCGCTGCCCAGCTCCCGGGCGGGCATGCCGTTGTAGATCCGCTCAGCGCGGATCCGCGGCCTGGGCTGGGACTTGATGCGTTCCATTCACAGCTCCTTGCGGAAATCCCGGAGGATCTCCTTCGTGCGATGTGCCGTAGCGGCCTGCGCCGCCATGCGGTCCATGACCTCGAGGTGGGTCGCCACCTCTTCACGCGCGTCGAGATAGACGGCGCCGGTCAGGTACTCGCTGTAGACCATGTCCGGGAGTTCGGGCATGGCAAATCGGAACAGCACGAAGGGCCCGTACGTGCCGGGGTGCGGCCCGCTGTAGAACGGGGCGACCTGAAGCGTCACGTTGGGCAGCTTCGTGACCTCGAGCAGCTTGTCGATCTGAGCACGCATCACCTCCGGGCCCCCGATGGGGCGACGCAGGGCGGTCTCATCCATCACCGCCCAGAAGCGAGGGGCGTCGGGACGGGTGAGCAGATCCTGGCGTTGCATGCGCAGCGCGACATGGCGCTCGATGTCCTCGGGCCGGGTCTGGCCGATGGCGCCCGATTTCAGGACCCCGAGGGCATAGTCCTCGGTCTGGAGCAGACCGGGGACGAAGTGCGGTTCGTAACCGCGGATCAGGGCGGCCGCGCCCTCCAGGCTGACGTACATGGAGAACCAGCCGGGCAGGATGTCGTGGAAGCGCTGCCACCAGCCGGGTTTGTTGGCCTCCTCGGCCAACTGCACGAAGGCGTCCGCCTCCTCCTCGGAGACGCCGTACGACTTCAGCAGCAGCTGGAGATACGGGATTTTGAGCCCGACCTCGGCCATCTCCATGCGGCGGACGGTGGCGGGGGCGACGCGGAGGACACGGGCGGCTTCCTCACGCTTGAGGCCCGCACGTTCCCGCAGGTCGAGGAGGCGCCGGCCGAGGACGACCTGGCCGACCGTCGGCGCGGACCGCGGCTCGCTCACGCTCCACCTCCACAAAAAAGAATCCTGACAGCCCGGCGGCGCCATTCGAAGACCTATTCGAAGATCTGGTCAGACCTGCGGTGGTCTCAAGTGGCGCCGCTCAACGTGCTGTTGCGAGCAGTGTGCCACGGCCCTCGACGGCGTCACACAGCACTCTGCAATTTTCAGAGTGACACTTGCCAAGTGTTCACGGCGGGGCGATAGTGGCAAGCGTGATTCCGTCCGCGCCTTTAGGAACAGACGCCGCCACAGGCCCTCTCGGGCTGGGCGGTGCCGCGGGAGTCGGTCCAGGTGGGGCCGCTGCCGAGCGCCGGTTCCGCTTCGAGCTGGCCGCACATCCGGGTTCTCCCGCACAGGCGAGACGTCTGACGCGCGCCCGGCTGACCGGCTGGTCGGTGGGTGAGGACACCTGCGACTCGGCGGTCCTGGTGGTCTCCGAGCTGGTCACCAACGCGATCGTGCACACCGCGAGCACCCACATAGTGTGCGAACTGCACGACGGCGAGGACCTGGTGCGCATAGCCGTCCGCGACGAGGGCTGCGCTCCGAGTGAGCCCCACCCGGCCTGCGGGCGGTCCGAGGAGGAGCACGGGAGGGGACTGTTCCTCGTCGACGCGCTGTGCCGGGCCTGGGGCGCCCAGGAACACGGCCTCGGCCTGCTGGTCTGGGCGGAACTGCCGCGCGAGACCCCCGAGGACATCCCGGGACCGCGCAACGACCTCGGCTGGGGAGCCCCTCCGAAGCCGGGCCCGTCCGGCGGCTCGACCGGCGGCGAGGAGAAGGCCGACCGGCACGAGAGGTGCGACGGACACGAAGCGCAACAGCGCCACGGCCTCACGGCGCGTCCCCACGACGGATACGGGGCGGGTGCCGAATGGCTGTAGGCGCTGGGTTCGGCGCCGGCCGGGCGCTGACCCTGGACACGCTGGTCCGCCTCCAACGCGGGCTGCACACCCCCAACGCACCCCGGCGGCTGCTCGTCCCCGAGGGCATGACCGCCCCCCTCGGCTGCGACGCGGTGGCGGTACCCGCCCGCCTCGGCCCGCTGGTGCTGCCCCGGCTGCCCCGCGTGGGCTGCGTCTACGCCGACGAGGCGCACTGGTGGTGGATCGTCCCGTCCGACTCCGACTACGCCCTGGAGTGGCCGGCCCCCGTGCGGTATGCCACGGGCGCGCTGATCCCGGACGCCCCGCAGGCGCCGGGCCTGATCCACCGGCCGGACGGCAAGCTGCCGTACACCCCGCCGATCCCGCTGTATCTGGCCCTGTGCCGGGTGACGGGCACGACCCCCGTCTGGTCGCGGTCGGTGACCGCGTAGGCACAGGGCGTACGCCCGCGCGCTCCTGCCTCTCTCGTCTGCGCTCTCCCCCGTAGGCATACGTCCCGCGATAGTGGCCGTCGTCCACGTCCGGGGGAGGTCCACGGTGGTCAGCAACAAGCGCGATGCGGAAAAACCCGGGGTCTCCGAGTCGGAGCAGCTGCTCTTCGGCGGCCCGCTGCGCTACGACATGGGCTGGAACCAGCATCGCGACGCGTTCCTGGAGCTGAACTTCCGCGCCATGGTGGCCCGGCTGCCCGGCATGCTGACATCCAGTTTCCGGCTGGCCTGGCAGGCCGACCGGCGGGCGGCGCGGACCGTACTGACCGCCGAGGTGAGCCGGGGCCTGGCGCAGGCGGTGAGTCTGCTCGCGGTCAACAATGTGCTGGGCCGGCTACTGTCGGGCGGCGCCATCGGGGACCGGCTGCGCGGTGCCGTGCCCGCGCTGGTCACGGTGGCCGCCGTGATGTTCGTATCGGCACTGCTGCGGGCGGCGTCCACGTATGCGACCGGGCGTCTTGAGCCGAAGGTGGAGCGGGTGGCCACCGAGCGGTATCTGGAACGGGCGGCGGCCGTGGAGCTGGCCGCGATCGAGGACCACACCTTCCACAAGCTGCTGGACACCGCCAAGTACGGCGCCCAGTCGGCCCGGCGCATGATCTCGTACAGCACCCGGGTGGTGAACGCGATGATCTCGCTGATCGCGGCGGCCGGCGTCCTGACCGTCCTGCATCCGGCCCTGCTGCCCCTCCTCGCGACGATGACGCTGCCGAGCGCGTGGAGTGCACTGACGAACGCACGGCGCCGGTACGAGTCGTTCCACATCTGGGTGCAGCACGTCCGTGCCGGGCACCTCATCAGCGAGCTGCTCACCGAGCCCGCCGCGGCACCGGAGATCCGGCTGCACGGTGTCGGCCCGTTCCTGCTGCGCCACTACCGGGCGATGGCGGAGACGGCGGAGGCGGAGCAGGCACGGCTGGCGCGGCTCGCGGCCCGTACGGGACTGTTCGCGGCGGCCTGGACGGGCCTCGCGATGGTGGCGACGTACGCCACGCTCGGCGGTCTGCTGCTCGCCGGGGCGATGGCCCTGTCGGTGGCGGGCACGGCCGTGATCGCCATCCGTACCGGTTCCTCCAGCCTCGACACCCTCGTCCTGGAGGTCAACGCGCTGCACGAGGAGGCGCTGTTCGTGGGCGATCTGCAACGGCTGTACGTCGAGGCGGCCGAACGGGCGATCCCGGTCGGCGGTGACGCCCTGCCCGAGGAACCACGCGAGATCCACTTCGAGAAGGTCACGTTCAGCTACCCGGGTGAGTCCACCCGCCCCGCCCTGGACGATGTCACGCTCACCATCCCGCTCGGCCGGATCGTGGCGCTCGTCGGCGAGAACGGCTCCGGCAAGACGACCCTGGTGAAGCTGCTCGCGGGCCTGTACATCCCGGACGGGGGCCGGATCCTGTGGGACGGCGTCGACGCGGCGGGCGCGGACCGGCACCAACTCGCCGAGCGCATCGCGATGGTGGCGCAGGACTTCAAGCGCTGGCCGTTCACGGCCCGGGTGAATGTGGCCGTCGGCCGCTCCTCCGCTCCCCTCACCGAGGAACGCATGGCCGCCTCCCTCGCCGAGGCCGGCGCCGAGGACGTGGTCGCCGACCTGCCGCGCGGCCTGGACACCCTGCTGGCCCGGCACTTCAGCGGCGGGCACGAGCTGTCCGGCGGCCAGTGGCAGCGGCTCGGGATCGCACGGGCGGCCTACCGGCGCGGCAACATCCTGATCGTCGACGAGCCGACGGCGGCCCTGGACGCGCGGGCCGAACTGGAGGTCTTCGAGAAGATCCGCGCCCTGGCCTCCACCGGCCAGACGGTCATCCTCATCACGCACCGACTGGCGTCCGTACGCCATGCGGACCTGGTGCACGTCCTCGACCAGGGCCGGCTCGTGGAGTCGGGCACACCCGACGAACTGCTCGCCACCGGCGGCGTCTACGCGGAGCTGTACTCCCTCCAGGCGGAACAGTTCACGACGCGGGTACCGAAGGCGAGCTAGGCGCTCCGCTGGATATGCGGTTCGCTTGCTGCGGGCCGGTGGGGGCTGGTCGCGCAGTTCCCCGCGCCCCTTACGGGGCGCTGTACCGCACCGTCACGCTGCGATGTCAGTGATGGCGTCGCCGCCCCGCACGATCACCAGGAACGTGTCCGTGGCGAGGTCCATCACGACCTCCGCGGGCAGGCCTTTCCGACGCTGCGCCTGTGCGAACTCCTCCGCCGGCCAGGAACCTCGCGGTCCACCTGCGGGAAAGCGCTCAAGCACTGTTCGCCCGTTCACCCTGCCACCTCCATGTAGCGCTGACTCATAGAGTTAAACGCCAAAGTCGGGGTGAACGCCTCGCGAAGTGACGGTACTGAGACATAGTTGACACTCGTCCACCGCAGAGCGTGAGGACTCGTTCACTAATTCGAAGCAACTGTCACTCTCTGCGTCAGTCTTCGTACTCGTCGTGATACCGAATGCGCTCACTGCCGGCAGGCGCACCGAGAGCGGACGCGCGTCCCTTGGGCTCCTCCCACTCCTCCTGCCTCCCCAGCGCGGTCAGATCCAGCAGGCTGGTGGTGGAGCCGAGCCCGTCGAGGCCTCGTTCATACGTCGAGTAGGTGTGGAAGACACGGTCGCGGTCCCGTAGGAAGCAGCTGACGCCGGGCCGCTCGGAGAGCTCCCCCTCGTGCTCCAGGGTCGCCTCGAAATCATGGTTGAAGTCGCTGCCGTACGACGAGTACCAGGGCAGCGTCCACCCCATCCGCGCCTTGAACGGCAGGATCTTCGTGTACGGCGCCCTGGAGACGGCCGCGAACGTCGTCCCGCGCGCGTGCAGATGCGCGAGATGGCCGATCTGGTCCAGGAAGCCCGAGCAGCTGCGGCAGCCGGCGTCCCACTCGGGCGCGAACATGAAGTGGTAGACGACGAGTTGGTACCGGCCCTCGAAGAGGTCCAACAGCGTGGCCTTGCCGTCGCCGCCCTCGAACACGTACTCCGTGTCGGCCTCGACCATGGGCATCCCGCGCCGCTGCGCGTTGAGCGTGTCCCGCGCGCGCGTGATGACCTTCTCCTTGATCAGCAGTTCCTCACGCGCCGCGCGCCACTGTTCGCGCGAGACAATCTCCGGAAGCGACATGGCTCCTCCTGTACAACGGTCCCGTTCTGGGTGGTGACCGGAGGGAAGCGCGGAACTCATCGCGGCTCGCGAAGATTTTTTTCTCGGTTTCTCAGTACGTCACCGGAAGCGCGACCAGACCCCGGGCGCGCAGCGAGGGCCGCCACCGCAACTCGCCCTCACCGAGCGCCAGTTCCGGGAACCGCTCCAACAGCGCGGCCAGGGCGATCTCGGTCTCGGCGCGGGCCAGCGGCGCCCCGAGGCAGTAGTGGATGCCATGACCGAGGGCGAGGTGGCCGGAGGCGTCGCGGCCGAGGTCGAGGCGGTCGGGGTCGGGGAAGCGGGCCGGATCGCGGTCCGCGGCGGACGGGGACACCCAGACCGTTTCGCCGGCGGGGACGGTGACGCCGCCGATGGTCACGTCCTCGACAGGGAAGCGGCGGATGGCGAGCAGGGCGGGACCTTCGTAGCGGAGGAACTCCTGTACTGCGCCAGGGAGTTGCGACATGTCCTTGCGCAGGTCGGCCAGTTGCTCGGGGTGTTGCAGCAGGGCGAGCACGGCGTTGCCGATGAGCTGCACCGTGTTCTCGTAGCCGGCGAAGAGGATGAGGAAGGCGAGGGACATCAGCTCGTCCTCGCTGAGCCGGTCGCCCTCATCGCGGACGGCGATCAGGTCGGAGAGCAGGTCGTCCGCGGGCTCGCGTCGCTTGTCCGCGAGGAGTTGGGTGAAGTAGCCGAGCATGGCCACCACCGCCTCCTTGGCGGCCTCGGGCCGTGCGGCCGGATCCGGGGCGACGAGTGTGTCGGTCCAGACGCGGAAGTCCAGGCGGTGCTGGTCCGGGATACCGAGCAGATCGCAGATGACGGTGATCGGCAGTGGCGCGGCGTAGGCGGCCACGAGGTCGGCGGTGCCGTGCGGGCCGAGCGCGTCGAGGAGTTGGTCGGCGGTGCGCCGGACAGGCGTACGCAGCTGCTCGATACGACGTGTGGTGAAGGCCCGGCCGACCAGGCGGCGGACGCGGGTGTGGTCGGGCGGGTCCATGTTGAGGAGGTTGGCGTCCAGCGCGGGCGGCAGCGAGAACCCCTTGTAGGTGCCCGCCGTGGCATGCCGCTTGTCCAGGGACAGCCGCGGATCGGCGAGGGCCGCGCGCACGTCGTCGTACCGGGTGACGAGCCACGCGGGAGTGCCGTCGGGGCCGGCGATACGGTGCACGGGCGCGGTGTCACGCAGGCGCCGGTAGACGTCGTACGGGTGGTCGATAAGGCCATCGGCGAGATCCATGCGGATCAGCCTAGGCAGGCTGGGCGCGCCCCGAAGGGGCGCGGGGAACTGCGCGCCCAGCCACGACGACGCCGCACACAACCGACAACCCATCGCGGCACCCCCAGCGGAGCGTTCACGTGTCGTACTCCTGGATCCGCTTGCCATGGCTCCGGTCCAGAAGCGCGGGCAGCCGCTCCCCCAACTCCCCTACGACACCCGGCACATCGAGGGTCAGCAGCTCGCGGTCGCGCATCAGGATCCGTCCGTCGACGATCGTCGTGCGGACGTCGGCGGAGCGGGCGCTGTGCACCAGGGTCGCGGCGAGGTCGTGGACGGGCTGGGTGTGCGGGCCGGTGAGGTCGACGAGGATGATGTCGGCGCGGCGGCCGGGGGCGATGCTGCCGACCGACTGCCCCAGCCCGACCGCCCGGGCGCTCTGGAGCGTGGCGTGGTGCAGGGCTTGACGGGCCGTCAGCCAGCGTGGGTCGCCCTCGGTCGACTTCTGGATGAGGGCGGTGAGCGCCATCGACTCCCATACGTCGAGGGAGTTGTTGGAGGCGGCGCCGTCCGTGGCGAGTCCGACGGGGATGCCGATGTCGTACAGCGCGCGGACAGGGGTGGTGTCGGGCCAGGCGAACTTGAGATAGCCGCGCGGTGCGGTCGCGACGGCGACACGTCCCGTGGCGCGCTCCAGGACGGGCAGGTCGCGGTCGAGGATGCCGGTGCCGTGGGCGATGAGGAGGTCGGTGTCGAGGAGCCCGGTGCCGGCGAGGACTTCGATGGGAGTACGGCCGTGGCGGGCGAGGCTGGTGTCGGCCTGGTCGCGGTTCTCGGAGGCGTGGATATGGACGGGGAGGCCGTGTTCGCGGGCGAGTGCTGCGGTGGCGGCGAGGTCGGTGTCGTCGACGGTGTAGGGGGCGTGCGGGGCGAGGGTGGTGGTGATACGGCCGCCGGCACCGCCCCTGTTCCGTAGCGCGAAATCCAGGGATTTCTCCCGCCCTTGAGGACCCTGGGAGGAGAAGAAGGCCTCACCGAGATGAGCCCTGATCCCGCATTCGTCGACGACGGCGGCGACCGCGTCCATGGCGAAGTAGTGGTCGGCGAAGCAGGTGACACCGCCGCGGATCATCTCGGCACAGGCGAGCCGCGCCCCCAACTCCACATCCTTCTCGGTGAGGTTGGACTCGACGGGCCAGACGACGTCGTTGAACCACTCGTCGGTCGGCAGGTCCTCGGCGACGCCGCGCAGGGCGACCATCGGGGCGTGCGTATGACAGTTGACGAGCCCGGGCATGGCGACCTGGCCGCGCGCGTCGATCCGTTCGCGGGCCGCCAGGCCGACGGCTTCGGCGGCGCTGGTCACAGCCTCGACGAGCCCGTCCCGAACGACGACGGCGGCATCTTCCTCGAACCCGATCCGCTCGTGATCGTCGTGCACGAGGACGGTGCACCCGGTGATGATGAGATCAGCTTCCGCGGGAGAAGGCGTCATTGGGCCAACGTACGACGGTGTCGTGCGCTGGCGTGAGCCGAACCGCGCATCCCGTCGCGACCCTGTCGCCGGGCGGCCCCGGGCCGTCACCCTGGCTACACCACAGCCGCCCACACGGCTTCTGGAAAGGAGCCCGGCATGATCATCGGCACCTGGAACCTGGAGAACCTCTTTCTGCCCGGCGGCCCGTCCGGTCCCAGGGACAAGGCCGAGTACAAGACGAAGCTCCGCTCCCTGGCCGCCGTGATCACGGGGTTCGAACCGACGCTGCTCGGCGTGCAGGAGGTCGGGGAGGACGAGGCGCTGCGGGACCTGCTGGCGTTGGTGGGCGGCACCTGGCACACCGCGCTCTCCCGGCACGCCGACAGCCGGGGCATCCGGGTCGGTTTCCTCAGCCGTACGCCGCTGGAGGTACTGGCCGACACGACGGCGTTCCCGGTGAAGCTGCGCCCGGTGCAGGTAGACGACGAGGGCACGGTCGTGTCGAAGGCCGGCCGCGGCTTCCTGGCGGTGGAGACGACGACGGAGGCGGGCCCGCTGCGGGCGGCGGTCTGCCATCTGAAGTCGAAGCTGCTGACGTACCCGGGTGGCCGCTTCCACGCGCGCGACGAGGGCGAGCGGGCGCGGTTCGGGGCGTACGCGCTGTACCGGCGGACGGCTGAGGCGACGGCGTTGCGTGCGCTCGCGGACGAGTTGCTCGCGGGCGACGGCCGTGAGCGGGACGTGGTGGTACTGGGCGATCTGAACGACGAGGTGCAGGCGGCCACCACTCAGATCCTGCTCGGCCCGCCCGGCTCCGAGATCGGCACGCCCGGATTCAAGGCGACCGACAACGGAGACGCGGCCCGCCTGTGGAACGTGGCCCCGCTCATACCGGCCGAGCAGCGCTTCTCGCGCATCAACTCCGGGCGGCGGGAGCTGATCGACCAGGTGCTGGTGAGCCATCGGCTGGTGCGCCGTGTGACGGAGGCGAAGACGGGGCCCGGCCGTTCGGCCATGCCGTGGTTGCCGTCCGTGGGGCCGGACCCTGCCGAGCGGCGCGGGGAGCCGGGGTCGGACCATGCGCCGGTGTGGGTGCGGGTCAGCTAGCGAGGGCGGCGGTCTGCGTCCGGTAGGCCCGGTCGAGCCGCAGCGTGTCCTCCAGGACGATGTCCTCGACCATCCGCCCCCAGCGCAGCCGTACCCACTGCATGGCCTCGTTCTCGTACGGACTGCCGTCCGCGAGCGTGCCGCGGATGTGCAGCCGGGTGGCGACGGTGGTGTTCCAGGGCGGGCCCTGGACGGCGACGTCCTGGAGGGTGAGCCGGAGCCCCGGGAAGATCTCCTCGAACCGCTCGAACCAGGCGGCGAAGGCGTCCCGGCCGCGGAGGTCGGCGCTCATCGGAGTGTCGCCGATGAAGCGGAAGTGCACGTCAGGGGCGGCGAGTGCGACGGCCTGCCGGTACCCGCCGCTGCCGACGGTACGCCAGAGGGTGCGGACCTTGCGGCGGACGATGGCGTGGTACATGGGCACCTCCAGACCGATCACTTGCTCTTTGCAAGTGACCCTCTACGAAGAGGCTAGGCGGGTCGCTTGCCGACCGCAAGGAACTACCCTGACGGCATGAGAGGTGAGCGTTTCGCGCGGATGCACTGCTCGGTGGCGCGGGCCGCCGCCGTCGTCGCGGACCAGTGGACGGTCGTGATCCTGCGCGACCTCTTCCTCGGCCTGAACCGCTACGAGGATCTGCGCGCCGACCTGGGCATCGCGACGAACATCCTGGCGGACCGGCTGGACCATCTGGTCGCCGAGGGGATCGTGGAGCGGGTGGCGTACCAGGAGCGGCCCACCCGGTACGAGTACGAACTCACCGACGCAGGACGGGAGTTGTACGGCGTCGTCCTGACGCTGATGACGTGGGGCGACCGGCACCGGGCGGTGGCAGGGCCTCCGTTGAGGCTGGTGCACGAGACGTGCGGGCATGCGGCCGAGGCGCGGGTGACATGCTCGCGGTGCGGGGGCGAGCTGGTGCCGGAGGCGGTCAGGCATGTGCCGGGGCCGGGCGGGGAGACGGGACCGGGGACGGCGTTGGTGCACACGGTGCTTGACGTCCTAGACGGCGACGGGCAGCTCGGGGGTGGGTCGGCCGGTGGGTAGGCCCACCCGCTCCCGGTGCGCGGCGAGTTCGTCGAGAAGGGCGGCGAGGCGGTCGGTGTGCCGCGGGGTGAGCCGGCCGGAGTCGTCCAGGTGCACGGCACACGCGGTGGTCGTGTCGACGATCCGTTCGAGCACGGCGACGATCTCGTCCGCGCCCTCCGAGTGCCGGGCGAGGGCGGGGAGTTCGGCCGCGGCGAGGGCGATGGCGGTACGGGCTTCGGCGAGCGTGCGGTAGGCCTCGCGGCGAAGCGTCCAGCGGAGGAGGCGGGCGTCGGACCGGCGCGGGGACGGGGCGGCGGGCTTGCCCGGGATGCGGGTTGCCGGGGCGGCAGGCTCGCTCGGGATACGCGTCGCCGGCGCAGCGGGCTCGCTCACGGCACGCACCGCTGGGGCGGCGGACTCGCCCAGGACGTGCGTCAGGTAGGCGTGCGCGGCATCGCCCGCCACCGCGAGCCGGGCCCGGACTCGGCCGCCCCGCTGCCCCGGCATCGGCAGATGGCCCACCACCAGCACGATGGCGCAGGCCAGCAGTGTCTCGCCGATGCGGCTCCAGGCGGCCGCGGGCTCACCGCCGACCATCACCAGGGCGAGGACGAGAACGGTGACGACGGCGGTCTGGGCGGCGAAGTGGCGCGTGGCGACGGGAATGAGGGCACCGCTGAGGGCCACGAGCGCGATGAGCCCGCCGGGTTGGGGCAGCACAGCAGCCAACCCGGCGAAGACGAGAGCGCCGAGGACCGTCCCCGCGGCCCGGCACAGTACCCGCGAGACGAGCGGCCCGAGGTCGGGCTTGACGAGGAAGACGGCGGTGGCCGGCAGCCAGTACCAGTGCTCGTGCTGCCCGTACCACTGGGCGTGATGCAGCGCCTGGGCGATGGCGACGCTGGCCCCGAAGCAGAGGGCGACCCGCAGCCCGTACTCACGCCCGCCGGCCCCGAAGGCGGAACGGAAGAGCGCTGTCCCGGACCGCCTACGGGTGTGCAGGTCACGCCCGTCCCCCTGGTCGAACACCTCGGCGGCGTGCAGAAGGGCGTCGTCAAGGGCGCGCAGGGCGGGCGCGGACCGGTTGGGCGCGGGCAGCGGCCCGGTGTGCGTGTTCCCGCGTACGGCGGCGGCGAGCCGACGCACCCCCTCGGAGGCACGCGCGCTCACGCCCTCCCCGGCCCAGGCCAGCGCGGTCGCCGCCTCGGCGAGCGGCAACGCGGCGGCGTACTGCGCACGCAACCGCCGCTCGGCCGAGGAACTGGCGTACCGCCGCAGCCGGGGCCCGGCGAGAGCATCCTGTGCGTGGTCGAGGGCGGCGGTGAGGGAGACGCGACGAGAGGTGGCGTGCTCGCTCCCCGCGGCGTCGAGCAGTTCGGCCACGGCGTCATAGACACCGGCGACGGCGTCCCGCTCCCCGTCGAACCGATAGTCGCCGACGATCGCCCCGGGCGTCGGCAGCACCAGCCTCAGCGCGAGCAGCCACCCGGCCCCCACGAGAAAGGCCAGCGCCCGCAGCCACCCCGGCTCGGGCAGCGGCATCCCGGCCCCGATGGCGGATGCGACGAGCAGTTGCGTTCCGGCCCCGGACGCGACGGGGCCGGTGGCGCTGACACCTCCGGCGACGAGCCCGAGGCCGGTGAGGATCAGCGTCAGCGCGAGGGCTCCGGTGTGCTGTCCGGCGTACGTCCCGACAAGCAGCCCAGCCGCTCCGGCAAGCGCGGGCACCCCGAGCCTCCTGACGGACGCCCGCCGACTCCCCGGCCGGTCGTTGATCCCGGCCAGCATGGCGGCGATGGCAGCGACGACGCCGAGAGAGGCGCGGTCGAGAAGCACGGAGGTGAGGAGGAGGGGCCCGGCGGCAAGTGCTCCCCGGGTCACCGCGCTCCAGGGCACCGGACCGCGCTGGGCGCGGAGAGTGTGGGCGAGCCAGGGCGGCAGGACGAACGCGGGGCGTGACACAGGGCTCCTGTCAGGACGAGGGCGGGGGTTTGCCTTCGGGCGACGGTGGCCGGGCTTCGGGGTGTGGTTTCCAGGGTAGTTCGCGAAGTTGGAGGGGATGGAACGGTCGCATTACTGGGGTGTGACGACAGGCGGGAAACCCGCGTTCTTTATGAACGCAATCACCGGTGGGAGGCGTCGGGCGAGAACGACCGTGCGGCGGGCGGTCTTGCGGGCCTGGTTCCGCTCACCGAGGATCGCGGAACACCGCGCGCTCCACATGCGATGCGAACAGTGACTCCGCCCTCGCCACGGCCGAGGACAAGGCGTCCGGGCCGGCGCCGAGACCGGCGACAAGGTCATCGACCTCGCGCAGCCCGGCCCGCTCCAGCAACCGCTTCTCATTCGTCACCCATTCACCCCGCCCCGCGAGCACCGCATGCCCGGCCTGCACGGCGGCTGTGGCCAGGGCTCCCGCCACCTCGGTGAGACGCCCCTTCCCGACATGGTTGGCCTTCGCATACGCGAGCGTGGCGCAGGCCGTACCGTGCCATCGCTCGGAGGCCGAACGGCGCAACGTCCCCGGATACGAGGCCGGCCGCGGCAGCTCCCCCCGGAGCACGCGGTTGACGGCAAGCTCCGCGACCACCAAGTAGCTGGGAATCCCGGCGAGATGGAACAACAACGGCTCCACCCGGAACCGTCCTTCCTCCGCCTCGGCCAACTCGTGCTCCACGACGTCGAGATCCCGATAGTGCACATCGACCCGCCGCCCGTCGATCGTCAGCCACGCACCCCCGTTGAACACCCCGCCACCCCAGCCGCCCACCTCGGAGACCTCGCCCTCCCAGCCGATGGCGCGCAGGTCGGCGGGATCGAAGGAGCCGCGGTAGTAGACGGCCAGGTCCCAGTCGCTCTCCGGTGTGTGCGTGCCCTGCGCGCGGGAGCCGCCGAGGGCCACGGCCCGGACCGTGGGCAGGGAGGCCAGGCGGTCGGCCGTGGAGTCGAGGAACGCGGCGTCGGTGAGACCTGGCACGTGAGGCTCCATCGGGTGAGGAGGGTGGTCCGGGACCGGCAGGCAGCGTAGGCGCATCGGCCTCGCCTCCGCGATGCGAATACGGCCGGGGCGATTGTCAGTGGCGTGCGCTCTAATTGATCTCACCGTCACAGAACGTGACGGATGGGAGCGCTACGGGGGTTGCGCGATGACGATGCTGGAGCGGGATGAGGACGGTCAGGAACGGGGCGCGGAAGACGACGGCGACTGCGTGCAGGCGGCGCGCACGCACATCTCGGCGGCCGGGCTGCGTGCCCGTGGCTGGACGGCGGGGATGGTGCGCCGACTGCTCGGTGAGCCCGATCTGTTGCGGGTCAATCCGCACTTCCGGTCGGCCCCGAAGATCCGGCTCTATCTGGTGGAGCGGGTAGCGGCCGCCGAGCGGAGCGAGGAGTTCCGGACTGTGGCGGCGGCAGCCGCGCGACGGTCCGCGTCGGCGACGGCCGCCGCCCAGCGCCGACGGCAAGTGGTGCTGGCCCGGATCGCGGCGGAGCCGGTCGACGGGGCCGACTGCACCGTGGAAATTCAGATGCCGTACCCGGGCGACGACCCGGATGATCGGCAGGTTGGCCGTCCACCGCACGAGGAGCCGCCATGATCCAGCGCGTCACCGTCCCCAGCCTCTTTGCTCCGCCCACCTACTCCCACGCCTCCGTCGTCGAGGCCGGCACGAAGCTCGCGTTCCTTGCCGGGGCCGTGCCGCTCGACGCCGAAGGGAAGCTGGTCGGGGAGGGCGATCCGGTGCGGCAGGCCGAGCAGGTGATTGCCAACCTTCGTGAGCAACTACGGGCAGTCGGGAGTGACTTGGCGCATGTCGTGTCGACGGATGTGTACGTCGTGAGCAGTGAGACCGCCGTGCTCTCCGCCGTGTGGGACGTGGTCGAGGCGTCCGGGCTCAGTGCGGGCCCTCACTCGTCCACGCTGCTCGGTGTCGCCTGCCTCGGCTACACCGGGCAGCTGGTGGAGATCACAGCGACGGCCGTCGTCCCGGAAGGAGCAGGTTCATGACGTCCGTCGTGCTCTCGACCCCGATTGGCGTGGTCGGGGCATCGGGGACCGCTTCATCACGCTGGTCAGGGAACTCGGCCCCATCGGCCTCGCCCTGCGGGCCTTCCAGGTCAACCACCCCGCGCAGCGCTTCTACGAACGTCATGGCTTCGCGGAGGTCCACCGCACCGACGGCAGCGGCAACGAGGAGCGGGAACCCGATATTCGGTATGCCTGGCGGCCCTGAGCAGCCGTTCGCGGGCGGCTACTCCGACGGAGCCCCCCACACCCGCCCCTTCGGCACCGGCCTCGCGTAGCTCCCCGCCCGGCTCGTCGTCAGGCCCAAGCCCACCAGCGACTCCGCCAGTTTCACCGCCGCCGCGACCCCGTCGACGACGGGAACAGCCAGCTTCTCCCCCACCGCCCGCCGCAGCCCCGTCATCCCGGCGCAGCCCAGCACGAGCACCTCCGCCCCGGCCGCGCACGCCCGCTCGGCCGCCGTCAGGAAGGCCGCCTCCGTGCGCGCCGCGTCGCCCAGGTCGAGCACGCTCAGTCCCGTGCCCACGACGGTTGCGCAATTGCGCCCGACGCCGGCCGTCTCCAGGCTGTCCTCGATCTGCCCGCACGTCCGCTCCAGCGTGGTCACCACGCCGTACCGTCGGCCGAGCAGACAGGCCAGATGCGCCGCCGCCTCCGTGATGTCGACGACCGGTACGTCGACCAACTCCCGGACACCCTCTCGTCCGTGCTCCCCGAAGCCCGCCATGACTACGGCGTCGTACGACGGACCCTCGTACGTCCGCAGCGCATCCATGACCGCCGCGGCCGACAGATAGCTGTCCAGCCAGCCCTCCGCCGACTCGGGTCCCCACGCGGGGGTCAGCCCGGTCACGGTGGTGCCCGGGCCTGCGGCGGCCCGGGCACCTCGTACGATCTCCGCGGTCATCTCCTGCGTGGTGTTGCAGTTGGTGACGACGATCCGCACGTTCCTCAGACCTCCACGGGCTTCTCGGGAACGGACGCGGGGGTGGCCGCCCGCTCGCTTCGGCACAGCAGCACATACAGTCCCGCCGCCAACGCGGTCCCGATGAACCACGAGTACGGCGCCACATCGCTGAACGTCTTCACCAGCGCCAGCACCGCCGCGACCCCCGCCGCCGGCAGGAACGCCCACAGGGCCTTGGGGTTGACGCCCTTGCGGTAGTAGTAGCGGGAGCCGGGCGTGGCGTCGAAGAGCTCGTTGACATCGACCCGGCCGCGCTTGACCCAGTAGTAGTCGACCATGATCACGCCGAAGAGGGGTCCCAGGAAGGCGCCCAGGCCGCCGAGGAAGTATTGGACGACCGTCGGGTTCGAGAAGAGGTTCCACGGCGTCACCACCAGCGCCGCCACCGTGCTGATCATGCCGCCGACCTTGAAGGTGATCTTCTGCGGCCAGACGTTGGCGAGGTCGTACGCCGGTGAGACGAAGTTGGCGACGATGTTGACGCCCATGGTGGCGATGGCGAAGGTCAGGGCCGCCAGCACCAGCACCCAGGTGTTGCCGACCTTGGCGACCAGCGCCGCCGGGTCGGTGATGGCCTCGCCGAAGACCTCCAGCGAGCCGGCTGTGACGATCACCGAGACGACCACGAACGCCGTCGAGTTGATGGGCAGGCCCCAGAAGTTGCCGCGCCGCACGGTGCGGTAGTCGGGCGCGAAGCGGGAGAAGTCACAGAAGTTGAGCATCAGCGTGCCGTAGGTGGCGAGGATCAGCCCGATCGCGCCGAACCACTGCCGCCACTGCTCGCCGACGGAGACCGGGTGCGGCGTCGAGGTGAGCGAGATGGTCCAGCCGGCCTTGGCGAGGACCCAGACCGCCAGCGCGATCATGACCAGCCAGATCGCCGGGCCGCAGAAGTCCTGGAACTTCCGTACCGACTCCATGCCCTGGCTGATGATCATCGCCTGGAGGAGCCACAGCGACAGGAAGGAGACCCAGCCGAGCGCGTCGAGGCCGAGGAAGGAGTTGTGGGTCCAGGACTCCAGGCCCGGCCAGGCGGCGAGCAGCATCACGTTGACCGCGACGGACGCCAGATAGGTCTGGATGCCGTACCACATGATGGCGATCACGGCCCTGATCAGCGCCGGGATGTTGGCGCCCCAGACGCCGAAGCTGATGCGGCTGACGACCGGGAAGGGCACGCCGTGGCGCTGGCCGATCTTCCCCATCCAGTTCATGCCGATGTAGATGATCACGAAGCCGACGAGCAGGGACGTGAAGACCTGCCACACGTTCATGCCGAGGACGAGCAGTCCCGCGGCGAACGTGTAGTTGCCGAGGTTGTGGACGTCGGACATCCACATGGCGAAGAGGTCGAAGACCTTCCAGTTGCGCTTGCCCGCGGGCGCGAGGTCTTCGTTGGTGAGCCGGGGATCGGGGACGAACGCTGCTGTGCCGGTGGCTTCGGCACGGTCGGCGAGGGACACGAGGCCTCCATGGACGGGGGACGGAGGAGAGCTGCTTGCGGTGGCTTGTTTCCGGTCGCTTGGCAACGCGTTTGGTATACCAAACTGCCGACATGGTCCTACCGTCAACCGTTCCGACCGATGTCGGTGCCGTTAACGCTCCGTAAAACACCCCCGGAGTCGGAGAAGATGGCTCCATGAGCTCCCCGACGAAGACCGAACCCCTGGGCGCAATCCGCGAGCGCGTTCTGGCCACCCTGCGGCAGGAGATCATCGCGGGCCGCCTCCGCCCCGGCGACCGGCTGGTGGAGCGGGAGCTCGCCGAGCGGTTCGGGGTCTCGCGGGTTCCGGTCCGGGAGGCGATCCGGGCCCTGGTCGCCGAGGGCTTCGTCCACTTCGAGACGCCCCGCCGTACGGTCGTGCGGCGGCTGACCCCGAGCGATGTCAGGGAACTCTTCGAGCTGCGCGAGGCGTTGGAGGTGTACGCGGCGGGACTGGCCGCGGCCCGCGCGACACCGCAGGACCTGGCCGAGGTCGAGGAGCTGCTCGGCCTCGCGGCCGCCGCGACCGGGGCGGGGGACGCGGAGGCCATCACCGACGTCAACAGCCGTCTGCATGACCGCATCGTGGCCATGGCGGACAACAGCCTGCTGATCAAAGCCCTCGAACCGGTCGCCGGCCGCCTCCGCTGGATGACCCGACGGAACGAGGAATGGAGCCAACTCCTCGTAGAACACCGCGAGTTGTACGAGGCGATCGCTTCGGGCGACCCGGAGCGGGCCCGCGCGCACGCACTCGCCCACGTCCGGACCAACTACCGGTCGACGGTACGGCAGCTGTTCGGCGGGGCCGAAATCCCCTAGCGGACCGCGTATGTGTCCGTCGCCGCCACCAGCGCCTCGGCCACGCCCGGCGCCCCGGCATCGTGTCCGACCTCGTCGATCATCACCAACTCGCTTCCCTCCCAGGCGTGATGAAGCCGCCAGACGATGCCGATCAGGTTGCCGAAGTCCAGACTGCCCTGGACGAGCGTGCCGGGGATGCCCTTGAGCACGTGCGCATCGCGCAGTACGACGCCCTGGTCGTTGCCCTCGCCCAGGAAGCTGTCGTTGCCCCAGTAGTGCGTGACGGTGCGGGCGAAGCCGAGACGGAACACCGGATCCTCGTATCGCGGCACCGAACGCGGCGGCGCGGGAATGATCGCGGTCTCCCAGTCGGTCCAGGCCCGCGCGGCCCGCGCCCGCACCCCGGCGTCCGGTGATTCCAGCAGCCGGTTGTACGCGGCCGCGAGGTTGCCGTCCCTCTCATGGACGGGCAGTTCACCGACGAACCGTTCGAACGCCGCCGGAAAGATCTTCCCAAGCCCCCTGGTCAGCAGGGCCACTTCGGGGTTCGCCCCGGTCGCCACCCCCGTCAGCACCAGCTCCGAAACCACCCCCGGACACGTCTGCGCATACCGCAGCCCCAGCACCGAGCCCCACGACACGCCCCACACCAGCCACCGCCCGATCCCCAACTCCCGCCGCAGCAGCTCCAGATCGGCGATGAGGTGAGCGGTCGTATTGACGCTCATGTCGGTGTCGTACGCGCCCGCGGACGGGGTCGAACGCCCGCATCCACGCTGGTCGAGCAGCACGATCCGGTAGACGGCGGGATCGAACAGGCGCCGCGGGTACGGCGTACAGCCGGATCCCGGACCGCCGTGCAGCACCAGCGCGGGCTTGCCGTGCGGGTTGCCGCAGGTCTCCCAGTACACGCGGTTGCCGTCACCGACGTCGAGCATGCCGTGGTCGTACGGTTCGATCTCCGGGTAGAGGGGCATCCGCGCACCCTAATGTCCGTACGAGGTCCGGGTCGCCTCGTTATTTCGTATGGCGCAGCCCGGCCACCCCAGCCGCGTCGCGCAGTACGTCCCGCAGCATCGCGGGGGTGAGCCGACCGGTGAAGGTGTTGCGCTGGCTGACGTGGAAACAGCCGAAGAGATCGAGACCGTCGAGCGGGACCCTGGCCCCGTGCGCGAAGACGGGACGCGGCCTCGGCACGCCCCACCCCGCCTCGGCCAGCGCGGGCAGCGTGGCCTGCCAGCCGAAGACGCCGAGCACCACCACTGCCCGCAGCGTCGGCCGCAGCAGCGTCAGCTCCTGAACGAGCCAGGGGCGGCACGTGTCCCGCTCGCCGGGGGTGGGCTTGTTCGCGGGCGGCGCGCAGTGCACGGGCGAGGTGACGCGGACGCCATGCAGTTCAAGACCGTCGTCGGCCGCAACGGAGGTGGGCTGCGACGCCAGCCCGACGTCGTACAGCGCCTGATACAGCACATCCCCGGAACGGTCGCCGGTGAACATCCGTCCCGTGCGGTTCCCACCGTGCGCGGCGGGCGCGAGTCCCACGATCAGCAGCCGGGCGTCCGGTGGCCCGAACCCCGGCACCGGCCGCCCCCAGTACGTCCAGTCGGCAAAGGCGGCGCGCTTGGTAAGAGCCACCTCCTCGCGCCAGGCGACCAGCCGCGGGCAGGCCCTACAGCCCGCGACCCGCTGGTCCAGATCGGCAAGGACGTCCATAGGGCCCACGGTAGACCTACGCCCAGGCCACCCCGGCAGTCCCGCCGGCAGCCGCTTCCCCCTGGGAAATCCCGGCCGATTCACCCCGTACGGGGATTAGGGTCAGGACATGGCTTCCGAAGCTGCGGACTACGACGAGACGCACGACGGGCGACCTGGCACGCCCCAGGGCACCGACGGGCCCGACGGGTCAGATGCCTCCGGCACGGCTCCGACCGGGCAAGCGCCGACGAGGCCGGATGGACCGGATGGACCGGATGGACCGGCCGGCGACGACGCCCCGGCGACTGCCCCCGCGCCCGGCGACGCGATCGCCGCCGCCGACGCCGCCCGCCCGCAGAGCGGCGAGACCGTCCGCATCGACAGCTGGATCTGGTCCGTACGGCTGGTCAAGACCCGCTCGATGGGCGCCGCCGCCTGCAAGGGCGGCCATGTCCGGGTGAACGGCGAGCGCGTCAAGCCCGCCCACTCCGTCCGCGTCGGAGACGAGGTCCGCCTCCGGCACGAGGGCCGGGAACGGATCGTCGTCGTCAAGCGCCTGATCCGCAAGCGGGTCGGCCCCCCGGTGGCCGTCCAGTGCTACGTCGACAACAGTCCGCCGCCCCCACCGCGCGAGGCCGTCGCCCCGGCCGGCGTCCGCGACCGCGGCACCGGCCGCCCGACCAAGCGCGATCGACGCGAGCTGGAACGCCTGCGAGCGCTGCGCGGACTGGGCGGCCGTCCTACGGGAGGCCGTCCCGAAGGCCACTGATCGCGGATGCCAGGGGGGCTCGGTGGCCCGGTGCCACGGTGGCCCGTGCCCCGGTGACCCGGTGGCTCGGTGGCCGGCGACGGCGGGACGCGGTCAGGCAACCGAAGCGCAGTCGAAAGGCGGGAGCGCGCCGGGCCTGGACACCGCTCGACGGCCGGTGCCCGGAAGGGCACCGACCTCACAGCGGCGGCCTGCCCCGGCCGGTCTCCCTCACGCCCGCCGTAGCACCAGCCGCAGCAGGTCCGCGTTGTGCCTTCGCCGAGCCCAGGCGATGAGCGCGAGCGGGACTATGAGGATCAGCGGGGTCGCGGCGTTCTCCCCGTTGAGGTAGGTGAGCGTGACGACGAACGCGCCCACCATCAGACCGCTCAGCGCCATCGCCGCCACCGATTGCAACACCGGGATCAACAGCGCTACGCCTCCGGCCAGTTCGAGGACGCCGATGATGTACATCCCCGTGCTGCCCCAGCCCATCTTGTCGAAGCTCTCGGCGGCTGCGGGGTGCGCGATCAGCTTGGGCAGCGCACTCGCGATCACGTAGAAGAGGGCGAGCAGCACCTGTAGGCCGCGCAGGGCGATGCGGGCACGGCGGCCTTGTGCGGTCGCGGACTCGGCGATGACCGGGCGGGCCGTGGCGGAAGCGGCAGTGGCGACGGAGGCGGTGGTCTGGGACATCGGGTTCTCCTGGGTGAAGCGGTCCGTGTTGCTGTCACCGAAGAAGACCGGCACCCACTCCAGAACTCATCGCTGTCCGGCAACTCATCGCTGTCCGGCAACTCATCGCTGTCCGGCAACTCATCGCTGTCCGGCAACTCGCCTCCGTCCCGTCAGCTCACCCTCTGTCGACTGGAACCGCCCGCACCCATATCCGGTCGTCCGTCAGGTACTTGTCCACTTTCAGCCCCGCCTCCGCCAACGCCTCCTCGAACTGCTCCTTCGTCAGCGGCCGGGCCCGGAACGTCTGGGTCCAGACCGCGTCCGGGAACTCAAACTCCGCGCGCACCGAGTTCACCCCGTCGCCGACCGGCTCCGAGGACGCGACCCGCACGGTGAAACCGCTGGGATCGAGACGCTCGCGCGGCACGTTCGTGTGGTAGTCCTCCCCCTCCCGCTGGATCAACACGCAACCACCGTCGGCGAGATGGCGCGCAGAGGTCCGCAGCAGGCCTCGCCGCACCTCGACGTCGCCGGTGTGCACGAGGAACGACGCGAGCAGCGCCACGTCGAATGTCTCGTCCAGGTCGAGGCCCTCGATCGGGCCGCATATCGTGCGGGCCCCGCGGACGCGTTCGAGCATCTCCGCGGATTCGTCCACCGCCGTGACCGTGAAGCCGCGTTCCAGGAGCGGATGGGTCATGCGCCCCACGCCGCAGCCCAGCTCCAGGATGTGTGCGCCCGCCGGCACGGCCCCGGCGATGATGTCCGGCTCTTCCCCGACAGGCAGCCGTGAGTAGAACTCGACCGCGCAGCCGTCCGGGGTGATCGCCCCGGGTCCCGTCCCCTGATGTCCACTTCGCATGTTCAGCCCCATGCCCGCACAACGGCCCGCATCCGCACGGCCGTTCCCACCCCGCCCCAGTTCACCCGTTCGAGTTACCGCCCCCGCACAACAGACTCCACTCGGAGCCCCGCTCGCAAAGGAACCGCTCACAAAGGAAACCACCCATGCCCGATGTACCAGTGACCGCCCGCCCGCAGATGATCCCCGACCGCCCGCTCCACCGACGTACGCCGAGGCAGGCTCTCCACGGGCAGATCCGGGTTTCCGAAGACGAACTGCACCGGCTCCGTGTCCGCGCGCTGCAAGTCCTCCCGGTCATTCCAGATGGCCCGAAAGCGTTCCTGGAACCGGACGACGTTGGAATCCGCCGGTAGATACTGCTTCAACTGCGGGTCGAGCAGCCAGGAATGGCAGACCGCGACCTGCCACCGCTCCTGCGGGTAGTGCCGGGCGAAGAACTCCCGGGCCAGCGCCAGCGAACGGTCACAGGCCGCGGGCGCCAGCGGACCGTGGAAGTCGCAGATGTGCAGGTTCAGACAGGGCGTGCCGGGAGCCACGTCCAGCCCGGCCGCAGCGAGGGCGGACCCCGTACGCTCCCCCAGCCGTGCCCGCTCGAACTGTAGCCGCCCCAGCTGGTACAGCTCCCCGCGGAAGTGGTTGCTGAGCCAGCTCACCACGTGCAGCCCGCCCCGGCCGTACCGCCGCCGGTGCACCGCCATGTTCCGCCCGAGGTCGGCGAGGGTGCGCCGGGACACGTCCGCGGGGATGCCCCGTGCGCGGTGGTACGCGCGCGTATGAGGCAGCGCCGCGACGAACACGTACACGGCGAAGTAGTGGTCCAGCGCCGCCGGGGCCTCGGCGACGCGTTCGCCGAGCCGTGGTCCCTTCCCCATCTCCCCGATGTCGCGCACCAGCTCCTCGACGCACTCCTCCAGGAGCCGCATCGCTCCGGCATCGGCGGTCAGTGTGCGCCGCAGTGCGACCAGTTCGTTGATGTCCTCGTGGGGTACGGCAAGGTCGAGCAGGATCTCGGGCAACTCGTCGGTGTCGGGCAGCACGGCGTGGTCTCCCCCTCCTCGGGCAGCTACTGAGCTCCTTGGTGAACGTCCGAGCCGAGGAGTACGTTGCAGACAGGAGTGGTGATCCCGATGCGTACGGGCAGTGAACCGGCGACCGCGCGCAGTGCTCTGCGGGCGCGCTTCTGGCTGAGCGTGTGGGGGCTGGTCTGGGCGATCTTCGGTACGGTCGCGTTCGCGCTCGCCGGACGTCCCGGGTGGGCCGTCGCCTGCGGGGTGCTGTGGCTGGTGATCACCGTCGACATGACGCTGATCCTGCGGCACATGCGCCAGGGCCCGCACTACCAGCCGGGCCCCGACATACCGCCGTACCAGCCGCCGGAGCAGCGACCTCCGCACCGGACTCCGGGGCAGCGGCACCCGTAGCGCGCCACCGGACGCTCACGAGTCGAAGCGTGCCGCCTTCAGGTACTCGGGGTTCGGATCCAGCGCGGCCGCCAGCCGGAAGTGGCGCTTGGCCTCGTCGTGCCGCGCCTGGCGCTCGTAGGTGCGGGCAAGGGCGAAATGCGCGAACGCGTTGTCCGGCTCGCGCTCCAGGACGATGGTGAACTCCAACTCGGCAGGTCGCAGTTGCGCGGCCGCGAAGAACGCCCGCGCTCTCAGCAGCCGTGCAGCGGTGTTCTCCGGGTGCGCCGCGATCACTCTGTCGAGCAGTTTCACCGCGCCCCGCGGGTCCCGTGCGGCGAGCAGATGCTCGGCGGCACGAAAGTCGATGACATGCGTCTCCGGTGTACGTCCGGTCGATCCGCTGGTCTCGGGCACGGCACAGTCCTTCCCTGACTCAACAACTTCAACGCCCGCAACAGGGCGGCGATTCCACAGCCGGCATTTCTTGGCCGCCCGTCCGGGATCACGGTCACAGCACTACGGCCGCGAGCACAATCCCGAGCGCCACCAATGCCGCTCCGGCAACCGCGAACCCCCGGTCCAGGCCCGTGCGCTCGCCGCCGAGCAGCACCGTCTCGCGCGGGTCGGCGGCGTCGTACGCCAGTCGCACCCGACCGCCGGCGGCGAGTGGCAGACGCCGGCTGCGCGGGACCGGCGAGACGATCTCTACGACCCGACCGTCCGGGGTCTCGAACTGAAACAGCGGGCGCTCCGAGCCGGGCGGCGGAGGCTTCACCAGCGCCTCGGTGACCTGTCCCGCCTCGGTGATGCGCCGCGTCCGCAGCAGACCGTACGCTCCGGCCAGCAGCGCCACCAGGCCACCCAGCATCAAGAACGCCACGACGACGATCGGTCCCGCCCCCTTCGGACGACTACCGCGACGCGTGCGCCCGTCTGACCAGATCCGCCCAGACCTCACGCACGCGCGCCTGAAGCTCCTCCAACGGTACGTCGTTGTCGATGACGATGTCCGCGATCTCCAGGCGCTTCTCGCGGGTGGCCTGTGCGGCCATACGCGCGTGTGCGTCCTCCTCGGTCATGCCGCGCAGCCGGACGAGCCGGTCGAGCTGGGTCTCGGGGCTGGCGTCGACGACGACCACGACGTCGTACAGCGGCGCGAGGCTGTTCTCCGCGAGGAGCGGGACATCGTGGATGACGACGGCGTCCTCGGCGGCGGCGCCTTCTAGCTCACGCGAGCGGGCTCCCACCAGTGGGTGCACGATCGCGTTCAGCACGGCCAGTCTCTCGGGGTCGGCGAAGACGATCGAGCCCAGCTTGGGCCGGTCCAGGCTGCCGTCCACGCCGAGGACCTCCGTACCGAAGGCCTCGACGACCGCCGCGAGACCGGGAGTTCCCGGCGCGACGACCTCGCGCGCGATGCGGTCCGCGTCGATGAGGACGGCACCCTGCTCGACGAGCAGCCGTGACACCTCGCTCTTGCCGGCGCCGATGCCACCGGTCAGACCCACTTTCAGCATGACCGGCAGCTTAGGGCCTGCCACTGACAGGGCACCCGGTCAGGTGTCCCCCTCGCGCTCCGCCAGGAAGCGCTCGAACTCCTGCCCGATCTCGTCCGCCGACGGAATGTCCACGGGTTCGGCGAGCATGTTGCCCCGCGTTTCGGCGCCCGCGGCGGCGTCGTACTGGTGCTCCAGGCCCTGGACGAGGGAGACGAGCTCCTCGTCGCCCTCCTGGATCTGCCGGTCGATCTCCGTCTGCGTGCGGTGGGCATCCGTGCGCAGTGAGTGCGCGATGCCCGGGAGGACCAGTCCGGTCGCGGCGGTGATGGACTCCAGGACGGTCAGCGCGGCATCCGGGTACGGGGAACGCGCGATGTAGTGCGGCACGTGCGCGGCGACGCCCAGGACCTCGTGACCGGCCTCCATGAGGCGGTACTCGACCAGCGCCTCGGCGCTGCCCGGCACCTGCGCCTCGTCGAACGGGCTGCGGTGGCCGGGAACCAGGTCGGTGCGGTTGCCGTGCGGGGTGAGACCGACGGGGCGGGTGTGCGGGACACCCATCGGAATGCCGTGGAAGTTCACGGACAGCCGCACGCCGAGCCGCTCCACGACCTGCTGGACGGCCGCGGCGAAGCGCTCCCACTCCACGTCCGGCTCGGGGCCGGACAGCAGCAGGAAGGGCGCTCCGGTGGCGTCCTGGACCAGCCGCACCTCGATGGTGGGGTCTTCGTACTCGGTCCACCGGTCGCGCCGGAACGTCAGCAGCGGGCGGCGGGCGCGGTAGTCCACGAGCCGGTCGTGGTCGAAGCTGGCCACCACTTGGTGGGGCAGCGTGTCGAGGATCCGGTCGACGATCTGGTCTCCGGTTTCGCCCGCGTCGATGTAGCCGTCGAAGTGGTAGAGCATGACAAGGCCGGCCGACTCCTGGGCGAGCGCCATGTCGACGACCGCCAGGCCCTTCGGCTCCCATGCGTACAAACCCTGCGGATCAAGCACTGTGACCGCTCCTCCTCGTGTTCGTACTGCACAACACAGCCCAGGACACGGGCATTCCCACCCGTGTCCCTGATCAGGCGTCTCTCACTGCCTTTTCATACGGCATCCTGCGGCGCTGTGGTCTGTAGTCGACCGCCACCCCAGCGGCTCACGAGGACAGCACGCGCGCGTGGAGGGCTGTCACCGCCTTCCGGGCGGACGTGAACGCGCCGTGCTGCCAGGCGTCGGTGTAACTGAGCCAGTCGCCGGCGAAGTAGACACGGCCGGTCGGCTCGTTCAGCGGCTTGTAGCGGACGTCGTCGGGGCCGCCGGGTGTGTCGTGCCAGGCGGCCTCCAGGTGGGGCGTCTGACGCCAGTGGTGCGAGAAGGAGGAGGCAAGCTCGCTGCGGTACTTCTCGCCGTAGATCTTCACTCCAGCGGCCACCGCGCGCGCCTCGCGCCCCTGGGGGCTGAGCTTCGCGTACGCGTCCGCGTCGTCGTCGTAGTTGTAGTAGCCGATGACGATGCCGCGTTCGCCGTGGAAGCCGTACGAGGGATGCCAGATGTGGGTGACGTCCTGGTCGGTCTCGGTGATGCCGCCGTAGATGTGGTGGTCCAGTTCCCACCAGCGGGACCTGTACTCCAGCCCGATCTTGCCCGCGGACGACGGCGTGATCGCCTCCAGCGCGGACTGCACCCCGGAGCCCAGGTTGTGGGGCACCTTGGCAAGGATGTTGGGCGGCAGGGCCGCGATGCAGAAGTCGGCCTCGACGACCTTCGTACGCCCGCCCTGCGCATACGCCACGGACACCCCCCGGCCGGTGTCGGTGATCTTCGAGACGACCGCCCCCGTACGCACCCGGTGCGCGCCGATCGCCTTGGTCAGCGCCTTGGGTATCCGGTCCATGCCGCCGACCGGCTGGAACATCAGCATGGCCTGGTCGAAGCCGAACTCGAAGGAGAAGTACCGCCCGGCGCCGCCGGCGAGGACCTCGGAGGCGGTGGGGAGGTCCCCGAGCAGCACGCCGGGGGTCCCTGCGGCGGCGGGGACGGTGGTGTACCCGCGGCGCTCGCCGCCCTCGTACGTCAGTTTGTCGCCGAGTTCGCCCCAGTCCTTGAGGAACTCCACGAGCCGCTCCTGGTCGGTGGCCGTCAACTCCTTGTCGAGTGCCCCCTTGTTGGTGGCCTTGGCGAGCAACTCGGACACATAGCCGTAGACATCGGCCTTGGCCGTGCGGTAGCGCATCGGCTTGGTCATCCCGGCGGACTCGTTGTAGATGTACGCGTCCGCGTTGACGTTGGTGAACACCTCGATGGGAACGCCGAGTTCCCGGCAGTAGTCGAGGGTGACCATCCACTGCGGTATGCGCGCGGGACCGGCGTTCATGTACCCGCCGTCGCCGAAGCGCGCGGTCTGCCTGTTGCCGTAGAGGTCGACGGTCGTGTCCCCGCCGCGGACGGTGAAGTTACGGCCGCCCGTGCGGTCCCTGGCCTCCAGAACCGTACAGTCGTAGCCGGCCTTGCCCAGTTCGTACGCGGTAGCGAGTCCCGCGATGCCGCCGCCCACGATGACGACCTTCGCGGCGCCCCGTCCGGTGAGCGTGAAGTCGCCCGCACTGAGCGCACGGAAGGGCTCTTCACGCTGGGCGGCCTGCGCGGTGGGCGCGAGCCCGAGGGCCCCCATGGTGGCGAACATCGTGCCCGCACCGCTGGTGAGACCGACGTTGCGCAGGAAAGTGCGGCGACTGGCGCCGGGCCCGCTCGGAGTCTGTGCCATGTGTTCGGCTTTCCTTTCCGATCATGAATGACCGGGGAAGCCTCCCAATGGCCGGTTACGGCCCATCAGTAACTCGTGTATCCCGCACGTTTCTGCAAGGGCGAGGGCAACGCCCCCTCAGGGGCGCGGGGAACTGCGCGACCAGCCACAGCCGGCCCGCAGACAAACCACAACCGAATGCGCACAAGACTGAGGGGCCGCACCTCGAAAGGTACGGCCCCTCAACTAACCGCTATGCCTCAGTCGGCCAGCGTTCAGCTCTGACCACCGGCCAGCTTCTCCCGCAGAGCGGCAAGCGCCTCGTCCGAGGCCAGCGCACCGGAGTTGTCCGGGCCCTCGGAGGAGTACGAACCGCCGCCACCGCCACCGCCGGACGCGGCCGGAGCCGCACCCGCCGCGTCGCCGCCCTCGGCGGCAGCCGCAGCGTCCGCCTCGCGGGACTTGATGACCTGCTGCTGGTGCTGCTCGAAGCGGGTCTGCGCCTCGGCGTACTGGTTCTCCCACACCTCACGCTGGGACTCGTAGCCCTCGAGCCAGTCGTTGGTCTCGGGGTCGAAGCCCTCGGGGTAGATGTAGTTGCCCTGGTCGTCGTACGACGCGGCCATGCCGTACAGCGTCGGGTCGAACTCCACCGAGGCCGGGTCGGCACCGAAGGACTCGTTGGCCTGCTTCAGCGAGAGGCTGATGCGACGGCGCTCGAGGTCGATGTCGATGACCTTGACGAAGATCTCGTCGTTGACCTGGACGACCTGCTCCGGGATCTCCACGTGGCGCTCGGCCAGCTCGGAGATGTGGACCAGACCCTCGATGCCCTCGTCCACGCGGACGAACGCACCGAACGGAACCAGCTTCGTGACCTTGCCGGGCACGACCTGGCCGATCTGGTGGGTGCGGGCGAACTGCTGCCACGGGTCTTCCTGGGTCGCCTTCAGCGACAGGGAGACGCGCTCGCGGTCCATGTCGACGTCGAGGACCTCGACGGTGACTTCCTGGCCGACCTCGACAACCTCGGAGGGGTGGTCGATGTGCTTCCAGGACAGCTCGGAGACGTGGACCAGACCGTCGACGCCACCCAGGTCCACGAAGGCACCGAAGTTGACGATCGAGGAGACGACGCCGGAACGGACCTGACCCTTCTGGAGGGTCGTGAGGAACGTCTGGCGGACCTCGGACTGGGTCTGCTCCAGCCAGGCACGGCGGGACAGGACCACGTTGTTGCGGTTCTTGTCCAGCTCGATGATCTTGGCCTCGAGCTCCTTGCCCACGTAGGGCTGGAGGTCGCGAACACGGCGCATCTCGACCAGGGAGGCCGGGAGGAAGCCGCGGAGGCCGATGTCGAGGATGAGGCCACCCTTGACGACCTCGATGACGGTACCGGTGACGATGCCGTCCTCTTCCTTGATCTTCTCGATGGTGCCCCAGGCACGTTCGTACTGGGCGCGCTTCTTCGAGAGGATCAGGCGGCCTTCCTTGTCCTCCTTCTGGAGAACAAGGGCTTCGATCTCGTCACCGACGGCGACGACCTCGTTCGGGTCGACGTCGTGCTTGATCGAGAGCTCACGGCTCGGGATGACACCTTCGGTCTTGTAACCGATGTCGAGGAGAACCTCGTCCCGGTCAACCTTGACGATGACGCCGTCGACGATGTCACCATCGTTGAAGTACTTGATCGTCTCGTCGATAGCGGCGAGGAAGGCTTCCTCGTTACCGATGTCGTTGACCGCAACCTGCGGGGTGGTGGCGGTGGTCTCGGTGCTGCTCGTCATGTGGGAAAGGGCTCCGGTACGGACATTGAAGTCGTAGGTACTGCTTACGCCGGGAGCCCGTTTCGCTCTGTAGAAGCCGGACAGCCTAGGAAGCGCCACCCAAAACAGCTGGTGGCGCCTCGACAACCGAGGGGACATACAACAGATGCGAGCGCGGCCTGCTACGTCTGAGGAGCGCAGGCCCACAGCGCAACTTGTAGCATACGGGGGCAGCCGGACAGGGTCAATGCGCGAAGGCGCACACCCGGGGCGGATCGCCGCAATCCCGGCACAATACGTGTCCCTTGAGGCCACGCATGGCCCAAGAAGCCCCGCGCGTGACACCACCGCACGAGGTTGGACGGAAGAGCCCGCAGATTAATACGAGGGAGCCGATCATCCAAGAGCCCGAAGCGTTCGAGCCGGAAGCCACCCGACGTGACGCAGGAGTCACGGAGAGCGCCCGGGCCAACCGGGGCTGGTGGGACCGAAACGCGGACGAGTACCAGACCGAGCACGGCACGTTCCTCGGGGACGAGCGATTCGTGTGGTGCCCCGAGGGCCTGGACGAGGTGGAGGCGGAACTGCTCGGCCCGCCGGAGGATCTGAAGGGCAGGGACGTCCTGGAGATCGGCGCCGGTGCGGCCCAGTGCGCCCGCTGGCTGGCCGCCCAGGGCGCCCGCCCGGTGGCCCTGGACCTCTCCCACCGCCAGCTCCAGCACGCACTGCGCATCGGCGCCGCGTTCCCGCTGGTGCAGGCGGACGCGGGCGCCCTGCCCTTCGCCGACGCCTCCTTCGACCTGGCGTGCTCGGCCTACGGGGCGCTGCCCTTCGTCGCCGACCCGGTCCTGGTCCTGCGCGAGGTCCGCCGAGTGCTTCGCCCCGGTGGCCGCTTCGTCTTCTCCGTCACGCACCCGATCCGCTGGGCGTTCCCGGACGAGCCCGGCCCCGAGGGGCTGAGCGTGTCGGCCTCCTACTTCGACCGCACGCCGTACGTCGAGCAGGACGACGACGGCAGCGCGGTGTACGTGGAGCACCACCGGACGCTCGGCGACCGCGTCCGTGATGTCGTCGCGGGGGGCTTCCGGCTGGTGGACCTGGTCGAGCCGGAGTGGCCGGCCTGGAACACATCGGAGTGGGGCGGCTGGTCACCGTTGCGTGGGCGGCAGCTCCCGGGGACGGCGATCTTCGTGTGCGAGCGGGACTGAGGCACGCGCGCGTGCAGGGTCGTCCGGAGGGCGTACGACACTAGGGGGCGTGATCCGTTATGACGCCCTGGACGCGCTGCCGGTACGTGGTGCCCTGCCCGGACTGGACGATGCGCTGGACGCGCACGGCACCGCGGTCCTCGTGGCACCGCCCGGAACGGGCAAGACGACCCTCGTGCCGCTCGCGCTGGCCGGCCTGCTCGGGGACGGCCCCGCACGTCGTGTGATCGTCGCCGAGCCGCGACGGATCGCGGCACGGGCGGCGGCCCGGCGGATGGCGTGGCTGCTGGGCGAGAAGGTCGGTGAGAGCGTCGGCTACACCGTGCGCGGGGAACGGGTCGTAGGGCGGCACGCGCGCGTGGAGGTCGTCACGACCGGTGTGCTGTTGCAGCGGCTTCAGCGCGACCAGGAGCTGGCCGGCGTGGACGTGGTGGTACTCGACGAGTGCCATGAGCGGCATCTGGACGCGGACACGGTGGCGGCGTTCCTGTGGGACGTACGACAGACCCTGCGGCCGGAGCTGCGGCTGGTCGCCGCGTCCGCGACGACCGACGCGCAGGGGTGGGCGCGACTGCTGGGCGGGGCGCCCGTGATCGAGGCCGAGGGGGCCTCGTATCCGGTGGAGGTGGTGTGGGCGCCGCCGCCGCGTCCGGTACGACCGCCGCACGGGATGCGCGTGGACCCGGCGCTGCTCGCGCATGTGGCGTCGGTGGTGCGGCGGGCGCTGGCCGAGGGGGCGGGGGACGTGCTGTGTTTCCTGCCGGGGGTCGGGGAGATCGCCCGTGTGGCCGGGCAGTTGGACGGTCTGGGGGATGTCGATGTGCTTCAGGTGCACGGGCGGGCGCCGGCGGCGGTACAGGATGCGGTGCTGTCTTCCGCTGTGCGGCGCCGGGTGGTGCTGGCGACGTCCGTCGCCGAGTCCTCGTTGACGGTTCCCGGAGTACGGGTGGTCGTCGACTCGGGGCTGGCACGGGAGCCGCGGGTCGATCACGCGCGCGGGCTGAGCGCGCTGACGACGGTACGGGCCTCGCAGGCGGCGGGGCGGCAGCGGGCGGGCCGGGCCGGGCGTGAGGCGCCGGGAGCGGTGTACCGGTGCTGGGCGGAGGCCGAGGACGCACGGCTGCCGCGTTTCCCGTCGCCGGAGATAAAGGTGGCCGATCTGACGGCGTTCGCCCTCCAGGCGGCGTGCTGGGGGGATCCTGAGGCCACCGGTCTGGCCTTGCTGGATCCGCCGCCGGGTGGGGCGATGGCGGCGGCCCGGGCCGTGTTGTCGGCGATCGGTGCGGTGGACTCCGTCGGGCGGGCCACGGAGCGGGGGAAGCGGTTGGCTCGGCTGGGGTTGCATCCGCGGCTGGGGCGGGCCCTGCTGGACAGCCCTGGTGCGGGTGCCGACGTCGTGGCGCTGCTCTCCGAAGAGGTGCCGCGGGACTACGGGGATGACCTGGCGGCTGCTCTGCGCACTGCCCGGCGCGGCGGTGACGCCTATGCGGGGCGGTGGCGGACGGAGGTACGGCGACTGCGCGCCGCCTCGGAAGGGGGCTCCCATCCACCCGCCCGTGACTCCGACGACCGTCTTGCCGGGCTCGTCACCGCCCTGGCGTTTCCCGAGCGCGTCGCAAAGAGGGACGGCGGTTCCTATCTGATGGCCTCCGGAACCCGCGCCGAACTCGGTGACGGCAGCCGGCTCCGCGGCGCTCCCTGGATCGCCGTGGCCGCGGCGGATCGGCCCATCGGCAAGGGACACGCGCGTGTGCAGCTCGCCGCTGATGTGGACGAGGACATGGCCCGGTCGGCGGCGGCTTCACTGTATTCCGAGGACCAGGAGGTGCACTGGGCCGACGGGGACGTCGTCGCACGGCTGGTGGAACGGCTGGGGGCCATCGAGCTGGCGGTGCGGCCGCTCAGGAGCCCCGACCCCGTTCTCGTACGCGATGCCCTTCTTGAGGGGCTGCGGCAGGAAGGGCTCGCGTTGCTGCGCTGGTCGCCGGACGCGGACGTACTGCGGCAACGGCTCGCCTTTCTGTACCTGCACCTCGGTGAGCCGTGGCCCGACGTCTCCGACGACGCGCTGCACGCGCGCGTGGAGGAGTGGCTGGAGCCCGAGTTGAGCCGGGCGCGGCGGCGCGGGGAGCTGGCCCGGATCGACGCCGGAGCGGGGCTCACGCGGCTGCTGCCCTGGGCCTCCGGTGACGCCGCACGGCTCGACCAGCTTGCCCCCGAGCGGATCACCGTACCCAGTGGGTCCAGAATTCGGATCGACTACGCCAACCCCGAACAGCCCGTCCTCGCGGTGAAGTTGCAGGAGATGTTCGGGCTCCAGGAGTCGCCGGTCGTCGCCGGCGTGCCGGTTCTGGTGCATCTGCTCTCCCCCGCCGGCCGACCCGCCGCCGTCACCGCCGACCTCGCCTCCTTCTGGAAGGACGGCTACAAGGGCGTACGGGCGGAGCTGCGCGGCCGGTATCCGAAGCACCCGTGGCCCGAGGACCCCGCCACCGCCGAGCCGACCCGGCACACCAACGCCCGGCTCAGGCGCTGACCGGCTCCGGGGCCGCCGTCCGCGCACTCGCGGGGTCGGCCGGGCGACGGCTGCGCGCCTCCAGGTAGAGCGAGAGGGACAGCAGGGCGGCGCCGAGGACGAGGAAGCCCCACGGCAGGTACGACGTCATCAGCAGGACGAGGGTGCGGTTCGACTTGACCAGGTCGACGGTGGAGTCGATGTAGTCCTCGCGCATCTTCACGTGCCCGGCGAACGCCGTGACCTTGTCGCGGTCGCCGAGCAGGGTGCCGCCGCGGAGCTCCTCCTTGTGGATCTCCTCGCCGTAGACGGGGGCGCCGGTGAGGGGTTCGACCCAGAACTTGCGGACCGTGGTGTACCAGCGGGTGGTGCCGGTCTTGGCGACCGATTCCGGCGTGATGCCCGCGACCGGCATCGTCCTGGGCATCGGCACCTTCGTCCACGGGATGGTCTGCTCGAAGTAGTACACCTCGACGCCGCGGAAGTCCTGCGTGCCCTTGTAGTGGATCGGAGCCGTCACGCGCGCCTGCGCGTCGAAGTACTCGTAGTTCCGTTTCTCCGTCATGAACGGCCACTTGAACTCGATGCCGTCCCGGCGCACCGGGTCACCGTCGACCATCTCGCCCGTGGCGTGGACGGGTTCCTGGCTGTGGGCGTCGAAGATGTAACGCTCGGGGATCTTGGAGACCATCTTGCCGTCGGGGCCGACGACGTACGACAGCCCGTCCCAGACGACGATGTCCTTCCCCGCCGTCTTCTCGATCTTCTCGGACTCCTCCACGTTGCCCTTGAGGGTCTGCACGATGGTGACCTTGGGGACCTTGCGGGCCTGCATGGTGCCGTAGTCGAGGAGGGTCGCGTCCTTCGCTTCGAGGACCATGTCCTGGTACTGGTTCGCCGGGATCTTGGCGAGGCGCGGGAAGGCGTACCAGCGCAGCAGTGGGGACAGCGCCGCGAAGAACACGGCGAGGGCGAGCAGGATCAGACTGGCTTTGCGGCGCATCTCGGCCTCCCTCCCGGGTGGTCAGGGGTGTGTGGGCACCGTTGTCAGGAGCGGCTTGGGGGAGGTCTCTCCCGTGGGTGAGCCCAGCGCCGTGATGGTGAACACGAGGGCGAGCGCGACGGCGAGGCCGGTCGCGGCGGCGATCAGGGCGCGCATACGGACGCCTCCCGACGGGCGGAACTGATACATCGTCAGGTCCGGCACCGTAGCAACGGGCGGATGAGATGAGAACACGTTGCACACACAACGACGGCGCCCCCTCGGTGAGGGGGCGCCGTCGTTGTGTGACGAAGGGTTACGCGCTGGGGCTCGCGGACGGGCTCGGCGAGGACGTCTCCGCGGCCTTCTCCACCGTCAGCGTGATCGTGAGCGTCGCCCCGCCCGCCGTGTCGATGCGGAGCAGGAACGCGCCGGCGGTGTCGTCCGCGTACAGCTTGGGCAGCTTGAGCAGGCCGTTCTCGTCCGTCTTCAGGGTCTTCAGGGTGCGTACGGGCTTGCCGTCCGCGTCCTTGAAGTAGGGGCCCTTGTCGTTCTCGGACGCGTCGAGCACCGACTTGATCAGCGTGGCGGTGGCCGCGACCTTGCCGGCGGCCTCGCCCCGGTACGTCGCCTTCACCTCGACCTGCTCGGCGAACTCGCCGCCCACGGGGCAGGTCAGCGCGGTGCTGCTGGTGCGGGCGAGGACACTGGCGACGCGCTCGGTGACGGTGGCCGTGTAGTCGAGAGCGCTGACCGTGCGGCCGACGACGGTGGCACGGACGGTGAAGTCACCCGTCTTCTCGCCCGCCTTGAGCGCGGGCGCGACGGCGACTCCGGAGGTGCTGGTGACGACCGTGGCCACGCTCTCGCCGCCGGTGAAGGTGGCGTCGGAGCTGCCGGTGATCGTGAAGCGGATCCTGACCTTGCCGACCGCCTCGCCGTCCTCGGTCTCGGCACGGGCGCTGATCTTCTGGGTGAACGCGTCGCCCGCCATCGCGGTGAGCTTGGCGGTGCCCGCGTCTTCCAGGTGATCCACCGTGTCGGTGGGCGTGGGGCTGGGGCTCGGGGAACCCGACGGCGGATTCGGGCTCGGGCTCGGGCTCCCGGAGCCGCCGCCACCGTTCGCGGGGGGCTTCGGGCTCGGTGACACCGTGCCCGGCGGCTTGGGCGAGGGGTCGGGGCTCGCCCCGCTGTTGTTGTCGTCGCTGCGGTCGTTCGGCAGCGTGCCCGTGCCGTCCGGGACCTCGTGCGTGCCCTTGCGGTAGTACTCCAGCCACGACAGGACGAGGTTCAGGTAGTCCTGCGAGTTGTTGTAGCTGAGGATCGCGCTGTTGAGGTCGGACTCGGTGGACAGGTCCCAGCCGTAGCGGCACAGGTAGTGACCGGCGGCGAGCGCGGCGTCGTAGACGTTGTTGGGGTCCTTCTCGCCGTCGCCGTTGCCGTCGCGGCCCGCCCACGACCAGGTGGACGGGATGAACTGCATGGGCCCCACGGCACGGTCGTACGAGCTGTCACCGTCGAACACGCCGCCGTCGGTGTCGCTGATGTTCGCGAAGCCGTTGCCGTTGAGCTGCGGGCCGAGGATCGCGGTGAGGGTGTTGCCGGCGGCGTCGACGCTGCCGCCGCGGGCCTGGCCCGACTCGACCTTGCCGATGGCGGCGAGGAGTTCCCAGGGCAGGTTGCAGCCGGGCTTGGACTCCTGGAGCGACGTCGCGGCCTTCTTGTAGGCGTCGAGGACGGTCGCGGGTATGCCTGCTTCCGCCGCCCCGGTGGAGACGGGGGTGCCTATGGTCGGCGTGGGGCTGGGGGTGTTGAGCGGCGGCAGGTCCGTGTAATACGGCGAGTTGCCGGTCGCGCTCTCCGGGGTGCCCGAGGGGTCCACATCGGGGGCGGACTGGGCGTCGCCGGCGGTCCGTCTGCCGGAGTCGTCGACCGTGACCCCCGGAGCCTGGGACGCGGACAGCGCTGCGACCGCCAACGCGGCCACGGCCGTCGTTGCCGCACCCGAGCGCAGCCTCCTGCCGAATTGCGCCGCCATAACGTGAACCCCTCCCGTGGGGCGCTCTGCGCCCCTCTCCAGCTGCTCTGTTCGCCCTGTAGTGACGATCGGCCCGCCGCGGGGGTTGCCCTCGCGGCGCCTACGGTGTTCTGTTTCGAGTGGCCGGTCACGCTTCTCGGTATGCCGACTCACGTGACCCTACGACAACTTGCTTTGCACGGGCACCCGTTCGAGCCGGGTCTTAACCGGTTGGCCATATGTCGTTGGGCCGCCGCGGCGGCCCCGGTCATCCCGCATACTGGACGCTGGTGATCATCAGGACCGGCAGGTCCGCCAACGTCCGTCGCGGGGGATGCAGTTGCCGTTCACGCTGAGCCATGCGGCGGCCGTGCTGCCCGCCCTGCGACCCGACGGAACCGGCCGCGGCCCGCTCGTACCGGCCGTCCTCGTGGCCGGTTCCTTCGCGCCCGACATGACCTATTACGCGGCGAGTGTCCTGTCCGGGGCGATGGAGTTCGGCGATGTCACGCACTCGTTCGCCGGCGTCTTCACCGTCGATGTGGTCATCGCCTGGGCTCTCGTGGGGCTGTGGCTGCTGGCGCGTGAACCTCTGGTGGCACTGCTGCCACGGGAGCGGCAGGGCCGGGTGGCCTCCTTGCTGCGCTGCGGGGCGCCACGCGCGCGTGTACGGCCTTCGCTGGTGGCGTGGTGGTACGTCTCCGCCGTGCTCGGCGCGCTGACCCATGTCGTGTGGGACGCGTTCACGCATCTCGACCGGTGGGGGATGCGGATGTTTCCCGTCCTGGGCGAGGAGGTGGCGGGCTCGCCCTTGTACTGGTACCTCCAGTACGGCGGCTCGGCGGTCGCCGCGCTCGTGATCGCCGCGTTCGTGGCGTACGCGCTGCGGCGAGCGCCGGCGGTCGAGCCGGTCGGGGTGCCTTCTCTGTCGGTACGGGACCGGTGGACCGCCGGTGCCGTGATCGGCGGGTGTGCGGTGGTGGGGGCGGTGCAGCGGGCGGCGCGCGTATGGGAACTGCGCCGCGAAGCGGCTCCTGCAAGGGCGGTGGTGGGCGACGGGTGGGCGTACTGGGGCTCCACCGCGAAACCCTGGGAACTGATTCCGACCCTGTGCTTCGGGGCGGGCGCCGGCCTGGTCGTGGGGCTGCTGCTGTACGCCGTCGGCGTCAGGGTGTGGCGCGGGTCCCCGGCGGTTCCGGAGCGGAGCCGTCCGGTCGCCCGCTGACGGTGGACCCGCTCGCGATGAACACGGTGACGGTCTGCACGGGACGGGACCGGGGCAGCCGGGAGAGAACGAGGGCCATGTAGCTGCGGGCCAGGTCGGTCCAGAGACGCCAGTCGGGTTTCTTCCCGGGGAGGTGTACGGCGGCCTGTTCGCGGCGGGTGAGACGGTGCCGTAGCCCTGCGGTCGCCCCGCGGAGGGCTGCCGGCAGGTCGGTGGGGATGCGGGCGGTGCTTGCGGCGGCCGAGAAGACCGGGACCGGTGAGGGCGGCGTGGACGGGGCCGCGGCGGCGTTCGCCTGCGCCTGTGCCCACGCCGTCCGGCGGTTGAGCATGCGTATACCCATGCGGGCATCTTTGCGGGCGGCGGGGGCGGGGGCGTCTTCGCGGGGGCCACGTGGGTGACGGGCCCTCCGGGGGTGGGGCCGGGTCCCTGAGCGTCTGCCGGGTAAGGGTTGTGTCGGGGCTGCGGGCCGGTGGGGGCTTGTCGCGCAGTTCCCCGCGCCCCTTTGGGGCGCTGAGTGCCGGGTGAGTCATTGCTGACTCGGCACTCGGGCCACCCTGTGCTGTCGGCAGGCGAGACTGCAACGCCCCAAGGGGCGCGGGGAACTGCGCGACCAGCCCCCACCGGCCCGCGGTGAACGAACCGCAGATCCAGCGGAGCTTAGTGTGCCGCCGACTCCCAGTCCGGGCCCGCGCCCACCGAGACGCCCAGGGGGACGCTGAGGTGGACGGCGGCGGCCATTTCACGGCGGACGAGTTCCTCCGTGGCGGCACGCTCTCCGGGGGCGATCTCCAGGACGATTTCGTCGTGGACCTGGAGCAGCATGCGGGAGGTGAGGCCGGCCTCGCGCAGGGCCCGGTCGACGTTGAGCATGGCGATCTTGACGATGTCGGCCGCCGTGCCCTGGATGGGGGCGTTGAGGGCCATGCGCTCGGCCGCCTCGCGGCGCTGGCGGTTGTCGCTGTTGAGGTCGGGGAGGTAGCGGCGACGGCCGAAGAGCGTCGCCGTGTAGCCGGTCGCCCGTGCCTCGTCGACCGCCCGGCGCAGATAGTCCCGCACGCCGCCGAAGCGCTCGAAGTACGCGTCCATCAGGGCACGCGCCTCGGCCGCCTCGATGTTCAGCTGCTGGGAGAGGCCGAAGGCCGACAGGCCGTACGCCAGGCCGTACGACATCGCCTTGATCTTGCGGCGCATCTCCGCGTCCACCCCGGCGGGCTCGACTGCGAACACCTGCGAGGCCGCCGTGGTGTGCAGGTCCTCGCCCGAGGTGAACGCCTCGATCAGGCCCTCGTCCTCGGAGAGGTGGGCCATCACGCGCAGTTCGATCTGGCTGTAGTCCGCCGTCATCAGGGACTCGAAGCCCTCGCCGACGACGAAGCCGCGGCGGATCGCCCGGCCCTCGTCGGTGCGCACGGGGATGTTCTGGAGGTTCGGGTCGGTCGACGACAGGCGGCCCGTCGCCGCGACGGTCTGGTTGAAGGTGGTGTGGATACGGCCGTCCGCCGCGACCGTCTTGATCAGGCCCTCCACCGTGACGCGCAGCTTGGCCTGCTCACGGTGGCGGAGCATGATCACCGGCAGTTCGTTGTCCGTTTGGGCGGCGAGCCACGCCAGCGCGTCGGCGTCGGTGGTGTAGCCGGTCTTGGTGCGCTTGGTCTTGGGCAGGGCCAGCTCGCCGAAGAGGACCTCCTGGAGCTGCTTGGGCGAGCCCAGGTTGAACTCGTGCCCGGCCGCCGCGTGCGCCTCCTTCACGGCCTGCTGCACGGCGCCGGCGAACATCTGCTCCATGGCCTCCAGATGGGCCTTGTCGGCGGCGATGCCGTGCCGCTCCATACGGGCCAGCAGCGCGGAGGTCGGCAGCTCCACGTCCCGCAGGAGGTCCGCGGCGCCGACCTCCTTGAGCCGCTCGCCGAAGGCTTCGCCGAGGTCGAGGATGGCGCGGGCCTGGATCATCAGGGCGTCGGCCTCGGCGCCGTCGTCCGTGCCGAAGGCGAGCTGGCCGTCGGCCGCGGCGGCGGGGGCGAGCTCGCGGTGGAGGTATTCCAGGGACAGCGCGTCCAGGTCGAAGGAGCGGCGGCCCGGCTTGACCAGGTAGGCGGCGAGTGCGGTGTCCATGGTCACGCCGTCGACGGTCCAGCCGTGCTCGGCGCAGACGCGCATGGCGCCCTTGGCGTTGTGGAAGACCTTGGGGCGGCCCGCGTCGGCCAGCCAGGCGGCGAACGCCGTCTCGTCGGCCTCGTCCAGCTGGGCGGGGTCGAACCAGGCGGCGGCTCCCCCGGGCGCGGCCAGCGCGACCTCGGCGACCGAGCCCGCGCCGAGCGCCCAGGTGTCGACGGTGGCGATGCCGAGGGTGTCGGTGCCGTGCTCGGTGAGCCAGGGAGCGAGCTCGCCGGTGGTGAGCACCTTGCCGTCCAGCTCGACGCCCTCCGTGGAGACCGGGGTGGACTCGGCCTCCTCGGCGCCGGGGTCGACGGCGAAGAGGCGCTCGCGCAGCGAGGGGTTGCGGATCTCCAGGGTGTCCAGCACCATCGCCACCGCCTTGCGGTCGTACGGCGCGCGCTCGAGGTCGGTGACGGTCTTCGGCAGCTCGACCTGCCGCTCCAGCTCGGTGAGCCGGCGGTTGAGCTTGACCGCCTCCAGGTGATCGCGCAGGTTCTGCCCGGCCTTGCCCTTGACCTCGTCGACGCGCTCGACCAGCTCCGCGAAGGAGCCGAACTGGTTGATCCACTTCGCGGCGGTCTTCTCGCCGACGCCCGGGATGCCCGGCAGGTTGTCGGACGGGTCGCCGCGCAGGGCCGCGAAGTCGGGGTACTGCGCCGGCGTCAATCCGTACTTCTCGAAGACCTTCTCCGGGGTGAAGCGGGTCAGCTCGGAGACGCCCTTCGTCGGATACAGCACCGTGGTGTGCTCGGAGACCAGCTGGAAGGAGTCCCGGTCGCCGGTGACGATCAGCACCTCGAAGCCGTTGGCCTCGGCCTGGGTCGCGAGGGTGGCGATCACGTCGTCCGCCTCGAAGCCGTCCACCGCGAAACGCTGTGCGTGCATGGTGTCCAGCAGCTCGCCGATCAGCTCGACCTGGCCCTTGAACTCGTCCGGGGTCTTGGAGCGGTTCGCCTTGTACTCCGTGAACTCCTCGGAGCGCCAGGTCTTGCGGGAGACGTCGAAGGCCACCGCGAAGTGGGTGGGCGCCTCGTCGCGCAGCGTGTTGGCCAGCATCGACGCGAAGCCGTAGATCGCGTTCGTCGGCTGGCCCGTCGCGGTCGTGAAGTTCTCCGCGGGCAGCGCGAAGAACGCGCGGTAGGCCAGCGAGTGCCCGTCCATGAGCATCAGCCGCGGGCGGTCGCCGCCGGGGGCGCTGTCGGTCTTCTTCGATGCTGTTTCTGCCACGTCCCCGATCCTGCCACGTGGCACTGACAGTCGGGACCCACCGACGGATCGGCGGTGCCCGGCTGGTCCCCGCAGGCAGTGCCTGCGCCCTGCGCCTAGACCGACCTCGATCGTTGTCACCGGCGCGTGGGAGGATCGGAGATGTACCTCACACACGCAGTGGCAGCAGTCGTATAGGAGAGCGTGCGATGGCAACGAAGCCGCCCCAGGGCGATCCGGTTCAGGACGCGCCGCAGGTCGCCGAGCCGCAGCACGCGGCGGCGGGGCTCCCGGCCATCGGGCACACCCTGCGTATCGCGCAGCAGCAGATGGGTGTGAAGCGGACCGCGCTGACCCTTCTGCGCGTCAATCAGAAGGACGGCTTCGACTGCCCGGGCTGCGCCTGGCCGGAGCCGGAGCACCGGCACACGGCGGAGTTCTGTGAGAACGGCGCGAAGGCGGTCGCCGAGGAGGCCACCCTGCGCCGGGTCACCCCGGAGTTCTTCGCCGCGCACACGGTCGCCGACCTCGCGACCCGCTCCGGCTACTGGCTGGGCCAGCAGGGGCGGCTGACGCACCCCATGTATCTCCCCGAAGGGGGAGAGCGCTACGAGCCGGTGAGCTGGGAGCGCGCCTTCGACATAGTCGCCGAGGAGCTGACCGCGCTGGGCTCCCCGGACGAGGCCCTCTTCTACACCTCCGGGCGTACGAGCAACGAGGCCGCGTTCCTCTACCAGCTGTTCGCCCGAGAGTTCGGCACGAACAACCTGCCGGACTGCTCCAACATGTGCCACGAGTCGTCCGGCTCGGCGCTGTCCGAGACGATCGGCGTCGGCAAGGGCAGCGTCCTGCTCGAGGACCTCTACAAGGCCGACCTGATCATCGTCGCAGGCCAGAACCCGGGTACGAACCACCCGCGCATGCTCTCCGCCCTGGAGAAGGCCAAGGCCAACGGCGCGAGGATCATCAGCGTGAACCCGCTGCCCGAGGCGGGCCTGGAGCGCTTCAAGAACCCGCAGACCCCGCAGGGCATGCTCAAGGGTGCCGCGCTCACCGATCTGTTCCTACAGATCCGCATCGGCGGCGACCAGGCCCTCTTCCGCCTCCTCAACAAGCTGATCCTTCAGACCGAAGGTGCGGTCGACGAGGCCTTCGTCCGCGAACACACGCACGGCTACGAGGAGTTCGCCGAGGCCGCCCGCGCCGCCGACTGGGACGAGACCCTGACGGCGACGGGCCTCACCCGCGCACAGATCGAGGAAGCCCTCGGCATGATCCTCGCCTCCGAGCGGACGATCGTCTGCTGGGCGATGGGTCTCACCCAGCACAAGCACGCCGTGCCGACCATCCGCGAGGTGGTCAACTTCCTTCTCCTGCGCGGCAACATCGGCCGCCCGGGCGCGGGCGTGTGCCCGGTGCGCGGCCACTCGAACGTGCAGGGCGACCGCACCATGGGCATCTTCGAACGGCCCGCCCCCGCCTTCCTGGACGCCCTGGAGAAGGAGTTCGGCTTCGCACCGCCGCGCGAGCACGGCTACGACGTCGTGCGGGCCATCCGCGCGATGCGCGACGACAAGGCGAAGGTCTTCTTCGCGATGGGCGGCAACTTCGTCTCCGCCTCCCCCGACACGGAGGTCACCGAAGCGGCGATGCGGCGCGCCCGTCTCACCGTGCACGTGTCGACGAAGCTCAACCGCTCGCACGCCGTCACGGGCGCGCGTGCGCTGATCCTGCCCACTCTCGGCCGGACCGAGCGCGACCTTCAGGGCAGCGGCGAGCAGGTGGTGACCGTCGAGGACTCCATGGGCATGGTGCACGCCTCCCGCGGCCGCCTGGAGCCCGCGAGCCCGCAGCTGCTGTCCGAGCCGGCGATCGTGTCCCGCCTGGCCCGCCGCGTCCTCGGCCACGAATCCCGCACCCCCTGGGAGGAGTTCGAGAAGGACTACGCGACGATCCGCGACCGCATCGCGCGCGTGGTCCCCGGCTTCGAGGACTTCAACGCGCGCGTGGCGCACCCCGGAGGCTTCGCGCTGCCGCACGCCCCGCGCGACGAGCGCCGCTTCCCGACAGCCACCGGCAAGGCCAACTTCACCGCCGCGCCGGTCGAGTACCCGGCGCTGCCCGAGGGACGGCTGCTGCTCCAGACTCTGCGCTCGCACGACCAGTACAACACCACGATCTACGGCCTCGACGACCGCTACCGCGGCATCAGGAACGGCCGCCGGGTCGCCCTCGTGCACCCCGAGGACGCCCGGCACCTCGGCATCGCGGACGGCTCGTACGTCGACCTCGTCAGCGAGTGGCAGGACGGCGTCGAGCGCCGCGCGCCCGGCTTCCGCGTCGTGCACTACCCGACCGCCCGGGGCTGCGCGGCCGCCTACTACCCCGAGACCAACGTCCTGGTCCCGCTGGACGCCACCGCGGACACCAGCAACACCCCGGCCAGCAAGTCCGTCGTCGTACGTCTGGAACAATCGGCGACCGACTGAGCGTTTGCTCAGTCGACTGCGACCGACACACGCGACCGCCGACGAAACGGAGCCGGGCCCCATGGGCGAGCAGCAGCACGTGAAGTTCCCGCAAGAGGTCATCGACGAGTACGCCGCGCTCGGCGTCGACCTCATCGCCATGTTCTCGGCCGGACACCTGGGCACGCGCATGGGCGTGGAGATCGTCGAGGCCTCGGCGGACCGCGTCGTCGGCACCATGCCGGTCGAGGGCAACACCCAGCCGTACGGACTGCTGCACGGCGGCGCCTCCGCCGTGCTCGCCGAGACCCTCGGCTCCGTCGGCTCCATGCTCCACGCCGGCAGCTCCAAGATCGCCGTAGGAGTCGACCTCAACTGCACCCACCACCGGGGCGCCCGCTCCGGGCTCGTGACCGGCGTGGCCACCCCCCTGCACCGAGGGCGCTCCACGGCGACGTACGAGATCGTCATCAGCGACGAGGCAGGCAAGCGGGTGTGCAGCGCACGGCTGACCTGCATGCTGCGGGACGTGAACCCCGGGGACGCCGCGCGGATTCGGGCGGCGGGCTGAACCGGGGTGAAGCAACTCCCCGCGTCCGCAGCACCGTTGATCCCGGGCACTCGGCGGCTTAGCGTCATGGCATGGGAACGGAACGGCCCCTCCGGCCGGGTGCGGCGCTCGCACTGGTGCTCCTGACGGGCTGCGCGGCCACGGGCTGCGGGAACACCGGAGCGCCGGACGGGACTGCCGCGGAGACGGGAGCGCAGGCCGGTTCCCGCTCACCGTCGGCGCCGGCGACACCACCGGAGGACCTGTGCACGCGGATCGTCTCGTACTGGTCGCGTGAGGTACTGGACAGCGACACCTACGGGGACTACCAGTCGATGGGCCTGTCCAACGGGCAGTACGAGCTCCTCAGGGACGTCGTGGACGCCGCCCGGGCCGAACGCGAGCGCGCGGGGGCGGCGGCCGCGGAGCGACTGATCGACCGCGAAGTGCGCGCGGGCTGCACGGACTTGTACCGCGACGGCGGCCCGACCGAAGGCCCCTGGCAGTGAGCGGCGTCGGCCCCGTCGAGCCGGGCGAGGACACGCGCGCGTGGGACTCCGCCGAACCCTTCCCCCAAGCCCCGCACGGACGCCTGGCAGCCCTCTGCGCCCGGCACCGCCGTACCCTCATCGCATCCGCAGCGGCCGCCGTCGCACTCGTGGGCGGGGGCTACCTCTACGCCACCCGCCCGCAGGAGCCGGAGCCTGACCCTCCCGCATTCCCCTCCCAGACCGTCGACATGGACTACCTGGGCCGGGAACTCCCGCCGGCGAACAGCCCGAGCGGCAGCTTCAGTTTCGCGATCCTGGTCATGGTCATCCCAGGGTCCGGCGCGCCGGTGACCATGGAGCGCATCAGCCAGCCCTACTCCGGGCTTTCCCTGACCTCGGCACCCCGGCCTCCGTTCCGTACCAGGCCCGAATTTCCTCGCAGGATCGTGATCACCATGCATGTCACGGATTGCGCACATGTGCCGACGGATGCCGGACTTCCTTTCCTGGACGTAACTCTGCGTAATACGCGCGCAATAGAGGACCACAGTTTCATCCTGGGCGAGCGCTATTCACAGGACCTCTCAGAAGCCCTTCAAGTAGCTTGCGGCAACGATTCCATGTCACTACCAAACCCCAAGAACACTACTGAAACCCTCGCGGCGCTTCCTGCGGGTTCTCACTATGCGGACGGGGCAAATCGGCCGGAATTCTACTCTTCCGCCCATCGAGTACCGCTCTGCATTACGTCGTGTCATAACAAGAGCGTCACAGCCTTGGCCAGACACTCCTCCAGGTTCCCTCTACCCGCTTAGAGTCACGGCCAGTCACCGCGCCGTCGGATTCGAACCACTTCGGTCCAGCGTCCAGCGCTCGACTCGGCCTCTTCCAGGGGGAAGGGCCGCGCCAGGGAAAGGACTGATCGTGCGTCAACGTTCACTCATCGCCATAACCGCCGCGCTGGCGGCGGGAGCGCTCACCCTCACCGCCTGCGGCTCTCGCGACGAGGACGGCGGCGGCTCGGACAGCGGAGGCACCAAGGTCGTCATCGGTGTCGATGCCCCGCTGACCGGCGACCTGTCCGCACTGGGCCTCGGCATCAAGAACTCCGTCGACCTCGCCGCCAAGACGGCCAACAAGGAAAAGTACGTCGACGGCGTCACCTTCGAGATCCAGGCCCTCGACGACCAGGCGCAGCCCTCCTCGGGCCAGCAGAACGCCACCAAGCTCGTCGCCGACCAGGACGTCCTCGGCGTCGTCGGCCCCCTCAACTCCTCCGTCGCCGAGTCCATGCAGAAGGTCTTCGACGACGCCAAGCTGGTCGAGGTCTCCCCCGCCAACACCAACCCGGCCCTCACCCAGGGCACGGACTGGCAGACCACCAAGGCCCGCCCGTACAAGTCGTACTTCCGCACCGCGACCACGGACGCCATCCAGGGCCCGTTCGCCGCGCAGTACGTCTTCAACGACGCCAAGAAGAAGAGCGTCTACGTCATCGACGACAAGAAGACGTACGGCGCCGGCCTGGCCGCCACCTTCTCCGAGGAGTTCAAGAAGCTCGGCGGCAAGATCGTCGGCACCGAGCACATCGACCCCGACACCAAGGACTTCTCCGCCGTCGCCACCAAGGTGAAGACCTCCGGTGCAGACGTCGTCTACTACGGCGGCGAGTACCCGCAGGCCGGTCCGCTGAGCAAGCAGATCAAGGCCGCCGGTGCCAAGATCCCGCTGGTCGGCGGCGACGGCATCTACAGCGCCGACTTCATCAAGCTGGCCGGCGCCAGCGGAACCGGCGACCTCGCCACCTCCGTCGGCGCCCCGGTCGAGACGCTCCCCTCCGCCAAGGAGTTCGTCGCCAACTACAAGACCGAGGGCTACAAGGAGGCCTACGAGGCCTACGGCGGCTACTCCTACGACTCGGCCTGGGCGATCATCGAAGCCGTGAAGAAGGTCGTCGAGGACAACGACGGCAAGCTTCCCGACGACGCCCGCGCCAAGGTCACCGAGGCCATGCAGAACGTCACCTTCGACGGCGTGACCGGCAAGGTCGCCTTCGACGAATACGGTGACGCGACCAACAAGCAGCTCACCGTCTACTCCGTCAAGGCCGGTGACTGGGCAGCGGTCAAGTCCGGCACCTACACGGGCTGACCCACACCGCACCACTCATGAGCCGCGCGGGGCGCCGCACCACAGGCGCCCCGCGCGCACTCACATCCGGCCACACCCTCGACTATCCGAACGTCTCGGAGGACATGCGGTGAACGAACTGCCGCAGCAGCTGGTCAACGGCCTGCTACTGGGATCCATGTACGGGCTGGTCGCCATCGGCTACACGATGGTCTATGGCATCGTCCAGCTCATCAACTTCGCCCACGGCGAGATCTTCATGACCGGCGCCTTCGGCGCATTCACGGTCTACATGTACGTACTGCCCGACGGCACCTCCATGGCCATCGCCCTGCCACTGATGCTCGTCGGCGCCATCCTGGTCGCCGTAACGGTCGCCGTAGGCGCAGAACGGTTCGCCTACCGCCCCCTGCGCACCGCACCACGCCTCGCCCCCCTCATCACCGCCATCGGCCTCTCCCTGGCCCTCCAGCAGGCGGTATGGGCCTGGTACCCCAACGCCAAGTCGGCGCGCACCTTCCCCCAGATCGAAGGCGGCCCCTTCGAAATCGGCAGCGTCACCATCCAGACCGGTGACATCTTCCTCTTCATCGCGGCCCCCATCAGCATGGCGATCCTCGCCTACTTCGTCATGAAGACCCGCACCGGACGCGGCATGCAGGCCACCGCCCAGGACCCCGACACCGCCAAGCTCATGGGCATCAACACCGACCGCATCATCGTGGTCGCCTTCGCCCTCGGCGCCGCGTTCGCCGCCGTCGGAGGCCTCGCCTACGGCCTCAAATACGGCCAGATCGACTTCCGCATGGGCTTCATCCTCGGCCTCAAGGCCTTCACCGCAGCCGTCCTCGGCGGCATCGGCAACATCTACGGAGCCATGATCGGCGGCCTCGTCCTCGGCCTCGCCGAGACCATGGCCACCGCCTACATCGCCGACGTCCCCGGCATGTCGCAGCTCGGCGGCCAGTCCTGGGCCAACGTCTGGGCCTTCGTACTCCTCATCCTCGTGCTCCTCTTCAGGCCACAGGGCCTGCTCGGCGAGCGCGTCGCGGACAGGGCGTGAGACCTATGACCACACAGACCAGCACCCCCCAGACGCCCGCCCAGGACCCCACCGGCGCCACCTCCGGACTCATCGGCATCCCGCCGCACATCGGACGCGCCCTCGCCACCGGCGGCGGAATCCTCACCGTCATCTCGACCTTCCTCGCCTGGACCTGGACCTCCGCCTTCCCCGGCGACCTCACGGTCTACGGCTACCCCGGCGGCCTACAGGTCCTCGTCCTCATCGGCGGCGCCCTCACCGCACTCTTCGGCCTCGCCTCCTACGGCATCAAGGGCCTGCGCTGGCTCGTACCGGCAGGCGCCGACAGCGCCATCAAAACCGCCGCGCTCGCCGCATTCGCCACCGCCTGGTACACGATCATCGCGATCAGCGCCCAACTCGGCGGCCTGGCCAACCTCGAACCCGGCGGCTGGATCGTGGCCATCGCCACCCTCGCCGCCCTGCTCGGCGCGCTCTCCCTGCCGTTCCAGCGGCCGGCGCCCGACCCCTCCGACCCGGACGACACCGGCTGGGAGCAGTTCCGCCACAACGCACGGCACACCGGCGCCATCATCAAGGCAGCCTTCGCCTCCGGCACCACCACCCCGGCCCGCAAGCTGCCCGCGTACGCCGAAATCCTCGTCATCGTCGCCGCACTCGCCCTCGGCCTGACCGTCTTCACCTACGGCATCGGCACCGAGTACGACGAACTCTTCGTCGGCTTCCTCATCACCGCCGGCTTCGGCTTCGCCGCCGCGGCCAAGGCCGGACTCGTGAACAGGGTCTCCGAGCTCACCTCCAAGCACCGCACGGTGACAATGATCGGCGCGTTCGTCGCAGCCGCCGCATTCCCCTTCACCCAGTCCGACGACCAGTACGCGACCATCGGCGTCTACATCCTGATCTTCGCCACCGTCGCCCTCGGCCTCAACATCGTCGTCGGCCTCGCCGGCCTCCTCGACCTCGGATACGTCGCCTTCCTCGGCGTCGGCGCCTACACCGCGGCCATGGTCTCCGGCTCCCCCTCCTCACCGTTCGACATCCACCTGCCGTTCTGGGCCTCCGCCCTCCTCGGCGCAGCCGTCGCCATGGTCTTCGGCGTCCTCATCGGCGCCCCCACCCTGCGACTGCGCGGCGACTACCTCGCCATCGTCACCCTCGGCTTCGGTGAGATCTTCCGCATCACCGTCCTCAACATGGACGGCACCTCAGGACCCGACATCACCAACGGCTCCAACGGCATCTCCTCGATCCCGAACCTCAGCATCTTCGGCTTCGACTTCGGCGCGGAACACAGCTTCGGCGGATTCACCATCGCGCGCTTCGCCAACTACTTCCTGCTGATGCTCCTCATCACCCTCGTCGTCGTGGTCGTCTTCCGACGCAGCGGCGACTCCCGCATCGGCCGCGCCTGGGTCGCCATCCGCGAAGACGAAACAGCCGCCCTCGCCATGGGCATCAACGGCTTCCGCGTCAAGCTCGTCGCCTTCGCCCTCGGCGCCGCACTCGCCGGACTCGCCGGATCCGTCCAGGCCCACGTCACCTACACCGTGACCCCCGAGCAATACCAGTTCGCCCACGTCGTCCCGCCCAACTCGGCCTTCCTGCTCGCAGCGGTCGTACTCGGCGGCATGGGCACCATCAGCGGCCCACTCGTCGGCGCCGCACTCCTCTACCTCATCCCCGCCAAGCTCCAGTTCCTCGGCGACTACCAGCTCTTCGCCTTCGGTCTCGCGCTCGTCCTGCTGATGCGCTTCCGTCCGGAAGGCCTCATCCCGAACCGGCGCCGCCAGCTCGAATTCCACGAGGAAGCAGAAGCGCCCACAGTCCTCAGCAAGGCAGGGGCCTGACCACGATGACTACCGACACCACCACCAAGGACGCCGCCCCGGGCGCCAGCGCCCCCGGCGAAACCGTCCTCGACGCACGCGGCGTCACCATGCGCTTCGGCGGCCTCACCGCCGTACGCAACGTCGACCTCACCGTCAGCAGCGGAGAAATCGTCGGACTCATCGGCCCCAACGGCGCCGGCAAGACGACCTTCTTCAACTGCCTCACCGGCCTCTACATCCCCACCGAGGGCGAGGTCCGCTACAAAGGCAACATCCTGCCGCCCCAGTCCTTCAAGGTCACCGCGGCCGGCGTCGCCCGCACCTTCCAGAACATCCGACTCTTCTCCAACATGACGGTCCTGGAAAACGTGCTCGTCGGCCGCCACACCCGCACCAAAGAAGGGCTCTGGTCCGCACTCCTACGCGGCCCCGGCTTCAAGAAAGCCGAAAAAGCCTCCGAAGAACGCGCCATGGAACTCCTCGAGTTCATCGGCCTCGCCGACAAACGCGACCACCTCGCCAGAAACCTCCCCTACGGCGAACAGCGCAAGCTCGAGATCGCACGAGCCCTCGCCAGCGAACCCGGCCTGCTCCTCCTCGACGAACCCACCGCCGGCATGAACCCGCAGGAAACCCGGGCCACCGAAGAACTCGTCTTCGCCATCCGCGACATGGGCATCGCCGTCCTCGTCATCGAGCACGACATGCGGTTCATCTTCAACCTCTGCGACCGCGTCGCCGTCCTCGTACAAGGCGAAAAACTCGTCGAAGGCGACAGCGCCACCGTGCAGGGCGACGAACGCGTCATCGCCGCCTACCTCGGCGAACCCTTCGAAGGCGACCCCGGCCACGCCGAGGTCGCGGAGGTCGAGGCCGCCGAGGCACAGGCCGACATCACCACGGACGCGGCGCCCGGCAAGGAGAACGACCGATGACCGTCATGCTCGAAGTCGAAGACCTCCGGGTCGCCTACGGCAAAATCGAAGCCGTCAAAGGCATCTCCTTCAAGGTCGACGCCGGCGAAGTCGTCACCCTCATCGGCACCAACGGCGCCGGCAAAACCACCACACTGCGCACCCTGTCGGGGCTACTGAAGCCGGTCGGCGGCCAGATCAAATTCAACGGCAAATCGCTGAAAAAGATCCCCGCCCACAACATCGTCTCCATGGGACTCGCCCACTCCCCCGAGGGGCGGCACATCTTCCCCCGCATGACGATCGAGGACAACCTCCGCCTCGGCGCCTTCCTCCGCAACGACAAACCCGCCATCGAAAAGGACATCCAACGCGCCTACGACCTCTTCCCCATCCTCGGAGAACGCCGCAAGCAGGCCGCAGGCACACTCTCCGGCGGTGAACAGCAAATGCTCGCCATGGGCCGCGCACTCATGTCCCAGCCCAAACTGCTCATGCTCGACGAACCCTCCATGGGCCTCTCGCCGATCATGATGCAGAAAATCATGGCCACCATCGCCGAACTCAAGTCCCAGGGCACGACCATTCTTCTGGTCGAACAGAACGCCCAGGCCGCACTGTCCCTGGCCGACCACGGCCACGTCATGGAGGTCGGCAGCATCGTCCTCTCCGGCACCGGACAAAACCTGCTGCACGACGAGTCGGTACGGAAGGCATACCTCGGCGAGGACTGAAGTCCTTCGCTTCCACGCGTCTACGACGAGGCCCGCGCCCCCAGTCCAGGGGGCGCGGGCCTCGTCGTCAGCTCAGGGGCACGGGGCGTGGGCTCAGTTGCCGTTGCCCTTCTTCTCATCAGCGTCCTGAATAACCGCCTCAGCGACCTGCTGCATCGACATCCGGCGATCCATCGACGTCTTCTGAATCCACCGGAACGCAGCCGGCTCGGTCAGCCCGTACTCCGTCTGAAGAATCGACTTCGCCCGATCGACAAGCTTCCGAGTCTCAAGCCGAAGGCTGAGGTCCGCGACCTCCTTCTCCAACTCCTTCAACTCCGTGAACCGAGAAACAGCCATCTCGATCGCCGGAACGACGTCACTCTTACTGAACGGCTTCACGAGATACGCCATCGCACCGGCGTCGCGGGCGCGCTCGACAAGATCGCGCTGGGAGAAGGCGGTCAGCATGAGGACGGGGGCAATGCGCTCCTCGGCGATCTTCTCGGCGGCAGAGATGCCATCCAGCTTCGGCATCTTCACATCCAGGATCACCAGATCCGGCTTGTGCTCCCGGGCCAGCTCGACGGCCTGCTCACCGTCACCGGCCTCACCGACCACGCTGTACCCCTCCTCCTCCAGCATCTCTTTCAGATCGAGCCGGATCAGTGCCTCGTCCTCGGCAATGACGACACGGGTCGTCAGCGGAGGCACGTGCGACTTGTCGTCGTCGGGCGCGTCTACGGGCTGGGGCGACTCGGGGGCGGTCACGGGGGCTCCTCGGTTGGGGCAGGGTGCTGCTGACAAGAGAGTACCTAGCTGCGGTAAGGTGGTGGCGCGAGGGGTTGCACTTCTCCTTCCTTTCCAAGGCCCCAGTACTCCAACCGGTTAGAGAGGCCGCTCTCAAACAGCGGACAGTGTGGGTTCGAATCCCACCTGGGGCACTTTTCCTTTGATTCCAAGGTCACGCCGATAAGCGGATGTCCACGTTCTCGTGAACATCCGCTTTTTGCTGCGTGTCGTCGCGATCACTCTCACAGAGTGTCCACATGAACTTCCACGGCACTGATGTGCGACAGAAAGCCGTCACGCTGCTGCGCAACGGCTCAAAGAACGCCGACGTGGCTCGACGGCTCAATGTTCCGCTGGGGACGATCGGCTACTGGAAGCACCTCGACCGAGCGAAACGCGGCGAATGTCCCGGCCGACACGATCCCAAGTGCCCCCGATGCGACGGGCGCACCCTCGACGAGCCGGCGTACAGCTACCTACTGGGCCTCTACCTCGGCGACGGCCACATCAGCCACTACTCCGAGCATCGAGCACCCAACCTCATGATCACCTGCGCCGAATCATGGCCCGGCCTCATGGACGACTGCGAGCAGGCCATGCGTGCGGTCTTCCCCGACAACTCCGTCTGCCGCGTCCGCAGGACCGGCTGCAGCAACGTAAAGGTGTACTCGAAGCACCTGCACTGCCTGTTCCCCCAGCACGGCCCTGGCAAGAAGCACGAGCGCCGCATCGCCTTCGAACCCTGGCAGCAGGCAATCGTCGACGCCCACCCCTGGGAATTCATCCGGGGCCTCATCCACTCCGACGGCTGCCGCATCACCAACTGGACGACCCGCATGGTGGCCGGTGAGCGCAAGCGCTACGAGTACCCCCGCTACTTCTTCGCCAACAAGTCGGACGACATCCGGCGGCTCTTCACGAATGCCCTCGACAAGGTCGGCGTCGAGTGGACCAGCCTCGCCCGGGGCAGCGACCCGTTCAACATCTCCATCGCCCGCAAAGCCTCCGTAGCCCTAATGGACACCCACGTAGGCCCCAAGTACTGAAGTGCCGCCTACTTGTCGTCCTCCCCGATGTGGTGCACCCGCACGAGGTTCGTCGACCCCGATACACCAGGCGGCGAACCCGCCGTGATCACGACGACGTCGCCCGGCTCGCACCGGCCGTACTTCAGCAGCAACTCGTCCACCTGGTCGACCATCGCATCCGTCGAGTCCACGTGCGGCCCGAGGAACGTCTCCACACCCCACGTCAGATTCAACTGCGATCGCGTTGCCGGCTCCGGCGTGAAGGCCAGCAGCGGGATCGGGGAGCGGTAGCGCGACAGGCGGCGGGCGGTGTCTCCGGACTGGGTGAAGGCGACCAAGAACTTCGCGCCCAAGAAGTCGCCCATCTCAGCCGCCGCCCTCGCCACCGCGCCCCCCTGCGTGCGGGGCTTGTTGCGTTCGGTCAGGGGCGGGAGGCCCTTCGCCAGGAGGTCTTCCTCTGCCGCCTCGACGATCTTCGACATCGTCCTGACCACCGCGATCGGGTATTTGCCGACGCTGGTCTCGCCGGACAGCATGACGGCGTCCGTGCCGTCGATGACCGCGTTGGCGACGTCGCTCGCCTCGGCGCGGGTCGGGCGGGAGTTCTCGATCATCGAGTCGAGCATCTGGGTGGCGACGATGACCGGCTTGGCGTTCCTCTTGGCCAGCTTGATCGCGCGCTTTTGGACGAGGGGGACCTGTTCGAGCGGCATTTCGACGCCGAGGTCTCCGCGGGCGACCATGATGCCGTCGAAGGCGGCGACGATGTCGTCGATCGCCTCGACCGCCTGCGGTTTCTCCACTTTGGCGATCACTGGGAGGCGGCGGCCTTCTTCGTCCATGATGCGGTGGACGTCGTCGATGTCGCGGCCGCTGCGGACGAAGGAGAGGGCGATGACGTCGCAGCCCATGCGCAGGGCCCAGCGGAGGTCGGCTTCGTCCTTGTCGGAGAGGGCGGGGACGGAGACGGCGACGCCGGGGAGGTTGAGGCCTTTGTTGTCGGAGATCATGCCGCCTTCGACGACCGTGGTGTGGACGCGGGGGCCGTCGACCTCGGTGACCTCCAGGCACACTTTGCCGTCGTCGACGAGGATGCGTTCGCCGGGGGTGACGTCGGTGGCGAGGCCGTCGTAGGTGGTGCCGCACTGCTGGCGGTCGCCGTGGGCGCCTTCTTCGACGGTGATGGTGAAGGTGTCGCCGCGTTCAAGGAGTACGGGGCCTTCGGTGAAGCGGCCGAGTCGGATCTTCGGGCCTTGAAGGTCGGCGAGGATGCCGACGCTGTGGCCGGTCTCGTCGGAGGCCTTTCGCACGCGCTGGTAGCGCTCCTCGTGCTCGGCGTAGGTGCCGTGGCTGAGGTTGAATCGGGCGACGTCCATTCCGGCTTCGACCAGGGCCTTGATCTGGTCGTATGAGTCGGTGGCGGGTCCCAGGGTGCAGACGATCTTTGCTCGGCGCATGTTTCGAGCCTAGGCCTTACCCGTGGGTAGAGAATTGGCCGCGCATGACTACTCAACAACCTTTGCGTGAAGGGCTATTGACAAGTGTTGAATTGTGCGCCGGGGCGCTCCGATGAGCATTTCGGAGCCTGTCGCGCATTTACGGGGTCCGGTTGTGCGGGGTGGTGGGTCAGAGGCGGGGCGGTGTCATGGTGAATCGTGCGTTGACCTGGGCGTAGACGCGTTGGCGTTGGGGTTCGAGGTCGAGGGCGGCGGCGGTGTCTTCGGCGGCGAAGGATGCGGAGCGCATGCGGCCGCTGCCGGCGACTGGGTAGGGCTCGGCGTTTTCGGCTCCGATGTCGGCGAGCTCTACGAGGGCCGCGAGTGTGGTGCCGAGTGCTTCGGCGTATTCCCTTGCGCGCTGGACTGCTTCCTTGACTGCGTGCTGGCGGGCTTGGCGGTGGGCGGGTGAGTCGGGGCGGAGGGCCCACCAGGGGCCGTCGACGCGGGTGAGTTCTTGGTCGGCGAGGCGGGTGGTGAGTTCGCCGAGGGCGGTGAAGTCGGTGAGTTCGGCGGTGATGCGGACGCGGCCGTGGTAGGCGTGGATGCGTTCGCCGCGGCCGTGTTCTTTGAGTTCGGGGTTGATGGAGAAGGAGCCGGTTTCGAGGTGTTCGACTGTGTCGCCGTAGGTCTTGATGAGGTCGAGGACGGTGGTGTTGCGGCGGGTGAGGTCGTCGAGGGCGGTGCGGCGGTCTTTGCCGCGGGAGGCGACGGTGATGCCGATGCGGGCGATTTCGGGGTCGACTTCGAGGCGGGCTTCGCCGCGGACGGCGATGCGGGGGGCGTCGGGGGTGCCGTAGGGGACGGCGGGGTGGGGTTCGTCTGGGGTTGGGGTGGTCATACGTCCCACTCTGGCATGTCTTACTCGCTTGCAGGGTCGGCGAGTTCACAGGTGGGGTCATCAGATCGAAACCTGCGGGGCCTGTTGCTGGTCGGCATGTCCGGGTCAGAATCTACGCGCGTCGTCGATCGTGTTCGGTCTACGCGCGTCATTGACCGTGGCCCGAGGAGTGTCGAGAGATGCCGTTGAACCGTCGGAAGTTCCTGAAGAAGTCCGCCGTGACGGGAGCGGGGGTCGCGCTGGCCGGCGCGGCGGCGGCTCCGGCGGCCGAGGCCGCGGAGGCGAGGAAGGGCCCGAAGTCGGCGAAGCGGTACTCGTTCACGGTGATGGGGACGACGGACCTGCACGGCCATGTCTTCAACTGGGACTACTTCAAGGACGCGGAGTACACCGACGCCAAGGGCAATGCGCAGGGTCTGGCCCGGATCTCGACGTTGGTGAATCAGGTCCGGGAGGAGAAGGGCCGCTGTAACACGCTGCTGCTGGACGCGGGCGACACGATTCAGGGCACTCCGTTGACGTACTACTACGCCAAGGTGGACCCGATCACGGCGAAGGGTGGTCCGGTCCACCCGATGGCGCAGGCCATGAACGCGATCGGGTATGACGCGGTGGCGCTGGGCAACCATGAGTTCAACTACGGTATCGAGACGCTGCGGAAGTTCGAGGAGCAGTGCGACTTTCCGCTGCTGGGTGCGAACGCGCTGGACGCGAAGACCCTCAAGCCCGCGTTCCCGCCGTACTTCATCAAGAAGTTCCATGTGAAGGGCGCGCCGCCGGTCAAGGTCGCCGTCCTCGGTCTGACCAACCCGGGGATCGCGATCTGGGACAAGGCGTATGTCGAGGGCAAGCTGACGTTCCCGGGTCTGGAGGAGCAGGCGGCGAAGTGGGTGCCGAAGCTGCGGTCGATGGGCGCGGATGTGGTGGTGGTGTCGGCGCACTCCGGTTCGTCGGGTACGTCGTCGTACGGTGACCAGCTGCCGTACGTCGAGAACTCGTCCGCTCTGGTGGCGCAGCAGGTGCCGGGTATTGACGCGATTCTGGTGGGGCACGCGCACACGGAGATCGCGGAGCTGCTGGTCACGAATGAGAAGACCGGCAAGACGGTCGTGCTGTCGGAGCCGCTGTGTTATGCGGAGCGCTTGTCGCTGTTCGACTTCGAGCTGGTCTTGGAGAAGGGCCGTTGGACGGTCGAGTCGGTGAAGGCGTCGGTGCGTGACTCGAAGACGGTCGCCGACGATCCGAGGATCACCAAGCTGCTGAAGGACGAGCACGACATCGTCGTGGAGTACGTCAACCAGGTCGTCGGTACGGCCACCGAGACGCTGACGACGGTGGATGCCCGCTACAAGGACGCGCCGATCATCGATCTGATCACCAAGGTGCAGGAGGACGTGGTCAAGGCGGCGCTGGCGAGTACGGAGTACGCGTCGCTGCCGGTGATCGCGCAGGCGTCGCCGTTCTCGCGGACGTCTCAGATCCCGGCCGGTGATGTGACGATCCGGGATCTGTCGGGCCTGTATGTGTACGACAACACGCTGGTCGCGAAGCTGATGACGGGTGCGCAGGTGAAGGCGTACCTGGAGTTTTCGGCGGAGTATTTCGTGCAGACGGCGGCGGACGCCACGGTCGACGTGGAGAAGCTGACGAACGCGGGCAACCGTCCGGATTACAACTACGACTATGTGTCGGGGCTGGCGTACGAGATCGACATCGCGCAGGCGGCGGGTTCGCGGATCAAGAATCTGACGTACGGCGGTGTCGCGCTGGACGATGCGCAGCAGTTCGTGTTCGCGGTGAACAACTACCGGGCGAATGGCGGCGGGGCGTTTCCGCACGTGGCGTCGGCGCAGGAGCTGTGGTCGGAGTCGACGGAGATCCGGACGCGGATCGCGGAGTGGGTGACCGCGAAGGGTGAGCTGGATCCGAAGGACTTTGCGTCGGTGGACTGGAAGCTGACCCGTGAGGGCACGCCTGTTTTCTAGTGCGTCGGGCTGGGGGCGCGCGAAGGCCGGTGGTGTCTGCCGCCGGCCTTGCGCGTGGTGTCAGAGCAGGCTGGTCACGCTGTCCTGAATGGCGGCCACGTCGCCCGCGATCGCGGCGGTGGCCTGGACGCCGGGGGCGATGAAGCCGAGCCAGCGCAGGAGTGCGGTGCGACGTGGCTCGTCCTGGGCGAGTTCCTCGTCGACGTGCTCGGCGGCTTGGACGAGTTCCGCGCCGTCCTCGTACTGGTCCTGGTACCTGCGCAGTTGTTCCAGCAGCAGTCCTACGGCGGTGCGGAGTTCGGCGATGGCGGCGTCACGGTCGGGCTCGTCCGCGGGGCCGACGGTGGCGGACGAGTGGTTGACGGCGACCGCGCTGCGGTCGATGTGGAGGTCGCCGCCGGCGTTGATGCCGCTGTTGTTGCCGGTTTCTGGCATGTCGTCACCTTCCTTGGTTCGCGGGTGGGGTGGCGGCGGGGGCGCCGGCGTGTCCTGGCCCGGCGGGCCCTCCGGGGCCGCCGGTCGTCTGGCCGCGCCGGAAGACTCCGGCGATGCTGCCGCCGACGCCTACGGCGGAGCCCTGGAGTGTCACGTTGCCGCCCGCGTACAGGCCGGTGTTGTTGATGGTGGTCTGACGCTGGATCAGTTCGCTGGTGTCGATGTTGTGGTCTTCCAGGAACTCCACCAGGGCGTCGAGCACCCGGTGTTCGACCATCTTCACGTACAACTCGCGGTCGAGTTGCTGGAAGTAGCGGTAGTAGAGCTGGTCGCTCGCGGCGTCTCTGAGGCTGAAGGATGCGCCGTAGTTGAAGGTGCGGTGGCGGATCTCCCGTGCCTGGCGTTGTTGCTTGCTCTGTTCGTTGAGCGGTGCGAACAGGCCTGCGATGACGGAGAAGGGTGATCCGATCAGTACTGCCGGCGCGCGGACTCCGGCTTGGCTGACGAGGGTCCACCACTGGCGGAAGGTGGGTGAGCCGAGCAGTTGGTCCGCGATGCGGTAGCGCTCGCGCACGGGGGCGAGGAGGGAGCTGCTGCCTTCGATGAAGAGCATTTTGCGGTCGGACAGCAGTGCGCACCTGAGGAAGAAGGTGGTGGCGAGTTCGCCGCTCCAGCCGGTGACCCGGATGGAGAGGTAGGGGCGGGCGCGGCCCTTGCCGTCCTCGCGCAGCTCGTGCATCAGGTCCGGTGAGACCTTCGCGCTGGGTGGTCCGGCGGTGTCGGGCAGCAGTTCGGTCCGGGTTCGGTCGTCGACGCCGTAGAGCAGGTCCTTGCCGTTGACGAGCAGGAGGTTCTCGACGTGGACGCCGGGCAGCTTCAGGTCTCCGACGCGGGCGGCGAGATGGTCGTTGATCTCGTGGACGGTGAAGGGGATGACCTGTTTGCCCTCTTCGGCGCGTGCCGTGTCGAGGGCGAAGGACCAGGTGCTGGTCGTCTGTCCGTAGCCGATGAAGGGGGCGTAGAGCGAGGAGACGACGACGTTGCCCCGGTCGCGTGTCTCGATCGCCTCGATGCGGCGTCGCTTCTCGGAGCTGAGGGGTTGGGGGGCCTGGTCCGGGTTGAAGTTCTCTCGGCTGAGTTGTCCGGCGACGACGCCGTAGTGCACCGAGAGGGATTCGACGGCGACGATGAGCCAGGCCACGAGGTAGCCCAGGACCAGTGCTGCGAAGGAGAGGAACGGCAGCATGATCACCACGGCCAGGAGCAGCAGGGCGAGTACGACGTCCCGCCGTACCTGGCGGCGGCGGGCTGCCAGGGCGTGTCTGAGTACGCAGCCGAGGTCGACGCCCGGCGAGGAGGCGATGGCGCGGCGTGGTTCCTCGACGATCTGCTCGACGGCATGGCGGGCGAACTTGGTGTCCGTGTGGACGGCGGTGCACAGGTAGCGGGTGATGTCGCGGGCGAAGCGGGGCGCGGGGGGCGTCTGGGGTGCGGCGACGGTGGGGTGGGTCCTGACGTTGAGCGGTGGGGCGGTGCGGGGTTGGGGCGGTGCGGCGGGTCTGGCGGGTGCGGCCGGGTGTGCTCCGTCGGTGGGGTTGATGACGCGTACGGTGCCGCAGCCGGAGCACGTGGTGTAGTTGCGGTCGTTGGCGGCTCCGCAGCGCGGGCACTGGAGGGTCGGGCTGGTCATGATCGGCTGCCTCCTCTCGTCATGGGGCGTGTGCGTGGGGTGGTGCCGCGTCGGCTTCCGGTCGCCGGTCGCCGGTCAGGAACCGGGCAGGTCGGCCGGGGGCTGTTGCGGGTTGTGTGAGGTCCATGTGGTGGGCCGTGGGACGGGTGGTCCGGGTTTCTTGTGCTGTGTGGAGCCGGAGCGGGTGGGTGACGGCTCGGTTCCTGCGTCGGCCTGGCTGTCGGGGGACAGCAGGCGCAGCATGACCGCTGTCGCGACCAGGGCCGTGGCGGTGAGCAGGAGCCGGTCGGGCGACCGGGTGGTGCGGCGGGCGGACATGGCGATCAGTCCATGTACTCGGCCGGGACGGTCAGGTACTCCTCGCTGACCGGCTGTGCGGTGAACCCGGGAGCGGATCGGGGTATCTGCATCTCTCCCGCGCGTGAGGAGGCGACGAGGGAGTTGAGGAGGCTGCCGAGTGCCTCCAGCAGGGCGTGGTCCTGGTCGGTGTCCGCGTCGGCGAGGAAGGCGGCCTTGGTGGCGACCTTGCCGAGCACGTCCGGGTCGGCGGCGCCGAAGCCGTAGGTGATGACGTGCGGGTACCGGGACCAGGAGCGGTTGACCAGTCGCCGGAACGCGTCGTGCCAGCCGTCGTCGGTCGGAAGGCCGTCGGTGAGGAGGAACACGACCGGGCGCAGGACGGCCATGCCCATGCCGCGCAGATCGTCGACGTCCGTTTCGATGCGGCTGCGGACGAGATCGAATGCCGCGGAGTAATTCGTACGCCCGTTGCACACGACTTCAGGCATCGCCTGAATGCGATCGAGGTCGGTCATTTCGATGATCAGGTGTGCGTCGCTGGCGAATGCGATGAGGGACATGTGAGCGAATTCGGAGACCCGGGGGCTTTCGGAGATGGTGGCGTGCAGTTGGGCGAGAGTCCGGTTGAGGGTGTCCTGGTGCGGCTGCATCGAGGTCGAGGCGTCGATCACGAGATAGGTCGGCAGGCATTTCTGCCGCATGCGGTAGGCGTTGGTGTCCGCGCCGGGCATCGCGTCGTCCTGGGTGTTCATCCGCGTTCCTCTTCTGCTGATCTGATGGGGTGGGGGCGTTGGCCCGGGGTGCGTCCGGGGCAAAGTCCGGGGTACGTCCTGTCGGGCCCGGCGTCAGGAGCCCTGTGCCACGCCGATGACGATCACCACGATGACGATGACGGCGAACAGGACCCCGATGGCCCAGGCCCCCCGGGGGTCCAGGAACGACTGGTCCGGGTCCTCGGGCCGGGACGAGGCGCTGGACCTGACCGGTTTGGTGATGACCGACTTCAGCGGCTCCGCCGTGTCGCTGCGCCGGGCGGGTGGCCGCTCGGGCAACTCGGCGCGCACTACGGAGAACCTGAGCTCGGGGCCGTCGCGCAGCGCGGCGAGCAGCGCCGAACTGGGGGGCCTGGTCTCGCGGTTCTCGGCCCAGAGCATGTCGAGGAGCAGCTGGGCCACCTTGCGCGGGACGCCGTTCGGCGGGTCGTCGAGTGTGTGAAGCATTTCCGCGAGGTTGCGCTCGCCGGTGAGGCAGCGTGCGGTCAGCAGCGCGACCCGGTAGCGGTCGGTACTCAGGTCGGCGGGCGTACCGGTCCGGGCCCGCGGGTCCTGCCAGCCGGGCTGGTGGATGTCGGTGCCCGTGCCCTTGGCGCAGCCGTCCATGTCGATGAGGTAGACGGAGTGGTCGGCCGGGTTCCAGAAGGCGTTGGCGTAGTTCCAGTCGGAGTAGACGAGCCCGCGTTGCTCCAGTGCGACGGCGATGCCGACGAGGCTCTGGCAGGCGGTGATGCGCTGTTCGGGGGTCGGCGGGGTGCCGCCGTTTCTCGCCAGCCGCGCGTCGGGGCGGGCCAGGGTGTCGATCTCGCGGTATCGGCCGCCGTCCGAGCGGAAGGCGTCCGGGGCCATCGGGATGAGGCAGCCGACGGTGGCGGACGTGTCGTCGGTGACGCGGGCGACGGGCCATGAGGTGCGGCTCAGCAGCACCTCGCGGGACGGGCGGCCGGCGGCCGCGTCGGAGCGGCCGAAGGCGACGAGCTCGTCGAGCCGGTCGCTGTCGGTGTCGCCCAGCGGTTCCTTGTAACGCTTGAAGAGCAGGTCGGGCCCGGTGCCGTGGTGGCTGACGCGGGTCACTTCGGAACTCTGGCCGTTGTTCGTGGCGATCTGTTCACCGAGGGCGCCCAGGTCGGCCAGCGAGGTGACCGGGAGCACGGCCCACGCCGAGGAGTCCGTGGTCACGACGGCCACCCTTCCTGAGCGGCGTGCCTCGCACCGGCCGGTGCGTTGGGGCTGTCGTAGGGCCGGGAGCGGGCGTCGGGGTCGATCCAGACGGTGACGGCCGTACGGTCGTCGAGGAACCGTTCGGCGTCGAAGCCGACGTCGTTGAGGTAGGAGGCGATGGGCAGCGGCAGCTGCCAGTGGTCCGCCAGATAGGTGTTGAGTTCCTCGATGCTTGCGAGGCCGTCGCCGACTCCGTCGGACACGAGTGACAGCACGTCGCCGGGGCGCAGGGCGAGTTGGGTCTCGCGGGCGGCCTGCGGGTCGGCGGGGAGGGTGTGGGTGACGGCGTTGGAGTCGTAGCCGTGCGTGGCCTCCTTGCGGTCGCCCGCGGTGTGGCGCCAGCGCCGGTCGTCGAGCCGCCACAGGGAGGCGTCACCGAGCCAGGCGGCCCACATGGTGCGCTCGCCGGACGGGACGGCCGGCCGGGTGGGGATGACGGCGACGAACAGGACCGCGCAGACGTCGGCGGGGTCCAGCCCGCGCCGCCCGGCCTCGCGCCGCATCGCCGTGGCGGCCTCTTCGAAGAGTTCCGCGGCCGACAGCCGTACCGCTGCGTCGGGCTGGTCCAGTTGGCGTCGGAGGTAGGTGATGGCCGTGCTCGCCGCGACGGCGGCCCCGAGTTCGGCGTGGCTGCTGCTGGAGACTCCGTCGGCGATGGCCAGCAGCAGGTGGTCGCCGGCCGCGTCCCGTGCCAGGCGGTAGGCGTCCTGGCGGGCGGTGGCGGGCTCCTGGCAGCGGTGTCCCGGGCCGACGAGTGAGGCGGCTCGTACGGCGAGGTCGCCGAGCGATGCCTCGTCGGCGGCGACACCGGAGGAGGCCGGCCGTACGGGCAGTACCCAGGGGAAACGCTGGGCCTTCGATCCGGCCCCGAAGCGCGGCACGGACGTGACGGCGGCGGTTCGGGGCAAGGACGCGGACGTTGCGGCGGGCGCGGGGCGGGTGGGGGGAGGCCGGTGCACGCCGTTCGGCGCGGTGAGCCACTCCTGCTGCCCTGCCGCCGGAGTTGGTGCGGGCCGGTGCGTCATGGCACGCATCGCGAGGAACAGGATTCCCGCGGCCGACAGCGCCAATAAGTCGATCACCAAGCGAAAGAAATGATCGTCCGCCGGGAAATAGATCACGGGGAGCATTCCCCCGAAAAGAACTATCGCCCAGATCAGACGCCCCCGTTGCAGCGACATGGACGGGACGGTATCAGTGCGTCCGGTTGCCAGGGAGAGGCATGGAATATTCGAGTGGCCTTTTTTTCGTCTCCTTCCACGCTTCTTCACTCGGGTCGTACAGGTGTCCGCAAATGCTGTTACCAGAGTGACTGTAGAGGCCATACACAGCTTTAGGGGGCCTTCCCGTGCCGGTTGCTGCAACAGGAGGGCCGCCCTGTTGCGGTTTTCCTACCGTCCCTGCACCAGGGGCGTGAGTGCCGGCGCCCGGCGGGGGTTCGGCACGTAGGGCTGCTGGTCGAGGCCGAAGGTGGTGAAGGCGGTGCGGCGCGGGAGGGGGTAGGCCTCTTCGCCGGTGAGGGAGTTGAGGATGGTGGCGCTGCGCCAGGCGGCGAGGCCGAGGTCGGGGGCGCCGACACCATGGGTGTGGCGTTCGGCGTTCTGCACGTAGACCTGGCAGCCGGAGCCGGTGACGGTCGGGGCGAGGACGAGACGGAACTGTTCGTCGATGCGCGGGCGTTCACGGTTGTCGCGGCGCAGGTAGGGGTCGAGGCCGGCGAGGATGCGGTCGAGGGGACGTTCGCGGTAGCCGGTGGCGAGGACGACGGCGTCGGTGGTGAGGCGGGAGCGGGTGTTCTGCTGGATGTGTTCGACGTGGAGCTCGACCTTGGTGGTGGCCACACGTCCCGCGGTGCGGACGCGGACTCCGGGGGTGAGGACGGCGTCGGGCCAGCCGCCGTGCAGGGTGCGGCGGTAGAGCTCCGCGTGGATCGCGGCGATGGTGTCGGTGTCGATGCCCTTGTGGAGCTGCCACTGCGAGGTGCCGAGCCGGTCGCGGACGGGTTCGGCGAGGGCGTGGAAGTAGCGGGTGTAGTCGGGCGTGAAGTGTTCCAGGCCGAGCTTGGAGTACTCCATGGGCGCGAAGGCCTCGGTGCGGCCGAGCCAACGGAGCTGCTCGCGGCCGGCGGGGCGGTGGCGGAGCAGGTCGAGGAAGATCTCGGCGCCGGACTGTCCTGAGCCGATGACCGTGACGTGCCCGGCGGCCAGCAGACTGTCGCGGTGGGCGACGTAGTCGGCGGCGTGAATGACGGGGACGGCGGGCGCCTCCACGAGGGGTTTCAGCGGTTCGGGGACATACGGCTCGGTGCCGATGCCGAGGACGATGTTCCGCGTGTACGTCCGGCCGAGGGACTCGGCTTCGCCGTCGCTGTCGAGCTGGGTGAAGTCGACCTCGAAGACGTCGCGTTCGGGGTTGAAGCGGACGGCGTCGACCTGGTGGCCGAAGTGGAGTTCGGGGAGGTTCTCCGACACCCAGCGGCAGTAGGCGTCGTACTCGGCGCGCTGGATGTGGAAGCGCTCGGCGAAGTAGAAGGGGAAGAGCCTCTCGCGGGCCTTGAGGTAGTTGAGGAACGTCCAGGGGCTGGCGGGATCGGCGAGGGTCACCAGGTCGGCGAGGAAGGGGACTTGGACGGTGGCGCCCTCGATGAGCAGACCGGGGTGCCAGTCGAAGGCGGGGCGCTGGTCGTAGAAGACGGCGTCGAGTTCGGCCAGGGGGTGGGCGAGTGCGGCGAGGGAGAGGTTGAAGGGGCCGATGCCGATGCCGACCAGGTCGCGCGGTGCGTCGGGCTCGTGGTGTGGGGGGTGGGTCATCGGGGGGTGGTTCCTTCCACGAGTTTCAGGAGCCCGGCGAGGTCGCCTGGCCGGGTAGCGGGGTTGAGAAGGGTCGCCTTGAGCCAGAGCCGGCCGCCGAGTCGTGCCCGGCCGAGGACGGCGCGGCCGTCGATGAGAAGTCTTCGGCGTACGGCGGCGACGGCGTCGTCGGTGGCCGCGACGGGCCGGAACAGGACGGTGCTGATGGCGGGGTCGTCGTAGAGCTCGAAGCCGGGGTGTTCCTCGACGAGTGCGGCGAACTCGCGGGCGCGGTCGCAGACTTGGTCGACCAGCGCGCCGAGCCCTGTCCGGCCGAGGGTCTTGAGGGTGACGGCGATCTTGAGGACGTCGGGGCGGCGGGTGGTGCGCAGGGAGCGGCCGAGCAGGTCGGGGAGGCCGGCCTCGGTGTCGTCGTCGGCGTTGAGGTAGTCGGCGTGGTGGTGCAGCACGGTGAGGTCGCGGGCGTCCTTGACGGCGAGGAGTCCCGCGGCGACCGGCTGCCAGCCGAGTTTGTGCAGGTCGAGGGTGACGGTGTCGGCGGCTGCCAGTCCGGTGAGCTGGGCGCGGTGCCGGCGGCTGAAGAGAAGCGGGCCGCCGTAGGCCGCGTCGATGTGGAACCGCGCGCCGTGGGCTCGGCACCGTGCGGCGATGTCGGGGAGCGGGTCGATGAGCCCGGCGTCGGTGGTGCCTGCGGTGGCGACCACTACGACAGAGCCGCGGGGGCCGGGGAGGGTGCCGAGGGCTTCGTCGAGGGCGGCGGGATCGAGGGTGCCGGCGGGGGCGGGGACGACTACGGGATCGGGCAGGCCGAGCAGCCAGGCGGCGCGCGGCAGTGAGTGGTGAGCGTTGGCACCGATCACCATCCGCACCTTGCCGCCGTGTGCTTCGCGGGCGAGGAGAAGGGCGAGTTGGTTGGATTCGGTGCCGCCGGTGGTGACCAGGGCGTCGGGGTGGTTCTGTGCGTTGTCGGCTGCGGGCCGGTGGGGGCCGATCGCTCCCCCACTCTCGGCTTCTCCCCCACTCTCGGCTTCGCTCGAGCGGGGGGACCCCCATCGCGGCGGAGCCGTATATCGATACAGCCCCGCGCCCCTGGGTACCTCTGCGTAGACCTCGTTCGCGAGTGCTCGTGTCACCAGTTCCTCCAGCTCCGACGCCGCCGGTGCCTGGTCCCACGAGTCCATCGACGGGTTCAGGGCGGACACGGCGAGGTCGGCGGCGGTGGCGACGGCGAGGGGCGGGCAGTGGAGATGGGCGGCGCACAGGGGGTGCGCCGGGTCGGCGGCGCCTTCGGCGAGGGCGTGCACGAGGGCGCGCAGGGCGTCCGGGTCGCCCGCGTCGGGCAGTACGTCGCCCACCGCGTCCCGCATGCGCGCGGCGACCGCGTCCGGGCCTCCCGCGGGAAGCGGGCCGCCTCGTGCCCGCCCGCCGTCCCGGAGCGCGTCGAGGACGGTGTCGAGCAACGGCCGCAGGGCGTGGGGGCCTTGGGGTTCCGAGGCGAGGGGCAGCAGCGTACTCATGGGTGTCCTCCGGGCGCCGGGCAGAGGGAGTTCCAGCTTGTACGCGGTTGCGTGGTGGCGCCCGAAAAGCCCAACGATCTGAACCCGAAAGGGGGTACGTGTCGCTGCGGGGCATGGGCCGGGGTTTATGGGGGCGTGTCCGGGAGTTGAGTCACCGCCCGGACACGCGCGCCCGCAGGCGACAGCGGCTGCTACGCCTCCCGCACCCGCAACGCCCTTGCCAGATCGTCCAGTTGGTCGATCAGCTTGCGGCGCAGGGCGGGGATCGGGTCGCCGTCGCGCAGGCAGGCCTCGCCCAGGCGCAGGGTGTCGGCGTCGACGGCGTGGGCGGGGAAGGCCCAGCGGCCGGCGGCGTCGGCGATGGCGGGGCCGCGGCGGGCGGCCACGGCGACCGCGTCCGCGTAGTAACGCGGCACGTACTCCCGTACGAGATCGGCCTGTTCGGGCTGCCAGAAGCCCTGGGCGGTGGCGATGAACAGGTAGTTGGAGAGGTCGTCGGTGGCGAACATCGCCTCCCAGGCACGGCTCTTGGACTCCGGGTCGGGCAGGGCCGCCCGGCAGCGCGCGGCGCCCTCCTGGCCGGTGGCGCTGGGGTCGCGTTCCAGCTCGGCGGCGATGGCGGCCTCGTCGGTGGCCCCGAGGACGGCGAGGCGGGCCAGGACGCGCCAGCGCAGCTCGGGGTCGAGGTCGGGGCCGCCGGGCACGGTGCCGTCGGCGAGCCAGGCGGCGATGGTGTCGGGGTGGGCGGCGACGTCGATGAAGTGGCGTACGGCGATCAGGCGCAGGCCGGGGTTGTCGCCGTCCTCGGTGCGGCGCAGCAGGTCGCGGCAGAGGGCGGAGAGGGTGGCCAGCGCTGCGGGGCGCTCCTCGGGGGTGAGATAGCGGTCGGTGATGTGGGTGGAGGCGAAGGCGAGGACGCCCTGGACGAGGGCGAGGTCGGTCTCGTGCGGGAGGTGGGTGCGGGCGGCCTCGAGGTAGGCGGCGGGGGACGTCGGGGGTTCGGGGGACGTCCCTCCATGGGTGCTGCCGCCGTCACGTACGGCGTCCCTGAGGGCGTTCCAGACGACCGCGCGGGTGAGGGGGTCGGGCAGGCCGGACAGGCCGGTGTGCACGGCGCGGAAGGAGTCGGTGTCGAAGCGGACCTTGGCGTAGCTGAGGTCGCCGTCGTTGAGCAGGAGCAGCGCGGGGCGCTTGCCGATGGGCCGGCCGGCGGCCTCGGGGACGTCGAGGTCGAAGCGTGTGCGCAGGGTGAGGCGGCCCTCGTCGGTGGCGTCGATGTCGTAGAGGCCTACGGCGATGTGGTGGGGGCGGCTGCCCGCGCGGTCGACGGTGAGGGTGCAGGTGCCGTCGTCGGCGGGGGCGATGCGGGGGGAGAGGGTGTCGACGCCGGTGGTGCGCAGCCAGGCGTCGGCCCAGGCGTGGACGTCGCGTTCGGTGGCGCCGGCCAAGGAGTCGATGAAGTCGGCGAGGGTCGCGTTGGCGAACTTGTGGCGGGCGAAGTGGGTGTTGATGCCGGCCAGGAAGTCCTTCTCGCCGAGCCAGGCGACCAGTTGACGTAGTGCGGAGGCGCCCTTGGCGTAGGAGATGCCGTCGAAGTTGAGCAGGGCGGAGGCGGTGTCCTCGACGGCTTCGGGGGCTACGGGGTGGGTGGAGGGGCGCTGGTCGGCGTCGTAGCCCCAGGCCTTGCGGACGACGCCGAAGTCCACCCAGGTGTCAGTGAAGCGGGTGGCTTCGGTGAGGGTCTGGTAGCCCATGTACTCGGCGAACGACTCGTTCAGCCAGATGTCGTCCCACCAGCGGAGGGTGACGAGGTCACCGAACCACATGTGGGCCATCTCGTGGGCGATGACCATGGCGCGGGTCTGCCGCTCGGTGTCGGTGACGGCGGAGCGGTAGACGAACTCGTCGCGGAAGGTGACCAGGCCGGGGTTCTCCATGGCGCCGGCGTTGAACTCGGGGACGAACGCCTGGTCGTAGGAGTCGAAGGGGTAGGGCTCGTCGAACTTCTCGTGGTAGCGGTCGTAGCACGCGCGCGTGATCTCGAGGAGTTCCTCGGCGTCGGTGTCGAGGTAGGGGGCGAGGGAGCGGCGGCAGTGCAGGCCGAAGGGCAGGCCGCGGTGTTCGGTGCGCACGGAGTGCCAGGGGCCGGCGGCGACGGCGACGAGGTAGGTGGAGATCAGCGGGGTGGCCGCCGCCTGCCAGCGGCCTTCGCCGAGGTGTTCGGTGATGCCGTTGGACAGGACGGTCCAGCCTTCGGGTGCCTTGACGGTGAGGTCGAAGACGGCCTTGAGGTCGGGCTGGTCGAAGGCGGCGAAGACGCGCTGGACGTCTTCCATGAACAGCTGGGTGTAGAGGTAGGTCTCACCGTCGGTGGGGTCGGTGAAGCGGTGCATGCCCTCGCCGGTGCGGGAGTAGCGCATGACGGCGTCGAGGTGCAGTTCGTGCTCGCCGGGGGTGAGGCCCTTCAGCGGCAGCCGGTTCTCGTCGAGGGTGTGCGGGTCGAGGTGTTGTCCGTCCAAGGTGGCGGAGCGCAGCTCCGCGGGCTTGAGCTCGACGAAGGTGTCCGCGGCCGCCTGGTCCCCGCGCACGGTGAACCGGATGACCACACGGGAGTCGAAGGTCTCGTCCCCGGTCGTCAGATCGAGTTCGATCGTGTAGCGGTGGACGTCGAGGAGCTGGGCACGGGTCTGCGCTTCGTCGCGCGTGAGTACGGACATGCAGGACATGCTGCCTGATGCCACTGACAACGCACAGGGCCGGATCGGTACGCGGCCTATGTCCGGGCGGCCCGCGGACAACGCGGACCGTGTGCGCTCGTGCGCCGACTAGGTCCGGCCCTGCTCGAGTCTTCCGGTCTGTGCTCCCGGGGGCCGCTGGTTCGGTACGCGGGCATCGGGGTGGGGCAGGGCGGGGCGCGAGGACAGGTCCTTGAGGAGAGCGCGCAGTTCGCGGACCTCGCGTTCGACGGCGAGGTGGCGCTGGTGGGTGTCGTACAGGTAGCGGACCTTGGTGCGCAGGGCCCAGGGGTCGATGGGTTTCATGACGAGGTCGGCGACGCCGAGTCCGAAGGCGGTGGAGGTCAGTTCCTGGTCCGCGCCGAAGCCGGTGAGCAGGATGACGGGAATGTGCTGGGTCTGTTCCACGCGCCGCATGTAGCGCACCACGTCGACGCCGCTGACGCCGGGCATGCACACGTCGAGCAGCAGCAGGCCGACCTGGCCGCGGAGCACGTGCTTGAGCGCCTCGTCGCCACTGGTGGCGCGGGCCAGCAGATAGCCCAGCGGCGCCAGGGCGCTCTCCAGCGCGTACAGCGTGTCCTTATGGTCGTCGACGATGAGGATCTTGGATTCCGACGGCATGGCCCGGCCTCCCTCCCGCGTGGACAACCAGCTTATGTCCGGGCGCTGACGCGGCGTGCTCGTCAGCTGACAAGGAGTGCACCGCGCAGCATGCACCTCACGGGCCCGCGTGTCACGCCCCAGTGGCGTAGTCCGAGGTCAATTGGCCGCCGGTGCGGAGCCGTTCTCGGCAATGCTCTCGTGGTGCCTGATCACTTCGCCGATGATGAAATTCAGGAACTTCTCAGCGAATGCGGGGTCGAGCTTGGCGCTCTCCGCGAGCGCCCGCAGCCGGGCGATCTGCCGGGCCTCGCGGGCGGGGTCGGCGGGCGGCAGCCGGTGGGCGGCCTTGAGGTGGCCGACCTCCTGGGTGCATTTGAAGCGTTCGGCGAGCATGTGGACGACGGCCGCGTCGATGTTGTCGATGCTGTCGCGCAGCCGGGCGAGTTCCTCACGGACCGCAGGGTCGACGTCACCGGTTCCGGTGTTGCTGGTGGTCATGGGCAAAACCCTACGGGGCACCCCGGCGGCCGTTCATCACGGCGGTGAAAGGCGGCCAGTTGTGGCTGAGCGGCTCCGGGGAAGTGCGGGTGCGTTCCGCGTCGTTCGGTGCGTGCTCTGGGGGTCCCCGGACGAAGGCTGGGCGAGTGCCGGACGAAGGCCCTCATAGCGGAGCTGCTTGGGCCTTTGGCCGGTGCGGGGAGTGGGGGCACCTCCCACGCCCTCAAGGCAGTGGGGGAGCGTGCCGGGCGGCGTGAGGGCGTGCCTGAACTTCCCCGGAGCCGCTCAGGGGGTGTGCGTGCGATCGATGACGGGCGGGTCGTCGGGGTCGGGGACGCGGTCGCTCCAGCCGCCGGGGACGGCGCGGCCCTCCTGGGCGCGGAAGCGGACGGGAGGCATGCCGACGCGGCGGGTGAACAGGCGGGAGAAGTAGGCGGGGTCGTCGTAGCCGACGCGGCGGGCAACGGCGGCGACGGGGAGTTCGGTGCCGGCGAGGAGTTCCTTGGCGCGGCCGAGGCGGATGCCGAGCAGGTAGTCCTTGGGTGAGCAGCCGGCGCCGCGGCGGACGGCGGTGCGCAGTGCGGCGGTGGTCATGCCGTGCCGGGCGGCGTGGTCGGCGACCGACATCGGCAGACAGGCATCGCGGGCGAGCGCCTTGAGGACCTGGTCGCCGTCGGGGGTGAGGTCGGCGCGGGCGCGGCGCAGGGCGACGAGGAGTTCGTGGACGGCGGCGCCGGTCTCCACTTCGAGGAGCGGGTTGTCGCGGCGGGCGGCACGCGCGATGCGGCCGATCACGCCGCGCGGGCCGCTGGCATCCGAGAGGGGCACCACGGGGCGGCCGGGTTCGATGTAGCCGAGTTCGGTGTACGTGGCGGTGGCGGGCCCGGCGAAGCCGACGAAGCCCTCGTCCCAGCCGGTGTCGTGGTCGGGCCCGTAGTGGTGCGGGACGCCGGGCGTGAGCCACAGCAGGGCGGGCGCGGTGACGGTCGTACGGCGGCCGTCGGGGCCGGCGTACCAGCCACCGCCCGTGCTGATCACCACGGCGACGTGGCTGTCGAGGGTGCGCGGTCCCACGGTGGGCAGGGCGCCGTACTGGAGGCCGACGCCGAGGCAGACGAGGCCGAGCCGGAGGTGGGCGGGGCCGGGCGTGAAGAACCGCATCCAGGTGTGGTACATCCGCGGTCGCCTCCACTCCGTGCCGTTTGCGTCCAAGCAGCGCCGATCTTTGTCCATGGACGTGATCGCCGCCAGGGGTGAGGGTGGCTGCATGAGCGAGTTCACTGTGGGGGACACGGATTTTCTGCTGGACGGGCGGCCGGTGCGGCTGCTGTCCGGCGCGCTGCACTACTTCCGGGTGCACGAGGCGCAGTGGGGGCACCGGCTGGCGATGCTGCGGGCGTTGGGCCTGAACTGCGTGGAGACGTACGTCCCGTGGAATCTGCACGAGCCCGCCCCCGGCAGCTTCCGGAACGTCGACGCCCTCGGCCGGTTCCTGGACGCGGCCCGGGAGGCGGGCCTGTGGGCGATCGTCCGGCCGGGGCCCTACATCTGCGCCGAGTGGGAGAACGGCGGGCTGCCGCACTGGGTGCCGGGACATCCACGCACGCGTGACGAGCGTTTTCTGCGTCCCGTGGAGGACTGGTTCCGCCGGCTGCTGCCGGAGGTGGTGCCCCGGCAGATCGACCGCGGCGGTCCGGTGATCATGGTGCAGGTCGAGAACGAGTACGGCAGCTACGGCTCGGACGCGGAGTATCTGCGCCGCCTGGCCGACGTGCTGCGGGACGAGGGCGTCACGGTGCCGTTGTTCACCTCGGACGGCCCGGAGGACCACATGCTCACCGGCGGATCCGTGCCCGGGGTACTCGCCACGGTGAATTTCGGCTCCCACGCGCGCGTGGCGTTCGAGACGCTCCGAGGGCACCGTCCCCAGGGTCCGCTGATGTGCATGGAGTTCTGGTGCGGCTGGTTCGACCACTGGGGCGGGGAGCACGCCGTACGCGACGCCGACGACGCGGCCGAAACCTTGCGGGAGATCCTGGAGTGCGGTGCCTCGGTCAACCTCTACATGGCGCACGGCGGCACCAGCTTCGCCGGCTGGGCGGGCGCCAACCGGGGCGGCGGCGACATGCACGACGGGCCGCTGGAGCCGGACGTGACCTCGTACGACTACGACGCCCCGATCGACGAGTACGGCCGCACCACTGAGAAGTTCCGGCGCCTGCGCGAGGTGCTCGCCGCGTACGCCGACGGTCCCCTGCCCGAACCCCCGCCCGCACCAGCGCCGTTGGGCGCCCCCGCCGACGTGGACCTCGCGGACTTCGCGCCCCTGAGCGCCGTACTTCAGACGCTCGGCGGCCCCGAGACGACGTCTCCCGTCCCGCCCTCCTTCGAGGAGCTGGACGTCGACCGGGGTGTCGTACGGTACGAGGTCACCGTGCCGGGGCCGCGGCAGCCGTATCCGCTGATCGCGCGCGGGCTGCGGGATCTGGCGGTGGTGTACGTCGACGGGGAGCGCGCCGGGGTGCTCACCGAGGGCGACGAGCGGCTCAAGGAGCCCGTTGCCGGGCACGCGCGCGTGGAGCTGTGGGTGGAGTCCCTGGGGAGGGTCAATTACGGCCCCCGCAGCGGCGAGCCCAAGGGCATCACCGGGGGCATCCTGCACGAGCGGCAGTTCCTGCACGGGGTACGCGCGCGTGGACTGCGTCTGGACGCCTTCGACGCCGGGGTGTCAGGCGTGCCTTTCGAGCCGCTGACCGGGGAGGGTGCCCCCGGCCTGTACCGGGGTACGGTCACGGTCCGCGACGCCGGGGACGCCTGTCTGGAGCTTCCGGGCTGGACGCGCGGGTTCGTGTGGATCAACGGCTTCAACCTGGGGCGTTACTGGTCGGCGGGCCCGCAGCGGTCGTTGTACGTCCCCGGCCCGGTGCTGCGGGAGGGCGTCAACGAGGTGTGGGTGCTGGAGTTCGAGGGGCCGTCGGCGCAGGCCGGGCTTCGCCTGGGAACCGACCCTCGGAATCCGCTCATACCCTCGTAGAGTGGAATCGGGTTGAGGGCGTCTTGGGGGTACGGGCGTGGCGAACGACGGTCCGGTCGAGCACGGCTACCCGCACCTGGAGACGGTGCGGGCCTCGATCACCGCGCTCTACAAGCGGCTGTCGTACGACACCGTCCAGACGTTCCCGACCAGCGTGGCCCCCGTCGACGTGGCGTTCTGCGACACCGACGAGCTGTATCTGGGCGCCCAGCGGGTGGCCCGGGAGCTGGTACGGCACTACCGGCTCCCGGACGCCCGGGTGATCGTCAGCTTCCGGGAGATGAAGCACGCCGCGAACGTCGAACTCACCGCGGGCCCGGAGTACTTCATCGAACTGAACGACCGCTTCCGTACGCATCGGCGGGATATCGGCGCGGCCCTCGCCCACGAGATCATGCATGTCTATCTGCACCGCCTCGACCTGTCCTTCCCCGGCACCCGCGACAACGAGATCCTCACGGACACCGCGACGACGTATCTGGGTGCCGGCTGGCTGCTCCTCGACGCCTACCGGGAGGACGCGGCGTCGTCGCAGAAGCTCGGCTATCTGACGCCGGAGGAGTTCGGCTACGTCCTGGCCAAGCGCTCCCTGGTCTTCGGCGAGGACCCGTCCGTGTGGTTCACCAGCCCGCAGGCCTACACCGCGTACACGAAGGGCATGGTCCAGGCCCGCCAGGACGAGCAGCAGCCCCCGCTGACCGCGGCCGGCTGGGCGGGCCGCCGCCGCTACGCCCGCGACCGCCGCCACGCCCACGGCCCCCAGACCGGCGTCCCCTACACCTTCAGCCCCGACGGCGGCGGCCACCTCCGCGTCACGTTCCCCTGCCCGACCTGCCACCAGCGGATCAGGGTGCCGGTGCGGGGGCGGATGCGGGCGCGGTGTTCCTTGTGCCGGACGGTGCTGGAGTGCGATACCTGAATTGGGGGTGGTGTCTTGTCTGCGGGTGCGTTGTGGCTGGTCGCGCAGTTCCCCGCGCCCCTTGAGGGAGTTTCGCTACGCCCCGTAAACAGGTCCCGGCACCTCCGCCTCCTCCAGCAACTTCAGCACCGTCTCCCCCGCCTCCCCCGCACCCCACCGCGCCCCCTTGTCGGCGGTCGGCCCCGCACGCCAGCCCTCCATGACCGTGATCCGCCCGCCTTCGGTCTCGAAGACGCGCCCGGTGACGCCGGCGCTCGCGGTGGAACCGAGCCAGACGACAAGGGGAGAGACGTTCTCCGGGGCCATGGCGTCGAAGCCGGCGTCGGGGGCCGCCATGGTGTCGGCGAAGGTGCGTTCCGTCATCCGCGTCCGGGCCGCCGGAGCGATCGCGTTGACCTGGACGCCGTACCGCTCCAGCTCGGCCGCCGCGACCAGCGTCAGCCCGACGATCCCGGCCTTCGCCGCGCTGTAGTTGCCCTGCCCGACCGAGCCGAGGAGCCCCGCTCCGCTGCTGGTGTGGACGATCCGGGCGTTGGGCGGACGGCCCGCCTTGGCCTCGGCACGCCAGTGCGCGGCGGCATGCTTCAGCGGCAGGAAGTGACCCTTGAGGTGGACGCGTACGACGGCGTCCCAGTCGTTCTCGTCGAGGTTGACCAGCATCCGGTCGCGCAGGAAGCCCGCGTTGCTGACGAGGGTGTCGAGCCGGCCGTACGTCTCCAGGGCGGTCCGGATCAGGGAGATGGCGCCGTCGGTCGTGGCGATGTCGCCGCCGTGTGCGACCGCCTCACCGCCGGCGGCGCGGATCTCGTCGACGACTCGGGCGGCGGGGCTGTCGGGCCCCGGCGTGCCGTCCAGGCCGACCCCGAGGTCGTTGACGACGACTCGCGCGCCCTCGGCGGCGAACGCGAGCGCGTGGGCGCGGCCGAGGCCACGGCCCGCGCCGGTGACGATCACGACCCGTCCGTCGCAGATTCCGGTCATATCCCGTCTCCTTGTCGACTCATCGCCCTCGCGCTACCGGTTCTCGTCACACGACCCACCTCTTCGCCGGACCTCGTCACACGGCGCCCTTCTTCGCCGCGCTCATCTCACGTCTCCTTGTTGGCAGTTGCGGCATCCAGGAACGCCGGCCGCTCCCCTCCCCCGTGCACCAGCAGGCTCGCCCCGCTGATGTAGGCGGCCGCGTCGGAGGCGAGGAAGACCGCGGCGGCGCCGATGTCGGCGGGTTCGGCGAGGCGGCCGAGCGGGACCGTGCGGGCGACCGCCTCGATGGCGTCCTCGCCGCCGTAGTGCAGATGGGACAGCTCCGTGCGGACCATGCCGACGGTGAGGGTGTTGACCCGGACCTCAGGCGCCCACTCCACGGCCATCGAACGCGCGAGGCTCTCCAGGCCCGCCTTGGCCGCGCCGTACGCCGCCGAGCCGGGCGAGGGGCGGCTGCCGCTGACGCTGCCGATCATGACGACCGCGCCACGGGCCTGCCGGAGGTGCTCGTACGCGGCGAGGGACGCCGTCAGCGGGGCGATCAGGTTCAGCTCGACGACCCGTGCGTGCCGCTCGGCTCCCGCGTCCGCCAGCCGCCGGTAAGGGCCGCCGCCCGCGTTGTTGACGAGCACGTCGAGCCGGGGCAGTCCGGCGAAGAAGGCGCGTACGGCGTCCGGGTCCCGCAGGTCCACGGGCACGAACTCGGTTCCCTTGACCGGGTCTTCGGGCGGCCGGCGCGCGCACGTGACGACCTCAGCGCCCGCCTCGACGAACGCCTTCGCGATCCCCGCGCCGACACCGCGGGTGCCGCCGGTGACGACGGCGACGCGGCCGCTGAGGGGCCGGTCGCGAGGCCGGTCGCGGGGGCCGCCGGAGTTTTCCACAGGGTCTGGCGCTCGGTTTTCCACAGGGCCTCCCGCCGAGATCCGCCTGCTGCTAGCTTCGAAGCCTCACACCTAACAAATGTTTGGTGGAAAGGCAGCTGAGTGCGAAGGTAGCTGATGCGTCCATGGGTGTCTCCACCTCGTCCCCGGAAAAGGGGGCCGAAAAAGACGGAATCGCCGTCGTCACGGTCGACTTCCCACCGGTGAACGCCCTGCCGGTGGACGGCTGGTTCGCGCTGGCCGACGCGGTGCGCACGGCCGGCCGCGACCCGGAGGTCCGGTGCGTGGTGCTGGCGGCCGAGGGGCGGGGGTTCAACGCGGGCGTGGACATCAAGGAGATACAGGCGCGCGGGCAGAGCGCGCTGGTCGGCGCCAACCGGGGCTGCTTCGCGGCCTTTTCGGCGGTGTACGAGTGCGAGGTGCCGGTGGTCGCGGCGGTGCAGGGCTTCTGCCTGGGCGGAGGCATCGGTCTGGTGGGGAACGCGGATGTGATCGTGGCGAGCGAGGACGCCGCGTTCGGGCTGCCCGAGCTGGACCGTGGAGCGCTGGGCGCCGCCACCCATCTGGCCCGGCTGGTCCCACAGCACCTGATGCGCGCCCTGTACTACACCTCGCGCACGGCGAGCGCGGCCGAGCTGCACGCGCACGGCTCGGTGTGGCGGGTGGTGCCGCGTGCCGAACTGCGCGCCGCCGCCCTCGACCTGGCCCGCGAGATAGCCGCCAAGGACGGGGAGCTGCTCCGGCTGGCCAAGGCCGCCATCAACGGCATCGACCCGGTCGACGTACGCCGCAGCTACCGCTTCGAGCAGGGGTTCACCTTCGAGGCGAGCGTGAGCGGCGTGGGCGACCGGGTCCGCGACACCTTTGGACACAACTCCTTTGGAAAGGACGGTGACTGAGTGGGCGACAAGACGATGACGGCCGGCGAGGCCGTCTCCCGGCTGGAGAGCGGCATGACCCTGGGCATCGGCGGCTGGGGCTCGCGCCGCAAACCGATGGCCCTGGTGAGAGCACTGCTCAGGTCCGGCATCACCGATCTCACGGTGGTGTCGTACGGCGGCCCGGACGTCGGCATGCTCGCCGCCGCCGGACGGATCCGCAAACTGGTCGCCCCCTTCGCCACCCTCGACTCGATCCCCCTCGAACCGCACTTCCGGGCGGCCCGCGAGCGCGGGGCGCTGGAGCTGATGGAGATCGACGAGGCGATGTTCATGTGGGGCCTGCACGCGGCGGCGAACCGACTGCCGTTCCTGCCCGTGCGGGCCGGAATCGGATCGGATGTGATGCGGGTCAACCCGGGCCTGCGGACGGTGACTTCGCCGTACGACGACGGGGAGACGTTCGTGGCCATGCCCGCCCTGCGGCTGGACGCGGCCCTGGTCCACGTCAATCGCGCCGACCGACGGGGCAACGGCCAGTGTCTGGGGCCCGACCCGTACTTCGACGACCTGTTCTGCGAGGCCGCGGAGGCGGCGTTCGTCTCCTGCGAGCGGATCGTCGACACCGCCGAGCTGACCAAGGAGGGCGCACCCCAGACCCTGCTGATCAAACGCCACACGGTGACCGGCGTGGTCGAGGCGCCGGGCGGCGCGCACTTCACGTCCTGCGCGCCCGACTACGGCCGCGACGAGGCCAGGCAGAAGGAGTACGCCACCACACCCTGGGCGGAGTTCGCCGAGCGGTTCCTCAACGGGCCCGATAACGGGCCCGATGCGGAGGGGACATGACCGCGACACGGAGTGAACACTGCGTGATCGCCTGCGCCGAAGCCTGGCGCGGTGCCGGTGAGATCCTGGCGAGCCCCATGGGCCTGATCCCGTCCATAGGCGCGCGCCTGGCCCGGCTCACCTTCTCACCGGACCTGTTGCTGACCGACGGCGAGGCGATGCTGGTCGGTGTGGACGGCACCGTCGAGGGCTGGTTGCCGTACCGGCAGCATCTGACCCTGGTCACCTCGGGCCGGCGGCACGTGATGATGGGCGCGAGTCAGATCGACCGCTTCGGCAACCAGAACATCTCGTGCATCGGCGACTGGGAGAAACCGAAACGGCAGCTGCTGGGAGTCCGGGGAGCACCGGTCAACACCCTCAACAACCCGACCAGTTACTGGGTCCCGAAGCACTCCCTGCGGGTCTTCGTGGAGAAGGTCGACATGGTGTGCGGGGTGGGGTACGACCGCGCGGCCGGCGCCCGTCACCACCGCATCCCCCGTGTCGTCTCCGACCTCGGCGTCTTCGACTTCGCGACCCCGGACCACTCGATGCGGCTGGCCTCGCTGCATCCGGGCGTGACTGTCGAGGAGGTCAGGGACGCGACGGGGTTCGCACTCACGATCCCGGACGAAGTGCCGTACACCCGTGAGCCGACGCCCGTGGAACTGCGCCTGATCCGGGAGGAGATCGATCCGGCCGACACCCGCGCCCGCGAGGTACCCGAGGAGGCGAAGACCTGATGGACACCGCGCTCACCCGGCTGGTCGGGGTCCGCCACCCGATCGTGCAGACGGGGATGGGCTGGGTGGCGGGCCCGCGTCTGGTCTCGGCGACGGCGAACGCGGGGGCGCTCGGCATCCTGGCCTCGGCGACGATGACCACGGACCGGCTGCGTGAGGCGATCCGCGAGGTCAAGTCCCGTACGACGGCGCCCTTCGGGGTCAATCTCCGCGCCGACGCCTCGGACGCCGGGGACAGGGTGCGGATCCTGGTCGAGGAGGGCGTCCGGGTCGCCTCATTCGCCCTGGCCCCCTCTCCCGAGCTGATCGGCACGCTCAAGGACGCCGGCGTGGTCGTGATCCCGACCGTCGGCGCCAAGCGTCATGCCGAGAAGGTCGCGGGCTGGGGCGCGGACGCGGTGATCGTGCAGGGCGGCGAGGGCGGCGGGCACACCGGCGAGGTCGCGACGACGGTGCTGCTGCCCCAGGTCGTGGACGCGGTGCGGATACCCGTCGTGGCGGCGGGCGGCTTCCACGACGGGCGGGGTCTGGTCGCGGCACTGGCGTACGGGGCGGCGGGTATCGCCATGGGCACCCGTTTCCTGCTCACTTCGGACTCGACGGTGCCGGACGCGGTGAAGGCGCGGTACCTGACGGCCACCGTCCGGGATGTCACGGTCACCACAGCGGTCGACGGCCTGCCCCACCGCATGCTCCGCACGGAACTGGTCGACTCCCTGGAGCACTCCGGCCGCGCGAGAACCCTGCTGCGGGCCGTGCGCCACGCCGCCCGCTTCCGGAAGCTGTCCGGCCTCAGTTGGCCGGCGATGATCCGCGACGGCCTCGCCCTGAAACACGGAAAGGACCTGTCCTGGAGCCAGGTCCTGCTCGCCGCCAACACGCCGATGCTGCTCAGGGCGTCGATGGTGGACGGACGCACAGACCTGGGCGTGATGGCCGCGGGCCAGGTCGCGGGGGTGATCGAGGACCTGCCGTCGTGTGTGGAGCTGGTGGAACGGGTGATGGCCGAGGCCCGGGAAATCGTGGATGGGTTGTCGGTGTCCGGTGATTCAATGCCCGCATGACGGAGACGATCAGCGAGCCCTGGGGGCTCAGTGTGTTCGGGGCGGGCAGCGTGCGGGTCGAGCCCCAGTTGGTGCGGGTGAAGTTGACGGTGGATGTGCTGGAGCCGGCGCCGGACAGGGCGTTCCAGGAGGCGGGCGGGGCGGTGACGCGGCTGCGCGAGGTGCTGCGCGGACACGGGATACCGGACGCCTCGGTGTCCGGTTCCCGGCTCAAGCTCAGCTCGGAGTACGACGGTTACGGCAGCGACCGGAAGTTCCTCGGCTACCGTTGCACGGCCTCGTACGTGGTGGAGACCGAGGCGCTCGACGACCTTCAGCAACTCATCGTGGACGCGGTCGATGCGGGCGCGCACCGCATCGACAGCGTGGAGTTCGACGTACACGACAAGCCCGCGCTGCGGGACGAGGCCCGACGGAAGGCGGTGGCCGCCGCCCGTCGCAAGGCCGAGGTCTACACGGAGGCGGCGGGCGTGCCGCTGGGGACGGTGCTGCACATCCAGGACGTGGACCCGGAGTCGTACAAGTTCCGCCAGTACCGCGGAGACCACGGTGGGGGCGGCGGTTCGGCGGGCGATCTGGCGCCCGGCATGGTGGAGGTGTCCGCGGCGGTGGTGCTGGGTTTCTCCCTCGCACGCTGACCTACGGCCGCCCCTGTCGTCTCTGTCGTCTCTGTCGTCCCTCAGAGCCGCTCGACAATCGTCACGTTCGCCTGGCCCCCGCCCTCGCACATCGGCACCATCCCCGACGGCCCCCTCGCACTGCTCGGCCCCAGAGGGCCTCCCAGGCTTCGGGAGCCTGCGCCGGACTCCGTCCGGCGGGGTGGGCAGCCGTCCTCTCGCCGCTCTCCTCAGAGCCGCTCGACGATCGTCACGTTCGCCTGACCCCCGCCCTCGCACATCGTCTGAAGCCCGAAGCGGCCGCCCGTGCGCTCCAGTTCGTGCAGGAGGGTCGTCATCAGCTTCACGCCGGTGGCGCCGAGCGGGTGGCCCAGGGCTATCGCACCCCCGTTGACATTGACCTTCTCCGGATCGGCTCCCGTCTCCTTCAGCCAGGCCAGGACGACCGGTGCGAAGGCCTCGTTGATCTCGACGAGGTCGATGGCGTCGATGGACAGGCCGGTCTTCTTCAGGGCGTGGGCGGTGGCCGGTATCGGAGCGGTCAGCATCCGGATCGGGTCCTCGCCGCGCACCGAGAGATGGTGGACGCGGGCGCGCGGCGTCAGCCCGTGCTCGCGCACCGCCCGCTCCGAGGCCAGCAACATCGCCGCCGCGCCGTCGGAGACCTGCGAGGAACAGGCAGCCGTGATCGTGCCGCCGTCGATGACCGGCTTCAGCCCGGCCATCTTCTCCAGGGAGGTGTCCCGGCGCGGCCCCTCGTCGACGGTCACCCCGCCGTACGCCACGGTCTCGCGGTCGAAGCGCCCCTCGTCGATCGCCCGCAGCGCCCGCCGGTGCGAGCGCAGCGCGAACTCCTCCTGGTCCTCCCTGCTGATGCCCCACTTGCCGGCGATCATCTCGGCGCCGACGAACTGGTTCACCGCCCGGTCCCCGTACCGCGCCCGCCAGCCCTCGCTGCCCGCGAAGGGGCCCTGGGTGAATCCCAGCGGCTCGGCGGCCTGCCGGGTCGCGTAGGCGATCGGGATCTGCGACATGTTCTGCACGCCGCCCGCGACGACCAGGTCCTGTGTCCCGGAGAGCACGCCCTGCGCCGCGAAGTGCACGGCCTGCTGCGAGGAGCCGCACTGCCGGTCCACCGTCACGCCCGGCACCTCCTCGGGCAGCCCGGCGGCCAGCCAGCAGGTGCGCGCGATGTCGCCGGCCTGCGGCCCGACCGCGTCCAGGCACCCGAAGACGACGTCCTCGACGGCGGCGGGATCGACGCCCGAGCGCCCGACCAGTTCCTTCAGCACATGCGCGCCCAGGTCGGCCGGATGGACCTTGCTCAGTCCTCCCCCGCGCCGCCCGACGGGCGTACGGACCGCTTCGACGACATAGGCCTCGGCCATGGCAACTCCCTCACAGATAAGGGCACGTCAACGACTATTCACGTACGGCGATCCCGTCCAGCACCATCGACAGGTACTGCCGGGCGATCTCCTCCGGACTGTGGTGTCCGCCGGGCCGGTACCAGGACGCGGCGACCCACACCGTGTCCCGCACGAACCGGTAGGTGAGCCGGACGTCGAGGTCGGACCGGAAGACCTCGGCCGCGACCCCCCGCTCCAGCGTGGACAGCCACGCCTTCTCGAACTTGCGCTGTGATTCGGCGAGGAACGTGAACCGCTCCTGCGCGACGAGGTGCTTGGACTCCTTCTGGTAGATCGCGACGGCGGCGCGGTGCCGGTCGATCTCCCGGAACGACTCGGTGACCAGGGCCTCGAGCGTCTCGCGCGGGCCCAGCTCGGCGGCGCCCAGGACGGTGTCGTACCCGTCCCAGAGCTCGTCGAGGAAGGTCCGCAGGATCTCCTCCAGCATCGATTCCTTGGAGTCGAAGTGGTAGTAGAGGCTGCCCGCCAGCATCCCCGCGTGGTCCGCGATCTTGCGGACGGTGGTGGCGTTGTAACCCTGCTCGGCGAAGACCTCGGCGGCGGTGTCGAGGAGCTCGCGCCGGCGCTCGGGCGCGGCGGTCACCTGGGGCTTCTTCTTCGTAGGCACGAACACATTGTGGTCTGCTCCGTCGTCAGGGATGCCGGCTGCTGACGGAGACGACTTCTCCGGTCATGTACGAGGAGTAGCCCGACGCAAGGAACACGATCACGTTGGCCACCTCCCAGGGCTCCGCGTACCGTCCGAAGGCCTCCCGTTCGGTCAGCTCGGCCAGCAGCTCGGGGCTGGTCACCTTCACCAGGTGCGGATGCATGGCGAGGCTCGGCGACACCGCGTTGATCCGCACTCCGAACTCGGCGGCCTCCAGCGCCGCGCACCGGGTCAGCGCCATCACCCCGGCCTTCGCGGCGGCGTAGTGCGCCTGCCCGGCCTGGGCGCGCCAGCCGACGACGGAGGCGTTGTTGACGATCACGCCGCCGTCCCCGCTCGCCCGAAACAGCCGCAGGGCCGCCCGCACGCACCGGAACGTGCCGTTCAACGTCACATCCAGCACCCTCGACCACTGCTCGTCGGTCATCTCGACGAGGTCCGAAGTGCCGCCGAGCCCGGCGTTGTTGACGACGACATCCAGCCGGCCGTGCAAGGCGAGTGCCGCCTCGAACAGCGCGTGCACCTGCGCCTCGTCGGTGACATCGCACGGCAGCGCGGCGACCGCCGCCCCGAACTCCCCGGCGAGCTCCGCCTCGTATTCCTTGAGCCGCCCCACATGGGTGTCGCTGATCAGCACGCGCGCGCCCTCCTCCAGGAAGCGCCGCGCGGTCGCCCCGCCGATCCCCGCGCCGGCCGCCGCGGTGATGACGGCGGTGCGGCCTTTCAGCAGCCCGTGCCCGGGCACGTACGCCGGACTCTCGACGCCTGTCATAGGGCCACGCTAACCTACCAAACACTTGTTAGGGAAGACTGCCGAGGAGACCGCAGCCGAAGGGACGCCGCCGATGGATCTCGCCTTCACACAGGACGAGGACGCCTTCCGGGCCGAGGCCCGAGCCTGGCTGCACGCGCACGTGCCGTCCGCCCCGCTTCCCTCCCTGGAGACCGGGGAGGGCTTCGCCGCACACCGCGCATGGGAGGCCGAACTGGCCGCGGACCGCTGGTCGGTGGTGGACTGGCCGAGCGCGTACGGCGGCCGGGACGCGGGCCTGATCAGATGGCTGATCTTCGAGGAGGAGTACTACGCGGCAGGCGCACCGGGCCGCGTCGGCCAGAACGGCATCAGCCTCCTCGCGCCCACCCTCTTCGACCACGGCACGGAGGAACAACGCGCGCGCGTGCTGCCACCGATGGCCTCCGGCGAGGTGATCTGGGCCCAGGCGTGGTCGGAGCCCGAGGCCGGATCCGACCTGGCGTCCCTCCGCTCGAAAGCCGTCCGCACGGACGGCGGCTGGCTCCTGACCGGGCAGAAGACCTGGTCGTCACGGGCCGCGTTCGCCGATCGCGCGTTCGGCCTGTTCCGCAGCGAGCCGGACACCCCGAAACCCCACCAGGGCCTGACCTACCTGATGTTCGACCTGCGCGCCCAGGGCGTCACCGTCCGCCCGATCGGCCGCCTCGACGGGAAACCGGCCTTCGCCGAGCTGTTCCTGGACGAGGTGTTCGTCCCCGACGAGGACGTGATCGGCGAACCCGGCCGGGGCTGGCGGATCGCCATGTCGACAGCGGGCAACGAACGCGGGCTCACCCTCCGCTCCCCCGGCCGCTTCCTCGCGAGCGCCGACCGCCTGCTGAACCTCTGGCAGGCGCACGGCAGTCCGGAGACAAGGAAGAACCGCGTGGCCGACGCCCTGATCGACGCCCGCGCCTACCAGCTCTTCACCTACGCCGCCGCCTCCCGCTTCCTCGACGGCCAGGAACTCGGCCCGGAGTCCAGCCTGAACAAGGTCTTCTGGTCCGAGTACGACATCGCGCTGCACGAGACGGCCCTCGATCTCCTCGGCGCGGACGGCGAATTGGCGGACACGGACTGGACGGAGCGGTACGTCTTCGCACTCGCCGGCCCCATCTACGCGGGCACGAACGAAATCCAGCGCGACATCATCGCCGAACGCCTGCTCGGCCTGCCGAAGGGACGCCGCTGATGCGTTTCCTGCTCGACGCCGAACAGCGCGCGTTCGCCGCCTCGCTGGACGCGCTGCTGACGGCCGCCGACACGCCCTCGGTGGTACGGGACTGGAGTCGCGGTGACCATGGAAGCGGCCGCGCGCTGTGGCGCCGTATCGCGGAGGCGGGCGTGTTCGCGCTGGCCGTACCGGAGGAGTACGACGGACTGGGCCCCCGACCCGTCGAACTCGCGGTCGCCTTTGTGGAGTTGGGGCGGCATGCGGTTCCCGGACCCCTGGTGGAGACGGTGACAGCGGCGGTACTGCTCGACAAGACCGAACGCCTGCTCTCCCCACTGGCGTCGGGCGAGACCATGGCGACGGTGGCGTACGACAGCCCGTACGCCCTCGACGGCGACGCGGCCACGACCCGTCTCGCCCTCACCCCCGACGGCCTGCACCTGGCCCCCGGCCACGGCCCCGTGCGCCCGTCCCTCGACCCCGCCCGCCGCCTCACCCCCCTCACCCCGGGCGGCGAACTCCTCACCCCCACCCCACCCGTCGAGCAGGCACTCGCCTGGGCCCGCCTGGCCGTCGCGGCCCAGGCCCTCGGTGTCGGGCTCGCCCTCCTCGACAAGACGGTCGCCTACGTCAGACAGCGCACCCAGTTCGGCGCCCCCATAGGCTCGTTCCAGGCCGTCAAGCACAGGCTCGCCGACGCGAAGATCGCCCTGGAGTTCGCCCGCCCCCTGCTCTTCGGAGCCGCGCTGACCATGGACACCGCGGACATCGCCGCCGCAAAGGTCACGGCGTGCGAGGCGGCGTACACGACGGCCCGCACCGCGCTCCAACTGCACGGCGCGATCGGCTACACCGCGGAGTACGACCTGTCCCTGTGGCTGACCAAGGCCCGTGCCCTGCGTACCGCCTGGGGCACGCCGGACGAGTGCCGGGCCCTGGTCGTCAGTGGTGGTGGTCGCCGCTCGTGACCTGCCGGTACTCCTCGGCCGTCGGCTTCGGGATGCTCGTCTCGGGCCCGAACATGGCCCGCGCCAACCGGGCCCGGACCCGCTGCGAGACCTTGACCGGCCGCCGGACACCGCCCGCGTCGACGAGCGGGCCGACCTCGTACGCCGGAAGCTGCTCGTGCTGGGTGAGGGTGTGCAGCTGCTCCTGGGCGAGAGGTTCGTGTATCTCGACGTACTCGCCCTGCGGGAGACGTTTGATGGTGCCGGTCTCCCTGCCGTGCAGCACCTTGTCCCGGTCGCGGTGCTGGAGGCCGAGACAGATCCGTTTCGTCACCATGAACGTCAGCACGGGCACCACGAAGAAGGCCACCCGCACGAACCACGTGATCGCGTTGATGGACAGATGCAGATGCGTGGCCACGATGTCGTTGCCGCCGCCGATCAGCAGCACCGCGTACAGGCTGAGCCAGGCCGCGCCGAGGCCCGTGCGCACAGGGACGTTGCGCGGGCGGTCCAGGATGTGGTGCTCGCGTTTGTCGCCGGTGATCCACGCCTCGATGAAGGGATAGAGACCGATGGCGAGCAGGATCAGCGGGAACAGCGAGAAGGGGATGAACACGCCCAGCACCAGGGTGTGGCCCCAGGCGTTGATCTCCCATCCCGGCATCACCCGGATCAGTCCCTCGGAGAAGCCCAGATACCAGTCGGGCTGGGCGCCGGTGGTGACGAGGTCGGGCCGGTAGGGGCCGAAGGCCCAGACCGGGTTGATGCTGGCGATGCCGCCCAGGATGGTCAGCACGCCGAACACGAGGAAGAAGAAGCCGCCCGCCTTGGCCATGTAGACGGGCAGGAACGGCATGCCGACGACCGACTTCTGATTGCGGCCGGGCCCCGGGTACTGCGTGTGCTTGTGGTAGAAGATCAGGATCAGATGCACGACCACCAGGCCCAGCATGATCCCGGGCAGCAGCAGGACGTGGATCGGGAACAGCCGCGAGATGATGTCGTGCCCCGGGAACTCCCCGCCGAAGAGGAAGAAGGACAGATACGTCCCCACGATCGGGACGGACAGGATCGCGCCCTGCGAGAAGCGGATGCCGGTGCCGGAGAGCAGGTCGTCGGGGAGCGAGTAGCCGGTCAGACCGGTGATGATGCCGAGGAACAGCAGGGTCCAGCCGAACACCCAGTTGAGCTCGCGCGGCTTGCGGAACGCGCCGGTGAAGAACACCCGCATCATGTGGATGAGCATGCCGGCGACGAAGACCAGCGCCGCCCAGTGGTGGATCTGCCTTATCAGCAGCCCGCCGCGCACATCGAAGCTGATGTCGAGCGTGGACTCGTACGCCCTGGTCATCACCACACCGTTGAGCGGCTCGTACGAGCCGTTGTAGACGACCTCGATGCCGCTCGGCTCGAAGAACAGCGTGAGATAGACGCCGGTGAGGATCAGGATGAGGAAGCTGTAGAGGCAGACCTCGCCCAGCATGAACGACCAGTGGTCCGGAAAGACCTTGCGCATATTGGCCTTGGCCAGCGCATACAGCCCGAGCCGCCCGTCGGCCCAGTCGGCGAGCTTCTCGCCCTTCGGTGCCTCGCCTCTGCGCGCCGCGGTGTTCCCCGATCGTGCGCCGTCCATGCGTCGTCGCCTCCCCGTCGGATCAACCTCAGGGTGGCACGGGGGCCCGCTCAAGCCAACGGTGCCGAACGACCCGTCACCAGTACGGCCGTACGATCATCATCATTACGGTCGTACGATCCCCTGCGCCCGCGCGGCCACCAGCCACTTCGGGAACTCGCCCACCACACGGTCGTACAACTCGCCGTCGGACACCGTCCGCGGGTCCGCACCGGCGTGGAAGAAGCCGGCGTTGTCGACGACCCGCTTGCCGGGCACGGCCAGGTCGTCGAGCCTGCGCAGGAAGTCGAACTGCTTGCTCGATCGGTCCCCGAAGCCGATGAACTGCCAGAACATCGGCAGCTTGGCCGCCTTGCACAGATACCGCTCCGCGGCGAACTTGTTGATCGGGCCGCCGTCGGTCTGGAAGACCACCAGGGCCGGGTCCTGGGAGCCGCTGTCGAGGTAGTGGCCGATGACCTCGTCCATGGCGAGGTGATAGCTGGTCCTGCCCATGTGCCCGAGTCCGGCCACGATCCGGTCGATGCGGCCGCGATGGTCGGCGAGGGCGATGTCGGTGACCGCGTCGACGTCCGTGGAGAAGAAGATCACGGGCACGGTCCCGTCGTCGTCCAAGTGGGCGGACAGTCCGAGCACCCGGTCGGCGAGCGCCTGCACACTGCCGTCCTGGTAGTACGGCTTCATTGACCCGGAGTAGTCGACCACCAGGTAGACCGCCGCCCGCTGTCCGTCCAGGCCGTGCTTCGTGAGGGACACCCCGGCGCTCTTGTAGAGGCTGACCAGCGCGGGCGCGGTCTCCTCCACCTTGCTGAGACTGATCGCGGCCATGCCGACTCCCCCTCCGCTCACCAGGACTGACGCCGAGGCTACGGCACTTCGGCCCCACCTCTCCCTCCGTCCACAGGCGTTCGGAGCACCGAACCGCCGAGCGCGGAGAGCAGAAAGCGGCGGCGCCTGCCCCATCGTCCGGTCGGGGACAAGGGCAGGCGCCGTCTGAGGGGGGTCTGGGGGGTATCCCCCCAGACAACCAGCCCGTACGCCTTTGTACGGGACGTCTGTTGGGGCCGGATCAGGCCATCAGCGCACGGTCCGTCGGGCGGATCGGCGCCGGCAGGTCGCTGGCACCGGTCAGGAAGCGGTCGACGCCCTTGGCGGCCGAGCGGCCCTCGGCGATCGCCCACACGATCAGCGACTGACCGCGACCCGCGTCACCGGCGACGTACACGCCCGGCACGTTGGTCTGGAAGTCGGCGTCGCGGGCGATGTTGCCGCGCTCGTCGAGGTCCAGGCCGAACTGGTCGACCAGGCCGTTCTCACGGTCGGTGCCCGTGAAGCCCATGGCAAGGGTGACCAGCTGAGCGGGGATCTTGCGCTCGGTGCCCGGCTTCTGGGTCAGCTTGCCGTCGATGAACTCGACCTCGGTGAGGTGCAGCCACTGGACGTTGCCGTCCTCGTCGCCCTCGAAGTGGGTCGTGGACACCGAGTAGACGCGCTCGCCGCCCTCCTCGTGGGCGCTCGTCACCTTGTAGAGCATCGGGAAGGTCGGCCAGGGCTGGACGACCGTGTTCCGCTCGTCGCCCGGGCGCGGCATGATCTCCAGCTGCGTCACCGAGGCCGCGCCCTGGCGGTGGGCGGTGCCGACGCAGTCGGCGCCGGTGTCGCCGCCGCCGATGACGACGACGTGCTTGCCCTCGGCCGAGATCGGGGGCGCGACGAAGTCGCCCTCCTGGACCTTGTTGGCCAGCGGCAGGTACTCCATGGCCTGGTAGACGCCCTTGAGCTCGCGGCCGGGGACCGGGAGGTCACGAGCCATGGTGGCACCGGCGGCGATGACCACGGCGTCGTACCGCTTGCGCAGGTCCGTCGCCTTCAGGTCGCGGCCGATCTCGATGCCGGTGCGGAAGCGGGTGCCCTCCGCGCGCATCTGCTCGATACGGCGGTTGATGTGCCGCTTCTCCATCTTGAACTCGGGGATGCCGTAACGGAGGAGGCCACCGATCCGGTCCGCGCGCTCGTAGACGGCGACCGTGTGGCCCGCCCGGGTCAGCTGCTGGGCGGCGGCGAGGCCCGCGGGGCCCGAGCCGATGACCGCGACCGTCTTGCCGGACAGCCGCTCCGGGGCCTGCGGGGCGACATCGCCCGTCTCCCAGGCCTTGTCGATGATCGAGACCTCGACGTTCTTGATGGTCACCGCGGGCTGGTTGATGCCGAGCACACACGCCGACTCGCACGGGGCGGGGCACAGCCGGCCCGTGAACTCCGGGAAGTTGTTGGTGGCGTGCAGACGCTCGGAGGCGGCCTGCCAGTCCTCGCGGTAGGCGTAGTCGTTCCACTCGGGGATCAGGTTCCCCAGCGGACAGCCGTTGTGACAGAACGGGATACCGCAGTCCATGCACCGGCTGGCCTGCTTGCTGATGATCGGCAGCAGGGAGCCGGGGACGTAGACCTCGTTCCAGTCCTTCAGACGTACGTCCACCGGGCGGGACTTGGCGACCTCGCGGCCGTGGTTGAGAAAGCCCTTGGGATCAGCCATTGGTCGCCGCCTCCATCATCTTCTCGGTGATCTCGGTCTCGGAGAGACCGGCTCGCTCGGCGGCGTCCTTGGCGGCGAGCACTGCCTTGTACGTGCTGGGGATGATCTTGCTGAAGCGGTCCACGGCCGTGTCCCACTCCGCCAGGAGCTTCTCGGCGACCGTCGAGCCGGTCTCCTCCTGGTGGCGGCGCACCACGTCGTGCAGCCACTGCTTGTCGGTGTCGTCGAGGGCCTCGACCGCGTCCACGTTGCCCACGTTGACGTTGTCGCGGTCCAGGTCGATGACGTACGCGATACCGCCGGACATGCCGGCCGCGAAGTTACGGCCCGTCTCGCCGAGCACCACCGCGTGACCGCCGGTCATGTACTCGCAGCCGTGGTCGCCCACGCCCTCCGAGATCACGAGCGCGCCGGAGTTGCGGACACAGAAGCGCTCGCCGGTACGGCCGCGCAGGAACAGCTCGCCGCCGGTCGCGCCGTACGCGATCGTGTTGCCCGCGATCGTCGAGAACTCGGCGAGATGGTCGGCGCCCCGGTCCGGGCGGACGATGACACGGCCGCCGGAGAGACCCTTGCCGACGTAGTCGTTGGCGTCGCCCTCCAGGCGCAGCGTGACACCGCGCGGCAGGAAGGCGCCGAAGGACTGGCCCGCGCTGCCGGTGAAGGTGATGTCGATGGTGTCCTCGGGCAGACCCGCGCCGCCGAACTTCTTCGTCACCTCGTGGCCGAGCATGGTGCCGACCGTGCGGTTGATGTTGCGGATCGCGACCTGGGCGCGCACCGGCTGGGCGTCGGTCGCCGAGTCGGCGGCCAGGGCGTCGGCGGCGAGCTTGATCAGCTCGTTGTCGAGCGCCTTCTCCAGGCCGTGGTCCTGCTCGATCAGCTGGTGGCGCACCGCGCCCTCGGGCAGCTCGGGGACGTGGAACAGCGGCTCCAGGTTCAGGCCCTGCGCCTTCCAGTGGTCGACGGCACGGGTGACGTCGAGCGTCTCGGCGTGGCCGACGGCCTCCTCGATGGAGCGGAAGCCCAGCTCGGCCAGGATCTCGCGGACCTCCTCGGCGATGAACCGGAAGTAGTTCACGACGTACTCGGCCTTGCCCGCGAACCGTTCCCGCAGGATCGGGTTCTGGGTGGCGATGCCGACCGGGCAGGTGTCCAGGTGGCAGACGCGCATCATGACGCAGCCGGAGACGACGAGCGGCGCGGTCGCGAAACCGAACTCCTCGGCGCCGAGCAGCGCGGCGATGACGACGTCACGGCCGGTCTTCAGCTGGCCGTCGGTCTGTACGACGATGCGGTCGCGCAGGCCGTTGAGCAGCAGGGTCTGCTGGGTCTCGGCGAGGCCGAGCTCCCAGGGGCCGCCCGCGTGCTTCAGCGAGGTGAGCGGCGAGGCACCCGTGCCGCCGTCGTGGCCGGAGATCAGGACGACGTCCGCGTGGGCCTTGGAGACACCGGCCGCGACCGTGCCGACACCGACCTCGGAGACCAGCTTCACGTGAATCCGCGCCTGCGGGTTCGCGTTCTTCAGGTCGTGGATCAGCTGGGCCAGGTCCTCGATGGAGTAGATGTCGTGGTGCGGCGGCGGGGAGATGAGCCCCACGCCCGGCGTCGAGTGCCGGGTCTTCGCCACCCACGGGTACACCTTGTGGCCGGGCAGCTGGCCGCCCTCGCCGGGCTTGGCGCCCTGGGCCATCTTGATCTGGATGTCGTCGGCGTTGACCAGGTACTCGCTGGTGACGCCGAAGCGGCCGGAGGCGACCTGCTTGATCGACGAACGGCGCGCCGGGTCGTACAGCCGGTCCGCGTCCTCGCCGCCCTCACCGGTGTTGGACTTGCCGCCCAGCTGGTTCATGGCGATGGCGAGGGTCTCGTGCGCCTCCTTGGAGATGGAGCCGTACGACATGGCGCCGGTCGAGAAGCGCTTGACGATCTCGGAGACCGGCTCGACCTCGTCGATGGAAATCGGCTGCCGGTCCGACTGGAAGCCGAAGAGCCCACGCAGCGTCATCAGCCGCTCGGACTGCTCGTTCACACGGTCCGTGTACTTCTTGAAGATGTCGTAGCGCGCGGTGCGGGTCGAGTGCTGGAGGCGGAAGACCGTCTCCGGGTCGAACAGGTGCGGCTCGCCCTCGCGGCGCCACTGGTACTCGCCGCCGATCTCCAGCGCGCGGTGCGCGGGAGCGATGCCGGAGACGGGGTACGCCTTGGCGTGACGGGCGGCGACCTCCTCGGCGATGACGTCGATGGCGACGCCGCCGATCTTGGTGGCGGTGCCGTTGAAGTACTTCTCGACGAAGGCCTCGTCGAGACCGACGGCCTCGAAGACCTGCGCGCCGCGGTAGGAGGCGACGGTCGAGATGCCCATCTTGGACATGACCTTCAGGACGCCCTTGCCGAGCGCGTAGATCAGGTTGCGGATGGCCTGCTCGGCCTCGATACCGGGAAGGAACGTACCCGCGCGGACCAGGTCCTCGACGGACTCCATCGCCAGGTACGGGTTCACGGCGGCGGCGCCGAAGCCGATGAGCAGCGCGACGTGGTGCACCTCGCGGACGTCTCCGGCCTCGACCAGCAGGCCCACCTGGGTGCGCTGCTTGGTGCGGATGAGGTGGTGGTGGACGGCCGAGGTGAGCAGCAGCGACGGGATCGGCGCGTGCTCGGCGTCCGAGTGGCGGTCCGACAGGACGATCAGCCGGGCGCCGTTCTCTATCGCGGCGTCGGCCTCGGCGCAGATCTCCTCGATGCGCGCGGCGAGGGCGTCGCCGCCGCCGGAGACCCGGTACAGGCCGGACAGGGTCGCGGCCTTCATGCCGGGCATGTCGCCGTCGGCGTTTATGTGGATGAGCTTGGCCAGCTCGTCGTTGTCGATCACCGGGAAGGGCAGGGTGACCGAGCGGCACGAGGCGGCGGTCGGCTCCAGGATGTTGTTCGCCGGGCCCAGCGAGGAGCGCAGCGAGGTGACCAGCTCCTCGCGGATCGCGTCCAGCGGCGGGTTGGTGACCTGTGCGAACAGCTGGGTGAAGTAGTCGAACAGCAGCCGCGGGCGCGCGGACAGCGCGGCGATCGGCGAGTCCGTGCCCATGGAGCCGAGCGGCTCGCCGCCGGTCTTGGCCATCGGCGCGATGATGACGCGCAGCTCTTCCTCGGTGTAGCCGAAGGTCTGCTGGCGGCGGGTGACCGAGGCGTGCGTATGCACGATGTGCTCGCGCTCGGGCAGGTCCGACAGCTCGATCTCGCCGGCCTCCAGCCACTCCCCGTACGGCATCTCGGACGCGAGCTGGGCCTTGATCTCGTCGTCCTCGATGATGCGGTGCTCGGCGGTGTCGACGAGGAACATCCGGCCCGGCTGGAGCCGGCCCTTGCGGACGACCTTGGCGGGGTCGATGTCGAGGACGCCGACCTCGGAGCCGAGGACCACGAGGCCGTCGTCGGTGACCCAGTAGCGGCCGGGACGCAGGCCGTTGCGGTCGAGCACGGCGCCGACCTGGGTGCCGTCGGTGAAGGTGACACAGGCCGGGCCGTCCCAGGGCTCCATCATCGTGGCGTGGAACTGGTAGAAGGCGCGCCGGGCCGGGTCCATGGAGTCGTGGTTCTCCCACGCCTCCGGGATCATCATCAGCACGGAGTGCGGCAGCGAACGGCCGCCCAGGTGCAGGAGTTCGAGGACCTCGTCGAAGGAGGCCGAGTCGGAGGCGTCCGGCGTACAGACCGGGAAGATGCGCTCCAGGTCCTTGTCGGAGGAGCCGAACAGGTCCGATACCAGCTGCGACTCACGGGCCCGCATCCAGTTGCGGTTGCCCTTGACCGTGTTGATCTCGCCGTTGTGCGCGACGAAGCGGTACGGGTGGGCGAGCGGCCACGACGGGAACGTGTTCGTGGAGAACCGGGAGTGCACGAGCGCGATCGCGGAGGCGAAGCGGCGGTCGGACAGGTCCGGGAAGAAGGGCTCCAGCTGGCCGGTGGTCAGCATGCCCTTGTAGACGATGGTCCGCGCGGACAGCGACGGGAAGTAGACGCCGGCCTCGCGCTCGGCGCGCTTGCGCAGCACAAAGGCCTTGCGGTCGAGGTCGATACCCGTAGCGGGCTCAGCGGAGCCGTCGGTGACGAAGATCTGCCGGAAAGCCGGCATCGTCGAGCGGGCGGTGGCGCCGAGGAGTTCGGGTGCGACCGGCACCTCGCGCCAGCCGAGGACCGTCAGCCCTTCGTCGACCGCGATCGTCTCGATCTGTGAGACGACCTCGTCCGCGCCCGCATCGGGCAGGAAGGCGTTACCGACGGCGTACGCACCGGCCTGCGGCAGTTCAAAACCGGCCACCTCACGGAAGAAGGCGTCGGGAACCTGGGAGAGGATGCCGGCGCCGTCACCCGAATCCGGCTCGGAGCCGGTGGCTCCGCGGTGCTCCAGGTTGCGCAGAACCGTGAGCGCCTGTTCGACCAGCGCATGGCTCGCCTCACCGGTGAGGGTGGCCACGAAGCCGACGCCACAGGCGTCGTGCTCATTGCGGGGGTCGTACATACCCTGCGCAGCAGGGCGAGCATCCATGAACGACCAGTTCTGGCCATTCGTGGAGTGCTGGGACGGCTGGCGCGGCGTACGCATCGGCTCTCCCGTCGTCGTCAACTTGGCATATGCAGTTGCCGAGGGACGACGCTGGCCCTCTGCGTGAGTGCAAAATTTCGTGCAGGTTACATGATGGGGCGGTTCTCGGGAACCGGATACCGCGTCCCAACATGCGGACGCCGCGGTCGCGGCGGGGGTACCGCGCACGGCGGCGGAAGCAATGGGGACCGAAGCGGACAGATCGATGTCCGTCAGTCCAGGGGCGGGGGAGGCGTCGTCGCTGACCCCGGGGGTGCGCGGCAGGCCTCATTGCCCACAGCGCTTACGGCTCATGCCCCGTGGTTAAGCAATCGAAACCAGCGAGTAACGGCTACTTATGCGGCCCAACGCATAAGAGCGAGTCCCCCTATCTTACGGCGGTTCCGAGGAGGCTGCCCAGGGCGTACGTCACAGCGGCCGCCGCGCCACCGAGCGCGAGTTGCCGGAGCCCGCTGAACCACCAGGTCCGTGCCGTCACCCTGGCCACCACGGCACCGCAGGCGAACAGCCCGACCAGTGCGAGCAGCACGGACGGCAAGAGATCAGTGGCACCCAGCAGATACGGCAGCACGGGAAGGAGGGCGCCCAGCGCGAAGGAGCCGAACGACGAGACGGCGGCGACCAGCGGCGACGGCAGATCACCGGGGTCGATGCCGAGCTCCTCGCGGGCGTGTATCTCCAGGGCCAGCTCGGGGTCGCGCGAGAGCTGCCCGGCCACTTCCCGCGCCAGCCGGGGCTCGACCCCGCGGGCCTCATAGAGCGCCGCGAGCTCGGCCTCCTCGTCCTTGGGGTGCTTGCGCAGCTCCCGCCGCTCCACGTCCAGTTCGGCCTCGACGAGCTCGCGCTGCGAGGCGACGGACGTGTACTCACCGGCGGCCATGGAGAAGGCGCCGGCGGCAAGGCCCGCGAGCCCGGCGATGACGACGGTCCGCTGACCGGCCGCACCGCCCGCGACACCCGTCATCAGGGCGAGGTTGGAGACCAGACCGTCCATCGCCCCGAAGACGGCGGGGCGCAGCCAGCCGCCGTTCACATCCCGGTGGGTGTGGTTGTCGCGGTGCGCCTCGTGGAGCGCCGCTTCGGTTTCGATGATGGCCATGCCGGGTCCCCTAAGACTATGAGGCTAAATCTAGATAGGATCTATTCTTCGACAACATCAAACATACGCCCCTCATTCCTCTCTCGCCAGCAAGGAAAGGCTCGGCTAACCTGCGGCTTTACCGTCGAGCGCTCATTCGATAGAGGGTGTGCACATATGTCGACCGGGTGACGCTGAGCCGCCTCCGGCTCTGCCGAACCTCTCCGGTGGGACACATCCGCAAAGGGTTCCGCGCCCTGGGAGGAGCCCCCGGAGGAGAGGCCCCCTATGGCATCGATCGCCTGCGTTCCCTCGGTCCCGACACCTGGGCGCGCCGCCGAACTCCGCGACCGGGCGCGCGGCGCGCTGCTCGGCCTCGCCGTCGGAGACGCCCTCGGAGCCCCCGCCGAGAACATGAAGCCCTCCCAGATCCGCGCCCGCTGGGGCCGCATCACCGGCTACGTCGCCGAGGAGCCGGCAGGCACGGACGACACCGAGTACGCGATCTTCTCCGGCCTGCTGCTCGCCCGCCACGGCAGCGCCCTCACCCCCGCCCATGTGGAAACGGCCTGGCACAAGTGGATCGCCGACCGCGACGAGGGCCCCTTCCGCGGCGCCGGCTTCAGCGAACGCGGCACGCTGGAGAACCTCCGCCGCGGCCTCGCCGCCCCCATCTCCGCCCAGCACCGCCACGCCTGGAGCGACGGTCTCGCGATGCGCGCGGCTCCCTTCGGTGTCTTCGCGGCCGGACGCCCCGCCGAAGCGGCCCGCCTGGTGGCGATCGACGGCTCGGTGAGCCATGACGGCGAGGGCATCTACGGCGGTCAGGCGGTGGCGGCCGGGGTCGCGGCGGCGATGGCGGGCGCCCCGACGATCGCGGTGGTGGCATCCGCCCTCGCCGTCGTCCCGGACGACTCCTGGACGGCCCGCTCCCTGCGCCGCGCCGTCGCCGTCGCCCACCGCGGCGAACGCGCGGTCCGCTCCTCGGTGGTCATCGGCGGCTACCCCTGGACCGACCTAGCCCCCGAGGCCGTCGCCCTCGCCTTCGGCGCCTACGCCGCCGCCGACGGTGACTTCGTCCAGGCCGTGCTGACCGCCGTGAACATGGGCCGCGACGCCGACACCACGGCAGCGGTCGCGGGCGCGCTGGCCGGTGCGACCCAGGGCGCATCCGCCATCCCGGCCGACTGGGCGGCGGCCATCGGCCCGGCCCGCGGCAGCTGCCTCCCGTCCATGGCCGGCCACCACGTGCTGGACGTGGCGGACCTGCTGACGGGAGAAGAGGACACGGAGACCGCCGTACGGCAGGACGATCTCGTACGAGATGAGGGGCGGGCAGAGTCCGATCCGGTGGCCCTCTATGTCCTCGCCGCCGACGAGGACGAGGTGCGGCCGTGACCGGGCGGGTGGAGGGGCTGCTGCTGGGGCTGGCCGCGGGGGATGCCGCCGGGTGGCCCGCCGCCCGGCATCGGGCGGCCCGGATGCCGGAGTGGACCCGGCGGCTGACGCGCGAACTGGACACGTTCGCGGAGCAGAACGCGACGACCACGCTGCCCGTGCCGATCGCGCTGAACCAGCCCCCGGAGCCGCTCCGCCTCGGCCCGTCCGACGACGCGGAGTGGGCGGCGTTCGCGGCGGAGGCCGTGCTGCGGGCCGGGGACGACAGTGCGCTGGGCGACCTGAGCCGGGAGCGCCGTACGCGGGCCGCCATCGACCTGACCTGGAACGCGGTCGCCAGCGAAGTCGCGGCGGCGGCCGAACGCGCCCCCGAGATCGAGTCGGCGGTCCTCCCCCTGCGCGCCCGTATCTCGGTCCGGGCAGGTCTCGGCAACCTGGCCACCGGACTGCGCCCGCCCGCCACCGGCCACGACAACCCGCACTACTTCGACGACGCGGCCTGCGTAAGGGCCTGTGTGCTCGCCGTCGCCCACCCCGGCGACCCCGAACTCGCCGCCTCGCTCGCCGAGTTCGACGCCCGTTACACCCAGGACGGCGACGGGGTGCACGGCGCGCGGGCGATGGCGGCGGCAGTGTCGCTGGCGCTGGTCGGAGCGGAGGTCGAGACATGCGCCCGGGCCGCCCTCGCCGAGCTCCCCGAGTCCACCGAGGCCGGCCGCAACGCCCGCCACGCGCTGAAGCTGGCGGCCGACGCCGAGAGCGCCTTCGCCCTGATCCCGCTCCTGGAGCACCAGATCGTCGACCATGTCTACAGCTACGGCATCGCCGCCGCCGAAACGGTCCCGGTCGCCCTGGCCCTGGCGACCGCGGCGCACGGCAGGATCGCCGAGGCGGTACCCGCGGCGGCCTGTCTGTCCCGGGTCGCGGACTCGGCCCCGGCGCTCGCCGGCGCCCTGACCGGCGCGCTCGGCGGCGGCGAGTCGATCCCGGCAAGCTGGCGGGACACCTGCCGCACCCTCTCCGGCTGCGCCCTCCCCCGTCTGACCGGCACCGACCTGGTGGAACTCGCCGAACTCCTGGAAGCCGCACAACCGGCCGCACCGGGAGGATGATTCGGGGCATGACGCCCAAAGGAGAAGAAAGCGCAGCGATCACTCTGAGCGAACGCATCACCGGCGCCCTCGTCGGAGCAGCAGTCGGCGACGCCCTCGGCGGCCCCGTCGAGGGCTACTCCCCCGAGCAGATCCTCGAACGCCACGGCGGCCGCGTCCACGGCATCGTCGGCCCCTGGAACGGCGACGCCTGGCGCACGGCCCGCCCCATCGCCCCGTACCACAAGGGCGACGGCCACATCACCGACGACACCTTGCTGACGCACGCGCTGGTACGGGTGTACGCACAGGTCCGCGACCACCTGGACGCGTACGCGATCGCCGAGCACCTGGTGCCGGACCTGATGACGAACCCGCGCTGGATCCCGGAGCTGGAGACGGAGGCGCTCTTGCTTCAGCGGGTCTTCCTAGCGGAGAAATGGCTTGTGGCCAGGCTCCACTACGGCCATGTCGACCCCCGGGAGGCAGGCGTCGGCAACATCGTCAACTGCGGTGCGGCGATGTACATGGCCCCGGTCGGCCTGGTCAACGCGGCCCACCCGACGGGCGCGTACACCGAGGCCCTGGACATCGCGGGTGCCCACCAGTCGTCGTACGGCCGCGAGGCGGCGGGCGTCTTCGCGGCAGCGGTCGCCGCGGCCTGCACGCCGGGCGCGACGCCGGACTCGGTCGTGACGACCTGCCTCTCCCTGGCGAAGGACGGCACCCGGGAAGCGATCGAGCGGGTCTGCGAAGTGGCGTCCGGTTACTCGGACTTCGAGTCGGCGCTGGCTCCGTTCAGAGAGGCGGTCGCTCCGTACGACACGGTCGGCCCGGACTACCGCTCCCCTTCCCTGGCGGCCCGCCGCCCGTCCCGCCTGCACGCGATCGAGGAACTCCCCATCGCGCTGGGCATGTTGGTGGTGGCCGACGGCGATTTCCGCCACGCGGTCCTCGGCTCGGTGAACTACGGCCGCGACTGCGACTCCATCGCCACGATGGCGGGGGCCCTGGCCGGCGCCCTGGGTTCCCCCGTCCCGGAGGACTGGTCGAAGACGGTCTCGGAGGCCGGCCGCCTCGACCTCTGGGAACCGGCGACGACACTGACCCAGGTGACCCGGGAGATCTTCGAACGGGACGTACGACGACGCCGGGCCCATGAGCAGGCACTCACCGAGCTGGGGGTCCCGGAATGCTCCGACTGACCTGGGTCCAGCCGGAGGACCTCCTCGGCCACGAGCTGCGACAGGCGGCCCTGGACGGCCGCGAGGCTTCGGCGATTGCGGCACGGTGGAGAGCAGCGGGCGGACAGCAGGCTCCGCTCCGCGCGGGCGCATCTGCGGATCCGGCATCCCCGTACCTGAGGCAGTTGGCGGAGAACTTGCTGGACGAACTGGCGGACTCGCCCAGCGAGTTGGAGCACCAGGAGCCAACGGACCTGGAGAAGATCAAGGCCAGCTGTGCTGCATGGTCATCCCCGCAGCCTGCGGGCAGTCGTGCCGCTGGGGCGGCACGGGTGGGCGCAGGCGGCACCCCGCCAACGCCGGGCTGCGCGACCGACCCCCGCCCAGCCACAACGCAGGCCCACTTGGAAGCCGCCTGGCTGGGCAGAGCAGCAGGCTGCCTCCTGGGCAAACCAGTAGAGAAGCTCCCTCTCCACGCCATCCGCCACCTCGCCAAGGCCACCGGCAACTGGCCCCTCAACACGTACTTCACAGCCGAAGGGCTCCCCTCAGACCTCGCAGCGAAGTACCCCTGGAACCGCCGCTCCGCACCAACCTCCCTCGCCGAGAACATCGACGGGATGCCCGAGGACGACGACCTCAACTACCCCCTCCTCAACCTCCTCCTGCTCCAACGCCACGGCAGAACCTTCACCACCGAAGACGTAGCCACCCTCTGGCTGGACGAACTCCCCGCAGGCCGCACCTTCACCGCCGAACGCGTCGCCTACCGCAACCTCCTCACCGGCATCAGCCCCCCGCACACGGCCCGCCACCGCAACCCCTTCCGCGAATGGATCGGCGCCCTGATCCGCGCGGACATCCACGGCTGGACCAACCCCGGCAACCCGGCGGCAGCCGCGGCCCAGGCCCACCGAGACGCCACCCTCACCCACACGGCGAACGGCGTCTACGCGGCGATGTTCACCGCGGCCGTCATCGCCACCGCCGCCACCGGCACCCACGACATCCACACCTGCCTGCGAACGGGCCTGACAGTCGTCCCCCCGCAGTCCCGCCTGGCAGCAGCCGTCCACCACGGCATCCAACTCGCGCAAAAGCACCCGCACTTCGAAGCCGTCGTGGACGAACTCCACACCACCTACGCCGACCACCACTGGGTCCACGCCATCCCCAACACCGCCCTCATCACCGCCGCCCTCACCCACGCGAACGGCGACTTCACCACCTCCATCTGCCGTGCCGTCTCCGGCGGCTGGGACACCGACTCCAACGGCGCGACAACCGGCAGCATCGCCGCCCTCCTCGCCGGCTCCCCCGCCGAACTCCCCGACCGCTGGACGGCCCCCCTCAAGAACCGCCTCGCCACCTCCGTCGGCGACTTCGACGGCACCGCCTTCGACGCCCTCGCCCACCTCACCCACCTGGAAGCGTCTCGCCCATGACCCATATCGCCGTACTCGGCAGCACGAACATGGACCTCGTCGCCTACGTCGAGAAGGCCCCGGCCCGCGGAGAGACAGTGACGGGACGGGAGTTCCGTACGATCCCGGGAGGCAAGGGCGCCAACCAGGCGATCGCCGCGGCCCGCGCGGGCGCCACCGTCTCGATGATCGGCGCGGTCGGCAACGACGGCTTCGGCAGCCGCCTGCGCTCCACCCTTGAGCACTCCGGCGTGGACACCGACCACCTGCGCACCACGGAGGGCCCGTCCGGCACCGCCCACATCGTGGTCGACGACGAGGGCAGCAACGCGATCGTCGTGATCCCCGGCGCCAACGGCACCGTCGACCACCTCGCCCCCGGCGACGAGGGCCTGATCGCCACCGCCGACGCACTCCTCCTCCAACTGGAGATCCCGCTCGCCGCGGTCCTCGCCGGCGCCCGGGCGGCACGGGCCCATGGCGTCCGTACGATCCTCACGCCCGCCCCGGCCCAGCCGCTGCCCCCCGAACTCCTCGCCGCCACCGACCTGTTGGTTCCGAACGAGCACGAGGCGGCCACCCTGACCGGTGTCCCCGACCCCCGCGCCGCCGCGTACGTGCTGCTCGACCAGGTGCCGGAAGTGGTCATCACTCTGGGCGCGGCCGGCAGCCTGTACGCGGCCCGCGGCCAGGAGCCGGTCACCGTACCGGCCCCGCAGGTCACCGCCGTGGACTCGACCGGCGCGGGCGACACCTTCGTCGGCGCCCTCGCGGTGGCGCTCGCCGAGACCCGCCCCGTGCGGGAGGCGCTGGCGTGGGCGGCCGCGGCGGCCGCACTGTCCGTGCAGCGGGCGGGGGCGTCGGCGTCGATGCCGACCCGCCAGGAGATCGACGCGCAGGTCACGTCATGACTGCACCGCCCCTCACCGGCCTCCGCGTCCTCGACCTGGCCACCCTCTTCGCCGGCCCCCTCGCCGCCACCCTGCTCGGGGACTTCGGCGCCGAGGTCATCAAGGTCGAGCATCCGAGGAGACCGGACCCCGCCCGAGGTCATGGCCCGTCCAAGGACGGAATCGGCCTCTGGTGGAAGCTGCTCGGCCGCAACAAGCGCACGATCACCCTGGACCTCTCCAAACCCGGCGGCCGCACCACCCTCCTCCGCCTCGCCGCCACGGCCGACGTCGTCATCGAGAACTTCCGTCCCGGCACCCTGGAGAAGTGGGACCTCGGCTGGCCGGAACTGTCGGCCGCCAACCCCCGTCTGGTCCTCACCCGGATCACCGGCTTCGGCCAGTTCGGCCCCTACGCCCACCGCCCCGGCTTCGGCACCCTCGCCGAGGCGATGAGCGGTTTCGCCGCGATCACCGGCGAACCGGACGCACCCCCGACGCTCCCGCCCTTCGGCCTCGCCGACTCGATCGCCGGCCTCGCGACGGCGTACGCCGTCATGACCGCACTCGCCGGCCGCGACCGCACCGGCGCGGGCCAGGTCGTCGACATGGCCCTCATCGAACCGATCCTGACGGTGCTCGGCCCGCAGCCGACCTGGTACGACCAGCTCGGATACGTACAGGAACGCACCGGCAACCGGTCCGCCAACAACGCCCCGCGCAACACCTACCGCACCGCGGACGGCAGTTGGGTCGCCGTCTCGACCTCGGCCCAGTCGGTCGCGGAACGCGTCATGCGTCTCGTCGGCCGCCCGGACCTGATCGACGAACCGTGGTTCGCGACGGGCGCCGACCGGGCCCGCCACGCCGACGTCCTCGACGAGGCGGTCGGCACCTGGATCGCCGAACGCCCCCGCACCGAGGTCCTCGCGGCCTTCGAGAAGGCGGAGGCGGCGGTGGCCCCGATCCAGGACGTACGGGATGTGATGACCGACCCGCAGTACCAGGCCCTCGACACGATCACCACCGTCGACGACCCGGAACTGGGTCCCCTGCGCATGCAGAACGTCCTCTTCCGCCTCTCCGAAACCCCCGGCGCGATCCGCTGGACGGGCCGCCCGCACGGCGCGGACACAGACCCGGTCCTCACCGAACTCGGCCTGACGACCGCCGAGTTGGAGGCGTTGCGCAAAGAGGGAGCCGTACGGTGACCTTCCCCCTGACCTGGCTCTACGTCCCCGGCGACCGCCCGCACATCGTCACCAAGGCCCTCGCCTCGGGCGCCGACGTGGTGGTGATCGACCTGGAGGACGCGGTCGCCCCGGACCGCAAGGAGTACGCCCGCGCGGCGACGGCCGAACTCCTCCGCGCCCCCCAGCCGCTCCCGGTCCACGTCCGCGTCAACGCCCTGGACGGCCCGTTCGTGACGGCCGACCTCAGGACGCTGGCACCCCTCCCGGGCGTCTCAGGCCTGCGCCTCCCCAAGGTGGCAACCCCCGAACAGGTCGTCCACATCGCGGAACTCCACACCGGCCCACCCCTGTACGCCCTCCTGGAAACAGCCCTCGCCATCGAACACGCCCATGCGATCGCGACCGCCCACCCGGCACTCCACGGCATCGCCCTGGGCGAGGCGGACCTCCGGGCCGACCTGGGCGTACGGGACGACGCGGGCCTGGACTGGCCCCGCTCCCGCGTGATCGTCGCCGCCCGTGCGGCCGGCCTCCCGCCACCGCCCCAGTCGGTCCACCCGGACACCCGCGACCTGGACGGCCTGACCGCATCCTGCGCCCACGGCCGCACCCTCGGCTTCCTGGGCCGCGCCGCCATCCACCCCCGCCAACTCCCGGTCATCGAACGCGCCTACCTCCCTACGGAGGAGGAGCTGGAACACGCAGAGACGATCATCAAGGCGGCCACGGAGGACCAGGGCGCCCAGGCCTTCCCGGACGGCACCTTCATCGACGCGGCGGTGGTGGCAGCGGCGCAGCGAACACTGTCCCTGGCGCGCCGAAACTGATCGCACACACAGATGAGGGCGCCCGTGTCGACACGGGCGCCCTCATCCACGTACAACCAAACCTCAGGTCTTCTTCGCAGACCCGGACTCGGTCTCAGCCCCGTCCTTCTCCTCGTCACCGTCGGCCTCTTCAGCACCGCCGGCCTCATCCGCACCCTTATCCGCACCCTCGGCCGAACCGCCGGAGGCATCCGCATCCGCATCGACCTCCGGATCCGGTTCGACGATCGCTTCCCGCCCCGGCCGCTTCTTCGCCGACACCACGATGTACACCACCGCGAGCAGGAACACGACCAGGGCGGTCCAGTTGTTGAGGCGGAGGCCCAGGATGTGGTGGGCCTCGTCGACCCGCATGTACTCGATCCAGAACCTGCCGACACAGTACGAGGCGACGTACAGCGCGAAGGCCCGCCCGTGTCCGAGCTTGAAGCGGCGGTCGGCCCAGATGACGAGAACCGCGACGCCGATGCACCACAGCGACTCGTAAAGGAACGTCGGGTGGTAGTACCCGGGCACCCGGCCGTCCGCCGAGGACGTGATGTGCAGGGCCCAGGGAAGGTCGGTCTCCCGCCCGTACAGCTCCTGGTTGAACCAGTTGCCCCAGCGTCCGATCGCCTGCGCCAAAGCGATGCCGGGCGCGACGGAGTCGGCGTAGGCGGGCAGCGGGATGCCGCGGCGGCGGCAGCCGATCCACGCGCCCAGCGCACCGAGCGCGATCGCGCCCCAGATACCGAGGCCGCCCTCCCAGATCTTGAAGGCGTCCACCCAGTCGCGGCCCTCGCTGAAGTACAGCTCGTAGTCCGTGATCACGTGGTAGAGCCGGCCGCCGACGAGGCCGAAGGGCACCGCCCAGACGGCGATGTCGGCCACCGTGCCGGGCCGACCGCCCCGGGCGACCCAGCGCCTGCTGCCGAGCCAGACGGCGACGAAGACGCCGATGATGATGCAGAACGCATAGCCGCGCAGCGGAATGGGGCCGAGGTGGATCACCCCGCGCGACGGGCTGGGAATGTAGGCAAGTTCCATGGCAAGGTCGACGCTACCCTGCCGGGCCGCACCCACGGCAAGCAGCCCGGCTACGGGTCCATAACGGGGGGCGCCCCCGGCTCACCCCTGGTTCGCCTGCTGTACCAGCTGCTTCAGCTTCGCCGGCGTCATCGTCTGGTCCTGCGAGATGTTCTTGCCGTCGAGCAGCACGGTCGGCGTGCCACTGAAGCCGCCCTTCTGGAAGGCGTCCGCGGACTTCCCGACCCAGGTGTTGTACGTCCCCTTCTCCACGCAGGTGCGGAAGGCCGGGGTGTCGAGACCGTCGACCTTGGCGGCCAGCTCGATGAGCTTGCTGTTCTTGCCGAAGGCGTCGTCGGTCTCCGGCGGCTGGTTGTCGTACAGCACGTCGTGGTACGCGGTGAACTTTCCGGCGTCCTGGGCGCAGGCCGCGGCGTTGGCCGCGTTGCGGGAGCCGGTGCCGCCCATGTTGCCGTCGATGATCGTCGCGAGGCGGTATTCGGCTCTGAGCTGCCCGGCGTCCGTCAGTTCGTGGATGGCCGAGCGGTATGCCGTCTCGAAGGCCTTGCAGGCCGGGCAGCGGAAGTCCTCCCAGACCGTGAGCGTCGACTTGGCGCTGCTCTTGCCGACCGGGATGGCGAGGTTCTCCTCGCCGTTCGCCCCCGAGGGCGCCACGAGCGGCCCTGCGCTCTCGCTGTCGTCCTTGCCCGCGTTCGCCGCGACGACGCCGATCACCGCCGCGAGACCCAGGACGCAGACGACGCTCGCGCCCACGATCAGGGTCCGTCGTCGCTTGTCCGCGGACTTCTGCTTCTCGCGCTCGTCCGCCAGCCGCTCGCGGGCGGTGCGCTTTCCCTCACGGTTCTTCTCGCTCACACCCCACAGAACGAACCGGGGAGGCGCACCGCGCCTCCCCGGCCCCAGGTCCACCCGTTCGAGTGACCGAATATTCCGTTATGCCTGGCCGCGCACGCCCTTCGCCAGCTCACCGGCGAGGGCGCGGACGGCCTCGACACCGGCTGTGTCGTCCGCCGCGTCCAGCATCCGCTTCACGAAGGCCGACCCGACGATCACGCCGTCCGCGAAGCCGGCGACCTCGGCGGCCTGGGCCGCGTCGGAGACACCGAGCCCGACACAGACCGCCAGGTCGGTGCCGGTGGCCCGGGTGCGCTGGACCAGGTCCTGGGCCTGCGCGCCCACCGACGCACGGGTGCCGGTGACACCCATGAGCGAGGCGGCGTAGACGAAGCCGCTGCCCGCCGCGGTGATCTGCGCGAGCCGCTCGTCCTTGCTGCTGGGCGCCACGACGAAGACCGTCGCGAGGCCGTGCTTCTCGGCGTGCTCCCTCCACAGCGCCGACTCCTGCACGGGCAGGTCGGGCAGGATGCAGCCCGCGCCGCCCGCCTCGGCGAGCTCGGCGGTGAAGCGCTCGACGCCGTAGCGGTCGATCGGGTTCCAGTACGTCATCACGAGCACCGGCTTGCCGGTCGCCTCGTACGCCTCCCGGACCGTGCGCATGACGTCGGCGATCTTGACGCCGCCGCGCAGGGCGATGTCGTCGGCGGTCTGGATGACAGGTCCGTCGAGGACCGGGTCGCTGTGCGGCAGGCCGACCTCGACGACGTCGGCGCCGCCGTCGAAGACGGCCTTGATCGCCTCGATGCCGCCGTCGACGGTCGGGAATCCGGCCGGGAGGTAGGCGATCAGAGCGGACCTGCCCTCCGCCTTCGCGCCGGCGAGGGTGTCCGTCAACAGCTGGATGTTGCCGCTCACTTGGCGTCCCCCTCGATCTCAGCGGTCTCGCTGCCGGCGTCGGCGGCGACCTCGGCGTCGGTGTCGTACAACCCGAAGTAGCGGGCGGCGGTGTCCATGTCCTTGTCGCCGCGGCCGGACAGGTTGATCACGATCAGCCCGTCCTTGCCGAGCTCCCGGCCGACTTCGAGCGCACCGGCGAGCGCGTGCGCGCTCTCGATCGCCGGGATGATGCCCTCGGTCTGCGACAGCAGGCGCAGTGCCTGCATGGCGGCGTCGTCGGTGACCGCCCGGTACTCGGCGCGCCCGCTGTCCTTGAGGTAGGAGTGCTCGGGCCCGATGCCCGGGTAGTCCAGACCGGCCGAGATCGAGTACGGCTCCGTGATCTGGCCCTCCTCGTCCTGAAGGACGTAGCTCCGGGAGCCGTGCAGGATGCCGGGCTCACCGGCGGTCAGCGTGGCCGCGTGCTCGCCCGTCTCGACGCCATGCCCGGCGGGCTCGCAGCCGATAAGGCGTACGTCCGGGTCCGGGATGAAGGCGTGGAAGAGGCCGATGGCGTTGGAGCCGCCGCCCACGCAGGCCACGGCCGCGTCGGGCAGCCGTCCGGCGCGCTCCAGGAGCTGGCGGCGGGTCTCGACCCCGATGACCCGGTGGAAGTCGCGCACCATGGCGGGGAAGGGGTGGGGACCGGCGACGGTGCCGAACAGGTAGTGGGTGTGGTCGACGTTGGCGACCCAGTCGCGGAACGCCTCGTTGATCGCGTCCTTGAGGGTGCGCGATCCGGATTTCACGGCGATGACCTCGGCGCCGAGCATGCGCATCCGGGCCACGTTCAGGGCCTGGCGCCGGGTGTCGATCTCGCCCATGTAGATGGTGCATTCGAGGCCGAACAGCGCGCAGGCCGTCGCCGTCGCCACGCCGTGCTGGCCGGCGCCGGTCTCGGCGATCACTCGGGTCTTGCCCATGCGCTTGGTGAGCAGGGCCTGGCCGAGCACGTTGTTGATCTTGTGCGAGCCGGTGTGGTTCAGGTCCTCGCGCTTGAGGAAGACACGGCAGCCACCCGCTTCGGCGGCGAAACGAGGAACCTCGGTGAGCGCCGACGGGCGGCCGGTGTAGTTGACCAGCAGGTCGTCGAGCTCGCGGGCGAACTCGGGGTCGTGCCTGGCCTTGTCGTACTCGACGGCCACCTCGTCCACGGCGGCGACGAGGGCCTCCGGGATGAACTTGCCGCCGAACGCTCCGAAGTAGCCTTCGGGGCTGGGGATTTGACCCTCCGGGTCGGGGATGAAGAAGTCGCTGGGCATGCGGAAACCTCACGGTGAGTTTGTGGAATGACACTATTCGCCGTGGGGGCGGGGCTTTCTGGACGGCTGCCGGCCGTCCGTGGCTTGTCGCGCAGTTCCCCGCGCCCCTAAAAGAAGGGGCGTTGCCATCGCTGGCCGTTTACCTGCCCAGGTTCGTCACCGATGACGTAGCGGACCCGGCGGCCGTGCACCCTGCGTGCGGGCGCGCGGCAGCCACGGGGGCGGCAGCCGCGCGCGAGGCGGGCGTAGCGGTCCGTGGTCGGCACGGTCATCGGGAGAGTCATCGGGGCAAGCCTAGCGGGGGGTCAGCCGCGGCCGTGGCGGAGTGCGGGGTGTTCGCCCGCTGCGACCAGGTCGGCCACCGCGGACTTCGGGTCTCGGCCGGTGACGAGGGACTCGCCGACCAGGACCGCGTCGGCGCCGGCGTTGGCGTAGGCGATGAGGTCGTGGGGGCCGCGGACGCCGGATTCGGCGATCTTGATGATGCCTTCGGGGATCTCCGGCGCCACTCGCTCGAAGGTGCCGCGGTCCACCTCGAGGGTCTTGAGGTTGCGCGCGTTGACACCGATGACCTTGGCGCCCGCGTCGACCGCGCGGTCCACCTCGTCCTCGTCGTGGACCTCGACGAGCGGCGTGAGCCCGATGGACTCGGCGCGCTCGATGAGGGACTCCAGGGCGGGCTGGTCGAGGGCCGCGACGATCAGCAGCACGAGGTCGGCGCCGTAGGCCCGGGCCTCCCACAGCTGGTACGACGTGACGATGAAGTCCTTGCGGAGGACCGGGATGTCCACGCGGGCGCGGACCGCTTCCAGGTCGGCCAGCGAGCCGCCGAAGCGGCGCTGTTCGGTGAGGACGGAGATGACGGCCGCGCCGCCCGCCTCGTAGTCCGCGGCGAGTCCGGCCGGGTCGGCGATCGCGGCCAGCGCGCCCTTGGAGGGGCTGGAGCGCTTGACCTCGCAGATGACCTTGACGCCGTCCCCGCGCAGGGCGGCCAGACCGTCCTTGGCCGCGGGAGCCTTGGCCGCGCGCTCCTTGAGCTCGTCGAGGCTGACGCGCGCCTGCCGCTCCGCGAGGTCGGCACGGACTCCGTCGATGATCTCGTCGAGCACACTCACGCGAGCGGCCCCCTTCCAGACGGTTGACAGTTCCAGCGACCAGCGAGAACGGATGGTCACTTCGATGGTATCCGGAGGAAGGCGTAGGCCTCGCATCCGGTTGACGCCGGTCCCATTACCTGGACGTTCGCCAATTGATCAAGGGTGGAGCCAGCCACCGAACGGCAAGTTCCGGACAACCGTGAAGACCAGCAGCAATGCCCCGACGGTCCACAGGTGCGCCGACCCGAGTTCGATCCGCAGTGGCCGCCGGCCACGCGCCGCGCGGACCACCCAGACGGTCCATACGACGGCGAAGAGCGCGAAGCCGACCACCGCGGCCGCGTTGTCCTGGAGCGCCGCCAGGAAGTCCCCGTGGACGACGGCGTGCGCGCTGCGCAGGCCGCCGCAGCCGGGACAGTAGACGCCGGTGTACTGGAGGAGCGGACAGGCGGGGTAGTGACCGGGCTCGTTCGGGTCCACTGTCCCGACGTACGCGAAGGCCCCGGCGACGGCCGCCATCATCCCCACGGGCACGGCCAGCCGCCCGAGGACGGCCCCGGCGTGGGACGGTGTGGCGTTCGGGCTGTCGAGGTTCACGTCTTGCATTGTGCCCCGCGCACGCGTGAGGGGCGGCCCCGGCGCCACGCCGGTCCGCCCCTCACACGGTGCTTGCGCTGTACGGGACTTCAGCCGTTGACACCGGCCGGCTCGTGCTTCTCCGAGAGCGCCTGGTAGGACGCGTGGGCGTCCTTCGGCTGGCCGAGGCCCATGCCCTGCATGATCCAGGCGACGATGCCGCCGATGACCACGACGCCCATGCCCGCCCAGAAGCCCACCGGGTTGGCCAGCACCATGAAGGCGCCCGAGACGCAGAAACCGATGAAGGCGATCGTGACACCGGTCCAGGCGGCCGGGGTGTGACCGTGGCTGCTGCCCGCCATTGCTTGCTCCTCGTTGCTGTATGCCTGTGTGAGCCGAACGCTCGCCATCATTGTCCCGCACGGGCGCGCATGCCGTGCTCGGGGGTAGGCCCTGTGGATCAGACGCGCCGGTCAGGTCGTGCCCCGAAGGGGCGCGGGGCTGTATCGATATGCGGCTCCGCCGCCTGGGCGCGACCAGCCCCCACCGGGCCCGCAGCCAAACGACGACCCATCCCGCCACCCCCAGCGGAGCGTCACGCGCCGGTGGGATCCTCGCCGCGGTCCAGCGCCTTCCACAGGTCCTCGGGCCGGTCGGGGTCGACGACGGGGGCCTTGCGCCGCGGCCGGGGCGCACCGGAGCGCTCGTAGCGGCCGGACATCGCGGGCCACAGCCGGCCGTAGCGCAGGGCGAGCAGTCCGGCGAGCAGGATCAGGACGCCGCCCACCGCCGCGACGTACGGCCATGCGGTGTGGCTGAGCGCGTCGACGGTGGCGGCGGTGTCGCCGGTGGTCTTGGCGGCCTGCTCGTCGAGCGCGGAGCTGTCGGAGGTGCCGAACAGGGCCGCCGCGACGATCCCGGCGCCGGACAGCGCGAGCAGGGCCGCGACCAGCAGGCGCCCGGCCTTGCGGACGGCGAAGACGGCGACGAGCGCGGCGAGGCCCACTATGGCGAGGGCCGCGGGCACGCCCGTGACGTCGCTGCCGCTCGCGGTCAGCGGGAAGGAGCCGCCGGCCACGGTCGCGGTGCCCTCCGACCACCGCTGGCGGGTGGCCAGCAGCGCCACGGCCGCGCCGAGCGCGCCGGCGAAAAGGGCGACGGCGAGGCTGAGGCGGCCGGCCCGGGCGGGTCCGGCGGCTTCGGAACGGGGGTGAGGAACAGCAGTCACGTACTCCACTATCGCTCCAACACCGGGCGAACCGTCACCCGGGGTTCACGTGAGACCCGTCCTACTTTCCGAGCCGGTTCGCCGTGTGCACCGCGCGCAGCACCGCCGCCGCCTTGTTGCGGCACTCGGTGTCCTCGGCGAGCGGGTCGGAGTCGGCGACGATGCCCGCGCCGGCCTGGACGTACGCCGTGCCGTGGCGCAGCAGTGCCGTGCGGATGGCGATGGCGGTGTCGGAGTCGCCCGCGAAGTCGAGGTAGCCGACGCAGCCGCCGTACAACCCCCGCCTGGACGGCTCGAGTTCGTCGATGATCTGCATCGCGCGGGGCTTGGGGGCGCCGGAGAGGGTGCCTGCCGGGAAGCAGGCGGTGAGCACGTCGAAGGCGGTACGGCCCGGAGCGATCCGGCCGGTGACCGTCGAGACGATGTGCATCACATGCGAGTAGCGCTCGATGGACATGAAGTCCACGACCTCCACGGAACCCGGCTCGCAGACCCGCCCCAGGTCGTTGCGCCCGAGGTCGACGAGCATCAGATGCTCCGCGCGCTCCTTGGGGTCGGCGAGCAGTTCGTCGGCGAGGGCCTGGTCGTCCTGCGGGGTGGCCCCGCGGGGCCTGGTGCCGGCGATGGGGTGGACCATCGCCTGTCCGTCCTCGACCTTGACGAGCGCTTCGGGGGACGAGCCGACGACGTCGAAGCCCTCGAAGCGGAACAGGTACATGTACGGCGACGGATTGGTCGCCCTCAGGACCCGGTAGACGTCGAGCGCGCTTGCCGTGCACGGCGTTTCGAAGCGCTGGGAGGGGACCACCTGGAAGGCCTCGCCGGCCCGGATGCGCTCCTTGATGTCCTCGACGGCCTCCTGGAAGTCGGGGCCGCCCCACAGCGCGGTGTACTCGGGGAGTTCGGAGGGCGGGAGCACGGCGGGCGGCTGGGCGACCGCGCGCGCGAGGTCGGCCTCCATGGCGTCGAGGCGGGCCATCGCGTCGGCGTGGGCCTCGTCGACGCCCGTGTCGAGGTCGTTGTGGTTGATCGCGTTGGCGATCAGCAGGACCGAGCCCTCCCAGTGGTCCATGACGGCGAGGTCGCTGGTGAGGAGCATCGTCAGCTCGGGGAGCTGGAGGTCGTCCCGGTCACCGGGGCCGATCTTCTCCAGGCGGCGCACGATGTCGTAGCCGAGGTAGCCGACCATGCCGCCGGTGAAGGGCGGCATGCCCTCCTGGTGGGGGGTGTGCAGGGCCTCGATGGTGGCGCGCAGGGCGGCCAGCGGGTCGCCGTCCACGGGGACGCCGACGGGCGGGGTGCCGAGCCAGTGGGCCTGGCCGTCCTGCTCGGTGAGCGTCGCCGCCGAACGCACTCCCACGAAGGAGTAGCGGGACCAGGAGCGGCCGTTCTCCGCGGACTCCAGCAGGAAGGTGCCGGGGCGCTCGGCGGCGAGCTTGCGGTAGAGCGCGACCGGGGTGTCGCCGTCCGCGAGGAGCTTGCGGGTGACGGGGATGGCGCGGCGGTCGGTGGCCAGCTTGCGGAACGTCTCGAGGTCCATGGCGGCTGACCCTACTGATCCGCTGCGGACGGGCCGGAGTCGGCGCCGTCCTTGAGCAGCACATCGGCGTCGAAGCAGGTGCGCGCGCCGGTGTGGCAGGCGGCGCCGACCTGGTCGACCTTGACCAGCACGGTGTCGGCGTCGCAGTCCAGGGCGACGGACTTGACGTGCTGGAAGTGGCCGGAGGTGTCGCCCTTGACCCAGTACTCCTGGCGGCTGCGCGACCAGTACGTGCAGCGGCCGGTGGTCAGGGTGCGGTGCAGCGCCTCGTCGTCCATCCAGCCGAGCATCAGCACCTCACCGGTGTCGTGCTGCTGGGCGATGGCGGGCAGGAGCCCGTCCGCGCTGCGCTTGAGGCGCGCGGCGATCTCCGGGGCGAGGCGGCTGGACTGCCGGGGCGTGCTGGTCATGCCGACCATTGTGCCGCGCCGTACTGACAAACCCGGGGCTGCGTCCATTGGGCGGACCCGTTGTGTGGCCGTACGCTGACTGCATGTCGACTTTCGCCAAGCGTGAACGACTTCTCCTGGCCGACCTGCTGGAGGCCGAGGGCCCGGACGCCCCGACCCTGTGCGAGGGCTGGCGGGCCCGTGACCTCGCCGCGCACGTGGTGGTGCGCGAGCGTCGCCCCGATGCCGCCGGCGGCATCCTGATCAAGCAGCTGGCGCCGCGCCTGGAACGGGTGATGGCGGAGTTCTCCGCCAAGCCGTACGAGGAGCTGATCCAGCTGATCCGCACCGGCCCGCCGCGCTTCTCGCCGTTCGCGCTCAAGCAGCTCGACGAGATGTCCAACACCATCGAGTACTACGTCCACACCGAGGACGTCCGCCGCGCCCAGCCCGACTGGACGCCGCGCGAGCTCGACCCGGTCTTCCAGGACGCCCTGTGGTCCCGCCTGGAGCGCTCCGCCCGTCTGATGGGCCGTGGCGTCCCGACCGGTCTGGTCCTGCGCCGCCCGGACGGCCAGACGGCGGTCGCACACCGCGGCACACCGGTCGTGACGGTGACCGGCACCCCGTCGGAACTGCTGCTGTTCGCGTACGGCAGGCAGAGCGCCGCCAAGGTGGAGCTGGAGGGCGAAGAGGACGCGATCACCAAATTGAGCGCGACGAAGCAGCTGGGGATCTGAGCGGTCACCTGGGGAGCTCGGCGCGGCGCAGGTCGCGCACGCACAGGGCGACCACCCCGCCGAGCCCGCACACCACCGCGCTGACCACGAACACCGGGCCGGTCCCCCATGCCCCGATGGCCGCCGCCGACACCGGCATGCTCAGCGGGGCCAGACCGAGGCTGACCAGGCCGGCCACCGCGGTCACGCGGCCCAGGTAGGCGGGGTCGGACTGGGTCTGGAGCAGCGCCCCGCACAGCGCACCGCTCAGCCCGGCCAGCAGCCCGATGAGAAGGGCCGTGCCGACGGCCACGATCACGCCGGGCGCGTAGGCGAGGGCACCCATCGCGACCGCGCCCGCGAGCAGGGCGTAGGCGGCGACGTGTCCGGCGTACGGGATGCGACCGCGTACGGCCAGCAGCAGGGCGGCGGCCCCCGCGCCGGTGCCGAGCCCGGCGAGCACCCAGCCGACCCCGGAGGCGCCCCAGCCGCGTTCGTCGGCCAGCAGGGTCAGGCCGACGTTCAGCGGGCCGACGAAGCCGAGATCGCCCAGGGCGATGGCGAGCACCAGTGGGGCGAGGACGCGGTGGCGGCGGATGTAGCGCAGGCCCGCCCCAAGGTCGCCCCAGGCGGTGGAGTCATGGGCGTCGGTTTCGTCGTCGGGCGGCAGCTCCCGTATCCGTATGGACACCAGCAGGGGCACCGATACGGCGATCAGCAGCCCGGCCAGCGCGAACGCGGTCGCCGCACCGCCCGCCGCCACGCCGAAGCCGCCAAGAGGCGCGCCCACGACGAGCGCGAACCGGATCGCCAGGCCTCGCATGCCCTGCACGCGCGCGAGCTGCCCACGCGTCGTCACGCGCGCGGGGAGCGCGCCCACAGCGGGCAGGAACACGGCGTCGACGGCGCCGAAGACCAACGCAAGGGCTGCCAGCGGCCACAGGCCGGGGCTGGTGAAGAAGAGCAGTGCCGCCACCGCCAGCACGGCCGCGCAGCGCACCGAGTCGCTGCCGATCACGACCCTGCGCGGCCCGAACCGGTCGGCGACCACTCCGCCGCCCAGCATCAGCAGCGCCCGCGGCAATGCGCTGACCGCCATGACAAGCCCGGCCTGCGAGGGCGTGCCGGACTGTACGGCCGCCCAGGACAGGGCGACGTAGTAGACGCTGTCGCCGATCATCGAGGCGGTGTAGGCGACGAGCCAGCGCAGGACGTTGGGGTCGCGGTGGGCGGGGCGGTCGGTGCTGAGCGTGCTGAGGCTGGGCGGGGCTATGTCGGAGTCGGTCACCGGCTCACGAAGCCCAGGCACGCAGCAGGCGGGCGGTCTCCGTGAGTCCGGCCTCATCGCTGCGGATGTCGGCGACGAGTATCGCCCAGTCCCCGGCCTTGGGATTGATCGGGAACCCGGACTCCTCCATGTACGCGCGTACACAGCCGATGCCGATCGACGCGTTGTAGTCCGTGAACGGCCGCAGTCGCAGGGCTGTGTGCAGGAACGTCGCCGCGCGCGCCTCGGCTTCCTCGTAGTAGGGCTCGTCCGCGATGCGCTCGTATCTGTGCCGCTCTGCCATGCAGTACAGCGCGCCCCAGTCGCGGATCGGTGTGTTCGCGGGCGAGACCTCGATCTGAACGTTCAGGACCCAGCCCGAGTCGACGTACAGCGTCACCGAAGCCCCTCCGGGAAGCGCTCTTCGAAGTCGGCCATGATCTCCCGGGCGTACCTGGAGGCACCTTCGACGAACCGCTGCTTCTGCCGCCTCCGCACGACATCCTCGGTCAGTATGTCGTGCGCCAGCCGCTTGATCGCGACGCCCTGCTCCTTGGCCTCGGCGCGCAGTTCGGCCAGCTCTTCTTCGGTGAACTCAATCGTGATTCCAGGCATATGAGCACCATAGGCAGCGCAGAACCTTGATCACTACCGCGTTCACTACCGAGAGCGAAAGCTCGAACTACCGTACGGGGTGCCCCGCCCCCCGCAACGTCCCCTTCACCTCACCGATCCGCAGATCGCCGAAGTGGAAGACGGACGCGGCCAGCACCGCGTCCGCGCCCGCCGCGATGGCGGGCGGGAAGTGGGCCAGCGTGCCCGCCCCGCCGGAGGCGATCAGCGGCACCGTCACGTGCTTGCGAACAGCCTCGATCATCTCGATGTCGTAGCCGTCCTTCGTGCCGTCCGCGTCCATCGAGTTGAGCAGGATCTCGCCCGCGCCCAGCTCGGCGGCCCGGTGCGCCCACTCGACGGCGTCGATGCCGGCGCTCTTGCGGCCGCCGTGGGTCGTGACCTCGAAGCTCCCGGACGGAGTCCGCCGTGCGTCCACCGACAGGACCAGGACCTGCCGGCCGAAGCGCTCGGCGATCTCGCGGATCAGTTCCGGCCGGGCGATCGCCGCCGTGTTGACGCCCACCTTGTCGGCGCCCGCCCGCAGCAGCTTGTCCACGTCCTCGGCCGTACGGACGCCACCGCCGACCGTGAGCGGGATGAACACCTGCTCGGCGGTGCGGCGCACCACGTCGTACGTCGTCTCGCGGTTGCCCGACGACGCGGTGATGTCCAGGAAGGTCAGCTCGTCGGCGCCCTCGGCGTCGTACACCTTGGCCATCTCGACGGGGTCGCCCGCGTCGCGCAGGTTCTGGAAGTTGACGCCCTTGACGACCCGGCCGTTGTCCACGTCCAGGCAGGGGATGACTCGTACGGCCAGGGTCATGCTGCGGTATCTCCTCGGAACGCCTCCACCTCGACCTCGACGACCAGACTGGGGTCCACGAAGCCGGAGACGATGATCATGGATGCGGCGGGCCGAACGGCGTCGAACAGCTCCTTGTGAGCGCGTCCCACATCGTCCACGTCCCGGGCATGGGTGATGTACATACGCGTGCGTACGACGTCGTCCCGGCCGAGACCCAGCTGCCCCAGCGCCGCGAACGCGACGTTGAAGGCGTTGACCGTCTGCTCGTACGGACCGCCGCCGGCAATCTCCCCGTCCACTATGGACGTGCAACCGGACACCAGCACCAGGCCGTTCGGCAGCTCCACCGCGCGGGAGTAGCCGAAGGCCTCCTCCCAGGGCGCACCGGTCGTGACACGCCGTACGTCGCTCACCGGGCTACCGCCTCCAAGGCCTCTTCCAAGGTGAACGCCTTGGCGTACAGGGCCTTCCCGACGATCGAACCCTCGACGCCGAGAGGTACGAGCTCGGCGATGGCCCGCAGGTCGTCCAGCGAGGACACGCCTCCGGAGGCCACGACCGGGCGGTCCGTCGCCGCGCAGACGTTCTTCAGCAGCTCCAGGTTCGGGCCCTGGAGCGTGCCGTCCTTCGCGATGTCGGTGACCACGTACCGCGCGCAGCCCTCCTCGTTGAGGCGCTCCAACGTCTCGTAGAGGTCGCCGCCGTCACGGGTCCAGCCGCGGCCGCGCAGGGTCGTGCCGCGTACGTCGAGACCGACCGCGATCTTGTCACCGTGCTCGGCGATGACCTTGGCGACCCAGTCCGGGGTCTCCAGCGCGGCGGTACCGAGATTCACCCTGGTGCAGCCGGTCGCGAGGGCCGCGGCGAGGGAGGCGTCGTCGCGGATACCGCCGGACAGCTCCACCTTGATGTCCATGGCCTTCGTGACCTCGGCGATCAGATCACGGTTGTCGCCCGTGCCGAACGCGGCGTCCAGGTCGACCAGGTGCAGCCACTCGGCGCCGGAGCTCTGCCAGGCGAGGGCGGCCTCCAGAGGGGAGCCGTAGGAGGTCTCGGTCCCGGACTCGCCGTGCACGAGGCGGACGGCCTGGCCGTCGCGGACGTCGACGGCGGGGAGGAGTTCGAGCTTGCTCACAGTGTTCCGATCCAGTTGGTGAGGAGCTGGGCTCCGGCGTCGCCGGACTTCTCGGGGTGGAACTGCGTCGCCCACAGCGCGCCGTTCTCCACGGCGGCCACGAAGGGCTTGCCGTGCGTCGACCAGGTGACCTTGGGCGCGGCCATCGTCGGGTTCTGCACTTCGAGGTGCCAGTCGTGGACGGCGTAGGAGTGCACGAAGTAGAAGCGCGCGTCCGTGTCGAGACCGGCGAACAGCTCGGAGCCGGGCGCGACGTCCACGGTGTTCCAGCCCATGTGGGGCACGATGTCGGCCTGGAGCGGCTCGACCGAACCGGGCCACTCGTCGAGGCCCTCGGTTTCCACGCCGTGCTCGATGCCGCGCGCGAACAGGATCTGCATGCCGACGCAGATGCCCATGACGGGACGGCCGCCGGCGAGGCGACGGTCGACGATCCAGTCGCCGCGGGCCTCGGTCAGCCCCTTCATACAGGCCGCAAAGGCCCCGACGCCGGGCACCAGCAGCCCGTCGGCGTTCATGGCCCTGTCGTAGTCACGGGTGATCTCGACATCGGCCCCGGCGCGCGCGAGGGCACGCTCGGCCGACCTCACATTGCCGAAGCCGTAGTCGAAGACGACCACGCTCTTGGGTGCGCTCAATTCCACACCTCCAGTCTCACGACACCGGCGAGAAGACACATCGCGGCACCGATGGAGAGCAGCACGATGAGGCCCTTCGGCATCTGCTGCTTGGCGAAGGAGATGATGCCGCCGACCAGGAAGAGCCCGACGACGATCAGGACCGTGGAGAGACCGTTCATGGCTTTACAGCGCACCCTTCGTGGACGGCAGGATGCCGGCGGCGCGCGGATCCTTCTCGCTCGCGTACCGCAGCGCCCGCGCCAGCGCCTTGAACTGGCACTCCACGATGTGGTGGGCGTTGCGCCCGTACGGCACGTGCACGTGCAGCGCGATCTGGGCCTGGGCGACGAAGGACTCCAGGATGTGCCGGGTCATCGTCGTGTCGTACTCGCCGATCATCGGCGCCATCTTCTCGGGCTCGGTGTGCACGAGGTACGGGCGGCCACTGAGATCCACCGTCACCTGGGCGAGCGACTCGTCCAGGGGGACCGTGCAGTTGCCGAACCGATAGATCCCCACCTTGTCGCCGAGCGCCTGCTTGAAGGCGGCGCCCAGCGCGAGGGCGGAGTCCTCGATGGTGTGGTGCGAGTCGATGTGCAGGTCGCCCTCGGTCTTCACGGTCAGGTCGAACAGACCGTGCCGGCCGAGCTGGTCGAGCATGTGGTCGTAGAAGCCGACGCCCGTGGAGATATCCGTCTTCCCGGTGCCGTCGAGGTCGATCTCGACGAGAACCGAGGTCTCCTTCGTGACTCGCTCCACGCGTCCTACGCGGCTCATCCGTTCTGCTCCTTCTTCAGTTCACGTACCGCGTCGAGGAACGCGTCGTTTTCAGCGGGGGTTCCGGCGCTGACCCGCAGCCACCCCGCGATGCCGTTGTCCCGGACCAGGACGCCCTGGTCGAGGATCCGCTGCCAGGCCGTGTGGGAGTCCTCGAACCGGCCGAACTGCACGAAGTTCGCGTCGGACTCGACGACTTCGTAGCCGGCCGCCCGCAACTCGTTCACCAGCCGGTCCCGCTCGGCCTTCAGCTGCTCGACGTACTTCAGCAGCGTGTCGGTGTGCTCAAGGGCCGCAAGCGCGGTCGCCTGGGTGATCGCCGAGAGGTGGTACGGCAGCCGTACGAGCTGGACGGCGTCGACGACGGCCGGGTGCGCGGCGAGGTAGCCGAGGCGGAGTCCGGCCGCGCCGAACGCCTTCGACATCGTCCGCGAAACGACGAGATTCGGCCGACCTTCGAGCAGCGGCAGCAGCGAGTCGCCGTGGCTGAACTCGATGTACGCCTCGTCGACCACGACCATCGACGCCTTCGCCGCCTGCGCGGCCTCGTACAGCGCGAGGACCGTCTCGGGCGGAACGGCGTTGCCCGTGGGGTTGTTGGGGGTGGTGATGAAGACGACGTCCGGCCGGTTCTCGGCGATCGCCTTCCCGGCGGCCTCGGCATCGATCGTGAAGTCGTCGCCCCGCGGGCCCGAGATCCAGCCCGTCCCCGTGCCGCGCGCGATGAGCGCGTGCATCGAGTACGACGGCTCGAAGCCGATCGCGGTACGGCCTGGGCCGCCGAAGGTCTGGAGCAGCTGCTGGATGACCTCGTTGGAGCCGTTGGCCGCCCAGACGTTCGCCGGGCCGACCTCGTGACCGGAGGTGTCGGTCAGGTACCTGGCGAGCTGAGTGCGCAGCTCGACGGCGTCCCGGTCCGGGTAGCGGTTGAGGTTCCGGGCTGCCTCGCGCACCCGCTCGGCGATCCGTTCGACCAACGGCTCGGGCAGCGGGTAGGGGTTCTCATTGGTGTTCAGCCGTACGGGGACGTCCAACTGGGGCGCGCCATAAGGGGACTTGCCGCGCAGCTCGTCCCGTACGGGGAGATCGTCGATGCCGGTCACTTGCCCTCGGGTACCTTCCAGTCGCTGTGCCCGATTTGTTCGCCTCCGGCAAAACGGGCCTTGATCGCCGCGCCGTGCGCGGGCAGGTCCTCCGCCTCCGCCAGCGTCACCACGTGATGCGCCACGTCGGCCAACGCGTCCTTCGTGTAGTCGACGATGTGGATGCCGCGCAGGAAGGACTGGACCGACAGGCCCGAGGAGTGGCAGGCGCAGCCGCCGGTGGGCAGGACGTGGTTGGACCCGGCGGCGTAGTCGCCGAGCGAGACCGGCGCCCAGGGGCCGATGAAGATCGCTCCCGCGTTCCTGACCCGGTCGGCGACTTCGACGGCCTGAGCGGTCTGGATCTCCAGGTGCTCGGCGCCGTACGCGTCGACCACCCGCAGCCCCTCGTCGATGCCGTCGACGAGGACGATCGCGGACTGCCGGCCCTTCAGCGCCGGGACGATCCGGTCCTCGATGTGCTTGGTGGCCGCGACCTGCGGCTCCAGCTCCTTCTCGACCGCGTCCGCCAGCTCCACGGAGTCCGTGACGAGCACGGCTGCCGCCAGCGGGTCGTGCTCGGCCTGGCTGATCAGGTCGGAGGCGACGTGCACGGGGTCGGCCGTCTCGTCCGCGAGGACCGCGATCTCGGTCGGGCCCGCCTCGGCGTCGATACCGATCTTGCCGGTGAAGTAGCGCTTGGCGGCGGCGACCCAGATGTTGCCGGGGCCGGTGACCATGTTGGCGGGCGGGCAGGACTCGGTGCCGTACGCGAACATCGCGACGGCGGTGGCGCCGCCGGCCGCGTACACCTCGTCGACGCCGAGCAGCGCGCACGCGGCGAGGATCGTCGGGTGCGGGAGGCCACCGAACTCGGCCTGGGCCGGGGAGGCGAGCGCGATCGACTCGACGCCGGCCTCTTGCGCGGGCACGACGTTCATGATCACGGAGGACGGGTAGACGGACCGGCCGCCGGGGGCGTACAGCCCGACCCGCTCGACCGGCACCCACTTCTCGGTGACCGAGCCGCCGGGCACGACCTGGGTCGTGTGCGTGCCGCGGCGCTGCTCGCGGTGGACGAGACGGGCGCGCCGGATGGACTCCTCCAGGGCCGCGCGGACGGCGGGGTCGAGTTCTTCGAGAGCCTTTTCGAGCGCCTCGGCCGGCACCCGCACCCGGTCGAGCCTGACCCCGTCGAACTTCTCCGCGAAGTCGATCAGCGCCGCGTCGCCCCGATGATGCACGGCCTCGCAGATCGGACGCACCTTCTCCAGGGCGGCCTGTACGTCGAAGTCGGCTCGGGGCAGCAGGTCGCGCAGGGCGGGGCCCTCGGGAAGGGCGTCGCCGCGCAGATCGATTCGGGAGATCACGGGCTCAATTCTCGCAGACCGGAGTCGGGCGTCGTTCGCACGTATCAATGGCTGATACATGACGTGGAAGATCCCCTTCACCTTTAGCGTTCGGGGCGTCACTCAGCGGGCATGAACAGTTGTACGAAACCCATCAGTAACAGGAGGAAGGGACGACTGTGACCGAGGGGGCCGGCATCCGCGCCGGAGACCTGCCGGACGATCTGACCGCCGCCGAGGCCGGCATGTGGCAGGCCTTCCGCAACGGCAGCGTGTACGACCTGAGCAGCGGCGACGCGATCGTCGACGATCCGCACGGCGGACACCCGTGGGGACCCGAGCGGACCGTGCGGGCGCGGATCGTGTGCTGGCTGCTCCTGGACGGACCGCCCCCGCTCACGGGCCGGGTGGCTTCCCTGAAGCTCACCGGAGTCCAGATCAGCGGCACCCTGGACCTCGCGGGCGGCACTATCACCCCGTATGTCGAGCTGCGCGGCTGCCGCTTCGAGCGGGAGATCCTGCTGCCGGAGGCCCGCTTCACGACCGTACGGCTGGTGGACTGCTCGGTGCCGCGCCTGGAGGCGGCGCGGGTGGCGACGGAGGGCGATCTGCATCTGCCGCGCTGCCGCTTCCACAACGGCGTACGGCTGACCGACGCGCACATCGGTACGGATCTGCTGCTCAACCAGGCCATCGTCTACCGCGACCGCAGCGGGCGCTCCATCTCCGGCGACGGCATCACCATCGGGCAGGACCTCCAGGCCGAGTTGCTCGAGTCGCACGGCGAGCTGCGGCTGCGCGGGGCCAACGTCGGCGTGTCGCTGAGCCTGCGCGGCGCCCGGCTGGCCAACCCGTACACCCGGTTCGCGCTGAACGCGCCGCAGCTGACCGTCGGGCGGACGCTGTATCTGACCCCCGCCGGTGTCGGGAGCGTGCTGCTGAGCGGGACCACGCCCGCGCGCGGGACCCGGGTCCAGCGGGTCGAGTGCGAGGGCGGGGTGCGGCTGGACGACGGGCGGTTCGGGGACTCCGTCGACTTCGAGCGGGCCCGGTTCGTCTTCACCGACGAGCAGGAGCTGTCGCTGCGCCGGGTACAGACGCCGGAGTTGCGCTTCCTCGGGGAGCGGCCGGCGCGTGGGCGGGTCGTGCTCTCGGGGGCGAAGATCGTCAACCTGATGGACCGGACGGACAGCTGGCCCGGCCCCGGGCGGCTGCACATGGGCGGCTTCGCCTACGAGAACATCGTGCCGCGCGGCCCGTTCCCGCTCGCCGAGCGGCTGGAGTGGGTGGCCGCCGCGACCGCCGAGTACAACCCGGAGCCGTACGAGCGGCTGGCCACCGTCCTGCGGGCCGGCGGCGAGGACGAGGACGCCCGCGAGGTGCTGCTGGCCAAGCAGCGCCGCCGCCGCGAGACCCTGCCGCCGGCGGCCAAGCTGTGGGGGTATGCGCAGGACCTGACGGTGGCCTACGGCTACCGGCCAGGGCGGGCGGCGGTCTGGATGGCGTTGTTGTGGGCGGCGAGTTCGGTGGCCTTCGTCCACGCCGACCATCCGCCGATCAAGTCCGGCGAGCACCCGGCGTGGAACCCGGCCCTCTTCGCCCTCGACCTGCTCCTCCCGGTCATCGACCTTGGCCAGGTGGGTTTCTGGCAGCTGCGCGGCGGCTGGCAGTGGCTGGCCGCGGCGATGATTCTGCTCGGCTGGATCCTCGCGACGACGGTGGCGGCGGGGGCCACGCGGCTGCTGCGACGGAGCTGAGGAGGTTCGCGAGCTGCCCACCAGGTGGGCGGTGGGCACGCGCGTTCTCCCGCGCCCACTAGGCTTTTGCGCCGTGACCACCGTCCGGCTTCCGCTCTTCCCCCTGAACTCGGTGCTGTTCCCGGGACTCGTGCTCCCGTTGAACGTCTTCGAGGAGCGCTATCGCGCCATGATGCGCGAACTGCTCAAGTCCCCCGAGGACGAATCGCGCCGGTTCGCCGTCGTGGCGATCCGCGACGGCCACGAGGTGGCCGCCAGCGCGCCCGGCATGCCGGACCCGACAGCCCTGCCCGATCGCGGGCCCGCGGCCGGCTTCGGCGCCGACCCCGTCAAGGCCTTCCACGGCGTGGGCTGTGTGGCCGACGCGGCGACGATCCGGGAGCGGGCCGACGGTACGTTCGAGGTACTGGCGACGGGGACGACCCGGGTGCGGCTGCTGTCGGTCGACTCATCCGGCCCGTTCCTGACGGCCGAGCTGGAGGAACTGCCGGAGGAGCCGGGCGACGAGGCGGGACCGCTGGCCCAGGGCGTGCTGCGGGCCTTCCGCCAGTACCAGAAGCGGCTGGCGGGCGCGCGGGAGCGGTCGCTGACGACCGGCGCGGAGCTGCCGGACGAGCCGTCGGTCGTGTCGTACCTGGTGGCGGCCGCGATGATGCTGGACACACCGGCGAAGCAGCGCCTGCTCCAGGCCCCGGACACCGCGTCCCGGCTGCGCGACGAACTGAAACTCCTTCGCTCCGAGACGGCCATCATCCGTAATCTGCCGTCGTTGCCGGCGTCGGATCTGACGCGCGGCCCGACGAGTCAGAACTGAACCTGGAACAGGCCGGATGGCGAAGAAGTCGAAGAAGCAGCAACAGCCCGGCGGGACACCGGCGACCGTGGCCCTGACGGTGGCGGGCGCGGAGTTCACGGTCCACGCCTACGACCACGACCCCGCGCATCCCTCCTACGGCGAGGAGGCGGCCGAGGCGATGGGCGTCTCCCCTGAGCGGGTGTTCAAGACGTTGGTCGCGGACGTCGACGGCACACTGGTGGTCGGCGTCGTCCCGGTGTCCGGCTCCCTGGACCTCAAGGCCCTGGCGACAGCGGTGGGCGGCAAACGCGCGACGATGGCGGACCCGACCCTCGCGGAACGCACGACGGGCTACGTCCGGGGCGGCATCTCCCCGCTGGGCCAGCGCAAGAAGCTGCGCACCGTGCTGGACGCCTCGGCAGCGGGCTTCGACACGATCTGCGTCTCGGCGGGCCGCCGGGGGCTGGAGGTCGAACTGTCCCCGAAAGACCTGACCGACCTCACGGACGCCACCCTGGCCCCGATCGCCCGCGCCTGACCTCTCGACGCCGGTCCCTTCCTCGGTTAAGCAGAGGGAACATGTCGAAGAAGACCCGGAAACGCAAGTGGCGCATCAAGAAGGGCCGAGCGAATCACGGGAGGCGACCGGCGTAACTCGCTGAACGACAGCAACGGGTGCCGCAGGCAACCCGGCCCTACGTCTGCGGCGCCCCGTACGACCCCTGCTGGTACGGATCCGGATCCCGCGGCCCGAACAGCGCCGTGAGCCCCAGGTGCACCACCGCCCCGGCCAGGGACCACGCCAGCAGCGCGCCCTTGGCCCCCAGCTCCAAGGGCGCGGAGAACGCAACGCCCTTGCCCACGTCCTTCGCGTGGGCGACCACATCCTGCTCGGGCCCGAGCCAGATGCCGAGCCGCCAGGCCAGCAGCGACCCGAGCAGCCCACCGACGGCCAGGCCCACCACCAGTGGCACGCCCCCACGCCGCCGTACGAGGAACACGACGAACGCACTCACCACGCCGAAGGCCAACGCCAGCAGAGCGAACGTGCCATCGACCCCGATCGCCTGCTCCCCCTCGGTGTCCTTGAGGTAGACGACCCAGCTCTTGTCGACGACGTCGCCCACCAGCGGCACGCGCGGCGCCAGCCACGCCCACAGCACCCCGAGCAGCAGCCCGCTCAGCGCCACCGCGACGGTGACGACCGCGGCTTCCCGCACTTCCGTCTTCATCCCGGGCCCGTCCTGTCCGTACCCGTACCCGACATCACGCGGCGCAGGGGCCCCGTATCCCGGCGCGGCCGGCGAAGGGCCCGCAGGCGACGGCGGCCACCCTCCGTGGGGCGGCTGTTCATGTGGCGGCGGAGGAGGCGTCAGCGGTGCGGTCACCCTGACATCGTGCCAGTCCCGCCTGTGCGGCGCGTCACCGGACGGCCGCTCGACGGTACGCCCAGGTGGCGACGGCCAGCGACACCACGCCCACGACTCCGCAGACGGCGAGGTCACGCAGCACGAAGGCCCAGTCCGGATGCGGCCCGAACGTACGCGCGAAGGCCTCGACCCCGTACGTCGACGGCAGCAGATCGCGGGCGAACTGCACGAACCCCGGCATCCGGTCGGCCGGCAGCACGCCAAGGAGCAGCGCCGCCGACATCCCCAACTGCCCCAGCACCGTGGCCAGTTCGGGCCGCGGCGCAAGCAGCCCGAGGGCCGCGCCGAGCCCGGCGAGCGCGGCACCGGCGAGCGGGATCACCGCCACCAGCACCCACAGATGCGACAGCGGCAGCCCGAACAGCACGCACCCGAACACCGCCGTCACGACGGTCCCCGGCACGGTGAACGACGCGTACGCGCCCGCCGCCCCCAGCACCACCGCCGCGGGCGGCACGGGCAGCGTCGCGTAGTGGTCGAGCCCTCCGCTGGCCCGCAGCTGCCCGAAGTACTGGGCCAGCAGGTTCAGCGCGACGAACGCCACGACCAGCACCGACGCCCCGGCCACCACGGACCAGGCCTCGTCACCGCCGTCCACGACTCCGCGCATCAGGATCATGATCCCGATCGACTGGAAGGTCGCCACGAACAGCAGCGGGATCCGCGCGACCCGCGCCCGGGACAGCTGCGCCCGGTACACGGCGGCGAGCGAGGGCCACAGCCGCGCCCGCGGCCCGAGCTCGGCCGCCCCGTCGGCGGCCTCCTCCACGCCCAGGGCACCGCCCGGCAGAACATCGGCGGATACGACAGTCACGTCGAGCTGCTCCCCTTCGTACGGCCTACTCCGGCTCCGGGGCCTGTTGAAGTCGGCTGCGGTTCGGCAGCGCCCCGCAGGGGCGCGGGGAACTGCGCGACCGGCCACAACGGGCCCGCAGGCGATCGACGGCCCATCGCTGCCCCGCGGCGGAGCCGCAAACTGACACAGCCCGCGGAGCGCTTAGCTCCGTCCCATACGGATACGACGGCCCACGCACTCATGCCTTCACCAGCCCTTTCGGATTGCCGCCCAGGGCCAGATACACGTCCTCCAGGCTCGGCGTGGCGAGCGTGAAGTCGTCCAGGGCCGTGAAGGCGGCCCCGCCGGTGACCGTGGCGACGGCCACCCGGGCCTCCTCGGGCGCGAGCCGCAGCGTCCAGCGGCGCCCGGACTCCACGGCCCTCTCCCGCAGCGCGGCGACCTCGGGCACCTCCAGCGGCGCCCGGTCGCGCCACACCAGCTCGACCCGCACTTCCCCGGCGACCTGTTCCTTGAGCCCGGCGGGGGTGTCGCAGGCGATCACGCGTCCCTGGTCGAGGACGGCGACCCGGTCGAGGACGGTCTCGGCCTCGATGACGTTGTGGGTGACCAGCAGGACGGTGGTGCCGCGTTCGGCCCGGCGCCGGTCGACGGCGGACCACACGGCCCGCCGGGCCACCGGGTCCATGCCGCTGGTCGGCTCGTCGAGCACCAGCAGCGGCCGCTCCCCCACCAGCGCCGCCGCGAAGCACGCCAGCCGCCGCTGCCCGCCGGAGAGCTTCCGCAGCGGCCGCCCGGCGAGCGGCGTCAGGCCCAACTCGTCCAGTACGTCGTCCCGCTCGGCCCGCGCCTGCCGCACCTCCAGCCCGCGCAGCCGCCCGGTGGTCTCGACGGCGAGCGACACGGTGAGTTCGTCGAGGGCGGTGGACTCCTGCCCGAGGTAGGCGAGGATGCGTGCGGCCCGCTCCGGATGCCGCACGATGTCGTGCCCGAGGATCTCCACGCTGCCGCTGTCCGGCCGCATCAGCCCGGTGAGCTGTCGTACGAGGGTGGTCTTCCCGGCCCCGTTCGGCCCGAGCAGCCCGAAGATCTCACCCCGCCGGATGTCCAGCCGTACCTCGTCCGTTGCCCTGACCTCGGGCGTCGCGGGAACCCCGCGCCGGCCTCTTACCGCCGGATAGGTCTTGGTCAGCCCGCGAACCGCGCACACGACATTCCCACCGTGCCGAAGTGCCTGTCCCGCGCGCGTACTCACAAGGGATGAGAGTACGGGGTCGACCGCCTCCGCTCGCCCTTGGGGGCGGCGTATGTGCCGTTTCACTCCCCCGCGGGAGCGTGTTCCGCCGCCGTCCGCACATCGATCTCCCGCCAGAACCCGGCGCGGATCGCATACCGGTCATGCTCGTCGATCTGATCGTCCTTGTGCGCGAGCAGCCCGAACCGGGCGGCGTACCGCAGCAGCTCCCCGTCGATCCGGTGCGGAACCCGCGGATACATCCCCGACAGCTTCTGTAGGTGACTCTGGTCCCCGAGCCGCTCCATCCATCGCCGCGCGAACACCTGCCCCACCTCGTACGGATCCCCGCCGACCGTGGTGATGTCCTCCTCCCGGTCGGCCCACCGCTGCTCCGCCGTGGTCAGCTGCGCCAGCGTCGGCATCGAGGCGACCTCGGGCGGCTCGGCCGCGCCGCCGGGCCGGTCGACCCACCCTTTGTCGGAGGACCACCGCAGCGTCGCGCTCGCGGGCTGCCGGTCGGTCTGGGTGCCGGGGGCGCGCAGTGCGGCCAGGTCCTTGGGGGTGGGCACACCCTTGGGTGATGGCACCCGCTCCTGCGTGCCGTTCTCGGAAGCGGCGGCCGCCGGGGGGTGCTCCCGCTCCTCGGTGGGCCGCTCGCCCGAGGAGGGCGCCGACTCCGGCAGCGGCGCGGAGAGGATCGCGGCGATCTCGGGCCTCGGCGCCGGGGGCGGCGCGCAGATCCCGCCGAGGTCCTTGGCCCGTACCGCCTTGGTGATCCAGGTACGGTCGAGCACGCGCCGCTCGTCGGCCTCGGCGACCAGGTCCTCGGACTGGTTGTAGTCCCCGTCGGCGGCCTGTACGGCCCACAGGTGTACGGCGACCCCGTGCTCCTTGGCGGCCATCATGCCCGGCAGCAGATCGCCGTCGCCGGTGACCAGGACGATGTCGGAGCAGGCGCGGTTACGGGCCAGCTCGGTCAGCTCGGCGTGCATCGCGGCGTCGACGCCCTTCTGGGCCCAGCGGCCGTCGCTGCGGGTCAGGGCGCCGAGCCGGACGGTGACCCGGGGCATCACGCGCAGCCTGCGGTGCTCGGGCTGCGGGACGCGGTCGGGGGCGCCGTCGAACCAGTAGATGCGCAGCAGCGGTCGTTCCGTATCCGACTCGGCGCGTTCGCGCAGGCCCTGGATGAGGGCGGTGTGGTCGACGGTGATGCGGGAACGGGAGGGTTCTCCGGCGAGAAGAGAGGCGGCGGCCCCCAGCAGATACCCGGCGTCTACCAGGACGATGCAGCGGTCCACGCGATCCACCCTCTTTCCGGGAGGTTTGCTTCGGGCTTCCTTCGAGTCTGCCCGACCACGCCTGGGTTAACGGCCCGAACTCGATCTTCGGCGTGGCGTTTCGACGCATCGCTCCCCGATAAGCCCTGTCACACACGGTAATTATCCGAAATGCGTTCTTTGTCAGCCTATGTGAATCTGGTCGCGGCCCTGGCCCCTAGATCCCCCTCAGGAGGCAGATCACCATGGCCAAGAACAAGAACAAGGACCGAAAGCAGCCGCAGTCCGAGCGCGGGCAGCAGCAGGCCCAGCAGTCCTCGATGGAGGCGCAGGCCGAGCAGCGCATGTCCCAGGTGACCCCCGGCGATGTCGCGCGCAAGGGCAAGCAGAAGCGCTTCGGCCACAACTGACATCTTCATAACGGGCTGTTGCAGCCCGGGCACATGACGAGGGGCGCACCCGGCACAGGTGCGCCCCTCATTCACGACCGCGGCTCAGCCGGCCAGGCAGGACGGTCCGAGCAGCACCTTCAGATCGCCGAACAGCGCGGGATCCGGCTTCACCCGGTGCCGGTCCAGGCGCAGTACGGTCGTCTTCGTCGGCCCCTGGAGCTTGATCCGCACCTCGCTGTCGCCCCTGTGATGGCTGAGGATCTCCCCGAGGCGGCTGACCATGGGCGGGGTGATCCGGGTGGCCGGGATGGTGAGGATCACGGGCGCGTTGGTGCCTGCGTTCGACAGGTCGGGGACCTGGAGTTCCATCGCCACGAGCCGCGGCACGTCCTCGCGCTTGTCGAGGCGGCCCTTCACGAACACCACGGCGTCCTCGACGAGTTGGGTCGACACGAGCTGGTAGGTCGCCGGGAAGAACATGCACTCGATGGAACCGGCGAGGTCCTCGACCGTGGCGATCGCCCAGGCGTTGCCCTGCTTGGTCATCTTGCGCTGGAGGCCCGAGATGATGCCGCCGATGGTGACGACCGCGCCGTCCGCGTGCTCACCTCCGGTGAGCTGGGCGATGCCCGCGTCGGCCTTGTCGGACAGCACATGCTCCAGGCCGAACAGCGGGTGGTCGGAGACATACAGACCGAGCATCTCCCGCTCCTGGGCGAGCAGATACGTCTTGTCCCACTCGTCGGTCGTGAACTCCACGTCGAGTCCGAAGCCGGGCTCGCTGGTGTCCTCCTCGCCCATCCCGCCGAAGAGGTCGAACTGTCCTTCGGCCTCCTTGCGCTTGACCGCGACCACGTTGTCGATCATCGGCTCGAAGTGCGCGGTGAGGCCCTTGCGGGTGTGCCCCATGCTGTCGAACGCACCGGCCTTGATCAGTGATTCGGTGGTGCGCTTGTTGCAGGCGGCGGCCTCGACCTTGTCCAGGTAGTCGGGGAACGACGCGTACTTCCCCTTGGCCTGGCGGGACCGGATGATCGAGTCGACCACGTTCGTGCCGACGTTGCGCACGGCCTCCAGGCCGAAGAGGATCACGTCGTCGCCCTGGGCGGCGAAGTTGTGCATCGACTCGTTGACGTTCGGCGGGAGCACCTTGATGCCCATGCGGCGGCACTCGTTGAGATAGACGGCCGACTTGTCCTTGTCGTCCTTGACCGAGGTGAGCAGCGCCGCCATGTACTCGGCCGGGTAGTTGGCCTTGAGGTAGGCGGTCCAGTAGGTGACCAGGCCGTAGGCGGAGGAGTGCGCCTTGTTGAACGCGTATCCGGCGAACGGGACCAGGACGTCCCACAGGGCCTGGATCGCCGCGTCCGAGAAGCCGTTCTTACGGGCGCCCTCCTGGAAGATGGTGAAGTTCTTCGCCAGTTCCTCGGGCTTCTTCTTGCCCATCACGCGGCGCAGGATGTCGGCCTCGCCGAGCGAGTACCCGGCGACGATCTGCGCGGCCTTCTGCACCTGCTCCTGGTACACGATGAGGCCGTAGGTCAGACCGAGCGTCTCCTTCAGGGGCTCTTCGAGCTCCGGGTGGATCGGCGTGATCTCCTGCCGGGCGTTCTTGCGCTCGGCGTAGTTCGTGTGCGAGTTCATGCCCATCGGGCCCGGCCGGTACAGGGCCGAGACGGCGGAAATGTCCTCGAAGTTGTCGGGCTGCATCTGGCGCAGCAGCGAGCGCATCGGGCCGCCGTCGAACTGGAACACACCGAGCGTGTCACCGCGGCAGAGCAGTTCGAAGGTCTTCGGGTCGTCCAGCGGGAGCGAGAGCATCTCCAGGTCGATGCCCTTGTTGGACCGCACCATCTTCACGGCGTCGTCCATGATCGTGAGGTTCCTGAGGCCCAGGAAGTCCATCTTGATCAGGCCGAGCGACTCGCACTGCGGGTAGTCCCACTGCGTGATGGTCACGCCGTCGGTGTGCCGCACCCAGATCGGGGCGTGGTCGATGATCGGTTCGCTGGACATGATGACGCCGGCGGCGTGCACGCCCATCTGCCGGACCAGACCCTCGACGCCCTTGGCGGTGTCGATGACCTTCTTGACGTCCGGCTCGTTCTCGTACATCCCGCGGATCTCGCCCGCCTCGCTGTAGCGCGGGTGCGTGGGGTCGGTGATGCCGTTGAGGTCGATGCCCTTGCCGAGGACGTCGGCGGGCATGGCCTTGGTGAGGCGGTCGCCCATCGCGTACGGGTAACCGAGCACGCGCGCGGAGTCCTTGATCGCGTTCTTGGCCTTGATCTTGCCGTAAGTCCCGATCATGGCGACCTTGTCGGCGCCGTACTTCTCGGTCACGTACCTGATCACTTCGACGCGCCTGCGCTCGTCGAAGTCGATGTCGACGTCGGGCATGGAGACACGCTCGGGGTTGAGGAACCGCTCGAAGATCAGCCCGTGCTCGATCGGGTCGAGGTCGGTGATGCCCATCGCGTACGCGACGATCGAACCGGCCGCGGAGCCTCGGCCGGGGCCGACCGCGATGCCGTTGTTCTTGGCCCACATGATGAAGTCGGCGACGACGAGGAAGTACCCCGGGAACCCCATCTGGATGATGATGTCCATCTCGTACTCGGCCTGCTTCTGCCGGTCCTCGGGGACACCGTTCGGATAGCGGCGGATCATGCCGCGCCGCACTTCCTCCTTGAACCAGGTGGTGTTGGTGTAGCCCTCCTCCGGGATGTCGAACCTCGGCATGAGGTCGCGCTTCTCGAACATGCCGGTGGTGTCGATCTGCTCCGCGACCAGGAGGGTGTTGGCGCAGCCCTCCTGCCAGGCGTCCGAGGAGTCGATCGCGTACATCTCGTCCGTGGACTTCAGGTAGTAGCCGGTGCCGTCGAACCTGAAACGGTCCGGGTCGGAGAGGTTCTTGCCGGTCTGGATGCACAGCAGCGCGTCATGCGCGGTCGACTCGTGCGCGTACGTGTAGTGCGAGTCATTGGTGACCAGCGGCGGGATGCCGAGCTTCCGGCCGATGTCCAGGAGGCCGTCGCGGACCCGGCGCTCGATCTCGATGCCGTGGTCCATCAGCTCCAGGAAGTAGCGGTCCTTGCCGAAGATGTCCTGGTACTCGGAGGCGGCCTTCAGGGCCTCGTCGAACTGGCCGAGACGAAGACGCGTCTGGAGCTCACCGGAGGGGCAGCCGGTGGAGGCGATGAGGCCCTCGCTCCACTGCGAGATGGTCTCCTTGTCCATCCGCGGCCACTTCTGCAGCCAGCCCTCGGCGTACGCGTCCGAGGACAGCTTGAAGAGGTTGTGCAGGCCCGTGCTGTTCGCCGCCCAGATCGTCTTGTGGGTGTAACCACCGGAACCGGAGACGTCGTCCCGCTTCTGGTGCGGCTGACCCCACTGGATCTTGCGCTTGTTGCGCCGGGACTCGGGGGCGACATAGGCCTCGATCCCGATGATCGGGGTGACCCCGGCCTTCTTCGCGGAATGGAAGAAGTCGTACGCCCCATGGAGGTTGCCGTGGTCGGACATGGCGATATGGGTCATGCCCATTTCGTTGCACGCGTTGAACATGTCCTTGAGCCGCGCGGCACCGTCCAGCAGCGAGTACTGAGTGTGGACGTGCAGGTGCGTGAACGGCGGCTTTGACACGGCGTGGCCTCCAAGGAAAACGCTCGGCGACAGGCTGCGGACAGTCTGGGGGGACAGCGTCGAAGTCTATGCCTCGGGACTGACACTCCGCGGGCACTCCCACGTACCTTCGTGCGTTGGAAGAGGACGGACGGCACCGTCCATACGGACGTCACATCCGCCCCACATGTCACGCACCACCCCGCACCAGGAGGCACCAGGCAATGTCGGTCCCGCAGCTCAGCGCCGAGCACCGCGGCGAGGAGATCCTCACCGTCTTCGACACCGCCTTCGGCGAGCTCCTGGCCGCCGACCCGGCCGCGTTCCGGGTGAAGTTCCGGAAGATGGCGGCCTCGGCGTTCGCGTTCTACCGGGGCACGGCGTGCCTCTTCTACCACGACATGGACGCAGAGAAGCGGGGCGGCCCGTACCTCGACGAGCGCACCTCGCGCGTGTGGATCCACGGCGATCTGCACGCGGAGAACTTCGGCACGTACATGGACTCCACAGGCCGCCTGATCTTCAACGTCAACGACTTCGACGAGGCGTACGTCGGCCCCTTCACCTGGGACCTCAGGCGCTTCTCCGCCTCGATCGCCCTCATCGGGTACGCGAAGGCGCTCAGTGACGAGCAGATCAGCGAGCTGGTGTCGATCTACGCGGCGGCCTACCGCGAGCGGGTGCACGCCCTGGCGACCGGCGCCAAGAGCGACGAGGTGCCGCCCTTCACCCTGGACACCGCCCAGGGCCCGCTGCTCGACGCGCTGCGTGACGCCCGCTCGCTGACCCGCTTCGGGCTGCTCGAGTCGATGACCGAGATCCGTGACTTCGAGCGCCGCTTCGCGCCGGGCGGCGGCTCCATCGAGCTGGACGCGGCCACGCGCTACAAGGTGCTCGCCGCCTTCGACGGCTACCTGGAGACGCTGCCGGAGACCTCGCTGGCCCGCCCGGACTCGTACCGGGTGAAGGACGTGGTCGGCCGCCGCGGCATCGGTATCGGATCGGCCGGTCTGCCGTCGTACAACATCCTTCTGGAGGGCCACAGCGACGCCCTGGAGAACGATGTGGTGATCTACATCAAGCAGGCCCAGACCCCGGCCGTCTCCCGCCACATCACCGACCAGGCGATCCGCGACTACTTCCAGCACGAGGGCCACCGCACGGTGATCTCGCAGCGCGCCCTCCAGGCACACGCCGACCCGTGGCTGGGCTGGACCGAGCTGGGCGGCACGGGTCAGCTGGTCGCCGAGGTCTCGCCGTACGCCGTCGACCTGGACTGGGGCGACATCGACGACCCGGAGGAGATCGCGGCGGTCGTCGCCGACCTCGGCCGGGCGACGGCAAGCATGCACGGGGCGGCGGACGACCAGTCCGGCGAGTCCCTGGTGCCCTTCTCCACCGAGCGGGCCATCGACGCGGCGATCGCCGCCGACGAGGACGGCTTCGCGGACCTGCTGGTCGACTTCGCGCACGAGTACGGCGCACGCGCGCGTGCCGACCACCAGATCTTCGTGGACCTGTTCCGCAACGGCCGGATTCCGGGTCTGTGACGGAAGGGCCACTCACAGGGCTCCTTTAGGGGTGCCTTACAGGCCCACGTGACAGACTCTCCTCCGCTATGGACATATCCGGGACCCAGCTCAGAGCCGTACGCGCGGCGCTGTTCACGGCACTCGTCGTGACGCTCAGCACCGCGTCGCACGTGCTGCTGTCCCGGGTCCCGCTCCCGTTGAACACGGTGGCCGCGGTCGCTGCCGCCGTGTTCGTCATCGCCTTCGCACTGGCCGGCCGTGAGCGCGGGTTCGGGCGGATCGCCGCCCTGCTGATCCCGCTGGAGCTGGCCGCCGACACGGTCTTCACCACCGGCCAGCATGTCTGCTACGGCGCCGCGGGGGGCCCGGTCGCGGGCCCACTGCGCTCCGTCGGCTTCGACGTCCTGTGCGGCGACGGCACCGGGATCGGCACCCCGCTCGCCCGGGTCACGGGCGCGGGCCCCGACCGGGCCGCCGCCCTGCTGGCCCACGCCGACCCGGCGACGGCCTGGCTGCTGCTGGGCGCACACATCGGCGTCGGGCTCCTGGCCGCCGCCTATCTGCGCCGCGGCGAGCGGGCCCTGGCCCAGCTGCTGCGCGCGGTGGCGGCCACCTCGTTCCGGCCGCTGCTCCTCGCGGCCGCCGCGGTGACGGTACGCCCGGCCGCGTCGGCCCGCCGCCTGCCGCGCTCGGCCCACCGTCCGGCCATCTCCCGCGACCGGATCCTCGTGCACTCCCTGGGACGCCGCGGACCGCCGTGCCCGACCGCCTTCGCCTGAGCCTTCACGCGATCAGCCACTGAGCACCAGCAGTCCCCCATACGTATCCCGCGCACGACACGTGCGCGTCCCCAATGGAGAACCCCATGAGCAAGCGGAACAGCCAGGCCGCGAAGACCGCCGCCCGCGAGCGGCTGCGCCAGGAACGCGAGCGGCAGGCCAAGCGCAACAAGGTCAAGCGCCAGGTCATCGTCGCCCTCTCGATTGTCGGTGTCCTCGCGATAGCCGGCGGCATCAGCTACGCGGTCGTACAGGGCAACAAGCCCGGCTACTGGGAGGCCGCGAAGGACGACAAGCTCGTCAAGCCGGCCAACACCACCGGCAAGAACGGCACGACCGTCGTCATCGGCAAGAGCAGCGCCAAGAAGACGCTGGTCATGTACGAGGACCCGCGCTGCCCGATCTGCGCCCAGTTCGAGCAGGCCGTCGGCTCGACCCTCGACAAGGACGTCGAGGACGGCAAGTTCAAGGTCCAGTACGTCGGCGCCACCTTCATCGACAACGGCTCTCCCGGCGAGGGTTCCAAGAACGCGCTCAGCGCTCTCGGCGCCGCACTGAACGTCAGCCCCGAGGCCTTCCTCGAGTACAAGACCGCCATGTACTCGGCGAAGTGGCACCCGGAGGAGACGGACGACAAGTTCAAGGACGACGCCTACCTGATCGAGATCGCGAACACGGTCGACGCCCTGAAGAACAACAAGGAGTTCCAGAACGCCGTGAACAACGGCACCTACGACAAGTGGGCGCTGGACATGTCGGCCACGTTCAACGACAGCGGCGTGACCGGCACCCCGACGCTGAAGATGGACGGCAAGACGCTGACGGCCTCCGACGGCAACGTGCCCATGACGGTGGCCGACTTCAACACGGCGATCGAGGCGGCCCTCAAGGCCTGACGGTCCCGTCACGGGTCCAGTCGACCTCCAGCCGAAGAGCGGGCGAACTTTTACGAGTTCGCCCGCTCTCGTTCGTACCGATCAGTAACCTGATCGCTCGTGACCAGTCGATACAGAACTTCACAGAGCGCCAACCCGCTTGCACCGCGCCGCCGTACGGTCGTCAAGGCCGCGGCCGCCACCGCCGTTCTGGCCGGCCCGCTCGCCGCCGCGCTGCCCGCGCGAGCCGCCGCCGAGACCCCCGCGTTCCTGCACGGCGTCGCCTCCGGGGACCCGCTCCCCGACGGCGTCCTGCTGTGGACCCGGGTGACCCCAACCGCGGCGGCGATACCCGGCTCCGGGCTCGGTCCGGACACCGAGGTGAGCTGGACCGTCGCCACGGACAAGGCGTTCACGAACGTCGTCGCCAAGGGCTCCACCAAGGCGACCGCCGCCACCGACCACACGGTCAAGGCGGACATCCGCGGCCTGGCACCCGCGACCGACTACTGGTTCCGCTTCTCGGCCGACGGCACCGACTCCCCGGCCGGCCGTACCCGCACCGCCCCGGCGGCCGACGCCTCCGTCGCGGGCCTCCGCTTCGGAGTGGTCTCCTGCGCCAACTGGGAGGCCGGCTACTTCGCTTCGTACCGCCATCTCGCGGCCCGCGGCGACCTGGACGCCTGGCTGCACCTGGGCGACTACATCTACGAGTACGGCACCGGCGAGTACGGCACGCGCGGCACCGTCGTACGGCAGACCGCGCCCACCCACGAGATCCTCACGCTCGCCGACTACCGCACCCGGCACGGCCAGCACAAGACGGACGCGGATCTACAGGCCCTGCACGCGAAGGCGCCCGTCATCGCGATCTGGGACGACCACGAGATCGCCAACGACTCCTGGTCGGGCGGCGCCGAGAACCACACCGAGGGCACGGAGGGCACCTGGGCCGCGCGCCAGGCCGCCGCCAAGCAGGCGTACTTCGAGTGGATGCCGGTCCGTCCGGCGATCGCCGGCACCACCTACCGTCGCCTCCGCTTCGGCAAGCTCGTCGACCTCTCCCTGCTCGACCTGCGCTCCTTCCGCTCGCAGCAGGTCTCCGTCGGCAACGGCGACGTCGACGACCCGAACCGTACGCTCACCGGCCGCGCCCAGCTCGACTGGCTGAAGGCGGGCCTGAAGTCCTCCGACACGACCTGGCGGCTGGTCGGCAACTCGGTGATGATCTCGCCGTTCGCCATCGGCTCGCTCTCCGCGGACCTGCTCAAGCCGCTGGCCAAGCTGCTGGGCCTGCCGCAGGAGGGCCTCGCCCTCAACACCGACCAGTGGGACGGCTACACGGACGACCGCCGCGAACTCCTCGCGCATCTGCGGTCGAACGCGATCCGCAACACCGTGTTCCTGACCGGCGACATCCACATGGCGTGGGCCAACGACGTGCCGGTGGACGCCGGGACGTATCCGCTGTCCGCCTCGGCCGCCACGGAGTTCGTCATCACCTCGGTCACCTCCGACAACCTCGACGACATCGTGAAGGTCCCCGAGGGCTCGGTCTCCGCGATCGCCGCGCCGATCATCAAAGCCGCCAACCGACACGTCCACTGGGTCGACACCGACCGTCACGGCTATGGCGTCCTGGACATCACGGCCGACCGCGCGCAGATGGACTACTACGCCCTCTCCGACAAGACGAAGCAGAACGCGACCGCGTCCTGGGCCCGTTCGTACCGCACCCGCAGCGGCACGCAGAAGGTCGAGCGCACCTACGACCCGGTGTAGCGGACGCTCAGTCCAGGCTGTCGAGGAAGCCGAGCGCCACCCGCCAGGTGGCCTCGGCGGCCTCCTCGTCGTAGTCCGGAAGGTCGGGGTCGGTGTACAGATGGCCCGCCCCGGCGTATCTGTAGATCTCCACGTCGGCCCCCGCTCTCCCCATCTGCAAGTACCAGGCGCTCAGCCAGTCGTCCGTCTCGAACGGGTCCGGCTCGGCGACATGCAGCTGCACCGGCAGATCGTCCACCGAGGCGTTCGGCGCGAGGTCCGACGTGCCGTGCAGAAGCAGCAGCCCGCGTGCCTTCTCGTCGCCCAGCGCCAGGGTCTGCGCGATGGAGGCGCCGAGCGAGAACCCGGCGTACACCAGCCCCCGCTCGGAGTAGGGCGCGGCGGCCAGCACGGCCCGCTTCAGCAGCTCGTCCTTGCCGACCTCGTCCTTGTGGGCCATGCCCTCCTCGACCGTCTCGAACGTACGCCCCTCGAAGAGGTCCGGCGTCCACACCTCGTGTCCGGCGTCGCGCAGCCGGTCGGCCGCCGCGCGCACCGCGGGCCGGAGGCCAAAGGTCGAGTGAAAGAGCACGATGTTCATGAGGCCATGGTGCCAGCCGGGTACGACAACGCCGGGGGCGGCATGTTCACGACCCCGGTCGGCCGGTTACGTTCGGAGGCATGGAGAACATACTCCGCCCGCTGATCGTCATCGGCGGCTCGATCGTGCTGCCGCTGCTCATCGGCTGGGCCACCGACCTGCTGTTGCGCAAGGCGGACGAACGGCACAGCGAGACGCCGCTGTGGGGTCTGCTGCGCCGCGCCCGGATTCCCTACCAGCTCGTGCTGTGCGCGGCGATGCTCAGAGGGTCGTACGACGCGGCGAAGCTGCTGGAGGACCACAAGGTCGGCGTCGGCCGCTTCCTCACGCTGGTGCTGATCGGGTCGGCCGCCTGGCTGGTGGTCGGGATCGCCGCGGCGGTCGTCGAGACGTCGTACTCCCGCTTCGCGCGCGCCCACCACGACCCGGCCCGGGTCCGGCGGGTCCGTACGCAAGTGACCCTGATCACACGGGTGGTCGCGGCGATCGTCGGCGTGGTGGCCGTCGCCGCGATGCTGCTGACGTTCCCGGCGATGCGCGCGGCCGGCGCCTCGCTGCTGGCGTCGGCGGGCATCCTCGGCATCGTCGCCGGTGTCGCCGCACAGTCCACGCTGGGCAACATGTTCGCGGGGCTACAGATCGCGTTCGGCGACATGGTGCGCATCGGCGACACCGTCGTGGTGGACGGCGAGTGGGGCACGGTCGAGGAGATCACGCTGACGTTCCTGACCGTACGGACCTGGGACGAGCGCCGGATCACCATGCCGGTGTCGTACTTCACGTCCAAGCCCTTCGAGAACTGGTCGCGCGGCGGCGCCCAGATGACCGGCATCGTCTACTGGCAGGTCGACCACTCGGCCCCGGTGGAGGCGATGCGCGAGCAACTGCGCGACATCCTGCGCGAGTGCCCGGCCTGGGACGGCCGCCACTACGGCCTGGACGTCACGGACGCCTCCGCGAGCACGATGGAGGTACGGGCGCTGGTGACGGCCAAGGACGCGGACGACATCTGGACGGTACGCGTCAGGGTGCGCGAGCGGATGATCCGCTGGCTGGCCGAGCACCATCCGTACGCCCTGCCTCGCGTGAACACGGCGGACGCGGTACTGCCGCCGGGCCAGTCCAACGGCCGCGCTCCCCGCGAGGGCACGGCACCCCGGCGGGCCCATGAATCACCGCGCGCGTCGGACCGTTGACGCGGGTGCGGTCAGGATGTTGAGCGGGATTCCCGCGCGGTGAACGGCAAACCTGCGACCGCAAGCCACCCCCACCCACCGGTCACCGCAAACTCCGCACATCCAGCTGCCGAAGCACCCGGTCCACCACCTCGGGATCCGCCCCCGCCTCACTCCGCGCGGCCAGCACCTCATGCCGCGCCGCACTCAGCATCTCGCTCTGAATCCGCCGCACCCGCTTGACCCTCCGCACCCGCTGCTCATGCCCCTCGCGCCGCTCCTCCTCCCCCAGCCCGGGACTGATCCGCACCCCGATGTCGAAGGCCCTCCGCAGCAACTGCTCGGACAGCTCCTCCGGCAGCTCCTCCACCGCCTCGATCTCCCGAAGCCTCCGTTTGGCCGCCTTCGCCGCCCGCACGGCCAGCGCCCGCTCGAACTCCTTCTCCCGCTCGGTGTCGGCCTGCACGCCCAGCCGTTTCACCAGCCACGGCAGCGTCAGTCCCTGCACCACCAGGGTCGCCATGATCACCCCGAACGCGATGAAGACGATCTCGTCCCGATCGGGAAACGGGGCCCCGGAATCCGTCTCCAGCGGAATCGCCAGCGCCAACGCCACGGACGCCACCCCGCGCATCCCCGACCACCACATCACGACGGTCTCCCGCCAGCCCACCGGAATTTCCTCGTCGTAGTCCCGCCGCGCATGCAACCGTTTCGTGAGCCAGCTGGCCGGCAGCAGCCACAACAGCCGTACGGCCACGACCACACCCACGATCGCCGCGGCCCACCCGAGCAGCTCACCCCACCGCCCGGACGCCGTCCGGATGGCGTTGTGCAGCTCAAGGCCGATCAGCCCGAACGCGACGCCGGTCACCAGCGTGTCGACGACGTCCCAGAAGGTGTGCCCGGCAAGCCGCGTGAGCACGTCGTCGGCATCCGTCGCGTACTCGGCCAGGAACAGCGCGGTGACCAGCACGGCGAGCACCCCGGACCCGTGCAGCTCCTCCGCCAGCACATACGAGGCGTACGGCACCAGCAGCGTCAGCCCGATCTGAAGTGTCGCGTCCCCGAGCAGATCCATCAGCTTGTTCGCACCCCAGCCGAGCGCGAGCCCGACGAGGAGCGCGACGACCGCCGACAGCACCAGGTCGAGCCCGGCCTGCCAGGGCGAGAACGTGCCGCTGACGGCGGCGGCGATCGCCACGTGGTACAGCACGATCGCCGTGACGTCGTTGAACAGCCCCTCGCCCTCCAGGATGGACACCAGCCGGCGCGGCAGCCCGAGCTGCCCGGCGACGGCGGTCGCCGCCACCGGGTCGGGCGGCGCCACCAGCGCGCCCAGAGCGACGGCGGCGGCGATCGGCAGTCCCGGCACGATCGCGTTGGCGACGACGGCCACGCACACGCTGGTGACGAACACCAGCGCCACGGCCAGCAGGAAGATGGGCCTTCTGTTCGCCGCGAACTGCCGCCACGACGTCCTTCGTACGGCGGCGTACAGCAGCGGCGGGAGCAGCAGCGGGAGGATCAGGTCCGGCTCGACACTGACGTTGGGCACGAACTCCAGCAACGCGAGGACGATCCCGAGCAGCGTCATCAGCACCGGAGCCGGCAGCCCCAGCCGATCCCCGACCGGGACACTCACCACGGCCCCGAGCAACATCACGAACAGCAGGGCCAACTGATCCACGGTCAGCACTCCGGCGGTCTAGACGATCAAGTACACCCAGACGCCCAGCGTGCCACGCACACCCGTTGTTTCCGGTCCTTCCTGGCTCCTAGAGAGACCGTCGCATCGCTCGATGCGGTATCCCCGCGTCCAGGAATTCCGGCCCGTACGCCGCGTACCCCAACCGCTCGTAGAACCCCGTCGCCTGGGTCTGCGCATGCAGATCCACGGCCCGCAGCCCACGCGCGCGTGCCGCGTCCTCGATGGCCCGCACCAGCGCCGCTCCCAGGCCCAGCCCGCGTGCCGCCTCCGTCACCGCGAGCCTGCCGAGCGAGCCGACCGACGGATCACCGCCGTTCTTCGCGGCGGCGGCCTCGCCGCACAGCAGGCGCCCGGCCCCGAGCGGCACCCCGTCCTCCCGCACGGCCAGCACATGCACCGCTACGGCGTCGTAGGCGTCGTACTCGAGATCCTCGGGCACGCCCTGCTCGACGACGAAGACCTCCTTGCGCACGGCGAAGCACACCTCGCGGTCGGCGGGACCGTCGGCGACCCGGACCCCGTACGACGGCGCGGGGGAGCTCATCCGTACGTCTCCTCGCGGACCTGGTCCAGCGCCTTCTGGAGGTCGGCCGGGTAGTCGCTCGCGAACTCGACCCACTGCCCGTCCCCGGGGTGCTCGAAGCCGAGCCGTACGGCGTGCAGCCACTGGCGGGTCAGGTGCAGCCGCTTGGCGAGGGTCGGGTCGGCGCCGTAGGTCAGGTCGCCGACGCAGGGGTGGCGGTGGGCGGCCATGTGGACGCGGATCTGGTGGGTGCGGCCGGTCTCCAGCTTCACGTCCAGCAGGGAGGCCGCGCGGAACGCCTCGATGAGGTCGTAGTGCGTCACGGACGGCTTGCCGTCGGCCGTGACCGCCCACTTGTAGTCGTGGGTGGGGTGGCGGCCGATGGGCGCGTCGATGGTGCCGCTGGTCGGGTCGGGGTGACCCTGGACCAGCGTGTGGTAGCGCTTGTCGACCGTGCGCTCCTTGAACTGACGCTTCAGTGAGGTGTACGCGCGCTCGGACTTGGCGACCGCCATCAGACCCGACGTGCCGACGTCGAGGCGGTGCACGATGCCCTGGCGCTCCGCGGCGCCGGACGTCGAGACGCGGTATCCGGCGGCGGCGAGCCCGCCGATGACGGTCGGCCCCGACCAGCCCGGGCTCGGGTGCGCGGCCACGCCGACCGGCTTGTCGATCACGACCACGTCCTCGTCGTCGTGAATGATCTCCATGCCCTCGACCGGCTCGGCCACGACCTGCACCGGCGCGGGCGCCTGCGGCATCTCGACCTCGAGCCAGGCGCCGCCGTGCACCCGCTCGGACTTCCCGACCACCGAGCCGTCGACCGTGACCTTCCCCGCCGCTGCCAGCTCGGCGGCCTTGGTACGGGAGAAGCCGAACATGCGGGAGATGGCGGCGTCGACGCGCTCGCCCTCCAGGCCGTCGGGCACGGGCAGGGTACGGATCTCGGGAACGGTGCTCACCCGTCGAGTATGCCGGACACCACCGACACCCCCGAACGCGTGCTCAGTCCTTGTGGACGGTGCCATCCGGGTCGAGCCCCCGGAACGACAGCAGCACGATCAGGATGCCGCCGCACACGATCGCCGAGTCGGCCAGGTTGAACACCGCGAAGTGCTTGGGCGCGATGAAGTCGACGACCGCGCCCTCGAAGACGCCCGGCGAGCGGAAGATCCGGTCGGTGAGGTTGCCGAGGGCACCGCCGAGCAGCAGGCCGAGCGCGATCGCCCAGGGCAGGCTGTACAGCTTGCGGGCGAGGCGGGCGATCACGACGATCACGGCCGCCGCGATCACGGTGAAGATGATCGTGAAGGCCTCGCCGAAGCCGAAGGCCGCGCCCGCGTTGCGGATCGCCTCGAACTTCAGCCAGTCCCCGATGATCTCGATCGGCTCGTGGTGTTCCAGCTTGGCGACCACGATCATCTTGCTGATCAGGTCCAGGGCGTACGCGAACGCGGCCACGGCGAACAGAACGGCGATCCGGCGCTTGCCCCTGGGCCGCTCACCGGTGCTCTCCTGCCCATCAGGGCTGGGCGACTGCTCCGACTCCGCTCCAGCCCCCTCGGGGGAATCCGGCGTACCGATGATGCGCTCCGCCTCTGCCACGTGAGTCCCTCAACCTAGGTGCCTGACTGAGCACGAGGGTACGGCACGCCTCCTGGGACCCATGTGCGCAGGAGGCGTACGACGACTCGGCCGCCGGTCAGTACCGGCGCTCCTGCTTCTGCTTGCACTCGACGCACAGAGTGGCCCGCGGGAAGGCCTGCATGCGGGCCTTCCCGATGGGGTTCCCGCAGTTCTCGCACAGGCCGTACGTGCCCGCGTCGAGCCGCTTCAGGGCGCGCTCCGTCTGGATGAGCATCTCGCGCGCGTTGGCGGCGAGGGCCAGTTCGTGCTCTCGCGTGATGTTCTTGGTACCGGTGTCCGCCTGGTCGTCGCCCGCGCCGTCCCCGGAGTCCCGCATCAGACCCGCGAGCGACTCTTCGGACGACGTGATCTCGGTGCGCAGCCGCGTCCCCTCGGACAGCAGCTCGGCGCGTGCCTCCGCGACCTCCTCCGGGGTCCAGGGGTCCTCACCCGGGCGCACCGCGAGCTCGCCCGGCACCACCGCCGCGGCAACCCGTGCCTTGGGAACGGCGGTCTTCGCCGCCGTGGCCGTTACAGAAGTCTTCTTCGCAACCACCGTCGTGGCTCCCGTCTGCTTCGCGGCCTCGGCCGCGCCCACCGTCTTGGCCGTGCTCTTCTCGGCCGTGCTCTTCTTGGCCGCACTCTTCTTGGCCGCGCTCTTCTTGGAGGTGCTTTTCGCAGGCGAGCCCTTCGGGGTGCCGCCCTGCTCGGCGGCACTCTTCGGAGCGGCTGTCTTCTTCGCGCCCGCCTTCTTTGTGGCGTCCGCCGTGGCGTCCTTCTTCGCGGCGGCCTTCTTCGGTACGGCTTCCTTGGCCACCGCCTTCTTGGCAGTCGTCTTCTCGTCCGCAGCCTTCGATGTCGCCGTCTCTTTCCTGACGGCGGTCTTCTTGACGGCCGTTTTCTTGGCGACCGTTTCCCTGGTGGCTGTCTTCTTCGTGGCTGTCTTCTTGGCGGCCGATTTCTTCACGGCCGCCTTGGATGCCACGGCCTCCTTCTCAGCCACCGCCTTCTTCTCAGCCACCGCCTTCTTCTCAGCCACCGCCTTCTTCTCAGCCACTGCTTTCTTCTCTGCCGCCGCCTTCCCTCGGGCGGTAGCCCCCCGCGCCGTCTTCACCGGTTTCGCTGCCTTCCCCGCCTCCCCCGCGGAACCCCCCTGCGCGCTCTTCTTGCCGCTCACGTCCTTGGCCGCACCACCGGAGGTACTCGCGGCCTTGCCGGACGCCGACTGCTGTACAGCGGTCTTCTTCGCCACCATGGCCGCGGCCCCTTCACATATTGTGATCTTGCTCGCGAATCGTGCTGGGACGATAAATCGACTTGAGTCCCGCGGCAACGGGGCACGCCGCCCGATTCGCCCGCCCCGCAAGCGCCGGGCGGGAAGCCTTCATCCGTTGTGCCCAGCTCGCCGCCGGGTAATCCGCCCAGCCCGACGTCCCAGGATCCGAACGCGCGCACCTGACCAATCGGGTCATCCCGGGACCCGCCGCCCGTCCTCCGCCGGCCACCGGAAATCCGGTCGGCCACTGTCCGCGCGGCGCCGTACACTGGGCGGAGCGAAAAGCGTGGATGGGGACGAGTAGCGGCGTACGCAGCCCAGAGCGACCCGGGGACGGTGAGAGCCCGGGGGCGAGCGCGACGCGAAGATCACCCCGGAGCCGCCGGAAGAAACCCTGTGAAGGGTGGTAGACCCGGCATCGCGACCCCAATGAGGGGGCTCACTGGTGTGCACGGCACACCGGGGAGCCAAGGAGGGTGGTACCGCGGGAGCGCGCCGAAGGCGGCGTAAGGAAAGACGTAGCTCTCGTCCCTCCGGTCGGAAGGCAGAAAGTCCGCCGGAGGAAGCTCGCTGATGACAACGCCGACGTACCGCCAGGTGCCCGCCCAGGTCGACCTGCCCGCGCTCGAGCACGCCGTGCTCGATATCTGGCGTGAGCAGAAGATCTTCGCCAAGACCCTGGAGCAGTCCGAGGGCCGCCCCGAGTGGGTGTTCTACGAGGGCCCGCCCACCGCGAACGGCATGCCGGGCGCCCACCACATCGAGGCCCGCGTCTTCAAGGACGTCTTCCCTCGCTTCCGCACCATGCGCGGCTACCACGTGGCCCGCAAGGCGGGCTGGGACTGCCACGGCCTGCCGGTGGAGCTGGCGGTCGAGAAGGAGCTCGGCTTCTCCGGCAAGAAGGACATCGAGGCGTACGGCATCGCCGCCTTCAACGCCAGGTGCCGCGAGTCGGTGACCCGCCACACGGACGCCTTCGAAGAGCTCACGACCCGCATGGGCTACTGGACCGACCTCAATGACCCTTACCGCACGATGGACCCCGAGTACATCGAGTCCGTCTGGTGGTCTCTGAAGGAGATCTTCAACAAGGGCCTGCTGGTCCAGGACCACCGCGTCGCCCCCTGGTGCCCGCGCTGCGGCACCGGTCTGTCCGACCACGAGCTGGCGCAGGGCTACGAGACGGTCGTCGACCCGTCCGTGTTCGTCCGTTTCCCCCTCACCTCCGGTCCGCTCGCCGGCGAGGCCGCGCTCCTCGTCTGGACGACGACCCCCTGGACCCTGGTCTCCAACACGGCCGTCGCCGCCCACCCCGAGGTCACCTACGTAGTGGCCACGAACGGCGAGGAGCAGCTCGTCGTCGCCGAGCCGCTCGTCGCCAAGGCCCTCGGCGAGGGCTGGGAGACCACCGGCCAGACCTTCACCGGCGCCGAGATGGAGCGCTGGACATACCAACGCCCGTTCGAGCTCGTGGAGTTCCCCGAGCCCGCCCACTACGTGGTCAACGCCGAGTACGTCACGACCGAGGACGGCACGGGTCTGGTCCACCAGTCCCCCGCCTTCGGTGAGGAGGACCTCAAGGTCTGCCGCGCGTACGGCCTGCCCGTCGTGAACCCGGTCCGCCCCGACGGCACCTTCGAGGAAGACGTCCCGCTCGTCGGCGGCGTCTTCTTCAAGAAGGCGGACGAAAGGCTCACCGAAGACCTCCAGCAGCGCGGCCTGCTCTTCAAGCACATCCCGTACGAGCACAGCTATCCCCACTGCTGGCGCTGCCACACCGCGCTCCTCTACTACGCGCAGCCGTCCTGGTACATCCGCACCACAGCCATCAAGGACCGCCTCCTCCAGGAGAACGAGAACACCAACTGGTTCCCGGACACGGTCAAGCACGGCCGGTACGGCGACTGGCTGAACAACAACATCGACTGGGCCCTGTCCCGCAACCGCTACTGGGGCACCCCGCTGCCCATCTGGCGCTGCGAGGACGACCACCTCACGGTCGCCGGCTCCCGCGCCGAGCTGACCGAGCTGACGGGCACCGACCAGTCGGGGCTCGACCCGCACCGCCCGTTCATCGACGACGTCACCTTCGACTGCCCGCAGTGCGCCAAGCCGGCCACGCGCGTGCCGGAGGTCATCGACGCCTGGTACGACTCGGGTTCGATGCCGTTCGCGCAGTGGGGCTACCCGTACAAGAACAAGGAGCTCTTCGAGGCCCGCTACCCGGCGCAGTTCATCTGCGAGGCCATCGACCAGACCCGCGGCTGGTTCTACACGCTGATGGCGGTCGGCACGCTGGTCTTCGACAAGTCCTCGTACGAGAACGTCGTCTGCCTCGGCCACATCCTCGCCGAGGACGGCCGCAAGATGTCCAAGCACCTGGGCAACACCCTGGATCCGATCCCGCTGATGGACCGGCACGGCGCCGACGCGGTCCGCTGGTTCATGGCGGCCGGCGGCTCCCCGTGGGCGGCACGCCGCGTGGGCCACGGCACGATCCAGGAGGTCGTCCGCAAGACCCTCCTCACCTACTGGAACACGGTCGCCTTCCAGGCCCTGTACGCCCGCACCTCCAACTGGGCCCCGAGCGAGGCCGATCCGGCCCCGGCCGACCGCCCGCTCCTGGACCGCTGGCTGCTGTCCGAACTGCACGCGCTCACCGACCAGGTCACCCAGTCCCTGGAGTCGTACGACACCCAGCGCGCCGGCAAGCTCCTGTCGGCGTTCGTCGACGACCTGTCCAACTGGTACGTACGACGCTCCCGCCGCCGCTTCTGGCAGGGCGACAAGGCCGCGCTGCGCACGCTGCACGAGGTCGTCGAGACCGTCACGAAGCTGATGGCCCCGCTGACGCCGTTCATCACGGAGCGGGTCTGGCAGGACCTGGTCGTGCCGGTCACGCCGGGCGCCCCGGAGTCGGTGCACCTGACGTCCTGGCCGGAGGCGGACCTGTCCGCCATCGACCCTGAGCTGTCCCATCAAATGGTGCTCGTACGACGGCTGGTCGAGCTGGGCCGTGCCACGCGCGCGGAGTCGGGCGTCAAGACCCGTCAGCCGCTGTCGCGGGCGCTGGTGGCGGCGACGGGCTTCGACTCCCTGGACCGCGAGCTGCACACGCAGATCACGGAGGAGCTGAACGTCTCCTCGCTCGCGTCGCTGAGCGAGGTCGGCGGCAGCCTGGTGGACACGACCGCGAAGGCCAACTTCCGCGCCCTGGGCAAGCGGTTCGGCAAGCGCGTCCAGGACGTGGCGAAGGCCGTCGCCGACGCGGACGCGGCGGCGCTGTCCCTGGCGCTCCGCGAGGGCACGGCGTCGGTGGAGGTCGACGGCGAGACGGTCACCCTCGCTCCCGACGAGGTGATCATCACGGAAACCCCGCGCGAGGGCTGGTCCGTGGCGTCGGACTCCGGTGCGACGGTCGCCCTGGACCTGGAGATCACCGAGGAACTCCGCCAGGCCGGCCTCGCCCGTGACGCGATCCGCCTGATCCAGGAGGCCCGCAAGAACAGCGGCCTCGACGTGGCCGACCGCATTGCGCTCCGCTGGGAGGCGACGGATCCCGCAGTGATCGCCGCTCTGTCGGAACACTCGGAGTTGATCGCCGACGAGGTCCTGTCCACGGACTTCGCCCAGGGCGAGGCGGACGACACGTATGGCTCCGCCTTTGCCGACGAGGGACTGACCCTGACGTTCCGCCTGCGTAAGGCGTAGCACTCCGCTGGAAGGCCCCGCGTCTGCCGAGCAAGGTCTCGTCTGCCCGTGCGGCTGGTCCGTGGCTGATCGCGCAGTTCCCCGCGCCCCTTCAGGGCCCGGGCCGCCAAGAAAAACTTGGTCGGCCCGGGCCTTCGGCGTTGTGTGCGTCGGACACGCCACCCAGGCCCGAACAAGCACCGCAAACTCCCGCGAACGCGCACAGCAAAGGGCGGGGCCCCGGATCAAAAACCCGGGGCCCCGCCCTGAACGCTGCCGACGCCTACGCCGTACTACGAACCGTCAGTTGTCGTCCTCGTCAATGAGGAACCCCCGCATCGGCGAGGGAGCCTGCCCCATCGGGCCCGGACCCTGCGGCCGCACCGGCGCCATCGGCTGGGTCATCGCCGGCGACATCTGCTGCTGGCCGCCGTAGGACGGAGCGGCAGGAGACGGGGCACCGCCCATCGCCGGGTTGCCGTACGACGGCGCACTCGCACCGGCCGGAGCCATGGAAGGCGCCGGGGACGGCGGGAGGGAAGCCGTGGCCGGGGCGCGCGGCGGAGCCAGCGAGTCGTCGGCCTGGGTCTCCAGCTGACGCAGCTGCGACTCCAGGTACGACTTCAGCCGCGTGCGGTACTCGCGCTCGAAGCCGCGCAGGTCCTCGACCTTGCGCTCCAGCGTGGCGCGGGCGGACTCCAGGGAGCCCATCGCGACACGGTGCTTCTCCTGCGCGTCCCGCTCAAGGGCATCGGCCTTGGCACGAGCGTCACGCTCGAGACCCTCGGCACGCGAACGTGCCTCGCCGACGATCTTGTTGGCCTCGGAACGGGCCTCGGCGATCGCCTGGTCGGCGGTCTGCTGGGCCAGCGAGAGGACACGGGCGGCGCTGTCGCCACCAGGGCCCTGACCGGGGCCGCCCATCGGACCGCCCATGGGGCCGCCCATCGGGCCACCCATCTGCTGCTGCATCGGGGGCTGGCCACCCATGTGACCCTGACCCATCGGGCCCTGGCCCATCGGACCGGGACCCTGCGGGCCACCCTGACCGCCAGGACCGGCGGGCAGCTGCGGTGCACCGCTCGGCAGCTGGGGCGGGCCACCCATGGGGCCACCCATCTGCTGCTGCGGCGGGCCCGATATGCCGGCGGGCACGGGGGCGCCCGGCCCTCGCATGCCCTGCTGCGGCATACCGCCCTGTTGCGGCATCCCACCCTGCTGCTGGTCCTGCGGACCGGGACCCTCCGGGGGCTTGCGCATGTTCTGCTGGTTCTGGGCAGCAGCACGCGTGGCCGCGGCCAGCTTGGCGCGCAGGTCCTCGTTCTCGCGGAGCAGGCGGGTCAGTTCGGCTTCGACCTCATCGAGGAAGGCATCGACCTCGTCCTCGTCATAGCCTTCTCGGAGGCGGACGGTCGTGAACTGCTTGTTCCGCACGTCCTCGGGGGTCAACGGCATCTCTTCACCTCAACGTAGTCGTCGGCATCGGCAAGACGGTAGTTCACATCGCTCACAGCCGGCTCACGATCGAGATCAGGATGTAGACGATGATCATCAGTACGAAGAAGGACAGGTCAAGCGCCACGCCCCCGAGACGCAGCGGCGGAATGAACCGCCGCAGAAGCTTGAGCGGTGGATCAGTGACAGTGTAGGTGGCCTCCAGAACGACCACCATCGCCTTGCCGGGTTGCCATGAGCGGGCGAACTGGAAGACGTAGTCCATGACCAACCGGAAGATCAGCACGATGAGGAAGCACATCAGCGCGATGTAGACGACATCCAGGACCACGCTCATGACCCTTGCTTCCCTCTCCCCTGATCCATGCTTTTCGGTACTGCTGTTTCCGGTGGTGCGTCTCAGCTCTGGTTGAAGAACCCGCCCTCTGCGATACGGGCCTTGTCCTCCGCCGTGACATCGACGTTAGCAGGCGACAACAGAAACACCTTCTGCGTCACCCGCTCGATGCTGCCGTGAAGACCAAACACCAAACCGGCCGCAAAGTCGACAAGTCGCTTGGCGTCTGTGTCATCCATCTCAGTCAGATTCATGATCACCGGGGTGCCCTCACGGAAGTGTTCCCCGATGGTACGGGCCTCGTTGTAGGTCCGCGGGTGGAGTGTGGTGATCCGGTAAGGCTCTCGTTCCGACACGACCTTGGGCATGATCACCGGTGCGTTCTTCTCCATGCTTTGACGTTCTTGTGTGATGGACGCCACGGGCGCGATGCGCGCCGGACGCCCGGATTCCGCGGACAGTGCGGCAGCGTGGGGCACCGGATCGCGCGGCGCCGGAGGCTGCACCACTCGTACCGATTCATCCCTTTGGGACTGGTGTGATCCGTGGGACTGGTGCGACGGTTCGTGTCGCCGATGGTCCCGCTCGGGCTCCGGATCCAGCTCGGGCTCGAAGTCGTCGTCGGGGTCGAAACCGCGGCCGTCGTACCCATCGTCCTCCACGAGGCCGAGGTAGACCGCCATCTTGCGCATCGCGCCGGCCATTGCTCTGAGTCCTCCGCTCTGTGGTGGATCGGCTGACGACTGCCAAGTGCCAGGGATCCACGAGGTCGTTACGCCCGCTGTTCAGCGGTAATGACCATATTTTCTGCTGTGGTCCGACTCTTGGCGACGTTACCCGAGCCTAGGGCGGACTCCGAGTACCGCGGTGCCGACGCGCACATGTGTCGCTCCGGCTGCCACAGCCTGTTCGAGGTCCGCGCTCATTCCTGCCGAGACCATGTTCGCAGCCGGATGCCTCCGGCGCAGGTCAGTCGACAAATCCATCATGCGCTCGAACGCCGCCAGTTCGCGTCCCGCGTACTCACCGGTGAGCGGCGCGACGGTCATCAGTCCGTCCAGCCGCAGCCCCTCGGACCCGGCCACCAGATCGGCCAACTCCGTGATTCCGCCGGGTGCCACGCCGCCCCGCTCCCCTCTCCCGCCCGCGCCCGCGCCCGCGTCGAGCGCGACCTGGATCAGGCAGCCCACCTCACGCCCGGCCCGCACGGCCTCCCTGGAGAGTGCCGTCACCAGCTTGGAACGGTCGACGGACTGCACGAGATCCGCGTAACCGACCACGGAGCGCACCTTGTTGGTCTGCAACTGACCGACAAAGTGCCAGGCGAGGGGCAGATCCGAGCATTCGGCGGCCTTGGGCGCCGCGTCCTGGTCGCGGTTCTCGGCGACGTCCCGCACACCGAGTTCCGACAGGATGCGCACATCGCTCGCCGGGTACGTCTTGGTGACCACGATCAGGGTCACCTCTTCACGCTTACGCCCGGCGGCCACGCACGCGGCGACGATGCGCTCCTCCACTTTCGCCAGGTTTACGGCGAGTTCGCCCTTACGGTCCGTCATGCCCCATCAGTCCAGCCAGACATAGCTCGCGAGCCGACCGGTGGTGCGGTCGCGGCGGTACGAGAAGTGATCGCCCGACTCCAGCGTGCACACCGGCGACTGCTCCCGGTCGCGCACCCCGAGCCGGTCGAGCTGTGCGTGCACACCGGCGCTCACATCGACCGCCGGCGTGCCCCAACTCGTCTCGGCGTACGCCGTCGGCTCGACGGCGGCCACCTCGGCGCGCATCGCCTCCGGCACTTCGTAGCACCGCCCGCAGACGGTGGGTCCGGTGCGGGCGACGATCCGGGACGGCTCGGCACCCAGGTCCGTCATCGCGCGTAGCGCGGCGGGGACGACTCCGGCGATCATGCCGGGCCGACCCGCGTGAGCTGCGGCGACGACCCCGGCGACCGGGTCGGCGAGGAGCACGGGCGTGCAGTCGGCGGTGAGAACGGCGAGGGCGAGACCGCGCTGCACGGTCACGATCGCATCGACCTGTGGAACGGGCCGGTCTCCCCAGGGCCCGTCCACCACCGCAACGTCGTTGCCGTGCACCTGGTTCATCCAGACCACGTCGGCCGGATCGATATCCAGCGACTTGGCGGCCAGTTCGCGATTGGTCCGTACGGCGTCTGCGTCGTCGCCGACCGCGCCGCCGAGGTTGAGCTCCTCATACGGAGCGGCGCTCACCCCGCCCCACCGGTCGGTGAAGGCGAAGTGCGCGCCGCTCACGTGTCCGCGCTGTCCTATCACTTCAGGAAGTCCGGCACGTCCAGCTCCTCGGCCGCGCTGTCCGAGTAGGACCGGGACGGCGGGACCGGCGGGGCGACCGGGATGTCGTTCACCGGCTCCGGCGCGGGCTCCGGCTCCTCCTTCGGCTTGACGCTGCCGAGCGAGCCGAAGGACGGACGGCTCTCGGCCTGCCGTACCGGAGTCGGCTCCTCACGCTTGACCGAGGACGAGCCGAGGATGTTGTCCCGCTTCGACGGCGGCTGACCCCCGTCGAAGCCGGCCGCGATCACGGTGACCCGTACCTCGTCGCCGAGGGCGTCGTCGATGACCGCGCCGAAGATGATGTTGGCCTCCGGGTGGGCGGCCTCGCTGACCAGCTGGGCGGCCTCGTTGATCTCGAACAGGCCGAGGTCGGAGCCGCCGGAGATGGAGAGCAGGACTCCGCGGGCGCCGTCGATGGACGCCTCCAGCAGCGGCGAGGAGATCGCCATCTCGGCGGCGGCCACGGCGCGGTCGTCGCCGCGGGCCGAGCCGATGCCCATCAGGGCCGAACCGGCCTCGGACATGACCGACTTGACGTCGGCGAAGTCGAGGTTGATCAGACCGGGCGTGGTGATGAGGTCGGTGATGCCCTGAACACCGGAGAGCAGGACCTGGTCGGCCGACTTGAAGGCGTCGAGGACCGAGACCTGGCGGTCCGAGATGGACAGCAGCCGGTCGTTCGGGATGACGATGAGGGTGTCGACCTCTTCGCGGAGTTCGGCGATGCCGTCCTCTGCCTGGTTGGCGCGGCGCCGCCCCTCGAAGGTGAACGGGCGGGTGACCACGCCGATGGTGAGGGCGCCGAGGGTCCGGGCGATGTTGGCCACGACGGGCGCGCCGCCGGTGCCGGTGCCGCCGCCTTCACCGGCCGTCACGAAGACCATGTCGGCCCCCTTGAGGACCTCTTCGATCTCCTCACGGTGATCCTCGGCGGCCTTCCGGCCGACGGCCGGGTTGGCTCCGGCGCCTAGTCCGCGGGTGAGTTCGCGGCCGACGTCGAGCTTGACGTCGGCGTCGCTCATCAACAAGGCCTGGGCGTCGGTGTTGATGGCGATGAACTCGACACCCTTGAGACCGACCTCGATCATCCGGTTGATGGCATTGACACCACCGCCGCCGACACCGATGACTTTGATGACTGCGAGGTAGTTCTGCGGTGCTGCCACGTCGAAGGCCTCTCGCCTCGAGTTACGTGTCGCCCTCTCGCGGGTGCGCCGCGATCCGACGACTGATGCCGATTGGGACGGTCCGAACGCCGACCCGAACCCTAACGCTGAAGTTTAGGGTTACCAGTGTGTCTGTTCCCTGGACTCTTCTGAACAGGACACTAAGTCGACAAGTGGCGCACGTTCAACGAACACGCCGAACCTCCCGTTTTTCTTTTCACCCTATGTGATCAGGCGTAGCACTGCCCAACCAGGGTGCTGGCCTGCGCGGATGTGCGTCAACTCCCCGATGACGCAGGGGCGGTGGGAACGCTGACATCGAAGTGCCGCGCATCCGGCGATGCTTTCATGAGAGCCGTGAGAGTGCGCGCCTTCGCGGCTCCGTTCTCCGCACTCCCCCAGTCGACGGTCCGGCCGTCGCTCAACTCCAGTGAGATCTCGTCGTACGAACTCACCTTGACGGTCCGGGTGTCACGGGCGACGGCGGCCGGAATGGCACCGGCGGCGTGTACGGCCTCGCGCACCAGTCGGCCCTCGCCGAAGCGGCGCAGGCTCACGGCGCTGGAGCCCTTGCGGGACGGCGTCAATTCGAGTGCGGGGATGCCTTTCGGGGCCTCGGAAACCGTGGCGAATCGGACACCTTCATCGTCCACTTCGATGAACTTTCCGCCCTTTTCAACAATCAGAACCGGAACTCGCTCAATCACTTTCAGGCCGATTCCATGGGGCCACGAGCGGACCACGTCAACCGAGTCAATTCGGGGCAATTTTCGGCTCAGCCGTGCCTCGATCGCATCGGTTTCGACGGAAATCAGCGGCGCCCCGACCGGTACGTCGGCGGCCTCGCGCACCTGAGACGGCGTCAGCACCCGTGTCCCCGCGACCGATACGCGCTCCACGCGTAGCCACTTCGAGCCGTAGAGCAGCCAGACCGAGCCGGCCCCGACCAGCATCAGGGCCACAGCCAGGATGACGATCATACGAAGCCTCGCTCGCCGCAAGCGTCGTACGGGAGGCGGGCCGGCCGACTCCTGCTGGCTTTCACCGCGTTCGGCGGTCGTCGGTCCGGCCACGCTCCCTGCCCTCCGTCAAGTCTCAGTGACGTGCACGACGCGAGGCGATCGCCTCGTACACCATCCCGACGAGCAGTTCGTCGGCATCCCGGCGGCCGAACTCGCTGGCGGCGCGGGACATCTCGTACAGCCGGTGCGGGTCGGCGAGCACGGGCAGGACGTTCTGCTGCACCCACTGGGGGGTGAGTTCCGCGTCGTCGACCAGCAGCCCGCCGCCGGCCTTGACCACCGGCTGGGCGTTCAGCCGCTGTTCGCCGTTGCCGATGGGCAGCGGGACATAGGCGGCCGGGAGTCCGACGGCGGAGAGTTCGGCGACGGTCATCGCGCCCGCACGGCAGAGCATCATGTCGGCCGCCGCGTATGCGAGGTCCATCCGGTCCACGTACGGTACAGGGATGTACGGGGGCATTCCCGGCATCTGCTGCACCTGCGGCAGTTCGTTCTTCGGGCCGACCGCATGCAGGATCTGGATCCCGGCCTGCTGGAGGTAGGGGGCGACCTGCTGGACCACCTCGTTGAGGCGGCGGGCGCCCTGGGAGCCACCGGAGACCAGCAGCGTGGGCAGGTTGGGGTCGAGGCCGAACAGGTGCCGCGCCTCGGGGCGGGCGGCGGCCCGGTCGAGGGTGGCGATGGAGCGGCGCAGCGGGATGCCGATGTAGCGGGCGTCACGCAGCTTGCTGTCCGGGGTGGAGACGGCCACCTTGGCGGCGTACCGCGAGCCGATCTTGTTGGCGAGGCCGGGGCGGGCGTTGGCCTCGTGGATGATGATCGGCACGCCCAGGCGCTTGGCGGCGAGGTAGCCGGGCAGGGCGACATAGCCGCCGAAGCCGACGACCGCGTCCGCCTTGGTGCGCTCCAGGATCTGCTCGGCCGCCTTGATCGTGCCGCGCAGCCGGCCCGGGACGGTGATCAGCTCGGGGGTTGGCTTGCGCGGCAGGGGTACGGCGGGGATCAGCGCGAGATCGTAACCGCGCTCGGGTACGAGTCGGGTCTCCAGACCGCGCTCCGTGCCCAGGGCCGTGATTCCCACGGTGGGGTCCTGCCTGCGCAGGGCGTCCGCGAGGGCGAGCGCGGGCTCGATGTGGCCGGCGGTCCCCCCACCGGCGAGTACGACATGCACCGAAATTCACCGCTCTCCGGACGAGCGCGCCGCCGAGGCACGCCGTCGCATCGTGTTCCATCTCCGAGGCCCCCGCACAGGGCCTCCCGCCCGCTTTCTGCCGAAGCGGGGTTGCCGCATCGACAGCGCCGCCCGCGCAGCGGGCTCGTCGCGTGCGAAGGCGATCAGCAGCCCGATGGCGAACATGGTCGGCAGCAGGGCGGAACCTCCGTAGGAGAACAGCGGGAGGGGGACGCCGGCGATCGGCAGCAGACCGAGCACCGCACCGATGTTGATCACTGCCTGAGCGGTGATCCAGGTCGTCACACCTCCCGCGGCATACCTCACGAAGGGGTCCTCCGTGCGTCCGGCCACGCGGATACCCGCATAGCCTAGAGCCGCGAAGAGGGCGAGCACCGACAGCGTCCCCGCCAGGCCCAGTTCCTCACCGGTGACGGCGAAGATGAAGTCCGTGTGCGCTTCGGGGAGTTGGCCCCATTTTTCCACACTCGCACCGAGTCCGGAACCGAAGAGTCCGCCGGAGGCCAGCGCGTAGATGCCGTGCACGGCCTGCCAGCAGTCCGCGGCGCCCGTGCCGGGCTCGGTGGCGCCGATACAGGCGAAGCGGGCCATGCGGTTCGGGCTGGTCTTGATCAGGATCGCGCCCACGAAGGCCGCGCCCGACAGCACTCCGACGAACAGCCTGGTGGGCGCCCCCGCCAGCCACAGCAGGCCGAAAAGAATCGCGGTGAGGATGATCGCCGTACCCATGTCGCCGCCGAGCATGATCAGCCCGAGCAGCATGAAAGCCACCGGAACGAGCGGCACCAGCAGGTGCTTCCACTGGGTGAGCAGCTTCTTGTCCTGCTTGCGGGCGAGCAGGTCGGCGCCCCACAGCACCAGCGCGAGCTTGCCGAACTCACTGGGCTGGAGCTGGAAGGGGCCGCCGATGGAGATCCAGTTCTGGTTGCCGTTGACCGCCAGCCCTATCCCGGGCACCTGCACCAGGGCCATCAGGAACACGGCGCCCGCCAGCATCGGGTAGGCCAGCGCCCGGTGCAGCTTGACCGGCATCCGCGAGGCGGCGAACAACAGCGCCGCGCCGATGACGGCGGCCAGGAACTGCTTGCGGAAGAAGTACGACCCCGGCAACGACAGCTGTAGCGCGGTGATCTGGGAGGCCGAGTAGACCATCACAAGACCGAGCACGGTGATCAGCAGGCTGCCGCCCAGGATCAGGTAGTACGCCGTCAGCGGGCGGTCCCAGGCCTTTCGGACGCGCGCGTACAGCCGTTGTACGGGGTTCTCGTGCGGGGTCCGGGACGACGCCGGCCGCCCGACCCGCTGCTGCACGGGCGGGCGTCCGGTACGGCTACTGGGCATCGGTGCCTCCGCTGTACGTCGGCCTCGACGGCTCCACGCGTCCCTCCCAAGGTCGCCCGGCAGGCGGCGGCCGGGTCAGGCGCCGAGTTCGCGAACCGCCTCCGCGAACGCGTCTCCGCGCTTGTTGTAGTTGGCGAACATGTCCATGGAGGCACAGGCAGGTGCCAACAGCACCGTGTCTCCGGCAACAGCGAGTCGCCGCGCCTCCTGGACCGCCGCGAGCATCGCCCCAGTGTCGGTCCGGTCGAGGTCGACTACGGGTACCTCGGGCGCGTGTCGCACAAGGGCTTCACGGATCAGCGCCCGGTCGGCGCCGATCAGCACCACCCCGCGCAGCCGCTGCGCCGACTTGGCGACCAGCTCGTCGAAGGTCGCTCCCTTGGCCAGACCGCCCGCGATCCAGACGATCGAGTCGTACGCCGCCAACGAGGCCTCGGCCGCGTGCGTGTTGGTCGCCTTGGAGTCGTCGACGTAGGCGACCCCGTCCACGTCGGCGACGTGCGCGATGCGGTGGGCGTCCGGCGTGAAGTTCCTGAGCCCGTCCCGTACGGCCGTGGCGGGCACCCCGAAGGCACGCGCGAGGGCCGCCGCGGCAAGGGCATTGGCGATGTTGTGCGGGGCGGGCGGACGGACGTCCGTGACCTCGGCCAGCTCCTGGGCGCTCTGCTGCCGGTTCTCCACGAAGGCGCGGTCGACCAGGATGCCGTCCACGACGCCGAGTTGGGAGGGGCCGGGGGTGCCGAGGGTGAAGCCGACCGCCCGGCAGCCCTCCTCGACGTCGGCCGCACGGACCAGGTCCTCGGTGGCCTTGTCGGCGACGTTGTAGACGCAGGCGACGCGATTGCCCTCGTAGATGCGGCCCTTGTCGGCGGCGTACGCCTCCATGGAGCCGTGCCAGTCGAGGTGGTCGGGGGCGAGGTTCAGGACGGCGGCGGAGTGGGCGCGCAGGGAGGGTGCCCAGTGGAGCTGGTAGCTGGAGAGTTCGACCGCCAGGACGTCGTACTGCTCCTCGCCGAGGACCGCGTCCAGCAGGGAGATGCCGATGTTGCCGACGGCCGCCGTGCGCAGGCCCGCCGCCTTCAGGATCTCGGCGAGCATCTGGACGGTGGTGGTCTTGCCGTTGGTGCCGGTGACCGCCAGCCAGGGCGCCGCGTCCGGGCCGCGGAGCCGCCAGGCCAGTTCGACGTCGCCCCAGATCTCGATGCCGGCGGCGCGTGCCGCCGTGAACAGCGGCTTGTCCGGCTTCCAGCCGGGTGCGGTGACGATCAGGTCGGTGCCCTCGGGCAGGGTCGCGCCGTCGCCGAGGCGGACGGTGATGCCGAGCGCCGTGAGTTCCGCGGCCTGTTCACGCGCGCGTGCGTCATCGCCGTCGTTGACGACGGTGACCTGCGCGCCGAGGCCGTGCAGGACCTTGGCCGCCGGGACGCCGGAGACGCCGAGTCCGGCGACGGTGACACGCTTCCCCTGCCAGTCGGTCACTTCTCTGCTGCCCATCCCGCGTAGAAGAGGCCCAGTCCGACGATCACACAGATGCCCTGAATGATCCAGAAGCGGACCACGACGAGCACTTCTGACCAGCCCTTGAGTTCGAAGTGATGCTGGAGTGGCGCCATTCGGAAGACGCGCTTGCCGGTCATGCGGAAGGAGCCGACCTGGATGACCACCGACATGGTGATCAGGACGAACAGGCCACCGAGGATGGCGATCAGCAGCTCGGTGCGGGAGCAGATCGCCAGACCCGCGAGCACACCGCCGAGCGCGAGCGAACCGGTGTCGCCCATGAAGATCTTGGCGGGCGAGGTGTTCCACCACAGGAAGCCGAGACAGGCGCCCATCAGCGCGGAGGCGATGACGGCGAGGTCGAGTGGATCTCGTACCTCGTAGCAGGCGTTCGGGTTCGTCAGGGTCTCGCCGTTGGCGCAGGACTCCTGGAACTGCCACACGCCGATGAAGGTGTAGGCGCCGAAGACGAGGACGGAGGCGCCGGTGGCCAGGCCGTCCAGACCGTCCGTCAGGTTCACGCCGTTCGACATCGCGAGAATCATGAACAGCGCCCAGACGACGAACAGCACCGGGCCGATGGTCCAGCCGAAGTCCGTGATGAACGACAGCTTCGTCGAGGCCGGCGTCTGTCCCCGGGCGTCCTCGAACTGGAGTGAGAGCACCGCGAAGGAGATACCGACGATCAGCTGGCCGGCCATCTTCGCCTTGGCCCTGAGGCCCAGCGACCGACGCTTGACGATCTTGATGTAGTCGTCGAGGAAGCCGACGAGACCCATGCCCGTCATCAGGCCCAGCACCAGCAGCCCGGAGAAGGTGGGCTCGTAGCCGGTGATCACCTTGCTGAGGAAGTAGGCGGCGATGGTCGCGAAGATGAAGGCGATACCGCCCATCGTCGGCGTACCGCGCTTGCTGGCGTGCTCACGCGGGCCGTCGTCCCGGATGTACTGGCCGTAGCCCTTGCGGGCCAGCAGCTTGATCAGCAGCGGGGTGCCGACCAGGGTCAGAAAGAGGCCAATGACTCCTGAGAACAGGATCTGCTTCATCATCGGGCGGAAACCTCACCCTCGGCACCGGTCTCGACGAGCGCCTGCGCCACGCTCTCGAGCCCGACCGACCGGGACGCCTTCACGAGTACGACGTCTCCCGGGCGCAATTCGCTGCGCAACAGGTCGACCGCCGCCTGTGCGTCGGACACGTGCACCGACTCCTCACCCCACGAACCCTCGTTATATGCGCCCAGTTGGAGCCAGGACGCTTCCCTGCCCCCGACCGCGACGAGCTTGCTGACGTTGAGCCGGACGGCGAGCCGTCCGACCGCGTCGTGCTCGGCGAGAGCCTCGTCCCCGAGCTCGGCCATCTTGCCGAGCACCGCCCAGGTCCGCCGCCCCTTGCCCATGGCCGCGAGCGCGCGCAGGGCGGCTCGCATGGACTCGGGGTTCGCGTTGTAGGCGTCGTTGACGACCGTCGCGCCGTCCGGGCGCTCCGTGACCTCCATCCGCCAACGGGAGAGGGAGCCGGCCTCGGAGAGCGAGGTGGCGATCTCTTCCGCGGACATGCCCAGCTCATGGGCGACGGCGGCCGCGGCGAGCGCGTTCGACACGTGGTGCTCACCGTACAGGCGCATGGTCACGTCGCTTGCACCGGAGGGTGTGTGGAGAGTGAAAGCAGGCTGTCCACTGTCCGTGAGCCGCACGTTCTCGGCGCGTACGTCCGCTTCGCCGGACTCTCCGAAAAGGATCACCTTCGCCTTCGTACGGGATGCCATGGCCCGTACGAGGGGATCGTCCGCGTTGAGGATCGCGGCGCCGTCTTCGGGGAGGGCCTCGACGAGTTCGCCCTTCGCCTGTGCGATCTGCTCGCGGCCGCCGAACTCGCCGATGTGGGCGGTGCCGACGTTCAGGACGAGGCCGATCTTCGGGGGCGTCAGATCCGTGAGATAGCGGATGTGGCCGATACCGCGGGCGCCCATCTCCAGGACGAGGAACTTCGTCTCCTCGGTGGCGCTGAGCGCGGTCAGCGGCAACCCGATCTCGTTGTTGAACGAGCCGGGCGTCCACACGGTCGGCGCCTTGCGCTGGAGCACCTGGGCGATGAGGTCCTTGGTGCTGGTCTTGCCTGCGGAGCCGGTGAGTGCCACGAGGGTCGTGCCGAGCCGTCGTACGACATGACGCGCGAGCGCGCCGAGGGCCGCCTGGACGTCCTCGACCACGATGGCGGGGACGCCCACGGGGCGGGACGCCAGGACGGCGGCCGCCCCCGCTTCGACGACCGCGGCCGCGAAGTCGTGGCCGTCCACGCGCTCACCGGCGAAGGCGACGAAGAGGCTGCCGGGGCCCGCCTCACGGGAGTCCCGGACGACCGGTCCCGTGACCTGGACGGACGGATCCGGTATGTCGTGGGTCTGCCCGCCGACGACTGCTGCGATCTCGGCGAGAGAGAGGGCGATCACAAGTTCATCCCTGGGTCTTCTGGATAGCTTCGCGAAGCACCTGGCGGTCGTCGAAGGGACGGACGACTCCGGCGATGTCCTGGCCCTGCTCGTGGCCCTTGCCCGCGACCAGCACGGTGTCCCCGGGCTGCGCGCGGGCGGCGGCGGCGGCGATCGCGGCGGCCCGGTCCTCGAAGACCTGGACCTCGCCGCGCTCATGTGCTGGTACGGACGCCGCGCCCTGAAGCATGGTTGCGAGGATCGCCAGGGGGTCCTCGGAGCGGGGGTTGTCGGAGGTCAGTACGGCGGTGTCGGCGAGCCGGGCCGCGGCGGCGCCCATCGGCTCGCGCTTGGTCTTGTCACGGTCGCCGCCGCAGCCGAGCACGATGTGCAGTTTGCCCTCGGTGACCTTGCGCAGGGCCCGGAGCACCGACTCGACGGCGTCGGTCTTGTGGGCGTAGTCCACGACCGCGAGATACGGCTGTCCGGCGTCCACCCGCTCAAGACGGCCCGGCACGCCCGGCACGGCGGCGATGCCGTCGGCGGCGGCCTGCGGGTCGAGGCCCGCGACGGCGAGGGCGACGATTGCGGCGAGGGTGTTGGCCACGTTGAAGGGCCCGGCGAGGGGCGACCTGGCAGCGATCCGCTCGCCCTTGGGACCGATGGCGGTGAACGCCGAGTCCATGGGCCCGACCTGTACGTCATCGGCACGCCAGTCGGCGTCGGGGTGGCCCTCGGCGGAGAACGTGACGACCGGGACGGCGGACTCCTTGGCGAGCCGGCGACCGTACTCGTCGTCGAGGTTGACGACGCCGCGTTTGCTGCGTTTCGGCGTGAACAGCTGTGCCTTGGCCCGGAAGTAGTCCTCCATGTCGGAGTGGAACTCCATGTGTTCCGGGCTGAGATTGGTGAAGACGGCGATGTCGAAGACGCAGGCGTCGACCCGGCCGAGGACCAGCGCGTGGCTGGAGACCTCCATGGCGACCGCCTCGACACCGCGCTCGCGCATGACGGCGAACAGGGCCTGGAGGTCGGTGGCTTCGGGGGTGGTGCGTTCGGACTTGATGCGCTCGTCGCCGATGCGCATCTCGACCGTGCCGATGAGTCCGGTCGCCTTGACCGTCTTCAGGCCGCCTTCCACGAGGTAGGCGGTCGTGGTCTTGCCGGAGGTGCCGGTGATGCCGATCTGGAGCAGATCGCGGCCGGGATGGCCGTAGATCGTGGCCGCCAGCTCGCCCATCCGTCCGCGCGGGTCGTCGACGACCAGCACCGGGAGCCCGGTCGCTCCGGCGCGTTCGGCGCCGGTCGGGTCGGTCAGCACGGCGACCGCGCCGAGGCCGGCGGCCTGCGTCACGAAGTCGGCGCCGTGCATGCGGGCCCCCGGGAGGGCGGCGTACAGGTCGCCGGGGCGGACCGCGCGCGAGTCATGGGTGATGCCCGTGACCTCGGCGGCGACTTCCGGCTGCGCGACACCCAGCTGGTCGGCGAGCTCCGCGAGGGCTGTGGCGGAGACCTGAGTCGGCCTGGGCGGTCCCGGATATGTCACGGGTGCGCCCTTCTGGGTGGTTTGGGACTGATCAGCTTGTGGCACGGCGGTGAGCGTACCGGGCCCACCCGCCTCGGAGCGAAGTGAGGGCGGGGGCAGGCCCTGGTTCCCGGAATCGGGGGTGTTCGTTGTCACGAGGTGGTTCCTGGTGGCTCGGTGGCTCGGTACTGATCAGGGTCCGTAGTTGACCGGGAGCTTGGCGGCCTTGGCCCCGGTCGGCGGGACCTGGAGGGACTTCAGCGCGAACTCCATGACCTGCTTGTAGACAGGTCCGCAGATCTGGCCGCCGAAGTAGCTGCCCGCGGTGGCGTTCTGGATGGCGCAGTAGACCGTGATGCGGGGGTTGTCGGCGGGCGCGAACCCGGCGAACGACGAGGTGTAGCCGTGGTACTGGCCGGTGGCCGGATCCACGCGGTTGGCGGTGCCGGTCTTGCCCGCGACGCGGTAGCCGGGAATCCGCGCCTTGGTGCCGGTGCCGTCCCGGTCGTCCACGACGGACTCCAGCATCTGGGCGAGGGTCTTGGCCGTCTTCTCGCTGACGACCCTGCTCTTCTTGGGCGTCGAGGCGGGAGTGAAGAGGCCGTCGGCGCCCGTGGTGCCGCGTACGAGCGAGGGCTCCACGCGTACGCCACCGTTGGCGATCGTGGAGTAGACGGACGCCGCCTGCATCGCGTTGATGGACACGCCCTGGCCGAAAGGAATCGTGTACTGCTGCGAGGTCGACCACTGGCCGGGCGGCGCGAGGATGCCCTTGGTCTCGCCGGGGATACCCAGCCCGGTGTAGCTGCCGAGGCCGAACTTGCGCAGGTAGGAGTAGAGGACCTGGTTGGACTCGGCCTGGGTCTTGCCGAGCTGGCCGGTCGCCAGGATCGTGCCGATGTTGCTGGACTTGGCGAGCACGCCGTTGAGCGTCAGGTACCAGGTGTCGTGGTCGATGTCGTCCTTGAACAGCCGGTCGCCGCGGTGCAGTCGGTTGGGCACGACGACATGCGTCTGCGGAGTCGCGACACCCTCTTCGAGTACGGCGGCCATCGACATGACCTTGGCGGTGGAGCCGGGCTCGTACGCGTCCTCGATGGCCCAGTTGTGCAGGGACTCCGCGTCGGCCTGGGAGAGGTCGCCCGGGTCGAAGCCGGGCGAGTTGGCCATGGCCAGGATCTCGCCGGTCCGGGTGTCCTGAACTATCACGTACCCGCGGTCCGCCTCGGACTCCCGCACCTGGTCCGTGATCGCCTTCTGGGCGGCCCACTGGATGTCGCGGTCGATGGTCAGCTCGACGTCGCTGCCGGGCACGGCGGGCGTCTCGGTGGAGCCCACGGTGGGGACCTGGCGGCCGCCGGACTGGGCGTAGCGGATCTTGCCGTCCTTGCCGGCCAGCTCGGAGTTCAGCTGCTGCTCGACACCGCCGCCGCCCTTGCCGTCGGCGTTGACCCAGCCCAGTATCCCGGCGGCGAGGTCGCTGTTGGGGTAGACCCGCTTGCTGGTGGGGTCCGCGAGGATGCCCGCGAGGACGTTGACCGTGCTCTTGTCGCTCGCGGCCTTGGTGGCGAGCGTGCTCTTCAGGTCCTTGATCTGCTGCCAGACCTGGGGCGTCTGCCGACGCGCCAGCAGGGCGTAGCGGAGCTCCTTGTTCTCCGGCCTGAGCTTCTTGACCAGGCCGTCCTGGTCCACGCCGAGGATCGGGGCGAGGAGCGCGGCGGCCTGTTCGGGTGCGTCGTCGATCTTCAGCTGCTCAGGGCTGAACAGCGTGGGGTCGGCCGTGATGTCGTACGCGTCCTCGCTGGTCGCGAGTGCGACGCCGTTGCGGTCGGTGATCTCACCGCGCTCGGCGGCCAGGGTGCGGCCCACATACCGGTTCTGCCCGGCCTTGGCGGCCAGGGTGTCGGCGTCGACGGCCTGGACCTGGAGCAGTCGCACGACGAACGCGATCAGCACGAGGGTCAGCGCGAGGCTGACCAGACGCAGCCGGGGGCGGGGGCTGCCCAGCCGGATGACACCGGGGCGGGCGGTGGGCGGGCCGGGGCGGCGGGCCGGGCGCGCGCCCGGACCCGGACGTCGCTGGCTCCGAGGGCGGTCGGGCCGGGCCGGGCCGGGCACTCGGCGGCGCGGCGGTTCCCTGTCGGACACTTCCGTCACCTGCCGGGGGTCGTGGTCGGGGTGGGGGTGGCGAGGGGGGCCTGTGGTGCGGGCGCAGCGGGCGTCTGCGGTACGGCGGCGGCCGGTGCAGCGGGCGTCGGGGGCGCCGTCGGGTCTGCCGCCGTGTCTGCCGCCGGGCCGGCCGGCAGCGCCTCGGGGGCGAGGACGAGCGGGGCGTACGCGTCGGACTGGACGGCGTCGGCGGGTGAGGGGACGCCCTTCACGGTGCCGTCGGGGTCGAGGAAGGCGGGGTCGCCGCCGGGGACCATGCCGAGTTCGCGGGCGCGGCGCTGGAGGGCGTCGGGGGCCGAGTAGGTGTCCACGTCCCGCTGGAGAGCCTGTTCCTCGTCGGTGAGGCTCTTGGTCTCCTTCTGGAGGTCGTCGAGCTGGAACGCCCCTTCGCTGAGCGCCGAGTTCAGCACCAGGAGCCCGATGAGGCCGCCGCCGAGCAGGAGGACGACCAGGAGGACGAAGGGGGTACGGGCGGCCTGGCTGCGGCCGGTCGCTCCCGGGAAGAGCCGGGCAAGACGGGCCGCCCGACCCCTCAGTTGGGGTTTCCTACTCACTCGCCCTCCCCCGAGTCCGGTTCCCCAACTCACTCAGACCGTACCGAGTCCGGTTTCCCAACTCACTCAAACCCCTCACACCCCTCACTCCACGTCCTCCCTGACGCGCTGAGCTCCGCGCAGTCGCGCCGGTGCCGCTCTCCGGTTCTCGGCGACCTCTTCCTCCGTGGGAAGTTCGGCACCGCGGGTGAGCAGCTTGAGCCGGGGCTGGTACTGCTCGGGGACGACCGGCAGCCCGGGGGGCGCGGTGGTGGCGGCGCCGGCCGCGAACACCTGCTTGACCAGCCGGTCCTCCAGCGAGTGGTACGACAGGACGGCGATGCGTCCGCCCACGTCGAGCGTCTTCACGGCGGCCGGGATCGCCCGCTCCAGGACCGAGAGTTCCCCGTTGACCTCGATACGCAGGGCCTGGAAGGTGCGCTTGGCCGGATTGCCGCCGGTGCGCTTGGCGGCCTGCGGCAGCGCGTCCCGGATCAGCTCCACGAGCCGGGCGCTGTTGCTGAACGGCTCCTTCTCGCGCTCGCGCACGACCGCGCCCACGATCCGCTTGGCCTGCTTCTCCTCGCCGTACGCGCGCAGGATCCGGACGAGTTCACCCGGCGGGTAGGTGTTGAGGACCTCGGCGGCGCTGACGCCGGTCGTCTGGTCCATGCGCATGTCCAGGGGCGCGTCCTGGGCGTAGGCGAAGCCGCGGTCGGCCTCGTCGAGCTGCATGGAGGAGACGCCGAGGTCGAACAGGACGCCCTGCACGCGCGCGATGCCGAGCCGTTCCAGGACGTCGGGCAGCTCGTCGTACACGGCGTGCACCAGGGTGGCCCGATCACCGAAGGGCGCGAGCCGCTCGCCGGACAGGCGCAGGGCCTCCTTGTCCCGGTCGAGGGCGACCAGCCGGGCCTCGGGAAACCGGGTGAGCAGGGCTTCACTGTGGCCGCCGAGGCCGAGCGTGCAGTCGACGACCACTGATCCCGGGGTCTGGAGAGCGGGGGCCAACAGGTCCAGGCACCGCTGGAGCATCACCGGGACGTGTCGACTCTGGCTCAAGGGGCCCTCTCAGTTCCGGCGGGCCCGCACGCACCGCCGGGTCCCCGCCCTCCCCCGACAATCCGGGGGGACCCCCAGAGAAGGGGAGGCCGGCCGGCGCCGGAAGCGTCAGCCGACCGGGAGCGGGAGGAGGCCGAGCCGTACGTACGCGCCGCGCACGCGAGGAGATCTCCGGAAAATCACCGGGGTCTCCGGGGAATTCAGTCCAGCAGGGAGAGTCTCGCCTCCCGCTTCGCGTCACTTTAGTCCACGCTGTCTCGCGGTCAATCAACCGGCCTGCGCGTCGCGGCTCGGGGCACACACGAAGCGGTCCGGCGCGGAAAACCACTCGTCCGGACGCTCTCCGGTCCATCTTGTGGGTTACCTCACAACAAGACTCAATGACGTTCTTTGTCCCCTCCCGCAGCGGGCCGCGATCGCACGTGACCAGTACCGTCATGGGTATGACGACTTCTGCATCGGTACCCGCTGGTCCCGAGGGCGCCATATCGGCCGGCGAGACCGTTACCGACCGCCTCGTCGAGGCCAACGAGCGGTATGCCGCCGCCTTCACCGATCCGGGGATGGACGCCCGGCCCGTTCTCCAGGTCGCTGTCGTGGCCTGTATGGACGCCCGACTCGACCTGCACGACGCGCTCGGCCTGGAGCTGGGCGACTGTCACACCATCCGCAACGCCGGCGGAGTGGTCACCGACGACGTGATCCGCTCCCTGACCATCAGCCAGCGTGCACTCGGCACGCGCAGCGTCGTACTCATCCACCACACCGGCTGCGGCCTGGAGAGCCTCACCGAGGATTTCCGGCACGACCTGGAGATGGAGGTCGGCCAGCGCCCCGCCTGGGCGGTGGAGGCCTTCCGGGACGTCGACCAGGACGTACGGCAGTCGATGCAGCGGGTGCGCACCTCGCCGTTCCTCTTGCACAGCGACAACGTGCGGGGCTTCGTATTTGACGTGAAGACCGGTCTGCTGCGGGAGATCGATCCCGCGTAACCGTCCGTATCGACCCGTGTAACCACCCGCCAAAGCTGTCGTTTCGCTGTTGATTTCCGGTCCCGTGGCCCCCAAAAGGCCATAAGACCGGCAAATCGCGGCCAGTTGTCCACAGGCGAGTGACACGAATCGGTAACGGCAGCAAGAATGCGGGTGTGGCGTCACGCGGAACCATTCACGCGTGGTGTCCGTGTTCCAGGGGTGGGCCGGTCCGCATCGCAGAGCGACGGCCCGGACAGAACGGGCCGAGGAGGGCCGGGTGACGACCTATGACGATCGAGCGAGCCTTACTGATCTGACCGCCACTGTGGAGCGTGTCCGCAGTTCGGTGGAAGGAGTGATCGAGGGCAAGCCCGAGGTCGTACGGCTTTCGCTGACCGTACTGCTCGCCGAGGGGCATCTTCTGATCGAAGACGTTCCCGGTGTGGGCAAGACGATGCTGGCAAAGGCACTGGCGCGGTCCATCGACTGCTCGGTACGACGCATTCAGTTCACGCCTGACCTGCTGCCCTCGGACATCACAGGTGTGTCCATCTGGGACCAGCAGCGCCGTGACTTCGAGTTCAAGCCCGGCGCGATCTTCGCCCAGATCGTGATCGGCGACGAGATCAACCGCGCCTCGCCGAAGACCCAGTCCGCGCTGCTGGAGTCCATGGAGGAGCGCCAGGTCACCATCGACGGGACGACGTACGAGCTGCCGAGCCCCTTCATGGTGGTGGCCACGCAGAACCCGGTCGAGATGGAGGGCACCTACCCGCTGCCGGAGGCCCAGCGCGACCGTTTCATGGCCCGAGTCTCCATCGGCTACCCGAGCGCGGAGGCCGAGCTTCAGATGCTCGACATCCACGGCGGGGTGAACCCCCTGGACGATCTCCAGCCGGTGGCCCATGCGCACGAGATCGTGAAGCTGGTCGAGGCCGTGCGCGAGGTGCACGTCGCCGAAGCGGTCCGGCGGTACGCCGTCGACCTGGTCGCCGCCACGCGCAGCCACCCCGACCTCAGACTCGGCGCCTCCCCGCGCGCGACGCTGCACCTGCTGCGCGCGGCAAAGGCGTCCGCCGCCCTCAGCGGCCGGGAGTACGCACTGCCGGACGACGTGCAGGCCCTCGCCGTGGCCGTCCTGGCCCACCGGCTGCTCCCCACCGCCCAGGCCCAGCTGAACCGTCGTACGGCGGAGCAAGTGGTGCAGGAGATCCTCCAGCGCACCCCGGTTCCCGCGGCGCCCCAGCAGCAGTCCGGCATCGGCCTGGCCCACGGCGCCACGGCGTACGGCCAACAGCCGCCGCGGAGGCTGTGATGACCACCGGTGGCACTCCGCACGCGGCGGAGGACGACCGGGGCGAGAAGGGCGGTGTGCGCACGGCGCTGGCGGGGCTGACCACGCGGGGACGCTCGTTCCTGGCCGCCGGAGTGGCGGCGGCGATCTGTGCGTACGTCCTCGGGCAGAGCGACCTGCTGCGGGTCGGCCTGCTGCTGGCCGCCCTGCCCCTGGTGTGCGCGACGGTGCTCTACCGCACCCGCTACCGGGTCGCCGGCAGTCGCCGGCTCTCCCCCGCGCGCGTGCCCGCCGGCAGCGAGGCCCGGGTCCACCTCCGGATGGACAACGTCTCGCGGCTGCCCACCGGCCTGCTGATGCTCCAGGACCGGGTGCCGTACGTCCTCGGCCCGCGCCCCCGCTTCGTCCTGGACCGGGTCGAGGCCGGCGGCCGGCGCGAGGTGTCCTACCGCGTCCGCTCCGACCTGCGCGGCCGCTACCCGCTCGGGCCCCTCCAGCTGCGTCTGACCGACCCGTTCGGCATGTGCGAACTGACCCGGTCCTTCTCGACGTACGACACCCTGACCGTCATCCCGCGCGTGGAACCGCTGCCGCCGGTGCGGCTCAGCGGCGAGGCGAAGGGGTACGGCGACGGGCGGCAGCGCTCGCTGGCCCTGGCCGGCGAGGACGACGTGATCCCGCGCGGGTACCGCTACGGCGACGATCTGCGCCGGGTGCACTGGCGCCTGACCGCGCGCTACGGCGAGCTGATGGTGCGCCGCGAGGAGCAGCCGCAGCGCTCTCGTTGCACGGTGCTGCTCGACACCCGGGGTCTCGCCTACGAGGGCGCGGGCCCCGACTCGGCCTTCGAGTGGGCGGTGTCCGGTGCCGCCTCGGTGCTGGTGCACATGCTCGAACGGGGCTTTTCGGTACGGCTGTTGACGGATACCGGCACCTCGGTGCCGGGCGAGGGCGCCGAAGGGTTCGCGGGCGCGAGCCAGGAGTCGGCGGACGCGGCCGGGCTGATGATGGACACCCTCGCGGTGGTCGACCACTCGGACGGCGCGGGTCTGTCGCGCGCGTACGACGTGCTGCGCGGCGGCAACGAAGGGCTGCTGGTGGCCTTCCTCGGTGACCTCGACGAGGAGCAGGCCACGGTGGCCGCGAAGATGCGGCAGCGCAGTGGAGGTGCGGTCGCCTTCCTGCTGGACAGTGACACGTGGGTGCGGGAACCGACCGATGTGTCCGGGCCGTTGGAGAGGAGCGAGGAGCGACTGCGGATGCTGCGCGAGGCGGGCTGGACTGCCGTGAGCGTGCCGCGGGGCTCTTCGCTGAACGACCTGTGGCGTCAGGCGGACCGCGAGCGCACGAGTATGGCCGCGGCGAGCGGGGAGGGGCGGTCATGAGCGGGCGGGCACGACTGGCGCTGTGCGCCTGGGCGGCCACGCTGATGTCGGCCATGGCCCTGTTGCCGCTGGTCGACCCGGCGACCTGGCTGCTCCAGGCGGCCTTCCTGCTGGCGATCCAGATGGGCGTGGGCGCGGCGACCCGGCGGGTGCCGCTGGCCCGGCCGCTGACCGTGGTCGTGCAGGCGCTGGTCACGCTGATGCTGCTGACCCTCGCCTTCGTCCGTGAGCAGGCCCTCGTCGGCCTGATCCCCGGACCGGAGGCCTTCCAGCAGTTCGGCGTGCTGCTCCAGCAGGGCTCGGACGACATCAACCGCTACTCGATCCCGGCACCGCTGAATCCCGGCATCCGGCTGATGCTGGTCGGCGGTGTCCTGATCATCGGGCTGGCGGTGGACATCCTCGCGGTGACGTTCCGCAGCGCGGCCCCGGCCGGACTGCCGCTGCTCGCGCTGTACTCGGTCGCGGCGGGGCTGTCCGACGGCGGCGCCGACTGGCTGTGGTTCGTGGTCGCCGCCGCGGGTTACCTGATGCTGCTCCTCGCCGAGGGGCGCGACCGGCTCTCCCAGTGGGGCCGGGTCTTCGGCGGCGCTCAACGTGGCCCGAGCACGGAGACCGGCGGCGCGGTGGCGCCGATCCGCACCGGCAGGCGCATCGGAGTGGTCGCGCTGGGCCTCGCCCTGGTGGTGCCACTCGCCCTGCCGTCGATGAACGGCGGTCTGCTGGACGGCGCCGGGGCGGGCGTCGGCTCCGGCAACGGAGGCGGCGGCACGATCTCCGCGGTGAACCCGCTGGTCTCCCTGCGCGACAATCTGAACGTGGACGAGGACCGCCAGGTCATGTCCCTGCGCACCAACCCGGAAGACGCCTCGGACCTGTACTTGCGGATCGTGTCCCTGGACGACTTCGACGGCACCACCTGGAAGCCGTCCCGCCGCGACATCATCGCCGTACCGGACTCGCTCCCGCCGCCGACCGGCCTCGGGGCCGACGTCCGACGCTCCGTGGTCCAGACCCGCATCACGGCGGCCGACTGGTACGCCCAGAACTGGCTGCCGATGCCGTATCCGCCGAGCGGCGTCGACATCGAGGGCAGCTGGCGGTACGAACCCGTGGGCATGACCCTGGTCGGCGACCACGGCCAGAACACGCGCGGTCAGACGTACGAGGTGACGAGCCTCGCCGTCCAGCCGACGGCGGAACAGCTGTCTTCGGCGCCGGAGCCCGACCCGGCCCTGAAGCGCGAGTACACCCGGCTGCCGGACTCGCTGCCGTCGGTGGTGTCCGAGACGGCGCGCGATGTGACCGAGGGCTCGACGAACCACTACCAGCAGGCGGTCAAGCTCCAGGAGTACTTCTCGCTGACCGGCGGCTTCCAGTACGACACCCAGGTCCAGGTGGGCAGCGGCTCCGCGGCGATCGCCCGCTTCCTGAAGGACAAGCAGGGCTTCTGCGTCCACTTCTCGTTCGCGATGGCGGCGATGGCCCGCAGCCTGGGCATACCCGCCCGGGTGGCGGTGGGCTTCGCCCCTGGTTCGCCGCAGGCGGACGGTTCGGTGTCGGTGTCGCTGAGGGACGCGCACGCCTGGCCCGAGCTGTACTTCGAGGGCGTGGGCTGGACCCGCTTCGAGCCGACCCCGACGCGCGGTACGACGCCGGAGTACACCCAGCCGGACAACCCCGGCAGCACGCTTCCGGAGGTGACGCAGCCGACCGAGTCGGCGAGCACGGCGCCGTCCGCGTCCGCCTCGGCGAGCGAGACCTGCACGCCGGAGCAGAAGAAGCTTCAGGCGTGCCCGAGCGAGTCCCAGGCGGCCGCACTCAGCGGAGGCGACGACGGTCCGAAGTGGTACGTCTTCCTCGCCTGGATCCTCGGCGGGCTCGCGGCCGTGGCGATCCCGCTGGCCCCGATGCTGTGGCGGCTGCGCATCCGGGCCGCACGGCTGGGGGCGCACGGCCGCAGCGAGGCCGGCACGGCGCTGCACACTCTGTCGGTCTGGCAGGAACTGACGGACACGGCCTGGGACTTCGGCATCATGCCGGAGGAGTCGCAGACACCGCGCAAGGCAGCCGCCCGCATCGTCCGGCTCGGCCATCTCGATCCGGTGGCCGCAGCCTCGGTGCACCGGGTGGCGGACGCGGTGGAGCAGGTCCTCTACGCCCCGCAGCCGAGCCCGACGGCGGGCCTCGCGGAGGACGTCCGCCAAGTGATCGGTGCCCTGCGGAGCACGGCCGACCGCGGCACCAAGCTGCGTGCACTCTTCGCTCCGCGGTCAGCCGTACGGGTGGTCTGGGCGACGTCGGCCTGGTGGACCGGGTTCAAGGCACGCGCGGCGGCCGCACGACCGACCCTGCGCAAGCCGTCGGGGCAGCAGAGCTGAGAGCCGAGCCGCACCAGGTCGCGGAACCTGGCTGAATCCGCTCGGTCGGGCCCCTCCTTCCGAAGCCTCAGCGCTTCGGAAGGAGGGGCCCGCCGCTTGCGGGACAGCTGTCGGAGGGCATACGTGAGGGGGTGACCACCATCCGGTGGTCACCCCCTCACGCCATACTCAAGCGAGTCGTGGACGTGGAGCTATTGGCTGCCGCCCTGTTCATCGCGGCGGCGCTGCCAGCGCTGTTCGATACGGTCCATCAGGGAACGCCGCTGCCGTCCCTGACGGCCCGCTTGCGGGGCGGCGCCGGTGGCGGCGGGCTGTTCGCCCGGCTTGGGAGCCTTGCGCCAGCCGGTCACGGCGAGCACCGCACAGCCCAGCATGACGAGGAAGCCCACCACACTGAGCCAGACCTGCTTGGCGACCATTCCCGCCATGAGGAGCGCGATACCTACGAGGAAGCCCGCGACCGCCTGGTAGACCCGTCGCCGGGTGTACGTGCGCAGCCCGCTTCCCTCAAGCGCTGTCGCGAACTTGGGATCTTCGGCGTACAGCGCTCGCTCCATCTGCTCGAGCATTCGCTGCTCGTGCTCCGAGAGCGGCACGGAGTCCTCCTCATCGTGCAGTCGCCGGGGCGACCCGGGGGGTCCCTTCAGGATAGGCAGGGAATCGCCCCCGTGAAACCCGCCCCTCTACGCCAATTGGCCAACCGGAATCCGCCATGGACGTCCCGGCCCGCTGAAGCTTCCATTCCCCAGCAGCCGACCCGTCATGCCGAGCGGTCTCCCTCGATCATACGGCGCAGAGCGCCCGATCGGGGGGCCTGTGGCGTACTCCATGTGCAGCCAAGTACCTGATCAGCGCCTCACCACGGGAGATGGCTCAGGCCTCGAGCGCACCCCGAGTCTCGCCGAGCACATGAAGCTGCGTGGCCACCGAGTGGAACGCCGCGAGCTCGGCGGCCGCGGCCTCCAGCTTCAGCAGCGCGTCCAGGGCTCCGGGTTCGGTGTCCACCAGCACGCCGGGGACGAGGTCGGCGAACACGCGTACGCCGTGCACGGCGCCGACGCCGAGCCCCGCGGCCTCGACCAGTCCGGTGAGCTGGTCGGCGGTGAAGCGGCGCGGCGTGGGGTCCCCGGCGCCCCAGCGGCCGTTCGGGTCCTCGAGCGCCTGCTTGGCCTCCTTGAAGTGACCGGCGAGGGCACGCGCCAGGACGGCGCCGCCAAGACCGGCGGCGAGCAGGCTGAGGATGCCCTCGCTGCGCAGGGCGGCCACGGCGTTGCGGACGCCCTCGGCAGGGTCGTCCACGTACTCCAGGACGCCGTGGCACAGCACGATGTCGTAGCCGCCCCGCTCGACCACGTCGAAGAGGCCGTGGGCGTCGCCCTGCACGCCCTGCACACGGTCGGCGACGCCGGCCTCGGCGGCCCGGCGCTCCAGGGCGAACAGCGCGTTCGGGCTGGGGTCGACGACGGTGACGCGGTGGCCGAGGCGGGCCACGGGCACCGCGAAGTTGCCGCTGCCGCCTCCGGTGTCGAGAACGTCCAGCGACTCCCGGCCCGTGGCCTTGACCCGGCGGTCGAGGGCGTCCTGGAGGACGTCCCAGACCACGGCGGTACGGAGAGAGGCGCGGGGCCGGGAGGGGTCGGAGCTCAGCGATGTCGAGTGAGGGCGGGGGTGGGAGACGGGCGGGCGCATCGGGTCCGACACGGCAGTTGACTCCTCGGCGCGGCACCGCCTCACACGGCGGAGCGAACGGGCTGCCTCCCCGGCCCCGGCAGCGGGACCAGGAAAGGCGTCAGGCGCTCTCCACCCTATTGCCTCCGGCACCGCAGCCGGTTCCTGCGGTGCCGGGCACCGCGATGCTCCGCGCCCCGGACAGGAGCCCCCGGTCAGCCCGCGTCCGGCATGTCCCGTGGGGCGTCCCGGCCCTCCTCCGGATGATCCCCGTCCTGGCGTGGCTGGGGGAGGACCGGCTGGAGGACCAGCATCCGCTCGACGAGGCGCAGGAACATCGCCACGTCGCGTATCAGGTCGTCGGCGTCCCGGCGGCTGGCCGCACCCTGGATGCCCGCCTCGGCCCGAGCCCGGCGCCGGGCCCCTGAAGCGAACAAGGCGCTCCACTCGGTGAGCTCGGGCGCGATTTCGGGGAGCGCTTCCCAGGCGCTCCTGATACGGGCCCGACGTCGCGGCGCGGGCTCCGGGCGCCCCCTGGCGGCGAGCACGGCGGCAGCGGTGCGCAGGGCCGCGAGGTGAGCCGTGGCATAGCGCTCGTTCGGCGTTTCCAGAACGGCGGCCTCGTCCAGTCCGGCACGGGCCTGGGCGAGCATGTCGAGGGCGGCGGGCGGGGCCGTGGCCCGGCGCAGTACGGGGTGCACGTCGCTCGCCGGGCCGGTCAGTGAGGGGGCAGGGCCGGTGGCACGGCGCCGGCGGGCGGCTGCTGCGTGATAGCTGGCCATGACGAACCTCCTGTCGTCTGTGGACGGCACGCCCTGCTACGAGGTGCCGTATGTGCCCATCGTGAGGTATGCCACTGACAATCCGTTCTGACCTGGTGTTTTGCTTCGATCGACAGTTCGGGTTAGCTTTTACACTGACCAGTCAGTTCAAATTCCGGAGAAGGGGGAGCCGTGAACGGACTCGCTGTCACGGCCCGGGACTTCGGGCTCGAGGGACCCCGCGGATGGGCTTTCCGCGGGGTCTCCTTCGAGGCCGGGCCCGGCTCGCTCGTCGCGGTCGAGGGGCCGTCCGGGTCCGGGCGCACCTGCCTGCTGCTCGCACTCACGGGGCGGATGAAGGCCACGGAGGGGATGGCCACCGTCGGCGAGTTCGGGCTGCCGAAGCGGATGGCGGCGGTACGCCGGGTCAGCGCGCTCGCGCACGTCGCCGGTGTCACCGACCTCGACCCGGCCCTGACCGTCGGGGAGCACCTGCACGAACGGGCGCTGCTTCAGCGCCGGTTCGGCGGCTCCCTGCGCGCTCTGGTGCGGCCCCGCAGGGAGCGCGCGACCGAGGACGGGCTGCGGGTCGAGGCCGCACTGACCGCCGTAGGCCTCGACCGGGAGGCCCTGCCCAAGGGGTCCCGGACGGCCGTACGTGATCTGGAGCGGCTGGAGGCGCTGCGGCTGTCGCTGGCCCTCGCTCTCATCGGGCGCCCGCGGCTGCTCGGCGTCGACGACACCGACCTCACGCTGTCGAACGCCGAGCGGGATGAGGTCTGGGCGCTGCTGAGGTCCCTCGCCGAGTCCGGGACGACGGTGGTGGCGGTGTGCAGCCAGGCCCCGGACGACACGTTCACTGTGACCACCCACGAGAAGGAGAAAGCCGATGCGCTCGCCGCGACTGGCCGCGCTTGAACTGAGGCGCTTCGGCCGGGGGAAGTTGCCGCGCGCCGCGCTCGTCGCACTCCTGCTGCTGCCGCTGCTGTACGGCGCGCTGTACCTGTGGTCGTTCTGGGATCCGTACGGCCGTCTGGACAAGATCCCCGTGGCCCTGGTGAACGACGACAAGGGGGCGACGGCCGAGGGCAGGAAGCTCACGGCCGGCGACGACATCACGGAGGGGCTGCGCGACAGCGAGGTCTTCGACTGGCGCGAGGTGAGCGCCGCCGAGGCCCGCGCGGGGGTCGAGGACGGCACGTACTACCTGTCGCTGACCATGCCGGCCGACTTCAGTGCCCGGGTCGCCTCCAGTGCGGGCGACTCGCCCGAGACGGGCGCGCTCCAGGTGCGGACGAACGACGCGAACAACTACATCGTCGGGCAGATCTCGCGGACGGTGTTCGGCGAGGTGCGCCAGGCCGCGTCCACGAAGGCTTCGCGGTCCTTCCTCGACAAGATCTTCATCTCGTTCTCCGACATCCACGGGCAGACGGTCAAGGCCGCGAACGGGGCCGACAGGCTCAAGGGCGGTATCGGCAAGGCGGAGAGGGGTTCCCAGGATCTCGCGGAGGGTCTGAAGGACGCCAAGGACGGCAGCGGCGAGCTGTCCAGGGGCCTTGCGAAGCTCAACCAGGGTGCGGGGGATCTGGAGGACGGCTCGCGGCGGGTGGCGGAGGGCACGCGGACGCTCGCGGACAAGGTCAACGGGGTCGACGAGAAGATCGGGCCGTTCCTGAAGGGCAACGAGAAGACGATCGGTGACACCGCCCAGCTGGTCGCCGACTCGTCCGGCGCGATCCGCAACCACCTCGACGCCCTCGTGGAGGCCGCGCCGGTCGCCTCGAAGGGCGCCCACTCGGCCTCCGAGACGCTGGACGACGTCTACAGAAGGCGCTGCGAGGACGCCGTACTGCCCGACACCGCCTGTGCCGACCTGAAGAAGGCCCGGCAGGCCGCGAGCGACGTAGCGAAGATCGCCGACGACCTCAACACGCTGATCGCCGACCAGAACGGCGACCTCAAGAAGCTCGACAACAACCTCGGCACGCTCCAGCAGCAGGCCCAGGCGCTCGCCGACCGAGCGCCGCACCTCTCCGAGGACCTGGACGCCGCCGTCGCCAGGATCAACGACCTCAACAAGGGGGCCACGGAGGTCGCCGCGGGCGCCAAGAAGCTGTACTCGGGGCTCGGCACCGCCAAGACCGGCGCGACTGATCTGGACGAGGGCGTCGGGGAGCTCAAGACCGGCGCGGACGATCTCAGCGGCGGTATGTACAAGCTCGTCGACGGCTCGGTGCAGCTCGCCGGCGGACTGCACGACGGCGCGGACCAGATCCCCGACTACGACACGCAGGACCGGGACGAGCGCACCCGGGTGATGGCGGATCCGGTCCGGCTCGTCTCCCAGGACCTGCACAAGGCGCCCAACTACGGCACCGGTTTCGCCCCGTACTTCATCCCGCTGTCCCTGTGGGTGGGCGCGATGGTGGCCTACATGCTGATCACGCCGATGAACCGGCGCGCACTCGCCGCCGGTGCCTCGGCCTGGCGGATCGCGCTGGCCGGCTGGCTGCCGGTGGTGGCGATCGGTGTGCTCCAGACCGTGGCCCTCATGTCCGTGCTGCACTGGGCGATCGGCCTGGAGATGGCGCGGGCGGCCGGAACGGTGGGCTTCCTGTTCCTGGTGACGGCGTGCTTCGCGGCGATCGTGCAGTGGCTGAACGCTCGCTTCGGAGCGGCGGGCCGGATCCTCGTCCTCGCGTTCCTGATGCTCCAACTGACGTCCGCGGGCGGCACATACCCCGTGCAGACCAGTCCGGGCTTCTTCAACGCGATCCACCCCTTCCTGCCGATGAGTTACGTCGTCGAGGCCCTGAGGAGGCTCATCACGGGCGGCGGCCTGGAACCGGTGTGGCACGCGTGCGTGGTGCTCACCGCCTTCACCGCGGGCGCCCTCGCACTGACCGCCCTGTCGGCCCGCCGTCGCCAGGTGTGGACGCTGGACCGGCTGCACCCGGAACTGACCCTGTGAGCCCTGCGGTGACTCCTCCTGAGACGGCTCCTGTGAGAATCGGGACCATGGAAAGCAGCAGCGCCACGTCGGGCGGCAGTGCACGCCGCGAGGCCACCCGGCAGAAGCTCTACGAGGCAGCCGTCACGCTCATCGCCGAGCAAGGCTTCTCCGCCACCACCGTGGACGAGATCGCCGAGCGCGCCGGGGTCGCGAAGGGCACGGTCTACTACAACTTCGCCAGCAAGTCCGTCCTCTTCGAGGAGCTGCTGCGACACGGCGTGGGGCTCCTCACCGCCTCCCTTCGGGAGGCGGCCGACCGCACCGCCCGGGAGGGCGGCAGCAGGGTCGACGCCCTGGACGCGATGATCCGGGCCGGGCTCGTCTTCATCGACCGCTATCCGGCGTTCACACAGCTGTACGTGGCCGAGCTGTGGCGCACCAACCGGTCCTGGCAGTCCACCCTGATGGTGGTGCGGCAGCAGGCCGTGGCGGTCGTCGAGGACGTGTTGCGCGAGGGCATCGAGGGCGGCGAGTTCAGCGACGAGATCGACATCCCGCTGACCGCGTCCGCGCTCGTCGGCATGGTGCTGGTGGCCGCCCTCGACTGGCAGGCCTTCCAGCCGGAACGGTCGCTGGACGATGTGCACGCGGCGCTCTCGCGGCTGCTCCAGGGACGCGTGAGCGGCAGGAGATAGCGGCAGGGAAGAGAGCGCAGAGGAAAGCGCCGGTCCGATGTGGCCGCGTCCCCCGCGGGCCATCATCGAACCGGCGCTTCCTCGTGCTCCCCCGTAGTCCCCCGTGTCCCCCGTTGGACCCCGTTTCGGTCATTCCCCCGGGTCCCCCGTCTCGCTCCCGCCGGCATCCGCCGGCGGAAGGAGCGGATCGTGGGCCGACTCCGTTCCGGCGCCCCGTGTCGCCGGTGCCGAAGCCGTGCCCCTCTCCGTGCCTCCACTCTCTCGTTCACGCAGGTCGGGCCCCATCCGCGCGCGTACTCATCTCACGTACTAGGTACGGGTACTCAGTCCTGCGCACGCGGGCCCACACCACCGTGCCGCCTACTGGCTACGATCGCGTCCGTGTCCGTACTCCCTCTTGTCTTCACCAGCGGCTGGGCCAGCGGTGTCAACGCCTACGCCGTGGTGCTGCTGCTCGGCGTGTTCGGTGCGACGGGCGTGAGCGAGGACGTCCCCGAGACGTTGCAGCGCCCTGAGGTCCTCGTCACAGCGGGCGTGCTGTTCCTGTGCGAGGCGGTGGCGGACAAGATCCCGTACGTCGACTCGGCGTGGGACTCGGTGCACACGCTGGTGCGGCCGGCCGCCGGTGCCTGGGTGGGGGCGCTGCTCGCGGGGCAGAGCGGTTCGCTCTCCGACGTGGCGGCGGGGCTGATCGGCGGCTCGACGGCACTGGCCAGCCATACGGTCAAGGCCGGGACGCGGATGGCGGTCAACACCTCGCCGGAGCCGTTCAGCAACGTGATCGTGAGTCTGGCCGAGGATCTCGGGGTCGGCGGGATCGTCACGTTCGCGATGTTCAACCCCGAGGCGGCGGCGATCATCGCGGGCGTGCTGCTGGTGGCCGGGCTGGGCACGCTGTTCTTCCTGGTCTCCCGGATCCGGCGGTTTCTGCGGCGCAGGGCCCAACGCCGGGAGGAGAAACGGATCGCCGCGCAGGTGGAAAAATCCCCCGACTGACCTCCCGCGACGGCGTTGTCAGTGGCGGCCGATAAAGTCCCACGCATGGCACGAATTGCGGTGATCGGCGCCGGGATGGGCGCGCTGGCGGCTGCCGCCCGGCTGGCCGTCGCGGGCCACCGGGTGGCGGTGTACGAGCGTACGGAGACGTACGGCGGTGCGGTGCGCCGACTCGAGCGCGACGGGTTCGCCTTCGACACCGGCCCCGGACTGCTGCCGCTGCCCGCGGTCTACCGCGACCTGTTCCTCAAGACCGGCAAGGAGCCTCTGGAGGCGTGCGTCGAGCTGGCCCAGGTCGACCCGTCGGCGCGGCACGTCTTCGCGGACGGAACCGAGGTGTGCTTGCCGAACGCCTCGCGCGCGGGCGTCGTCGCGGCGTTGGACGAGGCGCTGGGCGTCGGCGCCGGCGGCCGCTGGGGCGACTTCCTGGTCCGGGCCCGCGAGGCCTGGGACCGCACACGCCGGCCGCTCCTGGAGGAGCCCCTGTGGCCCGACTGGTCGGTGCTGGCCGAGCGCGAGCCCTACCCGGCGGTCCCGCACAAACGCCTGCTGCGCACCCGCCGGGCCGGCACGCTCGCCGAGGTCGGCGCCTGGGAGCTGCGCGACCCCCGGCTCACCTCCCTGCTGGAGAGCCACGCGCTCGCGTACGGCCTGGATCCGCGAGTCGCCCCGGCCGGCGCGGCCGTGCTGCCGTACATGGAGCACGCCTTCGGCACCTGGTATGTCCGCGGCGGTATGCGGGAGTTGGCGCGCGCGGTGTACGAGCGGTGTCTGGCCCGCAGGGTCGAGTTCCACTTCGGTGCCGAGGTCACCGGGGTCGTGGAGAAGGACGGCCGGGCGGCGGGCGTGGAGCTGGCCGACGGGAGCGTGGCGGAAGCGGACACGGTGGTCGGCAACGGACCGTGGCGTCTGGGCGGTCTGCCGCGCGGCCGCGAGCTGTACCCGCCCGAGGCGGTCGAGCCCAGCCCGGAGGGCATGTCCCCCGGCCGGGTCGTGGTCTGCCTGGCGCTGCGCGGAGCGCAGGAGGCGGGGACCGCGCACCGCACGGTGGTGCACACCCCGGACCGGGAGGGCGAGTTGGACCTCTTCGGGCTCGGTGAGCCGCCCGCGCGGCCGACGGTCCGGATCGACCGGCCGGACGACCCGGCCCTGCGTCCCGACGACGCGCACGAGTCGGTGGTGCTCACGGCGACGGTGCCGTCACAGACCCAGCACGACTGGACCGCGCCCGGCGCCGCCGACGCCTTCGCGGACCGGATGGTCACCGAGGCCGAGCGCGCGATACCCGGGCTGCGCGAGCGGACGCTGTGGCGCGAGGTCCGTACACCGGAGCACACACGGCAGGAGACCGGCGCCGAGGGCGGTGGCGTCCCCGCACCCTCGCTGGCCGCGGCGGAGGGGACCTTGCTGCACCCGGCCAACAGCACGGCGATACCGGGCCTGTTCAGCGTCGGTGGCTGGTCGCACCCCGGCGGGGGTCTTCCCCACGCAGGCATGTCGGGCGCGCTCGTCGCCGGACTGATCGTGGAGGGGCCGGAGTTCCGCGGCTCTCAGTGAGCCGATGCGTGACTGGCTGAGGGCGGTTCAGAACCGGTACTGCTGCTCGTCGTACCCGTTCCCCTGCGGCTGCCCATTGCCCTGGTACGGATAGGGCTGTTCCGGCGGCAGTTCGCCGCCGTAGGTCTCGTCGGTGCGCTGCTGCGGGACCCACACACCGCCGGACGGGGTCTCGGTGCCGTAGGTGCCGGTGGCGTACTGGTCCTGGCCGTAGCCCTGCTGGCCGTACTGCTGCTGGGCGCCGTAGGTGGGGTCGTACCCGGAGCCGTCGTAGGTCTGCGTGCCGATGTACGGGTCGGAGTACGCGGCGTACTGCTGCTGGCCGTTGGCGTCGTAGCCGTACTGCTGCTGGTCGTAGCCCGAGTAGTCGTACGCGTAGGTCTGGTCGGTGCCCTGGGCGGCAGCCGCGTACTGGTCCTGGGTCTGGGCAGCCGCCGCGTACTGGTCCTGGGGCTGGCCGGCGGCCGCGTACGACGGGTCGGCGCCGGCCTGGTATGCGGCGTCGCTGTATATGCCGTAGGAACCGGTGTCGTCCGGCAGGGGCTGGGGTTCGTAGACCGCGGTCGTCTCGGCGGCCGTGGGATTGGCGGCTCGCTGGGGCGTGAAGACGTCGTCGCGGTCGTACTCGTCGTCCTGGCCGTAACCGGCGTTGGGCCGGCCGTACTTGATGTCGTCGGGGCCGTAGCCGCCGTCGGACGCCTGGAGGTCGGTGACCTCCAGGGTCGGGTCCTGGCGGTCCGGTTCGCCGCGGCGGCGCTTGCTGCCGCCGAAGGACGGGCGGCCGGTGACCGCCCAGCCGGCCGCGAAGCCGCGGCGGAAGGACAGCGTGACGTAGGTCTGGCCGACCGCGAAGGCAGCCGCGCCCAGGCCGATGACGATGACAGAAGGGATCAGCACCCCGAGTACAACGCCGAGGAAGCCGACAAAGGCAAGCAGCCGCCAGCGCAGCCGCGCCTTGTACTGAAGCAGCACCTCACCGAGCAGCCATAGCGCGACGATGCCGAACGCGATGTAGAGGACCGTCCAGCCCATGTACGCCCCTCTCCCAGTGGCCGTTACGCAGTGTGTCGTATACCCGTGCGGCCGGTCTAGGCCTGCGGTGGGTGGTGCAGGCCCAGGTTTTCGTAGATTTCCAGCGCCGCCGTGGAGTTGTTGAGCGTGATGAAGTGCAGTCCGGGGACTCCCTCGGCCAGCAGTCGCGCGCAGAACTCCGTGGCGAACTCGATCCCAATGGAGCGTACAGCGGCCGGATCGTCTTTTGCTGTGAGGATTCTGTCTTTCAGACCGGCCGGGATGGCGGCATTGCTGAGCTGCGGCAACCGCTCCAGCATCCGGACGCTGGTGACAGGCATCACTTCGGGAATCACCGGGGTGTCGCAGGCGGCGGCCTCGACGCGGTCACGCAGGCGCAGATAGGACTCCGGCTGGAAGAACATCTGCGTGATCGCGTAGTCCGCGCCGGCCCGGCACTTGTCGACGAAGTGCGCTACGTCCGTGTCCCAGTCGGCGGAGCGCGGGTGCATCTCCGGGAAGGCGGCGACGCCGACGCAGAAGTCGCCCGACTCCTTGATGAGCCGCACGAGTTCGGCGGCGTAGGTGAGGCCCTTCGGGTGCTGTACCCAGTCGGCCATGGGGTCGCCGGGCGGGTCGCCGCGCAGCGCGAGCATGTTGCGGATGCCGACGCCGGCGAACTGACCGATGATGTTGCGCAGTTCGGCGATGGAGTGGTCGATCGCGGTGAGGTGGGCGACCGGCGTGAGCGTGGTGTCCGCGACGATCTGCTGGGTCTCCTTGACCGTGCCGGCGCGGGTGGAGCCGCCGGCGCCGTAGGTCACGGAGACGAAGTCGGGAGCGACCGCCTCGACCCTGCGCAGCGCGTTCCACAGGTTCTTCTCGCCCTTGGCGGTCTTCGGTGCGGAGAACTCGAACGAGTACGTCTTCTTGCCGCTGGCGAGCATGTCACGCACGGTGCGTGCGCGGTCAGTCCTGGTGGATGCGGTTCCGAGGGCCATACCGGCAGGTTAGTGGCGGCCCGGCGGTCCCCCAACCGGACTCCGGGAATTTGCCCGGTTTGTCGTCTTACTGTCCACCCATCGGACAAGTTGGCGGAACGCTCCGCGGGTAGTGCCGCGATGGGGTCGTCTGTCGGCCGCGGGTCCGTCGTGGCTGGTCGCGCAGTTCCCCGCGCCCCTTTGGGGCGCTGCCGAACCCCGGCCGACTTCGCCGGGGGCCGCTCAGGTCGCCCTCAGCCGCTTCGCGAACTCCGCCGCCGCGGCCCCCGGATCCTCGGCCTCCGTGATCGCCCGGACGACCACGACCCGGCGGGCGCCCGCATCCAGCACCTCGTCGAGGTTGGACAGGTCGATGCCGCCGATGGCGAACCAGGGGCGGTCGGTGCCGAGGGCGGCGGTGTGGCGGACCAGGTCGAGGCCGGGGGCGTGGCGGCCGGGCTTGGTGGGGGTCGGCCAGCAGGGGCCGGTGCAGAAGTAGTCCACGCCGTCCTGGACGGCGGCCGCGGCGGCCTCGGACTCGGCGTGTGTCGAGCGGCCGATGAGGATGTCGTCGCCGAGGATCGCCCGGGCCGCTGGGACGGGCAGGTCGCCCTGGCCGAGATGGAGTACGTCGGCGCCGGCGGCGTGGGCGACGTCCGCCCGGTCGTTGACCGAGAAGAGCTTGCCGTGCCGGGCGCAGGCGTCGGCGAAGACCTTGAGGTGCTCCAGCTCCTCCGCCGCCTCCATGCCCTTGTCCCTCAGCTGCACGATGTCGACACCGCCCGCCAGGACCGCGTCGAGGAACTCGGGCAGATCGCCCTGGCGCTTGCGGGCGCCCGTGCACAGGTAGACCCGCGCGTCGGCGAGCCGGGCGCGCGAAGTGGCGGCGGTGTCGGGCATGGGTCTCCCCCGTTGTTCGGTGGCCTGCGGGCCACCGCGATGTCTGTGGCGTACGGGCCACGGCGCGTGCCGTCGCCGGTGTCCGTCGGCCGCTGTGGGCCGCACCGGACCGCGGCCGCGGCCTCCGTGGGCCGCGGCCCGTACGCCGGACGGTGTTCAGGTCAGCGTGCGGTGATCAGACGGCGAGCGCCTGGGCGCGGCGCTTCACCTCCGTGCCGCGATTCTCGCTCAAGGCCTGCGCGGGGGTGCCGGGCAGGCTCGCGTCGGGGGTGAACAGCCACTCGAGCATCTCTTCGTCGGAGAAGCCGTCGTCCCGCAGGAGCGTCAGGGTCCCGGACAGGCCCTTGACGACCTTGTCCCCGTCGATGAAGGCGGCGGGGACGTGCAGCGCGCGGTTCTCACCACGGCGTACGGCGATGAGCTGGCCCTCCTTGACCAGCTGCCGGACGCGCGTCACCTCGACATCGAGCATCTCTGCGATGTCGGGCAGGGTGAGCCAGGCGGGGACGAGAGCATCGATCTTTGCGTCAATCTCGGTCACGGGACAAGCGTGCCATCCCGGACTGACAGTCGGAAGCCAGGCCCGTCCGACCTGCGCGAACACGTTACGCCGTGTCCGCTTCCGCCACGCCCGATCGGCTCACACCGTCGCCGGCCGCCGCTCACGGACGCCTTACGCCGTCGCCGTCTTCAGCGGCCTCGCCGGGTCCGGGATCAGCACCGGATCCATCTCGGCGCCCGCCTCGATCAGCCGCCGTCCCTGGGCCAGGTCCCTGGGCCGGCCGACCGCCAGCAGGGCGACCAGCCGGTTCTCACGGAGCCAGCACACCGTCCAGGACGGGCCGGAAGGGTCACCGCGCCACAGGGTCGTGTCGGCCGACGCGTGGTGGCCGACGTACTGGACGAAGCGGCCGAACTGCTCCGACCAGAAATACGGGACCGGGTCGTACACCGCCGGGGCCTCGCCGATGACGTTCGCCGCGACCGTGCGGGGGCCTTGGAGGGCGTTGTCCCAGTGGTGGACCAGCAGGCGCTCGCCATACCTTCCCGAGGGGAAGGAGGCACAGTCGCCGACCGCGTAGACGTCCGGCACGGAGGTCTGGAGCCGGTCGTCGGCCACGACCTCGCCGTACCTGCCCAGCGTGATGTCCGAACCGGCGAGCCAGGCGGTGGCGGGCCGGGCGCCGATGCCGACCACGACGGCGTCCGCGGGCAGCCGTGAGCCGTCGTCGAGGACGACCGAGCCGGGCTCGACGCGCTCCACGCGCGCGTGCGTCCGCAGCACCGCGCCGCTGTCGGCGTACCAGGCGGCCATGGGCGCGGCCACCTCGGCGGGCAGCGCGCCCGCGAGCGGCCGGTCGGCGGCCTCCACGACCGTCACCGCGCAGCCCGCCTCGCGCGCCGCCGTGGCGAACTCCGCGCCGATCCAGCCCGCGCCGACGACCACGATGTCGTGCTGCCGGGCGAGCACCGGCCGCAGCCGTTCGGCGTCGTCCAGGGTGCGCAGCAGATGGACGCCGGGGATGCCCTCCGCGCCCGGCAGCCGGATCGGTTCCGCGCCGGTGGCGAGGACCAGGATGTCGTACGGGACGGGCCCGGTCTCGGTGTCCAGCTCGTGGTCGCCGGGGCGCACGCCCAGCACCTCGCGCCCCAGCTCCAGGTCGATGCCGAGCGCCTCGAAGTCCACGTCGAAGGCGGAGCCCTCGGCCTTGCCGAGCAGCACGGCCTTGGACAGCGGCGGCCGGTCGTACGGCTGGTGGGGCTCGGCGCCGATCAGCGTCACGCTGCCGGTGAAGCCCTGTTCGCGCAGGGCGACCGCGGTCTGTACGCCGGCCATGCCCGCGCCGGCCACGACCACGCGCCGCGGCTGTGACGTGCCTCGTTCCTGCGTCTGCTCGCTCACCTGATCACCATAGACAACTGACGTTCTGTCAGTCAGGGGCCGGGTTCAGTGATCTGTTCCACAACCTCGTCGACCTGCTCCACCACGCTCGTTCCGCTGCCCGGCTGCGACTCCCACTCCCAGGTCTCGTCCAGCCGCACCCGCCCGTCCGGCAGCTCGACGACCGTCGACACGCAGCGCCCGGAGGACGTCGTCCCGTCCTGCTTGAGCTGTACGTACCGGAAGTCGAGCCGGTCGCCGTCACGCGTGCCCACCAGATGCCCGCGTACGACATCCCCGCCCGCGTACTCGGCCCAGATCGTCCCGTCCACCTCGTGGTACGTGAACCGGGTACGCGTACCCACCTGACCTGGAGCCTGGTCGGCGACCGGGGCAAGGACGAGGCCGTCGAGCGAGCGGGGCATGACAACAGGCTCCCTTACAGAGGCGCGGAGGGTCGGGCTAGGCTGGCCAACGTACAAGCACTCGCGGGAGCCCGGACGCACCGGGCTGAGAGGGAGGCTGGCGGCCTCCGACCGTACGAACCTGATCCGGGTCATGCCGGCGAAGGGAGGGGCTGGACGCCCATGTCGCATACGTCCGACAAAGCATCCGACACAGCAGACGTCCTGGTCATCGGGGGCGGGGTCATCGGACTCGTGACGGCCTGGCGGGCCACGCAGCGCGGGTTCGCCACTGCCGTCGTGGATCCCGAACCGGGCGGCGGAGCCGCACAGGTGGCGGCCGGGATGCTGGCCGCCGTCACGGAACTTCACTACGGCGAGCAGACCCTGCTCGGCCTGAACCTCGCCTCGGCCCGCCGCTACCCGGACTTCGCGGCCGAGCTCACCGAGCTGACGGGCCACGACCTCGGTTACCGCCAGTGCGGCACGCTCGCCGTCGCGCTGGACGCCGACGACCGCGCCCATCTGCGCGAACTGCACGCGCTGCAACGGGAGTCGGGGCTGGGCTCCGAATGGCTTTCGGGGCGGGAGTGCCGGCGTCTGGAGCCGATGCTCGCGCCGGGTGTGCGCGGCGGGCTGCGGGTCGACGGGGACCACCAGATCGACCCGCGGCGCCTCACCCGTGCGCTGGTCGCCGCGTGCGAGCGGGCGGGGGTGGTCTTCCACCGGACGTGGGCCGAGCGGCTGTCGGTCGTACGGGAGCGGGCGGCCGGAGTCGTCACGCGCGACGGCGGGACCGTGGGCGCGGGGCAGGTGGTCCTCGCCGGCGGCAGCCTGAGCGGGCAGCTCGCGGGCGTCCCGGACGACGTACTCCCGCCCGTACGCCCCGTGAAGGGGCAGGTGCTGCGGCTGACCGTGCCCGAGCGGTGCGCGCCGTTCCTGAGCCGCACCGTACGCGCCATGGTCCGCGGCAGCCATGTCTACCTGGTGCCGCGCGAGAACGGCGAGCTGGTCGTCGGCGCGACCAGCGAGGAGCTGGGCTGGGACACCACGGTGACGGCGGGCGGCGTCTACGAACTGCTGCGCGACGCGCACGAGCTGGTCCCCGGCATCACCGAGCTGCCGCTGACGGAGACCCGGGCCGGACTGCGCCCCGGCTCCCCCGACAACGCGCCGCTGCTCGGCCCGACGGAACTCCCCGGACTCCTGCTGGCCACCGGCCACTATCGCAACGGCGTGCTGCTCACGCCGGTCACCGGCGACGCCATGGCGCACGCGCTGGCCACCGGTGAACTCCCGGACGTGGCCCGCCCCTTCACCCCGAAGCGCTTCGGCGCCCTCTCGGAGCTGCCCGTATGAACGTCTGGATCAATGGTGAGCGCCGGGAGATCTCCGACGCCACCGCCCTCGACACGCTCGTGAAGTCCCTCACCGCGGCGCCCTCCGGAGTGGCCGCCGCCCTGAACGAAACCGTCGTCCCGCGCGCGGAGTGGCCCGCCACGTCCCTCTCCGAGGGAGACCGCGTCGAAGTCCTCACCGCCGTCCAAGGAGGCTGACCCATGGCTGACGACCCCTTTGTCATCGGCGGTACGGCCTTCTCGTCCCGGCTCATCATGGGTACGGGCGGTGCGCCCAGCCTGGAGGTGCTGGAGCGGGCGCTCGTCGCCTCCGGCACGGAGCTGACGACGGTCGCGATGCGGCGGGTGAACCCCGATGTGCACGGTTCGGTGCTGTCGGTGCTGGAGAAGCTCGGCATCCGGGTGCTGCCGAACACCGCGGGCTGCTTCACCGCCGGGGAAGCCGTCCTCACCGCCCGGCTGGCCCGGGAGGCGCTCGGCAGCGACCTGGTCAAGCTGGAGGTCATCGCCGACGAGCGGACGCTGCTGCCGGATCCGATCGAGACGCTGGAGGCGGCGGAGACGCTGGTGGACGACGGGTTCACGGTGCTGCCGTACACGAACGACGACCCGGTCCTGGCACGGAAACTGGAGGACGTCGGCTGCGCGGCGATCATGCCGCTCGGCTCGCCCATCGGCTCCGGGCTCGGCATCCGCAACCCACACAACTTCCAGCTGATCGTGGAGCACGCACGCGTGCCGGTGATCCTGGACGCGGGTGCGGGTACGGCGTCGGATGCGGCGCTGGCGATGGAGCTGGGGTGCGCGGGTGTGATGCTTGCCTCAGCGGTGACGCGCGCGCAGGAGCCGGCTCGGATGGCTGAGGCCATGCGGCATGCGGTGGAGGCGGGCCGGCTGGCCCGGCTGGCGGGGCGGATTCCCCGGCGGCACTTCGCGGAGGCGTCGTCACCGGCGGAGGGCCTGGCACGGCTGGACCCGGAGCGGCCTGCCTTCTGATTCGGTGAGGCGTGCGTCACAGGTACGCTTCAGTCCCGCCCCGATCCCGGCCGAAACTGCTGTTGTGTCAGCGACGGCTCGTAGACTCACCTGCGTGGATACGACCCTTCATGACCCACTGGTCGGGCAGGTGCTCGACGGCAGGTATCGCGTGGACGCGCGGATCGCCGTCGGCGGGATGGCCACGGTCTACCGGGCCGTGGACACCCGGCTCGACCGCGTTCTCGCACTCAAGGTGATGCACCCCACCCTCGCGGCCGACGGCTCCTTCGTGGATCGGTTCATTCGCGAGGCGAAGTCCGTGGCGCGGCTGGCTCACCCGAATGTGGTGCAGGTCTTCGACCAGGGGACCGACGGGTCGTACGTCTATCTGGCCATGGAGTACGTCGCCGGCTGCACGCTCCGTGACGTCCTGCGCGAGCGCGGGGCGCTCCAGCCGCGCGCCGCGTTCGACATCCTGGAGCCCGTGCTCGCCGCGCTCGGCGCCGCGCACCGTGCCGGGTTCGTGCACCGGGACATGAAGCCGGAGAACGTGCTGATAGGGGACGACGGCCGGGTCAAGGTCGCCGACTTCGGGCTCGTCCGGGCCGTGGACACGGTCACCAACACCACCGGGGCGGTCCTCGGGACGGTCTCGTATCTCGCCCCCGAGCAGATAGAGAACGGCACCACCGACCCCCGCGTCGACGTGTACGCGTGCGGCGTGATGCTCTACGAGATGCTCACCGGCGACCGCCCGCACCAGGGCGAGAACCCCGCCATAGTGCTCTACAAGCACCTGCACGAGGACGTGCCGCCCCCGTCGGCCGCCGTGCCCGGACTGGCGTACGAGCTGGACGAGCTGGTGGCGTCGGCCACCGCCCGCACGCCCGACCTCCGGCCGTACGACGCCGTGGCGCTGCTCGCGCACGCGCGGGAGGTCCGCGGCGCGCTCGGCGCGGACCAGCTGGACGCGGTGCCACCGCAGGCGCTCACGGCCGAACACCTGGGCGCCGACGACCGTACGAGCGTGATCCCGCGTGCGCTGACCATGCTGCGCTCACTGCCGGTGAACGAGGACGAGCCCGAGGTCCACCGCACGAGCCGCTTCGAGAGCCCGCCGCCCCTGCCGCCGCGGCGCTCCGCCCGGGCGCCCCGGGGCCGGCTGTTCACGATCATCGCGGCCGTCCTGCTGGTCTTCGGCCTCGGCGCGGGCGTCTGGTACATCAACTCCGGCCAGTTCACCAAGGTCCCGCCGCTGGTGACGAAGACAGAGGCACAGGCCCGCGACCGCCTGGAGGCGGCCGGGCTCGAGACCGGCCAGGTCAAGCGCGCCTACAGCGACACCGTGAAGCGTGGCTCGGTCATCAGCAGCGATCCGGAGGTGGGCGAGCGGATACGGCAGAACGACTCCGTGACGCTCACCGTCTCCGACGGCCCGCAGACGGTGAAGGTGCCCGATGTGGAGGGCTACCAGCTCGACCGGGCCAGGTCCGTGCTGAAGCAGGAAGGGCTGGCGCCGGGCATGGTCACCCGGGAGTTCAGCGAGGACGTCGAGGCGGGCTTCGTGATCAGCATCGACCCGGCTGCGGGCACCACCCGGCGCTCCGGTTCCGCGATCGCGCTCACCGTCAGCAAGGGCAGCCCGGTGGAGGTGGCCGACGTCACCGGCGCGAGCCTGGAGGACGCGCGGGCGGAGCTGGAGGAGGCAGGCCTGAAGGTGCGGGTCGCCGCCGAGCAGGTCAACTCGGAGTTCGACAAGGGCCAGGTCGCCCGCCAGTCCCTGGACCCCGGCAGCGAGGCCGCCGAGGGCGACACGGTGACGCTGACGCTGTCCAAGGGCCCCGAGATGATCGAGGTCCCGGACGTGGTCGGCGACAACGTGGACGACGCCAGGGCGGAACTGGAGGCGGCCGGCTTCGAGGTCGAGGAGGACCGCGGGCTGCTCGGGCTGTTCGGCGACACCGTCAAGAAGCAGTCCGTGAAGGGCGGCAAGACGGCCCCCAAGGGGTCGACGATCACCATCGAGATCCGCTGACGGGACGCACGCGCACGTGACCGGCAAGCAGCTCCGCAATCCCGTCGGCGGGCATGTCCCCGTCGCCGGCGGCCTGAACTCCGTAGGCCTGTCGTACGCCCGTGACCTCAAGGCCGAGACCGTGCAGGTCTTCGTCGCGAACCCGCGCGGCTGGGCCACGCCCACCGGGAACCCACGGCAGGACGAGGAGTTCCGGGCCGCCTGTGCCGCCGAGTCGATCCCGGCGTACGTCCATGCCCCGTACCTGATCAACTTCGGCTCGCACACCGAGGCCACCGCGGAGAGGTCGGTGGAGTCGCTGCGGCACTCGCTTCGGCGCGGCCGGGAGATCGGGGCGCTGGGCGTGGTCGTGCACACGGGCAGCGCGACCGGCGGCCGCGAGCGTTCCGTGGCGCTCAAGCAGGTACGGGAGTATCTGCTGCCGCTGCTGGATGAGCTGACCCACGACGACGACCCGTTTCTGCTGCTGGAGTCGACGGCGGGCCAGGGGGCCTCGCTCTGCTCCCGCACCTGGGACTTCGGGCCGTACTTCGAGGCGCTGGACGCCCATCCGATGCTGGGCGTCTGCCTGGACACCTGCCACATCTTCGCCGCCGGACACGACCTGACCGGCCCGAGCGGTATGCACCAGACGCTCGACCTGCTGGTGGACACGGTCGGCGAGGGCCGGCTGAAGCTGATCCACGCCAACGACTCCAAGGACGTCGTCGGCGCCCACAAGGACCGGCACGAGAACATCGGCGCCGGTCATATCGGCGAGGACCCGTTCCGCGCGCTGATGACCCACCCCGCGACCGAGGGCGTACCGCTGATCATCGAGACGCCGGGCGGAAAGCAGGGGCACGCGGCGGACGTGGAGCGGCTGAAGAAGCTCCGCGACGGCTGATTCCGCGGGTCAGTCCTCGGTCTCGACCAGCACGTGCGAGGTGTCGACAAGGTGGACCACGAGCACGATCAGCAGGCCGTCACTGATGACGTACTCGATCGCCATGGTGTGGGTCAGCGCGACCGAGCGGGTGTTCTCATCTCCCGAGATAGCAGCGGAGATCTTACTGCGCGGGTCCTCGGCCAGTATGGCGAGGCCACGCCGAAGCGCCAGAAGGCGGTCGTCCGTAAGACTGTCGCGCACCCGCGCCGCCGCCTCCGAGAAGATCACGTTGAAGACGGCCATCCGGGGCTCCCTGCATGGTTGTCGTAGTAACCGGCAACGAGCTTACCGGCGCGAAACGGCCCTTGACGGGGCAAGGGGCATGCGGTGGTGCAGCAGTACCACCACTGACCGGCACGCCGGGAGAGCTCAGAGGTCGGGCCCGTCCCCCGGCTCCTCCTGGTACGAGTACCGCTGTTCCTTCCAGGGATCGCCGAGGTTGTGATAGCCGCGCTCCTCCCAGAAGCCACGGCGGTCGGCGGTCATGTACTCCACTCCGCGGACCCACTTGGGGCCCTTCCAGGCGTACAGATGGGGGACGACGAGGCGGAGCGGGAAGCCGTGCTCGGCGGTGAGCAGTTCGCCGTCCTTGTGGGTGGCGAAGATCGTGCGCTCGGCGGCGAAGTCCGCAAGGCGCAGGTTGGAGCTGAACCCGTACTCCGCCCACACCATCACATGGGTGACCTCGGATGCGGGCGGGGCGATCTCGAGGATCGCACGGGCCGGAATGCCGCCCCATTCCGCGCCGATCATGCTGAACTTGGTCACGCAGTGCAGATCGGCCACGACGCTGGCGTACGGCAGGGCCGCGAAATCCTCGTGGGTCCAGCAGCGCTTCTCGCCGTCCGCGGTGGCGCCGAAGACCCTGAACTCCCAGCGCTCGGGCCGGAACTTGGGGACGGGGCCGTAGTGCGTGACCGGCCAGCCGCGTTGCACTCGCTGCCCCGGCGGAAGCTCCGGCTGCGCCACTCCTCCAGATTCGCTCTCCACCGGCTGACCCATGTCTCCATCCTGACAGACCCGAGGCAGTGCACCCGACCAGCCCCACCCTCGGCCGTACAAATCGGACTAAGCATGCCCTTACTTACTAAGTGAAGACTTACTGGACGATCTTTGTCACCGGTGCAAGGATGCGGCGCAACCTGCCAGTTCCCCGCTTGGAAGGAGCCTCTGCGATGCAGGGCGACCCCGAGGTCCTCGAGTTTCTGAACGAACAGCTCACCGGCGAGCTGACGGCGATCAACCAGTACTGGCTGCACTACCGGATCCAGGACAACAACGGCTGGACCAAGCTCGCCAAGTACACGCGTGAAGAATCCATCGACGAGATGAAGCACGCGGACAAGATCACCGAGCGCATCCTCATGCTGGACGGCCTGCCCAACTACCAGCGTCTGTTCCATGTGCGGGTCGGCCAGACGGTCACCGAGATGTTCCAGGCCGACCGGCAGGTGGAGGTCGAGGCGATCGACCGCCTCAAGCGCGGTATCGAGGTGATGCGCACGAAGGGCGACATCACGTCCGCGAACATCTTCGAGTCGATCCTCGAGGACGAGGAGCACCACATCGACTATCTGGACACACAGCTGGAACTCATCGAGAAGCTCGGGGAGGCGCTTTACATCGCGCAGCAGATCGAGCAGCCGAGCTAGTCGAGCGGCCGGCTAGGCGGCTTCTTCCAGCCCTTCCAGTTCGGCAAGCGCCGGCTGGCCCCGATCGGCCGGCTCACGTCTGGGACACGCGTCTCGGCCCAGGAGCGCCTGGATCCGGCGTACACACGACCCGCAGTCCGTACCCGCCTTGCAGGCCGAGGCTATCTGGCGGGGGGAGCAGGCGCCGCCCTCCGCGTGCTTCTTCACCTGCGCCTCGGTCACTCCGAAGCAGTTGCAGACGTACACGCGGGTCACCTCCCGACGGGATTTCGTAAGGTCGTGCCGTCCCGATAATCGGTGAGGCTAACCTAACCTTACCCGTCTCACGGGCGGCCTAAAAGTGCTGTAGGGCGTGGATCGTATGTGATCCACGCCCTACTTCATGTGCTTGTAACAGGCGAACCCGTCACTGGTCCCTGTACATCTCGGCGACGAGGAAGGCCAGATCGAGGGACTGGCTGCGGTTCAGCCGGGGGTCGCAGGCCGTCTCGTAGCGCTGGTGCAGATCGTCGACGAAGATCTCGTCGCCGCCGCCCACGCACTCGGTGACATCGTCACCGGTGAGCTCGACGTGGATACCGCCCGGGTGGGTGCCCAGCGACTTGTGGACCTCGAAGAAGCCCTTGACCTCGTCCAGCACATCGTCGAAGCGGCGGGTCTTGTGCCCGGAGGCCGCCTCGAAGGTGTTGCCGTGCATCGGGTCCGTCACCCAGGCCACCGTGGCGCCCGAGGCGGTGACCTTCTCGATCAGCTCGGGGAGCCTGTCCCGGACCTTGTCGGCGCCCATCCGGACGATGAAGGTCAGCCGGCCCAGCTCACGCTCGGGGTCCAGGCGCTCGATGTACTCCAGCGCCTCCTCGGCCGTCGTCGTCGGGCCGAGCTTGATGCCGATCGGGTTGCGGATCCTCGAGGCGAACTCGATGTGCGCGTGGTCCAGCTGCCGGGTGCGCTCACCGATCCACACCATGTGCGCGGAGACGTCGTACAGCTGCCCGGTGCGGGAGTCGACCCTGGTCAGCGCCGACTCGTAGTCGAGCAGCAGCGCCTCGTGCGAGGAGTAGAACTCGACCGTCCTGAACTCCTCCGGGTCGGCCCCGCAGGCGTGCATGAAGTTCAGCGCCTGGTCGATCTCCCGCGCCAGCTGCTCGTAACGCTGCCCGGACGGGGAGGACTTCACGAAGTCCTGGTTCCAGGCATGCACCTGACGCAGATCCGCGTACCCACCGGTGGTGAAGGCGCGCACCAGGTTCAGCGTCGACGCGGACGCGTTGTACATCCGCTTCAGCCGCTCGGGGTCCGGGATCCGGGCCTTCTCGTTGAAGTCGAAGCCGTTGACCGAGTCGCCGCGGTAGGTCGGCAGGGTCACGCCGTCGCGGGTCTCGGTGCCCTTGGAGCGCGGCTTGGAGTACTGGCCGGCGATCCGGCCGACCTTCACGACCGGTACCGAGGCGGCGTACGTCAGCACGGCGCCCATCTGCAACAGCGTCTTGAGCTTGTTGCGGATCTGGTCGGCGGAGACCGCGTCGAAGGCCTCCGCGCAGTCGCCGCCCTGGAGCAGGAACGCCTCTCCCTTGGCTACGGCCGCCATCCGGGCACGCAGCTGGTCGCACTCGCCCGCGAAGACGAGCGGCGGATACGACTCGAGCTCCGCAACGACTGTGCGCAGAGCCTCGGTGTCGGGGTACTCGGGCTGCTGCGCCGCGGGCAGGTCTCGCCAGGTGTTGCCAGCGCGCGCGCTGGTCTTAGCGTTCACGGTCACGACCTCAACATTACGGGGTGATGTCACGGTCTCAGGACGGTGCCCAGGAAATGAGACATCCGGTACGCCAGGACTTCGGGTAGGGTGCGCCCCATGTTCGCGCATTCGATCCAGAACTGGTGGTGGACCGCTTCTCCGGCGGCCCACTGACTGCGCGTACGCACCACTTCGCGAAGGCCGCCCGAGGGGCGGCCTTCGGTGTTTTCGGCACCCGGACCGTTCCTCCCCGATCACCCACGGAAGAGGAACCATGGACCTGGCGCAGCTCCCGCACGACGACCGCCCTTTCGCCCTGCTCCGCCGCCGCACCCCAGGACACGACCAGGACACCGTCGAGCTGCTCCTCGGCCCGGTCCGCACGTACGACCGCCTCGCCGACCTCCCCGACGAGGGCCTCGCGCTCATCCCGTACCGCCAGATCCGCGAGCGCGGCTTCGACGTCCGCGACGACGGCACACCGCTGACGGTGCTCACGCCCGAGGAGCGGTACGGCATCCCGCTCACCGAGGCCCTGCGACAGCTCCCCACGCATGACGTCCGGGTCGAGGGCGGCGGCTTCGACGTGGGCGACGAGGAGTACGCGGAGATCGTCGGGCGGGTGCTGCGGCAGGAGATCGGGCGGGGCGAGGGCGCCAACTTCGTCATCCGGCGGACGTACGAGGGTGAGATCCCCGGATTTTCCAGGGCCGACGCGCTGGCGTTGTTCCGGCGGCTCCTGGAGGGCGAGCGGGGTGCGTACTGGACGTTCGTCGTCCACACCGGAGACCGCACGCTGGTCGGCGCGAGCCCCGAGGTACACGTGCGCATGTCAGGCGGCACCGTCGTCATGAACCCGATCAGCGGGACGTACCGCTACCCGGCCGAAGGCCCCACCCCCGAGCACCTGCTCGACTTCCTCGCCGACGGCAAGGAGATCGAGGAGCTGTCGATGGTCGTCGACGAGGAGCTCAAGATGATGTGCACGGTCGGCGACATGGGCGGGGTGGTCGTCGGGCCCCGTCTGAAGGAGATGGCGCATCTCGCGCACACCGAGTACGAGTTGCGGGGGAAGTCCTCACTGGACGTGCGGGACGTCCTGCGCGAAACGATGTTCGCGGCCACCGTCACCGGCTCCCCCGTGCAGAACGCCTGCCGGGTCATCGAGCGGCACGAGGTCGGCGGGCGGGGCTACTACGCGGGTGCGCTCGCGCTGCTCGGCCAGGACTCCGGTGGTGCCCAGACCCTGGACTCCCCCATCCTCATCCGCACCGCCGACATCGACATGGACGGACGGCTGCGGGTACCGGTCGGCGCCACGCTCGTCCGCGGCTCGGACCCGGCGAGCGAGGTCGCGGAGACACACGCCAAGGCGGCCGGAGTGCTGGCGGCTCTGGGCGTACGCCCGTCCAGACCGCGCGAGGAGAACAAGCGACCCCGGCTGGCCGACGACCCGCGTGTAAGGGCCGCGCTGGACGGGCGCCGGGAAGCCCTGGCCCCCTTCTGGCTGCGGATGCAGGAGCCCTCCACAGAGCTCGCCGGACACGCCCTGGTCGTCGACGGGGAAGACACCTTCACCGCGATGCTCGCGCACGTCCTGCGGTCGTCCGGGCTCAGCGTCACCGTTCGCCGCTACGACGAACCGGGCGTCCGGGAAGCCGTCGTCACGCACGACGGCCCGGTGGTGCTCGGCCCTGGTCCTGGCGACCCGAGTGACCTGACAGACCCCAAGATGAGCTTCCTGCGCGGCCTCACCGCCGAGGTGATCCGTGGCGGCAACCGGCACGGCGTCCTCGGTGTCTGCCTCGGGCACGAGCTGATCGCGGCCGAGCTGGGCCTGGAGATCGTACGGAAGGAGGTCCCGTACCAGGGTGCGCAGACGGAGATCGAGCTGTTCGGGCGGCCGGAGACCGTCGGTTTCTACAACAGTTTCGTGGCGCGCTGCGACGACGGGACGGCCGAGGAACTGGCCGCGCACGGCATCGAGGTCAGCCGCAGCGCGTCGTACGAGGTCCACGCCCTGCGCGGCCCGGGCTTCGCCGGGATCCAGTTCCACCCGGAGTCCGTGCTGACGCTGAACGGCGCCGCCGTCGTCCGTGAACTGGTCGGTCAGCTGCACGGCACCAGCACGTTCTCCGAGCGACGGCCGGCCCTGTAGTCGAGGACGTGCCGAGGGGTTATGGGCCGAATGTACGGCCCATAACCACACACTGCCGGATCAGCCGAAGAAGACCCCGACCTCCTCGTAGAGCTTCGGGTCGACCGTCTTCAGCTTGGCCGTGGCCTCGCCGATCGGGACGCGGACGATGTCCGTGCCGCGCAGCGCGACCATCTTGCCGAAGTCGCCGTCGCGGACGGCCTCGATGGCGTGCAGCCCGAAGCGGGTGGCGAGCCAGCGGTCGAAGGCGCTGGGTGTGCCGCCGCGCTGGATGTGCCCCAGCACGGTGGTGCGGGCCTCCTTGCCGGTGCGCTTCTCGATCTCCTTGGCCAGCCACTCGCCGACGCCGGACAGCCGCACATGCCCGAAGGAGTCGAGGGACTGGTCCTTGAGCACCATGTCGCCGTCCTTGGGCATGGCGCCCTCGGCGACGACGACGATCGGGGCGTACGACGCCTTGAAGCGGGAGGTGACCCAGGCGCACACCTGGTCGACGTCGAAGCGCTGCTCGGGGATGAGGATGACGTTGGCGCCGCCCGCGAGCCCGGAGTGGATGGCGATCCAGCCCGCGTGCCGGCCCATGACCTCGCAGACGAGGACACGCATGTGCGACTCGGCGGTGGTGTGGAGGCGGTCGATCGCCTCCGTGGCGATACTGACCGCGGTGTCGAAGCCGAAGGTGTAGTCCGTGGCGGACAGGTCGTTGTCGATGGTCTTGGGGACGCCGACGCACGGCACGCCGTACTCGTCGGACAGCCGCGCCGCGACACCGAGGGTGTCCTCGCCGCCGATCACGATGAGTGCCTCGACCTCCTGCTTGGCGAGGTTCTCCTTGACGCGGCGGATGCCGTCCTCCTGCTTCAGCGGATTCGTCCGCGAGGAGCCGAGGATGGTGCCGCCACGAGGCAGGATGCCGCGTACGGCGGGGATGTCCAGCCGTACGGTGTCGTTCTCGAGGGGACCGCGCCAGCCGTCCCGGAAGCCGACGAAGTCGTAGCCGTACTCCTGCACGCCCTTGCGGACGATGGCCCGGATGACGGCGTTGAGCCCGGGGCAGTCGCCGCCTCCGGTCAGTACTCCGACCCGCATGGAAATGTCCCTTCGCCGCGGTTGCCTGGTGAGGGCCACGCTAATAGTGATCCAGGTCACCTAGGGATGGGTCGGAAGCGCAATTCCGGTGAATCATCCGGCGGTCGGTTTACTCGTCGTCAAGTCCGCGCTCTATGGCGTACCGCACGAGTTCCACGCGGTTGTGCAGCTGGAGCTTGCCGAGGGTGTTCTGCACGTGGTTCTGCACCGTCCGGTGCGAGATGACGAGACGCTCGGCGATCTGCTTGTAGCTCAGGCCCTTGGCGACCAACCGCAGTACCTCGGTCTCCCGATCGGTGAGCTGCGGGGCCCTGGGATGCTCGGCGTCCGGCGCGGCCGACTCGGGCTCGGAGGCCAGCCGCCGGTACTCGCCGAGGACAAGGCCGGCCAGGCCCGGCGTGAACACCGGGTCACCGACGGCCGTACGGCGCACCGCGTCGAGCAGTTCCTCGGTCGACGCCGACTTCAGCAGATAGCCGGTCGCGCCCGACTTCACCGCCTCCAGTACGTCGGCGTGCTCACCGCTCGCCGAGAGCACCAGGACGCGCAACCCCGGGTTGTGGCCGACGAGTTCCTTGCAGACCTGGACACCGGGCTTCGCGGGGAGGTTGAGGTCGAGCACCAGGACGTCCGGGACGGCGGCCTTGGCACGGCGCACGGCCTGGTCGCCGTCGCCCGCGGTGGCCACCACCTCGAAGCCGGACTCGCCCAGGTCCCGGGCGACGGCGTCACGCCACATGGGGTGGTCGTCGACCACCATCACCTTGATCGGGCTCTGTCGCTCGCTCATCGCGTCCCCCGTGACATCTGCTTCGGCATTTTCAGTTCGACCTCCGTGCCCTGCCCCGGCACCGAGATCAGCTCGGCGCTGCCGCCGATGTCGCGCAGCCGCCCCCGGATCGACAGGGCGACCCCTAGCCGCCCCTCGCCCTCGGCCTGTGCGAGCCGTCCCTCGGGGATGCCTGGCCCCTCGTCCCGTACGGTCACCACGACCTCGTCGGCCTCGTCCTCGACCAGGATCCACGCCCGGGCGTCTTCCCCCGCATGCTTGCGGACGTTGTCCAGGGCGGCTCCGACGGCCGCGGCCAGTTCCTTCGCCGCGGCCCACGGCAGCGGCACGGGGGCACCGGGCTCGGCAAGGCTGACCCGGGCGCCCGCAAAGGGGGCGAGCAGCGAGCGCAGGTCCACAGGTCCGTCGTCGTCCGGTTCTTCGACGGCTCGTACGACCGCCCCCTCGGCCACGTCCTCCGACACCCGGGAGACGGGCACCAGGCCGCCGGAGACCAGCGTGCGCAAGGCCACCTCCTGCTCGCCCGCCATGCGGCCCAGCTCGGCCGCCTCGCCGCCGACGACAGCGGCGCGCCGCTGCACCATCGCCAGGACCTGGAGGACGCCGTCGTGGATGTCCCGGGCGAGCCGCTCCCGCTCACGGGTGGCGGCCTCGATCTCCAGGGCGCGGGCGAGGGTGCGCTCGGAGGCTCGGGCGACCTCGACGACGTAGCCGATGGCGATGGAGGCGACCCAGACGAGGATCACGTTGTGGACGGTGTCGCGGGCCGGGGCGCCGCGGTAGATCAGGTTGGCGACGGCGACCGGTGTGGAGGCGAAGACGGCCCAGCGCCAGCCGCCCTTGATGGCGAACGCGAGCACGGAACCGGCGGTCCATATCGACGGCAGGGTCGAGCCGCCGGCGTCGATCCGCTCGGGGCTGGCGGCGAGCCCGGTGAGCAGGATGCCGGTGAGCGCGATGGTGAGGTCGACGGCGAGGAACCGCTTGGTGCAGCTCGCCGCGTTCGCCACCCGGGGCAGGGTCGCGAACGTCCAGACGGACAGCACGGCGTAGAAGGCGATGGCCACCCAGGGGCGGGTGAACTCGTCGTAGGAGGTGGCGAAGAGCCCGATCGCATAGAGCAGGGTCAGGATCCGGTAGCCGGTGAGGGCACGCCACAGCGGCTGCTCGACCGACATTCGCATGACGCGCTCGCGCTTGGTCATATCCCCCACCCCCTGAGTCCCGGACTGCCTGCCTAGGACTCGGACTTCTCCTTTTCGGCACGTTCCTTCTCGGCCTGCGCGAGCGCGGCCCTGGCCGCCTTCTCCGCGTCCTTCTCGGCCTTGGCCGCCTCCGCGATCTGCCGCTTGGCGGCGGTCGCGTAGATGTCGACGTACTCCTGGCCGGAGAGCTTCATGATCTCGTACATGACCTCGTCGGTCACCGCGCGCAGCACGAAACGGTCGTGCTCCATGCCGCTGTAGCGGCTGAAGTCCAACGGCTTGCCGATGCGGATGCCCGGGCGCATCAGCTTCGGCATCACCTTCCCCGGCGGCTGGATCTTCTCCGTGTCGATCATGGCGACCGGGAGGACGGGCGCACCGCTCGCGAGCGCCACGCGCGCGAGGCCGCCGGGCTTGCCCCGGTAGAGGCGGCCGTCGGGCGAGCGCGTGCCCTCCGGGTAAATCCCGAACAGCTCACCGCGCTCCAGCACGTCTATGCCGCTCTTGATGGCGGCCTCGCCGGCGCCCCGCGCACCGGAACGGTCCACGGGCAGCTGGCCGACGCCCTTGAAGAAGGCGGCGGTCATCCGGCCCTTGATGCCGGGGGTGGTGAAGTACTCGGCCTTCGCGATGAAGGTGACCTTGCGGTCGAGGACCGCGGGCAGGAAAAACGAGTCCGAGAACGACAGGTGGTTGCTCGCCAGGATCGCGGGGCCCTCGGCGGGTACGTTCTCCACGCCTTCCACCCAGGGTCTGAAGGCGAGCTTCAGCGGCCCCCCGATGGATACCTTCATCGCGCCGTACAACAACCGAATGCCTCCTGTGTTCGTCGGTCAGACCTTAACCCGGCGCACTGTCAAAGGACCCGACGACCCTGGTCGGTGTCAGTGCGGTCGCGTACGGTGAAGTACCTGCAACCGCCCCCGAGAACAGGAGACCGAAGGTGCCGCTCCTCCCTGGAGCCGAGCCGTTCCGCCACGAGGGCGGGGAGATCGGCGTCCTTCTGTGCCACGGCTTCACCGGCTCACCGCAGTCGCTGCGCCCCTGGGCGGAGTATCTCGCCGAGCGCGACCTGACCGTCTCCCTGCCGCTGCTGCCCGGGCACGGCACGCGCTGGGAGGACCTGCAGCTCACCGGCTGGCAGGACTGGTATGCCGAGGTGGACCGCGAGCTGCGCGCCCTGAGCGAGCGCTGCACGCAGGTCTTCGTCGCGGGCCTGTCCATGGGCGGCGCGCTGGCCCTGCGGCTGGCCGCCAAGCACGGGGACGCGATCAGCGGCGTCGTGGTCGTCAACCCCGCCAACAAGGTGCACGGCCTCGCGGCGTACGCCCTTCCGGTCGCCCGCCACCTCGTCCGTACGACGAAGGGGATCGCCAGCGACATCGCCCTGCCCGGCAGCGTGGAGATCGGGTACGACAGGGTGCCGCTGCACGCGGCGCACTCCCTGCGAAGGTTCTTCCAGCAGGTCGACGGAGAGCTGCCGCAGGTCACCCAGCCGCTGCTGCTTCTGCGCAGCCCGCAGGACCACGTCGTGCCGCCCGCCGACTCGGCGCGGGTCCTCAGCCGGATCTCGTCGACGGACGTGCAGGAGATCCTGCTGGAACAGAGCTACCACGTGGCGACGTTGGACCACGACGCGGACCGGATCTTCGCGGAGAGCTTCGCGTTCATCGGCCGGCTCGCACCCAGTCTCGGCAAGGAAGGGACGGCCGCAGGTGGCTGAGCACGACTCCGACCGCGAGGACCGCGAGCCGGACGAGCAGGGTGTGCCCTTCGACGAGGCCGCCGCGTGGGAGGCGATCGTCGAGGGGTACGGCGCCGAGCCGCCGGACCCGCCGGGCTCCAAGCCCTTCAAGTCCGTCGAGGACCTGGCGCTGCTGGAGCCGGAGACCAACGACGAGAGCCCCAAGGAGACGCCGGAGGCCAAGGAAGCCGAAGAGGCCGAGGAGCCGGCGGAGGGCGACAAACCGGCCAAGCCGCTGGGCAGCTCCGTCTCCTTCGCGCCCGGTGTCGGCGGCCCCCGGGACTACACCGCGCCCGAGCCGTCCGAGGACGACTTCACCGAGGACGACGAGGGCCACTTCGTACCGCCCGAGCCGCCGCCGCTGCCGGCCGCCGACGCCACCTCCAAGTTCGCCTGGCTGGGTGTGATCGGCGGGCCGCTCCTGCTGCTGCTCGCGGTCCTGCTCGGCTGGGAAATGACCTGGTGGCTCACCACGCTCGGCATCGGCGGCTTCGTGGGCGGCTTCGCCACGCTGGTGATGCGGATGCGCACGGATGACGAGGACGACGACGATCCGGGGCGGGGTGCGGTCGTCTAAGAGGCCGGAATTCTGAGGGCGGCCAGCACGGGCAAGTGATCCGTCGCCATCCTCAGATCTGCCTCGGTCACTCCGGGGTGGCCGACGGGTACCCCGCAGCCGAGTACCTCGATGCCCTTCGTGGCGAAGATCGCGTCGATGCGGCGGTGGGGTTCGGTGTGTGTCCAGGTGTTTTCGCCGCCCCAGGGGGCGGTGGCCCAGCAGTCCTGGAGGGGCTCGGTGAGCCGGGTGAAGGCGCGGCCGCCGGGGCGTTCGTTGAGGTCGCCGCCGGCGATCGCGTGGTCCACACCCATGCCGGCGAGGCGGTCGAGGAGCATGCCGGACTGGTCGTAGCGCTCGTCCTTCTGTAGCGACAGATGGCAGCTCAGCACGCCGAGGCGGGTGGAGCCGAAGCGTACGACGGCGGTGGCGAAGCCTCGGCGGTGCTGCCCCGGGGTGAGCGGGAGGAGGACGTCCTCTGTTCGCTCGACCGTGGCGCGGAGGTTGCACAGGATCGCGGGTCCGGCTGCCGTGCCTCCGCCGGAGAGGATCACCAGGTTCGCCGCGCGTGCCAGGCGGGCGAGCTTCTTGCGCCAGCGGAAGAAGCGGGGGGCTTCCTGGATCAGGACCAGGTCGGGGGCGCAGGCGCTGATGACGCGGGCGAGGGCGGTGGGGTCGTCTCGCATCGAGCGGATGTTGTAGCTCAGGACGCGGATGAGGGCTGAACCGTCGGGCTCTGTGCGGGAGTCAGGGAGCTGCGACATGTCGATCAATGTACGCCGAACAGCTCGGGGCGCGGGGTTGGTGGGCGACTACCGGTCGTGTGTGGCTTGTCGCGCAGTTCCCCGCGCCCCTCAGGGCGTCAAGTGACCGTTACATGATCGGGTCCGGCTCCCTTGCCAGGTCCGCCGCGCCCACCAGGCCTGCCTCATTGCCCAGCTGCGCGGCGATCACCTCGGCGACCGGGCGCCAGTTGCCGCCGACCAGCCAGCGCTTGTAGGACTTGCGGATCGGGTCGAGGACCAGTTCGCCCTCGTCCGAGAGGCCGCCGCCGACGATGAAGGCGGAGGGGTCGAAGAGGGAGGCCAGGTCGGCGAGGCCGGCGCCGGCCCAGCGGGCCAGTTCCCGGTAGGAGTCGACGGCGACGGCGTCGCCCTGGCGGGCGGCCATGGAGATGTGCTTGCCCTCGATGCCGTCGGGGGAGCCGTCGCCGAGGCCGAGGAGGATCTCTGCGTTCTCGGGGGTGGCGTTGGCGCGCTGCTTGGCGTATCTGACGAGGGCCCGCCCGGACGCGTACTGCTCCCAGCAGCCCTGTGAACCGCAGCCGCACAGCAGGCCGTCCGGGACCATCCGGATGTGGCCGAACTCGGCGGCGACGCCGAAGTGGCCGCGGCGCAGCTTGTTGCCGATGATGATGCCGCCGCCGAGGCCGGTGCCGAGCGTGATGCAGATGACATTGCGGTGGCCCTTGCCGGCGCCGAACTTGTACTCGCCCCACGCGGCGGCGTTGGCGTCGTTCTCCACGACCACGGGGAGGCCGACGCGCTGCTCGACCTTCTCCTTCAGCGGCTCCTGGCGCCAGTCGATGTTGGGCGCGAAGTACACCGTCGAGCGCTGTCGGTTGACGTAACCGGCGGCACCGATACCCACGCCGACGATCTTGTGCCCGGCACGTGCCCCCTCCACGGCGGAGGCGATGGCGTCCACGATGCCGTCGGGCGTACCCGGGGTCGGCACCTTGTGGGTCGAGAGGATGTTGCCTTCCTCGTCGACCACGCCGGCCGCGATCTTCGTGCCGCCGATGTCGACGCCGATGGTGAGTCCCATGAATCCCTCAGTTTCGGTCGAGCCCCGCTACGGCCAACCGTACCCGAGGGCCTGCCGCCAGGGTCCCGTCGTCCGCCCGTAGGGCGGGCCTGGAGGGAGTCACGGCGGAGCTGATGGGGGCACCTGCCGCTCACCCGAGACAGGGGCTTCAGTCCAAGTCGATGCGTTGGCCGGGGCCGGTGCCCTCGCCGGGGTCGTCAGGGTTGTCGTCGGTGGACTCGTCGAGCTCGTCGATCCGGCCGGTCCAGCGGCCCTCCTGGGCCTGGACGGCGGAGCGGTAGGCGGCGAGGAGTTCGTTGCCGGCCGCCGCCAGGTGGTCGAAGATGTCCGGGTTGCGTTCGATGACGGGCTCGACGGCGGCCTTCGCCTGCTGGACCACCTGCCGCACCACCTGCTCGGCGGCCGGCCCCGCGACCGCACCGAGCAGCGGGGACTGAAGGCCGGACAGCTTGTCCGCGACGGTGTCGACGAACTTGCGCAGTTCCTCGGCGGCCGAGCCGGGCGGCGGGCCGTAGGCAGTGCGGCGGCGGGCCTTCTCCGCCGCGAGGTCCTCGGCACACGCCGTCGCCCAGGCGTCGGCGTCGGTGGCGCGTGCCTCGTCGACAGTTTGCCGCTCGCCGGTCTCGTACTTCTCGAGCTTCTCCTGAGCGGCGTCGGACGCGGGGCGCTCTTCGCGCTCTTCGCTCATGACGGACTCCTGACTACGGTTCGTCTCTACGACGTTACCCGAACGGGCGTACCGGTTTCACCGGGTCCTCGGCCATTGATCGGGGTCCGGCGCGCACCGGACGCGCAGCTCGCCGTCGCGCAGGGCGGCGCCCTCCACGGTGCAGCGGCGCAGGGCGGACGGCAGCGCGACGATACGGCGGAACTGCCCTGCGCTGACGACGAGTTCATCGCCGCGCCGGACGAGGTCCAGGTCGTCCCGCAGGGCGCCGGGCAGCGGGATGTGCCATACGAAGATCCGGCTGTCGCCGTCGTCGGCGAGCCGGTCGGTGACCGGCCACTCCACGGTGGAGGGGCGTGTGTTGACAACGGGGACGGTGAGGGCGGTGAGGTCGTCGGCGCCGCGGGGGTCACGGCCGAGATGCGGGGCGATGTGGACCTCGTACGCCCCCTCCCAGTCCTCCAGTGCCTTGCGCTGCTGGGCGACGGGCCCGGAGAGCCAGCTGTCGGCGGCGGTGTCGGGCAGGACGCGGTTGGCGACGAGGACATCGGGGCGCAGGCCGCGCAGGGCGAGACCGAGGGTGGCCGTGCGTACGGCGTCGGCGCCGCCCGGACCGGGCTCCGCGACGAGCCGTACGACGGTGTTCCGGTCGGCGACGACGGCCTCGACGGCGGCGAGCTCGGTGTCCCAGCGGGCGGCGGTCTCGTACAGCCACTCCGCGGGCATGGGAACCCCGGCGAGCCGCCCCAGCACGGGCCGCAGGGCGCGGGCCGCCTGCCGCTCGGGCGGGAGCAGGCGGCGCAGATAGCGCCGGAGCTCCTCGGGCAGGGAGAGCAGAGCCAGGGCGTCCGGGATGGCCGGCAGGTCCACGACGAGCAGTTCGTGCGCCTCCGCGAGGGCGGCGTCCCGCAGTGCGCGCAGCAGCGTGAGCTCTTCCGCGCCGGGGAGCGGGGTGACCTCCTCCGGGTCGAGCCGGGAGGCACCGAGCAGTTCGAAGGCGGCGGTCGCGCGTTCCTGGAAGGCGGCGAGGTCGGCACGGAACGCTCCGGCTGCGTCCGGTCGCCAGGCGGTGAGGTGCGGGGCGACCCGGGTCGGCGCCGGTCCGACATCTGCCCCCAGCGCGGCTCCGAGCGTGTCCGTCCGATCGCCGCTCAGCACGAGCGTCTCGATGCCGTCACGGGCGGCGGCGAGCGCGGTGGCGGCGGCGACGGTCGTACGACCGCTGCCGCCCGGGCCGGTGATCAGGATGGTGCGCATGGGGGTGAACGGTACCTGTGCGTACCGTCGGCCGGACCGGGGCCCGGCACAGCCTCCAGGGCTACTTCTCCCCGGACTCCACCCGCTTCTTCAGTCCCGCGAGCGCCCGGTCGGTGATGACCTTCTCGGCCTTGCGCTTGATCATGCCGAGCATGGGGATCTTGACGTCGACGGTCAGCTGGTAGGTGACCTCGGTCGAACCGGCGCCGGCCGGCTTGAGGATGTACGAGCCGTCCAGGGACCGCAGCATCTGGGACTTCACCAGCGTCCAGGACACCTCGTGCTCCCCGGTCCAGGTGTACGCCAGCGTCTGGTCGTCCTTGATCGCCCCGGCGTCCATCACCAGACGGACCTCCTCGGCACGCCCCTGACCGTCCGTCCGGAGGACCTCCGCCTCCTTCACCTCGCCGGTCCAGTCGGGATAGCGGGCGAAGTCGGCGATCACCTCCATGACATCGGCCGGTGCCGCCTCGATCGTGATGCTCGAGCTGGTGTGTTCCGCCATCGCTGTGGCTCCTCCAGATGCGGGCCGGTAGACCATCGAGATCGTCCTCGTGAGCACGTGTGTGCAGCGTGAAGGCTACCGCGCACCCGCCTTGCCGCCTTCACCGCCGTCGGGGGACCGTCACCACTCCAGCGCCCACGGCTTCCCCGTCCCCGCGAAGTGCCCGACGTTCACGCACTCCGTGGCCCCGATCCGCATCCTGCGCACCAGCGGCTGATGGACATGACCGAACAGCGCATAGCGGGGCCGGGTCCGGTGGATCGCCGCCAGCAGCGCCCTGCTGCCCCGCTCGAAGCGTCGCGCCACCGTGTCGTAGACCAGCTCGGGGACCTCCGGAGGGATGTGTGTGCAGAGCACGTCCACCTCCCCCACCGCCTCGACCTTCGCCGCGTACTCCTCGTCGCTGATCTCGTACGGCGTGCGCATCGGTGTGCGGAGCCCGCCGCCGACGAAGCCGAAGACCCGGCCCCCGATCTCCACCCGCTCCCCGTCGAGGACGGTCGTGCCCGGCCCTGCGTACTCGGCCCACAAAGGCGGCATGTCGACATTGCCGTACGTCGCGTACGTCGGCGTCGGGAACGCCGCGAACATCTCGGCGTACTGCTTGCGTACGGCCTTCTCGATCGCTGCGGCCCGGTCCCCGCCGATGCCCGCCCACAGGCTCGCCCCGAACACCCGCGCCTCCTCGAAGCGCCGGGCGGTGCGCAGCTCGACGATGCGGTCGGCGTTCGCGACACCGAACAGGTCGGGGAAGATGCCGCGCGAGTGGTCGGCGTAGTCGAGGAACAGCACCAGGTCGCCCAGGCAGATCAGGGCGTCCGCGCCCGCACCGGCTCTGGCCAGGTCACGCGCGTTTCCGTGCACGTCACTGACCACATGAACACGTGTCCGGCGGTTACCGGCTGGTGTGGGTGCCATGGCGATCAAGGGTAGGCGTGTGCGATGTACGTGAACAGTGCCAGCTGGACCTGCGGTTACTGGCACGGCATCAAAACCGTGGACTACTGTGCGCGAAGGAACACCAATCTGTGTGACGCAGCGAACATCTCGCCGGGACCCCCTGTCGAAGACGCCATACCGGCGGGTAACGTCCGGGCAGTCCAGTCGTACTCAGGATTTCAACAATGATCATTTTCAACAACGGTCATGTCGGGGTCCCGAGTACCTGCCCGAGTCTTGGACCGCATCGTCGCATCACACAACGTCGTGGCGCCGGCGCCCTATGAGGAGCAGCAGTCTTGCGCGAGTTCAGCCTTCCGGCTTTGTACGAAGTCCCTGCGGACGGCAATCTCACCGACATCGTCCGGAGAAACGCCGCGCAGCATCCTGACGTCGCTGTGATCGCCCGCAAGGTGGGCGGTGCCTGGCAGGACGTGACGGCGACCGTCTTCCTGGCGGAGGTGCACGCGGCCGCCAAGGGCCTGATCGCCGCCGGCGTCGAGCCGGGCGACCGGGTCGGTCTGATGTCCCGTACCCGCTACGAGTGGACGCTGCTCGACTTCGCGATCTGGTGCGCGGGCGCGGTCACCGTGCCGGTGTACGAGACCAGTTCGCCGGAGCAGATGCAGTGGATCCTCAGCGACTCGGGCGCCACCGCCTGCATCGTGGAGATGGACGACCACGCGGCCGCCGTCGAGTCGGTGCGCGACCGGCTGCCCGCCCTGAAGCACGTCTGGCAGATCGAGGCCGGCGGTCTTGAGGAGCTGGGCCGGCTCGGTCAGGACGTGGCCGACCAGACCGTCGAGGAGCGCAGCTCGCTCGCGAAGGCCGACGACCCGGCGACCATCGTCTACACGTCCGGGACCACCGGGCGCCCGAAGGGCTGTGTGCTCACCCACCGCAGCTTCTTCGCGGAGTGCGGGAACATCGTGGAGCGCCTGCGTCCGCTGTTCCGCACGGGCGAGTGCTCGGTGCTGCTCTTCCTGCCGCTCGCGCACGTCTTCGGACGGCTCGTGCAGGTCGCGCCGATGATGGCGCCGATCAAGCTGGGCCTCGTACCGGACATCAAGAACCTCACGGACGAACTGGCCGCGTTCCGGCCGACGCTGATTCTGGGCGTGCCGCGCGTCTTCGAGAAGGTCTACAACTCGGCGCGCGCCAAGGCGCAGGCGGACGGCAAGGGCAAGATCTTCGACAAGGCGGCGGACACCGCCATCGCCTACAGCAAGGCGCTGGACACCCCGTCGGGCCCGTCACTCGGTCTGAAGATCAAGCACAAGACGTTCGACAAGCTGGTCTACAGCAAGCTTCGGGCGGTGCTCGGCGGCAAGGGCGAGTACGCCATCTCCGGCGGCGCCCCGCTCGGCGAGCGCCTGGGTCACTTCTTCCGCGGCATCGGCTTCACGGTCCTGGAGGGCTACGGCCTGACCGAGTCCTGTGCCGCGACCGCGTTCAACCCCTGGGACCGGCAGAAGATCGGCACGGTCGGCCAGCCGCTGCCGGGCTCCGTGGTGCGGATCGCGGACGACGGTGAGGTGCTGCTGCACGGCGAGCACCTGTTCACGGGGTACTGGAACAACCCGGGTGCGACCGAGGAGGCGCTGGCCGACGGCTGGTTCCACACCGGTGACATCGGCACCCTGGACGAGGACGGCTACCTGAGGATCACCGGCCGCAAGAAGGAGATCATCGTCACCGCGGGCGGCAAGAACGTCGCCCCGGCCGTGATCGAGGACCGGATCCGTGCGCATGCGCTGGTCGCGGAGTGCATGGTGGTCGGTGACGCGCGGCCGTTCGTGGGCGCGCTGATCACCATCGACGAGGAGTTCCTTGGTCGCTGGGCGGCCGAGCACGGCAAGCCGGAGGGCTCCACCGCTGCGTCGCTGCATCAGGACCCGGATCTGATCGCGGCGATCCAGAGTGCGGTGGATGACGGCAATGCGGCGGTGTCGAAGGCGGAATCGGTGCGGAAGTTTCGCATTCTGCCGTCTCAGTTCTCCGAGGAGTCGGGGCATCTGACTCCGTCGCTGAAGCTGAAGCGGAATGTGGTGGCGAAGGACTACGCGGACGAGATCGAGGCGATTTATCAGAAGTAGGGGCGCCTAGGGGGGTGCCTCGCGTTCATCGTTGGCGGGTGCGGGTTGGCTGTGGCTTGTCGCGCAGTTCCCCGCGCCCCTAAGGGCGTTGCTCTACAGGAGCGTTTGGAGCTTTTCCGCCAGTAGGTCCCAGCGCCATTTCTCCTCGACCCACTCCCTGCCCCGCTCGCCCATCCTGCGGCGTAGGTCGGCGTCTGCCAGGAGCGTGACTATGCGGTCGGCGGCTTCCTCGGCGGAGCCGCCCCGCACGACCCAGCCCGTCTCGCCGTCGAGGACCGCGTCCGGGGCGCCGCCGGAGTCGCCGGCGACCACCGGCAGGCCCGTCGCGGAGGCCTCCAGGTAGACGATGCCGAGGCCCTCGACGTCGAGACCGCGTCGCCGCGTGCGGCACGGCATGGCGAAGACGTCCCCGGCGCCGTAGTGCGCGGGCAGCTCCGACCAGGGCACGGCACCGGTGAAGCGTACGGAGCCGGTCACCCGGGTCTCGGCCGCCAGCCTGCGCAGGTCCTTCTCGTACGGCCCGCCGCCGACGATGAGCAGCACGGCCTCCGGCTCCTTGGCCAGGATCCGGGGCATGGCGAGGATCAGCGTGTCCTGCCCCTTGCGCGGCACCAGCCGGGACACGCACACGATCACCGGCCGGTCCGTCAGCCCGAGCCGCGCCCGCACCTCCGCGCCCCCCGACCCCGGATGAAAGGTCTTCTCGTCCACCCCCGGCGGCAGCTGCACCATCCGCGAGGCGGCGTGCGCCGTCAGCGCGCCCGCGATCCGCGAGCGCGTGTACTCGCCGAGGTAGGTGATCGTGTCCGTGGACTCCCCGATCCGGCGCAGCAGTTGACGCGCGGCTGGCAGCTGGGCCCACCCGGCCTCGTGCCCGTGTGTGGTCGCCACCAGCCGCTCGGCCCCGGCCGCCCGCAGCGCCGGCGCCATCAGCCCGAGCGGCGCCGCCGCCCCGAACCACACCGACGTGCACCCGTGCCCGCGCAGCAGCCCGACCGCCCGCCGGGTGACCTGCGGTGTCGGCAGCAGCATCGTCGTACGGTCGCGTACGACGGTGAAGGGCTGCTCGGCGTCGAAGGCGGCGGTGGCCTCGATGCCCTCCCGGCTGCGCTTCCAGGTGGACGCGTAGACGACGAGTTGCTCCGGGTCGAGCCGTAGCGCCATGTTGTGCAGGAACGCCTGGATACCGCCCGGCCGGGGCGGGAAGTCGTTCGTCACAATGAGGGTCTTGTCCATCGCGGCCGACCCTACCGGGCGCGTCCAGGTGGCCGTGCTCCATGGCTCACGCACAGACCGGTGGGAGATCATGGCCCTGCCAGGACCGGACCGGGACGAACAGGGGCTCAGGTGGACATTGCAGGTGGGAGGCGGTCGCTCGGGTGGCTGCTGGGGACCTGGGGCCTGACCCGGCTGGTGCTGCTGCTGTTCGTCTTCAAGGTGTTCGTCTTCCCGGGCCCGGACGTCACCAGCGACGTGTCGGTCATCTACCAGGGCTGGTTCGAGGTGCTGCGCACCGGCACCTTCCCGCTCGACGACGTCACCTGGCAGTACCCGCCCGCCGCGGCCCTGGCGATCCTCTCCCCCGCGCTGCTGTTCTTCCTGGACTACGCGAACGCCTTCTTCGTCCTGGCCTTCCTCGCCGACCTGGCCGTCCTCACCCTGCTCCGCTACGCGGGCCTGCGCCCCGGCCGTTCGCTGCGCGGCGCCTGGGTGTGGGTGGCGGGCGTCCCGCTGCTCGGGCCGACCGTGTACGCGCGGTACGACGTGATGGTCACGGCCGTGGCGGTGGCCGCGCTGCTCGCCGGAGCCCGGCACCCCCGTGTGATGGGCGCCCTGGTGGGCCTGGGCGCGATGGTCAAGGTGTGGCCGGTGCTGCTGCTGGTCGGTGCGCTCAAGCGGCGGGCCTGGGCCGCGGCCGGGGTCGCGGCGGTGGCGCTGGCCGCGCTCTTCGCCGCCGCCATGCCGGGTGCCTTCGCCTTCCTGACCTTCCAGCGGGACCGCGGCACCGAGATCGAGTCGCTGGGCGCCCTCGTCTTCCATGTGGCCCGGCAGTTCGGCTGGAGCGGCGAGGTGCTCCTCAACTACGGCTCGGTCGAGTTCCTCGGCCCGTACGTGAGCCTCGTGAGCACCGCCGCCCTGGCCCTGACCGGGCTCGCCTTCGGCTGGCTGCTGCTGTGGCGGCTGATGGCCGGGCGGTTCGTGACACACACGCTCGCCGACGCGGCGTTCGTGGCGGTACTGATGTTCACGACCACGAGCCGCGTGATCAGCCCTCAGTACATGGTCTGGCTGGTGGGCCTGGCGGCCGTCTGCCTGTGCTTCCGCGCCAGCCCGATGCGGCTGCCCGCGGGGCTGGTCCTGGCCGCGTCCTTCGTGACGGTGCTGGAGTTCCCGGTCTTCTTCGCCCATGTCGTGGCGAGCGACACCCTCGGCGTCACCCTCCTGTTCGTCCGCAACGGCCTGCTGGTGATCGCCACGGTCGTGGCAGCCCGGGCCCTATGGCGATCGACCGTGTCGGCCGCCGACGCGATGCCCCTGCCCACTCAGGCCACCCGCACCAAAGAGGCCTCCCTCCGCTCCTGAGACCTGGGCATCAGCCGAACTGGCCCCGCAGATACTCCCGCCACTGCTCGGTGAACTCCTCCGGCGTCGTCCCGAGCACCCTCTTCATCGCGTCCTCGACCGCGCCCGCCCGCTCCTGGTGGTCGCCGACGGCCCGGTAGAACTCGCCGAGCCGTACCTCGCCCCAGTGGTCCGCGATGAGCCGGCAGGCCATCCAGCCGCTCTCGTAGGCGCGCGCGAGCCGGGTCGCGTCGCCGGAGAAGCCGAAGTCGGCGTCCTCGGGCAGCGCGGCCGGCACCTGCCCGTCGGTCACCGCGCGCTCCAGCTCGGGCGCGGCCTCGGACGGTGCGCGCCCGGAGGCCCGGTAGCCGACCCAGTCGGCGTACCCCTCGGACAGCCACAGCGGGGTCGCGGGGCCGGTGTGCGCGCGGGTGGCGACATGGGTGGTCTCGTGGGTGAGCACGACCTGTTTGCCGCTGTCGCCGAGGACGCCGTACGCGTCCGGGTTGACGATCACCCGGTCCGCGGGCGCGGCCGCCGGGGCGCCCGTCTCGCCGGTGGTCACCGCGGCGATCCCCCGGTACGAGGAGGCGGGCGAGCCCAGCAGCCCCGCCATGCCCTCCAGGGACTTCGGTACGAGCACCACGACATGCCGGGACCAGTCCATGCCCCACGCCTCCGACACGGCGGGCACCGCCCGGTCCGCGAGACCGGCGAACTCGCCCAGCCGCTCCCGGGACTGCCCGACCCCCATCACGAGGCTTTCCTCGCCCCGTACGACGCTCACCGCGCCCTGGTCCCACAGCTGCTCGGCGGACTCCTTCTCGGGCCGCTCCGCGTCGACGTACCACTGCCCCCCGTCGTGCCGGCTGAGGTCGAGGGTGCGGCCGACGGTGATGGGTGCCTTGTCGTACCCGTCGACGCGGTAGCGCAGCTCGGCCTCGGCGGTCGCCGTGTCACCGGAGCCGAGCACGCTCGTGACCCGGTAGGACCAGTCGGCGAGGGGCACTTCCCGCAGATTGCCGAACCAGCCCGGCGCCCCCGTGCGCCGGAAGGCCGCCTGGTCGTGGCCGAGTATCGCCATCGCCCGGGTGTCGAGGACGCGTTGTACGTCGGCCTGGGTGCTGTCGGTCGCCGGTCTCCCACCGCACGACACCAGGGCGACGAGCAGCAGGAGACACAGCGCCGCGATTCCGGATCCTGATGCCCGCCCGTGACCAGCCACGTTCCCGATCGTACGGGGGCTGTCGAGTACGGGTCAGACCCTCGTCACCGACGAGACCGGCATCATCCCCACCGGGTCGTAGCGCACGGGTGCGCCGGGGTACGGGGCGTGCACCACCTGGCCGTTGCCCATGTACATCCCGATGTGGCTGGCGTCGTGGTAGGTGACCAGGTCGCCGGGCTGGGCATCGGACAGCGGGACCTGTTGGCCCGCTCCGGCCTGGGCCTGCGAGGTGCGCGGCAGGGAGACGCCGGCCTGGGCGTACGACCACTGCATCAGGCCCGAGCAGTCGAAGCCGGTGGGGCCGCTGGCGCCCCAGACGTACGGCCTGCCCACGGCGGACATGGCGGCGGCGACCGCGGCGGCCGCACGGCCCGAGGGCGCAACGGCGCCCCCGAAGTCGGGCAGGTCCAGGCGGCCGGAGCGGGAGGCGCGGTCGTAGGCGGCGCGGTCGGCGGCGGTCAGCGAGTTGAGCAGCTGCCGGGCCTGGGCGAGTTTGCGTTCGACGGTCCTCTTGTGGGAGGCGACGGCCTTGCGGCTCTTCTCCAGCTCGAAGAGTTTCCCGGCCGCCTCCGCGCGCTCCCCGGCGAGTGTGCGCATCGCGTCCTGGAGATCCTTGAGCTCGCCCGTCTGGTGGGCGGTGATCCGGTCGAGGACGAGGGCCTTGTCGAGGTAGTCCTCCGGGTCGTCGGAGAACAGCAGCGCGAGGGAGGGGTCGATGCCGCCGGAGCGGTACTGGGCGCCGGCCAGCGAACCGAGCGCCTCCCGCATCGTGTTGATGCGCTCCTGCTGCCGGGCGATCCGGTCCTGGGCGTTGCCGACCTCGTCGCGCAGCGCATCGGCGCGCTCGTCGGCCTTGTTGTAGGCCTCGGTGGCCTTCTCGGCCTCCGAGTAGAGGCGGTCCACCTCGGCACGCGTGTCGTCGTGCGGGGCGGCGCCCGCCGGAAACGCGCCAAGGGCCGCGGCGGCGGCGGACAGCACACAGACCGCGGCGCTGGCGCCCCGGTCGAATCCGGACGGTGCAAGGCGACGATGGGACCCCACGGATGCCGCACTCCTTCCGCTGGCGGACAGGGAAACGCGGCAGACAGTAGCCCCGTGGTGGGGTGACGACCAAAGACCTTCGTGGGCACACAACGTGACGCCCCGCCTCTGACGCAGGTCATCGGCGGGGCGCGGGGTCAGTTGCGGTTGTCGTGATTCGCTCGAACGGGCGGCACGATGTCCTGATCTTGGAGCGCTGAGCGCAGGCTCAGATCCGGACGCCGAACTGGAACGGCATGTTGTTGATCGACTCGTAGCGCACGACCGCGCCGGTGCGGGGAGCGTGCAGCACCTGGCCGTTGCCCGCGTAGAAGCCGACGTGGTGCTGGTCGCCGTAGAAGATGACCAGGTCGCCGACCTTGAGGTCGCTCTGCGAGTAGATCTGGGTGCCGGCGGTGGCCTGGGCCTGCGAGGTGCGCGGTATGCCGACGCCGGCCTGGGCGAAGGCCCAGGAGGTCAGGCCCGAGCAGTCGAAGGAGGACGGGCCGGAGGCGCCGTAGACGTAGGGCGAGCCGATCACGCTCTGGGCGGCCTGGAAGGCGGCCATGGCCCGGCCGGAGGCGGCGCCGGTGTTGCCGAGGTCCACGCGCTCGGAGGCCGAGCGGCTGGCGCGTGCGTCCGCGGCGGCGAGGGCGGCCTTCTCGGCGGCGGTAAGGGAGTTGAGCAGCTTCTGCGCCTCGGCGAGCTTGCCCTGGACTTCCTTCTTCTTGCTGCCCAGCTCGGTGCGGGTGGAGGCGAGGTCCTTGAGCTTCTCGGACGCCTCGGACCGGTCCTGGGCGAGTTCGCGCTGCTTGTCCTGGATCTTCTTCAGCTGCTCGACCTGCTGGGAGCTGAGCTGGTCGGCGGTGGACGCCTTGTCCAGGTAGTCGTCGGGGTTCGACGACAGGAAGAGCTGGAGGGAGGAGTCGATGGAGCCGGTGCGGTACTGCGCGGCGGCCGCCAGACCCATGGAGTCACGCAGCTCGTTGAGGTCTGCCTGACCGCGGGCCACGTTGTCCTGGATGGTGGAGATCTCCTTCTGGAGCTTCTCCTGCTTCTCCTTGGCCCCGTTGTACTTCTCGGTGGCCTGCTCCGCCTCTTCGTAGAGCTTGTCGACCTTGGCCTTGACCTCGTCCTTGCTCGGCTTCTCGCTCGGCGCGGCGTTGGCGGCCTGCGCGCTCAGCGCTACAGCGGCAGCGGCTGCGGTGGTCAGCACGGTCACGCGCGTGCGACTGGGCTGCTTGGGTCGACGATGGGACGCCACGGAGGCGAACTCCTTCTTGAGAGTGATCACCCGCTCGGAGGTTCGAAGCCAGACCCTAGTGACACAGCTGTGATCAGATCAAATCCCTGGGCGAAAAATCCCGGTTACGGACCGCATTCTTTACCCGCAACTCACGTGCGGTGATGCACGATTGACACTACGTTGCGTGACAGATCCGCCAATTCGGGCATTGAGTCTGTACGTTGACCTTCAGGACAGTCGCTTGAGAAGCACCGCAGACGCGACCGGCCGGGCGCCCACCTTCGCGATCCCGTCGGCGACCTCACGGTCGGTCGAGGCGACGATGACCGGACGCCCCGGCGGCTCCGCGCGCACCAGCTGGCGGATCAACTCGTCGGCCGTGACGCCCGGTTTGGAGAACAGCACCCGCACACCGCGCGGCGGCGCGAGCAACACCGGCGCCGCCAGCTCGGCCCCGTCGAAGACACAGGTCACCTCGGCGCCGGTCTGCGCGGCGAGCTGCGAGAGCTGACCCAGCAGCCTCAACCGCTGCTTCTCCAGCGGCATTTGGGGATAGCCGGTCTTGGTGACGTTGTAGCCGTCGACGACCAGATGCGCCTGCGGCAGCGCCAGGAGCTGGTCGAGAATCGCGGGGTCGTTTTCGGACAATGCCCGCGCCGCGATGTCTTTGGGGGTCATTCGTCCCGGTTCGACCGCATCCACGGTCTCGGCCGGCCGCACCGACACCGGCGGCAACGCCAGCTCCCGCCGCAGCCCTTGGGCCGCGTCGAGCACGGTGTCCAGCAGCAGCCGTACGCGCATGTCCTCGACGCTGCGGCCTTCCCGGGCCGCCCTGCGCGTGGCCTCCAGCGTGGCCTCCGCCTCCCCGAGCCGGGCCTTGAGCCGCCGGGACTCGCTCTCCGCGGCGGACACCTGCGCGTGCGTCTCGGCGCGTACGGCCTCGACCTCGCCGTGCATTTTGCGCAGCGCCGCCTCGCCGCGCTTGACGTCACTGAGGGCGGCGCGCAGCTTGCGATGGAGGGAGTCGGCTTCCTTCTTCGCCGCGTCCAGCTCGGTGCGCAGCCGCTCGGTCTCGGCCCGGGTGTGCTCACGGGCCCGGTCGAGGTCGGTGCGCAGCCGCTCCAGTTCGGCGCGGCTCTCCTCGTCGGCCCGCTCGGCGTCGGCCCGCTGGGCCTCCTCGCCGGCCGCGGTCACGAGCTTCACCCAGCCGGTCGGGCGCAGTACATAGGCCGCGGCCGCCACGTCGAGCGGGTCCGCGGCCGGGGGCGGCGAGCCGGAGTCGAGGGCGCCGGACAGTTCCGGCTGGGCTTCTCTGAACTTCTCGCCGATGCGCTGCCGGAACAGCGGATCGGTCTCCAGGGCGGCCGCCATCGCGTTGCCGGCGAACTTGGCCCGGCGATTGGGGGCGAAGCGGGCGTACTGCCGCAGCTGTGCGGGCAGCTCCCCGACGGTCAGCCCGCCGAAACCGTCGGAGACGATCTGTACGACTCTGCGGCGCACCCCGTCGGGCAGCGGACGGTCGAGCACCTCAGCGGCGCCGTCGCCCGGCCCCCCGCCTGTACTCTCCACCATCCGTCACACCCCATCACCTGTGCGGGACCCCCGGAGCAGGGATCGCCCGTGCTGGGCCGCTCCCGTCAGGAGCCGGCACCCGGCCTGTCCACGAGTTCCACCTGATCCACCGCGTTGCACCAGCGGCACCGCACCGACTCGACCGCCTCGGTGACCACCTCGCGCTCCTCGACCTTCGGCTCACCGGCGAGGTCGAGATGGACGTACTCGACGACCTTCGAGGAGCGGGTCACGTCGAAGCGCGTGAGATTGCCGCAGAGGGTGCAGCGCCACCGCGTCGTGGCGGTCGGCAGGGGAACCGTCATCGTGACTGTTCGCTTTCCTTCTAGTGTCCGTGACACGCCAGCTTCCCTGATGCGTGTGGCTCGTAACCCTACGGCCTGGCGCGTACTCGACGCCCGTCCGTCCACCGGGCCCACCCGGCGGCGAGGCGGTCTGTGCGGCTGCGTCCCGTTACGTCATGCTCTGTGGTCATGATCAGCAACTGGAGCGCGTCGGCGGTCAAGGCCATCCGGGCGCCGTCGGCACCGATGACGTACACCCTGATCGCCGCCTGCTGTCTGCTCTTCCTGATCGGACCGGCGGCGGGGCTCAATCCGGTGTACGGCACCGGGGACGCGCTGCTCACCGCCCAGCGGGACTACTTCCATCGCTGGGGGGTGGTCCCCGCAGAGCTGTTCGAGGGGTCCGCGCGGGCGGTGCTCACTCCGGCCACGGCCTTGTTCCTGCACGGCAGCTGGGTGCATCTGCTGGGCAACATGCTCTTCCTCTACGTCTTCGGGGTGATGACCGAGGAACGGATGGGCCGCTTCCAGTTCACCCTCTTCTACCTCGGCTGCGGCTATCTGGCCCTGCTGGCCTACGCGTCCGCCAACGCCGACTCGGAGCAGTCCCTGGTCGGCGCCTCCGGGGCGATCTCAGCGGTCCTCGGTGCGTTCCTGTACCTGTTCCCCGGGGCCCGGGTGACCAGTCTTCTGCCCTTCCTGTTCTTCCTGCCCCTGCGCTTCCCGGCCTGGGTCGTCCTGCCCTTCTGGGCGGCGCTCCAGTGGCTGGCGGCGGCCCGCGTCTCCCAGGGCCCGAGCGTGGCGTATCTGGCCCACCTGGCGGGCTTCGGCCTCGGCCTCTGTTACGCGTGGGTCCGATTCAGCCGTACCACTAGAGTGAGGCGCACCCCAGCGACGCCGGCCCCCGAGGGAGAGAAACAGCCGTGATCACCGCGATCGTGCTCATCAAGACCAGCGTGGACCGGATCCCCGAGATCGCGGAGTCGATCGCCGCCCTGGACTCGGTCAGCGAGGTCTTCTCCGTCACCGGCACCTACGACCTGATCGCCATGGTCCGGGTGAAGGAGCACGAGGACCTGGCCGACGTCATCCCGGGCCGCATCAGCAAGATCCCCGGCGTGGAGGGGACCGACACGCACGTGGCGTTCCGGACGTACTCGCAGCACGACCTGGAGGCGGCGTTCGCGATCGGGCTCGACAACTGAGGGTCCCGCGCCTTCCAGGATGAAGAGTTCTTCATCCTGCACTCATCCGGGCCGCCGGGAGAGACCCTCAGGATCGGGCCCATGGTCTTCTCCCGCCGGTTGGCGGCCCTCGCCGCCGTCGTGGTGATCCCCCTCGGCATCGCCGCGACCAGTTTCGCTCTCGCCGACAGCCCGCAGTCCCCGAAGGTCCCCTCCCAGGTGGAGCTGGACAGCGGCTCACCCTCGGCCCCGCCCACCCGGCCCGGGCCGACCCCGAGCGACGAGGTGGTCTCGCGGCCCGAGGTGACCGACAGCCCCTCGGGGGACGACGATGACGACGACCGAGGCCAGGACGGATCGGACGACGGACCTGCCGACGACGGACTCGGCGACGGCTGACGGCCCGCCCCGCCGGGTCACCGCCCGGGTCCGCATCCTGCTGTGGCTGCTGTTCGTGATGACGGTCGCGCTCGCCTCGGTGGCCACCACGACCCGCTCGATCCTGCTGCGGGACACCGACCACCGGATCGGCGGCCTGCTCGCCCAGGAGGCGGGCGAGTTCACCAACTTCGAGGAACGCGGCGTCGACCCGGCGACGGGCCGCCCCTTCACCGACCCCGCCCGGCTGCTCACGGTCTTCCTGGAGCGGCAGTACGTCGACTCGGACGAGGAGCTGATCGGCCTGGTCGGCCGGGCGGACCGCGGCCCGGCGCAGATCCGCCAGCCACGTGACATCCCGGTCGCCGTACCCCTGCACAAGGACGCCGACGCCCGGCGCCGCATCTTCGACTCCCCCGACTCCACCGGCACCCTGGACCGGCCCTCCGGCGGGATCCGCTGGGCCAAGGTCGCCGTCGCGCGGCACGGCAGCGCACCCGACGCGGCGTTCGTCGTCGCCTTCCACCCGGAGCGTGAACAGGCGCGCGCGGACGAGGTGTTCCGCATCCTGCTCGCCATCTCCGGGGTCGCGCTGCTGCTGACCACCGGCATCGGCTGGGTGGTCGCCGGACGGATCCTGATGCCGGTACGGCTGGTGCGGACCGCCGCCGCACAGCTCACCGAACAGGACCTCACCCGCCGTATCCCGGTGCACGGCCACGACGACATCGCGGCCCTCGCCGAGACGTTCAACGCGATGCTCGACCGGCTGGAGCGCGCCTTCGCCGCCCAGCGCGAGTTCGTCGACGACGCCGGCCACGAGCTGCGCACCCCGATCACCATCGTCCGCGGCCATCTGGAGCTGATGGGCGACGACCCCGCCGAGCGCGAGGAGACCATCCGCCTGGTCACCGACGAGCTGGACCGGATGAGCCGGATCGTGGAGGACCTGCTGCTGCTCGCCAAGGCGGAGCGCCCCGACTTCGTCACCCCCGAGCCGGTCCAGCTCGCCGAACTCACCGCCGACGTCTACGTCAAGGCCCGCACCCTCGGCGACCGCGACTGGAGGCTCGCCGAAGTCGCCGACCGGGAGAGCCAGTTGGATGCCCAGCGGATCACCCAGGCCATGGTGCAGCTCGCGCAGAACGCCGTGCAGCACACCACACCCGGCCAGACCGTCCGCATCGGCTCCCGCGCCGAAGGGCCGCGCATCGAGCTGTACGTCGCCGACTCCGGGCCCGGCGTCCAGCCCCAGGACGTCGAGGTGATCTTCGATCGCTTCCGGCGTGGCGCGGCCCGGCGCGGCGCCCGGGGTTCGGGCGCGGGGCTCGGCCTGTCGATCGTGCGGGCGATCGCGGAGGCGCACGGCGGCCGGATCCGCCTGCACGACACCGAGGGCGGCGGCGCCACCTTCGTACTCACCCTGGAAGAGGCACGCGCGTGAACCGCATTCTCATCGTCGAGGACGAGGAGCGCATCGCCTCGTTCGTGGAGAAGGGCCTGCGTGCCAACGGCTTCACCACCACCGTCGTCGGCGATGGTGACGCGGGCTACGAGTACGCCCTGACCGGCAGCTTCGACCTGGTCGTCCTGGACATCGGCCTGCCCGGCCAGGACGGCTTCACCGTGCTGCGGCAGCTGCGCGAGGCCCGGGTGACGGTCCCGGTGATCGTGCTGACCGCACGGGACTCGGTACGGGACACGGTGGCCGGTCTGGAGGGCGGCGCCGACGACTGGATGACCAAGCCGTTCCGCTTCGAGGAACTCCTCGCCCGGGTGCGCCTCAGGTTGCGTACGGCGGCCCGCGCGCCGGAGGTGACGGTGCTCAGGTCCGGCACGCTGAGCCTGGACCTGCGGACCCGCAGGGCACGGGCCGGGGAACGCACGGTCGACCTGACGGCCCGTGAGTTCGTCCTGCTGGAACTCTTCCTGCGCCATCCGGGCCAGGTGCTCTCCCGCGAGCAGATCCTGTCGCACGTGTGGGGCTACGACTTCGACCCGGGCTCCAACATCGTGGACGTGTATGTGCGGGCGCTGCGCAGGAAGCTGGGTGCCGAGCGGCTGGAGACCGTCCGTGGCATGGGGTACCGGCTGCCCGCGTGAAGTTCCCTTCATCCACGGCTCATCGCAGACTCACGGCCCGGGTGAACTCTCGATGACGTGACCCTGAACCTCCGCCTCACCACCGCCCTGTGCGTGGCGCTGTCCCTGTGCGCACTGCTCGCGGTCCCGGGCAACTTCCCCGGTCTGGGCGGGGAGGCGCGGCTGACCCTCGTCGTGTTCGCGCTGGCGACGTGCGCCTGGATCGGTACGCCGATCGACGACACGTACATCGCGCTGGGCGCCGGACTCGCCCTCACGGTCACCGGGGTGATCAGCAGCGACACCCTGTTCGGCACCCTCGGCGACTCCACGGTGTGGCTGCTGATCTGTGCCTTCGTGCTGGCGGCGGCGGTGGCCCGGACCGGGCTCGCCGGGCGGGCGGCGGCGTTCCTGGTGGGCGGGGCCCGCACGGTACGGCAGCTGGTGCACCTGACGACGGCCGCGCTGGTGGTCACGGCGTTCGCGGTACCGGCGACCTCGGGCCGGGCGGCGCTCGCGCTCCCGGTCTTCCTGGCCCTCGCCAAGGCGCTCGCCGACCGGAAACGACTGGTCGTGATGCTGGCGCTGCTGTTCCCGACCGTGATCCTTCTGTCTGCGGTGGCGACGCTGATCGGGGCGGGCGCACATCTGATCACCGTGTCGGTGCTGTGGGAGGCGGCCGGCGAGCGGATCGGGTTCACCGAGTGGCTGCTGCTGGGGCTGCCGCTGGCCGTGGCCTCCTCTCACCTGGCCGCGGAGGCCGTCCTGCTGACGACCACCCGCCGCGCGGACCGCCGGGGCCCCGTGCACATCACCGCCGAGCAGATCCAGCGGCACACCGACACCCCGGTCACCGGTCCCTGGACACAGGCCGAGACGCGCTGCGCGCTGCTGCTCGGCACGGTCGTGCTGCTGTGGTGCTGCGAGCCGCTGCACCGGGTGCCGCCCGCGGTCGTCGCGCTGATCGGCGCGGTCGTGGCGGCCTCGCCCGCGCTGGGCACCGTAGGCCTGAAGGACGCCCTGAAAACGGTGCCGTGGTCACTGCTGCTGTTCATGGCGGCGACCATGGCGATGGGTGTCGCGCTCGCCGACTCGGGCGCGGCGCGGTGGCTGGTCTCGGGGCTGCCCGCGGGAGTCACCCCGACCGTCTTCCTGGCGGTCGTGATCGCGGTCAGCACGGCCGCGCACCTGGTACTCCAGTCACGCTCGGCCCGCTCGTCGGTGCTGGTCCCGCTGGTCGTGGCGGCCTCCGTCGGCGCCGGGGTCAACCCGGTCGCCGCCGCCCTCGCGTCCACCGCCGCCGCGGGCTTCTGCCACACGCTCCCGGCCTCGGCCAAGCCGGTCACGCTCTTCGCGGAGATCCCCGGCACCCCCACCTACACACCCCGCGACCTGCTGCGTCTGTCCGCCGTCCTGGCACCGCTGACGGCGGCGCTCGTCCTGCTCTTCGCCGTCGCGGTATGGCCGCTGCTCGGCGTCCCGCCGACCCGCTAAGCGCTCCGCTGGATATGCGGTTCGTTCGCCGCGGGCCGGTGGGGGCTGGTCGCGCAGTTCCCCGCGCCCCTTGCGGGGCGCGGTTCCGCACCCGAATTCCCCAAGACCGCTTAGGAGATCCCATGCTGACCCGAGTCGTCGTAGCGCCCAGCGGCTTCAAGGAGTCCCTGTCCGCCCAGGCCGCCGCCGACGCCATCGCCGACGGCGTCCGCCGGGTCCTCCCGGACGCCGCCCTCGACCTCATCCCCCTGGTGGACGGCGGTGAGGGCACCGCGGCCGCGCTGGCCGCCGCGACCGGGGGACGGCTCGTCGCGCTGCCCGCCAGGGGCCCGGTCGGTGAGACCCTCGGCACCCACTTCGCGCTGCTCGGCTCCGGGGACACGGCGGTCGTGGAGATGGCCGCGGTGGCCGGCCTCTCCCTCGTCCCCCGCACCCTGCGCGACCCGGGCGCCACCACGACCTACGGCGTCGGCGAGCTGATCCGCGCCGCGCTCGACACCGGCGTACGGCGGATCCTGGTCGGCTGCGGCGACTCGGGTACGTCGGACGGTGGCGCGGGCGCGCTCCAGGCACTCGGGGCCCGGCTGCTGGACGCGGACGGGTTCGAACTCCCTCACGGCGGCCGTGAGTTGAGCCGCCTGCGCCGGATCGACGGTTCCGGCCTCGACGCGCGCCTGCGGCAGGTCGAGCTGCTCGTCGCCTGCAACCCGTACAACGTGCTGTGCGGAGAGCGGGGCGTGGCCCGTGTCTTCGGACCGCAGAAGGGGGCGACACCCGCGCAGGTGGAGGAGCTGTCGGCAGGCCTGGAGAACTGGGCCGGCGTCCTCACCCGCGACCTGGCCGTCACCGGCACCGATCTGTACGGCGGTCCCGGCACCGGCGCCTCCGGTGGCCTGGGCGCCGGGCTCGCCGCCCTCGGCGCCCGTCTCCTCCCCCGCTTCGACGTGCTGCTCGACCACCTCGACCTGGACGCCCGGCTGGCCCGCGCCGACCTGGTGGTCACCGCCGAGGGCGCCCTGGACCACCAGACACCGCGCGGGAAGGTCCCCGCCGAGGTGGCGCGGCGGGCCAAGCTGCACGGACGCCCGGTGCTCGCGCTGGCGGGCACCCTCGGCGAGGGCGCGCACGACGTGCCGGGCGTGGACGCGTGCAGCGGGATCCTGCCGGCGCCGATGGCGCTGGCCGAGGCGCTGGTGCGGGCTTCGGAACTGCTCACCGACGCCACCGAGCGCGCGCTGAGGATGATCCTGCTGGGCGCCCGGCTACCGGTTCACGCGGAGGTGTCGGGAACGCAACGCCCGTCCTCCGTGCGGTAGTTCCACTGGGCGCCGTCCCGGACGAGCTCCTTCACGGCCGTCACGAAACGCTCGACGTGCTCGTCCGGCGTGCCCGCACCGAAGCTCACGCGGATGGCGTTGAGGGACTTCTCGCCGGGCGCGGCTTCGGGAGCGCCGCACTCGCCCTGGCTCTGCGGGTCGCTGCCGAGCAGGGTGCGGACCAGGGGGTGGGCGCAGAAGAGGCCGTCGCGGACGCCGATGCCGTACTCGGCGGAGAGGGCGGCGGCGAAGTGCGAGCTGTTCCAGCCGTCGACGACGAAGGAGATGACCCCGACGCGCGGGGCGTCGTCGCCGAAGAGGGAGAGGATCCTGACCTCGGGCACCTCGGCGAGCCCCGCACGCACGATGTCGATCAGGTACTGCTCACGGGCGACCAGCGCGTCGAAACCGGCCTCGGTGAGGGCCTTGCAGGCGGAGGCGATGGAGTAGGCGCCGATGACGTTCGGAGAGCCCGCCTCGTGCCGGGCGGCGGTGTCGTGCCACTCCACATCCACTCCCCCGTCCGTGCGCCGGGTGACCTTGCGGCTGGCGCCGCCGCCCGCGAGGTAGGGGTCGGCGGCCTTCAGCCAGTCGGCGCGGCCGGCCAGGACACCGGAGCCGAAGGGGGCGTACAGCTTGTGCCCGGAGAAGGCGACCCAGTCGACGTCGAGGTCCTGGACGGAGACCGGGTGGTGCGGGGCCAGCTGGGCGGCGTCGAGCACGATCCGGGCGCCGTGGGCGTGCGCGGCGGCGGCCAGCTCCCGCACCGGCCACAGCTCACCGGTGACGTTGGAAGCGCCGGTGACACAGACGAGGGCCGGGCCCCGCGGGTCACGCTCGGCGAGGGCCCGCTCCAGGGTCCGTACGGCCTGCTGCGGGGTGCGCGGCGCGTTGAGGTAGGTGACCTTCGCGTCCTGCCACGGCAGCAACGAGGCGTGGTGCTCGGTCTCGAAGACGAAGACCTGGCAGTCGGCGGGGAGGGCGGCGGCGAGGAGGTTCAGCGAATCCGTGGTGGACCGGGTGAAGACCAGCTGGTCGTCGGTACGGCAGTCCAGGAACTCGGCGACGGTCCTGCGCGCGTTCTCGAAGAGGTCGGTCGACAGCTGGGAGAGGTAGCCGGCGCCGCGGTGGACACTGCCGTAGTAGGGCGCGTATGCCGCCACGTCGTCCCAGACCCGCTGGAGCGCGGGCGCGCTGGCCGCGTAGTCGAGCGCGGCGTAGGTGACCTCGCCGCCGGTGACGAGCGGGACGGTGACATCCCGGCCGAGGACGGACAGCGGGGCACAAATGGACCGAGTGGTGGTGACAGACACAGAAGGCTCCTCGACGACCAGGACCCCTGGTGTCTTTCGAGGGGCCCGCGCTTGCCGCAGACCTCGCTGCCTACGGCCTGGTCTTCACCCGGGGCACCCCGCCACGGACGGAGGGTTGCCGGACAGTCGGCCGGGGCCTCATGACTGTCACTCATGACCTGGGCAGGAAAGTACGTGAAATGATCGACGTCCCGCAACCCGTGTCCGGATTGCGGGACGTGACCGTGGACCGCTACTTGTTGCTGGCGGCCACCCAGCGCTCCAGCGTCAGCTTGGCCGCGCCGGAGTCGATCGACTCGGCGGCCTTCTCCATCCCGGCGCGGATCTGCTCCACGAGCGACGTACCGGCCGGTTCCAGCGCCACCAGCGCCGCCGCCGAGTTCAGCACCACGGCGTCCCGCACCGGGCCCGTCTCGCCGTCCAGCAGGCGCCGGGCGACCTCCGCGTTGTACGAGGAGTCCGCGCCCCGCAACGCCTCCACCGGCACCATTTCGAGGCCGACGTCGCGCGGGTCGAAGGACTCCTCGGTGACCTTGCCGTCGCGGACGATCCACACCCGGGAGGTGGCCGTGGTGGTCAGCTCGTCCAGTCCGTCGTCGCCGCGGAACACCAGGGAGGAGTTGCCGCGCTCGGCGAAGACGCCGGCCACGATCGGCGCCATCCGGAGGTCCGCGACGCCGACCGCCTGGGCCCTCACCTTCGCCGGGTTGGTCAGCGGCCCGAGGAAGTTGAACGTCGTCCGGATCCCCAACTGGCCACGCGCCGCCGCCACATGACGCAGCGCCGGGTGGAACTTCACCGCGAAACAGAAGGTGATCCCGGCGACCTCGGCGACCTCGGCGACCCGCTGCGGCGTCAGCTCCAGATTGACGCCCAGCTTCTCCAGGACGTCCGAGGCGCCGGACGCCGAGGACGCGGCCCGGTTGCCGTGCTTGACGACCTTCGCGCCCGTACCGGCGACGACGATCGAGGACATGGTGGAGATGTTCACCGTCCTGGCGCCGTCACCGCCCGTGCCGACGATGTCGACCGTACGCCCCGGCACCTCGATCACGTTCGCGTGCTCGTACATCGTCCGGACGAGCCCGGCGATCTCCTCCACGGTCTCGCCCTTGGCGCGCAGCGCAACCGCGAACCCGGCGATCTGTGCGTCGGTCGCCTCGCCACGCATGATCCGGTCCATCGCCCAGGCCGTGTCGTCGGCGCTCTGGTCCCGGCCCTCCAGCAGCCCGTTCAGCACCTCTGGCCAGGAACGGCCCGCCGCGATGTCGCCTCCAGCGGGGGTCACAGCGCTCATAGCCGCTCCTGTGGGTCGTAGAAGAGTGTGAGCCCACCCTATCCAGCCGCGGGCATGGCGAAGGGCCCCCGTCCGAAGACCGGACGGGGGCCCTTCAACCGTGGCGTGGCTAGCGGTCCTGACGAGTCCGCGGTTCGGCCGCGCCCCTTTAGGGGCGCGGGGAACTGCGCGACCAGCCACAACGGCGCCGCAGACGACAACGGACATATCACCGGCACTCAGCGGAGCGTCAGTGGTGGCCGTGGCCGCTGGTGATCTCCTTGTACTCCTCGACGGACGGCTTGGCGATCTGGCTCTCGTCGCCGTAGTACGCCTTGCTGAGCTTGGCGCGCAGCTTCTGGGAGCCCTTCACCTTGCGCTCGACACCGTTCTCGTCGACCAGCGGGCCGATCTCGGCCGGCTCGTACTGCTCATGAGCCGTGAGGGTGTACAGCGCGTCCTGGCTGAGCGGCTCGTGGATCTCGACGAACTCACCGTGCGGCAGACGCTTGATGATGCCCGACTCACGGCCGTGCAGCACCTTGTCCCGGTCACGACGCTGGAGGCCGAGGCAGATCCGCTTGGTGGCGATGAACGCGAGGACCGGGGCGACGAAGAACGCGATCCGGACGAACCAGGTGATGGCGTTGATCGACAGGTGGAAGTGGGTGGCCCAGAGGTCGTTTCCACCACCGATCAGCAGCACCATGTACCAGGTGATCCAGGCGACACCGAAGCCCGTACGGGTCGGCGCGTTGCGCGGGCGGTCCAGGATGTGGTGCTCGCGCTTGTCGCCGGTGACCCAGGACTCGATGAACGGGTAGACCGCGATCGCGACCAGGACCAGCGGGAAGATCATCAGCGGGATGAACACACCCAGGACGAGTGTGTGACCCCAGAAGTTGACCTCCCAACCGGGCATGACGCGGATCAGGCCCTCGGAGAAGCCCATGTACCAGTCGGGCTGGGCGCCGGTCGACACCTGGTCCGGACGGTAGGGGCCCATGGCCCAGATCGGGTTGATCGTGGCGATCGCGGAGATGGCCGCGATGACACCGAAGACCAGGAAGAAGAAGCCTCCGGCCTTGGCCATGTACACCGGCAGCAGCGGCATGCCGACGACGTTCTTGTTGGTGCGGCCGGGGCCCGCGAACTGCGTGTGCTTGTGGTAGAAGACCAGGATCAGATGGCCGACCACCAGGCCGAGCATGATGCCCGGCAGCAGCAGGATGTGGATCGAGTAGAAGCGGGCCACGAAGTCGCCGCCCGGGAACTCGCCGCCGAAGAGGAAGAACGACAGATACGTGCCGACGATGGGCACGGACAGGATCGCGCCCTCCATGAAGCGGACACCGGTGCCGGAGAGCAGGTCGTCCGGGAGCGAGTAGCCGGTGAAGCCGGTGAACATGCCCAGGACGAACAGCAGGAAGCCGAACAGCCAGTTGACCTCACGCGGCTTGCGGAACGCGCCCGTGAAGAACACCCGCATCATGTGCACGAACATGGCGGCCAGGAAGACCAGCGCCGCCCAGTGGTGGATCTGCCGGATGAGCAGACCGCCGCGGACGTCGAAGGAGATGTGCAGCGTGGAGCTGAACGCCTCCGACATCAGCTGGCCCTGAAGCGGGATGTAACTGCCGTGGTACTCCACCTCGTTCATCGACGGGTGGAAGAACAGCGTCAGATACACACCCGTGAGGATGATGATGATGAAGCTGTAGAGGCAGACCTCACCCAACATGAACGACCAGTGGTCGGGGAAGATCTTGCGCATGTTGGTCTTGGCCAGGGAGTAGATCCCCAGCCGGCCGTCGGCCCAGTCGGCGACGCGCTCGCCGCCCGGCGCCTTCTCGCGCGAGCGCGAGTCGTTGGTGGTCGTCTCAGTGCTCATCCGCGCTCCCAGAATGCAGGACCGACGGGCTCTTCGAAGTCGCTGAGCGCCTCGAGGTAGCCCTCGTCGTTCACGCCGATGCGTAGCTGCGGCAGGGCGTGACCGGCGGGACCGAAGATCACTCGGGCACCGTCGGAGAGGTCGAAGGTGGACTGGTGGCAGGGGCAGAGGACGTGGTGCGTCTGCTGCTCGTACAGGGAGATCGGGCAACCGACGTGGGTGCAGATCTTCGAGTACGCCACGATGCCCTCGTGGGACCACTCCAGCTCGCGCTTGTCCTTGATGTTGTCCGGCTGAATCCGGACGATCATCAGGGCGTCCTTGGCGATGTGCTGCTGGAAGTCCTCGTCGTGCTCCTCCAGGCCCTCGGGCTTGGCGAAGGTGAGCGAGCCGACCACGACGTCGGAGGGACGCAGCGGTTCGTCGGTGTTCATGTTGACGAGCAGCTTGCCCTTGCGCCAGCTCGTGTGGCGGAGCTTGGTCTCGGGCAGCGGGCCGAGGTCGCGCAGCAGGACGACGCCGGCGAGCGGGACCATGGCCAGCGCGCCGAACATCGTGTTGCGGATCAGCTTGCGGCGGCCGAGCGCGGACTCCTTGGCGCCCTGCTTGAAGTCGGCCATGACCTTGGCCTTGACCTCGGGCTCCGCCTCGATCGCGTGGCGCTCGTCGACCATCTCCTCGTCGGACATCAGCGTGCGGGCCCAGTGGACCGCGCCCGCGCCGATGGCGAAGAGGGCGATGCCGAGCGTCATGCCCAGCGCGAAGTTCAGCCCGCTGATGTGGCCCAGCGGGAAGATGTAGACCGACTTGTCGGCGGGGATCGTCACAAACGACGCGATGAAGCCGACGGTGGCCAGCATCGACAGCGTGAACAGCATGGCCACCGTGCGCTCGGACCGGCTGGCGGCCCGCTCGTCGATGTCCTGGACGCGGTGCTCGTGGGGCGGCAGACCGGGGTCGGCGAACGGGTGCTTCTCGTCCGCGACGCCTACTGCGCCGTGCGTGTCCTGCTCAGCGGGCAGGTTCTCTTCTGGAATGTCTTGGCTACTCATGACTTCTTGGCCTTTGCGGTCCGAGCGGCGACCCAGACGGCGACCGCGATCAGCGCGCCGAGTCCGAAGACCCACGCGAACAGGCCCTCGCTGACCGGACCGAGTCCGCCCAGCTCAAGACCGCCGGGGCTCTCGGTGTCGTCGCCGTTGACCGCGTCGAGGTACGCGATGATGTCCTTCTTGTTCTGCTCCGACAGCGTGGTGTCGGGGAAGGAAGGCATGTTCTGCGGGCCGGTCTGCATGGCCTCGTAGACGTGCTTCGGGTCGACGCCCTCAAGGTCCGGTGCGAACTTGCCGTGCGTCAGCGCGCCGCCCTTGCCGGTGAAGTTGTGGCACTGCGCGCAGTTGGTGCGGAACAGCTCGCCGCCCTTGGCGATGTCGGCGCCCTCGGGGCCGTACTCCGCCTCGGTCGGGACGGTCGGACCGGCACCCAGCGAGGAGATGTACGCGGCCAGCTGGTCGATCTCTGCCTGCGAGTAGATGACCTTCTTCTTCGGGACCTGCGCGCCGGGCTGCTGGGCCGGCATGCGGCCGGTGCCGACCTGGAAGTCGACGGCCGCGGCGCCCACGCCCACGAGGCTCGGACCATCAGAGGTGCCCTGACCGCCGGTGCCGTGGCAGCTGGCGCAGCCGACGGCGTAGAGCTTCTTGCCCTCGTCGATGGCGAGGGACTGGGCGGTTGTATCTGCCTGCGCCTTGTCCGCAGGCGCGAACACGGCGTACAGCCCCCCGGTGCATGCCAGCGCGAGGAGTAGGACGACGAGCGCCGCCAGCGGATGGCGTCGTCGTGCGGAGAGCTTTTTCACGGATTACCCCGGTGTCAGGATCTTCTGCGTCGATGCTTCTGGAATGTTCGGGAGCGGGCCCGGCTACTTGATCAAATAGATCGTGGCGAAGAGGCCGATCCAGACGACATCGACGAAGTGCCAGTAGTAGGACACGACGATGGCGGCGGTCGCCTGCTCGTGAGTGAACCTCTTGGCCGCGTAAGTGCGGCCGAGAACGAACAGGAAGGCGATGAGGCCGCCCGTCACGTGCAGGCCGTGGAAGCCGGTGGTCAGGTAGAACACCGAGCCGTACGGGTCCGAGGAGAGCGAGAGCCCGTCCTTCTTCACCAGCTCCGTGTACTCGAAGATCTGACCGCCGATAAAGATCGCACCCATGATGAAAGTGATGATGAACCAGCCCCGGAGCCTCTTCACATCACCGCGCTCGGCGGCGAAGACGCCGAGCTGGCAGGTGAGGGAGGAGAGCACCAGGATCGTGGTGTTCACCGAGGAGAAGGGGACGTTGAGGGCGTGCGCCATCTCCTTCCAGTGATCGGGTCCCGTCACCGATCGCAGGGTGAAGTACATCGCGAAGAGGGCCGCGAAGAACATCAGCTCGGAACTCAGCCAGATGATGGTTCCGACGCTGGTGAGGTTCGGCCGGTTGACCGACGGGTGCGCGTGCCCGGTATCTACTGTCGTTGCTGTCGCCACGACCGACATTATGTCGGTCGCTTATCCCGCCCTCACTCCGGGGGGTGCCGTTCGGAGTGTTCGCAGCTCGTGGACTGCCCGTATGGCCCATCGCAGGGGTGTTCCAACAGGTGTTGACGGAGAGTCCGAGGGAGTAGCATCCGCGGCAGGTTCCCGACCAACGACGCGGAGGAACAATGCAGGCGACCGCCACGGTGCTGGTCTACAGCGACGACTCCAACACCCGTGAGCAGGTACGGCTGGCGACCGGGCGCAGGCCGGCTCCGGACGTGCCCGTCGTGGAGTTCGTGGAGTGTGCGACGCCGGCTGCCGTGCTCACGGAGCTGGACAAGGGCGGGATCGACGTCTGCGTCCTGGACGGTGAGGCCGTGCCGATGGGTGGCATGGGCGTCTGCCGGCAGATCAAGGACGAGGTGTTCAACTGCCCGCCGGTGCTGGTGCTCATCGGGCGGCCTCAGGATGCCTGGCTGGCTACCTGGAGCCGGGCCGAGGCCGCCGTGACGTTGCCGGTGGATCCGGTGGAGTTCGCCTCGGCGTTGGCTTCCTTGTTGCGCGGGAAGAGTGCGCTGAGCGCCTAGGCAGGTCACACGGCCGCAGGTCGCAGCCTTGACGCGTCCTCCGGCTTCGGACCCTCCGGGTTGCCCTTGAGCAGGGCGCTGCCGTGCCGCCAGTTCTTCCACTCCAGGTTCCAGTCGCCGAAGCCGTTGCCGAAGGGTTCCATCGTTTCGCCGTAGGAGTTGACGACCTCGACGAGGTCGCCCGCGCGGACGTTCTCGTAGAACCAGGCGGCGTTGCCGGTGCTCATGCCGGTGCAGCCGTGGCTGACGTTGGCGTAGCCCTGGGAGCCGACGGACCAGGGGGCGGCGTGGACGTACTCGCCGCTGTAGGTGACCTGGGTCGCCCAGTAGACGGGCAGGTCGTACGACTCCGAGGAACCCTCGGCGATACCGATGCTGGTGCCGCGCATTCGTACGAAGTACTGCTTGCCGAGTACGACCTTGACGCCGTTGCGGGTCTCGAAGCCGGCCTTGCCGGTGGTGACGGGGATGTCGTTGATCGCCTCGCCGTTCTTGTAGACGGTCATGGAGTGGGACGACGCGTCCGTCACGGCGATGACCCTGTCGCCCGTGGTGAGCTTCAGTGGTTTGGTGCTGCCGCCCCAGAGGCGGTCGCTGATCTTTATGCCCTCCAGGGTGCTGCGGACCCGGATGGTGGCGTGGGTGGGCCAGTACTCCTTGGGACGGTAGTGGAGTTCCTTGTCGTCCACCCAGTGCCAGGCGCCCTCAGCGGCCGGCGTGGACTCGACCTTGAGGGCCCGTTCGATCACGGCCCGCTGGGCCTTCAGTTTGACTGGCTGGTCCAGTTCGGCCGTGATGGGCTGGCCGACGCCGTACGTGCCCGCCTGCGGCCCGAATGCCACCTTCAGTCGCTTCTTCGTGAGGGGCTTGCCGGTGTCGAAGGTGAGGACCTTGCGGCCGGGCGCACCGTCCTCGTCCTCCGTGCTCACCCGGACCGTGTAGTGGGCGTCCGCGGCGAGTGGTGAGGTGCTGTGCCAGCGGGAGCCGTCGGCGGAGAGTTCACCGGCCACGTACCGGCCTCTGCCGTCCATGGCCGTGACGTCCGTGATACGGCCGTCCGAGCCCTCGGCGGTGACCTCCAGGGGCTTGTCCGGGTCGGCCTTCTTCTCGCCCTTGGAGGGGCCGTTGAAGGCGATCTGGTCCGCCGCGTCGTACGGCGCGGCGGACAGCGGGTTGCCGTCGCTGCCGCAGCCCGTGACGCCCGCGCCGAGGGCGATCACCAGCAGCGTGCAGCCGACTGCGGTGCGGGTGGTGCGGGGTGAGTGGTTCATGGCTTCACGCTAGGAAGCCCCGTCAACCGCGGCGCGCTGGGCGACACGTACGAGTGAACCGGATTGCGGCAAAAGCAGGAGCCCGGACCCTCCGTGTCGGAGTGTCCGGGCTCCAGAGCGCTCGGCGTGTGCTACTGGGTGCGGTTCTCACCGCGGTAGTACTCGAAGACCCAGCCCCACAGGCCCATCAAGATCAGCGGAGCCGAGAAGTACATCAGCCACCAGCCGATCGCGACCGACAGGAAGGCGAGCGCGCCGCCGATCCCGAGGGAGAGCGGCTGCCAGCTGTGCGGGCTGAAGAACCCGACCTCGCCGGCGTCGTCCGCGACGTCCGCCTCCTTGTTGTCCTGGGCACCCGCGTCGACCCGCCGGGCGGTGAAGCCCAGATAGAAGCCGATCATGATGCACAGGCCGAAGGCCAGGAAGAGGGCCGTGGTACCGGCCGGCTCCTTCGACCACACGCCATAGACGACCGCCATGGCGAGGACGAAGACGCTCAGCCACATGAACATCTTGCCCTGGATCTTCACTTGCCGGCCTCCTTGCCGCCCGCGAGAGCCTTCTCACCGTGAGGCGCGTTCTCGAGCTGGTCGAGAGCGGCGATCTCGGGGTGGTGCAGGTCGAACGCCGGGGATTCGCTGCGAATCCGCGGCAGGGTGAGGAAGTTGTGCCGCGGCGGCGGGCAGGACGTCGCCCACTCGAGCGAGCGGCCGTAGCCCCACGGGTCGTCGACCTCGACCTTCTTGCCGTACTTGGCCGTCTTCCACACGTTGTAGAGGAACGGCAGTATCGACAGGCCGAGCACGAACGAGCTGATCGTCGAGATCGTGTTCAGCGCGGTGAAGCCGTCGGCCGCCAGGTAGTCGGCGTACCGGCGCGGCATGCCCTCGGCGCCCAGCCAGTGCTGGACCAGGAAGGTGCCGTGGAAGCCGATGAACAGCGTCCAGAAGGTGATCTTGCCGAGGCGCTCGTCGAGCATCTTGCCGGTCATCTTCGGCCACCAGAAGTGGAAGCCGGAGAACATCGCGAAGACGACGGTGCCGAAGACGACGTAGTGGAAGTGCGCCACCACGAAGTACGAGTCCGAGACGTGGAAGTCCATCGGCGGCGAGGCCAGGATGACACCGGTCAGACCACCGAAGGTGAAGGTGATCAGGAAGCCGACCGCCCACAGCATCGGTGTTTCGAAGGACAAGGAGCCCTTCCACATCGTT
>NZ_JAFFSX010000088.1 GCF_017948485.1 Streptomyces sp. GESEQ-35 | reverse complement strand
GTCCACGCATCCGTGGTTGGCAGGCGCCTCCGACACCAGCCGCGCTCTGCTACTGGAACTCGTCCTTCACGCAGCCCACGAGACGGACTGCGGCCACCTCGAAGAGTTCACCATCGAAACGCCGCTCGCCCTCACGGCCCACGAGACCGTACGCATTCAGGTGGCAGTTGGTGCCCCGGACGACGCCGGTCGACGCCCGGTCACCGTTCATTCCAAGGGGGAGGAGTGGGTCCGGCATGCCGTCGGCACCCTGACCGATGTTTCCGCTGCGGCGCCCGAGCCGCTCTCGGTGTGGCCGCCAGCCGGGGCCGAGCCCCTCCACGTAGAGGAGTTCCCTGGACTCGACAACGTATGGGGCGTGGGCGACGACATCTATGCGGAAGTCTCGATCCCGGAAGACACAGAAGTCACCGGCTTCGGCATCCACCCGGCCCTCCTGGCGGCGGCACTTCGATCCGTCGCACTTGTCCGGCCTCTCGTACCTGCTGCCGCTCGCGGACTTCAGCTCGTGGCCACGGGTGCGACGGCACTCCGCGTCCACTGGTCCCTGTCAGGCGACATCGCCAGGCTTGTGGCCACGGATCCCTCTGGTCTCCCAGTCCTGGCAGCGGATGCCGTTTCGCTCGAAATCGATGCGGGTGGTGCATCCTCGGCCAAGGACAGGCATGGAGGCCGTCCGCACGTAATTGAGTGGGTTGAGGTGGTGCAGGAGGCGGAGCCCTCAACTCCGCTACAGCGCGCGGTGATCGGTGCGGGTCTGGAGTCCTACCCCGACACACCCTCCTACACAGATCTCGATGCGCTCGTCACGGCGGTGGCCGACGGGGCCGCGGTGCCCGACCAGGTGATCCTGCACCTGCCCCCCACCACAGACCACCCCGTCGAAGCCACCCACACCCTCACCGCACACACCCTCACCACCCTCCAG
>NZ_JAFFSX010000087.1 GCF_017948485.1 Streptomyces sp. GESEQ-35 | reverse complement strand
CCGATCCAGTTGAAGAACTTCACGCCTGTCGGTACGGCGATGAGGAACGTCATGAAGGAGAAGAACGGGAGCAGCACTCCGCCGGTGACGTACATGTGGTGGGCCCACACCGTCACGGACAGACCCGCGATCGCGATGGTCGCGCCGATCAGGCCCATGTAGCCGAACATCGGCTTGCGGGAGAAGACCGGGATGACCTCGGAAATGATGCCGAAGAACGGCAGCGCGATGATGTACACCTCTGGATGGCCGAAGAACCAGAAGAGGTGTTGCCACAGCAGGGCGCCGCCATTGGCGGAGTCGAAGACATGCGCCCCGAATTTTCGGTCAGCCTCCAGGGCGAACAGCGCGGCCGCGAGGACCGGGAAGGCCAGCAGCACCAGGACACCGGTCAGCAGCACGTTCCACACGAAGATCGGCATGCGGAACATCGTCATGCCCGGGGCGCGCATGCAGATGATGGTGGTGATGAAGTTGACCGCGCCGAGGATGGTGCCGAAGCCGGAGAAGGCCAGGCCCATGATCCACAGGTCGGCGCCGATGCCCGGCGAGCGGACCGCGTCCGACAGCGGGGAGTAGGCGAACCAGCCGAAGTCGGCCGCGCCGGAGGGGGTGAGGAAGCCGCCCACCGCGATCGTCGAGCCGAACAGGTACAGCCAGTAGGCGAACATGTTCAGCCGCGGGAACGCCACGTCGGGCGCGCCGATCTGAAGCGGCATGATCCAGTTCGTGAAGCCGGCGAACAGCGGCGTCGCGAACATCAGCAGCATGATCGTGCCGTGCATCGTGAACGCCTGGTTGAACTGCTCGTTCGACATGATCTGAAGGCCCGGACGGGCCAGCTCGGCGCGCATGAACAGCGCCATCACGCCACCGATGCAGAAGAACGCGAACGACGTGACGAGGTACAGCGTTCCGATCGTCTTGTGGTCAGTGGTCGTCAGCCACT
>NZ_JAFFSX010000086.1 GCF_017948485.1 Streptomyces sp. GESEQ-35 | reverse complement strand
CGGCACCGACACGGTCGACGAGTGCACCTCCGCGGTCGGCACCGTGATCCCGGAGGGGTCCCCGGACAAGTTCACGGCATCCAGCGACAAGCGCTGCTGACTGCTCGCGCCAGAGCACACGTTCAACTGAACACCCGGCTGCGGGCGTGCTCCCACCAGAGCGCCCCGGCTGTCTGCCAGACAGCCGGGGCGCTGCGCTGTGCGGCCCGTGCCGGTGCTCGGCCGGCATGAGCAGGCAGAGACCTAGCTGACGGGGTCTGGACGGATTTCGGACGTGCACCCCGCACGATCGACGCCTATGGCCGAGGACTGGCCGAGTACCTGCTGATATGCGAGCGTGAGGACGTCGCCCCGGTCACCGCGAACCGCGCGCATATCGCCGTCTAGGTAGGGGAGTTGGCTTCGCGACGGCATCGGCGGGGCGCGAATGTGATCTCGATCGACTCCGGGGCGGGACTGGCGAACGCCACCCGGCAGGCCCGCTGCACGGAATGTCCCTCACCGGCCATCACGCGGATGGCTCGAATCGCCTTTTGGAGAGCTCACCTCCCCGAGCAACTCGGCGGCCCGGCGGTGGATGGCCAACTCGGCTTCCAGTTCCGCGATCCGCTTGCGGGCCGCGGCGAGTTCGGTCTGCTCCCGCGCGGTGCGCTCAACATCCTTTGGTGACGCGGAACTTGGCGGCGGGCCAGGGTTCTCCGCGCTCGGCGAGGTCGTGTCGGTGATGCCCGCTGAGACGGAGTACGGCTGTTTTGTTGTGGTCTTGGAAGGGGTGCCGGCCGAGCTGGAACACCCGGTCGACAGGACAGCCAGGGCACCCACTATCCCTATCGCTGCGTATATGGGAACGGGACGGGGGAGTAGGGCATGCGTGAACCACGACCTCGGTGCAGGGATTTCGAGAGATCAGGTGGCGCGGCCCGCGGAGGATGGGGTTCGGCCCGCGCTGCTCGACTGGACAGCACCGGCGGAGTGGGGGAGCGAGCAGCGCGGGGTAGAGCTGTCGG
>NZ_JAFFSX010000085.1 GCF_017948485.1 Streptomyces sp. GESEQ-35 | reverse complement strand
TGCCACGCCAGGTCGGGCCGGTGCGATGCGGCGGCCTGGTGCACGGTGGCGACGAAGTTGGGGCGCTCGATCTCGCACCACCGCAGTGCCTGGTCGCGCGAGGTGAACGTCATGGGCTCGCATTCCGGAGGCCGGGGGCCGAGAGGGAACGGGCGATGGCCCGGAGAGAGGTAGCCGTAGACGGCAGCCGCCGTGTGCAGGTACCAGTGCGCCAGCCGTTCCACGGCCCGGTCCCGCTCCTGCGGCGTCTCTTGCGTGGTGACGCGTTCCGCGGCGTAGACGCGCAGCAGGTCGTGCAGGGCGTAGCGGCCGGGCGCGTGCTGGTTGAGGAGGTTGAGCCGGGTGATCTCTGCGAGCAGGCCGCGGGTCTCGCGCAGGGGAAGCCCGGCGAGGGCCGCTGCGGCGTGCCCGCAGATGTCCGGGCCGGAGTGCAGGCCGAGCAGGCGGAAGAGTCGCGCGGCCGGTGCGGACAGGGCCTCGTAGGACCAGGAGAAGACGGTCCGTACGTCCGAGGTGGGGTCGCCGCCGGTGAGCGCGTCCAGGTTGCCCCGGCCCTCCCGCAGTTCTCCGGCGATGATGCCGAGCGCGAACCCGGGGTTGGTCGCGGCACGCGCCGCGACGACGGCCAGGGCCAGGGGCAGCCGCCCGCAACACTCGATGATCTCGTTCACGGCCTCCGGTTCCGCCGTCAGCCGTACAGCACCAACGCGGCGCGCCAGGAAGCCGTGGGCCGCGGCGGGAGACAGCGGGCCCAGTGTCAGCGGTCGCGCCCCCTCGTGGGCGACCAGACCGGTGAGCTGACTGCGGCTGGTGACGATGGCCAGACAGTCGGCGGAGCCGGGCAGCAGCGGGCGGACCTGCTCGGTGTCACGGGCGTTGTCGAGGAGAACCAGCACCCGGCGGTCGGCGAGCAGACTGCGGTAGAGGGCGGTCTGAGCGTCCAGCGTGCCCGGGATGGTCTGCGGGGGGACGCCGAGCGCGTCGAGGAACGCACGGATCGCCTCCGCCGACGAGACGATCGCACCGGTCGGGTCGAATCCGCGCAGGTTGATGTAGAGCTGCCCGTCGGGATAGCGCTCGGC
>NZ_JAFFSX010000084.1 GCF_017948485.1 Streptomyces sp. GESEQ-35 | reverse complement strand
GGTGCGGACGTCGTGAGGGGGCGTTGTCAGTGATGGCAGGCAGGATGACCAGCATGACGACACCAGCTTCAGTGATCGTGGATGCCGCCGCCTACGCGCAGGCGGTCGAGGACGCGGTGAAAGCGTCGGCCGCCTACTACCAGGGCGGTACCTCGGTGCTGGACGACGACGCCTACGACCGGCTGGTGCGCGGCATCGCCGCATGGGAGGCCGACCATCCCGACCAGGTGCTGCCCGACTCGCCGATCGGGAAGGTCGCCGGCGGCACGGTGGAGGGCGATGTCCCGCACTCGGTGGCGATGCTGAGCCTGGACAACGTGTTCTCTCCGGAGGAGTTCACCGCCTGGACCGCCTCGCTGGCCCGCCGGATCGGTCACGACGTGGCGCAGTTCAGTGTCGAGCCGAAGCTGGACGGGCTCGCGATCGCCGCCCGCTACACCCACGGCCGACTGAGACGGCTGATCACCCGCGGCGACGGGACGGCCGGGGAGGACGTCTCCCATGCGATCGGCACCATCGAGGGCCTGCCGGACGAACTCGCCGAGCCGGTCACCGTCGAAGTCCGGGGCGAAGTCCTGATGACCACCGCCCAGTTCGAGCACGGCAACGAGGTACGCACGGCGCACGGCGGACAGCCGTTCGCCAACCCGCGAGGCGCCTCGGCAGGCACCCTGCGCGCCAAGGAGCGCGCCTACACCGTGCCGATGACGTTCTTCGGCTACGGACTGCTCCCCCTCGCCGACACCGGGACGGAGCTCTCCGCTCGGCTGTCCGGGCTCGCGCACAGTGACCTCATGGCGCAGGCCGGCGAGCTCGGGGTCAACACCACCGCCACGACCGCGGTGCCCGGCACCACCGCAGACACGGTCGAGCAGGTGCTGGCCCGGGTGCAGGAGATCGCCGCCCTGCGAGCGGAGTTGCCGTTCGGGATCGACGGGATCGTCATCAAGGCCGACCTGGCCGCCGACCAACAGGCGGCCGGATCAGGGACGCGCGCCCCGCGCTGGGCGATCGCTTACAAGCTGCCCGCCGTCGAGAAGATCACCCGGCTGCTGGAGGTGGAGTGGAACGTCGGGCGTACCGGCATCATCGCCCCGCGCGCCG
>NZ_JAFFSX010000083.1 GCF_017948485.1 Streptomyces sp. GESEQ-35 | reverse complement strand
TCGTCACTGACCTGGATGCCGGTGGGGTACTGGTCGGTGTCGAGTTCGGCGTGCACGGTCAGGCCGGTCTTGGTGGTGGTCGCGGCGATGCTCTCGACGATGACTTCGTGGCTGGTCAGGGGCCTGCCGCGCCAGTTCGTGGTGATGTGGGAGAACAGCCGGTGCTCGATCTGGTTCCACTTCGAAGTTCCGGGAGGCAGGTGGCAGACGGTGATCGCCAGGCCGGACTCGGCGGCGAACTGGGCGAGTTCGGTCTTCCAGGTGCGGGTGCGGTATCCGTTGGAGCCGCCCGCGTCGGCGGTGATCAGCAGTCGGCCGGCCGTGGGATAGGCGGCCCGCCCAGCTGCGTTCCACCAGCGGCGGATGGATTCGACGGCGAACGCGGCGGTGTCGTGGTCGGTGCCCACGTTGACCCAGCCGGTGTTCGCGACGACGTCGTAGATGCCGTAAGGCACCGCTCTGCCCAGCTCGCGGTCGGGGAAGTCGTGGGTGTCGACCCGTACCGGTTCGCCTCTGGGCTCCCATTCACGGCCGTTGTTCTTGAAAGGGCCGACCAGTTCCTTCTTCTTCGTGTCCACGCTGATCACCGGCGCCCCGCCGTCCTGGTGGTCGCGGGCCTGGTCGTTGAGGTAGTGGAACTGTGCGTCCCGGTCCGGATGCTGCCTGCCCTCCAGGGTCTTGGCGTTGCTCTGCAGGCTGAAGCCCTCCTCTCGCAGGAGGTCGCCCACCGTGTCCGCGCAGATCCGGTGGCCCTGCCGGGTCAGTTCCCCGGCCAGTTTGCGGGTGGATTTGGTCCAGCGCAGCGGCGACATGGGATCCCCGCGGACGTCGGGCTCGACCAGCGTGAGAAGTGCCTTGCGGACAGCGGGGTTCAGGTCGGCGACGCGTTTGCGGCCGCCACCGGGCCGGCGGACCCGTCCCAACGGGGCGTCGCCAGAGTCGAGTTCGCGTATTCCGGCAGACACTCTGGCCTCACGGACACCGGCAGCGCGGGCGACCGCTTTGATCCCGCCGTGACCCAGCGACTGGGCTTCCGCCCCTATCAACAAGCGACGCTGCCGCTCGTCGAGATGCGGCAGAATCGCCCCGAACTTGGCTGCCAGCACGGCCCGTTG
>NZ_JAFFSX010000082.1 GCF_017948485.1 Streptomyces sp. GESEQ-35 | reverse complement strand
GGCGAAGGCTCTTGAGGGTGTTCGTGTCCTGGATATGACGCATGTGCAGTCCGGGCCGTCGGCGACGCAGCTGCTGGCGTGGCTGGGGGCGGACGTGGTGAAGGTGGAGGCGCCGGGCGGGGACATCACGCGCCGGCAGCTGCGGGACATCCCGGACGTCGACTCGCTGTATTTCACGATGCTCAACTGCAACAAGCGCTCCGTCACCCTGAACACGAAGAGTGAGCGGGGCAAGGAGATCCTGACCGAGCTGATCCGGCGTTCGGACGTGATGGTGGAGAACTTCGCGCCCGGCGCGGTGGACCGGATGGGCTTCACCTGGGACCGCATCCAGGAGATCAACCCGCAGATCGTGTACGCCTCCATCAAGGGCTTCGGCGAAGGCCCCTACACCAGCTTCAAAGCCTACGAGGTGGTCGCGCAGGCGATGGGCGGCTCGATGGCCACCACCGGCCTCCAGGACGGACCCCCGATGGCGACCGGCGCACAGATCGGCGACTCCGGCACCGGCGTCCACGCCGTCGCCGGCATCCTCGCCGCCCTCTTCCAGCGCACCCGCACCGGACGCGGCCAGCGCGTCAACGTCGCCATGCAGCACGCCGTCCTCAACCTCTGCCGGGTCAAACTCCGCGACCAGCAACGCCTGACCCACGGCCCCCTGCACGAATACCCCAACGACGACTTCACCGACGAAGTACCCCGCTCCGGCAACGCCTCCGGCGGCGGCCAGCCCGGCTGGGCCGTCAGGTGCGCCCCCGGCGGCCCCAACGACTACGTCTACATCATCGTCCAGCCCACCGGCTGGAAACCCATCACCCACCTCATCGGCCGGCCCGAACTCGCCGACGACCCCGAATGGAACACCCCACAAGCCCGCCTGCCCAAACTCCCCAAAATGTTCCAGCTCATCGAGGAATGGACCACCACCCAACCCAAATGGCAGGTCCTCCACCACCTCAACACCCACAACATCCCCTGCGGACCCATCCTCTCCACCAAAGAAATCATCGAAGACCCCTCCCTCGCCGCCAACGACATGATCATCAACGTCGACCACCCCCAACGCGGCACCTACACCACCGTCGGCAACCCCCTCAAACTCTCCGACTCCCCCGCCCACATCACCACCGCACCCCTCCTCGGCCAACACAACGAAGAG
>NZ_JAFFSX010000081.1 GCF_017948485.1 Streptomyces sp. GESEQ-35 | reverse complement strand
TCGGGCACGTGCTTGGTGGCGGCGCCGCCATTGGGACCAGCTCACGGCGTGGTCGCGGCGCGCAGCATGGCGACGGGGTTCAGTTGCCAGCAGACGACGGATTTCGGCTGGTGTGAGGTCCACGAGGTCGGGTGTGTCGGCCTCGTCACCCCCTTTTCGCGCTCCTGCACGGCCATCACGGCGAGGAAGACGTGGGCGAGCATGGCGAGCGTGATGTGTCGGGACCAGCCCACGTAGCGGCGGACTTCGTACTGGTCCAGGCCGCACTCGTTCTTCGCGCTTTGGAAGCACTCCTCGATCTTCCAGCGGCAACCGGCGACGCGAACCAAGTCGGCGACCGTGGCCTCCAGCGGGGCGCAGGCGAAGTAGTAGGCGATCTCGTCGGGCTTACCGATGCTGCGGCGCGCCGGCACCCACCGCTGCCGGGTCGCCTCGTGGCCGTCGGACTCCGCCGCGGCAGGCAGGCAGGCGGGCGGCGGCCCAGTTGTAGAACCGTTCGCCCTTGGCGCCAGGCCCTGCTGACAGGCGCTGCCATGCCTCGGGCGGCGCCTGAGCGATGAGATGGTCGATGCGCGGGCCGTGTACTTGCTGCGACTTGGGGACGGCGACGACGTAGGAGAGCCGGGCGCCTTCCAGGAAGTGCCGGAAGTGGGAGTCCTGCCCGTAGGCGGAGTCCGCAGTAACCCAGGCCATGGGAAGCGGAGAGTCCAGGGCGCGCAGGATCATGTCGCGGGCGAGGTCGCCTTTGGTGGCGAAGGTGCGCTCGTCGGGGATACGGGCCGCCCGGCAGCGTTCCCGGTCCTGCGTCCAGGACTTGGGCAGGTAAAGCTCGCGGTCGACGAGGGCGCGGCCGCGGGTAGTGGCGTAGGCGGCAAACACCCCGACCTGGCAATTCTCTGGGGCCCGGCCGTGCCGGAATACTGGCGCTGCACTCCGGCGGAGGTAGTGCCCTTCTTCACGATGCCGGTGTCATCCAGAATCAACACACCGTCTGGCGTGCCGAGTTGTTCGGCCACGTACGTCTGCATGTCGTCGCGCAGGCCGTCAGTGTCCCAGCGGCTGTGGGAGAGCAGGTGCTGCAGGCCGTGCGGGGTGGCGTGGCCGGCGTATTCGGCCCATTGCCAGCTGTTCTTGCGGCCCACCGGGCCGAGCAGTCCGCGGACGTAGTCCCGCATCCGCCGCCGGACCTCTACGCGGCTGAAGCGGGCTCCGGTCTTCCGGAAGAGTTCTTCGAGTTCCAAGTCCCAGGCACACGTCGGTACATCGTGGATCACGACAATGGACTGCTCGCCG
>NZ_JAFFSX010000080.1 GCF_017948485.1 Streptomyces sp. GESEQ-35 | reverse complement strand
GACGGGCGACTGCCTGGTGTTGTCGGCGCCAGTTCGACCAGCTCATCGCGTGGCGTCGGCCTCGGCGTCCGCGCAGCTGCGGGGGCCGGGGACGACAAGCTGCCAGGAGTCGCCGAACCTCCGCCACTGTGAGCGCGATTGCCCCGGCTGCCCCACCGGTTCCGCCCCCTTTTCCCTGGCCTGGTGTGCCGTGGCTGCCAGGAAGGCGTGCGCGAGCATGGCGAGGGTGATGTGCCGGTACCAGCCCACGTAGCGACGGACTTCGTACTGGTCCAGGCCGCACTCGTTCTTCGCAGCCTGGAAGCACTCCTCGATCGCCCAGCGTGTCCCGGCAACCCGCACCAGCTCCCGGGCGGTGGCCTCCAAGGGTGCGTAGGCGAGGTAGTAGGCGATCTCGTCGGGCTTGCGGATGCTGCGACGGGCCAGTGCCCACCGCATCCAGTGGGGGACCTCGCCCTGGTAGTCGAACTCGGAGACGGCCGGTAGCCGCACCGCCGCCCAGTAGTAGACGCGCGGTCCCTTCGCGCCGGCTCCGCATGAGGTCTTGTCCCACGCCTCGGCCGGGGCCTGTGCGAACAGGCCCTCGATGCGGGGACAGCCCACGGTGAACTGGGACTTGGGCACGGCCAGCACATAGCCCACGCCCGACTGCTCCAGCAGCCGACGGAAGCGGCTCTCCTGTCCGTAGGCGGAATCCGCAGTGACCCAGGCGATGGGCAGCGGTGAGGCGAGGGCACGCAGCACCATGTGCCGGGCCAGTTCGCCCTTGGTGGCGAACGCCTGGTCGTCGGGGACTTTGGCCGCGCGGCAGCGTTCACGGTCCTCGGCCCAGGACTTGGGCAGATACAACTCCCGGTCCACCAAGGCACGTCCGCGGCCGGAGGCGTAGGCGGCGAAGACGCCGATCTGACAGTTCTCGGTGCGGCCGGCGGTTCCGGAGTATTGGCGCTGAACCCCGGCGGAGGTGGTGCCCTTCTTGATGAAGCCGGTGTCGTCGATGATGAGGACCCCGCCGTCCTCACCCAGCTTGTCGGCGACGTACTGCTGCAGGTCGTCGCGGATGTCGTCCGGCTGCCACTTCGCGCCTGCGAGTAGGTGCTGCAGACCGTCGGGAGTGGCGTGGCCTGCCTGTTCGGCCGGCTGCCAGCTGTTCTTTCGGGCCACCGGGGCGAGCAGTCCGCGTACGTAGTCACGCATGCGGCGGCGAAGTTCCACACGGCCGAAGCGATGACCGATGGTCACGAAGAGCTCGTCCAGTTCAAGGTCCCACTGCTCGGCAGCACTCTCGAAGATCACGTGGGGAGCTTTCCCACAT
>NZ_JAFFSX010000079.1 GCF_017948485.1 Streptomyces sp. GESEQ-35 | reverse complement strand
AAAGGCGGCCGCGAACACCGGCTCCGACTCATACAACTCCCGCCCCATACCGGGTCGTTGCGAGCCCTGCCCGGTGAACAAGAACACCCCCCTGCCCCCGACCACCGACCCCTGCACCAGACACGGATGCGCCTCACCCGCAGCCAACGCCTCCAAAGCCGGAAGCAGATCCGCGACCGCCTCACCGACCAGAACCGCCCGCTCGTCGAACTGCACACGGCCATGCAGCAGGGTGTGCGCCACCGCCGCCACGTCCAGACCGTCACCCGCCTCACCGACGTACGCGGCCAGCCGTTCGGCCTGCACCCTGAGCGCGACTGGCGTCTTCGCCGACACCGGCCACACCACCGGCAACCCAGAATCCTGTGATGGCGACTCGGCCTCCTGCACCGGCTCCTCGACGGGAGCCTGCTCCAGAATCACGTGCGCATTCGTGCCACTGATCCCGAACGACGACACCCCCGCCCGCCGCGCACGCCCGACCTCCGGCCACTCCCGCGCCTCGGCCAGCAGCCGCACCCGCCCGGCCTCCCACTCCACATGCGGCGTCGGCTCATCCACATGCAACGTCCGCGGCAACACCCCATGCCGCATCGACTCCACCATCTTGATCACACCCGCCACACCCGCAGCAGCCTGCGCATGCCCGATGTTCGACTTCACCGACCCCAGCCACAACGGCTGTTCGCCATCCCGCCCCTGGCCATACGTCGCCAGCAGCGCCTGCGCCTCGATCGGATCACCCAGCGAGGTGCCCGTCCCATGCGCCTCCACCGCATCCACCTCGGCGGGAGTCAGCCGGGCACTGTCCAGCGCCTGCCGGATCATGCGCTCCTGCGAGGGACCGTTGGGGGCGGTCAGACCGTTGCTCGCACCGTCCTGATTGACAGCCGAACCCCGCACCACCGCCAGCACACGATGCCCCCGCCGCCGAGCATCCGACAGCCGCTCCAGGACCAGAACACCCACGCCCTCGCCCCACACAGTGCCGTCGGCACCATCGGCGAACGCTTTCACCCGGCCATCGGGAGCAAGTCCCCGCTGCCGACTGAACTCGACGAACATGCCAGGCGTGGACATGACGGTGACGCCGCCGGCGAGGGCGACGTCGCACTCGCCGTTGCGCAGGGCCTGGGCTGCCAGGTGCAGGGCGACCAGGGATGACGAGCACGCCGTGTCCACCGTCACCGCCGGACCCTCAAGCCCGAAGGCGTACGACACGCGGCCGGAGATGACACTGGTGGTGCTGCCGGTGAGCAGATACCCGTCCAGGTCCTGCGCTCCTTCGTGTAGCCGGGGACCGTAGTCGAGGGCGGTGGCTCCGA
>NZ_JAFFSX010000008.1 GCF_017948485.1 Streptomyces sp. GESEQ-35 | reverse complement strand
AAAGATGTAGTCGTTCCATCGCCACTGGAACGACAGGATGGCGAGGGTCAGCATGATGGGCCGGGAGATCGGCACCATGATCCGCAGGAAGATCGACAGTTCACGCGCCCCGTCGATGCGGGCGGCCTCGACGAGCTCGTCGGGGACCGTCAGGAAGAACTGGCGGAACATGAAGCATCCGGTCGCGGTGAGCAGGGCCGGGAAGATGATGCCGGCGAGCGAGTTGTACAGGCCCAGGTCGCGGACCACCAGGAACTGCGGGGCGAGCATGACCTCGCCCGGCAGCATCGTCGTGGCGAGGATGCAGATGAAGAACGCCTTGAGCCATTTGTTGTCGTACTTGGCCAGCGCGTACCCCGTGCAGCAGCTCACTCCCACCGTGAGGATCGTCGCGATCACACACACGATGGTCGTGTTGATGAAGTACTGGGCGAAGTTGGCGCTGCCCCATGCTGCCTTGTAGCCCGACAGGGTGGGGTCGTCCGGAAACAGCGACAGCGAGGAGAACAGGTCTCCCGCCGGTTTGAAGGAGCTGAGGACGAACCACAGCACGGGAAACCCGTAGAGGGCCGCCAGAACCCACAGCAGTGTCGTCGCGGGCACCGCGCGCCGAAGCCCACCGCCGGCCGCGCCGCGGGGCCGCTTCCTGGGAGCTGCCCGTCCGGGCTCGGCGTCGACCGGGCGTGGCATGTCTGTGGTTGTCATCGGTTCTCCACCCGCCGGTTGACGATCAACTGGATGATCGCGACGGCCATCAGGATGAGCATGAGCACGAACGACGCGGCGCTCGCGTAGCCGATCTGGCCCGACTTGAAGCCGGTCTGGTAGATGTACTGGACAAGCAGGTTGTTCGACGTTCCGGGTCCGCCGTTGTTGAGGGAGGCGAACAGCGGGTATTCCTTCATCCCGTGGATCGTGTTGAGCAGGATGACGATGAACGAAGTGGGCGCGATGCTCGGCAGTGTGATGCTGATGAACTGGCGCCACGGACCGGCGCCGTCGAGCGAGGCCGCCTCGTAGTACGACACCGGTACGTTCTTGATCGCCGCGATGAACAGCAGCATCGAGAAGCCCGTCCAGGCCCAGGATGCCGCCACCACCACCACGATCAGCGACAGGTCCGCGTTCGACTGCCACGGAACGGCACTTCCGCCGAGGTTCTCGATGACCTCGTTGACCAGTCCGAAATTCTCACCGAACAGCCACCGCCACAGGACACCCACGACGATGGGCGACAGAAGCCACGGGATGAAGAAGAAGACGCGGGCGACCGATACGCCCTTGGCGTGCTTGCTCACCAGCACGTTGGCGATCAGCAGCGAGAGCACGAAGTTCAGCGGAACGAAGAGCACGGTGTACAGCAGCGTCCGGGTCAGCGCGCTGTAGAAGATCGAGTCCCCGAACAGGTTCTGGTAATTGTCCAGTCCGACGAACTGGAACGCCCCGATGCCCGTGTAGTTCGTGAAGGAGTAGACGAGCCCGATCACCGCCGGCCAGACGAAGAACAGCGCGAAGAGCACCACATTGCCCGCGATGAGGACGAGCGGCACGACGGTGTACTTGCTGCGTCTCCTGGGCGGGCTCACGGACACGTCCGGGGCGCGATTTTTCATCTTCCTGACTCCGTGCTGGTGGAATGGATTCCCTGTGGGCTCACGCCATGAGCCCGGCATCACATGGGCGACAGGGCCGGGCGGCGGTACGACCCCGCCGCCCGGCCCTGTGGCTTACGATCCGCCGCCGACCTGCTGGTTGTAGCCGGCCACGATGTTCTCCAGGGCCTTGTCGGCCGACTGCTCGCCGTTGATCGCCTTGCCAAGCTCCGTCTTGGTCGGGTCCTCGGTGAGGGTCTTGCCCTTCAGCGCCCAGCCCGTCTGCGCGCTGTTGAAGTAGCCGGAGATCGGGTCGTAGAGCGGGATCGACACGTTGTAGAGCTTGAACGCCGCCTGCGCCGCCTCGGACTTGAAGGGGTACTTCGGGTTCAAACCGCTCTCGACGGGCAGGAACCCGGACGCCTCGCACAGCGCCTGGTAGTGGGCCGGCTCGTACAGCCAGGACAGGAACTTCTCCGCGGCGGCGGCCGCGTCGCCGTTGTTGTTGAAGCCCACCGTCATGCCGCCGCTGTTGACGTCGCTGGCCTGCACCGGCTCGGCGGGAGTCGGGACGCTCGCCCACTCGAACTTCGTGATGCTCTCCGCGTAGGCGGCGACCTGCCACACGCCGGACCAGTAGGCGACGACGTCACCGCTCTGGAACATCGCCGACGGGTCGGCGCCGCTGGTCCACACCGACTTCGGCATGGTCTTGTCGTCGTTCCATCCGACGAAGGTGTTCACGGCCTTCTTGGTCGCCGCGTCCGCCGAGAACTTGCCGGAGTCGTCGGCGTGGACGTACTTCCCGCCCATCTCGTACACCATGGCGCGCAGCCGGGACGGCGACTGGTCGAAGGTCAGGGAGTACTTGGCGTTGGTCTTCTCCCGGACATCGTCCGCCGCCTTGATGAACTCGGTCCAGGTCCAGGTCTCCTGGGGCGAGGTCGGGTAGTCGACGCCGGCCTTCTCGAAGAGCGACTTGTTGATGAACATGCCGGACGCGGTGACGTCCGAGGGGATGGACAGCACCTTCCCGGACGAGTCCTTGGCGACGAAGTTGCCGTTGATCTTGTTGCTCTTCTTGTTGGCGATGGAGCTGAGGTCGATCAGCTTGTTCGACCAGATCGGGTCCAGCTTCGGCACTGACGCCACGTCGGGCAGGGAGTTCGCCTGCGCAGCGCTGCGCAGCTTCGCGTCGTAGCCGTCGTAGGGAATGTTGACGAGCTTGACGTCGACGCCGGCTTCCTTCTTGTACTGCGCCACCATCTTCTTCCAGCCCGCGTCCTGCCCCGGAACCGTGGAGATCCAGAACGTCAGCGACTTGGAGGTCCCTCCCGAGTCGGAGCCCGACCCGCAGGCGGAGAGCAGCAGGGCACCTGCCGTGGCCACGGCAGCGAGGGGAACCAGGCGGCGCATACCGCCGCGGCCGAGTCGGCGAGAGCGCCGCACACCCACAGTGGTCATCTTCGAACCCATTTCGTGGTAGGGACGGAGCACGGCGCCGACGGAGGCGGCACGGGTGCATTTTGCAAGAAGGTTCGCTTTCCGAGGGCGCGGCCTCGCCCGGCCGCGTCATCCTGACGAGCGAGGGTCCCCGGCCGCTGTGGCCGTCGCCGCACAAGCACGCCCTGGTGCGGTTGCCGTACGTCGAGTACGGGCGGGACGCTCGCCCAAGCCGACGTCCCGGTCGACTTAGAAAGCGCTTGTCCGGACATTGGCAGACCGAGTCCGAAACCGTCAATCCTTCGTCCGCGCGGCCTCGGTCACGGTTTGGACTCCTCGGGCGACCGCGAGGCGGGCGGCGCCCACGACGGTGCCGAGATCGCCGACCTGGCTGCTGACCACCTCGGTGGGCCAGCTGAGCCGCTCCAGTTCGGCCCGCACACCGGGCAGGAGCTGCGGATACGCGCCGGTGCTGCCGCCCAGCACGAGCAGCCCCGGGTCCAGTACGGCGGTCACGGCGGCGGCCAGCCGACCCACGTCCGCGGCGTGTCGGTCGACGATCGAGCGGGCCGTGGCGCTGCCCTGTCCGGCCAGGGCGAAGAGCTGCTCGGCGGTGCGGGGGCAGGAGCCGTCGGAATCCGGCCAGGCCTCCGCGGCCCGTCGCAGCAGCGAACCGGCGGCGATGTACTCCTCCAGGGCCTCGTGGCGGGGCTCCAGGTCGTCGTCCCAGGGGTAGGGCAGCCGGGCGAGCTCTCCGGCGGCCCCGTTGGCTCCGGCCAGCACGTGTCCTCCGACGACGATGCCGAGACCGATACCGACGCCGATCCGCAGATAGCCGAAGGTGTGCCGGCCGCGGGCGGCGCCCTCGTGCAGTTCGGCGAGCGCGGCGCAGTTGACGTTGTTCTCCAGGTGGACGGGGACCCCGGGCGGCAGGGCGACGGCCACAGCGTCGAAGACCGGTCCGGCCTTGGCGGTGGCGGGGCGCGGCTTCTCGGGGGCGGTGACGTCACCGACGGCCACGACGATGGTGCGCAGCGGGGCGTCGGAGGGCAGCGCGCGCAGGGCGTCGCGCACTACGTCGGCGGCGTCTGCGCGGGGCCCGGCGGCCTCGGCGAGCAGGGTGCCGTCCAGGGCGCAGCCGCGGACCCGGGTGAGGGCGGGGCCGAGGTCCACGGCGAGCACGGCGCCCGCGGCGGGGCCGAGGCGGTATATGGCGGCGCTGCGGCCCGTACCGCCGGAGGAGGTGCCGGAGTGGGCGGCGAGGTGGACGCCCTCCAGTTCGGCGACGGCGGAGGAGACCGTCGGCTTGGACAGGCGCGCGAGGCTCGCGAGTTGCGGCCGGGTCGCGGTGCCGGCCTGCGCCAGCACGGCGAATACGGCGCTCGCGCTCTCGGTCAGACGGGGGGCTCTCGCCACGTCGTGTTCCACAGTACCCCCAGCTCACAGGCCGCTCTCTCAAGCCGATCGACTCGGCGGGAGACGGCGATGGGTTGCCCTGGCGTGCTGCGTACGCGGCCCGGACAGGAAGTCCGGCAAGCCGAGTGCGCAACGCCTATTGACACACACTGTACTTCGTTAGTTAACTTCCTAACGAACGTCACGGTACTCGCCTGCCGTGGTCCGTCAGAAGCCCGTCCCGGGGCTTCCCTAGTTCATCAACTGCCCTGCCTCCAGGCGCGGTTCGCCCACCGTCGCAGCACACAGCGCACCGACGAAAGAGGTTCCGTGCAGGACACCGCACCCTTGGTGGTCGGTATCGACGTGGGCGGCACCAAGACGCAGCTCCGCTCCTTCGCGGACGACACTCTCGTGGCCGATCACGTCCGTCCCAGCAGCGGCTGGCGACCGCACGACCCCGTGGCCGCCGCCCGATGGCTGGCCGCGCTGGTCGAGGAAGCGCTGCCGACAGGCGTACGTCCGTCCGCGCTGGCCGTGGGCGGACACGCCTGTGAGACGCCTCGACAGTGCGCACAGATTCGAGACGCGCTCCAGTCCTTCTTCCCCGTGCCCGCGCTCGTGGTGGGCGACGCCGAACTGCTCGTACCCGCCGCGGGCTTGGACAAGGGCGTCGGACTGGTCGCCGGCACCGGTTCCGTCGCGGTGGCTCGGCTCGCCGACGGCAGCCCCGTACAGGTCGGCGGCTGGGGCGCGGTCCTCGGCGACGAAGGCGGCGCGGCCGGTCTCGTCCGTGAAGCGGCGCGTGCCGCATGGGCGGCGCACGACCGCGGCGAGGAACCCGATGAACTCGCCCTCGCTCTGGTCTCCGCGTTCTCGGTCGCCGAAGTTCCGGCGCTCGGCGCGGCCTTGGAGAGCGCCACCGATGTTTCCGCCGAGTGGGGCAGACACGCCCCGGTCGTCTTCGCCGCCGCCGAAGCGGGTTCGGCACTCGCCCGCACGGTGATCGCCGACGGCGGCCGCTCGCTGGCCGCGCTCGTCGAACGGCTCTCCGCGCGCGGGGTCGCGGTCGACGATGTCGTGGTCGCGGGCAGCACCGTGCTTGCGCAGCCCGCCCTGTACGACGCCTTCGTGGTGGCCCTCGCCGCGAGCATTCCGGGGGCGCGTCCGCAGCCCCTGCGGGTGGCGCCGGTCCTCGGAGCGGTGGCTCTGGCCAGGGCGATCCTGTGAGGGCCCAAGTCCCCGTTCACGTCCGGGACATACTGCGGTCGGCAAGCGCTTTCCCGGGTGACATGACCCGCCCGTAGATCTTCGCTCGTAAGCCTCGCCACCAGCACAGGACGCCCAGGACCTACACGTCTCAAGCACACCGCGAGACCCTCGCCCCAACCCCGCGGCCGCAGGCCGGAGAACTCAAGAGAGGCACACGCATGCCGTCTTCAGACGGGCAGCAGCCCACCACTTCGCCCGGGCGTCACGCGATGAACCGGCGGCGGCTCCTCAAGACCTCCCTGGCCGCGTCGGCCGGTCTGGTCGCCGCCCCGGCCCTCATCACCTGGGCGAGCGTCGACCGGGCCGCCGCCGCGACGGCGACCGCCGCCCCGTTCGTCGACGACTACAAGACCAACGTCACGACGAACCTCACGCCCGAGACCAACGCGGTGGTCCGGATCCTCGGCGGCATGGCCGAGATCTGGAAGACCGGCGACGCGTGGAACACCGGCACGCCGCTGAAGCCCGAGATCCTGCGCGCCAACATGCGCTACTGCGCCCGGATCACCGCCGCGCGCACGGACGCGCAGGCGAAGGAGTCGTTCATCTACGACCGCCAGCACCAGAGTTACGCGATGATCGCCGCGCTCGGACCGCTCGCCGAGCTGTACAAGTCCGGCGCCAAGGCGGTCACTTCGATCACGACGGCGCCGGACACGACGCCTGCGACCACGATCAGCGACTCCGTTCCGGCGAGCGCCCCGGCCGGATCCGCCCTCGGTGCGGGCTCGTACACCTCGGACCTCGGTCAGGTGGCGAAGCTGGTCGACACCGTGCGCGGGCCGTTCGCCTCCGGCAACCCCGGCAAGTTCGCCTTTCAGTACCCGCGTCCGTGGCGCATGAACGAGGACAGCGAGGTCGTCGACACCGGGAGGACCGACGCGCTCGGCTACCCGGTCTACGACTCCGCTGTGGTCGTCGCCACGCAGTTGCTGCGGCAGCGCAGCACCAACCCGGCCGAGGACGGCGGTTTCCCCAGCGGACACACCAACGCCTTCCACCTGGCGGCTCTGGCGTTCGCGTACGCGGTTCCGGAACGGTTCCAGGAGATCGTGACGCGCGCGTTCGAGCTGAGCCACACCCGGATCATGTCCGGCATGCACTCCCCCGTCGACGTCATGGGCGGCCGCATCATGGCCACCGCCCTGGCCGCCGCCGCCCTCGCCGACCCGGCCAACTCCGGCCTCAAGGCCACCGCGCGCGCCCAGGCCCTCGCCTACTTCCAGGCGCAGACCGGTACGACGGCCGACACCCTGTACGCCTACGCGCACCCCGACACCGGCGACGTGTACGCCGACCGGGACGCGAACCTCCGCACGGTCACGCCCAAGCTGACGTACATCCTGTCCCGCAGGGGCCGGGACGAGGCGCTGACTGTGCCGAAGGGTGCGGAGGTGCTGCTGGAGACGCGTCAGCCGTACCTCGACGCGGAGCAGCGGCGCGCGGTGCTCCGCACGACGGCGCTGCCCGCCGGATACGTGCTGCTCGACGGCTTCGAGCAGTGGGGGCGCCTCAACCTGTTCGCCGCGGCGGACGGTTACGGCGCCTTCGAGTCCGACGTGAGCGTGCGGCTCGACGCGGCAGCCGGCGGCTTCGGCGCGGCCGACACCTGGCGCAACGACATCGACGGCCGCGGCGGACTGACGAAGACCGGCACCGGAACGCTCACCCTCACCGGGCACAACAGTTACACCGGCGGCACCGTGCTGAAGGACGGTGTCCTCGCGGCCGCGTCGGCCCACGCCCTGGGCCACGGCGACGTGCGGGTCACGGGCGGCACCCTGCGGGTCTCCACCAAGTCGACGGTGCAGATCCACGGTACGTACAGCCAGGAGTCGGCGGCGCTCGAGGTGACGCTGCGGTCGGGCCGTGGCCCCGCCCTGGAGGTCACGCGGCGTGCGGTGCTCGGCAAGGGCAGCTCGCTGTCGCTGCGGCTCGACGCCGACAAGCCGCCGGCCGCGGGGAGCACGGTGCGTGTCGTCGGCGCTCCGGTGCTCCGCGGCCAGTTCGACCGCGTGGAGCTGAACTCCGACACGCTGCGGGCCGTACCCGTCTATACGGCGGATGGTCTGTCGGTACGACTCCTGAAGCGGTAACGCCCTGACGTGGCGGGAGCTGATGCAGAGTAGCCCCATGAGGTGGCTCTGGATCGCTCCCGTCGCCGCGCGGCCGGCGTCGCCGCGGGGCGGATGATGGCGCGCGAACAATCGGTCCTCGATCCCGGGACAGCGGGACACCCCCCGCCGTCGGTGACCACGGTGACCTCGCCACGCCGATCGCACCGGCGATGGCTGATGCCGCTGCTCGTGGTCGTGCTGCTCGCCCAGATGGCCGCGGCGATGGTGACCACGGCCGTGCAGCAGACACCGACCATCGACGAGCCCGTGTACGTCGGCACGGCCGCCGTCTATCTGCACGACCGCAGCCTGCGCTACAACCCCGAACATCCGCCGCTCGGGAAACTGATCGTCGGCATCGGGGTGGCGCTCGCCGATCCGCACGTCGACCGGCCGTTGCCGGGCAATCAGGGCGTGATGGGACGGCATCTGCTGTACAAGTCCGGCAACGACCCGTGGCAGCTGATGCTCTGGGCCCGCCTTCCGGTCATCGCGCTGACTCTGCTGTTCGGGCTGGTCGTGTTCGCCTTCGCCCGCGAACTCGTCGGCATGGCCGGCGCGTTGACGGCACTCACGCTGTACACCTTCTCCCCCGACGTCATCGCCCATGGCTCCCTCGCCACGCTCGACGTACCCGCAGCCGGTTTCCTGCTGACCTCGGTGTGGCTGCTGTGGCGGGCGCGCGTCCGGCCGCAGCTGTACCTGCCGCTCGCCGGGCTGGCGCTGGGCGCGGCCCTGGCCACGAAGATGAGCGCGCTGGCGGCGGTTCCGGTGCTGGTGGTGCTCGCGGGAATGTCGGTGTGGCGGGCCGGCGCGGTGGCGCGGACAGGTGCGAGTCCGTTGATCGTCCGCCGGAAGGCACTGCTGCGGGCGGCTGCGGGCGCGGGCGTCATGGCGCTGGCCGCGATCGCCGTCGTATGGGCCACCTATCTGACCGTCGATCCGCGGCTGCGCTGGTCGCCGCAGCAGCCCGTGCCGACGGTGCAGGGACTGCGGGGGCTGCTGGTCGATCTGCTGCCGTTCCCGGAGGCGTACCGGGACGGCATGCGCATCCAGTTCGGGATGGAGAAACTGCCCTGGCAGAGCTTCCTGTTCGGACGGGTGTACACGGGTTCGCTGTGGTATTACCTCCCGGCGGCGCTGCTGGTGAAGACGCCGCTCGGCATGCTCGTCCTGTGGGCGGCCGGGGTCGTCGCGGTGGTGGCGGTACGGCGGCTGCGGCCGGCTGCGCCGTATCTGCTCGTCGCCCCGGTCGTGCTGCTGGTCGCCGCCATGGAGGGGTCGCGGGACTTCGGCACCAGGTACGCCGTCTTCGTGCCGATGTTCTTCGCGGTGGCGGCAGCCGGCGTCCTTGCGCTGCGGTGGCGATGGAGGTTCGTCACGACGGCCGCCCTGGTGCTGTTCGTCGCGGTCAGCTCGCTGCGGACGTTTCCCTACTATCTGCCGTACTCCAACGAGGCGTTCGGCGGGCCCGCGAAAACGCATCTGCGGCTGCACGACGCCAATGTGGACTGGGGCCAGGACCTGGGACGGCTCGCCGACCGGCTGCGCGAGCGCTACCCGGGCGAGCGGATCTGGCTCGTGTACAAGGGCAGCGGGCTGCCGGCGTACTACGGCATCGACGCGACGGATCCGCGCACCGTGCCCGAACGTGAAGTGCGCGGGCTGCTGGTCGTGTCGGACTCCTCGGTCGCCAAGGCGAAAGGGCGGCTGGCCGAGTTGATCGACAGCAGTCGTCCGATCGACGAAGTCGGTCATTCGATCACGATCTACCGGCGGTGAGCGTATGCCCGCGCAGCGCTCGATATGCACTCGTACAAGCCCTGGTCACCACGGTGTGTGAGCTATGTTGAACGACTGTGGGAGACAATGGAGGCGCACCGGTGCCATCGCCGCAGCAGGCACGTGCACAGGCGTCCGCGATCACCTCGGGCAAGTCGGCTCCAGAGGCGGAGGCCGCCCCGAGTTCCCAGCTCAGGACGCTCTTCGACCAGCCACGGCTGTCGCCGGGACAGCGGCGTATCGCCCAGTACCTGATCGAGCACATCACCGAAGCGGCGTTCCTTTCGATCACCGACCTCGCCGAGCGGGTGGGCGTGAGCCAGCCCTCGGTGACGCGATTCGCGGCAGCGGTCGGCTTCAGCGGCTACCCCGCGCTACGGGAGAAGCTCCAGTCGATCGCGCTCGGCACGCTCGCCGGCGGCCCCGCGGCGGCCGAGGAGAACCGGGGCAACGAGCTACAGGCGGCGGTCGACGCCGAGATCGAGAATCTTGAGAACCTGCGACGGGACTTCGCCGACCCCGACCGAGTGATCAGCATCGGCCGCAAGCTGTCGGAGTCCACCCCACTGACGGTGCTGGGCCTGCGCATCTCGGTGTCCCTCGCCGAGTACTTCGCGTATGCGGCACGCCGCGTCCACCCCGACGTGCGGGTGGTGACTCGGGGCGGCAGCGTCGCCTACGACGCGCTGCTCCAGTCCCGCGAGGCCGGGGGCACCTGGGTACTGGCGTTCTCGATGCCCCGGCACGCCCAGGAGACGCTCACCGCGGTCCAGGTCGCGCGCAGCGCCGGACTGAAGGTCGCGCTGATCACCGACCTGGCGCTCGGGTCCGTGGCCGACGAGGCCGACGTCACCTTCGCCACCGGCACCGGCTCCCGACTGGTCTTCGACTCCTACGCCGCCCCCGGCGTGATCGCGGCGGCGCTGCTCCAGGCCATGACCGACGCCGACCCCGAGCGCACGCAGGCCCGGCTAGAGGAGTACGAGCAGATCTCCGACCAGCACCAGTTCTTTCTCAGGGACTGACTTCTCCCTCCTCAGGGACACGCCCCGCAGAACACCACAAGGGCACTAATCACCCCAAACCGCGCATGAATGTTTTCATGCGCCTTGCAAAGCGGACGGCATATATAAATACTTCACACCCGAACACCCAAAGCCGCCGTCTCCTACCCGCGTCGGCGCCGAGGGTGTTCGGACGGGCATCGCCTGCGCGAACGCCCGCGGCGGCCCCGGCCATCCCCTAGGCCGGGGCCGACCAACCCGTCGGACCACCCCTCACGACGCCCCGCACCCGGAAGCGATCACCATGACCCTGACGACCACGCGCATCAGCCCGGACTGGCCCTGCCAGGTCAAGAGCCCCGGCAGCTACGACTGGGAGCGCACGGCGGCCAAGTGGCTGCGCGAACTGGTGCCGGCCCGCTACGCCAGCTATCCGGCCCTGATCCGCCACCCGGTGCTGCTCGCCCGGCACGCGCAGATCCAGGTCCAGCACGAGATCCGTGTCGCCCGCACCGCCCTTCAGACCGCCCGCGCCGATCTGCCCGCGCTCGGTCTGCCGGAGTCGGTCATCGAGCACACGATCAAGTTGTACGCGGCGGAGGTCCGCCAACTACAGCACATCGCGCGCAGCGTACGGGCCGTCACGCAGGCGCTGGTGGACAACTCCGTACGCTGAAGGGCGGGGTCAGCCGGTGCCCGTGCGGGATTCCAGGTCCCGTCGCGTGTCGTCGCCGTAGACGCCGGTCTCGTCGCCGCGAATGCCGTACCAGAGCTGGAAGCGGGCCACGGCCTCGGTGAGGACGGTGTCGTAACTCCCGCTGGTGGAACCGTCCTCGTACACGTTCGGGATGCGCAGCAGCCGCTTCTGAAGGGCCGTCACCTCGGGGCCGGACGCTCCTTCGCGGAGGGTGCCGGGGCCGTCGGGGTCGGCCGGCGCGCTCGCGGTGGGCGCGGCGGCGGACGTCGTAGGGGCGTCGGGTGCGGGGGCGGCCGTGTCGGCGTCGCTTCGGCCGGGAAGCAGGAAGGCGCAGCCGAATCCGACGACAGCGGCCGCGGTGACGGCGATCGCCACGGCGGCGCCGCGCCGGCCCACTCGGGGGCGGCCGGCCCCCGCTCCACGCTTCCCCCCGTCGGCGAGCACGGCCGGCAGTTCCTGCGTCGCGTCCTCGGATCCGGGCAGCCTCCCCGGCACGGACTCGTAGACGCCGGTTCTCGGCGGCAGGTCCTTGAGCAGTTCGGCGAGGGCATCGGTGCGGCGGGGGCGCAGGACGCGTACCGGTTCCAGGGGTGGCCGGTCGTCGTGCGGCTGCCGGGGTTCGGGCGGTGTCGTCACCGCTCTTCTCCTTCCGTCCCGTGCGCTGGGGTCCGGGCGGTTCCCCGTGGAGGGATACGTGGCAGCGGGACCGGGAGTTCAGCAGGCCCGGCACCTCACCCTCAAACCGGCTGGAGCCCTCCGCACCGGGAGCACTCAGTTCCCCCTCGGCAGCGCACTGAGTGCCACAACCCTGGAGCGAGTGCTACGTTCCCGACCATGAGCTCCACCGTGAAACCGCCCATGCGGGACGCCCTGGTCGCGGCGGCCTTCCAGCTGTTCCTGGAGCGGGGCTACGAGCAGACCACCGTCGACGACATCGTGGCGCTCGCAGGGGTGGGGCGGCGTTCGTTCTTCCGCTACTTCCCCTCCAAGGAGGACGTGGTCTTCCCCGACCACGAAGGGTGCCTCGCCGACATGACGGCCTTCCTGGGCGCCAGCGACGAGAAGGACGAGCCCGTGCAGCGAGTCTGCGACGCGGCCCGGCTGGTCCTGCGCATGTACGCCGAGAACCCGACGTTCTCCGTGCAGCGCTACCGACTCACCAAAAAGGTGCCGGGGCTGCGCGCGTACGAACTGTCAGTGGTGTGGCGCTACGAGCGCGCCCTCGCCGAGTATCTGCGGGGGCGGTTCGCCGGCCGGCGGGACGGGACCCTGCGCGCCGACGTGATCGCGGCCGCCGTGGTCGCGGCCCACAACAACGCGCTGCGTTCCTGGCTGCGTTCGGACGGACAGGGCGACGCGGACTCGGCCGTGGACCACGCGCTCGGGTACGTGCAGTCCGCCTTCGGTGCGACCCCCTCCCCTTCCGTCCCGCTCACGGGCGAACAGCCGGAGGACGTCGTGGTCGTCGTCTCCCGGCGCGGCGCACCGCTGTGGCGGGTCGTCCAGGAGATCGAGTCCACGCTCGGACGCGACTGATCCACACACGGCTTCCACACTCATTGGGTACGCAGTGCCTTTACGAGTGGCACTGAGTGCCATACGCTGAGGCCGTGCACGGTGGCACGGTGAACCGGGCACGTGCGTGCACGGTTGACCCGCGCACGTGGATTCCGGCCGAGCGCAGGGAGTTGACCAGCGTGTACCACCACTCAGGAAGCGTTGCTCGTCAGACAGTCGGCTCCGGGACGGGCGTACTCGACCCCGCTGTCCCGGCCGGGGAGGCCATCCACTTCCAGCGCTGTAGCTGGTGCGGCACCGCCATGTACCACCGTCTGCTGTGTCCGGTGTGCCAGGGCAGCGACCTGCGGACGGAGCGCAGCGAGGGCGTCGGCACGGTCCGCCACTCGACCGTGGTGCACCGCAACAGCCCTGCCGCACGCAATGTGTCCCTGATCGAGATGGCCGAGGGGTTCGTGGTGCGCGGCCGGGTCATCGGCCCGCCCATCGGCATCCACAGCGGGGACCGGGTCCGGCTGTCGACGGTCAAGGACCCGGTCCGGGGCGAGCCGGTGTTTCAGCTGGTCGACGAGCCGTACCGGGCCTGGAGCTGACGCGGACCCAGCTCGCGGAGACCGGTCATGACAGGTCGTACAGGCCAGGTATCAGGTCACGCACGACCACCGGTCGTCCCGTCTCGAAGCATTCGTTGGCGGCGAGCCCCACGGCCAGGGCCAGCGCACCGTCCCGTTCTGTGGCCGTCCGCGCCGCTACCTCACCGCCGGTCACCGGATCCCCGGCGTGGACCTGCCCGAAGATCGCGTCGAGCATGCGCGGGTCTCCCCCGCCATGGGCCTCGTGCGCGGTCTCCACATCGATCTCCGCCGGCGGCCGCCACAGCGGACGCAGGGTGAGCCGCACCCCACCCGCGTGTTCGGCGGCCGCGTCCCCGTGCACGGCGCCGGTGTGGGAGGCGACCCGGGTCACGGGCGGCTGCCAGTTGCTCTCCTCGACCTCGAGTTCCAGGCGGCCGGCGCTGCCGTTGAACATGACCCGGTAGCCCTCCCACGGTGAGTAGGCCGTGAGGTGGTACGCCATGGTGGCGCCCTGCACATAGCGGACCAGGACGGCCATGTCGTCCTCGATGCTGATCGGTCCGTCGAAGACGTTGCGGTCGCGGAGGTAGCCGTCGTCCTGCTCGGCGTCGAGGTAGAGGGCGCGCAGGGTGTCGTTGGCCGCGAGATCCAGGGCGAAGGGGTCCTCGGCGGCGGCTGCGGCGCCGTGGGCACGGTCGTACTCCCGGCGCAGTCCGTGACGGGCGCCCGCCTCATGGCCGTAGAAGCCGAGACGTCCGTAGCCGAAGGCCTCGGCGGGCTCGTCCGCGAGCCACCAGTTGACCAGGTCGAAGTGGTGCGAGGACTTGTGCACCATGAGTCCGCCGCTGTTCCGCTTCTCCCGGTGCCGGCGGCGGAAGTAGTCGGCGCCGTGGCGTACGTCGAGCAGCCACTCGAAGTGGACGGACAGGATCTCGCCGATCGCGCCGTCGGCGAGCAGGGTGCGGACCTTCTCGTGCACGGGGTTGAAGCGGTAGTTGAAGGCGACCGTGAGGGAGTTGCCCGTCTCCCGGACGGTGTCCAGGATGCGCGCGCAGCGCTGTGCGTCGACGGTCATCGGCTTCTCGGTGACCACACGGCAGCCCGCCGTCAGGGCGGGGACGATGTAGCGGTCATGTTCGGCGTCGACGGTGGTGACGACGACCTCGTCGACGTCCTCCTTGGCGAGCAGGTCGGTGAACTGCCGCGCGCAGGGGAGTTGATCGGCTCATGACCGAGCCCTTCCCGCCCGCCCTCCGCCCAGTCCTCGATCAGCCGGATCGTGCGGCTCGGGGTACGCGTCGTGTGGTTCCCCTTCTGAGCGGGTGCGCCAACTCCCCTTCCTGACGCTCAACTTGTTCCCTCTTCACAGGCAACCCACAACCCCCACACCTCGTCCTCCGTGACGCGAGGGTCCCTTCGGAGACGGCCGGAGTGCCCGAGCCGAGGGCGGAGGAGGAGAACGTTGTCACGTGCCCGGCGAATATGGGTGACCGCTGCGGCGGTGCTCGCGGTGGTGGGGGCATCACCAGGAATGGCGCAGGCGCAGCCGACCGGGAGCGCCCCACTCTCGGTGTCGGCGGACCTTCCACCGGGCTGGCAGGTCACCGGCGAAGGCCCGGACCGGCAGTTGGTGTGGCGGTCGGCGGAGCCGGTGCCCATGGGTGACTCCCGGGTCGAGTTCTACGACGGTGACCGGCTGCTCGGCAGACCGGCGGCGGCCAGGGACGGCCGTACGTTCCGGCTGGACCTCGACGCCGTACCGCTGAAGTCCGCGAAGGACCTTCAAGTCCTGTCCGGAGGGCGGCGGTTGGACGCGGCCGGGGTGGCCGAGGAGGAACGGCAGGACCGGCGTTCCCCGGCGGTGGCGAACCCGCCTGCCGCCCTGCCGGCGAACTCCGTCGACCCGGGCAAGCCGGGCTCGTACCGGACGGTCACCGGCGAGTACACCCTCGGTTCGGTGAAGCTGCCCGGTTTCCCGGAGCCCGTGGAGATGCAGGCCGTGGTGGTGGCACCGGACGGCGCCACCGGCAAGCGTCCGCTCGCGCTCTTCCTGCACGGCCGTCATGGCACCTGCTACAAGCCGGGCACCGAGGACGCGACCGGCGACTGGCCCTGCCCGTCCGGCATGAAGTCGATTCCGAGCTACCGCGGCTATCTGCGCGACCAGAAGCTGCTGGCATCGCAGGGCTATGTGACGGTGTCGATCTCGGCCAACGGGATCAACGGCCAGGACTTCGCGGCCGAGGACGGCGGCGCGCAGGCCCGTTCGTCGCTGGTGCGACAGCATCTCGCCCGCTGGGCCGACTGGGCGGAACACCCGGACGCGGCCCCGGCGATCGTACGCAAGGCGCCGAAGACTGACCTCTCCCGCGTCCTGCTGGTCGGGCACTCGCGCGGCGGTGAGGGCGTGAACCGGGCCGCGATGGACAGCCTCTACCCGCCGCCCGCCGACCAGGACGGCTACCACGGCCGGGTGCGCTGGCACATCCGCGGCACCGTGCTCATCGGCCCGACGATCTTCGGCCAGAACCCGGTCCCCGACGTGCCGTCCATGACGATCCTCCCGGGCTGCGACGGCGATGTCTCCGATCTCCAGGGCGAGTTGTACGTCGACGGCACCCGTGCAGTCAGCCGGGGTACCGCACTCCACAGCGCTGTCTACGTGGTCGGCGCCAACCACAACTTCTTCAACAGCGAGTGGACGCCGGGCCAGGCCCAGGCACCCGCGGACGACGACTTCTGGGACGACGAGGAGCAGCCGGACAAGGTGTGCTCGCCGGGCACCCGGACGCGGCTGACTGCCGACCAGCAGCACAAGGCGGGCGCCACCTACATCGCGGCGGCGGCCCGGCTGTTCGTCGCCGGTGACGACCGGGTACGGCCGCTGCTGGACGGCTCGGGCAAGCGGGCGCCCTCGGCGGACCCCGCGCGCGTCCTGACCCACGCGGTCGGCGCCAACCGCCGCGCCGGGTTCCTGCCGGACGGCAAGGTCTCCGTGACCGGCGCGCGGCTGTGCTCCGCGGCCGATCCCGATCCCGCCGTGGCCTGTCTGGACCCCGAAACCGCCGGAGGCTCACCGCACTTCGCGTCCTGGGAGACGGGACGGGAGGTCGGCCGCGGGGCGGTGGCACTGCGCTGGTCCCGGCCGGGGTCGGTGGCCCGGGTGACACCTGACAAGCCGTTGTCCCTCGGTGGCGCCAAGGGACTGACGCTGCGTGTGATCGTGCCGCCGAACACCACCGGCACGCAGCTGGACGTCGCCGTGACCGACACCGCCGGGCGACGGGCCACTCTGGGCCGGGTCCGCGTGGACGGGCTGCCCGGCAGTGACCGGACCGCCTCGTACTGGGCGCGCGAGGTCCGCGTGCCGCTGGCCGCTGCCGCCGGTCTCGATCTGCGGCACATCAAGTCCCTTGAACTGACGCCGCGTTCCGGATCCGGGAAGGCCTGGCTGATGGACGCCTGGGCCTGGCGCCCCGGCACCCCCGCGGTCCACGAGGCCACACTGCCCCGCATCGACATCGGCCGCCTCACCGTCGAGGAGGGCGACTCGGGCGTGCAGACGTACCGGGTGCCCGTGCAGGTGTCCGGGCAGGGCAGCGGCCAGGTCCGGGTGTACGTCGTGAACCCGGACACCGGGAACACCGAGGAACGGCTGGTGACGGTACGGCCCGGCGGCAACGACATCGACGTACCGGTGAAGGTCGAGGGCAACACGCGCTTCTCGTACGACGTGCAGCACGACGTGCTCGTCAAGGCCGTCCGGAACTCGGTGATCGGCTCGTACCGGGGCGGCGTCACCGCGACGAACGACGACCCGGCACCGACGATCGCTGTCACTCCGGTCGCCGACCGGGTGAGCGAAGGACAGCCGCTGAAGTGGCGGGTGACGCTGTCCTCGGCCGCCGACGCGGACGTATATCCACTGTTCCGTGTGGAGCCGGTCGCCGGCGCCGCCGAGCTGTCCACCAAGGACGTCGACCCGCAGTGGCTCCAGGAGGCTTCGGGTGAGTCGCCCGACCCGGAGCGTCCGCTCTCCCAGTTGGAGGGCCTCTACCTCTGGATGACCGTCCCGGCGGGGCAGACCTCCGTCGAGGTGACCGTGCCCACGGTCAAGGACACGGTGACCGAGCCCGAGGAGTCCGTACGGTTCCGGCAGGCCGACGACTCCGGTGAGCCGCAGAACGACGGGGCGGTGATGAGCGGGACGGTGCTGGACGCGTCCTAGTCGGCCACCTCAGGAAGTCAGCGTCACACGAATGCCGACGGTCCCCTTCAGGCCGCGCCTCACCCTGCTGCCGAGCAGGGTGAGGCGCCCGACGATGCCGTACTTGCGGACGAGGAGTTGGCGGTAGCGGGCGGTGGTGGCCTCGTCGCAGATTTCCGCGGTGGCCGGAACCTGGTCGCCGGTCGGGTTCCCGCGCAGATCGCAGGGGCCGACGAGGACATCACCGCGTGCCCGGATCCGCTTGACCTTCCAGGAGTCGGTCGGCGTCCACACGCCGAGCGTGTCGCCGTCGCGCACCACCCAGACCGGGGTGGCGACCGGGGTGCCGTTCCGCCGGTAACTGGTGATCAACAGGTACTGGCCCGCACCGAGCCGCTCCAACGCCGTGTCGTCCATGACCCGCAAGTCTAGGCAGTTCCCGTCAACGCCACCCCCATCCGCCGTACCGCCTCCTCCATCACCTCAGGCGACGTCGCCAGATTCAGACGTGCGTGGCCGGCCCCGCCCATGCCGAAGGGGACACCCGAGGTCAGCGCCACGCGCCCGCGCTTCAGGAAGACGTCCGCCGGGTCGTCCCCGAGACCGAGTGCGCGGCAGTCGAGCCAGGCGAGGTAGGTGGCCTCGCCGGGTCGGTAGCCGATCGCGGGGAGGTGCTCGGTCAGCAGGTCGCCGAGCAGACGCCGGTTGTCGTCGAGGCCGGCGAGCAGCGCGTCCAGCCAGGCAGTGCCGTCACGCAGGGCGGCGGTGTGGGCGATGACGCCGAGGTGGCTCGGGCCGTGACTGACTTCCTCGGGGAGCCGAGCGAGGTCTTCGGCAGCCGCGGGGCCCGCGATGGCGAGCGCGGCCTTGAGGCCGATCAGGTTCCAGGCCTTGGACGCCGACATCAGCGACAGACCGTGTGCGCCGCCCGGCACGCTGAGATACGGCACGAAATCGACACCTCCGGCGACGAGCGGCGCGTGGATCTCGTCGGCGACGACACGCACGCCGTACCGGTCGGCGAGGGCGGCGATCGCGGCCAGCTCGTCGGCGGTGTGCACCGTGCCGGAGGGGTTGTGCGGGCTGCACAGCAGGTAGGCGGCCGGTCGACCGTCCGCGACCGCCTGCCGGAAGGCCTCCTCCAGCGTGCCGAAGTCGATCCGCAGGTCCGCGCCCAGCGGGGCCTGGAGCACCCGCCGGTCCATGTGCTCCATGAACAGGAAGAACGGCGGATACACCGGCGGGTTCACCACGACCGTGTCCCCGGGGCCGGTGACCAGCTTGATCATCTCGACGACGCCGAGCATCACGTCGGGCACGATCGCGGTGCGCTCCACGGCCAGCCCGTCCCAAGCCCACCGCTTGTCGGCGAACTCGGCGAGCGCCTCGGCGTAGGCGGTGCCGGCGGCATAGCCGGTGTCCCCCAGCGCGAGCGAGTCGGTGACCGCGCGGACGACGGGTTCGGCGAGCGGCACGTCCATCTCGGCCACCCACAGCGGCAGCACGTCGTCGGGGTAGGTGCGCCATTTCATGCTCGTACGTCGTCGGAGGCTGTCGAGGGTGAGTGCGCGCAGGGGATTCGGTTCACCGGACGTCTCGTGCGGGATCCTGGTCATGGGTCTCAAGATAGGGGGCTGTGGTGTGACGTGGAATCGCGTGGAGCGACCCGCGGCGACTGCCGGGATTCTCGAGGTGGCCTGCGACGAGTCGGGGTCCGACGGTGAGAATCTCACCGGCGGGAACACCGATGTCTTCGCGCACGGCAGCGTGCGGCTGCCGGTGGATTCCGCGGCCGGATTCGTGCAGGAGATACGGGACCGGATCCGTTCGCCCGCCGAGGAGTACAAGGCGAACCATCTGCTGCGGCAGAAGCACCGGGCGGTGCTGGAGTGGCTGCTCGCGCCCTCGGGCCCGATCCACGGGCATGCGCATGTGCATCTGACCGAGAAGACGTTCTTCGTCGTGGACCGGGCCGTCGACCTGCTGCTCGGCGACCCTGCCGTGGCCGTCGTGCTCTTCCGGCAGGGTCCGCCGACGTTCGGGGCGGAGGGCTGGCGGGAATTCCTCGCGGCGGCGAACCGATTGCTGCGCGTCAGGAACGACGGTGAGCCGCAGCTGCCCGTCGAGGGGTTCTTCGGCACGGTCGACGGCCTGCGGCGCGCGCATTCCCGTACGGAGGCGGCGGCAACGCTGGACCGGCTGGCCGCGGCCCGGCCCCGAGCGGATGCCTATCGCGCCGGGCTCCGACACGGCCAGGTGCTGATCCCCCTCCTCAATCCCCTGCTGCCCGCCATCGTCCACACCGCCGCCCACTGGAGCGCGGGAGGACAGCCCGTCCGGCTGGTCCACGACCGGCAGAACATGCTCACCCCGGACCGCATCGCCTGGATCGAGGCGGCGGCTCGGCAGGCCGGGTTCGCGCTCGACGGGCTGCGGCTCGTCCAGGCGGGGCTGGATCCACGGGTGCAGGTCGCCGACTTCCTCGCCGGGATCGCCCGCAAGATCGCCTCCGACGAGCTGAACGGACGCGGGGACCCCGCCCTCACCGCGCTGCTGCGCCCCTACGTCGGCGCGGCGTCCGTCTGGGGCGACGAAGCAAGCTGGGCGCGGCTCGGGCCCGGCACCCCAGTGCCCGCGGCCCACCTGCGGGAGCTGAAAGGATCACCGATCCGCTGAACACCCCCGCACTGGGCCACGTACCTAGGGAGGGTGCTCAACTTCGGGAGGGCCCCGTGGTGTTGACACCACGCTGTTCTGGTTCGGGAGCCATGCATGAGGCACGCACGACGACGGGTCGTCCGGCGGGTGGCACAGCTGGCGGCGGTCGGCGGACTCCTCCTGGGAGGCACGATGGTGACGCGGGCGGTGGCGAGCGAGCCACCCGGCGCCGAACTTCCGCGTACGTTGGCGCAGTCCGCGGGCGACACGGGTACCGGGCTGGTGTCACGCCTGGGCACCACCCATACGGCGGGCAGCTGGGTCGACGCCGAGGGCCGGCCGGTCGTCGCCGTCACCGACGAGGACACGGCCGCCGAGGTGAAGCAGGCGGGCGCCGAGGCCAAGCTCGTGCGGTACAGCATGCATGACCTCAAGTCGGCCGCGTCGACCCTGGGTTCGGCGCCCAAGGTGCCCGGCACCGCCTGGGCCGTCGACTACAAGTCCAACGAGGTCGTGGTACGCGCCGACCGCACCGTCTCCACCGACGACTGGAACGAGTTGTCCGAGATCGCCGACGGCATCGGTGGTTCGGTACGCATGGAGCGCACCACCGGCACCTTCACGACCCGCCTCAACGGAGCGAAGCCGATCCTGTCCACCGCGGGCCGCTGCTCCGCGGGCTTCAACGTGACCGACGGACAGCGCGACTTCATCCTCACCGCCGGGCACTGCGGGCCCACCGGTTCCATCTGGTTCTCCGACAACCGGGGCAATGAGCAGGTCGGCAGGACGACCACCCAGAGCTTCCCGGGCGACGATTACTCGCTGGTGCAGTACGCGAACGGCAAGGCGGGTGACGGCGCCGACGTCGTCGCCATCGACGACGGGCGCGGCGTGCGGATCACGGGCCTGGGCGAAGCGTCCGTCGGGCAGCGGGTGTTCCGCAGCGGCAGCACGAGCGGGCTTCGCGACGGTGAGGTGACCGCGGTCAACGCGACGGTCAACTACCCGGAGGGCACGGTCACCGGCCTGATCGAGACGAACGTGTGCGCCGAACCCGGTGACAGCGGCGGGCCGATGTTCTCCGAGGGGATCGCCCTCGGTGTGACTTCGGGCGGCAGCGGCGACTGCACGGCGGGCGGTACGACGTTCTTCCAGCCGGTCACGAAGGCGCTGACCGAGCTCGGTGTGAAGCTGCTGGTCGCCACCCCGGACAACGCCGGACAGAGCGCTTCACCGTCGCCGGCGCCCTCGGCCACGCAGGGTGCGATCGCTCCCGGCGATGCGACGCCCGGGTCGTCGGCTCCGGTGACGGGCATCGTGGACGCGTCGACGCTGCTGTCGCGGCTCGCGAACCCCAGGAACATCGGACCGGGCCTGCTGGTCATGGGAGGCAGTCTGATCGCGCTGGTGGCAGCGCGCTACTTCCGTGCGGAACAGGACCGCAAGGCCTATCAGCGCTACTACTCGGCAACGTGGGGCTGACGACGGGGAAACCGGGCCGCCGGTGACGCGGGGCGGCCGTCCGGTTACGCTCAGGCCGCCGTCGCCGACTGCGGGGCCGCGGCGGCCCACTCCAGGACCAGCAGCTGGTACTTCTCGCGCTGCTCGCCGCTCAGTGTCCCGCCCGACCGGCGCCACAGGGCCCGGATCTCCTCGTTGACCTCGTCAGCCGAGCGATCGGAGGCGGGTTCAACAGTGGTGGACATGATGTGAAGCATACGGTTCCCGAGGTGAAGGCCCCGTGAGTAATCACGAACGTTTCGGACATATGGGACCGTGTTGCTGATCACGTCCATCTGCCAAGAACTGGTGCGGAGTTCAACCTTCCACGACACCGAGCACCAGTACCTGAATCGCCAGAACGGCCGCCCCGCGCGCCCAGTCGTGAAAGTCGGACACCCTTGCCTCCAGGTCAACGGGCGGGGCCAGCGGGTGACGCTGCACCTGTACCGCCTCCTCCACCGTCTTGCGCGCCACGTCCATCAGGCCGACGCCCTCACCGGCCAGCAGGATCTTCTGCGGCTGCGCGAAGTTGGAGATCTGCGCCACAAGTGTGCCCAGCGCCCACGCCGACTCCGCCACGATCCGCGCGGGCGCCGGCTCCCCCGCGGCGGCCATGGTGAGGATCTCCTCGTAGGAGCACTCCCGCCCGAGGGCGGCCTGCACCTGGTAGCGGATGCCGGGGATGGTGAGGAACGACCAGGCACTGCCGCGCACCCCGTCCGGCGTGAGCGGCCCGTACCGGTCGATGACCCATCCCTGGCCGAAGCCGACGAAGGGCACCCGCTTGCCGCCCAGGACCAGCCCGTAGCCGATGCCGGCGCCGATGGTGAGGACCACGAAGCGGTCCAGGCCGCGGCCGGAGCCGAACCAGGACTCGGCCTCGACCAGCGCCTCGACGTCGTTCTCGACGACCACCGGCAGCCCGGTGCGCTCCTCGACCAGCGAGCCCAGCGGCACGTCGCGCCAGGACAGGAAGGGCCCGTCGCGGACGGTCGTACGGTCCTGCACCAGGCCGCCCACGCCGATCCCGATGCCGGCGACACCCGGATGATCACGGGCCAGCTCGACCGTCATCTCAGCGATCAGGTCGGCCACCTCCACGGGATCGTGCGTACTGAGCGGGCGGTCGTGACGTGCGGCGATCTCGCTTCTGAGGGTGGTGACGACGCCGTACACCATGTCGGCCGTGATCTTGAAGCCGAGGAACGAACGAGACTCGGCGACAATGTCCAGCGGCTGCGAGGGGCGGCCCTGTCGGGCCTCCGCGGGCAGGGTCTCGTCCGGGACCTCGATCAGCAGGCCTGACTCCAGCAGCGGCTTGGTGAGCCGGGTCAGACTGCCCGCCGAGAGATTCAGCCGCCGGGCGATCTCCGAGCGCGACAAGGGCCCGCGCACGAGCACCTCGATCGCCACCGAGCGTTCACCCGCACTCAGCGGCAGCCAGCTGGCAGCACCTGCGCTCATCCCGACCGGACCCCCATGATTTATTTTGCTACGGAAGTAACGAACCCACTCTATGTGAGCCAGGCGACTTTCAAAAGATTCCTTCTCGCATCTTGACGGCCTGATTCTTTCGCCTCAAAAGTAAGTGGCCTGAGGTTGAGCCGCCGCAGACGAGGGAGTCTCTGATGACCATCGCCTCCAGCAGCCCTCCGTCGCGCGTGCCGCTGGGCGGCGCGGCGGAGGGACGGACGAAGACCGGCACCGGCCGGACGCGAGCCCGCGAAGGCGGAGGTGACGGCCGGCTCGCGGCCCTGTTCATCGCACCCGCCCTGCTGGGCTTCCTGGTGTTCCTGCTCTGGCCGACGCTGCGAGGCATCTACCTGAGCTTCACCCGGTTCAACCTGCTCACCCCGGCGGAGTGGGTGGGCTTCGACAACTACGTCCGCATGGTCAAGGACCCCATCTTCTGGGACTCGTTGGCGGTCACCGTCGAGTACGTGGTCATCAACATCGGCATCCAGACGGTCTCGGCGCTGGCGATCGCGGTGCTGCTCCAGCGGCTGACCCAGTCGGCGGTGCTGCGCGGGGTCGTCCTCACGCCGTATCTGATGTCGAACGTCGTCGCGGGCATCGTCTGGCTCTGGATCCTGGACACCCAACTCGGCATCGGCAACGAGATCATCGCGGGACTCGGCTTCGACCGGATCCCGTTCCTGGCGGACGAGACCTGGGCCATCCCGACGATCGCCCTGATCAATGTCTGGCGGCACGTCGGCTACACCGCGCTGCTGCTGTTCGCCGGGCTCCAGGCCATCCCGAACGACATGTACGAAGCCGCGAAGGTCGACGGTGCGAGCGAGTGGCGGATGTTCTGGCGCATCACGATGCCGCTGCTCAGGCCGGTCCTCGCGGTCGTTCTGATCATGACGGTGATCGGTTCGTTCCAGGTGTTCGACACGGTCGCCGTGACCACCGCGGGCGGCCCGGCCAACGCCACGAACGTGCTCCAGTACTACATCTACGGCTCCGCGTTCGGCCGCTTCCAGTTCGGCTACGCGTCGGCGATGTCCGTGGCCCTGCTGGTGGTGCTGAGCGCGATCACCTTCATCCAGTACCGGCTCACCCGGGCCGGCCAGACCGATCTCGGCTGACGGAGAGGAGTGACCGACATGGCTGTCGTCACAGCGACATCAACGAAGGTACGGCCCACCCAGCGCCGCAGGCTCTCCCCCGGCCGGGTCCTGGCCTGGGCGGTGATGGCCGCGATCACGCTCATCACCCTGCTGCCGTTCTACTGGATCCTGCGCACCGCGCTGTCCTCGAACACGGCGCTCGCCGCCCACCCCGGCGATGCGCTGCCCGTGGACCTGACGACCGGTGGTTTCGAACGTGCCCTGGGCCTTCAGTCCACCGAGGAGGCGATCGCCCAGGGCGGTTCGGGCGGCGGGCTGAAGTTCTGGCGCTATCTGATCAATTCGATGGTCGTGTCCACCCTGATCACCGTCTGCCAGATCTTCTTCTCCGCCATGGCCGCGTACGCCTTCGCCCGGCTGCGGTGGCGCGGCCGGGACAAGGTGTTCGCCCTGTTCCTGGCCGGACTGATGGTGCCCACGATCTTCACGCTGCTGCCGAACTTCGTGCTCATCAAGCAACTCGGCCTGGTCGACTCCTTGTTGGGCATCGCCCTGCCGACGATGTTCATGACCCCGTTCGCGGTGTTCTTCCTGCGGCAGTTCTTCATGAACGTGCCCCGAGAAGTCGAGGAGGCGGCCCTGCTCGACGGGGCCGGGAAGATCCGGATCTTCTTCCGGGTCATGCTGCCGATGGCGTCCAGCCCCATCCTCACGCTGGGCGTCCTGACGTACATCACCTCCTGGAACGACTACTTCTGGCCGCTGATGGTCTCCTACAGCGACAGCTCACGCGTGCTCACCGTGGCGTTGGCCATCTTCCGGGCGCAGACCCCGCAGAGCGGCTACGACTGGTCCGGCCTGATGGCGGCCACGCTCATCGCCGCGCTCCCGATGCTCGTGCTCTTCGGATTCTTCGCACGCCGCATCGTCAGCACCATCAGCTTCACGGGCATCAAGTAAGGGGACTGGGATGCGAATTCGTACCGTCGTGGCGCTGACCGGCGCACTCGCGTTGTCCCTGGTGTCCGGGTGCGCGCAGGGCGGCGCGGCCGGATCGGGGGCGAACACGGTGACGTACTGGCTGTGGGACGCCAACCAGCTGCCCGCGTACCAGGCCTGCGCGAAGGATTTCGAGAAGGAGAACCCCGGCCTCAAGGTCAAGATCACACAGATGGGCTGGGCCGACTACTGGACCAAGCTCACCGCGAGCTTCATCGCGGGCACCGAGCCCGACGTCTTCACCGACCACATCCAGAAGTTCGGGCAGTTCGCCGACCTGAACGTGCTCGAACCGCTGGACGACCTGGGCATCGACGACTCCGCCTACCAGCCGGGGCTGGCCGCCAACTGGACCGGCCAGGACGGCCATCGCTACGGCGCCCCGAAGGACTGGGACACCGTCGCGCTCATGTACAACAAGAAGATGGTCAAGGAGGCCGGGCTCACCCAAGAGGGGCTCAACAGCCTCTCCTGGAACACGAAGGACGGTGGCTCCTTCGAGAAGGCCATCGCGCACCTGACCGTCGACAAGAACGGCAAGCGCGGCGACGAACCGGGCTTCGACAAGAACAACGTCAAGGTGTACGGGCTCGCCACGGGCGGCGCCGGCGACAGTGACGGGCAGACCAGCTGGAGCCCGTTCACCGGTTCGGCGGGCTGGCACTACACGGACAAGGCGCGCTGGGGCTCCAAGTACCAGTACGACAGCAAGACCTTCCAGTCGGCCATCGACTGGTACTTCGGACTCGCGAAGAAGGGCTACCTCGCGCCCTTCACCGACTACACCGACGGCGCCAACCCGGCCAACGCCCAGGTCGCCTCCGGCAAAGCGGCAACCTCCATCGACGGCGCCTGGCTGATCTCCACCTACTACGGCACCAAGGGCCTCGACATCGGCACCGCCGTCACCCCGGCCGGCCCGACCGGCAAGCGCGCCACCATGATGAACGGCCTCGCCGACTCCATCACCAAGAACGCCCCCAACAAGGCGGGCGCGAAGAAGTGGGTGCAGTACCTGGCCTCCGACGAGTGCCAGAAGACCGTCGGCGGCTACGGCATCGTCTTCCCCGCGACGCCGGACGGCACTGAGGCCGCTGTGGCCGCGTACGAGAAGAAGGGCATCGACGTGTCCGCCTTCACCGAACCGGTCACCGACAAGAAGGACTTCACCACCTTCTCCTTCCCGATCACCGACTACGCGGCGGACGTGTACGCACTGGTGCGCCCCACGATGCAGGACGTCTACGCCAACGACGCCCCGGTGAGCGACCTGACCAAGACCAACGACCAGGTCAACTTCATCCTCGGACAGTGAATCCTCGGACAGTGAAAGGCACACACTCCATGACGTTCTCCCTCGGCATCGTCGGCGCCGGCCAGTTCTCCGGCCAGTTCGCCACGTTGTTCCAGGCCCACCCCGGCGTCGGCGACGTCTACGTCACCGATCTGCTGCCCGAACGGGCCGAGCAACTCGCCGCCGCGCAGGGACTGGCCGGGACCTTCCCCTCGTACGAAGCGATGCTCGAGTCGCCGGCCGTCGACGCGGTCGCCATCTTCACCCAGCGCTGGACGCACGGCCCACTGGTGCTCCAGGGCCTGAACGCCGGCAAGCACGTCTACTCCGCCGTCCCGATGGCGATCACCACGGAGGAGATAGCGGCGATCATCGAAGCGGTCAAGGCGACCGGACTGACGTACATGATGGGCGAGACCAGCCAGTACAACCCGGCCACGGTCCACGCCCGCAACCAGATCGCCGAGGGCGCCTTCGGGCGGATCTTCTACGCCGAGGGCGACTACGTCCACGACATGGATCTGGGGTTCTACGAGGCGTACCAGTACAGCGGAGGCGAGAACTGGAAGTCGACCGCCTCCTATCCCCCGCTGCTGTACCCGACGCACGCGGTGGGCGGGGTGCTCGGAGCCTGGCAGACGCACGCGGTGAGCGTGTCGGCGATCGGTGTGGTCGACGACCGCGGTGACGGTGTCTTCGACAAGGAGGTCAGCCAGTTCGGCAACGACGTCTCCAACGCCACCGCGTTGTTCGAGGTGGCCGGCGGCGGTTCGTTCCGTACGAACGAGTTCCGGCGGGTCGGCTATCCGTCCCACATCCGGGAGTCGCGTTTCCGGTTCTTCGGCACGGAGGCGAGCATGGAGCAGCTCGCCACGGTGGCCTTCTGGCAGGACAAGAAGGGGGTCAAGGACATCAGCGAGCTCCTTGAGCCCAAGCCCACGCTGTCTCCTGACGACCCGTCGCTCCAGCACATCGCGCCGGATCTCCGGGCCGCCTTCACTTCCGGTTCGGCTCCGGTGCACGACCGGGCTCGGCTGCCGCGGGCGTTCGACAACCTGCACAACGGCCATGAGGGCAGCCACCACTTCCTGGTGGACGACTTCGTGACGGCGGTCAACACGCGGACCCTGCCGTCGGTGAACGCGTGGGTCGCGGCCCGCTACACCCTGCCGGGCATCGTCGCGCACGAGTCGGCGCGGCAGGGCGGGGCCAGGCTGGAGATCCCGGACTTCGGGGACGCGCCTCAGGCATGACGCGAGCGAGGCCGGTGCCGTGCGGCACCGGCCGCTCGTACCGCGGGGGCGCGCCTCAGCCGGGCCGGTGCGGTGGCCCGCCCATTCCCGCGTCACGGGCGCGGGCGACGGCCGCGGCGCGGTCGGAGACCTGGAGTTTGTACAGGATCGCCGACACATGGTTGCGGACCGTCTTCTCCGCCAGGACCAGGCGTCCGGCGATCTGGTGGTTGCCGATTCCGAGGGCGACCAGATCCAGCACCTCCCGTTCCCGCTCGGTCAGTTCCGGGAAGACCTGCGCCGTGTAGTCGCGGTGCGCGCCGGTGAAGAAGTCGACGATCCGGCGCGCCACGGCCTTGCCGTACACCGCGTCCCCCGAGGCCAGGGTGAGGACGGCCCGGACGATCTCGGCGCTGTCGGCGTCCTTGAGGAGATAGCCCCGGGCTCCGGCGCGCAGCGCCCCGAACAGCGCCTCGTCGTCCTCGTGCATCGTCAGCACCAGGACGCCGAGGGAGGGTTGGCGGGCCACCAGGGCGCGGATGGCCGCGGTGCCGTCGAGGCCCGGCATGGCCAGGTCCGTCACGACGATGTCGGGTGCCGTACGGTCGACGGCTGCCAGCAGGTCCTCGCCGTTCGAGGCCTCGGCGACGACCTCCACATCCCCGCTCGAAGCCAGCACGGCTGCCAGGCCGTAGCGGTACATGGGGTGGTCGTCGGCGATGACCACGCGCACGGCGCGGCTGTCACTGCTCATTGCTCCTCCCGGTCGCGGCGTCTCCTGCCGGCCAGGGTTCGTGTCCCCTTCTCGGCGGCCAACCCGCCCGGTCCCCGGGGGACTTGTGCCTCAGGCCATGGCGGCGGGGGCGGGCGAACATGGCGTGACTCCCGTAGCTGATCCGCCGCGCGAACCGCGCTCCTGCCCGGCCCGGGCGGTAGAGCTGCGGGAGGCCATCCCGTCACTCGAACCGTGGGAGCACCATGTCGACGACATCGTCCCAGGCCACCGTCTCCGGGCGGATGACGGCCGTGCTGGCCTCGATCCCGCCCGCCCTCGCCGCCGCCGTCGGGCTGCTGCTGCGTACGCAGAACGCCGAGCAGGTCGCCCAGCTCGCCGCCTTCATCGCCGTCCTCGTCACGGCCGGAGTGCCGTGGCTTCAGCGCTCGGCCGGCGCGGACTGCCGACGGGCAGCCGGCCGCACCGGCGGGGTGACCCACCTGACCGGTCCGCTGCCCCGGATCGTGCCGAGCACCACTACCGTCGTCCTGTCCGTGGCGCTGGGTGCCGCGGCGTTCTGGCTGCTCTATCTGCTGACCACCTGGCTCGGTCTGGGCAGCCTGGGCTACTGGAGCGGTGAGTACCCCAGCGACCCGTCGGAGGTCCACCGCGCGGTCGCGCTGCGCTGCCTCCCGGTCCTGCTGCCCGGCGTCTTCGCCATTGGCGTCGCCATGGCGCACCGTCTGCACGACAAGGCGCGGCCCGCCCTGCTCATCACGAGCGCCCTGTTCACCATCGCGGTCCTCGTCACCAACGCGGTGCTGGTGCACCACTGGGGCAGCGAGCCGTTGCCGGAGTACGTCTACGTGCCGCTGGTGCTCGGCGGGCTGGCCTGGCTGGTCTGCCATGCCGCCCGCCGGTACGCCGCGCGCACTCAGCATCTGTTCGACCTGATGCAGGCGGTGCGGGTGGAGTTCCGTCGTGCCGCGGAGCACGGCGACGTCTGAACGCCCGGCCGCAAGGCGCTCCTTGCCGGATCTCATCGAGGCCGGAGCTTCAGCATCGTCAGTGCCTGGTCCGCCTGTACCAGCCGGAATCGGCCGACGCCGTCGAGACCGGAGGCGGCCAGGCCGCCGGTGTCCGGGTTGCTCGCCCCGCGGTCGACGTCCAGAGCGCTTTCCCTCAGGAGCGTTCGGATGTCGCGCGGTGACAACGCGGTGTCGGCCTCCAGCAACAGGGCGCAGGCTCCGGCCACTTGGGGCGCGGCCGCCGAAGTGCCGCTCAGCACCACCCAGCCGTCGCCCGGCGTCGTCCCGTCCCCTTCGGGATACGGATACCTGGCGCGCTCCTGGTCGATCGTGGAGCCCCGGGGAGCCGGCAGCACGATGTATGTCGCACCAGGGCGCATCCCCACCAGACCGCATACGTCGGGGACGACGCGACCCGGGTAGATGGCACTGGTGAACGCGCTGGCGTAGTCGGACGCCTCATAGAAGCGCTCCTCGTTTCGATGGACCCCGCCGACGGCGATCACGTCGCGGTGTTGCGCCGGGAACGCGTGGTGGCCGTTGCCCGCCGCGCATACCACAACGATGCCGGCGCGCACGGCGAGTGACACCGACACCGCCAGAACCGCGTCGATGGCCTCCAGAGGCGGGGTCTTGACGTGATACTCCAGACTCATGCTGATGATGTCGGGCTTCTGCTGGTGCCGGGCCGCCGTGTTGAAGGCCCCGAGCAGGTTGGTGTCCTTGGCCTTCACCATGGTGAAGTCGATGCCGGGTGCCACCGCGAAGGCGTTCGCCGACTCACAGGTGCCGTGCCCGTCCTCGTCGACCTCCGGGTCGGCAGTGCCCGGGCCAAGGACGACGGTGCCGCTCAGCCCACGGTCGGTGAAGTACGGGTGGTTCTCCCATCCGGTGTCCACCATGGTCAGCCGGATTCCCGCACCCGTGTACTTAACCTGCACCGCCCGCGCGCCCAGGTGCTCGGCGACCTGCTCGGTGGTGAGGTGCCAGTATTCGGGCTGTGGAAGCGCGCCGGCGCCGCGCAGCGTGGTCGCCGGCTGCTCCAGTGCCACGCCTTCCAGGAACTCGGCAGCCGGCAGGCCTTGCGTCGAGATCAGCCCGGGAAGGTCGGCCCTGGCGGTGTCCAGGAACGTACGGGTCCTGCGCAGATCCACCGCACCGGGCTGGATGACCTCCCGCTCCTCCGTGATCAGGGTCGTCGCAAAGTAGCGTTCGTAGAGCTCGGGCGGACCGGCGATGTTGATGGTCGCCGGTGACCGGTCGAGGATGGTGAAGCCGGCAGCGGCGAGTGCCTGCTCGGCTCGTTCCGACACGGGGCCCGCGGACACGAAGTCCTCCGCGTTGTCCGTCGTGATCTCCCCGGCCTCGAAGAGTGACGTGCCGCCCTGCGACCGGGGTGACGCCTGCGCGTACACCAGGCGGGGCAGCCGTCCGTCGATCTTGTATGCCATGTGCGTGTACCCCCGATGAATCAGAGCCGGGCGGCCGGTACGGCCAGTGACACGTTCAGCGGGCCGTCCATGAAGACGAGCCCGGCCTCCGCGAATTCGTTCAGAACGCGTTGCGCCTCTTCCACCGGTCCGCGCAGCCCCAGCTGCTCGTGCACCGCGGCCGTTGTCACCGGGCGGTCGCAGCAGGCCAGGTACAGGTCGGCGGCCGGGCCCTCGAAGAGGTAGGTGCCTTCGTCTTCCTTCCGTCTGCTGTCGTGGATCTGTACGTAGTGGGGCGCCTGCCGGTACTCCAGTACTGGTGGACCGGCGTCGCCCTGCCAGGCGCGCTGCCAGTCCGCGACCGCCTGGCGCAGGGTGGTGTAGTCGTCGTCGGGGAGTGCCCCCTCGATCTCGCAGCGGAAGAAGTACGCCACCCTGTCGAGATCGATGGACGCGGGGTAGACCTGCGCGTAGGCGGGCTCGGGGCGTAGGTCGCGCAGGATCTGTTCGCGGTCGGCGAAGAGGGGGCTGAACCGCTCCATCGCGAGGCGTCCGGCGTCTCCTGGCGGCGTCAGATGCCACAAGTGACGCAGGACGCGAGCCTGTTCGGAGGAGTCCTGGGGTGTCTCGCCGGGAAATCCCCACAGGAGGTTCCAGTTCACTTCTATTCCGTAATGCTGGGCCCAGCGCAGGAGATTGATGTTCTGTGCGGCAGTTACGCCCTTGCGCATGAGACTCAGCACACGGGAACTGAGTGACTCGATTCCGGGCTGGATCTGTGTGACGCCTGCGTCCGCGAGCAGTTTGAGCTGTTTCCTGGTGAGGTTCGCCTTCACCTCGTAGAAGATTTCGTAGCTGGCGTCGCTTTCGACGAGGGCGGGAAACAGGGTCCGGAAGTAGCGCATGTCGAGGATGTTGTCGACCGCTTCGAAACGGAAACTGCGGTATCTGCGGGCCTGGTGGGCCAATTCGTCCTGTACTCGCTGCGCCGACTTGGACCGGAAGTGCATGGTCTCCCCGTTGAGACCGCAGAAGGTGCAGTGGTGTTTCATTCCCCACCAGCAGCCGCGGGCGGTTTCCAGAGGGATGCAGATCGCGCGGGCCGCCGTGCGGGGCAGGAGTCCTAGGTTCTCGGCACGCCGGAAGTACTCGTCGTAGTCCGGCATCGGCAAGTCGTCGAGTGCCTGGGTGAGCCGCGGTTGTGGCCCGGTCACCACCTTTCCGTCCACCCTGCGCGCCAGTCCGGGCACGGCAGCGAGGTCACCGTCCCCGGCCAGGGCATCCAGCAGCAGCGGGAAGGCGGTGTCGGCCTCTCCGATGACCGCGGCGTCGATGCTGTCGACGGCGCGGAGCAGTTCCGGGCCCATGGGGGCGTCGAAGTTGGCGCCGCCGAAGAGGATGAACAGGTGCGGATGTCGTTCCTTGAGCCGCCGGGCCAGCGCGATGGCGGCTGCGTTCTGCTGGAACGTCGAGGTGAAGCCGACGACGCGGAACTCGTCCCAGGGATACGTGTCGACGAGCGCGTCGAGGTAGGCGGGGACGTCCTTGTGCCGGATGTGCAGGAGACGGTCGCGCAGTTGGGCGGCGGGGATGCCACGGTCCCGTGCGATGTCGTCGGCGTACAGGTCCAGGAATCCGTCCTGCGGGTCGGGCGCGGCCGCCCCGAAGGCCTCCAGGGAGAACAGCCAGTCCCCGACCAGGTGGCCCGAGCGGTCCGCCAGTGCGCGGTACACGTCGACGCCGAGACCCGCGGCGAAGTCCAGGTTGGCGTGGAGGGTGCGGGCAGGGAATCCGTGCGCCAGCGCGATTGCGCTCAGCAGACCGATCTGAAGGGATGGACGGCGGTCGTCCATGAAGGGCATGCACACCAGGACGACGGGCCAGCCGTCGCGTCGCGGGTCACGCGCCGTCGACATCGTGAGGGCCTGGGGCTACTTCTGCGAGGTCTTCGGGTCCGGTGGCTTCTCGCTCGGCTCGGCGTTCGAAGGCTCCCCCTGATCTCCCTGATCTCCCTGATCTCCCTGATCTCCCTGATCTCCCTGATCTCCCTGGAAGAGTCCAAAGACTTTCACCGCGCGCCGAGTCCGGTCAGGTTCGGATCCCGGAAGGAAAATCGTGCCAAGAGACTGCACCGGCGAAGCACCGACCAGCGAAGCACCGGGCGGCGATTCACCGGCCACGTCGAACACCATGCGCAACACCCTCATCTCGCCGTCGGTGAAGTCACCGCACGGCTTCTCCAGTTTCTGCGTCAGCCCCACTACGTCCTGCCAGTTGACCTCGTCCCTTTCCATGGCACCCCCTGCCCTCGACTGAATGCCGGGAAGTCTGGCGACGTGCCAACCTTCCGTCAAGGGACGTTGTCTTCCGGGGACTTGGGCTCCGTTTCACCAAGGAGGCGGGCGCGCACCTCGGCGGCCCGGCGGTGGCCGAGTTCCTCGAGCAGTACGGCCGAACGCTGCCATGCCACGCTCGCCGAAGCGTGATCACCGGCGGCCAGGTGCACGTCACCGAGGGAGGACAGGGTGTCGGCCTCGTTGTAGCGGTCGCCGGTCTCCCGGTAGATGGCGAGCGCCCGCTCATAGCTCTCGGCGGCCTGCTCGTACTGCTGGAGGCGGTGGTGGATGCGACCGAGGCTGTCCCAGGTGTCGGCCTGGTCGAAGCGGTCCCCCGCCTCCTCCAGCAGTCGCAGCGCCCGTTCGCAGTGGCCCAGTGCCTCCTGGTGACGGCCCAGCCGGGAGCAGAACCAGCCGACCGCGTTCAGCGCCCGCGCCTGACCGGTGCGATGGCCGGCCGCCTCGAAGAACTCCAGCGCCTTACGGGCATGGTCAAGCCCCTGCTCGTACTGGCATTTCTCGTCCCGGAGCCACGACAGCGTCCGATGCGCATGCGCCTGACCGACGAGGTCGCCGAGCGCCTCGTACAGGTCAAGTGCCTGCTGCATGTGGGTGGCGACGTCCTCATAGCGGCTGAGCCGCATGTACGCATAGGCCAGGCATCCGTGAACCACCGCCTGACCGTGCATGCTTTCTTCGCGCCGGGCGGCCTGAAGTGCCCGTTCGTGCGTGGCGGCGGAGTCGTGCCAGTGTCCGCCGCGGTCGAAGTAGGGCTGGAGCGCCCAGGCCAACTGCCAGGCGTGGGTCTCGAGCCGGCTGTGCACGGCCAGTTGCTGCACCGACAGCAGCACGGCGTGTTCTCGCAGGAACCAGGTCAGCGCCTCGTCGTGGTCGGCGAAGTGCTCGCCGGTGACCGGTGGCCGCGGTGGGGTGAGGGTGATGGGGTCGTCCCGGTGCGGACTCACGTACAGGCTGGCCCGGTAGGCGCTGTGCAGGTAGTGGTCGAGTATGCGGCGCACCGTGACCTGCCGGTCGGCGGACGGGTCGTGGGTCAGGGCGAGTTCGGCGGCATAGGCCCGCAATAGGTCGTGGAAGGCGTATCGGTCGGCCGACTGCCGCGACAGGAGATGGCTGCCCGTCAGTTCACCCAGCAGGGAACGGACTTGGTCCAGCGGCAACCCGGCCAGGCTCGCCACGGCAGCAGTGCTGATGTCCGGGCCCGGGTGCAGTCCGAGCAGCCGGAACAGCCGGGTGGCCGGCTTCGTCAGCCGCTGATACGACCAGGAGAACACCCTGCGGACGTTGGTGGCCGCGTCGCCGCCGTCGAGCAGGTCCAACGCGCTGCCCGCCGCGTGCAGCTCCTTCGCCAGTGAGGCGAGCGGGAGTTGCGGGTGGGTGGCGGCGTGCGCGCCCACGATGGCCAGGGCGAGCGGAAGGCGCGCGCAGAAGGCGATGATGTCCTGCACCGCATCGGGGTCGGCGGCAAGGCGACGCGCGCCAATATGGCGGCCCAGTACGCCCGCCGCCTCGGCGCGGGACATCAGGCCGAGGCCGACCGGCTGCGCTCCGTCGGTGATCACCAGTCCGGTGAGCAGGCTGCGGCTGGTGATGACGCTGAAGCACTCCGGTGAGCCGGGCAGGAGCGGTCGTACCTGGTCGGTGTCCTGCGCGTTGTCGAGTACGACGAGCATGCGCCGGTTCGCCAGCAGGCTGCGGTAGAGACCGATCTGGCCGTCCGGATCGACGGGGATACGCCGGGGCGGTACGCCGAGCGCGTCCAGGAAGCCGCGGATCGCCTCGGCCGGCCGCATGGCGGGACCGCTCGGGTCGAAACCGCGGAGGTTCACGTAGAGCTGGCCGTCGGGGAACCGGCCGCGGACCCGGTGGGCCCAGTGCACGGCCAGGGTGGTCTTGCCCACGCCTGCCGTGCCTCCGATCGCCGTGATCACGGCCGTGCCGCCGTCGCCGCCCGTCGCCTCCCCCGGCAGGAAGGAGTCGAGCCGGTCGAGTGCCTCCTCCCGGCCGATGAAACCGGTGACGGGGTGCGGGAGTTGGGCGGGCACGACGGTGGCGGGCAGTCCCGTGCCCGCCGCGTTCCGTGCGGCGAGATCACCCGGAGCCGCTGTCGGCCTGCGGCCACCCGGAGGGGCGTCGAGATCCAAGCGGGCGTCGAGGTCCGGGCGAGCGTCGAGATCCGGGCCAGCGTCAAGGTCCGGGCGGGCGTCGAGGTCCGGGCGAGCGTCGAGATCCGGGCCAGCGTCAAGGTCCGGGCGGGCGTCCAGACCCAGCCCAGCGCCATGATCGGGGCGAGCGTCCAGACCCAGCCCAGCGCCATGATCCGGACGAGCGTCCAAACCCAGCCCAGCGCCATGGTCCGGGCGGGCGTCCAGACCCAGCCCAGCGCCATGATCCGGACGAGCGTCCAAACCCAGCCCAGCGCCATGATCCGGACGAGCGTCCAGACCCAGGCGAGCGCCATGGTCCGGGCGAGCGTCGAGACCCGGATCGGCGGCCAGGATCTTCGCGTGCAGGCGTTGCAGCCGCCGCCCCGGCTCGATGCCGAGCTCGTCACGGAGCCGGCGGCGGGCGCGGTGATAGGCGGCCAGTGCCTCCGCCTGCCTCCCCGAGCGGTGCAGGGCCAGCATGAGCAGACCGTGGAGTCCTTCCCGCAGCGGATGGTCGACGGTGAGCTGTCGCACCTCGCCCACCAGGTCGAAGTCGTCGCCCAGCGACAGGTCGGCCTCGATGCGTTCCTCCAGGACGCTGAGGCGCCGCTCCGCGAGCCGGTCGCGCTCCGCGTCGAGCAGTGGACTGGTCATGCCCTCGCAGACCCGGCCGTGCCACAGGCGCAGCGCGGCATGCAGGGACTCCGCGGTCGCGGGCAGGTCCCCGCCGGCGCGGGCCGCGTGTGCACGATCGATCAGACGGTCGAACATGCGCACGTCCACCTGTGCCGGTCCGAGAGTCAGCAGATAGCCGGCCTCGGTCCAGACGAGCAGCCCTGACGGTGTCCGGGGCAGGCGCTCGGGCTCCAGGACGCGGCGCAGGCCGGAGACGTGCCGTTGCAGCAGGTTGGCCGCCCGCGCGGGTACGGCCGGTCCCCAGATCGCGTCGACGAGCCGACCCCGGCTCACCGGCAGGTCGGCGTGCAGGAGCAGTACGGCGAGCACCACGCGCTGCTGCGTCTGCCCCAGGTCCAGCTCGGTCGCGCCCCGCCATGCCCGCAGCGGTCCGAGCAACTGAAATCGCAGATCGGTGAACGGCTCTCGCCCAGTCATCACGGGCCCCCGCCTCAAGCAACCAGGACAGCGACTGCCCTCAGCCTGCTGTCCAAGCTAGCGCCGAACCGGCACCGGCACCGCCCACTCGCGGCACCGGCCCGGGAACGCGGACTGCAGCGGCTACTGCAACGGCGACTGCAACCCGGGCTCACAGGATGGGGCGCGGACCGGGGCGCGAGGACCGGCCGGAACCCGACTCGCCGCGCCCACCGGCCCTTTCGACTCGACGAGAGCTGGTGCGGACCCATGACCGACCCACTGACCGCAGCCCGGGCCGAGGCGCTGTTCAGCAGCGACCTGGTCACTGGCTCCGAGCCCACGCACGCAGAGATCGCCACGGCGATCCGGCGGGCGATCCTCCTGAACGGCGGCAGCCTCGGCTGCGCCGGCACCCTCGCCCTGGCCTACGGCGAACGGCCCGAGACCGCCGTACCCCGGATGCGCTGGGCACTGCGCCAGGTCCGGGCCGCCTATCCGCGGACGCTGCCACAACCACTCCAGCGCGGCCGCATGGCCCGCTGACGACTCAGTCAGCCACGACGACCCGTCCGCGCGCGGTTGTCTGCGCAGTGAGGAAATGAGGAAACAGCACGCATGAAGGGGACAGCACGGACCACCGGCCGCCTCGTAGCGCAGCGAGCCACGTCGGCCGACGCCTGGTGGCTGCCGAACAGCCCGCCGGGAATCGGGCCGACCGTGGTCGTGCAGATCTGTCTGGCCTTCCAACTCGCCGTCTCCGGCCAACTCGCCGTCTCCGGTTACCTGCCGGAGCGGGTGGACACAGCGCTGGCCGTCTACGGTGCGAGCACGGTGTGTGCCGTCCTGCTCGGCGCGCGGCAGAACGGGACGGGCCAAGACGGCCCGGCGCATCTCCCAACCAGGGCAGTCGCGCAGTCGGATCGCGCATCCGCCCGGATGCCGGCCGAGGCGCGGGTCAGGGAGGCCGTCGACGGGGAACGCACCCGGCTCCGCCACGAACTCCACGACGGACTCGGCCCCCTGCTGTCCGGCATCGGGCTGTGCGCCCGCGCCCTGTCCGACCAGCTCGACGAGCAAGACCCCGACACGGCACACGCCCTGCTGAACCGCATCCGTGCCGAGGTGTCCGACGCGGTGGCGGAGGTGCGCCGGCTCGTCGACGCCTTGCCTCCCACCGCGGTCGCCTCGCACGGGCTCGTCGAGGCGCTGCGCCATCACGCACGGTTCGTTCCGCCCGCGACGGCCGTCGAGATCGTGACGTCCGAGCTTCCCGTACTCCCCCCGGCCCTGGAGGCCGCCGTGTACCGGATCGTCACGGAGGCCATGACGAACGTCGTACGGCATGCCCGCGCCCGACATGCCCGCGTCACCCTGGCCGGGCGGCGCCGGTCCCTGCTGATCACCGTCACCGACGACGGCCACGGCATCGCCGACGCGCCGGCCGGGGTGGGTCTGACGTCCATACGGCACCGTGCCGAGGCGGCCGGTGGACGGCTCTGGATCCGTACGGCGCCCGGCAGCGGCACCGAAATACGCGTCCAACTCCCGCTGGCACAGGGCCGCACGGTCTGAGCGGGCACCGTCCCTGCGCGACAGCGCCCAAGCGCCGGGACGCCGTCCCGATCCACACCGGATCCCTGCCCACCCCGGTCAGGACTCCTGCCCCTGCTCAGTCCGCGCCGGGCGCCGCACCGTGGGAGGCGTCCATCACCGCCAGTTCCGACAAGGAGTCATCACATGGCCTCAGGAACCTTCCAGTCACTTCCCGTACCGACGACGGCGCTCGACGGCCGCATCAGTGCCATCGTCCTGGACCCGGACGGCAACCCGGCCGACGTCGTCAACAAGGGCACCGCGGTCACCGTGCGGGTCGACTGGAACCTCACCGGCTTCCTCGTTCCGCTGCTGGCGGGCACCTGGAACCTGCACATCAGCGTGGACGAAATCGGCGGCACACACGACTTCAACCAGCCGCAGCCGCCCGAGTCCGTCCCGTTGAACGGCAACCCCGACTACCGGCGCGACATCGTCCTGACGACGCTCCAGGCCGGACGCACCTACTCGCTCGTCGCGTCACTGACCTACCGCAACCCCGTCGGCACGCCCGCGCCGCTCGGCGGCTACGTGAACGTCGGCACCGTGAACGTGCTGCTCTGACCACCGTCACCGGGGGAGTCCGCGTCCCGTCCCGCCGCATCGGCAGGGCGGGACGTGGGCGTTGCGTCAGGTGCCCGGCTTGCGGCCGTACACGAAGACGTCGTCGCCCTTCTTCAGCATCGACCAGTACTTCTTGGCGGTGGCCTTGGTCATGTTGACGCAGCCGTGCGAGCCCGGCGGGTTCCACATGCTGAGGCCTACGGAGTGGAAGGCCTGGCCGCCGTCGAAGAACTGGGCGTAGGGCATGGGAACGTCGTAGATCGACGACACGTGGTCGATGTTCCGCCAGTAGATCTTCTTCAGGCCGGTACGGGTCTCGTAGCCGTTGCGGCCGGTGCGGACCGGCACGGGCCCGTACACGAGCTTCTCGCCGTCCTGGATCCAGCTCAGCTGGAGAGTGAGGTTCACGCAGGCGATACGACCCTTGTTAACGGGGCATTTGCCCGCTTTGTTCGGGTTGTTCCCCACGGCCTTCTGCTTGTTCATCAGGTCCATCACGCCCCAGGTGACGGGACCCGCGTAGCCGATGTTCGGCGTGATGCCGTGCTTGTTCTGGAAGGACTGGGTGGCCTTGCAGTCGGCGGTGGACTGCTTGCCGTCGACGGGCCGGCCGAGGAACTTCTCCACCTGCTTCTGGTACGGGCCGGCCTGTGTGGTGCAGCTCGCGGCCTGCGCGGGCGCGGCGCCCAGTGCGATGGTGAGCGGTGCCACCAGTCCGGTGATCCCGAGTACGACGGCTGCCCGTCTGCGTATGTCCCCCATGGGTCTTCTTGCCTTTCGTGCGAGTGTTCGTCTGCGCTGCCACCAGCTAGACCGCGCTTCGGCGGATTCGGTTGTGGTCGGTCATGCGCCGCGACGAAACGGTGACATTCCGCGTGACGGGAGCTTTCGGATCCAGTCGCCCTCGATTGGACCGGGCCCGGGCGGAAAGTCGCGCCTACCCTGCGCTCATGCACCCCACACTCGCCGAGGACCTCGCCCGGCTTCCCGAGCTCCTTCAGTCCGCCCGTGACCTGGCCGCCCGCGAGCTGGCGGGGATGGCCGAGCGGCCGGTCGTCTGCCTGGACCACGCACCGGACCGCGCGGCCCTCCCGCCCGAGGGTGTCGGCGCCGAGGCGGCACTCGCGCGCTTCACCGAACGATGGGCGCCGGGCATGTCCGGTTCGGCGGGCCCGCGCTATCTCGGGTTCGTGACGGGCGGGGCGACTCCGGCCGCGCTCGCCGGGGACTGGCTGACGACCACGTACGACCAGAACGTGATCAATGCCGCCGACTCGTGGGCGACCGCCCTGGAACGGGAGACGGTGAGCTGGCTTCGGGAGCTGTTCGGGCTGAGCGGGGCGCACAGCGGTGCGTTCGTGACCGGTGCGACCGCGTCCAACATGGTGGGACTCGCCGTCGCCCGGGAATGGCTGGGCGAGCGCAGCGGCGTCTCGGTGGCTCGGGACGGGGTCGCCGCGCTCGGCCCGGTCGAAGTGCTGTCGGGCAGCGCGCACTCCACCGTCCTCAAGGCGCTGTCCGTCCTGGGCATCGGCCGGGACCGGCTGCGCAGGGTGCCGCTGCTGCCTGGCCGCGAGGCCGTCGACGCCGGCCGGCTCGCCGATGCCCTCGAAGCGCTGGAGGGGCGTCCGGCGATCGTCGTGGCCAACGCCGGCACCGTGAACACCGTGGACTTCGACGACCTGGGAGCCATCGCCGCGCTCAAGGACCGGTACGACTTCTGGCTCCACGTCGATGCCGCCTTCGGTGGCTTCGCCGCCCTCTCCCCCGCGTACGCGCATCTCGTCGACGGTCTCGACGCCGCCGACTCGGTCTGCGTCGACCTGCACAAGTGGCTCGACGTGCCCTACGACGCGGCCGTCCAGTTCACCCGCCGCCAGGACCTCCAGGTGAAGGTCTTCCACAACGCGTCGCCGTACATCGGGCTGCCCACCAAGGACCCCGACTTCCTGCACCTCACCCCGGAGAGCTCCCGCCGGCTGCGGGCGCTGCCGGCCTGGTTCTCCCTCATGGCGTACGGCCGTGAGGGACACCGTGAGATCGTCGAGCGCACCGTCGCACTCGCCCGCCGTCTGGGCGAGCGCATCGAGCAGACGCCCGGTCTGCGCCTCCTCGCGCCGGTCCGGCTGAACGTCGTCTGCTTCACCCTGGCCGACGAGCCGACCCAGGAGCGGGTCGACGCTCTGGCGCACGCGGTCACCGAGTCCGGCGAGACGTTTCTGACGCCGACCGTCTACGGCGGAACTCCCGGGCTGCGGGCGGCGTTCAGCAACTGGCGTACGTCCGAGGTGGATGTGGACCGGATCCTGGGCGCGATCCGCAGGGCACTCGCAGAGGCCTGAGCGTCCTAGGCGTCTCCACGTCGCCGGACAACCGTGTGGAACGCGGTGTTGACCGCCGTGATGCCGCCGTCGACGGTGAGCGTGGTGCCGGTGATCCACGCCGCGTCGCGGGAGGCGAGGAAGGCGACGGCCGCGGCGATGTCCTCCGGTTCGCCGACCCGGCCCAGGGGATAGTGCGGGCGCAGCGCGTCGAGTTCGTCGTCCCGCCCCTCCCAGGCCGAGGTGCGCACAGTGCCCGGCATCACCAGGTTCACGCGGACTCCGCGCGGCGCGGCGTGCCCGGCGAGGGTGCGGGTCAGGGAGACGAGGCCCGCCTTGGCGGCGCTGTAGGCGTGGTTGCCGAAGTCCTGTGCGCCGTTGACCGAGCCGATGCTGACGATCGCGCCGCGCCCGGAGGCCGCCAGGTGAGGCAGGGCGGCGCGACAGCAGCGGTAGGCGCCGGTCAGGGTGATGTCGAGGTCGCGGTCCCACGCCTCGTCCGGGCCGTCCTCGAAGAGCGGGGTGTCGACGGTGCAGCAGGCCGCGCTGTTGACCAGGACGTCGAGGGACCCGAAGGCGCCGACGGCGTGTTCGACGGCCGCCTCCACCGAGACCCGGTCCGCGACATCGCACACCAACGCCTCGGCGGAGAGACCCAGTTCACGCAAGCCCGACGCCGACTTCTCCGCCTCCGGCCCGTCCCTGTCGGTCACGAGTACCCGTGCGCCCTCTTCGCCAAGCCTCCGCGCGACGGCCGCACCGATGCCGCGGGCGGCGCCGGTGATGAGAACTCCGTACCCTTGGAAGCGTGTTGTGTCCGTCATGGACCCGAACCTAAGCGTTCCACCGGTTGTGCGCGTCGTTTACCGCAGGCCGGTGGGGGCTGGTCGCGCAGTTCCCCGCGCCCCTTACGGGGCGCTGCACCTCTCCGGACTTCACCGGTCCCGCTCAGTATGAGTACGCACGCTGAAGAAGTCCGTCACGCTGACCTACCGGGTGGCCTCGCATCTCGGCAACGACCCGCATCCGCACCCCTTGTCCCCTCAGGAGGCGGCGCCCCTGATGGCGGAGGCCACCGTGGCCCGGGATCCGTCCGGTGAGGCGCTGATCCTGCTGGGCAGCACGAAGGTGATGGAGCGGGCCCGGGTGTGGGTCGTCACCGTGATGGAGATGGAGGCGTTCTTGCGCGCCGGCACTCGCGACCCTGAGGCCTGGCAGGCACTGCTGGAGCGCCAGCGCGCCGGGCGTGAGGGCTACTACGCGGCCGTACGGGACGACCTGGCGCTACCGCCGGGCCATCCGGCGCGCTGGCCCCTGCCCCCGGCGAGCAGCACCTGGCCTCACCGATAGCCCGTCACATCCGCCGGTTTCCCCGCGTCCTGTACCTCGACGAGATAGCGCCAGGCGTCCGGGCGGCTGCCGTCGAGGTCGGTGAAGCCGTACTCCTGGGCGAGGCTTCCGCTGGAGAGGGACTCGCCGTTCCAGCGGGCCATGTCGGGGTCGGCGGCGAGGGCGGTGACGGCGCGGCCCACGTAGCGGGGGGTCTCCGAGATGGCGAAGTGAGGGGAGACCTTGAGGGCGTCGCGCCAGTTCTCCTCGCGTACCTCGTAGTTGTCGAGCATCATCTCCGAGCGCAGCCAGCCCGGGGTGAGGGCGACGGCGGTGGCGCCGCGCGGGCCGAGTTCGTGGCCGAGGGCGAAGGCCATGCGCAGCACGGACGACTTGGCAAGGTCGTAGAAGAAGTTGACGCGGTAGTTCTCGCGGTTGTACTCGGCGGTGCCGTCGGTCATCTCGACGACCAGGCCGGCAGGGCTGCGCAGGAGCAGCGGCAGGGCGTGGTGGCTGGTGATCGCGTGCGTCTCGACGGCGAGCCGGAGCAGCCTGAGTCCGTTGTCGAGGTCGTGCTCCCAGACCGTGCTGTCCCACTCGAAGAGCTTTTCGCCGCCCCAGACGTCGTTGACCAGGACGTCGAGGCGGCCCTGTTCGTCGGCGATGCGGTCCACGAGGCTGCGGACCTGCGCCGGTTCGAGGTGGTCGGTGGGTACGGCGATGCCGTGGCCGCCCGCCTCGGTGACCAGGTCGGCGGTGTCCTCGATGGTCTCCGGGCGGTCGTACTCCGAGCGCCGTTCGCGGGTGGTGCGCCCGGTGACGTAGACGGTGGCGCCGGCCGCCCCGAGTTCTACGGCGATACCGCGTCCGGCTCCCCGTGACGCTCCGGCGACCAGCGCGACCTTGCCCTGTAGCGGCTGTGACATGTCCGACCTCCCGTGTGACCTCGTCTCCTTCGAGAGTGACGGGTAAGCCGGACATCCTCTGTCGTGTTTTTCCGGGCAGTCACACGGTCGGGCGCAGCCGCTCGTCCAGATCGGCGTAGGCGGACAGGAACCAGAGCTGGTTGCCCAGATTGCTCTCGTACACGAAGTCCCGCAGTGCCTGGCTGTCGGCGACGTGCGGTGCGATGTCCCCGACGACGGCCAGGCGCAGGCGGTACTGGGCGAACTTCTGCACGATCGCGCCCGCGATCCCCGAACGCAGCCGGAAGAACTCGTCCGGCACACGCTCCGCGGGCACCGCGACCAGTTCCGCCTCGCGCCACCCGGCGTCGCCGATGAGGTCCAATGCCGCACGCTCGCCGTCGAGCGGTGGGCCGTCGGGAGCGCAGCGCAGGACGGTGACACCGTGCAGGGTCACGATCTCGTCGGCAGGGGGCGCGGCGTCAGTGTCCACGGGCGATCCATTCCTCCAGGTGCGGGGCCTCGGCGCCGATCGTCGTCGAGTCGCCGTGGCCGGTGAGGACCTTCGTCTCGGGCGGCAGGGTGAGCAGTCGCTCCCGGATCGAGGTGACGATCGTCGGAAAGTGCGAGTAGGAGCGGCCGGTGGCGCCCGGCCCGCCCTGGAAGAGGGTGTCGCCGGTGAAGACGGCGCCGAGGCCCTGGTCGTAGAGGCAGACCGCGCCGGGCGCGTGCCCGGGGGTGTACAGGACGGTCAGGTCGGCGCCCGCGGCCTCGATCACCTGCCCGTCGGCGAGATGGGCGTCCGGGTCGCGGTCCGGGTGGGTGAGCTTCCACAGCGGCAGGTCGTCGGGGTGCAGCCAGATGGTGGCACCGGTGCGGTCGGCGAGGGCGGGAGCGGCATCGATGTGGTCGTTGTGGGCGTGGGTGCAGACGATGGCGGTCAGCCGGCGGTCTCCGACGGCCTCGGCGATGGCGTCGGCGTCGTGGGCGGCGTCGATGACGATGGCCTCGTGGTCGTCGCCGACGATCCACACGTTGTTGTCGACGTCCCAGGTGCCGCCGTCGAGGGTGAACTGCCCGGACGTGACGAGGCGTTCGATGCGGGCGCCCATCACAGCACCACCACCGAGCGCAGGACGTCGCCGTGGTGCATCCGCTCGAACGCCTTCTCCACCTCGTCGAGTTGGATCGTCTCGGTCACGAACGTCCCCAGATCCAGGCGCCCCTGCTGATGCAGGTCGATGAGCATGGGGAAGTCGCGGGAGGGCAGACAGTCCCCGTACCAGGAGGACTTGAGCGCCCCGCCGCGCCCGAAGACGTCGAGCAGGGGCAGTTCGAGCTTCATCTCGGGGGTCGGTACGCCGACGAGGACGACCGTTCCGGCGAGGTCGCGGGCGTAGAAGGCCTGCTTGTACGTCTCCGGGCGGCCGACGGCCTCGATGACGACGTCGGCGCCGAAGCCGCCGGTCAGGTCGCGGATCGCCTCAACCGGGTCGGTCTCCTTGGAGTTGACCGTGTGGGTGGCGCCCATCGTCCGGGCGGTGGCCAGCTTCCGGTCGTCGATGTCCACGGCGATGATCTTCGCGGCTCCGGCCAGGCTCGAACCGGCGATCGCCGCGTCGCCCACACCGCCGCAGCCGATGACCGCGACCGTGTCGCCGCGCCCGACGTTGCCGGTGTTGATCGCGGCCCCGATGCCCGCCATCACACCGCAGCCGAGGAGCCCGGCCACGGCGGGCGACACCGCCGGATCGACCTTGGTGCACTGTCCGGCGGCGACCAGCGTCTTCTCGGCGAAGGCGCCGATGCCGAGGGCCGGGGACAGCTCCTGCCCGGTCGAGGCGAGCGTCATCTTCTGTCCGGCGTTGTGGGTGTCGAAGCAGTACCAGGGGCGGCCCCGCAGACAGGCCCGGCAATGACCGCACACCGCACGCCAGTTGAGGATCACGAAGTCACCGGGCGCGACGTCCGTCACCCCGTCCCCGACCGCCTCCACGACGCCGGCGGCCTCGTGGCCCAGCAGGAAGGGGAACTCGTCGTTGATGCCGCCCTGCTTGTAGTGGAGGTCGGTATGACACACCCCGCAGGCCTGCACCTGGACGACGGCCTCGCCCGGCGCCGGGTCGGGTACCACGATCGTCTCCACCCGGACGGGCTCGTCCTTGCCCGGTGCGATCACTCCACGAACCTGCTGCGCCATGGGCCTGACCCCTTCTGTCGCTCTTCTGCATGTCCTCCCGACCCTACGCGTGACTGATCAGTAAGGGCGCGGATTCCGTCACCAAAAATACCCCCGGGGGTACCTCTGCTACGGTGCTCACATACCCCCGGGGGTAATTATCCGAGGAGAGGAGTGCCACCGTGTATTTCGTCGACACCATCGAGGTGCCGGGGCTGGGCAATCGCGGCTATCTGGCGGGCGGGGCCCGCGGCGCCGTGGTGGTGGACCCGCCGCGGGACATCGACCGGGTGATCACGGCCGCCGCCCGGCGCGAGGTGCGGATCACGCACGTCGTCGAGACCCATGTCCACAACGACTACGTGTCCGGCGGCCTGGAGCTGGCCCGGATCACCGGCGCCGTGTATCTCGTGCCGGCCGCGGCACGGGTCTCGTTCCAGCGGACGCCGGTCGCCGACGGCGACGTGACGGAGATCGAAGGTGATCTGGCGCTGCGTGCGCTGGCCACGCCCGGACACACCCCGCACCACACCGCGTACGTCCTGGAAGAGGCCGGGCGGGCGGTGGCCGTCTTCACCGGCGGTTCCCTGCTGATCGGCACGGTCGGACGGCCCGACCTGGTGGAACCCCGGCTGACCGACCGGCTGGCCCGGGCACAGCACGACTCCGCCCATCGACTGGCCGCCGCACTGCCGGACGAGACCGCGGTGCTGCCCACGCACGGGTTCGGGAGTTTCTGTTCCGCCGCGCAGGCCACGGGCGGGGCGACGACGACCATCGGCCACGAGCGCACCGCCAACGAGGCTCTCCTCAAGGACGTCGACGCCTTCGTCGCCGACCTGCTCGCCGGCCTCGACGACGTCCCCGCGTACTACGCCCACATGGGGCCGGCGAACGCCCAGGGCCCCGGCCCCGTGGATCTGACCCCACCCCGTCGGGCCGACGCCGAGGAGATCGCGGCACGGCTGGCGGACGGGGAGTGGGTGGTGGACCTGCGGGACCGGCGGGCGTTCGCGGAGGGCCATGTCGCCGGGTCGTTCAACTTCGAGGCCGAGGGGCAGCTCGCCACCTATCTGGCCTGGCTGCTGCCCTGGGGCAAGCCGGTCACGCTGCTGGCCGCCACGCCCGCCCAACTCGCCGACGCCCAGCGTGAACTCGTCCGGGTCGGCGTCGACCGGCCCGCCGCGGCGGCAACCGGATCTCCCGCGGTCTGGGTGCGCGAGAGCGAGTCACCGCGCTCCTTCCCGCGCGGCACCTTCGCCGGGCTGGCCGGGCGACCGACCGACGAGGTGGTGGTCCTGGACGTGCGGCGGGCCGCCGAACAAGCGGCCGGCCACATCAAGGGAGCTCTGCACATTCCGTTGCACCAGTTGCGCGAGCGGCTGGCGGAGATACCGGACGGCACGGTGTGGGTGCACTGCGCGGGCGGCATGCGGGCCGCCGTCGCCGCCTCACTGCTGGACGCGGCCGGGCGGGACGTCGTTGCCGTCGACGACGCGTTCACCGCGGCGGCCGCGGCCGGGCTGCCCATGGCGAGGATCACGCCCGAGGAGGCGCACCGGCGGACCGGCGCGGAGTCGGGCGCCGTACTCCTGGACGTAAGGGAGCGGGACGAGTGGGACGCCGGCCACGCACCCGGCGCCGTACACGCTCCGCTGTCCGCTCTGGTGGCCGGTGGCCGGCTGCCGGAGGCCGCGCAGGACCGGCCGTTGGTCGCGATCTGCCGCTCCGGCACCCGTTCCCGGGAGGCGGCCGCCCTCCTCACGGCACGCGGCGCCGACGTGGTGGATGTCCTGGGCGGGATGCGGAGCTGGGTGGCGGCGGGCCTTCCGGTGGTGGAGCCGCTCTCGGCGACCGGCGCCGCGAGTCACGCCAGGTGAGCGGGCTGGTACTCGCCCTGCTCGCCGGCGGCCTCACCGGGCTGGCGCTGGGGGCGTTGGGTGGTGGCGGCTGCATTCTGGCCGTGCCCGCGTTGATCTACCTGCTCGGTTTCACCCCGGCCGCGGCCACCACGGCCGGCCTGGTCGTCGTCACCCTCACATCCGTGACGGCGCTGGTCACCCACGCCTGCGCGGGTTCGGTGCGATGGCGTGCGGGCGCGCTGTTCGCCGCGGCGGGTCTCGTGCCCGCGGCGGTCGGCGGCGCGGTGTCCGGGCGGCTGCCGTCCCCCCTGCTCATGGGGGCGTTCGCGCTGGTCGCCGCCGTCGCCGCGGCCCGTATGCTCCGGCCGTCGGCCTCGGTACGGTCCGACGAGCTGCCGGTGCGATCCGGCCAGGTCGTCAAGGCCGGGGCGGGGCTCGGCGCGGTGACCGGTCTGCTGGGGGTGGGCGGCGGTTTTCTAGCCGTGCCGGCCCTGGTGAACGTCGTCGGCCTGCGGATGCGGGCCGCCGTGGGGACCAGCCTGCTGGTGATCACCGTCAACTCGCTGGCCGCGCTGGCGGCTCGGACGGGCTCCGCCGCGGACGTCGACTGGAGTGCCGTCGCTCCGTTCGCCGCGGCGGCGGTGCTCGGCGCCTGGGACGGCAAGCGGCTGACGGCCGGGCTCTCGGCGGACACGCTGCGACGGACGTTCGGCTGTGTGCTGCTGGGCGTGGCCGCGATCATGCTGGTCGACGCCGTCCTGTAAAACGTCCCCCGGCGGTCACGCCAAGGACAGGAACAGCTTCTCCATCCGGGCCTTCATCTGCTCCGTGGTCTCGCCGTCGCCCCGGCTCCGCTCGGGGTCGGTCAGACACTGCTGCAACCCCGTCGCGATGATCGCGAAGCCGGCCCGGTCCAAGGCACGTGAGGCCGCGGCGAGTTGGGTGACCACGTCCTCGCAGTCGCGGCCCTCCTCGATCATCTTGACCACTCCGGAGATCTGGCCCTGCGCCCGGCGCAGCCGGTTCAGCACGGACTTGAGTTCGTCGCCCTCGAATTGCAGCTCCACCATCACTCCTTCATATACCCGTAGGGGTATTTTACCTCCTTGGCTCCGAAAGGAACGTTCAGCATGACACCTCCCGCCACCCCCGAGGCCCTCGACCCGAGCCAGGCCGCTGCCCGCCTGGCCGAGGCGACGGTCGTCGACGTCCGGACACCGGGCGAGTACGCCTCCGGTCATCTGCCCGGCGCCCTCAACATCCCCCTGGACCGGATCCGGCACGCCCTGCCCGCGCTCCGCAACGTCCCCGGCGATCTGCTCCTGGTCTGCGCCTCCGGTGCACGCTCACGCAGCGCGTGCGAGATCCTCGCCGGGCACGGCATACGGTCCATCACCCTGACCGGCGGCACGCGGGGCTGGGCGGAAGCGGGGCACCGGCTCGACCGCCCGGCTCCGGGATCCCGCGTCGGCTGGTCCATGGAGCGCCAGGTACGTCTCACCGCGGGCACGCTCGTCCTGGCCGGACTCGGCCTCGGACTCCTGCACCCCGCCGGGCTGTTGCTCTCCGCCGGAATCGCGGGCGGCCTCGTCTTCTCCGCGCTCACCGACACCTGCGGCATGGCCGCGCTGCTGGCGAAGCTGCCGCACAACCGGCCGCGGCCCGCCGACCTCGACGCGACCCTGGCCGCACTCGGCGACCGCTGACGCCCCTGCGCATGGACGAAGCCGCCCACTCCTGGCGTCTCCATGCGGGGGCCGACGTAGCCTGAGTGCTCAGCCACTCCCAAGGAGCGCCGTGAGCATCGCCGCGACGAAGAGCAGCACGCCCACGTGGCGGCTGCTCCTCGGTTATGTTCGACCCCACCGCTGGGCCCTGCTGACAGGTGCCGTGCTCTCGCTCGTCACGGGCGCCACCGGACTGCTACTGCCACTGGTGGCACGGGAGTTGATCGACGACCTCTCGCACGACCGGACCATCACCGGGGCGCTGATCGCCATGTCGGGTCTGGTGGTCGCCAACGCGGCCGTGGGCGCGCTGGGTGGGTATGTGCTGCGGCGCACCGCCGAGTCGGTGGTGCTCGGCGCGCGGCGCGCCCTGTCGTCGTATCTGCTGCGGCTGCGGATCGCGGCCGTGGACCGCAGCGAGCCGGGCGATCTGATGGCCCGGATCACCTCGGACACCACGCTGCTGCGCGAGGTCACCACCGACTCGCTCGTGGGCTTGGGCACGGGAGGGCTCACGCTCGTCGCCACGATCGTGATGATGGGCCTGGTCGATCCGGTGCTTCTCGGGGTGACCATGGCCGTGATCCTCGGCGCGGGCACGATCCTCGGCGTGATCGTGCCGCGCATCAACCGGGCGAGCAAGCAGGCGCAGGACGCGGTCGGCGTCATGGGCGCCTCGCTGGAGCGGATCCTGGGCGCGCTGCGCACGGTGAAGGCCTCCGGTGCCGAGCACCGCGAGGAGCAGACGCTGCACTCCGCGGCCGAGGAGTCGTGGCGGCAGAGCGTGCGGGCCGCCAAGTGGTCGGCGGCGGCGGGCAATACGGCCGGTCTCGCGATGCAGATCGCGTTCATCACCGTGCTCGCGGTGGGCGGTGCACGGGTCGCGACCGGCGCCGTGGACGTCGGCACGCTGGTGGCGTTCCTGCTCTACGTCTTCTATCTGATGTCGCCGATCCAGCAGGTCGTCGGCGCGATCACCCAGTACCAGACGGGCTCCGCGGCCCTCGCCCGCATCCAGGAGGCACTGTCCCTGCCCGCCGAACCGGCGTCCCGGCCCGCCCCGTTGCCGTCACCCGGCGCGGAACCGGCCGCGCTCACCTTCACGGACGTCCGCTTCCGGTACGCCGACGACCTGCCGTACGTGCACCACGGGGTGACCTTCGAGGTGCCCGCCCAGGGCATGACGGCGTTCGTCGGCCCCTCCGGCGCGGGCAAGACCACCGTGTTCTCCCTCATCGAGCGGTTCTACGATCCCGAGTCCGGCGTGATCACCCTCGACGGCCGCGACCTCGCGGACTGGGAGCTGACCCAACTGCGGTCCGCCATCGGCTACGTCGAGCAGGACGCGCCGGTCCTCTCGGGCTCGATGCGGGAGAACCTGCTGCTGGGAAACCCGGACGCGGACGACGCGGCTCTCGCGCGCGTGGTGAAGACGACCCGTCTCGACGGTCTGGTGGCCAAGCTGCCCAGCGGCCTCGAAACGCTCGTCGGGCACCGCGGCACCAAGCTGTCCGGCGGCGAGCGTCAACGGGTCGCCATCGCACGTGCCCTGCTGCGCCGCCCCCGACTGCTGCTCCTGGACGAGGCGACCTCGCAGCTGGACGCGGTGAACGAGGCGGCGCTGCGCGACACCGTCGCCGATGTGGCCCGTACGACGACGGTGCTCGTGGTCGCCCACCGGCTGTCGACGGTGACGATGGCCGACCGGATAGTCGTCATGGACGCGGGCCAGGTGCGTGCAGTGGGCACACACCGCGAACTCGTGGCCGCCGACCCGCTGTACGCGGAGCTGGCGGCCACGCAGTTCCTGGCCACGGCCGGCTGAAGCGGAGCTCAGAAGGGATAGTGGGCCTGCTGGGTGGCGATGGTCACCCAGCGGGTGTTGGAGAAGGCCTCGATGCCCCAGCGGCCGCCGAACCGCCCGTATCCCGAGGCCTTCGCACCACCGAACGGGGCGTGCGGCTCGTCGGCCACCGACTGGTCGTTGACGTGCACGATCCCGGTACGGATCCGGCGGGCGACGGCCAGCCCGTGGGTGGCGTTCTCGGTGATGATGCCGCAGGTCAGGCCGTTCTCCGTGTCGTTGGCGAGGGTGACCGCGGTGGCGTCGTCGGCGAACGACTCGACCACGCACACCGGTCCGAAGGCCTCGGCGTGGTAGAGGTCGGCGCCCTTCGGCACCTCCGTGAGGACGGTCGCCGGGTGCACCGCCCCCTCCGGCTCGCCGCCGCCGACGAGGACCTTCGCCCCCTTGGCGACGGCGTCCCGTACCAGCCCGGCCACGCGCTGCGCTGACGACGCGGCGACCAACGGGCCGACCACGGTGTGCGGGTCGCCCGGGTCACCGGACGGGAGGGAGGCCACCTTCGCCGTGAACCGCTCGGTGAACTCCTCGGCAAGGGACTCATGGACGAGGATGCGGTCTCCGGACATGCAGATCTGCCCGGCGTTCATGAACACGCTGAACACGGCCGCGTCGACCGCGTAGTCCACGTCCGCGTCGTCGAGCACGATCACCGCGTTCTTGCCGCCCAACTCCAGGACGGCCGGCTTGAGATGACGGGCCGCTTGCTCGCCGATGATGCGGCCCACGCCGGTGGAGCCGGTGAAGTTCACTCCCCTCACCCGCTCGTCCGCGATCAGCGCCTCGGCGATCTCGGCGGCGTCCTCGCGGGCGTTGGTGACGACGTTCAGCACGCCGTCCGGGAGTCCGGCCTCGCGCAGCACGTCGGCGATGAGCAGCCCGCAGGCGATCGGCGCGTCCTCGCTCGCCTTGACCACCACGGTGTTGCCCGCAGCGAGCGGCGCCGCGACGGCCCTGACACCGAGGATGACGGGCGCGTTCCACGGGGCGAACGCGGCGACCACACCCAGCGGTTCACGCACCGCCAGCCCCAACGCGCCCTGCTCCTGGGCGCTCAGCACCTCCCCGCGCGGCGCGGTCACGGCGGCCGCCGCCTCACGCAGCATGTTCGCGGCGAGGGACACGTTGAAGTACGCCCAGGGGCGGGTGCCGCCCGCCTCGTTCGCCATCAGCTCGGCGACCTGCTCGCCCCGCGCGTCCAGCAGGTCGGCCGCCTTCAGGAAGATCGCCCGGCGCGCGAAGGGCGCGAGAGCAGCCCACTCCTCGAACGCCGCGTCGGCGGCGTCCACGGCCCGGCGTACATCCTCGGGGCCTGCGGCGGCGACCGTCGCGTACACCCCACCCGTATAGGGATTGAGGTCCTCGGTGGTGCGACCGGAGGCGGCGGGCACGTCCTTGCCGCCGATGAACAGTTCACGGGTGATGGGCATGCGGCCGACCTTTGTGTTCGCCGTGTGAAAGTTGATCCACTCTATCGCGCATGCTGCGAGCCGGGTGCGGCAATGTCAAGGGTCGCGGACCGCGGCTGCGCTTGCCCGGCCCGGCGGGTCGGAGGACTCTCGGAGGGGAGGCCTCTCACGGCCCGCCCCTCGTCGGGCCGCGGCCTCCGAAGGAGGTCAACGATGGGCACGTTCGACAGCAACACCCTGCGCCAAGCCATCGAAGGACACAATGAGCAGCCGCTTCTCTCGCTCTACGCGAACGACGCGGAGCTGCGGATCGTGGACCGCAACACCCAGCCGAGCCACCCCAAGGTCCTGCACGGCCGGGACGAGATCGCCGAGATGCTCGCCGACGTCTACAGCCGAGACATCAAGGCACACAAGCTGGACCGGTGTGTCGTCCAGGGCGACGACGTCGCGTTCAGCGAATCCTGCGAGTACTCGGACGGGGTCCGGGTCCTCTCCGAGTCGATGGTCTCGTTGCGCGACGGCAAGATCGTCGAACAGACCATGATCCAGGCATGGGACGAGTAACCAGGAGGGTCCCGAAGGTCGAGGTCACGACCCGGCTGAACTGGACCTTCTCGGCGCGGGCGGGGCTGGGGCGGCCTCGTCCGCGCCGCCGTCGGCTGCCACTACCGGTTTCCGCAGCAGGCCTGCGGGCATCCGCCGCCCTTCTGCGCTCAGTGCTGCGAGCAGCACGCCCCCGCCCGCTCCCTCCGGCATCGGAGCACGTCACGCGATCCAGGCGCCACAGGTGAGTCCGAGCACGTCGGAGAAGTGCGACGAGCGCCGCATGAGGACGCCCTGCCGCCGGCGATCCCGGCCCCGCCGCCCCTCATGGCCGGCGGGACCGAGCGAGGTCCGGCGTCGCTAGGTCAGCGTCCACTGCTGGTTGTCGCCCGAACCGCAGGACCACAGCACGAGCGGGGTGCGGTTGGCCGTACCCGCGTTGTAGGCGTCGAGACAGAGACCGGCGTTGACGTTCGTGATCGTGCCGTCGCTGTTCACGTTCCACTGCTGATTCGTCTGGCCGTTGCAGTCCCAGATCACGACCTTGGTGCCGTTGGTCGTGCCGAGGTTGTAGGCGTCCAGGCACTTGTTGCCGTACACCACGAGTTCCTTGCGCGCGGTGTACGTCCAGGACTGGTTGCGGCCTCCGTTGCAGTCCCACAGCTCGGCCTGGGTGCCGTTGGTGATCGTGCTGTTGTTGATGTCCAGGCAGCGGGACGACTGGGTGCCGACGACGAGTGAGCCGTTCGTCCCGGACAGGGGCCGCACCGCGATGCCCTCGACCGTCGGACCGCCGGTGAAGGTGAGCGTGCCGGCGGAGCCCTTGGCCAGGGAGACCTGGACGGAGACGGTGCCCGCGGCGGATCCGGTCGGCGGGAAGGCGACCGTGGTGGCGGTCTGGCCGTTGACCTGGAGGGTCGCCGTGCGGGTCGCGGAGGTGTTGTTGGTGTAGGAGACGTCCACGACCTTCACGCCCGTGTTCGCCGCCGTCACGCCCGTGAAGCGTCCCGTGGAAGCGGGCGCGTACGTGCTGCCCGTCGCCTCCGTGCCGCCGGTGACCTTGAGCATCACCGAGCCACCCGCGGGGACACTGGTCGTGTAGCCGGTGGCGTACGACCCCACGTTCTGCCGCGCCCACAGGTCACGGACGGTCGCGGAGGCGTTCGTCAGGCCGAGGTCGCTCCAGCGGACGGTGATGTTGCGCGCGGCGGAGGTGCGGTTGAGCAGGACGACGGCGCGGTTGCCGGTGCCGGACAGAACCTTGCCGTAGACCTGCGCTCCCGTGGTGTCCTCGGCGACCTCGACGCCCTGGAGTCCGCGCGGGTCCTGGTCCACGGCGATGACTTCGGGGTTCTTGAGGATGTTCGCGGTCTCGGTGGTCATCGACGCGAGGTTGTTGCCGGCGAGGAGCGGGGCGCCGGAGATCGCCCACAGGTTCATATGGGTGCGGTTCTGGGCGGCGGTGAAGCCGTTCATGCCGACCATCAGCATGTCGGGGTCGTTGTAGTAGCCGGTGTGCTGGGCGGTGGGATGCAGGGTCTGGTCGAAGTTGGAGAGCAGATTCGTCATCGACGGGTTGTTGCCCCAGAAGATGATGTCGGTGCTGGTACGCCACATCGGGGCCATGCCCGGCGCCCAGTTCCACGGGTTCTGCTTGCCCCAGTTGCAGATGGAGAGCGTGAGCGGACGGCCCGTGGTGGCGGTGGCCTTGGTGACCGCGTCGCTGATGGCCCGGTACGTCGACGGCGCGTCGAGCCCCTCGGCGTCGCCGCCGCACCAGTCGACCTTGACGAAGTCGAAGCCCCACTTCGAGAACTGGAGCATGTCCTGCTCGTAGTGGCCCTCACTGCCCGAACCCGGCGCGGCGGGACGGCCCGTCGGGTAGTAGTAGCCGCAGCCGTCCTTGCCGGCGTCCGTGTAGATACCCGCCTTGAGGCCCTTGCTGTGGATGTAGTCGGTGATGGCGCTCATGCCGCCCGGCCACTCGGCCTCGTCGATGGTGATGTTGCCCGCGCTGTCGCGAGTGCCCTGCCACCAGCCTTCGTCGAGGTTGATGTACTTGTATCCGGCTTCCGGCAGACCGGACGCGACGAACGCGTCGACCTGCTGCTTGATCACGTTGTAGTCGATCACCGCGGCGAAGCTGTTCCAGGAGGCCCAGCCCATCGGGGCGGTGGGCACCGGTATCTGACGGGTCGCCACGGCGGCGGGGGCCGCCTTGAAGGGTGGGCTCGGGTTGGCGACGAGGAGGACGGCCGCCACGGCCGCCAGTAAGGCGACCGTACGCAGGACGAAGGTGCGGAACATGCGGCTCCTTTGCCGATATATCGAACGAGGATCGGTTATCCGAACGAGACGGCGCGCTGAAATTAGAGCCGTCGGAGACGGAAGTCAACGGCTGTGACGCGTGCGGGTGGGGGATTGCGCGCGGTCCCGCGTCGACGGAACACTGACCGACGTGCGCGTAGCGATCATGACAGCGGGCTCGCGGGGCGACGTGGCCCCCTACACCGGACTCGGGCACGGGCTTTCGCAAGTCGGGCATGAGGTCACCCTGGTCACCCACGGCTGCTTCGAGCCGCTGGTGGCGGGGGCGGGGCTCGGTTTTCATCCCCTTCCGCTGGATCCCCGGGCGGAGTTGGAGTCCTCGCGCGGGCGGGGGCTGCATCGCAGCGCGACCGGCGTCGGCAAGCTCGCGCGGGTCGTCGCCATGGCGCGGGCGCTGGTCGGGCGGATGACGGACGAGCTCGTGGCGGCCGCTCGGGCGAGCGATGTGCTGCTGCTGTCCAGCTCGTTGGCGCCGCTCGGGCACACCGTCGCGGAGGGTCTGTCGCTGCCGAGCATGGGCGTCTACCTCCAACCTGTCGCCGCCACCCGGGAGTTCGCGCCTGCCGTGCTCGGCGGCGGTTCATGGAGTGCGGTCGGCAACCGGATCGCCGGGCACGGCGTGAGTCTGGCCGTGGAACATGTCTTCGCCTCGACCGTCCCGGAGGTGCGGGCCCGGCTGGGGCTGCCGCGCGCCCGCGCCACGGCGGGGCTGCGGCGCCGGGAGCGGCAGGGGTGGCCGGTGCAGCACGGGTTCAGCCCGCTGGTGGTCGGCCGGCCGCGCGACTGGCGTACGGGGCTGGATGTGGCGGGTTACTGGTGGCCGTACGACCGGGTGGCCCAACTCCCGCCGCAGCTACGGGACTTCCTGGACGCGGGCGAGCCACCTGTCTTCGTCGGCCTGGGCAGTGCGACCGTGCCCGATCCCGAACAGCTCAGCGCTGACATCGTGCGCGCGCTGCGCCGGGCCGGACTGCGCGGGGTGATCCAGCGCGGCTGGGGCGGACTCGGGGCCGCCGGCGACGACATGCTGACCATCGACGAGGTGCCGCACTCCGCGCTCTTTCCGCACATGGCCGCCGTCGTTCATCACACGGGCGCGGGCACCACCGCCGCCGGGCTGCGCGCCGGGGTGCCCGCCGTGCCGGTGCCCATCCAGTTCGACGAGGCGTTCTGGGCGGCACGGCTGGTGACCCTGGGGGTGGCGCCGCGGGCCGTCCCCCTGCGCCGCCTGAGCGTCGACGCGCTGGCCTCGGCACTGGTACGGGTGACACAGGATCCCGGGTACAGGGAGCGGGCGCGGGCGTTGGGGGTCCGGATCCGCGGGGAGGACGGGGTCGCACCCGTCCTGGCTGCGGTGAACCGGCTGGGCGGCTGAAGGGCGGGGCGCAACAATTCCGGCGCCGACCGGCTCAACTCCACTGCCGACCGGATCAGTTCCGCTGCCGACCGGCCTGCCCTCCCCCGTCGGTCACCGCCGGCTCCCACCCCGCCGGCCGCAGAATCCCCAGCAGCTGCCGGACCAGCTCGTCCACCGCCTCCTCCAGCGTGGCGTCCACCCACCCGGCGCTCCAGTCGTGGAGCAGACCGTTGACGCTGCCGATGAATGCCGTGGCGGCGATCCGGTAGTCGCGGGGCGCCGCCTCACCCCGGGCGACGGCCGCCTGCGCCTCGGCACAGATCAGGTCCACCCAGCGGGCACGGCGGGCCAGCCGCTGGTGTTCCAGGCGCGGGCTGACGCCGATGATCTCGACGAAGGTGATGCGGATGCGGCGCGCATCGGCGGTGACGTTGGCGGCGTAGGCGCGGAAGATCGCGGCGACTCGTTCGGCGAGCGGCAGGGCGTCCGCCTCGGCCACCGCGGCCAGCACGGCCTCCTCGGCCCAGTCGTTGACCTGGAGGTGGAGGGCGGCCAGCACGTCCTCGATGGTGCGGAACTCCTCGTAGAACTGGCGGGTCGAGAGCCCGGCGGTCTCGCTGAGCGCGGCGACGGTCGTGGCCCGGTAGCCGGGCGTGTCGCCGAACAGCTGTAGCGCGGCGTCCAGGAAGCGGCGGCGGCGCTCGGCCTGCCGCTCCTCGGCGGTCTTGCCCCCGTACCGGCCGGTCGGCGCCCTGAGCCTGCCCGCCACGGTCCCCTCCCGTTCCCTCGTCCACCCGACAGCCAATCTTGTCGTGCACGCGGTGTTGTCGGAAAGGACACCCGCTCCCTACTTTTCAGCAAATCCACTCTGAAAGCGGTTGTGTTCAGATTCGGCGCTCCACCTTGACATGGCTTCAGGCGGTGGTGCGGTGCCCGGACGCCAGCCACCGCCATCGCGGGCGTTCCGTGACCAGAGTGGTGGCGGCCAGCAGGGACACCGCGATCGCCGCCCACACCGGCCAGGCCAGCCATGCGGAGACAACGGCGGCGACCAGTTGGAGCAGCACCAGAAGGATCGTGACCGGCCCGGGAACCGGCACGAGCCCGTGGGCCTTGTCCCCCGGTGTGGTGAAGACGGTCGGCAGCCCGATCAGCACCACCACGGACAGCACCGCGAGAGGCCAGGAGTACCCGGCCAGCGCCCAAGGCGTGGCCACCCAGGCGACGAGCTCGGTCGCGAAGCGCGGAACGGCTGCCCGCCGGTCGTCGGGTCGCTGCAACGTCGTCTCCCCCATGAGATGTGCCCGTCAGCGGTGGGCGATCCTACGACTCCTTCCCATGCCCTCCGCCCAGCCATGCCGATGTTCGCCCCCGCTGGCTCACCCTGCCACGCGTTGCACGGCCTTGAGCGCCTGCCCCGCTCCGTCCTCGGTCGCCAGGGTCAAGCGCCCTGCCGCGCCGCCCAGGCCGACAGCTCGGACTTGGCGGCGCTCAGGAGGGACGCGGAGGGCGAGGTGGCCCGGTTGGTCACCAATGCGTAGTGCAGGGCACCTGAGTCCGAGTCGGTGAGCAGCAGGCGGCGGCTGCCGGTGCCGCCGGGTTCGGGGGCCGCGGCGATCGGGGTCGTGGTCGTGTACGACGGCGGGGCGTACGCCGTGCCCAGGTCGGACACGACAGTGGTCGTCGAGGTCGGGAAGGACGCCGGGAGGTGCAGTTCGGTGGGTGCCGAGCCGCTGCCCGAGCGCCACAGCAACAGGCTGTACTGCCCCGAGCCCACCAGCTGCGCGACGCCCGGCAGCGAGCTCGGGACGGGGTTCCAGGTGAGGGTGGTGGAGCCGTCGCGGGAGCGGTCCTCGTAGGTGAAGGCGACGGTCGTGCCGGAGGTGGCGCTCGGGTAGACACGGTCGAGCAGCCGTGCGTCCTGGCGCAGGACGGCCGTACCGGAGTCGTCGAGGCGGACGGCGGACAGGTCCTCGCCGTTCCAGGCGTCGCCCTCGGTCTGCACCTTGTCGGGGTTGTCGTTCATCAGCTCGTGGTGGCGGCCGTTGTAGATGTCCCACTGCCACTGGCTGCCGGACAGGACCGGACCGGAGCCGGTCGGGTTCGTCCACCAACTCGCCCCCGGTACCCGGGAGTCGAGGGCCTGGTACATCGCCTTGAGGACCGTGGGGGCCTTGTCGGAGACGGTACCGGTCAGCGGGTGGCCGAACTCGCTGACGATCGCGGGCGTCCCCGCGGCGGAGGCCCGGTCACGCACCGTACCGAAGTCACCCGCGTACTGGCCGTCCTCCGCCTTGCCCCACATGAAGACGCCGGAGATCGCCTTCTGGTCGTAGAAGTGGGTGTTGAAGACGAAGCGCGGCCCCAGCGTGCCGCTGTCGAGCAGGCCGCCCTCCTGCTTCTGGAAGTCGATGTTGGCGTTCCAGAACAGGTTCGGTTCGACGAACGCGGGCTTGTCCTGCCAGCCGGCCGCGTCCATCCGCGCCCGGAACTTCACGTAGAAGGGCCACAGGACGTCCTTCTCCCAGGCCCGGCTGGTCTGGCCCGAGTCGTAGACGCCCGCATGGGGTTCGTTGTACGGGTCGAAGCCGACGACGCCCGCGAACCGGGCGGCGCTCAGGTTCTGCTTGAGGTACGCCATCGTCTTCTGGGCGGTGTCGAGGAACGAGTCCTGTAGGCCGTACGTGTTGTGCCAGAAGTCGTACGTCGACTCCGTCACGGCTGCGTTCGAGGTGATGTTCTGGCCCCAGAAGGGGCAGATCCCGCAGTACTCGTCCGGGTAGTCACCGAGGTCCACGGCCCACTTGGGGGCGCCGTCGCCGGTGTACCAGCTGTCCGAGTCGAAGAGCCAGCGGGAGTAGAGGTCCTGGTGGAAATCCGGGTACACGCGGATCCCGGCGTCGAGGAACGCACCGATCTGGGCCGTGGCGGCGGCCAGGTAGGCGCTGTTCACCTGGCCGCGCACGGGCTCCGCGTACGCCCAGGACAGCAGGAAGCGGACCGAGTTGCCGCCGCCGAGCGCTCTCAGCGCGGTCGCGGACTTCTTGGCGTCGGCGACCGAGGCGAAGGGCAGGCCGTTGTTCTCCTTCAGCTTGGTCTCGCCGGAGACGTTGTAGCCACGCAGCACGACCTCACGACCGTAGCCGTCGGTGAAACGGCCGTTCTGCACGGTGAGTGGGGAATCGTCGAACCAGAGGGAGTCGGGGAGGGCGGTGGCGGCGGTGGCGGGGCGGGCGCCCGCAACCGACAGGAACCCACACAGGAGAACCAGAACAACGAGCACACGCGCACGCTTATTCGGCATGTTCACTACAGTCCGGTGATTTCACGACACCGTCAACACCCCCTGACTCTGGAGTAAGTTACGTCTCGGCCAGCTCAACCGCCCACTCTGCGCGTCACGTTCAACAGATACTCCTTGCGGTTGAGCGGGTTGTGGTCGGTGCGCGACCGCCGCCGGACCGTGCCACGGGCGACCGGCGCGTAGTGGTCGAAGACGCTCTCCAACTGGCCCTCGCCCCGGGTGAGCCCCGGCAGCCGCTGCTCCAGCTCGTGCACCCGCCCCGCCGGAACCGCACCCTCCAGCACGCAGGTGCCGCCCCGGGTCCCGGTGGTCTGCGGTACGGCACGCAGCGCGGCCAGCACCGGGAGCAGCGCCCCGAGGGTGTCCACCGGCGCCTCGATGCGGAAGCGGTGCATGGGCTCGTACACCTGGCTGCCCGCCCGGCGCAGCGCCTCGATCAGGACCAGCGGCGTCACGCCCCGGAAGTCGGCGCCGGTGCTGGACATGCTCTTGTCGAAGCCCTGGTGGGCGTGGCTCTGCCGGGGCGAGTAGCCGCAGTGGGTCATGGTGACCGTGCAGTCGGTGACCTGCCAGCCGCTCAGGCCCTGTCCGAGGGTCTCGCGCACGGTGTCCTCGACGGCCTTGAAGAAGGCGTACGGCATGGAGCCGAGCTCCACCTCCAGCCGGAAACCGACGCCCGAACCGGTCGGTGCCTGGTCGACGCGCAGGCCGACCGTCGCGAGGAACGGGTTGGCGTCCTTCTTGTTGAACTCGACCGCCGCGCCTGTCCCCACGGGTCGCTCGATGCAGATCGTCGACGTCTCCCGGAAGGTGACGTCCAGGCCGAAGTCGTCGGCGAGGGTGGCCTGGATGACCTCCTTCTGGACCTCGCCGTAGAGGGACACGGAGATCTCCTGCCGGATCTCGTCGTGCCGGAGGCCGATCAGCGGGTCCTGTTCGGCGAGTTGGGTGAGGGCGAGGTGCAGGGACCGTCTGTCCGCGCCCGCGCCCGGGACGACGACCGTTTCGAGGGTGGGCGGCGCGAAGAAGTGCTCGTACGCCTTGCGCGGCGCCCCGATCGCATCGCCGATCCGGACGGCGTCGAGCCCCCAGAGCTTGGCGATCCGGCCCGCCGGGACCGCATCGTCACGGGCGTCCGCGCCCTCTCCGAAGACGCTGATCGCGGTGATCTTGCCCTCTTCCTTGCCGTCGTCCCCGAAGTGGATCCGGTCGCGGACGCGGAGCGTCCCGGAGAAGAGCCGCGCGTAGGCGACCTTCTCCCCCGCCGGGCCGCGCTCGACCTTGAACACGGTGCCCGAGGCCGGTCCGTCCGGATCACCTTCGGCGGCGGGCAGCAGCTCCTTGATGCCGGCGACGAGCGAGTCCACGCCCGCGCCCGTGATGGCGGACCCGAAGTACACGGGGTGCACGAGGGCCTGCCGGGTCTGGTCGGCAAGGGCCGTGCGGAGGCGGTCGTACGAGACCGTGCCCTCGACGTAGGCGGACAGCAGAGCGTCGTCGTGGTCGGCGAGGACGTCGATCGCGGCCGGCGCGAGCCCCGGTGTGACCTGGGCGTCACGGGTGCCGAGTGCGGTCACCGATACCATCGGCACGACCGCCACCGTGAGCCGCTGGGCGATCGCCGCGAGCACGCCGTCGTCCTGCGCCCCACGCCGGTCGATCTTGTTGACGAAGATCAGTGCGGGGATGCGCAGTCGCTGAAGGGTACGCATCAGGACGCGGGTCTGCGGCTGGACGCCCTCGACGGCCGAGACGACCAGCACGGCGCCGTCGAGCACACCGAGGACCCGCTCGACCTCGGCGATGAAGTCCGGGTGGCCGGGCGTGTCGATGAGGTTGACCGTCACGTCGTCGAGGGGGAACGAGACGACGGCGGACTTGATGGTGATCCCGCGCTGCTTCTCCAGCGCGAGGGAGTCGGTCTGCGTGGAGCCGGCGTCGACGCTGCCGATCTCGTCGACGACTCCGGCGGTGTACAGCAGCCGCTCGGTGAGGCTGGTCTTACCGGCGTCTACGTGCGCCAGAATGCCGAGATTGAGCAAGTGCACTGAGCGTCATGTCCTTGGTCATCGGAGGGATTCCTTCCTGGGTGGACATGCACGCAGTGCGCATCTGTGCTCCTCGTGTGTGACGACGCGGTCTCATGCAGTGCAGCAGAGCCGGGCGCACCGGAGCAAAGGATTAACCGTCAACGAAGCCCGCCGCAGCACTCGCCGCCGTCAGGACGCGGTCATAGAGTGACGTACATCAAGTGACCTACATCACGTTCCGTCGCTGATTTCCCTCGCTCCCGCCGCATGGCCTGGAGGGCACATGACTCACATCTCGGTGAACGTGGACGGCACGACGTACGAGGACGAGGTCGAACCCCGTCTGCTGCTGATCCACTACCTGCGCGACCGGCTCGGTCTGACCGGCACCCCGATCGGCTGCGACACCTCCAACTGCGGGGCCTGCACGGTCGACCTGGACGGGGAGAGCGTCAAGAGCTGCTCGGTCCTGGCCGTCCAGGCGGACGGGAGCGAAGTGACCACGGTCCAGGGGCTCGCGCAGGACGGCGAGTGGACCGGGCTCCAGAAGGCGTTCCACGAGCAGCACGGCCTCCAGTGCGGCTACTGCACCCCGGGCATGATCATGGCGGCCCGGGATCTGCTGCGGGAGAACCCCAGCCCGACCTCCGACGACGTACGCCAGGCCCTGGAGGGCAACCTCTGCCGGTGCACCGGCTACCAGAACATCGTGCGCGCGGTGCTCGCCGCCTCCGGACAGGAGGTTCCGGCATGACCGACCAGATGACCGACCGGACGACCGAATCCGAGGTCGGCCGCTCGCGTCCCCGCAAGGAGGACGCCCACCTGATCACGGGGCAGACCAACTGGACCGACAACATCCAGGTCAGCGGCCTGCTCCACCTGGCGATCCTGCGCAGCCCCATGGCGCACGCCCGCCTGGACCGCGTCGACGTCTCCGCCGCCCTCGACCGACCGGGGGTCGTCGCCGCGTTCACCGGGCGCGACCTCGCCGACGGCATGGGCTCGATGCCGTGCGTCTGGCCGGTCACCGAGGACATCGTCATGCCGGACCACCCGGCCGTGGCGGTCGACGAGGTGCGCCACGCCGGCGACCCCATCGCGGTCGTCGTGGCGCGGGACCGGTACACGGCGGCGGACGCGCTGGAATCGATCGAGGTCGACTACACGCCGCTGCCGCCCGTGCTCGACCTGGAGGACGCGCTCGCCGAGGGCGCCCCGCTGGTCCACTCCGACAAGGGCACCAACCGCTGCTACGTCTGGCCGCTCGCCACCGGCGAGAGCTTCGACGCGGTACGCGAGCGCGCCGACGTCGTGCTGAAGCGGCGGTACACGCAGCAACGCCTGATCCCCAACGCGATGGAGCCCCGCGCGGTGGTCGTCACCCCGCTCGCGGCCTCCGGCGAGTACACGATGTACTCCTCCACGCAGGTCCCGCACATCGCGCGGCTGCTGCTGGCCATGGTCACCGGCATCCCCGAGCAGAAGCTGCGGGTGATCGCCCCCGACGTGGGCGGCGGCTTCGGGTCCAAGCTCCAGGTGACCGGCGAGGAGGCGCTCGCGCTTGTCGTGGCCCGCAAGCTGGGCCGCCCGGTGAAGTGGACCGAGTCCCGCTCCGAGAACTACCTGGCCACCCACCACGGCCGCGGCCAGATCCAGGACATCGAGATCGCCGCCACCCGCGACGGCAAGCTGCTCGGCCTCAAGGTCGACCTGCTGGCCGACATGGGCGCCTACCTGATGATCGTCACCCCGGGCGTTCCGCTGCTGGGTGCGTTCATGTACCCGGGTATCTACAAGATGGACGCCTACGACTTCACCTGTACCGGCGTCTTCACCACCCGCACGCCCACCGACGCCTACCGGGGCGCCGGCCGACCCGAGGCGACGTTCGCCATCGAACGGATCATGGACGATCTGGCCACCGAACTCGGCCTCGATCCCCTGGAGTTGCGGCGCCGCAACTGGATCCGGCACGAGGACTTCCCGTACACCTCCGTGGCGGGACTGACGTACGACAGCGGCAACTACGAGGCCGCGACCGAGAAGGCGCTCGGGCTCTTCGGCTACGACAAGCTGCGCGCCGAGCAGGCGGACCGCAACGAGCGCGGCGACACCGTACGGCTCGGCATCGGCGTGTCGACGTACACCGAGATGTGCGGGCTCGCGCCGAGCCGGGTGCTCAGGGACCTCAGGTACGCGGCCGGCGGCTGGGAGGCGGCCACCATCCGTATGCTGCCGACCGGCAAGGTCGAGGTCGTCACCGGCACCAGCCCGCACGGGCAGGGGCATGTGACCTGCTGGAGCCAGATCGCCGCCGATGCGCTGGGCGTGCCGTTCGAGGACGTCGAGGTCGTGCACGGCGACACCAGGGCCGTCCCGCAGGGCATGGACACCTACGGGTCGCGGTCGCTGGTCGTCGGCGGGATCGCCGTGCACCACGCGGCCGAGAAAGTGGTGGCCAAGGCCCGGAAGGTCGCCGCGCATCTGCTCGAAGCCAGTGAGAACGACCTGGAGTTCACGAACGGCGTCTTCTCGGTGAAGGGCTCGCCCGAGGCGCGCAAGACCATCCAGGAGGTCGCCTTCGAGACGTTCTCCTCGCACGACCTGCCCGACGGCATGGAGCCCACCATCAACGCCGAGCACCTCGTCGACCCGGAGAACTTCTCCTACCCGCACGGCACCCACCTGTGCGCGGTCGAGGTCGACACGGAGACCGGGCAGACGCGGATCCGCTCGTACGTCTGTGTCGACGACGTCGGCAAGGTCGTCAACCCGATGATCGTCGAGGGCCAGGTGCACGGAGGCATCGCGCAGGGCATCGCGCAGGCGCTGTTCGAGGAGGCGGTGTACGACGACGAGGGCAACCTGGTCTCCGGCACGATGGCCGACTACCTGGTGCCGTCGGCGGCGGACCTGCCCGACTTCGTGACGGACCGCACGGAGACGCCCTCGACGCAGAATCCCCTGGGGGTCAAGGGAGTCGGCGAGGCGGGGACCATCGCCTCGACGCCGGCCGTGGTCAACGCGGTCGTGGACGCGCTGCGCCCGCTGGGCGTGGGCGACGTGCGGATGCCCTGCTCCCCGCAGCGGGTGTGGGCAGCGATCGAGGAGGCGGCGCGATGATTCCCCCGGCATTCGACTACGCCCGGCCGAGCAGCGTCGACGAGGCGGTGCGCGCGCTCGCCGACGCCGGCGAGGACGCGAAGGTGCTGGCCGGCGGACAGAGCCTGCTGCCGCTGATGCGGCTCAGGCTGGCCTTCCCCGACCTGGTCGTCGATGTCGGCCGCATCCCCGAGCTGCGCGGGGTGCGCGAGGACGGGGACACGCTCGTCATCGGCGCGATGACCACCCACCACGACGTCATCGGGGACCCGCTGGTCCGTCGGCACGCGGGACTGCTGGCGGCCGCCACCGCCACGGTCGCGGATCCCGCCGTACGGCACCGGGGAACCCTCGGCGGCTCGCTCGCGCACGCCGATCCGGCCGCGGATCTGCCCGCCGTGGTGCTGGCGCTGGACGGCGAGCTGGTGGCGCAGGGGCCGCGCGGCCGGCGGACGGTCCCGGCGCGCGAGTTCTTCGTCGACTACCTCCAGTCCGCGCTGGAACCGGACGAGCTCCTGGTCGAGGTGCGGCTGCCGAAGGCGGACGGCTGGGGCTTCCACTACGAGAAGTTCCACCAGTCGGCGCAGGCCTATGCGATCGTCGGCGTGGCCGCGCTGGTGCGCCGCGACAACGGCCGGATCGCCGAGGCGCGCGTGGGCCTGACCAACATGGGCTCGACGCCGCTGCGCGCGTCCGCGACCGAGCACGCCCTGCCGGGCGCGGGTGACCCACAGGCCGTGGCAGGGGCCGCCCGGTCGGCGGCGGAGGGCACCCAGCCGTCGCAGGACACGTCCGCCTCGCCGGAGTACCGGGCACATCTCGCGCGCGTGCTCACCAGGCGGGCCGTGCTGGCCGCCGCCGGAATGGGGTGAGGGCCGATCACGCACATCGACGGCCCGGCGCAGGTGCGGGCCCGGCTGGAGGAGACGGGATACCTCGTCGACGAGGGACTGGCCGTCGCCTGCTTCCTGGCGCTGCGCCTGCACCGGCCGCTCTTCTGCGAGGGAGACGCGGGCGTCGGCAAGACCGCGCTCGCGTCCGCCCTCGCCGAAGCGCTCGACGCCCCGCTGATCCGGTTGCAGTGCCACGAGGGCATCGACGCCTCCCAGGCCCTGTACGACTGGGACTTCCCACGCCAGCTGCTTCACCTGCGGGCGGCGGAGGCGGCAGGGGTCACCGACGCCGACCGCCTGGAGGGCGAACTGTACGACCGGCGGTTCCTGATCGCCCGGCCGCTGCTGCACGCCCTGGAAACCCATCCGTCGGTGCTGCTGGTCGACGAGATCGACCGCGCGGACGACGAGTTCGAGGCGTTTCTGCTGGAGTTGCTGTCCGAGTTCTCGGTCACGATTCCCGAGCTGGGCACGCTGCGCGCCGAGCGGCCGCCGGTCGTCGTACTCACCTCCAACCGCACCCGCGAGGTGCACGACGCACTCAAGCGGCGCTGCCTCTACCACTGGTTCGACCACCCCGGCTTCGCCCGCGAACTGGCCATCGTACGACGGCGGTTGCCAGAGGTGTCGGCGCGTCTGGCCGAGCAGGTGACCGCACTGGTGCAGGCGCTGCGCGGCGAGGACCTGATCAAACCGCCCGGCGTGGCAGAGACGATCGACTGGGCGCAGGCCCTGGACGCGCTCGGCGCGACCGAGGTGGACGCGGAGCTGGCGGTGGCCACACTGGGATCGGTGCTGAAGTACCGGGAGGACGCCGAGCGGGCGCGGGGGCTGGACCTGGCGGCGGTGCTCGCCGTACGAGGGGCGTGAGCACCGTGCTCGCCGCGGACGCCGCCCTCCTCGGCTTCGCCCGTGCGCTGCGCGCGGCCGGCGTCGACGCGAGCACGGAACGGCTGCACGCGTTCCTGCGGTCGGTGGACGTACTGCGGCCCGGGATGCGGGCGGACGTGTACTGGGCGGGGCGGCTGACGCTGTGCGGGGGCCGGGACGACCTGGAGCGCTACGAGCGGGTGTTCGCCGCGTACTTCGGCTCCGGCCCGCTCACCACGGAGACGGTACGGGCCACTCCCCCGCCCCGGCTGCGCCTGGTCGTACGGGACGCGCCCGCCGGTGGCCGCCACGAGGCCGGTCAGCAGGGACCGCCCGCCGCCACGCTGGCCAGCCCCGCCGAGGTGCTCCGGCACCGCGACGTCGCCGAGTTGGACGCCGTCGAGCGCGAACAGGTGCGCCGGCTGCTGGCCGCGTTCGCGCTGCGCGGGCAGGCCCGGCGAACCGCGCGCCGGCGGCCGGCCAGACGCGGGGAGGTCGATCCGCACCGGACGGTACGGGAGCTGCTGCGGCGAGGCGGGGAGCCCGCACGGCTGCGTCGGCATGCGCGGGCCGAGCGGCCGCGACGGGTCGTGCTGCTGGTGGACGTCAGCGGTTCCATGGCCCCGTACGCCGACGCGCTGCTGCGCTTCGCCCACGCCGCCGCCCGCGGAACCCGCACGGAAGTGTTCACGATCGGCACCCGGCTGACCCGGGTCACCCGCGAACTGTCGCACCGCGACCCGGACTTGGCGATGACCGCGCTCGCGGCGGCCGTGCCGGACTGGCGCGGCGGCACCCGACTGGGCGAGCTGCTGCGGGAGTTCCTGAACCGCTGGGGACAACGCGGGTCGGCGCGGGGCGCGGTGGTGGTCCTGCTCTCGGACGGCTGGGAGCGCGGCGACCCGGAGCTGCTCGCCGACCAGATGCGCCGGCTGCACCGGCTGGCCCACCGGGTGATCTGGGCCAACCCCCGCAAGGCGCGCCCCGGTTACGCGCCGCTGGCGGCCGGGATGGCGGCGGCGCTGCCGAGCGTGGACGCGTTCGTCGAGGGGCACAGCGTGGCCGCCCTGGAGCGGCTGGCGGCAGTGGTGCGCGGAGCACCCACGGGGTCTGGTGAAGGAGTGGACGATGCGTGAGATCCTCCCGGCGCTGAGCCGCTGGTACACGGCCGGTGAACCCTTCGGGCTCGCCACCGTCGTCGCGGTCAGCCGCAGCGCACCGCGCGACCCCGGAGCGGCCATGGCCGTGGGCCCGGACGACGAGGTCCTGGGCAGTGTGTCCGGCGGCTGCGTGGAAGGAGCCGTCTTCGAGCTGGCCCAGGAGGTGGTGGCGAGCGGAGAAGCCCGGCTGGAGACCTTCGGGTACAGCGACGAGGACGCGTTCGCGGTCGGGCTGACCTGCGGCGGCGAGATCACTCTGCTCGTGCGTCCCGTGACGGCCGCCGTGGACCCGTCCTTCGGCGCGGTCGCCGAGTCGGTCGCCGCGCACCGGCCGGTGACCGTCGCCACGGTGACCGACGGGCCCGCGCTGCGCGGGGCCACGCTCGCCGTCTGGCCCGACACGGTGTCCGGCACGCTCGGCACGGAGGGCCTGGACGTGGCCGTCACCGCCGACGCCCGCGGCGAACTCGCCCTCGGCGCAACGGGGTTGCGCCACTACGGCCCGCACGGCGAGCGGCGCGAGGACGCCGTCACGGTGTTCCTGCACTCCTTCGCCCCACCGCCGAGGATGCTGGTCTTCGGCGCCATCGACTACGCGGCCGCGGTCGCCCGCATCGGCGACTTCCTCGGCTACCGGGTCACCGTCTGCGACGCCCGCCCGGTCTTCGCCACGCCGAAGCGCTTCCCGGCGGGTGTGGAGGTGATCGTGGACTGGCCGCACCGCTATCTGCGCTCCACCGACACCGACGAACGCACGGTGATCTGCGTGCTCACCCACGACCTGAAGTTCGACGTGCCGCTGCTCCAGGAGGCGCTGCGCCGGCCGGCCGCGTACATCGGGGCGATGGGCAGCCGCCGTACGCACGACGACCGGACGAAACGGCTCACGGAGGCCGGACTCACCGAGCGCGAGCTGTCCCGGCTGCGCTCGCCGGTCGGGCTCGACCTGGGCGCCCGTACGCCCGAGGAGGTCGCCGTCTCCGTCGCCGCCGAGATCGTCGCACTGCGGTGGGGCGGGACGGGGGCCCCGCTGGCGGCGACCGCCGGAGCCATCCATCCACAGGGAGCCTGAAGGAGGAAGTCATGGAGCTGCACCACGAGTTCACCGTGCCCGTCCCGGTCGACGACGCGTGGCGGACGCTCCTCGACATCGAGCGGGTCGCCCCGTGCATGCCGGGAGCGAGCGTCGAGGAGTACGACGGCAAGACCGTGACCGGTTCGGTGAAGGTCAAGGTCGGTCCGATCACCGTGACGTACAAGGGCACGGCCGTCTTCGAGGAGCAGGACGAGTCGGCGCACCGCATGGTCCTGATCGCCAGCGGCCGGGAGACCCGCGGTCAGGGCACCGCACGGGCCACGGTGACGGGGGCACTGAGCGAGCGCGACGGGGGTACTGCCGTGTCGGTGCGGACCGATCTGACGGTGACCGGACGTCCGGCGCAGTTCGGGCGGGGGGTGATGGCGGAGGTCGGTGACCGGCTGGTCGGGCAGTTCGCCGCGTGCCTCTCCGAGCGGCTGGGCGAGTCGGTGGGTGCCGGCGAGACCGAGGAGTACCCGGAGGAGCCGCTGGACGTGCTCCGCATGGTCGGGGTGCCGGTCGGCAAGCGGGCGGCCGGGCTGGTCGCGGCGGTGGCCGTGGTGGTGCTGGTCGTCATGGGCGTACGGCGGGCCTTCGGGCGCGGTCGGACCTGATCTCGGGGGCCGCATGATCTCCCCGCGCCCGGTCGGGCCCGGACTCGACGGCGGCACGCACACCGGTCAGCGAACGGGCAGCCGGTGCAGCTCCACGTCCGTGAGGTCGGCGTCGGTCACCGTCGCCGTCATGTAGGTGCAGTACGGCTGGCGTCGCCGGTCGGTCGGGGAGCCGGGGTTGAGCAGGCGCAGGCCGTTCGGGGCGGTGGTGTCCCACGGGATGTGGCTGTGGCCGAAGACCAGCACGTCCAAGTCCGGGAACCGGGCGGCGCAGCGCGCCTCCCGGCCCTGGGCGGGGCCCGTCTCGTGAACGGCCCCGAACCGCAGGCCGCCGAGGTCCGCGTAGGCGACCTCGGGAAGCCGGGCCCGCAGGTCGGCGCCGTCGTTGTTGCCGTACACACCGATCAGCCTGCGGCTGTGGGCCTCCAGCAGATCGAGCGTGGCCGTGTCGACCCAGTCGCCTGCGTGGAACACGACGTCGGCGTGCGGGAGTTCGGCGAGGAGCTGCGCGGGCAGCGCCTTGGCACGCTTGGGGAGATGGGTGTCGGACATCAGGAGCAGGCGCACGTCGTCAGCCTAGGCCGCGATGATCGGCGCCACGCGGTTGACCCTGCGGGCGTCCACCCGGGCAAACGGGTTAGCATCGGGCAACGCTCACCGTGCCACAGTGGAAACGGGAAGCGAATTAAGGGGGCTTCAACCGGATGCCGGTCAAAGTCAGTGTGGTCATCCCGGTGTACAACCCCGGGCCGTATGTCGAGGACTGCATCGCCTCGCTGCTGAGGCAGTCGCTGCCTCCCGACGAGTACGAGGTCATCTTCGTCGACGACGGCTCCACCGACGCCACCCCGGCCCGCCTCGACGGGCTCGCCGCCGACCGCCCGGACCTCGTCCAGGTCGTCCACCAGGAGAACTCCGGCTGGTCGGGCAAGCCCCGCAACGTCGGCATCGCCGCCGCCAAGGGCGAGTTCGTGATGTTCGTCGACAACGACGACTACTTGGGCGACGAGGCACTGGAGCGGATGTACGACTACGGCGTGGCCAACGGCGCCGACGTCGTCGTGGGGAAGATGGCCGGCAAGGGCCGCGGCGTGCCGGTGGAGCTGTTCCGCCACAACCACCCGCACGCCACCGTCGAGAACGCCCCGCTGATCGACAGTCTCACCCCGCACAAGATGATCCGCCGTGACTTCCTCGACCGGATCGGCCTGCGCTTTCCCGAGGGCCGACGGCGGCTGGAGGACCACGTCTTCATCGCCGAGGCGTATCTGCGCGCGGAGAACGTCTCGGTGCTCAGCGACTACGTCTGCTACTACCACGTCAAGCGGGACGACGCCTCGAACGCCGGCTTCCAGCGCTTCGACCCCGCCGGGTACTTCAAGAACCTCCGTGAGGCACTCGATGTCGTCGACCGCTACACCGAGCCGGGGCCGGTGCGGGACCGGCTGCACCGCCGCTGGCTGCGGGTGGAGATCGTCGAGCGGATGCGCGGACGCCGGCTGCTGGCGATGCCCGCCGAGTACCGCAAGGAGCTGTTCGACGAGATGCGCGGCGTCGTCGTCGAACGCTTCGGCCCAGGTGTCGCGGCCGGGCTTCAGCCGACCCAGCAGGTCGTCGCCGCGCTGATCGCCGCCGACCGGTACGCCGACGTCGAGGCCTTCGCCGAATGGGAGGCCGCCGTCGTACCGAAGGCCGCGCCGGAGAGCCTGACGTGGCACGACGGCGCGCTGCGGATCGCCTTCACCGCCGAGTACCGCTCGGGCCGGACGCCGCTGCTGCTGCCCGCCGCCGGGGTCCGCGCGCCGCTGGAGGGGCCGCCGCAGGACGTGTCCGAGGCGGTCGCCTGGGTGGGCGTGGACACCGTCGCCCGGTTCGGCGAGGCCCGGGTGGATCTGCTGCTGCGCGAGCGGTCCAGTGCCGCCCAGTATTTCCAGCCGGTGGAGTTCACCCGCGAGAAGGTCGCAGAGGGCGAGAGTGTCCGGCTGGTGCTGCGCGCCACGGCCACCGTGGATCCCGCCACAGCGGCGGGCGACGCCCCGCTGGCCGGCGGGGTGTGGGACGCATACGTACGCGTCCGGCTGGGCGGCTGGACGAAGGAGTGCCGGCTCGGCCCGGTCTCCCGGGGCCCGGGTCCGACCCCGTACGCCGGCGTCGTCGGCGGCCGTGTGCTGCTGCCGTACTGGACCGAGCCGCACGCCAATCTCTCGCTGGACGTCGACCGCGCGACCAAACGCCTCGGCCTCGGCGACCTGCCGCCCGAGGGCGTCTCAGTCTCCGGCGGGCGGCTCCGGGCGACGCTGCCGCTGTACGTCGCCGGTGACACGGACGTGCTGCTGCGCCTCGACGCCGGGGCCGCGGCCACCGGTGCCGTCGACGTGCCGGGAACCGTTTCCGCCGCCGGATCCGGCGCACGGCTGGAGGCCGCCCTGCCCGCCGACGGCATGAAGGGCGCGACCTGGCGAGTGGCGATCAGCCCGAGCGTCGCGGAACCGCGTTTCCTTCCGCTGCCGTTCACGCTCAGGACGGGTGTCGGCGGAGTCCGCGTGGTGCGCAAGCAGCCTCCCAGCGTGCTGCGGCGGCTGCGGCGCGAGTTCGGAAGGGCCGTACGGAAGGCGGCGGCCAGGATCAGGGATCGGAAGGCGTGACTGCATGCGACCACTGGGAATCACGGGAGCCTGGGTACTGGAGCCCAAGGTGTTTCCGGACGAGCGGGGCAGCTTCCACGAGTGGTATCGCGGCGAGGAGTTCCGCGAGGCCACCGGCTACGAACTGACCCTCGCCCAGGCCAACTGCTCGGTCTCCCGCCGAGGCGTGCTGCGCGGCCTGCACTTCGCCGATGTACCGCCCGGCCAGGCCAAGTACCTCACGTGTGTGCGCGGGGCCGTGCTCGACGTGGTGGCCGACATCCGCGTGGGGTCACCGACCTTCGGGCAGTGGGAGGCGGTACGGCTCGACGACGACACCCGGCACGCCGTGTTCCTCGCGGAAGGGCTCGGGCACGCGTTCATGGCGCTCACCGACGATGCCACGGTGGTGTACCTGTGCTCGACCGGGTACGTGCCCGAGCGCGAGCGCGGGGTGGATCCGCTGGATCCGGATCTGGGGATCGAGTGGCCCCGGGACATCCCGCCGGTGCTGTCCGAGAAGGATGCACAGGCGCCGTCGCTGGCCGAGGCGGAGCGGTCCGGGCTGCTGCCGTCGTACGAGGACTGCTCCGCCTACTACCGGCGGCTGCGCGGGCTCAGCGACTGACGCTGAGCTGCTCCAGGCTGCGGCGCAGGGGCTCCCAGCCGCGGGACCGCTTGGTTCCGCGGTTGCGGGCCCGCACGAGCGGCGCCCAGAAGCCGGACCCCACCAGCGTCTCGGGCGTCACCGCGGAGGCCCGTTCCAGGACCGTCTCCGGCACCTTCTGCGGATCGGGAACGACGTACTCGGCGATGATCTCGTCGTACTTGTCCTTCAGGACGGTGTTGCCGGAGTCCGCGCCGAAGACGACGAGCTGGCCGGTCGGCTGGGTGTCGACGAGGACCGTCACCAGATCGGGCCGGTAGCGGTTCAGCACCTCGATCATCTTGTAGACATCGCCGGTCCAGGCGTTGGTGTGCCGGTCCCGGGCCGCCTCGTCGACGCTGCGCGGCAGCATGTCGTCCAGGACGATGACGCTCGCCCAGTCGGAGTGCTTCTCGACGTTGATGAAGTCGCGCAGCGCGTACTCGAAGAGATGCATGCCGTCGATGAACGACAGGTCGAGGGTGGTGCGCCGCCAGTAGCCGAACGGGCTGCGGTTGCGGGCCAGATTGCGCAGCGGGTGCCGGCCGCCCGTCAGATGTCCCAGCGGGTTCTGGCGGGCGAAGAAGTCGTCGCTGGTCGCCTTCGCCAGATGGACGTCGCAGCGGATCTCCGAGACCACCTTGAACGCGGGATCGATCGCGATACTGGGCACCCGCGACAGTGTCAGGCTGCGGCCGTCGTTGACACCGATCTCCAGGTAGTTGCGGTTCGCGCTGACCGTGTGAAGTTCCCGCAGGAACTCATGACGCTTCACGACGTAATCTCCTTGCGAATAAGGGGCATTGCTTCATTCAGGGCGGCACGCCAGTCGCGCGGGACCGGCAGCCCGAGCTGCTGCCACCGCCCGTGCGCGAGCACGCTGTAGGCGGGGCGCGGGGCGGGCCGGGGGAAGGCCTCGCTGCCGGTGGGACGTACCCGGTCCGGGTCGGCGCCGAGGAGCCGGAACACCTCCCGGGCCAGTTCGTACCAGGTGGCGTCGCCGGAGCTGGTGGCGTGGAACACGCCGTGCGCGCCGGGGCCGACACGGGGTCCGAGATCGGCGATGCGTGCGGCGACGTCGACGCTCCAGGTGGGCTGTCCCCGCTGGTCGTCGACGACATCCAGGGTGTCCCGGCGGGCCTCGAGCTCGATCATCGTACGGACGAAGTTGCGGCCGTGGACGCCGTAGAGCCAGGCGGTGCGCACCACCGCACCCGCGGCCGGGAGTTCTTCCAGTACGGCGCGCTCGCCCGCCAGTTTGGTGCGGCCGTACGCGGTGCGCGGGGCGGGCGGATGGTCCTCCGGGTAGGGGGTGCCCTCGTCGTCGCCGGCGAAGACGTAGTCGGTGGAGACGTGGACCAGCCGGGCGCCGCCCGCCGCGCAGGCGCGGGCCAGCAGCCGTGGGCCGTGGCCGTTGATCCGCAGGGCCCGCTCCTCGTCGGTCTCGGCGTCGTCGACGGCCGTGTACGCCGCGCAGTTGACGACCACGTCCGGGCGGTGCTCGGCGAAGGTGGCCGATACGGCGTCGGACAGGGTGATGTCGAGGGCGGCGCGGTCCAGGGCGATCACCGGCGCCCCCCGTCCGCGGAGTTCCTCGACCAGGTCGCGGCCGAGCATGCCGCCCGCTCCGGTGACCAGCCATTTCATGCGTGCCCCCCTCCGACACGCCGCTTCAGCGGTTCCCACCAGGCCCGGTTCTCCCGGTACCAGGCGACGGTGTCGGCGAGGCCGGTCGCGAAGTCGTGGCGCGGTCGGTAGCCGAGCTCGGTGCGGGCCTTGCCGCAGTCCACCGAGTAGCGCAGGTCGTGGCCCTTGCGGTCCTCGACGTGTTCCACCATGGCCCAGTCCGCGCCACAGGCGTCGAGGAGCAGGCCGGTGAGCTCCTTGTTGCTCAACTCGGTGCCGCCGCCGATGTTGTAGACCTCGCCGGGGCGGCCCTGGGTGCGGACGAGTTCCACGCCCTGGCAGTGGTCGTCGACGTGCAGCCAGTCCCGGACGTTGAGGCCCTCGCCGTACAGCGGGACCTTCTTGCCGTCGAGGAGGTTGGTGACGAACAGCGGGATGACCTTCTCGGGGAACTGGTGCGGGCCGTAGTTGTTGGAGCAGCGGGTGACCCGGACGTCCAGGCCGTGGGTGCGATGGTAGGCGAGGGCGAGCAGGTCGGAGGAGGCCTTGGCGGCGGAGTAGGGCGAGTTGGGGCTCAGCGGGTGGTCCTCCGGCCACGATCCGGACGCGATGGAGCCGTAGACCTCGTCCGTGGAGATGTGCACGAACGGACCGACGCCATGCCGCAGGGCGGCGTCCAGCAGGGTCTGGGTGCCCAGGACGTTGGTGCGTACGAAATCGGCTGCGCCGTTGATCGAGCGGTCCACATGGGACTCCGCCGCGAAGTGCACCACCTGGTCGGCCTGGGACATCAACTTGTCCACCAGTTCGGCGTCGCAGATGTCGCCCTGCACGAACTCCAGCCGGGGATGGTCGAGTTCGAGGTTGTCGAGCGTGCCCGCGTAGGTGAGTTTGTCGAGCACCGTGATGTCGGGCCCGTCGGCTTCGAGCAGTGTACGGACGTACGTCGAGCCGATGAACCCGGCGGCGCCGGTGACGAGGAGGTTCATGTATGGATCTGCACCTTGCTGTGGTCTCCGAGGACAAGTCGGTGGGCGCTGGGCACATTGGGCGCCGGGGTCACCTCGACGTGCCGGCCGATGAGGGAGCTCTCGATCCGGCCCACCCCGTCGATCGAGGAGTCCCGCAGGACGATGGAGAACTCCAACTCGCTGTCGGTGATACGGCAGTTCTCCGCGACGGAGGTGAACGGGCCGACGTACGAGTCGCTGACGACCGTTCCGGCACCGATCACACAGGGGCCGACGATACGTGAGTTGGCGACGCGCGCACCCTCCTCGACCACCACCCGCCCGATGGTCTCGGAGCGCTCGTCCACGTCGCCGTCGATGCGGCGTTCGAGGCCCTCCAGGACGGTCCGGTTCACCTCGAGCATGTCGACGACGTTCCCGGTGTCCTTCCAGTAGCCCCGGATGACCGTGGAGCGGACGTCGGCGCGGTCGTCGATCAGGTGCTGGATGGCGTGGGTGATCTCCAACTCGCCACGCCAGGACGGCTCGATGGCCCGTACGGCATCGTGGATCACCGGGGTGAACAGATACACGCCGACCAGCGCGAGGTCGCTCTTGGGGTGTTCCGGCTTCTCCTCCAGGCCGATCACCTGCCCGGACGCGTCGAGTTCGGCGACGCCGAAGGCGCGCGGGTCGGGGACGCGGGTGAGCAGGATCTGGGCGTCGGGGCGGTTTCTGCGGAAGCCGTCGACGAGGTCGGTGATGCCGCCGACGATGAAGTTGTCGCCGAGGTACATCACGAAGTCGTCGTCGCCGAGATAGTCACGGGCTATCAGCACCGCGTGGGCCAGTCCGAGCGGCTGTTCCTGGGGGATGTACGTGACCTTCAGGCCGAACGTCGATCCGTCGCCGACCGCGTCCTGGATCTCGGCCGCGGTGTCGCCGACGATCATGCCCACCTCGGTGACGCCCGCCGCGGCGATGGACTCCAACCCGTAGAACAGCACAGCCTTGTTGGCCACCGGGACGAGTTGCTTGGCCGAGGTGTGGGTGATCGGCCTCAACCGCGTACCCGCGCCCCCGGACAGTACGAGAGCCTTCATCGGTTCACCATAGCCTCGATCGGCGGAAAGGGAACGTTAACCCTTTATTTGTTCCCCTCGAGAGTGATCTCGCTCCACACCTGCTTGCCGCCGCTGACCGGGACGGTTCCCCAGACCGCCGACATCGCCTCGACGAGGAGGAGGCCGCGACCGCCGGTGGCCTCCCATCCGATGCTGGTCGGCTTGACGGGGGTGCGGGGCGAGGCGTCGGCGACCGAGACGCGCAGCCGGTGGTTGACGAGGGTGAGGTCGAGACGTACCTGGCCGTCGGTGTGCACGAGAGCGTTGGTGACGAGCTCGGATACCACGAGGAGAACGGCGTCCTGTTCCCCGGTCACGCCCCAGGTCCGCAACGTGCGCCGGGTGAAGCGGCGGGCGTGCCGGACGGCCTCGGGCACGCGCCACACCGTCCAGCTCTCCCGCAGCGGGAGCACGGCCATACCGTCGTAGCGCAGCAGGAGCAGGGCCACGTCGTCGCTGCGGCGGGCGTTGCCGAGGAGGGCGTCGGCGACGAGCCCGAGGTGGGCGGGGTCGGAGTCGGCGAGTTCGCGGGCGAACCGGTCCATGCCCTCGTCGATGTCGGCCTCGGTGGACTCGACGAGCCCGTCCGTGGTCAGGGCGACCAGGGTGCCGGGCTGAAGCCTGAGCGGACTCATCGGGAAGTCGGCCTGCGTCACCACGCCGAGCGGCGGACCGCCCTCCGCCTCGGCGATCTCCGTGCTGCCGTCCGGGTGGCGCAGTACCGGCGGCAGATGGCCGGCGCGGACGCACCAGGCGGAGCCCTCCTCCATGTCGATGTCGACGTAGCAGCAGGTGGCGAAGAGGTCGGTCTCCAGCTCCATCAGCAGCCGATTGGCGTGGGAGACCACGACGTCGGGCGGATGGCCCTCGGCTGCGTACGCGCGCAGTGCCGTGCGCATCTGGCCCATGAGGGTGGCGGCGGCCGCGCTGTGGCCCTGGACGTCGCCGATGACGAGGGCGACGTGGTTGTCGGGCAGCGGGATCACGTCGTACCAGTCGCCGCCGAGCTCCAGTCCCGCCGTGCTGGGCAGGTAGCGGGCGACGGCTTCCGCGCCGGGCAGCCGGGGCAGGCGGCGCGGCAGCAGCTGGCGCTGGAGCATGCCGACGAGTTCGTGCTCGGCGTCGAAGGCGCGGGCCCGGTTCAGGGCCTGTCCGGCGAGACCGGCGGCGGCGGTGAGCAGGGCGCGTTCGTCGGCCCCGAAGTCGTGCGGAGTGTCCCAGCCGATCAGACAGGCGCCGGCCATGCGGCCCGCGGCCGGCAGCGGCAGCACGGCGAGGCCGCCGGGGCCGACCTCGGCCAGCGCGGGCTCCAGGGCGGTACCGGCGGGCCAGATCTGGGCGCGGCCCTCGCGCAGGGCGGCGCCGAGGGTGGGCATCGAGCGCACGGGCGCGTCGGGCCACTCGGTGCGCCACTCCGTGCGCCACACCTCGGGCCAGGACTCCGGTTCGGGCGGGTCGAGGACCATGACGACGAGCCGGTCTCCCTCCAGCTCGGCGAGCGCGATCCGGTCGGCGCGCAGCGGCCCGCGCAGCGCCGTCACGACGGCGTGGCCGACATCGCGTACGGTCCCGGCGACGGCCAGCGCGGCGGCCAGCCGCTGTACGCGGGCCACGTCGGTGACGTCGGAGCGCAGCTTGGACGCGTCGGCGACGGTGCCCATGAGCCGGGCCGGGCGGCCCTCGCCGCCGGGCAGCAGGCGGCCGCGCAGCCGCAGCCACTTCGGCGGGCCGGCGGGCTGGAGGACCCGGAACTCCAGCTCGCGTTCACCGATGGACATGTGGTCGGCCTCGACGACGGACATCAGGGAGGGCAGGTCCTCGGGGACGGTCAGGCCCAGCAGGGTCTCGACCCGGCCGTCGAAGTCGGCCGCGTCCAGGCCGAACAGCTCCAGGATGTCGTCGCCGACCTCTACGAGGCCGGTGTCCATCGCGAGACTGAACTCGCCTGCGGGCAGTTCGCCGCCTTCGGCGGACGCCGCCGGGACGGGGGCGACGGCGGCGTCGGCGATCAGTTCGAGGCAGGCGCGGTCATCGGTGTCGTAGCCGTCGGGGCTGTCACTCAGGGCGACGAGACAGCTACCGCCGCCGCCCTGCACCGGCAGGGCGGCCAGGAAGAAGTCACGGGAGGGCACCCGCCGTGACTCGGGACCCTCGGCGAGTTCCTGCGGGCCGAGCCACACGGACCGGCCGGTGCGGTGGACATCGGCCACCGCGGACCGTCCGGACACCGGGTAGCTGTCGCGCACTCCGTACAGCGTCCTGGGCACACCCACCGACTCCACCAGGCACAGCGCTTCGCCGTCCTCGCTCGGGGTGTACACGGCGGCGAACGACGCACGAGCGAAGACGAGTACCTGTTCGAGGATCCGGCGCAGCCGATCGGGCGAGTCGGCATCGGCCGTGAGCGTTTTGAGGGCGGATTCGGCACGCAGGGTTCGCGTTCCGCGTCCCGCATCGCCCTCAGTGACCACGTCCGTCATTACAGCGCGTATGGGGCGCTTACGCAGCCCCTGTGACCATTCGATGCGACAACGCCTCACTCTGCGCACCGCTCCTTGATCGTGAAGCGCTCGCCGTGCGCGACGGCCCGGCAGGAGAGAGATTTGATCCCGGGAACCCGTCAGCGCGGCCGTGCGAGGAGGTGGTCGGCGTGTCCGACGGGCAGCAGTCGTCCACCCAGGCGCCGGCAGCCGCCAGAACGCGGGTCGGCCGTCCGCTGCTGTCCCTCGCGCTGGCCTCGATGATGGACGAGGTGCACGCGCACTCCGGCGCGGTGTATCTGCTGGCCGCCGACGAGCCGGTGCTGGAGATGGCGGTCATGGCGGGACTGCCCCGCGCTTTCGCCGCCCCCTGGGAACGGGTGGGTCTGAGCGCCCCCATCCCGGTGTCGGACGCGCTGCGCGAACGGCGGCTGGTCTGGGTCGGCGGCGAGGAGGACATGGCACGCCGCTATCCCCGCATCGCCGTGGTGCTCCCCTACCCGTTCGCGCTGGCGGCGCTGCCGGTGGCCACGCCGTCCACGAAATACGGGGCCGTCTTCGTCACCTGGCCCGGCGCGCATCCGCCGGAGCTGTCCGACCGCGAGCGGGACCATCTGACCGCCGCCTGCGACCGGCTCGCCGTGCGGCTGGAACGCGCGGTGCAGGACAACCGCCCGCCCCACCCCGAGCCCGATCTGCTGTCGGCACCGCTCGTCGGCGGGGCGGCCACCACGCTCGGCACCGTCGAGGCGGCGCGGATGGTGGCGCGGCTGCCGTACGGGCTGTGTTCGCTCGATCTGCACGGACGGATCTGTTTCGCCAACGCGGCGGCGGCCGAGCTGATCGGGGTGCCGGTGAGCGGGCTGCTGGGCACGCAGCTGTGGGCGGCGGTGCCCTGGCTGAACGACCCGGTGTACGAGGATCGCTACCGGGCCGCGCTGCTCAGCCAGCAGACCACGTCGTTCGTGGCGCTGCGGCCTCCGGGCGACTGGCTGTCGTTCCGGATGTATCCGAGTACGACCGGGCTGAGCGTGCGCATCAGCCGGGCGCGGGCCGTGGCCGAGATGAGCAGGGGCGGGCCGCAGCCGGGCGATGCTCCCTCCCGGCTGGTCACCATCTCCCAGGTGCTGAGCCTGGCCGGCGCGCTCACCGAGGCGGTGAGTGTGCAGGACGTGGTGCAACTGGTCGCCGACGAGATCGCCCCGGCGGTGGGCAGCCAGGCCCTGGTGGTCCTCGGTTCACGTACGGGCCGGCTTCATGTGCTGGGGCATCGGGGCTACCCGGACCCGCATGTCGTGGAGCGGTTCGACGGGCTGCCGCTGGCCGAGCGGACGCCGGGCACGCATGCCCTGACCAGCGGGGTGCCCGCGTTCTTCGAGTCCCGGCAGCAGCTGGAGCGCCTGTATCCGGTGCGCCACGCGACTCCGGACGGCTTCGCGGCCTGGGCCTATCTGCCGCTGATCGCCTCCGGCCGACCGGTGGGCACCTGTGTGCTCGCCTACGCCGAGCCGCACCCGTTCCCCGCCGACGACCGGGCGGTGCTCAACAGCCTGGGCGGGCTGATCGCGCAGGCGCTGGAGCGGGCGCTGCTCTACGACGCCAAGCACCAGCTGGCACACGGGCTTCAAGCGGCGCTGCTGCCGCACTCGCTGCCGCGGCTGCCCGGCATCGACGCGGCCGCGCGCTATCTGCCCGCGACCCGGGGCATGGAGATCGGCGGCGACTTCTACGACCTGGTGCCGAGCCGGCCGCTGGCCGCCGCGGTGATCGGGGACGTGCAGGGGCACAACGTGACGGCAGCGGGGCTGATGGGGCAGCTGCGTACCGCAGTGCGTGCGTACACGGCCGTCGGTCAGGCCCCCGAGGAGGTCATGCGCAGCACGAACCGGCTGATGATCGACCTGGGCGCCGACCTGTTCGCCAGCTGCCTGTATCTGCGGCTCGATCCCGCACGGGGTCGGGCCGTGATGGCGCGGGCGGGACATCCGCCGCCGCTGCTGCGCCGGGCGGACGGACGGGTGCGGGTGCTCGACCTGGCGGGTGGTCCGCTGCTGGGCATCGACGCCTCGGCCACGTACCCGACGACGGAGGTCGACCTTGCTCCCGGTTGTGTGCTCGTCCTCTACACCGACGGGCTGATCGAATCCCCCGGCATCGACATCGAGGACGCGCTCGCCGATCTCGGGCAGCGCCTCGGCGACGCCGGTGACCTGCCCCTGGAGGAGCTGGCGGACCGGCTCGTGGAACGGAGCGCGGCGACCGAGGAACGGCTGGACGACGTGGCGTTGCTGCTGTTGCGGGCGCGGGAGTGAGGGGGTTTCATCGCCGCCCCTGCACAGAGGTGGTCCGGCCCTCCCGCCGGAGGGCCGAACCACGTTCCTGCGGATCGATTCGGATCCGTGCGTCGGAATCGGTGTGTCAGTTCCCGACGCCGTTGCCGACGATCTCACCGAGGCCGTTGCCCGTGCCATCGGCGTTGCCGTTGCCGGCTTCCTCACCGGGGGCGACCTCTTCACCGGCACCGGCTTCCTCGCCCGCTCCGGCTTCCTCGCCCGCGCCCGCCTCGTCACCGGCGGCGCCACCCGCCGCGTCGCCGAGGGTCGCACCGACCGCCTCCAGCGCGGTGGTGACCGGCTGGAAGAACGTCTCGCCGCCGACCGTGCAGTCGCCGCTGCCGCCGGAGGTCAGGCCGATGGCGCTGCCTTCCTGGGTGAACATCGAGCCGCCGCTGTCGCCGGGCTCGGCGCAGACGTCCGTCTGGATGAGCCCGGTGACGGTGCCCTCGGGGTAGTTCACCGTGGCGTCGAGACCGGTGACGGTGCCGTCGGCGAGGCCGGTGGTGCTGCCCATCCGGAACACCGCCTGGCCGACGGCGGCCTCCGCGGCCTGGGTGATCGGGACGGTCTGGTCGCCGAGGTTGACCTCGCTCGGGGCCTCGGTCGCCGGGTCGTCGTACTTGACGAGCGCGAAGTCGCCCTCGCCGGGGAAGACGGCCTGGTCGACGGTGGCGACCGGCGCCCCGGCCTCGGAGTCCGACCACTCTGCGGCCGCGACACCGCAGTGGCCCGCGGTGAGGAAGGCGGGGCTGCCGTCGCCGGCGGTGACGTTGAAGCCGAGCGAGCAGCGTGCGCCGCCGCCGAAGATGGCGTCGCCGCCCGACGCGAACGTCTTGAAGGTGCCCGCGGACTTCTTGACGGACGCCATGTCCGCACCGAGGCTCTGGACGGTCGATTCCAGTCTGTCCCAATTGGCGCCGGTGACCGTGGAGTCGGCGGTGACCTGGATCTTGTTGGTGCGCGGGTCGACGGCCCATGCGGTGCCGGGGATGGTCGCCTCGGCCTTCAGCGTCTGGGCGCCGGACGCCAGTTCGGCCATGCTGTTGTCGACCTGGCGGACCTTCGCGCCGGCCTCCTCGGCCTCCACGATCACCTGGTTGTTGTCGCCGATCACGTTGATGATCAGCTGCTGCTCTGCGGCGTCGTAATAGGAACCGGCGAAGGCGTCGCCGAGCAGCCCTTGGAGCTGCGAGGCGAGATCCGAGGCGTCCGCCGCCTTCAGTGTCTTGGGCGCGGCGGCGTCCGACGCGCCGTCCTGGGACGCGTTCGCGTGGGGCAGCAGGATCGCGGCCGCGCCGAGCGCCACGACGCTGCCCGCCGCTATCGCGGCCTTGCGCTTCGGAATTCGCTTGTGACTCAAACTTCTCGACCTCCTGGGGGACGGGGTCTGCGCTGCCGGGCGGCAACTGTTGGGGCGCCTGGATGGCAGGAGGTACGCAGGAGGCGCGCGGGGCGTTCAATTCCCCTTACGGAGTGCGCCGATTCGGCCACGGCCGGCGTCCGGCGGTCCGGCGCTGGGAACAATCGCCCATATGACGATGACGACCGCCGAAGCCGACAAGATCCTCGCCGACAACTTCGCCCCATGGGTCCTCGAACTGGGCCTGTCGGTGGAGACACTGGACGGCCACCGCGCGATCCTGCGACTGCCCTGGTCACAGCGGCTGGCCCGGGAGGGTGGCGCGCTGTCGGGGCAGGCCCTGATGGCCGCCGCGGACACGGCCACCGTGATCGCCGTGTCCGCGGCACGAGGCGGCTATGGGCCGCTGACCACGGTGCAGCAGTCCACGTCCTTCCAGCGGGCGGTGACCGGTGCGGATGTCTTGATCGAATCGGTGGTGACCAAGCTGGGCCGCCGTATGGCGTTCGCCGACATCTCGATGACCGATGCGAGTTCGGGTGAACTCGCCGCGCACGCGAGCACTGTCTATGCCCTTCTGAGCTGACACGTTCAGTATTCGATCGCTGACGGTCCGTTTCGAATCACGATCGGAATCCCGGCTTCAGCGAATCTGCACATTCAATACGCAACCAAGTCACCGGAAGCGAAGGTTCTGCACAATCCCACGCCCCACGGCACGCCTTTGCGGCCGGAGTGTCGGATTCGCCTGTACGTCCGGAAGGGGGTGGCGCGCGCCAATGCCGTGCCGGATGTGAAGAACTCGCCACCGAGCCGTGCGCACTCCTGCACGGATCGGGGCCTGTGGGACTCAAGTGCCCTGGTGAGGCGGTTGGTTGATTGGAAGCCCACGGTGGCCGCGTGCTTTGATCCGTTGCACCGCGGGGGCCGCGAAGGGAACCCGGAGACGGGTGCCCGGCACCTGCGGTTCGCGGCCTTCGGTCTGTCCCCAGAAGGGGGCCGCTCCCCCCTTGTGAAATATCCATACGAAGGGAAGTTCCATCATGAACTCCACCCCCCAGGTTGAGACCGTCGAGATCTCGGACGCCGAGCTGGACAACGTCTCCGGCGGCCTGTCCGTGAACGCCCTTGGCACCGTCACCGGCATCGTCGATGGCATTGCTCCGGTTTCCGGCCTGGTCGACACCGTCGTCGGCACCGTCGAGGGTGTCACCGGCCTGAACACCGCGCCGGTCACCAGCCTGGTCGCCGGTCTCTGATCGCACCCAGTGCCGTAGAGTCCCGGAGCCGAGCCATGGCTCCGGGTCTTTCGGATGTCATCATCCAGCCGGTTCGTGAGAGCCGGTCCGTTGTCGTTTGCAGGTGAGGGAAAGTTCCGTGCAGTTCCGCCAGCAGGCCCTCGCCAAGCTCCAGTCGCCGGAAGAGCTGGACCTTCCGGTGCGTTTCGCCCGCCCGCAGGGCTGGCTCGTCCTCTCTGTGACGGTGGTCGTCATGGCGGCCGCCTCGGTGTGGGCGGTGACCGGTTCGGTGGCCTCCACGGTCAGCGCGCCCGCCATCCTCACGCACGGCCAGGGCAGCTACATCCTTCAGAGCCCGGTAGCGGGCCAGGTCACCGCGATCCTCGCCGAGGAGGGCAAGCAGCTGCCCGCGAACTCGCCGGTGCTGAAGGTCCGTACGAGCCAGGGCGACACCGTCGTCCGCACGATCGCCGCAGGCCGCCTCACCGCGCTCGCCGCCACCATCGGGCAGATCATCTCCACCGGCGCGAACGTCGCCTCCGTGGAGAAGGCCGCCCGCGCCAAGGACCCGCTGTACGCGACCGTGTACGTGCCCGCCGAGAACGCGGCCTCCATCCCCGCGAACGCGGCCGTCGACCTGACCGTCCAGTCGGTGCCGACCCAGGAGTACGGCGTGCTGCGCGGCCATGTGAAGTCGGTGGACCGCTCGGCGCAGTCGGCCCAGCAGATCGCCGCGTTCCTCGGGGACAGCCAGCTGGGCGAGCAGTTCACCAAGGACGGCAGGCCGGTGGCCGTACTCGTCAGCCTCGACAAACGGTCGAGCACGAAGAGCGGCTACAAATGGTCGTCCGCGGACGGGCCGCCGTTCACCCTCACCTCCATGACCTCGGCCGAAGGCCAGATCCGGCTGACCGATCAGCGTCCCGTCGACTGGATGCTGCCGTGAGCGCCGCGCAGGAGACCCGCAGCCGGCGCCGTGCCGCGCCGCCGAAGCGCCCGGTGCCCAAGGGCCGGGGCAAGACGGTCCGTACACCGACCGTGCTCCAGATGGAGGCCGTCGAGTGCGGCGCCGCATCCCTCGCGATGGTGCTCGGCCACTTCGGACGGCATGTCCCGCTGGAGGAGCTGCGCATCGCGTGCGGCGTGTCCCGGGACGGCTCGCGCGCCAGCAATCTGCTGAAGGCGGCGCGCAGCTACGGCCTGACGGCCAAGGGCATGCAGATGGACACCGCGGCGCTCGCCGGGGTGAAGGCGCCGGCGATCCTGTTCTGGGAGTTCAACCACTACGTCGTCTACGACGGCATGGGGCGCCGCTTCGGCCGCCGCGGGGTCTACATCAACGACCCCGGCAAGGGCCGCCGCTTCGTGCCCATGGAGGACTTCGACTCCAGCTTCACCGGCGTCGTCCTGGTCATGGAGCCGGGCGAGGACTTCGAGAAGGGCGGCCGGAAACCGGGCGTCCTGGGTGCGATGCCCGCCCGGCTGCGCGGCACCGCGGGCACGATGCCCGCCGCGGTGCTGGCGAGCCTGCTGCTGGTCGTGGTCGGCGCGTCGGTGCCCGCGCTGAGCCGCACATACATCGACATGTTCCTGATCGGGGGGCAGACCTCCCTGCTCGGGGTGCTGTTCGCGTCGATGGGGACCTGCGTCCTGCTCACCCTTGTGCTGACCTGGCTCCAGCAGGCGAACCTGCTGCGCGGCCGGATCATCTCCTCCACCCTGTCCAGCGCCCGCTTCCTGCGCCATCTGCTGCGGCTGCCGGTGACGTTCTTCTCCCAGCGCAGCCCGGCCGACCTGGTGCAGCGCCTCCAGTCCAACGACCAGGTCGCGGAGACACTGGCCCGCGACCTCGCTGCGGCGGGCGTGGACGCGGTGGTCGTCGTGCTCTACGCGGTTCTCCTCTACACCTACGATCCGCAGCTCACGTTCGTCGGCATCGGCGTCGCGCTGCTGAACGTGGTGGCGATGCGGGTCGTCATCCGGCTCCGCGCGACCCGGACGGCGAAGCTGCGTGCGGACAGCGCCCGGCTCACCAACACCGCCTACACCGGCCTCCAGCTGATCGAGACGATGAAGGCGACCGGCGGCGAGGACGGCTACTTCCGCAAGTGGGCCGGCCAGCACGCCACCACGCTGGAGGAACAGCAGCGGCTCGGTGTGCCGAGCGCCTGGCTGGGCGTGGTCGCACCGACGCTCGCGACCCTCAACAGCGCGCTGATCCTGTGGATCGGCGGTATGCGGGCGATCGAGGGCGGCATATCCGTCGGCCTGCTGGTCGCCTTCCAGGCCCTCGTGGTCCGCTTCACCGCGCCGATCACCCGCCTCAACGGCGTCGCGGGCCGCATCCAGGACTTCGCCGCGGACGTGGCCCGCCTGAAGGACGTCGAGAACTTCCAGGCCGACCCGCTGTACGCCCGCTCCGGCACCGGCGACTCGACGCGCCGTCTGCACGGTCATGTCGAGCTACAGAACATCACCTTCGGCTACAACCCGCTCGACAAGCCCCTGCTCACCGGCTTCGACCTGACCGTGGGCCCCGGCCAGCAGGTCGCGCTGGTCGGCGGCTCCGGCAGCGGCAAGTCCACGGTGTCCCGGCTGATCTCGGGCCTGTACACGCCGTGGGACGGCGTGATCCGCATCGACGACCAGCGACTCGACGACATCCCGCGCGGCGCGCTCGCCGCCTCCGTCTCCTTCGTCGACCAGGACGTCTTCCTCTTCGAGGGCAGCGTCCGCGACAACGTGGCGCTGTGGGACCCGTCGATCTCCGACGAGGCGGTGGTGGAGGCGCTGCGGGACGCGGCCCTGTACGACGTCATCATGCGCCGGCCGGGCGGGATCCAGAGCCGGGTGGAACAGGACGGCCGGAACTTCTCCGGTGGGCAGCGGCAACGTCTGGAGATCGCCAGGGCACTGGTCCGCAGGCCGAGCATTCTCGTCCTGGACGAGGTGACGAGCGCCCTGGACGCCGAGACCGAGCTGATGGTCATGGACAACCTGCGCAAGCGCGGCTGCGCCTGCGTGGTGATCGCCCACCGGCTCAGCACCGTGCGCGACAGCGACGAGATCGTCGTACTCGAGCACGGCACGATCGTGGAACGCGGGCGGCACGACGCCCTGGTCACAGCGGGCGGCGCCTACGCCGCGCTGGTCAAGGAGCGGTGAGATGACGTCCGTCCACGAGGGCGACCTGGTCCTCGGCGCGCTCGGTTCGCTGGGCACGCCGATCGACTGCGCCGGACTCAACCGCCTCGACCTCGAAGGCCCACAGGTGCTGTGGCTGGTCGCGTCCGGCGCCATGGACCTGTTCGCGGTCGACGCCCGGCAACAGGGCCACTGGCACCACCTCGGCCGCCTGGAGACGGGCTCACTGCTGCTCGGCCCGGTCCCGGGGCCGCAACACACACTCGTCGCCCGCCCGTCACGCGACTGCGTCGTGCACCGCATAGGGCTGCGCGAGCTGTACCAGCCTGCGAACACCCAGACCTGGTCGTACGACGAGTACGGCAACCCCCAGTACGTGCCTCCGACGACGAGCCCGCTGGAGTACGCCCTCGCCCTCGGCGTCGGCCGCAGCCTGTCCATCCTCTTCCAGGCGCCGATGGCCGGTGACTCGGCCGCCGCGCCCACCGACGACGACGTCTTCTGGATGCAGGTGCCGCCGGGCAGCGTGCAGTACGGCTCGCTGTACGGCGCGGAGGCGGCCGCCGACCTGCTGATGGACCCGGGTGTCTGGCAGGGCATGGTCGACCAGCAGTACCGGCTCCTTGCCACCCTGGACCGCTGGATCGAACAGCTGGAACGCAGCCACGAGACCCGGACGGCCGCCGGGATCAAGGCCGGTGAGGCGGTCCGCGCCGAGGCCGACCGGACGCTGCTCGCGTCGATCGGCAAGTCGTCGGCGAAGCGCACGACGGCCGCCGACGCGGACGCCAGCTACGCGGCGTGCAAGCTCGTCGCCCGGGCCGCCGGGATCCCCCTCGTGGAGGCCACCCAGGCCGACACCGGCAACGACCGCCTCGACCCGGTCGAGCAGGTGGCGATCGCCTCCCGCGTCCGTACCAGGGCCGTACGCCTGGACGGCCGCTGGTGGCGGGACAACGTCGGACCGATGGTCGGCCACCGGGCGCTGTCCGGAGCGCCGGTCGCGCTGCTGTGGCGGCGCGGCGGATATGTGGCCGTCCATCCGGCGACCGGCCGGGAGACCCCGATCGAGAAGGCCAACGCGGAGGAGTTCGAGCCGCGCGCGGTGATGTTCTACCGTCCGCTGCCGGAGCGCAGGCTCAGTCCGCTGCGGCTGCTGCGGTTCAGCATGCAGGGCACGGGCGGCGATCTGACGAACCTCATCCTCAGCGGCCTCGTCACGGTGGCCATCGGCGCGCTGGTGCCGATCGCGACCGGCAAGGTGCTCGGTGAGTTCGTGCCGAAGGCCCAGACCGCCCTGATCGTGCAGGTCTGTCTGGCCGTGATGGTCAGCAGCGTGGTGGCCGCTGCCTTCATGCTGTTGCAGAACCTGACGATCCTCCGCCTGGAAGGGCGAATAGAGGCGACCCTCCAACCGGCGGTCTGGGATCGCCTGTTGCGGCTGCCGACCAAGTTCTTCACCGAACGGTCGACGGGCGAGCTGGCCAGCGCCGCGATGGGCATCAGCTCGATTCGCCGTCTCATGGCGGGAGTCGGCCCGGTGGTCGCCCAGTCACTGACGGTCGGCGTGATGAACCTGGCGCTGCTGTTCTGGTACAGCGTCCCGATGGCCCTCGCCGCGATCGGCATGCTCGTGGTCATCGCCGCCGTGTTCCTGGGGCTCGGGCTGTGGCAGGTGCGCTGGCAACGCCGTCTTGTCGTGCTCGGCAACAAGCTGAACAACCAGGCGTTCCAGACGCTGCGCGGCCTGCCGAAGCTGCGCGTGGCGGCGGCCGAGAACTACGCCTACGGCGCCTGGGCGTCCGAGTTCGCCCGCAGCCGCGAGCTCCAGCAGAAGGCGGGCCACATCAAGAACCTCAACGCGGTGCTGAGCGCGGTGTATCTGCCGCTGTGCACCCTGCTGATGTTCATGCTCCTTGCCGGACCGGCACGCGGCGAGATGTCGGCGGCCGCCTTCCTCACCTTCAACACCTCGGTGACGATGCTGCTCACCTCCGTCACCCAGCTGACCGGCGCCTTCGTCTCGGCGGTGGCCGCGCTGCCGCTGTTCGAGGAGATCAGGCCGGTCCTCGACGCGACGCCCGAGGTGCGGACGGCCAGCACCCGGCCGGGGCCGCTGTCCGGCGGGATCGAGACGCGGCGGCTGTCGTTCCGGTACTCGGACGACGGTCCGCTGGTCCTGGACGATGTGTCGTTCCAGGTGCGGCCGGGCGAGTTCGTGGCGATCGTCGGCCCGAGCGGGTGCGGCAAGTCGACACTGCTGCGCCTGCTCATCGGCTTCGACAAACCCGTCTCGGGCAGTGTGCTGTACGACGGCCAGGACCTGGCGGCCCTCGATCAGTCCGCCGTACGCCGGCAGTGCGGGGTGGTGCTCCAGCACGCGCAGCCCTTCACCGGCTCCATCCTGGACGTCATCTGCGGCACCGAGCCCTACACGCCCGAGGAGGCGATGGCCGCGGCGGCGATGGCGGGGCTCGCCGAGGACATCCAGCGGATGCCGATGGGCCTGCACACGATCGTCGCGGGCAACGGTGCGATATCCGGCGGCCAGCGGCAGCGGCTGATGATCGCCCAGGCGCTGATCCGCCGGCCCCGCATCCTCTTCTTCGACGAGGCGACCAGCGCCCTCGACAACGAGACGCAGCGCACGGTCATCGAGAGCACCAATGCCCTCAACGCCACCCGCATCGTCATCGCCCACCGTCTGTCGACGGTGCTGGACGCCGACCGCGTCATCGTGATGGAGGACGGAAAGGTCGCCCAGCAGGGTCCGCCCGCGCAGCTGCTCGCGGACACGGGCGGGCGGCTGCATGAGCTGGTGCGGCGGCAGATGGCCTAGCGCTCCGCTGAGTGGTGCCGCGTTCGGCCGTTCGTCGTCTGCGGCACCGTTGTGGCTGGTCGCGCAGTTCCCCGCGCCCCTTCGGGGCGCGGTCAGTCCACGCCCGGGATGGGCGCGCCGGACGGGACTCCCGCCTCGACCCAGCTTGCGTAGACCGCCTCCCAGGGCGCGTTCACCCCCGCGTGCGGGCCCTCGAAGTGTTCGCCCCGGGCCCTGGCGTCGAGGGCGGAGAGGCAGACGTCCCAGCCTGCGCCGTTGCGGGCGGCCGTGTTCTCGGCGATCAGGATGTTGGTGAGCGTGAAACGGGTGCGCTTGCCGTCCAGGGCCTCCAGGTCGAAGTGCAGTTCGTCGCCGCCCCACTCGAAGGACAGGTGCCTGGGCGCCTCGACCGCGAGCACCTGGCCCGTGGAGTCCGCCATGCCCGGGTCGCCGCTGAACTTGATCGCGCCCCCGGGACGCAGCTCGATCTCGGCACGGGACGGGAACCAGTGGACGAGTTCGTCTGCGTCGGTCACGAACTGCCAGACGCGCTCGACGGGATGGTCGTAGGTACGGGTGAAGCGGACGGCCGGACGGCCGTCGTCCAGGGTCAGATAGGTGCCGGTGCGTTCGACGGACATGGTGGATCAGTCCTTTGGAGAGAGGTCCTCGGTGGAGTCGTCCGACGTCTCGTCCAGGCGGCGGCCCAGGGCGTCCAGGCTGCGGTTCCAGAGCCTGCGGTACGGGGCCAGCCAGGCGTCGAGTTCCTCGATCGGCGCCGGGTCGAGGGCGTAGACGCGACGCTGCGCGTCCTGTCGTACCCGCACCAGTCCGGCATCACGCAGCACCCGCAGATGCTTCGAGGTGCTCGGCTGGCTCAGACCGCATGCCTCCACGATCTCCCCGACGGGCCGCGGCCGCTCCAGAAGCAGGGCGACGATGGCGCGCCGGTGGGGATCGGCGAGTGCGGTCCAGAGGGCGGCGTCGGACATGACTCCAATATGCCTCGGCGGTTATATTCCCGTCAAGGAATACTAGGACCACCCGGGTTCCGGAGGAACTCCATGTGGACGCCGGGGAACTCCGCCCAGGGCGCGCCGATCCGGCGGGCGATCTCGATGGATGGCCGGGCGTGGTACGTACCGCGGTCTTCGGCGCCGGCCGCCGGCACGACCGGGAGCGGCGCCGCCCGCAGCGCGGCCCCGTCGACCTCGAATACGCCGTTGCGCACGTCACACACATCCTCCTCAGCGAAACGTTGCCGTTTCGCTGTAACGGGACTAGCCTCGATGTGTACGAAACAGTTTCGTTTACGCTCTCTTGACCTTCGAGCGACTTCCCTGGAGTGGTTCCCCGATGTCCCAGAAGACCCTGGCCGAAGGCGCCCGCACGGGTGCCGGGGCGCCGACCGAGGCCTCCCCCAAGCGATGGTGGATTCTCGCGATCGTCGCGCTCGCACAGCTGATGGTTGTTCTCGACGCCACGATCGTGAACATCGCCCTGCCGTCGGCCCAGGCCGACCTCGGCTTCTCCGACGGCAACCGGCAGTGGATCGTGACGGCGTACGCGCTGGCGTTCGCCTCCCTGCTGCTGCTCGGCGGACGGATCGCCGACCTGTTCGGCCGCAAGCCCGCCTTCCTCATCGGGGTCGTCGGCTTCGGCGCCGTGTCCGCGCTGGGCGGCGCCGCGACGAGTTTCGAGATGCTGGTCGTCGCCCGTGCGCTCCAGGGTGTCTTCGGCGCCCTCCTCGCGCCCGCCGCGCTCTCCCTCCTCAACACGACCTTCACCGATGCCCGGGAGCGCGCCAAGGCGTTCAGCGTGTACGGCGCGATCGCGGGCGCCGGCGGTGCGGTGGGCCTGCTGCTCGGCGGCATCCTGACCGACGCCTTCGACTGGCGCTGGACTCTCTACGTCAACGTGGTCATCGCCGTCGTCGCCTTCGCCGGCGGCTGGATGCTGCTGAGCAACCACCGCGACGCCGCGAACTCCAAGCTGGACGTGCCGGGCACGATTCTGGTCGCCGGTGGTCTGTTCGGCCTGGTCTTCGGCTTCTCGAACGCCGAGACGCACGACTGGTCCTCGCCGCAGACATGGGGCTTCCTGATCGCCGGTGGTGTGTTGCTGGCGGCCTTCGCATGGTGGCAGACCCGTGCGTCCCACCCGCTGCTGCCCCTGCGCATCCTGCTCGACCGGGACCGTGGGGCGTCGTTCCTGGCCGTGCTGCTCTCCGGCGCCGGCATGTTCGGTGTGTTCCTGTTCCTCACCTACTACCTCCAGCTGAACCTGGGCTTCAGCCCGACGAAGACCGGCGTGGCCTTCCTGCCGATGGTCGGAGCGCTGATGATCGCGGCCCAGCTCGGCACCACGAAGCTGGTGCCACGGCTCGGCCCCAAGGCCGTGATCCCGCTGGGCTTCGCGATCGCCACGGGCGGCATGGCCTGGCTGACCGGTATCGGGGTCGGCTCGGACTACGTGAGCGCGGTACTGCCCCAGCTGATCGTCATCGGCGCGGGACTCGGCCTGGTGATGCCGCCGGCCATGCAGATGGCCACCGGCGGGGTGGCGGCCGAGGACGCGGGCGTCGCCTCCGCCACCGTCAACGCCATGCAGCAGGTGGGCGGTTCGATCGGTACGGCGCTGCTCAACACGCTCGCCGCGAGCGCCGCGACCAGCTACCTCTCCGGCCGGGACGCCACGAACAAGCTGGTGCAGGCACAGGCCACGATCGAGAGCTACACCACCGCCTTCTGGTGGTCGGCGGGCCTCTTCGCGGCGGGCACCGTGATCGCGTTCCTGCTCTACCGCCGCGGGGTTCCGCAGCAGGACGCGGACGCCGCACCGGTCGTCCACATGTGAGCCGTACGGCCTCATGACCCCATGACCGAGGGGCCGCCGCCTACAGGGAGACGGCGGCCCCTCAGTACTGCCGGAGTCTCCGTTTGAAAGTCAACTCCTCCCACCGGGAATTCACCACGTCGAGTGAACTGGTGCTCGCGGGCGCTCACTCCAGGGGTGGCCGAGCGTCCCTATGGGTAGGTCCCGAGATCGAATGCGCCCTCTGGCGAGGTGGAGCGGACATGACGCCGGAATCCGACGGCCGTGCTCACGAACCGGTCGAGGGCCCGGTCGCGGACACCTCCACATCTGCCGGACCCGCTCCGAACACGCATGCCCGCACCCGGAGGCACGGTCCGTTCACCGTGGTCGAGGTGGCCGGTGACATCGACCTGGCGACCGCTGGATTTCTCGCGGAGCATCTCGATGCCGCGACCGCCGGGCCGGAGCCGGACGTGCTGGCCGATCTGCGGCGCGTGGACTTCTTCGACTGCTCCGGCCTGCGCGTGCTGTGCCGGGCCGAGGCTCGCGCATCGGCGCGCGGCGGCCGACTGCGGATCGTCACCGGCGATCCCCGACTGCGCCGACTGCTGCGCGCAGCGGGGCTGCTGGACCGGTTTCCTCCGCTGCCCGGCATCCCGGGGGACGGTGAGTGACATGAAGGGCCGGCGGACGGCCCCACTCCGTCCGCCGGCCTATTGCGAGATCGCAGGAGACCCCGTCGCAGGGCTCGCACTCCCCAGCTACGCGCCACTGCCGTTGCTCACGAGGACCGTGCGATCCCGGTCCCTCAGAACGTGAAGACGCTGGTCCCGTAGGAGTTCTTCACGCACTCGTTGGAGAACGTGCGCTCGTAGGAGACACGCTTGCCCTGCCAGACGCCGTCGACGGTGACGAGCACCGGGTCGTACTGCTTGGTGCACAGCACGCCGGCTCTGGTCGTCAGCGCGTCGAAGTCCCCGCCGGCGCCGCGCAGTTCGGCGCAGGCCCCGTCGGCCACCGGATGGGTGCCGGAGGCCGTTGGGGCGCAGGTCAAGGTGACCGCGCGTTCCGGGGTGACGGTGGCGGCGCTTTCGCCGTGGCCGGTGGTGAGCACCAGAGCCGAGGGGGCGTAGAGCGCGTCGGGGGTGGCGGGGGCGGCGGCCGGGGTCGCGAGCGCGGCCCCGGTGAGGGGTCCGCAGACGGCGGTGACCGTGAGACCCAGGGTTGCTGCCCAGCGCGCGGTGTTCCGCATTGTGTGCATCCTTCCGCTTGAAATTGAGGGTGTGCCTCAGCCGGCTCGATCGGTGCCGGATCGGCGAGCGCGAGTCTGCCGAGTCCACCGCCGGAGGTCACATCGACCCCATGGGTTTCAGTAACATTGCGTGTTGAATCAGTGGCGTGAAGTCACGGAATTCGAACGTTCCAAGCCCGGAACCAAGCCACTCTTGATCGCCGAAAGCGCTTGAGTGGCCGGATTTCCCGTGCTCGTTAATCGTCCTGAAACATTGCGGTTCAGCCCTGGGCGCACTCTCCCGCGCCCCCTTGCCTTCGCTCGACAGGCGAGTAATGGTAATTACATGATTACGACAGAGCAGCGAGAGAAGCTACGGGGCTGGTTCGCCGGCCGACTGTCCGACGACCTCTTCGAAGAGCTGGTCGAGGTGACGGTGGACCGCGAGGAGATCACCGTCATCGGCCGCATCCCCGAACCGCGCCTGGCCAAGGACGCCCCGGCGGCCGAGCGGGAGGCGGCCGTACAAGGCCGGATCGAGGAGTTCCGGGAGCGCACCCGCGAGGCCCGGATCGAGGTGGCCCGCGAGGCCGAGCACCGGTTCCGCCGGAAGGTGTCCTGGGGCGTGGAGTGCGGCGGTGAGCGCGCCCTCTTCACGCATGTGGCCGCGCCCGTCATGACGCGGCTGCGCCAGCCCGAGCGTCAGGTCCTGGACACGCTCATCGCCGGCGGGGTCGCCCGCAGCCGCAGCGACGCCCTCGCCTGGTGCGTACGCCTGGTGCAGCGGCACACCGACGACTGGCTCGCCGAACTCCGGGACTCCCTGGAACACGTCCAGCGGGTGCGCGCCCAGGGACCCGACGCGGAGCCCGAGGACACCCCGGAGGAGGGCAAGTAAAGGGGTGGTGGAGGATTCATCCACTCACGGCCGGAAAGGTGGATGAATCGTCCTCTGGTGTGGGTCCCGCACCCGGCCTTAACGTCGGCAGACCCCCCGAGAGGACGGCACCCGTTCCCGCCGCACACCCCAGCGACGGCGACCGCCCATCCCCTCCCCGACGCCGCCGCGCCACCCCGCGCTCCACCGCCGTGCCCTCGCTGGAGCCCCCTTGTCCTCGCAGCCCGCCTCCTCCCCGACGCCGCCGCCTCCGTCTCTGACCGAGGTCGAGACCCATGGCGTCGACCGCATCCCCGACGCGGACCGCACCGCGACCCCGCTCGATCTGTTCCGGCTCGCCTTCGGCGGCGCCAACACCTTCTCCACCTGCGTCCTCGGCGCGTTCCCGATCCTGTTCGGCCTGTCCTTCTGGCAGGGGCTCGCGGCCACGCTCCTCGGAGTCGTCGTCGGTGCGCTGATCCTGTGCCCGATGGCCGTGTTCGGCCCGGTGAACGGCACGAACAACGCCGTCTCGTCATCGGCACACCTGGGTGTGCACGGCCGCGTGATCGGCTCGTTCCTGTCCCTGCTCACGGCCATCGCCTTCTTCTCGATCTCCGTGTGGAGCTCCGGCGACGCCCTGGTCGGCGGCGCACACCGGCTGTTCGGCCTGGACCGCTCCACGCCGTCGTACGTCGTCGCGTACGCGCTGTTCGCGGTGCTGGTCCTCGCGGTCTGTGTGTACGGCTTCCGGTTCATGCTGTTCGTCAACAAGGTCGCGGTGACCTCGGCGACCGCGCTGTTCCTGGTCGGTGCGATCGCGTTCGCCGGCGACTTCGACCCGTCGTACGCCGGCGTCTTCACGGACTCCGCGGACGCGGCGACGCAGTCCTTGTTCTGGCCGTCGTTCATCGGCGCGACCCTGATCGTGCTGTCCAACCCGGTGTCGTTCGGAGCGTTCCTGGGCGACTGGTCGCGCTACATCCCGGCGAGCACCCCGCGCCGCAGGGTGATCGGCGCCGCGTTCCTGTCGCAGATCGCGACGCTGCTGCCGTTCCTCTTCGGCCTGGCGACCGCCAGCATCATCGCGACGAAGGCGCCGGACTACGTCGATCCGGCCGCCCCCGACTTCGTGGGCGGGCTGTTGGCGATCTCACCTGGCTGGTTCTTCCTGCCGGTGTGTCTGCTGGCGCTGATCGGCGGCATGTCGACGGGCACGACCGCGCTGTACGGCACCGGTCTTGACTTCTCCTCCGTCTTCCCGCGGCTGTCGCGGGTGCAGGCGACGCTGCTGGTCGGCGCCGCGTCGATCGTGTTCATCTTCATCGGACGCTTCGGTCTCAACCTGGTGCAGTCGATCTCGACCTTCGCCACCATGATCATCACGTGCACCACGCCGTGGATGGTCGTGATGATGCTGGGCTTCTACACCCGGCGCGGCTGGTACGACCCGGACGCCCTCCAGGTCTTCAACAGGCGTCAGCGCGGCGGCCGTTACTGGTTCGCGCACGGCTGGAACTGGCGGGGCATGACCGCCTGGTGGGTCGCCGCGCTGCTCGGCGTGCTCTTCACCAACATCCCGGGCCAGTTCGTCGGCCCGCTGGGCGATCTGGCGAACGGCGTCGACATCGGTCTGCCGCTGGCGCTGATCGTGGCCGCGGTGCTCTTCCTGACGCTGCTGCGGCTGTTCCCGGAGCCTCGCGCGGTCTACGGGCCGGAGGGTGCGCGGCTTGCACGGACGGTCGATGTGCCGGTGCCGCCGATCACCGGGCCGAGGAGCGCCGGCGACGAAGGGGCGTTGTCAGACCCCTCCGCTAGGTTGCGGGCATGACTCAATTCGTACTCGTGGCAGGGGCCTGGCTCGGAGCCTGGGCGTGGGACGACGTAGTGCCGGAGCTGCGCGCGGCCGGGCACGACGGACACCCGCTGACGCTCTCGGGCCTCGCCGAGAAGCAGGGCGTTCCGGCTGGGCAGCAGACCCATGTCCAGGACATCGTCGAGGAGGTCGAGCGTCTCGATCTGCGGGACGTCGTGCTGGTCGGGCACAGCTACGCCGGCGTCCCGGTCGGGCAGGCGGCGGAGCGGATCGGCGACCGGCTGCGCCACATCGTGCTGGTGGACGCGAACGTGGCGGTGGACGGCGAGTCGGCCCTGTCGGGCTGGCCGAGCGATCACGTGCGGCAGGCGATCGCGGAGACCGGCTTCTGGACACCGTTCGCCAACGAGGACCTCTCGTACCACGGGCTCACCGAGGAACAGACCAACCGCCTGGTCGGCGGTGCGACGCCGCACCCGGGCGCGTCGGCGATCGAGCCGGCGATCATGGCCCATCCGCTGGAGGAACTCCCGGGCACGTACATCAAGTGCCTCCTGGACGGCGAGGAGCCGTGGGGCGCGGCCGCCGAATTGCTCAAGAGCGATCGCTGGGCGCTGGTCACCATGGACACCGGCCACTGGCCGATGATCTCGCAGCCCCGCGAACTCGCACGGCTCCTTGCCCAGTCCGCGACCCGACCCTGATCCACCTTCCGTCCGTACCAGTCGGTATGGTCTGCGTACTGCGCGTTCTCACCGACGAGAGGCGGGACGGGGCCCCATGGCAAAGCACTGGGCGGACTTCCAGTACGAGATCTATCTCAACGGGATGTCGGGCGCCGTACCCCGGCTGCCCACCGATCTGACCCGGCTGGAGGAACTCACCGAGCAGCGGCTCGGCCCCGGCCCCGTCGGCTATGTGGCGGGCAGCGCCGGCAACGGAAGCACGGCCCGCGCCAACCGGGCCGCCCTTGAGCGCCGCCGGATCGTGCCGCGCATGCTGCGGGACGTGCACGAGCGGGATCTGTCGGTCGAGGTGCTGGGCCGCGCCCTGCCCGCCCCGCTCGCGCTGGCGCCGGTCGGCGTGCTGTCGATCATGCACCCGGATGCGGAGTCGGCCGCTGCCCGTGCCGCCGCAGCGCAGGGAGTGCCGTACATCCTGTCGTCCGCGTCGAGCACGCCGATCGAGCAGGTCGCGGAGGCGATGGGCGACGCCGAACGCTGGTTCCAGCTGTACTGGGCCAAGGATCGCGAGGTGACCCGGAGCTTCCTGAACCGCGCGAAGGCGACCGGGTTCTCGGTGCTGGTCGTCACGCTGGACACACCGATCCTGGCGTGGCGGCCGCGCGACCTCGACCAGGCGTATCTGCCGTTCCTGCACGGCGTGGGAACCGCCAACTACTTCTCGGACCCGGCGTTCCAGGCAGGCCTGGCCAAGCCGGTGCACGAGGATCCGAACGCGGCGGTGATGCACTTCGTCGGCATGTTCGTGGACCCCGGCAAGACCTGGCCCGACCTCGCGTTCCTGCGGGAGAACTGGGACGGCCCGATCGTCCTCAAGGGCGTCCTGCACCCCGACGACGCACGGCTCGCCGCCGACGCCGGGATGGACGGTGTCGTCGTGTCCAACCACGGCGGCCGCCAGGTGCCCGGTTCGGTCGCCGCGGCCGACGCGCTGCCCGGGGTCGTCGAAGCGGTCGGCGACCGGCTGACCGTCCTGTTCGACAGCGGGGTGCGCACCGGCGACGACATCTTCAAGGCGCTCGCGCTCGGCGCCCGGGCGGTACTTGTCGGACGGCCGTACGCGTACGGGCTCGGCCTCGACGGACAGGCGGGCGTCGAGCACGTGATCCGCTGTCTGCTTGCCGAGTTCGATCTCACGCTGGCCCTGTCCGGACACGCCACCCCCGCCACGGTGGGACGCGCCGACCTCATCGAGGACCCCGTATGACCGACACGAAGCACGTGCTCGCCGTCGTCCCGCCCCATGTCGGCGGCCGAGCCGCCGGGGCGGGACTCGCCACCGTGTTCCCCGGCGAGGCCCACGTCACCGTCGTCGAGTCCACCGGCGAGGACCCGGCCGCTTTGCGTGCCGCGCACGTCATCGTCACGGCACTCGCCCCGGTCACCTCCGAACACATCGCCGCGGCACCGGAGTTGGAGCTGGTGCAGTGCGCCAGCCATGGCTTCGACTACGTCGACGTGGCAGCCGCCCGCTCCCGCTCCGTGCCCGTGTGCACGATAGGCTCCAGCGGCGCCGAGGCGCAGAACGTCGCCGAGCAGACCTTCGCCCTGATGCTCGCCCTCGCCAAGCAGCTGATCCCTGCGCACACCGCGCTCGTCGAGGCAGACTGGGCGCTTCCCCGGCTACAGCGCTCCCTCACCGAGCTGTCCGGCAAGACGCTCGGCATCGTGGGCCTGGGCCAGATCGGACAGGAAGTCGCCCGGCGCGCGGTCGCGTTCGACATGACCGTCGTCTACGCCGGGCGCCGCCCCGTCCCGCCGGAGACGGAGACCCGCCTCGGCGGCGCCCGCCATGTACCGCTCGACGAGTTGCTGCGCACCGCGGACTACATCTCCCTGCACACGCCCCTCACCGAGGAGACCCGGCAGCTCCTCGACGCCGAGCGGCTCGCACTGCTCAAGCCGACGGCGTTCGTGATCAACACCGCGCGGGGTGCCCTGATCGACCAGGACGCCCTGGCCGACGCGCTGGAGCAGGGCGCCCTTGCCGGGGCGGGCCTCGACGTCTTCGACCCCGAACCGCCCACCCCGAGCCTGCGTCTCCTCAAGGCTCCGAACGTGGTGCTCTCACCGCACGCCGCGGGGGTCACCCGCGAGACGGTGGTGCGGATCGCGCTGGCCGCCGTCGAGAACGTGGCCGGGTTCCTGGCGGGCAAACCCCCGCGGGACGTGGTGAGTTAGCAGGGAACCGCGCCCCCTCAGGCGGTCCGGTCCGAGAGCCGGGCGGGCGGCACGGAGGGGGTGTCGGTGCCGGTGATCGACAGCGAGCCGGTGTCGGCCGAGGCCGGGTCCGTCAGCCAGCGCTGCTCGGTGGAACCGTCACGGACCTTGACGACGATGTCGGAGCCGGCGTCCTTGGTGGCGGACGTCAGCGCGAGCCCCTCCTGCCAGCGGACCAGCAACTCACCCTGCACGGTGAGGTCGTAGCGCACGTCGTCGCCGCGCTCGGCGTCCGCGGCGACGCAGGTGCCGAGGATGACGACGCCGGCGTCCACGTGCGAGTCCAGGCACAGGTCCGGGTTGGCCACGCTGCGCAGCAGTCCGTCGACCTCGTACGACCACTGCTGGGTTTCGTCGGACGAGCAGGCGGCCAGTTCGGTCCCGGCGCCGGCCTTCGCCTCACCCTGGATGTCCAGGCACAGGTCAGCTGCGTCGTTGCGCAGCGTGGACTGGAGCGGTGCGGTGGGGAGTTGGGCGGTGCCCGGTCCGGAGGCGGTGCCCGAGTCGCCGGTCGCGGCGGCGGAGGCGGTCGGGTCGGTCCCGCCGTCCGGCGCCCACAGGCTGGAGACGAGCACGCCGGCCAGCAGCCCCGCGGAGGCGATGCCCACGCCCGTGAGCAGCACCCGGGTGGGCCCCGGCACCTGAGCGAGGCGACGACGGGCCGGCGCGGGGATGCGGGACAGGATCCGCTGGCGCGCCCTGCTGTGCCGGGCCGAGCGGCCGCCGCGTGCCTGAGCGCCGCGCTGGGCACGGCCCGGACGGGAGTCCAGATAGCGGCGCGCGCCCCAGCCGAGGACCGCCTCGGCGAGCAGCACACCCAATCCGCCCTCGAAATGGCTCAGCTGTTCGGCGGCGAAACGGCAGTAGCGGCACTCTCCGAGATGCTTCTGCACATCCGGCAGCAGCGCTCCGCCCCGGCGGATCGGGACATCGAGGAGGCGGTTGTAGAAGCGGCAATCCTTGCTCGGCGCGAGTTCCCGATGGGCATGTACACAACCCTCGCGGAGTTTTTCACGTGCCTGCTCGAGAGCGGCCGACGCGGTCTCGGTGTCCATGCCCAGCAGTCCGGCGGGAATGGTTATCGGTTCCGCCTCGACCTCGGTGTGCCACAGCAGACACCGGGCGAGTCCGGGAAGGGCGTGGAATGAACGCTCGGCCAGCTTGCGATTTTCCGGCGTCATGGACTTCGCGGCGCGCATACCGCGACCGCCGGCGGGTTTCACCAACTCAGGCAGAACACCGGATATTCGCTCCTCCGCGGACCACTGCCTGACCGTGTCCCGCACGGCCACAAGGAACCGCGGGCGCACCGCGTCGGCCGGTTCGCCCAGCGCCAGCCGGTCGAGAACCTGGTGGAATGCGGCGCCGGTGACCATGGAGGCGACGTCCGACTTCGAGGCGAGGCAGATGACCGCGTACTCGTGGGCGGGCCGATAGTGCCGTGCCATGAGCAGTGCGACGGAAGCAGCGGCCTCGACGTCCGGACGGCCTCTCAGCCGGGCGGCGAGGCCCTCGTCGGATTCTCCGGGAACCCCGCCGGGCGGGGGGTAGGGCGGGCGAGGGGGGTGGGGGGTGGGCACTGAGCGGATTCCTTCCCACGCGCAGGTGACTCTCAGAAGTTCTGGCCGCCGAAAAAGGAACTCCGGGTTGATGCGTACCTTTTGGGCGACGGCGCGGGGAGCATGAATTCACGAGCGCCCATCCAACCCTGTTCCCCCCAGGACGAATGCGACCCCGCCAATGCCCCCCACATGCGCTGTTCACCCTTGCACAACACACACATGACCAACAAGGCACTTGAGCAACATCCGCCTCATTGAAAGAAAGTCAGAAACGGCACCAACTCATCTCTGCGCTCCTGTTTTCCCGTTTTTCCAGGCGCCCCGTGTGAATCGGACGCCCTCGCCGGTGCGCCGCGCACGCTCCCCGGCGCACGCCCGCGCGTAGTCCACTGGAGGCGGCCCACCTCGGAAGGCCGCGCGCAGGACGGCAGCTCTCCTGCGCGATCCGGCCGCCGGCCCCGTTCCTCCCGCCCTCGGTCGGCGGCCCCGGGGTGGGAAGGCGTTCCCTGTCCCGCGGGCCTCAGATCTGCCAGGAGCGCAGCCGATCGGCCGCGCCGTAGACGTCCGTCTTGCCGGAGATCAGGTCGCGGGCAAGGTCGACGAGGGCGCCGTAGGGCGGGTCGATGCCGACGCCGCTGACGAACATGTAGGCCACGGCGGTGGCGCAGGCGAAGCGGGCGTTGGCCGACGGCAGCGGCTTGAGCAGGGCGAGGGTGTGCAGCAGTGCGGCGGCCCGCCAGGCGGGGTCGGAGTCCACGCCGAGCCGCGGCGGGTCGACCCGGTGGCGGGCGACGGCGGCGACCAGGGCCGAGAAGTCGTTGACGGTGGGCTGGTCGGGCAGGACTTCTTCGTGGCGCTGGAGCAGCCACGGCACGTCGATATGGACGACGGGAGCCATAGGTCAGGCGACCCGCCCCTCGTCCTTGGCGGTCGGTTCGTCTTCGGGGAAGGCGGCCGCGAACTCGTCGGCGTGGGACGCGAAGAATCGCCGGAATGCCTCCGCGCCCTCCTGTAGGGCGCGGTGGCGGGCTATGTCGGCGGCGGCGGCCTCACGCACGAGGGCCTTCATCGACGTACCCCGCTCCTTGGCGATCTGCCGCAGGTCCTCCAGTTCGCGGTCACTGAACTCCACGTTGAGAGCTGGCATGCCCTTCACGGTACCGCGCGGGTACTTACTCGTAAATACCACCAGCTCACACCGCCCGTGCGACGGTACCGGAGAGACCGGAACGCCATGTCCGATTCCCGCCGGACGCGGCGCCGGCGGGGCGGCAGACTCGGAGCGGAGAGCATGAAGAGCGAAGAGCACAGGAGGGTGACCATCTCATGACGCTCACCACGGACCGGGCCCGCCGACGCGTCGACGGGACCGACTGGGCCGCCCTCGCCGAGGAGTTGGACGCGTACGGCAGCGCGCGGACGGGGCGGCTGCTGACCCCTGCGGAGTGCCGTGACCTCATGGCGCTGTACGAGAAGCCGGAGTTGTTCCGGACCACCGTCGACATGGCACGGCACCGCTTCGGCTCCGGCGAGTACCGCTACTTCACCCATGACCTGCCCGCCCCGGTGACCGCCCTGCGGGCCGCGCTCTATCCGCGGCTGCTGCCGATCGCCCGCGACTGGGCGGCCCGGCTCGGCCGCCCGGCACCGTGGCCGGACTCCCTGGACGAGTGGCTGGAGCGGTGCCACGCGGCCGGACAGGACCGGTCGGCGCAGATCCTGCTGCGTTACGGCGAGGGCGACTGGAACGCGCTGCACCGCGATGTGTTCGGCGAGATGCTGTTCCCGCTCCAGGTGGTCGTCGGACTCGACGAGTACGGCACCGACTACACCGGCGGCGAGTTCCTGATGGTGGAGCAGCGGGCCAGGGCCCAGTCCCGGGGCACCGCGACCGTGCTGGAGCAGGGCCACGGCCTCGTCTTCACGACCCGGGACCGGCCCGTGCGCACCCGGCGCGGCTGGTCGGCCGGGGCGATGCGGCACGGGGTGAGCACCGTGCGTTCCGGCCGCCGGCACTCGCTGGGGCTCGTCTTCCACGACGCGTCCTGAGGCCCGCACGGGTCATTGACGAGACCTGGGTCACATTCCGTCCGTCGATGTCACAATCCGGCCCCCGCAGCCCCTCGCAGTAGTGAGCGCACCACTGCGGAGGCCTGCCCATGTCCGAGATCCCTGTGCCCGACGCCGACGACCGACTCGATGCGGCGACCGGAGTCTTCGTCGATCACCGTGAGCTGTTGTTCGCCCTCGTCTACAACCTGCTGGGCAGTGTCGCGGACACCGAGGACGTGCTCCAGGAGACCTGGCTGTCGTGGACGGCACGGGGGCGGGGCCGCGACCTCGAACAGATCGACAACCCCCGGGCCTATCTGGTCCGGATCTCCGTCAACCACGCACTGCAACGCCGGGCCACGATCAGCCGCCGCCGTGAGGCATACGTCGGCCCATGGCTGCCCGAACCACTGGTCGCCGACGACGACGGCGCCGACGATCCCGCCCTGCGCACCGAATCCGTGTCGATTGCGATGCTGGTGGTCCTGGAGTCGCTCACACCGCTGGAGCGCGCGGTGTTCGTGCTCAACGAGGTGTTCGGATATCCCCACACCGAGATCGCGGAGATCATCGAGCGCACTCCGGCCGCCGTACGGCAGTTGGCGCACCGGGCGCGGGCACATGTGCATGCGCGGCGGCCGCTGTACCGGGCGCATCCGCGGGTGCGCAGGGAGGCGACCGAGCGGTTCGTGCAGGCGGCCGTCGGCGGGGACATCACCGCGCTGATGGAGATCCTCGCGCCCGACGTGACGGTGTGGACGGACGGCGGCGGCAAACGCAAGCCGGCGGGACTGCGCCCGGTGCACGGCCGGGACAAGGCGGTCCGCCTCCTCACCTCGTACCGCGCCCGGGGCGGCGCACAGGGCCTCGAGCTGCGTCACCGCCGGGTCAACGGCGACGAAGCGGTGGTGCTGTTCCAGGGCGACGACCCGTACGCGGTGATGGTCATGGACCTCACGCCCGAGGGCGACCGGGTGTCCGGCGTCTACATCGTCAGCAATCCCGACAAGCTCGGCCACGTCCACAAGGAGGAGGAGTGACCAACGCCAAGCAGCCCGGGAAGGGCGAGCGGCTCGCCGACTGGTTCGACGGCCGGCTCGGCACCCACACGCTCGGCAAGCAGTACCTGCGCAAGGTCTTCCCCGACCACTGGTCCTTCCTGCTCGGCGAGATCTGCCTGTACAGCTTCATCGTGCTGATCCTCTCGGGGGTGTGGCTCACGTTCTTCTTCCACCCGTCGATGAACGAGGTGGTGTACCACGGCAGTTACGTCCCGCTGAACGGTGTCCGGATGTCCGAGGCATACGCCTCCACCCTGGAGATCAGCTTCGACGTGCGCGGCGGTCTGCTGATCCGGCAGCTGCACCACTGGGCGGCGCTGATCTTCGTGGCCGCGATGGTGACGCACATGATGCGGCACTTCTTCACGGGTTCGTTCCGCAAGCCGCGTGAGCTCAACTGGCTGTTCGGCTGGACTCTGTTGTTCCTCGGCCTGTTCGAGGGCCTCTTCGGCTACTCGCTGCCGGACGACCTGCTCTCGGGGACAGGGATGCGGTTCGTCGAGGGCGCCACGCTGTCGGTGCCGATCGTGGGGACGTATCTGACGCTGTTCCTGTTCGGCGGCGAGTTCCCCGGCGACGACATCGTGGCGCGCTTCTACTCGCTGCACATCCTGGTGATCCCCGGCATCATGGCCGCGCTCGTCGTGGCGCACATCCTGCTGGTCTTCTACCACAAGCACACACAGTTCTCGGGCCCCGGCCGCACCGAGCGCAATGTGGTGGGCTCGCCCTTCATGCCGGTGTACATGGCGAAGGCGGGCGGCTTCTTCTTCCTGGTCTTCGGCGTCCTCACGCTGATCGCGGCGGTCGCGACGATCAACCCGGTCTGGCAGTACGGCCCCTTCCGCGCCGACCAGGTCTCCACGGGTGCCCAGCCCGACTGGTACCTGGGCTTCGCGGAGGGCCTGGTCCGGGTCATGCCGGGCTGGGAGATCAATCTGTGGGGTCACACGCTCGTCCTGGGCGTACTGATCCCGATCGTCGTCTTCCCGCTCCTCCTGCTCTTCATCGGCGTGTATCCGTTCGTGGAGGCCCGGATCACCGGCGACAAACGGGAACACCACATCCTGGACCGCCCACGCAACCGCCCCGTGCGCACAGGGATCGGCGCGGCCTGGATCAGCCTCTATCTGATCCTGCTGGCGGGCGGCGGCAACGACATCATGGCGACCCGGCTCCATCTGTCGATCAACACGGTGACGTGGGCGGTCAGGATCGCCGTGTTCGTCGTCCCGGCGGTGGTGTTCGTCGTCACCCGCCGCATCTGCCTCGGCCTCCAACTCCGGGACAGGGAACTGGTGTTGCACGGCAGGGCGACCGGCGTGATCAAACGGCTGCCGCACGGCGAGTACATCGAGGTGCACCAGCCGCTCGACCAGGTCCGGCTCCACACCCTGACCGCCCACGAGCGGCCAGGGGAACTGGTGGAGACAGAGCGCAAGGGCCTCAGCCCTGATCCGCCACGAAGGACGCCATCCGGGTCAGGGCGGAGTTCCAGTTGATGGTGTGCTCGTTCGTCGACCAGGACTGGATGTCGTCGATGTAGCAGAACTGGCCGACGCAGCCCTGGAGTTTGCTCTGCGCGTAGGGGTCCTGGATGCTCGAGTTGGGGCCTCCCGAGAGCGTGCCCTTCGGCGGGGTCGGCAGATCCGGGTCGAGCTGGTGGGCGTACCAACGGCTGTGCTGGTTGTGGGAGTTGACCTCGCCGTAGCCGGTGACGTACGAGATGTTCAGTGCGTTGCGGCCCAGGATGTAGTCCATGCTCTGGAGCGCCCCGTCCCGGTATTTCGAGGCACCGGTGATGTCGTACGCGGTGGCGATGACGACCGCGTTGTGCAGGATCTGATGGTTGGAACCCCAGTCGTAGAGGTTGTCCGGCGGGGCGTACGGCATCCCGTACGCCTGTGACTTCAACGTGGCCAGGTAGGCGTCCGCGCCCTTGATCACCGACTGGCGCACCGTGTCCCGGCCGGGCAGCCTGCTCGGGACGGTCGCCAGGTCCAGTCGGCCGGCGGCCGCCGTCCTGGCCCAGTCGTAGCCGAGGGGGCCGTAGATGTCGGCCGTGTGGACCGGCGAGTTCAGGATGTGCCGCTCGAACTCCTTCTCCCCGGTGGTGAGATACAGCTCGGCGGCCGCCCAGTAGAACTCGTCGGTCGCGTCGGTGTCGGGATAGGCGCCGCCTCCGGTGCCGTCGTTCGGGTCGGGATACACCGCGGGGTGTGCCAGCGCCGCCGACCAGGCCTTGCGAGCGGCCGCCAGTGCCTGGGTCGCGAACCGGCGGTCGTACGGGCGGTACAGCCGCGCCGCCTGCGCGGCCGTCGCCGCCAGGTTGAGGGTCGCCTGTGTGGTCGCCGGGTGCAGCTCCCGCTTCTGCGGATCGTCGCTGGGCAGCAGCGGCAGGCCCGTCCACTGCTCGTCGTGCATCTTGTGATGGGCCATGCCGGCCAGCGGCTGCCCCTCGGGCACCTGCATCTTCAGCAGGAACTCCAGCTCCCAGCGGGCCTCGTCGAGGATGTCCGGCACCTTGTTGCCGCTCTCCGGGATGGCGAGCGTGCCGTCGCCGAGCTTGGCCGGGTGTCCGGTGCGGGCCAGCAGGGAGCGTTCGTAGGTGCTGAGCACCTCCCAGGTGGAGATGCCGCCGTTGACGACGTACTTGCCGTGGTCTCCGGCGTCGTACCAGCCGCCGGTGACGTCGAGCGCGTAGTCGCACACTCCGGGCTGGCAGGGCACATTCGCGTCGCCCTGGTTGGGTGCGACGTTCACATGACCGGCGGGGCGTCCGTAGCCGGGCCGCAGGTCGTCGCGGATCGAGAGGCCGCTGCGCTGCGTGTAGTAGTACTTCACCGTGTCCAGGCGCAGCTGCTCATAGGCGCGTGCGTCGATGTCGAACGGGCGGCTCGCCTCCCCGTCCGCGACCAGCGTGAAGCCCTGTCCCCGACCGGGGTAGGTGCCGAAGTCGATCGACTGGACGTTCTGCGCGGACGACGCGTCGGTGCCGCGCGGGACGGTCCAGCCGTGAGCGACCGTGGTCCCGGCGGCGTTCTTCAGCTGCCAGGGCAGTCTGCCGGTGGAGTCGGTGACCAGCGTGGCGTTCTTGGGCCCGGAGGGCAGGTAGGCGACCTGGTTGACGCGCACGCGCGGCCCGGTGTCCGGCTCGTACGGCTCCGGCTCCACCCCGCCCAGCAGCGACACGTCGTCCATGCAGAACCGCCAGTCGTCCGCCTGGCCGCCGAGCTGGAAGCCGACCTGGCCCTGGGTGGTGTCGACGGGCGAAGTGAAGGTGTAGGCATACGAGGTACCGGAGGCGCTCAGCTGCGGGCTCACCTCGAACCAGGTGTCGTACGGAGCCACCGACAGCCCGACGACGGCACGTACCACGTGACCCTCGGGCGCGCCGTTCGCGGTGAAGGAGATCCTGTACGACTCCCCCTTCACCAGGGTGATGTCGTTCTGGCCGACGGCCGCGTCCCACCGGTTGGCGGTGCCGCCCGGCACATCCGCGCAGAGCTGTCCGCCGGAGAGAGCGGCGGTGACGTTGCTCGTCGTCCACCACGGGTCGGTGGTGGTGTCGAAGGTGCCGTTCTTGAGTTGTTCGATCTCGTCGGCAGCGGCGGGCAGCGCCGTGAGCGCGGCCCCCAGCAGAGCCGTCAGGGACAACAGGGCGGTTCTGCGTCTTTTCACGTCTGGGCTCCTCGGGAGAGGTACGGGTGACGCCCCGTGGTGGGAGCGCTCCCAGATGCGGACGCAAACCATGCTTGTGGGAGTGGTGACACCCCGTCAACGGTCCGGACGGGGCGGGTTGAGGCATTCCCGCCCGGACCGTGTGCGACCCATCAGCCGGCCGACGTCTCCAGCCTGCTGATGCGCACCGACCCGCGGGATTCGCCCGGGTACCTGCTGATCATTGTGAGGCGCAACCGGGAGCCGCGCACGGCGTCGAAGGTGATCACGGTCGGCTCGTCCGAGGCGGCGGCCCAGTCGACGGCCTCCCCATCGACCGGCGCATACCGCCGGCCGTCCCAGACCGCAACTTCTACCGAAGCGGGCAGCGAATGCGCCGTGTCCACGGTGAACGAGACCTCCACCCGGTCGAGCGTCCTGGCCCGCCCCCAGTCCACGGAGACCCAGTCCTCCTTCCTGGCCCCGTCGAAGGCGGGCAGCAGGGCCGTCGCGGCCTTGGCGAAGGCGTTGGACCAGCCGGTGGCCGGGTCACCGTCGAGTATCGCGGCGGGCAGGGTGTCGGGGCGGCCGGAGTAACTGGCGTCCGCGTAGGGGTGGTCCGGGGGCGCCGGATGGTCCGGCTGGAAAGCAGCCGGTGGGGTGGTCGCGGCCGAGCGGACAGGGGTCGTGCGCACGGCTGCCGTACCCGAGTGCAGACCTTGGGCCCGTGCCGTCACCTTCAGCGTGCCGGCCTTCGTACCGGACCGGACCATCGCGAGCGCCTTGCCGTGGAAGGCGGTCCGGGTACTGGCCTGGTAGCGCTCGGCACTCTCCTGACGGCCGTTGTCGAGGCCGGCGAGAGAGCCGCCCGTCACCTCGAAGGTGATCAGATGCTCGGCGCCGGGCACGACCACACCACGGGCGTCCACGACCTCCGCGGTGAGAAAGACCAGCGAACGGCCGTCGGCGGCAAGGGACTTGCGGTCAGGGGTGAGTCGTACGGCATACGGCTCGCCGGCCGTGCGCAGCACAGTCGTGGCGACCACCTTGCCGTCGCTGCGCGCCACCGCCCTCAACTCGCCCGGCGCGTACGGCACTTTCCACGTCAGATGGAGCTTGCCGGCGCTGCCGTTCGGGCTGGTGTAACTGCCGGGGTAGGGGCCGTCGGTGAAGGTCTTGTCGTCGCCGGTCGCCTCGGTGGTCTCCAGGTACCCGCGGCCGTCGACGGTCTTCTTCGTGTCGAACCGCCGTAGGCCCAGGGACTTGCCGTTGAGGAACAGTTCGACGGTGTCGACGTTGGCGTAGGCCCAGACCTCGACGACATCCCCCTGCTCGTGGTTCCAGGTCATCGGCAGCAGATGCACCATCGGCTCGCCGATCCACTGGCTTCGGAACAGGTGGTACATGTCCTTCGGGAAGCCTGCGGTGTCGACCGCGCCGAAGAAGCATGCCTTCACCGGGAAGACGTTGTACGGCGTCGGCTCCCCGATGTAGTCGATGCCCGACCACAGGAACTGGCCCGTGAACCACTTCCGGTCCCGGTCCTTCTTGTGGCCGTACTCGCCGCTCATCGTCCAGGAGGCGAGGTTGTTGTCGTAGGAGGAGGTCGCCCGCTTGCCCGGCGTGTGGTTCTCGCCGGTGTTGAGGTGCTCGGGCTCCTGGTAGGTCCCGCGGGTGGAGGTCTCCGAGGAGGACTCCGACTCGAACAGGAACAGGTGGGGGTAGGCGGCGTGCAGTTCGTCCACGGACTTGGCGGTGTTGTAGTTCAGGCCGAGTCCGTCGAGCTTGGCCAGCATCAGGTCGGCCGCCGAGCCCTTGGCCGGGAGGCGGCGGTATTTGTCGGAGCCGATGACGAGCGGGCGGGTGTCGTCGGCGGCCCTGATGGCGGAGATGATGCGGTCCGCCATGGCGAGTCCGGCGGTGGTCGTGGAGTCGGGGACCTCGTTGCCGATGGACCACATGATGACGGCGGGCGAGTTGCGGGCGGCGCGGACCATTTCGGCGGTGTCCTTCTCGCACCACTCGTCGAAGAACCGGCCGTAGTCGTAGCGGTTCTTCCCGGTGCGCCAGCAGTCGAAGTTCTCCACCAGCATCACGATGCCCAGTTCCTCGCAGACCTGGATGACCTCCGGTGCGGGCGGGTTGTGGGAGGTGCGCAGGGCGTTGACTCCCATCGACTTCATGATGGTCATCTGTCTGCGGACCGCGTCCTCGCTCACTGCCGCGCCGAGCGCGCCCAGGTCGTGGTGCAGGTCGACACCCCTGAGCTTGGCGTGGACGCCGTTGAGGTGGAAGCCCTCGTCCGGATCGAGGCGGAAGGTGCGGATGCCGAAGGGGGTGCGGTAGGTGTCGACCGACTTGCCGCCGACCCGGAGTTCGGTGTGGAGGGTGTAGCGGTGCGGGTCGGTGAAGTCCCACAACCTGGGTCCTGCGACGGTGAGTTCGTGGGTTTCCGTCGTCAGGTCGCCGACCGTGACGGTGCTGGACGTCCGGGCGACCGTACGGCCGTCGGCGTCGACGACCTTCGATCTCACCTCGACGTCCTGCGCGGCACCCGACTCGTTCACCACGGACGTCCTCACCCGTACGACGGCCCGCTCCCCCGTGACGTCCGGCGTCGTGACATACGTGCCCCAGCGTTCGACGTGCACCGGCTCGGTGACGACCAGCCGGGCCTCGCGGTAGATGCCGCTGCCCGAGTACCAGCGGCTGCTGGGGAGCTGGTTCTGCACCCTGACCGCGATGACGTTCTCGGTGGTGCCGTCGGTGTGCAGCAGGTCGGTGAGATCGAAGGCGAAGCCGGTGTAGCCGTAGGGGTGGCGGCCGGCTTCCTTGCCGTTGCAGTACACATACGAGTCCATGTAGACGCCGTCGAACTCCACCGAGATCCGGCGGCCCGCGAACGCGGGCGGCAGGGTGAAGGCGAGGCGGTACCAGCCGAGGCCGCCGGGGAGGAAACCGGTGCCGCTGGTCGTGCCGTGCTCGGTGGTCGGGGTCTGCTCGATGCTCCAGTCGTGCGGGACCGCGACCTCGCGCCAGGCCGAGTCGTCGTGTCCGGGTTCGGCGGCGTCTGCGTAGGCGCCGGTCGGGTCGGTGATGCCGCCCGGATTGACCAGCGCGAAGCGCCAGCCGTCCCGCAGGGCGACCGTACGGCGGCCGGACGCGCCCGCGACCGCCTCGGCGGCCCGTGCCACCGGGGCGCCCAGCAGCACCCCGGCCGCGGGGGCGGTCGTAGAGGCGATCAAAACCGATCTGCGAGTGACCGTCATGGCGGCTCTCCCTCATCAGGGCCCAGAAGTACTCACAACTGATCGTGAACAAACAGATTCTGATGGTGGGCCACGCACGGCCGTCAAGGGTCGCGTGAGGTGCTTCTGCTCCACGGGGTATATCGGCCGAAACGCTCTCTTGACCCGGGGCGCCGGGCAGCTCCTCGTTCCCGTTCGCGCAGCACGGCGACGCACTAGTCTGGAACCGAAGTGACCCATCTGTTCACTGTGCGTACGCGCGATGGAGCGACGACGATGAGCCCGGTGTATCCGTTCGACGAGGCCGCCACGGCCCGGGCTGTTCTCGACGGCGAAGGCACGGTGACCGAGTGGAGCGAGGGGGCCCGGCGGCTGCTGGGCTGGACGGCCGAGGAAGTCGTGGGGCGCCCTGTCGCCGAGCTGGTCGAGGGCCCGGCACCCATCGTCCGCCAACCCCGCTGGGACGGAACGGTCACTTTGCGCCACCGGGACGTCCGTACGGTGACCGTGTGGCTGCTCGTCCACCACCGGCCGCCCCGGGACGGCGGTACCGGCGGCTGGCTCGTCGTCACACCCCTGGAGGGCGACCGGCCGCACCCGGCCGACGATCCCCTGGAGAAGGCCGCCCTCACCCAGTCCCCTTGTGCCGTCGCGATCTACGACGAGCGGCTCCGGCTGCACCGGGTCAATGACGCCATGGCGAAGGTGCTCGACCTGCCCGAGGAGCGGGTGCGGGGACTTCGCGCGCCCGAGCTCAGCGGCCGGACGGACAGCGAGGAGGTCGAGCAGCAGCTGTACCGGGTACTCACGACCGGCCGTGCGGACGACTCACGGGCCTACGTGCCGGTCGGCCTGCACGGCCGGATCAACGCCTGGCTGGCCCGGATGGCACCGATCACCGACGCCGCGGGGCGGGCGCACGGGGTGTGCGTCGCCGTGCACGACTTCACCGAGCAGTACGAGGCACGGGAGCGGCTCCAGCTGGTCAACGAGGCGAGCGTCCGCATCGGCACCACCCTCGACATCACCCGCACGGCACAGGAGCTCGCGGACGTCTGCGTGCCCGCCCTCGCCGACTTCGTCAGCATCGACCTCCTGGACCCGCCCGAGCCCGAGGGCGAGCCCTCCACACGGCCGGTGACCGCGCCGGTCACGCTGCGTCGGGCGGCCCATCAGTCGGTCAATCCGGGCAGCCCCGAGGCCGTCCTCAAGCCGGGCCAGGTGGACGTGTACCCGGCCTCCTCCCCCCAGGCCGACTCGCTGCTGGCCGGCCGCACGATCGTCGCCGCGGTGCCCTCCGGCGGCCTCACCCAGTGGCTGACCTGGGACAAGGCCCGCATGGAGCGGGTCAGTGAGTTGGGTATCCACGGCACGATGTCCGTGCCGATCCGGGCCCGCGGCGCGACCCTGGGCGTCGCGGTCCTCACGCGCTTCCGCCGCCCGGACCCCTTCACGCCGGACGACGAGCTGCTGGCCGAGGAGATCACGGCACGCGCCGCCGTCTGCATCGACAACGCCCGCCGCTACTCCCGCGAGCGCGCGACGGCCCTCGCCCTTCAGCGCAGCCTGCTCCCCCAGTCACTGCCGCGCACGGCCGCCGTGGAAGCCGCCTCGCGCTACCTTCCTGCGGCCCGGGCCGGGGTGGGCGGTGACTGGTTCGACGTGATCCCGCTGTCCGGGATGCGGGTCGCGATGGTCGTGGGGGACGTCGTCGGTCACGGCATCCAGGCCTCGGCCACCATGGGGCGCCTGCGCACCGCCGTTCGCACCCTCGCCGACATCGACCTGGCCCCGGACGAGTTGCTCACCCACCTCGACGACCTGGTCGTACGGCTGTCCGTGGAGGCCGGCAGCGAAGGCAGCGCCGGCGAGGTGGGAGCGACCTGCCTGTACGCCGTGTACGACCCGGTGTCCCGGCGCTGCACGCTGGCCCGCGCCGGGCATCCGCCGCCCGTCATGCGGCCGCCCGGCGGCCCGCCCCGCCAGGTCGACCTGCCCGCGGGCCCGCCGCTGGGCCTGGGCGGGCTGCCGTTCGAGTCGGCCGAGATCGAACTGCCCGAGGGCACGGTGCTGTCCCTCTACACCGACGGGCTGATCGAGTCCCGTGAGCGGGACGTCGACGTCGGTCACGCGCTGCTCTGCGATGCCCTCGCCGCCCCTTCGGGTTCCCTGGACGAGACCTGCGACCGCGTCCTGCACACCCTGCTCCCAGCGGGCGGCGCCTCCGACGACGTGGCCCTGCTGCTCGCCCGTACCCAGGGGCTGCCCGCCTCCCGCGTCGCGACCTGGGACATCCCGGCCGACCCGGCGCTGGTCGCCCCGATCCGCAAGCAGGTCCTCGGTCAGCTCGACATCTGGGAGCTGCCCGACGCCTCGTTCACGGCGGAACTGGTGGTGAGTGAGCTGGTCACCAACGCCATCCGGTACGGCGCCCACCCCATACGGCTGCGGCTCATCCATGACACGACCACGCTGATCTGCGAGGTGTCCGACACCAGCCACACGGCTCCGCATCTGCGGCGCGCCAAGACGTGGGACGAGGGCGGCCGTGGTCTGCTGCTGGTCGCCCAGCTCACCCAGCGCTGGGGCAGCCGGCACACCGCGGACGGCAAGACCATCTGGGCGGAGATCGCACTGCTCGACGAGTAGGGGGTCAGGGAGTGCCGGCCAGCCAGGGCCGGACCTGCCTGCGCGCCTCGTGCAGCCGGGACTTGAACGTGCCCAGCGGGATCCCGGCGCGTTCGGCGGCCTCGGCGTAGTCCAACTGGCAGATGTCGCGGTACACCAACGGCGCGACCAGATGCGGATGTTCGCGCTCCAGCCGGTCCAGCGCGTCGAGCAGGTCGACGCGGGAACCGGCGATGACACTCGTCGTCCGCGGGTCGACGTGGAGCGCGGCGTCGATCGGGGCGGGCTGTTCGGCGGCCCGCCGCTTGAGTTCGCGGTACTTCTGGCGGGCGCAGTTGGCGACGACGGCGTAGAGCCAGGTGCTGAAGCGGCTGCGGCCCTCGAACCCGGTGATCTTCCGGGCCACTTGGAGGAGGACGTCCTGCGCGGCCTCCTCGGCGTCCTCGCGGTTGGGCAGGAACCGCCCGCAGCGCCGGACCACTTCGGGCCGGATCGCGTGAAGCAGCTCGTCCAGGGCGGCGGCGTCGCCCGCGGCCGCACGCCGGGCCAGGTCCTCGGTCGGCGCGGCGTCGGGCACGGGGCTCCCTCAGTCTTCGGTACGGATCTTCGATGTGGATCTGAGGCCAGGCATGATAGTCGTATGCACTCCGTCGAGCGGATCGGGCGCTACCGCCTCGAACGCCGTCTGGGCACCGGGGCGTTCGGCACGGTCTGGCTCGCCCACGACGACGACCTCGAGGCCCCGGTGGCTTTGAAGGTGCTCGCCGACAACTGGGCGCACCGGCTGGACGTCCGCGAACGCTTCCTGTCCGAGGCGCGGATGCTGCGCCGGGCCGGCTCCGACCGGGTCGTCCAGGTCTACGACATCGGGGAACTGCCGGACGGCAGGCCGTACTTCGTGATGGAGTACGCCGACGGCGGCACCCTCGCCGACCTGCTCACCGAGGGTCCGCTCGCCGTGCCGGAGGCGCTGCGGCTGACGGCGTCGGCGGCCCGGGGCGCGGCCGCGCTGCACGAGGCGGGAATCGTGCACCGGGACATCAAGCCGTCCAACGTGCTGCTGCGCACCTCCCCCGGCGGCGCCTGGCGGGTACTGCTCGCCGATCTCGGCTTGGCCAAGAGCCTGGCGGAGGCGTCGGGCCTCACGCTGGCGGCAGGTTCGGCCGGATACCGGCCGCCCGAGCAGGCCGGGCCCGGCGCGGGGATCGACGCGCGGGCCGACGTGTACAGCCTGGGCGCGGTCGGCTACCACCTCGTCACCGGCACGGTCCCGGGTGAGCCCGGGCAGGTCGTACCGCCGCTGCGGCTGCGCCCCGACCTCGACCCCGGTGTGCAGCGGGCCCTGCTGCGCGCGCTGGAACCGGATCGCGGGCGCCGCTGGCCCACGGCCCAGGCATTCGCCGAGGAGATCGAGCGGCTGGCATCACAGGCTCCACGCCCCCGGCGACCCCGTAAGGCCATCGTGTTGGCCGCCTCCGCGCTGCTGCTCGCGGCGGCCGTCGGTGTGCCCCTGGCGCTGGTGACCCGTGAGACGTCGGTGCCCGACCTCCGCGTCGAGGACGCCACCGGCCGGGTGGTGGCCGAGGTGCCCGGCGATTGGGGTCGACAGGTACGCGACTCGGGGTGGGATCCGGCGTCGATCGGCCTGCGATCGGGACGCGAGCCGGGGTTCGCCGTCGCCGACGACCTGGCGAAGTGGCAGGACCTGGCCTCGGGCGTGAACGGCGTGTTCGTCGGCCTGAGCGAGCAGGGCGACGTCACCGGGCGGGTGAACGCGCTCGCCCACACCGGCTGCCACTACGACGGCGGTCGCGCCTACACCGGAGCGCAGTGGCAGGGCAGGGTCCGCACCTGGACCGACTGCGCGGACGGCGGAGGTTCGATCACGGAGGCCGGTCTCACTCCGACCGACGGCGACGCGCAGCCTCAGGTCTATGTACAGATCCGTCAGAACGGCGATCCCTCCCGGTCAGGGCGCATTCTGGACTCGGTGCGGGCGAACGGGTGAAAGACGCGAACTTTCTCCGCTCCGCGCGCATCGGACAGGAGTGACGGGGCACAAGGCGCCGTACGCACGCGTCACGACGGGTGCGGGACACCTCAGGAGCGTTGAGAACCATGGCGAACACCCACCGGTCCGTACGCCCGGCGACCCTGCTGGCGAGTGCCGTCGCGGTGCTGGGGCTGCTGGCCGGCTGCGGGAACGGCAGCGACAGCAGCAACACCGCGAGCACTCCGCAGACGCTGCCCGGCACGGCAGGTCCCGCGACCGGCACCACCACCCCCGCTTCGGAGACCCCCTCGACCGCGCGGCCGAGTGCCACCACCGAAGCGCCGGGGAGCACGACGCCCTCGTCGTCCCCCACGAAGGGCACGGAGCAACCCGCCACCAGCACCCGCTGCCACACCTCCGAGCTGAGCGCGTCCGTCGGCCGCAACAACCCGGGGGCCGGGCAGGAGAACTACCCGGTCGTCCTGACCAACACCTCGTCCCGGACCTGCACCGTGCGCGGCTACCCGGGCGCCGCCTTCATCGACGCGTCCGGCAAGCAGCTGGGCCCGGACCCGGTGCGCTCGTCCGCCTCACCCACAACGGTCACCCTGAAGCCGGGCAGTAGTGCATGGGCCGGGCTGACGTACTCCAACCCCGAGATCAGCGGGGCACGCACGGCCACGCCGGCCGCCCTGCTCGTGACCCCGCCGGACGAGCGGGACTCGCTCAAGGTTGCGTGGACGGCCGGCGAGGTGCCCGTGGGCGGCAACGCGTCCTCGGTACGTCTGACGGTCTTCAGTCCCGGTACCGGCGACTGACGCGCCGCGGTCAGCGACGGCCACCGTCGTGCCGGTGGCCGTCGCCATACCCATAGCCGTCTCCGTACCCGTCTCCGTGTGAGTCTCCGTATCCGTCTCCGTATCCGTCCCAGCCGTACTGACCGTTCCAGGAGCAGTAGTAGGCGTAGTAGCAGGTTGGATACGAGGTCGGTGTCGGCGTCGGCTGTGCGGTCGACGGTGTGGCGGTCGGGGTCGGCTTGGGCGTGGCGGTCGGCGTGGGCGTCTTCGAAGGCGTCGGCGGGACGGGGGACTTCGAGGTCGCTCCGGCGGTGTCCCAGTTGACGGCCTCCATCTGGAGGTCGGCCTTGGCCGTGTCGATCACCCAGCGCTGGGCCGCGCTGTCGTCGCGGTTCCTGAGTACCAGCGCCCCGGTCCCGTCGTCGGCGGCGGAGGTGAGGGCGAGGTCCTGGTTCCAGCGGGGTATCAGGCTGCCCTGGAGGGTGAAGTCGTAGCGGACGTTCTTCGTGTCCGGCTGGGACGTCCCCGTGCAGGGGGCGAGCTTGATCGAATAACCGAGGTGGGAGTCGAGGCAGAGGTCGGGGTCGGCGACGTTGCGCAGGAGTCCGTCGGGCTCGTACGACCACTGCTGGCCGGCCACGGAGGAGCACGTGGTGGCCTCGGCCTCCCCGCCGTCCACGGCCTTCTTGCCCTCGATGCCGATGCACAGACCGGAGTCGACGTTGTGCAGCCGTCCGCGCAGGGCGCCGTCCGTCTCCTCGCCCGCCCCGACCCAGGAGGGGTCGCCGGCCGATGTGCCCGTGCCGGTGGCGGGCTCCTCGGAGGATCGGCCGCCGTCGGCCGGCGTGGTGTCGTCCCCCGAGCCGAAGGCGGACCACAGGACGAGGGGAAGGACGATCAGGCCGCTCACGATCGCGACGGCCATGGTGACGTTGCGGCGGTGCGCGGCGCGGCGGGCGGCCTTGTGGGCCGAGCGGGGAGAGGGCGGGCGCGGAGTGGGCACAGTAGGAGCCAACTCCTCTCCCCCGACGGGCGGTTGCCGGAAGGAGACCGCCTGCGGGGACACCACCTCGGCTGCTTCGGGCGCCCCGACCCTGGCCTCCATATAGGCCCGCGCACCCCAGCCGAGGACCGCTTCGGCGAGTGCCATGCCGAGCGCGCCGTTGAAGTGTCCGAGTTGGTCGGCGGTGTACCGGCAGTGCTTGCAGCCGTCCAGGTGCTCGCGCAGGTCGGGGTCGACGTCGACCCCGCCGCGCCGGTAGGTGACGTCGAGCATCCGCTGAAAGCGCCGGCACTCCTGCTCGGGGGCGAGTTCGCGGTGGACGTGGAGGCACTCCTCGCGAAGCCGCTCCCGGGCGCGCCGCAGTTCGACGCGCGCGTCCTGTTCGTCCAGGCCGAGCAACGCGGCCGGTGCACGGAGCGGTTCGGCCTCGACCTCGATGTGCCAGAGCACGCAGCGGGCCGACTGGGGCAGCCGCTGGAACGCCCCGGACAGCAGGCGCCGGTCCGGTGGCGGGAGCAGGCGGGCGGCGGCGCGGTCCCCGCTCTCGCCCTCGGCGCGCAGCTCGGGGTGGAGCAGTTCGCGTCTGCGGTCGCTGTCCCACTCGGCGGCGATCCGGCGCACCGTGACGAGCAGATGAGGCCGCCAGGCGGCGGTCGGCCCGGTCTGCCGCAGGGATTCGCCGAAGAGCCTTGTGAAGGCCGCCGTGGTGAGCATTCCGGCGGGACGCGGACCGTCGGTGCACAGACGCGCGTAGGCGAAGGCCGCTTCCCAATGCCGGTCGAGGAGTTCACCGACGGGATGCAGCGCGGGCGCAGTTCCCGTCCATTTCCTCAGCTCCGTGCTCAGTTGTTCGTCCGTCGCCTCGAAGAGCGGTGCGGACGTGGGGGAATTCGGCAGGCCTGGGTCGTTCACGGCTGCATTCCTCTCAAGGCATGCGACATAAAGTACATACCAAGGGGTATGTGCATGATCTTTTCTGTCCGTACGCCGACAAGGCACACCTTTACACAGCTCAGCGAGCCGGAACAAGGGATCTCGCGGTTTTGTGGATTGCCCGCCCATGGGCGAGACTTGACGGAACCTCAATCGAGGGCGCTATCGGGATCCATATTCAATTGGCGCTGTATCGACATAGAAATAGCGGGCGCCATTCGGTACGCGCCGGGCGGCACCCCGTACCGCTCCCGGAACACCCGATTGAAATGGAACGGGCTGGCGAAGCCCGAAGCCGCAGCCACCCGCTCCACAGTCAGGTCGGTGCTCTCCAGCAGCCGGGCGGCATGCCGCAGCCGTGCCTCGCGCAGTGCCCGCATCGGCGACTGCCCGAGCGTCCGCGTGAACAGGTGCGCGAACCGGGACGGCGACAGCGCCACCTGCTCGGCGAGCGAGCGGACGGTGTGCGGGGCGCCCGGGTCGGCGGCGATCAGCGCCTCCGCCCGACGCACCCGTGGATCCACGCCGGGCCGGGGCGACGGCGTCCGCGCGGTGGCCGCGGTGAGCAGGACGACCTCCTCCAGCGAGCACAGCGCGAGCTCCCGGGCGGCGGTGCCGTGCGCGACGGCCACCCGGTCGTCCTCGGGCCCGCTCGCCGGCGGTGTCCCGGTGCCCGTCCAGCGACCGTCGGCGAGCATCCGGCGGAACGCGGCCTCGACCCGGCCGTGCACCCCGGCCGGCGTGGGGGTGACCACGTACATCCCGTCCCCGGTGTCGTACGGGCGCAGCCAGGACCGCCAGGACGGGCGGGCCTGGCAGTGCGCCCACCAGAACTCCCAGCGCCCGGCGCCCGGTTCGACCCCGTAGCCGTGCCGGACACCCGGCGCGAGCACGACGAGGTCTCCGGCCGCCGCCCGCGCCCGGGCGCTCCCCTGACGCAGCCATCCCCGCCCGCCGGTCGTCCAGGTGAACAGCCAGCTGTCCGCGCCGCGCGGGCGGTGGACCGCGTAGCCCTCGCCTTGGTCGAAGCGGCCGACCACCACCAGGCCGGGCGGCGGCGCCGGGTCGCCGGGTGCAGCAGCCTCGGGCAATCCGTCAGCACTCATGGGCATCCTCCTGACGCGCACGGCGGCCTAGCGTGATGTACCGAGGACACCCGACCGAGGAGTGGACGCATGACAGCCACGGACATCGGCGCCACCGGCGCTCCCATCCTGACCGAGGCCGGCCTGAACCGCTTCCAGGAGGACGGCTTCACGGTCGTACGGGGGCTTTTCGGGTACGACGAGATCGACCGGCTGTGTGCGGAGTTCACAGCGCTGCATACAGCCGGGCCGGTGCCCGGGCACTTCGAGCCGCGCGCGTCCGCAGATCCGCTACTGACCCATCCGAGGGTGATGCAGCCGCACGAGATCAGCGACCTCGCGCTGCGCGTGCTGCTGGACCCGCGGCTGCGTGAGGTGCTGGAGAAGCTGCTGGGCGAGGACGTGCTGGCCGCACAGAGCATGTTCTACTTCAAGCCGCCGGGAGCCCGCGGCCAGGCGCTGCACCAGGACAACTTCTATCTGCGGGTGGAGCCGGGCACCTGTGTGGCCGCGTGGGTGGCCTGCGATGTGATCGACCGGGAGAACGGCGGGCTGGAAGTCGTCCCCGGAACTCACCGGCTGGAGATCTTCTGTCCCGAGGAGGCGGACGCCGAGCTGTCTTTCGCGCGGGAGTATGTGCCGCCGCCGGCCGGTCTGGCGGCCGTACCGGTCGACTTGGAGCCGGGGGATGTTCTGTTCTTCAACGGAAGCCTGGTGCACGGGTCGCAGCCCAATCGCACGGCCGACCGGTTCCGCCGCTCCTTCATCGGCCACTATGCCGGCCAATCGGCCGAGCGGATCGGGCACTACTACCGGACGCTGTCGATGAGCGGCGAGCGGGTGCGGTTGCCGGAGAGCGAGGGGGCAGGGCCGTGCGGTACGGAGTTCGCACCGCACGGGCCTCATTGAAGTCAGTGGCCGACGATGGGATGAGGAGCGTACGGCTGCTCCAGTTCCTCTGTTTCCTTTTCGCTGAGTTCCAGTTCGACCGCCGCCACCGCGTCCTCGATGTGCTGGGGCTTGGCGGCGCCCACGATGGGTGCCGCCACCGTGTCCTGGTGCAGTAGCCAGGCAAGGGCGACCTGGGCGCGCGGGGCTCCCCGCTCGCCCGCGACGCGGGTCACGGCCTCGACGATCGTGCGGTCGCTGTCCGGGTAGAGGCGGCGGCCGAAGTTGTCGTCGGCGCTGCGCTCGGTGATCGTGCCCCAGTCACGGGTGAGCCGACCGCGGGCGAGCGGGCTCCAGGGCAGGACGCCGACGCCCTGGTCGGCGCAGAGGGGCAGCATCTCGCGCTCTTCCTCGCGGTAGAGGAGGTTGTAGTGGTTCTGCATGGAGACGAACTTCGTCCAGCCGTGCCGCTCGGCCGTGTACTGCATCTTCGAGAACTGCCAGGCGTACATCGAACTCGCCCCGAGATAGCGGACCTTGCCCGCCTTCACCAGGTCGTGCAGCGCTTCCATCGTCTCCTCGACCGGTGTGTGCGGATCGAAGCGGTGGATCTGGTAGAGGTCGACGTAGTCGGTGCCGAGGCGGCCGAGGCTGTGGTCGATCTCCGCCATGATCGCCTTGCGGGAGAGGCCATGTCCGTTGGGGCCGGGCCGCATCCGGCCGTTCACCTTCGTCGCCAGCACGATCTCGTCGCGGCTCGCGAAGTCCCGCAGCGCCTTGCCGACGATCTCCTCGCTCGTGCCGTCGGAGTAGACGTTGGCGGTGTCGAAGAAGTTGATCCCGGCGTCCAGCGCCTGCCGTATCAGCGGGCGCGACGCCTCCTCGTCGAGGGTCCACTCGTGCACGCCGCGGTCCGGCAGACCGTAGGTCATGCAGCCCAGACAGATCCGCGAGACGTCCAGACCCGTCGAACCGAGCTTCACGTACTGCATCGTTGCTGCTCCTGCCTTCGGGGGGTGGCTACCAGAGGGGAGGGTACGTCGCCCGTCCCGCCCGTCTCTGCTTTCACCGTTCCCCTCCGGACGGCGCGACCCACGCTTGACTGCCCCCGCGCGCAGGGGATTTGATCACCGACGTGCCGCAGAACGTCAGAGCAGTCACCCGGGTCGGAGTTCTCGGAACGGTCGCGGGCCTCCTCCTCGCCATGACGGCCTGCGGGTCCTCCGAACAGGCGAACTCCGCGGAGCTGCGGCTCCCTCCGCGCAACGCCGGCTTCGACTACCAGATCGGCGGCGCCTACAAGCCGCCGTCCGGCGTCCGCATCGTCGCCCGCGACCGTTCGGCGTCCCCGGCACCCGGCCTGTACAACATCTGCTACGTCAACGCCTTCCAGGCCCAGCCGGACGCCGAGCAGGAGTGGCCCGCCGACCTGCTGCTGCGCGACGCGGACGGCGGGGTCGTCATCGACGAGGACTGGGACGAGGCGCTGCTGGACATCGGTACGGCGGCCAAGCGCACGCGGATCGCCGGGCGGGTGGGCGAGTGGATCGACGGCTGTGCCGACAAGGGCTTCGACGCCGTCGAGCCGGACAACTACGACAGCTACACCCGCTCGGACGGCCTGCTCACGGCGGACGACGCGACCGCCTTCATCGCCCTGCTCTCCCGGCAAGCGCATGCCCGCCACCTCGCCATCGGCCAGAAGAACACCGTGGAGCTGGCCGGACAGCGGAAGAAGGCCGGGCTCGACTTCGCGGTCGCCGAGGAGTGCGGGCAGTACGACGAGTGCGGAGAGTACGCCGAGGCATTCGACGACCGGGTGGTCGACATCGAGTACACCGACAGCGGCCTGCGGAAGGCCCTTTCGGACTTCGGCGACCGGCTGAGCATCGTGCGCCGGGACGTGATGGTGACGACGCCTGGCAGCAAGGGCTACGTCCGCCGGACGCGCTGAACACCCGTTGCTGCCTGTAGGTGACCGCCCGGCGTGGGAGCGGCCGCGCAGTCGCCGCGGTCCCGCATTCTCGGCGCAGACGACCGGCGTCCGGCCGGTCGTGGCCGGCGGGAGGCACAGGGTGCGGACACGTCTGACAACGCTGAGAACACTGCTCGGGGTGGCGGTGCTGGCGCTCGCCCTCGTCTCGCCCGCATCGGCGCGGCCGAACCCGGCACAGGCACCGGCGGCCGACGCCCCGGCCACGCTGTGCGCGCCCGCGGGAACCCTGCACGGACCGGGCGGCCAGCGGGCCTCGGTCAGCCTGTGCGCCGGCAGCGGCACCCCGACGATGGCGGTCTCGGCGCCCGCGACCTGCCGTCGGTCCGCCTGTCTCACCTCGGGCACCTGGACGGCCCGCCGCGACGGCACGACGGTGGCGTCCGGGCCGCTTCCCGGTTCGCAGGCCTACCCCGGCCCGGGGACCTACGACATCGAGGCCGACGTCCGCGTACGGTCCGCGCCCGCGGACGTGGACCTGCACGGCACCGTCCGCGCCACGCTCACGCTGACCGCGCCGAAGCCGGACCCGACGCACAGCGTCACGGTCGACCGGAGCACGCTGCGGTCCGACTCGGTGACCACGCTGACGTACACCGTCACGCGCGACAGCGACCGCGGCGACGGCAGCGCGCGCTTCGGGCTCATCGGGGAGGAGGCCTCCGGGGTGGAGCTGACTACCGCCGACGCCCGCTGCGTCAATCCGCTGACCGGCCGCCACCCGTCGAAGACACGGCAGCTGTACGCCCTCGACTGCGCGCTCACCGACCTCCAGCCGGGGAATCCGGCCACGGTCGTCGTGCGCGTCGCGGTGAAGGGCACGTGCTCCACCGTCGTCTCCAAGCTGGGCTACTGGATGCCGCAGGGCCAGGCCGTGTACACCGGCGGCATGCTCGTGGGGCCGACGATCGGCTGCGGGTAGGTCAGGGGTCGAGAAGGTCCAGTGCCCGTTCCCAGCCGAACTCCGGCCGCCTGCCGTGCTCGTCCGGCTCCCCCGAATACGGCTCGCCGAAGCGGACGCCCATGCCTCGCAGCCGGACGATGCTGTCGTTGTAGGCGGGGTGGGCGGCCAACGCGTCGGCGACGCACGGCAGTACGGCGACGGGGACACCGAGGCCGTACGCCTCGCACAGGGTGGCCACGGCGAGGGTGTCGGCGAGGCCCGCCGCCCACTTGTTGACGGTGTTGAAGGTGGCGGGCGCGACCACGACGGCGTCGGGCGGCGGGAAGGGGCGCGGATCGCCGGGCGTCCGCCAGGCGGAGCGGACGGGGCGACCGGTCTGCGCCTCGACCGCCGCGGTGTCGAAGAAGCCGCCCAGGGCGACGGGTGTCGCGATGACGCCGACCTCCCAGTCCCGTTCCTGCGCGGCGGTGATCAGCTTGCTGACGTCCGCGGCGATCCCGGCCGCGCAGACGACGACGTAGAGGAAAGGCTTCCCGTCCTGTTCGGTCACGCGGGAACCCTACTCAAGCGGGAAGGACAGCCCCCGTTCGGCTTCCGGCCGGGGGCCGGAGATGCGGCGCTCGTGCTCCTCGATCCGCACGTCGTTGATGCTGGCCTCCCGCCGGGTCATCAGCCCGTGCGCGTCGAACTCCCAGAGCTCGTTGCCGTACGAGCGCCACCACTGACCGTCGGCGTTGCGGCACTCGTACTGGAAGCGGACCGCGATGCGGTCGCCGTCGAAGGCCCACAGGTCCTTGCGGAGCGCGTAGTCCCGCTCGCGCTCCCACTTGGCGGTGAGGAACTCGACGATCTCCGGGCGGCCGGTGACGAAGGTGTCGCGGTTGCGCCAGACCGAGTCCTCCGAGTAGGCGAGCGAGACCCGGTGCGGGTCACGGGTGTTCCACGCGTCCTCGGCGGCCTGGACCTTCTGTGCGGCGGTCTCCCGGGTGAACGGCGGCAGGGGCGGGCGATCGGTCACGGCTCCTCCTCGGTCATGCGGAGAACGTGCGTTCTCCGGGTCGGCTGCTACCGTAGGAGAACGCTCGTTCTCGCGTCAAGGAGTGGTCGTTTCATGGACAGCGCAGTCGCCCGGGAGCAGGTACTGGACGCCGCGGAGGAGCTGTTCTACGGACGGGGCATCCAGTCCGTCGGCATGGACGGCATCCGCGGTGCGTCGGGGGTCTCGCTCAAGCGGCTCTATCAGCTCTTCCCGGCGAAGGAGCAGCTGGTCGAGGCGTATCTGGAGCGCCGGGACGTGCGCTGGCGCGGGCGACTGGCCGAGTTCGTGGAAGGGCACGAGGATCCCAAGGAGCGGATCCCGGCCGTCTTCGACTGGCTGGAGCGGTGGTTCGGCGAGGCCGACTTCCGCGGCTGCGCGTGGATCAACTCGTACGGCGAGCTGGGCGCGACATCCACTCGGGTGGCCGAACGGGTCCGGGCGCACAAGCAGGCGTTCCGGGACTACATCGGGGTGCTGGTGGACGAGGCGGGGCTGGACCCCGCGCTCGCTTCGGGCGTGTATCTGCTGGCCGAGGGCGCCATGGTCACGGCGGGGATCACCGGGAGCACGGCGCCCGCGGCTCAGGCACGGGAGGCGGTACGGCTGTTGCTCGCATCCCGCCGATGAAGGCGGGCCGGGTTCAACTCGCCGTATCGGACACCGTGATGGCGCCGACCGGACAGGCCCGGGCCGCCTCGCGCACCATGGGGTCGCCGCCGCCCTCCCGGCCGGGCAGCAGGGTGCTGAATCCGTCGTCGTCCTGGATGAAGACGCCCGGGGCGGCCAGGGCGCACTGGCCCGCGCCGATGCAGACGTCCGTGTCGATGTCGATGTGCATGAGGGGAGCCTCTTACCAGGTCACGGGGAGTTCCAGCATCCCCTGGACCGTGTCGCCGGGTTTGAAGGGGATCTCGGCCGCCGGGGCGGCGAGACGGAGCTCGGGCAGGCGGTCGAACAGGGCGTGCAGGGCGATCTCCAGCTCGGCACGGGCCAGGTTCTGGCCGAGGCACTGGTGGATACCGAAGCCGAACGCCACGTGGTGGCGGGCCGAACGGTGCCAGTCCAGGGCGTCGGGATCGGCGTAGACGGTCTCGTCGCGGTTGATGACCGACGTCGAGAAGAGGACACCGTCACCCTCGCGGATCGTCGTGCCGTCCACCTCGATGTCCTCGGTGGCGCGGCGCAGCAGCCCGTCGGCGATCGACAGCAGGCGCAGCAGCTCCTCGACCGCGGTGGGGAGCAGCGCCGGATCCGCGCGCAACTCCGTCAGGCGTTCGGGGTGCTGGAGGAGCGTGTAGGTGCCCAGCGAGATCATGTTGGCGGTCGTCTCGTGTCCCGCGACCAGCAGGATGACCGCCAGGGAGATCAGCTCCTCGCGGGACGGCGTCCCGTCGCTCAGCTGGACGAGTTCGTCGAGGATGCCGTCGCCGGGCTCCTTCTGCTTGCTGTCGATCAACTCATGGAAGTACGCCTCGAGTTGGTCGCGCGCGTCCTGGGTGTCGGCGGCCGTCGGGCCCCGCAACAGCCGTCGTGACTGTCCCTCGAAGAAGTGGTGGTCGGCGTAGGGGACGCCGAGCAGTGCGCAGATCACCATCGAGGGCACGGGCAGCGCGAAGGAGGTCACCAGCTCGGCGGGCGGTCCCTGCGCGATCATCGCGTCGAGCCGTTCGTCCACGATCCGCTGGATCCGCGGGCGGAGTTCGGTGGCGCGTTTGAGGGTGAAGCTGGGGATCATCATCCGCCGCTGGGTGCGGTGCTCGGGGTCGTCGACGCCGAGCAGCGCGGTCCTGCGGTTGCGCACCGCCGCGAATCGGGCGGTGGGCGCCGGGAAGTCCGGATGGGTGCGGTCGGTCGACAGACGTGGGTCGGCGAGCAGGTTGCGGGCGAGGGCGTGCCCGGTGACCAGCCAGGCCGGGCGGCCGTCGAAGAGCGCGACACGGGTCAGCGGACGCGCGGCGCGCAGCGGGTCGTAGGCGGTCGGTGGCTGGTACGGGCAGGTCCGGTCCTGGGGGAAGGCGACGGGTTCCGTTTCCGTCATGGAGACCTCGCAGACGAAGGTGTGCGTCGTTCCGTCCGCCATTAGATGCCCAGGGCACCTAGTACGACCACGACAAGTTCGGCCAGTTGACCCCGCCTGGGAATGTGGCCGGGGATCGCCGCCCGGACGAGGGGGCATCAGCGACGCCGGCACCGGTCGCCGGACCACTTCCGGACCCGCCTTCCCCTGCAACTCCGGCTTCTGTCCATGACGTTCCGCTTCGGTGCCCCGGCTGGGCCGATGACGACGTCCTTCCAACGCCCCGTCTGTGGCGGGGAAATTCGGTTGCCGGTGGCGGGGCACGAACCCCAGAATCCGGCCATGTCCGCGATCCCCGCCTTCCTGTCACTGACCGCCGCCGCTTCTCCGGTGCGGTTCCAGCAGCAGCCCGGCCGCCCCCGGAGGCCGACGCCCGTCGCGTCATGACCGGCGCGCTCGTCTCCGGGCTGATCGCGGGCTACGGCATCGCCGTGCCGGTCGGCGCCGTCGGGACCTACCTCGTCTCCCTCACCGCCCGCACGTCCCTGCGGACCGGCTCCTGCGCCGCGCTCGGCATCGCGACCGCCGACGGGCTCTACGCCCTGGTGGCGACGCTCGGGGGTGCCGCGCTCGCCGCCGCCCTGCTGCCGGCCCTCGCGCCGCTGCGCTGGGCCTCCGTCGTGGTGCTGGTCGCGCTGGCGGTCTGGGGTGCGAGTACGGCCGTACGGCAGTACCGCGGCCGGCGGCAGGCCACCCGTTCCGCGCCGCCGCCCCCGAGCCCCGCGCGGGCGTATCTGGGGCTGCTCGGCATCACCCTCCTCAACCCCACCACCGTGATCTACTTCGCGGCCCTCGTGCTCGGCACCCGGGCCTCGGACGCGGTCCGGCCCCTGGAACAAGCGGTGTTCGTCCTGGCCGCCTTCGTGGCGTCCGCGAGCTGGCAGCTGGTGCTCGCCGGGGGCGGTGCGCTGCTCGGCCGGGCGCTGACGGGCCGGCGGGGGCGGCTCGTGACGGCGTTGGTGTCGAGCTGCGTGATCATGGCGCTGGCCGTACGGATGGTCGTGTCGCCGGCGTGACGGACGGCTGTTCCGCGAAGGCCCGGGCGACGGCGAGGCTGTCCTCGTACACATGGTGGCGCACGACCAGCCCGTCCTCGACGGTGAGGTGCAGCGCGAACCTCGCCCGGTACGCGCGCCCGGTGGCGGCGGCGGTCTGCCGGATCTCGCCGAGCACCACGGCATCGGCGCCGTCGACCAGGACGCGCTCGATCTCCGTGGCCCCCTGTCCCGGGACGTGGTGGGCGGCCAGGTCCCGAAAATGGGCCGCCGCGTCGGCGCGGGTTGAGCGGGGCCGGATCCACGGGAGGACGGTGCGGCCGTGCTCGTCCATGGGCCAGCTCAGCTTCCAGTCGCCGGCCTCGGCATACAGCTCGGCGATCCGCTCCGGGTCGCCCTGTCCGATGCGCTTCAGCAGCTCCTCGACGACGGCACGGGTCGTCGTGGCGGTGGTCGTCGTCATGAGTGGGCCTCTCGTTCGGCGGGCGGGTCGTAGTTGCCGCTGACGACTGTGCCCGGAGGACTCCGCAGGGTCGATTACCCCTGAGGTAGTCGCCGTGGGCCGAAAGAGAACTCGAACGGCGCGTGGTGTGGATGAATCCCGCACGCACCGGTGTTGAAGAGTGGTGCCTGTCAATAGCCGAGAAAGGGACGGATGCCATGCCTCTTGAGGGCGAGTACGAACCCAGCCCGACGCAGTGGGTGCGTGAACAGGTGGAGCTGTACGAGAGCTCCGGCGGCACCAAGGGAACGACCCTGCTGGACACGGGGCTGCCCGTCATTCTGCTGTCGACCCGTGGCGCGAGGAGCGGCAAGCTGCGCAAGACGCCGCTGATGCGCGTCGAGCACGAGGGGCGTTACGCCGTGGTCGCCTCGCTCGGCGGCGCTCCCAAGCACCCCGTCTGGTACTTCAACGTCCAGTCCGACCCCCATGTGGAGCTCCAGGACGGCCCGGTCAAGCGGGACATGACGGCCCGTGAGGTGACCGGCGCGGAGAAGGCCGAGTGGTGGGAGCGTGCCGTGGCGGCGTATCCGCCGTACGCCGACTACCAGAAGAAGACGGACCGGGAGATCCCGGTGTTCGTGCTGGAGCCGGCCGCCGGCGGGTGACCGCGTGAAGAATCTTGCCCCGCGGGACGCATGAACCCGGACCCGTAGGGCATCCGTGCGTCAGGCCCCGCCGCGCTCCCCCGTCGCGGCGGGGCTCTCACGTGCCTCCTGGGCGGGCCGGTCGGTCACGTCCAGGAAGATCTCGCCCGCCTCGGGGACGGTACGGTCGACGGTGCGCTTGATGCGTACGGCGACCTCCTCGACCCGTTCGCTGTCCATGCCGGGCACCAGGTCGACACGGGCGGCGACCAGGGCCGTGTCGAGCCCGACCTTCATCGTGTACAGCGCCTCCACGCTGTCGATCTCGGGCTGCGCCTCCAGCACGGCCCGGATCCGCTCGGCGGCCTCCGGGTCGGCGGCCTCCCCGATCAGCTGGTCGCGCGCGTCGCGGCCCAGCCGGTAGGCGACGTACACCAGCAGCGTGCCGATCGCGAGCGACGCGGAGGCCTCCCACACCACCTGCCCGGTGACCATGTGCAGCGCCATGCCCGCCGCGGCCAGGGTCACGCCCAGGACCGCGGTGCCGTCCTCGGCGATCACCGTGCGCAGGGCCGGGTCGCGCAGACGGTCGCGGCCGCCCTGGAGGTGTGCCTGGTACAGCGCCCGTGTCAGCGAGGCACCCTCGGCGACGAAGGCGACACCCAGCACGATCAGACCCGCCACATATCCGCTGAGCTTCTCCTCGGCGCCGTTCCTGAAGGCCTCGAAGCCCTGGAAGAAGGAGAAGCAGCCGCCCATGACGAAGATCCCGACGGCCGCGAGCAGCGACCAGAAGTACCGTTCCTTGCCGTAACCGAAGGGGTGGCGCTCGTCGGCGGGGCGGCGGCTGCGGCGCAGGGCGGCGAGCAGGAACACCTCGTTCATGCTGTCGGCAACGGAGTGCGCCGCCTCCGACAACAGGGCGGGCGATCCCGCGAAGAGGCCGCCGATCGCCTTGGCCACCGCGATCACCAGATTGGCGGCGAGCGCCACCAGTACGGTGACGCGTGTCTTGCGGTCGGCCTTCCGCTTCGAGGGTTTCGAGGGATTCGAGGGATTCCCACTCACCTTCGCCGACTGCCCTTCTCGATTCGGCTCACACCGTCTCGTCTGCGGAAATCAGGGAAGCCAGAGTGGTAGTCGGCAGTGAGGAGTCGTGTCATGAGCGGGGACGACGGCAACAGCGCCTACGGCAGGAAGCCCTTCAAGCGGTCGACGGCCCACTTCACGGACCGGATCACCGCGGACGGCCGGGACGGCTGGCCGGTGGAGCCGGGCCGCTACCGGCTGGCGGTGAGCCGTGCCTGTCCGTGGGCGAGCCGGGCGGTGATCTCCCGGCGGCTGCTGGGCCTGGAGGACACCCTGTCACTGGCCGTCGCGGACCCGATCCAGGACGACCGCAGCTGGCGCTTCACACTCGACCCCGACGGCCGTGATCCGGTGCTCGGCATCGGTTTCCTCAAGCAGGCGTACGACCGGCGCGAGACCGGCTACCCGGGCGGTGTGAGCGTGCCCGCGATCGTGGACGTACCGAGCGGGAAGCTGGTGACCAACGACTACCAGCAGATCACCCTGGACCTCGCCACGGAGTGGACGGCGCTGCACCGGGACGGGGCGCCCGATCTGTACCCGCGGGCGCTGCGGGACGAGATCGACACGGTCATGGCGGACGTCTACGAGGATGTCAACAACGGCGTGTACCGGGCCGGGTTCGCCGCGGACCAGGAGACGTACGAGGCGGCCTGCGCGGGCCTGTTCCGGCGGCTGGACCTGCTGTCGCGGCGGCTGGCGGGGCAGCGCTATCTGGTCGGCGACACGATCACCGAAGCGGACATCCGGCTGTTCACCACGCTGGTGCGCTTCGACGCCGTCTATCACGGCCACTTCAAGTGCAACCTCTGGAAGCTGTCGGAGAACCCGGTGCTGTGGGCATACGCCCGCGACCTCTACCAGACACCCGGTTTCGGTGACACCGTCGACTTCGACCACATCAAGCGGCACTACTACCAGGTGCACACCGGCATCAATCCGACCGCCGTCGTGCCCCTCGGACCGGACCTGTCCGGCTGGCGGACCCCGCATCACCGGGAGCGGCTGGGCGGCCGGCCGTTCGGCGAGGGTACGCCGCCCGGGCCGGTGCCCGCGGCCGAGGAGGTTCCGGCGCGAGGGCGGCCCTGACCACACAGGAGGCAGTCGTGGGCAAGAAGCAGCAGAAACTCAAACTCCCCCTCGCCTACAAGCCCCTCGGGTTCGTGATCGGCTGGGCGGGCGGGGCGCTGGCGGGACTCGCCTTCAGGACGACGTGGAAGGCGATCCGGCACGAGGACGACGCACCCGACCCGCTGGACCGGGAGCGCGGCTGGGGCGAGATCCTGCTGGCCGCCGCGCTTCAGGGCGCCATCTTCGCCGTGGTGCGCAGCGCCGTGAACCGCACGGGCGCGAAGGCCGTCGAGCGCTCCACCGGCGTCTGGCCCTCCTCGGACGACAAGAACAAGAAGTCCGACAAGAAGGCCGAGGCGGCCTAGGACACGCTTGTGCGTCAGATCACGGTGACCGGCGAGCGTGGCACTCCATACGATGCGTGGCAGATGCAGCTACTCAATGCAGTACCTGCCCAGCTCTAGGAGACGGATCCCGTGACCACAGGCGTCGCCGCGCGTGAGAGCTACTTCGAGCGGACGGGCGAACTCTCCTACAAACCCACGGCTCACGCGGGGGGTGCGTGGAACGCCGATGAACAGCACTTCAGCCCACTGGCGGGGCTCATCGTGCACGCCGTCGAACGGCACCTCGCCACGCGACCGGGGAATCTCGTGCTCGCGAGGATCAGCTACGACATCCTCGGCCGCATCGCCCTCGACGAGTGCGAGATCACCGTCGAGACCGTTCGTCCCGGCCGGACCATCGAACTCCTCGAAGCGACCGTGGGCATCGGCGGCCGTCCGGTCGTCCGCGCCCGTGCCTGGCTGCTGGCGTCCCTGGACACCTCTGCCGTCGCCGACAGCCCTCACGAGCGGCTCCCTGCCCCCGAGGAACTCACTCCCTGGCCCATGAACGAAAGGTGGAACGGCGGCTACATCGCGTCCATCGACGTCCGCCGAATGCCTCCGGCCCGCAAGGGGCGCACGGCGGCCTGGATCTCCTCGCCCGTCGACCTGGTCGCGGGCGAGCCGAGCAGTGCCCTCGCCTCCTACATCGCGCTCGTGGACACCGCGAACGGCATCGCCGTGCAGCAGGACCCCACCGCGTGGATGTTCCCGAACCTCGACCTGACGATCCATCTGCACCGACAGCCGGAAGGACCGTGGACCGGACTGGACACCACCGTCACTTTCGGCCCGTCGGGACAGGGGCTCACCAGCAGCGTCCTGCATGACCTCCGCGGACCCGTCGGCCACGCCGAACAGATCCTCACCGTCCGCCCGCTGGCCGGTGACTGAACCGCGTCACCGCATTCAGTCGGCCACCAGCCACTCCCCGTCCCGCATCAGGTCGCGTCCGTCGAGTTCATCGGCCTCGCGCCAGGCCTGCACGCGCTGTGGGTGGATACGGAAGTACAGGTAGGGGGTGGAGAGCCGGCGCGGTTCGAAGCCGGTCCGGGCCGCGAAGAGATCGCCTTCCTCCTCGGACAGTTCAGCGGGCGGCACCGTCTGGACCGTGCCCTCGACGATCACCACGTCCCGGGTCGGTCCGATCCCGATGCGCGCCTTGCCGGTCTCACGCAGGTTCCGGCCGGTCGAACTGTTCGGCGGTGTGGCGATGAGCAGCGTCGAGCCGTCCCAGCGGAAGGACAGCGGCACGAGATACGGGAGTCCGCCGTCGCCGCCGGCCGTCGCGACCCAGGCGTCGACGTCGTGCTCGAGTCGGTGCAGCGTGTCCTGCTTGCGCTGCTTGGCGGGGCGTGCGGGCGGTGGGGTCATCGTCGAAGTGCCTCCTGACACGGGTTGTCGTACGGACATGACGAGCGGATGCCGCTCAGTGTGACCGTCCCTGGCCCTCCCGTGCCCGGAACTCGTCGAGTCGGGCCGCCGCGGCGCCGAGCAGCAGGTCCAGGGCCGCCGGATAGGAGCTGTGCCGCATGTCCGCCATGAGATGACGCGCCGTCGCGGCGATGTGCGGGTGGGTGTCCGCGGGCAGCCGCGCGTAAGTGGCCCGCCATACGGCCGCCTCCGCGTCGCGCGCGGCCTTCGGCAGCACTCTCTCCGCGGAGTCGAGGGCGGCGAAGGCGAGGGCCTGGTCGACGAAGGCGTGGTAGATCCGCACCGCCTCGGCGTCGGGGAAACCCGCCTCGCGCAGCACGCCGATGATGGTCTCCACGGCCTGGATCTCATGGGCCCGCCCGGTCACCCGGTGCGAGCTGAGCACCGCCGCCCGGGGGTGGGCGAGCGCCCCGGCGTGCATGCGCAGCCCGAGGTCACGCAGGTCGGCGCGCCAGTCGCCGGTGGGCCGCCAGATCCGCAGCGTACGGCCGATCAGTTCGTCGGCGACGGCGAGCATCAGGTCGTCGGTGTGCCGGAAGTAGCGGTACAGCGAGCTGGGGTCCGCGCCCAGGGCCCGGCCCAGGCGGCGGACCGAGAGGGCCTCGGCGCCGTGTTCCTCGATGAGCCTCAGGGCTGTGGCGACGATCAGTTCCTCGGAGAGGACGACGCCCTGTTTGGTGGGGCGTCTGCGCTGCCTGGCTGCGGGCGCGACGACGCGTTCGGTCATGGGTGCCTCCAGGAGGGGCCGGTGGACGCACCTTATGACAACACCGTTGACCTGTTAACCCCCCGGCCAGTTTCATGTCGCCTCACCGGGGCCGACCAGGCCCCCCGGTGCGAGCGGAGAGCTGGCCATGACCGACAAGCCCTATGGGGTCGACCCTCCCGCGCGGCCCGTGCTGCGCAAGTCCCTCGGCGTCATGGACGGCGTCGCCATCGCCGCGTCCAGCACGGCCGCGACCACCAGCATCGGAATCGGCCTCGGGGTCACCGCCGGGGTGGTCGGACTCCACCTGCCCGCGATCATGCTGTTGGCCTTCCTGCCGATCCTGGGCATCGCGGGCGCCTACTCCCGGCTCAACCGGGTCGAGCCGAACGCGGGCAACGGCTATGTGTGGGTGGGCCGTTCCCTCACCCCCTGGCTGGGCTTCCTGGTCGGCTGGGTGCAGATCGTGGCCACGGTCGCGTTCCTCGCGTACACCACGGCCGTCACCGGGTCGGCGATCCTCCAACTGGCCGGAGACGCCGGGCTACACGAGTTGGGCGGGCTCTCGCTGGACCCGGGGTCGACAGCGCAGACCACCGCGGTGGGCGTCTTCATCCTGGCCGCGGTCACGCTCACCGCCGTCACCGGCATACGGACCGCGGCGCGCCTCCAGGCCGGACTGCTCGTCTTCGAGTACGTCGTTCTGCTCGCCTTCTGCGGCTACGGCATCGTCACCGGGCCGCACCCCTTCAGCTGGAGCTGGTTCGACCCGTTCGCGATCCCCTCGGCGTCGGCGCTCGCGCAGGGCCTGCTGCTCTCGGTGTTCTGCTACTGGGGCTTCGAGGCCGCGTTCAGTGTCAACGAGGAGGTGCGCAACCCACGGGACGCCTCCAAGGCGGGGATCATCACCCTCGTCACCATGCTCGCACTCTTCCTGCTCGGCTCCGTCGCCTTCCAACGGGTGCTGTCCGAGGAGGAGTTGGCGGGTCACGGCGCCGAGGGGCTGGCCTTCTTCGGGGAGCGGCTGGCCGCGCAGCCGCTCGCCGCACTGCCGTTGGTCGCCCTGATGTTCTCGGCGGTGGCCTCGCTTCAGGCCGGGGTGATCCCGACGGCCCGGGGGATGTTCGCGATGAGCCGGGATCGTACGCTCGGTCCGGTGTGGTCCAAGGTCAGCTCCCGGTACGGGACTCCGGCCGCCGGGACGCTGCTGATCGGCGCGACTGCCACGGCGGTCGCGGCGCTCGCCCTGGTGATCCCCCGGCTCGCGGACATGATCATGGCGACGGTGAGCGCCGTGGGCATCGTGGTCGCCCTGTCCTACGCACTCACCGCACTTGCGGCCGCCGTGCGCTTCCGCTCGCTGCTGCGCGAGGACTGGCGACAGGGCGTACGGGCCGTGGTGCTGCCGGCGCTGAGCGCCGCCGCGCTGCTGAGCCTCGGCGGCTATCTCTGCTGGTCGTTCTACACCTCCACCGACCATCTCGAACTCCGTGCGGACAACGGATGGTTCCTGCTGCTCACTCCCCTGGTGATGATCGCGTCGGGCTTCGTGGCCGCCGCGTGGGCCAAGTGGGTGCGCAGATCGCCGTACTTCCGCACCGGCGAGGGCAGTGACGCCGACGCGCCCCAGTTGCTCGCCACACCGCAGCAGACCTACCAGGAAACGGATCATGCACGCTGACCTCCTCTTCACCGGCGGCCCCGTCCTCACCCCCGAGGGCCGCACCGCCACCGCCGTCGCCGTCACCGGCGACCGCATCACCGCCGTCGGGCACGACGAGGTGCACGACCTCGCCGGGCCCCGCACCGAAGTGGTCGACCTCGCCGGACGGTTGCTGCTGCCCGGCTTCCAGGACGCGCACGTCCACCCGGTGCCGGCCGGTCTGGAACTCACCCAGTGCGATCTGACCGGCACCCGGACGGCGGACGAGACCGTGGCCGCCGTACGCGCGTACGCCGCCGCACACCCGGAACGGGAGTGGATCACCGGCGGCGGCTGGTCCATGGAGGCCTTCGAGGGCGGTACGCCGACGAAGGAGCTGTTGGACGCGGTCGTCCCCGACCGGCCGGTGTACCTGCCCAACCGCGACCACCACGGCGCCTGGGTGAACAGCCGCGCCCTTGCGCTCGCCGGGATCACGCGCGACACGCCCGACCCGGCCGACGGGCGGATCGAACGAGACGCCTCCGGTGTGCCCAGCGGGACGCTCCAGGAAGGCGCGATGCAACTAGTCGGACGGCTGACTCCGCCCGCCACAAACGCCGACCGGAAGGCGGCCCTGCTGCACGCCCAGCGCCATCTGCACGCCCTCGGCATCACGGCCTGGCAAGACGCGCTGGTCGGGGACTTCCTCGGCATGGCCGATCCCTCCGAGGCGTATGTCGCCGCCGCCCGCGACGGCTCGCTCACCGCCCGAGTGGTCGGCGCCCTGTGGTGGGACCGTGAGCGCGGAGCCGAGCAGATCCCCGAACTCGTCGAGAAGCGGGACGCGTTGACCCACGGGCGGTTCCGCGCCTCCACCGTGAAGCTGATGCTGGACGGGGTCGCCGAGACCGGCACCGCCGCCCTGTTGGACCCCTACCTGGACCGGTGCGGATGCGCCACCGCCAACCGGGGCACCAGCTTCATCGACCGCTCCCAACTGCCCAAGTACGTGGCGGAGTTGGACGCACTCGGCTTCCAGTGCCACTTCCACGCCCTCGGCGACCGGGCCGTGCGCGACGCGCTGGACGCCGTCGAGGCCGCGCGCGCCGCGAACGGACCGAGCGACACGCGGCCCCACCTGGCGCATCTTCAGATCGTGCAGCCCGACGACGTACCGCGCTTCGCCCGGCTCGGCGCCACCGCCAACATCCAGCCGCTGTGGGCCGCGCACGAACCCCAGATGGACGAGCTGACGATCCCCTTCCTGGGCCCCGAACGGGCGGCGTGGCAATACCCGTTCGGTGCGCTGCTGCGCTCCGGTGCCCGGCTCGCCGCGGGCAGCGACTGGCCGGTGAGCAGTCCCGATCCACTGGAGGGGATCCATGTCGCGGTGAACCGCGTGGCACCGGGCGCCGACGCGGCCGTGTTCCTGCCTGCCGAACGCCTCGCTCTCGCCGAGGCGTTGACCGCGTACACCGCGGGCTCGGCGTATGTGAACCATCTCGACGACACGGGCCGGGTGAGCGAGGGCGCGCTCGCGGATCTCGTGGTGCTGGACCGGGATCCGTTCGACGGGCCGACGGACGCGCTCGCGGATACTCGTGTAACTCTCACTTATGTGGGGGGCGCGCGAGTATACGCAGCTCAACAGGCATGAGCAGTAACACAGATCACCGTCCGGTTACGGTATAGATCATTTACGCTCTGGGCAGTCTCGTACCGCTTCTCGGTTCAACTTTCGTATCGCGAAGCGGAGTTCGAGTGCACGGGCGGTCGTCGCGACCGCCCGTTCGCAGGAGTGGGGGGACTCTGCGTTCCGTCTCCCGAAAGGAAGCGCATGCCTCAGGACGTCAGGTTCGACCTGCCCTTCGACACCCCCGTCAGCGAGCACCTCGAATACGCCCGGCAGCGGCATCTGCGCTGGATCTGGGACATGGGCCTGGTGCGCAGCCAGGCGGGCTTCGAGGAGTACAAGTCGTGGGACCTGCCCCAGGCCGCCGCCCGCACCTACCCGTACGCCTCGGCCGACGACATGATCGTCCTGATGAACTGGTTCTCCCTCGCCTTCCTCTTCGACGACCAGTTCGACGCGAATCAGCCGGACCGCGCCGACCGGATAGCGGAGGTCGCGCGTGAACTCATCGTCACGCCCCTGCGTCCGGCGGGCACCCGGCCGCGGGTCTTCTGCCCGATCACCGAAGCCTGGACGGAGGTCTGGAAACATCTTTCGGATGGCATGCCCCTGACATGGCGGACGCGTTTCGCCGCATCCTGGGGGCGTTTCCTCGTGGCGCACTGCGAGGAGGTCGACCTGGCGGCCCGGGGTCTGGCCGGCACGCTGGGGCTCGACGAGTACGCCGAGTTCCGGCGCCGTACGGTCGGCATCCACCACAGCATCGACGCGGGCGAGCGCAGCCGTGGCTTCGAAGTGCCCGCGCAGGCGATGGCGCACCCGCTGATGGAGCGGATGCGTGATCTGGCCTCGGACACCATCGGGTTCATGAACGACATCCACTCCTTCGAGCGCGAGCGGCGTCGCGGGGACGGTCACAACCTCATCGCCGTGCTGCACCGGGAGCGGGGCTGCTCGTGGGAGGAGGCGGCCCAGGAGGCGTACCGCATGACGACCGACTGCCTCGACGAGTACCTCGAACTCCAGGCACGTGTGCCCCAGATGTGCGCCGAGCTCGGCCTCGACGCCGGTGAGCGGTCACGGGTGCAGATGGGCGTGGAGGCCATCCAGCACTGGATCAACGGCAATTACGAGTGGGCGCTGGTCACTGGCCGTTATGCGGAGGCCAAGGAGGGGCCGGCGGCTGCGGCCGAGCTGGCCGGGCGGGGGTCGGTGGACGACCTGCTTGCCGTGTGACCTCCCGGCTGCCCGGCTGGTGGTCCGGCCGGGCAGCCGGGCGCTCCGCGGGATGTGCGGTTCGCTTGGCTGCGGGCCGGTGGGGGCTGGTCGCGCAGTTCCCCGCGCCCCTGACGGGGCGCTGTACGCAACGGAGTTCATCTGTTCTGCTCAGACTGCGAACTCGACCGGCAGGCTGTCCAGTCGGGACTCCCAGGTGGAGGCCGTCGAGGTGAGGTCCTCCGGTGGGACGGCCAGGCGGAGGCCCACAAGGCGGTGGAGCAGGACGTCCACGGCCGTTTCGATGATGGCCTGGCCGATGTTCTGGCCCGGGCACTCGTGCGGTCCCCCGCTGAACGCCAGGTGCGACTGGTTGCCCTGGACGGAGACGCCGGCGTCCGGCCTGATCTCCGGGTCCAGGTTGCCTGCGGCCAGCCCGAGGACCAGCAGGTCCCCCTCTTTGATGGGGAAGCCTCCGAGTTCGAGGTCGGCGGTGGCGAAACGCCCCGGCAGCACGGCGAGCGGCGGCGTGTTCCACATCACCTCCTCCACCACTCCGGAGATGTTGAGCTGCCCGCTCACCAGCCCGGAGAGCCAGGCGGTGTCGGTGAGGACCAGTTGCAGCACCCGGGCCAGCAGGTTGCTGGTGGTGGTGTGTGCGGTGATCAGCACCAGACGCAGATGCTGGACGATCTCGTCGTCGTCGAGGCCCGAGTGGTGCCCGATGAGCCCGGTGGTGAAGTCGGAGCCCGGCTCCGCGCGTTTGCGCTCGGCCAGCTCGCCGAGGATTCCCATGATGCGGTCGTTGTGCTCCAGGGCGTCCGCGCCGCCCTTGATGACCTGGGCGCAGGACTCGGCGAGGCTGCGTCCCTCGCCCTGGGCGAGCCCCAGGAGCCGGGTGAGCACCAGCATGGGCAGATGCTCGGCGAAGTCGGCCACCAGATCGGCGCGGCCCTCACCCGCGAACGCATCGATCTGCTTGTTCGCGAAGTGCGTGGCATGGCGGCGGATACCGCGGCCCGCGACGGCCTGAAGGTTGTCGGTGACGGCACCGCGCAGCCTGCGGTGCGGCTCGCCGTCCTGCGAGACACAGTCGGGACGCCAGCCGACCATCTGTAGGAGCGGTGAGGCGTGGTCGACCCGGCCGTCGTTGAAGTCCCGCCAGATCCGTGAATCCCGGCTGAACTGAAGGGGGTTGTCCAGCACGCGCCGGTTCTCCCGGTAGCCGAGCACCAGCCAGGCCGGGACGTCGCCCTCCAGCAGGATCGGTGCGACGGCACCGTGCTCCTTGCGCAGTCGCGCGTAGATGCCCTGCGGGTCGGTCGCGGACTCGGGGCCGTACAGCCGGGTGAAGCCCTCGCCGTGGGCGACGGGGCAGCCGCCCGGCGCGTCGGAACCGTCTAAGGTCTGGTCGTTCATCGGGACTCCACTGAGACGGCCGAGCGTTCCTTCAAGTGACGTATCAGGGCGACGAGTACGTCACGGCTGGAGGCCCGGTCGCGGGCGTCGCAGGCCACGATCGGGATGTGCGGGGCGATGTCGAGGGCGTCCCGTATCTCGTCGATGGGGTGCTCCTGGGAGTCGGGGAACACGTTCAGCGCGATCACGAAGGGAACCTCCTGGCGCTCCATCTCCTCGATCGCCCGGAAGCTGGAGGCCAGCCGCCTGGTGTCCACCAGGACGACCGCGCCGAGCGCGCCCTTGAACAGGCCGTTCCACAGGAACCAGAACCGCTCCTGGCCCGGCGTGCCGAACAGGTAGAGGACCAGCTTCTCGTTGATACCGATCTTGCCGAAGTCCAGGCTGACGGTGGTCTCCGTCTTGTCGGCGACGCCGATCAGGTGGTCGACGTCGGCGCTGGCCTGGGTGAGGGTCTCCTCGGTGGTGAGCGGCTTGATGTCGCTGACCGAGCGGACCAGGGTGGTCTTCCCGGTGCCGAAGCCGCCGGCGATCATCACCTTCACCGAGCGGGTGCCGTCACCGGTCGGCCGGCCGGGATGGTCAAAGCCTTTCAAGTCCACTGAGTACCTCCTCAAGGAGCGCGAGGTCGGGCCCGCGACCGGCGTTGTGCGCCGGGATGGGGTCACGGGCTTCGACGCGGCCTGCCTCCAGCAGATCCGTCAGCAGCACCGCGAGAATGTTGAAGGGCAATCCGAGGTGGGCGCCGAGTTCGGCCACCGACAGCGGATCGCGGCAGCGCCGGAGGATGTCCTCGTGCTCGTGCTGCATACCCGGTACGGGGGCGGCGCGGGACACGATGAGGGTGGCCACGTCGAGACTCGACGCCGAACCGACCGGTCCGCTACGTCCCCTGGTGACGACGTAGTAACGCTCGAGACCGGAGGGGTCCGTGGGCCGACGGGGAGCACTCATCCAGAGTGCTCCTCCAGCCGCGGAGTGGTGCCGAGGAGCTCACCCATCCTGCGGGCCAGATCCCTCATCTGGTGTCCGAGCAGCCCCTGGTCGAGGCCCTCGCGGGCCAGGACACCGAGGTACGTCTCCACACCCGCGCGGACGACGAAGAGATGGCCTCCGTCGACCTCGATCATCGCGAGCCTCAACTGCCCCGCGTACTTGGGGAACTGCTCGGCGACCGGCTGGGCCAGCGCCTGTAGGCCGGCCACCACGGCGGCGAAGCGGTCCACGTCGTCGGGGTCTTCGGCGCCGTAGGAGGTGATGGCCTTGCCGTCACTGGAGGCCACGAGGGCGAAGCGGATCTCCGGGATGGACTCCACCAGATCGCGGAGCGCCCAGCTCACGTCGGTTCCCTGTTGCGTCATGTGGACTAGTCGCTCTCTTCAGTGCGGGGCTCGGCGGACTCGCGGCCGTCGGCCGTGGCAACCGCCTCGCCGGTCTCTCCGTGCTCGCGTCCGGCGGTGGCGAAGGCAGCCAGGCCGGCGAAGGACGCGTCCGGCGGGACCGCGGAGACGGTGGTCCCCCCGGTCCGCTCGGCGCGCTCGGCCGGCTCGTGGAGGGCCGCCTCGCCTCGCTTGCTCCGGCGCCGGGGCAGCCCGCCGGGTGTCGTGTCGATGTCGCTGACGACGGGCTCGGCCACGGCTTCGGCGGGGGCCGGTTCGCGGGCCGGAGCGGGCGCGACGGACTGGGCCGCGGGGGCGGCGAGGGCCTGAGTGGTCGCGGGGAGCGGGTTGAAGTACTTGTGCGGGACCACGACGACCACCGAGGTGCCGAGCCAGGGCGAGTCCGCGAAGGTGACACGGATGCCATAACGGCGGGCGAGGGCACCGACGACGCGCAGACCGATGTTGGCGTCCTCGGAGATACCGCCGAGGCCCGGACCGCCCTCGGTGCCGGCGAGGGCCTGTTCGGCCTCGCGCTTCTTCTCCTCGCTCAGGCCCTTGCCGGAGTCCTGGATCTCGATGCCGACGCCGTTCGGGACCTCCTTGCCGGAGACGACGACCGGTTCGGTGGGCGGCGAGTAGCGGGCAGCGTTGTCCAGGAGGTGCGCGAAGATCAGCGTGAGGTGGTCCACCAGGCCGCCGTCGACGCCCAGTTCGGGCAGATGGCGTACGTCGACGCGGTGGAAGTCCTTGATCCGGCCGATGCCTCCGCGCACCACGCTGAGCAGCCGCTGCGGCTCCTGCCACTGCCGGCCGGGCCGGTCCGAACCGCCGAGCACACCGATGCTGGCGGCCAGGCAGTCGGCGGGGCCGATCTCCTGGTCGAGCTCCATCAGGCCCCGCGCCACGGCCGGCAGCCGGCCGTGCTCACCCTGCATCTCGTGCAGTCGGCCGCGCAGCTTGCTGGTCAGGACGTGGATGCGGTTGCCGATGCTGATGACGGCCTGTTCGGCGGAGGTCGAGCGGTCGAACTCCCGCTCCACGCCGATCAGTGCGGTCCTCAGCAGCTTGCGCAGCTCGGCCTGGAGGTCGGCGCCCACCTTCGCGCACTGGTTGACCGTCGGCAGGATGTCGTCGATGGCGTCACCGGAACGCAGCCGGTCCAGCGACTCGGGCAGTTGCTCGTCGGCGAGCCGGGCGACCGCGGCGAGCTGGTGCGCCAGCTGCTCCTGCCAGACCTCGGCCTGGTCGGCGAGCTGTGCCTCGTACGACTTCATCTGGTCGGCGAGTCGCGCCTCATATGCCTGTGCCTGCTCGCCGAGGCGGGCCTCATAGGCGCCGGCCTGGTCCGCGAACCGGTCTTCCTGGGCGGCACGTTCGGCGGAGTTCTTCCGCTCGAGGCCTGCCACATGCTGCTGCCACTGCTGGGAGTGCTCGGCCTGCGAGGTGCGGAAGGAGCTCTCCGCGCGGTGCAGTTGAGTGCGGGTGCGAATCAACAGCCGTACGCACACGGAGCTCGCCGCCGTCGCCGCGACACCGGCGACGGTCGCGGTTATTCGCTCCGAGCTCATGAACGTGGCGGCAACCGTCCCGCCTCCCAGGGCCAGCGGCATCAGCCACCAGCTGTACCAGGCGACAGGGGCCCGCGCCGCCGGCGGCGGAGTGGCGAGTTCCATCTGCATCCTTCGAAGCAACACGACGAACAACGGGGGGTGTGCAAGAGACCGCACTCATGAGTACGCACCGCGAGACGACGGATCGTCACCGCGTCAACTCGCAGCGCCGAAGGGGAGCTTATCGGGTTCGAAGGCAAAAGGATCAACCTCAGGGCCTCCCGGAAGTGAGGATTCCGTCACTCTCCGCCAGCGGAACTTCATGGACAGTCGTCCAGCTATAGTGGACAGTCGTCCAGAAAACAGAGGTGGGGCATGGAGACAGTCGCGAGCGTGCTGGTCGGTCTGGTGGCCGCGTTGCACGCGTACATCCTGGTGATGGAGATGTTCCTCTGGCAGAAGAAGCCGGGCAGGTCGTTCCACGGTTTCGACCGTGAGATGGCGCGGGCGACCGCGCCCATGGCTGCAAACCAGGGGCTCTACAACGGGTTTCTCGCGGCGGGTCTGGTGTGGGGGCTGATCGCCGCGGATCCGACCGGGTTCAGGGTGCAGGTGTTCTTCCTGTCCTGTGTCGTGGTCGCGGGCGTGTTCGGCGCGGTCACCGCGAACATCCGCATCCTGGTCGCGCAGGCACTGCCCGGTGCGCTCGCCCTGGCCGCCGTCCTCGTCGCGCAGTGACCCGCGGCGTGCCCGAGGACCCGCGGGCGGCCCGCACCCGGGCGCGCCTGCGCGAGGCTCTCCTCGCGGAGTGCGCCGAGCGGCCGCTGGAGGAGGTCGGGGTCGCCTCGCTGGTGCGCCGGGCCGGTGTCGGCCGGGCCACGTTCTACGTCCACTACGCCGACCTGGAGGCCCTGGCGGTGGACGCCTGCGCGGACGTCGTACGGGACGCCGTGGATGCGCTGCACGCCTGGCGGGGCCGGCCCGATCCCGTGCACGCGCCCGCCGCGCTGCCGGCGTTCTTCGCCGGCCTCGCCCCGCACACGGCCCTGTACCGCGCCCTGTTGAGCCCGGGCGGCGGTGGTCCGCTCGGCCGTGTCCTGCACCGGGATCTACGGGCCCGCAGTCTGGCCGAGCGCCGGCTCGTGGGCGCGGCGGACGCACCGCTGATCGCCTCCGCGGTCGCCGCGACCTTCGCCGGGGTGCTGGCCGACTGGCTGCACGGGCTGGTCGAGGGGTCTCCCGAGGAAGTCGCCGACCAGGTCTGGCAGTTGCTGGTCGCCCTGCACGCCAGCCGCTGAGTCACGCTGCCCCGGTCCCGGCTCGACACCACGCGTTCAGCGAGTCGCCTGGAACGTACGCCGGTACACCTGCGGCGAGACGCCGATGGCCGTGTGCAGGTGCTGGCGCAGGGAGGCTCCGGTCGCGAAGCCGACCCGGCCGGCGATCTGGTCCACGGACAGGTCGCTGGCCTCCAGCAGATGCCGGGCCCGGGCCACGCGCTGCTGGATCAGCCAGCGGCCGGGACTGAGGCCGACCTCGTCGTGGAAGCGGCGGGCGAAGGTGCGCAGGCTCATCCGGGCGTGCGTGGCGAGGTCGGTCAGCGTGAGCGGCTCGTCGAGGCGTTCGAGGGCCCAGGCGCGGGTGGCGGACGTGCTCGCGGCCCCGTTCTCGGGAACCGGCTGCTCGATGTACTGGGCCTGGCCGCCGTCCCGGAAGGGCGGCACCACGCAACGCCGGGCCACCGCGTTGGCCAGCTCACTGCCGTGGTCCTTGCGCACCAGGTGCAGGCAGACGTCCACTCCGGAGGCGGCTCCGGCGGAGGTCAGGATCCGGTCGTCGTCGACGAAGAGCACTTCCGGGTCGAGGGCGATGTGCGGGAACATGCTCCGAAACGAGTCGGCCATGTTCCAGTGCGTGGCCGCGGTGTGGCCGTCGAGCAGTCCGGCCGCCGCGAGCACGAACGCGCCGGTACAGATGGAGACGATGCGCGCCGCGGGCCGGATCATTGCGAGGGCGGCCGCCACCTCGTCCGTCAGCTCCGAGGTGACGTGGGACGGCGAGATCGACGCGACGATCACGGTGTCGGCTGTGGCCAGCACCTCGGGACCCTGCTCCACGGTGACCGTGAAGTCGGCGTTGGTCCGCACCGGACGTCCGTCGACAGTGCAGGTCAGCACCTCGTACCGGCCGTCGGCGGCGCCGAAGATCCGGCTGGGGATGCCGAGCTCGAAGGGATAGACGCCGTCGAGGGCCAGGACCACGACCCGGTGCACATCTCTCATGGCACGATCCTATCGAAGCTTGGCAATCATGCCATTTTCCTGAGGGGCGGCCCCCGGCAGGCTGTACCACCATGAGCACTGTGAACACGATGCGAGCCATCAGCCAGGACGTCCTCGGCGGCCCCGAGGTCCTGAAGGAAGTGGAGATCGAGCGGCCCGCGCCGCGCACCAACGAGGTGTTGATCCGGGTACGCGCCGCCGGAGTCAACCCGACCGACTGGAAGCACCGCGCCACCGGCGGTTTCCTCGGCAAGCCGCCCTTCGTCCTCGGCTGGGACGTCTCCGGCACGGTCGAGGCGGTCGGTATCGGCGTCGCCCGCTTCCAGCCCGGCGACGAGGTCTTCGGCATGCTGTCGTACCCGTTCGGCCACGGCTCGCACGCCGAGTACGTCACCGCCCCGGCGCGCTGGTTCGCCCGCAAGCCGGCCTCGATCGACCACACACAGGCGGGCGCGCTCCCCCTGGTGTCCCTGACCGCCTGGCAGGCGCTCGTCGAGTACGCGGACGTGCAGCCCGGGCAGCGGGTGCTGATCCACGCCGCGGCGGGTGGCGTCGGTCATGTGGCCGTGCAGATCGCCAAGGCCCGGGGCGCGTATGTGATCGGCACCGCGAGCGCGCGCAAGCACGAGTTCCTGCGCGAGATCGGCGTGGACGAGGCCGTCGACTACCGGACGACCGACTTCGCCGAGGCCGTGCGGGACGTCGACGTGGTCCTGGACACGATCGGCGGCGACGACGGCCTCCGCTCGCTGCGCGTGCTGCGCCCGGGCGGGCTCCTGGTCTCGATCCTGCCCGTCGGCTCGGACGAGCTCTACGAAGAGGCCGAGCGGCTTGGCGTACGGGCGCTCAGGATGCTGGTCGACGCCTCGCACTCCGACATGGAGGCGATCGCGGACCTCGTCGAGGCGGGCAAGCTGCGCGCCACGATCGCCGGGACCTTCCCGCTGGCCGATGCCGCCAAGGCGCATGAACTCGGCGACACCGGCCGGACCACGGGGAAGCTGGTCCTGCTGGTCGACTGACGTCGCTCAGAAGGTGAGCACGGGCTTGATCGCCTTGCCCGCGCGCATGTCCCGCACCGCCTGGTCGATCTCCGCGAACGGATACGTGCTGATCAGGCGGTGCAGCGGCAGTCGGCCCTCCTTGACGAGCCGCACCAGGGACGGGATGAAGGACTGCGTCTCGGCGTCGCCCAGGGTGAGGCCGACGACCTGCTTGCCGCCGAGCAACCCGTTGACGTCCAGGGCGACTTCGGCGCCGAACGGCGGGGCGCCGACGACGACCAGGGTGCCGCGGGCGGCGAGCGCGTCGACGCCCTGACGCAGCACGGCGACGCTGCCGGTGGTCTCCACGACGCCGTCGGCGCCCTGGCCGCCGGTGATCTCGGCCATCGCCTCGCCGAGATCGGCCTCGCCTGCGTTGACGGTGTGGGTGGCGCCCAATTCCCTTGCCAGCGACAGGCGTTCGCCGACCCTGTCGACGGCGACGATCCGGGTCGCGGGCGTGAGGGCGGCGGCCATGACGGCGGAGAGGCCGACGGCGCCGGCGCCGAGGACGACGACGGTGCTGCCGAGGGTGGGCCGCAGTACGTTCCAGACTGCGCCGACTCCGGTCTGTACACCGCAGCCCAGCGGGGCGATGGACTCCAGCGGCACATCCGAGTCGACCTTGACGAGGCTGCGCTCGTCCACCAACGCCCGCTCCGCGAACGAGGACTGGCCGAAGAAGTGGCCGCCGAGCGGTGTGCCGTCCCGGCTGATGGTGCTGGTGCCGTCGGCACGGCGGCCGCCGATGAGGTTCAGCGGCAGCCAGGTCGCACAGTAGGCCGGGTGACCGCCGTGGCAGTTGCGGCACTCCCCGCACGAGGTGAAGGACAGCACGACATGGTCGCCGGGGGCGACGCCGGTGACGGCCGGACCGACGGCCTCGACGACCCCGGCCCCCTCGTGGCCCAGAACTCCGGGCAGCGGGAAGGGCAGTCCGCCGCTCGCGACGCCGAGGTCGGTGTGACACAGACCGGTCGCCACCATGCGGACGACCGCCTCATGCGGGCCGGGCTCGTCGAGGGCCACGTCACAGAGGGTGAAGGGCGCGCCGCCCGACTCGACGACGGCGGCGCGGGTGGTGATGGACATCGTACGAACTCCTTGAGGGCGGCGCTCAGTCGAGCGAGACGACGACGGACTTGACCTTGGTGTAGGCGGCGAGCGCCTCGGGGCCGTACTCGCGGCCGAAGCCGGAGTCCTTGACGCCGCCGAAGGGGACCGCGGGGTCGAGCATCGCCCAGTCGTTGATCCAGACGATGCCCGCCTGGAGCCGGTCGGCGATGCGGTGGGCGCGGGCCAGGTTGGTGGTCTGGACGCCCGAAGCCAGGCCGTACGGCGTGGAGTTGGCGAGTTCGACGGCCTCGTCCTCGGAGTCGAAGGGCTGCACGGTGAGGACCGGGCCGAAGATCTCCTCCTGGACGACACGGGAGTCGTTCGGCAGGTCGGCGATCACGGTGGGCTTGTAGTAGAAGCCGCCGTCCAGGTCGAGCCGCTCGCCGCCGCAGACGATGCGGCCGCCTTCCTTGCGGGCCAGGTCGACGTACTCCTCGACCTTCGCCAGGTGCCTCTCCCCCGCCATCGGTCCGACGACGGTCTCGGGATGGCGGGGGTCGCCCACCGGCACGCCGGGGACGGCCTGGGCGAGGATGCCCAGCAGGGTGCTGTACACCGGGCGGGCCACCAGCAGGCGCGGGCCGCCCATGCAGAACTGCCCGGTGTTGAAGACGAAGCCCTTGATGACAGCGCCGACCGCCTTCTCCAGGTCGGCGTCCTCGAAGACGACATGGGCCGCGTTGCCGCCGAGTTCCATGGTGACCGGCTTGAGTGCCTCGCCTGCGGCGCTCGCCACATGCCGGCCGACCGCGGTGGAGCCGGTGAACGCGACCTTGTCGACGCCGGGGTGGCGCAGCAGCGCCTCGCCGGCGACCGGGCCCGTGCCGGTCACGACGTTGACCACTCCGTCCGGGACGCCCGCCTCCTGGAGCAGCCTGGCCATGTAGAGGGCGCTGAGCGGGGTCTCGTCCGCTGGCTTGTGCACCACCGTGTTGCCGGCCGCGAGCGCCGGTCCGAGCTTCGAACCGGCCAGGATCAGCGGGAAGTTGAAGGGCGTGATGGCCGCGACCACGCCGAGCGGCTCGCGCCGGGTGTAGGCGAGGGCGTTCATGGGGGTGTCGCGGTTCGCCCCGTGCAGGGAGTGGGCGAGGGCGGCGAAGTGCTCGTAGTCGTTGGCCGCGTTCGTCACATCGACGGCATGGCACAGGGTGATCGGCTTACCGACGTCGAGGCTCTCCAGCCGGGCGATGTCGTCGGCGTTCTCCCGGATCAGCTGGGCGACGCGGTGCAGCACCCGCCCCCGCTCGCGGCCGCTCAGGCCGGACCAGGCTCCGTCGTCGAAGGCCTCCCGGGCGGCACGCACGGCGGCGTCCACGTCCGCTGCGCCCGCTTCCGCGACGGTGGTGAGGACCGTGCCCCGGGACGGGTCGACCACCTCGGTGCGCGCCCCGTCGGCGGCCTCGCGCCACTGACCCCCGATGAACAGCCGTCCGGGTTCGATCTCGAAGGTGGTCATCACCACTCCTCAGCTTCATTGCCAAGTTTTCAACCAACAGGATTCCTGTTGGTTCCTCGTCCGCTCGCAGTCTCTTTACAGACAGGATTCCTGTCAATGCTCTAGGCTCGATCCCATGGTCGGCACCCAGGCAACCAAGGCACCCCCGTCACTGCTCTACATGGTCAAGCAGGTGGAACTCATCGTCCGCTCACGCCTGGACGAGCTGGTCAAACCGTCGGGGATCACCGCACTCCAGTACACCGCGCTCACCGTCCTGGAGCGACACGACGGTCTGTCCGCGGCGCAGCTGGCCCGGGACTCGTTCGTCACCGCCCAGTCCATCGCCGACCTGGTCAGGTCCCTGGAGAGCCGCGGACTGGTCCGGCGTGAGCGCAACCCCCGCAACCGGCGCGAGCTGCTGATCCTGCTCACCGACGCCGGCCGGGAGCTGCTCGATCGCCACGCCGGGCCGGTGCGGGAGCTGGAGGAACGGATGGTCGGGGATCTCACGACGCACCAGGCCGAGCAGTTCCGCCGGGCCCTCTCCCGCTCCTGGCATGCACTCTCGTAACTGCTTGAGCGCGACACGAAGACATATGTCAATCGAACTTGCGCGAATTCGCTCGATCGGGGGTAACTTGCTGGGCGGGAAATGGAATTATGCTCAGGGAGCCCGTTGGAGGCGACGTCGTCGTGCCGCAGGAACCCGCTCCACTCACCCGGCACCTGCGTATCCGCCAGGACCGTGGTTTCACGGTGCTCGAGTTCCGCGGTGAGATCGACATCGCGGCGTCCGTGGAGATCATCCCGCCCCTCGACCGCGCGACGGCCGGGCCCGGTCCCCGGGTCGTGCTCGACCTCAGCCGGATCGAGTTCTTCGACTGCTCCGGGCTGCGTCTGCTGTACCGGGCGCGGAGCCGGGTGCTCGACCGTGGCGGACAGCTGCATCTCGTGTGCACGCATCCGCTGACGCTGCGCATCCTCCGGGTGACCGGCCTGGTGCGGCTGATGCCCCCGGCCCCGACGCTGGACGCGGCCCTGGGGCAGCCCGAGGCGACGTCCGGTTCCGTCTGACGGCGATTACTTACGGATCCTGGTGACCTGACCGGCGCCCACCGTCCGGCCGCCCTCCCGGATGGCGAACTTCAGCCCCTCCTCCATGGCGATCGGCTGGATCAGCTGTACGTGCATGGTGGTGTTGTCGCCCGGCATGACCATCTCGCTGCCCTTGGGCAGGGTCACCACGCCGGTCACATCCGTCGTACGGAAGTAGAACTGCGGGCGGTAGTTGTCGAAGAAGGGCGTGTGCCGGCCGCCCTCGTCCTTCGACAGAATGTAGGCGCGCGCCTCGAACTCCAGGTGCGGGGTGACCGATCCGGGCCTGATGACGACCTGGCCGCGTTCGACGTCCTCACGCTTCACCCCACGCAGCAGCAGTCCCACGTTCTCTCCCGCCCGGCCCTCGTCGAGAAGCTTGCGGAACATCTCGATGCCGGTGACGGTCGTCTTCGTCTTCTGCTCGTGGATGCCGATGATCTCGACCTCGCTGTGGACGTTCAGCGTGCCGCGCTCGATCCGGCCGGTGACGACGGTACCGCGTCCGGTGATGGTGAACACGTCCTCGATCGGCATGAGGAACGGCTTGTCCACGTCACGCTGCGGTTCCGGGACCGCCGAATCGACCGCGTCGAGGAGATCGAGCACCGACTGGGTCCACCGCGGATCGCCCTCCAGGGCCTTCAGCGCGGAGACCTGCACGACCGGGACGTCGTCGCCCGGGAACTCGTACTCGGTGAGCAGCTCGCGCACCTCCAGCTCCACGAGCTCCAGGATCTCCTCGTCGTCCACCATGTCCGTCTTGTTGAGGGCCACCACGATGTACGGCACACCCACCTGCCGGGCCAGCAGCACATGCTCCTTGGTCTGCGGCATCGGCCCGTCCGTGGCCGCGACGACCAGGATGGCGCCGTCCATCTGCGCCGCGCCCGTGATCATGTTCTTGATGTAGTCGGCGTGCCCCGGGCAGTCGACGTGTGCGTAGTGGCGGCGCTCCGTCTGGTACTCGACATGGGCGATGGAGATGGTGATGCCGCGCTGCCGCTCCTCGGGCGCCTTGTCGATCTGGTCGAACGGCGTGTACGGGTTCAGATCGGGGAACCGGTCGTGCAGCACCTTCGTGATGGCTGCCGTGAGCGTCGTCTTACCGTGGTCGATGTGACCGATGGTGCCGATGTTCACATGCGGTTTCGTCCGCTCGAACTTCGCCTTGGCCACTGCAAGCCCTCCTGGTCACCTGGGTGGTGCCGAGCGTTGCGGTTGCTGGGAATCCGCTCCCTCCTGTCTATTCGCTCCGCGGCGCGTCGAACAGGGCGCTGACGGACTCACCGTTGTGAATGCGGCGCACGGCCTCGGCGAGCGCGGGAGCGATGGAGAGAATCCGCAGCTTGTCCGTGTGTTCCTCCGCCGGTACCGGCACGGTGTTGGTGCACACGATCTCCTCCACGTCGGGCTGCTCGCTGAGCCTCTTCAGGGCGCCTGCGGCGAACAGGCCGTGCGTACAGGCGATCCGGATCGACCGCGGCCCCAACTCCCGCAGCCGATCGAGCAGTTCGAGCACCGTGCTGCCCTTGGCGATCTCGTCGTCCAGCACGATGACATCGCGCCCGGCGACATCGCCGATGACGGCGCTGATGCTGACCCGGTCGTCCGCGTACCGCTGCTTGGCGCCTGCCGCGACCCGGGCGCCGATCAGACGGGCGAAGGCGGCCGCCTCCTTGGCGTTGCCGAGGTCCGGCGAGACGACGGTGGTGCGGGTCAGGTCGTACTGCCGGAAGTGCACGGCGAGTTCACGCAGCGCGTGCAGATGGTCGACGGGCACCGAGAAGAAGCCGTGGACCTGCGGCGAGTGCAGCGTCATGGCGAGCACCCGGCTCGCGCCGGCCGCGACCATCAGGTCCGCGACAAGCCGTCCGCCCAGGGAGATGCGCGGCTCGTCCTTCTTGTCGGAGCGGGCGTAGGCGTAGTGCGGCATGACGACGGTGATCCGGCGGGCGGACGCCCCGCGCGCCGCGTCGCACATCATCAGCAGTTCGACCAGATGTTCCTGGACGGGAACGACCAGCGGCTGGATGAGGAAGACATCCCGCTCGCGGCAGTTGGCCTGGAGCTGCACCTCCAGACAGTCGTTGGCGAACCGGCTGACCCGGATCGGGTTGAGCGGCACGCCGAGATGCCGACAAACCTCCGCCGCCAGTTCGGGGTGGGCGCTACCGCTGAACACGGCGATGTCTCGCACGTCCGCTCCTCGCATGATCATTCCGGGCTGGCGCCCTCATGCTACTGACCGCGGAAATTCGGTTGCGGACCGCATCGGACAGCAGGCCATCATGGCGGCGTCCGCATTCCCTCACGTCAGGATCCTTCGCATGCGCCGACTCCTCGGAATCTCCCAGCGCCCCTACTGGACGACGGTTCTCGAGGACTCGACCACGCATGCAGACCCTGAACATCGGAATTCTGGCCCACGTCGACGCGGGTAAGACCAGCCTCACCGAGCGGCTGCTGTTCGACCACGGAGCGATCGACCGGCTCGGCAGCGTCGACACCGGTGACACCCGCACGGACGACGGCGCGATCGAGCGGGAACGCGGCATCACCATCCGTTCCGCAGTCGCCTCGTTCACGGCCGGCGACACCCGGATCAACCTCATCGACACCCCCGGCCACTCGGACTTCATCGCCGAGGTCGAGCGTGCCCTGGAGGTCCTCGACGGGGCGGTCCTGCTGCTGTCCGCCGTGGAGGGCGTACAGGCGCAGACGCGGGTGCTGATGAGGACGCTGCGCCGGCTGCGGCTGCCCACGCTCGTCTTCGTCAACAAGATCGACCGGGCCGGCGCCCGGTCCACGGACCTGCTCGCCGACATCAGGCGCAGGCTGACGCCGTACGTCGTCCCGCTCACGGAGGTGACGGGCATCGGCACCCCCGACGCCCGGGTGGCACCCCTCCCCGAAGACGACCCCACGCTCGCCGAGACCCTCGCCGAGGTCGACCCGGACATCCTGGCGGCCGTCGTCGACGGTCCCGAGCCGACCCCGGACGAGCTGCGCGCAGCCCTCGCCGCCCATACCGCCGGCGGTTCCTTCCACCCGGTCTTCTTCGGCTCCGCGCTGAGCGGCCAGGGCGTCACGCATCTCGTCGAGGGCGTACTCCGGCTGATCCCACCGGCCCCGACGGCCGAGGGCACACAGCCGCGCGGCACGGTCTTCGCCGTACGACCGGGTCCCGGCGGGGAGCGAACGGCGTATCTGCGGCTGTACGACGGTGAGGTGGCCCGGCGCCAGCGGCTGACCTTCCTGCGGCGGGAGGCGGACGGCCGGACCACCGAGGTCTCCGGCCGGGTGACGCGCCTCGACGTGGTCGGCGGGAGCGACCCGCTCACTGCCGGGAACATCGCGGCGCTCACCGTCCCGTCCGGTCTTCGCGTCGGCGACCGGTTCGGTGAACTCACCGACCGCGCCCCGCAGTTCGCACCGCCGACACTGGAGACCCTCGTCCGGGCGCGGCACCCCGGGCAGGCGGGTCGGCTGCGTTCAGCCCTGCTCGCCCTGGCCGACCAGGACCCGCTGATCCACGCCCGGCCCGCGGACTCCGGCGCGACCGCGCTGCTCCTGTACGGCGAGGTCCAGATGGAGGTCCTCGCGGCCACGCTCACCCAGGACTTCGGTGTCGAGGCCGACTTCACGGCCGGCCGGGTCCGGTTCCTGGAGCGCCCGAGGAAACTGGGCGAAGACTGCGCGGAGATGCCGTGGCACGACCACACCCGCTACTGGGCGACGATCGGGCTGCGCATCGAGCCGGGCCCTGTCGACTCCGGCGGGGTGTTCACGTACGAGACGGAACTCGGCGCACTCCCCCGGGCCTTCCACCAGGCCATCGAGGACACGGTCCACGCGACACTGCGCACGGGGCTCTCCGGCGCGGCCGTGACGGACTACCGGGTCACCCTGGTCCGGTCCGGCTACTCCGCTCCCCTCAGCACCGCGGCCGACTTCCGTGGCCTCACTCCGGTCGTGCTGCGCCAGGCCTTGGAACGAGCGGGAACGCGGCTGTACGAGCCGTATCACACCTTCGAAGCCGAGATCCCCCGTGACGTCCTTGCCCAGGTGACCGCCCAACTGGCCTCATGCACAGCCGAGTTCACGGGAACGACGAGCGCGGGCGCCTCGTGGCTGATCACCGGGGAACTGCCGGCGCGCAGGGTGCGTGAGGTGGAGCTGCGGCTGCCGGGGCTCACGCGTGGCGAGGGAGTGTGGTGGTCACGGCCGTCCGGCGACCGGGAACTCCGAGCACGCCGGTAGGAGCGGTTCACGCTCGCCCGTGCGCCGGTGCGCACCTCCGTCGGGTGTCCCGGTCTCGCAACAACCGGGTCTGACGCGGGCTTTGAGGGGCATTCGGTCTGGGAGGAAGGGGGACCGTCGACATGACGACTTCCATCAAGCGCCTACCCAGGCGCATGCCCGGCTGGGCGAAGCTGGTGACCGCCGTCGTCCTGGTGCTTGCCGTGATGTTCGCCGGGATCCGGCTGAGTCTGCTTCCGGGCCTGAAGGACTTCTTCGGCACGGAGACCCAGGACCACACCGGTCCCACGCTGCTGGAGTCCATTCAGGACATCAGCCGTTACGACGCCGCCTCCGGCAACTTCCAGGTCGTCGTGGACCTGGAGAAGGACGCCAAGTTCCTGCCCGACGCGATCCGTGGCACCCGCACCCTGTATGTCGGGGCGGGCACCGTGGACGCCTACGTCGACCTCGGACAGGTCGGCAAGCAGGACGTGAAGGTCAACGAGGACCGTACGTCCGCCACGCTCCGGCTGCCGCACGCGGCGCTGGGCCAACCCGCTCTCGACCCCGAACGCTCCTACGCCGTCTCCAAGCAGCGCGGGCTGCTCGACCGTCTCGGCGACCTCTTCTCCGACAACCCGAACAGCGAACAGGCCGTTCAGAAGCTCGCGTCCCGGCACATCGGCGACGCCGCCAAGGACAGCGAGCTGACCACACGCGCCGAGTCCAACACCACCAGCATGCTCGAAGGCCTGCTGCACTCCCTCGGCTTCAAGAAGGTGGCCGTCTCGTACGGCTCCGGCTCGACGAACGGCGCCTGATCGGGCGGGCGAACCGGCGGCCGGGATCGCGCGGCATCTTCGGTTGGTTCGCGGGTAACCGCCCTACGACCGGGGGAAGTTGAAGACTGGAGGACCTCATGGCCCGTACAGCCTTGCGATCCCGTGCCGGCGGGTGGCGCCCCCGCATATCCAAGGCCGCGCAGGCGACCAGGACCACGCAGACGTCCGGGTCCGTGGGGGTACCCAAGGGGAAGCGGGCCCCCAAGTCGGAGGAGGCGCCCAAATCCAAGCGGACGCCGAAGTCGGCGGGGGCGCCCAAGTCCAAGCGGACGCCCAAGTCCAAGCAGGCGCCGCCGGCCGCCCGTCGGAAGCGGGATCCCCTGCGCTTCCTCGCCCGGATGGTGACGATGCTGTGCGCGTTCGTGCTCATGGTGGCGTTCGCCGTCGTGCTGGCCCGGCTGACCCTGGAGCCCTCCCCCGCGTCAGAAGCGCTGACCCACACCAATCTGCGGCCGGGCCGCTCACTCAAGGCCTATCTCGATCAGCCGGAACTGCGCGACGCCGCCAAGCAGATCGGCGGCAATCTGCTGCTCGGCATCCCGTTCGGCATCCTGGCCCCCGTCATCGCCCCGCGCACCCGGGGGCCGCTGCGCATCCTGCTGCTGACCGCGACCGTGATGCTGCTGGTGGAGCTGGCCCAGGGCCTGATGGTCAACGGGCGCGCCTTCGACATCGACGACGTCATCCTCAACACCACCGGCGCACTGATCGGTTACCTCCTGCTGGGGCGCCGGCTGAGCCGGGCCGTGCACTCCCGGGATCGGAGCGCGTGACGCGTACTGTTCAAGAGTTGGACCGTACCAAGCTATTGACGGCCCCTTTGTTCAACCCTTAAATCAAGAGGCGACACACCAACCCCCCACCTCGGTCGGCGCCCCCGTACGCCGGGCGCGCCGTACGGAAGGGAGAGCCGTGGTCTCCCCACGCTCGCTCCGCAGATGTCTCCTCGTCGCACTGTCTGCCCTGCTGGTCGCCTCCGCAGCCGTCGCCCCCGCCGGGGCGGACGTCACCCCCGCCGGGGCGGACGCGCCGAGCGTCAAGGCCGTGACCTTCTCCGACACCTTCGACGGGCCCGCAGGCTCGGGCGTCAACTCGTCGAAGTGGCAGCTCGAGACCGGCGACAACGTCAACAACCATGAACGGCAGTACTACACCTCCGGCACCAACAACGCCGCCCTGGACGGCCAGGGCAATCTGGTGATCACGGCCAAGCGTGAGAACCCGGCCAACTACCAGTGCTGGTACGGTACTTGCCAGTACACGTCGGCACGGCTCAACACCGCCGGGAAGTTCAACGCCCAGTACGGTCACATCGAGTCGCGGATGAAGGTCCCGCGCGGACAGGGCATGTGGCCCGCCTTCTGGATGCTCGGCACACCGGTCAACTGGCCGGACTCGGGCGAGATCGACATCATGGAGAACGTCGGCTACGAGCCCTCGACCGTCCATGGCACCCTCCACGGCCCCGGCTACTCCGGCTCGGGTGGCATCGGCGCGGGCTACTCCCTGCCGAACGGCCAGGCCTTCGCGGACGCCTTCCACACCTTCGCCATCGACTGGGCGCCCGACTCCATCACCTGGTCCGTGGACGGGAACGTCTACCAGCGGCGCACGCCCGCCGACCTGGGCGGGCGGACCTGGGTGTTCAACAAGCCGTTCTTCATGATCCTCAACCTCGCGGTCGGCGGCTACTGGCCCGGCGACCCGGACGGCTCCACGGTCTTCCCGCAGCAGCTGGTGGTCGACCACGTGACGGTCACGACGAGCGACTCGGCGGCCGGCGTGCCGATCAGGGGCCTCGGCGGCAAGTGCGTGGACGTCGCCGGGGCGAGCTCCGCCAACGGCACTCCCGTACAGCTCTACGACTGCAACTCCTCCGCCGCCCAGCAGTGGACCGTCGGCTCCGACGGCACACTGCGGGCGCTCGGCAAGTGCCTGGACGTCACCGGCAACGCCACCGCGGACGGCTCGACCGTCCAGCTGTGGGACTGCACCGGCGGCCCGAACCAGAAGTGGGCCGTCAGCGCGGCACAGGACATAGTGAACCCGCAGGCGAACAAGTGCCTCGACGTGACCGGCAACACCTCGGCCAACAACACCCGGCTACAGATCTGGACCTGCGGCGGCGGCGCCAACCAGAAGTGGACGGTCGGCTGAGCCGCCGCGTCCTAGTGCATCCTCCAGGTGAGCTTGTCGCCGCCCACCCAGCGGACCACGTCCGGGTCGTCCAGGTCGTGGACCGTGATGCCCCAGGCGGCGGCTGCCTGGAGTACGTCGGTGAGGGTCTTCGCCGCACCGACCACCTCTCCGTCGATCTCCACGATGCGGAACGGGGGCGTGCCCGGCTGTACCCCGAGCACCAAGATCCGCGGGTGGGACATATAGGGGCTCGCTGCTTCGGTCATGCATAGAGCGTAGAGCGATCCGGCCATCGCGAACCATACGAGTCGCCCCCGAAGCGGGGCGAAGCGACCGGTCGGGCGGGTCCGGGCCACCGGACCCGCCCGACCCGGGTGCGCTCCCTCCAGGGCTGGGGAACCCTGGAGGAGGAGGTGGCGATGGATCCCGTCGAGGCATTGGACCGGATCGCGTTCCTGCTGGAGCGGTCCCTGGCGCCGACGTACCGCGTCCGCGCCTTCCGCACGGCCGCCCACGTACTCTCCGAGCTGCCCGAGGACGAGGTGCGCGCGCGGGCGGACGGCGGGTCGCTGGAGAAGCTCAAGGGGGTCGGCCCCAAGACGGCGCAGGTGGTGCGTGAGGCGCTGGCCGGAGGCGTGCCCGGCTATCTGGAGAAGCTGGAGGAGGAGGCCGGGGGTCCCCAGGGCGAGGGCGGCGACCGGCTGCGGGCGCTGCTGCGCGGCGACTGCCATCTGCACTCCGACTGGTCTGACGGCGGCAGCCCGATCAAGGAGATGGGCCGGACCGCGGCCCGGCTCGGCCATGAGTGGGCGGTCCTGACCGATCACTCGCCGCGGCTCACCGTGGCCCGGGGGCTGTCCCCCGACCGGCTGCGCGCGCAGCTGGACGTGGTGGCGGAGCTGAACGCGACCTGGGCGCCGTTCCGGCTGCTCACCGGGATCGAGTGCGACATCCTCGAGGACGGCACGCTCGACCAGGAGCCGGAGCTGCTGGACTGGCTCGATGTCGTGGTCGTGTCGGTGCACTCCAAGCTCCGGATGGACGCCCGCGCGATGACGCGCCGCATGGTGGCCGCCGTACGCAATCCGCTGTCGGACATCCTCGGGCACTGCACCGGACGGCTGCTCATCGGGCGGAACGGCGGCGACGCGCGGCCCGAGTCGAGGTTCGACGCGGACGAGGTGTTCGCCGCATGCGCCGAGACGGGCACCGCCCTGGAGATCAACAGCCGCCCCGAGCGGCTGGACCCGCCACGGCGGCTGCTGCGCCGGGCCGTGGAGGCGGGCGTCCTGTTCTCGATCGACACCGACGCGCACGCGCCGGGCCAGCTGGACTGGCAGATCCTCGGCTGCGCCCGGGCGGAGGAGTGCGGGGTGCCCGCGGAGCGGGTGGTCACCACCTGGCCGGTGGACGACCTGCTGACCTGGGCCCGCGAGCGACGGCTGCCCCGGTGACCCAGATCACCGCAGGTGCCGGAACACTCCAAGGTGGTTCCCCGTTGAACAAACCGTGGGCGCGGATGGAACAGTGTCCCCGGGCCTCACCTTTCGCCCACAGGGAAGATCGTTCGGCTGAAGCCCTGTGGAGCCTTTCGCCGAGAGGCGACCGCCATCCGTGCCCACCACCTGGCCGCCCCGATCGTGATTCCCCCGTCACGGTCGGGGCTTTCCTTTTGCCCGCATTCGTCCGGCCTTGACTTCGAGAGCGCTCCAATTCGTAGCGTTGCGGCATGACCACTGCACAGCACAAGATCGGCTCGGGCTTCGGTGCCACGAGCACCGCTGACGACGTCCTCCAGGGCATCGACCTGACCGGGAAGCTCGCGATCGTCACGGGCGGCTACTCGGGCCTGGGCCTGGAGACGACCCGCGCGCTCGCCAAGGCCGGCGCCCAGGTCGTCGTACCCGCCCGCCGTCCCGCCCCCGCGCAGGAGGCCCTCGCGGGTATCGACGGCGTCGAGGTGGACGAGATGGACCTCGGTGACCTGGAGAGCGTGCGCGGCTTCGCCGAGCGGTTCCTCACCTCCGGGCGGACCGTCGACTTCGTCATCGACAGCGCCGGGATCATGGCCTGCCCGGAGACCCGGGTCGGCCCCGGCTGGGAGGCGCAGTTCGCCACCAACCACCTCGGCCACTTCGCCCTGGTCGGCCTGTTGTGGCCGGCGATCGAACCGGGCGGCGCCCGTGTCGTCTCGGTCTCGTCGCGCGGGCACCACAACTCCGGGATCCGCTGGGACGACCTGCACTGGCACGACGGCTACGACAAGTGGGAGGCGTACGGGCAGGCCAAGACGGCGAACGTCCTGTTCGCCGTGCACCTCGACCGGCTGGGCCGGGAGCGCGGTGTACGGGCCTTCGCGCTGCACCCGGGCGGCATCCTCACGCCGCTCCAGCGCCATCTGGCGAAGCAGGAGATGGTCGATCGCGGCTGGATCGACGAGGACGGCAATCCGCTGAACCCCCAGGGCTTCAAGACACCGGAGCAGGGTGCGGCCACCCAGGTGTGGGCGGCGACCTCGCCTCAGCTGGCCGGAATGGGCGGCGTGTATCTGGAGGACTGCGACATCGCCGAGCCCGCTCCGGACGCCGACGCGTCCGAGGGGGTCATGGACTGGGCAGTCGACCCCGAGCAGGCGGCACGGCTGTGGGAGCTGTCGGTGAAGCTGACCGGTGTGAACCCGCTCGCCGCGTAGGGCTTCTCAGTCGTCGACGACGGCCGGGGCGGCGTCCTCTCCGACGGTGTACACGTCCTTGAGCTTCACGTCGGAGACCCCCCGGCCCTCCGGGAAGACCCGCCGCCAGTCGCCGATCACATGGAGTTCGTCGGTGCCCATGGCGCGGACGACCAGCAGGCCTTCCTCGTGCGCCTTGTACGCCTTCATCCAGAGGTTGGCGAAGGCCTGGGAGCGGATCAGGTGCATCCAGTCGGGGCGGTACAGCTCCCGGTTGTAGTTGGACTCCCCCATCGTGGAGACGAACTTGGAGTACATCGCCTTCACATACTCCAGCGTCACCTCGTCGTCCTCCGCGATCGCCCGGTCGCGGGCGTCCTTCAGCGCGACCCGGAACTTCTCCAGGAGGCTCTCGGTCGCGCCGGAGGTGAACGACTCGTGGATCTCCGGCGGGTCGCACAGTCCGTGCTTCGGGCCGGACAGCCGAAGCAGGAGACGCAGGGTGGGTTCGGTGACCCACAAGGGCCCTGGCTCGTCGCGGCTGCCGAGCGGGTTCGGCAGGTGGGCGTCGTGCTCCCAGGCAGACGGGGTGATCAGATGGACGCCGGCCCGGCGGCGGTCGTGGTCGAAGCCGGTGGAGTGTTCCAGCTGGCCGATCGGCAGATGCGTCTTGAGTGCCGACAGATATGCGCCGTTGACGTCGAGGGCGGTCACCTCGTGCGCGCCGGGCGGCAGTTCGCGCCGGGCCCACTTGGGGCGGGCCTCCCAGATCTGATCGGAACCGCGAGCGGTCTGTTTGCGCAGGACCTCCGGGATCCACGGGTGCGCCACGACGTCGTACCGGCCGCCCTTGCGGGTCTCGTCCAGCAACGCCATGGCATCGGGAATGGCCCGCTTCACCAGGGCCGCGGTCGCCGCGTCCACATCGCCTTCGTGGCGGGCGAGCGCCTCGGCGACGGCCGCGCGGATCAGGTCGGGCTCTGCGTCGGAGGCGGTGCGCATACGGCGGCCTGCGGGGACGACCTGGACGGGCTTCGCGCCCTGCCGGGGCTGGACCGGTCCGGCCTGCTGCCCTGGCTCCGCGACCGGGGCGGTCGGCGCCGGTACCGGTACCGTCGGGGCGCACTCGGCGGGGTCCAGGTGCTGGGGGAATCCGGCGACCTCATGGTGGGCGGGGCCGCCGCACAGGACGCACGGGCGCGGAGCGCCGAGGGAGGCGACGTCATCGGCCTCGTCGACGGCGTGGCCGCTCCCCTCGTCCACATCCGCCGGGTCGACGGCATCCTCCGTAGGCCCGACCTCTTCCTCTTCCTCGTCCTGGCCCACCAGCTTCGTCCGCGCCCCCTCCAGGAAGTACGCGTACTTCTCGCGCACCTCGCCGCTGGGGTCCCGGCCGGACTCCCAGCCGCCGACGGTGGAGGGGCTCACGCCGAGGGCCTGGGCCACCTGGGCGCGGGAGAGGTTCAGCTTCTCCCGCAGGTCGCGCCGTTCCTCGGCGGGCGGCAGGGGCACCTCCTGGCGGGCGCCCGCCAGAAGCGCGTCGATCGCCTCGAAGTCGGTCATCGGGCCACCGCCGCCGATCCGCCGGTCCTGCGCCGCCGGACGGGCAGGGTCTCGCACGCCCGGGTCGGGCCGGCGAGCAGGTCGAGTACGTCGATGCCGAAGTGCGTGGCGAGCGCGTCGCAGTCGGACAGGCTCCAGGCCGCGCTGCCGGACTGCCGACGGCTCACCTGTGCCTGGCTCACACCGAGTGCGACGGCGAGGTCCGCCTGCGACTCACCGGTCGCGTGCATCAGCGCGGCCACCGCCGACCTCACCCGTTCTCCCAAGGACAGTCCCACCCCACGGACCCTACCCGATCATGCGTCTCGCGTATGAGGCTTGCTGCGTTCGCATGGCGCAACGCCGGAGATCCACCGGGTCCGTCCGGTGGCGCGTCACCCGGAGGACTCGTCCGGTACCGGCTGCTCGGGATGGACGCCTGCCGCGTGCGGGGCACCCTGGCGACCGGTGCCCGCCTCGTCGGTGTCTGGCACGTCGGTGTCGGGCACGTCGGTCTCATCGGTCTCGTCGGGATCGTCGGTCGCGTCGGCGGGCGGCACCTCCCACGGGTCGTCGCCCGGGTCGGCCGCCTGCTGGTCCTGGAGATCACGCGGCACGGGACCCGCACGTCGGTCGTCAGCCATCGCGTCCTCCCTCCGGTGGTGCGAGCGCACCGAGTACCTCCGCGATCACCGGCGAAACCTCAGTGCGGAGCCCGTTCCTGAAGCGCCGCGCGCCAGGCGGGCGGCGGGCCCTCGGGCGCGGGCTCGGCACGGCGGCCGCCGCGGGCGAAGAAGTCGGCCAGCGGCAGGATCGCGGCGCCGACGGTGACCGCGTCGGGGCCGAGCCGGCCCAGGTCGATGGTGACCCGCTCGGCCGGGTGGCGCAGCGCGTACGACACGGCGTGGCGGCGTACGGCGGGCAGGAACCGTGAGCCGAGCTGGAGCCCGGCCCAGCCGCCGATGAGGATCCGCTCGGGCTGGAAGAGGTTGATCAGGTCGGACAGGCCGGCGCCCAGGTACTCGGCGGTCTCCTCGAGGACGGCGAGCGCCACCGGGTCGGCCGCACCGCTCTCGGTCGGGTAGGCGGCGGCCAGCATCGCCGTCAGCGCCGTCTCCTCGTCGGTGTCCTCCGGCGGACGTCCGCCCTGCTCGCGCCACCGCTCGAGCAGCGACTCGGCGCCCGCGTACGCCTCCAGGCAGCCGAGCGCACCGCAGCGGCAGCGGCGCCCCCTGACCCGTACCGTCAGATGCCCCCACTCCACCGCCCGCCCGTGCTCCACCTCGGGCGTGACGAGGCAGGCGCCGACGCCGGAGCCGAAGAGGACGACGACCGCGTTGCGGGCGCCTCGTCCGGCGCCGAACCACATCTCGGCCTGGCCCAGGGTCTTGGCTCCGTTGTCGATGAAGTACGGGACGGTCTCCGGGAGGGGGGAGCCGTCACGGAGCAGCGCTTCGAGGGGGACCGCGTCCCAGCCGATCGTCTGTCCGTGGACCACGGCGCCGCGGTTCGGGGTGCGTTCGACGATGCCGGGGACGCCGATGCCGACGCCCAGGAGCTGTTCCGGTGCGATTCCGGCGGCGGTGAGCACCTCGGTGATGCCGTCGCGGATGTGACCGACGATGACGCCGACCTCGTAGCCATGCTGCGCCAACGGGCGTTCGGTGCGGGCGAGTTCGGTGAGTGTGAGGTCGAACAGCTCGATGCGGACCCGGGTTTCGCCGACGTCGACCCCGATCATGTGGCCACTGCCGGGGGCCACACGCAGCAGGGTGCGCGGGCGGCCGCCGTCGGAGTCGACGCTGCCCGCCTCCTCCAGCAGACCGTCGGCGACCAGGTCGGCCACCACATTGCTGACGGAGCCGGAGCTGAGCCCGGTCACGGGACCCAGTTCGAAGCGGCTGAGGGGTCCGTCGAAGTAGAGCCGTTGTAGTACGGCCGTGCGGTTGGCCCGCCTGAGGTCGCGTACCGTGCGCCCGTTCCGCCCCGCCATGTGGCTCCTTTCGAACCCTGTCCGACCTGCAACATACCTCCGGGGACGGGTCCTGCGCGACTTTTTCGACCCCTTAGTTCATGAGATGAATTAAGACGGGCCTGTCCCTGTCAAGAAGCGGTCAGTTCCTGAATCTCGTCGAGGGCGGCGAGGAGTTCGGGGCCGACCGCCGCCTGGACCCAGCGGTTCCGGTCCTCGCCCACCGCCCGCGGGACCGTCTCGGTGAGCATGATCAGGTAGAGATAGCTGCGGTAGAGGGCAAGACGGACGCGGGCCGGTGCGTCGAAGACGGCATGGCCCCCGGCCTCCCGATAGCCCGCCAGGAAATCCTCGTCCTTCTTGATGTCACCCAGCAGCGCAAGGGAGACGAAGTCCGCCAGGGGGTCGCCCCAGAACATGCGCTCCCCGTCGATGAGCCCGCCGATGCTCGCCACCCCCGTCGAGCGGTCCACCAGGATGTTGCCCGGCCAGAGGTCGAAGTGGACGAGGCACGGGACCGAGACCTCGTCGAGGGCGGGGAGAGCGGCCCGGACGGTGCGGGCCACCTCGCCGGCGGGGCGGGGCAGCTTGGCGCGGTAGTGGCGGGCGTCGTCGAGTACGGCGTCGAGCATCGCGGTGACGGCGGTCCGCCAGTCGGGGGCGAGGGGGCCGAGGGCGCCGGACGGATAGCCGAAGCCGGGGCCCGTCACCCGATGGAGCCTGGCCACCTGACGTCCCAACTCCGTGCGCAGGGCGGCCTGTTCGGCATCCGTGAGTGAATCGTCCCACGGGTCGCCCGGACAGGCGGTCATCAGCAGATGTCGTGCGCCCGGGTCCCCGCCGACCGCCACGACGCGCGGTGCCGGTACGTCGGCCTTGGCGGCCCCTTCGTAGAACTCCGCCTCGGATACGAGGAGTTCGCGTTCGTGGCGCAGGCCGGGCGTGGTCCCCGCGGGCGGGATCTTCAGGACGTGGCGGGTGCCGTCGGTGAGCCGGAGTTCCTCGACGGTGTTGTACGTGCCGCCGTCCAGTGGACGCAGGTGGGCGAGTTGGTGGGGCGGGATCTGCGCCGCCGCCAGGACGTTTCGGGCCCGTTCCCAGGAGTCCACCACCGTGCGCCCACCCCTTCCCTCCGGTCAGCCGGCGGCGTACACGTCCTCGACGTAACGCCCGTCCGCGATCAGCGCGTCGAGCCACCGCTCGGCCGTCGCTGTGTCGGCGTCCGGGGTGCGCTCCCGGTAAAGAGTACGGAACGCGTCCCGCACGCCCGGCGCCATCCGTGAGCCGTCGCCGCAGACATACACCCGGGCGCCCGCGTTCAGCAGCTCCCAGACCTCGGCCGCCTCGGCGGCGATGCGGTGCTGCACGAAGGTCCCGGCGGTACTGAAGGCCGGGCGGAGCGAGACCGCTCCGGCGGTCTCCGCGGCGCGGAGTTCCTCGGCGTGCAGGAAGTCCGCGTCGGGGGCGTCGCAGCCGAAGTAGCAAAGGGCGGGGGCGAGTTCGGCAGCCGCTGCCGTGCGGTCCGCGATGGCGCCACGGAAGGGGGCCAGTCCCGTACCCGCCGCGATCATGATGACCGGCGTGGAGCCGTCGATCCGGAAGGTCTCCCGGCACGGCTGGACGCGGGCCATGATCGTGTCGCCCGGCTCGACGGTGGCGAGGTGGCCGGACCCGGTCCCCCGGTACACGCCGTTGCCCGAGCGGGCCGGTGCCTCCAGCAGGGAGACCATCAGGTCCGCGTGGCCGGGGTCGACGGCGGGTGAGGAGGAGATGGAGTAGTGGCGGGGGCGCAGCGGGGTGAGGATCTCCAAAAGTTGCGGCCAGTCCAGGGCACCGCGCAGTGCCGGGTACGCCTCGATCACCTCGACCAGGGTGCGCGGGTCGTCGGCTTCGAGGGCCGTCAGCGCCATGCGTTCCGGCGGGCAGGGATTGGCGGCGGCGAGCGCGGACAGCTGTGATGCGCTCGGGCGCTCCTGCAACTCGACGTGGTGCATGAGGAGTTGACGTACCGTCAAGGGGCGGTCCACCGCCAGGCCGGCGCGGCGTGGGCGGGCGGCGCGGATCTCCAGGACGGTGTCGGGGTCGACGCCGAGGGCGGCAGCGGCTCGTTCGACGAGGGCAGGGGCGTTCACGGGCAGCACGGCGAGGTGGTCGGCCGTGCGGTAGGCGATGCCCTCCGGGAGTGCGACGCGTACGAACCGCTTGCGGCGCGGGTATCCGGGTGCGGTGAGGTCGTATGCCTCGGTGACCGTCATGGGGACGAGGCCGTGCCGTTCGGCGAGGGCGTCCAGAGGGCCACCGGTCAGGGTGCGGATCTCGTAGGCGGTGTCGGGTACGTCCGCGGGAGCGACGGCGTCGGGGTCGCCGTACTGCTCCAGCAGGGCCGTGCGCAGCTTGACCGTGAACTCCCGCACGGCGCCGGTGAGATCGCCCGAGGCGTCGGCCGCCACGCGGTCGGTGAGCCGGGTGCCGCCGAGCTCGGCGAGGAGGGCGTCGATGCGGGTGGGGACGTGCTGGTAGGTGGCGGCCCAGTTGCGGTCGCCGACGCCCAGGACGGCGTACGTCACCTCGGTCGCGTCCGGAGTGCCGTCGAGCCAGGCGGCGAAGGCGGTGGCGTCGTCGGTGGGGCGGCCGTTGTAGGAGGCGGCCGTGATGACGACGGGGCGGTCGGTGGGCAGGCCGCCGGCGTATGCGTCGAGGGACGCGATCCGGGTCTCGCAGCCGATCGCGGCGGCCTCGTCGGCGAGTTGGGCGGCGAACTCACGGCAGGTTCCGTAGTTGCTGCCGTGCAGGAAGAGGACGCTGGTGCCGGGACGGACGCGAGCGGGGAGGGTGTCGCTGTCGACCGTCGGGGACGCCTCGGCCTGCACGACACCTGGCAGCGGCGCGTGCACGCGGTCGGCCGGTGTGCGCGGGGTGAGCGTCAGCGTGAAGCCCTCCGGCTTCAGGGTGAGCGTCTCCTTGACGCCCAGGCGGTAGTCGGCGTGGTCGTTCAGCCGGTAGCGGTGGACGAGCATCGCCAGCAGCATGGTCGCCTCGTGGAGCGCGAACTGCCGCCCGATGCAGGCGCGTTCACCGGTGCCGAACGGCTTGAAGGCGTGCACGGACCGGGCCGCCTCCGCTTCGGGCGTGAAGCGGGAGGGGTCGAAGCGCTCGGGGTTGTCGCCCCAGACCGGCTGCCGGTGCAGCACCGGGGCGAGCACGGTGACGGCCTGTCCCGCGGCGACCGGGATCCGGCCACCGAGCACCGTGTCCTGAAGAGCGCGCCGGGTGAAGGCGGCGGCCGTCGGCCACAGCCGCAGTGCCTCGTTGAGGACCTGGCGGGTGTAGGTGAGCCGGCCGACCTCGTCGTACGTCGGTTCCGGGTCGGGCGTGTCGCCCCACAGGGCGTCCACCTCGCGCTGGACGAGCTGGAGCGCGGTCGGGTGCTTGGCGAGGTAGTACAGCGCGAAGGACATCGCGCCGGAGGTCGTCTCATGGCCCGCGATCAGGAAGGTGATGACCTGGTTGCGGATGTTGGCGGTGTCGAGCGTGCTGCCGTCGGCCGGGTGCGTGGCGCTGAGCATCAGCCCGAGCAGGTCCTCGGCGTTTTGCTGGTCGGTGCCGGTGCGGGAGGCGATGACGTCGTCGACGACCTGGGCGAGGTAGTCGGCGTCGTCGCGGAAGGCCGCGTCGGCGGCTGAGTGGTCCTCGCCCGGGGTGCGGGCGAGCCGGGTCATGGCCCACTCCAGGCAGCGGACCATCGACTCGACGAAGGGGTGGGGTTCGGCGCGTTCGAAGGAGCCGAAGTCGTAGTCGAAGCCGGCGAGCCCGATGGTGTCGAGGGTCATCCGGGTCATGTCGTCGGGGACATTGACCGGCTGCCCGTCGCGGGCGCCGCGATCCCAGGAGTCGATCAGCCTTCGGGCCACCTTCAGCATCACCGGGTGGTAGGTGCGCATCGAGCCGAGCGCGAAGGCGGGCATCAGGATGTCGTGCGCCTTGGCCCAGTTGGGCTCGTCGTTGTACGCCGTGAACAGCCCGTCGGCGGCGAACTCACGGACGTTCTCCAGGGCGGGCCCGATGTGCTTGGCGAACCGCTGCTCGTCGGCGAGATCGGCGACCAGGTCGAGATCGCCCACGAAGAGCGTGTCCCGCCCGTGCAGCCGCCGCACGAGCACCGGCCCGTGCTGCCGCATCAGGCCCATGACCTGCTGGATCGGCGTGCGTCCCGGTCCGGTGGCGGAGATGTCGACGACGGGGACACCGGGGAGGGTGCCGGCGGTATGGGTGTGCAGCGCGGTGGGGGGCATGGCGCGACAACTGCCTTTCGCGGTACGGAAGTACTGCGCTCCAGGTTGATCGATCGGCCCCGGTGGCCCGGGCCGCGGAACTACATGATTCTGTAGTCGAAAGCGTCCAACAGGACTTGTGTGAGTCCGTAGGACCGCTCAACGTCCAGGTCAGGGGCTCCGAGTCCGCCGTCTCACGCACAGTCCGTGAGACATGTGTGAGACGGCGGCGGCCCCGGACGGTGAGCCCATCACCGCCCCGGGGCCTTGATCCAGAATCTTCCGATCAAGGAGCCGGACCCATGAAGGACCGTACCGCCCACCGTGAGCGCCGCGCTCTGCGTGCCATCGTCCGCCCCCGCTCGGCCGCCACTCGCGCCACCGCTCGCGCGGTCCGTGCCGTGGCCACCGGCCAGCCGCAGCCCGTTCGTACCCGGCTCGACGCCGCCGGGTCTCGACGACGCCACCGCCCACCGGTTCGCCGGAGCCTTCTCCCGTGGCGTGACCGCGGACGGCACCCGCACGACCGCGGTGAAGCTGAAGGGCCGCGCCCGGAAGGCCGTCGCCGTCAAGGTCTACTCAGCCGACACCTTCCTTACGCGCCTGGCCGCCTACCGGCCCAAGGACACCACGGCCGCCGCCTCGTTCGCGCGGCTCGCTCTGGAGGTGGCTGCCTGATGAGCGCCATCCCCGAGCCCACCCGAGATCTCCTCGCCACCGTCCTCGAAGCCATCGACATCCCCGCACCCGACAGCCTCGGCGACGCCGAGACCCGCGATCACATCCTTGCCGCCCGTGCCTTCATGCCGCCGTTGCCCTGCGCAGCATCCTGGGCGGCCACCCGTGCGGCGTCGAGTAGAACACCCGTTTCCTGCACGAGCGACTCACCGAGACGCCGCCCACCGGCTACCGGGCGTGGGGTGAGGACCGGTGAAGCGCGACCTGTTGGCGTGGGCCGCACTTGGCACGGCTCTCGCGTTCACCGCATCCGCTGAGTACATCCTTGCCCGCGCGCGGGTTCAGCCCGGTCGTCGCCGCAGGGGTTCCGGCAGCGCTGGACATCTACGCCGTACGCGCCCTCAGAGTGCACCGCGACGTGCTCGCCGTAGTCCTCGCGATGATCGCCGTCAACGCCGCCTCGCATCTCGTCACGGCCGGTCTGCTGCCGGTGTCGGTGCCGCTCGTCGTCGCCGTCTCCGCCATCGCCCCTCTCGTGCTGTGGAGGGTTCACGCCCTGCGCGATGACGTCGAGGTGACCACCCCTACCCCCCGCAGCACGCCCGCGCAGGTGGTCACCGAGGTGACCGCCGTGCCCGATCCGCTGCCTCATGCGCGGCACGCCTATGTGACCAGCGGCATGACCACCAAGGTGACCACTTCCGTACCCGCCGAGACCGGTCGCCCAGTGACTATCGAACGGCTGCGTTCTGAGCTGGGTCTGTCCCGCCGTGACGCCGCCGAACTACGGCGCGACATCGTCGAGGGGAAGCGGTCATGAACAGCCCGACGTCACGCCGCAGCGTGACCACCTCAAGACAATCGGGATGACCGCCGACGGACACCCCATCTACCCGTGGCCAGTCGCCGCGGCGCCGGTACCGCGGGCGCCCATCAAGGCGTACCCGGTCGGCACGTACGTCGGTGTCGGGTGCCTCGGCGTTATCGCCCTGGCCATCGTCGGCACGGTCCTGGTGGCCATCCTCATCGGGCTGTCCATCGCCCCGATGGTGCTGGCCATCGCTGCCTGCGCCCTGACCATCTGCGTTCTGGTGCTGCGCTCGATGTGGCGCGACTACCGGCGAGGGGCGTGACCATGACTACGGAACACGAACGCCTCGTGCTGGTGTCCCTGGGCAAGGTCGACGCTCCTGAACGACCGCGAGGCCTGCGGCTTGACGGTCTGCGCCGTGCCCTGGCCGACGAACGCACCCGCACCGCTGGGCGCCTGATCGTGCGTCACGGCGCCTACGTCGGCGGAGGAGCGCGCGTGCTGGCACGCCGTACGTGGGACGGCCGCAGCGCTGCCCGGTACGAGCGGATGATCCGGGCAGCCGAAGCGGCAGGGCTCATGGATGAGGTGAAACTGTGGGAGGAGCGTGGGCGAGTGTTCCGGGAGGCTCGTCACCGGCGCCGTATGGAGATGCTCACCGCCCTGATCCGGGCTCCCAAGGCTGTCGGCTCCGCCGTCGTCCCGGGAGCCGGTGCGCTGCTCCTGTGCGGGCTTCTGCTGGCGTGGGCGAACCACGACGTGAGCGACGTCCTCGCCCCCACGCGTGTTGTCATCGAGCTGGTCCGCCTGGTCGCCGTCGTCGCTGGCGTGGCGTGGGAACCAACGCTGTTCGTCTTGCCGTGGATCGGCCTCGCCGCCGTGTGGGCAGTCGGCCGGCACTCACGCACCGCCCCTCAATGGGCGCTGCCGCCGCACCAGCGAGACGACGGCGGACCCATCACGCCGTCCATCGTCGTCGTGGCGTTCAGAGACCTCGGTATCTCCGCTCTGCCCCGTGCCATTGAGGACATGGGCGACATGGGCGCGGCGATGCTCTCGCCGATCGTCATGGCGGGCTGCGGAGTCGAGGTGGACGTGAGGCTGCCCTCGGGCGTATCCACGGACGAGATCCAGAACCGGCGCCGCAAGCTTGCCGAGAACCTTGGCCGTCACGAGCACGAGGTGTTCATCACGATCCCCGAGGCGGCCCGCACCGTACGGCTGTGGATTGCCGACTCAGGGGCGCTGGACGAGCCGATCGGCCCGTCGGCGCTCGTCCTCGACGAGACGCTGACCGCGGACTACCAGACGGGGCGCGCGCCGTGGGGTCAGAACCTGCGCGGCGACGCCACGGTCATCAGCGGCATGTGTTGGTCACGGGCCTGTCCAACCAGGGCAAGACGGCAGCGCTGCGTGCCCTGGCGCTGTGGCTCGCCCTCGACTCCTCGGTTGAGTTCTGGATCGGCGACCTCAAGGGCATCGGCGACTGGGGCATGTTCGAGGGGCTCGCCTCGGTACTGATCCAGGGGCCGACCCACGAACACGCCTGCGCCGTGACCGAGATGGTCGAGGCGGGCCTACAGGAGATGGAGCGCCGCCTGATGGCGCCTCCGGGCACCGTGTTCGACCCGCTCGTCATCATCGTCGACGAGGCGCAGGTGGCATTCATGCACCCGATGAAGGGGGCCGACGACCGTCCGTACGGCGGGAGCAAGGCGACGAGCCGGTACTTCATGGCAGCGCGCCGGATCCATAACCAGGGGCGTGCCGTGTCTGTGACGCTGTGGCAGGGCACGCAGGACCCCACCGACCAGAACTTTCCCAAGCTGGTGCGGGAGGGCGCCCACGTCCGCGGTTCGCTGGTCGTCGGCACCGAATCGCAGGGGCGGATGGCGCTGGGCGACAAGGCCATCGACGACGGCGCCGCGCCTCATCTGCTGCGCCAGGGTCTTGACAAGGGGACGCTGGCCGTCGCCGGTGACGGCATCAAGTTGGAGCCGGGCCAGTCGTCCATCACGGTGCGCACGCACTTCATCCACGACGACCAGGCGCAGGTGATCACCGACCGGGCCAAGGCACAGCGGTCCGGCGTCGCCACCCTGCACAAGCTCGACGTCGTACGAGAGGTCGCCCCCCTCACCGTGCTCGGGACCGCGCCCCGCATGCGGACGCAGGAGGTTCTTCAGCGCCTCGCCGAGCGGGACCCCAGGACATACCGGCCGTGGACGAACTCCGATCTGCGAGAGTTCCTCGACGAGTTCGAGGCGGCGCCGTACAAGTCTGACGGCGTGATGGTCGTCGGTCGTGACCGGATCCGTGACGCCCTTGCCAAGCGGGACGCCGCGTAGGGAGGCGCGAGGGATCAGGGAGAACTCCCTGACCGCCTCCCTGCCCTGCCTCCCTGGGGTGACCTGCGGATACGCCACCCAGGGAGGCCAGGGAGAGCAGGAGGCCGACCCCAGAGAAGCTGCAAACAGGCGCCGCAGCGCGCCCACGCTGCCTCCCGCTCGGGCACAATGTGCTTCCCACGCAGAGCGGGCCCCTGGAGCAGCCATGAGCGTCCTGCAATTCATCTCCTCCGTGAAATGGCCCCTTCTGATACTGATCCTGGTCGCCTTCTCTTGGTGGCGTCTCAGGAAGAACCCCGTCCTGGCAGCAACGTTGCAGAAGGTCCTCGAAGGCAGGAGCGTCCGAATCAGTCTCGCTGGCCAAGAGGTGGAACTGACCCGCGTGGAAGAGGCAGCAGCAATCGCTGCGAGCAGCGACGCCGAGATCATTCGGGCCGCCACAACAGACGGCGACGGTGAAGGTGGCCTAGCAACGGACGAGATCGACGTAGTCCAGTTCCGGCGTGCGGCTGTCGAGCAGCTTATGGCGCGTGCCGCCGAGTGGGGCTGGAACGCAGCGAGAGAGGGATTCCGCTACCGGCCCAGGCCAGCCATCAAGTGGAACCTCGACGGACAGCCGGAAATCGGCTTCGCCACCGGAACGATCGAGAATGCGCGCCTCGAGGATCTCTCGGTCCACATGCAGACCCGCATGTGGCGACCTTCCGAGACAGACGAGTAAGTCACACCAGCCACGTGGAAGTCGCAGAACATCTGGCCCGACCGCCTCACTGCCCACCAGACCGCGCAGCAGCTCACAGCCCCGCTTCTCACGCGGCCAGCGCGAAGATGGAGAGCATGACTCCCACCAGCGCGATCCCCCCATGCAGAGCCACCCACAGCGCATACAGGCGAACCCTGAAGAGGGCACGGTATTTGGATCGGCGCGCGCCGTAAGCGCTCGACCAAGCGGTTCGCACCTCCAACCCGGGGTGCAGCGCCACCAGTTGGTCTCTCAACTCCACAGCAAGCTTGTTGTGAAGATTAAAACGCTCCCGGAACTTCAGGCACGCCAATACGCCGTACACGCCCAAAAAGGCCATCGGCACGGAGATCACCAACGTCGATGTCTCGATCCCTCGCTGCGACACGAGCCCCAGCCCAGCGGCAACTACCAGAATGACGATGTTGGAAAGCGTCGCTCGCTGGTTCTCCGACTACACGGCCGCCTGGCGCTGATCGCGCCAGATCTCCAGAAGAACATCACTAGCGTCGGCTATCTGACCACCCCTAAAGCGTGTTGCACAAGGCTGTGAGCTGGGCATCTCCTGGGTATGGCTGGGGTGTTAAGGGCTGAGCGGGTGTGTGTGGAGACGTTCACGGGGCTGCGGGTGACACACATAACGGGCAAAAGGTGCACGGAGGAGCGGGAGCCCTCATAGCGCTGAACTCCTCGGCGATCCTCGACGCCGTCGCCACACACGCCCTGTCGACCGGGCACTTCGAGACGGTCAGCCTGCACGAGCCGCGGGCGCTCGGCAGCGGCACCGCCGCCTGCGTCACGATGCAGGCGGATCTCGCTCGTCCGGTCATCCGGGCTTGCGACCACGCCGGTGCGGATGGAGCTGTACGTCCACGCGTACCGGCCCACCCTCACCGAACCCGAGGACGGCACCGACGCGGTCCTCACGGCCGCCGTGGACGCCCTGTGCCAGGCGTACATGGGCGACTTCACGCTCGGCGGCCTGGTGGCGAGGTGGACGCGTTCGGGGCGCATGGCAGCGGTCTGGGCGTGCGGACGGGTTCATTCGAGCGCGTGGCGCCCTACCGGTTCCATCGGGTGCTGCTGCCGCTCGTCGTGGACGACGTGTTCGCGCAGCCGCGTAGGCGGTCCTCAGAAGGCGCCAACGATGTTGCCCGCCAGGCCGACCACGACACCGACGGCGAGCAGGACCGGACCCCGATACGCCTTGATCCAAGGCGTCTGCCCGCTGCCCACGACGTACTCACGCAGCCCCTTGAACTGATCGTCGATCGTGCGCTCAGTAGCCTTGAGCGCGCCCTGGAAGTCGTGTCGCAGCACGTCGCCCAACTCCCGCTCACGCCAGGCAAGCTCGTCGGGCAGACCCCGCCGCCATGCCTCCAATGCCTCGATGCGCTGCTCAAGCGTTTGGTTCTGCGGCGTTAGGGCGAGTGCAAGAGCCGACTCCACAGCTAGACCGAGTGAGGCGTACACAGTGCCGGGACGCTGAAGGTACGTCGCCAGGTGGTCACGCGCGGTGCGGATATCGCGAATCGTCCAGACGATGCCCCCGATCTCCAGGACTGCGGCGAGCGAGGCGAGAGTCACGGCGGCGGTAGTCATGGCTGCACTCTCTCAGTCGTACTCGCCCAGGGCGGCGACGAGTTGGCGCCCCTCCTGCGCGCCACGGCGCAGCAGCACACCCGCCGTCGTGTGCAGCTCATCCAACGAGTGCGGACCGCCGACGGCTGCGCGACGGCCGGAACACACAACGCATGGCGACGCACCCACCAGGCCGGCGCGCGCTGACCGCACCGCCAACGTGGCCCCGCCCCTCACCGGGGGGCGGGGCCATTGTCGTACGCCCTCATTGCTCCTGGTTGTTGACGTACGAGGCGAGGAGTTGCAGGGTCTCGGCGAAACTCGCGCCCTGCTCTTGGTGGCGCAGCTTCAGCAGGTGAGCCGACAGGTTCGTGAGGGCGGTGATGATCTCGTTCGTCGGGTCTTCCAGATCTCGCTTCAGCGCTTCGAGCCGCTCACCCATGAAGTCGTTCTCAGACTGGCTCGCGGCCCACGCAGTCATGATCTCGATCCCCAGCAGAGTCAACTCAGTCGGGTATCCGTTGCTCATGGACGCATCGTGGCACGCCTGACCGACAGCAGCGCCCGCCGCCCGGTATGCGTCATCCGCTCCGGCGTGCACCATGGGTGCATGGCTGATTTGTACTTCAGGGGCGGCCCCAACGACGGGCTCGCCCCAACGCTGGCAGCCGATGACGACCATGAATACCTGTGGTTCCAGAACGGCGCCACTGGGAAAACCGAGCGCTACCGCCGGACCAGCGAGACGATGGAAATCAATGGGAGTTCGCGGACCGTCTTCGAGTACGCCCCTGAGTAGGGCCGCCAGCCTGCATAGGGCGGGCGCTCTCGCGTTCAGTGCTCCCACGCTTCCCGCTGCCGCCTCGCCACTCGATGAAGCTGGACTCGACAACGAACGGCTCGACCGCGTCCTCGATGCCATCGCCGCCCGCGACGACGACACCCTGGACGACGAGGGAGGCGCCGAGGACTGAGGGCGTTCTCCCTACCCAACCTCCCTGTACATGACCTGCGAAAATGGCAGTCAGGGAGGCGAGAGAAGCACACCCCGGAAGGCGGGGAACGGGGGGTTCTGCCTCCCTCGGCCTGGTTCCCTCCCCGCAATCGGGCTCAAGCCGTTGTGCCCCGACCGTTGCGGCATGTACCCCTCCGGCGTATGCCGATAGCGGGGAGGGGCAACCATGGAGCTAGCCGACAAAGGGGATCCGGCAATCAAGTTCGGCCCTCTGACAGGACGAGACCAGCAGCCCGAACTGCCGGTCTACGAATTGTATTGGGGTCCGACCAAACCAGTGCCCCCGCCGACTCCTGAAATCATCGTGTGGGAGCGGATGGGATCGGGGCTCCCGACCGCCGTTCCGCCAAGCCCGCGTGCAGCTACGTGCGAATGTCTGCTGCTCGTGCGCATCGAACCCGGGCGCTACCGGTGCCCAACCTGTAAGAAGACCAGATCCTTCGGCGGTCGCCGGGGGCCGATGTAGTCGCGGCCCTCGTTCGTCGCCGCCTGTCTTCGACTGCCCGTCGACCGGCGCACGCAACGTGTGGCGCCGGACATCACTGCGGCACCGGCAATGCCACGGGCGTGGCCTGCCCGTCCCACGTCACGTGAATCGACGTCGGGATAGGCAGACCCATCGCGGTGAGGATGATGAACTCGTGGCCCTCGCCGGGACCGATCGTCACACCGCTCGGCAGGTCGCGGCACTGGTCTGGCTCGCCTGCCCGGACGGTCGCCACATTGACCGCGGGACCTGTGCCTCCGTTCCGCACGATGTACCGCACTCCGGCGATCCAGTCCACCCGCAGCTCAGGCTTGGGTCGCTGCACCTCGGCCTCAGCATCCCGCCGCTCCTGCGCCTCACGCCTCATCTCGGCGAGAGCGGCCTCGTCTGCCGTCGCCGAGCGTTCTGCCGCTACGGCAGACCGGTCCGACGATGCCGCGGACTGCTTGGCTGCGGCCGCTGACTCTCGGCTGTGCTTCAGGGCAATGCCGCTGAAGACGGCCGCCACCACCGCCACCAGCGCGGCGGCCGCACTTGGTGCGTCTCCCCAGTCCATTTCATCTCCCGCCAGATCCCCACGAGTGCCACACGGGTGCCATCCCCTAGTTGAACCCTCACAGCCGACACACCGCATCCTCTATGCGGTTCCACCCTTGCCTGATCTCTGCGATCAGAGGCTGGAGAAGATGTTGCCGACCAGACCGACCACGATGCCGATGCCCAACACGATCGGCCCCCGGTACGCCCTGGTCCGGGACGTCTGACCATCGCCCACGACGTATCCCCGCAGCTTCGTGACCTGGTCGTCGATGGTCTTCTCGGAAGCCTTCAGGGCGCCTTGGAACTCGTTCCTGAGGCGCTCCCTCGCCCTCTCTTCCCGACGGTCGAGTTCGTCACGCAGACCGCGCTGTGCCGCCTCCAGAGCCTGGATGCGCTGCTCCAGCGTCTGACCGTGCACCGTCCCAGTGGCCGTCATCCTCAAGCCGCCAAAGAGGCCGTGAGCCGACCCGTACACGGTGCGCGGAAAATCCAGATACGACGCCAGACGCTGGCGTGCCGTACAGATGTCCTTGATGGTCCGCCAGATGCCCCAGATCTCCAGGGCGGCGGCTATCAAGGCGAGGGTCACGGCAGCGGTGGTCATGCCGGGAGGGTAGCCCTGCACGTGGTCAGTGCAGCGCGTCGATGGCGTTCACGATCAGCGCCCGCGCGTCGGCCCCATACACGGCCATGCCGCGCAGCTGCTCGAACGCCTTCACGTACAGGGTGATCTCCGAGGGCTGGGTGACTTGGATGCGCGCCGACAGCAGCTCCACCGACACAAGCGCGTCGTCGTACACGTGGAACAACTCCTGTGGCCACATGGCGCGTTCCTCGGTCGCGCTGGGGATGATGCCCAGCGACACCGACGGCAGCGCGCCAGCGGTGAGCAGGTAGCCGAGCTGTGCGGCCATGGCATCGCTGTCGCCCAGTCGGTAGTAGAGGACCGGCTCTTCGATGACCATCACGAAGTGGTGCCCGGGTTCGTGCAGGATCCGGGATCGTTCCAGCCTCGCGGCTACGGCTTCCGCGACGTCGTTGGGGATGTCGCGGAACTCTGTGATCGAGGAAAGCAGGCCCGTCGCGTATCCCTCGGTCTGGAGCAGGCCGGGCACGAGCGTGGGCGAGTAGACGCGGAAGAGCTGCGTGGACTGGAACAAGTGCACGTAGCTGTTCTGGAGTTGCTTGAGGCCAGTGCGTACCTTGCGTCGCCATTCCGTGTACATGGACTCGGCGGTGCGGGACTGGGCGATGATGTCCTCGGCCTGGCCCACGGCGCCGCACGCCTCGCACCAACGACGGATGTCGTCAGCTGACGGCGGCGTGCGGGCAGCCTCGATCCGGTACGTCTTCGGGTGGCTCCAGCCGCAGCGCGCGGCCAGCTCGGGGCCGGTGATCCCGGCGTCGGCTCGAAGTTCCTTCAGCCGCCCGGCTACTGCTTTTCGGGCGGCCTGCGCCGAGGACGAGGGAGAAATGGGCATGAGCTGGGCGTGCGCCTTCCGTTCTAGCTGATCTCGTACTGGTCGTGCGGTACGGCACGCGCCCACACCGCTTCGAAGGCGTCGGCGCACAGCTTCACCGCGGCCGGATCATCGCTGATCTCCCCGCCTCCGGACGCGCCTTCGCCGGTGAAGTGGTTCCACCGGATCAGCCGGCCATCGATCAGCCAGAAGTCGTTTCCCGGCAGGGCGATGTCTGAAGCACTGCGGCGAGCAAGCCAGCGCACCTGTTCGCCCGCGGCGACGTTGGTGAAGGTGCCGTCGTACAGGAAGCGGGTGTATTCGCTGACCGGCTCGGAGACGATGCGGGCCCGGCGGACGACGACGCCGCGGCCCACGGTCTCCTGGATCAGGTCGAGCCACGGACGCCACCAGGACGCCCGGTCCGCGATGTCGTGGCGGAAACCAGCCCGCCAGTCGGCGAACGGCCCCTTCTCGTAGTCGACGGCGTAGCTGTCGCGCATCTCCAGATGGACGGCCGTGCTCGTTGCCGAGCCGAGCAGTTCAGGAAACGTCGGCACGCTCGACGGCATCGCAGGCCTCCCTGATCATGTGCACCATCCTGGCGGGGATACGGATCACGGCCTCGTGGTCCGGGATCCCCACCGCGTGGCCGGGCGCCTCGAACTGCGCACACGCCGCTTCAAGTTCCGGACCCGGCTTCCAGCCCTGGAGCACGAGTTCCTGCTTCTCCTGGTCGACCCACACGGTGGGGCTTTCGCCGTCGCCGGTGTTGGGGTCGATCCCGATGAACTGTAGGTCCACAATCGCCTCCGCTGCTCTTCGTGTTCAGGGATGTACACCACGGTCGTTCGTGGGTGTTGGCAGGTCAAGACCATAAACAAGACGCGTGTACATGCGTGCACATTCCTGGAGGTCGTGCAGCCTGCGCTTCTAGCGTCGGGAGTTACAACAAGACCCCGGCGAGGATGAGACCTCCCGGGGCGCGGCCAACGCTGCTGAGGAGCGCCGACATGGCCCAAGCTACAGCCCACTCACCGACCGTCGAAGAGCGCGATCAGGCCCCTCCGGATCTGGCGACGATGCGAGGAAACGCGCTCCGTCTCCTCGGGCCCGATGACGGCCCGGAGGCCTTGCCACCGGCCGCCGACGAGGTCGACACGCTCACCCTCGCCCTGCGTGGCCACATTGAGTTGCTCGTCCCTGAGGTGGAGCGGGCCGCGGGCTCGCGGTTCAAGGACGTGCAGTCGTACTGCGCGATGGCCTGCGTGGGCGAGGCCCGCCGGAAGATGTCCGTCCCGCCCCTCGCCGGGCTCGATGCCGGTGTCGCCCATGCCCGGCGCCTGGCCCGGTCCCTGAGTGCGCTGTGCGACCACTACGAGACGCTGAGCTGCCGCCCGTGACTGCCACTCTGCACGTGTGCCGCTACTGCGACGGCCTGATAGCGGACCCGGATGACGCAGTGGCCGTCGCCCACGAGCTGGGGATGTCCGACCCGGGCTGGACGGTGTGGGCACACCGCGAGCACGCCCACCTCGTCGAGCCGGACCCCGACGGGGTCCGCATCCTAGCGCGCGTCCTGGTCGCGCGCGCCCTGCACCGCCGGACGGGGGAGCACAGTCCATGACCGCCGAGACCGAGCGCAGCGCCATCATCGGGCGCTCCGAGACGCCCGCAGGACGAGCAGCCTGGTATTGCTGGGCCGAGCACCGGCGCACCCACGTCCACTGCACCGAGCCCCCGGGCATCCCCCGCGGGACGGCAATGGCGGGCACTGGCATCCGTACACCAAGACCAGTTGGTAGACCCGTCCCCGGCGGGACGGCACGCCGGGTACGGGTGCAGCCCGCCCTGCCCCCCGAAAGGGCGGGTTGGCTCATCGCCTCCGACCGGAGGCAACCGTCCGCAACAGGAGGAACAACGTGACCATCGCGTTAGATCGTCCCGCCGCAACCCGCGCACGCGACCCGCAGGAACTGCTCGAAGCGGTCGCACCACACATCACCGAGCTGACCGTCAACGTCTTCGACTCCGGCATGAGCCTGTGGGACCGCGAAGTCGCCCTCCTGCTCCGCGACCACACCATGGTCCGCGACATGGCCGAACGGATCCTCGGCAACGCCGTCATGTACGTCATGGGCTCCATCGAGAACCCCGACGTTCACCTCGGCGTCGGCAAACTCGTCGACTTCGGCGTGCACCAACTGATCCTCGACACGCCTGTCTGGTGGGGCATCTGCCGCCTTTACAACGGCGGCAGGTTCAAGCACCACGCCCCGTTCATCGAGCGCCGCCGAGACGGCCTGTGCATGCGCACCGGCGACTTCCTGAAGAGCCAGGGCTGGCCGATCGACGAGGAACTGTGGGCCATCGACGGCGCGGACTGCTCCCCGTGCGACGACAAGGTCCCCGACAGCCACTGACCTCGCTACAGTCGGCCCCCGCCCTCCCATCTCCCCGAGGGCGGGGGCTCCCGCATCCCGACTACCCGAAGGAACGCGCCGTGCCCGTACCACACGACATCGCCGCCGAGACCGAACTGTGGGACGCATACGCCGAATCCGCGTTCAAGGACGACGCCGAGCCCACCTTCTGCTGGACCCAGTACGCCGGCCACGGCCCCGGCCCGGAACTTCTCGGTGACCCGCACAAGGTGCTGGAGCTCGGTTGCGGCACTGGCCGCGCGCTCGCGCACCTGGCCGAGCAGGGCGCCACCGCGCACGGCGTGGACCTCTCACCGGTCATGGTCAAGAGGACCAGCGAGAAGTGGGCATGCACCGGGGCCGTGTTCAGCCACGCCGAAGTCCTGGAACACCTGGCGGAGTGCGAGGACACGTACGACGCCGTCTACTCGATCTTTGGTGCGGCCTGGTTCACCGATCCCGGGCGTCTCTTCCCTCTCGTACGGCAACGGCTGAACCCCGGCGGTGTCTTCGTCTTCTCGCAGCCCCCGGCGATCCCCGGGGCCTACGGGCCGCAGGGCATGTACAAGGGCGGGTTCGCAGGGAAGGCCATGTTCACCTACCGCTACAGCTACCGGCCCGCAGTCTGGGAACGTCTGCTGACCCGGGCCGGGTTCTCCATGGCCAAGGCGGATGTATTCGAGGCGCCCAAGCCGGGGCACATCGGCACGCTCATCGTGTCTGCCCATATCTGACGACGACCGGCTCCAGCCAGGAGACGCCCGACCCGGCTGGAGCCGCTCCGCGCCAACGGCTGCTGCCCTTGCCCCACAATCCTTCTCTGTAGTGCATGGACATGAATCGGCCTTGCACGGAAAGGCTGGAGGTGCTGGTGGACCTGGCTCACGCGGAAGGGGTGGTGTGGCGCAATCGCGCGCTGTTGCTGTTCGACCGGGTCTCGGTGCCCGTCGCGGTGTGCGATGTGTACGGTTCCGTGCTGCTGGCCAATCCGGCGATGGCCACGGAGTGCGGTACGGCCCCGGGGCGGCTGCGCGGCCGTGACGTGCTGGAGCTGTTCCGGCCGCAGGAGGCGACGCAGGTGGAGCGGATCGCGCAGGCGCTGCGGCTGCGGCACCGGTCGCGCTATCAGGTCTCGGTGCGCTGGCAGGCGCCCGGCGGCGGCGAGCGGTACGGGGAGCTGACGGCGGATCCGGTGAGCGACACCTCGGAGGACACGCCCGCGCTGCTGGTGATGCTGCGCGTCCTCGGCGAACGCGAGGCCGGCTCGGACACCCCCGTCCGGGTCGCGCCGATCGAGGCCCGCATCCTGGCCCTGCTGGCGGCGGGCGCCACCACGGCCCACGCCGCCCGTGAGACCGGCCTCACCGTCGACGGCGTCAACTATCACCTGCGCCGGCTGTCCGCCCGCTGGAACGCGGCGAACCGCACCGAACTGGTCGCCCGCGCCTACGCACTGGGCGTGCTCACTCCCGGGGTGTGGCCGCCGACGCCGGCCACGCCGGACTCGGCCGCGCCGGAGTAGGCCGTACCGGCTCCCTCCGGGGCGCCGAAGCAGGCGAGGGTGTGCCACACCATCTTCAGGTCCTGGAGTTCATGGCGTCCCGTGCGGGCCGCGTCGCCGATGATCCGCGGGTCGAGGCGGCCGTCGTCGGCGATCCGGGCGCCCAGGTCGGCGTACTCCGGGCCTCGGTAGTCCGCATGGCTTCGCAATTCGGCCACGGTGAGCCGGTAGCCGGGGTGCCATTCGACCGGACAGGGCAGCGAGCGGGCCGCCGCCTCGACAGCGGTGCCCCGGTAGGCCGCGTCCAGGACGAGCGCCTCCACGTCGTGGGCGAGGGCGACGCCGCCGTGGACCTGCGCCTCGATGTAGTCGTTGAGGGCGTCCCGCCGGTCCGCCTCGGCCAGTGCGATCAGGGACATGCCGGTGGCCACGCCGAAGTCGGTGGGCTCGGCCGCGCTGTCGGGGTAGCAGAAGGTGGCGCAGGCCAGGGTCGCCGCGGTGAGCCGGAAGTGCGAGGACCCGAACCGTGGGGCCGCGCCCACCACCTGGTGCCGGAAGTTCAGGGCGCCGTAGACGGGCCGGTCGTGCGGGGACGCGTCGTCGTAGGCTCCGCCGAAGATCCGGCTCTCCCAGCGCCAGCGGTCGCCGCCCGGATGCGCGGTGAGGCCGCCGTTGCTCACTCCCGTGACGAACTGCGAGTGGTAGGTACCGTCCTGAGCCAGCGCCACGAGAATCGGGACCCCGCCGACCAGCCGGTCCGGGTGGAAGTTGAGCGTGATACGCAGATCCTGGTCGACGGCCGGTCCGGCGGAGCGGCCCCCCACGTGCCCCAGTGCCGCGCGTGCCCGCGGTGACTCGACGTCCCGGAAATGCACTGGCTTCCCCTCCCCCGGGCTATCTACCCTAGGCTAAAACCTAATCCCCCTAGGCAGCCGGTAATCCCCAGGAGACTCCCATGAGATCACTCACCGAGCAGGACATCCGCAACTCATTTATCAACTGCTCCAAGGGCGAGGCCAAGCGGCTGGCCATACCCCGGGACCTCGAAGAACGCCCCTGGGGCGACCTGGACTTCCTCGGCTGGCGTGATCCGGGGGCACCCGATCGCAGCTATCTGGTCACCGAGCGGGCAGGACAGCTCACCGGCGTGACCCTGAGGTTCCCGTCCTCGCAACGCGGCTTCCTGCACCGCAGCATGTGCTCGCTGTGCCTGACGACCCACCCGGGAGGCGGCGTCTCCCTGATGACGGCCCGCAAAGCGGGAACGGCGGGCCGCGAGGGGAACTCCGTCGGCGTCTACATGTGCACCGATCTCGCCTGTTCCCTCTACGTGCGCGGCAAGAAGATCCCGCAGTCCGGGATCCGTATCGAGGAGAGCCTGACCGTGGACGAACAGATCGCCCGCACCACGGTCAATCTGTCCGCCTTCCTCGACAAGCTGTACGTCTAGACGGGTCGGGCGAAGTCCACTGCGGTTCGGCCGCGCCCTGAGGGGCGCGAGGCTGTATCAATATGCGACTCCGCCGCGCGGGCGCAACCAGCCACGACGGCGCCGCAGACGATCGACGGGGCAGATGGCCACCCTTGCCCGGACATCCGCAGCGCGACAGCGGGGGTTTTCCTCAGTACGTTCGATGCGCCTGAGGAAGGGAAGATCCCAAGCGATGCGAGATGTACGTGAGCAGACGGCGTCCTTCGAGCGCCTGGTGAGGAAGCAGCGCCGGGACCCCGTCGTCGTCCAGACGCTGCGCTCGGCCGCCGCGGCGACGATCGCCTACGTCATCGCGCTGCGCCTGAGCCCCGAGGCGCTGCCGCTCACCGCGCCCCTGACCGCGCTGCTGGTCGTCCAGGTCACCCTCTACGCCACCCTCACCAACGGCATCCGCCGGGTCAACTCCGTGGTGGCCGGGGTTCTCGTGGCCATCGCCTTCAGCCTGCTGGTGGGACTGACCTGGTGGAGTCTCGCCCTGCTGATCCTCGCCTCGCTGGCCGTGGGGCACCTGGTGCGGGTCAACGAGTACGTCCCCGAGGTCGCGATCAGCGCGATGCTGGTCCTCGGGGTGACGACCGTCGGGGACACGGCGTGGGCGCGGGTGGTGGAGACGCTCATCGGCGCGGTCGTCGGCCTCGGCTTCAACCTGCTGCTGGCGCCGCCGGTGTGGGTCGGCCAGGCGGGTGAGTCCATCGAGGGCCTCGCCCGCAGGCTGCGGCAGCTGATGCTGAACATGGGTGAGGAGGCGGCCGGCCGTACCCCGGTCGAGCAGGCTGCGGCGCGGCTCCACGAGGCCCGCCGGCTCGACCACGAAATCGTCGAGGTGGACGCGGCCCTGCGGCAGGCCGAGGACAGCCTGCGGCTCAACCCACGCGTGCGTGAGGGCCTGTTGCACCGGGTCGTGCTGCGGACCGGCCTCGACACGCTGGAGATCTGCACGGTCGTCCTGCGAGTGCTCGCGCGCACCCTCACGGACCTGGCGAAGGAGCGCGACCCCGAGCCGCTGTTCGCGCCGCCGACGGGTGCCGCGGTGCAGCAGCTGCTGGCCGAGATCGCCAACGCCGTGGTCAGCTTCGCGGTACTGGTCACCACCAGCGTCAGCGCCAACGCCGAGTCGGCGGAGGCCCGGCTCGCCGCCGAGCTGCAGACCGCGGCGGCGACCCGCGACAAGCTGGCCCAGCTGCTGCGCGAGGAGGCCGAGCGCGAGGCCCGGCACTGGCAACTGCTCGGCGCCGTCCTGACCGAGGTGAACCGCATCCTCGACGAGCTCGACACCGAGAACCGCTCGCGTCGTCTGCTGGAGGAACTGGACCGCGTGTCCCAGGATCAGCGCGTGCGGATGCCGCGCCTGACCCGGCTGCGCGAACGTATGGGCGTCCAGGAGCAGCTGTGGCGGAACCGTACCGGGATGGACGGGCGTTCTCGGTAGGGGGCGCCGGGAATTCGACGACCGGACCTAGGGGAGCGGGCGATGGCCGACACGACCGTGCGGATCGACGGGAACACACTGCGCCTGCCGGGCGGGGCGGCGGTGCGGTTCATCCGCACCCTGCGGCTGCCCGAGACGGGCACGCACGCGCTGCCGCCGGGACTCGGCGAGTTCCCGGTCCGGCGCGTCGCGGACTACCCGGACACCGTGCCCGAGCAGTGGCGCTCGCGCGGCGGCGTGCTGCTGCCGGTGTATCTGCGCGAGGCGATGTGGCTGAGCTTCGCGGGCACCACGGAGCCGGCCGCCCTTCAGGTCGGCGTCGGCAAGGTGTGCGCCGTCTCGGGCAGGCCGTGGAGCGACCGGCTCTCCCGCAACCCCCAGAACTACGTCGTGCTGCCCCGCCAGCCCTGGCTCGACGGCATCAATTCCGGGAAGGGCACGGTCCGCCAGTTCGTGGCGGTGCCGCTGGGCATGGGCGCGACCGTCGAGGGCCAGGTCACCGGCGAGGAGGTCTGGGGCGGCGTACAACTTCAGTCGTTCCCGCTGGTCGACGGAGCGCTGGCCGTGTGGCGCGAGGAGCAGCGGCTCAGGGCCGAGCGTGAGGCGCGGTCCATGAAGGCGGCCGGGGGCTTCGGCGCCGCGATGCCTATGTCCGCACCCCCGGCACCCGGCGCCGCCGCGGCAGGGCGTGCGCGGCCCGCCGCGGAGATGGGGCTGGGCGTCGGTGGCTCCATGCGCCAGGAGGTCTACCAGGACGACCGGCCCTCGACGGACTGGGCCGAGGAGTCGGCCGGGCGGGTCTTCGTCCACCTGGTCACGCCTCCTCAGTGGCGCCGCATCACCGGTGAGGCCCCGCCGCCGTCACCTGTGGACCGGGCGGCGTACACGCGCGCGGGGCTCCCGTGGTTCGACTACTACGACCAGGACGCGGAGGACCTGGCCCCGACGGACACCCTGGATGCGGTGAAGCCGGTGGGCGACTGGATCGGTGACGACCACGAACCCTGGGAGGAGCCGTCGCCGGGCCAGGTGAAGCCCCTCAAGGACGTGCCGGGCAAACCGGTGGAGGACGGCGACTGGTAGGCGTTGCGGCCTGCGCAACGGACGGTGCCGTTGTTGCACGTGGTGGGTGTTCCACGCCAGGGTGGCTGTCGGGACGACCGACTACCTGGGGTGTGGACATGGGCAGTGGTGGCTTGAGCAGGCGCCGATTCGTCGGTGCCCTCACAGGAACGGCCGCCGCGGTGGCGCTCCCGGCGTGCAACGACGCTCCGGCGCCCGCGGCGGACGCGACAGCCTCCGAGACGACGGCGAGCACACCGCGCGAGGCCGCCAAGCCCTCCGGCCCCCGCCCGCTGTATCTCGGCACGTACACCTCGGTCGACGGCGGCGGCAAGGGCATCGGCCTCGCGACCTACGACGCCGCCACGGGCCTGATCACGGGCGCGGGAACCATCGAGAGCGTCGGCGACCCGTCGTATCTCGCGCTCCATCCGAACGCCGACACGCTGTACGCCGTCACCGAACGCGAGGACGGTGCCGTGACCGCCGTCCGGCTGTCCGACCGCAAGATCCTGGGCAGCCGGAGCACCGGCGGCGGGGCTCCCTGCCATCTCTCGGTGCATCCCGGCGGGCGGTGGCTGCTGAGCGCCAACTACGCCTCCGGCAGTGTGGCCGTGCACCCGATCGACGACTCCGGCGCACTCGGCGAGCGCACCGAACTGGTCACCCACACGAGCCCGGCACCGGGCCCGGGCCAGGACGGCCCGCACGCCCACCAGTTCGTCACGAGCCCCGACGGCGGCCATGTCCTCGCCGTCGACCTCGGCACGGACACCGTCTACACCTATCGCCTCGACGACCGCGCAGGCACCCTCACCGAGGTGTCCCAGGCCCACACCCGTGCCGGCGCGGGCCCCCGGCACCTCACCTTCCACCCCGGCGGCCGGTACGCCTACCTGGCCAACGAGGTCGACAACACGGTCGCGGTGTGCGGATACGACGCCGCCTCCGGGCGCCTGACCATCGGCGAGCCGCAGTCCACGGGCACCGGCGAGGGCACCAGCTACCCGGCGCAGATCGTGGTGACGCCGAACGGCTCGTACGCCTATCTCGCCAACCGTGGCCACAACACCCTCGCGCGCTACGCGGTGGAGGCCGACGGTGCCCGGCTCAGGTTGCTGGACACGATGCCGGTATCCGGTGACTTCCCCCGGCAGATCGCCCTCTCGCCGGACGGGACTCTGCTGTTCGCGGCGAACCAGAAGTCGAGCACGGTGAGCGTGTTCCAGGTGGACGCCGGCAGCGGTGAACTGCGGCTCGCTGGCGAGCCGTTCGCCTCACCCGTCGCCGTCTGTGCGCTGCCGCTGTAGCGCCCTGGGGCACTGGGCCGCGCTGGCCTGCGAGAGCAGGATGTGCATGCGCTCGGTGAGTTGCGCGACATCGTCGGCGGGCCGGTGGAACGGCAGTCGTACGTCGCCGTGGGCGCGGTTGCGCTCGATGCGCAACGTCAGTCCGTGCCGGTCGACGGCGAGGGGCTGGACCTTCACCGCGCCGTGCAGGCTCTCGGGCTCGACGAGCCGGGTGAGCCGCTCGACCGCGTCGGCGTGGCAGTCGGCGAGGTGCGTCAGCAGCCGGGACTCCGCCGTGGCCAGCGGGTCGGGTGCTGCGGCGGCGAACTCGTCGAGGTCGACGACCACGGCGCCCGAGGGCTGCCGCAGCACGACGCGCGTGGCGTGGAACGCGAGATGGTCGTCCGCGGAGGAGAACCATCCGGCGAGCCAGAGCCGGGCGCGGATCCGGTTGCGTACCGGGACGGGCGCGACGTCGGCGAACTCCAGGACGGCGGACGGCTCGCCGCGGGGCGCGCAGATCGCCGTCGCGAGCAGCGCGCTGTCCTCGGGCACCTGTAGGAGCACCCGGCCGTCCTCGTCCACGGAGTGCGCGCCGACGAACTCCTCGCGGCCGCCGTCCGCGGTCACCGCGCAGGACCACGCGGTGGCCAGCAGCGAACGGGCCCGTTCCGCCGCGGCAGGCGCGGCCGTCCAGGATTGGCTGTCACCCATCCCAAAACCTCCTTAGGTAAGCCTTGCCTAACTTACCCAAGATCGGGGCGCACGCCAACCAGCACAGCCGAACCTGTGCGGCAGTTATCAGAATTCAGGGGGTGAGCACACCCAGCAGAGCCCGTGCACACAGGTCGCGCACTTGCTCCCGCGAAAGGTCCGAGCCCCGCAGCCACTCCAGACAGACGGACGTCGTGAACGCCAGCCAGCCACGGACGGCGAGTTGGGTGTCGGGGCGCGCCCGCGCCACGGGGCCGAACTCGGGATCCTCGGCGAGCACCGCCAGGATCTGGAGTTCATGGGCCCCCAGGGCCCGCTGGTAGATCCTGCGCACGGCCTGATCCCCCGCCGCGTCGGCCCGGTGGAAGGCACGAAAGCCGTGCGCATGGGCCTGGACGTACTCCAGATACGTGTCGAGACTGGCCGCCAGCTGCTCACGCACCGGAACTCCGGGCACCGCCGCGGTCATCCGCAGCATCCGCTCGCTCTCCCGCTCCACGACCGCCGCGAAGAAGTCACGTTTCGTCGGGAAGTAGTGGTAGAGCAGCCCGCGCGAGACTCCGGCGATCTCGGCGACCTGCTCGATCCACACGTCGTCGTACGGACTGTCCGAGAACAACCGCGCCCCGACCGTGAGCAGTTGATCCCTGCGCTCCTCGGTGCTCAGCCGGCGGCGTATCGGCCCGCCCTGTTTCGCGGTCATGTCCGCACTTTACTTGACGCCGGTTCAATAGCGGGATCAGACTGGTTCGCGTTGTTGAACCCACGTACAACACGCTCAACTCACCGCTGGACCAAGGGAGATCGCGTCATGGCGGAGACGACGACCGGGGCCGCGATGCCGAAGGGATTCCGCAGCGCCGAGCAGGGCTGGCCGGAGCTGCACCGCATACCGTACCCGCCGCACCGGCTCCCGCTGCTCGGCGATGTGGTCGGCGCCAGCAGGACCAAGCCCTTGCAGGATTCCCTGCGCTACGCCCGGCAGTTGGGGCCGATCTTCCGGCGCAAGGCGTTCGCCAACGAGATCGTGTTCGTGTGGGGCGCCGACCTCACCGCCGACATGTCCGACGAGTCGCGCTTCGCCAAGCATGTGGGCCTCGGCATCGCCAACCTGCGGCCGATCGTCGGGGACGGGCTGTTCACGGCGTACAACCACGAGCCCAACTGGCAGCTGGCGCACGACGTCCTGGCGCCGGGCTTCAGCCGGGAGGCCATGGCGGGCTACCACCCGATGATGCTGGACGTGGCCGGGCAGCTCACCGATCACTGGGACCGTCAACTTGCGGCGGGCCGGGCGGTGGACGTGCCCGGGGACATGACGAAGCTGACGCTGGAGACCATCGCGCGCACCGGGTTCGGGCACGACTTCGGCTCCTTCGAGCGGTCCCGGCCGCACCCCTTCGTGACGGCGATGGTGGGCACGCTCTCCTACGCCCAGCGCCTCAACAGAGTGCCGCCGCCGCTGGCTCCGCTGCTGCTGAAGCGCGCCTCCCGGCGCAACGACGCCGACATGGACGTCCTCAACCGCACGGTCGACGACATCGTCCGCGCCCGTCGTACGTCGAGCGGCGACGGGGATCTGCTGGACCGGATGCTGGAGACGGCCCATCCGGAGACCGGCGAGCGGCTGTCGCCGGAGAACGTCCGCCGTCAGGTGATCACCTTCCTGGTGGCGGGCCACGAGACCACGTCCGGCGCGCTCTCCTTCGCCCTGCACTACCTCTCCCGGCACCCCGAGGTCGCGGCCCGCGCCCGCGCCGAGGTGGACCGCGTCTGGGGCGACACGGAGGCGCCGGGCTACGACCAGGTGGCCAGGCTGCGGTATGTGCGCCGGGTGCTGGACGAGTCGCTGCGGCTGTGGCCGACGGCGCCCGCGTACGCCCGGGAGGCCCGGGAGGACACGGTGCTGGCCGGCGACCATCCGATGCGCCGGGGGGCCTGGGCGCTGGTCCTCATACCGATGCTCCACCGCGAACCCGAGGTGTGGGGCGCCGACGCCGAGCGCTTCGACCCGGACCGCTTCGACGCCACGGCCGTACGGGCACGTCCTGCCCACACCTTCAAGCCGTTCGGGACCGGGGCGCGGGCGTGCATCGGCCGCCAGTTCGCGCTGCACGAGGCGACGCTGGTGCTGGGGCTGCTGCTGCGCCGCTACGAACTGCGGGCCGACCCGGAGTACCGGCTGCGGGTGACCGAGCGGCTGACACTGATGCCGGAGGGGCTGCGGCTGCACCTGGAGCGGCGGCACACGGCTGTGCCGGCCGCTCGCTCAGAGGCTCCCTGCCCAGTGCGCGGGGCGGGTGAGTGACCCCGGCAGCCTGGTGCCGGCGCTGCCCCTGGCCGCGTTCAGCTGAGGCTGGGTCAGGAAGAAGGCACCGGTCAGGTCGGCGTCGGTGAGGTCGGTGTCGCGCAGGTCGGCACCGATCAGATCCGCACCGCGCAGGTCGGCGCCGGTCAGGTCGGCGGCGATGAGATAGGCGCCGCGGAGGCTGACGCCGCGCAGGTCGGCGCCCTTGAGACGGGCGCCCATGAGGTCCGCGCCCCGGCGGTCCTTCTTGCGGCCCCGCGTGCCCGCCCGCACCAGTTCACTGGTCCGCAGCAGCAGCGCGTTGACGTCCTGCCGGTGGGCGCCGACGTCCAGCGCGCCGAGTTCCTCCGGGGTCAGGCGCGTCAGCTCCTCGGTCCGCTCCAGGGCCCGGCGCAGATCGGCGTGGACGGTGCGGGCGGCGGGCAGGGTGAGGGCCTCGGTCAGGTACCAGAGCAGTTCGTGGAGCTGGCGGACCACCGGGAACACGTCGAACATCCGCCGGGCCTGCTCGCGCGGGCCCGTGCGCCAGTCCTGTCCGCCGAAGGTGACCTGGGAGACCTTCTGCCCGGCGCCGAAGCAGTCGTAGACCGTGCAGCCGGTGAAGCCCTGCTGCCGGAGGCGGGCATGGATCCCGCAGCGGTGGTCATCCTGAAGGTTCCGGCAGGGCGTCCCGGCGTCCTTGTCGATGGCGAAGTCCGCGGAGGCGGTGAAGGGCAGCGCGACACAGCACAGCCCGAAGCAGTTCTCGCAGTCTCCGCGCAGGTCGACGAGGTCGCCGGGTTGATCTTCCATACGACCAGCCTAATGTCCGCCCCGGAAGGAAACCTCACCGATGAATTTTTCGCGCTGTGGGGGTCTCCACATACAACAGAAAACAGCCTCGGCTACCAAAGAGATACGAGCCGACGAGGCAGGAGCCAACGGATCGAGGAGAGACGTCATCATGTGCAGCCATCAGCCCCAGTGCCCCACCGCCGACAGCGTGGACCACCACTCCGCCGTGATCGTCTCGGCCCACCCCGAACAGGGCTGGAGCCTGCTGTGCAACGGCACCATCGTCTTCGACGACACAAAGATTTAGCCAGGACACACTTATTCACCTGGGAATGCCAGACGCGTTTGTGCAGCTCAGCGCGCTGCATAGTCATGCAGGCAAGCTTGATCGCGCGAAGGGTGATCTTAGAGACTCCAAGGTCGGTGACGGCCACGGCCTGCGAATGCCAGGGGCGTGCCTCCGTCCCCAGTCGGTGGCGCGTTTGCACAGCTCAGAGCGTCACCACCGCCAGTGAGAGATCCGCTTGAGATCGTTCTTCAGGCCGTACCCGTGCAGGTCATCGTCGGCCTCGCCGGTGACTGACCGGCTGAGTGACGATCGCCGGGCCCGTGCGCGCAGCTCGGGCGGCCAGCCGGAGACGTCGTCGTTGCCGACCATGACGGGCGGTGTCGGCTCCGGGGCGGGCATTCCATCCTGTGACGGAATGACGTGGTCGCCGCTGCCTCCGTCTTCGCGTTCTTGCCTCGGTGCCGTCCTGCGGGACGCCGGACGCTCCATGTCGCCAACGTCCCTCGCCTGTCGCGCCCTGGCGAGCTCACCGATCAGCCGCTGCGCCTCGCCCGTCGCTCCCTCGGCGCCGGGGTCGGCCCTCAGCTCACGCAGACGGCGTTTGATCGCCTTCAGGTTCGTCATCATCGACCTCCTCCAGAAGATCGGCATACTCGGCCTCAATGAGGTCGAGCTCTTCAATGATCACATCGGGGGCGGCCTCGCCCTTGCCGAAGTGGGCAGACAGGCCGCCGCCGGTCGTCGACCGGGCGGGCAGTAGCTCGGCACGGTCGACGGCCTCGCCCGGCTGAGTCTCGACGCCCGCGACCCGGTAGCGCAGACCGCCGGGACCGTCGATGAACATGGTCCCGGTCGCGTCGTCGACATAGGGCACGGCGGTGATCCCCGATGACATCGGCGCGGGCACCTCGCCGCCCTCCAGCACAGCCCCGGCGACCTTGAGGGCATGGTCCCGCCGGTCCGGCGGCAGGCTGAGCGAGTCGAGCGCGGCGATGATCGCCTCGCTTGTGATCACGGCCTCCTGGTGGTCGCGCCGTGCCAGCATGACCGTCATCGCCTCCGGGGCGTCGGCGCCCCTCAGCTTGCGCCTGCTCTCATTGATCCTCAGGCAGCGGTCGATCGCCTTCAGCCTGGTCTCGTGGTCGGTCGCCGGACTGACGGCGATCGCGTACGCCACCCGGTGAAGCGCGATCAGCTCTCCCTCCCGGCGGTCGACGTACTCGCCACCGGGGGGACCGACGTGCGCCGCGTACTCCTTGACGAGGATCTCGTGAGTGCGGCCGGGCGACAGGCCGACTTCCCTGGCGATTTCACGTTCCGTCAGACCGGCATTGCTCAGCCGGTACATCTTCGCCGCGCGTTCGACGCGTGCGGCTCGGGCGCCGTGACGTTGCGGTGGTGCGGCCATTGCTCACCTCTCAGTGCTTGGCGGGTCAGTGATCCTTCGGCCCGAAGGGATCTTGGTCAGACGCTGCGGCGTCGGCTGCTCGCGCAAGATCAGGGGCAGCGGGCAGCGTCCCGGCGAGCACGGGGCACCCGTCGTCGTGACTGATCCACAGATGACTGATCCCGCGCTCGTCCTTCGTCACGCGGGCGGTGCTGTTGCAGTGCCCGCACTCGTACGCATCGGCGAGCGCCACCGTCATCGGTGACGGCTCCGGACGCTCCCGGCGAGGTTTGTTGATCTTCCGTCGGCCCATGATCATTCTCCCTTCTGATCTTGCTTAGATGATCTTGGTTCAGGGGGTGTACCCGTGTACCGGTACACCCCCGGTCCGGTGCGAGAGCGCGAAAGCGCGTGATCCTGGAAAACTCTCCACCGCCCTGACCTGCATAGATAGATAGTGATTTTTGATTTTCAAAGAAGGCTTTCGCGCTCTCGCGCTGGAGGGGGGTGTACCGGTACACGGGTACACCCCTACGCGATCACTGGGGCCGTGCATCGCCGGGGCCGATCGGCTCCCCGTCGAGTACGACGAGCCAGCCGCGCGCCTTGGCGTACTCGACGGCGTCCGGGTAGTACTCCCGCCGGTTGGCCTTGAGCGATCTCCGCAGGGCCGAAGACATCAGAGGACCCTTCTCCGACACCGTGAAGGCAAGTCTGCGGGCGACCTGTTCCACCTCTCGGCTCTCGATGGCGTTGATCTTGTCGATCTCGATCTTCACCGCGCGCTCGGCGATCGCTTCGGTCTTGTCCCGGAACACCTTCTTCGCGTCCTGTGCAGCCTTGGCCGACAGGACGTCCCGGACCGCGCAGGACGTTCCCCACATCGTTGCGGCGAGCGACCAGTCGTCTTCTGTGATCTCCGTCCGGCCGGACAGAATCGCGAGAAGCCCGGACAGCTTGACCATGGTCGCGATCCGGTGCCCGTTCAGCCGGGCGGGCGGCTTCCGGCCCTCCGCTTTCAGCTCCGCCCTGACCTTCGCCCTCAGGGAGCCGACGAGGGTGACCGCCGTCCTCGCGCGCTCACCGAGCAGGGGTACGCCGTCGGTGACCGCAGGGTCTGTGATCAGTCCCAGCACGTCGGCGAGGTGATCCGGCTTCCACAGGGGGCCGGGATCCTCCGGCTCCTCGTCGGGGTTGCCAGCGGTGTCGACCAGAACGAACACGAACCTCTGAGGAGTCCCCTTGGTGGCCCCGTCGAGCAGTGGAGCGGCTGTGTCCGGCTGATAGCCGACCAGAATGCCGAGCGCGTAGTCGTTCACGATCCTGGTCCGCTCGGCGGACCCGTTCAGTTGCCCGATCGTGGTGGTGCCGCGCCACGCCGTCCGGAGTATCTGCCCGAGTGTTGCGCCCTCCCGTTTGTTCATGAGCACCGTCAGGCTCTCGCCCTCGTCGATGTAGTAGCTCACGTTGTGGCGGACTTGCCGCCGCTTCGCGCCGGTCTCACCCATGTAGGCTCCGGCGACTCCCTCACCGGATCCCATCGGCGCGAGATCGATGTACCGGATCCCGCCGTCCTCGTCCGGCGTCAGCCAGTCCGGGACGGGCACCAGCTCGGCGGCCCGTTCCGCACTGGTCGACTTGCACGCGGAGGACTCCCCGATCATGGCCGCGAAGAGGTTCAGAGACAGCGGTCCCCGGCTGGTGACCACCCGCAGATCACCCGGCAGCATGCTCGCGACCCGGGTGAGGACGCCGTAGAGACAGGCGTCCGGGGAGACGTCCCAGCCCCATGCCGCCTGCCTGATGTGCCTCAGCTCACGGCGTGACTCCCAGAAGCCGTCAGGCAGCGTGCGCGAGGCCTTCGCGACCGCCGCCGCCTTGGCCGGATCCTCGGTCAGATCGTCGTCATCGGCTTCGTCGCTCACGATCCCGAGCGCGGCCTTCGCGGCGTCCATGTCCCCTCCGTGATCGCGATAGGCGACGTAGGTCAGCTTCGAGAACGTCTTCCCGCGAGCCGCGACCGCGTCGGCCACGCACTCCGGAACGTTGTCCGTCCAGATGTGGATCGGCCCCTGGCCGCCGGACGTGTCGTAGCGCCCGCACCCCTTCTCGTGCGCAGTCGCCGACTTGTCCGACGCGTGCTCGCCGGGCGCCGTCCATTCCGGGCATCCGCACTCACTGAAGCGACCGGTCTTCGTCCAGCCGTCGGCGGTCAGAACCGAGTCCCAGCCGTCGGAGGCCCATCGGTCGATCGCGTCACCGTTCCTGATCTCCCCAGCCGGCTCACGATCACCAGCAGCCTTCGCCCCGGACTCGATGAACTCCCGTAGCCAGGGCGGGAGTTCAGTCGCCTGACCGCGAAGCCGGTACTCACCTTCCGGACGCTTCGACGGGGGCACGAGGATCTGCCGGTCGCGCCAGTAGACCGCCCAGTCACCCTCGCCCTTGACGACGCCGGTGTTCGTCGGCAGCTCGATCCCGTCCGGCACGTAGAACCAGAAGTGACCGCCGTCCTTGTGCGGCCAAGTGCCGTCAGGCTTCTGGGATCCCGGAGACTTGACCGTCGTGACCATGCCCGTCATGTCATCGCCGGTCGCCTCCTCCCATGCGGCGAGGAAGGCCGCCGTCTGATCGGCGGTGTCCGTGTCGACGACCACCATGCGGGACCGGCCGAGTTCGACCCCGAGGTTGGGGATCATCCCGTTCTTGATCAGACGGGCCGTGACCTTGCCGATCTCGGCCGGATCCGTGAAGGCATGGGCGATGCCGCAAGCATGCTCCCGGCGGGCCCAGTTGGCGTCTCCCGCTGCTTTGTGCGTCTCCCGCGCTTCCCTGTCGGCCTGGTTGCGAGCCCTCGCCAGAAGCGGACACAGCGGCGCCTTGTCCCCGGGCTTGACGAGGACGACGGCGAAGCCGTTGCGGACGGCCAGGATCGCGATCTTGCGGAGTTGTTCGGTGTCGCCGGGGGCGACCGCCCCGAAGGTGTTCGCGAACTTGTCGTCGGAGATCATGACGACTCACCGCCGCTCACGAGACCTTCGGTGATCAGCTCGGTGATGATGTCCTCGATGCGCATCCCGCGTCGGTCGGCGAGATCTTCGAGACGCGCTCCGAGATCGCCGCACAGCCGGACGTAATACACCGGGCACGGCACGAAGCCATTTGATTTCTTCGGCTCGACGAATTCTGCGGTATCCTGGGCAGTGGAGCTGAACACTTCATCTGCGTTGGGGCCCGTTGCGGAGCGGGCCCTTTCGTATGTGCTCATCGATCCGCGCTCCCGCCGTCGGGCTCCGAGAGCAGCGGCCGGAGAATGGCCTTCTGTGCTTCGGTGAGTTCGGGGGCACGTGCGACGATCTTCCGCACGTAGTTGTCGAGGGAGAGCTGTGCGGCGCGGGAATTCTTGTTGCGCTCGATCACGGCCGCAGTGACCGTGTACTTCCTGGGCATGCCGGACTCCGAAGAATCTGGATCTTCGGGTCAACGGCTGTCCTGCCGCCTCCGCTGCGACTGCCCAGCTACGGGACGAGGTTGACGACCTCCACCGCTCAAGGCGGGCTGATCCCGCCGGACCCATGGGCCCGGGATATGCCTCCAGTTTAGGGCAAATTCTTTCGGATCAGCCGCCGGAATGCTCTACGACGCCACCAATTCCGCGATTCAGCAAAGCCTGTAGGAACATCCAACTCAAAAGAGCTCATAATTAACTGACAGCCGGCGCTCTGAATTCTTTTGAGTCGATTACATACAACAAAGGGCCGATCCGAAGACCGGCCCCTCGCCTGAAGGTCCCACAACCCGTATTGATGATATACCTATTCCGGAAGTAATCGCCAACCTCCGGAATAGGGGCGGATATTAATGGACGAAATCCTTTCCATCACCGACGCCGCGAAGAGTCTCGGCGTCAGTGATCGCACCATCCACACCTGGTCCAGGAACGGTTCTCTGGTCGCCTCCGCCGGTGGGGGCCTCGCCTTGTCCGAGATCTTCCGGCTGATCGAGGACCGCCGTGAGGCCGCCCTCGCCCGCCAGCCGTGTGACGAGGAGGACTACGCGCGCACGGTCGCCTCGGAGATGTGGCCGCTGGTCGATCACGAGGAGCGGATACCGGGGAAGACCGGGATCCTCTTCAGCCGCCGCCGGTCGGCCGACGCGAAGCATGCCCTCGAAGCGCGCGAACGCCTGCTCGCCGGTGACGCTGGTGACGCCTTCGGTCACGCCTCGATCTACGCCGCCGCCCGGCCGCTGGACGATGGCTGTCGGTGGTGCGCGGCGAGAACCATCGCCTACCGGCTGAAGGCGCTGGCCCCGGGCGACACCGCCGCCTACCGGCAGCTCTTCGGATCCGAGCCCTGCGAGGCCGATCAGCGGTACTTCGCCAACCGGAACAGGCTCACTGATCAGACGCGCAGGGAGCGCGGCGGTGCGGCCTCCGGCAGTGCCGCGCTGCGTCTTCAGGCGCTCCGCTTCGCAGAGCTGAAGATCGGAAGTCCTTACGAGAAGAACGCCTCGGGGCCAACTCGCTTTGACTGTGCGGGACTTGTGAGTTGGTCCTACTTCGCGGCGGCGGGGCTGAACGTCCCGCGTACCAAGGAGGCACTCCTCCCTCTCGGGGTCATCCTGCCGGTCGAGGAGGCGCAGCCCGGCGATCTTGTCTTCGCCGGTGACGCGACGACCGCGCACGCCGCGATCGTCGCCGACGGCGGCCACGTCGTCCATGCCGCCCGAGACGTCGTGAGGTACAGCAACATCGGCGACTACGAGTGGATCGCCGCCTTCAGGATCGGAGGCTGATCATGGACGACATCGAACGATCGAAGATCGTGGGTGAGGGGATCGCAGAGCTCGCCGCCGACCCCGCCGGACGTGAGTTCCTGCTCGAACTCACGGCTCGCATGAAGCCGTCGGTCATGGACATGAGCCGCGAAGAGTTCGAGGTCGCTGCGATGCGTGCCCGCTACGCGGTGGCCGCCGCCGACGCGATCGCCAAGTACATGTGGTCACCGGGGCAGTGGCCGACCCTGGGCGACCTGATCGGCGCGCTTCCGGCCGACGCCCGCGAGCGCATCGGGGATCTTCTCTGGCGGGCAGGGCTGTCGTGAGCGTCTACAGCGTCTCTCCTCACGCCGTCCGGCGCCTCGCAGATCTGGTCACCGCCCGCCCCGGGCGCACGATCGGCGAACACGTGGAAGCCGCCGAGAAGATCCTCGACCGGCAGCTCATCCAACAGACCATGCCTTCACTCGTCCGCAACCGCGTCGTCGTCCGTGACGACCACGGGCGTCTCTGGCCGCTGGAGCCGTCATGAGCCGTGTGTACGAGACCCGCAGCGCGACGCCCGACCACAAGCAGCCGACCGCCGCGAGGGTCGCGAAGTACTTGCGGGAGCGCCGGGATTCGGGACTGCCGACCGGCGCGACGCTCGACCAGATCGGCACCGCTCTTCGGATGACGGACCGTCAAGCGATACGCGAGGCGCTCGAACTCCTCACGGCCAACGGCAAGGTGACCGTCGACCACGGCCCCCGTGATCTCGGCTCGCAGCGTCAGCCGGACAAGTGGTCGGCGACCTGAACTGACAGCGGCGGACCCGCCGGATGAGAGCCGACGGGCCGCCTAGGACGGACAGCTACGAAGGAGCTGACATCCATGAGCGAAGAATCCCACGGCGCGGAGGCCGTGCCCGTGACCACTTCGCGCCGTTTCCTTTCCTCCTTTTTTCCTGCGGGATCGTCACCTACGCGCGGGCGCGTGCGAGAGGCGCTGAAGAGCGCCGCTGAATTCATCAGCGACCTGTTCGAGACACCGCCGGAGGCGACCCGCGAGGAGTCACGACTCCTCTGGCGCCTCGGTCACGGGGAGCTGTGGGAGGAGATCACTCAGGCGCGGGGACTGACCGGACTCCTGCCCGGCCGCATGGAGGAATGGGAGCTCGGCTACCGCCTTCACGGGCGTCTTCACGGGCGCCTTCAGTTCTCCGACGTCGAGACGGGCGGCATTCATCTCGCGACGGGCCTCGGGCTGGTGAGGGCCCGTCAGATGCGAGCCCGGAACACGTACGACCTGACGCCCGACCAGATCGCCGTGGGCATGGTGCAGACCCATCGTGAGTGGCACGGCTCGGTCGTCTTCGTAGGCCGCTCCGATCGCTCCGACCGGGTTGATATCTGGATCGGCCTGCATGACCGCCTCGCCCCGCTGGCCGAGGAGTTCGAGCGTGAGAAGGCCCGGCGGGAGGCCGAGAAGGACGCCGCCGCAAATGCCGTGAAGGCTGCCCCGGTGACCGGAACACAGCTCGAAGAGGCCCGCGCCCGGAATCAGGAGCTGTCGGAGCAGTTCGCCAGGCTGCGGGAGGTCCCGGACGCGTCCGGGAACACGGCCAGCCGCTCCGTCAGCGGGTCACCGGGCCGCACCCGGACGTCAGTGTGCGACGACGTCCGCGATCTCGTCTGCGAGGCTCCTGCCGGTCTCACGGCGACCGAGCTCAAGACCAAGACCGGGCACTCTGCGAGCCGGATCTATGCCTGTCTCAACGAGGGGCTCGACACCGGAGAACTCACCAAGGTCGGCAGGAAGTTCGTGATCACACCGAAGACCGATGGAGAGCAGTCATGAGCAAGACGATTCCCGACCGCGACGCCCAGGCCCTGACCGTGGTCACCGTGCTCGCGGTGCTCATCGTGTCAGGCGCCGTGATCTGGAGCGCGGTCGCCATCGGAGGACTGCTGTCCCTGGCATTCCCGGTGTGGATCTCGTACGGGATCGCGGCCGTCTTCGATCTCATGTGGATCGGCCTCATGATCCTGGAGTGGTCGACCCGGTACGACACGGAACGGGTCAGGCTGCCGCGCAACGCGGGGTGGGCGGCACTGCTCCTGTCCATGACGCTGATCACGGCTCACGGCTCCGCTCAGGGCTTCCTGTGGGTCGGCCTCGCCGGTGCCGCCGTGAGCCTGCTGGCGAAGAGCTACTGGCACATCGTCATGAGGACGACCGGCGCGAGACTCGACCCCGAGGCAGTGACGTCGGTCAAGGTGCGCAGGGACGCGGTCCACGCCGACCTGGCGCTGATCGCGGTGAGCCGCCAGCTCACCCGGCTCACCGCGAAGGCCGACGCCGAGAAGGAGGCTCTCGGCATAGGTGTCTCAGCTGAGACACCTGCTCACGCCGTTGAGCGGGTCACTGAGACAACGACTCAGCCGTCTCACGTCGTTGAGACGCCGACTCAGGTTGTCTCACCGGCGTCTCAAGGCGTCTCACACCCGTCTCAGCCGGTTGAGACGGGTGTGAGTCAGCTCATCACCCGTCTCAAGGGCGGTGAGACGCTGTCGGCGCAGTCGGCGGCTGATCTCCTCGGTGTCTCACGGGCGACCGGCGGCCGTCGACTCGCTGAGGCCAAGGCCGCGCTGAGCAAGGTCAACGGTTCGCCCTGATCTCCAGCCGGGGACTTACTTCGTCCGGCCGGAGGTACTCGCCGGCTCGGGAAAGATCACGGAGGATCGCTGCGCGCGTAGCGATCACACCGCCCGCCACATCGCGGGGGGTCGCTCACGATACGAGGACGGAAGCGCCGTCGACTGCGCGACCAGACCCCGCTCTTCGAGTCCGGTGAGGACGCCTCGCAACCGCTCGGCGTCGACCTTGAGATCGGCGGCGAGCGCCCACAGTGACCGGCCGCCGAGCCCGGCCGCCCTGCGCTTGCGGAGACGGATCATCACTTGTTCCGCCACGCCGCTTTGAGGGGCCGTGCGGTTGACCATCGTCATGGTCTCCACCCTCGCACCGGAGACACGACCACGTCACCAGTACGGCTGTGAGGGCCCCGCAGAGTCCCGGATGACGCGGTGTACCGGGGAAGGGCCTTGAGGACGGGAGCCGCCAATCTGGCGCGGCCTCGGACGCGTTGAACCGGAGCCGTCAGGTGACGTTGAGCGCACGGCGCGCGTGACTGATCAGGTTCTGGGCGTCGGCGCCGAAGACGGCCGACTCGCGCAGCGTGCGCCAGACCTTGAGGTGGGTCGCCACGCTGTCGGAGTCGTCGAGCCACAGCTCCGCGTGCCAGTTCTCGACCACGACCTGTTGCTCGTCGTAGATCCAGAAGCCTCCGCCGGGCGGGATCTTCAGCGACGCGCCGGTGGGCACGATCCCGAGCTCGACAGTGTCCAGACCGATCACGCCGGAGAGACGGTCGAGCTGCGCCGCAAGCACCGAGGGCGGACAGATCAGCGCCCTCAGGACCGGCTCCCAGAGGAGGATGTGGTACTTCCGGCCCGCGCTGTAGAGACCCTCCTGGCGCTTCATGCGGGAGCGCACGGCCTCCTCGATGTCCCGGACGGAGCCGTGCAGTTCGGTGAATCTGCCGAGAATCGCCCTCGCATAATCCGGCGTCTGGAGGACGCCGACGACCCATGACGACTCCCACGCATGAAGCACCGCCGCCCGCGCCTGAGCCTCGTTGTGCGCGTCCTGGACGGCCTTGTGTCCGGCGGCGAGCTGGCGCCGCCAGGAGCGGACGTGGGACTCAAGGCCCCTCAGGCGGGCGAGGAGTTCGGCGTCCGCCTCCGGCTGACCGGTCGACTCGGCCCACGCCTTGAGATCCTCAGCCGAAGGGGTCTGCTTGCCGTTCTCCAGCTTGCTGATCTTCGACTGGGGCCAGCCGAGGCGACCGGCGAGGATCGTCCCGGTGAGCCGACCTCCAGGGGAGGACTCACGCAGCTCTCTCAGACGCTCCCCGAGAGCCGCGCGTGCCTGCTGGAAGTCGGTGCTCACCGGTCCTGCTCACTGCTCCTTGGTCGCGAATTCCTGGTAGGGCACAGCGTCATGCATGGCCGTGTCCCGGACCATCGAGTACCTGATCACCTCGGCCGGTTCGGTGATCAGCTCGACGTCGGTGAAGTTGTCGTCGGCGTCGAAGTTGAGGAGCGCGACCAGACGCGAGTCGAAGATCCAGAAGTCCTCGGCGGGGAGTCCCAGACGATCAGCATCGGCGCGAGACAGGTTGCGGATGTCCTCACCGAGGGCGGCGTTCTTGTCGGCGTGCGCGAGCAGGTAGCGCTGTCCCTCGGTGGCGGGTGAGTCGACGATGCGCACCCGTCCGACGCTCGCGCCACCAGTGGTCTTCGCCTTGATGGTGAGCGACCACGGGGTCCCGAGATCCCACGTCGGCGCCTCCCCCCGGACGAACTGGGCGTAGGTGCCGGTCTCTTCGTCGGAGGCGTACCGGCGGCGGGTCTCCAGCCGCCAGGCGGTGTGCTCGAAGTTCTCGAAGAGCTGGCCGAAGGCGTCCAGGTCGATGATGCGGGGCACGCGGGTGACCTCCTTGGGGCCGAAGTCGACGAGCAGTTCGCGCGGGACGACGATCGGCACTTCCCCTTCGGACAAGTGCCGGAGCTGTGCGATGTCGTCGGGGTCGGTGAGCGGCGGACCGTGAACGATGATCTCGTTGCTGTCCAGGTCCTCATGGACCGACGGGCAGCCGCCCTCGCCGGATCCCGTGCCGTTGAAGCGAATCCGCCTCATGATCGTGCCCTTCTCTTCGGGTTGGATCACATCAGCATTGCGTCACCGCTTGCTCGTCGGCTACGGCCTGCTCCCTGCCGCATGAGAAAGCTCGTGCATAACCGTTCATGTGGCAAGAATATCCGTGAATATCTGCTAGCGGACCCAACTCGCGCAGGCCAACGCTGAGTTCATGACCATTGCACAGGAGCCCAGCACTGCCGACGCCCTTGAGGCGGTCGAAGTCCTGCGAGGAGCACTGACGGCGGCGGGGATCGTCCTGCCGTCTCTGGGAGCCGACCCGGCCTCCCCTTCACTGAATCTGATCAACCTCGGGCGGGTGCGTGCCGACGTCGCGCTGAGGATCGCGGATGTTCTCCGGCGGGGGTGCTCATGAGCGCGAAGACCGCCGGAAAGGGGCTCATCGCCCCGACCATGACGCTGCACGTCTACCGCGTGAACCGTGACGGAGAGGTGGTCGAGGACCAGGGGGCCGTGAACGTGGTCCCCAGCGATGAGCCCCTGATGAGCGGTGCTTGGCCGCCGTGCCGCTGCCCCCGTCACCGGGACGCGCGATGATCACGCCCCTGCATGTGTGCCGTGCCTGCGACGGGCTGATCACCGACCCGGACGACGCGGTCGCCGTCGCGTACGAGGAGGCCGCCAGCGGACCGGGCTGGACGATCTGGGCCCACCGCGATCACGTCGACGACGTGGATTTGATCGACCCGGTGCTACTGCGGATCATGACGCGCATATGGGCCGCACACCGCCCTGCGATGTAGATCGCCCTCACAGCGCGAAGCCCCGGCCATCCCCCGGCCGGGGCTTCGTCTCGTGCGCGTGTCTCAGGCGGTGGTCCGGGGCGTCCAATCGATGTCGACGGACTCAGGACGGAAGTACTTCGATCCCGGCCGCCATCCGGCCGTCCGGCCTTGCTCTGCGGGGTGGATCGTCACGGTCACCAGAGCGGCGAGGACGCGCTGCCGGGTCTCAAGGCTGTACTGCTCCCGCCACCACTTCAACGCCTCGTCAGGGTCCTCGGCGTGGCGCCGGGCGAGCTCGGGAAGGTCGACGTCGTCCAGCGGTGAGCTGGCGGAGGTCACCGCCGCCACCGCCTCGGCAAGCTGACGGTCCACATCAGCGATCTTCTCCTTGATCCTGCGGGCCGCCGCCTTGAACTCGACGGGGTCGGAATCATCGTCGTCGGCGAATGCTGCGGCGAGTCCCTTCAGGCGGGCGGTGAGCGCCGCGTGACGGGCGGTCAGCTCTGCCGTGGACGGCCCGGCCGGAGTCTCGGGCGCGGGGGCCGTGAACAGGTCGTGGGCGTCGGATTCGCAGAGCCGGGCGATGACCACGCGCTCTGCGAACTGGTCGACGGCCGCCGCGTTCCTCGACACGTGCTGGCCGTTGCCGCAGGTGTACGAAGAGCCGTTGCGGGCGCGACCACGCCCGGTAGTGGTCGCGGCCTCACGGCAGACGCCGCAGAGGTAGAGACCCCCGCCGAGGAACTTGCGGGCAGGTCCGGGCGACGTGCGGCGTGCGGGGTTCTTGAGCACGGCCTGGCAGATGTCCCAGATCTGCCGGTCGACGATCTCGGGCCATGCGCCCTTGCCGGTGATCTCTCCGGTGACCTCCATGAGTCCCGCGTTCCGGGGACGGCGCAGCAGCTTGAGAAGGGTGGTCGGCGTCCAGTCATTGGAGATCGGCTCCGTGCGGGTGCCGTCCGGGAGACGCTTGCGGCGGGCCGGTGTCCGCACTCCGGCCGTCTGCCATGTGCGGAGCACCGAGCGCACGGACTTGCCGTCAGCGATCGCCTGGGTGGCCGACTCCAGGTGCCACGCCTCGGACCCGGGGGCGTTGACCGGGTGGGCCGTGCAGCCCTCCGGGCACTCGACCATGACGGCCTCTACAGCGCCCTCGTCATGGGTGACGGTGATGATCCGGAAGCCCTCGGTGGCTCCGCAGACAGGGCAGAGAAGTGAGCGCGGCGTGATGCCGTCGGCCTCGAAGCCGAAGGGACGGCCACCGCCCCGGAAGGTGCCGTCACGGACGTTGTCCCGCTTTGCGTCCTCCACGCGTTCTCCGATCAGCTCGGACTCGTACTGTGCCTGTGAGGCGGCGTCACGGGCCGACTTGCGGCCGTCGGCCGTGGACAGGTCGAAGCGCCCCGCCTTCACAGTCTGCACGTGCAGACCGAGGCGCTGCACAAGGTCGTGGAAGTGCAGGTAGTCCTGACGGGTCTTGGGCTCGTACAGCTTGCGGTACAGCCGGGTCGGCGCCAGGGCCAGGACGCCGACGGCGTGTCCGGCTTCCAGGTACTCGATCATGCGCGCGTACTCGGGACGCAGCTTGCCGGAGTACGCGGAGCGGTCGTCGTCCACGAACACCCTCACGACCTCCTCGCCGTTGCGGGCGGCCGTCTTGCGGCACTGCTCTTCCTGGCGCTTGACGCCGTTCTGGCGTCCCTCGCGGTCGTCGCTGATCCGGGCGTAGATCACTACTCGCTTGGGCTTCTGACTGATCGTCATCGGGCACCTCCTGGGGCTCACTTCGAGTGTGCTCCTAGGGGTGTCCTAGCTCAATACTCGACGACACCGGTGAACTCCTGCCGGACGGACGAGTCGTGAGCCCGTACCGCACCCTCGGCCCGCTGGCCGTCGCCGCCTGAAGCCTCCGGCCGGCCTAGCGGCCGAACACCTCGAACGCCACGGCGGGCTTCCCGCCGAACCGCTCGCTCGACATCGCGGCACCGCGGGTCAGGAATTCCCGGACGTACGATTCCGGGTCCTCGTCGGTCAACACCTCGATGTAGGTGCGGTGTTCGAGCAGCGAGCGCACCGCGCGCTCCAGACGGTCTTCGGTCGCCTCCACCGCGTGCGTGGGGCTGCTGGAGCCGGCGACGGCGACCCAGCGGACGCCGCTCCAGGGTTCCAGGCCCTGCTCGACGAGCTCCGGGAAGATCCACCGGTTCCCCGCGTCGCCCGCCGCGTCCAGCGTGGCACGGCCGACGGCCACATGGTCCGGGGTGTTCCAGGCGACGCCGCCCCAGGTGTCCCGGTGGTTGAGGGTGATCACCAGCTCGGGCCGGTGCCTGCGGATGGCGGCGGCGATGTCCCGGCGCAGGCCGGTGCCGTACTCGATCACCCCGTCCTTGTGGTCGAGGAACTCCACCACCGACACCCCCACGACAGCCGCGCTCGCCCGCTGCTCACGCTCCCGCAGCGGACCGCACTTCTGCGGCTCCAGCGTGTCGATGCCCGCCTCTCCGCTGGTCGCCAGGACGTAGGCGACCTCTCGACCGCCGGCGGTCCAGGCGGCGATGGCCGCAGGGTAGCTCCGCTGGGGGTGCTGCCGCGAGGGTTGTCGGTTCGCTGCGGCGCCGTCGTGGCTGGTCGCGCAGTTCCCCGCGCCCCTTTGGGGCGCTGCCGAACCGCCGCTGACTTCGCGCAGCCCACTGAGCGGCCGTCAGCGGGCCGCCAGGCTGGAGCGGCGTACCACCAGCTCGGGCTGGAGCACGACACGGCGGTGCTCGTGCTGTCTCGGTCCGCCGTTTTCCGCCTCCGTCTCCTCGAGGAGCAGTTCGGCGGCCAGGGCGCCCATGGGGACGGCGGGCTGGCGGACCGAGGTGAGGGGGACGGCGGCGGCGGCCGCGAACTCGATGTCGTCGTAGCCGACGATCGCGAGGTCGTCGGGGACGCCGACACCGGCCGCGTACATGGCCTGGAGGACGCCGAGGGCCAGCAGGTCGTTGGCGCAGAACACGGCGGTCGGGCGGTCGGCGAGGCCGAGGAGGCGGGCGCCCGCGTCCCGGCCGGCGGCGACGTCGAGCCGCTCGGTGGGCAGTTCGCGCAGGGCGCCGGGGCCCAGGCCCGCCTCGGTGAGCGCATTGAGCGCGCCGGTGCGGCGGTCGCGCACCTGGTTGAGGCCGGGCGGGCCGCTGACGTACGCGATGGAGCGGTGCCCGGCGTCCACCAGGTGGCGTACGGCCAGCGCGCCGCCCGCCACGTCGTCCACGGACACCGAGCACTCGGTGGTGCCGTCGGCGACACGGTCGACCAGCACGAAGGGGATGCCGTGGCGGCGGAACGCGTCGATGTTGCGGCCGCTGGCGTCGGTGGGCGTCAGCAGGACGCCGCGTACCCGCTGCTCGGCGAAGAGCGACAGATAGTCGGCCTCCTCGCCCGCGCTCTGCGCGCTGTTGCAGACCATCACGCCGAGTCCGGCCTGGCGCGCGGCCCGCTCGGCACCGCGCGCGACGTCCACGAAGAACGGGTTGCCCATGTCGAGGACGAGCAGGCCCATGATCCGGCTGCGGCCCGCGCGCAGCTGGCGCGCGGACTCACTGCGGACGTAGCCGAGCCGGTCGATCGCGGACAGCACCCGGGCGCGGGTCTCGGTGGCGACGGTGTCCGGGCGGTTGATCACGTTCGACACCGTGCCGACGGAGACTCCGGCGACTCGGGCGACGTCCTTGATACCCACCGACTGGGCCATCAGGCAGGGACCTCCAGGGAAACGAGGGGCGGCGGGAAGGTCTTCACATTACCGTCATGCCGCCCCATCAGTGCTGCAACGGTGCTTCGGTCACGCAGGAAGCCGGAAGTCGACGACTCGGAGCGCCGAGGGCGTCGTACCGCTGGACTTCTCCTGGTACATGACCGAGAGCACGTTGTCCTGCGCGATCCGCATCTCGTCTATCACGACCTCGCCGAACGCGTTCAGACCGCTGCCGTCGAACAGCAGTGTCCAGTCGGTGTACCCGGACGCCTTGGAGGCGCCGGCGATCCGGCCGAAGGGGAGGACGGCGTACGCGTTGTCGTACTTGTCGAGGACCAGCCTGGTGCGCTGGCTGGAGTTCAGGGCAACGGGGATCTCGGTCTTCTGCCAGGTGCCGGAGGAGTTCTTGCGGACGTGGAAGGCGCGGCCGTTTGCGGTGCGGTCGGCGACGTAGTCGGTGGTGCACTGGCCGAAGCGGCCGGGGACGTAGCTGATGATCGCGTGCGGCCGGCCGGAGGAGTCGGTGAACTGGCTCTCCTGGTTCATCAGGGAGTGGTCCGGGTTGAGCGCGTCCACGACCAGGCCGGAGTCCGTGACGGCGACCTTGTCGGAGCCTCCCGTCGTGCCGACGACGGTGCCCGCGTTGTTACGCCAGGTGCGGCCGCGATCGTCCGAGTAGACGTAACCCGTGTCGTGGTTGGTGATGCCGCCGCTGCTGCACATCACGGCGCCGTTCTGCTCGCGCCAGGTGAAGAAGGAGTGCAGCCGGCCGTTTCTGTCGTAGTCGATGCCGTGCAGGTACATGTTGCGGACCGTCGAGGAGCCGTGCTCGCTGGTGTAGGTGCCGGTGGAACTGCTCCACTCCCCCAGCGCGGTCCACGTCGAACCGTCGTACTCGGCAAGGGCGTTGCGGCCGTTGCCGGAGACGGCGACCCGGTAGCTGAGCTGGAGCCTGCCCTCGGGGGTGGAGATGAACTGCGGGTAGGTGAACTGCGAGGTGAGCGCCAGCCCGTCGAGCGTCGACCGGGGTGCGCCGAAGCGGCTCGCGGTCCAGCTGAGACCGGCCGGGTTGTCCATGAGCCCGGCGACCGACTTGACGTAGGTGAAGCCGTCGCTGTGGGAGTCCATGTTGAGGTGCAGCCGGCCGTCGACCTTGGAGACGCCCATGGAGATCACGTTGTGGGAGTCGTTGTAGCGGAGCGTGTGGCCGACCTTGACCGTGGACCAGGTGGTGGCGCCGAGGGCGCGGCGGCCGACGACGGCGTTGCGGTCGGCGGTGTACCAGACGGCGTACTGGTAGCCCTTGTAGGTCAGCAGGCCGTTCTTCTGGAAGGAGTTGTTGTTGACCAGGCCGTCGTAGGAGACGAAGAAGATGGCCTGGGTGTCGAGGGTGGTGGTGCCGGTCCGGGTGACGGAGGGGCCGGGGTCGGCCGCCCTCGCGGTGCCGGGGGTGGCCACGGCGGCCAACAGCGCGGTCGCCAGTACAGCGCGTCTTCTCATGAAAGCAACTCCGGCTCAGGCTAGGTGGAAGACTTCGGTGAGGGGTTGCATCGATTCGTCGGGTCGGGCGCCGTCCAGGGACTCGAAGAACGGCGCCATCTCCGCCTGCCAACGGGCGTTGACGTCGGTTGCCTCCATGCCGGCCTGGGCGGCGGCGAAGTCCTCGGTCTCCAAGTAGCCGACCAGCAGGCCGTCTTCACGCAGGAAGAGCGAGTAGTTGTGCCAGCCGGTGGCCGAGAGCGCGTCCAGCATCTCCGGCCACACGGCGGCGTGCCGCTCGCGGTACTCGTCGAGGCGGTCCGCCCTGACCTTCAGCAGAAAGCACACACGCTGCATCAACAGCCCCCAGGGAATCCGACGTCGGACCGGATCAGAAGTCGAACTCGTCGATGTTCTTGACGTCGAACACGGTCGGCTTGCCGAGGCTGATCACGCCGTCCTTGCCGATGGTGTACTCGCCCATGTCTCCGGCGGTGAAGGTCTCGCCCTCCTTGCCGGTGATCTGCCCGGACACCAGCGCGACGGAGGTACGGGCGGCCAGCTCGCCCAGCTTGGCCGGGTTCCACAGCTCGAAGGCCTCGACGGTGCCGTTCTTGACGTACTTGCGCATGTCGTTCGGGGTGCCGAGGCCGGTCAGCTTGACCTTGCCCTTGTACTTCGAGCCCGACAGGTACTGTGCCGCCGCCTTGATGCCGACGGTGGTCGGGGAGATGATCCCCTTCAGGTTCGGGTACTCCTGGAGCAGGCCCTGGGTCTGCTGGAAGGACTGCTGGGCGTCGTCGTTGCCGTACGCGACCTTCACCAGCTTCATGTCCTTGTACTTGGGATCCTTGAGCTCGTCCTTCATGAAGTCGATCCAGGTGTTCTGGTTGGTCGCGGTCTGCGCGGCGGACAGAATCGCGATCTCGCCCTTGTAGCCGAGCTGTTCGCCGAGCAGCTGCACCTCGGTGCGGCCCAGGTCCTCTGCGCTGGCCTGCGAGACGAAGGCGTTGCGGCAGTCGGCCTTGGTGTCCGAGTCGTAGGTGACGACCTTGATGTCGTTCTTCATCGCCTGCTTGAGCGCGGTGCACAGAGCGCCCGGGTCCTGCGCGGAGACGGCCATCGCGTCGACCTGCTGCTGGGTGAGCGTGTTGACGTAACTCACCTGCCCGGCCGTGTCGGTGGCGCTGCTCGGACCGACCTCCTTGTAGCTGGAGCCGAGCTCCTTCAGCGCCGCCTCGCCGCCCTTGTCGGCGGAGGTGAAGTACGGGTTGTTGACCTGCTTGGGCAGGAACCCGACGGTCAGGCCCTTCTTCAACTCGGCGTTCGGGTCGGCCTTGCCTGCGGTGGCGGCGGAGGCATCCTCGTCGGCGACGTCCTTCTTGGTGGTACCACCGCCGCAGGCGGTGAGGGCCAGAGCGAGAGAGGTGGCGGCGGCGAGGGCCGCACAGGTACGGCGGAGAGATGACTTACGCATAACGGTTTCCTTCTGAAAGAGGGTGAGCGGAACGCGCCCTTCAGGGGCGCGGGGAACTGCGCGACCAGCCACAACGGACCCACAGCCATAAGACGGCCCTACGACGTGAGCCTCTGCGCCCGAGCGACAGAAATCTGACGTGCCACCCGAGGCCCCAACACGGACAGCACCAACAGCACACCGGTGACGACGATCTGCGACTGCGCGGAAACGTCCTGAAGACTCATCACGTTCTGCAGCGCACCCAGCAGGAACACACCCGCAATCGCACCGCCGAGCGTCCCCTTGCCCCCGTCGAAGTCGATCCCACCGAGCAACACGGCGGCAACGACGGACAGTTCGAGCCCCATCGCGTTGTCATACCGAGCGGACGCGTAATGCAACGCCCAGAAGATGCCGGTGAGCGAAGCCATAAGCCCCGTCACCGTGAACAGGATCAGCTTCTGCCGCTTGACCCGGATGCCGGCGAACCGCGCCGCCTCCTCGCTCGCGCCGGTCGCGAAGACCGACCGGCCGAACGGGGTGGCGTGCAGAACGACCACGCCGATCGCGAGGAGCACCAGGAAGGGCAGGAAGGCGTACGGGATGAAGGTGTCGCCGAGACGTCCGGACGCGAAGTCCAGGTACTGGGTGGGGAAGTCGGTCACCGCGTCCGAACCGAGCACGATCTGGGCGATGCCCCGGTAGGCGGCGAGGGTTCCGATCGTGACGGCGAGGGAGGGCAGCCCGAGCCGGGTGACTAGCAGACCGTTGATGAGACCGCAGACCACGCCGAGCAGCAGGCAGATCGGGATGATCGTTTCGATCGTCATGCCCTGGTTCCACAGCGCTCCCATGACAGCGCCGGAGAGACCGGCGGTGGAGGCTACCGAGAGATCGATCTCGCCCGAGACGACCAGGAGGGTCATCGGCAGGGCGATCAATGCGATCGGAAGGGTGTTGCCGATCAGGAACGACAGGTTGAGAGCGTTCCCGAAACCGTCGACCGTACCGAAGGAGAGCAGGAGCACGACGATCAGAAGCGCGCCGACGGCTGAATCCCACCTTTTCAAGGCGGACCAGCGGATCGCGCGCGAAAGAGCCGAGTCAGCCATGGCGGGCGTTCCTCTTCTTCAGGGCGGAGGCCACGCGCAGGGCGACGATCCGGTCGACCGCGATGGCGAGCAGTAGCAGGATGCCGTTGATGGCGAGCACCCAGACGGAGCTGACACCGAGGGCGGGCAGCACGCTGTTGATGGAGGTCAGCAGCAGCGCGCCGAGCGCGGCGCCGTACACGCTGCCGGAGCCGCCGGTGAACACCACACCGCCGACCACGACCGCGCTGACGACGGTGAGTTCGTAGCCGTTGCCGGTACCGGAGTCGACGTTGCCGAACCGGGCCAGGTACATCGCGCCCGCGAGCCCGGCGAGGGCGCCGCAGAAGGTGTACGCGGCCAGGATCCGCTTGCGGACCGGGATGCCGGCGAGCCGCGCGGCCTCGGGGTTGGATCCGAGCGCGTACAGCTCGCGTCCGCTGCCGAAGTGCTTGAGGTAGTACGCCGTCGCCACCAGGACCGCCAGCGCGATCAGCGCCAGCCACGGCACCGCCCAGATGCCGCCGGAGCCGAAGTCGACGAAGCCGTCCGGCAGGTCGGCGGCGGTGATCTGGCGGGAGCCGACCCAGATCGAGTCGATGCCGCGGATGATGTAGAGCGTGCCGAGGGTGACGACGAGGGCGGGCACCTGGCCGACGCTGACGAGCAGTCCGTTCAGCAGGCCGCAGCCGATGCCGAGCAGTACGGCCAGCAGGATCGCGACGGTGGAGTTGCCGCCGCCCTGGAGGTAGGTCCCGGCCGCGAAGGCGCTGATCCCGAGTGTCGAGCCGACCGAGAGGTCGACGTTGCGGGTGATGACGACCAGGGACTGGCCGGTGGCGACCAGCACCAGGATGGTCGCGTTGAGCAGCAGGTCCTTGATGCCCTGCTCGGACAGGAACTCGCTGTTCCCCAACTGGGTGATGACGATCATCACCAGGAACACGACCAGGATGGCGAGTTCACGCATCTTGAAGACGCGGTCGACCAGCCGGGTGCCGCTGGACTTGGGCACCTCGGTCACGGGAGCCGGGTTGGTGGTCACCGTCATGCGGCGGCCCTCCCCGTGGCTGCGGCCATCACGGTTTCCTCGGTGGCGTCGGAGCGCGGGATCTCTGCGGTGAGGCGGCCCTCGTGCATCACGAGCACGCGGTCGGCCATGCCGAGGATCTCGGGCAGGTCGGAGGAGATCATCAGGACGGCCACGCCGCCGGCGGCCAGCTCGCTCAGCAGCCGGTGGACCTCGGCCTTCGTACCGACGTCGATGCCGCGGGTGGGCTCGTCGACGATCAGCACCTTGGGGCCGGTGGCCAGCCACTTGGCGAGGACGACCTTCTGCTGGTTGCCGCCGGAGAGCGTGTTCACGGTGTCGGCGATCCGGGCGTACTTGACCTGGAGCTTGACCGCCCAGTCGAGGGAGCGGCTGCGTTCGGCGCCACGGTCCATGAGGCCGGCCCTGACCGTCGTACGGAGTCCGGTGAGGCCGATGTTTCGCTCGATGGACATGTCCATCACCAGCCCCTGGGCGCGCCGGTCCTCGGGAACCATGGCGAGCCCGGCGGCCATCGCCGTGGAGGGCGCGCCGTTGGTCAGCTTCCGCCCCTGGACCTCGACCTCGCCGGCGTCCCAGCGGTCGATGCCGAAGACGGCACGGGCGACCTCCGTGCGACCCGCGCCGACAAGCCCCGCGAGGCCGACGATCTCGCCGGTGCGGACCTCGAAGGAGACGTCGGTGAAGACGCCCTCACGGGTCAGCCGCCGTACGCTCAGGGCGACCTCACCGGGCCGGACGTCCTGCTTCGGGTAGAGCTCGTCGAGATCGCGGCCGACCATGCGGCGTACGAGGTCGTCCTCGGTCATACCGTCCAGCGGCTCGCTGGCGATCCGGGCGCCGTCGCGCAGGGTGGTCACCGTCCGGGCGATCTGGAAGATCTCCTCCAGCCGGTGCGAGATGAACAGCACCGCGGCGCCCTGTTCGCGCAGGGTGCGGACGACGCCGAAGAGGCGGGCCACCTCGCTGCCGGTGAGGGCGGCGGTGGGCTCGTCCATGATCAGGACACGCGCGTCGAAGGACAGCGCCTTGGCGATCTCGACGATCTGCTGGTCGGCGATGGACAGTCCGCGGGCGGGACGGTCGGGGTCGAGTTCGACGCCCAGGCGCTGCATCAGCGCGGCGGTGGCGGCGTGGGTGGCCTTGTGGTCGATCCGGCCGAGGCCACGCCGCGGCTGGCGGCCCATGAAGATGTTCTCGGCGATCGACAGGTCGGGGAAGAGCGTGGGCTCCTGGTAGATCACGGCGATACCGGCGTCGCGGGCGTCGCCGGGACCGTGGAAGACCACGGGCTCACCGTCGAGCAGCACCTGGCCGGCGTCCGGCCGGTGCACCCCGGCGAGCGACTTGATGAGGGTCGACTTCCCGGCGCCGTTCTCACCGGCGAGTGCGTGTACCTCGCCGGGGAACAGTTCCAGGGTGACGTCCCGCAGAGCACGTACAGCGCCGAAGGACTTGGAAACGTCCTTCAGCGCAAGCACCGGGGCCGGACCCGTGTCGGACGGGTGGGTCATTGGGGGCTCCTCGACAACGCCGGCGGGACGGGCCTCACGGCGTCGTGAAAGGTTTCAACTGGGTTGCCGGGACGTTAGGCACCACAGCCATGTCACGTCAATGGGTCTGTGTCGAAAAAATTTCGATAGCCGAAGGTCACGGACCAGTCACGGGAATCGGGGTTGGTCAGAGGGGTTGACACCCCTTCGGAGGCGCCATAGCTTCCCGTTCTGAATCGTTTCATGCCGTAGTCATTGCCGTAGTCGTTGCCGTAGTCGTTGCTCCAGTCGTTACGACCCGATGCCACAGGAGTCCTGAAGTGACCGATCTCGCCGCGGTGAAGGCCGCCCTGAAGACCCAGGCCGTCGAGACGCCATCGTGGGCGTACGGGAACTCGGGCACGCGGTTCAAGGTGTTCGCGCAGCAGGGCGTTCCACGGACGCCGCGGGAGAAGCTGGACGATGCCGCCCAGGTGCACGCTTTCACCGGTGTCGCGCCGACCGTCGCCCTGCACATTCCGTGGGACAGGGTCGACGACTACGCGGCGCTGGCGAAGTACGCCGAGGAGCGCGGCGTGAAGCTGGGCGCGATCAACTCCAATACCTTCCAGGACGACGACTACAAGCTCGGCAGCATCTGTCATCCGGATGCGGCGGTGCGGCGCAAGGCTGTTGATCACTTGCTGGAGTGCGTCGACATCATGGATGCGACGGGCTCCGCCGACCTGAAGCTGTGGTTCGCGGACGGTACGAACTATCCCGGTCAGGATGATCTACGGGAGCGGCAGGATCGGCTGGCCGAAGGGCTTGCCGAGGTGTACGGGCGGCTCGGTGAGGGGCAGCGGATGCTGCTGGAGTACAAGTTCTTCGAGCCCGCCTTTTACTCGACCGACGTTCCGGACTGGGGTACGGCGTATGCGCACTGCCTCAAGTTGGGGCCGCAGGCCCAGGTCGTGGTCGACACCGGTCATCATGCGCCGGGTACGAACATCGAGTTCATCGTGGCGACGCTGCTGCGGGAGGGGAAGCTCGGGGGGTTCGACTTCAACTCGCGCTTCTATGCGGATGACGATCTGATGGTGGGGGCCGCTGATCCGTTCCAGTTGTTCCGGATCATGTATGAGGTGGTGCGTGGGGGTGGGCTCACGTCCGACGTCGCCTTCATGCTCGATCAGTGTCACAACATCGAGGCGAAGATCCCGGCGATCGTACGTTCCGTGATGAATGTGCAGGAGGCTACGGCGAAGGCGCTGCTGGTCGACCGGTCGGCGTTGGCTGCGGCGCAGGTGTCGGGTGACGTTCTTGATGCGAATGCCGTGCTGATGGATGCGTACAACACGGACGTACGTCCGCTTCTTGCCGAGGTACGCGAGGAGATGGGGCTGGACGGGGACCCGATGGCTGCGTACCGCCGGTCCGGGTGGGCCGAGAAGATCGTCGCCGAGCGGGTTGGAGGGGAGCAGGCCGGTTGGGGCGCGTAAGCGTCTGCCGGGATCTGTTTCGTCGCGGGGTGCGGGCCGGTTGTGGCTGGTCGCGCAGTTCCCCGCGCCCCTAGGTGAATGCACTTGCCGTCTCTCAAGTAAGGACTGACCGTTCATGGCACCGCACCCCGAAGCCGCTGCTCTTCTCGCCCGGTCCCATCGGCTCGGCGCTGATCCCCGTAACACCAACTACGCCGGCGGGAACACGTCGGCGAAGGGCACCGACACCGATCCCGTCACCGGGGGTGATGTGGAGCTGATGTGGGTGAAGGGGTCCGGGGGTGATCTCGGGACTCTCACGGAATCCGGGCTGGCCGTGTTGCGGCTGGATCGGATGCGGGCGCTCGTCGATGTCTACCCGGGCGTTGAGCGTGAGGACGAGATGGTGGCGGCGTTCGACTACTGCCTGCACGGCAAGGGTGGTGCCGCGCCCTCGATCGACACCGCGATGCACGGGCTGGTCGAGGCCGCGCACGTCGATCATCTGCACCCCGACTCGGGGATCGCGCTGGCGTGTGCCGCCGACGGGGAGAAGCTGACCGCCGAGTGCTTCGGGGACAGCGTGGTGTGGGTCCCCTGGCGCCGGCCCGGCTTTCAGCTGGGGCTGGACATCGCTGCCGTGAAGGAGGCCAACCCGCAGGCGATCGGGTGCGTTCTCGGCGGGCACGGGATCACCGCGTGGGGTGACACCTCCGAGGAGTGCGAGCGGAATTCGCTGCACATCATCCGTACCGCCGAGGCGTTTCTGGAAGAGCGCGGGAAGGCCGAGCCCTTCGGGCCGGTGATCGAGGGATACGCCGCCCTCAGCGCGGCCGAGCGGCGGGAGCGGGCGGCCGCGCTGGCACCTCATGTCCGTGGCATCGCGTCCCAGGACCGCCCGCAGGTCGGGCACTTCAACGACTCCGAGGTCGTCCTCGACTTCCTTGCGTCCGCCGAGCACCCGCGCCTCGCCGCCCTCGGCACCTCCTGCCCCGACCACTTCCTGCGGACGAAGGTCCGGCCGCTGGTGCTCGACCTGCCGCCGACCACCCCGCTGGACGAGGCGATCGCACGGCTCAGGGAGCTGCACGCCGCCTACCGTGAGGAGTACGCCGCCTACTACCAGCGGCACGCCCTGCCCGACTCCCCCGCGATGCGCGGGGCCGACCCGGCGATCGTGCTGATTCCCGGCGTCGGCATGTTCAGCTTCGGCAAGGACAAGCAGACCGCGCGGGTGGCCGGCGAGTTCTACGTCAACGCCATCAATGTGATGCGCGGGGCCGAGGCCGTGTCGGCGTATGCGCCGATCGAGGAGTCCGAGAAGTTCCGAATCGAGTACTGGGCCCTGGAGGAGGCCAAGCTTCAGCGGATGCCCAAGCCCAAGGCGCTGGCGACTCGCGTGGCGTTGGTGACGGGGGCCGGGAGCGGGATCGGCAAGGCGATCGCCGGGCGGCTCGTGGCCGAGGGGGCGTGTGTCGTCGTCGCGGATCTGAATGCCGAGAACGCCGGCAGGGTCGCCGAGGAGCTCGGCGGGCCGGACAAGGCCGTCGCCGTGACGGTGGATGTGACGAGCGAGGAGCAGATCGCCGACGCCTTCAAGGCGGCCGTGCTGGCCTTCGGCGGGGTCGATCTGGTGGTCAACAACGCCGGTATCTCCATCTCCAAGCCGCTGCTGGAGACTTCGGCGAAGGACTGGGACCTTCAGCACGACATCATGGCCCGCGGGTCCTTCCTCGTCTCGCGCGAGGCCGCCCGGGTGATGATCGCGCAGGGGCTGGGCGGCGACATCGTCTACATCGCCTCCAAGAACGCCGTCTTCGCCGGGCCCAACAACATTGCCTACTCCGCCACCAAAGCCGATCAGGCCCACCAAGTACGGCTGCTGGCCGCCGAGTTGGGCGAGCACGGCATCCGTGTCAACGGGATCAATCCGGATGGTGTGGTGCGCGGGTCCGGAATCTTCGCGGGTGGCTGGGGTGCGCAGCGGGCCGCCGTGTACGGGGTGGACGAGGCGAAGCTGGGCGAGTTCTACGCCCAGCGGACGATCCTCAAGCGCGAGGTGCTGCCCGAGCATGTCGCCAATGCCGTGTTCGCGCTGACCGGTGGGGAGTTGACGCACACCACCGGGCTGCATGTCCCGGTCGACGCCGGTGTCGCGGCCGCGTTCCTGCGATGAGTGCCGCCGTGAAGTCGTACGCAGCGGTCGACCTCGGTGCGTCCAGCGGGCGCGTCATGGTCGGCCGCGTCGGGCCCGACTCGCTGGAGCTGGCGGAGGCGCACCGGTTCGTGAACCGGCCGGTGCGGGTGCCGGAGGGGCTGCGGTGGGACGTACTCGGCCTGTACGCCGGAGTGCTGGACGGGCTCAGGGCCGCGGGACGGGTCGACTCCGTCGGCATCGACAGCTGGGCCGTGGACTACGGTCTGCTCGACGCGGACGGGGCGCTGCTCGGTAACCCCGTGCACTATCGCGACACCCGCACGGAGGGGATCGCTGAGAAGGTGTGGGCGACCGTGCCCGCCCCCGAGCTGTATGCGGCGACCGGACTCCAGTACGCGCCCTTCAACACGCTGTACCAGCTGGTCGCCGCCCGTTCCGCCGGGCAATTGGCGCACGCCAAGCGCCTGTTGCTCGTGCCGGACCTGCTCTCCTACTGGCTCACCGGCGAGCAGGGCACCGAGCTCACCAACGCCTCGACGACCCAGCTGATCGATCCCCGGACGCGCGACTGGTCGTACGACGTCGCCGCCCGGGTCGGTATCGACCTCGGCCTGTTCGCGCCGCTCAGACAACCCGGCGATCCGGCGGGCGTGCTGCGGCCCGAGGTGCTGGAGGAGACCGGGCTGACCGGGCCGGTGCCGGTGACGGCGGTCGGCTCGCACGACACGGCGTCGGCGGTGGCGGCGGTGCCGGCCGAGGGCGAGCGGTTCGCTTACATCTGCACCGGCACCTGGTCCCTGGCGGGCCTGGAGCTGGACGCGCCCGTGCTGAGCGAGGCGAGCCGCGCCGCCAACTTCACCAATGAGCTGGGGCTGGACGGCACGGTCCGCTATCTGCGCAACATCATGGGCCTGTGGCTGCTCCAGGAGTGTGTACGGGCCTGGGGTGAGCCGGAGTTGGGCGGGCTGCTGCTCGACGCGGCCAAGGCGCCGGCGCTGCGGTCGGTCGTGGACGCGGGCGACGCGGCGTTCCTCGCGCCGGGGCGGATGCCGGAGCGGATCGCGGAGGCCTGCCGAGCCTCGGGGCAGCCGGTGCCCGAGTCCCCCGCCGAGATCACTCGCTGCATCCTCGACTCCCTCGCGCTCGCCCATCGCCGGGCGGTCGAGGAAGCGCAGCGGCTGGCCGACCATCCGGTCGACGTCGTGCATGTCGTCGGCGGCGGCACCCGTAACGCGCTGCTGTGCCAGCTGACCGCCGACGCCTGTGGACTGCCGGTGGTGGCGGGCCCGACGGAGGCGGCCGCCCTCGGGAACGTCCTGGTCCAGGCGCGGGCGCACGGGCTCGTCGGCGACCGTGCGGAGACGCGGCGACTGCTCACCCGTACGCAGCCGCTCACGCGGTACGAGCCGCGCGGCGACACCGCACGCTGGCGCTCGGCTCAGGCCCGGCTCACCGGGCGGTGACCGGGGACTCCCCCGCGTCCTGTTGCCGGACTACGCTGCACTCATCCGATGATCGATCACAAGGAGCCGCGATGCGTGTCGCCCTGTTCCTGACCTGTGTCAACGACACGCTCTATCCGGACACGGGACGCGCCGTGGTGAAACTGCTGACCAGGCTGGGCGTCGAGGTCGACTTCCCGATGGCCCAGACCTGCTGCGGGCAGGCGCACTACAACACCGGCTACCGGCATGAGGCGGAGCCGCTGGCCCGGCATTTCTCCGATGTATTCGGGGAGTACGAGGCGATCGTGACCCCGTCGGGGTCGTGTGGGGCGATGGTGCGGGAGCTGTATCCGCGGATGGGCGAGCGAGCGCGGGCCGAGGGGCGCGGGGACACACTCGCCGCCACGTTGGCTCCGGTGATCCCGAAGACGTACGAACTCACGGAGTTCCTGGTCGATGTGCTCGGGGTGACGGACGTCGGCGCGTACTACCCGCACAAGGTGACCTACCACCCGACCTGCCACGGGCTGCGCAGTCTGGGCCTGGGCGACCGGCCACGGCGGCTGCTCCAGGCCGTCAAAGGGCTGGAGCTGGCCGAGTTGCCGGGTGCCGACGAGTGCTGCGGATTCGGCGGCACCTTCGCGCTGAAGAACTCCGATGTCTCCGCGGCGATGGGCGCGGACAAGGTGCGCAACGCCGAGTCGACGGGCGCCGAGGTGCTGTGCGCGGCCGACAACTCCTGTCTGATGCACATCGGCGGGACCATGGCCCGGCTCAGCACCGGCATGCGGCCGGTCCACATCGCGGAGATCCTGGCGAGCACGGAAGAGGAGCCGGTGGCATGAGCGGCACATTCGTAGGCATGCCGGCCTTCCCCAAGGCCGCACACGAGGCGGTACACAACCAGACCCTGCGCGGCAATCTGCGCCACGCCACCCACACCATCCGCGCCAAGCGGGCCAAAGCGGTCGGCGAGGTCTCCGACTGGGCGGCGCTGCGGGAGGCGGGCAAGCAGATCAAGGACCACACACTGCGTCATCTCGGCCACTATCTGGAGCAGTTGGAGAAGTCGGTGACGGCCGCGGGCGGTACGGTCCACTGGGCCGCCGACGCCGACGAGGCCAACCGGATCGTGACGCAACTGGTCAAGGAGACCGGCGAATCGGAGGTCGTCAAGGTCAAGTCGATGGCCACGCAGGAGATCGGGCTCAACGAGGCGCTCGAAGAAGAAGGCATCCACGCCTACGAGACCGATCTCGCCGAGCTGATCGTGCAGTTGGGCAAGGACCGGCCCTCGCACATCCTCGTCCCGGCGATCCACCGCAACCGCGGGGAGATCCGGGACATCTTCGCCCGCGAGATGAGCGAGTGGGGCCGCCCTGCTCCCGAAGGCCTGACCGACACACCCGCTGAACTCGCCGAGGCCGCCCGCCTCCACCTCCGCGAGAAGTTCCTGCGCGCCAAGGTCGGCGTCTCCGGCGCCAACTTCATGATCGCCGAGACCGGCACGCTCGTCGTCGTGGAGTCCGAGGGCAACGGACGGATGTGCCTGACCCTGCCCGAGACGCTGATCTCGGTCGTCGGCATCGAGAAGATCCTGCCGACCTGGCAGGACCTGGAGGTGTTCCTCCAGACGCTGCCGCGCTCGTCGACGGCGGAGCGCATGAATCCGTACACGAGCATGTGGACGGGAACGACCGACTCCGGGACGGCTGACGGCCCTCAGACCTTCCACCTGGTACTCCTCGACAACGGCCGCACCGACACGCTCGCCGACGAGGTCGGCCGCCAGGCCCTGCGCTGCATCCGCTGCTCGGCGTGTCTCAACGTGTGCCCGGTGTACGAGCGGGCCGGCGGCCATGCGTACGGCTCCGTCTATCCGGGCCCGATCGGAGCCATTCTCAGCCCGCAGCTCCGGGGTACGGACAGCGAGATCGACGCCTCACTGCCGTACGCCTCGTCGCTGTGCGGTGCCTGCTACGACGTGTGCCCGGTCGCCATCGACATCCCCGAAGTGCTGGTGCATCTGCGGGAACGTGTCGTGGAGGGCGGTCAGGTGACCCGCGAGGGCAACAAGGTGGTGCTGAAGCCGGCGAAGGGACATGCCGCCGAGCGGGCGGCCATGCGGGCGGCACGCTGGGCGTTCGCCCGCCCGGGAGTCCTGCGCACCGGCCAGCGGCTCGCCTCGCGCACCCGCAGGCTCCATCCGCGCACGCTGCCGGGCCCCGGCAAGGCGTGGAGCGGCAGCAGAGATCTGCCCCCGGTGCCGTCCGAACCCTTCCGGGACTGGTGGCAGCGTACGCAAGGCGGAAAGGACGGTGCGAAGTGAGCAGCAGGGAACGGATCCTGGGCCGGGTGCACCGCGCGCTCGCGGACGTGCAACCGGACGACACGCCGTACGACCAGGCGATCACGCGCGCGTATCTCGGCGAACACGGGAACCGGAGTGTCGCGGAGACGGTGGATCTGCTCGCCGAGAACCTGGCGGACTACCGGGCGATCGTGCACCGCACCACCGGCGCGGGACTCGCCGGGGTGATCGCGGGACTGCTCGACGCACGGGGATCGGTCTCCGTCGCCGTACCGCCGGGGCTGGACGCGGGCTGGCTGGCGGCGACCGAGGTGCCCCGGGTGCCGGACCTGGCGGAGAGCACGTCGTACGAACTGGACCGTGTCGACAGCGTGGTGACGGGCTGCGCGATCGCGATCGCCGAGACCGGCACGATCGTCCTGGACGGCTCCCCCGACCAGGGCCGCCGCCGCATCACCCTCGTCCCCGATCACCACATCTGCGTCGTACGCGTCCCCGACCAGGTCGTCTCCTCCGTCCCGCAGGCCCTGCCGCGCCTCGACCCGACACGCCCGCTGACCTGGATCTCCGGCCCCTCCGCGACCAGCGACATCGAACTCGACCGGGTCGAGGGGGTGCACGGGCCGCGCACACTGGAGGTGGTCCTGGTGAGCGGAGAGTGACCGGCGCCGTTAGCGTGAAGGCATGATCCGGTTCGATCAGGTCACCAAGCGGTATCCGGACGGTACGACGGCCGTGGACGGGCTCGACTTCGAGGTGTCCGAGGGCGAGCTCGTCACGCTCGTCGGCCCGTCCGGCTGCGGCAAGACGACGACCATGATGATGGTGAACCGGCTGATCGAACCGACGGCCGGGCAGATCTTCGTGAACGGCGAGGACATCGCGAAGGTCGATCCCGTACGGCTGCGCCGCCGTATCGGTTACGTCATCCAGCAGGTGGGCCTGTTCCCGCATCGCACGATCCTCGACAACACGGCGACCGTGCCGTCACTGGTCGGCTGGAAGAAGGCGAAGGCACGGGCACGGGCGGCGGAGTTGCTCGATCTGGTGGGGCTGGATCCGAAGACGTACGGGCGTCGCTATCCGGAGCAGTTGTCGGGCGGGCAGCGGCAACGGGTGGGGGTGGCGCGGGCACTGGCCGCCGATCCGCCGGTGCTGCTGATGGACGAGCCGTTCGGCGCGGTCGACCCGGTGGTGCGGGAGCAGTTGCAGGACGAGTTCCTGCGGATGCAGGCCGCGGTGCGCAAGACGGTGCTGCTGGTCACGCATGACATCGAGGAGGCGGTGCGGCTCGGCGACCGTATCGCCGTGTACGGGCAGGGGCGGATCGAGCAGTACGACACGCCCGGAGCGGTGCTGGGCGCCCCGTCGACTCCGTACGTCGCCGAGTTCGTGGGCGCCGACCGTGGGCTGAAACGGCTGTCCGTCACCGAGATCGAGGCCGACGACCTGGAGCAGCCGCCACTCGCCCGCCCCGACGAGCAGGCGGGAACCGCGGCCGAACGGCTGCGCGCGGAGGGCGCGCGCTGGGCCGTCGTACTCGACGAGGAGGGTGAACTGCTCGGCTGGGTCGGAGTCGACGACCTCGGGGCGGGCGGTTCGGTCGGCGAGCGCGCACACCGGATGAACGCCTGGGTCCCGGTCGGCGCACCTCTGAAGCAGGCGTTCGGCGTGATGCTCCAGCACGACGCCGGCTGGGTCGCCGTCCTGGACGGCGCCCGCTTCCTGGGCGTCCTGACCCCGGCGAAGCTGCACGAGGCGCTACGGCGCTCCGTCGACGCGGACGCGCTGGGCGTGCCACGCGATCAGGTGTCGTTCGACTCGGTCGCGGACGCGTAACGGGAGTCGGAACCTCACTTCAGCAGCCCTTTGTCCTCCAGATAGGTCCGTGCCACGTCTGTCGCCAACCGGCGCCAGCTGTCCACCTGTTGGTTCAGGGAGGCCAGGTCGGCCGTGGTGAGGACGTCGTTCAGCTCGCCCAACGTCCTGGTCACTCCTTCACCGCCCGCGCGGGAGCGGTTGAGGACCGGGACGACGTAGTCGGCGTTCTGGAGGTGTTTGTCGTCGGCCAGGATGACGAGGCCGAATTCGGGGAGGGTGGCGTCCGTCGTGGTCGTGAGGACCAGCTGGTCCCGGCCGCTCTGGACCGCCTGTTTCGCCGGGGTGGTGCCGACGCCCTTGGGGTCGACGCCCGTGATGTCGATGCCGTACGTCTTCTCCAACCCTGGCTGGCAGTACGGCCGTTGGACGCACTCGTCGCCCGCGGCGAGCCGCACCGGAAGTCCGGAGGCACCGAGGTCGCTGAGGGTCTTGAGGCCGTGCTGCCGGGCGTAGGACGTGCTCACCGCGAAGGCGTTCTGGTCGACGGCCCTGCCGGGGTCCAGGACTGTGAGCCCGCGGGGTGCGGCCAGTTCGCGCAGCGCCTTCATCGTGGCGGCGCGGTCGGGTGAGCCGGCGGGCGGTGCGTCGGCTCCGTTGGTCTTGGCGTTGAGCCAGTCGGCGAAGGTCGCCGCGTACTCGGGTACGACGTCGATCTGGCCGGATTCCAGGGCCGGTTCGTACAGTTCGCGGTTGGCGACGGTGAGCATCGATGTCTTGTAACCGGCCTGGTTGAGCAGGAGGGCGTACATCTGGGCGAGCAGATCGCTCTCGGTGAATCCGGCGGACCCGATGGTCAGATCGCGGCTGTTGCCGGGCGGCGCGGTGACCTCGCCCTGGTTCTCCAGGGACGGTCCGGTGGCGCAGCCGGTGAGCAGCAGCAGGGCGGCGAGGGCCGAGCGCCGTCTCATCGCACTCCCCTCGCCCAGCGCGGCGAAAGGCGTTCGGCCACCTCGAAGACGCCCTCGACGATCAGCGCGAAGACGGCGACCAGGACCGCCCCCGCCACCACCTGCGGTGTGCTGGCGAGGTTGAAGCCCGCCGTGATGATCCGGCCCAGCCCTCCCCCGCCCGCCAGCGCGGCGATGGTGGCGGTCGCGACGAGCTGGACGGCGGCGATACGCACCCCGTTCATGATCATCGGGAGTGCGAGGGGGAGTTCAACGCGGAGCATCATCTGCCGCCCTGTCATGCCCATCCCCCGCGCCGCCTGCACGATGCTGCGGTCGACCTCGCGCATGCCGACGTACGCATTGGTGAGCAGGGGCGGAATGGCGAACAGTACGAGGGCGACGACCGTCGGGCCCTCTCCCCAGTCGCCGACGGGAGTCAGGAGCAGCAGGACCAGGACGGCGAAAGTCGGGACCGCGCGGCCGATGTTGGAGATGTTCACGGCCAGTGCGCCGCCCTTGCCGAGGTGTCCCAGGACGATCGCCACCGGCAGCGCGATCAGGCAGCTGACGATGAGGCAGACAACGGTGAGGACGAAGTGTTGCAGGAGCCGGTGCCAGACGCCGTCGTCGCCGGCCCAGTGCGCGGAGTCGGTGAGCCAGTCCCAGGCGTCGGTGAGGGTCGTCATCCGCGGGCCGCCCTCGTCCATGGGGTGATCAGCCGCTGCACGCCCAGGAGCAGCACGTCGGCCGCGACCGCGATCACCACACACAGCACGGACGCCGTCAGCACCTGCGCCTTGAAGTAGGTGTTCATGCCCGAGTAGATGAGGTTGCCGAGCCCGCCGAAGCCGACGATCGCACCCACCGTCACCAGGGAGACCGCCGAGACCATGGCGATGCGCAGCCCGGCCATCGCGGCGGGCAGGGCGAGCGGGAGTTCGACGGCCAGCAGGAGGCGGATGGGGCCGTAGCCCATGCCGCGTGCGGCCTGCCGGGTCTCCTCGGGGACGGCCCGCAGGCCCGCGAGGATGTTCCGCACCAGCAAGGTCAGCGAGTACAGGACGAGCCCGGCGACGACCAGGCTCTCCGAGAGCCCGTACACGGGCAGCAGCAGCGAGAACATCGCCAGGGACGGGATCGTGTAGAGGATCGTCGTCACCGCGAGGACGGGCCCGGCGGACCAGCCCCAGCGGCGGGCGAGCACGGCCAGCGGCAGGGCGATGGCCAGGCCGATCAGGACCGAGATCCCGGTCAGCTGCACATGCTGGGCGACCGCGTCGAGGAGGATGTCGCGGCGGGTGCTCAGATACTCGCCGCAGATCCACTCGTTGCGCGCGAGGCAGTCGTCCGGGGGCGCGGTCACGGGTCCATTGCATCGGGCCGTCCACCGGGTCGGCTCGTTCTGGTGACCCGTACGGGGTGTTGCCGAGTACACCCCCCGATACGGGTTCTGCGCCCAATGTGGTCCGGCCTCCGTCTCCGTAGCGTTTTGGGCGTGGCACAGGAAGTGCCCGACGGAGGGTGATGACGAAATGTTTCGCACCGGCTCGCAACGTACGCACGACCAGGGACCCGCCGCCGAGGCACTGCGGCTGGTCAAGGTCACCAAGACCTACGGCGCCGACGACAGCGCCGTGACCGCCCTGGACGCGGTCACGCTCAGCCTCGGGCGGGGCACCTTCACCGCCGTGATGGGGCCGTCGGGCTCCGGCAAGACGACGCTGCTCCAGTGCGCGGCCGGTCTCGACCGGCCCGACAGCGGCATCGTGCTGGTCGACGGAGCGGAGATGACGGGTGGCACCGAGGCCGAGCTGACGAAGTTCCGGCGCCGCCGGATCGGGTTCGTGTTCCAGCAGTACAACCTGCTGGAGACGCTGACGGTCGCGCAGAACACGGTGCTGCCGCTCAAGCTGGCCGGGCAGCGCGTCGACCGGAAGCGGGCCCGGGAGGTGCTGACCTCGGTGGGGCTCGGCGACCGGCTCGGACACCGTCCCGACCAGCTGTCCGGCGGTCAGCGGCAGCGGGTGGCGATCGCCCGCGCGCTGGTCACCGAACCCCGGGTGGTCTTCGCGGACGAGCCGACCGGCGCCCTGGACACGCGCAGCGCTCGCGAGGTGCTGCGGCTGCTCCAGCATGCGGTACGGATGCACGGCCGGACCGTGGTGATGGTGACGCACGACCCGGTCGCCGCCTCGTACGCCGACTCGGTGCTGTTCCTGGCGGACGGCAGGCTGGCCGGCCGGATGGACGCGCCGACCCCCGACGCGGTCGCCGAGCGGCTCGCCCACCTGGGCGACGATGCACTGAAGGCGGTGTGAGCGATGTTCGTACTGGCCATGCGCTCGATCCGGCAACGCCCCGGACGTTTCCTCGCGACCATGCTGGCCGCCTTCCTCGGCGCGGCGGTCATCATGACGTTCAACTCGATGCACGACACGGCCGGACAGCCCGGAATCGACTCGACGAGCTCCGAAACGCTGAGCCTCTCGGCGAGCGTGGTCGGCGGCTACGGCACCCTGCTGGTGTTCTTCGCCGTCGCCTCGACGCTCACGGTCAACGTCCGCCAGCGGGCGGCGGAGCTGGAGCTGCTGCGCTGCTCGGGGGCGACCCCGGCGCAGATCAAGCGGATGGTCGTGGGTGAGGCGGTGGCCGTGGCCCTGGTGGGCGCGGTGCTGGCGATCGGCCCGGCGATGCTGGGCGGGCAGCTGCTGCTGGACGTGTTCCAGGACAGCGGCCAGGTCGCCGGCTCCGTCGACCACTCCTTCGGGCCGATCGCGCTGAACTCCGGTGTCGGCATCACGCTGCTCGCGGCCGCGGGCGCCGCGTTCCTTGCCGTGCGGCGGGCGACGCACCGGCGTGAACGGCGGGGCGGGGCACGGAAGTTCTTCGCGTACGCCGCGCTGGTCCTCGGCGCCGTGGCGGCAACCTCGACCTTTGCGATGTCGGCGACGGACGAGGCGCTGATGGCGGCACCGGCGTACGGGGCGATCCTGCTGTCGGTGGGTTTCGCGCTGCTGGCGACGCGATTGCTGAAGGGGCTGCTGGACCGGCTGTCCCTGTCGGGGGCCAGCGGCTGGCTGGCCGTACGGAACCTGCGTGAGCGGGCGGATCATCTCGCCGGGATCCTGATGTCGCTGATCCTGTTCACGGCGGTGTCCACGGCGACGCTCACCATGCAGGCCGTGGAGAGCGACACGGTCGAGAAGCTGGGGATCGTCAAGGACGTCGACGCCAAGAACCTGGAGACGCTGAACTTCACGGTCGTCGGCATCATCGTGGCGTTCGTCTGCGTGATGCTGATCAACTCGCTGTACGCGGCGACGACGTACCGGGCCCGGGAGTTCGGGCAGCAGCGGCTGGCCGGGGCGACTCCTGGTCAGGTGCTCGGCATGGTGGGCGCCGAGGGGCTGGTCCTCACGGTGACCGGCGTCTTCTTCGGCACGGTGGCGGCGCTGGCGGGGATCGTGCCGTTCACCGTCGTCCGCTCGGACGAGGTACTGCCGGGCCAGTTCTTCGGCATCTGGATCGCGGTCGTCGCGATCGCGGCGGTGGTGACGATGGGGACGGGCCTGGCCACGACCCGGCGGGTGCTGCGTACTCCGGCGGTGGAGGCGGTGGGGCTCGCCGCCTGAGCACGGGAACTTCGGGAGGGGCGGTCGCCACGGCGGCTGCCCCTCTTTCCTACTTGACCCCTCTCTTCTACCTGACCCCCGCCGCGTCCAACAGCGCCGCCACGGTGGATGTGGCCAGCCCGTCCAGCGTCTCGACCCCCGCGCCCGCCCTGGCGCTAGCGCCGTCGAAGACCAGCGTCAGCTGGCGGGCCAGCAGCTGCGGATCGCGTGCGCCGCCGAGCTCGGCGAGCCCGCGGAACGCCTCGGTCAGCCGTCCCTTCATCGCACGGGCGACGACGCTCGCCGGGTGCTCGGGGTCCTTCAGCTCGACCAGCGCCGAGAGGTAGGGGCAGCCCCGGTACTCGGGCTCCGTCGACGCCTTCTCCAGCCGCTCGAAGACGTCGAGGATGCGCTCGCGCGGGGTGCCGGGCTTCTGCTGCGGGTCCGGGGTGAGCTGCCGCTCGTACTCGGGCGCCCGGCGCTCCAGGCTCGCCGCGAGGACATCGTCCTTGCTGGCGAAGAGCTGGTACATCGACCGCTTGGAGACACCGGCCGTCCGGCACAGCGCCTCGACGCCGATGGAGACACCGTCGCGGTAGAACAGCTCGGCCGCCGCGTCGAGCAACCGGTCCCTCGTGGACGCCCTGTCTGTCATGGCCATACGGCGAGGCTACCGCGCCCCGGGCCACATCGGAAACCGATCGGTATCCCGACCGGGGATCACGTGACACAGATGCTGAACAAGCGCTTAGATAGTTCCCGGAAACTGACTCCGAGCGGGAGGCCCCGTTGTTCACATCCGTCGACGAAGTCTCCGCGCGCCTGGCCGAAACCGGCTATCTCGCCTCGCCCGCGGTCGCCACCACCGTCTTCCTGGCCGACCGGCTCGGCAAGCCGCTCCTGGTGGAGGGCCCCGCCGGCGTCGGCAAGACGGAACTCGCCAAGGCCGTCGCCACGGTCGCCGGCGCGGAACTCATACGGCTCCAGTGCTACGAAGGCGTCGACGAGTCCCGCGCGCTGTACGAGTGGAACCACGCCAAACAACTGCTGCGCATCAGCGCGGGCCGTGACGAGACCTGGGACGAGACGCGCACCGACATCTTCAGCGAGGAGTACCTGCTCCCCCGGCCACTGCTGACGGCCATCCGCGGCGACACCCCGAAAGTCCTGCTGATCGACGAGACCGACAAGGCGGACGTCGAGGTGGAGGGTCTGCTGCTCGAAGTGCTCAGCGACTTTCAGGTCACCGTCCCCGAGTTGGGTACGGTCACGGCGACGCGCCGCCCCTTCGTCGTCCTCACCTCGAACGCGAGCCGCGAACTGTCCGAGGCCCTGCGCCGCCGCTGTCTGTTCCTCCACATCGGCTTCCCCGACGAGGAGTTGGAGCGCCGGATCGTACGGCTGAAGGTGCCGGACCTCGACGAGGCGCTGGCCACATCCGTGGTGCGCGTCGTCGGGGCACTGCGGGCGATGGACCTGCGGAAGGTGCCCTCGGTCGCCGAGACCGTCGACTGGGCGCGCACGCTGCTGGCGCAGGGGGCCGACACCCTCGACGAGACCGTCGTACGGGCCAGCCTGGGCGTGCTCCTCAAGCACCAGGACGACGTCCTGAAGGCGGCCGCCAAGCTCGACCTGGACGCCGTATGACCGAGGCGGCGTCGGATGTCGCGGCGCGGCTGACGGACTTCGTCGCCGCGCTCCGTGCGCATGGCATCCGCATCGGCACCGGCGAGACCGTGGACGCCGGCCGTGCGGTGACGGCGCTGGGCCTCGCGGACCGTGAGCAACTGCGCGAGGGGCTCGCCGCGACGCTGCTGCACGGCAATGGGCAGCGGCCGGTGTTCGACCCCGTCTTCGACCTGTACTTCCCCCGGGGCGTGGGGGCTCCGGAGGAGGAGCCCGCGGACCGGGACGACCTGCGCGACCGGCTCGCGGCGGCACTGGTGGCGGGCGATGCGGCCCTGATGGGCCGGTTGGCGGGCGAGGCCGTCGACGGCTTCGGCGGGTACGGGAGTTCACCGGCCTCGGACGGCTGGTCGTCGTACCAGACACTCGACCGGATCCGCCCGCAGACGCTGCTCGCCCGCGTCCGCGACGACATCCGGGCGCAGAACAGCGCCTCGGGGTTCACGGACCGGCTTCTCGAAGACGAGATCCGGCGGCGGATCGAGGTCTTCCGCACGATGGTGGCCGCGGAGGCCCGGCGCCGGGTCGCCGAGCGGCGCGGCCGGGACGAGATCGCCCGGCGGGCCGTCGCCCCGACCGCCGACCGGGTCGACTTCCTGTACGCCGGGCGGGACCGGGTGGCCGAGCTGCGCAGGACGGTGCAGCCGCTCGCCCGCAAGCTCGCCACCCGGCTGGCCGCACGCCGTCGCCGTGCCTCGCGGGGCACGATCGACCTGCGCCGGACGCTGCGCGGCTCGCTGTCGACGGGCGGGGTGCCGATGCGGCCCGTGCTGCGCCGACGCCGCCCCGCCCGCCCCGAACTGGTGCTGCTGTGCGATGTGTCGGGCTCGGTGTCCGGCTTCTCGGACTTCACGATGCTGCTGGTGCAGGCGCTGCACGACCAGTTCAGCAAGGTGCGGGTGTTCGCCTTCGTCAACCGGATCGACGAGGTGACCGGGCTGCTCGTGCACGGCATCGCCGATCCCCAGGGCCTCGGCACCCGCATCCAGGCGGAGGCGACGCTCACCGGCTGGCACGGCAGCAGTGACTACGGCGTCGCCCTGGGCGAGTTCGCGGAGCGCTACGGCGACGCGGTGGGCCCGCGCACCACGGTGTTCGTCCTCGGGGATGCCCGCACCAATATGAGCGACCCCAATCTGCCCGCCGTACGCGACATCGCCGAACGGGCCCGCCGCATCTACTGGTTGAACCCCGAGCCGCGCACCCTGTGGGGCACCGGCGACTCGGCCGCACCCGAGTACGCCGGGGTCATCGGGATGCACGAGTGCCGCAACGCCCGGCAGCTCGGCGAGCTGGTCGCCCGCCTGCTGCCGGTGTGATCACGCCGCGAGCTGCGGATAGAGCATCGCGAGGTCCGCGGACAGCCCCGCTTTGACCTGCCGGGAGATGTCGTCGGCCAGCACTTCATAGGCGCCGGCCGCGATGCCGTCGAGAGCCTGCGCCGCCACGCTCTCGGGCGTGGACTTGGGCTCGTCGATCTTCGCCGTCATGTCCGTGTCGACGTAGCCGACATGGAGGCCGGTGACGTCGATGCCGCGCGGTTTGAGGTCGAGGCGCAGGGAGTTGGTCTGCGACCAGAGGGCGGCCTTGGAGGCGCTGTAGGACCCGGCGAGCCCGATCCACGACAGCACCGAGTGGACGTTCAGGATGTGGCCGCCGCCGTTGCGCTCGATGACCGGCACGAAGCCGCGGGTGACGAGGAGCGGTCCGTAGAAGTTCGTCTCGAACTCGCGGCGGACGTCGTCCACGGGCGAGTCGAGGAAGTTGGCGTTCACGCTCGCACCCGCGTTGTTGATCAGCAGCGTGACGTCCTGGGCCTGCTCGGCGGCGGCCGCGACGGACGCCAGGTCGCCGACCTCGAGGGCCAGCGGCACGGCGTCGGGGTGGGTGACGGTCCGCGGGTCGCGGGCGGTGGCGTACACCTTCTTCGCGCCCCGCTCGAACAGGGCCGCCACCAGGGCACGGCCGATGCCGCGACTGCCGCCGGTGACCAGGGCGACGGAACCTTCGATGGATGTCATGGGACTCTCCGGACTCTTCAGACACGAGAGGTAGGAAACCGATCGGTTTCCCGTTCGACATGAGGAGCGTAAACCGATCGGTTTCTCAGAGCAAGCGCAACGCTCGTGCCGTACGCCTCCCCATGAACCCCCTAGGGGGCGTTTCTCCGGGAGAACTGGGGCTCGCCCCTCATTCCCGGACAGACCTCGCTCTCCTACGCTCCGGAGTGACAGAGGGGGAATCCATGAAGGCTTGGATCCAGGACCGGTACTGCTCGGCGGACGAGCTGGAGATCAGGGACGTCGACCGGCCGGCGCCGAGCGCCGACCAGGTGCTCGTGCGGGTGCACGCGGCGTCCGTCAATGCCAAGGACTGGCACCTCATGCACGGCGACCCGAAACTGATGCGCATGTCCATGGGTTTCCGCGGACCCAAGTTGAAGATCCGCGGCCAGGACTTCGCCGGCCGGGTCGAGGCCGTCGGCAGTGGGGTCAAGGGGCTGCACGTGGGCGACGAGGTGTTCGGCGAGACCGACGGAACCTTCGCCGAGTACGCGTGCGCACGGGCCGACGCGGTGGCCCCGAAACCGGCCGGCCTCACCTTCGAGCAGGCGGCCGCCATCCCGGTGGCGGGGTGCACCGCGCTGATGGGCCTGCGAGATGTGGCCCGGGTGCGGTCCGGACAGACGATCCTGGTCAACGGCGCGTCCGGCGGCGTCGGCACGTTCGCGGTGCAGCTCGCGAAGGTGTACGGCCTGGACGTCACCGCGGTGTGCCGGACCCGCAACGTGGACATGGTCCGCTCTCTGGGCGCGGACCATGTCGTCGACTACAGCAAGGAGGACTTCACCCGGAGCGAGCACCGGTACGACGTGGTGCTCGACCTGGTCGGCAACAAGTCCCTCACCGAGTTCCGGCGCATACTGACCCCCACCGGCACGCTGGTGCTGTCCGGCGGAGGGACCTACAACGGCGGCACCTTCTTCGGGCCGATGAGTCTCTTCTTTCAGGGGCGTGCGGTCAGCCGGTTCGTCCGGCACCGCGTGCTCGAACTCCCGGCGGTGGTCACCACGGAGTATCTGACGGCCTTGGCCGAGCTGACCGAGTCCGGAAAGGTCGTCCCGGCCATCGACCGCACATTCCCGTTCGCCGAGACACGGGAGGCGATCCGGTACCTCGAGGTGGAGCACGCGCGCGCGAAGGTCGTCATCACGGTGTGAGGGCTGCTGTCCCTCCTTGGGGCTATCCCCCCTTGGGGCTATTACTCCTTGGCCTTGGCGTATTCCTGCGCCATGCCTCCCGCGAAGTCGTACGCGATGACCTGTTCGTCGCCCACGACCCAGGCATCGTGTCCCGGCGGACACACGAAGACATCGCCGGGTCCGACCTCGCTCTCGGCGCCGTCGTCCATGCGGATGCGCAAACGGCCCTCGACGATATAGCCGTTGTGGTGGATCTGGCAGCTTTCGGTCCCGGCGATCGGCGCTATCGACTCCGACCAGCGCCAGCCGGGCTCGAAGGTCGCCACAGCGAAGTCGAGTCCGGTCATGTGAACGGTTTCCAGATGACCTCGGGGGAAGTCCCTCCGCTCGTCCGGCTTGTCGAGCGTCTTGATCTCGAGCATGACGCTCCTCCTTTCCGGCCGCGCACTGCGGCCGGGGCCGGTCTCCGTCTCCGGGCGGCCATGCGCGGCACCGGCGGTGACCGTGCCCCATGCCTCCATCGTCCTCCCGAACGGCTCAGGCCACCATGTCAGTCAGCGCCGCCACAGATCTGCGCGAAGCGCTCGGCGTCGATGTTGCCGCCGGAGACGATCACACCGACCCGGCGCGGGAGGGCGGCCGTCCGGCCGGTGAGCAGCGCGGCCAGCGGAGTGGCGCCGCTGGGCTCGACGACGATCTTCAGACGCTCGAAGGCGAACCGCATCGCGTCCCTGATCTCGTCGTCGCCGACCAGCGCGATCTCGTCGACCAGCCGCCGGTTCACGGAGAAGGTGAGCTCTCCGGGGGTGTGCAGGGCCTGCCCGTCGGCAATGGTGCGGGGCACCGGGATCGTGATGCGCCGGCCCGCCTGAAGAGACCGCTTGGTGTCGTCCCCGGTCTCCGGCTCGACACCGATCATGCGAGTGCCCGGGTGCAGGCCCTTGGCGACCGTGGCGCTGCCGGCCATCAGCCCGCCTCCGCCGACCGGTGTGATCAGCGCGTCCAACTCCCCCACCTCTTCGAGGAGTTCGAGGGCGGCGGTGCCCTGTCCGGCGATGACGTCCGGATGGTCGTACGGCGGGATGAGGGCGAGGCCCCGCTCGGCGGCCAGGGCTTCGCCGATGGCGATGCGGTCGCCGGTGTAGCGGTCGTACGTCACGATCTCGGCGCCGTATCCGGCGGTGGCGTCCATTTTGGAGCGCGGGGCGTCCTCCGGCATGAGGATCACCGCGGTGGTGCCCAGTTCACGGGCGGCCAGGGCGACGGCCTGGGCGTGGTTGCCGGAGGAGTAGGCGGCGATGCCCCGGGCGAGCTGCTCGGGGGCGAGCCGGGAGGCCGCGTTGTAGGCACCGCGGAACTTGAAGGCGCCCACGCGCTGGAAGTTCTCGCACTTGAGGAACACCTCGGCGCCGACGAGTGCGTCCAGGGTCCGTGAGCGCAGCACCGGGGTGCGGTGCGCGACTGACTTGAGCCGGGCTGCGGCATCACGGACCGCGTCGAGGGTGACCGGCGGGGTGGTGGTCACGCGTGTACTCCATCGGGGGTTGCGGCGGCCTCGGTCTCGGTCGAGGTTCGGGCCTGCGAGAGGTAGTTGTACGCGGAGGCACGGGAGATGCCGAGCCGGGCGGCGACCTGCTCGATCGCACGCCGGACGGCGAACACGCCGCGTTCGTCCAGGCTGCGGAACAGTTCCAGGCGCCCGTCCCGGTCGAGCCCCGCCCAGCTGCGGTTCTGCCGGAGCTGGTGGGCGTCGAGGATGGCATCGACGACGGAGTCGATGTCGTTGCCGAACGTGATGACGGGCGTCTCGGCCACATCACCGCCGATGCCGGCGAGCGCACCGAGCAGCGACTGCGCGTCCTGCACCGCGGTGACGTCCAGGTTGACGCAGAGGGCGCCGAACACGGCGCCCGTGGAGTCCCGCAACACCATCGTCGACGCCTTGACCAGCTTGCCGGTGTCGGTGCGGGTGACGTAGTTCAGCTCGTCGCGCGCCGCGTCGCCGCGGGCGAGGACACGCATGCCGATCTCGCTCATCGCCCCGCCCACCGCACGTCCGGTCACCGAACCGGCTACGGCGACCACCGACTCCTCCGGGCGCCGGTAGTCATGGAGCACCACCTCGCACACCGGGCCGAAAGTCGCCGCGATCCCGTCGACGACGGGCATCAGCGCGGCGACGATCGCATCCCTCTCCGCATCCAGACTCAGCTTCACGCTTCTAGACTAGCAGTCCATTCACTGTACTGTCAGTCCAGATCCTCAGTATCCGACGTGGAACGTGGCGTCCTGCCGCTCCGTGGCAGTGGAGACGGGATCGATGCGCAGTGCGTAGTCCGCGTGCCGGATGTAGCGGGTCGGGTTGTTGTACGACCGGAACGACGACCAGGAGGAGTCGGCGAGCCCCGCGGCCCGGTAGAAGGTGGCGTCGCCGGCGAACGCGGACGTGCCGTCGTTCTCGTCCAGCCTCAGGTTGTAGCTGTAGTGGCGCAGATAGCGGGCCGGGTAGTTGACCGACTGGAAGGAGACCCCCGCCGAGTCGGCGAGCCCCGGCACGAGCTTCCACTGCGAGTCGGGGTACGGGTCGAAGGGATACTCGTCGATCCGGCCCACGAAACCGCTGTGCCGGACGTAACGGGCCGGGTAGTTGTACGACTTCAGCCGGTTCCAGGCGGGGGCGCCCCAGGCGGTCACCAGATTGCCGTACTGGGCAGAGGTGATCGACTGGATGCCGCAGTGCTTGGAGTTGAGCGGCTGGGTGTAGAGGCGCTGATCGAGCGCCGTCCAGGTGCCGGCGGCCAGGTTGCTGGTCTGCCAGGCGTAGAAGACACCGTTCGGCGTGTAGGTGTCGCCCCAGAGGTACCAGGTGTTGGAGGTCAGGGACTTCACCACGGTGGGGGCCTCGGTGCCGCCGTGTGCGACGGGCGTGCTGAAGACCGTGAAGCTGCCCGGGTCGAGCGAGGTGGATCTCGCGCCTACGAGGGTCTGGTCCCGTTTGACGTACAGGTAGTTGACGCCGTTCACGCCCACGGTCAGGTTGCCGTCGATGATGTCGTAGCCGGGGTCGAAGAAGACCTGCGGGTTCTCGGTCGTCCGGAAGTCCGCGGTGTAACTCACCATGATCACGTTGTGGCCACTGCTGTTCACAGACGAGTACAGGATCCCGTACCGGCCGCGTCCGGCGTCCCAGAAGACCTCCGGGGCCCAGCTGTGCGTGTTCGTCATGTCGTGCAGCTTCAGCAGGCGGTAGCCGGTGAAGGATCTGAGGTCGACCGAGTCCCAGACGTGGATGTACACACTCGTGCGGGACCAGTCGGTGCCCTTGAGGTCCGTCGCCAGCACGACAAAAGTGCCGTCCTGCTTGCGCAGGACGAACGGGTCGCGCAGCCCGCCGGCGCCACCGGTCGGCGTGACCACGGGGTTGTTCTGGTTCAGCGGCATCCACTTCAGGCCGTCGGTGCTGACGGCGAGATGCAGCCCGTAATTGGCCTCGAGCATGGTCGTGGACTCGGTGAAGTAACACATGACGTACGCCGAGTCGGCCGCGTACGCCGATCCGGCACCGACGGTCAGCGTGCCGGTCACGGCCAGCGGCACGGTCGCCGCCATGCCGAGGAACGTCCGGCGCGAGGGGCGGGGGCCGGGCTGGGCACTGGTGCTCATCTACCCTCCAAGAGGTCACCGATTTCCGAGATTTCGAACACAGTTCGGTGAATCGGTCAGAAGGTAGAGGCGTGGTGACAGTGCGTCAATTGTTCTGTCAGGTCTTGCTGATTTCTGTGAGAAGCGTCCGGTGAGCGCGCCACCCCCGTCGGTTGCCGCCGCGCGCGCATGGTCCGGCTGCTGCGACCTCGACGTCTTCGGGTAGCAGCGCCGCGATCCCGGTTCGGCCGGTCACGTGATTGATCGACGCTGTGCGCGTCCCCTGGCGGACCGGATCCAGCACCGCTGATCGTGGAGTTAGGGTAGCCTACCCTCTCTGGGCTTGGAGGCAGCTCCTCGAAAGGGAAACCAATTGAGCATCGAACCGCTGGCCCTTGACGGGGTCGTTCCGTTTCCGTCGGAGACGGCGGCCAAGTACGTCGCCGAGGGGTACTGGCGCGATCAGACGCTGCCGGAGCTGCTGTTCGCCACCGCGGAGCGCTGTCCCGACAAACTCGCTGTCATCGACCGCAAAGCCGAGTTGAGCTACGCACAGCTCACGGACGAGGTCCTGCGCCTCGCTGCCGGCCTGCAGGATCTGGGGCTGAGCCGTGGCGACCGGGTGGTGGTACACCTGCCCAACATCTATGAGTACATTGCCTTCGTCTTCGCCTTGTGGGAGCTCGGGGCGGTTCCCGTCGTCGCTCCCATCGCGCACCGTCGTGCCGAGATCGAGCACTTCATCGAGATCGCCGAGGCGCGTGCCTACATCACAGTCGCCTCGGACAGCGGCACCGATCTCGCTGCGATGGCTGCCGACCTGAAGCAGCGATGGCTCCATCTGAAGCACACCGTAGTACTCGAACGTGAGGGCGGCGGCGCTGAGTACAAGGCGTTGCAGTCGAAAGGATCGCTCGAGCACGCGCGACGGTGCAGCCCGCAGGACGTCGCTCTGTTGCAGATGTCAGGCGGCACGACGGGCGTTCCGAAGCTGATGCCGCATACTCACCAGACGTACGGCTACGCACTGCGGCGAAGCGTTGGTGAACGAGGCATCACCGAGCGCACCGTGCATCTTCTGGTCATACCGATCTGCCACAGTATGTCGACGCGTTCGCCCGGATTTCTCGGTGCGTTCAGCGTGGGCGCCACCATTGTGATCGCACCGAACGGCAGCCCCGATGCGGCGTTCCCGCTGATCGAGAAGCACGGGGTGACCCGCGTTTCGCTGGTACCTCCGATCCTGCTGGCCTGGCTGAACTCCTCGCTCCGCAAGTCCTATGACATCTCCAGCCTGAAGGTGCTCATGTGCGGCGGCGCGAAGCTGAGCGAATCAGTGGCGGGTCGGGTCGAGCCGGAGTTCGGCGTGCAACTGTCGCAGAGCTTCGGGATGGGTGAGGGCCTCGTCGTCAGCAATCCTGCCGACGTCGATCGGGCCACCAGCGTGCGATACCAGGGCCGGCCGGCCTCAGCGGCCGACGAGATCCAGGTCGTCGATGACGAGGGCAACGAAGTGCCACCCGGTGCACCCGGTCACTTGCTGACGCGAGGACCGTCGGTGATTCGCGGGTACTACCGCAACCCCGAGCAGAATGCGCTGGCGTTCACCAGCGATGGTTTCTACCGCACCGGTGACATCGTCGAGCGGGACGAGCGTGGATTCATCAGAGTCGTGGGACGGTCGAAGGACCAGATCAACCGGGGCGGCGAGAAGATCGCGCCCGAGGAGCTGGAGAACGCGCTGCTCACTCATGCCGGCGTCCACAACGTCTCCGTCGTCGGGGTCGATGACGAGGTTCTCGGCGAACGTGTCAAGGCGTACCTGATTCCTCGGACGCCGGAGAGCGCGGCCGAGCTCACCTTGGGCAAGCTGCGCCAGTTCCTGCGCGACAAGGGCCTCGCCACGTTCAAACTCCCCGATGTCGTGGAGGTCGTCGACGAGTTCCCCTACACCGCGGTCGGCAAGGTCAGCAAGCGTCTGCAGCGCGAGCTGAGCTAAGCCCATGTCGAACGAGACCACACGTGTCCTCGTCGTGGGCGCGGGCCCCGTCGGAATGGTTTGCGCGCTGGCGCTGAATCGGCGCGGTATCCCGGTGACCGTTCTCGAGTCCGAGCCGGCGCCGGTGCAGGATCAGCGCGCGGCGACCATCCATCCGAGCACACTGGAGATGCTCGACGACCTGGGCATCACAGAGAAGATCCGGGCGCACAGTCTGCTCTCGAGCACCTATCGCTTCCACGACCGGCCGACCGGAGAGGTCGTGGCGGAGTTCGATCTCGGCCGTCTCAAGGATGAGTTCCGGTTCCCGTACGTACTGCAGTACGAGCAGTACAAGCTGACCGCTGCCATCGCCGAGGAATACGCGAACGAATCCGACTTCGACGTGCGGTTCTCCCACACGCTGACCGGTCTGACCGAAACCGCGAGCGGCATCGAGGTGGAGTACACCTCACCTGCCGGCACAGAACGTATGCCGGCGGCCTACGTCGTCGGCTGTGACGGTGGCCGATCGACGGTGCGCAAGCTCGTCGGCATCGAATTCGAAGGATTCACCTATCCGGAGCGGTTCATCAAGATCGCGACCAGCTTCGACCTCAAGACCGTCAAGCCGGATCTGGCGTTTCGCAACTACTTCTCCGACCCCAATGAGTGGGCCAACGTGTTCAAGGTGAGGGGAGAAACGCCCGAGGGGCTCTGGCGAGTGATCCTGCCGATCGGCCACGACGAGGACGACGCCACCGCGTTGTCGCCGGCGCGCGTCGAGCAGCGGTTGCAGAAGTTCTTGCCGAAGACTGGCTCGTACGACGTCGAGTACCGCAACGTCTACCCAGTCAATCAGCGCGTGGCCGCGACCTTCCGTCAGGGGCGCATCCTGCTCGCCGGCGATAGCGCGCACGTGAACAACCCGATCGGCGGCATGGGCATGAACGGCGGCATCCATGACGCCATCAACCTGACGGAGAAGCTCGCGAAGGTGATCGCCGGTGAGGCCGGCGACGACCTGCTCGACCTTTACAGCCGCCAGCGCCGCCATGCCGCGGTGAACTACGTACAGGCCCAGACGATCGCCAACAAACGGCTGTTGGAGGAACGCGACCCCGAGGTGCGTCGACACAACTTCAACGAACTGCGCCGCACCGCCGAGAAGTTCGACACCGCTCGTGCCTACATGCGCCGCGCGGCCCTGTTCGACAGCCTGCAAGACGCTGCCGCCATCCCCTGAGGAACTCGAGTTCGACGAGTCTGGTGCAGTACGGCGCGCCGTACTGCACCAGACCACGAAATCCGCTCAGCCGTCCAACAAGTTCGTCAGCAGTGGGCCCCATTTCAGCAGACCGGAATCGGGCTCGAGGATGGACTGATGGTCTTCGTCTTCAGCGACGAAGAACGAAAAGTTGGTCAGGTGGCTACTCCATCCCAGCGCGTCCTCACGGCCCAGCTCCGCCACTCGGGGCGTGTGAGTCGCGGATGACGCGATCACGAGCGTCTCGATGTCGAGACTGCCCCGCGTCAGCGCGGACGTCAGGACATCACAACGACGGCCGGCCGTCTCGACAGCCTTGAGTTGTTTCGCGTCGGCGAGCAACTCGTTGAACGCTTCCTGGCCGAAGGCTTTCAGCATTTCGTCACGCATCGACTCGCCAGATCCCGGTCGCACGAGGAGCTCCGTCGAGTCTTCTGAACCGGCAGGCATGGCATCCACGATCACCAGGGGGCTGACACGCTCGCCTCGGGAGAGGAGCTGGCGCGCCACGGCAAACATGATGTGTGCGCCGTACGACCAACCCAGCAGTTCGTACGGTCCGGCCGGCTGTAGCCCCTGGATGACGTCGGCATAGGTCGAGGCGAGGTCGTCGAGGTCATCGAACTCGATCTCCAGGCCGATGATCGCCGGATCATCGATCCCGACCAGCCCGACCCCGTCCGGGAGGTATCTCGACAATTCCGAGTACATGGACGAGGCGCCGAACTTCGGGTGCGCGCAGAACAGAGTGCGGCCGTTCAGGGACTGAGTGAATCGGGTCGCGATCGCGGTGATGTCGACCTCGGGATCGGCGCCCGGCTGCATCTTCTTGTCGACCACCGCACTCAGTGCGCCGATCGTTGAAGCGGAGATGACGTCCCGCATCGCTATGTTCACGGGGAACGCGCGATTCATCTGCGACGCAAGCCGCATTGCCGCGAGCGAATGCCCGCCCAGCCGGAAGAAGTCGTTTGCGGCGCCCAGGACCAGTCCCTCGTCGAGGTCGAGCACAGCACGGAAGATCGCGGCCACCGCCAGCTCCGTCTCCGACTCGAGTGCCCGGCCCGCGCTGACTCCGGACGCGGCCACGTCAGCCGCAGGCAACGCTCGGCGATCCAGCTTGCCGGTCGGGGTGAGGGGGAAGGACTCCACCGGGACAAGGGCTGCCGGGACCATGTAGTCAGGCAAGTACCTGGCCAGATGGTTGCGCAACGACTCACTGATGTCGAGGTCCGCGGTCGTACTGTAGTAGGCAGCCAGTTGTAGCCCCGTGGCATGCTCGAAGGCGACCACTTCGGCGCGCGTTACCTCGGGGAACTCTTGCACCACGTCCCGGATCTCGTCCGGTTCGATGCGATAACCGCGAATCTTGATCTGCTCGTCGGCGCGACCGAGGTAATCAATCATCCCGGCTTCGTTCCACCGGGCGAGATCTCCGGTGCGATACATGCGTTCTGCGGGTTCCCACGGGCAGGCGACGAAACGTTCGGCGGTCAGCGCGGACTGGCCCCAGTATCCGCGCGCGGTTCCTTCGCCGGCCAGGTAGAGCTCGCCGGCGACACCGGGAAGGGCAGGTTGCAGGTTCTCGTCGAGGATGTAGGCCCGGGTGTTGAAGATCGGCGTCCCGACACTCGAGTTGGTGCTGTCGGCCAGGTCGGCGCCGAGGGCGTTGATGGTGTACTCGGTAGGTCCGTAAAGGTTGTACGACTCGACTCCGGGGGCGCCGCGCAGCTGTTGCCAGAGCCGGTCGGGGACGGCCTCGCCACCAAGGGAGACGAAGACGACACCGGGCGCATCGGAAGACACGGACCGGCCGGCCGGCCGGTCTCGCTCGAGCAGCCCTTCTTCGACCAGCAGTTGCCCGTAGGACGGGGTCACATCGAACCCGTCCATACGCACCTCGTCATAGTGAGCCAGCAGCCGCTGATGGTCGCGTCGCATCTCCTCGTCGATGACGTGAACCTCGTGCCCGTTCAGGAGCCAGAACAGTTGCTCCCACGAGGCATCAAAGGAGAAGGACGTCGTGTGCGCGATCTTCAACCGGCGCCCGCGCTGGTGGTCCACCACCCGATCGAAGATCTTCTCGACGTGGTTGACGTACATATTTGTCAGTCCGCGATAGCCGACGGCAACTCCCTTGGGCCGTCCGGTGGTTCCCGAGGTGAAGATGATGTACGCGAGGTTGTCGAGCGAGACCTGCCCGCCGCGTTCCGCTGCCGTGATCGGAGCTGTTTCGGTCTGCGCGAGGCGGTCCACCGTCGTCGTGGAATCCAGGTTGATCACCTTGCCGACGGCGCCGGTGAGCCGATCCACGTCGCGGTCGGTCACCAGAGTGACGGTCGGTTCAGCGACCTCGATCATGTAGCCGATCCGTTCGTCCGGCAGTTCACTGTCCACCGGGACGTAGGCGGCTCCAATGGCGAACACCGCGAACATCGCGATGACCGTGCGCTCGTCGCGCGGCAGCAGCAGCGCGACCCGATGCTCTGGGCGCACTCCCTCGTCGAGCAGAAGTCGGCCGTAGCGGTTCACCTCGGCGAAGAACTCCGCGAAGGTGAACAAGCGATCTCCGGCGACAAGCGCCGTCTCCGATCCGGACAGCCGCACCTGCCGGTGCAGCAACTCAGCGACCGTGACCGGTTCGATGTCGCGGATGAGATCAGCGGCGATACCCGTATGCGGGGCAGTCTCGTCCGGCAACAGGGCGGACAACGTACCAACGGGCTCGTCAAGCCGGCGAGTAAGAGAAACGAGCACCTGGACGTAGCGCTTGAGCAACAGCTCCGCGGCCGGGGCATCGAAAACGTCCCGGCGGTAGGACAGGCGCACGTGCACGGTCGCCGCTCCGTCGCGTTCTTCCGGGTCGATCGCGAACGTCACCGGGTAGTGGGTTGCGTCATCAACCTTTGCGCCGACGACCTGCAACCCGGCTGTGTCTTGCCCCGCAGCCTTGCCGAGCGGCACGTTCTGCACCACGAACAGCGTGTCGAACAGGACAGGAACGCCTGCATTGGTCTGGATCTGTGTCAGAGCGGCTTGCGGGTAGTCGATGACGAGCAGCTGCTCGGACTGGACCCGGGCGAGCAGCTGCCGATTCGTTTCGAACGGAGGCAGATTCACCCGCATCGGGACCGTGTTGAACAGCAGCCCGATGATTCGGTCAGCGTCGGGCAACGACGGCGGCCGGCCGGAAACGGTGTTACCGAAGACGACGTCATTGCTTCCCGTGAGCCGGCTGAGCGCGATCCCCCAGGCGGTCTGCAGCAAGGTGCCCACCGTGACCTTGGCATCTCGTGCGGTACGGAACACCATCGCGGCCTCTGCCGGGCTGAGATCGAGGTGAAGTTCACCGGTCTCGCTCTGTGCCTCACCGAGGTCGACGAAGTCAGGGCACAGCAACGTCGGGCCGGCCAGTTCCGCGAGGTAGCCGTCCCAGGCGCGATAGGCGGTAGCGGGATCCTGGTCGTCGACCCAGTCCAGGTAGGAGCGGAAAGACGACGGTCGCACGCGATCGACGTATCCGTCATCGGCGTAGATGCTGAGGATTTCGGCGAACAGCGCGTTGATGGACCAGCCATCCAGCAGGATGTGCTCAAAACTCATGACCAACGTCCACGCTTGGTGGCCGTGTTCGAGCAGCGTGAACCGGATCAGCGGCGGGACCTCGAAGTCGAACGGCTCACCTCGCTCGGCCGCCAGGAACTGCTCCACATCGACCCCGAGGCCACCCCACTCGTCCAATCGGATGACCCGCACCGGGACTTCGACACCGGACGGGATCACCTGTACGTCCCCGGGAGGGACGAACGCTGCCTGGAGGTTGGGGTACCGCTCCATCGCACTGGCGATGGACGTCGTCATCCGCTCGGGATCGAGATCTCCCGCAATCTGCCGGGTGATCTGCGAGACGTAGGTGTTGTGGTCGTCGGATTCCCGGGACCGCAGCAGGTGATAGAACAATCCGCGTTGCAACGGGGCAAGCGGAAGGATCTGGGCGTCGTGCCCGTAGCGGGCTCGGATGGATTCTTCTTCGCCGGGCGTCAACGTGACCCGGTCCGCGCGACGCAGAGTGAATGCATCTCGACGCTCGCGGCCGAGGGCAGGGACTCCGGCTCTGCCGATCTCTTCGGTGATGGCGGCGGCCAGCGCCTTCGTGTCGACATCAACGGTGTCCGCCGACTCCACCCAGACGCGGACGACGTAGTCGTCGGGTTCACGACCCGCGACGTGGACATGGATGCCGAGTCCATCCTCTGGTACGCCGACACCCGCGGCAGGCTCGGCGATCAGCTCCGCTTGGCTGCGGAACACACCCACGCGGATCCGTGGGATCGGAAGATCATCGAAGAAGCGGCTGAACCGGGGGTGTCCGGCCAGCGCGGCGTATTCGACCGCTCGCTCCGGGCTCAGCCCGATGACTTCGCCGTCGTCAAGCAACACGGGGAATCTACGCGTCATCAGGGGACCGTCGGACTCGTGGAACTCCACGAGCAGATCACCTTCAGCGATCCCCGCCAAGGCCTTGGCCACGGCCGTCAACACAACGGACTGTAGGGAAGTTTCGTCGGCGGCGGGAGCCGCTCGTCCAGCCGTGACACTTGACGCTACCGAAGCTACCGAGTCGCCTCGCCGCCGCAGCACAGTGGCGGTCGCATCAGCGAGCTGATCTGCCCAGTCCTCCCAGAACGGATCGTCAAGGAGAGCCGTCAATTCGTCGTCATCGTATCCAGCCGCGGCCCGAGTAGACGTGACGACGACCATCGGAATTTTTGCCTGATATGCAGTGACCAGCTCGGTGAGCTTCTCCCTGACCGCATCCAGCATCTCAGGATTGCCGGTCTCGGCGACCAGTTCACCGGCGCCGCTGTCGCGGATCGCCAAGCGCAAGGCGAGGCTTGCTCCCGACAGGGCGTGACTGACGTGGTCGATCGCCGCCCGCCAGAGCGGAGCCACGCTGATGTCGAAATCTTCAAGCGGCAGGCGGAAGCGGCGAATGTCACCGACGTTGTTGTCAGCTTTGGTCCGGCCCTCGTCGCCGACACGAACGATCTGGGCGAGTTGCTTGACCGTCAAATCCGGGTGCTGGGATCCAAGCACAAGGAAGCGCGCCGTGTTCCGCAACAATCGTGACGTGGTTTCCGCCGAGAACAACTCGCGGGCCGCGTTCAGATTCATTCCGAATGCGCCGCTGTCAAGTCTTTCAATACTCGACACGAGATCGAACAGCGCAGGCTGAGATGCCAGCGGGCCATCCGCAGTGGTCGAGGCGTAGTTGGTGAACGGCGACGCCGCACCCGAATCTCCACCGCGATCCACGTAGGCGGCCATCACCTGGAAAAGCGGACTGATCCCGACCTGCCGCGGCGGGTTCACCGCCTCGACGACGTGCTCGAACGGAACGAGCTTGTGGTCAGCAGCTTCGAGCATGCGATCGCGGCAACGGAGCAGCGTCTGCGCGAACCCGGTTGAAGCGTCGATATCGGCGCGCACCACGACGGTGTTCACGAAGTACCCGATGAGGTCCTGCAACTCGGGCTGGTCGCGCAAACTGGCCGGGGTGCCGATAGGTACCGTATCGCCGGCACCTTCATCCCAGAGCGCCAACGAAAATGCCGCAATCAACGCCTGCAGCGGTGTTGCCTTGTGCTCGACCAGGAATTCGTCGACCGTGGCTGTCTCATTGCCGGTGAGGGACGTGGTGGCAGGTCGTATGGTTCGTTCTTCGGATCCGTCGCGTGGCTGGTCGAGGGGTAGGACGGTTTCCGTCGGGAGATCTGACAGCATGTCCTGCCAGTACCGCAGGTCTGATTGATAGCGAGACTCCGGATCTCTCCGGCTGCCCAGCACATGTCGCTGCCAGACCGCGAAGTCGGCATACTGGATCGACAAGGGCGCGACCTCGGTGGAATTGCCGGCAGCCGCTTCGAGATAGAACTTGTTCAGCTCGTGAACTAGGATCCCAAAGGAATCCGCATCGGTAACTATGTGATGCCCGTAAGCTACCAGCACATCGCCATCGGAATGCCGCAACAAATGAAACTTCAGCCCGAACTCGGAGGTGAAGTCAAGTGGCAGTGCGGCAACCTGAGCGATCTTGTCGCTGAGCAGCTCAGGACCGACGTGTTCGACCTCCAGGACCTTGGTGTCGTCGTCGGGTTCCGCGTAGATGACCTGGCGGAGCGATGAGGTCTCCTCGTCCGGCACGAGGATCGTGCGCAATATCTCGTGACGAGCAACTACCCGACGTACCGCCGTTGCCAAAGCATCCAGCTCGAGCCGCACGCCTGCTTGCAGCACGATTTCAGTCCGATAGATCGGACGCCCTGCGATCTGCTCTGTGAACCAGAGTGATTGCTGTCCGTAGGAGACTGGTATCAGGGCGGGGCGTGGTAGGTCGCCGATTCGTGTGCCGGATGTCTCGGTGGTTCCGGTGGTGGTGTCGGCGATGTGGGCGAGTTCGCTGATGCGGGGGTGGTCGAAGACATCGCGGAGTGTCAGCGCGGCGCCGAGTTGTGCGTTGGCGCGTGCGACGACTCGTGCGGCCAGCAGCGAGTGCCCGCCCAGGCGGAAGAAGTCGCTGTCCACGCCGAGATCGGTGTTGTTGTCGAGGTGTAGTACGTCGCGGAAGATGCCGGCGAGGGCGATCTCGGTGGCGGTTTGCGGTGGCCGGCCATCGGCTGCACCTGCGGCGAGGTCTGGTTGCGGCAACGCGTGGCGATCTAGCTTCCCGTTGGCGGTGACCGGGAATCGGTCCAGGAGCATCAAGGTTGTGGGCATCATGTAGTCCGGCAGCGACCGTGCAAGATGCTCGCGCAGGGTGTCGAACAGCGCTGCATCCTCGGCGTCCGCGGTACTTGCCGTGGTGACGTATGCGGCGAGGTATTTTCCGCCGGCGGGATGGTCCAAGGCGGTGATGGCGGCACCCGATACTGCTGGGTGTCGTTCGAGGACGGCGCGGATTTCGCCGGGTTCGATCCGGTATCCGCGTATTTTCACCTGATCATCGCTGCGGCCGAGGTACTCCAACTGCCCTAGGGAGTTCCATCGCACGACATCGCCGGTGCGATACAGCCGCGTGCCCTGGTCACTGAACGGATCAGCCACGAATCGGTCAGCGGTCAGGCCCGGGCGTGCGACGTATCCGTCGGCGAGTTGCACTCCACCCAGGTAGAGCTCTCCTGCGACACCGGCCGGTACTGGACGCAGCCACGCGTCAAGAACGTGCGCTGTCGTGTTCGCGACCGGTGCACCGATCGGGGTGTTCTCGGTGTGGGTGATGATGGCCGCTGTGCCATCGCCGGTAACCTCGGTTGAACCGTAGAAGTTGTGCAGTATTGCTTGTGGTGCGGTCGTTCGCATGGTGGTCGCGGTGCCCGGGGTGAGTGCTTCACCGGAGGAAACCCAGGACCGGATCGTGGTCAGCGCTGTGGGTGCGTCGTCGTGGCGGACGAGGACGTCGGCCAGGCTGGGCACGGTCAGCAGATGTGTGACGCGGTGTCGGGCGATTGTGTCGAGCAGGCCGGCTGGATCTTGCGCGGTTTCCGCGGGCACGACCACGATTCGGGCACCGGCGATCATCGGCCCGAACAGCTCGGTCACAGCGTCGACGAAACCCACGCCGCTCTTCGACAGCGCCACACTGTCCGGTTTGTAGTCCAGTACCTGGTGACCCCATGCGAGGCGGTTCACCAGGCCACGGTGCGAAACGGCAACGCCTTTCGGGTTGCCCGTCGTTCCCGATGTGAAGAGCACGACAGCTGCGTCGAGCTCGTTCAGCGGCGGGGATAGAACGGGGGCGGTTTCCTGACCGGTGGCCAGCCGTCGCTGCACTTCGTGGTCGTCGATCCGCAGTGCTGGTGCGCGATGTTCACCCAGTACGTGTTGATGTATTTCTGTGGTGTGTTGATCGGTGATGACCAGCGCAGGTGCGGCGTCGTCGAGGATGTGTTTGACGCGTTCTGCGGGGTATTCCGGATCGATCGGCACGTAGGCCGCTCCCGCGCGGATCACTCCGGTAAGTGCTACTACCAGGTCGACCGAGCGTGTCATAGCGATCGCGACGCGGTCCCCGACCCGCACGCCCTCATCGATCAGGAGGTGAGTGAGAGCGTTGACCCGTGCATCGAACTGGCTGTAGGTGAGTTCGGTGCCGTCGTCGGCGACGACCGCGACCGCGTCCGGATCGGCCGCGACCCGACGGCGCACCAGTGCGTCCACTGTCGCCGGCGCGATATCAAGCGTCTCGCCTCGTGCCCACGACGGATCCGGGCCGTCGGTACCGGGTGTGAATCCGGTACTCAGTTCGTGCAGGGTTTGGGCCGGGGACCCGTCGAGGACGGCGTTGAGGAAGCCGCTGAATTGTTCGGCGTGCACGAGCGGATCGCTCGTGGCGGACCCTGCGGACAGCTCTAGCCGGATTCCGGTGTCGGGGTTGCGGTAGATCGCGAGGTCGAGTGATCCGACGGGGCCGGTGCTGATTGTTTCAGGGATCGCGTCGATGTCGCCCAGGCGCGGCATTGATTCGAAGAGTCTGATGTTGATCGTCGGGAGCGTGAGGTACGAAGCTTGGCCGCTTGGCCACAGACGGGCGATCTGGTGATCTTCAACAGTCGTGTAACGCCGGGAAGTCTTCAGCTGGTTTGCGACGATCTCCAGGACATTTTCGAAGGTGTGGTACGGGCTGATCTCGGTGACGACCGGGATTGCCCTTGAGATCGCGCTCGGTGTTTTCAGTGATTCGCGATCGTCTCGCATCATCAGAGGAACCCGGACCGCTACGCAGTCACGACCGTCGACCAGAGCGGTATAGACGCCCCACAGCGCGATCAGGGAATCAGTCCAGGAGACCCGTGCCGCGCGGGCGAACTGCTGAACCTTCGAGTAGGTGTCGTCGGGTATCGGGACGACAACTGGTTGACTTGAGGATACGAAGACCTCGGACAAGTCCTCCACGTTCTCGTGGCCAGCGTGCTCGATTCCGAGGACGCTACTCCAGTACGCGGCACCTTCTTCGAACCTGGAATCGCCGGAATTCTTGGCGTCTGTGACGTTCTTCATGCTGCCGAACCAGCGGTCCGGGACCGAATCGCCGGCCTGCTGTGCGGAGTAGACCTCGGCGACGCGGCGGATGAACAGAGAAATGCTGTAGCCGTCAACGAGCAGGATGTTGGTGATCAGGATCCATGCCCAGGTGCCGTTCTCGCGACGGACAAGGGTCGACTTCGTCGTCGGTTCCCCGGCGGCGGTGGCTGGTGCTGCGGTGAGTTGCCCGCGGGCCAGCACCCGGATCTGGTCGTCGCCGTGGCCGACGTCGACGATCTCTGTCGTGAGTGTCGTGGCGGTGTCGACGTATTGAAAAGGGACACCGTCGTCGTCGCCGAAACGTACCCGCAACGCCTCGGTCTCTGCGAAAACAACACTGACCGAGGACGCGAACAGGGCCGGATCGACCGGGCCGTTCAGCCAAATCAACTGACCCGCACAAAACACCGAGGACTCAGGGGCAAGCCTCCGAGCCACCCAGTTGCCTCGCTGACTCGCACTCAACTCCACACGATCAAAAGCCGTCAACGGAAGCACACCCACTTCTCTTGAGACCAGATCGAGCCGACCGAGGCAACGATCACTAGAACCTTAATGAAGGTTAGGCTAACCTTGCCCCGTGCCACCACCCATCCCGCCACCCGACCGAGGAGAATCCTCCATCAGGTACGACAACCGCCCCGCGACGACGGCCTGTTGGTGTTCGATCCCGGACAGGTCGTTCCAGGAAGACGAACTCTCCGGGGCCCGGCAACAGCGAGTGTGGGTGGCTGCGGCGCTCACTCAGCACACCGACATCCTGCTGCTGGGCACGGACCGGGGGCGGCCATGAGGAACGCCTCGCACTCCGACCCGTTGGGGCTGGGGCGGGGACCTTTGACCCGTCGGATACCTGTGCTTTGGCAGGCGCCCACCGATCCGCCCGAGGTCCAGCCGTTCGAGGCCGGCTCGGGGACCACGGCCGGTCGATTCCTGTTGCGCGTGATCCTCTCGGTGCGGCGGGTCTCCGTTCCTGCGGCGCTGGCCGCGATCGTGTGGCAGGTGGGCGAGGCTGCGGTCCCAGTGGTGATGGGCCTTGCGATCGACCGGGCGTTGGCAACCGGGAACGCGGGGCAGTTGGTGCTGTGGCTTGGCGTACTGGTGGCCTTGTACATCGTGTTGACGGTGGCGGCGAAGTTCGCTGTCCAACTGACCGCGTATGCGATACAGCTGCTGCAGCACCGCCTCCGGAGCACCCTCTCGACCGGCGTACTGCATCCGGTCGGCGGCAGCGTCCACGCGCCGGGCGGCGGCGTCGTCTCGGTGATGACCAACGACGTCGCCCGCCTGGCGAACGGGGTTCAGCTCGTGATCATGCCGATCGCGAGGATCACGACCATCGGATTCATCGCTGTGTCGCTGTTGACGACGCACTGGCTACTCGGGCTCGCGGTGCTGGTGGGGGCGCCGGTGGCGGTGTGGTTGATGGGCATCCTCAGCGAACGGCTGTCCCGGGACACCCGTGAGTACCAGGGACTGCTGGCCACCACAGTCGGACTGGCCACGGATGTCGTGGCCGGCTATCGGGTGGTCAAGGGGATACGCGCCGAGGCCGAGGCGACCAGCAGGTACCGGCAGGCAAGCCAGGAGACGCTGGTCGGCGCCAAGCGCAATGCGGGACTGCTGGGGAGATTTCTCATGGGCTCCGGTGTGGTCACCGGCACATTCGTCGCAGCGGTGATGGGGCTGGCGGGCTGGTTCGCCGTGGACGGGCAGCTGAGCATCGGCGAGCTGATCGCCGCCGTCGGCCTCGCTCAGGCGCTGCTGCCGCAGATCCAGTCGATCGCGAACGATTCCATCCCCAACCTCGCCGGATCCCGCGCCTCGTCCGCGCGCATCCTCGACGTGCTGAAGACCGACGTCGCCGTGACGCCCGAGCCTGACGACGCGGCGCGGCCGGTGGTTGGGCAGCTGCCGGTGCTGGAGGTGTCCACGCCCAGCGCGACGATCCGGGTGGAGCCCGGCGAACTCGTGGGAGTGCGCACCGACGACCTGACCGCTGCCCGCGTCGCGGAGGCGCTGCTGGATCCACGCGGGCCTGGCAGCGAGGTGGCGGTGCGGCTGGACGGCATCGCCGCGCGGGAGTTGACCGCGCAGGAGTACCGCTCCCGGGTCACGTTCACCCCGCACCGGGTCATGCTGTTCAGCGGAACGATCCGCGACAATCTCACCGCCACCGCGGCCGCACCCGACCTGGTGACAGCTGCGGTACGAGCTGCGGCATGCGGTGATTTCGCCGCCGATCTCGACCTCCCGGTCGGCGAGGACGGCAATCGCTTCTCCGGCGGCCAGCTCCAGCGACTCGCGCTTGCCCGCGCCCTGGCGAGCGACGCGCCGGTGCTCGTGCTGCACGACCCGACCACGGCGGTCGACTCGGTCACCGAGCACACGATCGCGAAGCGGCTGCGTGACGTCCGCGCGGGCCGCTCGACTCTGCTGATCACCTCCTCCCCCGCGTTGCTGGGCAGCTGCGACCGCGTCGTCGACCTGCTCGAGGACGCACCGGTGCGCGTAAGGACAACGCCATGAGCGGGGCATCCGCGGCAACCGGGCACGCGCTGCCGGTCGCGGGCAGCAGGGAGACAGCCAGGGAGGTGTGGCGGCTCAGCCGCGGGCACCGGCTCCGGCTCGCCACTGTCGGAGTGCTGGGGATCGTCAGCACCGGTGTCAACCTGATCCCGCCCGTGATCATCGGGTTCCTCGTCGACCGGGTGCAGGCTGGTACCGCTGACCTCGGCACCGTGCTGACGGTCACGGCCGTCATGGCGCTCTCGGCAGTTCTCGGCGCGGTCGGCACCGCGGTGACGATCGTGCTCGCCACCCGCGTCTACCACACCATCCTCGCCGCGCTGCGCGAACAGCTCGTGGGCCGCGCCATGACACTCCCGCAGCACATCGTCGAACGCGCCGGGACCGGGGACCTGATCTCCCGGACCAGCGACGACGTCACCGCGGTAGCCGATGCCGCACCCGCCGTGATCCCCGCGCTCACCGTCAGCGCGTTCACCATCGTCGCGTCGCTGGGCGGGCTTGCGGCACTGGAATGGCCGTACGCCGCCGCGTTCGCCGTCGTACTGCCGGTCTACGTACTCGTCATGCGCTGGTATCTCCGCGTCGGCCCGCGGGTATATGGCGCCGAACGCGCGGCGATGAGCGCGCGGGCGCAGCAGATCCTCGAGTCCCAGCGCGGCTACGCCACCGTGCTCGGGCTCGGGCTCACCGAGCAGCGGCACCACACCGTGATGGCCACGTCCTGGGGCGTCGCGGTGCACACACTCCGCGCGCGCACCGTGATGGCCATGCTCAGCCTCCGCCTGAACCTCGGCGAATGTCTGAGCCTGGCCACCGTCCTCGTCGTCGGCTTCGTCCTGATCGAGGCGGACGCATCCACCGTCGGCGGCGCCACCGCCGCGACGCTGATCGTCCTGCGCCTGCTCGGACCGATCAACGAGCTGCTGTACGTCGTCGACGACCTCCAGTCGGCCCTCGCATCGCTCAGCCGCATGATCGGGGTCGCCACCATCCCGGAGGTAGCGGGCGAGCCGACAGCGACAGCGGACACGGGCATCGCCGTGCGGCTTCACGAGGTCGCGTTCAGCTACGGCGACGGCCCCCGCGTGTTCGACAACCTCACCCTCGACGTCCCGACCGGTCAGCGCGTCGCTGTGGTCGGCGCCTCCGGGGCCGGCAAGACGACGCTTGCCGCCGTCATCGCCGGCATCCATCTACCCGACGCCGGGACGGTGGCCCAGCCCGGCCGAACTACGTTGATCACCCAAGAGACGCACGTGTTCGCCGGCACCCTGCGGGACAATCTCACGCTCGGCGCCCCCGGGGCCACCGACCACGACATCCACGCAGCGCTGGACGCCACCGGGGCTGCCGGTCTGCTCGACCTGCTGCCGGACGATCTCAACACGATGATCGGCACCGGCGGGCATCCGCTCACCGATGCACAGGCTCAACAGCTCGCCCTCGCCCGGCTACTGCTCGCCGACCCGGAACTGGCGATCCTCGACGAGGCGACCGCCGAGGCCGGCTCCACCCATGCGGGGTTGTTGGACCGTGCCGCCGAGGCGGCTTTGCGTGGTCGCACCGGGTTGGTGATCGCGCATCGCCTCTCCCAAGCCGCGACCTGTGACCGGATCGTCGTCATGGAGCACGGCCGGATCATCGAGACCGGAACACATGACGAGCTGGTCGCCGCTGGTGGGGTGTACGGCGGGCTGTGGAGCGCGTGGGAGGCCGGACGGAGCATGAACAACGAGCTTGGAAGGACTGACTCATGACGGGAAATGTTGTCGGCACGCCGGACAACACAGCGGTACGGACCGCATTGTGGCGCGCCTTGCACACACAGGTGGACGAGCCGCCGCACGTCCTTGAGGACGTCCTGGGTGCCCGGCTGGCGCAGGACGACGACGGATGGCGCGAGCGCGGAGACATGGTCCCTGGCGACTCGCGAGGAAAGCGCGCCACGATCGTCGGGCGGGCGCGGTTGACCGAGGACCTGGTGGCGCAGGCCGCGAGCCGCGGCGTGGATCAGTACGTGATCCTCGGCGCGGGCTTGGACACTTACGCTCAGCGTCATCCCGATGCGGGCTCGACCATGACCGTCTTCGAGATCGACCAGCCGGAGACGCAGGGATGGAAGCGGAGCCGGTTGATCGAACTCGGATATGACATCCCGGATTGGTTGCGCCTGGTTCCGGTCGATTTCGAAGCGAATGACGACTGGTGGGATCGGCTACAGGCGGCGGGATTCGATACCTCACGTCCCGCGGTGGTGTCCTGGCTGGGGGTCACCATGTATCTGACCGAAGAGGCCACGACGGCGACCCTCAAGCGGGTGGCGAGTCTGCCGTCCGGCTCCTCGCTGATCCTTACGTTCTTCCGTCATCTCGAAGATCTCGCGCCCGAGGACGTACAGATTCGGCGAGCTTCCAGGGAGGGTGCTCGGCGGGCCGGTACGCCGTTCATCGGCTTTTACACTCCCGGCCAGATCATCGAACTGGCGCGACAAGCAGGTTTCGCCGACGCCGAACACGTCTCGGCAACCGACCTGGCCGATCGCTACTTCGCGGGCCGGACCGACGGCCTACGACCGTACAGCGGCGAGGAAGCGCTGATCGCCACCGTGTGACACAGCCGGCTGGAACTGTCAAAAGAGGTTGGGCAAGCAATGAACGAGGAGTCCTGATGAGCCTGAGCACCGAGCAGTTGATCGCCGACGTCGCCGACGTGTTGTACCTCGAACCCGCGGAGATCGACTACGAGTTGAGCCTCCGCGACCAGGGGATGGACTCGGTGCGCCTCATGGATCTGGTGGAGCGGTGGCGCACCGCGGGGGTGGACCGGATCGACTTCATCACCCTGGCCGAGGACTCGCGACTGGGTCACTGGATCGAGGTCATGGAGAAGCTCCAAGCTGGTGACGAAGTGGCTTCATGACCCTGCGGTAGGGCGGTCGCCGGGCTCGTCGTGGACGACCCGGCCGGACTGCTCGGCGGGCCCACAACCTCAGGTCACGGCGCCAGCACTCGCAACGTGTTACCCCACCCCACGAGCGACGTCGCGATCACTGTCAATCCGGCGCCGGCAATGACCGCCTCGAGTTCGTCCTCGGTGCGGTATCCAGACCCGTGGAGCGTCAACCGCAGAATGTCGAGTTCTGCGTCATGTTCGTCCAACTCGTCGAGATCGAAAGTGTCCTCCACCAACAGCACCCGGCCACCGGGGCTCAGGCTCGCAGCGGCCTGCTGAAGAATGAGCTTCGCCTCCGCGTCACGATACTGCCCGAGCGTGTCGATGATCAGTACGGCGTCCGCAGGTTCGGTCTTTTCGAACACCGACTGCTCGACAATCCGTATCCGGTCGCGTCGCGTCGCATCCGCGATGCTGATCGGAATGTCCCTGCGGAACCAATCCGCCGCGGTAGGGAGCGCCACGATGGTCACCGTCGCCTCCGGATGCCCCGCAGTGAGGTAGTCGGCGTGGACCACTGCACCAGCTGCGTGGACAACCACCTTGCCGACGCCCCCGAGCACGGGTGACTTCGCGAGCGGCTCGGCGAGTACCTGCGCGAACCGGGACTTGTCCTCCAAACGCTTGTGCTCAAAGGTCGCATCGCTGCGGAGGGCGTCCCAATCTTTGCCGGTCACCGACTCCAACACCGGATGATCGTGGCGGACCGCCGCTTCAAGACCGTAGAAGGCCTGCGACATGCGGAAGTCGACCCCGCCGGAAACCAGGTGATCGAGCACGGACTCGTTGGTCAGAAACTCGCCGGTCTCACTGAGCTTGTATCCATCGCCTTCTTGTTCCAGGAGTTCGATCGCCCGCAGGTACCGCAAGAACTTCGCCAGGGAGCGTTCGTTCGCGCCGGTGTGCAGTGCGAGCGCGGGTACGGTGCGCACTCCGCGGCTGATGCAGTCGGCGATGCCGAGATTCGCGGCCGCCCGAATCGCCAACGGCGGAAGCAACTCGGACATCTCGTGGAACTTCTCGAAGGCCTCGTCGTTGCGCTCGGGGTCCGGCATGGCGGGGTCTTCGTCCAACGCCACAACCTCTGCGCGCCGCCAGTAGCCGGTGAAGTCGATGTCGGACTTGTCGACACCGCGCTCCTCGATGAGATACCGCCGCAGATCACGTACTACGGACTGTTCCCCGGCGAGCCAAGCGAACATCGAGCCCTCTCGCCGGCCGGCCTCGCGTACTGCCCGCAGCAGCAATGGCTTGGATCCCGCTGCCAGTCCGTTCCGCACGACCCAGGTCACCTCGACACCGGGGCGTTCCGGGAAGTCGATCCGGTGCGACTCCTCGGCCACCTCGATGTAGACCTCGGCCTGTGCTTCGTCGGGCAGTTCCCCGAGCAACCGGTCGATCGCCGGGATGGCCGTGTCGTCGCCGACGACGAGGTACCAGTCGTAACCCTCAGGCCGCCTGGTGGAGACCGAAGGTCCCCCGACGTGGAGGCGATCGCCGGGGTTCGCCCGGTACGCCCACGTCGTCGCGACGCCCACACCATGCTTCACGAAGTCGATGTCGAGCTCGCGAGCCTGCGCGTCGTAACGTCGTACCGTGTAGACCCGCCACAGCGCCGGCGGGTCGGCCGGCCACCTGTACTTGCCGTCCTTGTAGACCGGGACCACTGGCTCGTTTTCCCCGGGGTACGGGAAGATCAACCGGACATTGTCGTCGAAACCCTCGCTGGCGAACTCGGGGAAGGTCGTACCGTCGCTTCCGGTAAACGATCCCAGCTGATCACCGGTCAGGGTCACACGGCGCATCCCGGGAGTGACATCGACAACCCGCGCCACCTCCAACTCCCGCAGGACAATGGTGTGTACGACGCTGGGGCGAGCACGACGCGGCACGGCGACTCCTCATCGAGCAGGTGGCGTACCGAAACGCGGTCTGCCAATAGTCAGACACCAAAGCTTAGCATTGCCTAACCTAATGACGGAGTTGGTCTGCCAGAGCTGCTCGGAGATCGGTGACCACTTTTTCCGCGAAGCCGAGGAAAGTGATCGTTGTCGTGTCCGGGGCGATGTGATAACGGACAACCGCGCGATACAACTGCTCGGTGCCCTCTGGGGTTGGTGACCCGCTGTCCGGCCCATAGACCCGCGTGAGAATCACCGCGGGCGAGGGGGCACGCCGCAATGCTCGGCGTCCGGCCTTGTTGTGGTAGCGCAGCAGTGCCAGCTCGGCGGTCCCGGTCGGCTCGGCCTCGTCGAGAGCGATGGTGGCGGCCGCGGTGAACGGACCGACTGACATCGTGTTGTCATCGGGAGTCAGCGCGACGTCTTCGTCGACCACGCCGCCGATCAGCGGTGCGATTCCTGTTGAGTGGAGCGCGTTGCGGATGGCTTTGCTGACGACGCCTTCGGTGAGGGAGCTGTCCCAGCGGAAGGTGGAGACGGTGGCATAAGCAAAGGTGGGTACGTCGATCGTCTGGGCTCGGGCGAGAAGGCCCTTCCAGCGATCGAGGCCGTCCGTGGCGACCGCGTCGCCGGCTGCTTCGATTGCTTCGAGCGCAGGGACGAGCGCTGGTGGGCGGGACACTTCTGCTACGCCGGACACCGCCTGCTGAAGTGCCTCCGCCAGACGGTGCAGCGAGGCTCGGTCGACGGTTGCCGCGTGGACGGCGAGCACCGCGACCGTCTGTTCCGGGTTGTGTGTGAATGCGAGGGCAGCCGGGCGGCCGGTCGAGATGTCAATGAGATCAACGGCGGCCGACCTGATTGCGTCAACGTCGACGTTCGTGTCGGCGGTCAGCTCCACGGTCTGGGGCTGGACTGTTTCTGGAGGTAGGAGGTAGGTGAACCAGAGCCGCCGGCCGGTAGCGTCGACTGACAGGCGAAGCGCGTCCGTGTTGGCGACGAGTGAGCGGAAAGACGAGGCGACCGATTCGCTCGTCGACCGCGCGGGCAAGTTGATGAGCTCGGTGAAGACGTACTCATCGGGCGCGGCGTCCGCCTCGCGCAAGCGCTCGAGGGCAGCAGAAGTCGGCACAAGAACCGGCTCGGCCGAAATGGCGCCGTGCGTCGACGGCGCAAGCAGCGCGGCGAGGGCGCCGATAGTCCGTCGCACGAACACCTCGGACAGTTTGAACGTCAGATCGTGCTCACGAGCGCGGGCAACGAGTCGTGCCGCGGAAATGCTGTCGCCACCCAGGCGGAAGAAGTCGTTGTCCACGCCGAGGTCGACGTCGTCGCTGAGGTGCAGTACGTCGCGGAAGATGCCGGCGAGGGCGATCTCGGTGTCGGTTTCCGGTGGCCGGCCGTCGGCTGTGCCGGCAGCCAGGCTCGGTTGCGGCAACGCGCGGCGATCCAGTTTCCCGTTCGCCGTGACCGGGAATCGGTCCAGGCGCAGGAACGTCGCGGGCAGCATGTAGTCCGGCAGCGACTGTGCGAGATGCTCGCGCAGCGCGTCGAACAGCACCGCGTCCTCGGCCGTCGTGGCACTGGCCGTGGTCACGTATGCCGCGAGGTACTTTCCGCCGGCCGGGTGATCCAAGGTGGCGATCGCCGCACCCGACACTCCTGGATGCTGTTCGAGGACGGCACTGATTTCGCCGGGTTCGATCCGGTATCCGCGTATTTTCACCTGATCATCGCTGCGACCGAGGTATTCCAACTGCCCTTGGGAGTTCCACCGCACCACATCGCCCGTGCGATACAACCGTGCGCCCTGGTCACTGAACGGATCAGCCACAAATCGGTCAGCGGTCAGGCCCGCGCGAGCCACATATCCATCCGCGAGTTGTACCCCGCCCAGGTAGAGCTCACCTGCCACACCGACCGGCACCGGACGCAACCACGTGTCAAGAACACGCGCCGTCGTATTCGCCACCGGAACACCGATCGGCACCCCCACCGCATCGACGAGCTCGGCCTGAACCACCGGGTGAGCGGTCACATCCACGGCCGCCTCCGTCGGCCCGTAGAGGTTGTGCAAGTGCGCGTTCTCGAACAGCGCAACGGCACCGGCGGCGGGAGACACGGGCAATGCCTCGCCGGAGCAGAACACTCGTCGTACCGAATCCACCGACGTCCGGTCCGCGTCCGAGGTGAGGAATGCCTGCAGCATCGACGGCACAAAATGAGTGATCGTCACCGCGCGACGATCAATCACTTCGAGCAGATATTGTGGATCCTTGTGTCCGCCCTCCTGCGCCACGATCACCACTGCGCCGGTGACCAGCGGCAGGAAGAACTCCCACACCGACACGTCGAACGTGAACGGGGTCTTCAACAGCACCCGATCCGGCGCACCGATCCGGTAGAGATCACGCATCCACAACAGTCGGTTGACTATTGCTCGGTGGGTGATCTGAACGCCTTTGGGGCGTCCGGTGGTGCCGGAAGTGAAGATCACGTACGCGGCATCCGCCGGGAGCAGCGGACGCGATACCTGCGGTGGGTCGATCACGCCGGCATCGAGGTGTTGCCGCACCAATTCGTCGTCGATGAACAGGTTGCGCACAGGATGATCGGTGAGCACATGATGATGAACACCGGCGGTGTGCCGGTCTGTGATCACCGCACGTGGTTCGGCGTCCGCAAGAATGTGCTTGACGCGTTCGGCGGGGTAGTCGGGGTCGATCGGCACATACGCCGCCCCGGCACGGATCACCGCGGCCAGAGCGACCACCAGATCGGCCGAGCGCGGCAGTGCGACCGCGACCCGATCCCCGACCCGCACGCCCTCCTCGACGAGGAGGTGGGCGAGAGCGTTGATCCGCGCATCAAGGTCGCCATAGGTGAGTTCAGTGCTGTCGTCAGCGATGACCGCGACCACGTCCGGGCTCGCCGCGACCTGCCGGCGCACCAACTCGTCAAGAGTCGCCCCGGGAACATCGAGCGTCTCACCACACGACCACGCATCGAGTTGTCGCGACTCCGGTGCGGGCAACAGGTCCATGTCACCGACCCGCGCCTCTGGACCGGCAGCGATCGTCTCCAGCACCGACTTGAAGACGGCGACAAACCGCTCAGCAGTAGCACCATCGAACAGATCGGTCGCGTAAGAGAGTTTCCCCTTCAGATCGTTGAGCGAATCGAAGATGTCAAGGTCGAGATCGGTCTTGACCGCGCCTACCGCCGCGGGACTCGGTGTCGTCGTGACATTCCCGATGTGCAGGCCATTCGCGCGGCGGCTGTCAGCGACGCGGTGGGTGAGCATGATCTGGAAGAGAGGGTTACGGCCAACGGATCGCTCGGTGCCCAGCGCACGGGTGATTTCTTCGAAGGGTGCGGCCTGGTGCTCGAACCCGCCGAGTACCGTTCGTCTGGTGTTCTGCAGAACGTCGGTGATCGAGTCACCGGCGTCGAACCGATGGCGGATCGGCAGTGTGTTCACGAAGTATCCGACCAGGTCTTCCAGGCCGTCCTCGGTGCGTCCACCGACCGGTGAACCGATCACCACATCCGCACCGGCGCCCAGCGCCGAAACGGTCAACGCGGTCGCAGACTGGAGCGTCATGAACATGCTCACGCCCTGCTCATCCGCGACCTGACGCAGGCCGGTCACGACCTGTGGATCGATGGTGAACCGCAGATCCGCACCGCGGTGGGTCGGTGCCACCGGTCGGGTCCGGTCCAGCGTGATCGTGGACTCCTCGGGCGCATCCGCGAGGACGTCACGCCAATAGGCAAGATGCTGGGAAAGCAGTGAACGCGAATCCGACGCCTCACCCAGGACGTCGCGTTGCCAGATCGCGTAGTCCGCGTACTGGGCCCGCAACGGCGTCCATACCGGCTCCTGCCCTGCGGCCCGCGCCTGATAAGCGGTCGACAGGTCGCTCAGCAGCGACGGGAACGACCATTCATCCACTGCGTGGTGATGTACCGCGACAACGAACACCCAGTCGTCAGCGCCGGCGCGTAGCAGCGCGACACGGATCGGGATGTCGGCCGCGAGATCAAACCCGGCCTGCACCACCGCGCCCACCCGCGCATCCACGCCGGCAGCATCCACACCCGTGACATCCTCAACGAGCAGAGAGAGCCTGTCGGCCGCTTCGTTCGCTGGAATGACGACCTGACGTAGCGTGCCGTCTTTCTCCACCAAGAGCGTGCGCAGCGCCTCGTGACGAGACACCACATCCCGTACCGCCATGATCAGAACATCAGGATCCAGATCGCCGCCCAAACGCAGCACCACCGGCACCACATACCGCCCACCCGGCCCACCCAACTGACCAATCAGCCAAAGTGCTTGCTGTCCGTATGAGACTGGTAGGACGGCTGGGCGTGGTAGGTCGCCGATTCGTGTGCTGGACGTCTCGGTGGTAGCGGTGGTGGTGTCGGCGATTCGGGCGAGTTCGCTGATGCGGGGGTGGTCGAAGACATCCCGCAACGTGAGTGCGGTGCCGAGCAGTGCGTTGGCGCGTGCGACGACTCGTGTGGCGAGCAGTGAGTGTCCGCCAATGCGGAAGAAGTCGCTGCCCACGCCGAGATCGGTGTTGTTGTCGAGGTGTAGCACATCGCGGAAGATGCCGGCGAGGGCGATCTCGGTGGCGGTTTGCGGTGGCCGGCCATCGGCTGCACCCGCACCGAGGTCTGGTTGCGGCAATGCGTGGCGATCGAGCTTCCCGTTGGCGGTGACCGGGAATCGGTCCAGGCGTGTGAACGTTGCGGGGACCATGTAGTCCGGCAGCGATCGTGCCAGGTGCTCACGGAGTGCGTCGAACCGCACTGCATCCGTGGTGCTGGTCGTGGTGATGTATGCGGCGAGGTATTTTCCGCCGGCGGGATGGTCCAAGGCGGTGATGGCGACGCCTGACACTGCTGGGTGTTGTTCGAGGACGGCGCGGATTTCGCCGGGTTCGATCCGGTATCCGCGTATTTTCACCTGATCGTCGCTGCGGCCGAGGTACTCCAACTGTCCCTGGGAGTTCGATCGCACGACATCGCCGGTGCGATACAGCCGCGCGCCGTTGTCACTGAACGGATCAGCCACGAATCGGTCAGCGGTGAGGCCCGGGCGTGCGACGTATCCGTCGGCGAGTTGCACTCCACCCAGGTAGAGCTCACCTGCCACACCGACCGGCACCGGGCGCAGCCACGCGTCAAGAACGTGCGCTGTCGTGTTCGCGACCGGTGCACCGATCGGGGTGTTGTCGGTGATGATGGCTGCTGTGCCATCGCCGGTAACCTCGGTTGAACCGTAGAAGTTGTGCAGTATTGCTTGTGGTGCGGTCGTGCGCATGGTGGTCGCGGTGCCCGGGGTGAGTGCTTCACCGGAGGAAATCCAGGACCGGATCGTGGTCAGCGCTGTGGGTGCGTCGTCGTGGCGGACGAGGACGTCGGCCAGGCTGGGCACGGTCAGCAGATGTGTGACGCGGTGTCGGACGATTGTGTCGAGCAGGCCGGCTGGATCTTGCGCGGTTTCTGCGGGCACGACCACGATTCGGGCACCGGCGATCATCGGCCCGAACAGCTCGGTCACGGCATCGACAAAACCGACACCACTTTTCGAGAGCGCCACATCGTCTGGTTTGTAGTCCAGTACCTGGTGACCCCATGCGAGGCGGTTCACCAGGCCACGGTGCGAAACGGCGACGCCTTTCGGGTTGCCTGTCGTTCCCGATGTGAAGATCACCACGGCAGCGTCGAGGTCGTTCAGCGGCCGCGTCAGAGCAGGGGCGGCTTTCTGGCCGGTGGCCAGGTGCTGCTGTATGTCGCGGTCATCGATGCGGAGTAGTGGTGCGGGATGTTCGCCCAGTGCCTTTTTGTGTGTTTCGGCGGTGTGTTGGTCGGTGATCACGACGCTGGGTGCGGCGTTGTCGAGGATGTGTTTGATGCGTTCTGTGGGGTATCCCGGATCGATTGGCACGTAGGCCGCTCCCGCGCGCATTACTGCGGTAAGCGCCACGACCAGGTCCACTGAGCGCGTCATGGCGATCGCGGCCCGGTCCCCGACCCGCACGCCCTCATCGATCAGGAGGTGAGTGAGAGCGTTGACCCGTGCATCGAACTGGCTGTAGGTGAGTTCGGTGCCGTTGTCGGTGACGACCGCGACCGCGTCCGGATCGGCCGCGACCCGGTGGCGCACCAGTGCGTCCACTGTCGCGGGCGCAACATCGAGCGTCTCGCCTCGTGCCCACGTCGAGTCCGGACCATCACCATCGGGTGTGAATCCGGTGCTCAGTTGGTGCAGGGTCTGGGTGGGGGAACCGTGGAGGGCGGTGTTGAGGAAACGGCTGAATTGTTCGGCGTGCCGGAGTGGGTTGCCGGTGGTGGAGCCTGTGGACAGTTCTAGCCGGATTCCGGTGTCGGGGTGGCGGTAGATCGCGAGGTCGAGTGATCCGACGGGGCCGGTGCTGATTGTTTCAGGGATCGCGTCGATGTCGCCCAGGCGCGGCATCGATTCGAAGAGTCTGATGTTGATCGTCGGGAGCGCGAGATACGAAGCCTGGCCGCCTGGCCACAGACGGGCAATCTGATGATCTTCAACAGTCGTGTAACGCCGGGAAGTCTTCAGCTGGTTTGCGACGATATCGAGGACACTTTCGAAGGTGTCGTACGGGCTGATCTCGGTGACGACCGGGATTGCCCTTGAGATCGCGCTCGGTGTTTTCAATGATTCGCGATCGTCTCGCATCATCAGAGGAACCCGGACCGCCACGCAGTCACGACCGTCGACCAGAGCGGTATAGACGCCCCACAGCGCGATCAGGGAATCGGTCCAGGAGACCCGTGCCGTGCGGGCGAACTGCTGAACCTTCGAGTAAGTGTCGTCGGGTATCGGGACGACAACTGGTTGGCTTGAGGATACGAAGACTCCCGACAAGTCCTCCACCTGGCTGGTGTTCTCGACCCCGAGGACACTGCTCCAGTACGTGACGTCTACTTCGGCGCTGGAATCGTTGTGCTTGTTGGTGTTTGTGATGTTTTTCAGGGTGCCGAACCAGCGGTCCGGGACCGGGTCGCCGGCCTGCTGTGCGGAGTAGACCTCGGCGACGCGGCGGATGAACAGAGAGATGCTGTAGCCGTCAACGAGCAGGATGTTGGTGATCAGGATCCATGCCCAGGTGCCGTTCTCGCGACGGACAAGGGTCGACTTCGTCGTCGGTTCCCCGGCGGCGGTGGCTGGTGCTGCGGTGAGTTGCCCGCGGGCCAGTACCCGGATCTGGTCGTCGCCGTGGCCGGCGTCGACGATCTCTGTCGAGAGTGTCGTGGTGGTGTCGACGTATTGAAAAGGGACACCGTCGTCGTCGCCGAAACGTACCCGCAACGCGTCGGTCTCTGCGAAAACAACACTGACCGAGGACGCGAACAGGGCCGGATCGACCGGGCCCTTCAGCCAGATCAGCTGACCCGCACAAAATACCGAGGACTCGGGAGCAAGCTTCCGTGCCACCCAATTGCCCCGCTGGCTCGCAGTCAACTCCACACGATCGAAAGTCGTCAACGGAAGCACACCCACTTCTCTTGAGACCAGGTCGAGCCGACCGGGGCAAGGATCACTGCAACCTTAATGAAGGTTAGGCTAACCTTCACAACGTGGTGCCGCCCACCCCAGCACTGTCGAAGCGCTGTCCGGGAAACGCGGGGCACGGTGTGAGTGGTCAGGTCGTTTCGGTTGTGGGTGCCGCTGGTGGGCGTTCACGGCCCAAGGGCACGACTGACGGGGTACCGGCGACCGGATCGGGTACGACGAGGCAGCGGAGTCCGAAGACCTCGTGCACGAGGTCGGCGGTCACGATCTCAGCCGGCGGGCCTTCGGCGACGACATGGCCGTCTTTCATGGCGATCAGGTGGGTGGCATAGCGGGCGGCATGGTTCAGGTCGTGCAGCACGGCGACCAGGGTGTGGCCGACGTGGTGCAGGTCGGTGAACAGTTCCATCAGCTCGATCTGATGGGTGATGTCGAGGAAGGTGGTCGGCTCGTCGAGCAGCATGATGCTCGTGTGCTGCGCGAGTGCCATGGCCACCCACACCCGCTGGCGCTGACCACCCGACAACTCGTCCACCAGGCGGCCGGACAGGTCGGTGACCGCGGTTTGGTCCATCGCCCGCAGTACGGCCTGCTCGTCGGCCTCGGTCCACTGCCGGGTGAACCCCTGATGCGGATACCGGCCCCTGGCCACCAGATCGCCCACGGTGATGCCCTCGGGGGCGAGGGAGGTCTGCGGTAGCAGTCCGACCCGCCGTGCCACCTCCTTGGTCTTGAAGGAGTTGATGTCGGCGCCGTCGAGAACGACCTGCCCGGCCGACGGTTTCAACAGCCGGGACAGGCCGCGTAGCAGGGTGGACTTGCCGCACGCGTTCGGACCCACGATCACGGTGAACGACTCGTCGGGGATCGCCACTGACAGTTCTCGGGAGATGACGCGTTTGTCGTAGCCGATCGTCGCCGATTCCACGTGGAGTCGTGAGCCGCTCGGGTGCGGAGTGGAAGCGGGTGCGTCTCCCTCTGCCGTAAGACGACCGTTGACGGCGCTGGTGTGGGTGCTCAAAGGTGTCTCCTGGCCTCGGTGATCAGCAGCCAGCCGAGGTACCCACCGCCGAGCATGACGGTGATGATGCCGACCGGCAACGGGGTTGGGGCGACGTGCTGGGCAAGGTAGTCCGCCGTCAGACAGAGCAGCGCGCCGACCAGGGCGGCGGGAGCGAGGGTGATCCCCGCGCTGCGGGTCAACCGGCGTGCGATCTGTGGCGCGACCAGCGAGATGAACGCGATCGGGCCCGACGCGGCCGTGACCGTCGCGGTCAACGCCACCCCCAACACGATCAGCCCGAGACGAGTTGCCGAGACCCGCACTCCCTGGGCCGCGGCCGCATCGTCACCCAGTTCCAGTTGCCGCATCTGCCGGCTCGACATCGCCGCCAGCAGCAGGAGCACGGCGATGCAGGCGCCGCCGAAGAAGACCTGGCCCGTGGAGACGCCGTTGAGCGACCCGGCCCGCCATGCCGCGGCGGCCATCGCCTGGTCCAGCTCGGCTTTGAGGATCAGCCAGACGTTGAGCGAGCCGAGCATCGCCGAGATGCCGAGGCCCACGATGATCAGGCGGAACCCCTGCACACCTCGCCGGTAGGCGAGCAGGTACACGGCGAGGGCCGTCGCGATTCCGCCGATCAGGGCTCCGCCGACCAACTGCCAGTAGGTTCCGTTGACGAGGAGGATCACGATCAGCGCCCCGGTGTAGGAGCCGTCGGCGAACCCGATGATGCCGGGGTCGGCGAGCGGATTGCGCAGCGTCGACTGGAAGACCGCGCCGCTCACCCCCAGCGCGGCGCCGAACACCAGCGCCGCGGCGACGCGGGGCAGCCGCCACTCGACCACGATGTCGTGGACGAGCCCGGTCGTCCCACCGGTCAGCGCGGAGATCACCTCGCCTGGACTGAGCTGGTACGAGCCGGTCATCAGCGCGAGCACGGCCATGCAAGCGACCGCCAGCGCGAGGACCGAGCAGACGATGACCGAGCGCCAGTCGAGCCGGACCGCGACCCTCCGGCGCCGCAGCACCAGCACCCGCCGCCCGAAGTCCACCCGGCGCGTCCCCGGTGACCAGGCAGTCCGGGAGGAACCAGCATGCGGATCGAGTCCGCTGCGCGCGCTCATAGCCCGCTCGCTTTCTTCTGCCGCACCAGCGCGATGAGCACGGGGGCGCCGACGAAGGCGGTGACGATGCCCACGGGGATCTCGCCGGGCCGCATCACGACCCGCCCGAGAATGTCGGAGGCCAGGAGCAGGATCGGGGCCAGCAGCACGCTGTAGGCGAAGATCCAGCGCTGGTCCGGGCCGACGATCCAGCGCGCGACGTGCGGGACCATCAGTCCGACGAAGCCGATCGGCCCGGCGATCGCGGTGGCGCCGCCGGCGAGCAGGGTCAGCGCGATGATCGCGAGGATCCGGGTGCGCACCAACCGGACGCCTTGGGCGACGGCCAGCTCGTCACCGAGAGCCATCGCGTTGAGCGAGCCTGACACCGCGAAGGTCAGGATGAGCGCGATCGCGAAGAACGGCAGGGTCGGCCACAGCAGGTCGAGCGGGCGGCTCACGATCGAACCGGCGTTCCAGGATCGCATCTCGTCGAAGGCGTCCGGGTTGGTCAGCTCGAGCGCCGAACCAGCACCATTGAGCACCAGGCCGACGCAGACCCCGGCAAGAACCGTCGTCACCGGCGATTGGCCGCGTCGGGTCGACCCGAGGGCGAGCACCACGAGTGTGACGATCAGCGCTCCGGCAAAGGCGAACCACATGTAGCTCTGAATGTCGCGGACTCCGAGCACCCCCACGGCGACCGTCACCGCGAAGGAGGCGCCCGCGTTCACTCCGAGGATGCCCGGATCGGCCAGCGGATTGCGGGTCAGCGCCTGGATCAATGCCCCCGAGACCCCGAGCGCCGTACCCACGACCAGTCCGACGATGGTGCGCGGCAGCCGGAAGTCCCGGATCGCGAACTGATCGATGTCGTTCGACGGGTGGAACAGGGCATCCCACACCACGGTGGGCGGGATGGCCGTCGAACCGATCATCATGCTCGCCACCACCAACCCCAGGAGCACCGCGAGCGCGACGACCAGGCCGATCCGACGACGACGCGGTCCGGACACCGTCCTGGTGCCCGGACCGACAGGTCGTCGCAGCGCGAGATCCGTCACTTCTTGGCGGGGAGGGTCGCCAGTGCGGTGTCGAGCGATTCCAAGTACCGCAGAACGGCGCCGTAGGAGTTGTTGCCGGGGCAGAAGACGCCGAGCGCGTGACCGGACTGCACGGTGGGCAGCGCCTTCCAGGTGTTGGTCTGAACCACCGGCGCGAAGACCTCTGTCGGCTGACCCTTGGCGTCGGCGGGGTAGGTGATCACGTCGTACTTGGACAGCTCTGCGATCTTCTCGAAGGGCAAGTTCGCGTAGGCCAAGGGGTCGGCGCCGGCGGCCGCCTTGGGGAAGTTCAGGCCGATGTCGTCCTGGGCGATTTCGACGCACCCGATGTCCCCGATGACGAACGTCCCGGGATCGGAACTCGCGTAGCGGTCGAGATTGACGAACTTGGTGTTCTTGATGGCGTCCGAGTACGTCTGCTTCATCTTGGCGACGCGTCCCTCGAAGTCCGCCTTCTGCCGGCTGAGCGCGTCTTTCACGTTGCCGGCCTCCGCGATCGACTCGGCGAGTGCCTTCCACTCGGTGTCGAGCCCCCAGAAGGCCGTGGGGGCGATCGCCCCGAGTTGCTTCTCAATCTTCTTGAACTCGGCATCGGGAATCTGGACCAGGATGAGGTCCGGCTTGAGGCTGGCGACCTTTTCGAGGTCCACCTCTTCACCGAGGTTCGTGGCTTTCTCGAACGTTGCGCGCTGCTCCTGCGGCAACAAGCTGAGTTCGGACTCGGCCACCCCGGTGACGCCCACCGGCTTGCCACCCATGTCGATGAACGGCAGGTCCGTGTTGCCGATCGTGACGACCCGCTGCGGGGCGGCGGGGACCTTGATGTCGCCGTTGCCGGCCTTGACGGTGCGGGTCTCGTCAGACTTGCCGGCGGCGTTGTCGCCACTGTCGCCGGCGCTGCCGCAGGCCGTGAGGACGAGCGTGGCGCTCAGGATCGCGGCGGTCAGGGCCGCGCCGCGCCCTCTCAGGGGTGTCGTGGTCATGGGCGTGCTCTTCCTTCTTCTTCATGTAGGCGGAAGGTCAGTGGGTGCCGGCGGGTACGAGTTCGTGGACGGTGGTGCCCCACCCGACGGTGTGTGTGGTTGTGCGGACCAGTCCGGCGCGAGTGATCACCGAGTCGAGTTCGGCTGCGGTGCGCAGGCCGGAGCCGTGCACGGTGAGGCCGAGCAGGTCTGCTTCGCCGTCGTGCTCGTCCAGGACGCCGGTGTCGAAGACCTCCTCGATCAGCAGCACCCGGCCGCCTGGGCGGAGGTTCTCGGCTGCCCGGCGCAGTGCGTGGGCGGCGTCCGGGTCGGGCAGGGCTTTGAGAGCGCGACTGATGAACACGGCGTCGGAGTCCGGGCCGGCCTCGAAGACGGATTGCTCGATCAGGCTGACCCGCTCGCGCTGCTGCTCGTCGGGGATGGTGGCGGGCAGGTCGCGGCGCAGCCAGTCGGCCTGGGCGGGCAGCGCACAGATCGTCACGCGCAGGTCTTCGTGGACGGCGACGAACTCACGAGCCTGGGCGCCCGCGCCACCGGAGTGGATCACCAGATGGCGGACCCCGGCGAGCAGCTCGGACTTGGCGATCGACATGGCCAGCGCGGGCTGGAACTTCGCCAGGCGTTCCAGGTAGCGGTCCTCGTAGTCCTGTTCGGCTCGCACGTCGGCGAAGGTCTGCCCGGTCGCAGACGCGTAGGAGGGACGGCCGGTGCGGATCGACTCGGTGAGTCCGTGGACGCCGAGCATCTCCCGGCCCACCACCCCGGCAGGATGCAGAGTGTCGGCCATGAACTCGTTGGTCAGAACCTCGCCCACCGCCGTCAGCCCGAAGCGGCCCGGTTCGGTTTCGGTCACGATGCCCACAGCGTGCAGGTAGCGCAGCAGCTTGCCCAGCGCTCGCTCATCGCTTTCGGTCCTGCCTGCCAGGTCCGCGACACCGGTGACGCCGCGGGAGATCAGCTCGGGTACGCCCAGCTCGACGGCGGTACGGATCGCGATCGGCCGGATCAGCTCGGTCAGCTCATGGAGCTTCTCGAACGGCGTGATCGACTGCTCGGGGTCGGGTACCGCCTCGTCGGTCTCCAGGACGACGACCTCGCCACGGCGCCAGTATCCGGTGAACTCGATGTCCTCCTTCGGCACTGCCCGGTCTTCGACCAGATGGCGGCGCAGATCCCGTACCGCTGTGTGCTCCCCGGCGACCCAGGCGAACGGGCGACCCTCCCACCAGTCGGTGTTCCCGACCGCGTCCCGCAGGAGGCTGGTCGTACCCGCCTCAGCGCCGTCGCGTACCAACCAGGTCACCTCGACGTGCGGCAGCGCCCGCAGTTCCAGCCGGTGAGCATCCTCGGCGACCTCGATGAACACCTGTGCCCGCGCGTTGTCAGGGAGTTCGTCGAGCAGGCGGGCGATCGCGGGGATCGCAGTGTCGTCACCGGCGACAAGGAGCCAGTCCGTGTCGTGCGGTAGCGCACGAGACGCGCTCGGGCCGTAGAAGTGGATGCGGTCACCGACCTGGGCGCGGTACGCCCAGGTGGTACCCACACCGACGCCGTGCCTGACGAAGTCCACGTCCAGCTCGCCTGCCTCGGGGTCCCAGCGGCGCACCGTGTATGCCTTCGACAGGGGCCGCGGGTTCCTCGGCAGGTCCACGCCCTTCTCCTGCTGCACCGGCAGCACCGGCTCGGCACGGCCGGGGTAACGGAACACCAGACGGATGTCGTCATCGAATCCAGGGGAGTTGAAGGCCGGCTGCGGGAAGCCGTTCGCCGAGGTGAACTCGCAGAGCTGGTCGCCGCTCAGCGTGATCCGTCGCATCCCCGGCGTCAGGTCCACCACCCGCACGACTTCGACCTCCCGCAGGGTCAGGGGGTGCACCGTGAGACGGCGTGAGGTCTTCGGCATGCTGAGAGCGGGCCTTTCCGATGTTCTTCCGGGCTGATGAGGTCGCGCTCCATCGACGCAAGCCTCGGATCATATTAGGTAACCCTTACCTTAAAAGCCAGCTATGAACACCGGCTGCCAGCCGCCGACTTCGGGAGTACGGTCGGATTCGACAGGTCATCCCCGCCGTCCGTTGCTGATCTGGGTCCACACCGGAACAGCACACGTACGCATCGACGGCGCTGAGGCGTTCCACCTCAATGTCGGAGCGGGCGCCTGGATTCCCGCGGACGGGTGGAACCACCGTGCGGTTGTGACCGAGCCGGGCACCGTTGCCGGCATAGTCGCAGCGTCGGGATAGATCAATGCAGAGCAGATCAACTCGGCCGTGGCGGGCGGCTTCCGTGCTGAGGGCGATCATCAGGTGCGATTTACCGGTGCCGGAGTCGCCGATCGACACAGCGGCAGGCCCTTCTTCACCCATTCATGGTTGGCCAGTGAGTGCACGACGGCGGGGTCGATGTTGGGGTTGGCGGCCCTCGAAGAAGACCTCCTGGCCGGAGGAGGCGAACACCCGGTGCACGGCCTTGCCTGAATACGACGACCGAAACGAGCCCCAGATAGCGTGTGACCTGCTCGCTGGCCAGCTTGACGCTGCTTGCGTGGCGAAGCCACACCGGCTCCAACGCCGAAGCGACCGCGCAGTAGCCCACCCCGTACTCACGCTGCAACGCCCGATTCGTCAGCCCAGCACGAGCTGACGACGGATCGCGGCGTAGAGATCGACCTTCAGAACCGGCGACATGCCCGCCTCCACCAACAGACCCGAAGGAGCCTGCCACCAAACCAGTGGTGTTGGGACTCGCCTGCGAAACCACACTGGTCGAGTCGGGTGCCGGTGGCCGGCTCAAGTTCAGTGGGCCACTGCAGTTGCCGGTGGGGAACCATGCCGCCCACAAGCACCCGTTCGCGATATCACCGGCTTGGTGCCGAAGGCTCACCTCACGCGAGAAGAAACCTGATCGTCCGCCCCTGGGACCGGCTCGGCGAGGTCGTTGCCCAACGCGATGATGCGGTTGGTGGCGTCGACGTGTACGACCTTGGGCTGGTAGCCGGCCAGTTCGGACTCCTCGGCCAGCACGAAAGACATGATGATCACCAGGTCGCCGGGGTGGACGAGATGTGCCGCCGCGCCGTTGATGCAGATGTCGCCACCTCCAGCGGGCCCGATGATGATGTAGGTCTCGAGACGGGCCCCGTTGGTGATGTCGACGACTTGAACTTTCTCACCTTCGGTCAGGCCCGCGGCACGCGCGAGGTCTTCATCGAGTGTCAGCGAACCCACATAGTGCAAGTCGGCCTGGGTGACGGTGGCGCGGTGGATTTTTCCGCCCAGGACTTCGCGAAGCATGCCCGGCTCCTCTTCCTCTATGAGTTGTGCGGGGTGGGTTCTGCGGATCAGTCGATGATGTTCGGGCCGCCTTGCTACGCAAGGGCGGCATCGGAGGTGCCGGCGGCCTTGTCGGTGTTGTGTGTCTCGTACCGGGAAACGTGATCGCGCAACGACTTCGGGCGGATGTCGGTCCAGTGCTCGTCGATCCAGTCGAGTACTTCCTGGCGCGGTCTGCCGCCGGGTTCGCCGTACGCGATGCTCCAACCGGCCGGCACCGGCTTGAACGTCGGCCACAACGAGTGTTGCTCCTCGCGGTTGATCAGCGCGTAGAAGGAACCGTTGTCGTCGTCGAACGGGTTCTGGGCCATGAGTGCTGCTCCTCGTTGTTCCTATCGGGGGTCGGTCCGGATCGCAGCAGGCAATCGTTGCTGGGTGGCGGGGTGATCGGGCTGCTCGCCGGTGATCGCACGCAGAATGTCGGCGGCGCGGATCGCGACGTTGGACAGCAGGGACGAGGTCAACCCGTGACTGTGCAGGACCCCGCCGTTGAGGAAGATCCGTTCGGGAACGCTGCGCAGACGCAGCCGGTAGTCACGCTCGACGATCGGGAGGTCCCCCTCGAACGAGGACGACCCGTCAATGCTCGGCCCAAGCATGCTGCGGGTGTCCGCGGGACGGAACCCGGTGGCGAAGATGGCAGCGTCGACCTCGAGCGTGGTGCTGCCCCGGTTTCCCAGGTCACGGATCGTCACTGTGACCCCGTCGGAGCCCTCGCTCAGCTGCTCGATCCCGGTGACCCGGTGCACGATCAGCCGACGCACACCACGCGTGCTTTCGTCGTACTCACGCCGGTAGAGATCCTTGATGAGGTCGGCATCGACGGCGGAGTAGTTGGTCTGCCAGTGATAGTCCAGCAGTTGCTGCTTGAGCTCCGGCGGTGCCGTGTAGAACTCGTCAACCGCCTCCGGATCGAAGATGCGGTTGGCGTAGGGCGTGTCATCGGACGGGGTATAGCCGTACCGGCGGAAGGACGCGTGTACTTCGGCATCGGGATACGAATCGTGCAGGTACGCAGCGACCTCCGCCGCACTTTGCCCGGACCCTACGACAAGGAAACGGCCGTGCGGCCGCGAGGGCAACTCGGCGAGCCTGTTCAGCAACTGATGGTTGTGGAACACCCTGGCTCCCGGCACGATCCCCTCCGGCAGCACCGGCCGGCTACCGGAGCCGATCACCACATGACGTGCCGCGACCCTCGTCACCTCCGAGCCGTCGACCACGGACTCGAGCGTGACCTCGAACCTCCCGCCACTCCAGTCGATACAGGTCGCCCTCGTACCGTAGGAGACCGGAAGGTCGATCCGGCCCGCGGCCCAGCTCAGGTACCCGTGGAACTCACGTCTCGTCGGGAAGAACGTCTTGAGATTGATGAAGTCGGTCACCCGCCCCTGCTCATGCAGATAGTTCAGAAAGGTGAACGGACTGGTCGGGGTCCGCGGCGAGACCAGATCTTTCAGGAAACTGATCTGCATGGTCGCGCCCGGCAACAACATCCCGTCATGCCACCCGAACCGCTGCCGGACATCGACAAACCTCGCCGTCAGCCGCCGGCCCGCACGACGACGATCATTGAGTTCCTCAATCGCGATCGCCAGGCTCAGATTCGACGGCCCGAAACCGATACCAAGAATGTCGACCTCGCCGCCGGCACAATCTCCCGATCCGAGACGACGGTCACCGCCTTCGATCAACTTACCCCTCGTCATCCGGCGATGGCCCCTTTTGCCGCAGGTCGCGAACGAACGGCGCAATGACCGGCCATCCCTCATCGAGGGCCAACCATAGCACCAACAACTTAGGTAAACCTAACTTCGGTTGGTGTGCGCCGCAAGCCACCGCGACACACCTCTGAGGAGATCGCCGGTCCGATCGGCGGCCGACGCTCGTCCCGAGGCATGCGGGCCGCACGGCGGCTTCCGACCGCAAGTGTGCACGCGTCCTGGGCAGCGGCTCAGGCGAGCGAGCCGGCACGTCGCCCGATCACCATTCCCGCGGTCAGGCCAGCACCTGTCGGGTAGTTCGCGCTGAAGAGCCCGCCGAGCGTTTCACCGCACGCGAAGAGTCCGGGGATGGGCTCACCCGACCGATCAAGCACCCGGCCATCAACGTCACCGCGAAGGCCACCGAAGGTGAAACTGATTCCACAAGTCACCGGATACGCGTAGTACGGCGGCGCCTCGACCGCCGATGCCCAATTGCTCTTGACGGGCTCCACCGCTGCGCTGCGGCCATCCTTGATCGTCGGATCGAGCGGACGGCTGGTGTCGATCGATGAGTTGAACTCCCGAACCGTCTGCACGAATCCGTCGACATCGACATCCATGGCCGCGGCAAGCTCTTCGACGCTGTTGGCGACAACCGGAACGATCCCGGGCATCTCGTACTCGTACGCCGCCAGCATCGGGCGCGACTTCGCATCGAATACCTGAAACGCTACCGAACCCGGCTGTTCGAGGATCACCTTGCCGTACTTCGCGTACGTGTAGTTGCGAAAGTCCGCGCCTTCGTCGAAGAACCGTTGACCCCGGCGGTTGACAACGATGCCGAGCGGATAGCCGTATCGGCTGAGCCGGTTCGTCAAGGCACGATTGCTCTCGTTCTCGGGAAATGACGCGTCCCACGGAACGCTATGGCAAGTCGACCAGTCGCCTCCACGATCTGCACCTATCTCCAGCGCCGCGCCGATCAGGTCACCGGTGTTGTACGGCGTGCCACGCACCTTCGCGTGCTGCCAGCCGTCTCCCAGGTAGCGCTGACGCCATTGCGCATTCGCCTCGAAACCGCCGCTGGCGATCACCACCGACTCCGCTGGAAGCTCCTGATCGCCTATCCGAACGCCAACGACCGAACCACCGTCAGTCATCAGCCCCGTGACCGAGCAGCTGTAGTGCACCTCGACTCCGAGTCGTGATGCGACGCGCTCATGGGCCGACATCAGCCCAGGTCCGCCGTCGACGTTGCACACGTGCGATCCACCCCAGAACACGAAGGTCCCGTCGGGACGCTCGTGAGCTTGCCGCTCGTACATCAGCTGGAATCGCAGCCCCAATGCATGCAGCCAGCGGACAGCGTCACGCGAGCCTTCGACGACAGCCTCGGCAAGTTCCTTGTCGCCCCGCCCTCCGGTGACCCGCTCCAGATCGGCCAGGAACTCCGCCGCCGGATACGGCGGGACCTCAGTACGCGCGTGACGCTCATCAGGCTCGAGGACCTCGAGCAGGTCGCCGAGCCCGTCGTGCACCATCCGGGTCGAACCCAGGGTGTAGTAGCTGTTCCCACCGGCATGCGCCCGCGGCGCCTTCTCCAGCAGCACTACGCGTCGCCCACGCTCGGCCGCCGCGTGAGCTGCGCAGTAACCGGCGTTTCCTCCGCCCACCACAACAACCTCCGGATCGCGCATGTCCACCTCTCCACCGGCAGCCACATTCCTTCGGCAACCAAGCTGCCTCGTCAACCCAGGTGAATTGCCACCGATAACCCGACCGGCCGGCATCGACCGTGGCCAGACTGAGCGGCGGCACTATCCGTGTGAGCCGCAGCCGGTCCCTGGTCCGCCGCTCAGCCTGCACCAACGCAGCTTAGCCTTACCTAAATTGAATGTTCGTATGTTCTGGACCACTGCCACTGATGTGACGAGTCGGGCGAGGGAGCGTGCGCGGTAGCTTGACGGCCGGGTTGAAGGTGATCAACCACGCCTCGCCGTACATCGCGTCGTTGAGTGCCTTGCGCGCCGTGGCCACGATCCGGTGCATGAGGCTGTCGAACCCGAACTCAGTTGCGATCGCTTCCGACGAGTCCTTCGTCGGCTGAGGCCAAAACGTTCACCGATCCGCGGCTCTGCGCTGCGATCGTCGGCCGCTTGACCGGGCCCCTCCCGGGGCTGCTGGAAGGGGTGTTGACCCGGCCCAGCGCGAGGCCGTTCGGTGGTGCCGAAACGGACCACAAGACGATGTCAGAGCTCACATCCGCAGCCAACCAGTGCGCGTCAACTCGCTGAGCCCCTTGGCTTGTTGGCGCTTGCGCCGCTGAAGCAGCTTCCGGCATCCAGATCCGCCCCGCTCGCAGATCCCATCCGTGAGACTCAGGCACTGGAGGAGACTCAGGCACTGGAGCCGGGCGGTCAACATAGGTTAGGCTAACCATATGACTCGAGTTGCTGTGTTGGGGGCCCGCGGGCGGATGGGCGTGGCGTCGGTCCGCGCAATTGAGGCCAGCTCCGACTTGACCGTGGTTGCCGAGATCGACATTGATGACGACGTGCAAGACATCGTCGACCACAACGCTGATGTCGTGCTCGTGTTCTCGCCACCGGACGTTGCCCACGAGCAAGTCCAGTGGTGCATCAAGCAAGGCATTCATGTGGTGGTGGGGACGTCCGGCTTCGACGAGCGGGCTGTGGGGCAGATCCGCGCCGCGCTGGTCGACCATGGTGACGTCAGCGTGTTCGTCGTTCCGAACTTCTCGGTCGGTGCGGTGCTGATGACCAAGTTCGCCACAAAGGCCGCCCCGTTCTTCGAGTCTGTCGAGATCATCGAGATGCATCATCCTGACAAGGTGGACGCGCCATCGGGAACGGCGCTGCACACGGCCGAACTGATCGGTCGCGCTCGCGCCGAAGCGGGTTGCGCCCCATCACCCGATGCCACCTACCTCGACCCACATGGCGTGCGGGGCGGGCGGATCGAGGGAGTCTCCGTACACTCGGTCCGAGTCCGTGGGTTCATGTCATCGCAAGAGGTGCTGTTCGGCGTCGACGGCGAAATTCTGAGGCTGCGATACGACTCCGTAACACGCGAGTCCCTCATGCCCGGAGTGCTCACCGCGCTACGCGCCGTCCCAAATCTCACCGGAGTGACGGTCGGACTCGACGCCGTACTGGGCCTGGGCTGAAACGAAGCAACGACAGGGCAACGTATGGACCTTGCACCAGGTCCTGGCGCTGGTCGGCGCCGGATACCGGGTGGCGACCTTCGATGCCCGCGGGATCAGCCCGATGCCTCGGCAGGCAGATTCCGGCTTTCTCCGCATGACGATCAACGACCTGGTCGACGATGTCGCGAAACTGACAGCGCACCTCGGTGGACCCGCGCACGTGGTCGGAACGTCACTGGGCGCACGCGTCGTTACAGGAGCTGGCGCTGAGTCGCCCGGAACTCGTGCGGCGAGGAGTGGCGATGGCAGCGCACGGGCGCCTCGACTAGGTGAACGGGCGCCTGACCGCCGGCGAGCGACAACTGTTCGATACGTCCGTGGCGTTGCCGGCTGAGTACAAGGCCGCAATCGACGCGATCTTGAACCTGTTCCCCGCGACATTGAGCGATGGCGTGTGCCGGTTCCGCTCGGGCGCCCAGGATCGGATCTCGTCACAGAGGTACTCGGTCAGCTCGTCGGCGGACGGGCCGTGACCGATCGCGCCCAACTCCCATCGCACCTCGTCGCCGGATTCCAGCCGGCGGGCGGTGAGGTAGACCAGCGTGTCGCCGTCGACCAGCGCCAGGCGCCACCACCCTGCCAACCGGATCGCACACCTCGGGTGGGACGTCGGCGTGGACCTTGATCCGGCACACGCGCGGGTCGGTCACGGTCAGGCGGAGCCAGAGCCCGTCATGCGACTCGTTCCTGCCGATCGTGGTCCCCGACCACGCGGTGACACGCGGCTGGTCGAGCACCCCGCGCAGCGCTTCGGGGTCCACGGCCTGGTCGCGGTCCCAGTGGAGCGTGACCAGTTCATCGGCGGTGATCGAGCCGCTGAGTTCGCCCTCGCCGTCACCGACCAGGTACACGAAGCCACACAGGTGGAGCGAATCGGACACCAGGCAGCCATCGGTGTAGGTGAAGGCGACGCTGCGTCCCTGGCCACGCCGGCCCAGCGGGGCGACCAGCCGTCCTCCAGGCGCGAGCTGCTTCCACCACTGGGCGGGGATGTCCCAAGTTGAGACCGTGGCGATCATGCGGTCGTACGGCGCCTGGTCGGGGTAGCCGACTCCACCATTGCCGGTGACGACGTGCACATCGCCGTAGCCGGTGGCGGTCAGCGCTTGTGAGGCTTTCGCGGTCACGTCCGGGTCGATGTCGATCGTGGTCACCAGGCCGCGCGGGCGGTCAACTGGGCGAGAAGACAGGCGTTGTGGCCGGTGCCCGCACCGATCTCCAGAACACGGTTGCCCGGCCGGACGTCGAGCTGATCGAGCATCGCCGCGACCGGCTACGGCGCCGACGCACAGGACAACGACCGGCCGTCCTCGAAGCGGTGAGTCATCATCGCCTGCCACGGGGCGTAGGCGGTGGTCAGTGGGACGTCGGGCACGAACTCGTGGCGTGCTGTGTCCAGCAGGACCCGTTCAACCTCGTTGAGCTGCGCGTACCCCGCCTTGCGGACCTTGGCGACCATCTCCGCGCGCAGCGTCGTCGGCTTTAATCGCAACCTCGAATCCCACCTGATGACACGTCAGTAGAATCAGCATTGGGTCAGCATCAGGTTTGGCAGACCGTGGCACAGATGCGCACACCCCAGCTTCGGCGGCGCCCCGACGAGAGGCGGCCCACCACCGAGCCTGCATCCGCACCGAACCTCTCGCGCCACGCAACACCGCGTCCGCGTCGGTTAGGTCTCGAGCTGCCGAATTCGCAGCTCAGCGCACCCTTCCCCGAGGCTTGAGCGGCACCGCGGGCAACTCCGGTGCGGAGAGGGCATCACCGTCGTACCCCTCGACCTCCCCGAACCGGGTGCCCTTCATCCAGTCCTCACGCGCCTGCGCGATGTCCTGCTGCGACCGCCCGATGAAGTTCCACCACATGATCAGCTCCTCGTCGAACGGCTCGCCGCCGAGAAGCATCAGCCCCGCGTCCGACTCGGCACGCAAAGGCAGTTCGGTACGGCCGCAGCCGAGGTAGAGCATCGAGCCGGGCAGCACCGGCACCCCGTCTACACGAGCCTCACCGGACATCGACAGCACCGCGTACTCGAAGTCGGGCTCCAGCGGCAGCCGTACGTCCGTTCCGCCGTCGAGGGCCAGGTCGGCGCCGACGATCGGGGTGTACGTCGTGCCGGGCGAGGCGGCGCCGTCGAGTTCACCGAGGATCATCGTGGCCTTGAGGCCGGGTGCCGTGACCACGGGCAGGTCGCCGTGGTGCTCGAAGCGCGGGTCGGTGTGGCGGTGGCCGTCGGGGAGGGCGACCCAGAGTTGAGCGCCGTGCAGGAGGGGGGCGTGCGAGCGGGGGCTCTCCTCGGAGTGGCTGATCGCCCGGCCCGAGGTCATCAGGCCCAGTTCGCGCGGGCGGATGGTCTGTAGGCTCCCGGTCGAATCGCGGTGCAGCACTTCGCCCTCGTGCAGCCAGCTCACCGTCTGGAGCCCCATGTGCGGGTGCGGCGGGACCTGCATACCGGGTTCGTCGGCGATGTCGTCGGGACCATAGTGATCCACGAAGCACCAGGCGCCGACCATACGGCGGCCCAGATTGGGCAGCAGGCGGCGGACCTCGGTGGACTCGCCGAGCTTGACGTGGCGAGGGCTGAGGAGTTCACGCACGGGCTCCGCCACCACGAAACCGCGGCCACCGCACAGAGCGGGAACCGCCTCCCGATCAAGATTGCTCATGGCGCCCAACCTAGCCCCGCGGGGCTCTTCGCGTCAGTCCAACGCAGGCCAGGCAGCCCGAAAATAGTAGCCATGTACATAGTAGCCATGTACTTTATTCGCATGAGCAAGGCTTCTGAGGGTGCGACGCCCGGTTTCCTGGTCTGGCGGCTGTCCACGAAATGGCGGGTCGCGGTCGACCGCGCGGTGACCCCACTGGGACTGACCCACGCGCAGTACGCGCTGGTGGCCTCGCTGTACGGCATGCAGCGCTCGGGGCTGCGGCCCAGTCAGCGGCGCCTCGCCGACCACACCGGTCTCGAGCCGCTCTACGTCTCCAAACTCGCCCGCACCCTGGAGACCGCAGGCCTTCTGGAGCGCATGCGCGACCCGCACGACCCCCGCGCCGTCCAACTGGCGCTCACCGACCAGGGCCGGGAGGTCACCCAGCGGGCGATCAAGGTCGTCCACGGGCTGCTGCAACAGCTGCTGGAGCCCCTCGGCGGTCTCGACAGCCCGCGCACCCGGGAGTTCACCCGCGACCTGGCGATCCTGCTCGACGCGCCTCTTGACCCGTTCGCCATGAACAGTGAGTCCGACAAGGAGCAGTCATGACCACCACCACTCCCCCGGTCGACCCCCGAGTCATAGCGCTGGCGCACTACGCCGGCCGCGCGCTTCTCGAGAAGGTGCTGGCCCGCCACGGCGCCACGTTCCAGCAGTCCGTCACCCTCCGGCTCGTCGCCGTCGCCGACGGACCGGTCGAGCGGGACCGCCTCGTCGAGAGTGTCGTCGGCGCACTGAAGATCGACGCCGCGGAGACACACTCCGTGGTCGACGAGCTGCTCACCGCGGGCCTGCTGGCACCTCAAGAGCCGTCCCGGGTGCGGATCACGGACGCCGGACGGGAGCTGTACAACGCGACTTCGGCCGAGACCGCCCCCATCACTGCCCGGATCTACGCCGGTATCCCGACGGAGGAACTGACCGCCGCCGGACGGGTGCTGACCCTCATCACCGAGCGGGCCGACGCCGAGTTCGCGGCGATGGCCCAGTGATCCAGTAGTGGAATATTCAACCACTGCGCTCCGTTGACGGCGTCGAAGGAGGTCACGAGTGGACACGACGTACTACGACCACGGAACAGGGACGGAGCGCTGGGAGCGCGCGCAGTTGTTCTTCGGCGCCAGGGACTACGCCGCCGCCGCGCGCGTTCTTGCCGGGCTGGTCGAGGAGGTGCCGGAGCAGACCGGACCGCGGCTGCTGCTGGCGCGCTCCTACTACCACTCGGCCCAACTGCGCCGCGCTGAGACCGAGTTGCGCGCGATCGTCGAGCTCGACCCGGTCGAGCACTACGCCCGTCTGATGCTGGGCCGGACCCTGGAGCGGCAGGGCCGGCACGAGGAGGCGGAGCGGCACCTGCGCGTCGCCTCGGCGCTCGCCGGCGACTTCGAGCGGCTCTGAGACCCGACCGGGGCCCGGTTCCTCGACGGAACCGGGCCCCGCTGCGTCGCCCCCGGTCGACTCACACCCCCGCGCTCTCCGGCGTCCGTCGTCCCCGGCGGTGGGCGATCTCACCGAGCACGACGTCCACGGCGATGAACGCTGCCAGCGGAATGCCGAGCAGCGGCACGAAATACCCGACGACGGCGATCGCCGCCACCAGCGGGATCAGGATCTGCGGTGGCACCTGCTGCCAGGCGCCGCGCGGGATCGGCCGGCCGAAGGCGGAGCCGCGGCCGCGCTGCCACCACATGCGGTAGCCCAGCAGGATCAGCACGATCAGGCTGAGCGCGAGGAGCATCAGGGCGATCTGGTTGACCAGGCCGAAGAGGATTCCGGTGTGCAGGTCGATGCCCCAGCGGGTCAGCTTCGCGAGCAGCGGGTAGTCGTCGAACCGCAGCACGTCGGTGACCTCGCCGGTGGCCGGATCGATCGCGGCCGAGTCCTGCTTCTCCGGCCAACTGCGCTGCACCTGCTTGACGACATACGCGGACGACGCGTCGGCGGGCGGGACGATCTCCACCGGATCGCCGAGCCCCTCGGCCCGCGCGGCGGCCAGGATCTGGTCGAGGCCGACGCCGTGCTCGGCGGTCCCGCCGGAGCCGGCCGCGGCGCCGTGGCCGCCGTGATCACCGCCGGCGGTCGACGAGATCGCCGGAGTGGAGTGGCCGAGCGAGGTCCGCAGCTCGTCGATGTTGGCGCCGGCGTAGGTCGACCAGGTCAGGCCGGTCGCGGAGAGGAAGAAGAATCCGATCGCGGCCCAGACGCCCACGGTCCCGTGCAGACCCAGCGTGCGGCGCCGTCCGCTGGTCCCCCTCACCTTCCGCAGGGCGCGGCGGCGGGACAGCCACAGCACCACGCCGCCGCCCGCGATCACCCACAGCCAGCTCGCGGCGAACTCGCTGTAGAGGCGGCCGTTCTCACCGAGGTGCAGGTCCCGGTGGAACTCGTCGATCCAGGTGCGCAGCGGCAGCGCTCCGGTCGAGCCGTACTGTTCGAGGGCACCGCGCACCTCGGCCGTGTACGGGTCGACGAAGACGGCGAGCGTATGGGTGTCGGCCATGCCCTCGACGCCGGACAGCATGACCCGGGTGCTCTCGTCGTCCGCCGGGGAGGGGCGTACCGCCGAGACCGTGCCCTCGGGATGGGCCTTGCGTGCGGCGGCCACCTGCTCGGAGATCGGCAGCTTGGTGTCACCGACCGGGACGGTCATCTCGTCGGCGTACATGATCTTCTCGGCCTGGAACGAGCCGGCGTACAGGAAACCGGTGGTGGCGGCGACGAGCAGGAACGGTGCGACGAGGAGTCCCGCGTAGAAGTGCAGGCGCAGAACCAGCGGGCGGAGCGGGGCCCATCTGCTGGGGGACGGCGCCGGGGCAGCGGCTTTCGGGGCCTCGTCCGTGGAGGTCGAGGGAGCGATGGACATCGGCGGCATCTCCGGGTCAGGGGGACGATCGGGGTCTGACGGTCCAGTGGTCGGGAAGCGGGGGCCCCGAGTTCCCGGCGACCCGAGTGACCTGCGTCACGTGAGCGTGCCCCTGTCGTCCTGGCGCCGTGGCATTCTGGCGCGATGGCATCTCCCCCTGATCGCGCGCCCCTTGCCGAGCTGGTCGAGGAACTCCTCGCCACCGAAGGGCCGCTGACCATCGTGGCGGCCGGTGACCCGGTGCTGCGACGCGCCGCCGAGCCCTTCGACGGGCAGCTGGACTCCGCGCTGCTGGCGCGCTTCGTGGAGGCGCTGCGCGTCACGATGCATGCGGCGCCGGGTGTGGGCCTGGCGGCCCCGCAGGTGGGGGTGGGGCTGCGGATCGCGGTGATCGAGGACCCGGCGCCGGTTCCCGAGGAGGTACGGGTGGCGCGCGGGAGGGTGCCGCAGCCGTTCCGGGTACTGGTCAATCCGTCGTACGAACCTGTCGGCACCGCCCGGGCAGGATTCTTCGAGGGCTGCCTCAGCGTCCCGGGCTGGCAGGCGGTGGTGGCACGGCACGCCGAGGTGCGGCTGACGGGCGAGGACGAGTACGGCCGTGCCGTGGACGAGGTGTTCAGCGGCTGGCCCGCGCGGATCGTGCAGCACGAGACGGACCACCTCGACGGCGCGCTGTACCTCGACCGCGCGGAACTGCGCTCGCTGTCCTCGGGCCAGGCGATGGCGGAACTCTGGGCGCAGCCGACGCCGGATGCGGCGGCGGCTGCGCTGGGATTCCGGCTGCCGGACTGAAGGAGCCCGCGTGACTCAGTTGTCCCGGTAGGCCTCCAGCAGGCGCAGCCAGATCTCGCTGATCGTCGGGTAGGACGGCACCGCGTGCCACAGCCGGCTGATCGGGACCTGGCCTGCGACGGCGACGGTCGCGGAGTGGATGAGCTCGCCGACGCCGGGGCCGACGAAGGTGACGCCGAGGAGGATCTCGCGTTCCAGGTCGACGACCATGCGAGCCTGACCGCGGTAGCCGTCGGCGTACAGGCCCGCGCCGGCGACCGCGGACAGCGGGACGTCCACGGCGCGGACGCGGTGTCCCGCCTGCTCCGCCTCGGCCAGGGAGAGCCCTACGGACGCCGCCTCCGGGTCGGTGAAGACGACCTGGGGTACGGCCGCGTGGTCGGCGGTGGCGGCGTGGGCGCCCCACGGGTCCGACTCCAGGAGCGGTACGCCGGAGGCGCGGGCGGCGATGGCGGCACCCGCGATCCGGGCCTGGTACTTGCCCTGGTGCGTGAGGAGGGCGCGGTGGTTGACGTCGCCGACCGCGTACAGCCAGTCGCTGCCGGTGACGCGCATGCTGTCATCGACCGTCAGCCAGGAGCCCGCCTCCAGACCGACCGTGTCCAGGCCGATGTCGTCGGTGCGCGGGGCACGCCCGGTGGCGAACAGGATCTCGTCGGCCTCGATACGGTCGCCGGCGTCGGTGACCGCCACGACCGCGCCGTTCTCGCGGGTCACCGACGTGAGCGAGGTGCCGGTACGGACGTCCACGCCCGCCTCCGTGAGCGCCTCGGCGACCAGTTCGCCGGCGAACGGCTCCATGCGGTTCAGCAGGCCCTTGCCGCGGACGAGGAGCGTGACCTGCGAACCGAGGGCCTGCCAGGCCGTGGCCATCTCGGTGGCGACGACACCGCCGCCCACCGCGATCAGCCGGCCGGGCGCGGCCTTCGCACTGGTGGCCTCACGGCTGGTCCACGGCTTGACGTCCGCGACCCCGGGCAGATCGGGCAGGACGGCGCTGCTCCCGGTGGCGACGGCGACGGCGTGCCGGGCGGTCAGGACGTGCTGCTCGCCGTCCGGGCCGGTCACGGTGACCTCGCGCGGTCCGGTGAGGCGGCCGTGGCCGCGGTAGAGGTCGACGCCGATGCCGTCGAGCCACTGGATCTGGCCGTCGTCCTTCCAGTGGGAGGTGAACTCGTCGCGGCGGGCGAGGACCGCGGCCGCGTCGAGGGGGCCCCGCACCGACTCGCGCAGACCGGCAAGACGGCGAGCGTCGGCCTGGGCGATGACCGGGCGCAGCAGGGCCTTGCTGGGCATGCACGCCCAGTACGAGCACTCACCGCCGACCAGCTCGCTCTCCACGACCGCAGTGGCGAGGCCGGCCGCACGGGTGCGGTCGGCGACGTTCTCCCCCACGGGCCCGGCTCCGAGGACCACGACGTCGTACATGTTGGAATCCGTTTCCGTCATGGGGTCAGTCTGGTGGGTGGTGTGCGCGGTTGCCACACGGGTACGTGCGCGGAATACACAACGGGTCGGACGTGTTGTGCGGACGGCTTCGCCCCGACGTCAGGAAGAGGGATTAACGCATGAGCAGCACCGTGGAGCTCACCAAGGAGAACTTCGACCAGACGGTCACGGACAATGACTTCGTCCTGATCGACTTCTGGGCGTCCTGGTGCGGGCCGTGCCGTCAGTTCGCCCCGGTTTACGAGCAGGCCGCCGAGGACAACCCCGACCTGGTCTTCGGCAAGGTCGACACGGAGGCCCAGCCCGAGCTGGCCAGCGCTTTCGGCATCCAGTCGATCCCGACGCTGATGATCGTCCGGGACCGTGTCGCCGTGTTCGCGCAGCCCGGCGCTCTGCCGGAGGCCGCGCTGACGGATGTCATCGGACAGGCCCGGAAGCTGGACATGGACGAGGTCCGCAAGTCCGTCGAGGAGCAGCAGACCAAGGCCGAGCAGAACGGGGAGTAGGCGCAGGGCCTGGGGCCGAGTGGCCACGCCGCCGTGTGCACGGCGGCGTGGTGCCCCGCCTCCTACAGTGACAGCGGCAGACCCGCGTAGTTCGCGGCCAGCTCGGCCGCCGCGTGACGGGACTCGGTGATCCGACGCAGGCGTGCGCGCTGGAGCCTGTCGTCGAAGGCGTCGCCGTCCGGTCGTAGATGCAGCATCGTGGTCATGTCGTACGAGAACCGCGTCGCCTGCCACACCCGTGCGAGGCACAACGCCGAGTACCTGTCGAGGAGTTGTTCGGAACCAGTGCGGTGCAGCTGCGCGAAGGCGCGGGCAAGGACGCGTACGTCGGACACCGCGAGGTTGAGGCCCTTGGCGCCGGTGGCCGGGACGATGTGGGCGGCGTCCCCGGCGAGCAGCAGCCGTCCGTGGCGCATCGGTTCGTGGACGTAACTCCGCATCGGTGTCACGGACTTGGCGGTGATCGGGCCGCGTTGCAGGGTCCAGTCGGCGTCGATGGCGAAGCGGGCGGCGAGTTCGTCCCAGATACGGTCGTCGGACCAGTCGTCGGGGTCGGTGCCGTTCGGTACCTGTAGGTACAGCCGTGAGACGCTCGGCGAGCGCATGCTGTGCAGCGCGAAGCCGTGCTCGCCACGGGCGTAGATCAACTCGTCGCCGGACGGCGGGACTTCGGCGAGGATCCCGAGCCATGAGTACGGGTAGTCGTGCGCGTACGTCCGGCTGGACGAGGCCGGGAAGGCGTCGCGGGCGATGCCGTGGGAGCCGTCGCAGCCGACCACCCAGTCGCAGGTCAGCGCCTGCTCACGGCCCTCGTGCCGGAACCGTACGACGGGCGCCTCGCTCTCCGCCTTCTCCACAGCGAGCGCCTCCGCCTCGAACAACAGCGGTGGCCCTTCGGTCAGCTGGAGCGCCACGAGGTCCTTCACGATCTCGGTCTGGGCGTAGATCGTGACGGTGCGGCCGCCGGTGAGGGCCGGGAAGTCGAGATGGTGCCGTTCCCGGTCGAAGCGCAGCTCGATGCCCTGATGGATCAGCCCCTCGGCGATCAGGCGGTCGGCTGCTTCGGCCTCGCGCAAGGCGTCGACCGTGCCCTGCTCCAGCATTCCGGCGCGCTGGCGCTGCTCGACGTACTGTCTGGTTCTGCTCTCCAGCACGACACAGTCGATGCCCGTGCGGTGCAGCAGGCGGGCGAGGAGCAGTCCGGCGGGACCGCCGCCGATGATGCCGACCGTCGTGCGCATGGCGCGCCTCCCGAGGAGTTCAACTGGATTCGCGGTGCACCACGGTGGCGCCGAGGACGGTGTGCCGCTCGGGTGGGATACCCGGGTCACGCACGGCGCGGTCGACGAGTTCGGCGAGGTCACGGCCGGACGGCAGCTCGATGTGGACCGTGCTCAGCCGGGGCCGCAGCAGCCGGCCCAGCATCAGGTCGTCGGCTCCGATCATCGCCGTGTCCCCGGGAATGTCGACCCCCTCGTCCTGAAGAGCGCGCATCAGCAGCATCGCGTACTCGTCGTTGTACGCGAACACGGCGTCCAGGTCGAGCTCCCGCCAGCGCGCGGCGAGCCGGGCGCCGGCCGACTCCTCGTAGGCGAGGTGCAGTTCGGTGACGGAGGCGTCTGTGCCGTGCAGGGCCCGGCGCACACCGGCGAGACGGGGCCCGGAGAAGGTCTCCAGGCCGGACTCCTCCGGTACGACGACGCCGATCCGGCGCCGGCCGCGGTCGTACAGGTGGACGGCGGCACAGTGGCCGACGGTCTCATGGTCCATGAGCAGGGCGTGGGCGCCGTCGACGGTCTCGGGGCCGAGGGTGACGACGGCCCGGGCGCCGGAACGCTTCAGCACCGCGACGCCCTGCGGGCCCAGGCCGGCGCCGGGGACGAGGACGGCGACGGGCCGCAACTCCGCCCAGGCGCGGGCGGCTTCGTCGCCGTGCAGGCCGACGGTGCCGTACTGGACGACCGTGTAGTCGAGTCGGCTGAGCGCCCACTGGAGTTCGTTGATGAACTGGCTGTAGAGCGGGCCGACCGGGATGGTCGGCGCGGGCATCAGGACCAGCCGGCTGTGCCCGGCGCGCAGACTGCGGGCCGCGGCGTGCGGCACGTACCCGAGCTCCTTCGCGGCCTCGTGCACACGGCGGCGGGTGGGCTCGCTGATCCGGACGGCGCTGGTGTTGTTGAGGACGTAGGAGACAGTCGCGCGCGAGACGCCGGCCAGGCGGGCCACATCGGCGCTCGTGGGCACGGAGCGCTGCGCGGGCGACGCCGCGGGGGCGGGCGTTTTCGGTATCTGCACCATGACGTACCGCATCTTGGCAGAAGCCGGGAGCGGGGCTGGGGGCGGGCTCGGACCGGTGAGCGTTGTACGAACATGTTCACAACGAACGCGTTCGTAACAAACGCGTTCGTTGCGAACTTGTTCGTGCCGAACTTGTTCGCAACGAACATGTTCGTTACCTTGGACGCATGACACCCCGCCCCGAAACCCCCCGCAGCCGACGCGAGCGTCCCGCCAAGCCCGCCCTCACCAGGGAGGGAATCGTGGGCGCCGCGGTCGCGATCCTGCGCACCGAAGGCCTACAGAAGGTCACCATGCGACGCCTGGCCCAGGAGCTCGACACCGGCCCTGCCTCGCTGTACGTCTACGTCCGCAACACCGCGGAGCTGCACGCCGCCGTCCTGGACGAGTTGCTGGGCACCATCGGGCCCGTGCCCGCCAAAGGGTCCTGGCGGGCACAGCTTGAGAAGGTGCTTTCCGCGTACACCGCGATGCTCTTCGAGCACCCGAGCCTCGCCCGCGCCGCGTTGTCGGCCCGGCCCAGCGGCCCGCACTACCTGAACCTCATCGAGACACTGCTGACCCTGCTCGCCGCGGGCGGCATCCCGCCCGCGCAGGCCGCGTGGGGTGTGGACCTGCTGCTCCAGCACGCCACGGCGACCGCCGCCGAACACACCGCGAACGACCAGTCCGCCACGGCGCAGGAGGACTGGGACGCCGTCAGCCGCGCCGTGCGTGAGGCGTCCGCGCGGACCCACCCGAACATCGCCGCCCTCGCCGGCCCTCTTCTGTCCGGGTCTCCCGAGGCGCGTCTGTCGTGGGGAATCCGGGCGCTGATCAACGGCATCGAGCGAACGGCCGTACCCGAGTGATCCGTACCAACCCGAAGGAGCCCACCATGGACACCACGACCCACCACCCCATCGCCGTCGTCGGCGCAGGTCTGGGCGGTCTCACGCTCGCCCGCGTCCTGCACGTGCACGGAATCGAAGCGGCCGTCTTCGACCTCGACCCCTCCCCCACCGCGCGCACCCAGGGAGGCATGCTCGACATCCACGACGACTCCGGCCAGGAGGCCCTGCGCGCGGCAGGTCTGCACGAAGAGTTCCGGGCGCTCGTGCATCAGGGCGGCCAGGCCATGCGGATCCTCGACCAGGACGCCGTGGTCCGCATGGAGGAGAGCGACGACGGTCAGGGCGAGCGTCCAGAGGTCGGCCGCGGCCGGCTGCGTGACCTGCTGCTGCGCTCACTGCCCGAGGGCACCGTCCGCTGGGGCGCCAAGGTCACCGGTGCGCGACCGCTCGGCGGCGGCCTGCACGAGGTGGCCCTCGCCGACGGCACCGTCTTCACCACGGACCTGCTGATCGGCGCCGACGGGGCCTGGTCACGGATCCGCCCGTTTGTCTCCGGCACCCGGCCCGCCTACACCGGCGTGTCGTTCGCCGAGGCGTACCTGGTGGAGGCCGACGTACACCATCCGGTGAGCGCCGAGATCGTCGGCGGCGGCGCGCTGTTCGCGCTCGGCTCGGGCCGGGGTTTCCTCGTCCATCGAGAGACGGACGGCAGCCTGCACGTCTATGCGGCTCTTGAAGTCGCGGAGGAGTGGCTCGACGGGATCGACTTCACCGACACCGGGGCGGCCAAGGCGCGGGTGCTCGAGCACTTCGCCGACTGGGACAAGAGTCTGCGGGCGCTGGTCGCCGACGCCGACGGCACCCTGACCCCGCGGCGGATCCACGCCCTGCCGGTCGGCCACCGCTGGGACCGCGTCCCCGGCGTCACCTTGCTCGGTGACGCCGCGCACCTGATGTCCCCGTTCGCGGGCGAAGGCGCCAACCTCGCCATGCTGGACGGCGCCGAGCTGGGTCTGGCGCTGGCCGCGCACCCGACCGACGTGGAAGCCGCACTGGCCGCCTACGAAGAGAAGCTGTTCCCGCGCAGCGCGACCTCCGCGGCCGAGTCGGCGGACAACGGCGCCCTGCTGTTCCGCGCCGACGCACCGCAGGGCCTGCTGGACATGTTCGCCGCCCACGCCTGAGCGGGGTTCAAGGGCGGGGCGCGGTACCCGTGACGCGGTCGACCAGGTCGGCCCAGCCCGCCTCCAGCCGTTCCATCGGCATCCCGCACTGCTGGGTCAGATGGTGGACCACGGCGGGATCAAGGTAGCCCAGCAACGTCTGGGCGAGGAGTTCGCAGTCGGCGTCGGGCACGATCTGCCGCAGCAGGATCACCACATGTGTGCGCAGCGCCCGGAACGGCGGGTTGGAGAACCGCCGGGTCGGTTCCGGCTGAGCGGCCAGACGCAGCTCCAACTGCTCGGCCGAGCGGTACAGCACCGCCACTCCGAACGCCCGCAGCCGCTCGGTCGGCGGCGCCCCGGGCCCCAGGGGCGGCGGTCCGCCGAGGAAGTCGGACTGGAGCTTCTTCGACGAGTGGTCGAGCAGCGCCATCAGCAGGCCGGTGCGGTCGCCGAAGCGGCGGAAGACCGTCCCCTTGCCCACCTGGGCCGCCACGGCCACGGCCTCCATGGTGACCCCGGCCGCGCCGTGCTCCGCGATCAGCTCGGCCGCGGCCTCCAGCAGCCGGGCCCGGTTGCGGGCCGCGTCGGCACGCAGGCACGCAGCGTCCTCGGCGTTGCCGAGCTGCAACAACTCGTCTTCACCGAAGGGCTCTTGGGGCCCTGGAAGGGGTGGCAGGGGCGCGGACATGAAGACAGCGTAAAGCATCGGGAAGAAATTGGACCGCGGTCCGGTTGGGGTGGTACAACATTCAACGGACCTCGGTCCGGTTCGTAACGGCAATGTTTCAGCACCTTGGAGTTCCCATGTCTGTTCGCATCCTCGCGCTCGTCGGCAGCCTGCGCGCCGGTTCGCACAACCGCCAGCTCGCCGAGGCGGCCGTCAAGCTCGCTCCCGAGGGCGCCGATGTGCAGCTCTTCGAGGGCCTGGCCGACGTCCCCTTCTACAACGAGGACATCGACGTCGCGGGCAGCGTCCCGGCAGCCGCCGCCCGCCTGCGCACGGCCGCCGCCGAGGCCGACGGCTTCCTGCTCTTCACCCCCGAGTACAACGGCACCATCCCGGCCGTCCTGAAGAACGCGATCGACTGGCTGTCCCGCCCGCGCGGCGCCGGTGCGATCACCGACAAGCCGGTCGCCGTGGTCGGCACCGCCTTCGGCCAGTACGGCGGCGTGTGGGCGCAGGACGAAACCCGCAAGGCCGTGGGCATCGCCGGCGGCAAGGTGCTGGAGGACGTCAAGCTGTCCATCCCCGGTTCCGTGATCCGCTTCGCCGAGACCCACCCGGCCGACGACGCCGAGGTCGCCGGTGACCTCGCCGAGGTCGTCGCCCGGCTGCACGGGCACGCCGGCGAGACCGTCGCCGCCTGAGCGGACACCACGCCACAAGGGGCCGGAGCCGAGCGGCTCCGGCCCCTACGTGTGTCAGGCCACCGCCCTGGGCGCCAGCTCGCGCAGTTCCGCCAGCGCAACCGCGATCGCGGGACGCTCGTGGCCGCCGCGGCGTGTGCAGGTGAGCAGTTTCCGGTGCGGTTCCGTCACGCACTGCACCCGGGTGATGGGCAGGTGGGGGGTCAGCTGGGCCAGCCGTGGGATGAGGGCGACCCCGAGCCCGTGCGCGACGAGATGGGCCGTCACGTTCCAGTCCAGCGCGTGGTGCACGACGTCCGGAGTGAACCCGGCCGCACCGCACGCCGACAGGACATGCGGACGGCAGGGACTGTCGGGCACGGGCGCGATCCAGCGCTCGTGCGCCGCGTCCGCGAGATCGATCCGGCGCCGCCCCACGAGGGGATGGTCGTCGGGGACCACGAGGTCGAACGGGTCGTCCAGCAGCGGCTGTTGATCGAACCGTGCGTCGCTCAGGGGCGGGTTGAACACGGTGGCCTCCACGACCGCCAGATCGATCTCGCCCTCGAAGAGCTGGTTGAAGCTCTGCGGCACCTCCGCCTCCTGAATCCGTACGTCCAGGCGCGGATGGCGGTCGCGCAACCGGGCCGCCATGGGCGCCAGCAGCACCGAAACGGCCATCGGGAATCCGCTCGTACGCAAGAGTCCCGCGGGATCGCCCTGGTCGGCCCGGAGATCGAGTTCGGCCTGGTCCCAGCGGGCCTCGATGGCGTCGGCGTGCGCGAGCAGGCTCTCGGCGGCCGGGGTGAGACGTACTCCGCGACCCTGGGGTTCGAGGAGGTCGACACCCAGCTCTCGGGCCAGCTGCCGGATCTGCTGGGACGCGGCGGACGGCGTGAAGTGCAGGGCACTGGCGGCCGCGGTGACCGTGCCGTAGTGGGCGACGGCCCGCAGGACGTGCAGTCGGCGCAGGTCAATCATGAAGTCCACGCTTCAAGGTGAAGTCCACAAAGTCAACCTGGACGTGTACAGATGCTTGGCTGCACGCTGGTTGTGTCGCGACGGTCACATCAGCCACGACGTTCAAGGAGTTGCCATGACCAGCACGCCCGGCACCGGCTGCCCGTACTGCGGTTGGCCCGACGGCGCCGAGCCCTTCCAGGTCGTGTCCCGGCACGTCACCGCGGCCGGCGGAACGGTGTGGACCCGCTGCGGCTGCGGATCGCTCCAGGTCCGGGTCGTCGACGCCCGCGGCATGCGCATCGTCTCCCGCAGCCGGCCCGCCCTCGCCGAGCCGAGTCCCGCGAGCCGGTGAGCGGCCGGCGGACCTTCGTAGCCGGAACGCGGGCTGTGCCACGCGTTCCGGCTCGGTCTCCTGCTGCACCGCGCAGGATCCCGGCGTCCGCGTCGTGCACGCCGACGACCTGGGCGGAATCGCGCTCCTCGCCGACTGGTCGTACCCGGCGCCGAACCCCCGCCCGACGTCCACTCCGTGGAGACGGCCGCCGCGGCGGCACCCTGGCTCCTGGCCACGCTGAACGCAGTCGCCTCGACGGCGAGCCTGCGCGCCGCGGCGACCGAGATCGACGTCCACCACTCCACACTCCAGGACCGACTGGCCCACGCCGAGCACCTTCCGGGCCGGCCGGTCCGCACGCCGAACGGCCGACTCAGGCTGCAACTGGAGCCGGCGATGCGGCACTTGGCGCGCTCATAACAGCGCGGCCGGTACGGCGCCCTACCTGACTCCGGACGACGCACGCTGCTCAAGTCGCCGCAGCACCGTGCGGCCCCACTCGAGGTTCCCCCGCTCGAAGGCCATCCCGCCCATCAGCGTGAGGTAGGGCCCGACGCGCTCGGCGGCGGCGAAGTACTCGTCCTCGCTGCGTCCGGCCAGCAGCCGCTCACGCATCCGCTCGTACCGGGCCAGCTTGGCGGTGGACCGCTCCACGCGCTCGACGACCGCGTCACGTACGGCGTCGATGTCGCCGATGTCGACGCACTGCACCCTGACCATCAGCTCGTCCCGGATGGCCGTCGGTTTCGAGGGACCTTCGGCGACGTAGGCACGCAGGATGTCGCGGCCGGCTTCGGTGAGCGAGAAGAGCCGCTTGTTGGGCCGCCGTTCCTGCTCCACGACCCGGGCGGAGACGAGCCCCTCGCTCTCCATGCGTTCGAGCTCCCGGTAGAGCTGCTGGGGCGTTGCCATCCAGAAGTTGGCGACCGAGGCCTCGAAGCCCTTCGCAAGGTCGTACCCGGACGCCTCGCCCTCCAGCAGCGCGGCCATCACCGCATTTCGCAACGCCATGGCCCCAAATTTACACTCCGTTGATTACTCAACGGGGCGACGATGGAAGCTCCTCGACGAACGCCGTGACCGGCAGCAGGGTGGGCCGCTTGGCCTGGCGTCCGTCGCCGGACGAGCGGCCCTGAAACCGCCGGACGAGCCACGGCCCCAGAAAGGAGCCGACCCAGCGCAGTTCGGCCCGGAACCCCGGGGCCACCCCCGGACCGGCGGGCAGCGGCCGCGTCCAGCCGTCGTCGCTGCCCGGCAGTGCGAGGGCGTCCGCGACCGCGGCGGCGATGCGCGCGTGGCCGAGGGGGCTGGCGTGCAGCCGGTCGGCGCTCCACAGGCGCGGGTCCGTCATCACAGGGTGCGGTGCCGTCTCCGCCACGACGACGCCGTGCCGTCGGGCGGCCTGCCGGATGCGGTCGTTGAGCGCGACGACGCGGTGCCCGATCGGTCGGGCCAGCGGGGTGATGCGGGTGACGTCGGGGAAGGTGACCGTGGCCACGCGGGCGCCCTGGCCGGTGAGTGCGGCGAACATCGCCTCCAGCTCCGCGGCCACCTCGTCGGCGTCGAAGCGAGGCCGCAGCAGGTCGTTGACTCCGGCGACGACGGTGGCGAGGTCGGGCCGCAGTGCGAGCGCGGGCGGGAGCTGCTCGGCCCGGACCTGACCGGCGAGGCGCCCTCGAACAGCGAGGTTGGCGTACCGCAACTCCGGGCTCCTGAGCGCCAGTTGCTCGGCCAGCCGGTCCGCGCAGCCACGAAAGCCGCGTACGTCGTCCCCGTCGCCGAGCCCTTCGGTCTGACTGTCGCCCAGCGCGACGTACCGCAGATATCCATTGACCGGCACGCGTGGAACCACCTTCCGCATCACCATAGACGACCAATTAACTATTCGCATTGTTGACTAAGTGGCCGGCTTTCAGCAATGCCCCGGCCCTTGACCCGCGTGATGTTACCGGTAACATTCCGTCCCGTGACCGACCCTCAGACCGCTCGGCCCATCACCGTCACCTCTCCCCTGACAGCTCCCGTCTTCAGCCCCTCCGCAGTAGTCGCGTCCTGTGTGGGCTTCGTACTCATCGGTGCGCTCCAGGCCCTGTACGGCCCCTCGATCCCCGCCTTCCGCGAGGAGTTCGGCCTGTCCCCCTCGGCCGCCGGGCTGGGGCTGAGCGCGCACTTCGTCGGTGGGGTGGCCGGTGTGCTGCTCTTCGACCGGCTGTACGGCAGGATCGGCAACCGGCGGATCCTCGGGGCCTCGTATCTGCTGATGGCCGTCGGCGCGGCGGGGTTCGCGCTGGCGCAGAGCTGGCCCGTCGCCCTGTGCGCGGCGCTGTTCGCCGGGCTCGGGTTCGGCGGGATCGACTACGGGCTGAACCAGCTGTTCGCGGTCGGCTTCGGCCGCCGTTCGACCGCGATGCTGAACATCCTCAACGCGCACTTCGGCGTGGGAGCGATCCTCGGCCCGGCGCTGATCGGCGGGGTGGGCGCCGAGCACTATCCCGCGGTGTTCCTCGGTTTCGCGCTGGCCAACCTGCCGTTGCTGCTGTGCCTGAGTGGCGTACGGAACCAGGTGCCGGCGCCCACCGGTGAGGTGCCCAAGTCCGGTGACGGCGTGCTCGTCCGCAGCCTCGGCTCGGTGCTCGCCGTGTTCGTCGCGCTGTACGTCCTGCACGTGGGCATCGAGGCCGGTGTGGGCGGCTGGGAGCCGACCCATCTGGAGACCGTGGGGTACGGCGCCGGGGTCGCCGCCACTGCCACGTCCGTGTACTGGCTGATGATGACCGCCGGCCGCTTCCTGGTGGCGCCGCTCGCGCTGCGCTTCTCGGCGCAGGCCATCATCACCGTCTCCTGCGCGGGCATGACGGTCTGTCTGCTGCTGGCCGCCGTGCCGGGCCTCGCCCCGTACGCGTACGCCGGCGTCGGGCTGTTCATCGCGCCGATCTTCCCCACCGGTCTGCCCTGGCTGAACCGGGCGGCCCCCGGCGCCCGGCGGGCCGGTGCCGTCGTGATCGCCGCCTCGATGGTCGGCGGTGTCGCTGCTGGTCCAGCGCTGGGCAAGGCCATCGAGTGGTCCGGGATCCGTGCGGTCCCGCTGCTGCTCTGCGCCGTCTCGGCTCTCTGCCTGGCCGCCACGCTCTGGCTCATCCGCGCCACCCGGCCGCGCTGAGCCCCTTCCGCCGAGGCCGCACGCCACCAGCGCCACCCTCGGCCCGGACGGGAGGACTCCTGATGCCGCACCCGCACCGCCTGCGCGTCCCCGCCCCGCCCGCGCCCCCGCTGACCGGCCCGGCTGCCCTTCGCCGACGCCCCGGGCACACCCGACCCGATCGAGGTGACCGGCCGCTGCCTGCTGGGGTACGGCGGCCGTCGAGCGGGTCGAGTGGCCGGCCGGCCGGTCGTGTGCGGTCCGGCAGGGACAGGGCACGGGATGCGTCCGGCCTATGCTGAGGGCCAGCCGTCACGATGTCGAGGAAACACCCGCCATGACCAGTAGCGCCGTTCCGAAGGGGCGCAGCCGACGGAACTTCGCCGGGGCGCGTCCCGTCATGGACGACGTGGCCCGGCTGGCCGGGGTCTCGAAGCAGACGGTCTCCCGTGTCCTCAACGACAACCCGGCGGTCCGGCCCGAGACCCGCGAGGCGGTCCAGGCCGCGATGCGTACCCTCGGCTACCGCCCGAGCCGCAGCGCCCGGTCCCTGGCGAGCGGCAGGACCCGCATGCTCGGCGTCATCTCCTTCGACGCGGCGCGCTACGGGCCCGCCTCCATCCTCACCGCGATCAACACGGCGGCGCAGGGCGCCGGTTACCTGGTGAGCTCCATCGCCCTCGACACGGCCGACCCCGACACGGTGGTCCGTGCCGTGGACCGGCTGTCGGCCGAGGGCGCGGACGGCGTGATCGCCATCGCCCCGCAGCTGTGGGTCGGCCGGGCCCTGGCGGAAGCCCGCCTCGACACCCCGCTGGTGGTCCTGGAGAACGACCTCCAGGGCGGCCCGCCCCTGGTCACCGCGGACTCCCGCACCGGCGCCCGGGAGGCCACCGGGCACCTGCTCCGCCTGGGGCATGCCACCGTCTTCCACATCGCGGGCCCGACGGGCTGGACCTCGGCCGACGTGCGCCTCGCCGGCTGGCAGGCGACGCTGGAGACGGCCGGGGCCGAGATCCATGCCCCGCTGACCGGCGACTGGAGCGCCGAGTCCGGATACGACCTGGGACGGCAGCTGGCCCGCCGCCCCGACGTCACCGCGGTGTTCGCGTCCAACGACCAGATGGCGCTCGGCGTCCTGCACGCCCTGCACGAGGCCGGGCGGGGCGTCCCCGAGGACGTCAGCGTCGTCGGCTACGACGACATCCCCGAGGCCGCCCACTTCCTCCCCCCGCTGACCACCGTCCGCACCGACTTCGCCGAGATCGGCACCCGGTCGCTGCGGCTGCTGCTGAACCGCATCGACAGCCCCGCCGAGCCGCCCCGTGTCGAGCCGCTCGTCCCGGTCGAACTCGTCGTCCGCCGCAGCAGCGGTCCCTACGCCCGCTCCTCCTGAAGGACCTTCACGTCCCAGGGCCCCAGCGGCACCGAGTCCGGGAACACCGCACCCGACAGCACATCCCGTACGGCCGCCGGCACGGGTACCGACACCTCCTCCCACGACCAGTTGTGCAGGAAGCGGACCCGGCGGCCGTCGCGTGCGGTGGCCGCGGTGGAGGTGACGCCGGGCAGGGTCGGGCGCCATTCGTCCGCCGGGACGGCCCACTGGAACAGGGCGCGGGCGAACTCGGGGTCGGGGACCGTACCGACGTAGGTGATCCGGCCGGCGCCATGGCGGTGTGTGGTGGCCGCGGGCCAGCGGCCGAAGTGCGGATGCTCGTAGGTCGCCAGCTCCTCGGCGTCCTGCGTGCGCAGACCGTCCGCCCAGTGCAACGCGTGGGCGCCGGGCGGGAGTTGGAGCTCGGAGGTGCCGGTCACGGGCAGCGGTGCACTGAAGTTGCTGAATTCGTCGTACGTCACTCCGGCCGCCTCGGCGAGTCGTCCCGGCTGTGCTTCGGTGCGGGCCCTGGCCTCGGGGTCGGCGTAGGCCGTGCGGGGGCCCAGGACCAGGTGGCCGCCGTTCGCCGCGTACTCCTTCAGCCGGTCGAGCGTTTCGTCGTCGGCGGCGTAGAAGGCGGGGGCGACCAGTACGGGGGGCAGTTCGTGGTCGGGCAGTTGGCCGGGGTGGAGGATGCGGGACTGGAGGCCCGCGTCGAAGGCGCCACGGTAGAAGGCGTCGAAGATGGTCTGGTACGACCGTTCGTCCGGGCCGCCGTCGGGGGTGGCGAGCGGCGGTTGGCCCTGGAGCGCCCACTTGCTCGGCGAGGAGTAGAGGAAGGCCACGTCGGCGTCCGGCGTCAGGGCCGTCACCAGGTCGCCCGCTGTCTCCAACTCCTTTCCCAGCACGGCGAGTTCCCGGTACACGCGGCCCGGGCGGCCATTGTGCGGCAGGATGCCGCCCCAGTAGGTCTCGGTTCCGAAGTGCAGGGTGTGCCAGTGCCAGTACTCGATCATCGAGGCACCGCGGGAGATCAGGGCCCAGGCGGCCTGGCGCCACTGACCGTCGTAGGCCGGGCGGTTGTCCCACGGGGCGCCGATGGCCTGCGCGTTGGTCTCCGTGACCAGGTAGGGCTCCTGGCGGGAGGAGTACATGCGGTCCGCGCTGCGGTACAGCGCCCAGGTGCCGTTCGTCGTCCAGCCCTGGTCGTCGCGGCCCAGGTCGGGCAGGGTCAGGGCGTCCTGCATCGTGTAGTAGGGGTTGCCGGCCGTGACGTCCAGGCGCGCGGTCAGCTTGTCGTCCTCGACGGCTCGGCGGTCGTAGGAGATGCAGGTGGTGACGAACTGGCCGGGGCGAGAATACTCGCGCACGATGTCCGCCTGCCAGGCGATGAACTCGGTGGTGAGGCGGGCCTGGAAGCGGCGCCAGGCGAGGTCGTACTGCGGCTGGGCGTTGTTGTCGGGGGTCCACAGGTCGGCCCAGGTCGACAGCCGGTGCGACCAGTAGACCAGTCCCCAGGCGCGGTTGAGGCTCTCCACGTCCCCGTAGTCGGCGCGCAGTTCGTCGGTGAAGCGCTGGAACACGCCGTGGTTGTGGAAGAGTTCGAGGCCGGGCTCGTTGTCGACCTGGAAGCCGATCACGGCCGGGTGGGCGGCGTAGCGGCCGACCACCTTGCGGATGATCCGCTCGGCGTGGAAGCGGAACGCCGGGTGGGTGAAGTCGACCTCCTGCCGGGCGCCCCAGCCGATGCGCTCGCCGGTGCGCCGCTCCCCCGCGATCTCCGGGTACTGGCGGGCGAGCCACGGCGGCACCGCGTACGTCGGTGTCCCGAGGACGACCGAGATGCCGCGCTCGTGAGCGCCGTCCAGCACCGGTTGCAGCCAGTCGAGGTCGAAGCGGCCGTTCTCCGGCTCCCAGGTCGACCACACCGACTCGCCGACGCGGATCACCGTGAAGCGGGCCTCGGCCATCAGGTCGAGGTCGTCCCTGAGGCGCTCGTACGGCTGGTACTCGTGGTAGTAGGCGGCACCGAACAGGACCCGTCGGGGCAGCTCGAACATGCTTCTCCTATACGTTGATCGAGGCGGCGTCAGCCCTTGACGGCGCCCGTGGACAGGCCTTCGAGGAGCTGTTTGCGGAGGAGGACGAAGAGGGCGACGGCGGGCAGGACGGCGAGGGCGGCTCCGGCGAGGACCAGGTCGTACTGGCGCTGTTCGGAGACGAACAGGGTCTGGAGGCCGAGCGGCAGGGTGTACTGGGAACTGTCGGAGACCAGCACCAGTGGCCACAGGAAGCTGTTGTAGCTCTGAAGGAACGTCCATACGGCCAGCGCGCCGAGTGCGGGTCGCAGCAGGGGCAGCACGATGCGCCGGAAGATGCCGAACTCGCTCGCCCCGTCGATGCGGGCGGCCTCCAGCACGGAGTCCGGGACGGACTGCACGATGTACTGCTGCATCATGAAGATCCCGAACGCGGGCGCCACCCATGGCACGATCAGCGCGAACCACGGGCTGCCCAGGCCGGTCTTGACCAGGATCACGAAGAGCGGCACGAGGATCACCGCGAACGGGATGGACAGCGAACTGAACATGACCGCGAACAGCGGCCGTTTGCCGGCGAAGCGGAACTTGGCGAAGCCATAGCCGGCCAGGGCGCACACGAACACCGAGACCACCGTCGCCACGACCGCGACCACGGTGCTGATCACGAACCAGCGCACAAAGGGCTGATCATCTATCAGGGCACGGTAGTTGTGCAGTGTGAACGGGTCGGGGATCAGCTCCGGCGGATAGGCGAAGATGTCGCCGCGCGGCTTGAACGAACCGCTCAGCGCCCAGAGCAGCGGGGCCAGGAAGGCCATGAGCAGCAGGACGAGTGTCGCGTACAGCAGGACGCGGCCGGTCCTCGTGGCGGTGGTGTTCATGAGGTCGCCCTCCCGATGCCGAGGAGCCGGTTGAAGAGCATGCTCAGGCCGAAGACCACGACGAACAGCACCACCGCGGCCGCGGCCGCGTACCCGAACTGCTGGCGCTGGAAAGCGGCCCGGTAGATGAACATCGTCACCGAGAGGGTGGATTCGGCCGGTCCGCCACCGGTCAGCAGATACGGCTCCTCGAAGATCTGGGCCGCGCCGATGAACGAGGTGACGACGACGAACGCGGTCACCGGCTTCAGCGCCGGGAGGGTGACCGTCGCGAAGGTGCGCAGCCGTCCGGCGCCGTCGATGGCGGCGGCTTCGTACAACTCCCTTGGTACGGCCTGGAGTCCGGCCAGGAAGAAGACGGTGAGATAGCCGGTCCAGCGCCACAGCATGACCAGTCCGATACTGATCCTGGCCATGCCGGGGTCGCCGAGCCAGTCGACGCCGCCGGTGCCGAACAGGGCGCGCAGCACGGAGTTCAAGAGCCCGAACTGCCGGTCGAAGATCAGCCCGAAGACAAGCGCGACGATGATCGGCGAGACGACGACCGGGACGAAGTACGCCGTACGCCACAGGTCCCGGAGCTTCAGCCCCCGGGTGTTGAGGGCCTGGGCGATCAGCAGCGCGAGCGGTACGACGACACAGACCGAGATCAGGACGAAGACGCCCGTGTTGCCGAGGGCCCGGTGGAAGCTGATGTCGGTGGCGAGGTTGCGGTAGTTGCGCAGGCCCACCCAGCGCGGGGTGCCCAGGCCGACCCATTCGGTGAGGCTGAGCCAGAGCGAGACGGCGACGGGGATCAGCATGAACAGGACGTAGAGGAGGTAGAAGGGCGAGATGAAGAGGTAGGGCGCCCAGGCATTCTTCGGGCGTGGTCCCGTCCTCGCCGGGTCGCCGTGTGCGCGGGCGGTGCGTGCCTGGCCTGCGGCGGTCGTGGTGGTGGTCATGTCGGGCCTCCCTCCTAGCGTCCGGCCTGGTCGCGGAAGTCCCGCGCCGTCTGCTTCAGCGCCTGACGCGGGCTGAGGTCTCCGTGGTAGGCGCGCAGCAGGTTGCCGGCGAGGACGTCGTAGAGAATCGACTGGTCGGGGCTCTGGTGGAAGGCGGGCACGTCCGGGAGCAGCGAGCGGTAGAGGCGAAAGAGGCGCTGACCGCCGCAGAACTCATCGGTGAGGGCGTTGAGTCGGGGATCCTCGAACACGGATCGGCGGGTGGGGAGGTAGCCGGTCTCTTTGAAGCGGCGGACCTGGCCGTTGTGGGTGAGCCAGGTGCTGAGGAGGAACTCCGTGGCGGCCCGGGTGTTGGCCTCGTCCTTGAGGACGCCGAATCCGGTACCGCCGGCCGCGGCCGTCACCCCGCCGCCCTTGGCGAACCGGGGCAGCGCCCTGACCCGCCATTTGCCTTTCTGCTCGGGCACGTTGGGCAGCAGGCCGTAGTTCTTGTACCAGATGGCCATGGGCAGCCCGATCACCTTGCCCTGCTTCAGGGCGGTCTGCATGGCGGCCCCGTAGTAGTCGGAGATGTCGACGACGAATCCGCTGCGCAGCCCGTCGCACAGGAAGCGCAGCACCTCCTCCGCCTCCGCCGAGTCGAGGACCAGGTTCTGGTCGGCGTCGAAGAAGGCTCCGCCGCGCTGGTAGAGCAGCATCTGGAAGGACTGCACGACCTGGCCGACATCGCTGCCGGCGGTGGAGACGACGCACAGCGAGGCGTCGTGGTCCTGGTGCACGCGGGCGCCGAGTTCGGCGAACTCCTCCCAGGTCGGGACGGCGTCCGGGAGGCCGTACTCGGTGAAGAGGTCGTCGCGGTAGTAGTAGACGACCATCGGGGTGTCCGAGTCGAGGGCGTAGACACTGCCGTCCATGCTGTACGGCGCGGTGCGGGCTGGGAGCAGGTCGTCCTTGAGGCCGGGGACGGCGGCGATGTCTGCGGTGAGGTCGTGCAGCAGACGAGGCGCGATGTCGCCGCGCAGCATCCGCGGGAAGCTGCCGATCTCGAATCCCGCGAGGTCGGGTGTGCCGCGTCCGGCGACGGCCTGGGCCAGCAGTTTGGTGACGAGGTCGGCGGCTCCGGCGCGGGTGACCTTCAGGCCGTAGCGGAACTCGGTGAGCCGGTCGGCGTCCGGGATGCCCTTGGCGAAGAAGGCCTCGTAGCCGGGGTCGTGGGTCCACAGGGAGAGCGTCACGTCTCCGGACGTACGGGCGGTGGTGCTCCCGGCGCCGCAGGCGGCGAGTGCGGCACCCGCTCCCAGTCCCAGGGCGCTGCGGAGCAGGGTTCGGCGTGGTGGGGTGTACACACGTGACTCCTCACGTGGTGCGGCTACGGGGTCACGCGTGCGCGGCCGTCCCGGGCGGCGCACGCGGGCAGGGCGGATCGGGCCGACGGCGGAGTGCCGTCGGCCGTCCCGCCGACGGGTCAGGGACGGGGTGCGGTGGAGGACCGTACGGCCAACTCGACCGCGAGTGCGGCGTGTCGGTCCGGACGGGACGTTCCTTCGATCATGGCGATGAGGGTGTCTACGGCGTGGTCGGCGACGGCGGTGAAGTCCTGCCGGACGGTGGTCAGGGGCGGGGAGAGGTAGGGGGCGGCGGGGATGTCGTCGTAGCCGACGACGCTCACATCGCCGGGGACGGACAGTCCCGCCTCGGCGAACGCCCGCAGGGCGCCGATCGCCATGTCGTCGTTTGCGGCGAACACGGCGGTGACGTCGGAGAGTTGGGCCAGTTGACGGCCGGCCGCGTGCCCGGAGGCCGGGGTCCAGTCGCCCGCGGTGGGCAGCGGCGGCTCGGGGGCACCGGCTGCCGCGAGCGCCTCGCGCCAGCCGCGCAGACGGTCGCGGGCGGCGAACCAGTCCTGCGGCCCGGGAAGATGCCAGACGGTGCGGTGGCCGAGCGCGAGCAGGTGTTCGGTGGCCATCCGGGCTGCCGCCACACCATCGGCGCCGACCACGGCGCCCACCCCTTCGGTGAGCTCCACGCCCTCGCCGAGGCTGACCACCGGCACGTCCGCGCTGAGCCGGAGCGGAGTGCCTTCGTCGATCGGCTCGGACAGGACGATCCCGTCCACGCCCTGCTCCAGCAGCGCCTCGACGGCCACGGACACCCTCCCCCAGACTTCGTCCGGGGGGACCCCCATCTCGCTTCGCTCGCCTTCCAGGGTTCCGGCCAGGGCGAAGGAGTAGCCCGCCCGCTGCATCGCCCGTTCCAGCGCGCTGAGCAGGGCGGACGGTCCGTAGAGCGCGGTGCCCAGTGAGACGACGCCGATCCGCCGGTACCGGCCGAGGAGCAGGGCACGCGCCGCGTTGTTCGGGCGGTAGTCCAGCTCACGGATGACCCGCAGGACGCGGTCGCGTACCTCTGGGCTGACATGCGGTTCGCCGTTGACGACCCGCGACACCGTCTTCTGCGAGACACCGGCGGCCCGGGCGACCTCCGTCATTCCGGGGCCGCGACGGCGTCGTCCGCCCTCGGCTGCGGTGGTCGCCATGCGCCCTCCTCATCTCCGACTACGTAGTCATGCCGGCGCGCAAGCCTGTTGGAAGCGCCTATGACTACGTAGTCATGCCAGTGTCGGGAGTCACAGTGGGCGCGTCAATGGTCGGGACGGCACCAACCAAAAACTCGAATGCACCGGCTCACAGGGCTCTGGGACCATTCCGGGATGTTCGTCCACAGCTCCGAAGCACTGGTAGTACGCCACACCCGCCGGCTTCCCTCCCGCACCGGACCCGCAGGCGAAGGCGCCGTCGCGGCACGGCAGTTCGACGCGGCGCTGATGTCCGTGGGCTTCAAGCTCTCCGCCGAGCTGATGGAGCGGTTGTCGGGGCTGTCGGAGGGAACGGTCGTGGACACGGCCGTACGTACGCTGGGGACCGTCCGCGAGATGGTCGGCGACCATGTCGCGCACAACGTGTACTTCATCGACTTCCCGGCCAACGTGCCCGACACGTTCGACTTCTGGATGCGCTGCATCGCCGAGGCGCTCGCCGACGGTACGTCGCGCGAACGCACGCTGGAGCAGTTGAGCACCGGTGTGGTGAACCTCCTCACCCTGCCGACGTACGGCAACTACCGGCACACATACGCCGAGATGCTCGCCGCGCACGAGGAGCTGATCGGGGCGGCGGGTGACCGGATGACGGTCCTGCGGCCGGGCGGCGACCTGGACGCCGAGGTCACCGCGCTCTACCTGACCCTCGCCGGCAGCACCACGCCGCTGAGCGAGGACCACCTGCGCGACCTGGGGCACCTGGCCGAGCTGTGCGTGCACGGTCCGCAGCCCGAGGCGATCCCGGTGCGGGAGAACCGGGCCATGGTCAACCGGGCCCGTCTGAACGCCGGTTACGACCTGCTGCTGGACACGGTGACCGATGTGCTGCGCCTGGCCTGTGCACTGTCGGACGGGGACGTGAGCCTTCAGGAGCCGACGCGTTTCCGGGGTCTGTCCCGCCGGGTCCGGCGCACGCTGATGGCCGGCCTGGACTCGGTGGTCGCCGAGTCCGAGGCCAAGCTGGCCGACGTACGCACGCATCGCGAGGCCTTCAAGCGGCTCGGTGAGCGTCTGCACCCGCACGAGTACCCTCAACTGGCGCACGCCGCTGACGTGTTCGCCGTCGCGCGGGGTGACAAGCCGGCGCGATCTTTCGACAGCCGGGTCGAGGAACTCCTCGGCCGGAACGACGTCACGGGTGCGGCGGCGCTGCTGACGTCCGCGCCGGGCAGGCTGTTCCGGTCCCTGGACCGGCTGCTGCGCACGGCACTCACTCAGGACGAACGGGACGCCGTCGTCACTGCCGCCGAGCAGGTCGCGCCCCAGGTCTCGGGTCGCGTCGTGCTGTCGGTCCGGCAGCATCTCCACAACCGGCCCGAGGAGTCCGGCGAGCGCCGTGTCTACGTCAACCGCCTCGGCCGCGCCTGGGTCGCCGACGACGAGCGGGCACCTGTGCTTCCGTCGGAACGCAAGCGTCTGATCGCGGCTCTCGACGCGGAGATACGGCGCCGACTCCCGTCGCCGGAACGGCTGTTGGTCGATCCGGACTTCCTCGACGTGGCACTCCCGCTCAGTGGCAAGGCGACTTCGTCAGGGCTCGGGGTGCTGCCCCGTGGCTCGGTTTCGCCGGTCGAGGGCGACCTGCTGCGTTTCTTCGTGCACTGGAAGCAGAAGAACCGGGACACCGACTACGACCTGGCGGCTCTGCTGCTGGCCGCCGACTACTCGACGGTCTCCTGGCTGTCGTACACCCATCTCTCGGACGTCGAGGGTGAGCACTCGGGCGACATCACCGAAGCGCCCGAGGGTGCCTCCGAGTTCATCAACCTGCGGTTGGGTGCCGTGCGCGGCAGCTTCATCGTGCCGCAGGTCGACATCTACTCGGGCGAGGGATTCGAGGAAGTGGAGGAGTCGTTCTTCGGCTTCATGGTGCGCGACGCCGAGCAGCGGGGGCGCCCGTTCGAGCCGCGCACCGTGCGTATGAAGTCCGAGCTGCGCGGGCCGGGCCGGGTCGCGCTGCCGCTGGCGTTCCAGCGTGGGGGCGACGGCCGCTGGCGGGCGCTGTGGCTGCACCTGTACCTCAAGGGCCATCCCTCGGCCAACCAGGTGGAGGGCAACCGTATTTCCGTCGCGACGCTGCTGCGCGGCATCGTCGAGCGGGACCACCTCACGGTCCGCTACCTGACCGACCTGATGACGGACGGAGCGACCGGCACGGTTCTGTGGGACGGCAAGACGGTCCCGGAGGGCCCCGTCACGTACATCGGGTTCGACCGCCCCGACGGCCTGCACCCGGACTCCCGGGTGTTCACGCCGGAAAACCTGCGCGACCTGATCCCGGGCTGACTGCTACGGTCTGTCTCGGCGAGGCCATGAACGGGCTTCCTTCTATTCCAACTCAATGGCTCTAGTCCGTTCGCTTTCCTCGCCCTTGCTCAATGGCCGACCGGGCCGCCGTCAGGGCCTGTTCGGCATAGCTCCGGCCGAAGAGCACCGTGTGCACCAGCAGCGGGAAGAGCTGGTGCAGCCCGACGCGGTCCGTCCAGCCGTCGGCGAGCGGTGTCGTCTCCTGGTAACCGCCCAGCACCAGGTCCAGGTGGGGACAGCCGAAGAGCCGCAGCATCGCCAGGTCGGTCTCACGGTGGCCCCCGTGCGCGGCCGGGTCGATCAGCCACGCGTGTCCGTCGGCAGCCCACAGCACGTTTCCGTTCCACAGATCGCCGTGCAGCCGGGCGGGCGGCTCGGCGGGGCCCGCCAGCTCCGGCAGCCGCTCACAGACCCGCTCGATCACCGCCGCCTCCGCGGAGCGGATCGTGCCGTCGTCGACCGCGGGACGCAGGTACGGCAGCACCCGGTGTTCGGCGTACCAGCCAGGCCAGTCGGTGCCCGGGGTGTTCCGCATCGGTGCGAGCCCGATGTACGCGTCCACCGGACCACCCGGCGGCGGGGCGCCCAACTCGGGCGCCCCGGACGCATGCAGAGCGGCCAGCTCCCGGCCGAAGCGAACCGCCGCCGCGGGGGTCGGTGCGCCGGGCGGGACACGGTCCATCACCAGCCAGTGCCGGTCGTGACCGTGCACCTCCGGTACGCGGACCGTGCCGGCATCGGCGAGCCAACGCAGCCCGGCCGCCTCGGCCTGCGTGGCGGCGGGGCCGTCACCGCGCTTGACCATCACCATGTGGCCACCGTCGAGGGTGACTTCGGACAGCGTCGCGTCGAGGCGGCGTTCGTTCGTCACCGGGCACCCCGTGAGTCGCGCCGCTGCGGCACGCGGGTCCTCACCGGGGCCCGCCGAACCGGGGGTCATGAGCCGGGGTGCCGGCGCACCCGGTTGCTTGTCACGCCGCCCTGGCGGCGCCGAGCACCTCGTCGGCCAGTGGCTTGTCGAGGGCCGCGTGGACCAGGCCGTCCGCCAGCCGAGGCATGTCGCGCTCGCCCACGAATCCGGCCAGCTCCTCCGGCGACGTGGGCAGTCCGAGCCGCCGCGCACCGTCCTGGGCCTTGCGATCGAAGTACGGTGCGAACTCCGGCCACACGCCCTGTACGTCGCGCAGGAAGATATCGGCTCCCGTGGGACCGATCCCCGGTATGTCCAGCAGGGCCTTCTTGGGGTCGGCTTCCTCGCGCAGTCGCCGCAGATCGCCTTTGTAGCGGTCCAGCAGCAGTTCGGCCCCCTTGCCGAGCATGGTCGCGGTCCGCTCGTCGTAGCGGCGGTAGCCGCCCTCGCCGAGCGCGTCGACCCGTTCCTGCCAGGACGCGTCCGCCATCGAGCGAGGGTCGCGCATTCCGGCGTCGAACAGTGCCCGTGCCGCCGCCACCGCGATGTCGGCCTTGATGCGGGCGCTGAGCAGTATCGCCAGCACGAGCGTCTGGTACAGGGGCCCCGGGGTATTGCGCAGCCTGATCCCGGCCTGCGCCGCGTAGGTGCGTTCCTGCCGGTGGAGCAGGGCCCGGACCACCGCCTTGTCGTTCTTCGCGCTCATTGTCAGGCCGCCGATTCAACGGTTTCTACTTCTACGGTCTTCTTCGCAACCCCAAGGTTCCCTTGTCCCAAGGTTCCCTCGGCTTGTCGGATCCGGGTACCCGCTCCGCTTCCGGTCGAAGCGTGCCGCCGGACACCCGGCGGAGTGGGCCGGTCGCCCAGCAGGTACACGCCGCACAGCACGGACAGTGCCACCCCGGTGACCGCGCTCAGCTGACGAGGCAGGTCAAAGGGGAGTGAGTTTCACCGGAGTCTCCTGGGGCACTCGACGCAGTGGCTGAGCGGCCGCGGGTCTGAGGCCGCGGGCACGATGGGACCCGTGCCCGTGGCCTCACCTCTGCCACACCACCCGCACCCACCCGCCGGCCGGCCGCCTCCAGCGAGCGTGCAAAGACATCCGAGCACAGGCCGAGGCGCAGGGTCATGCCGGGTGCTCGCTGACGGTCGGGCCGCCCTCGCCGAGGTGCACGACCGTGCTGGTGTCGTCGGCCCAGCGGGCGGTGAGGACGAGGTGGTCCACCTCGACGGTGACCTGGCCGGTGAGTGGGGGTGGGTCCGTTTCGGCGGTCAGGGAGGCGAGTGCGGCGAAGACGGTGCCGGACCCGTGATCACCGACGGTTCCGGTGAGTTCGGGGAGCAGGGCCCAGGGGCCGTACGCCGTGCCCTGCGGTGCGCGGACGACCCGGCGCGTCTGCCAGCCGTACAGGCCGAGGAACTGGCTGGTCACCTCCGGGCCCTCGATGCGGATCTCATCGGGCTGTTCCGCTTCGGAGGCGGCCTCCGGTGTCAGGGCGACGGCCCAGCCGGTGTGGTGGACGGGCGTTCCGGGCGGCACGCCGATGGTGCGGTGCACGCGCAGTTCGAGGCTGCCGCGCGCGAGCGTCAGGCTCTCGATGCGGGACGACGGCAGGACGGGGCCGCCCTCCGGGAAGACCGGGCGGTGCCACGAGGCCAGCCAGTTCGGGCCGTGGCCAAGGGGGTTGATGCGGATGCGGGCGCTGCGCGTGCCGCGGGCCTCCAACGCGATGTGGTTGTCGGGGGTGTTGGCGGCGCTGGTGGGGCCGGTGCGGGTGGAGTAGGCGAGGCGGGCGTAGAGCGGGTCTCCGGGGGGCCGTTCCGGTTCGCGGGAGTCGAGCTTGTAGCTGCCGTGGTTGTGCAGGCGTACCAGGCCGTCCCGGGTGGTGGTCTGGACGAGCAGTCCGGGGGCGGGCAGGGCGAGTAGGCGGTCGGGGCCCTCCACGGGGGCGGGCGCCTCCGTCGCCGTCCATACCGGGTTCTCGGGCGGGAGCAGCAGGGCCAGGAAGCCCTTCGACGCCCAGTACGGGGAGCCGGGTCCGGAGTAGCGCTGGAGGGTCGCCGCGTGCGGGCCGTACCAGCCGAGGGTGAGGATGCCGTCCTCGGTGAGGGCGCCCCGGTCCAGGAAGTGGCGCAGGGCTCCGCTGAGGATGCGGCGGGTGGTGCCGGGGGCGAGCGGGGTGGTGCCGGTGAGGGCGCCGAGGGCCACGGCGGCGGTCGCGCCGAAGCGGTACGTCAGGGAGCGGCCGTGGTGGATCGGGGCTCCGTTCGTGTCGAAGAGGAGGGCGAAGCCGTCGAGGAACTCGTGCAGGCGGGGGCCGAGTCGGTCGAGCAGGGTCCGGTCCCCGGCGAGGTGGGCGTGGAGGAGGGGGTAGAGGTGCAGGGCCCAGCCGTTGTAGTGGTCGAAGGAGCGGCCGTCGCCGTCCGAGTACCAGCCCTGCCCCTGGTACCAGCCGTCCAGCAGGTCGAGGGCACGTTCGATCGCGCGACGGGTCTCGGCGTCACCCCGGCCGACGGACTCCAGGAACCCTGCGACCGTCAGCGGGAAGAGGTACCAGTTGTTGGGGGCGGGCGCGTGGGTGAGCGCACCGCGCAGCCAGCGCTCGACGCGGTCCTGGTCGGCGGCGGAGAGGGCGTCCCAGGTCCAGGGTGCGGTGAGGCGGAGGGCGAGGGCAACCGAGGCGGACTCCACCATGGGCTGGCCCTGGATGCCGTGGTGCCCGATCTCCGGCCAGGACTCGGTGTCGTCGCGGCCGGGGGTGCGGGTGCCGCGGGCGAGGCCGGCGGTGTAACGCTCCAGGAAGCCGTGCGGGTCCTTGCCGGAGGCTCCGGCGGTGCGGAGCGCGGCCAGCAGGAACGTACGGGCGAAGCCTTCCAGGCCGTCGGAGCGGACGCCGGACTTGGACGGCGGGCCGGGCAGGTCGATGAGGGCATGGCCGGGGGTGGCGTAGCGGAGGGCGGACTGGAGCAAGTGGTCGGCGACGGCTTCCCAGTGGGCGCGGGTGTAGCCGGTGTACGGACTGAGGGTGCGGTCCTCGGGCGGGAGGGGAAGCGGGAGTTCGGGCATGGCGGGGCCACGCCTCCTGTTCGTCTCGGGCGGCCTCAGGCGAGGCGCGCCAGGCGTTCGGGCCGGACGGGGTGGGCGAAGGGGCGGCCGAGGACGTACGACTCGATTTCGGCCAGGGCCAGTTCGGCGAGGCGGCGCAGCTCACCGCCCTTGGAGCCGGCGATGTGCGGGGTGAGCAGGACGTTCGGGCAGTCGTAGAGCGGGGAGTCGGCGGGCAGTAGGTCGGGCTCGGTGACGTCCAGGACGGCATGGAGGCGCCCCGACACCACTTCGTCGGTGAGGGCGTCCTGGTCGACCACGGCGCCGCGCGCGGTGTTGATCAGAGTGGCGCCGGTTCGCAGCCTTGCGAGGAGTTCGCGGCTGACCAGGCCGCCGGTCTCCGGCAGGAGCGGCGTGTGGACGCTGACGACGTCGCTGTGCGCGAAGAGGTCCGGAAGGGGGACCGCCCGCGCCCCGAGTTCGCGGGCTTCGTCGGCCGCCGAAGCCGAGTCCCTCGTGGTCCTGGGAGAAGAGGCTGAGGTAGACCGAGTAGCCGACGGGGATCAGGAACACGGCGACGAGCAGGACCGTGAACGGGGCCAGAAGCGTGACGCAGGCGAGGATCTGCTGGCGGCGTCCGGCGCGGCGGGGACGGCCGGGGTTCGCTTCCGACGGTCGCGTCGCCTTGCGTTTCTCTTCAGAGAGCACTGTGCTCACGGCTGCACCTCAGTTGGTAGTAACCGACAGGCCGAGGCTCTTGAGGTCGGGCAGCGTTCTGCGTTCCCCTTGGCGCAGGGCGCCGATGATGCTGCCGCTGCCGGCTCCGGCCTTGGCGAACCCGTCCTCCACGGAGGTGATCGTGGAGGTCATGCGCGGCCCCCACTGCCAGCGCGGGGAGACCAGCCGGGCGGACCGCTGGAAGAGGCCGAAGATGTCCTGGCCCGAGTAGTAGGCGGTGTCCATCTCCTTGCGGGCCACGGGGACGAGTGCGGGTACGGCGGGGTAGGCGCTGCTGATGCCGCTGGAGAGCTTGGCACGCAGGGCGTCCGGGCTGGTGACCATCCAGGTGATGAACTCCAGTGCCTCCTTGGGGTGTTGGCTGTCCTTGGTGACGGCGAAGGTGGAGCCGCCCTGGGTGCCGAGGGACGGTTTGGCGGGGTCCCACTGCGGGAGCGGCGCGATCGCCCACTTGCCCTTGCCGCCGGGGGTGGAGTTCATCAGCGAGCCGGCCGCCCAGGCGCCCGCCATATAGCCGACGGTCTCGCCGTTCTGGAGGTGCGCCCGCCACTGCTGGCTGTCCACCGGCTCGACGCGCACCAGGTCCTGGTCGACCAGGTGCTGCCAGTAGGCGGCGACCTTGCGGGTCGGGGCGTCGTCCATGGTGATCCGCCAGGTGTCGTCGGCGGTCCGGAACCACTGGCCGCCGGCCTGCCAGGCGTAACCGGCCATGTGCTGGGAGCCGTTGGTGAAGAAGCTGCCGATTCGGGAGCCGGGGTCGGCCTTCTTCAGCGCGCGGGCCGCGGTCTCGAACTCCGCCCAGGTCTTGGGGACTTGGATGCCGTACCGGGTGAACACGTCCTTGCGGTAGAAGAAGACCATCGGCTCGATGTCGACGGGCACGGCGTAGATACGGCCGTCGAGGGTGGTCAGGTCGAGTGCCTGCGGCAGGATCTTGCGGCGTACGTCGTCGGGGAGCAGGTCGGTGAGGTCGCGGGGCACGCCGTCGATGGCGTAGCCGGGCAGCTGGGGGTATTCCATGGTGGCGACGTCGGGGGCGTTGCCGGCGCGGGCGGCGTTGCTGAGCTTGGCCCAGCCGCCCTGCGGGCCGGACGGGACCTGTTCGTAGTCCACCCGGATCCTGTCCTGGCTGCGGTTGTACTCGTCCACGACCTCCTGGGTGCCGCGGAGCGCCGACCAGAAGGTGAGGTGCAGCGGCCCGGTCCCGGCGGTGTCGCTGCCGCCCGAGGAGCAGCCCGCGAGCAACAGAGTGAGGGTGGCGAGGAGTGCGGCTGTGACCAGGCGTGCGCGTGGTCGAGCAGGCATGGGGCCTCCCGCCTCGTTGCTGGGTCACCCAAATCCTGAGCGGAAGACGAAAAAGGCGTCAATACATCGAACAGAAGAAACCGAAGCGGTCAAACGAACAGAGCGCTGTGTCACCGGGCAGAGGTCGGACCCGTGGACCCCCGGACCACGAGGCTCGGCAGCAGCTCCACGTGCCGCGTCGGCCCCGGTCGCAGTCCCTCGCGGGCCGCGCCGAGGCGACGCAGCAGCAGGCCGAGACCGATCCGGCCGAGCTCGGCCTTGGGCGGGGCGACGGCCGTCAGCGGGACCGGTCCCATGTCGGCGACCACGTCGTTGTACGCCACCACCGAGCAGCGCCCCGGCACATCGATCCCGGCCGCCTGCAAACGCTGCACCAGCACCAACGCATCCATGTCGCTGTGGATCAGCACCGCCGTCGCGTCGGTCTTCCGCACCGCCTCCACCAGGTCCGCGGAGCGCGGGTCGGCGGCGGACGGGTCGGGGCCCGCGGTGCGGGAGCTGAGGATCGTACGGCATCCCGCGGCAAGGCCCCGGGCGGCGGTCTGCCCGGCGAACTCCTCGCGGATCACCCGGGCGGTGGGGCTGTCGTCGCGCGCGGCCAGGACGATCCGCCGGTGCCCCAGGCCGGCCAGGTGCTCCAGGGCCAGGTGCACGCCGTACGCGTGGTCCGAGCGCACGGAGTCCAGCGGGTAGATGGCGCTGGTGCGGGCGGGGCGCCGCTCCACCAGCACGGTCGGCACCGACAGGGCGGACAGCCACCCGTGGTCCGCCTCCGTCTCCTCCGCGCGCGTGCGCCAGTGCGGCGACAGCAGCAGCCCGCGCGCACCGCCGTCGAGCGCCTGGCGCACGGCCTCGCGCTCCGCCCCGCCGTCGCCGGCCGCGATGTGCAGCTCGACCCGCAGCCCGGCCTTCTCCGCGGCCTCCCGGGCGCCCTGGACGGCCTCGGTGAGGTACGTGTTGCGCTCGGGCACGATCATGGCGACGGCGTCGCCCCCGGCAGAGTCCGGTTCGGGTACCGGGCGCAGCGACCGGGCCACCCCGTGCCCCCGGCGCACCTCTCCGCGCCGGGCCATGTCCTCGACGTCCCGGCGCACGGTGACGACCGAGACTCCGAACTCGTCGGCGAGATCGGTGATGCGCGCGACGCCCCGCGCCCGCACCAGCTCCGCGATCCGGGTCTGCCGCTGCTCCGCCGACTCCCGCATGCCCCCACCGTTTCCGATCGATTGCCCGCGATATCTTCCATGATACCGATCAATCGATCAGACGAGCGGCGGAACGGTGCACCTGTCACGCGGGCCGGGAGAGGACCGTCGTCAGCGCCTCCCGCAGCAGACGTGTCGCCTCGGCGACATCGGCGGCACCGCTCGGCCGCCGCCAGGCCACATAGCCGTCGGGGCGGACCAGCAGCACACCCTCCTCGTCGATCTCCGCGCGGCGGCTCCACTCGCCGTACGCGTCGTGCGCGTCGCGGTCGACGACGACGCCGCGCAGGTCGAGGCCGAGTTCGCGGGCCAGCGCGTCGGCGGCTTCGGCCCATGGCGTTCCGGCCAGGCCGGTGACGACGGAGAAGCTGCCCTTTCCGACCAGGTCCAGCGTCGAGATACGACCACCCTTGTGGTCGACGAGCCAGGCGTGCGGCAGTTTCGCACCGGGGCGGGAGGTCGGGCGGCCGAAGAGTTCCGCGTCGCCGGAGTCCGTCTCGCCGGTGCCGTCGGGGATGACGGCGGCCGACTCGTAGCGCTGGTTGTGCTCGACGCCGTGGGCGTTGAACTCGTAGTTCTTCAGCTCGATCGCCTCGCGGATGGCCCGTCGCTTCTTGGCCCCCTCCGCATCCGGCTGCCTGGCGGCCTGCAACGCCTTGGTGATGCCCTCCTCGTCGCCTCCGACCACACCGAGAGCCTCGAACAGGGGCAGGAACTGGTCCCTGGAGAGGTTCGCGCGTTCGACGATCTGCCGGGCGACGGGGGCGCGTTCGTCGGAGTAGGTGTCCAGGAGTTCGGGCCCTGCGTGTCCCTTGAGGACGGCCGCCAGCTTCCAGGCCAGGTTGTAGGAGTCCTGGACGGAGGTGTTGGAGCCGAGGCCGTTGGACGGCGGGTGCCGGTGGACGGCGTCCCCGGCGCAGAAGACGCGTCCGGCGTGCAGCCGTGTCGCGTAGGCGTGGTTGACCGTCCACAGGGAGGCGTTGTCGATCCGCACGTCGAGCGCGTCGTCGCCGACGAGGTCACGGACGATCGCTGCCGCCGTCTCGTCGGTCACCTCCGGCGGGGGGTTGTCGATGTCGTAGCCCCAGACGATGAGCCACTCGTTCCAGGGCCGCACCATGCGCAGCAGGCCCATGCCGATGCCGCCGACGTCGGCACCCGGGCGCATGATCCAGTACAGGATGCTGGGACGGTGCTCGACGTAAGGCGTGAGGTCGGCCTCGAAGACGATGTTCATGCTGCCGGCCTTGCCCATCTGCCCCTCCATGGGCAGGCCGAGCTTGTCCGCGACGAGGCTGCGTCCGCCATCGGCGCCGATCATGTACCGGGCGCGTACGGTGTGTTCGGTTCCGCTGGGCCGGTCGCGCAGGGTGGCGGTCACGCCGTCCGTGTCCTGCTCGAAGTCGACGAGTTCGGTGTTGAGCCTGATCACGGCGCCCCGCCTCGCGGCGTTGGACAGGAGGATGGGCTCCAGATAGGTCTGCGGCAGGTCGATCATCCCGCACGGGCTCTGTGCCCCGTACTCGGTCAGGCTCTCGTCCCCGGTGCCCCAGGTGCGGATGCGGCCGATCTCGTCGCCCAGCAGCGAGGTGGCGAACACGGTGTCACCCATCAGGTGGCTCGGTGTGCCCTTCTCCAGGGCCTCCTGCTCGATTCCGAGGTCGCGGAAGACCTCCATCGCACGCTGGTTGGTGATGTGGGCGCGTGGCGTGTCCGCGAGCCAGCCGTACTTGGTGACCAGGTGGGTGCGTACGCCGTAGGTCGCCAGCAGCAGGGCCGCGGTGCCGCCGGCGGGTCCGCTGCCGATGACGAGGACGTCGGTGTCGTAGTGCTCAGGCGTGCTCATGTTCACTGCTCCAGTCGCGCAATGCGGAAGGTGAAGTCGAGCCGACGCCACTCGCCGTCGACCGGCCGGCCGTCGGGCGTCGGCCCGGTACGCGGGACGAAGTCCGTGATCAGGTCGTCCTTGATGCCGAAGACCGTGTCGCGCTGCCCGGGGGCGCCGTCGAGGTAGGCACCGCCGCGGACGAACAGCTGGGTGATCAGGGGCTGGTATCCGGGGGCGTCGATCAGGAAGTGCACGTGCGGTGCGCGGTAGGGGTGGCGGCCCACGGCGGAGAGCATCCTGCCGACCGGGCCGTCGTCCGGGATCGGGTACTCGGACGGGAGGATCGACCAGAACGTGAACCGCCCGTCCTCGTCGGTGGTGAACCGGGCGCGCAGCACCGGCCCGTCCAGATCGGGGAGTTGGACGTCGTAGAAGCCGTCCTCGTTGGACTGCCACACGTCCACGACGGCGCCGGAGACCGGCTCCCCCTGCCGGTCGGTGACCCGGATGTCCGCCCACAGCGGTGTGCCCGTGAGGTCTCCCGCGATGTCGCTGCCGTGTTCGGCGGCGGGCGGTCCGGCCACGTAGAAGGGCCCGAGGATCGCGGACGAAGTGGTCTCGGGCGTACGGGAGTTGGTGAGGGCGTCGACCACACTGGACACACCGAGGGTGTCGGAGAGCAGGATGAACTCCTGCCTGGTGTCGGTGGTGATGTGGCCGGCCTCGGTGAGGAAGCCGATCGCCAGCTGCCACTCCTGCGGGGTCAGGTCGTTGCGGATCGTGTAGGCGTGGAGGGTGCGGGCGAGATCGGTCAGCAGCTGCCGCAGCCGCGGGTTCGTACAGCGGTCGAAGCTCGCCACGACCTCTTCGGTGAGCGGGCGCAGGTCGGGGGCTCCCTCGGGGCGACGGCCCTGCCAGGCGTCCCGCAGCAGGTCCGCCAGGCCGGTCCGGGTCAGCTCGCGCGGGTTCGGATACGGCTGTGAGGCGGCCAGTTCCGCCGCGCGGTCCAGGTCGGACTCGGCCAGGCCGAGATCGGCCAGCGACGTCGGGCCGCCGACCCGGCGGATCAGGTCGAAGACGCCCGCGGGAGCGTCCGGCACGTCCAGGGCGCGCGCGATGCGCTCCATCGCCTCCGGTGCGGCGGGCGCGTTGTACGCCATCGCGTGCGGGAGGACCACGGTGTGGGTCTCGGCATGCGGCAGGCCGAACGTGCCGCCCAGCGTGTGGCAGAGCTTGTGGTGCAGTCCCATGCCGACGGCACCCAGGCAGGTGCCCGCCAGCCAGGCCGCTTCCAGCAGCTCGGCCCGTGCCTCTGCGCCGGAGGGGTCGGCGTGCAGGGCCGGGAGGGCGCGGCCGATGGCGGTGACCGCTTCCAGGGCCATGGCGTCGGTGACCGGAGTGGCGTCCGGAGAGTAGAGGGCCTCCACGGCGTGGGCCAGCGCGTTGATGCCGCTGGTCACCGATGCCGGGACGGGCAGGCCGAGGGTGAGTTCCACGTCGTAGACGACTGTTTCCGGCAGGATCGCGGGCGAGGACCTGGTGGCCTTCCGGCCGTCGACGGTCTCGCCGAGCACGGGGGTGACCTCGGAGCCGGCGTACGTGGTCGGCACGATCACCTGGGGCAGATCCGTGCGGACCGCCAACGCCTTCGCGAGGCCGGTCGTCGAACCCCCGCCGATCGCCACCAGGCAGTCCACGTGCCGCTCGCGCAGGAGGCTCATGGCCTGCTCGGTCACCTCGACGGGAGTGTGCATGGCCGCGCCGGAGAACTCGGCCGCCACCAGGTGGCCCAGGACGTCACGGAGCCGTTCGGTGTCCTTGCGCAGGGCTTGTGACCCACCGGAGAGGAGCATGACCCGGGACCCACCGAGCCGCTCCGCCTCTTCGCGGACCCGATCCAGGGTGCCCGCACCGAAGATCACCCGGCTTGGGCCGGCCGTGTGTACGAAACTCCTCATGAGGCCGCTCTCCATGCTGTGCCGTGTGGGGGTCGGGGCTGTGCTGTGCGGGGATCGGGGCGCGTCTGCCGCAGTATCCGTACCCGGTGGCGCGTCGCGCCTGCACAAACGCAGCATCCCGCTGCACGAAAAGAGCGAGAGGTGCCGCCGCTTGCCCGTCTGTGCGCAGGGCCGGGAGACTGGGCGTGGCGCGAAGGAGGGCCGCATGAGCGAGATGGGACTCGGTGACACCCACGGCATTCTGGCCCGGCCGGGTGTGTGTCCCGTCCGCAGCAGCGCGGGGCTCGGCTGGGAGCGGCTGTTCGTGTCGACCCAGCGGGAGCTGCCGTACCGGGACGCGTTCGGCGGAGCCGACAGCCACCTGCTGATCCTGCACCTGGACGGTCCCGTGACCGTCCGGAGGGGACGGCGGGGACTGACCTCGGCACGGCAGGTGCCCCCCGGCGGTCTGTTCCTGCATCCGGCCGCCACGGAGCTGGACGTGGAACTCGGCGGGCATCTCAACACGGTGCACGTCTACCTGTCGGACGCCGCTCTCCAGGCGACGGCGGACGAAGGGCGGCCCGTGCGGTTGAAGGAGGAGTTCGGCAGCACGGACCCGCTGCTGGAACAGCTCGTTCTCGCGCTCGACGGTGTCGTACGGCGCTGGGAGCCCGGCGGCGCCGCCTACGCGGACCAGCTCGCCCTCATGACCGCGGCCCAGCTGGCGCGCCGGCACAGTGTGCGGCACCGCGACGCCGAGCCGACGGGACGTCAAGTCGGCCTCAGCGCCCGGCAGTTCGCGGCCGTGCGGGAACTCCTCGACGCCCGGCTCTCCGAGCCGCTGTCCTTGGAGGACCTCGCCTCGGCCACCGGCCTGAGCGTCAGCCAGTTCGCCCGACGGTTCAAGGCCCGCACGGGGTGTCCTCCGCACCGGTACCTCGTGCGACTGCGCGTCGAGCACGCGACCCGGCTGCTGCGTGCGGGAAGCATGCCGATCGCGCAGGTCGCGGCGGCGTGCGGCTTCTCCCACCAGGAACACCTGACCAGGGTGCTCCGCTCCCACCTCGGTACGACACCGGCCGCGCTGCGCCGCGAGGGCTGACGGTCCTCACACGTCGAGCCCGCCACGCCTGACCAGCTGGCTCGCGATGACGTTGCGCTGGATCTCGTTGGTGCCCTCGCCGACGATCATCAGCGGGGCGTCGCGGAAGTAGCGCTCCACGTCGAAATCGGTCGAGTAGCCGTAACCGCCGTGGATTCGGACGGCGTTGAGGGCGATCTGCATGGCCGTCTCGGAGGCGAACAGCTTCGCCATGCCCGCCTCCATGTCCACCCGGCGACCGGCCTCCGCCTCCCGGGCCGCATACAGGGTCAGTTGCCGGGCGGCGGTCAGTGAAGTCGCCATGTCCGCCAGGTAGTTGCCGATCGACTGGTGCTGCCAGATCGGCTTGCCGAACGACTCCCGTTCCTGCGCATAGGCGAGCGCGTCCTCGAATGCCGCCCGGCCGACGCCGAGGGCGCGGGCGGCGACCTGCAACCGCCCTGTCTCCAGGCCCTTCATCATCTGCGCGAAGCCCTTGCCCGCCACGCCGCCCAGTACGGCGTCGGCCGGAGCCCGGTGGTCCTCGAAGGACAGCTCACAGCTCTCCACCCCCTTGTAGCCGAGTTTGGGCAGGTCACGGGAGACGGTGAGGCCGGGGCCGTGCTCGACGAGCAGGATCGAGATGCCCTTGTGTGCCGGGCTCGCCTCCGGGTCGGTCTTGCAGAGCAGTGCGATGAGCTGCGAGCGGCGGGAGTTGGTGATCCACGTCTTGGCTCCGTTGATCACATAGCCCTCGGCATCCTTGCGGGCGACCGTGCGCAGCGCCTGGAGATCCGAGCCACCGCCCGGCTCGGTCAGCGCCATGGTCGCGCGGACCTCGCCCGTGGCCATCCTCGGCAGGTACCGCCGCTTCTGGTCCTCGGTACCGAAGTGCAGCAGCAGCTTGGCGACCACGGTGTGCCCGCCCATCGCTCCGGCCAGGCTCATCCAGCCGCGGGCCAGCTCCTCGGTGATCAGCACGTAGCAGGGGGTCGAGACAGGAGTGCCGCCGTACTCCTCCGGGACGGCAAGGCCGAAGACACCCAGCCGCTTCATCTGCTCGATGAGGGCTTCGGGGTAGGTGTCCGCGTGCTCCAGCTCCCGGACGACCGGCCTGACCTCCTTGTCGACGAAGTCGTGCACCGTGCGCACGATGAACTGCTCGTCCTCGGACAGGATGTCGAGGGTGCTCATGAACGCCTCCGGACGTGGGTTCGACCCCTGGAGTAGCATCATGAGCGATCATGACAGCCGGTGTGGAATAGCAAATCGTGATGGAGCCATTCCCGGTGCGGATGACCGTGGAGGGGCCGTGGACGTCAAACAGCTCAAAGCACTCGTCACGGTCGCCGAGGTCGGCAGCGTCACCCGGGCCGCCGAGCTGCTGCATCTGGTGCAGCCCGCCGTCACCCGGCAGATCCGCACCCTGGAACAGGAGCTCGGTGTCCCGCTCTTCGAGCGCACCCGGCAGGGCATGCGGCCCACCGAGGCCGGAACGGTCATGGTGGACAGGGCTCGGCGGGCCCTGAACGAGCTGGAGCGGGCCCGCGCCGAGGTACAGCCCGTTCCCGGTGCGGTGACCGGTATCGTCACCGCCGGCCTGCTGGAGAGCACGGTCGACCTGCTGGCCGAGCCCCTCGTCTCGGCCATCGCCAGGGATCATCCCGGCATCGAACTCCGCCTGATGACCGCCTACTCCGGGCACCTTCAGCAGTGGCTCGACGACGGGGACCTGGACCTGACCCTGCTGTACAACCTGGACAGCACTCCGTCGCTCAACGCCCGTCCGCTGGTGCGCGAACACCTGTGGGCGGTCGCTCCCTCCTCGGCCGGGCTGCGGGCCGACCGACCCGTGCCCTTCGCCGAGGCGGCGGCCCATCCTCTGGTCATGCCCGCGTCCGGCCATGCCCTGCGCGCCCTGATCGACGCCGCGGCGGCACGGGCCCGGGCCTGCGTCGACGTGGTCGTGCAGACCAACTCCATGCGGGTGCAGAAACAGCTCGTCCTGGCCGGGCACGGCTGGACCGTCCTGCCGGGCGTCGGCATCGCCGAGGACGTCGCCAACGGCACGCTCAGCGCCGCGCCGCTGTGCGAGCCCGACGTCCGGCGGTCGGTCGTACTCGCCACGGCCCGGTCCGGACGGACGCCGCCCGCCGTGGACGTGGTCGCGCGGGAACTCGTACGGCAGATCAACACGGCTGTGGCGCAGGGCAGATGGCCCTCCGCGCAGTCGCAGGGCGAGTGAACCTGCGCCCAGGCAGACCTCAACCCCGGACCGGAGACTCCGATGCCCGACATCGCCCGAGAGCAGCTCACCTTCGCCCGTGCCCAGGACGGCACCGCGCTGGCCTACCAACGGGAGGGAGACGGGCCTCCCCTGGTGCTCCTCGCCGGGCAGGCGAACAACCACCACTGGTGGGACGGCATCCGCGCGGACTTCCACGCCACGCACAGCACGATCACTTTGGACCTCCGTGGCACCGGAGCCAGCGGCAAGCCCCAAGAGGGCTACTCCACCCGGCAGTTCGCCGACGACGTGATCGCCGTCCTCGACCACCTGAACATCGAGCACGCCGACATCTACGGCACGTCCATGGGCGGACGGGTCGCCCAATGGATCGCCGCGGATCATCCGGAGCGGGTCCGGCGGCTCGTCCTCGGCTGCACCTCCCCCGGCGGTCCGCACGCCGTCGAACGCGACGCCTCTGTACGGCGCGCCCTGGCCCAGCCCGACCCGGAGGCCGTACGCCGGACCCTGATCGACCTGATGTACTCCCCCGCCTGGCTCGCCGGCCACCCCGGCCCCCACACCACCCTGGGCGACCCCGACATGCCCCCGCACGCACGGCGCGGCCACCTGCTGGCCAGCAAGCAGCACGACGCCTGGGACGCACTCCCCCGTATCGGCGCACCCACCCTCGTCCTCCACGGCGACCAGGACCGGCTGACGCCGCACGACAACCTCGCCCTGCTCGCCGAGCGCATCCCCGACACCAGGACGCACCTCTTCCCCGGTGCCCGGCACGCCTACTTCGAGGAATGCCGGACCCAGGCCGCCGCGCTGGTGACGGAGTTCCTGCGCGACGGGCGGTGACCGGAGGCACACCCGACAAGATCACCACTCCCCCACCGCACAAGGACACGACGCCCATGCCCGTCTCCCTCGCCTCCTACGTGGAGTCATGGCATCCCGAGCCGGTCGCCGACGAGGACGCCCTGTCGCCCGGTCCGGCGGCGGCCCTGTCGGCGCTGCTGGACCTGCCCGACACGGCTGCCGGGTCGGGTCAGCCGCTGCCGCCGCTCTGGCAGTGGCTGTACTTCCTGCACTGGCCGCCCCAGCAGTCCCTCGGACCCGACGGACACCTGCGCGACGCCCGCTTCCTGCCGCCGATTCCCGAACGTCGGCGGATGTTCGCCGGCGGACGCTGCGAGATCACCGAGCCTCTGCGACTCGGCGAACCGGCCGAACGCATCAGCAGCCTGGCCGCGGTCACCCCCAAGCAGGGACGCAGCGGCGCCCTGCTGTTCGTCACCGAACGCCAGGAGTTCCGGCAGCACGGCCGCACCTGTCTGGTCGAGGAGCAGGACATCGTCTACCGGTCGGGGCACGGCTCGGCCCCGCAGCACCCCACCGTGCCCGACAACTCATCCGTGCCCCGGCCCGAGAGGCCCTGGCCGCTGCGCCTGCAACCGGACGAAACCCTGCTGTTCCGGTTCAGCGCGCTCACCGCCAACGCCCACCGCATCCACTACGACGCCCCGTACTGCCGTGACATCGAGGGCTACCCCGGCCTCGTCGTCCACGGCCCCCTGCTGGCCCTGCTCATGCTGGAACCGGTGCGCAGGAACGCCCCGGAGCGGCAGGTGCGGTCGCTGTCCTACCGGCTGCACCGGCCTGCGTTCGTCGGCGAGCACCTCCTCGCCGACGCGACATCCACCGGCGGACAGGCCCAGCTCCGCATCGCGACCCACCGCGAGGCGCGGCACGCCACCGCCGAGGTGACCTTCGCCTGAGCCGCCCCTGCTGTCAGGCGCGTCGGCCGACGGCGACGAAGTTGGCGGCGAAGAAGCGGCGCCCGCTCACGTCGTGCTCGGCCCGCCGGAAGGCGTCGTCCCAGCGGGCGATGTCGTCCGGGGTGGCCAGCCCCTCGGCGACAAGGGTGTCCCGGGCGGCCCAGACGGGTCCTCGCATGCCGGGCGGGGGCGCGATGACATTGATGTGGCCTTCGAAGGCGACCACTTCCAGGCCGGCGCCGGTGAGCAGTTCGTCGAGCCGGGTGCCGACGGTCAGGTCATTGCCCCGGCGTCGGTGCAGTTCGCGGTACCGGTCGTCCATCTCCTCGTACTCGGGAGGGGCTCCCCGCAGGCGGAAAGAGCTCGCGTCGATGTCGGCGAGGTACACCGCGCCGCCGGGCCTGGCCAGCGTGGCGAGGTGGTCGACGATCGCCTGCTCCTGGCCGCCGTTGTGGGCCAGCACGTGCCGGAGCATCACCAGGTCGAAGGTGCCCTCGTCAAGCCCGGTGGCATCGGCGGACCCGATGGCGGTGTGCATCGGTACGCCGGATCGCGCGGCGAGCGTCGAGGCCACGGCCAGCGCGTCACTGTCCCGGTCGACCGCCCATACGACGCCGTCCGGGGCGGCTCTGCCCGCCAACCGCACCGCGATCGCGCCGGGTCCGCATCCCACGTCGGCGATCCGCGCGCCGGGGACCGCTCCGGCGGACACCCACAGGTCGCGTTCCCACTGCTCGGCGGCGTCGGCCATGAGTCGGTAGCGCTCGATCTCCGAGTCGCTGAGGGTCAGTGAATAGTCGGCCACTTGGGTCCTTCCTCTCATCGGTCACAGGCAGGGCGTGCCCGGCGTTGCACCGGTCCGCAAGCCGGCTTCCCTCCGCCTGGCGCACATGGCACCACCCAACGTCCCCCAAAGCGCGAAAAGACGAAGTTTTCGACATGGACTCGTGTCTTTCCGTCAAGTACTTGACTTTGTCGATTCTCACCCGTACTCGCTGGAGGTACATCGCATGGTCGGCAGACATGCCGCGGCCCGTCGCCGCGTCGCCCTGACCGCTCTCGGCACCCTCGTGCTCGCCGGATTCACCCCGGCCGCGGCGGCCGAGCCACCCAAGCCGGTGCCCGGGTCCACCGCCGCACAGACGCTCGGTGCCGACAGACCATCGGCGGCGTTGCTGCGTGCCATGGAGCGTGACCTCAGGCTGACGCCGGGTCAGGCGGCCACGCGGTTGGTCAATGAGGCGGAGGCGGGCACCCGTGCGGGTCGCCTCCGGAACGCCCTGGGCCCGCGCTTCGCCGGGGCCTGGGTGCGGGGGAAGACCTCCGCCGAGCTCACCGTCGCGACCACCGATGCCGCCGACGCGCCCGCCATCCGGGCCCAGGGCGCGAAGGCCGCGGTCGTCAAACGGCCATTGAGCGAGCTCCAGGCCGCCAAGAAGCAGCTGGATGTGGCCGCCGCCCGCGTGAAGACGCGCGACACACCGGTCTGGTACGTCGACGTGCCGGCGAACCGGGTCGTGGTCCAGGCGACCAAGCAGTCGGCCGCCACCGCCTTCATCAAGGCCGCCGGCGTCAAGGACGTGGGCGTCCGCGTTTCGGCGGAACGGCCACGGGTGCTCGATGACGTCGTGGGCGGCGAGGCCTACTACATCGACAGCTCGGCCCGTTGCTCCATCGGGTTCTCCATCACCAAGGAACAGCAGCAGGGCTTCGCCAGTGCGGGCCACTGCGGCAACGCGGGCGACACGACCACCGGCTTCAACATGGCCGACCAGGGCTCGTTCCAGGCCTCCACGTTCCCCGGCAAGGACATGTCCTGGGTGAAGGTCAACAGCGACTGGACCGCCACGCCCGACGTCAAGGGGGAGGGTGGTCAGAAGGTCCAGATCACCGGCTCGGTCCAGGCACTCGTCGGGGCGTCGATCTGCCGCTCCGGCTCCACCACCGGATGGCACTGCGGCACCATCGAGCAGCACAACACGAGTGTCAGCTACTCGCAGGGCACCGTCGACGGCGTGACCCAGACCACGGTGTGTGCCGAGCCGGGTGACTCCGGCGGCTCGTACGTCTCCGGCGCCCAGGCGCAGGGCGTGACCTCCGGCGGCTCGGGTGACTGCACGAGCGGCGGGACCACCTACTACCAGCCGATCAACCCGATTCTCAGCGACTTCGGCCTCGTTCTGAAGACCGCGGCCGCGTCCGAAACTCCCCAGGGCAACGGGGCGCCGAGCGTTTGGAGCGCGGGCCGGGTCTACGAGGCCGGCGCCACGGTGACCCACGCCGGTGCGCGGTATCAGTGCCTCCAGAGCCACCAGGCGCAGGGCGCGTGGTCGCCGGGCGCCACTCCGGCCCTGTGGCAGCGGTTGTAGGAGTCGTACGGCTCTACCGGTGCGGGGGCGCGCTGCTCCCGCACCGTCCGCTACTCCCCGGTTTCCCGCCAGGGCCTGTCCGGCGGATAAGGTCGCAGGAATCCAACGGTGCCTCATCGGCGCAGGTGAGCGGGTCCTGGTGCGTCGAGCGGCAAGACCCGCGTACCGTCACCAACGTGCCCGAACAGCACACCTAGTCCTCCGCGAGGAGCGCATACGCGGTGGCGATGAAAGGGTCGCGGGCGCGGAAACGGCGGGTGCACAGGGCGACCAGGGCCGTGCCCGTGTCGGGCCTGAAGCCCAGGAAGGCCTGCTGGCCAAGGGTCGCGCCGCTGTGGAAGTACATCGGTCCGTCGTTCGTGGGGTGCCGGAACCACGCCATCGTGTGCACATGCCGGTGTCCCAGGCCGCGTCGGAGCACGGGCGTGCGCACCGCCCGCAGCGCGTCGGCCAGCGGGGAGCCGGCCGGGTCGAGGTGCGCTTCGAGGAACGTCAGCAGGTCGTGCGGGGTGGCGCGGACGGCACCCGCCGCCTGGAAGCCGCCGGCGTCGAAGGCGAGGGTGCGCGTACGGCCGTCCTTGCCGTGGCCGGCGGCGTCCGTCTTCGGGTCCTCCGCGCGCAGGGCCGTGCCGCTCAGGCCGAGCGGACGCAGCACGTGTGAGCCGAGCAGCTCCTCCCATGACGTGCCCGCCGCCGCGGCGACCGCGTGGCCGAGCACGGCGACGCCGAAGTTGGAGTAGTCCCACCGGGTGCCGGGCCGGTACCGGGTGCGCCGGCGCAGGAAGGCGTCGATCACCCGCTCGGCGGGATAGCGACCGTAGGGATTGGTCTGCCAGGCGGGCAGTGCCCGTACGTAGAAGTCGGCCGGCAGGGCGGGCAGTCCGGCGGTGTGCGTGATGAGGTGGGCGAGTGTCACCGGGGCCGGGTCGGTCCGCCGGCCCGGGTCCAGGCAGGCGGCCGCCGGCTCGCCTCCGGACAGCAGGCCACGCTGGATGAGCTGGGCCAGCAGCAGTCCGGTGAACGTCTTCGAGGCCGACCCGATCTCGTAGCGCAGGTCCTCGCGGGCGACCGGCGGGGGCGCGGCTGTGCCACCGCAGTGCAGGGTGCGGTGACCGGAACGGGAGACGGCGAAGACGGTGTCGGGCGCGTCGACGGCGTCGACGGCGCTCTCCAGCCGCTCCCGCAGCGCGTCGTCGCTGCCGAGTGGGGCGCCCGTGCGGGCATGGTCCAGGTCCTCGGCACCGCCCGGCCAGGGCGTGGATCCCCCGGTCATGAGGTGGCGTGCGCCAACTGGGTGAGGGCGCGTGAGGTGGCCAGTACCGAGGCGAAGGCGGCTACCAGCGTCGGGTGGTAGACGATGTCGAACACCTCGTCCGGTTCGCCCTCGGGCACGGTGCCGATGGCGGGCATGGCACCGTTCGGCTGCTGCGCGGCCGCGAAGCCCTCCCAGGCCCGTGCGTCCAGGGTCGGGCGGGGCAGACAGGCGTCGACGACGAGGAGTTCGCCGAGCAGGTCCCAGCGCTTGAGGTCCAGCCAGTCGTCGATCCAGACCGGCAGCCAGGTGGCGAGGTAGTCGGCGATGTCCGGCGGCAGTCCGTCGGGGCGCTCTCCCCAGTCGGTGAGATGGAACACCGCGTGGGTGATGTCGTAGGCGATGTGCCCGCTCACCGTCCACGGCTCGGGCGTGCGGGCCAGCCAGGTCGAGCCGACGAGGTCCGCCTCGGGCGGGCGGGACGTGAGACCGAAGCGGCGCTGGAACGCGGCGAGTCCGAGGCGTCGGGTCGGATCCAGCTCGAGGGCGGCCCAGCTGTTCAGCCGGTGGTAGAAGACGGTTGTTCGCTCCACTTCGGGCTCGCTGTACCCCAGTTCCTTGTACGGGAGGTACACCTCGAACGGGATGGGCGACAGCGGCTCGATGCGCTGGCCGCGTACCAGCATGCGGCCGCCGTCCAGCGTGTGTCGCCAGGTGTGGTCCACCAACCGGCGTGCCAGGTCGGCCTGTTGTGATCCGGCCACCCCTTCGCGGAACAACACCCGGCAGATCAGGGCCAGTTCGCCGACCGGTTTGAAACGCTCCAGGAAGCCCACTTCCGGGTCGACGTCGGGCTCCAGGCGGAATCCGTCGCGATGGGCCCACAGCCACTCCAGGGCGCGGACGCCGACGGTGTGCATCAGCCGGGTGTCGGTCATCCGGGCACTCCTTGTTTCCCGTACCGGTTCTGGATGCCGCCTGTGTGCGGTCCGCGATCGTCTCCGCCGTCCTCGCCGGCCAGGCACTTGACGGTCTGGGCCGCCGCGAAGGCGGCCATCAGCGTGGAGTGGTAGCAGTGGAGGAAGTCCGGCTCCGGATCCGCTCCGGCCCCGTCCTGGGGGTCCTGCTGCGGGAGCGCGCCGGAGTCGTGCTGCGCCCGCGCGATCCGGGTCCACGCGTCCTGGAGGGTCGCGGGGTCGGGCGGGCACGGCAGGCTCGCGGACACGACCAGCAGCTCGCAGCTCAGGTCCCACATCCCGGCGTCCAGGCAGGTGTCGAGCCAGGGCGGCAGCCAGTGGGCGAGGTAGGCGGCCAGGTCCGCGGGGACGCCCTCAGGGCGGCGGCCCCAGTCGGTGAGGTGGAAGACGACGTGGGTGAGCGCGTACCCCGAGGAGCGCTCGAACGTCCATGGTTCCGGCAGGCCGCCCAGCCAGGTGCGCCGCAGCACCTGGGTGTCCTGCTCGGGCCGGTGGATGCCGCTGCGCCGCTCGGCTCTCAGGACGCCGAGCCGGCGGGTCGGATCCTGCTCGGTGAGCCGCCAGCCCCGGGTGCGGGCCGTCGTGGCCGCGGCGGCCTCGTACCCGGAGTGCCGCAGCCCTGCCGAGGCGAAGACGGAGTAGACCTCCAGGGGGTACGTCGCGAAGGGCTCCAGCCGCTGGAGCCGGAGGAAGAGCTCGCCCCGGCCGGTCTGCTGCCAGGCGAACCGCAGCAGGTCCGACGCGCACCCGTGCAGCGGGTCCGACGGCGGGGTGTGCGACCGCACGCTCGCGCAGGTCTGGGCCAGCTCCCCGAGCGGTTTCCAGGTGGCGTCCACCTGGCCGTCCACGGTGAGCGCGTCCTCCCCCAACGCGAAATCGCCGCGATGCCCGGACAGCCAGGCGAAGGCGCCGGCTGCCACCTCCCGGATCTCCCTGACGCCCACGGCGGTCATACGAGGGCTCCGGCGGCCCGCATGACCCGTGCCGCCTGTACCTGGAGGGCCACCCGGGGGTCGCTGCCGCCCATCAGTTCCACGAAGTCCAGCCCCGCCTCAAGGCCGAGCGTGTCCGGTACCCCGTCGAGAAGGGTCAGCCAGCGTCCTGCCCCGGCCGCCTGCTGCCAGTCCCTGCGTCGTACGGCCCGTACGAAGCCCCGGGCCACGTCGACCGGGCGGTGCCGGGTCACGCGGGCCACGGCGCAGTCCGCACCGGGCAGCGCGAGCGGGGCCAGGACGGCGAGTTGGTGCGTCAGAACCTGCCAGCTCGCCTCGTCGAGCCAGTCGGCGTCGGGTTCCACGGGTGCGTCCTTCAGGGGCGTGTCGAGCCGCCGCAGGGTGCAACTCATGGCCCAATGGCTCCACTTGACGGTGGGGGCCGCGTCGGTGCGGGGCGGGAAGGCCTCCACGGTCTCCTGGAACGCGGTGAGGGTCTCGGGGGCGGGCGGGGTGTGGAAGAGGACGTGCGGCAACAGCAGGTCCGCTCCCAACACACGTACGGCTGCGAGCGCGAGGCTTCCCCCGTGGCCGTCGACTGCTCCTGTGCCGGACACTCGGACGTGGTCTCCGCCCCGAAGGGCGGAGACCACGTCCGACGCAGCGTCCTGCACCGCGCCCTGCAAGAGAGGCGTAGCGCCTGACTGCTCCATTCAGCTGCTCCCGTCAGTCCGCTCAGCCCTTCTTGGGGCGAGGGGTCGGCGGGGACAGCAGCAGTTTGGTGTCCGCGGAGAGCAGCGCCAGCGCGGCGCACTCGCGGCTGTCGCGGAATGCACCGTCGGGCTCGGCGGGGTCGAGTGCCGCCTCGATGTCGATGCTCCGGACACCCGTGATGTCCTCGAACGCCTTGTCAGTGGAAGGCATATCACCATCTCCTCTGGGGTCACCCCCTCCACAACCCAGATCACCACAGAGTCACAGAGCACGCATCTTTTCCCAGACGGGTGGATAGGTCACTTCTTCAACATTTACGGACGTCGGCCACAGGGTTCAGTCCGGCCGGGACGGTCACCGTCCTCCCGCGGCCCTCTTCTCAACTCCGCCAGAAATCCTATGTGATCTGCCGCCAGCCCAATGAAGAGCCAATCGCTGCACGAGTCTTGACGTGGCAATGAGCCCTCCCCCAGCATCGCGGGCAAACCGGAATCCTATTTGATTCAAGTGGGGCGAGCACCATGACCCGTCGTAGATCAGCGCTGTCGGCAACCGTCACCCTCATCCTCCTCGCCACCTCGACCGCCGCCTGCACGATCAAGAACTCGGGCGATACGGGATCGGCGGGCGCCGCTTCCGCGCAGGCCGGCAGCGGGTCTGCCGAGCTCGCGGACGGCTCCGGGACCAAGGTCGCGCTGGTGCCCGGAGGGGCCCACCCCTACTTCCAGCCGTGGAAACAGACCGGCGCGGAGGCGAAGAAGACCCTCGGCCTTGGCGGCGTCACCTTCAACGAGACCGCCGAATGGGACCAGCAGAAACAGAACGACCTGCTCTCGACCCTGGCCGCCCGCGGCTACAACGCGTTCGGCATCTTCGGCGTCTCCCCGACCGACATCAACACCACGTTCGCCGACCTCAAGTCCCAGGGCTTCGCCGTGGCCTCGCTCGCCTCCTGCCCCGCCGGCGGCACCAACGAGGCCGACTTCTGTCTGTCCACGGACGTCGAACTCGCCGCCTACAAGGCCGCACAGGCCGCCATCGAGGCGATGGGCGGCAAGGGCGCCCTCGTCCACCTCACGGGCAACAACGTCGACGCCAACACCCAGTTGAGGATCAAGGGCGTCGAGAAGGCGGTGCGGGAGACCGGCGGCAAGGTCACGCTGCTCCAGACCATCACCGACATCGACAAGGACCTCCAGACCGCGCAGAAGGCGGTCTCCGACCTGCTCGCCGCCAAGGGCACACAGATCCAGGGCATCGTCTCCACCGCCTACAACCCGGCGGTCGCCGCCGCCGAGGCCGTACGCGAGTCCGGTTCGAAGGCCAAGGTCGTGGCCATCGACGACGACGCCAAGATCCTCGGTTCCATCAAGAACGGCTCCGTCACCGCCACGGTCGTCCAGAACCCCGTCGGCCAGGCGGAGATCGGAACCTGGGCCCTCGCCCTGCTCCAGACAGAGCAGTGCACGATGGCGAAGCCCGGACAGATCGTCGACTCCGGTTCCTTCGTCGTCACGAAGGCGAACGTCGCCGACTACGACAGCACACGGCAGGCCAAGACCGCCGAGTTGAAGAAGCAGTTCGCCGACGAGTACCTCTCCTGCGGCTGAACGCCCGGGCCACGGACGACAGAAAGCCGCCACACGACATGAGCATCATCACCAACGCCACAGCCCTGCTGGCCGACATCGCGGTCGAGACCGACCGCACCGACGCCGTGCAGTCGTTCGTCAAGCAGGAGACGATCCTCGTCCGCCTGACCACGACGGACGGCCTCGAAGGAACGGGCTACGCGTACACGATCGGCACCGGCGGAACCTCCGTACTGGCTCTGCTGAGTGACCACCTGCTGCCGCTCCTCGCCGGGAAGGACGCACGCAACGTAGAAGCGCTCTGGCAGGAGTTGTTCGGCCTGACCCGCGCGACGACCACCGGTGCCATCACCTCGCTCGCGCTCGCCGCGGTCGACACCGCCCTGTGGGACCTGCGCTGCAAGCGGGCCGGCGAGCCCCTGTGGCGGCTCGCCGGCGGCCACCGGCAGCACGTCCCGGTGTACGACACCGAGGGCGGCTGGCTCCACCTCGGCACCGAGGATCTCGTCAAGGCTGCCCTCGCGGCGAAGGACGCGCAGTGGGCCGGAGTCAAGATCAAGGTCGGCAAACCGCACATCGCGGAGGACGCGGAGCGGCTGCGCGCGGTACGCCAGGCCGTCGGACCGGCCCTGCACATCATGACGGACGCCAACCAGTCGCAGTCGCTGTCCCGCGCCGTGCAACTGGCGGCCGCACTGGAGCCGTTCGGCCCGTACTGGCTCGAAGAGCCCCTGCCCGCCGACGACATCAGCGGCCACGCGACACTCGCCCGCTCGACCAGGATCCCCATCGCGGTCGGTGAGTCGATGTACTCGCCGATGCAGTTCCGCACCTACCTGGAGACCGGCGCGGCGTCCGTGGTCCAGGTCGACGTCGCCCGCGTCGGCGGCATCACCCCGTGGCTCAAGGTCGCCCACCTGGCGGAGACCTTCAACGTCATGGTCTGCCCCCACTTCCTGATGGAACTGCACGTCAGCCTGGTCGCCGCGGTCAGCAACGGCGCGTACGTCGAGTACATCCCACAGCTGCGCGCCGTGACCCGCACCGAACTGACCGTCCAGGACGGCCTGGCCGTGGCACCCGACGAGCCGGGCATCGGCATCGACTGGGACATGGACGCCCTCGACGACCGGAGGGTGTCATGAAGACGGCAGTCTCCGAGCCGGAGAGCGGGACCGAGCGCCCCACCGACGGAGCGCGCCCCGCCCACCGGCTGCCGTTCTGGGTCAACCAGCGGCTGGGGCTCCTGGTGCTCGTCATCGCGCTCAGCGCGTTCTTCGGCATCCTGCGGCCCGCGTTCTTCGACGAGCGGCTGGTGCTCTTCCCACTGCTGAGGGACATCTCGACGCTGACCGTGGTGGCCCTCGCGCAGATGGTGGTGCTCTCCGTCGGGCACATGAACCTCGCCGTCGGGCGCATGGCGGCCTTCGGCGCCTTCTTCGCCGGGTTCGGCTACGACCGGCTCGGACTGCCGCTTCCGGTAGGCCTGTTGGTGTGTCTCGTCGGCGGCTGCGTCATCGGGACGCTGACCGGGTGGATCATCGCCCGCACAGGCGTGAGTTCCTTCGTCGTGACGCTGGCGATGGACTTCGCCCTGCTGGGGCTCGTCTCCCTGCTGTACTCGGCCCTCACCGAGAACGCCGCGTTCACCACCCGGCCCGACGGGCTCGCGGAGCTGCGGTCCTATTCGCTCGCCGACACCTGTGTCGGGCCCGTCTGCGGCTCCCCGGCCATACCGCAGCTGGCGCAGTTCACCGTGCTGGCCCTCATCGGCCTCGGCTTCCTCTACGCCCGTACCCGCATGGGACGCGAGCTGCTGCTCACCGGTGCGAATCCGGCCGCCGCCGAGCTGTCCGGCATCCCCACGGGCCGCCGGATCGTCCTGGCGCACGCGCTGTCCGGGCTACTGGCCGCGCTCGCCGGGTTCATGGCCGCCGTCGGCACGGGCACGTTCAGCGCCTCCATCGGCGACGACTTCATGCTGCCCTCGTTCCTCGGGGCGGTCCTCGGCGGAACCCTGCTCACCGGCGGCGTGGTCTCCGTCCTCGGCGCCCTGCTCGGCACTTCACTCGTCGGCGTGATCCGCAAGGGCCTCGATCTGCTCGGCGTCGGCCTCGAAAGCCTCAACATCTATCTCGGCTGCGTCCTGCTGCTGGCCCTGTCCGCGGACCGGGTACGCACCGTCGTGTCCTATCGCAAGGTGGTGCGCTCCACATGACCACGCTCCACGACCGGGGAGCCGCCGCCCTGCCCGCGCTGCGGCGCTTCTCCCGCTCCACGACGATGACCCTGCTGTGCGTGGTCCTCGCGGGCTATGTGGCGCTGGGGATCTCGTCGTCCGGCTCCTTCTTCGAAGGCCCGTCCCTGCGTACGTTCCTCCAGTACCTCGCCACGCCGATCCTCATCGGCCTGGCCCAGATGGTGGCCCTGTGCGTCGGGCAGCTCAACCTCGCCGTCGGCGCCCTGGGCGGCTTCAGCGCCTGTCTGATGGGTGTGCTGATGGCCGACCATGGGGTGCCCGCCGGTCTCGCCGTGCTGATCGGTGTGCTGGCCGCCACCCTGATCGGTCTGGTGACGGGCGTGTTCATCATCGCCACGCGGATCAACGGCTTCATCGTCACGCTCGGCACCATGACGATCCTGCTCGGGGCGCAGTACCGGCTGTCGGGGACGCGCACCATCGACGGGTACTCCGCCACCCTGCGCGACCTCGGCCGCTCGGCGCCGCTGAACATCCCGCTCGTCTTCGTCACCGCGCTCGCCGCGGCGGCCCTGCTGGCCGCGTTCATGTACCGCACCGTCGCCGGGCGGCGGCTGCTGGCCGCCGGTGGCAACCCCCTTGCCGCGAGGCTGTCGGGCATCTCCACCGACCGGCAGATCGTGCTCGCGCACACCCTGTCGGGACTGCTCATCGGCATCGCCGCGCTGACCGCCACCGCCTCGCTGCCCGGCGTCAACCGCAGCGTCGGCGGGGACTGGCTGCTGCCCAGCTTCGCGGCCCCGATCATCGGCGGCGTCGCCCTGACCGGCGGCTCCGTGGCCGTACTCGGAACGGTGCTCGCCGCGTTCGTGATGCGTCTGATCGACAGCGCACGGGCCGAGTTCTCGCTCGACCCGAGCTGGGTCAACTTCCTCATCGGCCTGGTCGTCCTCGGCACGGTCGTCGGCGGCCGTATCCATCAGACCCACCTCGACAAGCGGGGCAGGGCGCCCGGACGCACACCACCCGTGCCACCGGAGAGCGACAGGCAGCCGACCGGCGCACTGCCGACCACGGGAGGCACACGATGAGCGACGTCCTGCTGGAATGCGAAGACATCGTCAAGGTCTTCCCCGGTGTACGCGCTCTCGACGGCGTGGGCCTGCGGCTGACGGCCGGATCCGTGCACGCGCTCCTCGGCGAGAACGGCGCGGGCAAGTCGACGCTGATCAAGGTGCTCACCGGCGTGCACACACCTGACGGCGGCAGGCTCATCCGGCGCGGCGAGGAAATCCACCTGCGGTCTCCGCTGGAGGCCGCCCGGGCCGGGATCGGCGTCGTCCACCAGGAACGCAACCTGATTCCCGGCTTCTCCGTCGCGGAGAACATCACGCTCCAGAGCCCGCCCTCGCGACGCGGTCTGGTCGACCGGGAGGCGATGACCGCCCCGGCCAGGCGCTGTCTGGCCGAGCTCGGCCTGGACCTCGATCCCGACCGGCCGGTGCGGGAACTGTCCGTGGCCCAGCAGCAGTTGGTGGAGATCGCCAAGGCCCTCTACACCGAGAGCCGGGTCCTCCTGCTCGACGAGCCCACCGCCTCCCTCTCCCCGCAGGAGGCCGAGCGTCTCTTCGACGTCGTGCGGCGGCTCGCGGAACGCGGCACCTGCGTCGTCTTCGTCAGTCACAAGCTGGAGGAGGTCTTCGCCGTCTGCGACACCGTCACCGTCCTGCGCGATGGCCGCTCCGTGCTCGAATCGGCCCCGCTCGCCGAGCACACCCAGGACGACGTGGTCACCCTCATGGTGGGCCGCGCCCACGCGGTGACGGACATGACCCCGCGCACCGTGGACGCCTCCGCGGCCCCGGCGCTCGCCCTCGCCGGCGTCTCCACGGCCGCGGGCCATCAGGACATCTCGCTCAGCGTCCGCCCCGGGGAGATCGTCGGCCTCTACGGACTGGTCGGCGCGGGCCGCAGCGAACTGGTCAAGGCCGTCCTCGGCCTCGACCGCGTCACCGGCGGTGAGATCCGGGTCTACGGCGAGGCCGCGAGGATCGGCTCACCACGCGAGGCTCTCCACAAGTACGGCATCGGGTACCTGACCGAGAACCGCAAGGAGGAAGGCGTCTTCCTGGAGCAGCCCATCGTCCGGAACATCACGGTCACGGTGTGGAAGAAGCTCGCCCGGGCGCTGGGATACGTGTCGTCGCGCGAGGAGAGGGGCGTCTCGGAGGATCTCGTCGAGCGCCTCGGCATCCGGGTCTCCGGGATCGAGCAGAACGCCGGTGAACTCTCCGGCGGGAACCAGCAGAAGGTGAGCCTGGCGAAGTGGCTCGCGGCCGACACCCGGCTGCTCGTCGTCGACGAGCCGACCGTCGGCGTGGACGTGCGCACCAAGCACGCCTTTCACGAGCTGATCTGGGAGCTCGCCCGCGGTGGTCTGCCCATCCTGCTGATCAGCAGCGACATGGCGGAGATGATCACTCTCGCCGACCGGGTCGTCGTCATGGCAGATCACCGCATCCGCGGAGAGGTGGCCAACGACCACGACTACGACCGGATGAGCGGGAAGATCATCCGCATCATCCACGACCGCGCCGTCTCTGTCGTGCCCGCGAAGAGCGCCGGCTCATGAGGCGCGTCGCGCAGGTCGTCCGCATCCGCCCGGAGAAGGCGGACGAGTACCGCGAGTTGCACCGTGCCGTGCCCGGGCCCGTCCTGGAGCAGCTGCGGCGCTGCCACATCGCCAACTACTCGATCCACCTGCTCGGAGACCTGCTGTTCGGCTACTTCGAGTACCACGGGGAAGACCTGGCGGCCGACCTCGCCCGGATGGCCGACGACCCGGCCACACAGCGGTGGTGGCAACTGACCGCCCCCTGCCAGCAGCCCGTCGAGGAAGCCGCGCCCGGTGAGTTGTGGGCCTCCATGGAACAGGTCTTCTTCATGGAGTAGGTCCTACGAACGTTCGAACCGGCCGAGCTGGCGCTCCAGGCTGCGCGTGAGATGCTCCGCCATCGCCTCGGCGGCACGTTCGGCCCTGCGGCGGAGTATCGCGCGTACCACCCGCCCGTGCTCCGCCAGCGTCGGATCGCCCTCGCTCTGAAGGCTCCTGAGCCGGAAGACATGCAGATGCGCGTGGAGCCGCTCCACCGCGTCCGCGAGCAGGGGGCGGTGGGCTGCCTCCGCGATGGCGTCGTGGAAACGCTGGTCCAAAGCGGCGAAGTCGCGGTAGGCCGCGTACGTCCCGGCGGGGCCTGGATGGGCCTGCATGGCCTCCAGGATCCCTTCGATGGCGTCGAGTTGGGACTCGTCGGCGTGGCGGGCGGCCAGCGCCGCGGCCCGCGGCTCCAGAAGCAGCCGCATCTCGAACAGTTCCTCCACCCCCTGCCGGGTCAGCAACTCGGTCGCCCGGTACCCCGACAGGGACCGCTTGACGACGAGTCCATCGGCCTCCAGCCGGGCCAGGGCCTCGCGCACGGGGGTCGGTGAGACATTGAGCGTGCGTGCCAGAGCTTCGATGCCGACCCGGGCGCCGGGAGCGATCTCATGGTCCATGACCATGGCCTTGATGCCCTCGTAGACACTGTCGGACAGCACCTGCCGGACCGGCGCCGCGGAGAGCCCGCTCACCCCGGCCGCAGCGTCGGAGACGGACGAGTCGTGTGCCGGCATCCGGGTCTCCTCAGTGCTCGGGGCGCTACCGCTTTTCAGTAGTTTACCGAGGTGGGGCGGCCGAACGGGGAGGGCGGGTGCGAACTGCTCGGGAGTGATGGAGGGTTCGTAGGACTGGGGGCTTCCCCAATTGGTTAGCTTTGCCTTACTTCTATTGCCTGCCTGTGCCGGAGAGGCCCAACCCCGTGACCACACGCATGCGTTCCGCCGACCCGGGCACCGACGCCCACGATCTCGCCGAGCTTCAGGCTCCGGTGCTCGGCAGGGTCACCGCCGCCGCGGCCCTCCAGGCGCTCGCCGCGGCTCTGTCGGTCGCGCCGATGGTGGCCGTCGTGGAGATCGGCCGACGGCTCCTCGACGGCCGGGACGACCATCTGTGGGCCATCGCCTGGACCGCCGTGGCCCTGCTGGCCGTACGCCTTGTGCTCTACCTGCTCGCCGGCACCCTCAGCCATCTCGCCGACGCGGAACTCGCCCTGGGCCTGCGGCTCAGGCTGGCGGACCATCTCGCGGTGCTGCCGCTCGGCTGGTTCGCCGGCGGCGTCTCGGCGAAGGTGAAGACGACCGTCCAGGACGACGTGGGCGCGCTGCACCATGCCGTCGCGCACGCTCGCGGCGACCTCGCTGCCGCCGTGGCCGGCCCCCTGGTCATCGGCGCCTACCTGCTGTGGGCCGACTGGCGTCTCGCCCTGCTCACCTTCGCGGTGATCGCGGCCGCCCAGAGTGTGCGGATGCGGATGGCGGCCCGTTCGGCGGAGCCGGTGCAGCGCATCGCCGCCGCGCAGCTCGAACTGACCGCGGCGTCCATCGAGTTGGTACGCGGGATCAGCGTCGTCAAGGCGTTCGGCGGCGGTGACACGCCGCCCCGCTTCCGTGCGGCGGCCGCCGCCTACGCGGACGTGAACGACGAGGCGCAGCGCGTCTTCGTCCGCCAGCGCAGCCTCGCCCGGGCGACCGTGGCCCCGGCGACGATCCTGCTGCTGGTCACCGGCTGCGGGATCGGCCTGGTCGCGCTCGGGTGGACGGACCCGGTCGACATCCTGGCGTTCGCGCTGCTCGGCCTCGGCCTGTTCGAACAGATCAACCCGATCTACGCGGCCCGCTTTCTGGGCCGTACCGCCCGGGCCGCCGCGCACCGCATCGCCGGCCTGCTGCGCGAACCGGCCCAGGAGTTCACGCGGCACCCGGCCGCCCTGCCGCCCCGCGAGCCGGGCACTCCCCCGGTCCTGGAGCTGGACGGTGTCCGCTTCGGATATCCGTCGCAGGACCACGATCTCGATCGCGAGGTGCTGCACGGCCTGGACGCCGTCTTCGCCCCCGGCACGGTCACGGCCCTGGTCGGGCCCTCGGGCGCGGGCAAGTCCACACTGGGCATGCTGCTCGCCCGCTTCTACGACGTCACGGGCGGGGCGATCCGCCTCGACGGCGTCGACATACGGGAGTTGGACCGGGCCGAGCTGTACCGGCACATCGGTTTCCTCTTCCAGGACGTGGTGCTGCTGCGCCGTTCGGTACGCGAGAACATCGCGCTGTCGCAGCCCGACGCGAGCGAGGAGGTCGTACACGCCGCCGCGAAGGCCGCCGCCGTCCACGACCGGATCACCACACTGCCGCGTGGCTACGAGTCGGTCGTCGGCGAGGACGCGCGGCTCTCCGGCGGCGAGGCCCAGCGGGTGAGCATCGCGCGGACGCTGCTCGCCGGCACGCCGATCGTGGTGCTCGACGAGGCGACCGCGTTCGCGGACCCCGAGTCCGAGGCCGCCGTGCAGGACGCGCTCGCCGAACTCGCGGGCGGCCGCACCCTGTTGGTCATCGCGCACCGGCTGCGGACCATCGCCGCGGCCGACCAGATCCTGGTCCTCGACGAAGGCCGGATCATCGAACGCGGGCGGCACGAGGACCTGCTCGCCGCCGACGGACGCTACGCGCGCATGTGGCGCGCCCAACACGGAAGCAGCGCCGCATGATCACTCCGCTCCTGCGGATCGTCGGCGGCGCGGGACGCCCGCTGCTGGTCCGCTTTCTGCTCTCCACCGCCCTGTACGCGATCAGCGAGGGCGCGGCCTTCGGCCTGCTGGTGCCGCTGCTGACCGCTCTGCTGACCGGCCGTACGGGTGAGGCCGGCTGGTGGCTGCTGCCGCTGGCGGGCACGGTCGTCGTCGGCTGGTTCGCCCACTACGACAAGGAACTGCGCGCCCTGTGGCTGGCCTCCGCCTGGCGCCGCGCCCTGTACGAGCGGATCGGCGCCCACGTGGTCCGGCTGCCGCTCGGCTGGTTCGACGGGACCCGTACCGCGCGGCTGGAGCGTCTGCTCGGCCAGGACGTCAACACCGTCACGAGCGTCGTGCACCTGGCCCAGACGCTGCTCGGCGCCGTCCTCACACCCGCCACCATCGTCGTCTTCCTGCTCTGCTACGACTGGCGCGTGGCCGTCGCCGTGCTGGTCACCGTCCCCGTGGTACTGCTGGTGTTCACCGTGGCAGGACGGCTCACCGACCGCACCGAGGCGGAGCACGACAGGGCCGCCGCCGAAGCGAGCGCACGACTGGTGGAGTTCGCCGGCGCGCAGCCCGTGCTGCGGGCCAACGGCCGTGCCACCAGTGGCCACCGCCAGCTGGGCGAGGCGCTCCAGAGCCAGCACCGAGCGGCCCGCCGTCAGGTGATGGGGGCGCTGCCGGGGCTGCATCTCGGCCAGCTCGCCATCCAACTCGCCTTCACGGCCGTCCTCGTCGTCGGCCTGCTGCTGGCCACCGGCAACGAGATCACCCCGGCCCGCATCACCGCGCTGCTGGTGCTCGGCGTGCACTTCCTCCAGCCGCTCGCCGTCATCGCCGCGGCGGCGTCCGCCCTGCGCGTCACCCGTGCGGCGGTGGACCGTATCGACACCGTGCTCAGCACCGCGCCCCTGCCGGAGCCCGCCCGTCCGCAATCCGCCGCCGACCTGGAAGCGACCATCGAACTCGACAGCGTGCGCTTCGGCTACGCCGACTCCGGCACCCCCGTCCTCGACGGTCTCGACCTGACCGTTCCGGCCGGTTCCACCACGGCCCTCGTCGGGCCCTCGGGTGCGGGCAAGACCACCGTCACCAAGCTGATCGCCCGCTTCGCCGACGTCGACGCGGGCGCCGTGCGGATCGGCGGCGTGGATGTCCGCGAGCTGGCCGGGAACGACGTGATGAACCTGGTGTCCCTGGTGTTCCAGGACGTACACCTCATCGACGCCACCATCGAGGAGAACATCCGCCTCGGCCGTCCGGACGCCTCCCACTCAGAGGTCGGCGAAGCGGTACGGCGGGCCCGCGTCGACATCATCGCCGACCGGTTGCCCGACGGCCTCGCGAGCCGGGTCGGCGAGGGCGGCTCGCTGCTCTCCGGTGGCGAGCGCCAGCGCGTCGCCATCGCGCGTACGTTGCTGAAGGACACCCCGATCGTGCTGCTCGACGAGGCGACCTCCGCACTGGACGCCGAGAACGAGGCCGCGGTCCACGAGGCCCTGCGTGAACTGGGCGCCGGCAGAACCCTGTTGGTGATCGCCCACCGTCTGTCCACCGTCGCCGCGGCCGACCACATCGCCGTCCTCGACGCCGGCCGCATCGTCGAGCAGGGCCGGCACGCCGAACTCCTCGCCGCCGACGGGCGCTACGCCTCCCTGTGGCACGACTACGAACGCGCCCGGGGGTGGCGCCTGACGAATCGCCGGTGAGTCGACGCCCGCGCGGGCGGCTCGTCCCTGCTCAGCCCCCGTGGGCTCGCCGACACCGAGGGCGGTGACACGGCGATAGCGGTGCAGGTCACTGCGGTAGACGCGGAGCTTCTCGCAGGTTCAGCCGCGCAGGGAGTGCAGCATGGTGCCGATCTTCGCCGCGACGGTCTCGGCCGCGCCCTGGGCGTATGACGAGTCCACCGCCTCGTACGTGATCCGGGCGTAGCTCTGCGCCTCGGCCATGTTCTTCGAGCCGCCTTCGAGCATCGACATGACCGCGGTGTGCGGGAACGGCGAGTGCTTCTTGATGGCCAGCGCGGTGTCGGTGGACAGCTCCGGTGACACTCCCACGAAGGCGCCGTTCCCGGCCCGGAGGATCCAGATGGGTACGTCGGCCGTGCCGGTGGGGGTGAAGTCGTAGGTCGTCGTCGGCCCCGTCGGGTGGCCTCCGGGCACCGTTTTGACCGTGACGGTGTCGGTGACGAGGCGCACCGTCGAGCCCGAACCGTCGCCGGAGGTCCTGATGGTCTCGCTGACCCGGACGGCCTCGGTGCCGAGCCGCTCGCCCTGCACGGTGAGAAGCAGCCAGCCGGCGTCCTGGGCATCGACCTGGGACCACTTCTTGTCCTTGTCGATGGTGTACCGCTTCGACCTGAACGCCGGTGACTGGTCCCCGCAGGAGCCGACCAGGAAGAATCCGACGACGTCGCCGCCGTACTGCTTCTCCAGGTGCTGCACCGCCGCGCCCGCCAGGTCGGCCGTGACCGGCAGGTCACCATTCGCCATGACCGACTCCATCATGACCGAGGACTGGACGCTGTAGTTCATGAGGATGGCGAGCGGGTTGCCGTCGAGGTGGTCGAAGCGGGTGACGCCCACGCTCTTGTCCGACGAGCCCGCCTCACCGGTGCCGAGCCACCAGCCGTCGGCCGTGAGGACGTCCCGGTTGACGTTCACGTCGCACTTGCCGGTGCCGAATCCGACCCGGGCCGGCTGGAGGCCCTCGACCGCCGCCGCGATCGCGGTCGCGGTGGCCTTCGTGATCTGCTCCACGTACCGTGCTGCCGCCGTCGAGGTGGTGGTCGCCTGCACGTGCGGGGCCGAGAACGTGTGCGTCACCGTCACGACTATGTCCGCCGGCGCCACTCCCGACGCCTTCGCGATGATCGTCCTCATCGCGGTGATCGCCTCCGCGCTGATCGACGTCAGGTCCAGCACGGCCAGGGCTACTCGGCGTGAACCGTTCTCCAGCAGCAGGATCCGTACGTAGAGGTCGTCGTGGACCGTGGTGAAGCCGTCCAGCGGGAGGAGTGAGGGCGGGATGTCGATCGCCGCCCGGCCGGCACCCGCCTTCAGCCCCGTACTCGTGACAGCGTCCGCCGTCGTGGCACCCGCCAGGGACGTCGCCGTCACCGCCGCCGCAATCGAACCACCCAGAAACGACCGACGGTGCAGCGGACCGCCGGGCCGGGTGTCGTCGCTCTCGCCCTCGTTGCCATTCTTGGAGACCACTGCTTTCCCCTTCGCGTTCAAGCCGCACAATGAGAATTCGGTAAATTTCTGCCATTGAATTTCCGCCATCGCCAAAGTGGGAGAACGTGCCTGATCAGGTCACATCTGCCGGGCCGCGAGCGGATGGCGGACGGATCCGGCGGCGCCCAGGATCGTCACACCGGAGAAGTAAGGCGTCAACAATTGCGGTGCGTTATCTAAGGTTGCACGGTGCGAATTCACGTAGCCGACCTGGAAACCTCTGCGTAACCTGTGAAAACAGGGCTGGTTCCTTGGAGCGCTTCACAGCTTGGGGCGACACGGTTGCGGTCGGCAGCCCTGACAATCAACTCTCGAAGGAGCTCACCTTCATGGACAGGCGTACGTTCATGGCCGGATCCGCGACTGCGACAGCCGGCGCCCTGGCGGTGTTCGGTGGAGCGACCCCCAGCTCAGCCGATGAGGCGGCCGGGGCGGGCTCGGGGGGCGACCACGTGCGGAGCGTCACCGCCATCACGCAGGTCTTCGGCAGCGGGCAGAAGCTCGTCGCGGTGGCGGTCGAGTACGACACGGACATCGACGGCTCCACCCTGTCGACGTCGACGTTCACGGTCACCGACCGCACCGTGACCAAGGTCTACGCGAACCGGACGGCCGGCCTCACACAGCGGGGCAGGCACGGCCGCTACGTCATCGTGGAACTGTCGCCGGACGACACGGCGGCGGCCCTGTGGGTGACGGGGCAGGGGTCCGGCACCGCTCCCACCGACGGGTCCGGCAGCGGGTCGGGCGATTCCGGCGGCGGGGTCGGAGAGGGGGGCCCGGGGGTCGGCGACACCACACCGGGAGGGACCATCGTCGCGGCGAAGGCCACGCTGACCCAGACGGGCACCGTCACCACGACCCGCGGCACCCGCTACGCCGCGGACAGCACGGCGTTGTCCACCGACGCGGTGGTGAACCTGATCGTCGACGACTTCCAGCAGTTCTCGTTCGCCGATCCGGCGACCGGGCAGACCCTGAAGTACAACCTGTTCATCCCGAAGAACTACGACCCCCGCAGGCGCTACCCGCTCGTGCTGTTCATGCACGACGCGAGCGTGGTCAACGTGGCGACGGAGGGCCCCCTGGTCCAGGGTCTCGGCGCCGTGTGCTGGGCGAGCCCGGAGGACCAGGCCCGGCACGAGTCCTTCGTGCTGGCTCCCGAGTACGGCTCGGTGGTGGTCGACGACACCTACGAACCGTCGACGCTGTTCGACGCCACCGCCAACCTCGTCGAGTCGGTGACGCGGCATTACAGCATCGACCCGAACCGGCGCTACACGACCGGGCAGTCGATGGGGGCGATGATGTCGCTCGGGCTGACCATCAAGTACCCCGACCTGTTCGCGGCCGCGTTCATCGTCGCCGGACAGTGGCCGGAGGCCAAGGTCGCGCCACTGGCCCAGAAGAAGCTGTGGGTCCTCGTCTCCGCGGACGACACCAAGGCATACCCGGGTGAGCAGGCCATCATGGAGGTCATCCAGGAGCAGGGCACACAGGTCAGCACCGCCCTGTGGGACGGGCAGTCCACGGCCGCGGAGTTCGCCGCGGACGTCCGGACCATGACGGCACAGCGGACTCCGGTGAACTTCTCGGCGTTCAAAACCGGCACGACCGTACCGTCCGGCTCGACCACCAGCGCGCACATGGGCACCTGGCAGATCGCTTACACCATCCCCGGCATCCGGGACTGGATCATGCGGCAGTCCATGTAGCCGGTCCCCGTGGACCCCGGCTGGCTTACACTCCCCGCCAGGGGCCGGTCATCCGGTTCCGCGTCCTCGGGCCGGATTCGGGGATGCGGGGAGGGGAGAGGCGTATGGCCTCGATCACCACGCCGAGCGATGAGAACACCGCGACGCGGCTGGAGTTCTGGCAGGACATGGTCAGCCGGAGCTTCGTGCCTCTGGAGATCGTGCCGCGCGAAGGGCCCGATTTTCACGCGCAGTTGCGCCTCGCCCGGGTCGGCCCGGTCCAGGTGTCGGTGGTGACCACGCCACCGCACACGGCCCGCACCCGGCGGCCGATCGGCTCGGACGTGTCCGACGACGTCAAGGTGAGTCTCCAGCTGACCGGGCACTGTGTGCTCACCCAGGGAGACCACCAGGCCGAGCTGAGGCCGGGCGAGCTGGCGGTCTACGACACCCGGCGCCCGTACACCCTGGACACCGACCGGCCCGGCCGCAGCCTGGCCCTGATGTTCCCCCGGGCCATGCTGCGGATGCCGGAACGCGACCTGGCACGGATGACGGCAATCGCGGTGTCGTGCCGTGCCGGGCTGGGGACGGTGGTGCGCCCCTTTCTCTACGGACTGGCGCGCCAGGTCGACGAGTTGGAGTCGCTCGGCACTCCCCGGCTCGCCGACAACGTGGCCGATCTGGTGGGCACCCTCCTCGCGGAACGCACGGGTGCCGACCGGACACCGGGACACGACGAGGGCCGCGAGGTGCTCACCCAGCGCATCCTCGTTTACATGGAACAGCGGCTCGCCGACCCGGAGTTGGGCCCCGACCGGATAGCCGCGGCCCACCACATCTCCCGCCGCTACCTGTACAAACTGCTCGCCGAGCACGGGTACACCGTCTCGGGCTGGATCCGCGAACACCGGCTCGCCCGCTGCCGGGGCGACCTCGCCGACCCGACGCTGTCCCACCTGCCGGTCGGCGCCATCGGCAGCCGCTGGGGCTTCCCCGGTCCGGCCCACTTCAGCCACGCCTTCAAGACCGCCTACGGCATCAGCCCCAGCGAGGCCCGCGCGGTCCGGTGACCGTGCTCAGCCCGGCAAGCCTCCGTGCACCGCCGTGAAAGCCCGTACGCCCACCGGGCGGCACTCTTCCGCCATGGAAGCCGCACAGAACACCGCCGTACAGAACACTGCCGTGAACCACACCTACGACCACATCGTGGTGGGCGCCGGGTCCGCCGGCTGCGTCATCGCCCGCCGACTCGTGGACGCCGGCCGCAGCGTCCTGCTGATCGAGGCCGGCGGACCGGACGACAACCCGGCGATCCACGACCCGGGACGCATGTGGGAGCTGTGGACCTCGCCCGAGGACTACGCCTACCTCACCGAGCCCCAGCAACACGCCGACGGCACCCGGGTGTTCTGGCCGCGGGGCAAGGTGCTCGGCGGGACCAGCGCCATCAACGCCATGATCTACGTACGGGGACACCGGTCGGACTACGACGACTGGGTCACCCGGTACGGGGCCACCGGCTGGTCCTACGACGAGGTCCTGCCGTACTTCAAACGTTCCGAGGACTTCGAGGACGGCCCCTCGCAGTTCCACGGGGCGGGCGGCCCGATGCCGGTCACCCGCAACCACGCGCCCAACCCGGTCTCCGTCGCCTTCGTGGAGGCCTGCGAGCAGTACGGGATCCCGCACAACGACGACTGCAACGCCGAGGAGATCCTCGGCGTGAACCTCCTGCACCTCAACATCCGCGACGGCAAGCGGGTCAGCGCCTGGACGGCCTTCGTACAGCCCGTGCTGGACAGTCCCCTGCTGACCGTGATGACCGGTTCGCCGGTCGCCCGGGTGCTCGTCGAGGGCGGACGCGCCCGCGGGGTCGAGATCGTCAACGACGGTCAACTCACCCCCGTACGCTGCTCCGACGACGGCGAGGTCGTTCTGTCCGGCGGCACCATCGGCTCCGCCCAACTGCTGCTGCTCAGCGGGATCGGCCCGGCCGACGAGCTGCGTGAGCTGGGCATCGGCGTGGTCGCCGATCTGCCGGGGGTCGGCGCCAACCTGCACGATCACGCGCTCGCCCCGGTGGTGTACGCGTCGTCCCGGCCCGTGCCGCCGGGCACGTCCAACAAGATCGAGGCCCAGTACTTCGCGAAGACCGACCCCGCCCTGGCCGCCCCCGACCTACAGCCGGTGATGTCCCATGTCCCGCTGCCCGTCGTGGGCCAGGAGGTCCCGGAGGAAGGGCACGGCTACAGCGTGGCCCCGGGCACGATCCGCACGCTCAGCCGCGGACGGCTGTGGCTACGCTCCGCCGACCCCACCCAGGCACCCGCCCTCGACCCCCGGTACTTCGCCGAGCCGTACGACCTCCAGGCGATGGTGACGGCGGTCAGGCAGGCGCGGGAGATCGGGGAGCAGAAGGCGCTCGCCGACTGGCGTTCCCACGAGGTCGCGCCCGGACCGGGAGTCGTCACCGACGACGAGATCGCCTCGTACGTCAGACGCAACCTGACCAGCTACCACCACCAGGTCGGCACCTGCCGCATGGGCACCGGGCCCGACACGGTCGTAGACCCCCTGCTACGGGTCCACGGCGTTGCGGGCCTGCGCGTCGCGGACGCCTCGGTCATGCCGGCCGTGCCCTCCGGCAACACCCACGCCCCCACCGTCATGATCGGCGAGCGCTGCGCCGACTTCCTCCTGGCGGGAACCTCCTGACGCCACAGAACGGCGTGCACCGGTCTTGCCTCGCCGTCCCCGGGACCGTTACGTTGCGGCGGAGTTTCTGGCCAGGTGCGCGGTGCGTCCGGCGTATCGGCGCTCGGCGTACGGAACGGACATCGGGTGACAGGTCGAGGCAAGGACCGGCAGGAAGCACAGCACGGCCTGCTCACGAACATCGCCGCCGAGGCCGGGGTCTCGCTCAGCACCGTGTCCAAGGTGGTGCACCGGCGCCGGGACGTGGGCACGGCGACCCGGGACCGGGTCGAGGAAATGCTCGCGCGGTACGGGTACGTCCGCCCGTGGGACCGGGGTCCCGCGACGCCACAGCAGATCGTCGTCGTCTTCCGTGACCTGTCCGGCCCGTACACCCTGGAGGTCGCCCGGGGCATCGTGGACGCGGCCGGTGAGTTCGGCATCGACGTGGTCACCGGGACGACGAGCCGGCGGTCGATCTCCGGATGGCTGGAGGAGTGCGTGTCACTCGGCGCGGCGGGGATCGTGATCGTGATCTCCATGCTGGCCGAGGAGGACCAGCGGCGGATCGTCGAGCAGCGGCTGCCGGTGGTGCTGATCGACCCCCTCAGCGCGCCTTCGGAGGACATTCCGAGCATCGGGGTGACGAACTGGAGCGGTGCCCGGGAGGCGGTTCAGCACCTGCTGGCCCTTGGCCACACCCGGATCGGCATGGTCGCGGGCCGCTCGCACTCCCTGGCAGGGGCGGCGCGCGTGCACGGTTACCGGGCCGCGCTGGAGGAGGCCCAGGTCGCCTACGATCCGGCGATCGTCCGCTCGACCGACTTCGACTACAGCGACGCGCTCACCGCGAGCCTTCAGATCCTGCGGGCCGGCGACCCGCCCACGGCCGTCTTCGCGGCCAGCGACGCGCAGGCGCTCGGCGTGCTGGAGGCCGCCCGGCAGCAGGGGCTCTCGGTACCGGACGACCTGTCGGTCATGTCCTTCGACGACACGCTCGTGGCGGCCATGGCCTGCCCGCCGTTGAGTGCGGTGCGCCAGCCGTTCGAGGAGCTGGGCCGCGAGGCGACCCGGGTGCTGATGGATCTCGCGGACGGCCGGCCGCCCGCGTCGCCGCGCATCGAGCTGGCCACGGAACTCGTGCTGCGGACCTCGACGTCCGCGCGCAGTCGCGTCAATACCCCGTAACCCGCGACTCTGCGAAACCCTTTCGCAACCTGCCGGTGACAGCGCGATGTCGCCTACGAATACTGGCTTCCTGCCCCGCACCCCCCGGTGAAAGGAACGCCGTTGAAAAGATCCTGGGCGCGAAAGGTCTTCGCTTCGGCGACGGCCTTCGGCATAGGCGTGGCATTCGCCATCGCCTCCGCGACAACCGCGTCGGCGTATCAGCCGAGTCCCGCGAACTTGTATACGGCGGACAACACCGCCGCGTGCAACAAGCGCCCGTGCGTGCTCTACCCGAAGTCGGCCCAGCTGCCGAGCGGGCGGATCGTGGCGACGTTCGAGAACAGTCAAAGCGCTCCGGTGGGCCAGACGCTGCCCGTCCACAAGAGCGACGACCACGGTACGACGTGGGCGAAGCTGGCCGACGTCAAGGCCCCGGCGTACCTGTCCAGCGACAGCGCGTACGCGAAGTACACGAGCAACTGGACCAACCCGTATCTCTACGTGCTCCCACAGAACGTCGGAAACCTGAGCGCCGGAACGCTGCTGCTCGCGAGCATCGTTTCGGGCGACGACTACTACTACAAGGAGCAGAAGGCCGCCAACCCCAACTGGACGCCGTCCGGTGACGGTGACCGCAAGGACCTGGCACTCGCCCTGTACGCCAGCACGGATAACGGTGCCACCTGGAGCGTGAAGAACATCATCACGGCCGGCGGCTGGCAGGGCGGCAGCGCGGGCAACGTCGGCCGTGTCTCGGCGGCCAACACCCACGCCCAGGTCGACCCCCTCTGGGAGCCGCACCTGCTCGCCCACAACGGCCGGCTCATCGCCTACTACTCCGACGAGAGCGACTTCACGGGCTACAACACCAGCACCGGCGCCCCGACTCGCGACCCGGCCAACGACACGGCGGCCGACTCCGGCGGCCAGGTCCTCCTCCACCGGACCTGGGACGGCAGCAGCACGTCCTGGAGCGACCCGGTCGTCGACGTCCCGGGCTCCACGGTGAGCATGGGCGGCGGCAAGACGGAGATCGGCGGCGGCCGTCCGGGCATGACGACCATCGCCCCGACGACCGACGGCAAGTGGCTTCTGACGTACGAGTACTGGGGCGGCGGTACGAACGTCCGCTACCGGATCTCCGACGACCCGACGAAGTTCTTCTCGGCCACGGACGCCGCGATCACCTCGCTGCCGGTGCCCTCGGGCGGGGCCACGCTGTCCACCGGCGGCAGCCCGGTCCTCCTCCCGATGCCGGACGGACGCATCGTCTACAACGCCGCCGGCAGCGGCGATGTCTGGGTGAACGAGTCCGGGCGGAGCACCGGCACCTGGAAGCAGTACAAGACGTCGATGCCCGGCGGCTACAGTCGCATGCTGCAGTACGTCGACGGCACGGGACGCGTCCTCATCCTCCAGGCGTCCTGGAGCGGCGCCAGCGTCGGGCCGGTGAAGTACGCCGAGGTCGACCTCGGGCGGTCCGACGGCGCCTACTACAGGCTCGTCAACCGGCTGACCGGGCAGGTGCTCGGCACCGCGTCCGGGAAGACCCAGGACGCGAGCCTGACCGGGAACACTCCGGACCTCGTCCTGGGCGCCGCCAACTCCGCGGCCGACACCCAGCGTTGGCACCTCACCACCAAGGGCGGCAACGTGACGCTGCTCAACAAGGCGGGCGGCCGCTCCGTCGCCATCTGGACCGGCACCGCGACGGCCGGGCAGAAGCTGGCCCAGTGGGTCGACGACGGAGCCACCGACAAACAGTGGACCCTCGTCTCCTCGACCAGCGGGTACTACAAGCTCCGCTCGGTCCTCAACACCAGCCTGTACATGACCGGTTCGACGGCTGGCGGTCCCGTCACCGTGGCGGCCTCGACCACCGACGGCTCACAGGACTGGCAGCTGGTCCAGGACCCCCTCCCCACGGACTCGGCCTTCACCCTGAAGGGCACGTACTCCGGCCGCTGCCTCGACGTCCCGAACGGCCAGACGGGCGTCCAGGTCCAGATCTACGACTGCTCGGGCAACGCCAACCAGACCATCACCCGGACCACGGCCGGCGAACTGCGGGTGTCCGGCAACTGCCTGGCCGCGAACGGTGACGGCACTACCGCGGGCACCACGCTCATCCTCTGGGCCTGCAACGGAAAGTCCAGTCAGAGGTGGTCGTTCCGCGTGGACGGCACCATCGCCAACCGCTCCAACGGTCTGGCCATCGACGTGACCGACTGGGGCACGGCCAACGGCTCGAAGGTCGGGCTGTGGACCGGGCTGGGCAACGCGACGCAGACCTGGACACGGAGTTAGTCACCGATTCGAGAAGAGGCGGCGCCACCGGTGAATCCGGTGGCGCCGCCTCAAAGCGGGGCGCAGCCCCTGCTTTCCAGGGGCGCGGGGAACTGCGCGACCAGCCACAACGGACCCGCAGGTAAAGAACCGGCCCGCCCGCGGAACGTCTACTCCCGCTCGACCGTCACCGGCACCCCGTGATGCCGCAGAACCGTCGCATCCCGCTCCTCCCCCACCAGCCGGATGGCATCCCGCACCGGGGTGTCCAGGCTGGAGGAGCCCGCGTGGAGCACGATCTCGCCGGGCTCGACGATGCGGCGGCCCGCCAACCCGGTGAAGGCCAGGCGGTCGGTGTGGACGTGGAAGCGGACCGCGGCCCGCTCCCCGGGGGCGAGCGCCACCTTGGCGAAGCCGAGCAGGGTGCGCACGGGCCGCGTGACCTGGGCGACCGGGTCGACGGCGTACAGCTGGACGGTCTCGGCGCCGGCCATCGTCCCCGTGTTCCGCACCCGCGCGCGGACCGTGAACTCCCCGTCCGTCGGCACCTGTTCGCGATCCACGGCGAGCAGGTCGATCTCGAAGTCGGTGTACGACAGCCCGTGTCCGAAGGGGAACGCGGGGGTGGGGTCGAGGTTGGACAGGAAGCTCTGCCGGTCGGCAAGCGGCGGGTGCAGGTAGGTGTACGGCTGTCCGCCCGGCGAGACGGGGATCTGCACGGGCAGTTTGCCGCTGAAGTTCGCCTTTCCGGACAGGAGTTGGGCCACTGCCCGGCCGCCCTCCTCCCCCGGCAGGAAGACCTGCACCATGGCCGCGGCGGCGGACGCGAACCGGCCCACGGCGTAGGGCCGGCCGCTGCTGACGATCAGCACCACGGGCTTCCCGGTCGCCAGGACCGCCTCGACCAGCTCCTCCTGGACACCCGGCAGCCGCAGGTCCTCGACATCGCAGCCCTCCCCCGAGGTGCCGATGCCGAACATCCCCGCCTTGTCGCCGACGACGAGGACGGTGAGGTCGGCGGCGGTCGAGGCCGCCACGGCCGCCGGGATGCCGGAGGCGTCCTCGTCCCGGATCGGGCAGCCCTGGACGAACTGCCACTCCACGGACGGGAGTTCCTCGGTCAGCGCGGTACGGAGGGAGACCGCCTCGACCCCGTTGCCGAGGTCGGCGCGCTCGGCGAGGACGTGGTTGGGGAAGCTGTAGCAGCCGAACATGGTGCGTACGTCGTCGGCGCACGGGCCGATCAGCGCGATCCGGCCACCGGCCGGGAGGGGCAGGGTCCCGTCGTTGGACAGCAGGACGGCGCTCGACTGCGCCACGGCGTGGGCAAGCCCGCGGTTCTCCGGCTTGTCCAGGTCGAGTTCACCCGCGCGCAGGGCGGGGGGCCTCGGGTCCCAGTCGGGGTCGAGGAGCCCGAGCTCGACCTTCTGCCGCAGCACCCGGCGTACGGCGCGGTCGACCAGCTCCTCGTCGACCGCGCCCTGCTCGACGGCGTGCACGAGGGCGTCGCCGAAGCCACGCTGATCGGGCAGTTCGACGTCCATGCCGGCGCGCAGGGCGAGCGCCCCCGCGTCGGACGGGTCGGCGGCCACCCGGTGGGCGCTGACCAGAAAGGGCAGGGACCAGTAGTCGGAGACGACGGTGCCCTCGAAACCCCAGGCGTCGCGCAGCACTTCGGTCAGCAGCCACCGGCTGGCGGCGGGTGCCTCGCCGTCGATCTCGGCGTACGAGTTCATGACCGAGCCGACGCCCGCGGCGACGAGCCGCTCGAAGGGCGGCAGGATGACATCGAAGAGCTCGCGGCGGCCTGCGTGCACGGGGGCGTGGTTGCGGCCGCCCATGGAGGCGGAGTATCCGGCGAAGTGCTTGAGGGTGGCGTACACGCCGGCGCTCTGGAGACCGGTGACGTATGCCTCCCCCATCTCCCCGACCAGGTACGGGTCCTCGCCGTACGTCTCCTCGCAGCGGCCCCAGCGGTAGTCGCGGATCACGTCGACGACCGGGGCGAGACCCTGGTGGACGCCCGACTCGGCCATGTCGGCGCCGATGGCCTCGCCGACCCGCCGGATCAGCTGCGGGTCGAAGGTGGCCGCCATGCCGAGCGAGGTGGGGTAGATCGTCGCGCCGTAGGCGGTGAATCCGGTCAGGCACTCGTCGTGGGCCATGGCCGGGATGCCGAATCTGCTCTGTGCCATGACCTGCCGCTGGTGTGCGGCGAGGAGACGGGCGTGTTCGAGCGCGGGCCGGGGCAGTGTGCCGTAGGGGCGGGTGAGTTGGCCGAGGCCGTGCCGGGCGGTCTCGTCGAGATCGCCGACCCTGCCGAAGTGGTTGCTGCCCGGGGCCACTTCCGGGCCGTCGGCCTCGATGTCCTCCCAGGTGCTGCTGAGTTGCGCGACCTTCTCCGGCAGGGTGAGCCGGGCGAGCAGCGCCTCGACGCGCTCGGCGGTGGGCAGGGCGGGGTCGGTCCAGGGGCGGTCGTCCTCCCCCTGGGGGAGGCCGCCGTGGCCGGGCATGGTGGTCGTCATTCACGACTCCTCGGTGTTGCGCGGGCACGCCGACGGGGCCGGGCGCAGGGCCCGGCCGTCGTACGGGGTGGGGTGAACTGCCCGGTGGTGTGGGCTACTTGGAGAAACCGGCGGTGAGTCCGGCGACGAGCTGGCGCCTGGCGATGATGAACAGCGCGAGCATCGGCAGGGTGGAAAGCACCACCGCGGCCATCGTGGCCGGTACGTCGATGCCGAACTGGCCCCGGTAGAGGGTCAGCGCCAGCGGCAGCACGGCCTTGTCGCCGCTCTGGGTGAGGATGAGCGGGAAGAGGAAGCCGTTCCAGACCTGGAGGCCGTCGTAGACGGCGACCGTCATCAACGCCGGGCGGGCCAGGGGCGCCGCGAGCGAGAAGAGCATGCGCCAGTCGCCGGCACCGTCGACGATCATCGCCTCGAACAGGGAGCGCGGCACGTCGCGCAGGAAACTCACCAGGATCATCACGGTGATCGGCAGCGCGAACGCCGCCGAGGGCAGAACGATCGCGAGCAGGCTGTCGTACAGCTGCAACCTGATGATCAGCAGGTAGACCGGGATGATCACCGCTTGGAGAGGGATCGCCAGGCCCAGCAGGTACAGCCGGAAGGACACGCGGGACAGGCGGCCGCCGGCGCCCCGGACGATCGCGAAGGCGGCCATGAGGGCGACGGTGACGGTGAGGACGACCGTCCCCGCGGTGACGACGACGCTGTTGAGCAGATAGGTCGTGAAGTCGCCGTCCAGGACGGTCCGGTAGCTGTCGAGCGTCGGGTGGCCGGGCAGGGCCAGTGGGCTGTCGGTGGTGAAGTCGGCACGGCTGCGCAGGCTGGTGACGACCAGCCAGTAGACGGGTACAACGACGATCGCCGCCCAGAGCAGCGTGGCACTGCCGGTGAGGACGCGGCGGAGGATCCTTGCCACGGACTTCGGCCGGACGGGCCTGGGTGCTACCGCTCCGGGGGCGGGGACGTCCGACTGTCCGGTGACGGCGCGGACCTTGGTCACGGTGGTGCTCACATGCCCTCCTGCCGGCTGTCCATCCGGGTGAAGCCGGACAGGCGGGTGGTCAGCAGCGACAGGCCGAGGCCGAAGACCACCAGGAGGGTGGCGACGGCGCTGGCCCGGCCCATGTCGTGGGCCTGGAATCCGGTGATGTACATGGAGAGGGGAAGGACGCGGGTGGCGGTGCCGGGGCCGCCGGTGCCGCCGGACAGGACGAAGATCAGGTCGAAGTACGTCAGTGAACCGACGAGCATGAGCGTGCTGGAGGTGACCATCGTGTACTTCAGCTGCGGCAGGGTGATGTGCCGGAAGCGGGCCAGGGGCCCGGCGCCGTCGAGGGCGGCGGCCTCGTACAGAGCGGTCGGGATCTGCCGTATCCCGGCTTGGTAGAGCAGGGCGTGGAACGGCACGAACTGCCAGGCGATCACGAAGATCACCGTGTAGAGGGCCAGGTCCGGCGAGCCGAGCAGCGGCTGCGCCAGCCAGTGCAGGCCGGGCGTGGCACCGATGCCGAAGGACGGATCGAGGAGCGCCTGCCAGGTCAGGCCGATCGCCACGGCGGACAGCAGCAGCGGGAGGAAGAAGAGGACGGCGAACAGCGCCCGCATCCTCCCTCTCGGTGCCTGGAAGACACCGAGGGCCAGGGCGATCGGCGTCTGGACCAGCCAGCTGACCGCCATCACCTTGACGGTGAGCCACAGCGCCTGCCAGGTGGCGCCGTCGGTCAGGACGCTGCCCCAGTTGGCGAGGCCGGCCCAGCCGACGGAACCGAGGCCGTCCCAGCGGGCGAGGCTGAGCGCCACCACCCCGACGAGGGGGACCAGGCCGAACAGGCCGAAGAGAAGCAGTGCGGGGGCGGCCATGAGGAGGCCGCTGCCTCCTCCCCGGCGGGTGCGAGTGCTCGTGGGGACGGTGACGGTCACGACCCCGCCTTGCTCATGTTCACACCGAAGTCGGCGGGCGAGATCTGACGCAGGAACGACTTGTCGGTGTTGGTCAGCAGCGGGTCCGCCTGGTCGGACGGCAGTGCCTGGTCCCAGGAGAGCTGGAAGCTCGGCGACTTCTCCACCAGGTCGTAGACGAAGGTCAGCCACGCCTTGTCGGACGACGACTGCACCGCCGCCAGCTTCGACTCCAGGCCCTCGACCGGCGGAACGCTGCCGGCGGCGAGGTAGGCATCTATCTGGGAGTCGTTCAGGACGTAGTCCTTGAGGTACGTGAGGGCCGCGGACCTGTGCTTGGTCGACGAGTTCAGCGACAGGAAGTTCGAGGGGTTGCCGACGATGCTGTTCGGGTCGCCGGCACCGCCGGACAGCGACGGGAAGGCGGTGTAGCCGAGGTCGCTCTTCAGGAAGTCGGGCGCGGCCTTGGCGATGTTGGCGTACTCCCAGGTGCCCATGACCTCCATGGCCGCCTTGCCCGTGTAGAGCAGGGCCGTGGAGGCGCCCTGGTCGTAGTTGACGGAGGAGGCGTTGTCCCCGAAGGCGCCGGCCTTCGACAGGTCCTGGAGGTACTGGTTGGCCTTGGTGACCGACGCGTCCTTCCACGCCGAGGTGTCACCGGAGGCGATCTTCGAGAACACCTCGGCGCCGCCCTGCCGGTCGAGCAGGTACTCCAGGTACATCAGCGTCGGCCACTTGGAGTTCGCGGCGAGGGAGAGCGGCACGACGTCCTTGGCCTTCAGCTGCTTCACGGCCGCCAGCAGGTCGTCGTACGTCTTCGGCGGCTCGACGCCCGCGTCGGCCAGCACCTTCTTGTTGTAGTAGAGGACCACCGGGGCGAGGCCGTTGGCGGGCACTCCGTAGACCTTGCCGTCGAAGGTGGCGCTCTGCATCACGCTCGGGGTGAACCGGTCCGTGTTCGCCTCGGCCGCCGTCAGCGCGTCGACCTTGCCGGCCTTGACGTAGTCGTTCAGGGCCCCGCCGCCCCAGCTGAAGAAGATGTCCGGGGCCTGGTTCGCGCCGAAGGCGACGCGCAGCTTCTGCTTGTAGTCGTCGTTCGCGAACAGCCGCAGGGTGATCTTCTCGTCGGGGTGGTCCTTGTTGTAGGCGTCGACGGACTCCTTGAGAATCGTCTGGTCGTTGAGCGCCCACATCGTCAGGCCCTTCGCGGACGAGTCCGTGGACGATCCGGACGGTCCCGAAGTCCCGCACGCGGCAAGGCCCATGGCCGCCGTGAGAGCGACCGCGGACGCGACGACGCGTCGCATTCTCGGGCTTCCGAGATTTCCGTTGACCGGGATTCCCCGCATGGTGTGCCCCTCTTGTTTCCACATGCCATCGGTGGCCAGGCGGATCGGAGGGCGGTACGAAAGCTTTTCGGATGCCACGCTGCCGACGGCCTGCCTGCTGGCCGGGACACTGACATGGAATTCACGGCCGGGACAAGGACGGGAAATGCCCCGGTTACGAAATACTTTCGGGAGCTGACTGCCCCTGCGGTGTCCTAGTCGTCGATCACCAGCCCTTTCGACGCGAGAAGCGGCGCGAGATTGCAGATGTCGACGACGGTCTTGCCGGCCCGGTACGCGGAGATGTACCCGGCTTCGGCGTCGATCCGTTCCTGGGATGCGGTGACCACCGTCGCGGCGTCCTCGCGGCGGACGACGACCGCACCGTCGGCGTCCGCCCGCATCACGTCGCCGGGGCGGACGAGCACACCGCCGATGGTGACCGGCTCGCACATCGGCCCGACGGTCTCCTTGACCGTGCCCTTGATGGACACGCTGCGGGAGAAGACGGGGAATCCCAGGGCGCGCAGGTCCTCGGTGTCCCGGACGCCCGTGTCGGTGATCAGGCCGCCGAGTCCCTTGGCCTGACAGGCGTTGGCGAGGACGTCACCGAAGGAGCCCGCCTCCTCGTAGGCGCCGGCGGACACGACGACGACGTCCCCGGGCTGGGCGTAGGCGATGGCGGTCTGAAGCATCAGGTTGTCGCGTGGGGCGCACTGGACCGTGAAGGCGGGGCCGCACAGGGACATGCGGTGGTCGACCGGCTTGATGGCCGAGTCCAGCGCCCCGAGCCGGCCCTGTGCCTCGTGGATGGTGGCCGAGGAGAATGCGCGCAGTTGCTCGACCAGGGCGGCGTCCGGCCGCGCGAACTTCGTGCTGACGCGGATCATGATGACCTTTCAGGCGGAGGGAGTGGCGGAGAGGTCGGCGCAGGCCGTCGCGATGCGCTCGCACGCCTCGGTGAGGACGTCCGTCGACGTGGCGAACGAGATCCGGAAGTAGCCGGGCGCGCCGTACGCGGCTCCATGGATCACCGCCACCTGCCGGCTGTCGAGCAGATAGCGGGCGAAGTCCTCGTCGTCCTGGATCCGGTCTCCTGTCGGCGTGAACTGCCCGATGGCGTCACGGCAGTTCACCAGGAGGTAGAAGCCTCCGTCGGGCGCGGTGCAGTTGAGCCGGGGAACGTCGTTGATGAGCTTCACCGTGGCGTCGCGCCGTGCGCGGTACACGCGCACGGTGTCCTGGACGAAGTCCTGCGGTCCCGTGAGCGCGGCGGCGGCTGCGGCCTGGCTGACGGAGGAGGGACAGGAGGAGGTCTGGGACTGAAGGGTGTTGATCGCGGTCACCAGGTCCGCCGGGCCCACCCCGTAGCCGATGCGCCAGCCTGTCATCGCGTACGTCTTCGACACGCCGTTGGTGAGGAACACCCGGTCGGCCAGGCGGGGTTCGACTGCCGCCAGGGAGGTGGTGTCCTCCTCGCGGTACCAGATCTCGTCGTAGATCTCGTCGGTGAGGACGCGCACGTGGGGGTGGTCCAGCAACACCTGGGCGAGCGCACGCAGTTCGCCGGTGGTGTAGGCGGCTCCGGTCGGGTTGCCGGGGGTGTTCAGGACGACCCAACGCGTGCGGTCGGTGAGCGCCGAACTCAGCCGCTGCGGGGTCAGCTTGAAGCCGTCCGGCTCGGGGCAGTCGACGATGACGGGGGTGCCGTCGTTGGCGCGGACCATGTCGGGATAGGACACCCAGTACGGGGCGGGGACGATGACCTCGTCCCCTTCGTCCAAGGTGGCCATCAGCGCGAGGAAGATGACCTGCTTGGCTCCGCCGCCGACCGTGATCTGCGCGTCGGTGCGCTCCAGCCCGTGGCGTCCGCGGAGCTTCTCGGCGATCGCCGCGCGCAGCTGCGGGGTGCCGTTCACCGGGGTGTACTTGGTCTCGCCTGCCTCGATGGCCCGGATCGCGGCGGCCTTGACGTGGTCGGGGGTGTCGAAGTCGGGCTCTCCGACGGTCAGGTCGAGGATGGTGAGGCCTTGGCTCTTGAGCTCTCGGACACGCTGCGCCGCCGCCGTGCTGGGCGAGGGGTTGATACGGCGTACCCGCTCTGCGGTGCTCATGTGCTCAGCGGTGTTCATGTGCTCAGCCCTCGCGGCGTTCGAAGTTGAGGCCGCCGGGGACCTGGAAGGTGGGCAGGATCTCGATGTGGCCGATGTTGACGTGCCGGGGCGCGTCCACGGCGAACTCGATGGCGTCGGCGATGTCCTCGGGCTTGAGCGACTCGTAACCGTCGTAGAACTGCCGCTGGGCCTCCTCCATGTCGCCGAGCAGGCGCCCGAAGATCTCCGTCTCCACGCGGCCCGGGCAGATCTCGCTGACGCGGACCCGGCGGCCGTAGCCGTCGACCCGCAGCTGGCGGGAGAGGGTGTGCACCGCCGCCTTGGTGGCGTGGTAGATCGTGTTTCCGCCGAAGTTGTAGACACCGGCGATGGAGCTGATGTTGACGATATGGCCGAGGTCGCGCTCGACCATGCCGGGCATGAGCAGGCGTACCAGGTGCAGGACGGCCTGGATGTTGACGGCGATCTGCTCGTCGACGGCGAACTCGTCGGCGGTGAGGATGTTCCCGGTGCGCGAGACGCCGGCGTTGTTGACGAGGACGTCGATTTCCAGGCCGTCCAAGGCCGCGGTGAGCGCCTCGGTGTCGGTGATGTCGAGCGCGTGGGGGGTGCAGCCGGTGGCCTCGGCGAGGGCGCCCAGCCGTTCGGCGTTGCGGGCCACGGCGTGAACTTCCAGGCCGCGCTTGGCGAGTCGCTCGACGACGACGGCTCCGATGCCGGTCGACGCTCCGGTGACGAGGGCCGTCCTGTAGTCGGAGATGGGCATGCTGGTGTGCTCCTTGATGTGGGGGTGTGCGGGTGTGCGGGTGCCAAGGGATCTGTCAGGCGTCGCGCAGCGGCAGGTGGGCCCGGTCCTTCACCCGGGAGACGGCGATGAGTGTGCCGAGGGCGGTGAGGACGGCGTAGAAGGCCGGCATGTTGACGTTGCCCGTGCGGTCGATGAGGTAGGTCATCAGGAGGGGGGCCGTGCCACCGAAGAGTGCGGAGGAGACGTTGTAGCCCAGGCCGTAGGCGGAGTAGCGGACGCGGGTGGGGAAGAGTTCGACGAGCAGGATGTGGATGACGCCCGTGTGCCCGGCGAACACGACCGCCATGACGCAGGCGCCGATCACGGCGAGGGCGACGTTGCCGGTGCCGATCAGCAGGTAACAGGGGATGCCGACGACGGCCATGGCGATCGCGGCGCCGGCGATGACCTTCTTGCGCCCGATCCGGTCGGAGAGACGGCCCATGTACGGGATGGCGATACAGATCGCGACCAGGCTGGAGGCGGTGACGAGGAGGCCTTGGACCTTGCCGAAGTCCAGCTCGCTGCTCATGAAGGTGGGCATGTAGCTGAACAGGACGTAGTACCCGGAGCCGTTCATCAGGGGGATGAACAGGGCCAGCAGCATGGCGCGGCGGTGCTCGGCGGAGGTGAAGGCCTCCTTGAGGGGGTTCTTGGAGAGACCGTCCTCTTCCTTCAGGCGCGTGAAGTTGGGCGTGTCACTGATGCGCTTGCGGATGTAGATGCCGGTGATGCCGAGCGGGACGGCGAGCAGGAACGGGATGCGCCAGCCCCAGGACTGCATGCGGTCGTCGCCGAGTCCGCTGGTCATGGCGGCGGCGACCAGAGTGCCGGTGAGCAGCGCGAGGAACGACGCGATCTGCGCGTAGCTGGTGTAGAGGCCGCGCTTGCCCTCCGGGGCGTGCTCGGCGAGGAAGCTCATGGCGCCCGACGCCTCACCGCCGACGGAGAAGCCCTGGGCGACGCGCATCAGGATCAGCAGGGCGGGTGCCGCGACACCGATGCTCGCGTAGGTGGGCAGGATGCCGATGCCCGCGGTGGCGACGCTGATGAGCAGGATGACGAAAACCAGCATCCGCTGGCGTCCGATGCGGTCGCCGAGGTGGCCGCAGATGACGGCGCCGAGGGGGCGGAAGAAGAAGGAGACGGCGTAACCGAGGAAGACGAGCTGGATGGCGTTGTCGGAGCCGGGGAAGAAGACGGCGGCGAGCGATCCGGCCATGAAGCCGAAGATGCCGTTGTCGTAGAGCTCGGCGAAGATCCCGACGCATCCCGCGAGGGTGACCTTGCGGGCTGTTCTGGGGTCGACGGTGTTGGGGACTGGCTGAGCGGCCACGGTGCTCATGGCGTCTCCTGTCTGGGCAGCAGGCGTGGGTTGAGGGACGTTACGGCTCCGTGCGGGCGGGCGTAGGGGTTGCTGAGCGGGTGCGGTGCGGGGAGTCAGCCGCCGACCTGAGCGCGGATGCGCAGGGCGTCGAAGGCCGTGCGGACCCGGGTTCTCAGGGCGTCGATGGCGTTGCGTTGGGTGCGGTGGGCAGTGACCGCCTGGTCGAGGGTGCGGTGGCGGAAGCGGATGGTCTGTCCGGGGCGCACCTGCCCCAGTGCGGACAGGCCGGTGGCGGTGACGACGGCGAGCACGGGGTAGCCGGCCGTGACACCGCGGCCGCGGTGCAGTACGAGGAGTTCGTCCCCCGCGGGTACTTCGACGGCGCCGATGGGGACACCGCGGGAGAGGATCTCGCCCCTGGTCACTCTGCGGGGTACCTCGCCCTGTAGCCGCAGGCCGATGTGGTTGCTTCGCGGGCTGACCGTGAAGGGGGCGTCGAACAGGCGCCGTCCCGTGTCTCCGAACTCGGCCCGGTCGGGGCCGTCGGTGACGTCGATGGTCCAGGTGGTGGGGAACCGGGGGACGGGTGCGTGCAGGCGGAACAGCGGGATCCGTGAGAAGGGGTGGTCGAGGGGCGGACAGGCCGTGCGCAGGACGAGTTCGTCGCCGCTGCGGAGGACAGGGCCGAAGCCCAGGATCGTGTCGGGGGCGCAGCTTCCCTGAAGGTAGTCGGCTTCGAACGAGCCGAGTACGGCCAGGTAGACGCGCAGTCCCCGGCGGATGCCGGTGACCCGGACGGCCTCGCCGGCGCGGACCGGGACCGGTTCCCACTGCGGGCGGCTCCCTCCGTCGACGGTCACGTCGGCGGGCGCGCCGGTCACGGCGAGGAGGATGTCGCTGGAGGGGACGCACGCGAAATCGAGGGCGGTGATCTCCAGCAGCGGGGCGCGTTCGTCGTTGCCGCACAGGACGTTGGCGATGCGTGCCGAGTGCTGGTCGGCGGCTCCGTTGACGGGCAGGCCGTGGCGGGAGCGGCCGACCCGGCCGAGGTCCTGCACGGTGACGATGCCCGCGGTGCGGATGGTGAGGGTGTCAGCCATGACACGCCGCCAGAGATGTGTCGGCGTAGTCGTCCCACTCGTCGGGCGTGATGGGGGCGAAGCGGAAGGTGTCGCCGGGGCGGTAGGCGGTGATCGGGTCGCGGTGCAGGTCGAGGACGCGCACGGGGGTACGCCCGAGGAGCGGCCAGCCGCCGGGCGAGGGCATCGGGCAGATGACCGCCTGCCGGCCGGCGACGGCGACCGAGCCGGGGTCGACGCGGACGCGGGGCGACGCAAGTCGCGGCACCGGCCCCGGGAAGGGCGGCCCGTCCATCATCGGGGCCCCCGCGGGCGCACCGAGGCAGCGCACGGTGAGATCGGACCCGGAGTGGAGCGCGACGACGTCGCTCTCGGCCATGCCGAGGTGCGCGGCGACCTCGGGCAGATCGGGACCGTACTCACCGCCGTACACGACAGGGACGACGAATCGTCGGGCAGGCTTCGTCCGTGCGGGGTGTGGCCCGAGGCGGGCAGCCTCGTGCGACAGGACGCGCCGGACGGTGTCGTGGTCGGTGCCGGTGCAGTCGAACTCGACGAGCAGGGCGTCGTAGGTGGGCACCACGTCGTGGACTCCGGTGAGCCCGACGGCGTCCAGGGCATCGGCCAGGGCGTGGACCAGCCGCCAGCCGGCTTCGGCGTCCAGGCCCACGGCCTTGGCGACCAGGGCGGAGTCGCCGCAGTCCAGGATGGTGACGTTGCCGTTCATGTCCGCGCCATCGGCGTCAGGGCTGCTCATGTCAGGCGCCCTTGCCGCTCAGCACTTTGTCGAGAGGGGTGATCTCGACGCCGGCGGCCAGGAGTTGCTCGCGGATACGGCCGGCCAGCGCGATCGCTCCGGGGCTGTCTCCGTGCAGGAGCACGGTGTCGCAGGTGACCGGGATGTCCTTGCCGTCGACGCTGCGGATGAGCCCCTCGGAGACCATCCGCAGTGTCCGCCGGGCGACCTCGTCCGGGTCGTGGATCACTGCTCCGGGCTCGGAGCGGGGGACGAGGGTCCCGTCGTAGCGGTACGCGCGGTCGGCGATGCCGACGATCCCCACACGCAGTCCGCGGGCGCGGGCGGCGTCGGCGAGCTCGCCGTCCTGCGCGAGGACGATCAGCGACTCGTCCAGGGAGGCGACGGCGTCCACGACCGCGCGGGCGTAGTCGGCGCGTACGGCGACCAGGTTGCCCAGGCGTCCGTGCGGGGCCACGTGATGCACCCGCGTCCCGTGCGCGACGGCGAACGCCTGGAGGGCGCCGACCTGATAGAGGACGTCCGTGCGGACCTCCTCCGGGGTGAGGTCCATCGCGCGGCGGCCAAAGCCGACGAGGTCGGGAAAGCTCGGGTGCGCACCCACGGCCACCTGCTTCTCCACGCAGTGCCGAACCGTGGCGTCCATGATGCGCGGATCACCGGCATGGAATCCGCAGGCCACATTGGCGGACGTGAGCATCTCCAGAAGGGCCTCGTCGTCGCCCATCGTGTAGGCGCCGAACCCCTCGCCGAGATCGGCGACGAGATCAACCATGGGGGTCATGACGTCCTCCGGGAGAGAATGCGGGAAAGGAAAGCGAAGAAGGGTGAGCGGTAAAGGAAATGCCGTCACGTCTTCGTGACACCCGAAAAGGGATCCGAACACCTCGGACACAGACAGCGAATTCATCGAGCAGGTCCGGGCTGGATGTTCCGCTTAACTTAGGGCCATGCTCACGTGATCGCCAATATCCGTTCGGTCTGGCGTTATCGCGAACGGCTATGACTCGCCTCACACCCTGGGGCTCGCCGGGGTGTGCTTCGGGGTGACCCCTCCCTACGATGAGGCTCCGCTCACCGTGGAAGGCCCCGCATGGACACCAGGCGTCTCTACTCGTTCATCAAGATCATCGACGCGGGGAGCATCACGCGCGCGGCTGACATCCTGCACATCGCGCAGCCGGCACTCAGCCAGCAACTGTCCGCGTTGGAAGCGCAGTTCGGACAGCAACTGCTGATCCGCAGCAAACGCGGGGTCGCCCCGACCGAGGCGGGCCGGGCACTGTACCGGCACGCCCAGCTGATCCTCCGGCAGGTGGACCTCGCACACTCCGCCGTCGACGTCTCCGGCCGGGCCCCCGCGGGCAGCGTGTCGGTGGGACTCGCGCCGTACAGCCTGGGCGCGGCGCTCGCGCTGCCGCTCCTCAAGAACGTGCGCGAGCGCTACCCGGACATCCTGCTGCACATCAACGAGAACTTCGGCGGCGTGATCAGCGAGGCCATCATGACCGGCCGGATGGACATGGCGTTCATCTACGGGGCCGGCCCGCTGCGGGGAGTGCAGTTCGAGCCGGTGCGCACGGAGGACCTGTTCCTGATCGGCGCGCCCGGCGCGACGGCGCCGCCGGGGCAGGGCGAGGTGGGGCTGGCGGAACTGGCGAGTGTGCCCCTGCTGCTCCCCAGCCGCATCCACACGATCCGGCAGGTCGTGGACGCCGCCTTCCAGCAGGCGTCGCTCCGACTGAACGTGGTCGGCGAGGTCGAATCCGCGCTGACGCTCGTCAATGCCGTCGACGCGGACCTCGGCGCCACGGTCCTGCCCTGGTCGGCGGCGCGCGCCATCCTCGACGTCCGCTCCCTGTCGGTCCGACGCATCGTGGATCCCGTCATCCAGGTGAAGCTCTCCGTGGTGACGTCGGACAATCAGCCCCTTTCGGAACCCGCCCTGGCCGTGCACGACCTGTTCCTCGAACTGATCAACTCCTTTGACGGCTCCCCCGGAAATGATTTCAAGGGCCCCCTCGGTGGGGATAAGGATCGGCAATAGCGTCACATGAATCCGCTATTTGTTTCCGGTGACCGCCCCGGCTAGCTTCTTTCGAAAGCAGCCGCCCGGTCGACAATGCATGACTCGTCACTGGAGACATAGATGAAAACGCGTGTCCTCACCACCCGTGAAAACCTGCCCGGCCGCGGCCTGGGCCGCCTGTCGGAGACAGCGGATGTGGTCGCCTGGCCCGGGACCGAGAAGCCAGGACCTTCCGACCTCGCCTCGCTCGCCGCCGGGGTGAGTGGCGTTCTGGCACTGGGCAACGACCCGGTGGACGGCGCGCTGATGGACGCGGCAGGCCCCTCGCTGCGGGTCATATCGCTGGCGAGCATGGGTTTCGACAACGTCGACCGGGCTGCCGCCGCGGAGCGGGGCATCGTCGTCACCCACACCCCTGGCGTGCTCGCGGAGACCACCGCCGACCTCACCTTCGCCCTGATCCTCGCCGCCCGCCGTCGGCTCGGCGCCGCCCAGGCGAGCCTCGCGGAGGGCTCCTGGGAGCTGTTCCGGATGGGCGACTACCTCGGCCTGGACATCCACGGAGCCACTCTCGGCCTGATCGGCTACGGTCAGATCGGCCGCGCGGTGGCCCGCCGGGCCCATGGGTTCGGCATGCATGTGCTGCACCACGACCCCTACGCCGCCGACGACGGGCTGTCGACCTCGGTGGATCTGCCCACGCTGCTGACCGAGTCCGACATCGTGTCGCTGCACGTGCCGCTCACGGAGGAGACACGGCACTTGATCTCGGCCCGCGAACTGGCGGCGATGAAGCCCACGGCCACACTCGTCAGCACCTCCCGCGGCGGTGTCGTCGACGAGGAGGCCCTGCTGCACGCCGTCCGGGGCGGAAGGCTGCACTCCGCCGGGCTCGACGTCTTCGAACGCGAACCGATGGGAACGGAGTTGTCCCCCCTGGTGGCGGAGGACCACGTGGTCACGCTGCCCCACATCGGGTCGGCCACCGAGGCCACCCGGGCCGCCATGGTCGATCTGGCGGTCGACAACGTCCTGGACATCCTCGGCGGACGCCCGGCGCGCACCCCTCTTCCCGGCAGCCCGGCGACGCCCGGCGTGCCGACCCGTACCGCGGAGGCACGCGTGCCTGCCTTGGAGGCGGGCACATGAGCCACCCGCTGTTCGACATCACCGGGGAGACAGCCCTGGTCACCGGCTCCAGCCGCGGCATCGGCAAGGCGCTCGCCAGGGGCCTGCTGGAGGCCGGCTGCACGGTCGTCCTCAACGGACGGAACACCACGACCCTGCAAGCAACCGCTTCGGAGCTTGCAGCCTCCTTCGGGGACCGGGTACGGGCGGCCGCCTTCGATGTGACGGACTCGGCGGCCGTCGCCGCCGGCATCGCCCGGGTCGAGGAGGAGACCGGACCGATCGGCATCCTGGTGAACAACACGGGAGTCCAACACCGCAGCCCACTGCTGGAGTTCACGGACGACGACTGGCACCGCCTCCTCGACACCAACCTCACCAGTGCCTTCCTCGTGGGCCGCGAGGTCGCACGGCGCATGGCAACACGGCACCGCGGAAAGATCGTCAACATCTGCTCACTACAGAGCGAAGCGGTCCGGCCGGGCATCGCCGCCTACTCCGCCACCAAGGGCGGCCTGAAGATGCTCACCAAGGGCATGTGTGCCGACCTCGGGCCCCTGGGCATCCAGGTGAACGGCATCGGACCCGGATACTTCGACACCGAACTCACCTCTGCCCTGGTGGCTGACGAGGATTTCAGCGCCTGGGTGCGCAGACGTACACCGGCGGGTCGCTGGGGCGATGTCGACGACCTCGTGGGCGCCCTGATCTTCCTGGTCTCCCCAGCATCCGACTTCGTCAACGGGCAGGTGCTCTACGTCGACGGCGGCATGCTCTCCGTCCTGTGACGGACGCCGCAACGGAAGGAACCCTCACCATGCAAGCCTGCGTCGTCCACGCGGCAGGAGACCTCCGGGTCGAGCACCGCTCCCCCGCCCCGCCCGGACCCGGCCAGGTGACCGTCGCGGTCGCCCTGGGCGGAATCTGCGGATCGGACCTGCACTACTACCGCCACGGCCGGGTCGGCGACTTCACCGTCCGGGAGCCGATGGTGCTCGGCCACGAGATCGTCGGCCATGTCGCCACCCTGGGACCCGATGGCGCGGGACCGGCCGTCGGGACCCCGGTGGCCGTCCATCCCGCCACACCGTGCGACCGCTGCCCCGACTGCGAGGCCGGCCGCCGCAACATCTGCGCCGACACCCGCTACCTCGGCAGCGCCGCCCGCACACCCCACGTCCAAGGCGGCTTCGCCCAACTCGTCACCGTGCCCGCGGCACAGATCCGCCCGTTGCCGCCAGAACTCGGGCTGCGCCGTGCCGTACTGGCCGAACCCCTGTCGGTGGCCCTGCACGCCGTGCACCGGGCCGGTGACGTCACGGGCAAGCGGGTGCTGGTCACCGGAGCAGGGCCGATCGGGTGCCTGGTCACCGCCGTTCTGCGCCGCAAGGGAGCCGCCGAGGTCGTGGTGACCGATCTCCTCGACACCCCCCTGCGCATCGCGGCCGCATCCGGGGCTACCGCCACCCTGCGGGCCGACGCCCCCGATGACGACGCGTGGCCGGATCCGTTCGACATCGCCGTCGAGGCGTCGGGAGCGCCTGCGGGTCTACGAAGCTGCGTGGAACGGGTGCGTCGCGGAGGAGCCGTCGTGCTCCTCGGCCTGCTGCCATCCGGAGACGTGCCCCTGCTGGGCAACATCGCCGTCACCCGCGAACTGGAACTTCGGGGCGCCTTCCGCTTCGACTCCGAGTTCGACGAGGCGCTCGACCTGCTGGCCCAAGGCCTGCCCGTCGACGCGATCGTTACGCACACCTTCCCGCTCGCCGAGGCCGACGCGGCCTTCGACCTCGCCCACGACCGGACCATCGCCTCCAAGGTCCTCCTGGACCTGACCCGTACCTGACGGAGGACAACCCGCTCACTTCGCTACGCCCCCTACCCATGGAGCTGAGCGTCCATCAGCTCGGTCTCGTGCTCACCGCCTCCGCGGTCTCAGTCGACGACCGGCACGGACGGAGCGCCCGGTGGCATGTTGAACGGCGTGACCACCTGGATCGCCGAGGGCAGCGACGGTCCGTCGTCGGGGAGTGCCTTGTGGGCGCGCATGATGATCTGGCAGGCGCGGCGCATGTCCTGACGCAGGTCGTGGTGGAGGACCGCGGACAGGCGGCGCTCGCGCAGCAGGTGCGTGTTGTCGTGGTCGAGGTCGTGGGCGATGAACACCGCGCACTCCCGCCCGAGCGTCTCGAAGGCGTCGAGGGTGGCGAGGTTGCCGCCGCCCGCGGAGTAGACGGCGATGATGTCCTCGTCCCTCTTGAGCGCCGCCAGGACGAGATCGTGCTGGGTGGCGTCGAGGCCGTCGCTGTCGGTGACCTCCACCAGGGAGCGCCTGGGGTCGGCGAGGCGCATCGCGCTGCGGAAGCCCATCTCGCGCTCCTCCTCGCCTCGGAAGGAGCCCCGGCTGATGGTGGTGAGCACGTTGCCGGGCCGCTTGCCCAGCCACTGTCCGAGAAGGTAGGCGGCGGTGCCGCCGGCCGCGCGGTTGTCGATGCCGACGTACGCCAGGCGCGCACTGTGGGGCAGGTCGGTCACCAGGGTGACGACGGGAATGCCGGCCGCGACCAGCCGGCCGACCGCGGCTGCGATCTCCGGCTCGTCGGGGGCCTTGAGGATCACGCCCTGCGTACCACGCTTGGCGATCTTGTCCAGGGTTCCGATCAGTTCGGCGGGAGGGCAGGTCTCGCGGAAGTGGAAACGTGAGCGCACGTGAGCGGGATGCAGGGAGGGCAGCTCGGCTTCGAGTGCCTCGCGTACGGCGGTGGAGAATCGCTCCGGGGTCTGCATCACGATGTCGATCATGAAGGTGCGGCCGCCGAGCCGGACCTGGCTCTGCTGGCGGTCCAGGTCGCTGATGGCTTCGTGCACCTCCCTGATGGTGCTCTCCGTCACATTGCCCCGCTGATTGAGGACGCGGTCGACCGTGGCCGTACTCAGTCCGGCCTGGCGGGCGATTTCCCTGATCGGGTAGCGGTGTCGCATGACTGATCCCAAAAGCAGTGATGGATTTTTGATGCATTGGTAAGCATTGAATGATGGGTTCGGGTTCTCAAGACTGGCAGAAATGCACGGACTGCGAAAGGACCCGGATGTCTCCCAGAGCCGCGGGAGCGCACACCTGGCTGACCGAGGCGGACTGCGATCTCGACGCGTTCCGCTCGCTCGTGGAGCAGCGCACCGACCTCGCCGACCATCCCTCGGCCGAGCGGGTCGAGCAGAACGTCCCGCTCTACGACAGCGATCGGCTCCGCTCTCTGGCGGCCTCCACCGAGGGCCGCCGGAGCGTGCAGGACGAGTTGGTCCGGGCCCTGCTGGACGGGCCCGGCATCGTGGTCCTCAAGGGCGCCTTCGCGGACGCGGCCGTCGTGGACGCGGCGTCCGAGGCCTTCCGCGCACTGATCGAGGAGGAGCGCGCGAGCGGCGCGGCCCGCGGCGACCACTTCGCCAGGCCGGGCGCGAACGACCGCGTCTGGAACGCCCTGGACAAGGTGGCCGTACGGGCGCCGGAGGTGTTCGCCGACTACTACGCCAACGACATCCTGGAGCTGATCTCCGAGGCCTGGCTCGGCCCCGCCTACCAGGTGACCTCCCAGGTCAACGTGGTCAACCCGGGCGGCGCGGCGCAGAACGTCCACCGCGACTACCACCTCGGCTTCCTCACCCAGGAGCGTGCCGCCGCCTACCCGGCGCACGTCCACCGCCTCTCACCGGTGCTCACCCTTCAGGGCGCGGTGGCCCACTGCGACATGCCCGTCGAGTCCGGCCCCACCCTGTACCTGCCGCACTCGCAGAAGTTCGAGCCCGGCTACCTCGCCTGGCGACTGCCGCGGTTCGTCGAGTACTTCGACGCCCACCACGTCCAGCTCCCGCTGGAGAAGGGCGACGCGGTCTTCTTCAACCCGGCGCTCTTCCACGCCGCCGGGCACAACCGGTCGGCCGACATCAGGCGCATGGCGAACCTGTTGCAGGTCTCCTCCGCCTTCGGCCGCGCGATGGAGAGCGTGGACCGCGAGGCGATGGCGAACGCACTGTTCCCGGTGCTGCTGCGCCGCAAGTCCGAGGGCGCCCCGGAGGACTGGCTGCGCCGCGTGATCGCGGCCGGCGCCGAGGGCTACCCCTTCCCCACCGATCTCGACCTCGACCCGCCGGTCGACGGTCTCGCCCCGCCTTCCCAGGCGGACACCGTCTGGCAGGCCGTCGCCGAGGGCTGGGCCCCCGCGCGGCTGCGCCAGGAACTACAGGCGGCCGCCAAACGCCGCCAGAGCTGAAAAGGACACAGCATTCATGGGACTCCTTGAGGACAAAGTCGTCCTCGTCAACGGCGGCAGCCAGGGCGTCGGCGCGGGCATCGTGCGGGCGGCCGTACGGGAAGGCGCGACCGTCGTCTTCACCGGCCGTCGGGCCGAGGTCGGCGAGAAGCTCGCCGCGGACACGGGCGCGCGCTTCGTGCGGGCGGACCTCTCCGATCCGGCGCAGGCGCGGGACAGCGTCGTACAGGCCGTCGACGCTCACGGGCGCATCGACTGCCTCGTCAACGCAGCGGGGCTGACGTCACGTGGCTCGCTGCTGGACACCACGCCGGAACTGTTCGACCAGCACATGGCGATCAATCTGCGCGCGCCGTTCTTCGCGATGCAGGCGGCGGTGGCCGACATGACGGCCCGCAAGGCGCCGGGCACCATCGTAAGCATCGGCTCCAACTGCGCCCACGGCGGGCCGCCCAACCTGGCCCCGTACTCCGCGGCCAAGGCCGGTCTGGCGGGCCTGACCCGCAACGCCGCGCACGCGCACCGCTGGGACCGGATCCGGATCAACACCCTCAACATCGGCTGGACGGACACCGAGGGCGAGGACGCCACACAGCGCGCCTTCCACGGGGCGGGCGACGACTGGCGGGAGAAGGCCGCCCAATCACAGCCCATGGGCAAGCTCGGGCAGGTCGACGAGATCGCCGACTTCGTCGTCTTCCTGCTCTCCGACCGCAGCGGCGTGGTGACCGGCTCGGTCATCGACTGGGACCAGAACGTCTTCGGCGGCCAGGACTGAGCCGCACTTCAACAGCAGGACTGAGCCGCATTTCAGCAGAAGGAGCACGATTCTCATGCGTATAGGCATCATGGGACTGGGCCGCATCGGCGCCTTCCACACAGAGACCCTCGCCGGGCTCGACGCGGTGGACTCCCTGGTGGTCACCGACCCGGTGGCCGCGGCCGTCGCCACGGCCACCGAACGCTTCGGGGCCACCGCCGCCGACTCCCCCGAGGCCCTGCTGGCCGCCGGAGTCGACGGCGTCGTGATCGCCGCCGCGACCGACGCGCACCCCCAGCTCATCCTCGCCGCCGTGAAGGCGGGCATCCCGGTCTTCTGCGAGAAGCCCGTGGCACGCGGGGTCGAGGAGAGCCTGGAGGTGCTGCGTGCGGTGGAGGGCAGCGGCGTCGAGGTGCACATCGGCTACAACCGGCGCTTCGACGCGGGCTGTGTGGCCGCGCGCAAGGCGGTGGTGAGCGGTGAGCTCGGCGACCTGCACACCGTACGGTCCACCACCCTCGACCCGGCCCCGCCGCCGCCCGCCTACGTGGCCGTCTCCGGCGGCATCTTCCGCGACTGCAGCGTGCACGACTTCGACATCGTGCGCTGGGTGACCGGCCGCGAGGTGGTCGAGGTCTACTCGACCGGTGGCAACCGGGGTGCGGAGTTCATCCGTGAGGCGGGTGACGTCGACACGGCGTCCACCCTGCTCACCCTCGACGACGGCGCCATCGCCGTCATCTCCAACTCCCGGCACAACGCCCGCGGTTACGACGTGCGCCTGGAGCTGCACGGCATGAAGGACAGCATCGCGGTCGGCCTGGAGGACAAGCTGCCGCTGCGCTCCGTGGAGCCGGGTGTCACGTTCCCGGCGGGCACCCCGCACGACTTCTTCATGGACCGGTTCGCCGCCGCCTACCGCGCCGAACTCACCGCGTTCACCGAGGTCGTCGCCGGCACCCGCACCTCCCCCTGCACGGTCGCGGACGCCATCGAGGCGAGCTGGATCGCCGAGGCGTGCACCCTGTCGCTGCATGAGCACCGGCCCGTACGACTCGACGAGGTGCGCAAGTCATGACGGACGAGCCCCTGCGGATCGGCGTCCTGGGCGCGGCCCGGATCGCCGAACTGTCGATCGTCGGACCGGCCCGTGCGACCGGCCACCGCCTCGTCGCGGTCGCCGCCCGCGACCGCGACCGGGCCGAGGCCTTCGCCGCCACGCACGGCGTGGAGCGGGTGGCGGACTCCTACGCCGACCTTGTCGCCGACCCGGAGATCGACGTCGTCTACAACCCCCTTGCGAACAGCCTGCACGGGCCGTGGAACCTGGCCGCCCTCCAGGCCGGCAAGCACGTCCTCACCGAGAAGCCGTCCGCGAGCAACGCGACGGAAGCGGCCGAGGTCCACGCGGCCGTCGCCAAGGCGGGCACGGTGTTCATGGAGGGCTTCCACTACCTGTTCCACCCGGTCATCCTGCGCCTGCACGAGCTGCTGGACAGCGGGGAGTTGGGCGACCTCCGGCATGTCGAGACCATGGTCGCCATGCCCGCGCCGCCGGACAGCGACGTACGGTGGTCGCTCCCGCTGGCGGGCGGCGCACTGATGGACCTCGGGTGCTACAGCCTGCACGCCCAGCGCATGCTCGCGCCCTGGGCGGGCGGCGCGCCCCGGCTGGTCGCCGCGCGCGGCGGGGAGAAGGCCGGGGCCGCGGGCGTCGACGAGTGGCTGTACGCCGATCTGGAGTTTCCCGGCGGGGCCACCGGTACGGCCAACTGCCACATGGCGTACGACAAGTGGCAGATGAGCTGCCGTGTCGTGGGCACGCGGGGCGAGGCCACGGTGATGAACTTCGTGCAGCCGCACCTGGACGACCGCGTGGTGGTGCGCACGGCAGCCGGCGAGCGCACCGAGGAACTCGGCCGCCGGTCGTCGTACACCTTCCAGCTGGAGGCCTTCGCGGCCCATCTGCGGGATGATGCGCCGCTGGTTCTCGACGCGGACGACGCGCTGACCACCATGCGTCTCATCGACGAGTGCTACCAGGCGGCCGGGTTCCCGGTCCGGCCGCGTACGGTGCTTCCGGACGTCGGCTGAGAAGCAACGGAAGAGGGCGGTACCCGTACGGGTACCGCCCTCAACTGCTGTGTGCCGCCTACTGGTAGAAGGCGGGCCGCCCGATCAGCTCGACCTCGACGCGCCGCCCCTCCCGCTGGGACAGCACGCCCGCCTCGCACACGGCAGCGGCCGCATAGCCGTCCCAGACACTGGGGCCGGCCGTCTCGCCGCGCCGCGTGGCGTCCACCCAGGCCTGAACCTCGCGGTCGTAGGCGTCGTCGAAACGCTCGAGGTAGTCCGGTGTGACTCGGCCACCCCAACGGCCTTCGGCGGTCAGCCGCGGGCCGTGCTCGTCGTCGATCCGTACGGTGCCGCGTTCGCAGACCGCTTCGGCGTGCACCTGGTAGCCGTAGCCGCAGTGACCGAAGATCTCGACGTCGACCAGGGCACCCGACTCGGTTTCGAAGAGGACGAATTGAGGGTCGTTCATACCGGCCGGAGCATGTGACGTCGGGGCAGGCTTGTGCACGGTGACCGCGGTGATCTCCTGATCGAGGAGCCAGCGGGTCACGTCCATCTCGTGCACCACCGAGTCGTTGATGAGCATCTCGTTGGTGAACCACGGCGGCATGGACAGGTTCCGGTGCCGGTGGTGCAGCATCAGTGTCCTGCCCAGCTCCCCGCCGTCGAGGAGCTGCTTCATCTTCATGTATTCGGTGTCGTAGCGCCGCATGAAGCCCACTTGGACACGCCGGTGCCCGAGCCGCTGCTCCGCCTCCAGGACGCGAAGGGCGGAGGCCGCGTCGGGGGTGAGCGGCTTCTCGCACAGCACCGGCAGGTCACGGCCGAGGGCTTCGAGCAGGGCCGCCTCGTGGGCGGGCCCCGGGGAGGCGATGAGTACGGCGTCCACATCCGTCGCTGCCATGGCCGCCGCGGGTTCGGTGTACGCCGTACAGCCCTCGATGGCGTCCGCGAGCGTCTTGGCGCGGTCCGCGTCGATGTCGACGACGGCTGTCACGCGTGCCCCGCTGACGACGTCGTCGAGTCTGCGCACATGGTCCGCGCCCATCTTGCCGGTGCCGACGACGGCAACACCCAGGTCTCGCTGAGGTGGCATGTTCGTGATGTCTCCGGTGCTGGTGAGGGTCAGTTGGCCTGGGGAGCGCCGACCTGAAGGGCGTCCTCTTCGGGGAGCTCCGCCACGTCGACGCCGCGTACCTGGGACAACTCGTGCTTGAGGGCGGCGAGTTCGGTGCCGCCGGCCATGTGGTTGGTGAGCTCTTCGAGGCTGATGTCGTCGCGGGAGGCGTTCAGCTCCATGGTTCCGAGGCGCAGGACGCTGAAGTGGTCGCCGACCATGTAGGCGTGGTGGGGGTTGTGGGTGATGAAGATGACGCCGAGGCCGCGCTCGCGGGCGGCGGCGACGTACTTGAGGACCACGCCGGACTGCTTGACGCCGAGGGCGGCGGTCGGCTCGTCCAGGATGAGCACGCGGGCGCCGAAGTAGACGGCGCGGGCGATCGCGACGCACTGGCGCTGGCCGCCGGAGAGGGTGCCGATGGGCTGTTCCAGGTTGTCCAGGAGGATGCCCATGTTGCGCAGTTCCTCGTCGGCGGTCTTCTTCATCTTCTCGATGTCGAGACGGCGGATGGGCCAGGGGCCCTTGGTCATCTCGGAGCCGAGGAAGAAGTTGCGCCACACCGGCATCAGGGGGACCACGGCGAGGTCCTGGTAGACGGTGGCGATGCCGCGGTCGAGAGCCTGGCGCGGGGTGGAGAAGTGCACCGGTTCGCCGTCGACGAGGAACTCGCCCTCGGTGTGCTGGTGCAGCCCGGAAATGATTTTGATGAGGGTCGACTTGCCGGCGCCGTTGTCGCCCAGCACGCAGGTGACGTTGCCGGGATGGACCCGCAAGTTGACCCCGTGCAGGGCATGGATGTTGCCGTACGCCTTGCCCGCGTTGCGCAGCTCT
>NZ_JAFFSX010000078.1 GCF_017948485.1 Streptomyces sp. GESEQ-35 | reverse complement strand
GGCGGTGGCCGCCGCGAAGGACGCGTACGCGACCTGGGGTCAGTCCTCGCTGGCCAAGCGGAGCACGATCCTGTTCAAGTTCCGGGCGCTGCTGGACGCGAACCGGGACGCGATCGCCGAGCTGATCACCGCCGAGCACGGCAAGGTGCACTCCGACGCGCTGGGTGAGGTGGCGCGCGGTCTGGAGATCGTGGACCTGGCGTGCGGGATCACCGTGCAGCTCAAGGGCGAGCTGTCGACCGAGGTCGCCTCGCGGGTGGACGTCTCGTCCATCCGGCAGCCGCTGGGTGTCGTCGCGGGCATCACGCCGTTCAACTTCCCGGCGATGGTCCCGATGTGGATGTTCCCGATCGCCATCGCGTGCGGCAACACCTTCGTGCTCAAGCCGTCCGAGAAGGACCCCTCGGCCTCCCTGAAGATCGCCGAGCTGTTCGCCGAGGCGGGTCTGCCGGACGGCGTCTTCAACGTCGTCCACGGCGACAAGGTGGCCGTCGACCGCCTGCTGGAGCACCCGGACGTCAAGGCCGTCTCCTTCGTCGGCTCGACCCCGATCGCCCGCTACATCCACACCACCGCCGCCGCCAACCACAAGCGCGTCCAGGCCCTGGGCGGCGCCAAGAACCACATGCTGGTGCTGCCCGACGCCGACCTGGACGCCGCCGCCGACGCGGCCGTGTCCGCGGCCTACGGCTCGGCGGGCGAGCGCTGCATGGCGATCTCCGCGGTCGTCGCCGTCGGTGCGATCGGCGACGAACTGGTGGACAAGATCCGCGAGCGCGCCGAGAAGATCAAGATCGGCCCCGGCAACGACCCCACCTCCGAGATGGGCCCCCTGATCACCGCCGTGCACCGCGACAAGGTGGCCTCCTACGTCACCGGCGCGGCGGCCGAGGGCTGCGAGGTCGTCCTGGACGGTACGGCGTATACCTATGAAGGTGCCGGCCACGAGGACGGGCACTGGATCGGCATCTCCCTGCTCGACAGGGTGCCCACGACCGCGAAGGCCTACCAGGACGAGATCTTCGGCCCCGTCCTGTGCGTGCTGCGCGCCGAGACCTACGAGGAGGGCGTGGCCCTCATCAACGCCTCGCCGTTCGGCAACGGCACCGCGATCTTCACCCGGGACGGCGGCGCCGCCCGCCGCTTCCAGCTGGAGATCGAGGCCGGCATGGTCGGCGTGAACGTCCCGATCCCGGTCCCCGTCGGCTACCACAGCTTCGGCGGCTGGAAGGACTCCCTCTTCGGCGACCACCACATCTACGGCAACGACGGCACCCACTTCTACACCCGCGGCAAGGTCGTCACCACCCGCTGGCCCGACCCGGCCGACGCCCCCTCCGGCGTCGACCTGGGCTTCCCCCGCAACCACTGA
>NZ_JAFFSX010000077.1 GCF_017948485.1 Streptomyces sp. GESEQ-35 | reverse complement strand
ACGACACCCACGACACACCCCACACCGTCACCGGCACCCTGCGCCGCGACACCACCGACACCCACACCCTCACCCTCAACCTCGCCACCGCCCACACCCACGGCCTCCCCACCACCTGGCCCACCACCGGCACCGGACAAACAGACCTGCCCACCTACCCCTTCCAACACCAGCCCTACTGGCTCGACGCCGACACCACCAGCGCGCCCACCGACGCGGCAGCGCTGGGCCAGCAGCCCACCGGCCACCCCCTGCTCGGCGCGGCCATCGAACTACCCGACCACTCCACCCTCTTCACCGGCCGCCTCTCCCTGACCACCCACCCCTGGCTCGCCGACCACGCCGTCCACGGCACCGTCATCCTGCCCGGCACCGCCCACCTCGACCTCGCCCTCCACGCCGCCCGCCACCTCGGCCACCACCACCTCGACACCCTCACCCTGGAAACCCCCCTCACCCTCACCGACCACCACACCCCCACCCTCCAACTCACCATCAGCCCACCCCAGAACGACGGCACCCACACCCTCACCATCCACACCCACACAGACACAGACACAGACACCGGCACCGGCACCGGCACCGGCACCGGCACATGGACCCGCCACGCCACCGCCACCCTCACCCCCACACCCCCCACCACCCCTCCGGAACCGATCACCACCTGGCCCCCCACCCACGCCCAACCCATCGACACCACAACCCTCTACCCACACCTCGCCACCCTCGGCTACGACTACGGCCCCACCTTCCAAGGCCTCACCCAAGCCTGGCGCACCCCCGACAACACCATCCACGCCGACATCACCCTCCCCACCAACACCCCCACCACCGGCCACACCCTCCACCCCGCCCTCCTCGACACCGCACTCCACACCCTGATCGTTGCCACGGACATCGACAGCCAAGAGATGCGCCTGCCCTACGAGTTCAGCGGGGTGCGTGTGTACGGAACAGGCGCCGACGCCGCGCGCGTTCAGGCAAGCCTCGGAGCGGACGGTACGGCCCGGATCACGCTCACTGACACTTCCGGGACAGCACTTGTAGACATCGAGGCACTGGCTACGCGTCAAGCTGACGCCGCCCAACTGGCAGCCCTGGCGCGAAGCACGCACCGCACGCCGCTCCTGGCCTGCGAGTGGGTTGAGGTGGTGCAGGAGGCAGAACCCTCAACTCCGCTACAGCGCGCGGTGATCGGTGCGGGTCTGGAGTCCTACCCCGACACACCGTCCTACACAGATCTCGATGCGCTCGTCACGGCGGTGGCCGACGGGGCCGCGGTACCCGACCAGGTGATCCTGCACCTGCCCCCCACCACAGACCACCCCCTCGAAGCCACCCACACCCTCACCGCACACACCCTCACCACCCTCCAA
>NZ_JAFFSX010000075.1 GCF_017948485.1 Streptomyces sp. GESEQ-35 | reverse complement strand
TCAGCGTCTCCACACCGGGCAGGTGCGTATCCAGTCCCACCCCGTCGAAGGGGGCCAGAAACCCCGGCGGGAAGCCGGTCTCCCACGCCAGGTACAGATGCCGGTCCTGAAGCAGGTAGATGGCGAGCCGGCGGCCGCCGAACGCGGGCAGCAGCTCGCGCATGACCACAGCGGACACCTGGCGGGCGGTGACCGCCTCCGTCAGCGCGATGGCGAGGACGATGGGCCGGTACAACGGAGCCATGGAGGAGGCGCCGGATGCCGAAGCGCGCTCGGCCGGTGAGTCCGCGACGCGCCCGGCCGGCTGCACGGTGCAGGTCAGGACGTCCGGGCCCGGGTACACGGACAGCGCGAGCCAGTCGCCCTCGAACTCCCCGCCGTCGTCCGCGGGCCGCCGGATGTGACAGTGCACCGGATCAGGTGCCAGCAGGGCGCTGCGCATATGGTCCTCGCAGGCCGGCTGGTTCAGCCAGGGAACGGCCTCCCACAGGGAGCGGCCGAGCAGTTCGTCCCGCGACCGGCGCAGCAGCTGGGTGGCCCGCGGATTGGCGTACATCACCAGTCCCAGCCGGTCCATGCAGAACACACCGTCCGGCAGGAGATCGGCGGCAGCATCCGCCGCGGCGCCGGGGCTCGGATCCAGCACGACGCCTCTCACCCGGTAGGGGTCCGCGGGCTCGGTCGGTGAGTCGTACGCCGTCCAGCACTCGATCAGCCGCAGGGCGCCGTCCTCGGCACGCACGTAGAGCGGCAGCGGCGGCGGTCTGCCGGACGCCGTCTCCTGGAGTGCGGCCAGGACGCGGTGTGCGTCGCCCGGGGTGGCCACGGCGTCCGCGAGGTCCTGCACGGACGGGGCGCCCTCCGACTCGCCCAGCAGGTCGCGCAGACGCTCGTCGGTCGTCACGGCCCCGCTCGCGGGATCCCAGGCGAAACGCCCGATGTGCCGCGCGGACGGGGGCGCGCCGGTCGGCCGTACGCACAGGGGCTCGCCGTCCCAGACGACCGGCGGGACGGCCCCGGCCTCCAGTCCCCGCAGGTCCGCCCCCAGCTCCTCGGCCAGCCGGGTCAGGCGCTCACGGACGGGCAGCAGTTCGGCGGCGTCCGTGACGGCGGGGCGCAGGACGGTCAGGACGCCGTACACCCCTGACGAGCCGGCCGAGCCGGCCGCCGCCATGACGGGCACGTACAGCGATCCGAACGGGAACGGCAGTCCGGCCGCGAACTGGGGATAGCGGCGCATCGTCTCCGTGGCGTTCGGCAGGACCACCTGTACGCCGAGCCGATAGGCGTCGGCGACGGGGAACGGACGGTCCACGTGCATCCGGAACCACGGGCGGAACAGCGGCCCGGGCAGGCCGGCCAGCACGGCCAGGCGCAGCAGCCCGGGCGTGCTGGACCGCAGATAGACCCCGCCCGCACGACCGCCGGCTGCGCGGACCGCCTCCGTCGAGGCGTCGGCCAGCAGCGCGGCAAGTCGTCCGGGCATCCGGTGAGTGTCCTCGGCGCTCCGAGTCATCGGCCCCAACCTCGTCCGTGTG
>NZ_JAFFSX010000074.1 GCF_017948485.1 Streptomyces sp. GESEQ-35 | reverse complement strand
CAGGTCCTGGCAGAGGATGCGGATGCTGCCGGTCGTGAGTCTTAGCTCATGGCTGCAGCCGGACTCGTGGGGCAGGAGTTCGTCCAGGCGGACGGTGTTGAAGTCGGACAGTTCGAGCGAGCCGCCCTCGTCGGCTTCCAGCTGAACGCTGGTGACGCCGTGATAGTGAACTGTCAGCACGTGGTCTTGACTGGCCTGCCAGGTGAAATGGATCTGGAACTGATCTGGGGCGCCGGCGGTCTGGGGCAGAGCGGTGGGTCTGAGGTCCTTCACGCACCGCGGGGCCGAGAAGTCGTAGTGCTCCGGGTGTGTGGCAAAGGCGCGTGCCCCGGGCGGGAGGACCGGCGCGAGTCGGGGCAACTCGGCAAGGTAGGGACTGGGGTCGTGCCAGTAGGTGCCCTGAGCCTGCCGTTCGATGATCACGTATCTCATGCTCTTCCCCCTGTGTTGACGGCTCAAAGTATCCAACTGGCCACCGGATGTGGGCAGAACGGGGCCTGTGGAATCTTGGGTCAGGCCGCTGCTCTGGCCGCTGGTGGGGTGGTGGTGAAGGGGCGGTTGTCGCGGAGGAGGGCCCACAGGACGTCGACGCGTCGGCGGGCGAGGGCGATGACGGCGGGGATGTGTTTGTGGCCCTCGGCTCGCTTCTTGAGGTAGTAGGTGCGGTTGGGGCCGTCGCGGATGATGCTGGTCTGGGCGGAGAGGTAGAAGACGCGGCGCAGGCGTCGGCTGTAGCGCTGGGGTCGGTGCAGGTTGCCGGTTCGGCGTCCAGAGTCTTTGGCTACCGGAACCAGGCCGGCGGCGGAGGCGAGGTGGCCTGCGTCGGGGTAGGCCGCCAGGTCTCCTGCGGCGACGAGGAACTCGGCCCCGAGGATGGGGCCCATGCCGGGCATCGACTCGATGACGGCGGCCCGCGAGTGGGTGCGGAAGGCGTCGCGGATCTGCCGGTCGAGCTGCTTGAGCCGGTCGTCCAGGGCCAGGACCTGTTGGGCGAGATCCGCGGCGATGTGCGCGGCCGTGTCCTGGCCTGGCAGGGTGATGTGCTGGGAGTCCGCGGCACTGAGGGCAGCTGTGGCCACTGCGTCGGGATGGCGCACGCTTCGGGTGGCGAGCCAACGGGCCAGGCGGGCTTGCCCGCAACGGCGCAGGGCGGCGGGGGTCTGGTAACCGGTGAGCAGAACCAGGGCACCCTTGTGGTCGGCGTAGTCGAACGCCGCCTCCAGGGCCGGGCTGATGCCGGTGAGCACGTCGTGGAGCCGGTTGAGCAGACGGACCCGGTCGGCGATCAGGTCGGAGCGGTGCGTGGTCAACAGGGCCAGGCCCGCGGTCAGGTCCGCGCGCACCTCGATGGGAGTGAAGTCTCGCCGCAGACGGACGGTGTCGGCGATGACGTAGGCGTCGCGGGCATCGGTCTTGGCCTCGCCGCGGTAGGCGCCTGCCATGCGGTTGACCGTCCGGCCGGGCACATAGGCCACCCGTTGGCCGTGCAACGCGAGCAGGGCAAGCAGCAGCGCGGAGGGAGTGCCGGTGATGTCCACGGCCCAGTGCACATCGTCGGCCAGACGAAGGACTTCATCGAGACCGGCCAGAAGTGCGGCTTCGTCGTTGCGGACCTTCTTGTTCCACACCGTTGTTCCGATGTCGTCGACCGCGACCCACCAATGGTGAGCCTTGCTGGCATCGATACCGACCCATAAACGTGGCAACCGCGTGGTCATGAGCGTCTCCTCGGCTTCGGGCAGCGTGCCGGTTCGGTCCGAGGACGCCCCGCCGTCAGCTCCGTAAACAGCGACCGTTTCGCACATCTCAATCAGCGGCCAGGCGTCCCGAAGAGCAGGGCGGCCACTCCACCGGAGCCACTTGGGCAAGCGACTTTAGAGCCACACCCCACTCTTCCGGACCGCCAAACAACTTACG
>NZ_JAFFSX010000073.1 GCF_017948485.1 Streptomyces sp. GESEQ-35 | reverse complement strand
CGCCGCGTCCACCTTCGGCCGCAACACCTGCGCCAGTTGCTCGCCGGACAGCGCCGAGACCGTGGCGTCACGGACGACACCCGCCGTATGCACGACTGCCGTCAACGGATGCGCCACCGGCACCGACGCCAACACCCGCGCCAGCGCCTCCCGGTCCGCCGCATCGCAGGCCTCCACCCACACCCGCGCACCCGACGCCTCCAGCTCCGCCACCAACTCCCGGGCACCAGATGCCGACAGCCCCTGACGACTCGTCAACAACAGGTGACGCACGCCGTGTTCGGCCACGAGATGACGTGCCACGAGCGCACCCAGCGAACCGGTACCACCCGTCACCAACACCGTCCCTTCCTCATCAAAGGGACGCGGCACCGTGAGGACGACCTTGCCGGTGTGCCTGGCCTGGCCGAGGTGGCGGAACGCCTCGGGCGAGCGTCGGATGTCCCAGGCGGAGACCGGGAGCGGCCGCAGGGCACCGCTCTCGAACAGCCCGACGAGTTCGGTCAGCATCTCCTGGATGCGGTCGTGTCCGGCGTCCAGCAGGTCGAAGGCACGGTAGTCGACGCCTGGGTACTGGGCACCCACGGTCGCCGGCTCACGCATGTCGGTCTTGCCCATCTCCAGGAAGCGTCCGCCGCGCGGCAGCAGCCGCAGCGACGCGTCTACGAACTCTCCCGACAGCGAGTCGAGTACAACGTCCATGCCCCGGCCGCCCGTGCGCCCAGCGAAGGTCTGCTCGAAGTCGAGGGTGCGGGAGTTGGCGATGTGATCGTCGTCCAGGCCCTGCCCGCGCAGCGTGTCCCACTTCCCCGGGCTGGCGGTGCCGAAGACCTCGGCGCCCGCGTGCCGCGCGAGCTGGACCGCAGCCATGCCCACGCCGCCGGTCGCCGCGTGGACGAGGACCGACTCACCGTCCTGGAGCCGGCCGAGGTCGAACAGGCCGTGGTAGGCGGTGAGGAACACGATCGGTACCGCGGCGGCCTGAGCGAACGTCCAGCCCCGCGGGATCCGGGCAAGGTAGCGCTGGTCGGTGATGGACACCGGGCCCACGCCCTCGGTGAGCAGTCCCATCACCCGGTCCCCCGGCCGCAGTCCGGTGGCGTCAGCGACCTCGGACCCCACTTCCAGGACCACGCCGGCGCCCTCGCTGCCGATCGGAGCCTCACCTGGGTACATTCCGAGCGCGATGAGGACGTCGCGGAAGTTCAGGCCTGCGGCGCGCACCGCGACCCGTACTTCGCCTGGAGCGAGGGGCCGGTCTGCGCCGGGGTTCGGCACGAGTGCGAGGTTCTCCAGCGTGCCCTTGGCGGTGACGTCGATGCGCCAGGATTCCCGGGATCCGGGCACGACGAGTCCGGTACCGTCGGCGGCCGGCGTGACCCGGGCGACGAACACCTCGTCACACCGGACCGCGGCCTGCGCCTCATCAGAGGCCAGCAGGCCCCGCAGCGCCGCCGTCAGACCGTCGGCCGTCGTCGCGGCGTCCAGGTCCACGAGCGTGAAGGTGTCCGGAGCTTCCGCCTGGGCCGCGCGTACGAAGCCCCACAGTGCCGACGCGGCCGGGTCGCACACGACGTCACCGGGCTGTGCGGCGACGGCACCCGAGGTCACGACGACCAGCCGGACGGAGGTGAGACGGTCGTCCGCGCGCCATGCCTGGAACAGGGCGAGGAGCCGAGCCGTGGCGCTGTGCACGGCTACGACGGGGTCGTCGCCGTCGGCCGGGCCGGTGAGGAACGGGACGAGGACGGCCTGCGGGAGTTCATGGTCTGCGTCCGCCGCGGCGACGAGCGCGGCGATGTCCTCGTATACGGGGAGGTCCGGGAGTACGGGCAGCGCGGCTCCCAGCGTCGCCCAACGCGTTGCCTCGGCCCCGGCGTCGAGCCGCGCGCCCTGCCAACTCAGCTGGTGAAGTGCGTCGTTCACGCTGTCAGCAGCTCCCCGAAGCTGCTCGGTGGGCACCGCGCGCAGCGTAAGGGCGTCGATGTGGGCGATGGGGGTGCCGG
>NZ_JAFFSX010000072.1 GCF_017948485.1 Streptomyces sp. GESEQ-35 | reverse complement strand
TGTGCTGCGCCAGAAATCCTGAGGGTTATTTACTACCCTGTTGCCATGTCGCATCCGGGGCCTTCTGCTGTGGAGATCACGCTGTCCGAGTCCGAGCGCGCCGAGTTGGTGCGGGGGACGAAAGTGCCGGACCGGCGGTCGGCCGAGAAGGCCCGCATCATCCTGGCGTGCGCTGACGGCATGTCAAACGCAGGTGTCGCACGGATCGTTGGTGTCCAGGCCAAGACGGTGGGCAAGTGGCGTCGGGCTTTCGCCGCAGCGCGGATGGCCGGGCTTGAGGACGCCGGCCGGATCGGGCGGCCGAAGGCCGACCTGGTCCTGGACGAGGTCGAGCGGAGGCAGCTGACGCAGTGGGCGCGGCGGGCGAAGACCGCCCAGTTCTTCGCGCTGCGAGCCAAGATCGTGCTGCGCTGCGCGGAGGGCGGGACGAACCAGCAGGCCGCGGCCGACCTCGGCATCGACAGGTCGACCGTGGACCGCTGGCGGGCCCGGTTCATCGCCGAACGCCTCGACGGGCTGCATGACGAGCCCCGCTCGGGCCGGCCGCCCTCGATCCTCCTCGACCGGTCGAGGAGGTCGTCGCGGCCACCCTGGAGTCGACTGCGGGCAGGGACACGCACTGGTCGCGGGCCTCGATGGCCGAGCGCACCGGCCTGTCGAAGTCGACCATCGGCCGGATCTGGAAGAAGTTCGACCTCAAGCCCCACCTGCAGGACTCCTTCAAACTGTCCACCGATCCGCGGTTCGTCGCCAAGGTCGTCGACGTCGTCGGCCTGTACCACCATCCGCCCGAGAAGGCGGTCGTGCTCTGCGTGGACGAGAAGTCCCAGATCCAGGCACTGGACCGCTCGCAGCCAGTGTTGCCGATGATGCCGGGCATGCCCGAACGCCGGACTCACGACTACCACCGGCACGGCATCACCAGCCTGTTCGCGGCCTTAAACATCACTGACGGCACCGTCATATCTCAACTCCACCGCCGCCACCGGGCGATTGAGTTCAAGAAGTTCCTGGTCCGGATCGACAAGGCGGTGCCCGCCGGGCTCGACGTCCACCTCGTCTGTGACAACTACGCCACCCACAACACCGCCGAGATCAAGACGTGGCTGGGCAGACACCCGCGCTTCCACGTCCACTTCACCCCGACGGGCTCCTCCTGGATGAACCAGGTCGAGCGGTGGTTCGGCCTGCTGACCGACAAGCTCATCCGCCGCGGCGTCCACAGGTCCGTGAAGGCCCTGGAGGGTGACATCACCGCATGGATCGACACCTGGAACGAGAATCCACGGCCCTTCACCTGGACCAAGACCGCCGACGAGATCCTCAACTCCCTCGCCGACTACCTCACCAAGGTCGGAACCGCCAGCCAGAAAACAGAGCAGAACTAACCCTCATGATTTCTGGCGCAGCACACTAGGTAGCCCTCCTGAATCGCGTACTCCAACAGAGACTCGGCCAGTTCAGCCGCGCCCTGGGGCGTGTCCAATGCAGAAGGCATGAATGGCACCGTAGCCGGGTGGGGCGGTTTGCCGACAGCCCGGCGCCGGACGTTCCGGATCATGGTTCGGACAGACTTTCCCTACGTCATCAAGGCTCGCTGCGCTCGCGGCCGTCGTGCTCCGGCCGCGAACGCCAACCGCCCTATGACCTGGGCTCTTGCTCCGGTGACGCAGGGTACGCCCGCAGGGAACCGGCCTCAGGATGGAAGACCCTTCAGCACCCGTAGGAACCACAAGGCACACGAGCACGAGACACCCCACCAAGACCATAAGACCCGAGCCACCCAAAGAAGTCGGGAACGATCCAAGGGACCGAGGGCCGCGCACGCGCGGCGGCGCCGGTCGGTCGCCACCGCGCCGCCTCTATGTCTCCGCCACCGGCCGCGCACCGCCGCCCGCCCGTCCCCACCAGCAGCGGCCAAGAACCAGCACCGAGCCATCAGGTACAGGGGATTGCCGCACCACCATGTCAACGACGCTTTGGGCTACCGAAGAGGCCGGATCGCGGCGGCGGTTCCCCGCGGACTACCTCGCTACCGTGGACGTTGCCCCGTGGCTGGGGCGGTCGGCTCCGCGACTGTAGCCAGCCACTTTGGCGCGAGCCTCGAAGATCATGGCCCCAACGTCGTGCTTTAACGGGCAGGTCCACAGACTGCCCGACTCGCCATGAGCTTACGGGGCCATGATCACTCGCACCAAAGCAGCTCCCGGCCAAAGTCGCAT
>NZ_JAFFSX010000071.1 GCF_017948485.1 Streptomyces sp. GESEQ-35 | reverse complement strand
CTGCTCACCGTCGACGACGGTCTGGCGCTTTTCGATGCCGCGCTCCTGTCCGGCAGGAGCGACGTTGTCCTGACACGACTGGACAGGAACGCCCTCAAGCAGCGGCTGGACTCCGGCCAACTTCCCTCTGTTCTACGCTCGTTGGTCCGAGGCGGCGGCCGGAGCGGGCGCCGCGCGGCCGCCGGAGCAACGGCTGCCGGAGCCGCGTCTCTCACAGAACGGCTCGCACGCCTCAGCTCCGAGGAGCAGGGCCGCCTCCTGCACGGCATCGTCCGCGACGAGGTCGTCGCAGTCCTCGGTCATGGCGCGGGCAGTTCTCTCGAACCCGGCCGCGCCTTCAAGGACCTGGGCTTCGACTCGCTCACGGCCGTCGAACTCCGCAACCGCATGAATGCCACGACCGGCCTGCGCCTGCCCGCGACCCTCGTCTTCGACCATCCGACACCCGCCGCCCTCACCGCCCACCTGCGGCGCGAACTGGTCGGCGACAACTTCCCCGCACCGGGCGCGGCCACCAGTTCCAAGGCCCTCGAGCGTGCCACCGACACCGACACCGACACCGACCCGGTGGTGATCGTGGGGATGAGCTGCAGACTGCCTGGAGGCGTCACCTCCCCCGACGGTCTCTGGCATCTGCTGGACGAGGGCACGGACACCATCTCGCCGTTCCCGACGAACCGGGGCTGGGACCTCGACAGCCTCTACGATCCGGACCCGAACACACCCGGCAAGTCCTACGTCCGTGAGGGCGGGTTCATTGATGGGGTGGACGGGTTCGACGCAGCCTTCTTCGGCATCAACCCGCGCGAAGCCGTAGCCACCGATCCTCAGCAGCGACTGCTGCTCGAAGCCGCCTGGGAGGCGTTCGAGCACGCCGGCATCGACCCCACTTCGGTGCGTGGCAGCGACACGGGCGTCTTCGCGGGCGTCATCTTCGGCGACTACACCTCGCGCCTCCAGGAGATCCCCGAGGGATACGAGGGCTACATCTCGACGGGCAACACCACGAGTGTCGCCTCGGGTCGGCTGGCCTACACGCTGGGTCTGGAGGGTCCGGCGGTGACGGTGGACACGGCGTGCTCGTCGTCGCTGGTCGCCCTGCACCTGGCCGCCCAGGCCCTGCGCAACGGCGAGTGCTCCCGCGCGGTCGTCGGCGGTGCCACGATCATGTCGGGCCCGACGAACTTCATCGAGTTCAGCCGCCAGCGGGGGCTCGCCCTCGACGGCCGCTGCAAGGCCTTCGCGGCCGCAGCCGACGGTACCGGGTGGGGCGAGGGCGTGGGTGTTCTGGTTCTGGAGCGGCTGTCGGATGCTCGGCGGCGGGGGCACCGGGTGCTGGCGGTGGTGCGGGGTTCGGCTGTCAATCAGGACGGTGCGAGTAACGGTCTGACCGCGCCGAACGGTCCGTCGCAGGAGCGGGTGATCCGGCAGGCGCTGGACAGCGCGCGGCTGACTCCCGCCGACGTGGATGCGGTGGAGGCGCATGGCACGGGCACCTCGCTGGGTGACCCGATCGAGGCGCAGGCACTGCTCGCGACCTACGGCCAGGGCCGGGACGCCGAACAACCCCTGTGGCTGGGCTCGTTGAAGTCGAACGTCGGCCATACCCTCGCTGCTGCGGGTGTGGCGGGTGTGATCAAGATGGTGGAGTCGATGCGGCACGGGGTGCTGCCCCGGACGCTTCATGTGGACGAGCCGACGCCGCATGTGGACTGGGAGGCCGGGCAGGTACGGCTGCTGACCGAGGCCCGCGACTGGCCGCAGGCCGGGCGCCCGCGCCGGGCCGGGGTGTCCTCGTTCGGGATCAGCGGCACCAACGCGCACGTGATTCTGGAGCAGGCACCCGCCGAGGAGCCGGTGCAGGAGGCTGGGCAGCCATCACAGGATTCTGGTCTGCCGGTGGTGTGGCCGGTGTCGGCGAAGACCCCCGCCGCGCTGCGGGTGCAGGCCGAACGGCTGGCCGCGCACATCCGTGAGACCGGTGGTGAGGAGGTGGATGCGGCCGCGGTGGCCCGTACGCTAACCCGTGGGCGTACGCAGTTCGAGGAGCGGGCCGCGGTCGTGGGTGAGACGGCCGGCGACCTGCTGGCGGGGCTGGAGGCGCTGGCCGCGGACCGGCCGCACCCGGCCCTGGTCACCGGCAGCGTACTCGGCGGCAAGACGGTGTTCGTGTTCCCCGGCCAGGGCTCACAATGGGCCGGCATGGGCGCGCACCTCTACCAGCACTCCCCGGTCTTCGCCCAACACCTCAA
>NZ_JAFFSX010000070.1 GCF_017948485.1 Streptomyces sp. GESEQ-35 | reverse complement strand
GCTGGAGGTACTCGGGCAGCACCCGGGTGTCTCGCTGGCGGCGGTCAATGCCGCCGAGTCGGTGGTCGTCTCCGGCGACCCGGATGCGGTGGCGGAAGTCGCCGGGCACTTCGCCACTCTCGGCCGACGCACCAAGGCGCTGCACGTCAGCCATGCCTTCCACTCGGCGCACATGGACTCGGCGTTGGAGGAGTTCGCACAGGTCGCCGCCCAGGTCACCGCACATGCCCCGCGGCTGCCGGTGGTGTCGAATGTGACGGGGCGGGTCGCTACGGCCGAGGAGCTGGCCGATCCGGCGTACTGGGTGGCGCAGCTGCGCGGCACGGTCCGCTTTGCGGCCGGGGTGGAGCAGGCCCGGGAGCTGGGCGGGCGGGTGTTCGTCGAGCTGGGCCCGGACGCGGTCCTGGCCACCCTCGTCCCGGACGACACCACCGCCATCCCGCTCCAGCGCGCCGGGCAGACGCATGCCTTCCATCTGGCGCTGGCCACCGCGCACTGCCACGGTCTGCCCGTCGCCTGGCCGACTCCCGCCGCCGCCCTGGTCGACCTGCCCACCTATGCCTTCCAGCAGGAGAGTTACTGGTTGCATGCGGCTTCAGGTGCTGGGGATGTGGTGAGTCTGGGTCAGGCCCCGGCCGGTCATGGGCTGCTGGGTGCGGCGGTGGCGCTGGCCGAGGACGGGATGACCGTGTTCACCGGTCGGATCTCCCTGTCCACGCATTCGTGGTTGGCGGATCATGTGGTGGGTGGGTCGGTGCTGGTGCCGGGCACGGCTTTCGTGGAGCTGGCACTGCACGCGGGTGACTACGTCGGCTGCGGTCACCTGGAAGAGCTGACGATCGAAGCTCCCCTCATGCTCGACGAGAGCGACAACGTCAGCGTCCAGCTCGTCGTCGAGGCGGCGGAAGCAGCCGGACGGCACACCTTCCGCTTCTCCGCGCAGTCACCGTCGGGTACTTGGGTCCGGCACGCCACTGGAACGCTCGTCGCCGAGACCGCCCTTCCCCAGGAAGTCGTTGCTGCGCAGGGGAGTTGGCCGCCCGCCGGTGCCCAATCCGTCGACGTCACCGACTTCTACTCACGCGTCGCTGATCTCGGCATCGAGTACGGCCCGGTCTTCCAGGGGATGACAGCGCTCTGGCAGGACGGTGACGACCTGTACGCGGAGATCGCTCTGCCTTCCGGTACCGAGGTCTCCGGCTACGGACTCCACCCGGCCATCCTCGACGCCGCGCTGCACCCGCTGGCCACGACGCGGGACTCCGCGGCCGAAGGGCCCCTGCTGCCCTTCGGTTTCACGGGCGTCAGCCTCCACGCCACCGGCGCGGACGAGCTGCGCGTCCACTGGTCGCCCGTGGCAGGCACCACCGGAGCCTTCCGCTGCCAGGCCGTCGACCCTGCCGGAACCCCGGTCCTGACGGCCGACTCACTCGTCCTTCGAGAGGCGCCAAAGAACCTCGCCGCCGGACGCGGACGCGGTCCGGGCCTGACCCGGCTCGACTGGACGCCCACCACACTGGCGGCGAGTGGCATCCCGGACGGGGAAAAGTGGGCAGTGCTCGCCACCCCGTCCCTCGCTGCGCCCGAGCTGTTCGAGGGGAACGCGGAACTCACGGAACTCACCGAGTTTCCCGACGTCGCGGCGCTTGCGGAGGCAGCCGTAGACGTCGCGATCCTGCCGGTGTGGGACCCCGACGGCACTCCGGTTCCCGAGATGGTGCACACACAGACGGCCCGGCTGCTCGCTCAGATCCAGGAATGGCTGGGCGACTCCCGCCTGGAAGCGACGAGGCTGCTGATCGTGACCCGCGGAGCCGCCGCCGTAGAGGATGACGAGATACCGAACGACCTGGCGGCCGCGGCCGCATGGGGGCTGCTGCGCAGTGTGCAGTCCGAACAGCCCGGACGAGTTGTACTCGTCGACTGCGACGACGACCCGGCGTCCCTCGCTCTTCTTCCCTCGGCTCTCGCCGGCGGTGAGCCCCAACTGGCCCTGCGCCGTGGCCAGGCCTTCGTACCGCGCCTCGCCCGCCTCGCGGGTGAGCCCGCGACCTCGTCCGGCTTCGCCGGCGTGGGCGAGGGGACGGTGTTGGTGACGGGTGGTACCGGCTCGCTGGGCGCGCTCGTGGCACGTCATCTCGTGGCCGAACACGGCGTGCGTCACCTGTTGTTGACGAGTCGTCAGGGGATGTCGGCATCTGGCGCCCGAGAGTTGGTGGCGGAGCTGGAGCTCGAAGGTGCGCGGGTGCGGGTGGAGGCCTGCGACGCGGCGGACCGCGACGCGCTGGCAGGCTTGCTGGCGTCGGTCCCCGAGGCGCATCCGTTGATGGCGGTGGTGCATACGGCGGGTGTCGTCCGTGACGCCACGGTCTCGGCGCTGGCCGGCGAGCAACTGGCGCAGGTGCTGCGGCCGAAGGTGGACGCGGCC
>NZ_JAFFSX010000069.1 GCF_017948485.1 Streptomyces sp. GESEQ-35 | reverse complement strand
GATCCGGTGGGCCCAGTGCACCGCCAGGGCCGTCTTGCCGATCCCCGCCATCCCGCTGATCACCGTGACGGACGAGGACGTTGTGGTCTCCGGGCCGAGAATCCGGACCTGTTCGAGTTCGGCCTGGCGCCCGGTGAAGGTGGGCAGATCGGCGGGGAGCTGCGCGGGGACGGCCACATGCCGGATGGCCGCGGACCGCGGTGCGGAGGCCTTCGGTTCCGCCGACGCCGTGGCCGCGGAGGGGTCCAGCGACGCTTCGCCCGCCAGGATGCGCTCGTGCAGCTCGCGCAGCGGGGCCCCGGGCTCGATGCCGAGCTCGTCCACCAGGGTGCCGCGCGTCCTGCGGTACGTCTCCAGTGCCTCGGCCTGCCGCCCGGACCGGTACAACGCGAGCATGAGGAGCTGGCGCAACCCCTCCCGCAGCGGGTGCTCGCCGGTCAGCGCGACGAGTGCGGGGATCACCTCGCTGTGACGTCCGAGTTCGAGATCGATCTCCAGGCGGGCCTCCAGCGCCGCCAGCCGCTCCTCTGCCAGCCGGTCACGCTCGGCCTTAGCCAGCGGACCGGGAAGCCCGGCCAGCGGCACCCCCTCCCACTCCGCCAGCGCGGCATGCAGCAACCGTGCCGCGGCCGGAGCCTCGCCCACGGCACGCAGCCGCTGCGCCTCGGCGACCCGCTCCTCGAACACCCCCAGATCCACCGAGCCCGTCGGCACACGGGCCAGATAGCCGTCCGCGACTGAGACCACCACCTGCGGGGCCTCGGCACCATCGATGGCGCGTGTGTCATCGGGCCCAGGTCTGAGCACCTTGCGCAGCCGCGACACATAGGTGCGCAGCACGGACACAGCCGCGTTCGGCGGGTCATCGCCCCAGACGGCATCAACGAGTTCGGCTGTCGTGACCGGCCTCCCCCGCCGCAGCAGCAGCGCCGCCAGCACCACCCTTTGCTGCGGCGACCCCAGATCCAGTTCCGTGCCGTCGCGCCATGCCCTGACCCGGCCGAGCACGGCGAAGCTCAAGGATGCGTCGTGAATTGCCTTCATGAGTCCCTCAAGTCGTCCCTCACCGCATTCGTACGCGGACACCTCCACAACGTGGTCGGCCGGGCGGAGGGGCCTGTACCCTCCAGACCCCCCGGTGCTCGGACTCCTGCGGCCGTGCGCCCTGCCACCCATCTAGATGACAAATGCAACCAGGGCGTTCCGCAGGGCCTGCGGCGGCGAGCCTGTCTTGCGAGACGGCGGCGGAAGCCCCTCATAGATGACAAATGCAACCCGGGCCTCTGATTGAACCCTTTTGCGGCGCAGGACCGTTGTTGAGCTCCAGAAGGTCACACCGGACTTTCGGACGGGTCGAGCCCGTCCATCCCTCACCCATACTTCGAGGCCATCCGATGCGGGGCCCGGCAGGCCGCGGTACGAACCGACGGCCACATCCGCCGATTCCGCCCCCGGGGACAGCGGCGCGCCTTCCGGCTCGTACCGGCCGCTGCCCAGGGAAACTGAACCATCCAGAGCATGTGGAGGACCTACGTAGTCCTGGCGTTCTCGCGTCGCCGCCGCCCTTGGAGTGGTGGGTGGTCTGCCCGTGTGGTGATGGTCGAGCGCATGGTGCCGGACGAGTTGTGGGATCTGTTCGAGCGGGTGGTCCCGCCTGCTCCATCGTGGACGCAGGGCGGCGGTCGGCGCCGGTACGGGGATCGCGAGGTACTGGCCGCGATCATCTTCGTGGCCACGACGGGCTGCACCTGGCGGCAGCTGCCGCCGGTCTTCGGCCCCTCTGGTCCGACGGCGCACCGGCGCTTCACCGAGTGGACCGCCGCTCGAGTCTGGGCGAAGCTGCACCGCCTCATCATCGACGAGCCGGGTTCGCGCGGAGACCTGGACTGGTCGCGCTGCGCGATCGACTCCGTGCACATGCGGGCCCTGACAGGGGGGCCTGACAGGCCCGAATCCTGTAGACCGGGGTAAGAAGAGCTCGAAGATCCACTTGATCACCGAGCGGACCGGTTCACCCCTCTCCATCGGGATCTCCGGCGCGAACCTGCACGACAGCCAGGCACTCGAGCCGCTCGTGCGTGGCATCCTGCCGATCCGCTCCCGCCGCGGCCCGCGCAGACGACGGGCCGCCAAGCTGCACGCGGAAAAGGGCTACGACTACGACCACCTGCGCCGATGGCTACGCAAGCGAGGCATCCGGCACCGCATCGCCCGCAAGGGCATCGAGTCCTCCACCCGGCTGGTCCGGCACCGCTGCACGATGTCCTGGCTGAGCGGCTGCCGTCGTCTGCACCGCCGCTACGAACGCAAGGCCGAACACTTCCTGGCCTTCACCGCCATCGCCCGCAGCCTCATCTGCTGCCGCAGACTCACCAAATGAGACGACGTCTTATGAGGATCCGCGACTTTGGACCTGGCCGATATTTCGGGTGCCGTTGGTGATCTTCGCTTGGAGGTCAGCTCCGGGTGATGGCGAGGGAGTTGCAGAGTCGCTGGAGATGGGGCTGACGGGACGGAGATGGGCGTGCGTCGTAGTGCCTGTCGGCCTGTGCTTCCTCGCTACGGCTGGGCTACGGCGTCTTCGGGTCGGCGACACCACGCTGCCCGGTGGGCAGGTACTGGACCTGGGCTGACCAGGCTGTTCGTGGCATGAGCCGCAGTGCGCCAGAAACGGCGCACTACCCCGGCCGTCTGACGGACGGCCGGGGCGCTCTCGGGTGCGCGTGCCGTCAGGCGTTCAGTTGAACGTGGCGTCCGGCGCGCGCGGTTGAGCGAGGATCAGCAGCGCTTGTCGGTGGTTCCCTTGTAACTGTCAGGAGATCCCTCCGGGATCACGGTGCCGACTGCGGAGGTGCAGTCCTGGACCGTGTCGGTGCCT
>NZ_JAFFSX010000007.1 GCF_017948485.1 Streptomyces sp. GESEQ-35 | reverse complement strand
TGATCACGACGTTGCCGGGCTGCTTGCGCCTGACCGGCAGCTCGTCCGTGTAGTGGGACTCCGCTGCGGCGGCACCCTGGGGTTCGTTGAGGATGCTCACAGGTTGTTCGTCTCCCGGTTCTTCTCGTGGCTCGTCTGCGCGATGCCGGCGGGAACGTAACCGGTCTGCCCCTTCTTGGCGAGGTCCTTGAGGTGCTGTTCGTAGCGCTCAGGGGAGACGACCTTCACGTTGAACAGCATCCGGGAGTGGTCGACGCCGCACAGCTCGGCGCACTTGCCCAGGAAGGTGCCCTCCTTGTTGGGGGTCACCTGGAAGGAGTTGGTGTGGCCCGGGATGACGTCCTGCTTCATGAGGAACGGCACCACCCAGAAGGAGTGGATGACGTCCCGCGAGGTGAGGACGAAGCGGACCGTCTTGCCCTCGGGGAGCCAGAGGGTCGGGCCCGGGTTGCCGGTCTGCGGGTTCTTCGTGCCGGGCGTGCCGACGTCGTAGACACCGCCGGCGTTCGCCGGGAACTCCTTCTTGAACCGGTCCGGGATCGCGTCCAGGTTCTTGTCGGTCTTCGCGTCACCGGTGGAACCGTCGACGTTCTCGATGTAGTTGAAGCCCCAGCTCCACTGGAAGCCGACCACGTTGACCGTGACGTCGGGCTTCTTGTCGAGACTGAGAATCTTCGTCTCGTCGCGGGCCGTGAAGTAGAAGAGCACCGAGACGATGATGAGCGGGACCACCGTGTACAGCGCCTCGATGGGCATGTTGTACCGGGTCTGCGGAGGGACTTCGACCTTGGTGCGGCTGCGCCGGTGGAAGATGGTGCTCCACAGGATCAGGCCCCAGACCAGCACGCCGGTGGCGAGCGCGGCCGCCCAGGATCCCTGCCACAGGGAGAGGATTCGCGGGGCCTCTTCGGTGGTGGGGGTGGGCATACCAAGGCGGGGGAAGTCCTCGGATGTGCAACCGGTTGCGGTCGCAAGGACCAAGCCCACGGTCAGTGCCTGCAGCAGCTTCCGCCGCATCGGGCGCCGCGGCGTGGGGGTACCGCCCGCGCCCCCCAGGGCGTGGGGGAGGTCGGAGCCGTTGGGACTCACGTAGCGCCTTCCCGAGAGTCTCGCCCGCGCGGTTTGGCTGCGGCCTGCCCTACTCGGTGGTCGGTCGCCGCCCTGCGTCGGGCAGGGGTTTGGATGTTTATGCGGACCAAACCCTAGCCGACGCTCTCCGAGGGTTCGCGAGGAGGGGTGCCTAGTAACTCCGTCGGTTCGCTGGTTTGGCGGGTGCGGGTTGACTGTGGCTGGTCGCGCAGTTCCCCGCGCCCCTTAAGGCGTTGTAGTGAACGGGGGTTTAGCGTTGCTGTGTGTCCTACTTTGATGCCGCTTCTGGCGCTCCGCTTCATCCCGTTGCTCGGCAGGCGCTGATGGCCTCTCTGGATGAGGGGTGGGCTGATCCTGCCCGCCTCTATCGGGAAGGGCGGCGGGCTCGGTTGTTGTTGGATGCTGCTCGGGAGGCGGCTGCTGAGGCGGTGGGGTGTCGGCCGGATGAGCTGGTGTTCACCTCGTCCGGTACGCGTGCCGTGCACTCCGGAATCGCGGGGGCGTTGGCGGGGCGGCGGCGGGTCGGACGTCACCTGATCGTGTCGGCCGTCGAACATTCCTCGGTGCTCCATTCGGCCGATGTGCATGAGGCGGATGGTGGGGCGGTGAGGCAGGTGGCCGTGGATCGCATGGGTGTGGTGAGTGCGTCGTCGTACGCCGCTGCCCTCCGCCCTGACACCGCGTTGGCGTGTCTTCAGTCGGCCAACCATGAGGTCGGTAGCGAGCAGCCCGTCGGCGCCGTGGCGGAGTTGTGCCGGGAGGCGGGGGTGCCGCTGCTGGTGGATGCCGCTCAGTCGCTGGGGTGGGGGCGGGTTGCGGGTGACTGGTCGTTGTTGACCGCCAGCGCGCACAAATGGGGTGGGCCGTCGGGGGTCGGGCTGCTCGTCGTGCGGAAAGGGGTGCGGTTCGCGGCTCAAGGGCCGGTGGACGAGCGGGAGTCGGGGCGGGCGGCCGGGTTCGAGAATCTGCCGGCGATCGTGGCGGCGGCGGCTTCGCTGCGGGCGGTGCGGGCGGAGGCGGCGCAGGAGGCGGTACGGCTGCGGGAGTTGACGGAGCGGATCCGGGCGCGGGTGCCGGAGTCGGTCTCCGATGTGGAGGTGGTCGGGGATCCGGTGCGCCGGCTGCCCGGGATCGTCACCTTCTCCTGTCTCTATGTCGACGGAGAGACTCTGCTCCATGAACTGGACCGCGCCGGCTTTTCCGTCTCTTCCGGATCGTCCTGTACGAGCAGCACGCTGACGCCCAGCCATGTGCTGAAGGCGATGGGGGTGCTGAGTGAGGGAAACGTACGGGTTTCGCTGCCGCTCGGGACACCGGAAGAGGACGTCGAACGGTTCCTGGCGGTGCTGCCGGGGGCGGTGGCCGCGGTGCGGGAGAAGCTGGGGGCACCGGCACCGGCACCGGCACCGGCACCGGCGACGAGCGTGCGGGAGGACGTCCTGGTCGTGGACGCGCTCGGCAAGCGGTGCCCGATCCCCGTCATCGAACTGGCGAAGGTCATCGGGGACGTACCGGTCGGCGGCACGGTCCGTGTGCTGTCGGACGACGAGGCGGCCCGACTGGACATTCCGGCGTGGTGCGAGATGCGGGGGCAGCAGTACGTCGGTGAGGAGCCGGCGGACCGAGGCACCGCGTACCTGGTCCGCCGGGTCTCCTAGCGGCCCCGGGGCCGCTTGGTTACGCGAGGTGCTTCTGGACCTCGGCGGCGGCGTCATGGCCGTACGCCTTGGTGAAGCGGTCCATGAAGTGGGCGCGGCGCAGCTGGTACTCCTGGGTGCCGACCGTCTCGATGACCAGCGTGGCGACCATGCAGCCGACCTGGGCGGCGCGCTCCAGGGAGACGCCCCAGGCGAGGCCGGAGAGGAAGCCGGCGCGGAAGGCGTCGCCGACGCCGGTGGGGTCGGCCTTGCGCTCCTCCTCGGCGCAGCCGACCTCGATCGGGTCCTCGCCGGCCCGCTCGATGCGGACACCGCGTGCGCCGAGCGTGGTGACGCGGTGGCCGACCTTGCCCAGGATCTCCTCGTCCGTCCAGCCCGTCTTGGACTCGATGAGGCCCTTCTCGTACTCGTTCGAGAAGAGGTACGTCGCTCCGTCGAGCAGTATCCGGATCTCGTCGCCGTTCATCCGGGCGATCTGCTGGGAGAAGTCGGCGGCGAACGGGATGGACCGGGTGCGGCACTCCTCGGTGTGGCGGAGCATCCCCTCCGGGTCGTCCGCGCCGATCAGCACCAGGTCGAGGCCGCCGACGCGGTCCGCGACGGTCTTCAGCTCGATGAGGCGGGCCTCGCTCATCGCACCGGTGTAGAAGGAGCCGATCTGGTTGTGGTCGGCGTCGGTGGTGCAGACGAAGCGGGCGGTGTGCAGCGTCTCGGAGATACGGACCGAGTCGGTGTCGACGCCGTGCCGGTCGAGCCAGGCACGGTAGTCGTCGAAGTCGAAGCCTGCGGCGCCGACCAGGATCGGCTTCGTGCCGAGCTGGCCCATACCGAAGGCGATGTTCGCGCCGACCCCGCCCCGGCGTACGTCGAGGTTGTCGACCAGGAAGGAGAGCGAGACCGTGTGCAGTTGGTCCGCGACGAGCTGGTCGGCGAAGCGGCCGGGGAAGGTCATGAGGTGGTCGGTGGCGATGGAGCCGGTGACTGCGATGCGCACGGCTAGGACTCTCCTGCGGATGCGGAGGCGGATTGACAGTTAACGCTACCGGGTCGGCGTGGTGACGTTGAAGCGACCAAAACTACCCGATAGTAGATCTTTCTTCGCCGACTCGGGCGTGCCTACGGTGCCGTTATGACGAAACTCGACGTCCATGCTCCGGTCCCGGTCGACCTGGAAGGCGATCTGGCGTCGCTGCGCGGCGACTGCGCCCGGATGGCCCCCCACTGGACGGTTCCCGACCGGAGCGCCGCCCTTCCCGTCTCCCCGTCACTCATTCACGGGGTGAGCGTGCCGAAGAAGTCCGCGCGGCTGCTGGACGCGATGTCGGACTACGGCGACTAGGGCCTGTCCGGCGGATCAGGTCGCAGGAAAGAAGCGGTGCCGAATCAGCGCTGGTGAGCGGGGCGATGGGGGTCCCCCCGCTCGAGCGCAGCCGAGAGTGGGGGAGACTGACGACAACGCCGCAGATGGGCGTGCCAGGCCCCGCGTCTGCGGCATGATCCGCCGGACAGGCCCTTAATCGACGCCTTCAGGGGAACCGCGCGCTCCCCCGCTGCGTCCCATCGCTGTCCCCCGTAGAGGGGATGCGTCATACGACCCGACGGCCGCCTGTATTCGGTATTTGGCAGGGCCGGGTCAAAAGGGACAGCGTGCAGCAGAAGGAGCGATGCGGTGAACGCCGAGCGACCCGACAACGACGACGCCGCCGAGGCCGGTGCCGCCGAGAACAGCGGCAGGACTCGGGACGCCGATGACACCGCCGGGAACGGCGAGGGGGTCCACGGGGCCGAGAGGGCCGAGGAGACGGGGGTCCCGGAAGGGACGGGTGCGTCGGAGGAACAGGGTGCCGAGGAGACAGACGGCGCCTCTGAGGAGCCGAGCGTCCGGGAGGACGAGGACAAGGACGCCTTGGCGAAAGGCGACGGCTCCGCCCCCGAGACGCGCGACGCGGACGCCGCCGACGGACCCGACGCCACGCCCTCCGGCGCGGAAGCGCCAGGAACCGGCGTAACACCCCTCAGCGCGGAAGCGTCCGGCTCCGACGAACCCGACGCCACTTCCCCCGACGCCGACACCTCCGACATCCATGTGGTCGCCGCCAAGGACGGCGGTGCCGTGCGGCCCGGTCGGCGGCGTTCGCCCGTTGCCGTCGCCTCCGTCGCCGCCGCCGTGCTGCTCGTGGGCGGTGGTGGGGCGTACTTCGCCGCTACCGCGTCCGGTGGTTCTGACGGTGGTGGTACGACGTCCGGGGCCCCCGGCGACGACACTCCCCCGCCGCTCGCGCTCGACGGGTACTCCGAGGGCGCCGCGGGTATCGCGCCGGGCGAGCCCGACCCGAACGGGGTGACGTATCGGGCCGAGGGTGAGCTGCCGGACGGTCCCGACTCCGCGCCCGTGTACGGGGCGAAGGGCGAGGTCACAGAGGACGAGGTGGCCGAGCTGGCCGCCGCGCTCGGGGTGGACGGGACGCCGGTTGCCGAGGGACAGGCCTGGAAGGTGGGGGCGCAGGACGCGGCGGGGCCGAGTCTTCAGGTGAGCAAGGCGGCGCCGGGTACCTGGACGTTCCACCGGTACGCGCCCGGGACGGATGACTGTCAAAGCACCACCGTCTGTTCCAAGGACCCGGCCAATCCGGCCGGCGACCCGGTGAGCGCCGAGGCCGCGCAGGAGGCGGCCGCGCCGATCCTGAAGGCGGTCGGGCAGGACGACGCCAAGCTCGACACGAGCCAGGTGATCGGCGCCCAGCGGGTGGTGAACGCCGATCGGGCGGTCGGCGAGCTGCCGACGTACGGCTGGACGACCGGGCTCACGATCAGTCCGGAGGGCGAAGTCGTGGGCGGCAGCGGCCAGTTGAAGGCGCCGGTGAAGGGGGACACGTATCCCGTCCTGAGCGCCGAGAAGACGCTGGGCCTGATGAACACGGCTCCGGCGGCCGACCACCGTATGGGCATCGGCGGATGCGCCAGTCCCGTGCCGCTGAAGGACCGGCTGGAGGCGCCGTGCGGATCGTCGACCGACGCTCCGCAGAAGCAGACGATCGCCGTCGAGAAGGCGGTGTTCGGGCTGGCCTCGCACACCGTGGGCGGGCAGCCGGCGCTGGTGCCGTCCTGGCTGTACGAGGTACGGGCGCCGGGCGGCGAGGACTCCTTCACGGTGACGCATCCCGCGGTCGACCCGAAGTTCCTGGCCTCGCCGTCGGCGCCGAGCGGGCAGCCCAGCACGCTGCCGACCTCACCCGGCGACGAGCCGACCTCCGCGCCGGCCACCCGTGAGGTGACGGTCGAGGGCTACACGGCCGAGGGCAACGAGCTGACCGTCGCCTTCACCGGCGGGGTCTGCGCCGACTACAAGGCGACGGCGACCGAGAACGGCGGCCAGGTGACGGTCACGGTGACCGAGACACCCTGGCCGGACAAGGTCTGCATCATGATCGCGAAGCAGTACCACCAGGCCGTGCAGTTGGACGAGCCGCTGGGTGACCGCAAGGTCGTGGGGTCGGACGGCAAGGCGGTCCCGCTGGAGAAGGCGGGGGCGCGGCTGCCGGAGACCTCCGGCACCAGGTGATTCGCGGCACAGAAACGTGAAGGCGGCGGCCCCGTCGGAGGGGGCCGCCGCCTTCACATCGGTCTCTGGGCTTAGCTGAAGGAGTCGCCGCAGGCGCAGGAGCCCGTCGCGTTCGGGTTGTCGATCGTGAAGCCCTGCTTCTCGATGGAGTCCACGAAGTCGATGGAGGCACCGCCCAGGTACGGGGCGCTCATGCGGTCGGTGACGACCTTGACGCCGCCGAACTCCTTGACGACGTCACCGTCGAGGGAACGCTCGTCGAAGAAGAGCTGGTAGCGAAGGCCTGAGCAGCCACCCGGCTGAACGGCGACGCGCAGGGCCAGATCGTCCCGGCCCTCCTGGTCGAGCAGGGCCTTGACCTTCGCCGCTGCGCCTTCGGACAGGATGATGCCGTCGGTGACGGTGCTGGTCTCGTCCGATACGGACATCTACATCTCTCCCGGGTAGTACGGAGACTGCTTGCCGACGGTTGCAACCGGCGCGGCCCCGGATTCATTCCGGGCACGCCCGTGACTTTCCCTTGGCTTGTCCCTTCATGCTCGCACATGCGCCCGGAAGCGGACAGCGACCTGTGGACAGCAGCACGGACGGCAGCACGGACAGCACGACAACGCGACCCGACGTCCAGGTGTCGGGATTCACGTCACATCGACACGATGGCCATCGTCAAACTGACGTGAAGCGGTTATGATAGATAACGTCAAATCGACGAGAAGTCGCTTCTTCCCGCCGGTGAACGATGTCCCGCATGTCCCGCCGCCCCGGCTCCCGGGTCGGCGAGCCGCAGAACAGAAAGGGTGCGTGTCGTGACCACCGCCCAGACCCAGGAGCTCGACGTACAGCCGACGCCCCTCGCCCTGCTGCTCCTCGGCCGCGAGGCCGACCCGCGGAGCGAGCGCGGCGTCGAGTGCCCCGGCGACCTGCCCTCGCCGTCCGACCCGGACCTGGTGGAGCGCGCCCGTACGGCCAAGGCGAAGCTCGGGGACAAGGTCTTCGTGCTCGGCCACCACTACCAGCGCGACGAGGTCATCCAGTTCGCCGATGTCACCGGGGACTCCTTCAAGCTGGCCCGGGACGCGGCCGCGCGTCCGGAGGCCGAGTACATCGTGTTCTGCGGTGTGCACTTCATGGCGGAGTCGGCGGACATCCTGACCTCCGACGACCAGAAGGTCGTCCTGCCGGATCTGGCCGCCGGCTGCTCGATGGCCGACATGGCGACGGCCGAGCAGGTCGCCGAGTGCTGGGACGTGCTGACCGAGGCCGGGATAGCCGAGCAGGTCGTGCCCGTCTCGTACATGAACTCGTCCGCGGACATCAAGGCGTTCACGGGCAAGCACGGTGGCACGATCTGCACGTCCTCGAACGCCCAGCGCGCCCTGGAGTGGGCCTTCGAGCAGGGGGAGCCCGCAACAACAAAGGTGCTCTTCCTGCCCGACCAGCACCTCGGCCGCAACACCGCGGTGCGGGACATGGGGATGACGCTGGAGGACTGCGTCCTCTACAACCCGCACAAACCGAACGGCGGCCTGACCGCCGACCAGCTGCGCGCCGCGAAGATGATCCTGTGGCGCGGCCACTGCTCGGTGCACGGTCGTTTCTCGCTGGACTCGGTGAACGACGTCCGTGAACGCATCCCGGGTGTCAATGTCCTCGTCCACCCCGAGTGCAAGAACGAGGTCGTGGCCGCGGCGGACCACGTCGGTTCGACCGAGTACATCATCAAGGCTCTGGAGGCCGCTCCCGCCGGCTCCAAGTGGGCCGTCGGCACGGAGCTGAACCTGGTCCGCCGGCTGGCGAACCGTTTCGCACCGGAGGGCAAGGAGATCGTCTTCCTCGACAAGACGGTCTGCTTCTGCTCGACCATGAACCGCATCGACCTCCCCCACCTGGTCTGGGCCCTGGAGTCCCTGGCCGAGGGCAACCTCGTCAACCGCATCGAGGTCGACAAGGAGACAGAGGCGTTCGCGAAGCTGGCACTGGAGCGGATGCTGGCGCTGCCGTAGGACCGTTGCGAGGAGCACTCACCGGAGCACTCACCCCGGGTTCTGCCCGGGGTGAGCCGGGTCGAGACCGAAGACGGTGCCGTCCGGGGTGGTCACGATCAGCGCGCCGCCGTACGGCAGCACCTCGGACTTGATCACGTCGCCGCTCGCGAGCTGTTGGGCGTGCGCGCCCGTCTCCCACAGCAGCGTGCCCTTGCGCGCGTCGAGGGCCGCGACCCGGCCGCTGGTGCTGGTCAGACAGAGGGTGCGGGTGCGGGCGTCGTACATGGGCTGACCCGAGCCCTCGGCGCCGGTCCGGGTCTGCCACAGCTGTTTGCCGGTCAGTGGGGACACGGCGGTCACCAGGCCGTTGGCACCGGTGATCCACAGGGTGTCGGCGGCCAGCGTCACCGCGCCGTCGTAGGTCTTCGTCAGTTTCGTCGTGGTGCCGGCGCCGGTGTCCGGGTCGACCAGCAGGATCTCGCCGAACGTCACTTCCTCGGGGCGCGTCGGTCCTACCTCGCCGAGCACGAAGGCCAGCCGGCCGTCCACGGCGCCGAGCAGGCCGCTCGCGGACGGGGTCCTCAGACGCCGGACCACCGACCCGTCGGTCCGGTTCAGCTCCAGGACCTCGGAGGCCTGGGTCTCGTCCGCCGGGAAGCAGTGCTCGTACAGGCCGGAGCCGACCGTCAGGAACTGGCAGTAGTTGTCGGCGGGCAGCTGTACGGTCCAGCGGCCGGCGCCGGTGCGCGGGGAACGGGCCGTCAGCAGCCGACCGGTGGTATCGGTGGTCAGAGCGAGGTCTCCGGTCAGGACGTCGACGCTCCCATCGTTCATCTTGCGGGACCACAGCCGCTCGCCGCTGTCCGCGTCGAGGGCGACCATGCTCACCGTGCCGTCCCCGGGGCCGTCCGGGTAGACGACCTGCCGGACGAGCACCGCGCTGTCCTTCACCCCGAGGACCGTGAAGGTTTTCAGCCCTGTGTCGACGCCGGTGGATGCGAGGGAGGCGCGCCAGACGGTTTTGCCGGTACGGCCGTCCAGACGTACCGGAAGGATGTTGTTGCCCGCGCAGTAGACCGCGTCCTCGTACCTCTGACAGGTGACGTCGGTCGGGTCGCCACTGTCCTTCCCCAGCGCCTTGGGCTCGCCCCGCGGTGCCGTCTTGAACACCGTCGTCTGCCAGGACTTGAAGCCGGTGGGCACCGCCGCCCACCGGGAGGCGGCGGACGTGGCGGACGTGGCGGAGGTCGCCGTCGGAGGGCTGTCCGAGAATCCCGGTCCGAACCGTATGAACCAGAGCAGGCCCAGGGCCATCGCGCACACCGTGCCGGCCGCCACCAGCGGGCGGATGCGGCGGCCCCGCCCGCCGGTACGGCGGCTGAGCCCGGGGAGCTTCGTCAGCGCCGCCGGGTCGGCCCCGGAGGAGGTCTCCCCCACGGTCCGCAGCATGTCCGTGCGCAGCGTCACCGTGAGCGGGTCATCGAGGGCCGATTCGGGCAGGACGTCCGCGAACTCCCGTGCCAGCTCGTCGAGTTCGGGCCGGTCCTTGACCTCCTTGGCCAGACAGCGCTCCAGGACCGCGCGCAGCGGCAACGGCAGCCCGTCCAGTACGGGTTCGTCGTGGACCACCCGGTAGGCCGTCAGATAGGGGCTGTCGGCGTCGAAGGGACCGCGTCCGGTGACGGAGAACACCAGCAGTGCCCCGAGCGAGAAGACGTCCGAGGCGGGACCGACCGTGCGGGCGTCGGTGAGCTGCTCGGGGGACATGAACGGCGGGGTGCCGATCATCTGGCCGGTCTCGGTGAGGGTGTTGTGGTTCTCCGCCGCCCGGGATATGCCGAAGTCGATGACGCGCGGGCCGTCCTCGGCCATCAGGACGTTGGCCGGCTTCAGGTCGCGGTGCACGACCCCCGCCCGGTGGATGTCCCGCAGCGCCTCCACAAGTCCCAGGGCCAGCCGCCGTAGTTCGGTGCCGCGGAGCGCACCCTGGTCGCGGATCCGCTGGGCGAGCGAGCTGCCGGGCACGTACTGGGTCGCCATCCAGGGCCGGACCGCCTCCGGGTCGGCGTCCACGACCGGGGCGGTGAAGGCGCCGCTCACCTTGCGGACGGCGTCGATCTCCTGCCGGAACCGGGCGCGGAAGACCCTGTCCTCGGCGTACTGGGCGTGCACCACCTTCACGGCGACGTCACGGCCCGAGCGCGATCTGCCCCAGTAGACGATCCCCATGCCGCCGGCCCCGAGCCGGTCCACGAGCTTGTAGCCGCCGACCGATTTCGGGTCGTCCTTGTGCAGTGGCACGCCCGGATCCCCTTCGCCGCAAAGCAGTTCGGGCCACAGGATACGTAACGGCCGAACGGCGGCGGCCGGGTACCGAACCTTCGGGGTTCGGTACCCGGCCGCCGCCGTGGATCAGGCCGTCACACGCCCGCGGGCTCCGGCTCCTCGGAAGCCTGCGTCGGCTGGGAGGGCAGCTTCGCCTGCCTCTTCGCCGCGCGCTTCTTCGCCCGGCGCTCCTTGCGGAGCTCCAGCATCGCGTACAGCGTCGGGACCAGAAGCAGGGTCAGCAGTGTGGAGCTGATCAGACCGCCGATCACGACCACCGCCAGCGGCTGGGCGATGAAGCCGCCCTCGCCGGTGACACCGAGCGCCATCGGGAGCAGGGCGAAGATGGTCGCCAGGGCCGTCATGAGGATCGGGCGCAGCCGGTGGCGGCCACCCTCGACGACCGCCTCCACGACGCCGTAGCCCTGTCTGCGGTACTGGTTGATGAGGTCGATCAGCACGATCGCGTTCGTCACCACGATGCCGATCAGCATCAGCATGCCGATCATCGCGGGGACGCCCAGCGGAGTACCCGTCGCGACCAGGAGGCCGATGGCGCCCGTTGCCGCGAAGGGTATGGAGACCAGCAGGATCAGCGGCTGGACCAGCGAGCGGAACGTCGCCACCAGCAGCATGAAGACGATGGCGATCGCCGCCAGCATCGCCAGGCCCAGGTTGGCGAACGCGTCGTCCTGGTCCTCGGAGACGCCGCCGATCGCGGCCGTGGCGCCGTCCGGGAGGTCCAGTCCGTTTATCTTGGACTGGAGGTCCGTGCTCACCGCGCCCGTGTTGTCGCCGGTCGGCCTGGCCGTGATGGTGGCCGCACGCTGACCGTCGATGCGGGTCATCGACACCGGCCCGTCGACCATCCGGACCGTCGCGATGTCGGACAGCTGCACCGGGCCGAGGCGCAGCGCCCTGAGCTCCGCCAGCGTCTCGGCCGGCTTCGCCGACCTGATGACGACGTCACGTTCGGTGTCGTCCAGGGTTGCCTTGGCGGCGGTGGTGCCCTTGACCGCCTCGGCGACGGCCGCCCCGAGGGTCGTGTCGTTGAAGCCCGCCGCGGCCGCCTTGTCGTTGGCCCTGACCGAGATACGCGGCACGCTCTGCGCCAGGTCGCTGGTCACGTCGGTGACGTCGTCGAGACCGGCGACCGTCTTGCGGACCTCCTCCGCGGCCTCGCCCAGCACATTGGCGTCGGCCGCCTTCACGACGACGCTCAGGTCCTGGCTGCCGAAGCCGTCACCGGCCGCGATGGTCGTCGTACCGATGCCGGAGAGCTTCTTCAGGCCGTCCTCGATACCGGTCTGCACGTCGTCGTACGACGCCGAGTCCTCCAGCATCACCTGGTACGACGCCTGGTTGGTGTCCGTGCCGCCGCCGAAGGCCGCCAGGAAGCCGGACGAGCCGATGGTGACCTGGTAGTCCTTCACGCCCTCGACGGAGCCGAGCAGCTTCTCGACCTTCTTCGCCTGCTCGTCGGTGGCCGCCAGGCTGGTGCCCGGCTTCAACTCCTGCTTGACGGTGAGGACTTCCTGCTCGCCCTGGTCGAAGAAGTTGGTCTTCAGCAGCGGCGTCATGCCGAACGTACCGATGAGGATCACGATCGCGAGCGCCACGCTGGTGAGACGGCGGCGGGTCGCGAAGCGCAGGACGGGGACGTAGATGCGCTGGAGGCGGCTCTTGGCCTCCTTCTCCTCCGCCTGGCGGCGGGCCTCGTCGGCGTCCTCCGGCGTGCCCTTGGGGGCGCGCAGGAACCAGTACGACAGGACTGGGACGACCGTCAGCGACACCAGGAGCGACGCCAGCAGGGCCGCCGTCACCGTCAGACTGAACGAGCCGAACAGCTCGCCCACCATGCCGCCGGTCAGGCCGATCGGGAGGAAGACGGCGACGGTGGTGAGGGTCGAGGAGGTCACCGCGCCCGCGACCTCACGGACCGCCTTGAGGATGGCCTCCTCGCGCTCCTCGCCGTATCCGAGGTGCCGCTTGATGTTCTCCAGGACCACGATCGAGTCGTCGACGACGCGGCCGATGGCGATGGTGAGCGCGCCGAGCGTCAGCATGTTGAGGGAGAGGTCCCTGGTCCACAGGACGATCAGGGCCAGCACCACCGACAGCGGGATGGAGACCGCGGTCACCAGCGTCGAGCGGATCGACGCCAGGAACACCAGGATGACGAGGACCGCGAAGAGCAGACCGAGCCCGCCCTCGGTGGTCAGACCCGAGATGGACTTCGAGACCGCCGGGCCCTGGTCGCTGACGACCGTGATGGTGGCCCCGGTGCCCAAGTCCTTCCGCATGTCCGCGAGTTTGTCCTCGACGCCGTTCGAGATCGCGACCGCGCTGCCGTCCTGGTCCATGGTGACGCTCACGGCGAGGCTGGGCCTGCCGTCGGTGCGGGTGATGGAGTCGGCGGTGGCCTGCTCCTGCTCGACGGTCGCCACATCGGCGAGGCGCACCGGATCGCCGCCGGCCTCGCCGGTGACCATCAGGTCCTGGATCTGCTTCAGGGACGTGAAGCCGCCGCCGACCTGGACGGTGCGGTTGTTGCCGTCCTCGTCGAAGGAGCCGGCCGGGACGGTCGTGCCGCCCGCCTGGAGCGCCTGGGACAGGGCCACCGAGCTCAGGCCCGCCTTCGCGAGCTTCGCCTGGTCCGGGGTGACGGTGACCTGGAGGTCGCGTACGCCGTCGACGGTGACCTGTCCGACGCCGTCGATGTCCTTCAGGTCCGCTACGACGGTCCGGTCGAGCTGGTCGGCGAGGGCCTGCTGGTCCTTGTCGGAGGTGACGGCGAGGACGACGGTCGGGATGTCGTCCGTGGAACCGGCGACGACCTGCGGGTCCACGTCGTCCGGGAGCTGGACGCGGGCCCGGTTGACGGCCTGCTGGACATCGGCGACGAGCTGCTTGGTGTCGTTGCCGTAGTCGAAGGAGGCCATGATCAGGGCGTTGCCCTCGCTGGCCGTGGAGGTGACACCGGTGATGGCGTCGACGCCCTCGAGGGAATCCTCGATGGGTTCGACGACCTGCTTCTCGACCACGTCCGGGGACGCGCCCTGGTACGGGGCGAGCACGGACACCATGGGAAGTTCGATGGAGGGCAGCAACTGCTGCTTGAGCTGTGGAATCGCGATCGCTCCGAAGGCGAGCGCGATGATCGACATCAGCCCTATGAGGGCCCGTTGCGCGAGGCTGAATCTTGACAGCCAGGACATGGGTCAGCGTCTCTCTTCTGTGGCCGAGCGGAGGAAGGGGGGGGGCAAGTGAGCGCCCGCCCCTACACCCTGAGCCATCGACAGACGGCGATCCGTCGCCCCTGGGTCCCGTTCCTTATCCCGCGCATACTCCGGCCGCAGTACGACCGGGTGGAGCTCAGTCCACCCTTGGACGTACCAGCCCCGATTCGTACGCGATCACCACGAGCTGTGCCCGGTCCCGGGCGCCGAGCTTGGCCATGGCCCGGTTGACGTGCGTCTTCACGGTCAGCGGACTGACTTCGAGGCGTTCGGCGATCTCGTCGTTGGAGTGGCCGCCGGCGACCTGGACCAGCACCTCGCGCTCCCGCCCGGTGAGCGCGTCGAGGCGTTCGGCGCGGGCGGGGTCGCGGTCGTCGTCCGCCCCGTCGCCCTGGGCGAGGAAGCGGGCGATCAGGCCCTTGGTGGCGGCCGGGGACAGCAGCGCCTCCCCGCCGGCCGCGATCCGGATCGCGTTGAGGAGTTCCTCGGGTTCGGAGCCCTTGCCGAGGAAGCCGGAGGCGCCCGCGCGCAGCGACTGCACCACATAGTCGTCGACCTCGAAGGTCGTCAGTATCACCACCCGGACATGGGCGAGGCTCGGGTCGGCGCTGATCATGCGGGTGGCCGCGAGCCCGTCCGTACCCGGCATACGAATGTCCATCAAGACGACGTCCGCGCGCTGTTCCTTGGTCAGGCGTACCGCCTCCGCGCCGTCGCACGCCTCGCCGACCACCTCCATGTCCGGCTCGGAGTCGACGAGCACACGAAAGGCGCTGCGGAGCAGCGCCTGGTCGTCGGCGAGCAGGACACGGATGGTCATACGGAGTCCTTCGCTGGGCTGGTGCGGGTCTTGACCGGCAGGATCGCATGCACGCGGAAACCGCCGCCGTACCGGGGACCGGTGGTGAGGGTGCCGCGCAGGGCGGTGACCCGCTCCCGCATGCCGATCAGCCCGTGTCCGCCGCCCGCGTCGGGGGTGTCGTCCTCCCCGGCACCGTTGTCGAGCACCGTGACCTCGACGTTGGGACCCACGCGTACGACGCTGACCTCGGCCTTGGCCTCGGTGCCGGCGTGCTTCTGCACATTGGTGAGGGCTTCCTGGATGACGCGGTAGGCGGCGAGGTCGACGGCGGCGGGCAGGCTGGTGCCGTGGTCGGTGCGGGCGACCTCGACATGCAGTCCGGCGCTGCGGAAGGTGCCGACGAGTTCATCGAGGCGGACCAGGCCGGGTGCGGGTTCGGTCGGCGCCTCGGGGTCGTCGGACTGACGCAACAGGCCGACGGTTGCGCGCAGTTCGTTGAGCGCGGAGCGGCTGGCCTCCCGTACGTGGGCCAGCGCCTCCTTGGCCTGGTCGGGCCGCTTGTCCATGACATGGGCGGCGACTCCCGCCTGGACGTTGACCAGGGCGATGTGGTGGGCGACCACGTCATGCAGATCGCGGGCGATCCGCAGACGCTCCTCGGCGACCCGGCGCCGGGCCTCCTCCTCGCGGGTGCGCTCGGCCTTCTCGGCGCGCTCCTGGATGGCGTGCACGACGGCACGGCGGCTGCGGACCGCGTCGCCCGCGGTGGCGCCGATGCCGGTCCAGGCGAAGATGGCGAGGTTCTCCTGGGCGTACCAGGGGAGCGGGCCTGCGAGCATCGCGGCGCCGGTCAGCACGGTCATGGTGAGCAGGCCGACGCGCCAGGTGGTGTGCCGGTCGGTGCTGGCGGCGACGGTGTAGAGCGCGATGACCGCGGACATGGCCACGGGGGCGCGCGGGTCGCCGGTGAGGCTCTCGATGACCGAGAGGGTGCCGGTGACGGCGAGGACCGTCATGGGGACGCGGCGACGGAAGACCAGGGCTGCGGCGCCGAACGTCATGAGGACGAGGCTGAGGGCGTCGGGGGTGCGCACTCCCCAGGTGACGCCGTGTTCGCCGTGCGGGTCGACGAAGGAGCTGGCCACCATGCAGACGAGCACGGCGGCCGCGAGTACCGCGTCCAGCGCCGGCGAGTGCGCTTGGAGGTGACGCCGGGCACGCTCGATGGTGGTCACGCTGTCCAAAAGTACCGGCGTCGATACCAAGGTCGCCGCCGGACCCCCGGGCCTGTGCCCACCCCGCCACCCGACTCGGTGGGCCGGGACGTGGGCCTCACCCCGGAATCAGCCCGTCGTCGCTCAGCATCTCCCGGACCTCCTCCAGCGTCGCGTCCGGCGACGGCAGGATCAGCTCCGAGGGTTCCAGTGAGTCGTCCGGCAGAGGCTCGCCCAGTTCGCGGACCTTGTGGAGCAGGGCGTGGAGAGTGGCGCGGAAGCCTGGGCCGTCGCCGCTCTCCATTTCCTGAAGGAGTTCGTCGTCCAGCTTGTTCAGCTCGGCGAAGTGGCTGTCGGCCAGCTTCACCTGCCCCTCCCCCATGATCCGTACGATCATGTCGCCCTCCGTTCGGCGATTACTGCTTGTCGAAGCGCGGGGTGTCCTTCGGCTGCTGCTGGGACTGCGACTGGGACTGATCGCTGCCGCCCTCGATCGCCTGCTGCGACGAGGAGCCACCCGCCAGCTCCGACTTCATGCGCTGGAGCTCCAGCTCTACATCCGTACCACCGGAGAGGCGGTCCAGCTCGGCCTGGAGGTCGTCCTTGTGCATTCCGGACTGGTCGTCCAGGGCGCCGGAGGCGAGGAGCTCGTCGATGGCGCCGGCGCGGGCCTGGAGCTGCGCGGTCTTGTCCTCGGCACGCTGGATGGCCATGCCGACGTCGCCCATCTCCTCGGAGATGCCGGAGAAGGCCTCGCCGATTCGGGTCTGGGCCTGGGCGGCGGTGTAGGTGGCCTTGATGGTCTCCTTCTTCGTACGGAAGGCGTCGACCTTGGCCTGGAGGCGCTGGGCTGCCAGGGTGAGCTTCTCCTCCTCGCCCTGGAGGGTCGCGTGCTGCGTCTCGAGATCCGTCACCTGCTGCTGGAGGGCGGCGCGGCGGGACAGCGCCTCGCGCGCCAGGTCCTCGCGGCCCAGGGCGAGCGCCTTGCGGCCCTGGTCCTCCAGCTTGGTGGACTGCTGCTGAAGCTGATTGAGCTGGAGCTCCAGGCGCTTGCGTGAGGTCGCCACGTCGGCGACTCCGCGGCGCACCTTCTGGAGCAGCTCGAGCTGCTTCTGGTACGAGTAATCGAGGGTTTCGCGCGGGTCCTCGGCCCGGTCAAGGGCCTTGTTCGCCTTCGCGCGGAAGATCATCCCCATACGCTTCATGACACCGCTCATGGGCTTCGCGCGCCCCCTTCTGACGGACTCCAGCTCCAGCTGCTGCGACAGAACCCACAGTACGGGCCCTGCATCCATTACCGCACTGTTCGGGGATGGATGCGCTCATCCCCAAGGACGACTGCGTTCGGCCCCGCTCCGGCGTAGGGAGTAGGTGACCCCTTAAGAGCAACGTCCCCTCTGCCCCAGTACGACGACTGGTGTTGCGGGATCGTTCCCCGCGGGGCTGTGGTCCATGCCCCGGACCCCGTACCCTTGGGTTTTGTGTTCCGTAGCCGCTCAAAGGAAGAGAAGGCCGCGCTCGCCGACAAGGCGTCGCTGACCGACTCCACTCAGACCCGTGACCCGCAGGCCCCGAAGGGCAGGCCCACTCCCAAGCGGAGTGAGGCCCAGTCCCAGCGCCGCAGCGTCGCCAATACGTCGACGACCCGCAAGGACGCCTCCAAGCGTCAGCGCGAGGAGCGTCGTGCCGCCATGGACAAGCAGCGCCAGGCGCTGGCCGGCGGCGACGAGCGCTATCTGCCCGCGCGTGACAAGGGGCCGATCCGCAAGTTCGCGCGGAACTTCATCGACTCGCGGTTCAACGTCGCAGAGTTCTTCCTGCCGATGGCCGTGGTCATCCTCGTGCTGAGCATGGTGCGGGTGGGCTCCCTCCAGAACATCGCGCTGCTGCTGTGGCTCGTCGTGATCGTCCTGATCGTGCTCGACTCGATCATGACCTCGGTCCGACTGAAGAAGCAGTTGAACGAACGCTTCCCGGACGAGAACAAGCGCGGCGCCGTCGCCTACGCGCTGATGCGTTCCCTCCAGATGCGCCGGCTCCGGCTGCCGAAGCCGCAGGTCAAGCGCGGAGAGCGGCCCTGACCGGCACGCATTCGTTCTCGGGGGGCGCGGCGGATGCCTGGCTGAGCAAGCTCGGCGGGCTCCGTGACGTCGTACGCCAGGAGCTGGTGGCCCGGCAGCTCGACGAGCAGATAGCGGGCCGGTTCCCGGTCGGGCAGCGGCTGCGGGTGCTCGACGTGGGGATGGGCCAGGGCACGCAGGCGCTGCGACTGGCCCGGGCCGGGCATCAGGTGACCGGTGTCGAGCAGGATCCGAAGATGATCTCCGTGGCGCGGGAGGCCCTGTCCGCCGAGCCGGAGGGGATCCGGGAGCGGATGCGGATCGTCCAGGGCGACGGCCGCGACACCGGCGTGCACTTTCTGCCGGGCAGTTTCGACGTCGTGTTGTGTCATGGCGTGCTCATGTACGTCGACGAGCCCGACCCCCTGCTGGCGGGGCTGGCCCGGATGCTCGCCCAGGGTGGTCTGCTGTCGCTGCTGGTGCGCAACGCGGAGGCGCTCGCGATGCGGCCGGGCCTGTCCGGGGACTGGACGGGCGCGCTGGGCGCCTTCGACACGGTGTCCTACCGGAACCGGCTCGGGCTCGACGTGCGTGCGGACCGGCTGGACGCGCTGGCCGCGACGCTGGCCGGGATCGGGGCGCCGCTGAACGCCTGGTACGGCGTGCGGGTCTTCACGGACACGGCGGCGGACGGGGCGGAGATACCCGGCGAGATCGACGCGCTGCTGGCCGCGGAGGAGCGGGCCGGGCGGACGGATCCGTACCGGCGCGTCGCGGCGCTGCTGCATCTGTGCGGGGTGCGCGGCTGAGCGCTCCGCGGGGGTGCCGTGATGGGTCGTCGGTCGTCTGCGGGGCCGTTGTGGCTGGTCGCGCAGTTCCCCGCGCCCCTTCGGGGCGCTGCCGACCGCAGCGGACTTCGCCTGACCGGCTTAGGCAACCCGAGCGGGAGCCTGACCCCGCGACGCCGGCCTGATCCGCCGGACATGCCCTGAGCCCGTTCGGGTCAACAGCGGGGGACGGACATTCACCCCGCGGAGAGACTCGGGGCATGGACGCTTCCTGTATCCGTGCCCTGCGGCTTGGCGCGCTCGTCGCCGCAGTCGCGTGCTCCCTCGCGCTCGTCTCCGGCTGTTCCGGCTCCGGATCCGCCAAGTCCTCGGGGTCGAAGAAGGACGGCTCGACCACCACGCAGGCGGCCGTGCCGGCGGTGGACAGCGACCTTCAGGACGACTACACGAAGGTGATCAAGGACGTTCTGCCGTCGGTCGTGCAGATCCAGGCCAGGACCGATCTGGGCTCCGGGGTGGTGTACGACGGCCAGGGCCACATCGTCACCAACGCGCACGTCGTCGGGGACGAGAAGACCTTCCAGGTGACGACCGCCAACAGCGAGGACGTACTCACCGCCACGCTCGTCCACGCATACCCGCAGCAGGATCTCGCCGTCATCAAGCTCGACGACGTACCGGACGGTCTCAGGGCCGCGAAGTTCGGGGACTCCTCGAAGGTCGAGGTCGGGCAGATCGTCCTCGCGATGGGCTCGCCGCTCGGGCTGTCGTCGAGCGTGACACAGGGCATCGTCTCGGCGACCGGACGGACGGTCAGCGAGGGCCGGACCGGCGGCGGTACGGGCGCGACCATCGCGAACATGGTGCAGACGTCGGCCGCCATCAACCCCGGCAACAGCGGCGGCGCCCTGGTGAACCTCGACAGCCAGGTCATCGGCATCCCGACGCTCGCCGCCACCGACCCCAACGTCGGGGACAGCGCGGCACCCGGCATCGGGTTCGCGATCCCCGCGTCGATGGTGAAGACCATCGCCGACCAGATCATCAAGGACGGCAGGGTGACGGATTCGGGCCGGGCCGCGCTCGGCATCACCGGCCGTACGGTCGTCGACGACGACTACCAGGCCGCCGGGGTCGCCGTCGTCGAGGTGACGAACGGCGGAGCGGCCGACCAGGCGGGCCTGGCGGCCGGGGACATCATCACCAAGCTCGGCGACACCGGCATCACCACCATCACCTCGCTGACCGAGGCGCTGGCCGGGGAGAAGCCGGGTGACAAGACGACGGTGACGTTCTCGCGCAACGGGGCCGAGAAGACGGTGGATGTGACGCTGGGTGAGCAGTGAGGAGGAGGCGGCCCGTTACGGTCGCCCCCTCCCCCGCCGGTCCTACGCCTCGGCGGCGTCCAGGCTCATCGGGCCGTAGATCTCCGTGGCGTCCTCGAACAGCCGCACCTGGTCCGCACCGCCGGCGAGCAGGTCCTTCCAGTGCTCCCCGATCCAGGACTCCGCGTCCCCCTGCGTGGTGAACTCCTCGGGCTGCACCGCGGGCTGGACCTCCGCGCCGTCGGCCTTCTCGAATCGCCACGTCCATAGGGCCATGTGCGCCTCCCGTGTCTGAGTGGTTACAGAGCAGCAGCGTATGCGGTTGTTCGTCGGCCGCGGGCCGGTGGGGGCTGGTCGCGCAGTTCCCCGCGCCCCTAAAGGGGCGTCCAGTCGCGCGTGACGGCGAGTGAACGGCGAAAATCATCTTCGTGGACGTAACTCTGCTCGGTACCGGTGCCCCCGCGGGACTCCCCCGCCCCTCCTGTCCCTGTGCTGCCTGTGCGACCGCTCTCGGGCCGGATGCGCGGGCTGCGACCGCGTTGCTCGTGGACGGGGCGCTGCTGATCGACCTGACGCCCGGTGCGGCGTTCGCGGCCGCTCGGGCCGGGCGGTCGCTCGGCGGCGTACGGCAGGTGCTGCTCTCGCATCCGCATGACGGGCCGGCGGTCGAGGTGCCGGCGGGGCTGCCGCGGCCCGGGCGGGTGCCGGACGGGCAGGAGTTGGCGCTGCTGACGGGGCATCGGGTGCGGGCGGTGGCGATGGACGCGGGCGGTACGGGGTATGCGGTGACCGGGCCGGACGGGCAGCGGCTGCTGTATGTGCCGCCGGGCAGCGCGCCGGCCGGGCTGGAGGAGGGCAACGGCGAGATGTACGACATGGTCGTCGCCGATGTCGTGGGGCGGCCGGACGCGTTGGCCCGGCTGCGGGCGGCAGGGGCGGTGGGGCCGACGACGGATGTCATCGCCGTACATCTGGATCACGGCGTACCGCCCGGGGCCGAGCTGCGGCGGCGGCTCGCGGCGGCGGGGGCGCGGGCCGTGCCGGACGGGACGACGCTGGTCGTGGGGGTGTACGAGGACGTACCGGATGTGCCGCGGCGGACGCTGGTGCTCGGCGGGGCGCGGTCGGGGAAGTCCGTGGAGGCCGAGCGGCGGCTGGAGGCCTTCGCCGATGTGCTGTACGTCGCGACGGGCGGCACGCGGGACGAGGACAGCGAGTGGGCCGCGCGGGTCACCGCGCACCGGGAGCGGCGGCCCGGGTCCTGGCGTACGGCGGAGACGTGTGACCTGGTGCCGTTGCTGGAGGCCGACGGTGCGCCGTTGTTGATCGACTGTCTCTCCCTGTGGCTGACGGACGCGATGGATTCCGTCGGGGCGTGGGACGACGCGGTGTGGGCGGACGGCGGGCAGCGCGCTGTGCGGGAGCGCGTACGGGAGTTGACCGGGGCCGTGCGGAGGGCTCGGCGGACCGTTGTCGCCGTGTCGAACGAAGTGGGGTCGGGGATTGTGCCGGCCACTGCCTCCGGGCGGCGGTACCGGGATGAGCTGGGGCGGCTGAACGCGGCGTTCGCGGGCGAGTGCGAGCACGTTCTGCTGGTGGTGGCGGGACAGGCTGTCGTGCTGCGGGGCTGAGCCGGGCGCGGGTCAGGACTTGCGGGCGATGATGCGCCGGCGGTCTTTCGAGATGATCGTGCAGCCCCGGGACTCCAGCTCCGTGTGGAGGTTGGCCAGGGGGATCAGATGGGTGTGGCCCGGGTGGGTCTGGGGGCGCCACTGCCTGCCGAGCAGGGTGGCGAACGCGGACTGCGGGTCGGGGGCCTCGATCACCAGGTGGCCGCCGTGGCGGAGGAGCGTGAGCGCGGCGTCGAGTTCCTTGCGGGGGTCGGCCGTGTGGTGCAGGTGGTTGAGGAGGCTGATCACGTCGTAGCGCGCGCGGAGGAGGGTCGTGATGGCAGGGTCCGGCAGGTTGCCCACGTAGGCCTCTTCGATGCGGTCCGCCCTGCGCGCCCGCATCACGCGCGCGGTGGGGTCCAGACCGTCGAAGGACGTGTACGGGAAGAACTCCCGCGCCGTTTCCGGGAAGCCGGCGTCGCCCGTGCCCACGTCCAGCCAGTTCTCCGGCTCGGGCCTCAGGCGCAGCATCGCGAGGGCGGTGCGGCGGTGTTGGCGGCGGGTGCCGGAACACGGCCTTACATGCTCTTCCAACAACCTTTCCTCGACGGCGCGTTGGGGGTTCCGGAACACGTGCGCGCAGTCACGGCACTCGTCCACCGTGCCGGTACGGGCGCGCAGGTGTTTCGAACCGCACCAGGGGCAGTCGTCGCGGCGTGCGGGTGGCATGGGCGGCTCCCCTGAAGACGTACGACATTCCACTGCAAAACGGAACGTATGGGATCGCGATCTTGGGCGCAATGACGTCACGCGCGCGTGGTGGTGATGTGGCGCCGTTCCGTTCGATCGGGGCCGGTACTGTTCGGCGAATGAGCTCGCTTAATCTCGACGACTTCACCGATCTGATCGAGCGCCCCGACGGCGGGGTGCGCCGCGATGCGGAGGCGCGCCGGGGGCGTCAGATCGTGCCGCCCGGAGCGCTGGGCCGCCTCGACGAACTGGGCGAGTGGCTGGCCGCGGCACAGGGCGCCGTACCGGTACGGCCGGTCGAACGGCCGCGCGTGGTGCTGTTCGCCGGCGACCACGGCGTCGCCGAACTGGGCGTCTCCGCGCGGCCGGCGGGCAGCGCCGGGGCGCTGGTGCGGGAGGTCCTGGAGGGCGGCCGTCCGGTCTCGGTCCTCGCCCGGCGGCTGGGCGTTCCCGTCCGGGTCGTGGACATGGCGCTGGACTGCGATCCGGAGACGTTGCCCGACGAGGTCGTACGGCATCGGGTACGGCGGGGCAGTGGACGGATCGACCTCGAGGACGCCCTGACGGCGGAGGAGGCCGAGGCCGCGTTCCGGGCCGGGGTCGCGGTGGCCGACGAAGAGGCCGACTCAGGTACGGATCTGGTGGTGCTCGGCGATGTGAGCGTGGGCGGGACCACGGCGGCGGGCGTGCTGGTCGCCGCGCTGTGCGGGACCGATGCGTCGGTCGTCACCGGGCGCGGCGGGCTGGCCATCGACGACCTCGCGTGGATGCGGAAGTGTGCCGCGATTCGGGACGCGTTGCGGCGGGCCCGGCCCGTTCTCGGGGATCAGTTGCAGTTGCTGGCGACGGTGGGCGGTGCCGATCTGGCCGCCATGACCGGGTTTCTGCTCCAGAGTGCGGTGCGGAAGATGCCGGTGATTCTGGACGGGGTGGTGGCGGCCGCCTGTGCGCTGGTGGGGCAGCGGATCGCGTTCCGGGCGCCGGACTGGTGGCTGGCCGCGCACAGCAGCGGGGAGCCGGGGCAGGCGAAGGCGCTCGACCGGATGGCCCTGGAGCCGTTGCTCGACCAGGGCGTGAAGGTGGGCGAAGGCGCCGGAGCCCTGCTTGCGCTGCCGTTGGTGCAGGCGGCCGCGGCGCTGGCGGCGGAGCTGCCGGAGCAGGCCGAGGAGCCCGACGAGGTCGAAGAGGCGGAAAAGGCCGAGGACGAGTAGGGGACCGTAATCGGCAAATTTGCCCCATATCATCCCTCCCTATGGGAGACGCCCGCGTTGACGTGAAGTCCGGACCGGACACAGGGCACGGAGCGGCGGCCTCGCGGCGGGCCGCTGCCTTTGCCGTCTGGTACTTGCGGGTCGTCGCGTTCGTCAACTTCCTCAGTGCTGTGTGGGTGTCCCTGGGACAGGACCTGCGGCGGCACAACCAGGAGGACTACTTCACGCCGTATCTGCTGACCGCCGGCTTCGCCTCCGGTGTGTTCACGGTGTTTCTGGCGATCACCATGCGGCGTCGCAAGCGGGCCGCGTGGATTCTGAACCTCGTGCTCAGCGGGCTGTTCCTGTTGTTGCTCGCCTTCATCATGTTCTTCCCGGAGATCCGGCGCCATGCGCAGAACTGGGTCTCCCTGGTCCTCACCGCCGCCTTCGTGGCGTCGCTTCTCGTGGGGCGGCGGGAGTTCTACGCCAAGGGCGACCGGTCCAACCCGAAGCTCGCCGCCGCCGTCGCGGTGGGCGGGCTGCTGGTCTGTTCGCTGCTGGCGGCGCTGTTGGTGACGGTGACCAACCAGGCGCACGACGAGCACCGTTCGACGTTCACCGAGCGCTGGTGGTACGGGACGCTGCGGCTCGTCTCCGTCGTCGCCGACGACGACCGGTTCCCCGGGATCACCAGCCCCAACTGGGTCAACGTCGCCATCAACGTACTGAGCACACTGCTCGTCCTCGCCGTCTTCTACGCCGCCTTCCGCTCCACGCGCGCCGTCGACCCACTCACCGAGGACGACGAGCGGCGGCTGCGGGCGCTGCTGGAGCGGCACGGCGACCGCGACTCGCTCGGGTACTTCGCGCTGCGCCGGGAGAAGAGCGTCGTCTGGTCGCCGACCGGCAAGGCGGGTGTGGTGTACCGGGTCGTGGGCGGTGTCGCGCTGGCGTCCGGGGATCCGGTCGGCGACCCGGAGGCGTGGCCCGGCGCCATCGATCCCTGGCTGGCCCAGGCACGTGCGCACGGTTGGATTCCGGCCGTGATGGGGGCCAGCGAGGAGGCGGGGACCGTGTACGCGCGGCACGGGCTGGACGCGCTGGAGCTCGGTGACGAGGCCGTGGTGGAGGTCGCCGAGTTCACGCTGGAGGGGCGGGCCATACGGACCGTACGGCAGGCGTACAACCGGGTGAAGCGCGCGGGGTACGTCGTACGCATCCGGCGGCACGAGGACATTCCGGCCGACGAGATGACGTACCTGCTGGGGCGCGCGGACGACTGGCGGGACGGGGCCACCGAGCGGGGGTTCAGCATGGCCCTCGGACGGCTCGGGGATCCGGACGACGGGCGGTGCGTGATGCTCGAATGCAGGGATAGCCGCGCTGGGGAAGGTGCGGGCGAGTTGAAGGCGGTGCTCTCCTTCGTGCCCTGGGGGCCGCGCGGCCTCTCGCTCGACCTCATGCGGCGGGACCGCGACGCCGACAACGGGCTGATGGAGTTCATGGTGATCGATCTTCTCCAGCGCGCCCAGGAGATCCAGGTCACCCAGGTCTCACTCAACTTCGCGATGTTCCGCTCGGTCTTCGAACGTGGCGGACGCCTCGGTGCCGGACCGGTGCTGAGGCTGTGGCGGTCGCTCCTCAGCTTCTTCTCGCGCTGGTGGCAGATCGAGTCGCTGTACCGCGCCAACGCCAAGTACCGGCCCATCTGGGAACCGAGGTTCCTGCTCTTCGAGAAGAGCGCGGACCTGCCCCGCATCGGCGTCGCCGCGGCCCGCGCGGAGGGTTTCCTGGAGGCGCCGGGACTGCCGAAGTGGATGCATCGCAGGCACCTGGAGACGCGTAGATGAGGTTGCACGGATGAGGTCGCAGCGATGAGTACGCTCGCCCGCCGGGCCCGCGCCGAATGGGGACCGCTGTATGTCACCGTGCGCGGGGCGATCGCCGAGCGGCGATGGCGGGCGATCCCCATGGCGACCGGCGCCGTGTGTCTGACGGCTCTGCTGCACCTCGTGCACAACCAGTCGTGGGGGTACGGGTTCGTCCAGGACGTGGGGGCCGTGCGGGCCAAGGATCCCCTGGGTCCGGCCCTGCTGCGTACCCCGCTGTCCCTGTTCGTGCCCGCTCTGGACCTGCCGGTGTGGGGAGCCCTCCTCCAGATCCTGCTGGTGTTCGGGATCGCCGAGATCTGTCTGGGGTGGTGGCGGACGCTCGCCATCGCGTACGCGGCCACGCTCGCCGGAACGCTGTACGCGCGCGTGGGGATCGCGCTGGGCCCGGGCGGACTGCTGGGGCTGCCCGCCGCGGACGCCTACGTCGTGGACACCGGGCCGTCGGCGGCCGTGGTGGGGCTCGCCGTGTTCCTCGGCCGGCGCTACCGGGCGTATGCCACCGCTGGGGCGGTGATTCTGGCGATGGTGATCGAGGTGCTGGTGAAGGAGAACCTGGCCGGCAAGGAGCATCTGGCGGCGATCGCCTGCGTGCTGGTGCTGTGTGCCGTGTCGGCGGTGCGTCAGCGGCGGTCGATGGCCCGGACCGGTTCGACGGGGTCGGGTTTGCCGCCGATCAAGTCCTGAAGCCTGCGGCTGGGGCCCGCCCAGCGGCGGTCGTGGCGGTAGGCGCGGCGCAAGGACTTGGCACGGGCGCGGGGACGACGGCGGTAGAGGCGCTTGGCCCACGGGGAGCCGGGGCGGGCCAGCCGGATGCTGCCGACCACGGCGATGATCGGGATGATCACGCCGAAGAGCGCGGTGCGGGCCTTGCCCTTGCTGAGGGCGAGCAGGGAGAAGGCGAAGTTCGTGAGGACGGTGGTGATGACGGTGCCGCGGTCCTGGAGTTCGTCGTCGCTGAGGTCGTTGACGCCGAAGGGCGTGTATCCGACCAGGACCAGGCCGACGAGGGCGGCGGTCAGCACCACGACCTCCACGCTCTTGCGGCCCGCCTCCGTCCAGTAGACGTCGTCGAGATGGAGGATCAGGGCGAACTCGTCGAGGACCAGGCCCGCCCCGATGCCGAAGACCACGGCGGCGAGGGCCGAGCCGAAGCCGCGGTAGCCGCCGGCGACCGCTCCGAAGCCGCCGATGATGGTGAGGACGATTCCGGGGACCACGTGATGGATGTGTACGCCGCCGGCCTGGACGTTGCCGAAGGGGCCCTTGCCCGCACGGATCAGCCGTGTGACGAGCCGGGTGACCAGGAAGGTGACGACGAACGCGAACAGGGCCAGGAGCAGGGGGAGCTTGCCCGGTTCGATGATGTTGCGCTCCAGCCAGTTCCCCATATCTCCGATTTTGCCCGGACTGCGGGCGGGCCGCCCTGCGTATGCGGCGTCCGGGGCCTGTCGTAGCCTTCCCGGATGCCCAGGACCCCGCCCCTGCACGGCCTCCGTTTCGCCTTCGGCACCCTCACCGTGCTGCCCGTGAAGGTGACCCGGTGGGACCGGGAGACCGCGCGGGGCGGCATGCTGTGCGCTCCCCTGGCCGGGGCGGTCGTGGGTGGAGTCGCCGCCGGACTCGGGCTCCTGTTGCTTGTCCTCGGCGCCGGGCCTCTCCTCGCCGCCGTGGCCACCGTCGCCGTACCCGCCGTACTCACCCGTGGGCTGCATCTCGACGGGCTGGCCGACACCGCCGACGGCCTCGGCAGCGGCAAGCCCGCCGAGGACGCGCTGCGGATCATGAAGCAGTCGGACATCGGGCCGTTCGGTGTGATCACGCTCGTGTTCGTGCTCCTCGCCCAGGTGGCCGCGCTGACGGAGGCCTACGACGAGTCCTGGACCTGGGGCGCCTTCGCCGCTCTCGTCTCCGCGACCGCCGGGCGGCTGGCGATGACGACGGCCGCGCGGGCCGGGGTGCCCGCCGCACGGCCGGAGGGGCTGGGGGCCGCGGTCGCCGGAGTCGTTCCGGTGCGCGGTGCGGTCCTCGTCGCCCTCGCGGTCACCGGGGCCGCCGCCGGCGCGGGCGCGGCCTTCGGGGCGTACGGCGTCGTCCAGGCAGGAGCCGCCGTGGTCCTCGCCCTCTCCGCCGCCGAGCTTCTTCTACGGCACTGCGTCCGCCGCTTCGGCGGGGTCACCGGTGATGTCTTCGGCGGGCTCGCGGAGACGGCGGCGACGACGGCGCTCGTCGTTCTGTCGCTGGGGTGACTCGAGTTCTGACACGGGATGACTCGAAATCCCGCTCCCCGTCCTCGCCCCCAGCCGCCGCTCCCTCGCCGACCGGATGGCCGGCACAGCGGGACGCCACCGACAGGTGAACGCCCGCAAGCAGAGCCGACGCACATACGCGCGTAGGCTCGTCCCCGGGTGTTCGCCGACAGGGTGAAGGCCCCGGATGAGTCCGAACCCTCGGCGATGCCCAGGGTCGGCGACGGGCCCGGTCGACCCACCCCCATCGGCCACAGCAACTTCACATCGGAAGCGAGATATCACCACCGTGACTGCTCTCACTCTCAGCACCGCCGCGGCGCCCGGCCTGCGGGCCGACGCGATCGTCGTCGGTGTCGCCAAGGGCTCTGGATCCCGGTCTGGGGACCTGGTCGTCGCACCGGGCGCCGAAGCCGTGGACAAGGCGTACGACGGCAGGCTCGCCGGCGTCCTGGAGACCCTCGGTGCCTCCGGTGCCGAGGGCGAGGTGACGAAGCTCCCCGCGCCGTCGGGCTTCAAGGCACCGCTCGTGGTGGCGGTCGGCCTGGGCGCCGAGCCGGAGAAGGACGCCCAATTCGACGCCGAGACGCTGCGCAAGGCCGCCGGTACGGCCGCCCGTGCCCTGGCCGGCGCCAAGAAGGCCGCCTTCGCCCTGCCGCTCGCGGACGCCGCCGACATCGGTGCCGTCGCGGAGGGCGCGCTGCTGGGCGCGTACTCCTTCGACGCGTACAAGGAGAACGGTAAGGACGCCAAGAACGGCAAGGTGCCGCTCGCCGAGGTCGCCCTGCTCGGCGGCAAGCCCCGCGACAAGGCGCACAAGGCGGCCGTCGAGCGCGCCACCGCCGTCACCGAGGAGCTGAACCGCGCCCGCGACCTGATCAACACCCCGCCGAACGACCTCAACCCGGAGTCCTTCGCCGCCGTCGCCCAGACCGCGGCCAAGGAGCACGGCATCAAGGTGCAGGTGCTCGACGTGAAGGCCCTGGAGAAGGGCGGCTACGGCGGCATCCTCGGCGTCGGTGTGGGTTCGGCCGCCGGCCCCCGGCTGGTCAAGCTGTCGTACACGCACTCCAAGGCGAAGAAGCACCTCGCCTTCGTCGGCAAGGGCATCACCTATGACTCGGGCGGCATCTCGCTGAAGCCGGCCGGCCACAACGAAACGATGAAGTGCGACATGAGCGGTGCGGCCGCCGTCTTCGGCGCCGTCGTCGCCGCCGCGCGCATCGGGCTCGAGGTCAACGTCACCGGCTGGCTGGCGCTGGCCGAGAACATGCCGTCGGGCACCGCGACCCGGCCGGGTGACGTGCTGCGCATGTACAGCGGCAAGACCGTGGAGGTGCTCAACACCGACGCCGAGGGGCGGCTGGTGCTGGCCGACGCGCTGTGGGCGGCGTCGGAGGAGAACCCGGACGCGATCGTGGACGTGGCGACGCTGACCGGGGCGATGGTGCTGGCGCTGGGCAACCGGACGTTCGGTGTGATGGCCAACGACGAGGCGTTCCGTACGGCGATCGTCGAGGCGGCGGAGGAGGTCGGGGAGGCGTCCTGGCCGATGCCGTTGCCGGACCACCTGCGTAAGGGGATGGACTCTCCCACCGCCGACATCGCGAACATGGGTGAGCGGATGGGTGGTGGGCTGGTCGCCGGTCTGTTCCTGCGTGAGTTCGTCGGTGAGGGGATCACCTGGGCGCACATCGACATCGCGGGGCCGGCCTTCAATGAGCAGGGGCCCTTTGGGTACACGCCGAAGGGTGGCACGGGGTCGGCAGTGCGGACGTTGGTGCGGCTTGCCGAGCTGACGGCTGCGGGTGACTTGGGGTGACGTTCGCCCAATAACTCGGTCCCATCCGTTGTAGGGCGGCTGCGGGCGCGTGGGGGCTGGTCGCGCAGTTCCCCGCGCCCCTTGGGTACGTCTCCTCCCCATGGTCACAAGTGAGCGTGTGGCGTCTCACACTCCAGCCCCGCGTCTCGTCCTGTGCTGACAAGTGCGAAGATGGGGCCTGGCAGGACAGGGCCCCACCGAAGGGCCGAAACAGAGCGGCCGGACACCAGCCGCCGACCGGTCACTGGAGACCGGCGTGGCGCACATGCATGGAGGACGTGACGTGGCGAACGACGCCAGCACCGTTTTCGACCTAGTGATCCTCGGCGGTGGTAGCGGTGGTTACGCCGCGGCCCTGCGCGGGGCGCAGCTGGGCCTGGACGTCGCCCTGATCGAGAAGGACAAGGTCGGCGGCACCTGCCTGCACCGAGGTTGCATTCCCACCAAGGCACTGCTGCACGCGGGCGAGATCGCCGACCAGGCCCGCGAGAGCGAGCAGTTCGGTGTGAAGGCCACCTTCGAGGGCATCGACATCGCCGGGGTCCACAAGTACAAGGACGGCGTGATCTCCGGCCTGTACAAGGGTCTCCAGGGACTCGTCGCCTCCCGGAAGGTGACGTACATCGAGGGTGAGGGCCGACTGTCCTCCCCCACCTCCGTCGACGTGAACGGCCGGCGCATCCAGGGCCGTCACGTCCTGCTGGCGACCGGCTCCGTGCCGAAGTCGCTGCCCGGCCTGGAGATCGACGGCAACCGGATCATCTCCTCCGACCACGCCCTCGTCCTGGACCGCGTGCCGCAGTCCGCGATCATCCTGGGCGGCGGTGTCATCGGCGTCGAGTTCGCCTCCGCCTGGAAGTCCTTCGGTTCCGACGTCACCGTCATCGAGGGCCTCAAGCACCTCGTCCCGGTCGAGGACGAGAGCTCCTCCAAGCTTCTTGAGCGCGCCTTCCGCAAGCGCGGCATCAAGTTCAACCTGGGCACCTTCTTCTCGAAGGCCGAGTACACCGCGAACGGTGTCAAGGTCACCCTCGCCGACGGCAAGGAGTTCGAGGCCGAGGTCCTGCTCGTCGCCGTCGGCCGCGGCCCCGTCTCCGCCGGTCTCGGCTACGAGGAGCAGGGTGTCGCCATGGACCGCGGATACGTCCTGGTCGACGAGTACATGCGCACCAACGTCCCGACCGTCTCCGCCGTCGGCGACCTGGTCCCGACGCTCCAGCTCGCGCACGTCGGCTTCGCCGAGGGCATCCTGGTGGCGGAGCGTCTGGCCGGGCTCAAGACCGTTCCGATCGACTACGACGGCGTGCCCCGGGTGACGTACTGCCACCCCGAGGTCGCCTCCGTGGGCATCACCGAGGCCAAGGCCAAGGAGATCTACGGTGCGGACAAGGTCGTCGCTCTGAAGTACAACCTGGCGGGCAACGGCAAGAGCAAGATCCTGAACACCGCGGGCGAGATCAAGCTCGTCCAGGTCAAGGACGGTGCGGTGGTCGGCGTCCACATGGTCGGCGACCGCATGGGCGAGCAGGTCGGCGAGGCCCAGCTGATCTACAACTGGGAGGCGCTGCCCGCCGAGGTCGCCCAGCTCATCCACGCTCACCCGACGCAGAACGAGGCGCTCGGCGAGGCCCACCTGGCCCTGGCCGGCAAGCCGCTGCACTCGCACGACTGACCCTCGGTCGACGAAGCGACCACGCGACGACACAGACTTCCGCAATTCGTAAGGAGCAACCGAAACCATGGCGGTTTCCGTAACCCTTCCGGCGCTCGGCGAGAGCGTCACCGAGGGCACTGTCACTCGCTGGCTGAAGGCCGAGGGCGAACGCGTCGAGGCCGATGAGCCGCTGCTCGAGGTCTCCACCGACAAGGTCGACACCGAGATCCCCTCCCCCGCCGCCGGCGTCCTGGCGTCCATCAAGGTCGCCGAGGACGAGACGGTCGAGGTCGGCGCCGAGCTGGCCGTGATCGACGACGGCACGGGCGCCCCCGCTGCCGCCCCGGCCCCGGCCGCAGAGCCGGCCCCCGCGCCCGCCGCCCCGGCCCCCGTGGCCGAGGCTCCGGCCGCACCCGCCGCCCCCGAGGCTCCGGCCGCACCCGCCGCTCCGGCCGGTGGCGCCGCTGAAGGCACCGACGTGGTCCTGCCCGCCCTGGGCGAGTCCGTCACCGAGGGCACCGTCACCCGCTGGCTGAAGTCGGTCGGCGACAGCGTCGAGGCCGACGAGCCGCTGCTGGAGGTGTCGACGGACAAGGTCGACACCGAGATTCCGGCGCCCACCTCCGGCACGCTGCTGGAGATCGTGGTCGGCGAGGACGAGACCGCCGAGGTCGGCGCCAAGCTGGCCGTCATCGGCGTCGCGGGTGCCGCTCCGGCGGCCGCCCCGGCCCCCGCCGCTCCGGCTCCGGCTCCCGCTGCCCCGGCCGCCCCCGCGGCTCCGGCTGCACCCGCCGCTCCGGCCGCGCCCGCCGCTGCCGCCCCGGCTCCGGTCCAGCCCGCCGCCCCGGCCCCCGCGCCGGCCGCTCCGGCCCCGGTCACCCCGGCTCCGGCCGCTCCGGCGCCCGCCGCGCAGGCCACCGACGAGGGCGCCTACGTCACCCCGCTGGTGCGCAAGCTCGCCGCCGAGAACGGCGTCGACCTGGCCACCGTCAAGGGCACCGGCGTCGGCGGCCGTATCCGCAAGCAGGACGTCATCGCCGCCGCCGAGGCCGCGAAGGCCGCCGCCGCTGCTCCGGCCCCCGCCGCCGCAGCTCCGTCGGCCGCGAAGAAGGCTCCGGCGCTGGAGGTCTCCCCCCTCCGTGGCCAGACCGTCAAGATGCCGCGCATCCGCAAGGTCATCGGCGACAACATGGTCAAGGCCCTGCACGAGCAGGCGCAGCTGTCCTCGGTCGTCGAGGTCGACGTGACCCGGCTGATGAAGCTGCGCGGCCGGGCCAAGGACGGGTTCGCGGCCCGCGAGGGCGTCAAGCTCTCCCCGATGCCGTTCTTCGTCAAGGCCGCGGCCCAGGCGCTGAAGGCCCACGCACCCGTCAACGCCAAGATCAACGAGGCCGACGGGACCATCACCTACTTCGACACCGAGAACATCGGTATCGCGGTGGACTCCGAGAAGGGCCTGATGACCCCGGTCATCAAGAACGCCGGCGACCTCAACATCGCCGGTATCGCCAAGGCCACGGCGGAGCTGGCCGGCAAGGTCCGCGCCAACAAGATCACCCCGGACGAACTGTCCGGCGCGACCTTCACCATCTCCAACACCGGTTCCCGCGGTGCGCTGTTCGACACGATCATCGTGCCGCCGGGCCAGGTCGCGATCCTCGGCATCGGCGCCACGGTCAAGCGCCCCGCCGTGATCGAGACGGAGGAGGGCACGGTCATCGGCATCCGCGACATGACCTACCTGACCCTCTCCTACGACCACCGCCTGGTGGACGGCGCCGACGCGGCCCGCTACCTGACGGCAGTCAAGGCGATCCTGGAGGCAGGCGAGTTCGAGGTAGAGCTCGGCCTGTAAACGCCCTCAGACGCACGCATCGATGCCCTCGCCCGGGGATTCCGGGCGAGGGCATCGCCGTAGGGGCGCGGGGAACTGCGCGAACAACCACAGACAACCCGCAGCCGCCAGACAACAGAACCCTCCGAGCTACTAGGCGTGTAAGTCTCGTCTCACCTGCACAAAAGCACCCCCCATACGCCACCCCGCGGAGCGAACCGGCCTTATTGTCTAAGCGTCAAACGCGCCCGAAGGAGCCCTCATGACCGCCCCCGTCATCCACTCGCTGCGCGAACAGATCCGCGAGCACATCGTGGAGGGGATCGTCAGCGGCCGCTGGAAGCCGGGCGAGCGCATCGTGGAGCGGCGGATCGCCACCGAGCTGGAGGTCAGCCAGACACCCGTACGCGAGGCACTGCGTGAGCTGGAGTCGCTGCGGCTGATCGAGTCGGCGCCCAACAAGGGCGTACGGGTGCGGAATCTGACCGCCGCCGACCTGGAGGAGAGCTACCCGGTCCGGGCCGGCCTGGAGGCGATCGCGGCGGAGCTGGCGGCGGAGAAGCTGGCGGAGGACTGCTCGGCCCTGGAGCCGCATGTGGCCGCGCTGTACGACGCCGACCGCGAGTCGGACGGCACGGCGCAGGTACGGCACACGGTGGGCTTCCACCGGGAGCTGGTGCGGGCGGCCGGCAACTCGGTGCTGCTGCACACCTGGGAGGGGCTCGGCATCGAGGTGTTCACGGCGCTGTCGATCCGGTGGCTGGGGACGGTGCAGCAGTCGTACGCCGAGGAGCACGAGGAACTGGTGCAGGCGTTCCGCCGCAGGGATCCGCGGATCGCCGAGATCGTGAAGGCCCATGTGCTGGGGTGCGCACCGCGAGCCTGAGCATGCCCTTGCTCAAACGCGTCCCCACCTGCGAAAACCCACAGAATTTACGGCACCCGGTGCCTACCCCGAAGGCACCCCGTGCCGACTTTCTCGTGATCAAGAGGTTTTGCTCATCAACCCTTTGATCGATCATCGATCAGGGAGTTAGAGTCGCCGACGGGCTTCTACCGGGGCCCCAGCCCTGTCCTGCCAAAGACCAAGGGCACCCCCGAACCCTTACCGATGAGGGAACCCCCTTCGACTGAGGAAGGCGGCGACATGACCGACCCCAACGCCATCCAGCCGAGCGAGCTCGACCAGCTCCCGGACCGCGACCCGGAGGAGACCGCCGAATGGCAGGCCTCACTGGACGCCGTCACGAAGGCTGCCGGCCCGCACCGTGCCGCGTATCTGATGCGCCGCACACTGGAGCGCGCGGAGGGCAACGGCATCGCGCTGCCCAAGCTCCTCGAGACCGACTACGTCAACACCATCCCCACCGCCGCCGAGCCCGCCGTACCGGGTGACGAGGCGATGGAGGACCGGATCACCGCGTGGAACCGCTGGAACGCGGCCGCGATGGTCACCCGGGGCAGCAAGTACGGCGTCGGCGGCCACATCGCCACCTTCGCCTCGGCCGCGTGGCTGTACGAGACCGGCTTCAATCACTTCTTCAAGGGCAAGGAGGCCGACGGCTCGGGCGACCAGCTCTACATCCAGGGCCACGCCTCCCCCGGCATCTACGCCCGCGCCTTCCTCGACGGCCGGCTCGGCGAGCAGCACCTCGACAACTTCCGCCGGGAAGCGGGCGGCGACGGCCTCCCGTCGTACCCGCACCCGCGCCGTCTGCCCTGGCTGTGGGAGTTCCCGACCGTCTCCATGGGTCTGGGTCCCCTCTCCGCCATCTACCAGGCGCGCTTCAACCGCTACCTCACCAACCGCTCCATCAAGGACGTCTCGGCGTCCCACGTCTGGGCCTTCCTCGGCGACGGCGAGATGGACGAACCGGAGTCGACGGCGGCCCTCGCGCTCGCCGCCCGCGAGGAGCTGGACAACCTCACCTTCGTCATCAACTGCAACCTCCAGCGCCTCGACGGCCCGGTCCGCGCCAACTTCAAGATCGTGCAGGAGCTGGAGGCCCAGTTCCGCGGCGCCGGCTGGCACGTCATCAAGACGCTGTGGGGCTCGGCGTGGGACGAGCTGTTCCGGCTCGACACGACCGGCGCGCTCGTACGCCGGCTGCGCCAGGTACCGGACGCGCAGGTGCAGACGTACCAGACCCGCGACGCCGCCTATATCCGCCAGGACTTCTTCGGCGGCGACCCGGCGCTCGCCGAGATGGCGAAGCTGCTGAGCGACGACAAGATCCTGGAGATCTTCCACTTCTCCCGCGGTGGTCACGAGGCGCGCAAGGTGTACGCCGCGTACAAGGCCGCCGTCGAGCACAAGGGCGCGCCGACCGTGATCCTGGCCCAGACGGTCAAGGGCCACACCCTCGGTCAGGGCTTCGCGTCGAAGAACGCCAACCACCAGATGAAGAAGCTGACGGTGGACGAGTTCAAGCAGATGCGTGATCTGCTCGAACTGCCCATCAAGGACAGTGACTTCGTCGACGGTGTCGTGCCGTACGGCCACCCCGGCGCCGACTCCCCCGAGGTCCGCTACCTCCAGGAGCGCCGCGCGGCCCTCGGCGGCCCGGCCCCGGCCCGCCGTACGCACGCCGTGGCCCCGCTGCCCGCGCCCGCCGAGAAGGCCTTCGCCTCCTTCGACAAGGGCTCCGGCTCGCAGAACGTGGCGACGACCATGGCCTTCGTCCGTCTGGTCAAGGACCTGGTCCGCGACAAGGAGTCGGGTAAACGCTGGGTGCCGATCGTCCCCGACGAGGCGCGCACCTTCGGCATGGAGTCGCTGTTCCCGTCGCTCGGGATCTACTCCCCCAAGGGCCAGACGTACGAGCCGGTCGACCGCGACCAGCTGATGTACTACAAGGAGGCCAAGAACGGCCAGATCCTCAACGAGGGGATCACCGAGGCCGGTTCGATGGCCGACTTCATCGCCGCGTCCACGTCGTACGCGACGCACGGCGAGACGATGATCCCGTTCTACATCTTCTACTCGATGTTCGGCTGGCAGCGTACGGCCGACCAGATGTGGCAGCTCGGCGACCAGCTGGGCCGCGGCTTCCTGGTCGGCGCGACGGCCGGTCGTACGACGCTGACGGGCGAGGGTCTCCAGCACGCGGACGGTCACTCGCCGGTGATCGCGGCGACGAACCCGGCGGCGATGACGTACGACCCGGCGTTCGCGTACGAGATCGCGGTCGTCGTCAAGGACGGTCTGCGCCGGATGTACGGCGAGGCCGCCCCGGGTGAGGACCAGAACGTCTTCTACTACCTCACCGTCTACAACGAGCCGATGCCGCAGCCCGCGAAACCGGCCGGTCCCGGTGTCGACGAGGGCATCATCAAGGGCCTCTACCGCTTCAACACGGCGGAGTCGGCGGGGCTTTCACCGGCCGCGAACGCGCCGCGCATCCAACTGCTGGGCTCCGGTACGGCGATCCACTGGACGCTCAAGGCGCAGCAGCTGCTCGCCGAGGAGTGGGGTGTCGCCGCCGACGTGTGGTCGGCGACGTCATGGAGCGAGCTGCGGCGGGACGCGCTGGAGGCCGACGCGGCGCTGCTGCGGGGCGAGGAGCAGGTGCCGTACGTCCGTCAGGCGCTGCACGGCGCCGAGGGCCCTGTCCTCGCGGTCTCCGACTACATGCGCCAGGTGCCGGACCAGATCGCGCAGTGGGTCGAGCAGGACTACTCCTCGCTGGGTGCGGACGGTTTCGGCCTGTCGGACACCCGTGACGCCGCCCGCCGTCACTTCGGCGTCGACGCCGAGTCGATCGTCGTGGCCGCGCTGGCCCAGCTTTCGCGACGCGGTGAGGTCAAGGCGACCGCGGTGAAGGAAGCGCGGGAGCGGTACGGGTTGTAATTCGGCCGCGGGTGAGTGGGGGCTGGTCGCGCAGTTCCCCGCGCCCCTGAAAGCTGGGGCTGCGCCCCTGGCTTTTGTCTTTAGGGGCGCGGGGAACTGCGCGACCAGCCACATCCGGACCCGCACCCGCCCGCACAGCCCCGGCATCATGGACCTATGCGTGCTGCCCGCCTCATCAAGATGGTGCTGCTCCTCCAATCCCGGCCTGCCATGACCGCATCCGAGCTAGCGCGGGAGCTGGACGTGTCCGAGCGGACCGTCACGCGGGACGCGCAGGCGCTGTCGGAGGCGGGAGTACCGGTGTACGCCGACCGGGGGCGGGCCGGGGGGTACCGGCTGATCGGGGGGTACCGGACGCGGCTGACGGGGCTGGCGCGCAGCGAGGCCGAAGCGCTGTTTCTGAGCGGTGTGCCGGGTGCGCTGCGCGAGATGGGCCTGGATGATGCCGCCTCCGCCGCCCGGTTGAAGGTGTCGGCCGCGCTGCTCCCCTCCCTGCGGGACGCGTCCAGGACGGCGGCCCAGCGCTTTCACCTGGACGCCCCCAACTGGTTCACCGAGCCGAAGGCACCCCCGCTGCTGCCGGTGGTGGCGGACGCCGTGTGGGACGACCGGCGGATCACCGCCCGGTACCGCAAGGGCGCCGGTGAGGTCGAGCGGGAGCTGGAGCCGTACGGGCTCGTGCTGAAGGCGGGGGTCTGGTACCTGTGCGCGCGAGCCGCCCCGCACGGCTCCCCCCGGGTCTACCGGATCGACCGGTTCCAGGCCGTCGAGCCCGGTGCCGAGCGCTTCACCCGCGACGAGGACTTCGATCTGCCCGGTTTCTGGGAGGAGCGGGCCGAACAGTTCGCCCGGTCCATTCTGCGCGCCGAGGTCGTCGTACGGCTGTCCGCGGACGGCGTGCGCAGGCTGCCGCACGCCGTCGATCCGCTCGCCGCGAGGGAGGCGCTGCGGAACGCGGACGCCCCGGACTCCGGCGGTCGGGTGACCGTGACCCTCCCCGTGGAGTCCGAGGAGGTCGCCCACACGCAGCTGACGGCGCTCGGTCCGGAGGCCGAGGTGCTGGCGCCCGAAGGCCTGCGGGCGCGGTTCGCGGGGGACGCGGCGCGGCTGGCGGTCCTGTACGACCGATGACTCCGTACCGATCAGGTCACGTACCACTGATCACGCCGTACCGCCCATAACAATCCGTCCCACTCCACGTGCGCCCCACCCGTCCAGGCACGATGCTTGACCCGTGATGGACGAGACGGAGTTCTGGGAGCTGATCGACGGGGCCGGCGAGGCGGCCGAGGGCGACCCCGAGGAGCAGGCCGACCTGCTCGTGGAGCGCCTCCTCCAGCGCGACCCGGACTCGGTCCTGGACTTCGCCCGTCACTTCGAGGCGCGCTACCACCGCGCGTACACCTGGGACCTGTGGGGCGCCGCCTGGGTGCTGCTGGACGGGGTGAGCGACGACGCGTTCGACTTCTTCCGGTGCTGGCTGATCGGCCAGGGCCGGGAGGTGTACGAGGGTGCCGTGCACGATCCCGACTCGCTCGCCGATCTGCTCGACGACTTCGACGAGGAACTCGACGGCGACGGCGAGGAGCTCGGCTACGCGGCCGACGAGGCCTATGAGCAGCTCACCGGTACCGTCGCCCCGGACCTCGGCATTCCGCCCGCGCCCCCGGAGCCGGAGGGCACGCCGATCGACTTCGAGAACGAGCGGGCGCTGGCCGGGCGGTATCCCAAGCTGTGGGAGCGGTTCAGGGACTGAGGCTCACGCGGCGGTGCGTCGGCGCCCCGCGTCGGACGGGATGTACGCGTGCGTCTGGTCCACCTTCACCGCGTGGTGCATCGGGGCCGCGTTGGCCTGGTCGAGGGCCGAGGCCGTGACCGCGGCCGGGCCGAGGACGACCGTGGCCACCGCGCAGACCACGGCCCAGGGACCGCGGGCGCTCCTCGTCCAACCGTGGGTGTTCTTCCGGGTTTCGGTGCGACTGCTGTTCATTTCTTCCCCACCTCCAGTCAGTGCGTGTGCATGACGATAGAAATCCGATCTCGGGGAGATCGGTGAACCGACTACGAGAAACCTGTGAACCGTGGGCCCTTGACCCGTCCCGTCGTCCCCGGTTTACGGTGGCCGCCCCGAACAGGAGCACCCTGCCCATGACCAGCCCGTACGTGCGGGAGATCACGCGCGAGGAACACCTCGCCCACTTGCGGCTGCATCCCGACGCCAGCCATCTCCAGATCCCCGAGTGGGGCGATGTGAAGCCGGGCTGGCTTGCGCAGAGCATCGGCTGGTTCGAGGGCAAGTCGATGGCCGCCACGGCGCTCGTGCTGTACCGGCCGCTGCCCGGGACCCGGCGTTTTCTCGCCTATCTCCCCGACGGGCCCGACATCGACTGGCGGACCCCGCGGCTGGAGCGCTGGCTGGACCCGCTCGTCGCCCACCTGGAGCGGGAGGGCGCGTTCGCGGTCCGGATCGGGCCGCCCGTGGTCGTACGGTGCTGGGATCCGTCCGTCGTCGCGGCGGGCGTCGCCGATCCCGGCGTACGGCATCTGCACGAGCTGCCCGCGGCGGACATCGACGGGTTCGCGCTGGACGCCGGGGAGCGGCTGCGGCAGCTCGGGTGGCGGCGGTGCAAGGAGAACGAGGGCAGCGGCTTCGGCCTCGGACAGCCGCGGTTCGGCTGTCTGATACCCCTCCAGGAGCGCTCGGTGGACGACCTGCGCGGCGCCCTCGCACCGCACTGGGAGCAGGCCCTGAGTACGGCCGAGTCGGCGGGCGTCCGGGTCGTCTCGGGCACGGGCGGCGATCTGCCCGAGTTCCACCGCCTGTACACCGCGACCGCCGCCCACGACGGTTTCAAGGCCCGCCCGCTGGACTACTTCCAGCGCATGTGGAAGGCCCTGACCGCCGAGGACAGCGACCGGCTGCGGCTCTATCTCGCCGAGTACGAGGGGGAGGTCCTGTCCGCCGCACTCATGATCAACGTCGGCTCCCGGTCCTGGCACTCGTACGCCGCCTCCGGCCGCCGGGGTCGCCAACTGCGGCCCAGCAGCGCGCTGTTGTGGCGGATGCTGTACGACGCGTGGGCGTCGAACGCCGCGACGTACGACCTGCGCTCGATCACGCCCGCCCTCACCGAGGGCGTCCTGCTCGGCCGGCTGCTGTTCAAGACGGGGGCGGGCGGCATGGCCGTGGAGTACCTCGGGGAGTGGGAGCGGCCGGTGGGCACCCAGGGCAGGGTGCTCCAGCGGGCGCTGAAGGCGTACCTGGGGCGGCGGTGAATCGCGGCAAGCGCTCTGCGGGGTGTGCGGTTCGTTGGCTGCGGGCCGGTGGGGGCTGGTCGCGCCCACGCGGCGGAGCCGCATATCGATACAGCCCCGCGCCCCTTCGGGGCGCTGCCGGACCGTAGCCGACTTCGCCCCGCACCGGACTTCATCAGTACCGCTCAGCGTCGGCCCTGAAGCTGGGCCGCCGTCTGCCTGATCTGCGGGAGGAGGGCGCTGAGCGCGGCGCCCGGGCAGTTCGTCATGAAGCCGTCCTTGTGGCCCGCGAGGGCGGGCAGCCTGGCCGTCGTACCGGCCGCGTACCGGCTGAGGCCGTTGCTGGAGACCAGGGGCACGTTCGCGCGGGGGTCGATTCCGGACAGGCCCAGTTTCCAGGCGGCCAGGCGGGCGATCGCGTCGGTCATGGTCTTGGGCACGGGTACGCCCGCCGTGAAGGTGCCGAGGGCGGCGATGCCGGTGGTGCCGTGGTTGAAGCCCTGGGTGTGCGCGCCGGTGACCGGGCGGCCGACGCCGCCCGCGCGGCCCTCGTAGATCGTGCCGCAGCGGTCGACGAGGAAGTTGTAGCCGATGTCGTCCCATTGCCGGGAGCCGGTCTGGCCCGCGTACAGGGAGCGGATGATGCGGGGCGCGTCAGCGCAGTCGTAGCCGTTGGGCGAGTCGGTGTGGTGAACGAAGACGGCGGTGACCTTGGCGTCGTAGCGCGGCGGCGGCTGGGCGCGCCGTGCGCCGGCGTCCAGCCAGGCCGACCTCGGCACGATGTGCGGCTGCACCGCGGAGTGCCGGGCGACGGCGGGCCGGGCCGCGACCGCCTGCCCGGACGTCGTGCCGTTCCGCTCGACTCCGCTCGCACACAGCATCAGCGCGGTCACGGCGGCGAGCCCGGGCAGACAGCCGAGCAGCACCCGGGCGGCAGCCGGTATGTGGACATCGGTGCGCGGTGTTCGTGCGGCGCCAGGTCTTCGTGCACCCGGCGCTCTTCGGAAGACACGCATGACCCCACTGTCGGCCGGATCCGTTCCGCCCGCGATGTGTGCTGTGCCACCTGGTGGAACCAACGTCCGGGTCCGGGACGTTTTTGCGGGTACACGCACGCGTGGCTGGTTCCGGAGGCCACGCGCGCGTGGCTGATCACTGGGCTACTTCCCCGCGTATTAAGGGGTCCGAGAGAAAGGCGGCCTCGTGGACCTGCTCGACATCCTGCTGTTGCTGCTGATCCTGGCCTACGCGGCCTCCGGCTACCGGCGCGGACTGGTGGCCGGCTGTGTCTCGCTGGCCGGCTTCGTGGGCGGAGCGGCGATCGGCGTATGGATCCTGCCGTGGATGATGGACCTGGCGACGCCGGGCACGACGACGGCGACGGTGACCGCCGTGCTCACGGTGCTCGTCCCCGCGGTGACGGGCCACGAACTGGCGGGACGCCTCGCCCTGCGGCTACGGCGCGAGTTGGACCAGGGGCCGCTGCGGGTGGCCGACGGAGTGGGCGGCGCCGTGGCGAACTCGGTGGCCGTGCTGATCGTGGCGTGGGTGGCCGCGAGCGTCCTGGGCGCGTCCTCGTCCCCGCTGGTCACCACCGCGATCCGGGACTCGAGCCTGCTCGGGACGGTGCAGGACGTCATGCCGGACACCACCCCCAGCTGGTTCTCGCGGGCCACGTCCGCGCTCACCGAGGCGGGCTTCCCCCAGGTCTTCAACCCCTTCGAGAACGAGTCGACGGCCCAGGTCGCCGAGCCCTCCGGCGACAGCGTCACCGCGAGCGCCACCAACGCCGCCAAGCTCAGCACCGTGAAGATCGAGGGGGTCTCCGGCACCCAGGGCCGCGAGGGCAGCGGCTTCGTCTACGCCGACGAGCATGTGATGACCAACGCGCACGTGGTGGCCGGCATCGACGACCCGAGCGTCCGGGTCGGCGGGGTCGGGCGGTCGTACGACTCGCGCGTGGTGCTCTTCGATCCGGACAAGGACGTGGCGGTGCTGTACGTCCCCGACCTGCGCGCGCCCGTCCTGCGGTTCGACGACGAGGCCTCGCGCGGCGACGCCGCGGTGGTCGCGGGCTATCCGGAGGGCGGCGACCTCAACCTCCAGGCGGCGACGCTCGCGAACCGCGTTCAGGCGACCGGCCAGAACATCTACAGCGACGACACGGTCACCCGCGAGATCTACTCGGTCCGCTCGACGGTCCGCCCCGGCAACTCCGGCGGCCCGCTGCTGACCACCGACGGCCGGGTGTACGGCGTCGTCTTCGCCCGCTCCACCTCGGACGCCCGGACCGGCTACGTCCTCACGGCCGACGAGGTCGCCGGCGACGCCCGGCGCGCGGCGGACGCGACGGCACCGGTGGACACGGGCGAGCTGGTCACGACGTAGCCAAGCGCTCCGCTGGGTGCCGCGATATGCCGTCGATCGTCTGCGGCATCGTCGTGGCTGGTCGCGCCCACGCGGCGGAGCCGCACATCGATACAGCCCCGCGCCCCTTCGGGGCGCGGGCTCAGCTCAGGCTGCGCCCCATGAACACGTCGTCGACGTACTCGCCGGCCAGGAAGAACTCCTCCGGCAGCACGCCCTCCACCACGAAGCCCTCCGACTCGTAGAGCTTGCGGGCCGCGGTGTTGTGGCCCAGGACGCGCAGGGTGATCCGGCGTGCCCCCTGCCGCCGTGCCTCGTCCTGCACGGCCCGCAGCAGCGCCCGCGCGACTCCCGCACCGCGTGCCTCCTCGGCGACGGCGAGACCCTGGATCTGGCGGACGTGGGTGTTGCACGCGAGCGGCGTCGGGAATCCCAGCCGGATGTAGCCGACGACAGCCGCGCCGAGTTCGGCGACGAGATGGTCACGCGGCCCGAACCGCTCGTTGTAGAAGGGCTCGTACGGCGGCTGGGGGCGCGGCTGGACGGAGTGCACCGTCGACCAGGTGGCCCGGTCGAGGCGGCCGAGCGTCTCTTCGTCGTCGAGGGTGGCGTGGCGTATGTACGGGACAGACATGGCGGCAACCCTATGACGGCCGCCCGATCCGGTTTTCGCGCCGCACCCGTCCGGGCCTTACCGCACGCCTACGGTCATGCTGGGAGTCATGGAACCCTCGCGAATCGCGGTGGCCGGCGCGTCCGGTCTGATCGGCAGTGCCCTGGTGCGGTCCCTGACCGCGGACGGGCACGAAGTGGTACGCCTGGTGCGCCGCGCGCCCCGGGCCGAGGACGAGGTCCGCTGGGACCCCGAGGCACGGCAGGTGGATGCGGCCGGGCTCGCCGGGTGCGATGCCGTGGTCAATCTCGCGGGCGCCGGGGTCGGCAGCCGGCGCTGGACCGACGCGTACAAGACGAGGATCCGCTGTAGCCGGGTCCTCGGCACCTCGGCACTGGCGGAGGCCATCGCCTCCCTGGACACCCCGCCGCGGGTCTTCGTGAACGGCAGTGCCATCGGCTTCTACGGCGAGACGGGTGACCGTACGGTCGACGAGAGCACCCCGCACGGTGCCGGTTTCCTGCCCGAGCTGTGCGTGGAGTGGGAGGGCGCCGCGGTGGCCGCGCAGAAGGCCGGCGTACGAACGGTGTTCACGCGCACGGGACTTGTCGTGTCCCCCAAGGGCGGGGCCTGGGGGAAGCTGTTCCCGCTCTTCAAGGCGGGGCTCGGCGGGCGGATGGGCGACGGACGGCAGTACTGGTCGTTCGTCTCGCTGCACGACGAGGTGGCAGCGATTCGCCATCTCATCGACACCGACGGGCTGTCCGGGCCGTTCAACGTGACCTCCCCACAGCCGCTGACGAACCGTGAGATCACCGCGGCGATGGGCCGCGTGCTGCACCGGCCGACCCTCTTCGCGGTGCCCGCGCCCGTGCTGCGGGCCGTGCTCGGCGAGATGGCCGGGGATGTGCTGGGCAGCGCGCGGGTGCTGCCGACCCGCCTGCTGGAATCGGGCTTCACGTTCGCGTTCCCGGACATCGAGGGAGCGATCCGGGCCGCACTGTGATCCCCCCGGTCACCGGATGGCTGCATGCGACCGTCGTGCGACCGTGCCCTGCCGGTGCGCGACTTTCTTTGACCGATCACCGCCCTAACCTCGACCCGAACTCGGGTATCCCCAGAGCCTGTTGGGGGCATGACGTCTCCACCGGCCGCGCAACGTCGAGGAGGGGCACGTGCTTGAGCCCGCGTACCAGGCGGACGTCGTCATCGTGGGAGCCGGGGTCGCCGGACTCTCGGCGGCTCATCGGCTGACCAGCGCAGGAGTAACGACCGCGGTCCTGGAGGCCGCCCCTTACCTCGGCGGCCGGATGTCGACCGAGAAGGTCGACGGATTCCGGCTCGACCGCATCGGACAGCTGCTGTCCACTTCGTATCCCGAACTGGGCATGACCCCGGGGCTCGACGCACTCGTACTGCGCCCCTTCGCGCCGGGTGTTCTGCTGCACAGCGGCGGACGGCGCCACCGCGCGGGCGCCCCGGCGAACGATGGGGGCGCAAGGGGCGCACTACACGCCGTGCGCGCCCTGGCGAGCGCCCCCTTGCCGACCTCCGTCCACCCCCGGAACCAGACGGCCGTCCCCCGCCCGCGGACCGGCGCCCCCCTCGGCACCGCCGTCGACCAGGCCCGGCTCGCCGCCGCACTCGCCCGGCTGGCGGGCACGCCCGTCGAGCGGCTGCTGGCCCGCCCCGAACTGCCGGCCGGCGAGGCCCTCGCGGCCCGGGGTGTCCCCGCGCGCACGATCGACGGTTTCCTGCGGCCGCTGCTCGCCGCCCTGCTCTGCGACCCCGAACTCACCACGTCCAGCCGCTGCGCGGACCTCGCACTGCGCGCCTTCGCGAGCGGGCGGCTGTGTGTGCCGGAGGGCGGCGCCGAGGTACTGCCGGAGCTGCTGGCGCGGGCGCTGCCGCCGGGCACCGTGCACACCGGGGTGCGGGTCACCTCGGTCGCCACGACCTCGGTGACCACCGCCGAGCACGGCGAGTTCCGCTGCCGGGCCGTCCTCGTGGCCACCGACGCCCGCACGGCCGCCGACCTGCTGCCCGGACTGCGCGTCCCCGACTTCCACCCGCTGACGGTGATCCACCACACCACGGACGAGCCCCCGGAGACCGGTGCCTCCCTCCTCCTCGACGCCGACCGCAGCGGCCCCGTGGCACACACGTCGGTGGCCAGCGAGGTCGACCCGAGCCGCGCCCCCGCAGGCCGCGCCCTGATCTCCTCCACGATCCTCGGCCCACTCCCACCGGACGCCGACACAGCCGTACGCATACACCTCTCCCGCCTCTACGGCACCCCCACCGCCCGCTGGGAGACCCTCGCCGTCCACCACACCCCCGAGGCCGTCCCCGCAATGCGCCCCCCACACGATCTACGGCGCCCCGTACGCCTGCTGGCGGGCCTGTACGTATGCGGCGACCACCGAGACACAAGCACAGTGCAAGGCGCACTGCACTCAGGCCACAGGGCATCGTCAGCAATCCTGACGGACCTGGGGTCGATGAATCGGACGGACCCACTACCAACAACGCAGGCGGCCTGAGCGCCCCTTCAGGGGCGCGGGGAACTGCGCGACAAGCCACGACGGCGCCGCACCAGCAACTCAACGGTCGAAGTTACGGCGGAACGGCTACCCCAGCGCAGCGACCTTGTCCCGATACCCCCGCACAGGCGCAGCATCCTTGTACGGCTCCAACCGCCGCTCGAAGTCCCGCACATACTCCACCGCCCGCACCGACCGCATCTCCGCGGCCGCCCCCGCCGCCTCCGCCCCCAGCGCACACGCCTGGTCCAGCTCACCGAGCCCGAGCCGGGCGGAGGCAAGCACCACACGGCAGAACAGCCGACTGCGCGCAAACGCCGGCGCACGCAACTGCAGCGACCGCTCGGCATGTTGCGCGGCGGCACGAAACTGCTGCAGATCCCGATGACAGTGCCCGAACTCATCCGCAAGCTGCGCCTCGTCGAAGAACCGCGCCCAGTGCGGGACTTCATCGCCGGGCCGCGAGGCCTCCAGCGCCCGCTCGGCCCGCACCAACGACGCCGTGCACGCCCGCACCTCCCCGAGCACCCCGTGCCCCCGCGCCTCGACCGAGTGCAACAGCGCCTGCACAACCGGCGGCGCCGTCGTCCCGACCCCCTGCTGCGCCACGCGCGCGAGCTGTACGGCCTCCCGCCCGTGCCCGAGATAGACGGCCTGCCGGCTCATGGTGATCAGCACGAACGAGCCGAACGCCCGGTCCGCCGCCGCCTGCGAGAGCCTGAGCGCCTGCACGAAGTACCGCTGGGCGAGCCCGTGTGCCGCGATGTCGTACGACGTCCAGCCCGCGAGCCTCGTCAGCTCGGCGGCGGCCGCGAACAGGCGGCGGCCGGTCTGCTCGCCGTACGTGCCGCGCAGCATCGGCTCGCACTCGTGCTCCAGGTAGCGCACGAGGGCCTGCCGGGCGTGGCCGCCGCCGTACATGTCGTCCAGGGTGCGGAACAGGTCGCCGACCGAGCGGAGGGCGGCGATGTCGCCTCCGGTGACCTTCTGGCCGGGACCGCGTTCGGCCTGGCCGCGCTGGCGGGGCACCATCGGGCGGCCCTGCGCGGGGACGGTGGGGGCCCCTCCCGCTCGCGCGAAGGCGAGAGTGGGTGCGGGCAGCTCGCCGCGTGCCACCTTGTCGTCGGCGCGGCCGATCAGCCAGTCCCGGCTGGGCACGACGAGGCCGGCCGCGGTGAACGCGATCTTGCGCAGCTCGGCGTGGCTGCCGGAGTCCTTGCGCCACAGCCCGCTGACGATGTCGACGGCCTCCTCCGGGGTGCCGGCGAATTCCAGGCCGGCGTACACCGGCGCACAGGCGTCGAGGCCGAGATCCTGGGCGGTGAGCCGGCGCCCGAGCCGCCGGGTGAACACCTCGGCGATAAGTGCGGGCGTGGTCCCTCGGGGCTGCTGGCCGCGCAGCCACCGGGTGACGGATGTCTTGTCGTATCTGAGATCCAGCCCGTGTTCGAGTCCGAGCTGGTCCACTCGACGGGCGAGACCCGCGTTGGAGAACCCCGCTTCTGCGATGAGCGCGGCGAGCTGTCGGTTGGGCGTGCGCTGCGCGGGTCGTTCCGTCATCTGCGGTGCGGTCTCCTGCCTTTCGGGCCTCGCGAAGGCCCTGCGGTGCCCGGATTGCCTGTGAGCAGCCTTTTTGGCCTCTGTGAACGGCGCGAATGTAGCGGAGAGTAAGCGTCCGACTGCGCACTTCTCCGCGCATTCATCCGATCGTGTGAGGATTGCCCGCAGGACTGACGGGCATCGACCGGACGTACAGTGGCGTGGGCACGTTACGTGCCTGACACAGCCATCGCTGAGGGAGGCGCTTGCCGTGAGTGGGTTGCGGTTCGTCCGCATGGGATTCGGAGGGGACGCCGTCGAGTACCAGGAGGCATGGGACGAGCAGCGCCGGGTGCACGCGGCGCGCTTCGAGGACCAGATCTCCGACACCGTGCTGCTCCTGGAGCACCCTCCGGTGTATACGGCGGGCCGGCGCACGGCCGACGACGAGCGTCCCCTCGACGGCACCCCGGTCATCGATGTGGACCGCGGCGGCAAGATCACCTGGCACGGTCCGGGCCAGCTGGTGGGCTACCCCATCCAGAAGCTCCCGCGCCCGGTGGACGTCGTGGCGCATGTACGACGCCTGGAGGAGGCCCTCATCCGCACGTGCGCGGAATTCGGCCTGGAGACCAGCCGGGTCGAGGGCCGCAGCGGGGTGTGGGTCCTGGGTGACCCGGTGGACCAGCGCCCGTCCTCCCTCGGCGGACTCTCCCTCGACTTCGACCCGCGTCTGCACGACGAGGAGTTCGACCCCCGCCTCAACGGCCCCGAGTACGCCCCTTCCAACGCCGGCCAGCGCCGCGAGGACCGCAAGATCGCCGCGATCGGCATCCGCGTCGCCAAGGGCGTGACGATGCATGGCTTCGCCCTGAACGTGAACCCGGACAACAAGTGGTTCGACCGGATCATCCCCTGCGGAATCCGAGACGCGGGCGTCGCCTCGCTGGCGAGCGAACTCGGGCGGGACGTGACGATCGCGGAGGTACTGCCGGTGGCCGAGCGGCACCTGAAGGACGTACTGGAGAACGCGGACCTGAAGCCGCGAGCAATCGAGAAGACGCCGGCATAAACCAGCCCGTCCGGCGATTGAGGACAAGGCCCGTTCAGGGCCGAAGCGAGGGCCTGGGGGCGGCAGCCCCTTAGCAAGGCCAGCACCCACGCCGGGCAACAAATCAACGGGCGTACCCTTGAGCACGCCGAAGAATCAACCGCTAGGGAGCCAGTCGTGTCCGCAGTCGCACCCGACGGACGCAAGATGCTGCGCCTGGAGGTCCGGAACGCCCAGACCCCCATCGAGCGCAAGCCCGAGTGGATCAAGACCCGGGCGAAAATGGGTCCCGAGTACACGAAGATGCAGAGCCTCGTCAAAAGCGAGGGCCTGCACACGGTCTGCCAGGAAGCCGGCTGCCCCAACATCTACGAGTGCTGGGAGGACCGCGAGGCGACCTTCCTCATCGGCGGCGACCAGTGCACCCGGCGCTGCGACTTCTGCCAGATCGACACCGGCAAGCCCGAGGCCCTCGATCGCGACGAGCCCCGCCGGGTCGGCGAGTCCGTGGTCACCATGGACCTGAACTACGCCACGATCACCGGCGTCGCCCGCGACGACCTCCCGGACGGCGGCGCCTGGCTGTACGCCGAGACGGTCCGCCAGATCCATGAGCAGACGGCTGCCCGTGAGGCCGGCCGCACCAAGGTCGAGCTCCTCGCCCCGGACTTCAACGCCGTCCCGGAGCTGCTCGACGAGGTCTTCGCCTCCCGCCCCGAGGTCTTCGCGCACAACGTCGAGACGGTCCCCCGGATCTTCAAGCGCATCCGCCCCGGCTTCCGCTACGACCGCTCGCTCGGGGTCATCACCGCCGCCCGCGACTACGGCCTGGTCACCAAGTCGAACCTCATCCTGGGCATGGGCGAGACCCGCGAGGAGGTCAGCGAGGCGCTCCGGCAGCTGCACGACGCCGGCTGCGAACTGGTCACCATCACGCAGTACCTGCGGCCGAGCGTCCGGCACCACCCCGTGGAGCGCTGGGTCAAGCCGAACGAGTTCGTGGAGCTGAAGGACGAGGCCGAGCAGATCGGCTTCTCGGGCGTGATGTCCGGCCCACTGGTCCGCTCCTCGTACCGCGCCGGACGCCTTTACCAGATGGCCGTGGAGAAGCGCGGGGCGTACGTCGCCTCGCAGGCCGTCTGACACATCGTCATCTGCCTTGTCCCGTAAGGCACGAGACAGCGTGTGAATTCGCGCACAAGAAACTACCCGCTGGTAGCGAAGATGTCGACGCGGCCCTGAACGTCCTCGCAGATGAGGGCGCACATCAGGGCCGCGTCCGCGTTTTCGCCCCCCGTATCAAGGCTTCATTGGCGTTTGACCGGTCGGTCACGCCCTGGTAACACCAATCAGTGACACTCGACTTACACCGCGTACACCCGTATCCGCAGCCGTTCCGAGGGGGGACCTCCACTATGCAGGCCGCGCCCGTCCGCGCCACCGCCATCCCGTCCGTCACCGACGCACTGCGCGCCGTCGAGTCGCTGCTGATGAGCAGCGGCCAGCGCACCGCCCGTCGCAACGCCTGGACTTCCGTCCTGGAGGACCGCCGCCGGGCCAAGGACCGGGTCGAGGCCCAGCGCGTGCTGGAGCAGACCCTCGCCGGGCGCCCCTGACCCGTGCGTCCTCTGAAGCTCCCCCTCCGCTTCCTTCCGGGCACTGCCGTCGTCGGCGCTCCCGGGGCCACGTAGACTTCGTGGCATGGCGAGGAAGGACACGGCAGCGGACGCTGCAAACCCCGGGCGGCTCAAGCAGATCGCTCAGACCTACAAGATGACCCGCAGGGCCGACAAGAAGATCGGTCTTGTACTCGCGGCAGTCGGAATCGTCACCTTCGGTGTCTTCCTCGCGATCGGTTTCTTGATCGGTTACCCCATTTATCTCGGCATCCTGGGCCTGCTGCTCGCCTTCCTCGCGACGGCGATCGTGTTCGGGCGCCGGGCCGAGCGGGCGGCCTTCGGGCAGATGGAGGGACAGCCGGGCGCGGCCGCGGCGGTGCTCGACAACGTCGGCAGGGGGTGGACGACGACCCCCGCGGTGGCGATGAACCGCAGCCAGGACGTGGTGCACCGAGCCGTCGGCAAGGCCGGCATCGTGCTGGTCGCCGAGGGCAACCCGAACCGGGTGAAGGGCCTGCTGGCGGCCGAGAAGAGGAAGATGAACCGCATCGTCGCCGACGTCCCGGTGCATGACCTGATCGTCGGCACCGGCGAGGGCCAGGTCGAGCTGAAGAAGCTGCGTACGACGATGCTGAAGCTGCCGCGTGTGCTGTCCGGTCCGCAGGTCACGGCCACCAACGACCGGCTGCGTGCCATGGGCGACATGATGAGCAACATGCCGCTGCCGAAGGGGCCGATGCCCAAGGGCATGAAGCTCCCGAAGGGCGGACCGAAGGCCCGGTAGACCGGACGGGGTCAGGCCAGCGTCCTGAAATCCCGGTCGTAGTAGACCATCGGGGACCCCTCCCCCAGCCGTACACCCGTCACCCGGCCGATCAGGACCATATGGTCCCCGGCCGGGTGACGTGCGTGTGCCTCGCAGTCCAGCTCGGACAGTGCCTGCTTGACCGTCGGCAGTCCACCGGGGCTGAGCCACATCCCGCCGGACGCGAACTTGTCGGTGCCCTTGCTGGCGAAGCGCAGCGCGAGCGGGAGATGGACCGGGGCCAGCATGCTCACCGCGAAGCGGTCGCAGCGCGCGAACGACATCGCCGAGTCGGCCGTGTTCGCCAGGCACACCAGGATCATCGGCGGCTCCAGCGACACCGAGCAGAAGGAACTGGCGGTGAACCCGCGGGGGGTGCCGTCCTGGCACCGGGTGGTCACCACCACGACGCCCGAGGGGAAGCGGGCCATCGCGGCCCGGAAGTCCTCGGGCGCCACCGTCGCTGCCGCCAGGGCTATGTCCATGCCCACGTCGTCTATGTCGACGTCTATGTCCTGCTGCTCCGTCATGACGGTCGCACCACCTGTCGGACCTCGCCGACGACTCACTGACCGTGCTCGAGTGTGTACGAGATCATCATCCGCGTTCAGGTCGACTATGCGCTCGCCACCCCGGCCCAGCAACCGGACGACGGCGTCAGACGGGGCTGGTCCGTCCGTCACCGGACAGTGCCCAGGCGCCGTACGCGGCACCGGTGGACTCGAAGGACAGCGCCACGTGCGAGGCGGCGCTGTTCACGTCCCGCCAGAAGCGTTGCACGGGGTCGGTCGAGGACTGTCCGGACGTCCCGCTGGTGCGGAAGACCCGGTCGACCGCCGAGACCAGCAGCTCCACCGCGAGTGCGAGGTCCCTGGCCCCGCGGACCGCGGCCTCGCCCTCCGGCGGGGCCTCCGTGCCGTCGGCGACCGCGGCCGTACGCCGGACGAGGAGTTCCGCGGCGTCCACCTCGGCGGCCGAGCGGGCCAGGGAGACCTGCACCGAGGGCATCTCGCGGACGGCCCGGCCCCGCCGGTCGACACGCGACCCGGTCCGCTCGATCCAGGTGCGCATCGCGCCCCGCACGGCGCCCACCAGCGGCGCGGCGAACGGCAGCGAGTTCACGGCGTACATCGGCACGATGTGGCAGCGCGCGTCGGACGCGGGTGCCCGGCCGGCGTGGACGGCGGACCGGGCCAGGGTGCGGTGCTCGGGCACGAAGACGTCGGAGAGGACCAGGGTGTCGCTGCCGGTCCCGCGCATGCCCACCGAGAACCAGCTGTCGGCGATGGTGAAGTCGGCCCGCGGCACCGCGAAGTACCGCACCGCGGGCCGCCCCTGGGGATCATCGGACCGCTCGTCCGGTACGGCCGCGCAGGCGAGCGCCCAGTCGGCGAAGTGCACGCCGCTGATGTACTTCCACTCGCCGTTCAGCCGCCAGCCGTCCGCCACGCGCTCCGCCGTGCCGGACGGCATGAGCGCGGCGACCAGCAGCGCGTCCGGGCCGTCCGCCCAGATCTCCGCCTGCCCCTGAGCGGGCAGGAAGGCCGCGTACCGTCCGGCGTAGGCGGCCAGCGACGCCGCCCAGGCCGCCGACGTACACCCCTCCCCGACGAGGAACACCGCCGAGGTCAGCTCACTGAAGGCGCCGGCCGCACCGCCGTGGGCCACCGGCACGAAGTGCCGCGCGAAACCGGCGTCCCGCACCGCGTGGATCACCTGCGGTGAAAGCCGCCGGGCGATTTCCGCCTCCTCCGTGTGCCGGGCCGCGATGTCGGCGACCTGGGGCGCCCGAGCCACGATCGTCGACATGTTGTCGTACGACATATTGTCCAACCACCTCCGCCGGTATGGCGGCAGTGTTTCGAACGCGGTTCGACGTGGACGGGACCCCGGGCCGTGGCCGGGTCGGCCGTCACCCGACCGGCGTCATATATGCGGACTGCGGCGGCTCAGCTCCGTACCTCGACCGTGCGGGCCAGCCGGTCGTGCAGCCCCCGTCCGTCGCGGTCCCAGATCAGGGCGGGGATCGCGACGCACAGCAGGGCCGTACGCAGCAACGTGCGGAGCGGGTTCACGGCGCCGGTGTCGAGGTGGACGACGCGCAGGCCGAAGAGGCGCTTGCCCGGGGTGAAGCCGAGGGTACCGACGGTCAGGGCGCTCAGCACGAAGAAGATGAGCAGGGCCCAGTTTCCGGTCGCCTGCTGGTAGCCGTCCGTGATCAGGCCGTATGCGATCAAGAGGCACAGGGCCCAGTCCACGGCGAGGGCGCCGAGGCGGCGGCCGGGGCGGGCGATCGAGCCGGGCCCTTCCTCCGGGAGACCGAGCTGCTCCCCCCGGTATCCAAAGTCGGCGCCGGCGTCTTCCATGGCCGCGCGCGGCCCGGAAAGCCACGATCCGATTGCTTGCCTCTTGTCCACCCGTACACGGTACTGCGCCCTTGTTTGACCAGGGCACGGCGGGGTGTTTCCGAGCTACGGTGGGACCAGGGTCGGTTAACTTGTGCGAAACAAATGGGTCACGCCCGAGAAATCACGCGTCCCTAGGGTCGAGGTCAACGTGTGCCACCGCACTGGCCGCACAAACGAACTACCACCCCGGCGGGACGGTCGGGAGTAGGAGGAGCTGGATGTTCCAGAACGCCGACGAGGCCAAGAAGTTCATCGCGGACGAGGGCGTCAAGTTCATCGACGTCCGCTTCTGCGACCTCCCGGGCGTCATGCAGCACTTCACGGTGCCTGTCGATGCGTTCGACCCGGATGACGAGCTGGCCTTCGACGGCTCCTCGATCCGCGGCTTCCAGGCCATCCACGAGTCCGACATGGCCCTGCGCGCGGACCTGTCGACCGCCCGGGTCGACGCCTTCCGCCGTGACAAGACGCTGAACATCAACTTCTTCATCCACGACCCGATCACCGGCGAGCAGTACAGCCGTGACCCGCGCAACGTGGCGAAGAAGGCCGAGGCGTACCTCGCGTCCACGGGTATCGCCGACACCGCGTACTTCGGTCCCGAGGCCGAGTTCTACGTCTTCGACAGCGTCCGTTTCGCGACCAACGCGAACGAGTCCTTCTACCACATCGACTCCGAGGCCGGCGCCTGGAACACTGGTGCGCTGGAGGACAACCGCGGCTACAAGGTCCGCTACAAGGGCGGCTACTTCCCGGTCCCGCCGGTCGACCACTTCGCCGACCTGCGTGCCGAGATCTCCCTGGAGCTGGCCAACTCCGGCCTCCAGGTCGAGCGTCAGCACCACGAGGTGGGCACCGCCGGCCAGGCCGAGATCAACTACAAGTTCAACACGCTGCTCGCCGCCGCCGACGACCTCCAGCTCTTCAAGTACATCGTGAAGAACGTCGCCTGGCGCAACGGCAAGACCGCGACCTTCATGCCGAAGCCGATCTTCGGTGACAACGGCTCGGGCATGCACATCCACTCGTCGCTGTGGACGGGCGGCTCGCCGCTCTTCTACGACGAGGCCGGTTACGCGGGCCTGTCGGACACCGCCCGCTACTACATCGGCGGCATCCTCAAGCACGCCCCGTCGCTGCTGGCCTTCACCAACCCGACGGTGAACTCGTACCACCGCCTGGTGCCGGGCTTCGAGGCCCCGGTGAACCTGGTGTACTCGCAGCGCAACCGCTCCGCCGCGATGCGTATCCCGATCACGGGCTCCAACCCGAAGGCCAAGCGCGTCGAGTTCCGCGCGCCCGACTCCTCCGGCAACCCGTACCTGGCCTTCTCGGCGCTGCTGCTCGCGGGCCTGGACGGCATCAAGAACAAGATCGAGCCGGCCGAGCCGATCGACAAGGACCTGTACGAGCTGGCTCCCGAGGAGCACGCGGGCGTCCCGCAGGTCCCGACCTCGCTCCCGGCCGTCCTCGACCGCCTCGAGTCCGACCACGAGTTCCTGCTCGCGGGCGACGTCTTCACGTCCGACCTGATCGAGACGTGGATCGACTTCAAGCGCACGAACGAGATCGCGCCGCTCCAGCTGCGTCCGCACCCGCACGAGTTCGAGCTGTACTTCGACGTGTGATCGTCGCCCCTCGGCAGCTCTGCGGCGCCCCCGTTCCTGATTCCTCAGGGCGGGGGCGCCGTCGTGTGTTTTCTGGCACGATTGTTCGAGACGGAGTGACGGGGGTTGCTGAGATGTCCGAGCAGGACGACGCCGAGCGGGAGTTCGACCTCAAGTGGGCGGACAAGGCCGAGCACAAGGAGCCCTCGGCCCGCGCCCGGATGCTCGCCGAGCGCTGGAAGAAGAACCCGCCGGGACCGGTGCCGTTCCGGGCCGACCCGGGTCCGGTGCGGAGCCGTCGCCGCTCGTCCCGGATACGGAGCCGTCCCCGCTCGTCCCGGATACGGAGCGGTCGCCGCTCGTCCTGGATATCGACGGCCATCGTGCTCGGCTCCATGGCGGCGATCATCCTGCTCCTCGGGTACCTGAACTTCCGGCCGTCCTACTGAGTGAGGACGCTCACAGCGTCCCTTTGCGGGCCCTAGAGCTGATCGCGACCGCGTCATGGTGTGCCCGGGTGCACACTGGCAGTGGGGCGAGTGCCTGACTGCTGAGGTGATGCAGATGCAGAGCCGATTTGGGAGCGACCGGCGCCTGACCGTGCGCATGACGGTCACGCTTTTTCTGCTCGGGTTGTTGTACGTGGTGTTCATCGCGGCGCTGATCGTGCTGCTGAAGTCCTGGGTGCTGGTCGTCGTGGTGGCGGCCGCGTTCCTCGGCGCGCAGTACTGGTTCTCCGACCGGATCGCGCTGTTCGCGATGCGCGGGCGGGTCGTGGAGCGCGAGGAGTATCCCGAGCTGCACGGCGTGATCGACCGGCTGTGCACGATGGCGGACATGCCCAAGCCGGTGGTCGCCGTGTCCGATATGGACATGCCGAACGCGTTCGCCACCGGGCGCAACCCGGACAAGTCCGTGATCTGTGTGACCACCGGTCTGCTCCGACGCCTGGAGCCGGCCGAACTGGAGGGCGTGCTGGCGCACGAGCTGTCGCACGTGGCGCACAAGGACGTCGCCGTGATCACCATCGCGTCGTTCCTCGGTGTGATCGCCGGGCTGATCGTACGGTTCGCGTTCTACTCGCAGCTCTTCGGCGGCGGGCGCCGGGACCAGAACACCGCGGTGATCTTCATGGCGGTGATGGCGGTCTCCGCGGCCGTCTACGCGATCAGCTTCATGCTGATCCAGGCCCTGTCCCGGTACCGGGAACTGGCGGCAGACCGGGCGGCGGCGCTGCTCACCGGCCGTCCCTCCGTGCTGGCGTCCGCGCTGACCAAGGTGTCGGGCGACATCGCCCGTATCCCGACCAAGGATCTGCGCACGGCACAGGCCTTCAACGCCTTCTACTTCACCCCGGCCCTGGGCAAGGAGCCCGGCCTCGCCCGGCTCTTCTCGACCCACCCCAGCCTGGAGCAGCGGCTCGACCAACTGGCACGGATCTCCGCCGAGTTGGGTGAGGCGGCGGCTCCCGGAAAGGCGTGAGTATGGGATTGCTGGACATCCTGCTCGGTCGTACGAAGCCCATCGCGCCCGACCTCGACCAGCTTTTCGCACTGCCGTCGGCGGCCGTGACGCTCCAGGCGGCGGCGTCCTTCACACCGACCGGGCGCGGGGCGGTGTGCTTCGCCACGGTCGAGGGCGCGGCCTTCGAGCAGACGCACCGCGAGGTCCAGGCGCTGCTGGACGCGGACGCGGATCGCGACGGCCTGCCCGTGGAACTGCAACGGGACAAGTACGGCTACTCCTGGCTGGTCTCGCATCGCGCCCCCGACGAGCTGCCGCTTCTGGTCAACGACCTGCATGCGGTGAACAGCTCGATGGAGGTCAACGGCTTCGGCCCGCAGTTGCTGTGCTCACTCGCGGGTTTCCAGGATGAGGAGGACCGGCGGCTGGCGCTGGTCTACCTCTACAAGCGGGGCACCTTCTACCCGTTCGCGCCGCTGCCCGGCGACGGACAGCGGCGCGACAACGCGCTGGAACTGCGCGTGAAAGCGACCCTCGGCGACGACCTGCGCATCGAGCAGGACCTCAACCGCTGGTTCCCGGTGTGGGGCGCCCCCGGTCTGTGACCGGCGCTCACCACACACCACTCCATGGATCACTTGCTCTTCTCCTTGCCCTTCTCGCGCTCCTGACGGCGCGACTCGAAGGGGCGCTCGCGGCGGTAGCGGCGCTCCCACTTGGCCTGCTCGTCCCGGCGATTGCGGTACGAGCGGTAGTCGGACGGCATCCGGCCGGACCCGCCCGACGACGAAGTCGGCGAGGAGTCGCGCCCGTACTGCAGGTACAGGAAGAGCACCGCGACGGCGGCAAGCCAGTACAGGTGGTTTCCGAATCCCAGGACGACCAGGACCGCGGTCCCGGAAAAGATGATGGTGCCCATGATGGGCCTCCGTGGGCGTGGGTGATGGCTGAGCGGTGATGAAGTGTCCCGACGGGGCGCTGGGGGTGGGCGTCCTGCCGTCGGTGCGTAGAGAGTAGCCCCGTGTCCGCAAGGTGGTGCCTGCCCTGCGGGAACCGGTGGAGGACAGCTCCGCTATGCGTGTCCAGCGTAGGGAACCGGTCACTCGGTGTGCATCTGCTTTTCCCAGGGTCTGCGGCCTGACGGGTGCATGCCCCATGAGTGAATGGGGCGCATGACTGAGCCTTCCTCCTTCGCGCCTTTCGTTGCCGAGTACGACGGTGAACTGCTCAGAGGGGTGTACGGCGGTGACGGCGGTCCGGACGACCGGCCCACCGTCGTTCTGCTGCACGGTGCGGGCGTACTCGGCAGCAAGGAGCGACTCCTCCCGCTGCTCGGCGAGTTCGTCGCCCGCGGCTGCCGTGGCCTCGCCTTCGACTTCTCGGGACACGGGGAAAGCAGCGGCGAACTGCGGGAGTTGACCTTGCGCCGGCGCTTCGAGCAGGCGGTCGCCGTGATCGACACGCGCGCGTGCGGCCCGCTGGTGCTGGTCGGGTTCAGCATGAGCGGCCAGACCGTGGCGGACCTCGCCCGGCACTACGGGAAACGGGTCGTGGCCCTCGGCATGTGCGCACCCGCCGTCTACGCGGCCGAGGCATGGGACGTGCCGTTCGGGGACGGTGACGGCCGGTTCAGCGAGATCATCCGCACGCCGGACAGCTGGCGGGCCTCCCCCGCGCTGGACGCGCTCCGGGCGTACGAGGGCCGGGCGGTCCTCGCGGTCCCCGGCACGGACACGATCATCCCGCCCGCCGTGACGGAGGCCATCCAGCAGGCGCTCGCCACGCGCGCACAGTTCACCCGCTTCGACCTTCCCGAGGCGGAGCACATGCTGGGCCAGTGGTTCCGCGAACACGCGGACGACCGACGGGACTTCGTGAATGAGGTGCTGACCGGCCCGACCGGCCGACGGCCGATTGTCAGTGGTGTCCGAGAGGATGAGGTCACAGAGGTGAAGTGACGGGTGGAGGATGGTATGAGCGACGGGCAGCGGCACGTCGGTGTGGCGGAGCGGCGGGCCCGGCTCGCGCTGCGGCACCGCCTGGCGGGTACGGCACGGGCGGCGTCGCCGGAGGAGATCGCCCGCTCGCTGGTCGCGCTGCACGGCACCGACCCGGCGACGGTGTATCTGGCGGTGGGCGCGCGGCTCGGGGATCCGGCGAAGACGGTGACCGAGACGGAGCGGGCGCTGTACGGGGACGGCAGCCTGGTGCGTATGCACGGCATGCGGAACACCGTGTTCGTGTTCCCGTCCCGGCTGACCGCCGTCGTGCACGCCTCCACGGGCATCGCCGTCGCCGCCCGCGAACGCGCCAACCTGCTCAAGCAGATGGCTGTGGGCGGAGCGCCGGACGCAGCCTGGCTCAAGGAGGTCGAGGAGTCCACGCTGGCCGTGCTGGAGCGCCGCGGACAGGCGACGGCGGCCGAACTCGCCCAGGACGAGCCGCGGTTGAGAGAGCGGTTTACCTACGGTGCCGGGAAGAGCTACGAGGGCCTGCACACCGTCTCGACACGGCTGCTGCGCCTGCTGGGCCAGGAGGGCAAGGTCGTGCGCGGCCGGCCGCTCGGCTCCTGGACGTCGTCCCAGTTCCGCTGGGCTCCGGCGCCCGCGCATCCGGAGCTGGACATCGCAGGGGCCCAGGCCGCCCTCCTCGGCCGCTGGCTGACGGCGTGCGGCCCGGCCACCGAGGCCGACCTCAAGTGGTGGACCGGCTGGAACGTGACCGAGGTGCGCCGCGCCCTCAAGGCGATCGGCGCCGAGGAGGTGCGGCTCGACGAGGGCACGGGCCACGTCACGGCCGGTGACACCGCCCCCGTGGCCGAGCCCGCCGAGCCCTGGGCCGCCCTGCTGCCCGCCCTCGACCCCACAGCGATGGGCTGGCAGCACCGCGACTGGTACCTCTCCCCCGACCTCCGCCCCGCCCTCTTCGACCGCAGCGGCAACGTGGGTCCGACGGTGTGGTGGAACGGCCGGGTGATCGGCGGGTGGGCCCAGCGGGCCGACGGCGAGATCGTGTGGCGGGTGCTGGACCGGGAGGGGATCGGCCCAGAGGCGGAAACCGTGATCGAGAGGGAGGCGGAGCGGCTGCGGGGGTGGGTGGGGACGACACGGATCACACCGCGGTTCCGGACGCCGCTGGAGAGGGAGTTGTCGGCGTAGGGCCACGACTCCCCTTCCGACGCCGGGCACCGCGTCAACGCACGGCGCCCGGCCCCGACCTCACCGGTTGTAACGCATGAACGCCCGGACCATATGGCACGTCGTCTCCGACGGCTGGTGGACTCCGATGAGTTGCGCCGTGCTTCGTATCGTCTCGTTGCGGGCCTGGTTCGGCAGGTACACGCCCGAGTCGAGCAGGGCGATGGCGAGGCGCATGGCCTTGAGGCGGCGGTTGTGCGTGACGTACCACTCGCGGGGACGGCCCGGCGGCAGCGGGCGCTTCTCCACGGGTTCGTACGGCAGATCGAGCAGGACGGGGCGCATCGCAGTGGACTGGGTCGGCTTCGGCTTCAGTGCGGCAGCGGGCACAGGCATCCTCCTGTCGCGGTAAGGGCATCGACCGGAGACTTCGGCGGCCCCGGCGACACCCTCGAACACTGCTTCTATTCTACCGCCCGCCACTGACAAAGCCCCTGGCCACAAGGGCTTTCGGGGGTGCTGTGACGCAGGTGGAAGACGAGTTTTCCGGGGACCCGAAAGAGCTACCGTGGTCCGCATGGAGATCTGGATCAACCCGGCCTGCTCGAAGTGCCGCAGCGCGATCAGCCTGCTTGGATCAAGGCACTGGCCGAGCACGACTCCAACTCCGGTGTGACGCAGGTTACTTCGGTGACTCCTGTAACCGCTGAGTAACGTCGTTCGGCATCTCGTACATAGCGACGTACGTCCCCCACCTCGTCAGGAGGCGCGCATGTCGCGTAGGAGAACCCTCAGCACGAAGAAGAAGGTCGCCCTGCTGGTGACCGCGGCCGCGGTGGCGGGAGGCGGGGCCTTCGCCATGGCGGCCACCTCGAACGCCGCGCAGACCTCCGCCGACTCGACCGTCTGCCAGGGCCTCGCCACCGCCCTCGGCAACAACGAGGCGTTCATCGCGGGACAACGGGCCAACCCGGACGCGCAGTCCGAGGCCCGGATCGCCAACCGTGAGGCGGTCATCGCACAGATCAAGGTGCAGCAGGAAGCGTCGGATTGCGTCGTTGGGGAATCGGCTCAGGGCTCCCAGGCGACACAGCCGGCGCAGAACGGCCAGGACGCCGGCCAGCAGGCAGGGGGCACGCAGCCCTCGCAGGCCGCGACCGCCCCGGCGGGCAACGCCGGTGACGACGCCGCCGTATCCGGCGAGCAGGTCTGCAACGGCTCCACCGTCACCCTCTCCGGCGAGGCCGGCGCCCCGGCCGCGTCCAGCAACCAGTTCCCGGCGGGTACGAAGCTGAAGGTCACCAACCTGGACAACAACAAGTCCACGACGGTGGAGGTCACTTCGGTCTCCGGCAGCTGTGCACTGCTGAACAACGCGGCTTTCGAGCAGGTCCGTGAGCCCGGCAAGTTCCTGATCCGCCGGGCCGTGATCGAGAAGGTGGGGTGATACCCAGCCGCATCCGCAAGCAGTGAGGCGGCGGCCCCACTCCGCCACCTCGTACGTGTCACAGGTCCTGTCGCTCCCGGCCAGGGGCGGCAGGACCTACACGGTTACGGCCACGCAGTTCCCCTGTGCGTCGGCCTCACACCGTGAATCGCACCACAGCACGACCAGGTAACACGGGGTTCACAGTCGAGCAATGATCGGGAAATCGCCTGTTGACAGGCTCGCGGGCAACAAGAGCGGCGCCCCAGTGCCGCAGCGCCGCAGCACCCGCAAGTGCGCCTAGACCCACCCCCGAAGGATGTGGCCCGTGACCTTCAAGGCTGAGTACATCTGGATCGACGGCACCGAGCCGACGGCCAAGCTCCGTTCCAAGACGAAGATACTGGCCGATGACGCCAAGGGTGCCGAGCTGCCGATCTGGGGCTTCGACGGGTCCTCCACGAACCAGGCCGAAGGCCACGCCTCGGACTGTGTGCTCAAGCCGGTCTTCTCCTGCCCGGACCCGATCCGCGGCGGCGACGACATCCTGGTCCTGTGCGAGGTCCAGAACATCGACTTCACCCCGCACGCCACGAACACCCGCGCCGCGCTGGCCGAGGTCGCCGAGAAGTTCGCCGCCCAGGAGCCGATCTTCGGCATCGAGCAGGAGTACACCTTCTTCAAGGACGGCTACCCCCTCGGCTTCCCGAAGGGCGGCTTCCCGGCCCCGCAGGGCGGCTACTACTGCGGTGTCGGCGCCGACGAGATCTTCGGCCGTGACATCGTCGAGGCCCACCTGGAGAACTGCCTCAAGGCGGGTCTCGCCATCTCCGGCATCAACGCCGAGGTCATGCCCGGCCAGTGGGAGTTCCAGGTCGGCCCGGTCTCCCCGCTGGACGTCTCCGACCACCTGTGGGTGGCCCGCTGGCTGCTCTACCGCACCGCCGAGGACTTCGACGTCGCCGCCACCCTCGACCCGAAGCCGGTCAAGGGCGACTGGAACGGCGCCGGCGCGCACACCAACTTCTCCACCAAGGCGATGCGCGAGACCTACGAGGCGATCATCACCGCGGCCGAGTCGCTCGGCGAGGGCTCCAAGCCGCTCGACCACGTCAAGCACTACGGCGCCGGCATCGACGACCGTCTGACCGGTCTGCACGAGACCGCCCCGTGGGACAAGTACTCCTACGGCGTCTCCAACCGCGGTGCCTCGGTGCGTATCCCGTGGCAGGTCGAGAAGGACGGCAAGGGCTACATCGAGGACCGCCGTCCGAACGCCAACGTCGACCCGTACGTCGTGACGCGCCTGATCGTCGACACCTGCTGCTCGGCCCTGGAGAAGGCCGGCCAGATCTGATCCCCGCCACAGCTCCGTGAAAGGGCGCCCACCGCACGGTGGGCGCCCTTTCGCGTCAAGGAAGCGTCCAAGCAGTGAGAGGAAGCTCCTGCCGGGGCAGGCCGTCTGCTTCAATGGGGGCATGGCCGGCTTCCAGAAGCACACCGCGACGGGTCGCCATGACCTCGAGCCCTTCTGGCCCTCCCGTCAGCACCACGACTTCGACCGTGTGTGTCGCCGCGCGATGAACGCGCCGGCCCTCTAAAGCCGTACACGGCCCCTGCCGCCGTACACCCCGGCCTTCGGCCCGCGCGCATGACGTACGTCCCCCAGACGACCTCTCGCGCGAAAGAGCTGACCTCTCATGGCGAACACTCGTTCTCTGCCCACCGCCGCGCTCAGCACCCCCGCCCCCGACGGTTCACGGCACCGGCTGCGTGCCGTCGGCCGGGACGAGGTGGTGGACGTCGCGGACCTGCTGCCGCCGGGCGCCACCTGGCTGCCCGCTCCCCAGCACACCCTGCCCACCCTGCCGGGCCGGCCACCGATGGTCGGCTACCTGGTGCTGGTCCCGGCAGACCAGCAGCAGCCGTTCACACCGGTGGCGGTGCCCGACCGGCCCGAGGCCGAGGACGATCCGCTCGTCCGGGTCGACACCGCGCGGCGCACCGCCGAGGTGGACGGCCGTGAACTCGACCTCACGTACCTGGAGTTCGAGCTGCTCGCGCACTTGGTTACCCGCCCGGGCCGGGTGCACACCCGCGACCAGCTGGTCACCACGGTCTGGGGGTACGGACACGTCGGCGACGGCCGCACGGTCGACGTCCACATCGCCCGGCTGCGCCGCAAGCTGGGCGCCGAGCACCGCAACACCATCCAGACGGTGCGGCGGGTCGGATACAAGTACGTGCCGCCGACCGGGCGCTGACCGTCTGCCCACGGCAGATTCACGTTCCGTCCCGCGGCCCGGCCAGGCAGAGTCGAGGTCATGAGACTTCTGGTGCTGGGTGGTACGGAGTTCGCGGGGCGGGCCGTCGTGGAGGCGGCGCTCGGGCGGGGCTGGGAGGTGACCGTCCTCCACCGGGGCCGGCACACACCGCCTCCCGGTGCGCGGTCGCTGCGCGGCGACCGCACCGCGTCCGACGGGCTCGCCGCCCTGGCGGAGGGCGAGTGGGACGCCGTCGTCGACACCTGGTCGTCGGCGCCGTATGCCGTACGGGACTCGGCGCGGCTGCTGCGGGGCCGCGCCGGGCGGTATGTGTACGTGTCGAGCTGCTCGGTGTACTCGTGGCCGCCCGCCGCCGGGTACACCGAGGACGCACCCCTGGTCGAGGGCGCCTCGGCCGACGCGGAGGCGACCGAGTACGCGCGCGACAAGCGGGGCGGCGAGCTGGCCGCCGTGGCCGGGTTCGGCGCGGACCGTGCGCTGCTCGTCCGCTCGGGGCTGATCCTCGGGCCGTACGAGAACATCGGGCGACTGCCGTGGTGGCTCACCCGGATCGCACGCGGCGGCCCCGTGCTGGCGCCCGGGCCGAAGGACCTGCCGCTCCAGTATGTCGACGTCCGCGATCTCGCCGAGTGGATTCTCGGCGCGGTGGAGCGGGAGCTGAGCGGGCCGTACAACCTGATCAGTCCGCCGGGGCACGCGACGACGGCCGGGCTGCTGGAGGCGTGTGTACGGGCCACCGGCGCGGCGGCCGAGCTGCGGTGGACCGATCCGGACGTCGTCCTCGGCGCGGGTGTCGAGCCGTGGACCCAGCTGCCGGTGTGGGTGCCGCCGGACAGCGAGCTGCACGCGGCCCTGCACGGCGCCGACGTGTCCCGAGCGCTCGCGACGGGCCTGGACTGCCGCCCCGTCGCCGAGACCGTCACCGACACCTGGACCTGGCTGACCGGCATCGGCGGCACTGCACCCCAGCGGCCGGACCGGCCACCGGTCGGGCTGGATCCGGAGGTGGAGGCGAAGGTCCTCGGCGGCCGGTGACCGTGCCCTCCCCACTCGCCGGGGGGTGTACCTGACGCCACCCCCTGGTCCGGGCCCTTACCCCAGTGACCGGCCCTGTCCGCTCGGCCATGCTGACGGCATGGACATCGACACGCAGAGCACGACGGGCAAGAGGAACGACGCCGTGCGTTCACGGGCGCGGGGCATGGGACTGGCGGGGGTGCGGGGGCTCGGGCTTTCGCTGGTGGTGCTGCCGGGAGCGATTCTCGGTTTCGTGCTGTCCGTGGTGTCCATCCTGCTCATTCCGATCGGGGTCGGCATCGTCACCACACCGTGGGTGCTCACCGGAGTGCGCGCCTTCGCGGACTGGCGGCGGATCCTCGCGGCAGAGTGGTGCGGGGTGCGGATCCCGTCGGCGTACCGGCCGCTCCCCGAGGGCGCCAACCCGTGGACCCGCACCTTCGGGATGCTCCGGGATCCGGCGACCTGGCGGGATCTGATGTGGCTGCCCGTCGACATGACGGCGGGCTTCGTCACCGCGCTCCTGCCTGCCGTGCTGCTCCTCTACCCCGTGGAGGGGTTCGCTCTGGCGGCCGGGCTGTGGCAGATCGTCGACGATGACTACTGGTACGGCTTCGTGCCGGTTACCGGGCAGGCCTCCGCACTCGGCGCGGGTGTCCTGGCCCTCGTCCTTCTCTTCTTCGCCCACTTCCTCACCACCCGCCTGCTGACCGCCCACTTCCAGCTCACCCGGGCCGTCCTCGCCTCCGACCAGGGCGTACTCACCGAGCGCGTCCGCGTCCTCACCGAGACCCGACGGGACGCCGTCGACACCTCCGCCGCCGAGCTGCGCCGCATCGAGCGCGACCTGCACGACGGGGCACAGGCCCGGCTGGTCGCCATGGGTATGGACCTCGGGACGATCGAGCTGCTCCTCGACAAGGACCCGGAGCAGGCCAGGCTGCTCCTGGCGCAGGCCCGCAAGTCCTCCGTCGAGGCCCTCGCCGAACTCCGGGACCTGGTGCGCGGCATCCATCCGCCGGTGCTGGCCGAGCGCGGTCTGGGCGACGCCGTACGGGCGCTGGCGCTGCGGATGCCCGTACCGACCGAGGTGACGGTGGAGCTCCCCGGGCGGGCGGACGAACCCGTCGAGTCGGCAGCCTACTTCGCGGTCAGCGAGGTGCTCACCAACGCGGTCAAGCACGCGGATGCCGACCGCATCTATGTCGACCTCCACCACACCGACGGCATGCTGCGGATCTCGGTCACCGACAACGGCAAGGGCGGCGCGATCATCGGTGCCGGTTCGGGGCTGGCCGGAGTGGAGCGCCGACTGGGTACATTCGACGGCGTCCTGGCCGTCAGCAGCCCCGCGGGCGGTCCCACCATGGTCACCATGGAGATCCCTTGCGCGTTGTCCTAGCCGAAGACCTGTTCCTGCTGCGCGACGGACTGGTCCGGCTTCTCCAGGCCTACGACTTCGAGATCGCCGCGGCCGTCGAGACGGGCCCCGAGCTGACCCGTGCGCTGGCCGAGCTGGAGCCGGACGTCGCCGTCGTCGACGTACGCCTGCCCCCGACGCACACCGACGAGGGGCTCCAGTGCGCGCTCCAGGCCCGCAGGGACAAGCCCGGTCTGCCGGTGCTGGTCCTGTCGCAGCACGTGGAGCAGCTGTACGCGCGTGAGCTGCTCGCCGACGGCAGCGGCGGGGTGGGGTATCTGCTGAAGGACCGGGTGTTCGACGCGGAGCAGTTCGTGGATGCCGTACGACGGGTCGCGGCGGGCGGTACGGCGATGGACCCGCAGGTGATCCAGCAGCTGTTGTCCCGGCGGGAGGCCGACGACCGGCCGCTGGGGCGGATCACCGCCCGCGAACGGGAGGTTCTGGAGCTTATGGCGCAGGGCCGCTCGAACGCGGCGATCGCGGCACAGCTCGTCGTGACCGAGCGGGCCATCGCCAAACACACCTCAAATATCTTCGCGAAGCTGGGACTTGAGGTCTCGGACGACGACAACCGCCGTGTGCTGGCGGTTCTCGCGTATCTGGACCAGGACCGCTGATTCCCGATGATCACAACTCCCGCGTTTTGTGGGGGTGTTGAGGGGGAATTGTTCTTCGAACCTCTCATCAATTTCTGAGACTGCTGAACACTCCTGGGACCTCCTGCGTATGGATGGGAGCCGCTTCACTCCTGTCGGGCGTCTCGCTGCCCCGCAAGGAAGTCAGAGGAGTTCCATGGGACGCAACACACGAAAACGCCGTACGCCGCTGGCCACCAAGGCCATAGCCGCATCGGCGGCCCTAGCGCTCGGTGGGGGCGGGCTGATCTGGGCTAACTTCTACGCATCTGCGCATGAGGAAAACTCATACGGGAACCAGACCAGGTCAGCCGGTGCCCAAGTCGCGACGATCAACTGTCCTGACGTCGGTCAGCAGCTGACGAAGGTGCCGCGGAGCGCGCGCCGAGGCGTCGCCAAGGAGCTGTCGCAGCTCGACCGGCAGATCACGGACGCCTACACGCGTCTCGCCTCGACGCGTCAAGCCCAGGCAGGGGACGCCGGCTACGTCAACAACGCCATCCTCAGCCCGCTGAAGTCCAAGCGGACCGCCACCCTCGACCGCATCGGCATCAACATCAACCGCGCGGGCGGCAAGGCTCCGCAGGGGATGGGCGATCTCGCCGAGTGCCAGGGCGTCCCGGCCGAACAGCCGGAAACCAACGACGGCCAGGGCGAGGACCAGAACAACGACGGTCAGGACCAGGGCCAGGACGGCGGTCAGGACCAAGGTGACGGTCAGGACCAGGGTGACGGTCAGGACCAGGGCGGTGACGAGGGGCAGGACCAGGGCAACGGCGGTCAGGCCGGCAACGGCCCGGTGGCCGACGACTTCATCAACATCGAAGACGTCCAGCCCAACTCCCGCAACCTGCCGAACGGGCTCGCCGCGAACGGCGACGGCGGTTCGACGGGCTCCTTCACCACCAACTGCGGCACCAACGAGAACGAGAACCGCAACTCGGACAACGTGATCGTCGCTCCGGGTGTCAGCAACGGTGCGCAGCACCAGCACGACTACGTCGGCAACCAGGCCAACAACGCTTTCGCGAGCGACGAGGACCTGGCCAACGGCGACACCACCTGCCAGAACCAGGGTGACAAGTCGTCGTACTTCTGGCCGGTGCTGCGTGTGCAGGACGGTCAGAACGACATCGACGCGGACGCGCCCGGTGGCGGTCAGGACAGCAACGTCGGCACGATCCAGCAGACCGCCGAGGCAGAGCTCAAGTTCGTCGGCAACAGGACGAGCGATGTCGTGGCGATGCCGACGGCCCTGCGCATCATCACCGGTGACGCCAAGGCCTTCACCAACGGCCTGGCGAACGCCAACACGGCCTGGAGCTGCACCGGCTTCGAGGACCGGCAGTCGACGGACAAGTACCCGATCTGCCCCGAGGGCAGCTCCGTGGTGCGCACGTCCGCCTTCCAGAGCTGCTGGGACGGCCAGAACATCGACAGCGCCAACCACCGCACGCACGTCGCCTTCGTCCAGGAGGACGGCACCTGCGCCAACGGTTTCCAGGCCATCCCCCAGCTGCAGGTCCGTCTGGTCTACAACGTCGCGGCCCCGCAGATCGAGAATGGGCAGGTGACCAACGCATTCGCGGTGGACTCCTTCCCGGAGCAGCTGCACAAGCCGATCACCGACCACAACGACTTCATCAACTTCTTCGATGAGGACGTGATGAACCAGATGGTCGACTGCATCAACAACGGCGAGGACTGCCAGTAGTCCGGACCCGGTAGCAGGACGAAGCCGGCGGTGGGATTTCCCACCGCCGGCTTTCGTCTGTGCCGTCCGAACTCGCGCGGTCAGCCGTCGTGGCCCGAGGGCGAGGGGGACCCGCTCGCCCCACCGTGGTGATTCATGTGAGCCGATCCCTCCTCCATGGTCCCGCCGAGCGTGGTCTGTAGCGCTGTGACCGTCTTCTGCTCGCCGACGGCGACCCACTTGCGGCCGACGAGGTAGTAGCCGCCGTAGTCCTTCGCCCCGTTGATCCACTCACGCTGGCCGCGGTCGGTGGCGAAGGTGGCGAGGACGTACTTCTCCTTGCCGGTCTTGCACAGGGCCTGGCGGATCTCGTCGGCGTCGGTCTGCATGTCCGGCTTGCATTTCGCCTCGGCGGCGATGTGCTCCAGGCTCCCGGTCGCCGTCTCCGGTACGGCCGCCTGGTCATCGCCCGAGCCGCAGCCCGCCAGCGCCAGTGCCGCCGCCGCGCCGACGAGCGCGAGCATCGGTCGGGTCAACCTCATCTGTTCCTCCGGTACGGGCATGGGTAGGGCACCTGCCGAAGTCGGATACGGCTGCCACGCGCGAAGCACTCAAAATTACCGGTGTCGCACCGGACACACCCGTGCGAGGGTAAGCCGGTGAACCAAGACTGGGAAGATCAAGACTGGGAAGACCGTGTCACCGCCGCCTGGGCCACACTCGACGACTACGCCGAAGACGCTTCCGCGGACTTCCGGTCCGTGATCGACACCCTCGTCGCCGAACTGCCCGCCGGCAGCCCGCTGGGTCCCTTCGAGCGGGCCTGCGCCTGGGACTCGACCGGCCACTCGGACCAGGCCGTGCCGCTGTACCGGGAGGCGCTGGCACTCGGGCTCACCGGCTACAAGGGCCGGCGCGCGAAGATCCAGCTGTCCAGTTCGCTGCGGAACATCGGACAGGCGGAGGAGGGCGTCAAGCTGCTGACGCCCGAACTGGACGCGCCGTCCGACGAGTTGGACGACGCGGTACGGGCGACTCTCGCGCTGTGCCTGTCCAGTCTCGGCCGCGACCGCGAGGGCCTGTCCCTTGTCCTCGGCGCGCTCGCCCCGCATCTGCCGCGGTACCAGAGGTCGATGGCGAACTATGCGGCGGCGCTGGGCGCTCCGCTGGAGGCGCGGTAACTATTCCGCGGGCCGGTGGGGGCTGGTCGCGCAGTTCCCCGCGCCCCTGACGGGGCGCTCTGCAGCCCGCGTGTCGGCAGCGCCCCGAAGGGGCGCGGGGAACTGCGCGACCAGCCACGACGGCGCCGCAGCCGAACGACGGCATATCGCGGCACCCAGCGGAGCGCTCGGCGGGTAACCCGCCGTCGATTCGCTCGTTTTGCTGAACGTGCAGTCACAGGATGTCGCCCCGCGCCCCACCCCCGTCGTCGACGTCGAGCAGGCCGAGGCCGCGCTCGTCGAGCACTACCCGCGGCTGGTCCGCCTCGCCTACCTGGTGCTGCCGCCGAGTCTCGGCCGCAACCGGCGCGTCCTGACCGCCCACTCGCTCACCCAGCGCGCCCTGCCCCGGGGCCGCGCCTCGGCGTCCGTGATCCCGGCCCAGTCGACGGGGCGGGACGGCGACCCGGGCTACGCCTTCGTCCGCCTCCAGGTGCTGCGTACGGCGCTGGAGGCGGGCCTGCCGCTCACCTTCAAGGCGCGGCCCAGGCGCTCCCAGCTGCCCCCGCTGCTCCCCCAGGTGTGGGGCCTGCGCCTGTTCCCGCGCTCCGGCGGCGCCGACGAACTCGCCCTGGACCAGCAGCTGTCCGCCCTGTCCGCCCCGGCCCGCGCCGCGTACGTACTGCGCGGCCTGGAGCGGCTCCCGGACGGCGACGTACAGAAGGTCCTGACGGCCGTGGGCGTGGCCGACGTGGAGGCCGCGCTGTCCGAGGCCGACGACGTCCCCGCGCAGTACTCCCTGCTCGACTCCCCCGAGTTCGACCCCTGCTCGCTCCAGGCCCGGCCCACCGATCTGATGCGCCGCAGGCAGCACACCAAGGCCGCGCTCGTCGCCGCGGCGGCGCTCGCCGTGTGCGGGGCGCTGCTCGGCCTGCCCGGTGACGGCTGGGGCCGCGACGGCGCCGCCGCACCGTCGTACGCACAGAACCCGTCCGCCCAGGCCGCACTCGACCCGGCCAAGCTGAAGAAGGTCGCCCCGGCGGCCTGGCAGTCCTCCTCGCGCACCGACTTCTCCGTCTGGCCCGCGCGCGGCGACCTCACCAACGACAACGCCCTCCTGCGCCGCGCCCTCGCCGTCTGGGCCCGCCCCGGCGAGACCGTCCGTATGTCGGCCACCCCCTCCACCCCGTCCGGCGGCCCCGCCGGACCGCCCCAGCTCCTCTACGCCGGAACCGTCGACGACGCGCACGTGGTGATCCTCTACGACGGTCTGCGCATCGTCCGGTACGCCGAACCGAAGGACGGCACGAGTGGCGCCGCCCTCGACTTCGGGCGGGCCGACGGCGCGACCCGGGCCGAGGCGAACGCGGTGGTGCTGGCGCGGGCCGACGGGAACGTCCGCTATCTGACGGCTCCCTGGGTGACCAAGGCGGCCGAGCGGGACCTGATGCAGCCGCGCTCGGGGGCGATGGGCCTCGGCCTGACCGACGGTGTGACCTCACCGATGGCCGGCCCGCAGCAGCAGAACGGCGCGTGCACCTCGTGGAACGTGCTGCAAGTGACGGACGCCTCGGGCACCCGGCTGATGACCGACCTCGGCGAGCTGGTCCCGGCGCATCTGACCACCGGGAAGCCCGGGTACACGAAGGAGGCGTCCGGTGCGCAGGCGCTGCGCACCTGGTCGCCGATGGCCTGCTCGCTTCAGGCGGTGCGTTCGCAGGGGGTGCGGTCGGTGAACGCCTGGGAGTACGCGCGGCAGTCGCTGCCCGACGCGAGCGGGGCGGCCGCGTGGGTGTGCACGCGGGCCGAGACCTGGCGGGGCGGCGGGGCTCGGGTACTGGCGCAGTTCCACACTCCGGGCGGGGTCTACGGGGCGGTGGCGGCGAAGGCCGAGAACGTTCCGGCGTGCGGCCCCCGTGACCCTCATGTGCTGGCCGGGGTGTTGTGGAGGTCGGACGCGGGGAACTGGTACCTGCTGGCCGCGGGCAGCAGGGACACCGCTTCGATCAATGTGACCGGTGGGGTGAGCGGGTCCGCGCAGGGCTATCTGCTGGCGGTGGAGACGAAGCAGGGGGCTCAGGCCGGGTTGAAGGGGACGCTCAAGGACGGGACGGCGATCAACGGCCTGCACTAGCTGACACTCGCGTCAACAAGTCGCTGCACAGGGGTTCACCCCACCCCTACCCGTCAGTACATTGACGCCATGTCTAACACGCAGGCCGGACTCAAGGCGCGCAAGGTGTCCTTCTCCTGGGAGGACACCCCGCTGCACTGGGTGCCGGAGGATCCGTTCACCACGCACACCATCAATGTGCTGCATCTGCTGCTGCCCGCAGGCGAGCGGTGGTTCGTGCATGTCTACAAGCAGGTGCTGCCGTACATCCGGGACGAGCGGCTCCGGGCGGACGTGATCGGGTTCATCGGCCAGGAGGCCATGCACGCGCAGGCCCACGACGAGGTACTCCCCCACCTCAAGGATCTCGGGCTCGATCCGACGCCGTACACCGCGCAGGTCGACTGGCTCTTCGAGAAGCTGCTCGGAGACCGGACGCTGCCCCCGGGCAAGGCGCGCAAGTGGTGGCTGATGGAGCGGGTCGCGATCATCGCGGCGATCGAGCACTACACCGCCTTCCTCGGCAACTGGGTGCTGAACGCCGAGGAGTTGGACCGGCGCGGCGCCGACCCCACCATGCTGGACCTGCTGCGCTGGCACGGCGCCGAGGAGGTCGAGCACCGGTCCGTCGCCTTCGACCTGTTCATGCACGTCGACGGCGGCTACCGGCGCCGGGTGCGCACCTGGGCGACGGCGTTCACGGCGCTGGTGTTCCTGTGGCAGCGCGGGGCCCGCTTCTTCATGGCTAACGACCCGATGCTCGTCGACGGGAAGGCGAGCTTCAAGGACTTCTACGTGCGGGGGCGGCGGGGTCTGCTGCCCGCCACGGGCGACATGGTCAGGTCCATACCCCGGTACCTGAGCCGCGACTACCACCCCTCCCAGGAGGGCTCCACCGAGCAGGCCGTCGCCTATCTCGCCTCCTCCCCCGCGGCCGTCGCCGCCGAGAAGGGCGCCGCGTGATGCCGAAGCTGCGGACTCTCGTCGTCGTCACCGGCGCCGCGCTGCTCGCCCGGCGGGCCCTGCGCCGCCGTATCCAGGCCTCGCCGCTGTGGCCGATGCCCGCCCTGGAGGAACCGGTCTCCGGGCGGCCCCGGTCACGGGCCCTGCGACTGCTGGTCTCCTCGTACGAGACGGTCGCCGAAGGGGTCGTACAACTGCGGTTCGAAGGGCGGGAGTTGCCGCGCTGGGAGCCCGGGGCGCATCTCGATGTGGTGCTGCCGTCGGGGCTGGTCCGGCAGTACTCGCTGTGCGGGGACCCGGAGGACACCTCGTCGTACACCGTCGCGACCCGGCTGGTGCCGGACGGGCGGGGCGGTTCGCGGGAGGTGCACGAACAGGTGCGGGCGGGCGTGGAGTTGGAGGTGCGGGGGCCGCGCAACCGTTTCCCGCTCGTCGAGGCGGACTCGTATGTCTTCGTCGCCGGCGGTATCGGGATCACGCCGATCCTGCCGATGGTGCGGGCCCTGCCGGCCGGCGTGGAGTGGCGGCTGCTGTACTGCGGGCGGTCTCGGGCCTCGATGCCGTTTCTGGAGGAGGTCGAGAAGCTCGGTGCGGACCGCGTGACCGTCGCGGAGGGCCAGCCCGCTCTCGACGAGCTGTTCGCGACTGCGCCTGACGGTGCCGCCGTGTACTGCTGTGGGCCCGAGGGCCTGATGGCGGCCGTCGAACGGCGGTTCCCCGGCGTCCACCTGGAGCGGTTCGCGCCGCGCACCTCGACCGACGGCAACAGCGCCTTCGAGGTCGAACTCCGGCGCAGCGGACGGACGTTGACGGTGGGCGCCGACAGCACTGTGCTGGCCGCCGTACGGGCGGAGTTGCCGGACACCGCGTACTCCTGCGAGCAGGGGTTCTGCGGGACCTGCCAACAGCGGGTGCTGGAGGGCGAGGTGGAGCACCGGGACGAGTTGCTGACGGATGCCGAGCGCGGTGACTCGATGCTGATCTGTGTGTCGAGGGCCCGAAGTGATCGTCTGGTGCTGGATATGTGACGGGTTCATGTGAACACGACGGTCGGGCCGGTCCGTTCGGGGCCGAATCCGATCGGTAAGGTGTTCGTATGAGTATCGGGGTACGTCGCAGAATGGGCGTCGAGGAGCGGCGGCAGCAGCTGATCGGAGTCGCTCTCGAACTCTTCAGCCGTCGCTCGCCCGACGAGGTCTCCATCGACGAGATAGCGTCGGCAGCCGGCATCTCGCGGCCGCTGGTCTACCACTACTTTCCCGGCAAACTCAGCCTGTACGAGGCCGCGTTGAGGCGCGCCTCGGACGAACTGGCGGCCCGGTTCGTCGAACCGCAGGAGGGTCCGCTGGGGGCCCGGCTGCTGCGGGTGATGCGCCGATACTTCGACTTCGTGGAGGACCACGGGCCCGGTTTCTCGGCGTTGATGCGCGGCGGCCCGGCCGTCGGCTCGTCGACGACGAACGCACTCATCGACTCCGTACGGCAGGCCGCGTATGTCCAAATCCTTTCGCACCTGCGCGTCGACGATCCGCCCGCGCGACTGGAACTGGTCATCCGCTCCTGGATCTCGCTCGCCGAGTCGACGGCCCTGATCTGGCTGGACGGCCGACGCATCCCGCGGGCCGAACTGGAGGCACAGCTGGTCCACGACTTCGCCGCCCTGTCCGCCGTAAGCGCCGCCCACGACGAGGAAATGGCCGCCCTACTACGCCGCACACTCAAGGAAGAGCCACCGGACGGCCCCTTCAGCGACTTGGTCACCCGACTAATCAGACTGGCGTCCTGACCAGCGCCCCTTTAGGGGCGCGGGGAACTGCGCGACCAGCCACAACGGCGCCGCAGCCGACAGACAACCCATCACGGCACCCCCAGCGGAGCGCTCAGCTCTCGAACTTCCGGTACGACGGATCAAGCTCACGCACCTCCGCAGAGGCATGCAGCGCCAACCCCTCCGCAGGCTTCACATACTGCCGAAGCAACTCCAGTACCGCCTCGGTGAGTTGAACCTTCGTCTCGTCCGCACGCCCGGCAAGCAGCCCAAGGGTGACATGCACGACCGCATGCCCGTCGGCGTCGGCGCCCACCACCGTGTCCTCGCCCCGCCGGAACTGCGTCTTGCACGCCCCCGGCCTGGCGGCCGCGATCTCGACCACGGCGATATGCAGCGCAGAAGCGAATCCGGGTCGGTCGAAGTCGTCCGCCAGCTGCTCGGAGTAGTCGACGGTGATCTGCGGCATGGGCACTCCTGTTCGGCAAGGTCAGCAGGGCTCACCCTAGCCGCAGCGCCAGCATCGCGATGTCGTCCTCGCGGTCGTGACCGAAGCAGGCCAGGAGGGTGTCGCACAGGGCGTCCAGACCGGGCGGGGCGTCGGCGGCGGCCGTGCGGAGCTGTTCCATCGAGGCCTCCAGGTCGGTGCCCCGGGTCTCGATCAGACCGTCGGTGACCATGAGGAGCCGGTCGTCGGGGTCGAGGAACAGCTCGGTCGGCGGCGGATGGGGCAGGCCCACGCCGAGCAGCGGTCCCGACGCCTTGGCGTAGTCGGCGCTGTCGTTGTCCCGGATGATCAGCGGCGGGATGTGTCCCGCGTTGGCGACCTGGGTGCGCCCGGTGCTCGGGTCGATCAGGACCAGGCAGACGGTGGCCGTGACCTCGGGGTGGTAGTGCAGGAGCATCCGGTCGAGGCGCTCGGCGAGCACGGCCGGGTCGCTCTCCTCGACGCAGTAGGCGCGCAGCGCATGCCGGATCTCGACCATGACCGTGGCCGCCTCCAGCGAGTGTCCGACGACGTCGCCGACCGCGGTGAGCACACCGTCCCGGGTGCGCAGCGCGGCGTAGAAGTCGCCGCCGATCTCGGTCTGCCGGGACGCGGGCACATAGCGGACCTCGACGTCGATGCCCGCCAGCTCGGGCAACCGGTGCGGCTGGGGCAGGAAGCTGTGCTGGAGGGTGAGGGCGACATGCCGCTCGACCTGGTACATGAGCAGCGGCTCGGCGGCGAGCGCGGTGGCCTGGGCGAGCCGGGCCACCAGGGTCTCGTCGGCCGGGTTCACCCGGTGCAGCCCGCGGGTGGGCATGGCCAGGCACACCGCGGCCTTGCCGTCCTGGGTGCGGATCAGCGCCAGCCGGGCGTCGTGCTGCACGCCGGGCCGGAAGAACCCGGCGGGCCACAGCGGAGCGGGCACGGTGGTGATCCGCACGCCGTCCTGCCCCCGGGTGAGCCGGCGCAGCAGTGCCGCCACGGTCCGGTGGGCGCCCTCGTCCGGCAGTGCGAGGGAGGTGCGGTCCCGGGAGGTGGCGCGGTACAGATCGTCGTCCGGGGCGAGGACGAAGACGGCGGCGGGCGAGCCCGTGAACCGTGCGGTGCCGTCGGCGGCGGCGTCGGCGAGTTCCTGAAGGGAGCGGGCCGCCTGGATGGTGACGATCGTCTCCGACAGCATCATCAGCCGCCGCGCCTGCGCCTGGTCGCCCGCCCGCAGCCGCGCCGCGCGCACCGCGGCCCGGATCACCGCGTCGATCTCCTCGGGCTCGGCGGGCACCGTCAGATACGCCTCCCCGCCCACTTCGAGACCACGGCAACGATCACCGGTGGCGGCGTCGGTGGCCGAGAAGTGCACGACGGGCAGGCCTGCCATGTGCGGCCGGGCCTTGAGTCGGCGACACAGCTCGAAGCCGCTCATGTCCGGCAGATCGATGTCGACCAGGGCCACATCGGGCAGGAGCCCCTTGCGCAGCCGTACGTCGAGTTCGACGAGCGCCTCGTTGCCGGTGGCGACCGGGACCACCTGGTAACCGGCGCGGCGCAGCATGGCGCCCATGGCGTACCGGCTGGCCGCCACGTCGTCGACGACCAGCACGGTGGTGTCGGTTCGCTTGCCGTTGACGTCCATGTGTCAGCCCTTGGGACAGCACCGGTGGGGCAGACCAGGATGTACGGTCTGCCCCACCAAGGTAATGCCCTTATCAGGAAGTCCGGGTAAATACTGCTACGGTCCGCCCCGGAACGGCGAACGTGCCCGATATGCGCTCGTACGAAGCCGACTTGGCGATAGGGTCCGCTCCCGACGCCTGCACCGGATGCAGCCGGTAACCGGTGCCGGCCATCGTCTCGATCCGCTGCTCCTGCTTCTCGGGCGTCGCGTTGAACACGACGACCAGGTCACCGAGCGCCATGGTGATCACCCCGGGTGTCTCGTCCTTCCCGGACAGCGGGAAGGAGAGCGCCGACTGCACCTGGCCGGCGGTGTCGAGGGAGAACGCCTTCTCCGTCGTACGGATTCTCAGCAGATCCCGGTACGCCGCCGAGGCGCCCTCGATCTGCTCGCAGCCGACCCGCACCGAGCCCAACAGGGGTGTGGCGTACGGCCACTTGGACTCGTTGTCGGCCGCCATCGGCAACCCGCGCCCGAAGCCGTTGCCGTCCGCGCAGTTCCAGTGGACGGCGTTGAACCAGTCCCCGCTGTCGTAGGAGTTGCGGTCCAGGGACTTGGAGCGCAGCAGGTCGGTGCCCGCCTGGGAGAGGGCCGGGCCCTGCGAGAGGGTGGCCGTGGCCATGGCGAGGACCTGCATCCGGGCGCGGTCGGCCGCGGACGAGTTCGCGGGCAGCTTGTACGTCAGCGCGTCGAACAGCGACTCGTTGTCGTGCGCGTCGGCGTAGGCGAGGGCGTCGCCGGGCGCGTCCGCGTAACCGGCGGGCGAACCGTTGTAGTCGACCTCGGCGCCGGTGACCTCCTTGCCGCCGGTGTCGGTGAAGCGGTACGACGACAGGTTGCCGGAGAGGCCGACCTTGATCAGGTCCTGGTAGTGCAGCAGACGGGCCTTCTGTTCGGCCGTACTCCCGTTGCTCGTCGAGGAGTTGGGGTCGGTGTACAGCCCGGACGCGAAGCCCTGCACGCCGGGGTCCTCGTCGAAGGGCCCGCCGCCGCGTACGGCGTCCCGCGCCCGGTCGGAGAAGGTCGCGACGCCGGTGCCCGCCATGTTCGCCTGCGTGGCCTGCACGAACCGGGCGTCGTCGGCGACCTCACCGAAGTTCCAGCCCTCGCCGTAGAGGATGATCTTCTTGCCGTCGACGCCGTCCTCGGCGAGGGTCAGCGCGTCGAGAGCCTTCCGCACCGCCAGGATGTTGGCCTTCGGGTGGTGGCCCATGAGGTCGAAGCGGAAGCCGTCGACCTTGTACTCCTTGGCCCAGGTGACGATCGAGTCGACGACGAGCTTGCCCATCATGGCGTTCTCGGTGGCCGTGTTGGCACAACAGGTGCTGTTCGCCACCGAGCCGTCGGCGAGGAGCCGCTGGTAGTAGCCGGGCACGATCCGGTCGAGGACACTCGTCGCCGCCTGGCCGCTCGCCGCCGTGTGGTTGTAGACGACGTCCATGACGACCCGGAGGCCGTCCTCATTGAGCGCCTTGACCATCTTCCGGAACTCGACCGTACGGCCGCTGCCGTCCGGGTCGGTGGCGTACGAGCCCTCGGGAACCGTGTAGTGGTACGGGTCGTAGCCCCAGTTGTAGGCATCCTTCGCCGCGACCGTCGAGACGCACGCCTGCTGCTGCTCGGAGTCCGCCGGGTAGGAGGCGAGGTCGCAGTCGACGGTCGCCTGGTCCTCGCGGCGTTCGGGGATGGTGGCGATGTCGAAGGCGGGCAGGAGATGGACGTACGAAGTCCCGGCCCCGGCAAGCTGCTTGAGGTGCCGGGAGCCGTCGCTCGACTTGTCGGCGAACGCGAGGTAGGTGCCGGGGTTGGCGGCCGTCTTGTCCTCCACCGAGAAGTCGCGGATGTGCAACTCCTGGATCTGGGCGTCCCTGAGCGGCACGGCCTTGGGCTTCTTCAGTGACGTCCAGCCGCTGGGGGCGAGGGACTTGTCGTCGAGGTCCGCGACCAGGCTGCGCTCGGAGTCGGCGGTCAGGGCGACCGAGTACGGGTCGGTGACCTTGTTGGTGACGACCTTGCCGACACTGGGCGCCCAGACTTTCACGACGTACCGATAGGCCTTGTTCTTCCAGGACTTGGGGCCGGTGACGGACCAGACGCCGGTGGTGTCGTTGCGGTGCATCTGTGTCAGCGAGCCGTCCAGCTCAAGTGCGACCGATTGCGCGGTCGGCGCCCAGACGGCCAGCGTGGGGCGGCCCTTGTCGAAGGTCGGGCCGAGGTCGGCGTTGGTCGCGCCTGAGTAGAGATCGTCGAGTACGCCGGCGATCTGGACGCCGGTCGCGGCCAGGACGGCGCCGTTCGCGGCCCGCTGGGAGGCGACGACCTGACCGCGCAGCGCCTCGCGCACCCGGGTGCGGTCGCGGGGGTCGACTGACCAGGCGGTGTAGTCCTTGAGGTGGGGGAACTTCGCCTTCTGGGCGTCGGTGAGGGCGGTCTTGGAGAGGCGGAGCCACTTCTGGTCGTCGCCGGTCAGGGCGCCGTCCTCGACGGTGATCGAGCCGGTGCGCGAGTACAGCAGCTGGGTGGAGGCGGCCGTGTCGGAGCCGTTCCAGGCGACCGTGTTCCGGTCGATCCAGACCGCCTTGGAGGTGGTCAGGTCGAGCGCGGCCGCGGAGCCGGCGGGCTGCGGGAGCAGGTACTTCTCCTGGCCGCTCAACAGCCACACCTCGTGGCCGTTCGCCGTGAGGTCCAGCGACTGGTCGGCGGAGAGGTCCTTCTCGTCGCCCTTGTGCATGATGTAGCTGAGGCTGGTGGCACCGTCGGTGAGCGGTACCTCGAAGACCGCGCCATAGGCATCGGTCTTCACCCGCTTCAGGGGGTTCGACCATTCGGTGGGGTTCGCGGCGCCCGTCCAGGTGTGCAGGCCCCAGCCGTCGTAGTTCCCGTCGGCGCGGTGGTAGTGCAGGACGGCCTTGGTCTTGTCCTGCGCGGGGTACTCGGGCTTCTCGGTGACCACGGCCTCCTTGCCCTGCTCGATCCAGATCTCGCCGGTCTTGGTGACGTCGATGGTCCGGTCGGCGGAGACGTCCTTGTTGCCGTCCTTGTCGATCACCAGGAAGCCGACACCGGAGGCACCCGGCTTCAGCTTGACGTAGGCGAAGGCGCCGTACGCGTCCCGGCCGATGAAGGGGTGACTGTCCGGCCAGGTCGTCGACTCCCCGTCGGCGAGGTCGCCCCAGGCGTACAGGCCCCAGTCGGTGTAGTCGCCGTCGGTGCGCTTGTAGTGGACGATCGCGTAGTCGCGGGAGGACGCGCTCGGGACCTCTTCGGCGGGCGGTGTGCCGGTGGCCGACGAGGCCGTGGCGCTCGCCGTACGCCCGGCCGAGTCGATGACAACCGCCTTGTAGCGCAAGGCCGTTCCGGCCGGTACGTCCTTCCCGATGATCTGGGTGACCTTGTACGGGGGGTGGTCGGCGGAACCGAGAGTCTTCCACTTGCCGTTGCCGACCTGGGCGGCGAAGACGACGCGGTTGAGCTGTCCGCCGTCCAGGTCGGCACTGATCTCCACCGTGCCGGTGGCACCGGTGGCGGGGGCCTTGAGGGTGATCGTCGGCGCGGTCGCGGGCTTGGCGAGCTTGCCGGCCGCCTTGAGGACGACCGCCGAGCCGGCCGGGACGGTGACGGTGACCTTGTTGTCGGCGTCGCTCTTCAGGGAGTCACTGCTCCCGTAGATGCCCGTATACGTCATGTCCGCGGAGCCGACCGGGATGCTCGCCGTCTTGGCCTCGCCGGCGTTGTTGAAGGCGACGAGGTACTCGGTCTTGCTCGTGCGCGAGAACGCGTAGATTCCGGCGCCATCGGCGGCGTACCGCTCCGTCTGGACGCCGTCCGTGAGGGCCGGGTTGGCCTTGCGGAGCTCGGCGAGAGCGCTGATCTGCTGGTAGAGCGGTGCTCCCGTGTCGTAGGCGTCGCTCGCGTGGGTGCGGTCGGTGCCGAGCTGGTCGTCGTCCAGGTAGTCGGCGGTGGTGGACGCGAACATCGACTGCCGGGCGTCCTTGTCACCGCCGGAGCCGGTGAAGCCCTGTTCGTCGCCGTAGTAGACGACGGGGTTGCCACGGCTGAGGAACATCAGCTCGTTGGCGAGCTTGTCCTTCTTGAGCAGTTCGGCGTCGGTCGCGTCCGGGTCGTCCTGGTCGAGGAAGTACCCGATGCGGCCCATGTCGTGGTTGCCGAGGAAGGTGACCTGCTCGTAGGCGTTGGCCTTGTCGGTCGTGTATTTGTAGTCGTCGCCGAAGACCTTGGAGAGCGTCTGCGCGCTGCCGCCCTGGGAGGCGTACTGCCGGGCCGCCTCCTGGAAGGGGAAGTCGAGCGTGGAGTCGAGGCGGCCCTCAGTGACGTACGGCGAAGTGATGTTCGTGTCGGCGGAGTACACCTCGCCGAACATGAAGAAGTCGTCGCGGCCCTGCTTGGCCGCGTAGGAGTCGAGGGCCGTGGCCCACTGCGTCCAGAACTCCATGTTGACGTGCTTCACGGTGTCGATCCGGAAGCCGTCGATGTCGAAGTCCCGCACCCAGCGCTGGTAGATCTTCTCCATGCCCTGCACGACCTCGGGCCGCTCGGTCCACAGGTCGTCGAGACCGGAGAAGTCACCGTAGGTCGAACTCTCGCCGGCGAAGGTCGAGTCACCGCGGTTGTGGTACATCGTCGGGTCGTTGAGCCACGACGGGACCTTGGTGTTCTCCGTGGCCTTCGGGGTGCGCGGGAAGGAGTCCGCGTCGACCGCCGGGAAGTCCTGTGTGCCGTCCGCGTAGTCCGCGTCGTCGAACGGCTCGCCGTCCTTCGTCAGATACGGGAAGGCGCCCTTGGAGAGGTAGTCGTAGGACTTCTCCTCGTAGTCGACGACATCGGCGGTGTGGTTGGTGATGACGTCGAAGAAGACCTTCATGCCCTTGGCGTGGGCCTTGGAGATGAGGGTCTGAAGGTCCTTGTTGGTGCCGAAGTGCGGGTCGACCTGGGTGAAGTCGGTGATCCAGTAACCGTGGTAGCCGGCCGAGGCGTCGGTGCCGGTGCCCTGTACGGGCCGGTTCTTGAAGATCGGGGCCATCCAGATGGAGGTGGTGCCCAGGCCCTTGATGTAGTCGAGCTTGTTGGTCAGGCCCTTGAGGTCGCCGCCCTGGTAGAAGCCCTTGTCGGTGGGGTCGTAGCCGGTGGAGAGCCGTGAACCGGTGAGCCCGCCCTTGTCGTTGCCGGTGTCGCCGTTGGCGAAGCGGTCCGGGAGGACGAAGTAGAACTGCTCGCGGGTGGCGTCGTGCCGGGCGGGCTCGGCGGCGAGTTTCGCGTCGGTCGGGGGTGCGGGCGGGGTGTCGGCCCCGGCTGCGAGGGGCTGGACGAGCGCTGCGGCCAGCGCGGTCACGGTGACCGCAGCGACCCGTCCGGCATACGCGGTGCGGCGCCTAGACGCCACCGGCCATCTCGGTATCAAGACCTGGACTCCTTGCGATGTACGGCTCTTCGGGTCCGACCCCGCGTGACCGTATCGCCGCCGAAAGGCTTACAGCAAGAGTCTTGAAACGACCGGTAAGAACTTTCAGCAGCTGGACTTGCCCACGTAGATCGCGAGGGCGGTGTTGGCGCCCAGGGTGGCGGTGAACTGGCCGCTGGAGTTCACGGTCACCGTCGTGTTGCTCTGCACGTTGCAGTACGTCCCGGCGGGCATCGACGTCTGATAGGTCCGGCTCAGGCTGCTGGACTCGTGGTTGATGGCGACGTAGCCCTTGGCGCCCCGCCCGAAGGCGATCGCGTCGGCGCCGTTGTCCCACCAGTTGGAGAGGGCCTCACCGCGCGTGGCGTTGCGGAAGGCGACCATGCGCATGATCTCCGGCCAGGCGTGCTGACACTTCCAGCCGTCCTGCCAACAGGCGTTGACCGTACCGCCGTTGGGCGGGCCCGCGTCCGCGTCGGACCACTCGTAACCGGAGTTGATGTCCGGAGCTCCGTACGGGTAGGCCAGCATGAAGACGTTGGCCAGCGTGTAGTTGGCGCCGTCCTTGTAGGTGAGGGTCGAGCCGTTGCGCTCGGTGTCGTGGTTGTCGACGAAGACGCCGGAGACACCACTGCTCATGTACCCCCAGCCCTCGCCGTAGTTCTTCAGATAGGCGAGGTTCTCGTTGTTGAAGACCCGCTTGAGGTCGTACGCGTACCGGAACTCCTGGACGTCACCGTTGCCCGTGTACTCGGTCGGCTGGACGGCCTCCCCGCTGCCGTAGATGACCTCCTGCTTCCAGTACACGGACGAATTGCTCAGCCGCGACTTGATGTTGGCGAGGTCGGCCGCCGGCATGTGCTTGGCGGCGTCGACGCGGAAGCCGTCGACGCCGTAGCCGAGCAGCGTGTTCATGTAGCCGGCGATGGCGGAGCGGACGTACTCCTCGCCCGTGTCCAGGTCGGCGAGGCCGACGAGTTCGCAGTTCTGGACGTTGGTGCGGTTGGTGTAGTCGGAGATGGCCGACGTGCAGTCGTCGAAGTCGGCCGAGGAGTACAGGCCCGGGTAGTTGTACTTCGTGTACGACGACCCGCCGGTGCCGGTGCCGCTGCCCGCGGACATGTGGTTGATGACGGCATCGACGACGACCTTCACACCGGCCGCGTGACAGGTGTTGACCATGCCCTGGAAGGCGGTGGCGTCACCCAGCCGCCCCGCGATCTTGTAACTCACGGGTTGGTACGACGTCCACCACTGCGATCCCTGTATGTGCTCTGCGGGCGGCGAGACCTGCACGTAGCCGTAACCGGCCGGGCCGAGGGTGTTGGTGCACTCCTTGGCGACCGAGGCGAAGTTCCACTCGAACATCACGGCGGTGACGTCCTTGGTGCCGGGCGGGGAGGCGGACGCGGTGCCGCCGGGGACCATGAGGGCTGTGGCCGCGGCCGCGGCGAGCGCGGTCAAGGCAGCGGCGGGAGCTGTGCGGCGGTGCTTCCGGTGGCGCTTCGAGGGCGCCGAGCTTGGCGATGTCACAGGCTGAACTCCTTGCGAGTGCGGCTCAGTTCGGATCCCCCCTGCGCCGCGGCACGGCGTCGTTGCCGGGCGTCGGCGGGAACGTACCGCCAACGAAAGCGTTACAGCAAGAGGTTGAAATTCATAGAAAGAACTTTCACCGACCGCCTTGACGCGCCTTCACACCTGCCTCACTCTCACAGGTGGTTGAAGCAACACGTCCGCCCCGCACCGTTCGGTGCGGGGCGGACGTGTTCGGTGGGTCAGTCGCAGAGAAGGGCCCAGGAGTTATTGGGACGCCAGGTCTTCTCGCCGGAGCCTGCACCCCTCCAGCTGAACGTCGCCACCACGCCGAAACTCTGCCGTGGCCAGTTGCACGGGTTGACGGTGCTGGTGCCGGCCAAGTCCTCGGTGCCATGCCAGCCGTCGCCGTCCTTCGCGGTGCGCACCGTCACCCAGCCACTGCCGTTGAAGCGCTGAAGCTTCACGTTGGTGACCTTGACCTGGTAGCTGCCGCCACCGGCGACGTCGGTGATCTTCGCCCGCGCTCGGTAGGTGTCGGCGGTCTCGTCCCACCAGACGGCGGCGCAGCGCTTGACCTGGGTGCCGTAGCACCACCACTCGCTTTCCGCGGATGCCGACGACGGGGTGAAGACGACCGACGCGCCAAGCGCCGCGGCGACCAACGCGCCGGTGGTGCCGAACCGGCCCACACGCTCGAGCCTCATGAAAAGCCCCTCCTGGTCTGCCAGTTGAATATCTCTGGTTCTTCTTGCGTGTCAGGTGTTATGTGTTACGTGTCGTCAGGCTTGGAAACCTGGACGCTCATCGTCCACCGCACAGCGTCCGGCGTCTCGATCGAGACTTTCCCGTTGCCGTTCGTGGAGAGGTTGAGTTCGTGTGCGTAGTAGCTGACTTCACCGCTCTTACACTCGGTTGTGAAGGTCGCTACGGTATCGACGACGACATCCACCATCGGCGATCCGGAATCAGCCAGGCAATTGAGCGCTATCCATGTGACGCCCTTTTGCAGCGGCACAGGGCTCGACACGTATCTGCCACGCGTCGGTCCTTCGGCCAGGACTTCCGTGAACCCCGTCTCCAGGTCGGGCGCGGGCAGCGCCGGTGGCGCCTCGGACACGGTGGTCGATGGGGTGTCCGTGTGGGCACGCCCCGTTTCCTCGCCACCGGCGCAGGCCGCGACCGCAGAAACGAGGGCTGCAGCTGCCAAAAGCGCCACCGTCCGCCGCATCAGGAGTTGGTTTGCCAGAACCGGAATCCCTGCGTCTTGTTTCCTATCTTCGCGGTCCCGGTCTTGCGTTGTGACTTCTTGCAGTCGGGGAGCGTGAGGTACTTCTCCACGCTGGCAGTGTGCCCGAACGTCCCGTACTGCGCGTTGCCGTACTTGTTGCTCGCGATCTTGTGCGAGAAGCTGTGACTGGTGCCCCACGTGGTTTTGACGGTGGCGCCCACGGTGCCCTCCGCCTTCGCTTCGGCGACGGCGGCCTTTACGGACACCCCGACCGTGGCGCTGACCGACGAACTGAACTCCCCTGCTTCGTGCTTCGTGAGGGTCATCGTTCCGCCGCGCCCGTCCTTGTAGATGGGGCCCTTGCCGTGGTGCTTGCTCTTGTAGTTGTAGACGTTCGTCACCCATACCCTGTCGCATCTACCGAGAGCCTCCGGGTCATCCCCCGAACCGGCGGCTGCGGCTGCGGACGGCGTACCGACGAGAACGCCGCCGAGGAGGCTGGCCACAAGGGCCCCTGCGGCCGCGGTCGACTTCGCGTGCCCTCTTCGGATACTGTTCAATTCCGCTCCACCTTCCGATTATTCGGGCGGATTGCCCGAATTTCCGCTCTCAGGATTTCAGCCGAACCTCGAATTGCATCCGAGCAACCGAGATTCCCCCCGGGCGGCTGGTACGGAAGATTACGTGGCGGACCGTTGAGAGGCATGTCACGCGAACGCGTGACAACGCTGCAGCTCCTCAACTAAGTTGGGAAACGGGTCTCATCGGGCGGGCGGGGGAAACACTGTGAGAAATACGGTCGGGTCCCGTGCTTTTCTTGACGGAGGCGTGAATTCCCTTGGTGGAGGCGGCGTGCTGACGCAGGGACCCGCCCAACTTCAGCTTCGGCGCAAGTCCGCACGCCTGTCGGCTGTCCTGAGAGCAGCGAGTGCTGTCGGAGCGGCCCTGGTCGCCGTGGTCGGTTTCGCACCGCCCGCACGCTCCGTCTGGGTGACCGTCGCGGTCGTCGGACTCCTTATGTGGAGCGGCCTGTTCACCGTGCTGATGTTCAGGCCGGAACCTCGTCCCTGGCTCTGCGCCGGTGACACCACTGTCGTTGTGGTGCTCTGCCTGGCGCACGGCAAGCTCGTCCCGGCCGAGGTCCTGGGAGCGAGCGCGGGCAGCGGATGGATCGACATGGTCGCCGGCAGCGGCATCTTCATCGCACAGTTCGGTCTGCGCCAGCCCCTGGCGATGGCCGCGGCGATCGCCATCGCGGCGGCTTACGCGGTGGGCGCCCCCGGCATCCGGGATGCCCCCCTGATCATGGTGCTCCAGGGACTGCTCGCCGCCACTGTCGTGGCCCTGCTGCGACACGGAGCGCGTAGGGCGGACCTCGCGCTGTCCGAAGAGGCGGCGGCGCGCGCATCGGCGCGGGCCCGATCCGCCGCCCGCACCGACGAACTGGACCAGCAGCGACTGCTGCACGACACCGTGCTCGCCACGCTCACCATCGTGGGCACCGGCAGCATCACCCGTGACTCTGCCGCGCTGCCCCAACGGGCCGCGGCCGACCTGGCCGTCATTGCGGACCTGCGGGCGCATCCCGGCGTGGCACGCGACGCGGCGCACGAGCCGGCACCGCTGGATGTCGCGCTGCGCACCGTCGTACTGACGCGCCGCGCCGGACTCCCGTCACTGGACATCGAGTTCGACGTGCCGCCGCTGGATCTTCCCCACGAAGTCGTGCTGGCCCTCTCGCAGGGGGTCGCCGAGGCCCTGACCAACGCGGCCCAGCACGCGAACACCCGCGCTGCCCGGGTCACGGCCCGACGTGCCGGGGAGGGCGTCACCGTCGAAGTCTGCGACAGCGGACGCGGGTTCGACCCGGTGGCCGTAGCCTCCCACCGACGCGGCCTGCGGGAATCGGTCTACGGCCGGATGCGTGCCGTGGGAGGCAGCGCCCGGGCGGTCTCGTCCCCCGGCACCGGCACCCGGGTCGTGCTGAGGTGGGAACCCTGACCGCCGGCGTCGCCAAGGGGATGGTCGCCACCCGTTTTGCCAAGGCCGTCAATATCGGGCTGGTGGCGATCGTCGGCGTCTGGCACCTGGGTCTGGACACCCTGCTGGTGCTCAGGGGCTGGCCGGTGTACGAGCCGCGGGCCGCCGCCGCGGGGTCCTGGCTGGCCCTCACGGTCATCCTGACGGTCGGGTCGATCCTGCTGCTGCGTTCCGCGCTCAGCGGGCACACCGCGCGGTGGCTCACGGGGGCGGCGCTGGTCACCGGCGTCGTCGCCACCGCCACGTACCCGGCGGGCGCGATGATCAGCGACGTGAGCTGGGCGTGGAACACCGTGGGCTGGTTCGGCGTACTGCTTCTGGTGCAGCGTCCGCTGTGGGAGCTGGTCGCCCTGCTCTGCGCCAACACGGCTGTCACGGTGGGCTTCCTGGCCGCCCACGACGCGCTCGACCATGTCATGGTCGCCCGTCTGCTGGCCGTGACGTACACCACCGCCGGTGTCCAGTTGACCCTCGCGTATCTGGCACGGCAGCTCAACGACGGTGCGCGGGAAGCCACCGAGATCGCTGCCGGCCAGGCCGAGCGCCTCGCCCGTGCGACCGCCGACGAGACCGTGCACGCCGAGCGCCAGCGCCGTTACGAGTACCTGCGCAGCAGAGTGGAACCGCTGCTGCGTGGTCTGGCAGAACATCAACTGGACCCGGGGGACACCGTCGTACGCCGGCGTGCCGCCGTGGAGGCGGCACGCCTGCGGAGGCTGTTCGTGGAGACGGACGACACCCCGCACCCGCTCCTGCACGAACTGCGGGCCTGCGCCGACGTCGCCGAGCGGCGTGGCGTAAGCGTGGCCGTGCTGAGCTACGGCGACCTGCCCGACCTGCCGGCATCCGTCCGCCGAGAACTGGCGGAAGGGGCCCTGCTGGTCCTGGCCACCGCCGCCACCCGAGCGCGGGTGACCGTGGTGACGACGCCCGAGGACGTCGTGGTGAGCGTGGTGGCCGACGCCCCGCCGGAGACGCTCGTGGAACCGCCGGGCCCCCTCACCGCATCCTCCATATACGACCAGGAGGAGGACCAGTTGTGGTGGGAAACCCGATGGCCGCTACGACCGGCTCCCTGACCGTTGCCATCATCGACGATCACCCTGTCGTCATCGAAGGCATACAGACCTGGCTGTCCGAGGAGCCCCGCATCTCGGTGGGGCACACCGGCGAAACCACAGATGTGGAGGCCGGCGTCGCGGATGTCCTGATTCTCGATCTGAATCTGCACGGCAGACTCGTCATCGGCGACATCGCCACGCTGGCCGCGGCAGGCCAACGGGTCATCGCCTTCTCTCAGTTCACCGAGCAGCGGGTGGTGCTCGAGTCGCTGGAGGCCGGAGCATGCGAGTTCGTCGCGAAGAACGAAGGACGGGCCCACCTGGTGAACACGGTGTTGGCCGCGGCGGGAGACAGACCCTACGTCACGCCGACAGCCGCCGGGGTCCTGGTAGGTGACCGCGGCGCGAGCAGGCCCAAGCTGTCCGCACAGGAACGTACCGCGCTGCTGTGGTGGTTCCAGTCCATGTCGAAGGCATCAGTCGCCCGGCGCATGGGTGTATCGGTTCACACCGTGGACGTGTACATCCGTCGGGCAAGAGTCAAGTACGCGCAGGTCGGCAGGACCGCACCGACAAAGGCAGACATGTTGGCCCGGGCGATCGAGGACGGCCTGGTGACGACCGACGACATCACGGGCTACGAGTCGGCGGCGGTCAGCGGGAGTTGATGCCGCGACGTGTACGGTCGCGGCATCGGACGGCGATTCCTCTCAGGCCGTGGCCCACCACACCGTCGTGTCCGCCGGTACCTTCGCCTCTCCCTCCGCCTCCGTCACCTCACCGCTCGCGAGCAGCACGCGGCCGTGGGTGGGCACGGTGACCGACTCGCCGCCGGTGTTCGCGACGCACACGAAGTCGCCGCGGCGGAAGGCGAGGACGCCTTCGGGGGCCTTGAGCCACTCGACGGCGTCGCCCGCGCCGAGGTCGGGCTGGGAACGGCGGACGGTGAGGGCGGAGCGGTAGAGCTCGAGGGTCGAGTCCGGTTCGCCCGTCTGGGCCTCGACGCTCAGCTCGCCCCACCCCGCGGGCTGCGGCAGCCAACTGCCGCCCGTGCCGAAACCGTACGACGATCCCGTGCGCGTCCACGGGACCGGCACCCGGCAGCCGTCGCGGAAGCCGTCCTGGCCGGCGCCGCGGAAGTACGCGGGGTCCTGGCGCACCTCGTCGGGCAGGTCGACGACATCCGGCAGTCCGAGTTCCTCGCCCTGGTAGATGTACGCCGAGCCGGGCAGCGCCAGCATCAGCAGGGTCGCCGCGCGGGCCCTGCGCAGGCCCAGTTCGCGGTCTCCCGCCAGGCGGATCTGCGTGCCGAGGCCGGGTTCGTTGGCGAAGCGGGTGGCGTGCCGGGTCACGTCGTGGTTGGACAGCACCCAGGTGGCGGGGGCGCCGACGGGGCGCATCGCCTCCAGCGTGAGGTCGACGACCTTGCGGAGTTCCTTCGCGTTCCAGTCGGTGCTCAGGTACTGGAAGTTGAAGGCCTGGTGGAGTTCGTCCGGGCGGACGTAGTTGGCGGTGCGCTCGACGGTCGGGGTCCAGGCCTCCGCGACGAAGATCCTCTCCCCCGCGTACTCGTCCAGGACCGTGCGCCACTGACGGTAGATCGCGTGCACGCCGTCCTGGTCGAAGAACGGCATGACATCGTTGCCCAGCAGCTTCAGTTGTTCGTGCGAGCCCAGGTCAGGGAGGCCCTCCGCCTTCACCAGGCCGTGCGCCACGTCGATGCGGAAGCCGTCGACGCCCATGTCCAGCCAGAAGCGCAGGATCGAGCGGAACTCGTCCCCGACGGCCGGGTGTTCCCAGTTGAAGTCGGGCTGTTCGGGCGCGAAGAGGTGCAGATACCACTCCCCGTCCTCGACCCTCGTCCACGCAGGTCCACCGAAGATCGACTCCCAGTCGTTCGGCGGGAGTTCGCCGCTCGCGCCCTTGCCGGGGCGGAAGTGGTAACGGTCGCGGAGGGGGGAACCCGGTCCCTCCGCCACCGCCCGCTTGAACCACTCGTACTGGTCGGAGGAGTGGTTGGGGACCAGGTCGACGATGATGCGCAGACCCAGCTCGTGGGCGTCGCGGATCAGCGCGTCGGCGTCGAGGAGGTTGCCGAACATGGGGTCGACGGCCCGGTAGTCGGCGACGTCGTAGCCGGCGTCGGCCTGCGGGGAGGCGTAGAAGGGGCTCAGCCACACCGCGTCGACGCCGAGGTCACGCAGATACGGCAGCCGGGTTCGTACGCCTTCCAGGTCCCCCATACCGTCGCCGTTGCTGTCGGCGAAGCTGCGCGGATAGACCTGGTAGATCACCGCGTCCCGCCACCAGTCGCTGCGCTTGGCTTTGGCGGAGTTGGGTGCCGGGGCGATGGCGGAGTGCTGCTGGGTCATGGCGTCCTTGGTACGTAACGGGGTTCTGGTCATGGGGAGTTGGTGACGAGGCGGCCACGGTGACAGCGGGGTCGGATGGCCACCGCGGCCGCCTCGAGTTTTCAGGAAGGGAAGGGCAACGCCCGTCTTTTAGGGGCGCGGGGAACTGCGCGACAAGCCACGACGGCGCCGCGCCTGAAACTCAGCCCTTCGTGCCACCGGCAGTAAGCCCGGTAACCAAGTTCTTCTGCACGAGATAGAAGAACGCAGCCGCAGGTATCGCGATCAACACAGCCGTCGCAGCCATCAGATTCCGCTGAGCGTCATGCTCACTCACGAAGCTCTGCAGTCCAACCGCCAGCGTGTACTTCGTGTCGGACAGCATGAACGTCGAGGCAAAGGCGACCTCGCCGAACGCGGTGATGAAGCTGTAGAACGCGGCCACCGCCAGTCCCGGCCTGGCGAGCGGCAGGATCAGCCGCGCGAACGTGCCGAAGGGGCTCAGCCCGTCGACGCGCCCGGCCTCGTCGATCTCGAACGGGATGGTGTCGAAGTAGCCCTTGAGCAGCCAGGCGCAGTACGGCACCGCGGTCGAGCAGTAGACGAGGACGAGGCCACCGTAGCTGTCGATGAGCTTCAGCTCCGACAGGATCTGGTACATCGGCACCATGAGTACGGCTACCGGGAACATCTGGGTGACCAGTAGCACCCACATGAACTTCCGGTAGCCGGGGAAGCGCATCCGGGAGACCGCGTATCCGGTGGTGGCGGCGACCAGCACACCGATCACGGTGGCACCCAGCGAGACGATGAGCGAACTCTTCAGCCAGTCGATGAAGTTCGTGTCCGACAGGACGAACGAGTAGTTGTCGAACGTCATCTTTCCCCAGATCCCTCCGGGGTGCAGATAGTCGTCCTTGTCCGGGCCGAGGGAGAGGAAGACCAGCCAGGCGATCGGGAAGAGCGCGATCAGGCTCGCGACGATCAGCAGGCCGTGCGATGCGAGGGACGCGCCCGGGCCGTGCTCTCCGCGCCGGCGCGCCTTGCGGGGTGCGTCGGACGAGGGGGGCTGGTCCGCCGGAGCGGACGTCTTGACGGTCGTAGTGCTCATGGGGGCTCCCGCCTCAGATCGCGAGCTGCTGGTCATTGCGGTTCAGCCAGCGGCGGTAGAAGGAGGTGAAGACGATCAGGATGGCCAGCAGCAGCATGCCGTAGGCCGCCGACTGCGCGAAGTCGCGCGGCTGCTGTCCGAAGCCGAGGTAGTAGGCCCAGGTGACGAGGATCTGGGCGTCCGGGGCGGTGTCGCCGAACAGCAGGAAGATGATGGCGAACTGGTTGAAGGTCCAGATGATGCCGAGGAGTACGACGGTGGAGCTGACGGACCTCAGGCCGGGCAGGGTGACGTACCGGAAGCGCTGCCAGGGGGTGGCGCCGTCCATCTCCGCGGCTTCGTACAGAGTCGAGTCGATCGACTGAAGGCCGCCCAGCAGCGAGACCATCATGAACGGCACACCGCACCAGGTGTTGACCATGATCGCGGCGAATCGCTGCCAGAAGGTGTCCTCCAGCCACAGCGGCGTCGGCAGGTGCAGGGTCTCCAGCGCCGAGTTGATGATGCCGCCGTCGGCGAGCATGAACCGCCAGCCGAAGACCGTGACGAAGGTGGGCACGGCCCAGGGCAGGACCAGGATCAGCCGGTAGAAGGTGCGGCCGCGCAGCTTCTGGTTGAGCAGCAGCGCGAGGCCGAGGCCGACGCAGTAGTGCAGGGCGACACAGGCCGCCGTCCAGAAGACCGTCCAGATGAAGTGCGACCAGAAGCGGTCGTAGGAGGTCTCGCCCCACAGGATGTCGGCGTAGTTGTCGAAGCCGATGAACTTGTAGGTGGCCTCGATCTCGTTGACGCCGATCGTGCGACCGGTGTTGAGGCTGTTGGCGTCCGTGAGCGTCAGGTAGAAACCGTACGCGAGCGGATACAGCACAAGGACGCCGAGCACGATGACCACCGGGGCGATCATCGCGTACGCGTACCAGTACTTCTGGTAGCTGTGCTTCAGGCGCTGGACGGCGACTGTCATGTTCGGCACTTTCTGGAAGCTCGGGGGTTACGACGCACAGGCCGATGGCCGCCGGATCCGTCCCCCCATTTCAGGCGCGGATCCGACGGCCACTCGGGGTCACTTGCTGAAGTCCGGCACCAGCTTGGCGATCGCGGTCTCGGCGTTGCCCAGGCCGTCGTCCAGGGACTCCTTGCCGCCGGCGATCTTGGGCAGCTCGGTGTCCAGCGGGACCCAGAGGGAGCTGTACTCGGGCAGCGCGGGGCGCGGCTGGGCGGCGGAGAGGACGCCCTGGTAGCCGGCGATGCCCGGGTCGGCCTTGACCTCGGCGGTGTAGGCGTCGTCGCGGGTCGGCAGCGTGGAGTTCTTCAGGGCGGTGGTCTCCTGGGACTTCGCCGAGGTCATGAACTTCAGGAACTTCAGCGCGGCCTGCTGCTTCGCCTCGTCGGAGCCGGCGTACACGGAGAGGTTGTGGCCGCCGGTCGGGGCGCCCGCCTTGCCGGTGGAGCCGGCCGGGACGGTGGCGATGCCGAGGTTCTGCTTGTCCTTGAACGCGGAGCCCTTGTAGAAGTTGGTGATCTCCCACGGGCCCTGGATGATCGCGGCGACCTTGCCGTTGACGAAGGCGTCCTGGATGTGGGCGTAGGCGTCGGCGGTGGTGTCGGCCTTGTGCAGGCCCTTGCCGTCGAAGAGGCCGAGCCAGGTGCCGTACGCCTTCTTGGCCTCGGCCGAGTTGACGGTGACCTTCTTGGCGTCGGCGTCGACCGTGTCGGTGCCCTCGCCGTAGAGGAACGACTGGGCGTAGTAGCCGGCGGTGGATCCCCAGTAGCCGTCGACGCCGGTCTTGTCCTTGATCGTGGCGGCGGCCTTCTTCAGGTCGTCCCAGGTCTTGGGGGCCTCGACGCCGGCCTTCTCGAAGAGTTCCTTGTTGTAGACGAGCGCGAGGGTGTCGGTGACGATCGGTACGCCGTACGTCTTGCCCTCGTACTTGGCCTGCTCGATCAGGCTGGGCTGGAACTTGCTCTCGTCGGCGAGGGCCTCGGTGCCGTCCAGCGGAAGGAAGAAGCCCTTCTTGGCGAAGGCGGGCGTCCAGCCGACCTCGGAGCGCAGCACGTCCGGGGCGCCCGAGGCGCCGGCGGCGGTGTCGAACTTGTTCTGCGCCTGGTCGAAGGGGACGTTGACGTAGTTGACCTTGATGTCCTTGTTGGCGGCCTCGAACTCCTTGACCAAGGCCTGGTACGTCGGCGCCTCATTGGTGGCGTTGGACGTGTCCCACCAGGTGATGGTGACCGGGCCGTCGGCCTTGTCGCCACTGTCGCCGTCTCCGCCGCAGGCCGTCGCCGCGAGGGCGAGGGACGCCACCAGCGCGGTGGCCGCTATGCCACGCCGCATGAGTTCTCCTTGAGGGTGAAAGCCCGTGGGCCTCAGGAAGCGGTCCCGTCCGCTGTTCCTGTCGACTTGCCGACTGCGCCGTTGCCGCCGCCGGGCGACGTGAACGTAACAAGGTTGCAAGCGTCACGAAAGACCTTGCTGCAAAAAAGTGCAAGCGATCACCGAAGTTATCCGGACGTGACCGGACGGCGACCGCCGTGAGACGCTTGTTTACGGCCGTAGAGCGGTTGGGGCGGCTTATGCAAGACTCTGCAAGCTCTTGCCATCACTTTCACGAGGGAGCGCGATGACCCAGCAGCCCCGACCGGTCCGGTCAACAGGTCGCCCAGGACGCCGGATTGGTGTGCAAGGCGCGGGGCGGCCGGTACAGTCCAATCCCGTGACCACACGGCTTGCCGACATCGCTGCTCAGGCGGGGGTGAGCGAGGCGACCGTCAGCCGCGTCCTCAACGGCAAGCCGGGCGTCGCCGCCACCACCCGCCAGTCCGTGCTGGCCGCACTGGACGTCCTCGGCTATGAGCGTCCCGTACGGCTGCGGCAGCGCAGCGAGGGCCTGGTGGGCCTGATCACGCCGGAGTTGGAGAACCCGATATTCCCGGCGCTGGCCCAGGTGATCGGCCAGGCCCTGACGCGTCAGGGCTACACGCCGGTGCTGGCCACCCAGACCCCGGGCGGTTCGACGGAGGACGAGCTGACCGAGATGCTCGTCGACCGGGGCGTCGCCGGGATCATCTTCGTCTCCGGACTGCACGCGGACACCTCCGCCGACATGCAGCGCTACGAGCAGTTGCGCGCTCAGGGCGTGCCGTTCGTGCTCGTGGACGGCTTCTCCCCCAAGGTGCAGGCACCGTTCATCTCGCCGGACGACCGCGCGGCGATGACCCTTGCGGTCACGCATCTGGTGTCGCTGGGGCACACCCGGATCGGTCTCGCGCTCGGCCCGAAGCGTTTCGTGCCGGTCCAGCGGAAGATCGAGGGCTTCGTCCGCACGATGCAGGACCAGCTCGGGCTGGCCACGGACACGATCGAGTCGGAGCTGGTCCAGCACTCCCTCTACACGCTGGAGGGCGGCCAGGCGGCGGCCACCTCACTGATCGGACGCGGCTGTACGGCGGTGGTGTGCGCCAGCGACATGATGGCGCTGGGCGCGATACGGGCGGCGCGGCAGCACGGTCTGGAAGTCCCCCGGGACATCTCGGTGGTGGGTTTCGACGACTCCCCGCTGATCGCCTTCACCGACCCGCCCCTGACGACGGTCCGCAAGCCGGTTCCGGCGATGGGACAGGCGGCGGTGCGGACGTTGCTGGAGGAGATCGGCGGGACGCCCGCGCCGCACAGTGAGTTCGTGTTCATGCCGGAACTGGTGGTACGCGGTTCGACGGCTTCGGCGCCTGGTGAGCGGACCGGGGACCGGAATCGTCCCTGAGGCGGAGAACCCCCCTCCGCAGCAGTGCGCTGGTAGGAGATTGCGGGCGTACGGTCGTCGTAGAACGTGCGGGCCGAACCCGACCGAGGGATGATCGGAGGGCCAAGGCTTTTCTGGCAGACTCTGTGCCTATGGGTGAGACGACCGTGACGACCACCGAGGAAGGCCGCGAGGAGGCCGTTCCGCACCCTGTCACGGTCGAATCGAGGCCCGGTCTGCTGGGTCGGCTGCGCGCTCCGCGCCGGCCCCGGTTGTGGTTCGAGATCCTTTTGATTGCGGTGAGTTACTGGACGTACTCACTGATCCGCAACGCCGTCCCGGAACAAAGAGGACAGGCTCTGCGCAACGCCGACTGGCTCTGGCGGCTCGAGCATAATCTCGGGATCGCTGTCGAGGAGTCGGTCAATCACGCGGTGAATTCGGTGACTTGGCTCATCGTCGGCATGAACTACTACTACGCGACACTGCACTTCGTGGTCACTCTGGGTGTCCTGGTGTGGCTGTTCCGCAGTCATCCAGGCCGCTATGCGGCGACCCGGCTGGTGCTCTTCGCGACGACGGGCGTGGCCCTCGTCGGTTACTACCTGTATCCGCTCGCCCCGCCGCGCCTCATGAACGGCCAGAGCTTCATCGACACGGTGATGGTCCACCAGACCTGGGGTTCGATGGCCTCCGGCGACCTGAAGAACATGTCCAACCAGTACGCCGCGATGCCGTCGATGCACATCGGCTGGTCGGTGTGGTGCGGACTGACGATCTTCGCGCTCGCCTCGGTCCCGTGGGTCCGCGTCCTCGGTCTGCTCTACCCGGTGGCCACGCTGGTGGTGATCGTCGCCACCGCCAACCACTTCTGGCTGGACGCCGTCGGCGGCCTGATGTGCCTCGCCTTCGGCTACGGGGTGGCCCGGCTCTGGTACGGGACACTGCCGTACGCGCTGCCGAAGCTGGTGCCCGTGCGGGGGACGGGCCGGGCGTTGTTGCCGGGGAAGGTGTAGCGGCACCCGTCCGTCCGCTGACCCGGTACACGACGTGACCGCCGGTCACCGTCAGTCGCACCTGGACAGGAGCGGTCACCGGGTCCAGGCCCTTCGGCTGTGTGCCGTCGCCGGGACCATCCGTACGTCGTAGGTGTGCGGCGGCTGCGTCGAGGCGGCCACCCGGCGGTGAGGGGTCACGCTCCGTAGAACAGCTCCTCCACCACGCCCCGTGCCCGTCGCGCCGTACGGCGGTATGCGTCGAGCATGTCGCCCACGTGACCGGGGCCGTAGCCCAAGTACCGTCCCACCGCGGCCAGTTCACGTCCGTGGGACGGGAAGGTGTCGCCGGCGCGGCCGCGGACGAGCATCACGGCGTTCCGCACCCGCGTCGCCAGCACCCATGCCTCGTCCAGGGTCGCCGCGTCCTCGCCGGAGATGAGCTCGGCGGCGCAGGCGGCGGCGAGGGCCTCGCGGGTGCGGGTGGTGCGCAGGCCCGGCTCGGCCCAGCCCTGGTGCAGCTGGAAGAGCTGGACGGTCCATTCGACGTCGGAGAGCCCGCCGGGCCCGAGCTTGGTGTGCAGCTTGGGGTCGACGCCGCGCGGCATCCGCTCGGACTCCATACGGGCCTTCAGACGCCGGATCTCACGGACGGCGTCGTCGCCGAGTCCCTCCGCCGGATACCGGAGCGGGTCGATCAGCTCGATGAAACGGCGGCCCAGGTCCTCGTCACCGGCCACGACTTCGGCCCGCAGCAGGGCCTGCGACTCCCAGACCAGGGACCAGCGGCGGTAGTAGGCCTCGTACGACTTCAACGTCCGTACGAGCGGCCCCGACTTGCCCTCCGGTCTCAGGTCCGCGTCGATCAGCAGCGGCGGGTCTGCGCTCGGGATCTGAAGCAGCCGGCGCATCTCGGAGACGACCTTGTTGGCGGCGTCCGCGGCCGCCCGCTCGTCGACGCCGTCGCGGGGCTCGTGCACGAACAGGACGTCGGCGTCGGAGCCGTAGCCGAGTTCGTGCCCGCCGAAGCGGCCCATGCCGATGATCGTGAACCGGGTGGGCAGTTCGTCGCCCCAGCCTCCCCCACTCTCGAATTCGCTCGAGCGGGCGGACCCCCATCGGACGACCGCGCGCAGGGTGCCGGCCAGGGTGGCGGCCGTCAGGTCGGAGATCGCGCCGCCGACGCGGTCGACCAGGGCACCCTGGTCGGCCTCGGCGGGCTGGGTCTCGGTGCCGTAGGAGCCGACGATGTCGGCGGCCGCCGTACGGAACAGCTCGCGGCGGCGGACTCCGCGGGCGGCCGCGACCGCCTGGGCGGCTCCGTCGGCGCGGCGGACGGCGGCGAGGATCTCCTGGTTCAGGTGGGCGTGGGAGCGAGGGGCGAGGCCGCCGCCGGTACCGTCTCCGTCGCCGAGCAGCGCCACGGCTTCCGGTGCGCGCATCAGGAGGTCGGGGGCGAGGCGGCCGGCCGACAGGACGCGGGCGAGGTTCTCCGCCGCCGCGCCCTCGTCGCGCAGCAGCCGCAGATACCAGGGCGTCTTGCCCAACGCGTCCGACACCTTGCGGAAGTTGAGCAGTCCCGCGTCCGGGTCGGCGGAGTCCGCGAACCAGCCGAGCAGCACCGGCAGCAGGGTGCGCTGGATCGCGGCCTTGCGGGTGACGCCCGAGGCCAGCGCCTCCAGGTGGCGCAGGGCGGCGGCGGGGTCGGCGTAGCCTAGGGCGACCAGGCGTTCGCGGGCCGCCTCGGCGCTCAACCGTGCTTCGCCGGGGGCGAGTTGGGCCACGGCATCGAGCAGCGGCCGGTAGAAGAGCTTCTCGTGCAGCCGTCGTACGACACTGCTGTGCCGCTTCCACTCACGGTTCAGCTCGGCCACCGGGTCGGTACGCAGGCCCAGCGAACGGCCGATGCGGCGCCGGTCGGCCTCGTCCTCGGGGACGAGGTGGGTGCGGCGCAGCCGGTAGAGCTGGATGCGGTGCTCCATGGAGCGCAGGAAGCGGTACGCGCTGTCGAGCTGGACGGCGTCGGCGCGGCCTACGTATCCGCCGGCGGCGAGGGCTTGCAGGGCGTCCAGGGTGGTGCCGCTGCGGAGGGAGGCGTCGGCGCGCCCGTGCACCAACTGGAGCAGCTGGACGGCGAATTCGACGTCCCGGAGGCCGCCCGGGCCGAGCTTCAGTTCCCGCTCGACCTCGGCGACCGGGATGTTCTCGACGACCCGGCGGCGCATCTTCTGGACGTCGGGGACGAAGTTCTCGCGCTCGGCGGCCTTCCAGACGAGGGGTTCGAGGGCGGCGACGTACTCCTCGCCGAGCTGGATGTCGCCGGCCACCGGGCGGGCCTTGAGCAGCGCCTGGAACTCCCAGGTCTTCGCCCAGCGCTGGTAGTAGGCGAGGTGGCTGCTGAGCGTGCGCACCAGCGGACCGTTTCTGCCCTCGGGCCGCAGATTGGCGTCCACGGGCCAGATCGAGCCCTCGACGGTGGTCTCGGAGCAGATCCTCATCATGTGCGAGGCGAGCCTGGTGGCGGAGCGCAGTGCCTTGGTCTCGTCCGCGCCGTCGACGGCCTCACCCACGAAGATCACGTCGACGTCGGACACGTAGTTCAGCTCGTGGCCGCCGCACTTGCCCATCGCGATCACGGCGAGCCGGCACAGCGCGGCATCTTCGGGCGTGGCGGTGCGGGCGAGGGCGAGGGCCGCGCGCAGGGTCGCGGTGGCCAGGTCGGCGAGTTCGGCGGCGGTCTCGGCGAGATCGGTGGTGCCGCACACGTCACGGGCGGCGATCGACAGCAGACAGCGCCGGTAGGCGACGCGGAGGGAGACCGGGTCGGTGGCCTCGGCGAGACCGCGCTCGAACTCCGCCACACCGGGGTGGAGGTCGCGCGGCTCGTACGTGACCAGCGCCTGCCAGTCCTTGGGGTGCCGGGCGAGATGGTCGGCGAGCGCGGCGGAGGCCCCGAGCACGCCGAGCAGCCGGTCGCGCAGCGGCTTCGCCGCTATCACCGTGTCGAGCAGTTCGCGCTGTGCCAGGGGGCCGGGCTGCACCTCCAGCAGCCGTACCAGACCGTGCAGCGCGAGATCCGGGTCGGCGGTCGCGCCCAGCGCCTCCAGCAGCACCGGGTCGCTCCGCATGGGCGCGAGCTCCACGCTGTCCAGAAGCCGCTCGGCGGCCGAGGGATCGGTGAAACCGTGCCGCAGCAGCCGCGTGAAGGTACTGCTCCTGCGCCCCGGCGCCGTCATCCCCGGCCTCCTGTCGGATCAAGGTCGTCCGGCCAAGAGCCTAACCGGAGAAGCCGGGACAAGCGCCGGGGCGTTTCAGCGGCTCACCACCACCGTGACCGGGCGCGACGGCTCGGCGACCACCGTGCCACCGACCTCGGCACGACGCCCCCCCAAGCCGACCGCCCGGCAACCCACACCACCACCCCGCACACAGCGCGCAGCCATTCAACGGACCACCACCACCGTGACCGGACGCGACGGCTCCGCCAGCACCACATCACCCGCCCCCAACCCCGGCACGACGACCCCCCAAGCCGACCGCCCGGCAACCCACACCACCACCCCGCACACGGCGCGCAGCGATTCAGCGGGCCACCACCACCGTGGCCGGACGCGACGGCTCCGCCAGCACCACATCACCCGCCCCCAACCCCGGCACGACCGCCGCCGGAGCCGACTGCCCGGCGACCGGCACCACGACGCTGTGCACGGTGCCCGGGCGGCCGCTGTCGGGCCGGGAGGCGTACTGGACGTTCAGGCACTGGCCGCGCAGCCGTGTCAGCGCGTCCGTGACGGGTGTGCCGGGCTCGATGTCGGGCAGGGTCACACGCCGGTTCACCAGCGGGTCGAGCCCTGCACACGCGCGGTCGTCCGGCGGCTCCACCGGCTGTCCGGACCGACCCCCGTGCGGTCCGGACAGGGTGAGGCGGGTGAGGTCCCCGACGGTGCCGTTGGTGGTGTCGACGCGGATCGTGGCCCGGCGCAGCCACTGGAGCGGATGCCCGTCGAGTTCGGCCAGCGTCCAGTTCGCGGTGTCGACAAGGAATCCGGTCTCGACGGCGGGCTCCTCCAGGGGCGGCAGCCGGTGTGCCGCGCCGCGTGCGGCACGCTCCTGCGGCCAGTGGCGCAGGACGACGAGGAGCTTGTCGTCGGGGCGGGCGAACCCGTGGGCGCGGCCCGCGGTCACCGGGTACGAACCGGCCGGCGTGACCGCCTCGCGGGAGGCGCCTGAGAGCTCGATGCCGCCCCGGGGGCCGAGCGTGAACCCGGCCCTGGAGAAGGCCTCGCCCGGCACCGAGGCGGTCGCGGTGGACGACGCGTCACACCCGGTGACCAGCAGGGCGGCGGCCAGCGGGACGGCGCCCACGGCCAGGGCCGCGGGTCGAAAGTGGGTACGCATGGGATGCCTCCGTCTCTCCCGGCAGCCGGGCCGGCTGCCTGTGTCGACGATGCGCCCCTCAACGGCCGTAGCCCATTCGTCATTTGACGAATCCCTGACGCCCCGGGCCCGCGCGGGGCGTACCTTCGCAGGAGGTGAGAACCGGCCCCGGGAGGCCGCCATGGCAGCAGCGCGTACGACGGCCGAGGTCCATCTGCGGCGCATGGCGGACGTCCTGGACGAGGCCCGGAAGGACCCCTCGGACGCGGTGCCGCCGAAGTCCCTGCTGCTCGGCCTCCAGCGACTGGTCCCCTGCGACTGCGCCTGCTTCTCCGAACTGGACGTCCCGACCCGGATCCATGTCAACGAGCAGGAGACGCCCTACGACAACTGGGCGAACATCGGCGGGGACGACGGCACTCTGGACGGCTACTGGCGATGGCGGCACCAGCATCTCCAGTGCCTGTGGGTCGCGGGGCCGCACAGCACGCCCGAGGCCACACAGCTGACCGACTACATGTCACTGCGCGAGCTGATGAACCTGCCGATCTACACCGAGCACCTGCGCCCCTTCAAGGTCATCGCGGCCGTCGCCCTGCCCACCGCGCCGAACCGTACCCGCGTCTTCCAGTTCCTGCGCGAGGAGGGCAAACCGTTCACCGACCACGAGATGACCACGCTCCGTCTGATGGCCCCGCATCTGTACGGGATCTACCAGGACGCCGCCCGCCGCAGTCGCCCCGCCGTGCGGCTGACCCACCGGGAACTGGACGTCCTGCGCTGCGTGGCTCTGGGCCTGACCACCCCGGAGATCGCCGAACAACTCGTCATCTCGCCCAGCACTGTCCGCAAGCACCTGGAAAACGTCTTCGGCCGCCTGGGTGTCTCCAGCCGTACGGCGGCCGTCGCCCGGGTGTTCCCGGAGGCGGAAGCCGTGTGAGCCGATGACTTCCGGGGCCGAGTGCGGTCTGCCCTGTCGAGGCACATCCGGAGGCTGGAGGCAGCTATGACCGACAACAACCCGCAGACCCGAACCGACGACAACCCGCAGACCCGACTGGACACCCGCTACAGCGACGAAACAGCGACCGCGACCCCCTGGCCGGAGGCCGAGAGGCAGCTCACCGAGGCCGAGCTGTTCTGGATCTCGACGGTACGACCCGACGGGCGCCCGCACGTCACCCCGCTGCCCACGGTCTGGGTGCACGGAGCGCTGCACTTCTGCACCGGCCCCGAGGAGCGCAAGGCCCGCAACCTGGCCGAGAACCCGCACGTCGTCCTGACGACGGGCACGAACACCTGGGACAAGGGGTACGACCTGGTGGTCGAGGGCGCGGCCAGGCGCGTGACGGACGACGCGGAGCTGCGCGAACTGGCGGCGCTCTGGGAGACGAAGTACGGCCCCTTCTGGCACTACGAGGTGCGGAACAACTGCTTCCACCACGGGGCGGGGCACGCGTATGTCTTTTCGGTGGCGCCGGTCACGGTTTTCGGCTTCGGTAAGGGGGAGCCGTTCAGCCAGACCCGCTGGCGGTTCGGCGGAGACCAGGAGGCGTAGCCGTGGACTTCACGCTCGAAGTGATCCCTCTGCCCGTGACCGACATCGACCGCGCCCGCGACTTCTACCGCGACAAGGTCGGCTTCCACGTCGACATCGACCAGGAGGTCATGCCGGGTATGCGCATCGTCCAGCTGACCCCGCCGGGCTCCGGCTGTTCGATCGCCCTCGGCGACAGCGTCTGGGAGCTGATCCAGAGCGAGACCAAGCCCGCACCCGGCTCCTACCAGGGCCTCCAGCTCTGCGTGGCCGACATCAAGGCGGCACACGCCGAACTGGTCGAGCGAGGACTGGAGGTCTCCGAGCCGGTCCAGTACTCCCCCGACGACGGCGCGACGTTCATGTACTTCAAGGACCCGGACGGGAATGGGTGGTCGATCCAGGAGTACCGACGCAGGGCGACGGAGCCGCTGCACCAGGCGCTCGCAGATCTGAAGAACCAAGGTCAGGGATAGCGGGCCAAAGGGTCTGACGTGTGGGACACGGGGCCACGGCAGAGACGTTCTGGCGTGGGCTCCGGCCGACGGCAACCCCTGTCGCGAGAGCGACGCACAGGGCGCCTGAGTGCCGACAGCACCACACCGGATGGCTGCCACGAACGGCGCGCGAAGGTCGGCATCGAGTACATCGCCCGGCACACGCCGAGCCGACGCCGGCCTTCGGCCCGTCTACGCCGTCTCGCGCCACCCGTTCGTGATCGGCAGCCGCCGGTCCTTCCCGAAGCCCTTCGGCGAGATCTTCGTGCCCGGCGGATACTGCCGCCGCTTGTACTCGGCGGTGTCAACCATGCGCAGCGTCTTGGTGACCAGCGCGGGGTCGTACCCGGCGGCGACGATCATGTCGGCGCCCTCGTCCCGGTCGACGTATCGCGCGAGGATCCCGTCCAGCACCGGATAGTCCGGCAGGGAGTCGGTGTCGACCTGCCCCGGCCGCAGCTCCGCGCTCGGCGGCTTGGTGATGGAGTTCTCGGGGATCGGCGGGGTCTGGCCCCGCTCCGCCGCCGCACGGTTGCGCCACTCGGCGAGGCGGAAGATCGACGTCTTGTAGACGTCTTTGATGGGGCCGTACGCGCCCACCGAGTCGCCGTACAGCGTCGAATACCCCACCGCCAGCTCCGACTTGTTGCCGGGGGCGAGGACGATATGGCCCTCCTGGTTGGAGACCGCCATCAGCATGGTGCCGCGCAGCCGGGACTGGAGGTTCTCCTCCGCCAGGCCCGACAGGCCCAGCGACCCCATGTACGCGTCGAACATCGGCTCGATCGGCACGGTACGGAAGTTCAGCCCCGTCCGCCGCGCCAGCTCCGCCGCGTCGCCCATGGAGTGGTCGGAGGAGTACTTCGACGGCATCGAGATGCCGTACACGTTCTGTGGGCCCAGCGCGTCGCACGCGATCGCCGCCACCAGCGCCGAGTCGATGCCGCCGGACAGACCGATCAGGACCGACTTGAAGCCGTTCTTGGCGACGTAGGCCCGCAGGCCCACCACCAGCGCCGAGTACACCTCCTCGTCGTCGTCGAGCCGGTCCGCGTAGCCGCCGGAAAGCTCCGGCTCGTACGGGGCGAGGGGCTCCTCCGACAGCACCAGCCGGTCGATGCGCAGACCGTCGTCCACGGTGCCGGTGGGCGCGTTGTGCGACGCGGCCGGCAGATCGAGGTCCAGGACCACACAGCCCTCCGAGAACTGGGGCGCCCGCGCGATCACCTCGCCGTCGCGGTCGACCACGATCGAGTCGCCGTCGAAGACCAGCTCGTCCTGCCCGCCCATCATGGCCAGATACGCCGTCGTGCAGCCCGCCTCCTGGGCCCGCTTGCGGACCAGTTCAAGGCGGGTGTCGTCCTTGTCGCGTTCGTACGGCGAGGCGTTGATCGAGAGCAGGAGGCCCGCCTCGGCCGAACGCGCCGCCGGCACACGGCCGCCGTCCTGCCAGAGGTCCTCGCAGATGGCGAGGGCCACATCCACTCCGTGGACCCGCACGACCGGCATCGTGTCGCCGGGCACGAAGTAGCGGAACTCGTCGAAGACGCCGTAGTTGGGGAGGTGGTGCTTGGCGTAGGTCAGCACGACCTCGCCGCGGTGCAGCACCGCCCCCGCATTCCGCGGGGCGCCGGCCGGCTGGCCGAACTTCGGCTGGGCGGCCTCCGTACGGTCGAGGTAGCCGACGATCACCGGCAGCTCCCCGAAGCCCTCGCCGGCAAGGCGCGCGGCCAGGTCCCGCAGGGCGGCGCGGGAGGCCTCGACGAAGGACGATCGCAGGGCCAGGTCCTCGACGGGGTAGCCGGTCAGCACCATCTCCGGGAACGCCACCAGATGCGCTCCCTGCTCGGCGGAGTGCCGGGTCCAGCGGACGATTGACTCGGTGTTCCCGGCGAGGTCACCGACGCGTGAGTCGATCTGGTTCAGAGCGAGGCGAAGTTGAGGCACGCGCCCAGTGTAATCGTCAGAGCGACGCGATGGGGTGGCGTGGAGTGTGGGGCACCCCACGCCGGCCCCTACGGCCTCATCGGCTGCGATAGCCGAGGACGGTCATCATCCCTGCCTCCGAGTGGTAGACGTTGTGGCAGTGGATCATCCACAGCCCTGGATTGTCGGCGTCGAAGTCGACCGTGAGCGTGCCGTTCGGCAGCACGATCGCCGTGTCCTTGCGTGGGCCGCCCACCACATTGGCCAGTGAGAACGTGTGGCCGTGCAGATGGATCGGGTGCCACATCGTCGTCGGGTTCGAGAACTCCAGCCGCACCCGCTCACCGGCCCGCACGGGATCCCACCGACGCGCGGGCAGTCCGAAGCAGCCGGTGCGCAGGCCTAGATGCGCAGCACCGACAGTTGGGCGAGGAGAAGACGGGGCGGGGGCCGGTTCGGCCGAAGGGCGTACAGCGGGCGGACCGGCACGACCGTGCGGGCGGCCGCCCGAAGGTCCCCACCGAGCGCCACCGACAGCAGCCATACGAACGCGAAGGCGCCCAGCACCGCCAGACACACCGACGCCGGATCCATGCCGCTCATCGGAGGCGTCTCGTCGTGCGCCGAATCCGCCGGAGGCACGTGGGTCTGGTGCACGGCGGCCGGCGAGTGGACCCCGGAGTGCTCCGCCGGATGCCCCACCGTGTGCATCGTCACGACCCCGAGGAGCAGCACGGCGAACAGCAGCAGCCGCCCGTACGTCCCTCTCCTCGTCCCGGCCATGCGAGGCACCTTACCCCCACCGGGTATACGCGTACGCCCGCCCCCGGAGAACCGGGAGCGGGCGTACGGCATCACCTGGGCCGATCACTTCAGCGTCGGCCGTACGACTCCACGTATCCCCGCGCGGGCGACCCCACGCCCGTCACGTCGTCGTACCCCTTGACCGCCTTCAGCGAGCTGTCGTCGCCGAGGGTGCGCACGGACGTGGCCAGGCCGCCGCTCGCGTCATAGCCGTTGACGAAGTCGACGCGGGCCACGGCGAGTCCGGAGCCCGTGGGGGCGTCCGTGACGTCGTGGTACGCCGTCGAGCCGTACTTGGCGTAGATCGCCGGGTTGGCGAAACCGATCGCCTTCCCGCCGCGCGCCTCCTGCGCCAGCGCCTGCACCGCCGCGATCACCGGCGCGGCGAGCGAGGTGCCGCCGATCCGGTACTCGCTGTACTGCGGCGAGCCGTCGGGGAAGGTCTGCGTCTGGCCGACGAGGAACCCGGTGTTCGGGTCGGCGATGGCCGAGATGTCCGGGACGACGCGGTTGCCGGAGGCGCTGTTGGCCTGGGCGAGTGCGTCCGGGACGACACCCTTCTGGTAGAAGGGCTCGGTGACCGTCCTGCTGGTGCCGCCGCCCGCGCCCGAGGTGTACGCGCCCGGGAAGTCGACCCAGCTCTTGCCGTCGTCCGACAGCAGCGCCTTCTGGGTGCCCCAGCCGGTCTCCCACTGGTACGTGTCGCCCTTGCCGACCGCCAGCGACGTACCGCCGACAGCCGTCACCCACGCCGAGTTGGCCGGAGTGTCGACCTGCTTCGTACCGGTGTGGGCGACCTCGTCGCCGTTGTCGCCGGAGGAGAAGTAGAAGCCGATGCCCTCGACCGCGCCGAACTGGAACACCTGGTCGTAGGCGGCCGCGAGATCCGGCGTCTGGTTGGCCTCGATGTCGCCCCAGGAGTTGGAGACGATGTCGGCCAGGTGGTTGTCGACGATCGTGCTGATCGAGTCGAGCAGATCGTCGTCCATGCAGGACGCGCCGCCCACGTAGGTGACGTGCGCGTCCGGCGCCACCGCGTGCACGGCCTCGACGTCGAGGGTCTCCTCGCCGTACCAGCCGGCGGCGTCGCACTCGTCGGCACCGGTGTGCGTGTACTTCTTGGGCAGCACCTGACTCAACTGGCCGGTCTTCCAGGCGGCGTCGCCGTGCTTCGCCGCGTAGGTGGCCGCGTCGTGGGCGATCGTCGGCGAGGCGTACGCGTCGGTGATGGCGACCCGCACTCCCTTGCCCGTGTGCTGGCCCGCGCCGTACGCGGCGCGCAGCTGCTTGCCCGTGTAGCCCTTGACGGCGTACGGGATTTTCGTGCCGTACGCGTCCGGCAGCGTGGTCGCGACCTTGGAGCCGTAGTACGAGGAGAACGGCCCCGCGTTCTTGAACACGGTGGACGGCCCGGGCAACTGGTCGTCGTGGCTCGCCCGGTGCGGGGCGTTGTCCAGGCCGGTGACGGTCAGGACGGCACCGTTGAGGCTGTCCGGCGCGGACGCAGTCTTGGCGGGCGCGCGGTAGGTCTTCGCGCCCTTGGTGTACTTGTGCAGCTGGGTGCCGAACGCCTTCTCGGCGGCGGCCACCTCACCGGTCACGGAGACGTAGTGCTGTGTGACACCGGTGACCGCGAGCCCCGCGGACTTCAGCCACGCCTTGACGGCGGCGATCTGGGCCGCGGTCGCACCGAACCGGGCCTGCGTCTGATCGGCGCTCAGGTACTTGCCGTACGAGGCCGAGTCCGGGTCCGACACGGCCTTGGCGTACGCGGCCAGACCGGTGGCGTCCCGGCCGGCGAGATAGACCCGGGCGGAGACCGCGGAACTGTCCGACGCGGCCCCCTTGTCGGCCTTGGTCGTGGCCCACGCGGGTTTGGTGCCCGCGAGCAGGTCCCGGACCGGGTTGTCCGCGGCGTGCGCCGCGGGTATGCCGAAGGCCAGCGCCCCGGCGAGCATCGGCAGTGTCGCCGCCATGCCCGCCACGGCGCGCGCCTTGGCGCGGTTGGATCTCATGGAACCCCCTGGATGCGGTTCGTCGCGAGTGATCACTCGACGGTGGCCACTCTCGCGATGAACCGTTCATGCCAGGGGAATCCGGGGGGAATGGGTAACCCAAGAAGCCCCCAAGGAACCGTATACACAGGGGATTTGAGGCATACGTCCCCCGAAGCCTTGCGTCAACGCGCCTTCGCGCCCCGCTCCTTGAGCAGATCCGCCATCAGCTGGATCTCCGACTCCTGCGCGTCGACCATGCCCTGCGCGAGATCCTTCTCCACCCCGACCGAGCAGCGCTCCACACACCCCTCGGCCATATGGATGCCGCCCTTGTGATGGTCCGTCATCAGCTGCAGATAGAAGATCTCGGCCTGCTTGCCGTTGAGCTTCCCCAGCTTCTCCAGGTCGGAGTTGGTCGCCATGCCCGGCATCAGCGCGCCGTCCTCGCCTGAGGCCATGCCGCCCATGTCCATCCAGGTCATCGGCCCGTCCGCCGACACCTTCGGCAACGCCCACAGGGTCAGCCAGCCCAGCAGCATGCCGCGCTGATTGGCCTGCGTCTGCGCGACGTCGTACGCGAGCCGCCGTACCTCCGTGTCGTCGGTGCGGTCGCGCACGATGTACGACATCTCCACGGCCTGCTGGTGATGTACGGCCATGTCACGCGCGAACCCGGCATCCGCGGAGTCGGCGGCCGGCGGCTCGACACCGGAGTTGCCGTCCTCGGCGACCGCGTAGGTGATCGCGCCCGCGGCGACGAGCACGGCAGCCGCGGTCCCGCCGATCCAGCCGGCCTGCGACCGTTTCACTTCGACAGCCCACCCGTGCAGGCGGCACCCGGCTCGGGCGTCTGCTCACCCTGGACGTACTTCTCGAAGAACTTGCCGACATTCGGGTCGTCCGCACTCGTCACCGTGCGCTGATGCCCCCACGCCGTGAGCATGATCGGGTCCTTCTGCTTCTCGTCCGGACTCATCAGCGAGTACGGCGTCTGCTTCACCTTCGCCGCCAGCGCGTCCACGTCCTTCTTGGCCGCCTTGCTGGTGTACGTCACCCAGACCGCGCCGTGCTCCAGCGAGTGCACGGCGTTCATGTTGTTGATCTCCTCGGTGTAGACGTCCCCGTTGCAGTTCATCCACACCTGGTTGTGGTCGCCGCCGACCGGGGGCTCCACCGGGTACTTCACGGTCTTGGTGACGTGGGTCTGGGTCAGCTTGCCCTCCCAGGTCTTCACGCCGTCCGCGCCCGTGACGAACTTCCCGGTGCTGGAGTCGCTCGCCGTGGCGGCGTCGTCGTCGGACTGCGACTGCATGAGCACAACACCGCCGACGACGAGACCGGCGACGACCACCGCGCTGGCCGCGATGGTGAGGATGCGATTGCGGCGCTCGCGGGCACGCTCGGCGCGCCGCATCTCCTCTATTCGCGCCTTGCGCTCAGCGGAGTTGCTCTTCTTGGCGGAGCCCATGGGGTGTGTCCTTCTGGGGAAAGGGTCGGGTCAGCTGATCGTAATGGGGGAGGAGGGGCAATTCGTAGGGCGATCACAGTAATGGCGGCTTCCAGTACGGCCGGGCGTTACGGATGTCGGTGCGAGCAGGCACTATGGGCACTGAGCAGTACACCTCCCGGATCGGAGGCGTTCACGCCGAGGTCGGCGGGGCGATCATGGTCGGCAACGCGCATGAAATGGTGTTGTGGTGTGATGCTCAGGTGCCCGACCGCCTCCCACGGTGCAGAGGACAGGCGGCCTGACCAGCAAGGATGGGGAAGCGGAAGATGGACAAGCAGCAGGAGTTCGTGCTCCGTACATTGGAGGAGCGCGACATCCGTTTCGTACGCCTGTGGTTCACGGACGTGCTGGGCTTCCTCAAGTCCGTCGCGGTGGCCCCGGCCGAGCTGGAGCAGGCCTTCGACGAGGGCATCGGTTTCGACGGCTCCGCGATCGAGGGCTTCGCCCGGGTGTACGAGTCCGACATGATCGCCAAGCCGGACCCGTCGACCTTCCAGGTCCTGCCCTGGCGCGCCGAGGCCCCCGGTACGGCCCGCATGTTCTGCGACATCCTCATGCCGGACGGCTCCCCGTCCTTCGCCGACCCGAGGTATGTCCTCAAGCGGGCCCTGTCCAAGACCTCCGACCTGGGCTTCACCTTCTACACGCACCCCGAGATCGAGTTCTTCCTGCTGAAGGACAAGCCGCTGGACGGCTCGCGGCCGACCCCCGCCGACAACTCGGGCTACTTCGACCACACGCCCACCCACGTCGGCCAGGACTTCCGCCGTCAGGCGATCACGATGCTGGAGTCGATGGGCATCTCGGTCGAGTTCTCGCACCACGAGGGCGCCCCGGGCCAGCAGGAGATCGACCTCCGCTACGCGGACGCGCTCTCCACGGCCGACAACATCATGACGTTCCGCCTGGTCATGAAGCAGGTGGCGCTGGAGCAGGGGGTCCAGGCGACCTTCATGCCGAAGCCGTTCTCCGAGCACCCCGGCTCGGGCATGCACACGCACCTCTCCCTCTTCGAGGGCGACCGCAACGCGTTCTACGAGTCCGGCTCCGAGTACCAGCTCTCCAAGGTCGGCCGCTCCTTCATCGCGGGCCTGCTGAAGCACGCCGCGGAGATCGCCGCGGTGACCAACCAGTGGGTGAACTCGTACAAGCGCATCTGGGGCGGCTCCGAGCGCACCGCCGGCGCCGGCGGCGAGGCTCCCTCCTACATCTGCTGGGGCCACAACAACCGCTCGGCCCTGGTTCGCGTCCCGATGTACAAGCCCGGCAAGACGGGCTCGGCGCGAGTCGAGGTCCGCTCACTCGACACCGGCGCGAACCCGTACCTGGCGTACGCCGTCCTGCTCGCCGCCGGCCTCAAGGGCATCGAGGAGGGCTACGAGCTGCCGCCCGGCGCCGAGGACGACGTCTGGGCCCTCTCCGACGCCGAGCGCCGCGCGATGGGCATCGAGCCGCTGCCGCAGAACCTCGGCGAGGCGCTGTCCCTGATGGAGCGCAGCGACCTGGTCGCCGACACCCTGGGCGAGCACGTCTTCGACTTCTTTATCCGCAACAAGCGGCAGGAGTGGGAGGAGTACCGGTCCGAGGTGACGGCGTTCGAGCTGCGGAAGTCGCTGCCGGTGCTGTAGACACAGGTCAGAGCGGGTTTCCTGCTCATTCGACGAGTGGGGCCGACGGTCGCGGACCGTCGGCCCCGTGGCGTCTCACTCCTCCTGGGCCGTCCCTGGGCCGTCCCTGGGCCGTCGTGCGCCGGATCGGTGCCCTCGTACAGGCTGTCCACGGCCTTCCGGGCCCGTGCGTCGCTGCTCGGCATGAGGTGCGTGTAGACGCGGAGCGTGAACCCCGGATCGTTGTGTCCGAGGTAGTTGCTCAGTGCCTTGATGTTCTCGCCGGCGTCCAGCAGAACCGAGGCGTAGAAGTGCCTCAGGGCGTGCATGCCCTACGGATGGGGCAAGCCGCAGGTGACAGGCTCTTGGGGAGCAGCATCCTCTCCGCGATGAGCCACCAAGCGACCTTTGTCGGCAACTACCGTGAAGCCGCCACACTGGCGCGCGCGGCGAGTATGGGGCCGGCGGCGAGCCTCACGCCTACCCTGGCGGCTCAGTTCAGGGCTATGAAAGCCAGGGCGCTTGCCCGCATGGGCGACGATCGCGGCTGTGACCTGGCGCTTGCGGAAGCAGAGCGACAGCTCGGCCTCCGCACCACCGACAGCGACCCGCCATGGATCGCGTACTTCGACGAAGTGGAGCTTGCTGCCGAGTTCGGTCACTGCTTCCGTGACCTGGGACGATCCGTCGAAGCCACGGAGCGTGGCGCGGGGTCCATCATCGGCGACGGCCTCAACAACCGAAGCGACTTCTTCGCGACCATGGTTCAGGCTGAGTCCTACATCGCCCAAGGGGAGATCAGCCGCGGCTTCGACATCGCCCTAAAAGCCCTGCAACTTGGTGAGAGCCTGAAGTCCGCGCGCTGTGTGCAGTACGTACGAGAGTTCCAGGGGCGCGTCACTCCTGGCATGCAGCGGGCAGCGGAGTTCCGCGACTTCATAGAACAGGCCAGCGGCTTCCGCCTCTGGCAGCAAACTGCCTGGCCACCCTCGGACTGAGCACCTGGGTGGTCAAGTCGAGCGCTCACGACCCCTGGCAGCGTCGAAGAGATCCTTGAGGCGCTCGGGCCCCGCTGCTGGATCCAATCACCCGTGCCTCTGCCATTCAGTCGCCGCTAGCGCGATGATGGGCGTGCTGATGTCCGTGAGCGGACCGGGGGACTTCATGCCTGCGTGGCTTCTTACACTGTTGCTGGCTCTTGTCGTCTCGGGCACGCAAACCTGGTTCAAGTTGGTATCCAGGGAGCCCCCGGCGGGTAAGAGACATGCTCTCACCATGGATGATGCGGTCTTCTGGATCGACTGGATCGTGACTGCCATATCAACGTTCTTCCTGTTCATGTTGGCCGCTGCGCAGCAGGACAGACCCCTCGGCACTCCACAAGTCTTCGCCGCATTAGTGGTGTTGGGGCTGGGTGGAATGTTTATTCCGTTCGGGTTTCGATTCCTTTGCTACGACGGCCATGGGCGAATGAAGGGATGGCTCTACGTGATCGCGGCTGACGCCGTTGGCCTTCTGATATTACTGTCTTCCGTAGCAACAGGGGTGAGCACCTATGGATCCTGAAGCAGCCGCTCGGGATTCCCTAATCCGCGCCCAGAAAGAGCGTCACGACCTAGCGATTCGAGCGGTCCAAATCGCAGCTGCTTGGATTGGCACCCTGGTAACAATTCTTGTGGCGCTAATTGCTGTTATCCTCGCATCAGGGCTGCGTAGCTCTGATGCAACGTCAGCTTGGGTATTGGCGGCTATAGCCGCCAATACCATCTTAAGCGCCGGGGCGTTTAGTGTGGGGCGGGCACTGCGTCGTCAGCAGCAAGCGGGTCAGGCTCTACGAGAAGCTCAGGAGAAATTCCGCAAGAGAACAGGCGATTCCCCGACAGATCTAGGAGATTAGCGCTACGGGCTGGCGCTTGCGCCTTTCGCGTTCCAGGTCGTGCCACACCTATTGCAGTGCGTGACAGAGTGGGCGGAGACGCCCTGTGCATCTCGATGCCGTTTCTGGAGTCTGGGTGATCAGCCATCGGGAACCTAGAACGGCGCCCAGTCTCGGCGCGAGCCGCCTGAGCGCAGGCTCTCCACCCGCTTCTCAACTTCCTCAGCGGCGCGCGGGCTCGCGCCGGCGTTCTGCGAAAGCCACGTGACCATGAGGAGTTCGCGAATGCCCCGCAGGACGGCGTACCCCGACCACTCCCGGACGTCGAAGCCGTAGCCAGCGACGAAATCGGCGTACTCGGCCCCTGTGCGCCAACCGGAAGCTGTCGTAGTACATGGCCGTCTGCATCAGATCCCACTCACGCGGGCCCGTGACGAACCCGTCCAGGTCAATGATCTTAGGGCGGCCTGCCGTGTCACGCAGGACGTTCCCGATGTTGAAGTCTCCGTGCAAGTGCCCTGCGGGGAGCACGAACCTGAGACGGCCGTACTCAGCCGCCAACTGGTCCGCCATCGAGCTGAGATAGGCGCGGGTCGTGTCCGAGATCACTGCACGCTTCAAACGCTGTGTGACCTTGTCGAAAGGCCGAAGCGGGGGCAACGAAAAGGGGGGCGGCTCCAGTTCATGGAGTCGCCGCAGAAGAGTGCCCATTTCGCCAGTACTTGCGTAAGTGTCGCCGTCGGCCAACCCTTCCCAGAAGGTCACAGGGTGGCCGTCGACGACGATGGGCTGTTCCGCTCCCGTGACGAGCCGGGCCGCCGGGTATCCCTCAGCGGCGAGCCATCCCGCCACGGACACCTCCCGACGGATGGACGGCAACCGGTCGGGACTACGGCCCACGCGTGAGACGATCCGGCCTCCGTTGATGCGGAACACTGCGTGGTCCCCAAAGCGCAGAAGCTTGATTCCGTCTGGGTCCACCTCGGCAGCCGCGCAGGCCCTCCGCAAGATGCCCTCTGCTGTGCGATGGCAGAGCGGACGGCGGTCCGTGATGCGCCGAACAGGTCGCACAGTTCCTTCTCGGTCGGGAAGCGGTCGCCAACCTTGACGCCGTCGGCGCGCAACAGGTCTGTCACCCTCTCGACCAGGGGACGGCGGTCACCGGTCCCCGCCACGAACCAGCCGGCGCCCTGGACTGACTCGATCACACCATCAGCCTTGAGTGCGCTTAGCGCCCGCTCGATGGTGCTGCGGCTCACGCCGTAAGTACTCATGAGCGTGGCTTGAGATGGCAGCGCCTCAGTGATCTCGCCCTTCTTGATCTTCTGGCTCAGAGCTTCAGAAACCTGCAAGTGCGTACCTCTCGGACTGGCCTGCGGCACGTGGCCTTCCCCTTCCTCGACCTTGCCGATGTCTTCCCTGCGGCGCCTCTCCGATTCCAGCTTCCCACGTCAGATGCGATCGACTGCCGCGTCTAACGGGATCACCTAGCCAGACGGGTCCCAAGTCGCCAATTTCAAACATGTGAGCGAATTACGTGATGTGGAAGAGGCTCCTGTGCCAGTGCCGGACAAGGCGCCGGGCTGGCGCTAGACGGTTACCGACCTCACCGGGCTCTTTATCGAGCTGCAATGGGACGGACGGCGCGAGCGGACGGAGCTCCTGGAGGTTCGCGACCTCCCGGAAGGTCGCGCCGTGCCCACCATCGTCAACACCCAGTGCCTGCCGGATCCCTCGCGCAGGATTCGCATGGCATGGGTCTACTGGCACCCGGACCACATGCGGCTGGCCAACCGGTGGGCGCGGGGAGCCCTCGCCGCGGCCGAGATCGAATGGCACGAGGGCGACGCCCACCGGATCGACGTCGGCGAGATGAGCGACTGCTTCGACGGCGACTGAACCACGTTCCGGCCGCGCCGCGACATCGAGGTGCGCGCCGGGGGTCGCTGGCACCGGGCCGAACTGTGGTGCCGCCACAACGGGCGCACCGAGGGCCGGGTAGTGATGGACGCATGGATCCCGTTCTACGAGCGCGAGTGGGAGGCCATGGTCACGTACAGGCGGATGTACCGCTGGGATCCCCGGGCGATCCGGACCGCGGGCGCTAAGCGCCGAGCGGATCTAGACTCGAACATGTGAACGAAGATCTGCCGTCCCGACTGGAACTCCTGCACGTCGCGCGGCGCGTACTTGTACAGCAGGCGACATCGGGGCTGGCGCAGATCGACCGGTGGATCGAGGACGAGGAACGCCGGGAAGCGGAGCGGCGCCAGCTTGAGGCGCGGAAGTCGCCACCGCCTGAGTGGCTGCTTCAATACGGCTTGAACCGGCGGAATGTGGACTCGGTACACGCCGGCGACTGCTGGGTGGCCGCCCGGCGAGCCGGGCGGAGGCGCTCGATGCGCTGCGGCAGCAGGTGCCAGCGTTCACGTTCTGCCGTCCGCACACGGCGCTCGGTTTCCTGGACTAGGTGTGCTGTCGCATGAGGTTGGTGCCACGACCGCGATTCTTGCGCAGCCGGTGTCCCCGTTTCCGGCTTTCCTCCCGCACGGCCGGGTCAGCTGGCTACCGTGCTTGTATGACGTGGTGGCAGGCGGCCCTCTGGGGCTTGGCCGGCGGAGGAGCGGCCTCGGTGCTGTCCTTCACGACGGCCGTGGTGTCGTCCGGGTACTCCTGGCCCTGGAGGAAGAAGAACGACGACGGGGAGCCGGCCGGGGAGCTGGGACCGCGGCTATTCGTGCTGGCCGCCGGGGCCTTGCTGGGCGCCGCAGTCGCGGCCGCCGCACATGACCAGATCAGCGGCCCCTGGCCAGCCTTCATCTTCGGCGTCGGCGCCCCCGCAACGCTCCGCGGCCTACTCTCCGGCGTCGAGGTCGCCCCCCGCTCCGACCCCACACCACTCCCTGAGTCCGTGCCGCGAACGTCCGCGCCTCGCGCATCCCTGCCCGCCCCCGGCCCGGGAGAGGTCCGTGAAGACGCACCCTGACACCCCGCTTGGCCGCCTCGCGCTGGCCGCCCGCCCCTCCCGGCCGTGGCTGCACATCCGCGCCTCCCGCTGGTGGCGCTGCGTCCTGCTCGCCGCCGGAGCCCAACAAGCGCCGTGGGCGGGGAAGAACTGGCGCGGTGCGGACCTGACCGCGGCGGAACTGACCGGCGCGAACCTGACCCGCGCGAACCTGACCGGCGCGGACCTGACCGGCGCGCACTTGAACAACGCGAAACTGACCGGCGCGGACCTGACCGGCGCGAAGCTGTACAACGCGGACCTGACCGGCGCGAACCTGTACGACGCGGATCTGACCGGCGCGGACCTGACCGGCGCGAACCTGTACGACGCGGGCCTGACCGGCGCGAACCTGACCCGCGCGAACCTGACCCGCGCGAACCTGACCGGCGCGGAATTGCGCAACGCGGACCTGCGCGACACGAACCTAACCCGCGCGCACTGGTACGGCGCGGACCTGCCCGGCGCGAAGCTGACCGGCACGGACCTGATCAGCGCGAACCTGATTCGCGCGAACCTGATTCGCGCGGACCTGACCGGCGCACACTTGAACAAGGCGAACCTGTTCCGCGCGGACCTGACCGGCGCGAATCTGACCAGCGCGAATCTGACCGGCGCGAATCTGACCGGCGCGGACCTGCGCGACGCGGACCTGCGCGACGCAGATTTTGTGGATTTGACTTGGTCAGAGCAGACACTTTGGCCCGATGCGCTTGCGATGCAGATTCGGGCGCGCTCTGTTCCACTCGGGAGCGGCAAGTGGCGTGTGCAAGGCGCTGGCAATAGCGGGGCCGAGGTGGAAGTTCCGCCCGTGCCCGTGCACTGACGGCGACTCCACTACCGGCCCGTAACTGAGGGCTCAATTGATGCCCGAACCGGCTCTGTCCGAGCTGCGGGGCTAGAAGCGATCCTGACTCGTGCCGAGGTCAGCGGAGCCCGAACTCCGGGTCATGGAGAGGTAAAAGTTTGATGTGTGCTGCAAGTCTGGAGCGGCACTGCGATGGCAATCTGGCGTCGTGGCTCACTCATGTGTCGCCATCAAGGCCAGCCTTCGCGCTGGACCTGTGGAGGGGCAAGCGCTGGCGCGCGGGATCATGCGTGCGACCTGGCAGAAGGGCTAGCCTCATCCTTTAGGCATTGCAATGCCATGCCCACGCGGCTACGGTAGATCGCCCCAGGTCAGCCCCACCCTAACGCACCCGTAGATGCGTCGTGCGGGCGGTTATTTTAGCAAACGTCGCGTTGGTTGGCGCCTCTGTCGCAGCGTGGAGTGCGCAAGTGTCTTGGTTCAACGCGCCTATGCTTGGGCCCAGTTCCTCCCAGAAGTCCCACCAAAGCCGTTCGCCTCGATGGGAGGCGAACACCTGAGCCCGCTCAGGTACCCCTGTGGGATCGAAGGGAGGGATGTAGTGGCCGAGGAGTCTTCTCCAGATGGTCACTGCACGCGGTGTGCAAGTCGCCTGGCTTTTCGGCAGGCGGTGGCCGACTGGGTGCCAGTGATCGCCTTGGTCATCAGGGAAGTGGTGCAGTGCTTCTCGTCTTAGGCGGGACTGCGCGAACCGGCCGGAGGGCCCAGCAGTGAGCCCGACCGCGAATTGATCGGCCGGGCTCGTGATCTGCACCCTCTTGGGGCCTGGCGCTGTTCCAGCAGCGTCGGGCCCTTCCTTGTCTCTTAAGACTTGCAAGGGATTCCCTGCATCGTAGGGCACTCGCGGCATGGCAATGCAATGCCTGTCGCGTTACGGTGGCTGGCGCCTACCTGCGAGCCCCAGGCCGGACCGTAAAACGACTGACGGTCCGCCACGCCACATAGCTCCAGTCCAGGTGGTGCATCTCAAGTGCTCCGCGAAACGCTTCACGGACGCTAGGGGCAGTTGCGGAGTGGCTGCGGTCGGCACCTGTGGGGCGTGGGGTGGTTAGGCCCACTCTCGGGTCTGAGAGCCCGAGTGGCGCGCCACGGCGTGGCGAGTCGGGGGAGCACTTCCCCCCAGGTGTCCCCCAAGCAAGCATTGAGGGGCCGAATCACTTGGTCAGGGGCAACATGGCCAGCCCGCTGTAAATCTGCCGTTGCGCATGAGCGGGGCCGTCCGTGGGCCGTCGAACGGCAGCCCACGGCGACCAACGACGACCGCTCAGCCGCCCACCAACGCTGCGCTGACGTCGATCGAGCGAGGTCGCTCCTGGGCCGCAACACTTCATCCGCAACAAACGGCAGGAGTGGGAGGAGTACCGCTCCGAGGTGACGGCGTTCGAGCTGCGGAAGTCGCTGCCGGTGCTGTAAGCGCAGGTCAGATGGGTTTGCCCGCTCGATGAGGCGTGGAGGACACGTGACGGACGTGGCCGAACCGAACCCGATCAAGCTGATGTGGACCTCTTCGCTGGACGACGTCAAGCGTGCTCTGGAGTCCGCGGCAGAACTCGGGCTCGGCATCGACATCTCCAGCGAGTTGCACCCTGCCGACACCGCCGGACGCCAGGACCTCTCCTGGAGGATCACGCTGTACGACGACATCCCCGAGAGGGACCCCGATTCCGAGGGCTAGAGGACTAGAGGACTAGACGTACTGATCGGGGACGACCTCACGGCTGCGCCCCCTTCGGCAACGTGAGGATTTCGGCTCCGTCGTCGGTGATGGCGATCGTGTGCTCGCTGTGTGCCGTCCGGCAGCCTGTCGCACTTCGGAGCGTCCATCCGTCGGCATCGGTGACGAGTTGAGCGGTGTCCGCCATGACCCACGGCTCCAGTGCCAGCAGCAGGCCGGGGCGCAGTTTGTAGCCACGGCCGGGCCGTCCGGTGTTCGCGATGTGCGGGTCCTGGTGCATCGTTGATCCGATGCCATGACCTCCGAACTCGGTGTTGATCGGGTACCCCGCCTCGCTGAGGACCGTGCCGATCGCGTGGGAGAGGTCGCCGATGCGAGCTCCGGGCCCGGCAGCGGCGATCCCTGCGGCCAGCGCGCGTTCGGTTGCGCTGATCATCGCGACGCTCTCCGGGGGCTTTGCGTCGCCCACGATGAAGCTGATGGCAGCGTCCGCGGCGACTCCGCCTCGGGAGACGGCGAGGTCGAGGGTCAGCAGATCGCCGTCGGCGAGCGGGTAGTCGTACGGCCGTCCGTGGAGCACGGCGTCGTTGACAGCCGTGCAGATGTAGTGGCCGAACGGGCCGCGTCCGAAGGACGGTTCGTAGTCGACGTAGCAGGACTGCGCGCCGGCCTCGACGATCATGGCCTTGGTCCACCGGTCGATATCCAGAAGGTTCGTGCCCGTCGCGCTACGGCTCTTCAGCGTCTGAAGGATGTCGGCGACCAGGGCGCCCGTGTCTTTTGCCCGGGCCAGCAGGGTGGGGTTCAGGATCTCGATCATGCGGCGCCCTTCTCATGCAACCAATAACTATCCCGGCCAAACTATACCGGTACTAGAATCGGAGTCATGGTCAGGTTGCCGCTCACTCCCGCAGAGGTCGAACGCGGACAGCGCCTCGGCGCCCTTCTCCGTCGGGCCAGGGGGGAGCGCTCGATGCTCCGTGTCGCGCTCGACGCATGTGTCTCGCCGGAGACCCTCCGGAAGATCGAGTCGGGCCGCGTGGCCACCCCCGCCTTCCCGACCATCGCGGCGATCGCCGACGTCCTCGGCCTCTCCCTCGATGCGGTGTGGGCCGAGATCAGCGAGCCCGAACGTGGCGTTGAACCGACCGACTCCGGCCGCAACACACCTGAGCGATTGGCCTCGTAAGGCTCCATCCCGCGCGTGGGGCCGACGCTCGCGGACTGTCGGCCACTCGGTGTCCCCCGCTTCGCCCCGAACGGCCGCGCGGCCTCGCCCCAAAGCGCCGAACGGCCTCGCCCCAAAGCGCCGGACGGGCCGAGATGGCCCGACCGGCGCCGAAAGCAAGGCCCGTGCCGATCAGAAGTGCACGGTCTCCGACCGCTCCGGCACATGCCCCGCAACCAGCCGTTCGCGCCCGGCCTGCGGATCCCGGCGCCGGTCGACGACGTACGCCGCCCCCGCCACCGCCAGCCCGAGCACCGCCAGTGCCGCGCCCGCGAGTGCCGGAGAGGTGACTCCGAAGCCCGCGGCGAGGGCCAGCCCGCCGATCCATGCGCCGCCGGCGTTCGCCAGGTTGAAGGCCGCCTGGTTGGCGGAGGAGGCCAGGGACGGGGCGGAGGACGCCTTTTCCATGACCATCAGCAGGAGCGGGGAGCTGGTGACGAAGGACGCCGTGCCGAGCAGGACGACGCCGAGGGGCGCGCTCCACGCCGTGCCCATCAGGGCCGGGAAGAGGGCCAGGACCGCCGCCAGCGAGATCAGGCCGCCGAACAAGGTGCCCCGCATCGAGCGGTCCGCGAGCCGCCCGCCGAGCAGGTTGCCGGCCGTGGCGCCGACGCCGAACAGCGCCAGCAGCAGGGTCACGCTGGAGTCGGCGTACCCAGCAGAGTCGGTGAGCATCGGCGTGATGTAGCTGTACGCGGCGAACAGCGCGCCGAAGCCGGCGACCGTGGTGCCGAGCGCGAGCCACACGGGCAGCGACTTCAGCGCCGCCAGTTCGCCGCGCAGGCCGGCGGAGGGGGCGTGCGTGCCGTCACGCGGGACGAGCAGCGCCAGGGACACGATGGCCGCGACACCGATCACGCTGACGCCGAGGAACGTGGACCGCCAGCCCAGGGACTGGCCCATCAGCGTGGCCACGGGCACGCCCGCGATGTTGGCGACGGTCAGGCCGAGGAACATCAGCGACACCGCGCGCGCCTTGCGCTCCGGCGCCGCGAGCCCGGTCGCCACGACCGCGCCGACGCCGAAGAAGGCGCCGTGCGGCAGCCCGCTGAGGAAGCGGGCGGCGAGCAGCCAGTGGTAGTCGGGGGCGAAGGCGGAGAGCGCGTTGCCCGCGACGAACAGGGCCATCAGCCCGATCAGCACCGTGCGCCGGGACATGCGCGCGGTGACGGCGGCGAGCAGCGGGGCGCCGATGACGACGCCGAGCGCGTACGCGGAGACGAGGTGGCCGGCGGTGGGGATCGAGATGTTCAGGTCGTCCGCGACGTCGGGCAGCAGGCCCATCATCACGAACTCGGTGGTGCCGATGCCGAAGGCGCCCACGGCGAGGGCGAGCAGGGCCAGGGGCATGAGGTGCCTGAGCCTTTCAAGAGGAGCGGAGTTCCGTACACATTAAGTTCATGTACGGAACAAAGCCTCTCAGGGCCAGTATTCCGCGAGGTTAAGCCTCGGTTGCAGCGATCCACCGAAACCCCTCTGACAGGGCCTTTCAGGAAGCGGCTGTGTCGACCTTCACACGCGCCGCCACCGGCAGATGGTCGCTCCCCGTCTCCGGCAGCGTCCACGAGCTCATCGGCTCGACGCCCTTCACCATGATCTGGTCGATCCGCGCCATCGGGAACGACGCCGGCCAGCTGAACCCGAACCCGCTGCCCGCCGCGCCCTGCGTGGAGCGCATCTGGGCGGTGACGGCGTTCAGCGCGCGGTCGTTCATCGTGCCGTTGAGGTCGCCGAGCAGCACGGCCTTCGTCAGCTTCTCGTCGGCGATGGCCTCGCCGAGCGCGTCGGCGCTCTTGTCGCGCTGCCGGGCGGTGAACCCGGCCTCCAGCTTCACGCGCACCGACGGGAGGTGGGCGACGTACACCGCGATCTGCCCGGCGGGCGTGGTCACGGTGGCGCGCATGGCACGCGTCCAGCCCAGCTTGATGTCGACGGACTGGACACCGGTGAGCGGGTACTTGCTCCACAGCCCGACGGTGCCCTCCACCGAGTGGTACTTGTACGTCGACGCCAGCGCGTCCTCGTACGTCGGCACAGCCGCGCCGGTCAGCTCCTCCAGGGCCACCACGTCGGCGCCGGAGGCGGCCACGTCACGGGCGGTGCCGGCCGGGTCGGCGTTGTCGGCGTTGACGTTGTGCGTGGCCACCGTGAGGTCGCCGCCGGCGCCGGTCTTGTCGGTGAGCAGGCCGCCGAAGATGTTCAGCCACACGATCGCCGGAACCAGCACCGCGATCAACGCGGTCAGCGACTTCCGTACCAGCCCCAGCAGGAGCAGCACCGGGATGGCCAGTCCCAGCCAGGGCAGGAACGTCTCCGTGAGGCTGCCCAGGTTGCCGATCGCGTTCGGGATGCGCGAGTGCAGCACCATCACCAGGGCCAGCAGCAGCGCGAGTACGGCCACGACGAGGCCCCGGCGCCAGATCCGGGGGTCGCCGCGCCAGCCGGCCGTCATCCGGCCGAGCAGGCGCCGGAACCGGGGAGTCCGCGACTCGGGCCCCGAGCCGTCGCTGTCCGTCTCCGTCACGTATGCCTGCTGCGCCATACCGTCGCCTCACTACCTGCCGTGCACACCGTCCGTCCCCCGTGTCCTACAGACCCTAGGGGATTTTCGGTTCCGTTCATGCCGTCTCCTGACGGCCGTACGGGCACGAGGACGTACAAGTCGGCGCCGCCAGTTCCGGTCGCAGGTATGGAAAGCGCGCTCTGTGACGTAACGCGCACATGCGGGTTACGCGGGCGGCGAACTGACGGGCCGTACTCCTTCGAGCAGTGTGTCGACGATCTGTTCGGCGAGGCCGTCGGGGAGTTCGGCGTCCGGGCGCATGACGGCCCTGACCAGCATGGGGCCGACGATGATGTCGTGCAGCACCTCGATGTCGACGTCCGTGCGCAGCTCGCCGTTCTCCTGACCGCGGCGCAGGACTTCGCGGCCGAGCCTGCGGCGGGGGCCGATGACGGCGTTCTCGTACGCCGCCCAGATCTTCGGGCTGCTCTTCATCTGGGCGTGGACGTTGTGCAGAAGCGCGGAGGAACGGGTCATCAGCCCACGCCTGCGCAGCTGTTCGAGGAGGGCCACGAGGTCGTCGCGCATCGACACGCCGGGAAGTTCGGGATCCGGTGGCTCAGCCGTGCGCACGACGTCGACGAAGAGCTCCTCCTTGCCGCTCCAGCGACGGTAGATGGTGGCCTTGCCGACACCGGCGGTGCGGGCGATGCGCTCGATGGACAGTTCCGCGAGCGGTACGCCCTCCTCCAGGAGCTTCACGACGCCCTCGACGATGGCACGCTCCACGGCTTCGCTGCGAGGGCGGCCCCGTGCGGGGCCCTCCTGCTTGAACTGGCTCCCGCCGAGGCTGCTCACGTTGCTCCGTCCCTTCTGTGGCCTGAGGTGATTCTCCCCCGGGCACGTCCTTACTCGGCCGCCACCAACTCCTGCTGCTCCTTGCCCTCCTGCGGTGCCGTCATCTTCCCCGGCAGGAACAGGCCCACCACGACGGCTCCGATCAGCGCGACCCCCGCCCCACACAGCGCGGTGAGGTGCATGGCGTGCAGGAAGGCGTCGTTGGCGGGGGTGATGAGGGACCGGCCCTGGGGGCCGAGCTTCGCTGCGACGCCGAGCGTGGCCTCGATGGACTCGCCGGCGGTGTGGCGCAGGCCCGCGGGCAGGACGGCCAGCTTGTCCTCGATGCCCGTGCGGTAGGCCGTCGACAGGACGGAGCCGAGCACCGCGATGCCCAGGGCGCCGCCGACCTGGCGGAAGGTGTTGCTGAGGGCGGAGGCGGAGCCGGCCTTCTCGCGGGGCAGGGCCTGCATGATGACGACGCTGGTCGGGGTCATGATGTGGGCCATGCCGGTGCCCATGAAGAAGAAGATCACCTCGAGGATCCAGATCGGCGTGTCCGCCTCCAGCGTGGCGAACGCGGCCAGCATCGCGGCGATGATCAGCATCCCGGCCGTGGTCGTCGCCCTGTAGCCGAAGCGGTCCACCACCAGCCGGGCCCTCGGCGCGAAGATCAGCTGCGCGACGGCCAGCGGCAGCATCAGCAGACCGGTCTCCAGTGGCGAGTAGCCGCGCACGCTCTGGGTGTAGAAGACGGAGAAGAAGGTCACGCCCATCAGCGCGAAGAAGACCAGCGCGATGGCGGCGATCGCGGCCGAGAAGACCTTGTTCTTGAAGTACTTGACGTCGATGGACGGATGGTCGCTGCGCGCCTCGAACACGACGAAGCCGACGAGTACGGCGAGGCCCGCACCGATCGTCGCCAGCACCTGCGGGTCGGCGAAGTCGGCGAGCTGGCCGCCCTTGATGATGCCGTAGACGAGCAGGACCAGGCCCACCACCGACAGGACCACGCCGACCGGGTCGATCCGGCCGGGCTTCGGGTCGCGGGAGTCCGGGACGAGCCACACCATCAGCGCGACCGCGACGATCACGATCGGCACGTTGATGAGGAAGACCGAGCCCCACCAGAAGTGGTCCAGGAGGACACCGCCGGTGATCGGGCCGATGGCGATGGCGAGACCGACGCCGCCCGCCCAGATGCCGATGGCCTTCGGCTGCTCCTCGCGCTCGAAGACGTGCATGAGGACGGCGAGGGTGGCCGGCATGACGAAGGCGGCACCGAAGCCCATCACCGCACGGAAGGTGATCAGCTCGCCGGGCGTACCGGACGAGGCGGCGAGGGCGGATCCGATGCCGAACAGGACGAGGCCGCCGAGCAGGACCTTCTTGCGGCCCAGGCGGTCGCCGAGGAGGCCGGCCGTGAAGAGCAGACCGGCGAAGACCAGGGTGTAGGAGTTGATCGCCCACTCCAGCTCGCTCTGGGTGGCGCCCAGACCGGTCGGAGCGGGGGTCGAGATCGTCTTGATGGCGACGTTCAGGATGGAGTTGTCGAGCACCACGATCAGCAGGCTCAGCATCAGGACGCCGAGGATCGCCCAGCGGCGCCGGTGGACGGCTTCCGGTATCCGGGGAGCTTCGGGGACGGCAGGGGTAGTCATGGCGTCGAGCGTAGGGCCTTTACGATACGAGACCGTCTCGTATTGTAAATCTTTTACCCAGCTCTTACGTGCGGCACCACGCTTACGTGACGAGGGTCCTCTAGCCGTCCTCTGGCACGAGGTGCCACCATGGAGGTGATCCGGGGACGCCGTCAGGGTGCCTCGAGATGACGTAAGGAGCCGTTGCCATGACGCAGCTTTCGGCTGCCCCCACTGCACAGCAGAAACCTTCCGACGGCAGCAAGACGCTGTACGGGGGCAAGGGCACTCGCCGTATCACTGTTCGCGACCTCGCCACCGCCAAGGAGCGCGGCGAGAAGTGGCCCATGCTCACCGCGTACGACGCGATGACCGCGTCCGTCTTCGACGAGGCCGGCATCCCGGTCATGCTCGTCGGCGACTCGGCGGGCAACTGCCACCTCGGGTACGAAACGACCGTGCCCGTCACACTCGACGAGATGACCATGCTGTCGGCAGCCGTCGTACGGGGCACGTCACGCGCCCTCATCGTCGGCGACCTGCCCTTCGGGTCCTACCAGGAGGGTCCGGTGCAGGCGCTGCGCTCGGCGACCCGGCTGGTGAAGGAGGCCGGGGTCGGGGCCGTCAAGCTGGAGGGCGGCGAGCGGTCGCACCGGCAGATCGAGCTGCTGGTCGAGTCCGGGATCCCGGTGATGGCGCACATCGGCCTGACGCCGCAGTCCGTGAACGCGATGGGGTACCGCGTCCAGGGGCGCGGCGAGGAGGCCGCGCACCAGCTGCTGCGGGACGCCAAGGCCGTACAGGACGCGGGTGCGTTCGCGGTGGTGCTGGAGCTGGTGCCGGCGGAGCTGGCGGCCGAGGTGACGCGGACGCTGCACATCCCGACCGTCGGGATCGGGGCGGGGCCGGAGACGGACGCGCAGGTCCTCGTCTGGACCGACATGCTGGGGCTGACCGGCGGCCGGGTGCCGAAGTTCGTGAAGCAGTACGCCGATCTGCGTGCGGTCATGGGCAACGCCGCCAAGGCGTTCGCCGAGGACGTCGTCGGCGGAACGTTCCCGCTGGAGGAGCACTCCGTCCACTGACGTACAGAGCCACTGCGGCACCACCGAGCAGCCCCGCCGATCTTCCCCCGTCGGCGGGGCTGTGGTGTGTGAAGGGGCGCGTCGGCGAGCTGTCGGCGCCCTGTCGGTGGTTTGTCGGTGGGCCCTGGCACTGTCACTGCCATGACGCGAATCGACAAGAACGCCACAGTCGCAGTGAGCGTGCGGGGGCTGGTCAAGCACTACGGCGAGACCAAGGCGCTGGACGGCGTCGACCTGGACGTGCGCGAGGGCACCGTGATGGGTGTGCTCGGGCCGAACGGGGCCGGAAAGACCACCCTCGTACGGATTCTGTCCACCCTCATCACGCCGGACACCGGACAGGCCACCGTCGCCGGGTACGACGTCGTACGGCAGCCCCGGCAGCTGCGCCGGGTGATCGGGCTCACGGGGCAGTACGCCTCCGTGGACGAGAAGCTTCCCGGCTGGGAGAACCTGTACATGATCGGGCGGCTGCTCGACCTGCCGCGCAAGGAGGCCCGGGCCCGCGCCGACGCACTCCTGGAGCGCTTCTCGCTGACGGACGCCGCCAAGCGCCCGGTGAACACGTACTCCGGCGGTATGCGGCGCCGGCTGGACCTGGCCGCGTCGATGATCGGCCGCCCTGCCGTGCTCTTCCTCGACGAGCCCACGACCGGCCTGGACCCGCGCACCCGCAACGAGGTGTGGGTCGAGGTCAAGCGGATGGTCGGGGAGGGTGTGACCGTCCTGCTGACCACCCAGTACATGGAGGAGGCCGAGCAGCTGGCCTCCGAGCTGACGGTCGTGGACCGCGGCAAGGTGATCGCGGGAGGCGAGATCGAGGAGCTGAAGGCGAAGGTCGGCGGCCGCACGCTGCGGGTCAAGCCGGCGGACCCGCTCCAACTCCGGCCGCTCGCCCGCGACCTGGACGAGCTGGGCATCACGGGCCTCGCCACCACCACCGTCGACACCGAGGGCGGCAGCGTCCTGGTGCCGATCCTCAGCGACGAGCAGCTCACCGCCGTGACCGGCGCGGTCATCGCCCAGGGCATCACGATCAGCTCGATCACCACCGAACTGCCCAGCCTGGACGAGGTGTTCCTGTCCCTGACCGGCCACCGAGCGAGCGCCCCGCAGGACGCCGCGCCCGCCGACGCACGCGAGGAGGTCGCCGTATGAGCGCCATCGCCACCCACCCGACAGACCTGAAGGACGACGCCCGCATCCCCCTGCGGGGCCATCTGCGCCACACGGGGGCACTGGTCCGCCGCAACCTGCTGTGGATCCGGCAGGACCCCGAGTCGATGTTCGACGCGCTGCTGATGCCGGTCGTCTTCACCCTGCTGTTCGTGTTCGTCTTCGGCGGCTCGATCGGGCAGGCCCTGGGCGGCGGGCAGGACGCGTACGTGCAGTACGTGATCCCCGGCATGCTGGCGATGATGGCCATGACGATGTCCCAGGGCGTCGGCACCGGCTTCAGCCAGGACTTCAACTCCGGTGTCATGGACCGCTTCCGGTCCCTGCCGATCGGGCGCGGCTCGGTGCTGTTCGCGAAGATCTCGGTCGAGCTGGCGCGGATGCTGTTCGCGACGACCGTGCTGATGATCGTCGCCCTGCTGGTCGGTTTCGACATCACCAACTGGCCCGGACTGTTCGCGGCCGTGGGCCTGTCCGCGGTGTTCGCCTCGTCGATCATGTGGGTGTTCCTCACCCTGGGCGTGGTCCTGAAGAACGCGCAGTCCGTGCAGGCGATGGGCTTCCTGGTGCTGTTCCCGTTGCAGTTCGGCTCGTCGATCTTCACGCCGACCGACACGATGCCGGGCTGGCTCCAGGCCTTCACCGACTACAACCCGCTCTCCACGCTCGCGGACGCGGCGCGCGGACTGATGGTGGGCGGTCCGGTCGCGCACGACCTGTGGGTGACGCTGGGCTGGTCGGCGGCGATCACGGCGGTGGCGGCGCCGTACGCGATCCACAAGTTCCGCACCAAGAGCTGACCCACCTCACACCAGGGCGGCGGCCTCTTCCGGGGAGAGGCCGCCGCCCTCCGCGTACGCCGTCTGGTACTCCTCGTCGCCGAGCAGTTCGCGGAGGGGCTGCTCGGCCCGCTCGCGGCAGGTGCGCTCCAGGGTCGACCGGATGTGGCGGGGCGGCATCGCGGCGTCGGCCGCGCCGAGGCAGCGGGCGGCGTCGCGGGCACGGCGGCCGCCGTCGAGGCCCGCCAGGGCGACGGCCGCGGTGGTCAGATACGCCGAGCGCATGTGCGGCGCAATGGCCTCGGACAGTGGGTCCCGGGCATGCTCCAGCGCTCGCCGAATGTGGTCCAGGGACTCCTCGTGGCAGCCGTCGACCGCGTCCAGCCAGGCCTCCGCCCCCAGGATGAAGGCGTCGAAGACGACGAAGTGGGCGATGGCGAACTCCTCGCGCAGCAGCCGGAGGTGCTCGCGCGCCTCCGGGACGCGGTCGGTCATGCCGAGCCAGCCGGCGAGGAAGAGCCGGGCGGCGGGCATGGCCTCGTTGTGGAAGCCGTTCTGCTGGGCGACGACGTCGCGCAGGATGCGTTCGCCGCGCTCGGCCTCGCCCGCCTCCAGCAGTGCGCTGCCGAGGCGGGCGCGGAGCACGGCTGTGTGGCCGCGGGCGCCGAGCCGGTCGGCCTGCTCGATGGCCGCCTCGAAGTCCACGACGGCGAGGCGGTAGTCGCCCTCGCGTTCGCGGGCCTCGGCGCGGGCGGAGAGCGCCTCCGCGATGCCCCAGGCGTCGCCGAGGCGCCGGTAGATCTCCAGCGACTCGTCGGCGTCGCGGGCGGCGTCTCCGGCCCAGTCGGCGCGGTTGGCCAGGAGGTTGGCACGCATCTGCAGACAGCTGGCCAGCTCCCACTCGTAGCCGGGCGCGCTCCGGCAGGTACGGACGGTGGCGTCGCCGATCGTGCGCACCCGGTCCATGTCGCCGGTCATCATCACAGCGAAGAACCAGAGCAGGCCGGGGCTGCGGCAGGTCTGCGGCAGGCCGGGCTCGTAGCTCGCGGCGATGGCCCGCAGCTTCTCTTGCGCCTCGGGGGTCTGCCAGGCGTCCAACTCGGTGTCCATGCAGGCGAGATGGATCAGATGGACGCCGCGCCGTGCCTCGTCGAGGACCAGGCCCGTCCAGGGCGGCGGCACGTCCGTGCAGCGCTCCCACAGCGGGTCGGCCGTGCGCACGGGTGCGGCGAACGGGTCGGGGCCAAGGGCCATGACCTCGCGTGACCAGGTGCGGGCCTCGATACGCAGGTCGCGCATCTGCCAGTACCAGCCCAGCGACAACACCAGGCACAGCGCTTCCTGCTCGTCGTGGAGGGCGACGGCGTGGCGCAGGGCGGTGCGCAGGTTCTCGTACTCGCGCTCCAGCAGTGCGATGGCGGCGGCCTGTTCCCGGCCGCGCAGCAACGGGTCGGTGGTGCGGGCGAGTTCGCGGAAGTACGTCAGATGCGCACGTTCGGCGGCTGCCCGGTCACCCACCTCGTCGAGCCGCTCGCCCGCGTACTCGGCGACGGTCTCCAGGAGCCGGTAGCGCATCTCGCCGCCCTCGCCCGAAGGGGCCGCCACGACAAGGGACTTGTCGACGAGGGAGCCGAGCGCGTCGAGGGCGGCCGGCCCGCAGACCGCTTCGGCGGCGGCGAGGTCGCAGCCGCCGGCGAACACCGACAGCCGGCACAGGACGTCGCGTTCGTCCTCGTCGAGCAGGTCCCAGGACCAGTCGACGACGGCACGCAGGGTCTGCTGGCGGGGCAGCACGGTGCGGCTGCCGGAGGTGAGCAGCCGGAAGCGGTCGTCGAGCCGGTCGACGATCTGACGGGGCGTCAACATCCGTAGCCGGGCGGCCGCGAGCTCGATGGCGAGGGGCAGCCCGTCGAGCCGCCGGCAGATCTCGGCGGCGGCCTCGGGATCGCTCTCGATCCGGAAACCGGGCCGGGCGGCGGCCCCCCGGTCCGCGAGCAGCCGCAGCGCCACGGGCTCCGGCAGCGGCTCCACGGGCCGCAGCAACTCCCCCGGTACGCCGAGGGGTTCACGGCTGGTGGCCAGGACGGTGAGTCCCGGGCACCGCTCCAGCAGCTGCTCGACCAGCCGGGCGGCGGCCTCGACGACATGCTCGCAGTTGTCGAGGACGATCAGCATCCGGCGCCGGCCGCAGTGCTCGGTGAGACGCGTGAGGGGGTCGTCATGCCGCTCCAGGCCGGCCCGAATCTCTTCCGCCCCGGCCCCGTACAGCACGGTCTCGCGGGCGCCGACCGCGGTGAGCACGGCCTCCGGCACGGCGGCGGGGTCGTCGACGGGCGCCAGCTCGGCCAGCCACACCCCGTCCCGGGCGGCGTCCCGCGCGGCCTCGGCGGCCTCCTGCGAGAGCCGTGTCTTGCCCGCCCCGCCTGGCCCGAGCAGCGTGACGAGCCGGGCGGCGGCGAGATCCCCGCGGATGGCATCGATGTCGGCCTCCCGGCCGACGAAGGAGGTGAGGCGGGCACGGAGGTTGCCGAGCGGCCGGCCCGCGACCTGCACGGCCTCCTCGGGGTTCAGCAACTCCCCGTGCAGCGCCCGCAGTTCGACCCCGGGATCGGACCCGAGCCGGTCCGCGAGCAGTTGTCGTACGTCGTCATAGGCGGCCAGCGCTTCGGCGGCCCGCCCGGTGTCGCGCAGGGCGCGCAGACGCAGGGCCTGGAGGGGCTCGTCAAGGGGGTGGCTGTCGCACAGGGCGGTCAGCTCGGGCAGGGACTGCTCGGCCTGGCCGAGAGCGAGGGCGGCGGCGTGGCGGGCGCGGAGCGCGTCCAGCCGCCGGGTCTCGCAGCGGGCCGCCTCCGCGGTGCGGTCGGGGAGGTCGGCGAGGGCGGGGCCGCGCCACAGGGCGAGGGCGTCGTCGAGGACGACGGCCGCTTTGGCGGGGTCGCCGTCGGCGAGGGCACGCATGCCGTCGCCGACGAGCCGCTCGAATCGGTGCAGGTCGATGTCGTCGCCCGCGGCGGAGAGCCGGTACCCGCCCTCCAGGGACTCGACGGCATCCGCCCCGAGCGCCCTGCGCAGCCGCCCCACCAGCGCCTGCACCGCCCCCGTCGCATCGGCGGGCGCCTCCCCGTCCCACACCTCGTCGACCAGCAGGCTCACCGGCACGGTCCGCCCTGGCCGCAGCGCGAGCACGGTCAGCAGGGCACGAAGGCGCGCACCGCCGACCGGAACGGTGGTGCCGTCGGTGCGGAGTGCCTGAGTGGTACCGAGGATGCGATAGCGCACGGGCCCATTGTCCCTGCTGTCGCCCCGGCCCTGCCTCCGGGTTTACACGCGCATGAACCGCGAGGAGCCGAGAGGCGGGGGTTTCCACGGAACCCACAACCCATCGAGAGACGTTTCCCTCGTGGGCCCGGTACCGTCGGGCAGTCCCACCGCATTGCACATGAGTCCAGGGGGAGCCCGATGACCACCGCCACCACCCGCCGCAGTGACCGGCGGATCAGTCCCGTCTTCCTCGGGATCCTGGCCGTCACGGCGGTCACGGGATGGGCCACCTGGACCGGGTTCGCCGAGCAGCCCGGCGTGGCCGTGTTCCTGTTCGTGACGGCGGCGTGGATCGTCTCCCTGTGCCTGCACGAATACGCACACGCGCGCACCGCGCTGCACAGCGGCGACATCTCGGTCGGCTCGAAGGGCTATCTCACCCTCAACCCGCTGAAGTACACACACGCCCTGCTCAGCATCGTGCTGCCCGTGCTGTTCGTGATCATGGGCGGGATCGGGCTCCCCGGCGGTGCCGTCTTCATCGAGCGCGGCCGGATCCGGGGCCGCTGGCGGCACAGCCTCATCTCCGCGGCCGGTCCGCTGACGAACGTCCTCTTCGCCGCCGTCTGCACCGCACCCTTCTGGCTCGACGCGCTCGACGGCGTACCGCGCGACTTCCAGTACGCCCTCGCGTTCCTGGCGCTGCTCCAGGTCACGGCCGCGATCCTGAACTTCCTGCCGGTGCCCGGTCTGGACGGCTACGGGGTCATCGAGCCCTGGCTGTCGCACAACGTCAAGCGCCAGGTGGAGCCGTTCGCGCCGTTCGGCCTGCTGTTCGTGTTCGCGCTGCTGTGGGTGCCGTCGATCAACAGCGTGTTCTTCGACGCCGTGGACTCGATCCTGTCCGCCATGGGGATCACCGACTTCGAGACCTACTGCGGTCAGGACCTGTACCGCTTCTGGCAGGGCGCGAACGAGTACTGCCAGGTCAGCCCCTGACGGAGTCCCGGCCGACCTTGCCGCGCTTGATGTAGTACCAGGTCATGTTGGAGGACAGCCCGGCCAGCAGCACCCACACGACACCCAGCCAGCTGCCCTGCACGAAGGAGACGACGGCCGCGGCGACGGCGAGGATGCAGACGGCGAGGGCGTACAGGGCAAGGCGGGGCATGGGGTCGGCTCCTGTGAAGAGAATCAGGGGGACACTGCGGATGGACCGGCGGATGGACTGACGGCCTCCAGTGTCCCCCATCGGCTCATACGTCCGTGATGCGGAGCCCCGCGTGTGCCTTGTACCGGCGGTTCACGGAGATCAGATTCGCCACCAGCGACTCGACCTGATGGGCGTTGCGCAGCCGCCCGGCGAAGATGCCGCGCATGCCCGGGATACGCCCGGCGAGCGCCTGCACGACCTCCACATCGGCCCGCTCCTCCCCCAGCACCATCACATCGGTGTCGATCTCCTGGATCTCCGGGTCCTCCAGCAGCACCGCCGACAGATGATGGAAGGCAGCGGTCACCCGCGAGTCCGGCAGCAGGGCGGCGGCCTGCTCGGCGGCGCTGCCCTCCTCCGGCTTCAGCGCGTAGGCGCCCTTCTTGTCGAAACCGAGCGGATTGACGCAGTCGACGACAAGCTTGCCCGCAAGCTCCTCCCGCAAGGATTCGAGCGTCTTGCCATGCCCCTCCCAGGGCACGGCGACGATCACCACATCACTGCGGCGCGCCGTCTCGGCGTTGTCGGCGCCCTCGACGCCATGTCCCAGTTCCTCAGCGGCGGCCTGCGCGCGCTCGGCGGCCCGCGAGCCGATGATCACCTTCTGGCCGGACCGGGCCAGCCGGTAGGCGAGGCCCTTGCCCTGCGGCCCGGTCCCGCCGAGCACACCGACGACGAGACCGGAGACGTCGGGCAGGTCCCAGGGGTCCTTGGCGGGGGCCTTCGCGGGCTTCTGTGCAGCACTGTCGGTAGAGGTCATGGGCCGACTTTACGTCCGCCCCCACGGCCCCACCGGGTCAGGTGAGCTCCGTCACAGGGACGCGCCGGAAGCTGATCGTCTCGTACGGGCCGAAGTCGCCCGTCTCGTAGAGGAGTCCGACGGTGGCCGCGTCGACGCGGACGAGGTCGGAGTACCCGGCCGGCAGACCGTCGACCGTGAACACCGGCCGCCAGGTGGTACCGCCGTCGACGGAGGCACGCACGGTCATCAGGGCGCGGCCGTTGGCGGGACCGGAGTACAGGAGCAGATCGGGGTCGCGGATCTGGAGGACGCTCGCCTCGCAGACGGGGGCGGTCAGGCCGGCCTGCGGGCGGAACGGCTTCACCAGAGTCCGGCCGCCGTCCTCGGAGTGGGCGTCGGCACGCTTGCCGGGAGACCGCGAGTCGGTGCGGGTGTTGAAGTAGACGCGCCCGTCCGGGAGTTCGGCGGCGGTGGTCTCGTTGGCGTTGATGTAGTCGCTCGCGCTGTCGTCGACGTAACCGAGGTACCAGTTCTCGCCCCGGTCGTCACTCAGCAAACAGTGGCCGCCGTTGTACTGCGGCTCGTTGCCGAGGTCGGTGCCGGTGGGTGGCACGGTGTGGTTGGCGGGGACGACGACCCGGCCGGTGCTCAGCTGGAGGGCGTGGCCGGGGGTGGTGGCGTACCAGCGCCAGCCCGGCTCCTTGACCTGCTGGGTGATCTCCCGGGGCTCGGACCACGTCACCCCCTCGTCATCACTGTGCTGCACCCACACCCGGCGCCCGTCCACGTCCTTCACCTCGCCGCGCACGATCGCGGCCTCGGTGGCACCGGCGGCGTTGCGGACCTGGACGAGCAGGACGCGGCCGGTGTCGAGGACGACGGGGGCGGGGTTGCCGGCGAGGTCGGTGCCGTTGTGGGCGACGACCTGCAACGCCCCCCAGGTGCGACCGCCGTCCGTGGAGCGTTTCAGGACGATGTCGATATGGCCGTGGTCGCTCGCGGACTCGACGCGGCCCTCGCAGAAGGCGAGGAGGGCGCCGGAGGCGGTGGCGACGACCGCCGGGATCCGGTAGCTGGCGTAGCCGTCGTCGCCGGCGCGGAAGGGGACGCTGGTGTCTGTCATCGGCGGACTCCTCATGAATTGTGCTGTGCTGACCCCGCCCTCTGCCCATGATGGGCGAATTCGCGGTGAACTCCACATCACGAGTGGCGGGTTGCGGCAGGATGCCGTCGCATGGATGCCGTACGTGTCGCGCTGCTGCGCGAAGTGCTCGCCGGGACCGAGTGGTTGGGAGCCACGCGCCGCTTCGCGGGGGTGCTGCGGGGCTCGGTGGTGTCGCACGGCGGCGGCCTGCTCCTGGTGGGCACACCCACGTACGAGCCGTGGCATCTGGCCGCCCATCTGGTGGACGAGGCGGCCTGGTCGGGGACGCCGGAGCTGTCGCCGACTCTCGTACGACATGACGCGCGTCCCTCGGATCCGGCGCACCTGGCGGTGGGGCTGGGGCGGCTGGCGGCGGCCCGGCGTGGAGAGACGCTGCTGGTGGTCTCGGCAGGGGGTGCCTCTCCTCCCCTGCTCGAACGGGTGCACGATGCTCGGCGGGCCGGGGTGACGGTGCTCAGCCTTGCTGCCGGCGAGGGGGAGTTGGCGACGATGGCACATGAAGGGCTGGCCGTGCCGGACGCGGCTGAGCTGGACCTGGATACCGTGCAGCACCTTGTCAGCGCGGCGGCCGGAGAGAACTCATTGCCCGTTCCGAGAGGGCGGCGGCGTTTCCGGGACAGGTTGTCGCGGCTGGCGGACGAGTTGACCGCACCGCCCCCCACCCCTTGGTAATACATTTCCCACCCACCCACCCGTCTCGGTCGGTTGGCTGCCTTCGGCAGGCAGGTACGGCGAAAAGCAGTTGCCCCTGCTCCCGCCCCCGCCCGAACATGACTCCCCGTGACCGACGATCCCGCCCCCAGCCCCCCGTCCGGCCTCCGGGCCCTGCTCCCCGATCTCGCTCCCTGGCGGGCCTCCCGTGACTTCCGGCGGCTGTGGTGGTCGGGGCTGATCTCGAACTTCGGGAGTTTTCTGACGTTCGTGGCGCTGCCGGTACAGCTGAAGGAGCTGACCGGATCGGCGGCAGCGGTGGGCGCGATCGGAGCGGTGGAACTCATACCGCTGCTGGTCTTCGGGCTGTACGGCGGGGCACTCGCGGACGCCTGGGACAAGCGCAAGCTGATCCTCTGGACGGAGGCCGGCCAGGGCCTGCTCACCGCGGCCCTGCTGATCAACGCACTCCTCCCGCACCCCACCATCTGGCCCCTCTACGTCGTCGCCGCCCTGTCCTCCGCCCTGTTCTCCGTGCAGCGGCCCGCGCTCGACTCACTCTGGCCCCGGATCGTGGCCCATGAGCATCTGCCGGCGGCGGCCTCGCTGAACGCGTTCCGCTGGACGCTCGGCGGGGTCGCGGGCCCGGCGCTGGCGGGTGTGGTCGTGGCGTACGCGGGCCTGGGCTGGGCGTACGGCGCCGACCTGGCCACCTTCGCCGTCTCCGCCGTACTGATGATCCGTATCGCCTCCTCCCCCGCCTCCCACGAGGCGGCGAAACCGTCCCTGAAGGCCATCGCCGAGGGCGCCCGGTACGCGTGGAGCCGCAAGGAACTCCTCGGCACCTACGCCGTCGACCTCGCCGCGATGTTCCTGGCGATGCCGCTGGCCGTACTGCCGTTCCTCGCGGACGAGCTGGACGCGGAGTGGGCGCTGGGCCTGATGTACGCGACGGTCCCGCTCGGCGCGATGCTGGTGAGCGCGACGAGCGGCTGGACGGCCCGCATCCACCGCCACGGCCGCATGGTGGTGGTGTCGGCAGCCTTCTGGGGCCTGGCGATCGCGGCCGCCGGCGTCGTCGGCAACGTATGGCTCGTGCTGCTGTTCCTGACCGTGGCCGGCGGCTGCGACATGGTCAGCGGGATCTTCCGCGCGGCCATGTGGAACCAGACGATCCCGGACGAGCTGCGCGGCAGGCTCGCCGGGATCGAACTGCTGTCGTACTCGGTGGGACCGACCGTGGGCCAGGTCCGCTCGGGCGGCTTCGCCGCACTGTGGGGCGTACGGGCGTCGGTCTGGTCGGGCGGCCTGCTGTGTGCCGGCGCGGTAGGACTCCTGGCAGTGTGCCTGCCGAAGCTGATGAAGTACGACGAGCGCACCAACGAGCACGCGGTACGGCAGCGCAAACAGCGCGCCACGGCCACACCGGCGAAGGCCTAATCAGCCATCGTCATCGTCATCAGTCATCGTCGGTTTTGCCGCCCGCCGAGGCATCGTGCCACCGGGGGTCGTTCTCCCACTCCAGATTCCGCTCGCGGGCGGTCTCCATCGCGTGCTCGGCCTCCGCGCGGGTGGCGTACGGCCCGAAGCGGTCCTTGGCGGGACACTCCGGCCCCTCCTCCACCTTCTTGTGCTCCAGGCAGTAGTACCACTCGCCCGGCTTCCCGACGGTCCGCTTCTTGAACAGGGCCATGACCGGCTCCTTTCACCACAGACATGTTCCCCCATGCCCGCCGTCTAGACTCGCTGGCATGTCTGGCCAGTCGCTGCTCGTACCAGGGGAGCTGTCTCCCACCCGTCCCGTGCCCGGGAACATCCGTCGTCCCGAGTACGTCGGCAAGCCCGCGCCGACGCCGTACACCGGTCCGGAGGTGCAGACGCCCGAGACGATCGAGGCGATGCGCGTAGCCGGCCGCATCGCGGCGCAAGCGATGGCGGAGGCGGCCAAGCTGATCGCCCCCGGGGTGACCACGGACGAGTTGGACAAGGCGGCGCACGACTACATGTGCGACCACGGCGCCTACCCGTCGACGCTCGGCTACCGAGGCTTCCCGAAGTCCCTGTGCACCAGCCTCAACGAGGTCATCTGCCACGGCATCCCCGACTCCACCGTCCTGCGCGACGGCGACATCATCAATCTCGATGTGACGGCGTACATCGGCGGGGTGCACGGCGACAACAACGCGACGTACCTGGTGGGCGAGGTGGACGAGGAGAGCCGCCTCCTCGTGGACCGCACCCGCGAGTCCCTGACCCGAGCGATCAAGGCGGTGAAGCCGGGCCGCCAGATCAACATCATCGGCAGGGTCATCGAGTCCTACGCGAAACGGTTCGGCTACGGAGTGGTCCGGGACTTCACGGGCCACGGCATCAACTCGTCCTTCCACTCGGGCCTGATCATCCCGCACTACGACAGCCCGCACGCAACCTCCACCATCCAGCCCGGCATGACCTTCACGATCGAGCCGATGCTGACACTGGGAACCCACGAGTACGACATGTGGGACGACGGCTGGACGGTCGTCACGAAGGACCGCAGGCGGACGGCCCAGTTCGAGCACACGCTGGTGGCGACGGAGACCGGAGCGGAGATCCTGACGCTCCCGTAACCACCCACCGCCCCGCAAGCCCGCCCTCTTTCTCCAGGAGGGCGGGCTTTCGTATGGGTGCCCGACCGAAGCTGCGGGTATCCTTTTACCGACAGGACGTCGGCAAGTTTCCCGACAGGGGGTCGGGAAGTGGTTGACTTAGGTAAGCCTAACCATAGAAAATCTGGGTTCATGGACTCCTTCTCGACACTCATCCGCACCGCGTCCCACGAACAGCACGTGGAGGCAGAGACCTCGACGTTCATGAGCGACCTGCTCGGCGGAAAGCTCGGCGTCGACGCGTACACGCGCTACACCGAGCAGTTGTGGTTCGTGTACGAGGCACTGGAGACCGGTGCCGGGCGGCTGGCGTCGGATCCGGTGGCCGGCCCCTTCATCCAGCCGGAACTCTTCCGGCTGCCGGCGCTGGAACGGGACCTGGAGCACCTGCGCGGCCCCGACTGGCGCGCGACCCTCACCGCGCTCCCGGCCACCCGCAGCTACGCGACCCGTATCGCCGAGTGCGCCGACGCCTGGCCGGCGGGCTACATCGCCCACCACTACACCCGCTACCTCGGCGACCTCTCCGGCGGCCAGATCATCCGCGACAAGGCGGAGCGGACCTGGGGCTTCGCGAGGAAGGGCGACGGGGTCCGCTTCTACGTGTTCGAGGAGATCGCCAACCCGGCGGCGTTCAAGCGGGGTTACCGAGAGCTGCTGGACCAGGTCCACGCGGACGACCTCGAAAAGCAGCGCATCATCGGGGAGTGCAAGAGGGCATTCGCACTCAACACGGCGGTCTTCCGGGCCTTGGGCGAGGAGTTCCCGCTGTCGGCGTGAGCGAGGACATCACGGCGCACCCCCCGCCCCGCGCCCCCGCCCCTAGGCTCCCCTGCCCTCCTCTTCGTCACCTTCCTCGTCTCCCTCGGTCTCCGGTTCGAGGAGGCGTCGCAGCTCCTCCACCGTGGCCACGGTGACGGCCACGGTGGAGCCGTCCGCGTTGCCCGCCAGGACGCCAGGAGCCGAGCGACGCGACCGCCAGGTGTCGCGCAGGGCGATCAGCGCCTGCAGAAGGGCGGCGGCATTACCGACGACGGCGAGGACCGTCACCGGGTCGACTGTCCTGACATCGGGCCACCGCTCCGCCGTCGCGCCGGGAACCGCGTCGAAGACCTCTTCGACGGCACGCACCGCGTCCGGTTCCTGGGTGTCGATGCGCACCTCGATCGTGACCTGTTCCATCCGCGTCCCCCTTCTCGGCCGGCGTCCCGCGCTTACCGCTCACGGTATGCCCAGATACGAGAACGCGGCCCAGTCCTCGATTCCGTTGCCCTGCCGGGCCAGTTCACGTTGCGCCGAGGTGACGGCCAGCCGCCCCGAGACGCCGGTGCCGTCGGCCAGCGACCTGTGGACGAGGTCCGTGAACCGCTCCGCCGCCAGCTCCTGCCCCACCTCTGCGGCGGTCTTCACCGCCCAGCGGCTGGCGATCACGCCCCGCGCGCCCATCCTCAGCAGACCACCGGTGAGCCCTGTGCAGTCGCTGGTCATCCCGTACGACGTCAGTCCCGACTCGCAGGCGGCCAGCGTGACCACCGGAGCACGCGTGAAGGAGCGTCCCATAAGGTCAGCGGCCGTGAGCCGGCGGGCGTCCCGGCCCTGGTCGTTGGTGAGATAGAGCGCGGACTCCAGGGGGCGCAGCAGATCGTAGGAACCGTGGCAGGCGAAGTGGACGACGTCGTAGTCGCCGGCCAGGGCGTCGAGGACGTCCTTCTTGTGGTGTTCGGCGCCATCCAGGACATCGAGCCGGTTCCCCCACAGCTCGGCCAACCGCTCCGCCTCCCACCGCGCGCCGGGCAGTCCTTCACCACCGTGCACCACGGCCAGCGCCCGAGAGACATGTCCAGGTCCGTCGTGGCGAGCCCGAAGCATGGCTCCGAGCTGGAGTGACGGGAGGTAGAACACCTCGAACTCGTCGCCGAGCACGCCGGTTTCGGAGGTCGGCACCGCCTCGTACGGGAGGTGGCTGAGCAGGCCCGGCGCGCTGATGGCCAGTCCATGGGCGCCCCAAGCGCGCAGAGTGGGCAGCAGCTGATCGAAGAGGACCGCGCGGGCCATGGCGCAAGCGACCGCCAGACGCCGCTCGCGGAACACGCCGTGTTCCAGGTTGATCCCCTGCGTCATGTGCATGAACTCCCGCTCGCGCACCGGCCATTGGAGACCCCGAACCTCCCATCGGTCCGTGCCGTCCGGCATGGCGAGCACGGCGGTCACCTCACCCGCCGCTCCGGACAACGCACAGTACGCCGTGGTCCGCGGCCACCCCGCGCGGTGCAGGGCGGCGAGCGCCTGTGCGGTGGGTCCCTGCTCACCCCCGCTCGAGTCCGGGCCCGGACGAACTCCGCTGCCGGGGCCGCCGAACAGGCGCGTGAGCTCGGCCTCGAACCGCTGCCGCGCATCGGTCTCGCCCTGATGCCCGAACCTCACCGTCGCCGCGCGCACCCTCTCCACGGCCGCCAGCGCGGCACGCGGCCGACCACACTTCACCTCGACACGGGTCAGCAGGGCAAAGGTATGTCCGTACTGACGGCCGAGCTGTCCCAGGCTCGTCTCGTCGTCGGCGCGTATCAGCGCGTCCTCGGCGGCCTGGGCCGCACGCTGCTGGAAGTCCAGCGCCCCGGCCAGGTCGCCGGTCCTCTCGCGGTACTCCGCGACGCTCGACAGCAACGAGTTCTGTTCCCAGAGGGGCAGGTTCTCCAGCTCCGGCAGGCTGGCCGAAAGGTCGTCCAGGACCTGCCCTGGCGGTGTGCCGGCCCGGTCCGCCGACCGGTGGACGACCTCGGCCCGAGAGCGCCGTGCCGCGATCCGCATGTCCTCAGGAAGGACAGGCTCGGCGACAACCTGGTCCAACAGGTCGAGCGCCGCAGCAAGGGTGGCCGCCGACGCGGCTCCCGCCTTGAGGAGATCGGCGAGGACGTGCCGCACCCGGGCGATCTGCAGGCGCAGCGAGTCGTCGAGTTCGGCATCTGCGGTGGCCTGGAGCGACTCGTAGGAGGCGATCGCCCGGCGGGCGGCGTCGGTGCCGATGCTCCGGTAGTGCTCCGGGCCACCGTAGAAGTGCAGCTCGGGCTGTTGGCGGGCCAACAGGCTGTAGGCGGCCATGGCCACGTTGTGCAGCAGCAGGCCCCGCTCGAAGGGATCCGGCGAGGCTTCGCCGATCTCCCCGAGCACCTCCACGGCGGCGGTTCCCGCCGTGAGTTCACCGGTCTGCCGGTAGTACTCGCGCAGCATCAGACCGTGGAGGTTGGTCAGGATCCAGACCCGTGCCGGGTCGTGTTCGCCCGTGGTCCGCAGCCGGTTCAGGAAGAGGATCGCCGGCACCAGATACTGGTCCGGGTTGGACAGCATGCCGATGTATTCGAGCTGTTCGTGTACGAGTTCGGCGTCGGCGTCCGCGTCATGGCCCCACTCGTGAGCCCGTGGCTCGGCGCCGAGGGGGGTGAGCTCGTGGAAGCGGGCCGGCATTGGCGGCCGCAGCCAGGTCGAGAGGGCGAGGTAGTGCCGGGAGTGGCACTGCGGGCACACCACCGGGTCGAAGCCGGTCACCCGCACGTTCCACTGCCGGCCGCAGTCGTGACAGAGGGCCTCCTGATCGAACCGGTGCACCACCAGCCTCAGCGTCCCCCTGTCACCCGACGGGCAGTCTCTGCCGCCGTAGACGGTCGGATCGCCCAGGTTCAGTGTCTGGTTCAGGCGGAATTCGCGGCGGCAGTGGGCGCACGCGAAGTAGATCTGAGCGTCGTACGACAGACACGGGAAGATGTCCTCGCGGCGGTATTCCGCCGGAAGTTGACTGCTGTAGTGGTCGCTCGACACGAAGCCTCCCGGCGCGAAGCGACGCATGCCGGAAGGCCCGTCCTCACGCAGGGCAAGGCTAGGGACGGAATCGCCGCTTCAGCAGGTCGGCGGGCACCGGAACTAGCGTTCCAGGAACACCCGTCCCCCGACCTCCACCCAGCCGCCCGGCTGCGGAGCCGTCAGGATCTGGGAGCCCGCGCCCTGGCTGATGTTGAGGGCCCGGCCCAGCAGGCGCGTGAGCAGAAGGGCCGCCGCGCCTGTCGCCTCGTCCTCGTCGATGCCGTCGGCGCGGCCGGGGAAGCCACGGGCGCGGACACGGCCGGCGGCCTCGTCCTCCCAGGCCCAGGCGTACACCCACTCGCCGGGTGGCGGCACCGGCAGGTCCTCGACCTCGGCGGCCGTGGCGTACTGACGCAGGGTGCGCGGCGGCGCCCACTCCGGCCGCGCTTCGATCCAGCTGAACTCACCGTCCAGACGGGCCCCGACCACCCCGGCCGGGGTGACGAGTTCGGGGACGTCGAGGAGCCAGGCCGTGCCGACGCAAGGGTGCCCGGCGAACGGCAGCCGAACGCTGGGCGTGTAGATGTCGACGACCCCCCGCTCGGGATCATCCACGAACACGATCTCGCTGAACCCGAGTTTCGCCGCGAAGGCCTGCCGCTCGTCCCGCTCGGGCATCGCCGAACCCTCGCGGACGACGCCGAGTTCGTTGCCGTACCCGCCCCCTGCACCGCAGAACACACGCAGCACGTCGTAATCAGTCACCCCGGCATTGAAACACCACTCGGCGGCGGGGGCGGGCCGGTGCACGGACCCGCAGTCGTCCGCGGCGAGAAGGGGACGTGGTGGGGGTGTCCGCCCGCAGCGGTTGGCGCGTCAACACGGGCGAGTTGGTAAGAGACCGATTCCGCGCCGTTCCGAGGACGGACACCCCCACCACGTCCCCGACCCCCACAAACCGAAAGGCGCAACGCGCACCCCCACAAACCCGCACCCCCGCCGGGAGGCACCCGGCACTACTCAGCCGCACGCCGCCGACGGACCGAGAACACCACACCCGCACCCGCCGCCACAGCCACCGCGGCAGCGGTACCCAGCGCACCGACCGGCACGTCCGAGCCGGTCGAGGCGAGGCCGCCCGTTACACCGCCGGTCGTGGAACCCGCCGTACCGCCGGAGGCACCCGTGCCCGTGGAGGCCGAGGGCTCACCGGTCGGGAGTTCCGCGTCGTCCGTCAGAGCCACCGAGAGGTCCACCGGATCGAGTTCCGTGCCCTCCGTGTAAAAGCCGGCGAAGGCGTCCGCCCCCTCGGCGGTGAGCTTCGCGGTGACGTCCGACAAGGTGATGACGTCGTTCTTCGCCACCAACTCCCCGCCGCCCGCCGTCAGATCGGCCAGAACCACGTCCTCGGACTTCTCGCCCAGGCTGGTGACGTCCGCCGTGAGTTCGCCCGTGCCGTCCTCCACCGTCACCTTGACGTCAGCCAGGGTGAGGTCGAGCCCGTACGTGCCGTTCTCCTCGTGACCCTTGAAGTTCACCGAGCCCTCAAAAGCAGCGCTCAGCGCATCGGCGTCCGCGTCATACGTCCCCGTGGCGTCGACGAACGTGAACACCCCGTTGCCCGCGGCCTGCGTCGCACCCCCCGACGCCGTGATCTCCCCGTTCGCCACGCTGCCCACCACGTACGTACGGAACGACTCCTTCACACCCCAGCCGAGCGTGCCGTCGACGACCTCGCCCTCCGTCGCGGGCTCGGAAGCGGTCACCGAGGGGCTCGCGCTGCCGGACGGCGATGTCGACACGGTCGGGGACACGGACTGCGAGGGCGACTGGGACGGCGACGTGCTCTCGCTCGGCGACGGAGAGGGAGACGTGGTCGGTGACGGGCTCGCCGTCTTCACCACCGACAACGGATCACCCGCCGCGTTCTCGTAACTCGCGCTGCCGAAGACGTCCGCCGCCTCCTTCGTGAGCGTGGTCGCCATGTCCGTCATGGCCTGCGTGACGGTGACCTTGGCGAGCGGCACGTCGTCCGTAGTCGCCCCGCTCTTCGTCACGTCGGCGGTGATCTCGGCGGCCGCGCTGTCGAACTTGACGTCGGACAGGCCGATCTCGAAACCATGCAGCGCGGACTTGATGTTCAGGCTGCCCTTGAAGGCAAGATCCACCGTGTGAGCGGTGGAGTCGTAGGTGCCCACGCCGTCCACGAAAGTGAACGCGCCATTGTCCGCCGCCTGCGACGCCCCGTCCGACGCCGTGAAGCTGCCGGCCGCCATGCCGGTCACGTACGAGCGGTACGACTGCTTGATGCCCCAGGTCAACTCATATCCGCTCAGGGGCACTTCGGCAGCAGAGGCGGCGGTCGCGCCGACGGTGGCGAGGGCGGTGGCACCCATCGCGGCGGCCGTGGCAACGGCAGCGGCGAGGGTACGGCGGCGCGGTCTACTGATCGTCGAGGTCATGTCCGTGGTTCTCCTTGCTCAGATGGGTAGGGGGATTCAGTCGCCGTCCGAGGCGGAGCCCGTACGGCGCTTACGGACCACGACGAGCGCAGCCACAACGACCAGCAGCGAACCGACGGCCAGCCCGATCGGCAGGCCCACTGAGCCACCGTCCGACGAACTCGCGACGGGCTCGGCCGAACCCGGCGACGCGGATTCGGCCTCCGCAGTCACGCTCGCCGTAGGCGTACTGCCCAGATCAGGCAGTGCCGGCAGCGCGGCGTCCGAGGTGAGGGCGACGGCGAGCGAGACGGGGTCCATCTCCGTGCCCGCCTGATACATCGAGCCGAAGGCCTTCGCACCCCGGCCGGTGAGCTTCGCCGGCGCCTCGGTCACGGCGACGAGACCACCCTTCGCCTTCAGCCCCTTCGCGGCGAAGGTGACCAGCGGAACCTTCTTCGCGGAGTACTCCGCACTCGCCACGTCGGCGTACAGCGTGCCCTTGCCGTCATCGACAACAACACGGACTCCACTCAGCTTCAGATCGAGACCGTGCGCCCCCGTGAAGCGCAGCGCACCCTCGAACTCGGCGTCCAAATCACCGCTCTTGTACGCCCCTTCGCCACCCCCGAAGCGGAAGATCGCGCCCCCGTCCTCGGCCCCGTCGGACAGCGTCCACTTGCCCTTGGCGATACCGCCGGTGACGTACTCCCGGAAGGTCCGGCGCACCCCCCAGTCCACGGCACCGTCCGCGAGGGCACCGTCCGCCTCCGAGGAGTTGGACGCACTCGGCGTAGCCGAACCGGAACCCGCACCCCCACCAGAACCCCCCGCCGCCACATCCGCGGACAGACTCACCGGATCCAGCGCGGTCCCCGCCGTGTAGTACCCGGCAAAGGACTCGGCCCCCTCCGAAGTAAGCGTGGCGGGAAGGTTGTTGAGCACAACGGAACTGCCCCCGCCCCTCATGTCGATCCCCCCGAGGGCGAGGGAGGCGAAGGGCACCTGACTGGACGTCGTGACCGTCCCGGTGCCCTTCGCCTTGCTGGTGACGTCCACGTACAGCGTCCCGGTGGACCCGGAGACGCGGACGGTGGGCCGGCTGATGGTGAGGTCGAGCTGATACGCCCCGGCGTCCGTCTTGTGTCCGACGAAGTGGACCCCGCCGGAGAAGGACGCGGCGAATGCGCCGGTGTCGCCGTCGTACGTGCCGGCGGCCGAGTGGAACCGGAACTGGCTGTCGCCGACGGTCGCCGCGCCACCGGTGAGTGAGTAACTTCCGTTGGCGATAGGCCCGGTGACATAGCTCTGGAAGGACGACTTGATGCCCCAGTCCAGCCGGCCGCCCTGCACCTCACGGGCCGCGGCCTGCGCGACGGCCGCCGGAAGCAGCGCCCCGAGGACGGCTGCGCACAACACGGTGACCAGGGCACGAAGGCGCGCGGGCATGAGGAGTCCTCCGGATACGACTGCCGGTAGCGGGCGAAGGTAAGGCTAACCTAAGCTTTGCTGACCGAAAACGACAGTGAGCCAAGAGGAACGGACGACACGGTGCGACGCATGCGCGTCCCGATCGAGGACAAGGGCGGTGCGGCGTGACCGTACTGGACGAGAAGACCGAAACGAAGGCCCCGCCCCAACCCACCGCCCGAAGACGACGCAGCACTGCCTGGCTCCTCACCGCCGGTCTCCTCATCACGCTCCTCGTCCTCACCCCGATGGCCGCCGGAATCGGCGCCTACCCGATCCCGATCGGCGACGTCGTCAGCTCCGTACAGCACAAAGCCGGGCTCGGCGGCGCGGAGTTGGACCGGGTCGCGGAGTCCGTGCTCTGGAACGTCCGCTTCCCCCGGATCGTGCTCGCGCTGCTCGTCGGCGCCTCGCTGGGGTGTGCGGGCGCGCTGATGCAGGGCGTGTTCGGCAATCCGCTGGCCGAACCGGGCACGATCGGCGTCTCCTTGGGCGCGGCGGTCGGTGCGGTGGCCTCGATCGCGCTCGGTCTGACCTTCTTCGGCAACTGGACCCTCCCGGCGATGGCCTTCGTCACCGGTCTCGCCACCGTGCTGCTGGTGTACGGGATGTCCCGCTCGGGCGGCCGTACGGAGGTCGTGACGCTGATCCTCACCGGTATCGCGGTGAACGCGTTCTGCGGGGCGCTCGTCGGCCTGTTCATCTTCCTCGCCGACACCGCCGCGGTGAACCAGATCACCTTCTGGCAGCTGGGTTCTCTCGCCCAGGCGACCTGGCCGAAGGTGCTCGCGGTACTGCCGTGCGCGGCGATCGGTCTGGTGCTCGCGCCGCTGTACGCGCGCCGTCTGGACCTGCTCGCGCTCGGCGACCGGCCGGCCCGGCATCTGGGCGTGGACGTGGAGCGGCTGCGGATCGTGCTGATACTCGTCATCGCGCTGCTGACCGCTGCCGCAGTGAGCGTGGCCGGCGTCATCGGCTTCATCGGTCTCGTCGTACCCCACCTGTTGCGGATGGCCGCCGGGCCCGGGCATCGCTTCCTGGTCCCAGGCAGCGCGCTGGGGGGCGGGGTCGTCCTGCTCGGTGCGGATCTTGCTGCGCGGACTGTGGCGGCGCCGGCGGAGCTGCCGCTCGGGGTTCTGACGGCGCTTCTTGGGAGTCCGTTCTTCTTCTGGTTGTTGCGCAGGACTCGGCGTCGGCAGGGGGGTTGGGCCTAGAGGTTGTGTGTCGTCTACAGGTGCGTGGTGGCTGGTCGCGCAGTTCCCCGCGCCCCTGAGGTTCTTCAGTCCCCCTCCTCCACAAGGACCCCGCCCATGCGACTCCTCCGCCCCCGCCCCACTCCTCCCTCCCCCGCCGAACCCGGCGACATCCTCGCCGAAGCCCAGGACCTCCACGTCCGCCTCGGTTCCCGCGTCGTCCTCCACGGAGTGTCCGTCACGGCCCGTGCCGGCGAGGTCCTCGCCCTGGTCGGTCCCAACGGGGCGGGAAAGTCGACCCTGTTGGGCGCCCTGGCCGCCGATCTCCCGGCCGCGGAAGGGGTCGTACGGATTCACGGTCGCCCGGCGTCGGACTGGTCCGCGCCCGAACTCGCCCTGCGTCGGGCCGTGTTGCCGCAGTCGGCGGCGCTGTCCTTCCCGTTCACGGTGGAGGAGGTGGTCCGGATGGGCCGCGCACCCTGGGCGGCCGTCGGAGCGGAGGACGACGACACCGCCGTAGCCGAAGCGATGGCGCGGGCGGAGGTGACCGCGTTCGCCGCCCGCCCGTTCTCGGCGCTCAGTGGCGGCGAGCGGGCCCGGGTCGCGCTCGCCCGGGTGCTCGCTCAGCGCGCGCCGCTGCTGCTGCTCGACGAGCCGACGGCGGCCCTGGACCTCAAACACCAGGAGCTGGTGCTGCGGTTGTGCCGGGAGCGGGCGCGGGCCGGGGACGCGGTGGTCGTCGTACTGCACGATCTGGGGCTCGCGGCGGCGTACGCGCACCGGGTCGCGATCCTGCGCGCCGGGCAGGTGGCCGCGGACGGACCACCCGAGGACGTCTTCTCGGAGCGGCTGCTCTCCGAGGTGTACGACCAGCCGGTCGAGGTGCTGCCGCACCCCCGCACGGGCGCGGTCCTGGTCACCCCGCGACGCGATCCTTGACCCTCCCTTGACCTTCCCGTGGGGTCCGATTTGAGCCAGCGTGATCGGCTCGTGCTCATACAGCGTCCATGAGAGCTGAATCACCGCACAACCGGGTATCACGCAGGTAAGGCTCAGATAAGTTAGGCGAGCCTAGCCAAAACTGTGAGTTCCCTGTAAGCGTTTTCTCGCCACTCTCATGGAGCCTGTATGCGCGCCGCCAGACTCTCCGTCATCACCGCCGCCACCGCCGTGGCGGCTCTGACCGCTGTCACCGGCTGCACCGAGAAGGGCGGTTCGGGCAGCGGCGACAACGTGATCAACGTGACCGCGACGGACGACAAGTGCGAGGTGTCGAAGAACGAGGTCCCGGCCGGGCACGTCGAACTCGCCATAGAGAACAAGGGCTCCAAGGTCAACGAGGTCTACATCCTCTTCCCGGACGACCGGGTGGTGACCGAGCGCGAGAACATCGGCCCCGGCACCAAGCAGCGGGTCACCGCCGAAGTGAAGGCCGGCGCCTACCAGATCGCCTGCAAGCCCGGCATGAAGGGCAACGGCATCCGCCAGGACATCAAGGTCACCGGCGGCACCGCCGCCAAGCGCGACGCCCGTCTCGACAAGGCCGTTGCCGCCTACCGCGAGTACTCCCAGACCCAGGCCGACGAGACGCTGCCGCTCGCCGAGACGTTCGCCAAGGCGGTCAAGGACGGCGACATCGAGGCCGCGAAGAAGGCCTACGCACCGTCCCGTATCGGCTGGGAGCGCACCGAGCCGGTCGCCGAGTCCTTCGGTGACATCGACCCCAAGGTCGACCTGCGCGAGGACGGTCTGGAGGAGGGCCAGGACCTGGAGAAGGACTGGACCGGCTGGCACCGCATCGAGCGCTCGCTCTGGAAGGACAAGAAGCTCACCGCCCGCGACTCCGAGCTCGCCGACCAGCTGATCACCGACCTCACGGACTGGCAGAAGCGGGTCGGCAAGGCCGAGATCACCCCGACCTCCATGGCCAACGGCGCCAAGGAGCTCCTCGACGAGGTCGCCACCGGCAAGGTCACCGGCGAGGAGGAGCGCTACTCCCACACCGACCTGGTCGACTTCAAGGCCAACGTCGAGGGCGCGGAGAAGTCGTACGAGCTGCTGAAGGCCGTCGCCAAGGAGAACGACCCGGCGCTGGTGACGGAGCTCGACAAGCAGTTCGCGGCGCTGAACGGACTGCTCGACAAGTACCGCGCGGACAAGACCTCGTACGACTTCACCTCGTACGACAAGGTCGGCGAGGCCGACCGCAAGGAGCTGTCGGACGCGGTCAACGCGCTCGCCGAGCCCCTGTCCAAGCTGGCCGCCGCAGTTGTCGTGAAGTGAGGTAGGGGCCCTCATGACCGAGACCTCCGAATCCCCCTCCCGGCGTGCGCTGATCGGCTGGGGCGGTGCCGGGCTCGCGCTCGGTGCCGCCGCGGCCGGCGGTGCGGTGGCGATGGCCCGCACCGGCGACGACCTGGACCCGACCGCCGCCGAGTCGGGCGCTGCGGTCGCCTTCCACGGCGCCCATCAGGCGGGCATCGCCACGCCCGTGCAGGACCGGCTGCACTTCGCCGCGTTCGACGTGAAGACCGACGACCGCGCCGAGTTCGTACAGATGCTCAAGGACTGGACGGTGGCGGCGCGGCGGATGACGGCCGGGCAGACGGTCGGTGAGGGCGCGTACGGCGGTCTTGCCGAGGCTCCGCCGGACGACACCGGCGAGGCGCTGGGCCTCAAGCCGTCGCGGCTGACGCTGACCATCGGCTTCGGGCCCTCCCTGTTCGAGAAGTTCGGGCTGGCGGACGCCCGCCCCGAGGCGCTCGTCGACCTGCCGAAGTTCGCCGGCGACAACCTCGACAAGAACCGCAGCGGCGGCGACCTGTGCATCCAGGCCTGCGCGGACGACCCGCAGGTCGCCGTGCACGCCATCCGCAACCTGGCCCGCATCGGCTTCGGCAAGGTCGTCATCCGCTGGTCGCAGCTCGGCTTCGGCAAGACGTCCTCGACGACACCGGACGAGCAGACCCCGCGCAACCTGATGGGCTTCAAGGACGGCACCCGCAACATCGCGGGCACGGAGACGGACCGCCTGAAGAAGTTCGTGTGGGCGGACGAGAAGGACGGCACTCCGAACTCGGCCTGGATGACCGGGGGCTCCTACCTCGTAGCCCGCCGCATCCGCATGCACATCGAGACCTGGGACCGCACCTCGCTCCAGGAGCAGGAGGACATCATCGGCCGGGACAAGGGCGAGGGCGCCCCGGTCGGCAAGGCCAAGGAGCGCGACGAGCCGTTCCTGAAGGCGATGCTGCCCAACGCGCATGTGAAGCTCGCGCACCCCGACACCAACCACGGGGCGACGATCCTGCGCCGCGGCTACTCCTTCACCGACGGCACGGACGGCCTGGGCCGCCTGGACGCGGGCCTGTTCTTCCTCGCGTACCAGCGGGACGTCCGCAAGGGCTTCATCCCGATCCAGCGCAGCCTGGCGCCGGACGTCCTCAACGAGTACATCCAGCACGTGGGTTCGGCGATCTTCGCGGTCCCGCCCGGCGTCCGCGACAAGGACGACTGGTGGGGCCGGACGCTGTTCTCCAAGGAGGCGTAGCCCGTGTTCTCCAACTACCTGATCGGTCTGCGCGAGGGCCTGGAGGCCAGCCTCGTCGTCTGCATCCTGATCGCCTATCTGGTGAAGACGGACCGCAGGGACGCGCTGAAGCCGATCTGGCTCGGCATCGGCGTCGCGATCGCCATCGCGCTGGGCTTCGGCTGCGCGCTCGAATTCGGTTCCCAGGAGCTGACGTTCGAGGCGCAGGAGGCGCTCGGCGGCTCGCTGTCGATCCTCGCGGTGTGCCTGGTGACGTGGATGGTGTTCTGGATGCGGCGCACCGCCCGGCATCTGAAGGCCGAACTGCACGGCAAGCTCGACGCCGCCCTCCAGATGGGCACCGGCGCACTGGTGGCGACGGCGTTCCTGGCGGTGGGCCGCGAGGGCTTGGAGACGGCCCTGTTCGTGTGGGCGTCGGTGCGCGCGGCCGGCGACGGGACCCCGCGCCCGCTGGTCGGCGTGGCCCTGGGCATCGTCACCGCGGTCGTCCTCGGCTGGCTGTTCTACCGGGGTGCTGTGCGGATCAACCTCGCGAAGTTCTTCACCTGGACCGGCGCCATGCTGGTCGTCGTGGCGGCGGGCGTGCTGGCGTACGGCTTCCACGATCTCCAGGAGGCCGACTGGCTGCCGGGCCTGAACAACAAGGCCTTCGACATCAGCGGCACGATCCCGCCGGACAGCTGGTACGGCACTCTGCTGAAGGGTGTCTTCAACTTCCAGCCGGATCCGACCGTCCTCCAGGTCACGGTGTGGCTGCTGTACTTGATCCCGACGCTCGCGTTGTTCTTCGCCCCGGTAGGGTTCGCCTCCGGGAAGGGGAAGGTGAAGGTAGCCGATGAGCAGGGATCGCGGCCTTCGAAGGCTGCTCAGTCGTCGCAGGATTGACCGGAGCGCGCTGATAGCAGCCTCCATGACCGCTTTGTCGCTGACAGCGAGCGGTTGCATGGTGGTGCACGGGGAGCGCGAGGTACTCCCCGCGGCCACCCGGGCCGAAGCCGCCAAGGCGCTCCAGCAGTTCACGACCGCATACAACGATGCCGACAAGGCGTACGACAGTTCCCTGGACGCCGATCACGTCACCGGCGCCCTCGGCGACATCGACGCGGCGCGGCTGAAAGCCGGGCAGGCGGGCAGCCCCGAGGGGAATGCGAACCACTTGCCGCTGAAACTGTCGGACGTGACGTACACGATCGTCGAGAAGGCGGGCTGGCCGCGCTGGTTCGTCGCCGACGCGGCGGCCAACAAGGGCGGCAGCGCACGCTGGCTGTTCGTGTTCACCCGCGGCGGTCTCGACGAGGCGTGGGAGGTGGCGTATCTGACGCTGGTCGCGCCCGACGACGTACCGGAGTTCAAGAAGGACGCGGACGGATACGCCGAGGGCGTGCCCGTGAACTCCGCCGGACTGGCCGCCGAACCGGCGGACTTGAGCCAGGAGTACGCCAAGTACCTCAAGGACGGCGGGGAATCCGCCTTCGCGGAGAACTCGCACACCAGCGGGTGGCGCACGGAGCGGCAGAAGATCGCCAAGAAGCCGGGTCTGGTCACCCAGTTCATCGACGAACCGCTGACGGACGGCGACTACGCGCCGCTGGCGGTGCGGACGAAGGACGGCGGGGCGCTGGTGTTCTTCACCACCCGCCACTACGAGAAGCAGACGGCGTATGCGGGTACGTCGGTGCCGACGCCGCTCGATGACGTGCTGGCGCTGACCACCGGTGAGATCAAGCAGTCGCTGACGATGGAGTTCGTCTCCAACGAGGTGGCGCTGGACCCCAAGGGGGCCGGCAAGGTGACGATCCTCGGCCGGATCCAGGGGCTCACGTCGGCGAAGGGCGAGTAGCCGCTCTTCGTACGGTCCTCAGTGGTCCTGAGTGGCCCTCAATGGCGGTGGGGCCAGGCCGCGGACACGTGGTCGGGCTCCGCGCCGGCGTAGCGGGCGCAGGCGTCGGTGAGGAATTCCAGCACGCTCAGCGGGTCGGGGAGCGGGTGCTCCAGGCCGCGTACCCAGTGCACGGACTGGCCGTCGTCGCCGGGGAGCCGGGCGGGCGGCACGAGGACGTACGAGCCGCGGCAGTGCCAGCGCAGGCCGGGGTGCTCGTCCGCGGTCTCGGGGTGGCAGTCCAGCTCGCAGGGCCACCACTCGTCCTCGTCCTCGGGGGTGCCGCGGGTGAGGGTGAAGAACAGCAGGCGGCCGTCGGAGCTCTCGGCGACCGGGCCGACCTCGATGCCGGCGCCGAGCAGCCGCTCCAGCGCTTCGCGCCCGGCTTCCAGGGGCACGTCGAGGACGTCGTGCACCATGCCGGTCGCGGTGATGAAGTTGGCCTGCGGCTGGTGCCGGGCCCAGCGCTCGATCTGGGCGCGGTCGGTGGTGGACTGCGTCTGCCAGGCGAAGGAGACCGGGTGCCGGGCCGGGGTGGGACAGCCGACGCGGTCGCAGGAGCAGCGGTAGCCGGGGGCCGGGTATGCGGCGGGTGCGAGCGGCAGGCCCGCTCCGGCGGCGGCGAGCAGCAGGACCTCACGGCCGCCGTCGCCGGCGGCCTCCTTCGGGCGGCGTCCGCGCAGCCACTGGGAGAGTTTGCCCTGCCGGCCGGAACGACCGCCGAACTCCGTGCTCATCTATCCCCTCGCCCTCGCCGTTGTGCGGACAGCATGCCCTATGGTCCCACCATCCTGCGCTCCGGGGGGCCGGAGCTCACATCCGGGGTAGGTGGGACGAGGCGTACGCGGCTCCTGAATAAGGGTTCATCGACTGCTTTGGCGGTATTTAGCGGGGTGCCAGGCCGTACAGGGCGTAGTCGACGAGGGTGTCGGTGTACTCGTAGGAGATCGGGCCCGTGTACTGGAGCCAGCGCTGGGCGAGGGGGGAGACCCAGAGCTCCAGGGCGATGCGCGGGTCGACGTCCCGGCGCACCTGGCCGGCGTCCTGCGCGGCCCGCACCCGGTCGACGTACAGCTGGAGCGACGGTTCGAGGAGCTTGGTCATGAAGATCCGGCCGAGCTTCTCGTCGACCACGCCTTCGGCGGCCAGGGCACGGGACGGCGCCTCGAACCTGGGGTCCTTGAGCTGGTCGACGGTGAGCCGCAGCACGGCTTTGAGGTCGGCGGCGAGGTCGCCCGTGTCCGGAATGACGTACGCCTCCTCCGAGCCCGCGTCCCGCGACGCCTGTTCGCTCAGATCGAGGAAGGCCTCCAGCAGGACGTCCGCCTTCGAGGTCCACCACCGGTAGATCGTCTGCTTGCCGACGCCGGCGCGGGCGGCGATGCCCTCGATGGTGGTCCTGGGGTAGCCGACTTCCGCAACGAGTTCGATGGCGGCGTCGTAGATGGCGCGACGGGACTTCTCGCTGCGGCGGGTGGAGTCGGGGGCGGGCTTGGCGGGGGAGGACGTCTCAAGTACGTGGTTCTTGGCCATGGGTCGAATCTATCAGGTTGACAAGACGATACGTCTCGTTGGACAGTGGTGCAGTCGAAAGCGAGACGAGACGTCTCGTTCAATGCAGTCGTCAGATATGGAGATCGCGATGTCGCGAGGCGGAAACATGCTCGGAGTCGGCGGCACCCGCAGCAACCTCGGCCGCGCCGCGCTGCGCGGCGGCGCACGAGGCGGCCGCGTCGGAGGGTCCGTCGACCCCCAGGCCCAGAAGCGGGAGCTGCTGCGCAAGCTCCAGGAACAGCGCGAACAGGGGGGCACCGCGGACACCTCGTCGTGACCGCGTCTCCCCCGCCCGGGGGACGACGTCCCCCCACACGCGGGATCTCCTCCCCGGTGTCCGGTGGCTGTACTGAAACGGTCAGCGACACCGGGGAGGAATCACGATGCGTACCTGGACGAGACGACGTCTGCTCACCTCGACGGCCTCGACGGCGGGCCTGGCCCTCGCCGCGACCCCCGTTCCCGCGCAGGCGGCCACGGGCCGGGTCCGCGCCGGGTGCGGCGACGTGGCGGATGCCTTACGGGCCCTGCCGGGGCTGCGGCTGATCGAGGAACGGCCGGGCGCCGAGCCCGGGTACCGCTTCTTCGTCCTCGGCCTGCGCCAGCCGGTCGACCACACGGACCCCGCGGCCGACACCTTCGAACAGCGCCTCACCCTGCTGCACACCTCCACCGGCCGGCCCACCGTGCTGGCCTCGACCGGATACGAGGCGAACCTCACGCCCTGGCGGGCCGAGCCGACCGTCCTGCTCGACGCCAACCAACTCCAGGTCGAGCACCGCTACTTCGGCACGTCACGCCCGGCGACCCTCGACTACACCCACCTGACGATCCGGCAGGCCGCCGACGACCACCACCGCGTCGTCCGTCTGTTCCGCGGGCTGTACCGCGGCCCGTGGATCTCCACCGGCGGCAGCAAGGGCGGGATGGCGAGCGTCTACCACCGCCGGTTCCACCCGTACGACGTGGACGGCACCGTCGCCTACTCCGCGCCGAACAACGTCGACGACCGCGACGACTCCGCCTACCTCCGCTTCCTGGAGCGGGTCGGCACCGCCGAGACCCGTGACGCGCTGAAGGCGGCGCAGCGCGAGATCCTCCTGCGCCGTCCCGAGATGGTCGCCCGCTACCAGGCCTGGGCGGCCTCCGCCGGCACCGGATTCCGCATCATCGGCAGCGCCGACAAGGCGCTCGAGATAGCCGTACTGCGCGTGCTGTTCATGTTCTGGCAGAACGGCACCGGGGACGGCGGCACCATCCCCCGCCCGGACGCCACCACCGACGAGCTCTACGCGTGGCTGGAGCGCACCGCGGCCCTCCCTGTGTACGCCGACGAGATCGCGGCGTTCTACATCCCGTACTGGTACCAACTCGGCACGCAGATGGGGTACTTGAGCGTCCCCACCGGCCACCTGGCGGACGTGCTCCGCCATCCGGGCGCCATCGAACCCCGCAGCTTCGTGCCCCGCGACATCCCGCTGCGCTTCGACTCCGACGCCATGCCGGACGTCGACCACTGGGTCCGCCGGCGCGGCAGCCGGCTGCTCTTCGTCAACGGCGCCCTGGACCCGGCCGTCGCCGAACCCTTCCGTCCCGGCGCCCACGACTCACGCGTCCTGTGGGCGCCCGGCACCAACCACCACGTGAGGCTCACGGACCTGTCCCCCGCCGACCACGCCGCGGCCGTCGCCACCCTGCGCCGCTGGGCGGAGGTGTCCTAGTCCTCCGCCGGAGGGGGCCAGGCGTCGCCCCAGTCGGCGTCCCGCGCCGCCTTGTACAGGTCGCCGTGGCGCTTGGTGACGGTGGTCCGGTGGAGGGCGGGGTCGGTTTCGCAGAGGTCGAGGAGGACCTGGCCCTTGCGGATCTGCGGCTTGCGTACGACGCGGGAGGGGGCCGGAGTGACCGGGAGGCGGGTGGCGGCGACGTAGGCGAACTTCTCGTCCTCGTAGGGGAGGGAGCCGCCCTTGACCTGGCGGTGCAGAGAGGAACGGCTGACGCGGGCCGAGAAGTGGCACCAGTCCGTGCCGGGGACGATGGGGCAGTCGGCGCTGTGCGGACAGGGGGCGGCGATGTGGAAGCCGGCGGTGATGAGGCGGTCGCGGGCCTCGATGATGCGGGCGTAGCCGTCGGGGGTGCCCGGTTCGACGATCACGACGGCCTGTGCGGCGGAGGCGACGGTCTCGACGAGGGTGGCGCGGTCGGGGGCGGTGAGTTCGTTGAGGACGTAGGAGACCGTGACGAGATCAGTGCTCTCGATTTTGAGCGCCGCTCCGATTCGAGAGCGCTGCCAGCGGGCGTCCCGTAGGGCCGGGTTGGCGGCGGCGATCTCCCGGCCCAGGGCGAGGGCGGGCTCGGCCCAGTCGAGGACGGTGACGCTGCGCTCGCCGGACCAGGTCGCGGTGACCGCCCAGGTCGCGGCGCCCGTCCCGCCGCCGACGTCGACGTGGCTGCCCGGCGCCCAGTCCGGCACTGCCTGCGCGAACGCCTCCAGCGCCGAGTGTGTCGCCTCGTAGGTCGCGGGCATGCGGTAGGCGGCGTACGCGGCGACGTCGGCGCTGTCGCGGAGGATGGGGGCGTCGGTCGGGGTGGCCCCGCGGTAGTTCGCGATCAGACGCTCCACGGCCTGCGCGGCCTGGCGCGGCGGGAGGCCGTCGAGGAGGGTCGCGAGGGTGCCGCGCAGGGTCTCGGCCGGGTGTGCGGGGGCGTTCACCCGGCGATTCTACGAGTGCGGCCGGGTGGGGGTGCGCGCCTGGACCTTCCTCGCCCCCGCCGCCCCTACCCGTCCCGTCCTGAAGGGGCTCCGCCCCTTCGACCCCGCTCCTCAAACGCCGGAGGGGCTGGATTTCAGCGCAGGTCCGCACAATTCAGCCCAAACACTCCCGCTACAGCCCCCGCACCGCCCGTGCCACCCTCGTCCCCGCCCTCGCCCTCGGCCCGCTGTCCGCGGCCCGTCTCCGCGGATGGACGGTGTTCGCCAGCAGCACCAGGAACGTGTCCGTCACCGGGTCCAGGACCAGCGATGTCCCCGTGAACCCCGTATGACCGACCGCCCCCTCCCCCGCCAGCTCCCCCATGAACCACGGCTGGTCCACCGCGAAGCCCAGCCCCGGCGCGGTCAGCAGCAGCTCCACGAAGTCGGCGCCGAGGATGCGGGCCGGACCGTAGGAACCGCCCGCGAGGAGTGCCCGGCAGAACACCGCCAGGTCGGGGCCCGTCGAGAACAGGCCCGCGTGACCGGCGACCCCGCCGAGCGCCCACGCGTTCTCGTCGTGGACCACGCCCCGCAGCATGCCCCGGTCCGCTTTGGCCCACGGGCGTCGCTGGTCCTCCGTGGCGGCCGCGTTGGAGCAGGGGCCGTAGGTCGTCGCCGTCATCCCCAGCGGTCGGGTGATGCCGTCGTGGACGAGGACGTCGAGGGTGCGGCCGGTGATGCGTTCCAGGAGGTACTGGAGGAGGAGCGGGTTGAGGTCGGAGTAGCAGTAGGTGCCGGGCACGCCCACGGGTGCCTCCGCCCGCAGCAGCGCCAGCCGTTCGGCGTCGTCGGCGCAGTCGTACAGCGGGAGTTCGGGGCGGAGTCCCGAGGTGTGGGTGAGCAGTTGGCGGACCGTGATGCCGTGCGCGGCCGCCGCCCGGAAGTCCGGCAGGTACGCGCCCACGCGCGCGTCGATGCCGAGCGTCCCCCGCTCGATCTGCTGGACGGCGGCGACGGCCGTGAACAGCTTGGTCAGGGACGCGATGTCGAAGGGGGTGCCGACCGTCATCGGGACCCGGTCGCCCGGCGGCAGCTCCACGCCCGCGTCGGTCTCCGGGTCGTAGGCCTCGTACCGTACGGCCCAACCCGCGGCCTCCTCGACGGCGATGACGGGGCCGCGCCCGGCGACCAGGACGGTGCCCGCCGCCCAGGGGCGTTCGCCGGCGGTGAGGTTGCCCACCTCGCGGACGAGATGGCGGAGTTCCCCGGGGTCGAGTCCGGCCCGTTCCGGTGTGCCGCTGCGCAGTCTCGGCGCGCTCAGCTCCCCGCTCCCTCCATTTCCGTACGTGTGTTCCAAGGACGGCACATTCCCATGAAGCAGGCCAGTGCCACCAGTGCCGCCGCCAGTTGGACGACGGCCATCGGGAGGGCGGTGTCCTCACCGGCGACGCCGACCAGCGGGGAGGCGATCGCACCGATGAGGAAGGAGGACGTGCCGAGCAGGGCGGACGCGGAGCCGGCGGCGTGCCGGGTGCGCATGAGGGCGAGGGCCTGGGTGTTGGGCAGGGTGATGCCCATGGCGGACATCAGCACGAACAGCGCGGCGGCCACCGGCACCAGCCCCACCTCGCCGAACACGTCGAGGGACATCAGCAGCAGCGCGGTCGCGGCGGCGATGACGATCACGAGTCCGGTCCCCAGCACCTTGTCGAGGTTGACCCGCCCGACCAGCACCTTCCCGTTGAGCTGGCCGACGGCGATCAGGCCGACCGAGTTGAGGCCGAACAGCAGGCTGAAGGTCTGCGGCGAGGCTCCGTAGATCTCCTGGATCACGAACGGCGAGGCGGAGATGTAGGCGAAGAGGGAGGCGAAGGCGAAGCCGCCCGCGATCATGTAGCCGGAGAAGGTGCGGTCGGCGAGCAGCCGCCGCATCGCGTGCAGGGCCTCGCCCGTGCCGCCGCTGTGGCGTTCGGCGGGCGGCAGCGTCTCGGGCAGCTTCACCCAGACGACGGCGGTCAGCGCCACCCCGACCACCACGAGCACGACGAACACGCCCCGCCAGTCCGTCACCTGGAGGATCTGCCCGCCGATCAGCGGCGCCACGATCGGCGCGACCCCCGAGATCAGCATGAGGGTGGAGAAGAAGCGGGCCATGGCCATGCCGTCGTAGAGATCGCGGGCGACCGCTCGCGCGATCACGATCCCGGCCGCGCCCGCGAGTCCCTGTGCCAGTCGGCAGGCGACCAGGAGTTCCACGGTGGGCGCCACGGCACACAGGGCGGTGGCGACGATGTAGACCGCGAGGCCGATGAGCAGCGGGCGCCGCCGTCCCCACTTGTCGCTCATCGGGCCGACCACCAGCTGCCCGAACGCCATGCCGGCCAGACAGGCGGTGAGCGTGAGCTGGACGGTCGCGGCGGACGCGTGCAGGGACCCGGTGACCTCCGGCAGCGCCGGGAGATACATGTCCATCGACAGCGGCGGCACGGCGGTCAGACCGCCGAGGATGAGAGTGACGAGCAGTCCGGTGCGGCGCACAGCACGGGCGGCCGGTTCCGTTTCCGGTACGGCCGCCTGTGTCTCGTTGGGTCTCTTCGATATGGGTGCCCTGGACGCCCCACGCTCGGGCATGTGCCCTCCCTCTCTCCGCGATACGGCACCTATGCTCTCAGTTCGAACACAGTGGCTGGGGTCACATGAACGAGGGCGGGACGGGATGACGGCGGAGAACGTGCGGTGGGGGATCCTGGCGACCGGCGGGATCGCGGCCGCGTTCACGGCGGATCTGGTCGATCTGCCGGACGCGGACGTGGTGGCGGTGGCCTCACGGACCTCGGACTCGGCGAAGGCGTTCGCGGAACGGTTCGGGATACCCCGGGCGTACGGCGACTGGGGCTCCCTCGCGGCGGACGAGGACATCGATGTCGTGTACGTCGCCACCCCGCACTCGGCGCACCGGGCGGCCGCCGGTCTGTGCCTGGAGGCCGGGCGGAACGTGCTGTGCGAGAAGGCGTTCACGCTGAATGCGGTCGAGGCCGAGGAACTGGTCGCGCTGGCGAAGGAGCGCGGGAGCTTCCTGATGGAGGCCATGTGGATGTACTGCAATCCCGTGATCCGGCGGCTGAAGGCCCTCGTCGACGACGGCGGGATCGGCGAAGTGCGCACGGTGCAGGCCGACTTCGGTCTTGCGGGCCCCTTCCCGCCCTCGCACCGGCTCCGTGATCCCGCGCAGGGCGGCGGCGCGTTGCTCGACCTCGGGGTGTATCCGGTGTCGTTCACGCACCTGTTGCTCGGGGAGCCGTCGGACATCGCGGCGCGAGCGGTGCTCTCGGAGGAGGGTGTCGATCTCCAGACCGGAGCGCTGCTCTCGTGGGAGAGCGGCGCTCTCGCTTCGGTGCACTGCTCCATCGTCGGCGGTACGTCGGTCTCCGCGTCGGTCACCGGCTCGCAGGGCCGCATCGACATCCCGGCCGGCTTCTTCCACGCCGACCGCTTCGTCCTGCACCGGGACGGCCGCGAGCCGGAGGTGTTCGCCCACGATCCGTCCACCGGCCCGCACAACAGCTTCAAGTACGAGGCCCGCGAGGTGATGCGCGCCCTGCGGGCCGGCGAGACCGAGTCCCCGGTCATCCCGCTGGAGGGCACCCTCGCCGTGATGCGGACGCTCGACGCGATACGGAACCGCATCGGCGTCCGCTACCCCGGCGAGGGCAACCCCCCGGCGCTCAGGCTGGCTTGAGCCCCGGCGCCCCCGCCTCCGTCACGAAGGAGGCGGCGGTCGTCACCGGCGCGCCCGGCGTCGTCGCGTGGGCAAGGGTCTTGAAGTCGGCGCGCGCCGACTCCCGGCCCAGCGCGACCGTCGCATAGCCGCGCAGCCCGTTGTAGAACTTCATGTGCGGGTTGGCGGCCATGTTGGTGGCCCAGTTGGCGGGCTTCGCGGAGCCGTTGCCGCCGCTGGCGATCGAGGTGGCGACGATCTCGGTGCCCACGGTCGGTGAGTCGGGGTCGGCGAAGTCCCGCTTGATGTCGAGGCCGAAGTGCACGTGCACGTCACCGGTGAGGACCATGAGGTTCTCGATGCCGGCCGCGTCGGCTCCGGCGAGGACGCGCTCACGGGAGGCCGGGTAGCCGTCCCAGGAGTCCATGGAGACCTGGGACGGCAGCATGGTGCTGTTGTACCGGCGGGAGAAGGTGACCTGCTGCGGCAGCACGTTCCACAGGGCCCGGGAGCGGTGCCAGCCGTCGATCAGCCACTGCTCCTGCGCGTCGCCGGTCAGCGTGCGCGTCGGGTCCTCGGACTCGGGCCCGGGGAACTGCCAGCCGTCGCCGTACGCCTGGTTGGAGCGGTACTGCCGGGTGTCGAGTACGTCGAACTGGGCGAGCCGGCCCCAGTGCAGGCGCCGGTAGAGCTGGAGGTCGGGGCCGTCGGGCTGCTGGGGGCGGCGCAGCGGCATGTTCTCCCAGTACGCGCGGTAGGCGGCGGCCCTGCGGATCAGGAACTCCTCCGGCGATCCGCCGGATTCCGGGATGTCGTCGGCGTAGTTGTTCTCGGTCTCGTGGTCGTCCCAGGTGACGATGAACGGGTGGGCCGCGTGGGCGGCCGCGAGGTCGGCGTCCGACTTGTAGAGCGCGTACCGGAGCCGGTAGTCCTCCAGCGTCACCGTCTCGCGGTTGAGCACGTCGGGCAGGGTGCCGGCCGGGTAGGCGCGGGCGCCGCCGACGGAGGTGACCGGGTACTCGTAGAGGTAGTCGCCGAGGTGGAAGACGAGGTCCACGTCGTCCTCGGCGAGGTGCCGGTAGGCGGTGTAGTAGGCCTGGTCGTAGCGCTGGCAGGAGACCACGCCGATGGTCAGGGCGGAGACCCCGCTGCCCTGGCCGGGGGAGGTGCGGGTGCGGCCGGTCGGGCTGACCCAACGGCCCACCCGGAAGCGGTAGTAGTACACGCGGGCCTCGTCGAGGCCGTCGACGGCGACGTGCACGGTGTGGTGGAACTCGGGGTGGGCGGTCGCCGTACCGCGTCTGGCGAGCCGGCGGAAACTCTCGTCGCGGGCCACCTCCCACTGCACGGTGACGCGTGCGGCGGGCAGGCCGCTGTCCGGCTGGAACGGGGCGGGCGCGAGCCGGGTCCACAGGAGCACGGAGCCGGGCTGCGGGTCGCCGGAGGCGACGCCGAGCGTGAACGGGTCGTCCGTGAGCTGCGCGGCGTCGAACTCGGCCGCGCTCGCGGCGCCGGCGGCGGGCAGGTTCACGGCGAAGGCGAGCGCGGCGGCTGCGCCGGTGACGGTCAGGAAGCGACGCCGGCTCAGATGCCGTGCGGCTTCACGGAGTTCGGGGGCGTGCTGGGACTGACGTGCGGCGGGTGTCATCCGGTCCTCCCCTGGCAATTGGATGCACCCCGTATTGCAGTGACCCCGGACGACTCACGTTTGGCACGTACACAACACCCAGATGGCGGCCTGATGAGTTCCCCGGTGCAGACGCGCCCCAAAGGGGCGCGGGGAACTGCGCGACCAGCCACGACGGACCCGCAGACAAGCGACGGCCAATCGCGGCACTCACCGCGGAGCGCTTACGCTGCGGCCCCATGAATGCCATGCAAACGAACAGGCAGACGGGCGACCGGGCCCGGATCGCGGTCGTGACCGGCGCGGGATCCGGCATCGGCCGTGCGGTCGCCGTGGAACTGCTGCGCGCGGGCTGGTCGGTGGCGCTGGCCGGGCGCCGCCCCGAGACGCTGGAGGAGACGTCGGCACTGGTGCCCGAGGGCGCCTCCATCGCCGTACGCACGGATGTCTCGCGGCCGGAAGACGTCGCCGCGCTGTTCGCCGCGGCAACGGACCGGTTCGGGCGGGTGGACCTGCTGTTCAACAACGCGGGGACGTTCGGACCGGGCGGGGTGCCGGTGGAGGAGCTGCCGTACGACGCCTGGCGGCATGTGGTGGACACCAACCTCAACGGGGCGTTCCTGTGCGCGCAGGCGGCGTACCGGCAGATGAAGGAGCAGGACCCGCAGGGCGGCCGGATCATCAACAACGGGTCGATTTCCGCCCATACGCCCCGCCCGCGGTCCGTCGCCTACACCGCGACCAAGCACGCGCTGACCGGCCTGACCAAGGCGCTGTCGCTGGACGGACGGCCGTACAACATCGCCGTCGGGCAGATCGACATCGGCAACGCGGCGACCGACATGACGGCCCGGATGCAGACGGGCGCGCTCCAGGCGAACGGCTCCGTGGCACCCGAGCCCGTGATGGATGTCGCCGATGTGGCACGCACGGTGCGGCACATGGCGGAGCTGCCGCTGGAGGCGAACGTGCAGTTCGCGACGGTGCTGGCGACGGCGATGCCGTACGTCGGCCGCGGCTGAGCACACCCCTGAGCCACAGGCTTCACAACGTGCACAACCGGAATATGACCTTCCACTGCATTGCAGCCGGTGAGAGGCTTATGCTCGACTCCCCTCCACAAGAGCTTCACAGTTGGAATGCACTGCTTCCGTGGCCACACCGAGGGGGGATGTGGCGGCCGCTCCACGGCACCGGGTGGGGGTGGCCTCGCGTGGGACCGCGAGGTACACACCGGGCCGTGGAGCGGCTGCCATAAACGTCCGCGAACGTGCGCACATTTCCCGGATCCGGGAAACTCTCAGCTCGCACACATCCCTTCTCAGGTCTTACACATCCCTTATTCACGGCTGCTCAAAGGTTCGTCCCTAGCGTGTGTCCGCGCCCACAGCGGGCGCCAAGAACCTTCGAGGAACGGGATGTTTGGCATCTATCTCAAGCGCGAGCTGAGCCGCCGCAAAAAGGCGGCCCTGGTCATCGCGATGGGTCTGGCGCTCGGAATCGCGCTGGTCATCACCGTCAACTCGGTGTCGGCCGGCATGCAACAGGCGCAGGACAAGGTCCTGAAGTCGCTCTACGGTCTCGGCACCGACATGACCGTCACCAAAGCGAGATCGGCGCCCACCGACAACAGTTCGGGCGGGCCGAGATTCGAATTCGACGCCGGGTCCGACGAGGACGAGGAACAGAGTTCGGACCGCGTGATGACACAGGGGGGCGAGTCCCTCAGCGCCTCACTGGTGAAGAAGGTCGCCACACAGAACGGCGTGGCGAACGCGGTCGGTGCCCTCACGCTGAACGTCACCAAGGTCAACGGCTCCTTCACGCAGGGCCAGGCGGAGTCGCAGGACAGCGGCCAGTCGCAGGGCGGCGGCCCGGGTGGCGGCGCGAGCGGCTCCACCGCCCAGCCCCGGGTCCAGGGCGGCGGCGCCGCCTTCGACGTGAACTCCTACTCCGTCGCCGGCGTCGACGTCACGAACCAGGACCTCGGCCCGCTGGCCGGCTCGGAGATCACCTCCGGCAAGACGTTCACGGCGACGCAGACCAACGCGAAGGTCGCGGTGCTCAGCCAGTCGTACGCCAAGGAGAACGAGTACAAGGTCGGCAAGACCCTCACGATCTCCGACACCAAGTACACGATCATCGGTATCGCGACGCCCGAGAGCAGCGAGTCCACCACCGACGTGTACCTGCCGCTGAAGCAGGCGCAGACGCTGGGCGACTCGGCGGACAAGGTCAGCACGATCTACGTCAAGGCGTCCGACTCGCAGCAGATCGACAGCGTCAAGTCCGCGATCCAGAAGAACATTTCGGGTACGACGGTGACGACCTCCGCGGACCTCGCGGAGACCGTCTCCGGCTCCCTCTCCACGGCCTCGAACCTCGCGACCAGCGTCGGCAAGTGGCTGTCCGTCGCGGTGCTGGTGGCGGCGTTCCTGGTGGCCGCGCTGCTGACCTCGTCGGCGGTGTCGCGCCGGGTGCGGGAGTTCGGCACGCTGAAGGCGCTGGGCTGGCCGAGCCGGAAGGTGACCCGGCAGGTGGTCGGCGAGTCGATGGTGAACGGTCTGCTCGGCGGGGCGCTCGGTATCGCGCTGGGCCTGATCGCCGCGTACACGGTGACGGCGATCAGCCCGACGCTGGAAGCCCAGCTGGGCTCGACCGGCGGCGGTGGCGGAGGCGGCGGCATGGGCGGCGGCCCTGGTGGTGGCGGCCCCGGCCAGCAGGCGGCGTCGAACACGATGGAGATCGCGCTGTCCGCGCCCGTCTCGCTCACCACGATCGCGCTCGCGGTCGGCCTCGCGGTGACCGGCGGTCTGATCGCCGGAGCGATGGGCGGCTGGCGTGCCTCCCGGATGCGCCCGGCGGACGCGCTCCGCAGCGTCTCGTAACGCATCCCCTGATCTGGGGCGCCGCGTCCACTCCCCCCGGGACGCGGCGCCCCACCCCCTTCTTCCAGTCACGGAGTTCATCCCATGTACAAGCTCACCGACGTCACCAAGAGATACACGCGGGGCAAGGAGACGGTGGAGGCGCTGCGCGGCGTCGACCTCACGATCGAGGACGGCGACCAGCTCGTCATCCAGGGCCCCACCGGCGGCGGCAAGTCGACGCTGCTCCAGATGATCGGCGCCCTGGACCGTCCGTCCTCCGGCAGCGTCGAGCTGGACGGCGTCGACCTCGCGCGCATCAACGAGGCCAAGCTGACCCGGATGCGCGCCGAGAAGATCGGCATCATCTTCCAGGCGTTCAACCTCATCCCGACCCTGACCGCGCAGGAGAACGTCGAGACGGCCCTCGTCCCGCTCGGCGTGCAGCCCCGGGAACGGCGCGAGCGGGCCGCCGAGGCACTGAGCTCGGTCGGCCTCGGCGACCGGCTGGGCCACGCGCCGTCGGAACTGTCCGGCGGCCAGCAGCAGCGCGTCGCCATCGCGCGGGCCCTGGTCAAGAAGCCGAAGGTGCTGCTCGCGGACGAGCCCACCGGCAACCTCGACGAGGGCACCCGCGACGACATCATGGCGCTGCTCGAAGGCCTGTGGCACGAGTACGGCCTGACCTTCGTCCTGGTCACCCACGACTCGTCGATCGCCCGCCGCGCGCCACGCCTGGCCACCATCAAGGCGGGCAGGCTGACGCTGACGGAGCAGAGAGTGGCGTAGGGCCGGCTGGTTCGCTCACCGCCCCAGGATGCCGTCGATCTCGGTCAACTGCGCGGCGGTGAGCGGCCCTTGGGCGATGGCGCCCGCGTTCTCCTCGGCCTGGACGACCGTGCGGAACCCCGGGATCGGCACGGTGCGCGGGGAGCGCGCCCAGATCCAGGCGAGGGCGCCCTGGGCGAGCGTACGGCCGCCGCTGGTCAGGATGTCTTTGAGCGCGTCGACCCGTCCCAGCCACTCAGGGTCGGCACCCGCGCCTGCGGCGAACCCGGGCAGCCACGTGGGCGGGGTGCTACGGATGTCCCCGGCCTCGATCGCCTGCCCCGCCGCCCGCTTCCCGGTGAGCAACCCCATGGCCAGCGGACTGCGGTTGATGCTGGCGAGCCCCAACTCCTCGCACAGGGCGAGCATTTCGGGCGCGTCCTGAAGAATGTTGAGCCGATGCTGTACGGCCGCACAGTGGGCGCCCTCCGCGAACACGGCGGCGCGGGCGGGGTCGTCGGTGCTCCAGGCGTACGACCGTATGAGCCCCTCTTGGACGAACTCCTCGCAGGTGTCCCGGAGTTCGGCGGCCTGTTCCGGGTCCGCGTCGGACAGATGGAGCTGATAGAGGTCGACGTAGTCGGTGTCGAGGCGGCGCAGGGAGGCGGTCAGGGCGCGGCGGGCGTACGCCGGGGAGTCGTCGCCGCCGGTGAGGGTGCGGGTCTCCTCGTCGAAGACGTTGCCCCACTTGGTGGCGACGACCACGTCGGCGCGGCGCTTGCCGAGCGCACGGCCGAGGACGCGCTCACTGTGTCCGGTGCCGTAGGTGTCGGCGGTGTCGAAGAAGGTGACGCCGAGGTCGAGGGCGCGCCGGACGGCCCGTACGGACTCCTCGTCGTCGACCCTGCCCCAGCCGAGCGGCTGCCCGTCCGGGTCCTGCCACTCACCGCCGATGGCCCAGCAGCCGAAGCCGAGGGCGCTGACTTCGATGCCGGTGCGGCCGAGAGTGCGGGTGTGCGAGATCGTCTCCATGACCGGGGACGCTATGGGTTGGAGTGCACTTCAGGGCAAGGGGTTTCTGAGTAGTTCTTACGCCCGTCTACGCCTGGCCGGTTTACGCCTGGCCGGTTTCGAAGCGCCGGATCTTGCCGGTGTCGTCGACGTCGAAGCGCCACTGGGTGCGCATCTCGCCCCAGGTGTCGTTGCTGTAGCGGGCGACGAGGGCACGGCCGCCGGCGGTCTCGCGGTCGACCTCCATGTGCCCGTGGGAGTCGAAGATCTCCCGGCTGATCCAGTCGTCGAGGTCACGGTCGGAGCCGTCGTCCGCCATCGTCGCGTCCGGGGTGAGGAGCGCCAGGAAGGCGTCGCGGTCGTGCGCGTTGACGGCGGTGACGAACTCCCGGACGACCGGGTCGCTGAGGTTCTTGGGCTGAATCGTCATGACTGCCAGACAAACACCGCTCACGGGAGTGCGCCACCCGAACGGCGGTCCGGGGAGGCACGGGGGGTGTTGGGGGTGCAACGGTGGAATCCAGCGGGGGCTGTTCCTGCCGTCTGTTCCGGGAGTCACCGTGACGTGTTACGACCGACGAGATCTGGGTCTGCTGCTGCTCCGGCTGGGTACCGGCGGAGTGCTGGCCGCGCATGGCGCGCAGAAGCTGTTCGGCTGGTTCGGCGGACATGGGATCGAGGGGACCGGCCAGTTCATGGAGTCCGTCGGGTACGCGCCCGGCAAGGCGAGCGCCACGGCGGCCGGCCTGGCGGAGTGGGGCGGCGGCGCACTGCTGGCGCTGGGCCTGGCCACCCCGGCGGCGGGCGCGGCGGCAACCGGCGCGATGGCGGGCGCGGCCGCGGTGCACATGCCGAACGGCTTCTTCAACGCGGAGGGCGGCTACGAGTACGCCGCCACCCTGGGCCTGGCCGCCACCGGCCTCGCGGTGACGGGCCCCGGCCGTCTCTCCCTCGACCACGCGCTCGGGCACGTCTTCGACCGAGGCTGGATGGTGCCGGCGGCGCTCGGCGTGACGGCGGCGGCCACGGCGGTGATCGTGGGCACCCGCAACAAGCGGCTGGCGAAGGCGGAGGAGGCCGAGCAGGGGGAGCAGGAGGCGTTGTTCGAGGAGTGACCGGGCATGGCAGGCTGCGCGCATGAGTGCTGACCAGGACACCCACCCGCCCGCCGACCTCTGGACCTCCATCGACGCCCTGTGGACCTGGCTGGACGAGAACCGGGCCCACGGCGACCGGGAGGGCCTGCTGCTGCGCATGCTCAAGCTGTCGGAGGAGGTCGGCGAGGTCGCCCAGGCGGTGATCGGCGCGACCGGCCAGAACCCGCGCAAGGGGACGACCCACACCTGGGACGACGTCCAGTCGGAACTGTGCGATGTGGTCATCACGGCACTGGTCGCGCTGCGCACTCTCACCCCGGACACGCGCGAGATTTTCTCGGCCCACCTGGCAAAGGTCACGGAGCGCTCGCTGGGCACGGCTCGCGGTTAGCGACGCTCGGCCGATCGGACGAGGCGCAGGGGCACTTGGCGCCAATCCGCGCATTCCATGCAGGAGTGGGCATGTGCAGCCCCTCATTTGCCTGGGCCCGCCGGGCCGAGGACACGGCGGAGCCCCAACTCCCCACGCCCGGTGCGGACCTGGAGCTGCCCGGCGACGACCTGCTGGCCAGCGGCGCTCCGCTGACCAGCAACGGTGTGGACTCGAAGGCCTCCACCCCCTCCACAACCCCGGATACCGGGCGGTAATGTCGCCACCCGCCGGACGGCACGAGACCGGCGGATGAGCGCGAAGGGGCCCTCATGGCGACGGACATGCCGGACATACCTGCGGAGATGCAGGCGGCCGACGACCGTTGGGAACGCATGTGGGGCCACCGCGAGCAACTGCTCAAGGTGGCCCGGCGCAGATCGATGAGCGCGGAGGACGCCGAGGACGCGGTGCATGAGGCGATGCTGCGCGCCGCGGAGCGCCCCGACCTGGACGACGAGCGGCTCGCGGCCTGGCTGACGACGGTGACGATGCGGCTGTGCGTGGACCGCCACCGGCAGGTCAACCGCGAGGCCGAGGTCCGTACCAGTCCCACGCTGATCGCCCCTGGTCCGGTGCCCGTCGAGGAGGCGGTGTGCGACCGGGCCGAGGCGAAGTGGCTGGCCGGGCGCAGTGGCGAACTGCCCGCCCGGCAGGCGGAGGCGCTCCGGCTGAAGTCCGAGGACCTGGACGTCGGCCAGGTCGCCGTACGGATGGGACTCAGCTACCGGACCGTCGAGTCGCTGCTGGCCCGGGCCCGACGGACGCTGCGGAACTCGCTGGCGGCGACACTCGGGTTCGCCCTGTTCCTGATCGGCTGGGGACGGCCCCGGCCGGTCGGCAAGGCACAGGCCGTGGCGGTGGCCTCGACGGCGGCGACCCTGGCGGTGGCGGGGTTCGTGCTGCCGTACACGCTCGACGGGAGCGGGGACGGGGGCGGTACGGCGCCTCGGCCCGCCGTCACCTCGCCGGGCACGGAGGCGCTGCGGCCGGACGGCAGCGGCGGGGGTCGTACTCCTCGGGACGATGAGCCCACGGCCATGGCGGCCGAACGGAGAGCGGCCGAGTCCCCGTCGGGCGATTCGTTCCTCCCACTGTCGGTGCCCCCGCTGCCGGAAGTCCCCGAGGTCCCGGTGGCGCCGCTGCCAGTGCTGTCCGCGCCGGAGATCCCGCAAGTGCCCGAGATCCCGGACGTCCCTGAGCTCCCCGAGGTCCCCGGGGTCCCCGACCTGCCCGTCGAGCCCTCTGCCGTTCCCACGCCCACGGTGAGCCCGCTTCCGTAGCCCTGGGCACCCCTGGACGCAGGCCCTGGGCACCCCTGGACGCGCTCCCGGAAACCGCCCGAAAAAATTCCGCCACCCCAGCGACGGACGCCCGCTCCCTCCCCGTAGAGCAGATGTCGGAGCTGCTCACGTGGGCGAAGGGTGAACCGGATGGGTGTCGAGATCTGTGTGGAAGGGCTGACCAAGTCCTTCGGTCACCAGGTCATCTGGCAGGACGTCTCGCTGACGCTGCCCGCCGGGGAGGTCTCGGTCATGCTCGGCCCCTCCGGGACGGGCAAGTCGGTGTTCCTCAAGACGCTCGTCGGACTGCTGAAGCCGGAGCATGGCTCGATCACGATCCAGGGCCGGGACATCACGAGGCTCCGCGAGCGCGACCTGTACGAGGTGCGTCAACTCTTCGGCGTGCTGTTCCAGGACGGCGCGCTGTTCGGCTCGATGAACCTGTACGACAACATCGCCTTCCCCCTGCGCGAGCACACCCGTAAGTCCGAGAGCGAGATCCGGCGCATCGTGCTGGAGAAGATGGACATGGTCGGGCTGATCGGCGCCGAGGGGAAGCTGCCCGGCGAGATCTCGGGCGGAATGCGGAAGCGGGCAGGACTGGCCCGGGCTCTGGTTCTCGACCCCGAGATCATCCTGTTCGACGAGCCCGACTCCGGCCTCGACCCCGTCCGCGTCGCCTACCTCAACCAGCTCATCGTCGACCTCAACGCCCAGATCGACGCGACTTTCCTGATCGTCACGCACGACATCGCCTCGGCCCGCCAGGTCCCGGACAACATCGGGCTGCTGTTCCGCCGCGAGCTGGTGATGTTCGGGCCGCGCGAGGAGCTGCTCACCAGCAACGAGCCCGTCGTACGGCAGTTCCTGAACGGCCGCATGCAGGGGCCGATCGGGATGGCGGAGGAGAAGGACGCCGCCCAGGTCGAGCAGGAGCTGGCCGCCCTCGGCGACGACGGCAAAGGCACACAGTCTCCCGGCAGTCAGGCGCTGACTCCCCGCCTGCTGCCGGGGCCGGGTATCCCACGGCCACCCCGCTGGGAGGCGATCGCCCGGCGCGAGGCCGCGCTGCGCCAGACGGTGGTGGCCGGCGCATGAGTCTGTCACCGATCGGAGCGCTGCGGCACTCGGGAAGCCTGTTCGCGATGGCGCTGGACGTCGTCCGGACGATCCCCCGACGGCCGTTCCAGGCAAGGGAGTTCATCCAGCAGGCGTGGTTCGTCGCGAGCGTGACGATCCTTCCGACCGCCCTGGTCTCCATCCCCTTCGGCGCGGTCATCGCCCTGCAGATCGGCAGCCTGACAAGGCAGTTGGGCGCCCAGTCATTCTCCGGAGCCGCCTCAGTGCTCGCCGTGCTGCGCGAGGCCTCGCCGATCGTCACCGCGCTGCTCATCGCGGGCGCCGGCGGCACGGCGATCTGCGCGGACCTCGGGGCGCGGAAGATCCGCGACGAGATCGACGCGATGCAGGTGTTGGGCATCGACCCCATCCACCGGCTGGTCGTCCCGCGCGTGCTGGCGTCGATGGTGGTGGCGGTGCTGCTCAACGGCCTGGTGTCGGTGGTCGGCGTGGCGGGCGGCTACTTCTTCAACGTCGTCCTGCAGAACGGCACTCCGGGCGCCTACCTCGCCTCCTTCACCACCCTCGCCCAGCTCTCCGACCTGTGGGCGGCCGAGGTCAAGGCGCTGGTGTTCGGGGCTATCGCCGCGATCGTCGCCTCGTACAAGGGACTCACCGCGAAGGGCGGCCCGAAGGGCGTGGGCGACGCGGTGAACCAGTCGGTGGTGATCACCTTCATGTTGCTGTTCGTGACCAACTTCGTGATGACCGCGGTGTACTTCCAGGTCGTCCCGCAGAGAGGTTGAGAGGGGTTAGCCGATGAGACTGCTGCAACGCCCTCTGCGCTCACTCGAAGAGCTCGGCGTCCAACTGGCCTTCTACGGCCGCTCGTTGGCCTGGACCGGCCGCACCCTGCGCCGCTACAAGAAGGAGATCCTGCGGCTGCTCGCCGAGGTGAGCTTCGGCCGGGGCGCGCTCGCGGTGGTGGGCGGCACGGTCGGTGTGATCGCCTTCCTGTCCTTCTTCACCGGCACCGAGGTCGGCCTCCAGGGCTACGCGGCCCTCAACCAGCTAGGCACCTCGAACTTCGTGGCGTTCCTGTCCGCCTACTTCAACACCCGGGAGATCGCCCCGCTGGTGGCCGGGCTCGCGCTGTCCGCGACCGTCGGCGCCGGTTTCACGGCACAGCTGGGCGCGATGCGGATCAGCGAGGAGACCGACGCGCTCGAAGTCATGGGCGTGCCCTCGCTGCCGTTCCTGGTGACGACGAGGATGATCGCCGGGTTCGTCGCGGTCATCCCGCTGTACGTGATCGGCCTGCTGTCCTCGTACCTCGCCGCCCGCACCATCACCACCGTCTACTACGGACAGTCGGCCGGCACCTACGACCACTACTTCCAGCAGTACCTGCCACCGGTCGACGTGCTGTGGTCCTTCGGCAAGGTGCTCGTCTTCGCCGTCCTGATCATCCTGGTGCACTGCTTCTACGGCTACTACGCGAGCGGCGGTCCGGCGGGCGTCGGCGTGGCGGTGGGCCGTGCGGTGCGGACCTCGATCGTTGCGATCAACGTCCTCGATTTCTTCCTGTCGTTGGCAATCTGGGGCGCCAACACGACCGTACGGATCGCGGGGTGAGCCGTCGTATGAGGGTGCGTCGTATGAGGGTGCTGAGGCTGCGGTTGTACGGCGTCGTCTTCATCGCCGTGCTCGCACTGCTGCTGGGGCTGTCGGTAGCGGTCTATCAGCAGGCGTTCACGCCGGTCGTGCGGATCACGCTGGAGGCCGACAGCCTGGGCAACCAGCTCGATCCGCGGGCCGACGTCAAGGTGCGCGGGCTGCTGGTCGGCGAGGTGCGCGAGGTGCGGGCCGACGGGACGAAGGCGACGCTGGACATCGCGCTCAAGCCGGAGCACGTCGGCCACATCCCGTCCGATGTGCACGCGCGGCTGCTGCCCAAGACGCTGTTCGGCGAGAAGTACGTCGACCTGGTGGCCCCCTCTCGCTCCTCTGCCCGCCCCATCCGCGCCGGTGACGTCATCACCCAGGACCGCACCCGAGTCGGCATCGAACTCCAGCAGTTGATGAACGACCTGCTGCCACTGCTCCGGACGGTCCAGCCCGGCAAGCTCAACGCCGCCCTCTCCGCGTTCGCCACCGCCCTCGAAGGCCGCGGCGAGCGGATCGGCGACAACCTCACGCGCCTGGAGGCCTACCTGCGCCGCCTCAACCCCCATCTGCCGTCCCTCACCGAGGACATCGCCCGCTTCGCCGAGGTCGCCGAGATGTACGGCGACGCGGCGCCCGACCTGATGGAGATCCTGCGCAACACCGTGACCACCAGCCGCACGATCGTCGAGGAGAAGGACCGACTCGCGGCCGCGCTGACTTCGACGGCGACCGTCGCGGACACGGCCGAGGAGTTCCTCGACGCGAACGACGACCGGCTCATCACCCTCGGCCGGGTCTCGCGTCCGACGCTGGAGCTGTTCGCCCGCTACTCCCCCGAGTACCCGTGTCTGCTGGCCGGTCTGGTCCGGCAGGAGAAGGCCTCCGAGGAGGCGTTCCGGGGCGGCAGGATGCACATCACGCTGGAGGTCGTACGGCCGCAGGGGGCGTACGAGCCCGGTGAGGAGCCGCGTTACGGCGAGCGGTCGGGCCCCAACTGCCGTGACCTGCCGCATCCTCCGGTGCCGGCGCCCGGGGCACATCTCAACGACGGTTCCAGTAAGGCGAGTTCATCGTCGGGTCCGGCCGGCGTGTCTGCCACCCGGGCCGAGCAGCGGGCCCTCGGCTCGCTCGTGGCCCCTGTCCTGGGTGTGCCCGCCGACGAGGTGCCGCCGGTCGCGACGCTGCTGTTCGGGCCGCTGGCGCGCGGGACGGCGGTGAGTGTGGCATGAGGACCGGTCGTATGAGGAGCGCGGGAGCCCGGCAGACCGCGGCCCCGCTCATCAAGTTCAGCCTCTTCGCGCTGGTGACGATCCTGGCGACGGCCCTGCTCGCCGCCACCATCGTCAACATCTCCTTCGCCCCCGAGCACAAGTACCGCGCGGTCTTCAGCGACGTCACCGGCCTGGAGAAGGGCGACGACATCCGGGTGGCCGGGGTGCGGGTCGGCGAGGTCGAGGGGATCCGGATCAAGGACCGGACGCTGGCCGAGGTCACCTTCACGGTCGGCCGGGACCGGCCGCTGGTCACCAGCACGGGCGCGGTCATCCGGTACCGCAATCTGGTCGGGCAGCGGTACGTCGCGCTGGCCGAGGGCGCGGGCGACGGCACCCGGCTGCGGCCCGGCGCGACGATCCCGCTGTCCCGCACACAGCCGGCGTTGGACCTCAACGCCCTACTGAACGGCTTCAAGCCGCTGTTCGCCGCGCTCAGCCCGAAGGACGTCAACCAGCTCGCCACCGAGATCATCAAGACCGTTCAGGGCGAGGGTGGCACCGTCAACAGCCTGCTCGTGCACACGGCGTCGCTCACGTCGACGCTGGCCGGCCGCGACCAGCTGATCGGCTCGGTGATCGACAACCTCAACACCGTGCTGGAGACCCTCGACAAGCGCGGCGCCCGCTTCTCCGGGCTGCTCAAGCAGCTGCGCCGGGTGATTTCGGGCCTGTCCGCCGACCGCAAGCCCATCGGGGAGTCGTTGGTGAGCATCGGCGACCTGACGGAGGCGACTTCGGGCCTGCTGAAGGACGCGCGCCCGCCGCTGAGGGACGGCATCGCAGAGCTGACCGAGCTCACCGGAACGCTCAACGACAACGAGGAGACCGTGGAGGGCGTGCTGAAGCGGCTGCCGAACAAGCTCAACGAGCTGACGGGGACGGCGTCCTACGGCTCGTGGTTCAACTTCTACCTCTGCGACTTCGACGGCCGGATCGTGCTGCCGAAGACGGAGTCGACGTCACAGCAGGTGCTGACGCCTGATCTGCATGTGGCGAGGGCGAGGTGTGGAGCATGAGCCGGAAGAAACGCCCGGAGCCGCTGTTCAGGGTGCGTGTGGAGCCGCCCAAGCTGCCGAGGATACGGCTGCCGAAGGTACGGCTCCTGCCGCACCGGAAGCCCCGCCGGCACCGCCCGCAGCCGCTGTTCAAGGTGCGCGTCGAGCCACCCAAGCTGCCGAAGAAGATACGGCTCCGCCGCCCGCGCCTCGGCCCCTTCCGAGAGCGAACCCCCGTCGCCATTGGCGCCGTCGGCCTCACCACCCTCGCGCTGCTGGCCGTGGCCGCATTCAACGCCGACAGCCTGCCGGTGATCGGCGACGGCGAGACGTACAGCGCGGCCTTCGCGGAGGCGGGCGGACTCAAGCCCGGTGACGAGGTGCGGATCGCGGGGGTCAAGGTCGGCAAGGTCGAGGAGGTCGACCTGGACGGCGACCACGTCAAGGTCACCTTCAAGATCAAGGGTGAGCCGGGCTTCGGCACCGGGACCGGCGCGTCGATCCGGGTCAAGACGATCCTCGGCGCGAAGTACCTCGCGCTGCACCCCAAGGGCCGGGGTCAGTTGACGCCCGGCAGCGAGATACCGCTCAAGCACACCGTCCCCGCGTACGACGTCGTACAGGCCTTCAGCGACCTCACCACGACGTCGGAGAAGGTCGACACCGACCGTGTGGCGAAGGCCCTGGACACCATCTCCACCACCTTCGAGGACTCCCCGGAGGAGGTACGAGCATCCATCAAGGGCCTGTCGCAGATATCCCGGACGGTCGCCTCCCGCGACAAGGCGCTGCGCGAGCTGCTCGACCACGCGAACGGCGTCACAGGTGTACTCGCCGACCGCTCAGGGGACTTCACCGCCCTGGTCAAGGACGGCGACAAGCTGTTCAAGGAGATCAGCAGGCGTCGCGAGGCGATCCACAACCTGCTGAAGAGCTCCGCCGCGCTCGGCATCCAGCTCTCCGGCCTGGTCCAGGACAACGACAAGGAGATCGGGCCCGCGCTCGAGGGCCTGAACGGCGTGGTGGAGATGCTCGAACGGAATCAGTCCAACCTGGACCGGAGCATCAAGCTCCTGGCGCCCTATGTACGGCTCTTCACCAACACTCTCGGCAACGGCCGCTGGTTCGACTCCTACGTCCAGAACCTGGTCGCGGCTCCGGTGGTGCCGCGGACGGGAGGCGCACAGTGAGCAGCCGTTGGAGGAAGCGCCTGGCCATGCTGACCACCCTGGCCCTCGTCGCCGCGCTCACCTACGTCCTGTGGCCGCGCCCCGAACCGGTCCGCGTCACGGCGTACTTCCCGCGCACCGTCGGCATCTACCCCGGCTCGGACGTCCGCGTCCTGGGCGTGCGGATCGGTGAGGTCAGGAAGATCACGCCGGAGGGCGGCCGGGTGCGGGTGGAGCTGGAGTACGACGCGGACCGCAAGGTCCCAGCCGAGGCCCAGGCCGCGATCATCAACTCCTCGGTGGTCAGCGACCGTTATGTGCAGCTGCTGCCGGTGTACGGCGGCGGTCCGGTCCTGCGGGACGGCGACGAGATCCCCGAGTCGCGCACGGCCGTACCCGTCGAACTGGACCGTGTCTTCGACAGCCTGCACACCACGGCCGAGGCGCTCGGCCCCGAGGGTGCCAACAAGAACGGCTCCCTGTCGCGGCTGCTCGGGGTGAGCGCGGACAATTTCGACGGCCAGGGCGAGAACCTGCACCGGACGGTGGAGGACCTCTCGGCGGCGGTCACCACCCTGTCCGACGGCCGCACGGACCTGTTCGGCACGATCCGGAACCTCCAGGTCTTCACGGCGGCGCTGGCGGCCGACGACAAGAGCGTGCGGTCGTTCAACAGCAGCCTCGCGAAGGTCGCCGACCAACTCGCGGGCGAACGCGAGGACTTGGCGGCGGCGCTGAAGAACCTCGGGACGGCACTCGGCGACGTGTCCGGCTTCGTGAAGAAGAACAAGAAGTCGCTGACCTCGAACGTGGAGGGGCTGAGCAAGGTGACCAGGGTGCTCGTCACCCAACGGACGGCGCTGGAGGAGCTGTTGGAGGTGGCCCCGACCGGCATGTCGAACCTGAACAACGCCTACAACCCGTCGGCCGGCACCCTCGACACCCGCAACAACGCGGACCAGGCACAGGATCCGGCCTCGCTGCTGTGCTCCGTACTCAGGACGACCGGGGACGAAACGGACTGCAAGGAGCTGAGGGACCTGTTCGACTCCCTGCCGGAGGTGCCGCAGGGCCCCGCGGTGACGGGCACGGTCGACCGGACGCTCGGCGGAATCCTGGGGGCGAGCGCATGAGCGTGCAGCGCAAGGGCGGGGTGGCGGCGTGGACGGCCGTCGGCTCACTGCTTCTGTCCGGCTGCGAGTTCAACGGCTGGTACGACGTCCAACTGCCCGGCGGAGCTGCCTCGGACGGCCACGCGTACCACGTCACCGTCGAGTTCCGTGACGTCCTCGACCTGGTGCCGCAGTCGGCGGTGAAGGTCAACAACGTGACGGTAGGCGCGGTCGAGAAGGTGGAGTTGGATGGCTGGCACGCGCGCGTACGGCTGCGGGTGGCCGACTCGGTGAGGCTGCCCAGCAACTCGATCGCGGAACTACGCCAGACGAGCATGCTCGGCGAGAAGTACGTGGCGCTGTCCAAGCCGCCGGGCACCGCACCGGTCGGACGCCTCGGCGACGGCGATGTGATCCCCCTCTCCCGCAGCGGCCGCAACCCGGAGATCGAGGAGGTGCTGTCCGCCCTGTCCGCGCTGCTCAACGGCGGCGGAGTGGCCCAGCTCAAGACGATCACCGTGGAGCTGAACAGGGCGCTGGAGGGACGGGAGAACCGGGTCAAGTCGCTGCTGAAGGAACTGGACACGTTCCTGGGTGGCTTGGACGAGCAGAAGGGCGACATCATCCGGGCGCTGAACGCCGTGGACCGCCTAGCCAAGCGACTCGGCAAGGAGAAGGAAACCATCGCCGAGGCCGTCGACGCGATGCCGCCGGCCCTGAAGGTCCTGGCCGACCAGCGCCGGGACCTGACGCGCATGCTCACCGCGTTGTCGAAGCTCGGCGAGACGGGCACCAAGGTGGTCAACGCCTCGCACGACGACACGGTCGCCAACCTGAAGCAGCTGCGCCCGATCCTGCAACAGCTCAACGAGGCGGGCGCGGATCTGCCCAACTCCCTGGAATTGCTGACCACTTACCCGTTCCCGCGCAACGTGGTGGACGCCATCAAGGGCGACTACGTCAACCTCCACATCACGGCTGACCTCGACCTGGCGGGGATCTACGGCAACTTGACGGACGAGCCGGGCGGTGGGGGCGGCGAGGGGGACACGCAGGGGCCCGATCTCCCCGAGGTCCCCGGGGCCCCCGGCCTGCCGGACGTACCGGAACTCCCGGAAGTGCCGGAAGTACCGGGCGTCCCCACACCCACCGCCTTGCCGAGCGTGCCGTCGCCGTCGGCGCCGTCGGGCGGTGGCGGTGGCGGTGGCGGTGACGCGTTGTGCCCGCCGGTGTGCACCAGCAGCTACGGCAGATACGGCAGATACGGCGCCCGGGGCGACTGGCCCGAGGGCATCGACCTCGGCCTCGCCGAGTTGATGCTGAAGGGGGTCCAGCCGTGATCACACGTACGGTCAAGGCCCAGTTGCTCGCCTTCGCCACCATCACCGCCGTAGGGGTGTCGTACGTCGGCGCCGAGTACACGGGATTGGTGGACGAGGTCCTGGACCGCGGCTACACGGTCCGGGCGGACTTCGCCGACTCCGGGGGCATCTTCCCCGGCGCCGAGGTGACGTATCGCGGGGTGCCGGTGGGGAGGGTGGGCGCGCTGCACCTGACGGGGTCCGACGGCGTCTCGGTCGCCCTGGACATCGAGGACGGGGCACCGCGCATCCCGGCGAACACCCTCGCCGTGGTGGCGAACCGCTCGGCGGTGGGCGAGCAGTACGTAGACCTGCAACCCCGCTCGCCCCACGGCCCGTACTTGCTGGACGGCAGCAGGATCCCACGCACGAGCACCCGCGTGCCGCTGCCGACGACGGACCTGGTCCTCAGCCTGGACCGCCTGGTGAACTCGGTCGGCAAGGACGATCTACGAGTAACGGTCGACGAGTTGGGCAAGGCATTCGCCGGAACCGGCCCGAACCTGAATCGCCTGGTGGATTCGGGCAATGAGCTGATCGAGTCGGCGTCGGAGACGCTGCCGGAGACGATCGCGCTGATCGAGGACTCAAGGAAGGTCCTGAAGACACAGGCGGATCAGGGCTCGTCGATCAAGTCGTTCGCAAGCGATCTCGCAGCCCTCTCGGCCCAGTTGAAGGCGAGCGACGGGGACCTGCGCAAGCTGATCGGCAACGCGAGACCGGCGGCGCAGGAGGTGAACTCGCTGTTGAAGTCGGTGTCGCCGAGGCTGTCGGTCCTGCTGGCGAACCTGATCAGCGGCGGCCAGGTGACGCTGGCGAGGCTGCCCGGCGTAGAGCAGGCCCTGGTCACCTTCCCGGTGATGGTGGCGGGCAGCTACACGGTCGTACCGGGCGACGGCACGACCCACTTCGGCCTGGTGATCAACGCCGACGACCCACCGGCCTGCACCCAGGGCTACGGCACGGCGCGACGCGACCCCGAGGACACCAGCACGCGCGAGGCGAACAGCGACGCACGCTGCACTACCCCGCGCGGCAGCGAGACGTCGGTGCGGGGCGCGCAGAACGCGCCGTACGTCTCCCCGTACGACCCGGAGACCGGAACCGCCACCGGCCCGGACGGAAGGCCCGTCGAGATCGGCTCGACGGGCGGCCAACAGGCACTATTCGGAGGGGAGTCATGGCAATGGCTGCTGGTCGGACCGATGGCATGAGCAAGGCACTGTCCGGAAGGGCCCTGTCCTTGGGACTGATTGTGGCGACGGTCGTCACGACCACCCTGACGATCTGGCTGGCCCTAGGCCTCTACAAGCACCGCGAGGCGAACCAGCACCGCCAGGACATCCTGGCCGCGGCCCGCCAGTCGGCCCTGAACTTCACATCCCTGGACTACCGGCACTACGACCGGGACAGCGCGAATGTACTGGCGGGCGCCACCGGTGACTTCAAGAAACAGTTCGCGGCACAGACGGACGAGCTGACGCAGTTGGTCGCCCAGAACAAGTCGGTCTCCGAGGGCCAGGTCCTCGAAGCGGGCATCGTCCGCTCCGACGAGAACTCGGCCCGCGTCCTGGTGGTGGCCGACAGCAAGGTGACCAACACCGCAGTGCCCAAGGGGGAGGCACGCACCTACCGCCTGCAGCTCGACCTGGTGCACCGGGACGGCCGCTGGCTGACGTCCGACGTCGAGTTCGTCGGCTGACCAGGTGACATGAATGAGGAGTACGACCATGGCGAAGACGACCACCGGCCGCACCCCCGGCACCCGGCGCACCATGACGGCGGCCGCCCGCGCGGCAACCAAGCGCGCGGAGCGCGGCGTCCGCTCCGCGGCGGCCGCAGACGAGGAGACCTCGCAACCACTTGCGGGCCGCACGGTTCTGATCGATGCCCCGAAGAACGGCTGGGAGGACCCGCCCGAGCCGTCGCCGGAGCAGTTCAACGAGGACGCCCCGCCGGAGCAGAAGGACCGGGGCGCACCCCGAACCCGGAGACTGCTCACCCTGGCCTTGGGCGCCCTGCTCCTCGCCGCCCTGGTCGCGGCCGCCGTACTGGGCCGCCAGTACTGGGACGGCCGACGCACGGACAGCGCACGGAGCGAGGCGGTCACAGCAGCGCAAAAGGCAGCGCCGGTCGTGCTGTCGTACGACTACCGCCACCTGGACCGCGACTTCACGAAGGCCCGCACCCACCTGACCGGCAGCTTCCGCGACGAGTACGGCAAGACCACGAGGACCGTGGTCGGACCGACTGCCAAGAAGTACCGCGGCGTGGTGAAGGCGACGATCGCCTCCCCTGCCTCCGGCAGATCCCCGGCGACTTCGGTCGTATCGGCCTCCCCGGACGAGGTCGTGGTCCTGCTCTTCGTCAACCAGGTCACCGAGAGCACGCAGGTGTCGGGGTCGCGGGTGGATCTGAACCGGGTGCGGATGACGATGGCCCGGGCGGGCGAGGGCTGGAAGGTGAGCGGGGTGGATGCCCTCTGAAGACCGGCAGACGAGTGGGGTTGAACGCCGGGGTCTGACCCCCGAGGTCCGCGCGGCCCCCAGGGCGACGGCCATCCGTCCAGGACCGGCGTACTGAAGCTGCCGCGCGCGGCGACGGTAACCGTCCGGGTCGCGGACATCCTTCGATGCAGGCCGGGGTGCGTCAGAGTTCCGTAAGACGGATTTGATTCCCCTCGGCGGTCCCGCACACGTGCAATGGCACCATGCCCGCACCCGCCCTACTCCCCCGCTTCCGAGGCAGACTGCACGACCCACGCACGGCAACCGTGGTCGGCCGCCTCCTGGGTCTAACGATCCTGGTCTGTTTCCTGTCCGGCGTGATCAGCCACTACCTCCAGGAGCCGCCCACCTGGCTCTCCCCACACCTGCCCACCCGCCCCGCGTGGGGCTACCGCGTCACACAAGGCCTACACGTGATCAGCGGCATAGCAGCGGTACCACTCCTCCTGGTCAAGCTATGGACGGTCTACCCCCACGTCTTCGAATGGCCCCCTGTCCGCTCGATCGCCCACGCCTTGGAACGCCTGTCCATAGCCGTCCTGGTCTCAGCCACCCTCCTCGAACTGTTCATGGGCCTGCTCAACACGATCCAGTGGTACGCGTGGCCGTTCTCCTTCCGCGAGGTGCACTGGGCGCTGGCGTGGGTCATCATCGGCTCGCTGCTGCTGCACCTGGCGGTGAAGGCCCCTGTGATTGCGGCGAATTGGCGCCGCAGACGAGCAGAGCCGCCCCAGCCGGAACTGCGCGACGAGGTCGACCGACGCTCCCTGCTGCTGGGCATAGGCACAGCGGTAGGCGCCGTAACGCTCTTCACGGCGGGCCAGTCGATAACTCCGTTGAAGGACCTGGCACTACTGGCCCCGAGAGACCCGGACGTGGGCCCGCAGGGACTCCCGGTGAACCGAACGGCGAGGTCGGCGGGAGTCACGGAGGAGGCAGTACGGGACTGGCGGCTACGGGTGGAAGGACCCACCCCTTACGAGCTGACGCTGGACGAGTTGCGCGCGATGCCGCAACACCGAGTCGAACTCCCCATCGCCTGCGTCGAGGGCTGGTCCAAGTCCGCCCACTGGGAGGGCGTACGCATCAAGGACCTCCTGGCCCGAGCCGGCCTCCCCGACGGCGCCCGCCTACGCATCGTCTCCCTACAACGCCGAGGAGGCTACGGAGTGACCGAAATGGACCACCCCTACACCCGAGACGACCTAACCCTCCTCGCCCTCCGCCTCAACGGCGCCACCCTCGCCCCGGACCACGGCTACCCGGCCCGCATCATCGCCCCGAACCGGCCTGGCGTCGTGCAGACCAAGTGGGTTACGAGGCTGGAGGTGCTCGCGTGACGAGAACGACGGTCGTACGTCTGCTACTTGCGGCGCCCGGCCTGGCGGCCGCGGGTTTCGGCATCCGGGAGTTCGTCATACGGACTCACCCCGACCTGACTGACGTATGGGATCTGGCGGTGTGGCTGGGCGGGGCGGTGGTACTGCATGACGGCCTCCTGGTACCGGCCGTGCTGCTCTTGGGCCTGCTCATCGGGCGGTCACGGCTACGGCCGGTGCTGCGGGGTGGGTTGCTGACTGGGGGGTGCCTGACTCTGCTGGCCTTGCCGTTGCTGCTTCGGCCGGGGAATCCGGCGAATCCGACGGTGCTGCCTCGGGATTACTGGGCTTCGTGGTTGGTGGTTCTTGTTGTTACGGCTGTGGTGACGGGGGTTGTGACGGGGGTTGTGGCGGGGGTGGCGTTGGCACGGGGGCGGCGGAACTGACGGACGGTTCGGGCATCGGAGGCGCGCGGCGCCCTGGCCGGGTTCGGCGATGGGCTGGGGATACCGGCCTTTCACTCGCGTCTCGGCGGCGATGGTGGGAACAGCGTTGAGCGCCGCGTGACGGCTCCCGCGACGTTGGATAGCCGTGAGCTCTCGTCGAGCGGGCGACGGGAGTGAAAATCAGCCGGTACGCGATCCGCTTCGCCGAGACGTGAGAGGAGCCCCACGGTGTCCAAGGACCTGACCATAGTGGCCCGTTGGAGCCCTTCTGCCTCCGGCTCGGCCCTCACATGGCGTTGATCTTCTCGCGGCAGTCCCGGCACGAGGGGTTCGCCCCCCTCCACACAACAGGTTCTGGCAGGCGGGAAGGGGCCGGTCACCAATACCGTTGCAGCACACCCGTTCGCTGTAGCTCCTGGATGTGTTCTGAGGTACGGGCGGGCACCGAGCCTCCCGTGATCAGCACTCCAGCCTCAATGTTCCGATCTACTCCTGACTGTGTGAAGTTGGCGCTGGTGGTGAGCAAGACCCGCCGGTCAGCCAGCGCCAATTTGGCGTGGGTCTTGGCTCCCGGTTCCGCCCTGTTACCGAGAGGCCAGTGCCAGACCCTCAGCCCTGGCACCTCGAGAAAAGCAGACGCAGGTTCTGTCCCGGAGAGAGCGCTGCCGGCGCCCTGCAACGTTTCGACTACGACGTCAATGTGCACCCCCCGGCCAACAGCGGCATCCAACGCATTCGTAAGCGGCGTATAGCGGGTTGCCGAGTAGGTCATCAGCAGCAGCTCCTGCTGGGCTGCTTCGACGAGCTGGAGCAAAGCTCGACTTGTCGTCCTGACAGGGACCCGATGCGATGACGGCCCACTCCAAACCAGTGAGATCTCCTGCTCCTTGGCCCTCAGAGCGTGCCCGGCAGCGAGTCCGTGCAGGTAAGCGGCCGCCGCTGACGAGGCCACACCGTCGGCTTCTATCGCCTCCAGAAGGGCCGTCGCCGCGTCCGCAAATCCTGGGAACGCGCGAGCGGAGAGGACCGAGGCCCTCGGGCGTTGTTTCCCTATGCCTTCGGCGAGAGTACGAACACCGTCCGCTCCCACTGTCGTCAGAGCATCGGCCGCAGCTCGCTCAAATGCCGCTCCGGTCACTTGGCTCCCTGCAACAGAACAAGGTCCGGGTCGTCGATGGGCACTATGAACCGGCGGTCCAGGAATCGGTTGCCGCGCTCGCACGTGGTCTCTGACACGAAGAGGCAGACGTGACAGGCCGCACCGTGCAGGAAGTCCTCGTGCGGGGGACGCGGAAGTCGCTCTGCGCAGAGCGGATCGGAGGAGCAGCGCTCCGCGTCAGCCAAGGCGCGTCGCACAATGCGAGTGATCGTCTTGGGTTCAGCGAGCGAGACCAAGCCGCCCAGAGTGCCTTCGGCGTCGGGTACGGCTGTGTAGATCAGGATGCCCGTACGCGGATCTTCATCCCGGCCGGAGTAAATCCGTTCCGACAGACTCGCCGAAGAGTATCCGCACTCCAACGCGATGGCCCGGATCAGCAGGTGGGAGAGAGTGTGCAGAGCGATGTACCGCGCTCCGGGCCAGCCGCGCAGAGGGTTGTCGTTGCCCTGGACACGTCCCGAGTAACGGTTACGGCGGAATTCGACGTACGCCTCGCGGTGTGCCGCGAGGGCGGCGGAGCCGGCTACTCGTTGTTCCCAGGCAGCCACCAACGACTCGGGCATACGCAGGAAGATGCCCTCTCCTCGTACCTCGCTGGCCGGAACCCAGGCGGGTGTGCTGCTGCGGGACAGGGGCGCACGGGTGACCAGATCTGGGTCTTCGGGATCGGGGGCGTCGAGCCGGGTGAAACCGACGAGGGCACGGACTTCCCTGAGCCGTTCCGCTTGGACAATATGCGAGAACGTGCCGGTCAAGGCGGATGGGACAGAGACATCCCGGAGCGTGAAGTCTTCTGTGGGCTCTGGGGTATCAGGGCTGGTGAAGATCTCCCATTCCGGGGTGAGGAGATCGGGATATGACGTCGGCTGTGGGATCGAACCTGCTTCAGTGGCAGCCTGCTGTGTCTGGATGGCTTCGAATACGTCTGCTTGCTCCCATTGGTGAAGCGGTTTGAACTGCGGTAGATCCCAGAGCAGTTCGAGCATGGCGGGCGCTGTGACCTTCTGAAGCGTGTCCCAAAGCTGCTCGATCTTGCCCTGCAATGCGCTACCGCTGGTGGGCGGGACTGCCAGGACGCTCAGCGTCTGCGCAAACCACTGATTGGACGCACCGATCACCAGCGGCTTGGGAAGCTGCTCGCAGCCACCTGGACTGAAGGTCGCCAGATGAGGGTGACGGCCACGACAACTGGGCAGGGTTGCTTCCCCCCGGGAGCCCATTGCGTCGCGGATGTTCCGTTCCTTGCCGCAGTTCACGCACTTGATTTTCACGTTGGCAGCCTGGTTGCCACCGTGGTCGAGCATCTGCAGGCGGGGATGGCTGACCGCCGTGCACTCGCCGCCGCGGTGCACGAAGGTCGTGTACGGGAAGTCGTCCAGATGCCCGGACGGGCACACGAGTACAAAGCGCGCCGCCACGGCCAGCGGGCGCTTGCCTTTTCGCTTCGTCGTGCAGTTCTCGTGGAAGAAGCGGGCCTTGTCCGGGCGGCGCGGTTGGGCGTTCTCGAACTTGAAGACCTTCGAGTCCAGCGCACCCAGTTCGTTGCACGCGGTACAGCGCAGCCACTGCGGGAACGGCAGGACGGGCACACCCACTTTTGCCGCAGGTCCGTTGGGGTCAGTGTCCGCTCCATCCATCCAGGGCGCCGGACGAAGTTGGGTGACCTGAGGCCCGTACTGATCGGCAAGCAGGCTATTGACGGCCCGTAGCAGTCGCGGTTCCTTCAGATCGGCCCATTCGAAGGAGTCGTACTGCCAATCGTCGATACCTCGGACGAGAACGGCGAAGTTCGGCAGATCGACCAACGCTCCGACACCCCCTGTGAACATCAGGTGGCTGGGGCGCACGGAGCCAACGCGGCGGCGGTACTGGGCCTTGTCCATCATGAGTGCGCCTGCTTTCCGCTCTGTCCGTTCGCCACGGCCTTGTTGTCCAGTACGGCTCCGGTCTCGTCGCCTTCGGGCGTGTCCTCGTCGCTGGGGCCGTCCTGCCCACCGCCCCCTGGATAGCTCCACGCGGGAGCTCCGCCGACCACGTCGAACAAGCCGCTGCCGGACACCAGCAGATTGATCTCGTTCTCCGTCTCACGCATCGACTGAGCGACGGTGAGTTCATCCCAGCGCGCGCCGGTTGCCCTGTTCAGCAAGCCGGTGAGCTGCTGGCCCTTCCACCTGCCCTCCTCGTAGCCCAGTCGCGCGTTGCCCTGTTTCTTCTGCGCCCAGGCGTCCTTGAGGGTGTCGATACGTTCGACGAGATAGCCGCGGGCCCGTTCACCGCCGACCGCCTCGGCACGCCGAAGGAAACGCTCGGTGATCTGCTGCGCGGGCGGGCCGTCGAGATCGACGTCGAACGCGTCCGCATTGCGCGAGTTGGGATCGGTCGCGTTACGCACCGCGGCAATCCATGCGGCCGCCGTGGTGCGGTCCAGGGACCGGCGCGCGAAGGGCGTGACGGACAGAGCTTCGACCTCGCGGTAGAAGGTGGCGTGGTAGTGGCCGAAGTTCTCGAAGTGCGCCAGGTCACGAGGCCGTGTCCAGTTGTAGAGCGTGACGACCAGACCTGGGCGCTTCGCGTCGCGGCCGACGCGGGACGACGCCTGAATGTACTCGGCGGTGTTCTTCGGTTGCCCCACCACGATCATCAGGCCGAACCGGGAGACGTCCACGCCGACTTGGAGCATGGAGGTAGCGATGACCGTGTCGACGGCGCCCGCGCCCTCGGTGCGAAGGTGCAGCTTCGACGGGTCGAGTCGCTGTTTGTGCTGCGCAGCGGCTTTTAGTTCGTCGGTCAAGGCGGCCTTGCGGACCGTCGTGTCTGCCTCCTCGTCGAAGCCGATCTCCAGGCGAGCGAGCACCTCCGTGATGTCCCCGGAGGAGATGCGCGAGGTCAGCTCCTGCACGGACAGCATGTCCGTCCTGCGGAGCAGCCGATTGGAAAGGCCCTTGCGGTTGCCGTGGACACGGACACGAGTGGCGATGTCGTCGTCCAGGAAGCGGCGCATCCCCGCGAGTTCACGCGTGGCGTTGAAGTAACCCACCAGCGTCATATACGGGTCGGCGGGCTCGCCGTGCTTGTCGAAGAGCGTCTGGCCGGCGAGCAGCAGGATCTCGGCCACGCGGATCTCCGCCTGCTTCATCCTCACGCCATGTGCGCAGATTCCCAGGTAGCGCCGGCCGGGCGCCTCTTGCGAGAGTGCGACCTGCTGCGAGAAGAAGGTGTCCTCGACGTCGATCACCTGGGGCGGGAAAATTGCCGCCTTCCTGGCGAAGACGCCGAGGATCTGGTCGGCTGCTCGCTTCGTCGTGGCCGTGGATGCAACGATCTTGGGGCCCACCAGTTTCGTGGCGCCCGTACTGTCGGGCGCTGACCAGCTGCACAACTCGTCGACGGCCGCTTCAAAGAGGCCGACTGTTGTGCCCAAGGCACCTGAGATCAGGTGGAGTTCGTCCTGGATGATCAGGTCTGGCGGTCGCAGGCGTGTCACTTCCTGGCTCTTGACCGCTTCGTACTTGCCCTTGGCGTTGTGCTTCTCTCCGCACTTGGTCCGCGCGTCCAGGTCGGCGTGCCGGTAACCGTGGCGCAGACAGAGCTGGGACACCCGCCCGAAGAGCATTCCGGCGTAGCCGCGCCACGGCAGCTGGGCAAGCTTGTCTACGGTGGCGATCAGCAGGCTGGGGGCCAGGCGGTAGATCTCCTCGTCGACCGTGAGGATGGGCAGCCCTTCACGTGGGGAGCGTCGCTGTGAGAACGGGCAGGCGTTTTTGCCCTCGCCGTTGGCGCAGTAGAGAAGAACCCGGCGCAGATCATCGTCGGGATGGAGGTCGCGCTGAGCGCTGAGCGCCGTACCGCACCAGGGGCAGGCCAGGGTCTGCAGCACCTTGGCACCGCGGCTGTCCCCTGCTTCTTTCGCTTCGGCGATCTGTTGTGCCGCTTCTTCGTAGCGGTTCGGGGAGACAGCTCCGCCCACCCACAGTCCGATCCGGAAGGGCGTCGCGCCCCAGCGGGTGTCCCCGCCCTCGAACGCCTCTCGGCGCAGCACTTCCGCGGCGCAGACCAAGGCAGCGGCACGCTGGAACTGCTGGGCGGTGAGTAGCCGCAAGGTGTAGCGCATCAATACGGCGACGCCCGCGTCACCGCTACGGGCATCCGCCCCGGAGCCAATGGTTCCCTGAAGACGGCGAATGGCGAAGGTGAAGGCGGCGAGGCCGAGATAGGCCTCGGTCTTACCGCCACCAGTCGGAAAGAAGAGCAGGTCAACGATGGCATCGGCGCCTGCTTCCCGTTCGGGAAGTGTCGGAATGGCCAGCGCTCGCAGATTGAGGAGAACGAAGGCCAGCTGGAACGGACGCCAGGACGCGGCAGCGGGTCCTTGATCGGCGATCCGTTGCTGGGCCTCGGCGAAACTGAGGCCTTCCCTCTCGCGCAGCCCCGCGATGGCAGTGTGCCGCCGCTGGAGCGCCATCGCCCGGTTGGCGAACCGGAATGCTTCTAGAGCCTCGGGCCGGTCCGGATCGTTCAGGAGGTCCGCTCCGAGGGTGATCCGGACAGACACCTCACGAGCCTGTTCCACCGCGGCGAGCGCGCTGTCCCGTAGCCCGGGGGACAGTTGCTCGGCCTGCGCCTGCCGCTCGTCGAGCCAGGCACTGTATCCGTCTGCCAACGGGGCGAGCGCTGCCGTCAGTTCAACAGGTGCAAGCTCGGCGAGCGCGTCCATTGAGAGTTCGAGCCCGGCGAGATGCGCTGCGTCTTCGCCGGACGGCGCGATGGTGGCCGGAACATCGTAGACGGGAAGCCAAGTGGTGGTGAGCGCGCGGGCTCGCCGTTCGCCTTCATCGATCGTCACCGCGACGGCGACATTGCGGCCCGCCGCGTGCTTCAGCTGATTGCGATAGAGCAGCGTCAGGTGCTGCTCCTCCGGATCGGCCCCGCCGAACGCGTCGTAGGCCTCCGCAGCTCCGTCGAGCGGGTCGGAAATGGGCAGGAAGACGGGTGCCGCGCCATCAAGCGCGGTGACCCGCAACTCCGTCTGGAACAGCCAGGCGGTGTCCTTCGACTGCTGGGGCTCCTCCTGGGCGTTCACCAGGGACAGTTCGACCACTCGGGTCGGGCCGCCGGAACCCGGTCGGTTCCGTACTTCGGCGATCAGACGCACCCCTGGGGCGTCCGGGTCGTCGGCGGTGAGCGGGAGAACCTGCCGAGGCTTGCCGTCGAGCCGGATCTCGGGGTTCTTCTCGACTTGCTCGCGACTCCAGGTCGTACGGGCGACTCCGTCGTCGCTCAGCACCTGGGACTTGTCGTAACGCCCCCACCGGACACGCACGGAGACCGTATCCACTCCGTCGTCCGCAGCGACGGCGAACATCATTCCCATGGATGACGCCCACATACGGCCGGCGTTCTGTGTCGTGAGCTTCTCGGGCAGGCTCTGGTCACTGCTGTCGCCCTCGCCGTCGGAGTCGTCGTTCAACTGCTCGCCGGTGGCCGCCAGCGAGGTCGTGAGGGTGCGCTTGGGTCCGATCAAACCAACCAGATAGCGATCGCGGGGACCGGCCGCCCGGTGGTCGAACTCCTCGCTCGGGCCGTCCCAGGGACCGAGCAGATCGCGGCTGATGAGCTCACCCAGATCGTCCCGGACTTCATAGGAGCCGGCCGGGACGAAGGTCTGCGGTACTTCGCGGACCCGCTGGAGGAGATCTTCTTCCAACGAGCCCGGCGGCACCGCAGCGGACTGACTGGGCATCGGGGCGTCCCTCTTTCGTACGTCATACGCGGCCCACGAGGGCCCTGCCAGCTCCGCGGCACCCATCACCCACGACCGTGACGACCTGCCATCACCTGGATGCTAATGGTCACGTCTGACATTCAGAACGGGACGGTCGGGGCAGCTATGGCTTGTTTTGGATACTCGGCGTGGTCTCCGTCGCTGCATTCCTCGAACCTCTCCAGCGAGGCAGCCGCGACTCCACGATCGATGAAGCGATCCGTCCCGCTGGCAGGCGCCGCTCAACGCCGGCCAGTCGGCGAGCACTTGTGGGACAAACTCGGCACTCGTGCGTCGCTCGGTCCCCATCAGCACAGCCGGAGGTCCTATGCCGCAGGCGCTCTATCCGATTTGGTACTCGTCCGGCTACCGTCAGTTCTGAGGCCTGACCACGTACCTACTCAGATCGCCGTGCGCAATCGTTGTCTCGCAGCGGGGGTGCCTTATGGCTACCGGTACGACATCGGCACGACTCGGCTCCAGGAGGCGCGGCCAGGCCGCCGGCAACCGGTCACCCGCGGCGGAAGGCCGTAGCCAGCACGAGGAATGGCTGGGTCTTGTCACGATTGACGGCCCGTTCCTCGGAATCCCGGCGCTGACCCGCGTATGGCCGCAGCTCGATGCCCTGGACGGACCGGCGAGGCGCTCCTTACGGATCGAGCACCGCGAGTGGCACTCGAAGCCGGGCGTCTACCACGACGCGTGGATCGGCTACCTCCTCCGTGACCTGCTGGGCTGGGGGGACGCACTGTCCGAGGATCCTGCGCTCCTGGGCAACCTTGCCCTGTCCGTTCCGGAGCACCAGGAGACGGTGACTCCGTCGTTCGCCCTGATCCACCCGGACGCCTCCGATGCGTCCAGTCCCGCGCCGGACGCGATCCCTCTGCTGGGCCTCGTCTGCGTCCCGGACGTGCTGCCGACGGCCCGGCAGTCCGGCACCGCGTGGTCCGCCTCTCCGGCGGACCGGCTGGCTCGCCTCTGCCGCCACCACGGCATCGGTCTCGGACTGGTCGCGGCAGGCCGCTGGTGGACTCTTATCTGGGCTCCCCGTGAGGCAGCGGCCACATACATCACCTTCGACACCGCGGACTGGGGATCGGCGGCCGATCGGACGATGGTAAGGGCGTTCATCTCGCTGCTCAGCCGTCGACGCTTCTTCTCCGTACCGGACGACGAGACGCTGACGTTCCTCCTCAACAATGCGGAGGATCGAGCAGAAGAGCTCACCGAGTCGCTGGGCCGACAGGTGAAGGCGGCCGTCGAGCTTCTCGTGGCCGCCATCGGCCGCGCAGATAGAGAAGCGCGTGAGGCTGGCCGGGCCGGGCTGGAGAAACAGTCAGCAGCTGAGGTCTACAACGCCGCCCTCGCGACCCAGATGCGGATCCTCTTCGCGTTCTTCGCCGAGGAGAAAGCGCTACTGCCCGCCGACAACCCACTCTACGCACGGTCCTATTCGGCGGGCGGCTTGTGTGCCGAACTCGAAGCGCAGGCCCGGGATACGAGCGAAGAGGACCTGGAGCAAAGCACTGCAGCGTGGCACCGGCTTGTGGCGCTATTCCACGCCATCTACCAGGGTGTAGATCACCCCAGCATGCGCATTTGTGGATACGACGGCTCCCTTTTCGACCCTCGGCGACACCCCTGGCTCGAGCCGGGCGACGGAGAGTCTCCATGGCCTGTGGACGACCGGACCGTGCTGCACATGCTGCGTTCCGTCCAGTACATCACCACCGGTCAAGGCCCAACCCGGGAGCGACGCAAAACTGCGTTCAGTCATCTGTCGCTCGGTGAAATCGGCCAGGTCTACGAGGGACTCCTTGAGTATGAGGGCCAGCGCGCGGCCACCGCGGTCATCGGCCTATCGGGCAAGCCGGGCCAAGAAATCCAAGTAGAACTCGCCGCAATCGAGAGTCTTGCTGCCGAGACTACTCGGGGAAGCACCCAGCTCAGCACGTTTGCCACGTCGCTCTCCAGCGCGTACAAAAACTCTGGCATTGGCACGCCCAAGGCAGTGGAGCGGGCACTGCGTGCACTCGACGGGCATGAACATATCTTGGCTGAGCGGAAGTTGCTAGCTGCGACGGGTGGCGACGCCGCTCTCACCGAGCGACTCCTGCCCTTCTACGGCATCATCCGCAGCGATCTGCGCGGGCTTCCCGTCGTCGTCCTTCCGGGAGGCCTCTACGTCGGCAGGTCGTCGAAACGTAAGGCGACGGGCGCGCACTACACGCCTGAGTGGTTAGCTTCGGATGTGGTACGCAGCACATTGGAGCCATTGGTCTACTTCCCCGGACCACTGGAGACGGCCGACAGCCAGGTCTGGAAGCTCAAGCCCAGCGGAGACATTCTGAAGCTCAAGGTCGCTGACATCGCCTGTGGTTCAGGGGCATTCCTCGTCGCGGCCTGTCGGTATCTGGCGGAGCGTCTGGTCGAGGCTCGAGCAATCGAGCAGCAAACAGAGGCGGCAGGACGCATCAAGGAACAGTTCGAGGCTGATGTCATCCGTCGGCACGAGCCCTTTCGGGAACGAGAGGATGACGGGTTCGACCTGGTGATGATCCGGGCGCGCCGAGAAATTACGGAGCATTGTTTGTACGGCGTCGACATCAATCCGCTCGCCGTCGAGCTCGCCAAGTTTTCCCTGTGGTTGGACACAGTCGAGCCCGGGATGCCGTTCACGTTCCTGGATGACCGGCTGATTGACGGAGACGCGCTCGCAGGGATCTCATCGGCCGAGCAAGTGGAGTACATGCACCTATTGCCGACGGCAGAGAATACGGTTCATCGCCGGTCCCCGGTCGATTACACGTCGACCATTTCGCAGCAGCTTGGGATGGGCGCCTACATCCAGCACGCGGCGCAGTTACGAAAGAGCATCGTCGACATTCCCGGAACGTCACTCACAGCTCTCGAAAGAAAGAGGAGGATATTGGAAGAAGCTGAACATTCCGTCGAACTCTTAGAGTTGTTCGGCGAGCTCATCGTAACCGCATCCTTGGCGGAAGCCCAGCATGGTGCGCCAGGCCTGGATACGGCCGCCGTCGCGGCGGCTACTCGCCCTTACCAGTTGGGCAAGGTTCATACAGAGGATCAGGCGAGCATCAAGAGCCGAGCAAGAGAAGACATAGCGCGGTGGCGCCGCGCCGCAGGCCTCGGAGACCCCGACGAATGGAAGCCGCTAAATTGGCCACACCGATTCCCGGAAGTTTTCCAGGGTGGCGGTTTCGACGCTATAGTGGGAAATCCGCCATATCTGGGCGGCAAGAAGCTTACCGGAACCTTAGGGAGGGGGTATCGAGAGTATCTGGTTCATGTCCTGGGGCGTGGGGTTCGCGGGAATGCAGACCTAGCAGCGTACTTCCTCCTACGCATGCACAACCTGCTGAACGCGCGCGGGCAGATGGGGTTAATCGCCACGAACACCCTGGCGCAGGGGGACACACGGGAGGTTGGACTTGATCGACTCGTGGCAGATGGACTCGAAATCCGTCAGTCCGTACAGAGCAATCCCTGGCCGTCCCGCAGCGCTATGCTGGAGTACTGCGCCGTGTGGGCAAGCCGGAGCAATTTAGCTGCAGGTGGGCTGCGGCTCTCGGATGGAATACCAGTTAAGGGGATCACTCCATCGCTGGACCCGGTTTCACGCGTCACTGGAACAGCACATCGGCTGAAAGAGAACGAAGGAATCGCATTCCAGGGGACACTAGTCCTCGGCACCGGATTTACCATGGAGCCAGAGGCAGCTCAAGCCTTGATCGGAAAAGACAAACGGTATCGGGAGGTGCTCTTCCCTTATCTCAACGGGCAGGATCTGAATTCGCACCCCGACGGCTCGGCAAGTCGATGGATCATCAACTTCCACGACTGGAGCGAGCAGCGCGCCAAGCAATATCCCGAAGCGTACGAACAGGTGCGTCGGCGGGTGAAGCCCGAGAGGGCTGCGAAGGACCCGCGCACGTACGCAGGCCTAATGGATCGATGGTGGCTCTACTGGCGAATTCGAGGGGATCTACATCAAGCCATTACAGGCTTGAAACAGGTGCTCGTGATAACACGCGTTAGTAAAGTCGTAATGCCCATGCTGGTACCAACTGGCCAAGTCATGAGTGAGGCAACAGTTGTTTTCGCAACAGATGACACCGGGATGCTGGCGTTGCTCAGCAGCGCACCGCACTATTGGTGGGCGATCCGTCATTCATCAACCATGAGGGGTGATCTCCGCTACACACCTTCCTACGTGTTCGAGACCTTCCTACGGCCGGAGCTCACCCCAGAACTCCGACGCTTAGGCAACCAACTGAACACCCGCCGTGGCCAGATCATGCTTGTACGAAGCGGGCTCACTGCCACATACAACCTCGTCCACGACAAGAGGTGCATGGACTCGGATGTCACGGAACTGCGGGCCATCCACCGCGCCATTGACGAGGAAGTGGCCCGCAGCTACGGCTGGCACGACCTCCTCGACCAACCCGGCGGCCTCAACCATGGCTTCCACGACACCCGCCAGGGCCCCCGCTACACCGTAGGCCCCATCGTCCGCCAGGAAATCCTCGACCGCCTACTCGAAGAGAACCAACGCCGCCACCAAGCCGAGGCCGACGCAGGCCTCCACCCCAGGCAGGAGTCTCTCCCCTTCGACGAGTCATCCCTCACGCGTACGACGCCAACAGCGCATCCAGCGTCCACACAGTCGCCGCGACCCCGGACGTCCGGGCAAGGTACCGGTCCCGTTCGATGAGGATGTTCAGGTCGCCGCAGCCAAGCTGATTGCAGGCGTGCTCCACCAGGCTGCTGCCCGTGCTGCCGCCCCCGATCAGCGCATTGAGATGCGCCGCGTCCCACTCCACCTCGTTGAGCGCCCAGGGCGCCTTGCCCTCCACCACCGTGCGCAGCACGCCGGCGAACCGCTCCGCGCATGTACGCCTCTGCCGCCCGTCAGGCAACTGCGCGATGTGGTTTCCCGTCTCGATGACCGCGGTCACAGGGAGCAGCAGGTCACAGTCCCGAGCCTCCCTCTTGCGACGCAGCTCTTCGATCACCTTCTCGCGGTCCTGGCATTTGCCAGGCACCTCAAGGAGATTGCAGAGAATCGACGTGTCGACGAATTCAACCCTGCGAGCCACGCCTCACCCGATCCCCAGAAGACGGTCGAACTCCGTGTAGTCGCGGTCCTGTTGCCCGCGGGCTTCCAGCCGCCCCTGTGTGATCACATCGCCCAGGCGTCCGGCCGCCATGGCTGCCGGATACCCGTCGAGCTCGGTGAGCTTGGTGAGCCGGCTCGTGCCAGACTCCCTGTCCCGCCAGCACACCACGACCCCATCATGATCCGCGCTGTCGAGCGCCGACAACAAGGCCGGGCTGTGCGTGGTGATGAGCACCTGCGTGTCGTTCTCCGCGCTCGCCTGCCGGACGAGTTGCAGCACTTCTGACGCCTGGGAGGGGTGCAGCCCGTTCTCCAACTCCTCAACGACCAACATGAGTGCGCGTTCCGAACCGCCCCTCGCACTGCCCGCACTCGACGAACCGAGGTCGAGCCCCCTCCCTCCGGTGAGGAGCGATGTGGTGATGGCGAGAAAACGCAGCATCCCGTCGCTCATCTCCCGGGCCGGAGTCAGCCCCAGCTCCCCCTCATCCAGCGCCAGCATCACATCGCCCAGCTCGGACTTAGTGACCGCCAGCGTCTCAATGTCGTGATCGGCCAGCCCGCGCAGCAACTGCACGAGCCGATCGAATAGTTCAGGGCTCGTCCTCTGTACGTTGCCGATCGCGGCGGACAGGTTCTCCGCGGTGCGTCGCAGATGTACGTCCCGCGACGGGACGTACTGGCGCATGAGGTGCGGCACCGGATCGAGGTGAAAGGCGCCGACCAAAGCCGACAGCACCGACTGGGCGATCCAGATGCAGTCGTGCTCGCCCTCTGTGTCACCGGCCAGGCGCAACGGCAGCTGTGACGTGAGGAGACGTGAGTTACGGAACGGGCCGCTCGGATTCCGGCCGGGCCTGCCGTTGTGCCACGACGCCTGGATGTCACCGAGGTGCGGGCTCGGCGCGCCGCTCACGAGTACGTCGCGATGACCGCTGACGGTGGGCCCGGACAGGCGCTCCTCGACGATCTGCACCTCCGGCTCCACCTGGATCGTCACATCCAGGTGGATCGGCCCGTACTCGCTGCTCACAGTGCACCCGAGCGAGAATCTGTCCGATCCGTGCGGCACGCATCCGGCGAGCCCGCCGCGCACCGGCCCTGCCGGGCTGCGCCGGCTCTCCAGCGCCTCGGCGATGTCCTCGCCACGTGCCAGACGAGACAGCACTTCGAGTCCGTCGAGCGCGTTCGACTTGCCGCTGCTGTTGCGTCCGATCAACACGGTCAGCGGAGCGAGCCGGAAGGCCTCACCGCGGAAGCTCTTGAACGCGGTCAGGCGGACCTCTTCGATGCCCTGGGCAGTCACACCGGCCAAGTTACCGCAGGCCATGCCCTGCGGCCTGGTCTGCTCCGGGCCGGGCATCGGTCAGTTCCGCCCATACGGTCTTGGTGAGCCGGTCGTCCGCCCGCGTGCCCCAGCGGGTGACCAGGGTGTCGACGATGAGCAGACCTCGACCGGCGGGTGCGTCGGGGGCGGCAGGTGTGAGGTCCTGCGAGGGCGGTGGTAGGCGCTCCGGGCGGGTGTCCGTGACCTCGACACGGAGGATGTAGGTGGATGGGATGCCGTGGAGCGTGCGGGCCAACGTCAGGGTGAGGCGAAAGTCGCGGCCCGGGGTGTGCCCGTGCGCGACGGCGTTCGCGGCGAGCTCCGCCACTACGAGGGCGGCGCGGTCGGAGAGGTCGGTGCCGTGCGAGATGCCCCACTCGTCGAGCTGGTGGGTCGTTAGGCGGCGGGCCAGGCGGGCGCCTCTGCGGGTGGCGCTGAGCTGGATGGTGAAGTGACGGGCTGGTGGGACGAGTTGGGTGGCGGGGAGGGGGGTGGAGATCTGCTGGTTCATGTCACTCAGCGTGGTCGGGTGCGTCTATCTTGAACAGCGATGACGCCGATACGGAGCGTAGTTGTCGGGCTGTCCAAGCGAGTTGTCCGGGCTGTCGGGCGTGACTGCACGCGGTGTGGAGCGGTGTCAGGTGAGTGCGGGGTGATGACGGTACGGCCGGAGGTGGCTGGCATGACGGGTACGGAGTCGGAAGAGACGGGTGGCGGTACGGGAAGCTCGGCGGAGGCGCAGGACTGGGACGAGGGGATGTCCGAGGTCCTGGAGATGGTGGGGCGACATGTGCGGCGGTGGCGGGAGCGGGCGGGGCTGACGCAGGCCGAGTTGGGGAGCCGGATCGGGTACACAGAGCATCAGGTGTCGGCTGTTGAGCGAGGGCGACGGATCCCCAAGCCAGCGTTCCTCGACAAGGCGGATGAGGTGGTGGGAGCGGAGGGGATGCTGGCGGAGTTCAAGGAGGACGTGGAGAAGCTTCGGTACCCGAAGAAGGTGCGGGACCTGGCTCGACTGGAGGGGGACGCGGCGGAGTTGGGGGCGTATGCCGCTCTTCACATCCACGGCCTCCTTCAAACCGAGGAGTACACCCGGGCGCTATACCGGATGCGCCGCCCCATGCTCGATGAGGAGACGATCGAGCAATACGTCGCAGCGCGGATGGCACGCCAGCAGATCTTCGAGCGGCGCCCCATTCCCGTCCTCAGTTTCGTCCAGGAGGAGGTGACGCTACGGCGCCCCCTCGGTGGCAAGATGGTGATGCGGCTACAGCTCGAACGACTGTTGGAAGTGGGCCGCTCGCGGCGTGCCGACCTCCAGGTGATGCCGACGGACCGCGAGGACCACGCTGCGATGGGCGGCTCGTTCATGCTGGTCGATCCGCACCATGGCCCAAAGGTGGGGCACATCGAGGCGCAGCGCTTCAGTCGCGTGATCCCTGAACGGAATGAAGTCCGCCGCCTGGAAGCCCAGTATGGGATTATCCGCGCGCAGGCTCTCACGCCACGGGAGTCACTGGCGTTCATCGAGAAAGTGCTGGGAGAGACATGACGATCAAGCCCTCTGCCGACGGTGCTGCCGGATTGGAGTGGTTCAAGAGCAGCTACAGCAGCAACGAAGGCCCCGAATGCGTCGAGGTCGCGGCCTGCCCCGGCACGGTCCACGTACGCGACTCAAAGAACAAGCAGGGCGCGCGTCTGGGCTTCAGCCCGCAGGGGTGGGCCGCGTTCGTCGCGCTTGTGCGTGAGGCGGGCTGAGCGGTACGGCACATGAGTGTGGCTCCCCGGCGGACAACTTGCCGGGGCCACAGCTTTGTTGAGGTGAGGTCAGAAGAGGCCCGGGGGCTCCTCGGCGGGAGGCTTGGGGCGAGCCGCCTTCTTGGCCATGGCCGGGATGGACTCCTTGGGCTGCTTCTTGGCGTGCAGGCCCGCGTCGACCTCGGCCTGGTAGCGGCGCTGATTCTCTTCGAGGAGACGGTCGAGGATCTCCTGGCGAACGACGGGGCCGACGGTGCACCGGGGGCCTTGGCGGGTGTCATGGAAGCCGTGGTCAAGGCTGCTGGGCTGGCCAAGGAGATCTTGCCAGCCGTACGCGCGGGCTACTTCTTCATCGATGGCCCGGTGAATGGCGCGGAGTTCAGTGATATCCGGATCCGTGCAGGTCTCATCGTGGACAAGGTTGTAGGTGACCGTGAGGCCGCCACGAGTGCGCATGACTTCACCACGGCGAGTGTCCAACTGAGCGCCCAAATCCCGCAGATCTTGGGTGTATTCCGGGCGAGGGAAAGTTTCGAACACGTCGGAAGCGGTATATCGAATCCGGGTTTCAAGAGTCGATCCGTGCTCAACCACCCACCAGTAGTGTGCCGCACTGCTCAGCAAGCCGAGAAGCGCCAAATCGTCTGCCGCAAAGACAGCTAGTGCATGCGAAAAAACTTGCCCAGTCGGCACCATTACCGGCATCACCGTCTTGCTGTGCTTAATAATGACGATTACGCGCGACAGTCCACTAATAGCCTTGACCATCGCCGGGCGCTTATCCGCATACTGCCAATACCTCTCAGGCAAGGGCTTACGCAATACGTAAGAACCGTCCGACTTGCGCCTCTGCCTCTCGGGCTTCACTTCACTCTCGACAATACGGAAGACGTCACCATATTGTTGAGCATGCTCAATCGACCAGTCGTGAAAATTGATAACCCAGCGACTCGCACTTCCATCTGAACGTTTCCCGACGTCGTCTCCAACCAAATACGGGTAGAGGACAGAATGATTCTTAGGATCTGCCTTCAACAGCTGGTTTGCCGCCTCTTCCGTCAGAACGAAACCCATTCCCGTAAGTTTCGATCCTTCGAATGAGATCCCACGGTTGGCTACGAGCTGATGGGCCTCTCCCTCGGCTCTGCTCTCCGGAGTTAGAGACGGGGAGATCGCGACAACCTCGACACCGTCCAATATTCTGACGACACCATCTGCGACTGGAGCTCTGCTCAACCATACAGCGCAATATTCGAGCATGGCAGACTTCGACGGCCAAGGCTCACTCTTTACTGCAGCTCGAATTACCGACCCGTCGGACGCTAGCCGACCAATGGAGGCTTTCCGGGTATCTGTCTGGGCCAATGAGTTTGTTGCCACCACACCCACTTGCCCTGCTTCATTGAGCAAGCTGTCAATTCGCAGAACAAAGTACCCAACCAGATCGCACCGATCAGCCTTAACTCCGGCGATCCATTCGCCGAGAAATCTGAAATATGACACCCCCATGGAGCCACTGATCTTTGTGCCCCCCAGGAATGGCGGATTCCCCACCACTGCATCAAAGCCGCCCCGCTCCTCCCAAACCTCAGGAAAAGCCAGCGGCAAATGCACAGGCTCCCGATCAAACCCTCCCTCCGGCTGCCCCGTAGCCAGCCACCCCTGCGCAAGCCCCTCAGCCAGTCCCAACCGCCCCGCAGCCACCACCTCGTCATCCTGCGCATCAACCACCGCATGAGCCGCCGTAACCGCCTCAAACGCCAGCTGATCCCGCTCCTTCTCCCCTCGTCCAGCCCCCGCCATGGCCGCCCCCACCACCAAATCCGCAAACACCCCGGCGTGCCGAGTCTTCTTCCGCACAGAAGCCAGAATCGCCCGCTTCTCCACCAGCTCCTCCAGCCCAGCTCCTGGAATTCCCGCCAGCTTCCTCCGCTCATCGGCGACTTCACGCACCAGCCGCCGCACACCCCCCGTGAAGTCGATCCCATCCCCATGAATCCGACGCCCCCGCACCGGATCCAAATGCATGGCCTCCAACTGCTCCACAGATGTGATCCCCAGCAGCGAATCCCCCGCCACCAGCCGGTCGTCCAGGAACGTAAAGGGACGCTCCGGGTCCATGGACACCAGCCACAGCGACAGCTTGGCCATCTCCACAGCCATCGGGTTGATGTCGACCCCGTACAAGCAATGCTCAATAACCTGTCGCCGTGCCTCGACCATCACCGGGTCGGCCTCCGCGTCCACCGCAGAAGCAGAAAGCGACCGCGCCGCCTCCAGATACGCGATAGCCCGCGCATCCCTCTCCCGGGCCCACGCCTCGACCAAGGAATGGGCGAGGTACCGGCAAGCAGCGACTAGGAATGCCGCCGAGCCCATCGCGATGTCCGCGACCTTCAGCTTCAGCAGCTCGGTCGACGACTTCGGCCGCCACTGCGAACGGTCAGAGGTCGCCAGCGGCCCATGCTCGGCCTCGTACACCAGCGGCTCCAGCGCCCCATCCGCCACCTTCTGCGCAAGGGACTTGGGCGTGTAGTGCGTGCCCGTGTTCTTCCGGAGTGCGGATTCTGTGACGTAAAGCGCGCCCGGCCGGATGACTACCGGCAGGTCCCGCAGATCACGCCGGATGATCCCGTAGAACGGGAGCAGCCGCTCCGTCAGCTCCGCGTCGCCGCCCGTCGCGGCGAGCAACTTGCGCCGCGCGGCCTCGCGCTCCGAATCACTCAGCGGGGCAAGCGACTTGGCGACCTTGGCCGCACTGCCCAGCCCTGTCGTCTTGTTGTACTCGTCCGCCAGGAGCGCCCCCAGGTCCGCCGGCTCCTGGACACCGGCCGCCTTCGCCTCAAGCCATGAGAGCAGCACCTCCGCCTCAAGCCCCGGCTTCCCCACCAGCCCGACAACCGTGTCTTCGGCCCGCCGCCCCTGATACGAGAGCAAGCCCTCGTACACGTAACCGATCTGTTCGACGTCCAGCGTCCGGAACGTCAGTCGCCGCCGTTCCCGCTTCTTGCCTACACCGATCAAGACATGCTGCACCGACTGGAGCATGTGCAGGACAGTCCGGTCGTCGATCGGCAGGGGATCGCTCGGGTCGTCCTCACCCGTTCCGCGCCCCTCCAACCAGGGGTAGGCGTTCGGGTCGAAGATCGAGCCGTCGTACGCATGCATGGTGAGCTTGGGGTGCTCCACTCCCCCGTACACCGCGTTGAACAAGGCAATCAGCCGATGCCAGCCTGCCCTCGTCTGCTCCAGGTCCTCCTCGGTGGTCTCCCTGGCCCGCCGCTCCAGTTCCTCGGCGAGGCGGCTTGCCGAATACGCCTGCGTATACAGCTCGTTGTCGCTCGGGAGTAGGCCGCGCTCCTCTGCGAACAGCAGGAACACCACCCGCATCATGATGGCGACCGCGCCCCGGTAGACCTCCTGCGCGGGGACGTCGGCGAGACCCCTGCCCCCTTTTGCGCGCTCGCTGATATCGGCCCGGCCGATCGCCTCCACCAACAGCTCGACAGCCTGGCGGACCTGGACGCCGAGAGCGTCCGTCACGTCTTCCTGGTTGTCCAGGGACTCCCGCAGCAGCGGGAGCAGCATCTGGTCGTCCTCGACGGAGAAGAAGCGGCGCCGATTCAGGAGCGACACGAAGGCTCGTACCACCACGCGCTCGGCCTGTTCCGTCCAGGCCACCGTGTCGAAAACGGCCGACGTGGCGACGCCGCCGCGCGGTGCCCACACGAGGGCCCACCAGCGGCCGTCCGTCACCAGGCCCAGCTCCACACCGTGGTGACGGCACAGGTGGGCCATGCGGTCGATCGGGGTGGCCGACCAGGGTGAGTCCGGGATGCGGCGGGCAGGGTGCTGTCCGGCCGGGACCGTCAGACCGAGCATCGAAGTGCCAGCCACGAGCGCGGCCGTGTCGTCCCCTTCCCCCTCCACCCCAGGGTCGAGTAGCGCGAACGTCGGCGCGACACGCTCGTCATGCTCCGGGACATCGACGGCGAGGGCATCGGTCAGCCCCGCACCCTGCCCCAACGCATCGCCCCAGCCCAGGAGTTCACTCAGAAGGAAGTGGATCCACGCCTCCTGCCCCGTCTCCTGGTCGGACAGCCAGACACCGTGTTCATACCGCAGCCGCGCACGCATCGGCTTGTCGATGGAGTCGAGCTGCTGCCAGGTCCTCAGCAGCACGGGCAGCGTCAGGAACGGTCCCGACACGTCTACCAGGCTCAGCCAGTCCAGGTGCTGCTGCCTGCCGTCCGGCAGCGGTGCCCCGCTGCGGGCGCGTCCGCGGCCGTGGTTCGTACGGACGGTGGTGCTCACTTCACGGCCTCCCGGCGGGGAACGACGAAGACGACGGCGACGGGGAACAGCAGCGGTTTGGGCTGGGCGTAGCGCGCGGCGATCGAGGCGAACTCGCGTTCCTTCTCGGTCTCCAGGGCATCGAGCCGCTTCGCCCAGTTCTCGCGGTCTCGGCGCTGCTGCTCGGCCTCGTCGAAGATGAGCTCCAGCTGACCTTCCTCCTCCTCGGCCGGTTTGCCGATGGCGGCGCGCAGCGAGGCGCGGAAGGCGTCGATGTTGGCGGCGATGCGCTCCGTCTCCTCACGGCGGCGGTTTTCGAGGCGGCCCTCCAGCGCGGTCTGGCGGTTGCGGGCGCGCCATTCGAGAGAGGAGACCAGGGCTTCGCTCACGTGAGGCCAGGCATCGGTCAGCCGGCGCTCGAGGAGCGTGGAAGCCTTGGTTGAGTCAGCGAGTGCGTTGTCGAGGATCTCGCGCAACGTGGTGATTTTCTCAAGGCGGTTGAAGCGGACCGAGCCGGCTGACGTCTCGTCGTCGCGGAGCCAGCCTCCCGCCTGGAGGACCTCCTCGTGGAGGCGTACGCCGTCCGCGCCGACCAGCACGAAGCGAGCGAAGGCACCTACGAGGGTGGTCTCCAGCTCTGGGTGGTCGCTGACAACGGCGGCCACCCGGGCCAGGCCGGTCTGGTCCTTGTTCCACACAGCCGCACGGAGCAGGCGCGTGGACATGGTGACCAGGGGGTGGCCGAGATGGGCAAGGACCACGTCGTCGCGGCCCTTGGCGCCTTGCGCGTCGAACGTAATGGGGCGCTGGATCTCCGGGCGCAGCTTGTCTGCGAGTCCCTGGCTGGCGCGCTCCCATGAGCCGGTGAGCGTGGGGACTTCGTAGAAGCCCGGAGCGAATTCCCGGTCGTCGATGACAGGGGTGATGTCCTGCTGGCGGGCGAGAGGAAGGGCTGTGGAGACCACTCGCGCGACCCTCGGTGGCGTGATGCCGAGCGTGCTCACGGTGGCGTCAACCTGATCCTTCAGGCGCTGGGCCTGTGCCTGGACGTCGCGCTCGGCGGTCACATTGCCGCCGCGTTTGGCCTTGCGGCCCGCGTATGCCTCAGCCCGCTCGACGTCGAAGTCGGCACCGAGGTCTCCGGTCATCCTGCGCTGTACGGCGTCGGCGAGGACGGCGTTGACCTTGCCGAGGTCCTCTTCCATGCGTGCGACCTTGTTGGCGACGCGGGCGAGGAATTCGAGGTCGGCCTCGTAGTTGTCGGCTGCTTTCTCGTAGCCGCTGCCGATGAAGTGGACGATCTCCGGGGCGGTGCGCTGGCCGTAACGGTCGATGCGGCCGATGCGCTGTTCCAGCTTGTTGGGGTTGAACGGGATGTCGTAATTGACCAGGCGGTGGCAGTGCCGCTGGAGGTCGATGCCCTCGCTGGCCGCGTCCGTGGCGAGGAGGATGCGTACCTCGTTCTCGGCGGGCTCGGCCTGGAAGGCGAGGCGCAGCTGCTCACGGTCGTCGGTGTTCATGCCGCCGTGGAGGAGGGCCACGCGGTCGCCGCCGAGTCCGTGGTCACGCAGCAGGTTCTGGAGCCAGATCTGGGTGTCGCGGTATTCGGTGAAGACCACGACGCGTTCGTTGGTCCAGTGCTTGCCGTCGGGCAGGCACACCGCCTTGACGTAGTCGATGAGTTCGCGCGCCTTGGAGTCGGCCTGGGCCTGGTGGCGCTGTGCCCACTCCTGCATCTGCTCCAGGAGGTCGGCCTCATCGTTGTCGGTGCTCGGCTGGAGTGTGGTGGCGCGGGCGATGGCGTCGTCCTCGGCTTCGGCGAGCGGCTCGTCGTCGTAGTCCGCGTAGTCGGCGAAGAAGGTCTCCTGCCATTCCTCGATCTCCTCGGCCGCCTGCTGCTTCTTCGTGCCGAGGGTGTCCAGGTAGACGGCGATGGTGCGGGCGAAGGCGTCCGGGGACGAGAACAACCGCTTCTTCAGTAGCAACGTGACCAGGTCGGCGGCCTTGCGGCCGCCCTTGTACCGGGTGCCGAGCTTGGCGCGGCGCAGCTGTGCGTAGTCCTTGAGGAGGCCGTGGATGCGGCGTTCGTCGTCGGTGTATTCGACAGGCAGGGCGACGGTCGTGCGCTCCAGGAAGCGACGGGTTCCGTCAGGCTCTCGGATGTCGGTTTTGAGACGACGTACGACCGTGTCCTTGACCGCTGCCGGGTCAGGCTCCACGCCGCGGGCGAAGCGCTGGCTGTCGATGATCTCCAGGAGGGCGGTGTACGACTCCTGGTAGCCGTTGTGCGGGGTGGCCGACAGAAACAGCCGGTGCTCGAAGTGGGGCGCGAGGCGGCGGATCAGCTTGGTCTGCTGGGAGTCGACGGGGTAGAGCTGCTTGGGCGCGGAGGGTGCGACATGGTGCGCTTCGTCGAGGATGAGCAGGTCGAAGACACGCTTCGTGGGAGTGGTCGCGTCGGTGTCCTCGGTGGGGAGCACTTCGGCGAGCAGGCGCTGCGCCTTGGGGCCGCGCAGCCAGGGCAGGCTGACGATGCACTGCGGGTAAATGTTGAAAGGGTTGGCCGCGCTGCCGTGGCTGCGGCGCACCTCGGCGCTGCGCTCGGAGTCGATGATCGTGAAGTCCAGGCCGAACTTCTCGGCCATCTCGTCACGCCACTTCACGGTCAGGCCGGCCGGGCAGACAATCATGATCTTGTGGGCGCGGTTCCGGAGGATCAGCTCCAGGGCGACGAGACCCGCCTCGATGGTTTTGCCGAGACCGACGTCGTCAGCGAGGAGCAGGTTCACGCGCGGGGCGGCGACGGCTCGGGAGACGGGCTCCAGCTGATACGGCTCCACGGCGACACCGGAGCGGAACGGCGCCTGGAGTGTGCGTACGTCCGCAGAAGTCACGGCCGACCAGCGGACCGCGTCGAGGAAAGCGGCGAGGCGCTCGGGAGGGTCGAAGCCTCCGGCGGTCACATCGGGGAGGGAGCCAGCAGGCAGCCTGCGCCGCCCCGGCTCGACCTCCCAGATGACCGAGAGGGTGTCGTTGTAGCGGCCGTCTTCGACGCTATTGAGCGTGACAAGTGTGGTGCCCCGGCTTGCGCCACCGTCAGGCTTCGCCGACTCGCCGAGGTCCACGTCGGCCACCACCCAGCGCTGGCCCCGAACCTCGACCAGGTCGCTGATCTCGGGGACTGCCGTCGGGTCCTGGGCATCGCCACGGCGGCGGACCGCCCGCTGTGCCACTCCCGCCAGGTCGGTGGTCGACGATGTCGTCATCGGCTTTCCGCGCTCCTCACACCGCCCTGGCCCGATACCGCGTCGGCCTGGGCGAATCCCGTCAAACACAGCAATTCAAACACGCACCCGGACGGGGCCCGGGCGCTCCCTGCCCGGGCCCAAATCACTGCGCCTACTGTGGCACCGGCTGACACGGGCAGTACAGGGTTCGTCACAGCACGTCGAAGCCGGTCAGGTTGATCAGCTCGTGGAAGTTTCCGCGCCGAGTGAGATCGCCCTCGATCTTCAGGTCACGCCGGGTGCGGTGGGCATCGGTCGCTCGGTCGTAGTCCTCTTCCGTGAGGTGAAGGTGGATCTGGCGCTGCTGGCCGACGAGGTCTCCGTTTTCCTTCATCAGCCGGCCCTCCACTGTGACCTCGCCGGGCCCGAAGTCAGCGACACGCTTGAGCTTGGTCGGACGGCCGACGATGGTGACGCCCCGGTCCGGTTCCTGGCGCCGCAGGTCCTGGGCGCCTTCCCGCAACACAGACACGAGGCGTTGAGGGAATTCCGTAACTGAACTCTCGTACGGCACCGGCCAACGTGGCGACCAGGCGAAGTCGAGCGAGAAGCCGTGCCCTACCTGGCGATTGCCGTTTCCCGGCTGGGAGCTACGGGGGTCCTGGCCACCGATTCCGGCCAGAGCCTCACACAGGTCGGCGGAAATGCCCTGCTCCACCCCCTCCGAGAAAGGGGCGGAGTCGTCTGCCACCGCCGCTCGATCGGCCGCTGTACGTGCAGCTGTCACCGCCTCGTACATCCTTCGCGACACTTGACGGCCGAACGGCTCGGGCGCCACGTCCAATTCGGGGACATCCTCGAAGAGCGACCCTTCCGATGTGGCTTCGGGCAGGGGTACTTGGACCGTGAAGATGTAGCTTCCCGGAGCGCTGGGGCCGAATCGCGCGCTCTCCACGAAGTCCTTCGCTCTCTGTGGCTTGCGTCGCGGCTGCACAAGGCGGTGCTCCTCCGCGACCGTGTCGCAGGCCGCGGCCATCAGCAGATCCCGGGCGCTGGTCACGGCCAGCACACCGTCCTGCACCGGGATCGTGCCCGACGGTGTGCGCGGCATGGTCCTGATGTACTGCACGTCAAGGCCGGTCAGCGTCAGGTCCTGATGAACGACAGACGGCGGCCTCCCCTCCGTGGCGGACAGCGCACCGATCAGTTCTGCCATCCGGTCCGCGTAGTCAGCGAGGTCACTGTCCAGAGGGAGGAGCACACGGTGGCGTTGCCCTCCCCATTCCAGCTCCCAGCGGCGGCTGTAGCGGATCTGGCTGCCCGGTGTCCATCCTCTGCTGCGTAAGTAGTGCGCCACATCCCGCGGACGCAGCCGCTCCAACTCGTGCTCGGGCACTCCGACTGCTGTCATGGCACGGGCACCCCCTCGCACGCAAGGTCGAAGAAGTCGTGCAGAGCATCGACTGTGAGCAGATTGTCGCGCGGCACAGTGACAGTGAGGGTCTTCTGCTCCTCCTGGACCGGCATGGAGTGGTGCTCCAGCGACAGCCAGAACGCCGAGTGGTGGAGGACCAGAGCTTGTTCATCGAGGCGGATGTACTTCTGCGGATCGGCGGGGACCACCACCATCACCAGGTAGCACGGAACCTGCCTACGGCCCCGCAGCCTCTTGAACTGCTCAATCGGCAGGGAGATCTTGAAACCGGAGTCGGTAGGGGTGAACTCACCGACTCGACGGGACTTCACCTGGAGGGCGATCTGGACATCCCGTTCCGGCATCTCGTGGTCCCGGCCGAGAATAAGGTCCTTGCCGATGTCCGGGTAGGGCACAGCCACTTGGAAACCGGCCGCGGCGGCTATGGCCGCCACGAACGTCTCCCCGTACCAGCCCTGGTGGTTGTTGAGCTCCATGCGCCCCCGCGCTCCAGTCGCAGACCACCCGTCACGCGCCCCACGCCCGGAGTGACACACCGTTCACTGTCCGCGCAGGTTACTCGAGCAATGATCTTCCAGAAAGGTCGAGTTCCGGCCAGCCGCTGGTGTCAGACCATGGCGGATCAGTCATCGGCCGGCATCGGCCGTCGGGCCTCCGCCAAGGCCACTGTGTGCACGAACCATTCCAGAACCACACAGATCTCGTCGCTGCGGCCAGCGAAGACCTCCACCGGGAAGGAGGGACGCAGGTCCAACTTCGCCTCAGCGAGATCGATCCCATCGACCTTGTTCAGCCTGGCCATCAGCTCGCGCCGCAGAGGCTCGTCGTCGAAGGGCTGCCGCCGCTTCAGATGCTCGAAGACAGCCTCGACTGTGCCCGTGACCGGATAGATCGCCAACGGCCATAGCCGCCGAGATTCCAGAGCGTTGCCAGCATCGAGAGTGGGAAGGCAACTCGTCTCGCTTGCCTTGCCGTAGGCGCGATAGCCGCCCTGCTGTTCCCAGAACCGCAATGCGTCTCCTACGCCCTTGGCTGTCTCCGGGGTCTGGTTGTCGCGCAGTTGTGCTTCGAAACGGCCGGCGGCTGCCTGCTGTTCCTCGTCCAGATCGTGAGTCGGCGGGGTATCGCCGACGACCTCCTTGCCGAGGAGAGTGGCCAGGTCTGCGGTGGTCAGCCGATGAGACCGACGAGCGCGACGCGCATCGTCGAAAGGGACGCCCTCTGCTTCCAGGAGAGTCTGCGGGTCCGCTGACTGGCCATCGGCGGCCCAGTAAAAACCTTCCGAGATACGGCCATCGGCTGTCAGGACTCGGTAAGCACCGTGCAGTCCCGCGTTGGACGCCAGATGACTGCCCACTGCAACGGCATGGGTACCGATCAGCGCGGCGACGTCCCCATATGTAGTCCACGTCCCCGCAGGCATGGCCAGGAGCGCGGCCCTCAGCTCCTTCCAGCCGACCCACTCGTCGTCGGCGTGAACCATGCCTTCGATGGGACCGGGCCACAACTGCACCGCCCGTTCGGCCAGTTCATCGGCGCGCGTGAGGATTTCCGCTCTGCCCCACCGCTCCTGCGCGGCGATCCCCTGGTTCATGCGCAGAGCACTGGAGTCGAGGATTTCCTGCTTGCGCCGGAAGGGGTGGTTCGAGAGCCGTGCGTTGTCGGCGGAGAGCGTCAGATTGCCCAGCGTGTGAACGAGCAGCGCATGCAGTTCGTCGGGGCTCTGGCCGTCCTCGGCCTCCTCGGCGAGCAATTCGAACCATTGCTGTGCGGGACTCTGCGGCAGCACATGCTCCACCGTGAGTTTCGCCTTGGCGTAGTCGACCGGCTCGCTCGGACGGTAGCTCTCTTCCAGTCTGCGAAGGACCTGGAACCGCTGGTTGCTCCGTCCGAACTTGTAGAACGGCCGGGTTCGGATCGCCTCCCGGACAGCCTCGTTTCCTGGCCAGGCCCGCGCTCCCGTCTTGTTCCTCGACAGAAACCGGCGTACGGCTTCTGCCGGGAAGCCGTCCTTGCCCAGCTCCTTCTCCAGCTCTTTGGGAATCTCCATGAAAACTCGGTTGCTGCCGGTCGTGGAGAACCCGGCGAACAGCCGTCGCACCATGTAACTCTCGGCGTACGCCAACGCCTGTGCCGCCTCATGCGCCGTGGCTTGACCGGCGTCGACCAGGTCGAGCAGATGAAGAGCGAGAGGGTAGTGGGTCTGGCCGCCCCACCGCGTGAGCCTCTCCAGCACTTCCCGCAGCTCCGGGTCCCTCTCAAGCTCGGGCTCCAGGATCCGCTTCAGTCGTCCGGCTCGCTGAGCAAGCGCGTCGATGGCAGCCTGCAGCGCCGTCTCATTGCCGCTCAACGGCTCCAGACGCTTCTTCTGGTCACGGTAGATCTCGCTCTGCTTGGCCCGACTGTTGCCGCCCACGACCAGGTCGAGCCAGACGAGCAGTTCGAGATTCTCCGGGCCGAGCTGCTCCTGCATAGGCAGCCAAAGGTTGCGGTACACGGACTCGCCACGGGTCGGCAAACACATGAAGAGGTAGTTTCGCAGCAGGTCACTCTGGCTCAGGCCCACGCCGGTGTTGTTGATCGACTCGAAGATCCGGTAGACGTTGTCACCCTCGGCCGCAGTGATCTCGACGATGGACAGCAGACTGCTCAGCGCTGTCTCCACGGCGTCCGTCCACACCTCGCCGCCACTCTCCTCGCCCGCGGCGAGCGCTCCCAGGAAGAATCGGTAAGCGCCGCCCACGTTTCCGGGTCCGCCAGCCTTCGGCGAAGATTCGACACAAGCGGTGAAGGCGTCCCGGTCCGCCTGCGTCGGCAACAGACGGTAGTGGTCTTCTCCATCCCGGTAGCTGTTAACGAGCAGGAGATCGTGGATCCGGGCGGCCTTCTTGTCCGTGCCCCGCTCCCGATGACGATCCCTCAATGCCGTGAAGGCGAGCATCAACGTGGTGAGCCGCTGCTGACCGTCAACAACGAGCCAGCGCTGCATGCCACCCGCGGTGATCCGCCCCGGCGCCAGCACCACGGAGCCCAGGAAGTGAGCCGCAGACGGCCTGCCCTCCAACTGGTCTTCGACCAGCTCCAGTACGTCGTCCCACAGTTGTTGCAGCTCCTCCCGCTGCCAACTGTAGGTGCGCTGGTACAGCGGAACCTGGAACTGCTTCTCGCCCTGAACGAGCTTGCTGAACGTGGTCTCTTGAGCATGCACGCGCTTGTTCTCCCCCAAGGTGTACCGGACCAGGCCGCCATTCTTCCCCATCCGGGTACGGTGATCAGGAGAACTGACGGACCGCACGAGCGGGGGCGCTGATGGCGACGCTGGGAATCCACAAGGACTTCCTGATGGAGTTCGCCAAGTTGGAGAAACCGGTCCAAAGGCGCGTCCATGAAGTGTTCGACAAATTCCAGGCGCACCGCCACGCCGGACTGCATCTCGAAAAGCTCGAGAAGGCCCGTGACCCCCGCATCCGGACCATCCGCATCAACCAGTTCATGCGCGGCGTAGTCCTCGCTCCCGAGTCCGGGGACAGCTTCCTGTTGCTCAAGGTCATGCCACATGACGACGCGATCGCCTGGGCCGTCAAGCACCGCGCCACCATCAACTCCGCGACTCAGGGCATCGAACTGCGCAACGACGTCGCCCTGGAACGTGCGACCGCCGGTGTACAGCACCTCACCTCGCCGGACGCCAATCGCCTCTTCGGACACGTCAGCGATACGGACCTGATCCGACTGGGGATCGATGCCGACCTCCTGCCTCTCGTGAGGCATCTCGGCACCGAAGCCCATCTCGATGCGCTGCAGAAAATCCTTCCCGAGCAACAACACGACGTCCTGGCCGGCCTCGCCGCCGGAATGGAACCAGAGGACGTGTGGCGGGAAGTGGTCCAGATCCAACTGGAGCGCTCTTCTCCGAGCGTCACCCAACAGGTCAGCGTCGCTGCGGGTGGTGACGAGTCGGCTCCGCCGTTGGGTGACGACGAGCTGTCTGTAGCCATGGCCCGCTCGCAGGGAAGGATCGCCCTTGTCTCCGGGCCCGACGAGCTCATGGAGATTCTCGCCAAGCCCTTCGATGCGTGGCGGGTCTTCCTTCACCCAAGTCAGCGGCGGGTGGCCTACCGGTCCACGTACAACGGACCCGCCCGTGTTATCGGTGGTCCGGGAACAGGGAAGACCGTGGTTGCCCTGCATCGCGCGCTGCACCTTGCAAGGCAGCTACCGAGGGGCGCCGCGGACGAATCGATCTTGCTGACCACCTACACCCGCGATCTCGCCACCGACCTCCGGAACAGCCTTGAACTACTGATTCCCGATGAGGAATTACGGAGGAAGATCCGTGTCGTCAATGTGGACGCGCTAGCCAACGAAATCGTGCGCGCAACTCACAAAGCCCCTCTGAAGATCGTCACGGACCAGAAAGAAATCACCGCGCGCTGGGCACGCATCGCCCGTCGACTCGCCATCGATTTCACCGATGTCTTCCTCGACCAGGAGTGGCGGCACGTCGTCCTCGCGCAGGACCTGCGCTCCCCCGAGGCTTACCTCAAAGCGTCGCGCAGTGGACGTGGCGCTGCCCTCGGCCCATTGAAGCGTGCTCAGGTATGGCGTGCGATCGATGCCTTCAACAACGAGCTGCGCCAGGCGGATGAGTGGACCTTCCTCCAAGTGTGCTCAGAGGCTGCTCGTCTCCTTGATGGACAAGGCGCTGCACGCCCCTACCGGCATGTGGTGATTGATGAAGCACAGGATCTTCACCCAGCACAGTGGCTGCTGCTGCGAGCTCTGGTGTCCTCAGGGCCAGACGACCTGTTCATCGCAGGTGACACCCATCAGCGGATCTACGGAAACAAGGTGTCGTTGCGCAGCCTCGGAATTTCAGTGACCGGGCGGTCAACCCGTCTGCGCATCAACTACCGCACCACTCAGGAAATCCTGGCCTGGTCCATGGCCCTCCTTATCGGAGAGCGGGTCGACGACATGGACGGCGGGGACGAAGTACTCACCGGGTATCGATCCACCTTTCATGGTGCGCAGCCGCAGACTAGCGGCTCCGGTAACAAACCTGAAGAGATCGCAGGTCTGGTTGCGCAGATTGAAGATTGGGTCAAAGCCGGTGTGGCACCGCGCGAAATCGGGGTCGCCGTTCGCTTCATTCAACTGGGCAAGGACATCGCACAGTCCCTGGGACAAGTTGGGCTGCCTGCAACCGTTCTTGGCACGTCATCAGCCGCAGGAGACGGGGTCCGTATCGGGACGATGCACCGAATGAAGGGCCTGGAGTTCCGTTGTATGGCCGTCGCCGGGGTAAATGCCGGGGTAGTACCCATGCGGAGCGCGGTCACCGCGGAGGAGATCGACTCTCAGCAGCACCGAGAGGACCTGCTGGGCGAGTTGAGCCTACTTTTCGTCGCTTGCACCCGGGCACGTGAGGCACTGCGTGTCTCGTGGCACGGCAACCCTAGCCCGTTTCTCGCCGTAGCCGACGCCGGGTGACTGCCACTCCGCCAGGCGAGAGCGCGAACGGGCGCCTGCGAGATGGCGCAGCCCGCTCCGGCACAGGTCGAGGCCCACACGAAGTGACTGCCGAAGACGTCACAGTCCCCGGGGAGGATCGAACGAACTGGCAACATCACTGGCATGCGTAGAAGACAACCGGGACTGCTCTTCGCTTGTGCACCAACCGCCGCCGCCTGTCTGGCCTCTGCCATGTGGGCATACAAGGGCTACGCGGACGGAATCGACGACGAGGCTCTTGCCGCACGTCTCGGGCTCTTCATCGGCCTCGCCGCCCTTCTCGTGGCGCTCTGGACGCCACTCGCCAGCAGCCGGGACGTAAACCGGGACCGACCACTCACCGAAGCCGCTGACACGCTCGCCCGGCGCATTCGCCAGCTGGGGGAAGCCGCCGAGGATCTCCACCGTCTCAACGACGACTACGCCCTGTCCGTCGCGTGGCACGCTGAGAACGACGGGCTGACCGACGACCTGCCCGCCATTCGCACCATGGCTGCCCATTGGCCCGTCCCCGTGCATACGAGCGGTCCGGACTCAGCGACGGACACTCTCGCGGGCGAGGGTGCCTCCCTGGGGACCGTTCTGCGCGAGCATGTTCCCACCGGCCGACTCGTGGTGCTAGGCAATGGCGGATCCGGAAAGACCGTGCTCCTGGAGCGGCTGGTGCAGGGCAAGCTCGCTGAGCGTGAGGCCGGCGGCGCCGTCCGCATACGCTTCCCGCTGGGAAGTTGGCCCCGCATGGGACCAGGGCTGGAGGCCTGGATGGCCTCCTACCTGGTTGGCCTCGAACCGACACTGGGGGAAACCGCGCCGCCCGGCTTCAGGAAAGAAGCGAACCGGGCCGAAGCCCTGTTGAGGGAGGGCTTGGTCATCCCGGTCCTGGACGGATTCGACGAACTGCCTGCAGGGGCACGTACCAATGTGCTGCGGATGATCAACGGCATCCTGAGGGCAGGACGTCCGCTGATCCTCGCCAGCCGCCCGGCCGAGTACCGAACGGCGGTGAACGGCGCCGACGGGGTACGTCTGAAGCTCAACGGGGCCGCTGGCATCACCCTCCAGCCGGTGGCTCCGCGTCAGGCCGAGCAGTACCTGCGCCAGAAGGACGGGGACTGGGACCAGCTGTGCGCCCACCTCGGTACGGACACACCCGTCGGCCGCGCCCTGAGCACACCGCTGACGCTCTTCCTGTGTCGTACCGTCTATGCGCGGAGGATGGGTGACGGCGCGACTCCAGCCCCCGCCGATCTCTGCGAACACCAGCGCTTTCCCAGCGAAGACACCATACGTGCGCACCTGTTCACCGCATTCATACCGGCCGTATACCGCAGTACGGATACGGGTGACCGCCCCCAGTGGTCGGCTGCCACGGCCGACCGCACACTGCGATTCCTCGCTCGCCACCGGCGGAATACGGAGGACGTTGTCGGCGCGGGGACGGACCTCTCGTGGTGGCGGCTCCTCCGTCCCACCTCCCGGGCCCGCAACCGCGTCAAGTGGTGTCTCGCCCTGGCACTCGGCACACCTTGGCTCCTAGTCAGCACGACCAGCCCGAAGGCCCTCATCGCCACCACGATCATGTTCACCCTCATCTCCCTGCTCACCCGCTCCATCCTCAGCGAGCTCTCGCTCAGCCGCACTCCTGCCGCTGGCCTGCGCTGGCGCTGGCGCTGGGTCGCCGCCGCAGTCGGCGCTCTGGCTGGAGCCGGCATAACAGAATCCCAAGTACAGGCTGGTTCCCTGGAGTTCGCACCGATGCCATACGTTGTCTGCAGCGTCCTCTTCGCGCTGGTCGGTGGAGCGGCGTTCTCGTGGAGTCCGCGCACAGCCGACCTGGACCGTCCGGTTACCCCTCGCACCCTGCTGCGGCAGGATCTCCGTACGTTCCTGACCTACGCCACGAGCTGGAGCCTGGCCCTGACTCTCGTCGTGGCGCTGCTCCTTGGGTTCTTGATTGGTTTCGGCGAGCCATTGCCAGCAGCAGTCGCCGTCGGCGACATGTTGGCGGCTGCCCTGCTATTCCTGGCCCCGATCGCGGCAATCGGCGGTTCGATCGGCGTCGCCGCAGCCCTCTTCCGAACCGCTTGCGGCCCCTTCGCCCTGGCCTGCCTGTGGTATGGACTTCTCGGACGAACCCCCTTCCGCCTGCTTGCGTTCCTGGAAGACGCGCACCGACGAGGTGTACTGCGGCAGGTCGGCGGTTCGTACGAGTTCCGCCATGTCGAACTTCAGCAGCATCTCGCCGATACGTCATGAGACATCCGCCCCACAGCATGATCAAGCAGGGACGCCGAGCGCCGTGGAGAGTGCGGTCAGCCCGGCCAATGCCGCGCGTGATCAACGGGCGGCACACCCCGTAGGTCATTGTCACTCGGGTTTTCGGGCGGCAGTGGCCGGCAGACGAGTCGGGCTGTACGCCGGGTTCTGTTCCCCGGGTTCCTCACGGAGCCCGGGGTGACGGCCATCCATCTAGGACCGGCGTTGCCGCCGGCCTCGTGCGGTCTACCCGCGGACTCGGGCGGGCAGCCCTCGAACGTCCGCGCAGAGCGCCTTTTACGGCGCTCCTCTTGACCTTGCTCCGGGTGGGGTTTACCTAGCCGCCTGAGTCGCCTCAGGCGCTGGTGGTCTCTTACACCACCGTTTCACCCTTACCGAGGACCGAGGTCCCCGGCGGTTTGCTTTCTGTGGCACTGTCCCGCGGGTTACCCCGGGTGGCCGTTAGCCACCACCCTGCCCTGTGGAGCCCGGACGTTCCTCGGGGAGGTCCATAGGAACCTCCACGCGGCCGTCCGCCCGGCTCGTCTGCCGTGTCGACCATGTTACCGGGCGCGAGCTTCGCCTTTGTCCGGCCGGGGGTCTGGGGGTTGTCCCCCGGGATGACGCAGCACCGGGCGTGCAGCCTTCCTCGGTCCGGCCGCCGCCGTCGCCAGCACCGACCCCGTCAGGATCAACGCGAACGCCGCCGCGATCCCCATCGTCAGCCGCTCGTCCAAGAACACCGCCCCCGCCCCCACCGCCACCGCCGGATTCACGTACGTGAAAACCGTCGCCCGCGTCGGCCCCACCTCCTTGATCAGCTCCAGGAAGGCGACGAATGCCACCGCCGTGCACACCACCCCCAGGGCGGCCAGAGACACCAGCACCGATACCGACGGGACCGAAGACGGCCAGCTCACCGCCGCCGCCGGCGCATACACCACCGCCGCCAGCGCCAAGCACGGCGCCGTCAGCTGTAGTGACGGGACCTCCCTCAGCCACCTCGCCGCGATCAACGGCGCCGTCGCATACCCCAGCACCGTCAGCAGCACCTCCCCCAACGACCGCGCATCGCCGCCCGTCAGGTGCGGGACGGTCAGGACCGCGACCCCCGCCAAACCCAGCGTCAGGCCAGCCACCCTCCGCACCCCTAGCCGCTCCCCCGCCCCGAAGAAGCGCGCCAGAGCGACCCCCACAATCGGTACGCCCGCGATCAGCAGACCCGCCGTCGAGCTGGACAGATGACGTTCCGCGTCCGTCAAGGTCCACCACGGGCCGATGATCTCGATGCACGCGAAGGCAAGCATCGGGCGCCAGTGCGCACGAACCGTCCAGGTCAGTCCGCCCTGCCGCAACGCGAAGGGCAGAAGGAGCGCCGCGCCCAGGGCACACCGCGTGAACACCACCACCGACGGGGACAGGTCCGCATCCACCGCCACCTTGATCAACAGGTACGGGATGCCCCACACCACGCTCATCATCGAGAACAGCATCCAGCCGCGTGCAGTCATGCGCGCAGTCTCAGTCGCCTCAGCGTCTGCCGTCTTGAACGCTGTTGCGGTACGCCGCCGGCGTCACCCCGAGCACCCGGCGGAACCAGCGCGTCAGGTGTGCCTGGTCGGCGAAGCCCACCATCCCCGCCACCTCGGCCGGTCGCAGCCCGCACTCCAGTAGGCGTCGGGCCCGGTGTACCCGGTGCTGGGCCAGCCAGGCGTACGGCGGCATGCCCATCGTCGTGCGGAAGGCGCGTAGGAGCTGGTAGCGGGAGAGGTCGAGTTCCGCGGCCAGTTCGGCCAGGGATGGTGGGGTTTGTAGCTCGTCGGCCAAGCGGTCTCGTACCGTCCGCGCTATGTGGTCCGCGCCGGGGAGTGCGTCCTCCGTCGGGCGGGCCGTGGAGTGGCGGCGGGCCAGGGCCGTGAGCAGCCAGGGGAGGCGGGATTCCGCCTCCAGCGGGTCGGGGCAGGCGCTCAGATCCGTGTGCGCGGCGTGGAGGGCGGCGGCCAGTTCCGGGTCGTCCAGGAGCGGCTCTCGGAAGTGCGGGATGCCGCCGCTCGTGCCTTCCGTGAGAAGGGTCGGCTCGGCGTACAGGGCCCGGTACGCGTAACCGTCGGATGCCACCGGGCCGCCTGTGTGGGGCTCTCCGGGGGCCAGTACGACGATGGAGCCCGGGCTCGGACGAATGCGGCCGCCGCGGTAGTCGATGACCTCCTCGCCGCCGACGCAGACGCCGACCGTGAATTCCTCGTGCGCGTGTGGGGCGTAGACGTGGCGGTTGAAGCGGGCGGTCAGCAGGTCGAGCGGGGGCCCGCAGCGGCCCAGCCGTGCCCTGGTCCAGCGGGCATGTTCACCTGTGCTCACCTCGCACCCCCTCACGCCGAGGGGATCAGAGGGAGTCCGTCGTGTCCAGCTCCAGCTCGAAGGAGGGGCCCTCCCCCCCATCCCGGTACGTCCTGACACGCGCCGCAGGCCCACGCTTGACCCTGCCGCAACGTCAACGTCTCTACTGAACCCATGCGGATCGGAGAACTCGCCACAGCCGTCGGCGTCACCACGCGGACCGTGCGGCACTACCACCACCTGGGTCTGCTCCCGGAGCCGGAGCGGCTGTCCAACGGCTATCGGAACTACACGCTGCGGCACGCCGTCGTGCTCGCCCGGATTCGGCGGCTGACCGAGCTGGGGCTCGGGCTGTCGGAGGTGCGGGATGTCCTTGCGGACGACGCGGGGCGGGACCTCGTCGAGGTGCTGACCGAGCTCGACGAGGACCTTGCCCGGCAGGAGGAAGCCATTCGGGAGCGGCGGGCCCGGCTGCGCGCGCTGCTCGACGCCGAGGAGGACCTGCCCGCCGAAGGGCCCGTCTCGCCGGAACTGGCCGCGCTGTTCGCCGAGATGGCCCACATCCCGCACGACTCCCCCATGGCCGCCAAGGACCGCGAGATGCTCGCGCTCATCGAGACCACGGCGGACCCGGAGCAACGGGCGCGGCTGATGAGTCTGGTCGGCGGCGTTCTGGGCACACCGGCCGGCGCCGAGCGCGTGCTCGCCGTGTACGCACTCCTCGACGCCCTCGCCGATGCCCCCACCGACGACCCACGCGTGGACGAGGCCGCCCGTGCCCTCGCCGACTGCATCCCCCGCGAGCTGCTCCCCGCGGACGTCGATATCGATCAGGACGACAGTTTCCTGCGCGCCTTCTACGCCGACTTCGCCCCGGCCCAGGCGGAGGCCATCCGCCGTGCGCTGCGGATCGTGACCCGGGAGGAACGATGAAGACAGTCCTCGCCCTCGCCCGGCACGAGCTGCGACTGCTCGTGAGCCTCGCGATGTGGGTGGGCCGGCGGCGGCACGGGATCGGCGGCGGGCAGGCCTTCGGGTATGCGGGCGGGCAGGGCGCGATGATGTTCGGGTTCGCGTTCGTGTGCGTGATCGAGACGGTGATGATGTCGGTGCTGTTGCGCAATCTGCCGACCGTGCACGGCGTGGTGCTGATCCTGGACGTCTACACCATCGTCTTCGTCATCGGCCTGCACGCCGCCTCGGTCGTACGGCCCCACGTGCTCGACTCGGGCTCACTCCGCGTCCGTAACGCCGCCCACATCGATCTGCGCATCCCCGTCACCCAGATAGCCTCCGTACGACGGGAGTTGCGGATCACGCACACGCGCACCGACGGTGAACTCGACATCCCCGTGGGCTCGCAGACCGATGTCACCCTCGAACTCACCGAGCCCATCACCCACTTCACCTTCTTCGGGCGCCGACGGGACATCCGTCTCGTCCGCTTCCACGCCGACGACGCCAGCACCCTCGTACAAGCAATCAGGCAAGCAGTCACGCAGGTGCAAACCGCACCCTCGCAGCCGCTCCCTGATCCGCTTGGATGAGCCGGACGCGGAGGCGTTCGCCGAGGGGGAGGGGATCCATGGCGCTCTCGATGGGGGCTACGACCGCCGGGGACTCCAACTGGACCTTCCCCACCGTGGGTCGGCGTTCCTCGACCTCCACCACGTACCCGTCGAAGAAGTCGCCGACCTGGTCCTTGAGCAGTGCCGCCTCGACGATGTCGACGCAGGCGCGCTCGACCTGGCCCGCGCGCCGCGTGCCGTCGGCCATCTCCTTGGGGAGGGTGTCGAGGGCGGCGAGTACCCAGTCGGGCACAGCACCTCCGGAAACCGTCGCCAGGCAGATCTCGGAGGCGTAGCGGTCGGCCAGGCGGCGGAGTGGGGCCGTGCAGTGGGCGTAGGGGGCGGCTACGGCGGAGTGGGTGGTGATGTCCGGCAGGAGTCCGTCCCGGAAGACGGTGTAGCCCGCGCCGCGAAGTAGCGTCGTGCACTCGAACAGGAACGCCGCGTGGTGCGGGCGGTGCGGGTCGAGGGAGCGGACGAGGGTCGCGTACGAGACGTGGTGCGGCCAGTCGATGTGCAGGGCGTGGGCGGTACGGCGGAGGCGGCCGACCGCGCCGTCGGGAGCGGCCGGCAGGGTGCGGAGCACCCCGGTGCCACCCTCCAGCATCAGATCCGCCGCGGCCATGCCCGTGAGCAGGGAGATCTGGGCGTTCCAGCCTTCCGCGGGGAGAGGGGCCCGGTAGTTCAGCTCGTACGTGTGGTCGTGCTCGGTGATCTCCTGCTCCGGCACGTTGAGTGAGATGCCGCCGCGCTCGATTTCGAGGCGCTCCCGTGCCTCGCCGATCTCCTTGAGCAGCGCGAGCGGCTCTTCTGCCGCACCGGAGTCGATCTGCCCCTGCACGCCCGCGTAGTCGAGCTTGGCGCGGCTGCGGACGAGGGCCCGGCGGACGTCTACGGCGACGGTACGGCCGTCCGCGTCGAGGTCGATGGTCCACAGGGCCGACGGACGGGGCTGGTCCGGGAGCAGGCTCGCCGCGCCCTCGCTCAGCGACAGCGGGTGCAGCGGGGTCTTCTCGTCCGGGAAGTACAGGGTGGTCACCCGGCGGTGGGCCTCGGCGTCCAGCGGCGACCCGGGTACGACGAAGGCGGCGACGTCGGCGATGGCGTACCGGACGCGGTAGCCGGTGCCCCTGCGGGAGAGGTGCATCGCCTGGTCGAGGTCGGTGGAGGTGGGAGGGTCGATGGTGAAGAGGGGGATGTCCGTGGCGTCGTACTCGGGGAGGGTGGGGGCGGCGGGTACGGCCTCGGGCGGGAAGCGCTCGGAGACGCCGAGTTCGGTACGCAGCGCGGTGAGGGCGGCCCGGAGGGGGGCTTCGGGGGCGCCGGTCACGCGGATGTGGCGGCGGGGCATACCACTGAGCCTAGGCACAATTCAGCCCGTACGCCGTTGTGGAGCCCTCCCGAAGTACGCCGTACTCCGTTGCGGAGCCCCGCCCAAGCACGCCGTACGCTGTCGCGAAGCCCATACACAAGGAGAACCCGTGCTCGTCCTGCTGCCGCCCTCTGAAGGCAAGGCCTCCTCCGGCCGCGGCGCCCCGCTGAAGCTCGAGTCGCTGTCGCTGCCCGCGCTCCAGGAATCACGGGCCGCCGTCCTGGACGAACTCGTCGAGCTGTGCGCCGCCGACGAGGACAAGGCACGGGACGTACTCGGGCTCAGTGAGGGGCTGCGGGGCGAGGTCGCCAAGAACACGGAGCTGCGGACGGCGGGGGCGCGGCCCGCCGGGGAGATCTATACGGGGGTCCTGTACGACGCCCTGGAGCTCGCTTCCCTCGACGCGGCCGCGAAGCGGCGTGCCGCACGCTCCCTGCTGGTCTTCTCGGGGCTCTGGGGTGCCGTCCGGGTCACGGACCGGATTCCCTCGTACCGCTGCTCGATGGGCGTGAAGCTGCCGGGGCTCGGGGCGCTGGGCACGCACTGGCGGACACCGATGGCGGACGCGCTGCCCGAGGTGGCCGGGAGCGGGCTGGTGCTAGATCTGCGGTCCGCCGCGTACGCGGCCGCCTGGAAGCCGAAGGGCGAGGTCGCCGGGCGGACGGCGACCGTGCGGGTGCTGCATGCGCCGACCCGGAAGGTGGTCAGCCACTTCAATAAGGCGACGAAGGGGCGGATCGTACGGAGTCTGCTGTCGGCCGGGGTGGGACCGAAGGGGCCGGCGGAGCTGGTGGAGGCGTTGCGGGACCTCGGGTACGTGGTGGAGGTCGAGCCGCCGAAGAAGGCGGGGGCGGCGTGGGCGCTGGATGTGCTGGTGGACGAGGTTCACTGAGCGCTCCGCGGGATGTGCCGTCGATCGACTGCGGGCCCGTCGTGGCTTGTCGCGCCCACGCGGCGGAGCCGCATATTGAAACAGCCCCGCGCCCCTTCGGGGCGCTGCCGGACCGCAGCGGACTTCGCCAGGCCACACCAGGCGTCGATTGCATCATGCGCAACGACCTTTGCGCATGATGCTCCCCGACGGCACGATGTGGGACATGAGCGCCTCCATCCTTGATCTCGCCCCCGTCGTCCCCGTGGTCGTCGTGCAGGACGCCGCCGACGCCGTTCCGCTGGCGCGGGCGCTGGTGGCGGGTGGGCTGCCCGCGATCGAGGTGACGTTGCGGACGCCGGTCGCATTGGATGCGATCCGGGCGATCGCCGGGGAGGTGCCGGACGCGGTGGTCGGGGCCGGCACGGTGATCACGCCGGAGCAGGTGAACGAGTCCATAGCCGCCGGAGCGCGTTTTCTGGTGAGCCCGGGCTGGACGGACGTACTGCTGGAGGCGATGCGGGCGTCCGGGGTGCCGTTCCTGCCGGGGGTGTCGACCACGTCGGAGGTGGTGGCGCTGCTGGAGCGTGGGGTGACGGAGATGAAGTTCTTCCCGGCGCAGGCGGCCGGCGGTACGGCCTATCTGAAGTCGCTGGCCGGGCCCTTGCCGCAGGCGCGGTTCTGTCCGACCGGCGGGATCGGGCTCGCGTCGGCTCCCGAGTACCTGGCGTTGCCCAACGTCGGCTGTGTGGGCGGGACTTGGATGCTGCCGGAGGATGCGGTGGCCGCGCGGGACTGGGTGCGGATCGAGTCGCTGGCCCGCGAGGCGGCGGCGCTCAGCGCAGATGCGACGTGTCGTTGAGGAGGCGGACGCTGGCGTTGCCGTCCGCGTAGTACGCCACCGCCGACAGCGAGGCCGCCGAGAGTTCCATGCGGAAGAGGGACTCGGGCGGGGCGCCGAGGGCGAGCCGTACGAACGTCTTGATCGGCGTGACGTGCGTGACCAGCAGGACCGTACGGCCCGCGTACGCCGCCACCAGCTTGTCCCTCGTGGCGGCGATCCGGGCGCCGGTCGCCGCGAAGCTCTCGCCGCCGCCGGTCGGTTCGGCATCCGGGGACGCGAGCCAGGCCGTCAGGTCGTCGGGGTGGCGCTCCTGGACCTCGGCGAAGGTGAGGCCCTCCCACGCGCCGAAGTCCGTCTCGATGAGTCCGTCCTCGATGGCGACGTCGAGGCCGAGACGGGCGGCGACGGTTCCGGCGGTCTCGCGGGTCCGGGCGAGCGGGGACGCGACGACGGCCTGGATCGTCCCGCGCTGGGCAAGCGCGGCCGCCGCCCGCTCGGCCTGTTCCCTGCCGACGTCGGAGAGCGAAGGGTCGGTACCGCCACTGCCCGAGAAACGCTTCTGCGGCGTCAGCGGCGTTTCGCCGTGCCTCAGCAGCACGAAGGTGGCGGGCGCACCGAGGTCGGCGGCACCCCAACCGACAGTCGGCGTCGCCACGTTACGCGCGGCACGGACGTCGGCATCGGCCTTCGCAGCGTGCGTGGAGCCGGAAGTCCCCGCATCCATCGCCTCGTTGGCCAACCGGTCCGCGTGCTTGTTCATCTCCCGCGGGATCCACTCGTACGTCACCCGCCCGGGCGGGAACACCCGCGCCGCCTCCGCGGCCAGCGGCTTCATGTCGGGGTGCTTGATCTTCCAGCGGCCCGACATCTGCTCGACGACCAGCTTGGAGTCCATCCGGACGTCAACAGAAGCACTCGGGTCGAGGGCGTGCGCGGCGCGCAGGCCCGCCACCAAGCCCCGGTACTCGGCGACGTTGTTCGTCACGACGCCGAGGTACTCGGACTCCTCGGCCAGCGTCTCCCCCGTCGCCGCGTCCGACACCACGGCCCCGTAGCCCGCGGGCCCCGGGTTGCCCCGTGATCCGCCGTCGGCCTCGACGATGAACTCCCGCACGCCGTAAGCCCCTTACAGACCAGACTCGGAGGTGCGCACCAGAATGCGGCGGCAGTTCTCGCACCGCACCACCGTGTCGGGTGCGGCCGCGCGGATCTCGTTGATGTCGGTGATGGCGAGCTCCTGGCGGCAGCCCTGGCAGGTGCGCTGGTAGAGCTTGGCCGCGCCGATGCCGCCCTGCTGCTTGCGCAGCTTGTCGTAGAGCCCCAGGAGGTCGGCGGGGACGGAGGCGGCGATGACCTCGCGCTCCTTAGTCGCCGCGACCACCTCGCCGTCGAGCGACTCGGACGCGGCGTCCCGGCGGGCCGTGGCGTCGTCGATCTTCGACTCGACGGAGGAGACCCGCTCGGTCAGCTCGGCGACCCGCTCCTGCGCGGACTCACGGCGCTCCATGACCTCCAGGACGACGTCTTCGAGGTCGCCCTGCCGCTTGGCGAGGGAGGCGATCTCGCGCTGGAGGTTCTCCAGGTCCTTCGGGGAGGTGACGGCGCCGGAGTCGAGGCGCTGCTGGTCGCGGGCGGCGCGCTGGCGCACCTGGTCGACGTCCTGCTCGGCCTTGGTCTGCTCGCGGGCGCAGTCGCTCTCCTCGGTCTGCGCGGCCACGAGCAGGTCGCGCAGCTGGGTGAGGTCCTTGGTCAGCGACTCGATCTCGGCGTGCTCGGGGAGCGAGCGGAGCTTGTGCGCGAGCTGCTGGAGACGGACGTCGAGGTCCTGGACGTCGAGGAGTCGGATCTGGTCGGCGGGCGCGGCGTTCAGTTGGGGGCTCCAGGTGAAGGGGAGTGGCTGGTCCAGGGGTCGGTGACCGTCTTGGACACATGGACGCGCAGGTCCCAGCCGTTGCGGTCGGAGATTTCGTCGAGCTGGGCGGCGGCCAGCTCGCACCAGGGCCATTCGGTGGCCCAGTGCGCCGCGTCGAGCAGCGCGAGGGGGCTGTGGGCGCGGGCCTCGGACACCGGGTGGTGGCGCAGGTCCGCGGTGAGGAAGGCGTCGACACCGGCCGCGCGTACGTCGTCGAAGAGGCCGTCACCCGAACCACCGCTCACGGCGATCGTCCGTACGACCGCCTCGGGGTCGCCGGCGACGCGGATCCCCTGCGCGGTGGCGGGCAGCCGTTCGGCGGCCTGAAGAGCGAACTCACGCAGGGGGACCGGGTGGTCCAGCTCGCAGATCCGGCCCAGGCCCCGACGCCCGGACGGGTCGGTCGGGTCCGGCACCAGCGGTCGTACGACTCGGAGGTCCAGGGCGCCGGCGAGCGCGTCGGAGACGCCCGGGTCGGCGGTGTCCGCGTTGGTGTGGGCGACGTGCAGCGCGATGTCGTTCTTGATGAGGGTGTGCACCACGCGGCCCTTGAAGTGGCTCGCCGCGACCGTCGTCGTACCGCGCAGGTAGAGCGGGTGGTGGGTGACCAGCAGGTCGGCGTCCAGTTTCACCGCCTCGTCGACGATGTCCTGGACCGGGTCCACGGCGAAGAGGACCCTTGCGACCTCCTGGTCGGGGTCGCCCACGACGGTGCCGACCGCGTCCCAGGACTCGGCCCGCTCGGCGGGCCACAGGCTCTCCAGCGCGGCGATGACTTCAGACAGACGGGGCACGGGCTAAAGGCTACCTGGAGGTTCTGTGCCGCTGAACCTGCGCCGAAGCACCACCTGGGCCGCTGTCCCCGCTCAGCACATACGCCTCCGTTTCCTCAGGCGAATCGAACTGCGGCCACCCTTATGTGTGAAGTGGGTGTCCGGCGGTCCCCCGTGTGTGCGTGCGAAAACTAGCTTCGTCGCTGGAGGTGATCGACCGATGACGGCCTGTGCGATCGAACCCACCGCGGAGGACGAGGACGACCCGACCCCGCCGGCGGGATGCGCGATCACCGTGGACGGCTGCTACGCCGCACGCCTCGCCCGGGACGGCGACTCCCTGTTCCCGGAGCGCTGGACCCTGGACGGGCCGGAGCCGTACGCCGTGCCGCTGCCCGGCAACCAGCCCGAGGAGCCCGGCACCGAGGTGCAGCCCATGGGCGACGGCCGGGTCCTGATCCGGCGCCTCGCGAACGGACGCCATGTCTTCTCGCTGCTGTACCCGACCGGGCCCGGCACCGGTGAGCTGCCGCTGGGCGCGGTCGAGTGCCCGGACCCCGGCACCCGGCTGCGGCTGCTGCCGCCCGCGCCGGGCGGCGACAAGGCGTACGCCCTCGCCGTGGGCCGGCGCTCCAGCGCGGTGTGGCTGGTGGCGGGCGGCGCCTTCGGGCCCGAGCACCTCGCCGAGATCCCCGGGCGCTGCTCGGGCGGGGTGTGGCTGGACCGTACGGGGCGGATGCTGGCCCTCGACCGGGAGGTCGGCGGGCGGACCAAGACGGTCGTGGTCGACCTGGAGCGCGGCGGTGAGGTGTCACCGCTGCTCCAGATCGCCGCCGACAGCGACGACCGGCTGCTGCTCGCCGACCCGGACAGCGGGCTGCTGCTGATCAGCTCCGACGCGCCGTCGCCGGGGCAGGCCCGGCTGGGCTGGGGTGTGGTGGGCAGCACGCGGCCGGTGCGGTTTCCGGAAGTCCTGCGGGTGGAGGACTGCACGGTCACCCCGTTCGCCGTCCAGCCGGGGCAGATGCTGATGCCGGAGAACTGTGCGGTGGCGTTGCGGATCGAGGGTCCGGTGAGCGCGTGGGTGGGCGTATGGCGCCCGGCCGACCGTCAGGTACGACATCTCGCGGCACCGGAGGGATGGTTGACAGGCACCGGGTTCTGGACGAGGGAGGGCACGCTGCAACTGCCGTACTCGACGGAGGCGGTGCCCTGCGGACTGACGCAATGGGAGGCGCCCCAAAGGGGCGCGGGGAACTGCGCGACCAGCCACGACGGCGCGGCGGACAACCACGACGGCACGGCAGACAACCACGACGCCGCGGCCGACAACCACCAACAGAACCCCACACCACCGGCGAAACCACAACGCCCCATCCCGTTGCAACAGGCGCCCCTGACGGGACGTATGGCGACCAGGTAACGAAGTAGTGGCGGTTGGCGTGTGCGGGTGGATTCGGTACGTGGTGTGCCGGTTACACTCGCCCGGCTGTAAGAAGGATCATGTTGACGGGGTGAATTTCTTCCGATGAGCGACGCCACTACGACCCAGCAGCCTGCCCAGGCCCAGGAGTCCGCCGGTCACGGCAAGCACCGGGGTCCGGTCTCGTCCCACGAGGGTGAGACTGCCCCACGCGGCCGTCACCGCAAGCCGGTGGAGCACCAGACCGAGACGGCTGCCTGACGGTACGTCGATCGGCCCCGCCCGTCCAGTGGACGGGCGGGGCCATTGTCGTAGGGGGAGTTCGGGGCCGTGGGACGGGCTCACCGGCGCTTGAGCCCCAGCACCTCCGCCGCCGCGAACGTCTCGTCCTTCGTGTCCGCGTAGTGCTTCGTGAGTACGGCGTCCAGCTCCTCGTACGTGAATGCCTCCTGCCTGCTGTCGAACTGGGCCTGGACACGCGGCCGTTCGACGATCGCGACCATGCCGCCGTGCACGACGAGCAGCTGGCCGTTGACGCGGGCCGCGGCCGGTGAGGCCAGGTAGCCGACGAGGGGGGCGACGTGTTCGGGGGCGAGGGGGTCGAGGCCCTCGGAGGGGTCCTCGGGGAAGACGTCCTCGGTCATCCGGGTGCGGGCGCGCGGGCAGATCGCGTTGGCCGTGACGCCGTACTTGGCCAGCGCGAGGGCCGTGGAGGTGGTGAGGCCGACGATTCCGCCTTTCGCGGCCGCGTAGTTGGGCTGTCCGGCGGAGCCGGCGAGGAAGGCCTCCGAGGAGGTGTTCACGATCCGCCCGTACACCGGCCCGCCGGCCGCCTTGGACCGCTCGCGCCAGTGCGCGGACGCAAAGCGGGTGGTGTTGAAGTGGCCCTTGAGGTGGACCCGCATCACCGAGTCCCACTCGCCCTCGGTCATGGAGAAGACCATGCGGTCGCGCAGGATGCCCGCGTTGTTGACGAGGATGTCCAGCTTGCCGAACTCCTCGATCGCCGACTCGACGAGCGCGCGGGCCTGTGGGAAGTCGGCGACGTCCCCGGTGTGGGCGAGTGCCGTGCCGCCCGCCTTGCGGATCTCGGCGGCGACCTCCTCGGCGGGGGCGGCGGACGCCTCGCCGGAGCCGTCGCGGCCGGGCTGTCCGTAGTCGTTGACGACGACGGCCGCGCCGAGCCGGGCGAGTTCCAGCGCCTCGACCCGGCCCAGGCCCCGTCCGGCGCCGGTGACGATCGCGGACAGTCCCTCAAGTGGCAGTGACATCAAGGTCCTTTCGCGAAGGGGGTCAGATCTCGATGCAGGTGCGGAGCGCGGTTCCCGTCCGCATCTGGTCGAGGGCCTCGTTGATGTCGGCGAGCGGGACGCGGTGGGTGATCAGCCCTTCCAGGTCGATCCGGCCGGCGCGCCACAGGGAGATCGTCCGCTCGTAGGAGCGCAGGACGTCGCCGCCGCCGTACATGGACGGCAGGATCCGCTTCTCGTCGAAGAACAGCTCGAACATGTTGAGCTGGAGGAAGTCGTCCATGGCGCCCACGCCGACGACGACGAGGCTGCCGCCGCGCCGGGTGTTCTCGTACGCGGTGCGGGCGGTCGCCGACTTGCCGACGACCTCGAAGACGTAGTCGAAGCCCTCGCCGGCGGTGACCTGCTGCTTGGCGTCGGGCAGCTCGTCCGGCGAAACGGCTTTCGTGGCACCGAAGTTGAGCGCGGCCTCGCGGCGCGAGGCGACCGGGTCGACGGCGACTATCTCGGCGGCGCCCTTGAGGCGTGCGCCCTGGATGGCGGAGATGCCGACGCCGCCGCACCCGATGACGGCGACCGTCGAACCCGCCTCCACATCAGCGGTGTTGAGGGCCGCGCCCAGCCCGGTCGTCACTCCGCAGCCGATGAGCGCGGCGATGTCGAAGGGCACGTCGTCCGGGATCGGCACCGCGCAGCGGGCATCGACGACGACCTCCTCGGTGAAGGTGCCGGTGCCCGCCATGCCGAAGACGTCACCGCCGGGGCGCTTGAAGTTGGGGGTGCCCGCGTTCATGAACCCGGCCATGCACAGCTCGGTCTGCCCGCGCCGACAGGCGGGGCAGGTTCCGCAGGCGGGCAGCCAGCACAGGACCACCCGGTCGCCGGCCTTCAGATTGCTTACGCCGTCCCCGACTTCGAGGATCTCGCCCGCACCCTCGTGCCCGGGCACGAAGGGCGCGGGCTGGGGCAGTACGCCGTTCATCGCGGACAGGTCGGAGTGGCAGAGCCCGGTGGCCCGCACCCGGACCTTGACCCGTCCGGGGCCGAAGCCCACCGCCTCGACGTCGTCGAGGACGTCGAGCTTGTCCTGGCCGATCTCGTGCAGTACGGCTGCGCGCATGGTGCGGCTCCCCTCGGAAGGCTCTGGGCTTACGAGTGCTGGACGGTGGTGTCGGCGAGGACGGGCGCGTCGTCCCGCTCGACCGCGCTCACGGCGACCCGGACGGTGTCCTCCTGCCGCCACATGCGGATCCGCAGGGTCTCGCCCGGGTACACGACCCCGGCGAACCGTGTGGCGTACGACCGCACGCGGGTGGTGTCGCCGCCGAGCAGTGTGTCGACGACCGCCTTGAGCGTCATGCCGTAGGTGCACAGCCCGTGCAGGATGGGCCGTTCGAACCCGGCGACCTTGGCGAACTCCGGGTCGGCGTGCAGCGGGTTCCAGTCGCCGGAGAGGCGGTAGAGGAGGGCCTGGTCCTCGCGGACCGGCCGCTCGACGACCTTGTCCGGCTCGCCGACGGGCGGTTCGAGGCGTGCGGACGGCCCACGGTCGCCACCCCACCCGCCTTCTCCCCGTACGAAGATCTGCGCGTCGTTGGTCCACAACGGGCCCTCGGCGTCGGCGACTTCGGTGCGCATGACGAGGACGGCGGCCTTGCCCTTGTCGTAGACGGCGGCGATGCGGCCGACGCTCGTGGCCGTGCCCTTGGGCGGGATCGGACGGTGGACGGTCAGTGTCTGGCCGCCGTGCAGGACACGGGCCAGTTCGACCTCGATGCCGGGCAGGGACAGCCCACTGATCACGCCGGGCGCGCCGCTGCCCGCGACGGTGGCGAAGCTCGGCAGGACGTGCAGCCTGGACTCCAGGGTGTAGCGCAGTTCGTCGGGGTCGGTGGCGGGGGTGTCCTTGTCGGGGTTCGCGCCGGCACCGATCCCCAGGTGGTAGAGCTGCACGTCCTTGTGGTCCCAGGCGATCTCGCCGGAACGGGGTTCGGCGGCGAGCGCCTTGGCTGCGTCGATGGGCATAGGGCTCTGGACTCCTGACGACTGTCCCGGGCAGAGAAACCTCGGCGCGGCCGTCCGCACCGTCGGCCGCACCGAGGTCGTTCACTGGCCGACCTAGAACGCGTTCCAGTCCGGCGCCATCTGTATAGCCCAGGGCTCCGCAGTTGTGAAGGCTCCTGACAGGGTGTCAGGCGCGTGGGAAGCCATGTGGGCCATGACATTTGTCCTGCCGGTCGCCGTACATGCGCATCTGCCGCCGGTCCGGCCCTCATCCGTAGGCTCTTGTTGTCGTTCCGGCGTAACGCCGGGACCGTCTGATCGGGGGGCAGGGACATGTCCTGGTTGCGGAAGACCTCGTGCCGTATGGACGCGTGGCAGCTGGCGTATCAGCACACGCAGGAGAGTCAGCCGTACGAGAACGGGGCCGAGCGGAAGCCCGGGCAACTCCCGGCGAACCCGGGCCCGCCCCCGACCGGCTTCAGTCTGCTGCCGTGGCTGCTGCTCGGAATGGGGGCCCTGTCCAACCTCTTCCAGGACGAGACCCCGAACCCGTGGATCGGCGGTCTTGGGCTGCTCACCTTCAACTCCCTCTACATCTATGTGACGTTCCGCGCGTTCGGGAAGCGGACGCGGGAGGCGACGTCAACCCGGGTGGCGCTGGTGCTGCTGGGCCTGGTGACCTGCGCCCTGGCCTTCGGCTACGGCGGCACCTGGGTCCTCTTCTTCCCTCTGCTCGGCCTCGCGACGGGCGCGGTCGTACGGATGCCGCACCTGCGGTGGGCCGGTACGGCCGTGGCCGTGCTCGCCGGCGTCGCCTCCGTGATCCGCGACGGCTGGGGCGGCCTGGACACCGCGTACGCCACCTGGATCTCGACGATGGTGACGGCGGCGATCCTCTCCCTGTCCGAGGCGGTACGCGAACTGCGCGCCGCCCGCGAGGAGTTGGCCCGCCGGGCGGTCGAGGAGGAGCGCCTGCGCTTCTCCCGCGACCTGCACGACCTGCTCGGCCACACCCTCTCGGTGATCGTGGTGAAGTCGGAGGCGGCCCGCCGGCTGGCCGCACGCGACATCGACGCGGCCCTGCTCCAGATCACCGACATCGAGTCCGTGGGCCGCCAGGTCCTGACGGAGATCCGCGAGGCGGTGACGGGCTACCGGGAGGGCAGCCTGACGACAGACCTCGACCGGGCCCGCTCCGCCCTCACCGCGGCCGGCATGGACTCCACGGTCCACCGCTCCGGCCCACCCCTTCCCCCACAGACGGAGGCCCTGCTGGGCTGGGTCGTACGCGAGGCGGTCACGAACGTCGTACGGCACTCCGACGCGGGCCGCTGTGAGATCACGGTGTCGGGGGCGACGGAACGGGTTCGGCTCACGGTGACGGATGACGGGACGGGGACAGGGACGGGTGACCTCTGCGCGGGCGTCGGCGGCACCGGCCTCAAGGGCCTCACGGAACGCCTCGCCAAGGCAGGCGGCTCACTGACGGCAGGCCCGGGGACACGCGGGGGCTTTGTGGTGACGGCGGAGCTGCCGGTGGATGTGTCGGCGGCACGACTGCCGATAGCGGTGGGACAGCTTGCGTGACGTGTTGCCGGGACCGGCGGAACAACCCGCGCGACTATTGCCGAGGCCGGTGGCACAACCCGCGCGGCCCATCGCCGACACCGACCGAGGAGCCTGCGCACCCCATCGCCCACACCGACCGCGCAACCCGCGTGACTATTGCCGAGACCCGCGGGACAACCCGCGCGGCCCATCGCCGACACCGACCGAACAACCCTCGCGACCCATCGCCCACACCGACCGAGGAGCCTGCGCACCCCATCGCCCACACCGACCGAACAACCCGCGTGACCCGTGCGCGCCCTACCCTTGCCCCGTGAACGAGATGCCGCGGGATCATCGGCCTGCCAAGTCCATTCGCGTCCTCCTCGCCGAGGACCAGGGCATGATGCGCGGCGCCCTCGCCCTGCTGCTCGGGATGGAGCCGGACATCGAGGTGGTGGCCCAGGTGTCAGCCGGTGACGTGATCGTGGACGCGGCTCACACCCACCGTCCGGACGTGGCCCTGCTGGACATCGAACTCCCCGGCAAGAGCGGTCTGGACGCCGCCGCCGAGCTGCGTGACCAGGTGCCCGACTGCCGGGTCCTGATCCTCACGACCTTCGGCCGTCCCGGATACCTGCGGCGGGCCATGGAGGCGGGCGCCGCCGGTTTCCTGGTGAAGGACGGTCCGGTGGAGGAACTGGCCGCCTGCATCCGCCGGGTGCTCACCGGAGAGACGGTGATCGACCCCGCCCTCGCCGCCGCCGCACTCAGCGCCGGACCCAATCCGCTCACCGCCCGCGAGTGCGACGTCCTCAAGGCCTCCGCGGACGGAGCGACGGTCGCCGACATCGCCGCGGCGCTCCATCTCTCCGAGTCCACGGTCCGCAACTACCTCTCCTCGGCTATCGGCAAGACGGGCACCAGAAACCGCATGGAGGCGCTGCGGGAGGCCCGTCAGCAGGGGTGGCTCTAGGCCATGTCCCGCCGGAACAACGCCGTCCACAGGAAGTCCTCCCCGAAGGACGCCGATTCGTCCGGCTCGTCGTACATAGGGCGCAGTTCCACCTCCGACAGCTCCGAGAAGATCCAGCGCAGGGACTCGGCGGTGTAAGCGAGCCCGCCCTGCAGTCCGGCCTCGCGGTAGAAGTCGGCGTCAGACAGTTCGGACCCCATCTCGCCCGCGGCGAAGCAGGTGAGGGCGAAGTGGCCGCCGGGGGCGAGGACTTGGTCGAGCAGAGCCAGGTAGCTGATCCGGCGGTGCGGCGGCAGATGGTGGAAGCAGCCGGAGTCGTAGACCAGGTCGTACGGCCCGACCAGCTCCGTACCGCCGAGCGCGAACGCATCCCCACAGTGCAACCTCGCCTCGACGCCCGCCTCCCGGCACCGCTCCCGCGCCCAGTCGACTGCCGCCGGCGACAGATCGACCGCGTCCACCCGGAACCCACGCGCTGCGAGATGGACCGTGTTACGCCCCGGCCCGCAGCCCAGGTCGAGAGCACGGCCGCCCTCGGAGATCAGCCCGCGGTCGAGGTACGACACCAGATTCTCGTCCGGCTTCGCCACGAAGAACGGCACCGGCTTGGAGCGGTCCGCATAGAACCCGTCCCACCACGACGCGCCCCGGCCCGTCCACCGGTCCGCGTCCGGTGCGAACAGCCCGTCCAGGAGCTGGAGTACATCGTCCACGGTGCGTATGTTCCGGTCCATCCGGTCCCCCCTTTCCAGTGCCGTGATCGTAGGCCCGAGGGAGTGAAGCGTGCAGGTCAGCGGGGGTGGAGGGGCGCGACGGGCGCCCGGCTGCGGCCGTGTCTGCCTGCGGGAGGAGAGCCCCGCAGGAATCACACCGGGGGTGGGGAGAAAGACCGTCGATCCCCTGTCCAACGGCCACCACGGCACCGCTCAGCCCGCAGCCGACCGCCCTTTTTTCCGCTCAACCGCCCTCCGGCGCCGGACAGGGGGTCACCCTGCCCAACTCTCCCGGCCTGCCCCCTACTTCGTCACCGCCGCCCCCTTGTTGGCCGTCCCCGCCGGTGCCACGCACACGAACCAGTTGTCGGGTGAACCGTCCGCCGGGCGGATCACCTGGTCGTCGGTGTTGATGTCGTACCCCTTGGGCACCCGGCGGAGGTCGGTCGTCGTGCCGTCGTCCCAGGTGCAGGTGACGTGTTGGGCGGTGGGGGCGACCTGGCCGATGACCAGGCGGTGGGCGTCGCTGGAGTCGGTTCCCAGGCGGATCGCGCCGAACTCGATGTCCGTGCCCGACTTGGTGTCGGCCTTGGTGAACTCTCCCTCCATGATCAGCTCCGGGTCGCCGTCACCAATCACCCGGTGCACGAAGTACATGCTCTTGCCGACGAGTTCGGAGTCCTGGCGCAGGCCCGTCGGGAACTCCTCGTGCTCGGTCATCGCGTTCACCTGGAGCTGTGCCTCCATCGCATCGCGGGGCGCCGCCCAGACGTCGATGGTGATCTGCCAGGCCTTGCCCTGGTCGTCACCGGTCGCCAGCAGGGTCCGCTGGGGCGCGACCACGCTTCGAGCCTCGGTCGGCGGCGGCTCGCTCGCCATCACCGCACCCCGGTCCCGGTCCCCGCCCGGCATCCCGGCGATCGCCAGCGTGCCCGCCGAACCGGTCAGCACCAGCGCCGCCGCCGCGACCACCGCCCAGCGCCGCGCCCGGCGCCGCCGCCCACCCCGGATCACCGACTGGTAGGGGGCTATACCGATCTCGACCTCGTCCGCGGCGTCGGCCAGCAGGAGGGCGATGTCCGTGTTCGTCATGTTGTGGTTCGTCTCCCGGTCCGCGCTCATCGCTGCCACCCTCCCTGCGTCACCATTTCGGCGAGTCCGGGTATGGCGCGGAGTTTCGCGATCCCCTTCGCCGTGTTGCTCTTCACCGCGCCGACGGAACAGCCCATCGCCTCGGCCGTCTGGGTCTCGGTCAGGTCCTCCCAGTACCGCAGGACCACCGCCTCCCGCTGCCGTGGCGGCAGTTGGGCGAGCGCCGTCAGCAGGGCGTTGCGGTCCTCGGCCTGGGCGATGCGGTCACCCCTGTCGGGCACCTCGCGCACCAGGCCCGAGTCGTCCTTCGGCGCCAGGAACTCCTTCAGCCGCCGTCGGTGTCTGCGCGCATGCGCGTTGATCATCACGCGTCGTACATACGCCTCCGGGTCATCGGCCGACCCGACCCTGCGCCAGGCCACATAGACCTGCTCCAGGGTCGACTGGACCAGGTCCTCCGCGGCGTGCTGCTCCCCCGTGAGGAGAAATGCCGTCCGCATCAGCCGCGGCCAGCGGCCGATGACAAAGCTCTGGAACTCCGTGTCCCGAGCCTCCTTGCGATCCCCCATGGGCACCTCCTAGATACAAGAAGGAGTCCATGAACCGCCCGAACCGTTGCCCCGTTGCGAGCAGGAATTTCTCTCGGCGCCCCGAACCTCTCAGCGCCCGGCCTTCCTCCCCGGCAACCACACCACCATCAGCACCGCCCCCGCCACCAGCACCCCCGTACTCACCCGGAACGCCAGCCCGTACCCCTCCGTCAGCGCCTGAGGCGTATCGCTCCCCGCCGAACGCGCCGCCGCGACCGTCGACATGACCGCGAGCCCCAGTGAACCCCCCATCGTGCGGGAGGTGTTGACCAGCCCGGAGACCAGCCCGGCCTCCCCGGGCTCCGCCCCTGCGGTGGCCAGAGAGGCGAGTGGGGTGATCGCCAGGCCCGCACCTAGCATCATCAGGATCCCCGGGAACATGATCTCGGTGAGGTAGGGCCCGTCCGTGCTCAGCGTCGACTGCCAGCCGTACCCGGCGGCCGCCACCAGCGTGCCGAGGACCGCCAGGTTCCGCGCCCCGACCATCGGCATGAACCGAGGTGCGATCTTCGAGCCGAGGACCACGGCCAGGGAGCTCGGCACCAGCGCGAGCCCCGCGTCCAGCGGCGAGTAGCCCCGTACGTTCTGCGCGTACAGCGTCATGAAGAACCACATGCCGAACATCGCCGAACCACTCAGGAACATCGCCACGTTCGCCGCGGCCACCGACCGCACCCGGAGCAGTCCGAGCGGCATCAGCGGAGCCGCCGTACGCCTCTCGACGAGCAGGAAAAGCCCGAGGAGCGCAAAGCCGGCGAGCAGGGGGACGAGCGTGGCCGCCGCCGTCCACCCCGACGCCTCCGTCTGCGAGATTCCGTACGCCAGGCTCGCCAGTCCCGCCGTCACCAGCAGCGCGCCCGGCAGATCGAGGCGCCGCCGGTCCCCGGCCCGGCTCTCCGGCAGCCACCGCAGCGAACCGATCAGCACCACCGCGCCCACCGGCACATTGATCAGCAGCACCCACCGCCACGACAACGTGTCCACCAGCACCCCGCCGACGAGCCCGCCCGCCGCTCCCCCGCCCGCGCCCACCGCTGTCCAGGTCGCGATCGCCCTCGCCCGCGCCGCCCCTTCCGGCACCGCCGACGTCACGAGCGTCAGCGTGGCGGGCGCCAGCACCGCCGCCCCCAGGCCCTGCGCGGCCCGCGCCGCCAGCAGCTGCCAGCTCTCCTGGGCCAGCCCGCCGCCCAGCGAGGCCAGCGTGAACAGGCCGAGTCCCACCAGGAACATCCGTTTGCGCCCGTAGAGGTCGCCGGCCCGCCCGCCGAGCAGCATGAACCCGGCGAAGGCGATGGCGTACGCGTTCACCACCCACTGGAGGCCCGAAGGGCTCAGCCCCAGATCGGCCCGCATCGAGGGCAGCGCCACGTTCACGACGGACACGTCGAGCACGACGAGGAACTGCCCGGCGCACGCGAGCGCCACCACCAGCCAGACGGGAGGCGAGGTTCGGCTCGATATCGGGGCGGTGTCAGCGGCTCGGAGCATGGGCGTCATGCTCTCAACCGGGTTACGCCCCTTGCATCGGGATTTCGCGCCACCCGCCCCTCGGCCGTAGGTCGTAGGACCGCTGACGGGCGATCAGATCCCCATGGGACGGTCAAGAATTCGTTAGTACGCCAAAGCATCGGAATAGTTGCCCAGGCACACGGGGTTCAGATTGCACGTATCCCGCAGGCTCGCACGAATCCCGCTGTCTCGCACGAATCCCGAAAGCTCGCCCTCCCTCTCCTCAGGCCTGGAGGCCTCTTTCCATGACGCACACGCCGACCGACCAGACCGCCCGGAGAGCCGGCGGGGCCGTCGTCCCGGTGCTCGCCTTCGCGGGCATCGTGGTCGCGGTGATGCAGACCCTGCTCGTCCCGGTCATCAAGGATCTGCCGCAGCTGCTGGACACCACACCCAGCAACGCCACCTGGGTCCTGACCTCGACGCTTCTCTCAGGAGCCGTGGCCACGCCGATCATGGGCCGGCTCGGTGACCTGTTCGGCAAGCGGCGGATGCTGATCCTCAGCCTCTCCGTGATGGTGGTCGGTGCGCTGGTCAGCGCCCTCACCAGCACCCTGCTGCCGATGATCGCCGGCCGTACGCTCCAGGGCTTCGCGATGGGCGCGATCCCGCTCGGCATCGGCCTGATGCGCGACACGCTGCCCCGAGAGAAGCTCGGCTCGGCGATGGCCCTGATGAGCTCCTCGATCGGCGTCGGCGGCGGACTCGCACTGCCGCTCGCGGCCCTGATCGCACAGCACGCCGACTGGCACGCCCTCTTCTACGTCGCCGCCGGCCTCGGTGCCCTCTCGATCGCCCTCACCCTCATCGTCGTACCGGAGTCCCCGATGCGCGCCGAGGGCTCCTTCGACCTGCCGGGCGCGCTGGGCCTGTCCGCCGGTCTGGTCCTCTTCCTCCTCCCCATCACCAAGGGCAGCGACTGGGGCTGGACGTCCGGCACCACGCTCGGTCTGTTCGCCGCGTCGGCCGTCATCCTCGTCCTGTGGGGCGTGATGGAGCTGCGCCTGAAGGCCCCCCTGGTGGACCTGCGCACCACGGCCCGCCCGGCCGTCCTCTTCACCAACCTCGCGTCGATCATGGTCGGCGTCTCCTTCTACGTCGTCTCCCTCGTCCTGCCCCAGCTGCTCCAGCTGCCCAGGTCCACCGGCTACGGCCTCGGCCAGTCGATGGTCGTAGCGGGCCTGCTCGTCGCACCGCTCGGCCTGACGATGATGTTCACGGCCCCCGTGTACGCCCGTATCTCCGCCAAGTACGGCCCCAAGGTCACCCTGATCCTCGGCATGGTGATCATCGGGATCGGCTACGGCGCCGGCCTCGGCCTGATGAGCGCCGCCTGGCAGAGCCTCGTCATCGCGGTGATCCTGGGCGCGGGCATCGGCCTCGCGTACTCGTCCCTGCCCGCGCTGATCGTGGGCGCGGTCCCGGCGTCGGAGACCGGCGCGGCCAACGGCCTGAACACCCTGATGCGGTCCATCGGTACGTCGGTGTCGAGCGCCGTGATCGGCATGGTCCTCGCCAACACCGCGAACAACGTGAACGGCATCGCCGTCCCGACCATGCACGGCTTCCGCGTCTCCTTCCTGATCGCCACGGGCGCCGTGGCCGTCGGTCTGCTGATGGCACTGTTCCTGCCGAAGCCGAACCGCGCGCCGCAGCTGCGCGCGAGCAGCGAGGAGGACGAGAACCTGGCCCTCGCGGAGGAGGCGCTCCGCGGCTTCCGCGGCCGCGTCCTCGACGCCGAGGGCACGCCGGTCGCCCGTGCCCTCGCGGAGGAGGCGCTCCGCGGCTTCCGCGGCCGCGTCCTCGACGCCGAGGGCACGCCGGTCGCCCGGGCGAAGGTGACACTCATCGACCGCCGCGGCCGCCAGGCGGGCTCCACCCTCTCCGCCGAGGACGGCAGCTACACCCTCGCCGTCCCGGCCCAGGGCGCCTACGTCCTCGCCGCCCGCGCCCTGGGACACGCCCCGCTCGCCTCCGCGGCGACCCACTCGGGCGACGACCGCCCGGTCGACGTGGACCTGCCGCTGCCGGGCGAGACGGTCTCGGCCTGACCCTGCGATTCCTGTGATTCCCGTGAATCCCGTGATTCCCGTGAATCCCGTGAATCCCGTGATCCCCGTACCCCCCGTCGCTGTGTGACGGGGGGTACGGGAGCATAGGGCGCTCAGAAAGTCGTACGACCGAGAGGCCCTCGATGCCCCCCGCACCCAAGCCCGAGATCCTGGCCGCGTTCGAGGCGGCGAAGGGGTTCATGCCCACGGGCGAGGGCCTGGCTCTGTACGCGGCGGCCGTGGAGGCCGGACGACTAGGCCTGCCTCTCCTTGAGGTCGGCACATACTGCGGGCGCTCCACGATCCTGCTCGCCGCCGCGGCCCGCGAGGCGGGAGTGACGGCGATCACCGTCGACCACCACCGCGGCAGCGAGGAGCAGCAGCCCGGCTGGGACTACCACGACCCGGACACGGTCGACCCGGAGCTCGGCGTGATGGACACGCTGCCCACCTTCCGCCGCACCCTGCACCGCGCCGGGCTGGAGGAGCACGTGGTCGCCCTGGTCGGCCGCTCCCCGCAGCTCGCGAAGATCTGGAACTCCGCGCTCGGCCTGGTCTTCATCGACGGCGGCCACACCGACGAGCACGCCAACGCCGACTACGAGGGCTGGGCCCCCCAGGTGGCCGACGGCGGGCTGCTCCTCATCCACGACGTGTTCCCGAACCCGGCCGACGAGTTCACCGGCCAGGCCCCGTACCGCGTCTACCTCCGGGCTCTCGCGTCCGGCGCCTTCACGGAGGTCTCGGTGACCGACTCGCTGCGCGTGCTGCGGCGAACGGGCGCAGGGATCTGAGGGCCCGGTTAGAGTCGCAGACGTGTCGTACGCAGGCCCTGGCTTCGAACCGCCCCGCCCCCGCCGCTCCAGGCGCGGGCCCCTGACCATCGCCGTCGCCGCCCTCGTGCCGGGCGCGTTGCTCGGGTGGCTGCTGTACGAGGCGGTGGGGGGTACCGGCGGCGACGGGGACGGCTCGGATACGGCCGTCCCGCGCGCGTCCGTGACGTCGAGCACGGCGGCCTCCGGCGCGGACGGATCAGACGCATCAGACGGATCAGACGCATCAACGGACGACGAGAAGCCGAGCCGTTCCCCCTCCGCGACCTCCTCCGCGCCCGCCGCCTCCGGTCCCCTCAGGGGCAAGGTCGTCGTCATCGACCCGGGCCACAACCCCGGCAACTTCCAGCACACGACCGAGATCAACCGCAAGGTGGATATCGGGACAGGCCGGAAGGAATGTGACACAACGGGCACATCGACCAACGCGGGCTATACGGAAGCGAAGTTCACGCTCGACGTGGCCCACCGCATGCGGACGATCCTCGAAAAGCAGGGCGCCACGGTGAAGTTCACCCAGGACGGCGACCGGCCCTACGGCCCCTGCGTCGACGAACGCGCCCGCATCGGCAACAACGCCCACGCCGACGCCGTCGTCTCCGTCCACGCGGACGGTTCCGGGACCGGCAACCGCGGCTTCCACGTGATCCTTCCGGCGCCCGTCGACAAAGGCGCCGCCGACACCGGGCCGATCGTCGCCCCCTCCCGCGATCTCGGCGAACGCATCGCGGGCAACTTCTTGCGCCTCACGGGCAGTGCGCCTTCCAACTACATCGGCGACGGCACCGGACTTGACACACGTGCGGACCTTGGCGGTCTCAATCTGTCAACGGTTCCCAAGGTGTTCATCGAGTGCGGCAACATGCGCGATAGCAAGGACGCGGCACAGCTGACAAGTGGCGCCTGGCGGCAGAAAGCGGCGCAAGGGATTTCTGAGGGGATCGTGAGTTTCCTGCGCGAGTAGTGATCGACGGGCCGATCCGGGCGGACACCCTGTTCGGGCGGACGATAGTGTCGTCCGTACGATGAGGGGCCACCCCCGCGCTTCACACCGGGGCCTTACGGCGACATGGTGACAGCGACGCCTCCAGCGATGCCGACGATGAGACGACTGACGAAGGACCTGAAGTGAATATCCGCTCCCTCACTCGAGGCGACGGCGTGGTGATCGGAGCAGCGGTATTGCTGTTGATCGCGTCGTTCCTTGGCCTCTACTCGATCGACGGTGCCGACAGCAGTGATCTCCCGAGCCTCTGGGGGAGCGGGCCGGTGATGCTCGGTGTCGTGCTGGCGGGGCTGATCGGTGCCGCGCTCGTCGTCGTCACCCGGGCGATGCCGCAGCCGCTCAAGGTCGCAGGGCTTGATCTCGCCCAGTTCGGCGCCGCCTTCACGGTCTTCGCCGCGTGGAGCGCCCTCGGCAACATCTTCGACCCGATCGGCGGCGTGGACAACATCCAAGGTGCGGCCGAGGGTCCCAGCGCCGGCATCGGCCTCATCCTGGCCCTCGTCGCGACCCTGCTGATGGCCGGCGCCGCCGTCGCCACGCCGCTGGTCCCGGCCCTCCAGGCCGCCCTCCTCCCGGCCCCCCGCCCCGCAGCCCCGCAGCCCTACGGCGGCGCCCAGCCCCCCACCGGCTACGGCTACCCGGGCGCGGGCGCCCCGCAGCCCGGCCAGCCGGGTCAGCCGGGTCAGCCCTACGGCGGTCAGCCGCAGCCGGGGCAGGCCTACGGCGCCCCGCAGCAGCCGCAGGCACCGCAGGCCCAGCCCGGTGGGGACTTCTCGCCGTTCTGGTTCGCTGTGCCCGTGCCGCGGCCGCTGTTCGCGGAGGACGGTTCGCAGACGCCGATCGCCGAACTGGCGCCGGGCACCTGGTACCTGGCCGTCGAGCAGCGCGGTCCGGGTCTCGTCGCGCAGACGCAGGACGGCCGCCGGGGCGTGCTTCAGGACACGAGCGGCATCCAGCGCGGCTGAGCCGCAGTAGCCGTACGACGGCCTCTCACCCTTCCCGGTGAGGGGCCGTTGTCGTACAGTCGCAGCCGACCCGGCATAACTGACACGCCGTCAGACAGGAGCTCGTATGCGGCTCGGTCTTGCACTCGGTTACTGGGGGCGCGGCCCCTCCGCGGATCACGTGCCGCTCGCCCAGGAGGCCGAGCGGCTCGGTTATGACTCCGTGTGGACGGCGGAGTCCTGGGGCTCCGACGCCTTCACGCCGCTCACCTGGATTGCCGCACAGACCTCAAGGATCAAGCTGGGTACGGCCGTTGCGCAGATGGCGGCCCGGTCACCGACCACCACCGCCATGCATGCGCTGACGCTCGACCATCTCTCCGGTGGGCGGATGATGCTCGGGCTCGGGCTGTCCGGTCCCCAGGTGGTGGAGGGCTGGTACGGCCGTCCGTTCCCGAAGTCGCCGCTGACCGCGACCCGGGAGTACGTCGATGTCGTACGCCAAGTCCTGCGCCGCGAAGCCCCCGTCTCGCTCGACGGGCGCTTCCACTCCCTTCCCTACCGCGGCGCCGACGGCACCGGTATCGGCAAAGCCCTGAAGTCCATCACCCATCCCCTCCGCTCCGGACTCCCCGTCCTGCTCGGCGCGGAAGGGCCGAAGAACGTCGCGCAGACGACCCGTATCGCCGACGGCTGGCTGCCGCTGTACTGGTCGCCGACCCGCCCCGAGGCGTACGAGGCGTCCCTGACCGATCTCCCGGAGGGCTTCCTCGTCGCCCCCATGACCCGGGTCCACGTCTGTGACGACCTCGCCGAAGGGCTCCTCCCCGTCAAGACGATGCTCGGCTTCTACATCGGCGGCATGGGCCACGCCTCCCGTAACTTCCACGCCGACCTGATGGCACGGATGGGGTACGAGGAGGAGGCGCGGCGGATTCAGGACCTCTTCCTGCACGGCCGTAGGCAGGAAGCCGTGCTCGCCGTCCCGGACGCCTTCGCCGACGAGATCTCCCTCGTCGGGCCACGTGAACGCATCGCCGAGCGGCTGGAGTTGTGGCGCAAGGGGCCGGTGACGGACCTGCTGGCGCTGTCGCCGGACCGGCGGTCCTTGCGGGTGCTGGCCGAACTCAACTCGTAGCCCTACTGGAAGCTCGTAGCCTCACTGGAAGATGGAGACCGGGTCCAGCGTCAGTTCGCCCGTCGCGCTGTTCCAGGTGCGCACCCTGCCCAGGCAGGTCGCCGGGGACTCCTCGTCCTGCAAGCCGGCGGAACTGGAGGTGAACGGCGGTCGGCAGCCAGGCGCTTGAGGGCCACCCACCTCGGCTTGCCGGCCACCGGGTTTGATTCAGAATTCAAGGGCAACCCGGAAGGTATGTCTCCTAGCTCTGGCTCCAACAAGGCCGGGTCGGTCATTGCGATCGTCGCGGACATCATGGCCGGCATCCTCGGCCTGTGGATCCTGATGTATCTGCTGGATGCGAACGGCGCGAACGACTTCGTGCAGTTCATCCATGACGCGGCCCGCTGGCTTGCCGGCTGGTCCCATGACCTGTTCACCTTCGACGAGCAATGGGCGCGGGTCGTCTGCGGGTACGGCCTCGCGGCGGTTGTGTACCTGTTCGTGGGACACGCCCTGGCCGGCCGGATCGGGCGGCATTGAGCGAACGGCGGCCCGCTCAGCCGCAGCAGTCGGGGTCCAGCCCTCTCGGCAGGCGTTCCCCGCCGAACACCGCACAGGTCGCCTCGTCGCCGCCGAGTGCGGCGACCGCGAGGAGAAGGGAGCCGGCCGTCCAGGTGGTCAGCTCCCGGGGCCATACGGTCCGGTCCTCGAACACATAGCCCGTCCAGTACAGGCCGGTCTCCGGGTCCCGCAGGTGCTGGATCGACTGGAGGATGTCCAGCGCGCGGTCGGACTCGCCCATCGCCCAGAGCGTCAGGGCGAGTTCGGCCGACTCGCCGCCCGTCACCCACGGGTTGGGGACGACGCAGCGCACTCCGAGGCCGGGCACGACGAAGCGGTCCCAGTCCGTCTCGATACGGGACTTGGCCTCCGCGTCCGTCAACGCGCCGCCCAGCACCGGGTAGTACCAGTCCATCGAGTAGCGGTCCTTGTCGAGGAACCGCTCGGGGTGCCGGCGGATCGCGTGCCGTAGCGCGCCGACCGCCAACTCCCAGTCCGGCTGCGGCTCTTCACGCTGCTCGGCGATGGCCAGCGCACAGCGCAGCGCGTGGTGGATCGACGAACTCCCGGTCAGCAGCGCGTCGTTCACGCCCCTGCCGTCGTCCTCGCGCTTCCAGCCGATCTGCCCGCCCGGCTGCTGGAGGCACAGCACGAACTCGACCGCCGCGTACACGGTGGGCCACATGCGGTCCAGGAACATGTCGTCGCCGGTCGCGAGGTAGTGGTGCCACACGCCTACGGCCAGGTAGGCGACGAAGTTCGTCTCGCGGCCGCGGTCGGTGACCGCGGCGGGATCGCCGTCGTGGTACGCCGCGTACCACGAACCGTCCTCGTTCTGGTGCGTCGCCAGCCAGGTGTACGCCCGCTCGGCGGCCTCGTGTTCGCCCGCCGCGTCCAGGCCCATCGCCGCCTCGACGTGGTCCCACGGGTCGAGGTGATGCCCCCGGAACCACGGGATCGCGCCGTCCTCCCGCTGCACGGCGAGGATGCCGGTCACGGTCGCGGCGGCCTGCTCGGCGGTGAGGACCCCGGGCAGGACGAGGTGTTCTGTCCGGGGGGTGGTCACTTGGCGGCCACCTCGGTCTCCGACAGACGCGGCAGGTGCGGCTTGGTCGCGTAGACGACGAAGCTCTTGCCGATCAGCGGGTTCAGCGCCTGCTCGGCGACCCTCGTCGCGAGGGGCTTCTTCATGATGTCCCAGACCAGCAGCTTGTGGTACGCCCGTACCGGCAGGGCCTTGTCGTTGTCGACGCCGAACGCGCACTTCAGCCACCAGTAGGGGCTGTGCAGGGCGTGGGCGTGGTGACTGCCGTACGGCTTGAGGCCGGCCTCCCTGATCCTGCCGATCAGCTCGTCCGCCTTGTAGATGCGGATGTGGCCGCCCTCGACCTCGTGATAGGCGTCGGACAGGGACCAGCAGACCTTCTCGGGGCCGTAGCGGGGGACGGTGACCGCGATCCGCCCACCGGGCTTCAACACGCGCACCATCTCCGCGAGTACGCCCTTGTCGTCCGGGATGTGCTCCATCACCTCGGAGATGATCACGACGTCGAAGGACTCGTCCGGGAAGGGCAGTGCGAGCGCATCGCCCTCCATGGCGGTCGCCGTGGCCCCCTCCGGGGCCTCCCCCGCCTCCTTCATCGCCGCGAACCACTTCGCGACCTCGCGGATCTCCTCACCGTTCTGGTCCAGCGCCACGACCTGCGCGCCCCGCCGATAACACTCGAACGCGTGCCGGCCCGCCCCGCAGCCGAGGTCCAGCACACGGTCGCCCGGGGCGAGCGGGAACCGGGAGAAGTCGACGGTCAGCACGTGGCCCTGCTTTCGGGATAGGCACTTGGAACACCGGGTGAGGCAGCAGCTTCTGGGGGCGGGGTGGCGGTGGGCGCGGTGGCCGTGGGCGCTGAGCGGGGCGCGGGCGCCGATCCGGCCACGCCCGCCGTCCCGGCCACACCCGCCGAGCCGGCTGCGGTCACCTTGTCGGCCCCGCTCGTCTCTGCGGCCGCGGAGTGGCCGAGGTTCTGGGGCGCGGAGCGCTGGGGGCCTGCCGCGGAGCGGGTGGAGTCGAGGCCCGCGGAGCGGGTGATTGCCTTGCGGTAGTGGGAGACCGTTCCCTCGGCGGCTCGCGCCCAGGTGAAGTGTGCGAGTACTCGCTCGCGGCCGGCGCGGCCGAGGCGTGTTCTCAACTCCGGGTCACCGAGGAGGCGGTTCAGGCCGGCGGCCAGCGCTCCCGAATCGCCCGGCGGTACCGCGAGGCACGTGTCTCCGTCGCGTCCGGCGACCTCCGGGATCGCGCCGCCGGTCGTGGCGAGCAGCGGCGTCCCCGTGGCCATCGCCTCGGCGGCGGGGAGGGAGAAACCCTCGTACAGGGACGGCACGCAGGCGACCTGGGCGGAGCGGATCAGGTCGACGAGTTCGGCGTCGGAGATGCCCTTGACGAAGTCGACGGCGCCTTCGAGGCCGTAGCGCTCGACGGCCTGGGCGACCGGCCCCTCCGAAGGGCGCTTGCCGACGACGACCAGGTGGGCCTCGGGGTGTTCCGTACGGGCCTTCGCCAGGGCCTCGACCAGGAAGACCAGGCCCTTCAGGGGAACGTCCGCGCTGGACGTGGTCACGATGCGGCCCGGCACCTGCCGTACCGCGGCATTCGGCGCGAACAGGTCGGTGTCGGCGCCGATGTGGACGACGTGGATGCGGTCGTCGCGGACGCCGAGATCGTCGACGATCTCCTGGCGGGACGTGCCGGAGACGGTGAGCACGGACGGCAGGCGGCGCGCGACGCGCTTCTGCATGCGGGTGAAGCCGTACCAGCGCCGCTTGGACCACTGCTGCTGCCAGCCGATCGCCGCGTCCAGCTCCAGCCGGCGGTCCACGGTGATCGGGTGGTGGATGGTGGTGACGAGGGGCGCACCCACGTCGCCCAACAGGCCGTAGCCCAGCGTCTGGTTGTCGTGGACGACGTCGAACTCGCCGCGCCGGGCGCGGAGATGGCGGCGGGCCCGCAGGGAGAAGGTGAGCGGCTCGGGGAAGCCGCCGGTCCACATCGTCGCGACCTCGAGCGCGTCGATCCAGTCGCGGTACTCGTCGCGTCCGGGGTTCCGGAAGGGGTCCGGGTGGCGGTAGAGGTCGAGGCTGGGGAGCTCGGTGAGGCTCAGGTTGCCGTGGCCCTCGTCCAGTACCGGGTACGGCTGGGCGCCGATGACCTCGACGCGGTGACCGAGGCGGGCGAGTTCACGGGAGAGGTGCCGTACGTAGACGCCCTGGCCGCCGCAGAACGGGTTCCCTTTGTAGGTGAGGAGCGCGATACGGAGCGGTCGCCCGCCGTCGGCTGCCGGATCCTCTTCGGACCCCGCCTGACTGGCCTCAGCGGTCACTCTGGGCCCCCTTCTCCACTGCACTGTCCCGCGAGATTACGCCGGGACGCTAATCTAGAACAAGTTTCAGACTTGATCGTTCAAGAGGCTCTGAATCTACCGGCAGGTAGGGCTGCTGTGAGCGGTGGATCAGGTGATTCACGCCACGGCGGCACCACCCCGCCGGACAGGCACCAGGCCTGCCATGCTGTCTGACCGCACGCCCTCACGGACTGTCACGGAACGGGAACCATGCCAGCGGATGCCAGTACCTCGCACCCCGCCTCCCCGCCCCTCACCGAGCGGCAGGAGGCACGCCGTCGCCGCATCCTGCACGCGAGCGCGCAGCTGGCCAGCCGGGGCGGGTTCGACGCGGTGCAGATGCGCGAGGTCGCGGAGTCCTCGCAGGTGGCTCTCGGCACGCTGTACCGGTACTTCCCGTCCAAGGTGCATCTGCTGGTCGCCACGATGCAGGACCAGCTGGAGCACATGCACGGCACACTGCGGAAGAAGCCGCCGGCCGGGGAGACGGCGGCCGAGCGGGTCGCGGAGACCCTGATGCGGGCCTTCCGCGCACTCCAGCGCGAGCCCCATCTCGCCGACGCGATGGTCCGCGCCCTGACCTTCGCGGACCGCAGTGTCTCTCCCGAGGTCGATCAGGTCTCCCGCCAGACGACGGTGATCATTCTTGACGCGATGGGCCTGGAGAACCCCACCCCCGAGCAGCTCTCCGCCGTCCGCGTCATCGAGCACACCTGGCACTCGGCCCTCATCACCTGGCTCTCGGGCCGTGCCTCCATCGCCCAGGTCAAGATCGACATCGAGACGGTGTGCAGGCTGATCGACCTGACGGACCCGGGCGAGAAGCCGTAGTCACCGACGCGGTCACCGGCGCTGTCACCGGCTCCTCCAGCGGCGCAGTGCGCCGAGCAGCTGGGTGAGCACCTTGAGGGCCGCGGTACGGCGGGCCGACCGCCGGGACCATACGGCGGGCAGGACGACACCGACGTAGACGGCGAGGAAGACGACGACGGCGAGCAGGACCGGCAGCTGAACGGCCTGATGAACGGCCTGAAATGGCATGGGGGTTTCCTCCGGGTAGAGGTCGGTCGGCGGGCGGCTTGCGCCATGACCATCGCCCGCCCGCACCGCACCCCGGTCCGATCCCGGCTCCCGCCGAACTCACGGCGGAAGACACAGGTCAGGCCCTACGCTTCTGAGGTGTCCGCCGAACCGCACCGAAGGGGCCAGGAGTTGACCGCACCCCCCACGGGTCCCGTCGCGGACTTCTGCGCCGAACTGCGCCACCTGGTGCGCGCCTGCGGTGTCCCGCAGGCGGACATCGCGAAGACCCTCCGCCGGGGCGAAAGTTCGGTTTCGGAACTGCTGGGCGGGAGACGACGGACGGCTCCGGACTTGGACGACGTACGGTTGATCGTCCGCCTGTGCGCCGAGCGGCACGCCGCGCGATCCGGGCCGGTAGTGGGGCTCCGCCTGGACGTGGAGTGGTGGCGGGGGCGGTACGCCGAGTTGGAACGTGCCGTGGAACGCACACGTACGGCGCCCACACCCGGACACCTGCCCGCCCCGTTCGTCGCGTCTCCTCCTCCCGTCCCCGCCGCCTCGCCCGACCTCGACGCAGCCGCCTGCCTGGACATGGGTGCGGACACGGCGGTGCACCTGCTGGCCGACGGCCGTTCGGAGCTGCTGGACACGGCGGACGCGCTGCTGGAGCCGGCGCACTCGGACGGTCGCCAGCCCTTCGTCCTGGACGCCCTGCTGGACGGTTTCCCGCAACGGGTGCGGGCCGCCCACGGCCTCGCCCGCAGCGCCCTGCTCTGGGCCGCCCGGGTGGCGCTGGCGGAGGCGCTGACCCAGTGCGCGGACCATCATCTGTCCCAGATGGGCGCCTTGGATTTCGTCCGGCTCCTGACGCGCAATGCGCTCCAGCCTCAGGAGCCGCCGGCCCCTGCGCCATCACACGCCGGCTACGAAGCCGACTTCCGTGATTCCCAACAACGGGACCGCTACGAACACTGTGGCCGGCTGATCACTCAACTGTCCTTGCACTGCCCCGAGTTCGCCCTCACGTTCGCCCCGCGCGGCACCGCCGTGCGGGCCACGGCGGACGGACCTGAGGGAATCGGGCTGGCCGGGCTGGAGACTCTGCTGGCCGAATGCGCGGGCCGGGGCACGCCCTTCTCGGCCGCCCGTGCTCGGCTGCGCGACCCGATCGCCTCCCTCGACTCTTCAGGCCCCCCGCTGCCGAGCCTCGCGCAGGGGTACGTCAATCCGCGTTTCCGGCTGGCCCCTCCGCAACGGCCGGACAGCTTCGCGCAGGGCGTCGCCTCGGACAAGTGGTGGGCGCAGCAGCCCTTGTACGACACGATCGAGCACTTCTTCGCCGCGTACCTGCTCGGTCTCCCCGCCCTGCTCTCCCCGCTGCTCGTGCTGGGCCACCCCGGCGCCGGCAAGTCGCTGTTGACCAGGCTCCTGGCGGCCCGGCTTCCGGTCGGCGAATTCCGTCCGCTCCGGATCGAGCTGAAGTACACGCCTGCCGAGGCGGACGTGCAGACGCAGTTGGAGCACGCCCTGAAGCGGTCCACGGGACGGTCGGTGAGCTGGCCGGAATGGTCGGAGGCCGAGCCCGGGGTGATCCCGGTGGTGCTGCTCGACGGATTCGACGAGCTGCTCCAGGCGGGCGCGCAGCGCCTCGATTCCAGTCGAAAGTGGGGGTATCTGCGCGAGGTCGAAGACTTCCAGAAACGCGAGTCGGAACTCGGCCGCCCCCTGATCGTCATCGTGACGAGCCGCACGGTGGTCGCCGACCATGCGGACATCCCCCGCAACAGCCAGGTGTTGCGCCTGGAACCGTTCGCGGAGCCGGAGATCGAGCGGTGGCTGGCGATCTGGAACACCACGAACGCGGACTACCAGGACCTGCACGGCCTCAAGCCGCTGACGCTTCAGACCGTCCTGCCGCACCGGGACCTGGCGGCCCAGCCCCTGCTGCTGCTCATGCTCTCGCTGTACGACTCGGTCGGCAACGCGCTGCACCGGCTGCGCGACCAGGACATCAGCCGCACGCAGCTGTACGACCGGCTGCTCACGGAGTTCGTCCGCCGCCAGGTCGACAAGGACGGCCCGCTGCCGCCGACCGAGCGGTCGGTTGCCGTCGACCGCGAGCTGCACCGGCTGTCCGTGATCGCACTCGGCATGTTCCACCGAGGCGCCCAGTCCATCGGCGGCGAGGAAGCGGACCGGGACCTGCGGGCGCTGGGCGAAGGCTCGTCGGACTGTGGGTCAGGGCTGCTTTTCGGGCGGTTCTTCTTCGTGCACGAGGCGCAGGCCGTCGTCACGGAAGAGCGGCTGCGCAGCTACGAGTTCATGCACGCGACCTTCGGCGAGCATCTGGCGGCGCGGCTGATCGACGAGGCGCTACGACGGCTCGTCGCGCAAGTCCCCTTGGATGACGGTGAGTTGTACGCCCTGCTGTCGTTCACCCCGCTCACCGACCGGGCACAGATCATGCACAACCTGAGGAGCATGCTGACGGCCTGGCCCGGGGAGCGGGCGAGGACCGAACTGGCGGATCTGCTCTTCGAGTTGTTCAGGGCAGCTGCGTGGGACGGTCCCGCGCACCGTACAGAGGTGGGGTATGCACCGGTCCGGCAGAAGCGGACGTACCGGGACGCGGTGTACGAGGCCAACCTGCTGCTGATCGCGGTGCTCGCGGCCGGCGAGGTCTATGCCTCGCAACTCCTCAGGTCCGCAGGGGACCTGGTCGCCGCCTGGCGTCGGCATACGTTGGGGTGGCAGGCGCAGATGTCCCCGAAGTCATGGGATCTGCTGTGCTCGACGCTCAACCTCAGCCGCAATCCACCACCCGCGCCGAACCGGCCTGTCGTACACACCCCGGACATGCTCATCAGCATGGAGTGGGAACCGCTCGCCCACCACGAACTCCGCTGGAGCAAGCCGCTGTTCGTCTACCCCACGAGTCACGTCGACGCGGTGATCAGACGTGCCATGTTCACGGGGGACGCCGACATCGAGCTGCTCCTGCACACCAGCTATCCGCTGCTCGTCCAGTTCCCCACTGCCGCCGACGGGATCGAGCCGACCACCCGGACGCCGGCTCAGACTCTTGTCGCTCTGCTCATCAGGGACCCGGAGATACCCCTGACCGTTCCTGAGCTGTACAGCACGTGCCTGAACCAACTGGCCGTCCCGGGAGGCCTCGAAGCAGTCGTCTATCTGGAGGCGCTGCTGCGTCAACTGGTCCACGACGCCCCCTCGATGCCCGACGACGCCCTGGCTCAGGTGCTTTCCAGCCTGAAATGGCCCCTCGACAGAACAGGCCTCGCCACCAACGCGATGAGGCAGCTGGTCCTGCGCTGTATCCGCGACGCCCTGAAGCGTGGAAGCCGAAACACTCTCTTGGCAGATGTACTCAACTCCCTCCGCAGGTTCTTCGTCGGCACCGAAGACCCGCAGGACAGCCGGAGTTTCACCCACGAAGCCCTGACGCGCCTGAGCCACTCCACACACACCTGGCGATGGACAGGCCCCCTGCACGGCGATGCCGCGGCCCGCGAGCTCGACACTCAGCTCGCCGGTCTCGACCTCCCGCACACCGCGGCAACCCGCCCCGAAGCCCTCATCGGACTCCTCCGCCTCGCATCCGAGCTCGACCTGCGCGACTGGCTCGCTGCCCACGCTCCCGAGATCCTCGGCGCCCTTCCCTCCGAGGCCTTCGGCCTCCTGCGCCCCTCGGACCTGCGCCCGCTGCGGGCGGTGCTGCCGAAGGGCGCCCACGAGGCCGAGTTCCAGGAGGTCGAGCGGGTCTGGCGCGGCCCTACTCCTCCGGCGGGAACACCGGCTCCCCGCTCCCCAGCATCGTGATCATGATGGCCTCCACCGGGCAGCCCTCCGCCGCCTCCAGGATCCGTTCGTTGGCGTCCGTCTCGGGGTCGACGGGGTGGGACTGCCGTCCGGTGTCGAGGCGGAAGCCGTCCGGGGCATGGTGGAGGCACTGGGCGGAGCCGATGCAGACGGTGCGGTCGACCTCGACCTGCCAGCGGTCGCCCATGGCGCTACGCCTCCCAGCCCGCCGGGAGATGGATCATCTTGTGTTCGAGGTACTCGCCGTAGCCCTCAGGGCCGAACTCCCGCCCCAGTCCGCTGTTCTTGTAGCCGCCGAACGGTCCGAGCATGTCGAGGCTGAAGGTGTTGACCGAGTAGGTGCCGGTACGGACCTGGCGGGCGACGTCGATGCCGCGCGCGACGTCCGCCGTCCACACGCTGCCGGACAGCCCGTAGTCGGAGTCGTTCGCGATCTTCACGGCGTCGTCCTCGTCGCCGTAGGGCAGCAGGCAGATCACCGGGCCGAAGATCTCCTCGCGGGCGATCCGCATCGAGTTGTCGACATCGCCGAAGAGCGTGGGCTCGACGTACCAGCCGCGGTCCAGGCCGGCCGGACGGCCGCCGCCCGTGAGGATCTTGGCGCCCTCCTCCTGGCCGATGCGGATGTAGTCGAGGTTGCGCTGCTGCTGGCGTTTGGCCACCAGTGGGCCGACCTGGGTCGACGTGTCCAGCGGGTCGCCGACCACCAGCGCGCCGGCCGCGGCGGCGAAGGCCTCGGCGAACTCGTCGTAGCGGGAGCGCGGCAGCAGGATGCGGGTCTGGGCGACACAGGCCTGTCCGTTGTTCATCCAGGCGGCGGGGACGATCCCGGCGACCGCTGCCTCGACGTCCGCGTCCGGCAGCACCACGGCCGCCGACTTGCCGCCCAACTCCAGTGTCACGCGGGTGAGGTTGCGCGCGGCCACCTCCATCACCCGCTTGCCCGCGGCCACCGAGCCGGTGAAGGAGACCTTGTCGATGCCGGGGTGCCCGACCAGGTACTCGCTGACCTCGCGGTCGGCGGGCAGGATCGACAGCACGCCCTCCGGCAGCCCGGCCTCCTTCGCTATCTCGCCGAGGATGTAGGCGTCCAGCGGCGACTCGGGCGAGGGCTTCAGCACCACCGCACACCCCGTGAGCAGCGCGGGCGCGAGCTTGGCGGCGGCGACGAACTGCGGGACGTTCCACGGGACGACGGCCGCGACGACCCCGACGGGCTCGCGGCGCACGAGGATCCGGCCGAGTACGCCGGCGCGCGTCTCCTCGTACACATAGTCCCGCGCGACGGTGATCGCCGCGTCCCACACCATCATCGCGCCGAGCGCCTGCGCGAGGACGCTCCAGGAGTACGGCGACCCGTTCTCGGAGGAGATCACGCGGGCGATCTCCTCGTGCCGTACGGCGATCGCGTCCTTGATCCGGGTGACCACGGCGATCCGCTCGTCGAGGCTCATCCGCGGCCAGGGTCCCTCGTCGAACGCGGCCCGCGCGACGGCGACGGCCCGGTCGACGTCCTCCTGGGACGCGTGCGGCACGCGTCCGATGACCTCTTCCGTGTGCGGCGAGATCACCTCGATGACGTCTTTGCCCAGGGGGTCGGTCAACTCCCCGCCGATGAACAGCTGTCCGTGTTCCACGAGCTCGGTCATGGCGACTGCCTCCCAGGGACTCTCTCCGGAGCCTCTCTGACGAACCATCAGATACTTCGGGTACGAAAACTGATAACAGTTCCGTTCGGAGGAGTCCAGGGACCTCACATCACTCGTCCCATGGAGTCGGGTGACTCGGGCTACCGTCGAAACCCGTTCTAGTTATAGTGACCGGGAGACGGCGATGGGGGAGCTCATGGCGCAGGTGTCCGATCACGGCGGTGGCGTACGGTCGATCCAGGTGCCCATCCCGGACAACCCCCTCGGCCACACGCTCGTGTACCTCGTCGACACCGACCGCGGACCGGTCCTGGTCGACACGGGCTGGGACGACCCGACGTCCTGGGACACCCTCGCCGACGGGCTTGCGGCGTGCGGGACTTCGCCCGACGGGATCCACGGCGTGGTCGTCACCCACCACCATCCCGACCATCACGGCCTGTCGGGCAAGGTGCGTGAGGCGTCCGGCGCGTGGATCGCGATGCACGAGGCGGACGCGGCGCTGGTCCGGCGGGCCCGCTCGACCGGCCCCGGGCGCTGGATGTCGTACATGACCGGCAAGCTCACGGCGGTCGGCGCCCCCGAGGACCACATCGCGCCCCTGCGTACCGCCCGCCCCCTCGCCCGCGTTCCCGGCCTCTCCCCCGCCCTGCCCGACCGCGAGATCGTCCCCGGCGAACTCCTCGACCTGCCCGGCCGCCGCCTGCGCGCGATCTGGACGCCGGGCCACACACCGGGCCACGTCTGTCTGCACCTGGAAGAGGAGCACCCCTCTCAACTCCCGGGCCACGGACGCCTGTTCTCCGGCGACCACCTGCTCCCGCAGATCACCCCGCACATCGGCCTGTACGAGGATCCCGGCGACGCCAACGTCACCGACCCCCTCGGCGACTACCTGGACTCCCTGGAGCGCGTCGGCCGCCTGGCCCCCGCCGAGGTGCTCCCCGCCCACCAGCACGCGTTCACCGACGCACCCGCCCGGGTACGGGAGCTGCTCGCCCACCACGAGGACCGCCTCACCGGCCTGCTGACCCTCCTCGCCGAACCCCTCACCCCCTGGCAGCTCGCCGAACGCATGGAGTGGAACCGTCCCTGGTCCCAGATCCCCTACGGCTCCAGGAACATCGCCGTCTCGGAGGCGGAGGCCCATCTGCGCCGGCTGGTGAAGCTGGGACGGGCAGAGGCGGTGACGGGGACGGATCCGGTGACGTACGTGGCGGTGGACTGAGCGGGACTGGTGAAGCCCGGTGCATACAGCGCCCCGAAGGGGCGCGGGGCTGTATCGATATGCGGCTCCGCCGCGTGGGCGCGACCAGCCACGACGGGCCCGCAGGCGATCGACGACCCATCGCGGCACTTCCCCGCGGAGCGGTCAGGCCCCGGCGTCACCTTCTCCTCACCGTCAGTCCGTGCCGACGGTGACCCGCTCCCAGCGGGCGTACTCGTCCATCAGCTCGGTGAACCGGCCCCGCACCATCTCCAGGCCGGCGGTGGCCACCGCGAGGTGCAGCGGGGGCTCGTCGATGCCCGTGATGCCGGCGACGGCCGCCATGGACCTGACGAGGTCGCCCCGCACCGCCTGCTTGTCGAACTCGATCATCTCGGCGTAGGAGGGCGCGTAGGCCGGGATGGACGTGGCGGGGAGCTTCGAACTGGTCCCGAAGCTGGTGTCGAAGCCCGCCGGCTCGACCAGGGTGACGTGGATGCCCAGCGGGCCGACCTCCTTGGCCAGTCCCTCGGTCAGGTTCTGCACGGCGCTCTTGGAGGCGCAGTACACGGCCATCGTGGGCAGGCTGACGTGGCCGCCCATGGAGCCGACGTTGAGGATGTGGCCGGAGCCACGTTCCCGCATGTGCGGGAGCACGGCCTGGGTCACCTGGACGAGGCCCACCACGTTGGTCTCGAACTGGTCGCGCAGCTGGTCGGGGCTGATTTCCTCGACCGCGCCGAGCTGTCCGTAGCCGGCGGCGTTGACGAGGGCGTCGAGGGCGCCGAAGCGGTCGATCGCCTCCTCGACGGCCCGCTCGATGGTGGCGGTGTCGGTGACGTCGAGGCGCGTGACCAGGACGTTGTCGAGGCCGGCGAAGGCCGGATTGGCCTTGGCCGGGTCCCGCATGGTGGCCACGACGTTCCAGTCGCGCCCCGCGTATTCGAAGGTGAGCGCCTCACCCATGCCGGTGGAAGCGCCGGTGATCAGAACGGTCTTACGCATGATGCCCTCTCTCGTGGTACTAAACAGAATCTACAAAACATGTATAGCACGCTCACTCGGTATGGTGCGTCTATGGCAGCAACCCGTGGGGACACCCAACGCCGCACACAGGTGCTCGCGGCGGCACTGACCGTTTTCGCCACGTTCGGTTACCGCAAGACATCGATGGACGCGGTGGCGCAGGCGGCGGACATCTCCCGTCCCGGCCTGTACTTCCTCTTCTCCGGCAAGGAGGAGCTGTTCCGCGAGACCATGCGGCAGGCGCTGGACGAGGCCCTGGGCGACGTCCGCACGGCACTGGCCGCGCCCGGCGCGGACCTCAACGCGCGTCTGGTGGCCGCGCTCGACGCCAATCTGGGCCGATACGTCGGCACGCACATCAACGAGGGCGTCGACGACCTGCTGGAGCACGGCACCGCACAGCTCCAGAACATGTACGACGACTACCGGGCCGCCTTCGTCGACGCACTCACCGAGGCCGTCGCCACCTCCGGCCGGCCCACGGGAACCGTCACCGCACGCCAGATCGCCGAGGTCCTGGAGGCCGCCGGCGAAGGGTGGAAGCACCGCGTCGCCGACCGCCCGGCATTCGTCGACAAACTCACCACGGCCGTCGACGTCGCCTTGCGCCCCACCACCTAGAAAACGACCACCCGGACCAACTCTTCGGCCCCACCGAGAAGTTCGCCCTCCGGGTTGACCGCACGGCGGCGAAGCACGGTGCACACAGCGCCCCGAAGGGGCGCGGGGCTGTATCGATATGCGGCTCCGCCGCGTGGGCGCGACCAGCCCCCACCGACCCGCAGCCGAACCACACCTCCCACGGAGCACTCGGCCCTGAGCAGGACTGATGAAGCCCGGTGCGCACAGCGCCCCGTAGGGGCGCGGGGAACTGCGCGACCAGCCCCCACCGGCCCGCAGGCAAACCACACCTCCCACGGAGCACTCGGCCCCGCTCACAGCCACCCCCCAGCCGTTCGACGACGGGCCGGTAGAGTGGCCGGGTCGTCATCACACCCGTACGGGGGGAAGCCGGTGCAATTCCGGCGCTGACCCGCAACCGTGAGCCGCTCCCAGAAGGCGGTGAGCCGGACTGCCCCACACGGTCGTGACCGGCTCACGCGCATCGGCGACCGGCCGGTGCGCGGCACCGTCGAGGTATACGGAGCCGAGCCGCCCGGGGGTGTCCCGTGCTGCCCGGCTCCCTCAGGGAGAGGCACCCGCCGATCATGAACGTCCGCCGCAGCGCCGCGGTCCTGGCCGCCCTCGCCGTGATCGGCACGGCCGCGCCCGCCGTCGCCGCCCCGTCCCCCTCCCCGTCGGTGGCGATACCCGACGGGCTGTACGGCAGCACCGACCCGACGTACGACGGTGTCTGGCGCCAGTCACTGGCCCTGGTCGCGCAGATCAGGTCGGACGTGAAGCCTGCCGCCAAGGCCGTCGACTGGTTGCTCGGACAGCAGTGCGAGAACGGGGCGTTCGCGCCCTTCCGCGCCGAGCCCGCCAAGGCCTGTGACGCCAAGGTCATGGTCGACACCAACAGCACGGCCGCCGCGGCCCAAGCCCTGGCCCTGGCCGGCGACGGCAACCACATGGACGTCGCCAAGAAGGCGGCGCAGTGGCTGAAGTCCCTCCAGAACAAGGACGGCGGCTGGGGCTACACCCCCGGCGGACCCAGCGACGCCAACTCGACCTCCGTCGTCATCGGTGCCCTCAACGCCATCGGCCAGGGCCCCGAGACCGCGGTGAACGACGGCAAGTCTCCCTACGACGCCCTGCGCGAGCTGGCCCTGCCGTGCGCCGACGGCGGCGCCTTCGCCTACCAGCCGGACAAGAAGGGCAAGTTGGCCGCCAACGCGGATGCGACCGCGGCGGCCGTGCTCGGTCTGAAGGGCATGAGCATGGAGTCGGCGAAGGCCGCCGCCGACACGGACCTCACCTGCGCCGACGCCACCCACCCCGACCCGGACCGGGCCGCCGCCAACGGCGCCTCCTACCTGGCCGAGACGGTGCGGAAGGACGGCTACCTGAAGTCCGCGCTCGCCGGTGCCGAGGACCAGCCCGACTACGGCAACACCGCGGACGCGGTCGTCGCACTCGCCGTGACGGGAGGTCCGAAGGCGGCGCAGAAGCCGCTGACCTGGCTTGAGGAGAACACCGCGGACTGGGCGAAGCAGAGCGGGCCCGCCGCCTACGCCCAGCTGATCCTCGCCGCCGCCGCGACCGGCGCCGACCCGCGCGACTTCGGCGGCGCAAACCTGGTCGAGCAGCTCAACGCGACGGGCCCGGCCCCGCAGGCCACCGCATCCACCGAAAAGAGCGACGACGACTCCTCCTCCCTCAACGTCTGGTGGATCGTCGGCGTCGGTCTCGTCGCCGGTATCGGCATCGGCTTCCTGCTGAGCGGCCGCAACAAGAGGCGACAGCCGTGATCCGCCGCCGGTCCGCCGCCCTGCTCCTGGCCGCGTCGGTCCTCCTGGGACTCCTGGGAACCGCCGGCCAGGCGCACGCCGTCGGCTACCGCTACTGGTCCTTCTGGGACCGCACCGGCACCACCTGGACCTACGCCACCCAGGGACCCTCCCTCGTCCGCCCCTCCGACGGCGACGTCCAGGGCTTCCGCTTCGCGGTGAGCGAGGACTCGGCCGACGCCACCAAGCCCCGCGGCAAGGCCGACTTCGCCGCCATCTGCGCCAACACCCCACCGGCGGACGGCAAGAAGCGGGTCGCCCTGGTCATCGACTTCGGTACGCCGACGGACGCTCCCGGGGGAGAAACCCCACCCCAGCCCCGTACGGCTTGCGCGGCGATCTCCCCCGACGCGACATCCGCCGAGGCCCTGGCCACCGTCGCCAAACCCCTCCGCTACAACACCAACGCCCTCCTCTGCGCCATCGCGGGCTATCCGGAGACGGGCTGCGGGGAGCCGGTGACGAAGAAGAACGGCACCGCGACAGAGAAGAAGTCGGCGGACGGAGGCCCATCGGTGGGGCTGCTTGCCGGTGCGGCGGCGGTGGCCGCGCTGGGCACGGCGGCACTGTGGCAAGCACGGCGGCGCAGGCATGACTGAGCGGCCCCGGCCAAGTCGGCTACAGTCCGGCAGCGCCCCGAAGGGGCGCGGGGAACTGCACTCACGTCCCCGCGCACAACTCCACCCCGGCACCTGGTGGCTCTGGTCGATAAGCCTCGGCATCGCCGCCACCCGCACCACCAACCCCCTCCTCCTCGCCCTCCTCATCACCACATCCGCCTACGTCGTGGCCACCTGCCGCCCCAACACCCCCACCGCCCGCTCCTACACCGCCTTCGTCAAACTCGCCCTCGTCGTCATAGCCATCCGTCTCCTCTTCGCCATCGCCCTCGGCTCCCCCATCCCCGGCACGCACACCCTCCTCACCCTCCCCGAAGTCCCCCTCCCCGACTGGGCTCAGGGCATCCGCCTGGGCGGCAAGGTCACCGCCGAATCCCTTCTCGCCGCCCTCTACGACGGCCTGCGCCTCGCCACCCTCCTCATCTGCGTAGGCGCGGCGAACGCCCTCGCCAACCCGTCCCGGCTCCTCAAGTCCCTCCCGGGCGCGCTGTACGAGACCGGCGTAGCAGTCGTCGTAGCCCTCACCTTCGCGCCGAACCTCATCGCGGACGTCCAGCGTCTGCGCGCCGCCCGCCGTCTGCGCGGCCGCCCGGACAGGGGCATCCGCGGCCTCGCCCACGTCGGACTCCCGGTCCTGGAGGGCGCGTTGGAACGCTCCGTCGCCCTCGCCGCGGCGATGGACGCCCGCGGCTACGGCCGTACGGCCGACGTCCCGCCCGCCGTCCGCCGTACGACCACCGCCCTCACCCTCGGCGGCCTGCTCGGCGTCTGCGCGGGAACGTACGGACTCCTCACCGCCGAAGGCGGCACGTACGGCCTCCCGGTCCTCCTCGCCGGACTCGCCGCGGCCCTCGCCGGACTCCACCTCGGCGGCCGTCGCTCCCTGCGCACCCGCTACCGCCCGGACCCCTGGAACGCCCGCGCCTGGCTGGTCACCGCGTCCGGCGCGGCCGTAGCGGCCGCCCTCACCCTCGCCGCGACCCACAACCCGGCCGCGCTGCACCCCGGCCTGGTCCCCCTGGTCGCCCCCACCCTCCCCCTCTGGCCCGCGGCGGCCGTACTCCTCGGCCTGCTCCCCGCCTTCATCGCGCCCAACCCGAAGGAACAGTCATGATCCGCTTCGACGATGTCTCCGTGACGTACGACGGAGCGGCCGAACCCACCGTCCAGGGCGTGGACTTCGAGGTGCCCGAAGGTGAACTGGTCCTGCTCGCCGGCCCGTCCGGCGTCGGCAAATCCACCCTCCTCGGCACGGTCAGCGGGCTCGTCCCGCACTTCACCGGCGGCACCCTGCGCGGCCGTGTCACGGTCGCCGGCCGTGACACCCGTACGCACAAACCGCGTGAACTGGCCGACGTGGTCGGCACGGTGGGACAGGATCCGCTCTCCCACTTCGTGACGGACGTCGTCGAGGACGAACTCGCCTACGGCATGGAGTCGTTGGGCCTCGCCCCGGACGTGATGCGCCGCCGCGTCGAGGAGACCCTGGACCTGCTCGGCCTGGCCGACCTGCGGCACCGCCCCATCGCCACCCTCTCCGGCGGCCAGCAACAACGCGTCGCCATCGGCTCGGTCCTCACCCCGCACCCGAGGGTCCTCGTCCTCGACGAGCCGACCTCCGCCCTCGACCCCGCGGCCGCCGAAGAGGTCCTCGCAGTCCTGCAACGCCTGGTCCACGACCTCGGCACCACGGTCCTCCTCGCCGAACACCGCCTGGAACGCGTCATCCAGTACGCCGACCAGGTAGCCCTGCTGCCCGCCCCCGGCACACCCCCGATCTTGGGCATCCCGGCCGAGGTGATGGCCGTATCCCCGGTATATCCCCCGGTCGTAGCCCTGGGCCGCCTGGCAGACTGGACCCCCCTGCCACTAACGGTCCGTGACGCGCGACGACGGGCAACAGACCTACGGGCACAACTCAGCGAGCGGGACAGCAACGCCCTTAAGGGGCGCGGGGAACTGCGCGATCAACCACAACGCATCCGCAGCCGCCCCCCATCCGCACCCCCCGAGCTATTGGGCGCCACCCACCGCCGATGGTTCCGACGCAGCTCCACCCCAACTTCCGCCTACGCCGCCGACGTACAAGCCCTCACCGTCACCCGCGACCACATCCGCGCCCTCCACCACATCGACCTCACCGTCACCCCCGGCGAAACCATCGCCCTCATGGGCCGCAACGGCGCCGGAAAATCCACCCTGCTCAACACCCTCGTCGGCCTCGCCGAACCGTCCGCCGGTTCAGTTCACGTCGGCGGAGCCATACCTCACCGCACCCCACCCCGCGACCTCGTACGCCGAGTCGGCCTCGTCCCCCAGGAACCCCGCGACCTCCTATACGCCAACACCGTCGGAGACGAATGCACGGCCGCCGACGCCGACGCGGGCGCCACCCCCGGCACCTGCCGAACCCTCGTCTCCGAGCTGCTGCCGGGCATCCAGGACGACACGCACCCGCGCGACCTCTCCGAGGGCCAGCGCCTGACCCTCGCGCTGGCCGTCGTCCTCACCGCCCGCCCACCGCTCCTCCTCCTCGACGAGCCGACCCGCGGCCTCGACTACGCGGCGAAGGCCCGCCTGGTCGCGCTCCTTCGTGAGCTGGCCGCGCAGGGCCACGCCATCGTCCTGGCCACCCACGACGTGGAACTGACCGCCGAGCTCGCCCACCGGGTGATCCTGCTGGCCGAGGGCGAGGTGATCGCCGACGGCCCGACGGCCGAGGTGGTCGTGTCGTCCCCGTCCTTCGCCCCGCAGGTCACGAAGATCCTGGCCCCACAGCGTTGGCTCACGGTCGCGCAGGTGAAGGAGGCCCTGGCATGACACGAGCCGTCCCCCTCGGCCCCCGCTCCATCACCGCCCTCGCCCTCGTCAGCGCGGTGGGCGTGATCGCCTTCGGCTGGCCCTTCCTCGCCCCGCCCACCTCCCAGGTCGGCGCACACGCCCAGGACGCCCCCTGGCTGTTCGCGGGCCTGCTGGTGCTGCTGGTCGCGGTGGTGGCGGCGACGATCTCCGAGTCGGGGCTCGGCCCGAAGGCGGTCGCGATGCTGGGCGTACTCGCCGCGACCGGCGCCGCCCTGCGTCCCCTGGGTGCCGGGACAGCGGGCCTGGAGCCGATGTTCTTCCTCATGGTGCTGAGCGGCCGCGTCCTCGGTCCTGGCTTCGGCTTCGTCCTCGGCTCGGTCACCATGTTCGCGTCGGCGCTGCTCACGGGTGGGGTGGGCCCGTGGATGCCGTTCCAGATGCTGGCGATGGGCTGGTTCACGATGGGCGCGGGCCTGCTTCCGGGCCCCGACCGCCTGCGCGGCCGTACAGAACTCGCCCTCCTCTCCGCCTACGGCTTCCTCGCCGCCTTCGCCTACGGCACGGTCATGAACCTGGCCGGCTGGCCCTTCATGGGCGCCCTCGCCTCGAACATCGCCTTCGACCCGGACGCGGCCGTCCCCGCGAACCTGGCCCGCTTCATCGCGTACTGCGTCGCCACCTCGCTCGGCTGGGACCTGGGTCGCGCGATCGTCACCGTCGTCCTCACGGTCACCCTCGGCCCGGCAATCCTCAAGGCGCTGCGCCGGGCCACCCGGCGGGCGGCTTTCGAGGCGCCGGTCACATTCGACGCACCCGTTGCGTGAGAGGGCGTGGACCGATTGTCAGGAGCGCGGTGAACCACCCCACATGACCCACATCACCTACGATCCAGCTTAGTCGGGCAATTCGGACGCCATGCGCATGCCATAACCGCCCCTGACCTGCGCGTTGAGAGCCACGTCACACAAGCGACCTTCCCCCCAGATGCGACCACAACTAGTAAAAGGGGTCATTGCGGACCACCTCCCGGCCTGTTTCTCTGGATGACGTCGCACGGCGCCGATGTGCCCTCAGGGCCACGGCGCCCATGCATGCCCCCACCGCCTCCGTGCGGCACCGGCTTGCCCGCGACGCACTGTCCCCGAAGAAAAAGGTTCTCCGTGTCTGTCTCCCGCATCGCCCGCCGCATCGCGTCCCCGAAGAAGGCCCTCACGACCGCCGCCGTGGCCGCTGCCGCCACCGGCCTGGTCCTGACCGCGGCCCCGGCGCAGGCGGCGTCCACGTCCTCCGCCACCCAGGCGCAGGCGATCGCGAAGAAGATGATCCCGAGCACCGCCCAGTACAACGCCTTCAGCAAGATCGTCGAGCACGAGAGCGGCTGGGACGTCGACGCCACCAACGCCTCCTCCGGCGCCTACGGCCTGGTCCAGGCCCTGCCGGGCTCGAAGATGGCCTCGGCCGGCTCGGACTGGAAGACCAACGCCGAGACCCAGATCGAGTGGGGTCTCGACTACATGAACGACCGCTACGGCAGCCCGGTCGGCGCCTGGAACTTCTGGCAGGCCAACGGCTGGTACTGATCCCGGCCCACAGCACGTGAAGGCGGCGGCCCCCGATCCCCGGGGCCGCCGCCTTCACCCATTCCCCGGCCGGGTCACAGGGTGACGGTCTTGTACTCGACGTACTGAGTGAGCCCGACCGCGCCGTACTCACGGCCGATCCCGCTGGCCTTGTGGCCGCCGAACGGGCCGTCGAAGGCGATGGGTGCGCCGTTCACGGTGACCGTGCCGGTCCGCAGGCGGCGGGCGACGTCGAGCGCATGGGCCTGGTCGGCGGACCACACGCCACCGGAGAGGCCGTACTCGGAGTCGTTGGCGATCCGCACGGCGTCGTCCTCGTCGTCGTAGGCGATGACGACGAGGACCGGGCCGAAGATCTCCTCCTGGGCGATCCGCATCGAGTTGTCGACGTCGGCGAACACGGTCGGGGTGACGTAGTTGCCGTTCTCGAGTCCCTGCGGAACCTGGGGACCGCCGGTGACGAGCCGGGCGCCTTCCTTGATGCCGAGTTCGATGTAGTCGCGCACGCGCTGCTGCTGGTCGCGGCGGACCATCGGGCCGATGAACGTGTCGGGGTCGTTCGGGTCACCGACCTTGAGCGACTCCACGAGGTCCTTGAGTTCGGCGACGACCTCTTCGTACCGGCCGCGCGGGGCGAGGATGCGGGTCTGGGCGATGCACGCCTCGCCGTTGTTCATCAAGGACGCGAACTTCAGCCCCTGCACGGCCTGTTGCACGTCGGCGTCGGGCAGGATGACGGCGGCCGACTTCCCGCCCAGCTCCAGGCTGACCCGCTTCAGCTGCTCGCCCGCGATGGCGGCGATCCTGCGGCCGGCCCGGGTCGAGCCGGTGAACGCGATCTTGTCCACGTCGGGGTGTGACACCAGGTACTCACTGGTCTCCCGGTCGGCGGGCAGGACGCTGATCACTCCCTCCGGCAGACCGGCCCGCTCCAGCAGCCCGGCGAGGAATCCCATGCTCAGCGAGTTCTCCGGGGACACCTTGAGGACGACCGTGTTGCCGGCGAGCAGTGCCGGGATGATCTTGGCCAGGGCCGCGGAGAACGGCGAGTTCCACGGGATGACGGCGGCCACGACGCCGATGGGCTCGCGGCGCACCACGCTCCGCGTCGGGGAGGCGGAGTCGGACGGCGTCAGGGTCTCCTCCCAGCCGAACTGCTCGGCCGCCTTGAGGTAGGCCCCCGCCTGCCGGGTGAGCCCCGGCTGCCCGGCCAGCGTGAACCATCCGGCCGAGCCGTTCTCGGCGGAGATGAGGGCGGCGATCTTCTCCGCGCCCGCCTCACGCAGCGCGTTCAGCCGCCGGACGACGTCGATGCGCTCCGCCGGTGCCATGCGGGGCCAGGGCCCCTCGTCGAAGGCGGCACGGGCAGCGGCCACGGCACGGTCCACGTCGGCGGGCAGGGCCTGCGCGGCACGGCCGATCACCTCCTGGTCGTGCGGCGACAGGATGTCGAGCAGTTCCGGGCTGGTCGGCGCGGTCCAGGAACCCGCGATGAAGAGTCGGTCGTACGTGATCATTTGCTCTCTCCCAAGACCTGAGGACTGGACTGCCCTGCCTCCACTAACTGTCACTTCAATGTAGCACTTATGATACCTACGACCTCGATGATGAGGCATAAATGCGGCTAGGTTCCACACCACCAGCTATGCTCGCCACGTGAGAGCAGACGCAGCCCGCAACCTGGAAGCCGTCCTGACGACCGGAGCGCGCATGCTCGCCGCCGACCCGGGCGCGAGCGTCGCCGCGATCGCCGCCGAGACCGGTGTCGACCGACGCACCGTCTATCGGCGGTTCGCCTCCCGCGAGGAACTGCTGGCGGCCATCTACGAGGCCCGATACGACGCCGTCGAGCGGGTCGTCGAGGACTCCAGGCTGCGCGAGGCTCCCGTCGCCGTGGCCCTGCACCGGTACGTCGAAGGGATCATCGGCGTCAATCGCAAGTGGCCCGTGGAACTCACCCGGATGAAGGCCGACGAGGCGATCCGCGAACGGCGTGACGGCCTGATACGGGAGGTCGACACCTTCCTCCAGCGCGCCACCGACGAGGGACTCCTCCGGGCGGACACCCCGACGGCATGGGCGAGTTCACTGCTGCCACAGCTCATGCACCTGGCCTCACAGGAGTTGCCCGAACTCAGCGCGGCGCAGGCCGCCGACATGGTCGTAGACACCTTTCTGCGAGGGCTCGGCACGGAGTGACCGCCCGTAGCGCCCCACCCGTCCCACTCCTACCGGAGATTCCATGAGCACGCAGAAGGCCGAGACGCAGCCGTACGACCCCGAGGCGCGCGGACTGCGGCTGGTGCCGGTGCTGTTGTTGCTGACGGTGGTCAGCGGGCTGATCGACGCGGTGAGTTATCTGGGGCTGGGGCACGTCTTCACGGCGAACATGACCGGCAACGTGGTGGTCCTCGGCTTCGCGGCGGCGGGGGCACCCGGGTTCTCCATTGCGCACACGTTGACGTCACTGGCGTCCTTCCTGGTGGGCGCGGTGGCGGGCGGGCGTATCGCGGCCTGGCGGGGCGGCGGCTCGCGCAGGACCTGGACTCGGCTCACCCTCGCCGCGGAGGCACTACTCCTGGGCGCGTCAGCCGCGGTCGCCTTCGCGGCGCCGGACGCCACCGCCACGAAGTACACCCTCATCGCAGTGACAGCCTTCGCGATGGGCCTGCGCAACGCGACCGTCCGCAAGCTCGGCATCCCCGATCTGACCACCACGGTCCTGACGATGACCCTGACCGGCCTCGCCTCCGACTCCCGCGCCGGCGGCGGCACGGGCGTGCACTCCCCGCGCCGCACCGCCTCGGTCGTGGCCATGCTGGCGGGCGCGGCACTGGGCGCGTGGCTGGTGATCCACGTGAACCTGGGCGTCCCCCTGCTGATCACGGCGGTGCTGGTCGCCCTGCTGGCAGTGACGGCATCGGGCCGGGAGTGACGGCACGCGACGCCAACCACAAAAAACCCGGCGCGTCAAACCGAGCTTTCTTTCACATCTGTTACTAACCTCCCATAACGGTATGAAGCGGATCTTTTACAGATCCCACACACCTCACCCACCGGAGATGACATGAACAAGCTTCGCAAGGCTGCCGTCCTGGTCGCCATCCTCGGCAGCGTCGGCGCTCTGAGCGCCGGCACCGCCAGCGCCAACGGCGACGACGGCGGCAAGGGCAAGGGCGGCAACTACAACGTCCAGCAGAGCACCGAGTGCAAGTCGCACGACCTGAACATCGACATCCTCGGCCAGATCGGGATCCTCGACGGCCTGCTGGGCAACGGGCTCAACGGCGAGGGCAACTCGGGCGGCCAGGGCAAGCACCTGGGCTCGACCATGGGTTGCGACAACACCGCCTTCTGAGCGGGTTACGGCCGCACAGGCGGCCGGGAGCAGAAAAACAGGTCCCGGCACCGAGCCACAGGCTCGGTGCCGGGACCTCCCCTTCGGGACGGGCCGGCGGCGCGCCGGGAGCTGCCGCCGGCCCGGGTCGATGGGTCAGGCCAGGGTGACCTGGAGTTCTTTCACACCGTTGATCCACGCCGAGCGCAGCCGCCGTGGGTCGCCCACCAGCCGTAGGTCCGGCATCGCCTCGGCTATCGCGTTGAAGATGAGGTCGATCTCCAGCACGGCCAGGGACTTGCCGAGGCAGTAGTGCGGGCCTCCGCCGCCGAAGCCGAGGTGCGGGTTCGGGTCGCGGGTGATGTCGAAGCTGTCGGGGTTGTCGAAGACCTCGGGGTCGTGGTTGGCCGCGGCGTAGAAGATGCCGACCCGGTCGCCCTTCTTGATCTGCTTGCCGCCCAACTCCGTGTCCTGGGTCGCCGTGCGCTGGAAGGAGTTGACCGGGGCCGCCCAGCGGACGATCTCTTCCGCCGCCGTCGCCGGACGCTCCGCCTTGTACAGGTCCCACTGGTCAGGGTTGGTCAGGAACGCGTGCATGCCGTGGGTGATGGCGTTGCGGGTCGTTTCGTTTCCCGCCACCGCCAGCATCAGCACGAAGAAGCCGAACTCGTCGGAGCGGAGGTTCCCTTCGTCCTCCGCCGACACCAGCGTGGTCACGATGTCCTTCGCCGGGCACTGCTTGCGATCGGCGGCCATGTTCATCGCGTACGCGATGAGTTCGGTGGCCGACTCGGCGCCGACCTCCTCGGTGATCGCGTACTCCGGGTCGTCGTACGAGATCATCTTGTTGGACCAGTCGAAGATCTTGGTCCGGTCGTCCTGGGGGATGCCGATCAGCTCGGCGATGGCCTGGAGGGGCAGTTCGCAGGCGACGGACGTGACGAAGTCGAAGGGGCCGGGGTTGGCGCGCGCCTCCGACACGATCGATGCCGCCCTGGTCCGCAGCCGCTCCTCCAGCGCCCGTATCGCGCGCGGCGTGAAGACCCGTTGGACTATCTGGCGGACCCTCGTGTGCTCCGGCGGGTCCATGTTCAGGAGGATCAGACGCTGGGCGTCTATCGCGTCCCGCTCGATGTGCTCGTTGAAGCGGATGATCGCGGTGTTGAGGTAGGAGGAGTAGAGCTCGGGGTGCGTGGAGACGTACTTGACGTCCGCATGCCGGGTGACGGCCCAGTACCCCTCGTCCTGGAATCCCGCCAGGTTGGACGTCTGGGGGATCCAGCGGACCGGTTCGGCCCGCCGTAGTTCCGCGAACTCCGGCAGGGGGACTCGGTGTTGCAGCAGATCGGGGTCGGTGAAGTCGAACCCGTCGGGAAGCGCTGGACAGGACATCGGCGGCTCCGGCCATCTGACGGTCCATCAGTAACGGGGAATCGCCGTGAAGGTAGTAACGGGTTCTACAAGTCGCAAGGGGTACGGCACTCCCAATTGCGTGCGGAGTTCGTGCAGATCGCAACTTCGGAGGCTGCACGACCCTTGCGGCAGTGGACATCCTGTCAGCAGACTGCAAGCAGAACTAGAACGCGTACTAGTTCTGCGTGGCGGGCAGGGCCGGGACGCCCCCGCGCCGCGCGGGTAACCCGAGGAGAGGACCCACCCCCATGGCCGCGGAACCCGTGATCGTCGAAGCCGTACGCACCCCCATCGGCAAGCGCGGCGGCGCGCTCGCCAACCTCCACCCCGCCTATCTCCTGGGCGAGACGTACCGTGAACTCCTCGGCCGCACCGGCATCCCCGCCGACTGCGTCGAGCAGATCGTCGGCGGCACGGTGACCCACGCCGGCGAACAGTCCATGAACCCCGCCCGCACCGCGTGGCTGACGATGGGGCTGCCGTACGAGACGGCCGCCACGACCGTCGACTGCCAGTGCGGCTCCTCGCAGCAGGCCTCCCACATGGTGGCCAACATGATCGCCGCCGGCGTCATCGACGTCGGCATCAGCTGCGGCATCGAGGCGATGTCGCGCGTGCCGCTGGGCTCGGGGTCCAAGCACGGGCCCGGGAAGCCGTTCCCCGACGAGTCGAACGTCGACCTGCCCAACCAGTTCGAGGCCGCCGAGCGGATCGCGCGGCATCGCGGTCTGACCCGCGAGAACGTCGACTCCCTCGGGCTCATCTCCCAGGAGCGGGCCGCGAACGCCTGGGCCGAGGAGCGGTTCAAGAAGGAGACGTTCGCCGTCCAGGTACCCACGACCGAGGACGAGCAGCGGGCCGGGCAGGGCATGTGGCGGCTCGTGGACAAGGACGAAGGGCTGCGCGACACGTCCATGGAAGCGCTGGCCCGCCTGAAGCCGGTCATGCCGACGGCCATCCATACGGCGGGCAACTCGTCGCAGATCTCCGACGGTTCGGCCGCCATCATGTGGGCGTCCAAGCGGATGGCACGGGCGCTGAAGCTACGGCCCCGGGCCCGGATCGTCGCTCAGGCGCTCGTCGGCGCCGACCCGCACTTCCACCTCGACGGCCCGATCGACGCCACGCGCACCGTGCTGGGCAAGGCGGGCATGTCGCTCAAGGACATCGACATCGTCGAGATCAACGAGGCCTTCGCCTCAGTGGTGTTGAGCTGGGCCCAGGTCTTCGAACAGGACCTGTCGAAGGTCAACGTCAACGGCGGTGCGATCGCGCTCGGGCACCCGGTGGGCGCCACCGGGGCCCGGCTGATCACCAGCGCACTGCATGAACTGGAGCGCGCGGACAAGGAGTTCGCGCTGGTGACGATGTGCGCGGGTGGCGGGCTCGCCACCGGCACGATCATTCAGCGGCTGTAGCCGTCGTCGTCCAGTCGACGAAGGTGGAGAAGGCGGCGGGCCGGAAGGTGAGCACCGGGCCCGTCGTCTTCTTCGAGTCTCGTACGGCGATGGTGGCGGGCATCTCGGCGATCTCGACGCAATCGCCGCCCTGGTCGCCGCTGTAGCTGGACTTACGCCACTGGATCTCCGCCGGAATCGCGTTGCTCGCCATAGCGTTCCTCCATTACCCGCCGGATCAGCTCCGCCGAGTCCCTGAGGGAGAGCGCGGCGGCTTGAAGATGATCGTAACGGAGCGAGCAGTCTTTCACGGTGTCCGGGTTGGCGCTGGGGTGCCCGCTGCCGTAGCCCTCGGTGTAGACGATGGTCGGGTCACCGGGGAAGCGGTAGACGTTGAACGAGCCTTGCAGCCCCGCATGCGCCCCCGCCGAGAACGGCAACACCTGCACATTGATCCGCGGATTGCTCTCGAAGCCCAACAGATGCACGAGTTGCTCCCGCATGACCTCCCGGCCGCCGATCTCCTGGTACAGCGCGGCCTCACTCAGGATCATCCAGAAGACCGGCGGCTCCTCCTTCTCGAAGATGCGCTGGCGGGCGAGCCGTACGGCGGTGCGGTCGTCGAGGTTGGTCTCGTCGAGCACACCGAGGACGGCACGGACGTAGGCCTTGGTCTGGAGGAGGCCGTGCACCATGTGGGTCTGGAAGGTGCAGATCTCCGTCGCCCGCGCTTCCAGCTCCGCCGTCTGCCTGAACCACGCCGGAAGTTGACTCCGCAGCACCAGGTCGACCAGCCGGTACAGCAACCCGCCCGTCTCCAGCGCCGCATCGGCCCGCTGGCTGAACTCCGGCGTCGGCAGCTTCCGTGCCGTCTCGATCTGGCCGACCAGTGAGCCGGTGTAGTTGAGGATGTCCCCGAGCTGGCGTTGCGTCAGCCCGGCCGCCTCCCGGTGGCGGCGCAGCTCGAAGCCGTAGTAGTCGAGCGGCGACGCTCCCGGATCAAGGACGTTGATGTGCGTCACTAACAGCCCCCACTCCAGAACCAGTTGTATCCGTTCGGTAGCCCAGAGTAGTTGCGCCAGGCCAGCCTTGCAGTGTGAACGAACACATTCCCCCCGCCCTGCCGCCCACCCTGCTGGGCGCCCGCCCCGCCCGGTACGCCATGCGCCTCACCGTCGGCGAACACTCGGCGCGGCACATCCGCCGTATCGTCCGCTCGCTGCTGCGCGAGTGGGAGCTGGCGGAACTGACCGACGCCGCCGAACTGGCCGTGACCGAGCTGGTCGCCAATGTCGTACGGCATGTTCCGGACCGGCGGTGTGGCGTGCTGGTGCTGCGGCTGGCGGCGGGGGTGCGGGTGGAGGTGTCGGACGGGTCACCCCAACTTCCCCACGCCCGCGGTGCGTTGTGCCTGGAGGCGGAGGACGGGCGGGGGCTGGCGCTGCTGGACGCGGTGGTCGACAAGTGGGGGGTGGACCGGAGGGGGGAGGCCGGCAAGACCGTGTGGTTCGAGTGCGGGTGACGAGGAGCCCGTCGTCACCCGATCTCCTTCAACTCCCTTGACAGAAACTCGTTCTCAATGAGCTCGAAATGATCGAGTTCTGTGATGTTGAGGGAGACATCCGTCGCGTGCGAATGATATCGCCGCACCGCATTCTTCATCCCCGGGAGGTGCTTCCCGTAATCGGCGGAGAGAACGATATTCACCACATCAGCGATTTCGGCAACACGGGCGACACGGGCACCAAACTGATCGTATCCAACCGGCTCCCAGTAACGGATCATGTCGTTGGCGAGCCGATGCACCTGGCCGAAATCCTTCGACGAAATCTTGATGACATAGCTGCACAGCGAACGCAGCACTTCACGATCCTGCGCCAGACCGACCAGCTCTTTCAGCGCGGGCGTGGGATCACGGCGGTCGGCGGATGCGAAAAGGCGGGAGATCGTCATGGTCGACTGATTCACGTTGGGGTCCAGCAGAAGAACACCGGAGACCGGCGGGCGCCTGCGGCCGGGCTCGGCCGTCCACAACTCCGCGAGCTGGAGCACCAGATCGGCCCCCAGGGAGAACCCGACCAGGTCGATCCGCTTGTCCGGATTCTTACGGCTGACCTGTTCCACGAGGTCAGCCACCATCTCGACATGCCGACTCGCGGGCACCGGAGGCAGCGGATCCGGGTGCCCCGGGGCATAGCCGGCCAGGCTGACGGCGATGCCATGGGTGTCGTGGGTCTCCAGGTACTCCTGATAATCCCGCTCGTCCAGTCCCAGCCCATGAAAGAACATACTGATCCCATGAGAATCGGCCACTCGCTCCAAATAGGTCAACTGACCGAAACGCTTGTGCGCCAAGTGGCCGGAGGACGAAACGCTAGCCATGGAATCAGTCACTCTCTTCATGGGTAGATGATGGACCCCGTTGCCGGAGACCCAAGACCATAGTCCAATACCCGGCCCACATGGGCAGGAATCCAGCTTTTTCTTGACCCGGGCCATACCCCCACGCCTCGCACCCTGGACGCGGGTAAAAAGGATCTGGCGTAATGATGGCTGTACGACTTGACCAGCCATCGACCGGGGGCGTGCTTCTTGGAAAGTGCGTTGAGTGCGTTGAGTGAGTCGGACGCGAAACGAATGATCTTCGAGCATTCGCTGTCGCGAAACCGGGTGGGGCGGATAGGAGTGGAGCTTGAATGGTTTCTTCAGCCGGTCGACGACCCGGCACGCCGACCCCGTCCCGAGGAACTTGCAGAGGTCGATCGCGTGGCCGGGCGGACCCTCCCGGACGGAGGCCAGGTCTCCTGGGAGCCCGGCGGGCAGCTGGAGTTGAGCGGTCTGCCGTACCCGTCGCTTCAGGGCTGCGTCGATTCCGTGGCCGCCGATCTCGCGGTCCTTCGAGGGCGGGCGCGGGAGACCGGGATGCGGCTGGTGGGAGCCGGGCTGGACCATCGGCCTCCTCGTTTCAGCGTCCCGCTGCCGCGCTACCAGGCGCTGAAGCGCTACTACGCTCACCTCGGAAGCGCCGGTGACACTCTGCTGTGCAACACCGCTTCCGTGCAGGTGAACGTGGATGCCGGGGACGGCTCCGCCGGGTGGCGGGGGCGGTCCCGGCGGTGGCTGATCGCCAACTCGCTCGGTCCGCTGCTGATGGCGATGTTCGCCAACTCCCCCGTGCTGGAGGCACACGGCCCCCGCGAGCCGGCCGCGCTCTCGGGGCGGCAGCTGCTGCGTTTCCATGCCGACCGGTTCCGTAGCGGACCGCTGCCGTCGGGCAGTGATCCGCGCAGCGTATGGACCCGGTACGCCCTGGACGCACAAGTCGTGGCCATACAGCGGACGGACTCCGACCCGGCCGACGACCGTGCGGCCGTCTGGGAGCCGGCGCCCGCCGGACTGTCCCTCAGACGGTGGCTGCGCGGAACCGGCCCACGGGCGGTAGGGGTCGACGATGTCTTCCATCACCTGAAGTCACTGGTTCCGCCGGTTCGTGCCTGCGGCCATCTGGAACTGCGCATGCTCGACGCCCAGAGGGGCGACGACTGGGTGGTGCCCGTCGCGGTGGTGGCCGCGCTCATGGACGACGAGGCCACGTCCGACGCGGTCGCCTCGCTCATCGGCCCCTTCGCCTCGGCGCCCACACGTCAGGACTGGATCGACGCCGCACGACACGGTCTGACCGACCCCCATCTGCGTGCCCTCGCACGGACGGTCATCCGGCTGGCCCTGGGAGGGTTATGGCGACTGGGCGTGGCCCCGGAGGTGTTCGGCGCGGTGGAGCGCTTCGCCGCGGACTACACGTTGCGCGGGCTCTCCCCCGCGCAGCTGCGGCTGCCGAACCGCATGGCGGTTGCGTGACCTCCCGTCCTCCGTCTGCGAAGGAGTGCAGGCCCGTGCTCTCAACGCGCAAGCAGTCGCTGCTCACGGCCCTGGCCGAGATGCGGCAGCACCAGCAGGGCAACCACGGCTGGTCCCTGTTCCACGAGTGCCTGAGCGAGGTGGCCCGGTCCGAAGCCTCCGCCGGGCTCGACCAGTTGCTGTCCGCGATGTGGCAACGGCGCCCGCACATCAGCGACGCCCACGCCATCACCCTGCTCGGCATCGCCGTCCGACAACTGGCGCTCCAGGACAGGGGGTTGGCGGACGTCTTCCGTGCGGAGCTGTCCGCCTCCCGTCGGGTGCCCGCCCTCGCGCGTGCCCTGTCGGAACAGGCCCTCGATGTCCTGCGCCTGATGGACAGCCATTCGAACTCGTACACCGGAGCACGTCGGTTCCTGCTGCCGCAACTCGTCATCGGAGCCTTCGCCGCGTTCCGGAACATCCGGCGGGTCCGTCTCCTCGACCTCGGAACCAGCGTCGGGCTGCTGCCCCGCCAGCTGAACAACAAGGTGGTCTACGACCGTTTCGCGGGAGATCTGCGCTGGCACCCCGCGCCGTTGCCGTTCCGGATCATCCCGCTGGAGTTCGTCGGCGGTGTCGACCGTCCGCCGCTGCCGACGCTCGACTGGGTGCGCACCTGCCACGGCCCCTCGGACTACTACGAGCAGCGCTTCGAGGAAGTGCAGTGGTCGCTGGGCCAGGCGGAGACGGCGGGCACGCGGATGGCGCTGCGGCCGCTCGACATCCTCGACTTCCCTGCCCTTGCCGCATTCCTGCGCGCCCATCACATCAACGTAGTGACGTGCAGCTTCGTGCTCTATCAGTACGACGACGACACCAGGAACCGGATCGTCGAGACGGTGATGGGGGCGCTGGGAACCCCGGGCATGCTGCTGAGCATGGAGCCCAGCCATGCGCTGGCGCGAATGGGCTGTGTCGTACACGCCTATCAGGACGGCAGCACACGGCCGTTGCATGTCGCCGATGTGTCCGACGGCCACTTCATGGGAACGGTGACCGTACGCAATGGCTTGACGGAGCTTGTGGGGCAGGGTGGGGGGCAATGATCCACAGCTCGCAGTTGGTCGAAAGGGCGGCCGGATTCGCCGCCCGGCACAAAGCGTCCGTGACGCTGGTGGGTGCCGTCCTGGGAACCGCCATCGGTATCTACAGCGACGAGGCACGGTCCGTGATCGGCTGGACGTGGAGTCATGTGGTGGCCGGCGGAACCCTGGTGATCCTGGCCGTGGCAGCCGTCTTCTCGGTCGCCTGGTGGGCCCGCGGACTCGCCGAACGCCGCCGCGAGTTACGCCGCGAAGTGGTGCGGCATTCCTTTGACATCCACGCGGACGACTTCGAGGAGGACCTTCCCTCGGACAATGCCGTGATAGGCCGACAGCTCTGGTACCTGGAGCGTCGTACGGAATCCTCCGATCTCATCATCCTGTTGCACGGACTCGGCCTCGACGCGGACGATTTCCGTCCGTTCATGAACGTCGCCCGGCAGCACACCGCCGCCATCACCCTGTTCGGGCACAACGTCGAGGAGGCGAGGGATCATCGCTATCGCCCGATCGGCATCGCCGCCCACACGGACCTCATCAGCGGAGCGATCAACAATCTCCAGCGGCAGTACCCGTACAAGCGGATCACCCTCGTGGGCTTCTCGGTCGGCTGCGACATGCTGTTCCGCCTGGCCGAGTTGTGGCGGGATCACCCGGAGCGGCAGCCCAAGCTCAAGTCGGTGCTGCTGCTCGACCCGAACATCAACCACTCCACGATGGTCATCTCGGGGAAAATAGCCCACCTCAACCCGGAACAGCCGCTGGCCGAGCTGAAGCGCATCACGCAGATTCCGGAAGCACTCATCGAGTTCCAGAACGTCTGCGAATACCTCCACAAGATCAGCGGAAAGAATCTGGCACAGGTCCAGCGCCACGCGGCGGATTTATGGAGCTACTGGGAGCCGGACGGCCGTTATGACCTCTTCTTCCAGCGCATCGACCGCGTCAGGTCCGTCAGCGACAGAACCCGCGTGTTCTTCTCCATTCATTTCGAGCAGAGGTTCAACGACGTCGTCGCGCTGGCCCGTCAGCGGGGCATCCGGCAGGTCTTCGACCTGCGCAGGGTGGACCACTTCGAGTTCTGCCAGGATGCCTTCCTCAAGCACGAGGTGGGAGTCCTGGTCCGGGGCCGGTGATGCCGCCGGAAGGCGCCAACTCCCGCTCCGCGCCGACCGCCACCGCAGTCACCGTCCGGGCCCGCGGCCCCTGGAACGCATAAGCCAGCCCGAACCCGGCCCCCACGACCATCGCCCCGCCCACCGCATCGAGAATCCAGTGGTTCCCGGTCACGACGATCGCCGTGAGCGTGAAGAACGGATGCAGCAGCCCCAGCGCCTTCATCCACCATCTCGGCGCGATGATCGCGATGACGAGGCCGCACCACAGGGACCACCCAAAGTGCAGGGACGGCATCGCGGCGTACTGGTTCGTCAGGGCGGTCAGGGTGCCGTAGTCCGGCTTCGTGAAGTCCTGGACGCCGTGGACCGTGTCGATGATGCCGAAGCCCGGCATCAGGCGCGGGGGTGCCAGCGGGTAGAGCCAGAAGCCGACCAGCGCCAGCAGCGTCGTCAGGCCCAGGGACGCACGCGCCCAGCGGTAGTCGACCGGGCGGCGCACATACAGCACGGCCAGCACGCTCAGCGGGACCACGAAGTGGAAGGACGTGTAGTAGAAGTCGAAGAAGCCCCGCAGCCAGTCGACCTTGACCACGGCGTGGTTCGCCCAGTGCTCGACGTCCATGTGCAGGAACCGTTCGAGCGACAGGATCTGGTCACCGTGGTGCTCGGCCGTCGCCCGGCCCTCCGCGTCCGCGTTGCTGCTGCCGGTCGCCGCGAGGCGGACCTTCTGGTACGCGGCGTAGGTGACGCGGATGAGCAGGAGCTCCAGGAGGAGGTTCGGGCGGGTGAGGACCCGGCGCAGGAACGGGAGCAGGGGAATGTGCCTGAAGCGGGCCGGGACCGGTGGGGCGTATTCCGTCGGGATGGGTGAGCGGTAGTACGGGGACGTCCTGGACAGGAACGGGATGACGGTGGCGGCGGCCACGGCGGCCAGCAGGACGACGTTGTCACGGAGCGTGTACACCGCCGACATGTTCGGCAGCACCATCTTCGCGGGCAGCGTCATCACGATGACGACGGCCACCGGCCAGACGTAGCGGTCGGAGGCCCGCTTGCCGACCCGGCCGACGACCGCGAGCAGCACCCACAGCAACTGGTGCTGCCAGGTCGTCGGCGAGACCGCGATCGCCGCGCAGCCCGTGACCGCGACCGCGAGCAGCAGCTGGCCGTCCTGGGCGTAGCGCACGGCGCGACGCAGGCCGAGGACGGCGACGGTCGCGCCGAGCGCCAGGAACAGGCCGATCTCCAGCGGACCGGAGAGCCCCAGCCGCAGCAGCGCGCCGTGCAGGGACTGGTTGGCGAGGTCGTCGGCCGCGCCACCGAGGCCGGTGCCCGCCATGTGGTGGACCCAGTAGGTGTACGAGTCGTGCGGCATCGCCAGCCAGGCGAGCACCGTGCACGCGGCGAACGTGATCCCCGTGGACAGGGCGGCCCGGCGCCGGCCGGTGAACCACAGCAGCGGGGCGAAGAGCAGCACGGTCGGCTGGAGGGCCGCGGCGACGCCGATCAGGACGCCGCTGGCGCGCTCGCCGCGGACGGCGAAGCAGCCGGCCAGGACGAGCAGGACGGGGATGATGCCGGTCTGGCCGGACCAGAAGGCGTTGCGCACCGGCAGCGACAGCATCAGCAGGCTGATCGCGACGGGCGCGGCCAGGATGGAGGCCCGCCAGGTCACGGGCTTGGGCAGGGCGCCGGCCACGACCAGGCCGAGCGCGACGACCAGCAGCAGGGTGCCGAAGGTCCAGCCCCAGCCGAGCGCCTGTTCGGCCGAACGGGTGAGGGGCTTGAGCACCAGCCCGCCGAAGGGCGTGCCGGTGAACTGCGTCGAGTCGTACAGCGAGCCCTTCACATGGAGGACGCCGTCGGGGCCGACCCAGGTCTCGAGATCCGTCAGCCGCTCTCCGCGCGGGGTGCCGAGGACAACGGCCACCTGCCGTACGGCGAGGATCGCGGCGACCAGCCACAGTCCCAGGCGGGCCGCGCGCAGGCGTGCCCTGGCCGTGCCGATGGACGTCGCTCCGAACGCACCCGCCGGTCGCCCGCTGTGTTCCGCATTCGCCACGCCTCGTCGGCCTCCCGCCCCGTTCGCCCCACGCGTCACCACGCGTGAGATCACTATGCGAACCCTATGAGGCTCGCACCACCCCCGGAGTAGGACGCAGGCCATCCCGTCTTCACCTGACGTCCGCTCTCCTTTTGTCCGGAAGACGATAGTGCGGGGGTGGGTAGGTTGCCTCCGCAGGGCGCGAGAAGGATCACAACTCGATCCGGTCAAGGCGCTTGCGCGATGGACATACGTCCCTGCATATGCCCCGTTTAACTGCATCGCGCATCGACCCGGGCACGGTACGTAAGCGGCTGACCTGCACCTATGGTCGATTTTCGGCCCGCCGTCACCGTCGCCGCGCGGGCCGCGTCCATGTCCCCGTCGAAAGCAGGCGAGCGAAGCGTTGGCGACCGCCGCAGTAGCGATTCCCCCGTCCCCCGCAACCACCCCTGACGTCACCGTCACCGACCCGGCCCTGATCCGGCGTGCTGTGAAGGCCGCCGCGCTGGGCAACGCCATGGAGTGGTTCGACTTCGGTGTCTACAGCTACATCGCGGTGACGCTGGGCAAGGTCTTCTTCCCGTCGGGCAACCCGACGGCCCAGCTGCTCTCCACGTTCGGCGCGTTCGCCGCGGCGTTCCTGGTCCGTCCGCTGGGCGGCATGGTCTTCGGGCCGCTCGGCGACCGGATCGGCCGTCAGAAGGTCCTCGCCGTCACCATGATCATGATGGCGGCGGGCACGTTCGCGATCGGTCTGATCCCTTCGTATGCGGTGATCGGCGTCGGCGCCCCGGTCCTGCTGCTGGCCGCCCGGCTGGTGCAGGGCTTCTCCACCGGCGGCGAGTACGCGGGCGCGTCCACCTTCATCGCCGAGTACGCGCCCGACAAGCGGCGCGGGTTCCTCGGCAGCTGGCTGGAGTTCGGCACGCTGGCGGGCTACATCGGCGGTGCGGGCCTGGTCACGCTGATGACCGCGCTGCTCTCGCAGGACGACCTGCTCTCCTGGGGCTGGCGCATCCCGTTCCTGATCGCGGGCCCGATGGGCATCATCGGTCTGTATCTGCGGATGCGGCTGGAGGAGACCCCGGCGTTCGCGGCCGAGCTGGAGAAGGCGGAGACCAACCGCCCGAAGGTGCCGCTGCGCGACATGATCACCGGTCAGTGGCGTGCCCTGCTGCTGTGCATGGCCCTGGTGCTGGTCTTCAACGTCACCGACTACATGCTTCTGTCGTACATGCCGAGCTACCTCACGAGCGAGCTGAAGTACGACGAGACGCACAGTCTGCTCGTCGTGCTGGTCGTGATGGCGCTGATGATGATCGCGCAGCCCTTCGCGGGCGCCCTGACCGACCGCATCGGCCGCCGCCCGCTCATCGCCGCGGGCTGCGCGGGCTTCCTCCTGCTGTCCGTCCCGGCCCTGCTCCTGATCCGCCAGGGCAGCCTGGCCGCGGTGGGCCTGGGCATGGCGGCACTGGGCCTTCTCCTGGTCTGCTTCACGGCCGCGATGCCGTCCGCGCTGCCCGCCCTGTTCCCGACCCGCGTCCGCTACGGCTCCCTCTCGATCGGCTTCAACGTCTCCGTGTCCCTCTTCGGCGGCACCACGCCGCTGGTGGTGACGGCCCTGATCGGAGCGACGGGGAACATGATGATGCCCGCGTACTACATGATGGCGGCGGCCGTCATCGGCGGTTTCGCGGTCTGGAGGATGACGGAGTCGGCGGGCAGGCCGCTGCCCGGCTCGCCGCCGTCGGTGGAGGGTTAGATCTTTTACCGCGGGCCGGTGGGGGCTGGTCGCGCCCACGCGGCGGAGCCGCATATCGGCACAGCCCCGCGCCCCTTACGGGGCGCTGCTCTTCGGCTGTCACGTACGGTTCGGCAGCGCCCGAAGGGGCGCGGGGAACTGCGCGACCAGCCACGGCGGACCCGCAGACGACTACAGCTGGATCTCCACCTCCGGAACCAGCCCCTCTGCCGTACCGTCTGATCCCTGCCGGGACAGAGGAGGGCCACAGGGAATGGCGGTTCATCCACGAGGAGGGGCGAAAGCGCGCGTCCTCACCGTCGTACTCGCCCTGCTCGCCGTCCAGTTGGGCTCCCTGCTCGCCCCGGCGTACGCCTGCGGCTGTGGGGCGGTGATCCCCGGTGCCCAACAGAATGTCGCCGTCGACCGCGAGGTCTCCGTCGTCCGCTGGGACGGCCGGCAAGAGCAGATCGTGATGCGGCTGACCGTCGCCGGTGACGCCGAGCGTGCCGCTTGGATCATGCCCGTTCCGGCCCGCGCGACCGTCCGCCTCGGCGACCCGGCCCTCTTCGACGAACTGGACCGCACCACGGCCCCCGTGCACCGCGACCGCTACCACTTCTGGCCCGAGGACGGCGACTGGCCCCTCGTCTCCGGCAACGGAGCCGGCGGCCCCCCGCCACCGGGCGCCGGGCCGGGCGCTCCGGGCGTCGGCGTGGTCGGCCGTCAGCGCCTCGGCCCGTTCGACGTGGCCCGGCTGACCGCCCGCGATCCGGACGCGCTCGGCAACTGGCTGGGCGCCAACGGCTTCACCCTCCCCGCCCGCCTGGAGAGCGAACTGCGCCCGTACGTCGACCGCCGCTGGGAGTACGTCGCGGTCCGCCTCACCCCCGAGACCGCCGGCATCCCGCTCGGCGGCGTCCTGGACCCCCTCCACCTCACCTTCGCCGCCGACGAGCCCGTCTACCCGATGCGCCTGTCCCGGCAGGCGGCGACCTCGCAGTCACTGGGCCTGTACGTCCTCGCCGCCCACCGCATGGAACCGGAGTCCTCGATCGGCGGCGCACGCCCCCGCGTCGTCTACGCCGGCCGTGTCAGCGCGCGGAGCGGTCCGCTCGCCGAGCTCGCCGCGGGCACTCCGTTCCTGACGGCCATCGGCCAGGAGTTCCCGCGGCCCGCCGCCATCTCCGGCGACCACGTCCTGCGCCGGGCACCGGCCGACACCCCCTTCCAGCAGGTCATCTACGAGGACCACCTCCGTACGGCCGTCGGCATCCCGGCCTGGCTGCTGACCGTCGTCGGCGGTCTGGCCGCGGCCGTCACGGCGGCGACGGTGATCTTCGTACGACGGTCCAGGCAGCGGTCCCTGCCACTGCCACCGGACGCGCCCCCGCTGCCGCCCCACGCGCCTGGGCCGATCGACTGAAACCGGCCAACAGGCCACGCTGACAGGGAACCCACAGGCGAGTACCTTCGTTAGTGCAACTAGTTAGCGGTTCTAACTAGCCATACGAAAGGCACAGGCGCATGAGCGAGTCGCAGCTCTGGGACGACGTCGACTTCTACTTCGCCGCCCATCTCTCACCGGACGACGACGACTTGCAGGCGGCCCTGCGGGACAGCGAGGCCGCCGGACTCCCGCACATCAGTGTCACAGCGTCCGAGGGCAAGCTGCTCCAGCTCCTCGCCCAGATCCAGGGCGCCCGCAACATCCTGGAGATCGGCACCCTGGGCGGCTACAGCACCATCTGGATGGCGCGTGCGCTCCCCTCCGACGGCCGCTTGGTCTCACTGGAGTACAGCCCCAAGCACGCCGAGGTCGCCACCCGCAACATCGCCCGCGCGAGCCTCGACAAGGTCGTCGAGGTGCGGGTCGGCCCGGCGCTGGAGTCGCTTCCCCAGCTCGCCGACGAGAACCCGGCCCCCTTCGACCTGGTCTTCATCGACGCCGACAAGGTCAACAACCCGGACTACGTGGAGTGGGCGCTCAAGCTCACCCGCGCGGGCAGCCTGATCATCATCGACAACGTCGTCCGCGGCGGGCGCGTCGCCGACCCCGACGACACCTCGCCGGACGTCCGGGGCACCCGCTCCGCCATCGAACTCATCGGCACCCACCCGAGGCTGAGCGGCACCGCGGTCCAGACGGTCGGCAGCAAGGGATACGACGGTTTCGCGCTCGCCCGCGTGCTCGCGTAGGGCCTGTCCGGCGTCAGACCTCGTGATAGAAGCCGACGTTGACGCTGCGGGGGGCGGTGCGGTCCACGATGACTATCTCGCCGCTGCCGCCTCTCGGCAGCGGCACCGTCCCGCCGTAGGCCAGCGGCTGCGCGTGCTCGCCGACCGTCAGCCGCACCTCGGAGGACGGATCGGGCTGCGAGCCGCGCAGCCAGGTCACCTGCCAGGTGCCGTCGGGGCCGCACAGGAACTCCAGATGGACCCGGGAGACGAACAGCCATTCGTCGGGCGTCGACAGCCGGCACACCGACTTGTCCCGGCCCACCCGCAGCACGGCGCCCGGGTCACTGGGCGCGTCGGCCATGAGCATGCCGGCCGTGGCGCCCGCGTCCGCCGCGGAGACGGCGGCCATGGTGAGTTCGAGCACGTGCGCTCCTTCTGAAAGTGTCCCTACGTAGCCGCCGCATGATAAATCGCCCGGCCTCACCGCGTCCGGCACAATGGACTCATGACCGAGCGAAAGCCACCGGGTGTGCCGTTCGAGTCCTGGGTCGACAAGCAGATCCGCGACGCCGAGAGGCGCGGCGAGTTCGACCGACTGCCGGGTGCGGGGAAGCCGTTCCCGCCGGGCGCCGACACGGCGTACGACGAACTGTGGTGGATCAAGCGGAAGATGGCCCGCGAGGGATGGTCGGTGCTGCCGCCGTCACTCGCGCTGCGCAAGGAGGCGGAGGACGCCCTGGCGGCCGCTCTGGTCGCGCCGTCGGAGCGGATCGTCCGGAAGATCATCACGGACGTCAACGTCAGGCTCCGCGACATGATGTTCAAGCCGCCGCCAGGACCTCCGCTCGGAATGAAGCCGTACGACGTCGAGGACGTCGTACGGCAGTGGCGGGAGCGCCGGGCAGCGGACGCGGCGGACGGTTCAGACGCGTAGCAGCCGATCCGCCAGCTCGCGGTAGTCCCGCAGGGCCAGGCGGAGTTGCTCGGTGTCGGGCGCGGAGGTCTCTGTGGACGCTTCGGCGGACGGCGTGGACGCTTCGGTGGACTGCCAGGACCTGCGCAGAGTACGTCGGCGCTGGGTCAGGGCGTCGGAGATGCGCCCGGTGATCTCCTCGACCACCTTGTCGACCTCCTCGACGGACGTGCGGGGCGCGTCGATGAATCCGGAGACCGCGTGCTGAAGGCGTTCCTCGAGCTTGTCGCGCTCGTCGTGCGGGAGGAGCGGGGGTGTCGCTTCCGGCATGTTCTCAACTCCTTTGCAGCTGCTTGGTGTCGGCCAGGTCCGCGAAGAGCGCCCGGGCCTCGATCAGCGCCTCGCGCATCTCCTCCGTGTTGGCGCGGCCGTCCCCGTCGGCGGCCCCGCGCGCGTGCGCGAGGCGATGAACGCGCCGGTAGCCGTGCACATGGTCCGCGTGGTGCACGGACAGCGCGGCGAGCTGCTCTTCGTAGTGCTCGCCGTCCGGGAATCCTCGGGAGCCGGCCAGCTCCGCGAGCAGCCCGTCCGCCTCGGTGAGCGCCTCGCGCGGAGAGTCGACGAAGCGCTCCTGCGCGGCGGTCCAACGGGCCGCGTACTGCTCACGCGCGGCCGGTTCCAAGGGCTGTTCCTTCAGCCCGCCATGCCGCTCGACCCGCTCGGCCAACTCGCGTTCAGCAGCCTGCGCGTCGCCGTCGTGCCGGGCCACGGTCCGCTCGTACTCGGGCCCGAAGCGCTTCTTCAGATCCCTGCCACCACCGAACGAAATCCGGCCGCGCAGGGTCAGGAGGACGGCCGCGCCAATAACTACGGCCGCCACAATCACGATCAGAACGATGATCACGCCTGTGGACATGAAGGCCGGGTAGCCCGCAACCCGCCTCTCAAACGGCAACCGGATGAGTGGACGAGCCCGAAGGGGCGCGGGGAACTGCGCGATCAGCCACAGACAACCCGCAGCCGCCGACGCGCCGAAACCACCCCCCACAAACCGCTCAACCGTCCCGCGTCGCAGACGGCCGCTCCCGTTCCGAGCCGCACAGCTCTTCGTTGAGTTCCCTGACCAGCTGGGTCAGGTCGGTGGGCCGGTCCGGGCTCCACCAGTCGCCGAGGAGTTCGCTGAGGGACTCCTCACGGGCCTGCGACAGCCGTTCGGCGACCTCGCGTCCGCGCTCGGTCAGCACGAGGTCGATGCCCTCGCGGACGCCGAGCCCGCGCCCCTCGACCTGACGGGCGGCTTCGAGGATGACGGTGAGCGGTATGGAGCTGCGCTCGGCGAGGACGCCGGGTTCGGCCCAGCCGTACTTCTTGATGCGCAGCAGGAGCCAACTGGCGGCGGGCAGCAGGTCGTACCCCGCCCGTTCGGTGATCGTGCGGTAGATGTCGCGGCGGCCCTCGCGGGTGCCGAGCACCGACAGCGCACGGCACACCTCGTCGTACGAGGACCGCTGGACCGGATTGCTGGCGAGCGTCTGCGTCACGTCGGGCGCCGTCACCGAGCCGCGCAGCTTGTCCTCCTTGAGGAACCAGGCCAGGACGAAGCCGAGGAGGGCGACGGGAGCGGCGTACAGGAAGACGTCCGTGATGGACGATGCGTATGCGTCGAGCGCCGGTGGGCGTAGTGCCGCGGGCAGTTCCGCGATGGAGCGCGAGTCGGACTCCAGGGCGTCCACCGAGACGCCGGGCGGGAGTTGGGTGCCCTGGAAGGCGTCCGTGAGCTTGTCGCCGAGGCGGCCCGCGAAGATCGTGCCGAAGATGGCGACGCCGAACGACGCCCCGATGGACCGGAAGAAGGTCGCGCCGGACGTGGCGACGCCCAGATCCTCGTACGGCACCGCGTTCTGCACGATGAGCACCAGCACCTGCATGACCAGGCCGAGACCGAGACCGAAGACGAAGAAGTAGGCGCTCATCTCGGCGGTGGAACTGTGCTCGTCGAGCTGGTGGAGGAAGAGCAGGCCGAGCGCGGTGACGCCGGTGCCGGCGACGGGGAAGACCTTCCAGCGTCCGGTGCGGCTGACGATCTGCCCGGAGGCGGTCGAGGCCAGCAGCATGCCGAAGACCATCGGCAGCATGTGCACCCCGGACATGGTCGGACTGACGCCCTGTACGACCTGGAGGAAGGTCGGCAGATAGGTCATCGCGCCGAACATCGCGAAGCCGACGATGAAGCTGATGACGGCGGAGAGGGTGAACGTGCGGACCCGGAAGAGCTTGAGCGGCAGGACCGGTTCGGCCGCCTTCCGCTCCGCGGTCACGAAGGCGACGGCGAGTACGACGCCCAGGACCGCCAGCCCGACGATCTGCGGCGAGCCCCAACTCCACGTCGTACCACCGAGCGAGGCCACCAGCACCAGGGAGGTGGCGACGGACGCGATGAGGAAGGTGCCGAGGTAGTCGATGACATGCTTCTCGGTCCGCCGCGGGATGTGCAGGGCGGCCGCGATGACGGCGAGGGCGACGACGCCGATCGGCAGATTGACGTAGAACACCCAGCGCCAGCTCAGATGCTCGGTGAACAGGCCGCCCAACAGCGGCCCGAGCACGCTGGTCGCGCCGAAGACCGCTCCGAACAGCCCTTGATAGCGCCCGCGTTCGCGCGGTGGCACGAGATCGCCGACGATCGCCATCGACAGCACGATCAACCCGCCGCCACCGAGACCCTGGAGAGCGCGGAACGCGATCAGCTCGGACATGCTTTGCGCCATTCCGCACAACGCCGATCCGATCAGAAAGATCACGATCGCGATCTGGAACAGCCGCTTCCGTCCGTACTGGTCACCGAGCTTGCCCCACAACGGAGTCGCGGCCGTCGACGCCAGCAAGTACGCGGTGACCACCCACGACAGGTGGTCCATGCCGCCGAGGTCGCTGACGATCGTGGGCAGCGCGGTCGACACGATGGTCTGGTCGAGGGCGGCGAGCAGCATCCCGAGGAGCAGGGCGCCGATCGGGACGAGGACGCTCCCGGAGACGTTCTCGCGCGCGGCGACCCCCTTCTTCGGGGGCCGCTCCGGGGGCTGTCCGTCTCGCACATTCCCCGTCCTACCGTGCCTATCCCCGGCCATGAAGACCTCCCGAGGCTCTTGTTACTCCTCCATCCTGGCCGGTGTGACCGGTTATGGCCTGTTCAATCCAGTTGGAATCCGTTATTCCGGGGCGTGTGTGGAACGTGTGGAGGAAGGGTCTGCATAATCGCTGGAGTTCGCAAGGGGAGGGAACCAACGCGTGGCAGAGCCGAAGGGTCACCAATGCCCGGAGTGCGGGGCACCCAGGGGGGCCGACAGCAGCCCGTCCTGCGGCTGTACCCAGCGCGCGGCCGACGCCCTGCGCGATGCGCGTACGGCGGAGGCGGCAGCGGCGGAGGACTTCGATCCGCTACGCATCCGCCCCTACGTCGAACTGGACGGCGCATCGGAGCCGGCACCGCAGGACTCGCCGAGAAGCGCGGACCCCGACGCCACGATGCCGATCCCTGCCGTGCCCCCGGAGGCTCCCGCACTGCCGACCCCGCTGGGGCCGTCGGCGAACGAGCCCAGTACCGCCGACCTGAGCCTGTTCGCGGGTGATGCCGCTCCCTACGACGTCGAGCCGGACGCCGGCGGCCCCTTCGGCCCCGGACCCGGCGATCCGCACGCCGACGAGGACGACGAACCGTCCCGTCGTCCCCGCCGCACGCTCATGTACGGGGTGGCGGGCGCCCTCGTCACCGTCATCACGGCGGCCGGGCTGGCGAGCGGACTCTTCTCGTACGACACGCCGACCCGGGACCGTGCGCTGCCGGAAGAGGTCCGGGCGAGCGTGCCGGACAACACGACCGGCGCGGCCGCAGAGTCCCCGTCCGCGAGCGCCACATCCGGCGCGCCGACGTCCGCGGCACCCTCCTCGTCGGCCACCGCGAGCCGCGCACCCTCACCGACCCCGACCCGCTCGAGCGCCTCCCCGACCGCGACGCCCACCTCCACGCCCACGACGACCGCACCCACGACGAGCGCGACCGGCTCCACCGGGCCGCCGGAAAGTGGCCGCGACATCGAGGACCCGGTGCTGAGCCGGGGCGACAAGGGCCCGGAGGTCGTGGAACTCGAGCTACGGCTGACGGAGCTCAACCTCTACACGAGGGACGCCGACGGCAACTACAACGAGGGCGTCGAGGACGCGGTCACCCGGTATCAGGTGGCGCGGGGAGTCGTGCCGGAGGACTACGGGGTCTACGACCTCGAAACGCGGGAGCGGCTGGAGTCGGAGACGCAGGAGCCGTAGGGGATCGGCTGATCAGCCGGTGACGTACAGCCGAATCGTCCCGTCCTCCGCGCCCTCCACCCGCACCTGCGTGAGGTCGCTCACCAGCGCGTCCGGCCCGTGGAACCCGGCCCTCTCCCCGACGCCCACGACCCGCATCCCGGCCGCGCGGCCCGCCTGGATACCGGCCGCCGAGTCCTCGAAGACGATGCAGTCGGCGGCGTCGACGCCCAGTTCGGCGGCGCCCTTGAGGAAGCCTTCGGGGTCGGGCTTGCTGGCGCCGACGGACTCGGCGGTGATGCGGAGGTCGGGCAGGGCGAGGCCGGCGGCGGTCATCCGGGCCGCGGAGAGGGCGATGTCGGCGGAGGTGACGAGGGCGTGCGGCAGGCCGTGCAGCGAGGCCAGGAACTCCGAGGCGCCGGGGATGGCGACCACGCCGTCCGTGTCGGCGGTCTCCTCGGCGAGCATGCGCGCGTTGTCGGCGTGGTTCCGGTCCACGGGCCGGTCGGGCAGCAGCAGGGCCATGGTGGCGTACCCCTGCCGGCCGTGGGCGACCTTCAGGACCTCGTCCCCGTCCAGCCCGTTCCGCTCGGCCCAGCGTCGCCAGATCCGCTCCACGGCGGCGTCCGAGTTGACGAGGGTGCCGTCCATGTCGAGCAGAAGGGCACGGGCGGTGAGCACGGTCGTGGCCGTCATCGGCAGCTCCAAAACGCGGAAGTAGGGCCTCGGCCCACAGAAACAAACCGGGCCCGCCCGCCGGTCAGGGTAAACGGGCGGAGCCAGTTTGTTTCTCTACGGTACAAAACGTGGACCCGTTCCCGCCACCGGTTTCGAGAAGGGTTCACCGACCGTTCAGCTCACCCGGTCACGGCTTCCCAGAGACTCCACACCCCGAGTGCCAGCATCAGCAGCGCCGCGACCTTGGTGATGAGCGCCAGCGGAACCCGCTTCATCAGGGCCTTTCCGCCGAGGATGCCGAGTCCGGCGACCGCCCACAGCGCGAGTACCGCGCCGAGCCCGACGGAGAGCGGGTCGTCGTACCGGGCGGCGAGATTCGCGGTCATGATCTGCGTCAGATCACCGAACTCGGCGACCAGGATGAGCATGAACCCGGCCCCGGACACCTTCCAGAAGGACTGGTTCTCCGGCTTGCGGACCTCCGCCTCGTCCTCGTCCTTCTTCAGCAGCAGCACCGCGGCGCCGGCCAGGAAGAGCACACCGGTCAGCGCATGCACGATCTGCTGCGGCAGCAGCGTCAGCACGCTCCCGGCCGCGACGGCGAGGGCGACGTGCAGCGCGAAGGCGGCGGCGACGCCGACGAAGACGTACGAGGCGCGATAGCGGGTGCCGAGGACGAGGCCGGCGAGCGCGGTCTTGTCCGGCAGTTCGGCGAGGAAGACGACGCCGAACGTGAGCGCCAGGACGCTGAAGCTGATCAAGGTTCCTCAATCGGTCGGGTCTGCCCCACCGAGAGTCGTACATCACAAGAGACCTCGGCACGGCAGCACACGTGGCGCCCGTGCCGTACGGCACGGGCGGTGCACTGCTTGCCGAAGGTCTCGCTGGCCGGCCTCACGCATGAGGCCCGCCTCCGGGCGCCGGCTCAGACGAGCTGAGCAGTATGTCGACGGTCCGGCGAAGAGCTACTCCCCTTCTGCGTCATTCAGCGTACGCGTTCGACAACGGACCAGAAAGTTCCGCTCTCAACCTTGATGTGTCATGTCCGCGTCATTAGCTTCTTACCGAACGAACACCTGAGCGCAACACGGCACCGCGAGCATTTCCCCGCTCGCGCCCAACACCCCCACGACTCCAGGGAGTTCGCATGCCGAAGTTCTACGCGCGTCGACGCCTCAGCATACTCGCGACTCTTACCGGGCTCATAGCCTCGGTCGCGCTTTTCAACAGCCCGACCGCCTCCGCCGCTCTCCCCACGCCCGTCAGCGGCGCCACCGCGCGCAGCTACCTCGCCCAGCTCACCGTGGCCACCGAAGACCGCACCGGCTACGACCGTGACCTCTTCCCGCACTGGATCACCCAGTCCGGTACCTGCAACACCCGTGAGGTCGTCCTGAAGCGCGACGGCACGAACGTCGTCCAGGACTCCGCCTGCGCCGCCACCAGCGGCACCTGGTACTCCGTCTACGACGGCGCCACCTGGACCGTCGCCTCCGACCTGGACATCGACCACCTGGTCCCGCTGGCCGAGGCCTGGGACTCCGGCGCCGACAGCTGGACCACCTCCCGCCGCCAGTCCTTCGCCAACGACCTGACCCGTCCGCAGCTCATCGCCGTGACGGACAACGTGAACCAGTCCAAGAGCGACCAGGACCCGGCCGAGTGGATGCCGTCGGTCTCGTCCTACCGCTGCACCTACGTCCGCGCCTGGGTCCAGGTGAAGTACTACTACGGCCTCTCGGTCGACTCCGCCGAGAAGAGCGCGCTGACGAGCTACCTGTCCGGCTGCTGAAGCCCACGGGCCGATAGCGCGGATTCTGTAAAGGAACCTCCCCGCTGACCTCCGTCGTTCCGTACCGTACGGGGCGACGGAGGAGGGCGATCATTTTGGCGAGTCTGCGCCTGGGTCCACTGCTGAGGTACACCGACGGCTCGTCGGCGACCTTCTGGGTCGAGTCGAGCCGGCCGTGCACCGCCGAGGTGCGCTGCGCGGACGGTGCCCGCGGCGAGTCCCCCACCTTTCAGATCGCGGGCCATCACTACGCGCTCGTCGAGGTGAACGGCCTTGTGCCGGGCACCTCACAGTCGTACGAGGTATTCCTCGACGGCGCGCGCGTGTGGCCGCTGCCCGACTCCCCTTTCCCGCCCTCACTGATCCGCACGCCGGCCGAGGACGACACCGTCCGCGTCGCCTTCGGCTCCTGCCGCTGGGCCGCCCCGCCCGCCGACGAGGCCGATCCGGTGGGCCCCGACGCGCTGGACACGCTGGCCGCGCGGATGGCGGGCGACCCGGGCGGCGAACGCCCGGACGTGCTGCTGCTGTTGGGCGACCAGGTCTACGCCGACGGGGTCTCCAAGGCCACCCGCCGCTATCTCGCCGCCCGCCGCGATCTGCGCGAGCCGCCCGGCAGCGAGGTCGCGGACTACGAGGAGTACACCCAGCTCTACTACGAATCGTGGCTCGACCCCGAGATCCGCTGGCTGCTGTCCACCGTGCCCAGCTCCATGATCTTCGACGACCACGACGTCATAGACGACTGGAACACCTCCGCCTCCTGGCTGGAGGACATGCGGGCCACCTCGTGGTGGCGCGAGCGGCTGCTGAGCGGCCTGATGTCGTACTGGGTGCACCAGCACCTCGGCAACCTCTCCCCGGCCGAGCTCGCCGACGACCCGCTGTACGCCGCCGTACGCGAGACGCCCGACGGCACGGACGCCCTGCGCGCCTTCGCCGCCAAGGCCGACGCCGATCCCACCTCCGTCCGCTGGAGCTACCGGCGCGACTTCGGCCGCGTACGGCTGCTGATGGTGGACACCCGGGCGGCCCGGGTCCTCGACGAGGGAAGCCGGTCGATGCTCGACCCCGGCGAGGCGCACTGGCTGCGCGAACAGGCGCTGGAGGAACCGGGTTCGTACGACCACCTCCTCATCGGCACCTCGCTGCCCTGGTTGCTGCCGCACCTGGTGCACGACGCCGAGGGGTGGAACGCGGCGCTGTGCCGGGGCGAGAAGGGCGCACGCTGGGCGCGGTTCGGGGAGGACCTGCGGCGCCGGGCGGACCTGGAGCACTGGGCGGCGTTCCCGGCGTCCTTCGACGCGCTGACGGCGCTGATCGCCGAGGCCGGTTCGGGGGACCGGGCGCCGGCGACGGTGTGCGTGCTGTCGGGGGACGTGCACCACGCGTACGTCGCCGAGCCGAGCTGGCCCGCGGATGCTCCGGACGCTCCGGACGCCCGCGTGCTCCAGCTGACCTGCTCCCCCGTCCACAACTCCATCCCCATGTCCATCCGCATCGGCTTCCGCTTCGGCTGGTCCGCCGCCGCCCGTGTCCTGGGCCGCCGGTTCGCCGGGCACGGCAGGGTGCCGCGGCCGCCGATCGACTGGCGCCGGACGGGCGGGCCGTGGTTCGGCAACCAGCTCATGACACTGACGCTGCGCGGGCGTTCGGCCCGGCTGCGGCTGGATCAGGCGCGGGCGGAGAAAACGGGCGGGGCGCGGCTGAAGACGGTGGAGGAATCGCAGCTGACGCCGTGAGCCGTCCTGGTTCACCCGCGATACACCTGTTCCGTACGTTTGTTGCGCCCGTGGCCCATGATGCTCGTGACGCATCCCACAGTGGGCGTCAATCCTTCCGCCCGGGTCTCGGCTCCCGGTACCGGCGACGGCATGATGAGGCGGACCGTCCGCTTCCCCTGGGCGGTTCGCCCCAACGCGCCCCACACGCCCGGGAGTCACCGCTTTGTCTGCACCGCCCGCGGAATCCGCAGCGCACGCCGAGTCCGCCGAGGTCCGGGTCGCCCTGGTGGGCGCAGGGCCGCGCGGTACCAGCGTCCTGGAACGCCTCTGCGCCTCCGCGCCGGAACTCCTCCCTCCCGGCACCCGGCTGACCGTCCATGTGATCGACCCGGCGCCGCCCGGCCCCGGCCGCGTCTGGCGCTCCGCGCAGTCCGCCGAGCTGCTGATGAACACCGTGGCCAGTCAGGTGACCCTGTTCACCGACGACAGCGTGGACTGCTCGGGCCCGGTCCGCCCCGGCCCCAGCCTGCACGACTGGGCGGACGGCGACCTGGGCCCCGACGAGTACCCCACCCGCGCCCACTACGGCCGCTATCTGGAGTGGGTGTTCGCGAAGGTCGTACGCGAGGCACCGCAGGCGATCCGCGTCGAGACGCACACGGCACGCGCCATACGGCTCGACGACGCCCCCGACGACCGTCAGACCCTGACCCTCGACGACGGCCGCACCCTCTCCGCCCTGTCCGCCGTCGTCCTCGCCCAGGGCCATCTGCCGACGGCCACGGACACGGCACAGCGACGGCACGCGGCGTACGCCGAAGCGCACGGCCTGCGCCACGTACCCCCCGCCAACCCCGCCGACGTCGACCTCTCCGCCATCGCCCCCGCCGAACCGGTGCTGCTGCGCGGCCTGGGCCTCAACTTCTTCGACCACATGGCCCTGTTGACCACCGGCCGCGGCGGCCGCTTCGCCCGCGCGGAGGACGGGCGCCTGCGCTACCTGCCGTCCGGCAGCGAGCCACGCCTGTACGCCGGTTCCCGCCGCGGCATCCCGTACCAGGCCCGCGGCGACAACGCCAAGGGCCCCTACGGCCGCCACCTCCCCCTCGTCCTCACCGACGAGACCATCGCCCGCTTCCGCAAACGCGCCGACTCCGGCGAGGCACCGGACTTCCTGACGGAGATATGGCCGTTGGTGGCGAAGGAGGTGGAGACGGTCTATTACGAAACCCTTCTGGGCAAGCCGGATTTCCGCGACCGATTCCTCGCCGTCCCGCATCGCAGCACCCAAGAGGCCGCCGTACTGGACGAGTTCGGGATAGCGGAGGCTGCCCGCTGGTCCTGGGACCGTATCTCCCGCCCGTACGCGGGATGCGACTTCGCCGGCCCCGACGCCTGGCGCGGCTGGCTGCTGACGTATCTCCGTGAGGACGCCACCCAGGCCGCCCTCGGCAATGTCGCCGGTCCGGTGAAGGCGGCGCTCGACGTGCTGCGGGATCTGCGCAACGAGCTGCGGCAGATCGTCGACCACGGCGGCATCGCGGGCGCCTCCCGCCGCGACCATCTGGACCGCTGGTACACGCCGCTCAACGCGTTCCTCTCCATCGGCCCGCCCCGGCGCCGGATCGAGGAGCTGGCCGCGCTGATGGAGGCGGGCGTGGTGGAGGTGCTCGGGCCGCGGCTGGAGGTGCGGGAGGGCGAGGGGGCGTGGCTCGCACACTCACCCGACGTGCCGGGGTCCGCCGTACATGTGACGACGCTCATAGAGGCGCGGCTTCCGGAACCCGATCTGCGGCGCACGGCCGACGACCTCCTCGCCCGGCTGCTGAAGACCGGGCAGTGCCGGCCACACACCGTCGACGGTTACGAAACCGGAGGACTGGACGTAACACCCCGCCCGTACCGTCTGATCGACCGTCAAGGACGCGTACACGCAAGGCGGTTCGCGTTCGGGGTGCCGACGGAGGGCGTGCACTGGGTGACGGCGGCGGGGGCCAGACCGGGCGTGGATTCGGTCACGCTTTCGGACGCCGACGCGGTGGCGAGAGCGGTTCTACGTGCGGTGACGACCGAAACGGAGCCGCAAACGGAACGCACGCCATGGCCGAATGTTGAACTTGCAAGTATTGATTAGGCACACCTAACCTGGGTCACTCACTCGGTTCTGTCCCCAGACCGGTCCGCCCCATGGACCGGCCCGACCGAAGGAGTACCCCCCACATGTCCGGACTGACCGCACGTCTCAACAGTGCTCAGCCCTACGCCCTCGGCCTGTTCCGCATAGTCGTCGGCCTGCTCTTCGCCTGCCACGGCGCCGCCTCGCTCTTCGGCGTGCTCGGCGGCGCGGCCGCCACCGACGGCTCCACCATCGAGGCCGGCACCTGGCCCGGCTGGTACGCGGCCGTGATCCAGCTCGTCGGCGGCGCCCTGGTACTGCTCGGCCTGGGCACACGCGCCGCCGCGTTCATCGCCTCGGGCTCCATGGCGTACGCGTACTTCAAGGTGCACCAGCCCGGCGCCCTGTGGCCGATGGAGAACGGCGGCGAGGCCTCGGCGATGTTCTGCTGGGCCCTCCTGCTGCTGGTCTTCACCGGTTCCGGCGCGCTCGGCCTGGACCAGCTCTTCGCGAAGCGCTCGGCGGAGAAGGAGCAGCCGGCCTCGCGGCAGACGCCGGTGGCCGCCTGACCGGTAGCGGTTTCCCCAGCGGTACGACGGCGCCTTCCCGCCCGTGCGGGAAGGCGCCGTTGCGTCCGTCAGGCCCGCACCGGCGCCCTACTTGAAGGGAGCCGTGAAGCAGGCCACGCGGGCCCCGCTCGGGCCGGGCACGTCGTGGATCACCACCGAGTTCGCCTCGCCCTCGCGGAATCCCCAGGAGTGCCAGGCGGTCGCCCGGCCGGAGCCGCGCGCGTCGGCGGTGAAGTCCAGCCAGACCTCGTTCTCTGCGTTGACGTCGGCCGGGTCGGTGGACACCTTGTTCTGGTAATGCCCGCCCGCCGCGGCGGGGTCGGCGGCACAGGGCTTCTGATGCACATGGACGCCGTACGCGTGCCCGGGCTTCATGCCCTTGACCCGCAGCTTCACGGTCGTCGCGCCGGTGTTCTCCTTGGTCTGCTGGTCGATCTCGATCCACGATCCGACCGGCACCAGCTTCTTGTCGTACGTCACCGCCGGCGACGCGACAGCCGCGGAGGCCGGCACGAAACGCCCGTCCTCCCGCATCGAGCAGACCTCGGCGCCACCGGTGCCGGCCACCGCGAGCACGGCCGCGGCGACGGCACCCGCGCATATTCCTGCCACCATGATGTGTACCGTTCCTCACGTTCAGAGTGATGTGTTGCCCTCTGTCCGTGCTACGGGACACCGGCCGGGGCCGCCCCCGGGAAGCGGCACCCGGGTGAACAAGCCGTGCCGAACCCACGAGCCCCCCGTGAATCCCCTGTCACACCCCCGGCGTACGCTGTATGGCTGTTACAGGCCGCCCCTGCCGCTCCCCCGCGACATCGCGGCACGGTTGGGCCGGCCAACGGGGGAGTCACGGGAGTAGCGGTGTTCGAGAGCGTGGGGTCGCTGACGGCCAGTCCATGGATTTATGCCGTGGTGGCCCTTTCCATCCTGCTGGACGTCTTCGTCCCGTTACTGCCGAGCGGGGTCCTGGTCATCACGGCGGCGACGGCGGCCGCGGCGGGTTCGAGCGCGGCGACGGGTGACGTACCGCACCAGGTCCCCGACATCCTGGCCCTGACGCTGTGCGCCACGACGGCATCCGTGCTGGGCGACCTCGTCGCCTACCGCCTGGCCTGGGCGGGCAGCCCTCGCCTGGACCGCGCGATCGCCCGCTCCCGACGTCTGAGCACCGCGCAGGAACGTCTCGGCACCGCCCTCTCCCGCGGCGGCGGAGCCCTGGTCGTCCTGGCCCGCTTCGCCCCGGCCGGCCGCTCCGTGGTCTCCCTCACCGCAGGCGCCGCCCACCGCCGCGCCCGGGACTTCCTCCCCTGGTCCGCCCTGGCCGGCCTCTCCTGGGCCACCTACAGCGTCGCCCTCGGCTACTTCGGCGCGCACTGGCTGGGCGCGACCTGGCTGGCGACGGCGGTGTCGGTGGCGGCGCTGTTCGCGGCGGGCGCGGTCGCCGGGTATCTGATGCGGCGAAGACCGGCGTAGCGCTCCGCTGGATATGCGGTTGGATCTGCGGTTCGTTCGCCGCGGGCCGGTGGGGGCTTGTCGCGCAGTTCCCCGCGCCCCTTCGGGGCGCTGCCGAACCGCAGCCGACCTGCTTAGCCGGCCCTATCCGGCCCGTCGAGCCGTCGCCCCCCGAATCTCCAAGCCGTCCAGCAACTCGGCCGTTGCCTCGGCAATCACCTCCACGGCGCGGTCGAACACCTCCTGGTTGTGGGCGGCCGGCGCCCGGAACCCGGACACCTTCCGCACATACTGCAAGGCAGCGGCCCGGATCTCTTCCTCGGTCGCCTCCTCGGCCAACAACGGCGGACGAAGCGTCTTGATACTGCGGCACATAACCCCAGTCTCACCCCGCACGGGACGACCGGCAGGGAATCCGCAGCGAATCCGCCGGGAATACCGCTCTCCCCCTCCCGATTGTGCAGTTCATGACCACAAGCCTCTGATGGCGCGGGTGGCACGGGTGGCGCCTGCGATGATCGCCCCGAGGCGGCCACCGCTACGGGGCCGACCGATGAAGGGACACACATGGCGAACGACGAACTCACCGTGGCCGTACTCGGCCCGGGCGGCATCGGCGGCCTGCTCGGCGCGCTTCTGTCCCGTGCCGGGCACCGGGTGATCTGCCTGGCCGGAGAGGACACCGCCAAGACGCTCAACGCGGCCGGAATCCAGGTCAGCAGCGGACTGTTCGGCGACTTCACGGCCCGCGTCGAGGCCTACACCGAACTGCGCGAACCGGTCGACGCCTGTCTGATCGCCGTCAAGCACACGGCACTTGACGCAGCCCTCGACCGCATCCCGCCCGCCGCACTCGGCGATGCCCTGCTCGTGCCGTTCCTCAACGGCGTCGACCACCCCGCGACCCTGCGCGCCCGCTACCGCCCGGACCGGGTCGCCCCCGCCGTCATCCGCACGGAGTCGACACGCGTCGCAGCGGGGCAGATCGAGCACGGCAGCCCCCTCGCCGAAATCGACCTGACCGGCACCGACGTACCCCCGGACCGCCTCGACACGCTCGCCGCGGCGCTCACCGCCGCGGGCCCGACCACCCGCGTCCTGCCCGACGAGACGGCGACCCTCTGGGCGAAGATGTCCTTCCTGGCACCCTTCGCCCTGCTGACCACCTGCTACGGACTCCCGCTCGGCGACGTACGCACCAGCCATCGCGAGGAGTTGACCGCCCTGGTGGAGGAGACGGCGGCGGTCAGCCACGCCTGCGGCGGCCCCGCCGACCCGGCCCAGTCACTCGCCCTCTACGACGCCTTCCCGCCCCCGACCAAGTCGTCGATGCAACGCGACGCCGAGGCGGGCCGTCCGCTGGAACTCGACGCGATCGGCGGTGCGTTGCTGCGCGCGGCAGAGCGGCACGAGGTGCCGGTGCCGGTGGCGACAAGAGTGGTAAGGGAGTTGGGGGACGCCGGTCACTGAGCGGCCCTGGCGAAGTCGGCTGCGGTTCGGCAGCGCCCCGAAGGGGCGCGGGGAACTGCGCGACCAGCCACGACGGACCCGCAGCCGACCGACGGCCGCTCCCGGCACTTCCCGCGGAGCGCCTAGCCGGGCCCCTCCAGGACCTCCCCCAGGTCCACCCGCCAGTCGTTGGACGTGATCCAGTGCCCCTTCGGGTACTCGAACCGCGACTGCCCGACGAGCGTGAAGCCGGCTCTTCGGCAGACGCCGTTCGACGCGGCATGGTCCGCCTTCGGAAAGGCGTGCAGATATCGGTTCCGGCCGGCCGCTCGCGCGGTCTCGACAACTGCGCGGGCGGCCCCCGCCGCAAGCCCCCGCCCCTGGAACTCGGGCAGCACCGCCCACCCCGTCTCCCACACCGTCTCCCCCTGCCACTCCCGCTCCCAGAACCCGATGGCCCCGACGCTCTCGCCGCCGTCCGCCAGAACGACCCGGAACATCCCGCCGGTCGCCAGATCGACATACCGCCGATGCCGGGCGACCAGCTTCTCCTCCGTCTCCGGTCCGCCCAAGTGCTCGGTCATCTCAGGGCTGTTGTTCCTCCGCAGCAGCCAGAAGTCCCCCTCGGCCCAGGGCACCAGCCGCACCGTCTCCGCGCTCGCCGCATCCATACCGATCACAGTAGGCCCCGGGTCTGACATCGCCCCGAGCCGCGGTCTCCGCAGCTGTTTGCCGAACCGGCAACAAGTCTCGCCCGCGTCCGCCCGGCCCCCGCAGGATCGCCGTACGAGCGCAATTCACCCCACGCACGGAGGATCGGATCCATGCCCCACCCGGACACGCTCCCGAACGTCACGCACCGACTCGTCCCCTCCCCCGCCGGCCGGATCCACCTGGCAGAACAGGGCAGCGGCCCGCTCGTCCTGCTGGTGCACGGCTTCCCTGAGTCCTGGTACTCCTGGCGCCGCCAGCTGCCGGCGCTGGCCGCGGCGGGATACCGCGCGGTCGCCGTGGATGTCCGCGGCTACGGGCGTTCGTCGCGGCCGGAGGCGGTGGAGGCGTACCGGACGGTCGAGCTGGTGGAGGACAACGTCGCCGTGGTGGAGGCGCTGGGCGAGACGTCCGCGGTGATCGTCGGGCACGACTGGGGCGCGACGATCGCCGCGCACTCCGCGCTGCTGCGCCCCGACGTCTTCCGCGCGGTCGGTCTGCTGAGCGTCCCGTACACCCCGCCCGGCGGCCCCAGGCCGAGCGAGGTGTTCGCGGGCATGGGCGGGGAGGAGGAGTTCTACGTCTCCTACTTCCAGGAACCGGGCCACGCCGAGCGCGAGATCGAACCGGACGTACGGGGCTGGCTCGCCGGCTTCTACGCCGCCCTCTCCGCCGACACGATGCCCGCGCCGGGCGCCCCCGACCCGCACTTCGTGAGCCCCGGCAAAACCCTGCGCGACCGCTTCCCCGCAGGCCGGCTGCCGTCCTGGCTCAGCGAGGCCGAACTCGACGTCTACGCGGCGGAGTTCGAGCGCACGGGCCTGAGCGGCGCCCTGAACCGCTACCGCTGCATGGACCGCGACTGGGAGGACCTCCAGTCCTTCGCCGGCGCCCCCGTCCCGCAGCCGTCCCTCTTCCTGGGCGGCACGCTCGACGCCTCCACGACCTGGCTGGCCGACGCGATCGACGCGTACTCCACGACCCTCCCGGGCCTGCGCGGCTCACACCTGCTGGAGGGCTGCGGCCACTGGATCCAGCAGGAACGCCCCGACGAGGTCAACCACCGTCTGACGGCCTGGCTCGACGACCTGCCCGAGTGAGGTCGACGGCCTCCGGCTTACGGAACCGCAGACACCCCTTGCCCATGTCCTGTCCGGCCAGCCGCTCCTCGAAGGCCGCGCGGACGTCGGTGCGCATCAGATAGAAGGAGATGTACTGCTTCTGGCCGGCGAAGGCGATCTCGGCGACCCCGTCCCGCGGTCCTCGGAGACCTCGGCGAGGTAGCCGTCGACGTCGGTCGCCTTGCTCTGCACCATGCGGCGAGGGTAGGCGGTACGGGTCGCGCGCTACCGGCGGACGCGGTAGCGCAGGTGCAGCACACGGTCGCCCTGGATCACCGTGTGCGGGTCCTCCAGCAGGTGCTGGGCGTCGACCGAACCGAAGTACCGCTTGCCCGAGCCGAAGACCACGGGTACGACGTCCATCGCCACCTCGTCCACCAGGCCGAGGGCGAACGCCTGCCCGCCCACGTCGCCCGCCGCGACGCCGACGTTGCGCTCCCCCGCGAGTTCCCTGGCCAGCTCGATCGCCTGTGCCACATCGTCGACGAAGTGGTACGGCGCCTCCGGGTGCCATCCCTCGGGCCTGGGCCGGTGCGAGACCACGACGATGTGTGCACCGGTCGGCGGTTTGCCCTCCCAGCCATTGGTCATGTCGAACACATGCCGCCCGACGACCAGTGTCCCGATGCTCGCCAGCATCGGCTCGACGTACTCGGCCGAGACCTTCGAGATCTGCGCGAACTCGCTGAGGTGGACGTCGCCGTTGCCGTACCAGTCGAACAGCGGGCCCACCTGGTCGTCCGCGTCGGCGATGAAGCCGTCCACGGAAACGACGTTGTGCATCACTACCTTGCTCATGCCATCTCCTCCGGAGACCGAGGGCTGCACGCCGCTGCTGTCCGGAACGTAGACCCGGCGCGCAGCGGAAACTCATCGATGGTGTTGAGCATCCGCGTCGGGCGTTCCTGAGTACGCGTACTCAGGGCACGGCGATCATCGGCGGCGAGAGTGGAGACAGACCGAACGACAGGAGACGATCGTGCCCATGTCCCGCAGGGTCAGCGGACCCACCACCGCGTTCCGCCCCGGCAGGTTCCGGGCCGCCGGTGCTGCTCTCGTCGGCGCGGCCGCGGTCGTGGCACTCACCGGATGCTCTCTCGGATACCAGGAGAACACCTGTGGCAGCGGCGAGTACCCCGTCCTGACCGTGAACGGCACCGGTTCGGCGTGTGTGACCGACGGCGAAAAGCCCCCGGCGGGATACACGCGGTATCCGGAGGGCAAGGTGCCGCAGCAGGTCGACGACAAGTGGGACGTCTACTGGCGCACCCACACCCTCGACAAGGACGGCAACATCATCGACGCACCGGCCGCGTAGCGACCAGCCGGCCCGGCCCGTACGCCGGTTGGCCACTTCGGGCATCACGGTCGTCCGCTAGCCTCATGCCCGTGGACGCGTTCTTACCGTTCCTGATCTTGGTCGGCGGCCTTGCCGCGGTCATGGGTTCCTTCGCCTGGCTGGCCTGGCGCATTCGCCGCCGGGGCCTCGCAGGTGCCGCCATGAGCGCAGCCCTGGCCTCCTTCGAAGAGGCGTACCGGATCACTGCCCACGAGTCCTACGTCGAGATCCGAGCGCAAGCAGAGCGCAAGGCGCCGCTCCTGTCGCCGGACGGCCACTGGAGGCGAGGCGCCGGCGAAGCCGGTCAGGCCGGCACGGAGGATCGCCGTCCCCATCGCCCACGTCCTCGCCGCTCACGACGAGGGCTGCTCCGCCGGCTCGCTCGGCTGAGGCCCGGCCGCTGAGCCGGACCGGCGATGTCCATCATCGTCGGACTGGCCGAGCCGCTCGGCCGGAGGCTACCGGTGCTGCTCCGTGTAGTGCCCGCGCAGCAGATCGGCGCCCCAGTCGTGGCGGACGTGCCGCCAGACGGAGTGGGCGTGGTTGCCGTCGTCCTGGGTGTTGTCGTACTCGATGAGGAAGTCCGGGGCCCGGACACAGTAGTAGTGCCGGTCCCCGGGAACGAGACCGCCGGCCCAGGCGAAGGCGAGCTCGTCCAGTCCTCGCGCCACGGCATCGGACCAGCAGTCCTGCGCGTACGCGGCGGGCGCGCGGTCGAGGTAGCGGCGCACCAGGCGCTCCAGCAGCCGCTGCTGACCGGGCGTCATGTCCCCGTACGGCAGCCCGGCCGGCAGCAGGTCCGGATCGGCGAACGGGTCGGCGCGGGTCAGGATGTCGTCCGGCGGCGCGCCGGCGAAGACCGCCTTCCCCCGTCGGCCGGCGTCCAGGTCCGTGACCAGCTCCCGGGCCAGGTCCTCCTCCGGCCCCAGCAGCCGGCGGCCGGCCTGCGGACCGTCCGCGATCCGCGCCGGCTCCGATCCGATGAAGTGCGGCGTCACCCGCATCCCGGCCGCCGTGATCAGTATGTGCACGGCGAGGTGGTGACCGTTCATCCGCCAGCCCCAGGGTCCGTCGCCGTCCGGGTCGCCCAGCAGCCGCACCCAGTAGCGGTCGGCACCCGTGGCGCCGACCACGGCGCGGCGGTGCCGCTCCACCTCGATCGCGCCGCGCGCCAGCTCCGCTCCGGGTGCGCTGTGTGCCGTGGCCAGCAGCGCGTCGACAGCCTCGCGCTGCTCGCCGCCGAGGCCCTCGGTGCACAGCCCGGGGCGCGGGCCCGGCAGATACGTCCATTCCCGCAGTTCGGGCGCGTCCAGCCGGGCGGGCCCCGCACGCAGCTCGCGCACCTGCTCCGGCTCCAGCACGGACACCAACGCGCGCACGGCCTCCCGCATCTCCACGACCGTCGCCTTCAACTGATCTCCGCCCACCGTTCCTCTTCCCGTAGGCGCCCGATCCGGCGCCCCCTGTGAGCCATGGTGCGCCATGTGACTTCAGCGCTCGCCATGTTGTGCCGTCACACCCGTCCGTATGAACCCCCCAAAGAGACTCGCAACCCAAAATCGAACAGGCGTAGCATTGCCGCGTGGCTACGACCTATGACTTTCCGAGTGACCTCCGCGCCGGTCAGGAGGAGCTGCATCAGGTCCGGGCCGAGCTGTCGGCCCTGCTGAAGCGGCTGCCCTGGTCGGTCGAGCCCCTGGACGGCTTCAGTGACACGGGCGGCTGGCGCAAGGTGGAGCGCCCCGCGTCCCCCGGCTGGACGGCCGACGAACAGGCCGAGGTGGAGAAGCTCCGACAGCGCGAACACGAGCTCGCGGTGTTCGTCAGCGGCCACCGCTTCTGGGCCGAGGTCGCGGCAGCGGAGCGCGTGGACGCCCGTATGGAGCTGAAGCACGCCCACGAGATCCCGGAGGAGGCCGAGACGCCCTGAACGGGCATGCGCCCCCGAGACACAACAAGAAGACCCCGGCCGGGATCGGCCGGGGCCTTCTCCTGGTGTGGGCGTTGGCACTCGATTACGCATGTTCACAGAGGGAGTTGGGCTTCCGCAGTGCCCTCATTTCGTACTTGGCGCCACTGTCCAGTGGTTGGGTCCGTGGGCCCTGCCAGATCTTGGGTTCAGGACGCTGTTGTGCGGCTGCGCTGCGACTGCCGAAGGACGGGTCACCCGAGCTCCGTTCGTGGTCGAACGGCCCACTGGCCGACACCCACAATGTGGCGCACATACGGACGGGCACCTGTCGAGAACCTTGCTTCCGTGGTCAGCGCGGGCTGCGGCAGGGGAAGACCGGAGCGTCATTCGAGGATCCCCAGCGCATAGTTCCGCTCAGTCGGTGTCCATGCCGAACTCTGCGCCCAGGCTGTAGAACACGCAGGCAGCCCCCGTCGCCTGCCGGTTCGTCACGTTCGGGTGAATTTCCCGAACCGGGGCAACTACACAAGTACTTCACGAGTCGTACACCCGCAATCCATGAATCACCTTCAGGGGGCACGACATGAGCCAGCAACACCCGCAGCAGCCGAATCAGCCGTACCCGCCCCAACAGCCGGGCTACGGCTACCCGCCCCCGCCGCAACCGCCGAAGAAGCGCGGCTTCGCGAAGATCGCCGGACTCGGTTGCGCAGGCGTCCTCGCCCTCATCGTCATCGCGGCCGTCGCCACCAGCGGTGGAGGCGACGACTCCAACGACACCAGCAGCAAGGACAGAGCCGTCACCGCCGACGGCAACGCCAAGGACGACACGGCCAAGGACGACGCGACCGAGGGCGAGGCGAAGGAGGAGCCGGCCAAGGAGACCACGACCCAGGCCGAGGACTTCCAGGCCTGCGCCGCAAAGTCCGGCACGGACACGGAGAAGGCCGCGGTCAAGCACGTCACGAAGGTGACCGGCGCGGACAAGCGCAACGACATTCTCGACGCGCCCGAGGTCTTCACCGACTTCACCGGCGGTCTGGTCGGCCCGCACGCAGGCGAGGGCAAGCTGATCGCCTCCGCCTTCACGTCCTGCTACGAGTCCGACAACGGCCTCGTGACCGTGTACGACAAGAACGGCGAGATCCTCGCCAACGCCAACTACTGATCCCCGACACCGTGGCCCTGCCCGCCCGTGACGGCAGGGCCACGGCCCATCAGTGGACTCTTTGTGGACTTCGATCACGGAAACGGCCCCTCGGAGATCACTCCGAGGGGCCGCAAGTCTGGCTGAGCCAGGCCTTACCTATCGGTGGGCGCGGACGGTTTCGAACCGCCGACATCCTGCTTGTAAGGCAGGCGCTCTACCACTGAGCTACGCACCCGGGACAAGGCGACAGCCTACATTGTCCAGGGCCCTGTCCCGCAAACCGGTATCTCGGCTCGGACAGGAGGTCAGCCCCATTCCTGGAGACTGAGCGGGAGTGCGTCCTGCTGCCAGCACGCATGCTCAGCCGCGTGCCCCGTGCGGTGTTGGGCACGCTGGTCCCCCGCATACGCTCCGCAGTCGGCGCCGGCGGATCGCGTCCGTGGTCCGGGAATGCGGGGGCGGGTTCCCTCACGCCCAGAGGCGCCCGGCCTGGCCTGGACCGTCCGATGCCCACGACGATCACTCCGGTCGTCGTGGGGCGGTGCCGTCCGTCGCCGGATCGGGTATCCCTGGGCGCGCCGTCCGATCGCCACCGCTGCCGCGTCATGGCGAGTGGTCTTGCGGTTCTTCGAGGTGAGGGGCTTCTGCCAGTGCTGTGCGCCCCATCGGGAGGTATAGGCCGGGTCCACGGCGATGATCACGACACCGGTCTGGTCGGCCATCGAGGTCAGCCGGGCACGAAGCCTGTCTGTGGGCATGCCGGAGATCAGCTGCCGGAAGCGCTTCTTGCGTCCGTGCTTCTCCCGGGTCTTCTCCGCACCGAAGTCGAGATCCTCGACCGCGATCGCTGTGACGCCGCAGACCTTCGCCCAGTTCAGCAGCCGCGTGAGAGCGTGCCGGACCTGGGCGTCGCGATGCTCGCGGGTGCCGGTCAAGTCGTAGAAGAAGCGGCGCGGGGTGCCGGTCGGGTTTCCGTGGACGTCCAGACGCCAGGCGGCGAGGTGGTCGGCGTTGGTGTCGACACCGATCACGCCGTGCGCGAGCGCGGCTTCGAGGGGGATCGTCTGCGTCGGCTGGTACTGCCAGGAGGCGGTGAGGTACCAGCGGCCGCGTGCCACGTCCAGGTGGATACGGTAGGCGACCGCCCGGTTCGCCTCGATGCGGTCGGCCCACTCCGGCCCTCTGTGCCAGAACGTAACCCGCGCGGCGAGGACATAGCGGCCGTGCTTGGCGTTCGCTAGGTCTGCCAGCGGCGCCGGCAACTTGATGCTCACCTCGCCGTCGGAGCTGACGCGGATGGTCTCGTTGCCGTATCGCTTGCCGACTCGCCGTCTGCCCGCAGGAGCCGGCGTTCGGCTTCCCAGCGACGGCGCCACTGGTCCTCGGTGAGCTGGGCGGCCTCAAGGTGGTGACGCGTGCGGGCAAGGCGCTTGCCGCCGCGCACCACGTGCACGATTCCAGCCTCGCGGTCAGCGCGCTCGTGCTCCAGTCGTCTTGGAGGACGTGCAGGCGGCGGGTCTTGGCGTGCCACTCCTGACGGGAGCAGTAGCCACCCGGCGCCTTCTTGTTGCCCTCCTCGCCCACGGGGCGCGACAGCCGCCGCGTGATCGTCTTGATGCCCGCTTCGAGGCTCTGGATGTGCGCGAGCTGCCCACGCCGGGCGAGCGCCCACTGATCATGGGTGGCCTTGGTGATGCTGCCTGCCCACCGCGACGACGACACCGCCGTCAGCTCCCGCTTCCGCACCGCCCACGTGTCTGCGGAGTGCTCCAGACCATCCGCGCAACGGGCCTTGAGATCCTTCGAGGCGAGCGAGCCCAGATGCGCGCCGACCAGCTCAAGGACCTTCTCGTCCTGCGGGGTCAGGCGCCCCAGGCGGGTGCGGACCGCCACACCACTCGGGCCGGTCGCGACGAACGGCTCGGCCATTGCCCGCAGCTCGCCCACCCCGTCACCCCCTGCCCGCCCCGAAGATCCCGTCACCCCACCAACGAGCACCACCCGCAAAGGTCACACATTCGACGAAAGAACACCCGGGCGAGCCAAAGAGGCCCCTACCTCACGGGGATCCTGGGGTTAACCCCCGGACAGATCCGGGAGCGGCCCGGATCCCCGGGTGGGTTCGTGCTCCGTACGGTCGAAGGGTCGTAACAGAGTCCTTGTACTCCGACTCAGGGGGAGACCGTCATGGCCCGTACCGTTCCTGTCCGCGCGGCAGCCGTCACCGGCGTCGTGGCGCTTCTCGTCGCGGGCGCCACCGCCTGCGGTGCCTCCGCCGGGGACGACAAGGATCCCGACCGCCGGTCCTTCGACCTGAAGGGCAGCACGCTCACCATCGACTCCGACGACTCGGCGCTGGAGATCGTCGCCGCGGACGACAACCCGGAGGGCCGGATCGAGGTCACCCGGTGGTTTCAGGGCTCCGTCGCCTTCGGCAGCGATCCCAAGGTGACCTGGTCCATGGAGGACGACCGGCTGAAGCTGCGGATGAAGTGCTCCGGCGTGGTCGCCGACTGTGCGTCCGAGCACCGTATCGAGGTACCGCGCGGGATCACGGTCAAGGTCGAGGAGGGCGACGGCAGCGTACGCGCGCGTGGCTTCGAGGACGCGCTGAGTATTCGTACGGGCGACGGCTCGGTCCGGGTCAGCGACAGCAGCGGACCGCTGGACCTGCGCACCGGCGACGGATCCATCCGCGCGGACGTCACCTCGCAGCGGGTGCGCGCCCGGACCGGCGACGGCTCGGTCCACCTCGAACTGGGCGCCGTACCGGACCTGGTGGAGTCCCGTACGGGAGACGGCTCCGTCACGATGGTGCTGCCGCGGGCGACGTACCAGGTGAAGACCGAGACGGGCGACGGCGGGGTCGATGTGTCGGTGCCCCGGGACGAGTCCAGCGCGCATGTCGTGTCCGCGCAGACCGGCGACGGGAAAGTCACGGTCCGCAGCGCGAACTAACCGGCCCGTGTGTTCGTCCTTAACCGGTGGGAGAATGACACGGGGACACCGGGCAAGGCGGACCACGGCACGGGAGAGGGATGTGACGGCGACACCATCGCAGCCGTATTCACCGGTGGTGCCGTGCGCACAACCTGTTCGCCGTCCCCGAGCCGAGCGCTCCGCGGGAAGTGCAGAGATCGGCCGTCGCTCGTCTACAGGCCCGCAGCCGACTTCACCAGCGCGGCTCAGGCCCTCCGCGCTGCGTGACGCACTCACTCTCGTGAGCCTGCCCCTCCTCGCGGCGCTGGCGCTGCCCGCCGCCTTCGCGGGCGGCGGCACCCGGCGCTGGTTCGGCGGACGCTCCGAGAACCAGCGGGCGGAGGCGCAGGCCGCGAAGGACGCCGCGGCCGCCGCGTTCTACGAACTGGACACCGCCCAGCGCGATCTGCGGATCTCGATAGAGACGATCACCGCGGTCGACGACTCCACCGCCGCCCAGCGTGCGGTGGGCGACTTCGACGCGCTCGGCCGGCGCATCGACGAGGCCAGCCACCAGTACATCAACGCCGTCGACGCCCACGACCTCGACCGCGACGACCTGGAGGCCTCGGTGGCGGCACGCGCGCGTGCCGAGCTGACCGCCGCCAAGGACGAGTTGGGCCGGGTCAAGCAGGACCTGGACCGGTTCGCGGACGGGCTCGGCCCGCTGCTCGGCAAGGCCGAGACCCAGCTCGCCCGGCTCGCCCCCGCGGTCGAGCGGGCCCGGCAGGGACTGCTCGCCGCGTCCAATGCGCTGGATGCGGTACGGGAATCAGGGCTGAAGGCGGACGACCTCGCCGCCCGTCTCGCCGCCCTCGGCTCGGACCTGACGAAGCTCAACCAGGGCGCCGGGCAGCACGGCGTCCCCCAGACGCTGGAGCGCGCCGAGCGGGTCGCCCGCGAGGCCGAAACGATCAAGGTGGAGTCCGAGCGGCTCCCCGAGCGGGCGGCCGAGATCGACCACCGGCTGGTCTCGCTGCGCACCCGCGCACAGGCGCTGACCACCCGGTCCGGTCAGGTGAACCCGGTGCTGAGCGAGTTGCGGCGGCGCTTCGTGGCGGCCTGCTGGCAGGACCTCCAGCAGGTGCCCGCGGAGGCCACCGAGAACGTACGGCAGGCCGAGCTGAAGCTGAAGGAAGCGCAGACCGCGCGGGACGAACAGCGCTGGCCGGACGCGACCGCCCTGCTGTCGACGGTGCGGGCGCTGCTGAACACCACCGATGAGTCCGTCTCCGCCGCCGGCGACCGGCTGCGGCGGCTGAACGCCGTGCAGAAGGACCCCCAGCAGGAGATCGACCGCACCCGTTTCGCCATCCGCGACGCCCAGCGGCTCGCCATGGCCGGCCGCAACACCCCCGATCCGCGTCACGCCCGCCCGCTGGACGACTCGGTGGCCCGGCTGGAGCGCGCGATCACCACGCTGGAGGGCCGGCACCCCGACTACTGGCACTTCCTGACGGAGACGGAGGCGGTGCGGCAGACGGTGGCTCGGGTGGTGGCGCAGATCCGGGAGGAGCGGGGTGCGGGGCACTGACGCCCTGGGACACTCCGGGGCCGCCGGTTAACCTGTGCGCATGCCTCGCTACGAGTACCGCTGCCGCACCTGCGGAGACACGTTCGAACTGAGCCGCCCGATGGCCGACTCCTCCGCCCCGGCCGACTGTCCCTCGGGCCACGACGACACAGTGAAGCTGCTGTCGACGGTGGCGGTGGGAGGTACGGCGGCATCACCGGCCTCCGCGCCCCAAGCGGGCGGCGGGTGCTGCGGCGGGGGTTGCTGCGGCTGACGCGATGCGCTCCGCGGGAATAGCCGCGATGGGCCGTCGATCGGCTGCGGCGCCGTCGTGGCTGGTCGCGCAGTTCCCCGCGCCCCTTCGGGGCGCTGCCGGCTTCGTCAGAGCCGCTCAGCCGTTACTTCGGCCCCCGCACCGCCCCCAGGAACTCCCGCAGGATCCGCTCCCCCGCCAGCACCCCGCGCTCCGGCAGCGCGGTGATCGCCGGCGCCGACCAGCCGCTGTCGGCCAGTTCGCCGTGTCCCGGCCGCCAGCCCTGGTCGGCCGCGAGGAGCAGGTCGGCGTCGAGCAGGGAGTCGCCGGCCGCGAGGGTCAGATCGGCGCCCGTGCGGCGGGCCAGCTCCCGCATCGCCGCGCTCTTGGTCAGCGGTTTCGGGACGGCGTAGATCTTGCGGCCCTGGAGCGACACCGTCCAGCCGCGGTTCTCCGCCCAGACCGCCAGCTCCTTCACCCAATCCTCGGGGAGCAGCTCACGCTCCACGACCAGGTACGCGAAGAGATCCTCGGCGATCCGGTGCTTGCGCACCCACAGCGGATCGGCCGTCTCCATCAGGTGCTCCCGCACCTCCGCCAGCGATGCGCACTCGTCCGCCAGACGAGCCGTGACCTGCGCGTACCAGTCCGGGTCGGAGACCCCGTCCACCAGCAGATGCCCGCCGTTCGCGCAGATCGCGTACCTCGGCGCCGGGCCCGGCAGGTTGATGCGCTCGTACTGCTTCCGGGTCCGGGTGGTCGTCGGCACAAACACGGCCGCGTCGCCCAGTTCCGTCAGCAGCCCGGCCGCCGTCTCCGTCATGTACGACAGCGGCTTGCTCTCATGCACCTCGACGCAGAGCAGCCGGGGCGCCCGCGGGTCCGGCATGGTCAGGGCGAGGGCTCCCGTGGAGTAGATCAGCGTGCGGTCGAGGTCGCTCGCGACAAGCACCGGCATCAGACCGTCACCGCCCTGCCGTCGGCGCCCGTCGCACCGCGCGTGTACTTGGGGTGGATCAACCCCACGCAGGTGTACGGGAGTTCGGCGACCTCTTCCACCGGGACACCTCTCTGTTCGGCCAGCAGGCGTACGTGGTCGAGGTCGGCGCCCGCCCCGGCCCGCGCCAGGATCTTCCACGGCACCCGGCGCAGCAGCACGCGGGTGGTCTCGCCGACGCCGGGCTTGACGAGGTTCACGTCGTGGATGCCGTACTCCTCGCTGATCCGCTCGACCGCCGCCCAGCCTTCCCAGGTCGGTGAACGGTCGGCCGACAGCAGCTCCTTGGCGAGCGCGTCCACCGAGTCCGCCGCCTCCGGGAAGCGCGCGGCCACCGCGTCCAGGAAGTCCACCGACACATCCGCACCGGCGAGTTCGCGGTAGAACTTCGCTCCGTGGTAGTCGTGCTGCCCGACCAGGTCGGCGCGCAGCACCGTACGTGAAATCAGGCCCGACACCGTCGAGTTGAGGCAGGCGGAGGGGATGAGGAAGTCCTCGCGGGTGCCGTACGTCCGCACGCACGAGCCCGGGTCGGCCAGCACCGCGATCTCCGGGTTGAAGCCGGACACTCCGTCGGACTCCTCGAACTCCCGCAGGGCGTCGGCGAGTTCGCGGGTGATGGCGCCCTTGCCTGTCCAGCCGTCGACGAACACGACGTCGGCGGGGTCGTGGTGGGCGGCCAGCCAGCGCAGCGCGTTGGCGTCGATGCCCCGGCCGCGCACGATCGACACCGCGTAGTGCGGCAGGTCGAGGCCGTGCCGGTGCTGGGCCCAGCGGCGCATCAGGACACCGACGGGCGTACCCGCGCGGGCCAGTGAGACGAGCACCGGCTGCGGCGACCGGTCGGCCAGCACGAGTTCCGTCACCGCGCCGACCGCCTGCGCGATCCGCGCCGCGGACACCTCCAGCGCCGCGAGGAACAGCTCCTGGTACTGCTCGCTCGGCTGGTACTCCACCGGCAGCGACTCCGCGTAGTGCGCACCGCCGCTCTGGATCGCCTCCTCGCGCTCCTCCGTCGGCGCCTCCAGCGTCACGTCCGAGAGGTCCTGGAGCAGCCAGCCGACCTCCTCGGGCGCGTACGAGGAGAAGGCGGGGCCGCGAAGGGGCTCGGGCAGCATGGCTGGCCTTTCGGGTACGAGCAGCGGCTCGGGGACGTACGACGGTACGACCGCGAGCAGGACGTGCGGGGTGTGCTCGGCGAGCCGGGCCAACAGGCCGTCGGGCGCGTGCAGTTCGGGGGTGTCGGCGGTGGAGTCGACCACCGCGATCACGGCGTCGAAACCGGCGCCGGCCACGTTGTAGGCGTAGCGCTCGCCGGGGCCGTCGGCCGGGGCGTCGTGGGCGGGGAAGACCAGGCGGGTGCGGATCGCGTAGCCGGGGTCGTCGACCGCGAGGACGGGTGAACGGGTGGTGGTGGAGTAGCGGACCTCGGTGTCCGCGATCTGCTCCAGCTCACGGGCCAGCCTGAGCGGGGCGTACATCAGCTCCTCGAAGCCGAGGATGTGCACGCGGTGTGCGTTTGCGGGCAGCGCCTCGGCGAGTCTTGCCGCCATCGCGGGGAGGGCGCCCTCCAGCCGTATTCGGTGCTGCGGGGTGAAGCCGTGGCGGGCGCCGTCGGGGAGGCCGTGGGGCCAGTGCAGGTCCACACGTGTGACTCGGTCGTGGTGTGTCTGCGGGCCGGTGGGGGCTGGTCGCGCAGTTCCCCGCGCCCCTGGGTGGGTGGTCCGACCGTCTGCTTCAAGGCCTGCGGCCCCTGCAACGCCCTTAAGGGGCGCGGGGAACTGCGCGACCAGCCCCGACGATGCCGCAGACGACGACGCACCCCCCGCGGCACTCTCCGCCTCGTACCGCGCCACCAACTCCTGCCCCTTCTCCAGCACCCCCTCGGGCAGCCGTACGGTCCCGGAGGCGGCCGCCACCAGGTCCACCCTCGCGCCTATCTCCCTCGCGAAGTCCTCCAGCCGCCCCGCATCGGCCGCCGACCGCATGTCGACCAGGGCGACCACGACGTACCGGCCGCGCGGATAGCGTTCGTGCAGGTCACGGATCGTGTTCAGCACCGTGTTCCCCGTCGAGAACTCGTCGTCGACCAGCACCAGCGGACCGTCACCGACGAGCAGCTCCGGGTCCTCCGGCAGCAACAAATGAGACGTGGCGTGGGAGTGGGACTCCTCGAAGCCGCCGGCGAGGGCGATGCCGGGGACCGGGCGGCGGGTGGAGTGCAGGTAGGGGGCGAGGGCCAGGCCGTCGGCGACGGAGTGCCCGAGGCCGGTGGCGGTCTCGGCGTACCCGAGGACCACCGCGGCACGGGCCTCGTCGTCGCCGAGCAGCTCGCGGACCCGGCGGCCGAGCGCGAAGCCGGAGCCGTACACCACGGAGGGTGACTGCGGTACGTGCTTGCCGAGCACGTTGGAGACCAGCAGATGCGCCCGTTTGGGGTTGCGGCGCAGCGCGAGACCCAGCAGACCGGTCAGCCCGTCGTCGCCGACGAGTTCGATGCCGAGCCGCTCGGCGACCCAGCTGCCGGTCCACACCTGGTCCGGCCCCCCGTTGTTCACTGCCTTGTTCATGCGTCCCTTGGTGTTCAGCGGGATCCGGCCCGGTTCAGCCGGGGATCCCGGCGGCGAGCAGCTCGACGAAGCCGATGTCCTCGTTCGCCACACCGAAGACCTCGGCGCGCAGCATGGTCCTCTCGGCCCATGCGCGATGCGGCTTCACTTCATTCATTTTGTTCGTGTACGCCGACCTGAGCACCCCCCCGCCGCCCCGCTCGGGCCGGAGGATGTCCTGTGCGTCACTGAACTCCTCATGGCTGACCACGGAGAGTGCGTGCACGGGCAGCACGTGCGAGGGGTGGATGCAGGTCTTGCCGAGCAGGCCGTTGGCCTGGTCGAGGGTGATCTCGCGCAGGAGTCCGTCCATGGAGTGCTCGAGCAGCGCCTCGCGCAGTTCCTCGGCCTGTCCCTCCAGGAAGGGGCTGCGGCGCAGCTGGGGCTTGAACATGCGTTCCTGTACGCGGAAGTACTCCCACACCGGCCCGGTCACCGTGAACCCGGTGCCGTCGGCCCGCCCCAGCATGTTCACCACGTCGGCGATCACGGAGGCGACGATCTGGACGTCGTACGCCGTCATGTCGGGGGCTCTGCGCAGGCCGTACGACGAGCAGAAGTCGGTCACACCGAGGCGCAGCGCGAGCACGCGGTCGCGGTACTTGTCGACCGCGCGGAAGATGCCCTCAAGGGTCTCCACCCGCGACTCGCGGTACAGCAGCTCCGGCGATTCGAGCACCGGCATGGCGAACAGGCGCCGGCCGCTGGCACCCGAGGCGCTGTCCAGCGCCTCCAGGAAGGGGATGCCGCGCTCCTCGTTGAACTTCGGCATCACGAATCCGGACAGCAGCCGGGCGGCGGGGCCGAGGCGTCGTACCAGGTCGGGGATCTGCTCGGGGGTGCGGACCCGGATGAAGAGCAGGGGCAGATCCGCGCCGGCACGGCCGGCCAGGTCCGTGAACTGCCGTACGAGGTTCTCCTCGGCGTCCGGGACCTCCGCGTCGTCGATCGAGTCCTCCAGGCACAGCACCATCGAGACCACGCCGCGCCCGGTCTGCTTGACGATGTCGTCCGCGAGCCGCGGCCGGGTGGCCGGGCTGTAGAGGGTGGCGCCCAGGGCCGCGGAGAGCAGCCGGGCCGAGGAGTCGGCGGTGAACTCGCACGGCTCCTGATGGAAGAGGCGCTGCCGGACCTCCGGGGCGATGTGCCCGAAATGATGCATAGGGAATCCCCCGTTACGGCTGAGCAACCTGTGGATTGTGAAAGGTGGCCGGTAATAGTACGTAGAGGCCCATGTCATAGGTTCCCGCCGGGCATGAATTTCAGGTAACGCGGGCTGACACAGCCGGTAGGGAATCAGGTACCCCCGCATTGTCGTGACCAGGACCGAGAGGGCAGGATGACCGCATGACGCGCGCGATGTTGAAGGGGTCGAACGTCCCACTCGAAGCCACCACGGTACGTGCCGTGGTGCGCTGGGCGCCCGGGCAGGGGGTCCCCGATGTCGACGCCTCGGCGCTGCTCCTCGGCCCCGACGGACGTGTGCGTTCCGACGAGGATTTTGTCTTCTACAACCAGCCCCGGCACCCCTCCGGAAAGGTCTGGCGGCTCGGCAAGAAGCGGGGTGCCGAGGGCCTGACCGACACGATCCAGACAGATCTCTCCGGTGTCGAGGCCGACGTCAGCCAGATTCTTCTGGTCGCATCGGCCGAAGGGGTCACCTTCAACCGCATACGGGGGCTGCGCATCGCGCTGTACGACGCCGCCGTCGCCGACGGTGAGCCGCTGGCCCACTTCGACATCAAGCCCGAGACCGGCGAGGAGACCGCGATGATCTGCGGTGAGCTGTACCGGCGCGGGGAGGGATGGAAGTTCCGGGCGCTGGGCGAGGGCTACGAGGAGGGGCTGAAGGGGCTGGCCTCGGACTACGGCATCTTGGTGGACGAGTCGGAGGCGGCGGAAGAAGCGGCGGCGGCATCCGCCGCGGCGACCCTCCAGGCCTCCGCCGTGGCTTCGGCGCAGCCGTTGCCTCCGGAGCAGCCGACCGCGGTGCCTGCGCAGCCTGCGTACGGCTATCCGCCGGAGCAGCAGCCGGCTGCCGCCGCAACTCAGCCGGCCTACGGCTATCCCCACCCGACCAGTCAGCCTGCGTACGGGTACCCGCAGCCGATGACGGCGATGCCGGACAGCGACTTCCGACTGCCACCGCAGGGGCCGCAGTTCATCGGGCGGTAGCTTCCTGCCGCTGGCGTTGAGGCTGGGCGGGGGGCGTCGCGCAGCCCGGCGCTTACGGGGTGCCGCCTGCGCCCACCCGTGCCGCCCTAGGCGGCACGAATGCCCGCAGCTGGGGCGGGAGGGGCTGCCCGCAACTGGGCGGGGCACCCGCAGCCGGGCGACGGCAGGCGCCCCGATAGGGGCGCGGGGAACTGCGCGATCAGCCACGACGGGCCCGCGGCCGCGCATACACCTGAAGCCCCGAGCTCATAGGCGCACCGGCCAAGAACCCACCGTCAGCGTTCCGCCTTGGTCTTGTAGCCGCGCCCCCACTGCAATCCCCACCCGTACAACCGATCCAACTCCGCCTGGAAGCCATACACGAACTTCACCTCACGGCGGACGATCATCTCCCCCTTGACGTTCTCCAGCATGACGACCGCGCACGAGCGGGCCTGCGGGTGGCGTTCGTCGAGGCCTATCTCGATCCGCGGGCCGTTGCTGGGGTAGAGGGTGACGATGGCATGGGTACGGTCGAAGGCCGGCGTCTGGTCGTAGATGTAGACGAAGACCAGGATGCGTTTGATGGCCTCGCGATGGTCGAGGTTGACGTAGATCGTCTCGCCGGACGCCGAACCGAACCGGTCGTCACCGCTGAGCTTGACGTACGGCGCGGCGTTCACGTCGCCGAAGAAGCCGCCGAGCGGCTGGACGACGCCCTTGGTGCCGTCCATGAGCTCATACAGGCAGCCCAGGTCGAGGTCGACGTTGACCATGCTCTGACTGTGGCCCATCACCTCCGGCGGCTTGAGTGCCTTGAAGGGGTGCCGCAGCAGGCTCTCCCGCTGCGAGCCGGAGATGTCGGAGGTCCGCATCCGCCAGTTCAGATTGATCCGCAGATGACCGGTGGCCGCGTCCTGCTTGGTCAGTGAGACCTGACTGTGCCGCTTGGTCAGCACGATCGAGTTGCTCGAGGCGCTGCCCGAGTCGAACCGGGCCTCGCGCCGGCCGCGCCAGAGCAGTCCGTCCAACCAGTCCATTCCCGCCCCCACCTTCACATCACAGTACGGCGGGGCGGCACCGAGGAGTCGTCCTCGACACCGCCCCGCACAGAGCGTTCCTCACCCGCAGGGGTGTCACACCCCGGACGAGACCTCAGTCTTCTCGTCCGAGCCCGCGGCTTTTCCCTCGGCCGCCGCGATGGCGCGGTTGCGACGGACGGAGGACCAGAAGGACCAGCCGATCAGGACGACGCCGACGAGGCCGGTGATGACCTCGTTGATCTCGTACCGGATGGTGATCAGCAGGATCGCGGCGAGGGCCCCGATGGCGTAGTGGGCGCCGTGCTCCAGGTAGACGTAGTCGTCGAGGGTGCCCTGGCGGACCAGGTAGACCGTGAGCGACCGGACGTACATGGCGCCGATACCGAGGCCGAGGGCCATCAGGACGATGTCGTTGGTGATGGCGAAGGCGCCGATGACGCCGTCGAAGGAGAAGGACGCGTCCAGGACCTCGAGGTAGAGGAACATGAAGAACGCGGCCCTGCCGACCATGACGATCGCCGGGCGCTGCTTGCCCTTGCGTGCGGCCTCTTCCTCCTCCTCGTGCTCGCGTTCCTCCTCTTCCTCGAGTTTGTCCTCGAAGTAGCCGGAGAGACCGCCGACGATCATGTACGTGATCAGACCGGCGACACCGGCGAGCAGTACCGTCTCCGCCTTGTCCGCATGCCCGGCGTGCAGATGGGCCTGGGTTGCCAAGGTCATGGCGGAGACCATCAGGACGATCAGCGCGATACAGACCGACAGCATGTCGATCTTGCCGAGCTTGGCCAGCGGCCGCTCGAGCCAACCGAGCCACTTGATGTCGCGGTCCTCGAAGATGAAGTCGAGGAAGATCATCAGCAGGAACATGCCACCGAAGGCCGCGATCGACGGGTGGGCGTCGGTGACGAGCTGCTCGTACCGGTCCTTGTCGTTCAGCGCGAGGTCGACGGCCTCGATCGGACCCATGCTGGCGCTGACGGCGACGATGACGACGGGAAAGATCAGCCGCATACCGAAGACGGCGATCAGCACGCCGATCGTGAGGAAGATCTTCTGCCAGAAAGGCGACATCTTCTTCAGGATTCCGGCGTTGACCACTGCGTTGTCGAAGGACAGCGAGATCTCAAGGATGGAGAGGATCGCCACGATACCGAAGCCGGTCCACCCCCCGTAGAAGACCGCCGCGACGAGGCCGAGCGCGGTGACCGCGAACGACCAGCCGAAGGTTTTCAGAACCACTGGCTACCCAATCCCTTGTGTACGGGGTGTACGGGTCTCCCCCGCGCCGCACCCGGCTTTACGAAACGTTGACTCCAAAGTCTAGAGCGATGCCCCGCAGCCCTGACGCGTACCCCTGTCCCACGGCTCGGAACTTCCATTCTCCCTGGTAGCGGTAGACCTCGCCGAAGATCATGGCGGTTTCGGTGGAGGCATCCTCACTGAGGTCGTAGCGGGCGAGTTCCTGGCCGTCGGCCTGGTTGACCACTCGGATGAACGCGTTGCTGACCTGACCGAAGGTCTGGCCGCGCTCGTCGGCCATATGGATCGAGACCGGGAAAACGATCTTGTCGCACTGGGCCGGCACCTTGGAGAGGTCGATCAGCAGCGACTCGTCGTCGCCCTCGCCCTCACCGGTGAGGTTGTCGCCGGTGTGCTCCACCGAGCCGTCCGGGCTCTTGAGCTGGTTGTAGAAGACGAACCACTCGTCGCCCATGACCCGTCCGCTGTTGCACATCAGCGCACTGGCGTCGAGGTCGAAGGGGGCTCCGGTGGTGGAGCGCGCGTCCCAGCCGAGCCCGATCAACACCTGAGTGAGGTTCGGTGCGGCCTTGGACAGGGAGACGTTTCCTCCCTTGGCGAGCGTGACGCCCATGATGCTGGTCCCTCCCCGGTGATGCATGTTCGGTTGTACGGAGTCCTGCGCGCCCGGCGCCGCACGCAAACGGTGCGGCGCCGGGCGCGTGAGGTCGCCTGACCGGCTCAGACGTTCACTCCGAAGTCCTGCGCGATGCCGCGCAGGCCCGAGGCGTAGCCCTGGCCGATGGCGCGGAACTTCCACTCCGCACCGTGCCGGTACAGCTCGCCGAAGACCATGGCGGTCTCGGTCGAGGCGTCCTCGGACAGGTCGTACCGGGCGATCTCCGCCTCGCCGGCCTGGTTCACGACGCGGATGAACGCGTTGCGGACCTGGCCGAAGGACTGCTGGCGGTTCTCGGCGTCGTAGATCGAGACCGGGAAGACGATCTTCTCGACGTCGGCCGGGACCGTGGCGAGGTTGACCTTGATCTGCTCGTCGTCGCCCTCGCCCTCACCGGTGATGTTGTCACCGGTGTGTTCGACCGAGCCGTCCTGGCTCTTCAGGTTGTTGAAGAACACGAAGTTGGCGTCACTGCTGACCTTGCCCTCCGAGTTCGTCAGGATGGCGCTGGCGTCCAGGTCGAAGTCGGTGCCGGTGGTGGTGCGGACGTCCCACCCCAGACCGACGATGACCGCGGTGAGGCCAGGTGCCTCCTTGCTCAGCGATACGTTGCCGCCCTTGCTGAGGCTGACTCCCACGAGTCCTCCCAAAATGGTGTCCAGGGGCGGTCAGCCCCATTTGTGCGCTGGTATCGGATCAACGACTCGATCCTAGTGACGGGTTCCCGGACCTCGCAGGCCCTGGAACCTAACAATCACAGGGTGTCGAGCGCCTTCACGTACTCGTTCAGGTCACGTGCGTCGGGCAGGCCGTTGACAACGGTCCACCGCATGACGCCTTCCTTGTCGATGACGAAGGTCCCGCGCACCGCGCAGCCCTTGCCGTCGTCGAACACGCCGTACGCGCGCGAGGTCTCGCCGTGCGGCCAGAAGTCGGACAGCAGGGGGTACTCGAAGCCCTCCTGCTCGGCGAAGACGCGCAGGGTGTGGATGGAGTCATTGGAGACGGCGAGCAGTTGGGTGTCGCGGTCGGTGAACTTCGGCAGGTTGTCGCGCAGCTCGCACAGCTCACCGGTACACACGCCGGTGAAGGCGAACGGGTAGAAGAGCAGCACCACGTTCTTGTTGCCGCGGAAGTCGGACAGCCGCACGGTCGCCCCGTGGTTGTCCTTGAGCTCGAAGTCGGGGGCCTTGTCGCCGACCTGGATCGCCATCGTCGTAGAACCCTTTCGATGGGGCTGTTCGGGTGGTGAGAACACCCTATGCAGCGTCCACCGCGGGCCGTCGGACGGGCTGAGTGAATTCATTCAGCCCGTCCGTCGTTCGGGACGAGGCCGGGTTACTTCTTGGACTTGGCGGCCTTGGGCGTCACCAGCCGGCTGCCACTCCAGTCCTTGCCCACGCTGACACTCTTGGACGCGGACAGCCCCGCCGTGGTCGCGGCTTCAGAGATGTCGCTCGGCTCCACGTAGCCGTCGCGGCCGGTCTTCGGCGTCAGCAACAGGATCGAGCCACCCTCTTCGATGTACGTGATGGCATCCACCAGCACATCCGTCAGGTCGCCGTCCTCGTCGCGGAACCAGAGCACCACGGCATCGGCGACGTCGTCGTAGTCCTCGTCCACAAGGTCGCTGCCGATCACTTGCTCAATGGCCTCGCGGAGCTCCTGGTCTACGTCCTCGTCGTAGCCGATCTCCTGGACCACCTGCTCGGGCTGGAACCCCAGCCTCACGGCAGGGCTCGTCTCCGCGTGGTCCGCGGTCGCGCTCACGGGTTGCCTCCTGATCATGTTTTCGGTGAATGTCTCAGCCACGCGCGTGCGCGAAGCATTGGCCGTAGTCCACACGGGCGGGACGGATCGCGCAAGTACCCGGCCGTTCAGACCGCCGAAACGGTGACGTTCCCGACCGTGTCGCCGCAACTCCAGGCACGACGCCCGAAGCCCTCAGTGACATACGCCACACCTTTCTGCCCTCTTTGCGTGTTTGGGAACCCTATAGGAGCGTCAAGCTTGGGTTACCCCGAAGTAGAGATGACGTTTGGCATGCCGAGGTAGACGATGGTGGACGGTGCTGGGCACCCGAAAACCCCGAAAAAGCAGCCCTCCGACAGGTAAGGAACACCGTGGCTTCCGGATCCGATCGCAACCCGATCATCATTGGCGGCCTTCCGAGTCAGGTTCCTGACTTCGATCCCGAGGAAACCCAGGAGTGGCTCGACTCCCTCGACGCCGCCGTCGACGAGCGCGGCCGGGAGCGGGCCCGCTATCTGATGCTGCGGCTGATCGAGCGGGCCCGTGAGAAGCGCGTGGCCGTGCCGGAGATGCGCAGCACGGACTACGTCAACACGATCCCCACCAAGAGCGAGCCGTTCTTCCCCGGCAACGAGGAGATCGAGCGGCGGATCCTCAACGCGACCCGCTGGAACGCGGCGGTGATGGTCTCGCGTGCCCAGCGCCCCGGCATCGGCGTCGGCGGTCACATCGCCACCTTCGCGTCCTCCGCCTCGCTCTACGACGTCGGCTTCAACCACTTCTTCCGCGGCAAGGACGAGGGCGACGGCGGCGACCAGGTCTTCTTCCAGGGCCACGCCTCGCCGGGCATCTACGCGCGCGCGTTCCTGCTGGACCGCCTGAGTGAGGAGAACCTGGACGGGTTCCGGCAGGAGAAGTCGAAGGCGCCGTACGGGCTGTCCAGCTATCCGCACCCGCGCCTGATGCCGGACTTCTGGGAGTTCCCGACGGTGTCGATGGGCCTCGGCCCGATCGGCGCGATCTACCAGGCGCGGATGAACCGCTACCTTCAGGCGCGCGGCATCGCGGACACCTCCAAGTCGCAGGTGTGGGCGTTCCTCGGGGACGGCGAGATGGACGAGCCGGAGTCGCTCGGCCAGCTGTCCATCGCGGCTCGTGAGGGCCTCGACAACCTGACCTTCGTCGTCAACTGCAACCTTCAGCGCCTGGACGGCCCGGTGCGCGGCAACGGCAAGATCATCCAGGAGCTGGAGTCGATCTTCCGCGGCGCCGGCTGGAACGTGATCAAGCTGGTCTGGGACCGGACCTGGGACCCGCTGCTGGCCCAGGACCGGGACGGCGTGCTGGTCAACCGGATGAACACGACCCCGGACGGGCAGTACCAGACGTACGCCACCGAGACCGGCGCCTACATCCGTGAGCACTTCTTCGGTGACGACCACCGGCTGCGCGCGATGGTCGAGAATATGACCGACGACCAGATCCTGCACCTGGGACGCGGCGGGCACGACCACCGGAAGATCTTCGCGGCGTTCTCGGCGGCCAAGGCGCACAAGGGCCAGCCGACGGTGATCCTGGCCAAGACGATCAAGGGCTGGACGCTCGGCCCGAACTTCGAGGGCCGCAACGCCACGCACCAGATGAAGAAGCTGACGGTCGCCGACCTCAAGGGCTTCCGCGACCGGCTGCACCTGCCGATCTCCGACAAGGAGCTGGACTCCGGCCTGCCGCCGTACTTCCACCCGGGCCGGAACTCGGAAGAGATCCAGTACATGCACGACCGCCGCAATGGACTCGGCGGCTACGTCCCGACCCGCGTCGTGCGCTCGAAGCCGCTGGCGCTGCCGGACGACAAGACGTACGCGACCGTGAAGAAGGGCTCCGGCCAGCAGTCGATCGCGACGACGATGGCGTTCGTCCGGCTGCTCAAGGACCTCATGCGGGACAAGGAGATCGGCAAGCGGTTCGTGCTGATCGCGCCGGACGAGTACCGCACGTTCGGCATGGACTCCTTCTTCCCGAGTGCGAAGATCTACAACCCGCTTGGCCAGCAGTACGAGTCGGTGGACCGTGACCTTCTGCTCGCCTACAAGGAGTCGCCGACCGGCCAGATGCTGCACGACGGCATCTCCGAGGCGGGCTGTACGGCCTCGCTGATCGCGGCGGGCTCGTCGTACGCGACGCATGGCGAGCCGCTCATCCCGGTGTACGTCTTCTACTCGATGTTCGGTTTCCAGCGCACCGGCGACCAGTTCTGGCAGATGGGCGACCAGCTTGCGCGCGGTTTCGTGCTGGGTGCGACCGCCGGTCGTACGACACTGACCGGTGAGGGTCTCCAGCACGCGGACGGCCATTCGCAGCTGCTCGCCTCCAGCAACCCGGCCTGTGTCTCGTACGACCCGGCCTACTCGTACGAGATCGCGCACATCGTGCAGGACGGTCTGCGCCGGATGTACGGCGGCGACGCGGAACACCCGCACGGCGAGGACGTCTTCTACTACCTCACCGTCTACAACGAGCCGATCCAGCACCCGGCCGAGCCCGAGAACGTCGACGTGGAGGGCATCCTCAAGGGCATCCACCGGCTCTCGGCGGGGACTTCGGGGTCGATTCCGGCGCAGATCATGGCGTCCGGTGTCGCGGTGCCGTGGGCTCTGGAGGCGCAGCGGATCCTCGCCGAGGAGTGGAGTGTGAAGGCCGACGTGTGGTCGGCGACCTCCTGGAACGAGCTGCGGCGCGAGGCCGTGGCGTGCGAGGAGCACAACCTGCTGCATCCCGAGGAGGAGCAGCGGGTGCCGTGGGTGACGCGGAAGCTGAGCGGGGCCGAGGGACCGTTCGTGGCGGTTTCCGACTGGATGCGGTCGGTTCCGGACCAGATCTCGCGGTGGGTGCCGGGGACTTACCAGTCGCTGGGAGCCGACGGGTTCGGGTTCGCGGACACGCGCGGGGCGGCTCGGCGGTTCTTCCACATCGACGCGCAGTCGATCGTGGTGGGCGTGCTGACCGAGCTGGCGAACGCGGGGAAGATGGATCGGTCGGTGCTGAAGCAGGCCGTCGACCGGTACCAGTTGCTGGATGTGTCGGCTGCCGATCCGGGGGCCGCGGGCGGCGACGCGTAGCGCTCCGCGGTTTGAGCGGCGGACGAGGGGCGGTGGGGCCTGGGGCTTCACCGCCCCTCCACGTTCCCTACGATGCGGGCATGAAGGAACAGTCGGCGCAAACGCGTTGGGAACGGCGCACCCAACGGCCCCTGCTGGCGCTCGCGGTCGTGTTCGCCGTGGCCTATGCCGTGCCGATCCTGGACAGCACCGCGAGCCGGTCGTTGACGGTCGCGTGCACGGTCGCCGAATGGGTGGTGTGGGGGGCGTTCGCGGCCGACTTCGCGGTGCGGCTGGGGCTCGCTCCACACCGCAGGGACTTTCTGCGCCGGCATTGGATCGACCTGTGCGTGGTGCTGCTGCCCCTGTTGCAGCCGCTGCGGATTCTGCGGCTCGTCTCGACGTTGCTGCTCGTGGGGCGGCGGGCACGGATGGCTTCGCAGATCCAGCTGACGACGTATGTCGCCGGGACCGTGGTGGCGTTGCTGATGTTCGGGTCGCTGGCCGTGCTGTCGGTGGAACGGGAGTCACCGAACGGGAACATCAAGACGCTGGGTGACGCGCTGTGGTGGTCGTTCACGACGATGACGACCGTGGGGTACGGGGATCACGCGCCGACGACAGGGCTGGGGCGGATTCTGGCCGTCGGGCTGATGCTGTCCGGCATCGCGCTGCTGGGTGTGGTGACCGCGAACATCGCGGCGTGGTTCATCGCCCGATTCGACATGGACGACGTGGAGGAGCGCCGGCAGACGGAGGCGATTGCCACGCTGACGGAGGAGATCCGGGCGCTACGGGCCGAGGTGGCCGCGTTGTCCGGGGCGGCCGGGCCAACCGGGGTGCCACGTCCGGTGGCGGAGCAACAGCGTCGGTAGCGGAGTCACCGCGGGGGGGGTGCCCGCCGGGAGGCGGGCGCGCAGCCCCGGGCGGCCGGGGTGCCGCCTCTCCTCTTTGAGTCGGGGGCGCTCCAGGCGGTACAGCTTGGTGGAGAGCCATTACAGCAAGCCGTTGCCCGGGGTTGTGCCTGCCAGCCAGATGATGGCCAGGAGCGTGTCCACCGCGCCCAGGACCAGGGCGATCAGGGCCGGTACGGGGCGCGAGCGTGACCAGGTGCGGCCCATGGCCAGCCAGCCGCACACCATGGCCGCCGGACCGAGGATGATGCCCAGGGTGAAGAAGCCGACTACGGCGCAGATGACACCGATGATGCCGAGTGTTGCGCGATCCGGCCCGGTCCGTGACCTCGTCCGGCTACGTGAGCGGGGGTACCTGCGCGTTCCGTGTCCGAAGCCCGCCATCTTCAACTCCCGGGGCCTGTCGGTCGATTCGTGTCGACGAGGCGAGTACCCCGGATGCCGTGACTAATCCTGCGGGCTGTCGGCGCGCCACCCCCCTCCGGCAGCGCGCCGCAGTCCCGGTTGCCCTTCTCGTCGTACGGAGTTGCCTCTGGAACATGCCGTACGGATGGGGCTCGACCACTGTGAACCGCGGCGCGCACCGGAGGCGAGGAATCTTTAGCGTTGTCACCCTGATAGGCGAAATCACTGTGGAATCCCCTGCGTTGGGCGCCTAGATGTGGGCGGCTCCTGCTCCCGCCTCCGCGTTCTCGCCTCGCTTCGTGAGGAACGCGACCAGGACGGCCACCGCCGCCACGCCCGCCGCCACCAGCGACGCCAGGCTCATGCCGGAGATGAAGGTGTCATGGGCCACGTCCGTGATCTTCGCGGCGATCTCCGCCGGCGTGCCCTTGGCCACCGGTGCCACGCCGACCTGGACCGCCTCGGAGGCCTGGGCCTGCTGCTCCGGCGTGAGCTGCGGAAGGCCCGCGTCCGCCCAGTTGCCGGCGAGGTCGCTGTCGACCTTGGAGGCCATCACGGCGCCCAGCACGGCCGTACCGAGGCTGCCGCCGATCTGCATCGCGGCCTGCTGGAGGCCGCCGGCGACGCCGGACAGTTCCATCGGGGCGTTGCCGACGATGACCTCGGTGGCGCCGACCATCACGGGCGCGAGACCGAAGCCGAGCAGGGCGAACCAGAGCGACATGATGCCGCTGCCGGTGTCCGTCTCCAGCGTGGACATCCCGAACATGGCGATCGCCACGGACACCATGCCGCCGGCCAGCGGAATGCGCGGGCCGAGCTTGGTGATCATCGCGCCCGCGAGCGGGGAGCCGACGATCATCATGCCGGTGAGCGGCAGCAGGTGCAGACCGGCGTCGATCGGGCTCATGCCGTGCACGTTCTGGAGATAGAAGGTGACGAAGAACAGGCCGCCCATGAAGGCGATGGCCATCAGGACCATGAGGACGACGCCCGCCGACAGCGGGACCGAGCGGAACAGGGCCAGCGGGATCAGCGGTTCCTTGACGCGCGTCTCCCAGAAGGCGAAGAGGGCGAAGCCCACCACGGACACGGCGATGAACGTCCACGTCATGCCGGCGCCCCAGCCCCAGCTCGGGGCCTTGATGAGGGCCCACACCAGGCAGAACATGGCGCCCGACAGCAGGACGATGCCCAGGATGTCGAAGGAGCGCGGGGCGTTCTGGGCGCGGTGGTCCAGGAGGATCAGGACGCCGAGGACCACGGCGAGGATGCCGACCGGCACATTGATGAAGAACACCGACTGCCAGTTGACGTGCTCGACCAGCACACCGCCCAGGATCGGGCCGCCGGCGGTGGAGGCACCGATGACCATGCCCCAGATGCCGATGGCCATGTTCAGCTTCTCGGCGGGGAAGGTGGCGCGCAGCAGGCCGAGCGCGGCCGGCATCAGCAGCGCCCCGAACAGACCCTGTAGGACACGGAAGGCAACGACGAGCCCGATGCTGCTCGACAGGCCGATGGCCCCGGAAGCGGCGGCGAAGCCGACGACGCCGATGAGGAAGGTCTGGCGGTGGCCGAAGCGGTCACCGAGCTTGCCCGCGGTGATCAGGCAGACCGCGAGGGCGAGGAAGTAGCCGTTGGTGATCCACTGGACCTGGGCGAAGGTGGCGCCGAGGTCCTGCTGGATGGCCGGGTTTGCGATGGCGACAATGGTGCCGTCGAGGGCCACCATCATGACGCCGACGGCGACGGTTATGAGGGTGAACCACGGGTGGCCGCGCAGTCCCTTGGCGGGCGCCGCGTCCGACGGGGCTGATGGTGCCTTGTCCCCCGGCCCCGTCTTGTCGATGGTGGTCTGACTAGTCATGCGTTCGAGGCTAATGACAGCAACTGACAGTTGACAAACCAATTCACAAGTCGGTAACTGTCACGTCACTCGTAAACAGCTTGAACTGGGGAAACAATTCGGAGGAGAGGCTGATGGTGACCGCACCTCCGTCCGGCCTGCGCGAGCGCAAGAAGCAGCGCACCCGGGACGCGCTCCTGCGCGCCGCCCTCGAACTGTTCACCACGCGCGGGTACGAGCAGACGACCGTCGACGACATCGCCGAGGCCGTCGAGGTCTCGCAGCGCACCTTCTTCCGTTACTTCACGAGCAAGGAGGAGGTCGCGTTCTTCGCGGCACGCCTCGCCGAGTCGCACTTCGTCGAGGCCGTCCGCACCCGCCCGCCCGAGGAGGCACCGCTGGAGGCACTGCGCCGGGCCGTCCTGGAGAGCTGGGACACCATCGGCGAAGCCATCAAGGAGGTCGTGCCGCTCGAACTCCATATGCGCATCTACCGGGTGATCGAGTCGACGCCCGCGCTGCTCGCGGCCCATCTGCGGCGTTCGGCGGAGCTGGAGGAGGAGATCGCTCGCATCATCGCCGAGCGCGAGGGACTCGACATGGACGCCGATCCGCGGCCGCGCATCGTCGTGGCGGCGTTCGGCTCGGTCATACGGGTCGCGGAGCGGAAGTGGTCCGAGGGGGACGACTTCAGCCTGCCGGCGATGCGTGAGCTGGCCTCCACATATCTGGAGCAGGTGGGACCGGCACTCACGGGGAACTGGCGAACGAAGTGAGGTCATCGTCACGTAACCCTCAAACGTGATACCCGTCACTTGGTTAACGCGAGACCGTCTCGTTCTCCTAGTGTGTCCTCCCAGTGACTTCCTTCGATACGTCCCCCCAACTGAACGTCTGGCGCGCACTGCTCGCGCTGGCCGTGGTGTTCGTGATGCTGGCGACATCGGGCTGGACCGCCATGCGCCACCACCGGACGTCCACCCCGCTCCAGTCCTCGGTCAGCGCATGGGAGCACGGCCGTATCAACGGTCAGCTGCTGCCCGACCCGGACGCCGGCCCCGCTCTGCTGGCCCGGTTCTTCGCCTCGCTCACCACGGCGCAGCGCATCGACCTCGCGCAGCGCTACCCCCTCGCGGTCGGCAACATGAACGGCGCCCCCGTCGAGCTGCGCTATCAGGCCAACCGGATCGCCATCGACCAGGCACGCAAGGTCGAGCGAAAACGCATGCACGACGACCGCCTCACGCTCGACGGGCAGCAGGATGCGGGCCGGCGTATGCACCGGCTCGAGTCGATGATGGGGACCGACCGCGCGTTCCTCGCCTTCGACCCCGCGGGGTCCGGACGGGTCGCCGAGGTCTTCGGCAACCTGAACAAGGCCGAGCGCGTCTCCGTTGTCGTGCCCGGGGTAGACACAGACCTGCTCAGCTTCCAGAAGACGGCCCGCAAGTACACGGCGACCGCCGGCATGGCCGAATCCCTCTACACGGCCGAGCGCAAGGCGAGCCCTTCGACCCGTACGGCCGTGATCGCCTGGGCCGACTACACCGCGCCCGCCGGTCTCGGCATCGACTCGGCCACCGCGACGCGGGCCGTGGAGGGCGCCGTACGACTGAATGCGCTGGTGCGGGGGCTGCCCGGGGACTCGGACGTCTCACTGTTCTGCCACAGCTACGGCTCCGTGGTGTGCGGGATCGCCGCGCGCACGCTGCCCGGCCGGGTGGCCGACATAGCCGTGGCCGGCAGCCCCGGCATGCGGGTCGCCAAGGCGTCCCATCTGCGCACCTCCGCGCATGTGTGGGCGATGCGGGACGCCGACGACTGGATCGAGGACGTCCCGAATCTCGAGCTCGGGGGCCTGGGCCACGGTGCCGACCCGATGTCCCGCGCGTTCGGGGCGCGGGTGCTGGCGGCCCGGGATGCGCAGGGACACAGCGGGTATTTCGAGCCGGGTACGGAGAGTCTGCTGAACTTCGCCGAGATCGGCATTGGCGCGTACCACTCGGTGCACTGCGCTGACGATGACAAAGCCTGTCGGGCGGGTTTGTCCGACACGACCATGGCCGGACGCGCGTAGAGACGCAAGAAACTGCGGTTTGCGCGGGGAGGGGACGAAGAAGCTCGTGCCGCATACGATGAGCCGCATGGGTGACGTGCTGGCCGGATTTCATGCCGCCTGGGAGTTCGAGTCCGACTCCGTGCTCATCCGTTACGAACGGGGGATTCGAACACCCAAGCTGTTCCAGGTGCTCGGGGAGCGCCGGGTGCCGTTGGCGGCTCTGCAAGAGGTGACGCTCACGCACGGCAAGCGCGGGACCGTGATCCTGCGGGCCGAGCCGCGGCCGGGGGCGGATCCGCTGATGGAGGCGGCCGCCGGGCAGCTCAAGGACGGCAGCGATCCCTATCGGCTGGTGTTGCCGGCCGACAAGGAGACGCTGGCCGAGTACTACGCCGACGAACTGCGGGCCGTGCTGACCGAGAGCGGGCCGTCGGAACGGTATCTGGTGCCCGCGCCGGAAGCTCCGCGGGCCTTCAAGGCGTACGACGCGAAGGCGTCCTTCGACGGGCGGGCCGTGTCCTTCCGGTGGTTCTGGACGGGGGCGTCGTCCGCGAAGTGGAAGGCCGGGGATCAGACGTTCGCCGTCGCCGACCTCAGTGGGGTCGAGTGGCGGTCACCCGAGGTGTTCGAGGGGTATCTGCGGCTGGTGCGACGCGAGGTGGCTGCGCCGGCTGTGCAGGTTGATCAGGATCCCGGGGCTGTGGTGTTCGGGTTGGGGTATGGGCCTGTGCATGAGTCGTTGCCGTTCGCGGCGGCGGTGCTTGCGGCTGTGCGGGAGCACTCCGTGGGGCCCGCTGTCCCGGCTGCGGCTGCGCCGCGCCGGGATCCTGCGGATATTGCCGAGCGGATCCGTCATCTTGGGGAGCTGCATCAGGCTGGGCTGGTGACGGATGAGGAGTTCTCTTCCAAGAAGGCGGAGTTGTTGGCGGAGCTTTAGCGTCTGCCAGGTACCACCGGTGGTCGGGCGCGGGTTGTGGTGGGTTGCTCGCGCAGTTCCCCGCGCCCCTTTGGGGCGCGTCTCACTCCCGTCCTGCAGAAGTGAACGCCATGTCCTTGTACCGGTCGCCTGCCACCTTGCCGGCGATCGGCTCCAGCAGCGCCATGTCCTGCTCGCCCAGTACGAGCCGGGTGGCCGCCGTGTTCTCCTCGACCCGGCTCGGCTTGCGGGTGCCCGGGATGGGGACGACGGGGAGGCCGTGCGTCGCCGCCTGCTGCTGGGCCCAGGCCAGGGCGATCTGGCCGAGGGAGGCGCCGTGGGAGCGGGCGACCGTGCGGATCGGGTCCAGGAGGGCGGCGTTGGCCGCCGCGTTGTCGCCGTTGAAGCGGGGCTGCTGGCGGCGGAAGTCGTCGGCCGTGAGGTCCTTGTCGGCGGCGGCGAAGGAGCCGGTGAGGAAGCCCCGGCCAAGCGGTGAGTACGGCACGAGCGTGACGCCCAGTTCGCGGACGGCGGGGACCACGTTCGCCTCGATGTCGCGGCTGAACAGCGACCACTCGGACTGCACCGCCGCGATGGGGTGTACGGCGTGTGCGGTGCGCATCTCGCCCGCTGTCACCTCGCTCAGGCCCAGGTGCTTGACCTTGCCCTCGCGGACCAGTTCGGCCATGACGCCGACGGTCTCCTCGATGGGGACGTTCACGTCCCGGCGGTGCATGTAGTAGAGGTCGATGACGTCGACGTCCAGACGCTTCAGGCTCGCCTCGACGCACTGGCGGATGTACGGCGTGTCGTTGCGGATGATCCGCTTCGTCGGATCGTCCGGATGGATCGCCAGGCCGAACTTGGTCGCGATGACGATCTCGTCGCGGTGCTCCTTGAAGAACGGCGACAGGAACTTCTCGTTCGCCCCGGCGCCATACGCGTCCGCCGTGTCGTACAGCGTGACGCCCAGTTCCAGCGCCCGCGCCAGGGTGGCCCTGGACTCCTTCGCGTCCGACGGGCCGTAGCCGAAACTCATGCCCATACAGCCGAGGCCCTGGACGCCGACCTCGGGGCCGTGCTCGCCGAGGCGGGTCGTCGCGATCCTGGTGCCGTCGGTCATCGGGGCCTCTCCGACGCCAGGGCACGCCCGGCGTCCGCATAGAAGTTGATCTTCCGGTCGAGTACGGAAAGGGTGTCCTGGAGTTCCGCGATCCGGGCGCGTACGTCCCGGCGGGTCGCCTCAAGGAGTTCGTACCGTTCGCCGTAGGTGTCGTCGCCCTCGCGCACCAGCTCGGCGTACCGCACCATGTCGGCAACCGGCATACCGGTGAGCCGGAGCTTGCCGACGAGGTCGAGCCAGTCCAGGTCGCGGTTGCTGTAGCGGCGCTGGCCGGTGTGCGAGCGGTCGATGTGCGGCATCAGGCCGATCCGCTCGTACCAACGCAGAGTGTGTGCGGTCAGTCCGGTGAACGCGGCGACCTCGCTGATCGTGTAGCTGTCCTGACCGTCCGGCCGCCGATCGACATGCGGCGGCCCCGCGCAGGTGTCGGTCCTGGTACTCGTGGTGTCCATCACCGTCATGACCTCAACGCTATGGCCTTCGAGTGCACTCCAGGCAAGCGGACCGTGAGAAATGGGCAAGACTGGGCGGGCTGGTGTGACTAGCGTGCGGGCCATGAGTCTCGTACGCCGTGCCACAGCCGAGGACGCGGAGGAAGTGCTCCGTCTGCGTCAGGTCATGATCGACTCCGTCTCCTCCGGAAAGTCCGCCAAGGGAGTCACCGACTGGCATACCGAGTCCCTGCCCACCCTTCGGGCCCGGCTCGCCGACCCGGACGGTGACTTCGCCGCCTTCGTCGCCGGGCATCCGGAGCGACCGGGTGCGCTGGCCGCGCTGGCGGCCGGGACGGTGGACTACCGGATCGGACGGACCGGCAATCCGCACGGGCTCGTCGGACAGGTCTTCAGCGTCGCGACGGACCCGGACGTCCGGCGCCGCGGGTACGCGCGCGCCTGCATGGAGGAGCTGCTGGTGTGGCTGCGGGAGCGGGGTGCCGGGCACGTCCTCCTCAACGCCTCTCCCGACGCCGAGCCGCTGTACGCGTCGCTGGGCTTCACCAGGGACAGCGACCCCTCCATGCGGCTGCTGCTCTGAGGCCCTTAGGCTCGACGGCATGTCCTTGAAGAGCCTCGCGTTGATCGAGAACTGGCCGGTTTCCGCCGCCGCGGCGGCCGTCGTACGAGCGGACGGCACCGTCCTCGGGTCCCACGGACCGGCCGGCCGGCGGTTCGCGCTCGCCTCGGTCACCAAGCCGCTGGCCGCGTACGCCGCTCTCGTCGCGTACGAGGAGGGGGCGATCGAGCTCGACGAACCGGCGGGCCCGCCCGGCTCGACCGTGCGTCACCTCCTCGCCCACACCTCGGGGCTGGCCTTCGACGAACACCGGGTCACCTCCGCGCCCGGCGAGCGGCGGCTGTACTCCAACGCGGGGTTCGAGCAGCTCGGCGACCACATCGCGAAGGCCACGGAGATCCCCTTCGGCGAGTATCTGCGGCAGGCGGTGCTGGAGCCGTTGGGGATGACGTCGACCTCGCTGGAGGGATCGCCCGCGAAGGACGGCGTCTCGACCGTCGACGACCTCGTGCGGTTCGCGGCCGAGGTGCAGGCGCCGCGGCTCCTCGATCCCCGTACGGTCGCGGCGGCCATGACCGTCCAGTACCCGGGAACGAAGGGCGTCCTGCCGGGATACGGACACCAGAGCCCCAACGACTGGGGGCTCGGCTTCGAGATCCGGGACTCCAAGTCGCCCCACTGGACGGGGTCTTCGTCGTCACCGCGCACCTTCGGGCACTTCGGGCAGTCCGGTACGTTCCTCTGGATCGACCCGGATGCCCGGCTGGCGTGTGTCGCGCTGACGGACCGGGCGTTCGGGCCGTGGGCGGTCGAGGTGTGGCCGGTGTTCACGGACGCCGTGCTCGCCGACCTCCGCTGAACTCCGCCTACTTCTTGGGCAGTTCCCACACCAGCACCTCGGCCGGTGCGGACACGGCGAGGAGTTCGAGGTCCTGCTCGGCGGTCGCGCGCACCGCGTCACCCGGCCCCAGATCATGCGGGCCGAGCCTGACCGTGCCGCGCACCACATGGACGTAGGCCAGCGGCGCGTCCGGCACCGCGGTGCGCTCCCCCGCCGCGAGCCGGCGCACATGCAGCATCGCGCCCGCCTCCGGGACGGCGTACGGCGTGGAGTCGGCGATGCCGCGGACGGTCTCGTAGGCGGGGTCGCCGCCGGGCTCCAGCGGGGCCAGCCACAGCTGCACGAACGTGAGGGGCTCGGTGCCGTCGTTGCGCTCGACATGACGGACGCCCGCCGCCGAGCTGAGGCGCTGGACGTCGCCGGGACGGATCACCGTCTCGTGGCCCTGCGAGTCCCGGTGGGTCAGCTCGCCCTCGACGACCCAGGTCACCAGCTCGGTGTGGCTGTGCGGGTGCTCGTCGAAGCCGGCGCCGGGCGCGAGGTGCTCTTCGTTGCAGGCGATCACCGCACCGAAGCGGAGGTTGTCGGGGTCGTAGTGCGGGCCGAAGGAGAAGGCGTGCCACGACTCGATGCCGGCGGCCGGGTCGCCTCCCAGGTAGCGGTCCATCGCACGCCTTACGTCCATCACGCCCCCACCGTAGCCCTGCCGAACAGGCGGCAAGGGCCCACCGACCTCCACTGGTCCGACGCGTCGGCCGCGCGCCCCCGGAGGCGACCGAGCAATCAAACACAGCCGACCGAGCAATCAAGCACAGCCCCGCCCGCACGCACCGACGTCCGGATAAGGCAGTCTTGTCCCGTGCCCGAACCCGAAACCAGCAAGTCCCCCGACGCAGCCTCCGCCGTCCACCCCCACCCCGCGACCTTGAAGCGGCTGGAGAAGTCGTCGGGGAGTCTTGCCGCGCAGGCCATCGCGCGCATGGACGAGACGCTGCCGTGGTACCGGGCCATGCCCCCGGAGAACCGTTCCTGGATCGGGCTCGTGGCGCAGGCGGGCATCGCCGCGTTCACCGAGTGGTTCCGGCATCCCGACGCCCCGCAGGCCATCTCCACGGACGTCTTCGGGACGGCGCCGCGCGAGCTGACCCGGGCCATCACGCTGCGGCAGACCGTCGAGATGGTGCGCACCACCATCGAGGTCATGGAGAGCGCGATCGACGAGGTCGCCGCTCCCGGCGACGAGAACGTGCTGCGCGAGGCGCTGCTCGTCTACGCCCGTGAGATCGCCTTCGCCACCGCCCAGGTCTACGCCCAGGCCGCCGAGGCACGCGGTGCCTGGGACGCACGGCTGGAGTCGCTGGTCGTGAACGCCGTCCTCAGCGGGGAGGCCGACGAGGGCGCCGTGTCACGGGCCGCCGCCCTCGGCTGGAACTCGCCCGAGCATGTGTGCGTGGTGTTGGGTACGGCGCCCGACGGTGACAGCGAGCTGACCGTGGAGGCGATCCGGCGGGCGGCCCGGCACGCCAAGCTCCAGGTGCTCACCGGGGTGCTCGGGGACCGGCTGGTGGTGATCGCGGGCGGCAGCGACAACCCCCTCGCGGTGGCCAAGTCGCTGATCGGGCCGTACGCCGCCGGGCCCGTCGTGGCCGGTCCCGTCGTACCGGATCTGCTCGCCGCGACCCGGTCCGCGCAGGCCGCGGCGGCCGGGCTCAAGGCGTGTTCTGCCTGGCAGGACGCCCCGCGGCCGGTGCTGGCCGACGATGTGCTGCCGGAGCGCGCGATGGCCGGAGACCCCTCGGCCCGTGAGCAACTGGTGGAGGAGATCTACAGACCGCTGGAGGAGGCCGGCTCGGCGCTGCTGGAAACGCTCAGCGTCTATCTGGAGCAGGCGAGTAGCCTCGAAGGTGCCGCGCGCATGCTGTTCGTCCATCCCAACACCGTGCGCTACCGGCTGCGACGTGTGACTGACGTCACCGGCTGGTCGCCATCAGATGTACGGTCGGCGTTCACGTTGCGGATCGCGCTGATCCTGGGGCGTCTGGCCGATGGAGATCTCCAGTCCTAGCCTTTTGTCGGGGCCCTACAAAACCCCTTCACGTTCTTCGTCCCTGTCCCCACGGGCGGCCGTGCCCGTACCCAAGAGAGAGTGTGAGAGTGCTCGTACTCGTCGCTCCCGGCCAAGGCGCCCAGACGCCCGGCTTCCTGACCCCCTGGCTCGATCTGCCCGGTGCCGCGGACCGCGTCGCCGTCTGGTCGGACGCCATCGGACTGGACCTCGTCCACTACGGCACACAGGCCGACGCGGACGCGATCCGCGACACCGCCGTGGCCCAGCCGCTGCTCGTCGCGGCCGGGATCCTGTCGGCGCAGGCACTCGGTGACCTTGCGCCGGGCGCCGTCGCGGGCCACAGCGTCGGTGAGTTCACCGCCGCCTCCTTCGCGGGCGTGCTGGACGACACCGCCGCGCTGACCCTCGTACGCAAGCGGGGTCTGGCCATGGCCGCCGCCGCCGCGGTCACCGAGACCGGAATGTCGGCGCTGCTCGGCGGCGACCCGGAGGTGTCGGTCGCGCACCTGGAGAAGCTGGGCCTGACCCCGGCCAACGTGAACGGCGCCGGCCAGATCGTCGCCGCGGGCACGCTGGAGCAGCTTGCCGCGCTCGCCGAGGACAAGCCCGAGGGTGTCCGCAAGGTCGTCGCGCTGAAGGTCGCCGGCGCCTTCCACACCCAGCACATGGCCCCGGCGGTCGACGTGCTGGCCAAGGCCGCCGCGGACCTGACGCCCGCCGACCCGGCGATCACGTACGTTTCGAACAAGGACGGCCAGGCAGTCGCGACCGGCGCCGAGGTCCTCGACCGCCTCGTCGGCCAGGTCGCGAACCCGGTCCGCTGGGACCTGTGCATGGAGACCTTCAAGGAACTCGGCGTCACCGCCCTCCTTGAGGTCTGCCCCGGCGGCACGCTCACCGGCCTCGCCAAGCGCGCGCTCCCCGGCGTCAGGACGCTGGCCCTGAAGACCCCCGACGACCTCGACGCGGCCCGCGAGCTCATCGCCGAGCACGCCCAAGCCTGACGCCTAAGGAGCCGTACGAACATGTCGAAGATCAAGCCCAGCAAGGGCGCCCCGTACGCGCGCATCCTCGGCGTGGGCGGTTACCGTCCCACCCGGGTCGTGCCGAACGAGGTGATCCTCGAGAGGATCGACTCGTCCGACGAGTGGATCCGTTCGCGCTCCGGCATCGAGACGCGGCACTGGGCCTCCGACGAGGAGACGGTCGCCGCGATGTCGATCGAGGCGTCCGGCAAGGCGATCGCCGACGCCGGGATCTCGGCCGAGCAGATCGGTGCCGTGGTCGTCTCGACGGTCTCGCACTTCAGCCAGACCCCGGCCGTCGCCACCGAGATCGCCGACAAGCTCGGCACGGCCAAGGCCGCCGCCTTCGACATCTCGGCGGGCTGCGCGGGCTTCGGCTACGGCCTCACCCTCGCCAAGGGCATGATCGTCGAGGGTTCCGCGGAGTACGTCCTCGTCATCGGCGTGGAGCGGCTGTCCGACCTGACCGACCTGGAGGACCGCGCCACCGCGTTCCTCTTCGGTGACGGTGCCGGCGCTGTCGTGGTCGGCCCCTCGCAGGAGCCGCACATCGGCCCGACGGTCTGGGGCTCGGAGGGCGACAAGTCCGAGACGATCAAGCAGACGGTCCCGTGGAACGAGTACCGGATCGGCGACGTCTCCAAGCTCCCGCTCGACAGCGAGGGCAACGTCAAGTTCCCTGCGATCACGCAGGAGGGCCAGGCGGTGTTCCGCTGGGCCGTGTTCGAGATGGCGAAGGTCGCCAAGGAGGCGCTGGACGCTTCCGGACTTTCGCCGGACGACCTGGACGTCTTCATTCCCCACCAGGCCAACGAGCGGATCATCGACTCGATGGTGAAGACGCTGAAACTGCCGGAGCACGTCACGGTCGCGCGTGACGTACGTACCACCGGCAACACCTCGGCCGCCTCGATTCCGCTCGCTATGGAGCGGCTTCTGGCGACCGGCGAGGCGAAGAGCGGCGACACCGCGCTCGTCATCGGCTTCGGGGCGGGTCTTGTGTACGCCGCCACGGTCGTTACCCTCCCCTAGGCACTCCGTGCCGGATCACACTCCGGTACGGGAAGCACCGCCACACCCTCTGGATACATACGAAGGAGCGCCTGACATGGCCGCCACTCAAGAAGAGATCGTCGCCGGTCTCGCCGACATCGTGAACGAGATCGCCGGCATCCCGGTTGAGGACGTCCAGCTGGACAAGTCCTTCACCGACGACCTGGACGTCGACTCGCTGTCCATGGTCGAGGTCGTCGTCGCCGCCGAAGAGCGCTTCGACGTCAAGATCCCGGACGAGGACGTCAAGAACCTCAAGACGGTCGGCGACGCGACCAACTACATCCTCAAGCACCAGGCCTGAACCACCCTCTAGGCCCGGCTGTATGGCCCCGCCACCCGGCGGTGGCGCCGCTGAATCCTCGGATCCGTTGGAGAAAGAATTCCCGTGAGCCCGACCAATCGCACCGTGGTCGTCACCGGTATCGGCGCAACCACACCGCTGGGTGGCGACGTAGCCTCTACTTGGGAGGGCCTGATCGCCGGCAAGTCCGGTGTCAAGCCCCTGGAGCAGGAGTGGGCGGCCGAACAGGCCGTCCGTATCGCGGCCCCGGTCGCCGTGGAGCCGTCCGAGGTCATCCCACGGCCGCAGGCCCGCCGCCTGGACCGCTCGGCGCAGTTCGCGCTGATCGCCGCCCAGGAGGCCTGGGCGGACGCCGGTTTCACCGCCAAGGCCGGTGACGACGGCGCCATCGACCCCGACCGGCTGGGCGCGGTCATCGCCTCCGGCATCGGCGGCGTGACGACGCTGCTCGACCAGTACGACGTGCTCAGGGAGAAGGGCGTCCGCCGCGTCTCCCCGCACACCGTCCCCATGCTGATGCCGAACGGCCCGTCCGCCAACGTGGGTCTCCTCGTGGGCGCTCGTGCGGGCGTGCACACGCCGGTCTCCGCGTGCGCCTCCGGCGCCGAGGCCATCGGCTACGGCATCGAGATGATCCGCTCCGGCCGCGCCGACGTCGTCGTCGCGGGTGGTACGGAGGCGGCGATCCACCCGCTGCCCATCGCCGCGTTCGGCAACATGATGGCGATGTCCAAGAACAACGACGACCCGCAGGGCGCGTCCCGTCCCTACGACACGGCCCGCGACGGGTTCGTCCTCGGCGAGGGCGCCGGTGTGGTCGTCCTGGAGTCCGCCGAGCACGCCGCGAAGCGCGGTGCCCGGGTGTACGCCGAGGCGGTCGGACAGGGCATCTCGTCCGACGCGCACGACATCGTGCAGCCGGAGCCGGAGGGGCGCGGCATCTCGCACGCCCTTCAGAACCTGCTCGACAACACCGATCTGAACCCGGCGGAGGTCATGCACGTCAACGCGCACGGCACGTCGACGCCGGCCGGTGACGTGGCCGAGCTGAAGGCGCTGCGGAAGGTGTTCGGCGACGACACGGACCACATCGCGGTGTCCGCGACCAAGTCGATGACCGGTCATCTGCTCGGTGGCGCCGGTGGTGTCGAGACGGTTGCGACCGTGCTGGCGCTGTACCACCGGGTGGCTCCGCCGACCATCAACGTCGACAACCTCGACCCTGAGGCGGAGGCTGCGGCCGACATCGTGCGCGGTGAGGCTCGCAAGCTGCCGGTGGAGGGCCGCATCGCTGCCCTGAACGACTCGTTCGGATTCGGCGGGCACAACGTCGTCTTGGCGTTCCGTACGGTTTGAAGTCGGCCTTAGCCGAAAATGGCCCGGACTCCGTGTTGGAGTTCGGGCCATCGCCGTTTGGGTGTCTGTTGTCGGCCGGCTGCCGGTCGGTGGGGGCTGATCGCGCAGTTCCCCGCGCCCCTAAAAGCCTCACACCACCTGGTGTAGCCATCTCACCGGGGCGCCCTCGCCCGCGTACCTGAACGGCTCCAACTCGTCGTCCCAGGGCTTGCCGAGGAGCTTGGCCAGTTCGGCCTCCAGGTCCGTTTCTCCTCGTTGGGAGCGGACCAGGGCTGCTCTCAGGCGGTCTTCCGGGATGAGGATGTCGCCGTGGATGCCGGTGACGGCGTGGAAGATGCCCAGGTCTGGGGTGCAGCTGTAGCGCTCGCCCTCGGCGGTGGGGCAGGGCTCGGCGGTGACCTCGAAGCGCAGGAGGTGCCAGCCGCGCAGGGCGGACGCCAGCTTGGAGGCGGTGCCCGGCTCGGCCTGCCAGGAGAACTCGGAGCGCCAGGTGCCGGGGGCCGCCGGCTGCCGGATCCAGTCGAGGTTGACGCGAGTGCCGAGCACCCCGGCGACGGCCCACTCGACATGCGGGCACAGCGCGCGCGGCGCGGAGTGCACGTACAGAACTCCACGTGTCGTCACCGGGACCTCCGGACTGAGCGGGACCATCTTTGCGAACTGGCGGAACGGCAGTGGCAGAAGCCACGTTTGATGGCGAGGCTACCGTGCGACGGCGCAAGGAGTGTGACGTACCGTCGGTCCCGGTGCCGTGAAACGCCCGCCATTCACCCGGCAGGACGCTTGTACGGGGGTGCGGCGTTGCATCTCGTGCGGTCGGGAACTCCCACGCGTTGTTATGGGGGGAGTAGCAGTGCACGTCGAGCGAGGGGATCACCAGGGGATGCGCAGGCGCAGCCACCGTTCGACAGCCGTGCTCGCCGCCCTGGTGGCGGCAGTCCTGGGCGTTGCCGGTTGCGACGCGGTCGGTGGTGACTCCCCCAGCCCCAGAGGCACCGAGGCCAAGCAGGTGAAGCCGACGCCGGCCTGGGACCGCAGCCCCAGCTCGATCGCCGCCGTGGGCGACTCCATCACCCGTGGATTCGACGCCTGTGCGGTCCTGTCCGACTGCCCCGAGGCCTCCTGGGCGACCGGCAGCAGGGAGGACGTGGACAGTCTCGCCGTACGGCTGCTGGGCAGGGCACAGGCCGCCGAGCGCAGCTGGAACTACGCCGAGACCGGGGCGCTGATGGCGGACGTGCCCGGGCAGATGGCACAGGCCGTGGCCCGGAAGCCGCAGTTGGTGACGGTGATGGCGGGGGCGAACGACGCCTGTCGGGCCAGCACGTCGGCGATGACCTCGGTGGACGACTTCCGGAATCGGTTCGAGGACGCGATGAGCACGCTGCGCACTGCTCTGCCCAAGGCTCAGGTGTTTGTGGCGAGCGTGCCGGACCTGAAGCGGCTGTGGTCCGAGGGGCGGACCAATCCGATGGGCAAGCAGGTGTGGAAGCTGGGCATCTGCCCGTCGATGCTGGACGACGCGGACGCGCTGGACGCGGCGGCGACCGAGCGGCGCGACACGGTGCAGGAGCGGGTGAAGGCGTACAACGAAGTGCTGGAGGAGGTCTGTGCCAAGGACCGCCACTGCCGCTTCGACGGCGGCGCGGTGTACGAGTACCGCTTCGGCACCGACCAGTTGAGCCACTGGGACTGGTTCCACCCGAGTGTGAACGGACAGGCGCGGCTCGCCGAGATCGCCTATCGGGCGGTCACCGCGAAGAAGGCGTGAACCGGGGCTCGAAGGCGTGGGCGAGGGTTCCGAATTAGAGTTCCGAACATGAACGAACTCTTTGGCACACTTTCCGACGGCACCCCTGTCCACCGCTGGACCCTGGAGCGCGCGGGCGTCCGCGTGCGGATTCTGTCGTACGGCGGGATCGTGCAGTCGGTCGAGGTGCCTGACCGGGAGGGGCGCCCGGGGAACGTGGTGCTGGGGTTCGCCGACCTGGAGGGCTATCCGGCGCATCCGGGGCCGTACTTCGGTGCTCTGATCGGGCGGTACGCGAACCGGATCGCGGGCGGCCGTTTCCCGCTGGACGGCGTGACGTATGCGCTGGCGCCGAACAACGGGCCCAACTCGCTGCACGGCGGTGAGCGCGGCTTCGACAAGCGGGTGTGGGATGTGACGCCGGTCGAGCACGGGGTGCGGCTCGCGCGCGTCAGCCCGCACGGCGAGGAGGGGTTCCCGGGACGGCTCGAGGTCTCCGCCACGTACACGCTGGACACCGCCGGATCACTGCGGATCGCGTACGAGGCGGTCACCGACGCGCCGACCGTGGTGAACCTGACGAACCACTCGTACTGGAACCTGAGCGGCTCGGGCGACGCGAGCGGGCACGAGCTGCGGATCGCCGCGTCGCGGTTCACACCGGTTGACGCGGATCTGATCCCGACCGGTGTCGCCCCCGTCGAGGGCACCCGCTTCGACTTCCGTGTGGAGCGCAAGGTCGGCGCCGGGTACGACCACAACTTCGTGCTCGACAAGGGGGTGACGTCGGCTCCCGTGCAGGTGGCCGAGGTGTACGACCCCGCGTCCGGGCGTGCGCTGACGGTCGCGACCACCGAGCCCGGCCTCCAGCTCTACACCGCGGACCACCTGGGCGAGCCCTTCGCTCCCGGCGACGGCGTCGCGCTGGAGACCCAGCACTTCCCGGACTCCCCCAACCGGCCGGAGTTCCCGAGCACGGTGTTGCGGCCGGGTGAGGTGTTCCGCTCGGAGACGGTGTACGGCTTCTCTGCGCGGTAGCGCTCCGCTGGGTACGGGGTTCGTTTGTCCGCGGGCCGGTGGGGGCTGGTCGCGCAGTTCCCCGCGCCCCTTACGGGGCACGAGCCCCGGCCCGGGTGTCAGGGCCCGGGCCGGGGCTGTTTGTGGGGAGACTCGTCCCGAAGTCCTGTCCCGCCTCAGACGGTAATCGTCGCGGTGAGGCGGCGGTCCGTGATCGAGCGGCCGGCCTGGATCTCGTACGAACCCTTCACAAAGGACCACGCCATGGTCATCTCGTCCCAGATCTCGAACGCGCGGCGCGGGAGTTCCACGGTCACCTCGACGCTCTCGCCGGGCGCGGCCTCGACGCTCGCGAAACCGGCCAGCAGGCGGGCCGGGCGCTCGCCGTCGGGCTCGCCCGGCGCCAGGTAGACCTGGACGACCTCGCGGCCCGCGCGCTCCCCGGAGTTGCGCACCCGAACCCGTACCGTCGCGCCCTCGACCTCGACCGACTCGTACGTCCAGCCGGTGTAGCCGAGGCCGTGGCCGAAGGGGTACGACGGGGTGCGGCCCTCCTTCTCCCAGGCGCGGTAGCCGATGAACACGCCCTCGCTGTACGGGAGTCGGCCGCCGGCCGGGACGACCTGGGTGACCGGGGCGTCGGTGAACGAGCCCCAGGTGGTGGGCAGGCGGCCGCCGGGCTCGTGGGCGCCGGTGAGTACGTCGGCGAGAGCCGTGCCGCCCTCCTGGCCGGGGAACCAGCTCAGCAGCACCGCGGCCACGTCGTCACGCCACGGCAGCTCCACCGGGGAACCGGAGTTGACGATCACGACCGTGTTCGGGTTGGCGGCGGCGACCGCGCGGACCAGGTCGTCCTGGCGGCCGGGGAGCCCCAGGTCCTTGCGGTCGTAGCCCTCGGACTCGACGCGTTCGGTGGTGGCGACCACAACGACGGCCGTGTCGGCGGCGCGGGCGGCCGCGACGGCCTCGGCGATCAGCTCGTCCGGGTCGCGCTGCGGCTCCTGATGGGCGAGGGCGAAGCCGACGACCTTCATGGGGATGTCCTCGCGGAAGGCCACCACGTAGGTCAGGGAGACCTCGACCGGTTCCCCCGCGGTCAGTTCGGGCAGACCGACGGGCGCCGGGGCGCCGAAGAAGGAGATGAAGGGGTCGTCCTTGGCGGGGCGCAGGACGTCGTCGTAGTACGTCGTGCCGGCGATGGTGAGCTCGAAGGCGCCGATGCCCTTGATGCCGAAGGTGTGCGGGCCGGTCTCGCGCGGGGTGAAGGTGCCGGTCAGTTCGACGGTGTGCAGGCGATCGTGCGTGACGCCCTCGGGGAGGTCCGAACCCATCCACTGGATCTGGCCGCCCGGCGCGGAGGCGGTGCCGATGACGGTGCCCTCGGCGTCCCGGCACACCGCCCGCAACTCGAATCCCTTGTCGGCGACGGCGAGTTCGGTGTTGGGGTCGGCGCCGACGGCGTAGGTGAGGGCGCCTTCGGGGAGGGCGGCGGTGAGGCCGTCGAGCGGGGAGACGGTGTGCCTGGGGAAGACGGTGGCCGAGCCGCCGCCGAGGACCCGGGCGTCGCGGGCGGCGGCGCCGATGAGCGCCACCGTGCCCTTGGGCCGCAGCGGGAGGGCTCGATTCTCGTTGCGCACGAGGACGAAGCCGCGGCGGGCGATCTCGCGGGCCAGCGCCTCGCCGTCGACAGAGTCCGGCAGTTCGGTGACGACCGGGTCGGCGCCGTCCAGGATGCCGACGCGGGCGGCGAGGCGCAGAACGTTGCGTACGGCGGCGTCGACCGTGGCCTCGTCGGCCTTGCCGTCGCGTACGGCCGTCGCGAGGGCCTCGCCGTACACCGTGTCCGGGCCGGGCATGGCGACGTCGAGACCGCCCTCGATGTCGCCGGTGGTGGAGCGGGCGGCCATCCAGTCGGAGATATTGAAGCCGTCGAAGCCCCATTCGCCGCGCAGGATCTCGTTCACCAGGTGACGGTGCTCGGTCATCGTCGTGCCGTTGACCTTGTTGTACGCGGTCATGATGCCCCAGGGGTGGGCGTTCTCGACGATGATCTCGAAGGGCGCCAAATACAGCTCGCGCAGGGCGCGTTGGGAGACCACGTTGTCGACCGTGAAGCGGTCGGTCTCGGCGTCGTTGGCGACGAAGTGCTTGACGGTGGTGCCGACGCCGCCGGACTGGACGCCGTTCACATAGCCCGCGCCGATCAGACCGGTGAGGTACGGGTCCTCGCTGTAGGCCTCGAAGTGGCGGCCGCCGAGCGGGGAGCGATGGAGATTGACCGTGGGAGCGAGGAGCACATGGACGCCCTTGCGGCGGGCCTCCTGCGCGAGCAGCGTGCCGGCGCGGCGGGCGAGTTCCGGGTCCCAGGTCGCGGCGAGCGCGGTCGGGGAGGGCAGGGCGACGGAGGGGTCGTCGGCGGTCCAGCGCACACCCCGGACGCCGATCGGGCCGTCCGACATGACCAGGGACTTCAGGCCGATCTGAGGCAGCGCGGGCAGCGACCACATGTCCTGGCCGGACAACAGCCGCGCCTTCGCGTCGAGGTCGAGCCTGCCGAGCGCGGCCTCGACGACCGCCTCGCGCGCTTCATCGGCCTGGCTGCGGGTTCCCGCCATCGGGGTGCCTCCTCATTGAGTCCGTGGACGCCTCAATCCTGCCTCGGCCGCCCGCGATGGAATCGTCGCGGTCCTGGAGGAGCGGGACCAGTGGGACGCCGTGCCGAACACACAGTGGCGGGACCTGGCGGTCGTTGTTCATCGGGGTACTGCGGGAAGCGGTCGCCTCCTATCTCTGATCTACCCATGTCCCTCCCGTCACGCCATACTTCCGAGCACGCTCCCCAAAGCGACGGAAGGACCTGAACCCCTTGTATTCCATACGTGTTCGGATCGGCGTACTCGGACTGGCACTGCTGGCGGGGCTCGCGGCCCCGGCGACTGCGACAGCGGACACCGCGCCGGCTCCGACGGTCGAGGAGCTGCGGCTCGACAAGGCGCAACCGCAGGAGATCCTCAGGCGTTCCGGATTCGACACGGTGACGCCGGAGTTCGCGCGGGCGCTCGCTGCGACGGAGTCGTATGCGCAGGCCCGCCTGGTCGTCGAGCGGCAGGGTGCGGCGCTGTGGCAGCGGGCCGTTGCGCGGGCGCAGGGGCGAGTCCCCGCGGGCGGGGATCTGAGCCGGGACGACGACCGGCCGCTGTACTGGGCGCGGCTCGGTATGACGCGGGAAGTGCGCACCTGGGAGGCGGAGTTCGGGCTGAGCGACACCCAACGGGCCGCGCTGATCGACACGTTGGAGCGGAACTCGCGCGGGCAGACCGCCATCCGCTATCCGCAGGGCAAGGGGCTCAAGCGGATTCTGGTCACCGGCTTCGACCCGTTCACGCTGGACCGGGACGTCCGGATCTCCAACCCGTCCGGGGCGACCGCGCTGGCCCTCGACGGCACGGTGATCGAGACGGCGGAGGGTCCGGCAAGGGTCGAGACCGCCGTGTTCCCGGTGCGGTGGCGGGACTTCGCGCAGGGGACGGTCGAGCGGGCGCTGCGGCCGTACCTCCCGAAGGTCGACCTGTTCACGACCGTGAGCCAGGGGCGGGTCGGGCGGTTCGACGTCGAGCGGACCAACGGAGCCTGGCGGGGCGGGTTCGGCGACAACGAGAACACCGGCACGCCCGAGACCGTCCCGGTCACCGACCCGGCCTCGCAGCCGCAGTGGACGACGACCACCCTGCCGTACACCGCGATCGTGGCCGCGAGTACCGGACGGTTCCCCGTGTACGACAACACGAGCGTGACCGAGATCCCGGCGGGCGGCACCCAGCCCGTCGTACGGCCGGACGGACCGACTCCCGGTTCGACGGCCCGTGCCGGGGGCGGCGGCGACTATCTGTCCAACGAGATCGCCTACCGGGCCACGCTGTTGCGGGACCGGCTCGGATTGCATGACTCACTGCCGGGCGGGCATGTCCACACGCCGGTGCTCCAGTTCGGCACGGGCAACACCGACCCGGCGACCGGGGCCGTCACCGACCCGGCGTTTGTGCAGAACCGGCTGGACATCATCGCTCAGGTGCGGGCGATCCTGACGGTGGCCGTCACCGGGTGACTTCCTCCTCCTCGGGGTCCCCGGCGCCGTCCTCGACGGTCGCCTCGCCGGCCAGGTCGCGGGCCATCAGCGTGGCGCCCGCGACCGCGCCCGGCATCAGGAACACGGCGACGAACGGGACCACGAAGGCCAGGGCGAGGGGCGTGCCGAAGCCCCAGACCAGGGTCTTGCGGGAGCGGAGCAGGGTGAGGCGGGCGCGCAGGTCGACGCGGCGGCGCTGGAGGGAGACGGCGGTGAGCTGCTCGGTGAGGAAGAAGCCGGTGACGAAGAAGCCGATCACCGGGACGACCGTCTGGCCGACGAACGGGATGAAGCCGCAGCCGAAGAGCAGGACGGCCCAGAGCGCGGCCCGCACGAGGACTCTCAGGCTGTCGCGGCCCGAGATCCACAGTTCCTGCCAGAGCGACAGGCCGGACTCCGGTGCGGTGCCGTCCGGGGAGACGTCCCGGTCGACCTTCTCGGAGAGGCTCTCGTAGAACGGCTCGCCGATCAGGAGGGTGACCGCGGTGAAGGTGAGGACGGAGAGGAGGAGGCCGAGCGCGAACAGGACGGCGAGGAGGAAGCCGCGGAAGAGGCCGGGCCACGGGCTCGACCAGTCGTCGGCGAAGGGCGTCGCCCAGGACACGAAGTCCTCGCCCCACAGCGCCAGGGCGACCAGCGCCGCCGCATAGAGGACGAGCGTGATCAGGCCCGGGACCAGCCCGAAGCCGTACTGCTTGCCGTGTTGGGCCACCCAGCGCTGGCCCTTCAGAAGGTAGTTGAAGCCCACCCCAAGATCGCGCATGGAGAAAACTCTATCGGGGACCACTGACAGTGATGGGGCGGGCTGCCGGGAAAGTGCGGGGCCTCGGTCAGAAGGGGCGGTCGCCGACGATGGCGACGCGTTCGGCCACGCGGCGGTGCGTGCCGTAGTCGTTGACGGCGTAGTGCTGGGTGGCGCGGTTGTCCCAGAAGGCGACATCGCCGGGCTGCCAGCGGAACCGCACCTGGTACTCCGGGACGTGCGCCTGCTGGAAGAGATAGCGCAGCAGGCTGTCGCTCTCCTCTCGCTCCATCCCTGTGATCCGGGTGGTGAAGGAGGTGTTGACGAAGAGCAGCCGGCGGCCGGTTTCCGGATGGGTGCGTACCACCGGGTGCTCCACGGGCGGGAACGCGTCCTGGAACGGCGCGAGTCGCTCGGGGCCGTAGAAGCGGGCGAACCCGGGGATGAAGTCGTGCACGGCGGTGGCGCCGTCGATACGGTCCTTCACCTCCTGCGGCAGGTTGTCGTACGCGGCGGCCATGTCCGCCCACATGGTGTCCCCGCCGAACGGCGGGACCTCGCGCAGCTGGAGCACGGCGCCGAGCGCGGGCCGCTCACGGAAGGTGACGTCGGCGTGCCAGACGTTCTCGAAGGTGGGGGTGGCGTCGCCGCCCTTGTCGAAGCGCACCACGTCCTCGCCGGCCCCGCGGGCGAGCAGCGGGTTGGTCTCCAACTCGCCCCAGTTGCGGGCGAAGTCGCGCTGCTGCGCGGAGGTGAGGTGCTGGGCGCGGAAGAAGAGGACCTTCCACTCCAGCAGGGCGCGGTTCAGCTCCTCGCGCAGGGCGGGGCCGAGCGGGCGTGAGAGGTCGATGCCCCGCACCTCGGCCCCGATGGTGCATCCCTGTGGGATGAGTTCGATGTGCCGGTACGGCTGTTCCTGCCGCCCTTCGGGCAGCCGCCGCAGCGTTCTCGCTCCCTCGTACATCCCGCCGTCCGGCACGCGCGCCTCGCGCAGCACCGTCGGCGATCCGGCAGGTGGAACGGTCACGGTCATGGAGTCTCTCCTCGTTCGCGGTGTGCGTTGGCAGACGTCAGCCGGCGTGAGACACGCGTGCTTTCGAGCGCCGCGAACGAAAGGGCGTTGCGCGCAGCGAGCACACGGCTCGGCGGCAACCGGACTAGCGACCGGAGCGTTCGCAACCGGTTCGATCAGGGGCGCGCAGAGGCCCCGTCGTCGTGTCGAACCAGTGCCCGATCATGTCGATGATTGTGTGGGTCCCCCTTTGTCCTGTCAATGGCGCGCCAGCCCTGCCGGCGACGCCGGGGCCGGCCACCGCACGGTGACCGGCCCCCGGGTCGGGCTCTTCCGGCTAGCCGAACTGGCCGGGCTGGTAGTCGCCGGCGGGCTGCTGGAGGATGACGTTCGCCCGGTTGAAGGCGTTGATGATGGCGATCCCGCTCACGAGGGCGGCGAGCTGTTCCTCGTCGTAGTGCTTGACGGCGTTCGCCCATACCTCGTCCGTGACACCACCGGCCGCATCCGCGAGGCGGGTGCCCTCCTCCGCCAGCTCCAGCGCGGCGCGCTCGGCCTCGGTGAAGAGCGTGGCCTCCCGCCAGGCCGCGACCAGATTGAGACGATGGACGGTCTCACCGGCGGCGACGGCGTCCTTGAAGTGCATGTCGGTGCAGTAGCCGCACCCGTTGATCTGACTGGCGCGGAGCTTCACCAGCTCCTGCGTCGCGACCGGCAGTGTCGAGTCCTTGAGCACCTTGTCCGCCGCGATGAGGTGCTTCATGACCTTCATCGCGGTCGGGCTGCTGAAGGCGTCCAAACGAGCACTCATGGTGGTCTCCTATGCCGTTTTCGTTGGCTGCACAGCTATGACGGAACGACCCCGGCACGATGTGACACCACCAGATGTGACCTGCGTCTCCCTGCCTCAACCCCCCACAGCGACCGCCACCACCACACCCCGATCGGCCGCGGGCGACACCGCCGCCGTCACCCGTACCGCCGTCACCCGTGCCACGCGCCCCGCGCGGGAGGCGCCGGCCAGCAGCAGGGGCTGGACCGCCTCCAGGGCCGACACCAGCAGTTCCTCCCCGGCGATCAGAACCGGCCGGGCCGCCTTGGTGGTCGCGGCCGCCGCTTCGGTGAGGTCGGCGAGCGGCGGGAGCGTGGCGCGTACGAGGCCTGCGCCGGCAGCGGCCGCACGCTCCGCCAGGGCCACCTGGAGCGGCATCAGCGGGGCCAGCGCGGACGTCAACGCGTCGGCGGCACGGCGGAGTTCGGGGGTCGACTCGTGCAGGACCTCGGTCGCCGCCCGGATCAGCGGGGTGAGGGCGAGCAGCAGGCCCGCGGCCAGACCCGCCGCCGCGGGCAGCAGCGGTGACGTCGCCTCGACGAAGTCGCCGAGGGCGGTGGTGAACTCCTGCACCGCCGGCTCCACCGCGTCCAGCACCGGCAGCAGGCTGTCGCTCAGCGCCGTCAGCAGCGCCTGGACCGGTTCGCTCACCGGGTGCACGGCGAGCGGGGCGCCGCTGGTGCCGAGCCGGGTGAGGGTGTCGACGATGCGGTAGAAGGCTTCCTGGGCCTGCGGGGAGGCGCTCGCCTCGGCGAGTTCGGCGGTGGTCTCGCGCAGGACGCGCAGCACTTCCGCGCCCGAACCGTCCCGTGGGTCGAAGGTGTTGATGGCGATTCTGGTGATGTTCCCCGCCGTGTCGAGGAGTTGGCCGGTGATGTCGGTCGTGCTGCGGGCCATGCGCAGCATCTCGTCCCTGCTGGGGAGCGAAGGGATCGTTGCCATGGGCTCTCCAAGCCTTGAGCGCGCCGCCGGGCACCCTCAGCATGCCCCGTTCGCCCGGGCAGGGATGCGCCATCCGGGGCATCCGCGACACGGACTCCCTCTTGTTGCCGTTGAGTCGAACAGGTAGATCTCGCCGTACCGATCTCAGGAAGCTCATAGGAGGTACGCGTGCGCACCACGAGAACCACCCCTGCGAGACCCGTCCTGATCACCGCCCTCGCCCTCACCACGGCGGGCTCACTTCTCCTCACCCCCGGTATCGCCGGGGCCGACCCGAAGCCGGTCACCCGGGAGGGTCCGGCGCTCGACCGGCAGGCCGCCCAGACCCCGGCGAGCGCGGCCCTGCGCGCGCTCAACACCCCGGCGAGCAGGACCGATTCCTCCTACGGCTATCCCCGCGAGCAGGTCCTGACCCCCGACCCGCCGAACCCCGCCGACAAGTCCATCAAGCTCGGCCTCACCCCGTACCACGCGATCGCCCCGAAGCTGAACGCCCTTCAGGCGCTCGGCGACCGGGTGAGCGTAGAGGTCGCGGGCCGCTCGGCCGGCGGGCACCGCCTCTACCTCGTCACGGTCACCGCGCCGGAGAGCGCACGTCAGGCCCGCTCCCAGGAGCGGATGCGCGAGTTGATCGAGAGGGCACCCGCAGCCGCCGCCAAGTCCCATGAGATCAAGTCGAGTTACAAAGTCCCGCTCTTCGTGAACAACAACATCCACGGCAACGAGTGGGAGGGCACCGACGCCTCCCTCGGCCTCATCGAGCAGCTGGCGACCGCGAAGGACGCGAAGACGAGGGACCTTCTGTCCCGCTCCCGCCTCTACTTCAACATCACGGCCAACCCGGACGGCCGTATCGCCGGCACCCGCACGAACGCCAACGGCTTCGACATGAACCGGGACTTCGCCACCGCCTCGCAGCCCGAGGTGCGCGCGATGCGCCAGATCCAGATCGACAAGCAACCCGCCGTCATGCTCGACCTGCACGGCTACGTCAACGGCACGCTCATCGAGCCCACCACTCCCCCGCACGGCGAGAACTACGAGTACGACCTGTTCCTGAAGAACACCTACGCCAACGCCCTCGGCATGGAGTCCGCCGTCAACGGCCTCGGCTACACCCCGGAGAAGGACGGCGTCGAGCCCGCCCAGATCCCGTTCCGGGACCAGGAGGAGGGCTGGGACGACTGGCCGCCCATCTTCACCCCGCAGTACGCGGCCTTCCAGGGCACGGTCGCCGCGCACACCGTGGAGATCCCGCTCGCGGTGAACAACGAGGAGTACGACACTCTCCCGACCGCGGAGCTGCGCCGCAGGTCAGCCGTCAACGTAGACGTAGCGGGCGCCGCCATCCGCGCCACCCTCGACTTCACCCGCACCCACCGCGGCACACTGATCGCCGACCAGATCGAGGTCTTCCGGCGTGGCGCGGCGGGCGAGGCGCAGGTCCCGGTGTCGGAGGAAACGGTCCCGGGCGTCCCCGGGATCGGCCCCGAGGACGTCTACACCACGAACTTCCCCCGCGCCTACGTCATTCCGGCGGGCGCCCGCTCCCAGCGCTCCGCCACCGCGGCGGCCCGCCTCGTGGACCACCTCCTCGCCAACGACATCGGCGTCACCCGCGCGACCCGCCCCTTCCGCCTGGCCGGACGCGCCTACTCCGCCGGCTCCTACGTCGTCGACATGCACCAGTCCAAGCGCGGCCTCGCGAACGTCCTCCTGGCCGACGGCACCGACATCAGCGACAAGGTGTCGGTGATGTACGACATCTCGGGCTGGAGCCTCGGCCGTCTGTGGGGCGCCACGGTGGAGTCCGCACAGCGCGGGAGCCTTCCGTACGGCGCACTGCGCGCCGTGGACGCGGCCGCGTCCGTCGGATACGTCGCCCCGCGCGGCACCCTGCGTCTCCGCCTGGACACCCCACAGGAACTCGCGGCCCTCAACGACCTTCTCCAGCAGGGCATTTCGGTACGCCGTGCAGCGGACGGCAGCGCGATCGTCCCGTCGTCCGCACGCAAGGCCGCCGCCACCGCGGCACGGACGTACGACGTGGCCTTCGACGCGACGCACGCCCGCGGCACCACCGAGCTGCGCCGGCTACGGGTGGCCGCCGCCGTCACGGCGGGCGAGCTGTTCGCACTGCGGGAGATGAACTTCGAGGTCACGCCCGTCTCGACCGGCATCCTCAACGCGGGCTTCGACTGGTCGAAGGCGGACGTCCTCTTCGTATCGGCCGGACTGTCCTACGACGGCCTGGATCCGGCTGCCCGCACGGCACTCGACGCCTTCCTCACCGGCCACGGCCTCGTCGGCCGAGGTGCCACGGGCGCGGAACTCAACTCCGCGGCCGGTCCGCTGGCCGCCAAACCCGTCGAGGGCAACGGGGACGCCAACGGCGTGGTGCGCGTGGTGAACGCGGACGGGCCGATCACCGGTGGCGCTCCGGAGCACGGGTTCGTGTACGCGCCCGTCTGGTTCACCGACCTCGGGCCCGAGGTGCGGGTGGAGCAGTCGTACGCGGCCGGGAACCCGCTGGTCTCCGGGCACTGGCGGCCGTTGGAGGACGGCTCCGGCGGTCCGGGCGCGGCGGCCGGGCAGGCCTCGGTCGTCAGCGGTCCAGGTGCCGTGCTGTTCGGCACCGAACCCCTCTTCCGGGACCATCCGAAGGGGGAATTCGCGCAGGTCGCCCGGGCATTGTTCGCCGTGGCGCCGGCGAGTGAGGAGAGTGGTGGGTGACGACGAAGGAGATCCACGGCACCGTCGCGGACGGCTTCGAGGCGGTACGCGAGGAGTTCGCCGCCTTCGTGGCGACGGAACGTGCCGACTACGAGGGGCAGTTGTGCGCGTACGCGCACGGCCGCAGAGTCGTCGACCTGTGGGCGGGCGACGGCGTCGACGCGACATCGCTCTACGGCGTGTACTCGTGCACCAAGGGCGCCGCCCACCTGGTGGTCGCGCTTCTCGTGCAGGAAGGCACGCTCGAACTCGACCGCAAAGTGACCTACTACTGGCCGGAGTTCAGCGCCGAGGGCAAGGCCGCCCTCACCCTGCGTGACCTGGTGGCGCACCGGGCGGGCCTGATCGGTCTCGACGCCGGCTTCTCGCCCGAGGAGCTGGCCGACGACCGGGTGATCGCCGAACGGCTGGCGGACCAGCGCCCGTTCTGGCGCCCCGGCACGGCCTTCGGCTACCACGCCTACGTCATCGGCGCGCTCACCGGCGAGGTGGCGCGCCGGGCGACGGGACGGACACTCCAGGAGCTGTTCGAGGACCGGGTGCGAGCGCCGTACGGCCTCGACTTCCACCTGGGCCTGCCCCAGTCCCTGGAACCCCGCTTCCGCCCGGTACAGCCGATGGCCCCGACACCGGAAGAGCAGGCCGAACTGGACGCAACCCCGACCGGCCCGCACACGCTGGCCTCGATCGCGTACAACACCCACGTCCCGGACCCGGGCGAGCTGCACGACTTCGCCAACTCCCGCACCGTACGCGCCAAGGGCCAGGCCTCGGCAGGCGGCGTGGCATCCGCGCGTGGCCTCGCCGGAATGTACGCGGCGGCGATCAGCGAGGTGGACGGCCGGCCACCACTGCTGAAGCCGGACACCGCGGCCGAGGTCGGCCAGATCCACTCCACCGGCTACGACCTGGTGTCCCGCGCGCACCGCTCGTACGGCTTGGGCTTCCAGGCAACGGCCGACAACCTGTACCCGTTCCTGGGCGCGGGGACGTTCGGCCACAGCGGGGCGGGCGGATCACAGGCCTTCGCCGACCCGAGGAGCGGCCTGGCGTACGGCTACACACGCCGCCGGTTCGCGTTTCCGGGCGGCGCGGCTCCGGAGAACGAACGGTTCGTCAGGGCCGCCCACAAGGCAACACTGGCAAGCTGAGCGCAAACACAGAGGCCGCACCCCACGTCCAAGGGTGCGGCCTCCGTCGTAGCAACGATCGTGGTCAGACCAGCGTCACGGTGATGTTGCCGCGGGTTGCCTTCGAGTACGGGCAGACCTGGTGGGCCTTCTCGAGCAGGGACGTGGCTGTGGCCGCGTCGACGTTCGGGATGTGGGCCGAGATCTCGACGATGATGCCGAACCCGTCGGTGTTCTTGCCTATGCCGACCTTCGCGGTGACGGTCGAGCCGGAGATGTCGGCGTTCTCCTGACGGGCGACGACGCCGAGCGCACCTTGGAAGCAGGCGCTGTAGCCGGCGGCGAAGAGCTGCTCCGGGTTGGTGCCGGAGCCGCTGCCGCCCATCTCCTTGGGCGGGTTGACGACGACGTCGAGCTTGCCGTCGTCGGTGGCGACGCGGCCGTCACGGCCGTTCTCGGCGGTGGCGACGGCGGTGTACAGGACCTCGGACTGCTGAATGGGCATGCGGTTGTCTTCCTCCTAGGTCCGCCGTGACTCGCGCCCACGATCGACGACGGATTTCGGAATGAAGTTACCGCATGCCGGAAACAGCGACCAGAGGGTCAGAGCTTGACGATCATCTTCCCGGTGTTGTCGCCGCGCAGGACACCCAGGAAGGCCTCCAGGTTGTTCTCGATGCCCTCGACGACCGTCTCGCGGTACTTGAGCGCGCCCGAGGCGACCCAGGGACCGACCTCCTGGACGAACTGCGGCTGGAGGTCGTAGTGGTCTCCGACCAGGAAGCCCTCGATGCGGCCGCGGGTCGCGATGAGACGGGCGAGGTTCTTCGGGCCGGGGGCGGGCTCGGTGTTGTTGTAGACCGAGATCATGCCGCAGATGGCGATCCGGCCATGGAGGTTGAGCTGCCCGATGGCGGCTTCCAGGTGGTCACCACCGACGTTGTCGAAGTACACGTCGACACCGTCCGGGGCGGCCTCGCGCAGCTGCTCGCTCACCGAACCGTTCTTGTAGTTGAAGGCGGCGTCGAAGCCGTACTCCTCGATGAGCAGCTTCACCTTCTCGTCGGACCCGGCGGAGCCGATGACCCGGGAGGCGCCCTTCAGCCTGGCGATCTGGCCGACCTGACTGCCGACGGCACCGGCCGCGCCGGAGACGAAGACCGAGTCGCCCTCCTTGAAGGAGGCGGTGCGCAGCAGACCGGCGTAGGCGGTCAGGCCGGTCATGCCGAGGACGCCGAGGTACGTCGACAGGGGCGCGGCCTGCGGGTCGACCTTGACGGCGTTCTTCGCGTCCATGACGGCGTACTCGCGCCAGCCGAAGAAGTGCAGGACGTGGTCGCCGACGGCGATGCCCTCGGCGTTCGAGGCGACGACCTCACCGACGGCGCCACCCTGCATGACCTTGCCGAGCTCGAAGGGAGCGGCGTAGGACTTGGCCGCCGACATGCGTCCGCGCATGTACGGGTCGACGGAGAGGTACTTGTTCCGGACGAGCACCTGCCCCTCGCCCGGCGTCGGGACCTCCGTCTCGACCAGGGCGAAGTCCTCGGGCTTGGGCCAGCCGACGGGGCGACTGAGCAGGTGCCATTCGCGGTTGATCATGACAAGCGCCTTTCCTTGCGAGCGGGGCAATACTTCAGTACCTGAAACAACCATGCTCCTGAATATTTCATGATGTCAAGTAACGGGGTACTCTGGAGCGCATGGCCACAGACCAGAAAACCCGCCGCCCCGACGCCCTGACCATGGAAGTGGTCGAGTTGATCGGTGACGTCGTGGCCCGCTACCACGAGGACTTCGACGTCGCCGCCGCCGACCACGCCCTGACCGGCGCACAGGCGCGGCTGCTCAGCCTGCTGTCACTGGAGCCGCTGCCGATGCGCAAGCTGGCCAAGAAGCTGAAGTGCGAACCGTCGAACGTCACCGGGATCGTGGACCGGCTGGAGTCCCGGGGGCTGGTGGAGCGGCGGCCCGACCCGAAGGACCGGCGGGTGAAGCTTGCCGCGGCGACGGAGGAGGGGCTGCGCGTGGCGCGAGGGCTGCGCGAGTCGCTGCGGTTCGCGCGGGAACCGCTGGCGGGACTCTCGGACGACGAGCGGCTGGCGTTGCGGGATTTGCTGCGGCGGATGTTGGAAACGGGCTCGTCGGCAGAGCGCTAGGCGCTCCACTGGTTGTGCCGCGATGGGTTGTCGGTTGTCTGCGGCGCCGTCGTGGCTTGTCGCGCAGTTCCCCGCGCCCCTTTGGGGCGCTGCCGAACCGGAGCGGACTTCGCCGAGGTCGCTTAGGCGCACCACCACAAGAAGCGCTCGCACGACTCCGAAGGCGACGGGTCCGCTGTCGGTTCCGACGAGGGCGGGTCGGCGCTCGGGGCCGATGTCTGGGGCGGGGCCGATGTGGCGGGGGCTCCCGTGGTCGGATCCGGGACCGTGTCCGCCGGCGAGGACTGGGAGTCCTGGTCGGCGTCCGTCTCGTCGTCCTTCGGCTTCTTCTCCTTCGCGGACTTGGAAGCCGACGGGGATCCGGAGCCGGACGGGCTGGGAGAATCCGCGGCCGTACCCGCCTTGTCGCCTATCGGCTCGGCTGTCTCGCCCGCCTCGTCCGAGGTGCCGCCCTCGGCCGACGCGTCGCCGCCGGCAACCGCCGTCTTCGGCGACGAACCCGGGGCGTCCATGCCGAGTTCGGCGAGGCTCAGTCCGGCGGCCGCGAGGATGAAGCCCGCGGATATCAGCAGGGTCCGGCGACGGCGGCGCCGGTGTGCCGCGGCTTTGCGGTCGCGTCGGCTCGACCCCGCGGAGGCAGGCTCCTCCTCGTCGTCGTCATCATCGCCCTCGTCGACGGCGACCGCGCCCATGGCGACGGTGACATCCCGCCCACGACCCCTGCCCCGGCCTCGACCCCGACCACGGCGCCGGGCGGCCCGGCCGCGGGGCTCGTCGTCGTACTCGTCATCGGCGCGCTCGTCATCGTCGTACGCCTCGTCAGGCTCGGCACCGTGGGGCGCGTCGCGACCCTCACCGTAGGCATCGCTCCCAGCGGCGCGCGGAGCGTCGTACGACCCGCCCTGGGCCGGAGTCTCATACGCCCCCTGCCGGGCCCCGTACGCGCCGCCCGGAGCCTCGTACGACCCCGTGTAGGCACCGCCGCCGGCCGGCCCGGGGCGCGCGCCATTGCCCTGCGCGTACGCGCGCGACTCCTGGAGCGAGTCGGCCGGTGCGCCGCACCCTGGGCAGGCCAGGGCGCCATTCAGGTGCCGTCGGCACGGGTGGCAGTAGTCCATGACGCGGGAAGACTAAGTTCCTCACAGGTAACGTTCATAGTCACAGCTGTGAAAGTTGTGTGGGGAACTTCCGCTTCCGGTATGGCGTGTTGGCGTGACGGACCGAAAGCTCTTCTCGAAACTGTCGAAACCGTTATGTGTTCGACCCATTGACACCCCGACCGCCCCCTCCTTACTGTCACGCCAGCATTTCGAACGTGTGCCGAAATATCGAACACACTGGAACCGAGCCGACGACGACGCAGCAAGGGGCAACTGCCGTGCGCATCACCGGAATCAGCACTCACGTGGTCGGGACGCCGTGGCGCAACCTGACCTACGTCCAGGTGCACACCGACGAGGGGATCACTGGAGTCGGCGAGACCCGGATGCTGGGCCGCACCGACGCGCTGATCGGCTATCTGCGGGAGGCCGAGGCCAATCACATTCTCGGTTCCGACCCGTTCGCCACGGAAGACCTCGTACGCCGGATGAAGTACGGGGACTACGGGCGGGCCGGCGAGATCGTCATGTCCGGAATCGCCGTCATCGAGATGGCCTGCTGGGACATCAAGGGCAAGGCGCTCGGCGTGCCCGTGTGGCAGCTGCTCGGCGGCAAGGTCACCGACAGGGTCAAGGCCTACGCCAACGGCTGGTACACCACGGAGCGGACGCCGGAGGCCTACCACAAGGCCGCCCTGGAGGTCATGGCCCGCGGGTACAAGGCGCTGAAGATCGACCCCTTCGGGACCGGGCACTTCGAGCTGGACCACGCGCAGACCCTGTACGCCGTGTCGCTGATCGAGGCCGTGCGCGACGCCATCGGGCCGGACTCCGAGCTGATGCTGGAGATGCACGGCCGGTTCTCGCCCTCCACGGCCGTCCGGCTCGCGCATGAACTCGCGCCCTTCAAGCCCGCCTGGCTGGAGGAGCCCGTGCCGCCGGAGAACCTGAAGGCGCTCGAAAAGGTTTCGGCGAAGGTCGACATGCCCGTCGCCACCGGTGAGCGCATCCATGACCGCATCGAGTTCCGCGAGCTCTTCGAGAGCCAGGCCGTCGACATCCTCCAGCCCGACGTCGGTCATATCGGCGGCATTTGGGAGACCCGGAAGCTCGCCGCCACCGCCGAGACCCACTACATGCTGGTCGCGCCGCACAACGTCGGCGGCTCCGTGCTCACCGCCGCCTCCCTCCAAGTCGGCTTCTCCACCCCGAACTTCAAGATCCTGGAACACTTCAACGACTTCGCCGACGCGGAGATCAAGAAGGTCGTGAAGGGGGCGCCCCAGGTCGTGGACGGGTACTTCGAGATCTCCGACGCGCCCGGTCTCGGCGTCGAGCTCGACACCGACGCCGCCGCCGAATTCCCCCAGCAGCAGGCCCGGTTCGACCTGTGGGCCGAGGGCTGGGAGCAGCGCAAGCCGAAGGGTTCGCAGGCGTGAGCAGGGCCGTCGTCATCGAGGCGCCCGGCGAGCACCGGCTCGTCGAGCACACGCCGCGCGAGCCGGGTCCCGGCGAGGCGCTCGTCGGGGTGCATGCCGTGGGGATCTGCGGCAGCGACCGCGAGGTCTATCAGGGCAACCGGCCCGAGGGGTACGTCCGTTACCCGCTGACCCCCGGCCACGAGTGGTCCGGCACCGTGCACGCCGTCGGCGCCGGTGTGCCGGAGTCCCTCGTCGGCCGCAAGGTCGTCGGTGAGGGCTTCCGGAACTGCCAGGTCTGCGACCGCTGCCACGCGGGCGAGACGACCCTGTGCTCGGCCGGCTACGAGGAGACCGGGTTCACCCAGCCGGGCGCGATGGCGGACACGCTCACGCTCCCGGCCCGGCTGCTGCACGTCCTGCCGGACGCGGCCGACCTCACGGCGGCGGCGCTGCTGGAGCCCGCCGCCTGTATCGCGGCCGCCGCGATCAAGGCCAACTCCCGGCCCGGTGAGCGAGTTGCGGTCGTCGGCACCGGCACCCTCGGCATGTTCGCCGTGCAGTTCCTCAAGGCGGGCTCGCCGGCCGAGCTGCTGGTCGTGGGCACCCGGGGCGACCGCGAGGCGCTGTCGCGTCAGTACGGCGCCACCGACTTCCGTACGAAGGACCAGCAACTCCCCGGCGACTTCGACGTGGTCATCGAGACCGCCGGGTCCGCGTCCGCCGCGCGCACCGCCGCCTCCCTGCTCAGGCGCGGCGGACGCCTGGTCCTGACGGGCATCCCGGCGCCGGGCGCCGAGGGTCTCGACCCGACGGATCTGGTCGTACGGCAGCTGGAGGTGCACACCGTCTTCGGGGCGCCGCCGGACGCCTGGGCGCACACGGTGCGGGTGTTCGCCGCCGGGCTGCTCGATCCGCTGCCGCTCGTCACGCACGAGTTGCCGCTGGCCGAGTTCCCGCAGGCCATCGAGCTGGTCGGGTCCGGTGATCCGAAGGTCGGCAAAGTGCTCCTTCGCCCCTAGTCGTACGCCGGTACGGGGGCGACCTGACGGCCCCCGCACCGGCGTACTCCCAGCTTTTCCCACCCCGAGCCGCGAACTCCGTCCGATATATCGAACACGAAGGACAGCTAGTGACCGACGCTTCCGACACGGCAGCCCGTCGCCCCGGTGAGCAGGCCCTCACCGCGCTCGGCCTGGGTGCGCCCGCCCTCGACCCCGCCGACACCTCGCCGCACTCCTTCCCCGGCGGCGGCCGCTGGCGCACCGAGATCCCCTCGTGCGAGGGCCCCGAAGCGCTGGCCGTGATCCTGAAGGAGTCCTCGCGGCTCGATGTGCCGATCCACCGGATCAGCCAGGGCAGCGGCGTGTGGATGCTGACCGACGCCGAGATCACCGAGATGGTCGAGGCCACCGACGAACGGGACATCGAGCTCTGCCTGTTCACGGGTCCGCGCGGAACCTGGGACATCGGCGGGTCCACCCGGACCGACTCGCGCGGGGGCGGACTGCGTGCCCGTGGTCATGACGCCGTCGCCGGCTGCGTCGAAGACGCCGTCCGGGCAACGGAGTTGGGCGTCAAGTGTCTGCTGGTCGCCGACGAGGGCGTGCTGTGGACCCTGCACCGGGCGCGTACGGCGGGCATCATCCCGGCCGACACCACCCTCAAGGTCTCCGCGCTCATCGGTCCGGTCAACCCGGCGGCGTACGCGGTGTTCGAGAACCTGGGCGCCGACTCGCTCAACGTGCCCAGCGATCTGACGCTCGATCATCTCACCGAGATCCGGCGGGTGTCGGCCGCCCCCATGGACATGTACATCGAGGCCCCCGACGATCTCGGCGGCTATGTGCGGATGTACGAGGTCGCCGAGCTGATCCGGCGCGGCGCACCGCTCTACCTCAAGTTCGGTCTGTCGAAGGCCCCGGGGATCTACCCGTACGGCCACCATCTGCGCGAGCTGACCCTGACCACCGCCCGGGAACGGGTGCGGCGGGGACGGCTCGCCCTGGACCTGCTCGCACGGCACGGAGCGGACGGCGACATGGCGCCGCTCGGCTCCCGGCTGCCCGGCCCGCTCCGTCGTTTCGAAACACCCTCATAACGTTCCGGCCGACACCTCTTCACAAAAGAAGACGCAGCCGAACACAATCCCACACACCCTCTTCTCGGTCGTACGGCGCATCACCCCAGAGGGTCCCGCAGCACCAGACCGAGCCCGTACCGACATCAAGGATGATGATCATGCGTACTCGCCGAGCCGCACTCGCCGCGATAGCCACGGCCGCCTCCCTCGCCCTCACCCTCACTGCCTGCGGTCAGAGCGGTGAGGGCGGCAGCGAAGAGGACTCGGGCAGCGCCGAGGGAGCCACCATCGGCATCGCGATGCCGACCAAGTCGTCGGAGCGCTGGATCGCCGACGGCAACAACGTCAAGAAGGACCTGGAGTCCAAGGGGTACAAGACCAAGCTGGTCTACGGCGAGGACGACCCCGACCAGCAGGTCTCGCAGATCGAGAACCTGATCACGCAAGGTGTGAAGGCGCTCATCGTCGCGGCCATCGACAACAAGTCGATGAACAACGTGCTCCAGCAGGCCAAGGACGCCGACATCCCGGTGATCTCCTACGACCGGCTGATCCTCGGCACCGAGAACGTCGACTACTACGCGTCGTTCGACAACGAGAAGGTCGGCGAGCTCCAGGGCAACTACATCCTGGAGAAGCTGGGCCTGAAGGACGGTTCCGAGAAGGGCCCGTTCAACATCGAGCTGTTCGCCGGCTCCAACGACGACAACAACACCCGCTACTTCTTCCAGGGTGCGATGAACGTCCTTCAGCCCTTCATCGACAAGAAGCAGCTCGTCGTCCGCTCCGGCCAGACCGCGCTGACCCAGGTCACCACGCTGCGCTGGGACGGCGGCACCGCACAGAAGCGCATGGACGACATCCTGACCTCGGCGTACAAGTCCGAGCGGGTCGACGCGGTCCTCTCGCCGTACGACGGCATCTCCATCGGCATCCTGTCGGCGCTGAAGTCCGACGACTACGGCTCCAAGGCCAAGCCGCTGCCGGTCGTCACCGGCCAGGACGCCGAGCTCGCCTCGGTGAAGTCGATCATCGCGGACGAGCAGTCGATGACCGTCTACAAGGACACCCGTGAGCTTGCCAAGGTGGCCTCGAACATGGTCGACGCGGTACTCAACGACAAGAAGCCCGAGGTCAACGACACCAAGACCTACGACAACGGCGCCAAGGTCGTCCCGTCGTACCTGCTGGAGCCGATCAGCGTCGACAAGGCCAACTACCAGAAGGAAGTTGTCGACTCCGGCTACATCAAGGCGAGCGACCTCAACTAACCCACCGCCGCACCCTAGGGATTGGAAGGCACGACCATGGCGGGACCCGTCCTGGAAATGCGCTCGATCGTCAAGACCTTTCCCGGCGTCAAGGCGCTGTCGGACGTCACACTGACCGTCCAGCAGGGCGAGGTCCACGCCATCTGCGGGGAGAACGGCGCCGGCAAGTCGACCCTGATGAAGGTCCTCTCCGGCCTTCATCCGCACGGGACGTACGACGGTGAGGTCCTCTTCGAGTCAGAGATCTGCAAGTTCAAGGACATCAGGGCCAGTGAGCATCACGGCATCGTGATCATCCATCAGGAACTGGCCCTGATCCCCTACCTCTCCATCGCGGAGAACATCTTCCTCGGCAACGAGCACGCCACACGAGGGATCATCAGCTGGACCGAGACGCTGCGGCACGCCACCGAGCTGCTGCGCCGGGTCGGTCTCGGCGACCACCCCGACACCCGCGTCGCCGACATCGGCGTGGGCAAGCAACAGCTCGTGGAGATCGCCAAGGCGCTGTCGAAGAAGGTGAAGCTGCTCATCCTGGATGAGCCGACCGCCGCCCTGAACGACGAGGACAGCGGCAAACTCCTCGATCTCATCCTGGAGTTGAAGAACCAGGGCATCACCTCGATCATCATCTCCCACAAACTCAACGAGATCCGCAAGGTCGCCGACTCGGTGACGATCCTGCGCGACGGCCGCACCATCGAGACGCTGAACGTGAAGGCCGCGGAGACCACCGAGGACCGGATCATCAGCGGCATGGTCGGCCGCGACCTGGAGCACCGCTTCCCGGAGCGGACGAAGCACGACACCGAGGTGGGCACCGCGGCGGCCCTGGAGATCCGCAACTGGACCGTGCACCACCCGATCGACCAGCAGCGCAAGGTCGTCGACGATGTGTCACTGTCCGTGCGGCGCGGGGAGATCGTCGGTATCGCAGGCCTGATGGGCGCCGGGCGCACCGAACTCGCGATGAGCGTCTTCGGGCGCACCTACGGCCGGTACGCGGGCGGCTCGGTCTTCAAGGACGGCCGGGAGATCCGTACGAAGACGGTGGCGGAGGCCGTGAAGCACGGCATCGCCTATGTCACCGAGGACCGTAAGCACTACGGACTCAACCTGATCGACACCATCGGCCGGAACATCTCGCTCAGCGCCCTGGGCAAGGTCTCCAAGCGCGGGGTCGTCGACGAGCACGAGGAGCGGCAGGTCGCCGAGGGCTTCCGCAAGTCGATGAACATCAAGGCGCCGACCGTCTTCGAGCCGGTGGGCAAGCTGTCCGGCGGCAACCAGCAGAAGGTCGTCCTCAGCAAGTGGATCTTCGCGGGTCCGGATGTGCTGCTCCTGGACGAGCCGACGCGCGGCATCGACGTCGGCGCCAAGTACGAGATCTACACCGTCATCGACCAACTGGCCGCGCAGGGCAAGGCGGTGGTCTTCATCTCCTCCGAGCTGCCGGAGCTGCTCGGTATGTGCGACCGCATCTACACGATGGCCGCGGGCCGGCTGACCGGTGAGTTCTCGCGGGCCGAGGCCTCACAGGAATCGCTGATGCGTCAGATGACCAAGGACAAAGAGGTATCCCGATGAGTACGGATGTGACCGCCAAGACGCCGGCCCCCGCGCCGCCCGGCAAGGGCGGTTCGACCACGGGCAACGGCCTGTTGCAGCTGATCCTGGACGGCATGCGCCGCAACATGCGGCAGTACGGCATGCTGATCGCGCTCGGCCTGATCGTGGTGCTGTTCGCGGTGTGGACGGACGGCGACCTGCTGCTGCCGCGCAACGTCTCCAACCTGGTACTCCAGAACAGCTACATCCTGATCCTCGCGATCGGCATGATGCTCGTCATCATCGCGGGCCATATCGACCTGTCGGTCGGCTCGTTGACGGCGTTCATCGGCTCGATGGCCGCCGTGTTCATGGTCAGGAACGATCTGCCCTGGCCCCTCGCGGTGATCCTGTGCCTGGCCATGGGCGCGGTCGCGGGCGCGGCGCAAGGGTTCTTCATCGCGTACGGCGGCATACCAAGCTTCATCGTGACCCTCGCGGGCATGCTGATCTTCCGCGGTCTGACCGAGATCTTCCTTGAGGGTCAGACGCTGGGCCCGTTCCCGGAGGGGCTCCAGAAGGTCGCCAACGGCTTTATGCCCGAGGTCGGCCCGAACACCAACTACCACAACATCACGTTGCTGTTGGGCATCGGGCTGATCGTGTTCGTGGTCTTCCAGGAGTTCCGCGACCGCCGGCGCCAGCAGGAGTTCGCCCTCGATGTCCCGCCCACCAACCTGTTCCTGCTGAAGCTGGTGGCGATCGGTGCCGCCATCCTCACGCTCACGATGCTGCTCGCCAGCTACAAGGGCGCCCCCATCGTGCTGATCATCCTCGGTGTGCTGCTCGTCGGCTTCGGCTACGTCATGCGCAACGCGATCATCGGCCGCCACATCTACGCGATCGGCGGCAACCTTCCGGCGGCCAAGCTGTCGGGTGTGAAGGACAAGAAGGTCACCTTCCTGGTCTTCCTGAACATGGGCATGCTCGCGGCCCTGGCGGGTCTGGTCTTCGCCGCCCGCTTCAACGCGGCCTCGCCCAAGGCCGGTCTGAACTTCGAGCTGGAGGCCATCGCGGCCGCGTTCATCGGCGGTGCGTCGATGAGCGGCGGGGTCGGCACCGTCCTCGGCGCGATCATCGGCGGTCTGGTCCTGGGCGTGCTGAACAACGGTATGAACCTCGTCGGCATCGGCACGGACTGGCAGCAGGTCATCAAGGGGCTGGTGTTGCTGGCGGCGGTCGGGTTCGACGTGTGGAACAAGCGCAAGGTCGGTTCGTAGGCAAGGGGTCGCCGGGGTCGTGGGGCGGCTGCGGGCCGGTTGTGGCTGGTCGCGCAGTTCCCCGCGCCCCTGGCGGCGCTGTCCAACTCTTCTTTCTGGAGCCGCTGCATGGAACTGAACAGACGCACGCTTATAGCCGGGGCCGCGGCCGCCGGTGTCACCGCCACCACCATCGGCACCGCACACGCCACGGGAGGCAGGAAGCCGGTGAAGTCGCTCTTCGGCACGCTCGCCGACGGCACGAAGGTCTACAGCTGGTCGCTGGAGAACGGAGGGACGCGGCTGAAGGTCCTCTCCTACGGCGGCATCGTCCAGTCACTGGAGATCCCCGACCGGCGGGGCCGCTACACCAACGTCTCCCTGGGCTTCGACAACATCGAGGACTACGTCGCCAAGAGCCCGTACTTCGGCGCGCTGATCGGCCGCTACGGCAACCGCATCGCCAAGGGCAAGTTCACCCTGGACGGCACGGCCTACCAGCTGGACGTCAACGACGGCGAGAACACCCTGCACGGCGGAGCGAAGGGCTTCGACAAGCGGGTGTGGGACGTCGAACCGTTCGTCCAGGGCACGGACGTCGGGCTGCACCTCCACTACGTCAGCGTCGACGGCGAGATGGGGTACCCCGGAACGCTGAAGAGCAAGGTGACGTACACCCTCACCCGGCGCGGCGACTGGCGGATCGACTACGCGGCCACCACCAGCAAGCCGACGATCGTCAATCTCACCAGCCACGTCTACTGGAACCTCGCGGGCGAGTCGAGCGGCACGATCTACGACCACGAGCTGTCCATCGCGGCCTCCCGCTACACGCCGGTCGACTCGGGGCTGATCCCCACGGGCGAGCTGGCGAAGGTCGCGGGCACCCCCTTCGACTTCCGCTCCACCAAGACGGTCGGCGAGGACATCCGCGTCGCCCACCAGCAGCTGCTGTACGGCAAGGGGATCGACCACAACTGGGCGCTCGACAAGGGCATCACGGGGAAGCCGGAGCACATCGCCACGCTCCGCGACCCGTCCTCCGGCCGCACCCTGAAGATCGCCACGACCGAGCCGGGCCTTCAGTTCTACTCGGGTAACTTCCTCGACGGCAGCTTCGCCGGCACCGGTGGCAGCGTCTATCGGCAGGGCGACGCGCTGTGCCTGGAGACGCAGCACTTCCCGGACTCGCCGAACCAGCCGAAGTTCCCGTCAACGACGCTGCGACCTGGGCAGACGTACCGGTCGACGACGGTGCACTCGTTCGGCAAGTGACCCTGCTTCACAGTAGCTTCACAAGTTTCCATCGAATCCACAGCCGTTGAACAGCGCCTCACAGGCATCCGTATCTAAGGGTGGCCCGCGCTCCCCCGCGCGGGCCACCCAAAGACGACGGGCCCGGTCGTCCCCACCGGGTCCGCCCCATACGGAGGTTCCATGGCTGAGAACGTCACCTCGCTGTTCCGCAGCACGGCGGCGCACAGCCCGTCGATGGCGGCTCTGACTCGCGAGGGCGGCGAAGGAGCCGGCCCGATCGACTTCTGTATCCCGTGCAACCCGTACTTCCCCACGCCCGCCATGTTCGACGACATGGCAGGCCGGTTGCGCGACATCATCACCTATTACCCCAGCAGCGCCGACACAATCACGTCCGAGCTGTGCAACCTCCTGCAACTCCCGCCGCAGGCCGTGGCGATGGGCAACGGCTCGACCGAGCTGATCACCTGGATCGACCACCTGATGGTCCGTGAGTCCCTGGCGATCCCCGTCCCCACCTTCGGCCGCTGGACCGACCAGCCGATGGAGACCGGCAAGCGGGTCGACATGTTCCCGCTCCAGGAGTCCAGCGGCTTCGCCCTCGACCTCGCGCAGTACGCCGAGTTCATCAGGGCCCGCGGCACCCGCGTCGCCGTCATCTGCAACCCCAACAACCCCGACGGCGGCTTCCTCCACCGGCACGCCATCACCCAGTTCATGGACGCGATGGCCGACCTCGACCTGGTCGTCATCGACGAGTCGTTCCTCGAGTTCGCCGACGCCGAGGCGGAGCCTTCGGTCGTCCAGGAGGCGATGCTCCGCCCGAACGTCATCGTCCTGCGCAGCCTCGGCAAGAACTTCGGACTGCACGGCATACGGTTCGGCTATCTGGTCGCCAACCCCTCGCTCGCGGGCCGGGTCCGCTCGATGCTGCCGAAGTGGAACCTCAACGCCTTTGCCGAGCACGTGGTGTTCATGCTGAAGAACCACGGCCAGGAGTACATGCAGAGCCTCCACCAGGTGCGCCGTGACCGCCTGGACATGGCCAGCCAGCTCTCCTCGCTGCCCGGTCTGACGGTCTACCCCTCCCAGGGCAACTTCCTTTTCGTGCGCCTCCCCGTGGGCGCCGAAGGCACCGTGGTCCGGGACCGGCTCCTCACCGAGCACCGGATCCTGGTCCGTGAGTGCGGCAACAAGATCGGTTCGTCGAGCCGCTTCCTGCGACTCGTGGTGCGCCCTCAGGTCGACGTGCGTCGCCTGGTGTCCGGCCTGGAACAGGTGCTCTACGGGACCAGGAGGGGAGCCGCCGTGCCCGAGCTGGGTACAGGGACCAATTACAGCTCGGGTACGGCGGCGGTGGACCGTCTGGTCGGCGCGACCAACGGGGCCGGTATGCATGGCCTTGCGGCTCAGGCCATGGCCGTGGGCGGCATGCCCCAGCACGCGATGGCCTCCGGCGGTATGGCGGCTCCGGGGCACACCGGTGGAGCCGGGATGCCGATGCCGGCCGCCGCCCAGGCCTACCCGCAGCCCATGGCTGCGCCGGCTCCCATCCCTGCGCCGGCCCCCATGCCCGCGCCGGCTCCCCCCATCCCCTCGCAGTTCCCGGCGGCCGCGGCAGCCGCTCCCCAGCCGGCGGGCCCCACACCGCCAGGTGTCCCGGCCCGGGGTGGACTCACCGCCGCCCAGGTCCGGGGCACTAACGGGCTTACGCCTGCGCCTGCTGCGGGGTGGCCCAATGCCCAGAGCTGGCCGAATGCGGCGGGGATGGGGCAGGCCGGGTAACGCCGTCTCGCCGTAGGTGGTGCTGTATGCGGGCGACTGCGGGGCCGTTGTGGCTGGTCGCGCAGTTCCCCGCGCCCCTTTGGGGCGCGTTGTGCTACACGGGGTTCAATCGCCACTGTTGGCAGGGGTTGTTCAGCCACGTCCACTGGCGTACGTCCGCCGCGTCCGCCGTGGAGCAGTTCGCCACATCTGCCACCTTGCCCGTCGCCTGGTTGACGATCCTGACGTAACCGTCGCTCGTCGTCAGGAATCTGAAGCGCTGGCAGGTGTTGTTCAGCCAGGTCCACTGGCGCAGGTCGGCGCCGTCGGCGGAGGAGCAGTCGGCGGTGTCCAGGACCTTGCCGGTGGCGACGTTCACCAGGCGGCTGGTGTCGTCTCCCTGGTCCTCGATGCGCCAGCGCTGGTTGTTGTTGCCGTTGCAGGTGTACTGCTGGACGTTTGCGCCGTCGGCGGTCGAACCACCGGCTACGTCAAGGCATTTGGCCGAGTTGCGGTTGGTGATGGTGTACGTCGTGGAGGCCGAGGAGGGCTCGCCGGACGGGCCGGTCATGCTCGCGCCGAGGGCGACCGGGGTGCCGAGGTTCGGTGTGCCGTCGGAGTTCCAGGTGAACTTCTGGGCGCGGGTCGTACGTCCGTTGTCGCAGCCCTCGGAGGCGGCGTCGTTGGCGTGGTAGACGATCCAGTTCTCGGAGCCGTCGGGGGACGTGAAGAAGCCGTTGTGTCCGGGACCGTAGACGCCCGCGGTGTCGTTGCGCTGGAAGACCGGCGTGGACTTCTTGGTCCAGGAGGACGCGGACAGCGGGTTGGAGCCGGTGAGGGTGAGCTGACCGAGCTTGTAGTCGGGGGTCCAGCAGCCGCTGGCCGAGTAGATCAGATACGTCTGGCCACCCCGCTGGAGGATCTCCGGGCCCTCGTTCACCGAACCGCCGGACGTCTCCCAGGAGTTGGTCGGCGTGGAGATCGTGGAGAAGCCGGTGGCGAGGGTGTACGGGTTGGACATCCGCGCGGCGACGAGATTCTGTGTGCCTCCGCTCGCGCTGCCGAACAGGTACAGGCTGCCGTTGATCGTGGCCACCGTCGGGTCCAGCATCCAGGCGGAGTTGAGCTGGTTGCGGTAGGTGTACGGGCCCATCGGGTCGGAGCCGGCGCTCTCCAGGACATGGGTGCGCTGGGTGGGGATGTAGTCGGAGACGTTCTGGCCGGCGACGTAGTACAGATACCAGCGGCCGTTGATGAAGTGGAGCTCCGGCGCCCAGATGTTGCAGCACCGGGAGGCGGCGTCGCCCGTCCACACCTGGACACTGGGCGCGGTGGCGAGGCCGGCGAGGGTGGTGGACTTGCGCATGGTGATGGCGTCGGTCCAACTCGTCGTCACCATGTAGTAGTTGCCGCTGTGGTACGAGATCCAGGGGTCGGCGCCCTTCTGCGCCTTGACGGGGTTGGAGAAGGAGGCCGCGCTCGCGGAGGACTGTCCGAGCCCCAGCAGGAAGACCAGTGCGGCCAGCAGGGTCAGTAGGCGACGGGCCATCCGCTGCTCCAGTTCAGAAGGTTGATGCCGAGTTTGGGTGTGCCGTTGTCCTGGCCGTCGTAGTAGTGGTAGACGATCAGGTCCCCGTCGACATCGTTCATGATCGACTGCCCGCCGGGGCCGATGTACCGGCCGTGCGACTCAAGGACCGGCGTGCCGCCGTTGTTCGTCATCGCGACGCCGCTCCTGTCGTGGTACGGCCCGGTGACGCCGGTGGCGCGGCCGACCTTGACCTTGTACGTCGAGCTGGTGCCGGCGCAGCAGGTGTCGTACGAAGCGAAGAGGTAGTAGTAGCGGCCGCGCTTGACGATGTACGGCGCTTCGACGGCCTTGGTGCCGGTCGGGCGGGAGGCGAGGGAGTACCGGTTGGTGTTGCCGGCCAGCTGCTTCCCGGTGGACGGGTTGATCTGGATCATCTTGATCCCGGTCCACCAACTGCCGAAGGACAGCCACCACTTGCCGTCGTCGTCCACGAAGAGGTTCGGGTCGATGGCGTTGTAGTCGCTGGACGAGCCGGACGTGTAGACGGTCCCCTGGTCGGTCCAGCTGCCCGGCTGACCCGTGCTGGAGGTGGCGAGCCCGATGGCCGAGGTGTTCGAGCCGAACTTCGAGACGGAGTAGTACAGCAGGTACTTGCCCCCGTGGTACGAGATGTCCGGCGCCCAGGCCTCCGGGACGGAGGAGTACGTCGACCACCAGCTCGGGCGGGAGGAGAAGGCGTCGGCGCCCGCACTGAAGGCGATGCGGTTGCTGGAGGTCTTGTTCGCGATGCCCCCGCCGGTGGCGTACAGCAGGTACTGGCCGGACGAGGTGCGGATCATCGTCGGGTCGTGGGTGACGACGGAACCGGTGACGGTACCGGGGTTGGGGTAGGCCGACGCGCTGGACGGGATGAGGGCAAGCAGGGCGGCTGCGGGGAGGGCGAGAAGTGCGGTTCTCTTGCGGCTCATACGGGACGCTCCTGTTCTGTATCTCGAACAACGATCGTCACTTCGGACGGAACGTAGAATCGAATCACTTGCGCGTCAATGACCCGCGCGCGCCACAGGAGTTCGCCACCCACGTCCACCGAGAAGGGCCCGCCACCCCGGCAGGTCCACCTCCGCACGGACGGTCTTGCCAGGAGGGTCCCGGTCCAGCACCTCCCACCGGTCGGCCAGGGCCTCGACGAGAACGAGTCCGCGGCCGTGTTCGCCGAGGGGACACGGAGGCGGCACATCGCCCGGCTTCGGCGGGCTGGATTCGGTTCGGGTATCACTGACCTCGATCCGGATGCTGCCCGTCGGCAGGGACAGCCCCAGCTCGAAGTCCCGTCCGGGGACCCGGCCGTGGGTCACCGCGTTGGCCGCCAACTCGGCGACGATCACTGCGACCGCTTCCGAGGCGTCACTGCCGTACGGGATGCCCCAGGCGTGGAGCTGGTGCACGGCGAGGTGCCGGGCGAGACGGGCGCCGCGTGGGGTGGCACTGAGGCGCTGGGTGAACATACGTACGGTAACCGGAGGTTGGGGGGTGAGCGGTGCGTGCATGCGCTCAATCTGGCGGCCGAGGGGGGAAGTTCACCAGGTCCACGGCGCGTACGCTGCGGGAGCGTACGCGGTTACGGGGTGGACAGTACGTGTGACTGGCCGTGACCATGACCCGGGGAGGTGACCGACCGTGGTCGATTCAATGGTGGGCGGCGGTGAGCCGGAGGCGTCGGACAGTCTGCGGACGTTCGGGGCGGTCGTGCAGGCGTTGCGGGAGCACGCCGGGCTGAGCCGGGAGGAGTTCGGGGATCTGGTGGGACTGTCGAAGCACACGGTGGCTTCGGTGGAGTTGGGGCGGCGGATGCCGGATCCGGATTTCGCGGACCGGTCGGAGCCGGTGCTCGGCAATACCGGCGCCCTGCGACGGGCGGCACGGTATCTGGCTCGACAGCCCGGGTTGGCGGCGTGGTTTCGGCGGTGGGCCCAGCTGGAGGCCATGGCGATGACGCTGTACACCTACGAATGCCGGTTGATTCCAGGGCTGTTGCAGACGGAGGCGTACGCGCGGACGCTGTTCACGAACCAGCTCCCGCCGCTGAGCGACGAGCAGATCGAGGCGCAGTGGGTAGCGCGGGCGGAACGGCAACGACTGCTGCGAGAACGGCCGAACACGGCGTTCGCCTTCATCCTGGAGGAGCACCTGTTCCGGCGGCGGACGGGTGGTGTGGAGGTCACGCGGGAGCTCATCGACCATGTGCTGGAGATCGCCGACCTGCGGAACGTGGAGATCCAGATCATGCCGACGGAGCAGGATACTCACGCAGGGCTGGACGGACCCATGCAGTTGCTGGAGACCGCGGAGAACAAGTGGTTCGCCTACTGCGAGGGGCAGGAAAGCGGCCAGTTCATCGCTGATCGAAAAGTGGTCAGCATGCTCCAGATGCGGTATGCCAGGATGCGCTCACAGGCTCTCACCCTCAAAGACTCCATGAGCCTGTTGCAGCGGATGCGAGGAGACCTATGAGCACCAGCAAACTGGCCTGGTTCAAGAGCAGCTACAGCAGCGGTGGTTCCGGCGACTGCGTCGAGGTCGCCCTCACCCCCGCCACCATCCACGTACGCGACTCCAAGAACCGGCAGGCCCCCGCGCTCGCCCTCTCCCCCACCACGTGGACGGAGTTCATCACGCACGTCCGTCCAGCAGGGCCAGCCCCAGCGGCGTGACGGAATGCAGTACGGCCTTCCTCGCCTTGCGTGCTCAGTAACCCCGCCTTGCGCAGAATGCCGACGTGATGGCTGGCCGTGGCTGGTGAGATCCCCGTGTCATGGGCGAGTTCGGTCGTCGTCACACCATGGTCTGCGACCGTCTCGAGGATCCCGGCGCGGGTGCGGCCGAGGAGGGCGTTCAGGGGACGGAGTCCGGGCGTGCCGTTCAGAACCGTCTCGTGCGTCATCGGGTAGACCACGACGCAAGGCAACGCGGGATCCTTGAGCAGCGTCGGCTTGCGCCAGCAGAAGTACGAGAGCAGCACCAGCAACCCGCGCCCGTCCAGATGGACGTCTCGGTCCGCGCCCAACCCCCTCACCTCCAGCACCGGCCGCCGCCGGACGAGATCGGCGTGGAGGGCGCTGAGCAGCGCGCCGAGGTCGCCGTTCGCCAAGTACCGTCCGTGGAGGGCATGTTCGGCGTCGAGGCGGGTGCGGATGCGGGCCCCACCACGGGGGCCAGCGCGGTCCCGAAGTACTGCCGGAACACTCGCGCGAGGTGGGCGACCGCCTCCTTGTCGCCGTCGGCCAGCGGCCTCGCCCAGCGCGGCAGTCGTCGGCCGGCGCGGGCCAGTTCCAGCAGGTCGCCGCGGAGCCGCTGCCGTGGCGTGGACAGCAGGGCGCCGGTGCCGGCGTCCAGGCCGCCCGTGCCGGCCGCCGGGGTGAGAAAATCGGCCGAGCAGTCGACGGGCGGTGCCAGGCGGAGCAACGGGCGTACGTCGGCGGGTAGTTCGCGGCGCACCCGGTGCCGCCAGCCGCCGAAGACGGCGGACCCGGTGTCGGTCTGAAGCATGTGCATGCTGAGCAGCGCCTCCCACATGGGTTCGGGAGCCTGCGCCAGCCTGATGTGGGCGAGATCGTCGTCGGTGAAGTGAATGCGTACCGCCATGTGAGCCATCCCCGGTCGGTGTGCACTCACATGCTCCGGGGATCCTTGCCTCCTGCCATCCTGAGAAGTCATGGGCTCCAGAAGTCTTGGGGCTCCACCGACAGGCCGACGCCCCGCTGCACGGCGAGGTGCGACGGGGCGTTCGTTCGGCAGGACTTCTCAGCACGGCTCGACGGAGCTGACCTCGTCCCGCACGGACGAAGCCAGGTCGAGCGTCTGCCCGTCCAGGATCACCTGGATCTCGTTCTCGTAGTCCGCGTCCCGGTACAGGCACCACGAGTCGCCGGAGATGTTCTTCACCGACCACACGTGGTCATTGAGACGCCCACCAGCACGCCCAGGTTGGACGCACCGTCCGACAGTCGAGGAGATCCTGATCCACCCCGCGACCAGGCCGTTCAACGTCTTCAATCCTGATCGGATTGAGGTTCGTTGGAAGTAGAGGGCCCTGCGAGGCGGCGCCACAAATAGCCGCGCGAATCTGGTGCCGTGACGGGGCCTTCAGCGTGGCACGCCAGCGGCGCCAAAGTCGTGTCAGACGTCCATTGGTAATGCGATCCCGTCGGAACCATAGAGATACGAACGGTGTGCGTCAGCCTGTCCTCAACCCCGCGCTTCCCTGAGCCCTCGACCACCCAGAACTTCACGCCGCCCTGCTTCTCGGAGGAACTGCAAGCCTCCAGGGTGAGTTCGAGTTCTACGCTGTTGTAGTGGAAGTTCACGCCGTCTTGCATGGGCAAGGTCCGTAGAGCCTGACGTATCTCGGCCTGAGCGGCCTCGATGGCTTCCCTGATGCCAATCTCCACACTGGCCTCCAACCGGTCACGGTTACAGGCCGAGACGTACGGCGACACGGGAGCGGTTCCGCATGCACGTTACAGGGACAACTCATCTGATCGTGTTCCTTTACCGCCTCAGCACCGAGTTCTGAATGTCATCGCTGCCCCTCGAACCGGGGTGGCTTGGCGCCAGGCGGCGGCTCGGGGACGTCGCTCACGACGCGCTTGAAAACGTCCGAGGGTCCGTCGGGCAACAGGAAGTTGCCCGGCGGCTGGCTGATCCGCGTCTCGCGGTCTCGCACCGGAGGCAGTTCAACCCCCTCCAGGGGGTTGTCATCGGGGTGGTGGAACAGTTCCCTGCGCGCGTTGTCCGCGAAGCGCTGGTTCAGCTCCTTGGCCAGCTTGGTGTGCGTCCGTACGAAGAAGTCATCAACCCCAGGCGACGCCATCATGATGGCCACCCGCCGATCGATCGGCACGAGGATCGCGCCTGCGTTGCCGATACCGACGCCGCGCCACCTAGGCATGTCCCCGTCGCGCACCAGCGTCACCGGGTGATCCGGAATGAGCAGTGTGCGGTGCTCGAACTTGATAAGGCCCCACGAGCGTGCCATGAACACCTCGTACGCCGTCGCCATGGACTGGCCCATCGACAGCATGTGGTCGTTGACCGACATCTCGGCGTAGTAGCCGTCAAAGTCCGTCACCTCCGCCCACACCGCATCGACCTCCTCGTCCGAGACGGGCTCCGTGGCGTTCTCTTCGAGGCGCGTGCGGATCTCGGGCTTTCCGCCCATGGCGATCACGACCTTGCCGAGGTGATCCCCGATCTCGTCGTTAACCGTACGGGCAGCAGGGATCCGCGCATGCTGCGCCGCGATGTACTCGGCCAGGACGGCGCGGTGTTCGATGGGCAAAGGCCACAGCCCGCCGACGACCTGTCGGATGACCCTGGCGGCCTTATTCTCCAGCTCGGCGAGCAGATCCTCAACGGTGTCGTCGAGTTGACCGTTCTCATCCCGCATCGAGTAGAAGTTGCGGTGGACGGTGACGTCGGCAATCCCGACCGGACGCCGCTCGCTGCCGTCGAGAGGGACGCGCATGATCCGCTCACCGTCAGCGAAGCGCCGAAGATGGAGGCGCGGCACGGTGTGGTGACGGCGCTTCAACTTCGACTTCTTGGAGGACTTGCCCATGTCATGACGATACGGGCACCCCCTGACATCCTCATGGCCTTTTCCGGGGGTCGATCAGGGAGATCCTGATCCACTCCGCGACCCGGCCCTTCAACGTCTGGAACCCGGACCGGGTCGAGGTGTCCTGGAAGTAATGCGGGTCCGGACCGATGGCAGCGATCGAAGTCCGGTCTGGAGCATCTAACGCCGACCACGCTCTGCGGCGGCCCTTGCGGCCCTGGCCCTAGCGGGCGACCCTCGTGGTCCTGCGGCCCGTCCTGCGCCTTCCGAGTAGTCGTCCTCGTCGTTCACCTCACCCTCATCAGACGGATGTGGCTGGCCGCCTGGCGGGCCCGGGGGACCTGGCTCACCCGGGGGACCTGGGTCACCTTGGGGCCCCGCTCACCTTGGGGCCCCGGAGGCTTCGGCGTCTCGATAGCTTGTTTAGCCGTGTTGGCAACAGCCCTGATCCCGAAGTACGCCGTTGTGATAGCGGTGACTGCGGTGAACGCGCTTGTGAGGAGCGGCACCACTTGCTGCGCCTTGTCGCCCGCCTTCGTGATGCCCCATATTCCTGCCACGACGATAGCCACGTCGCTGGATATGACAGCCAGGAGACCGGTCACCGATCGAGTCACGTCGACGTTCCGCTCAGCCCCGTCTTGGGCTGGCTGTTGGGGGGCGTCGCCTCAGTTCGACCCCGATCCAGATGAGGAGCCCCACCACCACAACGATGGCGATGAGGAGCAACACAGCAGTACCCGCAGCCGGACTACCCGCCGGAGGACGCTCCCGGGCCGGAGTAGCCCTGGTGGACCTCACAACGCCTTCTGCGACCGATTCTCAAAGCGATCGCACCCGTGCTACAGGCACGGCTAACGTCCTGGTATGGACATCGATAAGACCTTCACAGGTCTGATCTCGGGTGCGAAGAAATTCGCGCACTCAGCGATGGACGCTCACGCGAACGACGATGAGGAGGTCTTCCTCCTACACGCTGGTGTCAGCGTTGAGCGGCTGGCGAAGGCGGTACTGGCCAAGAAGAACCCCTTCCTGCTGATGGAAATGAAGGGGAACGATGACGTCCTCTTCCAGTTCGCCGGCCTGGAACCGGCCACTAGGGTCCGCACCATAGGAGCAACACAGGCCATCAAGCGGCTGAAGCGCCTGGGAGTCCTTCCACAAGCAGCTGACCCCGACTTGGACGAGCTGATCGAGCTACGGAACGGCGTCGCCCATCTATCAGCCACGCCTAACGGCTCATTTGACGGCCTGGCTGTATTTGCCAGGACCACCACGACCCTGTTGAAGGCCTGGGGACGATATGGCGCCAAGCGGTACTGGGGACCTCACCATCGCCTCGTGCAGCTGACCCTGAGCGAGGCTATCGAGAAGGCAACCCGACACTTCCGCCAGCTCGTGGAGCAGGCACGCTATCGACTCGCAGAACGCACCAAGGGCCTTCCTCTAGCTGCGCAGGAGGCGTACGTGGAAGCTCGCTCGATGCGAACGGCTGACTTCGGCCCCGACATGCGCTCCTTCCTCCTGCCGCACGAATGTCCCGCTTGCCACCACCACGGGGCGCTGATCACTGGACCGATTGTCCTGATCATGGAGGACAGGCCTGGAGAAGCCGCTCCCCAGCAATTCTTGTGCCGTGTCTGCGGACTCCGGCTGAAGACGACCGAGGAACTTGCAGCGGCACGCATGGACCGACGCGTACCACTGGTAGACCTGAACGGGGAAAGGGTTCTGAGCCCGGCCGATGAGTTCCTCTGGCATGACAGCCCAGAGTGGGAGGATGACGAGTAGCTCCTGCCTTCACGATCCAGCCGCAGAACCCACGTGCTCCGTGGGGCTGCCCTTCAAAGTGATCACACCTGTATTACAGGGTCCGCTACCGTCCCCTCATGGACGATTCCCTCTCCTTCGAGAGCTTCCTTGAAGGGGCCAAGAAGGCCGCCCACAGAGCCATGGACGATCACGGGCGCGGCGAGTACGACGAGTGCGCTCTACATGGCGGTGTCGCCGTGGAGCGGCTCGCCAAAACGGTCCTGGTCTCGAACAACCCGGTGTACCTCTTGGAGATGCGCAACGGGAACCCACGATCGCCCGCCGCGGCACCCTGCACGGCACCGGCCTGGGCACCTACCGCTGGGTCGTCGAGAGGAGTTTTGCCTGGCTGCACGGCTTCCGACGCCTGCGCGTCCGCTGGGAACGCCGGGCCGACATCCACGAAGCGTTCCTCAAAATCGCCTGCTGCCTCATCACCCACCGACAACTCGGTTCGCTCTGCTAGCTGTTGCTGCTGTCCATGTAGAGACAGAAGGGATGACCGGCCGGGTCGAGCATCACTCTGACGTTTTCCTGCGGCTGGTGGCCGGATTCCCGCGCGCCGAGTTCGAGTGCGTGCGCCACGGCCGCCTGCAGATCGACGACCTCGAAGTCGAGGTGCATCGTGATCCGCTGAA
>NZ_JAFFSX010000068.1 GCF_017948485.1 Streptomyces sp. GESEQ-35 | reverse complement strand
TTGTCCACCTCCTCGACGGAGGCGAGGGGGACCTGCTTCTCCTGGCTGCCCGTGGCCGGGTTGTGAATGGGGCCGTAGCGTGCGGACGAACCCTCGCTGGGCTTGCCGTTGATCCAGTGGTGGAGGTTCTTCATCGGTGCGGGTTTCCTTTCGGAGGGCCGGACTCAGGCGTGGTCGCGGCTGCTGTCGAGGGCGGCGTAGCGCCGTCGCGGACTTCGGCCAGGAGGTCGGTGGTGCGGCCGTTGCCGGAGGGGGAGACCCTCTCCCAGGCTCGGCTTCGCTCGCGCGGGGGAACCCCCAGGTAGCCGAGGCGATGCGGGCTGGGAGCGGGCGGGCAGAAGCTCTCGACTTTTTCCAGGGGAACGCCGGTCTCCAGGGGATATTTGTCGACGCCCGTTCGACCCATGGTTATTACATCAAAAGAAGGGTTCACTCGCGGACCTCCTGCCTGAAGTCATTTCAGGTCTAGAGGTCACGCGCGACCACCGTCAAGTAATTGTTCTGACATCTTTCCTTGATGGAGAAATGATGTCATTACAAACGTTGACCTCAGAGTGGCGTGACGGTTCTATCTCGTCATAGGCAACAGCCGTGTTAACGGCATGTGATCCGCAGTGTTCCTTCGATCAGCAGCTTCTCCCTTTCCCCTGAAGCACAGTGAGGTGCCGGAAAGATGGACCGTTCCTCCCACCCCCGCTCCCGCAGATTCGTCCCCCTCGCCGCAGCAGCGGCAGCCGCCGCACTGCTTGTGGCCGGATGCTCCAGCAGTTCCGGAGGAAAGAAGTCCGAAGAGGGCGGGACCGATGTGTCGGCCGGCAAGGCCACCACTCCCCGTATGACGGTCGCGATGATCACGCACGCCGCCCCTGGTGACACCTTCTGGGACACGATTCGCAAGGGTGCCGAGGCGGCCGCCGCCAAGGACAACGTCAAGTTGGTCTACTCCAGCGACCCCAGCGGCCCCAACCAGTCGAACCTGGTCCAGAACGCCATCGACCAGAAGGTCGACGGCATCGCTGTCACCCTCGCCAAGCCGGACGCCATGAAGGCCGTGGTCGCCCAGGCCGAGAAGGCCGGCATCCCGGTCGTCGGCTTCAACACCGGCGTGCAGGACTGGAAGGAGCAGGGTCTGCTCGAGTACTTCGGCCAGGACGAGAGCATCGCCGGCGAGGCGTTCGGCCGCAGGCTCAACGAGGCCGGCGCCAAGCACACCATCTGCGTGATCATGGAACAGGGGCAGGTGGCCCTGGAGGCCCGCTGCGGGGGCGTGAAGAAGACGTTCGAGGGCAAGACCGAGATCCTCTACGTCAACGGCACCGACATGCCGTCGGTGAAGTCGACGATCACCGCCAAGCTCAAGACGGACTCCTCCATCGACTACGTCACCACGCTCGGCGCCCCGTTCGCGATGACCGCCATCCAGTCCATCGCTGACGCCGGCACCAGCACCAAGCTCGCCACGTTCGACCTCAACAAGGACGCGGTCGGCGCCATCCAGTCCGGCACGATCCAGTGGGCCATCGACCAGCAGCCCTACCTCCAGGGCTATCTGTCGGTCGACTCCCTGTGGCTCTACAAGACAAACGGAAACTACAGCGGCGGCGGTGAGGCCCCGGTGCTGACCGGGCCGGCCTTCGTCGACAAGACCAACGTCGACAAGATCGCCACGTTCGCCGCGAAGGGCACCCGGTGATGACCATGACCCACTCCCGTTCCCGCAGAATCACTCCCGTTCTCGCTGCGGCGGCCGCGGCCGCCCTGCTTGTCGCCGGCTGTTCCAGCAGCTCGGGCGGCAAGAAGTCCGAGGAGGGCGCGGCAGGCGCCTCCGCGGGCAAGGCCACCACACCCCGTATGACCGTCGCCCTGATCACGCACGCCGCGCCCGGTGACACCTTCTGGGACATCGTCCGCAAGGGTGCCGAGGCCGCCGCCGCCAAGGACAACGTCAAGCTCGTCTACTCCTCCGACCCGAACGCCGGCAACCAGGCCAACCTGGTGCAGAACGCGATCGACCAGAAGGTCGACGGGATCGCCACCACGCTCGCCAAGCCCGACGCTCTCAAGAGTGTCGTCGCCAAGGCAGGGCAGGCCGGCATACCCGTCGTCGGCTTCAACTCCGGTGTGAGCGACTGGAAGAAGCTGGGCCTGCTGGAGTTCTTCGGGCAGGACGAGACGGTGGCCGGTGAGGCGTTCGGCAGGAAGCTCAACGAGGCCGGCGCCAAGCACACGGTCTGTGTCGTCCAGGAGCAGGGCAACATCGGCCTCACCCAACGGTGTGCCGGACTGAAGAAGACCTTCGAGGGCAAGACCGACCTCCTCTATGTCAACGGAACCGACATGCCGTCCGTGAAGTCGACCCTGACCGCCAAGCTCCAGCAGGACAGCTCCATCGACTTCGTGGCGACCCTCGCCGCCCCGATCGCACTCACCGCCGAACAGTCGTTGGCCGACTCGGGCAGCAAGGCCAAGCTCGCCACGTTCGACCTCAACAAGGAGCTGACCGGCGCCATCGAGTCCGGCACGATCCAGTGGGCCATCGACCAGCAGCCCTTCCTCCAGGGCTATCTGTCGGTCGACTCCCTGTGGCTGTACAAGACAAACGGAAACTACAGCGGCGGCGGTGAGGAGGCCGTGCTGACCGGCCCGGCCATCGTCGACAAGTCCAACATCGACGAGGTCGCCGCATTCGCCGCGAAGGGCACCCGGTGATGACTATGACCCAGACCACGGCTCCGGCGACGGGTTCTCCGTCGCCGGCCCCGCCGGCCCACCAGAAGGATGGGCGGACCGCGGAACGTCCCCTGGCGCTGCGGCTGTTGGCCCGCCCCGAGATCGGTGTCTTCCTGGGCGCCGTCGCGGTGTGGGTGTTCTTCCTGGT
>NZ_JAFFSX010000067.1 GCF_017948485.1 Streptomyces sp. GESEQ-35 | reverse complement strand
ACGGTCGTTGCCTCAGAACTAACACAGTGGACGCGAGCAACTGAGGACAAGCCCTCGGCCTATTAGTACCAGTCAGCTCCACCGGTTACCCGGCTTCCACATCTGGCCTATCAACCCAGTCGTCTACTGGGAGCCTTACCCCATCTAGTGGGTGGGAACACTCATCTCGAAGCAGGCTTCCCGCTTAGATGCTTTCAGCGGTTATCCCTCCCGAACGTAGCCAACCAGCCATGCCCTTGGCAGAACAACTGGCACACCAGAGGTTCGTCCGTCCCGGTCCTCTCGTACTAGGGACAGCCCTTCTCAATGTTCCTGCGCGCGCAGCGGATAGGGACCGAACTGTCTCACGACGTTCTAAACCCAGCTCGCGTACCGCTTTAATGGGCGAACAGCCCAACCCTTGGGACCGACTCCAGCCCCAGGATGCGACGAGCCGACATCGAGGTGCCAAACCATCCCGTCGATATGGACTCTTGGGGAAGATCAGCCTGTTATCCCCGGGGTACCTTTTATCCGTTGAGCGACGGCGCTTCCACAAGCCACCGCCGGATCACTAGTCCCGACTTTCGTCCCTGCTCGACCCGTCGGTCTCACAGTCAAGCTCCCTTGTGCACTTACACTCAACACCTGATTGCCAACCAGGCTGAGGGAACCTTTGGGCGCCTCCGTTACTCTTTAGGAGGCAACCGCCCCAGTTAAACTACCCATCAGACACTGTCCCTGATCCGGATCACGGACCCAGGTTAGACATCCAGCACGACCAGACTGGTATTTCAACGACGACTCCCCCTGAACTGGCGTCCAGAGTTCACAGTCTCCCAGCTATCCTACACAAGCCGAACCGAACACCAATATCAAACTGTAGTAAAGGTCCCGGGGTCTTTCCGTCCTGCTGCGCGAAACGAGCATCTTTACTCGTAGTGCAATTTCACCGGGCCTATGGTTGAGACAGTCGAGAAGTCGTTACGCCATTCGTGCAGGTCGGAACTTACCCGACAAGGAATTTCGCTACCTTAGGATGGTTATAGTTACCACCGCCGTTTACTGGCGCTTAAGTTCTCAGCTTCGCCACACCGAAATGTGACTAACCGGTCCCCTTAACGTTCCAGCACCGGGCAGGCGTCAGTCCGTATACATCGCCTTACGGCTTCGCACGGACCTGTGTTTTTAGTAAACAGTCGCTTCTCGCTGGTCTCTGCGGCCACCCCCAGCTCAGGACGTACAGCCCATCACCGGATGTGGCCCCCCTTCTCCCGAAGTTACGGGGGCATTTTGCCGAGTTCCTTAACCATAGTTCACCCGAACGCCTCGGTATTCTCTACCTGACCACCTGAGTCGGTTTAGGGTACGGGCCGCCATAAAACTCGCTAGAGGCTTTTCTCGACAGCATAGGATCATCCACTTCACCACAATCGGCTCGGCATCAGGTCTCAGCCTCATGTGCGACGGATTTACCTACCGCACGGCCTACACCCTTACCCCGGGACAACCACCGCCCGGGCTGGACTACCTTCCTGCGTCACCCCATCACTCACCTACTACAAGTCTGGTCCGTCGGCTCCACCACTCCCCTTTGCCCGAAGGCTCCAGGGCGGCTTCACGGACTTAGCATCGCCTGATTCAATGTTTGACGCTTCACAGCGGGTACCGGAATATCAACCGGTTATCCATCGACTACGCCTGTCGGCCTCGCCTTAGGTCCCGACTTACCCTGGGCAGATCAGCTTGACCCAGGAACCCTTAGTCAATCGGCGCACACGTTTCTCACGTGTGAATCGCTACTCATGCCTGCATTCTCACTCGTGAACCGTCCACCACTGCCTTCCGGCGCGGCTTCACCCGGCACACGACGCTCCCCTACCCATCCATACAGGCGTTGGCCCTATGTGTATGAATGACACGACTTCGGCGGTACGCTTGAGCCCCGCTACATTGTCGGCGCGGAATCACTAGACCAGTGAGCTATTACGCACTCTTTCAAGGGTGGCTGCTTCTAAGCCAACCTCCTGGTTGTCTCTGCGACTCCACATCCTTTCCCACTTAGCGTACGCTTAGGGGCCTTAGTCGATGCTCTGGGCTGTTTCCCTCTCGACCATGGAGCTTATCCCCCACAGTCTCACTGCCGCGCTCTCACTTACCGGCATTCGGAGTTTGGCTAAGGTCAGTAACCCGGTAGGGCCCATCGCCTATCCAGTGCTCTACCTCCGGCAAGAAACACACGACGCTGCACCTAAATGCATTTCGGGGAGAACCAGCTATCACGGAGTTTGATTGGCCTTTCACCCCTAACCACAGGTCATCCCCCAGGTTTTCAACCCTGGTGGGTTCGGTCCTCCACGACCTCTTACAGCCGCTTCAACCTGCCCATGGCTAGATCACTCCGCTTCGGGTCTTGAGCGCGCTACTAAACCGCCCTATTCGGACTCGCTTTCGCTACGGCTTCCCCACACGGGTTAACCTCGCAACACACCGCAAACTCGCAGGCTCATTCTTCAAAAGGCACGCAGTCACGACGTTGCATGCAAGCATGCAACGCGACGCTCCCACGGCTTGTAGGCACACGGTTTCAGGTACTATTTCACTCCGCTCCCGCGGTACTTTTCACCATTCCCTCACGGTACTATCCGCTATCGGTCACCAGGGAATATTTAGGCTTAACGGGTGGTCCCGCCAGATTCACACGGGATTTCTCGGGCCCCGTGCTACTTGGGTGTCTCTCAAACGAGCCGCTGATGTTTCGACTACGGGGGTCTTACCCTCTACGCCGGACCTTTCGCATGTCCTTCGCCTACATCAACGGTTTCTGACTCGTCTCACGGCCGGCAGACCGTAAAAGAGAGATCCCACAACCCCGCACACGCAACCCCTGCCGGGTCTCACACGTATACGGTTTGGCCTCATCCGGTTTCGCTCGCCACTACTCCCGGAATCACGGTTGTTTTCTCTTCCTGCGGGTACTGAGATGTTTCACTTCCCCGCGTTCCCTCCACACACCCTATGAGTTCAGATGTGGGTGACAGCCCATGACGACTGCCGGGTTTCCCCATTCGGAAACCCCCGGATCAAAGCCTGGTTGACGACTCCCCGGGGACTATCGTGGCCTCCCACGTCCTTCATCGGTTCCTGGTACCAAGGCATCCACCGTGCGCCCTTAAAAACTTGGCCACAGATGCTCGCGTCCACTGTGCAGTTCTCAAACAACGACCAGCCACCCACCACCCC
>NZ_JAFFSX010000066.1 GCF_017948485.1 Streptomyces sp. GESEQ-35 | reverse complement strand
TGGGCTGTCCCAGATCGCGGTCATAGCCCGTGAGGACCAGCCCGGCGACAAACGCCTGGTGGCCTACATGGTCGCCGAGACCGGCACCGACACCCTGGACACCGAAGCCCTGCGCGCACACGCGGTCGGCCTGCTGCCGGAGTACATGGTCCCCACCGCATTCGTGGTCCTCGACCAGCTCCCGCTGACCACCAACGGAAAGCTCGACCGGCGGGCCCTGCCCGCCCCAGACCTGCCGGCGACGGCCGGAGCCGGGCGCGGTCCGCGGACGCCACGCGAGGAGATCCTTTGCGGCCTGTTCGCCGAGGTCCTGGGCGTGCCCGCGGTCGGCATCGACGACAACTTCTTCGAACTCGGCGGCCACTCCCTCCTCGCCACCCGCCTCATCAGCCGCATCCGGGGCATCCTGGGCGTGAGGCTCTCGATTCACAGCCTGCTCAACACTCCCACCGTGGCCGCTCTGACCAACCTGGGCCAGGCGGACAGCGAGGAGCGGGACAGCGCACTGGAGCCCGTGCTGAGACTGCGGCCGGTCGGCAGCCGTTCGCCGTTGTTCTGCGTGCACCCCGGAGGCGGCATGGCCTGGTGCTACGCCGGGCTGCTGCGCTACGTCCCGAAAGGGCACCCGGTGTACGGGCTCCAGGCCCGTGGTCTGGCCGCGGACGAGCCGTTCCCCGCCGATCTGGATGAGTTGATCGAGGACTACCTCGGCCGAATCCGGGCGATCCAGCCGTCCGGCCCGTACTCCCTCCTGGGCTGGTCCTTCGGCGGCAAGGTCGCCCACACCCTGGCGGCCCGCCTCCAGCAGGAGGGCGAGCAGGTGTCCCTGCTGGCTGTGCTCGATGCCGGTACTGGAGGGCACGCCAGCGCGGACAGCACGCGCAGCCGGCGTGATCTCCTGGAGCTCGCGTTCGACGGAATCGGGGCCTTCTACGCCGAGCCGGGTGACGACCCGATCGAGATGCCACGAGTCCTTGAGATTCTCAAATCCCATGGCGGAACACTGGCCAGCCTTGAGGAGCGGACCGTCGCCGCTCTCATCGACATCACGGAGAACAACCTCAAGATCAGCCGGGCAACAGCCACCGAGCAGTTCGACGGCGACATGCTCTTTTTCGAAGCGGCCGGGCGGGACGGTGCGTCCACCGGACTTGCGGAGGTCTGGGAGCCGTATGTGAGCGGCCACATCGAGAAGCACGTGACTCCGTTCAAGCACATGCAAATGATGAGCGCGGATGCGCTCGCGGACATTGCTCCGATTCTGGCTCGAGCGCTGAAGAAGCAGTCTGAAGAAATGAAGCAGGCAAGGAGCCTTTGATGCCCGACATACCGACGCCCAATAGGCCGGGGCTGCACCGAGGGCGGGTGCTGCGTGTGGAGTGGGTGACCCCGCACATGGCCAGGGTCGTGCTCGGCGGTGAGGGCCTGCAAGGGTTCACCGCCGGCCAGTACACCGATCACTACGTCAAGTTGGTCTTCCCTCTGGAGGATGTGCAGTACCCCGAGCCGTTCGACATCTCGGCCATTCGCCGAGACTTCCCCCAGGACCAGTGGCCCAAGTCCCGGACGTACACGGTCCGTCGGTGGGACCCGGATGCAGTCGAACTGTCCGTGGACTTCGTCTATCACGGTGAACGCGGTCTGGCCGGTCCCTGGGCCGCGAAGGTCAAGCCCGGGGAAGAGATCTACTTCATCGGTCCCGGCGGCGGCTACTCGCCCAGGGTGGAGGCCGATTGGCACCTGCTCATCGGCGACGAGAGCGCCTTGCCCGCGATCGGGGCTTCCCTGGAGGCAATGCCGTCAGGAGCGGTCGCCAAAGCGTTCATCGAGGTCTCCGGTCCGGAAGAGGAACAGGAGATCCAGACACCGGCCGAAGCCGAGATCATCTGGCTGCACCGTGGGGAGCGTCAGATCGGCGACTCGCTCCAAGAGGCCGTCTCCACCTTGGACTTCCCGGCCGGAACGGTGCATGCCTTTGTCCATGGTGAGGCGCACTTCGTGAAGGCGATTCGGCGTCACTTGCGGACGGAACGCGGCCTGACACGCGATCAGCTGTCCATTTCCGGCTACTGGCGACGTGGGGCGGACGAAGAGGGCTGGCAGTCCTCGAAATCCGAGTGGAACCGTGACGTGGAGGACGCACCCCCGGCGTAACTCTCGGCCCTTTCCATGGCATCGGTGACTTCGCGCCTCCTGTTAGCGGGCGGCGATGTCACCGATGATCCAGTGCGCGTTCATTCTGCCGGGCCGACCGAAATTCGCGCGATCTCAACACCGAAAGAGAGTGATTGGCAATGCGTGCTCCAGATGTTGAAATCCAGGCTCATCATGCGGATATCCCACCCCTCCACCTGTTGAAGGCGGAGCAGCTTCCCGCCTCAAGAGGCGCCATCACAGGCATGATGAACCAGCGCACTGCGGACGCCTTGCGGACCGTCATCGACATAACGCCACAGGACTCCGACCGACGCGCATTGGCCGCAGTCGACGCAGCCCTGGCCTGCCTGGCCTCACCGGCCGCTGCCACCAAGTACACCGATGCAGAGCGGCAAGCCCTGCCGGAGGACCTCTACGAGGAACATGACTTGTTCTTCGGCGCGATCAGGGTCACCGGGAACGCGGTGGAGACGTTCACCTACACAATGCTCGAAGCCCTCCGCAGCCAGCTCAACGATGCCCTGTCAGCCGGGATAAGCCTCAGCGGCGGTGAACGAGCTCAACTGCGTGAGGCATTTTGGACCACGTTCCACATGCTGTGGCGTATCGGAGTGGCCGGCACGCCGTTCGAGTACGCAGCTCGCGCTCACCCGCAGGGCACGGACATGGGAACCGACGATGTGAAAGGCGATCCCCTGATTCGCTGGCGTCTCGGTCATCAAGTATTCTTCTCGCTCATTCAGGCGCTGATCGTATCGGTCGGCTGTCTTGAGGAATGCCTCAAGGACGATCCGGATGATATCGATAGCGCCTGCCGACTGCTTGAGGACGCCACGGTACTGATGATCGGGTCCGGCGCATCGCTGCGGTATGCCGGCGACTTCACGCGCACGCATTACACGGATTCGGTACGTCCTGCGATGATGCCACCCCATATCAATTCCAAGTTCAGCGGTCTCCAGTTGCGCGATCACCGGATACTGCTCCAGTTGCTCCACCGGGTCAAGCCATTGGTCGCGTCGCCCGCTCCGGCCGTCGACAAGTCCTACAGGCTACTGCTCGATGCGATGTCGACAGCCTACGACGCGCACATCTCGGTCTGCTCGAGGTTCGGCGGCGATCGCGAATCGAGTCTCCGCACGCCCGGTTCCAGGATTCCCGCGGTGGAGGTTCTCCAGCGATTCCGCGACCGGCGAATCAGCGCCGCCACGCCGGATCGACCGGCGGATTAGTCATATTCAGGGCTTAGAGGCCTCCAGTGGATGCAGAGATTTTGGTAATACCTTGCCGAGTAGCTGCGAATTCGTGCGATCTCAACACCGAAAGAGAGTGATTGGCAATGCGTGCTGCAGATTCTGTTGATTTTGCCGACGATCGGTCATTTGAGTCGCACGCGGCGTTGGTCGGCGAA
>NZ_JAFFSX010000065.1 GCF_017948485.1 Streptomyces sp. GESEQ-35 | reverse complement strand
CGGGGGACGTGGGATTGCGGGTGTGACACAGCGCTCGAAGTTTCGCTGCGATCCCACGCGCGGTCCAGCGACCCGTCGCGGCGCAGTCTCCTCCGGCTGCCCATGACGCTGCGGACCGGCGTGTCCCGACACGTGTTTACCACTCTGCGGGAGTCCATGGTCGCCGCGGTCACCAACACAACCATCCGTGCAGCATACGGGCCCGGCAGGCGCCGCCCGCGCCTTGCGCGCCGCACTGCCCGAAGACGACCTTCAGCAGCGCGGAGCAACATCCGCAACCGGATGCTGCTGACCAGGCCCGACAACCTCAGGGCCGAGCAACAGGCTTCACCCTGCTTCGCCACCGCATCCTCCTCGGATAGCAGCACGCTCCGTCACCACCGAAAGCGAGACAGGGCCGTTAAGAGCTCGCGCGGGTAGGTGGCGTGGAATGCCTCAGCATCAAGGTGGGCACAGGTCCCAGTGAACATGTAGTTGCGACGGTCTGTGACCGCTGGAGAGAGGCCTGTCGGCGTCTTTCGTTTCAGGTCGCCTGCCTGGCCAGCCTGTGCAGGGCCCGCACGGCAGGTGATCCGGGGTCGGCCGTGATCAGGACGACTTCCTGGTCATCCTCGGGCACGAGCAGGACGTCGCAGTTCAACCGCAGCGTGCCGGCTTCCGGGTGGTCTAGGGTCTTGGTGCGGTGCCCAGGAGCGTGGACCGGACGTGTCTGCCAGATCTGCCTGAACTCCTCGCTGCCGGCGTGCAGTTCGGCCAGCAGGGCGGTCACCTGCGGGTCGTGCGGGTAGCGGTCGGCGGCCCGGCGAAGCCGCGCCACCACGATGTGCCCGAACTCCTCGGCGTTGGAGCTCTCATACATCCGTCCCTGGCCCAGGAAGCGGCGCCGGGCCAGGTTCGTCGTCCCGCGTGCGAGGTCGCCGCCGAGCAGTGCCTGGGCCAGGGGGTTCCAGGCGACGACGCCGTACGCCGCGTCCGTGACGATGGCAGCGGTCTCCGGCAGCCGCTCCAGCATCCGGGCCACGTCCGGGCGTACCCGCCGCACGGCGTTGCTGCCGGGCGGCGCGTTCGATCCCGCCAGGCGGAACAGGTGGCTGCGCTCGGCTGGCGTGAGCCGCAGGACCTGGGCCAGCGCGTCCAGGATCCGGGGCGATGGCCGCGGTCCCCGGGCCTGCTCCAGCCGCGTGTAGTAGTCGACCGACATGTGGGCGAGCTCCGCCACCTCCTCGCGGCGCAGGCCCGGTGTGCGGCGGGCGGTGCCCGTCGTGGTCAGCCCGGCCTCGTGCGGACGCAGGCCCGCCCGGCGGTCCCGCAGGAAGCGGGCCAGCTCCTGCCGCGCCATACCACCTCCTGCCGCTTGCCTGGTACAGGCTGTCCCTGGCAGGGCGCCCACTGCCAGGGGACCGTAGTTTCCATGAACGATCGCATGGCTCTGGTCACCGGTGCCAACAAGGGCATCGGCAAGCACATCGCCCGGCTGCTCGCGGCCGAGGGCCTCACCGTGTACGTGGGCGCCCGCGACCCGGGGCGCGGACAGCGGGCCGTCGAGGAGATCGGTCCCGGCGCCCGGCTGCTGGTCCTCGACGTGACGGATCCCGACGGCATCGCACAAGCCGCCGCCCAGGTGGAACGCCTGGACGTGCTGGTCAACAACGCCGGCATCTCACCGTCACTCGCCTCGCCGGCCGACATGCTCGTCGAGGAATACCGGCGCACGTACGAGACCAACGTGTTGGGGGTGGTGGCGGTGACCAATGCGTTCCTGCCCGCCCTGGGCCGGTCCCCGCACCCGCGCATCGTCAACATCTCCAGTGGCACCGCGTCGCTGACCTGGAGCACAAACCCCAACCCTCAATTCACCCCGGGAAGCGGTGGCGCTGCCGCCTACCGGTCGTCCAAGGCCGCCCTCAACGCCCTCACCGTCTTCTACGCCCAGACGCTGGCCGAGGACGGCTTCAAGGTCAACTCGCTCGCCCCCGGCCTGCGGGCTACCGATCTCAACCCCCGGGCCGCCGCTGCCGGCGGCGACCCGGCCGAGGCAGCGCAGGGTGCCCTCCGCCTGGCCCTGCTGCCGGACGACGGCCCCACCGGTGGCTTCTTCTCCTGGGACGGAACGCCCGTGCCCTGGTGATTGGTGATCAGTCATGGGCGGCGTCGGGGACGGATGTCCCAGCGGTGGGTCGTCCATGCCTGGCGGATCAGGCCACGTACGGTGATGACGGCGTCGGCGAGGTCGAAGAAGGCGTCGATGACGGTGGCCCGGCGCTCGTTGCAGCGGGCGAGGCGGTGGAAGGTGTTCTGCCAGGCGTGGGTGCGCTCCACGTGCCACCTCTGACTTGCCTGGATCGGCGCCTTCTCGCCTTTGTGCGCGATCCGGCCGTGCAGGCCACGTGCATCGAGCAGGATGCGGGTCTTGTCGCAGTCGTAGCCGGCATCCAGGTGGACGGTGATGTTGTGGGGTATCGGTCCGAGGTCCTCCAGGCGGTCCAGAGTCGGGGCGAGCAGAGGGGAGTCGTGGCGGTTTGCCCCGGCCAGGACACGGCCAGTGGAATGTCGTAACCATCCGTCATGCCGGAGCGTTTCAGACCCTGTTTACCGCGGTCAACCGGGGAGCGCCCGGCCACCTCGCCGCCACCGGGGGGCCTTGGCGATCGAGCCGTCGACGGCAATCTGGTCCAGGACGAGGCCGACGATCCGGTCGTAGGACTCCAGCGCGATCCGCTTGAACCTGGCGAAGACGCCGAGCCGGATCCACTCGTCGCGGCGATTGCGGATCGTGGTGGCCGAACAGGTCGTGTCGGCGATCGCCTGGTAGGAGCAGCCAAAGCGCAGGAGCTGCAGCATCTTGTCGAAGACGATCCGGTCGCTGATGCGTGGCCGATGGCAGCCCAGCGGATGGTCCGGGTGGTACTCCGACCGCTCGGGCACGAGAGCCGCGAATTGGCCCCAGAGTGGCTCGGTCAGCCATGATGGCAGCGCAGGCATAGGTCTCCCCAATGATCACAGAGCGTCGCAACTCCATGATCGCCAGGACCTGTGCCTGTCTCGCTGCCGGGGTACCAGCACCGCGCCTATCCGCGCGATCTCTAAGTTGACACACCCGGCTGACCGCTGGGCAAGACATGAAAGCCGCATGTCCGGTTCGGGCCGGCGGCCCAGGTAAACGGAACAGCGGAAACGCCGTCACCGCGCCCTGGGCCGACCGCACAGGTTCAGCTTCAGCGGCGTACGCCATCCCGTACACCAACAGCAGCGCACGACCCCAACCATGCAACTCTGCCTCCCCTGATCAGCCCCAACACGGCCTGCCCGGCTTCGTACGTGAGTAGCGTCACCTCCGCACGGCGAGCTTGCTGGGTCGCGCGTAGAACCGTTCGCCGGTGGCGCACGTTGTGTTCCGTGATCGGAGCTTTCAGGCCGGTGCCCTTCCGGACACGTACGGAGGGATGACCCACACCTGTGCCGCGCTCCGAGGCCAATGCACAACAAGAGGGGAATACCAACAATGCGTTCACGCCCCATCGCAACGGCGGCCATCGCCGCTGCCTTCGTCATGGTCCCGGCAGGCAGTGCCCTCGCGGGCAGCGGACCGGCTCCTGCACCTTCCGAGCGTTCCGCGTCGGTGTCCACGGCTCCCACGCCCGAGGGCAATCCCTTGAGCGAGAAGGCACGGGCCAGCGACGTCTGTGACGACGCCTACCAGATCGGCAAGACCGGCTACGTCAAGCGGGACGGCGCGACCATCGCCTCG
>NZ_JAFFSX010000064.1 GCF_017948485.1 Streptomyces sp. GESEQ-35 | reverse complement strand
GTCACAGGTCACCTCACTTGTCCGTTGCCTTGAACGTCCTGGTGGCGCTGGTCATGGACCGCGTCCGGCACATTGCATACAGTCGACGAATACTGTATGAAGATTGTTATCCCGCATCCGATGGGTGATGTCCAGGGGTCGTGCAGCACTTTTCAGTCGTGCCTCAGTTTTCAGACGGGAGCCGAATCATGGACCTGTACGAGCACCAGGCCCGGGGGCTCTTCGCGGAATACGGCATCGTGGTGCCGAATGCGGAGGTCACCGCAGCACCCAAGGAAGCGCGTGAGATCGCCCGCCGGCTCGGCGGCCGCGTCGTCGTCAAGGCGCAGGTCAAGACCGGGGGCCGGGGCAAGGCGGGCGGAGTGAAACTCGCCGCAGACCCGGCCGCGGCCGAACTCACGGCACGTCAGATCCTCGGTATGGACATCAAGGGGCACACGGTCGGCAACGTCATGCTGGCCCAACCCGTCGACATCGAGGCCGAGTTCTACGTCGCCTACGTCCTCGACCGCGCGGCGGGCCGCTTCCTCGCGATCGCCTCGGCGGAGGGCGGCATGGACATCGAGGAGGTCGCCGCAAGTCGACCGGAAGCCGTCGCCCGTATCCACATCGACCCGGACGAGGGTGTCACCTCGGCGAAGGCGGCCGAGATCGCCGACGCCGCCGGGCTCCCGCCGCAGACCGTCGACGTGCTCGTACGGCTGTGGCGAGTACTCGTCGGCGAAGACGCCGTCCTCGTCGAGGTGAACCCGCTCGTCCGTACCGCGCGGGGGCAGATCCTCGCCCTCGACGGCAAGATCACCCTCGACGACAACGCCCGTTTCCGGCAGGCCCGTTGGGGCGCCGAGGGAGCGGCTCACGACCATCCGCTGGAGGAGGCGGCCGCCGCGAAGGGCCTCAACTATGTGAAGCTCGACGGCGAGGTCGGCATCATCGGCAATGGCGCCGGCCTGGTCATGTCGACCCTCGACGTGGTCGCCGGCTGCGGTGCCCGCCCCGCCAACTTCCTCGACATCGGCGGCGGGGCATCGGCTCGGGTCATGGCCGACGGACTGTCCGTCATCCTCTCCGACCCGGGCGTGAAGTCGGTGTTCGTCAACGTCTTCGGCGGGATCACCGCCTGCGACGCGGTCGCCGACGGCATCGTCCAGGCCCTGGACGCCGTCGAGTTGACCAAACCGCTCGTCGTGCGCCTCGACGGCAACAACGCGGTCCGTGGCCGCGCCATCCTCGACGAACGAGCCCACCCCCTGGTCCAGCAGGCCACCACCATGGACGGCGCGGCCCGCCGAGCCGCCCGACTCGCCAACACCACCTGAAGGAGCGGGACATGGCCATCTTCCTCACCCAGGAGTCCAGGGTCCTCGTCCAGGGCATGACCGGCGGCGAGGGCATGAAGCACACCCGGCGGATGCTCGCGACCGGCACGAACGTCGTCGGCGGCGTCAACCCGCGCAAGGCGGGCCGCACCGTCGACTTCGACGAGCGAGCCGTGCCCGTCTTCGGGTCGGTGCGCGAAGGTGTGGAGATGACCGGCGCCGATGTGAGCGTGGTCTTCGTGCCGCCGGCGTTCGCCAAGGCGGCCGTTGTCGAGGCCGCCGACGCCGGGATCGGACTCACCGTAGTCATCACCGAGGGCATCCCGGTCCACGACTCCGTCGCCTTCCGCGCGCACGCGGCGAAGAAGGGCACGCGCGTCATCGGTCCCAACTGCCCGGGCCTGATCACGCCCGGCCAGTCAAACGCGGGCATCATCCCCGCCGACATCACGAAGCCGGGCCGCATCGGCCTGGTGTCCAAGTCCGGGACGCTCACCTACCAACTCATGTACGAGCTCCGGGACACAGGCTTCTCGACCTGCGTGGGCATCGGCGGCGACCCCGTCGTGGGCACCACCCACATCGACTGTCTGGCGGCCTTCCAGGACGACCCCGACACCGAACTGATCGTTCTCATCGGGGAGATCGGCGGTGATGCCGAGGAACGGGCGGCCGTGTTCATCCGCGACCACATCACCAAGCCCGTCGTCGGCTACATCGCCGGATTCACCGCACCCGAGGGCAGGACCATGGGGCATGCGGGAGCCATCGTCTCCGGTTCGTCCGGCACCGCCGCGGCGAAGAAGAAGGCCCTGGAAGCAGCCGGAGTGAGCGTGGGCGGCACCCCGACCGAAACGGCCCGGCTGGTGCTGGCCCATCTGGAAAGTGAACGCGACGTCAGTCATCGTTGACGTGGAGTGACTGTGAAAGACAGTCCGGCCTCACCGAATTTCCCCCAACACATGACCGTCAACACACGGCCGTCAACACACGACCGTCGGACATGACACATGCGACCGCCGGTCGTGACATTGCGCGACCACTGGTCGCGCGGTCACGCATCCTGCGCTTCGGCAGATGCCGGCCCCCCCGCCCCCGACTGTGCACCGAGAGCGGAGACACCGAATGGCAACCACCCTCAACCCCACCCATCTCGTCGTGAAGTCCGGCACGTCCTGGACCGACGCCTGGCAGCGGTGCCTCGCCGTCGCCCCCGAGGCGTTCCGCGACGACCGCGTCCTCAACCTCTGGAACGCCGCCTGGCAGGCGGACGGCCGGGCGCTGCCCGCCACCAGCCCCGTCGACGGCAGCCCGATCGCCGGCCCGCCCCGCCTGGACCGGGCCACCGCCCAGCAGGCCGTGCGCGCCTCGCTCGACCAGCACCGCGCCTGGCGCCACATTCCCCTCGACGAGCGCCGCGCCCGCGTCGCCGCCACCCTCGACGCCCTCACCCAGCACCGTGAACTGCTCGCCCTCCTTCTGGTCTGGGAGATCGGCAAGCCGTGGCGGCTCGCGCAGGCGGACGTCGACCGGGCCATCGACGGCGTGCGCTGGTACGTCGACGGCATCGAGCCGATGGTCGCCGGCCGGGCGCCGCTGGACGGCCCGGTGTCCAACATCGCGAGCTGGAACTACCCGATGAGCGTGCTCGTTCACGCAATGCTGGTACAGGCACTGGCAGGCAATGCGGTCATCGCCAAGACCCCGACCGACGGCGGTGTCGCCTGTCTGACCCTGGCCTGTGCGCTCGCGGCCCGCGAGGGGATTCCCGTCACCCTGGTCAGCGGCAGCGGAGGCGAGTTGTCGGAGGCGCTGGTGAAGGCGCCCGAGATCGGCTGTGTCTCCTTCGTCGGCGGCCGCGACACCGGCGCCGCGGTGGCCACGGCCGTCGCCGACCTCGGCAAGCGCCATGTCCTCGAACAGGAGGGGCTCAACACCTGGGGCCTCTGGAACTACTCGGACTGGGACGCCCTGACCGCGGTCATCCCCAAGCTCTTCGACTACGGCAAGCAGCGCTGCACGGCCTACCCGCGCTTCGTGGTCCAGCGTGAGCTGTTCGACGAGTTCCTGACCGCGTACCTGCCGGCGGTCCGCACCCTGCGCCTCGGTCACCCGCTCGCGGTCGAACACGCCGACGACCCGTACCCGGCACTCGACTTCGGGCCGGTGATCAACGCGGCGAAGGCCAAGGAGCTGCACGACCAGGTCGCCGAGGCCATCAACCGCGGCGCCGTCCCGCTGCACCGCGGCTCCCTGAGCGAGGCCCGCTTCCTGCCCGGCCAGGACACCTCGGCATACGTCCAGCCGGTCACGCTCCTGAACCCGCCCCCGTCCTCCCCGCTGCACCACGCGGAACCGTTCGGGCCGGTCGACACCATCGTCCTGGTCGACACGGAGGCGGAGCTGCTGGCCGCGATGAACGCGTCCAACGGTGCCCTGGTGGCCACCCTGTCCACGGACGACAAGGCGACTTTCGCCCGGCTGGCCCCGCAGATCCGCGCGTTCAAGGTGGGCCACGGCAAGCCGCGCTCCCGCGGCGACCGCGACGAACTGTTCGGCGGTTTCGGTGCGTCCTGGCGCGGCGCGTTCGTCGGCGGCGAACTGCTGGTGCGCGCGGTCACCCAGGGCCCGGCGGGGGAGCGGCTGCCCGGGAACTTCCCGGAGTACCAGTTGATGCCGTGAGGTGAGCCCGGGCGGTGCCCGTGCGGGGGCGCCGCCCGGCCCTCGTAACCACACACGCACGTCCATGTTTTGTATGCAATCTACGATATGGAATGCGCGGAAGGCTCGATGGGCCGCCGACGTACAACACGACGACCAAGGATGAGGTGGCGGGCAT
>NZ_JAFFSX010000063.1 GCF_017948485.1 Streptomyces sp. GESEQ-35 | reverse complement strand
TGCAGTGGTGCGAGACCGAACGCCCCAACCTCGTCGCCTCGGTGCACCAGGCCACCACCTCCCGCAGGCCGGGCATCGCGTGGCGACTGACCGCCGCCCTGTGGGGGTTCTTCTACCTCCGCAGCCATCTGCACGACTGGCTCGACACCGCCAGGACCGCCCATGACGCCGCCCGCGAGGCGGGCGACCGCACAGGCGAGGCATGGAGCCTCAACGACGTCGCCGCCGCGCTGACGCAGCTGCGCCGGCTCGACGAGGCCATCGACCACCTCCGGCAGGCGATCGTCCACTGCCGGGAGCTCGGGGACACGTACGGCAGGTGCCAGGCCGTGAGCAACCTGGGCAACAGCTATCTCCAGGCCGGCCGGCTCGACAAGGCGGTCGAGTACACCCGCCGCGCGCTGGCCCTCCACCGGGTCATGGGCAGCACCTGGGGGGAGGGCATCGCCCTGGCCAACCTGGGCGACGCCTACCGGCGACTCGACCGGTTCGACGAGGCCATCGACTGCCTGGAGCGGGCGCTGGCCGTCCTGCGCGCCAGCGGCAACCGCTGGGTCGAAGGCGTCGCGCTCGACACGCTCGGCACCCTCCAGCACCGGCTCGACCGCCACGACGACGCGATCGACCACTACCACCAGGCGCTCGAGGCGCACCGGGACGTCGGCAACCGCGAGGGCGAGGGCCAAACCCTGTACCACCTCGGAGACGTCCACCTGGCCGCGGGCGAGCCGGAGGCAGCCCAGACCAACTGGCGGCAGGCTCTTGCGATCCTCGAGGAGTTCGACCATCCGGACGCCGAGGAAATCCGGGGAAAACTCCACCGCCTGGACGAATGTACGCCGGACGCGGGGCCGCATCCCACCGCCGCCGGCCTGGAGTTGGCTCCGAGCCCCACGGACACGACCACGACTCGGGCGTGCCGCCGCGGAGCTGAGCGGCCGGGACGCCGTCCACGTTCGTGACGCCCAATGACGCCAGGTCCGGTCCCGGCCGGAAGACCGGTGGGTGCAAGTACCTACTTGTTCCAGCTCTTGATCTTCCTCTCCCATTCGCGGCCCTGGCCGATCCGGCCTCCCCCACCTACTACGACAAGAAGATCGCCCAGGGAAAACACCACACCCAAGCCCTCCTCTGCCTCGCAAGACGCCGAGCCGACGTCCTCTTCGCGGCACCTTCTACGACCCCCAACCCGCACCTGCCCGTTGACGAACCCGTAGAGGCACCCCGCGGCGGCCTCGGCCGCGCGCGAGGAACACGAAGCGATCCGCGCTCGGCGGCAGCTCCAGGAAACCGGCCAATGGCAGCGGCACTACGCCACCCGCGCCGGCGTCGAAGGCACCATCGCCCAAGGGCTACGCCGCTGCGGCCTGCGCAGAAGCCGCTACACCGGCCTGAACAAGACCCGCCTTCAACACGTACTCACCGCCGCCGCCCTCAACCTCATCCGGACCGACGCCTGGCTGACCGGGACACCACGTGCCGAACTCGCCAACGGTGTCCTCGGCGGGGGTGTGACCGGATCCGTACCGACCCGTCAGCACCGGCTCAGTACAGCGGCGTCTCGTAGTCTTCCGGGACCGGGCAGTTGCCGCGCCCCGGGCGGGTCAGCCGGTGCCGTCCGGGGCGCACCACACGACGGTGTGCCCGGGGTCGCCCGGTGAGAGCGGTCTTGCCTTGGTGCGGAAGGGGCGGCCGGTTGCGGCGTCATCCAGGAGCCAGGTACGCGGCTTGGCGTCGACCAGCGCCCTCAATTCCAGCCGCGGATCCACCATGTCCTGCTGCCCGTGTGGCGCGTTGAAGTACAGGCCGACGCCACCGAGGGGGAACCGTATGAGCTGATCGACCGCTTCCTGGAGCGCGGCATCGCCGAGGCCGGGCTCGCCACCGCCGATGAACTCGCCGCCTTCTTCGCTCTGGAGCCGGCCCTCGTCCGCCAGGCGTTGCAGTTCCTCGCCGCGATCCGCCACATCGAGGAGGACCGGCATGGCCGCCTGGCGCTCACCGAACTCGGCCTTCGCTCCGTACGCGACGAGATCCGCTGCACCGTCACCCAGAAGGACCGGCGCAAGCTGTACTTACGAGGACACGGTCACCGGCTGGATCAAAGAGACCTGGCCGCGGATGGAAAGACGGTGACGGACCAGGACGCGTGGCTGTGCTTCGCGGACGAGTCGGGCCAGATGCTCCGGCCGCCGAAAGCACGGACCTGGTCCCGGCGCGGTCACACGCCCTGCGTGAGAGTCAGGGCCGCGGGCTCGGGACGCATCTCCCTGGCGGGCCTGGTCTGCTACAAGGCCGGTCAGCGCACCCGGCTGGTCTTCCGGATGCTCGTGCACCACGGCCGCAACGGTGAGAAGAAGGGCTTTCGGGAGAGGGACTTCGCTTCGTTACTGGATGCCGCCCACCAGCAGTTGGGCGGCAACATCGTGCTGGTGTGGGACAACTACAGCCATCACCTCGACGCCGCCATGCGCGAGCTGATCGGGAACGGCCATGGCTGACAGTGTTCCGCTTCCCGACCTACACCCCCGACCTCAACCCGGCCGAGGGCGTGTGGGCGCACCTGAAGCACAGCCTGGGCAACTTGGCCCCCTGCAGCATCGATGACCTGGCCGAGCTGGTCCGCGCCCACCTCAAACGAATGCAATACCAGCCCGACCTGCTCGACGGGTTCATCGCCGGGACCAGACTGATTACGGCGGCGCCATGACGTCGCCTCGAACCGAAAACCTCAGTAGCAGGTCACAGCCGGCTCGATCCCATAAAGCCGCAGGTGAGAAAGGTGCTCCAGGAATACCCGGCGTACAGCCCGACTCGTCTGCCGGTGGGCTCTAGTGGGGGCTTGCGGGGGGGGCTGCTTGACGTCGGTGCGGGCCGGTGCGCGGAAGGCTGGGAGCCGAAGCCGGCCGGGCGGTGCGTGGTCTGCGTGCTGCGAGAGGGCACTCCGAAGGACCCGTGCGCATGCGGAGCCGGAGTGTGCGGAGCCGCCGCGCGTCGGAAGAGGCCGGGTGCCGTTGGCACGGAGGCGGCTTGGGTCACCCGTAATGACGGCAACTGGCGTGGCCCCATCCGGGGGCCCGCCACCGTCATCATCGAGGACGCGTGCGCCGCAGCGGACACCAGCGCCTCACGACGACATCAGCACCCGTTTCCGCACCTTTTGCGACCACGGTTTCGCTGAGAGAGGCAGCGCACCCTGATCAGGCCGCCGGCGAAACGACTACCGCGTCAACTGCGCGGATACCGCTCGGCGCAGGGCGTCGAGCTTGCCGTACATCTGGGCGCCCGGGCACTCGGTCTCGTACCAGTCCCGGTGGCCGCTCACCACCGTGATGGCCTCCTTGGTGGTGCCGTCGACCGGATTCCTGTAGGCGATCTGCGCCCGGGGGTCGAGGCGGTGCATGCGCGTCAGCACCGTCAGCAACTGGGTGAGGGCGTCAACCGCCGCGTCGGTGGGCGGCCGCGCGTCCAGGTCGCCGAGGAGGGCGATGCCGAGGTTGCCCGAGTTGAATCCGGTGGTGTGGAAGGCCGTCACCAGGTTTCCGTCGCCGTCGTGCGCGGGCATGGCGTCGTCGCCCGAGTAACGGCCCTCGTAGACGCGGCCGTTGGGGGCGACGAGGAAGTGGTAGCCGATGTCGCCCCAGTCCTCGTCGACCGTGTGCTTCTCGTACATCGTCCGCACCGTGGCATCGGGGCTGGGGTCGTCGTTGGCGGTGGCGGTGTGATGCACGGTCAGGGCCTGGAGCGGGAAGAATTTGGGCTGCGAGCTCTCGGTGCCGTCCTCCTTGAAGCGCTTGGACTCGTCGGCGCCCCATTCCGCGCGGGGGACGAAGTTCCGGACCAGGCGCACTGTCCGGTGGGCCGAGTCGGGGAGGCGTGCAGCGTGCTTACTGTGGGCCGACGAACACGCCGAGAGGCCGGGCACGACGACTGCGGTCCCGAGCGCGCCCAGCAGGGCGCGGCGGGATATCCGGGATATCTGAGAGGAGCGGGAACGCGGCTGCGTCAAGATAATGCCTTCGTACGACTGCGGGAGCGGGATCACCTGACCTACGGTGTCGTGCGCCATCCGGTTCACTCGCGCGTCCGCGGCCGGACCGTTCGAACCCTCTGGCGGCGACCGCGTGGCCTCGGTCCGTGTCCGCCGCGGTCCTCGATTGGGGCGGTCACGGACAGGGCGTCGCGGCGGTTCCCGCACACCGCAACGGGCTCCGTGGGGAAGCAGTTCAAAACCGTTCAACTCCGTGCCCGGCGAACGGCAGTGAACCGTCCGCCCCCTCCCGCCGTTACGTACGGCAAGGGCGGTCCCCCAGGTCCCCCTGGTGCCTCGCAGTGGCCGCCCGTCCCTGTCGGCCGCACGACGTGAACGCGGTCGGCAGGGTGCCCTCCGTATCCGCAGGGCTCCGTATTCCCGAAGTTGGG
>NZ_JAFFSX010000062.1 GCF_017948485.1 Streptomyces sp. GESEQ-35 | reverse complement strand
GCGTCCAGACCGTCACCCGCCTCACCGACGTACGCGGCCAGCCGTGCCGCCTGCACCCTGAGCGCGGCGGGGGTCTTCGCCGACACCGGCCACACCACCGGCAACCCAGAATCCTGCCCAGCCTCCTGCACCGGCTCCTCGGCGGGAGCCTGCTCCAGAATCACATGCGCATTCGTGCCACTGATCCCGAACGACGACACACCCGCCCGCCGCGGACGCCCGACCTCCGGCCACTCCCGCGCCTCGGCCAGCAGCCGCACCCGCCCGGCCCCCCACTCCACATGCGGCGTCGGCTCATCCACATGCAACGTCCGCGGCAACACCCCATGCCGCATCGACTCCACCATCTTGATCACACCCGCCACACCCGCAGCGGCATTGGTGTGGCCGATGTTCGACTTCACCGACCCCAGCCACAGCGGCTCAGCCTCCTCCGCGCGGCCCTGGCCGTAGGTCGCGAGCAGTGCCTGCGCCTCGATCGGGTCACCCAGCGAGGTACCCGTCCCATGCCCCTCCACCACATCCACGTCGGCGGGAGCAAGTCGCGCGCTGTCCAGCGCCTGCCGGATCACCCGCTCCTGCGAAGGGCCGTTGGGGGCGGTCAGACCGTTACTCGCACCGTCCTGATTGACGGCCGAACCCCGCACCACCGCCAGCACCCGGTGCCCCCGCCGCCGAGCATCCGACAGCCGCTCCAGAACCAGAACACCCACGCCCTCCCCGAAGCCGGTGCCGTCGGCCTCGGCCGCGAAGGCCTTGCAGCGGCCGTCGGGAGAGAGCCCGCGCTGCTTGCTGAACTCCACGTAGAGGCGGGGCGTGGGCAGCACGGTGACACCGCCGGCGATTGCGACGCCGCAGTCACCGTTGCGCAGCGCCTGCGCCGCCAGGTGCAAGGCGACCAGGGACGACGAGCACGAGGTGTCGACCGTGACGGCGGGTCCTTCGAGACCGAGGGTGTAGGCGAGGCGCCCGGAGACCACGCTGGTGGTGGTGCCGGTCAGCACGTAGCCCTCGTACTCCGCGGGCAGCGCGCGGCCCGCTGGGGCGTAGTCCTGTCCGATGGCGCCGATGAAGGCGCCCGTCCGGCTGCCCTTCAGCGTGTTGGGGGCGATGCCGGCATGCTCGAACGCCTCCCACGCGGTCTCCAGCAGCAGCCGTTGCTGCGGGTCCATCGCCTCGGCCTCGCGGGGGCTGATGCCAAAGAAGTCCGCGTCGAAGCGGTCGGCGTCGTGGAGGAAGCCTCCCTTCGTGACATAGGAGGTGCCCGCGTGGTCGGGGTCGGGGTGGTAGACCTCCTCCAAGTCCCAGCCACGGTTCGACGGGAACTCGGAGATCGCGTCCCCGTCCTCCGCCAGCAGCCGCCAGAGGGCTTCGGGGGAGGTGATGCCGCCGGGGTAGCGGCATCCCATTCCGACGATGGCGATCGGCTCCTGCTCCCGGGCCTCGGCTTCCTTCAGCCGTCGGCGCGTCTGGCGCAGGTCGGCGGCAGTGCGCTTCAGGTAGTCCCGTAGCTTTTCCTCGTTGTCCACGGCCTTCCCCATGTCGCGAGGACCGTTCGCCGGGTTCTGAGCAACGTTCGCCATGCGAATTCCACTCCTGGGTACGACAGTTGCGACTGGTGAGCGGCGGCGGTGCGCCGTGGTTCAGGAACTTCCGAGTTCCTGATCGAGCGCGTCGAAGAGGTCGTCGTCGCTCGCCGTACCGAAGTCCTGTGTCTCGTCGACGGAGCCTTCAGCGTGGTACAGGTCGTTCCATTTCCAGAGCATCGCCTGGAGGCGGGCGGTGATGCTCGCGTACGCCTCGTCATCGGGCGCGATGCCCTGACCGAGCTCGGACAGCGCGGCCTCGATCTGTTCGAGGTCGTCCACGATCCGCATCACCGGGTCCGCTTCCTCGGGGACCAAGGCTGTACGCAGGTGTTCGCCGAGCGTGGCGGACGTGGGGAAGTCGAAGACGAGGGTGCCGGACAGCCTCAGGCCGGTCGCCTTGCCGAGGCGGTTGCGCAGTTCGACGGCGGTGAGGGAGTCGAAGCCGAGCTCCTTGAAGGCGCGGTCCGCTTCGATGCCGGCGGTGTCGCCGTGGCCGAGCACGGCCGCCGCCTGCTCGCGTACCAGCTCGACGAGGAGTTCCACCTGCTGATCGGCCGTACGGCCGGCGAGCCGGTCGGCCCAGTTCGTTTCCGGGGCGGTCGCGCTCACCGCCGCCTTGCGCAGCGCGGCACGGCGTGGGGCCGGGGTCCCGACGAGGCCGCGCAGCAGGGGCGGCACGTCTCCTCCGGACTCGGTCGCGGCGCGGGATCGCAGCGCCGCGAGGTCGAACTGGACGGGGACGAGGACCGGTTCGTCGGCTCGGAGCGAGGTGTCGAGGACGGACAGGCCTGTCTCGATCAGCAGGGGGGCGACTCCGGAGCGTCCGAGCCGCTGCCGGTCGCCGCTGTCGAGCGCGCCCGCCATACCGCCCGCCTGTTCCCAGAGTCCCCAGGCGAGGGAGATGCCGGGCAGCCCCTGGATGCGCCGGAGTTCGGCCAGGGTGTCCAGGAAGGTGTTGGCGGCCGCGTAGTTGGCCTGGCCTGCCGCACCCATGACGCCGGCGGCTGAGGAGAACAGGACGAACGCCGCAAGGTCCAGCCCGCGCGTCAGCTCATGGAGATTCCAGGCCGCGTCCACCTTCGGCCGCAGCACCTGCGCCAGTTGCTCGGCGGACAGCGCCGAGATCGTGGCGTCACGGACGACACCCGCCGTGTGCACGACTGCCGTCAACGGATGCGCCTCGGGGACCGACGCCAGCAAGCCTGCCAGCGCGTCGCGGTCCGCCGCGTCGCAGGCCTCCACCCGCACCCGCGCACCTTCGAGCTCCAGCTCCGCCACCAACTCCCGGGCGCCAGATGCCGACAGCCCCTGACGACTCGTCAACAACAGGTGACGTACGCCGTGTTCGGCCACGAGATGACGTGCCACGAGCGCGCCCAGCGAGCCGGTACCACCCGTCACCAGCACCGTCCCTTCCTCATCGAAGGAACGCGGCAGGGTCAGGACCAGCTTTCCTGTGTGGCGGGCCTGGCTGAGGAAGCGGAGGGCGTCGGGGGCCCGGCGCACGTCCCACGCCGACACGGGCGCGGGACGAATGGCGCCGGTTTCGAAGAGCTCGACCAGTTCGCCGAGCATCTCGCGGATGCGCTCGGGGCCGGCGTCGAGGACGTCGTACGCGCAGTACGTCACCCCGTTGTGTGCGGCCGCCACCTCGTCGGGCGACCGCTTGTCCGTCTTGCCCATCTCGAGGAACCGTCCGCCGGGTCCCTGGAGCCGCAGCGAGGCATCGACGTAGTCGTTGGCAAGGGAGTTCAGGACGACGTCCATCGTGCCCGTGCCGGAAGCGGATCCGAGTGAGGTGCGGAACTTCCCCTCGAACTCCAGGTCACGCGAACTCGCGATGTGGTCGTCGTCCATGCCCTGCCCGCGCAGCGTGTCCCACTTGGCGGGGCCGGCCGTTCCGTAGACCTCCACACCCCAGTGGCGGGCGAGTTGCAGCGCGGCCGAGCCTACGCCGCCGGTCGCCGCGTGCACGAGCAGCGACTCCCCCGCCTTGATCTCGGCGAGGTCCACCAGCCCGTAGTAGGCGGTGAGGAAGACGACGGGCACACCGGCGGCCTCAGCGAAGGTCATGGCCTCCGGCATCCGTACGACGAGACGCGCGTCGGTGACCGTGACCGGCCCGGTGCCCTCCATGAGGATGCCCATCACGCGGTCCCCCGGACGGACCTGGGAGACGTTCACGCCGGTCTCCAGGACCACGCCCGCGCCCTCGCCGGCCATCGCGCGGTGGTCACCGGGCACCATGCCGAGCGCCGTCAGCACGTCGCGGAAGTTGAGCCCGGACGCTCGCAGCGAGATACGCACCTCGTCGGGGCCGAGCTCGCGCAGCGCGTCCGCGTGGGGCCGCAGGGCGAGTTGGTCCAGGGAGCCGGTGCCCTCCAGAGCGAGCCGCCACGGCACGGCGTCCGTGCCCACCGTCTCGTGCGCGGGCTCCGGCAGGAGTGAGTCGGTCGTCCGCCGCGCCAGACGGGGCACCTTGACCGTCCCCTGCCGTACGGCGAACTGGCCGTCGTCGCCCTGCCCTTCGGCGTGGGCGGTCACGGCGGCGAGCAGCGCTTGCGCCGAGTCCTGGTGCGCGTCGACGTCTGCAAGGAGGAAGCGGTCCGGGTTCTCCGTCTGCGCCGACCGCACAAGTCCCCACAGCGGGGCATGCACCAGGTCGAGCGCGGGCTCCCCGTACTCGACGCCGACTGCGTCACGCGTGCAGACGAGAAGCCGCGCGTCCGACAGCCCGGCGGCGTCGAGGGCGATCCACTCCTGCGTCAGGGCGAGGGCGGCGGACGCCACCTCGTGCACGGACTGGCTTACGTCGTCCGGGAGTTGCGGAGTCGCGAAGGAGGCGACGACGACCTGAGGTGCGGCGGCAGCATCCTGTACGACCGCTGCCTCAAGGTCCGCCAGACCCCCATACTCCGTGAAGCTCGCGCCCGCATCAGCGAGCGCGGGGCCCAGGCCCAGGACGTCCGGGCCCAGCAGTGCCCAGTGAGCCGTGAACTCGGTGGCACCGACCGCGGCCTGGACCCACTCCGCGACGAACACCGGGTCCTTCGGCTCCATGTCGCCGACGCCCAGGGCCGCCAACTGGGCCGTGGATACGGCTCGTGTCGCCAGCGTTTCGATGTGGGCGATGGGGGTGCCGC
>NZ_JAFFSX010000061.1 GCF_017948485.1 Streptomyces sp. GESEQ-35 | reverse complement strand
TGTCTCCGACAGAATTTCCGCTTCACCGATCCGGCGGTCGGGAGCGGTGCTGAGCTGTGTCAGCACCCGTACCAGCTGGGCGACCATCCGTTCGGCAGTGCCCTGTTGGAAGACGTCGGTGTTGTACTCCAGCATTCCGTCGAGCCCGGCCGGACGGTTGTCGGCCTCGTAGTGCTCGTTGAGGATGAAGCCAAGATCAAACTTGGCCGTACGGGTACTGAATACTTCCTCGGCTTCAATCACCACGCCGGGCAGCGAGAACTCGTATCCACCGGTGTTCTGTAGGACCACCATGACCTGGAAGAGAGGATGCCAGGACAGCGAGCGAGTCGGATTGACGGCCTCGACCACGCGCTCGAACGGCACGTCCTGGTGCATATAGGCGGTCAGGGCGGTCTTGCGGACCCGCTCCAGAAGTTCCCGGAATGTGGGGTTCCCTGAAGTGTCGGTCCGCAACACCAGCGTATTGAGGAAGAGACCGACCAGATCGTCGAGTGTCTCGTCGGTGCGTCCTGCGCTCGGGGTGCCGATCGGGATATCCGACCCCGCGCCCAATCGGCTCAGCAGGGTGGCGACAGCGGCCTGGAACACCATGAACACCGTGGTGTTCGTGTCCCGGGTCAGGTCGATGAGCGTGCGGTGCAGCTCGGGGCCGATCCGGACCGGAACCATGTCGCCGCGGTAGCTGGCCACCTTCGGCCGGGGCCGGTCGAAAGGCAGCTCAAGACGGTCCGGGCTGCCCTCCAACGCCTGTGTCCAGTAGGACAGTTGCTTGCTCACCAGGGAGGTGGGGTCCTCCTCCGCGCCGAGGAGCTGTCGCTGCCACAGGGTGTAGTCCGCGTACTGCACCGGGAGCGCGGACCACGTCGGTGCCTGACCCTGGAGCCGGGCGCGGAACGCGGTCTCCAGATCGCGTCCGAGAGGCCCCAGCGAAGCGCCGTCGCTCGCGATGTGGTGCATGAGCAGCAGCAGTACCCGCTCCTTCGGACTCACGGTGAACAGCGTTGCTCGCAGTGGCGGTTCGGTGGACAAGTCGAAGGCATACTGCCCGGCCGTCCGCAGCGTCGCATTGATTTTGTTTGGGCCACAGTTGACGTGGTGCAGCTTCAGGTCGACGGCGTCCGCTGCCAGCACTGTCTGGGCCGGGGTTCCGTCGATCTCCTGGAAGACCGTCCGCAGGCTCTCGTGCCGTACCACCACATCGTTCAATGCCTGTTCGAGGACATCTGCGTCCAGGTCTCCGGTGATCCGGAACGCCACCGGAACGTTGTAGGTGGCACTCGCCCCTTCCAGCTTGTTCAGGAACCACAGCCGATTCTGCGCCGGCGACAGCGGAACCAGCTCCGGACGCTCCACCACCGTCAACGCGGGCCTGGCCGAACCCGCCTCCGCGACCTGACCCGTCAACGCCGCAACCGTGGGAGCCTCGAACAAGGTCCGCACCGGCAACTCGACACCCAGAACCGACCTGATCCGGCTGACCACCCGGGTCGCCAGCAGAGAATGCCCGCCCAACTCGAAGAAACTGTCGTCGATGCCCACTGCCGGCACGCCCAGGATCTCCGCGAACAGCCCGCACAGGAACTCCTCCTGCGGAGTCCGCGCACCACGCCCGCTCACCTCCGCCTCATACACGGGCGCAGGCAGGGCCCGCCGGTCCAGCTTGCCGTTCGTCGTCAACGGCAAGCGGTCCAGCACCACGAATGCCGAAGGAACCATGAACTCCGGCAACAGCCCGCCCACATGAGCACGCAGGGCATCCACGCCCACCCCACCGCTCCCGGACTCGGCCACGACATAACCCACCAGGCGCTTGTCACCCGGCTGGTCCTCCCGCACCACGACCGCAACCTGTGACACCGCCGGGTGATGACCCAGCACCGCCTCGATCTCGCCCAGTTCGATGCGGAAGCCGCGGATCTTCACCTGGTCGTCGACCCGGCCGACGAACTCAAGCTGGCCGTCACCTCGCCACCGCACCAGGTCGCCGGTGCGGTACATGCGGCTTCCGGCCGGTCCGAAGGGATCGGCCACGAACCGCTCCGCCGTCAGTCCCTGGCGACGCAGGTACCCCCGGGCCACGCCCTCGCCCGCGATGTACAACTCTCCCGGCACCCCTCGCGGCGCCAGCCGTAGCCGCTCGTCCAGGACGTACGCCCGGGCGCCCCTCACCGGAGCTCCGATGGGGATCGACGCGGACGGATCGGTGCCGGACAGCGGCTCGCTGGCCGTCGCCGAGATCGTCGACTCGGTGGGCCCGTAGAGGTTCAGCATCCGCCGTCCGTCCGCCCAGCGCGCGATCAGCGCCGGGGGGCACGCCTCGCCGCCGACGCTCAGCACGCGCAGGGCGGGGAAGTGCCGCGCCGGCAGGGTGGCGAGCACGCTGGGCGGCATGTCGGCGCAGGAGATCCGGCGCTGCTCCAGATAGTCGCCGAGGGCGTCCCCGACCAGGGGGCCGGGCGCGGGGACGACGAGGGTCGCGCCGAAGCAGAACGCCCGGAGGTAGTCCTCCAAGGCCATGTCGAAGCTGATCGAGGCCAACTGTAGGACGCGGTCGTCCGACCGGACCTGGTACTTCTCCGCCAGTGTGGCGGCCAGCGCGCAGATGCCGCGGTGGGTGACGGCCACGCCCTTGGGCGTGCCGGTGGAGCCCGATGTGTAGACGGTGTACGCCAGGTCGTCGGGCCGGAGCCGAGCGGTCCGCTCGGCATCCGTAGGGTTGGCACCGTCGAGTCCGGCCAGGGCCCCGGGTTCGTCGAGGACCAGGGTGACCGGGCCGCCCTGCGGGAGCCGCCCGGCCATCTCTCGGCTGGTGAGCACGCGGACCGGGGCGGCGTCCTCAAGCATGAACGCGATGCGGTCCGCCGGGTACTCCGGATCGATGGGGAGGAAGGCGGCGCCGGCCTTCAGGATGCCCAGCAGTGCCGCCACCATCTCCACCGACCGGGGCACCGCCAGCGCCACCAGTTGCTCGGAGCCGACGCCCTGGCGGATCAGCCAGCGGGCCACTTGGTTGGCCCGCGTGTTCAGCTCGGCATAGGTGAGTACGGTGCCTTCGTGCTCCAGCGCCGGTGCGTCGGGGCGGAGCGCTGCCTGCTCCTGGAACAGGTCGGTGAAGAACCGGTGTTCAGGGGCCGGGCCTCCTGCTCCCTCGGCGAGCAGCTCGCTCTGCTCGGCCGGGGAGAGCAGTTCGGCGGTGCTGATCGGCAGGTCGGGGCGCTCGGCGACGGCCGCCAGCAGCAGCCGGAGACCCTCGATGAACCGCTCCGCGGTGCTCACGTCGGACAGGTCGGTACGGTACTCCAGGAAGCCGTCGAGCCCCGCGGGTTCCCCGGCGCCGTCTGTGACCTCGTAGAAGTTGAAGGTGAGATCGAAGCTGGTCACGTCTTTGGTGAGGTCTTCGGTGACGGCCGACAGACCGGGCAGCTCGAACGCGGGGGCCACGTTGCTGTGCACCACCAGCATTACCTGGAACAGGGGATTGCGGGCCAGCGACCGCTCCGGGTTGAGGATCTCCACCAGTCGTTCGAACGGTACGTCCTGGTGGGAGTAGGCGGCCAGGTCGGTCTCCCGGGTCCGGGCGAGCAGTTCCCGGAACGTCGGGTTCCCCGAGGTGTCGTTGCGCAGGACCAGGGTGTTGACGAAGAAGCCGACGAGGTCGTCCAGTGCTTCGTCGGTGCGTCCCGCGACCGGGGTTCCGAGAGGGATGTCCGAGCCCGCGCCCAGCCGGTTCAGCAGAGTGGCGAGAGCGGCCTGGAGCACCATGAACAGGGTGGTGTTCGTCTCCTGGGCCAGGCCGAGCAGCGCACGGTGCAGCTCGGCGTCGATCCTGATCCGGACGGTGTCACCGCGGTAGCTGGCCACCTTCGGCCGAGGGCGGTCGAAGGGCAGCTCAAGCTGGTCGGGAACTCCTTGAAGTGACCGCTTCCAGAAGGCCAGTTGCTCACTCACCAGAGAACTGGGATCGGCTTCCGCGCCGAGGAGCTCACGCTGCCACAACGTGAAGTCGGCGTACTGCACGGGCAACGGTGACCAGGTGGGCGCCGTACCCGCGCACCGTGCGGCGTAAGCAAGGCTGATGTCACGGGCCAGCGGGGCCAGCGACCAGCCGTCGCTTCCGATGTGATGCTGTACCAAGAGCAGGACGTGGTGGTCCGGGCCGGTGGCGAACAGCCGGGCCCGCAGCGGCAGATCGACAGTGACGTCGAAGGCGGTGTTGCCGGCGGCTCGAAGTGCCTCGTCCAGGTCCGCTGCCTCGACCTCCACCACAGGCAGCTCAGGGCGGACCTGGTCGGGCTCCAGAATGAGCTGCTGAGGCTCCCCGTCGACCTCCGGGAACACCGTCCGCAGAGTCTCGTGTCGGCCGATCACATCGGCTATCGCCGCTTCCAGAGCTGCTCGATCGAGATCCCCTGAAAGTCGTACTGCGAGCGGCAGGACGTAAGTGGCGCTCGCCCTTTCCAGTTTGTTGAGGAACCAGAGGCGGTTCTGTGCGGGTGACAGCGGGATCCGTGCCGGGCGCTCCATCGCGGTCAGTGCAGGCCTGGCCGATTCCGATTCCGATTCCGATTCCGCTTCCGCGAGCCGGTCGGTGAGGGCGGCGACGGTGGGGGCCTCGAAGGGGGTCGGTACTGGAAGTTCGATGCCCAGGGTCGATCGGATGCGGCTGACCAGGCGGGTCGCGAGGAGGGAGTCGCCGCCCAGTGCAAGGAAGTTGTCGTCGATTCCGACGGACGGGACTCCGAGGACCTCGGCGAACAGTCCGCACAGGATCTCCTCCTGCGGGTTCCGCGGACCGCGCCTGGCCAGGTCGGCTTCGTACACGGGTGCCGGCAGGGCCCGCCGGTCGAGCTTGCCGTTGGTGGTCAGCGGGAGCTGGTCGAGGACCACGAATGCGGTGGGGACCATGTATTCCGGCAGCAGGCCGGCCGCGTGTGCGCGCAGGGCTTCGGTGTCCAGGGTGCCGGTCTCGGCGACCACGTAGGCCACGAGGCGTTTGTCGCCGGGCTGGTCCTCGCGGGCTATGACCGCGATCTGGGACAGCTCC
>NZ_JAFFSX010000060.1 GCF_017948485.1 Streptomyces sp. GESEQ-35 | reverse complement strand
ACCGCGGGTGAAGGGGTACGACCCCGGCTCGCCCAGCTTCCCGGCCGGGTCCCAGCCCTCCAGCACCTGCGGCCCGTACACCGGCTCGATGGGCAGTCCGGACTCCGACGTGTGGCCGTTGCTCATGCGTTCCCCTCTCCGGGCGCCGGAGGCGCCACGGGATGACGGCCGGCTCCCGCGGCGGGGGTTCGTCCGTCGCCATGTGCGGCGGTGGAATTCATGCGGCTGAGCGTGGTCGACGCGACTAAAGCTGCCCTTTGCGCGGCCCAAAACGGCAAGTGCAGGGCCCAGCCGTGACGTCGGTGGTCCGGGCGGCGGCCAAGAACGGCTTAAGAGCTGTCGGAGACCCTTCCCCGGACGGTTGAACACGTTCGCGTACGAGGGGAGACGGTAGTGGCCGACACCGTGGCCGACAGGTTCGACAAGAAGGGGACGGCGGTGCCCATCGCGGCGGAGCGCCGCCACACACTGCACTTCCTGCGGGAGATCCGTCCCTTCTCGCCCGTCTTCCTCGACACCGAGGTGGACATGACGCAGGTCATGAGGCACCGTGCCGCCGCACGGGAATCGGGACAGCCGTACTCGATCCTCAGCTATGTGCTGCATGTGTCGTCGCGGGTGCTGGTGGCGCACCCGGAGGCGAACGCCGCCATCAGGGGCCGGCTGCGGCCTACCGTCGCCCGGTACGGCGTCGCCAACGCCAAGGTCACGCTCGACAAGACGATGGGGGGCCGGCGCGTGGTGCTGTCCACGGTCCTGCCCGGCGTCGACAGCCAGGGGCTGCTCGACATCCAGAAGATGCTGGACCATTTCAAGGACGTGGATCCGGAGAAGGCGCCGGAGTTCGAGGGAGTGCGCATGCTCCACCGGCTGCCCGGTCCGGTGGGCCGGGCGCTGTTCCGGCGTACGGTCAGGCCGCTGGAGACCAGGGCGCGTTTCATGGGCACCTACGCCGTCACCTCGCTGGGCCACCGGCCCGTGGACGGTTTCCACTCGGTGGGCGGCACCACGGTCACGCTCGGCGTGGGACGCGCGGTCGACCGGCCGGTGGCGCGGGACGGCCGAGTGGAGGTCGCGAAGGTGATGAGGCTCAGCCTGGCCTTCGACCACCGAGTGATCGACGGTGCTGAGGCCGCCGACGTGCTGACCGGCATCAAGGAGGGGCTGGAGGCGTTCGACGGCGGACCCGGCACCGGAGGATGAGCCAGGGACGCCGTCAGGCCGCCCGGGTGGCTACGAGGGAGTCGGTGATGACCGCGGCGACCTCCCGCAGATGGTCGTTGAGGTAGAAATGGCCGCCCCGGAAGGTCCGCAGGGAGAAGCCGCCACAGGCGTGATCCGCCCAGGCGGCGGCTTCCTCGGCGGAGACCCGCTCGTCGGTGTCGCCCGTGAGCACCGTCATCGGGCAGGAGACCCTGTCGCCCGGCCGGCCTCGATAGGTCTCGATGGCGCGGTAGTCGCTGCGCAGCATCGGCAGGACCATGTCGAGGATCTCCGGCTCCCGCAGCACCCGCGGATCGGTGCCGCTCAGGGTTGCCAGTTCGGCGATGATCCCGGCGTCGTCGAGGGTGTGCACGCTCTCGGGGCGGAAGTGGGAGGGAGCCCTGCGACCGGACAGGAACAGCGCGGTGGGCGATGTACCGAGGCGCTCCTCCACCCGTACGGCGACCTCGAACGCGAGAGTGGCGCCCATGCTGTGGCCGAACAGGGCCAGCGGCTGGTCCGTCCAGGGCTTCAGCACCTCGAAGATCGCGTCAGCGAGCTCCGGGATGCTGTCGACGCAGGGCTCGTGACGGCGGTCCTGCCGCCCCGGGTACTGCACCGCGTAGGTGCCGACGTAGGGGGAGAGGGCCGCCGACAGGGGGTGGTAGAAGCTGGCGCTGCCGCCCGCATGGGGCAAGCAGACCAGGCGCAGGCCGTCGTCGGGTGCGTGGTGGAAGCGACGGATCCAGGCTTCGGCGTTCCGTGCGGTGCGTACGGCTGAGTTCATGGGGATACGGTCGCAACCGCGTCTAAACTCCCGCCAAACGGCCCGGCCCGGCCCGCGTTCAGCCGAGCATGAGCAGATAGTCCGACAGGGCGTTGAGGAGTTCGGCGGGGCGGTGCGCGAAGTAGTCCTTGCCGCCGTGCAGCACATGGAAGTCGAACCGCTCCTTGCCGTGGTACGCCCAGGCCGCGGCCTCATCGCGGCCGATCCGGGGGTCGGCATCGCCGAAGAAGACGCCAATGGGGCAGTTGATCGTGGCCTCCTCGGCGCAGGGCCGACAGGACGGTGCCGGCTGTGCGGAGACCAGCAGGGCCGCCAGCCTGGCTCCGTGGCTGTCGTTGAGCAGGAAGGCCAGTTCGAGCCGGCGCGCCACCTCCAGCGCGATGACCGCGCCGGGTCCCTGGCCGAAGAGGACCGTGGGGCTGTCGAGTTCCTGGGCGAGTTCCTCGGCGATGCCGTCGTGCAGCGCGGGAGTCAGCTCGGCGTCCGTCGGCAGCGCCCCGTCCGAGGGGTGCGCGTACCGCACCGACAGGACTTCGGTGGACGGCGCGAGGGCTTCGGCCGCCGACCGGTGGAAGGACGAGGGCCGGCCATCCGGTGGGAAGCACACCAGCTGGAACCTCCGCCGGGTCATTGGGGTGAAGCGGTGCACCGATACGGACCGGTCGTCGAACACGATCTCCTCCGTCGATGATGTCCTGGGCGGCCGACGCCTGAGCATGCGAGGGATCTCACCGGGTTCAACTGCGGCTCTCGCTGGGCCAGTTACGGACCTCATTCTGTGACATGCCGGGAAAGGAACGGCATCCCTTCCTGCGGCATGGGCCGGAACTGATCGTTCGCCGCACGTCGGTGCCCCGTCGGGCGTTCAGCGCGGCTTAAGGGCTGACCGGCACGGTGCTGCCCTGCGAAAGCACTGTTCCGACGGCGCTGTTGACAACGAGGAGCGTGAGTGAATGGCGCGTATGAGGCGATCACCCGGTGCCCGCTGTCTTCAGGCGATCTGGGAGGCTCTGGTCAGCTACGGCAGCTTCTGGATCTGCATCCCGGAGGCGCCGGAGCCAGGGCCGCCGCTCGCGGGTCCCGCCCCGCACCACCCCGAGCGGCTGTGCCCTGAGCTCCCGCTGACCACGGTCGAACGGCGGCTCCAGGAGGAACTGTGCGGTCGCCCATGAGAGACGAAGGGTTCGTCGACGGCGGGGCGACATCCGTACTTCTCCGGTGGTGCGGCCGCGGCGCCCGCTCAGCCCTCGCCCAGGGGGGACCACGGTCCGTCAAGGGTCGGCAGCAGCAGGTCGAAGTGTTCCTCGATGGTCCGGGCGACGGCGTCGAGGTCGGCGTCCTCGTCAAGTCCCCAGCAGCGGCTGGCCACCCGGGTCACCGCGGTGAAGATGGCCACCACCAGCTTGGGGCGGGGGTCGGTGTCGTAGTCGAGGCTCTCCCGACGGGCGATCTCCCTGCCGAGGCGTTCCTCGAACGCCATGGTGCGGTGGGCATGGGCGGCACTCAGGCCCGGGGCGGTCTCGACGATGCGCAGGATCCGGGCGAGGGCCGTGACCCCGCTGATCCGCTCGGTCTGTTCCCTGACTCCGGCCCAGGTCTCCCGCACCGATCCGCGCAGTGCCTCCAACGGGGTTTCCGACGGGGGGCGTTCGGTGAGGAGTTCGAGCACGCGCTCGTCGATCTCGGTCACGGGGGCGAGGGCGACGTCCTCCTTTCCGTTGAAGTAGCGGAAGAACGTGCGCTGCGAAACGTTGACGGCGGCGACGATCTCGTCAACCGTCGTGCGCTCGTAACCCTGTTCTGTGAACAGGGCGATCGCAGAGCGGATCAGGGCGTCGCGGGTGAGCTGCTTCTTCCGTTCCCGCAGCCCGGGTTCTCCTGCGTCAGCTTCCACTCTCACCTGTCGCCAGCTCCTTAACGATCGCCGATGGGTTCGGAACGTCACCTGAACCCCCGCACTCACGACGCCTGTTGCTGCATTCGCACCGTGGCAGCCGCGTCACCATAGTGCCAGAGTTTCCTGGCAGCGGCTGACTACTAGCAGGGATTGACGTTTGTCAGTTGCTGCCATATCTTCTCGGTGAGTTGTCCTCCGCTGTCTGTTACGACACGACTCGATCGGAGCCGTCATGGCCCAGACCTCCTTAGGCAAGACCGCTGAGACGGAACCTCTCAGCCCGAGAAAGGGCCTGCGCGGGCACCCTTGGCTCACCCTGTTCACCGTTGGCATCGGGGCCATGATGGTGACCCTGGACGGCACGATCGTGGCAGTCGCCAATCCCGCCATCCAGCAGGACCTCAACGCCTCGCTCGAGCAGATCCAATGGATCACCAACGGCTATCTGCTCGCGCTCGGCGTGTCACTGATCACCGCCGGCAAGCTCGGTGACCGCTTCGGTCACCGGCAGACCTTCCTGGTCGGGGTCGCCGGCTTCGCCGCCACCTCGGCCGCCATCGGACTGGCCGACAGCCCCGGCCTGGTCATCGCCTTCCGCGTCCTCCAGGGCATGTGCGGCTCGCTGCTCCAGCCGGCCGCGCTCGGCCTGCTGCGCGCCACCTTCCCGGCGAAGAAGCTCAACATGGCGATCGGTATCTGGGGCGCGGTGATCGGCGCCTCCATCGCCGCGGGTCCCATCGTCGGCGGTCTGCTCGTCGAGCACGTCAACTGGGAGTCGGTCTTCTTCCTCAACATCCCCGTCGGCATCGTGGCCTTCGCGCTCGGCCTCGTTGTCCTGCGTAAGCCGCCCGCCGAAAAGGCCGCCTCTGAAGGCATGTTCGACTTCCCCGGCGTCATCCTGCTGTCCGGGTCGATGTTCTGCCTGATCTTCAGCCTGATCAAGGCCGAGGCCTGGGGCTGGACCGGCGCCAAGACCCTCGGCCTGCTCGCCGCGGCCGTCGCCCTCGGCTTCGTCTTCGTGCTCTGGGAGGCCAGGGCCAGCAACCCACTCATCCCGCTCGGACTGTTCCGCTCCGTCTCCCTGTCGGCCGCCACCGTCGTGACGGTCCTGATGGCCTTCGCCTTCATGGGCGGCTTGTTCTTCATCACCTTCTACCTACAGAACGTGCACGGCATGAGCCCGGTGGACAGCGGCGTCCACCTGCTGCCCGTCACGGCGATGATGATCGTCGGTTCGCCGCTCGGCGGCGCGCTCATGGCCAAGTACGGCCCCAAGATCCCGCTGGCCGGCGGCATGGCCCTCTCCGGCGCCGCGATCCTCGGCCTGGGATCGCTCGACACCGACGCGAGCACCCTCGCGATGTCCCTCTGGTTCGTGCTCCTCGGCCTCGGGCTGGCCCCCGTCATCGTCGCCAGCACCGACGTGATCGTGAGCAACGCCCCCGAGGAACACGCCGGTATCGCGGGCGGCCTCCAGCAGGCGGCCATGCAGGTCGGCGGTAGCCTCGGCACGGCGGTGTTGGGAGCCGTGATGGCCTCCCGGGTCGCCGACACCCTCCCCGACAAGTGGTCCGCCGCGGGCCTCCCGGAGGTCGACGGAGAACAGCAGGAGGCGATGAAGGACGCCGTCTCCATCGGCTTGGCACCCGTGCCCGAGGGCACTCCCGAGGGGATCGCGGCCACCATCTCCAAGATCGCCCACGACTGCTTCATCAGCGGTATGGGGCTCGCCTTCACCATCTCCGCCGTCATCGCCGGCTTCGGCGCGGTGCTCGCCCTGCTGACCAAGCGCGGCTCCAGTGCCACGGGCGAGACCGCCGTACACGTCTGACGCAGCGACCGGTCCGGCGCCACGGCCGGACCACACACCCCCGGGGGGCTGGACGTGCCCCGGGACCGGAACGGCTCGCCCGGCGGAGGCGGGCATCCGGATTCGCGCCGGTTCGTGGGGACGGGACGGCGCGAAGAACGGGCTCGGCGACCGGTACATCCCCCGGCTGGTCGCCGGGCTCCGCTCGTTTCCGCGCCGACGCACCGTGCACCCCCAGATGCGGCGCGGCTACGGCGCCAAGGCCGCATGGCCCTGGCGTTACTGACGTAGTGTCACCCAACCGTCGTAGAGGCCGAGTTCGGGACCGTGAGGCCACGGCGCCGCTGACGCAGTGTCATCTGATGCGGTCGCAGAGGCGGAGTCCGGTTCGCACGCCACGGCGCCGCTGACGCGCTGTCACCTGACCGTCGTAGAGCCGGCGCCCCTGCCCGCACGGCCCCGACGAGCCGCACCTGCCGAGTGGGGATCCATGAACACCACAGCGCTGACCGTCGTTCTGTCGGTTCTCTCCGCCGCCTGCTACGCGGTCGGAGCTGTGCTCCAGGAACGCCTCGCCGCCTGTACGGCGGCCACCGCACGCGGCCTCTTCCGCCGCGGCCAGGGCCTGACAGCGCTCGGCCTCAACATCGCCGGCGGCCTTCTGCACGTGGCAGCCCTCTGCTACGGCCCGCTCAGCCTGGTGCAACCGCTCGGCGCGCTCTCCGTCATCCTCGCCGTGCCGACGGGCGCCGCCCTGGCCCGGCGCCGGGTCGCGCTCCGCGAATGGCGAGGTCTCGCCCTCGCCCTCGCCGGCCTGACCGGACTGCTCCTGGCCACCACGGCCCCGCACCCCACGACCGGACACCTCCTGAACCTGCCGCAGACCTGCCTGCTGGCCGGCGTCTGCGCGGCGACGATCGCCCTGCTCGCCCGGAAACCGGCGAACAGCCTGGGCAATGCTGTCGCCGCGGGTGTCACCTTCGCCGTCGGCTCCGCGCTCACCCAGTGCGTCTCCGTGGCCGTCATGGACGACGGACCCGGCGCACTCGCCGACCCCGCCACGGCGTTGTCCGCCACGCTCGTCCCGCCGCTGGCCCTGACCGGCGTGCTGCTCTCCCAGATCGCCTACCGCGGCGGCCTCGGCGCCCCCTTGGTCCTCATCACCATCGCCAACCCCGTGGCCTCCTGCCTCATAGGCCTGACCCTCCTCGGGGAGACCCTCGACGGCGGTACGCCGGGCGTCGTCTGCGCCTTGACCGGAGCAGCCGTCGCCGCCCGCGGAGTGGCACTGCTGTGCCGCCCCGCCACCGGAGGGAACAAGTGGCCCGGCACCGACTCGGCGGCCTTTCCCGGCCTTTAGAAGCGCTCCCTAGCCTGAGGCCGACCCGACCCACCGACCTTCGGGAGCCTCAGTGCCCAGTGAACAGGACATCGTGGACGTCGCCATCGTCGGAGCCGGTCCCGTCGGCCTCTGGCTGGCAAGGGAACTCTCCGTCGGAGGCGTGAACGTCCGGGTTCTGGAACGAGACACCGAACGCAGCCCCTACATCAGGGCCTTCGGCCTCCAGGCGCGGAGCCTGGAGATCTTGGACATGCGAGGTCTGCTCGACCGGGTCGCCGGCGAACGCTCCCGCAAACTCCCCGTGGCGAACGTGGCGGGCCTGCTGCCCTGGCTCCAGCTCGCCGGACTCGACACCACCCACCCCTACGGTCTGTCGGTACGGCAGAACGTCGTGGAGGAGGTCATCGAGCAGGCCCTCGGTGAACTCGGTGTCACGGTCGAACGCGGCAACGCCGTCGTGGGCCTGGCCACCCAACCCGACCGCGTACGCGTGAAACTGGAGAACGGCGAGAGCGTCTCCGCACGCTACGTCGTCGGCTGCGACGGAGCTCACAGCGCCGTGCGTAAACTCGCCGGCATCGACTTCCCCGGCAGCAGCACCACCGCCACCTACATCCTTGCCGACGTCACCCTCGACGAACCGCCGTCCTGGATGGGTCAGTTGGGCATACGACACTTCCCGGCGCCGGACGGCAGCAGGCTCGGCTGGTTCATGGGCGGCATCGTCCCGGACACCGGCCGACACCGCATCATGGTCTGCGACCGGGAGTCCAGCCGGGTCACCAAGGAAGAGCCCGTCTCCTTCGAGGAACTGCGCGAAGTCCTCCTCCGCCTCACCGACACCGACTGCGGCGCCCACTCCCCGACCTGGCTCTCCCGCGTCGGCAACCCGGCACGAGTCGCCGCCCGCTACCGCACCGGGCGGGTACTGCTCGCCGGTGACGCCGCACACGTCCACTCCCCGTTCGGCGGCCAGGGACTCAACACGGGACTCCAGGACGCCACCAACCTGGGCTGGAAGCTCGCCGCGGTGGTGCGCGGCGACGCCGACGAGGAGTTTCTGGAGACGTACCACGACGAACGCCACCCCATCGGTGAGGCCGTCATCGCCAACACCCTGGCCCAGACCACCATGGTCTTCGACTTCACGCCGGGCGGTCAGCACCTGCGCGACCTCTTCTCCCGCCTCCTGGAGTTCCCTCAGGTCAACCAGTACCTGGCCGGACAGATCACGGCACTCGACTACGCCTACCCGGCCCCCTCCGGCGCCGACGCCCACCCGCTCGTCGGCAGCCGCGTGCCCAACCTGGCCCTGAACCTGACCGGCAACGGCATGAGCCGCCTGTTCGACCACCTCAAGGACGCCGCCCACGTCCTGCTCACCCGTACGGACGACCCGACCCAGCCGGCCGCCGCTCCGGGAGCCGTACACATCGTGCACGGCTGGCCGGCCGAGGACCGGGACGGATGGGAGGACCTCCAGTCCGTACTGATCCGCCCCGACGGGCATGTGGCAGCCGTGCGCTGACATTTCTCGAACCCTCGAACCCTCGAACCGACAACGACAGAGGCCGCCGGGAAACCCGGCGGCCTCTGTGCTTGCGGTCAGTTCTGCTGTGCTCGCTAGATGCCGAGCTCGTTGTCGATGAACTCGAAGATCTCGTCGTCCGAGGCCTCACCGATGCGCACCACCGAGGCATCGCCGCTGTCGCTCAGCCCCTGAAGCAGCGACTGAAGCCGTGCCGCCAGTTCCTCGCGGGTGGCGTTGTCGGGCTCCGCGGAGAGCAGTGCTGCCTCCAGCGAGGCGACACCGTCGAGCAGCGACCGCGGTGACCCGCTGTCCGCCCGCTCGTCGAGGGCGAGTTGCCCGAGGAGATACGACGCCACGCCCTGTGCGGTCGGCTGGTCGAAGACGAGGGTCGTCGGCAGCCGCAGCCCGGAGGCCCGACCGAGCCGGTTGCGCAGCTCCACGGCCGTCAGCGAGTCGAACCCGAGATCCAGCAGTCCACGGTGCGGTACCACTGCGTCGATGTCGTCCAGCCCGAGGATGGACGCCGCCTGCTCCCGTACGAAGTCCAGAAGCACGGACGGCCGTTGCTCGGCCGGAATCGAGGCGAGCCGCTGCGGGAGGAGCGCCGACAGTTCCTCGGATGAGCCCGCTGCGGTCGAGGCCGCCCGGAGCCGGGGCCGTACCTTCACCAGCCCCTGGAGCAGCGGCGACACCGGATCGCCCGCCTCCAGACGCGCCCGCACCTGGTTGGTGCTGATCGGCATCGGCACCATCGCTGGTTCCCCCGCGGCGATTGCCTGGTCGAAGAGGGCGAGTCCTTCTTCCTCCGACATCGGCACCACACCGCTGCGGGCCAGGACGAGGTTGTCCGTCGCGCTCATG
>NZ_JAFFSX010000006.1 GCF_017948485.1 Streptomyces sp. GESEQ-35 | reverse complement strand
GGAAGGGCGAAGGCCGCCACAGGGACCCCGGCGGCGGCGTTCCTCCCGCAGGCCGGGTGCGCACACATGACGGCGGCCCGCCTGCTCTCTCGCAGACGGGCCGCCGTTCCGGGTGGGCGATACTGGGTTCGAACCAGTGACCTCTTCGGTGTGAACGAAGCGCTCTCCCACTGAGCTAATCGCCCGGACGCAGGAAGAAGATTACCCCATGTCAGGGGGTGCCTGTGACCTGGGACGAGCGGTCGCCGCGCCCCCTGCGCGGATCACTGGTCCTTGATCTTCCAGGGCATCACGATGCCGAATTTCCAGAGGTAGATCCCGAGGAGAACCGCGATGATCACCAGAGCGATCGTCGTCAGGATGATGTTGCGGCGCCGCACCTTCGGGTCGAGCGCGCGCTGTGCCGCCTCGGTGACCTTGCGTTTGGTCCAGCGGAGCACCAGCTGGGCCCAGACGAACTCGGTCGCCCAGATCGCCATGCCGCCGAAGATGACCACCCAGCCCGGGCCGGGCAGCGGCAACAGGATGATCCCCGCGACCACGACCGCGAGGCCGATGGCGAAGACAGCGACCTGCCAGCTCAGGTGCAGCATCCGCCGCGCCTTGATGAAATCCGGTGCTTTCGAGCCGAGCCCTTGCTCGCTCTTCGCTCCGTCCGACTTCGTCTCGTCCGCGGCCATGGCTACCTCGCCCGGCTCGTCACGCCCCGTATTCATACGGCCAAACCCTACCGGAGAGAAACCCGTCACCGGAATGGAGGTACCACGCGAACTGGTTCTCGGCCGGAAGAGTTACGTAAAGGCACGCAAAACACTCAGAGGGGTTTACAACGGCACCGTAGGTGGCATGTCGATTTCGCCGACGTGCGAATCCCCGAGCGCACACTGAGCGAAAGGCCCTGGCGCTTATGAACACCACGGTCAGCTGCGAGCTGCACCTGCGCCTCGTTGTGTCGAGCGAGTCCTCCCTGCCTGTCCCCGCAGGCCTGCGGTATGACACGGCCGACCCCTACGCCGTGCACGCCACCTTCCACACCGGTGCCGAAGAGACCGTCGAGTGGGTGTTCGCCCGCGACCTCCTCGCGGAGGGCCTCCACCGCCCCACGGGCACCGGCGACGTCCGTGTCTGGCCGTCGCGCAGTCACGGTCAGGGGGTCGTCTGCATCGCCCTGAGCTCTCCGGAGGGCGAGGCCCTGCTCGAGGCCCCGGCACGGGCTCTGGAGTCCTTTCTGAAGCGCACGGATGCGGCTGTGCCCCCCGGCACGGAGCATCGGCACTTCGACCTCGATCAGGAGCTGTCTCACATCCTGGCGGAAAGCTAGGGCGAGGCGCTCACCAAGCCGCCCGGCGCCGTCGACTCGGGGTGACGGCTCGGGCTCAGACAACCGCATATCGCATACAGCGGCACCGCCCGGCTTGTCCGGGCGGTGCCGCTGTGTCGTGCAGGGCACCGGTGCGCCGCACTCCGCTTCGGTGCGGGTCGGTCAGCGATTACCATCGGCCAGCATCGGCGGGCGTCTGCCCGACCCCCCAGGCCAGGGAGCGAAACGTGCTGATCACCCACGACACCCGGTGTTCGCTGGACACCGTGGTCGATCTGGTGAACACCGCGGCGGATGACGATGCGACGCCGGACGGGCTGCCGGATGTTGCGGCTCTCGCGGATTTCGTACGAAAGCACGAAATCAGTGAGGTCGGGGTGCTCTCGGACTTCGATCTCTCGGCGGTACGGAAGATCCGCGGCCGGTTCGCCGGGATCTTCGCGGCAACAGACGCCCGGGCCGCCGCCGGGATGATCAATGACCTGATCGCCGCCGCGGGCACGACGCCCCGGCTCACCGACCACGACGGCTACGACTGGCACGTGCACTACTTCGCGCCCGGCGCCTCCGTCGCCGATCACTTGGCGGCGGACTGCGGGATGGCACTGGCTTTCTTCGTGGTGGCCGGGGAGCAGGAGCGGCTGCGGCGGTGCGAGGCGCCAGACTGCCGGCATGCCTTCGTCGACCTCTCGCGGAATCGCTCGCGGCGGTACTGCGACAGCCGCACCTGCGGGAACCGGCTGCATGTCGCCGCCTACCGGGCGCGGCGGAAAGAGGCGGCGGGCTGAGGCAGGGACCGGTCACGCCCCGGCCGGACATCGGTGCCGACGTGGCCCCGGCGGGTGGCGCCGGGGACCACGGGTACGGCTCACAGCAACAGCAGGTCGTGCAGCGCAGCCATGAGCAGCAGACACCCGATCACCGCAAGGAAGATCATCAGCGGTGGCTGGGACAGGGCGAAGAGGCATCCGCGCGGCTCATCCTGCGGCGGCGCGGCATCCCTCTGGGTCGTATCCAGCATCTCGCGGCGATGATGACGCAGGTGATGCCCTCGGCGCGATCAACACGCCCGGAATGTACGGTAGTTCGCCGGAATCCGTGACGGCAGGTTCAGGCCGTGATCATTTCTGGCTGCGCTCCGGTCGACTGTGTCGTTTCAGTCCGGCGTGCTGCCGTCATATTCCGTGCTTCTTCAGGATGGCCTCGATGTCGCTGAAGTCGTCCGCCTTGTCGCCGCGGGGTGCGGTCGCGGGGCGGGCCGCCGGGCGGGAGGCCGGGCCCAGCGAGGGCGCCGAGGCCGCCGGCGCGACCGCCTCGCTCTGTGCGGACCGGGCGGCCGCCTTGCGCTCCTTGCGGGTGCCGCCGCGGCGGCGCTCCACCGCGCGCGTGCCCGCGAACAGCAGCCAGGAGGCGCCGAGCACGCCGAAGCCCGCCCAGGCCACCGGGCTGAACGCGGTGTCGGCGATCCAGTCGACGACCCCGGTCATCACCAGGCCGAGGGGGACGAGGGAGTAGGCCGCTATGCGGGCGGCCGTGAGGAAACGCTTGCGGTACGCCGTGACCGCCGCGATGCCCAGGCCTGCCGCGGCGGCGGCGGAACAGACGGTCTCGGCAATCATCCGGTCCTCCAGGCAGGGCTGTGTCGGGCACTTCGTCCCTTCCATCCTGCACCGTGCGGCCCCCGGCAGGCCATGGTCCGGGCGGACATCAGGGACATCTCCGGGTCGCCTCCTCCGAAGGTGCCGGCCAGTGGCGCACGACCCGGGCGCGTCGCCCGGGGCGTTGCGCGCTGTGTGCGACCGGCGGCGCCCGGTGCCCGAGCGCCGATTGGGTCGTCCGGGCCGGGGCTGGGAGACTGTGACCATGAGCGACTCCCCCTCCCCCGCCGCCACACCCGTTCTCGACGTGTGGTGCGAGCTCCAGTGCCCGGACTGCCGTGGCGCGCTGGACGATCTCCGCGCTCTGCGGGCCCGCTACGGCGACCGGCTGGAGCTGCGGCTGCGGCACTTCCCCCTGGAGAAGCACAAGCACGCCTTCGCCGCCGCCCAGGCCGCCGAGGAGGCGTTGGAGCAGGGGCAGGGATGGCCGTACGTCGAGGCGGTCCTGGCCCGGGTCGAGGAACTGGACCATAAGGGAGAACCCTTCCTGGTCGAGGTCGCGCGTGAACTGGGTCTCGACGCCGGGGAGTTCGACACGGCCCTGATCGACGGCCGGCACATCCTGATCGTCGACGCCGACCAGGCCGAGGGCAAGGCGATCGGCGTGACCGGCACCCCGACGTATGTCATCGACGGCGAGCGGCTGGACGGCGGCAAGAGCCAGGAGGGGCTGCGCGAGCGCATCGAGGAGATCGCGGACCGGCTGCTCGCCGGGGGCGAGTGAGGCTCAGAGCAGACTCTTGTACAGGACGTACTGCGTCGCCTCGTAGCCGAGCGACTCGTAGAGCCGCTCGGCCGGAGTGTTGCCGGCGAACACGCTCAGGCTGACGACGTGTCTGTCCGCGGCGATCGTCCGGGTCTCCGCCAGGAGCATGAGCGTACGGCCGTGGCCGCGGCCGCGGTGGGCCTCGTCGGCCTCGACGTTGTAGACGTGGACCTTGTCGCCGCGCAGACCCAGCCAAAGGGTGCCCACGCGCGTGCCCTCGTGCTCGAGCACGCTGAACCACATGTTCTCGGTGCTGCGCCCCTGCGGCAGAGCCGTCACGTGGTCGCGCCGCGCCCTCTCGTAGGCAGTGGTCTCAGGCACGCCCCGCTCCATCCAGCTGCGCGCGTACGCCTCCGACTCGTGCCCCAGCCACGCCTCGAACTCGGCCTCGGTCATGGGGCGGCCCCGGCTGCCGGCCGGCAGCTCGGGCGGAAGGCCGAGCCGCTTCTCCATTCCGCGGTTGCGGTGGACGTAGCCGAGCGCCTCGACGAGCCGCAGCGCCGCTTCGGCGTCGGCAGGCACCTGTACCTCGATCTGGCGGCATCCCCAGCCGCGCGCCACCTCCTCCGCAGCGAGTGCGGCCACCGTCGCCCGGCCGCGACGCCGGTCGGGCTCTTCGATGCACAGGTCCAGGATGCGGGCCACCGTGGCGCCGAAGGAGGGAGACGTGCCGAGGTGTATTCCGCCCACGGGACGGCTGTTCACGCATACCTGGTAGCGGCGTGAACGCGTCCCGTCGGAGGCGTGCTGAAGCGGCTCGGTCGGCCGCAGGGTCGTGGTCATCAGAGGAGTTCTACCCGCCGGGCCAACCCGAGTCAGCCCGTTTTTCCGGGCCCTTACGGATCTTGGTCGTCCCCGGACCGCTCGGCGAAGATCCGCATCGCCTTGGCGGTCACCGGGCCGGGCGCGCCCGGGAGGAGCCGGTCGTCGATCCGGTGCACGGCCTGGACGTCCCGCAGTGTGGACGTCAGGAAGACCTCGTCGGCCCGCTCCAGGACGTCCAGCGGCAGGTCGGTCTCCTTCGCCCCGGTCCACTCGACCGTCAACGCGCGCGTGATGCCCGCGAGGCAGCCGGAGGCGAGCGGCGGGGTGTGGATCTCGCCGTCCAGGACGACGAAGACGTTCGACCCGGTCCCCTCGCAGAGTTGTCCGACCGTGTTGCCGAACAGCGCCTCGGAGGCGCCGTGTTGGCGGGCGCGGGCGAGGGCGACGACGTTCTCGGCGTACGAGGTCGTCTTCAGGCCCGTGAGTGCACCGCGTTCGTTGCGGGTCCACGGCACGGTGACGGTTGCCGTGGAGTCGGGGCGCCGGCTCGTCTCACCGAGGGCCACCACCAGGGTCGGGCCGTGCTCGCCGCGGTCGGAGCCGAGGGGGCCGTGACCGCCGGTGTAGGTGATGCGCAGCCGGCCGAGCGGCATCGGGTTGGCTTCGAGGACGGCGGCGCAGGCGCGTCGTACCTCGTCGTGGTCCGGGTCGGGCAGGCCCAGGCCGCGGGCGGAGCGGGTCAGCCGGTCGAGGTGGCGGGTGAGCGCGAACGGCTTCCCGTCGGCCGCCTTCACCGTCTCGAAGATTCCGTCGCCCACGGTCAGCCCGTGGTCGAAGACGGAGACGCGGGCGGCCTCGATGTCCTGTAGCCCGCTGTCGAGCCAAAGCTTCACTGGTCCTACCTCGCAAGAATGTGCCGGACGTGTCTCATCGGCCGGGATCGGCGCGTCAGAGTCCCGCTCCACTGTCCCCACCGGCCTCGTATGCTCCCGACGCTACCGCGAGCAGCCGGGACGCCTTCAGTTCGGTCTCCCGCCACTCCCCCTCCGGGTCGGAACCCCAGGTGATGCCGGCACCCGTGCCGAAGCGCAGGACACCCTCCGCACGGTCGATCCAGAAGGTGCGGATGCCGACGGCCAGCTCGCCGGTGCCGCGGTCCGCGTCGACCCAGCCGATGCCGCCGCAGTACGGCCCCCTGGGCGCCGTCTCCAGCGCCTCGATGATCCTCAGGGCACTCGTCTTGGGCGCCCCGGTGACCGAGCCGGGCGGGAAGGCGGCGGCGAGCAACTCCGGCCAGCCGGCGCCGGTGCGCAGCTCGCCGCGGACGGTGGAGACGAGGTGGACCAGTCCGGGGTGCTTCTCGACGGCGCACAGATCGGGGACGGTCACGCTGCCCGTGGCGCAGACACGCCCGAGGTCGTTGCGTACCAGGTCCACGATCATCACGTTCTCGGCGTAGTCCTTCTCCAGGAGGTCCGCCTCGGTGCGTCCGGTGCCCTTGATCGGGCCGGACTCCACGACTCGGCCGTCCCGGCGCAGGAAGAGCTCGGGCGAGGCAGTGGCCGTTTCCACGCCCTGGGCGGGCAGCCGTATCGTTCCTGCGTACGGTGCCGGGTTGCCGCGGGCCAGCAGGGCGGTCAGCGCGTCCACGTCGGCGTCGGGCGGAATCGACGCCGAGAGCACCCGGCAGAGGTTCGCCTGGTAGACCTCACCGGCCGCGATGTACTCGCGGATGCGCCGCACCGCCGCCGTGTACGCGGCGTGGTCGAGGGACGACGTCCAGTCACCGGTGCCCGGTCCGTGCCATCGCCCCGGCACCGGGGCGGGCACGGGCTCCCGTCGTACGTCCCCGAAGCGGGCACAGGTCAGCCGGCCCTCGAAGTCCGCGCAGACGGCCCAGAACCCGGTGGAGTCCAGGGCCGCGGGGTCGCTGGTGACATCGAGGAGACCGGTGGCGACGCGGTCGCCGAAACGCGCGAGAGGAGGCAGGTCGGGCACGCGGTCGAGTCTATGGCGGGTGTCCCGCGGGTGACCTGGCCATGTCCCTTCGGCTGCCCCGGCCACGTCCGCGAGCAGGTGCAGCGCAGCACGCTGCACAAACGCGTTTTTGTGCTGGCCCCGGAATCCGCTAGAGTTCACCTCGTCGCCGGGACGCGCGAGCGAACCGAAACGACAGGCGGACGTAGCTCAGTTGGTAGAGCGCAACCTTGCCAAGGTTGAGGTCGCGAGTTCGAACCTCGTCGTCCGCTCGGATGGAACAGGGGATCTTCCCGACCCCCGCACTCCTGGTGGAGTGGCCGAGAGGCGAGGCAACGGCCTGCAAAGCCGTCTACACGGGTTCAAATCCCGTCTCCACCTCCAAGGACGATTAGCTCAGCGGGAGAGCGCTTCCCTGACACGGAAGAGGTCACTGGTTCAATCCCAGTATCGTCCACTGGATCTTCGGGTCCCCCGCGCGATTAGCTCAGCGGGAGAGCGCTTCCCTGACACGGAAGAGGTCACTGGTTCAATCCCAGTATCGCGCACGCAAGATCCACAGCCCCCGGGCTGTGATCCCGAGGACGATTAGCTCAGCGGGAGAGCGCTTCCCTGACACGGAAGAGGTCACTGGTTCAATCCCAGTATCGTCCACACACCGAAAGCCCCCGGCCGTCTCGTACGGCCGGGGGTTCGTGTTTGTCGGGTCAGCTGGAGAACAGCATGTGACCGAAGCTCTTGTGACGCTTGTGGCCGTAGTGACCGCCGTGGCCGCCGTGGTGGCCGCCGCCGTGCGGGGCACCCCACGCGGGCGCCTGAGGGGCGGGGTACGCCTGCGGGGCGCCCGGGGGCGGCGGAGCGGGCTGGGACCACTGGGACTCGACGCGGGCCAGCGCCTCCAGCTCGCCGTAGTCGAGAAAGATCCCGCGGCAGCCGCTGCACTGCTCGATCTGGACGCCGTTGCGGTTGTACGTGTGCATGGGCGCATGGCACTTCGGACACTGCATGGTCGGCTCAACTCCTCGCCGGTCGGTCCTGCTTCGTGTTTCGCCAGGACAGACTCTGTCCGGCTGCCGTCGGTTGCACACTACTTCGCCGTGTCTGGGCTCAACTCCGGTGGGGCCGAACTCATTCGGTCGCAGGCGTCGACGAGGGACTGCTCTATCTCGTCGAGAGGACGATCCGCGGCTGCCGCCTTGGTGATCGCACGGGCGGCGGTCTGGACGGTCAGGGCGCGGGCGGGGACGTCCAGAGCGGGCCAGGGGTCGCCGTCGGCGGGGACGGCGGGGCCGTCGGCCTCGCGGTAGGCGGCCAGGAAGCGGATCCATTCGTCGGGTGCGAGGAAGCCGCAGGCGTACCAGGACGCGGGGCGGGCGAGGTCCCAGGCCGGGACGCCGGTGCCGAGGTCGTCGACGTCGATGAGTCGCCAGGCGCCGTCCGGGGCGGGATGGCGGACGAGTTGGCCGAGGTGGAGGTCGCCGTGGCAGAGGGTGGTGGTGTCCGGCATGGGGGCCTCGTCGCGAGCCCAGGCGGGCAGGACGGTCCACGCGCGGACGACGGCGGATACGGCCGGGTGCCGGCTGAGGGCGCGGAGGCCGGCGACGGCGCGGGCCGCTTTGGCGGGGCCGCGCATGGGGGGCAGGGCGTGGGGCGCGGGGGTGCTGTGGAGGCGGGCGAGGAGGGTGGCGGCGGCTTCCCAGGGGGCGGTGTCGCGGTCTTCCGGGTCTACGGGGGTGCCGTACGGCCAGAACGTCACCAGGCGGCCGTGCAGCTGGACCGGCGTCGGCCTGAGTGGTGGGAGGAGCACGTCGGGGAGGTGGGTGGCGAGGGCGAGGCGGGGGGTGAGGTCGGTTGGGGTGGCGTCAGGGGCGTGGGCCTTGGCGACGGTGTCCTCATGGCGGACGACGGTGGCGTCGGGGCGGTCGGCGAGGGTGACGGGGGCTCCGCAGGGGCAGGCGGGGGTGCGGGCGTGGGCGGCGGCCCTTGCCTTGGCGGTGAGCTCGGGGAGGAGGGGGTTGGCGGTCACGGGGCCCCTTGGTGTGCGGATGGGTGTGGTGGCGAGGGTACGGAGGGTTCGGCGGCGGGGTGGCGGGTGGCCCGGTGCTGTGGCTGGGGCGTGGGTGTGTCCTGGCCTGGTTCGCAGGGTGCCCGGCGCGGGGGCGGGGGCGGGGTCGCGCGGCCCGGCGCGGACGGGGTGCCGCAGGTTGGAGTCGGCCGGGGGTGGGTCGCGCGGCCCGGCGCTTGCGGGGTGCCGCCTGCGCCCACCCGTGCCGCCCCAGGCGGCACGCATGCCCGCAGCTGGGCGGACACAGCAGCCCGGAACTGGGCGGCTCGGGTGCCCGCAGCACCCCAGCGGCTCGGGCTCAAACGCCCCTCGCACCGCAACCACCAATTGAGGAACCACAACGGCGAGCAACCAGGTCCGCGAAAGCGGCGCCGGTTTAGGCGCAGAACACAGCAATGCCGGCGCAGCTCCCCAGCTGCGCCGGCATTTGTGCCGTCCGCCGCACCCCCGTCCCCACGGGGTTTCATGGATGGATGTCCCCGCCCGGACCGCTCTTCCGGGCCTGGGGTCGCCGCTCAGCGCCCCAGCATCACACCCACGGACGACGCCTGTGTGGCCACTGTCTCCCAGCCGTCGAAGACGAGCAGGAGCAGGACCGCCAGGGGAAGGGCCATTGCCGTTGCCACCAAGGGGTGGCGACGACCCTCGCGGCGGGGGTGGAACGCGGCGCTGTACGCCCTGCGTCCCTGTGTGCGGATCATCGTCCGCGGTGCCGTCTGGGCCATGGTCCCTCTCCTGACCGAACTCAGTTGTCGTTGGCAGCGGCGGGTGTCTGACCTCGGGGGACGAGTGCTGCACCCGCCGCTTGACCTCAAATCTAGGGGCGCGGCGAGCTGGGGGCGTCATGCCCTCGTACCGATTGCCGGGCCTCCCGGAGGATGAGCGATTCCCCGTGGAGTACTCCCCTGGGTGGAGACGGGGTCCTGGGTCTCGGGGTCTTCCCGGAGGGGGTGCCCGTCGTGTCACGGTTTTTCCGAGCTGTCCTCCCGGGGTATCGGCTGCTCGACCAGCGCCAGGACCCGGGTCGCCATGAAACGGGCCGTCCGCACCACGGACCCGCTTCGGGTGACTTCGCTCACTTCCACGACACCTCGGCGTACCGCCGTCTCCACCCGGCGGCCCGCTCTGCTTGCCACCACCTCGTACGTGCGCGTCGTGTCCCCGGCGTCCACGACTATCTCCACGCGATCACCCTTCACGGGTTCAATCCCCCTTCTGTGACGGGTCGTTGGGAATTCGGCGAACCCGAAGTCGGCCTGCTCGTCCGCTCCCTGACCACCCTTCAAGTCTCCCACCCGGCACTGACAATCCATCGGGCCGAGAGGGCGCGGCCTCTGCGCGCAGGCGGCCGTGGAAACGTAAGCTGTGGCTCGTCACAGGGACCGGGCAGCGGGGATGAACATGGCGATGATGCGCCTGAGGCGCGAGGACCCGCGCGTCGTCGGCTCGTTCAGGCTTCACAGACGGCTCGGCGCGGGTGGGATGGGCGTGGTCTACCTGGGCTCCGACAAGAAGGGGCAGCGGGTCGCGCTCAAGGTCATCCGGCCGGACCTGGCGGAGGATCAGGAGTTCCGGTCGCGGTTCGCGCGCGAGGTGTCGGCGGCCCGGCGGATCCGGGGCGGGTGCACCGCCCGGCTCGTCGCGGCGGACCTCGACGCCGAACGGCCGTGGTTCGCCACGCAGTACGTGCCCGGCCCGTCCCTGCACGACAAGGTCGCCGGCGAGGGGGCGCTCGGCGCCGCAGATGTCGCCGCCGTCGGGGCCGCCCTGTCGGAGGGGCTGGTCGCCGTGCACGAGGCCGGGGTGGTGCACCGGGACCTGAAGCCGTCCAACATCCTGCTGTCCCCGAAGGGGCCGCGGATCATCGACTTCGGCATCGCCTGGGCGACCGGCGCCTCCACGCTCACGCACGTCGGCACGGCCGTCGGCTCCCCCGGCTTCCTCGCCCCCGAGCAGGTGCGCGGCGCCGCGGTGACGCCCGCCACGGACGTGTTCTCCCTCGGCGCGACGCTGGCGTACGCGGCGATGGCCGACTCGCCCTTCGGACACGGCAGTTCCGAAGTGATGCTGTACCGGGTGGTGCACGAGGAGGCGCAGCTGCGCGGCGTACCCGACGCAATCGCCCCGCTCGTGCGGGCCTGTCTCGCGAAGGACCCCGAGGAGCGCCCCAGCACGCTCCAGCTGTCGCTGCGCCTGAAGGAGATCGCGGCCCGCGAGGCACAGGGTCTCGCCGAGGCACGTCCGCCCGCGCCACGCGCCGGGGAGGCGGACCGGCCCACCGGGCGGCTCGCCGACAGCTATCCCGAGCGCGGCCTCCAGCGGCGCACCCAGGGCCAGCCGGGCCTGCCGCCGGGCGGACAAGGGGGCCCTCCCCCGCCTCGGGGGGCCACCGGGTCGCGCGGCCCCGTCACGGGGCGGGACACGGCGCCGCCGTCGCGGAACGGGACGCCGTCGCGGGGCGCCGGCGGTGTTCCGCGCGCCGCCAACGGCTCGCGAAGCGGCAATACGTCGGCCGCCCGGCCGGGAACCCCACGGACCACTCCCTCATCACGGAACTCGACGCGCTCGGGCAACGGAAACGGAAGCAGACCCGCGCCGCGCAGCGGTGCCGGTCGTCCCCCCTCCCGGACCACGGGGGCCGGGCGACGGCCCGCCAATCCACGGCTGCTGCGGCAGCGGCTGTTCGTGTTCGTCGTGGTGACCCTGCTGGTGGCGCTCGGTATCGCGGCGGCCCAGGGCTGCCAGGGGCCCTCGCGTGGGCTCGGCGGCGACCGGGACGTCGTACGACAGCACGAGCGGGTGGACGTACCACCGGATGACGCGCCGTTGGACGGGCCGCCGCTGTCGGAGCGGTTCGGGTCGACGCCGGCGAACGCCGATCAGAGCCTGTCCGGCGGTCAGGTCACGGAGCCCTAGGCCGGTCCGGCGGATCAGGTCACCTGATGGAGAGTCGGCGATCGACGACAACGCGGAAGACAGGCGTGCCCGGCCGGCGTCCTAGAGCTGGGGGCGGCCCGTGGCCACCGCGTAGAAGGCGACCGCGGCCGCGGCTCCCACGTTGAGGGAGTCGACGTCGTGGGACATGGGGATGCGGACCCATTCGTCGGCGGCGACCAGGGCCTGGGTGGACAGGCCGTCGCCCTCGGCGCCGAGCATCAGGGCCACTCGGTCCATCCGGTGCGGTGCGGCCTCGTCGAGGGTCTTGGCCTTCTCGTCCGGGGTGAGGGCGAGGAGGGTGAAGCCGGCCTCGCGGACCGACTCCAGGCCCTTGGGCCAGGTGTCGAGACGGGCGTACGGCACGGAGAAGACCGCGCCCATCGAGACCTTCACGCTGCGGCGGTAGAGCGGGTCCGCGCAGTCCGGGGAGAGCAGGACGGCGTCCATGCCGAGGGCCGCGGCGGAGCGGAAGATCGCGCCGATGTTGGTGTGGTCGTTCACGGACTCCATGACCACCACCCGACGCGCGGTCTGGAGGAGTTCGGTCGCCGTGGGGAGGGGCTTGCGTTGCATGGAGGCCAGTGCGCCCCGGTGCACGTGGTAACCGGTGACCTGCTCGGCCAGTTCCGGGCTGACCGCGTAGACGGGGGCGGGGAGTTCGTCGATGACATCGCGCATGACGTCGACCCACTTGGCGGAGAGCAGCATCGAACGCATCTCGTAGCCCGCGTCCTTCGCCCGCCGGATGACCTTCTCGCCCTCGGCGATGAACAGTCCCTCGGCGGGTTCGCGCTTACGCCGCAGCTCGACGTCGGTCAGGCCCGTGTAGTCGTGCAGGCGCGGGTCGTCGGGATCCTCGACGGTGATGAGATCGGCCACAGGGTGATACTGCCTTGTCGTACGTGCGGTGCCAACGGCTCGGGACGGGTTCTGTTACCCGGGGTTACGCGGGGGTGTGCGGGCCTACGCCGACCACCGCGCCGATGACGATGACCGCCGGGGGCTTCACCTCGTGGGCGAGCACCGCTTCGCCGGCCGTCGCGAGGGTCGCGTCGACCCGGCGCTGGCCTGCCGTCGTGCCCTCCTGGATCAGGGCGACGGGCGTGTCCGGGGACTTGCCGTGGGCGATGAGCGTCTCGGCGACCTTCCCGATCGTGCCGACCCCCATGAGGATCACCAGCGTGCCGGTCAGCCGGGCGACGGACGGCCAGTCGACCAGGGAGCGCTCGTCGTCGGGGGCGATGTGACCGCTGACCACCGTGAACTCGTGGGCGACGCCGCGGTGGGTGACCGGGATGCCGGCGGCACCCGGGACCGAGATCGAGCTGGAGATGCCGGGCACGACCGTGCACGGGATGCCGGCCTCGGCCAGCGCCTGCACCTCCTCCATGCCACGTCCGTAGACGAAGGGGTCGCCGCCCTTGAGCCGTACGACCGACTTGCCCTGCTTGGCGTGCTCGATCAGCGCGTTGTTGATGGCCTCCTGGGCCATGAAACGGCCGTACGGCAGCTTCGCCGCGTCGATCACCTCGACGCTCGACGGCAGCTCCGCGAGCAGGTCGCGCGGGCCCAGGTGGTCGGTGATGACCACGTCGGCCTCGGCGAGCAGGCGGCGGCCGCGGACGGTGATCAGGTCCGGGTCGCCGGGGCCGCCGCCGACCAGGGCGACGCCGGGGGTGCGGGTGCGGTGGTGCGGGGCGACGAGCGTGCCGTCGCGCAGGCCCTCGACGACCGCGTCGCGGATGGCGGCGGTGTGGCGGGGGTCGCGGCCGCGCGCGTCCGTCGTGAGGACGGCGACCGTGACGCCCTCGCTGTGGCCGGTCGCCGGGGTCCAGGCGGTGGCCGCGTCGGCGTCGTCGGAGCGGACGCACCAGACGCGGTGGCGCTCCGCTTCGGCGGAGGCGTTTTCGTTGGCCTCGTGGTCGCTGGTGGCGATGAGGGCGTACCAGGCGTTCGCGAGGTCGCCGTCTTCGTACGGGCGCCGCTGCCAGGTGATCTCGTCTGCGTCCGCCATGGCTTCCACCGACGGAGTCGCCTCGGGTGATACGAGCACGATGTCGGCGCCCGCTGCGATGAGTGCCGGGAGGCGGCGCTGGGCGACCTGGCCGCCGCCGAGGACGACGACCCGGCGGCCGGTGAGGCGGAGGCCTACGGGGTAGGCGGGGTGTTCGGCCATGAGGGTGCGGCTCCTCGAACAGGCGGCGGTTCAGCGGGCGTGCTACGGCGTTGAAGCGGCCCTGACGTGCGGATTTTAAGGCGCGGGTCCGGTGGGTGGCTTGGGTGGGTGGGGTTTCCTTCCCCAAGCCCGCCCCTTCCCGAAACCGGGGGCTCTGCCCCCGGACCCCCGAATGTGCGGGTCGGTGGGCGGCTGTGCCCACCCGTTCCGCCCCAGCGGAACGACTGCCCACAGCCGCCTCGCCTACTTCTCGGTTACCCCCGCCGAGTCGAACGTCGCCACCTCGTGCATCGCCCGTGCCGTGCTCTGCACCAGCGGGAGCGCGAGGAGGGCGCCCGTGCCCTCGCCGAGGCGGAGGTCGAGGTCGACCAGGGGGCGGAGGCCCAGCTTGTTCAGGGCGGCGACGTGGCCGGGCTCGGCGCTGCGGTGGCCCGCGATACAGGCGGCCAGGACCTCGGGAGCGATCGCGCGGGCCACAAGGGCCGCGGCACCCGCGCTGACGCCGTCGAGGATCACCGGCGTACGCAGGGACGCGCCGCCCAACAGCAGACCCACCATCGCCGCGTGTTCGAAGCCGCCGACCGCGGCGAGTACGCCGATGGGGTCGGCCGGGTCCGGCTGGTGGAGTTCGATGGCGCGGCGGACGACCTCGGTCTTGCGGGCGAGGGTCTCGTCGTTGATGCCGGTGCCGCGGCCCGTCACCTCGCCCGGGTCCGTGTCCGTGAAAACCGAGATCAGTGCCGCGGACGCCGTCGTGTTCGCGATGCCCATCTCGCCGGTGAGCAGCGCCTTGTTGCCGGCCGCCACCAGGTCGCGGGCCGTCTCGATGCCGACCTCGATGGCCTGCTTGGCCTCCTCGCGGGTCATCGCGGGGCCGGTGGTCATGTCGGACGTGCCCGCCCGGACCTTGCGGGGAAGCAGACCCGGGGTGGCGGGGAGTTCGGTCGCGACGCCCACGTCGACGACGCAGACCTCGGCGCCCACCTGGCCGGCGAAGGCGTTGCAGACCGCGCCGCCGCCGAGGAAGTTGGCCACCATCTGGGCGGTGACCTCCTGCGGCCAGGGGGTGACGCCCTGGGCGTGCACTCCGTGGTCGCCGGCGAAGATCGCGACCGCCGCGGGCTCCGGGATCGGCGGCGGGCACTGCCGGGACAGACCGGAGAGCTGCGCGGAGATGATCTCCAGCATGCCGAGCGCGCCCGGGGGTTTCGTCATCCGCTTCTGCCGCTCCCAGGCCTCGCCGAGCGCCTTGGCGTCGAGCGGGCGGATCTGGGCGACGGTCTCGGCGAGAAGGTCGTGCGGGTCCTCGCCGGGCAGTGCGCGACGGCCGTACGTCTCCTCGTGCACGACCCAGGACAGCGGACGGCGCTTGGACCAGCCCGACTGCATCAGCTCGGGCTCCTCCGGGAACTCGTCGACGTAGCCCACACAGAGGTACGCGACGACTTCGAGGTGCTCGGGCAGGCCGAGGGCGCGGACCATTTCGCGCTCGTCGAAGAAGCTGACCCAGCCGACGCCGAGGCCCTCGGCGCGGGCGGCGAGCCAGAGGTTCTCGACCGCGAGCGCGGAGGAGTACGGCGCCATCTGGGGCTGGGTGTGACGGCCCAGGGTGTGCCGGCCGCCGCGGGTCGGGTCCGCGGTGACGACGATGTTCACCGGAGTGTCGAGGATGGCCTCGATCTTCAGTTCCTTGAACTGCTTGGCCCGGCCCTTGGGCAGCGACTTGGCGTAGGCGTCGCGCTGGCGCATGGCCAGCTCGTGCATCGTGCGCCGGGTCTCCGCCGAGCGGATGACCACGAAGTCCCAGGGCTGCGAGTGGCCCACGGAGGGGGCGGTGTGCGCCGCCTCCAGGACGCGCAGCAGGACCTCGTGCGGGATGGGGTCGCTGCGGAAGCCGTTGCGGATGTCGCGACGCTCACGCATGACCTTGAGGACGGCCTCGCGCTCGGCGTCGTCGTAGGCGGGCGCGGCCGGGCCGGTGGACTCTCGTGTTTCTGCCACTGCGGCCGTGCTTTCTTCAAGGTCGGCGGCCTGGGTGTCCAGGTCCTCCGCATGCTGTACGAGTTGGAGTTCGGGCTCCGCCGCCATGGGCTCGGCGTCTCCCTCGCGCGGGGCGGGGACGACCACCACGGGTTCCTGTTCCTGCGGGTCCTGGTGCTCCTCCGACGGGAACCGGAGCGCGTGCGGGGGCGTCGGCGCGAGGTGCGGGGTCGTCGGCACCGAGCCCTCCACCGGGACGAACTCGCCCAGGTACTCCTCCTCGGACAGCGGCTCCAAGGGGACATCGGCGGGCGTCTCGAACGGGGCCTGCTCGTCGACGGGTTCGGCCGGCGCGACATCCTCGACCGCGGGCGGCAGAAGCACCTCCGCGTCATCGATCGGCGTGGCTACGACCATGCCCTGCGCGTCGGACGTCTCGGCGTCCGGCATCTCCGGCTGTACGACGGAGAGGGGCGCATGCGGGGTCGCGTGCTGCGGGCCCTGCGTGTGGTGTGCCTCGGCGACGGACTGCTCGTGCGGATCCTGCGCGAAGGGCTCGACGTCGGCGGGCAGCAGGGGCTGTGCGGCTTCCGGTGCCGCGGGGAAGGGCACAGCGGATTCGGGGGGCAGCGGCGCCGGTGCGGACTGGGCCGGCTCGGCAGCCGGATCTGGAGCGTGCGGGGCCTCGGGTGACACCTGATCTGGAGCGTGGGCGGTCTCGGGTACGACGTCTTCCGCGATGGGCGTGACCTCGGGTACGGCCGATTCCACGGCGGGTACCAGCTCGGTGTCATCCAGTGCGGGAACCGCCACCAGGCCCTGACCGGCGTCCTGGGCGGGGTCGACCTCCACAGGGTGCCCGGCCTCGGGAAGCCCGGCGTCCGGGGCGGCCTCGGTCATCAGAACCTGAGCGGCATCCGGAGCAGCGTCCACGCCGGACAAGGACTCCGCTTCCGGAACCGACGGAGCCTCGGCCACCGGCCCTGCCTCCGGAATCACCGGGCCCTCGGGCAGCTGTCCGGCATCCAGAACCGCGGCAACCTCGGGCTCCTGCCCGGCCTCCGGAACCGGAAGGCCTTCGGCCACGTAGGAGCCCGACTCAGCCCCGGCCTGCGGTCCGCCGGCGCTGGGCTCGGGAGCCGGAGCCCCGGGCACATCACCCATCGAACCGGCAGCGCCTTCGGGGACCTGCACGGCCTCCCCGCCGTACGGTGCCTCGCCGCCCTCCGGGGCCGACGTCATGTGCGCACCTTCCGCACCATCCACGTCGTACGCGCCGTACGCACCAGGCTCGGTCGTCGGGACAACCGTTTCCGCAGGGGATGCCTCCGTGTGCACCGGGGCCTGTACGGTGCCCGGCGCCGGGGCGCCCCAGGGTGACGCGCCCGGCGGGGAAGTCTCGCGGAGCTGCGGGACGTCGAGGTACTCGGGGCCGGTCGTGGACAGGCCGGGCTGGCGGGCGGGCCTGCCCGCCGGGCCGCGGTCGGCGAGGGAGCGGACCGGGCTGGCGGACTGGTCGGGGGTCGGCGGGCCCATGTGCAGCGGGCGACGGTGTGTCGAGGGCGCCGCGGCCGCCGGGGTGGCCACCGAGACCGGGGGCGGCGTCAGATGAGGCAGGCGGATGCCGCTGAGGTCGACGTTGCCGCTGTCGCGGCCGGCCGTCTCGTGCGGGCCCGGCTCGTGGACGGTCTCGACGACCGGCTCCGGCAGGGGCGGCGGCACCTCGTTGCCCCACGCGCCCTGGGCGCCCGGCAGCAGCAACAGGTCTTCGTCCTCGGCGGTGGCTTCGGAGAGGTAGGTGTACGCACCGTGCGCGGGGGCGCTCGGCTGCTCCACCATGCCTGCGTTCTCCGGCAGCCCCTCGCCCGGGACCTGGCCGGTGTCGGTCATGCGTACCCCTCGCCCATCGGTTTAGTGCTTCCACGACCTGCTCACCGGGGACGGCGCACCGACCGCCCCCGTAGTGAAGAACGAGCGTGCATGCCCAGCGGCACGAACGACCCGTCGACAAATGACGACAAAGCCATTAACTGGCATTATCGCGGCCGTTCCCCCGTCACGTCAGCGTGATCCGCGACGAGGCCGCTGTGGACTGCGCCACGTTGCGCGTCCTCCGGTTCTGCCGTACCACAGCTACCCCAAAAGGGGTGTGCTTTCCGGACATTGACCGACGAAGCGCCGGGTGACCGAGTGCGGTACAACGATCGGCCAGCCTACCGCGCGCGGTACGACAACAGGATCACGGGGACGAGATCGGGATCAGCCCGTGCGCTCCGGCAGAACGCCGCTGAGCAGGAACGCGACACTCCGTTCCCGCTCCGTCCAGACCCGCGTGTCGAGTTCGACGGACTGAAGCAGGGCGCACTCGACCTGGTAGCCGTGTTCCGTCAGGCCGCGGCCGACGAGTTCGGCGGCGTCGCGGGTCGCCGCGTGGGCGACTATGCGCTGCGGGCGGCGGTCGGCCACCGCGGAGACCACGGCCGCTCCCCCGCCGCCGACCCGGACGACGTCCGGCTCGGGGAGGTTCTCCAGGACGTGCGGGGCGCTGCCGTGCACGATCTGGAGCTGGACGCCGTGATGCCGGGCGGCGGACTCGGTGCGGGCGCAGGCCTCGAGCGCGCTGTCCACGGCGATGACGGCGGCACCGGCCCGGGCGGACTCGACGGAGAAGGCGCCACTGCCGCAGCCGATGTCCCACACGAGGTCGCCGACGCGCGGGCCGAGACGGGCGAGTTGGGCCGCGCGGAGCGGTTCCAGCTCACCTTCGCCCATCAGACCGCCGTACGCCTCGGCGGGCTGCGTCCAGCCACGCGGGCCGGCCGCCGGGTCGCGGCCGGCGATCCAGCCCCCGCCCTCGGAGCGTGCGGGACCGACGGAACCGCCGAGGACGATGACGACGTTCGGGTCGCGCCAGGTGTGGTCGGCGGCCTTGTCGGAGGTGAGGATCGTGACCTGTTCGCGGTCGGTGCCCAGTTCCTCGCAGATCACGAAGGTGCGGTGGACACCCTCGAGGAGCAGGCCGAGTTCGGCGGGTCCGGCGCCGGGTGAGGTGAGTACGGCGACCTTGGTGTGGGCCCGGCACACATTCACCGCCCGTCGCAGGGTGCGGCGGTGTGCGACGACCACGTGGGCGTCGTCCCAGGGCATACCGGCACGGGCGAAGGCGGCGGCCACGGAGGAGACGGCGGGGACGACTTCGACCTCCAGGCCGAACTCGGGCGCGCGCAGGGTCCGTACGACACCGAAGAAGCCCGGGTCGCCGTCGGCGAGCACGACCGCGCTGCCGCGGTGCCCGGCGATACGGCGGGCGGCGAGAGCGACGCTGCCGAGGCGGATCCGCTCGGCGGTGTGCGGCACCTCGGGAAGCGCCAGATGGTGGGCGGCTCCGGCCACCAGCGTGGCGGCGCCCAGGGCCGAGCGTGCCGCGGCGGTCAGGGGCGAACCGTCCCAGCCGATCACCGTGACCCGGTCGGCCATCGTCGTCAGTCTCCAGAGGGTTTGCGCAGGTCGTCAGGGGGTGGGCCCGTACCCGGGCTCCGTGAGAGTACCTGGTGGCGTCGGGAGACCCGCGAGGGTGGTGGCCGCCAGTGGCTCAGTTCCAGTCGGCGAACGAGGTGAACCCACCGTCGCCGACGCCGGCGAGGTCCTCCGGCAGGAGGCTCCACACGATCACATCGGTGCGTACGTCGGCCCAGTCGCCGTTGTCGGTTCTGCTGCGGGCTATCCAGGCGTTGCGCAGGACGCCTTCGCTGATGCACCCGATCTTCTGGGCGACCTGCTGGGAGGCGGTGTTGTCGGCGGCGGTGCGCAGTTCCAGACGCTCGAACTTCTGGTCGTTGAACAGCCACTGGGCGGTGGCGAGGGCCGCTTCGGAAGCGTAGCCCTCACCGCGGGCCCAGGGGGCGATGACGTACGCGATCTCACTGGCACGCACTCGCCAGTCGGTGTTCTGGAGGTGCACGGTGCCGACGAGACGCTGGGTGAGGAACTCGGTGACCGCGAAGACGATGCCGCGGCCGTCGGCGCGCTCGGCGGGGGCCTGCTCGGTGGCCCAGGCGTGTGCGTGGGCCCGGGTGTAGGGGTACGGGACCGAGGTCCAGGCGGTGACCATCTCGTCGTTCATCATCTCGGCCAGCGCGGGCACGTCGTCTTCGTCGAGGGGGCGCAGCACCAACCGCTCCGTGCTGATGGAGATGTTGGGGAAGGTGCTAGTCATGCGCCACTCCGTAACCTTCGGAAAACCTACAGGGCCTGCTGAACTGCCCAGCATGCAGCATGAAAGCACCGAGGCGCACCACGGGGTCGACTCCGGTTCGAGGAGCCGACCCCGTGCGTGGCGATACGCCGTAAACGTCAGCCGGAGGACACCGGCAGGACCGAGCCCTGGTACTTGTCCTCGATGAACTTCTTCACATCGGACGAGACGAGGAGCTTGGCGAGCTTCTCGACCCGCGGGTCGTCCTCATTGCCGCGCTTCACCGCCAGGAGGTTGGCGTAGGGGTTGCCCTTCGCCGACTCCAGGAGGATCGCGTCCTCGGTGGGGCTGAGGCCCGCGTCCTGGGCGTAGTTGTTGTTGATGACCGCGGCGCCCACGTCGTCGAGCGAGCGCGGCAGCTGGGCGGGCTCCAGCTCCTTGAACTCCAGGTGCTTGGGGTTCTCGGCGATGTCCGCGGGGGACGCGTCCGTGCCCGCGCCGTCCTTGAGCGTGATGACGCCCTTGGAGGCGAGGAGCTTCAGGGCGCGGCCCTCGTTGGTGGTGTCGTTCGGCAGGGCGACGGTGGCTCCGTCGGCGAGCTCGGTGACGTCCGTGACCTTCTTCGAGTAGACGCCCATGGGCGGCAGATAGGCATCCACGACCGGGACCAGATCGGTGCCCTTGGACTCGTTGAAGTCGTCCAGGTAGGGCTCGTTCTGGTAGAGGTTCGCGTCGAGCGAGCCTTCCTGGAGCGCGGTGTTCGGCAGGACGTAGTCGGTGAACTCCTTGATCTCCAGGTCGAGGCCGGCCTTCTCGGCGAGGTTGTCCTTGATGTACGTCAGGACCTCGCCGGCCGGGACGGCGGTGGCGCCGACGACGAGGGTGTCGTCGTCACCGGAGGAGCCGGAGCCGCAGGCAGTGAGCGGCAGGCCGAGGGCCAGTGTGGCCGTCGCGGCAATGATGGACTTGCGCATCAGCGGCGTTCCTTAGAAGGAGGGGATCACGGACCCGGCGTACTTGTCCTCGATGAACTTCTTGACCTCGTCGGAGGTGAGGAGCTTGGCGAGCTTCTGCACGCGCGGGTCGTCCTCGTTGCCCTCCTTCACGGCCAGGAAGTTGCCGTACGGGTTGTCCGTCGCGGACTCCAGGACGAGGGCGTCCTTGGCGGGCTTCAGATCCGCGGAGATGGCGTAGTTGCCGTTGATGACCGCCGCGTCCACGTCGTCCAGGGAGCGGGCGGTCTGGGCCGCCTCGACCTCCTTGAACTCGAGGTTCTTGGGGTTCTTGGTGATGTCCTGGGGGGTCGCTTCGCTGCCGACGCCGTCCTTGAGCGTGATGACACCCTTGGAGGCCAGCAGCTTCAGGGCGCGTGCCTCGTTGACGGAGTCGTTCGGGATGGCAACGGTCGCACCACTCTTCAGGGCGTCGGCGCTCTTCACCTTGTGGGAGTAGAGGCCGAGCGGCTCCAGATGCACTGTGACGACGGGCACGATGTGGGTACCGCGCTTGTTGTTGAAGTCGTCCAGGTACGGCTGGTTCTGGAAGTAGTTGGCATCCACCGAGCCGTCCTCGGTCGCCGTGTTCGGCACGATGTAGTCCTGGAACTCCTTGACCTCCAGGTCGAGGCCCGCCTTCTTCGCCAGGTTGTCCTTGACGTAGTTGAGGATCTCGGCGTGCGGGGTGGGGCTCGCTGCGACGACCAGCGGTCCGCTGGTGTCGGAGGCGGCGGAGGAGGAGTCCTCGGAGCCGCAGGCGGAGAGTCCGAGGGTGAGGGCTCCGGCGGCGAGGACAGCGGTGGTGATCTTGGCAGTGTTACGCACGAAAAGTGCCTTTCCTTACGGGTGCAGCGACCCCGCTATGGGTGGGCGGGGAGATTCGGGGAGGGTTTCTCAAGCGGTGTTGCTCGTCGCCGTGGAGGCCTTCAGCAGCCGGAGTTTCGGGCCCGGGCCCGAGTGGCCCCCGCGACGGTGCAGAGAGCGGGCCGCGTAGTCGCCGGCGAACTGGATGAGCGAGATGACGACGGCGAGGATCGCGACGGTGATCCACATCAGCTCGGTCTCGAAGCGCTGGTAGCCGTAGCGGATGGCGATGTCGCCGAGGCCGCCCGCACCGACCGTGCCGGCCATCGCGGAGTAGCCGATGAGGGCGACGATCGTGGTCGTGGTGCTGGCGATCAGCGAGGGCAGCGACTCGGGCACGAGGACCTTGCGGACGATCGTCCAGGTGTTGCCGCCCATCGACTGCACGGCCTCGACGAGCCCACCGTCCACTTCGCGCACAGCCGTCTCGACGAGCCGGGCGAAGAAGGGGATGGCGCCGATGGCGAGCGGCACGATGGCGGCCTCCCGGCCGATGGTCGTCCCGGTGATCGAGCGGGTGAAGCCCATCAGCGCGACCATCAGGATGATGAACGGCATCGACCGGGCGACGTTCACGATCTGCCCGATCACCTTGTTGGCGACGACGTTCTGGAGCAGGCCGCCCCGGTCCGTGAGGACCAGCAGGACGCCGAGCGGAAGGCCGCCGACAACGGCGATGAGCGTGGACCAGCCGACCATGTAGAGGGTGTCCCAACACGCCTGCTCCAGCAGGGGCTGCATCTCGGACCAGGTCATCACTTGGCACCTTCCGTGAGCAGTACGGGCTCCTGGCCCAGTACGTCGATCTGAAGGCCCTGTTCGCGCAGGAAGCCGATCGGCACGACGTTGTCCTCGTAGCGGCCGGGCAGTTCGATGCGCATCCGGCCGACCTGGAGGCCGCCGACGGTGTCGATGGCGGCGCCGAGGATCGAGATGTCGACGTTGTAGGTGCGTGAGAGCTGGGAGATGACGGGCTGGGTGGCGGCCTCGCCGTGGAAGGTGACGTCGACGACGGTGCGGTCGGCGTCGGTGGACTCGCCGCTCACCGGGAAGAGCGCGGCGGCCAGTTCGGAGCCGGGGGTCGCGAGCAGCTCGCTGACCGTGCCGGACTCGACGATGCGGCCCTTCTCCATGAGCGCGGCCGAGTCGCAGATCGACTTCACGACGTCCATCTCGTGGGTGATGAGCAGGACGGTCAGGCCCAGCTGCCGGTTCAGGTCGCGCAGCAGCTGGAGGATCGAGCGGGTGGTCTCGGGGTCGAGGGCGCTGGTGGCCTCGTCGGAGAGCAGCACCTTGGGGTCGCCGGCCAGGGCTCGGGCGATGCCGACGCGCTGCTTCTGGCCGCCGGAGAGCTGGGCGGGGTAGGCCTTGGCCTTGTCCGCCAGACCCACGAGGTCCAACAGCTCAAGCGCCTTGCGGGAACGTTCCTTCCCCGACGTGCCGAGGATTTCGAGCGGTAGCTCTACGTTGTCCTGCACCGTCCGGGTGGACAGCAGGTTGAAGTGCTGGAAGACCATGCCGATACGGCTGCGCGCCTGCCGCAGCTCCTTGCCGGCGCGCGGGCCGCGCCCGGCGAGCGCGGTGAGGTCCTGGCCGGCGACGGTGACCGTGCCGGCGGTGGGGCGCTCCAGGAGGTTGATGCAGCGGATGAGCGAGGACTTGCCGGCGCCGGACTGGCCGATGACGCCGTACACCTCGCCTTCGCGGACATGGAGATCGACGCCGTCGAGGGCGGTCACCTCACGTCCGCGGCCGCGGTAGACCTTTGTCAGGCCGGATGTGGTGATCACTGGGGTTTCCGTCACTGTCGAGTACGTGGGCGTGGGTGTGCCCTGGTACGGGAGAGGAGATGTGCGCGGGCAGTGTGGTCACGTACGGCAATGGGCGTACGGACATGCCACGGCGGCTCGCTTCGGGGCGCGAGTCTCAGGGGGTGGTGCGGGGGCCCTCTAGAAGGCGCACATTCGGCACATGCGACACATACAACGAGCACCGGGCGTCAGGGTCGCCTCGGTCGCAAGGATGCGGATGCTCGTCGTGGTCATGCGATCAGTAAACCAGACGTACGGTCCTTACCGAGCGCCGCTGTCCGCATGATGGACAGCGGCGGACGGTCGTCAGCGGCGAACGGAGATCTCCACTCCCCCGTCGCTGACCAGCGCCGACAGCGCGGAGAGGTCCGGCACGACCAGGTCGGCGTCGAGCTCGTGGGCCTGGTGGGTTGTGGCCAACGCCACGGTGGTCATTCCGGCGGCGCGACCGGCCGTGAGGCCCACGGGGGCGTCCTCAAAGACCACGCAGTGGGCCGGGTCGACGCCCAGTTCGCGGGCGGCGAGGAGGTAGGGCTCGGGGTCGGGCTTGCCGCGCCTGATGTCGTCGGCGGTGACCATGGTCTTGGGGAGGATCCCGACCGCGTCGAGCCGGGCCTCGGCGAGCCGCCGGGTGGCGGAGGTGACGACGGCCCAGCGCTCGGCGGGCAGCGAGTCGAGGAAGTCCTTCGTGCCGGGCAGCAGGCGCACGCCGCCGTTCGGCACGTCCTCCACCTCCAGGGCCTCGATCCGCGCGAGGGCCTCCGGCACGACGTCGGCGGGCAGCAGTTCGGCGACTATCTCGACCGCCGGGCGTCCGTGCAGCTCGACTCTGCCGAACTCCTCCGTGATGCCGTACTCCTCGGCCCAGCGTGCCCAGCAGCGGTCCACGGAGGCGAGGGAGGAGACGAGGGTGCCGTCGTTGTCGAACAGGAGGGCTTGTGCACGGATCTTCATGTCCTCGACCCTACGATGCCCGCCGGGGGCGGCCGCATCAGGCCTTTTGGCCCGTAATAGGCTCGCCGCATGCTTGATGCCCTGACGCTGGCGACCGGTCTCGCCGCGCTGCTGCTCGCCGCGTGGTGCGGCTGGGCGGCGTACCGAGATCAGCCGACCAAGGACTGGCACTTCATCGGGATGGCCGTGGTGTCGGTGCTGGCCCTGGTCCAGCTGGTGATCGGGATCGTGCAGTTGGCGCGGGGCGAGGAGCCGGCGCAGGGTACGACGATCTTCGTCGCGTATCTGCTGGGTGCGTTCGCCTGCATTCCGGCGGCGGGGTTCATGTCGTTGGCGGAGCGGACGCGGTGGGGTTCGATCACCGTCGCGGCCGGTGGTGTGGTGCTGGCCGTTCTTGAGGTGCGGCTCTATGACATCTGGGGAGGCTGAGGTGACCGCCGTGGAGGAAAAGCGGACCCGGCTCATCAGCGGGCCCGGCATGCTGCTGGTCTGGCTCTACGGCGTGATGGTCGTCGGTGCGGTGTCGCGCTCTGCCGTGCAGATCTCGACGGAGTTCGACCATGCGCCGCTGGCGTACTCGCTGTCCGCGGTCGCGGGCCTTGTGTACGGCTTCATCACGTACTCGCTGGTGCGGGGTGGGGAGAGGGCTCGCAAGGCGGCGTTGGTGTGCTGCGCGGCGGAGCTTTTGGGTGTGTTGACGGTCGGTACGTGGACCTTGGTCGATCCGTCCGCGTTTCCCGATGCGACCGTGTGGTCCGACTACGGGATGGGTTATCTCTTCATCCCGGTGCTGCTGCCGTTGACTGCCATGTACTGGTTGCGGAAGGCGCGGGGCGAGCAGCCTGGTTGATCATTGTCGGCGGCTTTCCGTCGTCTGTGGCTGGTCGCGCAGTTCCCCGCGCCCCTAGGGACGTCAGTGTCGGCGCTCGTTAAGCAGTCGCCGCGAATGAACCCGCCGGCTTCTCCAGGACGATCATCGGTACCCCGTCCTCGCCCCTCGACGTGCCCACCGTCTGGTAGCCCACCTTGCGGTACAGCCGGAGGTTGCCCTCGCTGCGGTGGCCCGTGTGGAGGCGGAACCTCTTGGCGCCGTGCTGTTCCACGAGGGCCGATTCGGCCGCGCGCAGCAGCCTTGCGCCGATGCCGTGGCCCTGGAGGCGGGGGTGGACGCAGAGCTTGCCGATGGCGGCGGCGCCGTCGTCGGTGAGCGCGCCGCGGACCGAGCCGACCACCTCGTCGCCGAGGCGGGCGACGAAGACGCAGTCCTTGGCGACCTCCTCACGCACCGAGTCCAGGGGCTGGACGAGCGGGTCGATGCGGTAGTTGCCGTACAGCGCCGCTTCGCTCTGGAAGCAGAGGTACTGGAGCCGGAAGATCTGCTCGGCATCCTGCTCGGCCGCCACGGAGATGGTCACGCTCATGCCCATGTGTGCACGCCTCCCGCTCACCTGTCGCCTGTTGTTCCTCGTTCCTATCCCCGCGCTTCGCGGGCCGCAACCTCCGGCGTCAGCAATCGACGCAGACATCCCAGGCATCTGGAACGTTCCGGACCGAGACTGCCCTGTGAGATACCCAACTCCCCCGCGATTTCCCGGTATGTGAGGTCCTTCGGCGACAAGAGGGCTTCCAGGAGGCGGGGGCAGCGGCCGGGGAGACGGCGCACGGCGTCCCGCAGGGCGCGGTGGCGGGCGGCGGTGAGGGCGAGGTGTTCCGGGCCGTGGTCGGCGGTGTCGGCGGGTTCGGTGTCGTACGGCCGTTCGTGTCGGTTCGTACGGCGGGAGCGGCGGACCTCGGAGCGGACGGCCTGGCGGAGCCAGCGCTGGGGGTCGCGCGGCGGACCCTCCGCGTCCAGGTGCTCCAGCAGGCGGAGCCAGACCGCCTGCTCCAGGTCGCCGGCCTCGGTTCCGGCGGCATGTGCCTCCGCGGAGGCCTCGGCGGCGAGCAGCGGGCGCAGTGCGGTAACCAGGTCGTACGTCATATGCGACACGACGCGGCCGCCCAGGCGGCAGGTTGCCCGGACGGCCGGATGTCACCCCAACCGGGGTGGAGGGCTCAGCCGTTGACGAAGTCCTCGCGGGCCAGCAGGCCGGTGTCCGGGTTGTCGGTGAACACGCCGTCGATGCCGGTCGCGAACCACACCTTGTAGGCGCCGAAGACATCGCCGTAGGCGTCCGCGTCGGTGCCCTTGCGGAAGTTCGCCGGCAGGAAGGGGTTCTCGTTGCGCATGGTGTACGGGTGCAGGATCAGGCCCGCCGCGTGGGCGTCCTTGACCAGCGTGGTGGGCGTGGTGAGGTAACCGTTCGCGTCCTTCGGGATGATCAGGTCCAGGGTCGGACCGATCCCGTTCGCGAAGGAGGCGATCCACTTCAGGCCCTCGGGCTTGACGAGGTCGGCGACCGTACGCGGGTCACCCGTCGTGACGAAGTCGAAGGGGCGGGTGTTCGCCGCGTCCAGCAGCACCGCGAGCGGGTTGTCCACCAGCTTGTTCAGGCGCTGGATGCTGCTCGGCTCGAAGGACTGGATGATGACCGGCGAGTTCTTCCTGTCCTTGCCGTGCTTGCGCAGCACCTTGGCGAGCCGCTCCTCCAGGCCGAGGCCGAGCTTGCGGAAGTAGGTGGGGTGCTTGGTCTCGGGGTAGATCCAGACCTGCTTGCCGCGCTTGCGGGTCTGCTCGTCCTGCCAGTGGAGCACCTCTTCGAAGGTGGGGATCTCCCAGCGGCCGTTGTAGAGGTTGTTGTGCGGGCGGTTGGCCGGGATGCGCTCCTTCGCGCGGAGGGTCTTCAGCTCGGCGAGCGTGAAGTCCTCGGTGAACCAGCCGGTGGTGGAGACGCCGTCGAGGAGCTTGGTCGTCTTGCGGCTCGCGAACTCGGGGTGGTCGGCGACGTCCGTGGTGCCGCCGATCTCGGGCTCGTGGCGGCAGACGAGGTGGCCGTCCCTCGTGGGTACCAGGTCGCCGGCCTCGACGACGTCGGCACCCATGTCGAGGGCCAGCTGGTACGAGCCGAAGGTGTGCTCCGGGCGGTAGCCGCTGGCACCCCGGTGACCGATGATCGTCGGTACGGGCAGGCTCTTCACACCGCCGCCCCCGTGCCGAGCGTCGGCGCTCGCCGTACCGGGCAGCCCGAGGACCGCTCCGCCCGCGCCCAGCATCGCCGCGCCGAGCACTGCCCGTCGTCCGGTCCCGCGTGCCTGCTCGTTCGACTCCTGCGTGCCCATGTGCGCCATCCCTCGATCGGCCCGTCGCTGCGGGCCGATCGTAAGTGCGTGCACATGACGAACGGGAGACCGGGGTCGGAACACGGGGGTGACGCCTGATGTCGCATGGGGACAGAGTTCTGACGGTTCGTCGGCATCGGACGCATCGTTCCGGGTAGACGCTCAGTTGCCACGGTTGAGGCTCTCCTCCCCGGCGGGCGCGACCTCCGTCACATCGTTCCGGGCGGATTACCGGTGCGCAACGGGACGCCACCGCAGGTAAACCTGGGTCAACAGTGCGTAAGACCTCGGTGAACCCGACAATCCCGATGTGCGCTACCCCGGGGACCGCGAGTATCGTCCTCACCTGCACAGACTTATACAGATTCCTCGCCATCCCCTTGACACCGGAGGGCCCGTTGTCCCGCTTCGTGCTCATCAAGGCAGTGCTCGGACCGATCATGCGCCTGATGTTCCGCCCACGGGTGGAGGGCGCGGAGCACATCCCGGGCGACGGCCCGGTCATCCTGGCCGGCAACCACCTCACGTTCATCGACTCGATCGTGCTGCCGCTGGTCTGCAACCGCCAGGTCCTCTTCATCGGCAAGGACGAGTACGTCACCGGCAAGGGCCTCAAGGGCCGGCTGATGGCCTGGTTCTTCACCGGCGTCGGCATGATCCCCGTGGACCGGGACGGCGCGAGCGGCGGTGTGGCCGCACTGATGACCGGCCGCCGGATCCTTGAGGAGGGCAGGGTCTTCGGTATCTACCCGGAGGGCACGCGCTCGCCCGACGGGCGTCTGTACCGGGGCCGTACGGGTATCGCGCGGCTGACGTTGATGACGGGTGCGCCGGTCGTGCCGTTCGCGACGATCGGCACGGACAAGTTGCAGCCGGGGGGTGCGGGGATTCCGCGGCCCGGCCGCGTGACTGTCCGCTTCGGCGAGGCGATGGAGTTTTCGCGGTACGAGGGGATGGACCGTGACCGGTACGTGCTGCGTGCTGTGACCGACTCTGTGATGGCTGAGGTCATGCGGTTGTCGGGGCAGGAGTACGTCGATATGTACGCCACGAAAGCCAAGGCAGCGTAGTCCTGCGGGTTGTCCTGTTGGCTGCGGGTCCGTTGGGGCTGGTCGCGCAGTTCCCCGCGCCCCTAAAGGGGCGCACCACCGCGGCCCGATAGCAGGCTCACGTTGGTTGTTCCTCGGGTGGGCCGCCGTTTGTGTGTTCGGCGCCCGGCGCGGGAAACCACAGTACGAACGTCGAGCCTTGCCCCACCCTTGAGTGCAGGCGGATCTGGCCGCCGTGTGACTCCACTATCTGGCGGACTATGGCCAGGCCCAGGCCCGCGTGGCGGTCGCGGCCTCCGCCGTTGCCCCTGGCGCGCCAGAAGCGGTCGAAGACTCGGGACTGGTCGTCGTCGAGGATGCCGGGGCCTTCGTCGCGTACGGCCACCCAGAGCCAGCCCGCTGTGCGGCCCGCCGCGACCGTGATGAGGGTGCCGGGCGGGGAGAGTCGTACGGCGTTGGAGAGCAGGTTGCCGACGGCGCGGCGCAGGGCGTCGTGGTCGCCGATGACGGTCAGGCCGGTGGCGAGGCGGCGGTGCAGGGTGAGACCGCGTTCGACGGCGAGGGGAGCGAAGTCCTCGCAGGCCTCGGACGCCGCGGTGGCCAGGTCGACATCGGCGTCGGCGAGCGCGGGCGCGCTGCGGCGGGCGGTGGCGAGCAGGTCCTCGACGAGACGGGTCATCCGGGTGGTGGCCCGGTCGACGCTGCGGGCGGCGATGCGCCGCTCCTCCTCGTCGGACTCCTCGGCCGTGAGGACGGCGTCCACATTGGCGCGGATGATGGCGAGCGGGCTGCGCAGCTCGTGGGAGGCGTCGTCGATCAGCTGACGCTGGGCGCGGAACGCCTCGTCGAGCCGGTCGAGCATGGAGTCGACGGTGTCGGCGAGGTCGCGCAGCTCGTCCTTGGGGCCGCCCAGGCGGATGCGCTGGGAGAGGTCGGTGGCCTGGATCTCGGCGGCCGTACGGGAGATGGAGCGCACGGGGCGCAGCGCGCGGCCGGAGAGGATCCAGCCGATGGCGAGGCTGGCGACGGCGAGGCCACCCAGCAGGCCGAGGGAGAAGCGGCGGAGGTTGGCGAGCGTCTCGTAGTTGACGGCCGCCTCGACCTCCTGGACCTTCACCGCGTCGAACTCGCCGATCTCCTGACCGTCCCTGATCTTCGTGACGGAGAACTGGTTGGTGACGGGGTGCGCCTCGCCGCTGCGCTCCACGGCCAGGTAGGTGCCGCCCAGGACGAGTGCGGTGAGGACGAAGAGGAGGCCGGAGTAGAGGACGGTGAGGCGGAAGCGGATGGTGTGGGTGAAGGCCGGGAGGCGGAAGCGGAGGCGGCGGGGAAGGCGTGGGCGCTTCATGACGTCTCCTTCAGCCGGTAGCCCTGCCGTATCACCGTCTCGATGAGCGGCTCCTCCTCACCGGTGATCTTCCGGCGCAGCGAACCGACCGTGACGCGCACGGTGTTGGTGAACGGGTCGGCGTGCTCGTCCCACACGTGCTCCAGCAGCTCCTCGGTCGGTACGACGCGTCCGGGGCGGGTCATCAGATAGTGCAGGACGCCGAACTCCTTGGGTGTGAGCAGGAGTTGGCGAGCACCGCGGTACGCCTCGAAGCGGGCGGTGTCCAGCCGGAGTTCGCCGACCTCGACGACCGAGGTGCCGCCGTCCTCGCGGCGGAGCAACGCCCTGATGCGGGCGAGGAGTTCGGGCAGGGCGAAGGGTTTGACGAGGTAGTCGTCGGCGCCCTCGTCGAGGCCGCGCACCCGGTCGGCGAGCCGGTCGCGGGCAGTGAGCATCAGGATGCGGGGGCCGCCGGGGGTGGTGCGGATGGCCCGGCACACCGAGAAGCCGTCCCCGTCGGGCAGGTTGAGGTCCAGCAGGACCAGGTCGTAGTCGTTGACGGCGAGCTTCTCCGTCGCGGTGTCGACGTCCGGGGCGACATCGACGGCGTAGCCCGCCCTGACCAGCCCGACCTTGAGCGCGACGACCAGGTCTTCCTCGTCCTCGACCACGAGCAGCCTCATGTACGACCACCTACCCACCGTCGATGATGGTCTGCGCGGCGTCCGCCGCATCGGCCACGGGGATCGCGAAGCCGATGCCGATGGAGCCGCCCCTTTGCTGGTCCAACGTCGCGATGGCCGTATTGATGCCGATGACCCGTCCGTCGTCGTCGACCAGCGGGCCGCCGGAGTTGCCGGGGTTGATCGAGGCGTCGGTCTGGAGGGCGCGCTGCTGTCGCCCGGCGCCCTCCCCCAGGGTCACGGCCCGGTCCAGGGCGCTCACGATGCCGGAGGTGACGGTGCCGCTCAGGCCGAGCGGGGAGCCGATCGCGAGGACCGTGTCGCCGACGGCCGGACGGCCGGCGGTGGCCAGCTCGGCGGCCCGCAGTCCCCGTGCGGTCTCCGGCTCCAGCACGGCCACGTCGTGCGCGGGGTCGTCGCCGATCACCTCGGCGCTCAGCCTCCGTCCGTCCTGGAGCTCGACGGACACCCGAGAACTTCCCTCCACCACATGCGCGTTGGTGAGGATCCGCCCCCGCTCGTCGAACACGAACCCCGACCCCTGCCCGGACGCGGTCACCACGGAGACGACGCTGGGCAGGACACGGGCGGCCACGGCTTCCAGGTCCCCGGAGGCTGCGGTGACGGCCGGGGCGGCGGGGTCGCGGTCTCCGAAGGCTCCGGCGACGTATCCGGCGCACCCGCCCGTGAGGACGGCGGCGAGGATCGCGGCGGTGAGGGGGCGGCGGGTGGTGGTGCGGGGAGGGGACGGGAGCGGCGATTGCGGAGTGGTGTAAGTGACGGCCGGGGTCTGTCCGGTGGCGTCCACGGCGTGGGGCGCCGGCGGCCGGCCGGGAAGGAAGGCGGGGCCGCGTGGGTGGCCGAGGCCGAGATGGGGGACGGTGTCAGGCGCGGAACGCGTACGCCCGGCATCGGAGCCCCGGTCGGGGCCGAGCCGGGGCTCGGCAGCATCCGCGCCCGTACTCTGGGCCTCGCCGTCCGGGCCGGAACCGGGACCGGGACCGGGGCCAGAGCCAGGACCGGCGGCCGCCGCGCCCTCGCCCGAATCACCGGCGTCCGCCACACCGCCGAGACCAGGGGCGGCCGACGCCAGGCCCTGCCCCGGCGCACCGCGCTCCCCGTGAGGGCCGGCTCCGGGACCGGCCGGCGCGGGTATCTCCCCCTGCTCCCCCGGCGTCTGCGGCCCGCTGGGATCCGTACGCCCCGGTGGGCGGGTCGGTACCGCGGGCCCCGGGGATCCGGGAGGGCCGGTGTACGACTGGTCGGGCATCGTTCCTCCAACGTCGGTGAATGGGTCCCGTCAGGGCAGCCGGGAGAACCAGAGCAGCGAGGTCGCGGCGGCGGCCAGGGCCGTGATGAGACCGGCGGCCACGAACCACTGCCAGATCTCACGTTCCTCGGTGCGGTGGCCGACGGAGCTGCCGATGTCCTCGTAGACGTCCTGGAGCTCCTCTCCCGTCGCGGCCTCGTGGAAGTCGCCGCCCGTGCGCTCGGCGAGATCCTCCAGTGCGGGGCCGTCGACGGGGACCCGCAGGACACGGCCGTCCGGGAACTCGATGACCCCGTCCTCGGTGCCGTACGCGATCGTCGAGACCGGGATGCGGTCGGCGGCGATCTCCGCGGCTGCCGACTCCACCGAGCGGCCTGCGGTGTTGGCGCCGTCGGACAGCAGCACGATGTGTGCGGGCGGCGGCTCGGTCTCGGCCTCCTTGTCGAGTGTCCGGATCGCGTCTCGCGAAGCGATCACGGCGTCGCCGATCGCCGTGGCCTGACCCGGGGTGAGCTGTTCGATGGCCCGGCGCAGCACCACGCGGTCGGTGGTCGGCGGGACCGCGACGGTGGTGGTACCGCTGAACGGCACCAGTCCGGCGTTGAACCGCTCGGGCAGCCGGTCGACGAAAGTAACGGCGGCGCGCTTGGCCGCTTCCATGCGGGTGGGCTCGACGTCGGTGGCCTCCATGGAGCCGGAGACATCGAAGGCGATCATGATCGTGGCCCGCTCGCGCGGCACCTGCACATCTGCGGTGGGACGCGCGAACCCGACGATCAGCAGCCCGAGCATCGCGCAGAAGGCAGCAGCCGGGACGTGCCGCCGCCAGCCCGGCCGATGGGGCGCCACCTTGTCGAGCAGATCGAGGTTGGTGAACCGGACGGCGTAGCGGCGGCGCCTGCGCTGCACCAGCAGATACGCGCCGATCAGTCCGGCGAGCGGCACCAGGAGCAGCAGCCATCCGGGCGAACGCAGACTCATCGGACCCCCTTCATGCGGCGCCGCCTCCCGCACGGCGCCGCTGGTCCTCGACGTACCGGACGACGTCCTTCACCCAGTCCCGGTCGGTGCGAAGCCTGAGGTGGGCGGCGCCCGCGCCGCGTATGGACTGCTTGATGACGGCCCGCTGCTCCAGCGCGGCAGCGGCGTACCGTTCGCGCAACTTCCGTGCGTGGGTGGGGATTTCGCGTCTGCGCCCGGTCTCCGGGTCGACGACGGTGAGCAGTCCGACGGCGGGCAGCTCCAGCTCGCGCGGATCGACGGTCTCGACGGCGAGCACCTGGTGGCGGCGGGCCGCGACGCGCAGCGGCTGCTCCCAGCCGGTCTCCAGGAAGTCGGAGACGACGGCGACGAGCCCGCGTGCGGGCAGCGCGCGCAGGGCGACCAGGGCGTCGGCGAGGGTGTGTTCGGGGATGCCCGGGCTCACCCGGGGGCGGTCGAGGGCGGCGCGCAGGATCGTCAGCAGGTGGTGGCGTCCGGTGCGCGGCGGTATCCGCAGGCTGCCGTACGGACCGGTGATCTGTGCGCCGAGCCGGTTGCCGGCCCGCTCGGTGAGGAAGGCGACGGCCGCCGCCGCGCCCACCGCGAGGTCCCGTTTCTCCATGCGGGCGGTGCCGAAGTCCATGCTGGCGGAGGCGTCGAGGACGATCCAGGTGGTGAGTTCGCGGTCGGCGAGGGTGAGGCGGACGTGGGGGACGGTGGTGCGGGCGGTGGCGTTCCAGTCCATGCGGCGTACGTCGTCGCCGATGACGTACGGGCGGCTCTCGGAGACTTCGCTGCCGGGGCCGGGGTGGAGGGCGGAGTGGTCTCCCTGGAGGAGTCCGTCGGGGCGACGGGTGAAGATCAACTCCAGGTGTTTCAGGGCCTGTTCGGGGGTGAGTTCGCGGAGCGTCGGTGTGCTGCTCATGCCGCTTCCTCCTCGGCGGCCTGACGCGGGCTGATGCGGGGCTGCTCGACCGCCGCCAGGACCTCGTCGACGATCGCGCCGGGTTCGATGCCGTCGGCGAGCGCGTCGAAGGACAGCACCAGACGGTGCGCGACGACCTCGTGCGCCAGGTCGCCGACGTCGGCCGGGAGTACGTAACCGCGGCCCCGCAGCAGGGCCAGGGCGCGGGCGGCGGCGACCAGGCCGAGCGTGGCACGCGGGCCCGCGCCGTGCGCCAGCCTCCGCTCCGGGCCCGCCTGTTCGCGGGTCGCGCAGACCAGTCGTACGGCGTACTCGGCGACCGCGTGATGCACGAACACCTGGTCCGCCGAGCGCTGGAGGGTGATCAGCTGTTCGGGCGTCAGGACGCGGCGCGGGCGCGGCGGGTCGACGCTCATCCGGTAGAGGATGGCGAGTTCCTCGGACTCGCTGGGCGTGGCGACGTCCACCTTGAGCAGGAAGCGGTCGCGCTGGGCCTCGGGGAGGCGGTAGACGCCCTCGGACTCGATCGGGTTCTGGGTGGCGAGCACGAGGAACGGCTCGGGGACGGGGATCGTGGTGCCGCCGATGGACACCTGGTGTTCCCCCATGACTTCCAGGAGCGCGGACTGCACCTTGGCGGGGGCTCGGTTGATCTCGTCGGCGAGGACGACGTTGGCGATCACCGGTCCGGGTTCGATGTCGAACGCCTCCCGGGACGGACGGTAGATCCGGGTGCCGGTGATGTCGGACGGGACGAGGTCGGGGGTGAACTGGAGCCGGGCGAAGCGTCCGCCGGCGACATGCGCGAGCGTCTTCGCGGCGAGCGTCTTGGCGACGCCAGGCACGCCCTCCAGCAGACAGTGGCCGCGGGCCAGGAGCGCGGTGAACATCCGCTCCACCATGCGGTCCTGACCGACGATCACCCTCTTGACCTCGAAGAGGGCCTCTTCGAGGAGTTTGTCCTCGGGGGTTGTGGGGCTCACAGCGCCGAGCTGCCCTTCTCCGGGCAGTCGTCGTCACTCGTGACGCTGCTGCTTTCCTCGACGACGAACCTGATCTGGTCGCGGGGCGGCTCGTCGCCGTCGGCGGCGAGGGCGACGCCGCCTCCGGCGAGGCCGGCGATTGCCAGTGCGGCGCCGGTGACTACCAACTTGCGGGTACGTCCGGTCATGGTCTTTGGCTCCTTCAGCCGTGGTGAACGACGTCGGGTACGGAGCCAAGACCATCAGGCGGGGCCGAAAACGGGCTTAAAGCCGGATGTAGGGGCTGGCTGGGGATGGGGGGAGACTGCGGGTCCGTGGGGGCTGATCGCGCAGTTCCCCGCGCCCCTCAAGGTCGGCTGTCCAGCCGTTGGTTTCGCAGCATGAACCATGCCGCTACCGCCGCAGCCAGCAAGACCGCTGCTCCCGCGCCTGCGGCAATGGTGAGGCCGTCCACGAAGGACTGCCTGGCCGCGTCCAGCATCGCCTCGGACGTCTGCGCAGGTAGATCCGTCGCCGCCTCCACCGCACCGCCCAGCGATTCGTGCGCCGCCTCCGGAGTGCCCGCCGGACCGGCGAAGCCCCGGTACACGCCCGTGACGATCGAGCCGAGCACGGCGATTCCCAGGGCCGCGCCCAGCTCGTACGCCGTCTCGGAGACCGCCGACGCCGCGCCCGCCTGTTCCTTCGGCACGCTGGAGAGGATGACGTCCGCGGTGATGGTGAACGAGAAGCCTGCGCCGATGCCTACGACCAGCAGTGCCGCGCCCAGCAGCGGATAGCCCGTGGACTGGTCGATCACCGTCAGCGCGGCCAGTGCCAGGCCGACCGCCGCGAGGCCGCCCGAGACGACGGCGCGCACGGAGAAGCGCCGGGCCGCGCGGCCGGCGATCAGACCGGCCGCCACCGCGCCGATCGCAGCCGGCAGTTCGGCCAGGCCTGCCTCGAACGGGCCCCTGCCCTGGACGAGTTGCAGGTACTGCGAGAGGAAGAACACCAGCCCCGACAGGCCGAGAATGGTCAGCAGGTCGGCCAGGACCGCCCCGCTGAAGCCGCGCTTACGGAACAGCCGCATGTCCAGCAGCGGGGTCGGCAGGGTGAGTTGGCGGCGCACGAACCAGTACAGCGAGGCCGCGCCCAGCACGCCCGCGGCGACCGTCTCCCCGGTGAGGCCGTGGGAGGCGAGCTCCTTCACGGCGTACACGATCGCGACCATGCCGACCAGCGACAGCACGACGCTTGCCAGGTCCCACGGGCCGGGGTGCGGATTGCGCGACTCCGGCAGCATCTTGATGCCGACGACGACCAGGACCGCCATCACGGGCAGGTTGATCAGGAAGACCGAGCCCCACCAGAAGTGTTCGAGCAGGAAGCCGCCCACGATCGGCCCGACGGCCGTACCGGCGGAGGCGGTCGCGCCCCAGATGCCGACGGCGAGGCTGCGTTCGCGCGGGTCGTGGAAGAGGTTGCGGATCAGGGCGAGCGTGGCGGGCATGAGCGTCGCGCCCGCGACACCGAGCAGCGCCCGGGCCGCGATCATCATCTCCGGTGTCGTCGCATAGGCGTTGAGCACGGATATCGCGCCGAACGCCGCGGCGCCGACGAGCAGGATCCGCTTGCGGCCGATGCGGTCGCCGAGGCTGCCCATGGAGACGAGCAGACCGGCGATCACGAACGAGTAGACGTCACCTATCCACAGGAGCTGGGTGCCCGAGGGCTTCAGGTCCTCGCTGATGTAGGGGGTCGCGAGACCGAGGACGGTCGCGTCGACGGCCACCAGCAGCACGGCGAGCACGAGGACGGACAGCGCGAGCCAACGGCCGGGACGCTTCACCGCCTCGGTCGTGTTCACCGGCTGCAGGATGCTGGTCATGGTTCCTCTCTCCGTACCGCGCCGCCGAGCAGCAGCTCGGCGATCATGTGGGTGAAGTCGTTGGCCGCGACCCTGCCCTCCTGGACGGCCCAGGCGCCGGAGGCCATCAGGCCGTACAGCGCCTCGGTGAGCCAGGCCGGGGTGAGGTCGATGCGGAACTCGCCGGACTCCTGGCCGCGCCGGAACAGGGCGGCGATCCGGACGTCGATCCGGTTCCAGCCCTCGTTCTGCCCGTCGCCCTCGAACAGCTGGTTCTCGGTGTAGAGGAACGCGAGCAGTTTGGCCGCGGGCTCTATCTCGCGGATGAGCCGCCGTACGGCGTCACTCGCGTTGCCGTCGTCGAGGCGGGCCGCGTCGAGCGCGGCCTCGCACTCGGCGATACCGAGCGCTTCCAGCGCCCGGACGAGCGCGTCGCGCCCGGCGAAGTGGCGGTGCAGCGTGGCCCGGCTGATCCCGGCCGCCTTGGCGACCTCGTCCATGGTCGCGGTGGATTTCCGGGTGAGCAGGGCGGCTGCGCTGCGCAGCATGTGGTCACGGTCGACGGCCATGAGACGACAATAACCCATGTGAGACACTCTTGTCTCATTCTGGGCATGCACGTCTCACGGCATAGAGGCCCCGCGGTTTCTCAGTGCCAGGGCAGCTGCCCGCGCCGCTCCCAGTACGCGGGCGGGTCCTCGACCAGCGCGGCCAGCCGGGACAGCTGTTCCTCGTCGAGATCCACGACGGCGGCGTGCAGGTTGGACGCGAGCTGGACGACGGTCGCGGCGCCGGAGAGGACGACACCGGCCCACGGCTGGCGCAGGACCAGCGCGAGGGCTACGGCATCGCACCCCAGAGACGTTTCTTCCGCTACGGCCTTCAGCGCGTCCGGCGCATACGGTCCCGCGAGCCGTCCGTTGGCCATGGCCTCCTTGACGATCACCGTGAGCCCGGCGTCGTGGGCCTCGGCGAGGGCCGGACCTGCCGAAGTCTCCAGGGCGTTGTAGGTGGACTGGACGGTGCGGAAGAGGGGCTCGCCGTCGACCGTCACGGCGAGCGCGGCCCGGATCGCGTCGGCCTGGGCGGGGCCGCTGGTGGAGAAGCCGACGGTCAGGCCCTCGGCGGCGGCCTCGGCGAGCCTGGCGTGGAGTTCCTTGTCGGTGAGGGCCGGGCTGTCCGGGGTCACCGAGTGGATCTGGTAGAGGTCGAGCCGGTCGCCGAGCAGGGTGCCGGTCTCGGCGCGCTGCCGCTCGTACGTCGCGACGCCGTGGTCCTTGACCTCGTGCGTCTCGGCGTCCGCCGACCAGCCGGCGGTGTAGGTGTAGCCCCACTTGCTGCCCACGACGATGTCGTCGATGTCGGGGCGGGCGTTCAGCCAGTCGGCGAGGAACTCCTCCGAACGGCCGTAGGAGCGGGCCGCGTCGAAGTAGCGGACGCCCTGGAAGTAGGCGGCGTCGAGGAGTTCGTGGGTGCGGGTGCGCAGCGTTTCGACGCTGCGGTTCTCTCCGAGGTCTTCGTCTCGGCCCAGGTTGATGTAGCCGGGGCGGGCGATTGCGGCTAGACCGAAGCCGATGTGGCAGGTGGGGGTCGTTGCCGTTGCCAGTTTTGCGAAGGGCATCGCGGGCTCCGTCGGGTCGGCTCCATTTCGGCTCCTGACCAACGTAACCCGTGATGACCTTCGCTTCAGAGCTCGAGTTGTGCGGTGGTTTGGCGGGTGCGGGTTCGTCGTGGCTTGTCGCGCAGTTCCCCGCGCCCCTCAGGCCTGCTGCCGAGCCGTTGCCCAAGAGTGCTGCTTCGCCACATCCGACTTGACCTCGGCCAGCTGGACGGCCACCGCACTCGGCGCCGTACCGCCCCTGCCGTTGCGGGAGGCCAGGGCGCCCTGGACGTTCAGGACCGACCTCACCTCAGGAGTCAGGTGGGCGGAGATCTTTGCGAACTGGTCGTCGGTCAGTTCGTCGAGTTCCTTGTTCTCGGCCTCGGCGACCTTGACGCACTCGCCGGCGACCTCGTGGGCGACGCGGAAGGGGACGCCCTGCTTGACCAGCCACTCGGCGATGTCGGTGGCGAGGGAGAACCCGGCCGGGGCCAGTTCCGCCATGCGCTCGCGGTGGACGGTGAGCGTCGCCATCATGCCGGTGAAGGCGGGCAGGAGGACCTCCAGCTGGTCGCAGGAGTCGAAGACCGGCTCCTTGTCCTCCTGGAGGTCGCGGTTGTAGGCGAGCGGGAGGGCCTTCAACGTCGCCATCAGGCCCGTCAGGTTGCCGATCAGGCGGCCGGACTTGCCGCGCGCCAGCTCCGCGATGTCCGGGTTCTTCTTCTGCGGCATGATCGACGAGCCGGTGGAGAAGGCGTCGTGCAGGGTCACGAAGGAGAACTCCTTCGTGTTCCAGATGATGACCTCCTCGGCGATCCGGGAGAGGTTCACGCCGATCATCGCCGTGATGAAGGCGAACTCGGCGACGAAGTCACGGGACGCGGTGCCGTCGATGGAGTTGGCGGCGCTGCCGTGCTCGAAGCCGAGGTCCTTCGCCACCGCCTCCGGGTCCAGGCCGAGGGACGAACCGGCCAGCGCGCCCGAGCCGTACGGGGAGACCGCCGTCCGCTCGTCCCACTGACGCAGCCGCTCGGCGTCCCGGGACAGGGACTGCACGTGGGCCAGGACGTGGTGGGCGAAGAGCACCGGCTGGGCGTGCTGGAGGTGGGTGCGGCCGGGCATCGCCACGTCCGGGTGGGCCTCGGCGAGGCCGATCAGCGCGTCCTGGAGGTCGGCGACCAGACCGCCGATGATCCGGGCGTGGTCCCGCAGATACATCCGGAAGAGGGTCGCGACCTGGTCGTTCCTGGACCGGCCCGCACGCAGCTTGCCGCCCAGGTCGGGGCCGAGGCGCTCCAACAGGCCGCGTTCCAGGGCGGTGTGGACGTCCTCGTCGGCGATCGTGCCGACGAACGAGCCGTCCGCGACATCCGCCTCCAGCTGGTCGAGCCCGGCGAGCATCCGCGTCAGCTCGTCGTCGGTGAGCAGGCCCGCCTTGCGCAGCACGCGCGCGTGGGCACGCGACCCGGCGATGTCGTAGGGCGCGAGCACCCAGTCGAAGTGGACGGAGGCGGACAGCTTCGCCAGGGCCTCGGCGGGACCGTCGGCGAAACGGCCGCCCCAGAGCCGTACGTCACCGCTGTTGCTGCTCACTTGCGTTGCTCCTAGTCGAGATACGGATGTGCCGCCGCCTCCCCACCCGTGGGCGAGGAGGCGGCATTCACGCTATCGCTTACGCCTGGTCCCGCTTCGACGCGATCTTCGACGACAGGCTGTAGATGTCGATGAAGCCCTTGGCCGCGGCCTGGTCGAAGGTGTCGCCCGTGTCGTACGTGGCGAGGTTGAAGTCGTACAGCGAGGTGTCGGAGCGCCGGCCGGTGACGACGGCGCGGCCACCGTGCAGGGTCATCCGGATGTCGCCGTTGACGTGCTGGCTGGCCTCGTCGATGAAGCCGTCCAGGGCGCGCTTGAGCGGGGAGAACCAGAGACCGTCGTAGACGAGCTCGCCCCAGCGCTGCTCGACCTGCCGCTTGTAGCGGGCGAGTTCACGCTCGACGGTGACGTTCTCCAGCTCCTGGTGGGCGGTGATCAGCGCGATCGCGCCCGGCGCCTCGTACACCTCGCGGGACTTGATGCCGACGAGCCGGTCCTCGACCATGTCGATCCGGCCGATGCCCTGGGCGCCGGCGCGCTCGTTGAGCTGCTGGATGGCCTGGAGCACGGTGACGGGCTTGCCGTCGACGGCGACCGGGACGCCCGCCTTGAAGGAGATGATCACCTCGTCGGCGTCGCGCTGGGTGGCCGGGTTCTGGGTGTACTCGTAGATGTCCTCGATCGGGCCGTTCCAGATGTCCTCCAGGAAGCCCGTCTCGACGGCGCGTCCGAAGACGTTCTGGTCGATGGAGTACGGGGACTTCTTGGTGGTCGCGATCGGGAGGTTCTTCGACTCGCAGAACGCGATCGCCTTGTCACGCGTCATCGCGTAGTCGCGGACCGGGGCGATGCACTTGAGGTCGGGGGCGAGGGCGACGATGCCGGCCTCGAAGCGGACCTGGTCGTTGCCCTTCCCGGTGCAGCCGTGGGCGACCGTGGTGGCGCCGTGCTTGTGGGCGGCGGCGACGAGGTGCTTGACGATCGTCGGCCGGGAGAGGGCGGAGACCAGCGGGTAGCGGTCCATGTAGAGGGCGTTGGCCTTGATCGCCGGGAGGCAGTACTCCTCGGCGAACTCGTCCCTGGCGTCCGCGACCTCGGCCTCGACGGCACCGCAGGCGAGTGCGCGCTTACGGATGACGTCCAGGTCCTCGCCGCCCTGGCCGACGTCGACCGCAACGGCGATGACCTCGGCGCCCGTCTCCTCGGCGATCCAGCCGATGGCGACGGAGGTGTCCAGTCCGCCTGAGTAGGCGAGTACGACGCGCTCGGTCACGGGTTTCTCCTTACAGTGCATTCTCTGGCATGCATGAGTATGCAGAACTCCGCATGATTCGTCAATCCCGGGGTGGTTTGAACGGGGGAAACCGCTTTCCCGTATCTCTCGCCGACGCAGGCGCCGCGTCCGCAATCAACTCCGCACAACAACCAAGTCACCCGACCCGAGTGAGGCATCCGCATGTCCAGGGCTCTTCCGAAGTACAACAAGCGACGCGTCGCGTTCATCGGCGGCGCCGCCGCGGTCGTTCTGACCGGCGCGGTGATCGCCCAGTCCGCCCTGGCCGGGGAGACGTCCAAGAGCAACGACAGCGCCCGGACCCTGGCGGGCGCCGCCACGATCACCTGCCCGGACGTCGCGTCCCAGCTGCCGGAGATCCCGGCCTCCGCCCAGGCCGAGGTCGACCGCAACCTGGCCCTGCTCCAGACCCAGATCGACGAAGCCAACCAGCGGCTCGTCGACACCGTCGGCGAGGGCGGCGCCAACTTCGTGCAGAACGCCATCCTCGGCCCGCTCGAGGACAAGCGCATCGCCACGGTCAACCGCATCGCCACCGCCATCGGCCGTACCGCCGAGAAGCCCCAGGGACTCGACGCGCTGGCACCTTGCTCCCTCGGCGCCGACGGTGCGGCCGACACGGGCGAAGAGGCGGGAGCCGGTGACGAGGCCGGGGCCACGCCGAGCGCCACGGCCACCGAGGGGGCCGGCGACACCGGCGACGACGCGGGGAACACCGGCGTCGGCACGATCAGCTGTCCGGACGTTGCCTCCGAACTGCCGGAGATCCCGGCCTCCGCCCAGGCCGAGGTCGACCGCAACCTGGCCCTGCTCGACACGCAGATCGCCGAGGCCAACCAGCGACTGGTCGACACCGTCGGCCAGGGCGGCCCCAACTTCGTACAGAACGCCATCGTGGGCCCGCTCGCGAGCAAGCGCACCGCGGCCATCGAGCGCATCGCGATCTCCATCGGCCGCACCGCCGAGAAGCCCCAGGGCCTGGACTCCCTGGCCGCCTGCACGGTCACTCAGTGACGTGACAGGCGCTGTGGCCGCCCCGTGCAAGCGCCGGCCGGGGCGGCCGCGGTCCAGGCAGCCGTCCGCGCAGCCATGCAGCCGACCTTCGGCGCAACCGGATCAGGCAATTCCTTAGACAAGCGAACTAACTGTGCGCATAATCGTTAGACATGGGAAAGACTTATGAGCGCATAGACGGCCGGCTCCGCACGTTCATCGAGGGGCAGCCCCTCTTCTTCACCGCGACCGCCCCGCTCTCCGGCGACGGCACGGTCAACCTCTCCCCCAAGGGCCTCAAGGGCTCCTTCGTGATCCTCGACGAACACACCGTCGCCTACCTCGACTTCGCGGGCTCCAACGCGGAGACCGTCGCGCACCTGCGCGAGAACGGCCGGATCACCCTCATGTGGTGCGCCTTCCAGGGCCCGCCGAACATCGTCCGCGTGCACGGTCGCGGAGAGCCGGTCTTCCGCGACGACCCCCGCTTCCCGGAGTTCCTCGCCCACTTCCCGGACATCGACCCGACGCAACACGGGCTGCGCGCGGTCATCGTCGTCACCGCCGAGGTCATCCGGGACAGCTGCGGCTATGCGGTGCCCCTCATGACGTACGACGAGGACCGCGATCTGCACGCCAAGCGCTTCGCGCGCGAGGACGACGCCTCGCTCAGCGCCTATTTCCAGAAAAAGGAACACATCGGAACCAGCCTGGATGGCCTACCCGGGCTGCCGTTGCCGCTGCCGCCGTCTAGCGTCTGAGCCATGCACCCCGGTGTCGTCGCCACCCTCGCCGCCTCGTCCGTCCTCATGCTCGGTGCCACGCCCACCGGCGCCCCGCCGCTGCCCGCGCGGATGGCGGACACCGGCGGCGGCACACAGCTGATCACGGCCGTGGCGCCCCGCACCGGTGCCACGACGGGCACGGTCACCTGGTGGGACCTGAGCGACGGCCGCTGGGTGAAGGCGGGTTCCGCCGCGGCCCGCTTCGGCGCGAACGGCCTCGCCGAGGGCGCCTCGCGCAAGCAGGGCACGAACACCACTCCCACCGGGCTGTACGGGCTGCCGTACGCCTTCGGGATCAAAGCGGCGCCGCGCGGGACGACGTACAAGTACCGTCCCGTGAACCGGAACTCCTACTGGTGCCAGGACAACGACTCACGCTCCTACAACCGCTGGACCGAGCCCCTGGCGGCCGACTGCCGGGCCGCGCAGTCGGAGCGTCTGATCTCGTACACGGCGCAGTACGCACACGCGCTGGTCGTCGACTTCAACTACGGCAGGCCGGTGCGCGGCCGCGGGGCCGGGATCTTCCTGCATGTCAACGGGCGCGGGGCGACGGCCGGTTGTGTGTCGGTGCCGGCGGACGCGATGCGACGGATCCTCCAATGGGCCGATCCCGGCCGCACGCCGCACCTCGCGATCGGGACGACGAGCGGGCCGACGGCGATCACGCGGTACTGATGTCACTCGGAGCGCACCCTGCTCGGTAAGCGGCTGAACACACTGCCGTCGCGGCACGTATCTGTGGGCCAAGGCCACAGCCCGTCCGCACGGAGGAACCGTGACCAGCACGCTCGCAGGCGGCCGCGCCGCCCGACGTCAGACGATGCGCCGCATTCGTCCGCGCCGCTCCCCGGCGACCCTGCTGTTGCTCGCCGTCTGGGCCGGAGCGGCCGGTGTGCTGTGGTTGTGGTGGTCCAACACCCCTTCCATCGGCGACACCAACGCCAAGATCCTCGCCGCGGGCCGTATCACCGGCCTGCTCGCCGGCTATCTCATGGCGCTCGTCGTGCTCCAGATGGCCCGGGTGCCCGCGCTGGAGCGCCGGGTGGGCTCCGACCGGGTGACACGCTGGCACGCGATGAGCGGCCGCTACACGCTCTGTCTGACCATCGCCCACGTCTTCCTGATCATGTGGGGCTACGCCCTTCAGGCCGGCAAGGGCCTCGGCGACATCGTCCAGCAGACGATCGACTCCATCAACCAGCTGCCGGACATGGGCAAGGCCGCCATCGGCACCGGTCTGCTGTTCTTCATCGGGCTGATCTCGATCGGCGGGATCCGCCGCAGGATTCCGTACGACACCTGGTACCACGTCCATCTGCTGACGTACGCGGCGGTGTTCCTGACGTTCTGGCACCAGCTCACCACCGGCAACGAGTTCGTCGTCGAGCCCCTCGCGAAGACCGTCTGGTACGGGCTGTACGGCACGGTGACGGCCCTGGTGATCTGGTACCGGATCCTCACCCCGATCCGTCTCAACATGCGTCACCGCATGCGGGTCGAGGCGGTCATCGAGGAGACGCCCGGGATCGTGTCCGTGCTGATCAGCGGCCGGAAGCTGCACCGGATGGGCGCGGAGGCGGGCCAGTTCTTCCGCTGGCGGTTCCTGGCGCCGGGCATGCGGTTCAGCTCGCACCCGTACTCGCTGTCGGCGGCGCCGCGGCCGGACATGCTGCGGATCACGGTCAAGGCCATCGGTGACCACAGCGCCCGCCTGCGGGAGCTGACGCCCGGCACGCGCGTGTGGGCCGAGGGCCCGTACGGCGCGCTGACCGCCCAGCGCCGCAGCCGCGGCAAGGTGCTGCTGGTCGCCGGCGGGGTCGGCATCACCCCGATGCGGGCGCTGTTCGAGACGCTGCCCGGTGCCTCCGGTGACATCACCCTGCTCTACCGGGCCAACAGCACACATGATCTCGCCCTGTGGGACGAGCTGGCCGCCATCGCGGACGAGCGGGGCGCCCGGCTGATGTACGCCGTCAACTCCCCCGACGGGGAACGCCCGGACATCTCGGCGGAGCGGTTGCGCCAGAAGCTGCCGGACATCGACGAGCACGACGTGTTCATGTGCGGGCCGCCCGGCTTCGCACAGGGCGTGTACGACGCATTGCGCGGCGCGGGGGTCCCCGCCCGCCGTATCCATCACGAGTCGTTCGAGATGTGACGACGGGAATCTTCGAGACCTTCGGGAATCTTCGGGAATCAGGAGCTCAGGAGCGATGAGGAAGACCCATCCCCTTCGGCGTGTCGTGCTGGCAGGCGCCGCCACCGTGTCCGGGATCGTGCTGTTGCTGTCGCTCAAACCGGGATCGGATTCCGGAGCCGAGTCGGTGGGCGGTGCGGCACCGGGGCAGTCGATCGGCGCACAGGAGTCCGCCCAGGGCGGCGCCCAGGCGATCGGCTCCGGAACGTTCACCGGCGACGCGGCCGACACCCAGTACGGGCCCGTGCAGGTCAAGCTGACCGTGGCCGACGGGAAGATCACCAAGTCCGAGGCGGTCCAGACACCGACCGGCGGCCAGAGCACGCAGATCACCAACAACGCGGTGCCCAAGCTCAACCAGGCCGCGGTGGCTGCCGGAAGCGCCGACATCGACGCCGTGTCCGGCGCCACCTACACCAGCGCCGGCTACAAAAAGTCGCTTCAGTCGGCGCTCGACAAGGCCGAGGCGCAGGGCGGCTCGGCGCAGGATGCGGGCGGCGGCGCCGCACAGGCCCAGACCGTCACCGGTGACGTGGCCGATACGCAGTACGGGCCCGTGCAGGTCCGGATCACGGTGAACGGCGGGAAGATCACCCAGGCCGAGGCGGTACAGGCGCCCAGCGGCGGCCAGAGCACGCAGATCACCGGCAACGCCGTACCCAAGCTCAACCAGTCCGCGGTAGCTGCCGGGACGGCCGACATCGACGCCGTGTCCGGCGCCACCTACACCAGCGCCGGCTACAAGAAGTCGCTGCAGTCCGCGCTCGACAAGGTCAAGCCCGCCGACGACGCCGCGGAGGAGTCGGGCAGCGGGGCGGAGGCCGGCGCAGGTGCCAGCCCCAGCCCCAGTGCCACCGCAGGTGGCGGCGGCGGGCAGGACGCGGGCGGCGGAGTCACCAACGGGACCGGCACGGTCACCGGCAAGGTCTCGCAGACGGAGTACGGGCCCGTTCAGGTCCGGATCACGCTGCGCGACGGCGAGATCATCCAGGCTTCGGTGGTACAGGCGCCCAGTGGTGGGCGGAGCACCCAGGTCTCGAACAACGCGGTGCCCAAGCTCAACCAGGAGACCCTGGCTGCGGGCAGCGCCGACATCGACTCGGTGTCCGGGGCGACGTACACGAGCGCCGGGTACAAGAAGTCCCTTCAGTCGGCGCTGGACCAGGCCGGTGTCTGAGGCAGTGGCCGAGCCCACCGAGTCGGCAGCAGCTCCCGCCGCGGTACGTCATGTGGAGGAGGTCATGGGGACCGTCTTCTCTTTTGACGTCCGCGGCGGGGACCCCGGTGCGGTCAAGGCGGCGTTGGAGGAGGCCGTCGCCGGGCTGCACCGGGTGAACGAGGTGTTCAGCACATACCGGGAGGACAGCCAGGTGTCGCGGCTGGCGAGCGGTGAGCTGAGCGTCGGTGACTGCGATCCGGAGGTCGCGGAGGTGCTGGAGCTGGCCGCCGAGGCGGAGCGGGTCAGCGAGGGCTGGTTCAGTACGTCGTACGAGGGGCAGCTCGATCCGACCGGGATCGTCAAGGGGTGGGCCGTCGAACGGGCGGCGCGGTCGCTGGCGGCGGTCGGGGCGAGCGGGGTGAGCGTGAACGGCGGCGGCGATGTCCAGCTGCTCGGTACGCCCGGGCCGCATCGGCCGTGGCGGGTCGGGGTGGCGGATCCGTTGCGGCCGGGTGGGCTTGCTGCGGTCGTGTCGGCGGCCGGGGTGGAGGAGTTGGCCGTCGCCACGTCCGGGACCGCCGAGCGCGGCGCCCACATCGTCGATCCACGCACCGGGCGGTCCGCCGTGACCGACCTGGTGGCGGTGACCGTCGTCGCCCCTTCACTGACCTGGGCGGACTGCTGGGCGACCGCCGCGTTCGCGATGGGCTCGCGGGCGGGGTTGCGGTGGCTGGAGTCACTGCCGGGGGTGGAGGCGTTGCTGGTCACGGCCGGGGACGAGGTGCGGTGCACTGGGGGGCTGGCGGCGCGGCTGGGTTGACGGGGGTTGGGTCGCGCAACCCGCCCGGGGCGACTGGTCCGGCCCAAAGGGGCGCGGGGAACTGCGCGACCAGCCCCCACCGGCCCGCACCCGGCATCGAACCCCTAGTGCCCGTTCTGAGCCAACCTCAGCAGATGATCCGCCAAAGCCTGACCCCCCGTAGGATTCCGGCTGATCAGCAGCAACGTATCGTCACCGGCGATCGTCCCCAGAATGTCGTGCAGCTCGGCCTGATCGATCGCCGAGGCCAGGAACTGCGCGGCCCCCGGAGGAGTCCGCAGCACCACAAGGTTCGCCGAAGCCTCCGCAGAGATCAGCAGCTCCGCGGAGAGCCGCCGCATCCGCTCCTCCTTCGCCGACCCCCCCAGCGGCGCCCGGGGCGTCCGAAAACCCCCCTCACTCGGCACCGCATAGATCAGGTCACCGTCGGTGTTGCGGATCTTCACCGCGTTCAGCTCGTCCAGATCCCGGGAGAGCGTCGCCTGCGTGACGGTCAGCCCGTCGTCAGCCAGCAGCTTCGCCAACTGGCTCTGCGACCGCACGGGTTGCCGGTTGAGGATGTCCACGATCCGGCGGTGACGCGCGGTGCGGGTCTGCGGCACGGCCTGCCCCGCGGGGTGCTCGTGATCCTGCGCCTGGCTCATCGTCGTCTCATTCCCCGGATCGTCCGTCCCCGTCGGCCACCGCGTCCAGGACCCCGGGGAGCGCCTGGAGGAAGGCGTCCACCTCGTCGTCGCCCAGAGTGAGGGGCGGCATCAGTCGTACGACATCGGGGGCGGGCGCGTTCACCAGGAAACCGGCGTCCTGAGCCGCCTGTTGCGCCTGCGGCGCGAGTGGCTCGGTGAGCACGATACCCAGCAGGAGGCCCGCACCCCGGACATGGGAGATCAACGGGTGGTTCAGCGACTCGATTCCGTCGCGCAACCTCTCGCTCTGCTGCTTGACGTTCTCCAGCAATCCGTCGTTCGCGATGGTGTCGAGAACGGCGAGTCCGGCCGCGCAGACGACCGGGTTGCCGCCGAAGGTCGTGCCGTGCTGGCCGGGCCGGAGCAGCTCGGCAGCCCGCCCGAAGGCCACGGTCGCGCCCAGCGGCAGTCCGCCGCCGAGGCCCTTGGCGAGCGTGATCACGTCCGGCAGCACGCCTTCGTGGGCCATGTACTCGAACCAGTGCCCGGTACGCCCGATTCCGGTCTGCACCTCGTCCAGCACCAGCAGGCTGCCGGTGGCGGCGGTGATCGCGCGCGCCGCCTTCAGATAGCCCGCCGGCGGCACCACGACGCCGTTCTCGCCCTGGATCGGCTCGATGATGACGAGGGCCGTCTCCTCGGTGACCGCGGCGGCCAGCGCCTGCGCGTCGCCGTACGGAACGTGCGTGACGTCGCCGGGCAGCGGCAGGAAGGGGGCCTGCTTCCCGGGCTGTCCGGTGAGCGCGAGGGCGCCCATGGTGCGGCCGTGGAAGCCGCCGTCGGTGGCGACCATGTGCGTCCGCCCGGTCAGCCGCCCGATCTTGAACGCACCCTCCACCGCCTCGGCGCCGGAGTTGCAGAAGAACACCTTGCCGTCCCGGCCGAAGAGCTGAAGCAGCCGTTCGGCGAGCGCGACCGGCGGCTCGGCGATGAACAGGTTGGAGACATGGCCCAGCGACGCGATCTGCCGGCTCACGGCCTCGACGATCGCCGGGTGGGCGTGGCCGAGCGCGTTGACCGCGATACCGCCGACGAAGTCGACGTACTCCTTGCCGTCGGCGTCCCACAGCTTCGCGCCCGCGCCGTGCACGAGGGGCAGCCGCGGGGTGCCGTAGTTGTCCATGAGCGCGCCCTGCCACCGCGCGGTCAGTTCCTGGTTGGCGGTCATACGGCATCCCCCTCCGGCTCGTCCGGCACGACCATCGTGCCGATGCCCTCGTCCGTGAAGATCTCCAGCAGGATCGAGTGCTGGACCCGGCCGTCGATGACGCGGGCGGTGGTCACGCCGTTGCGTACGGCGTGCAGACAGCCCTCCATCTTCGGCACCATGCCGGAGGACAACTCCGGCAGCAGCTTCTCCAGTTGGGAAGCGGTGAGGCGGCTGATCACCTCGTCGCTGTGCGGCCAGTCCTCGTAGAGGCCCTCGACGTCGGTGAGGACCATGAGGGTTTCGGCACCCAGCGCAGCAGCGAGTGCCGCAGCCGCCGTATCAGCATTGACGTTGTAGACATGTCCGTCGTCCTGGCTACGGGCGATCGACGAGACGACCGGGATACGGCCGTCGGCGAGCAGTGCCTCGATCGCGCCCGTGTCGATCTCGGTGATCTCGCCCACCCGCCCGATGTCGACGAACTCGCCGTCGATCTGGGGCCGGTGCCTGGTGGCGGTGATGGTGTGCGCGTCCTCGCCGGTCAGACCGACGGCGAGCGGCCCGTGCAGATTGAGCAGCCCGACCAGCTCCCGCTGCACCTGTCCGGCCAGCACCATCCGTACGACGTCCATGGCGTCCTCGGTGGTGACCCTGAGGCCCGCCTTGAACTCGCTGACGATGCCGTGCTTGTCGAGTGCGGCGCTGATCTGCGGGCCGCCGCCGTGCACGACGACCGGTTTGAGGCCGGCCTGCCGCAGGAACACGACGTCCTGGGCGAAGGCCGCCTTCAAGTCCTCGTTCACCATGGCGTTTCCGCCGAACTTGATGACGACGGTCTTGCCGTTGTGCCGGGTCAGCCAGGGCAGTGCCTCGATGAGGATCTGGGCCTTGGGCAGGGCGGTGTGCTTACGAGTAGTGCTCATGACGAGTACGCGCTGTTCTCGTGGACGTAGTCGGCGGTCAGGTCGTTGGTCCAGATGGTGGCCGTCTCGGAGCCGGCGGCCAGGTCGGCGACGATGTGCACCTCGCGGTAGCGCATGTCGACCTTGTCCCGGTCCTCTCCGACGCCGCCGTTCTTGCACACCCAGACGCCGTTGATGGCGACGTTCAGGCGGTCGGGCTCGAAGGCCGCGGACGTCGTACCCATGGCGGACAACACCCGCCCCCAGTTGGGGTCTTCGCCGTGGATCGCGCACTTGAGGAGGTTGTTGCGGGCGATGGAGCGGCCCACCTCGACGGCGTCGTCCTCGGTCGCGGCGCCCACCACCTCGACCTTGATGTCCTTGCTGGCGCCCTCGGCGTCCCGGATGAGCTGCTGACCGAGGTCGTCGCAGACGGCGCGAACGGCCTCCGCGAACTCGTCGTACTCCGGGGTGATCCCCGAGGCGCCCGACGCGAGCAGCAGCACGGTGTCGTTGGTGGACATACAGCCGTCGGAGTCGACGCGGTCGAAGGTCGTACGAGTGGCGGCGCGCAGGGCCTTGTCCAGTACGTCGCCGTCGAGTTCGGCGTCCGTGGTGATGACGACCAGCATGGTGGCGAGGCCCGGCGCGAGCATTCCCGCGCCCTTGGCCATGCCGCCGACGGTCCAGCCGGACTTCGTCGCGACGGACGTCTTGTGGACGCTGTCGGTGGTCTTGATGGCGATGGCGGCCTTCTCACCGCCGTGCTCGCTCAGCGCCTCGGCGGCGGTGTCGACGCCGGGCAGCAGCTTGTCCATCGGGAGCAGGACCCCGATGAGACCGGTGGACGCGACCGCGACCTCGGCGGCGTTCAGACCCAGCGTGTCGGCGACCTTCTCGGCGGTCGCGTGCGTGTCCTGGAAGCCCTTCGGCCCCGTACAGGCGTTGGCGCCACCGGAGTTGAGGACGACGGCGGAGACCTGCCCGCCCTTCAGGACCTGCTCGGACCACAGCACCGGCGCGGCCTTGACGCGGTTGGAGGTGAAGACGCCCGCGGCGGCGAGGCGGGGCCCGTTGTTGACCACGAGGGCCAGGTCCGGGTTGCCGTTCTCCTTGATCCCGGCGGCGATCCCGGCCGCCGTGAATCCCTTTGCTGCCGTGACACTCACGGTGCGACTCCGATCGTGGAAAGCCCGGTGGTCTCGTCGAGCCCGAGGGCGAGGTTCATGCTCTGGACGGCACCGCCCGCGGTGCCCTTGGTCAGGTTGTCCATGGCGCTGATCGCGATGATGCGGCCCGCTGCCTCGTCGAATGCGACCTGCACCTGAACGGCGTTGGAACCGTAGACGGACGCCGTCGCCGGCCACTGCCCCTCGGGGAGCAGATGGACGAAGGGCTCGTCGGCGAACGCCTTCTCGTAGGCGGCGCGGAGTGAGTCCTGGGTGACGCCCGGGAGCGCCTTGGCATTGCAGGTGGCAAGGATCCCGCGCGGCATCGGGGCCAGCGTCGGCGTGAAGGACACCGTGACCCGCTCGCCGGCGGCCGCGCTGAGGTTCTGGATCATCTCGGGGGTGTGCCGATGGCCGCCGCCGACGCCGTACGGCGACATGGAGCCCATGACCTCGCTGCCCAGCAGATGCGGCTTGGGCGCCTTGCCCGCGCCGGAGGTGCCGGAGGCGGCGACGATCACGGCCTCGGTCTCGGCGAGGCCCGCCGTGTACGCCGGGAAGAGGGCCAGTGAGACGGCGGTCGGGTAGCAACCGGGGACCGCGATGCGCTTGGAACCTTCCAGCGCGGCACGGGCACCCGGCAGTTCGGGCAGGCCGTAGGGCCAGGTCCCGGCATGCGCGGAGCCGTAGAACCGCTCCCAGTCCGCGGCGTCCTTCAGCCGGAAGTCGGCCCCCATGTCGACGACGAGCACATCCGGGCCGAGCTGCTCGGCGACGGCGGCGGACTGTCCGTGCGGCAGCGCCAGAAAGACGACATCATGCCCGGTGAGGACATCCGCCGTGGTCTCCTGGAGCACACGGTCGGCCAGCGGCAGCAGGTGCGGCTGGAGCGCGCCGAGCCGCTGACCGGCGTTGGAGTTCGCGGTCAGGGCGCCCGTCTCGACCTCGGGGTGCGTCAGGAGCAGCCGCAGCAGCTCCCCGCCCGCGTACCCGCTCGCTCCGGCCACTGCCGCACGTACCGCCATGACATCCTCCTCCTGGACGGCATGACTATACGTTTCGCTGCACTTTTATGCAATCCCGTGATCGGCCTGGGCCGACCCGTCACCGGCGGGATACGTTCGTACCGTCAGCGACCGCAGGCCGGCAGGAGGACATGGCATGGCTCCCGAGCCCACCGGTCAGCTCGTCCCCACTCCGGCGGGCTTCGACCTGATCCTCACCCGCACCTACCTCGCCCCGCTCGACGACGTCTGGGCGAGCGTCACCGAGTCGGAGCGCACGGCCGGCTGGTTCGGACCGTGGCGTGGCGAGGCGGCCCCCGGGCGCACCGTCGAAGTGCAGATGGTGTTCGAGGAGGAGGCGCCCTGGAGCCCGCTCCTGATCGAGGCCTGTGAGCCACCGCGTCGGCTGGCGCTGTCGGCGCAGGACGAAGCCGGTTCCTGGTCGCTGGAGCTGCTGCTCGCCGCGACGCAGACCGCCGGGACCACCGAGCTCCGGCTGGTCCACCACCTCACCTCCACGGAGGACCTCGGCTCGATCGGCCCCGGCTGGGAGTACTACCTCGACATGCTCACCGCCGCGCGCACGGGCGGACCCCGTCCGGACTTCGGCGACTACTACCCCGCGCAGAAGGCGTATTTCGAGGCGCTGACCTGAGATCGGCCGCCGAGTCCCGTCAGTCGGCGATCATCCGGTACCCCCGCCCACCCGACCGGTCGGTCACGCGTTCACGCTGCCGCCGCACGACATGGCGGCCGGGCGCGATGCCGGTCGCCCCGTGTTCGGGATGGATGAGGTAGGCGACCGCCGAGGTGTCGAGCATGCCGAGGGTGAGTCCCTCGTCGTCCAGGACGAAGGTCGTCCAGCGGCAGGTGCCGGGGTCGGCGACGAGGGTGTGCGGGTTGCCGCCGGCGGCGCTGCGGAGCAGTTCGATGCCGGCGGCGGGGACGGCGTCCCAGCGGTCGTAGTGCACCCGGACGGCGTCGGACACCAGCTCGTAGGGGATGACGATGAGGTCTCCCTGGGCCTGTATTCCGTCGACGACGGGGACGGCGACCTGCCGTTCGAGGTGGTCGAGGACGTCGAGTCCGGTGCGGGCGGTCAGTTCGGACAGGGTCATGGTCATGTGCATCACCTTGGAAGATCGCAGGGTCAGGTTCGGCGGACGAGCCGCGCGTACTGTTCGCCGGACAGGCCGTAGGTCCAGCCGGCGGCCGCGACCGGGTCGTCGAAGCGGTCGGGCACACCGAGGCCGTAGCGGCGCCGGGTGCCGTCGGGTTCGACGGAGCCGTTGACGGTGAGCAGCAGGCGCGCGGGGCGTCGCCAGAGGTCCAGTGGTACGTCGTAGAGGTACAGGTCGGAGCCGGGATTGCCGGGGTCGGCGGCGGTGGCCACAAGACGCAGCCGGGCCTGTTCGACGTAGGCGTGCCAGCCGATGCGCTCGATGGCGCTGCGCCGCACCTCGACGTTGTGCTCGGCGTGGATGCGCTCGACGGTCGGGTCCGTGATCACCCACTCGGGGACGGTCGTGCCGTGCAGCGCGTGCAGCCGGGTGCCGTCGGCGAAGCGCACGGCGGGTCCGTCGGCATGGTGGAGCCGCCGCTCACCCTGGTCGCCGAGGCGCTCGGTGTGCAGCTCCGTGGGCCGCTCCGCCATGACGCACACACCGTCTCCGGCCCACCACCAGCCGGTCGACCGGGCGAGGTCGGCCCAGAGGCCGAGTTGGAAGGCGTCGGCGTCGAGGTAGCGGACGAGGCCGAGGCGGGCGCGGATCTCGTAGGGCGCGATCCAGTACGTCTCGTGCTGGCCGTGCCAGGTCAGGGTGAAGGCGTCGGTGGGCAGGAGTGCGGTGCGCAGGGGAGCTCGGATCGCGTCGCGCAGGCTCGTGGTCAGCGGGCTGTCTACGTAGGCCCGGAGCACGGTGTCCCGGTCCGCGCCTGCGGCCAGCACCGCCTCCGGTGAAAGGCCGGGTCCGTCCCGGCGGGGCGAGGTGTCCCACCCCTTGGCCCATGGATCGCGTCTCAGCCGTCCGTCCATGCGCTCGCGCAGGCCCGCGGCCAGGCAGGCCAGCCGGGCGGGCACGGGGCTCTTGCGCAGGTCGGTGGCGGAGGCGCGAAGAATGGCGCGAGGGAAACTGCGCCGGTCGTCGAGTACCACCCGGACCGCCGCGGCGGGCGACGGAACCCAGACGAACCGGGGTGGCGGCTCGCCCAGCAGGCGGTACAGATCGATTACGGCCGATTCGGCCCGGGCCCGGTCGGACGGGCCGGTGGTGAGTCCGTGCCGCAGCCAGTCGTCGCGCAGAGCGCGGGCCGGGGCAACCCACTCGGCGGTGGAGCGGGGACGTGCCGTCTCGCGGCTCACCGGAGGACTTCGGGGTCCGCCTTTCGCATCATCATGCGGAGGATCGTGACATCAACATCAGGAGCACGCAAGCGAGTTAACTACTGGGCTGGACAGCGCCCCGAAGGGGCGCGGGGAACTGCGCGACCAGCCACAACGGCGCCGCAGACGATCAACGACACATCGCGGCCCCGCGGCGGAGCCGCATATGGACACAGCCGGCGGAGCGCTCAGGGCTGCGCCCTCCCCCGCTTCGCCGCATACGCCCGCGCCGCCCGCACCCGGTTGCCGCACTTCGTCGTGCACCAGCGCCGGGCTCCGTGCGAGCGCAGAAACCAGCGGGCGCAGCCCTGCGCGGAGCACTCCGTCAGCTGCTCGGCCTCGGAGCCGGTGAGCAGGTCGGTGGCGTCCTCGGCGAGGAGGGAGAGCGCGGCGGCGGCCGGGTTGCCGGCGTCGGGTTCGTCGGCGCGGTGCGGACCGTCGGACGTCCAGGTCAGGCGGGGGGTGGACGGGGCCGCCGCGAGGGCGGAGTTGAGCGTGGCGACGTCCTCGGCGGCGGGCCGGTCATGGCCGGCGTACGCCTCGAAGAGCGCCCGCACCGCCTCCCGCAGCCCCAGGAGCCGGCCGAACTGCCTGCCGCTCAGAGCCACCCGGTCCGGCAGCAGCTCATGGCGTACGAGCCACAGGTGCGCGGACCCGGTGTCGTCGAGCAGGTCGACGTCACCGTGGCTGAGCGTGAAGCGTGTGTTGACCAGGGCCAGCGAGGCATAGCGCTCCTCGCCGGGGACCGGGAGCTGGTGCAGGTAGACGGGGGCGTCGTGATCCACAGCTCTCATGCTAATGGTTGCGATTCTCCGTGAGAATGCCTAGCGTGCCTCACGGAGAACAATCACAGAAACCGTGAGAGGTGAGTGGCCGTGGCATTCGACGTGGACGCGCTGCGCAAGGACTTCCCGATTCTGGATCGGACCATGGACAGCGGCGCACGTCTCGTCTACCTGGACTCCGGCGCCACCACCCAGAAACCGCTCCAGGTCCTGGACGCGGAGCGGGAGTTCTACCTCACGCACAACGCGGCCGTGCACCGCGGCGCCCACCAGCTCGCCGGGGAGGCGACGGAGGCGTACGAGAACGCGCGCCGCACGATCGCCGGGTTCGTCGGGGCGGCGGAGGACGAGATCGTGTTCACCAAGAACGCGACCGAGGGCATCAACCTCGTCGCGTACGCGCTGGGCAACGCGGGCCGCGTCGGTCCCGGCGACCGGATCGTCGTCACGGAGATGGAGCATCACGCGAACCTCGTCCCCTGGCAGCAGCTGGCCGAGCGCACCGGCGCCACGCTGGACTGGTTCGGGCTGACCGACGAGGGCCGCCTCGACCTCACCCGGATCGACGAGCTGATCGACGAACGGACCAAGGTCGTCGCCGTCGGCCATCAGTCCAACGTCCTCGGCACGGTCAACCCGGTGCGCGAACTCGCCGACCGGGCCCATGCGTTCGGCGCGCTGGTGGTGGCCGACGGCGCTCAGTCGGTGCCGCACCGACCGGTGGACGTGACCGACCTGGGCGCGGACTTCCTGGCCTTCTCCGGGCACAAGATGCTCGGACCGAACGGCATCGGCGTCCTGTGGGGCCGCCGTGAACTCCTCGCGGATCTCCCGCCGTTCCTCACCGGCGGCTCGATGATCGAGATCGTCGAGATGGACCGCAGCACCTTCCTGCCGCCGCCCCAGCGCTTCGAGGCGGGCGTCCCGATGACGTCCCAGGCGGTGGGTCTCGCGGCGGCCGTGGACTATCTCCGGGCCCTCGGCATGGATGCGGTGGCGGCGCACGAGGACCTGCTCACCGCCCGCGCCCTGGACCTGCTCGGCGAGATCCCCGGCGTCCGCATCGTCGGCCCTCGCGACCTCACCGACCGCGGCGGCGCGGTCTCCTTCACGGTCGACGGCATCCACCCACACGACGTCGGCCAGATCCTCGACGAACGGGGCGTCGCCGTCCGCGTCGGTCACCACTGCGCCCGCCCGATCGTGCGGCGGTACGGCATCCCGGCGACGACCCGCGCGTCCTTCTACGTCTACAACACCCCGGCCGAGATCGACGCGCTGGCCGAGGGCGTGCGGGCGGCCCAGGCGTACTTCGGCGTCGCCTGAGCCGCCCGGTCACGTCACCTCTGTCTGATCCTCAGGAACGTGACCGAGTTCGCCGGGAAGGTGTACGTGAACTTCTCGGCGACCCCCTCAAAGGTCGACGTCACCGGTGTGACCGGCGTGTCCGTCTCGGTGTTCATGTCCTCCGGCTCGGCGGCCAGGGTGGTCACCCGGGCCTTCGGGGCGACCTCGGCGCTGCCCAGGTCGATCGCCGTCCGGGCCGCCGTGGACTGGGCGTTGACGACCTTGACGATCAGGTCACCGGTCTTCGCGTCCTTGGTGACGACCTGGCGGAACGGCTCGGCCGGCTTGTCGTCGGTGAAGCTGCCCCACTCCTGGCCGTCGAGGAGGAGGGTCACCTGACGGCCCCGCACCTTGATGTCGATGTCGTAGGCACGGCCCGTCTCGACCGACCCGGCCTTGGACATCAGCGTCCCCTTGCCGCCGTCCACAGCCTTCTCGACGGCGGACTGGGTGTTGTTCCAGCCACCCAGGTTCCACCAGTAGTAGTTCCCGGTGTCCTTGACGCCGAAGGCGACGAGGAAGCCCTCCTTGCCTGACTTCTTGGTTGCCTTCACATGCAGGTCGTAGTCCTGCCAGGCGGGGTCGCCCGCCGTGACCAGGGTGTTCTCGGCGGCGGTGTCCGTCTGGACGTACTGCCCGTCCTGGATGCTCCAACTGCCGGTACCGCCCGGCGTCCACTGCGACGCGTCACCCGAGAAGTCGTCGCTGAGCAGCGTCGAACCGTCCGCCGCCGTCACCTTCACATCGTCGTACGCCGCACTGGTCGCCCATGTCGACAGACCGACAGCGCCGGTGATGGGGCCGCTGACGTTCGGGGTGCCGGTGGCGGTGGACGGGACGACACGGTCGCCGACGTTGGTCATGAACAGCTTCTGGACCTCGTAGTTGGCCGAGTTCCAGGAGGCGTGGTTGTTGAACCAGATCATGTCCGGGCGCCACTGCACATAGTCCTCGTTGGCGAGCAGCGGGGCGTAGGAGGCGAGCTTGACGATGTCGGCGTTGCGCTCAAGCCCAGTCATGTAAGCGGCTTCGGAGAGGGCGTTCTTGAAGGCGTTGCCCTGAGAGGCGTACTCGCCGAGGAAGACCTTGGGACCGCCGCGGTCATAGCTGTCGTAGCGGTCGTTGTTCTGGAGGAACCACTGCGGGCTGTTGTAGTAGTGCTCGTCGACCATGTCGACGTCGCCCTCGCGGTTGAGCTTCCAGGCGGTGTCGAAGGTCGTGCCGGCGTCGTCCGGACCGGAGTTGGAGATGACCGTGATGTCCGGGTACTCGGCCTCGATCGCGGCGCGGAACTTCTGGAAGCGGGCGAAGAACTCGTTCGGCAGGTTCTCCTCGTTGCCGACCGCGAGATGCGTGAGGTGGAAGGGCTTGGGGTGGCCCATCTCGGCGCGCTTCCTGCCCCACTCACTCGTGACGGGACCGTTGGCGAACTCGATGAGGTCCAGGGTGTCCTGGATATGCCGCTGGAGCAGCGCCTCGTCGTCGGTGGCCCGGTTCTGGCCGCAGCCGGTGACGAGGGCCGGCACGACGGGCAGCGGCATCGCGCCGATGTCCTCGGAGAAGCGGAAGTATTCGTAGTAGCCGAGTCCGTAACTCTGGTTGTAGCCCCAGAAGTTGGCGTTCGTTGCCCGCCGCTCGACCGGCCCGACGGTGTCCTTCCACTGATACGAGCGCTTGCGCTGCCAACCGGAGGCCTCGCTGTAGTCCTGCATGGAGCCGGTGTTGACCAGACAGCCGCCGGGAAAGCGGACGAAGCCCGGCTGCAGGGCCGCGATTTTCTCGGCGAGGTCCTTGCGCAGGCCGTTCGGCTGGTGTTTGTAGGTGTCGCGCGGGAAGAGCGAGACCTCGTCGAGCGCGGCGGCGCCCGACGAGTCGACGGTGAGTCGGCCGCGGCTGCTGGTGCGGGTCGCGGTGAAGGTGACCGTGTACTTCGCCCAGCCGCCCTTGACGGCGACCTGCCGCGTGGCCGCCAACGCGCCCGGCGCGTCCTTCAGGGTGACGTCGAGCGTGGTGCCGCTCTCGGCGCGGGCCCACACGGAGAAGTCGTACTTCTTACCCTGCTCGACGCGGATTCCGGTGTTGTATCCGCCGTTCGTGACGACCGAACCTGCGCCCAACGACAGGTAGTTGCGGTTGCGCTCGTTGAGGCGCCCACCGTCGTTCACGACCTGGGCCGCACCGGCGACCGCCCAGGAGGTGAGGGGCGTGTACGAGCCGTTGTCGGCGGTGGAGTACTCGAAGGACCGGTTCTGCACGAGCTCGGCGTAGAGCCCGCCGTCGGCGGCCCGGTTGATGTCCTCGAAGAAGACGCCGTACATCGTGTCGTCGATCTTCGCGCCCTGGGCGCTCAGGTCGACGGTGATCGCATAATCGGTGACATCCTCGGCGTGCGCGGGGCCGGGCAGGGCGACGGCCGCCATCAGAAAGGCGGCGGTGGCGGTGAAGCCGTATCTCCAGCGGGTGGTGCGTGACATGGATACTCCGCGGCTCTAGCTGTTCGAAATATCGGACTATGGTCAGCACTTCGAACGGCAAGATAGGGAGGGGGCACAGGCGCGTCAATGGGTCGCGCAGTAGCGGATGTGAGGGGAAGCGGTACGGAATGGGCGAGTTCTGGCCAGTGCCGGATGTGCTGGCGTTTCTGGCCGGACAGTGGCGGGTCGAGCGGACGGTGCGGGATCTCGCAAACAGAGAGCATGGAGAGTTCCGCGGAACCACCGAGTTCGGCCCGCTCGACGACGGCGGACTGCTGCACCGGGAGTCCGGCACGTTCGTCTGGCAGGGCGTCCCCCGACCCGCCGAACGGACCCTTCTGTTCCTGCCCTCCCGCGAGCCCGGCACGACGGACGTACGGTTCGCGGACGGACGTCCGTTCCACGACCTCGACCTGACATCCGGACGGCACACGACCGCCCACCCATGCTCGGCCGACCTCTACCGCGGCGAGTTCACCGTCGCCGACGCGGACCACTGGCGGACGGTGTGGCGGGTGGGCGGCCCGGCGAAGGACCTGGTCCTCACGACCGACTACGCGCGCGTGGCCTGAGCCGACGCCCCCTCGAAGCGCAGGTTCCAACGGCCCGACCAGCCCGTGACGGTGGTCGTGGACAGCGGGCGGACATCGATGTTCCAGTACGTCGACGGGGGCGCCTTCAGTGCGTACACCAGCGCGGCGCGGATCACCGAAGGCTCCGCCACGGCGACGATCCGGCCCCCGTCGCCGACCGGCCGGGTGTCCAGCCAGTTGCCGACCCGGGTGATGAAGTCAAGCAGCGACTCACCGCCGTGCGGCGTGCCGCGCGGGTCGGCGAGCCAGGCGTCCACCGCCTCCGGCTCACGGGCCATCGCCTCGCCCAGCGTGAACCCCCGCCAGCGGCCCATGTCGCAGTCGCGCAGGGCGAGTTGCACCAGCGGTGCATAGCCGAGGGCGTCACCGGTGGCGCGGCTGCGTGGCGTCGGCGAGCAGTAGCGCAGCTCGGCCGCCGCGAGCGGAATGAGCCCCTGGGCGGCACGCTGCACCTCGCCCCAGCCGGCCTGGTCCAGCGGACGGTCGTCCTCGAAGCGCTCCGCGAGCAGCGGGGAGCTGCGCGCGGCCGCGACGAACGTGACCCGAAGTTGCATGATGCGATCGTGAATCGAAGAAAGTGTGCAGGTCAAGGGGCGTTACTTGGGAGTTACCCAGGGTGTGCGAAGACTTACGTCGAGGTCAGGACCGATGGGGTAATTCACTCAAAAACGAGCGCCATCCACTGGTCCGGCTTCTCGAGCGGCGCGAAGCCGAGCTGCGCGTAGACGCCGTGCGCGTCGTGCGTGGCCAGCAGGATGCGGCGCAGCCCGTACGGCCGTAGCCGCTCGCGCACGGCCGCGACGAGTGCCGTACCGATGCCCTTGCCGCGCACGGACGGGTCGACGTACACATCACACAGCCAGGCGAAGGTCGCCCGGTCGGTCACGACTCGGGCATACGCCACCTGCTCCCCCGAAACCACCTCGTACACCCCGAAGTTCAGCGACCCCTCCATCGCCCGGTCCTGCTTCTCCCGGGAACGGCCGAGCGCCCAGTACGCGTCTTCGGACAGCCAGCGGTGCACGAGCTCGGCATCGACTCGCCCGGGGTCGATGGAAATCTCGTAGCCCTCGGCGAAGGGCGGTGCGTCTGCCATATGGAGTTCTCCCGAAACCGAGTCGATGGTGACATCGTGGGCGTCCAGCAGGGCGGCCCTGGCGTGGTTCGCGCAGCCCGGCGCTAACGGGTCGCCGCCTGCGCCCACCCGTGCCGCCCCAGGCGGCACGACTGCCCGCAGCCGGGCGACACGGAGCGGCACGACTGCCCGCAGCTGGGCGGCGGCAGGCCGGGCCACCGCGTACCCGCAGTCGTCCGCGGCGAGAAGGGGACGTGGTGGGGGTGTCCGCCCGCAGCGGTTGGCGCGTCAACACGGGCGAGTTGGTAAGAGACCGATTCCGCGCCGTTCCGAGGACGGACACCCCCACCACGTCCCCGACCCCCCACAAACCGAAAGGCGCAACGCGCACCCCCACAAACCCGCACCCCCGCCGGGAGGCACCAGACGACGGCCCCGTACCGGCAGCATCCGTCCCCGTCGTCCACGCCCGCGACCGTATCGCCCACCGCAGCGCCGACGCGTGTCATTTTCGCCCGGACACCTCGTCGAAGGCCGTACGCAGCCGCCGCACCCCTTCGGTGATCTCCCCCGACCCCGCCACGGCCGCGAAGCTCAGCCGCACGTGCGCGGCCGGGGGTTCGGCGCTGAAGTAGGGGCGGCCGGGGGTGATCGCGACGCCCGCGCGCAGGGCGGCCGCGGTGAGGAGTGCCTCGTCGGTGCCGTCGGGCAGGCGCAGCCACAGGTGGTAGCCGCCGGACGGAATGTGCGGCAGAGCGAGTGCGGGGAGGTCGAGACGCAGGGCGGCCGTCATAGTGTCGCGGCGGGTCTTCAACTCCGTGGAGATCGACCGCAGATGGCGTGGCCAGGCGGGCGAGCCGGCGAGTTCGAGCGCGGCCTCCTGGAGGGGCCGGGGCACGAAGAAGCTGTCGACGATCTGGATGGCGCGCAGCCGTTCCAGCGCCGGTCCGCGCGCGGCAAGGGCGCTCACCCGGAAGCTGGGCGAGGTGGCCTTGGTGAGCGAGCTGACATGGATGACGACTCCGTCGGGGTCGTCGGCGACCAGCGGACGCGGCAGCGGTCCCGCGTCCTCGTGCGCCAGGCGTCGTACGAAGTCGTCCTCGATCACGAACGCGCCCGCCTCGCGCGCAATGGCCGGCACAGCGGCGCGGCGGTCCACGGCGAGCACCGCCCCGGTCGGGTTCTGGAACAGCGGCTGGCAGACGAACACCCGGGCACCCGTCGCCCGGAACGCGTCGGCGAGGAGGGCCGGACGGACGCCGTCCGGGTCGCCCGGCACCGGCACCGGGCGCAGTCCGGCCGCACGGGCGATGGCCAGCATGCCCGGGTAGGTGGGCGATTCGACCAGCACCGGCGCGCCGGGCGGGGCGAGCGCGCGCAACGCGGTGGTCAGTCCCGCCTGGCCGCCCGCGCCCACCAACACCTCCGCGGCGGTGACGGCACCGCCGATCTCCCGCGCGAACCACTCGCGCAGCTCCGGCAGTCCGTCCAAGGGCGGCCGCCCCCACGCTCCGGGCCGGCGTCCGGCACGGGCCAGTGCGGCGGCCAGCGCCCGCTCGGGCTGGAGCGAGTGATGCAGATAGCCGCCACTGAACTCGATCACTCCGGGCGGCGGAGCGGCGAGCGAGACCACGACCCCGGAGGCGTCCACCGAGCGCGGTACGACGTCGGCGGCACCGTCCGCACTGAGCGCGACCTCCTGCCAGGAGGTGTCCCCGGCGGGCGCGGCCGTCGTACGGGGCCGGGCACGGAAGGCCCCGGCGCCGGGACGGGTCACCACCAGTCCCTCGGCGGCGAGCTGCGCGAGGGCGCGGGAGACGGTCACCGGGCTGACCCGGTACTGCTCGACGAGGGCCCGGCTCGACGGGAGCTTTCCACCTGGTGAGTAGCGGTTGATTTCCCGCCGCAGACGATTCACCAGTTCACCGACGCTGCTACGCTCTTGCATGAGAACACAGAGTAGCGCTATCGCCCAGACCGGGATAGCGGTCAGCGGTCGGCCCAGTACCGCGATCGGCACTGCCCAGGCCGCCCTGGGGGTCATCGCCTTCTCCCTCACCTTCCCCGCGACCGCATGGGGGCTGGAGGGCTTCGGGCCATGGGCCCTGGTCGCCGTGCGCAGCGTGCTCGCGGCGCTGCTCGCCGGCGGCTGTCTGCTCGCGCTGCGCGTGCCGCTGCCCGGAAGAGCGCACTGGCCTGGGCTGACAGTCGTCGCCCTCGGAGTCGTGGTCGGCTTCCCGCTGCTGACGACCCTCGCCCTGCGGACCTCGACCACCGCGCATGCCGCCGTCGTGGTCGGCCTCCTCCCGCTGACCACCGCGCTCTGCTCCGCCCTCCGCATCGGCACCCGCCCGTCCCGCACCTTCTGGGTGGCCGCGCTCGCGGGCGCCGCCGCGGTGGTCGCCTTCACCGTGCAGCAGAGCGGCGGCGCGCTGACCACCGCCGATCTGTATCTCTTCGGGGCGCTCCTGGTGTGCGCGGCCGGCTACACCGAGGGCGGCCGGCTGGCCCGGGTCATGCCGGGCTGGCAGGTCGTCGGCTGGGCGCTGGTGCTGTGTCTGCCGTTCACCGTGCCGGCCGCCGCGCTCGCCCTGTCGTACGAGCCCGTGCGGTTGACCGCGCACAGCGTGACCGGAGTGCTGTGGGTCGCCGCAGGCTCGCAGTTTCTCGGCCTGGTCGTCTGGTACCGGGGCATGGCGGCGATCGGCATCCCGAAGGCCAGCCAGTTGCAGTTGGCCCAGCCCCTGCTCACACTGGTGTGGTCGGTGCTGCTGCTGGGCGAGCACCTGACAGTGGCCGCCCCGCTCACGGCCGCGGCGGTGCTCGTCTGCATTGCCGTCACTCAGCGGGCGCGAGGCTGAGCGGCCTGCGCGGCCGGTCCCAACCGGCGCCTGGCGCCGTAGACTCGAGGCCACGGACCGCTGCTCCCGCACATGGTGAGGAGGCCCAACAGAATGCGTGCAATCGTGGGCGACCAGCTTGTCCAGCACGGCAGGGTGGTCGGACAGCAGGACAAGGTCGGCGAGATCGTCGAAGTGATGGGGCGGGAGGGCAACCCCCCGTACCGCGTCAGGTTCCAGGACGGGCACGAGGGCGTGTGTTCACCCGGCCCCGACACCGAGATCCGCCACAAGGAAACCCAACACAGGCCCTAGGTCAGCGCGGGGACCTCGCCGACTGCGCATAGTGGTCGGCGACCACCCGCGCCATCCCGCCGATCCGGTTCCGCGTCACGTCCTTCGCGGCGAAGAAGACATGTCCGCGTGCCTCTGGATGCTTCCTGGCGAGCGTCAGATGCCGGGACAGCTCGCCGGCGTCCTGCCAGGCGGCGGGCTGCGCCGCGTCACCGGCCTTGTACAGCGCCTCGCCGACGTACAGCCGCGTCCCGCTCCCCCGCGCGACCGAAGCCCACCAGGGCAGCAGCTTGGCGTAATCGGCCGCGGCGTTGCCGACGTGCCAGTACAGCTGCGGGCAGATGTAGTCGATCCAGTGCTCGCGGACCCACATGCGGGTGTCGGCGTACAGGTCGTCGTACGTCTGCACGCCCGCCCGGGTGTCGGAGCCGCGGGAGTCGGTGGCGGCGTTGCGCCACACCCCGAAGGGGCTGATCCCGAACTGCGTGCTCGGCCTGATCGTCTTGACGCGGGACAGCATCTCGCTCACCAGCCGGTTGATGTTGTCCCGCCGCCAGTCGGCCCGGCTCGCGAAGCCGCCGCCGTACCAGTAGAAGGCGGCATCGTCGTCGAGCGTCTGCCCCGACACCGGATACGGGTAGAAGTAGTCGTCGAAGTGGACGCCGTCGACGGGGTACTTGCGCACCGCGTCGAGCATGGCGTCCTGGACGAAGCCGCGGACCTGGGGCAGCCCCGGGTTGTAGTAGAGCTTGCCGCCGTACGTCAGCACCCAGTCCGGGTGGCGGCGGGCCGGGTGGGAGGCGGCGAGCCGCTGCGGGTCGGTGTGGTTGGCGATGCGGTACGGGTTGAACCAGGCGTGCAGTTCCAGGCCCCGGGCGTGCGCCTCCGCGACGGCCGTGCCCAGCGGGTCCCAGCCCGGGTCCTTGCCCTGGGTGCCGGTGAGGTACTGCGCCCAGGGCTCGTACGGCGAGGGCCACATCGCGTCGGCCGTGGGGCGCACCTGGAAGATCACGGTGTTGAGGCGGTTGCGGACCGCGGTGTCGAGGTGGGCGATCAGTTCGGCGCGCTGCTGGGACGCGCTCAGGCCCGCTCGGGAGGGCCAGTCCCGGTTGGCCACGGTGGCCACCCACATACCGCGCATCTCGGTCGTCAGCCGCGGATCCCGGGGATACTGCGGATGCCGGGGGACCGCCGCCGCACTCGACGCCGGCGTGAGGGCCGCCAACGCTGCCACCGCGAACGCCCGACGTGACATCCGTCCCATCTGCACACCCCCATACGCTGTGGATCCGCTCGGTCACGGATCGTCTCCGCGCCCAGGATGCCCGTACCCCGGCGATCGATCATCGATACTTACCGGTAACGTGCACGATCGGAGCAGGCACCACACAAATGGCGGCCTGCCGCAGGCTCGATCAGTAAGGGGACGATGTGACCGACATCGAACGCGTCGGAGTCGTGGGCTGCGGCCAGATGGGAGCGGGCATCGCCGAGGTGTGCGCCCGTGCCGGACTGGATGTGAAGGTCGCCGAGACCACCGGCGAGGCCCTGGAGATCGGCCGGACCCGGCTGTACACCTCCCTTTCCAAGGCGGCCGGGCGCGGCAAGATCACCGCGGAAGAGCTCGAGGCGACGCAGGCCCGGCTCAGCTTCACCACCGACCTCGGCGAGTTCACCGACCGCGACCTGGTGATCGAGGCCGTCGTCGAGAACGAGGGGGTGAAGACCGAGATCTTCCAGGTGCTGGACCAGGTCGTGACCCGCCCGGACGCGATCCTCGCCTCCAACACCTCCTCCATCCCGCTGGTGAAGCTCGCGGTCGCCACCTCGCGGCCCGACCATGTCATCGGCATCCACTTCTTCAATCCGGCCCCGGTGCAGCAGCTGGTCGAGCTGATTCCGGCGCTCACCACGTCCGAGGGCACGCTCAGCCGGGCCCAGGCCTTCGCCGAGAAGCTGCTCGGCAAGCACGCCATCCGCGCCCAGGACCGCTCCGGCTTCGTGGTCAACGCGCTGCTGATCCCCTACCTGCTCTCCGCGATCCGCATGTTCGAGTCGGGCATCGCCAGCCGCGAGGACATCGACAACGGCATGGAGCTCGGCTGCGCCCACCCGATGGGTCCGCTGAAGCTGTCCGACCTGATCGGTCTGGACACGGTCGCCTCGGTGGCGTACTCGATGTACGAGGAGTACAAGGAACCGCTGTACGCCGCTCCCCCGCTGCTCCAGCGCATGGTGGACGCCGGCCGTCTTGGCCGGAAGTCCGGGTCGGGCTTCTACACCTACGACTGAGTGCACAGTGCCCGTTCCAGGGTGCTGATTACACAGTGCGACGCCCTCGGGCCCGGCACTCTTCGGAGTGCCGGGCCCGTCGCATTCACACACCGTGTGCACGCCGGGCACGCATATGCCCCTCGCACACTCTCCCCTCCCGCCCACCAGGCGAGTTGACTCAACATGCGCATGCAAGAGATACGTCCGACTACGGAAAGGAGTGGACCCGTGGCCGCCGACCCCGAGCATCCCGTGGTCCAAGGAGAACTCGCAGAGTTACGCCGCCGCCTCGATGTCGCGTACGCGCGCGTCGAGGGAGGGCTTGCCCTGCTCAGCCATCGCACTGAGGAGACGGACAAGGAAGTCGACGACCTGAGCGCGCGGATCGTCACGCTGGAACACGCCCGCTGGCCCCTGCCCGCCGTAGCGGCCGTGACCGCCGTGGGCGCGCTCATCGTGGCGGTCTGGCAGGCCGTCGGCCACTAGGGCCCTTGGGCAGGGGCGCGGTGGGGGGATCAGGGCAAGGCGTCCTGCCCGAGCCTGAGGTGGTGCAGCAGCAGTAACGCGGCCGCCATATTGGCGGCCGGGACCTCCCCACGGGCGACCATGTCGGGAACGAGCTTCAGTGGAACCCATTCCCGGCGGTCCGACTCGAAGTCGTCCACAGGGTGTCCGACGTACTCCCCCTCGTCGGCCCAGTAGATGTGGTGCCGGGCGTCGGTGAGCCCGTTGGACGGCTCCACGCTCATCAAGTGGCGCAGAGGTCCCGGTCGCCAGCCGGTCTCCTCCTCGAGTTCCCTGGCGGCCGCGTAGGCGATGTCCTCGCCGTCCTCGACCACTCCTGCCGCGAGTTCCCACCCCCAGCTGTCGGTGATGAAGCGGTGGCGCCACAGGAGGAGGACTTCATTGGCCTCGTTCACCACCGTCGCCACGGCGACCGGCCGCAGCCGTATCAGGAAGTGGTCCAGGTGCCGGCCGTCCGGCAGCTCCACATCTGCCAGGTTGACGGTGAACCAGCGGTTTTCATACACAGTTTGTTCGTTCTGTTTCGTCCACTGCACGGTTCTGCCACCTTCCGTCGAGTAAGTGGCAATATCGCAGCAGGGACTATGAAGGTGTGGTGTTCGAGCGACGGTCTACAGCGGTACGCGCAGTGCCCCGTCGATGAGTTCGGCGGCCTCGGACGTGCCCGCACAGCCGCTGCGCACCAAGTGCTCGCGTACCGCCCGGAGTCTGTCGCGCAGCCGCTGGGACTCCATCCCCCGGGCCTGTTCGGCCATCTGCACCGCCGTGGCCACCGCCTTGTCGGCATTGCCCTGCCGCAGCTCGATCGTGCTGAGCATGGCGAGCCGGTGTACCCGGCCCCGGTCATGGGCCGGGTTGCCGACGGCCGCCGCGGCATGCTCCCCCGCCGCCGCCAGCTCACCGAGGCTGAGAAGTGCCTCAGCCACCTGGACGTTGACCAGTCCCGGCTGGACATAGCCCGTCTCGTCGGGCTCGTATCCGCGCCGGATGCGTTCGGCGGCCGTCTCGGCCCGCCGGATGCAGGACAGGGCGCTCGTGCCGTCGCCCAGGTGTGCGTACGCCTTCGCCTGCATCGCGTACAGGTCGGAGGCGAGGGCCGGAGTGATGTGCTTGCCGGCGGCGCGCAGTGCGGCCTCCGCGAAGGCCACGGCCTGGCGGTGTTCCCGCATGAACAGGGCCTGGTTGACGAGGAGCGCGATGACGTAGGCCCCAAGTCCCCGGTCCCCGCTGGCCTTCGCGAGCCTGAGCGCCTGGTGGAAATAGCGCTGGGCGAGCCCGTGTGCGTCGGAGTCGTACGCGCAGATCCCGGCGATCGCCACCAGCCCGCCGGTGGCCCGGTGCACCTGGCGTCCGGTGGCGTCGGTGTAGCTGCCGCGCAGCAGCGGCGCGGCCTCGGAGTTGAGGAAACCGACGATCCGGGTGCGGGTCGCTATGCCGCCGGCCTTGCGGTACATCTGCTCGTAGTGCGTGCGGGCGGCGCGCAGCATCTCCAGGTCGCTCGGGGTGACCCGGTGCCGGCCCCCGCGGGAGACGTCGACGTCCTCCGGCGGGTTCTCCCACTCCCATACGGGCATCACGGCGGGCGTGCCGGTGACGGCGGGCGCGCCCAGGATGTGCGGGCGCTGCTGTTCGTCGGAGCGCCACAGGGCGGTGGCCCGCTCGACGAAGCCGGACAGCGAGGTGCCGTGCGGGGTGGACGGCTCACCGGGCACACCGAGGCCGATGTCGTCGAGTGTGACGTGGCGTTGCAGTCGGGCGGCGAGCACCTCGCAGATCAGGTCGGGGACTTGGCCGCGGGGCCGCTGGCCCTTCAACCACCGGGCGACCGCGGTGTGTTCGTACCTGAGCGCAAGGCCGCGGGCCCGCCCCGCCTGGTTCACATGTGCGGCCAGTCCCGCGTGTGAGATCCCCGCCTCGTCCAGGATCGCGTCGAGCAGAGTGTTGGGCTGCATGGGTGGCCCCCCGGATGGCTCGGTGGCGTCAGATTAGTGGTTCCGCCTTCACACGGGGTGTGAAGCGAGTGCGCGAATCCGCACCGTACGTGCGCTGTTGCGGAGAGTTGCCGGCCGGTTGACTGAAATGCCTCGCAAGAGGCAGGCCGGGCCGCCGGCTCCCCCTCGTACAGTGCGGCGGCCCGGCCGGGGGTTTGGCAGTGCGACTAAGCGCCGTTCACTGGAGGTTGTTTGTCGGCTGCCGGTAGGTGGGGGCTGGTCGCGCAGTTCCCCGCGCCCCTGAAGGCAAGCTGCAATGCACGTGAGTGCGGTCATTCCGTAGGACCAGTAAGGCCACATCGTCTACCGTTCTGCCCCCTGTGTGGCGCAGGAGTTGGGTGAAGACTGCGCCCAGGATGGACTGTGGGTTGGTCACCCCGTTGCACACCGCCTCTGTGAGCACCGTCGCCAGCGGAAAGAACCGGCCATGAGCGTCTCGGGCGTCCTCGGCGCCGTCCGTGTAGAGGAACAGCACGTCCTCCGGGAGCAGTTGGCCGCAGCGTACGGCGGGCAGGTCGGGCGGGAGCGGGAACAGGCCCAGTGGGGGCAGGGGGTCGGCGCGGGCGAGCGGTTCCACGTGGGTGCCGGAGATTCGGTACGGCCAGGGGTGGCCGCAGTTGAGGGCGTGCACCTCGCCGTCCGGGTCGATCTCCAGCAGCAGGACCGTGATGAACTCCTCGCCGATCGGGCTGTCGGGGACCGACCCGGCCCGCTCGCGCAGATGCCGGGCCAGCGCCCGGTCCAGCCTGCGCAGCACACCGCCGAGGTCGGGCTCGTCGTGCACGGCCTCGCGGAAACTGCCGAGGACGGCGGCGACGGTGCCGATGGCGGCGAGACCGTGTCCGCGTACGTCGCCCATCACGGCCCGTACGCCGTGCTCGGTGGCGATGACCTCGTACAGGTCGCCGCCGATGACCGCACCGCGGTCCGCGGACAGTTGGGCGGCGGCGACGTGCAGCCCGTCGATACGGGGCGGCAGAGGCCGCAGCAGCACACTCTGGGCGGCGCCCGCGACCCGGCGGACCTGCCGCAGCTCACGCAGCAGCGCCTGCCGCACATGGAAGATCAGCCCGGTGCCGACGGCGAAGAAGACGGCGCTGGTGACGATGCGCGCTTCCCACCCGTTCTGCTGGGCGAGCGGACAGACCATCTTGTACGTGATCGCTATCGCCCCCCACACCGTCGGCAACCCGAGTGCGAGCACCCGGCGCCCCGCCCTGCGGGGAACCCCAGCCTTGATGCGGTTCATGCCGATGGCCCCCCAATAGGCCCTGACAGCACAGACGGACCGGCCTCGAAAGGCCGGTCCGATTCTGCCGACCGCATGGCCCGGAAGGACCAGATCACCCAGAAACGTCACCCCATCGAGTGAGGTGACCGCAGCGCCCCGTCAGGGGCGCGGGGAACTGCGCGATCAACCACCGACAGCCCGCAGCCGGCAGACCGCCCAGTCCCCCACGGCGACTAGCCCCGAAGCACAGCCCCGGTCCGCTCACCCGCAAGGGCAACCGCCGCATCCCGAGCGGCAGACGCCTCATCAACGGTCAACGTCCGATCAACCGCACGGAACCGCAACGCGTACGCCAGCGACTTCTTCCCGTCCCCGAGCTGCTCGTCGTTCTCGTACACGTCGAACAACCGGATCGCTTCGAGGAGTTCACCCGCCCCCTCACGCAACGCGGCCTCCACGTCGGCGTGCGGCACGAACTTGTCGACGACCAGGGCGACATCCTGCGTGGCCACCGGGAACGTGGAGATGCTCGGCGCCTGGGGCGTGCCGTCGCCGGCTTGCTCCAGGGCGTCCAGATCCAGCTCCATCGCACAGGTACGCGCCGGCAGGCCCAGAGCCTTGAGCACACGCGGGTGCAACTCGCCCGCATGGCCGACGACCGTCTCCGTGCCGTCGACTGCGACCACGAACTCGGCGCAACGGCCCGGGTGCCACGGCCCGTACTGGCCGCCGCGGACGATCAGCTCGGCCCCGGCTTCCCGCGCGGCGACGCGCCCCGCCTGCACCGCGTCGGCCCACCCGGCCGGACGGCCCGCGCCCCACCAGCCGGCCTGTTCGCGCGCGCCCGCGAGGACGACGGCGACATGCCGCGGCTGTACGGGCAGCACGGCGTTCAGCGCGGCGATCTCCTCGTCGGTGGGACGCCGGTCGACCGGCAGATGGACGGCGGCCTGCTGCTCCTCGCGCGGCTGGAAGACCAACCCGGTCTCGAACAGGGCGAGATCGTGCGAGCCCCGGCCGTCATTGCGCCGCAGGGCACCCAGCAGACCCGGCAGCAGCGACGTACGGAGCGCGGGCTCCTCGTCGTTGAGCGGGTTGACCAGCTTCACCACACGGCGGGCGGGGTCGTCCGCGTCCAGGCCGAGCTGATCGAAGACCTGCTCGCCGATGAAGGGGTGGTTCGGCGCCTCGACGTACCCGGCACCGGCCAGCGCCCGGCCGACGCGGCGGTGCAGCCGCTGCCGGTGGGTCAGACCGCGGCCGGACAGCGGCCTGGGCAGCGTGGAGGGCAGGTTCTCGTAGCCCTCCAGGCGGATGACCTCTTCGGCCAGGTCGTTCTGCTCCAGCAGGTCGGGCCGCCAGGACGGCACGGTGACGAGCAGCTCGTCCTGCCCGTACACATCACAGCCGACCTGTTGCAGCCGTCGTACGACGGTCTCCCGGCCGTAGTCGACACCCGCGACCTTGTCCGGGTGGTCGGCCGGGACGGTGATCGTGTGCGGCGCCGACGGGGCGATGACCTCGGTGACGCCGGCCTCGGCGGTGCCGCCCGCGAGCAGCACCAGCAGGTCGACCGTGCGCTGGGCGGCGGCCGCCGCGGCCTGCGGGTCGACACCGCGCTCGAAGCGACGGGACGCCTCGGAGGACAGCTTGTGGCGCCGGGCCGTCCGCGCGATGGAGACCGCGTCGAAGTGGGCGGCCTCGATGACCACGTCGGTCGTGCCCTCGGACTCGGTGTGGTCGGCGATCTCCGTGTTCGCGCCGCCCATGACACCGGCGAGGCCGATCGGGCCACGGTCGTCGGTGATCACCAGGTCCTCGGCGTGCAGCTTCCGCTCGACGCCGTCGAGGGTGACGATCTTCTCGTCCTCGGCGGCCCGACGGACCCCGATCGTGCCCTGGACGAGGGAACGGTCGTAGGCGTGCAGTGGCTGGCCGAGCTCCATCATCACGTAGTTGGTGACGTCGACGGCGAGCGAGATCGGGCGCATGCCGACCTTCTGGAGCCGGCGCTGGAGCCAGATCGGGGAGCGCGCCTCGGGGCTCAGACCGGTGACGGTGCGCGCGGTGAAGCGGTCGCAGCCGGCGGGGTCGGAGACCTGCACCGGGTAGCCGAAGGCGTTCGGGCCCGGGACGTCGAGGAGGGCCGGGTCGCTCAGCGGGAGGCCGTAGGCGATGGCGGTCTCGCGGGCGACGCCACGGATGGACAGACAGTCGCCGCGGTTGGCGGTGACGGCGATGTCCAGGACTTCGTCGACCAGCTCCAGGAGCTCGATGGCGTCCTTGCCGATCTCGGCCTCCGGCGGCAGCACGATGATGCCGTGCGCGCCGTCGTCGCCCATGCCCAGCTCGTCACTGGAGCAGATCATGCCGTGGGACGTCTTGCCGTACGTCTTGCGCGCGGAGATCGAGAAGCCGCCCGGCAAGGTGGCGCCGGGGAGCACCACGACGACCTTGTCGCCGACGGCGAAGTTGCGGGCGCCGCAGACGATCTCCTGCGGCTCGCCCGTGCCGTTGGCCTGCCCGACGTCGACCGTGCAGAAGCGGATCGGCTTCTTGAAGCCCTCCAGCTCCTCGATGGTCAGCACCCGGCCGACGACCAGGGGGCCCTTGAGGTCGGCGCCGAGCGGCTCGACGGTCTCGACCTCCAGACCGGCCGAAATGAGCTTGGCCTGCACGTCACGGCCGGTCTGCGTCTCCGGCAGGTCGACGTACTCCCGCAGCCAGGAAAGCGGGACCCGCATCAGATCTCCATCCCGAACGGCCGGGTGAACCGGACGTCACCCTCGACCATGTCTCGCATGTCCTCGACGTTGTGGCGGAACATCAGCATCCGCTCGATGCCGAACCCGAAGGCGAAGCCGCTGTACTTCTCCGGGTCGACGCCGCAGGCGGTGAGCACCCGCGGGTTGACCATGCCGCAGCCGCCCAGCTCGATCCAGCCCTCGGAGGAGCAGGTGCGGCAGGGGCGGTCGGGGTTGCCGACGGACTCGCCGCGGCAGACGTAGCACACCATGTCCATCTCGGCGGACGGCTCGGTGAACGGGAAGAAGTTCGGCCGCAGCCGCGTCTTCATGCCCGCGCCGAACAGGGACTGGACCATGTGGTCCAGGGTGCCCTTGAGGTCCGCCATGGTGAGGCCCTCGTCGACCGCGAGCAGCTCGACCTGGTGGAAGACCGGGGTGTGGGTGGCGTCCAGCTCGTCCGTGCGGTACACGCGACCGGGGCAGATCACATAGACCGGCAGCTCACGGTCGAGCAGCGAGCGGATCTGCACGGGCGAGGTGTGGGTGCGCAGCACGACGCCGGAGTCGGCGGAGCCGTCCGGCCCCTCGATGAAGAAGGTGTCCGCCTCGCCGCGGGCCGGGTGGTCCGGGCCGATGTTGAGCGCGTCGAAGTTGAACCACTCGGCCTCGACCTGCGGGCCCTCGGCGACCTCGTAGCCCATGGCCACGAAGACGTCCTCGATGCGCTCCGAAAGCGTGGTCAGGGGATGGCGGGCGCCTTCCGGTACACGGTCGTAGGGCAGTGTGACGTCCACCGCCTCCTCGACCAGCACCCGGGCGTCACGCTCGGCCTCCAGCTCGGCCTGGCGGGTGGCCAGGGCCTTGTTCACCGCGCCGCGGGCCTGACCCACACGCTTGCCGGCCTCGGCCTTGGCGTGCGGGGGCAGGGCGCCGATCTCGCGGTTGGCGAGGGCCAGCGCGGAGCTGCCGCCGGCGTGGGCGACCTTGGCCTCCTGGAGTGCGTCGAGGGAGTCCGCGGCGGCGAAGGCGGCGAGCGCCTCGTCCCGCATGCGCTCGATCTCTTCCGGTTTCAACGCCTCGACCTCGACAGGGTCGTACGACTTATTCGGTGCCGACATCTCTTCCCGTGCTTCCGATTGTCCCCCAGCTACCGCTGGGAGGTGCCCCCAGGCTGAAGGTCCCGTACCGACTCGTGGACAGTTCGTCACGGTTTTTGGGACACAAAGGTGCCAAAGGCCGAGTCTAACGGGGTTGAGGTACGCGAATGCGCCCGCGGGCCGCTCAGGTCAGGTAGGCCGGAGTGCTCACGGGCAACGTAAATCGGAACTCGGCGCCGCCGCCGGGCGCGCGGCCGACCGTGATGGTGCCGCCGTGGGCCTCGACGATGCCCTTGACGATGTAGAGCCCGAGGCCGGTGCCACCGCGCTTGCTGCCCCGCCAGAAGCGGGTGAAGACGCGGTTCATGGACTCCTCCGGGATGCCTTGCCCCTCGTCGCTCACGGTGACCGACGTGTCGGCATCCTCCCTCTCACGCGGGGACACCGAGGGCGTGACGTCAATCGTGACGGTTCCCTCGCCGTGCCGCACCGCATTTTCCAGCAGGTTGCTCAGCACCTGGTCGACCTTGTCGGGGTCGGCCCACAGGTCGGGCAGCGGCTGCTCGATGCGCAGCAGGAACCGGTCGGCCGGCAGCCCTGCGGCGACGTACGCCTGGATGTGCCGGCCGACGGCGGCGCCGATGTCGACGGGCTGGCGGCGCAGTTCCAGCCGCCCGGAGTCGATGCGGGAGATGTCGAGGAGTTCGGCGATGAGGCGGGTGACGCGGTCGGCGTCGGCGTCGACGGTCTCCAGCATCAGCCGCTTCTGGTCGTCGGTGAACCGTTCCCACTTGGCGAGGAGGGTGGCGGTGAAGCCTTTGACGGAGGTGAGGGGGGAGCGCAGCTCGTGGGCGACGGTGGCGATCAGTTCGGCGTGGCTGCGCTCGGTGCGGCGGCGGGCCTCGGTGTCGCGGAGGGAGACGACGACGCGGTGGACGGGCCCGGTGGGTTCGGTACGGACGTACCGGGCGGAGACGAGGACTTCACGTCCGCCGGGCAGCAGCAGGTTCCGCTCGGGCTGCCCGACCCTGATGGCGAGCCCGCCGTACGGATCGGTCAGCTGCCACCAGCGCCTGCCTTCCAGGTCCTCCAACGGCAGGGCCTTCTCCAGCAGTCGGCCGAGGGCGTCGGCGGCGGGGACGGCGGTGATGCGCTCGGCGGCGGCGTTGAAGCAGATGACCCGGCCGTGCTCATCGGCGACGACGAGGCCGTCGGGCAGCTGATCGGGGTCGATGCCGAGCCCGGCGAGATCACCGGACGGCCGGGACGCGGGCGGTCGCCCCACATCCCGTGCTTCCGGTGCGCTGCTGGTGCCGATGCTCATCCCCGTACCCCACCTCTCAGACGGCGCAGGGCCCCGAGCCGGTCACCCTACTAGCTCGCAGTGACGGAGCGGCACCCTCCGGAGGCGCGCTGTGCACGGGCGGTTGCATAGAGACATACGGCGGCCGCGGTCGCGAGGTTCAGGCTCTCGGCCTTCCCATGGATCGGAACGCGCACCACGGCGTCCGCGAGTGCGCGGGTCTCTTCCGGGAGCCCCCAGGCCTCGTTGCCGAACACCCAGGCGGTCGGCCCGCCCATGGTGCCCTTGTCCAGCTCGTCGTCCAGATCGTCGGTCCCGGCCCCGTCGGCGGCGAGAATCCGCACGCCGGCGTCCTTGAGCCCCGCCACGGCCCGCTCCACGGGGACGCCGACGGCGACGGGCAGATGGAACAGCGAGCCCACGGAGGCGCGCACGGCCTTGGGGTTGTACAGATCGACGGACGCATCGGTCAGTACGACGGCGTCGGCACCGGCGGCGTCGGCGCACCGCAGCACCGTGCCGGCGTTGCCGGGGTCGCGGACATGGGCGAGCACGGCGACCAGCTTGGGCCGGGCGGCGAGGATCTCCTCGAACGGCGTGTCCAGGAACCGGCAGACACCGACGAGCCCCTGGGGCGTGACGGTGGTCGAGATGTCGGCGATGACCTGCTCGGCGGCGAGGTGCACCCGCGCGCCGGTGTCCCGGGCCCGCCCGATGATGTCGGCGTACCGCTCGGCGGCCTCGACGGTGGCGAACAACTCGACGAGGGTGTCCGGCCGTACCCCCGCTTCCCGTACGGCCTGCGGCCCCTCCGCCAGAAACAGCTGCTCCTTGCCCCGGAAGTTCCGCTTGGCGAGGCGCCGCGCGGCGGAGACCCGGGGCGAGCGGGAGGAGATCAGCTCGGGGGCGACGGGGGACATGCAACTCACCTTCACAAAGAGACCGGTGCTCACACAGCAACGGACCCGCAGGCACAGGCCCACGGGTCCGTTCAGTTACGTCGGCTCAGAGCCGGCGCCAGCGTCACGCGGCCTTCGGCGCGTTGACGTCCGCCGGCAGCGCCTTCTGGGCGACCTCGACGAGCGCGGCGAACGCAGTGGCGTCGTTGACGGCGAGCTCGGCGAGGATCTTGCGGTCGACCTCGATGTTCGCGGCGTTCAGACCCTGGATGAAGCGGTTGTACGTGATGCCGTTGGCGCGGGCAGCGGCGTTGATGCGCTGGATCCACAGCCGACGGAAGTCACCCTTGCGCTTCTTGCGGTCGTTGTAGTTGTAGACCAGCGAGTGGGTGACCTGCTCCTTGGCCTTGCGGTACAGGCGCGAACGCTGACCGCGGTAGCCGGAGGCCTGCTCGAGGATCGCCCGGCGCTTCTTGTGGGCGTTGACTGCCCGCTTGACGCGTGCCACTTGTTAACTCCTTGTAGCGGGGCCGTGGTGGGACTCACACGGCCCGGAATCGATTGGGTCCCGGTCCAGACGTACGACGCTCAGTGGCGCCCGGACGTCACTTGCCGAGAAGCTTCTTGATCTTCTTGGCGTCGCCCGGGGCCATCTCGGCGTTGCCGGTGAGGCGACGCGTCAGTCGGGACGACTTGTGCTCGAGCAGGTGGCGCTTGCCGGCGCGCTCACGGAGCACCTTGCCGGAGCCGGTGATCTTGAAGCGCTTGCTGGCACCGCTGTGCGACTTGTTCTTCGGCATAGCGCCGTTATCTCCTCGTCGGTGGCGCTCCGGTGCCCGGTCGTGAAACCGGGCACGGTGGAGCGTCGCTCTTGTATCGGTTACATCCTGGGGACTGGTGTGTCCCCCGGGATCACGCGTCGGCAGAAGCCTCGGCCGGAGCCTCGGCGTCCACGTCGTGGTCGTCGTGGTCGGTCTCCGCGGCGTTCTGCGACTTGCCGGGGTTGGCCTTCGCTTCGGCCTTGCGGGCCTCCTGCGCCTGGCGAGCCTCGGCCATCGCCTCGGTCTTCTTCTTGTGCGGACCGAGAACCATGATCATGTTTCGGCCGTCCTGCTTCGGGTTCGACTCCACGAAGCCGAGGTCCTGGACGTCCTCCGCGAGACGCTGAAGCAGTCGGTAGCCCAGCTCGGGGCGGGACTGCTCACGGCCACGGAACATGATCGTGATCTTGACCTTGTCGCCCTGCTTGAGGAACCGAACGACGTGACCCTTCTTGGTGTCATAGTCGTGCGGGTCGATCTTCGGCCGGAGCTTCATCTCCTTGATGACCGTGTGCGCCTGGTTCTTGCGCGCCTCACGGGCCTTCATGGCCGACTCGTACTTGAACTTCCCGTAGTCCATGAGCTTGCACACGGGCGGACGGGCGTTCGCCGCGACCTCGACCAGGTCCAGGTCGTACTCCTGCGCAAGCTCCAGGGCCTTGGCCAGCGGGACAATGCCCACCTGCTCGCCACTGGGACCGACAAGTCGCACCTCGGGAACGCGAATCCGGTCGTTGATGCGGGGCTCGGCGCTGATGGATCCTCCTCGGTTAGCACCACACGGCGGTCTGGCGGACAGCCGCGTATGTCTCTTTCGTTAGACCTAACCGCGCCGAAGCATCAAAAATGCCCCGGACGATCACATGCGGGGCTCCAAACACTGCCGGAGCACCGCCGCGATGACGCGGGGCGCAATTTCGGGCGACTCCATCGTCCGTACGGAACGATGGTGGCCGCCTGACCCGGGTGACCCGCCGTCCCGGAGGACGGTCAGGTGGGAGATCGGAGCCTCCACTTGTGGGCCGAGCACATAGCTGTGTCCGGCCGGTCGTTACACAAGGTTAGCAGCAACCCGGGGGTGGTGCGAACCGGCGTGCATCGGGGCCTATCGTGTCCGGCATGAGTGACACCCCTCCTGAGACGCCCGACTTCGACGCCATGACCCGTGACATCGCCGAGGTCCCCGCGGTCGAGGTGATCGTGACGGTCGCCGTGAACCTGATGAGCGCCGCCGCGGTGAAGCTCGGTCTGACGGAGGAGGGTGACAAGCACAAGGACCTGGACGAGGCCCGCAAGCTGGTCGCCGCCCTCGCCGGTCTGCTCGACGCGAGCACCACCGAGATCAGCTCCTTCCACGCGGCCCCCCTGCGCGACGGCCTCAAGTCCCTCCAGCTCGCCTTCCGCGAGGCGTCCCTCGTCCCGGACGAGCCGGGCCAGGGCCCGGGCGAGAAGTACACCGGCCCGATCTACGGTTAGTTCATCCCCGTACGTACAAGGGCTCGCCCGGTGGCGTCGTCCCGGTCGGCAGCAGTGCCAGGTCGAGGCCGTGCACCAGGCGGGCCCTCAGTGTTTCGTCGGCGGCCAGTCGCTCGGCGAGCGTGCGGGCGGCGGGGCCCGGGGTCGCGTCGGGGTCGAGGACGAGGGCGAGGGTGCCGTCCGCCTGTCCGGGGCCGAGGTAGGCGCGCAGGACGGCGGGCTCGGCGGCCACGGCGGCGCGTACGGCGCCGGTCACGGCGGGGTCGGCGAGCGGATCGTCCGTCGCGCGGCCCTCGGCCAGCGCCAGCAGCGCGGCGCCGGTCAGCTCGTACGGCACCGGTCCGGCCAGGTCCAGCACGATCGTGTCCGCCTTCTCGTGCGCCGCCGCCTGGAGTGCCTGGTGCAGGGGTACGGCGACGGGGCGGGCCTCGGGGTCCCAGCGGGCCAGCGAGTCGGTGGAGGTGAAGGCGGGCAGGGCGGTGCGGTCGCCGGCCTTCAGGGTCGGTACGGCCATGTCGCTCGTCTTCTCGTGGCGCAACCCGTTCTCGTCTTCCTCGACCTCGCCGAGCACGGCCACGACAGGCACGAGAAGCCGGGCGCCCTTCAGAGCCTGAAGCACCGGACCCACGGCGGTGCGGTCCTCCGCCCAGGCGGCGAGCGCCGCGCTCAGCCGGGGGTCGGCGGAGCCGTCGTCGTCGGAGAAGCCGGAGTCGGGAATGTTCTTGTTCGCCACGGTCACCGACCCTATCGGGGGGATGCTGCTGCGGTTGTGCGGCCCCGGAAACCTGGGCGTCACGCTTTCAGTACTTTCTCAGGCATCCCTGACACAGATCTAACCTCCGTCTAACGGACAGCACAGTCACAGGTCCGACGATTCCGATATGGAGTCTCCCAAGGCCGCTCGACGCAGTGATCGGCTTCGCCGCCGGATCCCGGTGTACACCGCGCTCGCTGCCGTCGTCGCTCTGGGCGCTACGGCGGCGGGGACCGTGTATGTGAAGGCGCAGGCGCACTCCACCGCGGGGGCCGTATCGTCGGTCTCCGCATCGCCGTCGGTCTCCGCATCGCCGTCGGCTTCGGCGAGCGGGGAGGCATCGGTGGAAACGGTGGCGCGGCCGGTGGTGGACCACGACGAGCTGCTGGCGGCGGGGATGGGGTCGGTGACCGTCGAGGACGGTGCCGAGGTGTCGGTGGCGGTGCTGGACCTGGAGTCCGGTGAGAGCGCCGCCTACGGGGACGGCACGTTCGACACGGCGAGCATCGTGAAGGTCGACATCCTGGCGGCGCTGCTGCTCCAGGCGCAGGACGCGGGACGTGCGCTCACCGTGACGGAGAAGTCGTACGCCACCGCGATGATCGAGAACAGCGACAACACCTCCGCATCGGCGCTGTGGCGGACGATCGGGCAGGCGGACGGGCTCGACGCCGCGAACCGGCGCCTCGGGCTCACCGGTACCGAGGGCGGTGACGGCATGCTGTGGGGGCTGACCCAGACCACGGCGGCCGATCAACTCGTCCTGCTCCAGCAGGTGTTCGGGGAGGACTCGGAGCTGAGTGAGGCCTCGCGGTCGTATCTGAAGGGGTTGATGGGGCAGATAGCCGCCGGGCAGCAGTGGGGTGTGTCGGCCGCGGCCGACGGCTCGGCGTGGGCGCTGAAGAACGGCTGGCTGCCGCGCAGCGCCACCGGGCTGTGGGACATCAACAGCATCGGGCGGGTCACCGTCGACGGTCACGACTGTCTGGTGGCGGTGCTGTCCGACGGCAACTCGACGCAGGCGAAGGGGATTTCACTGGTCGAGGCGGCGGCGCGGGCGGCGGTCTCGGTGTTCGCCGGGGAGGGCTCGACGGCGTCCGTACCGGCCTCCGCGTCCGCCTCCTAGTTCTCGTACTCCCCGCGGCGTCCGCGCCAGACGACGACCGCGACGACCAGCAGGACGCCGCCGATGCTGCCCGCCAGCGGGGCGGCCCAGCTCGATGTGGAGTCGTCGTCCCCGGCGGCGTCGGGGCCGGAGCCGAAGTACTTGTCGCCGTAGGCCGCCGCGCGCAGGGCCTCCGGTTCGAGGCGGCCGGCGGCTTTGATGGCTGCGGCGGGGTCGATGAGGCCGTAGCCGCGGGAGTCGTCACGGCCGCCCGCCGGGGCGTTCCGGGCGGTGTCCTCCAGGAGCTTCTTGATCTGGGCCGGGGTCAGGCCCGGGTGGGCTGCCTTGACGAGGGCGACGGCTCCGGAGACGAAGGCCGCGGCGGCACTCGTACCCCATCCTTCGTAGTACTTGTGGTCGGGGTCGGCGATGACGACGTCGACGCCGGGGGCGCTGACCGTGGCGTACCAGCGGCGGGTGGAGAAGGAGGCGCGGGTGCCGAAGCGGTCGACGGCGGTCGCGGCGATCACGCCCGGGTAGGCGGCCGGGTAGGAGATGTGGTCGCCCTTCTCGCCGCCGTTGCCGGCCGAGGCGACGACGACGGAGCCCTTCTTCAGGGCGTACTGGACGGCCTCGTCCTCGGCGGGTTCGGGGTGGGCGGACTTGGAGTCGTCGCCGAGGGACATGTTGATGACGTCGGCGCCGTGGTCGGCGGCCCAGCGGATGCCTTCGGCGAGGGCGTTGCCGCGGGTGTTGCGGGCCTTGCCGCGGGCGGAGTCGCCCTCTTCGAGGATCACGCGGACGGGGAGGATCTTGGCTTCGGGGGCGATGCCCATGACGCCGTCGGCATTGCCCACGCCGTGGCCGTGACCGGCGATGATGCCCGCCATGGCGGTGCCGTGACGGGCCCAGGCGCGGTCGCCCTGTCCGGCGCCGAAACCCACCATGTCCTTGCCGTCGAGGACGTTGCCGGCGAGGTCGGGGTGGTCGGACTCGACGCCGGTGTCCAGGACGGCGACGGTGATGCCCCGGCCCTTGGTGGTCTGCCAGGCCTCTTCGGTGTGCATGGCCTCGAGAGCCCACTGCTTGGCGCGTATGCCGTCGGCGTGCGCGACGGTGGGCGGGACGAGGGCGACGGAGGCGGCCAGCATGACGCTGAGCAGGCCGATCCGGCGGGTGGCGGTCATGACGGCTGCTCCGTGGCCGAGTCGACGGTCTTGCGCAACGCCCGTTCGATGCGGTCGGCGAGGCCCTTCGCCTCGTGGCCCAGGCCTGCCTGGGCGAGGGCCGTGGTGGCGCCGGACTTCATGGCCTCGGCGGCGGGTTGCGGTTCGTCGACGGTGCGGCCGTCGGCCCAGCCGGAGACGGCGTAGACGACGACAGGGGCGTCGGTGAGGACGGAGACGGTCCACGAGGCACGCTGCTCGCTGCCGAAGCCGGCGGCGACGGTGTCCTTCGCGGCGTACGGGCGGGGCATCAGGTCGGTACGGCCGGCCAGGCCCTCGTTCTTGAAGCGGGTGCGCAGGGAGGCCATGGCGGCGGAGTCCCCCTTGGCGAAGAGCAGGCCGACGGTGGTGACGTAGCTCTGCGTGGAGTCCGTGTAGGTGGCGCGCAGCAGGCGCTGGCAGCCGACGGGGGCAAGGGCCTTGCGCAGCAGCGGGTCGAAGGCATCATCGCAGCCGCTGTCCGGGGCGACGGCGATGCGGGTCCAGGTGCGGTCGGCGCCGCCGGGTCCCGCCCCCTGGCCTTCGACAGCGGGCGGGAACAGCTGGTCGACCGGCACGCTGTGCCAGAGGCTCCCGGCCGTGGCGAAGACGCTGCTCTCGCTGCCCGCTCCCGCCTCGGGGATGAGCCAACTCCCGGTCACCGCACCGCCGATGAGCCCGAGCCCGAGTACGAGACAGGCTGCCGCCATGACGGTCCGGTTCCGCACCCGGTTCCCCAGCGGACGCGGCCGCGCCCGGTCGTCGTACCCCTCGGGCTCCCCCAACGACACGAACGGCCGCCCCGCCCCGCCCGGCGCCACGGGGGCACCCCAGGAGTACGTGGGATCAGGCCCCGTCCGCACCTCAGCCTGCGGAGACACCGGGTCCGCCGGAATCGGACGCAGCCTGGTGGTCATCTCGGAGACGGTCTCGCCGACTGCGGGCGGTACGACGGGACGCCGCGGGCTCTCGGCAGGCGCCGGAGGCGAGACCGGACGCCGCGGGGTCCCGGCAGGTACGGGTGGGACGCCCGAACGCCGCGGGCCCTCGGCAGGCGCCGGGGGTGAGACAGGGCGCCTCAACGACTCGGCGGGAGCCGGAGGTACGCCCGGACCCTGCGCGGTCTCGGCAGGCACCGAAGGTGAGGCGGGCCGCCACAGGGTCTCACCGGACGCCGACGGACCGACCGGACGCTGCGGGCCCTCGGCAGGCGCCGGGGGTGAGACAGGACGCCTCAACGACTCGGCAGGAGCCGGAGGTACGCCCGGACCCTGCGCGGCCTCGGCAGGCGCCGAGCGTCGGACGGAGCGCCGCGGGGTCTCGGTCGGCAACGGTTGTGCGGTGGGGCGGCGCGGGGCCTCGGGCGGCAGCGGTTGTGCGAGGGGGTGCCGCGGGGTTTCGGCGGGTGCCGGGGGGACGGCGGGGCGCCTCAACTCCTCGGCGGGCGTGGGCGGTACGCCCGGACGGTGTGCGGGCTCGGAGGGCGTCGCGGCGTCCGGGCGGTGTGAGGGCTCGGGGGCGTCCGGGCGGCGCGGCGGTGTCGACGGCTGCCGTCCTGGCCGTGGCGGTGCGGCGGTGTCGGCCCCTGTCGCGTGAGCGGCCGGCGGCGGGGTGTCCGGGAAGCGCGCCGAGGCGATCGGCGGGGGCGGAGCGGTGTCGGCGGTGTCCAGGGAGGACGGGCCGCGTCGGCCAGGGAAGCCGGGCCGGGTGTCGGGGGAGGCGGATGCACCGCGCTCATCCTGTGCGCCGGGCGCGGTCCGCCGAGTGCCCTTGCCCTGTGACGGCACGTCCGGCGTCGGGGATCCGTTGGATGACGTATCCGATCCCGCACCGGAATCCGACGTACCGTTCACCGGCTGCTCAGTGGGCGCCTGTCCAACGGTCCCCGTCTCGTCGTACTCCTCCGGAACCGTCGGCGGCGTCGTCGGGCGTGGGGGGACGGGCGCGCGCCTGGCTTCCGTGCTCATGCACCCCCCGTTTCGTTGTGCCCGGGCCTTGCGCCGGCCGGAGTCGTTCCTGCGTGCGTGCGCGTAACTCTACGGGTTGCCCCCGGTCGAACGGGAACCAGTCCACGACGCCGGGGCATCTGCCCGGAACGTCCCCCTACCCTGCGGTAATCCAGTCTGGCAGGCTTCGTTCATGACTGCGCGCGCCGCCGACCGGGCCCGTTACGACCGGGCCACCGCTCATCTCGACGCTCCTCTCGCGATCGTGGACCTGGACGCCTTCGACACAAACGCGGACGATCTGGTCCGCCGGGCCGCCGGGAAGCCGATCCGCGTCGCCAGCAAGTCCGTGCGCTGCCGGGCCCTGCTCGAACGTGTCCTCGCCCGGGACGGCTTCGCGGGCATCATGTCCTTCACCCTCGCCGAGTCCCTGTGGCTGGCGCGATCGGGGTTCGACGACATTCTGCTCGCCTATCCGTCGGCCGACCGTTCCGGATTCGCCGAACTGGCCGGTGATCCCAAGCTTGCCGCGGCCGTGACCGTGATGGTCGACGACCCGGCACAGCTCGAACTCATCGACGCGTCCCGGGGCGGTGGGAGCGAAGTCGTGCGCGTCTGCCTGGAGTTGGACACGTCCCTGAAGCTGCTCGGCGGGCGCGTACGGATCGGGGCGCGGCGCTCCCCCCTGCACTCCCCCGCCCAAGTCGCCGACATGGCCCGCACGGTGGCCCGTCGGCCCGGCTTCAAGCTCGTGGGGATCATGGCCTACGAGGGGCACATCGCCGGAGTCGGCGACGCGCTCGCGGGGCGGCCGCTGCGCTCCCGTGCCGTCCGGCTGATGCAGACCACCGCCCGCCGGGAACTCGCCGAGCGGCGGGCCGAGGTGGTGCGGGCGGTCCGGGCCGTCGTACCCGATCTGGAGTACGTCAACGGCGGCGGCACCGGCAGTGTGCAGCACACCGCCGCCGAGGACGCCGTCACGGAGATCGCGGCCGGGTCGGGACTGTATGTGCCGCGGCTGTTCGACAACTACACCTCCTTCAGGGGGCGTCCGGCCGCGCTGTTCGCCCAGCCGGTGGTGCGCCGGCCGGGCGTGGGCGTGGTGACCGTCCTCGGCGGCGGCTACCCGGCGTCCGGTGCCGCCGGGGCCGACCGCTCGCCCGTGCCGTATCTGCCGCAGGGGCTGCGCTACGACCCGCAGGAAGGGGCCGGTGAGGTGCAGACGCCGCTGCTGGGGCCGCCCGCCGACGATCTGCTGATCGGCGACAAGGTGTGGTTCCGGCACGCCAAGGCCGGTGAGCTGTGCGAGCGGTTCGACGTGCTGCACCTGATCGAGGGCGACACGGTGACGGCGACCGTCCCGACGTACCGGGGTGAAGGTCAGACGTTCCTGTAGGCGCGTGGGCTACAGGGGCGTGACGTACGCCCCTGAGATCCCGCCGTCGACGAGGAAGTCGGTGGCGTTCACGAAGGAGGAGTCGTCGCTGGCCAGGAAGGCGACGGCGGCGGCGATCTCCTCGGCCTGAGCGAAACGGCCGACGGGGATGTGGACGAGCCGGCGTGCCGCCCGCTCCGGGTCCTTGGCGAACAGCTCTTGGAGGAGCGGGGTGTTGACCGGCCCGGGGCAGAGCGCGTTCACGCGGATGCCCTCCCGTGCGAACTGCACGCCCAACTCGCGGGACATGGCCAGGACGCCACCCTTGGAGGCCGTGTACGAGATCTGGGACGTCGCCGCGCCCATCCTCGCCACGAAGGACGCCGTGTTGATGATCGACCCCTTGCCCTGGCGCCGCATGTACGGGATGGCGGCCTTGCAGCACAGGTAGACCGAGGTGAGGTTGACCTCCTGGACGCGCTTCCAGGCCTCCAGGCCGGTCTCCAGGATGGAGTCGTCGTCGGGCGGCGAGATGCCCGCGTTGTTGAAGGCGATGTCGACGCTGCCGTAGGTGTCGTACGCCGTCCTGAACAGCGTCTCGACCTGCTCCGGGTCGGTGACGTCGACCTTCACGAAGATCCCGCCGACCTCTTCGGCGGCCGCCTTGCCGCCCTGCTCGTCGACGTCGCCGCAGACGACGTGCGCGCCCTCGGAGGCGAGCCGGCGGGCGGTGGCGAGGCCGATGCCGCTGCCGGCGCCGGTGATGACGGCCGTGCGGCCGACGAGGCGACGGCAGACAATCTGTTCGGTCACTGTGCGGGGCCCTCCGTGCTGATGAAGACGTTCTTGGTTTCGGTGAAGGCGGCCAGGGCGTCCGGGCCCAGCTCGCGGCCGACGCCGGACTGCTTGAAGCCGCCGAAGGGGGTCCAATAGCGGACGGCCGAGTGGGAGTTGACGGACAGGTTGCCGATGCGGACGGCCCCCGAGACGCGCAGGGCGCGACCCAGGTCGCGGGTCCAGAGGGAGCCCGCGAGGCCGTACGGGGTGTCGTTGGCGAGCCGGATCGCGTCCGCCTCGTCGGTGAAGGGCAGCAGGACTGCGACCGGGCCGAAGATCTCCTCGCGGGCCGCGGCGGAGTCGTGCCGCTCGCCGGTGAGGACGGTCGGCGGGAACCAGAAGCCGGGCCCGTCGGGTGCGTCGCCGCGCAGGGCCGGGGCGTCCTCGGGGACGAACGACCGTACGCGGTCCAGTTGTTGACGGCTGATCAGCGGGCCCATCTGGGTCTTCTCGTCGGCGGGGTCGCCCACCACCACGGCGGCCAGTGCGTCGGCGAGCAGTTCGCGGACCTCGTCGTACACCGGCTCCTGGACCAGGATCCGGGTGCGGGCACAGCAGTCCTGGCCGGAGTTGTCCAGGAACGAGAAGGGGTCGACGGCGGCCGACAGGTCGGCGTCGGCGAAGACGATGTTGGGGCTCTTGCCGCCGAGTTCGAGGGTGACCGGCTTGACCAGGCGGGCGCAGCGCTCCATGACCTCGCGGCCGGTGCGGGTGGAGCCGGTGAACACGATCTTCGCCACGTCGGGGTGGTCGACCAGGGCGCGGCCCGCGATGTGGCCGTAGCCGGGGACGACCTGGAACAGGTGCTCCGGCAGGCCTGCCTCCAGGGCGAGTTCGGCCAGGCGGAGCGCGGTGAGCGGGGTGGTCTCGGCCGGCTTGAGCACGACCGCGTTGCCGGCGGCGAGGGCGGGGAAAGAGCCCCAGGCGGCGATGGGCATCGGGAAGTTCCAGGGTGCGATGACACCGACCACGCCGAGGGGTTCCTGGAAGGTGACGTCCCAGCCGCCCGGTACGGGGATCTGCTTGCCGAGGAGGCGTTCGACGCCGCCGGCCGCGTACAGCAGCAGATCGCGGGCGTTGCCGGCCTCCCAGCGGGCGTTGCCGAGGACGTGGCCCGCCTCGCGGACCTCCAGCTGGGCCAACTCCTCGACGTGGGTGTCGACGACGTCGGCGAAGCGGCGCAGCAGCCGGGCCCGGTCGGCGGGGGCGACGGCCGCCCAGGACCGCTGGGCGGCGATCGCACGGCCGACGGCGCGGTCCACCTCGGCCGCGTCGGCGGCGGGGACGGTGGCCACGACCTCTTCGGTGGCCGGATTGAGCACTTGGAGCTGGTCGGACACGAAGGGCCTCACATGCGTTCGAAGGAGCGGCGCAGCTCCCAGTCGGTGACTGCGGCGTCGAAGGTGTCCAGTTCGACGCGCGCCATGTTGCGGTAGTGCGCGACGACCTCGTCGCCGAAGGCGGCCTTGGCGATGGCGCTGTTCTCCCAGAGCTCGGCGGCCTCGCGCAGGGTGGTCGGGACGTGCTCGTACTCGGCGGTGTAGGCGTTGCCGGGGCAGGGATCGGGGAGCTCCAGCTTGTGCTCGACGCCGTACAGCCCGGCCGCCACCAGCCCGGCCACCGCGAGGTGCGGGTTGACGTCGCCGCCGGGCAGCCGGTTCTCGAAGCGCAGGGAGCGGCCGTGGCCGACGATCCGGAGTGCGCAGGTGCGGTTGTCGTGGCCCCAGGCGACGGCGGTCGGGGCGAAGGAGCCCGGCTGGAACCGCTTGTAGGAGTTGATGTTGGGGGCGTACAGGAGCGAGAAGTCCCGCAGCGCGGCCAGCTGTCCGGCGAGGAAGTGGCGCATCATCTCGGACATGCCGCCCGGCCCGTCCCCGGGCATGACGTTGTTGCCGGCGGTGTCGGTGAGCGAGAGGTGGATGTGGCAGGAGTTGCCCTCGCGCTCGTTGTACTTGGCCATGAAGGTCAGGGAGACGCCCTCCTGGGAGGCGATCTCCTTGGCGCCGGTCTTGTAGATGGCGTGCTGGTCGCAGGTGACGAGTGCCTCGTCGTAGCGGAACACGATCTCGTGCTGGCCGGGGTTGCACTCGCCCTTGGCGGACTCGACGGTCAGGCCGGCGGCCGCCATCTCGTTCCGGATGCGGCGCAGCAGGGGCTCGATGCGGCCGGTGCCGAGGACGGAGTAGTCGATGTTGTACTGGTTCGCCGGCGTCAGCCCCTGGTAGCCCGCGTCCCAGGCCTGCTCGTAGGTGTCCTTGAAGACGATGAACTCCAGCTCCGTGCCCACCTGGGCGGTGAGGCCGAGTTCGCCGAGCCGCTCCAGCTGGCGGCGCAGGATCTGGCGCGGGGCGGCGACGACCGGTGAGCCGTCGGTCCAAGCGAGGTCGGCGACGAGCATGGCCGTGCCCTCGTTCCAGGGGACCCTGCGCAGCGTGCTCAGGTCGGGGTGCATGGCGAAGTCGCCGTAGCCGCGGTCCCAGGACGACATCGCATAGCCGTCGACGGTGTTCATCTCGGTGTCGACGGCCAGGAGGTAGTTGCAGCCCTCGGTGCCGTGGTGGAGAACCTCGTCGAGGAAGAACCGGGCGGCGAACCGCTTGCCCTGGAGCCGCCCTTGCATATCGGGGAAGGCCAGGACGACAGTGTCGATCTCACCGCCCGCGACGAGGGCGTGCAGCTCCTCGACGCCGAGCGGGGGTGTGCGGTCTGCCACGGGAAGGGCCTCCTTCGGGCTGCTGCGCGCTGGTTTCGCCCAGGCCGAGAGCCATAAGGTCGAGAGCCATAAGGTATTGCCGAGAACCATTGCTTGGGAAGGGGGCACGTCCAGATGTCGGTCGATCCTGACAGCACCAACAGCACCAGCAGCACTGACAGCACAGCGGCGGACCGGCTGACCCCGGTGCTGCGGCCGGTGCGTGCGGGCAACGGCTTCGAGGAGGCGCTGGAGCAGATCCTCCAGGTCGTCCGCCTCGGCCTGGTGCCCGGCGGGGAGCGGCTGCCCGCCGAGCGGGAGCTGGCGGAGCGGCTCGGCATCAGCCGGGTCACGCTGCGCGAGGTGCTCAAGGTGCTCCAGGACCAGGGGCTCGTCGAGTCGCGCCGGGGACGGTACGGCGGGACCTTCGTGCTGCCCCGCAAGGACGGTGGCGGCGAGGACGAGCTGCGGCGGCGGGTCGCCGAGGTCGACATCGAGGACATGCTGCGCTTCCGGGAGGTGCTGGAGGTGGGCGCGGCCGGCCTGTGCGCCGCGCACGGTCTGACCGACGAGCAGGCCGCCCGGCTCCGCGAGGCGCTCGCCCACACGCAGGACGCGCCGCTGTCCGACTACCGCCGGCTGGACACGCTGCTCCACCTCACCCTCGCCGAACTGTGCGGGTCACCGTCGCTGACCGCGCAGTACGCGGCGGTCCGGGCGACCGTGAACGACCTGCTGGACTGCATCCCGCTCCTCGTCCGCAACCTGGAGCACTCACAGCGGCAGCACATCGCGATCGTCGAGGCGGTGCTGGACGGGGACGCGGACGGGGCGCGGGAAATGATGCGGGAGCACTGCGGGGGCACGGCGGCCTTGTTGCGGGGGTTCCTGACCTGAGGGTGCGGGCTTGCCGTTCCCGGGTGGTTACGGCAATGGTGTGAGCGCGATCCATTGGCGGGAGCGGGAGGACGTATGACCGGCAGGCCGTTGATCGGCATCAGTACGTATCTGGAGGCCGGGGCGCGCTGGGGCGTCTGGGAGCTGGCGGCCGCGCTGCTGCCGGCCGGGTATCCGCGGCTCGTGCAGGCGGCGGGCGGGCTGGCCGCGATGCTCCCGCCGGACGAGCCTTCGCGCGCTGCCGCGGCCATGGCGCGGCTCGACGGTCTGGTGATCGCGGGCGGGCCCGATGTGGAGCCGGTCCGGTACGGCGCCGAGCGCGACGCCCGGACCGGGCCGCCGGCGCGGGAGCGGGACGCCTGGGAGCTCGCGCTGATCGACGCCGCGCTGGCCGCGCACGTTCCCTTGCTGGGCATCTGTCGGGGCATGCAGCTGCTGAACGTCGCCCTCGGGGGCACGCTCGTGCAGCACGTCGGCGGGCATGCCGAGGTGGTGGGGGTCTTCGGGCAGCATGCCGTCAAGCCCGTGCCGGGGACGCTGTATGCCGGTGTCGCCCCGGAGGAGACGGTCGTACCGACGTATCACCATCAGGCCGTGGATCGGCTCGGGGCGGGGCTTGTGGTGTCGGCGTACGCGGTGGACGGGACCGTGGAGGCGGTGGAACTTCCTTCCGCGGACTGGGTGTTGGGGGTGCAGTGGCATCCGGAGATGGGGGAGGATCTGCGGGTGGTGGAGGCGTTGGTGCGGGCGGCTGGGTGAACGGTGGGGTTTTCGCCCCCGCCGCCCTTACCCGTCCCATCCCAGGGGCTCCGCCCCCGGACCCCCGCTCCTCAAACGCCGGAGGGGCTGAAATTGTGCGGCAGGGGCTGACTTTCCGCGACCGGGCTGGATCATCCCCGCGTCAGTGACAGCAGCTCCCTCGCCGGGCCCGTCGGTCTGTGGCCCGTCGGCCAGACCGCCCGGAGATCCCTCGCCAGGGAGACCTCCGCCACCGGGACGCTCACCAATCTCCGCATCGACAGTTCCTCGCCCACGGCCAGCTCGCTGAGCACCGCCGGGCCCGCGCCGCTTACCGCCGCCGCCTTTACCGCCGTGGTCGAGGAGAGTTCGATCAGGGGGCGGGCCAGGCCGCCCAGGGCCGCGTCCAGGACCTGGCGGGTTCCTGAGCCCTCCTCGCGGAGGATCAGCGGGGTGGCGGCGAGTTCGTCCGCTGCGAGGGGGCGTCGGCGGCGGGCCCAGGGGTGGTCGGGAGCCGTGACGACTATCAGGTGGTCGTGGGCGATGACGACCGAGTCGAGGCCTGTCGGTACGGTCAGGCCCTCCACGAAGCCCAGGTCCGCCTCGTCCGAGAGCAGCCGTTCCGCGACCGCCGCGGAGTTGCCCGCCTGGAGAGACACCGCTGTGTCCGGGCGCCCGGCGCGCAGGGCCAGCAGCCAGCCCGGCAGCAGGTATTCGGCGATCGTCATGCTGGCCGCCACCCTGAGGCGGGAGTCCCTTCGGTCCCGCAGGGCCTGCGCGCCCGCGTCGAAGGCCTCCGCCGCCTCCACGATCCTGCGCGCCCAGTCCGTCACCAGCGCGCCCGCGTCCGTCAGCCGGGAGCCGCGTGGCGAGCGGTCCACCAGGGCCACGCCCAGCTGGCGTTCCATCGAGCGGATCCGGCTGCTCGCCGCGGGCTGGGTGATGCCCAGTTCACGGGCCGCCCCACCCAGGCTGCCGAGCCGTGCCACCGCCAGCAGCAGCTCCAGGGCTCCCAGGTCCGGCACCCGGTGGGCGAGGAGGGCCGGTGGACGGTGCGTGTCTTCCGTGGCGCTGCTCATAAATACAGCTTATGCCCTGATAGAAACGTACCCCCTGGTCGGCGGTGTTCCGCGACGGCACCGTGGAGACATGGTCACCGCAGCCCAGCCCCTCCCCCGTGCCACCGCACGGCTTCCGCGCGCCACGGCCGTCCGTCACCTCGGACCGAATTGGTACGCCTCCGTCATGGGCACCGCCATCGTCGCCACCGCCGGCGCCGCCCTGCCCGCTCCCCTGTCCGGCATCCCCGGCCTGCGCACCCTCTGCGTCACGGTGTGGGCGCTCTCCCTCGGGCTTCTCCTGGTGCTGCTCTGCGCCCGGGCGCTCCACTGGGCCCATCACCGCGACCAGGCCCGCGCCCATCTCCTCGACCCGGCCATCGCCCCCTTCTACGGCTGCCTCGCCATGGCCCTGCTGGCCGTCGGCGGCGGTGCCCTCACCGTGGGACGGGACTGGATCGGGACGGACGCGGCCGTCGCCCTCGACGCCGTGCTGTTCACCGCCGGTACGGTCGTCGGGCTCGCGGCCGCCGTCGCCGTTCCGTACCTCATGGCCGTACGGCATCGGGTGGAGCCGCACCAGGCGACGCCCGTGTGGCTGCTGCCTGTCGTCGCCCCCATGGTGTCCGCCGCGCTCGGGCCGCTCCTCGTGCCGCATCTGCCGCCGGGACAGGCTCAGGAGACGCTGCTGCTCGGCTGCTTCGCGATGTTCGGGCTCAGTCTCCTCGCGACGCTGCTCATGCTTCCGATGATCTTCGGCCGGCTGATCACCGGAGGGCCGCTGCCGCTCGCCCTCACACCCACGCTCTTCCTCGTCCTGGGACCGCTCGGACAGTCCACCACCGCCGTGGGCAACTTCGCGGATGTCGCGCCCGGCGTCGTGCCCGCCGCGTACAGCGACGGGTTCGGGATCCTCGCCGTTCTGTACGGCGTGCCGGTCATGGGCTTCGCGCTGCTGTGGTTCGTGTTCGCCACCGCCCATGTGGTGCGCGCCCGGCGGGACGGGATGAGGTTCTCCATGACCTGGTGGGCGTTCACCTTTCCGGTCGGTACCTGCGTCACCGGTAGCGAGTCGCTGGCGCGGCACACCGGGCTGGTCGCCTTCGAGTGGCTCGCGATCGGCTTGTACGTCGTCCTGGTCGTCGCCTGGGGCACCGCCGCCCTGCATACAGTGCGCGGCCTCGTCAGCGGTGAGCTGCTCGCAGGGCCTCGGCCAGCGCTCGTGGCGCCTCGGTCAGCGACGGCCCGTACCAGGTGAGGTGGCGGCCGCCGACCAGCGCGCAGGGCAGGTCCGGGAAGGCCTCCGGACCGTCGTCGGCCGTGAAGCGGTACGGCTCGTCCGGGAGCACCACCAAGTCGGGCGCCGCCGCGCACAGTTCGGCCACCGGGATGCGGGGGTAGCGCTCGGAGTGGGCCGCGTACAGGTTCTCCACGCCCAGGCGGGACAGGACGTCGCCCGCGAAGGTGTCCCGGCCCAGGACCATCCAGGGGCGGCGCCAGATGGGGACGACCGCCGTCGTGCGGGCTTGCGGGACCGGGAGCGTCGACCAGACCGTCTCCGCCTCGTCCAGCCAGCGGGGCCGGCTCTTCGCTCCGCAAGCGGTCAGCATCCGGTCCAGTTCCCGGAAGGCCTGCGGCACGCTCCGCACCTCGGTGACCAGGACCGCGATCCCCTTCGAGCGCAGGGCTTGCAGGTCCGGTGCCTGGTTCTCCTCCTCGTTGGCGAGGACCAGGTCGGGACGCAGGGCGGTGATCCGGCCGATCGCCGGGTTCTTGGTGCCGCCGACGCGGGTCACGTCCAGGTCCGCCGGATGCGTGCACCAGTCGGTGGCGCCGACGAGGGTGCCCGGCAGTGTCTCGGCCACCGCCTCGGTGAGCGAGGGCACCAGGGAGACGATCCTCACCGGTGCGGCCGGTCCCGGACCGCCTCGATGTGCTCGGCCACCGCGACGACGACCACCCGCGTGTCCGGCTCGGTCGCACGCCAGCGGTGACGCACGCCGCCGGTGAGGTACAGGGTGTCGCCGCGGCCCAGGCGGTAGGCGCGGCCCTCCGCCTCGATCTCCACCACTCCGTCGGCCACGTACATCAACTGGTCGTTGCGGTACTGGAATTCACGGCGTGCGTCATGGTCGCCGGTGAACTCCGAGGCGTGCATCTGGTGGTGACCCCGCACCAGGGAACGCACATGGGGTTCCGGCCCCGGATCGCCGTCGGCGCGAACCACGTCGACGCTGCATGCCGGGTCGGCGGCGGCGAGGAGTTCGACGGCGGTGGTGCGCAGGGCGTCGGCCACCTTCTCCAGGGAGCTTGTGCTGGGGCGCGCGCGGTCGTTCTCGACCTGGCTCAGGAACGGGACCGACAGACCGCTGCGTTCGGCCACGACGGCGAGGGTGAGTTCCAGCGCCCGGCGCCGCCGCCGTACGGCAGCACCCACGCGAAGCGGTTGTTCTTTGTGGTCGCCCATCGCTCCGACTCCCTCCTTCGCGCTGGCTCGTCGGTCCGCGGCCCGTGCACCGCCGTCCGGGCGCACTCCTTCTGATGAGTTCTCTGCACCCTACGCATGTTCGCCAAACCGTTTTATGCGCCTGTCACATCCCCGACACACAGCGTGCCGGACGACCCCACAGTTCTCGCCAGTAGATCAGCTCTCCGGCTTCTCCGGGCGCGGATTCCTCCTTAGGGACGAAGGGGCTGACCAGAAGGGCCGGGTGACCGTCCGGATCGGGGACGGCGCCCTGACCCTCGATCAGCACGAAGGGGGTGCTGTTCAGTTCAATGCGCGCGCAGTGCCGTGTGTTCCCTGGCTCGGGTGGTGGCGTAGCGCTATGTGGTTGTCCGAATCCTTACCGTAGGGAGGACATGCGGCGGCGGGCGTACGGGCCTGTCAGGTGGCCCGTACGCCCGCCGGGTCGGTGGCTACGCGGCCGGGGTCATCCGGTTCACCATGTCCGGGTGCTCCTTGAGCCAAGCGGCGACGGCCTCCTCCTCGTGGCCCTGGCCGCGGTCCTTGATCTCCTGCTCCAGGGAGCCGAGCTCGGCCTCGCTCATCTTGAAGTTCTTGATCCACTTCGTGAGCTGCGGGTACTGCTCGGGGAACTCCTTGTTGGAGATGGTGCGGATCGTGTTGCCCTCGCCGAAGTACTTGTCCGGGTCGGCGAGCTTGGTCAGCTTGTACTCGCTGTAGGCCCAGTGCGGCGACCACAGGACGACGGCGATCGGTTCCTGCTTGGCATAGGCCCGCTTGAGCTCGGCCAGCATCGCCGGCGTGGAGCCGTCGACGACGTCGTACTCCTTGTCGAGGCCGTACCCGGGCAGCACCTTGGTCTTGAGGAGGTTCATCTCGCCGGTGCCCGGCTCGATGCCGATGATCTTCCCGTCGAAGGTGTCGGCCTTGCCCTTGAGGTCCTCCAGGGAGTCGATGCCCTTCACATAACTGGGCACGGCGACCTCCAGTGAGGTTGGCTCGTACCAGGTGCCCAGGTCGCGGAGTTTGTCCTTGCTCTTCTCCCAGTACTGGGACTGGGCGTACGGCAGCCACGCGTCGAAGTTGAGATCGAGGTCGCCCGAGGCAAGGCCGGTGTAGACCGGGCCGACGTCCATCTGCTTGAGGTTCAGCTTGTAGCCGCGCCGCTCCAGGACGTTCTTCCAGAGGTAGGTGACGGCCACGTCCTCGTCCCAGGGGAACCAGGCCACGTCCACGGGGCGCTCGGCCTCGGCCGGGGTCGTGGTGCTCTGCACCGGGGCCAGCTTGTCGACGACACCCGGGTTGGCCTTCAGCCAGGTGCGTACGGCTTCCTGCTGCTTGCCCTGGCCGGCCTTGTTGATCTCCGATTCCAGGCTGGTGAGCTGGTCCTCGGTCAGCTTGAAGTTCTTCAGCCACTCACCGACGACGGGGTTGTCCTTGGAGAAGCCCTTGCGCGCGAGGGTGTGCACGCCGTCGCCCGAGCCCCAAGCTTCCTTCGGGTCCTTCAGCTTCTTCAGCTTGTAGTCGCTGTACGCCCAGTGCGGCGACCAGAGCGTGACGACGATCGGCTCCTGCTTGGCGTAGGCCCGCTTGAGCTGGGCCAGCATCGCCGGCGTGGAGCTGTCGACGACCTTGTACTCCTTGTCGAGGCCGTACTCCCCCAGGACCTTGCTCTTGAGCAGGCTCATCATGCCGGCGCTGGACTCGATGCCGGTGATCTTGCCGCCGAACTCGGACGCCTTGCCCTTGAGGTCGTCGAGGGTGTTGATGTCCTTCATGTAGGCGGGCACGCTCAGCTCCAGGGAGGTCGGCCCGTACCAGGAGCCGAGGTCTTCGAGCTGCTTGCCGTACTTCTTCCAGTACTGCTCGTGCGTGACCGGCAGCCAGGAGTCCGTCTCGAAGTCGACGTCGCCCTGGGCGAGCGAGGTGTAGAGCGGTCCGGCCTCGAACTGCTTGGTCTCCACCTCGTAGCCGCGCTGCTCCAGGATCTCCTTCCAGAGATACGTGGAGGCGACGCCCTCGTCCCAGGGGATGTAGCCGATGCTGATCTTCTTGCCCTGACCGATGTTCGTGTCGGCGGCGACCGGTTCGCTCTTGTCTCCGCCGAAGACGCCCATGCCGCCCGCGACGAGCGCGAGGACGACGACGCCGACCATGGCGACGGCCGGGCGGGGACGGTACGACCAGATCTTCAGGCCCTGCGCGGCACGCAGCCGGGCGGCGGCGCGGCGGCCGAGCGGCGACACCTGGGTGCCGAGCGCGCTGGTCATACGGTCGAGGTAGATCGCGAGGATCACGATGGCGATGCCGGCCTCGGCGCCCAGGCCTACATTGAGCTGGCCGATGGCCTCGTTCACGTCGCCGCCGAGACCGTCGGCGCCGACCATGCCGGCGATGGCTGCCATGGACAGGCCGAGCATGATGACCTGGTTGACGCCGGCCATGACCGTGGGCAGCGCCAGCGGGAACTGGACGCGCAGCAGGGTGTCGCGCGGGGTGGTGCCGAACGCCTCGGCCGCCTCGACCAGTTCCTTGTCGACCTGACGGATGCCCAGCTCGGTCATGCGCACGCCGGGAGCAAGCGCGAAGATCAGCGTCGCGACGATGCCCGCGGCGGCGCCGCTGCCGAAGAAGAGGATCGCCGGGATGAGATAGACCATCGCCGGCAGCGTCTGCATGAGGTCCAGGGCGGGCCGTACGACCGCGCTGACCCGGTTCGAGCGCGCCGCCCAGATGCCCACCGGGACCGAGAGGACGAGCGCGATGACCGTGGCGACGAAGACGAGCGACAGCGTCATCATCGCGTTCTCCCACAGTTCGAGGGAGATGATGAAGGCGAATCCCGCGAAGGTGAGGACACCCGCGACCGTGCCGCGCAGCCAGAAGGCGATCACCGCGAAGATGCCTGCGAGGAGCAGCGGTTCGGGCGCCTGAAGGACGGCGTCGACGCCGTCGTAGGCGCCGCGGAACACCTCCTCCAGGAAGTCGAAGAGCCATCCCAGGTGGGTGGTGAGCCAGTCGACCGCGTCGTTGACCCAGGAGCCGAACTCGATCCTAGGCACCGGCCGTCACCTTCTCTCCGCCCTTGTCCCGCGGGGAGTCGCACGGCGCCGGGGCCCCCGTCTCGTCACCGAGGAAGCCGACGAGCCGCTGTCGTGGGACGACACCGACCAGCTTCCGCTTGCCGTCGAGCACGGCCACGGGGTGGGAGAGGCGGGCGCTGAGCGCGCACAGTTCGTTGAACGGGGTGGCGGGCGTCGCGGTCGCGCAGTCGCAGTCGGCCTCGTCGCCGCGCAGGTCCGTGTCCATGACGGAGGACGCGGTCAGCACGCGGGAGCGGTCGACGTCCTTGGTGAACGAGGCGACGTAGTCGTCGGCGGGGCGCACGAGGATGTCCTCGGCGGTGCCGATCTGGACGATGCTGCCGTCACGCATGACGGCGATGCGGTCGCCCAGTCGCATGGCCTCGTTGAGGTCGTGGGTGATGAACACGATGGTCTTCTTCAGGCGCTGCTGGAGCGTCAGGAGCTGGTCCTGCATGTCACGGCGGATCAGCGGGTCGAGCGCGCTGAACGACTCGTCCATCAGGAGCAGATCGGCGTCGGTGGCCAGGGCGCGGGCCAGGCCCACGCGCTGCTGCATACCGCCGGACAGCTCGTCGGGCCAGGACTTCTCCCAGCCGGCCAGGCCGCACATCTCCAGCGCCTCGGTGGCGCGCTTCTCCCGCTCGGCGCGCGGGACGCCCTGGACGGCGAGTCCGTAGGCGGCGTTCTCGAGGACGCTGCGGTGCGGGAAGAGCGCGAAGTGCTGGAACACCATGCTGATCTTGTTCGCGCGGACCTCACGCAGTTCCCGGGCGCCGAGAGCGGTCAGGTCCTGTCCGTCGAACCGGACCTGTCCCGCAGTCGGCTCCAGGAGCCCGTTGAGCATGCGCAGCAACGTGGACTTGCCGGACCCGGACAGGCCCATCACGACGAATATCTGACCGGGTTCCACGGTGAAGGACGCGTCGATCACGGCGGCGGTGGTGCCGTCGGCCCGCAGTTCGTCCCGGTCGGCCCCCTTCCGGAGCCGCTCGACTGCGTCGTCCGGTCGTCTGCCGAACACCTTGTACAACTGCTCTGCCTCAAGCCTTGATGACACTCGTACCTCTATGCTCGGCGGCCAGGAAATGGGCGCGGCACGGACGCAATCGTTGAAATGCGCAACCGGCGTCGCTCAGTGGCGGCGCCTGCCCCCGCTTCAGCAGGACAAACGCCCGAGTGGTTCAGTTCACACGGCCTTTACTTACGCGCCGTGAACGCAATGAGCACGGCATCCGGGTGACGCATCCGGGTGACTGTCACAGCCGTACGGCATGATTGCGAGGCGTGATGGGACGACTGATGCTCCTCGACACCGCCTCGCTCTACTTTCGCGCCTATTTCGGCGTCCCGGACTCCGTGAAGGCGCCGGACGGCACGCCGGTGAACGCCGTGCGCGGACTGCTGGAGTTCATCGACCGCCTGGTCAGGGACCACCACCCGGACGCCCTGGTGGCCTGCATGGACGCCGACTGGCGGCCGCAGTGGCGGGTCGATCTGATCCCCTCCTACAAAGCGCACCGGGTGGCCGAGGAGCGCGAGGCCGGCCCGGACGAGGAGGAGGTGCCCGACACGCTGTCGCCGCAGGTGCCGGTCATCGAGGACGTCCTGGACGCGCTCGGCATCGCGCGCGTGGGCGTCGAGGGGTACGAGGCGGACGACGTGATCGGCACGTTCACCGCCCGTGCCACCGGCCCGGTCGACATCGTCACCGGCGACCGCGACCTGTACCAGCTGGTGGACGACGCGCGCGGGGTGCGCGTGCTGTATCCGCTCAAGGGCGTCGGCACGCTCCAGCTCACCGACGAGGCGTGGCTGCGCGAGAAGTACGGCGTCGACGGCAGGGGGTACGCGGATCTGGCGACGCTGCGCGGGGACCCGAGCGACGGTCTGCCCGGTGTGCCCGGCATCGGCGAGAAGACGGCCGCCAAGCTGCTCGCCGAGTTCGGGGACCTGGCCGGGATCATGGCCGCGGTCGACGACCCGAAGGCCAGGCTCACCCCGTCCCAGCGCAAACGGCTCGACGAGTCGCGGCCGTACGTCGCCGTCGCGCCGACGGTGGTGAAGGTCGCGGACGACGTCCCGCTGCCGGATGTCGACACGGCCGTGCCGCGCACACCGCGCGACGCGGCGGCGCTGGACGCGCTGGCGGTGCGCTGGGGGCTGGGCGGTTCACTCCAGCGGCTGCTCACGACGCTGGGGACGTGACGATTCCGGGGGCGTGCGCTCATCAAAACATCATGAGCGGGGTGTTAACTGGGGGAAGATGCTAACTTAGGTAAGCCTAAGCAATGGAGCACGGAGGTCGTCATGGCAGAGCGTCCGGACCGCAAGCCGCGTAAGCCCCATGCCGCGCAGGTCGTCCGCACCGAACGGCTCACCCCACACATGCAGCGCGTGGTGCTCGGCGGCGACGGACTGGCCGAGTTCGCGGCGGACACCTGCACCGACCACTACGTCAAGATCCTGTTCCCGGCCGAGGGTGTGACCTACCCCGAGCCCTTCGACATGCAGCGCATCCGCGAGGAGTTCCCGCGCGAGCAGTGGCCGGTGACCCGGACCTACACCGTGCGCCACTGGGACGCCGAACACCGCGAGATGTCGCTGGACTTCGTGATCCATGGCGACGAGGGCCTCGCGGGCCCCTGGGCCGTGCGCGTGCAGCCCGGCGAGACCGTGCGGTTCATGGGCCCGGGCGGCGCCTACGCCCCCGACACCACGGCCGACTGGCATCTGCTCGTGGGCGACGAGAGCGCACTGCCCGCGATCGCCCGCTCCCTGGAGGCGCTGCCGGCCGGCGCCCGCGCCCATGCCTTCGTGGAGGTTTCCGGCCCCGAGGAGGAGCAGAAGATCGACTCGGACGTCGAGGTCGTCTGGGTGCACCGCGGCGCCCGGCCCGTCGGCGAGGCACTGGTGGAGGCGGTCCGCGCACTGGAGTTCCCGGAGGGCCGGGTGCACGCCTTCGTCCACGGCGAGGCGGCCTTCGTGAAAGAGCTGCGGGCCCTTCTGCGGGTCGAGCGGGAGATCGCGCGCGAGGACCTCTCGATCTCCGGCTACTGGCGGCTCGGTCACAACGAGGACGGGTGGCAGGCGTCCAAGCGGGAGTGGAACGCACGCATCGAGGCGGAGCAGGAGGGCGCGTCGCCCGCGGCGTGACAACGTAGAGAGGCGGCCCGCGCGTTGAGAGCGCGGGCCGCCTTTTCTGGTCTCAGACCGACCGCTCGTCGAACCAGAAGGCCGTCACACCGACCGCTGGTAGGACCGGAACGTCCGGATCGACAGCCACACCGCCGCGACCGCGAGCGCCAGCAGCGCCCCGCCGCGGCTGAGTACGTCACCCCAGTCGGGTGAGTCGGACATCGCCGAACGGCCCGCGACCATCGCCCAGTTGACCGGGTTGAAGTCGGCGATGTGCCGCATCCAGCCGGGCATCTGGGCGGGCGCCATGAACGCGCTGGACAGGAAGGTCAACGGCAGCAGCAGGAAGGTGTTGATGCCGATGATCGACTCTCGCTGCCGCACCAGCATGCCGAGTGCGTTGGACAGCGCCCCGAAGACCGTGCCCAGCAGCACGGAGGCGAGGATCAGCACCGCGATGCCGCCGATGCCGCCCGGGTAGTCGGCGCCGCCCAGCAGGCCGAGGAGCACGATGATGACCGACTGAAGGGCGGTGACCAGGCCGTTGTTGACGACGTTCCCGTTCATCAGCGCGGCCCGGCTGATCGGCGTGGTCAGGAAGCGGTCGAGGGTGCCGCGCTGGATCTCCTCCAGCGTGCCCATGCCCGCCCACAGGTTGGAGCTGAGCGCGCTCATCACGACCACGCCCGGCACCAGGTAGTCGAGGTACGAGGTGGTGCCGAAGCCGCCCAGTTCGACGACCTTCTTGAAGAGGCTGCCGAACAGGAACAGCCAGATCACCGGCTGGATGAGAGTGATGATCGCGTACGCGGGCTGGCGGGCGAACACCATCAGCTGACGCTGGGTCATGTACCAGGTCTGGGATACCGCCGTGCTCATCGCACACCTCCGGCCACGAGAAGGTCACCGGTGCCGTCGGCCTCGGAGTAGCGGCGGCCCGCGTACCGCAGATAGACGTCGTCGAGGGAGGGACGCGCGACCGTCGCGGCGGCGACACCGACCCCGGCTCGTTCAAGTGCTCCCAGCAGTGCGGGCATCGCCGCCGCCCCGTCGTCGGCGCGGACGCTGATCCGGTGGCCGTCGACCAGCACCTCGTGCACGCCCGGCAGCCCGCCGAGGCCGGTCTCCAGCAGCGTACGACCGGCTTCGCCGACCGGTGTGCGCAGTTCCAAGTGGACGGCGTCGCCGCGGAGTTCGCCCTTGAGGGAGTGCGGGGTGCCCTCCACGACGACCCGGCCGCGGTCGACGATCGCGATGCGCTCGGCGAGCCGGTCGGCCTCTTCGAGGTAGTGGGTGGTGAGCAGGATGGTCAGGCCCTCGTCGCCGGCGAGGCGGGCGATCTCGTCCCACATCGCGGTGCGGGCCTCCGGGTCGAGCCCGGTGGTGGGCTCGTCGAGGAAGAGCACCTCGGGTCGGTGCACCAGGCCGAGGGCGACATCGAGGCGGCGTTGCATACCTCCGGAGTAGCCCTTGACCGGGCGGCGGGCGGCGTCGGCGAGCTTGAAGCGGTCCAGCAGCTCGTCCACGCGACGGTTCAGGGCGGCGCCTTTCAAGCCGTAGAGCCTGCCCTGGAGTTGGAGGTTCTCACGGCCGGTGGCGACCGGGTCGGTGCCGGAGCTCTGGGCGACCACACCGATCGCGCGGCGCACCCGGTCGGGGTGGCGCAGCACGTCGTGGCCGGCGACGATGGCCGTGCCCGAGTCGGGGCGGGCAAGGGTGGTGAGGATCTTGACGGTGGTGGACTTGCCGGCGCCGTTGGGCCCGAGGAGGCCGAAGACGGTGCCGGGCTCGACGGTGAGGTCCATGCCGCGCAGGGCGGTGACATCACCGGGGTAGGTCTTGATCAGCTCGTGCACCCGCACTGCGGGCGCACGCGTACTACTACTACTACTACTCACGACAGCTCTCCTGAATGAGCGGATGACAACTGATCCGCGTGAAGAGCGCCGGGCTATCCTGGGTGTGCCGCACCTCGATGGCCTGGCTGCGCTGCACGGCGGAGTCGGTTCGGGGTTCGTGACCCTGGCGGGGCTGCTGCAACAGCCCGGCCGGGGTCCTTTTCGTTACGTCCTTACGTGAACTCCGGTGGCAGCTCCCCCGTTTCGTGGTACCGCCGCCACCCTTCGACGCCGGGCAGCGAGCCCTTTCTGACCTCGTCGAGGAAGCCACGGACCCATTGGGCCTGCGCCTCGACGATGTGCAGTTGGTACTCGACCTCGACGAGAAAGAGCCTCGGCAACGTCTCGTAGAGCTTCTCGAGCGCGCCCCGGCCACTCGCCACCTGCACCTCCAGCGAGCTCAGTCGCATCTCCAGCAGCCGCACCACCTCGTCGGGAGGCAGCGCCGACATCAGCGAGAGCGCCGTCTCGAAGATCGGAAACTCCTTGGCCGGGATGGCCAGCAGGTCGGACAGCCACTCCGCCATCTCCTCACGCCCGGCCTCGGTGAGCCCGTACACCGTGCGCTCGGGGCGGTTGCCCTGGCGTTCCACACCGGTCACCTCGACGAAGCCGTGCTTCTCGAGGTTCTGTACGACCGTGTAGAGCGAGCCGTAGTTGGTTTTCGTACTGGCGTCCTTGCCCTGACTGCGCAGGGTCTGGGCGATCTCGTACGGATGCATCGGCTTCTGCCAGAGGGTCGTCATGACGGCGAGCGCCAACGGGTTGCTGAGCTTGCGGCGCGTCCTCGCCATGGCCACCACCTCGCTTCCGAATATCCGTGGCCGAACATATCGCGAGAGGGCACACGGCGTCAACACACACGATGTATCGCGATTTGGCGCGCACGGCAAGGGCGTGAGTATTTGGGTTCGCCGTGGACATGCCTAAGTGACGCACCCGAAACAGGCCCTCCCTAATTTCTGTCATCCGACAGGAATCCCCGCCGCTTCCGCGCCCAAGGCAGGTGCCGCCCCGTGACCACCGCCCCCTCCGACGTACGCCCGGACCCGCCGGAGTCATCCGACGACCGCTCTCTCACCGAGTTCGGCTACCGCCAGGAACTGCACCGCAGCCTCGGCGAGTACGCCTCGTTCGCGGCCGGGTTCTCCTTCATCTCCGTACTGACGACCGTCTTCCAGTTCTTCGCCTTCGGGTACGCGTTCGGCGGCCCCGTCTTCTTCTGGGCCTGGCCGGCGGTGCTGCTCGGGCAACTGCTGGTGGCCGCCTGCTTCGCGGAGCTGGCCGCGCGGTATCCCATCTCGGGCGCGATCTTCCAGTGGTCGTCGCGTCTGTCGAACCTCACCTTCGGCTGGTTCGCCGGCTGGATCATGGTGATCGGGCAGATCGTGGTCGTCGCCGCGGCGGCGCTCGCCCTCCAGGTGGTCCTGCCCGCGATCTGGTCCGGCTTCCAGCTGATCGGCGACGACCCGGCGCCCACCTCGGCGAGCGGCGCGGCCAACGCGGCGCTTCTCGGCGTGATCCTGCTGGTCCTGACGACCTTCGTGAACGTCCTCGACAACCGTGTGCTGTCCCTGGTCAACCGCGTCGGCGTCACCGCCGAGATCATCGGCGCCGTCCTCATCATCGTCCTGCTGCTCACCCACTCCGAGCGCTCCCCGAGCATCACCTTCGAGACCGGGACCGCCGCCGAGTCGGGTCTGGTGGGGGCGCTGCTGGTGGGCTCGTTCGCGGCGGCGTACGTGATGATCGGTTTCGACAGCGCGGGCGAGATGAGCGAGGAGACGCGTAATCCTCGGCGCACCGCGCCCCGTACGATCCTCACCGCGCTCGGTTCGGCGGGCCTGCTCGGCGGCCTGATCATCCTCGGCGGACTGCTGGCCGCGCCCAGCCTCACCGACGGCCGGCTCGGCGTCGAGGGCCTGAGTTACGTCCTCACCAGCAGCCTGGGCGACGGCGTCGGGCGAGCCCTGCTCGTCGACGTGGTGGTGGCGATCACCGTGGCGACCCTGGCCATCCAGACGGCCGCCTGCCGCATGCTGTTCTCGATGGCCCGCGACGGCCAGCTGCCCTTCGCCGCACGCCTCGCGAAGGTCAACCCGCGCACCGGCATGCCCGTCGCGCCCGCCCTGGTGGTCGGCGTCCTCGCGGCCGCCCTGCTGCTGCTCAACTTCGGCTCCCCCGAGGCGTTCCTGGCCATCGGCACCACCTGCATCGTGATGCTGTACCTCGCCTACGCGATGGTCACCGGCCCGCTGCTGGTCCGCCGGCTCCGCGGCGACTTCACCGCCGGCGGCACCGACGAGAAGGGCACCCCCCTGTTCTCCCTCGGCCGCTGGGGCGTCCCGGTCAACGCCCTCGCGCTGGCGTACGGCCTGTTCATGACGGTCAACCTGGCGTGGCCGCGGGCCGCGGTGTACGACCCGGCGGGCGGGCACTGGTACTTCCAGTGGTTCACGGTGCTGTTCCTCGCGGTGACCGTGGTGGTGGGTGCCGCGTACCGGGTCTACAAGAGCCGTACGGCAGCGGCGGTCTCGTAGGCTTGACCGGGTGAGACGCAAGACCCGGATCCCGTCCTCCCCCCTGCCGCAGCGTGACGGGGTGGATGCGGCGCGGGTGCGGCTGCCCGTCGGGGGACCGTGGGCCACGGTGCGCGAGCATCTCGTGGAGCGGCTTTCGGGGGCGGGGTCCGGGGTCGTCGACGGGATGTTCGGCGACGGGCTGATCGTGGGGGCCGACGGGCGGGCCGTGGCGCCGGACGCGCCCTATGTACCGGGGATGTTCGTGTGGTTCCACCGGGAGCTGCCGGCCGAGGTGCGGGTGCCGTTCCCGTTGGACGTCGTGTACCGGGACGAGCACATCGTGGTCGTCGACAAGCCGCACTTCCTGGCCACCACACCGCGCGGCAGCCATATCACCGAGACCGCGCTCGCGCGGCTGCGGCGGGAGCTGGGCGTCGAGTCGCTGGGCGCCGCACACCGGCTCGACCGGCTCACCGCGGGGATCGTCCTGTTCCTGGTGCGGCCGGAGGAGCGCGGCGCCTACCAAGGGCTGTTCCGCGACAAGCGGGTGCGCAAGGAGTACGAGGCCGTGGCCCCGTACGATGCCGGGCTCGCCCTGCCCCGGACCGTGCGCAGCCGGATCCTGAAGGAGCGCGGGGTGCCGGCCGCCCGGGAGGTCGACGGCGAGGTGAACGCCGTCAGCCGCGTCGAGCTGGTCGAGCGGCGTGCGGACGGGCTGGGCCGGTACCGGCTCACACCGAGTACCGGGCAGACCCATCAGCTGCGCGTCCACATGAGCACGCTCGGGGTGCCGATCCTCGGCGATCCGCTCTACCCGGAGGTGACCGCCCCCGTGCCGGCCGGCGACTTCCGGCGCCCGCTCCAACTGCTGGCACGGGCATTGGAGTTCACCGATCCGGTCACGGGGGTCGAGCATGTCTTCCGTAGCGGGCGGGCGCTGGAGGCGTGGGACTCGTACGACGCGTGGGTGGGGTGCTGAGCGGTTCGCTCGCTGCGGGCCGGTGGGGGCTGGTCGCGCAGTTCCCCGCGCCCCTTCGGGGCGCTAGTAGCCGCGCCACCACTGCAAGAAGCGGCGCCACGCGCTCGGGCGACGAGGCGGTTCGGGGGTCGGCGGTTCGGTGGGGACGATGGGGACGGCGGGGGGCGGTGTCGGCTGGGCTTGGGGCTGGGCCGTGCCGATCTGCCAGCTGTCGGCGCGCTGTTGTGGGGCCGGGGCGTGGCTCGGCTTCTGCATCACGTCCTGCTGTGGCTTCGGTGCGAAGCGGACCGGCAGTTCGACCAGGTGGCGGGAGGCGATCGACTCCGCCCAGCGCAACTCGTCCTCCTCGCAGGCGAGTTGGACGTCCGGCAGCCGCATCAGCAGCGCGTCGACGCCGACGTCGGCGATGGCGCGGCCGAGGTCCTGGCCGGGGCACTCGTGCGGGCCGCCGCCGAACGCGAGGTGCGAGCGGTTGCCCTGCATGTGGGCGGACAGGTCGGGGCGTACGCGCGGGTCGACGTTGCCCGGTGCCGGGGCGAAGAGCAGCCCGTCGCCCTTGCGGATGCGCTTGCCGCCCAACTCCGTGTCGTGCTTGGCGAAGTAGGCGAAGACCGTGCTGAAGGGCGGTTCGTCCCACAGGGACTGCTCGACCGCCTCGGGCACGGTCATCTGGCCGCCGTTGAGCTGGGCGAGGAAGCGCGGGTCGGTGATCACCATCCGCAGCGCGTTGGACAGGAGGTTGACCGTGGCCTCGTAGGCGGCGAAGAGCACCAGGCGCAGATGCTCCCTGACCTCGTCGTCCGTCAGCCGCGCCGGGTGGGTGATGAGGTGGCTGGCGAAGTCGTCCAGCGGCCGGGCACGGCGGGCGGTGGTGAGCCGGCTCAGGGCGTCCATGACGTAGCCGTGGCTGGCGATCGCGGTCTCGGTGCCCTTGAGCGCGTCGCGGGCGGCCTGCACCATGCGGTCGTCGTACTCCTCGGCCATGCCGAAGACCTCGCACATCACGGCCATCGGCAGGTGCTCGGAGAACTGGCTGACCAGGTCGGCCTTGCCCTTCTGGCAGAACTCGTTGACCAGGCGCTGGGTGTAGCGGTTGATCTGCCGGCGGATGCCGCGGTGGTCGATGGTCGAGATGGCGCCGGTGACCGCGCTGCGCAACCGCTGGTGCTCGTCGCCCTCGGCGTGGGAGCAGATGGGCTGCCAGGCGATGTGCGGCATGAGCGGGTGGTCGGGCTTGACCATGCCCTCCACGAGCGGGGTCCAGGTACGGCTGTCCCGGCAGAACTGCGAGGGGGTGCGCACCATGTGCAGGTTCTCGGTGTGACCGAGGACCACCCACATCGGCACGTCGTCGTGGAGCAGCACGGGGGCCACCGTGCCGTGTTCGTCGCGGAGTTGCTCGTACAGGGCACCCAGGTCCGTCGCCTCGGGACCGTAGAGCCGGTGCATTCCCCCGGGGCCGGCGCCGTGTGCGGGGCAGCCCGGGGGCGGGCCGGTCATCGGGTCGTGCGGGCCGGCCAGGGAGTGGGATTCAGGCGTCACAGGGGTCGCTCCGAAAAGGGTTCCGATGTCTGGGGAACGGCGGATACGGCGGTCAGGTGAGCGCGCCCGTCATCGCGAGCGAGTGCAGGAAGCGCATCAGGGTCATGAGGGTGTCCCGGCTGGAGGCCCGGCGGCGTGCGTCGCACTCCACGATGGGGATCTCCGCAGGCAGGTCGAGCGCGGCGCGCAGGTCCGCCAGGGGGTAACGGGGCGCGTCCGGGAAGGAGTTGACGGCGACGATGAAGGGCACGCCGCGCTCCTCCAGACGCCCTATGACGTCGAAGCTGGTTTCGAGCCGGCGGGTGTCGATGAGCACGACGGCGCCCAGCGCTCCTTCGAACAGGCCGTTCCACAGAAACCAGAAGCGTTCCTGGCCGGGGGTGCCGAAGAGGTACAGCACGAGCTGGTCCGTGATGCTGATACGGCCGAAGTCCATCGCCACGGTGGTGGCGGTCTTGGTCTCGGAGCCGTAGTTGTCGTCGACGCCGATGCCGGCCTGCGTCATGGTCTCCTCGGTGGTCAGCGGCCTGATCTCGCTGACCGAACCGACCATGGTCGTCTTGCCGACACCGAACCCGCCGACGATCACGATCTTCACCGCGGCCTGGGCCGTGTGCGGCAGGTGGTCCTCGGTGCGTGGGCCCGGGATCGTGTCAGAGCTTTTGAAGTCCATGCATCACCGCTTCGAGGAGGGAACGGTCGGCGATCGACTGCCGCACGATCGGGGCGCGCGCCTGTGCCAGGTCGGCCGCCAGCAACTCGGTGAGCAGCACCGTCATCACGCTGAACGGCAGGTTGAGATAGGCCGAGAGCTCGGCCACGGACAGGGGGGCGGCACACAGCCGGAGCAGCGCCGTCTGCTCGGGTGTCGCGGAGGCCGGCGGATCGGCGCACGCCACGATTAACGTGACCAGGTCGAGGGGGGCGCGGGCACCGTCCTCGCCGGAGATCACGTACAGCCGCTCGACCTTCTTCACGACCTTCTGGCCGCCGCCCTCGGGGCGCGGCGGCGGAGGTGGTGGTTCGGCCTTGGGGAATCGCCGCCGGCGTTGCGGAGGAGTCATACGGTCTGCCCGTTGCGCCTGGGCGGACTGGTGAGATGGGCGCCGATGCGGACGACGAGATCGGCCATGCGGTTACTCATCAGGCCGGGCTCGGCGATGATGTCGGAGAGCACCGCGAGATAGGCGTTGGGCCCTGCGGCCATCAGATAGAAGTAGCCGCCGTTGATCTCGATGAGGACCATCTTCATATTGCCGTCGCTGCCGGGGATCTCGTGGGCGACCGCGCCCGCCAGGCTCTGTAGGCCCGCGCAGGCCGCGGCGACGCGGTCGGCCGCGTCCGGGTCGCCGCCGTGGCGGGCGATGCGCAGGCCGTCGGCGGAGAGCACCACGATCATCTCGATGCCCGGTACGCCGTCGGCGAGATCCTTGAGCATCCAGTCGAAGTTGGCTCGCGCTTGGATCACTTGAGGTCTCCCTCGTCGTCGGCCGGGGCGTGGGCCGGCTCGTTGGTCGGCTGGCTGGGTGCGGTGGGGTCCGGGTCGCGCTTGAGTCCGTTCCAGAACGCCTCGACCCACTGGCCGGGTACGGGCTCGTCCTTCTCTTCCGGCTCGGGCTCCGGCTCGGGCGCCGCCGTCCAGGGGGACTGCCGAGCCCCTCCGGCCTCCCGCGCGGCCTGCTCGGCGCGCTCGAAGGCGGCCTGCTCGGCGAGGCGCTGGCTGAGCGGGATCTTGACCCGGCTGCGGCGCTGGGGCAGGCCCTGGGCGGTCCACTCGGTGACCTCCGGGACGTCCTCCTCCATGGAGACCGACGCGGGGATCTTGGGGCTGGTGGGACGGCGCCGCTTCTCCTTGCGCTTGGGTCCTTCGAGCGCGCCGAGTTCGGGCTTGGGTACCGCGGCCGCGCCGATGCCGTGTGCGTAGGCGGAGGCGGGCTCCTCGGTGATCATCACGCGCGGCACGACCAGGATGGCGCGCACACCGCCGTACGCCGAGGTACGCAGCGAGACCTGCATGTCGTACCGCGCGCAGAGCCGGCCGACGACGGCGAGGCCGAGGCGCGGGCTCTCGCCGAGGTCCTGGAGGTCGGCGCTGGCCTTGGCGCGTTCCAGCATGCCCTCGACCCGGGCGCGGGCCTCCTCGCTGAGGCTGACGCCGGCGTCCTCGATCTCGATGGCGACGCCGGTCTGCACCTCGACGGCGTTGACGTGCACCTTGGTGTTGGGCGGCGAGTAGCGGGTGGCGTTGTCGAGGAGTTCGGCGGCGGCGTGGATGACCGGCTCGATGGAGATGCCGCGGATGTTGACCTTGGCGATGACGTCCAGCGAGATGCGCCGGTACTCCAGGATCCGGGACATGGCGCCGCGCAGCACGCTGTACAGCGGTACGGGCTCGGGCCACTGACGTCCGGGCCGGCCGCCGCCGAGGACGGAGATGGAGTCGGCGAGCCGGCCGATCAGCGCGGTGCCGTGGTCGATGCGGAGCAGGTCGTCGAAGACCTCGGGGTTGCGCCCGTGGTCCTCCTCCATCTCCCGCAGTTCGTTGTTCTGCTGGTGGACGATGGCCTGGACGCGACGGGCGATGCTGACGAAGGAACGCTGTGCGGAGTCGCGCAGGGTCTCCTCGAAGTCGACCAGTTCGAGCATCGACCTGACCAACAGCACCTGGGATTCGTGGAGTTCGCGGTAGGACGGGTCGATGAGACCGAGGTCGCGAATCACCTCGTAGGGGGAATTGCCGACGCGCAGCCGGTAGATGGCGGCGGGCACGATCTCCTGCGCGAGGCGGTACATCTCCTCGTCGCGGGCGGCGAGCCGCCGTTCCAGATACGCGCTGTGACGGGCGTACTCCGCCCGCAGGTCCCGCAGGGTACGGCCGCGGCGCACCGCTTCGGCTGCCGTCGCGATCACCAGCAGCGTGGCGACGGCACCGCACAGGCCGACGGCGAGCCGGGCCGGCCCCGTCACCAGGGCGACGGCGGCTCCGGTCGCCGCGGCCATCAGTATGGCGGGCAGCAACAGCACGCGCGCGTACGGGAGTTCACGTCGGCGGGGCGGAGAGGCGGGAGGAGCTTGGACACTCACCATGTAGGCCCTCTGAAATGAATCGGCGGGGTATCGGGGGAGCTTGCAGTGGGTACGTCATGGAACTGTCGGGATTTTTTGCATGTTTGGGAACAAGCGCACGAATATGTGCCAACTCGGTGCGCTGCGGGCGAGCTTAGTCCGACCGGATCATCGCCGTGTCATATTCAGCAAGCACCTGAAACCGGGCACAGGACGCGAGTATTCTCGGCCCCATTTGCACGCTCGGAGAGCATTCGAACACGGCGCGTGACGGCGTACGGGCGTGCGAGGAACACTCACCGTGACGGGTGAAGATCGTCCTCCGCCGGCGGCGCTCAGACTCCGGCGATCCGCAGCGCCGCATCCGCCGTGGCCTCGGCGAACACCGAGACGGGACGCTCGGGCTCGGAGCGGTGGACCAGGATGACGCCCTCGATCAGCCCGAACAGCAGATCCGTCCGCAGCTCCAGCTCGCTCTTGGCGAGCGCGCCACCGGCGGCCGTGGCGGCAAGCAACTGCCGGTAGGCGTCCTTGAGTTCGGCGCGCACGGCGTGAAAGCCGGCGAACCGCTCGGCGCGCACCTCGGGCAGCAGATACAGGCCACCGAGATTGTGCGGGCCACTGCACAGCAGTTCCACGTCGGCGCGGCACAGCTCCCAGAGCCGGTCCTCGGCCCGGGTCGGGTCCTCGGCGGAACCGGCCAGCAGTTCACGCGCGTAGGCCAGCGACGGGGTGACCGTGGACTCCAGGAGCGCGGCGAGCAGTTCCTCCTTGCCGGAGACGTAGTGGTACATGGACGCCTGCCGCATGCCCGCGCGCTCGGCGACGGCCCGCGTGGTGGTGGCCGCATAGCCGCGCGTGGTGAACAACTCGGCGGCGGCGGCGAGCAGTTCGTCCCGCGGTTCGAGCCCGCTGTCGGGCCGCTGCGCGGCCCGCGGTCTGCCGACGCGTCGACCCCTGCTCGTGCCCATGCGATCGATCCTCGCACATCGCCGCAGGTCGTGATCTCCGTGAGGAATGGGTAACCAGGCGGCAACAGCCGGGCAATGCCAGTGACGCGCCCGGTGCCTAATTTCTGTCAAGCGACAGAAATGTCAGGCGACAGGAACACAGACACCCGAGCCGGAGGTCCGCGATGACAGCGGGGAAGGCGACAGCGACCACTTACGGAGCCCGTGCGCATGCGCGCGCCCAGGAGGGCGCGCAGACCGAGACCATGCCCGTCGTCCCGGCCGGCACCTGGCCGGAGCCGCCCTGCGAGGCGGGCCACCTGGTGTGGGCGGAGACGGTGGCGGGCGGCAACTACACCCACCGGGTACTGGCCCGCGGCACCGAGCTGCGACTGACCGACCTGCGCGGCGACGCCTGCGCGCATCTGCTGCTGTACGCCGCCGACCGGCCCTGGGAGCGGCTGAACGTCGCCGACACGGTCAAGGTCCAGTGGAACGCCTACCTCGGCGAGGGCCTGCTGCTCCTCTCCGACCAGGGCCGGGTCCTCGCCTCCCTCGTCGCCGACACCTCAGGGCGGCACGATGCGCTGTGCGGCACCTCCACCCTCGTACGGAACACCGAGCGGTACGGCGACGGCGCCCCGCAGTCCGGCTCACCGGCCGGACGTGAACTCCTCAAGCTGGCCGCCGCCAAGAACGGCCTCGAACCGCGCGACCTGCCGCCGTCGCTCTCCTTCTTCCAGGGCGTCGAGGTACGCGAGGACGGCGCCCTCGAGTTCACCGGTTCGGCAGGACCGGGCGGCAGTGTGACGCTGCGCGCCGAGCAGGACGTCACGGTGCTGATCGCCAATGTGCCCCACCCGGTCGATCCGCGGGACGACTACGTCAGCACCCCGCTGGAGGTCCTCGCCTGGCGAGCCGAGCCGACCAGGCCCGACAACCCGCTGTGGGACGCCTCCCCCGAGGGCCGCCGGGCCTTCCTGAACACCGCCGAACTCCTTGCCGCGAGGGGGCTCGTATGAGCACGAGCACGACCGTCGTTCCGGCCCGCGCGGCCTGGTCGTCCGTCGTCCGCACCGGCGAGACCCTGACCATCACCGACCTGCACGGCAATCAGGCCGTCGACTTCCTGGTGTACGACGCCCACGACACATCGGTCCGCTACAGCGCGCCCGACACGATCCACGCGCAGGGGAACCTCTTCCTCACCGCCGGCAGTGTGCTCATGTCCAACGAGCACACCCCGCTGATGACCGTGGTCGCCGACGACGTCGGCCGCCACGACACGGTCGGCGGCGCCTGCTCCAAGGAGTCCAACACCCTCCGGTACGGCCACCACACGTGGTCGCAGCACGCGTGCGTGGACAACTTCCTCGCGGAGGGCTCGAAGTACGGGCTGGGCAAGCGGGACCTGGTCTCCAACATCAACTGGTACATGAACGTGCCGGTCGAGAAGGACGGCACGCTCGGCATCGTCGACGGCATCTCGGCACCCGGCCTCTCCCTCACCCTCCGCGCCGAACGCGACGTGCTGGTCCTCGTCTCCAACTGCCCGCAGATCAACAACCCTTGCAACGGCTTCGAGCCGACGGCGGTGGAGATGACGATCGGGACGCCCGCATGACCTTCGACACGCTGCTCGTCGCCAACCGCGGCGAGATCGCCGTACGGATCATCCGTACCGCTCGTGAACTCGGCCTGCGCACGGTCGCCGTGTACTCCGACGCCGACCGCTCCGCACCCCACGTCCGGCTGGCGGACGCGGCGGTACGGCTGGGCCCGGCGCCCGCGAAGGAGTCGTACCTCGACGCGGACCTGGTGCTGAAGGCCGCCAAGGACACCGGCGCGGACGCGATCCACCCCGGGTACGGCTTCCTGTCCGAGGACGCGGCGTTCGCGCGGCGCTGCGAGGAGGCCGGGATCGTGTTCGTGGGCCCGACGCCGGAGCAACTGGAGCTGTTCGGCGCGAAGCACACGGCACGGGCGGCCGCCGAGGCGGCCGGGGTGCCGCTGGCGCCGGGAACAGGACTGCTGGGCTCGGTCGCGGAGGCCCTGGAAGCGGCCCGGGCGATCGGCTTTCCCGTCATGCTCAAGGCGACCGGCGGGGGCGGCGGTATCGGCATGTCGGCATGTCGCTCAGCCGATGAACTGACCGAGGCCTGGGAACGGGTGCAGCGCGTCGCCGCCGCATCCTTCTCCTCCGCAGGTGTCTTCCTCGAACGGCTCGTCGAGCAGGCCCGCCATGTCGAGGTACAGGTCTTCGGCGACGGGACGGGAAAGGTCGTCACCTTCGGCGACCGGGACTGCTCCCTCCAGCGGCGCAACCAGAAGGTGCTGGAGGAGGCGCCCGCACCCGGGCTGCCGGACCACGTGCGGGGTCAACTCGCCTCATCCGCACGCGACTTGTGCGCTTCGGTCGACTACCGCTCCGCCGGAACCGTCGAGTTCGTCTACGACGCCGCCCGCGAAGAGGCCTACTTCCTGGAGGTCAACACGCGCCTCCAGGTCGAGCACCCGGTCACCGAGGAGATCTACGGCGTCGATCTGGTCGCCTGGATGCTACGGCTGGCCCGCGGCGAGACGGACGTCGTGCGCGACCCCGGCGCGCCGCGCGGGCACGCCGTCGAGGCACGCCTGTACGCGGAGGATCCGAGTCGGGAACACCGGCCCAGCGCGGGCCTGTTGACCCGGGTCGAGTTCCCGCCGGGCGTGCGGGTCGACGGCTGGGTGGAGACGGGCACCGAGGTGACCACGTCGTACGATCCGCTGCTCGCGAAGGTCATCGCGTACGGACCGGACCGGGAGCACGCCCTGCGGCGGCTCGACGCGGCGCTGGCCCGCACGCGGGTCGACGGCATCGAGACGAACCTGGGGCTGGTGCGGGCGGCGCTCACGGACCGGGAGTTCGCTGCGGCCACGCACTCGACGGCCACCCTCGCGCGGGTGAGTGACCCGATGCCGCGCATCGAGGTCGTCTCCGGCGGGACGCTCACCACCGTGCAGGACTGGCCGGGCCGCACCGGCTACTGGCAGGTCGGCGTGCCGCCGTGCGGCCCGATGGACGACCTGTCCTTCCGGCTGGGCAACCGGGCGCTGGGCAACTCCGAGGGCGCGCCCGGGCTCGAATGCACCCTCCAGGGCCCGGCGTTGAGGTTCACACAGCCGACGACCGTGTGCGTGACGGGCGCCCCCGCGCCGGTGACCGTCGACGGTGCGCCGGTCGCACAGTGGGAGCCGGTGACGGTGCCCGCGGGGGCCGTACTGGAGACCGGGGCGCCCACGGAGCACGGGCTGCGGACGTATGTGCTGTTCGCGGGCGGTCTGGACGTGCCCGCGTTCCTGGGCAGCGCGAGCACCTTCACGCTGGGCCGGTTCGGCGGTCACGGGGGGCGGGCGCTGCGAACGGGGGATGTACTGCACGGGGGGACGGTCGCGGAAGGCATCCCCACACCCCGCGCAGACCGCCCCGTCTTCGACGCCGAGTGGCACATCGGCGCCGTCGAAGGCCCGCACGCCGCACCGGAGTTCTTCACCGAGGACGACATCCGGGACTTCTACGCGGCCGGCTGGAAGGTCCACTTCAACTCGGCGCGGACCGGCGTCCGGCTGGTCGGCCCGAAGCCCCGCTGGGCCCGCACCGACGGCGGTGAGGCGGGCCTGCACCCGTCCAACATCCACGACACCCCGTACTCCGTCGGCGCCGTCGACTACACCGGCGACATGCCGGTGCTGCTGGGTCCGGACGGTCCCTCGCTCGGCGGGTTCGTGTGCCCGGCGACCGTGCTGAGCGCGGAGCGGTGGAAGCTGGGCCAGCTGCGGCCGGGTGACACCGTGCGGTTCATGCCGGTCGGTGTCGACGGCGCGTCCCGGGCCGCGATCGTGGACGGCGGGGTGCTGGCGCGGGACGGCGATGTGACGTACCGGCGCAGCGGCGACGACAACCTGCTCGTCGAGTTCGGGCCGATGCAGCTGGACCTGGCGCTGCGTATGCGTGTCCACGCGCTGATGGAGGCGGTGGCCGCAGAGTCCCTCGACGGGGTCACGGACCTCACGCCGGGCATCCGCTCCCTTCAGATACAGGCGGACCCGCGACGGCTGCCGCAGCACGAACTCCTCGCTGCCGTAAGGGAGACGGTCTCCTCGCTCCCTCCCTCCGACGAACTCGTCGTCCCCTCCCGCACCGTCCACCTGCCCCTCTCCTGGGACGACCCCGCGACCCGTGAGGCCATCGCCCGCTACATGGCGGGCGTGCGCGACGACGCGCCGTGGTGTCCGTGGAACATCGAGTTCATCCGCCGGGTCAACGGACTCGACTCGGTGACGGACGTGTACCGCACGGTCTTCGACGCGGAGTACCTCGTACTCGGCCTGGGAGACGTCTACTTGGGCGCGCCCGTGGCGACCCCGCTCGACCCGCGGCACCGGTTGGTCACCACCAAGTACAACCCGGCACGCACCTGGACGGCCGAGAACTCGGTCGGCATCGGCGGGGCGTATCTGTGCGTCTACGGCATGGAGGGCCCGGGCGGCTATCAGTTCGTGGGCCGTACGACCCAGGTGTGGTCGGGGTGGCAGCAGCGCGGCGCGTTCGAGCCGGGGTCGCCCTGGCTGCTGCGCTTCTTCGACCGGATCAAGTGGTACCCGGTGGATGCCGAGGAGCTGCTGGAGCTGCGCGCCGACATCAAGTCCGGGCGCTTCGTGCCGCGCATCGAGGAGGGCACGTTCTCGCTCGCCGAGTACCAGGCCTTCCTCGCCGCGAACGCCGGGTCCATCGCCGCGTTCCGGGCCCGGCAGGGTGCCGCCTTCGCGGCGGAGCGGGACGCGTGGGAGGCGGCGGGCGAGTTCACTCGGGCGGAGGCACCGATGGCGACGCCGCCTGCCGAAGTGCTCGTGCCGGAGGGTGGCCGGCTGGTGGAGGCCGAGTTCGCCGCGTCGGTCTGGCAGGTGACCGTCTCGCCGGGAGACACGGTGACCGCCGGGCAGCCGCTGCTCTCCCTGGAGGCGATGAAGATGGAATCCAGGGTGCACGCGCCGGCCGGCGGCGTGGTGACCGAGATCCTGGTCCGGCCCGGGGACACCGTGGAAGCGGGGACGGCCCTGATCGTCCTCGCGCCCGCATGAGCGCTTCGCTGGAGGGCCGGTGTCTCGCCTGCGGGTCCGTCGTGGCTGGTCGCGCAGTTCCCCGCGCCCCTTGGGGCGTTGCATCCTGAGGAGAACAAGAAATGATGACGATCCTGTCCCGTGTCCGCGCCGCATACGCCCGTATCGAGGCCGTGGACCGACCCGAGGTCTGGATCGAACTGCGGCGTCGGGAGGAGGTCGAGGCGGAGGCCGCCGCGCTCGATGAACGTCTGGCTCGCGGCGAGCGGCTTCCGCTCGCGGGCCGCCTGTTCGCCGCCAAGGGCAACATCGACGTGGCCGGGTTGCCGACCACGGCGGGCTGTCCGTCGTACGCCTACCGGCCCGAGGCCGACGCACCCGTGGTCGCCCGTCTCCGTGCCGCGGGCGCGCTCGTCCTCGGCACCACAAACCTCGACCAGTTCGCGACCGGCCTCGTCGGCACGCGCTCCCCTTACGGTGCCGTACGCAATGCCCACGACCCCTCAAGGATCAGCGGCGGTTCCAGTTCCGGTTCGGCCACAGCGGTGGCGCTCGGCATCGTCGACTTCGCGCTCGGTACGGACACCGCCGGCTCGGGCCGGGTCCCGGCCGCCTTCAACGGCATCGTCGGCCTCAAGCCCACCCGCGGCCTGGTCCCGACCGAGGGCGTCGTCCCGGCCTGCGCCTCGCTCGACTGCGTGACGGTGTTCGCGCGGACGCTCCCGGAAGCCGAGCAGGCCATGTCGTACCTGACCGCGCTGGACCAGCAACTCCCCCAGCGCGCACCGGGCCCCTGGCGGATCGCGGTCGCGTCACCGGAACAGCTCGGCGAGTTGGATCCGGGCTGGGCGGACGCGTACGAGGCGGCCGTACGGCAGGTCACCGAGGCGGGCGCGGAGGTGCGCACGCTCGACCTCACCCCCTTCACCGAGGCCGCCGCGATGCTCTACGAGGGTGCCTTCGTCGCCGAGCGCTACACAGCCGTGGGGAGCTTTGTCGACAAGTTGCTCTCCGAAGGCGGTGCCGGCCTCGATCCCACCGTCGCCGGCATCATCACCCGCGCCCGCGACATTCCGGCCCACCAGCTCTACGCGGACCAGGAGCGGCTCGCCACCCTGCGCGCACACGCCGAAACCGAACTCGCCGACGCGGACGCCCTGTTGCTGCCCACCACACCCGGCCACCCCACCCTCGCCGAGGTCGCCGCCGATCCGCTGGGCGCCAACGCCCGCCTGGGCCGCTTCACCAACTCCACGAACCTCTTCGGCCTGGCGGCGGTGGCCGTCCCGGCGGGCGAGGTGAACGGCCTGCCGTTCGGTGTGATGCTGGTCGGAGGGGCGTTCACCGACGAACGGCTGACGCGGATCGCCGGACTGCTCCAGCCTGAGACCCGGCTCGCGGTCGTGGGCGCCCATCTGTCGGGCCAGCCCCTCAACCCGCAACTCCTCGCTCTGGGCGCCCGGTTGGACCGTACGACGACGACCGCCCCGGTCTACGGCCTGTACGCACTGGCGACCACCCCGCCCAAGCCGGGCCTGGTCCGCGTCGGCGAGGGCGGCGCAGCCGTCGAGGCCGAGGTGTGGCGCCTCCCGGCGGAGGGCCTGGGACGCCTGCTGGCCGCCCTCCCCCGCCCGATGACGCTGGGCAGCGTCGAACTGGCCGACGGCAGCCGCGTCCCCGGTTTCCTCTGCGAGCCGGCAGCGCTGGCCGACGCGGCCGACATCACGTCGTACGGGGGCTGGCGCGCGTATCTCAACACGTCTGGCGCTACCGCGCCCCGAAGGGGCGCGGGGAACTGCGCGACCAGCCCCGACGGGCCGGCAGACAAACGACAACCCAGTGCGGCCCCCGCGGAGCGCCCGACGCAGCCACCGCTTTAGCCACGGTCACGACCATCGGAGGCCGCAGCACCCTGCCCGCTCACCAGGGAACCCCGGTCGGTCCCGGGGATTCAGGGAGGACGCCTCCGATGACCAGCTCGCCCCCGCCCACCCCACCGGACAGCAGTCGTACGACCCGTGCGCTCACCGCCCGTCCACGCCTCACCCTGCTGCTCGTGCTGCTGCTCACCGCGGCGGCCGTACTGCTCGGCAAGGGGGTCGCGGATCGGCTCGGCAGCGGCGGCTCGCAGATCCCGGGCTCCGAATCGACGTACGCCACCGCCCAGTTGGAGAAGCGCTTTCCCGCGTCCCAGCCGAATCTGCTGCTGCTGGTCAGCGCACCGAACGGTGTCGACGATCCGAAGGTGACCGCCGAGGCCCGCTCCCTCGCCCGCGGTCTGGCGCAGGAACCCGGCGTCGGCGGGGTCGTCTCGTACTGGGACGGCGGTGACAGGTCGCTGCGCGCGAGGGACGGCGGCGAGGCGCTGATCACCGCGCACCTGAGCGGCAACGAGGATGCCGTCGACGACACCCTCAAGGCCCTGGAGCCGCGCTTCAGCGGTGAACACGGTGTGGTGGACGTGGAGTTGGGCGGTCCGGCCGCCGTGCGGCACGCCTCGCAGGAGGTGATCGCCGAGGATCTGGTGCGGGCCGAGATGATCGCGCTGCCGCTCACTCTCGTCCTGCTGGTGATCGTGTTCGGCAGTGCGGTCGCGGCGCTGCTGCCGCTGCTGGTGGGGATCGTGGCGATCCTCGGCACGAACGCGGTGCTGCGGATCGTCACCGAGTTCACCGATGTCTCGGTGTACGCGCAGAATCTGACCACGGCGCTGGGGCTCGGGCTCGCCATCGACTACGCCCTGCTCATCGTGCGCCGGCACCGCGAGGAGCTGGCGGCGGGGCTCGAACCCCGGGCGGCGGTGATCGCGACGCTGCGGACGGCGGGCCGGACCGTGCTGTTCTCGGCGCTGACCGTCGCCGCGTGCCTGGCGTCGATGTTCGTGTTCCAGCAGTACTTCCTCAAGTCGTTCGCGTACGCCGGGATCGCCGTCGTGCTGATCGCGGCGGCGGCCTCGCTGATCGCGCTGCCTGCCGTGCTGGTCCTGCTGGGGCGGCGGGTGAACGCGCTGCGCCTGCCGCTCTCCAGGCAGAAGTCGGGAGAACCGGGGGCGGTCTGGGGACGGCTCGCGCGGCTCGTGATGCGCCGCGCCCCGTACTTCCTCGTCGGCACGGTGGCCGTTCTCGTGGCCCTCGGCCTGCCCTTCAAGGACGTCCACTTCGGCACGGCGGACGACCGGCAGCTGCCCGAGTCGTCCGGTCCGCGGGTCGTGCAGCAGCAGCTGAGGGAGGATTTCCCGGCGAGTCCGGGCAGCGCGCTCACCGTACTCATCGAGGGCTCCCCGGACCGGGAGGCGGTCGCCGGCTACAGCCGCGAGGTCTCCGCACTGCCGCACGTGGTCCAAGTGACAGGCCCGGCAGGGCAGTTCGTGAAGGGTGCGCGGGCCGGTGCGGACGAGCAGCCGGGGTACCTCACCGTGCTGCACTCCGGTGAGGCCACTTCGCGCTCCAGCCTGGACCTGGTGGACGAGATCCGGGATGTCCCGGCGCCCTTCGACGCCTCGGTGACGGGCCCCGCCGCCGTCCTCGCCGACACCCAGGACGGCACCGCCGAACGTCTCCCCTGGGCGCTGGGCATCATCGCCGCCGCCACACTGATCCTGGTCTTCCTGTTCACCGGCAGTGTGCTGCTGCCGGTCCTCGCGATCGTGCTCAACGCCCTGAGTCTGACCGCGATGTTCGGGGCGATGGTGTGGGTCTTCCAGCAGGGCCATCTGTCGGGGCCGCTCGGATTCACGCCCACGGGTGATATCGAAACCGCACTCCCCGTGCTGATGTTCTGTGTGGCGTTCGGGCTCTCGATGGACTACGGGGTGTTCCTCATCTCCCGTATCAAGGAGGAGTACGAGGCCGGCGGCGACCACCGGGCCGCGATCGCGGACGGCATCCGCCGCACCGGCGGGCTGATCACCGCGGCGGCGCTGATCCTGGCCGTGGTGATGGTCGCCATCGGCACCTCTCGGGTCACGAACATCAAGATGCTCGGCCTGGGTGTGGGGCTCGCGGTGCTGATGGACGCCATGGTGGTGCGGAGCCTGCTGGTGCCCGCCGTGCTGCGGCTGACCGGACGGGCCACCTGGTGGGCGCCGCGCGCACTGCGGAAGCTGCACCGGCGCGCGGGAATGACCGAAAACACCACAGACACACGGGAGTTGGTGCCTCAATAGCGCCAACCCCACATACATGGCAGAGCGTTACCACACCTCTACCCTCCGCACAAATCCCTCACAAAACGGCCATAAGGCAGGGCTACACTCCGGGCCACAATCGGCGGACCTTCTGTCCGCATCTGCCTGGGGGGTGGATTGATTCGGATCCTGCTGGCCGAGGACGTCTCCATGGTGCGCGGTGCCCTTGTGGCACTGCTCAACCTGGAGCCCGACCTGGAGGTGGTCGCGGAAGTCGAATCGGGGGACGAGGTGCTCGACGCCGCGCTCGCCTCCCGGCCCGACGTCGCGGTCATCGACCTCGACCTGCCCCGCATAGACGGCATCACGGCGGCGGCGCAGCTGCACGAGCGGCTGCCCGGCTGCCGTACCGTCATCCTCACCAGCCTCGGCAAGCCCGGTACCCTGCGCCGGGCCCTGGCCGAGCGGGTCACCGGGTTCGTCCTGAAGGACTCGCCCGCCTCCTATCTCGCCGAGGTGGTCCGCAAGGCCGCCGAGGGTGAGCGGGTCGTCGACCCGGAGCTGGCGCTGTCCGCCTTCTCCGACGGGGAGTCCCCGCTCACCGAGCGCGAGACGGAGATCCTGCGCTGGGCGGCGCGGGGTGCCGACGCCACGGAGATCGCCGAGGCGCTGCATCTGTCGACGGGCACCGTCCGGAACTACCTCACCTCCGTCGTCACCAAGCTCAACGCGCGCAACAGGCTGGACGCGGTGCGGATCGCACAGGAGTCGGGCTGGCTGCTGTAGCTACCCGAAGCCACCTGTCGCTACCCGAGATGCGCAGGCGCCTCCGCCGTCACCCGGTACCACCCACGTTCGTCGGTGTCCACGCTGAGCCGGCCGCCGATCGCCGCGAGCCGCTCGGCGAGGTTGGAGAGACCTCCCGAGCCACCGCCCTCCAGACATGGGAAGGGACCCGAACGCGCCGCTCCCACCCCGTCGTTGGAGATGACCAGCCGCACGAACCCCCCGTCCGTGCGCCGGGTCTCGATCCGGCACTCGGTGGCCTTGCTGTGCCGGACGATGTTGGTGACGCCCTCCCGCAGTACCGTGGCCAGCACCGTCCCGACGGGCCCCTGGCTCTCGCAGCGCAGGTCCACACTGGCGCGGACGTCGCCGGCGGTGAGCAGCGAACGCGCCGACTCCGCCTCCGCGGTGAGCGACAGATCGCGGTAGCCGCGTGCCACGGTGCGTACGTCGGACAGCGCCTGGCGGGCCACGACCAGCAGTCCGTCCAGCTCCTGCCGGGACCGCTCGGGTTGCTGCCGTACGAGTCGTTGTGCGAGGTCTCCCTTGAGGGTGATCGCGGAGAGGCTGTAGCCGAGTAGGTCGTGCAGGTCGCGGGCGTAGCGGCGGCGCTCCTGCTCCACGGCGCGCCAGGCCAGCATCTCCCGCTCCTCACGGGCGGTCCGCACCAGCCGGCTCAGGCGTGCGGTGCCGTACACGACGAGGGCGACGACGGCGGTGGACCAGCCCGCGTACAGCCAGCGGGCGAGCCCGGCGCCCTCCCCGAAGGCGGCGGCGCACACCCCGGCGACGGCGAGCGCGGCGAGTACCCGGCCCGTGCGCGCCGTCACCGTCAGCAGCAGTGAGCCGGCGAAGTATCCGGCCATCCCGGGCCACACGGGTCCCGGCGCGATGACGGGCAGAAAGCCGAGGACCCCTTGTGCGGTGAGCGTCAGCCCCAGCCGGTGCCCGCGGATCCGGGGCCGTAACGGCAGGCTGAGCAGCAGGAACAGGACGTACGTCCCCATGAGCGCGGCCACTCCGAGTGCGGCGGCGGCCGGGCCCGGGTGTTCGGCGGTGATCGCGCACACACCCAGGGGCAGGAACACGACGGGAATGACCAGGACAGCGCGCGTGGCATGCCCCGGTGCGGTCTGTGGTGCGGTGGCACGTGCGGGCACGCCAAGCGCCCATTCGGCCGGTGCGGACATCGGACTCCCCCCAGAGTCTCCCCGGAGTCTCCCGACTCTCGGGTCCAGACGGGCGGATGGTAGGCGAGGCGGAGCCGCTGCCGACAGTGCGCATCTGTTACGCCGCCGAATTGAGCCATAACACCCATGTGGGTGCGTGATGGATTCATGTCGGCTTCGTGCCGTGGTCACTGGCGCCCGGTGCACCCCTGCTGCCACCGTCGAAAGGGCATTCCATGCGGCGTGCTGAACCATCTGGGGGGCAACTTGATGGAGATCGCCTTACTCGGACCGCTCGGCGCCCGGATCGGGCAGTCGTCAGTCGTTCCGAGTGCCGCAAAACCACGCAAGGTCCTGGCGCTGCTCGGGCTCGACTGCGGGCGTCCGGTGAGTGTTTCCGTACTGGTGGACGAGCTGTGGGGGGACCGGCCGCCGCGTTCGGCCGAGGCCACGCTCCACACGTATGTGAAACAGCTTCGCCGGCTCATCGCGCACGCACTTGATTCCGACGTGCCTTCATGGTCTGTGCCGGAGGTGGCGCCACTTCCGGCACAGGCCGTCGGCCCCCGGGACGTGCTGCGGCGCGTCCCGGGGGGCTACCTCCTCGATGTCCCCGCCGCCTCGACCGACGCCGCCCGCTTCGAACGGCTCGCCACGGCGGGCCGCCATGCGCTGGAGGCGGGGATGGTCGCGGAGGGCTGCGCGCTGCTGGTGCGGGCACTCAGGCTGTGGCGGGGGCCGGTACTCGCCGATGTGGAGCCGGGGTTCGTACTGCGGTCCGAGGTGCTGCGACTCGATGAGCTGCGGATGGCGGCCTTCGAGGAGCGCTTCGACGCGGAGCTGCGGCTCGGCCGGCACCGGGCCGTGCTCGGTGAACTCGCCTCGCTCGCCTCCCGGTTCCCGCTGCACGAGACCCTGCACGCGCAGCTGATCCTCGCCCTGCACCGGTGCGGCCGCTCCTGGCAGGCCCTGGAGACGTTCCGCACGCTGCATCGCACCCTCGTGGACGAAATGGGGCTCGAACCGTCGCCCCGGCTACAGGAGTTGCACGCGGCGGTGCTGCGCGGGGATCCGGCGCTGGAGAGCGGGGGGACCTCGTTGCCGCGACCGCTGGCGGCGCGGTGACGGAGTACCTGTCGCGTCCACCACGGCCCGACGCCGCCGGGCGGCTGCTCTGCTTCCCGTACGCGGGCGGGGGCGCCTCCGCCTACGCGCGCTGGGAGCGGGGGCTGGCCCGGCGGGGCGCCGCGGTGGACGTCCTGGCGGTCCGGCTGCCCGGCCGCGAGGGCCGTTTCGCCGAGCCTCGCCGCACCGAACTGGCCCCGCTCGTCGCCGAGTTGGACGCCGAGCTGGGGCCGGTGCTGGACGCGGACGGGCCGCCGGTGCTGCTGTACGGGCACAGCATGGGCGCGCTGCTCGCGTACGAGATCGTACGGCGGCGCCGACAGCGCGGCGCCCGGCTGCCGAGTGCCGCGCTGCTCGCCGCGTACCGCGCCCCGCAGCTGCCCCCGCCGAGGATCGGCGGCCCGGACGCGTCGGACGAGGAGCTGGCCCGGGAGCTGGCGGCGCTCGGTGGTCTGCCGCCGGTGCTGCTCGGGCATCCGGAGTGGCTGCCGGCGCTGCTGCCGGTGGTGCGGGACGACCTCGGCCTGTGCGCCGACGCGGAGGGGACGGCTGATCCGGTCGACGTCCCGCTGCATCTGTTCGCCGGGGAGACGGACGAGTTGGTGCCCAGGGCGGACGTCAGGGAGTGGCGGACCTGCGCCGCCCGCGGCTGGGAGCTGTGGACCGTGCCGGGCGGCCACTTCTTCCTCCGCACCCACGAACCGGCCCTGCTCGACGTGGTGGCGACAGTAGTACGGCGGTACATCACGCCGCCGCGTCCCATACGGCGGCCGGGGCCGGACCCCGCTGCCTCCGCACGCGAAGGATAGGGAATGGCGGACGCAGAGCCGGCCCTGCTCGACGTGGTGGCGACAGTGATACGGCGGTACGTCACGCCGCTGCGTCCCGGACCGGCTGCGGCGCCGCATCCCGCACGGCGGCCGGGGCCGGACCCCGCCGCCTCCGCACGCGAAGGATCCTGATCGCCGTGACCCCGCCGGCGGCGGCCAGGGGCACGTCGGCCCAGAACGTCCAACGCCAGTGGGACGCGGGCATGTTGGCGCCGGCGACCAGTCCCGCGGTCAGCCCGGCGACGATCATCGCGCCCCACACCACGATCAGCCGGTTCGTGTGCGCCGGCACGACGAGCAGCGCGGCGGCGGTCAGTGCGGCCGCGCCCGCGCCCTGCGCCGCCCGCAGCGCGAGGAAGGGTTCGGCGTCCGGTACGAGCGTGCAGGCGACGGAGGCCTGGGCGAACAGCCACAGCCCGATGAGCAGCATCGCCAGCGGACCGGTCCGTCGGCCGAGGCGCCGGGCGGGCAGGACGAGGGCGCCGAGCCCGACCGCGTACGCGATGACGGCCCACGGCAACAAGGTCGCCGGCAGCCCGTTCGCCGCCCGCAGCTCCTCCCCGAGCGGCGCGACGACGGCACCGGCCCCGGCGATGACGAACTGGTGGAGGGCGAGGGCGGCGAGGAGTGGACGGGGTGCGTCAACCATGGACATCCTGCTGCACCTTGGCGACCCGCTCCCCCGGCTTCTGAAGCTGGAAGTAGGCGCCCGCGAGGACCTTGTGGGTGAGGCGTTCGCTGTGGTCGACGGTCCGGTACAGGGTGCGGCGCCAGGCGCCGCCGATTCGGCCGCCGAGGGAGAAGAGGCGTTCCTGGCGCAGCTGGAGGGCGCGGGAGCGGGCCACGGAGGCCTCGCGGGCGCGCTGGAAGCGGTCGGTCGCGTCGGTGAGCGCGGCCGGGCCCCCGGGGAGCGCCTCCTCCAGCAGCGGCGCCAGCGTCACGGCGTCGATGATGGCGTGGTTGACTCCCTGGCCGAGGATCGGTGTGAGGGTGTGCGCCGCGTCGCCGATGAGGACGAGACCGGGGGCGGACCAACGCGGAACCACGGTCGTGAAGATGTCGAGCATGGATGTGTCCGACCACCCACGGATGTGCTTGCGAACGGTGTCCGACAGTTCGGACGCGAGCAGATCGAGTCGCCGGTGCAGCAGCGGCAGCCCGTGTTTGCGGATCTCCTTCAAGCCACCCTTGGGAATGTTGAAGCCGACGCGCACACTGTCGGGCCGGGTCGGGATGAACAGCCCGTGCTGGTCGCCCCGGATGCGCACCCGGTACGTGTGGTCGTCCCAACTGTCGTACGGGAACGGCAGCTTGAGCCAGACAACGTCACGGTCGAGCGGCGTGACCTGCGCGTCGAGCCCCGCCATCTCCCGCACCTTGCTGAACCGGCCGTCCGCGCCGACGGTGAGCGTGGCACGGATGGTCGTCTCACCGTCGGGAGTGCGCGCCCGCACGCCGGTGACCTTGCCCCCGTCCCGCAGCAACTCCGTGGCCGTCGCGCCCTGGATCAGCGTGAACGCGGGGTTCTCGGCGCCGGCTTCGGCGAGCGTCGTCAGCAGGGTGTGCTGCGGAAGCTCGACGGGGAACGGGTGCGGATACGGGAAGCGGTCGAAGTCGGCGTGGAGCACGGTGCGCCCGGAGTCCTCGATCTCGAATCGGTGCATCTGGACGTAGGCCCCGCCGAGCCGGTCGAGGATGCCCAGCCGGTCCAGGAGCCACACCGAGTCGGGTGACACGGACTCGCCGCGGAACGAGCGGTTGAAGTGCTTCGACGCCTCCAGCACGACGACATCGATCCCGCGCCGGGCGAGTTCCACGGCGAGGGTGAGTCCGGCGGGTCCACCGCCCACCACACAGACCTGGGTACGCAGTTCGCGCCCTGTTTCGTCCATCGTCCCGCCTTCCCTGGGCCGTACGGTCGTGCCCACCCTCGGCAGCCGCACTTGCGCCCGCCTTGCGCCACCACGGACCGCACAAGGGACCGTTAAGGCCCGGCTCGCAGGCTCCCTGCCATGACCACCGAGACGACGGCGGCTGCCGGTCCACTCGACCGGCTGCGCCTGATGCACTCCGACGGCAGCCTGACGGCACGCCGGCACGATCTGCCCGCGCTGCTCGACCGACTGGCCACCGGCGACGACCCGGCGGCGGCGCTACGGACGGCGGGACGGCTCATCGGATCCGTCCGCGACCAGCTCGCCCGGACCGGGACCGAGACACTCACCGTGTCGATCGACGGCAGCGGCACGCTCGACGGCCTGGTTCCTTCGCTGACCGCGGAGCTGGCCAGGCACCGGCTGCTGCTCGGCCCGCTCACCGGTGACCACGGCGCCTGGGAACGGGCCCTGCTGGACGCACACAGCTCCGTGTACGCGCCCGGCACGGCCCTCGCCCTGTGTGTGCTCGACGCCTCGGTGGTCTTCGACTCGCTCCCGACGCCCTGGACGGCGAAGGACGCCACGTCGGCCGCACGGGACGTCCTCGCCCGCCTCGACCGTCTCACCGCCCACCACGCCCGGCACGGCCAGGGCACCCTCGTCCTCAACACCCTCCCGCTCCTGCGCGAGCACACGCACCAACTCGTCGATCACCGTTCGCGCATCGAACTGGGTGCGGCATGGCGGGAGTTGAACGCAGGCCTGCTCCGGCTCGCCACCGCCCACCGCCGTACCCACACCGTCGACCTGGAGCCCCTGGCGAACGCGAGCGGCCCGGTCCGCGACACCCGCCTCGCCGGATACGCCCGCGCCCGCCTCGGCGCCGACCTGCTCGCCGGGTACGCCCGCGAGGTCGCCCATCTGGCCCGCACCCTGCGCGGCCGCACGAAGAAGGTCCTGGTCCTGGACGCGGACAACACCCTGTGGGACGGCGTCCTCGGCGACGCGGGCCCCGAGGGCATCGCCGCCGCCTCCACCCTGCGCGGCGAGGCCTTCGGCCGGTTCCAGCGGGTGATACGGCAGCTCGGCGCCCAGGGCGTGCTGCTCGCCGTCTGCTCGAAGAACGACCAGGAGCCGCTGGTCCACGTCCTGCGCACCCACCCCGACATGGCCCTGTCCGAGGACGAGTTCACCGTCGTACGAGGTGACTGGGGGCCCAAGGACGAGGGGTTGCGGGTGATCGCCGGACGGCTGGGGCTCGGGGTGGACAGTCTTGTCTTCGCGGACGACTCGCCGTTCGAGCGGGCGCAGGTCTCCGCGGCGCTGCCGGAGGTGGCGGTCGTACCGCTGGACGACGAACCGGCGCTGCATCCCGAACGCCTCCTCGCCGACGGCTGGTTCGACGTGCCGGAGCTGACGGACACGGACCGGCAGCGCGGCGCGCAGTACCGCAGCGAGGGCGAGCGGCGGGAGCTGCTGGAGGGCGCCGAGTCGTACGAGGACTTCCTCGCGCGGCTCGACGTGGCGGTGGACGTGGCCCCGCTGCGGCCGCACGAGGTGGCGCGGGTCGCCCAACTCACCCAGCGCACCAACCAGTTCAATCTGACGACCCGGCGTCTGACGGCGGACGAGGTGAGCGAGGCGGCCGAGTCGGGCCTGGTCCTCACCGTCGCCGCCCGCGACCGGTTCGGCGACAACGGCCTGGTCGGGGCGGTGTTCGTGACGTACGAGGACGACGGCTGGCGCATCGACAACGCGCTGCTCAGCTGCCGGGTCTTCGGCCGCCATATCGAACACGCGGCGTTCGGCGGGGTGTTGGCGCTGGCCCGGGACGCGGGCGCGGCCGCGCTGCACGGCCGGTTCCGGCCCACCGCGAAGAACCACCGCTTCGCGGACTTCTATCTCTCGCTCGGCTGCACTCCGGCCGGCCCGCCGGGGCCCGACGGGACCGCCGAGTACCGGCACGCGTTACGGGATCTGCCCGCCGTGCCCGGCCACATCGCACTCACCGTGACAGGAGGACGGCCGTGACCAGCACACCGCTCCGCTTCGCACCGGCGCAGGCGGACACGTTCACCCGCGTCGTCCTGGAGCGTGCCGCCGCGCACCCGGAGCGCGCCGCGTTCATCTACCTCCCGGACCGGTCGGACGGCACCGATCCCGAGCAGCTGACATACGGCGACCTGGACGTACAGGCGCGCAGAGTCGCGGCCTGGCTCCAGGAGCGGCGCGCGACCGGCCGCCCGGTGCTGCTGCTGCACCCGCCGGGCCCGGCGTTCCTGACGGCGTTCGCGGGCTGCCTGTACGCCGGCGCCGTCGCGGTACCGGCCCCGCTGCCCACGGACCAGGGCGAGCAACTCGCCCGCGTGGGCGGCATATTGCGGGACTCGGAAGCGGTGGCCGTGCTCACGACGTCCACGTACGCGCCCCTGCTCCAGGCCTGGCTGGACTCTCTGGAACTGCCCCATGTCCACACCCTGGCCACCGACGCGGGGGCGCTGATGCACGCCCCCGACCCCGAGCAGTGGCGCCCGACGTCCGTCCGCCCGGACGATCTCGCCTTCCTCCAGTACACATCGGGCTCGACCAGCGATCCCAAGGGCGTCATGGTCACGCACGCCAATCTGCTCGCCAACGAGGCGGCGATCCACCGCTGGGCCGGCACCGGGGAGCACATGGTCGTCGGCGGCTGGCTGCCGCACTACCACGACCTCGGCCTGATCGGTCATCTCCTCCAGCCGCTGTACGCGGGCGGCGTCTCGGTCCAGATGTCGCCGCTGTCGTTCCTGAAGCGGCCCCGGCGCTGGCTGGAGATGATCGGCACCTACCAGGTCGAGGGTTCGGGTGCGCCCGACTTCGCGTTCGAGCTGTGCACCCGCCGTATCACCGACGAGCAGCTGGAGCAGCTCGACCTGTCCAGCTGGCGGGTCGCTCCGAACGGAGCCGAGCCGGTACGCGCCGAGACCCTGCGGGCGTTCGCCGAACGGTTCGCCCCGGCCGGTTTCCGCGCCGAGGCGTTCACCCCGTGCTACGGCCTCGCGGAGACGACGCTCCTGGTCACCGGCGCCGACGCGGCGAGGCGGCCCACCGTTGTGACGGTCGACTCCGCCGCCCTCGAACAGGGCGTCCTGGCCGAGGGCACCGACCGCACCCTCGTCTCCAGCGGCACGGTCCGCGACTGCGAGGTACGGATCAGCGACCCGGAGACGGGCGGCGAGCTGGGGGACGGGCAGGTCGGCGAGGTGTGGGTGCGCGGACCGAGCGTGACGGCGGGCTACTACGGCAACAAGGCGGCCACCGCGGAGTGCTTCCGCCCGGACGGCTGGGTGCGCACGGGCGACCTGGGGGTCCTGGACGGCGGCGAGTTGTATGTCACCGGCCGGATCAAGGAGGTCGTGGTCCTCGCGGGCCGCAACCTCTACCCGCACGACGTCGAGCGCGCCGCCAGGTCGGCCGATCCGTCGCTGGCACGGGGCGCGGGCGCCGCCTTCGGCGTCACCGCGGGCGACCGCGAACACCTGGTGCTGATCCTGGAGGTCCGCCTCGCGGCCGTCCCCGACGGCGACCTGCACAAGGTCGCGACCGCCGTCCAGCACACCCTCGGCCGGGAGTTCGCGCTCCCCGTCGGCAGCGTCCTGCTCGTCCGCCCCGGCGCTGTCCGCCGTACGACCAGCGGAAAGGTCCGCCGCCGTGCGATGCGGGAGCTGTTCCTGCAAGGCGAGGTGACACCGCTGTACGAGGTGCTGGACCCGGCGGTACGGGCCATACGGGAGGAGAGTTCATGACGGAGCACTCCCCCTACCGTCTCGCCGAGGAACTGGAGCACGCCCTCGGCGACCCCACCGACGCCCGCACCACGTTCTCGTACGCCACCTGCCTGGACCTGGACGCCCGCGAGGAGTTCCCGGCGCAGATCTGCCGCGACCTCGACGCCTGGGGCCTGCCCGACTACTACGTGCCGGTCCGCCACGGCGGCCGGCTGCGGGACTACGAGCATGCGCTCCAGCTCGTCCGGACGGTCGCCCGGCGCGATCTGACGGTGGCCGTCGCGCACGGCAAGACGTATCTCGGCGCGGTGTGCGTGTGGGTCGCGGGCGGCGACGAGCAGGCGGCGCGGCTCGGCGCGGACGTGCGTGCCGGGGTGCCGGTCGCGCTCGCGCTCACCGAACGGGCCCACGGAAGCGACCTGTTGGCGGGCGAGGTGACCGCGCGACGGACCGACGACGGCTGGCGGCTGCACGGCGAGAAGTGGCTGATCAACAACGCCACCCGCGGCACCCTCCTCTCCGTCCTGGCCCGCACGGACCCGGCGGGCGGCCCCCGCGGCTTCAGCGTCCTGCTCACCGACAAACGCGAGCTGGCGCCGGCCACCTACCGCTCCCTGCCCAAGGTGCCCACCCACGGCATCCGCGGCGCCGACATCTCCGGGATCGTCCTGGACGACGCGCAGGTGGGCCCGCACGCCCTGGTGGGAGCCGAGGGCACGGGCATCGAGACGGTGCTGAAGGCCCTCCAGCTCACCCGCACCATGTGCGCCTCCCTCTCCCTCGGCGCCGCCGACCACGGCCTGCACCTCGCCCTCGGCTTCGCCCGCGAACGCCGCCTGTACGGCCGTAGCCTCACCGAACTCCCGCAGGCGCGGCATGTGCTGGCGTCCGCGGCGGCCGACGTCATCGCCCATGAGGCACTCGCGCTCGTCGCGTCCCGCATGGTGCACACGGCCACGGACGAACTGTCGCTCATCGCCGCCGTGACGAAGTACCTGCTGCCGACCGGCACGGAAGACGTGCTCTGCGCACTCGGCGGAGTGCTCGGGGCGCGGGCGTTCCTGGTGTCGGGGCAGGGCGTCGGGCCGTACGGCATGTTCCAGAAGGTGGAGCGCGACCACCGGATCGTCGGCCTGTTCGACGGGAACACGCTGGTCAATCTGACCTCGCTGGTGCAGCAGTTCCGTTCGCTGGTACGGCACTGGAGGCGCGGCACGGCCGACCCTGCCCCGGCGCTCGCGGCCTGTGAACTCGCCGTAGCACTCCCGGAGTTCGAGCCGACGCGGCTTACCCTCAAGACGCGCAACGGCAGTTCGCTGCTTGCCGCGCTGCCCGGGCTGATCGAGGAGCTGTGGGAGCAGGCCGCGGAGCAGCCCGCCCTGAAGTGTGCGGTGGACGCGGCGCTACGGCTGCTGGACGTCACCGGCCGGGTCCACGACCGGATGGCCGGTTTCTCCGACGTGGTCGCCGACGTCCCGGAGGACGCCTTCGAACTGGCCCGCCGCTACTGCCTGTGCGTCACGGCCGCCGCCTGTCTGGGGCTGTGGGTGTGCAACACGCGTGGGGCCGCCGGCGAGGAGGGGCTGTGGCGGGACGGGGTGTGGCTGCGGGCCGTGCTCGACCGGCTGCTCGTACGGCTGGGCGAGGAGCCGCCGGATGCCGGTGACGCCTATGACGACCTGCTGGAAGAGGCTCTCTCCGCGCATGAGCGGGGCCGGCTGTTCTCGCTGCTGCGGCTAGATCTGGTGCGGGGGGCCGAGTAATGCGTGACCAAAGCGGCCCTGGCGACATCGGCAGCGGTTCTGCAGCGCCCCGAAGGGGCGCGGGGAACTGCGCGACCGGCCACAACGCACCCGCAGACGCTCAACGGCCCATCGCACAGCGGACCTCCGAGCTCGCGCGGGCCTTCGGAGATCCCCACGACCCGGAAAACCCGCTCAGCCAACGGCAGTTCACCGCCGCCGACGAGCGCGGTGAACCCAGCGCGGACGGCGAGGCGCTGCTCGACGGGTTCGGGCTCGGCGCCGAGTACGTGCCGGTGGAGCTGGGCGGGCGGCTGGCCCGGCTGGACGGTCTGGTGCGGGTGCTGCGCGAGGTGTTCCGCCGGGATGTGGGGCTCGGCCTCGGGCACGGTGTCACGTCCTTCATGGCGGCGGTGAATGTCTGGGCGGCGGGCTCGCCCGAGCAGCGCGACCGGCTCGGGCGTCTGCTGCTGGACGGCGGCAAGGTGTCCGTCGCCTACCACGAGCTCGCGCACGGCAACGACTTCCTGCACGTGGACTTCACCGCCCGTGCGGGGCGCGGCGGCTATCGCCTGTACGGGGCGAAGGAGGTCATCAACAACGCGGACCGGGCGCGGGCCTGGGTGCTGTTCGCCCGTACCGACCCGGCGCCGGGCAGCCGCAGCCACTCGGTGCTGCTCGCGGGCCCCGACGAGGTGCCGACCGACCGCTGGCAGCCGCTCCCCCGCTACCGCACGGCGGGCGTGCGCGGCTGCCGGATCTCCGGGCTCGCCTTCCGGGACTGTCCGGTGCCCGCGTCGGCCCTGGTCGGCGACGAGGGGCGGGGCGGTGAGGTCGCGCTGCGGTCCTTCCAGGTGACGCGGAGTGCGCTGCCGGGGATGGCGATCGGGACGGCGGACAGCTGTCTGCGCACCGTGCTGCGGTTCGCGCTCGAACGGCGCCTGTACCGCCGTAACGTCATCCAACTTCCGCACGCGGCCGCCGTGTTGACGAACGCGTTCGCCGATCTGCTGCTGTGCGACAGCCTGTCGCTGGCCGCCGCGCGGACGGTCCATCTGCTGCCCGAGCAGGCAAGTGTCACATCGGCGGCCGTGAAGTACCTGGTGCCGAAGCTGCTCACGGACAGCGTGCGCGAGCTGTCGGTGGTGCTCGGCGCCCGCTTCTATGTCCGTGAGGGCGAGCACGCGGCCTTCGGCCGGCATGTGCGGGACCTGCCGGTGCTCTCGCTCGGTCATGCCGGTCCGACGGCCTGTCTGGCGACGCTGGTGCCACAGCTGCGGAGACTGGCGACGGCACCACAACTCTCCTGTACCGACGGCCTGTTCACGGTCGAGGACGATGACGTCCCCGCCGGGATCCCCTTCGACCGGCTCACACTCGCGGCGACCGGGGACACGCTCACCGCGACGCTCACGGAGACGGAGGCACCCGTCCAGGACCTGCTGCGGGACCTGGCCGTGGAGTTGGCCGACGTCCGCCGCGCCTGTCGCGCCCTGCCTCCGGCCGAGCGCACTCCGCTCGCCTCCCCGGCCGCGTTCGCCCTGGCCGCGCGGTACGCCGAACTCCTCGGCGCCGCTGCCGCGGTCGGCGTCTGGCGTACCGCACGCGGCGGGTTCCTCGCGGACCCGGTGTGGCTGGGCGCGGCCCTGCATCGCTCGGCGCGTCGGCTGGGCCTGCGCGAGGGCGGGCTCCCGGCGGCGTATGCGGAACCGCTCCGGGCCGAACTGCTCCGCAGATACGAGGAGTTGCGCTCATTCGATCTCTACGACCACGCGTAGCAACGGCGCCACGCGGACCGCTCGTTCTTGCCGCTTCTCGCCGCTCTCAACCTGGAGAACGCCATGTCCTTGCCCACCGTCCCCACGGAGCAGTCCCTGATCGACTGGCTCACCACGCGCGTCGGCGCCTATCTGCGGCGCGACCCGGCCGAGCTCGACCCCACGGTGCCGCTCGCCGAGTACGGACTGGACTCGGTGGCCGCGCTCAGCCTCTGCGGCGATGTGGAGGACCACTTCGGCATCCCCGTGGACCCCACGGCCGCCTGGGACTTCCCGACCGTGCGGGCGCTCGCGGGCCACCTCTGGAAAGAGCTGGAGAACGCCGGATGAGCGCAGTTGCCGTAACCGGTCTCGACTGCCGTTTCCCGGGTGCGGAGGATCCGTACCGCTTCTGGGAGTTGCTGATGCGGGGCGGCGACGGCATCGGTCGCGTGCCGCGCGAGCGCTGGGATCCGGGGGTGACGGGCGGGCCGGGCGAGGGCGGTTTCATCGCGGACGCGGACGCCTTCGACCACGGCTTCTTCACCATCACCCCGCGCGAGGCCGGCTCCATGGATCCGCAGCAGCGGCTGATGCTCCAGTGCGCGTGGCGGGCGTTCGAGGACGCGGGCATCGCCCCGCACCGGCTGGCGGGGTCGTCGACCGGGGTGTTCGTCGGGGTGATGGGCAGTGAGTGGGCACAGCTGACGCTGACCGACCTGCCGGGGATCACCCCGCAGATCGGTTCCGGCAACGGTTACTGCATGATCGCCAACCGGGTCTCGTACCACCTGGACCTCAAGGGCCCGTGCCTGGCCGTCGACACGGCGTGCTCGTCGTCGCTGGTCGCGGTGCATCTGGCGGTGAACGCACTGCTGTCCGGGGAGTGCGACCGAGCCCTCGCGGGCGGCGTGAACATCACGATGACACCCGCGCTCGGCCTGTTCTACGAACGGGCGGGGCTCGCGGCGCCGGACGGCCGCTGCAAGCCGTTCAGCGCGGGGGCGAACGGCATCGGGCGCGGGGAGGGTGTCGGGGCGGTCGTGCTGCGGCGCCTGGAGGACGCGCTGGCCGACGGCGATCACGTGTACGCGGTGATCCGGGGGACGGCCGTCAACCAGGACGGGCGGAGCAACGGGCTGACAGCGCCGAGCCGTTGGTCGCAGCAGGAGGTCATGGCGGCGGCCTACCGCAGGGCGGGCGTGGAACCGGGCGACGTGGTGTTCACCGAGGGGCACGGCACCGGCACGGCCCTCGGCGACATGATCGAGGCGAAGGCCCTCGGCGCCTGGCACGCCGGCCGCACCCGCCCGATGGCCCTCGGCTCGGTCAAGGGCAACCTCGGCCACACGGAGGGCGCCGCCGGGATCGCCGGCCTCATCAAGGTGGCCCTCGCCCTGCACCACCGCACGGTCCCGGTCAGCCGCTTCGCCGCACACGAGAACCCGGGGCTGCTGCTGGCGGAGAAGGGGCTGAGGCTCCTCAAGGCACCACTGCGGCTGTCCGGCGGCCCGGCACTGGCGGGCCTGAGCAGCTTCGGCATGGGCGGCACGAACGCACACGCCGTCCTGGAGTCGGCGCCGTCCGTCCGTACGACGGTTTCGGCGGCGCCCGCCCTGGGCGCCCACGTCTTCACCCTCACCGCACCCGACGCGCCCGCGCTGCGCCGCAACCTCACCGCCCAGTCCGAGGCGATCGGCCGACGCCAGACCCCGGTCGCACCTCTGTGCCGGGCCTCGCACCGCGTCAAGTCGGGGCATGGAGTGCGGGCGGCGGTCGTGGTGGGGGTGGAGGAGGGCAGTAAACGGCTGGCGGAGTTGTTGCGGGCGCAGACCAACGGGCTACGCGGCGGTGCGCCGGGGCAGACCGTGACACGCGGGGTCCACGCACCGCACGCGGCGGCGCCCGGAGCCGACAAACAACCCGACACGGCACCCACCATCGACGCACCGCACGCGGCGGCGCCCCCCGTCGACGTACCGCAGCGGACGGCGCGCGGAACCGGCCCACCCCACGCCACGGCATCCGCGGCCAGTGAACTCCCGGCCGCGACACCCACCCCGCCACGCCAACCCCCGCTGATCGCCGCCCTGTTCACCGGACAGGGCGCCCAGTTCCCCGCCATGGGCGCCCGCCTCTACCATTCCTCCCCGCTCTACCGCCGTCACCTCGACGCGGCCGACGCGGCGCTGCTGCCGTACACCGAAACGTCCGTACGCGACCTGCTTCTGCGTGGCGACCCGGCCGTCCACCGCACGCGGTGGGCGCAACCAGCCCTGTTCGCCGTCGGCTACGCGCTGGGCGCCGCGCTCGCGGATGTCGGCGTGCATCCGGCGCTGCTGCTCGGGCACAGCGTGGGCGAGTTCGCGGCGGCGGTGCATGCCGAGGCGTTGTCCCTGCCGGACGCGGCCAGGCTGATCGCCGCGCGGGGCGCGCTGATGGAGGAACTCCCCGACGGTGGCGGCATGCTGGCCGTCGAGGCGCCCGCGGACCGGCTGCACGAGCTGGTCGAGCCCGAACCCCTGGTCGGCTTCGCCGCGTTCAATGGCCCCCGATCCACGGTCCTTTCCGGCGATCTGGCCGCCCTGGACCGAATCGCGTCCGCCCTCGACGGCGTCCGCGTCCGCCGGCTGGAGGTCTCGCACGCCTTCCACTCCCCGCTCATGCGGCCGGTCCTCGAACCGTTCCACCGCATCGCCGAGGAGACGGTGGGCGGCGTCCCGCGCACGCCGTTCTACTCGACCGTGCGCGGCAAGCTCCTGGAGTCGGAGCCGCTGGACGCCGCGTACTGGACGGAGCACATCGGCGCCCCGGTCCTCTTCGCGGACGCCGCCGCCCAGCTCCTGGACGAGCGCCCCACGCACGTCATCGAACTCGGCCCCCGCCCGGTCCTGACGGCCCTGACCCGCCGTATCGCGACCGACGGCATCCCGCCGACGCCCCCGATCCCGCTGCACCCGCTGCCGGGCGAGGCCGCGACCGGGACGGAGCTGGCGGCGACGGTCGCCGCCCTGTACCGGGCGGGCCTGGACGTGGACTGGCCCGCGCACGAGGAGGGACCGACGAAGCGGCTGATGCCGTACGTCTTCGCGACGGAGGGGCGCTTCTGGCGCGGCGGCCTGCCGACCCCGCCCCTGGTCGACACGGAACCCGAGGAGGTACCGCCTTCCGACTCGATCGAGATCTGCGTCCTCGAAGCCGTCGCCGACCTCGGCGGCTACGACGTCACCGCGCTCTCCCCGCACTCGCGCCCCCAGGAGGACCTGGGCCTGGACTCGGTCACGCTGATCGAGTTGAAGGCGCGCGTGGAGGCGCGACTGCCCGCTCTCGGGCCGCTGCCGGTTCAGGAGCTGCTCGGCCATCTGTCCACGCTCGGCGACCTCATCGCATACGTCACCGCGCGCGCCGCACAAGGTGGCGTCGCCTCATCGACGGAGTCCGCCCTATGACCGTGTCCGCGCCCACCGCCGGCCCCACCGTCCATGTAGCCGCCGCCGGTTCCGCGCTGCCCGGCGCACCCGTCGACAACGCCTCCCTCGCCGCGTCGCTGGGCGTCAACGAGGAGTGGATCGACCACTTCATCGGCACCCGCACCCGCCACTTCGCCCGCGATCTCGCCACCGGGGAGGTCCGCTGGTCCCTTGCGGACCTGTGCGCCGAGGCCGCCTCGCAGGCGATGGAGTGCGCCGGCACCGACCCGGCCGACATCGAGTTCATCGTGCTGGGCACGGCGACGCCGGACCATCTGATGCCGGCCACCGTCAACGAGGTCGCCGACCGCCTCGGCCTCGACCAACTCCCCACCTACCAGCTCCAGTCGGGCTGCGCGGGCGCCGTACAGGCCCTCGCGCTCGCGCACACATTCATCTCCAGCGGCACCCACCGCACCGGCCTCGCCATCGGCGGCGACGTCTGCACCAAGCACCTCGACCTGCGCCGCGACCTCTCCTCGGCGGCCCCCGGCGACCTGGTCAACTGCGTGCTGTTCGGCGACGGCGCGGGCGCCGCCGTCATCGGCGCCGACCCCGGCGAACGCCCCGTCGTCCTGCGCCGCACCCTCAACCGCTGTACGGGGCTCGGCCGCAGCCCCGGCCAGATCATCGACTGGTTCGGGCTCGCCGACCGGCACGACCAGCGCCAGGCGCTCACCGAGGACTACAAGGCCATCGAGAGCTCGGTGCCGGCCATGGCCGTGGAGATCCTCTGGGAACTCCTCGACGAGCTGGGCTGGTCGGCGGACGACCTGGACTTCCTGCTCCCGCCGCAGCTGTCCGGCCGGATGACCCGGCTGATCACCGAGCGGCTGGGGCTGCCGAACGCGCGCGAGATCAGCTGCGTCGCGGACACCGGAAACAACGGCAACGCACTCCCCTTTCTCCAGCTTCAGCAGCTGATGAAGGAGATCGCGGCCGGCCAGAAGGCCCTCGCCGTCGCGGTCGAGTCGAGCAAGTGGATCAAGGCGGGGTTCGCCTTGGAAGGTCTGTAGAGCCTTGGAAGGACTGTAGAGATGCCCACAGAGACCCATGCCCTGCCCCTGGCCGAGTTCGCGCGTCTGGTGCGCGACGAGACCGGCCTCCCGCTCGGTACGACGCCCGCCGAGGAAGCGGCCCTGCTCGACGCCGACTTCGACGAGCTGCCCGAGTGGGACTCCATGTACCTGCTGAAGCTGGTGACCGCCCTGGAGCACGCCCTCGGCCGCTCCGTCCCGGTCGGCCGCCTCCTCGAAGCGCGCAGCCTGCGCCGTATCCACGAGCTGGTGATCACACCATGAGCGCCTCTTCGAGCACCGTCCATCCCGTACGCGACCGCCGTCACACCCTCTACTTCCTGGAGTACGCCTCCCGCCAGCGCCCGGTGTTCCTGGACACGGACGTCGACATGGGCGCCGTCCACGCCCACCGCGCCGCCGCCGAGCGCCGCTACTCGACGGTGACGTACGTCCTGCACGCCGCGGGCCGCATCCTGCACCGCCACCCCGACGCCAACGCCGTCCTCGCACCGCGCCGCCTGCGCGCCCCGCGCATCGTGCGCTTCCCGTCGGTCACCGGCAAGCTCGCCCTCGACGCCAAGTCGCCCGGCGGTGAGCGCGTCGTCCTGTCCGCGCTGATCCCCGACCTGGAGACGGCGAGCCTCGACGCCATCCAGGACCAGGTCGACCGCTACCGCTCGCCCGACGTGGCCACCCTCCCGGAGTTCCGGGGGGTACGGGCCCTCGTCCGGCTCCCGGTCTGGCTGGGCCGCGCCGCCTTCGCGCACGCCCTGCGCAGCGCCCGGCGCCGCCCAGCTGTCCTCGGCACCGTCTCCGTCAGCTCCCTCGGCCACCGCCCGGTGGACGGCTTCCACTCCACGGGCGGTACGGCGGTGACGCTCACCTGCGGCCGTACGACCCCCCGTCCGGTCGTCCGCGAGGACGGCACCATCGAGGCCGCGCCCGTCATGCGTCTCGGCCTCGCCTTCGACCACCGTGTCCTGGACGGCGCCGCCGCGGCGGACGTCCTCGGGGAACTGACGTATGCGCTGGAGCACGGCAGCTGGGAGGCCGCTTCCGATGTCCCGCCACGCCTTGCCCCCGTCGCCGCCCTGCGCTCCCCCTCCCGTGCCCCTCACCTCCCGGCCGGCTGAGGCGGCCCGGCTGCTCGCTCAGGGGGCGGTCGTGGCGTACGGCTCCGTGTCCGACTGGGCGGACAGGGCGCCGCCGCTGCGGGGCGCGGACGCGGCCAGGCTCCGCGGGGCGGCCCATCCCGAGGTCCGGGCGCGCTTCCTGGCGGCACGGGCCCTGCTCCACCGCATCGTCGGCACCGCGGACCTCAGCTACACGTCCGGTGGCCGTCCCTGCCTGCGCGGGTACGCCGTCAGCCTCAGCCACACCGGCGACCTGGTGCTCGTAGGACTGTGTACGCGCGCCCGCCTCACCATCGGCGTCGACGTGGAGCGCACCGACCGACAACTGGACGGCCCCCGCTTCCCCGGCCGCATGTGCACCCCGGGCGAGCTGGCCCGCCTCGCCCGCACGCCACCGGACGCCCGCAACGCGCTCCTGGTGCGCTGGTGGACGTCGAAGGAGGCGTACAGCAAGGCGCTCGGCCGCGGACTGGGCCTGGACTTCACGACGTTCGACACGCGGCCACCGCCGGGCTGGACCGTCCGCACCCACACCCTGACCGCCTCGGAGACCACCTACACGGCGGCCGTCGCCATCGGCCCCGACTCCCCGAAGGACACCCCATGAGCCTGGACCCGAACCCCGTCACCCTCCCCGGCCCCCTCGCCGAACTCAAGGAGTACGCGCGTCTGCACGCCCGCAACCAGGGCCTGTCCGCCCGCGGCACGGCCCGCGTCCTGGACCGCATCGACAACGACACCCCGGACTCCCCCGACTCCTGGACCCACGTCTGGCGTGCCCGCGCCGACGAACTCGCCGCCCGCGGCCGTCTGCTGGACGCCTGCCGCCACTACACGCTGGCCCGCTTCCCGTACCCGTACGACGAACCGCGCCGCCGCGCCCAACAAGCGGCCGTGGAGACCTTCGGCCGCTGGCGCGCCACCCAGTCCGGGATCGAGCGTCTCGAACTGCCCCACCCGGACGGCCCGTTGGCCTGCTGGGCGACCGGACTCGACCGGGACCGCCCCCTGCTGGTCGTCATGGGCGGCATCATCAGCGTCAAGGAGCAGTGGGCGCCCCTGCTGCCCCGCCTCAGCCGCATGGGGTTCGCGACGGTCGTGGCGGAACTGCCCGGCGTGGGCGAGAACCGTCAGCGTTACACACCGGATTCCTGGCGCCTGCTGCCCTACCTCCTCGACACCCTCGCCCCCCGGGCCCGCACGGACGCCACCTCGCTCCTCTTCCTCAGCTTCAGCGGCCACCTGGCCCTGCGCGCGGCCGCCGCCGACGCCCGCATCCGGCGCATCCTGACGGTGGGCGCCCCGGCCTCGGCGTTCTTCACCGACGCGGACTGGTGGCAGCGCCTGCCCCAGCTGACCAGGGACACCCTGCGCCGTCTGACGGCCACCGCCGACGAGAGCGAACTCCGCGCCGAACTGAAGGACTTCGCCCTCAACCCGACCGTCCTGCGGGACATCGACGCATCCGTACGCTACGTCGCCAGCGCCCGCGACGAGATCATCCCGCCCGCGGATCCGGCCCTGCTGCGGGCCGCACTCGCCGACGTCCGGATCAAGCAGATCGACGATGTGCACGGATCACCCGGTCATCCGGGGACGGTACGGCGCTGGCTCGCCTGGAATCTGCGGGGAAAGCCGTCCGCGGCCGCACCGGCCGGCTGACCGGCGCCGGCCCGCCGACGACCCGCGAGTGCGCGCGGGCGAGGGCGGGCCCCGGCTCCACGCCCAGCTCGTCGTGGAGCGCACGCCGTACAGTCCGAAAGGCGCGCAGCGCGTCCGCGGTCCGTCCCGCCCGCCGCAGCGCCTCCATCAGATGACAGTGCAACTGCTCGCGCAACGGATGGGCATGGGCCAGCTCCGTCAGCTCGCCGGTCAGCTCCTCGTGCCGCCCGAGCCGCAGATCGGCCTCGATGCGCAACTCAAGGGCCTCCAGCCGCAGTTCCTCGAGCCGGGCGGCAGCGGCGGCCAGCGCGGGCCCCTGCTCCACCCCCGACACAGCGGGCCCCTGCCACAGGGCAAGCCCCTCACCCAGCGTCCGTGAAACGGCCGCGAAGTCACCCCGGCGTGCGGCCCCGCGCCCGTCCCGGTGCAACTCCTCGAACCGCGCCAGATCGAACTCGCCGGGCGCCACGCGCAGCAGATACCCAGGAGCCCGCGTCACCAGCGGTGCGTCCCCGCCCTCCGCGATCGCCTTGCGCAAATGGGAGACATAGACCTGAAGGGTGGTCGCCGCGGTGCGCGGCGGCCCCTGCGGCCACAACTCGTCGAACAGCGCGGACGCGGACACCACACCCCCCGCCCGCAACAGCAGCGCGGCGAGCACGGCCCGCTGCTTGGCCGCCGAAGGCGTACGGGGTTCGAGCCGAACAGGACCGAGCACACGAAAGCGCATGCCGCCAGCTCCTCTCCACTACGGGCGACCAGCGTCCCGCGGTGACCGGGAGAGGAAGGGGAAGAGGCACGGGAGATCCACTGGAGCCACGCTGAATCGCGCCCACAGGGGCGCCCCCGAAGGGGCGCGGGGAACTGCGCGACAAGCCACAGCGGGCCCGCACCCGGCAACCCACAGCACCCCCTACGGCGAGCCCCCGCTACCCAACCGACGAGTACGCCACAACCCCCCGCAGCAGCCCGTCAACCGCCTTACGGGCGTTCTTTGCCACAGTCGAGCCCTCCGCAGGAGACGCCGCCGAGATCTGCCCCAGCACATCAATCACCTGCTTGCACCACCGCACGAAGTCCCCCGCCGGCATCTCCGCCTCCCGCAGCACCTCGTCGAGGCCCTTGCCGGACGCCCACATATAGGCGGCCCAGGCGAAGCCGAGGTCGGGCTCGCGCTGGCCGACGCCTTCGGTCTGGGTGATCCGGAAATCCTCCTCCAGGGCGTCCAGCCGCCCCCAGATCCGGACCATCTCGCCGAGCACGGCCTTCGCCTTGCCGGACGGCAGCTTGGGCGCCATGGCGTCGTCACCGACCCGCGCCTCATACACCAACGCCGAGACACAGGCGGCAAGTTCGGCAGGGGCGAGCCCTTCCCAGACACCCTCCCGCAGGCATTCACTCGAGAGCAGGTCGAGTTCGCCGTACAGCCGGGCGAGCCGCTTGCCGTGCTCGGTGACCTCGTCGCCGCGCAGATAGTCCAGCTCGGTCAGCAGCGCCACGATCCGGTCAAACGTACGAGCGATCGTGTTCGTGCGTCCCTCGATGCGCCGCTCCAGCTGCGAGGTGTCCCGCAGCAGCCGGTGGTAGCGCTCGGCCCAACGGGCGTGGTCCTCACGGTCGTTGCACCCATGGCACGGATGTGCCCGAATCTCCGTGCGCAGCCGGGCGATCTCCCGGTCGTCGGCAGCCTGCGACCGGTTCTTGCGGTGCCGCTCCGGCGGAATGTGCCCGGCCTTGGTCCGCAGCGCGGACGCAAGATCGCGACGCGACTGCGGCGAGCGCGGGTTGAAGGACTTCGGGATCCGCATCCGCTCGAACGCCTCGACCGGCACCGGGAAGTCCATCGACGCCAGCCGCTTGACCTGCCGCTCGGCGGTCAGCACCAGCGGACGCGGCCCGTCGTGGTGCTCGAACCCCCGATGACCGTTCGACCGCCCGGCCGGCAGCCCCGGATCGAGCACCAGCGCCAGACCGGCGTACTTACCGGTCGGCACATGGATGACATCGCCCGGCTTGAGCTTCTCCAGCGCGACGGCGGCCTCGGCCCGCCGGTGTGCCGCGCCCTGCTTGGCCAGCTCGGTCTCCCGGTCCTTCAGCTGACGCCGCAGCCCCGCATACTCCTCGAAGTTCCCGAGGTGGCAGGTCATGGACTCCTTGTAGCCCGACAGCCCTTCCTCGTTGCGCTGCACCTGCCGCGAGATCCCCACGACCGACTTGTCGGCCTGGAACTGCGCGAAGGATGTCTCCAGCAGCTCCCGCGAGCGATGCCGCCCGAACTGCTCGACCAGATTGACCGCCATGTTGTACGACGGCTTGAAGCTGGACCGCAGGGGATAGGTGCGCGTGCCGGCCAGCCCCGCCAGGTGCTCCGGGCTGATCCCGCGCTGCCACAGCACCACGGCATGACCCTCGACATCGATGCCGCGACGTCCGGCACGACCGGTCAGCTGCGTGTACTCGCCGGGGGTGATGTCGGCATGCTGCTCGCCGTTCCACTTGACGAGCTTCTCCAACACCACGGACCGCGCGGGCATGTTGATGCCCAGCGCCAGCGTCTCGGTGGCGAACACGGCCTTGACCAGCCCACGGACGAACAGTTCCTCGACGACCTCCTTGAACGTCGGCAGCATGCCCGCGTGATGGGCGGCGATGCCACGCTCAAGGCCTTCCAGCCATTCGTAGTACCCGAGGACGTGCAGGTCTTCGGAGGGAATGGAGGCGGTGCGCTCCTCGACCAGGGCGCGGACCTGTTCCCGGGCCTCGTCGTCGTTGAGCCGCAGCCCGGCGTACAGGCACTGCTGGACGGCGGACTCGCAGGCGGCGCGGCTGAAGATGAAGGTGATGGCGGGCAGCAGCCCCTCCGCGTCGAGCCGCTCGATGACCTCGGGCCGGCCGGGCGTCCACACGCGCGACCGGGATCTGCGCTCCCGCTCCCGATCGGCCTCGCGCATGGATCGCCCACGTCTGCGGTCCTGGTACGACGGCCGGGTCGCCTCCATCCGCGCGAGGCGGGTGAGGTCGGGGTTGACGGCCTTCTTGTGGCCCTCGCCCTCCTCGAACAGGTCGTACATCCGGCGTCCGGCGAGCACGTGCTGGAACAGCGGCACGGGGCGGTGCTCGGAGACGATCACCTCGGTGTCGCCGCGGACGGTGTCGAGCCAGTCGCCGAACTCCTCGGCGTTCGACACGGTGGCCGAGAGCGACACCAGGGTCACCGACTCGGGAAGGTGAATGATCACCTCTTCCCAGACGGCGCCCCGGAAGCGGTCGGAGAGGTAGTGCACCTCGTCCATGACCACATACCCGAGGCCGAGCAGCGTCTGCGAGCCGGCGTACAGCATGTTCCGCAGCACCTCGGTGGTCATCACGACCACCGGGGCGTCGGAGTTGACGCTGTTGTCCCCGGTGAGGAGACCGACCATGCCCGTGCCGTAGCGGCGGCACAGGTCGGCGTACTTCTGGTTCGACAGCGCCTTGATGGGGGTCGTGTAGAAGCACTTCTTGCCCTGCATCAGGGCGAGGTGGACGGCGAACTCGCCCACGATCGTCTTGCCGGAACCGGTGGGTGCGGCCACCAGCACGCCCTTCCCCGCTTCGAGCGCCTGGCAGGCCTCGATCTGGAAGGGGTCGAGGCCGAAGTCGTACATCTCGCGGAAGGAGGCGAGCGCGGTGGCCTGCTCGACAGCTCGCTTGCGTGCTGCCGCATACCGCTCGGCCGGTGAGAGGTCCTCTGTCATCGTGCTTTCGAGCGTACCGGGCCCCACTGACAACAGGACGATCAATATCCGGATCTGCGGCGTCCCCGTCCTCGGGGCCTGCCGCAAGCGTGTGGCGCCCCCACCTCTCGTTGTGGTGGGGGCGCCATGTGTGGTCGTGGAACCGGCTAGGTCACGTCGTCGAAACCGTTGACCCGGTCCGTGCCCGCCTGCTCGGGCAGTGCCCTGCTGGCGGAGACCGTCTCGACCTCGCCGACGTCCTCGGGGGTCAGGTCCAGGTCGGAGGCCTCGTCGTCGTCGGGGCCCATGGCCTCGCGGCGGCCCCGGCGCCGGTCGTTGATCAGCGAGAAGGCGGTCGCGGCGAAGTACAGGACCCAGATCGGTCCGGCGAGCGCGAGCATGGTCAGCGGGTCGGTGCTGGGCGTCGCGAGCGCCGCGAAGACCGTGATGCCCATGATCATCGCTCGCCACCAGCCGAGCATCCGCTTACCGGTGATCGCCCCGATGAGGTTCAGGAAGATCAGCAGCAGCGGCAGCTCGAAGGAGAGCCCGAAGACGATCACCATGCGGGTGACCAGATCGAGCAGGTCGTCCAGCGGCAGCAGGTTGGAGGTGCTGTCCGGCGTGAACTCGAGCAGCACCTTCGCCGTGGTGGGCAGCACCGCGTAGGCGAAGTAGGCGCCGACGAGGAAGAGCGGGGCGCCCATGCCGACGAACGCGTAGGCGTACTTCTTCTCGTGCCGGTGCAGACCGGGCGCGATGAAGGACCACAGCTGGTACAGCCAGACCGGCGAGGCCACGACGACACCGGCCATCAACGACACCTTCAGCGCGAGCGTGAAGGGAGTGAGCAGACCGTTGATGGTGATCTGCGCACATGGCTCGGTGGACTTGGGCGCATTCGCCAGTTGCTCGAACGTCTGGTCACAGCCGACCGAGTCCAGGATCGGCTTGGTGAGGACGTTGATGATGTCGTTGTAGAAGAAGGCGGCGACGACCGTGATGGCGACGATGGCCAGCAACGCCTTCGCGAGCCGGTTGCGGAGCTCACGAAGGTGCTCCGCGAGGGGCATCCGCCCCTCGGGATCCTTCTCCTGCTTGCGGGCAGACTTCAGCAACCCACATTCCCATCTCGTGCAGCGGGCCGGTGATCACCGGCCCTGCGTCAGCGCTTGGCGTTGTCCGTCGGCTCCGTGACCGGGCGGGAGCTGGTCACATCGCCGGGGGCGGCCTGGATGGTGCGCTGAGCCGGGGGCTGCTCGTCGGTCTGCGGCGGGGCCGCGGGAGCGGAGGCGTTGTCCTGGCCCTCCGTCTTCATCGCCTTGGCCTCGCTCTTGAGGATGCGCGCGGACTTGCCGAGCGAGCGCGCCATGTCCGGAAGCTTCTTCGCGCCGAACAGCAGGATGATGACGACGAGGATGAGAATGATCTCGGGGGCTCCGAGCCTTCCGAACATAAGTCTTTACCTTCTCACCGAGGCGGCTGGGGTGGGATGCTGTCCGACCGGTCGAACGTTCATCCGATCGATCGTGCTTGGCAGCGATCGTAACGCTCAGGGGTAAACGCGAGGCAATCCCTGTGCGTACTCCCGGTCAGCGACCCGAGCCTCGTTTTCCGGGCCGCGACCAGCAGCGTACCTGCCGGGACCACCAAGGTGACAGGGCGAAGCGGCCCAAAGCGCATCAGACGCAGGACTCACAGGACATGCTCAGCCGGACTCACAGCGAGTCCACAGCCCGGGCCGTGCTCAGGGACGCGCGCTCCAGGTCCTCCGCGGCCCGGTTGATGCGGGCCGCCGAGTCCGAGACCTGCCTGCCCAGGCGCTGTGCCTCCAGGAAGACCCGTACCGCAAGCACACCGAGGACGGCGAGACCCAGAAAACCCACAGCTACCGCGAACATCGGCCAGAACATGACGCCGAGCCTAGAGGGTGGAGTGCAGCCGCAGTGTTCTGACCCCGCCGCCCGTCAGCAGCTCGACGACGCGCTCCCCCGCCGGCTTACGGACGGAGGCACCGCAGTCGGGGCAGGTGAAGGAGTAGAAGGTGGTGCGGCTGGTGGCGCCGATGGCCAGACGCAGGGCGCTCGCGGCGAGCTCGAAACGGCCCCGGCAGTCCGGGCAGCCCGCCCTGAACACCACCGGACTCACGCTTCTCATGCCGGCGAACGCCGACGCCACCGACACTTCCCGAACCCCGGACGCCGACTCGCTCAAAGCCCCTGCTCCTCTTCTCCTGGTCGTTCGCCTCCGGCGCGCCCCTGCGGCTCACTCCGGCCCGTCGTCCCCTCCGCCCGGCACCCCGCGCTCCGCAGGGGCCGGCCCCTGCGCCTCGATACCGTCGTACGCCGCCAGCGCCTCACGGGCCGCGTGCCGGGCGCTGTCGGCCAGCTCGGGCGGTGACACGATCCGGCCGTCGCGCCCGAGCCGGAGCGCCAGCCGGCGCAGCGACGTCGGGTCGGGGGTGCGCAGAGAGATACGCAGCCCGCCGTCGGGCAGCTCATCGGCGCTGTCGTGCGGGTAGTACTCGGCGACCCAGCGGCCGCCCGGGCCGACCTCGACGACGACCTCCGGGTCCTCGGCGGCGGGCTGCACCAGCCCCTCCGAGAGGTCCCGCAGCTCGACCTCGGGGGGCGCGGACGGCTCGTCCATGATCCGGATCTCGGCGACCCGGTCCAGGCGGAAGGTGCGGCGCGCCTCGGAACGGCGGCACCAGGCCTCCACATAGGTGTGGCCGACGCTGACGAGACGGATGGGGTCGATCTCGCGCTCGCTGAGCTCGTCCCGGGCCGGCGAGTAGTAACGGATCCACAGGCGGCGGCGCTCCGAGATCGCGCGGTCGACGTCCGCGAAGACCCCGCCCTCGGACTCGAAGGTCACCGACAGCCGGGAACTGGCGCCGGCCGTCTCGCCGGCCGCGGTCTCCACCTTCGCGGTGGCCCGCAGCAGCGCCTGCCGGTCGCTCTCCCGCAGGCCGGGCAGCGTGGAGACGGCGCGGGCGGCCACCAGCAGAGCGGTCGCCTCGTCGGCGGCGAGCCGCAGCGGCTCGGCGACGTCATCGGGGTTGTGCCACCAGATCCGCTCGCCGTCGGTGTCGATGTCGAGCAGGTCGCCGCCGCGGAAGCTGGTGCCGCACATGGGCAGCACATCGAGGTCGGAGACCAGCTCGTCCTCGGTGATCCCGAAGGCACGGGCCACGTCCTCGACCCGGGCGCCGGGCCGCTCGCGCAGATAGGTCACCAGGGAGAGCATCCGCCGGGTCTGGTCGATGGCGCTGACGGGCCTGACCGGTTTGCCAGCCACTGTTTCTTCCGCTCCCCCTCAGCCCTTGGCCACGGCACGCAGCCGGTCCACCACGTCGGCGCGCAGCTCGGCCGGCTCCAGAACCACCACGTCCGGCCCGAACTCCACCAGCCAGGCATCCACACCGTGCCCGTACGGAATCTCCAACTCGTCCCAGCCGTCGCCCAGTTCCCGCACCGACGTGGCCTTCGCCCGCAAGGGGTACCCCGCGTCCGTACGCAGCCGGATCAGCGCGCTGCGGTCGGCGGTCTCCCCCGCCCAGCCCGCCACGGTCTCCCGGACGGTGACGACATCGGGCACCTCGACCGTGAACCGGCCACTGCGCGTGCGCACCCTGCCCGTGATCCGGGACAGCCGGAAGACCCGCTCGGCACCGCGGTCGCGGTCCCATCCCGCCAGATACCAGTGGCCGCGCCAGCACTCCAGCGCCCACGGCTCCACATGCCGGGGTTCGGGGTGGGCGGCGGTGGCCTTGCGATAGTCGAAAGCGACCGGCCGGCGGTCACGGCAGGCCAGCATCAACGGCTCGAACGCCGCCTCGTGCACCGGAATCCGCGGCTCCAGCGCACCGTGCGCCTCGTACGGGTCGACGTCCTCGGGCAGCCCGGCCGCGCGCAGCTTCTGAAGCGCACCGCTGGCCGCGCCCGCGAGCCGTGCCTGCTGCCACACCTTGGCGGCCAGCCCCAGGGCGGCGGCCTCCTCGGCGTCGAGGGTGATGGGCGGCAGCCGGTTGCTGTCACGGCGGGCCAGGTACCCGACCTCGCCGTCGAGATTCTCCACGGTCTCGATGACCAGGCCGAGTTCGCGCAGATCGTCCTTGTCCCGCTCGAACATCCGGTTGAAGGAGTCGTCCGACGAGGCTTCGAGATAGGCCTCGATGGACTCACGAAGCTCGCGCTTGCTGAGCGGCCGCCGCGTCCCCAGCAGACACAGCGCCAGGTTCATCAGCCGCTCGGCCTTGGCAATGGCCATCGACGCCGTTCGCCTCCCTATGGTGCTTGTGAACGATGACCGTACCGCCCAGCAGTGGCGCGGCAAAAGCCGAGGGCCCATGCCCGGACAGGCATGGACCCCAGGTGATCGGGTGTGGTCGTACGTCGATCAGACCCCGAGGAGGTCGACCACGAAGATCAGGGTCTCACCGGGCTTGATCGCCGGGCTCGGGCTCTGGTTGCCGTAGGCGAGGTGGGCCGGGATGGTCAGCTGGCGCCGGCCGCCGACCTTCATGCCCTGCACACCCTGGTCCCAGCCCTTGATGACCCGGCCGCCGCCCAGCGGGAAGCGGAAGGGAGCGCCACGGTTCCAGCTGGCGTCGAACTCCTCGCCGGTGCTGAAAGAGACACCCACGTAGTGGACGGTGACGGTCTGGCCCGCCTGCGCCACAGCGCCGTCGCCCTCCCAGATGTCCTTGATCTCCAGGTCCGCCGGGGGCTCGCCGCCCGGGAAGTCGATCTCGGGCTTGTCGATGCTCACGTCTCTAGCTCCTGCTTGTCTGCGGAAAGGCGAACAGTCACAGTCTTACATCTCGGCGAGGTCACATCTTCGCCAGGATGTCGACCGAGAAGACCAGAGTGGCGCCCTTCTCGATGCCGCTGCCGGCCGGCGGGCTGTCGCCGTACCCCAGGTCCGGCGGAATGACGATCAGCACACGGCTGCCGACCTTCTTGCCCGTCAGGCCCTGCGCCCAGCCCTTGACGACCTGCTGAAGCGAGAACGACGTGAGCGTCTTGCGGCTGTACGTCGAGTCGAACTCCTTGCCGCCGTCCCACACCACGCCCTTGTACTGCACGAGCACGCTGTCGTCGGCCCCGACCTCGGCGCCGTCGCCCTCGATGACGTAGTTCGCCACCAGCTTCGTCGGCGCGTCGGACTTGGGCACATCGATGGAGGGCGCCTTGCCGTCGGTGTTGCCACCCACCTTGGGCAGGTCGATGTTGTCCTGCGCGACCGTGCTGCCCTTGGCGGAGCTCTTCCCGTTGAACGTGGCCTGCACATCGACGACGAACACCAGCGTGTCGGTGCCCTTGATGCCCGCCTGCGAGTTGCCCTGCTTGCCGTACCCCCACGTCGGCGGAACGGCCATCTGGACCCGGCTGCCCGCCTTCTTGCCCGTCAGGGCGTACCGCCAGCCGTCGATGATGCTGTTCGGGGCGAGCTGGATGATCAACGGGGTCTTGCGGTCGTAGGAGTTGTCGAAGACCTTCGCCGTGTCCCAGATCTGGCCGAGGTAGTTGGCCTGGACATAGTCGTTCTCAGCGACGGTCTGGCCGCTGCCCGCGATGACCGTCTTCACCGCGAGGTCCTTCGACGGATCGCCGCTGCCCTTGGCGACCGTCGGCTTCTCGTCGAACTTCGTGCCCGCGGTGATCGCCGGCAGCGGCCCGTCCACGAGCTTCGGCGGCGGCGCCGAGGACGCCGATGCCGAGGCCGACGGCGACGCGCTGTCGGAGCCCTGGGCCGAGTCGGCCCCGTCGTCGTCGCCGCATCCGGCGAGCGTGACCAGTCCAGCGGGAACAGCGATGAGAAGTGAGCGTCGACGCACGGTGGGGGCCTCGTAATCGGTTGATCTTGTTTGGGGCGTGCGCGCAACTCTACGGCGTGAGAAGGGCGCCGTACGGGAAACGCACGGCGCCCGTGTTGCGTTCCGGCGATCGAGCTGAAACGCACTGCTCACATTCCGGCGATGAGCTTCTCCACCCGGTCGTCCACGGAACGGAACGGGTCCTTGCACAACACAGTGCGCTGTGCCTGGTCGTTGAGCTTCAGATGCACCCAGTCGACCGTGAAGTCACGGCGCTGCTCCTGCGCCCTGCGGATGAAGTCACCGCGCAGCCGGGCCCGAGTTGTCTGCGGCGGAACCGACTTGCCCTCGAAGATCTTCAAGTCGTTGCAGATCCGGGCGGCTTGACCCCTTTTCTCCAGCAGGTAGTAAAGACCCCGCCTGCGATGGATGTCGTGGTAGGCGAGGTCTATCTGCGCCACGCGCGGATGCGACATGGTCATGTTGTGCTTGGCCCGGTACCGCTCGATGAGCTTGTACTTCATGACCCAGTCGATCTCGGTGCCGATCCGGTCGAGGTCCTCCGCCTCGATCGAGTCCAGCGTGCGGCCCCACAGCTCCAGGACCTGCTCCACGGTGCCGGTGCGGATCCCGCGGCGCTCGCAGAAGTCAACGGCCTTCTCGAAGTACTCCCGCTGCACTTCCAGCGCCGACGCCTCACGTCCGCTGGCCAGACGCACCTTGCGCCGGCCCGTGATGTCATGGCTGACCTCGCGGATCGCCCGGATCGGGTTCTCCAGGGTCAGATCCCGCATCACCGTGCCCGCCTCGATCATGCGCAGCACCAGGTCGGTGGCACCGACCTTGAGCAACATGGTCGTCTCGGACATGTTCGAGTCGCCCACGATGACATGCAGGCGGCGGTAGCGCTCGGCATCCGCGTGCGGTTCGTCGCGCGTGTTGATGATCGGCCGGGAACGCGTCGTCGCGGAAGACACGCCCTCCCAGATGTGCTCGGCCCGCTGGCTGACGCAGTACACGGCGCCACGCGGAGTCTGAAGAACCTTGCCCGCACCGCACAGCAGCTGGCGGGTGACAAGGAAGGGGATGAGGATGTCCGCGAGCCGGGAGAACTCCCCGTGCCGCGCCACCAGATAGTTCTCGTGGCAGCCGTAGGAGTTGCCCGCCGAGTCGGTGTTGTTCTTGAAGAGGTAGACGTCGCCCGCGATTCCTTCCTCGTGCAGGCGTCGTTCGGCGTCCACCAGGAGTCCTTCGAGAATGCGCTCGCCGGCCTTGTCGTGGGTGACCAGCTCGGTCACGTTGTCACATTCGGGTGTCGCGTATTCCGGATGTGAGCCCACGTCGAGATAGAGCCGGGCGCCGTTTCGCAGAAAGACATTGCTGCTGCGGCCCCATGACACGACACGGCGGAAGAGGTACCGCGCCACCTCGTCGGGAGACAGGCGTCGCTGTCCCCTGAACGTACACGTGACGCCGTACTCGTTCTCCAGCCCGAAAATGCGGCGGTCCATGAGTGAACATTACGCCCGATCCCCTGAGCTGAAACGGGGTTCGACCGCACGGTTGCGATCATTTTCCGATGCGGCCGCCACCACGGCCCGCCCACCGGGCACCGCCAGCACCCGCACGGTGACCAGCAGAACCAGCAACGACACCCCGCCCGCGGCCCCCGGCACGGCGAACCCCCACAGCGCCCCGCCCGCCTCCACGACCGGCCCCGCAAGGCCCGTTCCGACCGACGCACCGACGGTGAACGTCGTCACAAGCCAGGAGAACGCCTCGGTGACCGTCCCCCGCGGCGCATGCCGGTCGACAAGCACGAACGCACAGGCGATGACCGGCGCGAGGAAGACACCGGCGAGAACAGTGAGCAACGTCATCGCGACCGGGCCCGGCATCAGCAGCAGCGGCAGATAACACACCGCCAGAAGGGCTACCAGCACCTGAAGTCGCCGGGCCGGCTCACCGGTCCACTGCCGCGCCCCGTACACCGAGCCGCCGATCAGCGCACCCAGCCCGATCGCCGCCATCAGCCAGCCGTACACCGCGTCGCCGCCATGATCGTCCGCGTACGACACGGCCGCCACCGTTATGGAGCCGAGCGCGACACCGACGAACAGGAACGCGCCCAGCAGGGCGAGGAGTCCGGGCGAACGCAGCGCGCCCAGCCAGTGGGCCTCACGCGGCGCGGATCGCCACGCGCGCGAGGGCCGCGAGACGACCACGGAGAGCGCGCCGAGCACACCGACCACGTTCAGCACCAGCAACGCCGCCCGCTCCGACCACAGAGCCGTGCACAGCGTCACCAGCAAAGGCCCGACGGTGAACATGACTTCCTGTGCCACCGCGTCCATGGCGTACGCCGTGTGCACCTGCTCCTCCCGGCGGAGCACGCTCGGCCACAGCGCCCGCAGCCCGCCCTCCAGGGGCGGAGTGAACAGTCCGGCGGCCACGACGGCCGTATAGGCGATCGGCAGCGTCCCGACGCCCACGAACGCGAACAGCCCCATCGCGAACGCCGACAGGACCGCGGCGGGCAGCTGCACACGCGGCTGCCCGTGCACGTCCACCAGCCGCCCCAGCACCGGCTGCCCGACCGCGTTGGCGACGCCGTACACCGCCGCCAGCGCCCCGGCGAGGCTGTAGGAACCGCCCTCGGCGCGCACGAACAGCAGGATCGCGATCGGCGCGGTCGCGCACGGCAGCCGGCCCACGAGGGTGCCGACGAGCAGCCGGGCGACATGCCTCGCCCTGAGGATCTCCCAGTATCCCGCGGCCATGTCCCCGCCCTCTCCGTCACCGAGACGCATGACGTTTTACGTATAACTTCCACGTCCATACGTACCATGTGCGCTGTTCACGCGTCCAGACGAAAGAGCAGGCACACGGTGGCACAAGGCAGCACCCGCCCCACAAGCCGTGACGTCGCCCAGGCCGCCGGAGTCTCCCAGGCGGCCGTCTCCCTCGTACTCGGCGACAAATGGCGCGGACGGGTCTCCGAAACCACCGCCGAACGCGTCCGCGAAGCCGCCCGCGAACTCGGCTACCGCCCCAACCTCGCCGCCCGCAACCTCCGCCTCGGCCGCACCCGCACCGTGCTCCTCGTCGTACCCGCCCTCACGACAGAATTCTTCGCCGGCGTCTACACAGGAGCAGCCCGCGTCGCCGCCGAACACGGCTTCGGCGTCGTCCTCTACCCCTCCCCCGAAGGCATCGGCCCCGCCCGCGACCCCTTCGCCTCCGCCCAAGCCGCCCTCGACGGCGTCATCGCCTCCTCCATGGCCGCCGACGCCCTCACCACCATCCGCGGCGACCAACTCCCTCTCGTCATGCTCGACAGCGACCCCGCAGGCAGCCTCGGCGCCGCCACCGTCAACCTCGACATCACCGACGGCGTCCGCCAAGTCGCCGAACACCTCCTCGGCCTCGGCCACCGCCACTTCCTCCACCTCGCGGCCGACATCCCCTCCTGGACCTTCGAAATACGCGCACACGAACTGGCGGCCAGGATCGCCCAGGTCACCGGCACCTCCGTGCGCACAGCCCGCGCACCCATCTCCATCGAGGGCGCCCGCACCGCCGCCGAAGCAGCGCTCTCCACCCCCCGCGGCCCCCGGCCCACCGCCCTCGTCTGCGACGACGACAAACTCGCCGCCGGCGCCTACAAGGCCGTACGACGACTCGGCCTGAACATCCCCGACGACATCTCCATCACCGGCCTGGACGACCTCGCCCTCGCCACCGCCATCGACCCCGAACTGACGACCGTCCGACTCGACGCGGAACTCTTCGGCGAACGCGGCATGCAAGCCCTACTGGCCGTCCTGGACGGCCGCACACCGGACGCAGGCGACATCCCCGTCCAACTCGTCGTACGAGGCTCCACAGCCCCGCCCAGCGCCCCCTGACACGCCTGTGCCCCGCCCGCACAAGGCGGCCGGGGCACACAAAGCGTCAAGGCGACCGCCGGACTACTCCTCGTCGTCGGAACCCTCGGCCTCCGCCGCGGTCTCCGCACCGTCCGCCTCCAACAGCCGGCCCAGCTGCCGACCCGTGATCCGCTTGAACTTCCGCGCCTGCGGACGCGTACGATCCAGCACCGCGACCTCCAGCCGCTCCGCCGGAATCTCCCGCTGCGTACCGTTCGTATCCCGCGACAAGGCCTGCACCGCCAGCTTCAGCGCCTCCGCCAGAGTCATACCGTCCTGGTGACGCTGATCGAGATAATTGCTGATCAGCTCCGCATTACCGCCCACCGCGACCGAGCCGTGCTCATCGACGATCGAACCGTCATGCGGCAACCGATAAATCTGGTCACCCTCCGGCGTCTCACCCACCTCGGCAACGACCAACTCCACCTCATACGGCTTCTCAGCCGCACTGGAGAAGATCGTGCCCAGCGTCTGGGCATAGACATTGGCCAGACCACGAGCGGTCACATCATCACGGTCATAGGTGTAACCACGAAGATCGGCGTACCGGACACCGCCGATCCGGAGATTCTCGTACTCGTTGTACTTACCGGCCGCCGCGAAACCGATCCGGTCATAGATCTCGCTGAACTTGTGCAGCGCGCGGGACGGATTCTCACCGATGAACACGATGCCATCGGCATACTGCAACACGACCAGGCTGCGGCCACGCGCGATGCCCTTCCGGGCGAACTCCGCACGGTCGGTCATCGCCTGCTGAGGTGAGACATAGAACGGCGTCGACACCGGCTATCCGTCCCTTTCTGTCGAAGTCACTGGATCACCTTGCAAGAGAACAGACCGCCGCCTACAGCAGCGCGGCCCGCGGACCGTCCGGCTGCTCCAGACGCCGCTCCAGAATCGAGCGGGCGATCTCGGAGGACTCATCGTCCGTCAGCCGACGGAAGCCGCCCTCGGTGATCACAGTGACGATCGGGTAGATCCGGCGGGCAACATCGGGACCACCGGTCGCCGAATCGTCGTCAGCCGCGTCATACAGGGCCTGCACCACAAGGGTCGTGGCCTCGTCCTCGGTCAGATCGCTCCGGAAGAGCTTCTTCATCGCGCCACGCGCGAAGATCGAACCCGAGCCCGTCGCAGCGAAGCCATGCTCCTCGGAACGGCCGCCAGTGACGTCGTACGAGAAGATCCGCCCCTTGTCACGATCCACGTCATAGCCGGCGAAGAGCGGCACGACGGCCAGCCCCTGCATGGCCATACCGAGATTCGACCGGATCATGGTCGACAGACGGTTCGCCTTGCCCTCCAGCGAGAGCTGCGCCCCCTCGACCTTCTCGAAGTGCTCCAGTTCCAGCTGGAACAGCTTGACCATCTCGACAGCCAGACCTGCGGTACCAGCGATGCCGACGGCCGAGTACTCATCCGCCGGGAACACCTTCTCGATGTCCCGCTGCGCGATGACGTTACCCATGGTGGCCCGACGGTCACCGGCGAGCACCACACCCCCCGGGAACGAGGCGGCCACGATGGTCGTGCCGTGCGGCGCCTCGATCACACCCTGAGTGGGCGGCAGCTGCCGGTTGCCGGGCAGGATGTCCGGCTGATGGTCGGACAGAAAGTCCATGAAGGACGACGACCCAGGCGTCAGGAAGGCAGCCGGTAGACGCCCGGTGCTACGAGTGTTGGCTTCCACGCGTTTCCTTCCACGTATGTCGCAGCCCGCCTTATAACGTCGGGCCGATCCTTGAACTGCCCCAGTGCCGCGTTGCAGCTGAAGCACAGTACGCCTCGGACCCTACCCGTCTCGTGGCAGTGATCCACATGTGCGGGCACAGCAGCCAAACATATGCAGCAGACACCGCCTTGGGAGGCGATCAACTCGTCGCGCTCGGCTTCAGTGATGCCGTACTGACGCTGGAGATGCCCTTGCCGTCCTTGGATCGCCCGGCACGCCTTGCAGCGCGTGGACAAACCGTCGGACGCAGTCGCATTGCGGTGCCACTCGCTGTGCGGCTTGACCTCGCCGCAGGTTCGGCACAGCTTGTGCCCCAGCGGGACGTCCACCTTCTCCCGTACAGGCTTCCCCATGGCCTCCCGGCGGCGCCGGTAGTGCTCGGCGCCGTACTGCGCCACGCACTCCCGACACCGCACTTGAAGGCCATCGCTTCGATTCCTGTCCCGCGCGAAAGCGGCGAGCGGCAAGACTTTCTCGCAGCCCGTGCACCGCTTCCCAGGCGTCTCGTCAACCATCCCCCGCGACCTTCGATTCGAAGGCTAGTTAGCCCAACGCCCTTTACTGTCCACCCTTTTGCACGAAGCTTCGAACGAAATCCTCGGCATTTTCCTCGAGTACGTCATCGATTTCGTCGAGGACGGAGTCCACGTCGTCGCTCAGCTTCTCCTGGCGCTCCTTGAGGTCTTCGGATGCCTGCGCCTCGGGCGCCTCCTCGACCTCCTCGGTGGAGCGCGTTGCCTTCTGCTGGCCGCCGCCGGTGTCCTTGGTCGCCATAACCCTCACCCCGCTCGGTTCGACGTTCTTGATCAGACCCTACAAGCAGGGTCCGACATCGGCCCCGCAGTTCCCTCAACGTCCGGGGACCACCTCGATGATTCCCGGACGCCAGGATTTCCACCCTGCCGGGCCGTTTCTGCCCGGGTGCTCGTTCAGCCGCCGGAGAGGACCTTGACCAGGTCTTCTGCGGTCCGGCAGCGGTCCAGGAGTTCCTTGACGTGATTACGCGTTCCGCGAAGCGGTTCCAGGGTTGGGACGCGCTGGAGGGAGTCCCTGCCCGGGAGATCGAAGATGACCGAGTCCCAGGAGGCCGCGGCCACGTCGTCGGCGTACTGCTCCAGGCAGCGTCCGCGGAAGTAGGCGCGTGTGTCCTCTGGAGGCTTTGTGCGGGCCCGCTCGACGTCCTGCTCGTCCAGGAGGCGCTTGATGCGTCCTCGGGCGGCCAGGCGGTTGTACAGGCCCTTCTCCTCCCGTACGTCGGCGTACTGGAGGTCGATCAGGTGGAGCCTGGCGGCGTCCCAGTCGAGGTCGTCGCGGCGCCGGTAGCCCTCCATGAGTTCTCGCTTGGCGACCCAGTCGAGTTCGCCGGCGAGGCTCATGGGGTCGTTCTCGAGGCGGTTGAGGGTGTCTTCCCAGCGGGCGAGGACGTCCTTGGTCTGGTCGTCGGCGTCGGCGCCGTATCGCTCCTCGACGTATTTGCGGGAGAGCTCGTAGTACTCCATCTGGAGCTGGACGGCGGTGAGTGTGCGGCCGCTGCGGAGTGTGACGAGGCGCTTGAGTGTCGGGTCGTGGGAGACCTGGTGGAGGGTGCGGACGGGTTGGTCGACTGCCAGGTCGACGGCGATGAAGCCGTCTTCGATCATGGACAGGACGAGGGCTGTGGTGCCCAGCTTCAGGTAGGTCGAGATCTCGGAGAGGTTGGCGTCGCCGATGATCACGTGCAGGCGGCGGTATTTTTCCGCGTCTGCGTGCGGTTCGTCCCGGGTGTTGATGATCGGGCGCTTCAGGGTGGTCTCCAGGCCTACCTCGACCTCGAAGTAGTCCGCGCGCTGGCTGAGCTGGAAGCCGTGTTCGTGTCCGTCCTGGCCGATGCCGACGCGGCCCGCTCCGGTGAAGACCTGGCGGGAGACGAAGAAGGGCGTGAGGTGGCGGACGATGTCTGAGAAGGGGGTTTCCCGCTTCATCAGGTAGTTCTCGTGGGTGCCGTAGGAGGCGCCCTTGTTGTCGGTGTTGTTCTTGTACAGGTGGATGGGCTGGGCGCCGGGGAGCTGGGCGGCTCGTTCGGCGGCTTCGGCCATGATGCGTTCGCCGGCCTTGTCCCAGAGGACGGCGTCCCGGGGGTTGGTGACCTCGGGGGAGCTGTATTCGGGGTGTGCGTGGTCGACGTAGAGGCGTGCGCCGTTGGTGAGGATGACGTTGGCCAGGCCGATGTCCTCGTCGGTGAGCTGGCTGGCGTCGGCGGCCTCGCGGGCGAGGTCGAAGCCTCGCGCGTCCCGCAGCGGGTTCTCCTCCTCGAAGTCCCAGCGGGCCCGGCGGGCCCGGTGCATCGCCGCCGCGTAGGCGTTGACGATCTGGGACGAGGTGAGCATGGCATTGGCGTTGGGGTGACCGGGGACGGAGATCCCGTACTCCGTCTCGATGCCCATTACTCGCCGTACGGTCATGCGGCCCTCCTTGCCCGGCGGCGCCCTCGGTCGGGGACGCTGCTCAAGTACCGCTGGCGCTCCGGTGCGTGTGCGGTGCCCGTCCCCGCACTGCGCGACTCGGCGGTACCGAAGAGCCTAGAACGCCTTTGCGCTGGTGGGGAGATCATTTGCGTCATTGCCTTGCTCCAGCCGTGGCCTGAAAAACAGTCGGCTGCGGGTACCCGGTGAGGGCACCCGCAGCCGCCCTGCCTTTTACAGGTACTGACCGGTGTTCGCCACCGTGTCGATGGAGCGTCCGGTGTCGGCGCCCTGCTTTCCGGTGATGAGGGTACGGATGTAGACGATCCGTTCGCCCTTCTTTCCGGAGATCCGGGCCCAGTCGTCCGGGTTGGTGGTGTTGGGCAGGTCTTCGTTCTCCTTGAACTCGTCCACACAGGCCTGGAGGAGGTGGGAGACGCGGAGGCCCTTTTGTTTGTGCTCGAGGAAGTCCTTGATTGCCATCTTCTTGGCGCGTCCGACGATGTTTTCGATCATGGCGCCGGAGTTGAAGTCCTTGAAGTAGAGGACTTCCTTGTCTCCGTTGGCGTAGGTGACTTCCAGGAAGCGGTTCTCTTCGGATTCGGCGTACATCTGCTCGACCGCGGTCTGGATCATGCCCTGGACCGTGGCGCTCCTGTCGCCGCTGTGTTCGCCGACGTCTTCGGGGTGCAGCGGGAGCCGTTCGGTGAGGTACTTCTGGAAGATGTCCTTGGCCGCTTCGGCGTCCGGACGCTCGATCTTGATCTTCACATCGAGTCGGCCGGGGCGCAGGATGGCGGGGTCGATCATGTCCTCGCGGTTGGAGGCGCCGATGACCACGACGTTCTGTAGGCCTTCCACACCGTCGATCTCGGCGAGCAGCTGGGGGACGATGGTGTTTTCCACGTCTGAGCTGACGCCGGAGCCGCGGGTGCGGAAGAGGGATTCCATCTCGTCGAAGAAGACGATGACGGGGGTGCCCTCGCTGGCCTTCTCACGGGCACGCTGGAAGACGAGGCGGATCTGCCGCTCGGTCTCGCCGACGTACTTGTTGAGGAGCTCGGGGCCCTTGATGTTGAGGAAGAAGCTCTTGCCGGTGGCCTGGCCGGTGACTTCGGCGACCTTTTTGGCCAGCGAGTTGGCGACGGCCTTGGCGATGAGCGTCTTGCCGCATCCGGGGGGCCCGTACAGCAGGACGCCCTTGGGCGGCCGCAGTTCGTGCTCCTTGAAGAGGTCGGGGTAGAGGTATGGGAGTTCGACGGCGTCGCGGATCATCTCGATCTGGCCGCCCAGACCGCCGATCTGGTCGTAGCCGATGTCGGGGACCTCTTCGAGGACGAGTTCCTCGACCTCGCTCTTCGGAACGATCTCGTAGACATAGCCGGAACGGGGTTCGAGGAGCAGGGCGTCACCGGGTCGGATGTTGACGTCCAGCAGTGGCTCGGCGAGCCGTACCACCCGTTCCTCGTCGGTGTGCCCGAGCACCAGGGCGCGTTCGCCGTCCTCGAGGATTTCCTTGAGGGTGACGATGTCCCCGACGCGCTCGTATGTCATGGCTTCGACCACGTTGAGCGCTTCGTTGAGCATGACTTCCTGGCCGCGCCTGAGGTCGTCGAGTTCGACGCTCGGGCTGACGTTCACGCGGAGTTTGCGGCCGCCGGTGAAGATGTCGGCGGTGCCGTCCTCGTTCGCCGTGAGGAAGACTCCGAAGCCGGCCGGGGGCTGTGCGAGCCGGTCGACTTCTTCCTTGAGGGCCACGATCTGGTCGCGGGCCTCACGGAGCGTGTTGGCGAGCCGCTCGTTCTGTGCGGACACGCCGGCCAGGTTGGTCTGCAGTTCGACGATCCGCTCTTCGAGAATCCTCGTGTGCCGCGGAGAGTCGGCGAGCTTGCGTCGCAGGACGGCGATCTCCTGCTCAAGGTAGGCAATCTGCCCGGACGGGTCGTCGGACCCTCGTCCCGGGCGGATGCCGCGGTTCATGTCGTCGTCGTGGGCTGCCACGGTCCTCACCTCCTCCAAGGGGAGCTGGACGCTTCCAGACCCTACCTGGGTGGGTGTCGATTGAAACCCCTAGATCACAAAGACTGTCAAGGTGTGTCGTCGGTCACCCTGCGCTCTCCCTCACGCCGTGTGGATACCCAGTCAACGTGATTCAGAAGCCGCCTGTTCCAAGGGTGGGGTGGTCAAAATCCTTCACGCCGGGCGCGAGTTGTCCGTGTCGTCGGCCGTCGGAGGGCTTGGGGCGTCCGGGCGGTGAGGCGCTGCGGCCGTTCGGGCCGGACTGGGTTCAGGTCGGGATCGGCGTCTCCTGCGTTGACTCAGCGTGTCCGTGGTGTGTGGGTTGAGTCACAGCGAGGGGTGGCTCGCGGAGATCGTGTCCGGCTGCGGAGGGGCTGGTTTGTGGCCGATGTCGTGCTGGGCTCGACCGTGCCTCGACCGTGGGCGGTGTTTCGGGCAGAGGTAGGGTCGATGTGTTCAACACCGGGCGCAGCGGACGGCGGGAGACATGAGCGTGCAGCAGGAGGCCGGGGTCGAGGGTGAGGCTCTGGAGGTCTGGATCGACCAGGATCTCTGTACCGGCGACGGCATCTGTGCCCAGTATGCGCCCGAGGTGTTCGAGCTGGACATCGATGGTCTGGCCTATGTGAAGGGCTCGGGCGAGGAGCTGCTGCTGCACAAGGGCGCCACAACGCCCGTGCCGCTGCCGCTTCTCACGGATGTGGTCGACTCGGCGCGGGAGTGTCCGGGCGAGTGCATCCATGTGCGTCGGGTGACGGACCGGGTCGAGGTCTTCGGTCCCGACGCGGAGTGACGGGGCGGGTGTGTCGCGTCATCGCCGTGTGAGGTGCCGCGGTTCCGCGCGGTTCAGACGCTGCGGGCTTCGGAGGGCTTGGAGCGGATGAACGCGCCGTTGTTCCATTGCCACTTCGCGCTGTCCTTGACGTCGGGGCAGCAACTGGGCACGTCGGTCGACGAGTAGCCGAGCAGGGTGGCGCGGACGGCTCGGTCCTGTACGGCGAGGTCGCTGACGGTGTTGCGGTCCTTGGGGTCGACGAGCGTGGCGACGACGCGCGGCTTGTGGGTGTCGGCGGCGGTGGTGAGGACGTAGACGCCGTCGGGCGGGGTGCCCATGGGGGCGTCGCAGTGGACGACGGCCACGGTTTCGGGCTTGCCGTCGCCGTCGAGGTCTCCGGAGGCCTTTTTCACGACGATGGCCTTCACGGGGCCGCATTCGATCGGGAAGTCGGCGTCCGCGGGGTCGGGCGCGGTGGCGGTCACGGGGGCGGTCTTGGAGTTCGGGCCTGCGGCCTGGGCGGCGGTCGCCGCGTCGGGCTGGAGGATCGAGGAGAGGGCGACGACGCCGGCGAGGGCGGTTGCGGTGGCGAGCCAGTGGATCGGGCGGGTGTGGGTGTGTGCGAGTTCCGGGACGGCGGATTGCTGCACTAGGAGTGTCTCCTGTGAGGGCTGTGCCGGTGGGGGTGGCCAGAATGGTGCCACACGTCACAGTGCGGGGGAACGGCGGGGGTGGGCGGATGTTGTGCCCTTGGGCTCCCGCTTCCTGGCCCGGCGTCAACACAAAGGCGTCGTGGCCGAGTTCCGGGGCATTCCCGGGAACTCGGCCACGACGTCTGTACGTTGACTGCGGCACAGGGCCGCCCTACGACCGGCCGACGCCTCCGTCGGCGTTCGGGCCGTCGTAGTCCTCGCCGTAGGCGCCCTTGGCGGGGCGGCGGCGGCGCATGGGGGGCTCGACGCCGTCGGCGAGGCGGCGGGCGGTGAGCAGGAAGCCGGTGTGGCCGATCATCCGGTGGTCCGGGCGGACGGCCAGGCCTTCGACGTGCCAGTTGCGGATCATCGTCTCCCAGGAGGTCGGCTCGTTGAAGCAGCCGATCTCGCGGATGGACTCGACGGTCCGGGCGAGCTGGGTGGTGGTCGCGACGTAGCAGCACAGGATGCCGCCGGGGACGAGCGCCTTGGAGACGGCCTCCAGGCACTCCCAGGGGGCGAGCATGTCGAGGATGACGCGGTCGACGTCGGTGTCGCTGAGGTTGTCCTGGAGGTCGCCGACGGTGAGCTGCCAGGCGGGGTGGGGGCCGCCGAAGTAGCGCTCGACGTTCTGCCGGGCGATGTCGGCGAAGTCCTCGCGGCGTTCGTAGCTGTGCAGCATGCCCTGGTCGCCGATGGCGCGCAGCAGGAAGCTGCTGAGCGAGCCGGAGCCGACGCCGGCTTCCACGACGCGTGCGCCGGGGAAGATGTCGGCGAAGGAGAGGATCTGCCCCGCGTCCTTGGGGTAGACCACGGCGGCGCCGCGGGGCATGGACAGGACGTAGTCGGGGAGCAGGGGGCGCAGCGCGAGGTAGGCGACGTTCCCGGTGGTGCGGACAACGCTGCCCTCGGGAGCACCGATCAGTTCGTCGTGCGGGAAGGAACCCTTGTGGGTGTGGAAGTTCTTCCCGGCTTCGAGCGTGAACGTGTAGTGACGGCCCTTGGGGTCGGTCAGCTGTACCTGGTCCCCGACCTTGAAGGGCCCGCGTCTGCGGGCGGCACCGGTCGGTTCGGACATGTGAACAGCCTACCGGCGTTTATCGGGGTCGCCGACCACTAGGAGGGGCGGGCCATGGCCTTCACGAACGCGCGTTCCACGTCGGCGGCGGACAGGACGCCGTAGATCTCGCCGGTGTCCTCGATCACCAGGTACTCGGTGGCGGGGGTGGCGCGCAGGGCGTCCAGGAGGTCCTCGCCGGACAGCTCGGCGGAGACGCGCATGCCGTCGGTGAGGTCCTGGGCGAGGCCGCTGACGGCGACCCAGGGGCGGCGGTGTTCGGGTACGCCGACGATGGCGGCCTCGCGGACGAGGGAGAGGGGTTCACCGTCGGGGTCGACGATGACCAGGGCGCGGGCTCCGGCCTCGTTGGCGCGGCGCAGGGCCTCAGAGAGGGGGGTGTTGGTCTCGACGGGGACCGCGCGGCGGGTGAGGTTGCGGGCGCGGAGTTCAGGGAGGTGTTCGCGCAGGCGGGCCATGCGGAGGCTGTTGCCGGCGCCGGTCCAGATGATCGCGGCGAGGATCGCGGCGAGGAGGGCGTCCATGACGGTGTCCATGCCGACGTTGTCCACGGCGTCGCGGCCGAGCGCGCCGGACTGGGTGAGCAGGGGCAGGCCGATCAGGACGGAGACGGCGAGGGCGCGGCCGACCCAGGCGGCGGCGATGGTGCCGCTCATGGGCCTGCCGGTGATCTTCCAGATGACGGCGCGGAGCATGCGGCCGCCGTCGAGGGGCAGGCCGGGGAGCAGGTTGAAGGCGGCGACGATGAGGTTGGAGATCATCAGGCCGGCCAGCAGGACGCCGGGGACGGTGCCGGGTTCCACGGGCAGCAGGGCGAGGTAGAAGAGGCCGGCGAGGACGAGGGAGAGCAGCGGGCCGACGAAGGCGAGGACGAACTCGCGGCCGGGTGTCTCGGCCTCCTTCTCGATCTCGGAGACGCCGCCGAAGAACTGGAGCTGGATGCGGCGGACCGGGAGTTTGAAGCGGAGGGCGGCGACGGTGTGGGCGAGTTCGTGGACGAGTACGGAGGCGTAGAAGGCGACGGCGAAGAAGAGGGAGACGAGGTAGCGGGCGGCGCCGAGTTCGGGCAGTACGCGGTCGAGCTGGCCGCCGAACACCCAGGTGATCAGGGCGGCGACGAGGAACCAGCTGGGCGCGACGTACACGGGCACGCCGAACGGCCGCCCCATGAGGAGGCCTCCCCTGGGGTCGCGGGGGCGCGGGGGCTGAGGGGTTTTGCCGCCGGAGTGCGCGTGGGCGTGGGGGCGGTCGACGTGGCCCTGGCCGGCGTCTGCGGGTGTGTGCGTGTGGCCTGCGGCCGGGCGGTCGCCGCTGGGGGCGGTGGGCGGGGTTCCGGCCTGACGGTCATGGCCCGGAGCGGTGGGCGGGGTGCTGGTCTCATGGTCACCGCCCGGACCGGGGCGCGGGGCGTCGCTCTCACGGTCAGCCCTCGGAGCGGGGCGCGGGTCTCCGGCCTCCCGGTCACCGGGCGAAGCGGCACGCGGGGTGCCGTCCTCTCGGTCACCGCTTGAAGCCGTGTGCGGGGTTCCGGTGTGACGGTCGTGGTCGCCGCTGGGAGGGGTGGGTGTGGATCCGTGGTCGTGGTCGGCGGCGGTGTTGTTCGAAGGGTCCGTGGCGTCCGATTCCCGTGCCTCCGTGGCCCGTTCGTCGGACGGGTCGGGGCGTGCGGGGTCCGTGGCCGGGGTCGTACGCCCTGGCCGGCGCTCGGTCGGCTTCTCGTTGCCGGACCGCGGCTGCCCGCTCCCGCCGCTCTCGTCCACGGTGTCCCCTCGTTAGCAGCGTCTCCCGCGCCTGCCGGGCGGAAGGTCTCGGGTCGATGGTATGCGGCCGTCGTGACGCGTTCCGCCCCGGCACCCCCTGTGTTTTCTCTGCCGTCGCAGCCGTCACGACCGTGACTGGGTCACTGTCAGTGGCGGGTCGTATGGTCTGTGGTCATGGAGACGAGCACCGAGGGCGCGGCAGAGGCCCAGAGCGACGGTATGAAGGCTGCGGCCGAGGCGGCGGTCGCGACCATACCGCCTGCCTCCCCACCCCTCGCGCAGGCGGTGCGCCCGGCCTCCCTCTCCCCCTCGCGCGCCAGTGATTTCATGCAGTGCCCGTTGCTGTATCGGTTTCGGGTGATCGACCGGCTGCCGGAGAAGCCGAGTGAGGCGGCGACTCGGGGCACCTTGGTGCATGCGGTGCTGGAGCGGCTCTTCGACGCCCCGGCCGTGGAGCGCACGGCGCCGCGTGCCAGGTCGCTGGTGCCGGGGCAGTGGGACCGGCTGAGGGAGAGCCGGCCGGAGGTCGTGGAGCTGTTCGCGGACGATCCGGAGGGCGAGCGGCTGGCGCGCTGGCTGGGTGAGGCGGAGCGGCTGGTGGAGCGCTGGTTCACGCTGGAGGATCCGACGCGGCTGGAGCCGGCCGAGCGGGAGCTGTTCGTCGAGGCGGAGCTGGAGTCGGGGCTGAGGCTGCGCGGCATCATCGACCGGGTGGACGTGGCGCCGACGGGTGAGGTGCGGATCGTCGACTACAAGACGGGCAAGGCGCCGCGGCCGGAGTACGCCGAGGGTGCGCTGTTCCAGATGAAGTTCTACGCGCTGGTGGTGTGGCGGCTGAAGAAGGTCGTGCCGCGGCGGCTACAGCTCGTCTATCTGGGCAGCGGTGATGTGCTGACGTACGACCCGGTTCTGGCCGACCTGGAGCGGGTCGAGCGCAAGCTGCTGGCGCTGTGGGAGGCGATCCGGCTGGCCACGGAGACGGGTGACTGGCGGCCGCGGCCCACGAAGCTGTGCGGCTGGTGCGACCACCAGGCGGTATGCCCGGAATTCGGCGGCACTCCCCCGCCCTATCCGCTGCCGGTCAGGGCGGCCGAGTCGGGCGGCACCGAGCAGGGCAGAATGGGGCCGGACTAGCGAAGGAGACTTACGTGGCCATCCGCGTCCTACTGGTCGATGACCAGCCGCTGCTGCGTACCGGCTTCCGGATGATTCTGGAGGCCGAGCAGGACATCGCGGTCGTCGGCGAGGCCGGAGACGGCCTCCAGGCTCTCGATCAGGTGCGGGCCCTTCAGCCCGATGTGGTTCTGATGGACATCCGTATGCCGCGGATGGACGGTGTCGAGGCGACCCGGCAGATCACCGGGCCGGGGCGGGACGGACCGGCGAAGGTGCTGGTGCTGACGACCTTCGACCTCGACGAGTATGTGGTGGAGGCGCTGAAGGCGGGGGCCAGCGGGTTCCTGCTGAAGGATGCCCCGGCCAATGAACTGGTGCAGGCGATCCGGGTGGTCGCGGCGGGCGAGGCGATGCTCGCGCCGAGCATCACGCGTCGGCTGCTCGACAAGTACGCCACGCATCTGCCCTCGGGCGACGAGCCCGTTCCGGACACGCTGCACACTCTCACCGAGCGTGAGGTGGAGGTGCTGAAGCTGGTGGCGCGCGGGCTGTCGAACGCGGAGATCGCGGCCGATCTGTTCGTCAGCGAGACCACGGTGAAGACGCATGTGGGGCACGTCCTCACCAAGCTGGGGCTGCGCGACCGCGTGCAGGCCGCGGTGTACGCGTACGAGAGCGGACTGGTGCGCCCGGGAGCGCAGTAACCGGGAGTCCTACGACGCCGAGGGCGCCCCTTCCTGCGAAGGGGCGCCCTCGGCGTGGGTACGGTCGTCCGTCAGTCCTTGGTGAGTTCCCAGAACCGGAACACCGTCGAGGCGTCGAGGCAGTACTCGAGGCCGTAGATGTTGTCGCGGGTGACCGCGTACTGCTTGGCCTGCCAGATCGGCAGGATGGGGAGTTCGTCGGCGACGATGTCCTGGAGTTCGCCGAAGTTCGCGTCCGTCGCGGCACGGTCGCTCTGGGACGCGGTGCGCGGGATGAGCGTGCCGGTGATCGTGCTGTTGGTGTAGTTGTTGCTGAGGACGTTGCCCTCGCCGAAGAAGGGGGCGGTGAAGTTGTCGGCGTCCGGGTAGTCCGGCACCCAGCCCTTCACGTACACGCCGTACTTGCCGTCGGCGATGTCCTGCTCGTACTGGTCGTACGCCACGGACTGGACGTCGGCTTCGAACAGGCCGCTGGCGTTGAGCTGGCCGGCGATGGCCTTGAGCTCGTCGTCGGTGGCGGGGCCGTAGCGGGAGGGGGTGGACCAGAGGGTGAGCTTGACCTTGTCGGTGATGCCGTCGGTGCTCAGGGCTGCGGCGGCCTTGGCCTTGGAGGGCTTGGCGCCGTAGGTGTCGAAGTAGGCCGTGTTGTGGCCGGCGATACCGGCCGGGATGATCGAGTAGAGCGGGGTCGCGGTGCCCTGGTAGACGTCGTTCATGAGGGCGTCGCGGTCGAGCAGGTAGGCGATGGCCTTGCGGACGCTCAGCTTCCCGGCGACCGGGTCGTCCATGTTGAAGACCAGGTGCTGGACCTCGGCGCTGCTGCCCTCGACGACCTCGACGCCGGAGTCGGGGTCGGCCTTCTCGATGTCGGAGATGTCGCTCGCGGCGAGGCCTCGGTAGGCGATGTCGACCTTCTTGTCGAGCAGGGCCGTCTTGAGCGCGGCCTGATCGCCGTGGAAGGACTTGAGGACGACGCCGGTGTTCTGCACCTCGGCGGTGCCCTTGTAGTGCTCGTTGACCGAGAAGACGGCCTCGTCGTCGCTGAAGGAGTCGAGCTTGTACGGGCCGGAGCCGACCGCCTCGCCGTCCTCGCGCAGGCCGCCCGCGTCGTAGGACCGGTGGTCGACGATGGAGCCGGCGCCGGAGGCGATCTTGCTGGGGAAGGTGGCGTCCGCGGTGTTGAGGCGGAAGACGACCGTCTTCTCGTCCGGCGTCTCGACCCGGTCGAGCATGGGGAACATGATCGCGGGGCCGGCTTCGTCGTTGATCTTCAGCATGCGGTCGAAGGAGAACTTCACGTCCTCCGAGGTGAGCGCGTCACCGTTGCTGAACTTGAGGCCGTCCTTCAGCGTGCACTGGTAGACCTGGGTCGAGGTGTCCGTGAAGGCGCATTCCTCGGCGGCCTCCGGCTGCGGTTCGGTGGCTCCCTTGGGGAAGCTGAGCAGCGACTGGAAGACGTTGTTGAACAGCAGCCAGGAGCCGGGGTCGTAGCCGGAGGCGGGGTCGGTGGCCAGGACGTCGTCGGACATCCCCATGACCACGGAGGAGCCGTCGCTCCCCGAGCCTCCGCTTTCTGTTCCACAGCCGGTCAGCAGTCCGGAGGCCAGTCCCGCCACGATCGGCAGGACCGGCCACTGGTTACGCATATTCACTTGCAGGTGCCTTGTCGTCGGTTCCGGAATGCGGGGCCGTCGTCCGAGGCCCCTGGCACGGGTGAGGTCAGCCTCTCACTCCACGGCCGAGTTCCCACAGCTGAAGCGTGGCGGAGGAGTTGAGGACGTAGGCGGTGCCGGTGACGTCGTCGCGGGCGGCGACGTACTGCTTGCCCTGCCACAGCGGCAGCACGGGTACGTCGTCGGCGACGATGGTCTGGATCTCCGTCAGGCTCTTGACGGCGGAGATCCGGTCGGCCTCGCGGCGCGACTCCGGGATCAGCGAGCCGCGGATCTCGTTGTTGACGTACGGCGAGCCGATGGTGTTGTCCTTGTCGAGGAACGGCGCGAGGTAGTTGTCGGCGTCCGGGAAGTCCGGGAACCAGCCCATGCCGTAGACGTCGTACTCGCCCTTCTGCTCGGCGGGCCGGAAGGTCTCCCAGAGGGTGCCTTCGATCTGGACGTCGAACAGGCCGCTGTTGTTCAGCTGCTTCTTGAGCAGCTCGAACTCCTCCTTGGTGGCCGAGCCGTAGTGGTCGGTCGTGTAGTGGAGGGTCAGCTTCACCGGGGTGGTGATGTTGGCCTGGTCCAGCATGGTCTTGGCCTTGGCCACACTCGGGTCGCCGTACTTGTTGAAGAACGAGTTGGAGTGCCCGGTGATGCTGGCCGGGACCAGCGAGTACAGGGGCTCCGCCTGGTCGCCGTACACCTGGGAGACCAGCGCGGCACGGTCGATGACCTGGGCCATCGCCTGGCGTACGGCCTTGGTCTTCACCGTCGGGGCGTCGGTGTTGAAGCCGAGATAGCGGATTTCCAGGCCGGGCATCTCGACCAGGTCCTCGTCGGAGCCCGCTGCGGCGTTGGAGAGCTTCTCGATCTGCTTCGGCGACATGGTGCGCGTCATCAGGTCGATGTCACCGTTGTCGAGCGCCTTGCCCATCTCGGTGGCGTCACTGAAGGAGCGCAGCTCCGCCTTGTCGTTGTTCACCTTCAACGTCCCCTTGTAATTGGGGTTCTTGGTGAACACGGCCTTGACCAGCTCGTCGTTCTTCACCTCGGCATCGAGGGTGTACGGGCCGGAGGCGTCGACCGCGAAGCCGTCGCGCAGCTTGTTCTTCTCGTAGTCGTCGGGGTTGACGATGCCGGCGACCGGGGTCGACAGCTTGAACGGGAAGGTGGCGTCGGCGGCCTTGAGGTGGAAGATCACCTCGCGGTCGCCCTGTGTCTCGACGGTGTCGATGGTGGACAGCAGCGCGAACACACCGCTGTCGGCCTTGATCGCCAGGGCGCGGTCGATGGAGTACTTCACGTCGGCGGCCGTGATCGGGTCACCGTTGGCGAACTTCAGGCCCTCGCGCAGGGTGCAGACGTAGCGCTCGTTGCCGGTGTCGGTGAAGCCGCACTTCTCGGCGGCCTCGGGCACCGGCTCGCCCTCGCCACGGGGCTGGATCAGCAGGGTCTGCACGGTCTGGCGCAGGACGTTCCAGGTGCCGACGTCATAGGCGTACGCCGGGTCGAGGGGCGCGGGGGCGTCCGTCGAGGCGCTGAACCGGTCCGTGGTGCCGACGACGATCGCGTCACCGCCGTCACCGCCGCTGCCGGACCCACCGCAGGCTGCGAGCACCGGTGCGAGCAGGCCGATAACCGCCGGCAGCACCAAAGTCTTGCGGTTCATGCTCGAGTTTCTCCAGAGCTGTCGAGTCCGTGTACCCGGCATGCAGGGGTGTCGCGGCGGGTCACGGGGGTAACTGCGATGTTCTCGCAATGAGATTAGTCCGCACCTGCACGAGGGTTGGCGGCACCCGGAGTTGAAGCCCCATCACGCAGCGAAACCAGATGTGGACACACTGAAAACCCGACGGTGGAAGGATTAGTGCAGCATCCCACCAATCGGGACACAAGGTCCCGCCCCGGCCCCGGAATTGGGGGCGTGCGGCACAGGCCGGACCCCCTGTCGACCCCTCGCGAGGTGGGGAACGTCACATTCTCAACGGTCTGTGCGAGCGCCGGAATTCAGCCATCCGGCGCGGGGTGAATTCCATTGCAGGTGCCGGCATGGAATTCCCGCGCTATCGATGCCGCACGCTGGGTGAACGCCTAGCGCATTTCCGTCATCAGCCCGTGCAGAAATGCCAGGTCGACCTCTTCCAGCGAGGCCACGACGGTGCGCCGGTCTGCGGGGGCGATGGGCGCCACCGAGGGCACGGCCACCACCTGGCAGCCGGCGGCCTCGGCCGCCGCCACACCCGTCGCGGTGTCCTCGATGACCGCGCATCTGGCCGGATCCACGCCGAGCCCGGCGGCCGCGAACAAGTACGGGTCCGGGTGCGGCTTGGTGCGCCGCACCTCGTCCCCGGCGACCGTCAGGGCGAAGTGGTGGGCGCCGAGCGAGGTGAGCACACGGTCGATGATGCGCCGGTGCGAGGCGGAGACCAGGGCCGTGGGGATCCCGTACGCCGACAGCTCGGCCAGCAGCCGGGCGGCGCCCGGCATCAGCGGCAGAGCGCGGTCGATACGGTCCTCGAAGCCCTGGTTGAGCAGGACGGTGAGCTCGGCGAGGGCGATGCCGGCGCCGGTGGCCTCGATCAGGAAGCCGGCACTGCGGCTCATCGGGCCGCCGACCACGACATGGCGCCAGGAGTCGTCGAGGGTGTGGCCGAGACCGGCGAAGATCTCGACCTCGACGTCCCACCAGAAGCCCTCGGTGTCCACCAGGGTTCCGTCCATGTCGAGCAGCACGGCCTGTAGTGCCGACCCTTCGGCCGTTCGGGTTCCGAGCGCGGGGACCGTGCTGGTCATCCGGGCGCACCTCCTTGAGGGACGATCAGGCCGGTTCCCGGAAAGGGAACCGGCCTGCGGTGGACCGACCAGTGTACGTCTTCTTCGATCAGCGTGCCCGGTCGTCCTCGACGGCGCCTGGACCCGCAGGTCAGCGGGTACGGCGTCGCTTCGTCACCGGGCGTTGAAGTACTTCGCCTCCGGGTGGTGGATCACGACAGCGTCCGTGGACTGCTCCGGGTGCAGCTGGAACTCCTCGGAGAGCTGGACGCCGATGCGCTCCGGCTCGAGCAGCTCGGCGATCTTGGCGCGGTCCTCCAGGTTGGGGCAGGCGCCGTAGCCGAGGGAGAAGCGGGCGCCCCGGTACTTCAGGGCGAACATGTCCTCGATCCCGGCCGGGTCCTCACCGGCGAAGCCCAGCTCGGACCGCACGCGCGCGTGCCAGTACTCGGCGAGCGCCTCGGCCAACTGGACGGACAGGCCGTGCAGTTCGAGGTAGTCGCGGTAGGAGTCGGACGCGAAGAGCTTCGCGGTCTCCTCGCCGATGCGCGAGCCGACGGTGACGACCTGGAGGCCGACCACGTCCGTCTGCCCCGCCTCCTCCGGGCGGAAGAAGTCGGCGAGGCACAGCCGGCGGCCGCGGCGCTGGCGGGGGAAGGTGAAGCGGGTGCGTTCGTTGCCCGCGTCGTCCAGGAGGATCAGGTCGTCGTCCTTGGACACGCAGGGGAAGTAGCCGTAGACGACCGCCGCTTCCAGCAGGTTCTCGGTCTGTAGCTTGTCCAGCAGGCCGCGCAGCCGCGGGCGGCCCTCGGTCTCGACGAGTTCCTGGTATGTGGGACCGTCCCCGGTGCGGGCCTCCTTCAGCCCCCACTGGCCCTTGAACAGTGCGCCCTCGTCCAGCCAGGAGGCGTATTCCTTGAGCTGGATGCCCTTGATGACGCGGGTGCCCCAGAACGGCGGGGCGGGCACCGGGTTGTCGGTGGAGACGTCGGAGCGGACGTGGCCCTCCTCCGGGCGCTCCTCGGCCTCCACGACCGTGACCGCCCGCACCCGGCGCTGCTTGAGCTCGGGCAGCGTCGCGCCGGGCACGCCCCGCTTGACGCCGATCAGCGCGTCCATCAGACGCAGGCCCTCGAACGCGTCCCGGGCGTAACGGACTTCGCCCTGGTAGATCTCGTGCAGGTCCTGCTCGACGTACGCCCGGGTCAGCGCGGCTCCGCCCAGGATGACCGGGTAATCCACGGCCATGCCACGCTGGTTGAGCTCCTCCAGGTTCTCCTTCATGATCACCGTGGACTTGACCAGGAGGCCGGACATGCCGATGACGTCGGCGCGATGCTCCTCGGCGGCGTCCAGGATCGCCGAGACCGGCTGCTTGATGCCGAGGTTGACCACGTTGTAGCCGTTGTTGGACAGGATGATGTCGACGAGGTTCTTGCCGATGTCGTGGACGTCGCCGCGCACCGTGGCGAGCACGATGGTGCCCTTGCCCTCGGTGTCCGACTTCTCCATGTGGGGTTCGAGGTAGGCGACGGCGGTCTTCATCACCTCGGCGGACTGCAGGACGAACGGCAGCTGCATCTGGCCCGAGCCGAACAGCTCACCGACCACCTTCATGCCGTCCAGCAGGGTCTCGTTGACGATGTCGAGGGCGGGGCGGGTCTCCAGCGCCGCGGCGAGGTCGGCCTCCAGGCCGTTCTTCTCGCCGTCGATGATGCGGCGCTTCAGTCGCTCCTCCAGCGGCAGCGCGGCCAGTTCCTCGGCGCGGCCCGCCTTCAGGGACTTGGTGGTGGCGCCCTCGAACAGGGCCATCAGCTTCTGTAGGGGGTCGTAGCCCTCGGCGCGCCGGTCGTAGACCAGGTCGAGGGCGGTGGTGACCTCTTCCTCGCTGAAGCGGGCGATCGGGAGGATCTTCGACGCGTGGACGATCGCCGAGTCCAGGCCCGCCTTGACGCACTCGTCGAGGAAGACCGAGTTGAGCAGGATACGAGCGGCCGGGTTGAGGCCGAAGGAGATGTTCGACAGGCCCAGGGTGGTCTGCACGTCCGGGTGGCGGCGCTTGAGTTCGCGGATCGCCTCGATGGTGGCGACGCCGTCGCCCCTGGACTCCTCCTGGCCGGTACAGATGGTGAAGGTCAGGGTGTCGATGAGGATGTCCGACTCGTGGATGCCCCAGTTGCCGGTCAGATCGTCGATCAGCCGCTCGGCGATCTGGACCTTGTGCTCCGGGGTGCGGGCCTGGCCCTCCTCGTCGATGGTCAGCGCGATCAGCGCGGCGCCGTGCTCCTGCGCCAGCTTGGTGACCTTCGCGAAGCGGGACTCGGGGCCGTCGCCGTCCTCGTAGTTGACGGAGTTGATGACCGCGCGACCGCCCAGCTTCTCCAGACCGGCCTGGATCACATCCACCTCGGTGGAGTCCAGGACGATCGGCAGGGTCGAGGCGGTGGCGAAACGGCCCGCGAGTTCCTCCATGTCGGCGACGCCGTTGCGGCCTACGTAGTCCACGCACAGGTCGAGCATGTGCGCGCCCTCGCGGATCTGGTCGCGGGCCATCTCCACGCAGTCGTCCCAGCGGGCGTCCAGCATGGCCTCGCGGAACTTCTTGGAGCCGTTGGCGTTGGTGCGCTCACCGATGGCCAGGTAGGAGGTGTCCTGGCGGAAGGGGACCGTCTGGTAGAGGGAGGCGGCGCCCGGCTCGGGGCGCGGGTTCCGCTCGGTGGGCGTGAGATCGCGGACGCGCTCGACGACCTGGCGCAGATGCTCCGGCGTCGTGCCGCAGCAGCCGCCGATGAGGGAGAGGCCGTAGTCCCGGACGAAGTTCTCCTGCGCGTCCGCGAGGCCCTCGGCGTCCAGCGGGAAGTGGGCGCCGTCCTTGGTGAGGATGGGCAGGCCGGCGTTCGGCATGCACAGCAGCGGGATACGGGAGTGCCGGGTGAGGTAGCGCAGGTGCTCGCTCATCTCGGCGGGGCCGGTCGAGCAGTTCAGGCCGATCATGTCGATGCCCAGCGGCTCCAGCGCCGTCAGAGCGGCGCCGATCTCCGAGCCGAGCAGCATCGTGCCGGTCGTCTCGAACGCCATCGAGACCACCAGGGGAACGTCGACACCCGTCGCCTCCATGGCGCGCCGGGCGCCCAGCACGGAGGCCTTGGTCTGGAGGAGGTCCTGGGTGGTCTCGACGATCAGCGCGTCCGCGCCGCCTGCGAGCAGGCCCTCCGCGTTGGCCTGATAGCCGTCGCGGATGGTGGCGTAGTCGACGTGGCCGAGGGTGGGCAGCTTGGTGCCGGGGCCGACCGAGCCGAGGACCCAGCGCGGGCGGCCGTCGCGGGCCGCGTACTCGTCGGCGGTCTCGCGGGCGATACGGGCGCCCGCTTCGGACAGCTCGTGCACCCGGTCGGCGATCTCGTACTCCGCCGCGGCCGTGTGGTTTGCGCCGAACGTGTTCGTCTCCACGCAGTCCACGCCCACCGCGAAGTACGCGTCATGGACGGAGCGGACGATGTCCGGGCGGGTGAGATTCAGGATCTCGTTGCAGCCCTCGAGGTTCTCGAAGTCCTCGAGCGTGGGGTCCTGGGCCTGCAGCATGGTGCCCATCGCCCCGTCGGCGACCACCACACGGGTGGCTAGCGCCTCACGGAGCGCGGACACACGGGTCCGGCTGTCGGCGGAAGGGGTCAGCGGCGACGAGGCCATGTAAGGGCTCCCTTTGGTGCGACGGCTGTCGGCTTTGCGCCGCCCGTGGGACGTTCCACGGTAGGCGCACGGCAGCCAGCGTAACCGGGTCCGTGGCGGGATGGTCAGTGGGTCCACGGGACGGACGGAGATGACAGGCAGGTCTCCAGCGGGATACGAGTGCGGGGCACGGTGCGGTACGAGTTGCGCCATAGGTGTCTGACGAGTGGCGCAACCGAGTGGCGCAACAGGTGGCTGAAGAAGGTACCTGCCGACCATTGGCGATGGGTCGGCATGGACCGGTAGTGTTCGACATTGCCGAACGGCGGCAGCGAACGTCGTGGGTCGACGGTCGAAGGGGACGGAGGCAGGACGGCGATGGCACGGAACATCCAGTCGCTCGAACGGGCGGCCGCGATGCTGCGGCTGCTCGCGGGCGGCGAGCGACGGCTCGGCCTGTCGGACATCGCCTCGTCACTGGGCCTCGCCAAGGGCACCGCCCACGGCATCCTGCGCACCCTCCAGCAGGAGGGCTTCGTCGAGCAGGACGACACCTCCGGGCGCTACCAGCTGGGCGCCGAGCTGCTGCGCCTGGGCACCACCTATCTGGACGTGCACGAGCTGCGGGCGCGCGCCCTGGTGTGGACGGACGACCTGGCCCGTTCCAGCGGCGAGAGCGTCCATCTGGGCGTGCTGCACCAGCAGGGCGTGCTGATCGTGCACCACGTCTTCCGGCCCGACGACAGCCGGCAGGTCCTGGAGATCGGCGCCATGCAGCCGCTGCACTCCACGGCCCTGGGCAAGGTGCTGGCGGCCTACGACCCGGTCGCGCACAGCGAGGTGCTGGAGGCCGACCGCAGGGCCTTCACGGACCGCACGGTGTGCGAGCTCGGCGCCTTCGAGCAGATCCTCGACCTGACACGCGCGCGTGGTTATGCGGCGGACGTCGAGGAGACCTGGGAGGGCGTCGCCTCCATCGCCGCACCCATCCACGACCGGCGGCGTATGCCGGTCGGCGCGGTCGGCATCACCGGCGCCGTGGAGCGGCTGTGCCGGGACGGCGAGGTGCGGCCCGAGCTGATCGCGGCGGTGCGTGACTGCGCCCGCGCGGTCTCACGGGATCTGGGCGCCGGGCGGTTCTGAGCTTCGTAGACCGGCAGACCGGGGCGTCAGCGGGCGTTCCGGTTGTTGTCATGCCTTAAAACGCGTTGTCATGGTTTGGCGAGGCTCTGGATCGATAGCTCGCAGCGATCAATAACGATCGTGTTTTCGATAACAGAACTCTTGACGCACCTGTAACGCCAGAGCAAGACTCCCGTCCATCGGTCGACATTGTCGAACACCGACCGGCAATTGGCGTTACAGTGTGACGACGCCAAGGGCCGGCAGCTCTTCCCCTGGACGAAGGACAAAGGAGTCGCGGGTGTCCAGCTCCGACATCTTCATCGGCGAGACCATCGGTACCGCCATACTCATCCTGCTCGGCGGTGGCGTGGTCGCCGCCGTCGTGCTCAAGGCCTCCAAGGCCCGTAACGCCGGCTGGCTCGCCATCACCTTCGGGTGGGGTTTCGCCGTCATGACAGCCGTGTACATCTCGGCACCGCTCTCCGGCGCCCACCTCAACCCGGCCGTGACGCTCGCGCTCGCGATCAAGGACGACGACTGGAGCAATGTCCTGACCTATTGGTCCGGTCAGCTGCTCGGCGCGATGATCGGCGCGGCCCTGGTCTGGATCGCCTACTACGGCCAGTTCCACGCGCACCTCACCGACAAGGAGATCGTCGGCGACCCGGTCGCGCAGGACGTGAAGGCCGTCGAGGCACGGGAGGCGAAGGCCGGCCCCGTGCTCGGCATCTTCTCCACCGGCCCCGAGGTCCGCGTCGTGTGGCAGAACCTCGTCACGGAGATCATCGGCACCGTCGTGCTGATCCTCGCGATCCTCACCCAGGGCCTGAACGACAGCGGCAAGGGTCTCGGCACCCTGGGCGCCCTGATCACCGCCTTCGTGGTCGTCGCGGTCGGTCTGTCGCTCGGCGGACCGACCGGCTACGCGATCAACCCGGCCCGTGACCTCGGCCCGCGTATCGTGCACGCCCTCCTGCCCCTGCCCAACAAGGGCGGCTCCGACTGGGGTTACGCCTGGATCCCGGTGGTCGGTCCGCTGATCGGCGGCGCCATCGCGGCAGGCATCTACAACGTCGCGTTTGCTTAGAGCACGATTCAGCACCGCGCCGTACAGACAGCCACCTATCCACGGAATCCCCAGGAGCACACAGTGAGCGACGCACACACCGCCGGCCCGTTCATCGCCGCGATCGACCAGGGCACCACCTCCAGCCGCTGCATCGTCTTCGACCGGGACGGCCGTATCGTCTCCGTCGACCAGAAGGAGCACGAGCAGATCTTCCCGAAGCCGGGCTGGGTCGAGCACAACGCCAACGAGATCTGGACCAACGTCCAGGAAGTCGTCGCCGGAGCCATTCAGAAGGCCGGCATCACCCGCGACGACATCAAGGCCATCGGCATCACCAACCAGCGCGAGACGACCGTGCTGTGGGACAAGAACACCGGTGAGCCCGTCCACAACGCCATCGTCTGGCAGGACACCCGCACCGACGCCCTCTGCCGCGAACTCGGCCGCAACGTCGGCCAGGACCGCTTCCGCCGGGAGACCGGTCTGCCGCTGGCGTCGTACTTCGCCGGTCCGAAGGCCCGCTGGCTGCTGGACAACGTCGCGGGCCTGAAGGAGCGCGCCGAGGCCGGCGACATCCTGTTCGGCACCATGGACACCTGGGTCATCTGGAACCTGACCGGCGGTGTCGACGGCGGCCACCACGTCACCGACGTCACCAACGCCTCCCGCACCATGCTGATGAACCTCCACACCATGGCGTGGGACGAGAAGATCGCCGAGTCCATCGGCGTGCCGCTTCAGATCCTGCCCGAGATCCGCTCCTCGGCCGAGGTCTACGGCGAGGTCACCGGCGGCAGCCTGGGCGAGCTGCTCGGCGGCATCCCGGTCGCGTCCGCGCTCGGCGACCAGCAGGCGGCCCTGTTCGGCCAGACCTGTTTCTCCGAGGGCGAGGTCAAGTCGACGTACGGCACCGGCACCTTCATGGTGATGAACACCGGTGACAAGATCATCAACTCGTACGCGGGCCTGCTGACCACGGTCGGCTACAAGATCGGTGACCAGGCGACGGTCTACGCCCTGGAGGGCTCGATCGCGGTCACCGGCTCGCTGGTGCAGTGGATGCGCGACCAGATGGGCCTGATCTCCACCGCCGCCGAGATCGAGACGCTCGCGCTCTCGGTCGAGGACAACGGCGGCGCCTACTTCGTGCCGGCCTTCTCCGGCCTGTTCGCCCCGCACTGGCGTTCCGACGCCCGCGGTGTGATCGCCGGTCTGACCCGGTACGTCACCAAGGCACACCTCGCGCGTGCCGTCCTGGAAGCCACCGCCTGGCAGACCCGGGAGATCGCCGACGCCATGGTCAAGGACTCCGGCGACGAGCTGGTGGCCCTCAAGGTCGACGGCGGTATGACCTCCAACAATCTGCTGATGCAGACCCTCGCGGACTTCCTGGACGCTCCCGTGGTGCGCCCGATGGTCGCCGAGACCACCTGCCTCGGCGCCGCCTACGCCGCCGGTCTCGCCGTCGGCTTCTGGTCCAGCACCGACGAGCTGCGCGCCAACTGGCGGCGGGCCGCCGAGTGGACCCCCCGCATGGACGCGGAGATCCGCGACCGTGAGTACAAGAGCTGGCTCAAGGCCGTCGAGCGGACCATGGGCTGGATCGAAGACGAGAGCTGACGAGAACCCTCTCCAGAGCTCTGACGAGGAGTTAGAACCCCACATGACCAGTCAGTCCACCCTGCAGTCCGTGCCTGCCCTCGGTACGCGCCCGGCCTCCGGTTCGAACCCGAGCCGCGCCGAGACCCGGGAGCAGCTCGCCAAGGCGTCGTACGACCTTCTCGTGATCGGCGGCGGCATCCTGGGCATCTCCACCGCCTGGCACGCCGCGCAGTCCGGGCTCAGGGTGGCGCTGGTCGACGCCGGCGACTTCGCCGGTGCCACCTCCTCTGCCTCCTCCAAGCTGCTCCACGGGGGCTTGCGTTACCTCCAGACCGGCGCGGTGAAGCTGGTGGCGGAGAACCACTTCGAGCGCCGTGCGGTCTCCCGCCAGGTGGCCCCCCACCTGGCGAACCCGCTCACCTTCTACCTCCCCGTGTACAAGGGCGGGCCGCACGGCGCGGCGAAGCTGGGCGCGGGCGTGTTCGCGTACTCGGCGCTCTCCGCGTTCGGCGACGGCGTCGGCCATCTGCTCTCCCCGGCGAAGGCCGCGCAGGACGTGCCCGAGCTGCGCACCGAGAACCTCAAGGCCGTGGCCGTGTACGGCGACGACCAGATGAACGACGCCCGTATGGCGCTGATGACGGTCCGCGCCGCCACCGAGTCGGGCGCGGTCGTCCTCAACCACGCCGAGGTGACCGGGCTGCGCTTCACCAAGGGCCGGGTGACGGGCGCGGAGCTGAAGGACCGTACGACCGGCGACGAGTTCGGGGTCGACGCCCGGCTCGTGCTGAACGCGACGGGTCCCTGGGTCGACCACCTGCGCAGGATGGAGGACCCGAACGCGGCTCCGTCCATCCGTCTGTCGAAGGGCGCGCACCTGGTCCTGAAGCGCACCTCCCCGTGGAAGGCCGCGCTCGCGACGCCGATCGACAAGTACCGCATCACCTTCGCCCTGCCCTGGGAGGACATGCTCCTTCTCGGCACGACCGACGAGGAGTTCGAGGGCGACCCGGCGGACGTCTCGGTCAACGAGAAGGACATCGCCCAGATCCTGGACGAGGCCGCGTTCTCGGTCCGGGACCAGCAGCTGAGCCGTGATCTGATCACGTACTCCTTCGCCGGTCTGCGGGTGCTGCCGGGCGGCCCCGGCGACACGGCCAAGGCCAAGCGCGAGACGGTGGTGACCGAGGGCCGGGGCGGGATGCTGTCGGTCGCGGGCGGCAAGTGGACGACCTTCCGGCACATCGGCCGTACGGTCATGAAGAAGCTGGAGGCGCTGCCGGGCCACCCGCTGGGCGACGACTTCGAGCCGATAGCCTCCCTGCCGAAGAAGCTGCCGCTGCCGGGTGTCGCCAACCCGCGCGCCATCGCGCACCGGCTGCTGGTCGACCGTCCGGCGCCGGGCCCGCGGATGGGCGCCGACACCGCCAAGCACCTGGCCACCCACTACGGTTCGCTGGCCTTCGACATAGCCCGTCTCGCCAACGAGAACCCGGAACTCGGCGAGCGCGTCCACCCGGACGCCCCGGAGATCTGGGCGCAGGTCGTCTATGCCCGGGACAACGAGTGGGCCGAGACGCAGGACGACGTGCTGCGCCGCCGTACGACGCTGACGATCCGCGGCCTGGCCACCGACGAGGTCCGTGCGAAGGTGCAGGACCTGCTCGACAAGAAGTAGTCGGCACGACGGTAAAGGGGCGGCTCCCTTGACGGAGTCGCCCCTTTCGTATGTGTGCGTCCCGTCCGGTTCATGCTCTGATCTCCTGGCATGTCCAAGAGTTAATGGCGCATTAGGACACATGAGGTGTGAAGCGTCTGATGGCGGATCAATCATCTTGTCATGAACCTGCGATCCGACGGACGGATCGCGGCCTCATGGAGGTGTGGGATGCACCGCAGACTCGCCACCGGTCTCGCCGCTTCGGCCCTTGCCCTGATCACCGTCACCGCAACTGCCGCCACTGCCACCGCAGTTCCCGCCGACAAGCCCCAGGTCCTCTCCAGCTGGACCCAGACCAGCGCGTCGAGCTACAACACGTGGGCCGCCGCCCGCGCGAACCAGTCCGCCTGGACCGCCTACGAGTTCGACTGGTCCACCGACTACTGCTCCTCCTCGCCGGACAACCCCTTCGGCTTCCCCTTCGCCAACTCCTGCGCCCGGCACGACTTCGGCTACCGCAACTACAAGGCCGCGGGCGCGTTCGACACCAACAAGGCCCGTCTCGACAGCGCCTTCTACGAGGACCTCAAGCGCGTCTGCAACGGCTACAGCGGCGCGACGAAGACCGCGTGCAACAGCACGGCCTGGACGTACTACCAGGCCGTGAAGGCCTTCGGCTGACGGCGGTCACCTTCCTGGGGCCGGGTGCGGTACGTCGCACCCGGCCCCGCCCGGCTCGCGGGTGGGCAACTCGCCCTCGGTAACGTCGTCCCATGACCCAGGATCTGTCGCCCGTCACACGCATACCCCGCACCGGGCTCCCGGAGCACGCGATCGTCGTCGGCGACCCGGCGCGCGCGGCGGCCGTCGGCGCACTGCTCGACGGCGCCGAGGAGGTCTCGCACCACCGCGAATACCGTGTGTTCAGCGGGAGTTGGAAGGGCGTGCCGGTCACCGTCGCCTCGCACGGGGTGGGTGCGCCGGGCGCGATCCTGCTGTTCCAGGAGCTGGCCGACGCGGGCGTGCACACTTTCCTGCGGTTCGGTACGGCGGGCGCGATGAAGCCGGGCATCGGCGCCGGCGATCTGGTCATCGCGGAGGCCGCCGTACGCGACGACGGCGTCACCCAGCAGCTGCTGCCGCCCGAGTACCCGGCGGTCTCCTCCCCCGAGGCGGTGTTCGCCCTCCAGCGCGCGGCGCGCGAGGCGGGCGCCCCGCACCACCGGGGCATCGTGTGGACGCGTGCCGCGTTCCAGCCCGGGCTGCTGCCCCTCTTCGCCTACGACGGTGCCGGGCTCGCGGCGATCGAGATGGAACTGTCCGCGCTGCTGGTGACGGCCTCGCTGCGCGGGCTGGTCGCGGGCGGAGTGCTCGTCGTGGACGGGGCGAACGCCGATGAACTCGTCGACGGGGACACTCCGTTCTCGACAGGCGGGTACGACCCGCACCGGGACGTCGTCACGGCGGGCGTGGAGCGGGGCGCGACCGTCTCCCTGGAGGCACTGCGACTGCTGGCCGAGGGGGAACGGGCGTGAGCATCCCGGCGGCGCCGGTCTGAGCATTCGGCGTCCCGTTCTGCCTGGTGAACCCCCATAATGGCGTGAGACATCGGAGGTCTGAACGACAGGGAGGCCGGCCATGGCAGTCACCGACGAGGCGATCGAGAAGATCAAGGGCATGATCGTCTCCGGCGCGCTGCGCCCCGGCGACCGACTTCCCAAGGAGAGCGAACTCGCCTCCGAACTGGGGCTCTCCCGCAACTCCCTGCGGGAGGCCGTGCGCGCCCTGTCGCTGATCCGCATCCTGGACGTGCGCCAGGGCGATGGAACGTACGTCACCAGCCTCGACCCGCAACTCCTGCTGGAGGCGCTGAGCTTCGTCGTGGACTTCCACCGCGACGACACGGTCCTGGAGTTCCTGGCCGTACGCCGCATCCTGGAGCCGGCCGCGACGGCCATGGCGGCCTCGCGGGTCAGCGAGCAGCAACTGGACGCGCTGTCCGCCCAGTTGGACAAGCTCGGCGACGCGCCCTCGGTCGAGGAACTGGTCGCCTGTGACCTGGACTTCCACCGGGGCATCGTGCAGAGCTCGGGCAACTCCGTGCTCTGCTCGCTCCTCGACGGCCTCTCGGGTCCCACCACCCGCGCCCGCATCTGGCGCGGCCTGACCCAGGAGGACGCGGTCAGCCGCACCCTCCACGAGCACCGCATGATCGTCGCCGCGCTGCGCGACCGGGACGCGGAGGCGGCCAGGTCGTGGGCGACGGTGCACATCGCGAGCGTGGAGCAGTGGCTGCGGTCCACGTTGTGATCTACGGTTCGGTGTCGGCCAGCCTGTGCTGAAGCTCGATGTGCCGGAACTGGTAGACGGCGCCGACGCGGCGCAGGACGCCTCGGTGTTCGTGGGCGTCACCGAGGAAGGCCATGAGATCGAACGGCACCTTGGCACGCACGGCCAGGTAGCAGCGGGCGACCGCGTACCGGGTCCAGGCCGACTGTCGGATCCCGATGGCCAGTCCGGTCAGCAACGAGGGGACCAGTCCGACCGCGTAGACCCATTGCTGGTTCTCGGCGGGGGCCGTACCCCATACGCCGGTCGATCCCCAGACGGTGGCGCACCAGCCCTGGGTGCCGATCACCAGGGTGCCGAGCACGGCTGCCATCAGGACGCAGGTGCCGAGCGTGCGCCGGTCGTTGGCGAGGAGGGCTCGGCCGTCGACACAGCCGCCGAGATCGACCGGGACCGTCCGCAGACCGTTCAGGAGCAGGCAGGACACCGCGAACACCGTGCCCACCTGGAGTGCCGCCCAGCCCGCCGCGACGGGATCCGCGGGCGCGATGTACTGCCGGGTGGACCCGCCCGAGAGCACATCCGCGAGCAGGCCCTCCAGAAGGATGCTGCCGCCGAGCAGCAGCCCGCCCAGCAGCCCCCGGCAGACGCCCCGCAGGCTCCAGTGCCAGCGCACCCGGGCCACCGGGCCGGCGAGATCCGTCCCGATGCCGTCCCTGCCGACGGCCGCCGCCGTCACGCCGTAGAGCAGGGCGCTGACGGTGCCGCAGGCGTTGTCGAAGCACAGCCCGTAGCAGATCGCGGCCGCCACTCCCGTGGCCGGAAGCCGCCAGTCCCAGTCGGTCGGCCGCCGTACCCCGGTCCGGGCGCCGCAGGCGAACCCGGAGATGATCACTCCGACGAGCGCGAGTGAACCGCCGTCGGCCAGACGGTGCAGCACGAGGTCGGCGGGGACGTCGGGAGCGACGGCCGCCACACACAGCACGGTGATCGCCAGGGCCGCCGCGAGGCCGCCCGCGAGGCCCCCGCAGATGCCCGCCGCCACGACCCCGAGCCCGCCCGTCTCCTCCCACTCCGTCGGCGCAGGCACCTCGGGCGCGAAGTACTGGATCGCCTCCATGGTCCCGCCCTCGGCCAGCCACCCCAGGACGCCCAACAGCACGCCGGCCAGCACCTGAGGCAGCACCGCCGGCACCACGTGGCCCAGCTTCCACCACGCCACCTCGGCCGTCCCGTCCACGCCCCGCTCCATACGCCGCGCCAGAAACCGCAGCGCATGCAGTGCCTCGCCCACCGTCCACGGACACGAGCGCTGCGGATGCGGCCGATACGCGGCGGTGACGAAGGCGTCGAGCAGATGGCGCTCCACCGCGGTACGCGCCGGACGCCCCAACAGCTCGGCAGGATCCGGAAGTTCCTCCTCCCCCTCCCCCGGTCGGGGGTTGTACACGGACCGAGCCAGCGACACCATCAACGGGCTGCTGAGTGTCCCCGCCACCGGCGCGTCCGTGCCCAGCGCGGCCACCACCGAGTCCCACCGCGCCGCGGAGGGTGAATCGCTCCCGCCCGCGTCCCGCAGCAGATAGCCGGCCACGTCATCGGCACCGAGCGGCTCCAGCCGGATGCCCGCCATCCCGGTCAGCCGCGCCGGCACCCCCGTCCGCGGCCGCAGCGCCGCCCGGTACTCCGCCGGACGGCTCGACAGCACCAGCCCGCAGCCGTAAGGCAACGCCTCAGCGATCCGGTGCAGTGCCAACCCGCCCATCGCAGGAGGCAGTTCGTCGAACCCGTCGAGCACCGGCAGCACCATGCGCCGGTCCAGCAGCATCCCGGCCAGGGTCGTCTCCCCGTACTCACCCGGCGCCGCCGCCCCCAGCTCGGCGTAGTCCTGCACCAGCTTGCGCTCCATCCAACCCCGCAGGTCCATCGCCGTCGGATCCCACGAGGCCAGCGGAAAGAGCACGGGCACCGGATCACCCGCCGTGCGCCCCTCGATCAGCGTCAGCACCAGGCGGACGAGCAACAGGGTCTTGCCCGAACCGGGCTCGCCCAGCAACAGCAGCCGCCGATCGGGCACCCGCTCGGCGAAGACCGTGCCGATCTCCCCGTCCCGGCCGGCGAGGCCCTCCGTCACCTCGGCCAGGTCGGCATCGGCGCCCCGCCAGGACACCGGCAGCGGATACGGGTCCGCCAGCCGCCGCGCCTGCGCCTCCGCCTCCCACTGCCGTCGTACGGCGACGGCGAGCCGGTCGGCGGTGACGGCGGGGTCCGTCGCCGCGGACGCGGCCTCGACACGGTCCGCCCGATAGGCACTCCACGCCAGGTAGGCACCCGCCAGGGTCGGCAGCAGCGCCGCGACCACGGTCGCCGGATCCTCGACGCGCGGGGCGACCAGCAGTGCCCCCAGCGTCCCCACGCCGAGGAGCGTCAGATACACGATCCCGACCCGCCGTACGCAGGAAGGGGGGTCAACTCCGCTCATCTGACGAAGAGTTCCGCAGCGTCGCCCTCGCCCGGAGCCGGTTCCGGGAGCTGCCACACGAGTGGGTGAAGGACCGCCCGCCTCGGACCCGGTTCCGGACACGTCCCGATCACCGCAAACGTCGGCCAGAGCACAGCTCCGATGACTGTGGGGTGTTTCGGGATGGCGAACGGGGCAGTGATCGGTTCATTCCCCCCTGCAAGGGGGCTGCGGACGTTCCGCTCGCACGCCGTAAGGTTGGGGCGTACGTGAGAGCACGTCGGAAGGAGGCGCTGGGTGATCGAGCTCGAGGGAGTTCCCGAGCTGGTCGACCCGGTCATGGTGGCCGCGTTCGAGGGCTGGAACGATGCCGGCGACGCCGCCTCCACCGCGGTCGCGCATCTGGACAGGGAGTGGAAGGGCGAGGTGTTCGCGGCGCTCGACGCCGAGGACTACTACGACTTCCAGGTGAACCGTCCCACGGTGTGGATGGACGCCGGCGTGCGCAAGATCACGTGGCCGACGACAAGGTTGTCGGTGGTGCGGATCGGCGGTGAGAAGCCCCGCGACCTGGTACTCGTCCGAGGTATCGAACCGTCCATGCGCTGGCGCTCGTTCTGCAACGAGCTGCTCGGCTTCGCGCACGAGCTGGGTGTGGAACTGGTGGTCATCCTGGGTGCCCTGCTCGGTGACACCCCGCACACGCGTCCGGTCCCGATCAGCGGGACCACGTCCGACGCGGACCTGGCCCAGCGGATGGACCTGGAGGAGACCAAGTACGAGGGGCCCACGGGCATCGTCGGCGTCCTCCAGGAGGCGTGCACGCACGCGGGCGTACCTGCGGTTTCGCTCTGGGCGGCCGTCCCGCACTACGTGTCGCAGCCGCCCAACCCGAAGGCGACGCTGGCCCTCCTCAACCGCCTGGAGGACCTGATCGACGTACGCATCCCGCTGGGCGAGCTGCCCGAGGACGCGCGCGCCTGGCAGGTGGGGGTGGACCAGCTGGCCGCCGAGGACAGCGAGGTCGCGGAGTACGTGCAGACGCTGGAGGAGGCCCGGGACACCGCCGAGCTGCCGGAGGCGTCGGGCGAGGCGATCGCCCGCGAGTTCGAGCGGTATCTGCGGCGCCGGGACACTCCGGGCGGCCACGCCACGGAAGGCGGAGAGGGCACGCCGTTCCTCAAGGACCGGGGAGACAACCCCGGCGGTCGCCCGAAGCCGCCGAAGCCCCCGAAGCCGGGCGCCGACGACGAGGATTCGTCCGAGGACTAGGACGCACAAGGGGCGGTACGGATCTCCCGTACCGCCCCCGGCTTCTTCCTCAGCGTGCCACAGCGATCACGTCGTACGTGGTCGTGGGCGTCGGAGTCGTGGTGAACCGTGCGTTGGGCAGGTAGAGCCGGTCCTTGTACGCGGCCACCGTGGTCGGCACATCGAAGGCCGGGTCGGTGATGCGGCGCCGGAAGACCCCGCTGGTGCCGTCGGGCGCGAGGGTGAAGACGTCGATCGCGTTCTGCCGGTTCTGGACGACGTACAGCGTCCGCCCGAGCAGCAGCAGACCGTCGCCGTTGGTGAGCGGGGCCGCGTCCCCGAGGTCGACGAGTTTCGTGACCCCGCTCTTCGGGTCCACCCGGTGCAGCGCGCCGACCCCGGACTGCACCACCAGCAGGGCCGAGCCGTCGGGCGTGCGGGTGATGCCGTTGGCATTCACGACCTCGCCGGGGACCTGGCTCCAGTCGCCCTTCAGTGTGATCGTCACGACGTCGTCCGCGTCCGGCAGCGCGCCGCCCCGGCCGAGCGGCAGGGCGTACAGCGCGGGCTGGTAGGAGTCGGTGAACCAGGCCGTGCGCGGGGTCAGGAACACGTCGTTGGCGAAGGTCGGGGTCGCCGTGGTGAGGACGTACGACGCGATGATCGCGCCGTTGCTGACGTCGACGACCCGCGCGCCCAGCCCGCGTCCGGCGACGAACAGGCGTCCCCGGTCGTCGAGTTTGAGGCCGACCGAGGGCGTACCGGGCCCGGCCGAGATGATGCCGCCCTGCCCCGTGCGCAGGTCGGCCCGGTAGATCGAGCCGTCGCCGAGCGAGCCGAGGTAGGCGTACGGCCCACCGCCGATCGCGATGCCCTCCGGGCGGAAGCCGTCGGGCAGCGGGATCACGGTCGGCCACGACTTACCGGAGGCCGAGGCCGCGGTGGACCCGGCGAGGACGGCACCGGCGGTCGCGGCGCCGACCGTGAGGAGTCTGCGGCGGGTGTAGTCACGTGCGAAGGAGCGATGCGTGGGTGCCACTGTGCGTCCTTCCGCGGAGGGACCGGCCGACTGGCTGGTCCAACGGTCAACTGACGCGCCCACCCCATCACATGCCGGGTGGCTCCGCAGCTCCCCCAAGTCCCTCGACAGCCAGTAGACAGGTTCTGGCCGGATTGTTGCAGGACATCTGTTTCACGCCAATTGCACACGGTACCCAATTCAACTTGTTGCGAAACCAAGTTGGCGAAGACGGTCTGGACGGGGCGCCATGGGAGTGCTTGGTTGTGCAGCGAAGGCGCGGCCCGGGAACGGGACATGGCACCGCGCCCCCCGTACCACTCGGCACCATCCGCTACTTGGCATCCGCACGGACCGAAGGGAGCGGTACCCGATGACCGACCAGGTACAGCCGGCGCAGGGCCCGGGGACATCCGGGCCGGGGCCCGACGGAGCTGGATTCACCTATCGAGGGGCCGAGCAGGAGCTGATCGTCGTCGCCCGGCCCGAGGCCCGGCTGCGCGCCCAGACCGAGAGCGTCCGCTCGGCGGCGGGCGCCGATGTATCGGCCCTCAACATGTTCCTCAGCGACGAACAGCTCGCTCTGGAACCCCTGTTCGGCAACGAGGAGCGGCTCCAGCAGTCGGCCACCGCGGGCCCGGAGGACACTCCTGACCTCGCGTTGTTCTACCGCGTGCGCGGCGGAGAGAGCCGCGCCCAGGAGCTGCGCGCACGGATCGCCGCGCTGCCGGGGATCGACACGGCGTATGTGAAACCCGGCGCCGTGCCCGCCTCCCTGACGAGCGCCGAGGACAACCGGCGTCTGAAGGAAGGCGCGCCGGTCACACCCGACTTCAGCGGTCGGCAGGGCTATCTGCGCGCGGCGCCCGAGGGCATCGACGCGCACTGGGCCTGGCAGCGGCCCGGCGGCGCCGGCCAGGGCGTGACCGTGATCGATGTCGAGGGCGCCTGGCAGCTGGGCCACGAGGATCTCGCGGCGAAGCTCGCCGGCATCGTCGTCGGCACCCCGCTGACCGACGTCGCCTGGCGCAACCACGGCACCGCCGTGATCGGTGTGATCGGCGGCGACCGCAACGAGTACGGCGTCAACGGCATCGTGCCCGAAGCGGCGACCGCGGCCGCGTCCTTCCAGGGCATCGGTACCGCGGCGGCGATCCACGCGGCCGCCGACCGGCTCGGACCCGGCGACATCGTGCTGATCGAACTCCACCGTCCGGGCCCACGGCTGGACTTCGCCGCGCGCGACGACCAGAGCGGCTACGTCGCGCTCGAGTGGTGGCCGGACGACTGTGCGGCCATCCGCTACGCCACCGCCAAGGGCGTCCTCGTCGTGGAGGCCGCAGGCAACGGCGGCGAGTCCCTCGACGACGCCGTCTACGAGCGCCGCCCGGACGAATTCCCGGAGTCGTGGCGCAATCCGTTCAACCCCTCCAACCAGTCCTCCGGCGCCGTCCTCGTCGGTGCGGGCGCACCGCCGCCCGGCACCCATGGCCGCGATCACGGCCCGGACCGTTCACGGCTCGCGTTCTCCAACTACGGCGCCCGGCTGGACGCTCAGGGCTGGGGCCGCGAGGTCACGACCACCGGCGGCTTCTGGGACCGGCCCGGCGATCTCCAGGGCGGGCCCGAGGAGATCGCCTGGTACACGGACACGTTCTCCGGTACGTCCTCCGCCTCCCCGGTGGTGGTCGGCGCGCTGGCCGCGCTCCAGGGCATGCTCAAGGCGGCCGGCCAGCCTCCGATGTCGCCCGAACGTGCCCGTGTGGTGCTGCGGGCCACGGGTTCCGCGCAGCAGGACGCGGCGGGCCGGCCCGCCTCCCAGCGGATCGGCAACCGGCCGGACATCAAGGCGGCGGTGACCCAGCTGCTGCCGCAGGCGGTCGGCTCGGGCCAGGCCGAGCGGTACTGGGACGAGTTGCTGCCGTATCCCCGTGAACTCCCGCCGCGGCTCCGGCTGTTCGTGGCCGGCGCCTGGCGCAACCTGAACCACCCGTCTCCAGAGATCCGCCAGGCGGTGCACACCGCCTTCGCGGGGGGACGGCCGGACGTCCGCGTGTGGTTCTCGGACGACGAGATCGTCGGCCTGGTGATCACGGGCTGACGGACGGCGCCCCACCGACGCTCCACAACTCCCAACCATCGCTCAACACATGACGGAAGGTGGCACCCGCATGAGCACCACCCCGCAGATGAGCCAACTGGGACAGCAGTTCCCCAGCACGTCGCCGTATCAGCAGCAGCAGTTCCCGCAGCAGTACGGCCAGCAGCAGAACTACGGCCAGCAGGGCTACGGCCAGCAGCAACAGCCGCAGGGCATGAGCGGCTCGCTGGAGCAGCTCCAGCAGCTCAGTCAGCAGCAGCCGTACCAGCAGCTGCTTCAGCAGCTGGGCCAGCAGCAACAGTTCGGTCAGCCGCAGGACCAACAGGCCCAGCAGACCGAGCAGCAGATGCAGCAGCAGCTTCAGCAGGTCGCGCTGTCCGCGGTGCAGCAGGTCGTCCAGCAGGTGCAGGCGCAGGCCCTCGCCTCCGGCGTGGCGAACGGCTTCATCGACATCGTCCACCCGCTCCAGGGGCAGCCGCACCAGATCTTCCTGCGCATCAACAACCAGTTCCGGGTCCTCAACAACCCGAACCCGCAGATCCATCAGCAGATCCAGCAGGCCTTCGCGTTCGGCCACCAGGTGGTCGGCATCTGGGACACCCAGTCGCCGAACGTGCTGCGCAGCGTACGGATCCAGCGGATCTGACGCCCACCTGAGCAAGTACAAGGGCGCCCCCTCCGGCAAGGGAGGGGGCGCCCTTCCACGAGCTGACTACAGGGCCACGCCCAGCAGAGCGTCCACGGCACGCGATACGACGCCGGGGGCGCCCTCGTCCGTGCCGCCCCGCTCCTGCTGGAGCGCCGCCCAGCGGTCGACGGCGGCGAGGGCTGCCGGGGCGTCCAGGTCGTTCGCGAGGGCCGCGCGGATCTCCTCGACCAGCGGCTCGGCGGGCGGTCCGTCGGGGCGGGAGACGGCGGCGCGCCAGCGGTCGACGCGCGCGAGGGCGTCCTCGAGGACCTGGTCGGTCCACTCCCAGTCCGCGCGGTAGTGGTGGGCGAGCAGGGCCAGCCTGATCGCGGCCGGGTCGACGCCCTCGCGGCGCAGCGTGGAGACGAAGACCAGGTTGCCCTTGGACTTCGACATCTTCTCTCCGTGCAGCGCGACCATGCCGGCGTGGACGTACGCCTTGGCCATGGGGAACTCGCCGGTCAGCACCTGGGCGTGCGAGGCGCCCATCTCATGGTGCGGGAAGGCGAGGTCGGAGCCGCCGCCCTGGACGTCGAAGCCCATTCCGAGGTGGTCCAGGGCGATCGCGACACACTCGATGTGCCAGCCGGGCCGACCACGCCCGAGCGAACCGCCGTCCCAGCTCGGCTCGCCCTCGCGGGCCGCCATCCACAACATCGGGTCCAGCGGGTTCTTCTTGCCCGGGCGGTCGGGGTCGCCGCCGCGCTCGGCGGACAGCAGCCGCATGGCGGCCGTGTCGAGGTTCGAGACGCTGCCGAAGTTCGGGTCGGACTCGACGGAGAAGTAGATGTCCCCTTCGAGTTCGTAGGCGGCGCCCGCGTCCCGCAGCCGCTCGACGAGCGGCACGATGCCGGGTATCGCCTCGACCGCGCCGATGTAGTGCTGCGGCGGCAGCATCCGCAGGGCGGTCATGTCCTCGCGGAAGAGGGCCGTCTCCTTCTCGGCGAGGGCGACCCAGTCGACGTTGTCCCGCAGGGCGCGTTCCAGCAGCGGATCGTCGACGTCGGTGACGTTCTGGACGTAGTGAACCTGCCGCTTGGTGTCGAGCCACACGCGCTGCACGAGGTCGAACGCGTTGTAGGTCGCCGCGTGACCGATGTGGGTCGCGTCGTACGGAGTGATGCCGCAGACGTAGATACGGGCGACGGGACCGGGGTCGAGGGTGACGAGACCATCGGTCGCTGTGTCGTGGATCTGGAGGTCGCGGCCCTTGCCGGGCAGGGCGGGGACCTCAGAAGCGGGCCAGGCATGCATGTCATGAGCCTAACCGGACGGAAGTTCCGTATACGAACCGGAGCAGGCCGGATGGCCGGTAGCGCACTCTTGCGCAACGTCGTCCGCCGTGCAGATTGTTCCCCTGCACCGGTGGCCACCGCACCGCGCTCCCTACACAGGCGGCCATGGAATGGCCGGCCACTCCCCGCTCGGCTCCGGATGGACCCCCGCGGTGAGCAGTGCGTCGACACGCGCGCGCGTGGCATCGACCTCGGCGCCGGTGATCAGCCCGGCCAGACGGGCCGCGAGGGCTCCGCCGTCGCCCAGGCCGTCCTTGAGTCCCTTGAGGACGTCCATGGACTCACCCGTGAGCGGCTCACCAGCCCAACCCCACAGCAGTGTGCGCAGCTTGTTCTCGGTGTTGAAGGTCACGCCGTGGTCGATGGCGTACAGCCGGCCGCCGTCGGCGGGCAGCAGATGGCCGCCCTTGCGGTCCGCGTTGTTGATCACGGCGTCGAGGACGGCGAGCCTGCGCAGCCGTTCGTCGTCGGCGTGCACCAGCAGCGCCGTCTTTCCGTCGCCGACCTCGGCGAAGCCGATCGCCCTCCAGCCCTCCTCCGGCTCCTCACCGTCCACGAGGGCCAGCAGCTCGGCTCCGGGCACGCCCTCGATCCACAGCTGGACCATGCCCTCTCCGTAGGGCCCGTCGCGCAGCACGGTGGTGGGCACCAGGCCCCATCCGGTGGCCTCGGACACCTCGTACGCGGCGACCTCGCGCTGGGCGAGGGTGCCGTCGGGGAAGTCCCAGAGGGGGCGCTCCCCGCGGACGGGTTTGTAGACGCAGAAGGCCTCCTCCCCGTCGTGGGCGACGGAGCAGTACAGCACCGCGTTCGAGGCGTCCCGGATCTGCCCGCGGACCGTGAGCTCACCCCGGGTGAGCAGCTGGGTCGTGGTCACGCTCCGCGGCGGTATCCGTTCTGGCGCGGACATACGTGTCCTTCCGGGTCGAGCGGGAGGCTGCACAGCGGGCACGGCGGCCGCCCGGCGTTGACGACGTCCAGGGCGCGCTTGGCGAACGCGCGGGCCTGGGAGCCGGTGAGCCGGACCCGCAGCATCGGGGGTCCGTTCTCCTCGTCCTGGAGCAGCCGCTCCTCGGCCTCGGCGAGGTCCTCCTCGGAGTCGGCGTCCAGCTCGACGAGGGCCTGCGCCTCGACGATCATGCGCTGCTCCTCGCCGTCCCAGGCGAGAGCCATGGTGCCGACGCGGAACTCCTCCTCGATCGGGGCTTCCAGCGGGGCCGTGTCGGCGACCTCGGTGGGCGTCACGGCAGGGACGGCGGCGTTGCCGCCACTGCGTCGTACCACCTCGTCGAGCAGTTCTTCCATACGCTCGGCGAGCGCGGCGACCTGGGTCTTCTCCAGGGCCACGCTGGTCACCCGGGAACCGGCGATGGCCTGGAGGAAGAACGTACGGCGCCCGGGCAGTCCGACCGTTCCGGCCACGAAGCGGTCCGGCGGATCGTAGAGGAACACCTGACGGGACACGTCCTGTCTCCATTGGAATCGATATCGGGACCGGCCGGTGCGGCCACCGGAACTCGCTCAGCGCCGCCTCGACCGCTTCACCCTACTGCGGTTGACGATCACGGTGCGCCCGCATCGCCCCCGACCGGTGCGTCTCCTGACGGGGGTTCCTCGCGCGGCGCAAGGGACGCGAAATCCCCGGTGTCACCGAGGCGAACGAGAAACGGCCTGAGGCGCGTGTAGCGGATGGCGGTGATCGAGCAGGGCTCCACGGAGACCCGCTGGAACTGGTCGAGATGAAGTCCGAGCGCGTCCGCCACGAGGGACTTGATGATGTCGCCGTGCGAGCACATGAGATAGACGGCGTCGGCGCCGTGATCGCGCTCCACGCGCGCGTTCCACTCGCGCACCGCCTCGGCGGCCCGGGTCGCCATCGCCCGCATCGACTCCCCGCCGGGGAACTGCGCCGCCGACGGATGCGCCTGCACGACCTGCATCAGCGGCTCGTCCATGAGCTCGGCCAGCTTGCGCCCGGACCAGTCGCCGTAGTGGCACTCCCCGATCCGTTCGTCGGTGTGCGCCGTCAGTCCGGGCCGTGCGTCGAGCAGCGGCCGGATCGTCTCCTGGCAGCGCTGGAGCGGGCTGGTGACGACCTCGGAGAGCGGCAGCTCGGCAAGCCGCCGGGGCAGCGCGGCGGCCTGCGTGGCGCCGCGCTCGTCGAGGGCGACCCCGGGCGTCCACCCGGCGAGCAGTCCCTCGGTATTGGCGGTGGATCGTCCGTGCCGGACGAGGATCAGCGTGGGCATGCGGCCAAGCGTAGGCGTCCACCGGGGTGCGTCCTGGGGCGGAGGGCGGGAGAATGCGCTCCGTGATCGTCGACTGCGCCGTCTACCGCGACGGGATACGGACAGAGGGGCCCGAGGACTTCTCCGACGCCCTGGCGCTCTGCCGTGTGGGCGGGGACGCGTTCGTGTGGATCGGGCTGTACGAGCCGACGGAGGGCGAGTTCGGCCGGGTCACGGAGGAGTTCGGACTGCACCCGCTGGCCGTCGAGGACGCCCTGACCGCCCATCAGCGCCCCAAGCTCGAGGTGTACGACGATTCGCTGTTCATGGTCCTCAAGCCGATCGCGTACGAGCCCCAGAGCGACAACGTCACCTCGGGCGAGGTCATGGTCTTCATCGGCGACTCGTTCGTGGTGACCGTTCGGCACGGCGAGGAAGCTCCGCTCACGGAGGTACGGCGGCGGCTGGAGGCGGAGCCCGAGATGCTGCGGCACGGCCCCACGGGGGTGCTCTACGCGATCGCCGACGCCATCGTCGACCACTACGTGGACGTGGCGGGCGAACTGGGCACCGACCTGGAGGAGCTGGAGGCGGAGGTGTTCTCGCCGACCGGCGGCGGCACACGGCACACCGCGTCCCGCATCTACAACTTCAAGCGGCAGATCCTGGAGTTCCGCCGGGCCACCGGCCCCCTGGCCCAGCCACTGGACCGGCTGGCGCGCACCGGCATGGTCGGCCTGCGGGTGCCCTTCGTGGCCGAGAAGGCGCAGCCGTTCTTCCGCGACATCAACGACCATCTGACGCGTGTGAACGAGTCCGTCGAGGGCCTGGACCGGCTGGTCTCGGACGTCCTGTCGGCTCATCTGGCCCAGATGAGCGTGCGGCAGAACGACGACATGCGGAAGATCTCCGCGTGGGCGGCCATGGCCGCGGTCCCCACGATGATCGCGGGGATCTACGGCATGAACTTCGACCACATGCCGGAGCTGCACTGGCTGTGGTCGTATCCGGCGCTGATCGCGGCCATGGCCGTCCTGGAGGTCTCGCTGTACCGGCTGTTCAAGAGCCGGGGCTGGTTGTAGGCGCTGTTCTTCGGGCTTCAGGTTTCAGGCTTCGGGCTTCGGGCTTCGGGCTTCGGGCTCAAGGCTTCAGGCGAACTCGGGGGCCGAGGTGGCGGGGCCGCCGAGGGCGTCGCGCCGTTCCGGCATCTTCAGGCTGACCATCCGGCGCCAGCCCCCGGCCCGCTCGTACACGTACACCGCGTGGATGCCCGCCGCGAGCACCGCCGCCTTCGGCTTCGGCCAGCCGAGGACGCGCCCCATGTGGGACATCACGGCGAGACTGACGTCCCGGTAGATCCGGATCTCGGCGAGAGCGCACTCCCGCAGCGTCCGCTGGATGGCCCGGCCGTGGCCGGCGTGGGCGAAGCGCAGCAGTTCCTCGTGGCAGTAGGCGAGATGGTTGTCCTCGTCGTTGGAGATCATCTTCACCGCCCGGCCGAGGTCGGGGTGGTCGGCGAAGTACGTGCGGAGCATGTCCATCTGCTCCGAGGCGCGCTGTTCGGTAACACGGCTGTGCGAGAGATAGGTGACGATGTCCTGGACGGTGAGGGGCTCGTCGCGCTTGAGCTTGTCGTGCGCGAGGCCGATGCCGTTCTTCTCCAGGAGCATGGTGTAGTCGGTCTCGGGCGGTACCGGGACGGGATCGAGGCCGCGCTTCTTCATCAGGGCGTTGAAGATCCGCCCGTGCTTGTCCTCGTCCGCGCCATGCCGGGTGATCTTGGGGGCGAGTGAGCGCTCGCTGTCGGGAACGAGCGCGGCGATGCGGGCGTTCTCCCAGCCGCCCTGCGACTCCCCGCTGGCGGCGATGGAGCAGAACAGGCGGAAGGACTCGTCGTTGTCGAGGATCTCCTGGAACAGACTCTTGGCCGAAAGCATCGTGCGCACCTCTCTGCAGGGTTCCGCAAAGAACGAGTCAAATGCGGTGCGAGAGACGCTGCAACAGCTGTGTCGGACAACTCCGCCAAAAGGATGACGACCTGTGTCCGCCGAGGGCGTAACCGTGCGCGCTCCGGCGCGTTGTGCTGCATGACGGCCGTGGCGGGGAAGACCCCCGAGCCCCCACCACGGCCGTAGAACTTCCTCCGTGTTACGCCAGCCCGGCCCGCTCCAGCGCCTCGGTTCCGGCCCGCAGCGAGGCGAGGCGCTCGTCCAGCGTGAAGCCCGCCGGGTTGAGGGACAGGGTGGTGACCCCGGCGGCCGCGTAGGCCTTCATCCGGTCCGCGATGCGGTCCACGGAGCCGAGCAGCGTGGTCTGGTCGATCAGCTCGTGCGGAACGGCGGCCGCCGCGCCCTGCTTGTCGCCGGAGAGGTACTTCTCCTGGATCTCGGCGGCCGCCTGCTCGTACCCCATGCGCTGGGCGAGCTGGTTGTAGAAGTTCTGCTTGGCGCTGCCCATGCCGCCGACGTACAGCGCGGTGTACGGGCGGAAGGCGTCGGCCAGCGTGGTCACATCCTTGTCGGCACCGACCGCGAGCGGCAGCGTCGGGCAGACGTCGAACCCGTCGAGGGTCTTCCCGGCCTTCTCACGCCCGGCCCGCAGGTAGGTGATCGCGGTGTCCTCGAGGTGGTCGGCGGAGGGGAAGATGAGCAGGGCTCCGTCGGCGATCTCGCCGGTCTGCTCAAGGTTCTTGGGGCCGATCGCGGCGATGTACAGCGGGATGTGCTCGCGCTCCGGATGCACCGTCAGCTTGATCGGCTTGCCGGGGCCGCCGGGCAGCGGCAGCGTCCAGTGCTCGCCGTCGTACGACAGCCGCTCCCGCGTCATCGCCTTCCGTACGATCTCCACGTACTCGCGGGTCCGGGACAGCGGCTTGTCGAACTTGACGCCGTACCAGCCCTCGGAGACCTGCGGCCCGGAGACGCCGAGACCGAGCCGGAAGCGGCCGCCGGACAGCGAGTCGAGCGTGGCGGCGGTCATGGCGGTCATCGCCGGCTGCCGGGCCGGGATCTGGAAGATGGCGGAGCCGACGTCGATGCGCTCGGTCTGGGCGGCGACCCAGGTCAGCACGGTGGCCGCGTCCGAGCCGTACGCCTCGGCGGCCCAGCAGACGGCATACCCGAGCCGGTCGGCCTCCTTCGCGACGGCGAGATTGTCCGCGTCCATTCCGGCGCCCCAGTAGCCGAGGTTGATCCCGAGCTGCATGGCGGATTCCCCTTACCGATCAGTAACGTCCCTTGCCCCGAGACCTTAGCGCGCGCGGGCCCGCAGGTGCAGGTCGCGGTCGGTGTCGGCGCCTTCACGACAATTCCCGTGCCCCTGACGGAATCCGTTATCCACAGGCCCCCACGCGACAGGTTCTGGCCAGTAATCTCGGCGTTCATGGAGCAGAGGCATCTCGGCCGCACCGGCCTGCGTGTGTCCCGCATCGGACTCGGCACCCTCACCTGGGGCAGGGACACCGACGAGCATGACGCCGCGGACCTGATGAAAACGTTCTGGGAAGCGGGCGGGACCCTCATCGACACGGCGGACGTGTACGGCGACGGAGAGGCCGAGTATCTGCTCGGACAGCTCATCGAAGGCCTCGTGCCCCGCCGTGACCTGGTCATCTCGACCAAGGCCGGCAGCGTCCCCGACCCGGACCGCCGCTTCGACGGCTCCCGCGGCCATCTGCTCGCCGCCCTGGACGCCTCACTCGCCCGGCTCGGCACGGACTACGTCGACCTGTGGCACATCCACGCCTTCGACCCGGACACCCCGCTCGACGAGACCCTCCAGGCCCTCGACCTGGCCGTCAGCAGCGGCCGCGCCCGCTACGCCGGAGTCTCCAACTTCTGCGGCTGGCAGCTCGCGAAGGCGGCGACCTGGCAGCTCGCGGCATCAGGCATACGCACGCGGCTGGCGAGCACGCAGATGGAGTACTCGCTGCTCCAGCGCGGCGTCGAGCGCGAGGTGCTGCCCGCCGCGCTGGACCTCGGCATCGGCCTGCTGCCCTCCTCCCCGCTCGGCCGCGGTGTCCTGACCGGCAAGTACCGCAACGCGACGCCGGCCGACTCGCGGGGCGCCTCGGAGCATCTGGCGCCGTTCGTCGCGCCGTACCTCGACGACACGGCGACCCGCATCGTGGACGCCGTGACGACGGCGGCGGACGGGCTCGCGGTGACCCCGCTCCAGGTGGCCCTCGCCTGGGTCCGCGACCGGCCCGGGGTGAGCGCGCCCATCGTCGGCGCGCGCAACGCGCAGCAGCTCTCGGCGGCATTGTCAGTGGAGGCCCTTAGTCTTCCTGACGAGATCTGCCGGGCGCTCGACGACGTGTCAGCACCGGTGCACCGCTATCCCGATCACGACTGGAGCACGCTGTGAGCACGGAGCCCGAGCCCACCGAGGACGCTGAGAACGCCGCGCCGCGGACCCCGGGCGCCACGGCCGCACCGGAGGGCGACGCACCGGAGACGGGGGCGACGGAGGGCGGGCCGACCGGGGACGCCGGGGGCGAGTCGACCGGAGACACCGAAGGCCAGCCGACCCGGGACACCGCGGGCGAGTCGACCGAAGACACCGAGCGCCAGCCGACCGGAGACACCGAAGGCCAGCCGACCCGGGACACCGCGGGCGAGTCGACCGAAGACACCGAGCGCCAGCCGACCCGGGACACCGCGGGCGAGTCAGCCGAAGACGCCGAGCGCCAATCGGCCCGGGACACCGAGCGCCAGCCGACCGGAGATGCCGAGGGCCAGTCGGCCGAGGGCGGCGCCTCCGAGGTCGGGGCCGGGGCGGGCGCCGGTCAGGACGCGGGTGAGGCCGAGGGCCAGGGGGATGAAGCCGCGGCCGCCGCCAAGGTGTCCGAGGCCGAGGCCGAGCTCGCTGCCCAGCAGGTCGAGCGGGAGCGGATCGAGCGGCGGAAGGCCGAGAAGAAGGCGCCCATCACGGCCGGGGCGAAGCTCAGCGGCACGGCCGCCGACCTGCTCGCGGCGGTACGCGCCGTGGAGAGCGGCGAGAAGCCCGCGGCCACCGTCTTCAGCGAGCCGGAGCCGTCGCCACGCCGCCACGCCCCCGAGCCGGTACGCCGCCCGCAGACCGTGGCGGCCCAGAGCACCGGCACGTCCACGGCCCCCGCGCCGGAAAGCGTCGAGGCCGTGCGCGCTGTGCTGGCCGACGGCGGCGCCCCGGAGACGCTCGCCCCGCAGGTCGCCGCGGTCCTCGGCGAGAGCGCGGGTGACGTGCTGCGGGCGGACCCCTGGCAGTTGCTGCGGGTCACCGGGGTGCGGCCCGAGCAGGCCGACGGGTTCGCGCGGGCGCTGCTCGGCGCCGAGTCCGGCCCGGACGACGAGCGGCGCGGCCGTGCGGTCACCGGCTGGCTCCTGGAGCAGGCCGCCCTTGCGGGGCACACCGCCCTGGACATGCCGGCACTCACCGCCGCGCTGGCCAAGCAAGGAGTGCCGGACGCCGACGCTGCCGTACAGGACACGCTCGCGGAGGGCGAGGCCCTGGTCTTCCAGGACGCCCTGGAGGAGTCGGCGGCCCGGCGCCAGGACGACACGGAGGACGACGAGGCCGACGACGCCCGCCCGGTGCGTGTCCTCGTAGGCCTTGAGCGGTACGCCCTCGCGGAGGAGAGCCTCGCCGACGGACTGGCCCGGCTGATCAACTCGGTGCCCAAGCAGGACGGTTCGGCCGAGGAGTGGGAGCGGGCCGCGTCGGCGGCCGGCTCCGCGGGCGAGTTGATCCGCGCGGTCGCGGCCCACGGTCTCGTCCTGCACACGGGCGGAGAGGCGTCCCTGGCCGAACCGGCGGCGCTGCTGCGCACGGCTCACGATCTCGGCCTGCGCGCCTGGGCCGCCGCCCACACCCCGCTGGGCCGTACCCGCTTCGCGGCGCTGCTGAGCGAGCCGGGTGACTCCCGGGTCGCCACGGTGTCCGGCCTTCTCTCCGGTGCCGAAGGCCCGGGCCGGGACGCGGACGGTGCTCTCGACCTCGACCTTCTGGTGGTGCTGGACGCTCCGCAGCTGGATGTGGAGACGGGGGCGCTGCTCACCGAGTCGTTGCCGGACGGGGCGCGGCTGGTGCTGGCCGGGGATCCGGGGGTGCTGTGGTCGGCGGGTCCGGGGCGGGTGTTCGCGGATCTGCTGGCGGCGCGGGTCTGCCCGCAGATCGCCTCGCGGCGGCCGGACCCCGGTCCGCTGGGCGAGCTGATCTCCGGAATCGGCATCGGCGAGCTGAACCAGGTGGATACCCCCGGCAAGGAGCTCGTGATCGTGCCGGTGCGGGACGCGGGCGAGGCCGTGCACCGCACCGTGCAGCTCGTCGCGGACTCGGTGCCACGGGCGATCGGCGTACCGACCGAGCAGACCGTGGTCATCACGCCGGGCCACGGCGGGGCGGCCGGTACGCGCGCGCTGAACGCGGCGCTGAAGGAGCGGCTGAACCCCGGCCAGGGCCGGTTCGGCGGCTTCGACCCCGGCGACCGGATCGCCTACTCCCCCGCGCCCGGCCGTACGCTGCCGGGCCACGTGGTGAAGGCCGACACCGACGGACTGCATCTGTCGTGTGCCGGCGACTCCGTTGTCGTACCGAAGGAGCGGGTGGAGCAGTCCGTACGGCACGGGTGGGCGCTGACCGCACACCAGGCGGTGGGCGCCCGGTGGCCCGCGGTGGTCGTGGTGCTGCCCGGCGACGCCGCCCAGGCACTCAGCCGCCCCTGGATCTACACGGCCTTCGGCCGCGCGGAGCGCCATCTGTCCGTGGTCCACGGCGTTGAGCAGGCACTGCCGCGCGCCGTGGCCGAGGTCCCGCCCAAGCCCAGGACGACCCGTCTGCCCGCCCTGCTGGCCCCGCAGATCCCGACGGCGGGCTGAGCCGGGCGGCCGGAGGGCGACGACAGAAGATGAAGACGGCGGTGGTCACGGAGGCGAGAACCTCCGTGACCACCGCCGTCGTCGTAGCAGCCGGTGTTCAGCCCGTCAGCGGTCCGCGTCCAACGGCTCCCGATCTTCTTCGTGCGCTTCCGCCTCGTCCTCTGCCTCGTCCTCTGCCTCGTCTTCGTCTTCTTCCCGGTCCAGCTCGTCCTCGAGGTCGTCGTCCACGTCGTCCTCGATCTCGTCGTCGAAGACGGCACTGACGTCGAACCGGCAGACGACCTGCTGCGCGTCGATCGCCTCGAACGGTGTCTCCAGCCACTCGCCGGGATCGGCCGGTTCGTCCGCCGCCGTCACCCAGAGCGTGGAGTCGCCCTCCTCCAGTCCGAACTCCTTGTGCCGGGAGGCGATCTCGTCCGGTTCGAACTCGCCGAACAGGAGGCCCAGCGCCCCGTGCACCGTGCCGGAGGCGCCCGCGCCCGAACCGTCCCTGCCCTCGTCGTCGACCGCCTCGACCCGCTGGGCCTGCGCCAGCAGCCGCTGCGGTTCCACCACGGCGTAGTCGCGGCGGATCAGTACGCTCAGTGCATTCGGCTCCTCAGGCCCTGTGTACGGCGGCAGCGCGTCTTCGGTACCGGGGATCTCGAAGGGTGTGACCTCGTCGTAGCGGTCGTAGAGCAGCTCGTCGTACGCCTCAGCGGCCGCGGCGAGCTGGTTGAACGCCTCGTAGACGGCCGGGTCGTCATCCCCCGACCGGCGTTCGACCGCGGCCAGGTGGCGGTCGAGCGCGGTCTTGACCGCCTCGGCGGCGGCGCGTACCTCGGCAGCGGTGGGCTGCGCAGCATCAGACATAGAGCAGACGCTATCCGTACAGGGGCTCTGCCCGCACAATAGATGCGATGCCGGAATACGAATTTGTCGACGTGTACGTACCGCGCGGAGTCTCCCGCAAGGACGCCACACGCCTGCTGACGGACCATGCCGAGTACGGACACTGGGAATTGGACCGCTTGAGCCTGCTGCGGGACGGGAGCCGCAGGGTGCGGCTGCGCCGACGGATCATCCGCCAGGTGCGCGCCACGTGGTGAGCTGAGGCAGGAGAGCAACGGAGTGGGCCCCGCCTAGGCGGGGCCCACTCCGTTGTGCACGGTGTCGCTACGCCGAAGCGCGCGCCCTGCGGTAGAGCACCGTGCCCGCCAGCAGTGCTCCCGCGCCGACCGGGAGGACGACGCCCAGCGGGAGGTCACCGCCGGTGTGGGCGAGCTGGGCGCTGCCCTGCGGCTGGGTGATCGACTGGGCGCCGGGCCGGTTGCCCCGCGAGGAGCCGTTGTCGTCCGTCGTCTCGTCGTCCACGGTGGGCGGCGTACCGGGCTCCACGGGGTTGCCGGGCTGCTCGGGGTTACCGGGTTGCTGGGGGTTGCCCGGCTGGTCCGGGTTTCCGGGCGGCGGCGTCTCGTGGTCGCCTCCGCCCGGGGGCGTGCTCGGCTGCCCGCCGCCGGAACCGCCGCCGTTCGCGCAGTCGTTGCCCTTGGTGGCGTTGCCGATGCCGATGATGTCGACGCTGTTGCCGCAGACGTTCACCGGGATGTGGACCGGTGCCTCGACGTGGTTGCCCGAGCCGACGCCCGGGGAGTCCTTGGCGTGACCGTCGGCCCGGGAGCCGCCGGAGCCGCCGTGACCGCTGTTCCCACCAGGGTTGGCGCACTTGTTGCCCACCGCCGGGTTGAGGATCCCGACGACGTTGACCGTGTTGCCGCAGACGTTGACCGGCACGTCCACCGGCGCCTGCACCGTGTTGCCCGAGAGCACGCCGGGCGAGTGCGAACTCGAGCCGTCCGCGCCCGAGTCGGCGTGGGCGTGGCCGCCGGCGGCGGCGATCACGCCGGTCGCGGCCGCCACGGTCATCAGGCCTTTGCGGGTGACCTGTCTCATTGCTGCTTACCTGCCTTGTCCCTGCGTTACCGACGCGAAAAGACCGGTCGGTCCCGGAGCGCACGACTGCGCTCCGGGACCGACGGCGTGGACGAGAACCTCAGAAAGGCAGCGTCACTTGTTGATGCAGGTGTTGCCGAAGGCGGGGTTCAGCAGCCCGATCACGGAGACCGTGTTGCCGCAGACGTTCACCGGGACGTGAACCGGAGCCTGAACGACGTTGCCCGAAAGGATGCCGGGAGAGTGCACGGCGGCACCCTGAGCGCCCGAGTCGGCAACGGCAAGGCCCGCACCCGCGAGAACCAGACCACCGGTGGCGGCAGCAGCGGCGACGACCTTCTTGATCATTATTCCTCCTTGTTGGCAATGCGATCCAAAGTCGCGGATCACATCAGCAGTAACGAGGAGGAACTAATAGGGCTACGAGCTTATGGTCGCATTCACCCTTCCTGGGTGATCTCCGTACGGGCGGGCGAATACCGACGTCAACGTGTCATGACGCGTCGATGAACCGGTCCAGGACCCGCACACCGAACTTCAGCCCCGCCACCGGCACCCGCTCGTCGACGCCGTGGAACATGCCCGCGAAGTCCAGCTCCGGCGGCAGCTGAAGCGGCGCGAAGCCGAAGCAGCGGATGCCGAGGTCGTCGAAGGACTTGGCGTCGGTGCCGCCGGAGAGCATGTAGGGGACGGCCCGGGCGATCGGGTCCTCGGCGCTCAGGGCGCTCTGCATGGCGTCGACGAGCTTGCCGTCGAAGTCGGTCTCCAGGGCCTTGTCGCCGTGCACGTCCTCCCGCCGCACCCGCGGGCCGAGGATCCGGTCGAGGTCGGCGAGGAACTCCTCCTCGTACCCGGGCAGGAAGCGCCCGTCGACGTGCGCGGTCGCCTGGCCGGGGATGACGTTGACCTTGTAGCCGGCGCCGAGCATGGTGGGCGCCGCCGAGTTCCTGAGCGTCGCGCCGACCATCTTGGCGATGCCGCCGAGCTTGGCCAGGGTCTCGTCCATGTCCTCGGGGTCGAGTTCGGTGCCGAGCGCGTCGGAGAGCTCGTCGAGGAAGGACCGTACGGTCTTGGTGACCCGGACCGGCCAGGTGTGCCGCCCGAGCCGCCCGACCGCCTCGCACAGCTCGGTGATGGCGTTGTCGTTGTTGGTCATCGACCCGTGACCGGCCGTGCCGTCCACGGTGAGCCGCATCCAGTGCATGCCCTTCTGAGCGGTCTCCACGAGATACAGCCGCAGCTTCTCGTTGACGGTGAAGGAGAACCCGCCGACCTCGCCGATCGCCTCGGTGACGCCCTCGAAAAGGTCCGGGTGCTTCTTGACCAGGTGCTTGGCGCCGTACGTCCCGCCCGCCTCCTCGTCCGCGAGGAAGGCGAGGACGATGTCCCGCGGGGGCTTGCGTCCGGTGCGCAGCCGCTCGCGGACGACCGCGAGGGTCATCGCGTCCATGTCCTTCATGTCGACGGCCCCGCGGCCCCACACACACCCGTCGGCGATCTCGCCGGAGAAGGGGTCGTGGGTCCAGTCGTCGGCGTTGGCCGGGACGACGTCGGTGTGCCCGTGGATCAGCAGCGCCGGCCGGGACCGGTCCTCGCCCTCGATCCGGGCCACCGTGGAGGCGCGTCCCGGGTGGGACTCGAAGATCTGCGGTTCGAGGCCCACCTCGGCGAGCTTCTCGGCGACGTACTCGGCCGCCTTGCGCTCGCCCGGACCCGAGTGGTCGCCGTAGTTGCTGGTGTCGATCCGGATGAGCTCGCGGCAGAGGTCCACGACCTCGTCCTCGCCGGTGACGCTGTTGGCCGTGTCCGTCCCGCTCACGCTGCTTCCTCCCACTGTCACTGCTGGTGGTCCCCCTCATCCTCCCTCTCCCCGCGGCCCGCCCCAAGACCGGTGCCGGTCCGTCACACCCCGTTTACGCGGCGACAGGGGGTGATCGGACACCCTCCGAAGCCTGGTAATGTTTCCTTCGTCGCCGCGGGGGAAACCCCGCACGGCACACACCCTGTCCGGGTGGCGGAATGGCAGACGCGCTAGCTTGAGGTGCTAGTGCCCTTTATCGGGCGTGGGGGTTCAAGTCCCCCCTCGGACACGCAAAGGAAAATCGAGGGCCGTGACCATGAGGTCGCGGCCCTCGGTCGTTGGTGTGGGGCATATCTCGTCCACGACGAAGATCAGCAGGTCAGCCTGGTCCGCAGGTACTGGTCAAACCCCCGAAGGGCCGCCTCGAGTGGCGAGACGGATGGGGTCGTACCTAGCGTCGTACTAAGATTTCCGGCTTGTTACGGATGCTGGAGCCGGACAACCCCAGGCAGACCTGCGGACCCGCCAGCGCCCCGGAGGCTTCCGGGATCGAGACGCGAGGACCCGATGGCAGCCATACACGAGAGCAGCGCTCTCGGTCTGCTCGATGAAGAGATCCGCGAACGATTCGGCGATACGGCACGCTTCTCCGGAGGCGCCGCCGCCTCCCCCCGCACCCTCGTCGACGTCTTCGAGGCGTCCGTACGGTCGTACCCGGACGAGCTCGCCCTGGACAACGGCACCACGCGCCTCACCTACCGTGCGCTGGCCGTCGAGGTCGAGGCGCTGCGGCGCCGGCTGGCCGACGCCGGGGTCGGACTCGGCGACCGGGTGGGCGTGCGGGTGCCGTCCGGGACCAATGATCTGTACGTCGCGATCCTCGCCGTACTGGCCGCGGGCGCCGCATACGTTCCGGTGGACGCCGAGGACCCGGACGAGCGGGCCGAGCTGGTGTTCGGGGAGGCGGAGGTCCGGGCCGTCATCGGTGCCGAGCAGGTGATCACCGCCCACAGCAGGGCGGACGTCCCCGCCGGCCGGCCCGGTGTCGAGCACGACGCGTGGATCATCTTCACCTCCGGGTCGACCGGGAAGCCCAAGGGCGTCGCCGTCTCCCACCGCAGCGCCGCCGCGTTCGTGGACGCGGAGGCGGCTCTCTTCCTCACCGAGGACCCGATCGGGCCCGCCGACCGCGTGATGGCGGGGCTGTCCGTGGCGTTCGACGCGTCCTGCGAGGAGATGTGGCTCGCCTGGCGCTACGGCGCCTGTCTGGTCCCGGTCCCCCGCTCGCAGGTCCGCAGCGGTGCCGATCTCGGGCCCTGGCTGGTGGAGCAGGACATCACCGTCGTGTCGACGGTTCCCACGCTGGCCGCGCTGTGGGAGCCCGAGGCCCTCAACGACGTACGGCTGCTGATCTTCGGTGGCGAGGCCTGTCCGCCTGAGCTGGTGCAGCGGCTGGTGACCGAGGGGCGCGAGGTCTGGAACACGTACGGGCCCACCGAGGCGACCGTCGTGGCCTGTGCGTCGCTGATGGGCGGCGAGGAGCCGATCCGGATCGGGCTGCCGCTGTGCGGCTGGGAGCTGGCCGTCGTCGACGAGGCCGGGGAACCGGTGCCGATGGGCGCCGGCGGTCAGCTGGTGATCGGCGGGGTCGGGCTCGCCCGGTATCTCGACGCCGAGAAGGACGCGGAGAAGTACGCGCCGCTGGAGTCGCTGGGCTGGGAGCGGGCGTACCGCAGTGGTGACCTGGTCAAGGCGGAGCCCGAGGGGCTGATCTTCCTCGGGCGGGCCGACGAGCAGATCAAGCTCGGCGGGCGGCGGATCGAGCTGGGCGAGGTGGACGCGGCGCTCCAGGCGCTGCCCGGTGTCGCCGGTGCCGCGGCCGCCGTACGCACCGCCCGCAGCGGCAATCAGCTGCTCGTCGGGTATGTCGTCACGCAGGACGGCTGGGACCACGCGGCCGCCGTCGAGAAGCTGCGCGCCGAGCTGCCCGCCGCGCTCGTGCCGCTGCTCGCGGCCGTGGAGGAGCTGCCGACCCGTACCTCCGGCAAGGTCGACCGCAACGCGCTGCCCTGGCCCCTGGAGGATCTGGAGACCGGCAGCAAGGCCGAGCAGCTCTACGGCACCGAGGCCTGGCTCGCCGAGCAGTGGACCGAGATCCTCGGCATCCCGGTGAGCAGCGCCTCCGACGACTTCTTCGCGATCGGCGGCAGCAGCCTGGGCGCCGCCCAGCTGACGACGCGGCTGCGCACCCGCTACCCCAGCGCGGCCGTCCTCGACATCTACCAGCAGCCGACGCTGCGGAAGCTGGCCCGCCATCTGGAGGAGTCGGCGCAGGACGACAGCTCCCAGCGGACGATCGCTCCGGTGCCCAAGCGCGCCCAGGTGATCCAGGTGTTGGTCCTCCTCCCCCTGTTCACGCTGCTGGGGCTGCGGTGGCTGGTGCCCCTGGCCGCGCTCGGGAACGTCCTGACCGCGTACTCCTGGCTGCCGACCGCCCCTTGGTGGCTGGTCGTCTCCGGAGCGCTGCTGCTCTTCAGCCCGCCGGGACGGCTCGCGATCGCCGCGGGCGGGGCCCGGCTGCTGCTGCGGGGCGTGGAGGCCGGGCGGTATCCGCGCGGCGGGAGTGTCCATCTGCGGTTGTGGGCCGCCGAGCGGCTCGCGGAGTTCAGCGGCGCGACCTCGCTGACCGGGTCCTGGCTGGAGCGGTACGCCCGTGCGCTGGGCGGCAAGGTCGGACAGGACGTCGATCTGCACTCGCTGCCGCCGGTCACCGGCATGCTCAAGCTGGGCCGGGGCGCGGCCGTCGAGTCCGAGGTCGATCTGTCCGGGTACTGGCTGGACGGTGACCGGCTGGAGATCGGGACGGTCAAGGTGGGTGCGCACGCCGTCGTCGGCACGCGCAGCATGCTGTTCCCGGGTGCCCGCGTGGGCAAGCGGGCCGAGGTGGCGCCGGGCTCGGCGGTTTCGGGGCAGGTTCCCACCGGTCAGCGCTGGGCGGGCGCGCCCGCGGTCAAGCTCGGCAAGGCGAAGCGGAACTGGCCCAAGGAGCGGCCGCGTCGTGGCACGTTCTGGCGCGCGCTGTACGGCATGACGGGCGTCGCGCTGACGCTGCTGCCCGTCCTCTCGCTGGTCGCCGCCCTGCTGGTCGTGAACGAGTTCGTGGCGTCCGGCGCCGGGCTCGGCGAGGCCCTGCGGGGTGCCGCGCTCGCGCTGGTGCCGGCGACGCTCGCCTTCGGGCTGGCCTACGCCGTGCTGATACTGATCGCCGTACGGCTGCTGAGCCTGGGCCTGCGCGCGGGCACGTATCCGACGCACAGCAGGACCGGCTGGCAGGCCTGGACGGTCACGCAGCTGATGGACCGCTCCCGGGACACGCTGTTCCCGCTGTACGCCGGGCTGGTCACGCCGGTGTGGCTGCGGCTGCTCGGGATGCGGATCGGCAAGGGCGCCGAGGTGTCGACCGTCCTTGCGCTGCCGAGCCTCACCACGGTCGGCGAGGGCGCGTTCCTCGCCGACGACACGCTGACCGCGCCGTACGAACTCGGCGGTGGCTGGGTGAAGATCGGGCGCGCGGAGATCGGGCGGCGGGCCTTCCTCGGCAACTCGGGGATGACCGCGTCGGGACGGAGTGTGCCGGACGGCGGTCTGGTCGGTGTGCTGTCGGCGACGCCGAAGAAGGCCAAGAAGGGCACCTCGTATCTGGGGCTGCCGCCGGTCAAGCTGCCGCGCAGCGCGAACGACGGCGACCAGAGCCTGACGTACAACCCGCCGGCGCGGCTGCTGTGGGCGCGCGCTCTCGTGGAGCTGTGCCGGATCGTGCCGGTGTTCTGCTCGGCGGCGCTGGCCGTGCTGACGGTGGCGGCGCTGAGTGCGCTGGGCGGCTGGGCCTGGCTGCTGGGCGGTCTGGTACTGCTCGGGGCCGGCGGGCTCGCGGCCCTGCTTTCGATCGGCGCCAAGTGGGCACTCGTGGGGCGGCACCGCAGCGGGGAGCACCCGCTGTGGAGCGGGTTCGTGTGGCGCAACGAGCTGGCGGACACCTTCGTCGAGGTGGTCGCCGTGCCGTGGCTGGCCGGGTCGGTGCCGGGTACGCCGGTGATGACGGCGTGGCTGCGCGGCCTCGGCGCGCGCATCGGCAAGGGCGTGTGGGTCGAGAGCTACTGGCTGCCGGAGACGGATCTGGTGACGTTGGAGGACGCGGCCACCGTGAATCGGGGCTGTGTGCTCCAGACGCACCTCTTCCACGACCGGATCTTGCGGACGGATACTGTTGTCCTCCGTGAGGGCGCGACGCTGGGTCCTGGCGGAATCGTTCTGCCCGGCAGCGCGGTGGGTGCCCGGACCACGCTGGGTCCCGCGTCACTCGTCATGGCTGCGGAATCCGTTCCCGACGACACACGCTGGCTGGGCAACCCGATCGAGTCATGGCGCCGCTGAGCACGGCTCCTACGACGTCGGGGAGCGAGGGACGTCGTACGAGCACAGCGCAGGGAGCAGACGCGGCAGTGGCGGTTCAGCAGGCAGTGGGTCCGGACCCGTACTTCCCCGACAACGGAGATTCCCGTTACCGGGTGCACCGCTATGAGCTCGCGCTGGACTACCGCCCGGGTCCGAACCGGCTGGCGGGGACGGCCCGGATCAACGCCATAGCGGGCCGCTCGCCGGTGGGCGAGTTCCAGCTCAACCTGGCCGACTTCAAGGTCGGCCGGGTCCGGGTGGACGGGCGGCAGCCGCATTACACGCATCGTGGCGGCAAGCTGCGTATCCGTCCCGCGAAGCCGGTCCGCCCCGGGGCCGCCTTCACCGTCGAGGTGCACTGGTCGGGCAACCCCAAGCCGGTCAACAGCCCGTGGGGCGGGCTCGGCTGGGAGGAGCTGGAGGACGGGGCGCTGGTGGCGAGCCAGCCGGTCGGGGCGCCGTCCTGGTACCCGTGCAACGACCGGCCCGCGGACAAGGCGTCGTACCAGATTTCCATCACGACACCGTCGGCGTACTCCGTTGTCGCGGGCGGGCGGCTGCTGACCCGGACGACCAAGGCGTCGACGACCACCTGGGTGTACGAGCAGGCCGCGCCGACGTCGAGTTATCTGGTCGGGCTGTCGATCGGCAAGTACGAGACGGTGCTGCTCGGCGACCCGGGTCTTGGCGGTGTGCCGCAGCACGGGCACATTCCGGCGCATCTGCTGTCCCGGTTCTCCCGGGACTTCGCACGGCAGCCCGCGATGATGGAGCTGTTCCAGGAGCTGTTCGGGCCGTATCCGTTCGACGAGTACGCGGTCGTGGTGACGGAGGAAGAGCTCGATGTCCCCGTCGAGGCGCAGGGGCTGTCGCTGTTCGGCGCCAACCATGTGGACGGGGCGCGGGGTTGGGAGCGGCTCGTCGCGCATGAGCTGGCGCATCAGTGGTTCGGCAACAGTGTGTCCATCGCGGACTGGCGGCACATATGGCTGAACGAGGGGTTCGCGAAGTACGCGGAGTGGTTGTGGTCGGAGCGGTCGGGTGGGCGGACGGCTCAGCAACTTGCTGCCGCGGCTCACCGGTTGCTCGCCGGACAGCCGCAGGATCTGAAGCTTGCCGATCCGGGGCGCAAGTTGATGTTCGACGATCGGCTGTATCAGCGTGGTGGGCTCACCGTGCATGCGTTGCGCTGCGCGATGGGTGACGCGGACTTCTTCCGGATGCTGCGCGGGTGGGCGGGGCTGCACCGTAATGGTGCGGTCAGCACTGCTGTGTTCACCGCGCATGCGGCGCGGTTCACGGAGCAGCCGTTGGAGGATCTGTTCACGGCGTGGCTGCGCAAGGGGGCGTTGCCGCCGTTGCCCGAGCAGGATGTTCGGGTGCCGGTGCGGCCTTCTTTTCCGCCGAGTGCCTAAGAGCTCGGGTGGGGCGGTTGTGTTGCGACTGCGGGTGCGTTGTGGCTTGTCGCGCAGTTCCCCGCGCCCCTGGAAGGGGCGCGGGGCGCCCCTTATCAGTTGTTCGGCACCCTTAGTTTGTCCCAACTGACCTTTCCCGGGATTCCGTCCGCGTCCTTGCCCTTGAAGCGGAGTTTTTGCTGCCAGGCCTGGTAGGAGCGGCGGTCGGCCTCGGTCCATTCGGGGCTTGGGCCCTCTTCGTAGCGGCCGCAGTCTTCGGCGACCAGGCGGTGGCCCATCGCGGTGATGATCGGGGACTTCTGGCCGACGTGGAAGAAGCCGCTGCCGGGGAACGGTTCGTAGGTCGGCTTGGGCGGGGCCGGCTTCGGGTCGGGTTCCTTGCCGCCGGTGTCGCCGCCCTTGCCGGCCAGCCGTTGGGCGATCCGCTTGCGCATGCCGTCCATGGTGAAGCCGCGTGGGTCGACCTTGCCCGGCTGCCACTCCTTGTGGCCGATCACGGAGCGCTCGGTCCAGCCGTGGTGGCGGCAGATCGCGGCGGAGACCTTCTCGATGGCCTCCTTCTGCACCTCGGGCCAGGGGTCCTTGCCGTTGCCGAGGTTGATGCACTCGAAGCCGTAGAAGTGCCGGTTGCCGTCGGTGTCGGCCTCGTTGTCGGTCGGCAGCTTCGTTTCGTTGATCACGGCGCGCAGGACGTCGTTGTCGCCGAGGCCCGCGTGGTTGGCGCGGCCGTTGCCGACGAGGTGGATGTGGCCCTTCTTGTCGATGACGCCGTGGCAGAGCGGGCCGGGCAGATTGGAGTGGCCGTCGTAGCAGAGGTCGACGGACGCGTTGGTGCCGGAGGTGACGGTGTGGTGGATCATCACGCCGTTGACCGGGCCCCAGGGGCCCTTCGAATTGCGGTTGTGGGAGCGCCAGTTGCGGACCTCGTGGACCGTGAGGCCTTCCTTGCGCAGGATCTCCACCAGCTTGGACGCGCTCAGGGGCTTGGCCATTACTCGTCTCCGTCCACTGCGCGCTCGGCCTCGGCCGTTGTCTGCGACCGGCCGCCGGAGGGGTCGGCCTCCGCCACCTGCTCCTCCCGGCGTGCCTGGGACTCCGCAGCGAGCGTCGCCTCGTCCGCCGCCGGAATGCTGCTGGCGAGCGGGGTGAACGCGAGCCGCAGGTCGACGGTGCCGCCCTCGCCCTTGACCAGGGCGAGCGGGGCGAAGGAGCGGACGATGCCGGCGGGGGCCCGGAGGAGGGGGCGGCGGGCCTGGTCGGCCGGCCATTCGACGCTGCCGGTGGCGGTGCGGGCGGGGACGATCCAGTGGTCGCCGGTGCGGTAGGCGGCGCCCTTGGCGAAGTAGACCTCGACGCCGTCCTCCAGGGGCAGCCACTCCCCCTCCTCGATACGGACCGCGCCGCCCCGGAGTGGTGCCGTGCGGCCCTTGCGCTTCGGGCCCTCGTGATGGTCCCAGCGGCGCAGGAACGGGTTGAGGTGGGGCAGCCGCCCGACCTCGTCCGCCGGCTCGGCGGACAGGCGCACCCGGCGGCCCGGCAGGTCCAGCTCCTCGACCCGCAGCAGCGGGAGGGGTTCGAGGCGGGAGGCGTACGCGGTGTCGGTGAGCTCGACAAAGTCACCGACGTCGAGGTCCAGCTTCTCGTCATGACCGAGGGTAGCCAACTGCACCCAGGTGCCGTCGAGTTCGTCGACCGGGAAGACGACGGAGCCGTTCTCGCGGGACCACTTGAAGGTGGCGTCCTTGGCCTCGCCGCCCTCGTGGATCTCCACCCGGTACAGCTGGTTCTCCGGGCCCCGGTAGCGGGCGTCGGGCTTGACCAGGCACGGGTCCTCGTCGGCGTGGTCGGGCCGCTCGCTGCGGGCGGCGAGCCGGGCGGTGGGCGTGGACTGCTGCTGCGCCCAGCGGGTGAAGGCGGCGCGGACGTCCTCCTTCGGCGGGTTCGCGTCCTCGATCTCCAGCGCGGCGAGCGAGAGCGGCAGCACCTGCCAGACGACCTTCACGCGGGCCGCGGTGTCGGGCAGCGCCGTGCCGAGCGCGACCTCGCGCAGTGCCGGATCCTCGGCTGCGCTGACCGAGCGCTCCCACACCTTCAGATACACCAGGAACGGCGACTGGGCGGGCGAGGGCAGCCGGTCGCCGGGCTTCTCCGGGTCGCGGAAACCGTCGGGCTGGTCCCAGTACGTCCAGTACTCGAGCGGCTGCGCGGTTTCCTGGTCCTCCGCGTCCTCGTCGGGCACGGGCGTGCCGGACACCGGGCGGTTCGCGTCGAGCAGGATGCCGTCGACGTAGTAGCGGCCACCGTGGATGAACAGGGTGTCGATGTCGTGCTTGCCGCCCACGTACTCGATGCGGAAGCCCGCGGCGTCGCGCGGCCCGCCGTGCTGTCCGATGAGGTCGGCGGCGAGGGTGCGGGCCTGGTGGAGCTGGATCGCGGTCTGCTCGTTGGCGTCGGCGTCGAGCTGGACACGGCCCTGCTGGGCGATGACCGCGGAGTAGTGCCGCTCCGGGCGGAACGTGGAGCGGGAGAGGTCAGCGTGCATGAAGGGGGTCCCCCTGGTTCAGGAAAGTGCGGGTAGGGCTTACGGCGGCACTGCTCACGTCACGAAGAAGATCCCGTCATGTCACGAAGAAGATCCCGGCGTCCGTGCCCGCGGGCGTGTACTCCTCCAGCCGCGCGCGCAGGCCGTCCTCGCGCTGCGGCCGGTACAGGTCGTGGAAGGCGCCCAGTTCGGCGCCGTCGTCGGATCCGCGCCGGATCTCCTCGGGACCGCCGTCGGCCAACTGCCCGTACCAGGGCGTCCCGTAGCGCACGGCGGCGAACAACGGCCGTACGGCTGTGCAGCGGTGGCGTCGCGGAGTGCGCGAGCCCGCGGGTACGGCCGAGTACCGCATGCAGCCGATGCCGCGCCGGGCCACGTGCAGCTTCCCGGTGAGGATCGAGTTCTCGGCGATCTCGACGGCGTGCGTGTGGATTTCGCCGATCACGGTCGTCCGGTGCAGATGGAGCACGGCGTGGGCGTGGCGGCAGTCCGGGGCGGACAGGGCCTCGCGGTCGTCGCCGGTGGCGTCGAGGACGCTGTCGCGGAGGTGGATGTCGAGGGGTTCCTCCGTGACCTCGTCGCCGATGACCTCGATGGTGCCGAGGATGCTGTGCTCGACCTGGAGGCAGGCGGTGGTGCGTTCCAGGACGACGCTGGGTTCCTCGGGCGAGTGCGGCTCGCACTCCGGCTCCAGGGACCAGCCGGGCACGAGCGTGGAGTGGCGTACGACGACGGCGCCCATCGGGCCGGTGACGTTGATGCCGCGGCCGGCGACGAGGAGCCCGTCGAGGACGATGCGCGGCCGCTCGTGCGGGGCGCAGTCCTCGGACACCGCACGGATGTTGAGGGCGTCGGGGCGGTTGCTGTACCAGTCGAGCAGCCGGATCACGGGCCGGGTGCCTTCGGCGGCCCGCAGTTCGAGGCGGTCGCCCGGGTCGAGGTCGAAGTCCAGCTGCTCCTGGTAGGCGCCACTGTGGGTGATCTCGATGATGCCCTCGGGGCCGGTGCGGTCCGCCCGGCGGTCGTTCTGCCAGGCCCGGTAGGCGTCCATGATCTGCCGGTACGGCTGTCCGGGGCCGACCCGGTAGAAGGCGGCGTCGGGGCGCGGCACACGGTCGTCCCGGTCGTACTCGCCGCCGCCCATGTCGGCGCCGAACGCGTAGTGGTGGTCGACCCACACGCCCTGCCGGGGCGCGGACCGCGCGCCGAACGCGATCCGGCCCAGTTCCGGGTCGACGGCGACCTGACCACGCTTCGGCCGGTAGCGCCACTCGGACAGGTCGGCCACGACGATGTCCTGCGGCGGTACGGGCTTGTCCTCGCCGTCGCGCCGGATGACGAAGCTCTTGCCGGGGCCGTAGTAGTCGGCGAGCCGGTCGTGGAGCATACGGCGGGTGATGAAGGCGGGCACGTTGTCGACCGCCGCGATGTGCGTGGGCGACGGCTCCGGGACCGGCTTGGTGACCAGGGGGCTGTCGTTGCCGAGGATCGAGAAGGTGTAGAGGTTGCGGGCGCGGTCGATGCAGTAGGCCGGGGACGACGTCAGCGAGTACGCCTTGAGCCGCCACACGAAGAGTCCTACGCCGGCCGGGGTCCAACCACCCTGACGGTAGCGGGAGTTGGCACTCCGGACGTCGACCGTGCGGGCCGTCGCCGTGAACGCGCCGCCCGCGAGGGCGAGTTCGGAGGAATTCCGCAGGTCGACAAGGCGCCCACGGGTGGCGCGCTCGGTGCCCCCGTACAGCTTCACGGGCTGGTGGTGGGCGACCAGGCGGGACAGCTCGACGGCGCGGGCGGGCCAGCCGGTGATCTGCTCGGACAGTTCCTCCAGCAGGTGGAGGGTGCCCTTGCGGCGGCGGTTGGCGACCGTCGCGGCCACGTCGCGGCGCGGGGCGACGGCCTCGGCGAGCGCCGCCCGGCCGCCCTCGTGCAGGCCGGTGGTGAGGACGCGTTCGTAGCCCGGCAGGGTGCGGTAGCCGACGAGATCGCCGAGGTAGGGCAGCACCCAGGGCGCCGCGGTCTCCACGAACAGATCGTCGTAGCCCTGCTGGACACCGTCGCGGACCCGGTCCAGCTGCTCGGCGACGACCGCGAGCAGCGCACGCAGCGCCTCGCCCTCCTCGGCGTCACGCAGCAGGTGCCAGCGTGGCAGCAGCGCGGCGAGCCCGTCCGGCTCGCGGGACGTCGCCGGGGCAGTCGTCTCGAACTGGACGTCCGGGGACATCACTTGACCTCCGTCAGGATCAGGGTGTCCGCGGCACGCGGCGACAGCAGCGCGAGCTGGGCCGGGCGGATACCGCGGAAGACGAACACCGACCGGCCCTTCGGCAGGCGCCGGGTGTCGGTGATGTCGGGGTTGAGGCGCAGGAGTTCGGCGAGCGGGATGCCGTAACGAGCCGCTACGGCACTCAGGGTCTCGCCGTCGTCGGCTCGGACGGTGTGGACCGTCTCGTCGTACGTCGCCGGATGCGCGGGCACGCTGGTCCTCGGTGCGCCGGGGCGGGTGAGCAGCTCGGTGAGCCGGTCCGGGGTGGCGGACGCGGGGATCCCGGTGAAGACGTCGACGTCCACGTAGTCGACGCCGGGCACGGTGTGGGCCGCGGCCAGGATGTCGGAGAGCCGGGCGGGCTGCGCCAACTCCCGTCCCTCGTAGCCGAGTCGGCGCAGCAGTGCCTGGCGCAGGCGCGGCTCGACGAACTCCCAGGCGTGGTCGGGGGCCACCTTCACCTTGGCGGCGACCACGAGGAGGACCAGCTCGCGGAGGTCCACCCGGACCGGGAGGCCCAGGTCGCCGTATTCGGTGAGGGCGGCGCGCAGCGGCCGGAGGGTCTCCTCGCCGAGCGGCACGTCGTCCGTGCCCGCGACCGTCACGTGCACGACGCGTCGCCGCCCGTCGAAGAGTTCCCGTGCGGCTGCCCGGCCGATGCCGGCGCGGGAGCGGGCGAAGTCCTCGTAGTCCGCCGTGGACACCAGCCGGTCCAGGGACGAGACCGCGAGGGGGATCGTACGGCGGGTCAGGCCGGGCCCGTCCGCGTCCGAACCGCCCGTCGCCGCACGGGGGTTGGTGACCGCGGTGACGCCGAGCGGCCGGGAGAGGGGCTGGGTGATCCGGTCGGCGGCGACGTTGGCGGCCTTGCCGGTGCCGAAGCGGTAGCGGGCGCGGACGTTCTCGTGGCCGCTGGGCAGGCGGGCGCCGTGGATGCCGTCGCCGAACGTGACGGTTGTCCGGCCGTCCGCCGTGCTGCCGGTGATGTAGACACGCTCGCCCGGGCCGCGTCCGGCGAGGCTGTCGACCTCGTGCCAGAGCACGCCGTCGATACGGATCTCCAGCACCGGGGTGGCGCCGAGGGGGTTGTCGTCGGCGAGCCAGGTGAGCGGGGTCTGCCAGAGCGCGAAGGTCTGGTTCACCCGGTCCGAGTCGCCGCTGCCGATCGCCTCCTCGCGGCTCTCGCCGTGGGTGACCTCGACGACGTTGCCGAGGATGCGGACCGTCTCCCGCCGGTAGCGGTGGGCCAGGTCGGCGGTGAGGGTGAGCGCGGTGTGGACATGGTCGCCGGGCAGTTGGGGGTCGACGGCCGCATCGGCGGTGGCGATCGTGACGACCTCGGTGGCGGCGAGGCCGGCCACGCCCGGGATGTCGGTGCGCTCGCCGCTGACGATCAGTGTGCGGCCGGGCCTCAACCCGTCGTACAGCTCGGCGAGTTCGATCTCGTTGCCGTACACGTCCTCGGCAAGGGGCTCGTCCGCCGGCCGCAGGGGCTCGCCCGCCGCGTGCACGGTGGTGTCGCGGATGTGCGAGAGCAGCACGTCGAACTCGTCCAGCCAGGGGTCGGCGAGGGTGAGTTCGGTGCCGCGGCCGGTGATGCCGTAGTTCGTGTACGCGGCCGTGCGCGCGGCGACCACCTGCGTGGTGACGAAGGCGAGCTTGGCGTCTCCGGGGATGCCGTCCTGGGTGCCCTTTGCGGGGCGCTGGACGGCGACCCAGCTGCCGACGGTGATGCCCGTGTGCACGGTGTCGAGTTGCAGCACGCTGCGGTTGACGGGCTGCGGCTTGCTGGCGATGACCACCTCGACGTTGGGCTCAGCGGTGCCCATGGTGTAGCGGGCGCTGACCTCGTACTCGCCGTGCGTGAACTGCTCGCTCGCGCCCGGCCGCAGGGCGACCTCCTGGGCCGTGCCGTTGTGGATGCCCACATGGACCAGGCCGTCGTCGTCGGGCCGCGACACGAACAAGGTGCGCTCGGGCAGCCCCGAGTGCAGACGGACTGTGACGCCGGGCTCCTGGGAGTCGGCGGGACGACGGTTGAGCCAGTTCAGGTCGCGGTCCTGGCCGGCGCGGACGGACAGCTCGACCTGGCCCGGGCCCAGCGCGAAGGTGACGAACTGCGGGACGGGCAGGTTCTCGGCGCGCTGGTCGGAGCTACTGCCCTCGACGTGCTGGAACTCGGCCCTGACCGGAACCTTGCCCGCCGTGTCGTACACGACGCGCATGCTGGTCAGAGCCGCGCCGGTGAGCGGCCAGTCCGCCGTGCGGATGACCCGGCCCCGGAAGTCCTGGACCGGCTTGAGCGGGGCCGTGGCGCCGAAGGGCGCGGCGGTGACGCGCATGGCGAGGAGGTCGCGGAGGAGCTGGGGGGTGGTGGGAGCGGCGGCCGCCTTTCGCCAGGCCGGATAGAGGCCGGTGAGGCCGGGGTTGAGGGCGGCGAGGAGCCGGGCAGGGTCGGTGGCCTGGCGCGGGGTGCCGGTTGCGGCGGGGGTGACAGAACTCAGGGCGGGCAGTACAGCGGCCAGGGCCTGAAAAGCAGCGGTCCGGGGATCGCCCTTCAGGGGCGCGGGGAACTGCGCGACCAGCCCCGACGGCGCCGCAGCCGCCGAACCCACCGACTCAACCGTCTGCGCAGGCGCCAACTCCAAGGCACGCTCGGCCAATTCCGCAAGCACCGCCTCCAGCTGAGCAAACCACTCCGCCACATCTTCATACGGCGTAGCCAAGACCTGCGCCTCGCCAAGCCTCGCCACCGGCTCCACAAGCCGCGCCGCGAGCTGTTCCGGCGTCTTCACCGCGTCCAGATCGGTCCGCAGCGGCGCAAGAACCTGATCCTCGAAGTCCTCGATCAGCCGGCTGACCGGACGCGGGTTGGGCACCTCGGGCGTGGGCGGCTCGTCGCCGGGTTCGCCGGGTGTCGCAGGCGCAGCCGTCCAGCGCCGTACCTCATCGACGAGCTCCTTCAGCGTCGGCGGCGCCGACTTGGGCAGAGAGATCGCGGTGATCTCGTCATCCCGGTCGACCCGCGTCTTGGCGACCGGCAGCAACTTCCGCGCGCCGCCCGCCTGTTCACCGAAGACGAAGAGCAGCTGGTCACCGGTCTGGAGGGAGTTCGCCGTGCCCTCGACGAACAGCTCGGAGCGACGTTCCAGGTCCTCGGGGGTGACGAGGGAGGGGCGGCGGCGCCGTACCTTCAGCTCGTTCCAGTCCCAACGGGCCGTCAGATCACGGCTGGTCTCAAACGTCTGGGACTGCTCGTCGGCGGACGCCGGCACGCTGTGGCTGCGTGCTCCGCGCGGGACGATCACCGGCAGGGTCTCGGCGCGCGGGTCGCGTTCAAGGGTGTAGGCGACGTGGGTCGTGGCCGCGACGCCGGGGCGGGGCCGGTGGCCGACGAGCCGCCCGAGCAGCACCAGCGAGCGGTGCTCGTTCGCGGTGCGGAGGTACGCCTCGTCGGCGATCCGCTCGGAGTGGAAGGTGAGCAGGTCGCCCAGGACGGCGGTGGCGTCGAGCAGGCCGATCGCCGGGTCGTCGGGGGTACGGACCGTCAGACCGTTGAGTGCCGGGTACGCGGGCGAGGCGAGCCGGTCGAGCAGGGCGGCCAGGAAGGAGCCGTACTCGCCGACGCGGTAGTCGAGCGCGGTGCGGCCGGGAGGGTTGTGGAGCGGGGCGGGCGCGAGGCGCTCGTCATGGCCGCCGCACGCTCCGCCGCAGGAGCACGCCTGGCTCATCGGGCACCTCCCAGGGATATCGCCAGCAGGCCGTTCTCCGGCCGGTCCGGGTCGTTGTCGCAGATGGCGATCTCCAGCGGGCCGAGCCGCAGCACGCCGTCCTCCCTCTCTCCTCGGTCCTGTTCGAACAGCCGCCGCAGCCGGGTGACTCGGACGCTCTCCACGCCCGGCACCGCGGCCGCCACGGCGACCAGACGGCTGAGCCGGACGGGTTCCCCGAAGCTGAGCGCGTCGGGGTGGAAGAAGCCGTTGCGGCCGCTGCCCAGCACCCGGTACAGCTCGGCCAGGATCTGTCCGTGCTGGTGACCGGGCTTGGCACACACGGTCAGCGCGATGTCGAGCGGGACCGGGCGGGCCGGGCCGACGACCAGGTCGTGGCCGATACGCCGGTACGCCTCAAGGGCCTGCTCGACAGAGGCGAGCAGCTCCGCCGACGGGGCACCGGTGCCGTACGCGTCGATCGCGATGTGGGCCTCCTGGACGCTGCCGGTCCAGCGGATCTCGGCGGCGGCACGCTGTACGCCGGGCACGGCGGAGGCGAGGGCCGCGTAGTCCTCGGCGGTGACCGCGCGCAGCCGGGTGCGGCGCAGGTCGAGCGGGGCCAACTGGCGTACCTGCTCGACGTCTTCGGGCTCCGTGCCGCCGCCTGCGGGCAGCGGGTTACGGACGACGGCGGCCGGTGGCGGGTCGCAGTCGTCCTGAATTACCAGGTGGTTGATGGCCTCCGCGCCGACGTTGCCCGCGATGCCGCCGCCGAGCCGGTAGCGGAGAGCGAGGCGCGAACCGGGCGTCGGCTTCGCCCCGTGCCGTCCGTCGCCGAAGCGCAGCGCGATGCGGCCGTCGTCCTGGAGTTCGCCGACGAAGTGCCGGTCGCGGGAGGCGCTGTCAAGCAGGTCGCGGCGCGGCTCCCACACGGCGTCACCGTCTTCGTGGGCTCGTACGGCGGGCAGCGCGCGGCGCGGATCCTGCGCGAGCCCGCCGGTCGCGGAGCCGCGGAGCACCGGCTCGTCGGGGTGGAGTCCGGCCGCGTACGACGGGCCCCAGCTGTGCGCGATCTCCCACGCGATATGGCCGTCGAGGACGGTGCCCGCGCGGGCCCGCGCGGTGAGGATCTCGACCCGCCGCAGCTTGGCGTCGAGCAACTGGTCGCTCCGGTGCAGGAGTTCCCGCAGGGCCCGCACCGGGTGCAGGCGGAGTTCGAGGCGCTCCAGGATCTTCAGGCCGAAGACGACGGCGAGCTCGGCGATCTCCTCGTCGCCGAGTCCGTCCCGGTCCCGGGCGCTGCGCCACAGCTCGACGAGCCGTTGCCGTACCCGTGCGGGGATGGCGGCGATCCGCTCGGCCTGGCCGGCGGACACGGTCCGCGGATCGGGGAAGGGGACGGCCTGCGTGACGGGCGTGCGGCCGAGGACGGGCCGGAAGCGGGGCCGGATCCCCGGGTAGACGGTCTGGGCGAGCAGCGTGCGCAGGGCACCGGCCTGGGCGTACGCGGTGCCGGGGACGACGCGCTCGTGCCGCTGCCCGGCCCGCTCCAGGCCCAGCCCGGCGCGTACGGTCGCGGGCTCACCGACCACCTCGAACAGCTCGCGGACGTCGTCGGGGGTGAGTGCTTCTCCGCACTCCGCCTTGTCCGTGAGGGAGTTGATGAGCCGCGCGGGCGCGTTGCCCTCGGCGCGGTCGTAGCAGCCGAAATCCGGCGGGTCGCAGGGCGCGACCACGGCGGGTTCCTGCGGCACGGTGACCGTCTCGGGGAGTCCCGCCTGGGAGCGCCCGTGATCGACGAGGACGACGTTGCCGCGGGCCAGGCTCACGTCCTCGACGGGCAGGCAGTCGCGGCCGCCGCGCGTGGTGAGGCAGAGCGGGAAGCGGAGGGCGTCCTCGGCGGCCCAGGTGACCTCCAGGACCGGCTGGTCCTCGATGCGGTCGATGCCCGGGGTGACGGAGGTCAGGCGTACGGCCTGGCGGTGGGCGGGGTCGGCGTCGCCGGGGGTGCCGGTGCGCGGGCCCTTCACTTCCTCCAGCACGAGCAAGTCACCGGGTTCGAGGTCGAGTTGGCGGTCACGGCAGGTCTCCGGGTCCTGCCACTCGTCCCTCAGCGTGGCGGACGTGGCGCCCTTGGGCAGGGTGCACACCTCACCGCCCCAGCTCCACAGGCGGATCGCGTTGTGCGCGACCCGCAGCTCCAGCGGGTCAGCGGTGACGACCGGTTCGAAGACCTCCACCGAGCCGCGCTCGTCGAGGTCGCCGAGGTCCGCTTCGCCGATGACCGTGCCGGGTTCGGGACGGTCGTGCGGGTCGAGGGTGCGGACGTCGACGGAGGCGAAGCGGTAGGTGCCCGGGGTGAGCGTGTGGTCGCCCGCGGTCTCCACGGCGACGTACGCGCGGGCCGTGCAGCCGTCGTGCATCGCGTAGTCGATGAGGCGGACGTGCCGTCGTACGGAGACCCGGCGGCGTGCGGTGTCGAGGTAGGCCTCGGTGGCCACGGCGTCCTGCTGGTAGCTGATCTGGTCGCCGGTGTACGCGAGCAGCTCGACGAGGGTCATGCCGAGGTCGGCGGGGTTGCGCTCGACCCAGTCGGGCGTGGTGAGCGCGAGCCGGTCGAGGAGCAGCTTGCGGATGGTGTCGTAGTCGCGGGCCGTGTAGTCGACGACGGGCGCGTCCGGGAAGTCCGGGGTCTCGTCGCCGTCTTCCTTGCAGTCGAAGGGAGTCGGGCAGTCGGGCCGGAAGGAGAAGGAGGCGCTGTGGTAGCGCTGGTCGAAGCCGCGGTACGGCTCGGTGCCGGGCCGGCCGTAGGGGTCGGCCTCCACGAGGGAGAGCCGGTAGCGGGAGGTGTCGCCGGCCCGGTCGAGGGTGACGTAGAGCCGGTCGTCGAGCTCCGGGTCCTCCTCGCGTTCGACGCTGACGTCGACGGCGGTGATGCCGGTGATGCGGCGGCCGCCGTCGATGCGGACGTTCTCCGGGCAGAGGCCGTGCGGGGCCTTGCCGAGGAAGGTGACGGTGAGCAGCAGTCCGTCGTCGCTGACCTCGACGGCGTCGACTCCGCCCAGCTGGGCGGCTCTCACCTTGGCCCGCCTGGGTGCGGTCGTGCTCGTCATACGGCGGCCCTCCCTTCGAAGACGTCGTCGCGCCGGGTGCCGTCGGAGCGGAGGGCGTACGACAGATACACGCGGACGACGTGGTCCTCGCTGACCACGTCGAGGGCCTCCACGTCGATGAGGTCGCCGAGCCAGCGCTGGAGGGAGGCCTGGACGGAGAGTTCGAGGGTGCTGATCAGCTCGGGGCTGTTCGGGGCGAAGACCAGGTCGAGGAGTCCGCAGCCGAAGTCGGGTCGCATGACGCGCTCGCCGGGGCTGGTGAACAGCAGCTGCTCGATCAGGTCGTGGACGTGCTCGCCGTGGCGGGCGTGCGCGGTACGACCCCGCCGGTCGGCCCGGAACGGGAACGCGATGTCGCTACGGGTGCGGGTGCGTGGGCTCATCGGACGGTGACCTTTCGCTGCGCGGCCTGGACGACGGGCGGTCCCTGCGGGACGAAGGCCGCCGTGAGGCACTGGGCCGCGGAGGTGTCGAGCAGCACGGGCGCGCCGTCGACCGTGATGCCGTTGCTGTCGGCGGTCCAGCGGACCGAGACGCACGGTGAGGGCACACCGTCGACGGTGTGCGGGCAGCCGGCGACCACATAGGAGTGGTCGGCCGTGGCGACGGCGGCGCCACCGACGCTCACGCCGCCGGAGGATGTGGTGGCGGCGGTGGCACGGCCGCCGTGCGGACAGCCGATCACGGCGCCCGCGTCGAGCAAACTCCCGGACACTTCTCTCGTCCCCCGTCTTCTATCGCTTCGAGAGCACGGTCAACTGGCCCTCGTTGATGGTCACTTCACGGCCGCGCAGGATGACCTCGGCGCCCGCGCCGGTCGCGATGACCACGGCTTCCTTGGTGATGCGGATGTACGCGCCGCCCTGGGCCTGGAGGAGGATCCCCTGCTCCGCGCCGGGCGTGTCGTTCATGACGAGCTTGTGCGCCTGCGGTGTCTGTACGACGACCGGCTTGTTCGGCGAGTTCGCCTGGAGCTCGCGGCGGGCGTCGGGCGGCAGTTCCTCGGCGGCGCCGTACCAGCACCCCGTCCACACCGGGAAGCTGGGATCGCCCTGCTCGAACTCCACCCACACACCCGTGCCCGGCGGCGGCACCACGAACTGGCCCGCCTCGGGTCCGGTGAACGGCAGACAGGGCAGCGCCCAGGTGGACGGCTCGTCTCCGAGGACGTCCGGGACCTCGACGGTGATCCGGCCGATGCGCAGCGGGTCGTCGTTGCTGACGACCCGGCCGCGGAACTTGCCGAGGTAGTGATTGCTGGGTGCCGCCATGCTGGTGCCTTCCGGGCTTTGGGCTTTCAGGGCCTGACGTAGTCGCTGCGGGCTTCGAGGCCCTCGCGGGAGAGGGTGAAGTTCTGCTGGTAGGAGCCCGGGCGCAGGTTGTGCGTGACGGACTTGACGTAGTAGTCGCCGTCGTAGGCCCGTCCCGCGCCCCGCACGCCGACGAGCTGACGCGGCGCGAGGATGTAGCCGTGCCGGTTGACGTCGAGGGAGCCTGAGCCGGAGACGACGTCGGCGGAGACGGCAGCGCGGGCCAGCAACTCGGCCTCGGCCTGCTCCCGTTGCTGCTTGGCGGTGCCGGAGAGGGTCTTGCGCTTGAGGGCAGGGGTGGGCCGGCGGCCCAGCGGTGGGCGCAGGGGGCTGATCGACGGCTGGGGCAGCAGGGTGGACTGCCGGGTTCCCGGGTCCTGCCAACGGGCCTGCGGTTCCTCGCGCGCGGTCCCGTCGTAGGCGAAGGTCAACTGGTCGACCGTGGTGTTCGCGTCCATGTTGACGTTGAGGGCGTGCTGGCGGATGCCGAGGCGGACTTCCGGTCCCCAACGGGCGGAGGACTGGCCGGGGTTGGGCCCGGGCTCCAGATAGAAGGTGTAGCCGTTGGCCCTGGCCAGCTCGGTGACGTACTGGAGGTCGGTGCCCGTCTGGTAGTGCACGCGCAGGTCCTGGTGGGGCGGCTGGGCGATCTGCTCGGCGTAGATGTCCGGCCGGATGCCGTAGTCGGAGTAGCGGCGCAGGATGTTCAGGACGCGCTCGGAAGGCGGCAGGTTGGGGTAGCGGGCGGTGCGCTCCTCCAGGTCCATGAGCAGGGTGAGGTCCTCGCCGGTGACGGTGAGGGTGGAGTGCCCCGGCTGATTGCTGGCGCCGACTTCCTGACGCACGATCAGACCGTCGAACAGGACGTCGGGAGTACCCCGGACACTGACGGTCACGACGAGCCGCGTCTTCGGGTCGAAGAACCCCTCGGGCAGCAGCCGTTGGTTGATGATTCCGGTCTTGGTGAGGTCGAAGGCCAGCTGGAAGCCGCTGCGCTCCCCCGCGGTGGCGGTGATCTGAGCGGACAGCAGGGCCTCGGTCACCTCGGCGGGGACGGGCCGGACGAGCTTCGGCCCCATCAGGAGCGTGATGTGGACGGGGCCCTGCCCCACGGGCTGTTCAGACACGCCGGTGTCCTCCGGGCCCGGGGATCTCGACGGTCCGCCCGGCCTCGTCCGTCAGCTCACCCGGATCCAGTACGGGGTTGGCGTCGGCGATGCGCCACCACTGACCGGGGTCGCCGAAGTACCGCTGGGCGAGCAGGTCGGGGCGCTCGCCGGCGCCGACGACGTGGGGCTGTGTCCCCTGTGTCCCCTGCGTCTCCTGCTCGTCGAGCGGGGGCAGCAACCGTCGCTTGGCGTACCGGACTTCGGTGCCGTCGGGCAGGCGGTGGACCCCGATCTCGGCGTCGTGGTAGCGGCTCGTCCGCGGATACGGGTGGGCACCCGGTATCGCGCCCAGTGCACTCTCGTAAGGCTCGATGTCGGCCATGGCGGTGTTCCTCAGCCCCTTCCGCTCATTACGTCCGCGCCGGGCAGGCCGAGCGCGCCCAGACTCCCGCCCCGCGCGGCTGCGGCGAGCCGTTCCTTCTGCGCGAGGTGGGCCATGTACAGATCGGCACCGCGATGCCCGGCGGGCAGGTCGCTGACCGTGAGGATCTTCATCCCGATGCCGAGCGAGGCCCGGATGGGATTGAGATTGACGTCGAAGGCGGACTCGTTCACGGACAGCTCGGTGAGCCGCACGGGCATGACCCGCTTGCTCCCCCAGGTGAACAGCGTCAACGGCATCTCGATCGGGCTGATCTCGATGGTCCCGTTCTGCGCCAGCCGGCTCGCCGCACGAAGCTGCGCGGTGGTCGGCTGCACGAGCATCTCCAGCGTGGCGAGCTGCGGGTGGATCCCGTCGGGCGCCGCGATCTCCAACTGGTCCGTCGCGTCGATCTCAGCGGTGAACTTCCAGGTCTCCTCGGCGGGACCCTTGAGCCGGAGCGCCTCGTTACGGTCCCCGCTACCGGTGCCGCCGCTTCCGGCGTCACCACTGTCACCGGCCGACTGGGGGGCGACGCTGCGTTCCAGGGTGTCCGGGTTGAACTGGAGGACGATGACGCGTTGGGGGGTGCCGGTGTCGGGGTTGACCACGACTATTCCGGAGCGGATGGGTTTGGGGATGTCGGCGTAGCGGGTCACTGCCCGCCTCCCCTGAGGCCCTCGATGAGAAGGGCCGCGTTGTCCCGGATGTGATCCACCGGATCGTGGGCGAGTACTTCCTCCACGAGGTTCACCAGCCCCGGCCAGGGCAGATACCCGGTTGCGATGATGACTGCCTGACGTACTCCCGGATCCTCGTCCCGCGCCACCACGCGGAGTTCGTCCACGAAATCGTCGTCCTGTTCGCCCGGCGCGGTGAGAACGGCGGCGTAGAGAGCGACGAGCCTCTGGTTCCTGTCAGTTGCTTCCCGAAGGTCTCGGCGAGCTTCCTCATGACTCCACAGATCGCAGTGCTCTTGAATCTGCCGAGCAACCTCATCTCGCCCTTCTCCCCGCACGGTGAGGTAGCGCATGCCGATCGGTTCGTCGTCGACATGGTGAATCTCGGCGCGCTTGTCATACGTGATCCAGATGTCAATGAAGGCGCCGGCTTCTTCGCGGCGGAGGTCGACAACATCCCAGTCAAGGTCCCAGGCGAGTCGCTTGAGAGCCCGGATTGAATAGTCCGACTTAAGGACGAAACGGCTGGAGTCAGTCATCGGATTTCCTTTCTACTGCAGCCGGTAGAAACGCTTGAGGAAGTCGGACACCAGCTTCCGGCCCTTCTGCATGGCGTCATTCCTATTGATCCCGGAGATCCCCAGTCCCCCGGTTGCTGCGAGCACCCATTTCTGGGCCATCTGCTCCTCGCGCAGCGTCAGTTCATCACGTTTCTTCCCTGTGCTGCGAAGCCCCTTCTCCTGGCCCTCCTCCTGCTCCTCAAGCCCCCATCCGGACTGTATGGCCCCCATCATGGACATCGGGTACTCGCCGCGCTGCCCCAGTTGGTTGGTCCCCTCATAGCGGGCAAAGGCGTCATGGGACGATATTCCACGATCTTCCCTGCCACGCGCGATGAGGTCCGTGGTCATCGCGGCGAAGCCGATGTTGGAATAGTTTCGCGTCGACTCACGCACGAACATGAGCCAGTGGGAGTTCCGTATGAAGTCGCGCTGCTCTTCGGTCCAGCTACCGGGAAGAGTGCCGTTCCTCACGTAAGCGCGCATTCCCGCTGCGAAGTCTTCGTCCGAGAGTCTCAGTCTCTTCAGCTCATCCGGGACTTCGAAGTAGCTGCCCACTCCCGCGGTCCTGGCATTGCGCGCCCCTGGTTGGTCCTTCTCCCGAACCATCTCCTTGTCCGGACCGACCGCGTAATCCTCGTTCTTGTACCGGGGATTGTAGGGCGGGAGGGTCTCGGTGGTGCCGTCCGGCTTGGACAACTCCAAGTTGGAGCCACGTTCGCGAAGGTAGCGGACCACAGCAGGAATGTCTGCCGAGCCCGAAGTCTCCAGGACGTGCTTGGCCCCTCCGCCCGCCTCCTTGCTTTCAGCGGCATTCTTCTCTTGGCGCATCCGAGTGGCCGCGTCAGTGACGTCCTGCCGCTCCAGGATTTCCTTCGATTCCTTTCGCACCAACTCGCGCATGTCCGGAGGCTGCAGCTCGTAACCATGCTCGACGGACCCTTGAGGGTTGAGCCTGGCCTCGATGTCGAACTGCTGCTCCCCCTTCTTGTCCAGACCGGACAGGCGATACCAGAGACGCATGGCGCTCAGGGCGCCCACGAGCACACGTTCCGGCACTCCCCGCTTGAGCAGCTGACGCACCTTGGGACGGATCCGGGCGATGATCTTTTGGAGCCGTGCCTCCTTCGACTCCTTGGACTTCTCGTCCTTCTTCCGCTGGTCCTGGTCACGCCGCTTCTGCTCGCGCTGCTGCCGTTTGTCGTCGCGCAGCCGGTCCTTCCTCTTCTTGAAGGAGTCCCGCAGTTTCGACGCACCGTTCTTGAGCGCCTTGCCGACCTTGCTCTTCTTCAGCTTTCTGCCGAGGGTCTTCGCGGCGTTGCCGACCTTCTTGAGGGCCGACTTGACTGCTCCCTTGGCCTTCGAGAGGGCCTTGCCCACGGGGGACTTGGGCTTCTTGGGCTTGGTCGGCTTGGGGCCCTCGATCTCTTTCTTCTTCTTGGGGGCTGCGTCGGGAGTCTTGTCCTTGTCCGGCGCCTGGTCCTTGTCGGGCGTCCTGTCCTTGGACGCGCCTTCGTCCTTGTCCGGAGTCCTGTCCTTCGACGGATCACGGTCCGGGGTCCTGTCCTTCCCGGGTCCCGCCTCCGTGTCCTTCGGCTTCGCCGTCGTCGGATCCGGCTTCGCCGGGCCCTTCGGAGTGGCGTGGTCCTTCGGCTTCACCGGGGACTTCACCTCCGGTGACGGCCGGCCCTTCGGCTTCGGGGCAACCCCCGGCCTGGCCACGGCCTGCTTCGCGTTCCGCACCGCCCCCCGCGCCGAGTTGACCGCCGCCCCCGCCGCCTTCTTCGCCCCGCCGGCCGTCTTCTTCAGGCCGTCGAGGATCTTCTGGGACATGGCCTTGAGGCGCTTGCCGACGCCCTTGGTCGCCGAAGACAGGCGGATCATCAGGAAGTTGGTGATGAAGTCCAACAGGGCCACCACACCCGCGGCGACCGCCTCCGCGAACAGGCATGCGGCCGGGCCCGCCTTGACGGCCTTCAGGTAGGCCCAGAACTTTCCGAACGCGGACAGGATCGAGCTGATGCTCTGCCAGGCGGCCATGAGCCCCTGGACGATCGTCAGGATCGCCCCCGCCGCCGGCACGATCATCGAGACGACCTTCTCGATGACCAGGGAGGCGATCATCATCGGGAGGGAGGCGATGATCGCGTCCCAGGCCATCTTGCCGATCTGCTTCAGCGAGACGCAGCCCTTGACGAGGACGTCGATGACGGTCTTGCCGAGGCCGAGGATGCCCTCGACCTTGGTGTCGAACCACCGCTTGACGGCGACCTTGATGGCACCCCAGAGGTGGTCGGTGATGCCGGACTTGGCGGAGCTGCCCGCCTTGGAGATCCAGCCGCCCGGGTCCGGGGCGATGTCCGCCACGAGAGCGGCGAACTTGCCCAGCGCCTCGATCGCCGCCTGCGCGAACTTGATCGCTCCGACGATGACGGCCTGGTAGATCTTGATGACCGCCTTGAGACCCGCCTCAAGGACGGTGAGCAGTGCGTTCAGGCCGGCCGCCAGCGCGTCCAGCAACGTGTTGACGGCCTTCTTCAGGCCCTCCGCCAGCTCGTTGACCTTCGCGATGGCCGCGTCCCGCAGACCCTCGATCGCCTTGCGGAAGCGGTCGCGCAGCTCCGGGAAGGCGGCCAGCAGGACGTCTCCGATGGCGATCAGGACGTCGGCGAGCGCATTGATCGCCTTGACGGCCAGATCGCGTACGAAGTCGATGGCCTGGTTGGCCCACTCCTTGAACTTGTCGATGATCCCGTTGACCGCGGCGCGGGCGGCCTCGAAGACCTTGGTGACCGCTTCGAGCAGGCCCTTGAAGAAGTCGGCGACCTTGTCGGCGATCCAGCCGAGGAGGCCTCCGGAGGGCTTCTCCTCCTCCTTCTTCTTCTCGGCCTCCTTCTCGGCGTTCTCCCGCTCGGTGTCGATCTGCGAGTTGTCCTTGTCCTTGCGCTCGCCGACCTCCTTGTCCTTGTCGTCGCGCGCCTTGACGATCTCCTTGTTGCTCTTGCCGTGCTCGTCCTCGGACTTGGTGTCCGCGTCCTCGATCTTCTTGTCCTGCTCGGACCGCCAGTCCGCGCGCTGCGCTTGGGTCTCCTGGGCGACCCGGCCGCGCTCGGAAGTCTGCTGCGAGGCGTTCCGCTCGACCTCACGGTCGATCTCGGTCTGCTTCTCCCGCTTGGACTGCTGCTCGCTCTGCTGGTGTTCCTTCTCCTTGGTGCCGAGATCGCCCTGTGCCGTGCCGGCGGCGCCGACGATCTCGCCGCCCTTCTCCTGCTTGGCGACGGCGCCGACACCGGCCTTCGCGGCGGGAGCCGCTTCGAGCCCGCCGCCCTTGCCTCGCCCCCCGCCGCCGGAAGCCTTGCCGGTCAGCTGCTCCCGGGGCGCGTTGGGGAAGATCTGGTCCTCGCCCATGGGCTTGGCCGTGTCCTCGCGGCCGGTCGTCTGAAGGTCGGACTGCTTGTCCTTGAGCGCCTTGGCCTGGTCGTCGGTGCGGGTGGGATCGCTCGCACCCTCCAGGCGGATCTTCGGCGCGGGACCGACCGTCTTGTTCTCGAGCACCGGGTCGGTGGTGGGAACAGCGTCGGCCGCGGCCTCGACGTTGGCGGCCTCGGCCTCCGTGAGCCCCTTGTCCGGCACAGCGGGAGGCGGCGGCGGAGGTACGTTCTCGGCGGGCTGCCTGCCCTCGGCCTTCTCGCCGCCCTTGGCCTTCTGCTTCTCGGCCTGGTCCTCCGGGCCCAGCTTCTCCACCTTGCCGGTGACCTGGGCCGCCGCGGGCGCGGCCTCGGGCGGCGCCGAACGTGTCTCGGGCGCGCCCGAGGGGCGTTCCCGGGTCGGCGGGGCGGCGTCGAGCCGCTGCTGCTCCTCGCCGATCTTCTTGTCCGCAGCCTTGTCGACCCCGGGCATGGCGGCGGCAGCCTGGTCGGGAGCCAGCTTGCTCACGGTCTGCACGGCGGCCTTGGGGTCCTGCCCCGAGACGTCCGGCGGCTCCTGCTGCTTCTCCTCCGCGGCCTCGCCCCCGCCGCCTCCACAACCGCCCTGGCCCTCCCCGTCCTTCTCGGGCGCGGGCTCGGGCGGTGCGCAGCCGCCACCGTCCTTCTCCAGGGACGCCTCGGGCCGGGGGGCGGCGGTCTCCACCGTCTGGCCAGGGGTGCCGGTCTGCTCAGCGGCCGGGCTCACCGCCGCCTGTGCGACGGACGGCGCGGCACCGGGCCCGGCGGCGACCGTCGGCCCGGTCTTCTCGGCGGCGCCCACGGGCCCGCGCGGCACGGCGCCGGGCCCGGTCTCCTTGGGCACCCGGCTCTTGGCCTGCGGCGCCTCGCGCTCGGGCCGGGGCGGTTCGGCCCCGCGCCGGGCGGCGGGCGAGGGGGCACGGTCCTCGACGGGCGTCTTGGGCGTCTGCGCCCCGGCGGGCCTGGACACGGCGGCCGCGACCGGGGACGCCACGGACTGCGTCGGCGCCCCCTGGGCGGACGGCGCCTGTACGGCCGTACGCTCGCGCCCTTCGCGCCTGTCGTCCTGCGCGTCCTTGGCGTCCGGCTCCTCGTCGGTACCGTCGGCAGGCGAGTCCTCGGCGTCGTCCGGGTCCTTGGTCTGCTCCTTCTCCTGCTGCTGCTCGGCGTCGGGCTTCTCGGCCTCGGGCTCGGACTTCTCCTTGTCCTGGCTCGCGGGATCCGGGCCGACCTCCTGGTCGAGCGGCTTCTCGGTCTCCTGGAGGTCCTTGGTGGAGCGGTCCTTGTTCTGGGCTGCGGGCCCGTTCTCGGGCTGCGGGGCCTCGCCCTCGACGGGGCCCTCGTCCTGGCCGGGGGCCTTCGGCTCGGGTCCGGCCTCCTCCTCGTCCTGATCGCGCTCCCGGTTCTCCCGCTCCTGCTCGATCTTCTCGGCCTTGGTCGGCGGCGGGGCCGGGAAGGAGGGCAGGGACGGTTGGGCGGCGCCCGGTTCGAGGCGGTCCGCGGTCGGTACGCGGGACAGGTCGAGGTCGGCCTCGGGGAGATGGTCCTCGGGCTTGATCTCGGGCTCACGCTCGGCGCCCGGGGTCCGCGCGTCGTCGTCCTCGCCGCCCGCGACCTCCTTGTCAGCCCCGGCTTCGAGCCCGAGCGGCCGCTCCTCCTCGCGCGGTTCGGCCTCGGCGTCGCCGTCCTCGTCCTTGTCGTTCAGCCCGTGCTCGGAGAGCGCGGAGTCGGGCTGTTCGGCCCGCTCGTCGACCTTCTCGGGGCGTACAGGGCCGGGCTGGGCCTTCTGCTTCGGGTCCGGTTCCTCGCGCCTCGACCCGGCGGCCGGCTGAGTCTGGTCGTCGCGGCGCTTGCGCTTGTCCGCGCCCGGCGCGCTCGCCTGCTGCGGGTCGGCCTCCTCGCGCTCGCGCTGCTCCTTGCGCTCCTCCTTGGTCTGTTCGGCGCCCTCCTGCTGTCCCTCGGCGCGCTCGTCGGAGGCCTGGTCGGTGCGCTCGCGGTCGGCGGAGGCCTGCTCGTCCTCCTGCTGCTGCTCCTCCTCGGCCCGCTGCCGGGAGGCGTTGCGCTCGTCCTCCTGCTCGGTGCGCTGCGCGGCCTCCTGGTCCTCGGTGGCGGCATCCGTGCTCGCCCGGCTGCGGTCGCTGCCGCTCTTCTCGTCACGCGCCCTGGCGTCCCGCTGCTCCTCGCGCGCGTCGTCGGTCCGCTTGTCGGAGGAACCCCGGTCGGACTCCTGCTTCTTCTGCCACTGGGTGCGTTCGACGCCGAGGGCTTCGAAGAGGTCGATCTCGGGCAACGGCACATCGGCGGGCTGGAGTTCGACCGGCCCGGGGCCGTCGGCCTGGTCGGCGATGTCCAGGAGCCGCTCGTACTCGGGTGTGAGCAGCCGGGTTTCGAGGCGCTCGACGACCGCGTCCTCCAACTGCTCCGACATACGGGCGAGTTGGAGGCGTACCCGGCCGGAGGCGTCGGTGGGGTCGCCGCGCAGGCTGCGCAGTACGTTGCCCGCGAGCCGGTCCACGAGAGTCGCCGGGTCGATCGCCTCGGCGCGCATCCGGTCGGCGTCGACGGTGGTGTAGCGCAGCCAGCCGGGGGTGGGCTGTCCCTCCTCGACCTGCGGAGCTTCTTCAGAGGCCTGTACGACGGCCTGGGCCGCCGCCTCCGCCTCCCGCTCGATGGCCTGCTGCGGCAGGCTCACGGCACCCAGCTCCCGGCCCGCCCGCAGCGTGCCGAGGCCGTGCGGATTCTGCACGGTGTGCTGGAGTTCGTGGGTGAGCAGGCGCCGGCCCTCGTCGGTGCCGGGCTTGAAGGCGCCCTCGCGGAAGAAGACGTCCTGCCCGACGGCGACCGCGTCCGCGCCGAGCAGCTCGGTCAGCTGCCCGGCGTCCCGGCCGGTGTGCAGCCGGACCCGCCCGAGGTCGTGGCCGAGCTGTTCCTCCAACTCCCGCCGCAGGCCCGGGTCGAGGGGCTGGCCGGCGCCGCTGACGATGTTCTTCGGTTCGGGCGTACGGGACTTGGCGGCCCGCTCCTTGCGCTTGCGGCGCCGCTGCTCGGCAGCCTGTTCGGCGCGGGCGTCCTGGGTCTGGGAACTCATCGGCTCACCTCCCCGTGACCGCTCAGCCCTTGGTGCACGACCCTCGCCAGCTCCTGGCCGAGCCTGCGCGCGGACAGCCCGGCGGGCAGGGGCGGCAGCGCGGACAGGGCCTCGACGGCCAGCGGGCCGTCCGCGGCCAGCGGCACGCCGTGCAGCCCGACGAGCCGGGTCAGTTCGTGCTCGAAGGCGGCCGAGACCCGCTCCGGGTCGGCCCGGAAGCCGTCGAGGACCAACTCGCCGATCTCGACCCGGATCGCCGAAGGCTCCTGGCCTCGGCGGGAGTTCACACCCGAGTTCACATCCGGGTTCACGCCCTTCACACCCATCCGCGGACCTCCGTCGGCGTCAGGGAGCGCTCCAGCTTCAGGTACTCGGTGCGGGCGGCGGCCAGCATGTGCCGCATCTGGAGCCGGTCGCCCTCCTCGGCGGCGAGGAAGGCCCCGGACAGGGCGATGTTGCGGATGGAGCCGCCGGCGACGGTGAGCTGGGCGAGCAGCCCGGGGTCGATGTCCTTCACGGGCGCCTGCGGCGGCAGCACGCGCCGCCAGATCTCGGCCCGCTCGTGCTCGGCCGGGAAGGGGAAGTCGACGACGAAGCGGATGCGCCGCAGGAAGGCCGTGTCGAGGGCGCTCTTCATGTTGGTGGTGAGGACGGCGAGGCCCCGGTAGGCCTCCATCCGCATCAGCAGATAGCTGACCTCGAGGTTGGCGTACCGGTCGTGGCTGTCCTTGACCTCGCTGCGCTTGCCGAACAGGGCGTCGGCCTCGTCGAACAGGAGGAGCGCGCCGCCGCGTTCGGCGGCGTCGAAGACACGGCGGAGGTTCTTCTCGGTCTCGCCGATGTACTTGCTGACCACCTGGGAGAGGTCGATGACGAAGAGGTCGAGGCCGAGCTCCTTCGCCATCACCTCCGCGGCCAGGGTCTTTCCGGTACCGGAGCCGCCCGCGAACATGGCGGTGACACCGAGGCCGCGGCGCAGGGTGGCGCCGAATCCCCACTCCTGGTGGACGGTCGCCCGCTGCCGGACGTGCGCGACGATCTCGCGCAGCACGCTCGTCTGCCGCTCGTGCAGCACCAGGTCGCCCCAGCCGGCCTGCGGTCCGATCCGCCGCCCCAGCTCGTCCATGCCGATCCGGGCCTCGTCGAGTCCGGCCCGCCAGGCGAGTTCGGCGGCGTCCAGCTCGTCCTCGTGCGGGAGCCGGCGCCGTACGGTGGCCGCCGCGGACCGCACGATGTGCGGGGGCAGCTGGAACTGGGCGACGAGGGAGCGGAGTTCGCCCTCGTCCAGGTCGAGCTCGTCGAACGCGTCGGTCCACAGGCCGAGTTGTTCCTCGTCGTCCATCTGCGGCACGACGACGCGCGCCCCGTAGGACCGCTCGGAGCGCAGCGGGTCCTCGCTCGACACCACCACGGGTACGGCCGCCCCGGCCAGGAAGGAGTCGGTGGCGGCCCGCTGGTCGCGGTCCAGTTCGCCCGCCTCGACGAGCAGTGCGGCGGGCAGCAGGATCGCCTCGCGCTGCCACAGCCGGGCGAGCCGGTCGCGTTCGGCGGGGTCGGTCGGGACGTCCTCGGCGCTCATCGAGTAGAGCCCAAGCCCGGAGCGGGCGGCCGCCGCGGCGCCGATGTCGACGCGGCTGCGCAGATCACCGCCGGTCAGCTCGACGAGCGGCGTCTCGGTCCCGTTCGTCCAGCCCTCGGCGAGCCGGGTGGCCGCCAGGTCGTAGGCGGGCGGCAGCGCCTGGGGTACCGGGGTGCGGCGCAGCTGGCCGTGCAGCCGGGTGTCCAGATAGGGCGAGCCGAGCAGGAAGTGCAGGATGCGCTCGTCGAGCCGGAGCCGGGACAGGGTCAGCCGGGACTCGTCGTCGAGCTCGACGATCCGCCAGCGCCGCAGCGGCGCCACCGGGGTGAGCGCGCTCCAGTGCGGCTCGGCCAGCGCCGCCAGGGCGAGCGAGAAGGTCGGGTACGCCCGCTCGGGGTCCCCGCAGGCGGCGGCGCAGCGGGCGGCGGCCGTGGGCTCCAACTCCTGTGCGGCGGCGAGGAGTACGAGGTCCCGCTCGAAGGGTGTGAGCCCGAAGCAGGCGAGGAGGGCGTCGAGGGGGGCGGTGCCGGGGCCCCCGGCGGGAACGAGGGTGGCGGCGGGTGTGGTGCTGTTTCCGGCGGCCTGCCCCGCCGCGTGTGCGTCGACACGGGCCAGGACGCGCTGGACCTCCGCGGTGAGCGTGGTCCCGCCCGCCTGTCCGTTGTGCTCGTACGTTCCCATACCCTCACCTGCCCCCGTCGTCTCCATGCCGGCTCAGTCCTGCGCGGGCTTCGGGGCCCGGGTCGTCGTCCTGCGGCTGCGTGCCGGGGACTTGGCGGCGGTCTTGGCGACAGCCTTCGCGGGAGCCTTCGTCGCCTTCTTGGCGCCTGCCGGGGCAGGCACTTCGGCCTCCGCCTTCACAACCGCCGTGTCCGGCACAGCGGTCGGCGTTGCCTCAGGCTCCGCCCCCGGTGGGACCGGCGCGCCCGGCGCCCCGAACGGCAGCACGCGCACCTCGGGCCGCTCCACCGGCTTGCCCGGGACCGGGCCCTCGCGGCCGTCGATGAAGACGAGGGCCGCCTGGTAGACGACCGACAGCGCGTACGGCGTCTGGTAGAGCATCCCCCACAGCTTCGACGTCTCGTCGACGTCCATCACGGTCGGCGTGAACCGCACCCGCTGCGCCGCCTCGGCGAGATCGCTGCCCGCCAGGTACGGCCGCTCACCGGCCTGTTCGATGACGTCCTTCGGCAGGATCGGGATCTCGTGCAGCGTGCGCACGACGGAGCCGATGAGCCGCTGCCCGACCAGTTCCTTCTCGTCGCCGTACGCACTGATCAGGAAGTGCAGGTCGAGCGCCGCCGCGGGCCGCTTGACGAGCGTGCCGTCGGTCGCCCTGGTCGGCAGATCGTTGTTCCGCTGCGAGGTGTTGGGCGTGACCTGGTACAGGAACACGGAGATCGTGGGCTGCTCCAGCTGCGGGTCGGCCGGCGGCTTGCGCGGCTCGACCTTGACGGCCTCGCCGAACTCCGGCCCCACGTTGTTCTCGATCAGCAGGGCGAGGGCCTGGGTGACATGGGCGATGGCCAGTGCGTTGCTCATGACGTCAGTTCCTCGGCTTCTCTCGTCCTGCTGCTGTGGGCGTACGGCTCACTCGTGCCCCCGTGCCAGGTAGTCGGCGAGGCTCACGGTCGCGCCCGGCCGCTCTGTCGCCCCCGGCCGCGGCCGGGAGGCGGCCGCGGCGGGCGCCGCGGTGACCTCGAGCCGCCCGATCTGCACCTGCACCACCTGCTCGACCGCCCGCCCCGGCCGCCGGGCCGCGGCCTGCCGTACGGCGTCGCGGGCGGCCGCCGTCTCCGCCGCGCTGGGGCGCAGGGCGGCGGAAACGGCGGTGGCGCGAGCGGCGTCCGCACCCGGGGGGATGGGTACGGACGCCGCGGTCTGGGACGTGTCCCGGTCCGCGCGCCCCTGGCTCGCTGTACGCCGCGCGGCGTCCGGCACCGGACGCGGGCCCGGCGCGACCGGTGTGGCGGGCCGCAGCAGGGGTGCCTCGGCCACGGCCGGAGGGATGCTGCGTACGACCGGGTCGGCGGGCGCCCGTTCGGTGCGTACGACGGTCAGCTCGCGTTCCGTGCGCGGCCCGGCCGGAGCGGGCGCCGGGCGCGGTACGTCCCGCAGCGGTACGGCCGTCGGTGTCGAGGCGGGCCCCAGCGGGTCGGTCCCGTCCGGGGCAGGCGCTCCGGCCCGTACCGCCTCGATCCGCTCGAACGGACCGGGCAGCCGCGGCTGTACCCGCACCACGCCCGGACGCGGCGGCGCGGCCGGGGCGGCGTGCCGCGCGATCAGCCGATCGAGGAAGTCAGGGACCGGCGCCCCGTCGGCGTCAGACATCCGCACACAGCTCCAGGTAGTAGCGGCGCCGCAGCGGGCTGAGCGCCAGGATCTCCGGCTCGCTCCAGCCGTAGGCGGTGGCGAGCAGATGGACGTCGAGCAGCACGTCCCGTGCCCAGGCGTCCAGTTCGGTCCAGAGGTAGGAGGCGATGTCCAGCTCCGCCCGGGTGGCCTGCCCGCACTCGGGGCAGGCCACGTTGAGCGAGACATCGGCCCCCGGGTCGGCGGCCTCGACCGCCTCGGCGATCCGGCGCTGCACGGGCTCGGGCAGCGCCTCGGCGGGCCGGACTTCGCCGGCGTACACGGCCGAGACGAGGCACCGCGTGAACAGCGCCCCGCGCGGGTCCGCGGCACGGGCCGCCGCCGTCAGGTCGGCGACGCCGGGCAGCCGGAACTCGACCTCCCAGCCGCCCTCGGCGACCCGCACCAAGCGCTCCGCTGGATGGGCCACGATCTGTTGTTCGTCGGCTGCGGCGCCGTCGTGGCTGGTCGCGCAGTTCCCCGCGCCCCTAAAGGGGCGCTGCCGAACCGTCGCGGACTTCACTCGACTGCTCAGGTGGTCCTCGTGCCCGCCGAGGTTTCCGGCGATTTCCGCGGCGTCCAGGTCGAACTCCATGTCCTCGCCGCACGCCACGCACGCCAGGCGCACCTGCATCCGCTCGCCGAACAGCGCCCGGCGCAGCGTGAACAGGTCCGTCTCCCGCGCGCCCACCGGGAGCTGCGGCAATGCCCCGGCGTCGAGGTCCGGGCGCGCGGTGCGGTGCAGCAGCAGCGCGCGCCCGGCCGGCGCCGCGCCGAGCCCGGCCTCCCAGGTGGCCAGCAGCTCGGCCGCCCCCGTTGTCACCATGTCCCCCAACTCTCAGATGCTCAGGCCGGGTTGAGGAACGAGGGCTCCTCCGGCTCGGGCACCTCGTAGTCCCGCTCCCAGCCCTCGCACTCGAGCTTCAGCGACTGGATGGCCACCGCGTTGGCGTTGGCGTCGAGTTCGCCGAGGACCTGGTACTCGCTGGGCCAGGTCCGGTAGAGCTTGTGCGAGACGGCGACCTGGCCGGCCTCGTTGAGGACCTGGATCACGATGTCCTTGCGGAAGTCCGCGAGCGACACCTCCGAGCCGAGGCCCGCGCCGACCTGCCAGACCTTGTTGGCCCAGCGGTCGAACTCGGGGTCGTGGGTGACCCCGCGCTCCAGGGTGATGCCCTCGAACTCCGAGCGGCCCGGCGACTTGCGCGGCGACGAGGGGTCGCCGCCGTGCCGGTGCTTGACTACCTCCGTCGTCCGCTTGAGCGGACTGATCTTGCTGATGCCCGCGACCGTACGACCGTCCCAGAGGACCAGGAACTTGAAGTTCTTGTACGGGTCGAAACGATGGGCGTTGACCGTGAACTCTGCCATCGAAATGTCCTCTGGATTCCTTAGAGCTCGAACTGCCCGGACGTCTGCTGGATCCTGACGATCACGAACTCGGCCGGACGGACCGGCGCGATGCCCACCAGGACGTTGACGACGCCGTTCGCGATGTCCTCGTCGGTGGTGGTCTCGTGGTCGCACTTGACGAAGTACGCCTCGCGCGGCGTAGTCCCCTTGAAGGCGCCCTGACGGAACAACGTGTGCAGATACGAGGAGGCGCTGAGGCGGATCTGCTGCCACAGGGACTCGTCGTTGGGCTCGAACACGACCCACTGGAGGCCGCGTTGGAGGCTCTCCTCCACGTGCAGCGCGAGCCGCCGCACGGGAACGTACTTCCACTCGCTGTCCAGCGCGTCTGAGCCCTCCAGCGTGCGCGCGCCCCACACCGTCGGGCCGGTCAGCGGGAAGGTGCGCAGGCAGTTGACGCCGAGCGGGTTGAGCAGCCCGGTCTCGCGGTCGGTCAGGTCGACCGTGAGCGAGCGCACGCCCGCGAGCCGCGCCTCGGTGCCGGCCGGTGCCTTCCACACGCCGCGCTCGGAGTCGGTGCGCGCGATGACGCCGGCGACCGCGCCGGACGGCGGGAAGGCGCGCAGCCGCCCGGTGAGCGGGTCGGTGATCTGGAGGTGCGGGAAGTACACACCGGCGTGGTTGCCGCGGACGGCGTCGAAGGCGGCGAGCCCGGCGCGGGCACTGTCCACGCTCACCCAGGTGCTCGGCGCGTCGACGAGCAGGAAGATCCGCCGCTCCTGGCACAGCCGCTGGGCCGCCGAGACGACGGTGACCATGTCCTCGGTCTTCTCGTACGCCGCCAGTTCGGGCAGCGCCAGCAGATTGACGTCGGCCACGCCGCGCAGCGCCTGGATGCCGGTCTTGTCGGCCTCGGAGCCGATGAGGTCACGCGGTCCCGGAGCCTCCCCGTCCTCGCCGCCCTCCAGCGGGAACACCGGCGGGTTGACCGAGGCCTCCAGGCCCAGGTCGTTGGCGCACTCGCCGAGGAAGCGGACGACGTCCTCGGGGTCCGTGGAGCCGGCGACGACCTGGATACGGCGGCCGAACGCGGTGACCTCGGCGCCCGCGAAGGCGTGCTTGCCGGGGGCGTCGGGCAGGGCCCGCAGCTTGCGTTCGAGCAGCAGCGCCAACTCGGCGACGGTGCACGGGGCTTCGCCGTCACAGTCGGGGTCGTAGAGCGTGAACTCGCGCTCCACATCGCCGATCTTGACGGTCAAGTCGACGGCCAGGTCGGGCAGTTCGTCGCCGAACGGCTTGGAGACGGTGCCGGACGGATCCGGGCGGCCCTCACCGACGGCCTCGACCCGGATGAGCCGCGAGCCGGCGTTGATCACGGTCGGCGCGTACCGGCCGTGCGACGTGTCCATGGACAGGCCGGTGAAGCTCTCGCGGGCGTCGCCCTTGGCGTCGTACACCCGCAGGTTGAAGGTCTCGTCGGGGTGGGGCGTGTCGTAGTCGACGGCGACGCGCAGGCCGTTGCCCCACACGCCGGGTTCCTTGGCGTGGACTTCCAGGACCCGGTTCTCGCTGCGACCCTCGGTGGACTCCAGCACGACGCATGCGGCCTTGCCGCTGCCCGCCTTCGCGACCCGGACGATCACGGCGACCGTGCCGCCGTTGCCGAAGAACTGGTGCACCGCGTACGCGACGGCGCTCTGCGAACTCAGCCCGCCGAAACGCCGCTCGAACTCGGCGAAGCCGGTGACCCGCACCGGCTCGTTCAGCGGACCGCGCCGCGTGTGACCCACGAAGGCGGTCACCGAGGTGGTCACGGCGGAGACCGTGCGGGTGCTGCTGGGAAGCTCTTCGACGTAGACGCCCGGGTACGTCGGCCTGGCGGCGCTCACTGCATTCGTCGGCATTCCCCCTCCTATCCCTTCTCAGGCACCAGGTGAAAGGCACCAAGAGGCGGCAGAGGGTGAGATCTGTTTTCCGGCGCACGCGGAGGCCCCCGGCGCGAGACGACGCAACCGGTCCACGGACACCGCATCAGTTTTCCCCCGTCAGTTCCCGGGCGGACGGCCGTCCGGGCCAAGCAGCTCGCTTGTGACTCCTGATGCTCAAGTGCTCAACCCACCTTGGTGAGTAGGCAGTTGCTGAAGCAAGACGTGTTCACGCCAGCCCTGAAGGAGTTTCCATGAAGGGCACCGAACATGACTCGCACACCATGTGCGCGTGTCGGAACGGGTGATCCACAGAATCTCCACAGTCACTGTTCCAGCAGAATGGAGGCATGTCCCGACGCAACCCGGCTCACCGGCAACAGCGCACCTCCACCGCCGCGCGCCCCCTCCCCTGCCCGTGCGGTCTTGCGGAGACGTACGAGAAGTGCTGTGGCCGATTTCATCGGGGTGACATGACGGCACCGACCGCCGAGGCTCTGATGCGGTCGCGTTACAGCGCTTTTACGCAACGGGACGAGGCGTACCTACTGCGCACCTGGCATCCCCGGACCCGGCCCGCGCGGGTCGACCTCGATCCGGCGATGAAGTGGACGGGACTGGAGATCCTCGGCACCGGCGAGGGATCGGCGTTCCACTCCGCCGGGACCGTGACCTTCCGCGCCTCGTTCCGGGGCGGGTCGCTGCACGAGCGGAGCCGGTTCGAGCGGGTGGAGGGGGCGTGGGTGTACGTCGACGGGGAGTTCCTCGACTGACCGGCGCCGACCGACCGGCGCTACGGGGCGAGGATGTCCAGCTCCTGGAGCGCGCCCTCGGTGATCTCCCGGGTGAGGTGCTCGGCGCGGACCGCGTCGCCCGCGCGGACCGCCTCCGCGACCTGGACGTGCAGGGTGACGGCGGCCGGGTCGGGGTCCTCGAACATGACCTCGTGCTGGGTGCGGCCGGTGAGGACCTCGGCGACGACGTCCCCGAGGCGGGCGAACATCTCGTTGCCGGAGGCGTTGAGGATCACCCGGTGGAAGGCCACGTCGTGGCGGAGGTAGCCCTCCAGTTGGTGCCCCTTGGAGTGGGCGACCATCCCCAGGGCGCACTCGGTGAGTTCGGCGCACTGGTCGGCGGTGGCGTGCTTGGCGGCGAGGCCCGCGGCGACCGGTTCGATCGCCGAGCGCAGCACGGTGAGCGAGCGCAGTTGCTGGGGGCGGTCGGCGCCGGCCAGCCGCCAGCGGATGACCTGAGGGTCGTAGACATTCCACTCGGCCTTGGGGCGGACCGTGACGCCCACGCGGCGGCGGGACTCGACCAGATGCATGGATTCGAGGACGCGGACGGCCTCGCGCATCACGGAGCGTGAGACGTCGAACCGCTGGGACAGTTCGTCCGTGCGCAGGACGCTGCCCGGCGGGTACTCCCCCGCGGTGATCGCGGGGCCGAGGGCTTCCAGTACGCGGCCGTGCAGCCCTCGACCCGATGTGCTCATGCACACAGAGTACGGGCCGGATCACGGGAAGAAAAAGTCAGACTTATTTGTCACAGACTCTTGAATTCGTCGTACCTAATGGGTTTCAGTTCGGTGAGATTTTTCGAGGCACGTGTCGACGAGGACAGCAGCAAGCAAGTGAGGCAGCGATGAGTACCCCCCATGTCGTCGTGGTCATGGGCGTCGCGGGCACCGGCAAGACCACCATCGGTCCCCTGCTCGCCGCCCGGCTCGGCGTCCCCTACGCCGAGGGCGACGACTTCCACCCGCCGGCCAACATCACCAAGATGTCGGCCGGCATCCCGCTCACCGACGAGGACCGGTGGCCGTGGCTGGACGCCATCGGCGCCTGGGCACACGGGCGGGCGGGACTCGGCGGGGTGGTCAGCAGCTCCGCGCTGAAGCGGTCGTACCGCGACCGGCTGCGGGCCGCGGGCCCCGGCATCGTCTTCGTGCACCTCACCGGCGACCGTGCCCTCATCGAGGACCGGATGGCGCACCGCCAGGGGCACTTCATGCCGACGGCGCTCCTCGACTCCCAGTTCGCCACGCTCCAGCCGCTCCAGCCGGACGAGGCGGGCGTCGCGGTCGACGTCTCCGGCAGCCCCGAGGAGATCACCGAACGGGCCATGACCGCTCTCACGGCTCTCCCCGAGCCGACCCCCTAACCCCCCCCACGCACCTTCCCCCATCCCCCCGTACCTGCAAGGGAACTCCCGTGACCAGACTCAACGCCGAGCTGCTGGCAGCGGACACCGTCGAGCCCATCACCTCGGCCGGCCACGCTCAGCTGGGCATAGCCGTACTGGCGGGCATCGCCGTCATCGTCCTGCTCATCACCAAGTTCAAGCTGCACGCCTTCCTGTCCCTGACCATCGGCTCGCTGGCGCTCGGCGCGTTCGCCGGGGCGCCGCTGGACAAGGCGATCGCGAGCTTCACCACCGGGCTCGGGACCACGGTCGCGGGCGTGGGTGTGCTGATCGCGCTGGGTGCGATCCTCGGCAAGATGCTCGCCGACTCCGGTGGCGCGGACGAGATCGTCGACACGATCCTCGCCAAGGCCGGCGGCCGTTCGATGCCGTGGGCGATGGTGCTGATCGCCTCGGTGATCGGTCTGCCGCTGTTCTTCGAGGTCGGCGTCGTCCTGCTGATCCCGGTCGTGCTGATGGTCGCCAAACGCGGCAACTACTCCCTGATGCGCATCGGCATCCCGGCGCTCGCGGGTCTGTCCGTGATGCACGGCCTGGTTCCGCCGCACCCCGGCCCGCTGGTCGCGATCGACGCGGTCAAGGCCAACCTGGGTGTCACGCTGGCGCTGGGTGTCCTGGTCGCCATACCGACGGTGATCATCGCCGGACCGCTGTTCTCGAAGGTCGCGGCCCGCTGGGTGGATGTCCCGGCCCCGGATCGCATGATCCCGCAGCGCGCTTCCGAGGAGCTGGAGAAGCGCCCGAGCTTCGGCGCGACCCTCGCCACCATGCTGCTGCCGGTGGTCCTGATGCTCTCCAAGGCACTCGTCGACATCGTCATCGACGACCCCGAGAACACCACGCAGCGCGTCTTCGACGTCATCGGCTCCCCGCTGATCGCCCTGCTCGCCTCCGTGCTCCTCGGCATCTTCACGCTGCTGCGGCCCGCCGGGTTCGGCAAGGACCGGGTCTCGGGGCTCGTCGAGAAGGGCCTCGCGCCCATCGCGGGCATCCTGCTGATCGTCGGCGCGGGCGGCGGCTTCAAGCAGACGCTGATCGACTCCGGCGTGGGCCAGATGATCCTGGAGATCTCCGAGGACTGGTCGATCCCGGCCCTGCTGCTGGCCTGGCTGATCGCGGTGGCGATCCGTCTGGCGACCGGTTCGGCGACGGTGGCGACGATCTCGGCGGCCGGCCTGGTCGCCCCGCTCGCGGTCGGCATGTCGACCGGGGAGACCGCCCTGCTCGTCCTCGCCATCGGCGCCGGCTCGCTCTTCTTCAGCCATGTCAACGACGCCGGCTTCTGGCTGGTGAAGGAGTACTTCGGCCTCGACGTCGGCCAGACCATCAAGACCTGGTCGGTCATGGAGACGATCATCTCGGTGGTCGCGGGAGGATTCGTCCTGCTTCTCTCCCTGGTGATTTAGGAGGCGTAGGAGGCGTACGAGGATGACGGCTCACGGTTCCTAGAGACTGAGCGGGAGCGAGTCCGGGCGCCAGGGCTCATGCTCAGCCGAACACCCCGAACAATGTTGGGCGTTCTGGTTCCCCGCGTTCGCTCCGCATCCGGCCCGCACGGATCTCGTCCGTGGTCCGGGCATGCGGGGGCGGGGTTCCTCACGCCCAAAGATCCCCGATGAGGCCTGGGCGGTCCGATGCCCTGCACGATCACTCCGGTCATGCAGGGGCGGTGCCGTCCGTCGCCGGTGCGGACGCCACGAATGGCGCAGCGATCGTACGCAGCCCTCCCACTGTCCCGCCCCCGCCCAACTCCGCCCCGATGGCCCCGTCATGGCGTCCAACGAGGCCCGCCCGCAAAGGTCACACATTCGAGGCAGGAATTCCTGTTCACCTCTCGGGGTGCCGAAACGGCGCAGGTCGGCCCCAGCCTCCTTAGGGCTGCGGCCGAGCCGTCGTTCGACGGGCTGGTGAGTGCGGTGGTGCCGGTCCGGGAGGCCAAGTCGGCGTTTGCCCTCGCGGCGGACCGGAGCCGGTCGTGCAAGGTTCTGCTCGGCTTCGCCTCTTGAGTTCCGGTTTGTCCCAGCTTTAGCAGCCTGGGGCAATCCGCTTCCCGGACGGGAGCGCGCGTCCCATCATGGGGAGACCTCCGGAGCTCAGGCCTACTGGGTCACGCCCGGGGCTGATGGCATCGGGGGCGGCATGGCGGTATCACTCGGGGCGCGCATATCTGGGCTGTTGATCGCCGGAGCACTGGCGATCGCGACGGCCGCGGCGTGCGGCGGGGACGGGAACGGCGCCGCGGGCGGCTCCGGCGGTGGGGGCACGAGTGTCTCGGGCGGGGTATCGAGCGGCGGTCGGGGCGACGGTGGGACGAGCGATACGGGCGGGCCCGTCGGGAACACGCCGATGTGGCGGCCCGATGGTGGGGGCGGTGGTGACAGCGCGACCGGTGGGACCGACGGTTCCGGGGGAACCAACGGGTCCGGTGCATCCGGGAGTTCAAGCGGATCGGGCGGTTCCGGTGGCTCGGGCGGGAGCGGCGGCTCCAGCGGCGGGGGCGGGCCGGTCGAGACTCCCCGCTGGCTGCCCTGGGGGCCGAAGTCGCCCGACAGTGACCGGACCGCCGACCCGGAGAGTGTCTACGACGCGCTCGGTGAACACCCCGAGAAGTGCGGGGCCACCGCCAAGCTGATCCCGGCCGAACCGCCGGACGACGACTGGCGCGTGGTCCGCGCACTCGCCGAGGTGTGCAAGGCCGCACAAGGGCAGGGCGGCGACTGGGAGACCGCGGCCGCCGACTACGCCGCGCTCCAGGGCAGGCTCACCGGTTGCAAGGCACGCGCCGCCCACGCCGTACTCGGCGGAGTCCTGCGGTTCCACCGGCAACACCCGTCCACCACCGTGCGGTTGACGCCGTCCTCGGACAAAGGCGGCGGCGTCTGCGACTTCCGGATCGTCTCCGTGGACGTGGGCGCGGACGGCGAGGCCAAGCCGGGTGACACGATCACCGTCCGGGTCGGCGGCCTCTACTTCGACAAGGCGGAACTGCTGAGCGGACTGAGGGGTGTGACCGTCGCCGGAGCGCCTGCGCTCGCTGCCGTGCAGCAGGACCACGGGGCCGAGCCGCGCGACCGGTTGACCTTCGACGTCGTCGTCCCGGTTCCGCCGTCGGGCACCTATCCGCAGAGCGCCGCCGTGAGCGTCACGTACGGCGGGACGGCGAGGCTGGACGACGCCTTCACCCTCGTCGCCCCCGGCAGCTCCGCCAGTCCTTCGCCGGTCGAGTCACCGAGCACCGCCTCGACCGGTCCGTCCCTGTGAGCGACCGCCGTCACGGACGCCAGAGGGGGTGCTCCCGGTCCGCCCACTCCCGCGAGACCGACCCCGTGCGCAGACCGCGCCGGGCCTCCGGGTCCGCCAGCGCCATGCCGATGTGGCCGGCGAGGACGATGCCGATGGTGAGGGCGAGCCAGTCGTGGACGAAGGTCGCGCTGGTCCGCCACATCAGCGGGGTGAGGTGGGTGAACCACATGATCAGCCCCGTGCCGAGCATCACCAGCGTGGCGCCCGAGATCCAGGCGGCGTAGACCTTCTGTCCGGCGTTGAACTTGCCCGCCGGGCGGGCCGACGTCCGCTTGTCGCGGTGCAGTGCCGCGCGCAGCCAGACCCGGTCGTGCGGTCCGAAGCGGTTCAGGAAGCGCAGGTCGGCGCGGAAGGCGCGGGAGACGAGACCGGCCAGCACCGGGACGGGGAGGGCGAGTCCGGCCCACTCGTGGATACGGACCACCAGCTCGCGGCGGCCGACGAGTTCGGCGAGTTGGGGGAGGTAGAGACAGGCCGCCGTCACCACGCACACACCCATCAGCGCGGCGGTCAGCCGGTGCACCCACCGTTGGGCCCGGCCGAACCGGCGGACCCGTGCGGTGGGGGGCGCCTCAGCTCGTAGGCTCATCGTCGCGTCCGTTCGAGCGGCCGACCCAGGCGTCGACGTCGTAGCCGCGCTCCTCCCAGTAGCCGGGCTCCACCTCGTCGGTGAGGGTGATGCCGGAGAGCCACTTGGCCGACTTGTAGAAGTACATGGGGGCGACATACAGACGGACCGGGCCGCCGTGGGAGTGGCCCAGGTCCTTGTCCTGCATACGCAGGGCGACCAGGACGTCCGCGCGGCGGGCCTGGTCGAGGGTGAGGCTCTCCGTGTACGTGCCGTCGAAGCAGGTGAACCGGACCGCCCCGGCCGTGGGGCGCGCTCCCGCGGCGTCCAGCAGCCGGGACAGACGTACCCCCTCGAAGGGGGTGTGCGGGACGCGCCAGCCGGTGACGCACTGCACGTCCTTGACCATCCGGGTCTGCGGCAGGGCCCGCAGATCGGCCAGGGTGTAGGTCTTCGGGCGGTCGACCAGGCCGTCGACGGTGAGCCGGTAGTTCCCGTCGTCCTTGTGGGGTACGGAGGACGCGACCGAGTAGTAGCGGAAGCCGCCGCCGTTCGGGAGCAGACCGGTCAGGCCGGTGGGGTCCTTGTCGGCCGCGCTGCCGAGGAAGGACTCCAGGCCGCGTTGCAGGCCGGGCGCGGCGACCACGCCCAGGGCACCCAGGCCGAGGGTGCCGAGGAGGACACGGCGGCCGATCGGCTTGCCGCGTTCCTCGGGCTGTTCGGACGGTTCGGGGTTCACTCATCCATTCGAGCACCCGCGGGCCCTGCGGGGCCAGGGATCGCGGGTGCTCGTCAGGGTTCCGTAATCACTTCTTACGTACCGGTACGGCTCAGTCGGTGGCCTCCGCCGCCTTGTCCAGCTGGAACGCCTCGTTGCCGAGGCCGATGCGGGCGTGGGTCTCGGGGGCGCGGGAGCGCAGCAGCAGGCCCTGGACGAGGCCGATGACGAGGGCGGCGCCGATGATGCCGGGGAGCGCCCAGCTGAGGGCCGAGTCGGGGCCGGCGCCGACCAGGACGTCGAAGTCCCTGACCGTGTAGACGGCGATCACGAGCAGGGCGATCCCGGCCAGCGCGGAGGTGACCAGCCGCCAGGCCTGGGTGCCGGCGGCGCCGCGCCGGGCGAAGAAGACGACCACCGAGAGGGAGGCCAGCGCCATCAGCACGATCACGCCGAGGGCGCCGACGTTGCCGAACCAGGTGAACAGGTGCAGGACGGGCGCGGTCGGGTCGCCGGACGGCTTGTCGTCGGCGACCGCGAAGGCGATGACGATCACGGCGGCCACGGCGCTTTGGAGCAGCGATCCGGTGCCGGGGGCGCCGCTCGTGCCGGTGGTGCGGCCGAAGGCGGCGGGCAGCAGGCCCTCGCGGCCCATGGCGAAGGCGTACCGGGCGACGACGTTGTGGAAGCTGAGCATCGCCGCGAACATGCCGGTCACGAACAGAACGTGCAGGACGTCGGTGAAGGTGCCGCCCAGCCGTTCCTCGGTGAGGAAGAACAGCAGTCCGGCGCTCTGCTCGCGGGACGCCCCGACGATCGCGGACGGCCCGGCGGCGACGGTGAGCGCCCAGCTGCTGAGCGCGAAGAAGACGGCGACGCCACCGACGGCGAGGAACATCACGCGCGGCACGAGGACGTGCGGCCTGCTGGTCTCCTCGGCGTACACGGGCGCCTGCTCGAAGCCGAGGAAGGCCGCGATGCAGAAGCAGAGGGCGGTGCCGACTCCGGCGCCGCTGAGCGTGTCCGGGTTGAAGGCGTGCAGGGACAGCCCCTCCCCCGCCGGGTCGGCGACGGCGGCGATGTCGAAGACGACGACCAGGGCCACCTCGACGATCAGCAGCACGCCGAGCACGCGCGCGTTGACGTCGATCTTCAGCCAGCCCAGCGCCCCGACGGCGGCCACGGCCGCCAGCGCCGGTATCCACCAGGCGACCTCCAGGTCGGCGTAGGTGGCGAAGAGGCCCGAGACCTCGAAGCCGAAGATGCCGTAGATGCCGACCTGGAGGGCGTTGTAGGCGACGAGGGCGACCAGGGCGGCGGCCGCTCCGGCGGTGCCGCCGAGGCCGCGGGAGATATAGGCGTAGAAGGCGCCCGCGTTGTGGACGTGGCGGCTCATCTCGGCGTACCCGATGCCGAAGAGGACGAGCACCACGCCGAGCACGACGAAGAGCAGCGGCTGTCCGACAATGCCCATCACCGCGAATGTGGTGGGCATGACACCCGCGACCACCATGAGAGGGGCGGTCGCGGCGAGGACGGAGAGCAGCAGGCCGCCAGTGCCGAGACGGTCGGCGCGCAGGGCGCGTTCCTGCCCCTTGAAGGTGCTGATGCCGCCGTCGGGGGCGGTGCTCGTGTGCGAACTGCCCGTCGTCATCGGGGCCGTCCTTCCTGGTAGGGACTCATGGGGACTCATGGGGCGGTACGGGGTCACGCCGTGCCGAGTGCGGTGGCGCGGGCGGCTCGGAAGGCGGCGTGCGGGTCGCGGTCCGGGTACGACCACGGGTCGGGGGCGGCGTGCTCGCCGATGCGGTGGAACAGGGCGGCGGCCTCGGCGCCGCGGCCTTCGCAGACCTTGGCGTGGGCGAGGAAGTTCAGGTCGACCAGACGGCGTGGATGGCCCTCGTGCTCCCACTCCAGCCACCAGTCGAAGCCGGCCTTCATCACCTGCCGGGCCCGGCGCCCGGACCAGTGACCGGAGGCGGCCGGGTCGGCGGGCACATGACCGGCGGCGGCCAGCGCGCGGTACCGCTCGGCGTGCGCGACGACCGGGAGGATCGCCAGCGGAGAGTCCGCGGGGGCCTGCTCGGCGCAGTGGGCGGCGAAGTCGTAGACCTCGTGCAGTGGGTCGGGCCCTGCGGCGGCGTGGCGCTCGGCGAGCCGGGCGACCATCAGATGGTGGGCGTGGTGGTGGTCGGCGTACCGGCCGCGGATCTCGCCGAACAGCCGGAGCGCCTCCTCCTCGGCCCCGAAGCGGCGCTCGAGCATGAGCAGGCCGAGCCACGGCGTGGGATCGCCGGGCGCGAGCGCGGCGGCGGACCGGCAGGCCTCACGGGCACGGACCGGCTTGTCCTTGCCCCGCAGGGCGCGCTGGACCAGTGACAGAGCCAGCAGGACACAGGCGTCGGCGGAGTCGGGTTCGGCGAGCAGCCAGTCGCGGGCCCAGGCAGCGCTGTACGACTCCTGGGCGAGGACGGTGACGCGGTGGCCGCGGCGGTCGAAGTCGTCGCCCGTGTACGCGAGCAGCGAGCGGGCGGCCTGCCAGCGTCCTTGGCCCAACGCGGCGCGGGCGGTGGCGAGTTCGGCGTCGTCGAGGGCCGCGTCGAAGGCCTGGGCAGCGCGTCTTCGGGCGCGGCCGAGGGGTGGCGGAGGTGGGGGCACCGCGGGAACTTCCTCATGCGCTTGTGTCGGCTCGGCACGCCTCAGCGCGGCTTGTCGTCGGTCTCGGGTCTCGGCTTGCCATGGGGTGGTTCAGCTCACCGCCGAGTGATTTCGGCTTGCCATCGAGTGATCACGGACAGCAAACCCCCAGCCAATGGATCGCGTCAAGACCCGCACAACTCTTACACGCGTCAACTCCTGTTACGGAAGAGACACTTGTGGTTTACCGATCAACCGAGACCACCGCATGATCGCCACTCCGCGACCCTTGACTGTGGCGTACGCCATAGCGTGACTCGTCCAGGCATCGGACCATGGCGGGACGGTCGTGCGACCGCCCTTGATCGACAGGGTGCCGTGACCGAGTCCACTGCCCGGATCGGGCACTCCCAGGGGCACACCGGGCCCTGGGGCACTACAGTCGGCCAGACGCAGCCCCCGGCCCGGCCGAACGATCGAGGTACGCAGCGTGTCGCTTCAGGTTCTGATACTCGCCGTGAGTGCCGCCTGCTGCCTGGGCTTCGGCTTCGTGCTCCAGCAGAACGCGGCCCAGCGAGCACCCCTGAACGACTTTCTCTCCCCCCGGCTCCTCCTGGACCTGATGAAGGTGCCGCGCTGGCTGGGCGGCCTGGGTCTGATGGTGGCCGGTATGGCGCTCGGCGCGATCGCGCTGGGCCACGGCGAGATCTCCCTGGTGGAGCCGCTGCTCGCGACGAATCTGCTGTTCGCGATGGCCCTGTCCCGCCGCCAGACCAAGCAGTCACTGGGCCGCCAGGGCTGGGCGGGCCTCGCACTGCTCGCCGGCGGCGTGACCGCGTTCATCGTCGCGGGCCAGCCGACCGGCGGCACCGCGATCAGCGACCCCGTGCGCCACTGGCTGATCATCGGCGTGATGGTCGGACTCGCGCTGCTGCTCACGACGTACGCGAAGCGTTCCCGGCTGAGCTCGGGCCCGGCGCTCCTCGCCGTGGCCGCCGGTCTGCTGTACGGCGTGCAGGACGCCCTGACCCGGGTGAGCGGCCAGCGCTTCTCCGAGGGCGGGCTGGTCGAGCTGCTGACCGGCTGGCAGCCGTACGCCGTGCTGGCGCTCGGCGTCACCGGGCTCGTCCTGGTGCAGAGCGCGTTCGAGACGGCGTCCCTGCGGATGTCGCTGCCCGCCCTGACCGCGGCCCAGCCGCTGGCCGGCATCGCCTGCGGGGTGGGCTTCCTCGGCGACCAGCTGCGCACCGACCCGGGAGCGCTGGCCTGGGAGGCGGCGGGCCTCGCGGCCATCGTGGTCGGCATCATCCTGCTGGGAATGCACCCGGCGATGCCGTCCGGAGCGGCGGTGCGGGAGCCGGCGCGGAAGCTACAGCCGAGCAGCTGATTCTGCGGAAGCCGCCGAGCTGATTTATTGGCGACATGAACGCTGCTGACGAAATCCTCGACATCGTCGACGAGAACGACCAGGTCATCGACGAGTCCCCGCGCGGCGAGGCCTATGCCCGCGGACTGCGCCACCGCTGCGTCTTCATCCAGGCCCGCGACGCCACCGGCCGCCTCTTCGTCCACCGCCGCACCCCGACCAAGCTGGTCTTCCCGTCCCTCTACGACATGTTCGTCGGCGGAGTCGTCGGCGCGGGCGAGTCCTACGACGCCGCCGCCCTGCGCGAGGCCGAGGAGGAACTCGGCGTCTCCGGTCTCCCGCGCCCCGAGTTCCTGTTCAAGTTCCTGTACGACAACGGCGCCGGCCAGAGCTGGTGGTCGGCGGTGTACGAGGTCCGCTGCGACCTCCCGGTGCAGCCGCAGGTCGAGGAGGTGGCCTGGCACGACTTCCTGCCGGAGGCGGAGGTGGAGCGACGCCTGACGGAGTGGGAGTGGGTGCCGGACGGGTTGGCGGCGTATGAACGGCTGAGGGCGTTCAAGTCGGTGAACTGATCACGCCGACCGGCATCAAGGCAGCCCGTCCGGCGCTTGAGGACGAGGCCGTCCAGGCCGAAGCGGGGGTCTGGGGGCGCAGCCCCCAGGGACGACAGCCCACCCGCACGACCCGGCTCAAGCCCAGCGGAGCGCCCCGGTATCGTCCTGAACGTGATCGATCTCGCTCGGAACGTCCGGCTCTGGCTCGCCCCACAGGAGATCCGCGAAGAAGGCACCACCCCCGACTACCGTTTCTCGCTGGCGAACGAACGCACGTTTCTGGCCTGGCTGCGGACCGCCCTCGCACTGATCGGCGGCGGCTTCGCGGTGGACCAGTTCCTGCCGGATCTGCGCTGGGGCTGGCGCGTCGGGCTGGCGCTGGCGCTGCTCGCGGCGGGCGTGCTGTGCTCGCTGCGCGCGGTCAACCACTGGATGCGCTGCGAGCGGGCCATGCGCAAGGGCGAGGATCTGCCGGTGTCACGGTTCCCGGCGGTGCTGAGCCTCGTCGTCGCGGTCGTGGCCCTCGCGATGGTCGTCGTCGTACTGGTCGGCTGGGAAGGGTGACGGCCGAGCCGGCCAGGGACCCCGGTCTCCAGCCCGAGCGCACTCGCCTCGCCTGGCGGCGTACCACGCTCTCAGGCACCGTCGCCGCCGTGCTTGCCGTGAAGACCGCGCTGCACGGCGGCGCAACGGTGCCCGGCGTCCTCGTCTGCGCCCTGTGCGTCGCCCTCTGGCTGGGCTTCCTGCTCGTCGCCCACCGTCGAATCCACACCCTCGCCTCAGCGCCCGCCCCCGTGGCCCTCACTCCCCGACAGGCCGCGGCGGCGGTCCTGTGCACGGTCGCACTGGCGGCGTGTGCGGCTGCGGTGGTCTTCTAGGCCGTCGTTTGTCTGCGGATTCGTCGTGGCTGGTCGCGCAGTTCCCCGCGCCCCTTACGGGGCGCTGCCCAGCCCTCTCTTTCAGGGCGCGCCCAACCCTCTCAGGGCGTGTCCTCCGCCTCCCAGTCCACCGTCACCACGATCTTCCCCCGGGTCCGGCCGCCCTCGCTCAGCCGATGCGCGTCGGCCGCGCGCTCCAGTGGGAGCGTCTCGGACACATGCACCGACACCACGCCCTGTTCCGCGAGCTCGGACAGCCGCAGCAGGTCCTCGGCGTCGGGGCGGACCCAGTAGTAGCGGCCGCCGTAGTCGAAGACGTCCGCGTCGGCGATCGAGACCAGGCGGCCCTCGGGTGCCAGCAGGTTCGCCGAGACCTTCACCGCCTCACCGCCGACGGTGTCGAACGCCGCGTCCACGCCCTCGGGCGCCAGCCCGCGCACCCGCTCGGCCAGACCGTCGCCGTACTGCACGGGTTCACCGCCGAGCGAGCGTACGAAGTCATGGTTGGACTCGCTCGCCGTGCCGATGACCCGGGCCCCGAGATGGCGGGCGAGCTGGACGGCGATCGAGCCGACGCCGCCGGCCGCCGCGTGCACGAGCACGGTCTCCCCGCGCTTCACCTGGATGGCCTTCACCAGCACCTGGTAGGCGGTCAGTCCGGCCAGGGGCAGCCCGGCAGCCTCCTCGTAGGAGAGGTTGCGCGGCTTGCGCGCCAGGGTGCGTACGGGGGCGGCGACGTACTCCGCGAAGGTGCCACGGGAGAGGAAGTCCTCCCGGACGTACCCGATGACCTCGTCCCCGACGGCGAACTCCGTGACGGACACCCCGGGTTGCACCACCACGCCGGAGACGTCCCAGCCGGGCACCACCGGGAACACGGCCTCGAAAATGCCGTCGAGATGGCCCTCCCGGCACTTCCAGTCCACGGGGTTGACGGCCGCCGCCCGCACCTTCACGAGCACCGCGTCCGGCCCGAGTTTCGGATCGCTCACCTCGCCGAATGCGAGTACCTCGGGTCCGCCGTAGCGTGTGTAGCTGATGCCCTTCATGGGTTCGACCCTCCGGGGTGCCCGGGCGCCACGCAAGCCGAATGACCGGATATGCGCCGTTCGCGTGGCAACCTGTCCGACGTCATCGGACGTACTGCCGAACATCCGAAGGTGAACCAGCATGACCCTTATGCACCAGGAACACGCCACCCACCCGCACGCCCACGGACCGGGCTGCGGGCACACCGAAGTGCCGCACGGGGACCACATCGACTACGCGCACGACGGGCATCTGCACCGCGCGCACAGCGGCCACTGGGACGAGTGCGAGCCCGCCGGGCACGCCGCCCACCAGAGCCACGAGCACCAGCACGGCGAGGACTGCGGACACCGCCGCGTCCAGCACGGCGACCACGTCGACTATCTGCACGACGGCCACCGTCACGCCGCGCACGACGGTCACTGGGACGACCACTGACCTGACCGAGAAGCACCACCCGACAGCTCCCCGAGGCACCGCCCGGGGAGCTGTCGGCCTAAGCAGGTCGCGTGATCGCGGCCCCGCGGCGGAGCCGCATATCGACACAGCCAGCGGAGCGCTTAGGGTGGCCCAGGTCACGTTCGCTCCCCGCACTGGACGGCATACCGACCGGTCGGCATCATGGTCGGGAACCTGTTCTCGCGTCAGCCAAGGAGCAACGATGAGCGCCGACCATCCGCCAGGTCTCGATCTCGACCGGCTGCGCGGTCTGCTCGACAGTGAGCGGCCCGGCCTGGTCCACGGCCCGCTGACCGGCCGACTGATCGAGGGCGGACGGTCGAACCTCACCTACGCGGTCTCCGACGGCACCTCCCGCTGGGTCGTACGGCGGCCGCCGCTCGGCCATGTGCTCGCCACCGCGCACGACATGAAGCGCGAGCACCGGGTGATCAGCGCGCTGCACCCGACGAACGTGCCGGTGCCCCGCCCGGTGCTGATGTGCGAGAACCCCGAGAACGGGGCGGTGCTCGGGGCGCCGTTCTACGTGATGGAGTTCGTCGAGGGCACCCCGTACCGTACGGCCGACCAGCTCGTGCCGCTCGGTCCCGAGCGCACTCGCGGCGCGGTCCTGTCCCTGGTGGACACGCTCGTCGACCTGCACGCCGTGGACCCGGCGTCGGTGGGCCTGGCGGACTTCGGCCGCCCCGAGGGTTTCCTGGACCGGCAGCTGCGGCGCTGGGGCAAGCAGCTGGACGCCTCCCGCAACCGCGAGCTGGCCGGCATCGACGAGCTGCACGCGGCGCTCGGCCGGCAGCTGCCCACCTCCCCCGCCCCGACCGTCGTGCACGGCGACTACCGGCTGGACAACGTCCTGATCGGGGACGATGACGAGATCAAGGCGATCCTCGACTGGGAGATGTCGACGCTCGGCGATCCGCTCACGGACCTCGGGCTGCTGGTGATGTACAGCATTCCGCTCGGCACGTCCGACTCCCCGGTCTCCACGACCGCCGAGGCCGCGGGACACCCGGATCCGGCCGAACTGGTCGAGCGGTACGCAGCGCGCTCGGGGCGCGACGTCTCCGCGGTCTCCTGGTACACGGCGTTCGCCTGGTTCAAGCTCGCCGTGATCCTGGAGGGCATCCACTACCGCTACACCCTGGGCCAGACGGTCGGCCCCGGCTTCGACCGCATCGGCGACCTGGTCCCCGTCTTCATCGAGCACGGCCTGACCACCCTTCAGGAAGGCTGATCCGCATGGACTTCGCGTTCGACGCGCGCACCGAGGAACTCCGCGCCAAGCTGCTCGCCTTCATGGACGAGTACGTCTATCCGGCCGAGTCCGTCGCGGAGGAGCAGCGCGCACAGCTGGCGTCCCCGTGGGACACCCCGGCCGTGGTCGAGGAGCTGAAGGCCGAGGCGCGCAGACAGGGTCTGTGGAACCTCTTCCTCCCCGACTCCGAGTACGGCGCCGGGCTGACGAACCTCCAGTACGCGCCCCTCGCCGAGATCACCGGCCGTTCCCCGCAGCTGGCGCCCACCGCGCTGAACTGCGCGGCACCGGACACCGGGAACATGGAGGTGCTCACCCAGTTCGCCGACGAGCAGCAGAAGAAGCAGTGGCTGGAGCCGCTGCTCGCGGGCGAGATCCGCTCGGCCTTCGCGATGACCGAGCCGGAGGTGGCCTCCTCGGACGCCACCAACATCACCACTCTGATCCGGCGGGACGGCGACGACTACGTCATCACGGGCCGCAAGTGGTACATCTCCGGGGCGATGAACCCGGACTGCAAGATCTTCATCGTGATGGGCAAGACGGACCCGGACGGCCCCGACATCCGCCGCCAGCAGTCCATGGTTCTGGTCCCCCGCGACACCCCGGGCGTCACCGTCAAGCGCGCCATGCAGGTCTTCGGCTACGAGGACCACTCCCACGGCGGTCACGCCGAGGTGATCTTCGACCACGCGCGCGTGCCGGTGTCGAACCTGATCGGCGAGGAGGGCGGGGGCTTCGCCATCGCGCAGGCCCGGCTGGGTCCCGGCCGTATCCACCACTGCATGCGGCTGATCGGCATGGCGGAGCGGGCGATCGAGCTGATGTGCCGACGGGCCGTCGCGCGCAACGCCTTCGGCAAGGCGCTGGCCCAGCAGGGTGTGGTCCACAACTGGATCGCGGACGCGCGCGTGGCCGTCGAGCAGCTGCGGCTGCTGGTGCTGAAGACGGCCTGGATGATGGACACGGTCGGCAACAGGGGCGCCCACACCGAGATCCAGTCCATCAAGATCGCCACGCCCCGCACGGTCGTCGACATCATCGACCGCGCGATCCAGCTGCACGGCGCGGGCGGGGTCAGCCAGGACTTCCCGCTCGCCGAACTGTACGCGGGCGCACGGACGTTGATGATCGCCGACGGCCCGGACGAGGTGCACCAGCGGTCGCTGGCGCGACGGGAGCTGAAGAAGTACCTGTGACTCAGGGCCTGAGGGCCCGCAGGAGCAGGTCGGCCAGCTGGTCGGCGACCTCCTGAGGGCTCATCGGGCCGTCGGGGCGGTACCAGGTCGACAGGTGGTGGACGGACCCGAAGTGGTAGTCCACCACCAGGTCGGCCGGGGTCGCCTTCGAGAAGACTCCCGCCTCCTGCCCTTCCTCGATGAGTGCGCGGAACCGTTCGTGGTAGAGGCGCCGCTCGGCGCGCACCTGCTTGTTCTTCTCGGGGCTCAGATGGTGCATCGAGCGGAAGAAGATCATCGCATCGTCGAGGTTCTCGATCGTCGTCACCACGACATCCGCCGCAGCGTCCCGCACTCGCTTCTCGATCGGCTCGTCGGCGTTCGCGAACCCGTCGAGCCGCTCCTGCTGGACGCGCAGCACGCGCGCGTACACCTCGTGCAGGAGGTCGTCCTTGGAGCCGAAGTAGTGGTAGAGCGCGCCTTTGGTGACGCCGGCCGCTTCGACGATCTCCTGCACGGAGGTGCGGTCGTAGCCCTGCTCCGCGAAGAGCCGGGTGGCGGCGGCGAGCAGCCGCTGCGGGACGGGCGTACCGTCTCCGTCCGTCGTCCTGGGCACAGCCGCCACCTGCCTTTCCGAGCTGTCTACTGTTCTCTTGTTCTTCACTGACTGTCTTGCGGGCGGGAACGAAGCTCCCGCCGGAGGATCTTCCCACTTGCCGTCTTGGGCAAGTCGGGCAGGATCTCCACCTGCCGCGGATATTTGTAGGCGGCCAGTCTCTCCTTGCAGTACGCGGCGAGCGCACCGGGGTCCGTCTCGGCACCCGGACGGAGGCTGATGTACGCCTTGACGGTCTCTCCGCGGTATCCGTCGGGCACCCCGACGACGGCCGCCTCGCGCACCGCCGGATGCGTGTACAGCACGTCCTCGACCTCACGCGGCCACACCTTGAACCCGGACGCGTTGATCATGTCCTTCTTGCGGTCGACGACGTACAGCCACCCCTCGGCGTCCATGAACCCGATGTCGCCGGTGCGCAGCTCGCCGCCCGGGAAGGTCTCGGCCGTGGCGTCGGGGCGCCGCCAGTAACCGGGGACGACCTGCGGTCCCCGTACGAGGATCTCGCCCTGCTCCCCGAACGGAACCTCCGTGCCCTCGTCGTCGACGATCCGTACGACCGTGTCGGGCCCCGGCACCCCGACGGCCAGCGTCCCGGACACCGGGTCGACGGGAGCCTCCCGCTCCGGCGGCACGGAGGCACAGGGTGCGGTGCACTCCGTCAGGCCGTACCCGTTGCGGATGTACGGCCCGAAGCCCGCCCGGAACTTCTCCACCAGCGCGGGCGGCAGCGGGGCACCGCCGGAGGAGATGTGCCGGAACGAGGAGAAGTGGTCCGGGGTGACGTCCGGATGGGCGGCCAGCGCCATGAAGGCGGTCGACGGGCCGACCGTGTAGTGCGGCCGGTGCTCGGCGAACGCGTCCAGCACGACCCCCGCCTCGAAGCGGTACGCCAGCACCAGCGTGCCCGCACTGTTCAGACACGCGCCGAGCTGGCAGACCATCCCGGTGATGTGGAACAGCGGCGCCATCGCGAAGTAGACGGGCGCCTCGGGCAGACCGAGACCGGTCCGCTGCCGCTCGGCGTTGTGCATGATGTTGCCGTGTGTGTTGGTGGCGCCCTTGGGCGTGCCGCTGGTGCCCGAGGTGTAGCTGATCAGCGCGATGTCGCCGGGGCCCGGTTCGCGCCCCTCGGGTGCCTTGTTCCCCTGCCGGGCGACGACCGCCAGATCCTCCGCGTCGGCGGCCTGCGGCAGCCGCTCGAAGGCCAGCACGCGCGCGTCGCCACGAGTTTGGAAGTCCAACTCACAGGCGGTCAGTACGATCCGCACCGGAGAGCCCTGCGCCGTCTCGCGCAGATACGACTCCCAGGCCCGGTCGGTGCAGATCAGCGCGGCCGCGTCACCGTCCCGCAGGACATGGCCGACCTCCCCCGACTTGTACATGGGGTTGACCGGGACGACGACCGCACCCGCCTTCCAGGCGCCGAGCAGGGCCACCACGAAGTGCGGGGAGTTCTGTAGCAGGACGGCGACACGGTCGCCGCGCTCCAGGCCCTGTGCGGCGAGATGCCCGGCGACGGAGTCGCTCAGCTCATCGACCTCGGGAAAGCTCAGCCGGGCGTCGAAATAGGCGAGGAAAGTGCGGTCCGGCGTCTCGACGGCGGCCCGGCGCAGAGCATGCACGAGAGAGTCGGCAGGCGCTATCGGCGCACGCTGGGCGTCATTGAGGAGGCCCAGCCAGGGCTGGGCGGCATAGCGGGAGTCGGTCACCGGGTCTCCTCCCACTTCTGCTGGATGTGGCTCATGTTCGTCAGCCAGCGATCGGGGTCGGCGGCCCGGGCCTGGTAGTACCCGGCGACCTCGGGGTGCGGCAGGATCAGGAACCGGTCCTCCTCGATGCCCTTGAACAGCGCGTCCGCGACATCCTCGGGGTCGATGGCGGTCGGCTTCAGCACCAGGTCGCCCGCGCTGCCGGTGCCGGCCAGCATGTCCGTGCGCACACCCTGCGGGCAGATCGCGTGCACCTTGATCCCCCGGTGGCGATACGTCAACGACAGCCACTCGGCGAAGGCGTACGCACCGTGCTTGGTGACGCTGTACGGGGCGGCCCCGATCATGGTGAGCAGCCCGGCGGCGGACACGGTCGACACGAACCGCCCACGCCCACGCTCCAGCCACCCCGGAATCAGCTCGTGGGCGGCCCGGACATGCGCCATCACGTTCACGTCCCAGGCTCGCGCCCAGACCTGCTCCTCGGCCGCCTCGGACCCACCCGAGGGAAGACCGGCGTTGGCGCAGTAGACATCGACGGTGCCACCGAGGGCGTCCCTGGCATCGGCAACGATGGCCGAGGCGTCACCCGGCACCGCGATGCCCCCGATCCCATCGGCGACGGCCTTGGCCTTCTCCGCGTCCAGATCATTGACGACGACCCGGGCCCCCGCGGCAGCGAACCGCCGCGCAAGAGCGGCCCCGATCCCCCCTCCAGCCCCGGTGACGACTACTCCGGCGTCCTGCACGGCTTCCACCATCGGTCTCCTTCGACTGCGGCTCCACTGCGGGCCAGACTAACCGGTCGGTATGTATCAGAGGAAGGGCACGGGCATCGCCGCTAAGGGGCGCGGGGAACTGCGCGACAAGCCACGAACCACGGACAGCTTCCACACAACCTGCGGGAGCAATACCGTGCACCCCATGCGCCTATCCAGACGAGCCCTACTCGCAGCGACAACGGCAGCAACAGCACTCTCCAGTGCACCTCCCGCCTCCGCGGCCCAGCGCCGCAGGCAAACCGGCTTCGAACGCCTCGTCGACGACGGATACGCCCTCCTCGACGGCGACCGAGTCGGAATCGTCACCAACCCCACCGGCGTAACCCGAGACGTCCGCCACATCGTCGACGTCATGCACGCGGACAACGGCGTGAACCTCACCGCAGTCTTCGGCCCCGAACACGGATTCCGAGGCACCGCCCAGGCCGGCGGCTCCGAGGGCCGCTACGACGACCCGGCGACCGGCCTCCCGGTCTACGACACGTACCTCAAGAGCGGCCGCCCCCTCGCCGACATCTTCACCACGTCCGGCGTGGACACGATCGTCTTCGACATCCAGGACGCCGGCGCCCGCTTCTACACGTACATCTGGACGCTCTACGACTGCATGGAGGCCGCCCAGCTCGCCGGCAAACGCCTCGTCGTGCTCGACCGCCCGAACCCGGTGACGGGCCGCTCCGCCGAAGGCCCGGTCCTGCACAAGGACTTCGCGACCTTCGTCGGCCGGCAGCCCATCTCGCAGGCGCACGGCATGACGGTCGCCGAGCTGGCGCGCATGTTCAACGGGGAGTTCCTGACCACGCCGGTCGAGCTGGACACCGTAGGGATGACGGAGTGGAAGCGGTCGGAGTTCTACGACGCGTCCGGGCTGCCCTGGGTACCGCCGAGCCCGAACATGCCCACCCCCGACACCGCCCTTGTGTACTCCGGGACCTGTCTCTTCGAGGGCACCAACCTCTCCGAGGGACGCGGCACCACCCGCCCGTTCGAGCTGCTCGGCGCCGAGGGCATCGACGGACGCTGGGCGGCCGAGGTGAATCAACTGGGCCTGCCCGGCGTCGGCTTCAGGGAGGCGTACTTCGCTCCGGTCTTCTCCAAGTTCCAGGGGAAGACGATCGGGGGCGTGCAGATCCATGTGCACGACCGGGCCGCCTACGACCCCGTACGCACGGGCATCGCGCTCCTGGTGACCGCCAAGAAGGTGTGGAGCGGCTTCGCCTGGCGGTCGGACAACTGGATCGACAAGCTCACCGGCTCCACGCGCGTGCGGACCGCGATCGACGCGGGAGCCGGCACGGACGAGGTGGTGGCGGGCTGGCAGAAGGAGCTGGCGGCGTTCCGGAAGGTGCGCAGGGAGTATCTCCTCTACAGATGACTCCGGTTGTCTGGCCAACCCCGCCCGGGCGCAGGACGATGCGACCGCATCGCACCGCATCGGGGGACAAAAGGGGGCTCGGCATGACGGATCCGGAGATGAGTGTGACTCCCTACTGGGAGCTGACGTTCGACGCGGACGGGGACGTGAACGGCAGACAGCGGGACCGTCTGCTCGCCGGGGTCGCGGACCGGCGCGTCGGTGATCTGATCGTCTTCGCGCACGGCTGGAACAACGACCGCTCGATCGCGACCCGGCTCTACAGCCGCTTCTTCGCCCCGTTCCCCCAGCTCTCACCGAAGGCCAGGATCGGGTACGTGGGCGTGCTGTGGCCCTCGATGCGGTTCTCGGACGAGCCGATCCCCGACTTCCCACGACTGGTGGCGGTCGAGACGTCCCAGCAGCCCGCGCTCGACAAGGACATCCGGCACGCGCTGCTGGAGACCTTCCCGGGCCGGGCGACCGTGATCGACCAGATCGCCCGCATGATGGACCAACAGCCGCGCGAGGAAGCCGAGTTGGAGGAGTTCGGGCGGCTGGTGCGGCTGCTGGTCGAGGTGGTGCCGCCGGGTCCGCAGGCGCTGTTCGCGGCGGACACGCTGGCGGAGGGGGTGCCGCAGAGCGAGCCGCGGATGTTCTCCGGGTCCACCGCGACGGCCTGCGAGGAGTTCGCGCAGGCACTCGCCCGGCTGGAGTCCCCGGAGGGCGCCGCCTCCTTCTCGCTGCCCAACCCCTGGCACGGCGCCCAGGAACTGCTGCGCCAGGCGACGTACTACGCGATGAAGCGGCGCGCGGGAACCGTCGGGGAGCGCGGTCTCGGCCGGGTGATCGGGCAGCTGGCCACGGCCGTGCCGCACGCGCGTGTGCATCTCGTCGGGCACAGCTTCGGCGGACGGCTGGTCTCGTTCGCACTGCGCGGGCTGCCCGAAGGGGTGCACACGGTGAAGTCCGTGACGCTGCTCCAAGGGGCCTTCTCGCACTACGCGTTCGCTGCTCGGCTTCCGCACGACGCGCGCGCGGGAGGTGTGCTCCAGGGCCAGCAGAACCGCATCGACGGCCCGCTGGTGTGCTGCCACTCCCACCACGACTCGGCCCTCGGCACGATGTATCCGCTGGCCTCCCGCATGGCGGACGACGACCGTACGGTCGCCGGCCTCGACGTCGGGCGGATGCTGGGCGACAAGTGGGGGGCGATGGGGCTCAAGGGGGTGCAGGCGGTGCCGGGCACGCGCGCGTTGAAGCTGGCCGACGCCCTGAAGAAGGGCAAGCTGCCCGCGTCCGGGTGCGTGAACGTCGACGTGGCCGCCGTGGTCAGACGCGGCGGCCCGCCGGCCGGCGCGCACAGCGACATCGCGCACCGGGAGCTGGCGCAGGTGGTGCTGGCGGCGGGCCGGATCGCCTGACCCGCCGCCCGCGGGACCTCACCTGTGTGAGGTGAACTCCACGACCTGCTGGTACGTCGGCCGGTTCTGCCAGCTGATGTTGTAGTGCTTGATGCCGCCCAGCGTCCGCTGGTTGATCGAGTCGGCGCACCACTGGTCACCGGCCGAGCAGAGGTCGTCGCCGGGGTAGACCTGGGCCGCGGTCCTGCCGGCCGCCTCCTTCAGTGTGCTGATCAGGGTGTCCCGGCAGGCGCTGAGGCTGCCGCCGCCGCAGTACTTCTGCGCCAGCGGACCCTGCACGGTCTCACCGAGCACCGCCCGGATGTCCTTGTCGACATAGCTCCACCAGCCGAACTGGTAGGCGCTTCCGGCATGGGCGCCGGTCGGGCCGTGGGCGGCCGACGGGGTCTCGTCGATCGGCAGGTTGGCGGTGAAGGCGCTGTACAGGTCGCTGCCCAGGCCGGGTTCGAACTCGGCCTTCACCAGCAGCGGCCACCAGGCGTCCAGGATGCGGACCGCGTCGGCGTTCGCGTACGTCTTCGAACCGGCCGACGTCTCCGTGCGCTTGGCGCCCGCCGTCACCCACGCGGACAGCTTGTCGGCGGCCGCCTTGGCCGTGGCGTCGGTCACCGTCGAGCTGTTGACGACCTTGAGCAGGTCCGGCAGCACGTCCTCCGCCCGGAGGTCCGCGAGCGCGGCGTCGGCCATCGCCTTCGTCAGCGAGGCCCGGGTCACGCCGCCCGCGGTGACCAGCTTCTTCACCCGGTCCTCCAGCAGATTGCCGCGGTGCACCGACCCGTCGCCCCAGGCCGCGGTCGAGTAGTCCTTGGCCTGCTTGTTGTTCCAGGAGATGTAGTAGTCCTGGTCGATGGAGTTGGGGTGCGCGGACGCCGGTGTGTAGTCCGCGGTGTTGGTCGTGGGGTTCCAGTTCTTCCACTCGTACGCGGGCTGCGCCCACACCGGGAACTCGGCGTCGACGCCGGTGGCCCGTACCGGGTTGTCGCCGCTGTTGTAGTACGCGGTGTGCTCGGAGTCGACGTAGAACCAGTTGAACGTGTAGTTGATGTGCTGCACCGCGCTCTGGAAGGTCTGCGGGCTGTTGACGTAGCCCGGGTCGTTCAGCATCTGGAAGCCGATGATCGAGTCGGCCTCGTGCAGGAAGGACGAGCGCAGGGTGGTGTAGGCGACCTTCTTGCCGTCGACGGTGGCGCGGTACTGGACGGGGCCGTACTCGGTGCGCCAGACCCGCATGGTGTAGGAGCCGGCCGCGGTGCCGTCGGCGACGGTCGGCTTCCAGGCGTTCTTCTGCTCGATCTGCTCCATCGCCGTACAGGTGCCGCGGTACAGGTAGTGGTAGTCGTCCTGGCACAGTTCGACGGCGTAGGTGTCGATGATGTCCTGGCCGGAGGTCGTCGCGCTCCACGAGTAGTCCTGGCCGCGGCCGAGTTCGACGTACATGCTCAAGCCCGCGAAGGAGGCGCCGCGGGCACTGAGGCCGGGGCCCTGGATCTCCTGGAGCATCAGCAGCTGGGGCGCGAAGTAGCCGGTCTGCGGCCCGAAGACGGCGACCGGATGGCCGCTGGCGGTGTGCTCGCCGCCCACCACGAGGGCGTTGGACATGCCGCGCCTGGCGGAGGAGAGCGCGGCGGCGGTTGCCGTGCTCGACGTGCCGGCGGCGCTCGATGTCGCCGCGCTGCCCGTACGGTCGTACACCAGCTGTTCCTCGGTCACCGAACCGGCGTCGGGCATCGCGGTGCCCTGCGCGTCGTCGGGCTTGCCGGCGTACGGGAAGCTCCCGTCGTGGAGGGTGAGGACCGCTTCGGGGTCGTTGCGCTCGCGGAAGGACTCCCAGACCTCGGTGCCCTCGGTGACGCCGTACTTCTCCTGTGCGGCGAGCAGGGAGATCGCGTTGTTGACCTCGCCGCCGCCTCCGGAGCCGAACAGGGCACCGATGACGGAGGCCAGCGCGACCAGGTCGGTGAGCTTGAAGTGCTCGATGGTTCCGGCGTTGGTGATGGAGTCCTTGTGGCCGGTCAGGACGTACTCGCCGGGGAAGTAGCGGCCGCTGTCGGAGGCGTCTATGTAGGCGTTGATGCCGGCGACGTAGGCGTTGACGTCGGCGAGGGCCTGCTGTCCGCGCTCGCCGTTCGAGGCGACGGTGCTGTCGATCTGCGCCTGGAGATCGGCCTCGGTGTAGGGGGCCGAGCGCCAGAACTGCTGCTCCAGGCCCTGGTTGGAGGGGTCGCCGCCCGCGAAGGGGGTCAGCTGGCCGCGCCCGACATGGCGGAAGACGTCCATCAGCCACAGCCGGTCCTCAGCGGCCGCATACCCGGCGCCGAACTCCGTGCCGTATCGAGTGGTACCGGTGATGTGCGGCACGCCCGTCTTCTTGTCGCGGACGATCGTCACATCGCTGCGGCCGGCGGGACTGACGGTGGAGGCGACTTGATCGGCGGGGACCCCGAAAGACGCGTCGTTGAAGAACGTGTTGATCGTGGAGTTGGTGAGACCGGAGTAGCCGGTGGCCAGGTTGGCGTACGGGCCGAGCTGGTCCTCGGCGTGGGCGGGCTGGGTGCCGAAGGCCTGGTTCAGGAGGATCTGGGCGAGGGTGGCGTTGCCGTTCTGACCGGGTGGGAGGACGTCGGAGCACTGGCCGGCGCAGTGGTCGGTGACCGCGGCCGCGGCCGCGTCGGCGGCAGCCGTCTCCGCGGCCACCGCTTGGGAAAGCGGAGACAAAAGGCCGGCAATCAGGACGCATACGGAAGCCGACTTCAGGAACCCGGGCAATCTGCGGGGAGTTCTCAGTCTGTCGCGTGCGGTGCGTGGGATGCGCATGGCAGCTCCTCCCGACGGGGGGTGGGCCGGACGTTACCGCCGGTATCCCCGAGATTGAAGGTGAACATGCGTCAACTTCTGGAGGCCACAGAAAAAAAGATGGAGCCGAATCGCGTGTCGATACGTCTATTCGGCAACGTCCGAACGACGACGCCGAAGTAACCGAAGTACAGGTGCAGGTGTGACGGAGGTGCAGGGCGATGGCCGGTTTCCGGAGTCTGGCGAGACAGGTGCGAGACGGACGGTGCGATCTGGCGCTTCGGCGCTACTCGCTCCGCAAGTGCCTTGAACGGTTCGCTCCGTACGGGCACAGGGCGACCTGGGACCATTTGTGCTCCCAGGCAGGGTTCGGTCCGGAGGACCGGTCCCCCGATCCTGCGCGGCTCGTGGCCGCGTTGGACGAGTTGGAAGAAGCGCGTTCGGTATGGCTGGCCTACGAGGTCGGGTTCGCCGAGCGGCGCAAGAAGGAAAAGCACGACGGACTGCGCAGGCCGGGCAGCGTTGACGACTGGCACCGGCTGACCTGGGGCGGTTTTGGAGTCGCCTGGTGCGACGATCCGCGGGTCTACCCGCGAGAACCCCTGGCCGAGGTACTGCGCCGACTGATCTCCGCCCTTGAGCGCGAACCGGGTTCGATCTGCCCGGTGTGCGGCGGAGCGCGTCTGATCTGGAAGTACGACCTGGCCCATGAACCCTCGACGGGCCCGGTGTGCACGGACTGCGGAATCGTGGTGCCGCGTCCGGTGCTGACGCCCGAAGCCCTGGCCTCTGCCAGGCGCGGACGGCTCCTACTGGTGTCCGCCTAGGCACGACGGGGGTGCGCCGGGGATGCCGCACCCCCCAATCGAATGCGGTGCCGCACCGCGCCTGCGTTGTCAGTGGTGACTGGCACCATCGAGACATGGTGCAGGTGTGTCTCAACGGGCCCCGGGGGGCCACCGACGGTGCCGGGGTGCCCGTGTCGCCGGAGGCGATGGCCGAGTCGGCCGCGCTCGCGGTCGCGGCCGGGGCGACGGACGTCCATGTTCATCCCAAGACCCCTTGCGGACACGACACCTTGTCGCCGCGGGTGATCGCACCGACGCTCGACGCGATACGGGCGCGCGTGTCCGTGCCGGTCGGAGTGACCACCGGCGCCTGGGCGGAGCCTGATCCGGCCGACCGCCTGGAGCGGGTGCGCGGGTGGACGGTGCTGCCCGATCACGCCTCGGTCAACTGGCATGAGCCGGGCGCCGAGGAGATCGCCGCCGCGCTGATCGAGCGCGGCGTGGGCGTGGAGGCGGGCATCTGGTCCGGGACGGACGGGGCGGCCCGGTTCGCCCGCTCGCCGCTCGGCCCGAAGGTCCTGCGCGTGCTGGCGGAAGTGACGGACACCTCACCGGACACGGCCGAGCAGAGTGCGCGAACACTCCTGGCCGACCTGGGTCCGGCGTTCCACCGCCCGGTCCTGCTGCACGGAGAGGACGGGAGCGCATGGCCGACGCTGCGGCTGGCGGGGCGGCTCGGGCTGGCGACGCGGATCGGGATGGAGGACACGCTGGTCCTGCCGGACGGACGGCGGGCGGTGTCGAATGCGGAGTTGGTGGCGGAAGGGATGCGGGTGTACGGCGAGGCGCGGGCCGGTAGCAGCCGGTTCGCCCCCTGAAGTACGCCGATTCCGGCCCCGGCGACAGCGCCGTGGGCCGGAACCGTGGTTCGACGGCGCGGAAGGAACGCGATCCGGGTGCTCCCCGCTTTTGCGACGGGGTCAGCCCGCGGCGTCCAGTTTGCGACGGGGTCAGCCCGCGGCGTCCAGCGGTCCGGGGCAAAGCCTGTCCGTCACCTGCGTGCCGCCGTCACAGGACGTCCGCGAGGCGGTCCACCTGGTCCGGGTCGAGGCCGTGGCAGTACAGCATGACCTCGTCGGCGCCGAGGTCGGTGAAGCCGGTGATCGCCTCGCGGATTTCGGTCGGCGTGGTGAGCATTCCGGCCACCATCCGGTCGGCCATGCCGGTGAAGGCGTAGTACGCGTGCATGGCGGCCTGGGCGTCGTGGACCACGTCGTCGGGGCCGAGCGCGACGTTGACCTGCGCGACGATACGCGGTTCGCCGTCGCGGTCGTACTCCTTCCAGAACCTGCGGGCGGTGTCGAACAGGCCGCCTGCCCAGGAGAGCGCCGCGGCGGCCAGGAAGCCGTCGCCCCAGCGCGCGACGCGTTCGATCGCGGCGGGCTTGAAGCCGCCGAAGAGCACCTCGGGACCGTCGGGCCGGGCGGGCGCGGGGCCGATCGGGCCGACGCCGTCGCCGTACGGCTCGCCGGACCACAGGCGGCGCATGACCGCCATCTGCCCGTCGAGGCGCCGGCCCCGGGTGCGTTTGTCGGTGCCGGTGGCCTGGTGGTCGTCGTCCCGGCCGCCGACGCCCAGGCCGAGGACCAGGCGGCCACCGGTCATCCGGTCCAGGGTGGCGGCCTGCTTGGCGAGGAGGGCGGCGTCGCGCAGCGGGGCGAGCAACACCTCGGTCTGGACGCGGATGCGGGAGGTGGAGCCCGCGAGGACGGCGAGCGCGACCAGGGGTTCGGGGTTGTGGAAGACGAGCCGGTCGAGCAGACCGAGCGTGCTGAAGGGCCCGGCGTCGGCGCGCTGGGCCCAGGTGAGCAGGGTGGCCGGGTCGCCGATGGGCAGGCCGATACCGACGTTCATGACAGAGACCTCCGAAGGGAAGGGTCGACAAAGACAGCTGCCGCCCTTCCGGCACCTCAGTGAGGCGGACGCTCCCGCTCTGCGGCGTGCTTCTGGGGAACGTCTCGTCGAAGTGATCTCACCCTAGGGAGAGTTGGCCCGGCAGGACAAGCCGATTTCCTGGGGGCCACTACTCGGTCTGCCTCCCGCCGCGTTCCACCATCAGGCGTGATCCCGCGCGGCGTTCGCCGAAGGCGTCGTCCGGGTTGGACAGGACGCAGGTGTCCAGGGAGAGGCAGCCGCAGCCGATGCAGTCGGTCAAGTGGTCGCGCAGACGGTTGAGTTGCTTGATCCGCTCGTCCAGTTCGGAGCGCCAGGCCTCGGACAGATGGGCCCAGTCGTCCTTGGTGGGGGTGCGTTCCTCGGGGAGTTCGGCCAGGGCGTCACGGATGGTGGCCAGGGGGATGCCGACGCGTTGGGCCGCGCGCACGAAGGCGACCCGGCGGAGGGTGTCGCGGGTGTAGCGGCGTTGGTTGCCCGCTGTGCGGCGGCTGGCGATCAGGCCCTTGGACTCGTAGAAGTGCAGGGCGGAGACGGCGGCGCCGCTGCGGGCGGCGAGCTGGCCGACCGTGAGCTCGTGGATCTTCTCGTGAATCTGGGGCACCCCTCGAAGACTACCCACCTGCGACTCCCTTGGGCCGTGAGCCTCGGGTCCGTTGACAGAGGGCCCGCGGCCGACCATGCTAAGCAGTTGCTTAGGTTGGGCACATTGCTACGCGAGAGGCCGGGACATGGCAGAGCCGAGGATCTTCACGTCCGTCGACGAACTGAAGGCGGCGGTGGGCGAGCAGCTGGGGTACACCGACTGGCTGGAGGTCGACCAGAAGCGGATCGACCTGTTCGCCGAGGCCACGGGCGACCACCAGTGGATCCACGTCGACCCGGAGAAGGCGGCGACGGGCCCCTTCGGCACCACCATCGCGCACGGCTATCTCACCCTGTCGCTGCTCCCCCTCTTCGGACCGCAGCTGATCAAGGTCGAGGGCGTGAAGATGGGCGTCAACTACGGGACGAACAAGGTTCGTTTCCCCGCGCCGGTGCCGGTCGGCTCGCAGCTGCGCGCCACCGCAAAGATCAGCGCCGTGGACGAGGTGACCGGCGGCGTACAGGTGGCCGTCGCCTTCACCGTGGAGCGCGAGGGCGGCGACAAGCCGGTCTGCGTCGCCGAGTCGGTGTCCCGCTACTACCTCTGAGCCGAGGGCCGGTCCGGCGGGCTACTTCACGCCCACCATCCGCAGCACGAGGTCGGCATAGAGCGCGCCGACCTCGTCGGGGGTCCACGGACCGTCGATGTTGAACCAGCGGGCGACGTCGATGCAGAGCGACAGCACCGCGAGCGTGGTGCCCTGCACGTCGAGGACGTCGAACTCGCCCGCGGCCACACCGTCCTGGATGATCCCGCGCACCTCGGCGTCGCACTGACGACGCAGTGCGACGATCTCCGCGCGGGCCTCGGGGCCGAGCGAGTCCAGTTCGTACTGCACGACCCGTGCGGTGGTGCGCCCCCCGGCGTGCCAGCGCACGAAGGAGCTCACGGCGTCGGCGAGCCGCTCCGTCGCACTGCCCTCGCGCCGCGCCGCCGTACGCAGGATGTCGAGTGCCTTCTCGTGGCCGATCCGGCTGATGCGGTGGAGCAGCTCTTCCTTGGTCTTGTAGTGGATGTAGAGCGCGGCCGGGCTCATGCCGGCGCGGCCCGCGATGTCACGGGTCGTCGTGGCGTGATAGCCCCGTTCGGCGAAGGCCTCCACGGCGGCGATCAGCAGCCGCCGTGCCGCGTCCGGCGTGACCTCGCCCCACGCCTGCGGTTCGCCGCCGGCCGTCTCCTCCGCCGTACTCATCGCTCGTTCGCCCCTCTCACTGGCAAGGAGAACACCATACCGCTCAAGGTGAGCGAGCGCTTAGTGTGCCCGCTCAGAGCTTTTCGAACGGGTGGTACGCGCGGTTCTCCGCTTCCTGCCGGTCCCTGATCACCTTGGCGAGGGTGAAGGCGGAGGTAACGAGGTACAGGACGGCGATGGCAAGGAAGGCACGCACCCAGACATCGGCCTCCAGCTGGAAGATGCCGATCGCGGTGGCAGCCATGGCGACGACGAAGGAGGCGACCGCCTGGCCGTAGAAGGCGGCCGTGTTCTGCTGCTTGCCCGGTGTGTCACTCATGGGACAAGCGTCGGCGGATGTGGGGCGCGCCACATCCGCCGGGGTACTCAGAGACGCACGGAGCCGTACTCAGAAGGCCGAAACACCCGTCAGTGCCCGGCCGATGACCAGCTTCTGGATCTGGCTGGTGCCCTCGTAGAGGGTCATCACGCGGGCGTCGCGCAGCAGCTTGCCCACCGGGTACTCGTCGATGTAGCCGTAGCCGCCGAAGACCTGGAGGGCGTTGTTGGCGGCGCGGACGGCGGCCTCCGAGGCGAACAGCTTGGCCGTGGAGGACTCGGTGGCGAAGGACAGGCCGCGGTCGATGAGGTCGGCGACCCGCCAGGTCAGCAGCCGTGCGGCGTCGACGTCGACCGCGATATCGCTGATCAGCTCCTGTACGAGCTGATGGTGGGCGATGGTCCTGCCGAACTGCTCGCGCTCGGTGGCGTACGTCACCGCCGCGTCCAGCGCCGCCTGCGCTATGCCGACACAGCCCGCCGCCACCGACATCCGCCCCTTGGCCAGCGCCGACATGGCGACCGCGAAGCCCTTGCCCTCGGGGGCGATCATCGCGGAGGCGGGGACCCGGACGTCCTGGAGGACGAGTTCGGCGGTGGCCTGACCGCGCAGGCCGAGCTTGCCGTGGATGGTGCGGCGGGTGAGACCGGGCGTGGCGGTCGGCACGAGGAACGCGGAGACGCCCTTGTGGCCGGGCGCGTCCGTGGAACGGGCGAAGAGCAGGACGACGTCGGCCCAAGTGCCGTTCGTGATGAACATCTTGGTGCCGTTGATGACGTAGTCGTCGCCGTCCCGGACGGCACGGGTGGCGAGGTTGCCCGCGTCGGAGCCGGTGCCCGGTTCGGTGAGGCCGAAGCAGCCGACGTACTCGCCGGAGGTCAGCCCCGGCAGCCAGCCGCGCTTCTGCTCCTCGCTCCCCCAGGCGGCGATGGTCTTGGCGACCAGGCCGAGCGAGACCGACACGATGCCGCGCACCGACGAGTCACCGCGGCCGAGCTCCTCCGTCACCAGGCAGTACGCGAGATGATCGCCGCCGCTGCCGCCGTACTCCTCGTCGATCGTCAGGCCCAGGAAGCCGACCGCGGCCAGCTTCTTCACGATCGCCCGGTCCACTTCCTCGGCGCGGTCCCAGGTGATGACGTTCGGGGTGATCTCGCGGTCCACGAAGTCCCGGGCGAGCTGTCGGACGGCGGTCTGCTCCTCGCTGAGCTCCAGATTCATGCCGAAGTCACCCCTGCCGGAAGGCCGTACCTTGAAGACCGTACATTTAAATTAGCACTGCTAGTTTCTGCTTCGCAGCCCTACTATGTGCGCCATGGCCCGACCGCGCAAGCCCCTCCTCAGCACCGACCGGATCGTCGACACCGCACGGGCGCTCGTGGACGCGGAGGGCCTCGCGGCGGTCTCGACCCGCCGGCTCGCCGCCCAGCTCGGGGTGAGCGGCCCGTCGCTCTACAACCACTTCCGGACGAAGGACGAGATCCTGGAGGCGGTCGCCGACTCGGTGAGCGCCCAGGTCGATCTGTCGATGTTCGACGACGGCCGGGACTGGCGGACCGCACTGCACGACTGGGCCGTCTCCTACCGGGCCGCGCTGCGCGACCACCCGAACATCGTCCCGGTGCTGGCACAGGGCCCCGGCCGCCGGCCGGCCGGGCTGCGCCTCGCCGACGCCGTCTACGGCGCGATGGTCGAGGCGGGCTGGCCGCCCGCGCAGGCCACCTCGATCGGTGCGCTGATGCGGTACTTCATCATGGGCTCCGCGCTCGGTTCGTTCGCCGGGGGCTTCGTGGACGACGCGAGCGCGTACGACCCCGCCGACTATCCCCACCTCGGACAGGCGCACCTTCTCGCCGAACAGCAGGAGAAGATCGACGAGCGGGCCTTCGAGACGGGGCTGAGCGCTCTGCTGGACGGCTTGGTGCAGCAGTACGAACAGGCCAAGCGCACGACCTGAGTGGCAACGCCCCGATAGGGGCGCGGGGAACTGCGCGACCAGCCACGACGGGCCCGCAGACAAACGACGGCCCATCACAGCACCCCCCGCGGAGCGCCCAGCACACTTCGGTGCACGCCGAAGTGTCCGTGGCCCATCCTGGAACGCATGACCGCCAAAGACGCCCGCGCACCGCAGCTGGCCCGGCTCGCCGGGCTCGTCGCCGACGAGACACGCGCCGCATGTCTGCTCGCGCTGCTCGACGGACGGGCGTGGACAGCCGGTGAACTGGCCCGGCACGCGGGTGTCGCCGCGTCGACGCTGAGCGAGCACCTGGGCAAGCTCGTCGCGGGCGGACTGCTCGCGGAGGAGCGGCAGGGGCGGCACCGGTACGTCCGGCTGGCCGACTCGCAGATCGCGGAGCTGGTGGAGGACCTGGCCGCGCAGGTCGCACCGGAGGCGGCCCAACGCCCGCGCACGCTCCGGGAGTCGACCGCCGGGTCCGCGATGGCCCGCGGCCGCACCTGCTACGACCACCTGGCGGGACGGCTCGGCATCACGCTCACCGACGCGCTGACCGAGCGCGGACTGCTGAGCCAGGACACCGGATTCGCGCTCACGGAGGCGGGGTTGCGCTGGTTCGACTCCGTCGGCATCGGGCTCGCCCGCAAGGGACGGCGTCCGCTGGCGCGTGGGTGCCTCGACTGGACCGAGCGCCGTTCGCATCTCGCGGGCGTGGCGGGGGCGGCGCTGTGCCGGCACACCCTGGATGCGGGCTGGTGTGTGCGGATCGGCTCCGAGCGGGCCGTGAAGGTGACTCCGTCGGGGGAGCGGGCGCTGGGGGAGCTGCTCGGTATCTCGGCGGGGGCGTTGCGGTGAGGTGGGCGGCTATGGGGGTGGGGGCTTTGTCGTCTGCCGGGTGCGGGCTCGTGGGGGCTGGTCGCGCAGTTCCCCGCGCCCCTATCGGGGCGCTGCAGTGACCCGTGCGAATCCGCTGGCGTGCCGATCTCACCGTCCGAAATACGCGAGCCTCACCAATCCGCCTCTCCTAGCCTATGGAGCATGATGAACGCATCCCCTGGCCGCCGTACGGAGCTGCTCGCCGCCGGTGCCGCCACCGTAACCGTCATACTCTGGGCCTCCGCCTTCGTTTCCATCCGCAGCGCGGGTGAGGAGTACTCACCGGGTGCGCTGGCGCTCGGGCGGCTGCTGGCGGGAGCGTTCACGCTGGGGATCTTCTGCCTCGTACGACGAGAGGGGTGGCCGCCGCGGGCGGCGTGGCCCGGGATCGCGATATCGGGGCTGCTGTGGTTCGGCTTCTACATGGTCGCCCTCAACTGGGGCGAGCAGCAGGTGGATGCCGGTACCGCTGCCCTGGTCGTGAACATCGGCCCGATCCTCATCGCCCTGCTCGGCGCGCGACTGCTCGGTGACCCGATGCCGCCTCGGCTGCTGGCGGGCATGGCGGTGTCGTTCGCGGGTGCGGTGACCGTGGGGCTGTCGATGTCGAGCGGGGGCGGCTCGTCGGTGCTCGGAGTGGTGCTGTGTCTGCTGGCCGCCGTCGGTTACGCGAGCGGGGTGGTGGCGCAGAAGCCCGCGCTCGGGCGGGCGAGCGTGCTCCAGGTGACGACGTTCGGGTGTCTGGTCGGGGCGGTGGCCTGTCTGCCGTTCGCCGGGCAGCTGGTGGCGGACGCGGCCGACGCCCCGTTGTCGGCGACGCTCAACATGGTCTATCTCGGTGTGTTCCCGACCGCGCTGGCCTTCACGACCTGGGCGTACGCCCTGGCCCGTACGACAGCCAGCCGGATGGGCGCGACCACGTACGCCGTCCCCGCCCTGGTCGTCCTGATGTCGTGGCTGGCGCTCGGCGAGGTGCCGGGGCTGCTCACGCTCGCGGGCGGGGCGCTGTGTCTGGCGGGTGTGGCGGTGTCGCGGTCGCGGGCACGGGCTGTGGCGCCGGAGGCGGTGCCGCCGGCGCCACAGCCCGAACGGGCCTCGGACTCAGCGTGAACGCGCCCTGTCCGCAAGGACCTTGATGGACAGCAGCGCGACGACGGAGAGCCCGATGATGTAGGCGGACACCGCCATCGACGTGCCCGTGGCCTCCAGGAGCAGCACCATCACGAAGGGCGCGAGGCCACCGCCGCACACGGCCGCGATCTGGTAGCCGAGGGAGGCGCCGGTGTACCGCATCTCGGGCGTGAACAGCTCGGCGAACAGGGCGGCCTGAGGGCCGTACATGATGCTCAGGAAACAGCTGGCGACGAACGTGCCGACGGCCAGCCACAGCAGTGAGCCGGTGTCGATGAGCAGGAACAGCGGTACGGCCCACAGCGCGATGCCGGCCGCGCCGAACGCGTAGATCCTGATCCGGCCGACGCGGTCGGACAGGGCGGCGGACGCGGGGATGAGGATCAGCTGGGTGAGGCTGACGCAGAGGGAGACCGTGAGCACCGCGCTGCGCTTCATGTCGAGTTCGCGGGTCGTGTAGTCGAGGACGCCGGTGATGAGGATGTAGAAGGTCGCGGTGTTCACGGCGAAGGAGCCACCGGCGAGGAGGACCGTGCCGAGGTGGTTGCGGAGGATCGAGCGCAGCGGGGAGTTCTGCTCCGACTTCTCCTTCTCGGCCAGCGTCTTCTCCGCCGCGCGGAATTCGGGGGTCTCCTCGACGCGGGTGTGGATGTACCAGGCGAGGGCGAGGACGAACAGGCCGATCAGGAACGGGATGCGCCAGCCCCAGGCCGCGAACGCCGACTCCGAGGTGAAGGCGCCGGCCAGCAGGAAGACGGTGTTGGCGGTCACCACGCCGATGGGGACACCGAGCTGGACGACGCTGCCGTAGACACCGCGCTTGCCCTCGGGGGCGTACTCGGTGGCCAGCAGCATCGCGCCGCCCCACTGGGCGCCGACGGCGACGCCCTGCGCGACGCGGAGGGTGACGAGGAGGATCGGGGCGGCGACGCCGATCGTCTCGTACGTCGGGAGCAGGCCGATGCCGGTGGTGGCGACGCCCATGAGCGTGAGCGCGAGGACCAGCATCGGCTTGCGGCCGCGCTGGTCGCCGAGCTGGCCCGCGACGATGCCGCCGATGGGGCGGGCGAGGAAGCCGACGGCGAAGGTGGCGAAGGCGGCGAGCACTCCGGCGGTGGAGTTGCCGGCCGGGAAGTACAGATCGCCGAGGACGAGGGCGGCGGCGATACCGAAGACGAAGTAGTCGTACCACTCGACGGCCGAGGCGAGGGCGGCGGCGGTGGCGACGCGGCGCCGGTTGACCGTGGGGAGGGCGGTCGTGGGGAGGGGATGAGCGGATGGGGCCATGTCCATGCGTGCACGCTCCGGTGGGTGCGAGGGGGACGTTCCCGGGAACGTACTGACCGGACGGTATGGGGTCAACGGTCTTGCGCGTGGTTTATCGCGGCGCAGGTTGCGTGGGGTGCGGGTGGTGCTGGGGGCGCTGCCCCCAGACCCCCGCATCGGCCTGAACGGCCTCGTCCTCAATCGCCGGACGGGCTGGGATTTGCTGACCGGCGCCTAGAACACCACCAGCGCCCGTCCGCCCTTCCCCGCCAGCATGTTCTCGAACGCCGCCGGGATCCCGTCCAGCGCGATCCGCTCCGTCACCAGCGCTCCCAGGTCCAGCCGGCCGGCGCGGATGTGCTCGGCGAGGACCGGGAGGTCCTTCGAGGGGTCCGAGTTGCCGTAGACGCAGCCGGACAGGGTGCGGCCCCAGTGGAAGATCTCCAGGGCGTTGAAGGTGACCTGCTGGTCCTTGCCGCCGATGCCCACGACCGTGGTACGGCCGCCGCGGCGGGTGGAGTCCCAGGCCGTGCGGATGGTGGTCGCGCGGCCCACGCATTCGACGGCGACATCGACGCCCTGCTTGCCGGTCAGGGCGCGGATCTCGCGGGCCGTCGTGTCGGAGGCGACGACGTAGTCCGTGGCGCCCGCGCCGCGCGCCAACTCCTCCTTCTCCGGGGAGACATCGACCGCGATGATCTTCGACGCGCCCGCGATGCACGCCGCCTGGAGTGCCGCGAGGCCCACTCCCCCGACGCCGTACACCGCCACCGTCTCCCCCGGCCGGACCCGCGCGGAGTGGTGGACGGCACCGTAGCCGGTGAGGACGGCGCAGCCGAGGAGCGCCGCGTCGGTCAGGGGGATGCCCTCCGGGAGCGGGAGGGCGCAGGACGCGGAGACGACCGTTTCCTCGGCGAACGCGCCCACGTTCAGGCCGGGGTGGAGGTCGGTGCCGTCGGAGGTGCGCCGGGCGTGGATGTCGGCGGCGCCGTTCAGGGCGTTGGCGCACAGCCAGACCTCGCCGAGTGCGCAGGCGTGGCAACCGCCGCAGGACGGTGCCCAGTTGAGGACGACGCGATCGCCGGGTGCGAGGTGGGTGACCTCGGCGCCCACGGCGACGACCGTCCCGGCGCCTTCGTGGCCGAGGACGGCCGGGACCGGTACCCGCATGGTGCCGTTGGACAGGGACAGGTCGGAGTGGCAGACGCCGGCGGCGGCCAGGCGGACGCGGATGCCGCCCGGGCCGGGGTCGGGCAGGTCGATCTCGGTGATCTCCAGCGGGGAGCCGATGGCGGGCAGGACGGCGGCGCGAACCATGTGCGGGCTCCTCAGAACTGCAGGGACTTGGTCTGGAGGTACTCGGCCAGGCCGTGTGTGCCGAGTTCCCGGCCGACGCCCGACTGCTTGTAACCGCCGAAGGGCGCAAGGGGGTTGAAGCGGCCGCCGTTGATGTCGACCTGCCCGGTCTCCAGTCGGCGCGCGAAGGCCACCGCCTCCGTCTCGTCGGCCGCCCAGACGGCGCCGGCGAGGCCGTAGACCGTGCCGTTGGCGATCCGCACGGCGTCGTCCTCGTCCTCGTACCGGATGATCGACAGGACCGGTCCGAAGATCTCCTCCTGGGCGATCGTCATGTCGGGGTCGACGTCGGCGAAGACCGTGGGGGCGACGAAGTAGCCCTGCTCACGCGGGGATCCGGCGCCGCCCGCGACGAGGCGGGCGCCCTCCGCGACGCCCTTCTCGATGTAACCGCGCACCCGTGTCCGCTGCTTGGCGCTCACCACGGGACCGATGCGGTCGCCGTACTTGGCGGCGGCCGTCGCGGCCAGCTCCACCGCCTCCTCGTACTGCTCCCGGTGGACCAGCATCCGGGTCCACGCGCTGCACGTCTGGCCGGAGTTGGACATCACGTTGGCGACGCCGACGTTGACGGCCCTGGCGAGGTCGGCGCTCGGGAGGATGACGTTGGCGGACTTGCCGCCCAGCTCCAGGGCGACCTTCTTGACGGCCGCGCCGGCCGTCGCGCCGATCTGCCTCCCTACGGCGGTGGAGCCGGTGAAGGAGACCAGGTCGACGCCGGGGTGCTCGGCGAGGGCCTGGCCCGCGACCGGGCCGAGGCCGGTGACGAGGTTGAGGACACCGGCCGGGATCCCGGCCTCGTGGCTCGCCTCGGCGAAGAGCTGGGCGACGAGCGGGGTGTCCTCGGCGGGCTTCAGCACCACCGTGCAGCCGGCCGCCAGCGCCGGGGCGACCTTGGCGACGATCTGGTGGAGCGGGTAGTTCCAGGGCGTGATCGCGCCGACCACGCCGATCGGCTCGTGGAAGACGGTCGAGTTGCCGACCTTCTCCTCGAAGGAGTACGTCGCCGCCAGCTCGGCGTACGAGCCCGCGACCGCGATGGGCACGGCGGCGTGGACGTTCTCGGAGAACTTCGGCGGCGAGCCGAGCTCGGCCGTGACCGTCTCCGCGATCTCGTCCTTGCGGGCCGCGAGGGCGTCCCGGAGAGCGCCCAGACGGGCGGCCCGTTCGGCGGGCGGGGTCGCGGCCCAGCCCGGGAGGGCGGCACGGGCGGCCCGTACGGCGGCGTCGACGTCCTCGGCGGTGCCGGCCGGGACCCGGCCGATGACCTGCTCGTCGGCCGGGTTCACGACCTCGATCACGTCCTGGCCGGCGGCGGGGCGCCAGGCGCCGTCGATGTACATGCCGTCGTGTGCCTTCATCGTGCTTCCTCCCGGGCGGGGCCATGTGGTCCGAGCACCTAAACTAGCGATGTTAGTTTTCGTTTCGCCAGGGGGTGCCTCGGATCCCCGTCCGATCAGAAGTCGACCTGGGCCCGATCGTCAACCCTGCCCACGGACTCCTGGCCGAAGGCCTTCTCGTAGTCCCGGCGGATCTCCTCGATCTTGCGGTCGCCGGCGCCCGCCTCCGCCAGCGGATACAGCAGGATCAGCTCGTACGACCGCTCCTTCTCGATCGTGCCGCTCGCGTCCTTCCACTGCCCGCGCCCGCTCTGCACGGTCAGCCCGTTCGGGAAGCCGGGCGTGACCTCCTTGTCGATGAACGCCATGAACTGCCGGTCGGTGACGGCCGGACCGCCGTCCGGGCGCGCCGTACCGAAGAAGAGCTGGGTCTCGACGTACGGCTCGCCACGCTGCGGTGCGGCGGAGGCCGTCCCGTCGTCGAGGGAGGCGTACGCGGTCGGCGTACCGACGGCGAGCAGCAGACCGGCAACGGCGAACGCGGCCTGGGTGCGGGTGAGTTGGAGATTCATGCCCCCATGGTCGCGGGCCTCACTCCTCCAAGTCCGGCAAACGCGCCGGAGCCGGGCAGATCCGCTCGCCGTGCTGGTCGAAGACGAACAGGTGGGCGATGTCGACCAGAAGGGGGACCTGCATTCCGTGCCGGAGTTCGATGTCCGGGGTGGTCCGGACGATGAGGTCGCCGGGGAGGCGGCCGTCGGGCGGCGCGGGGTCGGGGGATGCGCCCGCCGGATGCTCCAGGACCACCACCGGGCCGGCCCGCCGGGCGCCCGCGCGCTCCCGGAGACGGTCCAGAACCGTGCCGCCCTGGCGGCGCCGGCGACGGACCGGGCGAGCCGGGCGCGGGGCCTCCAGCTCGGGTACGACGGCCGGCCGGGAACCCGTGTTGAAGTGGACGAGGACCTCGTGCCCCTGGAACTCCACGTGCTCCACCAGACCGGTGAGCACCGCCTCGCCGGGGCGGGCGGACGCCGGTTTGGCGATGCGGATGGCCTCTGATCGCAGACCGACGATGACCTCCCGCCCCTGCTGGACGCGGAGCAACTGGTGGTCCAGGCACAGAGGTTCGGGCAGCCGCAGATACTGCTTGCCGAGGCTGATGGTCATCGCGCCGTCGAGCGGGGCGCGCACCAGGCCGCGCAGGAGGTTGATGCGCGGGGTGCCGATGAAGGCGGCGACGAAGACGTTGCGGGGCAGCGCGTACACCGAGCGCGGGGTGCCGACCTGCTGGAGGAGGCCGCCGCGCAGGACGGCGACCCGGTCGCCCAGCGACATGGCCTCGGCCTGGTCGTGGGTGACGTACACCGTGGTGACGCCCAACTCGCGGGTGAGGGCGGAGATTTCGGCCCTCAGGTGGTTGCGGAGCTTGGCGTCGAGGTTGGACAGCGGCTCGTCCATCAGGAAGGCGGAGGGGTGCCGGGCGATGGCGCGGCCCATGGCCACACGCTGGCGTTCGCCGCCGGAGAGCTGGCCGGGGAAGCGGTCGAGGAGGTCCTCGATGCCCAGCATGCGGGCGGTGGCGTCCACACGCGGGCGCGGATCCGCGCCGGGCGCCTCGATGCGCAGCGGGAAGCCGATGTTGTCGCGGCTGGTCATGCTCGGGTACAGGGCGAAGTTCTGGAAGACCATCGCCATGTCCCGTCCGGACGGCGGCAGCTCATTGGCGTACTCGCCATCGAGCAGCAGCTCACCCTCGGTGATCTCCTCCAGACCCGCGATCATTCTGAGCACGGTGGACTTGCCACACCCGGACGGTCCGAGCAGGACCAGGAACTCGCCGGGCTCGATGTCCAGCGACAGCCGGTCCACCACGCGCACACCGCGCTGGTAGACCTTGCTCACGTCGTGCAGAGATATGGCGCGTGTCATGACAGGGTGCCCCCGAGGGCTCACTCGTGCGCTGGTGCTCCGCGGTCGATAAGCCCCGTTCGGGTCGAACGGGGCTGTGGGTCACGGAAGTTAACGGAATGTGCGCGTTCGGGGAAGAGGTCGGTCACTTCGTCGCGGTCAGGTGGGCGAAGACCACCACGTTGCTGGTGTAGCCCGTCCGTCGGCTGAAGAGGCCACCGCAGGTGATCACGCGGAGTTCCGGACGTCGAGTCGGGCCGTAGACCTCCTTGTCGGGGAAGCCGGCCTTGTCGAAGACCTTCACCCGGTCCACGGTGTAGACGGCGGTACGGCCGTCCGCGCGCCGCGCCTCGATCGGTTTGCCGGGCTTGACCGAGGCGAGCCCGGCGAAGACGGCGCGGCCGGTCTTGGTGTCGCGGTGGCCGACCGCGATCGCGGTGCCGGACTCACCGGGCGTGGCGCCGCCCTCGTACCAGCCGACGAGCTTCGGCTTGTCGATCGGTGGTGTCTCCAACTCCCGTTCCTTGGTGAGCCCGAGGGCCGTGATCGGGGCGTTGATGCCGAGGTACCGGATGCGGAGGGACATCGGGCGGGACCGGGGCAGCGGGCGGGGAGGATGCGTGGCGCGGGCCGAGGGAGCGGCGCGGGACGGGCGGGCGTCCGCCTCGGTGTCACGCCCGGCGGCCGTCACGGTGTCACGGCCGGTGGCCGCCTCCGCAACGGTCGGTGCGCCGTGTCCGTCGCACCGGACCACCACCGCCACCAGGACGGCCGTGAGCAGGGCCGTCCTGGCAAGGCGGTAGGCACGGGTCCGGTACCAGGGCCTGCGTCTGCGCCTACGCGGCACCATGGGGCCGGCGGCGGATCACCCGGAAGTACACGGCGCCACCGACGGCGACCAGGCCGACGGCCGCCGCGGCGGCCACCGGCGCGAACGCGGCCGCGGTGTCGACGAGACCGCCACCGCCCGCGTGCACACCGCCCCTCGGGCCGTTGTGGTCGCCCGGACCCCATGCCGCGTCGTTGCGCTGGTGATCCTCGATGTGGTTGTTGTCGCGGCAATTGACGCGGAAGACCTTCTCCTTGGGGGCTCCCAGGACGATCCAGGTGACCTTGTACTGTCCGTCCGCCAGCCCCAGCGCGTCGGTATGACCGGCGCCCCCGCCGAGCTGGATGGTGCCGGCGACGGTGGCGGCGGCGGGCAGCGGAGGCTGCGGCGTGATCGTGTAGGCGATGGCGGGGAGAACGTCGAAGTTGACGGCGTCGAGGTAGAACTTGCAGACCACCGCGTCTTCCTTCGAGACCCCGTAGGGCACGCCCACGCGGTGGATCCTGATGTCGCCGTTCTCTCCCTGGGCCGACGCGGTAGGCGCCGCCACCCACGACGCGCCCGCCGCGGCGAGGGCGGTGAGGACGACTGTGGCGCCCGCGCGGGCGCGGAAGGTACGTGGGGGTGTCAGGGTGGGCATGCGCGGTCCTCCGATTCAGACGATTTTCATACAAATCGCTCTTTCGGTTGGACTCTCCTGTATATGCACGGCGACTCGCCGCACGAAGCCCGGCGCGTCGTCAGATATCACTCGTCCGGCGCAATCCCGGGCGTTTCGGCCGCTCACGCTCGGCCGGCCCGTCCCCTTCGGGACGCCCCGGCGACCGCAGCGCAACCCCCGCCGACACCAGCAACAGCGCCCCCAGCATCACGAACGGCGCCGCCACACCCGCGATTCCGGCGATCAGGCCGGCCGTCGCGGGGGCGGCGACCTGGCCGAGACGGTTGCCGGTCAGCCGGAGAGCGAGGGCAGTGGAACGGGCGCCGTCGGGGGCCGCCTGGACGACCGTCGTCATGGACAGCGGCTGGCCGACGCCGAGGCAGAAGCCGAGGGCGATGAGGATCAGGGCCAGCGCCCACACCGGCACCGGCAGCGCGATGCCCGCGCACAGCACGGCCGCCAGCACACAGGTGAGGGTCAGCAGCAGCGTTCGGCCCAGCAGTTTCAGCAGCGGCGTCAGCACCAGACGGCATGCGATCGTGGCCGCGGCGCGAAGGCTGAGCAGCACACCGACGACCGACGGCGCGATGCCCCGGTGCTCGCCGACGACCGGCAGATAGGCGGTGAGGATGTCGGTCGCGGACAGCACGGAGAGGCTGATGAGGATGCCCGCGGGCACACCCCGGGCACGCAGGATGCGCTGCACGGGGACGCGTTCGCCTTGCGCGGTACGGGACTTGGCGGCCGTACGGTGCTCTATGCGCCACAGCGACGTGAAGGCGACCGCCGCCCCGGCACCCGCGGCCAGCAGTGCGAGCGCGCTGCTGCCTGCCATGTCGTGGCCGCCGATCAGCGCGCCCGCCGCGATCGGGCCGACCAGCTGGCCGAGTGAGGCGCCGATGGTGAAGTGACCGAAGTTGCGGTCCTGTTCGTGCGGGGCGGACTGGCGGGCGACGAGCGACTGGGCGCCGATGACGAAGGACAGATGGCCGAGGCCCATCACGCCGCTCCACAGCGCCATCGTCACCAGTGAGTCGGCCACACCGCTCAGCGCGCATCCGCCGGCGATGAGGACGACGCCCACGGGCAGCAGGGGCGCGCAGCGTCCGTGGTCGGTACGGCGGCCCAGCGGTACGGCGGCGAACAGCGGGAGCAGGGCGTACACACCCGCGATGACGCCGATCGCCCGCTCGTCGGCGCCCAGCGCGAGGGCCCGGTAGGAGACGGCGGGCCGGGCCATCGACACCGCCCCCTGCGCGAAGCTGAAGGCGATGACGAGGCGGAGCAGCCAGCCGCGGTTCCCACCGGGCGCCATGTTCAAGTCCTCCATGGAACTGGATCAGACATGGAAGTGGATCAGATGATTCCGAAGAGGATCCCTGCCCCGAGGATGATGAGGCATGTGAGCGCCGCCCACTTGACCACGAACTTCGTGTGGTCGCCGAACTCCACCTTGGCCATGCCCACCAGGACGTACACCGCCGGGACGAGCGGGCTCGACATGTGCAGCGGCTGGCCGACGAGCGAGGCGCGGGCCATCTCCAGTGGTGTGACGCCGTGCGCCGCGCCGGCCTCGGCGAGGACCGGGAGGACGCCGAAGTAGAAGCCGTCGTTCGACATGAAGTAGGTGAGCGGGAGGCTCAGGACGCCGGTGACGAGGGCCATGTGCGGGCCCATGCCCTCGGGGATGACGTCCACCATCCAGCGGGCCATGTGGTCGACCATGCCGGTGCCCTGGAGGACGCCGGTGAAGACGGCGGCGGCGAAGACCATGCCGGAGACGTTGAGGACGTTGTCGGCGTGGGCGGCGAGCCGGGCCTTCTGGTCGGGGATGTGCGGGAAGTTCACGGTGAGCGCGAGCGCGGCGCCGAGCAGGAACAGCACCGGGATCGGCAGCCACTCCATGATCATGGCGGTGAGCAGGGTGAGCGTGAGCAGCGCGTTGAACCAGTAGAGCTTGGGGCGCAGGGTGGCCCGGTTCGGGTCGAGGACCTGGAAGCGCTCTTCGTCGCCGTCCTCGGCGTCGGTGCCGGAGCCGGAGGCGCCGGTTGCCTTGCCCGGGCCGGATCCACCGGAACCGGCGCCCACGAGAACCGTCTCGGTCTCCTCGACCTTCTCCTCGACCAGGACCTCGTCGAGAGTGAGCACCCCGAGCCGCTTGCGCTCGCGCTTGCCGAGGACGTACGAGAGGACGAAGACGCCGAGGAGACCGACGGCGAGGGCCGGGATCATCGGGACGAAGATGTCGCTGGCGTCCAGCTTGAGGGCGGTGGCGGCGCGGGCGGTCGGGCCGCCCCACGGCAGGGTGTTCATCACGCCGTTGGCCATCGCGGCGACACCGGTCATGACGACCAGGCTCATCTTGAGGCGCTTGTACAGCGGGTACATCGCCGAGACCGTGATCATGAAGGTGGTCGAGCCGTCGCCGTCGAGCGAGACGATGGCGGCGAGTACGGCGGTGCCGACGACGATCCGCATCGGGTCGGCCTTGCAGAACTTGAGGATCCCCCGGACGATCGGGTCGAAGAGCCCGACATCGATCATCACCCCGAAGTAGACGATCGCGAACATGAGCATCGCCGCGGTCGGGGCGAGGCTCGTGACGCCGTCGATGACGTAGTCACCGAGGTTGGCGCCCTTGCCGACAAACACGCAGAAGAGTGCGGGTATGAGCACGAGCGCCGCGATCGGCGACATCTTCTTCATCATGATCAGGACCAGGAAGGTCGCGATCATGGCGAAGCCGAGGATGGTCAACATGAGTGGATACCTAACGTTCGCCCTTGAACTCCCACCGGAGTCGGCAGTGCGATGACGTTAGGTCCCGTCGAACGGCGTTAACAAGACGTTGACATGCGAGCAATAAGCGCAAAACTCCTGGTCACGGCTTTGCTCAGGTCAGCGAGGTGAGCTTTTCGGTCACGGCTTCGGTCACGGCGGCGATTTCCACGGGCACTCCGTTGAGGACCGCGTTGCCCGAGAGCGGGTCGAGCAGGCTGCCGTCGAGGAGCTGGTTGACGTTGACCCCGGGGTCGGCCGAGGCGTGGCCGAGCCGGGTGCCGGGCCGGTCGTGGCCCCACCCGTGCGGCAGGCTGACCACGCCCTGGCGGACGCCGTCGGTGACCTCGGCGGGGGCGGTCACCTCTCCCCCGGCGCCCTTCACGCGCACGGGCGCTCCGTCGCGCACGCCGAGGCGTTCGGCGTCGGCCGGGTGGATGTGCAGGGTGCAGCGGTTGGTGCCGCCGGTGAGGGCGGGGACGTTGTGCATCCAGCTGTTGTTGGAGCGGAGGTGACGGCGGCCGATCAGGACGAGTCCGTCGGGCCGGTCGTCGAGGGCTCGCCGCAGCCGGGGCAGGTCGTCGGCGATGGGCCGCGGCAGCAGCTCGACCTTGCCGCTCCTGGTCTTCAGCGGCTGCGGCAGGCGCGGACGCAGCGGTCCGAGGTCGATGCCGTGCGGGTGGGCGAGGAGCTTGTCCAGGGTCAGACCGTCCGGTCGGGCGCCGAAGCCGTCGCCGTAGGGGCCGAGGCGCAGCATCATGTCGAGCCGCCGCTCGGCGCCGTTCTCGCCGGTGAGCCGGTCCGCCAGTTCCTCGGGGTCACTGCCGTGCACGGGAGAGTGGGGCTCCTTGACGGCCTTGCCCAGGGTCTGCTGTACGACCAGCGCGTCCACGGCCGCGGGATCGGCGCCGTGCATGCCGGTCGCCGCGAGGGTCAGCCGGGCGAGGATCTCGCTCTCGGCCATGCGGCCGGGCTCCAGCGGGACGGCGGCGCGGGTGTAGCGGACCTGGTTGCGCACGGCGAGGGTGTTGAAGGCGAAGTCGTGGTGCGCGCTCTGGGAGGGCGGGGGCGGCGGCAGGACGACGTCGGCGTGGCGTGAGGTCTCGTTGAGATAGGGGTCGACGCTGACCATGAAGTCCAGCGAGTCGAGGGCCTTGTCGAGCCGGTCGCCGTCGGGGGCGGACAGCACCGGGTTGGCTGCGACCGCGATCAGGGCCCGGATCGGCTCGCCCTCGGGCGTCGCGGTGTCGATCTCCTCGGCGAGCGCGGACAGCGGCAACTCCCCCTTGGCCTCGGGGTGTTCACTCACCCGGGAGTGCCAGCGGGCGAGCGCGAAGCCACGGCCGGGCCCGGCGGGGCGCGGGGCCTTGTCGGTGGCCGCCTGCGGGAAGAGGGCGCCGCCGGGCCGGTCCAGGTTGCCGGTCAGGATGTTGAGGACGTCGACCAGCCAGCTGGCGAGGGTGCCGTGCGGGACCGTGCAGCTGCCGATGCGTGCGTAGACGGCGGCGGTGGGGGCGGCGGCCAGCTCGCGAGCGAGGGCGCGGATGACGTCGGCGTCGATGTCGCAGGCGGCGGTGACGGCTTCGGGGGTGAAGTGCCGTACGGCGTCCTGGAGTTCCGTGACCCCCTGCACGTGGGGCTCGAGGTCGCCGAGATCGACGAGGTTCTCCTCGAAGAGCACGTACGTCATCGCCGCGAGCAGCAGGGCGTCCGTGCCGGGCCGGATCGCGAGGTGGCGGTCGGCGAGTTTGGCGGTGCGGGTGCGGCGCGGATCGATGACGGTGAGGGTGCCGCCGCGAGCCTTGAGGGCCTTGAGCTTGCCGGGGAAGTCGGGGGCGGTGCACAGACTCCCGTTGGATTCCAGGGGGTTGGCGCCGATGAGGAGCAGGTGGTCGGTGTGGTCCAGGTCGGGCACGGGGATCGCGAGGGCGTCGCCGTAGAGGAGACCGCTGGAGACGTGCTTGGGCATCTGGTCGACCGTGGAGGCGGTGAACAGGCTGCGGGTGCCGAGTCCGGCGAGCAGGACCGGCGGGTAGAGGGCGCCGGCCATGGTGTGGACGTTGGGGTTGCCGAGGACGATACCGACGGAGTTCGCGCCGTACCGCTCGACGACGGGTCGGATACCGGCCGCGACGGCGTCGAACGCCTCCTGCCAGGTGGCCTCGCGCAGTTCGCCGTCCTTGCGGACGAGGGGCGTGCGCAGCCGGTCGGGGTCGCCGTCGACGGCGCCGAAGGAGGCGCCCTTCGGGCAGATGAACCCCTTGCTGAACACATCGTCGCGATCACCGCGGGCGCCGGTGACACGGCTGTCCTCGATGGTGAGGGTCAGCCCGCAGGTGGCCTCGCACAGGGGGCAGATTCGCAGGGCGGTGCGGGACACGGGTCCTCCCGGAGGCGGCGGCAGCGATGACGCACGGACTGCCGTCGAGCATACCGACCGGTATGCACGAGGGGGAGGGTCCGCCGGGGGTGAGGTCGGAAACCCGCGAGGGCCGGAAGATCGCGGGCGCTCAGTCCAGGACTCGCGCCAGATACGCCCGCAGCAGCTCCCGCGCCTCGTCGATGATCTTCTCGTCGCCCCCAGGGGCCACCCGGAAGGCCAGGTGGACGAGGGTGTCGGCGGTTTCCACGGCGATGAGGAAGGTGCGCCGCAGGTCGTCGTCGGGGGTGCGGTCCAGGTAACCGGAGAGCATTTCGGTCAGCCGGTCGGCCACGCGGTGGTTGGGTTCGGCGTGTCGCGCGCCGACCGGGATCTGGTTGCCGAAGTCGACCAGGGAGAAGCCGGGCGCGGTGCGCTTCATGGCGAGGTACTCGTCGAGGACGGCGTCCATCGCGGCCCGCCAGCCCCCTTCAGTGATCTCCATGAGGCGCTCGGTGACGCGTTCGGTGTAGCGCTCGAGGTTGCGCTGGGCGAGCGCGTCGGCCATCTGGCGCTTGTTGCCGAAGAAGCGGTACACGGAGCCGATGGGGACGCCCGCGCGCTGGGCGACGGCGCGGGTGCTCAGGTCGTCGTAGCCGACCTCGTCGAGGAGGTCGGCGCAGGCGTCGAGAATCCTGGTCAGCCGTTCGGCGCTGCGCCGCTGGATCGGCGCACGACGGAGCGATGTCGCATGGGGCACGGGTTTCATGATGCCTGTCCGCCGGGATGCAGTGAACCTCGCCCCCCGTTGTCCGGCACCCTCACCGTCCGGCGGGTGCGCTCGTGGACGTCGTCGGCCCCGATTGCGACGCCGTGACGTCGGCCGTGCTCTCGACGGGTTCGCCGTCGACCGCCCACACCGTGCCGTCGTCGGCGTAGAGCCGGGCGGTGACCTGGTGCGTGCCGCGCGGGACGAGGCCGGCCGGGAGACGGTACGCGGAGGTGCGCAGCCGGGCGACACTGCGGCCGTCCACGAAGAGCTGAGCGAGACCGCGGCCGGGCACCGCCTCGGCTTTCGCACCGGGCGGCGAGAAGCGGAAGTTGCGGATCGTCAGGCGTACGTCCCAGCCCTCGTCGGCGTCCGGCTGCACCTCGACGCCGACCTCGGGTGCGTCCTCGCCGTCGACCTCACGGAGGTGCCGCCCTTCGGCGTCGGTGTCGTCGAGGAGTTCGCCGACCGGTGACATCGACTCCCCGTTCTTCTGGTTCTTCCGCTCGCCCGCGTCACCGGAGCCGCAGCCCGCCGCTCCGACCAGGAGCAGGACACAGACCGCGAGCGCTGCGAGCAGTGCGCGCGTCCACGACATGGCGGCGAGAGTAGAACACCGGTCCGACACCTCGAATCCCCCTGGAGTCTGGTTCTCGCCGTACTCCGGGAGGAGGTCGTGCGGACCTCTTGCGCCCGCGAAACCGCAATCCTATGGTGAAGCATAGGATTCGGTCGGCAAGGGAGCAGAGATCATGAGCGGGGACCTACGGAAGACCGCCGAGGGACTGACCTACCTCTCCGGTTTCGGCAATGAGCACAGCTCCGAGGCCGTCCCGGGCGCCCTGCCCGAGGGCCGTAACTCGCCCCAGCGCGCCCCGCTCGGGCTGTACGCGGAGCAGCTCAGCGGCACGGCGTTCACCGAGCCCCGCGCCCACAACCGCCGCTCCTGGCTGTACCGGATCCGCCCCTCGGCCGCGCACCCGGCGTTCACACGCACCGAGAACGGCGCGATCCGTACGGCGCCCTTCGCGGAGTCGGTGCCCGACCCGAACCGGCTGCGCTGGAACCCCCTGCCGGAACCCGAGGCGGGCACGGACTTCGTACGGGGCATGTGGACCCTGGGCGGCAACGGCGACGCGACCCAGCGCACCGGCATGGCCGTGCACCTCTATCACGCCAATGCCTCCATGGACCGCGTCTTCAGTGACGCCGACGGCGAGCTGCTGATCGTGCCGGAACACGGCGGGCTGCTGCTGCGCACGGAGTTCGGGCTGCTGCATGTGGAGCCGGGACATGTGGCGCTGGTTCCTCGTGGGGTGCGCTTCCGTGTGGAGCTGCTGGATGCCTCGGCCCGCGGCTATGTGTGCGAGAACTACGGAGCGCCCTTCCAGCTCCCCGACCTCGGCCCGATCGGCGCCAACGGGCTGGCCAACGCCCGGGATTTCCGTGCCCCCGTCGCCGCCTACGAGGACATCGAGGGCCCGGTCGAGGTGGTGAACAAGTTCTGCGGGAACCTCTGGACGACCACCTACGACCACTCCCCCCTCGATGTCGTCGCCTGGCACGGCAACCATGTGCCGTACTCCTATGACCTGCGCCGCTTCAATGTGATCGGCACCATCAGCTACGACCACCCGGACCCGTCGATCTTCACGGTGCTGACGTCGCCGTCCGACACCCCGGGCCTGGCGGGCGTGGACTTCGTGGTGTTCGCGCCGCGCTGGCTGGTGGGCGAGGACACGTTCCGGCCGCCGTACTTCCACCGCAATGTGATGAGCGAGTACATGGGGCTCGTCGAGGGGGCCTACGACGCGAAGGCGGAGGGCTTCGTGCCGGGCGGCGGTTCGCTGCACAACATGATGTCGGCGCACGGGCCGGACCGGGAGACCTTCGACCGGGCGAGCGCCGCCGAGCTGCGGCCGCACAAGGTCGACGACGGGCTGGCGTTCATGTTCGAGACCCGCTGGCCGGTGACACTGACCGAGCACGCGGCCGGGGCGGAGCATCTGCAACGCGGCTACGACGACGTGTGGCAGGGCCTCGAACGTCACTTCCGCCCCTTGCACTGACGATTGCCTGCCGGTACGGATGGCCCAATGACCTCCTTCGCCCCGGACTCGATCGTCCTGAACCGCAAGCTGCCGCTCTGGTATCAGGTGTCGCAGTCGCTGCGCGCGTCGATACTCGGCCGCTCGCCCCAGGACCCGCTGCGGCTGCCGACCGAGGAGCAGCTGGCGGGGCACTACGGCGTGAGCGTGCTGACGATGCGGCAGGCGCTGAAGGAGCTGGAGGAGGAAGGGCTGATCACACGCCACCGGCGGCGCGGCACGTTCATCGAGCCGAGCGCGAGCCCGGGCACTCCGGTCCGGCTCCTCGGCTCGGTGGACGCGATCGTGGCCCAGCAGTCCGGCATGGTGACCGAGCTCCTCGACCACGGCAAGGCGTCCGTGCCGGCCGAACTCGCCGAGTACTTCCCGGATCTCGCCGAGGTGGCGACGTACCACCGGCTGCGCGGCGACGAGAAGACCGGCGAGCCGACGAATCATGCCCGCAATCACCTCCGGCCCGAACTGGCCGAGCGTTTCGATCTCGACGACCTGGTGCGGTGGCCGATGACCAAGGTGCTGCGGGATGTCGTGGGGGCGGAGATCAGCCGGATCACGGACACGGTGGAGGCGCGGCTCGCGGATCCGGAGACGGCGCGGCTGCTTCAAGTGCCGTTGCTCAGTCCGATTCTGCGGTACATGGGGGTCATCTATGACGTGGAGGGGCGGGTGTTGGATGTGGCGGTCATCCATTACCGGGGGGATCGGTTCTCGTTCACGGTCACTCTCGATGCGTGAGCGCTCCGCTGGGTGGGTGGATTGTCGTCTGCGGGTCCGGTGGGGGCTGAGCGCGCAGTTCCCCGCGCCCCTTCGGGGCGCCTGTCGTACCGAAGTCATACGATGCACTGCGTGACGCACGACGACGCTCCGCTGCTGGCGGATCTCATGCCGTGGTCCGTCGCATCGCCGCGGATCGGGCGGGGGTGGCCGACGGGTCCCGATGCGGCGTCCCTGAAAGCGCGCTGGGCGGCGCTGGTGAAGGCCGAGGGGGCGGAGCGGGAGGTGCTGTTCGAGGCGACCCGGTCGCGGACACTGCACTCGGCGGTCGGGCAGTTGCCGGGGCAGTCCAGTGGGACGGAGAAGCTGGCCCGCGCCACGGGGCCCTGCCCGGAGCCCGTGCGCGTTCTCCAGGCCCCCTTCGACGAACAGTGGCTGATCCCCGACCACCGGCTGATCGACGCGGCCCGGCCGGAGTTGTGGCGGGTGGCGGACGAGCGGCAGGTGTTCGTGGCCGAGACGGCGGGCGGCGGGCCCGGTCCGGTCCTCCTCGCGACACCCCTGCTGCCGCTGCTGCGCCCCGGACGTGTCCGCCCGCTGTACCGCCGTCCGGGCGGGGCCGAACCGAATCTGGCGCCGGGCCTGCTGGAGCACCTGGGTGAGCGTCTGGGCGAGGTGCCGGAGCCGCTGGACCTGCTGGCCTGGATCGTGACGGCAGTCCGAGCCGACCTCGCCGTGCCCCTCACCGAGGACCCCGAACTCTGGGCGCTGGGCGTCGAGTCGGGCCACCGGGCGATCCGACTGATGTGCCGCGACGGCGAACGCCCCAAACTCCCCGGCGGCCGGCGGCCCTATGTCCGCGCCCCGCTTCCCACCCGCCCGCACACCCTTCACTACGACCGCGAGGAGGAGACCCTGCACGTCGATGAGGGCCGTATCTCCCCGGTGCCGCCCGAAGCCTGGGACTTCGAGGTGAGCGGGGTCCGGGTACTGGAGGAATGGTTCACGGTACGGACGGCACCCGCCGAGCCGGGCACCCTCCAGGCGATCCGCCCGACCACCTGGCCCCAGACCTGGACGTCGGACCTGCTCGAGCTGATCACCGTCCTCGCGCTCCTCTCCGAAGTCCCGCCCCTCCCGGACCCGTTGACCTCCCCCGTCACAACGACCGACCTCCACAAGGCAGGCATACTCCCACCACCGGACCCGACCCGCCGCCCCGCCTCGGTACTGAACACCCACGAGGAGGGCCCGGAGGGCCAGCTCACGCTGATCTAAGCAGTCAGCAGCGGTCAGGCAGCGCCCCGAAGGGGCGCGGGGAACTGCGCGACCAGCCCCCACCGACCCGCAGACAACGAACCGCCCACCCAGCGGAGCGCCTACCGCAGGTCCGGGTCAAAGGCATCCAGCACGCGGCCGAGCGCCCGTTCGAACACCGCCTCCAGATCGATCGGCCCGCTCGCCTCCGCGAAGGCCGCGGCCAGTCGCGGATACGCGCCGGTGGCCACCTGGCTGCCGAGGTAGGCGATCCGGACCGCGTTCTCCTCCTCCGCAGACCAGGGCATGGATCGGGTCCGCTCGGCGGTGGCGATCTCGTTCGCGGTGTACGTCGTCACCACGCCGTTGAGCAGCGCGACCAGCTCCGTCTTCACGCCGTACGGGAGGTCGAGGGGTTCGAGGCAGGCCAGGCAGTGCTCCAGGTAGCGCAAGGTGTTGGGGCTGAAGCCGTACACGCCCAGCATCAGTCGGGGCACCCAGGTGTGGCGGCGCATGATGGCGCGCGTCTCATGCGCGTTGCGCAGCATGTCGGCGCGCCAGTCGCCCGAAGGCTCCCGGATCTCGTGCTCGGCACCGATGGCATCCATCATCAGCTCGTACAGGTCCTCCTTGCGGGGGACGTAGTTGTACAGCGACATGGTCCCGCAGCCCAGCTCAGCTGCGACGTGCCGCATCGACACCGCGTCCAGTCCCTGCGCGTCGGCGATCCGCATCGCAGCCGCCGCGATGTCGGCGCGCGTGTACGCGGGCTTCGGCCCCCGGCCCGTCCGCTCGGGACGTGCCCAGATCACTTCGGGTTCGGCCGCTCGGCCCGCCATCGATCATCACCTCGACCACCATCCTAGTTACGTACAGCGTACGTAGTGCGCTATGGTCGACTCATGACTTCTACGTACGCTGTACTTAGTGAAGGTCTGGAGAAGCGGTTCGGGACGGTTCACGCCCTGCGCGGGCTGGACCTGGCCGTCGCGCGGGGCACGGTCTGCGGAGTCCTCGGGCCCAACGGGGCGGGCAAGACCACCGCCGTCCGGCTGCTCACCACACTGCTGCGCCCCGACGCGGGCTCGGCCCGGATCGCGGGGCACGATCTCGTACGGGAGGCGGCCGCCGTACGCCGCAGGATCGGCGTCACCGGGCAGTACGCATCGGTCGACGGGGACCTCACCGGACGGGAGAACCTGCGGCTGTTCGCGCGGCTGCACCGGGTGCGAGGGCCGGCGGCCCGGGCGGGCGAGCTGCTCGACCGCTTTGAGCTGACCGAGGCCGCCGACCGTCCCGCGTCCACCTACTCGGGCGGGATGCGCCGCCGCCTCGACCTGGCGGCAAGCCTGATCCGCCGCCCCGACGTGCTCTTCCTCGACGAGCCCACCACCGGCCTGGACCCGGCCAGCCGCAACCGGATCTGGGACGCCGTGCGCGACCTCAGGGCGGACGGTACGACCGTGCTGCTCACCACGCAGTATCTGGAGGAGGCCGATCAACTCGCCGACGACATAGCCCTGGTGGACCACGGGCGGGTGGCACACACCGGCTCCCCCGCTCAACTCAAGGCGCTCATCGGCTCGTACGCCGAGATCGTCGTCGCCCACGCCGGCGCCCTGACCGACGCCGCCGCCGTCCTGGACCAACTCACCGTCAGCGAACCGTCGTTCGACCACGAACGCAACGCCGTCGGCGCGGTCACCGCCGACCCGACCCTCACCGTTCCCCGTCTCGTCCGCGAACTCGACGCCGCGGGTGTGCCGTTGCTCGACGCGAGCCTGCGGCCACCGAGTCTCGACGACGTCTTCCTGCGCCTGACCGGCAGCAAGGAGCTGGTGGCATGAGCACCCTCGCGTTCGACGGCACCGCCATGCTCGGCCGTCAGCTGCGGCGGGTGCGCAACAACCCGGCGCTGGTGATCCTCACCCAGACCATGCCGATCACGATGCTGCTGTTCTTCGGCTACGTCTTCGGCAGCGCCCTCGCCATGCCGGGCGCGGAGTACCGCTCCTTCCTCGTACCGGGGCTGCTGGTGGCGACCGCGGCCAACGGGATCATGACCGGAATGTTCCAGGCGGCCCAGGACTCGCACCGGGGTGTGACGGACCGCCTCCGCACCCTGCCGATGAGCCGGGCGGCCGTACCGCTCGGTCAGGCGGTCGCCGACCTCGTCGTCACGGCCGTCGGGACGGTGCCGTTTCTGCTCGTCGGGCTCCTGGTGGGCTGGCGCATCGAGGGGCCGGCGCTCGAAGCGGCCGCCGCCGTCGGACTGCTGCTGCTGTTCCGGTTCGCCTGCACCTGGGTCGGGATCTTCCTCGGGCTGCTGTCCCGGAGCGAGGAGGCCGCCGGTCAGCTCGGCAGCGCGACGTTCATGCTGCCGCTGCTGTCCAACGCCTACATCCCCACCGGCAATCTGCCGGGCTGGCTGCGCACGGTCGCCGAGTGGAACCCGCTCAGCGCCGTGACCACGGCCCTGCGTGATCTCTTCGGCAACGCTCCGATACCGGAGGGCTCCGCCTGGCCGGTGGCGCATCCCGTGGCGGGCTCACTGGCCTGGTGCGCGGTGCTGATCGCCGTCTTCGGGCCGCTCGCCGTACGACGGTACGCGCACGGCGAGCGGTGAACGGCTACTTCTGCGGGGCCAGTTCGGGTCCGAGCGACGCGAACTTCTCCTGCGACACGACCCGCTTCGGCGGCCAGGTGATGTTCTCGGGCGGCCACTTCTGACCGGTCTTCTTCAGGAACCACTCCGGCGGTTCGTACATCGGCGGCTCATAGCCGTCCGGCAGAGCCGTTTTCCACTCGACGCCCTCGGTCCGCTCCGCGAACTCGTCCTTGATCGCCTTCAGTCGCTCGGGCTGGGTGACCAGGTCCATCGCCGTCGCCGCCAGATACCGGGCGGCGGCGAGCACGGCCGCCTGGCCGGGGGCGGCCGCGGCGCAGGACGCGGTGGACCAGGTGTGCATCTTGGAGCCGATCGGAGCGAGCGCGGCACCCATCGAGACGGTCGGCACGTTCCAGCTGATGTCGGCCACATCGGTTGAACCGCCGCCCATGAACACGGGGTTGGGCGCGGTCAGCTCGGCGATCTCGGCGTGCATGCCCTTCTGCGGCAGCCCCAGGGACTCCTGGAGCTCCTTCGCCAACTCCTGTGCCTCGTCGGTGAATTCGGGCGGCCCAAGCTGCTGCATGTTGTCGTGCATCAGCTCGGCGAACGCCTTGTTGGGCATCTGGTTCCAGCAAGCGGAGGTGATCCGGTGCTGCACCTTCGTCTGCGAGGCCTTCGCCGCCGCCTCCGACACGGCGATCACTTTGTCGAGCAGGACCTGGACCCGGGCGGGGCTGCCTTCGCGGACGTAGTACGAGATCTCGGCGATCTCCGGTGTCACGTTCGGGATGTCGCCGCCGTTGTTGATCACCCAGTGGAGGCGCCCGCTCGGCGCCAGGTTCTCCTCGCGCAGGAACTCCGACATCGTCGCCATCATCACGGCCGCGTCCAACGCGCTCTTGTTGCCGAGCGGGGTACCTCCGTGGCCGGCCACCCCCAGGAACGTGAAGGTCACGGCGGTCATGGCGTTGGTCGTGCCCCAGCCGGTGGCGTTCGCGGTCGAGGGGTGCCAGTCGAGGAACGCGTCCAGCCCGTCGTACACGCCCTTGCTGACCGCGTATGTCTTGCCGATCAGGGTCTCCTCGGCGGTCGAGCCGAAGAACTTCACGGTGATGGGCAGCCTGTGCTTCTTCGCGGCCTGCGCGACGGCCGCCGCGGCTGCCGCTGCCGCCGTGCCGAGGGCGCTGTGCCCGCAGCCGTGGCCAGGGCCGTAGCTGGGCGCGAACGGGTCATGGACGTACTCGCGCGGATCGTGGTGGCCGACGCCCTTGTTCTGCGAGAGACCGGGCAGGGCGTCGTACTCGCCGCTGAAGCCGAGGACGGGGCCGCCCTTGCCGTACGAGAAGGTCGCGGTGAACGCCGTCGGGAAGCCTGCCGTGCCGAACTCGACCTCGAATCCGGCCCTTTCGAGGAAGCCGGCCTCGGCGAGCGACGACTCCCACTCGCGCAGGCTGAGCTCGGCGTTCTCCCAGATCTCGGAGTTGAGACCGGTGATCCGGGTGGCCTGGTCCTTGATCCAGGCCAGTGCCGACGTCTTGGCGGGGCTGTCCTGGGCCAGGCCGGTGGGCGCCTCGTACGCGGACACAGTGGTGTCGGCCGAGGCCGCCATCACAGGGTCGGCCTCGGCGGCCAGTACGGCGGTCGTGACGCCGGCCGCGCCCAGCAGCTGCATGATGCGGCGGCGGCTCAGTCCGTGGCCGCTCGCACCTATTGTCTCGTGGTCATGCTGATCGTGCAGGTCGCACACACGCACCTCCGGCGGTGAGGATCGGTGTATCAGCCACATGAAACGTGCAAACGATCAGCACACTGGACCCGGAACATTGCCCCGTCAACATCCGTGCATGACAAAGGTGTTACGCAAGGTGTTTCGCGGAGCCCCACCCGTGGGTCATGATCCACGGCATGGAGCCCCTTCCCCTCGAAGGCATCACCGTGGTCGCCGTCGAACAGGCCGTCGCCGCCCCGTTCGCCACCCGCCAGCTCGCCGACCTGGGTGCCCGGGTCATCAAGGTCGAGCGGATCGACGGCGGTGACTTCGCCCGCGGCTACGACACCGCCGCGCGCGGGCTCGCCTCGCACTTCGTGTGGTGCAACCGGGGCAAGGAGTCCGTCGCCCTCGACCTGAAGGACCCGCGCGGGCTCGATGTCGTGCGGCGGCTGGTGGCGGACGCGGACGTGTTCGTGCAGAACCTCGCCCAGGGAGCCGCCGCCCGGCTCGGACTCGACGCGGCGACGCTGTGCGCCGCGCACCCGCGGCTGGTCGCCGTGGACATCTCCGGGTACGGGGCGTCGGGGCCGTACGCGGACAAGCGGGCGTACGACATGCTCGTGCAGTGCGAGGCGGGGCTGGTGTCGGTCACGGGGACGCCGGAGCAGCCGGTGAAGGCGGGGATTCCGGCGGCGGACATCGCGGCGGCCATGTACGCCTTCTCGGGCGTCCTCGCGGCGCTGGTGCGGCGGGGGACGACGGGCCGCGGCGGGCCGGTCGAGGTGTCCATGCTGGACGCGCTCGCGGAGTGGATGGGGCATCCACTGCACCATGTGATGCACGACGGCACACCCCCGGCGCGCACGGGGCTCGCGCACGCCGTCATCGCGCCGTACGACGCCTATCCGACGGCGGACGGCGGGAGGGTGCTGCTGTCGGTGCAGAACGACCGGGAGTGGCGGCGGCTGGCCGAACAGGTGCTGAACCGACCGGAGTTGGGGACCGATCCGGCGTACGCGACGAACGCGGCGCGGGTGGCGAACCGGGAGCGTACGGACGCGGTCGTCGCGAAAGCGCTGGCCGTACTGGACCCCGAGGCGGCCGTGGCGCGACTGGAGGGTGCCGGGATCGCGTGCGCACGGCTGAGGGACGTACGGGAGGTGGCGGAGCATCCGCAGCTGGCGGCCAGGGAGCGGTGGCGGGAGGTGGGGTCGCCGGTGGGGCCGCTACGTGCGCTGCTGCCGCCCATCACCATGCCGGGCGGGGACGAGGCACGGATGGGAGCCGTGCCCGCGCTCGGGGAGCACACCGAGGCGTTGCTGCATGCCGTGGGGATGACGGACGACGAGATCGCAGCGTTGCGCCGGGACGGTGTGGCGGCCTGAGCGCGGGCCTCGATGAACGGTCTCGAGAAGCGCGGTGTCGCTCAGCGGTCACCGAACAGCGAACGGCGCAGCCGGCGCAGCGGCGCGAAGAGCGAGACCCGGCTCACCCTCTTGCCCCTGGCGCTGCGTTCCTGCGTGGTGTCACGTGTGGTCAGCTCGCGCATCAGCAAGGTCGCCTCGGCCGTCTCGCGCTGCGGGACGACAGGACCGCCCAGCACCGAGAGATGGCGATCGAGGCGCGAACTGGTCGCGCTGGTTCCGCACGTGATCGCAGGGACCCTTGCCCTGCTGCGCACTATCTGTTCCATGTCACTCCCCACCCGTACGAGTCCACCCGGCCCGGGCAGGGTAACCCTATCGCCCCCATGGGGCACTCGTGTATCGCGGTCACAGGATTCACCTTCCCCGTAAGGGGGTTGACGACTCGTCTTCGATCACTCTCCGAATCCAACCGATTTCAGGGCGAGTTGGACAACCGGCTGGGTAGTGGGCTGCTCAGACCCCCCGTCCGGCTCGACGGTCACAGCCAGTGACGTCGAGGACTTGTCCAGGCCGGACGCGACCAAGGGCGTGTCGCCGTCGAAGAGCCCGAGGGAGCGCGGTTGCGCATCGGGGCGCATGAGCCACAGTTGGTGCACACTGCCGCTCGGCAGGCCGCCGTAGCCGCTGAGGGTGACCACCGCGCCTCCCTCCGATGCGGAGGCGATCACTCCGATACTTCGGCCCTGGGAATCCTGTCCGGTGCTCGCGCGCGCGTCCGGTGCCGCGAGAACGTGGGCGATCTCACGCGCCTGCGCCCGCTGGGCGTCCAGCTGGTCCTGTGTCTGACTGGCCTGCACGGCGAAGAGCGCGGCGACGACGAGGGCCGCGGCGGCGGTGGCCGTCGCGAAGGGGACGAACAGGGGGCGCCGGGGCGCACGAGCGCGCGACGGGGGCGGCTCGGTTCCCCAGACATGGGGCGGCAGCTGCGTCGTACGCGCGCGTGCGGGCTCGGTCCAGGCGGCCTGTGCGGCGGGCTCCTGCGGAATCGTGCGTACGGCGGCCAGCACCCGATCGCGCATCGCGGCCGGCGCCGGGGCGGCGGTCGACCAGGCGAGGCGGACGGCGTCCTCGGAGAGGGTGCGCACCTCGGCGGCGCAGGTGTCGCAGTTCTTGAGGTGCTTCTCGAAGCGCACGCGCTCTCCCGGTTCCAGGGCGTCGAGCGCATACGGAGCGGCCAGGGAGTGGATGTTCTCGCCGCGGAACAGACGACGGAGGATGCTCATGCGACACCTCCCAGGCACTCGCGCAGCCGGGTCAGTCCGTCGCGCATACGCGTCTTCACCGTGCCCAGCGGCAAGGAGAGCCGCTCGGCCACTTCACGGTACGTGTAGCCGTCGTAGTAGGCGAGGGTCACGGACTGGCGCTGGATCGCGGTGAGGCGGTCCAGGCAGCGGCGTACCCACTCGCGTTCGAGGCCGGCCTCGACCTCCTCGGAGACCTGGTCGAAGGCAGGGCTGTGGGAGCGGCGTGCCTCGCGCTGCTCGCGTTCGCCGGCCGCGCGGGCACTGCGCACCCGGTCCACGGCGCGACGGTGGGCGAGGGTGAGGACCCAGGACAGGGCGCTGCCCCGGCCGGGGTCGAACCGTCCGGCGGACCGCCAGAGTTCGAGCAGCACCTCCTGGGCCACCTCCTCGGACTGGGCCGGGTCCCGTACGACTCGCCTGACAAGTCCGAACACCGGCCCGGACACCACTGCGTACAGCTCCTCGAATGCCTTCTGGTCACCCCCCGCCACGAGCACCAGAAGCTCGTCCGCCTCCACCCGGTCCCCCTCTCTTCGGCCGCACGCGGCCGATCCCGTCCCACGGGGTATTCGCAACGAACCCACCTCCGGATGGGGTTACGGATCAGCGTGCCCAAAACGCCGGTCCGGCAGCGGGAAATTTTGTTTTGAAGTTCGACCAATCCGCCCTGTCACCGGCGTCGAATCCCCCTGCGTCAGGCAAGTTGGACTGAGGACGGACGGCATGACACCTATCTCCAGGAGCGGCGTGGGCGCGAGGAGCATCGCGACCCTCGTATGTGGTGCGCTGGCCGCCGGGGCGCTCGCAGCCGCCGGCGTGGCCACGCTGGAACCGGGGGCGGCCTCCGCCTCCAGCCACCGGGAGGCCCCGCTGATCTCGGGGACCCCGCAGTACGACAACACGGATGTGTACGCGTTCGTCAGCCCGGACAAGCCGGACACGACGACGATCGTCGCGAACTGGATCCCCTTCGAGGAGCCGGCCGGCGGACCGAACTTCTTCACGTTCGCCGAGGACGCCCAGTACGACATCCACATCGACAACAACGGCGACGCCCAGGGCGAGCTGCTGTACCGCTACACCTTCAAGACGCACACGAAGAACAAGAAGACGTTCCTGTACAACACCGGTGCGGTGGAGAGCCTGGACGACCCGGACCTGAACATCACGCAGACGTACGACATCGACCTGCTGCGGCTGAAGAACCAGCACCTGGTGTCGAAGACGAAGGTCGCGGACGACGTGCCGGTGGCTCCGTCGAACGTCGGCAAGGCGTCGATGCCGGACTACGCCACGCTGCGGTCCCAGGCCGTGCACGAACTGGCGGGCGGCTCCACGACGTTCGCCGGCCAGGCGGACGACCCGTTCTTCCTGGACCTGCGCGTCTTCGACCTGCTGTACGGCGGGAACCTCTCCGAGGTCGGCAATGACACGCTCAAGGGCTACAACGTCAACTCGATCGCCCTCCAGGTCCCGACGGACATGATCGCCGAGTCGGCCGACCAGCCGATCGTCGGTATCTGGTCGACGACCCAACGCAAGAACGCAAAGGGGCAGTTCACCCAGGTGTCGCGGCTCGGCAGCCCGCTGGTGAACGAGGTCGTCAACCCGCTGAAGGACAAGGACAAGTTCAACGCGGACTCGCCGTGGAACGACGCGCAGTTCCTGAAGAACGTGACCAACCCCGAGCTGCCCAAGCTCATCGAGGCGATCTACAAGATCGAGGCTCCGGCCGAGCCGCGCAACGACCTCGTCGATGTCTTCCTCAAGGGCGTCGAGGGGCTCAACCAGCCGCCGAACGTACGCCCGGCGGAGGAGCTGCGCCTCAACACCTCCATCAAGCCGGCCGCCGAGCCCAAGCGCCTCGGCGTCCTCGACGGCGACAACGCGGGCTTCCCGAACGGGCGTCGGCTGACCGACGACGTGCTCGATGCCTCGCTCCAGGTCGTCGAGGGTGAACTGGTCGGCTCCAAGAACGACTTGGGCGACGCGGTCGACAAGAACGACAAGGACTTCGAGAAGGCCTTCCCGTACGTCGCACTGCCGACCGAGGGTTCGCGCGGTCCGCTCGCGAAGGGCACGACCGGAGACAACGACGTCCGCAACCAGCTGGGCGACGCGCTCCAGCCCTCGGGTGCCTCCGGCAGCGCCGACGACACGACCCTGATCGCCGCCTCGGCGGGCGCCGGCGCGGCCGGGATCCTGCTGATCGGCGGAGGGCTGATGTGGTGGCGGCGGATGCGGGGGCGTGCGTACTGACTCCGCCGGGTCGTGGGGAGCTGCGGGCCCGCTGTGGCTGGGCGCGCAGTTCCCCGCGCCCCTGTCGGGGCGCTGTTCTCCCCCCACTCCGAAAACTGGCGCGGCCCGCTCGTACCCATCCCCCACGGCGCGGGCCGCGCCGCTTCACCTCACAACTTCCTTCAGGCGACCTAGGAGAGGGCATGTCCCCGCGTACGAACGACAGCGAGCCCGCGGAGAATCCGGAGGCCGCCGGAAGCGCTGAGCCTGCGGAGTGTCCGGAGGGCGACAGCGGGCCCGCTGAGGTCGACGAGCGCACTGCCGCCGTGCGGCGCGTGGCGGCGGCCTCGCGGCGTTGGCGGGCCGCCCAACTCGCGGGGTGTGCCGCCATGTTGGCCGTCGCCATGACCGCCGGGGCCATCGCGTTCGGGGCCGTCCGGGACAACGGGGGCGTCACGGTCGCCGCCGCCCCCGCCGCGATGTCACCGGCGCTGCTGTCCAGCGGCGATCTCGACGCGAGCATCTCCTCCCTGCAAGCCCATCTCCGCGCCCAGCCGAGGGACTTCGGAGGCTGGGCCACTCTCGGTCTCGCCTATGTCGAGCAGGCGCGGACGAAGGGGGACCCCTCCCGCTATCCGCAGGCCGAGCGGGCGTTGAAGCGGTCGCTCGAACTCGATGCAGACAACGACCAGGCCCTCGCGGGACGGGCCGCCCTCGCCGCCGCCCGGCATGACTTCGAGGATGCGCTGAAGTACTCCGACCAGGCCCTGAAGCAGAACCCCTACAACGAACGGGCGCTGTCCTCCCGTATCGACGCCCTCGTCGAACTCGGCCGGTACGCCGAGGCGTCGAAGGCCGCCGACACCGCCGACTCCCGGCGTCCGGGGGTCCCCGTCTTCACCCGGTACGCGTACGTGCACGAGCTGCGCGGTGACGTGACCACGGCCGAGCGGGTGCTGGAGCAGGCCCTCGCCAACGCCGCCACGCCCGGCGACGTGGCGTACGTGGCGACTCAGCTCGGTCAACTCGCCTGGAACCAGGGCGACTACGAGACGGCGCTGGAGCACTTCGCCCGCGCCCTCGCCGCCGACGAGAACTACCTGCCCGCGCTGGAGGGCCGCGCCCGTGCGCAGGCGGCGAGCGGTGACAGCGCCGGTGCGATCAAGGGGATGGAACAGGTCGTCGCCCGCTATCCGCTGCCCGGCCCGCTCGTCGTCCTGGGCGAGCTGTACGAGGCCCGGGGCGCCGACGGCGACAAGGCCGAGGCGAACGACCAGTACGCCCTGGTCGACGCCTGGACCGCGCTCGCCCGCGCCAACGGCGTCAACGCCGACCTCGACACCGCGCTCGCCGCCGCCGACCACGGCAACGCGACGTCGGCGCTGCGCGCGGCCCGCGCCGAGTGGGACCGCCGCCACACCGTGCACACCGCGGACGCGCTCGCCTGGGCCCTGCACGTGAACGGCCGCGACGAGGAAGCCCTCCCGTACGCCCGCCGCGCCACCGCGACCGGCTACCGCAACGCGGCGTTCCTCTACCACCGCGGCGTGATCGAACGCGTCACCGGTCACGAGAAGGACGCCCGCACCTCTCTCCAGGCGGCCCTGAAGCTCAACCCCGGCTTCTCGCCGCTGGGCGCCCGGGAGGCCCGTACGACGCTCAAGGACCTGGAGGCGGCCAAGTGAGCCCCCGTCGCCTGCTCGCCTCCGGCGCGGCCGTCCTCACGGCCGTCTGCGCGCTCGTGCTCTTCCCCTCCGGAGCCGCGAGCGCGCACCCCCTCGGCAACTTCACCGTCAACCGCTACGACGGCCTCGTCGCCGCCCCCGGCGAACTCCGGGTCCTGCACGTCGAGGACCTCGCGGAGATCCCGGCGACCCAGGCGAAACCCGACATCGAGAAGGCGGGCATGGCCGACTGGGCCCGGCAGCGGTGCACGTCGGCCGCCCGGGACGGCAAGGTCACCGTCGAGGGGCGTGCGGTCGGCCTCACCGTCGCCGAGAGCCACGCGCGCGTGCGGCCCGGGCAGGCGGGGCTCGACACGCTCCGGGTGGAGTGCCGGCTGACCGCGCCGCTCCCCGACCAGGACACCCTCACCCTCGACTTCCACAGCGCGGGCGCCGACTCCGGCCCGGGCTGGCGCGAGATCACCGCGCGCGGCGACCGTATGACGCTCACCGCGTCGGACGTGCCGGAGAAGTCGGTCTCCCGTGAACTGACCGGCTACCCCGAGGAGTTGCTCTCCTCGCCCGCCGATACCGCGACCGCGTCCCTGCGCATACGCTCCGGCGGCCCCGCCCTCAGCGAGGACCGGCAGGACGCCCCGGCCTCCTCCGTACTGCCCCGCGGCGCCGACCGCTGGACGCGCGCACTGGACTCCCTCGTCGCCCGCCACGACCTCACCCTCGGCTTCGCCGCGCTGGCCCTGGTCATCGCGGTCGGCCTCGGCGCGCTGCACGCCCTCGCCCCGGGCCACGGCAAGACCCTCATGGCCGCGACGGCGGCAGCCCACGGCGGCCGCGCCCGCTTCCGGAGCGTCCTGCCCCTCGTCGCCTCGGTGACGGTCACCCACACCCTCGGCGTGGTCGCCCTCGGCCTGCTGGTCACGGCCGGCTCGACGGCGACGCCCTCGGTGATCACGTGGCTCGGCCTCGCGAGCGGTGCCCTGGTGACAGCGGCGGGCGTGAACCTCGTACGACGGACCTGGCGCAACCGGCGCCCCCCGCAGCCGCACGGGCACACCCACGACCATCCGCACCCGCACGACCACTCGCACGAGCCGGACAAGCCCCCCGCTCGCCAACTGGTCCTGGCCGCCGCGCACTCCGCGCCGACGCCCGCACCCGCGGCGGTCCACCCCCACCCGCACACCCACGACCATCATCACCACCACGACCACGACCACAGTCACCCGCACACCGTGGAGCACTCACACGGCGGCTTCACCCACACCCATTCCACCGCCCCCACCCTCCGCGGCACGATCCTCCTCGGCTTCGCCGGCGGACTGGTGCCCAGCCCTTCGGCCGTCGTCGTGCTCGTCGGTGCCTCCGCTCTCGGCAAGGCCTGGTTCGGGCTGCTGCTCGTCGTCGCGTACGGCGCCGGGCTGGCCCTGACCCTCACCGCGGCCGGGTTCGCCGTCGTCAGGCTGGGTACCGGTATGACCCGAGTGCTGGACAAGCGTCCCGGCTGGACCGCCAGTCCGACGGTGACCCTGCTGCGCAGGACCGCGCCGCTGCTGTCGGCGTTCGTCGTCGTCGCGCTCGGGATCGGATTGCTCCTCAAGGGGGCGGCATCCGCACTCGGCTGAGCTACGTTTGGCGAGAATTGGGGAGAATCAGCCCGGATGCGAATGGGGGCGCCCGTGTCCGAAGAACCGGGCAGTGAACGTGTGATCGCGGGCCGCTACCGTCTGTTGTCCCCGCTCGGCGAGGGCGGCATGGGGACGGTGTGGCGGGCCCGCGACGAGGTGCTGCACCGCGAGGTCGCCGTGAAGGAGGTGCGTGCGCCCGCGGGGCTGCCGGCCCCGGAGGTCGAGCGGATGTACGCCCGGCTGGAGCGTGAGGCGTGGGCGGCGGCGCGGGTGGCGAACCGCAACGTGGTGACGGTGTACGACGTGGCCTCCGACGGCGGTCGGCCGTGGATCGTGATGGAGCTGGTCCGTGGGGTGTCGCTGGCGGACCGGTTGGAAGCCGAGGGGCCGTTGTCCCCGCAGGGTGCCGCACACATCGGCGCGGAGGTGCTGTCCGCGCTGCGGGCGGCGCATGACGCCGGGGTGCTGCACCGGGACGTGAAGCCGGGCAACGTGCTGTTGTCGAACGACGGCCGGATCGTGCTGACCGACTTCGGTATCGCCATGGTCGAGGGCAGCTCGGCGCTGACCATGACCGGGGAGGTCATCGGCTCGCCCGAGTTCCTGGCGCCGGAGCGGGCGCTGGGCCGGACGCCGGGCCCCGAGTCGGACCTGTGGTCGCTCGGTGTGCTGCTGTACGCGGCGGTCGAGGGCAACTCCCCGTTCCGCCAGAACACCCCGCTCAGCACCCTGCGCGCGATCGTCGACGAGGAGCTGCCGCCGCCGCAGCGGGCCGGTCCGCTCGCCGGTGTCATCGAGGGGCTGCTGCGCAAGGACCCGGCCGAGCGGCTGCCGGCGGACCAGGCGGAGCAGGATCTGCGCCTGGTCGCGGCGGGAGGTACCCCGCGCGCGGACACGTACCCCGCGGCCCCCTACACGCCGACGCTCGCGGCCCAGCCGCAGCAACCACCCACTCCGCCCCTCCCCTCCACCCGGCCCGTGCCCACCCCGGCGACGACCACCACGACCCAGGAACCGGGCGGCAACCGCCGCGCCGCCATCGCCCTCATCGCGGGCGTCGCCGCCATCGCACTGGCCGTGGCCGGACTGACGTACGCCCTGCTGAACAAGGAGGACAACGGGGGCGATCAAGGCGGCGGTACGACCACCAGCCAGACGAGCGAGGGCACTTCACCGAGCGACGACGACAACGCGGCCGGCGGTGCGGACAGCCCCACGCCGAGCCCGAGCGATGCCGGGACGACCTCGTCGGCGCCCCAGCAGTCCGTACAGGTCTCGCTGGCGGGGTCGAACACGGAGTACTCCGGACCGTGTCCGCCGCCGAACGACGAGGCGCCCGGGTTCACGGCGACGTTCACGGTCGGGCAGCTTCCGGCCCAGGTGAGCTATCGCTGGGTGTCCCAGGACGGCGAGGTGATGGACCAGGGCTGGAAGACGCTGTCGTTCCCCGAGGGCGGCTCGCGGACCAAACAGGACCGGGCGTTCGTGACGACATACGACGAGACCGGGACGTTCGAGAACGAGATCAGCGTCGAGGTGCGCGACCCGGTGGAGACCAAGTCCAACTCGGTCCCGTTCTCGGTGACATGCGAGTCGGAGACCCCGACGAACGGGGCCTCCTCTTCATACTCGGCCACCCCCTAGCGCCCCAAAGGGGCGCGGGGAACTGCGCGACCAGCCACGACGGTGCCGCAGACGCCAGACGGCCCGCCGCGGCAGTGGCTCAGGCGTTCGCGCTCAGCACAGGCACGTACCCGCCGGACTGGCCGCCCGCGTTCGGGTGGTACGACTCGCTGATGTTGGCCAGGTTCACACTGTGCAGCCACGCGCTGCCGGAGCAGATCTCGTGGCCGGTGAAGGCGGGACGGACGTCGCCGAAGGTGAATCCGTGGTCGGCGACGCGCTTGGCGATGGCGGTGTCGAGGTGGTCGGCGGCGTCGTTGATCGCCTTCCGCTTGGTCTCGGAGAGACCGAGGCACACGGCGCCGAGCCGGTAGAGGCGGGGGTAGCCGAGCACGACGACGTGGGCGGACGGGGCCTTGGCGCGGATCGCCGCGTAGACGTTGTCGAGCTTGCCGGGCAGCGTCGAGTCGACGTACGCCCTGGCGGTGTTGACGCGGGAGAGGCACGCGCTGTCGGACTGGAGCACGCACGTGACCATCACGTCCATGAAGCCGGCGTCGTTGCCGCCGATGGTGATGGAGACGAGGGTGGTGGCGGCGTTGACCGGGCCGAGCTGATTGGCGAGAACATCATCCGTTCGGGCGCCCGAGCAAGCGGTGAAGTCGAACGTCGAGGGTGAGTTGGCGGCGGCCCAGAGGTACGCGTACGACTTCGTGCTGCGCTTGCAGTCGCCGCTGGAGGAGAGGTAGCTCCCCGCGCCGAGCCCGGAGGAGTAGGAGTCTCCGAGGGCCACGTAGCCGCCTTCCGCGGCGGACTCGGCGGCTTGTGTGGTGGCCGCGCCGGTGAGGGTGACACCGATGGCCAGGAGGAGTGAGCTGACGTATGCGGCAAATCGGGAACGTCTCATGGAACCTCCCTATAACAGGATCTCTGCCACAACCGTCGTAGCAACTACGCGTGTTGAACGGAAGTGTCCATGCCAAGACTTGTCAGACCTTTCCGGGGTCTGCGCCATGGGTTCACCCGGCCGTTGATTTCGTGCTCATGACAGATTTGTTGACAGGTCCTCAACTCCCTTGTTCTACGCACGTAGACGGCTGATCCTCTACTCGAGCCCGGGACGGAACGCGACGCTCCGGGCCGTGCGTGCGATGACGCGCGCACCCCCCACAGACGCGCGCCACACCCAGGCGCGCGCCGCCAAGAGGAGGACTCCCTCGTATGGCACAGCTGCGTAGCAAGAGATTCCGGTTCGCCGCGATAACCAGCCTGGCGACCGCCGCCCTTCTGGGCGGGCTCACCGCACTTCCCGCCGAGGCCGCCCCGGCCGAGGGGAAGGTGCTCGCCGCCGACTCCCCCACCGCGATCAAGGACAGCTACATCGTCACGCTCAAGAAGAACGCCGGCCTCAAGGCCGCGTCGAGCGAGGGCAAGAGCCTGGTCAAGGAGTACGGCGGCACGGTGAAGAAGACGTTCGGCGAGGTGCTGAACGGCTACACGGCCACACTCTCCGCGACCGAGGCCCGGCGGCTCGCCGCCGACCCGGCGGTGGCCTCCGTGGAGCAGAACCAGCGCGTCCAGCTGACCGACACCACGCAGAGCAACGCTCCTTGGGGCCTGGACCGCTCGGACCAGACCTCGCTCCCGCTGTCCGGTACCTACACCTACCCGGACACCGCGGGCAGCGGCGTGACCGTATACGTCATCGACACCGGCGTCCGGATCACCCACTCGCAGATCAGCGGCCGTGCCACCTACGGCTATGACGCGGTCGACGGCGACACCACCGCCTCGGACGGCAACGGCCACGGCACCCACGTGGCCACCACGATCGCGGGCACCACCTACGGCATCGCCAAGAAGGCGAACATCGTGGCGGTGCGGGTGCTCAACGACGCGGGCTCCGGCACCACGGCGGGCGTGATCGCGGGCATCGACTGGGTGACGGCCAACCACTCCGGTCCCTCGGTCGCCAACATGTCGCTCGGCGGCGGCGCCTCCACCACGCTGGACACGGCGGTCGCGAACTCCATCTCCAGCGGTGTGACCTACGCGGTCGCTGCCGGCAACAGCGCCGCCAACGCCTCCTCGTACTCCCCCGCCCGCGTCGCCTCGGCGATCACGGTGGGCGCCACTACCAACACGGACGCAAAGGCGAGCTACTCGAACTACGGCTCGATTCTGGACATCTTCGCGCCCGGCTCCTCGATCACGGCGGGCTGGTACACCAGCGACACCGCGACCAACACCATCTCCGGTACGTCGATGGCGACGCCGCACGTCGCGGGCGCTGCCGCGGTCTACCTCGCGGGCCACACCTCGTCCACCCCGGCACAGGTCGCCTCGGCGCTGACCAGCGCCGCGACCACCGGTGTGGTCACCAGCCCGGGCACCGGCTCCCCGAACCGGCTGCTGAAGATCGTCCCGTGAAGGCAACGGGCCTGAAGTGACACGGTGTTCCCCGGAGGCGTCCGTCGCCTCCGGGGAACACTTGTGCAAAGCGGCTCATGCGCCAGGATGACCGTCCTCCCCGTCTTGACGGCCCGTACACGGCTGGGTCACATTGAAGCCCGGCATCCGGCGCGTCGGGGGGCAAAGTCGCCAATGCAGACCATACGTATCAAGACTTCTTCAACGGACAGCGCGGAGCGTGCCCGTCCCGGTCCTGCGAGAGACCTGACGCCGCTGCTCGCGGGCGCGGCGACGGCCGTCGGGGGGACCGGCGCGATCCTCGCGCTCGCCGGCTCGGGCTCACCGCTGCGCGGCCCGCTCACCCTCTTCTTCCTGCTCGCGGCACCGGCCGCGGCCATCGCCGCCGCCCTGCACGGACTGTCGCCGCTCGGCCGGATCCTGGTCGCGGTCGCGGGCGCGGTCGTCGTCAACATGCTGGTCGCGCAGGCCATGCTGGCCTTGCACCGGTGGTCCATCGGAGGCGGCATCGCGGCGGTGACCGCGATCAGCGCACTCACTCTCCTGCTGGTTCTGGTACGGCGGCTGCGCGGCCGTACGGCACGAAGGCGGACTGACTGACGTGGACATCACCGTGTACCGCCCCGGCGAGCTGAGCGAGGCCGACCGGGCGGCCTGGACGGCCATGCAGTCGAAGGCACATCTGCACGGATCTCCCGAGCTGGCGAACCCGTTCCTGTCCCCCGAGTTCACGCTCGCGGTCGGACGGCACCGGCGCGGGGTCCGGATCGCGGTCGTACGGGAGGACGGCGAGCCCGCCGCGTACTTCCCGCACCAGAGGTCCGCCGCCGGCGTCGGCCGGGCCGTCGGCCTCGGCATCTCGGACGCCCAGGGCCTGGTGCACCGGCCCGGGTACAGCTGGGACGCCCGGGCGCTGCTGCGGGCCTGCGGGCTCTCCGTCTGGGAGTTCGACCACCTGGTGGAGGGCCAGGGGCCGTTCGGGGCGGAGGCCACCGGAAGTTTCCCGTCACCCGTGATCGACGTCGACCAGGGCTACGACACCTATCTGAGCGACCTGCGCGCCCGGTCGCCGAAGTTCACCAGGACCACACTCGCCAAGGACCGCAAGCTCGGCCGGGACGCGGGCGACGTGCGCTACGTCCACGACGAGCGCGACCCGGCCGCCCTGCGCACGCTCATGGAGTGGAAGTCGGCCCAGTACCGCAGGACCGGGCGCAGCGACCGCTTCTCGCAGGAGTGGATCACGCGGCTGACGCAGCATCTGTTCCACACGCGCTCCGGGCCGTTCGCGGGGATCCTGTCCGTGCTGTACGCGGGCGACAAGCCGATCGCCGCGCACTTCGGGCTGCGTACCGAACGGGTGCTGGCGTGCTGGTTCCCGGCGTACGACCCGGGCTTCTCGAAGTACTCCCCGGGCCTGGTCCTGCACCTGCGGATGGTGGAGGCGGCCGCCGCCGACGGCATCGCCTATCTGGATCTCGGCCGGGGCCAGAAGGAGTACAAGGACTCCCTCAAGACGCGGGAACTCACCGTGTCCGAAGGGTGGGTTACACGTCGCCATCCGGTGGCACTCGGGCACCGGGCGCGTCGCGCTCCGGTCCGGGCACTGCGCAACACGGTGGTGGCCCGGCCGGAACTGTTCGAACGAGCGGACAAACTGCTCAAACGGATGGGCAAAATCCGTGCGGGACGATAGGTATCTATATCTATCGTTAGGTAACGGACACAACAACAAAAACGTGGGGCCTTGTTCCAGGTCTTGCCATACAGGCTCAATCATCAATACCGTCGTACATCTCACCCGCATCGGTTCATCGGCGTTCGGTCCAAGGGGAGGGCTCGAGGACCGCGATGGCTCCGGAGCGGGGCGCGGTAGGGGGGTGCCGTGCTCGGTGATCGCACAATCAGCCGAGTCGTGCCGCGAGACCGAATGCCCAGTCGTGGCAGTCGGCCAGCTTTGCCAGCTCACCCGGCGTGCACGGAGAGTGATTTCGCCATGCCGTAAGTGAGATACCCCCCTTTCGAACCGGACAAAGAGCCGGGCCGCCCGGGGGCGGGCGGTCCACCGGACGAGAGGGACCAGACTCATGAGTTCAGTTCTGCGCCCGCCCAGCACGGGCCAGGATCCGACCACCGCCGGTGCCTACCGGCCCATCTCCTCTCACCTGGCCATCACGCCACCGGTGAGTGTCGTGATTCCCGCCATGAACGAGGCGGAGAATCTCCCGTACGTCTTCAAGACGCTGCCCGACTGGATCCACGAAGTCGTCCTGGTGGACGGCAACTCCACGGACGACACCGTCGAAGTGGCCCGCGGACTGTGGCCCGACGTCAAGGTTGTCAAGCAGCACGGCAAGGGCAAGGGGGATGCCCTGATCACCGGGTTCGAGGCGGCCACCGGCGACATCATCGTCATGGTCGACGCGGACGGCTCGGCCGACGGCAACGAGATCGTGTCGTACGTCTCCGCCCTCGTCTCGGGCGCGGACTTCGCCAAGGGCTCCCGCTTCGCCAACGGCGGTGGCACGGACGACATGACGCCGATCAGAAAGCTCGGCAACTGGGCGCTGTGCACGGCGGTCAACCGCAAGTTCGGCGCCCGCTACACCGATCTCTGCTACGGATACAACGCGTTCTGGCGCCACTGCCTGGACAAGATCGAGCTCGACTGCACCGGCTTCGAGATCGAGACCCTGATCAACATCCGGGTGGTCAAGGCGGGCCTGAAGGTGCAGGAGATACCCAGCCACGAGTACCTCCGCATCCACGGCACCAGCAATCTGCGGGCCGTGCGGGACGGGCTGCGGGTGCTCAAGGTGATCCTCAAGGAGCGCTCCAACCGGCGTGCCCTGCGCCGCCGTGAGCAGCACTCCCCCATGCTCGACTCGGCGCGGGGAGAGGTGTCTTGAGCGGTCCCGACATCTCCGTCGTGATCTGCGTCTACACCGAGGACCGCTGGGAGGACATCCTCGCGGCGGTCGCCTCGGTCCGGGCGCAATCGCACCCTGCGCTGGAAACGCTCCTTGCCGTCGACCACAATCCGGCGCTTCTGGACCGGCTGGCCAAGGAGTACAAGGAAGTCACCGAGGTGCGGGTGCTCGCCAACGCGGGCCCCCGTGGCCTGTCCGCCGGCCGCAACACCGGTATCGCGGCCTCGTACGGCGAGGTGATCGCCTTCCTCGACGACGACGCCGTGGCCGAGCGCGACTGGCTGCGGCACTTCGCGGACGGGTACGCCGACCCTCGGGTGATGGCCGTCGGCGGGCGCACGATGCCGATCTGGGCGTCGCGGCGCCGGCCGGCCTGGTTCCCGGAGGAGTTCGACTGGGTGGTGGGCTGCACCTACAAGGGCCTGCCCGCCGGCCGGGTCCGGGTGCGCAACGTCCTCGGCGGCAACGCCTCGTTCCGTCGTACGGCGTTCGACGCGGCCGGCGGATTCGCCACCGGCATCGGACGCGACGGCGACAAGCGCCCGCTGGGCTGCGAGGAGACGGAGCTGTGCATCCGCCTCACCCGGGCCAGACCGGACGCCGTCCTGCTGATCGACGACCGTGCGGTGATCCACCATCGGGTGCCCGAGGCGCGTGAGCACTTCGGGTACTTCCGCACGCGTACGTACGCCGAGGGCCTGTCCAAGGCGCTGGTGGCCCGAAGTGTCGGTGCGGACAAGGGACTTGAGTCCGAACGCCGGTACGCGACACGGGTGCTGCCGGCCGGAGTGGCCCGCGGGCTGCGCGACGCCCTGCTGGCCCGGCGGGGCGGTGCGGGCCGGGCGGGGGCGATCGTCGCGGGGGTGCTGACGGCGGCCGGTGGGTACGTCGTGGGGACCGTGCGGTCACGCAAGGGGGCGGCCACGTTCTCGGTGGCCGAGATCGAGGGGGGTGCACATGACTGACGCGCGCGTGCCGATACTCATGTACCACGCGGTGTCGGCCGAGCCGAGCGAGGCCACGCGTGCTCTGTCGGTGACGCCCACGGCGTTCGCCGAACAGATGGCGATGATCGCCGACCTGGGCCTCACCCCCGTCTCCACGGCGGAGCTGGCCGAACGCTGGCGCTACGGCGGACCGCTGCCCGACCGCCCGGTCCTGGTCACCTTCGACGACGGCTACGAGGGCGTGCACCGGCACGCCCTGCCCGTGCTCGCCAAGCACTCCTTCGCGGCCACCGTGTTCGTCACCACCGGCTGGCTGCGCGGCCCGCACAACACGGGCGGCGAACTCGACACCATGCTCGACTGGGACCAGGTCCGCGACCTGGCGTCCGCCGGCGTCGAGATCGGCGGGCACAGCCACACCCACCCTCAGCTCGACCAGCTCCCGGACGACAGGCTGCGCCAGGAGCTGATCCTGTGCAAGGAGATCGTCCAGGACGAACTCGGCTCCGTACCGGCCTCGTTCGCCTACCCGTACGGCTACTCCAGCCGCCGGGTGCGCGAGGCCGTCCACGAGACGGGATACGGCCAGGCGCTCGCCGTCAACAACGGCCTCGCGCGGCGCCGGCAGGGGCCGTACGCCCTGACCCGCCTCACGGTGCGGCGCAGCACCGGAATCGGCGAGTTCGCGCGGCTGGTCGAGGGCCGCCGAATCGCCCGTACGTTCGCCGGGGACCGTGCCCTCACCAAGGGGTACGCCCTGGTCCGCAGAGCCCGACAGGTCCGCCGGAAGGCCATCCGTTCCCGTGTCTGACACGTCCACCAAGACCGAGGCCCAGCCCCAGACCCAGGCGCCCGAGCAGTCGGGGCGCCGGCTGCGTCTCCCCGGACTCGGCCGGTCCGGGGGCGGCAGCCAGCTGTTCCGCAACGCCTACGCGCTGATGCTCAACACCGGCATCTCCGCCGTGCTGGGCCTCGGCTACTGGCTGGTCGCCGCCCGCTACTACTCCGAGTCGGCGGTCGGCCAGGGTTCCGCCGCGATCGCCGCCATGAAGCTCCTCGCGGGGCTGACCGCGGTGACGCTGACCGGTGCGCTGGCCCGCTTCATACCGCTCGCCGGACGCAGCACCGGGCGGCTCATCTTCCGTACCTACGCGGGCAGTTCGGTGATCGTGGCACTGGCCGCGGGCGTCTTCCTGCTCACGCTGGACATGTGGGGGCCGTCGTACCGCTTCCTGAACGGGCCGCTGCCCGCGCTCGGGTTCGTGGTCGCGGTGATCGCCTGGAATCTGCTCACCCTCCAGGACGGCGTGCTGACCGGGCTGCGCAGCGCGCTGTGGGTGCCGGTGGGCAACACCGTGTTCTCCGCGGTCAAGCTGGTGCTGCTGGTCGGCATCGCCGCGGCGATCCCGATGGCCGGCGTCTTCGTGTCGTGGGTCGCGGCGATCGCCGTGTCCGTGCTGCCGCTGGGCTGGCTGGTGTTCCGGCGCCTGGTGCCCAAGCACGTCAAGGCGACCGACGAGCACGCCGAGCCGCCGACGCTGAAGGAGATCGGGCGGTTCCTGGCGGGCGACTACACCGGTTCGCTGTTCTCGCTCGCGGTGGTCTATCTGGTGCCGGTGATCGTCGCCGCGCAGGTGAGTTCCGCCAACAACGCGTACTTCTACATCGCCGCCACCATCGGCGGCACGGTCAATCTGCTCGCCATCAACATGGGCGCCTCCCTGACCGTCGAGGGCTCGCACGATCCCGGGCGGCTGGCCGCCAACACCCGGGCCGCGCTGAAGCGGATGGCCCGGATCATGGTGCCGGTCGCCGTCATCCTGTTCTTCGGCGCCCCGTGGATCCTCGGTGTCTTCGGCGGGGGTTACGCGGACGCGGCCACGCCGTTGCTGCGCTGGTTCGCGGTGGGCGGGCTGCTGCGGGTCGTCATGGAGACGTACTTCGCGGTGCTTCGCGCACAGAGCCGGACCGCCGGACTCGCCTGGCTCCAGGGCGTGTTGTGCGCCCTGGTGCTCGGGCTGACGCTGCTGCTGCTCCCCCGCATGGGGCTGACCGGGGCCGGCGTCGCGGAGGTCGGCAGCCTCGCGCTGATCGTGGCGATCGCCGCACCCAAACTGTTCCGGACCATCATGACCGCACCGGCCGCCGCTCCCGAGGACGCGGCACCGCCCGACGGGGACCTCGCCGACCTGGGGGCGCGCGAGGTCCCCGCCGGCGCCAGGACGCGCCGACGCGGGCCGGGCTGGGCGCTCGACTCCGACACGCTCGCCCTCGGCATTCACGTCGACTTCGACCACCAGGAACGTCGTCCGGACGTGCGTCCGGGGCCGGGGACACCGCCCACGGGGACGCCGGTGGTGGTGTTGCCGGAGCATCACCGGCCGACGTGGGCGGTCCAGTCGAAGGGGCCGGAGGTGGTGGGGCTGCCGGTGGAGGAGAGGGAGCCGGGGTCACCGGTGGAGGAGAGGGAGCCGGGCCTGGAGGTGTCGTCCGCTCCGGTGCCGGCGGGAGAGATGTCCGCCGACCCTGTTTCCGCCGTTCCTGCGCCGTCCGCCGACGTTCCCGACGCCCCGGAGCCACCCGGATCCCGCTCCCTGCGCGAGCGTCTCCAGCCCACCCGCTCCGGCCTGATCCTCGGCTGTCTGCTGGTCGCCGCCCTGCTCCTGTACTGGATCCCGGTCCTGCGCCTCGGCGACGCGGACCTGGACGGCATGGGCGGGCTCGGGCTGATCTCCGTACTGCCGCTGCCGACCCTGACCGGCGCCGCGCTGCTGATCGTGGTGTTCGCGTCGCTGCTCTGGCCTCAGCGCGAGCACCGGGCCCTACTGCTGATCACGCTGCTGGCAACCGTCGTGTCGCTGCACGCGCTGCCCGCGGTGATCGAGACGGAGCCGCGGTTCGCCACGGCCTGGCAGCACCTGGGCTTCCTCGACTACATCGACCGGACCGGGTCCGCCGTACCCGACCTGGACGCGCGCTGGAGCTGGCCGGGCTTCTTCGCGGCGGCCGCGTTCATGGCGAAGGCCTGCGGGGTCACGGACTTCACCGAGATCATCCGCTGGTGGCCGCTGACCATGCAGCTGCTGTACCTGGCGCCGCTGTTCCTGCTCACGCGCTCGATGCGGGCGAGCTGGCGCGCCAAGTGGACCGGCATCTGGGTGTTCGTGCTCAGCGGCTGGGTCGGCCAGGACTACTTCTCACCGCAGGGCTTCACCTATCTGCTGTACCTGGTGTTCGCGGCGGTCCTGCTGGTCTGGTTCCGTGCGCCCCGGGTGATCTGGACGAAGGTGCGGCCCGGCGAGGCGGAGGTCGAGCCGACGGACCGGCGGCAGCGTGCCGTGCTGCTGCTGGTCTTGCTCGGACTGTTCGCGGCTAGCGTGCCCGCGCACCAGCTGACCCCGTTCGTGATGCTGGGCGTGGTGGCGGTCCTGGTCCTGATCGGCAAGTCCGAACTGCGCGGCCTGCCCATCCTGTTCGGCGTGATGGTGGTGTCCTGGATCGGCTTCATGGCCGAGCCGTACTGGTCCGGCCACTTCGACGAGCTGTTCGGCGGGGTCGGCGGCGTCGGCGGCAACGTGTCCTCGTCGGTGTCCGGCCGGATCGAGGGCGGCAGCTCGACGCACAAACTCGTGCTGTACGCGCGCGTGCTGCTCGCCGGCGGTGTGCTGGCCTTCGCCTGCTGGGGCTGGTGGCGGCGGCGCGACCACAAGTACCGGGAGCGTTCGCTGCTGGTCCTGACCTTCGTGCCGTTCCTGGGCTTCGGCATGCAGTCGTACGGCGGCGAAATGGCGCTGCGCGTCTTCATGTTCGCGCTGCCGGGCGCGGCCCTGCTCACCGGACTCGCCCTCTTCCCGCGCACCGGCGTCACCGCGAAGGAGCGGGACAAGGACCGGGTGAGCCTGGCTCCGCTGGCCGCGCTGATGGCGGGTCTGGTCCTCATGGGCGGCTTCCTGGTGGCCCGTTGGGGCAACGAGCCGTTCGAGCGGGTCCGGCCCGGTGAGGTCGCCGCGATGGACTACGTGTACGCCCATGACGAACCGAGCGCCCGTCTGCTGTGGCTCAGCAGCGACACCGTCAACGACGTGACACCGGCGATGCCCTGGGGCTCGCGGGACATGGAGCGGGTCGAGTATCTGCCGACGCTCGCGCCGACCGACCCGGTGCTGGTGTCGGGGCTGGTCAAGGCGCTGAAGGACGCGGGCCCGAACTCGTATCTGATGATCAACCGGAGTCAGGTCGTCTACCTCCAGTTGGACATGGGCTATTCGAAGACCTGGGATGCGAGGCTCGTCCAGAACCTGGACCGGCGGTCGGAGCTGACGAAGGTCTTCGTCAACGAGGACGCGACCATGTACGCGTTGCGGAAACAGCCGGAGGGCGCGGTCCCGAAGGCCGATCCCGGTCCGATCGGGCCGCAGGTGACGTGGACTCCCTGGTCGGTGGTCGGAGGGCTGGCCGCGATCGCGTTGATCCTGCTGCTGGCGGCGCGTGAGGTGGTCCGGGTGGCGGTGCGGCCGAGTGTGAAGCAGCTGCGGTGGCTACAGAGCACGTTCTGGTTCTCGCTGCCACTGCTGGCGGTGCTGCTGGCCTCGCTGGTGCAGCGGTTCCTGACGATCAAGTAGGTCTGTGCGGGGTGAAGCGGCTCACCGGTCCAGCCACTTCACCTCGTACGCCTGCAACTCGACCCGGTGGCCGTCGACCGTCGCGGTGATCGCCCGGTCCTGGGTGTTGACCACCAGGACGGCCTTGTCGTCGGCGAGTACGCGGACGTCGGGTACGTCCTTCTTCGCGACGGACACGGTCTCGTACCGCGTGCCCGGCGGGAACTCGGCGTTGAACCGCGAGACCAGGTCATACATGGGGAGCTTCTTGCCTCCCTGACTTCCGGATGTGGGTGTCCACAAGCACCCGGGGCACTCCGTGCCCTTCTCCTCCTCCGGGTTCCAGTAGAAGCCGGAGGTGGCGCCGCCCTTGGCCATGGCGATCATCCCGGCGGCCTGGACGGCGCCGCGGCGGGGCTCGGACCAGCCGTGGCGGTCGTCGTTGCCGTCGGCGGGTTCGACGTAGTACTCGGCCCACCACAGCGGCAGTCCGGGCGCCCGCTCGCGCACCCACTTGCCGACGGCGGTGAACTTGTCGGTGGCCGCGAACTCGTCGGGCAGCAGTTCGTCGTCCCTGGTGTAGCTGGAGCCGTCGACGACGACGAAGTCCGCGCCGGCCCGGTGCTTGTTCCAGTAGTCGAAGGCGTCCAGCGTCCGCTGGTCCATCGCACCCCAGGGCCCCTTGACCGTCGTCGACGCGTCGTCCTCACGCGGGTCGAGGCTGTCCATGACCAGATACGGGCCGCCGACCATGATGTCCTTGTCGACCTTCTTCAGCGCCTTGTGGACGAGGTTGTACAGCTGGGTGTAGCCCTCGTAGTCCCAGCGGGCCTCGGCGTCGTTCCAGAAGCCCTTGAACTCGTTCCAGACGATGAAGTGACGGACGTCCGGATAGCGCTCGGCGACGGTCACGGCGAGCGCGGCGAAGTCGTCGAAGTGCTCGGGCTGCGGCGCGGTCTCCAGGGCGGCCTGGCTCCAGTCGGTGTCGTCGACGCCCGCCTTGCCGCCCTTCATCCAGTCCGGGGCGCAGCACAGCGTGACCACGGGGGTGCCGCCGGACTCACGGACGAAGTCGATACGGCGGTCCATCGCCTCGAAGTCGTAACGCCCCTTGACCGGCTCGGGGTTGTCGGCGCCCCAGCCCATGACGTGCTGGATCTGCGGCAGGCCCCCGCCCTGGGACAGCAGCCCCTCGGCACGGGCGACGGCGGCGGAGCTGCCCTCGTCGGCGCTGAACTGGGTGTGCGTGAAGCCCCAGCCGACCTCGGGCTCGGGCCGGTCCTTTGTGGGCGCCGGCGTGCCGTGCACCTTGCCGCCGTCGCGTGAGGTGCCGTCGGTGCTCGCGCCGTTTCCCGGCAGCGTGTTGAGCAGGGTCACGACCAGGGCCAGCGCGGCCGCACCCACGCCGAGCAGCGCGGTGAGCCGCCACCGCCCTGCCCCCGAATTCCACCCATGACGTCCCATCAAGGGCAACAGTATCGGCGGATACGGCCGTTCGGGAGCCTGTTCCTGTTACTGGACGGACGAAAGCAACACCGGCGAAAACATGACACACCCGACACTCCGGACCCACCACGGAAACCGGGTGCAGACGGCGCCCTCGTGACGGATCATGGGCCCATGTCTGCGAACCCACACGACGCTCTGCCGATCCGGCTCAACGTCGACGACAGCGACTCGCCGTCCGACGTCGTCGACGCGCTGTTCCTCGGCCGCTTCGCGACGGGCGAGCAGCCGTATTCGCACGCGGCCAACATCGACCGCGTGCGGTCCGGGGCGACGCTCCTGCCGCCGGGCGCCCGTGTGCTGCGCGGCGCCCGCGACGACGACCGCAGCGCGACGCTGGCGGAGGGCGACGGCTGGACGGTGCTGATCTCCCGCTGGAACCGGGGCGCGGATGTCACGGTGACGGCGACCAGCGCCGAGCTGGCGGAGAAGGTTCTCGATCAGGCCACGGACGGCGCGGCGGACGAACCCGAGCCGCAGCCGGAGAACGTGACGATGGGCTTCTGGTACGTCTCCCCGAGGCGCGGCCCGCACCGCACGACACGGCAGATCTCCGCGGGGACGTGGGACGAGGTGCGGCCCAACTACACGGCGCCGGTCGCCGACGCGATGGACCAGCTGATGAAGACGACCCCGGAGGACATCGCGGGCCGTCTCCTCCTGCTCCACGGCCCGCCGGGCACCGGCAAGACGTCGGCGCTGCGCACACTGGCCCGCTCCTGGCGGGACTGGTGCCAGGTGGACTGCGTTCTGGACCCGGAGCGGCTCTTCAGCGACGTCGGCTATCTGATGGACATCGCGATCGGCGAGGAGGACTCGACGGGCAAGGGCCGCTGGCGGCTGCTGCTTCTGGAGGACTGCGACGAACTGATCCGCGGCGAGGCCAAGCACACGGCGGGCCAGGCGCTGTCGCGGCTGCTGAACCTGACCGACGGCCTCCTGGGCCAGGGGCGCAACGTCCTGGTCGGCGTCACCACCAACGAGGACCTGGAACGCCTCCACCCGGCCGTCGTCCGCCCCGGCCGCTGTCTCGCCCGTATCGAGGTCGGCCCGCTGACCCACCGGGAGGCGGTGAACTGGCTGGGCACGGACGAGGGCATCGACCGCGAGGGCGCGAGCCTGGCCGAGCTGTACGCACTGCGCCGGGGCACGTCACCGACGTCCCTGCCGGAGCCGCGGGGGCGGGCGGACGCGGGGCTGTACCTGTAGGGCAGCGCTTCGGACGGTGCTTTGATGGACGTATGACCCTGTTCGTCGGCACGTCGGGGTGGCAGTACAAGGACTGGCGGGGCGTCCTGTACCCGGCGGAGTGCCCCATGCGGCTCTGGCTGGAGGAGTACGCGGCACGCTTCGCGACGGTCGAGGTCAACAACGCCTTCTACCGGCTGCCGACGCGGGAGAACTTCGAGGCCTGGCGGGAGCGGGTCCCGCCGGACTTCGTGGTCGCGCTCAAGGCGAGCCGCTATCTGACCCACATCAAGCGCCTGCGGGACCCCCAGGAACCGGTGCACCGCCTGATGGTCCATGCGGCCGGCCTCGGCGACCGCATCGGCCCGGTCCTCCTCCAGCTCCCGCCCACACTGCGGGCCGACCCCGGCCTCCTGGACGCCTGTCTCGCGTGCTTCCCGCGCGGCACCCGCGTCGCGGTCGAACCCCGTCACGACTCCTGGTGGACCGAGTCGATCCGCCAGGTCCTCGAATCCCGTGGCGCGGCCCTGTGCTGGGCCGACATCCGGGCCCGCCCCATGACCCCGCTGTGGCGCACCACCGACTGGGGCTACGTCCGCTTCCACCAGGGCCGAGCCCAGCCGTGGCCCCGCTACGGCCGCCAGTCCCTGCGCACCTGGGCCGACCGCATCGCGTCCACCTGGCCCGACGACCATGACGTCTACGCCTACTTCAACAACGACCCGGGCGGGGCGGCCGTGGAGGACGCGGTGTCGTTCGCGGGGGTGGCGAAGAGGGCGGGCCTGACGGTGACACGAGTACCGGACCACGTCCCGACACCTTGAAGTCCACCGCCACACCTTTCACCAAGCCTTACCCCCCGTACGCCGCCCGCAGGGCATCCCGCACGGCCGCCAACGCATCAGCCTCCGTGAGCCCAAGCCGCCGAGCCCGCTCGACGAAAGCCTGAGCAGCCGACGCCAACTCCCGCTCCGCGGCCGAGCCGGCGGCAGCCACGAACGTCCCGTTCCGGCCCCGCGTCTCGATCACCCCGTCCGCCTCCAGCGTCCGATACGCCTTGGCGACCGTGTTCGCGGCCAGCCCGAGCGACTCGGCGAGCCCCCGCACCGTGGGCAACCGATACCCGACGGGCAGCACCCCCGCCCGCGCCTGCTCGGAGATCTTCGCACGCACCTGCTCGTACGGCGGGGCACTGTCATCGATGTGGATCTTCAAGGTCACGGCCCGATTGTCCCGCACCCACCGCCAAAAACCCCACCGGCGAAGGCGCCGGAAAATGAGAGGCATCCCGGCACGTCAGCCACGTAGCGTGCGGCCATATGACAGTCATCGTGCGCGAGCTGCGCCCCGAAGTCCGGGCCGACACCGAGGGCTTCGCCCACGTCCGCCACCAGGCCCTCCCGTACATCCTGTTCACCGCGGACTCCGTCGCCTACGACGTCACGCACGCCCATCCCGACGCCCACTATGTTCCCCTCGTCGCCGAAGAGGACGGCGAGGTGATCGGCACCGCCAACGTCGGCATGGTCCACGACAGCCCGGAGCCCGGCCAGGGTTACATCAACCTGTACGTACACCCGGAGCGGACCCGCCGCGGCGTCGGCTCCCTGCTGGTCCGCGCCGCCGACGAACACCTGGCCGCGCAGGGCGCGACCAAGGTCTTCGCCTGGGTCCTCGACGAGCCCGGCAACCGCGTCTTCGCCGAGCGGCACGGCTATCGGGCGAGCCGTTCCGCCCACTTCCTCCGCCTGGACCTGGTGGACGGCTCCCTCCCCCCGCTCCAGGACCTCCCGCCGGGCGTCGAGCTGCGCCCGGGCGCCGACTTCGCGGACGATCCGCGCCCGCTGTTCACCCTGGACGCGGAGACGACGTCGGACGAACCGAGCGACGTCGACTACGAGTTCACGGACTACGAGGCCTGGCTGGAGGGAACCTGGCGGCACCCCCTGTTCAGTCCCGAGCTCACCTCGATCGCGCTCGTCGACGGCCGCCCCGCCGCCTTCAGCGCGGCCCGCACGGACGGCGGCGCACGCTACGGCACCGTGATGACCGGCACCGCCCGCGCCTTCCGCGGCCGCGGCCTCGCCAAGCTCGCCAAGAACGACTCCCTGCACCGCGCCCGCGCCGCCGGATTCACCGAGGCGTTCACGGGCAACGACACCGGAAACGGGCCGATGCTCGCGATCAACAAGTGGTTCGGGTACGAGATCTGCGCGACGGAGGTGCGCTTTGTCCGCGAACTCGGCTGACCGGTCACAGAACCCGAGCGACCGGTCCCACCTCGTGGACGTCGTCCTCGTCAAAGGCGGCCGCACGAAGATCCGTTACCCGGCCGAGCTCCTCCAGGACGACGGCACCCGCATCACCGTCCGCGCCCCCTGGGCGGGCGACACCACCCGCGACTTCGGCTTCGTACGCTTCGAGTCCGGCGATGTCTTCACCGAGTACTACTGGCGCGACCGCTGGTACGCGGTGAAGGAGGTCCGTGACGCTCGGGGCACGCTCAAGGGCTGGTACTGCGACATCACACGCCCGGCCGTGCTCTCCGGCGCCGGCGCCGAACTGGTGGTAGAGGACCTGGACCTGGACCTGTGGCGCTCCGCCGACGGGACCGACGTACGGCGTCTCGACGAGGACGAGTTCGCGGCCAGTGGCCTCACGGAGTCGGACCCCGCGGCCGCCACTGCCGCCATGGACGCCCTCGACGAGTTGGAGGCGCTGGCGCGCGAGGACGGCTTCGAAGCGCTGCTCGACTGAGCGTCACAGCCGGACCACCACCGCATACCGCTCGTCCTCCACCGCCCTCCCCCACAGGCGCGGCTCGTCCGACAGCCGCTCCACACGCCCGTGCCCGGCGGCCGGGCCGAGCAGGTCGGTGAGCCGGTCGGCGGGGATACCGACCGGGCTGACCGTCCCCCACACGCCCTCGATCAGCACGAGCCGCCCACCGGGACGCAGCAGCTCCCGCCAGTGCCGCAGGGCGCGGCCGGGGTCGGGCAGGGCCCACAGCACATGCCGTACGACCACGGCGTCGAACCGGTCCTCGCCCACCGGTGGCGCCGCCGCGTCACCGACGAGGAACACGGCGTCACGTCCGGCGAGCTTCGCTCTCGCCAGCGCGACCATGGCCGGGGACAGGTCGACGCCGGTGACGCGGTGCCCCTGCTCGGCTGCGAGGAGCGACAGACTGCCGGTGCCGCAGCCGAGGTCGAGGACGTCGCCCGGCCGCGGCGGCAGCCAGGCGTGCAGCCGGTCGGCCCAGGCCAGGCGCACCTCGGGATCGCGCAGGCCGTGGTCCGGCTCGTCGTCGAAGGAGGCGGCCGCCGCGTCCCAGTCCGCCACCGATCCGGTGCGGGCACTCTCGTCATCGCTCATATCCACAGCGTGACAGCCGTCACTGACAATCGAGCTCCGGCCGAAGATCACTCGAATTCCAGTCAAAACCGTGATGACCGCCACTGACAGGAGGGCACCGATGAGGAACCCTCGCCGAAAGGGTCTACCTCCGTGAGAACGCGGAACTCAGGTAGGCACCGAAGGAGGCAGCCATGCGCCGAGTCACCGTGCAGAAGCCCCTGAAGAAGACGGACGTCCGCCGGCTCCGCGAGCAGGCCGACGAGCGCCCCGCCGAGCGCCCCGAGGTCCGAAAGGACATCGCGCGCACATGGTGGCCCGACGGCTGAGGCGGGCGGGTGAGGTCATGAGACGCGTCAGAGCAGCCGTTTGCGGTAGTGGATGCGGTCGTACTGCCCCTCCACACGACGCTCGACGACCTCGTACCCGTACTTCGGATAGATCTTCTGGTTCTCCCACATCATCGCGTTCGTGTAGAGCCTGACCTCGGGCAGCCCCAAGGCACGCGCGCGTGCGTCCACGAACTCCAGCAGCCGTCGCCCCACGCCCCTGCCATGGGCGTCGGGGTGGACGGCGATGCTGTCGAGGAAGAGATGGTCCGGGTGGGTCTCGACCACCACGAGGCCGATGACGCGACCGGTCCGGGGTTCTTCGGTGACGAACACCTTCCCCGCGGCCACGTTCGCCGCGTGGTCCGCCTCCATGGGCACCGGCACCACCCCGATGCGCTCGATGTAGGGGCGGTACGCCGCGTCGGTGACGCTTTTCACGGCCGGTACGTCGGTGGCCACGGCGGGCCGGATCTCGTCGTCTGTCATGGCGCGAACGCTAGCTACCTGATCCCAGTCTGAGCACTCCCTTAAAGCCACCATAAGGATCTCCTTCCCCCGCCTCCAGCAGGCGATTTCACGGTCATCCGGGGCTAACTTGCTGATCACCCCCCACGGGTTCCGGCCCATCGATCCAGTGACCGTTCCGAGGAGTTCCGTCATGCCCGCACGCCGCAAGGTGGCCGCCGTCGCAGCCGTCGGCATCGCCCCGCTCGCCCTGACCGCGCTGGCCGCGGCGCCCGCGTCCGCGCACGGTTCGATGGGCGACCCGGTCAGCCGGGTCTCGCAGTGTTACGCGGAGGGCCCCGAGAGCCCGAAGTCCGACGCGTGCAAGGCGGCGGTCGCGGCCGGCGGCACCCAGGCGCTGTACGACTGGAACGGCATACGCATCGGCAACGCGAACGGGCAGCACCAGGCGCTGATCCCGGACGGCAAGCTGTGCAGCGCGAACAACGACGCGTTCAAGGGGCTCGACCTGGCCCGCGCCGACTGGCCGACGACCAGCGTGAGCAGTGGGTCGTACACCTTCAAGTACCGTGTCACGGCCCCGCACAAGGGCACCTTCAAGGTGTACATCACCAAGGCCGGTTACGACCCGGCGCAGGCGCTGGCCTGGGACGACCTGGATCTGGACAACCCGGTGGCGACGGTCACCGACCCGGCCGCATCGGGCGGCTACTACACGTTCTCCGGCAGCCTGCCCGAGCGCTCCGGCAAGCAGCTGCTGTACGCGGTCTGGCAGCGTTCGGACAGCCCGGAGGCGTTCTACTCCTGCTCGGACGTCGCCTTCGGCGGCAGCAACGCCACGACCCCCGACGACTCCACGGCGGCCCCTGCCCCGGCCCCGTCGGCGTCCGCCCCCTCCGAGGAGCAGATCGAGGACGGTGCCGACAAGTCGACCGTCGAGCACCGCGGCCACGGCGACGACGACGCGAGTACGTCCGCGGAGCCGACCACCGAGGCGGTCGCCGCCAACGAGCCGAAGGCGGCCGGTGCTTCGGAGAACCTGGCCGAGACCGGCGGCGACAGCAGCACCCCGTACATCGCGGTCGGCGGCGCGGCCGCCCTCGCGCTGGGGGCCGCGGCCCTGTTCGCGTCGGTCCGGCGGCGTGCGGTGACCGGTGGCCGGCACGGCCACTGACGCCTGACTCCGGGGCCCGACCGGCGGCTCAGGCCGGTCAGGCCCCGGCGGCGTTCAGCCGACCGCCGACGCGCAGGTGGTCGGGGTGGCGTGGGCCGGGTCGAGGGCGTTCGCCACCTCGTGGAAGGCGATCCGGTCGAACAGTCCGATCGACACATGCTCGGCGAGGTCGACCGGGCACAGGTCCTGGAGCAGGATGTTGCGCACGTCGGATCCGCTCAGGAACTGGCTCCGGTACGGCGTGACGACCTCGTCGTGCCGGGTGGCGAGGACCGTGTAGCTGACGCCGGGGACGGTGTCGCCGCCCTCGTTGAGCCTGGCGAGGAGGGCGGAGCCGACGATCTGGTCGGCGAGCGCCGGGGTGGCGGTGGTGAGCAGGTCCTCGGCGCCGGGGAAGTACGGCAGCAGGTTGGTCAGGCCGCCCAGGTCGGTGCCGTGGCTGCTGGGCGCGATACCGACGAGGGCCTTCACCTTGGCGGCCCCGCCGAGGAACTTGACGTAGTAGCGGGGCATCATGCCGCCCTGCGAGTGGCCGACGAGGTCGGTCTCGGCGGCGCCGGTCGCGGTGAGCACCTTGTCGACGAAGGACTTCAGCTGCTCGGCCGACTTGTCGACGGGCCCGAGGCCGTGGAAGAAGCGGACGCCGGGCAGTTGGCCGTAGTCGAGGGAGAAGACGCAGTATCCGCGGTCCTTCAGATACGGCGCGAGGCCCAGCCAGTTGTCGACGGAGTTCCCGAAGGTGCCGTGCACCAGGACGACCGGGCGGGGATGGGCGGCGGACGGGTTGCAGGAGTAGTCGTTCCAGCCACGGTCCGAGGCCGCTGCGGTGTCGGCGGCCTGGGCCGTGGTGACGGCGGGGACCAGGGCGACCGTGACGGTCAGGCACAGGGCGGACAGGGGTCTGAGCACTCGTTTCCAGGGCAGCATCGGGTGATCTCCTTGCGGCTCAAGGGAGTTGCGACGGCTCTACGCCCTGTGATCCGGATCACGAGGATGCTGTTCACTCGTCAAGTTACGAGCGGGTAGTTCACTTGTGAAGTTACGCGTCAGTAAAAACTTTCAGTGATAGTCAGTGGCTGTGGTAATGCCATTGACGAACCGTCACCAGGTGGGCCTGAGGGGACCATAGGGCGCGATACGTATCAATCGATCGCACAACGCGCGCACTTCACCCTCACCGAGCACATCCCCCCACGCCCGCACCGCGTCCGCGGCCGCCTCCTCCGCGGCCCGCGTACAGGCCCATCCCCGCTCGGTCAGCACGACCAGCCGGGCGCGCGCGTCATCGGGATGCGGCCGCCGCTCGACGTACCCCTTGCGCACGAGCTCGTCGACGAGCTGGCTCGCACCCTGCTTGGTGACCCCGAGATGGCCGGCGAGGTCGGTGACGGTCGCCCCGTCCGGAGCCAGCCGGGTGAACGCGAACCCGTGCGCGGGCCGCACCTCGAACCCGCGCGCGACGACACCGTCATTGATGCGCTGCGTCAGGTCTGCCGCGGCGGAGAGCAGGGCGGCGGTCAGGGCGAGGGCTTCGGAGTTCTGCACGGAGGCATTGAAACACCGTTGACGAATTGGTCAAGCAGCTTGACTATGGAGCCATATAGTCAAGCTGCTTGACCATCTCACTCCAGGAGACCTCGCCCATGCCCGTAATCCGACGGTCCGACGCCGTCACCCACGAGATCCACGGCGCCCGCTTCGTCTCGTACGCCACTCCCCGCACCGGCAGCAAAGAACTGTGCGCCTGGCGCGGTGAGATCCCGCCGGGGACCAAGGCACCCGCGCACACCGTCAACCGGGAGGAGATCCTGCATCTGCTCGACGGCGAGCTGCTGATCACGCTCGACGGCCGTACCGACCGCGTCACCGCGGGCGACACCCTGATCATCAACCCCGGCGCGACCCTCGCCGTCGAGAACCCCACCGACCGGACCGCGCTCACCTGGGTCACCACGTCCATCGGCCTGGCGGCGGAGCTGGCCGACGGCACCCGGATCACTCCGCCGTGGGCCAACTGATCACCGTTCGAGGAGGGTTACGCCGCCAGCGTCCCCGGCTTCACCGCGTGCGGGCCGAATTTCGCTCGCGCGCGGTCCGCCACCTCCTCGACACGGCGGGCCTTCTCGTCCACCGGGTCGAAGGTGAGCTGGTAGGAGGCCTGTTCGGCGGGGCCGAGGGCCTCGGCGCGCAGGGCGATCGACCGTACCCGGGCGCGCTGGAGACCGAGTGCCTCGTACATGTCGTAGGCGGTCCGGGTGAGGGCGGCCGAGTGGGCGGTGGGTTCCTTGAGGGTGCGGGTGCGGGTGGTCGCGGTGCGGTCGGCGTAGCGCACGGTGAGGGTCAGGGTGCCGCAGACCTTCTCCAGGGCGCGCAGCCGGGCGCCCAGTTCCCCGGCGGCCGAGAGCAGGGCACGACGGTGTCGGTCGGGGTCCAGCTCGTCGAGCCGGAAGGGGCGTTCGGCGGCGAGGGAGCGGGAGACGGCGTTCGGTACGACCCGGCCGCGGTCGAGGCCGTTCGCCTTCTCCCGCAGCTCGCGGCCGGTCTTCGCGCCGACCAGACGCTGGAGCGTGGACAGGGGTGCGGCGGCGACCAGGCCGAGGGTGTCGAGGCCGTACTCGCACAGGGTGCGGGCGGTCGCGGTGCCCACGCCGGGGAGCGCGGTGACGGGCAGCTCGGCGATGCCGTCCGGCCCTTCGGGCAGCTCATGGGTCACCCCGGGCCGGGCGTCGCGCAATGCCATGCGGGCCAGCATCGGGCCGGGCCCGGCGCCGATCACGCAGTCGACCCCGTGCAGGGCCAAGGAGCGGACGCGGATCACCGCCGCCAGTTCGACGGCGCTGCGCCCGAAGTACCGCTCGGCGCCCCGCAGATCGGCCAGCGCCCCGTCCGGCGGCAACGCCTCGACGACCGGCGTGAACTCCTCGAGCAACCCGATCAGCTCCGGCAGGGCCGCCTCGTGCATCGGCGGCAGCTGGAAACGTACGCAGAGGATGGTCATCCCGCACTCCCCGGACTCTGGTGCCACAACTTCCGTATCTGCGAAGGCTCTTGACCCGCCGGCCGCAGATCGGCCCACGGGTGCATTTCGTATCCGGTGGGCATTTGGATTCGCCGTCCGCCCGTGGAATCGCCGTGCCCTTGTGGCACCGGCTCCGCGAGCCGGGCCGCCACCACGTCGAGGCCGCCCTCGGTGCGCAGTTCGACCAGTTCGGCGAGGTTCCAGGCGGCGGCGCCCACCACACTGAGGCTGCGCGGGCCGCGCCGCTGCACCACTCCGCGCACCAGCAGCAGCCAGGAGTGGAAGACGGTGTGGGCGCAGGCGTCGTGGGAGTCGTCGAAGAAGGCGAGGTCGACCAGGCCGGTGCCGTCGTCCAGGGTGGAGAAGATGACCCGCTTGCCGGACCGGATCGGCGGGGTCTGCGTGGCCGCCTTGGCGCCCGCGACCAGCACCGTCTCCCCGTGCCCGGCATCCCGCAGCCGCCGCGCGGACACCACGCCCAGTTCGTCGAGGAACGCCCGGTGGTCGTCCATCAGATGGCGTGAGGCGTCCATGGACAGCACACCCAGCTCGGCGCTGAGCCGCTCGGCCGAGGAGAGGTCGGGCAGCCCGGCCGGGGCGGTCTTCCGGCCGCCGGAGAGGGGGAGCTGACCGCCGCCCGCGCCCCGGGCACCCCGGTGCAGCTCGGTCAAGTGCAGTTGCAGATCACGGCGGTTGGCACCGAAGGCATCCAAGGCGCCGACCTGGGCCAGCCTTTGGGCGAGCGGACGACTGGGCCGCGCCCGTTCCCAGAAGTCCAGCAGCGAGGCGTACGGCTGCCCGTCCGCGATCCGCGCCGCCTCGGCCTCGCTGATGCCGTGCACGTCGGAGAGGGCCAACCGCAGCCCCCACGCCCCAGATTCAGACACCAGTTCGATACGGTGTGCGACCCCCGACCCGTTCACGTCCAACGGCAGGATCGGCACCCCGCGCCGCCGCGCGTCCGCCAGCAGCAGCCGCTTCGGATACATCCCGGGGTCATGCGTGAGCAGCCCGGCATAGAAGGCCGCCGGGTGATGCGCCTTCAGCCACGCCGACTGGTACGTCGGTACGGCGAAGGCGACGGCGTGCGCCTTGCAGAAGCCGTACGACCCGAAGGCCTCGATGATCTCCCAGGTCCGCTGAATCGTTTCCGCGTCGTAGTCCTTCGCCGCCGCGTGCTGGGTGAACCACACCTTGATCCGCCCCTGCGACTCGGGGTCGGACAGCCCGCGCCGCACCCGGTCCGCCTCGGCCCGTCCGCAGCCGGTCATGATGTCGACGATGTGGATGATCTGCTCGTGGAAGACGACGACTCCGTACGTATCCTTCAGCGGCCCTTCCAGATCCCGGTGCGGATAGCGGATCGGCGCCCGCCCGTGCCGCGCCTCGATGAACGGCCGCACCATGTCGGCGGCGACCGGCCCCGGCCGGAAGAGCGAGATGTCGACGACGAGGTCGTGGAAGGTGGCCGGTTGAAGCCTCCCGACCAGGTCCCGCTGGCCCGGCGACTCGATCTGGAAGCAGCCCAACGTCTCGGTGGAGCGGATGAGTCGATACGTCGCCGGGTCGCCGTTTCCCCGCTCGAAATCGAGCGCGTCCAGGTCGAGCCGCTCCCCCGTCGTCCGCTCCACCTCCGCGACCGCGTGCGCCATCGCCGACTGCATCCGCACGCCGAGCACATCCAGCTTGAGCAGTCCGAGGTCCTCGACGTCCTCCTTGTCGAACTGCGACATGGGGAAGCCCTCGCCGCTGGTCGGCATGACCGGCGTACGACTCAGCAGGGACGCGTCGGAGAGGAGCACTCCGCAGGGGTGCATGGCGACCCCGCGCGGGAGGGCGTCGAGGGCCTCGGTCAGCTCCCAGAGCTTGCCGTACTTCTCCTTCTCACCGGCGAGTCGGCGTAGTTCGGGCAGCTCCTCCAGTGCCGCGCGGGCGTCCCGCGCGCGGATGTGCGGGAAGGACTTGGCGATGCGGTCGATGTCGGCCGGGTCCATGGACAGGGCGGCGCCGACGTCCCGGATCGCGTGCCGGACGCGGTAGGTCTCCGGCATGGAGACGGTCGCGACCCGCTCGGTGCCGAACCGGCCGATGATCTCGCGGTAGACCTCCAGCCGGCGCGCGGACTCCACGTCGATGTCGATGTCGGGCAGCACCGGACGGCGCTTGGACAGGAAGCGCTCCATCAGCAGCCCGTGCTCGACGGGGTCGGCGTGGGCGATGCCGAGGAGGTGGTTGACGAGGGAGCCGGCGCCGGAGCCGCGCGCGGCGACCCGGATGCCCATCTTCTTCACGTCGTCGACGACTTGGGCGACCGTCAGGAAGTAGGAGGCGAAGCCGTGGTGGGCGATGATGTCCAGCTCCTCATGCATCCGCTCCCAGTAGGCGCGCCGGTGGTCGTAGCCGCGCAGCACCATGCCCGCCGCCGCCCGGGAGGCCAGCGCGCGTTGTGCGGTGCGGCGGCCGGCGCCGACGAGGTGCGGTTCGGGGAAGTGGACGGTGCCGATGCCGAGGTCGTCCTCGGGGTCGACCAGGCACTCGGCGGCGGTGGCCTGCGTCTGCTCCAGCAGACGGTGCGCGGTGTCGCGCCGGAAGCCCGCGGCCTCGACGATCCGCTCGGCGGCGTCCAGCATGGCGCCCGCGTCCTTGAGCCAGGCCTCCCCCGAATCCAGCTCCTTGGCGGGGTCGACGGGGACGAGACGGCGGGCGGCGTCCAGGATGTCGGCGACCGGGCCGAGGCCGGGGTCGGCATAGCGGACGGCGTTGCTGAGTACGGGCCGGATCCGCTGCTCGGCGGCGAAGCCGACGGTACGGGCGGCCAGCCGTAGGGAGCCCGGGCCGGTGCCCTTGCGGCCGTGCCAGACGGCTTCGAGGCGCAGGGCGTCGCCGTAGGTCTCCCGCCAGGGGACGAGGAGCCCCGCCGCCCGGTCGGAGCGCCCCGCGGCGAGCGCGCGGCCGACGTCGGAGCCGGGGCCGAGCAGGACGGTCAGGCCGTCGGCGTGCTGGGCGGACCGGGGCAGCTGCGGGGTGCCCTCGGCGGTGTGGGCGGCGGTGACGAGACGGCACAGGCCGGCCCAGCCGCGGGCGCCGTCCCGGGCGAGGAAGGTGACGCGGGGTGTCGACTCGTCGATGAAGGCACCGCCACGGACCGGGGTGCGGCGCTTTTGTCGACGTACGGACTCGTGCTCCTCCACCGCCAGGTTCACGCCGAACAGCGGGCGGACGCCGGCCTTGGCACAGGTCTTGGCGAAGCGGACCGTGCCGGCGAGGGTGTCACGGTCGGTGAGGGCGAGGGCGTCCATCTGTCGTTCGGAGGCACGCTCGGCCAGCCGCTCCGGGTGTGAAGCGCCGTACCGCAGGGAGAACCCGGAGACGGTGTGCAGATGCGTGAAACCCGGCACACGCACCTCCCGCACTGATGAGCCGCGAGCGACTCTCGAACACCTGTTCCCAGCTACCCCACCCCCACCATAGACCAATTTTCGAATGTGTGTGCGACATCCGCCCCACACCCGTTTCTCATCCGTTCGGACGCTTCCCACCTGCGGAAACGCCGCCCGGCCCGGACCGTGGGGACATGACACAGAGCGCCGACGCCGAGGCTCCCCGTACGTCCTTCCTCGCCGAGGTGAAAGGCGCCGTCACCCCGCGGGCCACGCTGCTGGTGATCGGCGCGGTCGCCCTTCAGCTGCTCTTCATCGCCTCCTACGTAGGCGCGCTGCACGACCCCAAGCCCAAGGACGTGCCCTTCGGAGTCGTCGCGCCCCAGGTCGCGGCCGAGCAGGCGGTGACCCGGCTGGAGCGGCTGCCCGGCTCACCCCTGGACCCACGCGCGGTGACCGACGCGGCGACGGCCCGCGATCAGGTCCTGAACCGGGACATCGACGGCGCCCTGATCATCAACCCGGCGGGCACGACGGACACGCTTCTGGTCGCGTCCGGCGGCGGCACCGTCCTCGCCACCACCCTGGAGGCGATCGTCACCACCCTGGAGAAGGCCGAGCAGCGCACGGTCAGGGCCATCGACGTGGCACCGGCCTCGACCGAGGACTTCGACGGGCTGTCGTCCTTCTATCTGGTCGTCGGCTGGTGCGTCGGCGGCTATCTGTGCGCCTCGATCCTGGCGATCAGCTCCGGCGCCCGGCCCGCCAGCCCACGCCGCGCGGTGATCCGGCTGCTCGTCATGGCACTGGCGTCGATCGTCGGCGGGCTCGGCGGAGCGGTCATCGTCGGGCCGGTCCTGGGCGCCCTGCCCGGGAGCGTGGCCGCCCTGTGGGGGCTCGGGGCGCTGATCACGTTCGCCGTCGGGGCCGCCACGCTCGCGCTCCAGGGCATCTTCGGGATCGTCGGCATCGGTCTGGCGATCCTGCTCGTGGTCATCGCGGGCAACCCGAGCGCGGGCGGCGCCTTCCCGCTGCCGATGCTGCCGCCGTTCTGGAAGGCGATCGGACCGGCGCTGCCGCCGGGCGCGGGGACCTGGGTGGCGCGCTCCATCGCGTACTTCAAGGGCAATGACACGACGGGCTCGCTGCTGGTGCTGTCGGCGTGGGCGGCGGCCGGGATCGTGATCACGATGGGCGCGGCGACGTTGCGGCGGAAGCGGGCGGCAGGCTGACCCAGGGGCCATTGTCAGTCCCGTCTGCAAGCCTGGACACATGCTTCGCACTCTCGCCGTCGAGAACTACCGCTCCTTGCGTCGCCTGATCGTGCCCCTGGACAGACTGAACGTGGTCACGGGGGCGAACGGCACGGGCAAGTCGAGCCTGTACCGCGCCCTGCGGCTGCTCGCCGAGGCCGCGCGCGGCGGCGCCGTCGCGGCTCTCGCACGCGAGGGCGGGCTGCCGTCGGTCCTGTGGGCGGGACCCGAGAAGATCAGCCGTGCGGTGCGCGAGGGCCGCCATCCGGTGCAGGGCACCGTCCGCTCGGCCCCGGTCAGCCTGCAACTGGGCTTCGCGGGGGACGAGTTCGGGTATGCGGTGGACTTCGGGTACCCGGTCCCGGCAGGCGAGCCGTCCATGTTCGACCTCGACCCGGAGATCAAGCGCGAGTCGATCTGGAGCGGGCCGGTGCTGCGCCCCGCCGCCGTGCTCTCGGACCGCGCGGGGGCAGCCGTGAAGGTGCGCGGCGCGGGCGGCGGCTGGTCCCGGGCACACGGCACGCTGCGGCCGTACGACAGCATGCTCGGCGAACTGGCCGACCCCCAGCACGCGCCGGACGTGCTGGCGGTGCGGGAGCTCATCAGGTCCTGGCGGTTCTACGACCATGTCCGCACCGACGCCCACGCGCCGGCCCGCGCCGCTGTGATCGGCACCCGCACACCGGTGCTCAGCGGCGACGGCTCCGACCTCGCGGCGGCACTCCAGACGATCCGCGAGGTCGGTCAACGCGACGCACTGGACGAGGCGGTCGACGCGGCCTTCCCCGGCAGCCGGGTCGAGCTCATGAACCACGGCGGCCGGTTCGAACTCGCCCTGCGCCAGCACGGACTCCTGCGTCCGCTCACCGCCGCCGAGCTGTCCGACGGCACCCTGCGCTTTCTGCTCTGGGCGGCCGCCCTGCTCACCCCGCGGCCACCGTCGCTGCTGGTCCTGAACGAGCCGGAGACCAGCCTCCACCCGGACCTGATCCCCCCGCTCGCCGATCTGATCCTCACCGCCACGAAGGACATCCAGATCATCGTCGTCACCCACGCAAGGCCGCTGGCCGACGCCTTGACCAAGGGTGCGATACGTCATCGCCTGGACGTCAACTCCATAGAGCTGGTCAAGGAGTTCGGGAAGACGGAGGTGGCGGGCCGCGAGGGGCCGCTGGACGAGCCGCTGTGGTACTGGCCTAAGCGCTGAGCAGGTCCGGCGACAGCGCCCCGTCAGGGGCGCGGGGAACTGCGCGACCAGCCACGACGCACCCGCAGCCGAAAGTCCCGCCCCTCGCGCGAGGAGCGGGACTTCACGGACGTACTAAAGCCGTCAGCCGATCTCCGTGCCCGTGGCAGACAGCGCCTCGGTGACCGGCTGGAAGAAGGTCTCGCCGCCGGAGGTGCAGTCGCCACTGCCGCCGGAGGTGAGGCCGATCGCCTGGTCGCCGGAGAACAGCGAGCCGCCGCTGTCACCGGGCTCGGCGCAGACGTCGGTCTGGATCAGGCCGTTGACGATGTCGCCGTTGCCGTAGTTCACGGTGGCGTCCAGGCCGGTGACCGTGCCGTCGTGCACCTGGGTCGTCGAGCCGCTGCGGGTGACCTCCATGCCGACGGTCGCCTCGGAGGCGCCCGCGATGGCCTGCGAGGAGCCGTTGTAGAGGTTGACCTCGCTCGGGTGCTCGACGTCGGCGCTGTACTTGACCAGGCCGTAGTCGTTGTCGGGGAAGCTGGAGACCTCGTTGGTGCCCAGCTCGTTGCCGTCCGAGTCCTGCCAGGTGGTGATGGACTCGGTGCAGTGACCGGCGGTCAGGAAGAACGGCTCGCCGCCCTTGACCACGTTGAAGCCGAGCGAGCAGCGACCGCTGCCGTCGGTGATGGCGTCGCCGCCCGCGATGAAGGGCTTGAACTCACCCTTGGTGCGCTTGAGCTCCGCCTTGGCGCCAAGCCCGTCGACGACCTTGGTCAGCTTGGCCAGCTCGGCCGTGGAGACCGTGCGGTCGGCGGTGACGACGACCTGGTTGGTGGCCGGGTCGGTGGCCCAGGAGGTGCCGGGGATGGTCGCGTCCTGCTTCAGGGTGGTCCGGGCGCTCTTGAGCTCGGCGAGGGAGTTCGCCACGACTCTGGCCTTGGCGCCGGCCTCCTCGACGGTCTGGGCGGCGGCCTCGTCGAGCACGTTGACGACGAGGTTCTTCGTCTTCGCGTCGTAGTAGGTGCCGGCCGCGTCGGTGCCGAGCTCACTGCCCAGCGTCGAGGCGAGCTTTCCGGCCGCCGTGATCGACAGCGTCTCGGGCGCGGAGCTCTCCGTGCTCTCGCTGGCGTTCGCAGTCTGCAAGGTGACACCCGCGGCAACGAGTGCGGCGATGCCCGCACCTGCCACGGCCGCCCGCCGCTTGGGTATGCGTCGGTGCTTCAACTTACGTCCTCCTGTGGGGGGTCGGTCCGAAAGGCTGTGGGGGCCTCGCGAACCGGAAGGCGTGCGGAAACGGACACGGCGTACAAGAAAAAGAGCCGCGTCCGTACCGGTTGAACGGCGCCTACTATTCCTAGCCTTATGGGGAGCACACAAGGCCTAGTTCAGGACGCGCGTACGACAACCGGCGTACGCCCCCTCACCTTGACCGTGCACAGTCACACCCCGGCGTGTTCGCGCAGCAAACACTACGAGCGAGTAAACGGTGTGCGGACGGTGAGGTCTAGTCCTGTCTTGAATTCGACCCTCCGGGGTCCGGATCCAAGCGGGGTTCGGCGGGCGGCAGTTGTTCCTGCACCGGCTGAGGGGGCACCGCCGGGGCCGCCGGCATCTGTCCCGGTGCCCTCTCCAGGAAGCGCAGCAACTCCACCGGGATGGGCAGCACGAGCGTCGAGTTCTTCTCGGCGGCGACCGCCATCACGGTCTGGAGCAGCCGCAGTTGCAGGGCGGAGGGCGTGTCCTCCATCTGCTGGGCGGCCTCGGCGAGCTTCTTGGACGCCTGGAGTTCGGCGTCGGCGTTGATGACCCGGGCCCGCCGCTCGCGGTCCGCCTCCGCCTGCCGGGCCATGGAGCGCTTCATGGTCTCGGGCAGCGACACGTCCTTGATGTCGACGCGGTCGATCTGCACGCCCCAGCCCATCGCCGGGCTGTCGATCATCAACTCCAGCCCCTGATTGAGCTTTTCGCGGTTGGACAGCAGATCGTCGAGATCGCTCTTGCCGATGATGGAGCGCAGCGAGGTCTGCGCCATCTGCGAGACCGCGAAGCGGTAGTCCTCGACCTGCACGATGGCGTCCGACGCGTCGACGACCTTGAAGTAGACGACGGCGTCCACCCGCACCGTGACGTTGTCCCGGGTGATGCCCTCCTGCGCGGGCACGGGCATCGTCACGATCTGAAGGTTGACCTTGCGGAGCTTGTCCACGAACGGAACGATCATCGTGAACCCGGGCCCGCGCACGTTGGATGTCAGCCTGCCGAGCCGGAACACCACACCGCGTTCGTACTGTTTGACGACCCGCGCCGCCGACATCACGTACACCACTCCGACAGACGCGAGCGAGACGCCCGCCGCCACCAGCTCCTCGACCATCACGGCCCCCAGGGTCCGAATCGGGCGCACAAGGTGTGTACTTCGACGGTAACTCCGGGACGTTCGCGTGGGGAGAAGGAGGACGCAGGTGGTCGACGGCGTACGGATGCGGGACGGTCGATGGCTGGCGGTGGCGGAACGGGGAGATCCGGACGGCACACCGGTGGTGCTGCTGCACGGCACCCCGGGCTGCCGCCATGGCGCGGTGCCGGAGGACGTCATGACCGCGCGCCCCGGCGTGCGGTTCATCTCCTACGACCGTCCCGGCTACGGCAGTTCGGACCGCCGACCGGGACGCCGGGTGGCCGACGCCGCCCGGGACGTGGCCGAGCTGGCCGACGCCCTCGGGCTCGACCGGTTCACCGTCCTCGGCCGCTCGGGCGGCGCCCCGCACGCGCTGGCCTGTGCCGCGCTGCTGCCGGCGCGGGTGCGGCGGGCGGCGGCGCTGGTGTCTCCCGCGCCGCCGGACGCCGTGGGGCTGAGCTGGTTCGAGGGCATGGCCCGCTCGAACGTCGAGGAGTTCACCCAGGCACTCACCGACCCGCTGGACTTCGCCGACCGGTTGTCCGCCCGCGCCGCCGCCATCCGCAGCGATCCGGCACAGCTGCTGGTGTCCATCCGTGACGGGCTCACCGACTCCGACCGGCGGATCATCTCCGACCCGGCCGTCAGCGACATGCTGCTGCGCAACTACCGCGAGTCGCTGCGCGTTTCGGCGTACGGCTGGCTCGACGACGACCTCGCCCTGCTCAGCAACTGGGGCTTCGACCCGGCGGTCATCACCCGGCCGGTGCTGCTGTGGCACGGCGCCGAGGACACCTTCTCCCCGGTGGGCCACTTCAAGTGGCTCGCGGACCGCATCCCCCGGGCCCGCCCCGTCCTGGAGCCGGACGCCGGCCACTTCGGGGCGCTTCAGGCGCTGCCCGCCGTACTGGACTGGCTGTGCGCCACACCGGAGTCCAGGGCCTCATGACCCGGGCCGCTCGATCCGGGTCATGAGGCCCTGGACCAGTCCTCGGTCGGCGAGCGCCCGGCGCACCCCAACGTGCCACGCGGGCCGGCGGCTTCTGCTGCTCGGCAACAGGGCACGACGGCGATTGGCTCATGCCCCTCAGCCGAGCCGACAGAGCACCTGCCGGCTCGGCTTGCCGGCCACGTCAACAGTGAGCCCCCGCACGCGGATGCGTGCGAGGGCTCACCTGCTGCTGGCTACAGGTCAGGCCGTGCGGGTGCCGTTGGTGCGGATCGGCTGCGCAATACCGCTGAACGGCCTAGTAGACGCTGACGCCGTAGGCGGCCAGGGCCTCCGTGACCGGCTGGAAGAAGGTCGTGCCACCGGAGGAGCAGTTGCCGCTGCCGCCGGAGGTCAGACCGTACGCGGTGCCGTTGCTGCCGTAGAGCGAACCGCCGGAGTCGCCGGGCTCGGCGCAGACGGTGGTCTGGATCAGACCGCCGACGACGTCGCCGCCGCCGTAGTTGACGCTCACGTTGAGAGCGGTGACCCGGCCGCTGTGCGTACCGGTGGTGGAACCGTCGCGGATGACGGTGGTGCCCACGCTCGGTGTGGCCGCGCGGGTGATGTCCACGCCGTTGGCGGTGCCGGGCCGGCTGACGGACCCGGAGTACTGCACGATGCCGTAGTCGTTGCCCGGGAAGCTGGAGCCGGCGGTCGAGCCGATGACCGTGGTGTGACCCGAGTTGGACCACCAGGTGCCGGCGCCGTCGGTGCAGTGACCGGCGGTCAGGAAGTACTGGGTACCGCTGCTGTTCTGGACGTTGAAGCCGAGGGAGCAGCGCCAGCTACTCGCATAGATGGCGTCGCCGCCTTGGATGAGCTTCTGGAACTTGCCCGCGGTGTGCTTGATCGTGAGCGCGGAGGCGTTGGTGCCGGCCTGCTGCTTGATCTTGGCTATCTCGGCCGTGGAGACCGTGCTGTCGACGGTGACGACGACCCGGTTGGTCTTCGCGTCGACGGCCCAGGCGGTGCCCGGGACATCGGCCTTGAGCACCGAGCTGCCGGCGCTCTTGAGCTGGGTGGCGCTGAACGTGGCGGGGTCTGCGGCGTTCGCGTTGGGGATCGCGATCGCGGCCGCGGCCACGAGTCCGGTGCTGACGGCGATCAGCCGGGTCCGTCTCGCAATGCCGCTGCGGGGGGTGGTGCGCTTGATCCTCACTTCGTTCCTCCACATGGGAAGTCGGGGGCCCGCGTGGGGTCGGGGCCCGTGAGGCGCAGCCAGTGGGTCGAATGTCCGGATTCCGGACACGCCGTGCCCCTGACAAGCGCTGAGGGGGAGTATTCGGCCGAACGACCGGTAGCCGCAAGGGCGCCTTTCGGCCGTCAATCTTTGAACCAACTGTGCGAGTTGCCCCTTCGCCCCCGCTCAGAGCAGGTTGCGCTCCCCCGCCGCGACGGCGACGCCCAGTGTGTTCCCCGGCGGCGGGAAGGGGCAGATGAAGTGGTCGGCGAAGGCGCAGGGCGGCAGCAGCGCACGGTTGAAGTCGACCGTCGTACGGCCCTCGGCGTCGGGCGCGGCCGGGCGCAGGAAGCGGAAACGGTAACTGCCGCGCCCGCCCGTATCATCGCCGAAAACCGCCCACAGCGAACCGTCCGCCTCGACGCTCACCTGAAGCGTCAGCTCCTGCCCGCCGAGGGTGAACGCCAGCTCCCCGCCGAGCCCGAGCCCCCGCTGCCGTCCATCTGCGTTGTCGACAACCACCCTGCGCCCCGAGTCGTACGACGTGAAGCGCCCCGGCACCGACCAGCGCGGATCGTACGGCGTGGCCTCGATGCCCCGGAACTCCCGCCGGGCCTCGGAGGCGGGGTCGAAGTCCCGCACGCCCCACGCCCCTTCGCGCACCAGCACAACCAGCCGGCGCTCCCCGTGCGCCACCCGGGCCGCGCTCGCCGGCCCCGGGTCCGCGGCCAGCTTCACCTCGCCGGCGAAGGGCCGCCCGTCCACGGTCAGACCGTCCGTCTCGACCGCCGTCAGGACGACTCCGTCGCCCTGGGCCGCCGCCCAGGTTCCGGGGGTGGCCGGAATTCGCCCGTCCGGATAGTCCTCCAGCCTGGGGGTGCCCCCAGGCTGTTCAGGCACTGGGGGAGGGTGCCGGTCAGCGCGAGCGGTCCGCAGGGTGCGGACACCGTGGCGACCCGGCGCTCGTGCCAGTGCTTCCAGTCCTCGGATGCGTCGGCGCTCACGTGATCAACCCTTCCGTACCGGATCGGACAGCCCGAGGTGTGAGCGTAGGGTCGCGCCCTCGTATTCCGTACGGAACGCGCCACGCTCCTGGAGCAGCGGCACCACCCGGTCCACGAACTCGTCCAGTCCGCCCGGGGTCAGATGCGGTACGAGGATGAATCCGTCGGCGGCACCCTGTTCGACGAACGTCTCGAGCTCGGCGGCGACCGCCTCGGGGGTGCCGATGAAGGACTGCCGGCCACTCGCCTCGATCACGGTCTGCCGGATGGACAGCCCCTTCTCCCGGGACAGCGCCCGCCACTTCTCGGCGATCGCGACGGTGTCGCCGCGCCCGGTGCGCCCCAGGGTGAGCTGCGGGTCCGGTACCGGGTCGAGGTCGGGGAGGGGGCCGTCCGGGTCGTAGGAGGAGAGGTCGACGCCCCAGATCTGCTCCACGGTGAGGATCGCGTTCTGCGGGGAGACCTGCTGCCGTCGTATCTCGGCGGCCTTCTCCTGTGCGTCGGCCGCGGTGTCGCCGAGGACGACGGTGACGCCGGGCATGATCCTGAGGTCGTCGGGCGTGCGACCGTATGCCACCAGGCGTCGCTTGACGTCGGCGTAGAACGCGCGGCCGGCGTCAAGGGTGCCGTGCCGGGTGCTGTGTCTTCCCGGGGGATAACCCCCGGACCCCCACGAAAGTCTGACGTGGCGGGTGGGTCAGGCGGCCGCGCGGGAACGGAGCGACCGCAGAAAGTCGAGGACGGCCCGCGCCGTCGCGTCGTTCTGCCGGAACGCGGGACCGCCGGTGCGCGGCCGGGTGAAGGCTCCGGGCGTACGGGCGTCGGTGAAGGGGCCGAGTGCGAAGAGCCGGGGATGCGGCCGGCCTGCCCGGTCGAGGACCCGCCCGTCGCCGGGATCCACCCGGAGCAGACCTGCCGGGGTCTCGGCGGCGTGCAGCTCCCGCAGCAAGGGATCGCGGGCCCGCCCGACCGTGGGTTCGGGCAGCCGCGCCTCGACCAGCGCCCGCGCCTCGACGGAAGCCCCCGGCACGGTGGCACTCAACGCCCGGAACACCCCGTCCTCGGCGGCGACGGACATGTCCGCGCCGACGAACTTCACGACACCGGCACGGGACAGGGCGAGCAGCTGCCGCAGCCGGGGCCCGGGCGGCCCGGAGGCCAGATAGCTGAAGAAGCCGTGCCACCAGGGGCCGATGTCCCCCAGCCGGATCAACTGGCCGTAGACGGAGAGCAGTCCGAGGAAGACCGCCAGGTCCGGGCTGTGCTCGGGGTCATGACGTCTGACCAGATCCCGCTCGACATAGCCGCGCAGCCCTTCCTGGAATTCCTCGTACGAGCCGTATCGCACCCCGTCCAGGGGGCGGTCGAGCGCGGCGAGGTCGAGTCGGTCCGCCGGGTCGGGCACGGCGGAGGCCACCAGGGCCTGGATGTCCTGGCCGCTCGCCACCGCGTACTTCTCCTCGAAGTCGGCCCAGGCCATGTCCGTCCGCTCCGGGTGGACGGTGAACAGCCGGTGGTAGTGCGCGAAGCCGAGCTCCTTCTCCACCAGCGGCCACACGTCCCGCCGGAAGTTGAAGCCCTGAGCCCCGGCGAGCAGTCCGTCGATCTCGGCGGGCCCCAGGAACCGTGGCAGCGGCGGCCGTTCACCGGTCCAGTCGTAACCGATCTTCGAGTGGTACGGCACCCCGCGCCGCGAGCCGACGTACAGCACCGGCTCCCGTCCCGAGGGAACGTAGGTGTCCCCCTCGTACCGGCCGCCCCTGCCCTCCGTCAGCAGCACCATCAGGTCGACGAAGGCGAGCCCGAAGCCGCGGACCAGGACGGGTTCGCCGGGCGCGAGCGGGGACAGGTCGCTGTCGGCGGTGAAGTCCGGTGCGAGATGGACGAGGTCGTGGGCGCGTGCGTACGCCGCCAACTCACGTTGTTCGTCGTCGAGTTCGGCGTCCAGATGGCCGAGGGCGAGCACGACCAGGTCGGCGAGGAGCGGGCGCGGGCGGCCCTCCAGCCAGACCTGCCGGCGGCCGTCGCGCGGACCACCGACACGCAGGGCGCGCCGCGGATGGTGATGGACCCGGACGCCCTCGGGCAGCGCGGCCACGGCCTGTTCGTGGACCCAGCGCAGATACGCGCCCTGAAGCCGCCGGTCCGCGAAGGTACGGCCGTCGATCCCGGCCCACTCGTGCAGGGTCGGGCCGGGGCGCACGGGCCCGGCCATGTGCACCGTCTCGTCGGTGAACATGGTGACGTCCTCGGCGTGCGAGTTCATCCACAGCAGCGGTGACTGCGTCGCGCGCCAGATGCGTCCGGCGCCCGGTGGATGCGGGTCGACGAGGTGGATGTCGAGGCCCGAACCGGCGTACAGCTCGGGCGCGTTGGCGGCGATCCGCTCGATGAGACCGGTCCCCCGCGGCCCGGCCCCGACGATCACCAGGGCGGGCGTCGGCGGACGGTTGGTCAGGGTGATGGTGTGGGAGGGCATGCGAAGGCTCCGTGACGCGATGGGTCGAACACGGTGATGCCTTCAACGCGCCGAGGGCGCGGTACGGCCGAGCCCCTCAGCAGGGCCGCCCATCGAGACTACGGGTCCGTTTCCGCTTGCTGTCAAGGGCGTCCATACTGTGAGCCGCACGTCTCATATCGGTTGACGCCCCACCGAATGCCTGTTCCACTTGGCCCATGCATCCGCAGCAGTGGCTGGTCAAGCGCTCCCACATCGACTTCGGTCGAGTGTGGTCCTCGTCCTGTTGAGCTGACCCACTGCGCGCTCCCCTTCTTCGGGGCGCCTTTCGCGTTCCTTCTTCTTCGCCTTCACGCGCGCCCTCCCCTCACTCAACAGTCGCAGCCACAGTCGCAGCAATCGCAGCCGTCACAGCAGTTCCCGCAGCAGTCACAGCAATCGCAGCAGCCGTTGCACATTCCCTCCCGGCGCTCCCGGGACCAGGGGTCCTCGTACGTGCCGCAGCACATCTGGCACGTACAGGCCAGCCCCACCCAGACGGCACACCCCGCGAGCAGTCCGCGCCGGTCGCGGCGCGGCGGCTCCGGCGGCAACTGCGGGCCGCCGGGCGGGGCGTACGGGCCTGCCATGTGCGCGCAGGAGACGGCGCCGAAGGCACGGTCGACGGAGCTGCGCAACTCGTGCACGAGCAGCCGGTGCGCGAGCTTGCCCTCGTCGAACTGCACCTCCCGCAGCGCGAGCCGTATCCCGTGCAGGGCGTCCTCGGCGAGCCGCCGGGCCTCCGTGAGCGAGGTGCCGGTCGCGGTGAGGGGATTCCAGGCACCTGATGCGGCGTCGGTTTCCCTGTCCTCCACGGCGTCCAGGAGGTGCGCGAGCCGTCCGAAGAGGCGCCCGGCCTCGGCGAGCGGCTCGGCGTTGCCCGGCCGTCCGGCGAGGATCGCGGTGTGCGCGAAGGCCGCGGCGGTGGCGGTCTCGGTCGGCTCGGTGACGGTCAGGAGGGGCGTGTCCGGCCCCGCAAGGGTCTCGATGCCGATCTGCCGGTCCACGGCGTCGACGAGTACGGCGGTGTCGAACCCGACCTCGGATCCGCCACGGGCGCCCGCGCGTCCCCAGCCCGCGGCGACCCGGCGGGCGGCGAGCGCGACCGGTCTGCGGGCCAGCAGCCCGTCCCCGTCGGCGACATGGTCGCGCACCTTGGCCGAGGCCAGCACCAGTGAGACGGCGGCCGCGAGCCGGGCACCCTCGCCGTGCGCGACGGACGCGGTGCGCATCCCGCGCAACGGGCAGGGTCCCGCCGTACGTCTTCCGCCGGCGTCCCGGCCGGTCTGAGCCTCCGTCAGAACCGAGATGAGCAGCCCGTCGTAGTTGGTCACGACCCGGGCGAACTGGCCGTGGTCCCTGCGCAGCGCGAGGCACAGACCGCACAAATGCGCCATCCACTGGGTTTTGAGGCCTTCGCCGAGCCGATGCCGGCAGGGCCTGACGATTCCGAACACCCGTGATCCCCCGTGTTGCGTGCGACGTTGAGCGGCCGCATCGTACCGACCGAACATCACACCAATGAGACTGCCTCTGTTCACCCGTACGCCGCGTTGGTCACCCATACGACGCGAACAATCATATTTCACTCACAGTCAGCAGCTCTGTCCGGCAAGACCCTTGGGAGACCAGGGCTCTCGACGAATTCGCTGTGCACCAGTACCGTCACAAACCCCCCGGGCGGCGTCTATCCACTTGGCGCGACGTCCGCATCATGGATGACGATAGGGATGCGGAAAGCAAAACTGACTGCTGTGAGAGGAGGCGTCCATGGGATCGGTGCGCAAGGCGAGTGCCTGGCTTGGCCTCGTCGACGACAACGATGACGAGCGTTACTACGACGATGACTACTCCGAGGGGAGCGAGCCCGGGGAGGCCTGGGTCACCGATCCACGGGTGAAGGTGGCCTCGGACGTGGCCCAGGAGAAGGGCCGCCGGATCGGCACGGTCACTCCGGACAGCTTCCGGGACGCGCGCGCCATCGGCGAGCTGTTCCGCGAGGGTGTCCCGGTCATCATGAACCTCACGGCCATGGAGCCGGGCGACGCCAAGCGCGTGGTCGACTTCGCGGCGGGCCTGATCTTCGGTCTGCGGGGTTCGATCGACCGGGTGTCCAACCGCGTGTTCCTGCTCAGCCCGGCCGACACGGAGATCGTCAGCGGGGAGCCGGCGGCACACCGCACCGACGGTTTCTTCAACCAGAGCTGAGGCAGGGCCGCTCGTCGGCCCTGCCCGCTGAGGAAGGTTCCTACCGGAACGCGTCGAGTCCGGTGAAGGCCTTGCCCAGCACGAGCTGATGCATCTCGACGGTGCCCTCGTAGGTGAGCACCGATTCGAGGTTCGTCGCATGCCGCATCACGGGGTACTCCAGGGAGATCCCGTTGGCGCCGAGGATCGTCCGTGCCGTACGGCAGATCTCGATCGCCTCTCGCACGTTGTTGAGCTTGCCGAAGCTGACCTGCTCGGGACGCAGGCGCCCGGCATCCATCCGCCGCCCCAGGTGATGGGCGAGCAGAATCCCCTTGTGCAGTTCGACCGCCATGTCGGCGAGCTTGGCCTGGGTGAGCTGGAATCCCCCGATGGGCCGCCCGAACTGCTCCCGCGTCTTCGCGTACTCGACAGCGGTCTCGAAACACGACCGCGCCGCCCCCATGGCCCCCCACACGATGCCGTAGCGCGCGTGGGAGAGACAGCCGAGCGGACCGCGCAACCCGGTGACCTCCGGCAGTACGGCGTCGGCGGGCAGCCGCACGTCGTCGAGGACGAGTTCACTGGTGACGGAGGCGCGAAGCGACCACTTGTGCTTGATCTCCGGGGCGGAGAATCCGGTGCTGTCGGTGGGGACGACAAAGCCGCGGATCCCGTCGTCGGTCTGCGCCCAGACGACGGCGACGCCGGCCACGGAGCCGTTGGTGATCCACATCTTGCGCCCGTTGAGCACCCAGTCTCCGCCGTCGCGCTTGGCGTGCGTCCGCATGGATGCCGGGTCCGAACCGTGGTCGGGTTCGGTGAGACCGAAGCAGCCGATGACGTCGCCGGAGGCCATACGGGGCAGCCATTGCTGCTTCTGCTCTTCGCTGCCGAACCTGTGGATGGCGTACATGGCGAGCGAGCCCTGCACCGAGACGAGCGAGCGGATGCCGGAGTCGGCGGCCTCCAGCTCCAGACAGGCCAGCCCGTACTGCACGGCGCTCGCACCGGCGCAGCCGTACCCGCTGAGGGACATCCCGAGGGCCCCGATCCCGCCGAGTTCACGGGCCAGTTCCCTCACGTCGGGCAGCTCGCCCTGCTCGTACCAGTCCGCGACGTACGGCAGAACCCGGTCGGCGGCCCAGCTGCGCACGGTGTCGCGGATGGCGAGGTCTTCCGGGTCGAGCAGGTCGTCGAGCCCGAGGGGGTCGGCGGGGTCGAACGGGGGCAACGGCATGGGACACCCTCCGGGAAGTTAACTAGCACTGGTAGTTACGGTACCCGGGGTCTGTCGTCACACCGAGACGCGGGAGTCCGCGACTTCCCGAGGCCCAGGAAGCTCCACGGGCGCCGCCGCCTCCTCACACTGCATGACCCGCGGCAACCGCAACGCCATCACGGCCCCCAGCACCAGCAACCCCGCACTCACCAGCAGCGTCACATGCAGCCCGTGCACGAAGGAGTCCTGGGCGGCCCGGCGCAGGGCGACACCGGCCGGCCCGCCGAGCCGGTCGGCGACTTCGTACGCCTCGCCCAGCGAGTGCTCCGCCGAGGCCGACGCCCGCCCCGGAACCCCCGGCACGGACGACAGCCCGGGCGCATACGCCGCGTTCATCACCGTCCCGAGCAGCGCTATCCCGATCCCGGCACCGAGCTGGTACGACGTCTCGCCGATCGCCGCGGCGCCGCCCGCCTGCTCCTGCGGAGCCTCGCTCAGCATCGACTCGTACGCCCCGAACAGCGTGGTCTCCAGACCGAAGCCCAGCAGCAGGAACCCGAGCAGCAGCAGGCCGGGGTTGTCCTCGCCGCCCATCGCCATCAGCGTGAGCACCGCGACCGCGGTCAGCGCGAACCCGGCGCACACCATCCGCCGTGGCCCGAACCTCCGCAGCATCCGCGCCCCGGCAAGACCCGACGCCATCGCAGCGAACGTCAGCGGCAGCAGCCGCAGCCCTGTCTCCAGGGGCGACAGGCCCAACACCAGCTGGAGGTACTGCGCCGCGATCAGCTCCAGCCCCACCAGTGCCAGCATCGCCAGCACGATGCAGCCCACGGACGTACTGAACGCCGGGCGCGCGAACATGCGCAGGTCCACCAGCGGGTACCGGCGGCGGCGCTGCCGTCGTACGAACAGGACCAGCAGCACCGCGCCCAGCACCAGCGGCAGCACGGCCGGCCCGTCCACTTCCCCGCCCCCGAGCTGCTTGACGCCCAGCACGACCCCGAACAGCCCGGCCGCCGCCATCAGCGCGCCGACCACGTCCCAGGGGCCCCTGCCGTCGCCCTTCGACTCGGGCAGCAGCAGCCGTCCGATGGGGAGGCTGACCAGCATCAACGGGATGTTGACCAGGAAGACCGAGCCCCACCAGAAGTGCTCCAGCAGGAAGCCGCCGAGCAGCGGACCGACCGCAGCGCCCACCGCGGCCACGGCACTCCAGATGCCGATGGCGAGGGCACGCTCACGCCGGTCGGGGAAGACCTGGCGGAGGATCGACAGGGTCGCGGGCATGATCATCGCGCCGCCGACGCCGAGCAGTGCCCGCGCCGCGATCAGCACCTGGGCGGTGTCCGCGAGGGCCGCGATACCGGAGGCGACGCCGAACAGGCCGTATCCGAGGAGCAGGATCCGTCTGCGGCCCACGCGGTCGCCGAGCGTGCCGAAGAGGATCAGCAGCGAGGCGCAGACGAGCGGATAGATGTCGACGATCCAGAGCAGTTCTATCGCGCCGGGCTTGAGGTCCTCGGTGACGGCGGGTACCGCCACGTGCAGCACGGTGGCGTCGACGGCGACCAGGAGCAGGCTGACGCAGAGGACGACCAGGACGACCCAGCGGTTTGCACCGGCCCCGGCCGCCCGACGGCGCAGCGCAGCGGCGGCCGTGGTCGTCCCGGACATGTACGTACCTCCCAGATGTTCCCTCGCGTTCGGCGGGGCTCACGGGGTGGGGACTCCCCGTGACTCGGCCGGAGAGGAGCGGTGGTCTCCGGCCCGCGCAACGAAGGCGAGTGACACGCCAATGTACGCGAGAACGCGCCGGTCCTGCGTGGCGGACCTCTCACACTCTCGCGGAACACGTGTGGCGTACGCCACTTCCCCCCTCCCCTTCCCTCACGTAGCGATGGGCCGACCGGTTCCGTACGCCGTCGATAATCGGACCCGTGACCGATCTTGCAACGCGCGTGGCACCCCCCAGACTCACGGGGGCGGCCCAGGCCCTCCTCGGGTACGCGGCCGTACGCGCCCTGGGCCTGCTCGCCCTGGCCCTGTGGAGCGCGGCGCGCGACAAGAGCGCGTACACGCTGCTGACCGCCCGCTGGGACTCCCTCTGGTACACCAGGGTCGCCGAGCTGGGGTACGGCTACGAGGTCCGCCTACCGAACGGCGACATCCACTCCAACCTCGCCTTCTTCCCGCTGCTGCCGTGGCTGGAGCGCCTGCTGCATACGGCGACCCCGCTGTCGTACGCGGGCGCGGGCCTGGTCGTCGGCGCCCTCGCCTCGCTCGCCGCGGCCTGGGGGATCTTCGCCGTCGCGGACCATGTGTACGGCGCCCGTGCGGGGCTCTGCGCGGTGCTGCTGTGGGCCGTACTCCCGGTCGGGATCGTGCAGTCGATGGCGTACAGCGAGTCGCTGTTCACCGCACTCGCCGCCTGGTCGCTGTACGCCGTCCTGACCGGCCGCTGGCTGACGTCCGGCACCCTGGCCCTGCTGGCGGGCCTGACCCGCCCGGTGGGCCTGGCGGTGGTGGCGGCGATCTGGGTGGCCGGGATCGCCTCGTTCGCGGGACGCCGAAGCGCGGCGCCCGTCAACGGCGCACACGGCTCGGAACACGCCCCTGCACACGCCCCCGACACACCGGGAGACGGCGCATCCGCATGGCGACGCGCCGTCGGCATGCTGCTCGCGCCCCTGGGAGCCGCCGGGTATGTGCTGTGGGTCGGCCATCACACGGGCAAGGGGCCGCTCGGCTATCTCGACGTCCAGGCGGGCTGGCGCAACGGCTTCGACGGCGGCTGGGCGTTCGCCCGATTCGTCGCCGCAAAGTTCACGTCGTTCCCGTCGGCCCTGGCCGGCGTCGGGCTGATCGTCGGCGTGGGCCTGGTCGTCTGGCTGTACGTCGTCTGTGTACGGCAGCGCCAGCCGCTCCCCCTACTGGTGTACGCGGGTGTCGTCACCGCGCTCGCACTGTGCGCGTCGAGCTACTTCGGCTCGAAACCGCGCCTGCTGATGCCCGCCTTCCCGCTGCTGCTGCCCCTCGCCCTGGCCCTGGCCCGGCTGCGAACGTCCAGGTCGGCGCTGGTGCTGGGCGCGCTCGCGGTCGGCTCGGCGGTGTACGGGGCGTTCTGGCTGAACGGCTCCGGTCCGCCATGACGCGCCCCTGACGGTGGGTGAGCGCCCGGAGAATTCCCGGCCATCATCCGGTGAACGAATTAATAAGCGGGGTAAAACCTGACCCCTGGAGTGATCAAAGGAATTGAAGGGAAGGGGCCGCAGGGGATTACCGAATCCTAGGAAATAGACCTCGCCCTGAGAGCTTTCCCACATCACATCGTCATTACAAAGGGCCCACTTCTGCGGGTAACTCCACTCACTCCCTGTAACGTCGATCGGGTGCGTACCGAACCAAAGCCGAGCCGGCTCGACCGGATCTTCGCCCGGCTGGACCGTGAACCGGAGCGGCCCGTCCTAGACGTGCCGCGGATGACGCGGCACCGGGTGGTCCTTTTCGGCGCGACGCTCGCCTTCTACCTCACGATCGTTCTGGCGGTCGTGCTCACCTCTTGGCTGGTCCGGTTCGACTGGCAGGCAATGCTCTTCCGGCCGTACCAGCAGTGGCCGGAGATCCACGCCTTCCTGGACTACTGGGTGGTCCTCGGCCAGCGCGGCCCGACCGCCGTGATGGTCTCGGCCTGGCTGGGCTGGCGCAGCTGGCGGCAGCACACGCTGCGTCCGCTGCTGGCCTTCGGCGCGGCCGTGCTGTTGCTGAACGTGACGGTGGCCGCCGTGAAGTACGGCCTGGGCCGCTCGGGTCCGCACTACGCGACCGACATCGGCTCGAACGAGATGTGGAACTGGCTCCAGGCCGGCAGCGACATATTTCCTTCGGGACACACCGCGAACGCCGTGGTGACCTGGGGCATCCTCGCCTATCTGGCCTCGACGCCGGCCGCCCGGCGCTGGCTGTCGGCCCTGTCGGCCGTGGTGTCGCTCAGCGTCGGCCTGACCACCGTCTACCTGGGCACGCACTGGCTGAGCGACGTGATGCTCGGCTGGGCCGCGGGTCTGCTGATCCTGCTGGCGCTGCCCTGGTTCGAGCCGCTGGTCGCCCGCGCCGAGACCGAGATCTTCACCCTGCGCGACCGCTGGCGCTCCCGCGCCGCCGCTCCGGCACCTGTGCCGGCCGGCCCGGTCGAGGTCCCGGTGGCGCTCAAGCCGCGTACGCCCGCCCAGGAGGAGCCCGCGGCGACGCCCGAACCGGTCTCCGCGGCGCCCGAGCCCGTCTCCGCGGCCCGCGCGCCCAAGGCGGCGACCGCCTATCTGGCACCGGGCCCGCACACGGCCCGCTCGGACCGCACGCCGGTCACTCCGGTCGGCAGCCGCCGCCCGCCGCAGGCGGACCGCGTCGCGCGCGGCACGGCCACGCCGGCCCGCCCCGTGACGGGCGGCTGAGCACACCCGACGGCGACGGCCCTGGGTTCCCGCATCGGATGCGGGAACCCAGGGCCGTCGCCGTCTCTCAGCCCTTCCAGGCCCGTGCCACCAGGCCGTCCTTGACCTCGAAGTTCAGCCGTCCCACGCGGTACTCCATGGTGATGATCGCTCCCGGCGGCAGCGAACGCACGGTCGACCACCCCCGGTCGCGGGCACGCTGTTCGGCCGCCTCGGCGTCGAGGCCCACATACGAATCCGGGTTGTCCTGAGGTTCGGCGGGGGGTTTCGGAATCGGTGCCATGGCGCCACGCTAGGCCCCAACGGACAGGCGGGGAAGTCGGATCCGGGCACCACGGGTCACTGATCCCTCTCCGGTCACGCTTTTGTCACAGGATCACGACAGGCGTTTCGGGTGCCGCGACATTAGCTGCTGCGCATCGGGTCATCACACGTACGGGCGCCTGCGTACGCCTTCTGCACGCATTCGAACGTAATTCCCGCGTGTCGTCCCGGCTCTTCGAAAAGCCCGGCGGAAAGTGCCGGGGTAACCGCCATGGATCAGCATTCCATTCCGATTCCGCGTGGGGCCACGGGAGCCGACGCCGCACAGGAAATGCATGGCTCCGGCACAGAACCCCGGTACGCCCCCTGTCGCGACGGGCGGCGACGCGAGCATCATGACGTGGGCTCGCGGGCACTCACCCGGCGCGGGCTTCAGCGGGCCCGGGGCGCGACGAGCGAAGGGGCGAGCGAGCGATGGGGACCCAGACCGTGCAGGCGGAACTGCAACCCGTGCGGGCATGGCGGACCGGCCGGGTGATCGTCGACTGGCTGACCACCACCGACCACAAGAAGATCGGCCATCTCTACCTGATCACGTCGTTCGCGTTCTTCCTCGTCGGCGGTCTGATGGCGCTGATCATGCGCGCCGAGCTCGCCCGGCCGGGGCTACAGCTGGTGGACAACCAGCAGTTCAACCAGCTGTTCACCATGCACGGCACGATCATGCTGCTGCTGTTCGCGACGCCGAGCTTCGCGGGTTTCGCCAACGAGCTGATGCCGCTACAGATCGGCGCACCCGACGTCGCCTTCCCACGGCTGAACATGCTGTCGTACTGGCTGTTCCTGTTCGGCGGCCTGATCGTGCTGGGCTCGCTGCTGGTGCCCTCGGGACCCGCGGCCTTCGGCTGGTTCGCCTACGCACCGCTGAACAGCGCGGAACGCTCGCCGGGTGTCGGCCCCGATCTGTGGATCATGGGCCTCGCCCTGGCCGGCTTCGGCACGATCCTGGGCGCGGTCAACTTCATCACCACCATCATCGGAATGCGCGCCCCCGGTATGACCATGTTCCGGATGCCGATCTTCGTGTGGAACACGCTGTTCACGTCGATCCTGATCCTGATGGCGTTCCCGGTGCTGGCGGCCGCGTTGCTGTGTCTGGAGGCGGACCGGAGGTTCGGCGCGCAGATCTTCACGGCGGCGAACGGCGGCGCACTGCTGTGGCAGCACCTGTTCTGGTTCTTCGGGCATCCCGAGGTGTACATCATCGCGCTGCCGTTCTTCGGCATCATCACGGAGATCATTCCGGTCTTCAGCCGGAAGCCGATCTTCGGCTATCTGACCCTGGTCGGCGCGACGATGGCGATCACCGGTCTGTCGGTGGTGGTGTGGGCGCACCACATGTTCGCGACGGGCGCGGTGCTGCTGCCGTTCTTCTCCTTCATGAGCTTCCTGATCGCGGTGCCGACGGGCGTGAAGTTCTTCAACTGGACCGGGACCATGATCAAGGGCTCGCTGTCCTTCGAGACGCCGATGCTGTGGTCGGTGGGCTTCCTGGTGACATTCCTGTTCGGCGGTCTGACGGGCGTCATCCTGGCCTCGCCGCCGATGGACTTCCATGTCACCGACTCGTACTTCGTGGTCGCGCACTTCCACTACGTCGTGTTCGGCACCGTCGTCTTCGCGATCTTCGCCGGGTTCTACTTCTGGTGGCCCAAGTTCACCGGGAAGATGCTCGACGAACGGCTCGGCAAGATCCAGTTCTGGACGCTGTTCATCGGCTTCCACACCACGTTCCTGGTGCAGCACTGGCTGGGCGCCGAGGGCATGCCGCGCCGCTACGCGGACTATCTCGCCGCGGACGGCTTCACCGCGCTCAACACGATCTCGACGATCGGCGCGTTCCTGCTCGGCCTGTCGACACTGCCGTTCCTCTACAACGTCTGGAAGACCGCCAAGTACGGCAAGAAGGTGGACGTCGACGACCCCTGGGGCTACGGCCGCTCCCTGGAGTGGGCGACCTCCTGCCCGCCGCCCCGGCACAACTTCACGACGCTGCCCCGGATCCGCTCCGAGTCCCCGGCGTTCGACCTGCACCATCCCGAGTACGCGGAGATCGCTCCAGAGCGCGAGACAGCCGGTCCCGAGCGGTCCTGATCCTCTCGGTGAGCCCGGCGGGCTCCAGCACCTCGAACTCGAAGCCCATCAGCATCACGTGAATGACCATGACGTCGAGACTCGCGGCCCCGGTGCGCAGGGTGCAGCTGTTCTCGTCGTGTGCCTCCAGCACCCCGGCGGACGGCGAGATCCGCTCGGCCGCCTCCGCCAGGGGCACCAGCAGCCGGACAACGGCGTGCGAGGCGTACGCGCGCGTGGACACGCCTTGGGAGACGTACGCGGCGAGGTCGTCGGCGGGCGGCGTGCGCGGGCTGAAGCGGGGTCCGTGCGGCGGCCTGGGGGTGATGCGGTCGACGCGGAACGTACGCCAGTCGTCGCGGTCCAGGTCCCACGCGACCAGGTACCAGCGGCGCTCGGTGCACACCAGACGGTGCGGTTCGACGGTACGGCGGGTCGCGGCTCCCTCGTGCGTGCGGTACTCGAAGCGCAGCCGTTCGGCGTCGCGGCAGAGGTGGGCCAGCTCGGTGAGAACGGCCGGGTCGACGGCGGAGGGCTGGGGGCCGTGCAGCATCGGCACGGTGAACGCGTTCAGGGCGCCCACACGGCGGCGCAGCCGGCTCGGCAGCACCTGTTCCAGCTTGGCGAGAGCCCGTACGGAGGTCTCCCCGATGCCCTCGATGCCCTGCCCGGCGGCCGTGCGCAGCCCGACGGCGACGGCGACCGCCTCGTCGTCGTCCAGCAGCAGCGGCGGCAACTCGGCGCCCGCGCCCAGCTGATAGCCGCCGCCCGTGCCCGGGCTGGCGTTGACGGGGTAGCCCAGCTCGCGCAGCCGGTCCACGTCCCGGCGCACCGTGCGCGGGGTGACACCGAGGCGTTCGGCCAGGTCGGCGCCGGACCAATCGCGGTGCGCCTGGAGAAGCGAGAGCAGACGCAGCAGTCGTGCCGAGGTCTCCAACATGGTCGTGAGTCTGCCAGCGATCGAGGACAGCAGCTGTCCGCAAGGGTTCCTGCCCGGGGTCACTGCTCGTAGGACAGCTGCGGCACGTCGAAGCACGTGTCGTTGATGTCCCCTTGGGAGACCCAGCCCTTGCCGTCCTCCCAGCGGGCCACCGACAGACAGGTCCTCCGGGTCTCGGGCGGCTCGGCCAGCCGCTCGAACCGGACCGGAACCAGCAGCCCGTCGGCGGTGTAGCCCTCGCTGCGGTTCATGAACTCGTCGACGCACGCGCGCGTGACGCCCTCCTCGGCACAGGACCCTGCCGCCTCCGTGAACCACTTGGCGGCGGCCCACCCCTCCAACTGCCACTGGGAGTGCGTCTTCAGCCCTTCGGTGGCGTCCCGGAACTCCCGTAGGGCCTCATGGTCCGTTTCCTCGAAATTGCGGCTGGATCCCGTCGCCCACAGGGCGTTGCGGCAGCGCGGCGAGTCCCTGTAGTCGTCGGTGACGGCGGACGTCCAGCTCTGTACGTTCGTGACCTTGGCGATGACCTCGACGCCCACGTCGTCCATCGCCTTGCACAGCTGCGCGTTGCCGTGCCCGTCGATGGCGTCGAAGACCAGGTCGGCGCCCTGTTCCTTCAGGTCGGCGGCCACGGCACGGAAGTTGGGCAGCGCGAAGTCGACCTGCTCGGTGACGACCCGGTAGCCCTCGGCCTTCAGACCCCGCTCGACGAGCCGGGCGTAGGCGGCTGACGCGGCCTGGTTGTAGGAGACGACGGCGGCCGTACGGGCTCCGTGCTCGCGCTTGAAGTAGCGGTAGACCTCGGTGCCGCCGTACTGGAGCCCGTCCCAGCCGGTCGTGCCGTCGCGGGGCGCGAGGCTGCCGTAGATGCCGTACAGGTGGGGCCAGGTGTCGTAGGCGTTTCCGATGGGCTGGCCGCCGATGTCGGGCACGCGCGCGTGTGAGACGCGGGAGGCGCCCGCGTAGTCGAGCGCGGTGGTGGCGACCAGGGCGACGACCTTGTCCTCGTCGATGAGCCGGTGCACGCACTCGTTGTTGCCGACGCCGCTGCCGCCGTCGTCGCACAGGCGCACCTCGACCGGGCGGCCGTTGATGCCCCCGCGCGCGTTGAGGCGGTCGAACCAGGCCTTGGCCCCGTCGCGCGGGCCGGTGAAGGCGTTGCCGCCGACAGGGCTGGTGACGCTGGTGATGATGCCGACGCGCAGGGGCGTGTCGTCGCCCGGCGCGGTCGCGCGCGTGTCGCGCTCGAAGTCGCTCTCCGGCAGGCGGCTGCCGCAGGCCGTGCTCAGGGCGAGCAGCAGCACCGCGGCGAGGGCCTCAGCAGCCCGGGAGGGGCGACGCATTGCCGCTCAACTGGACCAGCGCACACAGGGTCGTGACGGACACCTTCCAGGTGCCCTCCTGCTCGACCGACTTGCCGGAGGCGTCCGGCAGCGCGGTGGCGCCCTCCAGGGTCAGCGTGTACGTCACGGTCGCCTCGGTCGTCGAGGTGAACTCGACCTTGGTGACCTTCGCCTGCACCTGCCCGCCGCGCTCGTCACCGCTGAAGGCCTGGAGCACCGGGGCCATCTGCTCGCCGTTCTCCAGGACTGCCCGCTTGTCCTCCATGGAGGTCTTCGGGTCGAAGAACTTCTGCCAGTTCTGCCTGATCTCCCGCTCGGCCGCCGCCGCGTCGGCGGGCGCGGTGGCCGGTGCGCTCGTCGGCTGCTCCACGGACGGAGTCGGCGGCGGGCTCTCGCTGCCGCCGCCCTCGTCGTCGCTGCATGCGGCGAGCAGGAGAAGTGCGGCGGCCGCCAGTGCCGTGGCCCGTCCTGCGACGCCCGGGCCGCGTCCCCGCCGTGCGTTCCCCCGCCTGAGGTCGCTCCCGAGAACCATCTGGCTCACCACCGGGTGTCGGTCCGGGCCGCGTGCGCCCGGTGCTTTCAGGGTCAGCTTGCAACAGGCATAGTGCAAGCCATTGGCTGACATGAACAGACTCATGACGTGTGGGAGCCGGAGATGCGGACAGGCCGACTGCGGACCGTGCACCCCGTCCTCTGGGCCGGCTGGGCCGCGCTCGCCGCGGGCGCGGTGCTGTGTGTGATCGGCTGGTACGGCATCTCCGGCGAGCGGTTCGCCGAGCGGCAGCTGCCCTATCTCGCGTCCTGCACGGTCCCCGGCGCGGCGCTGATCATCGCCGGTGCGGTGCTGCTCACGCACGGCCGGAACGCGCTGGTCTCCGCGCGCGTGGAGGAGTTGTACGGCCTGCTGGTGGCCGCCGAGCCCGCCGACACCGGTGAGTCTGATCAGGCCGCACCCCTCGCGGTCAGCGTGGATCTGCTGATGGTGCCGGGCGGCACGCTGTTCCACCGCGCGGACTGCCCGTTGGTCGCCGGGAAGGCCGAGTCGGTGCCGGTGGACGGGAAACTGGTGGCCAGCGGCGAGCTGGGGCCCTGCCCGATCTGTGAGCCCGCCGAAACAGACGACTGATGTCGTCTTTCACGTACGACCTCACCCTCGCCGGTCTGTCGGTCGGCAGCGCCGCAGCGCTCACCGGGATCGGCCTGATCGTGACGTATCGCGCGACCGGCGTGCTCAACTTCGCGCACGGGGCGATCGCCATGGTGTGCGCGTACGCGCTGCGGCAGTGCGTGGTCGAGTGGGGCTGGCCGCTGTGGCTCGGAGCGCTGGTGACGCTGGTGATTCTGGCGCCGTGCCTGGGTGTGGTGCTGGAGCGCTTCGTCTTCCGCCCGCTGTCGGTGCTCGGCAGCGATCCGGCGCAGACGCTGGTGGCGTCCATCGGGGTCTTCGTGCTGCTCGTCGGCGGGGCGGCGCTGTTGTGGGGGCAGGGCGCGCGGGACGACGCTCCCGAGCTGGTGTCGGCGGACCCTTGGGGGCAGCTGGCCGTGGTGGTCGTGCTGGCCGCGGGGGTCGGTGCGGTGATCCGGTGGACGCGGTTCGGGCGGGAGCTGAGGGCGGTCGTGGACGACCGGCGGCTCGCGGTGCTCGGTGGGATCGACGCGGACCGGGTGGCGGCGGCCGGCTGGGCGTTCGGGGCGTTCACGGCGGGTCTGACGGGCGTGCTGCTGGCGCCGTACGTCCGCCTGGACCCGTACGGACTGCCGCTGCTCGTCATGGAGGTCGTCGCGGTCGCGGTGGCCGCGCGGATGCGCAGTCTGCCGGTCGCGGTGGTGGTGGCGCTGGGCATCGGGGTGGCGCAGAGCCAGCTGACGCGGCTTCACCCCTCGGGCTGGGGCGAACCGTTGCTCCAGGCCGTCGGCGCCAACCTGTTCGTGGTGGCGCTGCTGATCGCGGCCCTCGTACTGCCCCGCATCGGCACCCGGGACGCGCTGCTGCGCACGGCCACCGCGCGCGTGCCGACGCCGCCGGGTGCCTGGATCGTGGCGGTGGTCCTGTTCCTGCTGCCGCTGGGCTTCGCCGGCTCGGATCTCCATACGTCGGTACAGGTGCCGGCGCTGGGCGTGGTGCTGCTCTCCCTCGTGGTCGTCACCGGCCGCGGCGGCCAGATCTCCCTGGGGCAGGCCGCGTACGCCGGTCTCGGCGCCCTCTTCACCGCCCTGCTCGCGGCGGGCCGCTTCCCTGGCCTGCCCCGGCTGCCGGAGCTGGCCGCGCTGGCGGTGGCGGTGATCCTGGTCGCGCCCCTGGGCCTGCTCACCGGGTGGCCGGCGATCAGCCGCCGGGGGCTGGCCCTGGCGCTGGCGACGTTCGCCGTGGGCGTGGGCGTGAGCCGCTTCGTGTTCGCGCAGCCGTACGCCACGTCGGGCCTCTCGCTGGACCGCCCGGCGGGCTTCGACGGGGACCGCGCGTACTACGTCCTGGAGCTGGCCCTGCTGACAGCCGCCCTGCTCGCAACGCACGCGCTGCGCAGGGGCCGTACAGGCAGAGCCCTCGCGGCCATGCGGGACCACGAGTCGGGCGCGTCGGCCGCGGGCGTACGGGTCCCCTCACTGAAGCTACTGGCCTTCGTCTCCGGCGCCGCACTGGCGGCACTCGGCGGCGGAATGCTCGGCATGGGGCTACGGGCCTTCGACCCCGGCGCCTACGACCCCGTACGCGGCCTGCTGTGGTTCGCGGCGGTGGTGGTCCTGGGCGCCGACTCCACCCTGGGCGCACTGGCCGCCGCCGCCCTCCTGGTGGGCCTGGACGCCGGGGCGCGGGGTGGAGTGGCGGCGGCTCTGATCGGGGTGCTGGCGGTGCTGGTCGGGCGGTTCCCCGGGGGCCCGTACGAGGCGCTACGGACGGCGACGGGCCGACTGCGCTCGCGGCGGAGGGCTGCGCTGACGCGGGTCGGAGTCGAGGTACGGGAACGCCTACGCCGTCCGGAACAAGGACCTGCACCCCGCCCGGCACCGGCGAGCATGACAATCCCCGACCACCCGACAACGGCCCCCACGGCCGACGCCAAGCCCCCACAGGAGCCACCGCCCGCACCCGACGACGAAACTGTCACGGGTGGTGCGGGTGGGATCTCCGATCCGGCCGAAGGCCGGACGTCGTCACTCACCCTCACGGCCCGTCACCTCCACGCCCACTACGGCGGCTTCACCGCGCTCGACGGCGTCGATCTGGACGTCAGGGCCGGTCAGGTCACCGCCGTCGTCGGCCCTAACGGCGCAGGAAAGAGCACCCTGTTCCACTGCCTCGCCGGCACCCTGCGGCCGGCACACGGCCACGTAAGACTCGACGACCGAGACGTCACCCGGCTGCCCGCGCATGCCCGCACCCGGCTCGGAATCGCACGCACGTTTCAACAGCTGGCCGTTTTCCCGTCATTGACCGTGGCCGAAAACGTCCACGTGGGCGCCGAGCAGGGCCGGATCGCCGATCCGGCGGCCGTGGAGCGGGTGCTCCGGCTCTTCGGTCTCGACGGCCCGGTGCGCGCACTGCCCGCCGCGGGCCTGCCCACCGGCACCCTGCGCCGGGTGGAGCTGGCCCGGGCCCTCGCGGGCAGCCCGCGCGTGCTGCTGCTCGACGAGCCCGCCGCGGGGCTCGACACCACCGAGGTGACCGCGCTGGCCCGCATCCTGAAGGCGCTCGCCGCCGACGGCACCGCCCTGCTCGTCGTCGAGCACGACCTCGACCTGGTCGCCGACCTCGCCGACGTCGTGTACGTCATGACGGCGGGCCGCATCGTCGCGTCCGGCCCGCCCGACCGCGTACTGGCCACCCTGGAGGCGGCCGGCCGATGACCACCACGATCTCCCTACGGCAGGCGCGCGTGCGCTACGGCCCCCTGGAGGCCCTGCACGGCGTCACCCTCGCGGCCCCCGGCCCCCGCCTCACCGTCCTGCTCGGCCGCAACGGATCCGGCCGTACGACCGCCCTGCGCGCCCTGGCCGGAACGGTGCCCCTGTCCGGCGGCGCGGTGGTGTGGGACGGCGCCGACGTGACCCGGATGCCGGCGTTCGAGCGGGCCCGGCGCGGGCTGTGCATGGTCCCGGAGCGGCAGGCGGTGTTCGGTTCCCTCACCGTCCGCGAGAACCTCGAACTTGCCGCGGCCGACGCCACCCCCGCCCTCGACGCCTATCCGCAGCTGACGCCACTGCTCCCGCGCCGGGCCGGAACCCTCTCCGGCGGCGAGCAGCGCATGCTCGCGCTCTCCCGTGCCCTGCTGGCACGCGCGCGCGTGGTGCTCGTCGACGAGCCGACGCAGGGCATGTCACCGACGGTCGCGGTACGGACGTACGAACTGCTGGCCTCGCTCGACGCCTGTGTGGTCGTCGCCGAGCAGCGGCTGCCGCCCGCCCTGCACGGCCGGGCGGCGCTCGTGTACGAACTGCGCCGTGGCGCCGTTGTGTTCAGCGGGGAGGCTGGGGAACTTCCTCGTCGGGCAACGGCGGACCGAAGAGACCAGGGGTCTGGTCCGGCGTCCGGTCCGCATCCTCCGGGATGACCAGCGGCGTGCCCACCTTCAGCAGGTTGGGACGGCGGCCGAGCCTCTTTCTGTTGGCCTTGTGCAAGGCCTGCCAGCCGCCCTTGACGCCGTACCTCCCGGCGATCGACGAAAGCGTGTCGCCCCGCTTCACGGTGTGCATACGGCCCTTCAGCCCGTACCTCTTGGAGCAGTGGGGCCAGGCCCCCCAGCCCTGTACGGCCACCACCTTCTGGGCGACGGAGATCTGTTCCTTGCGGGTGGCGAGATCCGCGCGCGGTGCGTACTTCAGACCGCCGAACTCCTCCCAGGTCGGCTGCCCGAACTGAAGTCCCCCGTAGAAACCGTTGCCGGAGTTTACGTTCCAGCGCCCGCTGCTCTCGCACTCGGCGAGGCAGCCCCAGGGCCACTTGCCCTCGCCGCATTCATGGGGCACCAGCAGCTGCGGCAGAGCGGGTACCGGCAGCGGCGGCGCCGCGTGCGCGGCAACCGGCGTGATGGGGGCGGCGAACAGGGCGGCGACGATGAGAATGATCAGCTTTGCGTACATTCGGCCCACGCTAAGCAGTGGAACGTGTACGGCCCTTGCGGCGCGTCCGGTGGGCCGAGTGGCCCCACCCGGTCGGCTCACCGGACGGGGCCCCGTGCCGGGGCAGGGAGAGCGGCTCAGATTTCGAGGCGCTGCCCGGGCACGATCACATCGGGATCAGCGCCGATGACGGCCTTGTTGGCGGCGTGGATCCGCTGCCAGCTGGTCCCGTACCGGGCGGCGATGGCGCTCAGGGTGTCGCCCCGGCGGACCGTGTAGTCGCCTCGGGTCGCGCTGCGGTCGGTGTGGGTCGACGAGCGTTCCGGCGCCTTCGACGGGGCCGCCTTCGTCGTGGCCGAGCCGGCCGCGGGAGCCGCGGGTGCGCTCCCATAGGCTCCAGCACGTGCCGAGCAGGTCGGCCAGGCGCCCCAACCCTGGGCGCTCTGGACCTTGGTGGCTACCGCGATCTGCTGCCCCCTGGAGGCCTGGTCGGCCGTCGGCGCGTAGGCCGTCCCGCCGTACGCGCGCCAGGTGGCGGCGGCGAACTGGAGTCCGCCGTAGTAGCCGTTACCGGTGTTGATGTGCCAGTCGCCGCCGCTCTCGCACTGGGCGATGCGGTCCCAGACTCCGCCGTCCGCCGCCGCGGCGTTGCCGCTCGCGGCCAGCAGTCCGAGGGGGGCGAGCAGGGCCGCCCCGGCGAGGACCGCCGTCGTACGTGTCGTACGTGTCGTACTCGTCTTACGGACGTTGTCGCGGTTGGTATCGGCACATTCGGACATGGAAATCCCTCTCCACGAACCCGGGATCCCCCAAGGCGGGGCGCTCGTCCCGCGCTTGGCCGCGGTCGTCGCGCCTCGCCCCGTCCGCCGGAGGCTGTGCTTCGAGCTGGCTTTGGTGCGGCCGGCGGACGTACCCGAGCGGTGCTCGTTGCACACGGCGGAGGAATGTACGGAGGATGTGCCGGCGGGGACAACCAACTCCTTGTCATTCCAGGCCAGTTCGCCGTTACCTCGGGTATCGGCGATTTTCGGCCACCCACTTCATTCGTTCATATCCCGATTTGTCGACCATTCGCCGAGGCGATCTGTGACCCACATCACCGACCCAACTTCCTTGGATTTCCCAGCACTTGACAGGGAGTGTCCGATTCCGGACGGGGTGTGACCCACCGCTGTGGATGGTTCGATTCCGTTCGCCTTGGGGCGTGACTCCCGCCACAGATCGCCCGTTGTCTCTTCATGAGCCCGGGACCGCCTGGTTCACGGGCCGGGAGCCACCCGGTCCCGCTACGCACCACATCCGAGGGAGCCACCCGTGCCGCGCATGCTCGACGTCAGCGACGACGTACGCGCCGAGATCGGCGACGAAGAAGCCGACCGGCTGCTCGCCGGAGAGAACGCCCCGGGCAGTTACGACTGCACGTCCTGCCGCACCCCGGGCGACTCCGAGCAGGAGCGCACCAGCACCGTCCTCTTCATCGGCGACGAGACCGCCGTCCTCGCCTTCGCCCACGCCACCTGTCTGCCCTCGCAGGTCGTCCAGGTCACCGAGGAGCAGCTGCGCGGGGCGGTGCGCTCCATCAGCGGCGACACCGTCGACCTGGAGCCCGAGACGATTGTGCCCGAGCAGGCCGTGCTCGGCGTGACCAGCGGACTCGTCCTGATCGCCGGTGAGTTGCACCCGGCGCTGGTCGTCGAGCCGACCGCGCCCATCGTGCGGCCCGGCGCCACCGGCGCCGGCGACGACTTCCTGCCGCTGCTCATCGAGCAGGGCTTCATGCCGCTCACCGCGATCGAGTCCACGCCGTCGGTGTTGCACGGCTGGTCGGTGCTGTTGGCCATGGGGCAGTTGCATGCGGTGCTCCAGCCGGGCACCACCGGGGGGCAGTCGGTCGCGTGGTGGCAGGCGCATCAGCCGCTACAGGTGACCGAGGGGTGGCGGGCCGCCGCGAACAAGCAGCAGCAGGTGCTGATGTTTGCTGCGCCGGTGGGGGCGATCGGGAGGCAGCCGCGGGAGGATCTGCTGCGGGATGCGTTGGATAAAGCGGCCGCGAACGGGAAGTTGGTCGCGGCGGCGTTGCCACTTGCGGGTACGTGAGCTTTGCCTACGGTCCGGGGGACGGCTGATTGAGTGGCGGCTGCGGGTTGTCGGTGGCTTAGCGCGCAGTTCCCCGCGCCCCTATCGGGGCGTTGTATGCGCCCCTAATGCATCAGTGACCTGCGCTGTCGGGGTCTTTGGCCGCATCTCTTGTTGTGCCGTGTCGTTTGGACATACGTGCACGCATACGACGTTCCCCGCCGCCCGTCCTTCTCGTCGATTCCGGCCGCTCGGGCGGCCGCGGAGAGTTCGGGTGGGTCTTCTGCCACGCCGATCTACGACGCGCTCTACTCCGAGTACGTCAAGTCCTTCCGTTCGCTGCCGGGTGACCGCAGGGGCGAGGAGGAGTTCGGTTTCATCGCGTTCGGGTATCTCGAGCACGGCGGATCCGGTTCGTGCAGTAGCTCGTACGGCGCCTACAGCGCGGGGGCATACAGCACCCGGCACATCGGCGGGCAGCAGTCGCAGTGGCAGCGGGTCGGGCAGCTGCGGCCGCAGGGCACGGGCATGCACTATGTGCCGGCGGCGCTGCCGCCGGGGCCGCGCCGCGGGATCTGAGGTGTGAAAGCGAAGGGCGGCTCCGCCGGGAGCCGCCCTTTCGCTGTCTACTTCTTCTTCGCGCCGCGCTTTTCGCGCACCCGCACGGAGATATGGATCGGCGTCCCCTCGAAGCTGAACTCCTCGCGCAGTCGGCGCTCGATGAAGCGCCGGTAGCCCGCCTCGATGAAGCCGGAGGCGAAGAGCACGAACCGCGGGGGCTTGGTGCCGGCCTGGGTGCCGAAGAGGATGCGCGGCTGCTTGCCGCCGCGGATGGGGTGCGGGTGGGCGGCGACCAGTTCGCCGAGGAAGGCGTTGAGCCGTCCGGTCGGGACACGGGTCTCCCAGCCGGCGATGGCCGTCTCGATCGCCGGGACCAGCTTCTCCATGTGACGGCCGGTGCGCGCGGAGACGTTCACCCGCGGGGCCCACGCCACCTGTCCGAGCTCGGTCTCGATCTCCCGCTCCAGGTAGTAGCGGCGCTCCTCGTCGAGCGTGTCCCACTTGTTGAAGGCGAGGACGATCGCCCGTCCGGCCTCGACCGCCATCGTCACGATGCGCTGGTCCTGCACCGAGATGTTCTCCGAGCCGTCGATCAGAATGACCGCCACCTCGGCCTTCTCCACGGCGGCCGCGGTGCGCAGCGAGGCGTAGTAGTCGGCGCCCTGCTGGAGGTGGACGCGCTTGCGGATACCGGCCGTGTCGACGAACTTCCAGGTGACTCCGCCGAGTTCGATCAGCTCGTCGACCGGGTCACGGGTGGTGCCCGCGACCTCGTTGACGACGACGCGCTCCTCGCCCGCCACCTTGTTCAGCAGCGAGGACTTGCCGACGTTCGGGCGGCCGATGAGGGCGATGCGGCGCGGTCCGCCGACCGCGGTGCCGAAGGTCTGCGCGGGCGCCTCCGGCAGGGCTTCGAGGACCTGGTCCAGCATGTCGCCGGTGCCGCGGCCGTGCAGCGCGGAGACCGGGTGCGGCTCGCCGAGACCGAGCGACCACAGGTACGCCGCGTCGGCCTCGCCGCTCGGCCCGTCCACCTTGTTGGCGGCGAGGACCACCGGCTTGCCGGCCTTGCGCAGCAGTCGTACGACCGCCTCGTCGGTGTCGGTGGCGCCGACCTTGGCGTCGACGACGAAGACGACGGCGTCGGCGGCCTCGATGGCGTACTCGGCCTGCGCGGCCACGGAGGCGTCGATGCCGAGGACGTCCTGCTCCCAGCCGCCGGTGTCGACGACCTTGAAGCGGCGGCCCGCCCACTCGGCCTCGTAGGTGACGCGGTCGCGGGTGACGCCCGGCTTGTCCTCGACGACGGCCTCGCGGCGGCCGATGATGCGGTTCACCAAGGTCGACTTGCCGACGTTCGGGCGGCCGACGACGGCGAGCACGGGCAGCGGGCCGTGGCCGGCCGCCTCGATAGCGCCCTCCACGGCCTCGAGGTCGAAGCCCTCCTCGACGGCGAGCTCCATGAACTCCGCGTACTCGGCATCGCCAAGTGCTCCGTGGTCGTGCTCCTCGCCCGAGCCGTCGGAGTGGATCTGGTCGTTCATGAAGTCCGTACCTCGTTCAGTGTGGTGATCGGTGGATACCCCCTTTACCGGGTGATCCACTACTTAAGTGTCGCTCAGCGCCCGGTAAGGCGCCTGGCGTTTTCCAGGTGCGCGGTGAGCTGCTTCTGGATGCGTTCGGTCGCTTCGTCCAGCGCCTTGCGCGTACGCCGACCGCTGCCGTCGCCCGCCTCGAACGGGTCGCCGAAGACGACGTCGATACGGGAACGCAGCGCGGGCAGCGCCTTTATCAACCGTCCGGGCCGCTCGGTGCTTCCCAGTACGGCGACGGGGACGATCGGGGCACCGCTGCGCACCGCGAAGTACGCGAGCCCGGCCCGCAGCGCGGCGAAGTCGCCGTCGCCCCGGGTGCCCTCCGGGAAGATGCCGAGCACACCGCCGGCCGCCAGCACCTCCAGGGCCCGGGTGATGGCCGTACGGTCGGCGGTCGAGCGGTCCACCTCCAGCTGGCCGGTGGCGCGCATGAACGGGCCGAGCGGGCCGACGAACGCCTCCTTCTTGACCAGGAAGTGCGACGCCCGGGGCGCCACGCCGATGACCATCGGGCCGTCGACGTTGTGCGAGTGGTTGACGGCGAGGATCACCGGGCCGGTCGCGGGGACCCGCCAGCCGCCCAGGACGCGCGGCCGCCACAGCCCGTACATCAGGCCGACGCCGATGCGCCGCCCGACCTCGGCGCCCCGCTCCGTAGGTGCTGTCACTTCGCTGCTCGCTTCTCCTCGACGAGGGTGACGACGCACTCGATGACCTGCTGGAGCGTGAGGTCCGAGGTGTCCACCTCGACCGCGTCGTCCGCCTTCGCGAGCGGCGAGGCCTTACGGCTTGAGTCGGCCGCGTCCCGCTTCAGCAGCGCCGCACGGGTCGAGTGGACGTCGGCGCCCTTGAGCTCACCGCTGCGGCGGGCGGCGCGCGCCTCCGGAGAGGCGGTGAGGAAGATCTTCAGGTCGGCGTCGGGCAGCACGGTCGTACCGATGTCGCGGCCCTCGACGACGATGCCCTGCGCGGCGGAGGCCGCGATCGAGCGCTGGAGCTCGGTGATCTGCGCCCGCACCTCCGGTACCGCACTCACCGCGCTGACCTGGGAGGTCACCTCCTGGGTGCGGATCGGGGCGGCCACGTCGATGCCGTCGACCATGATCGTCGGCTTCTCCGGGTCGGTGCCGGAGACGATGTGGGGCTTAGCGGCCGCGGCGGCGATCGCCTGCGGATCATCGATGTCGATCCCGGCGTTCACCATCCACCAGGTGATCGCCCGGTACTGGGCGCCGGTGTCCAGGTAGCTCAGGCCGAGCTGCGCGGCCACGGCCTTGGACGTGCTCGACTTCCCCGTGCCGGAGGGGCCGTCGATGGCGACAATCACGGCCGGGGCGGTCGGGGCGGCGCCGTTTTCCACGGGTGGACACCTTCCTGGTGCGGTGCGGTGGGAGTGTGCGGGGCGCGATCGTGCCCCGCACAAGGTTACTGGGTGCGGGTCACTCGTCCGGCCCACCGAGCGCTCCGCGGGCTGTACCGATTTGCGGCTCCGCCGCGGGGCCCCGATGGGCCGTCGATCGTCTGCGGGCTCGTCGTGGCTGGTCGCGCCCGCGCGGCGGAGCCGCATATAGATACAGCCCCGCGCCCCTTCGGGGCGCTTACTGTCGGATCGCCCAGCCCCGTTCCCGCAGCGCGGCGCTCAGTACCGTCGCTGCCTGTGGCTCCACCATCAGCTGCACCAGACCGGCCTGCTGCCCGGTCGCATGCTCGATCCGTACGTCCTCGATGTTGACCCCGGCCCGTCCCGCGTCCGCGAAGATGCGGGCCAGTTGCCCGGGCTGGTCGTCGATCAGTACCGCCACGATCTCGTACACCCGCGGCGCGGACCCGTGCTTGCCGGGGACACGGACCTGGCCGGCGTTGCCGCGCCGGAGCACGTCCTGGATGCCGCCGACGCCCTCACGGCGCTTGGCGTCGTCGGAGGACTGGAGGGACCGCAGCGCCCGGACCGTCTCGTGGAGGTCGGCGGAGACGTCGGCGAGGAGGTCGGCGACCGGCTCCGGGTTCGCTGAGAGGATGTCGATCCACATGCCGGGGTCGGACGCGGCGATCCGCGTCACATCGCGGATGCCCTGCCCGCACAGCCGTACGGCCGCCTCCTCGGCGTTCTCCAGGCGCGCGGCGACCATGCTGGAGACCAGGTGGGGCATGTGGGAGACCAGGGCGACGGCGCGGTCGTGGGCGTCGGCGTCCATGACGACCGGCACCGCGCGGCAGTGCGAGACCAGTTCCAGGGCGAGGTTCAGCACCTCGGTGTCGGTGTCCCGGGTCGGTGTGAGCACCCAGGGACGGCCTTCGAAGAGGTCGCCGGTCGCGGCCAGCGGGCCGGACTTCTCGCGGCCCGACATGGGATGGGTGCCGATGTACGACGACAGGTCGAGGCCGAGCGCCTCCAGCTCACGGCGCGGGCCGCCCTTGACGCTGGCCACGTCCAGGTAGCCGCGGGCCACGCCCCGGCGCATGGCGTCGGCGAGCACCCCGGCCACATGGGCGGGCGGGGCGGCGACGATCGCGAGGTCGACGGGCCCTTCGGGCGCCTCGTCCGAGCCGGCGCCGAGCGCGGCCGCCGTACGGGCCTGCTCCGGGTCGTGGTCGGCGAGGTGGACGACGACGCCGCGGGAGACCAGGGCGAGGGCGGCGGACGTACCGATGAGCCCGGTACCGATGACGAGTGCGGTCCTCACTGGGCGATGTCCTCGCGCAGGGCGGCCGCGGCACCGAGGTAGACATGCGCGATGTCGCCGCGGGGCCTGTCGGACTCGATGTGGGCGAGGACGCGGACGACGCGGGGCATGGCGCCCTCGATCTGAAGCTCCTGGGCGCAGATCAGCGGAACATCGGCAAAGCCGATGCCGAGCTTGCGGGCGGCGGCCGCCGGGAAGTCGCTGTGCAGGTCGGGCGTGGCCGTGAACCAGATGCTGATCAGGTCGTCCGCGGTGAGGGCGTTCCGCTCCAGGATGGCGGTGAGCAGGGCCCCGACCTGCTCGTCCATGTGGCCGGCCTCGTCCACCTCGAGTTGGACGGCGCCCCGGACCGCTCGTACCGCCACGGCTTGGCTCCTCGCTGATGTACGGATCGATTGCTGGTCCGTCCAGCCTAGTCAGCCCGCGTCGGGCGGGTGCGCGGCGCCCGCCCGCTGAGACGGGGAACGGCGTGGCCTCACAGCCGCTGCCGTCGGATGAGGTCCTCCAGGGAATCGGTGGGGACCTGGCCGTTCGGGGTCAGCCTGGCGACGGCCGTCGGCAGCACATGGTCACGCCCTTGGGGAGAGCGGCCGGGTCACAGGGCGCCGGACCGGCATCAGACCATGACAATGTCACCTGAATGTCAGCATTCCGCTACTTGGGGTCAGAACAGCCTGTGCGCCTCTGGACGCCAACCCGTCGGGTCCGCTCTCATGGGGCAAGCAGATTGCCTCGGGGGGCCCGTCATGAAGCGTTTTGGACCACTGTTCACTCTTCTCGCGGGACTGGTGCTCGGCCTGTTCATGCTGTCGCTCAATGCGACGACGGGGACGCAGAGCGCATCGTCGGCGTATGAGGAGTCGCCTTCACCGAAGGCCTCACCGGCGCCGACGAAGTCGACCGCATCGCCCTCCCCCTCCCCCTCGCCCTCCCGGACGCCCGTCCCCGACGCCGACTACACGGGCCGCACGAAGGACGACTCCGCCTCCGTCGCCGTCTCCCTGGAGGACGGCAAGGCGGTCGCGTACTTCTGCGACGGGCGCGACAAGGAGTCGTGGCTGAAGGGCGACGTCGAGGACGACGGCACCATGCGGCTCACCGGAAAGCACGGCGCGAAGCTGACCGGCACGCTCAAGGAGGGCAAGCGGATCAGCGGCACTGTCGACGTCGACGGCGGGCACTACGACTTCACCGCCGACAAGGCCAAGAAGCCGGACGGGCTGTACCGGGCGACCGGCCGGGTGGGCGACACCGACGTGGACGGCGGTTGGATCGTGCGGCAGGGCGGCCGGCAGCAGGTCGGCATCCTCACCCGCGACGGAGAGGCCTCCCCCGCACCACGGATCGACCCGGAGACCGGTGCGGTGACGGTCGACGGAGAACAGCTCACGGCACGCCCTGTCACCCCCTGATCCTCTGCTCACGGGAGTCGAGCATGACCGTCGACCCGAACGCCGCCACCCAGGGTTTCCCCTCGCCCGAGCCCGCACGCCCCCGCCCGCACCCGGCCCGCTATCTGGTCCCGGCGCTGGTCGCCGCGGCGGTCGCCGTCGGCCTCGGGGCGTACGGCAAGATCCACGACCCGGCGGGGACCGCCTTCAACCTCGCCGGTTTCAGCAGCACGGGGGCGGTGAAGGCGTGGCTGGCGACGGCGGCGATCTTCTTCGCGCTGGTCCAGGTCGCCTCGGCGCTGATGGTGTACGGGAAACTGCCGGGACCCGGCTGGTCCGCTGCGCTGCACCGCTGGTCGGGGCGCCTGGCGTTTCTGGTGTCTGTTCCGGTTGCGGTGCACTGCCTTTATGCGCTGGGCTATCAGACGTACGAAACGCGCTTTTTGTGGCACTCAATCCTGGGTTGCTTCTTCTTCGGTGCTTTCAGTGCCAAGATGCTGCTGCTCCGTTCGGAGCGCCTCCCCAACTGGCTGCTGCCGATCGTCGGCGGACTGGTCTTCACCGTCCTGACGATCGTCTGGCTGACCTCCGCTCTCTGGTTCTTCCGCACCTTCGGAGTAACGACATGACCCCTGATCCGACGCGGCGCACGGTTCTCCTCGCCACGGGCGCGGCGGCGCTCCTCGTGGGCTGTAGCGAGTACGGCGACGACGAGGGAGACTCCTCGGCCGAGAGCGCCTCCCCCGGCCAGGAGCTGGCGAAGACGTCCGCCATCCCGGTCGGCGGCGGCACGATCTTCAAGGACGAGAAGGTCGTCGTGACCCAGCCGAAGGAAGGCGACTTCAAGGCCTTCTCGAACATCTGCACACACCAGCAGTGCCCCGTGGCGAGCGTCTCAGGCGGCACCATCAACTGCACCTGCCACGGCAGCAAGTTCAGCATCGAGGACGGCTCGGTGCAGAATCCCCCGGCGACGAAACCGCTGCCGGAGAAGCAGATCACCGTGGACGGAAATTCGATCCGCCTGGCGTGAACCGCCGCGTACGCTGCCCGGCATGCGCCCCGAGGCCCTGGTCGGCGACCACACGATCTACTCCTGCGTGATGGGTTCGCGCGCCCCCGCAGGTCCGCATCCGAGTCGCGGGACGGGAAGGCGTACAGGGCGTCGATCACCGCTCAAGCGTCCCAGAGCGCCCCGAGGGTCAGCAGGTCGCCCCGGTACTCGATCCGGTCGGCCCACTCCGTAGGCCATGCATCGGCGCCGAGGTATGCCCCTGCGAACGCGCCCGTGAGGCAGGCGATCGAGTCCGAGTCGCCGGAGGTGCAGGCGGCGCGGCGCAGGGCGGTCAGCGGTTCGTCGACGAAGAGCAGGAAGGACAACAGTCCGGTCGCCAGGGCCTCTTCCGCGATCCAGCCCGCACCGGTGGCCAGGCACGGGTCGGTCTCGGGCGAGACGGTCGGCAGGGCGTCCTGGAGACGGTCCAGGATCTCCAGGCACTCGTCCCAGCCGCGCATGATGAATTCCTCGGCCGACGGGTCCTCGCTCCGCGTCCACAGGTCGTCGAGCCAGCGGTGGTGGTACGTGGAGCGGTTCTCCAGGGCGTACGACCGCAGCAGCCCGACGAGTCCGGTCGGCTCGGCACCCTGCGCGAGCAGTCGTACGGCGTGCGCGGTGAGGTCGGACGCGGCCAGCGCCGTCGGGTGCCCGTGGGTGAGCGCGGACTGCAACTGTGCGGCGCCCGCGCGCTGTTCGTCGCTCAGGCCGGCGATGAGACCGAGGGGCGCGACGCGCATGTTGGCGCCGCAGCCCTTGGAGTGGATCTGGCTGGCTTCCTGCCAGGGGCGGTCGTCTTCGAGCAGGACACACGCCCTGATGCAGGTGGTGCCGGGCGCCCGGTTGTTCTCCGGTGAGCGGTTCCAGGCGATGAACTCCGACCGCACCGACTCGGCCATCCCCGAGGGCTCGAGCACGCCCCGGTCCATCGCCGTCCGCAACCCCTTCCCCAACGCCAGCGTCATCTGCGTGTCGTCCGTGACGATCGCAGGCGTCGGCAGCTCCATCTCCCGCCACGGGCCGAACTTGGCGAGGATCGACGGCACGTCGTTGAACTCGGTCGGGAAGCCGAGCGCGTCGCCGAGAGCGAGTCCGGTGAGGGATCCGGTGGCGGCACGCTTGGCGACGGTCATGGTGGTCATGCGGGGCGTCCTTCCCTGGGCGGGCGGAGCAGGGGCGGGTGCAGGGCGGTGGCGGTGCCCGCGCGGTACAGCGCGGCCGGTTTGCCGCGGCCCCCGGTCAGACGGGCGGCGCCGGGGACCGCTTCGACGAAGTCCGGCGTGGCGAGCACCTTGCGCCGGAAGTTGGGCCGGTCCAGCGCGGTGCCCCACACGGTCTCGTAGACCTGCTGAAGCTCACCGAGGGTGAACTCGGGCGGGCAGAAGGCGGTGGCGAGGCAGGTGTACTCGAGCTTGGCGCCGACGCGTTCATGGGCATCGGCCAGGATGCGGTCGTGGTCGAAGGCGAGCGGTTTCGCCGAGTCGTACGGCATCCAGCGGGCCTGCGCCGCGTCGCTGCCGCCGTGCGCCTCGGGTGCGTTGGGCAGCAGCGCGGCGAACGCGACGGACACGACCCGCATCCGGGGGTCGCGGTCGGGCTCGCTGTAGGTCCGCAGCTGCTCCAGGTGCAGCCCGGAGACGTCCGACAGGCCGGTCTCCTCGGCGAGTTCACGCCGGGCCGCCGTCTCGGCCGACTCGCGCGGCTCCACAAAGCCGCCGGGCAGCGCCCAGCGGCCGGCGTAGGGCTCCTGCCCTCGCTCGACGAGCAGTACGTGCAGCGCGCCCGCGCGGAGGGTCAGGACGGCGAGGTCGACGGTGACGGCGAAGGGTTCGTGCGCGTATTTGTCGTAGCCGGTCGGCACGGTCACGCCCGCTCACCCCCTTTACGGTCAGCGCGACTAATAGTCACTACGACTATAAAGAGGGTGACCAGACCACGCAATCCCTCAACTACCCCCGCGCGACGGAGCGAACGCCGCAGCCGCCGCGCCGATCGCCGCGATGCCCGCCGCCACCCACAGCGCAGGACCGCATCCGTCGACGAACGTCTCCGGTGTGGCGTAGCCGCCGTACGTCGTGAACACGGCCGCGGCGACGGCCACTCCGAAGACACCGCCCAGTTCGCGCAGTGCGTTGTTCACGCCGGCCGCCATACCGGCGTCACTGAGTGGCACGGACGCGGTCACGGCGTTGGCCACGCTCGGGAAGACCATGGAGATGCCGACGCCGGCGATGATCAGCGGGCCGACGAGACGGTCGTATCCGACGCCGGGTTCGACCTGCCAGGCCAGCAGCGCGAGGCCCGTCGCCTGAAGCACCAGGCCGCCCAGCATGAACGGCCGGGTCCCGTACCGGTCCGCGAGGACACCCGCGATCGGCGCGATCAGGAGCGGTGTGGCGTTCCACACGAGGATCCGCACGCCCGCCTCCAGCGGGTTGTAGCCGAGCCCGATCTGGAAGAGCTGCGTGATCATGAAGAGGGCGCCGAGCAGCGACGCGAACAGCAGGAAGGCCGAGGCGTTGGCGGTGGAGAACGCACGCCGCCGGAAGTACCCGAGCGGCAGCATCGGGTAGCGGGCGCCCTTGCGCTCCCACCCCAGGAAGGCCGCCACGAACACGACACCGACGGCCATCGCGGCCAGGGCCTCGACGCTCCCCCAGCCCACCTCGGGCGCCCGTACCGGCGCCCAGGCCAGGCCCGTCAGCCCGACGGCCGCCAGCACAAGACCCACGATGTCGAGTTGGGGTCGCGAGCCATAGCTCTCGCGCAGCTTGGTGGCGGCCAGGGGCAGCATGGCCAGCCCGATGGGCACGTTCAGCCAGAAGATCCACTGCCAGGACAGGCCTTCGGTGACCGCCCCGCCCAGTACCGGTCCGGCCGCCACACCGAGCCCGGTCACCCCGCCCCACACTCCGATCGCCACGCCCCGCTTCTCGGCCGGGAAGGCCTCGCTGATGAGCGTCAGGGTGAGCGGGAGCAGTACGGCCGCTCCGGCGCCCTGCACCACGCGCGCGGTGATGAGCTGGCCGGGGCCGGACGCGAGGGCCGCGGCGGCGGAGGCCAGCGTGAAGAGGGCGAGCCCGGCGACATACATACGCCGCCGCCCGAAGCGGTCGCCGAGCGCGGCGCCGGTCAGGGTCAGACAGGCGAAGACGAGGTTGTAGGCATTGATCGTCCATTCCAGCTGGGAGAGGCTCGCCCCGAAGTCGGCGCGTAGCGCGGGCAGCGCGGTGGCGACGACCACGACGTCCAGGGAGCACAGCAGGGCCCCGAGCCCGGCGAGGATCACGGTCCACGCGCGCAGGGACGGTGTCCTGTCCGTGGGTGCGGTGCCGAGGGGGGCTCTGATGGTGTCGGTCATGACAGTGCCTTCCGTGAGTTCTTGAGGTCACTCACGGAAGGCAGACCGGGCTCACCCCACAAAGGAATCGCGGCGCCCGAGGAAGGCCAGCAGCCGCGCCTGAGGCTGCGCGGACATGGGCACGGCGAGCTGCGCGGCGAACCGTACGCCCCGGTCCGTGTCCGCCACGACATGCCGGGCGACGGGCAGCAGGTCGACCGCGAGCGGGCCCGGAATGGGCCGTGGACGCCCGCAGGCCTGGGCCACGTCCCAGCCATGCACGGCGATCTCGACGGCACCCACCGCAGCCATCACCCGCACGTCCAGCGGCCGTTCACCGACGAGGACCCGGTCGGGGGCCCCGGCCGCCGCCCAGGCGCCGAGCACCGCGCACGCGCGCGTACGGATGCCGCACGCCGGGTCGGCTCCGGGACGCGTGGGCAACAGGCCGATCCGACCGCCGGTCAGCCCCTCGTGCAGCGCGTCGAGCGAGTCGCCGAGATGCCCGAGCAGTTCCTCCAGGTCCCACTCCGCACACGGCGTCCTGCGCTCCAGGCCCTCGCGCTCCACCCCTGCCACGCACCCCAGCGCGTAGGCGAGCGAACGCTCCAGCAGCTCCCCGTTGTTCATGACAGCACCCCCGGCATCGCGAAGCGGTCGAACAGTCCCGCGTCAATGAAGACGGTCATCCGCGCGACGGCACCGCCCGACACCGTGAGCACCTGTATCGAGTGCCCCCGGAAGACACCGTCCGCGTCCCGCTTGTACATCGCCGCGGCCGGCTGCCCGTTCGCGCGCGTGGGCAGCATCCGGACGAGGCCCTTCTCGCCCACCCGCAGCTCCAGGAACCGCAGCACGTCCTTCCGCCCGCTGAACCACTCCAGATGGGGCGGCATCTCCAGCTCGACGCCGTCCTGGAGCAGCTCGACCAGCGCGTCCATGTCGGCGTTCTCGAAGGCGGCCACATACCGGTCGAGCACCTCACGGTCGGCCGCGCCCGCCGGCTCCACGACGAGGTCCTCGTCCGGGGCCACCTCGTCGAGCCGGGCACGCGCGCGCTGGAGGGTGCTTTTCACGGCGGCCGTGGAGGTGTCGAGGAGTGCGGCGACCTCGGGCGCCCGCCAGGCCAGCACGTCCCGCAGGATCAGCACGGCCCGCTGCCGCGCGGGCAGGTTCTGCAGCGCGGCGACGAGCGCGAGCCGCAGACTGCCGCGCGCGGCGACGACGGTCGCGGGGTCGACCAGCGAGTCCGGCAGCGGCTGCAACCACGGAACGTCCGTCACAGGGGCCCTCAGCGGCTCCTCAGGCGCCTCCGACGGCCCCCCGAGCCCGCGGGGCAGCGGACGGCGCGTACGGCCCTCCAGCGCCGTCAGGCACGTGTTGGTGGCGATCCGGTGCAGCCAGGTCCGCAGGGAGGCCCGGCCCTCGTAGCCGTCGTAGGACCGCCACGCCCGCAGATACGTCTCCTGCACCAGGTCCTCGGCCTCGTCGACCGAGCCCAGCATCCGGTAGCAGTGCGCAAGCAGCTCCCGCCGGTACCGATCCGTCAGCCGCACGAACTCCTCGCGGTCCGTCGTCGTCGCAGCCATGCCGCTCCCTCCGTCACCGATACAGACCGGCGGGAGGCCGAAAAGGAATCGGCCGGCCCCGAACGAATTCGGGACCGGCCGTCACGTACAACCGCTTTAGAGATCGACTTCCTGCATCAGCATCCCGACCTCGGTGTTCGACAGCCGTCGCAGCCAGCCTGACTTCTGGTCGCCCAGGGTGATCGGGCCGAAGGCCACGCGCACCAGCTTGTCGACCGGGAAGCCGGCCTCCGCGAGCATGCGGCGCACGATGTGCTTGCGGCCCTCGTGGAGGGTGACCTCTACGAGGTAGTTCTTGCCGGTCTGCTGGACGACCCGGAAGTGGTCCGCGCGCGCGTAGCCGTCCTCCAGCTGGATGCCGTCCTTGAGCTGCTTGCCCAGGTCGCGCGGGATCGGGCCCACGATGTGCGCGAGGTAGACCTTCTTCACGCCGTACTTGGGGTGGGTCAGCCGGTGCGCCAGCTCGCCGTGGTTGGTGAGCAGGATGACGCCCTCGGTCTCGGTGTCGAGCCGCCCGACGTGGAAGAGCCGCGTCTCGCGGTTCGTCACGTAGTCACCGAGGCACTGACGGCCCTCGTTGTCCTCCATCGTCGAGACGACACCGGCCGGCTTGTTCAGCGAGAAGAACTGGTACGACTGCGTGGCGACGGTCAGCCCGTCGACCTTGACCTCGTCGTTCTCCGGGTCGACCCGCATGCCCTGTTCCAGGACGATCTCGCCGTTGACCTCGACCCGCGCCTGCTCGATGAGCTCCTCGCAGGCACGCCGGGAGCCGTAGCCCGCGCGCGCGAGGATCTTCTGGAGCCGCTCGCCCTCCTGCTCGGCGCCCGGGAAGGTCTTGGGCGGCTTGACGTCCTTCTTGCTCGCGTACCGCTCGCGGTTGCGCTCCTCGGCCCGCGCGTCGTACTCACGGGAGGTGGCCGGCGCCCAGCGCCCCCGCCCGCTTCCCTGCCCCTGGCCCTGCTTGGGCCCGCCCTTGGCGCCCCCGCGCGCGGAGGCACCGCGCCCGGACTTCGGGCCCTCATGGCTCCCGGTGGGGCCCACGTCGTAGCGGCGCTCCTCGGGGCGGGGCTTGCTGGGACGGCCCTGACCCTGGCCCTGACCCTGCTTCTGGTCCCGGTTGTTGCCGGCACCGCGGTTGTTGCCCCCGCGCCCGCCGGTCCCGCCACTCTTGCCGCTGCCGCTGCTTCGCATCAAAGTTCCGTCTAGTCGTCTGCGTCGTCTGCACCGGGCGCATCGGGTGCGTCCGGGTCGAACGACGGAACCCCTTCCTGGGTCTCGGCCTCGATCGCCTCCGCCTCCGGGAGGAAGGGCGCGAGCTCCGGGAGCTCGTCCAGACCGCGTAGGCCCATCCGCTCCAGGAAGTAGTTCGTCGTCGTGTACAGGATCGCACCTGTTTCGGGTTCCGTGCCCGCCTCCTGGACCAGACCCCGCTGGAGGAGGGTGCGCATGACCCCGTCGCAGTTCACTCCGCGCACGGCCGAGACCCGGCTGCGGCTGACCGGCTGGCGGTACGCCACGACCGCGAGGGTCTCCAGCGCGGCCTGGGTGAGCCGGGCCTGCTGCCCGTCGAGTACGAAGCGCTCGACGGCGGGCGCGAACTCCGGCCGGGTGTAGTAGCGCCAGCCACCGGCGATGAGCCGCAGCTCGAACCCGCGCCCCTGCACGGCGTAGTCGTCGGCCAGCTCCCGCAGCGCTTTCGCGATCTGCCGCTTGGGCCGCTCAAGGATCTTCGACAGATGCTCCACGGTCGCGGGCTCGTCGACGACCATGAGGACCGCTTCCAGGGCGGGCTTCAGGTCGAGGTCCGCGACGGAACGCAGCCCGGCCGGCAGCTCGGTGGTCTCCTCACTCACGCCTTCTTCTCCTCCTTGGGCGGCTCGGGCGGTCGGTCGAACTCGTCGGTCACCATCGGTTCGGAGTCCCCCTCCCCGCCGGTCCAGCGCACCATCAGCTCCCCGAGGGCGGTCTCCTGATCCAGGGTGACGGCCTTCTCCCGGTACAGCTCCAGCAGCGCCAGGAACCGCGCCACGACCGTCAGCGTGTCCTCGGTGTCCTCGATCAGCGACCGGAAGCTGGCCTCGCCGAGCTCCTTCAGCCGCGCGACCACGATCCCGGCCTGCTCCTGCACGCTGACCAGCGGCGCGTGGATGTGATCGACGTACACCTGCGGCTTGGGCTTGGGCTGCATCGCCTTGACGGCGAGCTTGGCGAACCCTTCCGCCCCGATGCTGATGACCACCTCGGGCAGCAGCTCGGCGTGGTGGGGTTCCAGTCCGACGGTACGGGGATAGCGCCGCGCCTCTTCGTCCAGCCGGCGGCTGAAGATGTCGGCGATCTGTTTGTACGCGCGGTACTGCAGCAGCCGCGCGAAGAGCAGGTCGCGCGCTTCGAGGAGCGCGAGGTCGGCCTCGTCCTCGACCTCCGCGGAGGGCAGGAGACGCGCCGCCTTCAGATCGAGAAGCGTGGCCGCGACGACCAGGAACTCGGTCGTCTGGTCGAGGTCCCAGTCCGGGCCCATCGCCCTGATGTGCGCCATGAACTCGTCGGTGACCTTGGAGAGGGCCACTTCGGTGACGTCGAGCTTGTGCTTGGAGATCAGCTGGAGAAGGAGGTCGAAGGGGCCCTCGAAGTTGGAGAGCCGGACCTTGAAGACGCCGTCGGACTCGCCCTCGTCCTGGGGGACGGGCGCGGAGACGTCAGACACCGGTGTCGGCTCCGGTTCGACGGGCTCAGGTTCCGGCGCCGGTTCGACGACCTCAGGTTCCGGCTCCGGTTCGACGGGCTCAGGTTCCGGCTCCGGAACCACCACCTCGGGAGCCTCGGGTTCCAGCTCCACCGAAACCGGCGGAGCCTCAGAAACCGCCTCGGAGACCGCCTCGACCCGCGGAGCGCCCGGCCCTCGCCCCAACGCACGCCGACGGCCGGCGGAGCCGGGCGCGGAAGCGGGATCGTCGTGCGAGGTCATAGCCCTCGCAGGCTACCGCTACCGCCCACGGAGCCGGCGGACAAGGATGCTCGCGTCCCCGCGGGACTCCAGGTCCGCCAGCACCACGGCAACCGCCTCGCGCACGATCCGCCCACGGTCGACCGCCAGTCCGTGCTCACCGCGGAGCACCAGACGTGCGTGCTCCAGGTCCATGAGCTCCTCGGCGGACACGTACACGGTGATCTTCTCGTCGTGTCGCTCCCGGCCGCTCGGCCGACGGGCGGGGGCCCGTCCGCCGCGCTGCTTGCGCGGCGCCGCGGACGTGTCCGCGCCAGAACCTTCCTGCGCCCCCTGACGTCGCGCGGAGCGCTCCGCGGCGGCGGCCCGGTTTCGGGACTCGCCCGCGTCGGCAGACTCCGCGTCGGCCGCGACATGCTCCGCCCCTTCGCCGTCACCTCCCTGCGCGGGCACCGACTGCGGCGCGTCCTCCGCGGCAGCGGCGTCGCTCTCCCCCGCGGGAGCCGGCACCCGGGCCTCGCCGTTGGCCTGGCGCCGGGGACTGGACGACTGAAGCGCCATCCCCCCTGTCGTACGGAACAGTTCGTCGGCCCCCGGCAGACTCACTCGGCGTGACACCGGGCGAGCACCTCCCTGGCGAGCTGGCGATAGGCGGCGGCACCGACGGAGTTGGAGGCGTACGTGGTGATCGGCTCACCGGCGACCGTGGTCTCCGGGAAGCGGACCGTGCGCCCGATGACGGTGTGATAGACGTGGTCGTCGAATGCCTCGACGACACGCGCGAGCACCTCACGGCTGTGCACGGTGCGCGAGTCGTACATCGTGGCGAGGATCCCGTCGAGCTCCAGCTCCGGGTTGAGCCGTTCCTGGACCTTCTCGATGGTCTCCGTCAGCAGCGCCACGCCACGCAGGGCGAAGAACTCGCACTCGAGCGGCACGATCACCTTGTGAGCCGCCGTCAGGGCGTTCACGGTGAGCAGGCCGAGCGAGGGCTGACAGTCGATCACGATGTAGTCGTAGTCGGCCATCAGCGGCTTCAAGGCGCGCTGAAGCGTCGACTCACGCGCGACCTCGGAGACCAGCTGGACCTCGGCCGCGGACAGGTCGATGTTGCTGGGCAGCAGGTCCATGTTCGGGACCGCGGTCTTCAGGAGCACCTCGTCGGCCGCCATGCCCCGCTCCATGAGCAGGTTGTAGACCGTGAGGTCGAGCTCCATCGGATTGACGCCGAGGCCGACCGACAGCGCGCCCTGCGGGTCGAAGTCCACGAGGAGGACTCGGCGTCCGTACTCCGCGAGCGCGGCACCCAGGTTGATGGTCGACGTCGTTTTACCGACGCCGCCCTTCTGGTTGCACATCGCGATGATCTTCGCGGGGCCGTGGTCGGTCAGTGGACCCGGGATCGGGAAGTACGGCAACGGCCGTCCGGTCGGGCCGATGCGCTCACGACGCTGACGGGCAGCGTCGGGCGCGAGCGTGGCCGCGTACTCGGGGTCGGGCTCGTACTCCGCGTCGGGATCGTAGAAGTGCCCGTCGGGCAGTTCGTCGTAGTCGGCGAAGTGGTTGTGGGGCGCGCCACTTCCGTCGCCGGCCATGGCGTTCACGTGATGGCCATCCATGCTCTGGTGTGCTGGCTGAGTCACACCTGACTTCAAGTGACTCTGTCGGGCTGCGAAGGTGCGCACAGCTACGGAGCCGACAGCCTCGAACCCCGCGGGGCCCTCGGCCCGTGCAGGCATTCCTGGTTGACCACCCCCGGGAGAAAATGTCGACTCATTCACAAGTCGTCTTACCTCCTTGGTGACCAGGAAATTTCTAGACAGGTCAGCTTGGCATCATGCCGACGGTTGGCGACTCTATGGCGTGCCGGGCGTTCGCAGCAACACAATCCGCCGGACCCGGCCGGATGTGTCGGCAATGAAACATCCCTCTGTCAAGGGCGTACGGCCGTCGCACGGCAGGTTTCACCGGTGTACGAATCGGTTCAAGGGTTACGTTCGAGGCGAGTTGGCCGAGAGCCGCAAAGTGACCATACACACATCCGGCCGGACCTTTGTCGGGCAAGGTCCGGCCGGATGCGCGGCGTTGACGGCCTCTGTTGACGTGTCGCCTTTTTCCGGATGGTGACTTGGCGACGCCCGGTCAGCCGAGCAGGGACTCCAGCTCCACGTGCTCCACCCCGTGTGCCTCTGCGACCTCGCGGTAAACCACCTTGCCGTCATGGGTGTTGAGGCCCTTGGCGAGCGCGGCGTCACGACGCAGCGCCTCGACCCAGCCGCGGTTGGCGAGCTCCACGATGTAGGGCAGCGTCGCGTTGGTGAGCGCGTAGGTGGAGGTGTTGGGCACCGCGCCGGGCATGTTGGCGACGCAGTAGAAGACCGAGTTGTGGACCGGGAAGGTCGGCTCGGCGTGCGTGGTGGGACGCGAGTCCTCGAAGCAGCCGCCCTGGTCGATCGCGATGTCGACAAGAACACTTCCCGGCTTCATACGCGACACGAGCTCGTTGGTGACCAGCTTCGGCGCCTTGGCGCCCGGGATGAGCACGGCGCCGATGACGAGGTCGGCCTCAAGGCAGGCCTTCTCGAGCTCGAAGGCGTTGGAGACGACGGTCTGGATCTTCGTACCGAAGACCTTGTCGGCCTCCTTGAGCTTGTTGATGTCGCGGTCGAGCAGGGTCACGTGGAAGCCCATGCCGATGGCGATCTGCGCGGCGTTCCAGCCGGAGACACCGCCGCCGATGACCACGGCCCGGCCGGCCAGCACACCCGGGACACCGCCCGGCAGCACACCGCGGCCGCCGTTGGCGCGCATCAGGTGGTACGCGCCGACCTGCGGGGCGAGCCGGCCCGCGACCTCGGACATCGGGGCGAGCAGCGGAAGCGCGCGGGTCGGCAGCTCGACGGTCTCGTAGGCGATCGCGGTCGTGCCGGACTCCAGCAGCGCGTCGGTGCACTCCTTGGACGCGGCCAGGTGCAGGTAGGTGAAGAGCGTCTGGTCCTTGCGGAGGCGGTGGTACTCCTCGGCGATGGGCTCCTTGACCTTCAGCAGCAGGTCCGCGGTGGCCCACACCTCGTCGGCGGTGTCCAGGATCAGAGCGCCTGCGGCCACGTACTCGGTGTCCGGGATCGAGGAGCCGACGCCGGCGCCGCGCTCGATGACGACCTGGTGGCCGCCTCGCACCAGCTCATGCACGCCGGCGGGGGTGATGGCCACCCGGAACTCGTTGTTCTTGACCTCGCGGGGGATGCCGACCTTCACGTCGATCACGGTCCTTGGCTCAGAGGGTGCATTGCAAGACTTACCCGGACGTGCGTGGGCACACCAGGAGACACCGCGAGAAGGTGCGGCAGAGCCAGTCTAATGAAGGCGTTCTCGGTGTCCAGCCTTTCATTGCATCAATCTTCAGCGGATGTACTACGGATTTCGCAGGCGTTAGCACCTTGTTCCGGCTCTGGATCACTCTCCGGGAGCTCCTCACCCAGCATGCGCTCGGCCGCCCCGCGGTGCAGACGGGCGGCGGTGGGATCGCCGAGGTGCTCCAGCGTGTCGGCGAGCCTGAGCTGGAGCGCGGCCTGAAGCCGTACGTCCTCGGCGCGACGCGCCCACTCCACCGCCTCCTGGCAGGTGCGCAGCGATTCCTCGGGCCGTCCCGCGTACTCCTGGACCCGCGCCAGTTCGCTCAACGCCCGCGCCTGGGCGGCCACATCGCCGTTCTTGCGGTACCCGGCGACCGCGGCACGCCAGTTGCGCTGCGCCTCGCCATAGCCGCCCGCATAGGTGTGGGCCGCGGCGATACGGCCGTACAGCCGGGCGACGTCCTCGCGCTCACCGCGCGCCAGCCGCTCGGCGAGGGCCCGGCCGAACCAGTCGGCGGCCCGGTCGTAGTCCCCCAGCTCCTGGTGCGCGCCGCCAACGGATTCCATCGCGCGGCCGGTCGCATACAGATCGTTCGCCTGGCGTCCGGCGTCCAGAGCCGCGCGATAACGGACCAGAGCCTCGGCCGTACGGCCGGTCTGCGCGTCCAGGTCACCGAGGTTCAGCAGCGCGGCGGCCTTCTCCCGGGGCAGCCTGCGACGCTCGGCGACATCGAGGACCAGACGGTGGACCTCGTACAGGTCGGGCGCGGCGGCCCGGGTGCCGAAGTGGGCCACCATCGCCTTCACCAACTGGGACATCAGGCGCCGGGCCAGGGTGTCCAGCTCCCCGTCGGCGACCGCGAGCCGCACCGACGCGAGCAGGGCGGGCCTGCGGACGGTCAGCCAGTCGGCGGCCGCGCGCGGATTGGGGAACCGCAGGGAGCGCGGCATGCCGACGAGCTTTTCGCGGGCGGCCGGGCTGTCGGTCTCGGTGATCGCCCGGCACGACTGGAGCAGCCGTACGGTCCGCTCCAGCATGCGGGCGCGGGCGAGCTGGAGCTCCGCGGGGCGGTCCTGGGTCTCGGCCAGCGCCTTGAGCAGGGGGTGCAGACAGCCGGGGACCTCGTACTGCGGCAGCAGCGAGCCGGTGCTGCGCAGCAGGCCGAGGGCGACGAAGTCGTCCAGGGTGGTGTGGGCTCCGTCCACCGAGCAGCCGGCGAGCGCGGAGGCGGTGTGCGGGTCGACCAGGCCGGCCGGGGCGAGGGAGAGCAGGCGCAGCATCCGGGCGGGCGTGCTCGGCAGGGACGCGTAGGCGAGCCGGAAGACCTGGCTGAGCGGCCTACCGTCGTCACCCTCCGCATGCAGCTGTTTGGCGAAGTCGGCGACGGCCGCCTTCGGACGGGAGGCGAGCCAGCCGCCGGCCAGCATCAGCGCGGCGGGCTGGGCCTGGCACTCCTCGACGAGTCCCTCGGCGGCCCGCGGGTCGACGGTGACGCGGACCGAGCCGGTGTGCCCGGACAGCAGCTCCACGGCGGACTTGGTGTCGAGGCCGCCCAGGGTGCACGGGCGGACGTCCGCGATGCCGGTCAGCGGGCCGTGGGAGACGGCGACGACCAGGCATTCCGCGGTGTCCGGCAGTAAAGCGTCGACCTGTTCGGCGGTGGCCGCGTCGTCCAGCAGGAGCAGGACACGCCGGTCGGCGAGGGCGGTGCGCAGCGCCTCGGCCAGGTCGTCGTCGCGGGCGCCGGGCGGGGCCGGCAGCTCCAGGGCGGTGAGCAGTTCGCGGGCGGTGCGCTCGATCGGGACGGGGCTGCCGTCGGGCTCGCTCAGGCGCGCGCGCAGCACACCGTCCCGGTAACGGTCCGCTACCTGCCGTACCAGCTCCTCGGCGAGTGCCGTACGTCCCGAGCCGGGTCTGCCCGCGATGAGCAGCACACGCGCGCGTGGGGCCTTGCGGCCGGAGAGGGTGTCCAGGCCCGCGCGCTCGATGTCGGCGCGCAGTTCCTTCAACTCCCTTGTACGGCCCAGGAAGTGACTCTCCGTGGATGCGTTTCCGGACAGCGTCACGCCATCGGTGTCCACCGCCTGATCCGTCACGGGCCACGCTCCCGTCCCACACCGCACCCGTAGGCCCGCCGGGACTCCGGTTCGGGCATCGCAGTGCTTATCGGCTCGCTCGTGAAGAGCCTAGTTCACGCTCTGCGACGTTCCGTGACGAGCGCGGCGGACACGTCGCCCGATCGGATCAGCGGATGGTCACACCGGGATGGTCCACACGTGTTCAGGACTCGAAGGGACGGGCGGGCCAGGGCGCGTCCGCCGGGCGCAGTGCGTCGAGTCCCTCGCCCTGCTGGGCGGCGACCAGTGAAAGGACACCCACGACCAGGCAGTTGTTGTGCAGCTCGCCCGCGAGCACACCCCTTACGAGTTCGTCGACGGGCACGCGCGCGTACTCCAGATCGGTCTCCTCGTGCTCGACCTCGAAGCGCTCCCCCTCGGCCTCGGACAGATCGCGGGCGAGGAAGATCCGTACGGCCTCGTCGCAGCCGCCGGGGGTGGTGTAGACGTCGGCCAGCACCCGCCAGTCCTCGGCCTTGACGTGCGCCTCCTCGTACAGCTCCCGCTGGGCGGCGTGCAGCGGGTTCTCGCCGGGGATGTCGAGCAGGCCGGCCGGGATCTCCCACAGCTTGTGCCGTACGGGGTGGCGGTACTGCCTGATGAGGAGGACACGGCCGTCGTCGTCGAGGGCGAGGACCGCGACGGAGCCGGGGTGGACCTGGTAGTCACGGCGGACCACCGAGCCGTCGGGCATGACCACCTCGTCGGTGCGGACAGAGGTCTTGTTGCCCACGAAAGGGGTCTCCGTCGCCCGGATCTCCCACTCTTCGGGGGTGTCCTTGATCGTCATGCCCTGTCCTTCCACACGTGCAAAAAGAAAACCGGGGTGCCCACCTTTTGAAGGTAAGCACCCCGGCAACCGTACAACTGGTGTGTTACTTGGAATTCTTCCGCTCGACCGAGGCCTTCACCAGCCCGGCGAACAGCGGATGCGGACGCGTCGGACGCGAGCGCAGCTCGGGGTGCGCCTGGGTCGCGACCAGGTAGGGGTGGACGTCACGCGGAAACTCGACGTACTCGACGAGCTTGCCGTCCGGCGAGGTGCCCGAGAAGACGATGCCGGCCTTCTTCTCCAGCTCCGCGCGGTAGGCGTTGTTCACCTCGTACCGGTGACGGTGCCGCTCCTCGACGTACTCCTTGCCGTCGTACACCTCACGGACGATGGAGCCCTCGGCGAGCTTGGCCGGGTACATGCCCAGCCGCATCGTGCCGCCCATGTCGCCCTCACCGGCGACGATGTCGAGCTGCTCGGCCATGGTGGAGATGACCGGGTGGCCGGTGGCGGAGTCGAACTCGGTGGAGTTGGCGTCCGAGATGTCGGCGAGGTTGCGCGCGGCCTCGATCACGATGCACTGGAGGCCCAGGCAGAGACCGAGCAGCGGGATCTTGTTCTCACGGGCATAGCGGATCGCACCGACCTTGCCCAGCACACCGCGGTCGCCGAAGCCGCCCGGGATGCAGATGCCGTCGACGTCGGCGAGCTGTGCCTTGGCGCCGGACGGGGTCTTGCAGTCGTCCGAGGTGACCCACTTGATCTTCACGCGGGCCTTGTTGGCGAAGCCGCCCGCGCGCAGCGCCTCGGTGACCGAGAGGTAGGCGTCGGGCAGGTCGATGTACTTGCCGACCAGGGCGAGAGTGATCTCGTGGTCGGGGTTGTGGACGCGGTCGAGCAGGTCGTCCCAGGTCCGCCAGTCCACATCACGGAAGGGCAGGTCCAGCTTGCGGACGACATAGGCGTCCAGTCCCTCGCCGTGCACGGTCTTCGGGATGTCGTAGATCGACTTGGCGTCGGGACAGGCGACCACGGCGGACTCGTCGACGTCGCACATCAGCGAGATCTTGCGCTTGATCGCGCCCGGCACCTCGCGGTCGCTGCGGAGCACGATCGCGTCCGGCTGGATACCGATGTTCCTCAGCGCCGCAACCGAGTGCTGGGTCGGCTTCGTCTTCAGCTCTCCCGAGGGGCCGATGTAGGGCAGGAGCGAGATATGGACGACGAAGACGTTGTCACGGCCGACCTCGTGCCGGACCTGGCGGACCGTCTCCAGGAACGGCAGCGACTCGATGTCCCCGACCGTGCCGCCGACCTCGGTGATCACGACGTCGACCTCGTCGGTCGCCATACGACGGATACGGTGCTTGATCTCGTTGGTGATGTGCGGGATGACCTGCACGGTGTCACCCAGGTACTCGCCGCGCCGCTCCTTGGCGATCACCGTCGAGTAGACCTGGCCTGTAGTGACATTGGCGGAGCCGTCCAAGTCACGGTCGAGGAAGCGCTCGTAGTGTCCGATGTCCAGGTCGGTCTCGGCCCCGTCGTTGGTGACGAAGACCTCACCGTGCTGGAACGGGTTCATCGTGCCCGGGTCGACGTTCAGATACGGGTCGAGCTTCTGCATCACGACGCGCAGGCCCCGGGCCTTGAGCAGCATCCCGAGGCTGGAGGCCGTAAGGCCCTTGCCGAGAGAGGAGGCGACACCCCCGGTGACGAAGATGTGCTTGGTCGTCGTGGATTTGGGCGTCATGGCCAAGAGGGGGCTCCCGTGGTCGCGGTCTGGGGTGCGTTCCGGGGTTTCTCTCCCACCGGTCCACGGGCTACCAGGGTATCAGCGCCACGGGGCGATGGCTTCCGGCCACGCTCCGCACACGGGTCGGCACGGACGCGTATTGCTCACTTCTTTCTCACCCGTTGCTCACCCGTTCGGCGCACCCGCGTTGCCCGGAGCGGCACGCAGATCATCTACGTGCGTCGTATCCTGCTCGGACACTCGCTGCCGAGCCCGGCCGGCACCACGGCACCACCCCAGCCCGTACGCACCGGAACAACGAGAGCTCGTCAGTTCGTTGAGCAACAACTGTCGTTTTGCCACACGGCATGAGCGCCTGTTTTGCTTCATCGCTCAACGACGCATGACAAAGACCCCTTGACCGCACTAGCGACAGCCCCCTTGTGGGGTGACGTGGCCGTTCGACTGGAGTTGCACGTGGCCGGGCGCATCGAAGACTACGCACTTATCGGAGACATGCAGACCGCTGCCCTGGTCTGCCGGGACGGCACGGTGGACTGGCTGTGCCTGCCCCGCTTCGACTCGCACGCCATCTTCGCCGGTCTGCTGGGCACCGAGGAACACGGCTTCTGGCGGCTGGGCCCCGCGCACGCCGCCGACGCCCAGCCGCCGACCGCGGCCCGGCGCACCTACCGCGGGGACTCGCTGATCCTGGAGTCGGAGTGGGACACCCCACGCGGCACGGTCCGGGTGATCGACTTCATGCCCCCACGCGACGGCGCCCCGCAGCTGATCCGGATCGTGGAGGGCGTCTCGGGCCGCGTCCCGATGCGCTCGGCGCTCAGGATGCGTTTCTCCTACGGCCGGATCGTCCCGTGGGTGCACCGGCACGAGGGCCGCACGGTGGCCGTCTCCGGCCCCGACTCCGTGTGGTTCGACACATCTGCCGAGACCTACGGCAAGTCGCTCACGACGTACTCGGACTTCACCGTCGGACCGGGTGACCGGATCGCGTTCACCATCTCGTGGGAGCCCTCGCACAAGGAGCCGCCGCCGCTGCCGGAGCCGGAGCAGTCGCTGGAGGCGACCGAGGACTTCTGGCGGGACTGGGTCGAGCACTGCACGTACCACGGCCCGTACCGCGAGGCCGTCGTCCGCTCACTGATCACGCTGAAGGCGCTGACGTACGCCCCGACCGGCGGCATCGTCGCCGCCCCCACCACCTCCCTGCCGGAGGAGATCGGCGGTGTCCGCAACTGGGACTACCGCTACACCTGGCTGCGCGACGCGGCGATCACTCTCTCCTCGCTGCTGCGCACCGGCTACCGCGAGGAGGCCCGCGCCTGGCGCGAGTGGCTGCTGCGCGCGGTCGCCGGCGACCCCGAGAACCTTCAGATCATGTACGGCATCGCGGGCGAACGCGAGCTGGGCGAGGCCGAGCTGGACTGGCTGCCCGGCTACGAGAGCTCCGCGCCGGTCCGGGTCGGCAACGGCGCCGCGCACCAGCTCCAGCTCGACGTGTACGGCGAGGTCACCGAGGCCCTGCACCTCGCGCACATGACGGGCCTGGCCCGCAACGACTACGCCTCCCTGCTCCAGCTCAAGCTCATCCGCTATCTGGAGCGGCACTGGGACGAGCCGGACGAGGGCATCTGGGAGGTGCGCGGCCCGCGCCGCCACTTCGTGCACTCCAAGGTCATGGCCTGGGTGGCGGTGGACCGCACCATCAAGCTCATCGAGTCCGGCGACGCGGACGGCCCGCTGGAGCGCTGGCGCGAGCTGCGCGACGACATCCACCGGGACGTGTGTGAGAAGGGTTACGACAAGGAGCGCAACACCTTCACACAGTCGTACGGCTCGAAGGAGCTGGACGCCTCGCTGCTGCTGATCCCGCAGATGGGCTTCCTGCCGCCGGACGACAAGCGGGTCATCGGCACCATCGAGGCCATCCAGCGCGAGCTGTCCACGTCGGACGGCTTCATCCTGCGCTACCCGACGGACGGCGAGAAGGAGGGCGTCGACGGCCTCCCCGGCGACGAGGGCGCCTTCCTCGCCTGCTCGTTCTGGATGGCGGACGACCTGGCGATGATCGGCCGCGTCGACGAGGCCCGCAAGCTGTTCGAGAAGCTGCTCTCGCTGCGCAACGACCTCGGACTGCTGGCCGAGGAGTGGGACCCGCGCCTACAGCGCCAGGTCGGCAACTTCCCGCAGGCCTTCAGCCACGTTCCGCTGATCGACACGGCCCTGCGGCTGACGGCCTCCGGGGCGTACGGCGGCTAAGCGCTCCGCTGGAAGTCCGGTGCACTGTCTGCGGGTGCGTCGTGGCTGGTCGCGCCCGCGCGGCGGAGCCGCATATCGATACAGCCCCGCGCCCCTTTGGGGCGCTGCCGAACCGCACGGGACTTCGCCGGACCCGCTTAGGACCTGATCTGCCGGGCAGCCCTTGAACAGGACTGCCGTAACGCGCCCGCCTACGCTGGGACCAAGCGACTGCCCCGGCACGGAAGGGGGCAAGCCATGGCTTCCCTCTCGAAGGCGGGCGCGGCTCTCACCGCGCTGCGTGAGGATCTGGCCGGTGACGTGTTCGCCCCCGGGGATCCCGGCTATGAGGATGCGCGTGTCGTCTTCAACACCATGATCGACCGGCGGCCGGCGGTGATCGCGCAGTGTGCGAACGAGGACGACGTCGTACGGGCCGTGCGGTTCGGGCGGGAGCTGGACCTCAACATCGCCGTGCGCGGCGGTGGGCACAGCGTGGCGGGCATGGCGCTCAATGACGGCGGTCTGGTGGTCGACCTGCGCCGGATGCAGGGGGTGACCGTCCATCCGGCGGCGGAGGCGGTACGGGTCGGGGGCGGGGCCACATGGAGCCATGTGGACCGCGCGACTCAGCCGTATGGCCTCGCGACCACGGGTGGCAGGGCCTCGACGACCGGTGTGGGCGGCTTCGTCCTGGGTGGCGGCACCGGCTGGCTGGACCGCTGCTTCGGCCTGGCCGTCGACAATCTGCTCGGCGTGGAGCTGGTGACCGCCGAGGGCGCCCGGATCCACGCGAACGCGGACGAGAACCCGGACCTGTTCTGGGCGCTGCACGGCGGCGGCGGCAACTTCGGCATCGCCACCGCGATCACGCTGAAGCTGCACGAGCTGCCCGAGTTCGCCATCGCGATGGTGCTGTACGGGCCGGAGTTCGCGTCCGCGGCCGTCCGCACCTTCCGCGACGTGATCGAGTCCGGCCCCGACGAGGTGGGCGGCGGCGTCCTGTACTTCACCGCCCCGCCCGAGGAGTTCGTACCGCCGTCCCTGGTCGGGACGCTGGTGTGCGGTGTGCTTCTGACGTACGCCGGTGCCGAGCAGGACATGCGCAAGTACGCCGAGCCGCTGCTGGCGGTGTCGCACGAGGCGGAGATCGTCGGCGCGATGCCGTACGCCGACGTACAGTGCATGATCGACGATCCGCCCGGTATGCGGCACTACTGGTCGGCGGAGTATCTGACGGGCGCGCCGGACAACTACCTGGCCGTCTTCTGCGCGGGCGCCCTGGGCATGCCCGTGCCGACCGGCACCCAGTACGCGCTGCTTCCGCAGGGCGGTGCGGTCGCCGCCGGTCCGCACGAGTATCCGGTGCCCTACCGGGACGCGCCCTGGGCGGTGCACCCGTACGGCATGTGGCAGGACCCCGCGGACGACGAGCGGTGCGTCCAGTGGGTCCGCGACGTCCGCGCCGACGCCCGGCCCTGGAGCACCGGCGCGGTCTACCTGAACTTCATCGGCGACGAGGGCCCGGAGCGTGTGGTCGCCGGGCTGGGTGCCGACAACTATCGGCTCCTCGAAGGGCTGAAGCGGCAGTACGACCCCGACAACGTCTTCCGCTTCAACCACAACATCAGGCCGGCCTGAGCGCCGTCAGTGTCCGCTCTCCGCCCGGGTCGCCCGCCGTCGCCGGGACCAGGGCGATCTCGTCGAGGCCGGCTTCGGCGTAGGCGTCGATCCGGGCGCGTACCGTATCGAGGTCACCGACCAGACCGACCGACGCGGCGGCCTCGGGCGGCAGGGCGCGGAACAGGGTGTCGGGGTCGGCGCCGGCGGCCGCCAGGTCCACCGCAGCTCCGAAGCCCGCCGCGGCGAACATGTCGCTGTAGCCGGGCACGGTCAGATAGCCGACGACGCTCCGCAGGACCTGGGCGAGCGCCTGTGGCCCCGGTTCGACGGCCGCGGGCAGCCAGGCGGCCAGCCGGGGCGGCGTACGGCCGCCGGCGGCGTCGATCATCCGGGCGCGCAGGGTACGGACCTGCTCCGGGGACACGATGTCGAGCAGCAGGCGGTCGGCGTGCGCGACGGCCGTGGCGATCGCACGGTCGCCGAACGCGGCCACGGTGAGCGGTCCACCGGGCGGCTGCTGACGCCGCCGGAAGACACTGCCGGGCATGACCGGCTCGCCGTACGCGCCGTGCAGCAGGTCTCGTAGGGCAGCCGCGCTCTCCTCCAGTACGGCGGCCGGCCTGACCCGCGGCCGCCCGTGCACACCCTCGACCACCCGCTTGCTGGACGTGCCCAACGCCACCCCGACCGGCCGGCCGGTGACGGCGGCGCAGGAGGCGGCGCCCCGGGCGATCGTGAACGGGTCACGCACGGACACCGCCACGGGCCCGGCCGTCAGCGCGACCCGCTCGGTGGCCCGCCCGATCGCCGTGGCGAGCACGAACGCGTCCCACGTCGGCCCCTCACCGGCCCACACCTCGCGGTACCCGAGCCGGTCGGCGAGCGCGGCGACCCGCAGCGGCTCCTCGACCGGACTGTCGTCCTCACGCGCAACGGCGACCACGCTGATGTCCATGGCGGCGCGTGTACCCGGCCGCGATCACCTCAATCGAGGCGACCAAGATCGTCCCGGAGATGTTGCGGGAGCATGGACGCAGGTACCGTCCGCTGCATGGACAGCCGCACGGACAGCCGTTTCGAGAGCCAGGGCGCCGGGATCACCATTCAGCGGGCGCTGGAGCTGCCCGGGCTGCGCAGCGGACTCCCCGAGGTCCTCGCGGGCGCCGACCGGCTGCAACGGACGGTGCGCTGGGTGCACGCGGGCGAGGTCCCGAACATCGCCTCGCTGCTCAAGGGCGGCGAGCTGCTCCTGACGACGGGATACGGGCTCGGCACCCGTCCGGCCGAGCAGCGGGCGTTCGTCCGGACCCTGGCCGAGCGCGGAATCGCGGCCCTGGTGGTGGAGCTGGGCCCGCGCTTCACCCGCCTGCCCGCCGCCCTCGTCGAGACGGCCCGCAGCGCCGGTCTCCCCCTGGTCCAGCTGCACCGCGAGGTGCCGTTCGTGGCGGTCACCGAGGAGATCCACACCGAGATCGTCAACGGCCACTACGCGTTGTTGCAGCGCGCCGAAGAGGTGCACCGGCGGTGCACGGAGGCCCTGTTGGGCGGCGGCGGGGTACCACAGGTGCTCGGCATCCTGGCCGACTTCTGCGGCAACCCGGTCTTCCTGGAGACGACGGACGGCCAGCTGCTGTATGCCGCCGGCGCAGGGCCCGAGGGCGCGGATCCGCTCCAGGTGTGGGAGGGGCTGCGCGGCCAGCACAAGGACGCCCCGCCGCCGGCCGGGTCGGTGCTCGTGGACGTGCCGGGCGGCGGCCCCGGAGCGGGGTCGGTGCGGGCCCGTCTCGTCCTGCTGCCCGTGCGGGCCCCGCTGGCGCCCGTGCACCGCATGGCCGCCGAGCGGGCCGCCGGCATCCTGGCCGTGGTGCTGATGCAGGCCCGCCAGGAGGAGGAGCTGGCGGCACGCGGCCGCGGCGACTTCCTCACCGACCTCGCCGAAGGCCGTATCACGGCGGAGGACGCGCCCGCGCAGGCACGCGTGCTGGGCTTCAAGCCGGGTGACAGTCCCCTGATGCCCGTGGTCATGCGGCTCGGCGACGCGCTCTCTCCCGGCGGCGGTTGGGCGGTGCTGGCACGTGCGGTCTCGGAGGAGCTGGCGTCGGTGGGAGTGCCGGTGCTGCTCGGCGTACGACCGGTGGAGGGCCGTGTCCTGGTGCTGCTCGGGCTGCGCTCGGAGTCGGAGCGGTCGCCCGTCGCGGACCGGGTCGCGGCGGCGCTGCGGGCGGGTGTGGAGCGGGCCGGGATGCAGCGGCCGGGGGCGCAGCCTCCCGTCGTGGTCGTCGGGGTGGCCGGCAGCTGGGCGGCGGCGTCGGCGGGCCTCCGGCACGCGGCCGAGACGGCGACGGCGGCGCAGGGCCTGACGGACCGCCCCTGGTACGACGCCCGTCGCCTCGACATCGACCTGCTGCTGTGGCGGCTGCGCGACCATCCGGACCTGGCGGCCTTCGTGGACCGCGCGATCGGCCCGGTCCGCGACCACGACAACAAGTCCAAGCCGCCGCTGCTGCCCACCCTTCAGACGTACTTGGCGCATGCCGGCCGCAAGGCGGAGACGGCCCGGGAACTGCATCTGAACCGGCAGACCCTCTACAACCGCCTCGCCCGCATCGGCGAGTTGCTCGGCACGGACCTCGACGACCCGCAGACGGTACTGGCGTTGAGCCTGGCGCTGCGGGCGCGCCGGCACGTGCTTTAGATCATGGGTCGGGGTTGCGTCAACTCGTCGTAGACACTGAGGACTTGGGCGACGGTCTCGTCCTCGGTGGGCCAGGTGGCGGCCTGCCGCGCGCCCTTCTCCTTCAGCAGTTCCCGTCGTTCGGGGTCCGCGAGCAGGCGCACCACCGCGTCGGCGAGTGCTTCCGCGTCCCCGTACGGCACGAGTTCCGCGGCGTCTCCGACGAGTTCGGGGATGCCGCCGACCGCTGTGGCGACGAGCGGCACGCGCGCGTGGAGGGCCTCCTGCGCGAGCACGGAGCGCGACTCCCAACGGCTCGGCAGCAGGGCGAGATCGGCGGCGGCGAGCAGTTCGCCCACGTCGTCGCGGCGCCCGATGAGCCGGACCGGCAACCCCTCGTTCTCGATCCGCCGCTGGAGGTCGGCCCGCAGCGGGCCCTCCCCAGCGATCACGACGAGGGGCACGGCGTCGAGGCGGCGCCACGCGCGCGTGGCGTCCAGCAGCGTGTCGTAGCCCCGGTGCCGGTCGAGGGAGCCGACGGCCATCAGCAACGGGCGGCCGGTCGCGCCGAGTTCGGCCCGGACCTTGGGGCGCAGCCGGTCGGGGTCGTCCTGCTCGACCGGCCTGGGCGACCCGGGCAGGGCGACCGCGGCGAGCCGGGCGTCACGGGCACCGGTGCGACGGGCCAGCTCCACCAGGTCCGAGGACGCCCCGAGCACCACGGACGCCGTCTTCACGACCCGCCGTTCCAGCAGGCGCAGGAAATGGGCACGCGCCCCTTCGGCATGCGCGCGGTTGTGCCACGTCACGACGAGCGGGACGCGCCGCCCGCTGAGCGCGAGCACGGTGCGGAAGGAGGCGTGCAGGCCGTGCGCGTGCACCAGGTCGGCGTCCGCGCAGGCCGCCCGCAGCGCGGCCACGGAGGTCGGATCGCTGCTGCGCGGCACATGCACGTGCTCGGCCCCGGCGCCGGTGAAGTCGTAGGCGCGGTCGGCCTCGGCGGGGGCGCACACGGCGACCCGCACGCCCCGAGCGACGAGCCCGGACGCCAGCGAACGCACATGTGCGCTGCTGCCGGCGTTGCCTCCGCCGAGCACCTGCACGGTGCGCAGCGGCGGCTGACCGGTCGCTGAGTGGCTGCTCACGGGGCTCACGTGGCCGGGGCTCCTGGTTCGGCGTCGGGCGGTCACGAAGAAACGTACAGAAGGATCGGGCGGAGGGGGTGTACCGCGCGGATCCCTACGCGTACGACGTACAACACCAAGGATGCCAGGCCGTACGGCCGTTGTGGGAACGCCGAGGTGAGGCAGTTGGGCGGCACGGCAACGGGGTCACTCACACGAGTGAGCGGGCCGCCTCGCTGATCTTGTCGCCGTACACCGCCGCGGCCACGACGGCGGCGGCGTGCGCGACCAGCCCCGCCCGCCCGTTGCTCGCGACGACGGCGCCACCGAGCGCCGCGCCCAGCGCATGCACCCCCGTGTCACCGAGCATCGCCCGCTCACCCAGATCGTCGGGCAGCACGGCAGCGGCAGCTCCCACGGCGACGGCGGCCAAGTCCGCACCGGGCCCCTTCCGCAGCAGTCCCGGCGCCCCGAGGAGCAGTACCGCCCCCGCAGCCCTCCCGGGCCGTACGTCCACGAGATTGACGAAATGCGCGGCTCCGGCGATCACGACTCCCGCGAGCACCTTGTCGACGGGCTTCTCCTTGAGCAGCGCCCCGGCGACCAGCCCGGCGGCCCCGATCCCGAACAACTTCACGACGCCACTGGTGACTTCGCCGTGCCGTAGGGCCGCCAGATGAGCCCGGAAGCCCCGCCGGTCGTCCTTGGCAACATCGTCGTACGCCCCGCACGCCCCGGCGGCGGCCACGGCGAGGGCAGCGGCGGGCCGGACGCGTGCAGTGGCGAGGGTGGTCGCCAGGGCGGCCGCCGGTCCGGCGTACAACTCGACGGTCCGCCCGGCGTAGTTCGTGCGGTGCCAGCGGTTACCCGAGGCCTTGGCACGGAGAGCGGTGACGGCTGCGCGGGTGAGGAGGGCGGAGAGACCGAGAGAGGTGGCGGCACCGGTGATCATCCGAACACCCTATGCCGCCCGCCAAGCAGGTCGGGTGAAGTCCACCACGGTTCGGCAGCGCCCTGAAGGGGCGCGGGGAACTGCGCGACCAGCCACGACGGACCCGCAGACGACCGACGGCCCATCACAGCCCCACCTCCAGCGGAGCGCTACGCGTCCGCCCGAGCCGTCGCCAGCAACTCCTCCGCATGCGCACGGGCCGTCTCCGAGTCCTCCTGTCCGGCGAGCATCCGGGACAACTCCCGGATCCGCTCCTCCCCTTCGAGGACCTTCACACCGGACCGTGTGACCGACCCGTCGTTGGTCTTCTCGACGAGCAGCTGCCGGTCGGCGAAGGCGGCGACCTGCGGCAGGTGTGTCACCACGACCACCTGCGCGGTCTTGGCGAGCCGCGCCAGCCGCCGCCCGATCTCCACGGCCGCCTTGCCACCGACACCGGCGTCAACCTCGTCGAAGAGATATGTCGGCACCGGATCGGTCCCCGCGAACACGACCTCCACGGCCAGCATCACGCGCGAGAGCTCACCGCCGGACGCCCCCTTGGCGATGGGCCGGGGCGGCGCGCCCGGATGCGGGGCCAGCAGCAGTTCGACCTCGTCGACACCCGACGGCCCGTACGCGACCGTACGCCCGCCGACCTCGACGCCCTCGGGGTCCTCGGTCTGCCGGATGTCGAAGGACACGCGCGCGTGCGGCATGGCCAGCGAGGCCAGCTCGGCGGTCACCGCGGCGGCGAACCGCTCGGCGGCCTCCATCCGCGCGTCCGTCAACGCCTGTGCCAGCCCGCCCAGTTCGGCCCGTAGCGCGTCCCGCTCGGCGGTCAGCTCGTCGAGCCGATCATTGTCACCGTCCAGCTCGGTGAGCCGCGCGGCGCCCTGCTCGGCCCAGGCGAGCACGGAGGCGACATCCTCGCCGTACTTCCGGGTCAGGGCATTCAGCGCGGCCCGTCGTTCCTCCACCGCGGCCAGCCGCAACGGATCCGCGTCCAGATCGTCGGCGTACCCCGCCAGCTCCCCGGCCACGTCACCGAGCAGGATCCCGATCTCCCCGATCCGGTCCGCCAGCGCGGCCAGCGCCGGGTCGTGCGACCGCACCGCGTCCAGCGCCCGCTGGGCACCCGCGACGAGCGTCGTCGCGTCGACTCCCTCCGGATCCTCCGGATTGCCGGCGAGCGCGGCATGCCCGGCCGTTGCGGCGGACGCCAGCGCCTCCGCATGCCCCAGCCGCTCGGCCTCCTCGGCCAGCTCGACATCCTCACCGGCACGCGGCTCGACCCCGGCGACCTCGTCGAGTCCGTACCGCAGCATGTCGGCCTCCTGGGCCCGTTCACGCGCGCGTGTGGTGATCTCGTCGAGCTCGACGGAGACGGCCCGCAACCGCCGGTAGGCCTCCCCGTACTTGGCGAGCGGCCCTGCGACGGCGTCCCCCGCATAACGGTCGAGCGCCTGCCGCTGCCGGGACAGCTTCAGCAGCCCCTGCTGGTCGGTCTGTCCGTGCACGGCCACCAGCTCATCGGCAAGCTCGGCCAACATGCCGACCGGCACACTGCGCCCACCGAGATGCGCCCGCGACCGCCCCTCGGCGGAAACGGTACGGCTGATCAGCAGCACGCCGTCGTCGAGCTCCGCCCCGGCCTCCTCGGCCCGGATGGCAGCGGAGGCGCCCTCGGGCACGCCGATCCGCCCCTCCACGACCGCCTTCTCGGACCCGATCCGCACCAGCGCCGGATCCGCCCGCCCACCGAGCAGCAGCCCGAGGCTGGTGACAACCATGGTCTTACCGGCACCGGTCTCACCGGTGACAGCGGTGAACCCCGGCGACAACTCGACTACAGCATCGTCGATGACTCCGAGCGACCGTATCCGCATCTCCTCCAACACGGACACGACCTTACGAGGTAGAGCGGCAGGAGTGCGAGGCACCCTGTCACCCAGGGGAGTGGACCCACCTAAAGGGGCGCGGGGAACTGCGCGACAAGCCACGAAACACCCGCACTCGCCGACGCACCTCATGCACCCCCCACAGATGGCTAGTGAGGCGCACCCCGCCACCCGGACACCGGCAACGCAAACTTCGCCACCAGCCGATCCGTGAATGACGCATGGTGCAACCGAGCCAACCGCACCGGCACAGCCCCCCGCCGCACCTCAACCCTCGCGCCCGCCGGCAACTCGACAGTCCGCCGCCCGTCACACCACAGCACCCCCGGCGGGATATGCGGCAACACCTCAACGGCCAGCACAGAATCCGGCGAAGTAACCAACGGTTTCGCAAACAACGCATGCGCACTGATCGGCACCATCAACAGCGCCTCGACCTCAGGCCACACCACAGGCCCACCCGCAGAAAACGCATACGCCGTCGATCCGGTCGGAGTGGACAGCACAATGCCGTCGCACCCGAACCCCGTGACCGGCCGCCCATCGATCTCCAGGACGACCTCAAGCAGCTTCTCAGCGCCGGCCTTCTGCACGGCCGCCTCGTTCAACGCCCAGTCGGTATGCACGATGTCGCCGTTGCTGTGCACGACGACATCGACGGTCATCCGCTCCTCGACCTCGTACGCCTTCGTCACCACCCGGTCGACGACCTTGTCGAGATCGTCCCGCTCGGCCTCGGCCAGGAACCCGACCCGCCCGAGATTGACGCCGAGCATCGGCACCCCGGACGCCCGGGCGAACTCGGCGCCTCGCAGCAACGTCCCGTCGCCGCCCAGCACGATCAGCAGCTCGCACCCGTCGAGGCACTGCGGAGTCGCCTCCTTGACGAGCTGCACCTCGTCGGACAACGGCAGGTCACGTGCCTCGTGCTCCAGGGCACGTACGCCGATCCCGGACCTCAGCAACCCCTTGACCACGAGTTCGGCGCTGCGAATCGCCGCAGGCCGGCCCGTGTGGGCGAGCAGGAAAACAGTACGAGCTCGGTTCTGTGTCAACGCGGCCCCTCCGCAACTGCACGGTCAACGTCGGCCGGGTCCACTTCGGCTGCTCCGGCCCGCAGCCACAGAAAATACTCGACATTTCCGGAGGGTCCGGGCAGGGGACTGGCGGTGACACCCTTCACGCCGAGCCCGAGATCCCACGCCCGCCGGGCGACACCGCGTACGGCCTCGGCCCTCAGCTCCGGGCTGCGCACCACGCCACCACTCCCCAGCCGCTCCTTCCCCACTTCGAACTGCGGCTTGACCATCATCACCAGATCGGCGTCCGGCCGCACGCACCGCACCAGGGCGGGCAGCACCAGTCCGAGCGGGATGAAGGAAAGATCCCCCACGACAAGATCCACGGGCTCCCCATCGATCACCTCAAGCGTCAACTCGCGTACGTTCGTACGGTCCTTGACGGTGACGCGTTCATCGCTCCGCAGAGTCCACGCGAGTTGCCCGTATCCGACGTCCACGGCGACGACGCGCCCGGCCCCGGCCCGCAGCAGTACGTCCGTGAAGCCTCCCGTGGACGCCCCCGCGTCCAGCGCCCGCCGCCCCTTGACGACGAGACCCTCGGGTAGGAAGACGTCCAGCGCACCCGCGAGCTTGTGCCCGCCACGCGACACATACTCGGGTTCGCTGTCGTCGGTCTGGACCACGATCGCCGCCGCGGTCTCCACCTGTGTGGCCGACTTGGTCGCGACGGTTTTGCCGACGGTCACGCGCCCTGCGGCGATCAGCTGGCTGGCATGCTCACGCGAGCGCGCGAGCTTCCGGCGGACCAGCTCCGCATCGAGACGGCGACGTGCGACTCCTGCCACGTTCGGTTCAGCTCCTGTGTCCGTACGGTGACGGGGGCCCCGGAGGTCCCGGGCGGGCGTCGAGCGCGGTGAGCGCGTCGCGCAGCCCCCTGTGTACATCCTCGTACACCTCGATGTGTCCGTCCGTGGCGAGGTGGTCGGCGTCGGCGAGCCGCTCCAGCTGGGCGTCGACGTCGACGTTGCCGGTGGGGGCGCGGGGGACGTTCAGCGGGGCGGGTCCGGCGGGGTCGTACTCGGGCTCGACTGCCGCCGTCTCCTCTTCCGGGGTCTCGGTCCCCGGCAGTGAGTCGCTCATGCCCAGACGCTACCCCGAACCGCTGGGGTACCGTCGATCGCGATGGCCACCACAGAAGAGTGCCGCGCCGCACTCGAAAAGCTCTCGGACAACATGCAGCGCGCCGAAGGGAACGCCCGTGCGGCCGCGGCCCTGGAACGCTCGGTGAGCTGCCACATCACCGACCTGGACGTCACATTCGCGGGACGTATGACGGGCGGCCGGATCGAGGTCCACGAGACGCTCCAGGGCCCACCCCACGAGAAGGCGCAGATCAGACTCGGTATGGCCGGCGACGACCTGGTGGCACTGGTGGACGGCAGGCTGAACTTCGCGAAGGCCTGGGGCTCGGGCCGGGTGAAGCTGCACGCGGGCCTGCGCGACCTGCTCGTCCTCAGGAAGCTTCTGTAGCGGCCACCTTCTCGGCATCGGCCGTGACCCGCGCGCGTGTCTTCCGCGCGGCCGGCACCACCAGCGGCGTCCCCGTCTCCGGGTCGTCGATGACCTGGCAGCGCAGCCCGAAGACGTCCTCGACCAGTTCCGCGGTGACGATGTCGCTCGGCGCGCCCTCGGCGATGATCGCCCCGTCCTTCAGAGCGATGAGGTGGGTGGCGTACCGGGCGGCATGGTTGAGGTCGTGAAGCACGGCGACCAGCGTGCGCCCCTGCTCCTCATGCAGCTCCGCGCACAGATCGAGGACGTCGATCTGGTGCTGGATGTCCAGATACGTCGTCGGCTCGTCGAGCAGCAGCAGCGGCGTCTGCTGGGCCAGCGCCATCGCGATCCACACACGCTGCCGCTGACCGCCGGACAATTCATCGACATAGCGATCGGCGAGCTCGGCGACCCCGGTCTGCTCCATCGACTCCTGTACGACCCGCTCGTCCTCGGACGACCACTGGCGCAGGATGCCCTGGTGCGGGTACCGGCCGCGGCCCACCAGGTCGGCGACCGTGATCCCGTCGGGTGCGATCGACGACTGCGGCAGCAGGCCCAGCGTCCGCGCGACCTTCTTCGCGGGCATCGACTGGATGACCGCCCCGTCGAGCAGCACCCGGCCCTGGCTGGGCTTCAGCATCCGCGACAGCGCCCGCAGCAGCGTGGACTTGCCGCACGCGTTCGGGCCGACGATCACCGTGAAGGAGTTGTCGGGGATCTCCACCGACAGCTGCTCGGCGATGACGCGCTGGTCGTAGGCGAGGGTGACGTTCTCGGCGGACAGGCGGTTCACGGTGCTCCTCTTGGTGTTCTCGTTCGCTGTGCCGCTCATACCCGGCCGGTTCTCGCTCACTGTGCTGATATCCGCGCTCATATCCGCCCCGCCTTGCGCTCGGTGACCAGCAGCCACAGCAGATAGACGCCGCCGAGCACTCCGGTGAGCACGCCCACGGGCAGCTGGTCGGCTCCGAACGCTCGCTGCGAGGCCCAGTCGGCGGTGACCAGCAGCGCGGCGCCCATGCACAGGGAAGGCAGCAGGTTCGGCCCGGGTGAGCGGGTCAGACGCCGGGCGAGCTGTGGGGCGGTGAGCGCGACAAAGCTGACGGGACCGGCGGCGGCGGTCGCGGTCGCGGTGAGCAGCACGGCGGCCACCATCAGCAGCAGCCGTACCCGCTCGACGCGCACCCCGAGGGCGTTCGACACGTCGTCGCCCATCTCCATCATCCGCAGCCCGCGCGCATTGGCGAGAACCAGCGGCACGAGCACGGCGCACAGCCCGAGCAGCGGCCAGACCTGGTCCCAGTCACGGCCGTTGAGAGACCCGGTCATCCAGACGAGCGCACGGGCCGCGTCGACCAGATCGGACTTGGTGAGCAGATAGCCGTTGATCGCTGTCACGATCGCGGACACACCGATTCCGACCAGCACCAGCCGATAACCGTGCACGCCCCGCTTCCAGGCGAGCAGATAGATGGCCATACCGGTCACGAGCCCGCCCACCAGCGCCCCGACGGTGACCTGGGCCGCGCTCCCCGACATCAGCACGATCACGACAAGCGCACCGGCCGTCGCGCCCTGCCCGAGACCGAGTACGTCCGGACTGCCCAGCGGGTTGCGGGAGATGGCCTGGAACAGCGCACCGCCCAGGCCCAGCGAGGCACCCACCAGGAGCCCGACCAGCACCCGCGGCAGCCGCAGATCGTTGACGATGAACTCCTGCCCCGCATTGCCGTTGCCCAGCAGCGTCTTGAGCACGTCGCCGGTCGAGATCGGGAAGTCGCCGGTGCCGATCAGTACGACGCTGGCGGCGAGCGCCGCGAGCAGCAGCAGGGCGACGACGACGAAGGCACGGACGTCCAGCCGGACGGAGAGCCCGCCCGGCGTTCTGATGGCACGGTTGGTCATCTTCACAGTTGTCTTCACAGCTGCGCCGTCCTCCGCCGTCGTACGAGAAAGATGAAGACCGGCCCGCCGAGGATCGCGGTCACGATGCCGACCTGGAGCTCCGCCGGCCGGGCCACCACCCTGCCGATCACATCGGCACCCAGCAGCAGCACGGGTGACAGGACGGTCGCGTACGGCAGGATCCAGCGCAGGTCGGGACCGGTGAACGACCGTACGACATGCGGCACCATCAGCCCGACGAAGACGATCGGCCCGCAGGCGGCGGTCGCCGCCCCGCACAGGACCGTCGCGGCGAGCATGGACAGCGCTCGCGTGCGGTTCAGGTTGGCGCCGAGGGCCTTGGCGGTGTCGTCGCCCATGGCCATGGCGTTGAGCGGCCGGGCGAGCCCGAGAGCGAGCAGCGTGCCGACGGCGAGGAACGGCAGCACCTGGATGATGGTGTCGTCGGTCGCCGAGCTGAGCGAACCGACCGTCCAGAAGCGCATCTTGCCCAGCGCCGCCTCGTCCGTGATCATCACGGCTTGGAGATAGCCGTAGAGCGCGGCGCTGATCGCGGTGCCTGCGAGCGCGAGCCGTACCGGCGTGGCACCCCGGCTGCCGCCGAGGAACCAGACCAGCGCCCCGACCGCGGCCGCGCCGAAGAACGCGAACCACACATAGCCGGTCAGGCTCGTGACGCCGAAGTACGTGATGGCGGTGACGACCGCGGCCGAGGCGCCCGCATTGATGCCGAGCAGCCCGGGATCGGCCAGCGGATTGCGGGTGAGCGCCTGGAGAACGGCACCCGACAGACCCAGCGCGGCGCCCACGAGCAGACCCAGCAAGGTCCGCGACAGCCGCTCCGCCACGACGACATCGCCGTACGTCCCCGAGTCCTCGAACAACCCGTGCCACACCTGGTCCACGGACAGCTCTTTCGCGCCGATCGCGATGCTCGCCAGCACGACGAGCAACAGGATCGCCACGGAGACAAGCAGCCCAAAGGCACGTATCGCCCGGCGTTTTGGGGGCGCGGGGGCGGTCTCCGCGCGCTGTTCAAGAGGACTGTCGACCAACACGCAGTTAGGTTAGCCTACCCTCGTATTCGGCCACGATCCCGCTGCACTGTCGTGCTCGGATCCCCTGCCGGTGAGCAGGCGCAACGGCTCACAACCCCAGCCGCGCCAGCGCCTTCGCCCCGTCCAGCTCGCACTTACCCTCCCCGGCCGACGTCCAGGCCGCCGCACACAGCGCCCGCAGACCGTCCAACGCCTGGCCGTCACCGTCGAGTTCCAGCCGCCCGCCGGCCGTCGCCGCCCAGCCGCCGCACCGGAACCCGTCGCCGTCCGCCGTGACCTCCGGCTGGCCGGTGAGCATGCCCCGCAGATCGGCGTCGACATACGTCGGCCGGTGCTGCGGCGGCGCGGCCAGCAGCTGCCGTCCGTCGGTCACGCCGGTCAGCACGAGCAGCGAGTCAACGTCGCCGTTGAACGCGCCCTCGATGTCCGTGTCCAGCCGGTCCCCCACCACCAGCGGCCGCTCGGCCCCGGTCCGCAGAACCGTCTCCCGGTGCATCGGGGGCAGCGGCTTGCCGGCCACCTGCGGCTCGGCACCCGTCGCAATCCGGACGACCTGAACCGCCGCGCCGTTGCCGGGCGCGATCCCACGGGCGCTGGGAATCGTCAGGTCGGTGTTGGACGCGAACCACGGCACGCCGCGCGCGATGGCGTAGCACGCCTCCGCGAAGCGGCCCCACGGCAGTTCGGGCCCGCCGTACCCCTGAACGACCGCCGCCGGGTCGTCGTCCGCCGACTCGACGGGCTCCAGCCCCCGCTCACGCAGTGCCACCCGCAGGCCCTCCCCGCCGATCACCAACACACGGGAGCCCTTCGGCACCTGCTCGGCGATCAGCCGGGCGACCGCCTGCGCCGAGGTGATGACGTCGGACGCGGCCGTCGGTATGCCCAGCGCGGTCAGATGCGCGGCCACGACGTCAGGAGTGCGCAGGGCGTTGTTCGTGACATACGCCAGGTGCATGCCTCCCGCGCGGGCCGTGGCCAGCGAATCGACGGCGTGCGCGATCGCGTTCCCACCCGCGTACACCACTCCGTCCAGGTCGAGCAGTGCCGTGTCGTACGCCTCGCTCAGGGCCTGGCCACTGCCCGCCGGCCTCGTCCTGACGCTCTGGCTCATTCCGCATCGCTCCTCGCTCGACAGCTTTCCCTCGATCATCGCGCATGCCACTGACACACGTACGATGCCGGGATGAACTCAGCAGGTCACTCGGAAGCAACGGAGCGCCGAGGCCTCGAACTCACCCCGTTCCGAGGACTCCGCTACGACCCCGACCGGGTCGGCAGTCTGGCCGCCGTGACCTCACCGCCGTACGACGTGGTGGTCCGCCCCGACGGTGTGCTCCACCTCGAGTCGGCCGACCCGCACAACATCGTCCGCCTGATCCTCCCCCAGGCACCCACTCCCGGCGCCCGCAACGAACAGGCGGCCAAGACCCTGCGGCGCTGGCTCTCAGAGAGGGTCCTGGCGGCCGACCCGCGCCCCGGCCTGTACGTCTACGAGCAGCGCGACGGCGACGGCATGCTGCAACGCGGCGTGATCGGCGCGCTGCGCCTGTCGGAGCCCGAGGAAGGCCTGGTCCTGCCCCACGAGGACGTCATGCCGCACATCGTGGCCGACCGAGCCGACCTCATGCGCGCCACTTCCGCGAACCTCGAGCCCCTGCTCCTGACCTACCGCGGCAACGGCTCGGCGACCGACACGACCGCCGTCATCGAACGGACGGCCGAGCACCCCCCGCTCCTGGCGACCACCACGGAGGACGGCTTCAGCCACCGCCTGTGGTCGATCACGGACCCCGAAGAGCAGGCCCGCATCCAGTCCGACCTCGCCCGTCATCAGGCCCTGATCGCCGACGGCCACCACCGCTGGGCAACGTACCTGCGTCTACGCGCGGAGCATCCCTCGCCCAGCCCCTGGGACCACGGCCTCGTCCTCCTCGTGGACACGGCCCGCTACCCGCTCCGAGTCCGCGCCATCCACCGCCTCCTGCACGGCGTTCCGGTAGCGGAAGCACTCAAACCCCTGGACGGCCTGTTCCGCATACGCCACCTGGAAGTCCCGCTCGCCAAGGCCTTGGGGACCCTGGCCGACGCGGCCTGCGCGGGCAACGCGTTCCTCCTCGCCGGCGACGGTGCCTTCCACCTGATCGACCGGCCGGATCCGGACCTCCTGGCCCGTACGATCCCGGCGGACCGCCCCGCGGCCTGGCGCACCCTGGACGCAACCGTCCTGCACGCCACGCTCCTCGACCATGTCTGGCACATCCCCGAGGACTCCCCCGCGCATGTCGCGTACATCCACGACACGGCTGCAACGGTCGAGAAGGCCGAACGCGACGGCGGTACGGCCGTCCTGATGCACCCGGTCCGCGAGGAGGTCGTACGCGACCTGGCCCGCCAAGGCATCACCATGCCCCGGAAGTCGACGTCGTTCGGGCCGAAGCCGGCGTCGGGCCTGGTGCTACGCGCGTTGGACCTGTGAAAGGCAGAGGGGCGGGATCCCAGGTGTGGGATCCCGCCCCTTTGCCGTCCTCCTCAGAGGATGCCTCGCCACTACTCCTTGTCGTCATCCGCGGGGGATGACTGGGGCGTCTCGTCGCCCTCGTTCTCGTCCAGCGCGTCGACGAACTCGACACCGTCGAGCTCGGCGAGCCGGTCGGAGGCGTCCGTGCTGCCGTCCTTGTCGGCCTCCACGGCCTTCGCGAACCACTCCCGCGCCTCGGACGCCCGACCGGCGGCCAGCAGCGCGTCGGCATACGCGTACCGCAGCCGCGCGGTCCACGGCTGTACGGAACCTGCGGCCAGCTCGGGGCTCTGCAGCGTCACGATGGCCGCGTCGAGCTGGTCCATGTCACGCCGGGCGCCGGCCGCGACGAGCCGCATCTCGACCTGACCTGCCTTGTCGAGCTTGTTCACCTCGGGTGCCCCGGCCATGTCCAGCGCCTTCTCGGGCCGCCCGAGACCACGCTCGCAGTCGGCCATGACGGGCCACAGGTCCACGTTCCCGGTCATCCGCCGCGCGGCCCGGAACTCGGCCAGCGCCTCGCTGAACTTCTGGTTCGCGTACGCCGCGAAACCGGCAGCCTCGCGTACGGCAGCGACGCGCGACGCCAGCCGCAGGGCCACCTTGGAGTAGCCGTACGCACCCTCGGGGTCCTCGTCGATGAGCCGGGCAACCATCACCAGGTTCTTGGCGACGTCCTCGGCAAGCCCCTTCGGCAGACTCTGAAGCTCCTGCCGTACGTCCTTGTCGATCTCCTCGCCGGTGACGTCCTCAGGGATCGGCAGCCGCTTGATCGGCTCCCGGTCCCGGTCACGCTCGTCACGGAAACGGCTACCACCACGCCGGTCGTCACCCCGGCGATCGTCCCGACGGTCATCCCGGCCACGGAAGCCCCCGGGCCGTCCGCCACGGTCATCACGACGGGGCCCACGGCCACGGTCGTCCCGACCTTCCCGCCCACGGAACCCACCGCGCTCGCCTCGGCTGTCGCCCCTGCTGTCCCCGCGGCTGTCATCCCGACGGAACCCACCACGGGGACCACGGTCGTCGCTCCGGCTGTCATCCCGACGGAACCCACTGCGGGGGCCACGGTCGTCGCCACCTCGGCGGTCGTCCCTGCGGTCGTCGCGACGGCCGTGGCCACGGTCGTCGTCACGGCGCGCATAACCACGGTCGTCATCCCGGCGCGCCTGACCCCGGTCATCGTCACGGCGGCCGTAGCTACGGTTGTCCTCGCGGCGGAAACCGGGACGGTCGCCCTCGCGGCGGTCGTCCCTGCGCTCGTCACGACGGCCGAAGCCGCCACGCTCTCCCCTGCTGTCGCCCCGGTTGTCGTCCCGGCGGAATCCACCACGCTCGGGACGGTCACCTCGGTCGTCACGCCGGAACCCGCCCCGGTCACCTCGGTCATCACGGCGGAATCCACCCCGGTCACCGCGATCCCCCCGGTCGTCACGGCGGAACTGGGGACGGTCACCTCGGTCGCCGCGATCGTCACGGCGGAACTGGGGACGGTCACCTCGGTCGCCGCGATCCCCACGGTCGTCGCGGCGGAACGGAGGACGGTCTCCGTCCCGGCGGACACCCCGGTCACGATCCCGGTCGTCGCGACGCGGACCAACGGAACGGTCGTCGCGCCGGCCGTAGCCACCTCGGTCCCGGTCGCGGTCATCACGTCGGAAGCCACCGCGATCTCCACGGTCGTCGCCCCGACGGTCATCACCACGACGGTCGTCACGGCGGTCGTCACCACGGCGGTCATCACGACGGTCGGAGCCGCGGCCGGACCCGCCACGGTCGTTCGGACCTCGGTCGTTCGCACCTCGGTCGCCACCTGCACGGTCGTTGCCGCGCCGCGGACCACCGCGGTACCCGCCGCGATCACCACGGTCACCACTGTCCCGTCGCCGCTGGTCGCGCTCCGGTCGCTCGTCGGGAGAGTTGGTGGACATGGGGTGACTCCTGTCTTCGGTACCGCAAGTCATTCTCGCGCAGCCGGGTACCCGGCGCGCTCCGGGCTGTGTTTGTCCCAAAACAACGAAAGGACCCCTGGCCCCAGCTGAACGCTGGTGACCAGGGGTCCTTCCAAAGATTGTTCGGCGGTGTCCTACTCTCCCACAGGGTCCCCCCTGCAGTACCATCGGCGCTGTAAGGCTTAGCTTCCGGGTTCGAAATGTAACCGGGCGTTTCCCTCACGCTATGACCACCGAAACCCTATTGGTTTCGAGCGAACAAGCACACTTTTCAGTTGGATGTTCTGCTCTGAGCCGGCA
>NZ_JAFFSX010000059.1 GCF_017948485.1 Streptomyces sp. GESEQ-35 | reverse complement strand
AATATTGGGGTCGAGCGTGTGTCGCATGGAGAGAGCTACGTAAGAGCTCAATTGCTGAAAGTGGAAAGGGACACGGATCCCAAGGACCCGAATGACGCCCTGACGGTGGCGCCCGCCTCGAGATCAACCGCTGCGGCCAGCGATCCGGCCAGGACCAAGTCGCCGGCACCGATCCCCGCGCCGAAAGAGGCCAGTATGCGCACAAGGCATGCCACGGACTCCGCCGGATGCCCCATCACGGCCGAACCGTTCGCCGTCTGAACGGAATCACCCGACTCGAACACCATCGTCTCGGCGGCGAGGTCGCGCCCATCGAAGGGAACGGCCTTACCCAAGACGGCCATTGCCGACGAGGCGTTGTCCGCGACGGTGTCCACCCACGCGATGTCCCAGTTCTTGATACGGCTGTCGAGCACCTCCAAGGCCGGGAAGACCTCGGTGGTGACGTTCAGTACATCCGCAGCCGTCGTAAGGGGATCGGAGAGGTCGGCGCCGACCCGGAACGCGATCTCCCCCTCGACCTTGGGTGAGATGAACCATCCAGGATCAAGGCAGGCGCCGTCGGCGAGAAGCATGCCTTCGGTCAGAAACCCGAAATCCGGTTGATCGACGCCGAACATCTTCTGGATGGCGACGCTCGTGGCACCAACCTTGTATCCGGCATGCACCGCCCCGTTCTTGTGCTCAAGGGTGCGGAAAGCATGCTGGATGGCATAGGCGTCCAGCGCGGTGAACTCGGGGTGCCGAGCGGAGATGGGCGGTATCGCCTTGCGCTCGTTCTTGGCGTTCCAAAGTTCGAGGGCTATGTTCTCATGAACGGCCGCAACGGTCCCCATCTCGGCACCCCTCCATTCAGACTTCGGGAAGTTACTTGGTCGCCACGAACAGCCGGCCACCCGGCATGATCTGTGACACGCAATCGACATTCGAGAAGCCAGCGCTGCGGAACTTTTCAACCCACTGGTCCGCGGTGGGCAGCTTGATTCCCATGAAATTCGAGTGCAGGTAGGTGAAGAGGGCGCTGAACTTACGCTCGCGAGCTTCCTGCCCGTACGAGACCGCATCGACCACGGCCAGGACGCCGCCGGGCGCGAGAGCCTTGTGGCAGGTGCGCAACACGTCTTCGAAGACAGGTTCGTTCTGGAGGACGTCGTGCATCACGAAGCATGCCTGAATGACATCCGCCCCTTCGAGCGGACCGGGGTCGGTGATCAGAGACTCGACCGACCGCTCGATGACCTTCAGCCGATCGTCCACGCCGGCTCGTCCCGCGGCTTCTCGCGCAGCGGCACAGGCAGCCGGGCTCAGGTCGAGGGCGACACCGGAACGGCGGTCGTCCTGAACGAGGAGGTCGATGAGCAGACCGGCCGCGCCCGCGCCGAGGTCGACGACGTGCTTCGCGTCGGCGGCCACGACCCGTTCGACAACGGCGGGGTAGAAGGCCCGATCCCCGATCCAGCGCGAACTGACCGCTACCCGGCGCCCGTCACGACGGTAGGCGTCAGCGGCGGACTCGCTGTCGGAGAGGAAGGCTCGGGCGTTCTGCAGGAACGGACTGTTGGCGGTCAGCGCCCAGGACAGATAGCCGACCTCGTGCCTCCAGTCCGGGTAGTCGTCGGACGCGCGGTACAGGTCGTTCCCGTCCTCGGCGGCGACCAGCCCGGCGGCCGACAGCGCATGCACGTAGTCCCTGAGGCTGTCCTGGGAAAGACCTGTCGCCTCGGCCAGTTCGGCGATACCGAACGTGCGGCCCGAGTCCAGCACCTGGTCCACGCCGATCTCGGCACCGATCTGGAGCAGTGCGGCGACCGCCGCAAAATCCGCTCCCACCTCGCGTGCGGAATCCAAGTTCACCTTTACTCCTCAGTGTTCTGAACGATCATCAAATTACGTCGTACACGGAGTTCTTCTGGGCGAGCCCCATCGCCACTTCGATGATGGAGTCTTCCTGGCCTGCGACGACGCCCCTGCGGCCCAGTTCCATCAGGATTTCTCGTGGATCCACCTGGAAGCGCTCCGCGGCTCGGCGTGTGGGCGCGGCGAATCCGGAGAAGACGCCGGCGATGCCGCTCGCAATGGTGACGCTGTCGTTTGTCGGAATGCGCTTGACGAATGTGGATTCCGCGAGATCGGCCGCGTCAAGTGCCGCGAACAGCTGGAGCTTGGTCTCGATCTGTGCCAAGTGGAGGTTTGCGGCGACCAGTTCGAGCGGGGCGTTACCGGCCCCGGCGCCGAAGCCGCGCGCCGTCACATCCACGACGGTCGCGCCGGCCTTGACGGCGGCCATGCTGTTCATCACCGAAAGGCCGAGGTTGTTATGGCCGTGGAAGCCGATCTCAATGTCGAGTTCCTCGACGAGCGCGCCGACCTTTTCATCAACTGCGGCCGGAGTGTACGCACCTGCCGAGTCCATCAGGATGACCGCGTGTGCTCCGTACTCCTGTATGAGCCGTGCCTGCTCGATGAGCGTCTCGGTCGACGCCATGTGGCTCATCAGCAGCATGCCTTTGACCGTGACACCCATCTCACGGAGCATGGTGATCTGCTGGCGCGTCACATCCGCTTCTGTGCAGTGAGCACCGACCCTGACCTCGTCAACTCCGCAGTCCAGTGCGGGCTTCAGATCGCGTTCGACCGTCGCGAACCCGGGGATGGACAGGACGCCGAGCCGTGTCTGCTTCAACTGGGCGCGTGCGGCTGTGAGCATCTCCGTGTCGGTCAGCGCCGCACGTCCCACTTGGATGGACGAGGCGCCAAGTCCGTTGCCGTGCCCGACCTCGAGGAGGTCGGCCCCCGCAAGCTCAGCGGCCTTGGCGTAGGCGACGATGTCCGCATGGCCCAGTTGATGCGCTACGGCGTGATTTCCGTCCCGCAAGGTCGTGTCACAGATTTTGAGCTGCCGCTCGGCATGTGTCTTCATCGACGAGCCTCCGCTCGCCCCTCGGCAACAGCCACTGCCGCACAGGTGATGACGTCCAGATTCCCGGCGTAGCGTGGCAACCAGTCACCGAGTCCCTCTACTTCGATGGTCACCATGATGCGATCGCCGGTGGCAACTGGCGGAACGACAACGCGATAGCCCGGGACATAGGAATTGATCCGCTTCTCCATGCTGTCGACCGAGACGCGCAGCGCTTCCATGTCAACGTTTTCGGAATCCGGTACTGCGATGGTGTTCCGCATGACAATTCCCGGATCCGCCGGGTTGATGATGAGAATCGTCTTGGCGGTGTCTACCCGGCAAAATTCATGAGTGGCCTGCTGAGTAGTGAAGGCGTACTCATCAATATTCGCCCTCGTCGCAGGACCGACACTCGCCGATGAGCTGGCTGTAGCGATTTCCAGGTACCCCAGGCCGTCGGAAGCATCGCTGAAGCAGCGCGCGATGGGAACTGCGGCTTGTCCACCGCAGGTCACCATGCTCACGTTCTGCTCGGTGAGGCACTCCTCAAGGTTCAGCGCCGGAACGCAGAATTTACCGAGATGCGACGGAGTGAGGTCGATGACCGGAATGCCAAGACCTTCGAGTATGTTCCAGTTGTGCACCGCGTCCTTGGCCGACGTCGCATCGAAGACCACGTCGATTCGGTCCGCCAACTCAGCGACCGCGTCGATCCCGCCAGTAGTCGTTGGGATCCCGCGAGAATCGGCAAGCTCTATACCCGGAGAGCTGGTACGTCGGCCGGCGAACGAGTCGCACCGGAGATGGGGCGAAGCCATGACCTTGAGCAGCAGGTCGCAGCCAATATTTCCCGTGCCTATGATAGCCACGCGAAGAGGGTCAGCACTGGAGCCTTTTTGTGCGTGCATTCACCTATCCTCTGTTCGCAGTCTCAATGCTGTGAGCGTCAGGGCGAGTTCGGCCGACGAGACGGGCCGAATTTGCGGTAAGTACGCTTGCTATTTTCTGCTGCCGCGCGCCGGACACCGGGTCGAGGGATTCAGCGTTCCAACCGGCCCGGCCCAACTCCAGGACGATCTGGCCGGCACGCGCCGCCGGGACTGCGAACGTGATGGAGAAGGTTCCCTTTTCCGGGGAGTGCCGCGGCACCACGTCCTCCGCCTCCACGTGGAATGTCTTGAGAGCGTCCAGTAAACGCACCAACTGTCCAGGGCTCTCCGCGACCAGAACTTCCACGTGCGTCTCCCTGTCCGCGGCCTGCCGCCCCTGAATCGCCGCCAGTCCGGCAGCACCCCTGTTCAGCAGGTCCACCATCGGCTCCAGGCTCTGGCTCCTCATGTCCTGCGGTGCACTGGACAAGTCGTCGAGCGTGGCCAGCAGTGTCGTCAGATCGTCTCTGAGTTCCCGGAGTACTCCGGCGACAGGGAGTGCGTTGGCTTGCAGGATGTCGCTCCACAGCCCGGTATCCCTGACAGCTATCCGCGTCACGTCGCGCAGCCCTTGCCCCGCGAGCCGAATCTCCTCCCGCGAGCCGTGCTGAAGCCTCGCGGCCATGAGGCTGGCCACGAGATGGGGAGCATGCGAAGCCAACGCCACTGCATTGTCGTGTGCGCGACTCTCCATGATCACGGGAACTGCCCCGCACAGCGCGATCATTTCGAACACCCGGTTCACCGCATCCTGAGACGTCGCCTCCGAAGGAGTCAGGACCCAGGCCCGGTCCTCGAACAAATCCGCGCGAGCGGCAAGCGGGCCGCATCGCTCACGGCCGGCAAGAGGATGTCCACCTACATAACTGGACGGAGAATCCACGGAATTCCGGATGTCTCGTGCCAGCTGCGCCTTCACACTGGCCACGTCGGTGTAGCTCCGGGCCAGCCCTCGCGCCTGCATCTCCGCGAGCACATCGCCAACTGCGCTCGGTGGTACCGCGATCACTGCCAAGTCGACCGGTTCGTCCGAAGCACCTACCACTCCCGCGCCCAACGCGGCGGCCGTGCGAGCGGCTACTTCATCCTTGTCGAGCAAATGCACTGTTATGCCATGCCGACTGATAGCCAAGCCGATTGATGTGCCGATCAGGCCCGTGCCGACCACAGCCATCGTTCGTATCATCGTTACCCCCCATCAGCCTCTGGGTGGCCACCGGCCACCGCAGGGCTCACCTGGCCGACGCCACCGGCCTGCCCGCACCCCGAGAACCAACCCCGAACGCGAGATCAGGTCAGTATTCGAAATCCGCCCAGCGCATTCCGTCGGCGGATGAGACAAGACCGCCTTCCCGAATCGGGCCTTCGTCGTCGACGACCCCTCCCAGCGCGGCATGGACCTGGATCTTGGCCCCCTCTTCGAGGACCGACTGGACAAGCGTCGAGTCGAACAAATCGCGATCCGTTCCACTCTCGCCTGCGGGCCGGTCGGCCAGCTCGGAGAACTCCCGGAACTTGGACTCGCGCTGTTCGGTGTAGGAAGCCGCGTTGACCAATCCGCCTTCGTGCGAAGCTCCACCGCCGACCAGTTCGACAAAAGACTCGAGTCCGGGCGCCGAGCTGTTCATGACCTTCTTGGCGCTCCAGAAGTACGAATCCTCGTCCTGGTGCATGTCGTAGAACGCCACCAGGAAATCGTGGAAGAGCGAGTACTCATTCCGGTACCGCACTTCGTACTCGTCGAAGCACTTCTTCTCTTCAAAGTCTCCGCTCAACGACGAGTTGATGGAGCGGGCGGCCAGAAGGCCGCTGTACGTGGCGAGGTGCACGCCGGAGGAGAAGACCGGATCGATGAAGCATGCCGCATCGCCCACCAGAACCATGCCGGGGCGCCAGAAGGTGTCCTGGCAGTACGAGTAGTCCTTGCGGACCCGGATCTCGCCGTAGGGTCCGCTCTCCACCCGACGTGCCTCGGACAGATACTCCGCGATGAGCGGACATTCTTCGATCAGGCCCATCAGGGCCTTCTCCCGATCCCCCTGAACTCGCTCCAGAGCCTCACGCCGCAGTACCGCGCCGACGCTGGTGAGCGAATCGGTGAGCGGAATGTACCAGAACCAACCGGAGTTGAAGGCGGCGCACAGAATATTTCCGGAGTTGGGGGCAGGAAGCCGCTTTCCGCCCTCGAAGTAACCGAAGAGCGCGATGTTCTGGAAGAAGTCCGAGTAGTGCCGGGTACCGCCGATCCGGCTCTGAATGCGGCTCTTGTTGCCGGAGGCGTCCACGACGAAGCGGCTGCGCACCTCGTGCCGAACTCCGTCAACGTCACTGTAGAGCACCCCGCAGACGCGGCCGTCCTCCTCGATGACATCCACCACGGAGCTCTTCTCGCGGACCTCAACTCCCTTGTCACGCGCGTTGTCCAGGAGAATCTGGTCGAACTTCATCCGCTCGACCTGGTAGGCCAGCGAGGTCGGGCCCGAGAAGGTCGCGGAAACGGAAAAGGAGAACGTCCACGGCTCGGGGCTGCTCCCCCATCGAAAGGTGCCTCCACGCTTGGGCATGAACGCAGCCTTCTCCAACTCGTCCGAGACACCGAGGAGTCTGCAGATACCATGCACCGTCGAAGGCAGCAGGGACTCCCCGATCTGGTACCGGGGGAATTCTTCCTTCTCCAGGACAAGAACACGGTAACCCTGCATAGCCACCAGGGTGGACACCGTAGAACCACCCGGCCCACCACCGACGACAACGACATCGAACTCGTGGTCGTCTTCGACATACATGGCATCTTCTCCTCAAATAGTTCGATGGCGACGGAGGGCGACCAGACCGCAAACGCGGTATCAGCCCCGCATACCGGAAACAAACGAGCGCAAGGTGCGTGCGGCGGCCAGGTCGGCACAGCCGGCCAGGAGGAGGGCCTCCTCAAGCTCCGTCCGCAAAAGCGAAAGCACCTGGGTAACTCCCGGCGCCCCGGCTGTACTCAGCCCCCACAACACCGGACGCCCTACCAGGACCCCATCAGCGCCCAGCGCCAGTGCCCGCAGGATGTCGGTGCCGCTGCGGACACCGCTGTCCATAAGGACCTGGCACTGCCCGCCTATCGCTTCGACCACCCATGGCAGCGCGGTGATGCTGGGCAGCGCACCGTCCAACTGCCGGCCACCGTGGTTGGAAACCACCACCGCTTCGGCCCCGAGTCGGACGGCCTGTTCGGCGTCCCTGGGATCAAGGATGCCTTTGACCACCAAGGGAAGTCGGGTCTGCTCCCGGAGCCATTCCAAGTCGGACCAGCCGAACGTGGAGTCGAAGGCAATCTTCGTGTGCGCGGCCACGGCCGACTCGCCGGGTCGGCGGGAATGCGCCGCGGAAGGGCCGCCGGGCTCCAGGTTGGCACTACGGATCCAGGAGGGAAGCGCGAACTCGTTTCGCAGGTCGCGTAGCCGACGGCCCATGATCGGGACATCCACGGTCACCATCAATGCCTGGCAACCGACTTGCTCGGCGCGGCGAATCAGCTCGACCACCCGACCGCGATCGTGCAACCAGTACAGCTGAAACCACAACGTTGCCCCGACCTTGGCGATTTCCTCCAGCGAATGGCTGCTGATCGTGCTGACCACAAGAGGCACCTGCGCCGCCAAAGCACCCTCTGCGGTTGCCAGATCGCCCTCTGGATGCAGGAGACGCTGGTACGCCATTGGCGCGACGGCGAGGGGCAGCGCGGCCGAAGTGCCCAGAAACTGTGCACCGGTGTCAGTCTTCTTGACACCTGCCAGCACCCTGGGCACGAGTGACACGCTGTCCAGGGCCGCACGGTTGGCGTCCAGGGTGGATTCCGTGCCGCTGCCACCGGCAATGAAATCCCACACCGCCGGCGCCAACCGCGCGGCGGCCGACTGTTGCAGGTCTTTCACGCACACGGGCTGCGTTCCCGCTGTATCGACCGGTGCCCCGGACTGCGGAGCCATTACTTCTCAGCCTCCGCATCAGCCCGCTGCCGTTCGACTGCCTCGTAGAGTGCCTTGATGTTCCCGCTCCCGAAGGTGCGAGCCCCCAGACGCTCAATGACCTCCATGAAGAATGTGCCGTGCGGGTGGACCGAGGCAGTGAAGATCTGGAACAACTGGCCGTCATGGTCCTCGTCGACCAAGATATCCAGTTCTTGCAGTTCGGAGACAGAATGCTTGGTCAGATCCATGGACAGCAGCCGGTAGTAGGCATCCGGAGTGCTCAGGAAGGACACACCCAGCGACTTGAGCAGGCCCACTGACTCCACAATGTTGTCTGCGGTGAAAGCGATGTGCTGGACGCCGGCCCCATCATGATTCTTCAGGAACTTGTCTATCTGCCCCGGCTCGAGTGAAGTATCGGGTTCGATCAAAGTAAGAGTGACAGAGCCGGATCGACTCTGAACCACCTTGGAATCCATTGCCTGACTGCCCACCACGATGCGCTCTTCGAAGATCATCTGGAAGTCCAGGATCTTCTCGTAGAACTCCACGGTAGGCGTGAGCTGCCCAGCTTCGAGACAGACGGCGAAGTGGTCTATCTCACCCAGGCCACTGTCAAGCCGAGCACCTGTTTCCGGAACCGATGAGAAACCCGGAAGTGTCCGCGCATCGCTACTTGCGGGGCGCTGCACGAATGTGTGGATCACATCTCCAAAGCCCCTGATCGAGGCCGTTATGAGCCCGTCCCGCTCGGCCGGCTCCGCCACCGCTGCGGCGCCCCGGCGCACTGCCTCGGTAAATGCCTCCGTGGCATTGGAGGCCGTGAGCGCGATATTGGCCACCCCGTCACCGTGCTGCTCGACGTATGCGGCTGCGGGGTGGTCAGCACCCTGCGCCATCGTCAGCACCAGCCGGATCTGATTCTTGCCGAGCGCCACCGAACGGACGGCCTCGGCAGAATCTGCCGGTTCGGAAGCTCCGTAGATCTCGAACCCATAGCTGTCTATGAACTGCGCTGAAGCCACCGCCGTGTCTTGGACATAAAACTCGACATGGTCAATGGAGAGTTCATCGAAAATGGAACCGTTCGAATTCGCCATTTGCTTCACTATCTCGGTTGACTGTGTGGGCAGGAACTTGGTGAGGGCCGGCAGGGTTCACGCCGTTGCGTTCATCTGCTGCACGAGGCTATGCGGCCGCATTTCCGTCCAGTTCGAGTTGATGTACTCGAGGCACGATGCTCGGTCGTTCGCATGCACGGTATTCCAGCCGGCCGGTACCTCAGCGAACTTCGGCCAGAGCGAATACTGCTTCTCCTCGTTGATCAGTACGAGATATTCCGCCTCGGGGTTTTCGAAAGGATTGGTCACGACCTCGCTCCTTCTGTTCCTTGCTGGTACACGAGCTCGGTGATTCAACGTTCTTTGTCTTGATTCTGTCTTGACCTCTACGGCCAGGCTAAGTGGGCCATTGGCGACACCACATCCCTCAACCTGGTAGGGCCGCACGGGACCGGAGTGATACCCAAGCGGAGCTGGAGCCGAATTCAAGGACACACGCCCACACTCGAAGGGCGCTTCAGGACCGCTTGAGAGCCATGCTTCCCTACCCGATCGAGGGGTGACCGCCCGTGGCCGCTCACCTAACCTGGCTGCGGCGATGCCGGAATGGCAGGCATGAAGAACCGTTGAGTGCCCCAGTGGCCTTCAATTCCGCAAACGATCATCAGCGGTGCTGGTCCAGCTGAACTTCGCGCGGTCTCAACACC
>NZ_JAFFSX010000058.1 GCF_017948485.1 Streptomyces sp. GESEQ-35 | reverse complement strand
GGGGGGGCCGCGGCGGGGGGGGGCCCCCCCCCCCCCCCCCCCCCGTGCCCTGCCCCGCCGCTCCCGCCGTACGACCGTGCTGGCCGCCGCGATCGCCACCGTCGGCGTGGCGGCGCTCGGTTACGGCATCAGCACCTGGGCGGAGAGCGGCGCGGAAGGGAGCGGGGCCTCCGGCGGCGAGACCGCGAAGGTCACGGCCGCCACCTACGGCGCCTCCGAACTCCGTACGGACAAAGGCGTCCCCGTGGCCTACCGCCGCCTCATCGTCGACTCGGCGCACGACTGCGTCCAGGAAGAGGTCACCCCGGCGCTGATCGCCGCCCTGCTGAAGGCGGAGAGCAACTTCGACCCGAACCTCTCCGACCCGGGCGCGGGCGGCGAGGGCGAGTACGGCATCGCCCGCTGGACGCCCAGCATCCTGCGCTGGTACATCCGCGCGGACGGCGTCCCCGCGACGGAAACCCCAAAGCCTCCCCTCACGCCCGCCGAGTCCATCCCGGCCGTGGGCCGGTACCTCTGCTTCATGGAACCCCGTCTGAACTCCACCGGCCTGACCGGCGACCGCCAGGTCCTGCTCGCCGCCGCATTCCGGACCTCGACCAAGAAGGTGAACGCCGCGGGCGGTGTTCCCCCGCAGTACCGCGACTACGCCGCCCGCGTCGCCCACTACCTCAAGGAGTACACGCCGCCCGGCAAGAAGTGACCCTGAGAGTTCCCAGGTACTGCTCGCGGCCGGCCGGCGCCACGGTCGACTTGTCCACCAACGGGGGTGGCAGGACCGGAGGGACACCGACCATGAAGCGCACTCTCGCCTCGGCGGCCTCGGGCTGCTGGGGGAACGCCGGGTCGAAGCAGGGTCCGGGCGGGGCCACGTACACCGCGCAGCAGTTCACCGACCGGGAGAACCCGCCGGTCGGTGACGCCCGCAACAACTGGTGGCTGTGGACGCAGGCCGACGACGCCTACTCCAACAACGGCTGGGGCTGGTTCCCGGCGACGAAGGTGTCGGGCGGCGGCAACTACCAGCCCATCCCGGGTCTGCAGAACTGCTGACGCCCGCAGGGCCGCGGCCTCCGGCCTCCTCGGGGGAGGGCCGGAGGCCGCGACGCGCCGGGCTCCGCCAAAGCTTCGCGGCTGCACTAAGGGTTCCCTTACTCTGCCCCACGTTGAACTGGGGATCGGGAGGGGGACGGCTCCATGTACAGCGTCATCGTCGTGCCGCCGGCGTGCGGCAGCGTGGACGAGCAACTACGGATCGCCGCCGGTGAGCGGATCGCGTTCGGCAGGGCCGAATCAGCCGGTGGCCTGACCATCGCGCACAACGGGGTGCCCCGCGTCGCCGGGGAGATCACGGCACACCGCTCCTTCTGGCTGCTGAGCAACCTCAGCGAGGACCAGACCTATGTGGTGGAGAACCCGGAGGGCGCCGGCGAGCACGTCAAGGTCGTGCCGGGCCGGCTGGACGCGCCCGTGCCGTTCGAGTTCTCGCGCGTGGTCCTGCCCGCCGCGGGCGACCTGCTCGCCTTCGACGTCTGGGCTCCTGGCCACGCCTTCAGCAGCGTCGCCCGCCACGGGCTCACCGGCGCCGTCACGGCACCGGCGTTCGCCCTCGACCGGACCAAGCGGTACTTCGCGGTCCTTGCGGCCCTGTGCGAACCCCGACTGCGCGGCGAACCGCACGCCCCGCTGCCCGCCGTCGACGAGTTGGCGGAACGCCTGCGTCCCGTCTGGCCCAGGGTCAGCCGCTCCGCCGTCTACTGGAACATCGACTACCTCGCCGTCAAACTCCGATTACGGCCCGGACCGGACACGGCTGAGCCCGGCCGGCGCCTCAACGGCAAGAAGGAGTCGCTGGTCTCGCTCGCCCTCCGCTTCGACCTGGTCCGCGAGGACGACCTCGCCGTACTCGCCCCCGCGCCGGGCGGGGTGGTCGTCCGATGACCGGGCAGTCGTACGCCGTCCCCGTCCCCAAGGGCTACCGGGTCGGGCCCTGGGAGGTCCGCGAACCACTCGCGTCGGGCGCGTTCGCCACGGTCTACGCGGCGCGGCGCACCGGTGCCGACGAGCCCGAGCTGCCCCGCCGGGCGGCCCTGAAGTTCCTGCCCACCGGCACCCGCACCCCGCGCCAGCTGCACCACCTGCGCGAACTGGCCGAGCGGGAAGTGGAGTTACTGGGCAGGCTGCGCGCGCCGCGGCTGATCCGGATGTACGACACCGTGACGGTCGACGACCCGCACCACCCCGAACTCGACGGCGCCACGGTGCTGGTCCTGGAACAGGCCGAGGGCGCCCTGGACGCCGTACTGGAGCAGACGCCGAAACCGGAGGCGGGACCCGCCCTGCTCGCGCAGATCTGCGCAGGGCTGCACCAGCTGCACCACGCGGGCTGGGTGCACGGAGACCTCAAGCCGGCCAACGTGCTGCTGATGGCGGACGGTTCGGTACGCCTCGCCGACTTCAACCTGGCCGCGGAACTGGAGGGCACGCACGCCTACGCGCCCGCGTTCGCCACCCGTGACTACACGCCGCCGGAACTGCTGTGGCCCGAGATCGACGAGCGGGGCACGCGGATCCGCCCCTCCGCCGACGTCTGGGCCTTCGGCGTCCTCGCCCACCTCGTCCTCGCCGGCTCCTTCCCGCTGCCGGGCGGCACCACGGAGGCCCGCTGCGACGCGGCGACGCGCTACGCGCGCGGCACGGAGGAACTGCGGCTGTCCCCCGAACTCCCGGAGGCGTGGCGGGAGATCGTGACCGACTGCCTGGCCCGGACACACGCGGAGCGAGTCACCGGCGAGGCTCTCCTGCGCCGCGTCGAGCAGGCGGCCGGCACCCTCCGCTCGGCCCGCCTGCCGCGGCTGCGGCCCAGGCGGTGGAAGCGTCCGGTCCTGGTCGCGGCGGTCGCGGCGGCGGTACTGGGAGCGGGGACGGTGACATACACCCTGCGGGACCGGACCGCCCCGGTGGCCGCGGCGCCGCCCACCTGCGAGAAGCCCGCGGTGTACGAGGACACCAAGTACGGCCGCGGCTATACGGCGGGCTGGAGCAGCACCTGGGACTTCACCCTCAGGCGAGGCGACGGCGGCAGCCAGGTCAGGGAACTCCAGTGCCTGCTCCGGCATCTGCACGGAATCACCGAAGTCGGCGAGGTGGACGGCGACTTCGGCCCCCTCACACACGGCGCGGTCCTCACCTTCCAGAAGCGGACGGAACTGGACGCGGACGGAATCGTGGGCCCGGGAACGTGGCGTGCCCTGCGCAAGGCGTGACCGACGCCGGCCCTCCTGCTCACCGCTAGGCATCGGCACTTGCGGGCGTGGCGGCGAGCACCGTCACGCTTGCCGCCGGACGGTAGTCTCTCGACAATCAACTGGCGTGGCACAAGAGCACGTTGAGCAATGAAGAACGGTCGGGGGACCCATGACAGACCAGCGACCCGTGTCGCCGAACACACCGGCGCCCGGTGACACCGCGCTGCCGCAGGCGGGCGCGAAACCGCTGCGGCCCTCCGACCCCGGCCGCATCGGACCCTACGCCCCCGTCGGCGTGCTCGGCAGCGGCGGCATGGGCCGTGTCTACCTCGCACGCCCCGCCGACAACACCCCTGGCCTCGCCGCGGTCAAGGTGATCCGTCCCGAGTACGCCGAAGACCCCCGCTTCCGGCGGCGGTTCGAGCGGGAGGCGTCCGTGCACGCCCGGGTGCATACGCCGCGAGCGCCGGACCTCCTCGGCACCGGGTTCGACGACTCGTTGCTGTGGATGGCGACGCAGTACCTGCCCGGCCTCAACCTCGCCGACGCCGTCCGCGAGTGCGGCACGCTCGAAGTCGCCGGGATGTGGCGGCTGGTCGCCGATCTCGGGCAGGCCCTGTCTGCGCTGGCCGCCGCCGGCGTCGTACACCGGGATCTCAAGCCGTCCAACGTGATCCTTTCCCTGCGGGGAGCGCACGTCATCGACTTCGGCATCGCGCAGGCCGCCGACAGCAGCGCGATCACCTCCAGCGGGAGCCGGGTCGGCACGCCCGCCTTCATGTCGCCCGAGTATCTGCGCGAGGGGCGGTGCGACACCGCCTCCGACGTGTTCTCGCTCGCCGGGAGCCTGATCTACGCCGCCACCGGGCACGCCCCCTTCGGGGACGGAACGGGCGTCGACGTGATGCATCGTGTCGCCTTCGAGCAGCCGAAGGCGGAGATCATGGCGGAACTCGCCGCCGTGGACCCGGCCTTGGCCGCACTCCTGTCCGCCTGCCTCGCCAAGGATCCCGCGGGGCGCCCCGTACCCGAGCAACTCACCGACGCCGCCACGGGCGTCGGTCACGGCCGCACAGCCTCCTGGCACGAGCCGCTCGACGCGCGGCTGCTTGCCCGACGGCAGGCCTGCGACGTACTGGAGCATGTCGCCGTCCCGGAGGCCGGCCCGGAGACCGTCCAGTTGCGTACGTCGCCCGGGCAGTACGCCATCTCCCCACAGGTCCCCGGCGGTGAGAGGCGGAAGAAGCGGACGGCGTACCTCGCCGTCGCCGCAACTCTCGCCGTGTGCGCCGTCGTCGCGGGCGCCTTCTTGCTCACCCGCCCGCCCAGCGACGAAACGGCCTCGGCCTCGGCCGGCAGCACCGCCCCCGACGGCGCTCCGACCTCCCCCCTCCCCAGCGCCTCCGCTTCGCCCTCCGACGACGGGAAGAAGGAGAAGGAGGAGGACAAGGGGAAGGGGAAGGGAACCGACTCGGGGGAAGAGAAGTCGGAGGCGTCGCAGAGCCCGAACGCATCCGGAGGCGGTGCCGGCGGAACGCGCTCCACTCCCGCCGGCAACACCACCGCCACGTCCGACGGCAACGCAAGTGGCGGCAGCGCCCCGACCGCCACGCCCACCAAGACCGCCACAACGCCCGCCACCCCGCCGTGGATCTCCCAGTGCACGTACTACTCCGGCACCGAACTGACCACCTCCGGCGACAAGGGCCAACGCGTCGTCCAGGTGCAGTGCATGCTCACCAAGCGCGGCTACAGCGTCGGCGGCGCGGGCGTGGACGGGCAGTTCGGCCAGGACACCGTCGCCGCGGTCAGGCTGTTCCAGAGCGACAAGGGGCTGGAGGTCGACGGCGAGGTCGGGCCCAACACCTGGGCTGCACTGCGTAGTTCGACCTGACGGGAACAGGACCCGCGACACCCCCTCCGCCCACCCCAACCGATGAATCCGCAGGTGGGCGGAGAGGCACGGAGTCAGCCGATGTTGAAATCGACGTTGGTCACATACCAGGCGTCGTCGATCCTGGTGGACTCGATCTTGACGTCCAGCTGCCCCGACTCCAGTCCCGTGGAGTTGGACAGGATGACCTTGTCGAGAGTCTGCCCGTCAATGGTGACCTTGCCGGCCGGGACCGCCGCCTTGTCGCCGGTGACCGGGACCTTCGCGACCTCCACCTTCGGGTTGCCCGTGGGCGGCTTGGGCGTGAACGACGGGCGGAACTTCCCGATGGCTTCCCGCATTTGCCGAGCCTCGGAGGTGTTGCCGTTACACCTCGACCGCGTGCCGACCTGCGCGGGCGCCGCATCGGTGGCCGGCTGCGCCATCACCAGGCACGCCCGCTTCGGCCGGCCCTTGATGACCTCGGTGACCCACGTGCCCACCGCCTCCTCGGCCGTGGACTGGCGGAGGGCCGACGACTGTGCGGCCGCCGAGCCGTTCCCGTCCTTCCCCTTCTGCGTCGCCTTCGCCCCGGCCGCCTTCGAGTTGCTTGCGTTCGGCTTCTTTCCCCCGACGGAGTCCGTCTCCTTCGAGCAACCCGTGACACCTGCGACCGTCGCCACAAGTGCGGCCCCGGCGACCAAGCGGACGATGCTGTTCGTGTATCTGTCCGGCCCCATTAAGGGAGCCCCTCCCAGTAGACATCCATTGGCTCGACGATGGAGACGGGATTGGCAGCGCAACAGTTCAACATCGGTGCGGGAAAAAGCTGTGGGAGAGCCTTAGTTGGCGCCTTAGTTGGCAAGGACCCGCCGGTATCCCCGGCGGGCCCTCCAGCGTCACGTCGGCGGAACGGCTCAGTGGAAGAAGTGCCGCGTCCCCGTGAAGTACATCGTCACGCCCGCCTTCTTCGCGGCCTCGACCACCAGCTCGTCACGGACCGAACCGCCCGGCTGCACCACGGCCTTGACGCCGGCCTCGGTGAGGATCTCCAGGCCGTCCGGGAAGGGGAAGAACGCGTCGGAGGCGGCGTACGCCCCCTGCGCGCGCTCGGCGCCGGCCCGCTCCACCGCGAGCTTCGCGGAGTCCACGCGGTTGACCTGGCCCATGCCGACGCCGACCGAGGCGCCGCCCTTGGCGAGGAGGATGGCGTTGGACTTGACCGCCCGGCACGCCTTCCAGGCGAAGGACAGCTCGCGCAGGTCCTCGGGGCCGAGCGCCTCGCCGGTCGCCAGCGTCCAGTTGGCGGGGTCGTCGCCGTCGGCCTGGAGACGGTCGGTGACCTGGAGGAGCGCGCCGCCGTCGATGGCCTTGACCTCGACGTCGTTCTTCGGCCCCTCGGGGGCGCGCAGCACGCGGATGTTCTTCTTCTTGGCGAGGGCTTCGAGGGCTCCGTCCTCGTAGTCCGGCGCGACGATGACCTCGGTGAAGATCTCGGCGACCTGCTCGGCCATTTCCTTCGACACCGGCCGGTTGACCGCGATCACGCCGCCGAACGCCGACAGCGGGTCACAGGCGTGCGCCTTGCGGTGCGCCTCGGCGACGTCCGCGCCGATCGCGATGCCACAGGGGTTGGCGTGCTTGATGATCGCGACGCAGGGCTCGTCGTGGTCGTACGCGGCACGGCGGGCGGCGTCCGTGTCCGTGTAGTTGTTGTACGACATCTCCTTGCCGTGCAGCTGCTCGGCCTGTGCCAGACCGCCGCTCCCCGAGGTGTACAGGGCAGCCGGCTGGTGCGGGTTCTCGCCGTACCGGAGCGTGTTCTCGCGCTGCCAGGTGGCGCCGAGGAAGTCGGGGAACTCCGACTCGTCGACGGGGGCGTACTCGCTCGCGAACCAGCTCGCGACCGCCACGTCGTACGCCGCCGTGTGCTGGAACGCCTCGGCGGCGAGCCGCTTGCGGGTGCTGAGGTCGAAGCCGCCGTCGCGGACCGCGGCAAGGACGTCGGCGTACCGGGCGGGGCTGGTGACGACCGACACGGACGGGTGGTTCTTGGCGGCGGCGCGGACCATGGACGGACCGCCGATGTCGATCTGCTCGACGCACTCGTCGGGCGAGGCACCGGAGGCGACGGTCTCCCGGAACGGGTAGAGGTTCACGACGACGAGGTCGAACGGCGCCACGCCCAGCTCGTCGAGCTGCTGCCGGTGGCTGTCCAGGCGCAGGTCGGCGAGGATGCCCGCGTGGACCTTGGGGTGCAGCGTCTTGACGCGGCCGTCCAGGCACTCGGGGAAGCCGGTGAGCTCCTCGACCTTGGTGACGGGGACGCCCGCGGCGGCGATACGGGAGGCGGTGGAGCCGGTGGAGACGAGCTCGACGCCGGCCTCGTGCAGACCGCGCGCGAGGTCTTCCAGACCCGTCTTGTCGTAGACGCTGACGAGCGCCCGTCGAATGGCCCGCTTGTTGCTCTCGGCGGTGGCGGTCACTGGATAACTACCTTTCGTCCCTCAATGCGATAGCCGTTGCGGGCGAGCAGCCCCACGACATCGACGAGCAGCCTTCGCTCGACTTCCTTGATGCGCTCGTGCAGAGCGCTCTCGTCGTCCTCGTCCCGGACCTCCACCACGCCCTGAGCGATGATCGGTCCGGTGTCGACGCCGTCGTCGACGAAGTGGACGGTGCACCCGGTGACCTTGGTGCCGTACGCGAGCGCGTCCCGCACACCGTGGGCACCGGGAAAACTGGGCAGCAGAGCCGGATGCGTGTTCACGAACCGCCCGCCGAAGCGAGCGAGGAATTCCTTCCCCACGATCTTCATGAACCCGGCGGAGACCACGAGGTCCGGCTCGTGGGCGGCGACGGCCTCGGCGAGCGCGGCATCCCACTTGTCCCGGGTGCCGTAGTCCTTGACGCGGCACACAAAGGTCGGCAGCCCGGCAAGCTCGGCCCGCGCCAGCCCTTCGATGCCGTCCCGGTCTGCCCCGACGGCGACGATCTCGGCTCCGTACGCCTCGACGCCGGTCTCGGCGATGGCGTCGAGCAGCGCCTGGAGATTCGTACCGGAACCGGAGACCAGCACGACAAGGCGCTTGGCCACGGGCTTGGCGGCCACGGTGGGGCCCTTTCTCGGGGGAGCGTTTTCCGTACGGCCGACGGTGCGTTCGTTCGGTATGTACGTTCGGTATGTACGTTCGTACGAATGCTTCGCGCCCCCGGATACGGGGAAGTCTACGAAGCGGCCGACCGTCAGCAACGATACCGGCACACCGGGCGGCCCCCATGGGACGGGGGCATGGCCGGAAGGTAGCGTCTGCGAGGAGCGGACTGGGGAACGCGGTCGGTCGGTGGTGCGTTTTACGAAGGACCGCTCACACCGGATCGCTCACACCGGGCCGGTCAGCAGTACCCACGAAGCCTTGGTCACCACGTCGTTATCAACAAGGGGAAGACGCTCACTTGATGCCGGACCGCAGCCTGCGACTCCTCACACTCCCCCAGCAGTCGGTGCAGGGAGGGGAGCGCAGCGCCGTGCTGGTTCTGCGGGAGCGCCCCGCCTCGCCGCCCGACGCGCCCTCGGACGAGCCGAACGGCGACGAGCAGGGCGGCACGACGCAGGAGGACAACCCGTTCGCACCGCCGCCGGAGGGCACGCCGGACCGCCCGTGGCGGCCACGACGCCCGTCGGGCGACGACTCCTCGGGTGACGGCGACAGCAGCTCGCGCTCTCCCTGGGGCAGCCAGTGGAGCGACCGCCAGCCCGGCCGCTCCCCCGGCGGCTTCGGCGACCGCCCCGGCGGTCAGGGCGGTCAGGGCGGGGGCCCCGAGGGCGGCCCGGGCGCAGGCGGCCCCGGCTCGAACCTCCGCTGGGACCCGGCCGACCCCTCCCAGCGCCGGGCGCGGTACGCCCTGCTCTCCGGCATGTGGGCCTTCTTCTTCGCCCTCTTCAGCTGGCCGTACGTGGCCCTGCTGCTGGGCGCCCTCTCCCTGTACTGGGGCATCAGCGCCCTCCGGGCCAAGCCCCGCACGCCCGACCCCGACACCGCGGCCCCCACCACGAACGCCCGCCCCCAGACGACGGCCGCGGTAACCGGCCTGGTCACAGCCTCCCTCGCCATCGCCCTCGTCGCCGCGACCTTCACCGCCCAACTCGTGTACAGCGACTACTACACCTGCGTGAGCGACTCCCTCACCAACGAGTCAAAGCAGTCGTGCAGCCAACTGCTGCCGGAGGAACTCCGGGGAGTACTGGGCACGGAAAGCTGACGCTTCTTCTCGACGCCGGTCGGCAGCTTCCGGCCCTCCGGCCACCTGAAAACGCCGGTCCGCACCATCCAGCCCGTCCGGCGTTTGAGGACGAGGGAAGCCATCCCGATCCCCCACCCACCCGCTGGGGGCCACCTCTCAGCGCCGGCCCGCACTTTCAGCCCGTCCGGCGTTTGAGGACGAGGCCGTTCAGGCCGACAGCGGGGGTCTGGGGGCGCAGCCCCCAGGGACGGGAAGGGACGGGTAAGGGCGGCGGGGGCGAAATCAGTCCTCCGGTGACTGCGGCGGCGGCACCACCTTCTCCAGCGGCGCCCACCCGGCGTCATCGCGCCACGCCGGTTGCGAATCACCGTCGGAGGGCAACAAGTCGTACGCCTCGGAGGCATCGTCCGGTTCAACAGGGGCCGCCTCACTGGACACGGCCGGCGTGACCTCCGACTCCCCCGTCTCCGACACATCCGCACCCTCCCCCTTCGTACGGGAGAACCAGCCCCCGCCAGAACCCTGCGGCCCCCCACGCCGCCTCCACCCCTTCCGACACCGCCAAGCCCGCCCCCCCCCCCCCACCACACCCGCCACACCCGCGATCCACCCCATCGCCGCCCCACCCGTCTGCCACCACACCGGCCCGAACCGGGCCAGCGCCGCGCCCCCGAGCGGCCCGCCCGACAGCACGGCAAGGACGACGACCAGCCCCCCGCACAGCACAGCCGCCAACCCGGCCGTCCCCGCGGTCCGCCGCTGCGACCAGGCGCTGCTCCGCACACTCACCTCGCCCCCGGAATCCCCCGCCGGCACACCCCCCCCCCCCCCCCCCCCCCCCCCCCCCCCCCCCCCCCCCACCCCCCGGCGCCCCCCCCCGCCCCCCCCCCGCGCCT
>NZ_JAFFSX010000057.1 GCF_017948485.1 Streptomyces sp. GESEQ-35 | reverse complement strand
GTGAGCTGCTGGGCGAAGACCGGGGAGTGCTGGTAGAGGTGCGCGCCCATGCCGGCCCATTGTGAGCCCTGGCCGGGGAACACGAACACCGTTTTGCCGCCGAGTACGCTGCCGGTGACCAGGGCCGGGTGCGGCCGGTCCGCGGCCAGCGCCTCCAGCCCCGCCAGCAGGTCGCCGGCCGTCTCACCGACCACCGCGGCCCGCTCCTCGAACTGCGTACGCCCACGGGTGAGGGTACGGGCGACCGCGGCCGCATCCACGGCGTCCCCGGTCTCGCGGACGTGCGCGGCCAGCCGTTCGGCCTGCACCCGCAGCGCGGCGGGGGTCTTCGCCGACACCGGCCACACCACCGGCAGCAGACCAGAATCCTGTGATGGCGACTCGGCCTCCTGCACCGCCTCCTCGGCGGGTGCCTGCTCCAGAATCACGTGCGCGTTGGTGCCACCCATACCCCACGACGACACACCAGCGATCAGCGAGCGCTCAGGATGCGGCCAGGCGCCAGTTTCGGTCTGCACCCGCAGACGCAACTCGTCGAGCGGGATGTTCGGGTTGGGCGACTCGAAGTTGAGGCTCGGCGGCAGCGTCCGGTGCTTGATGCTGAGCGCCGTCTTGATCAGACCGGCGATTCCGGCGGCGCTCTCCAGGTGACCGATGTTGGTTTTGACGGAGCCGACGTGCAGAGGATCGTCTGCCTCGCGCTCGCTCCCGAGCGCGGCGCCGAGGGCCGCCGCTTCGACGGGGTCGCCGACGGGCGTGCCGGTCCCGTGGAGTTCGACGTACTGCACCTGATCGGCGGGCAACTGGGCGTCGGCGTAGGCCAGTCGCAGGACGCGCTCCTGGGCTGCGGCACGCGGTGTCGCGATACTCGAGCCGCCCCCGTCGTTGTTGACGGCGCTGCCGCGGATCACGCAGTGGATCGGATCACCGTCGGCCAGTGCTTGAGTGAGGGGTTTGAGGACGACCACGCCGCAACCCTCGCCGCGGATATAGCCGTTGGCCCGGGCGTCGAAGGTGTAGCACCGCCCGTCGGGGGAGAGGCCGCCGAGTTTGCCCGCCGTGACGGTGCTCTCGGGCACGAGGTTGAGGGTGATGCCGGCCGCGATGGCCAGGGAGGACTCCCCCCGGCGCAGGCTCTCGACGGCCAGGTGCACGGCTACGAGGCTGGAGGACTGCCCGCTGTCGACGGTGAGGCTGGGGCCGGTCAGGCCGAGGTGGTAGGAGATGCGGTTGGCGAGGACGCTGCGTTGGGTGCCGATGAGGCTGTGGCGCGTGATGGCCTCCAGCCCGTTGTCGCGCAGCAGGGTGGTGTAGTCGTCCCACATGGAGCCCACGAAGACGCCGGTCGCGGTGGCATCGAGGTTTCCGGGGACGGTCCGCGCGTTCTCCAGTGCTTCCCAAGCCAGTTCGAGCAGCATCCGCTGCTGGGGGTCCATGGCCTGGGCTTCACGAGGGCTGATGCCGAAGAAGGAGGCGTCGAACCCGCGGACGTCGGCGTCGTCGAGATAACCGCCACTCCGGGTGGTCACCTTGCCGGGAGTGGTGAACTCGGTGTCATGGAGTGCCTCGGCGTCCCAACGCGTGGGTGGCGTATGGGTGATGGCGCTCGTCCTGGAGCACAGCAACTGCCAGTAAGCGTCCAGGCCGCGCGCCTGAGGCAGTCGGCAGGACATGCCGATGACGGCGATCGCTCGCAGACGCGGGTCGAGGTTCGCCTCTGCGGCAGAGGTCGCGGGGAATCCGGGCACACTGGAGTTCACGCTCAACCGCCCTTGTCATGAGGAGGACTTGGCCGCCGCGTTCGGCTGCGGCGATCTTGGTTCGGCAGGTAACGTCGACTGACCTGAGCAGGGTCCGCCGGGGGGCCAAAGAGGGCCTTGGCGGGGCCTAAAGCCGGTGGGTGCCGTGGGGCCGGGGGTTCGATGGGCCTATGCGGAGGAATGAATTCCGAATTCCTCACCCATTGTGACCGTTGCCAGCCGCTCTGGTATGAACTTATCCAAGAGTTGTCAGCCTCTGACAGATTTTCGTGGTACGTTGCCTAGGACGTTCCGGGGCACCGGGTGCCGTCGTGGACGCGTCCATAGACTCGTATCGCGGAGGGGTGTTCATGAGGTTCATCGAACGCGACGCCGAAGTACGGACCTTGGCGGAGGTGTTCGTCGACTCGGAACGATGCTCCCGAAACCCGGTGGTGCTCATCGAGGGACCCGTTGGCTGCGGAAAAAGCCAGTTGCTTCACCTGGGGGTCGAACAGGCCACATGCTGCGGCGCCTTGGTGCTCGAAGCCTCAGGAGCGTACGAGGAACGCAGGCTTTCTTTCGGGATTATGCGTCAGTTGATGGAAGACGTGGACATTCCCGATGAGGCCGGTGGGCGGCTGCGGGAACTCGTGGACGCGGCCACGGAATACGCGACGAGTGGCCCCGAGGAATTCCACGTCGATGACGTGCGCTGGCCGCAGTTGATGCACAGCGTCTTCCTCTCTCTCGGTGAACTCGCCAAGACTCGGCCCGTTGTGATCGCTGTGGACGATCTGCATCACGTCGACGAAGTCTCTTTGCACTTCCTCAAGTACCTGGTGCGTCGTTCGCGCGGATCGCGTCTTTCTTTTCTGCTGACGATTCCCCTGCACCAAAAGCCACAGGACAGCCTGTTCGAGGCCGAGCTGCTGCGACAGCCTGCCTTCACTCGGTTGTCCTTGGGTCGTCTGAGCCGAGCCGGTGTGCAGCGCCTGGTGGGCGACCAGCCCGGAGCCGCGGCGTCGAGCCGCGCCGTGGACGAACTGTGCATGCTGAGCGGCGGGAACCCCCTGTTGGTGCGCGCCGCGGTCGAGGAGTGCCGCAGGGAGCGCACCGCGGCGCGCATCGACAGCCCCTTGCGGTTACGCCGAGGCGGTCCCTTCACTCAGGCCGTGCAGGCTTGCCTCGTGGTGAGCGGCCCCGAAGTCGCCGACACGGCCGCCGCGTTCGCCGTACTCGGACCCTCGGTGTCTGTCTCCCGGATCGGCCGGCTGCTGGGCATTGACCGGCACACCGCCGAACAGGGTGTCGCAGGTCTCCGTGCTGCCGGCCTCGTCACCGGCACCTCGTTCCGACACCCCGCCATCGAGAGGGCTGTACGAGAGGGCTTCGTGGCAGAGCGGCTCGCCGCTCTGCACGGGCGGGCCGCGGAACTCCTGCGCGACGAGGGTGAGGCCGTTCCCGTGGTCGCGGACCACCTCGTGGCCTGCGGCGGCGACGGGACCGCGTGGGGCCTCCAGGCGCTCGTGGAAGCCGCGGAGAGCGCGCTCGGCGTGGACCGGGCGGAGAAGGCCGTCTCCTATCTGGAAGCCGCGTTGGAGATGTGCGACGACGACGCGCGCCGCGCTGAGATCCAGGTCCGGCTCGCCGAAGTGGTCCACCGCGTCGACCCCTCGACGGCCGAACCGCTCCTTGACCAGGCACTCAGTACCGCGCGTCGGTACGAGCTGTCGGCGCTGTGTCTGGAGAGCCTGGCCCGCATGGTGCGTGCCCGAGGCTACGTTGCCGAGAGCACGTTCACCGTGCGGCGGCTGAGCGAGGCCGTGACCCGCGGCGAGGCCGGCCCGAAGGACGTGCGTGAACCGTCCGTCGTGGACCGCACGCACGGCTCCCTCTGGCGCCCGGGACCCCTGCGCGGCTCGCGGCCGACCATCGCCCTGGACGAGGCCGAGCGGGAGCTGTGGGTGAGCCTCGCGCACGGCGCGGCGGAGCCCGCGCTGCTGGCCACGACCGTGCTGTGGACCCTGCCGGGATGGGGGACCGGTGACGGGCCGGCGACCCGGGTTGCCGGGAGCTCCCTCAGCGCGCGTTCCCACATCAGCGACATGAGACTTCCCGGCATGCTGAACGTCGTCAAGGCCTTCGCTTTCGCCGACCGCACCGATGCGGCGGCCCGCTGGTGCGAGACCCTGAGTGACGAAGCCGGCTGGCGCCGTGCCCCCGGTTGGCGAGCTGCGGTGAGCGCCGTCCACGCCGAAGTACTACTGCTCCAGGGCCGGTTCGCCGAGGCCGACGAGAAGGCAGCCGAGGCCCTGGCCGATGTGCCCATTGGCACCGACAGCGCAGTTGTGGCCGGCCCCGTCGCCTGCCGCATCCTCGCGGCCACGGCCACCGGACGCTACGAGGACGCGGCCCGGCACCTGGGCCGCCGCCTGCCCGAACGCGTCCACCACACCGTCGACGGACTCGGCTACCTGCGTGCGCGTGGCCGCTACCTCCTCGCCATCGGGCACGCCCAGGCCGCCCTCGACGACTTCCTGCGCATAGGGCGCCGTACGGTTGCCTGGGACATCGACAAACCGGGGCTGATCCCCTGGCGGATCGACGCCGCGGAAGCGTGGCTGCGGCTCGGCGAGAACAACGAGGCCGAGCGCCTGATCACCGAGCAGGCCTCCGGCGTTGAGGTCAGCAACGCCCTGACCCGCGGCATGACGCTGCGTCTGCGCGCCTCGACGGCGGAGCCGCCCATGCAGCGCCGGCTGCTCACCCGCGCAGTGGGGGAGCTTCAGAAGTCAGGCAGCGTCTACGAATTGGCCAGGGCGCTTGCCGATCTGGGCCAGGCCCACCGCAGCACGGGCGACCGGAGCCTGAGCGAGTCCGTCTTGCAGCGCGCATCGCGGCTGGCGGAGGAGTGCGGAGCCGAGGAACTCTCCGAACAGCTCCGCGGCCCCAGCGTGTGCTTCGAGGGCGAGGGCGACGCCGAGTCGAAGCTCAGCGAGTCCGAACGGCGCGTCGCCGCGCTCGCCGCATTCGGCCACACCAATCGGGAGATCGCCGCACAACTGCATGTCACGGTAAGTACCGTTGAACAGCATCTGACGCGTGTCTATCGCAAACTCAACATCGCGCGCCGCCAGGATCTTCCACCGCAGCTCCGGATGCCTGTGAATCAGGTCGCCTGAATAATCGCCAATTTTTTGGTACGGTCACATCAAGGCCCCGGTATCCCTTCAGGATACCGGGGCCTTGATGTTGTTGATGCCTTGGAAACCTGACGGCAACCTTGTACAAGGGTTTTTTCTGGGGTTGTAGGGGGCGGGGTGGGGTTGGCTCACGCGTGCGTGCACGGCGACAATGAGACACACGACTGAGCACCTGAAGATCTCAAGATGGGGGAACGTCATGCGCTACGAGATCCTGGGGACACTCCGCATCATCGACGAAGGGCGCGTGGTCACCATTGGTGCCCGCAAAGTGGAGACCCTGCTCACGGCATTACTGGCCAGTTTCAACGAAACGGTCCCGTCCGGACGGCTTGTCTCAGAATTGTGGGGAAACAAAGCGCCCCGGCGGGCCAGCGCCGCACTGCACGTCTACATATCCCAGCTTCGCAAGACCCTCAAAAAGTCGAGGCCCGACATCAACCCGATAGTCACCACACCGCAGGGCTACATGCTGAGTCTGGCCGGGGATGAATTCGACGCACGTGAATTCCAGCTGCTCGTCGAGCTGGGACGGCGCCGGGCCCGCGAGGGGCAGCACGTCGAGGCCGTCGACGTGTTCGGCAGGGCGCTCGCCCTGTGGCGCGGGCCGGCCCTGCTGGACCTGTGCGACGGCCCGATCATCTACGGCTACGCGGCGCGACTCAACGAAGTCCGCCTGGAGTGCATCGAGTTGCTGGTCGAGTCCAGCCTCGAACTCGAACGCCACCGCGAGGTCATAGGACGGCTGTACTCCCTGATCACCGACCACCCGCTGCGCGAGGCCTTCTACCGCCACCTGATGATCGCCCTGTACCGATCGGACCGGCGGGCCGAGGCGCTCGCCGTCTACCAGAAGGCCAGGGACACCCTCCGCACCGAACTGGGGCTTGAGCCCTGCCAGTCCCTGCGCGACGTGCACCAGGCCGTGCTCACCGACACCAACCTGCTGGTCGGCGGGGCGAGGTTGTGACCCTCGCCCCGCCGACCGAGTAGAACCAAGCTCAGCCGGCCGGCCCGAACCACATGGTCAGGGCCTCGGTCAGGCCGTCGACAACGTCGTCGACGCCGACCCAGGCCACGAACCCGTCGGGCCGCACCAGAAGTGCCGTGGCGGAGACCCCTTCCACCGGCCCGGCCTCCACGACGGACACCCGCCCGCGCCAGTCCCTGGCGACAGTGGCGGCCGGCGAGTCCACGCCCGCCGACAAGTCGAACAGAACCCCGCGCGCCACGTGCAGGGGGTGCGGCTGCTCCGAGCCCGCGGCCCCGTCCTTCAGCAGTGGCTTCGGAACACGGGCACCCAGCAGCGGATGGGCCGTGTCGGCCGCGTCCTGCGCCCACAGCGGGTACCGGACGTTCGTCACCCGGGTCACGAAGTGCCGGTTGGCGTCGTCGAGTTCGATCAGCTCGCCGATCAGCCGGCGAAGCCCCGGTGAACGCTCCATGCTCTGCATGATCTCCAGCTGCGCCTGACCGTGCCCGCACGCACGCTCGCCCACGGGGTGCCGCTCGGCGCTGTAACTGTCGAGCAGCCCCTCCGGTGCCCAGCCATTGATGTCGGCGGCGAGCTTCCAGCCGAGGTTCACAGCGTCGTGGATCCCGGTGTTGTGACCGTGGTTGGCGTGTACGAAGTGCCGGTGCGCCGCGTCCCCGGCCAGAAACACGTTGCCCTTGCGGTAGTCCCGCGCGTGCAGGGTTGTACCGCCGTAGCGGTGCGCCCAGCGCAGCTCGTGGAACTTCATCTCCTCGCCGGTGACACGGCGGATGCTGCTCGTCAGCTCCTCCAGCGTCACCGGCGTGGCGGGATCGTCGGGCCGCGCGTCGAACTCGATCGACATGACCCGGATGATGTTCTCCTGGAACGGCCAGATGCAGAAGATGCCGCGGGCGTTGACGTCCGTGACGAACCCGGCCTCCGAGCCCTCCGGCAGCTTCACGTCACCGAAGATGCCGTAGTACGACACCGGGCTCTCGTCGCACTCGAACCCGACGAGCTCCCGGGTCGCGCTGAGCGGCCCGTCCGCGCCCACGAGACAGCGGCACTCGATCGTGTAGGTCGTGCCGCCGTCGCCACCCGTGCGCACCGTCACCGTGACGCCGCCGTCGTGCTGCTCCACACCGACGATTTCATGGCCGCGCCGCACTTCTACGCCGAGTTCGGCCGCACGCCGGGTAAGGACCTCCTGTTGGAGACGCTGCTCGATGATGACGGTGAAGTCGTCACCGGAGCGGGGCACGTCCAGCCACAGCATCGAGAAGTGCAGACGCGGCCAGGACTCGAACTCGCTGCCGAACTCGGAGAGAAGGCCGCGCTGTTCGAAGGCCTCGACGGCCCGCGGATGCACACCGAGGTTGTGGGAGTGGTCACCGATCACGGGCTCGCGCTCCAGAACGATCGTCGGCACACCGGCGAGCCCCAGCTCGTGCGCGAGCATCATGCCGGTCGGACCCCCGCCGGCGATCACCACCGTACGGTCCGGCGCGGTCGGCGAGTCCGGAACGATCGGCGTCTTCGCATTCATGGGGAGGTCCTTCCGGAAAGAGAACGGTGGTGGAGGGGCGCCCAGAGATTCAGGACACCCGACAGGCGGTCGAAGAACTCATCCATCCCCGCGTCGCGGGGGAAGAAGTGACCGCCCGGGATCTGGTGGACATCGCAGGACGCCGACGTCAGCTCGGCCCAGGCCCCTGCGTCCTCGGGGGTGACGAGGGGATCGTCGCGGCCGGTGAACACATGCAGGGGGCACGGCAGCGGATCGACGTCCTCGGGGCGATGGCTCACACACAGCGCCAAGTCGTCCCGGATGAGCGACAACGCCCACCGCAGCCACTCGGGATGGCACAGCAACTGCCGGGACAGACCGCCGATGCCGACAAGCCACTCCACGAGCTCGCCCTCGGACACATCCGGAACCTCTCGCAGCCGCTGCGGCCGGTGCGGCGCCGGATGAGCCCCCGCCAGCAGCGTCACCGGCGTCGAGCGGCCCTCGGCGGCACGGTGCCGGGCCAGCCGATAGGCGATCAGGGCTCCCATGCTGTGCCCGTACAGCGCGTACGGCTGCGTACCGGCCTGCGACAGATACGGATCCAGCGCCCGGTCGAGCTCGCGTACGAGGAGGTCCATCTCCCGAAAGCGCGGCTCGTGCACACGCCGCTCCCGGCCCGGCAACTGCACCGGAAGGACCTCCACATCCGACCCCAACTGCGCCTGCCAGCCACGGAACCAGGACGCGGCACCGCCGGCGTGATGCAGACAGAACAGCCGCAGCCGGGCCCCCTCCTCGGGCCGCACCGTCAGATAGGGGCTCAACTCCACCGGCACGGTGTCGCCGGAGCCCGACGAGACCGTGGAACCGGTGTCGACACCCGGCGGCGTCATGAACCGGGGGATCACGGCGTCACCGCCAGCTCGTACAGATCCAGCAGGCTCGTCGACTCAAGGGCTTCCGGCACTGCGATGCGCCGCTGCGTCTCCCGCTCGATCAGCACGAGCAGGGACAGCAGATGCACCGAGTCCCACTTCGGCAGCGCGTCGAACGGCGCACCGACAGTCTCCCGCGTCACCGGGATGCCCAGCTCACCGCTGACCAGCGACACGAACTCGTCCACACTCTGCATCAGTTGACTCCCTCATTGCCTTGACGGCTGTCGCCGAAGTGCTCGGTGAGAGCCACGTGCTCCGGCGGGTCGGCGATCACACCGAGGTCATGACGGAACGTCGCCCTGTCCTGGCCGGCTTCGAGCGGCACGAAGCCCGCCCGCTGGTAGAAGTCCGCCACTTTCCCGTTCTTCGCCGTACGCGCGTACGCCCCGGTCACCTCTCGCACGCCGCGGTGCTTCGCGTACCGCAGCACCGCCGACAGGCAGCTCTGCTCGATGCCGCGTGAGAACACCCGGCAGCTGAGCAGGAGGTTGTCCAGGACCGCGGAGTCGCCCTCGAAGCGGAGGAAGACGGCGCCTACGATGCCGTTGTCGCCGAACCGGTCGGAGGCGTGGACGGCCAGCGGCAGTCGCTCCGGATCAGCGCACCACGCGCGCACGTCCTCCGGCTGAAGACGGCGGCCCGTCATGTTGAACTGGTTGGTGCGCAGCGTGATCTGCGAGATCCGGGGCACATCCCGCTCCTCGACCGCGCTGAGCCGCACGGTGACGCCCAGCTCCCGCAGATAGTTCTCGATCGAGTCGAAGTCGTTGAGGAAATCCCGGCGCACCAGCTCCTCGCGATACCGGTCGGGGCGCTTGCGGTCCTCACCGGTCAGCTCCCGCACGGTGAACCAGCCGTCCTGCAGTAGCCGTTCCCCGTGCAGCGCCGGCTCCTCGTCGACGTCCACGACCGAGACCTCGGGCAGCTCCCGGCGCACCAGACCGCGCTCGTAAGGGCTGTCGTCCACGAAGACAAAGCTGTCGACCCCGATATTGAGATCGGCCGCAAGCTCGCGCAGATTCTCATGCTTCGGACGCCAGTTGGCCACGACCCGGACGAAGTCCTCCTCCCGCAGCGTCATCCCGGGATGACCGCGCAGCACGTCGCGCACCGGATCCAGGTCGTTCTTGCTCACCGCGGCGAGCAGCACACCCTGGGACGCGATCTGCCGCGCCAGCCGCTGGAACGCGCGGAACGCCTCGCCGCGATAGGTGTCGGCGACCTCGATGCCCTCCGGCCCGTCGTCACCCAGCACTCCGCCCCACACCGTGTTGTCCAGGTCCAGGACGAGGCACTTGCGCAGCCGACCCGTGAGCATGCGGGCCAGGTGCCCGACCTCCCGCGCGTACGAGCCCAGCGTCTCGGGCGACAGATGCACCTTCGCGTACAGGCTCAGCCGCGTGTCCGGAGCCGTCGGCCGCTCCCGTACGGCGTTGTCCACCGTCTCGAGATCCAGTACGACGAGCTGCGGATGGGCGTCGACCAGACGCAGTAGCCGGGCGTTCGCCTCCCGCCACAGCGCCCCCGCCCGCGCGCGCGACCTCAGGTCGACCAACTGGGCGGTGAGCGCGTGCGGCAGGGGCAGCGTGTTGAGAACGAGCGTGCCGCGGGCCGTGGCGCCGAACCGCGCCACCAGCCCCTCCAGCAGCCGGAGTTCGGCGTCCAGGACATCGGACAGGTCCTGCACGGTCCACGGGTTCGGCAGCTTGTCGAGCACCACCTGGGCATCCAGCAGGCACAGCGCGAGATCGGGATCGTAGGCGTACAGCTCGCTGGAGGAATCCGACAGGTCGAAGACGTAGCTGTCGAAGTCCGACAGCTTCGGCCGGGCCCACAGCCCGTGCCGCGCCAGTTGTGCGACCACCGCGGGTATCAGCGCGTTGAGCGTGCTGTGCCCGCTGATCGCGATCCGGACGGTCGGCAACTCGGGATGGGCCCGCCGCACCTGAGCGTCGTCGAGACCGGCGAGTAGGCGTCCGGCCCGCGGCAGTTCGTCCTCGCTCACCGAGGCCACCAGGCCGAGCGCCCGGGGAAGCTCGTCGACGAGCCGTTCTTCGGTGCTGAGTTTCTGGAACGCGGCGAACGCGTCAGTGGCTTCGGGGATTGCAGTCGTAGTCATCGGAGCAGACCTCTCAGACCTTCTCCAGGGCGTAACCGGCCTTGATCCACTTGCTCGACTCCACCGCTATGCCGATGGCGCGGTCGCCCGCGGCCATCTGCGGCATGAGCTGCTCCAGCTGGAAGAAGGGCAACGCGTTACCGGTGTTGGAGATCTCCGACACGCAACTGATCTGCTCCGCGCTCGGCACGTTCAGCTCCTCGACGATCCGGCCGGTCATCTTCACCGACAGCTGCGGCGGCAGCAGATAGTCGACATCGGTCTCGGACCAGCCCAGGTCGTCGAGCAGCTCCCGCAGGATCTCCGCCGACATCACCGGCACGGACTCCTCGATGGCCTTGTAGTCCTCGCTCACCGCCTGCCGCGCGGAATCCCGGTCGATCAGCCCGAACCAGTCCACCGTCTGCCCCGGCGGACGCCCGAGGCCGGTCAGCCGGTTCAGCAGCCCGCGCACCACGAGGCTCTCCGGCACGTCGTCCGTGGTCAGCACCGCGGCACCGGCCGCGTCCCCGAACAGCAGCAGGTTCACCAGCTCGTCCGGAGCCATCTTCTTCACGTCGACGGACAGGTCGTAGTGCTTGGCACACACCTCACCGCCGATGACGAGCGCGTGCCGCCGCCCCGACGTGAGCAGCATCTGCCGGCCGAGGTCCATCGCCTGGACCGCGCCCGTGCAGCCCGACTGGAGCTGGTACGTAGGCACCTCGTTGATCCCGAGGCGGTCCGCGATCATGTTCACCGTCGTCGGCATCAACTGGTCGGGCATGGCGGTGCCGAGCACCATCACATCCACGTCACCCGGCTCAAGTCCGGCGTTCTCCAGCGCCCGGCGCGCGGCCGCCTCACCCAGATCCGCGAGCGAGGAAACCACCTCCCCGCTCTCCAGGTCGACGGCGAGATGCCGGGTGCTCGCGCCGATGAAAGCCTCGATCCATTGCTCCCAGATCTCGTCCATGCCGAACCGCCGGGCCAGCGCGGCATTGTCGAGGAGCGGTCCGGGCAGGGCCGTACCGACCGAAAGAATTCGAGTGTCCGAGCCGTCCATCCGGTCCTCTCCCACAGCGGTGGTGACATACAGGTGTCACGGCAGCGGAGGCGCTGCCCGGCCCATCGTCCGGATCCGGTCTTAAGCCGACCTAAGAACCCACCGGGCTTTAGAACCTGCCAAGGGCTCCCTTAGCTGGCTCCGGGATGTTGCCAATGCCGCGGGTCCGTGCCACTACGGCGTCCCGTTCCTGACACTCCCGAGCTCCTGGCCCATGTCCGCCCCGAGGGAATGGCTGCAGATGGCGAACACGAACGAAGCAAAGCTCCGCGACTACCTCAAGCGCGTCACCGCTGAACTGCACCAGACGCGGGAGCGTCTGCGCTCGGCCGAGGACCGAGCGAAGGAGCCGATCGCGATTGTGGGTATGAGCTGTCGGCTGCCGGGCGGGGTGACCTCTCCCGAGGGCCTGTGGGAGCTGCTGACCGACGAGACGGACGCCATCTCGCCCTTCCCGACCGACCGCGGCTGGGACCTCGCCGCCCTCTACGACCCCGACCCCGACCACTCGGGCACCTGCTACGCCCGCAGCGGGGGCTTCCTCCAGGGCGCGGACGGCTTCGATGCGGGGTTCTTCGGGATCAGTCCGCGTGAGGCGCTGGCGACGGATCCGCAGCAGCGGCTGCTGCTGGAGGCGGTGTGGGAGGCGTTCGAGCACGCCGGCATCGACCCGACTTCGGTGCGCGGCAGCGACACGGGCGTCTTCGCGGGCGTCATGTACGACGACTACGGCGTGCGCTTGCAGTCGGCCGAACTCCCCGACGGCGTCGCCGGATACGTGGTCAACGGCAGCGCGGGAAGCGTCGCCTCCGGCCGGCTCTCTTACGTGTTCGGGCTTGAGGGTCCGGCGGTGACGGTGGACACGGCGTGCTCGTCATCCCTTGTCGCCCTGCACCTGGCAGCCCAGGCGCTGCGCAACGGCGAGTGCGGCCTCGCCCTCGCCGGCGGCGTCACCGTCATGGCGACGCCGAGCACACTTCAGGACTTCAGCCGCCAGCGGGGGCTCGCGCCCGATGGCCGGGTGAAGGCGTTCGCGGGCGCCGCCGATGGCACCGGGCTCGGGGAGGGCGTGGGTGTCCTGGTCTTGGAGCGGCTCTCCGACGCCCGGCGTAACGGGCACCGGGTGCTGGCGGTGGTGCGGGGTTCGGCCGTCAATCAGGACGGCACCAGCAGCCAGCTCACA
>NZ_JAFFSX010000056.1 GCF_017948485.1 Streptomyces sp. GESEQ-35 | reverse complement strand
GGGGGGGGGGGGCGCGGCGGGGGGGGGGGGCGGGGGGGGGGGGGGGGGGGTGGGGCGGCGGGGGGGGGGGGGGGCGGGGGGGGGGGGGGGGGGGGGGGTGGGGGGGGGGGGGGGGGGGGGGGGGGGGGGGGGGGGGGGGCGGCGGGGGGGGGGGGGGGGGGTGGGTCGGGGCCGTGGCGGGGGTGTCCGTCCTCGGAACGTCGCGGAATCGGTCTTCTATCTAGGTGCCCGTGTTGACGCGACAACCCTGCGGGCGGACACCCCCGCCACGTCCCCTTGCCGCCGTACGCGACTGGCGGCCGTACGGCCCGGGGGGCGCAAAATCCGTGTCCCTCACAGTCGGGGCGGTGACAATGGCTCGGTGCGGTACAGAATTCTGGGCAGTGCCCTCGCGGAGGACGGTGATGGCAGACGCGTTGCTGTCGGCGGGGCCCGTCTCCGAGCCCTGCTGACCGCCCTCGCCCTGCGCGTCGGCCGTATCGTTACGCCGGACACGCTGATCGACGAGGTGTGGGCGGCGGACCCGCCCCTGGACGCTCCGGCCGCCCTCCAGGCCCTCGTCGGCCGTCTTCGCCGTACCGTCGGCAAGGACGCCGTCACCTCGCACCCCGGCGGCTACCGCCTCACGGCAACGCAGGACGACGTGGACCTGTACGTCTTCGAAGGCCTCGTACGACAGGGCACGGCCGCGCTCGATCATGACGATCCGGCCACCGCGGCCAGGGACCTCGACGACGCCCTCGCCCTGTGGCACGGTCCCGCCCTCGCCGATCTCCCGGGCCGGACCGCCGCCGCCCGTCCGGAGGCCCTGCGTCTGGAGGCGACCCGTGCCCGTGCCGAGGCGCGGCTGCGGCTCGGGCATGCTCAGGACGCCGTACCGGAGCTGAAAGAACTGACCGCGGCGCATCCGTACGACGAACCGCTGCATGCTCTTCTCATCCGCGCCCTGCGCGACACCGGCCGGTCCGCGGACGCGCTCGCCGCGTACGAGACCGCGCGCCGCGCCCTCGCCGACGGCCTCGGTACCGACCCCGGTCCGGAACTTCGTGCCCTGCACCAGGCGTTGCTCGATCAGCCGGCGGCTCCTTCGCCGGTGCCCCAGCCTCGCAACGGCAACCTCCGTCCACGGCTTACCTCTTTCGTGGGCCGGGAACCCGAACTCGGCGCCGTTCGTTCCGAATTGCACAGGGCCCGACTCGTCACTCTCACCGGATCGGGCGGCTCTGGAAAGACCCGCCTCGCCGAGGAAGCCGCCGCCGGGCTCCCGCAGGCGTGGCTGGTCGAGCTGGCCCCGCTCGACCGGCCGGAGGCGGTGCCTGGCGCGGTGGTCAGTGCGCTCGGTCTGCGCGAGACCGTGCTGATGGCCACCGAGATGGCGAGCCAGCAGGACGACCCGGTCGCCCTGCTTGTAGAGCACTGCGCTCCGCGCAGTCAGCTCCTGATCCTTGACAACTGCGAACATGTCATCGGCGCGGCCGCCGCCCTCGCCGAGACTCTGCTCACCCGCTGCCCTGGGCTCACGATCCTCGCCACCAGCCGTGAACCCCTGGGCGTTCCCGGCGAGTCGGTGCGCCCGGTCGAACCCCTCGTCCCCGACCAGGCGCACCGCCTCTTCGCGGAGCGCGCGGCCGCCGTCCGTCCCGACGCGGCCGCCGTGCTCCAGGACACGGAGGCGGTGGGGGAGATCTGCCGCCGTCTCGACGGGCTGCCGCTCGCCATCGAGCTGGCCGCCGCCCGGCTGCGGCTGCTCAGCCCCCGGCAGATCGCCGACCGGCTCGACGATCGCTTCCGCCTCCTCACCTCCGGAAGCCGCACGGTCCTGCCCCGCCAGCAGACCCTGCGCGCGGTCGTCGACTGGTCCTGGGAGCTGCTCGACGAGCGGGAGCGGACGGTGCTGCGAGAGGTGTCCGTGTTCGCCGGCGGCTGGGACCTCGCGGCGGCGGAGGCCGTGTGCACCGGTCCGGTAGCCGATCTCCTCGGGGCGCTCGTCGACAAGTCCCTGATCGTGGCGGCCCCTTGCGAGCGGGACGGCAGCGACGGCATGCGGTATCGCATGCTCGAGACGATCCATGAGTACGCCGTCGAGCGCGCCGGCGAGGCCCCCGAGGCGCACCTGGCGGCCGAGCGGCGGCACCGCGCGTGGGTGCGCGCCCTCGTCGAGCAGGCCGAGCCCCTGCTCCGCTCCGCCGGCCAACTCCCTTGGATCTCCCGCCTGGAGACGGAGCTGGACAACATCCGCGCGGCTCTCGATCGCGCCCTGACGGCAGGAGACGAGGCAGAGGCCGGTGCCATCGCCCTCGCCATGGGCTGGTTCTGTTCGCTGCGCAACTATCGCCGCGAGGGCGTGGAGTGGATCGACCGGGTTCTGCGCCTCGGTGCGGCCCTGGATGCCGTAGGCGGCGGCGCCCCGGCTGCTCGGGCTCGGGCCGGCCATGGGCCCGGTGTTCGCGCGGCAGGTCGCGTCGTCTCCCCCCTCGGCTCTCCCGACCCGATCGATGCTTTCCTCGCCGCGCCCGACGGGGAGTCCGGCCATCCGCTGCATGCCCTGCGGATGGACCTCAGGATGCTGGCTCTCTTCCTGATGGCCGACTCCGAGCCGCGGCCCGCGCAGGAGGATCTGCGGTTCCGGAAGTACATCGCGCGCGTGCGGGCGTACTTCGAGCCGGGCGGTCCGGACGCTGCCCGTATGCCCGGCCTGACGTGGCCCCTGATCAACTTCTATCTGCGGGACTCGACGGGCGTCCGGGACATGATGGGCCGGGCGGTCGCCAACTGCCGTACGTACGGCGGCGACTGGGAGCTCGCCGTTCTTCTGATGTTCCGTGCGCACATAGTCATCGACGTATCCGGCCGGCTCGAGGGTGTGGACGACGACCTGGCGGAACTGCAGAAGCTCAGCCGGAGCATTGGTGACCGCTGGATCAGGGCCCAGGTGTGCAGCGCGCGCGGCGAGGCGGCCGCGGCACGCAGCCGTTTCGAGGATGCCGAGAAGGAGTACGCCGAGGCCCTGCGGCTGGCCTACGAGGTGGGCGCCTACACCGAGTCGCCGTTCCTTCTGGCCCGGCTCGCCGAGATCGCCTACCGCTCCGGCGACCGCTCCGCCGCCCTGATCTCGCTGGACGAGGCGAGCACCGCCGCCGACCGGTACGGAGTGGTGGACACCCGGGCGTTCCTCCTAGTGCTGCGCGCCCACATGGCTCTTGACGTGCACGACGTCGCACGCGCCCGTGAGTTGTGCGACGCAGCCGGCGTGGAATCGGGGTTCGGCACCCCGCCGCCCCAGTTCACGGTGGGGCTGAAGGGGCTCGACGCGTTGATCAAGGCCGCCGAGTCCGGACCGGAGCACGGACTGCCGATCCTCGCGGACGCGGTGCGCCAGGCAGTGGAATGGCGCTGCGCCGAATGGACCACGGCAGAGCTCGCCGAAACCGCGGCGCGGCTCGTGTCCGCACTTGGCGACCACGCCCGCGCCGTCCGCCTGCTCGCCGCCTCCGAGGACTGGCGGGAGGGACACCCCCGCCCGCAGCCGGGGGGTGCGGTGGCCGAGCGAACCGAGGCCCTCGCCCGTACCGCTCTGGGCCCCGCGCGGTACACGGCCGAGCGCACCAGAGGCGCCGCCCTCACCCCCGAGGACGCGCAGGGCGAACTCGCCGACGCGGTACGGAGCCACCCGGCAGGGCAGGCCCGCTGAGGCCTACGCACAGGCGAACTTCGACTCCGCCCAGTCCGCGAGCATCAGGTTGTCGAAGACACTGTGCGGCTCGACCACCAGCCGTACGGTCTTGCGGCCGGTGAGGTCGACATGGACGGGGACCGCGTGGTCGCCGCCCTCGATCAGGCCGGACTTCCACAGCTGTACCCCGTCGGCGTGGACGGAGAAGTAGACCTTGCCGAGCCCCAGCGTCATGTCGTCGACGCCGACCTGTGCGTCGTAGGAGGTGCACTCGCGGTTGAGGTCGATGGTGACGGAGGACCTGCCGTGCACGGTCACGCCGTGTGCGTACCGCTGGCCGGCGATCGAGGCGCCGTACCGCTGCCACACCCAGCTGCTCTCGGCGAGCCGCATCTCCGGCTCGGTGCCGTCGCCGTTGACGTCGTACGCCAGCTCGCTCCACTGGTAGTCAGCCGGAGGCGGTGGGGGCTCCGGCGTCGGAGTGGGCGTGGGTGTCGGGCTCGGCGTGGCCGTCGGGGTGGGGCTCGGAGTCGGGGTCGGCGTAGGTGTCGGCGTGGGTGTCGGCGTGGGTGTCGGCGTCGGAGTGGGGGTCGGCGCCGGCTTGGGCGCGACCACCGGCTGCTTCGGCGCGGGTTCCTGCTCCGGGGGCGCCGGTGTCTCCGCCGCGGGCGGCAGCACCGCCGGTGAGGACGCGGGGGGCTTGGCCACCGGCTCCTTGAGCGGGTCGTCGTCGCCGATCAGTGCGAGCGCCACCGCGGCGACCGCCACCGCGACCACACCGGCCGCGATACCGGCCTTGACCGGCGCGCCCAGCCCCTCGGAGGCAACCGCACCGCCACCGCCCCCCGCCCCGCCGGACGAACTGCCGCTCGCCGCCGCGGCCGCACCCGCGGCACCCGCCGCTCCCGCGCCGGTGCCGCCGGCGATGAGCGCGGCCACCTTGGCGTACCCGGCGGCGCCGAACCAACCGATGACCGCGACCGGTACGACGGCGGGGATACCGCCGGCGACTTCCTTGATCTGGCCCGCGGCCAGCCGGCACTTGGCGCACTCCTCCAGGTGCTTGCGCAGGCCCCGTTCGGCCCGGGTGCGCAGACCTCCGCGGGCGTAGGCGCCGAGCCGGTCGGCGTGGCGGGCGCACTCCTCGTCGGTGGCGAGGGTGGCGCTGACGTGGGCCTGGAGGTAGGCCTGCTTGAGGCCTTCGCGGGCGCGGCTGGCGAGCACGCGCGTGCCGTTGGCGTCCAGCCCGAAGAGGGTGGCGACCTCGCTCGGCGACTCGTCCTCGACCTCGGTGTGCCACAGCACGGCCTGCCACCGCTCCGGCAGCGACCGGAACGCCTGCATGGCCATGGACTGCTCGGCCTCGTGCATCGCGCGCACATCGGCGCCCAGGTCGAGTGTGTCGTCGTCGGACACGTCGGACACCCGCGCGGCCTGGTCGGCGAACGCCGCGAAGTCGTCGACCAGTTGCTCTCGCTTCGCGGACTTCGTCCAGTTCGCGGCGACCCGGCGGACGGTGGTGAGGAGATACGCGCGTACGGCGTGCTCGGGGCCGGAGCCGCCGCGCACGGCCTGGAGCATGCGGGCGAAGACCTCGGCGGTGAGGTCGTCCGCGGTGTGGGCGTCCCGGCAGCAGGTGCGCGCGTATCGGCGCACCGCGTCCGCGTGGCGCCGGTACAGCGCCTCGTACGCCGTGTCGTCGCCCGAGCGCATCCGCTCGATCAGCCCGGCGTCGGACGGCGGCAGGTCGACCGGCGGCGGCAGGACGCTGTCCTCGCGCCACTCGTCCGCACGCCAGTCGCGCTGCGCCGGAACACCGCCTTCCGCGGGATCGCCGGCCGGCGGCACATCCGCACGTCCGCCCTGGCTCGGCACCTGCGGCGACGTCAGCCCACCGGGCTCCGCCTCGCCGTCACCGAGTGACTCGTCCCGCCCGTCAACGCCCATCGCGGAAAGCCCCCGCCGCCTGCCCAACCCGTCCCGACACCGGTCAGAGTGCCATATTGGCTTTTGTTCAGGAGCAGGCAGTGCGGACCATCCACTCGTCCGTGGAGACTTGTCGCGATGCAGTACTAGCCGTCACCCATATGGGGAAGGGTCAATTGGCGTTCACGGGGTAGGAGTTGAGCGTCCCGCCCGAAATACGTAGAACGTTCCGGTCCGCACTCGAAGCGGAGGCCCCGGGCCGCACCCGAAGCGGGGGCGGCGCACCACCCCCGCCCGGCGTCGCCACTTCGGCCAGTGGGCCACCCGCGCTCACACAGGCCGCGACCGCAGGCCCTCCAGCAGGATGTCCAGCAGCCGCGCCGAAGCCGCCGCCTGCTGCGCCGCATCCGGCAGCGAGGGCGCCGCCGTCGCGATCACCAGCAGCACGTCCGACACCGACACATCGGCCCGCAACTCGCCCGCCGTGCGCGCCCGCTCCACGAGTTGGCCCACGACCTCGAGCAGCGCCGCCGCACCCGCGTCGTCCGCGGCGAGCGCCGACGTGTCCTCCGGGACCAGCCGCAGCTCTCCGGCTCCCGGCTGGGTGCGCTGCTGCGGCACCCGGGCCTCTTCCACTCCGGAGCCCTCGTCCGCGACCCCGACGCGCAGCACCTGCGGCGGCAGCAACCGCCCGGCCCCGGACGCCACCGACGTCCGCAGGAAGCGCGACAGCGCCGACCAGGGCTCGTCCTCCTGGCCGAGCGCCGCACGTGCCTGGTCGGTCAGCCGGGAGGTCTCCTCCTCGGCTATCCGCCGCACCAGGACGTCCTTGCTCGGGAAGCGCCGGTACACCGTGCCGACGCCGACCCGCGCGCGCCGCGCCACGTCCTCCATCGGCGCGCCGTATCCCAGCTCGCCGAAGACCTCGCGCGCCGCGCGCAGTACGTGCTCAAGATTGCGCTGTGCATCCACGCGCAGCGGTGTCGCCCGCCCGCCGTCCGCGCGTCCGTTGCCCGTCGCCATGCCGATCGCACCGCCGGGCGCGATGGCAGACGCAGACGACCAATGATTGTCCTGAATGTGCATACGTGTTCCCCCGGTTAATGACGTCTCCCCCCGGAGACTTTCCCCGCCATTGGACGCCGGGGCATTGGGAACAAACCCGGATCACGGGCCCGCCCTGTCGGCCGGCCCGAAGGCGCATCCCCCTACACCCCGTCGACACACGAACATAGTTGAGCGGGAGTCAATTCAGAAGGGGCAGGTTCCGCACGGAGCGCCCCCCGATCGGAGTACGGGCCGTATACGTCCTGATTCCGCCCCCTCCCTCCACTCTGCTCACCCCGCTGACCTGCGAATTTTTCCCACACTCCGGCAATTCGGCCAACTAGGGGCGTCCCCGGCACGCGGTCACACAAACTGTCGAGCCTGTGGACAAACGCAAGCGTCGGGTGCGTCATGGGATGGTGAAGGAACGTGCGCGCATTCTCGTTGTCGGCGGCGGCTACGTCGGGATGTACACGGCCCTGCGCCTCCAGCAGAAGCTGAAACGGGAACTGAGGCAGGGCGAGGCCGGGATCACAGTCGTCACTCCCGACCCGTACATGACGTACCAGCCGTTCCTCCCCGAAGCGGCAGCCGGCAACATCTCACCCCGCCATGTCGTCGTACCGCTGCGCCGTGTCCTCGACCAGTGCCACATCATCATCGGTGAGGCCACGGCCATCGACCACGCCAAACGCACCGCGACGCTCACCACCCTCGCCACCGAGGAGGAGGGCACGGGCGCACAGCAGCTGTCGTACGACGAACTGGTCCTCGCGCCCGGCTCGATCTCGCGCACGCTCCCCATCCCCGGCCTCGCCGACCACGGCGTCGGATTCAAGACCGTCGAGGAAGCCATCGGCCTGCGCAACCACGTCATCGAGCAGATGGACATCGCCTCCTCCACCCGCGACCCCGCGATCCGCGACGCGGCCCTCACCTTCGTCTTCGTAGGGGGCGGTTACGCCGGAGTCGAGGCGCTCGGCGAGCTGGAGGACATGGCCCGCTACGCCGCGCGCTACTACCACAACATCAAGCCCGAGGACATGAAGTGGATCCTCGTCGAGGCCTCGGACCGCATCCTGCCCGAGGTCGGCGAGGAGATGGGCCGCTATACGGTCACCGAACTGCGCCGCCGCAACATCCAGGTCCTGCTGCGGACCCGCCTCGAATCCTGCGAGGACCGGATCGCCGTACTGGACGACGGACAGCGCTTCCCGACCCGTACGGTCGTCTGGACGGCCGGCGTCAAATCCCACCCGATCCTCGCCGCCACCGACCTCCCGCTGAACGGCCGCGGGCGCCTCAAAGCCACCGCCGAGCTGACGATCGAGGGCACCACGCACGCGTGGGCAGCGGGAGACGCGGCCGCCGTCCCCGACATCACTGCCGACGAACCCGGCAAGGAGTGCGCCCCCAACGCCCAGCACGCCCTGCGCCAGGCCAAGGTTCTCGGCGACAACATCGCGCATTCACTGCGCGGCGAGCCGCTGGAGACGTACGCGCACAAATATGCGGGCTCGGTCGCCTCTCTGGGACTGCACAAAGGTGTCGCACACGTCTACGGACGCAAGCTGAAGGGCTACCCTGCCTGGTTCATGCACCGCGTCTACCACCTCAGCAGGGTGCCGACCTTCAACCGCAAGGCCCGTGTACTGGCCGAGTGGACACTGTCGGGGCTCTTCAAGCGGGAGATCGTCTCCCTCGGATCGCTCGAACATCCCCGAGCGGAGTTCGAACTCGCGGCCGGTGGAAAGCCTTCAGACGACCCGAAGGGGTCGACCTGACCGGACTCAGGAACTCCTCCGGCCGGACCGGCGTCTGACGGATGTCGGCCCGGGCGGCCACCCTGCCAGACTGGTCCCCGCTCCCACGGACGAGCACATGCTCGCCCTTCGAACTCACGAGGCTCACCCACAGTGCTGCAACCCCGGGGTGCCACCCCCCAGACCCCCGGTCGGGTCCGGAGCTGGCCGAAGACGACGACACGAGGCAAGGATTCGTGAACTTCACGCGCTGGAGCGCCCGGCTCCCCGGAACGCAGCGTCGCGCCGCAGCGCGGACCGATCACACGGTCCCGCCGGACCGGCGGAGCGAGAGCTCGGTGCCCGCCGCCCGAGGCGAACAGCTCACCGACGAGGCGCTGTCCGCGCCCGCCGTCGACGAACTGCCGGTCCGCGAGGTACTCGACCGCGTCCCGGCCCTCGTCGCCCTCATCCACGGCCCCGACCACCGTCTCGCGTACGTCAACGACGCCTATGTGACGGCCTTCGGCCTGCGCCCCCTCGGCGACCCGGCCCGCGAGGCCCTCCCGGAACTCGACGAACTCGGCCTGTTCCCGCTCCTCGACCAGGTCATGCGCAGCGGCAAGCCACGCACGGTCAAGTCCCGCAAGGCCCCCGACGGCCGCTGCTACACCTTCACCTGCACCCCGGTCACGGACACGGAGGACGGCGGCGTACTGATCTTCGCCACCGACGTCACCGACCACGCCGAGGCCGCCGAACGCCTCCGCGCCAGCGAACGCCGCCAGCGCGAAACCGCTGTCACCCTCCAGAGATCCCTCCTGCCCCAGGTCCTCGAAGAGCCCGACGACCTGCGCATCGCCGCCACCTACCAGCCGGGCGGCACGGAGGCCGCGGTCGGCGGCGACTGGTACGACGTGATCACTCTCGGCGGCGGCCGCACGGCCCTGGTCATCGGCGACGTCATGGGCAGAGGCGTCCGGGCGGCCGCGGTGATGGGCCAACTCCGTACGGCGGTCCGCGCGTACGCCCGTCTCGACCTCCCCCCGCACGAGGTGCTCCAGCTCCTCGACGGCCTGGCGACCGAGATCGACGCCAACCAGATCGCCACCTGCGTGTACGCCGTCCACGACCCGAACGAGGGGCGGCTGGTGTACGCCTCGGCGGGCCACCTGCCGATCCTGGTCCGGGACGAGAACGGCCAGGTCGTCCGCGCGGACGAGCCCACAGGCCCGCCCCTGGGGACGGGCGGCTGGATCCATGCGTCGGGCACGGTCGCCCTGAGCCCGGGTTCGACGGCGGTCCTCTACACGGACGGCCTGGTGGAGCGCCGCAACGAGGACCTGGACGAGGGCATCGCAAGCCTTGAACGGGCCCTGGCCGGCGCGACCGGCACGCCCCAGGTGGTCTGCGACCGCCTGGTCCGCACGGCCGGCGTCACGGCCGACCACGACGACGACGTGGCGGTCCTGGTCCTCCAGCACCCCGCCCGCACGGGCCCCGACAGCGACCTCTTCCGCAACGCCGCCCTGGAACTCCTGGGCGGCGTCGAGGCGGCTCCACGCGCGCGTGCGTTCGCCTCCGGAGTCCTGACCAGCTGGCGCTTCCCGCCCGACCTGCACGACCTGGGCGTCCTGGCGACCAGCGAACTGGTCGCCAACTCCCTCCAGCACGGCACCCCGCCCATGCGGTTGAGGCTCCGCCGTACTGATCGGCGCCTGATCATCGAGGTGACGGATGGAGACGACCATTTGCCCAGGCGCCGCCGAGCCGAACCCGGAGACGAGTCCGGCCGGGGTATCGCCATAGTGGCGACGATTGCATCGAATTGGGGCTCGCGCCGGACACCGGGGGGCGGGAAGGCGGTCTGGTGCGAGTTCGTGCTGCCCAAGGAATAGCGCCGTAGGGGCGCGTGGCAGCTTCCGGCAGCGGGAGCGTTGTGGCTGGTCGCGCAGTTCCCCGCGCCCCTTTGTCGGCGTTGCAGCTAGGCGGTGATGGACTCCACCGGTGTCCTGCCCTGGGCAACCACCCGGCTCTTCACCAGCCACGGACGATCCTGTACGTCCGTCAGCTGCCGCCCCAACCGCACCGCGAGGTAGGTGATCCCCAGGGAGAACAGCAGGAACGTCACGATGTACGGCGCGTGCAGCGAGGCCCCCATGGGCCCGCCCACCGCAGGCCCGAGAGCCAGCGCCAACTGCTTGACCAGCGCGAACGCGGAGTTGTACTGCCCCGCCAGCCCATTCGGCGCCAGATCGGCCACCAGCGGGGCCACCGTCGGCGACAACATCGCCTCACCCAGCCCGAACAGCGCGTACGTCGAGATGAAAGCAGCCGTCGCCATGGTCTGGCTGCCATGCCCCAGCCCCGCGTAACCGGCCGCGACCCACGCGACGGCCCAGATCAGCCCGACGCCCGCGATCACCCGCGACCGCCTCCGCCGCTCCACGAACCTCAGTACGACGAACTGCGCCACCACGATCATCCCGGTGTTCGCGGCTAGCGCGGTCCCGAGCGCGGACGTCGAGATCCCGGCCGCCTCGACCCCGTACGCACTGAGCCCCGACTCGAACTGTCCGTAGCAGGCGAAGAACAGCACAAAGCCCAGCACGCACAACTGCACCATGGCCCGGTTGGACAGCAGCTGCTTCCAGTTGCTCTTGGCCGACCCAGCCGGCGCGTCCCCGATCCGCGGCGAGTGCGGCATCCGCACAGTCACCATCACCACGACCAGCGACAGGAACATCGCCGCCTCGATCGCGAACAGCAGCGTGAAGGAGCTGACGCGTGTGGCGTCGACGAGATGACCGCCGATGAGGCCACCCACGCCCAGCCCCAGGTTCTGGAGAAAGAACTGCGTCGCAAAAGCCCGCGACCGCGTCTCCGCCGACGAGCAGTCCACGATCATCGTCGCAAGCGCCGGCTGCATCACGGCCTGCCCCGCCCCGAGGGCGGCCGCCGACAGCAACACGGTCGTGGCGTTGCTCGCGAGCCCGAGGCTCAGCGCGCCGATCGCGGCAGTGACCAGGGCGGCGAGCAGCACCGGCAGCGGGCCTCGTCGGACGATGGCCCGTCCGGCGAACGGCAGCACGATCAGCGCGGCCACGGCGAAGACGGCGAGTACAAGAGCCGCCGTCATGGCTCCAAGACCCCGCACCTGCGCCACATAGACGTACAGGTAGGGGACGGTGAAGCCGAGCCCGAACGCGCTGAGTGCGTTGCCCACATGAATCCGGCGCATCGCTGCGCCCATCGCCCTGGTCACGTTCACCTCTCTCAGTAGAGCCTTCAGCCATTAGGACTGAAGACTTCAAAACTAAACTTCGAAGCTAAAGAGTACATGTCGAAGGACTTCAAGGCCAAGCACGACCGTGCGATACTCCGCCCATGGGTGACACCACAGGCGCCGGCGTCAGCGAGCCGACACTCGAAGAGCAGATCGCCGCCTACCAACGCGAGTTCCAGGACCTCGACCCCCAGGTCGAGAAGATCGTCTCGGCACTGTCCCGCCTGAACCGCCGTATGAACGTCGCCTACGGCCGCCAGACCTCAGCCCTCGGCATCAGCAACGCCGAGTGGGAGGTCCTCAAGGCCCTCGTCCTCTCCGGCGCCCCCTATCGCATGGGCCCCGGCGATCTCGCCAAGCGGCTCGGCCTCACTCCGGCCGCGATGACCCACCGGATCGACCGCATGGTCACCGAGGGCCTGGTCACCCGCGAGCGCGACGAGTCCAACCGCGTCCGCGTCATCGTGGAGCTGGCCGCCGAGGGGCGCGAGAAGTGGCTGGAGGCGATGCGCCTTGCGTCCGTATTCGAGGAGGAACTCCTCCAGGACCTGTCCCCGGAAGAGCGCACGACACTCGGCGAGGCCCTCACCCGCCTCCTGCGCAGGGTGGAACACGCCCAGCCGGACGCCGGCGGCCGCCTCACGGACCTCGATTAAAGATCTTGACAGGAGGCGCTTGACAGCCCTCTGCCCGATCCGTAATGTTCTCCGGGTTGCCGCGGAGCCGTAACGGTTCTTCGACAGCAACTCCCGCCGCGCAAGCGGCAACCAAACCTCAGCACGACCTCCCAACCGGGTCGAATTCGGCATGCCCGAATTCAATTCGAATCGGGACTCGGCAGCCCCGATCGGCTCGATTGGGAATCGCCGAGGGAATCCGCTAAGGTTTGAGACGTCGGAACGGCCCAACGGCCGGGAAGGCAAACCCCGCTGACTGGGGGTCAGGCCGAGAAAAGGATCTGATAGAGTCGGAAACGCAAGACCGAAGGGAAGCGCCCGGAGGAAAGCCTTGAGAGAGTCTCTCGGGTGAGTACGAAGGAAGCGTCCGTTCCTTGAGAACTCAACAGCGTGCCAAAAATC
>NZ_JAFFSX010000055.1 GCF_017948485.1 Streptomyces sp. GESEQ-35 | reverse complement strand
CCCACCCGCCCCCGCCCCCAGCGGATCCCAGTGCTCCGGCAGCCCGAGCACCTCCCCCACGACCTCCCGGCAGAACATCGTCGACGACCCCCCCGCCGACCCCAGCCGCCACACACCCCCGCAGACACAGCCACCCGAATGCGCCCCACGACCCACGGGTCCAAGCTGAAAGAACAAGCCCCCCGAGCACCCCAACGGGGAGGACCCGATGACCACCGCCCACCACCCCCACGACACTCCCGACCTGTTCGCCCTCTCCGACATCCAAGGCCCGGTCCTACGCCCCACGGACGACGGCTACGCCGACGAAGTCACCGGCTTCAACCTGGCCGCCCGCCACATCCCGGACCTGGTCATCGGCGCAACGAACGCCGGCGACATAGTCGCCGCGATGCGCTGGGCCGCAGCCACGGACACCCCCGTAGCCGTCCAGGGCACCGGCCACGGCGCCAACTTCCCGATCGACAGCGGCCTCCTGATCAACACGGCCCGTATGACGGACGTACAGATCAACCCGACCGAACGCACCGCAACCATCGCCGCAGGCGCGAAGTGGCGCCACGTCCTGGAGGCCGGCGCCCTCCACGGCCTCGCCGCGCTCAACGGCTCGTCCACGGACGCGGGCGTGATCGGCTACACGCTCGGCGGCGGACTCCCGGTCCTCGGCCGGACCTACGGATACGCCTCCGACCTGGTCCGCTCCTTCCAGGTCGTCACACCCGACGGCGTCCTCCGCGAGGTGGACGCGGTCCGCGAGCCGGAGCTGTTCTGGGCCCTGCGCGGCGGCAAGGGCAACGTAGGCGTAGTCACCTCGCTCGTCACAGAGCTGATCCCCCTGTCCCGCATCCTCGGCGGCGGCATCTACTGCGCCGGCGAGCACGCGGAACCCCTGCTCCGAGCCTGGGCCGACTGGACGACCACCGTCCCCACCCAGATGTGCTCGGCGTTCACCCTCCTCCGCCTCCCCCCGCTCCCGACGATCCCCGAACCACTGCGGGGCCGCTTCTGGGCGCGCGTAGCGATCGCCTGGACCGGCGACCCGGACGACGGCCGACGCCTTCTCGACCCGATCCGCGCGGCCGCACCCGTCGTGTTCGACACGGTCGACGAGATGGACTACACCGCCGTCGACTCGATCTTCGCCGAGCCCCAGGACCCGCTGCCCGCAAGGGAGTCCTGCGCCCTGCTCGCCGACCTCACCCCCGAGGCCGTCGACACACTGCTGGCGCAGTCAGGCCCCGAGGCAGCACCCGACTACCCCCTCCTGATAGTCGAACTGCGCCACATGGGAGGCGCGTTGGCCCGCCCCACCACCCAGGAGGACGCGATCTGCGCCCGCGACGCGAGCCACCTCCTGGAAACGGTCGCCGTCGTACCGAGCCAGGAGGCGGCCGAGGCCGTCGAAACGGCCACGACAGCCCTGAACACGGCGATGGCCCCCTACGGCACGGGCCGCTCCATGGTCAACATCCACGGCTGCCCGGGCAACGAGTCGGACCGCGCCCGGGCCTGGACGCCGGAGGTCTACGACCGCCTGCGCCAGGACAAGGCGACGTACGACCCGAAGAACCTCCTGCGCTACGGGCACACGGTGACGCCGGCATAGCCTCACCGCACACCACACAGCCGTTACGACACCTCCCGGGCCGTTCGCTACGTCGTACGCCTCCGCCGAGCCCCCGGCCGCCGCTCACTCGGCCGCGTCACCGGATCCCCGGCTTCCACCGCAGCAGTCCGACGCCGCAGCCCGAAGTCGGCGAGCGCCTCGGCCAGCTTGTGCACAGAAGGCTCAGGAGCCATCACATCGACACGAAGCCCATGCTCCTCGGCGGTCTTGGCCGTGGCAGGCCCAATACAAGCGATCACGGTCACGTTGTGCGGCTTCCCGGCAATACCCACCAGATTCCGCACCGTGCTGGACGAAGTGAACAGCACCGCATCAAACCCACCGCCCTTGATCGCTTCCCGGGTCTCCGCAGGAGGCGGCGAGGCACGCACGGTCCGATAAGCGGTCACGTCGTCAACCTCCCACCCAAGCTCGATAAGCCCCGCCACCAGCGTCTCCGTGGCGATATCGGCCCGAGGCAGGAACACCCGATCGATCGGATCAAAAACGGGGTCATAAGGAGGCCAGTCCTCCAACAACCCAGCAGCGGACTGCTCCCCACTAGGCACGAGATCCGGCTTCACACCAAACGCAACGAGCGCCTTGGCGGTCTGCTCCCCCACCGCGGCGACCTTGATCCCCGCAAAAGCACGCGCATCGAGCCCGTACTCCTCGAACTTCTCCCGAACGGCCTTGACCGCGTTCACCGAGGTGAAGGCGATCCACTCGTACCGCCCGGTCACCAGCCCCTTGACCGCCCGCTCCATCTGCTGGGGCGTCCGCGGCGGCTCGACGGCGATCGTCGGCACCTCGTGCGGTACGGCTCCATACGACCGCAACTGGTCGGAGAGCGAAGCCGCCTGCTCCTTGGTACGCGGCACAAGAACCCGCCACCCGAACAGCGGCTTGGACTCGAACCACGACAGCTGCTCACGCTGAGCCGCGGCAGAACGCTCCCCGACCACGGCTATCACGGGCCGCCCGCCATCAGGCGAGGGCAGCACCTTCGCCTGCTTCAGGGTCTGCGCGATGGTCCCCAGCGTGGCGGTCCAGGTCCGCTGCCGAGTAGTGGTACCGGCGACCGTGACGGTCATCGGCGTATCGGGCTTGCGCCCAGCCGAAACCAGCTCACCGGCAGCAGCAGCCACCGAATCCAGAGTCGTCGAGACAACAACCGTGCCGTCCGACGCACCGACCTCGGTCCAGCACCGGTCCGAGGCAGTCCGCGCATCGACGAACCGCACATCGGCACCCTGCGCGTCCCGCAGCGGAACACCCGCATACGCGGGCACCCCGACGGCGGCCGCAACACCCGGCACGACCTCGAACGGCACACCCGCGGCGGCGCAGGCGAGCATTTCCTCGGCGGCGTACGTATCCAGTCCCGGGTCCCCCGAGACCGCACGCACGACCCGCCTGCCGCCCCGTGCGGCCTCCATGACAAGATGTGCGGCATCCCGCACGACGGGGCCCCCAGCGGTTGTTGACGAACCGTCAACAACCGTTAGCTGAGGCGTGCCTGTGCCCGGAAGCGGGTCCGACGAAGGACCCGGGTCCGTGTTCACGACGGCGACGCCGGACCTGGCATGAGCGCGTACGACGTCGAGCACCTCGTGCTCGACGACGAGAACGTCCGCGTTCGCCAGCGCCTCGACGGCGCGCAGAGTCAGCAGTCCCGGATCCCCGGGTCCGGCACCAAGGAAGGTGACGTGCCCGTGTTCCGGACCGGCGGGAAGGTTGGTGGGGCTCACTGTGCTCGCTCCCCCATCAGACCGGCCGCGCCCTGGGCAAGCATCTCGGCAGCGAGTTCACGGCCGAGCGCCATTGCTTGGTCGTACGTCTCGGGCACGGGACCGGTGGTGGACAACTGCACCATCCGCGAGCCGTCGGTCGTGCCGACGACGCCGCGCAGGCGCATTTCCTTGACAATCTGCCCGTCGGCCAAAAGGTCGGCCAGCGCGCCCACAGGGGCGCTGCAACCGGCCTCCAGGGCGGCGAGCAGTGACCGCTCGGCAGTCACGGCGACCCGGGTGAACGGGTCGTCGAACTCCGCGAGCGCTGCGATGAGGTCCGCGTTGTCCGCGGCACACTCGATCGCGAGTGCCCCCTGGCCGGGGGCGGGCAAAACCGTGTCGACCGAAAGAAAATCAGTCACCTCATCAATACGACCGATGCGCTGCAACCCAGCCGCAGCAAGCACAACCGCATCAAGCACACCATCGCGCACGTACCCGACCCGCGTATCCACATTCCCGCGAATCGGAACCGTCTCGATATCCAGCCCGTGGGTGCGTGCGTACGCGTTCAGCTGGGCCATGCGCCGCGGCGAACCCGTACCGATACGGGCCCCGCGCGGCAGGTCGGTGAACTTCAGCGCGTCCCGGGCGACGATCGCGTCCCGCGGGTCCTCGCGCAGCGGGACGGCGGCCAGCGCCAGCTCGTCCGGCTGCCCGGTCGGCAGGTCCTTCAGCGAATGAACCGCGAAGTCGACCTCCCCCTTCAGCAGCGCCTCCCGCAGCGCGGTCACGAAGACCCCCGTGCCGCCGATCTGCGCGAGCTGCTCACGGGAGACATCGCCGTACGTGGTGATCTCGACGAGCTCGACGGGCCGTCCGGTCACCTGGCTCACGGCCTCTGCCACCTGCCCGGACTGGGCCAGGGCGAGTCTGCTTCGCCTGGTCCCCAGTCTCAGGGCCTTGTCGTCACTCATGCCGAGCCTCGGTCTTTCTTGCTGGTGCTGTCCTCGGCGCGGGAGACGGAGGCCACCGTCTCCTGGTCGAGGTCGAACAGGGTGCGCAGCGCGTCCGCGTACCCGGCGCCGCCGGGTTCGGCCGCGAGCTGCTTGACCCGTACGGTCGGCGCGTGCAGCAGCTTGTCGACGACGCGCCGCACGGTCTGGGTGATCTCCGCCCGGTGCTTGTCGTCGAGGCCGGGCAGCCGTCCTTCGAGCCGGGCGATCTCGTTCGCCACCACGTCGGCGGCCATCGTCCGCAGCGCCACCACGGTAGGCGTGATGTGCGCGGCCCGCAGCGCCGCACCGAAGGCCTCGACCTCGTCGGAGACGATACGGCGGACCTGGTCGACGTCGGCCGCCATCGGAGCGTCCGCGGAGGCCTCGGCGAGCGACTCGATGTCGACAAGACGCACGCCGGCGAGCCGGTGCACGGCCGCGTCGATGTCGCGCGGCATCGCCAGGTCCAGCAGGAACAGCACGGGCTCCGGCCGCCATACGGACGGCACCGGCTCGGGCCTGCGCCGCTCGGGGATCCGCCCGGCGGTGGCCGCGGTCGCGGCAAGCGCGGTGATCAGCTCGGCATCGACCTCGGTACGGCGGACGGCTTCCCGGTGGTCGACAGTGCCGTTGTCCACCCAGGTGGCGTGCTGCTCCAGCGTGGCCGCGTCCATGCCGGCCACGGCGGCCTCGCCCATGACGGAGAACCCGGGCTGTACGGCGGCCAGATCGAGCGGGCAGTTCTCTTCGCCCGCCAAGCTGCGGGCATGCGTGCCGCCCGGGGCGGCTCCCGACCCAAAGCGAGGCGGCGGCTCGTAAACGCCGGGCTGCGCGACGACTCCACGGCCGTCCATCGCCGCGGCGATCGTCTCCGCCGCCAGCACCAGCCCCGTAGCCCCCGTGCAGGACACCGCGACATCGGCACGTGTCAGCTCGACCGGCACCGAATCCATCGGTACCGCGCGGGCCAGCACGTGCGTGTCGTCGCCCTCGGTGAGTATCTGCGCGAGGCGCTCGGCGCGGTCGATGGTGCGGTTGGCGATGACGATCTCGGCGACTCCGGCGCGCGCGAGCGTCGCGGCGGCCAGCGAGGACATCGAACCGGCGCCGATCACCAGGGCCTTCTTGCCGCGGGCCCAGGTGTCGACCGGCGTACCGACGGCCAGCTGCTCCAGGCCGAAGCTGACCAGGGACTGACCGGCCCGGTCAATTCCGGTCTCGGAGTGGGCCCGCTTGCCGACCCTGAGCGCCTGCTGGAACAGGTCGTTGAGGAGGCGGCCCGCGGTGTGCAGCTCCTGGGTCGTCGCGAGGGAGTCCTTGATCTGGCCGAGGATCTGGCCCTCGCCCACGACCATCGAGTCCAGCCCGCAGGCCACCGAGAAGAGATGATGGACGGCCCGGTCCTCGTAGTGCACGTACAGGTAGGGAGTGAGCTCCTCCAGGCCGACCCCGCTGTGCTGGGCGAGCAGCGTGGACAGCTCGGCGACGCCCGCGTGGAACTTGTCCACGTCCGCGTACAGCTCGATGCGGTTGCAGGTGGCGAGGACGGCGGCCTCGCCGGCCGGCTCGGCGGCGACCGTGTCCTGCAACAGCTTGATCTGGGCGTCCGCGGACAGCGTGGCCCGCTCCAGGACGCTGACCGGAGCGCTGCGGTGACTCAGCCCTACGACGAGGAGACTCATGCCGGCATCACGGCGGGTACGTCCCCGTCCGGTCCCTTGTCGGCGGCCTCACCGCGGACGGCGGCGACGGGGCCGGCGCCATCGCTCGACGCGGCCTCCTCGCCGGCCTTGCGCTGCTCGTGGAAGGCGAGGATCTGCAACTCGATGGAGAGGTCGACCTTGCGTACGTCGACGCCGTCCGGGACGGACAGCACGGTCGGCGCGAAGTTCAGGATGGAGGTGATGCCGGCGGCGACGAGCCGGTCGCAGACCTGCTGGGCGACGCCCGGCGGGGTGGTGATGACCCCGATCGAGACGCCGTTGTCGGAGATGATCCGCTCGATGTCGTCGCTGTGCTGGACGGTGATCCCGGCGATCTGCTTTCCGGCCATCTCCGGATCGGCGTCGATGAGCGCGGCGACCCGGAAGCCACGGGAGGCGAACCCGCCGTAGTTGGCGAGGGCGGCGCCGAGGTTACCGATACCGACGATCACAACCGGCCAGTCCTGGGTGAGCCCCAGCTCACGCGAGATCTGATAGACGAGATACTCGACGTCGTAGCCGACACCACGGGTCCCGTACGACCCCAGATACGAGAAGTCCTTGCGCAACTTGGCGGAGTTGACCCCCGCCGCGGCCGCCAGCTCCTCGGAGGAGACCGTGGGTACCGAGCGCTCCGACAGTGCGGTCAGCGCGCGGAGATACAGCGGAAGCCGGGCGACGGTGGCCTCGGGAATCCCTCGGCTACGGGTCGCCGGTCGGTGAGTTCGGCCAGTTGCCACGGTGCTCCTGCGGGTAGAGCGGGGCTGCAGGCGGTCACACGTACCCAGACCGCCCCGTCGAAAGCAGGCTATGTCTTTGTGAACGCGTGCACAAAGATGGTGTCCGATTTGCCCGGCCAACGTGACCGGGGTCACGCGCCGTTCCCTCGGGGCCGCCACGGGGGTCAAAACCGAACACTCTCCTCAACGATCCCCACCCCCGAGACCAGGTCGCGTCGATCCTAAGTCAGTTTCCGGACGACTTGGACTGGTCGGTCAGTACTACGTCAGCGCCTTCCGAAGGCGATCCTCGTTCACGCGCCAGAAGGTGTGCTGCTCCCCGTCGACGAGTACGACAGGGATCTGTTCCCAGTACTGGTCGTGGAGTTGGGGGTCCTGGGTGATGTCCTTCTCCTCCCATGGAACACCCAGCTCCGCACAGACCTTCTCGATGACGAGCTGTGCGTCATCACACAGATGGCAGCCCGGCTTGCGGATGAGGGTGACAAGCCGGTCACGCGAGCCGGCCCGCCGCCGGAAGAGAGGACTCATACGGCCATTCTCGCGCGGTGACGACGACTGTTTAACGACATGTTTAACGACACGGTCGCGGAGAGTTCACAGCCACCAAACCTCCCGACTCCGGAACCACCGAACAGACTGGCTATGCTCACGCCATGGCCGCTCTTGGATGGCTCACTCCCCGTAGGCGCTCCGCCACCGCCCGGAGCGTGTTGGCAGGCGAGGCCTCGGCGGAGGCCGCACGCAAAACCACACAGGAGCAGGAACCGCCGCCGTCCGCCGAGAAGGACCAGGGCGAACCGGAGTTCCCCGTACTCGGCGACGACAAGGCCGCCGCGTTCTTCGACCTGGACAACACGGTGATGCAGGGCGCCGCCATCTTCCACTTCGGCCGGGGCCTGCACAAGCGGAAGTTCTTCGAGACCCGCGACCTCGCCAGGTTCGCCTGGCAGCAGGCGTGGTTCAGGCTGGCCGGCGTCGAGGACCCCGAGCACATGCAGGACGCGCGCGACTCGGCGCTCTCCATCGTCAAGGGCCACCGGGTGGCCGAGTTGATGACGATCGGCGAGGAGATCTACGACGAGTACCTGGCCGACCGGATGTGGCCCGGGACGCGTGCGCTGGCCCAGGCACACCTGGACGCGGGGCAGAAGGTGTGGCTGGTGACCGCGGCGCCGGTGGAGATCGCCACGGTGATCGCGCGTCGCCTGGGCTTCACGGGCGCGCTGGGCACGGTCTCCGAGTCGGTGGACGGCGTGTACACGGGCAAACTGGTCGGCGAGCCCCTGCACGGCCCCGCGAAGGCGGAAGCGGTACGGGCACTGGCCACGGCGGAGGGCCTGGACCTGTCCCGCTGCGCCGCCTACAGCGACTCCCACAACGACATCCCGATGCTCTCCCTGGTCGGCCACCCCTACGCCATCAACCCCGACACCAAGCTCCGCAAGCACGCCCGCGAACTGGACTGGCGCCTCCGCGACTACCGCACAGGCCGCAAGGCCGCCAAGGTGGGCATCCCGGCCGCGGCCGGCGTCGGAGCGGTGGCGGGCGGCACGGCGGCGGCGATCGCCCTGAGCCGGCGACGCCGCTGACCGCGGACCACGCCGGGTCACGTCCCAAACCCCGGGCAATCCAGTGGTCGTACCCCTGCACCGCCCCATCCAGTCCCCTTGGCTGCACACGGCCACAACACGCCCCGCTCCTGACCGGAACCCAACCAAGGACGATCAACAACCGGTCACAGTGCGGCACTTGATCGACCGTCAATCGGTTACAGAAGCGACGGAATCGATGATTTGAGCAACTGGGCGTAGCAATGCCTGCACGAAGCGTTATTCTCCTCAGACGCAAACCGGTACCCCTCCGTCGCTACGACGGGTGAACGGTCCCGCACTGCACGTGATGGAAGCTCTGCCTCTGGGAGTCCCGTGTACCCACACGTCGGGGTTGACGCCTCGGGCCTGGCTACGCTGCGCGCAACGGTCGAAGACCTGTTGCGCGGCTTCGTCCCCACCGCGTACGCCGGCCCCGCCCTTGCCGTAGCCACAACAGCACCGGTCGGCCCCTGCTACGCGCTCGCCGACGGCAGCGCGGCCGTCAGCAGACGGGGGCGCTCGGCCGGTGCCACCACCGCTCGCCGTCCGGCAGCGGACAGCGACAGCGCGCGCATGATGGACCTCGTCGAGCGCGCTCAGGCCGGCGAGGCCGATGCCTTCGGACGGCTCTATGACCAATACAGCGACACTGTTTATCGGTACATCTATTACCGGGTGGGAGGAAAAGCGACCGCCGAGGACCTCACGAGCGAGACCTTTCTGCGGGCGCTCAGAAGGATCGGCACCTTCACCTGGCAGGGGCGGGACTTCGGGGCATGGCTGGTGACCATCGCCCGCAATCTCGTCGCCGATCACTTCAAGTCCAGCCGGTTCCGGCTGGAGGTGACCACCGGGGAGATGCTCGACGCCAACGAGGTCGAGCGGTCGCCCGAGGATTCGGTGCTCGAATCCCTCTCCAACGCCGCACTGCTGGATGCCGTACGGCGGCTCAATCCCCAGCAGCAGGAGTGCGTCACGCTCCGCTTCCTCCAGGGCCTCTCCGTCGCCGAGACCGCCCGCGTGATGGGCAAGAACGAGGGCGCCATCAAGACCCTCCAGTACCGTGCCGTCCGCACCCTCGCCCGGCTCCTCCCGGACGACGCCCGCTGACCGCCCGGATACGCACAGCAATCACCAACTCACCTACAGTGAAAGTCTGTTGACTCCGCCGTCGGATCATCCATCGTCCGTAACCCAAGTGCCGCGCCACTCGTTGTGCGGGATGCAGGCTCCCTGTGGTCACTCCCTGGCCGTCTTCGATCACTCGATCGTGTTGATTTGGTCAGGGTGTGCAACCCTCAGGACCCCCTGGGGAGTCGACCGTCATGACGAGAGGAGGTGCCGCCAGTGATCGCGAACGTATCGGCGCACCGGCGGGCGAACGCCTTCGCCCAGGCCCTGGAGGAGTCCGACCGGGGCTCGGCGGCCGAGCAGTCCGAGGCCTCGGCAGCGGCTGCTGCGGATGAGACCGAGCAGGGGCGCCTGTTGTCCCTCACGACCGGTCTCGGCGAGCTGCCCAAGCCGGAAATGGACCCCGAGGTCAAGGTCGTCCAGCGAGCCCAGCTGGTGGCCGCGATGGAGGCCATGCTCCAGGAAGGGGCCGTGGGTGGTGGGGCGACTGAGCCTTTGATGCCGGGGCAGCGGTCTCCTCGAGGGCACGGTGCCCATCGGGCGAGCCCGTTGGGCAAGTTGCGGCCGCGTACTCGGCTGGCCAAGGGGCTCACCGCCGGTGGGCTCAGTGTCGGCGTTGCCGCCGGGGCCTTCGGCGGAGTCGCCGCCGCGAGTTCGGGCGCGCTGCCCGGCGACTCGCTGTACGGGCTCAAGCGCGGCATAGAGGATTTCAAGCTCAACTACCTGGCCGACGGGGACGACGAACGTGGCCGTTCCTATCTCGACCAGGCGTCGACGAGGCTCAGCGAGGCCCGGCGACTGATGGAGCGGGACCGTGGCGGACAGCTCGACCACGAGTCGCTCGGCGAGATCCGCCGTGCCCTGTCCGGCATGACGCACGACGCCTCCGAAGGCCACCGCCTGCTGAGCGCGGCCTATTCACGCGACCCGGAGTCCCTGGGCCCCATCCAGGCCCTCTCCACCTTCTCGAGTTCGCATCGCGATGCCTGGGGCGCGCTGCGCGAGCGGCTGCCCCTCCAGCTGGGTGACGTGAGCGATCAGGTGTCGTCGGTCTTCGACGCCATAGACCAAGAGGTCGCCCCGCTACAGTCCCTGCTTCCGCAGCCTCCGGCCCCAGGGGGCGGCGGTGCCGGTCAGCGGCAGGGCTCCGGGTCGACGTCCGACGGTTCCTCCGGTGCCGATCGGTCCGCGGCGCCGAGCGCGGGAACCGGCTCGTCGGACGGTAGCAGCGGTTCCAGCAGCACGAAGCCCAGCAAGCCGTCCAACTCCGGTAGTGAGGGCGGCGGTCTGCTCGGTGGCAGCACCGGCGGTCTGCTCGATCCGCCGAAGAACCCCGGCAGCGCTTCCCCCTCCGGAAGCAGCAGTCCGAGCGCCGAGCCGGACGTCACGCTTCCACCGCTACTCCCGGGCCTGCTGCCCGGACTCGGCATCAACGGCGAGGACATCGAGTAGGGGTCACGGCGGCAGTACGACGATGGGGGCGCCCTTCTCACAGGGGCGCCCCCATCGTCGTACAACCGTCTCCTCGGTCAGAAGAAGACCGACCGACGCTGCACCAGCAGCTTGGCCCCTCCTGTCTGCTGCCCTTGCACTGCTTCGCAGGCTGCGGACAGCTGCGCCGGACTCCGTCCGGCGGCTTCACCCGACCGGGATCGCCGTCCTGGGGACATCCTGTCGTCGACAGCCACATCCGTGAGCCGACTCAGAAGAAGACCGACCGGCGCTGCACCAGCAGCTTGTAGAGGGTGTGCTGGATCTGTTCCCTGACCTGGTCGGTCAGGTTGAACATCAGCATGGGGTCCTCCGCCGCCTCCGGGGGATAGCCGTCGGTGAGGATCGGCTCGCCGAACTGGATCGTCCACTTCGTGGGGAGCGGGACCGCGCCCAGTGGGCCCAGCCACGGGAAGGTCGGGGTCAGCGGGAAGTACGGGAAGCCCAGGACCCGGGCCAGGGTCTTGGAGTTGCCGATCATCGGGTAGATCTCCTCGGCCCCGACGATCGAGCACGGGATGATCGGGGTGCCCTGGCGCAGTGCCGTGGAGACGAAGCCGCCGCGGCCGAAGCGCTGGAGCTTGTAGCGCTCACTGAAGGGCTTGCCGATGCCCTTGAAGCCCTCCGGCATCACCCCGACCAGCTCGCCCTGGGCCAGCAGGCGTTCGGCGTCCTCGGCGCAGGCCAGGGTGTGGCCGAGCTTGCGGGCCAGTTCGTTGACCACCGGCAGCACGAAGACCAGGTCGGCCGCGAGAAGGCGGAGGTGGCGGCCGTCCGGATGGTGGTCGTGGACGGCGACCTGCATCATCAGGCCGTCCAGCGGGAGCGTGCCCGAGTGGTTGGCGACGATCAGGGCGCCGCCGTCCGTGGGGATGTTCTCGACGCCCTTCACCTCGACCCGGAAGTACTTCTCGTACACCGGGCGCAGCAGGGACATCAGGACATGGTCGGTGAGTTCCTCGTCGTAGCCGAAGTCGTCGACCTCGTAGTCGCCCGTCAGGCGGCGGCGCAGGAAGGCCAGGCCGCCCGCGATGCGCCGCTCCAGACCTCCGTCGTCCTTGGGGGGCTGCTGGGGCGGCTGTTCCTCACGCGTCACAGGTACATCATCCTGCGGGAGCGCCCGCCCCGGCAGGGGCTGGACCTCACGTACGAGCGCGGGCTCACCGTTCTTGCGCCGGCTCCCCGCGCTCCGGCGCCGCGGCGGCCGCTGAACAGCGCTCCCACGGGACCGGTCGTCGTCGAACGGAATGACCTTGGCGTCCGCCATCGTTGATGCGCTCCTCAGTTGGCGCTCTGCGTCGGGAGGTGGCCGCTGCCCGGAAAGGGCAGCGCGGCGATCCGGTCGACGGCCCCCGCGAGGGCCTCCGGTGGCAGGAGTCCGGGACCGCGGCTGCGCGCGAACTCCGCGAAGGTCTCGGCGGTCGTGTACTTCGGCTTGAATCCGAGCGTCTCACGCATCTGGTCCGTCGCCACGACGCGGCCGTGGGTCAGCAGCCGGATCTGTTCGGGCGAGAAGTCGGTCATGCCCAGCGTACGCACCAGGGAGCCCGCCCAGGTGACCGCCGGCAGCAGCAGCGGCATGGTGGGCCGCCCGAGCCGCCTGGAGCACTGGGAGAGCAGCAGGGCGCCGTCTCCGGCGATGTTGAAGGTGCCGCTGTTGAGCGCGCCCCGCTCCGGTTCGTGCGAGGCGATCCGCAGCACGTCGATCACGTCGTCCTCGTGCACGAACTGCAGTCGGGGGTCGTAGCCGAACACGGTCGGCAGGATCGGCAGCGAGAAGTACGAGGCGAGCGGCGTCTCGGCGGTGGGACCGAGGATGTTGGCGAACCGCAGCACGCAGACGGCGACGTCCGGCCGGCGGCGCGCGAAGCCCCGTACGTACCCCTCGACCTCGACCGTGTCCTTGGCGAAGCCGCCGCTGGGGAGGGACTTGGGAGGGGTGGTCTCGGTGAAGACGGCCGGATCGCGAGGTGCGGACCCATAGACGTTCGTACTGGACTTCACGACGAGCCGCTTGACGCTGGGGGACTTCTGACAAGCACCCAGCAGCTGCATCGTGCCGATGACGTTGGTCTCCTTGACCGTCGCCCGGCTTCCGCTGCCGAGCGCGGTGGCCGTCACGTCCATGTGGACGACGGTGTCGGCGCCCGTCTCGGCGAGCACGCGCGCGATGGTCGGCTGCCTGATGTCGGCCTGGATGAAGTCGGCGCCGCCCAGATGATGCGCGGGCGGGACCGCGTCCACGGCGACCACCCTGTCCACCTGTGGGTCACGCTGGATCCGTCGTACGAACCGGCCCCCCAGCTGACGGGCCACTCCGGTCACGAGCACGACCTTCCCCAAGATCAGCGCCTTCCTTCCAGGAATCGTCCAGACCTGACACACCGCTGCTCGTTACCCTGCCGTGTTCCCCGTGTGCCGCCAACTTAGCGGGTCGATGTTGCGCTGTGATGACCGCCCAATGCACGAAGTGACGCCATCCACAGACGTACGAACAGACCCAGCCATGTGAAACACAGGCGTACGCACAGAACGGCTGTGGGACGAGACGCGTGTGGCCCCCCACCGGGTGTGGTGGGGGGCCACTGACACGCTCTCGCGGCGTTGCGCCGTCAGTAGTCCTGGTCCTTGCGGACCGTGGACTACTTCTTGTTGCGACGCTGAACGCGCGTGCGCTTGAGCAGCTTGCGGTGCTTCTTCTTAGCCATCCGCTTGCGCCGCTTCTTGATAACAGAGCCCACGACTACCCTCGCTCACTTCTCATCACTCGGCGTTGGGCGCCATGGGCCCATACGACCTACAAGGGGCCAGCCTACCCGTCCGAGCGCTGAGGTCGTAATCGAGGGGACCGGGGCAGATCCCATGGTGCCCTGAGGATCTCCCCGGCCCACCGTCGTCAGGCGGTTTCCACCCCCACATAGCTCTCGCGAAGGTACTCGTGAACCGCGTTCTCGGGGACGCGGAAGGACCGCCCCACCCGGATCGCAGGCAGATGACCACTGTGCACCAGTCGGTACACGGTCATCTTCGACACTCGCATCACCGAGGCGACTTCCGCCACGGTAAGGAACTGAACCTCGCTCAGAGGCCTCTGCTCAGCAGCCATGACACACCTGAACCTTCCGCACTCGACGGTCACCGGCTTCCCCTTCCGGTGACGCTTCGTCGTTGCGTGCTCACTCCCCAATGTAGGGGCGGGTGATGCGAGTGGGGAAGAGGTGCAGCCATCGGCGACCTACTGTGACAGACACGCTCGATTGAGTACGTAGCGGGTAAGCGGCAGGTAGTAATCAGACCGCACAGCGTCATCAAGTGGAACGACGACGGACACGGACCCCTCGGCCTCCCCCACGAAGAGCGCAGGGTCATCGGTATCCGCAAGACCAATGGCCTCAAACCCCAGCTGACCTGCTCCGCAGACCCACCCGTGATCCCCGATCACCAACCCGGGCAACGGCCCGCCCGCCTCGGCCGCCGCCGCCAGTACGGTACGAACCGGCAGCGGCGAGTGCGTGTGTGCGCCGGTCTCACAACCGGAGCGGAGAGCGTCCGGTTCTCGCATCAACGCGACTCCTCGTACGTAGTCAAGGTTGTACGTGCGTAGACCGAACCGGGTCGTTATGTCGACACAGCGACCCTGCGCCGGTGTGAGTACGGCACATCCTGCCGCCGACAGCGCGTCCGCCAAGGCGGCGTAGAAGCCGAGCAGACGGTGAGGATGCCCGGTGCCGAGGAGCACAGGCACGCCACGCTGCGCCGCTGTCGCGATCCGATCGGCGAAGGCATCGAGGGCGGCCAAAGTCAGCTCAGGATCGATCACATCATGGCCGGAGATACATGCCGGATCGGCCGAAACCCCACACTTGTCCGCCATCAAACCGATCAAATCCCGCTGCCGCCAAGTCCATTCAGGATCAATCCCGATCAGCACCCGGGGATCACGGGCAGCGAACAGCCGATAACTCCGCAGGCTCTCCTCCCGGGACGTGGCCACGGTCCCAGCAAGCCGGGCAGCCAACAGATGCGCGCGCAGGGCGCCGGTGGTCAACACGCGTGTGATGCTGACGGACGGGAGCTGGAGCCGTCAGGGGAACGGGGGAACACCGCACAGTTGGCGTAAGGCTGTCACCCGCTACGGCAACATCCCCCGCAACGGAAACACGGCCCGCCGCGTAGCCAGCACCGCCTGATCCAACCGATCCGCAGGGTCGTACCCCGCATCCCAGTCGGCGAAGGCCACCGGCCACCGCCCGTCAGTCATCCGGGCCGGCCCCAACTGCCGGGTACGGGCAAAGACCTGCTGCCGCCAGCCCTCGGGAATCATCACCTCGGGCTCCACAGGCCGCCCAGCCGCAATGGCCACCAGATGCGTCCAAGATCGCGGCACCACATCCACCACGGCGTACCCGCCCCCGCCCAGGGCGACCCACTTCCCCCCGGCGTACTCATGAGCCAGCTCATGACACGCAACCTGCACAGCCCGCTGCGCATCCAGCGAAACGGCAAGATGGGCCAACGGGTCCTCGAAGTGTGTATCGGCCCCGTGCTGCGTGACGAGCACATCCGGCTGAAAGTCGGCAACCAATTCCGGCACGACCGCGTGAAACGCCCGCAGCCATCCCGCGTCCCCGGTCCCCGCCGGCAACGCGACATTCACCGCCGACCCTTCCGCGGTCCCCTCCGCCCCCGTCTCCTCAGGCCACCCGGTCTGCGGAAACAAGGTCCGAGGATGCTCATGCAGCGAAATCGTCAGAACCCGCGGATCCTCCCAGAACGCCGCCTGCACCCCGTCCCCGTGATGCACATCGACATCCACATAGGCGACCCGCTCGGCCCCCAACTCCAGCAACCGGGCAATGGCAAGCGAGGCATCGTTGTAGATACAGAACCCCGACGCGCCCCCGGGCATCGCATGATGCAACCCACCCGCGAAGTTCACCGCATGCAGCGCATCCCCGTGCCACACAGCCTCCGCCGCCCCCACCGACTGCCCGGCGATCAACGCGGACACCTCATGCATCCCGGCGAACGCCGGATCATCCACCGTCCCGATCCCGTACGACACGTCCGCCGCCCCGGGATCCTCCGACGCCGCCTTCACCGCGGCGATGTAGTCCTCCCGATGCACAAGCCGCAACGTCGACTCGCCGGCCGGCTTGGCGGCCACGACATCCACGTCCCGGTCGAGCCCGAAGGCATCGATCAGACTCCGGGTCAGGGCGAGCCGAACCGGATCCATCGGATGGTCCGGACCGAAGTCATAGCCCGTTACTGCCTCGTCCCACATCAGCTGTGCGCGGCCGCTCATGCCCGCCACCGTATCGGTCCGGTTGAGTTTCGAACGACCGGGCGTACACGAACGTCACCAGCACCAACACCATCGGCACGAGCATGGCCCCGCGGTAGCTCCAGGCATCCCCCAACGCCCCCACCAACGGCGAACCGATCAAGAACCCCACATAGTTGAAGACATTCAGCCGTGCGACGGCCGCATCCGAAGCACCGGGGAACAACCGCCCGGCCGCGGCAAAGGTCTGCGGCACCAGCACACACAACCCCAGCCCCAACAGGGTGAACCCCAGCATCCCCACCCAGGCCCCAGGCGCCCCGGCCACCACAGCGAACCCCACAGCAGCCACCAGCGCCCCGCCGCGTACGACCATCGCGGCCCCGAACCGCCGCACCCCGAAGTCCCCGAGGGCCCGCCCTATGAGCGTCGTCACCATGTAGACGTTGTACGGAACGGTAGCCAGCTGCTCCGAACTCCCCAGCACATCCTGGAGATACTTCGCACTCCAGTTGGAGACGGTCGAGTCCCCGATGTACGCGAAGGTCATCACCAGACACAGCGGCAACAGCATCTTGAAGACAAGGCCCCCGCCTTCACCCCCCGCTACGGCCGCCTCCTTCTCGGGCGCCACCCCGTCGACGTACCACCGACTCCCCACCAGGGCGACCGGCACGAGCACCACCACAACCGGCAGGTAAGACACGGCCAGCGCAAGATCCCAGTGCGCTCCCACCCACGCGAGCGAGGCCCCGACAATCCCACCCAGGCTGTACGCGGCATGGAAGCTGAGCATGATGCTGCGCCCGTACGACCGCTGCAGACTCACCCCGAGCATGTTCATCGACGCGTCCAGGGCCCCCACGGCGAGCCCGAACGCGCCCAGCGCGACGCCGAGTTCAATCATCCGGTCGCCGGCAGCGACCCCGAGCAGCGCCAGGAGCACGACGGGCTGGGACCAACGCAGCACCACACTGGGCCGTATTCGCTTCACCAGCCGCTCGGTCGTGACGCTCCCGACCCCGGCGAGAATCGGCACCGCCGCCAGGAAGGCAGGCAGCAGCGCGTCGGACACGCCGTACCGGTCCTGAATCGCAGGGATGCGCGTCACCAGCAGCGCAAAGGCAACACCCTGCGCGAAGAAGCCGAACGCCAATGAGGCCCTACCGCGCCGCAGCACATCAGTCATGGCGGCGAGCGTAGAGCCCCGGGGTACCGCTGGGTATATCAAGCCAAAGATGAATTTTCCTCAAGTTTACTTTGGGGCGGCCTCAGGCCAGCAGATCAAGCAAATCCCCCATGCCGGAGAAGAGTTGAGTCGCCCCCACCAGCCTCGCCGCAGGGGTCATGGCGGTGAACCCGTACACGTCCATGTCAGCCGCCACGGCCGCCCTCACCCCCAACGGGCTGTCCTCCACCACCACACACCGCTCCGGCGCGACCCCCATCCGCCCGGCCGCGTACAGAAACAGATCAGGCGCCGGCTTCCCCCGACCCACGTCCTCCGAGCTGAAGATCTGCCCATCCCCGAACCACCGGTCCAGCCCCGTCGTCCGATGCCCCACCCGAATCCGTTCATGACTCCCGGACGACGCCACGCAGTACGGCACCCCGTCCGCCGCCAACTTCTCGAGCACCCCGACGGCCCCGGCCACCGGCTTCAACTCCCGCTCGAAAGCCGCGAACACGCGCGTGTGGAAGACATCGTCGAAGTCCTCCGGCAACCGCTGCCCGGTCCGTTCCTCCACCAGATCGTGTACGCGGTGCATGGCGGCGCCCATGTAGTCGCGAAGGGAGTCCTCGTACGAGGTCGGATGCCCGAGCTCGGTGAGATAGGCGGCCAGTAGCCCGTTGGAGATGGGCTCGCTGTCGACGAGCACTCCGTCGTTGTCGAAGATGACGAGGTCATAGCGCATGGCTACGAGCCTAAACCGATCCGA
>NZ_JAFFSX010000054.1 GCF_017948485.1 Streptomyces sp. GESEQ-35 | reverse complement strand
AGATAGGGTTCGAGCAGGGAGATGCGATGCGACTCGGCTGACATCCTGACTCCTGCGGACCGGCATGAGGGCTATTCACCCTATCGCACCCGATGTTCCTGTGGCTTGCCTGTGGCAGCAAGGGAGTTGGCCTTCTCGGCTACAGCAGTTGGTCGAACTCGCCGTCCTTCGCCCCGGCCAGGAAGGCCGCCAACTCGGCAGCCGTGTAGACCAGTGCGGGACCGTCGGGATCGCGTGAGTTGCGCAGCGCCACGCCGCCGTCGACCAGAGCGGCGAGCTCCACACAGTTGCCCTCGGCGTTGCTGTGCCGGCTCTTGATCCAGCGGACGTCCAGTGAGCTGGCCCGCACTCCGTTGTGTACTGGTGGCACCGCAGTCTCCTTGCTGTTCACGATCCACGCCGATGCACGTGGCGCACCGTGTCGGTCCTACCCGCTCCGGCTCAGTCCTCACGCAATTTCCCGTGCAATTGCACGAAGAGGCTTTCGTTGTGGATAATAGCTGCGGCGTCAACCCATCATCCGGCGCCGAGTTCTGATGTCGCATCGGGGAGATGCCGTGCCATCATCTGCGGACCGACCACGCCACACGTCGAGCGAGGGAACAGGCCGCTACGTGCAGCCCACGGGCGTGGCGAGGATCACGCCCCTCATGGCGGTGGGGCGGGTGCCGTGGTGTGACATCAAGGACTCCACGGGCTCAGCCGCGGCCATCCCGCTGCTTCTCAACAGCGTCGCCTGGGGTGACGCCGACACCGCCCGCTCCGCACTCGACGACCTGCGCAAACGCATCTGTCAGTACGGATTCGTCGTGGAACAGGCGACGGCAGCCACCGTCCCCTTCCTGTGGGAGCTCGCCCAACTTCCCCATGTGACCTGCCGCGCACAGATCATCCAGCTGCTCCGGAGCATCGCCGACGCCCGCCAGTGGGAGAGCACCGCGGCGGTCTACCCGAAACTGCTCCACCATCGCGAGAACCACGTCGTGTGGGAGCGTCAGGCCCGGCAGGCCGTGCGCGACCGGCGCGGTGAACTGCGGCACCTGATGGACGACGAGGACACCGAGATCGCCCAGGCCACGACGGAACTCGCGCGGGCCATAGGCGCCTGATCGCGGCGATCCTCCACAGCTTGGTGTACCTCCGGTCGGCCTGGGAAGGAAGCGCCGGGCGGGAAAGCGCTTGCCCGCCGCACCGTCACCCGCCACCGTGGAGGAAAAGCCGCCCATGGCTTCGTCGTTGGAGAGACCGCTCGACCATCGCTACCGGGGCGAACACCCGATCCGCACCCTCGCCTACCTGTTCCGCGCCGACCGCCACCGTCTCGCCGCGGCGGTCGGCGTCTTCACGGTCAAGCACAGCCCGGTCTGGCTGCTTCCCCTGATCACCGCGTCCATCATCGACACCGTCGTCCAGCACCAGCAGATCAGCCGGCTCTGGACCAGCACCGGCATCATCCTGTTGATCCTGGCGGTCAACTATCCCCTGCACGTCCTGTACGTACGGCTCCTGTACGGCAGCGTCCGCCGCATGGGAACCACGCTGCGCTCCGCCCTGTGCACCCGCATGCAGCAGCTGTCCATCGGCTACCACTCCCGTGTCAGCGCCGGGGTGCTCCAGGCCAAGGTCGTGCGCGACGTGGAGACCGTCGAGCAGATGGTGCAGCAGACCGCCGAGACCGGCCTCGGGGCGACCACCGTGCTCGTCGGCGGCCTTGTCATCATCGCCGTCCGCACACCCGAGTTCGTCCCGGTCTTCCTCGTCGTCGTACCCGCCGCCGCGCTCCTCGTGGCCCGGCTCAGGGCCCGGCTGCGCACCCACAACGAGCACTTCCGGCACGAGGTCGAGACCCTGTCCTCCCGGGTCACGGAGATGACCCGCCTCATCCCCGTCACCCGGGCCCACGGCCTGGAGGGCAAGGCACTGCGCCGCATGGACGGCACCTTGTCCCGCCTGCTGACCTCCGGCCTGCGCCTCGATCTCGTCAACGGCCGCTTCGGCTCACTGGCCTGGGTGGTGCTGAACGTGGTCGGGGTGCTCGTCCTCGCCGGCGCCGCGCTGGTGTCGTACTACGGAGTCTGGGGCGTCACCGCCGGCGACGTCGTGATGCTCAGCGCCTTCCTGACGACGCTCACCAACTCCACGACAACGTTGGCAGGACTCGCCCCGGTCATCACCAAGGGGCTCGAGTCCGTCCGCTCGGTCGGCGAGGTGCTCCAGGCTCCCGAACTCGAGGACAACGAAGGCAAGTCCGAACTGACCTCACTGCGCGGGAACGTCACCTTCGAAGGCGTCTCTCATGCGTACGACGACGGCGACCGGCCCGCCGTACGGGACTTCTCGCTCTCGGTCGCGCCGGGCGAGACCATCGCGCTCGTCGGAGCTTCCGGCGCGGGCAAGTCCACGGTCCTCAACCTCGTCATCGGGTTCATCCGGCCGACATCGGGCCGGCTGCTGCTCGACGGGACCGACATGAACACCCTCGACCTGCGCACCTACCGGCGTTTCGTCTCGGTGGTGCCGCAGGAGTCGATCCTCTTCGACGGCACCGTCCGGGAGAACGTGGCGTACGGCATGGACGAGGCCGACGAGGAGACGGTGCGGTCGGCGCTGCGTGACGCCAACGCGCTGGAGTTCGTCGACCGGCTGCCGCAGGGACTGGACACGGTGGTCGGCGAACGCGGCGCCCGGCTGTCCGGTGGGCAGCGGCAGCGCCTCGCCATCGCCCGGGCTCTGATCCGGGACCCCAAGGTGCTCGTCCTCGACGAGGCGACCTCGGCGCTGGACACCCGGTCGGAGGCGCTGGTCCAGCAGGCGCTCGCCCGGTTGCTGCGCGGACGCACCACGTTCGTGGTGGCGCACCGGCTGTCCACCGTGCGGGGCGCGGACCGGATCGTGGTCCTGCGGGACGGCCGGATCCGGGAGATCGGCACGCATGAGGAACTCCTGTGCCGGGGCGGCGAGTACACCGCGCTGCACAGCGGACAGGTCGCCTGACGCCGCGGCTGTCAGGCGGCACTGCTCCGCGGGATCCGGTGCGGGCAGGACACGTCGTGGTCGGTGCCACAGCTCGTCCACCAGCGCTCGCAGCACGCGGCGTGCAGCTCCGCACGGACGATCTCGTCGGCGGCCTCGTCGACCCGCCCGCACATGGCTGCCGCCCGGGAGCGCAGGGCGGTGACGGTACGGCGCTCGTCGTGCAGGACCGTTTCGCGTACGAAGGCGATGACCGGGACGAGACTGGCGGCCGCGAACAGCAACGCCGCCCACACGGGGCCGTGGAGGAGTTCGAGGACCGCGGTCCAGGCGAGTCCCGTGCTGGTGAGGACGTACAGCGCGCAGAGCAGGCGATGCGAGACATGCATGGGCGTACACCGTTCATGCTGAGAGGGATGCCTTCTGCTCAACTGCCCATGGCGGCGCGGGGAAGCGGGTGGTTTCGGGCAGATCATCGGTTGCTGGGGCATCCGTCACCGCACAGGTCGGATTCGAGCGGCAATCGGGCGGGAAACGACAGGATTTCGTCAAGTGCGAGCCGTGAAACGGGAGATGCGCATGGTCTGTCACGGCCCGGGCATGCGCGATGAATAACTGAGAGAGGGGCATTTCGTGCTCGTTCCGGACCCGAAGGCCGTCAGGAAGCTGCTGACCCGCTACGCATCACTGCGGATCGAGCAGGCACAGCGGGCGAGGCCGGCGCCGGCACGTGAGCTGGACGACGTCAGTTTCACGCTGTGCGTCCTGATGGGCGCCACGGACGTCGACATCGCGGTGGCCAAGGCGGACGCGCTGCTGGCCATGGCGCGGTCGGCCGGTGACGTCACGTCGGCTCCACGGGAAGGCGGCGTCAGGCTGGCCGTCTGACGAGGTGCCGGCAGCTGCCCACCGGGCTACGGACGCGCCGCCGCGGCCTTCCCGTTGAAAGCCGCGCGATACGCCTGCGGACTGGTGCCGACCACCCGGCGGAACCGCTCCCGGAACGCGGTCGCCGAACCGAATCCCGCCAGCTGTGCCACCCGTTCGACCGGCTGGTCGCTGTTCTCCAGCAGGTACTGGGCCCGCCGCACCCGCGCGCGCAGCAGCCATTGCAGCGGCGTGGTGCCCGTCTGCTCGCGGAAACGGCGGCTGAAGGTGCGTTCGCTCATCCCGGAGCGAGCCGCCAGCGCGGACAGGGTGATCTCGTGGGCGAGGTTGTCCTCGATCCACTCCAGGAGCGGCTCCAGCGTCGAGCCGCGCGGCACGGGCGGGTGTTCGTGCACGATGAACTGGGCCTGCCCGCCCTCCCGTTCCAGCGGCATGACGGAGAGCCGGGCGGCGTCCGCGGCGACGGCCGAGCCCAGATCCTGCCGGATCATGTGCAGGCACATATCGAGGCCTGCGGCGGCGCCGGCCGAGGTGAGGATCTGGCCGTTGTCGACGTACAGCACGTCCGGCTCCACCTTGATGTCCGGGAAGCTGTGCGCCAGTACGTCGGCGGCGACCCAGTGGGTGGTGGCACGCTGTCCGTCCAGGAGCCCGGTCTCCGCCAGCACGAAGGCGCCGACGCACACCGACGCGATCCGGGTGCCGGCCTGCGCCGCCTGCCGCAGTGCCGTGATCACCCGGGCGGACGGGGGCGGCGCGCCCTCGGCACAGCCGGGCACGATGACGGTGTCGGCCTCCGCCAGCGCCTCCAGCCCCACGTCGACCCGCAGCGCGAAACCGTGCGTGCGCACCTCCGGGGACTCGGCACACAACCGGACCCGGTAGGGATGGCGGCCGTCCGGCAGCCGCGTCAGCCCGAAGACCTGTAGAGGTGTCGCCATGTCGAACGGCACCACTTCGTCGAGGACCAGGATCGCCACGCTGTGCATGAAAGCCACGATAGACGGATTCCCGCCACCCGGGCCCACCACGGGCCAGGATCAGAACCGCCTGGTGGGCCGGTTGGCGAGAATCCGTCGAAGACTGTCATTCCAGCCTCTGTACGGTCACGGTGAAGATCCATAGCGTGGACGGAGCCCGAGGCCCTTCGACCCTGGACTCCCCTCGATGACCAAGTTCCTGCTGTCCCTGCACGTCCTCGCAGCCATCGTCGCCGTCGGCCCCGTCACCGTCGCCGCCAGCATGTTCCCGCCGGCGGCACGCCGCGCCCATGCGGGCGGTGAGGGGCCGGATGCGGCGGTGGTGAGCACCGTGCGGATGCTGCACCGCATCTGCCGCGTGTACTCAGGGATCGGACTGGCGGTGCCGTTGCTGGGGTTCGCCACGGCTGCCGCGATGGGCGTGCTGGGGGACGGGTGGCTGATCACCTCCATCGCCCTGACCGCCGCGGCCGCGGGCGTCCTGGTCGCCTTCGTCCTGCCCCGCCAGGACGAGCTCCTCGGCGAACTGAGCGCGAGCCGCCCCGTGGAGCGTGCGCACACGGCTCAACTCGCCATGTTCACCGGTATCTTCAATCTCCTGTGGGCAACGGTCACCATCCTCATGATCGTTCGGCCCGGATCCACCACCGGCGCCTGACGTCAAGGCCCCGGGTGGAATTCGCACCCCCGTGTGCCCAGGGCCGATGCGTTCTCAGGAAGCGAGATGGGTGTAGCTCTTCCGACTTAGCATCGGCCCGAGCCTCAGGGCCTCAGCAGTCCGCCCACCCACCAGTCGTGCGGCTTGCCGTCGTTGGCAATACCGCGGTTACGCAGCGTCCCTTCGACGGTGAAGCCGAGCTTCTCGGCGACGGCACGCGACCCGGTGTTCCCGGCCATGGCCCACCACTCGATGCGGTGGACGTCGAGGGTGGCCCAGCCCCAGTCGCACAGCGCCCGGGCGGCCTCCACCGAGTACCCGCGGCCGCGCTGCTCCTTGACCGCCCAGTAACCGAGTTCGTAGACGCCCGGATTGACGATGAACAGGCAGTACGAACCGGCCAGGGCGCCGCTGTCCTTGCGGAAGGCGCCAAGGGTGTAGTTCTTGTCCGTGGCCCAGCCCGCGGGCAGTTCCTCACCGATACGCTTCTCCGCGTCCGCACGCCGGTACGGCACGGGCACCGGCGTATAGAACTGGATGTCTTCGTCCTGGCAGGCTTCGTACATCGCCTTCACGTCGGCAGACGTGAAGGCTCGCAGCACCAGACGGTCGGTCTCAAGAGTCACCGGATCCATTGCGGCAGTATGGATACCACCCACAGGCAGCGACCAGCGAATATCCCCAGCGCGCCGTGGAATCAACAGACGCGACATCAGATGATCAAGACTGCTGAAGCCGAAGATCACGCTCTGGAGCCGCGTCCGCGTGCCACCCTCCCCGATTGGTTCCCTCGTCCGTCATTGCGAGGACGCCATCCTGCCGTCTCCCCCCACCGAACCGGTTGAACTGACCGCGCTGCTCGACCTGCTGAGCACCATTCCCGATCCGCGACGAGTGCGGGGCTGTCGCTACCGGCTGGGTTCTCTGCTCGCGCTGTGTCTGGTCGCGGTGCTTGGCGGAGCATGCTCCCTGGCCCAGATCGCACGCTTCGCCGCCGACAGCGCCCCCCATCTGCGCGAGATCCTCGGCCTATACAAGACCACCCCGAACGCCTCCACGCTCGGGCGAGTGCTCTCGCGCCTGGACGGCGACGCGGTCGACGACGTCATCGGGTCCTGGCTGGGCGGCTACGCCGCCGACCCCGTTGAGGAAGGCCAACACGTGTTGGTCGGGCTGGCCCCGTGGACGGAAAGACGGTGAGCGGCTCAAGCGCCGACGCCTCCGCCGTCCACCTGCTGGCCGCCGCCCTGTATGGCACCCAGACCGTGGTCGCACCGCGACAGATCGAGGCGAAGAGCAACGAGATCCCGGCGTTCGCCCGACAAGATCGCTGCGGCCGGAGGCCACTACGTTCTTATGGTGAAGGGAATCAGAAGAAACTGCGCACGCAGCTGGGGGAACTACCCTGGAAAGAGATCCCGCTGCACGACCGCAGTCGACGGAGCGGGCACGGCCGCCGTGAGGTGCGCCGGCTGAAGATGTGCACCGTTCGCCCGGGCCTGCTTTCCCGCACGCCGTGCAGGCCATGGAGATCAAGCGTCGCCGGACCAACCCAGCTCGCCCAATTCGTCCAGGGGCACTGGTCGGTGGAGGCACTGCACCACGTCAGAGACGTGACCTACCGCGAGGACGCCTCAGGCGTACGCACCGGCACCGCACCACGGGCTATGGCCACCCTACGCAACCTCGCCATCGCCCTCATCCGGCAGGCCGGCTGGAAGAGCATCGCCGCCGCAGCCGACCGCTACCGGTCACGCCCCGACCACGCAGCCGTGATGCTCCGGATCAGCGCGTGAGAACACATCGGCCCTGCCCGTGTGCCCCTGCGCTAACGGGTGATCTTGCGTGAAAGCCCCGGCGTTCACGCCGGGGATGAAACGCATCTCAAGACTGCTCTGACCCGCAGGCCAGAGCGGACGTTTTTCTGCTCGATGTACTGGCGGACGATGGTCAACGGTGCTCCGCCGCATGATGCGGAGAAATACGAGGGCGACGACAGATGTCCGTGCATGGTGGCGCGGTTGATCCGGCCGGTGAACCCTCCCCCAAAGGGGGCGCCCCCAGCCGTATCCGGCGAGCGGAGACACCCTTGAGGCTGTTGACCAGCTTCGAGACGGCGGCCTTGGGCGGGTAGTGCACCAACAGGTGGACGTGATTGGGTTCGCCGTTGAACTCCTTCAGCTCCGCTTCGAGGTCCTCGCACACCTTGCGCATGATCTCTTCGCAGCGTGTCAGCGTCTCATCGTTGAACACCTCGCGCCGGTACTTCGTCACGAACACCAAGTGCACATGCTTCGCCGAAGGAACATGTCTTCCACGCCTGTGGTCGTTCCGCCCATCCATGAGAACAATCGCAATAGGATCTTGGGCGTGCAGCTCCGCTACAACTACCGGGCCTACCCGGACACCTCCCAACGCCGTGCGCTGGCGAGTGCGTTCGGGTGCGCCCGCGTGGTGTGGAACGACTGCCTGCGCGACCGGAAGGAAGCGCAGGCGGCAGGACTGCCGTACGTGAAGTCGGCAGATTTGTCCCGGCTTCGCATCACCCAGGCCAGGCGCACCGAGGAACGCGCCTGGCTCGCCGACGTGTCGGCGGTCGTCCTGCAACAGTCTCTGCGGGACCTGGACACCGCCTACAAGAACTTCTTCGACAGCCTCAAGGGCAAGCGGCAGGGCCGGAAGGTCCGTGCGCCCCGCTACAAATCGAAGAAGGACACCCGGCAGTCGATCCGCCTCAACACCAACGCCTTCTTCCTCCAGGACGACGGCACGGTGTACGTGGCCAGGGTCGGCAGCCTCAAGGTCAAGTGGTCCCGCAGGCTTCCGGCCGCGCCCACGTCCCTGACCGTCACCAAGGACAGCTCCGGCCGGTACTTCCTCAGCTTCGTCGTGGACACCGAACCGGACATCCTCCCCGAGGTGGAGGCGGAGTCCGGTATCGACCTCGGCCTGTCTGCCTTCGCGGTCCTGTCCGACGGCAGGAAGATCGACAGCCCCCGCTTCCTGCGTCGGGCCGAGAAGAAGCTCAAGCGCCTTCAGCGGGAGCTGTCCCGCAAGGCCAAGGGATCGAAGAACCGGGCCAAGGCCCGCATCAGGGTCGCACGCCAGCAGGCCAAGGTGGCGGACCGGCGCCGGGACTTCCACCACAAGGCATCCACACAGATCATTCGCGACAACCAAGCGGTGTACGTGGAAGACCTCGCGGTGTCCGGCCTCGGCCCCACCCGGCTCGCCAAGTCCGTGCACGACGCGGGATGGTCCGCGTTCGTCGGCGTGCTGGAGTACAAGGCGGCCCTGCACGGCCGCACCTTCGCCAAGGTGGACCGCGCTTTCCCGTCCTCACAGGTCTGCTCGGCCTGCGGATTCCGCGAGGGACCCAAGCCCCTGCACGTCCGTGAGTGGACGTGCGGCGAATGCGGCACCGTGCACGACCGCGACCACAACGCAGCCCGCAACGTCCTCTTCGAAGGGCACCGAATCGTCGCCGCCGGACGGGCGGAGACGCTAAACGCCTCGTGGAGCGCCGGTAAGACCAGGACGAAAGTCCCGGCACAGCGCGTTGAAGCAGGAAGCCCCCGGAAGGGTCAGACGACCCAGGCCGGAATCCCTGGACTTTAGGCCAGGGAGCACGTCAAACTCGGCAGTCGTGCCCATACGCATGGGCCATGACACGAGAGGCACGTTGACGGGTGTTCCACGATTCCCCCATCTACGACCGGCTCGTCGCGGAGCGCGGCGACGTACCCTCCCAGGCCCGCAGTGAGGCCGAACGCGTCAGCAGGGAACTGGAGTTCGCGATGCGGCCACTCCAGTCCTCCCAGGGACACCCGCCCGGCCGGGAACAACGCCAGTCGCACCCGGGCGCGGGGTGGCAACGCTCGGCCCTGCCGCCCGGACCCAGGTCGCACTGACCGTCAGGGCCGTCAAGAAACCGCCGTGTTCGTGCCGTTGACCTGTGTGTGCTGTTCCGGACCCGGTTGTGCGAGCCAATCCGCGATGCTGCGGGCGATCGGCTGACCGGTGTCCACCTCGACGAAGCCGAACTGCCCCGACTGGTTGCACTCCAGGAACCACCACGTGCCGTCGGCATCCTCGGCGAAGTCGAAGGCGCCGTAGGACAGTTCGGCCTCACGGAGGTAGATACGGACAGCCGCGGCGACCCGCGGCGGAACATCGGCGGGGCACCACGGGGAGTCGGAGGGGGCGAAGCGGACGTCCACCTGGTCGGTGTCCGCGGTGGTCGGCTTGCGGGCGGCGAACATCCGGTCGCCGACGACCGTGAGACGGATGTCGGCCCGCTTGGCGACCCGCCGTTGCAGCAGGGTGGGTCCGAACGCGACGGCCGCGAAGTCCGTGCCCGGTGCCACCCGGCTGGTCGGCACCGCCCGCGGCGGATCCTGCGGGTGCGCCCCGGAGACCGGCTTGACGACCAGATCCGGGTAGCGCTCGGAGAACTCCAGGGCGGCCTGCGGGAACGTCGTGATCAGCGTGGCCGGCACGGGCAGACCGCACCGCTGGGCGAGCCGGAGCTGCCAGGGTTTGTGGCGGGCGCGGCGCGCCGCGTCCGGGTGGTTCATCCAGCGCGCTTCCGACCCGCGGAGCATGCCGTACAGAGCCTGTGAGGCCTCCTCGGTGAGCCAGCCGGACGGTACGGGGGCCCGCGCGGCCGGAGTCCCCGGCCTGCGCACCCAGATCGAGCGCAGCCCGTTGATGCTCACCAGCCGCCCCCCGGCCGCCAGATGCCCGCGGAACACACCGTGCACATACTCCCCTGACAGCGCGACATCCCCGATCAGATCGGCAGGGTCGAGCCGGACCACCGGTACCTCGGAAGTGTTGAGGTGCACCACCACCAGGTCGGCTGTCACATCGGCTTCACAGGTCAGGATCAGGACGGTCATCTTCGCCGGTCCATGTTCAGTCGTCGAAGTGAGTCTTCGAGCCCGCGGTCGACGTCGTGGTCCCCAGTTCTCTCAGCAGTGCGAGATCCCGGGCGGCTATCCGCCCGTCCATGAGCACGTTCAACTGCAGTCCGGAGTCATACGCGTACGGAGTGGTTGCTTCCAACTCTGCTGCCGGACGTGCGTAGTTGAGCGCGAACGGTTGCATCGTCTCTCCCTCGTCGGTGCTGTGCCGATCAGCTGCGGTCGGCTGGCGGCAAGGCATGTTCCGCCGACTTCCTTCGCCTTCCAGAGACTTGTACGAATCGAACGAGTGAATGGTTTCCTTACGCTGCGTAATCACAGGCGGTTCCCGTTCATGAGACGCGAAAACACGTCTTCGGGTTCAGGCGGGACCATTCCGGCGGTCGGCGCCCGAAGCGCTCAAGGGCGCGCGCAGGGAGCGCAGGGCGAGGAGCAGTACGCCGATGTCGTCCAGGTAGACCGGATCGGGCACGAGGTCGGCGGGCAGCACGAAGTAGATCAGGGCACCCCAGAAGACCCAGCGCGGCCCGGTCGGCAGACCCGCCTGGCGCAGGGCGCGTCGGGCCCGGACCAGCCGCACCAGCAATCCGACGGCAACGGTGAGCAGGGCCGCCGCGAGGACCGCGGCCAGGACGATCCATTCGGTGGTCGAATCCACAGGTCCTCCTCGCGCTGCGCTTCCTCTATCCGGATTTCCCGTTTGCGGCGCTTGTATCGCCTGCCGGGCCAAGTCGGTCATACCTGTGGCCCACCTGAGTGGCAGGGTGCGGCGCGGGCGCCTAGAAAGGATCAGCAATACGTCGTATGTCGCGCGTCGGGGGCGCGAGGTCAACCGCACTCTTCCCAGGGAGCCGACCATGACGACCAGCTCTGCATCCCCCGGTTCGAACGAACCGGTCATACCCTTCACCGGGGTTCGGTACGGCGACCCCCTCAGCGGTCTCGTGCAGGCCGCAGTGGCCGACCGGTCCCTGGAGGAGGTCGTCCATCTCATCACGCTGTTGGAGCAGTCGCCCCAGTACGCGCAGGCCACGGCGGACGCGCTCCGTGCGGTGGGAGTGAACCGGTCCGTGGAGGACGTCACCCGGCTCGTCACCCTGCTGACCCGGCCGCCGCGCGATGTCGCCAGCGCGGACGAGGCGATCCGCGCCGCGGCAGGGTCCCGCCCGGTCGAAGAAGTGACCCGGCTCATGGACCTGTTGCACCGGGCACCCCTGGAACCGCACTGCGGGAAGGAGGCGGTACGGGCCGCCGCGAGCGGGCGGCCCGTCGAGGATCTCGTGGAGCTGATCGGGCGGCTGGCCGTCGCGCGCAGCGCGGAGCCCGTTGACGAGCCGTCCGTCCGGCCGACGTTCGGCGATGGCCCGGAGGGCGAAGTGGCCCACGAGGCCGCTCGTCCGTCTCGCGACCGAGCGCCCTTGGCCAACAGGGCTCCCCGGTGGCCGAGTCGGCTCTCCGTCGTGGCCTTCGCCCTCTGCGGACTGCTCTGGTTCCCGCCCGGCCGCGACGGCGCCTCCCTGCTCGAGTACGGCTTCGCGCTCGGCGTGTCGGGGCTGTGCCTCATTTTGGCCGTCCTGCTGACCGCGCGGGCCGCGCTGCCCTTGCTGGCGGTGGCCGTCGTGGGCCCGGCGACGCTGGCCGTGGCCCAGTTGTTCGAGGGCCGGTTGCAGTCGGCGGACCTGTCCCGGGCACTGGATCTCACGCTCGCACCGAGCTGGGCCACAGGCCTGGCCGCCGCATGCGCATCACTGGCCGCGCTGACCACCCTGCTGGTGCATCTGGCGGCACAGTCACCCGACGCCGGCTCGGTGGCACGGGCGATGGCGGAGGCGAACCGCACGGCGAACTGACGCCGGCCTCCGCCGACGACTCAGCCGGCGTCGTCTCCGTCATCACGCCGCCGCGTCCAGGGAGCGCCCTTGATGCGTCCGAACGTGCGCGTCAGATGCTGGAGCGGCGAGCCGGTGTGCGCGTCGGGCACGACGGCTTCCTGAGGGGCGGAGGCGGCCGATTCCCGGTAGGCGGCCAGTGCCTCGCCCGCGCGCTCGGCCGCCTCCCGGTACAGATCCCGGGACTTCGTCATGGCGTCGAGCGCGTCGGCGTACATGGCCACCAGCTTGCGCTCACGGGCGAGCTCTTCCTCGAGCGTCAGCAGCCGCCACTCCTCCCGGAGCGCGGTGACGGCCGCGTCGGCGCCGTCCGGCAGCGGCCTGGCGGACGCGGCATACCGGGTCACGGTGTCGATCAGTTCGGCGGGCTCCGCACCGTCCAGGAAGACGCTGCGTACGGTCAGGTCCTGGGCGTCGTCCCCGGTGGGGGCCGGCGCCTTGGGGAGCACGAGGGCACCGCCGCGCGGCACCTCCACGCCGAACTCCCGCAGGGCCCAGTTCACGGCGCGCAGCTGGTGCGGCGCGGCGCGGTGCTCGACCACACAGTGCCGCAGGCTCGGCGGCAGCAGCCGGGCCAGCGGCAGCAGTCCGCGCTCCTCCGGGGTCATGGCCTCGTGGACGATGAGGTCGATGCTCCAGCTGCCCCGCGCGGAGTCCCGCAGGACGCGCCGCAGGGCCTTGTCGTCCGCGGGCAGGCGGTTGGCGTCCCGGAAGCGCAGTCCCGTGACCGGCTCGTGGTCCCACGCGGCATCCGGAGTCTCGGGCCAGAACATGGTGACCGGCGAGGGCCACTCGGGGTTCCACGCCCGTTCCGCCTCCGCGACCAGCACCCACTCCCGTCCGGCCTCGGAGCCGGGGGCGAGCGTCAGCCGGGCCCGTACGGTCACGGCGTCGGCGACCTGCCAGCGGGCCTCGAAGATCCCCTCGGGGGAGTCCTCGGCGACTTCCTGGTGGTCGTCCAGGATCTCGCTCTCCTTGCGACGCCGGAGCGTGAGCCGGAGAACGGCTTCCGCGTCGGGTCCGGCATAGCGGCCGCGAGTGAGCCACACCGTGGGCGGAATTGTGCGGTGGACGGTGGGGGAGGTCGTCATGAGTCCATCTGTGTGCGGGGTGAGAGCGTGCTTGTACCAGTATCGTCGCCGCACGTCGAGTCGGATCACGCGGGGTCGCGCCCGCGCGTGGGCGCACGCGAGGCGTGGCGCGCACTCGGGGTGTGAGCGACGCACTTCGGGACGCCACCGTTCACTCATGGCCCGGATCCGGCCCGGCCATGACAATGACTCCCGGCGAACAGGGTCTGCCCACCATCCGCATTGGGGCGGGTCCTGTTCGCCGCCCCCGGTCGGCGACGGAGCAGATCATCCAGGACCGCCTGGACGGCCTTCCGGACTGTCGGATCACGACGTAAGGGTTTCGTCATCGCCGTCGGTGTACGCAACGGCGCCCCGCTCCTTTGAAATGGGAACCGACGGTTGGTTCTCAGGAAACGAGACGGGGGATGGCGCGCGTGCGGAAGGTACTGACCAGGCCAGTGGTCGTCGGAGCAATGGCGGTGGCAGTCGTGGGGGGTGGCGCCGGGCTGTACTGGTTCGAGCCCTGGAAGCTCTGGCAGGACGAGACCGTGGTGGAGGCATTCCCCGAGGCAGGCCCGGCCGCTTCGGCGCCGTCCGGGGCGGAGCTTTCACCGGGGCCGGGGTCGCAGAAGGGGCCGCAGACCCTTGCCGGCGGTGAGTTGATCAGCCACGAGCACGCCACGTCGGGCACGGTGAAGCTCGTACGGCTGGACGACGGCTCCCATGTCGTACGGCTGGAAGGGCTCGACACCAGCAACGGGCCGGACCTGCGCGTGTGGCTGACCGACGCGCCGGTGAAGCAGGGCGTGGCCGGCTGGCGCGTCTTCGACGACGGCACGTACGTGAGCCTCGGCAAGCTCAAGGGCAACAAGGGAAGCCAGAACTACGTCCTGCCCGAGCAGGTCGACCCCGCGCAGTACAGCAGCGTCAGCATCTGGTGCGACCGGTTCGACGTCTCCTTCGGCGCCGCCGAGCTCACGCCCGCCTGACAAGGAGGTGAGGGGTCCGGGAGCAGCGCTCCCGGACCCCTCGCTCAGCTGGTCTCTTACGCGCCGCTCGCCTTGAGCATGTCCTCACGCTCGACGAGCTTCACGCGCTCACGGCCCTCCGGCTCGCCCAGCGCCTTCTCCGCGGCGTCCAGCCGGTACCAGCCGTCCCAGGTGGTGAACCGGACGTTCCGCTCGGCGAGGAACGCGTCCACGGCCTCCGGGTCGGGCGAAGCCGGGGTGTGCAGACGGCCGTTCACGTGGTCGTCCAGCAGGTTGGACACCGTCTCGTTGGCGTCGCCCTTGGTGTGGCCGATCAGGCCCACGGGACCGCGCCGGATCCAGCCGGTGACGTACGTCGACTGGAGGTGCTCGCCGCTCTCCTGGATGACCCGGCCGCCCTCGTCCGGGACGGTGCCCGACTCGAGGTCCCAGGGCAGCTTGGGGAGCTTGTCGGAGAGGTAGCCGACGGCGCGGTAGACCGCCGTGACGTCCCAGTCCTTGAACGCGCCGGTGCCCTTGACGTTGCCGGTGCCGTCGAGGGCGGTGCGCTCGGTGCGCAGGCCGGCGACCTTGCCGTCCTCGCCGAGGATCTCGGACGGCGACTCGAAGAAGTGCAGGAACAGCTTGTGCTGCCGGTCACCGACGTCGCGGATGGCCCAGTTCTCCAGGGTCTTGGCGACCATGTCGGCCTGTTTGTTGCCGCGCCGGGTCTCGATCGAACCCTCGTCGTAGTCGATGTCCTCGGGATCGACGATGACCTCGATGTTGGGGGAGTGGTCCAGTTCCCTGAGCTCCATCGGGGAGAACTTCGCCTGCGCCGGGCCGCGGCGGCCGAACACATGGACCTCCAGAGCCTTGTTGGCCTTGAGTCCTTCGTGGACGTTCGGCGGGATCTCCGTCGGCAGCAGCTCGGCCGCTGTCTTCGCGAGGATGCGCGCCACGTCGAGTGCGACGTTGCCGACACCGAGGACGGCGACCTTCTCGGCCTCCAGGGGCCAGGTGCGCGGCACGTCCGGGTGGCCGTCGTACCAGGAGACGAAGTCGGCCGCGCCGTACGAGCCGTCGAGCTCGACGCCGGGAAGCGGCAGCTCGCGGTCGGCCGTGGCGCCGGTGGAGAAGATCACGGCGTCGTAGAACGCACGCAGGTCGTCCAGGCTGATGTCGGTGGGGTAGTCCACGTTGCCGAAGAGACGGATCTGCGGCTTGTCCAGCACCTGGTGCAGGGCGGTGATGATGCCCTTGATCCGGGGGTGGTCGGGGGCCACGCCGTAACGGATCAGTCCGAACGGCGCCGGCATGCGCTCGAAGAGGTCGATGGACACACCGGGTTCGGCGGCCACGTCGGACTTGAGCAATGCGTCGGCGGCATAGATCCCGGCGGGGCCGGCTCCGACGATGGCTACCCGCAGGGGGCGGGGCATGGTCAGGTTCCCTTCGAGCGATGACAAACGATCTCGAACGGGAAGCCTAAACTAAGGCAAGCCTAAGTCGGTACGCGGGTCCGGTCTATGAACTCATAAGCCTACGTTATGGGGTGTGCGGGAATCGCGACGCCCCGAACGGCTGCCGCACCCCCGTACGGTGCGGCAGCCTTCCGGACGGGCTCAGTCGATGTGGAAACTGTCCCCGTACACCTTCCAGTCCAGCGGCGGTTCGAGGTCGAGGTTGCCCGCGCGCAGGAAGACGCGCTGAGCCGTGTCGACCCGGCTGGTGTCGCTGTGCGCCTCCTCCTGCTTCATCGCCCATACCCGGGCGTCGAGGAAGGCGTCCAGGTACGTCACCTCGTCTCCGCCCTGCGCCGGCGGCTGTGCGCTCTGGAGGGCCATCCTGCGGATGTTGCTGAAGCTGGTGCCGTCGGAACCGTCGCCGTGCATGACGATGGCGTCGTAGTACGCGAACTGCCCGAGTACGCGCAGCCCGTCGGCCTTGCCCTGCCCTACGGCCGGATTGAAGTAGACCCGGTCGCGTTCGTCGTTCTGCGCCTGCTGGAAGGCGCCGTCCTGTGCGGCGCTGCGCCAGTCCTGGGGGTAGTCCGGGTCGAGTCCCTCGTGCGAGTCGGAGCCGTTGACCTCGCGCAGTGCGGGCAGGTACCCGGCGAGGACGTTGCCGGGGCGGCGGTCGGCGTAGAGCTCCACGAGGTCGAGCATGTCGCCGGTGCCGGAGCAGAAACCTATGATCCCGGCGGTGTAGCCGCGGCCGTCGCCGATGTCCTCGATGTACTGGTACTGCGCCTTCCAGTCGAGCGAGGAGTTCTCCGCGCTCGACACGAGCTTCATGGCGATCTCCTTTTTCGCCGGGTCGTCGAGGTCCAGCACGCGGGCGGCGCCGGCGAACGGTGCGTTCAGCAAGGGGATCGCGCCGGCCGCCGACACGCCGATCACGGCGAGAAGGGTGCGGCGAGTGGGGTGCTTCACGGGGTGCTCCAAGTGATGGTGGGGGGTGGGGTGTTGGAGGTTCGTGGCACTGATAGGAAGGTTTCCTATCAGAAGCAGGAGGCGTTGGACACCCGTCACGTCACAACTTCGTAGGGATGAACAAGCGGGGCGTACGTCAGGGCCGCCCGCCGGGTGTCACGGAAGGGGCTGTTCCGCCCAGATGACCTTGCCGGCGGGCGTGTACCGCGTGCCCCAGCGCTCGGCGAGCTGGGCGACCAGGAACAGGCCGCGCCCGCCCTCGTCCGTCATGGCCGCGTACCGCAGGTGCGGAGAGGTGCTGCTGCTGTCGAAGACCTCGCAGATCAGGGTGCGGTCGCGCAGCATACGGACGTGGATGGGGTCACCGCCGTAGCGGATCGCGTTGGTCACCAGCTCGCTCAGGATCAGCTCCGTGGTGAACGTCAGCTCGTCCAGTTCCCAACGCGCCAACTGCCGGGTGACCGAGGCCCGTACGTCCGCGACGGCCGCCGGGTCGGACGGCACCTGCCACTCGGCGACCCGGTCGGCGTCCAGCGCCCGGGTGCGCGCCACGATCAGGGCGATGTCGTCGCTCGACCGGACCGTGAGCCGGGAGTCGAGGACGACCCGGCAGGTGTCCTCCGGTGACTCGCCCGCCTGCTCCAGTGCGGCACGCAGCAGCTCCAGACCGACGTCGATGTCCCGCTCCCGGTCCTCGACGAGCCCGTCCGTGTACAGGACGAGCCGGCTGCCCTCGGCCAGTTCGAGGTCGACCGTCTCGAACGGCAGGCCGCCCAGACCGAGCGGGGGACCGGCGGGGACGTCGGGGAACTCCACGCTGCCGTCGGGGTGGATGAGCGCCGGCGGCGGGTGCCCGGCGCGTGCCACGGTGCAGTTCCGGGAGACCGGGTCGTAGATCGCGTACAGACAGGTCGCGCCGGTGACCGGGGCGCTGCCGCCCTCCGCCGTCTCGTCCTGGTCGATGCGGCCGACCAACTCGTCCAGCAGGGACAGGAGTTCATCGGGCGGCAGGTCGAGAGCGGAGAAGTTGTGCACGGCCGTACGCAGTCGTCCCATGGTGGCCGCGGCATGCAGCCCGTGGCCGACGACGTCGCCCACGACGAGGGCGACCCGGGCTCCGGACAACGGCAGTACGTCGAACCAGTCCCCGCCCACGCCTTCCTGGGCGGGCAGATACCGGTAGGCGATCTCCAGGGCGTCCTGCTCGGGCAGGTTGCGGGGCAGCAGACTGCGCTGAAGCGTCACCGCCATATTGTGCTCGCGCGTGTAGCGGCGGGCGTTGTCGATGGAGACCGCGGCCCGCGTCACCAGCTCCTCGGCGAGGGCGAGTTCGTCCGTGTCGAAGGGCTCCGGCTTCTCGGAGCGCCAGAAGGTGACCACGCCCAGCACCAGGGAGCCCGCGCGCAGCGGCACGGCGATCAGCGAGTGGATGCCGTACTCCACGACCTGGGCCGACCGCTCCTGGTCCTGGGCCCGCCAGCCGGTCGCCTCTCTCAGGCGCGGTTCGAGGACCGCCTGGCCGGAGCGCACGGCGCGGGCCTGCGGTGCGGAGGCCACGAGCCGGATCTGCTGGCCCAGAGGGTAGAGGGGAGCGTCCTTGCGGATCCCGCTGACCGCCGTGCGGCGCACGTCGGCGCTCACGTCCGGCTGCCCGCCGTCGAGCACGGCCTCGAACAGATCCACTGTGGCGAAGTCCGCGAACCGCGGGACGACCAGCGCCGCCAGCTCCTCGGCGGTACGGGCCACGTCCAGGCTCGTGCCGATCTCCACCCCGGCGTCGTACAGCATGTTGAGCCGTTCGCGTGCCGTCTCGGCCCTGCCGGACAGGGCCCGCAGCTCGGTCGAGTCCCGGAGCGTGGCCACGCTGCCGGCCGGCGCTCCCTGGAGATCGGTGGGCCGCTGGTTGACCGCCAGCAACCGGTCCCCGACCAGGTGCACCTCGTCGGTGGCCATACGTCCGGAGGCCAGCAGATCGGCGGTGTCGGGCGCCAGGCCGAGGTCCTGCACCTGCCGTCCCAGGGCGTCCTCGGGCAGGTCGAGGAGCCGGTGTGCCTCGTCGTTGGCGAGCAGCAGCCGTCCCTCGTCGCCGACGATCATCACGCCCTCGCGGACCGCGTGCAGCACCGCGTCGTGGTGCTCGTACATACGGGTCATCTCGTTCGGCCCCAGACCGTGCGTCTGCCGCAGCAGCCGCCTGCTGACCAGGGCCGTACCGGCCGTGGCGAGGGCGAGGCCCGCGGCCGCGGCGGCGAGCAGGACCGGCAGCTGATCGTTCGCGGCCCCGCCCACGTTCTCCGTCGTGATGCCCGCCGACACCAGACCGACCACCGAGCCGTCGTCGGCCTTGATCGGTACCACGGCCTGGACCAGCGGGCCGATCGTGCCGGTGATCTCCTCGGTCACGACACGCCCGGCGAGCGCGGGCCCGAGGGTGCCGACGAACTTCTTGCCGATGCGGTCGGGGAACGGATGGGTGTAGCGGGTCCCGTCGGTGTTCATGACGACGATGAAGTCGACCCCGGTCGCCTCACGGGCCGCCTCGGCCCGCGGTTGCAGCACCTCCGTGGGATCGGGGTCGTCCAGCGCCTCGCGGGTGCCCGGCGCGTTCGCGAACGCCTCGGCCACGGCGACCGAGCGGTTGCGGGCCTCGATCGTGCTGTCGTGCCGCACCTGAAGCACCAGCGCCACCACGGCGGCCACGACCAGCAGCAGCACGATGACGACCTGTAGGACGAACACCTGCCCGGCGACGCTGCGCCCGCTCAGCGCCATCCGCAACGCGGCGGCCGGCCCTCGCCGCTGCTGAGCCGCACGGGCATGGCCGGGCGCGCGCTGGGCGCGCGGACCACTGGGGCGACCGGTCGACCGGACCTCGGAGCGACCCACATGCCGGACCATGTGCCATGTCTACACTGCGGGACCCCAGGAGGCGAGAGGCGTCACACAGGGTGACAGGGCCGCAGCGCGGTCACAGCCGTGGTTACGCGGGCCGGCGAGTGGCCAGCAGCAGCGCGATGTCGTCCGGCCGGTCGCGGGCGCGCCGGGCCCGCGCGGTGAGCCGGTCGGCGATGTCCGCCAGCTGCCCGCCGCCCGGAGCGCCCCCCTTGGCGAGGGCCATGCGCAGTTCCGTGATGCCGATGTCGATGTCGGCGTCGGGCCGCTCGACCAGGCCGTCCGTGTAGAGCGCGAGGACGGCGCCCGGCTCAAGTCGCAGCTCCGTCACCGGGTAGTCGGCGCGCGGGTCGACGCCCAGTACGACACCGCCCGGCAGGTGCAGGATCTCCGTGCTGCCGTCCGGGTCGCGCAGCAGCGGCGGCAGGTGTCCCGCGCGGGCCGCCAGAGCCGTGCCGGTCGCGGGGTCGAGCCAGACGTAGCAGCAGCTCGCGAACTGCCCCGGATCGAGATCGATCAGCAGCCGGTTGGTGCCGCTCATGACCTCGTCCGGCGGACGCCCGCCCAGCGCGAACGCCCGTACGGCGCTGCGCAGTTGCCCCATCGTGGCCGCCGCCTGCACTCCGTGCCCCTGGACGTCCCCGATGACCAGGGCGAGTCCGTCCCCGGCCTCGACGACGTCGTACCAGTCACCGCCCACGTCCATGCCCTGCGTACCGGGCAGATAGCGCCCCGCGGTCTCCACCCGGGGATGGGACGACAGCCGCCGGGGGAGGAGGGCCTGCTGGAGTCCGCGGGCGAGGGCCGCCTCGCTCTCGTAGCGCTGCGCCTTCTGCATGGCGTGCGCGATCAGCCCGGCCAGTGCGGTGAGCACCGTCCGTTCCTCGGAGCTGAAGCTGCGGGGGCGGTCGAAGCCGAGGATGCAGGAGCCGACCGGGCGTCCGGAGGCGATCAACGGCAGGAAGGCACGGGCCCCTTCCGTGGCGTCGAGCGCGATCCCCGGGTAGGCGGCGGCCAGATCGTGCATCGAGTCGAAGAACAGCGGTCGGCCGGTCG
>NZ_JAFFSX010000053.1 GCF_017948485.1 Streptomyces sp. GESEQ-35 | reverse complement strand
CGCGGCTGCGCGGCCCCTGCCCAGGCGGCGATGCAGCACCCGCTGGGTCCGGGGATGTCTCTGGTCGCCCCGGACCATCGACTGAGGGTCCTGCGCTACTTGGGTCCGGTCTTCTCCAGCACAACGTGCGTCTTGATCCCGCCGAGACCCATGGCGGAGACTCCCGCTCGCAACGGTGCCTTGTCAGGCCAAGCCTCGGCCCCGTGCAGCGCCCTCAAATTGGCCCACTTGCCGGTGAGCAGCTCGCCCGCTTTCTGGCGGGTGGGTCAGTCGTCGATGTCCTCGCGTGGTGCGAGGAGCGCGAAGTACGTGTCGCGTGCCTCCTTGCTCAGCTCGCCGTCGAGGGAGAGTGCCTGGCGCAGGGTGCGGAGGGTCTCTGTGGGCGGTATGTCCCACCGGTTGTTGGCTTTGCGCATGATCTCGCCGATGTACCAGTAGGCGGATTCGGGGTGGTGGCGGATGTACCAGTCCAGCATCTTCGCCACCGGGATGGTCAGGCTGAGGTGGTTCCAGGACGGGTCCTTCCGCGTCCCCTTCCTCGTGTTCTTGCCGTGCTCGTGCAGTTCGATGGACTCGGCGAAGTCGTTGAGGATCGTGCCTTCGATGGTGGGGCCGAGGATGTCGGTGGGCAGGATGCGGTCCAGGCTGACGGCGACGCTCCAGGCGAGCGCGTCGGAGATCTCGCGTACGGAGGCCTCGTTGCGCTGGCGCAGGACCCACCGTTTGCGCACGTCCGGCCGACCCCACAGGGTGCTGTGGAAATCGGCGGCGAAGCGGTCGCGTACGGCGGCCGCGCCGGGGGAGAGATCGTCGCGGTCGCCGGCGGACATGGTGGCCCGGATGCCTTCGTGGGAGCGCTGGCGGGCCTCTGCCCAGTCGTCGGCTACGGCGCGCGCCCACTGGTCGCGGCCGCCTACCGCCGCCTGCGGCTGGGGCACTTCGCTGTTTCGGCGTGAGATGTAGGCGCGCAGCGTGGAGGCGGTGATGCCGCCGAGCTCCGCCACCTCCGGCACGCCGAGCAGCTGGGCGCCGGTCAGCTCGGGGCTGGCGACGTCGACCACACACTTGTCCAGGGGGCGGGCGTCGCCCTGCTCCTGGTGGTGCCTGGCCCACAGCGCCAGGTGGTCGAGCCAGTTGTCCGGGGCCGGCGCTTCACGGTCGAAGGTGGTGACCTTGCCGATGTAGGCGCGGTCGGGGCCGGCGCGGCCGTCGAGCATGTCGGTGGCACTGACGGTGAGCGCGGCGCGGGACTTGCGCCGTTCGTAGTCCTGCTCGACGGGGTCCCAGACCTGTCCGGGCCGGTACCAGGTGGTGCCGTCCCACCAGTAGCCGCCGGCGCGGAACAGCAGCGCGTCCCCCGCCCAGTCGCTGTGCAGGGAGGGTGTCTCCTCGTCGCTCATCAGCAGCACGGTTCGCCCGTGCTCGGGGTGGGAGCGGACGGACCAGCCCAGGGTGTGCTGGAGCGGGTCGGTGGTGAAGGCGTGCCAGCCGCCGCTCTGGCGGTTGAGGTCGAAGCGCCCCCACATGCCGCTGGCCTCGTGGCGGCCGACGGCTTCGATGGCCTCGGGCCCCTCGTCGAGGGGGAGGTGGGAGTCGTCGACGAACGGTAGGCCAGGCACCGGGTGGTCGGTGCGCAGGCCGTTGGCGAGTGGTAGAACGTGGCCCAACGTGGATTCCTCACTTCGCATCTAGTGCTGCACTTCTTCTGCAACACCTTGCGTGCCCAACTGTGCATCAACTCCAACCTTCTTTGTGCAGCAAGTTTCGGCCAACTCTTCGTGCACGGGCGCCGGGACTCAGGAAGGTTCAAGTCCGGCACAGGTGTGCAGAGTTGGGCACAAGCTCCTACCGTGTGTCCGGCAGCGTGCGGGCTGCTGGAACCTGCTGATGGAACCGGGGGAAGCGCGTTGAAGGATTTCGTCGCGGCCAGTGCGGCTCAACTGGCGCAGTGCATGCGGGAAGATTCCTGGCCGCTCGTCCGCGAGGCGCTCGTGGCGTTCCTCGCCGACAACGAATCCGGCAGCGAGGCTCGCGCGGACGAGGTCGGGCACGAGCTGGACCGGGCCCGCAGCGACCTGCTCTTCGCCCTCGATCATGGAGAGGAGGACACCGCTGCCGATGTGGAAGCCGAATTGCGTATGCGCCTGCGTCGTGTCCTTCGCGGCAGGCCCGGTGCAAGCACCCCGCTGCGCCATTTGGTAAACCAATTCCTGTCGGCCGCCCCGGATTCCGGGCCGCTCGAAGCATTCAGGCAGCGAACCGCCACGACCCGGGTGCCCTCCGGGCCGGCGGCCCCAAGAGCCTCGACTTCCAGCCCTCCGGATGTCGCGGCCCGGAAGCTTTCCGGGCGACGCCGCAAGGAGATCGTCGCGGTGCTGCTGTTCAGCGGCGGCCCCGTCTTCGAGAGTTCCATACCGCTGTCGGTGTTCGGGATCGACCGTCAGGACGCCGGCGTGCCGCGCTACCGCCTGCTGGTGTGCGGCGGCGAGGACGGGCCGCTGCGGACCACGGGGGGCCTGGAGCTCACCGCGCCGCATGGTCTGGAAGCGATCTCGCGGGCGGGCACGGTCGTCGTGCCGGCCTGGCGCTCGATCACTTCGCCGCCACCGGAGGAAGCGCTCGACGCACTGCGCCGGGCGCACGAGGAAGGCGCCCGCATCGTCGGACTCAATACCGGGGTGTTCGCCCTGGCTGCCGCGGGCCTGCTGGACGGACGTCCCGCGACGACGCACTGGATGTACGCGCCGACGCTGGCCAAGCGCTACCCGTCGGTGCACGTCGATCCGCGGGAGCTGTTCGTGGACGACGGCGACGTGCTGACCTCGGCCGGGACGGCCGCGGGCATCGACCTGTGCCTGCACATCGTGCGGACGGATCACGGCAACGAGGCGGCCGGGGCGCTCGCCCGGCGCCTGGTGGTCCCGCTGCGCCGCAGCGGCGGTCAGGAGCGCTACCTCGATCGATCTTCATTGGAGGAGATCGGCGCCGATCCGCTCGCCGAGGTCGTCGCCTGGGCGCTGGAGCACCTCCACGAACAGATCGACGTGCAGGACCTCGCCACGCGTGCCTACATGAGTCGGCGCACCTTCAGCCACCGCTTCCGTGAGCTCACCGGAAGTCCCCCAGGCCAGTGGTTGATCACACAACGGGTTCTGAAGGCGCAGTACCTCCTGGAGACGTCGGAGTACTCGCTCGACGAGATCGCCGAACTGTGCGGCTTCCGCTCACCGGTGGCCCTGCGCGGCCACTTCCGCCGCCAGCTGGGGGCGTCCCCGGCCAATTACCGCGCCGCCTACCGCGCTCGCCGCGCCGCGGGCGGCGGGACCCTGCACACCTCACCTGGGCCTTCGCCTGCCCCAGACGACGATGAGTGGCCGCCTCCGCCGCCGCTCCCGCCGGCTGGCTCTCCGGTCCCGATGGCTACTCGCCGTACGGCTGCGGCCGACGCTTTGGCACCTTGGACAGGCCGTAGTTCGGCTGCTGATCGACGCGCGGGCACTCCTTCTGAGCGCGACGCTGACGCCTGATGGGAGATATCGCCAAGGGGGCGCTGGGAGGCGCCTGGAGCCTGCTGGTCGGGTGGGTGCTGCCCACCGCACTCAACCTCGCCGTGCTCACCACGACTCTGCTGCCCGGCCTTCGCACGGTCCCGCCGTTCGAGCACGCAGCCAGCCTGGCCGAAGGACGCGGCGCGCTGGCCTTTCTCACCACCTCGCTGATGCTGGGCCTGGTCCTCAACGCTCTGCAGAACCCCCTCTACCGCATCCTGGAGGGCTACCTGCTGTGGCCGTCGGGCGTGTACGAATACGGCTGCCGACGCCATCAGGCCATCAGGCGGTGCCTGACCGACCGGCTTCTGCTCATGCGTCTCGAACGCCGCGCCGCCGACGCCGGCCTGACGGCCGTCGACAGCGCGGACCTCATGCTCCTGCGCCACAGCCCGCACCTGGCCCGGCATCGAAAGCTTGATCAGCGCAGCACCGTCACCCGCCGGGCGCTGTTGCAAGAGCGTCTCGCCCGCTACCCCGTCGGCGACGGCCACCTCGCGCCAACCCGGCTCGGCAACGCAATCCGCCGATTTGAGGTCTACGCCCACGACCGCTTTCAGCTCGACTCGCAGCTCCTGTGGAACGAGCTGACCGCCACCGCCCCGGAACAGGCGCGTCGCCAGGTCGACACCGCCCGGACAAGCGTCGACTTCTTCGTCTGCCTGCTCTACGGCCACCTCGCCGTACTGCTCGCCGCGGCGGTGACCCTCACTTCCGCTGCCGTCGGCGCGCCAGCCGCAGCAACTACCGCAGTTGTCCTCACCGCCCTTGTTCCCGTGTGGTACCGCTGCGCCGTCAGCGCCACAGATGAATGGGCGGCTGCCGTGAGGGCCCTGGTCAACGTGGGACGGCACCCCTTGGCCGCATCGCTCGGATTGGATATCCCCAAGGAACTCGCCGCCGAGCGCACGATGTGGTCCCTGGTCTCCCGGCTCCCACGCATTCCGTACCACGAGCACGCTGCAGCCCTGGACCACTACCGTCGCTCACCTGCCCCCACCGGCGACGACACGACGTGACGGTGCGGTCAGGCCGACGGCACGGCGGTGAGCAACGCCTGCTCGGCGGGCTGGTCCAGACGCTCTGGAAGATCTGGCGGCCTGTGAATCCGGCGTTCCTTCCTTCAGATGGCGCGGCACAAAGGGCCGCATTGGGCCTGCAGGCGATGGAGTGCCGCGACGACCTGCTGGAGACGGCAGTCGTCGTGGACGCGCTCGCCCTGTGCCGCCCGCCGGGCGGCCGCTTGCCGTTGCCCTACCAGGAGGAGCCCGGCGGGCCGGACGAAGCGGATGAGCTGCGCACCGACGCCTCCAGTGTCGCCAGCCATCTCGCGGAGCACGACCTGCGTCACGGCACGAGCCGGACCGGCGACATACCGCCGCCGCTGCGGGAGGGCTGCACGGAGTCGGAGCGCGACGCCGTACGCGAGTATGCCCGCCGGGAGTGGCGGGCCCGCGAGGACCCCAAACAGCGATGACGTCGGGACCGACTACGCGCCGGCCTCCTGGTCGTCGGGGTGCGCGAGGTCCTGGTTCAGCGCCCGTAGCAGCGCGTGGGCCAGGAGGATCGCCGGCAGGACGAACTCCGGACGGTAGGTGTCGGGCGAGGCCTCGTGCGCTCCTAGGTGGCGGTTGAAAGTGTCCTGGGCGTCGCCGGGCGCGAAGGCGTTCCGCATACCCGCCAGCACCAGGTAGTGCTTGAACTGCAGCAGCGTGAGGTCGCCCCAGCCGTCCGCCTCGTCCAGGGCGCTGGTGATGGTGCCGTGATGCCCGGCCTTCGGGTACGTCGTCTGAGGGAAGGAACGCCGAATCCAGGCCTTGCCTTGACGCTTCAGCGTGGTGTCCAGCACGTTGCCTGCCAGTGCCTGGGCGCCCTCGGCGAAGCTGGCCCGCGCGGTGCGGGTGGCAGTCCTAAGGAGCGTGACCACGCCGGTGAGATCGGGATGGGTGACGATCTGCAGACTGGCGTCGATGTCGTCGAGAACGTCGTCGCGGTGCTCGGCAAGGAGGGCGTAGCGCTCGTTGCGCGTGCTGAGGAGAAGCAGGGCCTTGACGATCCGAGTCCGTGGCGCCCACGCGAGGGACAGCCCGTCCTCCTCACTCAGGTCCAGGATCGTGTGGAGCTCCTCGGAGTCGACGCCGATGAGGTTCGCGGGCAGGAAAAGCCCTGCCGCCGCCGCGAGTTGGTCCAGCAGCGCGCGGGGCAGCGACACGCTGCGCACGACGTCGTTGATGCGGCTGTGCCAGTCGTGGATAGCGCTCAGTTCGCTCTGGAGCGCGAGGACGGGCGCGGCGATCGCCTGGTACTGGCGCTGGGTGTCCAGGGCCGCCCGATAGGCCGCGTTGGCCGGTCCCATGGCGTCGAGGATCGAGCGACGTGTGGACTCGACCATGCGGAGTTGGCGGCGGACCGGCTCAAACTGCCTGTCGATGGAGTTGAGCCAGGCCGAGGTCCGCCTGATCGACTCCAGGAATCCGGACAGGCCGATGTCGCCGCCGCTCTGCTGCGGCTCCGCTTCCTGGCCGAAGTCTTCGTCGCCGCCTTCTTCTTCTGCGCCGGGGGTGTCCTCGTCGTTCATGGACTCATGATCCCGGCTTCGGCGCGGGCGGGCACTCGCATTTGTGGCGGCGGGGTGCGGCACGCGAGGCCCTACGCGCCTCGGCGCGCCTGGGGGTCGGGGTCAGCCCAGGCGCGGCAACGTCGGGTATCAGCCCGTCGCTCTGTCAGTGGCGCGGTCTCGTGTCCGGGCTGTGGGCTTCGAGGATCTGCCGTGCGTCGACGGTTTCCTGGCCGCCGAGGCGGACGCGTTCGAGTTCGGGGAGCAGTTCTGCGTAGAGCGGCAGCGCCGCAGCGGGGCCATCGGTATCGAGCACGGCACGGGCCAGGGCTGCCCGGACGACCAGAGGGGCGGCGGGTCCCGAGCCCGCCCAGTCGGGACGATTCGCACAGGCCCGTCGGTACTTCGACGCTTGTTTCAGCCCGGCCTGGAGCTTGTCTCGGCGTGCTCGTAGCCTGCGGGCATCGTAGTGATCGACACCGAAGGCCTGGACGTAGTCGGCGAGCAGCTCGCTGTACGCTGGCAATACGGCGGCTGTGCCCTCCAGAAGCATTCGGTAGTGGCAGATGATGCGGCGAGTAAGCAGGACCCTCCAGTGTTCCTGGCCTTGCACGCCGATCTGGTCGGCGAGCAGGGACTCGGCCAGGGCGAGAGCCTCCGTTGGGGACTCGACCTCACAGACAAGGACCACGTAGCCAACGCGTGTGAGCAGTGTCTGCGGATGGTCTGCGCCCAACTGGTGTGTCTGATCGGCCAGAAGTTCTTCGTACAGGGGGCGCGCTGCCTTCATTCCTTCGCTGACGGCGACAGAGATTGCGAGTGCATGGCGGCCAGCTAGAACGCTACGGCTGTCCGCGCCCAGCACCGCGGTGGCCTCGGACAGCCACTGCTCATACAAGGAGCGTGCCGCATCCGCACCGATGTACCGGTGTGTCGTCCACGCCAAGTGGTACTGGACGCCCAGGGCGACCCGATGCCGGTCCCCAAGCTGCTTCCGTGCCTCCTCCACCAAGGATTCCTGAAGTATGCGGGCCTGCTCCGGGTCGCTCTGAGCGACGCATGTCGTCTCCACGGCCCGGAGGTTGAACACGGAGGGCTCGCCCCCTCCGCACACCCGTTGGACATCGCGGCGTACCTGCCGTGCATCGTCGGCCAGCCGCTCGACGAGATCAGCGTCGAGCATCGACTCTCCCGCAGTGATGAGGACATGGCTGGTGCGGATCCGCAAGGTGACGGGGTGATCGCTGCCCAGCGCGTCGACGGCCTCCGCCTTGAGCGTTTCGACAACGCCTCGGACGTCGGCGGAGTCCATCGCCGGTTCATAGCGTGCCCATGCGGCATCAAGGCGTGCAGCCAGAAGCACCGGATGTCGCACACCGTAGGCGTCTTCGAGATCGTGCAGCAGGTTCTCCACCTGTCCGGCCGACACAGCTTCGTCGACGTCGCGCAGCGAGCGGGCCACGCCCAGGCGGGCCAGCAGCCGCAGCCGGTCCGGGGCGTCGGGGGCATCGGCGCAGGTGCGGAAGAGCCGGCGTGCCTGGAGAGTGTGGTCGCACCGCTCCTCCCAGACGGCCAGTCGCAGGCGCGCCAGGTGTGTGAGGGTGTGACCGGCACCGAGTGCGCTCAGGCAGTCGGTGAGCAGTGTCTCGGTCTCGGCGCGGGCCGCAGCGGCATCACCGGCCTCGCCAGTCCAGTACGCGGCCGTGTGACGCGCGGCCAACATCTGTTCCCCCTGCGGCGGGAACAACTCGGCCGCCGCATCCAACAGGATCCGCGCGATCCGGTGGGCTTCCACGGGAAGCCCCAGCTGCTGCAGTTCACCGACGACGTTCGCAAGTCGCACGAGACGTGGGTGGCCAAGCCAGGATGCCTCGGCATCCTCCGACAGAAGCACAGCGTCGCCGGCACCGTCCCAGCCCGTGAGCAGGCCCAGTTGCATGGGGGCCGTCATGAGCGACAGCGGACCATGGGCGCCGCTTTGTGGTGTGTCCCTGAGCGTCTCCCACCGCAGTTTCCACTCGCGCGCATCTGTCCACAGGCGCAGGGTCGCATCGCCGTTGCGCGGCGGGATCAGCGCCAGGAGCTGGGTCACCAGGCCTTCCAGGATGACGGTGTCGGTGCCGATGGGCTGCTCGACGTCCTTCAGGTAGCTGGAGATCGTCGACAGGCTGGTGAGCGGTCCGGTGTACCCGGCGGCCTGCGAAGCGGGGCCAATCTGCCGCATGGGCACCCCCGCCGCTGTGAGCAGGGACCGTAGGTCCCGCCGCATCTCCCGCCATGAGTCCCCGTGCTCGTGCCCGCTCAAGCGTCTCGCTCCTCTTCTCCCACTGCCGTCAACGCTGTGCGGCAGTCGACCAGTTCACCGGTCACGCTGAGCTCTGGTCCAACGGGCACGCCGTGTTCTGGACGGCATCGGCGTGTCCTGAACAGCGCACGGCTGTCCGGGATCGGGTCGAGCAGGGTCCGGCCATGGCTGGCTGGTGCCGAGCCGCAACTCGAGGAGGCTTTCCATGGCGAACTTGTTCCGACTCGCCCTCGCGGTGTGGTCGCTGGGGCGCTGGCGGTACGCGCAGGGGACGGCCCGGGAGGCGCGACTGCACGGCACGATGCACCCAGGGTGGTCTCGTCCGGCGACGGCCAGGACCTGCCCCGCAACGCCCCTGCAACGGGCGCGTGCATTCGGTGCAACACCCTTAGGCGTTGTGAGCGCCAGCGGGCGCCCATAGCTGATCACCAGAGCCCCCGAACTCCCAGGCTGCGGACACACTTTGACGTCGGACGGCCGTCCCTGAGGGCCTGTTCGCTGCCAGCTGCCGGGCCCACGACCCCCGTTACCCCGACCACCGAGGACTGCCCGTGTCAACGCTCGCCCTGCTCGTCGTCCTGCTCCTGGTCCTGGTCGGCCTGCTGCTCGCCAGCGGCATCGCTTACGTCGTGCACCGCAACCCCGCGTGGGCGCCCCCGATCGGCGCCGCCCTGGCGGCCGTCACGCTGATGGTGACCGTTGTCGCCGTCATCACGGCGCACTGAGAACCTGCTGATGAAGCCGACATCCCAAGCCGTACGGTATGGCCGACCTCGGGCCTGGCCTGCTCGACTCCGCCGGTCGTTTGTTCCATTGAACGATTCTCAGCGGAAGTTCAGCGGCGCGATTGACGCGGCATACGATTCGCCGGAATTGTCACTCACTAAATCGTGATCATGTCCTCAAGGCGCAAAGCCGGTGGTGTCGACGGTCACGTAATTCGGCTCTGGCGAAGATCGTGTGATCGGGCCCGTAGCGCAGGGACAGCCTGACACGATGCGAGGCGCGCAGTTCGCCGAGCCGTGAGTCGTTTCTTTCCTATTTGGCCGGTGTCGTGGCCCAGTGCAGTGGCCTTCGGCCCCTTCACCGCGCGGCCTGCGTCGGCGGTGGTGACCATCCGCAGAGGCGAGGTCGGCGTCGCCGTCGACCGTTACACGGTGAGAGGTGTCGGCTGGACTGCGCCGGCAACGGGTGCGCGCCGCCCCGGGGGAAGCCGGCGCAGACAAGGAGTACGGCACCATGCGAGGAACTCTTCGATCCCTTGAAGGCCGTCGCCGTGCCGCGGCTGCCGTTCCCGCACGCCGGCCAGGCGCTGCAGATCGTCCGCCGGCGGCGCACGGTGCGCACCGGCAAGGTGTCGCTCGAACGCGTCTACGCGGTCACCAGTCTGACGGTTCACCAGGCGACAGCCGCTGACCTGGCGGAACGCGTACGCGGGCACTGGGCAATCGAGAATCGTGAGCGCCATGTCAGGGACGTGACGTTCGGGGAGGATGCCTCGCGGGTGCGGACCGGCAACGCGCCCCGGGCGATGGCCTCCCTGCGGAATTTGGCCATCGGCGCGCTCCGCCTGGCCGGATGGGACAACATCGCCGGGGGCCTGCGCCACCACGGGCGGGACATGACCCGGCCGCCGACCGCCCTCGGACTCACGTGCTCATTCCCGACCGGTCGCGAGAACGACGGAGCCCTGCCCCGCCCCGTCTCCGTCCGCCGCGTGGCGAGCCACGCCGCGCCACTTCCCGGAAGTGGGGGGGACAGTTCGTGTTTCGGGCATGCCCGAAACTCCTTCGCCGCGCCTCGGCGGGGGTCTAGCGTCGCCGGGGACCAGCACGATCGACCAGCACAATGCGAAAGCCGCAGCACGCGCCGCAACCATCACATTCATACTCGCCAGCGCCCTTGCAGGCACAGCAGCAACCGCAACAGCAGGCGACAGCTCCGGTGTGCCCGGCGGGGTGTGGCGCCCATGGGCGAAAACGCCGGTGCTCGGCTTGGTCCCGGACTTCTGTCTCTGTCCCCAGAGGCAAGGTCGCTATCTGTAATGCGCAGGCCGATGTCTCGCCCCTGGGCTTCTCGGTCACGGGGCGAGGCGGACGCCATTCCACGACTGTCCTGTAGCTCGAACCGAACATTCCGGAGGAAACCAGTGTTTGTGACATCAAGGACACGCAAGATTCGGCGCACCGCGAGTGTGGCCGCGGTCGCCGCTGCTGTTGCCCTGCCGCTGATGGTGGCGAGTCCGGCGCACGCAGAGCTCGTGGACTGCAATTACAACTCGACGCCGAACGGCTGGTATGGCTCGTGTCACCGGTTCCCCACAGACGGCGACGCGGGGGGCGTCAGCGGCGACGTCCAAAACACACATGTCAGCAGCGATCGCTCAGCGCGGGTGGAATTCAAGGCCAGGAGCGAGCGCTACTGGTTCTCCAACAGGACTAACAGGAAGGCGTCCTTCACGTCCTGGATTGTCGTGGGCGGGCAATGGCGCATGTTCAAGGAAGCCCAGCTCAATACGAACGGCGATTTTTGGTTCAACACCAGCATCGCCGAGAACATCCCGGTCTCGATCAGTATCTGCGTCGAGGGTAAGGGCTGCGTACGGGTGGACTCCCTGCGCAGCTGACGCGGTCGAAGGCCGCATCCCCGCTCGGAGGCCGGTGCGTCCGCCAGGTCACCGACCAGCGCTGCTTCCACCCCGGAGCCAGATCGAGCCCGATCCTCCCCTCGGACACCGAGACCGGAGCAAGCAGTGCGTCCCAGCTGCATTGGTGAGACCACAGCACAGGACGAGTCGGCTGGTCTTCCTCGCCGCTACCGTCGTGGACGCGCTCCCGGACGTACCTCCCCCCACCAGGGAAGCGCCAAGCGCGTACACCGCAGCGCCGACCTTCGAAACTGGTGTCAACTGGACCGAAAAACAGGCGAAGGTGTCAACAAACAACGACCTTCCAGTGTCAAGTAGAGCGATCAGGACCGACCAGAACCCGCAGGCCAGTCCACCATCGCGGTGTCACCTATCTCGAAAAGTCGCAGCAGGGTGAGATGGACGGCCGGCGTGCGGACGCTGGTGTCCTGCACCCCCGACCGGGACGAGGCGCCATCAGGGTCCAGGCCCGCTCACGCCTCCGGCGCATCCGGTGCACCGGCCACGCAGTTCGGGCCGCAGCGGTCCCTACTTCAAGGCCCAGGGGCAGAGTGGGGGATCGCCGACCGCACACCCTGGATCCATCAGAAACAACCCCCACCCGAGCAACCTGGCGGTCAGTTGGAGAGCTCGATCTCGGTCCAACGGCGCCGGACCAACCCCACCTGGAACCGATCTTGTGCCCAATCGGACTGGTAGATCGAGCGCTCGGCGTCCGTCACAAACCATGGATCCGCGGGCAGGTCCGCTTCGGGGAAGGAAGCCCGCAGGATGAGGTACGTGATGGCGATGCTGACCCGCTGGGAGGTCGTGAGAGATTCGACCGGGGGACGCGGGCCGGTTGGGCGGGAGCGTGCCGGCGGCTGAGCCTGTGTGTCATCGATCGGCAAAGGGCGCTCGGCCAACCGAAGCAAGGTGCTGATGCTCTGCTCGAACGATCCGCGCGGGCGGACGGGGACAAGCCAAACCCGCAAGCGCTTAAGGTCGTCGATGTCCGATTCGTCGACGGGATCCTGTGCCGATCTCTCCACTCGGTTCCGGAGGTCTTCCAGCCGGGACAGGCTGATCAGCCACTTGCTGCCCGCCCACCAGTTGACGAGCGGCAGTACGAGCGCGAGGGTCACCAGCCAGCCGTCCCCGCTCCATTGGAGCCCGGACCTGCCCCACCACCATGGCGGGACCGCAATGACGAGCAGGATGCCGGCGCCCCGAGCCACCCAGGCGGATGGATCATGGCGTGACATCCGGTGGACGAAGGTGAGTCGACGTCGGGAGACGGCACGCGAGATCAGCCCGTGGACAAAGACGTTTCCCTCGGTCGTGATCTCATCGAACACCCAGCCCGCACGCATGGGCGACGGCATTTGGTCCAGATACTTCTCGATGTAGGCGGCGAGGAACCGGGCCGTGAACACGTGAGCGACCGTCAGCGCGGTGAAGACGAGCCACATCCGGTCGACCGGCACGGAGACCGAGGCCACCTGGACGGACTGGCCGCCCGCCAGGAGACGGGTCAGCACGACGGCGACGGCCAGGAGACCGCCGAAGGCCAGAATGCGTGCCGCGTTGCGGGCTCCGGCAACGATGCGTCGCTGAGCGGGACTCGGGTCGGTCACCGGCTCACGATCGTTCAGCCGGACCGTGGTTGGCAAGCCTCCACCCGCGGCCCCAAGCAGCTGACCACGGCACCGGCCGTCACCTGCCGGACCATGAGAGTGCCGACACAGCCGCGGCTGCACCCAGTTCACGCGCGGCCGAAGACCGCACGGGCCGGCAGCAGACGGCCGGCAAGAGCATGTCGGCGTCGGCGCGGGGAAGGTCACGCGCGTGACTGAAGCGGTAACGCTCGTGATCTCGATCGTGTCCTTGTCGACGTCGATAGCAGTGTTCTACTGGCAGAGTCGGCACGGGGACTTCGACCTGGCCCGTCTGCTCCACGCCGACCTGACAAGCGGCGAGGTGGCGAAAGCCCGCGACCTGCTGGGAACCCTGCTGCACTCTCCCAACTCCATGTGTGACGACGACCTCCCCGACGTCCGGACCGCCTACTTCACCCTGCTGTGGTGCTTCGAGCGGCTCTACGCCGGCCGCCGCGCCATCCAGGACGGCGGCATGGCAAGCCGCCGTCCGCTGCGGTTCCTCGACCGGCTGATCAGCGGGCAACTGACGTACTGGTCCCTGAACTTGCCCCGCGTCCGCGACGAACTGCAACAGCGCATGGGGCCGATCGAAGACGAGCAGTCGATGTGGGCCTTCGAGGAACTCAAGCGCACCGCCCTGCCCTCCTGAGTAGGAGCGCAGGCCCTCCCAAACGAGCTCCCGCTGCTGCTGGAGGACGCGGTTCGTCACGCGGTGCGCGGCCGACGCCCCGACGTCTTCTTCGCCGTGGTCTTCTTCGCGGCAGCCTTCTTTGCCGACTGCTTCTTCGCTGTTCCCTTCCTGGCCGCGGTCTTCTTCGGTGGCAGGCCGTGGACCTCGGCATCGGTGCCCTCGCCGCGCGACGCCTTCGCCTTGGTCACCGACTCCTTCAGCGCCGCCATCAAGTCGAGTACCTGGCCCGGTTCCTTCTCCGGTGTCGGAGCCTCCGGCAGGGCGTGGCCCTCCCGCTTGGCGTCAAGGACCTGCTGCAGGGCCTCGGTGTAGTGGTCGGTGAAGTCAGGGCCTTGCAGTGTCTCCGTGGTCATGCGGTCGATGAGGGCCAGCGCCTGGTCAACCTCCTGATCGGACAGCTGAACCGCGGGCGGCAGCAGCTCGGAGGGATCGCGGACCTCGTCCGGCCAGCGCATTCCGTGCAAAACGATCACATCGTCGCGGATCCTGAGCAGGCCCAGGCGTTCCCGGCCACTCCACGCGTACTTGGCGATCGCCACCTTCGAGGACCGGCCGAGGGCCTGGACGAGTACTGGTGATCTCGGTTATCCATAGCTGCGGAATGGGCCGCCGGTCGGTCCCTCTGCCAGGGATGGTCGAGGCCTGACGGGAGCAGTTGTTGGTCGAGGTCACGACGATCGCCGTACCGGCCGATGACCGTCAGGCCGACGATCTCCCAGGCCAGTTGCCGTCGGAAACTGCCCTCCACCGCCGCCTGGTCGGCAAGCCCCGTCCCGGCGCTCATCTGACTCGCTGTACTACAGCGTCCTTGCGGACGAGTGGCCTGCCGTGCGCGACAAGCTGCTTACCCCTGCTCAAACTGAGTATGAAAAGCGCTCAATGTGAGGCGGCTCGCCGGTTACCGAAATCAGGGAGCCGCCGAATACTTGTAGATCCACTGCCATGACCTGACCGCCACACCGAAAGGCAGGATAACGATGCCCCATAACTTCACCTGGGAGGTCAACGGGCGGGGCCCATGATCAGTGGCCGCAGTCGGCGTTGCAGCGTCTCGTCCTTGATGTGCTGCCCTATATCGGGGGCATGGCCCAAGAACCACTGGGTAGGGCCCGGGCAGAAGTCGGTATGAGGTTCGTCGCTGCGGATCGTGAGGGTCTTCACTTTGCGGCCGGTCTTCATTTCATACACTTCGAAGGTGTACGTGACCGGATACACATCCCATCCGATTCCGTCGTCGTCGCAGCGAGTGACCCGTGTGTCGCTGCGCTGGTGCGCCTTGGTCTGGCAGATGAGAAGTTCCGCGCGTGCGGGATCAGTCTCGTACGTCCTCTTCTTATGCCATGGCTGCCACTCGTTCGGCAGATCGATCGTGTGAAGACGAAATTCCTCCAGCCCTTCCGGTGAGTCCGCTTCCGTGTCCGCCACGGCCAGGTGTGGCCCGGGTCCGGCGTAGTCCGGGGCCTTCGGGTTGGGGAAGTCAACCGGTGATTCGGAGTCAAAGAGGTAGCCGCAGCCGTCGATGGTGGAGGGCGAGGGGGCAGGCGTGGCGGACCGTGCGGCGCTGGTGGACGGAGTTTTCGGGGCAGCCTTACGGGAGGGCTCCTGCGCCGACTCCTGCGTCGGCTCCGTGACCAGGACGCTCACGCCAACTAGGCCGAGCAGGCCAACCACTACCGCGACCACCAGGATCCATAAGTTTCTGAGCGACACCCCAACCACCTGATCTCCGTTCGGAGAACTGCTCTTCTCCGGCCGCCCGCTGCCCGAAATCGACCAGTCTATGGACGGACGTGGGGACCGGTCCCGGCCGAAGTCCACGATCAGTGGATGGCGGCCTTCGGAGTGCACTCCAGCTCGTGTTTCCCGGAGTAGAAGGGCCGGTCGGCGGCGATCCGGTCGATCGGCAGCAGCGTGCCGTCCAGAATCACGAATGCCTTGGGGCAGGCGGTCTTCATCGCCTCGGCGAGGGGCGGTGCGAGGGCGGCGAGGACCTCGACGGCCTCGGCGATGTACCGGTAGGCGGTGGTGGTCCCAACGCCGAACCCGGCGGCGAGCTGGGCGTAGGTATGCCCGCACCTCAGGTGGACGAGCGTCAGCAGGGCCTGACGACCGGGGCTCAGCCGCCGCCAGCGGGTGCCGCGTTGCCGGCGATGGTCCCGCAGCCGGGCGGACAGGAAGCGCAGGGCGGAGCCGGACACGTCGATCCCGGACGGGTAGACAAGCATGCGAAGCCTCTGGTGGAGACGGTTCTCTTGGTCGAAAACCCATCTACCAGAGGCTTTACCGCGCTGTCAGCCCAAGGCCCCATCATCTGCACGAGGTTGGAAAAGGCTCAGAAGCTGTTTCAGATCCGGTGATCTGTGACGTTCTGTGACGGATGGGCTGGCGATTCCCTATCCCCGTGTCTGATCGGTGTGATGATCGTTGGTTTGGCGAAGAAGCCGGATGACCTACCCCGCGAGGCGCTGGAGCCGGCCGAACTCCGGCGCCTGGTCCTCGCCGCCGTCGACCTGTACATCGACCGCGACGCCCTCGCCCGGCAGATCGCCCGCGAGGAAGAACAACGCCGCGCCCTGGCCGCCTTTCTGGACGGCCGGGCGCAGCAATGCCAGCGGAGCGCCGGCCTTTCCCCACCGCGCGCAGATGCTCCCAGCCGACCTCGGGGTGGGAGGCGACGACCGCGTCGACGGACGCCGTGGCGTAGAGCGCGACGTTGACGGCCCCGGGTCCTTCACGCGGGTTGGGGTGTCCTCGGTTGCCCCAGCAGGAGTCCTCCCGCTCATCAGGTACGACCATGTCCGGCCCTTCTCGAGGGTCTGGCCGGCCACGGCGGCGTGCGGGACCTGGCCGTCGTGGAGGCGGGCAGCGGCCGGCGGCCCGGCGCTTGGCTGCGGCCTGCGTGTCCGCGGCGCAGGGGGCCGCACTCGTGCGCGCCGCACAGGATCAGAGCCGGACGAAGGCGTCCGGTGGTTCCGGGACCCGTCCCGGACCGGTGGCGGTATACCTCGGCTACCGACGCACCATCCGAGTGAAAGGGAGTCTAATGAGCAGACTGTTCGGTGCTCTGGCGCTTTCCGGCGTGACGCTGGCCGCTTTGGCGGTGGCCCCGTCTGCCTCCGCGCAGGACGACGGTCAGGCCAAGCGGTCCGCGGCCACCTGCTACGCGCAATCCTGCCACGGGCAGGACCCGCAAACGACCGGGTGTGCTGCCGATGCCTTCTCCCCCGACACCAAGTACATCGACGGCAGGAAGCTCGAACTGCGGTACAGCCCGACCTGCCGGGCGGCGTGGGGGCGTATCAGCGGCGGCGGCCGAGACTACGTGTCCATCCACAGCAGCTCGGGGGCGGAGTTCTGGAACAGCCCCGTCTATCACTCGTACACGGCCATGGTCAACGACGCAGGCCTGTTCGCCTACGCCTGCACGACGGTCGGAAACGACACGTGCACGCACACCTATTAGCGGAAGGCAGCGGCGTGATCGGGCGGCGCGCTGGGGTCCTGGCACTCCTGGCCGCAGCGTGACCGCCTGATCTGCGCTGACCGGCCCGCCCACGACGCTGGAGCAGCAGTGAGCGGGCCGGGACGACCCGGTACAGGGTGCGGCGCCCGCCCGTGGGTCAGCGGCGGGGGGCGGTGTACCGGCCGGTCGCGGCCGCGGCGCCCGGCCAGGAGGTGTCGACAGGACGGGTGTCTCCGTCGGCGCTGGACAGCGTCCCCTGCTGCCGCCCGGGCGATCGGGCACTGGGTCGTATGGGGTTTCCCGTTGGCCTGTCTGACGCAGATAGCAGCGGTGCGCGACCTTGCGCAGCCACGCCCGCAGTTCCCGAATACTGTCCCATTTCTCGATGGCCACGGTCACTCACCTCACCACCGTCGGGATGCTGTCGCTGCCGCTGTGGGCGCAAGTGCCCCTGGGCGTGGTCGCCGGGTTCGGCATCGGGGTGGTCGCCGCGATCATGGGCGTGGCCGGCGGCGAGCTGCTGATCCCGACGATCGTGCTGCTGTTCGCCGCGGACATCAAGACGGCCGGGAGTCTGTCCCTGCTGGTGTCGTTGCCGACCATGCTGGTCGCCTTCGCCCGATACAGCCGGGACGGCAGCTTCGCGGTGCTGGGGGGCCTGCTGGTCGGCGTGTTCTCGGACCTGGTGCTCATCCCCGTGCTGGCCGTGATCCTGCTCGTCTCCTCGGCCAAGCTCGCACGTCACGACTGACGCCACGCAGACGGCCCGGTGCGCCGTGGGCCGGCACCTCCCAAAGTGGAGTCACTTCTCACCTACCAAACGAGACCCTCCGGCCGCCAGGTGGAGTCAGAACTCACCTACAAACGGAGTCAACGAACACCTACGAAGCCAGTTCGGGCAACCTCTCACCGGCCACACCGGCGCAGTCACGGCGGTGGCGTGCATGGTGATGGACAGCACCTCGATCGCTGTCACCGGCGGCGAGGACGGAACAGTACGGGTGTGGGCCCTGGCCACTGGTACCCCGCTTGGACAACCCCTCACCGGCCACACTGGCGTCGTTGAGGAGGTGGCGTGTGGGGTGGTGGATGGAATCCCGGTTGCCGTCACCGTCGGCGGCCGCGCCGACGGGACGGTGCGGGTATGGGAGCTGGCCACCAGCACCCTGCTGTCGCAGCAGCCCCGGGAGTCCCTGGTCGGCCAGACTACGTTCCCGTCGATAGCGTGCGCGGTGGTGGACGGCGCCCCGGTCACTATCACCAGCGCCCCCCACGACGACACGGTGTGGGTGTGGGACCTGGCCACCGGCACTCCCTTCGGGCAGCCCCTCACCGGCCACACCCGCGTAGTCACGGAGGTGGCGTGCGGGGTGGTGGATGGCAACCCGGTTGCCGTCACCGCCGACATCGGGACAGTACGGGTATGGGATTTGGCCACTGGCACCCTGCTCACTCCGATCCTCACCGGCCACACCAGCGAAGTCGCGTCGATAGCGTGCGCGGTGGTGGACGGCACCCCGGTCGTCATCACCGCGTATGTAAGAGATAACGCGGTGTGGGTGTGGGACCTGGCCGCCGGCACTCCGTTCGGGCAGCCCCTCACCGGCTGCACCAGTCGGGTGGAGGGCGTAGCAGGTGTAGCGTGCGCCGTGGTGGACGGCGTCCCGGTTGCCGTCACCGCCGGCCGCGCCGACGGGACGGTGCGGGTGTGGGATCTGGCCTCCGGAACCTTGCTCAGGCAGTTCCCGGCTGGCCACCAATACCTGGTCGGCCACCGGGAGCGGGCAGGCGCCCACGCAGGTCTGTCTGGTGTGGCGTGCGCGATGGTGGACGGCGTCCCGGCTGCCGTCACCGCCAGTCGCGCTGGGACGGTACGGGTATGGGATTTGGCCACTGGCACCCCGCTCACTCCGTTCCTCACCGGCCACACGGGTGAAATCACGTCGGTGGCGTGCGCGGTGGTGGACGGCACCCCTGTCGCCATCACCAGTGCCCCTCCCGACGACACGGTGCGGGTGTGGAACCTACGTACAGGCAAGCCCGCAGGGTTCCTGGCAGCGCCAGGTGCTCGAGCTGTCGCCCTCACGGCCGAGGGAGATCTCATCGTCGGTATGGGGAAGGATATAGCGGCCTTCCGCCGCCGCCCCGCGTATCCCCCGCTGAACAGCAGTCAGCAACACACGTACGGGTGACGTAGCGCCTGCGACACGTGTCGCATTGAGACAACGAACTCTGCCTAAGAAGGGCGCCCTGCGGTTCTGGCACCGCGACGCCCGCGGCATCACCGAACTCATCCAGCTCCGGGCCCTGGCCTACTTCGGGGTGCGCTCTTCGGCGGCGGCCGCGCCGAACCCGATGCTCGCCGCCATGGCCGCCGCCCTCACCCCGCCCGGCCAGCGGACCGTCATCGAGGACACACCCGACGCGATCGAAGCGTTCCTGCAGCCCCGCCCCGTCCGCGAACTGCCCGGCATCGGCACAGCGATGACAGCCACGCTCACCGAGTACGGTCTGCACACCATCGGCGACATCGCCGACGTCCCCGTGCTGACCCTGCAGCGCCTGCTCGGAGCCCGCGCCGGCCGCACCCTCCACGAGCGAGCCCACGGCCGCGACACCGCCGTCGTCGACCCCGCCCCCGTCGCGGCGAGCATCAGCGCAGAACACCACTTCCCCCACGACGAACTCGATCCCGCCCAGCACCGGCGCGCCCTGCTCGCCCTGGCCGACGACCTCGGAGCCCGAGCAGCAAGCAGATCGCCCGAGGCCTGACCTGCACCATCCGCTACGCCGACCAGAGCGCCACCCGCCGCAGCCGCACCCTGCCCGAACCCACCCACCACACCCTGCTCCTGGCGCGCACCGCGTACGCGCTGTACGAGTCCCTCGGTCTGCAACGCGCGAGAGTCCGCAGCATCACGCTGCGCGGCGACAGCCTCCAGCCCGCGGCCCAGGCCACCCGGCAGCTCACCCTGGACGCCGGCGACGACAAGCCCCTCACGCTCGAAGCCGTCGCCGACCGCGCCCGCTTCGGGCACGGAATGCTCTACCCCGCAGCCCTCGCCGCCCGGCGCCCAGCGTCGAACCACCAACCCCGCGGACGGCGGCAAGGAGGCGCCGGGTGATCCATCGGGTAAGGATGCAGTTCACCCCCGACGGCCCGGCCGTCGAAGGGACATGGGCCATCCCCGGCACCGCCGTCGTAGTGGTGATGATGGATCCCTTCCTCGGCTTGTATGACGTAACTGGAGGCCACCGGGCTAATGGCCCGGTTGTCCGGCTGATCCAGCCTGACGGGTGGGGAGGACGGCTTAGCCGTCAGCCGGCGCCGGTTTCCTTGGCCAGCTGGGGTGGCGCCTTTCCGGGCCAGGCGGCGGATCATGAGGGTGATGGCTGCCGCCCAGGTGATCAGGGTCTCGGAGTGTCGGATGTGCCTTCGAGAGCCTGTCCGGTGCGAGGCTGGTGTCGGGCGCCGCAGCGGCGACACCATGGTGGGTCATGGACGTGGCCAGCACTGCCGAGGTCCCAGCGGGGGAGCGGTTCGCCTACTGGCGCGAGGTGAACTCGAAGCTCTACGTGCCCTACGACTTACGCTGCGATTCGCAGGCGGAGAGCGAATTTTGGGCGCACGTCGGTTTCAGCGTCTTCGGTCCTGTGCAGGCTGTGCTGGCGACTGTGGTGCCGCACTCGGCCCACCGCACGCCCAAGCTCATCCGGCGGGCCGATCCCGAGGTGTTCGAGCTGGCCTGCACGGTGAACGGCGGCAGCACGGTGACGCAGAACGGCCGGCACGCGGATCTGAGCGTTGGGAATCTGGTACTGGTCGACACCTCGCGTCCGTACCAGGTCGAGCATGCGCCGCATATTCCGGTGAGCCGGGTGCTGCTCCTGCACTTTTCGCGCTCGCTGCTGCCGTTACCTTCGAAGGACTTGAGGCGCCTGACCGCGGTGCGCATCCCAGGTGAGCGGGGCATCGGTGCGCTGTCGTCCCAGTTCCTGCTGCACCTGGCCCGGCACATGCCCGACCTCAGTCCATCGGAGACCGCCCGGCTGTCCACCCTCACCCTCGATGTGCTGACCACGGCACTGGCAGAGGCGTTGGACACCCAGAGCACGGTGCCACCCCACACCCGCCAGCGCGCGCTGATGGCCCAGATCCACGCCTTCATCCGAGACCACCTGGGCGATGCTCACCTGACCCCGGATGTGATCGCCGCTGCGCACCACATCTCCCTGCGCTACCTGCACAAGCTCTTCCAGCAGGACGGGCACACTGTCGCCGGCTGGATCCGCGAACGCCGCCTGGAGCAGTGCCGGCGCGACTTCGCCAACCCCCAGCTGGCCGCCCGCCCGATCCACGTGATCGCGGCTCGGTGGGGGTTCACCAGCCCCGCACACTTCAGCCAGGCCTTCCGCAGCGCCTACGGCCTCTCCCCGCGCCAGTACCGCCAGCAGTGCGCGACAGTGCACGCAGACTAAAGACCTGTGCGCTCACCCGTAACGCCAAGTAGGGGCCCATGCCTGCATCCTCTGACGTGCGGCGCGGGCTGCGCGTCGCCAGCCATCTGAATGGGGAGTGCACAAATGCGGGTCAACAAATTCGTTGTGGCCGCCGCTGCAGTGGCCGGGCAGGTCCTTCTGTTAGCGAGCCCGGCGGTGGCCGGTGCGGCCGCCCCCGAGGGCAAATACTGCGCCGTTCAGCTCGGCAAGTCGTCGGCCGGTAAGAATTCGCCGGTCGTGGCACAGGCGTGCTCAAACACATCCCTGGCCGAAGCGAAGGCCACGATGCAAATTCGCCACCAGGCGACGACACGTGCCCGAGGCGAGACCGCTGCGGCCGCGCCCGTCGCGTTGATGTACTTGTATGAGAACGTCAACTACAACAGGGACAGCCAGGGCGACATGACGGCCGTCTACGTCCCCGAAAACTGCGACACGGCTGGCTATCGCTTCGAGCCGGTCGAGTGGTGGAAGAACAATGTCTCGTCCGTGGCCGGCGGCAGCACCCGGTGCAACACCTCTCGCGTCTACAACAAGGCGCAGACTTCATCGGCCGTCTTCAAGATCCATGTCGAGGGCGACGGGCGCTGGCTTGGTGGCTACAGCGACAACGTCCACCACTTCCAGACCTACTGGTCGCTGGGCTAAGGCCGCGTCCTACCCGGTGAATGCCCGTTGCTGCTGGGGTCGGCCCACTCAAGTTCGCTCAGCAGATTCCAGCTGAGCACGGCCCTGCCTGCCTCGGTCTCCGTCGGCCAGACCATTCCGACACTGTTCTCGCACTGGCCCAGCCACTCCGTCAGGGGCGGCTGCTCCTCAACGTGACGAGCTTCGGCGATGATCGCGGTGAGGAGCGGCTGCTTGCCGATCCAGTCAGCGGCGTACTTCACCTCGCGACCGAGGCCCTGCGCCGGTGAGTTGACGATCTGGCGGTACCGCCTCGCCAGACCTCCCTGGAGGTTATCGAGCAGACGCATGTGGTCCGTCCTTCCACTTGCTGTGACCTGCCGAGAATCGCAGACTCCTCCGATGAAAGGGCCGTACACACGCGACCGCACCATCGGGACGAGCGAGGCAGAGCGGCTGTCCCTTCTTGACCCACTCGCAGGTGGCGAGGGTGTGGACGACGGCGGGGTCGATGTTGGGGTTGGCGTCGAAATCGAACTCCCGCAGTGACTTCTGCCTCGGGAAGGCAGCTGCCTTGATCCTGCGCTCGGAGCGACGCCGTGCCCGGTCGTCGCACTCAGCCAGCAGCAGTTCGGCGAGGAAGGTGAGGTAGGACATTTGCTCGCGGGCGGCCTGCTCGGCAAGGTCCGGGAACTTCCCGCGGATGGTGGGCAGCCGGAGCATCCGGCACGCGCCGACCACGGCGGTTTCGGCCGCCTGCTCGCTCATCCGGCGGCTGGTGGCGTTCATGGCATCTGTTCTCCCTAACTGGCAGCGGTGGTGCCGCGGGTGCGGCCAAGGAGCTGGTCGTAGGGGGCCGGTGAGGGAAGCGGCCGGGTGTCGGGCGGGAGATGGGCCAGCCGCCGTGCGGTCAGGAAGGTGACGGTCGGCTCTCGCCGCGGCTCCGGCTCGGGCAGGGTGGTGTCCGCGTCGTCGGCTTCCTGGGCCTTGCGGGCCTCCAGCGCGACGGCGTCCGCGGTCAGCGCGCCCACCCGCAACGTGGCCGCGAGCCCGGCCACCAGGTGCTCGTGCGGGATGCGCCGGCCCAGCAGGAGCACGTCGATCAACGCCCGGGTGCCGTCGCGGTCGCCCCGGACCTTGCAGACCGCGGCCCACCACGCATCGTGGACCGGGGTGAACTTCCCGGCAGCTTTGGCCTGTTCGAGCGCGGTCGCCCCGGGCAGAGCGCCGGGCTTGCGCACCAGGGCTGCTGTGTGT
>NZ_JAFFSX010000052.1 GCF_017948485.1 Streptomyces sp. GESEQ-35 | reverse complement strand
TTAGGGCCCACGCCATTGGCGTGGGCCCTTTTTTGCGTTTTGGGCAGGGCTCCGGCCCGCCCCTGCTATTCAAAGACGTCCAGCAGCTTTCAATGCCAAATACGCGTCAGCCAGTGCCGGAGCCAGTTCGTCAGGCGTCGCGTCCACGACCGTAACTCCATGGCGGCGGAGTTGTTCTGCGATGCGATGGCGTTCGCTTTGGGCGTGGGCGGCCGCTGCGGATTCGTAAATGGCATCGATGTTGCCGCGTGCCGTGGCCATGTGGGCGATATGCGGGTCCGCGACGGATGCCAGCAGAACCGTGTGGCGCTGAGTGAGCCGGGCGAGGACGGGAAGCAGGCCCTCTTCGACGGGGGCTGCGTCGAGGGTCGTCAGCAGCACGATCAGGGAGCGGCGGGGGGCTGCCCTGAGTGCAGTGGCCGTAAGCCCTCGGGAGTCTGTTTCGACGAGCTCGGGTTCGAGTGTCGCCATCGCGTTGACCAGCGACGGGAGGACGTCGCCTGCCGCGCGGCCCTGGACGAGGGCGCGTACCCGGCGGTCGTGGGCGAGCAGGTCGACGCGGTCGCCGGCGCGGGATGCCAAGGCGGCCAGGAGCAGGGCCGCGTCCATTGAGGCGTCCAGGCGTGGGACGTCGCCGACGCGGCCGGCCGAGGTACGGCCGGTGTCAAGGACCAGGAGGATGTGCCGGTCGCGTTCGGGGCGCCAGGTGCGTACGGCGACCGTGGCCTGGCGGGCGGTGGCGCGCCAGTCGATGGAGCGGGTGTCGTCGCCGGGGACGTACTCGCGCAGGCTGTCGAATTCCGTGCCTTCGCCGCGGGTGAGGACGCTGGTGCGGCCATCGAGTTCGCGTAGGCGGGCGAGCTTCGACGGGAGGTGCTTGCGGCTGGTGAAGGGGGGCAGGACGCGTACCGTCCAGGGGACTTTGTGGGTGCCCTGGCGGGAGAGGAGGCCGAGAGGGCCGTACGAGCGGATCGTCACGCGGTCTGCCTGGCGGTCGCCGCGGCGGGTGGGGCGTAGGCGTGTGGTGATGCGGCGGCGTTCGCCTGCGGGGACCGTGAGGTGGTGGCGGGAGGCGGCGATCTCGGTGCCGGGTTGCCAGCTGCTGGGGGGCCAGGCATCGCGGAGGTTGGCCCGGAGCAGGCGGCGGGACGGGTTGGTGACCGTGAGGGTGACGTCGGCCTGCTCGCCCAGGCGGGCCGAGGTGTCTCCGGAGCGGGTCAGGCGAAGGTGTCGTACCGGCGCTGCCAGGGCGAAGTCACACGCGCAGGCCAGGGCCAGGGGGGCGTTCACGGCGAGGAGGCTCGTGAGGCCGGGTTCCCAGATGCCTACGGGGAGGGAGCCGAGGGCCGCGAGGAGCGCGGCGCGTCCGGTGAGGGCCATCAGCGGGGGACCGGGACGTGGGCGAGGATCGCGTTGATGACCGAGTCGGCTGTCACGCCCTCCATTTCGGCCTCCGGGCGGAGTTGCACGCGGTGGCGGAGGGTGGGGAGGGCGAGAGCCTTCACGTCGTCGGGGATGACGTAGTCGCGGCCGGTCAGCCAGGCCCATGCGCGTGAGGTCGCCAGGAGGGCGGTGGCGCCGCGTGGGGAGACGCCGAGGGTGAGGGACGGGGACTCCCGGGTCGCGCGGCAGATGTCGACGACGTAGCCGGTGATTTCGGGGGAGACGGCGGTCTTGGCGACGGCAGTGCGTGCGGCTTCGAGGGCCGCCGGGCCGGCCACGGGGCGTAGGCCGGCGGCGCGCAGGTCGCGTGGGTTGAAGCCCTCGGCGTGGCGGGTGAGGACGGCGATCTCGTCCTGGCGGGAGGGGAGGGGGATCGTGAGTTTGAGGAGGAAACGGTCCAGCTGGGCCTCGGGGAGGGGGTATGTGCCCTCGTACTCGACCGGGTTCTGGGTTGCCGCGACCAGGAAGGGCTCGGGGAGCGGGCGGGGGGTGCCGTCGACGGTGACCTGGCGTTCCTCCATGGCCTCCAGGAGGGATGACTGGGTCTTGGGCGGAGTCCGGTTGATCTCGTCGGCGAGGAGGAGGTTGGTGAAGACCGGGCCGGGCTGGAAGGAGAACTCTGAGCTGCGGGTGTCGTAGACCAGGGAGCCGGTCACATCGCTCGGCATCAGGTCCGGTGTGAACTGGACGCGCTTGGTGTCGAGTTCGAGTGCGGAAGCGAGCGCGCGGACGAGCAACGTTTTGGCGACTCCGGGGACTCCTTCAAGGAGAACGTGTCCGCGGCAGAGGAGGGCGACGACGAGGCCGGTCACGGCGGGATCCTGGCCGACCACGGCCTTGGCGATCTCGGCGCGCAGGGCCTCCAGGGCGGCTCGGGCGTTGCCCGCGTCCCCGGTCGGCCCGGCGTTGTCAGTGGTCGGGTCCATCATGGACGGCGTACCTCTCTTTCGAGGGCGTCGAGTTGGTCGGCGAGGGCGATGAGGGCCGCGTCGTCGCTGGGCGGCGGGCCGAAGAGGAGGGTGTGCAGGGACTGTCCGTCGCCGTTGAGGTGGGCGGACAGCGCGGGGAGCAGGGCTTCGGGCGTGTGTGCCTGGGCGACGGTGACGCCTACGAGGGGGGCGAGGCGGGTGCGGGTGGTGGAGCGAAGAGCGGCGGCCGCGCGGTCGCGGGCGTCCGCCTTGCGGTAGAGGCGGGCGCGGCCTTCGACGGTTTCGGAGGCGCGGATCGCCACGGGGAGATTTTCCGGCACGAGAGGGCCGAGTCGGCGTGCCCGCCAGAGGGCGGCCAGGGCTGCCGCGATGAAGAGCTGAAGTGTGCCCCAGAGCCAGCCCGAGGGGATCAGGTCGAAGAAGCCGCGCTCGCCCTCGGTGTCGGCGGCGGTGGAGTCGGAGAGCGAGGGGAGGTACCAGACCAGATGAGGGCGGGAGCCGAGGAGTTGGAGGGCGAGCGAGGCGTTGCCCTGCTCGCCGAGACGGTCGTTGAAGAGGATGTCGGGCGCACCGATGACGATGGTGTCGCCGCCCTCGGACGCCGCCGGGACGCGTACGAGGGTGGCCAGGCGCTCGCTGGGGTAGCACTCGTCGGCATCGACCTGGAGGGCCGTGTAGCGGATGCCGCCCGTGTCGGCGTTGCCCGCGCGCCGGGCCGCCGGCAGGTTGCAGCGAGGGGGCAGCGCCGAGTCGAGGCTGGTGGCGGGGTCCGCGATGACGCCTGGGGCGAGCCGCTCGACGGACCAACTGCCGGCGGCGACGAGGACAGTGCGTCCGCCGGAGGCGTCGGTCGCGGAGTGCAGCTGCGTCTGTTGACGCGGGGTCAGCAGGTCGGGGTCGGCCACCAGGAGTGTGGTGTCCGGGCCGGCCGCGGCGCGGGCCTCGTCCAGGGTGGTGACCACGCGCGTGTCGACGCGGCGGTCGGCGAGCAGTTCGGCGACGGCGCGGCTGCCGTAGGGGTCGGCGGAGCGCGGGTCGAGTCGGCCGTGCCGGGTGTCGGACTGGATCACGGCGATCGCGACGGCCCCGACCAGGAGCAGTACGAGGGCGAGCAGGACGCCTCGCGTGCGGGTCCACACCTGGCGGGTGGTGGGCGAGGCCGAAGTGGAGGGGAGCGTGGCCTCGGTGGTCATTCGGCGGCTCCCTGGCGGGCATTCTGGGCCGTGCTGTGGGCGCTGCTCGTGAGCACCGGCTTGGTCCGCTCCAGATCGCGGTCGAGTTCGGCGATGCGGTGGTACGACCGCTCACTCGCCGAGCGTCCTCCGTATGTCACGTCGTCGAAGTCCCGGGCGGCGGCGCGCAGCCGGTCCGCGTCGGAGGGCAGGGCGCGGCCTGCTTCCGCGGCGGCCTCGTCGGCCGTGCGGCCTGGGCGGACGTCGAGGAGGGCGCGTTCCTCCAGGGCGCGGACGATGGCGCGCATGCGTTCCTGGAGGGCTTGGTTCCAGTGGCCCTGGGCGGCGTGTGCCTCGGCGGCCGCGCGGTGTTCGGCGGCGCTGCGGGGGCGGTCGTCGAACAGGGCGGCGGCGGAGACGGGTTCCCGGCGCGGGGTGCCGAAGCGCCACCACATGGCCCCAAGGGCCGCGACGACGACCAGGATGACGACGACCAGGCCCAGTGTTCCGCCGGGAGTCACGGCCGAGGCGGAGTTGAACAACTCGCCGACCCAGTCCCAGAAGGAGTCCAGGGCGCGCTGGAACAGGCTGGGTTCGTTCTCGTGGTACATCCGTTTGGACAGCTCGCGTCGAGCCGCCTCCTGCGCGGGGTCGCGCGGGATGGTCAGCGGCGGCTCGTCGTCGGAGCGCGACAGCGCCGAGGCGTCGCCGACGCGCAGCAGGGCCCGCACGGCAGCGTCGGCGGCGCGCGCCGGTACGGCCGTGAGAACTCCCCCCGTCAGGCTCACCGCATCAGCTCCCCAGGGTGGGGCCGGGGGCGCCGGCGCCGTAGTCCTGGACGCCGGCCGCGCGGGCCAGCTCGAGGTCGAGGGCCTCGCGGCGGATGCGCTGGTCGATGTAGAGGAGCACGGTGACGCCGGCCGTGATCGGGAACGTGATCATGGAGCCGATCACCGATCCGACGCCGCTGACGATGAGGAACGTCCAGCCGAGGTCGCTGCCGCCGGTGTCGAGGAAGTTGCTGACGCCGCCTCCGCTGACCGCAGCGCCCAGGAAGGTGAAGGGGATGACGACGATCGACGCGACGATGTTCGCGATGATCGTGGCGAGCAGCTGGATGCCGAAGACCCGCCACCAGGAGCCGCGGACCAGCTTCGCGGAGCGGCTCATCGACTTCACAATGCTCTGCTTCTCCAGCATCAGCGCCGGCGAGGCAAGGGAGAAGCGGATCATCAGCCACAGGGCGACCACGCCTGCGGCGAGGCTGCCCAGGATTGCGAGTGCGGCACCGGCGTCCCCTGCGCCTGCCGCGGCCGCGATGATGCCGGGCGTCGCGCCGGCGAAGATCACGCCGAAGGCGATGAGCAGCAGCAGGAAGATCAGGCCGAACAGCTTCGCCATCTGCGGGCGGGCGTCGCGCCAGGCCTCGCCGGTGGTCACGGACTTGCCGAGCACCGCCCGGCTGGTGACGGTCGTGAGCAGGGCGGTCGCGGCGATGGTGCCGATCAGGGAGATCAGGAAGACCACGCTCGTGTTGAGCATGGTGTCGCCCATGGCGCGGGTCAGCTCGTCGAGGCTGGCGCTGGGGTCGTTGAGGGCCTCGGTGCTGGCGCGGTCGTCCAGGACGAAGCCCTGGAGCAGGATGACGATGATCTCCGTGAGGACGGCGACGGTCAGCGAGATGCCCAGAACCGTGCGCCAGTAGGTGCGCATGGTGGAGACGGCGCCGTCGAGGATCTCACCCACGCCGAGCGGGCGGAGCGGGATCACCCCGGGCTTGGCCGCGGGCGGGGGACCACTCCAGCCGCCTCCCCAGCCGCCGTATCCGCCGGGAGCACCGGGCGCTCCGTAGCCGCCACCGTAACCGCCGGGGCCGCCGGGTGGCCGGCTGCCCCAGCCCGGGCCGGGCGGAGGCGGAGGCGGTGGCGGGGCCTGGCCGGGGCCGGTCGGCGGTGCGGTGGGCGCCGACCACTGGGAAGGTGGCGGCTGCTCCTTGGACCACTTCGAGCCGGAGCCCGTCGCATCCGGGTCTGGCTGGTCCACGGGCTGATCGGGGCCGGGGCGGTCGGCGGGCTCGGCAGGGCCCGATGCGCCGGGCTGCTGTCCGTCGGACGGGGCAGATCCGGGCGAGGCCCAGCCCGGAGTGTCGTTCATCGTCGCTCCTTCACGGTGCCCGTTCCGCGGTCGCGGCGGCAGGTTGGCAGCCATCGTGCCATGGGGTGGTCGACGAGTGACCGGCCGCGGTATGGGGTGGGCACCTTCAATTGTCCGCCGGATAAGGGGCAGACTGACCGCATGGCTGATCAGTACGCGCAATCCGGCGAGGACAACCAGTCGACCGAGATACCGGCGATCCGCTGGGAAGAGCCACCCGAAGGTCCTGTGGTGGTCCTTCTCGACCAGACGAGACTGCCGGCCGAGGAGGTCGAACTGGTGTGTACGGACGCCCCCGCGCTGGTGGAGGCGATCCGCTCACTTGCCGTGCGCGGGGCGCCGCTGCTGGGCATCGCGGGAGCGTACGGGGTCGCGCTGGCTGCCGCGCGTGGGTTCGACGTGGCCGACGCCTCGTCCGCGCTGGCGAGCGCCCGGCCCACCGCGGTGAACCTCGCCGTCGGGGTGCGCAGAGCCGAGTCCGCCTACCGGACCGAGCTCAGCAGGAGCGGCGATCCGGGGCAGTCCGCCCGGGCGGCGCTGGCCGCGGCGCGTGCGCTGCACCAGGAGGACGCCGAGGCCAGTGCGCAGATGGCCGAGAAGGGGTTGGCGCTGCTGGACGAACTGCTGCCCGGCGGCGGGCACCGGATCCTCACGCACTGCAACACCGGACGGTTGGTGTCGGGCGGTGAGGGGACGGCGTTCGCGGTGGCGCTCGCCGCGCATCGGGCGGGCCGGCTGCGGCGGCTGTGGGTGGACGAGACGCGCCCGCTGCTGCAGGGCGCCCGGCTGACGGCGTACGAGGCGGCAGGCAGCGGCATGGCGTACACCTTGCTGACCGACAACGCGGCGGGTTCGTTGTTCGCGGCCGGGGAGGTGGACGCGGTGCTGATCGGAGCGGACCGTATTGCGGCCGACGGCTCGGTGGCGAACAAGGTGGGGAGCTATCCGCTCGCGGTGCTCGCGCGCTATCACCATGTGCCGTTCATCGTGGTGGCGCCCGTGACGACGGTGGATCCTGACACCCCGGACGGGGCTTCCATCGAGGTCGAGCAGCGTGCCGGGCACGAGGTGACCGAGTTGACGGCACCCCAGGTGCCGGTGGCCGGAGCGGAGGCGGGCGGCGGGGTTCCGGTGGCACCGCTGGGGACGCAGGCGTACAACCCGGCGTTCGATGTGACACCGCCCGAGTTGGTGACGGCGATCGTCACCGAGGAGGGCGCCGTTTCACCCGTGACGGCCGAGGCTCTGGCCGAGCTGTGTGCCAGGTCCCGTCAGGTGACGCTCAGCTAGGGGATGTTTTGCGACTCGGTGAGGAAGGGTGGTGTGGATCCCGTTCGCGTCAGCGTTCTGAAGAGGGGGCCGCTGGCCCGGGGCAGACAGTGACGGTTGGATACGACTATCGTCACGGGCCAGTGACGTGCCTCACCAGTACCTTCGCCAATGTTACGAGAATGGGATGATGTCGTTTATGAAGGGACGAGTCCTTGTCGTCGACGACGACACCGCACTGGCCGAGATGCTCGGCATTGTGCTGCGTGGTGAAGGTTTTGAGCCGTCTTTCGTGGCCGACGGCGACAAGGCGCTGGCTGCTTTCCGTGAGGCCAAGCCCGACCTGGTGCTGCTCGACCTGATGCTGCCCGGCCGGGACGGCATCGAGGTGTGCCGCCTGATCAGGGCGGAGTCGGGTGTGCCGATCGTGATGCTCACGGCCAAGAGCGACACCGTCGATGTCGTCGTGGGCCTGGAGTCGGGCGCCGATGACTACATTGTGAAGCCGTTCAAGCCGAAGGAGCTCGTCGCCCGTATCCGGGCACGGCTGCGGAGGTCCGAGGAGCCGGCGCCCGAGCAGCTCACCATCGGTGACCTGGTCATCGACGTGGCGGGGCACTCCGTGAAGCGGGACGGACAGTCGATCGCGCTGACGCCGCTGGAGTTCGACCTGCTGGTCGCGCTGGCCCGCAAGCCGTGGCAGGTGTTCACTCGCGAGGTCCTGCTCGAGCAGGTGTGGGGCTATCGGCACGCCGCCGACACCCGCCTTGTCAACGTGCACGTACAGCGGCTGCGTTCCAAGGTCGAGAAGGACCCGGAGCGGCCGGAGATCGTGGTGACTGTTCGTGGTGTCGGTTACAAGGCCGGGCCGAGCTGACATGTCCGGGGACAGTGCCGCTTCGGCGCCCGGCAAGCCCGGGGCCCGCGCGGGGCGGCCTGTCGGCCGGAAGGTGACGGGCTCCCCCTGGGGGCGTTTCCTGGACGGCGGGCTGCTGCAGGGCGGAGTCCAGGGCAGCCCCGTGCTGCGCCTGTTCATGCGCTGGGTGCGTCGGCCACTGCTGCCCGTCATGCGGCTGTGGCGGCGGAACATCCAGCTCAAGGTTGTTGTCACGACGCTGCTGATGTCGCTGGGCGTCGTCCTGCTGCTCGGCTTCGTCGTCATCGGGCAGGTGCGCAACGGCCTGCTGGACGCCAAGGTGAAGGCCTCACAGAGCCAGGCCACCGGCGGCTTCGCGGTCGCCAAGCAGAACGCCGACGAGACGACCAGCGGGACCGTCGACGACGCCACCACCGCGGACGGCCGTCCCGCGCAGAACGTGATCGAGTGGATGAGCGACCTCGTCTCCTCGCTCTCCAGCGGCGGCCAGGGCGCCTTCGACGTCGTCACGCTCCCCGTGGGCGACGACACCGGCGGTGGGCGCGGGCCGCGCGCCTCGGGCTACGTCGACCCGTTCGCGAGTGTCCCCGAGGACCTGCGCGAGCGCGTCGACACCAGCACCGCGGCGGCCCAGAGCTACACCCGCATCATCTACAACACCGACAAGGAGTCCCAGCCGGCCCTGGTCATCGGCAAGCAGGTCAACGACCCGAACAACGACCCGTACCAGCTGTACTACCTCTTCCCGCTCACCCAGGAGGAGAAGTCGCTGAGCCTGGTCAAGGGGACGCTGGCGACGGCCGGGCTGTTCGTGGTCGTCCTCCTCGGGGCCATCGCCTGGCTCGTGGTACGTCAGGTCGTCACACCCGTACGGATGGCCGCGGGCATCGCCGAGCGGCTGTCCGCGGGGCGCCTACAGGAACGTATGAAGGTCACCGGTGAGGACGACATCGCGCGCCTGGGCGAGGCCTTCAACAAGATGGCGCAGAACCTCCAGCTGAAGATCCAGCAGCTGGAGGACCTGTCGCGGATGCAGCGGCGGTTCGTGTCCGACGTCTCGCACGAGCTGCGGACGCCGCTGACGACCGTACGGATGGCCGCCGACGTCATCCACGAGGCGCGGGAGGACTTCGACCCCGTGACCGCGCGGTCGGCGGAGTTGCTCGCCGACCAGTTGGACCGGTTCGAGTCACTGCTCGCCGATCTGCTGGAGATCAGCCGCTTCGACGCGGGCGCGGCAGCGCTCGAGGCCGAGCCGATAGACCTCAGGGAGGTCGTACGGCGGGTCCTCAGTGGTGCCGAGCCGCTCGCCGAGCGCAAGGGCACGCACATACGGGTCGTCGGCGATCAGCAGCCCGTCGTCGCGGAGGCGGACGCCCGGCGCGTGGAACGCGTCCTTCGCAACCTCGTTGTCAACGCCGTGGAGCACGGCGACGGCAAGGACGTCGTCGTCAAGCTCGCCGCGGCGGGCGGGGCGGTCGCTGTGGCGGTGCGGGACTACGGCGTCGGGCTCAAGCCCGGCGAGGCGACCCGCGTGTTCAGCCGTTTCTGGCGGGCCGACCCGGCACGCGCGCGTACCACCGGTGGTACGGGCCTGGGGCTGTCGATCGCCCTGGAGGATGCGCGGCTGCACGGTGGCTGGTTGCAGGCATGGGGTGAGCCGGGGGGCGGCTCGCAGTTCCGGCTGACGCTGCCGAGGACCGCGGACGAGCCGCTGCGGGGCTCCCCGATACCGCTGGAGCCGAAGGACTCGCGACGAAATCGCGGACTTGATGACGCCGGTCTGCCACACGGCGGCGGGGAGAAGGCCGTGACCGTTCCGGCGCAGCCGTCGGGCGAACAGGGGCCGCCGATGCCGATCGCGTCGCGGCTGGCCGCTGTGGCCCCGACGGCCGACCCGACGGCGCTGCCCGGCAACGGCGCGCGCGTGGTGCCCCGGCCGACTTCAGGCGCCCGACGACAGGACGACACGCCCACTCCGGGCGGGCGGGGCAGCGAGCCCTCGGACCGCGCGGACGCCGGGGCGCAGGACGTGGAACAGCAAGGGGAGGCATCTCGTGGGCGCTGACCGCGAGGGGGGCGCGCGGCGTCGGCCGGTGCACGCGGTGGCGTACGCCGCCTGTGGTGCCGTACTGCTGGCAGGATGCGCTTCCATGCCCGACAGCGGGGATCTGCGCGGTGTCGAATCCACCCCGCGCCAGGACTCACAGGTGCGGGTCTTTGCGGTGCCGCCCTCCGAGGACGCTCAGCCCCAGCAGATCGTGGACGGTTTCCTGGAGGCGCTGACCAGTGACGATCCGCGCTATGAGACGGCGAGCAAGTACCTGACCGCAAGGGCCGCGAAGAAATGGCGGCCGGAGGCCTCCACGACGGTCCTCGCGAGCGCGCCCGACACCACGCCCGACCCGGGCACCCGCGAGGACACCGACTACTTCTCCTTCACGCTCAACGGCACCAAGGTCGCCGCGGTGAACGGGCAGCAGGCGTATGCGCCGGCCCGCGGGAGCTACAGCCAGACGGTGTACCTGGTGCGGGAGAAGAAGACCAGGCAGTGGCGCATCGACGGCCTGCCACCGGGCGTCGTCATGGGCCGGTCGGACTTCCAGCGCAACTACATGTCCGTCGAAAAGTACTTCTTCGCCTCGAACACGGCGGTCGGGACAGCCGTGCAGCAGCCCGCGGCGGTCGCCGATCCTGTGTATGTACGACGGCACGTGGACCCCATGACGCAGATGGTGCGCTCCCTGCTCAACGGGCCAACCGCCTGGCTCAAGTCGGTCGTCAGGTCGAGCTTCCCGACCGGTACGACGCTGAAGAAGGGCGTCACCTCGCTGACACCGGACGACCAGAACAAACTGACCGTCCCGTTGAACGAGAAGGCCGCGCGGGTCGGTCTGAGCAAGTGCGACGAGATGGCGGCCCAGATCCTCTTCACCCTGCAGAACCTCACCCCCGCGGTCGACGAGGTCGAGCTGAAGGCGGGCAACGCCCAGCTGTGCACGCTCACCGAGGACAGCGCCGATGCGGTCGCCGCGCGCGGCGAGGTGAAGCGCGCCGAGTACCTGTACTTCGTCGACGGCAAGCACCGGCTCGTGCGCATGGCAGCCGGCAGCAGCGACAAGAAGCCCGAAACGGTGCCGGGCGCGCTGGGCGAGGGTGACACCGAGCTGCGGTCGGTGGCGGTCTCGCGCGACGAGAACAGGGCGGCCGCGGTCACCGCCGACGGCAAGACGCTGTACGTCGGCTCGCTGGTGTCGGGCAGTTCCCTCGGCGATCCCGTGCTGCGCAGTGCGGGCACCTCGGTGGACGACCGGTTGACGACGCCCAGTTTCGACACTCAGGGCGACCTCTGGGTGGCCGACCAGGATCCCGACGACCCACGGCTGGTCATGCTGGAGGACGGCGCGGGCGAGCCGATCGTGGTGAACGCGCCGGAGCTGGACGGCCGTATCGAATCGGTCCGGGTGGCCGCCGACGGGGTGCGGATCGCACTCGTCGTCGAGAAGGACGGCAAGCAGTCCCTGCTCATCGGGCGAATCGAGCGGAGCGGGAAGGTGGGCGAGAGCCAGTCCGTCTCCGTCTTCGGACTGCGGTCCGCAGCACCGGAGTTGGAAGAGATCACGGCCATGTCGTGGGCCGGCGACAGCCGGCTTGTGGTCGTCGGGCGCGAGGAGGGCGGCGTGCAGCAGATGCGGTACGCCCAGGTCGACGGCTCCACCCCCGAGCTGCCGGCGCCCGCCGCCCTGACCGGCGTCAAGGAGATCGCCGCGTCCGAGGACGACCGGCTGCCGCTCGCGGCGTACTCAGAGGACGGGATCGTACGGCTGCCGTCCGGTGCGCAGTGGCAGAAGGTGATCACGGAGGGATCAGCGCCGGTTTATCCGGGGTGAGGTTTTTCGGGGGCGGCGGACCCTGGTGCTACGTGCTCCGGTGCTCCGGCCGTTCCCGCGATACGGCCGTCCCGTCGGCGTTCGGAGTTATCCACAGGGAGTTATCCACAGGGGTGGCCGCGTGCCGCTGGTGTTGGCACAGTGGTGGGCATGCGGGGGTGGTGGCAGGACCTCACCGACCTGGTGCTGCCGGCCGAGTGCGGAGGCTGCGGACGGCCTCGTACGGTGCTCTGCCCGGAGTGCCGTGCAGCTCTGAGCGGGGCCGCACCGTGCCGGGTGCGACCGGTGCCGGCGCCGCCCGGGCTGCCGACGGTGCACGCGGCGGCCCGGTACGCGGACGAGGTGCGGGCGGTGCTGCTCGCCCACAAGGAACGGGGCGCACTGGCACTTGCGGCACCGCTGGGCACGGCCTTGGCAGAGGCCGTGCGGGCGGGGCTGAGCAGGGCCCAGATGCGGGACAGCCGGTCTGTGCTGCTGGTTCCCGTGCCGTCCGCACGTGGGGCGGTGCGGGCTCGGGGGCATGATCCGGCACGGCGGATCGCGCTTGCGGCGGCGGGTGAGTTGCGGCGGGGCGAGATGCCGGCGCGGGTGGTCTCCGTACTGCGGCAGCGGCGGGTCGTGGCCGACCAGGCGGGGCTCAACTCCCGGCAGCGGCTGGACAATCTCACGGGCGCGCTGGCGGTGGCGCCGGGCGGCGCACGGCTGCTCGCCGAAGGCCCGGTCGTGCTCGTCGACGACCTGATGACGACGGGCGCCTCCCTGGCGGAGGCGGCGCGTGCCGTACGGGCGGCGACGGCGGAGGCGTGGGGAGGAGCGGACGGGACGGCTGGGTGCAGCGGGGTAGACGGACCAGGAGTGTATGGAACGACGGCCGCGGCGGTGTATGCCGCGGTGGCTCGGGAAGGGTCAGAGGAACGAAGGGCTGGACCAATGGACGAGGCGGCGGACCGAAGGCACGGAGTGCCGCGAATGGCGGGCGAGCACCGGGCCGATGCCATGATCTGCGCAGCTGTGGTCGCGGCCTCGCCGGATTCTTTCGAAATGAACCGGAACTGACGGTGAACATGCATCGTTGCAGGTAATGAGAGGAGCAATTCACCTGAACGGAGGTACGCCGCGGTAGAGGGTGACGGCATCCGTCCAGGCGAGATATGTTCGGTTGTGAGGGAAAGGCCCAGGCCATACCTCGCATATCCGAATGCCGCGCCGCGGGTTTTGCGCAATCAGCCGCGGCGGTGGGGTGGAGATCTTGCCCGCGGGGGAGGAGGAGGTGAACGTCACCGAGTCCGAGGTTCCGGGCTCACCGGAACCTGGTGCAAAAGGGAGACGCTCCGCCGCTGAAGCGGAGCGATCCGGGAACGGAGTTCTGCGTGGACATCGTCGTCAAGGGCCGCAAGACCGAGGTGCCCGAGCGGTTCCGCAAGCACGTGGCCGAGAAGCTGAAGCTGGAGAAGATCCAGAAGCTCGACGGCAAGGTGATCAGCCTCGACGTCGAGGTGTCCAAGGAGCCGAACCCCCGACAGGCCGACCGATCGGATCGAGTGGAGATCACGCTCCGCTCCCGCGGTCCGGTGATCCGGGCGGAGGCGGCGGCCAGCGATCCGTACGCGGCACTCGACCTGGCGGCGGAGAAGCTGGATGCCCGGCTGCGCAAGCAGCACGACAAGCGCCACACACGCCGGGGCGCGCGACGGCTCACCGCAGCCGAGGTCCCCGACCACGTTCCGGGCGCGGCGACGCTCAACGGGAATGGCCACACCGTCCACGACGATGACTCGGACGGCGTGCCCGTCAAGAAGATCGGCTCGCTGGAAGTGAAGGGTGAAGGCCCCCTCGTGGTCCGCGAGAAGACCCACGTCGCCTCCCCGATGACCCTCGACCAGGCCCTCTACGAGATGGAACTGGTCGGGCACGACTTCTACCTGTTCGTCGACTCCGAGACGAAGGAACCGAGCGTCGTCTACCGGCGCCACGCGTACGACTACGGAGTCATCCACCTCAACACGGACCCGATGGTCACCCAGGCGCAATCTCCCGCGGCAGGCAGCACGCTGGGTGGCTGACCCACCCGGCCGACACACCCGACGGGTGCCCCTGGAGCGCGTGTGCGCCCCCAGGGGCACCCGTGTGCGACCACTTCGCGCCCCGCTCTGTCACCTCAGTGTCGTCCGGGCATGGAATCATGGCCCCACCGGCCCAACCGGTGGGCCGGTGCCTTGGGTTGGCGATGGCACAGGACCAGCCACAGCCTTCAGGGGGAGGAACGATGGCGGACAGCTTCGGACCGATGCATGACGGGGACGCCGACGACGGCGTCGTCGGCATGGGCCCGGACACGGGCTCACCACGTAAGGAGCCGATCCGCGTCCTGGTCGTGGACGACCACGCCCTCTTCCGACGCGGCCTGGAAATCGTGCTCGCGGCCGAGGAGGACATCCAGGTCGTCGGAGAGGCGGGCGACGGCGCGGAGGCGGTCGACAAGGCCGCGGATCTGCTGCCGGACATCGTCCTGATGGACGTACGGATGCCCAAGCGGGGCGGAATCGAGGCGTGTACCTCGATCAAGGAAGTGGCCCCCAGTGCCAAAATCATCATGCTGACCATCAGCGACGAGGAAGCCGATCTCTACGACGCCATCAAGGCGGGCGCGACCGGCTATCTCCTCAAGGAGATCTCGACGGACGAAGTGGCCACCGCCATTCGCGCGGTGGCCGACGGTCAGTCGCAGATCAGCCCTTCCATGGCGTCGAAGCTGCTCACCGAGTTCAAGTCGATGATTCAGCGGACCGATGAGCGTCGGCTGGTGCCCGCACCGCGGCTTACCGACCGCGAACTGGAAGTGCTCAAGCTCGTTGCCACGGGGATGAACAACCGCGATATCGCCAAGGAGTTGTTCATCTCCGAGAACACCGTGAAGAACCATGTGCGCAACATCCTGGAGAAGCTTCAGCTGCACTCCAGGATGGAGGCGGTTGTGTACGCGATGCGGGAGAAGATCCTCGAGATCCGCTGAGGATCACGCCAGTATGCGGATGAGCTCCTTTGTGAGGGGCTCGCGCAGCTGCGGGGTGTCCACGCGCTCCACGCGTACATCCGTGCAGTCCACCCAGCTCGCCGCCTCGGCCAGGGCCTGGGCGAGGGCCGGGATCGACTTCGGCCCGTCCAGGGTGACCTGCTTGGCCACCAGGGTGCGGCCCTCACGGGCCGGGTCGACGCGGCCGATGAGCCGGCCGCCGGCCAGCACCGGCATCGCGAAGTAGCCGTACACCCGCTTCGGCTTGGGGACGTAGGCCTCCAGGCGATGGGTGAAGCCGAAGATCCGCTCGGTGCGCGCCCGTTCCCAGATCAGGGAGTCGAAGGGGGACAGGAGCGTGGTGCGGTGGCGGCCGCGGGGAGGTGTCTCCAGAGCTGCCGGGTCAGCCCAGGCCGGTTTGCCCCAGCCCTCGACCGTGACCGGCACCAGGCCCGAGTCGGCGATCACCTCGTCCACCTGGTCGCCCTTGAGGCGGTGGTAGTCGGCGATGTCCGCGCGGGTGCCGACGCCCAGGGACTGGCCGGCGAGGCGGACCAGTCTGCGCAGGCACTCGGTGTCGTCGAATTCGTCGTGCAGCAGGTCGTCCGGGACCGCGCGTTCGGCCAGGTCGTAGACCCGCTTCCAGCCGCGGCGCTCCACGCAGACCACCTCGCCGTACATCAGCGCGCGCTCCACGGCGACCTTCGAGCCGGACCAGTCCCACCACTCGCTGGTCTTCTTCGCGCCGCCCAACTCCGTGGCAGTGAGGGGGCCTTCGGCCTTCAGCTGCTTGATCACCTGGTCGTAGGCGCCGTCCGGGAGTTCGTGGTTCCAGTGCGGGCGGTTGCGGTAGGCGCGGCGGCGGAAGGCGAAGTGGGGCCACTCCTCGATGGGGAGGATGCAGGCGGCGTGGGACCAGTATTCGAAGGCGTGCGGTCGTACCGGAGGCGTGCCGGGGGACGCAGGCTTCCAGTAGGCGCTCTCGATGGTCTTGCGGCCCACCCCGCCCAGGCGGGCGTACGGGATGAGTTCGTGGGAGCGGGCCAGGACGGAGATGGTGTCGAGTTGTACCGCGCCGAGGTGGCGGAGGATGCCGCGGACGCCGGATCGGCGGTCGGGGGCGCCGATGAAGCCCTGTGCGCGGAGGGCGAGGCGGCGGGCGTCGTCTGCCGACAGTTCCGTGGTCGGGCGCGGGAAGGTCGTCATGGTTCCGCACGATAGGCGGTGGGACTGACAGTGGGGGGTGACCTGCGGGTTTGATGCCCGGCGCGGGTGCGGGCCTTGTGGTGTCCCGCCCCCGCCGCCCTTACCCGTCCCATCCTGGGGTTGCGCCCCCAGACTCTCGCCATCGGTCTGAACGGCCTCGTCCTCAAAGGCCGGACGGCTCCGAGGATGTCGCTGTCGGCAGGTAAGGCGCCGTTGAGGGCAGGCCCAAGTCCGACGGGAGCAGGGAGCCCACCCAGCAGTCGCGGCGTACGCCTTTGTTGTTGAGGGCGGAGCGGAGGGTGCCTTCGATGGTGAAGCCGGCGCGTTCGGCGACGGCGCGGGACGCTGTGTTGCCCACCTCTGCTCGCCATTCGATGCGGTCGATCGAGACGTGGGTGAAGGCCCAGCGGGCGGCGGTGAGGGTGGCCTCGGTGGTGTAGCCGTTGCCGCGGTGTTGTTTGGTGGCCCAGAATCCGATCTCGGCGACGCCCAGGGAGCGCATGGTGATGCCGAGCATGCCGGCCAACTCCCCTTCGGGGAGAAAGATGCCGAAGGTGAACATGGAGCCGTTCGTCCAGCCGTCGGGAGCGAGGTGTTCAGTGAAGCTCTCGGCGTGTTCGGGCAGGTAGGGCGAGGGGATCGTGGTCCAGCGCTGGATGTCGGGGTCCTGGGCGGCGGCGTACACGGCGTCGGTGTCCTGCGGGCCGACCGTGCGCAGGACGAGACGGCCGGTGGTCAGCGTGACGGGTTCCATCCGCCGATTCTGGTCGGGATCTCGACGAAGACGCCATCTTTTAGCGGTGAGTGAGCGGGTGATCACAGTTCGCGCAATTCGTCGGTGTGACACGGCACCATCCATGGGCCCCGGCCGTTGTCCCCAATGAAGAGTATTGAAGAGTTGTGCAGCAGCGGACAGTCGCAGTCGCGGCAGGCCTCCCGGCGTGCCGGGGTCCTCGCATACGATGGCCGTTGCTCAGTCAAGTCAAACGGAAACCGACCGTCCCAGGCCCGACCGGCAAGGAGACCAAGCCCCGTGTCCGTCCTCTCGAAGATCATGCGTGCAGGCGAAGGCAAAATCCTGCGCAAGCTGCACCGCATCGCGGACCAGGTCAACTCCATCGAAGAGGACTTCGTCGACCTCTCCGACGCCGAGCTGCGGGCCCTCACCGATGAGTACAAGCAGCGGTATGCCGATGGTGAGAGCCTGGACGACCTGTTGCCCGAAGCGTTCGCGACCGTACGCGAGGCCGCCAAGCGCGTCCTCGGCCAGCGGCACTACGACGTCCAGATGATGGGCGGCGCGGCCCTGCACACCGGCTACGTGGCAGAGATGAAGACCGGTGAGGGCAAGACCCTGGTCGGCACCCTGCCCGCGTATCTGAACGCCCTCTCCGGAGACGGCGTCCACATCATCACGGTCAACGACTACCTGGCCGAGCGCGACTCCGAGATGATGGGCCGCATCCACAGGTTCCTGGGCCTGTCCGTCGGCTGCATCCTCGCCAACATGACGCCGGCCCAGCGCCGCGAGCAGTACGGATGCGACATCACGTACGGCACGAACAACGAGTTCGGCTTCGACTACCTGCGCGACAACATGGCGTGGTCCAAGGACGAACTCGTCCAGCGCGGACACAACTTCGCCATCGTCGACGAGGTCGACTCCATCCTCATCGACGAGGCCCGTACGCCGCTGATCATCTCCGGCCCGGCCGACCAGGCCACCAAGTGGTACGGCGACTTCGCCAAGCTGGTCACGCGCCTCAAGCGCGGCGAGGCGGGCAACCCGCTCAAGGGCCTCGAGGAGACCGGCGACTACGACGTCGACGAGAAGAAGCGCACGGTAGCCATCCACGAGTCCGGTGTCAGCAAGGTCGAGGACTGGCTGGGCATCGACAACCTCTACGAGTCGGTGAACACGCCGCTGGTGGGCTACCTGAACAACGCCATCAAGGCGAAGGAGCTCTTCAAGAAGGACAAGGACTACGTCGTCATCGACGGCGAGGTCATGATCGTCGACGAGCACACCGGTCGTATCCTCGCCGGCCGCCGCTACAACGAGGGCATGCACCAGGCGATCGAGGCGAAGGAAGGGGTGGACATCAAGGACGAGAACCAGACCCTCGCCACGATCACCCTGCAGAACTTCTTCCGCCTCTACGACAAGCTCTCCGGCATGACCGGTACGGCGATGACCGAGGCCGCCGAGTTCCACCAGATCTACAAGCTCGGCGTCGTCCCGATCCCGACCAACCGGCCGATGGTCCGCGCGGACCAGTCGGACCTGATCTACCGCACCGAGGTCGCGAAGTTCGAGGCGGTCGTCGACGACATCGCCGAGAAGCACGAGAAGGGCCAGCCGATCCTCGTCGGTACGACGTCGGTCGAGAAGTCCGAATACCTCTCGCAGCAGCTCTCCAAGCGCGGTATCCAGCACGAAGTGCTGAACGCGAAGCAGCACGACCGTGAGGCGACGATCGTCGCCCAGGCCGGCCGCAAGGGCGCCGTGACGGTCGCCACGAACATGGCCGGCCGTGGTACGGACATCAAGCTCGGCGGCAACCCCGACGACCTCGCGGAGGCGGAGCTGCGTCAGCGCGGCATCGACCCCGAGGAGCACATCGAGGAGTGGGCGGCCGCTCTGCCCGCCGCCCTGGAGCGGGCGGAGAAGGCCGTGCAGGCGGAGTTCGAAGAGGTCAAGGACCTCGGCGGGCTCTACGTCCTCGGCACCGAGCGGCACGAGTCGCGTCGTATCGACAACCAGCTGCGCGGTCGTTCCGGCCGTCAGGGCGACCCCGGCGAGTCCCGTTTCTACCTGTCGCTCGGCGACGACCTGATGCGTCTGTTCAAGGCCCAGATGGTCGAGCGCGTGATGTCGATGGCGAACGTCCCGGACGACGTGCCGATCGAGAACAAGATGGTCACACGTGCGATCGCATCGGCCCAGTCGCAGGTCGAGCAGCAGAACTTCGAGACCCGTAAGAACGTTCTGAAGTACGACGAGGTCCTCAACAGGCAGCGCGAGGTCATCTATGGCGAGCGTCGCCGCGTCCTGGAGGGCGAGGACCTGCACGAGCAGGTCCAGCACTTCATGGACGACACGATCGACGCATACGTCCAGGCCGAGACCGCCGAGGGCTTCGCCGAGGAGTGGGACCTGGACCGGCTGTGGGGCGCCTTCAAGCAGCTCTACCCGGTGAAGGTCACCGTCGACGAGCTGGAGGAGGCGGCCGGCGACCGGGCCGGGCTCACCGCCGAGTTCATCGGCGACTCCATCAAGGACGACATCCGCGAGCAGTACGCGTCGCGTGAGACGCAGCTCGGCTCCGAGATCATGCGTGAGCTGGAGCGGCGGGTCGTGCTGTCGGTCCTGGACCGCAAGTGGCGCGAGCACCTCTACGAGATGGACTACCTCCAGGAGGGCATCGGCCTGCGCGCGATGGCCCAGAAGGACCCGCTGGTCGAGTACCAGCGTGAGGGCTTCGACATGTTCACCGCCATGATGGAGGGCATCAAGGAGGAGTCCGTCGGCTATCTGTTCAACCTGGAGGTCCAGGTCGAGCAGCAGGTCGAGGAGGTCCCGGTCGAGGACGCCAAGCAGCCGACCCTGCAGAAGCAGGACGCGGTGCCGGCGCAGGCGGGGTCCCGTCCCGAGATCCGCGCCAAGGGCCTGGAGGCCCCGCAGCGGCGCAACCTGCACTTCACCGCGCCCACCGTGGACGGCGAGGGCGGCACCGTCGAGGGCGACTTCGACAGCGACGAGGAGACCGCCGGGGTGCGCTCCGAGTCCGACGGCCTCACGCGCGCGGAGCGCCGGAAGCAGTCGCGGGGCGGGCGACGCCGCAAGAAGTAGCGGACGCCTCGGGCGAGCGGCAGCGATCGGGCCGGCCGACGTGACGGCAGCTTCATGAAGTGAGGCCGAGTTGTGCAGGGCCGGACATCCGCGAGGGTGTCCGGCCCTTCGGCTTGGGCGGGCCTCAGTCGCCGTCCGGCTGCGGTGTGCGAGGGCCGTCCAGCTCCAGCGCTGTGCAGCGCCAGCGAAGGTCCGGGCCCTTCTCCAGGCGGAAGGCCATCGCGCGCAGCTGGTCGCCGGCGCCGATGCGGGCGAAGGCCTCGACGGCGCCGGAGTGGACGATGTAGTAGCCGATGTCGCGGACGATGGGGCGTGTGCCGCGGGTGCGCAGGAGACCGTGGTCCGCGAGCCGTGCCAGTTCGTCGTAGGCCCGGCCCGCGGTGTGCCCGAGCATCCAGTGCACGGGGCGCTGGCCGCTCAGGACGAGCAGCAGGCGGTCGGCGAAGACGTCGGTGGGCCGGGGGCGCGGGACCGCCCTGCGCGGCGTCTGGGGCGGTACGGCGGGCGGTGCGGTGACAGAGGTCGTACGGGCCTCGCTGTCCGCTGTCGTACGGGCTGACGGCCTCGGTGTGCGGGGCGGAGTGCCGCCGGGGCGGCGGGTGTCGCGGCGGCCGGGCGGGCGGGTGCCCGGGTGGTGGTTCGCCCTGGTCATGACCTTGTTCATGGATGTCCCCGCTCGGTGGGCCCGGGGGTACCGGGCAGTAACTTGGTGGTGGGGATCTTGTACGGGGCGGCGGACGCCCTGGGCAAGGAAGCGCGGACCCGGGTGGGGGTGGTCGCCTTGTTCACTTATCCGGGTGATTCGGGGATGTCGCGGCCCATGATTACGGGGGTGCACCGGGTGAGTTCCGGGCGCAAGGTGGACGCTCCCCGAGGCGAGGGCAGGAACCCGAAAGGGGACGCCCGCACGTATCCTGAAGGCCCTCCGGGAGACGCGGGACTCGCCCTCCCGGGTCTATTGCGGAGCCCTCGACCATCGACCACGAAAGCGGCCAGTCATGCGCGTCTACGTCCCCCTGACCCTCTCCGGTCTCGCCGAGGCGTACAAGACGGGTGAGTTGGGGGCCGGGCCGCTCGTGGCCTATGCCGTCACGCCCGCGTTGCGCGAGTGGTACCTCTCCGACGACATCGAGGAACTGGAGTACGCGGCGCTGAGCCGGGCCGGGCTGGCCTCGCTGCGGCTGCTGGCGGCCGACCCAGGGGCGGTACGGCGCAGGGTCGTGGTCGCTGTCGACGTACCCGACGGTGCCGCGGTCGCCGACCCCGACCGGGGACTCGATCCGGTAGCACTGGGCGAGGTGCGGATCGGTGGGGCCGTACTGCTGGCCAAGGCGGCGGCGGTGCATGTCGATGCCGGGGACGCGGAGGTGGACGTGGCCGCCGCGGCGGAGGCGCTTCACGCGGCGGACGGTGGGGACGACGACGCGCAGTTCGTCGTGGACGGGGCCGATGACCACGAGCTGCTGTGGTACGCGACGCAGGAGATTCCGAACCTGGTGGGGCTGGGGGACTGAGCAGCGGGGCCGCCCCGGACTGCGGTAGTCGGGGTTTGGCATTCGGGCTGTGGCACCCGGACTGCGGTACCGGGCTTTGGTGCTCTCTGACCCTTTGACCTGCCGTTTGACCTGCCGATCTCTTGATTGTCAGTGGTGGCGGGTACGGTTTTTGGCATGGGGATGCAGACGGACGCACACATTGTCTGGGACTGGAACGGGACGCTGTTCCGCGACAACGACGCGATCATCGGGGCGACGAACGCGGCCTTCGCCGAGCTGGGGCTCGAGCCGATCACGATGGAGGAGTACCGGGCGCTGTACTGCGTGCCGGTGCCGAAGTTCTACGAGCGGCTGATGGGGCGGCTGCCGACCGAGGCCGAGTGGGAGGTCATGGACGAGACCTTCCATCGGTACTACACCGAGCACCGGGTGACGTGCGGGCTCACCGAGGGGGTGGCCGAGTTGCTGGTTGGCTGGCTGTCGGCGGGGCGCAGCCAGTCGCTGCTCAGCATGTACGGCCATGACGAACTCGTCCCCTTGGTGCGGGGGTTCGGGATCGAGCCGCACTTCATACGGGTCGACGGGCGGACCGGGCCGTCCGGGGGCAGTAAGGCCGAGCACATGGAGCGGCACCTCGGGGCGCTCGCCGGCGTGGACCCCGCTCGTACGGTGGTGATCGGGGACGCCGCGGATGACGCGGTGGCGGCGCGGCATGTGGGTGCGCGGGCCGTGTTGTACACCGGGGGGTCGCACAGCAGGAAGAGTCTGGAGGAGGTGGGGGTGCCGGTGGTGGACACGTTGGGGGAGGCGGTTGTGGTGGCGGAGCGGTTGGCTGCGTGACGCCTGCGGCGGGCGTGCGGGTGGGGTGGCTCAGCTGCCGGGCGGTGAGGCCGGCTCGGGTGGTTGGGTGATGCGGGTGACTCAGGTCGTGGGGTGGTGAGTTGGCTCAAGCCGTCGGGTGGTGCGGGTGACTCACGTCGCCGGGGCCTTTGCGCGGAGCACGGTGAGGAACTCTCGCATCCAGCCGGGGTGGTCCGGCCAGGCGCGGGAGGAGACCAGGGTGCCGTCCACCACCACCTCGGCGTCCTGGAAGGTGGCGCCGGCGGCCTGCATGTCCGGCTCCAGGGCGGGGTACGCCGTGACGCGGCGGCCTCGGAGGCTCTCCGTCGCGGCGGTGAGGAGGGGGCCGTGGCAGATCTGGGCGACCGGTTTGTCGGCGTCGAAGAAGGACTTGAGGATCTTGCGGAGTTCGGGGTCGTTGCGGAGGTACTCCGGGGCTCGGCCGCCAGGGATGACGAGGGCGGCGTACTGGCCGGGGTCGACCTCGGCGAAGGCCAGGTCTGCGGGCCAGGTGTAGCCGGGCTTCTCGGTGTAGGTGTCGAAGCCGGGTTCGAAGTCGTGGACGACGAACTGGAGCTTTTTGCGGGTGGGGGCGGCGATGTGGACGTCGTAGCCCTCTTCGCGGAGGCGTTGGTAGGGGTACAGGACTTCCAGGGACTCGGCTGCGTCGCCGGTGACGATGAGGATCTTGGCCGACATTTGCTGCGCTCCCATCGAGGGTGGGTTCGGCTTCGGCGGGTGTTATGGGCAACGTGCCTCGGGGTGGGGGCGTTGCCAAGGGGGGCGGCGGGTTGAGGTGCGCGGGGTTGGTGCCGGCGTGGGGTGGGTCGCTGAGCCCGGCTCTTGTGGGTACTGCGGGTTGGTGCCGGCCGGGGGTGGGTCGCTGAGCCCGGCGCTTATGGGTACTGCGGGTTGGTGCCGGCCGGGGGTGGGTCGCGCAGCCCGGCGCTGACAGGGTGCCGCTGCCCTTCTTTGGGTCGGGAGCCGTCCCGGGCGACAGGACTGCCCACAGCTGGACGGCGGGCACCGGCCGCCCACAGCTGAGCGGGGCGGCTCTCCGGAGCTGAACGGCGCCCGCGTCATGCCGTCGGACAGCGCCGCGTATCCCCAGCGTAGGTGCGCCCGCACCCTCCCGCCCCCGGTGCTGCTGCGCCTGCGGCTTCCCGCCCGCCCCGCTGCACCCGCGCTCCCCCGGCCCTGCTGCTCCGGCGCTCCCGCCTCGGGCGCTGTTGCGCCTGCGGGTTTTCGCCCTGGCCCGCCGCCCCGTGGCCTCCTGGCCTCTGGCCCCGCTGCGTCTGCGACCTTCCGCCCCCGGTGCTGCTGCG
>NZ_JAFFSX010000051.1 GCF_017948485.1 Streptomyces sp. GESEQ-35 | reverse complement strand
TTTTTTTTTTTAAAGCAGAAGACGGCAGACAGAATCCTGGTGTAATGGGAGTACGGGCGTGTGCTCTCCCGATCTCGTTCACACCGAAGAGGTCACTGGTTCGAACCCAGTATCGCCCACCCGGAACGGCGGCCCGTCTGCGAGAGAGCAGACGGGCCGCCGTCATGTGTGCGCACCCGGCCTGCGGGAGGAACGCCGCCGCCGGGGTCCCTGTGGCCGACCTTCCCCGTCCCTCAAGTCCCTTCTCCCTGGGCGACTTTCGGCCGCCCGCCGCACATGTACGACACCCCACTTCCCGTTCGGCCGGCCGACCCCGCACCCCTCACCAGCGGCATCACCCCGGCCGCCGCGACAACTCCCGTCCGGCCCCGGCCTGCCGGCCGAGTCTCCCGGCAAGAAATTCCTGTCCGAATCATTGACGCACCCTCAGCCCCTTCGTACCTTGTGCCAGCAAGCGCTTACTTGAAACGATTCATGCAGGCGGCAACGACGCTGCGGGGAGGGGCCCGACTGTGGGAACCAGCAGGAATGTCGAGAGGCGTACGATCTTGAAGGCGGCCGGCGCCACGGCGGTCACGCTCGGGCTGGCCGCGACGACGGGGTGCGGCGGCGACGGAGGCACCTCCTCCGACGGGACGGTGACGATCCGTTACGCATGGTGGGGTGCCGAGGACCGTGCCCAGCGCATCAACAAGACGATCGCGCTCTTCGAGAAGAAGTACCCGAAGATCAAGGTGAAAACGGACTTCCAGCCGTACACCGACTTCTGGAAGAAGTTCAACACGCAGGCCTCCGGCGGAAATCCACCGGACGTGTTCCAGAATGCCATTGGATTCCTGCGGAAATACGACGCGAAGAACGTACTCCTCGATCTCAAGGCCCAGGTCGGGGCCGGCAACCTCTCCATGGACGGCTTCCGGGCCGGCCTGGACACGTTCGGCGAGATCGACGGAAAGCTCCTCGGAGTTCCGGTCGGCTCCAACTCGATGGCCCTGGTGATCGACAAGCCCGTCTACACCAAGGCGGGGGTGACGCCGGAACAGGGCTGGACCTGGGACGACTTCGACGCGGCGATGAAGAAGATCCGGGACAGGACGGGGCGCGCCGGTGACACCGGCCCGTACAACGTCATGTACCTCTACGACCTCTACCTGCGCCAGAACGGCAAAGCGTTCTTCACCGAGGACGGTCTCGGCTTCACCGAAGCCGATCTGACGGACTGGTGGACGAAGGCCAAGAAAAGCGTCGAGGAAGGCTTCTACGCAGACGTCAAGAAAGTCGGCCAGATCAAACCCAAGTCGGCGGTCACCGGTGAACTCTCCGGTGGTGAGTTCACCTGGGACAACTTCACCGTCCGCTACACCTCCGAGGGCAAGAGCGAGTACGGCCTGGCGCCCATCCCGACGACGGACGGCAAGAAGACCGGCCAGTATCTCGGCTCCCTGATGCTCAGTGCCTCCAAGCGCACCGAGCACCCCAAGGAGGTCGCGCAGTTCATCGACTTCATGGTGCACGACCCCGAGGTCGCCAAGATCATGGGCTATGACCGCGGTGTGCCCGCGACGCAGGCGCAGTACGACGCGTTCAAGCCGACCGACGAGGTCAACAAGGCGATCGCCGCCTACGAGGAGTCCCTCGTCGCGTCCGGTGTCCTGGAGCCCATCACCCCGCACCCGAACGGTGCGGACATCTGTGAGGCCGCGTTCCTGCGGATCGGCGAGGAGCTCGGCCTGGGCACCCGCTCCGTGGACGAGGCCGTCAAGCAGTTCTTCACCGAGTCGAAGACGGCTCTCGTCGCCTGATGGGAACCACCGTGACACACGCCCCTGCGATGGAGGGCCTGTCCAAGGACTCCGAGCCGCGGCACGGTCCGGTGAAGCCCGTGCGCCCCGCCGCCCTCAAGCGGCGGCGGCGCCGGGAGAACCTGGCCGGCTATCTCTTCATGTCCCCCTGGATCGCCGGGTTCCTGCTGCTCACGGCAGGCCCCATGATCGCCTCGCTCTACTTCGCCTTCACCGACTACAACCTGTTCGACTCACCCAACTGGATCGGCCTCGACAACTTCTCCGAGATGTTCGGCGACCCGCGCTGGCGCCATTCGGTGCAGGTCACGATGTGGTACGTCGTCGTCGGTACGCCGCTCAAGCTGCTCGCCGCCCTCGGTGTGGCGCTGCTGCTCGCACAGAAGCGGCGCGGACAGGCCTTCTACCGGGCCGCCTTCTATGCGCCGTCGCTGATCGGGGCGAGCGTCTCCGTCGCGATCGTGTGGAAGGCGATCTTCTCGGACGACGCGATCGTCGACCGTACGCAGAAGCTTTTCGGGATCGACGTCGGCGGCTGGACCGGTGACCCGGAGCTGATCATCTACAGCCTGGTGGCGCTCACCGTCTGGCAGTTCGGCGCCCCCATGGTCATCTTCCTCGCCGGACTCAAGCAGGTCCCGCGCGAGCTGTACGAGGCCGCCGAGGTCGACGGGGCGGGCAAGCTGCGGCGGTTCTGGAACGTCACCCTGCCGATGATTTCCCCGGTCCTCTTCTTCAACGTGCTGCTGGAGACGATCCACTCCTTCCAGATCTTCAGCTCGGCGTACATCGTCGGCGGCGGAGCCGGAGGCAACGCCTGTGGTCCCGCGGACGGTTCGATGGTTTACACCTGCTACCTCTATGTCCAGGGCTTCGAGAACAGCCGGATGGGGCTGGCCTCCGCCATGGCCTGGATGCTGCTCGTCGCGGTCGCCCTGGTGACGGCGGTGCTGTTCTGGTCCCAGAAGCGCTGGGTGCACTACGAGGAGGGCGCCCAATGAGCGCACAGGCCACCGACATCACGCCGGCCCCCTCCACGAGGGCGGGGGCTCTGCGCCACAAGCTGCCGGGCTCGCTCGCCTGGCACCTCGGGTCCCTCCTGATCCTCGCGGTGATCCTCTATCCGGTGGTCTGGGTCATCGGCGGCTCTTTCAAGAAGAGCGGGGACATCGTCGGCAGCCTGGATCTCTTCCCGAGCGACCCCATCACCTCGAACTACACCCGGCTGTCCGAAGGCATCGCGGACATCTCGATCTCCACGTTCTTCTTCAACTCGCTCACGCTCGCGATCGGTTCCGTGGTCGGGATCCTGCTGTCGTGCTCGCTGACGGCGTACGCCTTCGCGAGAATCCGGTTCGCGGGCCGGAATCTGCTGTTCACGCTGATGATCGGCACCCTCCTGTTGCCGTACCACGTGCTGCTGATCCCGCAGTACGTGCTGTTCCGCAACATGGAGATGATCAACACGTACACCCCGCTCCTGCTGGGGAAGTACCTGGCCACGGAGGCGTTCTTCGTCTTCCTGATGATGCAGTTCATGCGCAACCTGCCCAAGGATCTCGACGAGGCCGCCCGCCTCGACGGCTGCGGACACCTGCGCATCTACTGGTCGATCGTGCTCCCGCTGTGCCGCCCGGCCCTGATCACCAGCGCGATCTTCACCTTCATCAACTCCTGGAACGACTTCATGGGCCCGCTGATCTATCTGAACGAGCCCGACAAGTACACGGTCTCCCTGGGCCTGAAGATGTTCGTGGACCAGGAGGGCGTGGCCGACTACGGCGGCATGATCGCGATGTCGCTGGTCGCGCTGCTGCCGGTGCTGGCCTTCTTCCTCGCCTTCCAGCGGTACTTGATCGACGGTATGGCGACGTCCGGACTGAAGGGCTGAGGCGGTCACGATGGCCCAGGTACGCGTGAAGCCGCGCAAGGAGTCGGTCATCGCCGAGCGGTTCGCCGTCTTCGCCGAGTGTCTTCTCACCGGTGTGTGGATCACGGTCGCTTCGCTCGGCGTCGTCACCTACCCCGCCGCCTTCGCCGCCGGTTCCCGGCACCTGAGGCGGCTGACCGCCCACGAGGGCGGCGGATGGCGGGAGTTCGTCAGGGACTTCCGGGCCGCGGTACGTCGCGGGTGGGTCGTGGGACTCGCCGGGTGGGTCGCGGCCGTCGCGGTCTGGGTGGACGTCCAGGCCGTGCGGGCCGGGATTCCCGGTGGGCCGCTGGTGGGGGCCGCCGGGGTGTTCGCACTGATCGGGCTCGCGGTCGCCGGGCTGCGGGCGGCGGCGGTGTGGACGCCGGGTGCCCGCTGGCGGGATCTGCTCGCGGCGGCCGGGCGGCGGACCGTCCTCGACCCGGCCGGATCGTTCCTGGTCATCGCCGGACTGGCGGTGGTGGCCCTGTCCGCCTGGTTCATCGCGCCGTTGGCGGTCCCTGTGCTGGGGGCCGTCGCGGCGGCGGCCGTCGCCGTGGAGGAGCGGTATCGGCACCGCTGATGCGCGGTGCTCTCGCACAAGGTCGGCGCCCCGGGCGTCGTACCTCTCTCTGTCATGCACCTGACCACCCTGCACTCGCACGGAAAGGAAAGGCGGAAACTCCCATGTCTCCCATCCCTCGCAGGTCCCTTCTCAAGGCTGCCGCCGTCGCCGGAGCAGCCGCCCAGTTCAGCTGGGCCCTCGGCGCCAACGCGGCGGCGGCCCCGAGAGCCGAGGCCGCCGACGCGGACCCGGTCACCCTGGACTGGCTGGAGGACGGCGGCCTCGGCGCCGCACCCGGCTCCACGGTCGGCGTCCCCTGGCCGAAGGGCGCGTACCAGGCGGACCAGACCTTCGCGCTGACCGACGCCGCCGGCAAGGCCGTGCCCGTCCAGTCGTGGCCGGTCGCCTACTGGCCGGACGGCTCCCTCAAGTGGTCCGCGCACGCCGTGAGTTCGGGCGACGGCAGGCTCACCCTCGCCGCCGGCGAGCCCGCCGCCCCCGAACACAAGGTCACCGTCGACAAGCGCGGCGGCACCATCGACATATCGACCGGCGTCATCACCGCGAAGATCGGCAAGTCCGGCGCCACTCTGGTCAAGTCCGTCACGCGGGGCACGACGGAGATCGCCCGCAACGGCCGGCTCGTCCTGCTCCGCCAGCCGGAGATCGAGGACGGCGACCAGGGCACGGTGAAGTACGAGCGTTTCGAGGGGGCGATCGGAGAGGTCACCGTCGAGCAGGAGGGTCCGGTCCGGGCCGTCGTCCGCATCGACGGCAAGCACCGCAAGGGCGGCCGCAGTTGGCTGCCGTTCTCCATCCGCCTCTACTTCTACGCGGGCGCCGACTCCTTCCGCATGGTGCACACCATCACCTACGACGGCACCCAGGAGCCGGGCAAGGCGAGTGGCGACTTCATCCGCGGCATCGGGGTGCGCTTCACCGTGCCGATGCGGGACGAGTCGTACGACCGCCACATCCGCATCGGAGGCGAGGGCACCGGTCTGCTCCGCGAGGCCGTCAAGGGCATCACCGGGCTGCGGCGCGACCCAGGGGCGGCCGTGCGGACGGCCCAGTTCGAGGGCGAGAAGCTGCCCGACCCGTCCACCTGGGATCAGCGGGTCACCACTCGTCTCCAGTACATCCCCGAGTGGGGCGACTACACCCTCTCGCAACTCTCCGCCGACGGTTTCGGCGTGCGCAAGCGCACCAAGCAGGGCCACGGCTGGATCCCCGCGGGAGGCGGCCGGCGGGCCAGCGGCTTCGGGTACGTCGGCGGCGCGAGCGGCGGATTCTCCTTCGGGCTCCGGGACTTCTGGGAGAAGTTCCCCGCCCAGCTCGACATCCGCGACGCCCAGACCGACGAGGCCGAGGTCACCCTCTGGCTCTGGTCGCCCGAGGCGCAACCCATGGACCTGCGCTTCTACCACGACGGCATGGGCCAGGACACGTACCCCGAACAGCTCGAAGGCCTCAACATCACCTACGAGGACTACGAGCCCGGCTTCGGCACGCCCTACGGCATCGCCCGCACCAGCGAACTCCTCTTCTGGGCGCACGACTCCACGCCGAGCGCCGACGCGATGGCCGAGCAGGTGGCGGCCGTCAGGACGCTCCCGCAGCTCGCTGCCCCGCCCCAGCAACTCATCAAGGCGGGCGTTTTCGGCAAGCTGTTCTCCGCGCCCGACCGCTCCACCAGCGCCAAGGCGAAGATCGAGGACCACCTCGACTTCCTCTTCACCTACTACAAGGACCAGGTGGAGATGCGCCGTTGGTACGGCTTCTGGGACTACGGCGACATCATGCACAGCTACGACCCGAGCCGCCACCAGTGGTGCTATGACGTCGGCGGCTACGCCTGGGACAACTCGGAACTCTCGCCCGACCTGTGGCTCTGGTTCGCGTACATGCGCTCCGGCCGCGCCGACGTCTTCCGCTTCGCCGAGGCGATGACCCGGCACACCGGCGAGGTCGACGTCTACCACCTCGGCAAGTGGGCGGGCCTCGGCACCCGCCACGGCGTCCAGCACTACGCCGACAGCGCCAAGCAGCAGCGCATCGCCAACACCACCTACCGGCGCTACTACTACTTCCTCACCGCCGATGAACGCATCGGCGACCTCATGCACGCCAATGTCGACTCCGACGAGACCTTCCTCGTCCTCGACCCCATCCGCAAGATCCGCACCGAGCCGTACACCCCCGACCGCAACGCCCTGTCCATCGGCTTCGGCACCGACTGGAGCGGCCTGGTCTCCGCCTGGCTCACCGAGTGGGAGCGGCGCGGCCCGAAGTGGGAGAAGGCCAAGGCGCGGGTCCTGTCCACCATGGAGACCATCGCCGCCCAGCCCAACGGATTCGTCCAGGGCAGTGCGCTGTACGACCTGGACACCGGCCGGTTCGCCATCGCGCCGGAGCCCAAGGTCGGGGTGTCGCACCTGTCCGCGATGTTCGGCCTGGTGGAGCTCTGCGCCGAGCTGATCGACCAGATCGACATGCCGGAGTTCGAGGAGGCGTGGCTCGACTACTGCCGCTACTTCAACGCCACCAAGGCCGAGCAGAAGGCACGCTACGGCTCCGATTTCGGCTCCCTGCTGCTCTTCCAGGGGCATTCACGGCAGGACGCCTACGCCGCCGTCCGGACCGGCGACGACAAGCTGGCCGCGCGGGCGTGGCGGCAGTTCTACAACAGCGCCGACGTCTGGGACTACAAGGAGTCCACCGACTGGTCCACGAAGAAGATCGAGGGTCCGACCGCCCTGGTACCCGGCAGCGAGGCGGCGTGGGTGTCCACCAACTCCACCGCGCTGTACGGACTGGCGGCGATCCAGAACCTGGCACTGGTGGGCACGAAGATGCCGTAGCTGGTTGAGCGGTTCGTTGGCTGCGGGTCGGTGGGGGCTGGTCGCGCCCGCGCGGCGGAGCCGCAAATCGATACAGCCCCGCGCCCCTGGCGGGGCGCTGTACCGGGCCGGAATTCAGCAGCTCCTGTCAGTTCATCCTTCCCAGGACCTCCCGCACCCGCCGGACATCCCGGATCCGCCGCTCGTACGTCGCACCGAGGGCGAGCAGCAGGAGGCCGGCGAGGGCGGGAGGCACCCAGCGGGGGAGTGCGGTCGTCATCTCGACGAGGTACGGGGCGAGTTCGTGCAGAGTGTCCAGGACGAGTACGGAGCCGCCGAGCAGCAGGGGTGCCTGGAGGTGGTGCCGGGCGCCCAGCAGGATGATCAGCAGTGCCGCCGCGCCCAGCAGCAGCGGGCGCGGCCCGTGCTGGCCCGCCCAGACCGCGACGAGGCTCGGCACGAGAGTCGCGGCGAGGCCGGGGGCGTACGCCGTCCAGGACGAGGTCTGTGGAGCGCGCTGCCTGCGCAGGGCACCGACGATCAGCGCGGGCACGGTGACCGGCAGGGTGTACGCCTCGGGCGTGGCGACGTCCCAGGACTCCAGCCGTACCCAGGTGGCCAGGACGAAGAGGGCGGCGGCGACGTAGCCGGCGGCGCGGCGGTCGGGTCGGATCGCCGTGCCGGCCGCGATCACACCGCCCAGCGCGAGCACCAGGGCGAGCATCGGCGGTTCGCCCATCGCCAGACCGACGGCGACGAGGCCCGTGACCGTCCCGGTCACCTCCACGGCTGTCGTCGTCTTCTCCTCGACGTACACCGCCAGCAGCGCCGCGGCCGCGGTGACCACCAGGACGCACAGCGCGGTGTGCTCCGGTCGCAGGTCCAGCGCCGCCCCCACCGCGACCGCGAGCGCGGTGGCGTACGTCAGGGACGCGGCTGCGGGCAGCGGCCTGCGGACGCCGACCGCGAAGAGCACGGTCAGGGACGCGAGGGTCGCCAGGGTGGCCGGTTCGGAGGCGAGGGCGAGGAACGCGAGGCTCAGGGAGGTGAGGAGGGCGAGGACGGTCGCCGTGGTCCGCCGGAGGAGCAGGAGCGTCGCTGTGACGATTCCCTGGATCAACAGGGTTGCGGTGTACGGCAGTTCCAGTGTCGCGGGGAGGACGAGCACGCCCGCCCAGGCCAGGATCAGGGACGCGTCGAGCGCCCGTGGCCGCCAGGTGGACTCCCGGACCGTCAGTGCCAGCACCCCGGCGACCGCGGCGAGAACCACGGACGCGGTGGCAGCGTCCGGCGGCCAGGACAGCTCCACCGTGACCGCGTCGCGTGCCGACCCCGGCGACCCCGACCACACATGCCCCGCAAGGCTGGCCGGCCCCAGCAGGGCGACGGCCACCACGGGAAGCGCCCAGAGCACGGCAAGGGCCTGTACGGCGGCGGAGGCCCGGGCGATGCCCCGCCGAACCGCCTCCGGGAGCCGGCTCACGCCCGCTGCCGCCAACAGGGCGATCCCGCATGCGAGATGGACCGGCACGGTCCACATGTCCGGGAGCACCGGGCGCAGCGCGCCGCCGAGTGCGGCGACGACGAGCAGACCGGTAGCGACAGCGAGGCCACTCGCGTGCTTCTCGCCCGGCGTCTGCCAGGCCGCGCCCAGTGCGAGGGCCGCGGCAAGGAGGAGGAGCGCCGCCGCACGGGCGGCGGCGCTCGGACCGGTGGCCGTCAAGGACAGCCAGCCGGCCGTCAGCACGCCCCAACCGCCCAGGCCGTACGCGCCGCCGACGGCGACGAGACGTACGGACCTGGCGGTCGCCCGGAGCGCGACAACCGTGTCGAACCCGGCCGTCGCAAGGAGCGCGGCCGTGATCGTGTACCCACCCGCGTCCACCGCGACGGCCCAGAGGAGCAGCGGGAGTTGGGCCGCCGCCAGCGCTGCCGGCAGCGGCAGACGCATCTCACGCAGGCGCGGAAGGAACCCGTACGCGGCCCACACGCCCGCCAGCACCGCCGCCGACGCCGCCGCGAACCTCAAGCCGTCGGCCCCCGCGAAGGCGACGTCGTGCAGCGCGTAGGCGTCCAGCACCGTCAGCGCCAGGCCCAGGCCCGCCACCGACTCGGCCGTCGAGCGCAGCCCGCGCTTCAGCAGCACCGCCGGCGCGGCGAGCACGGCCGCCGTGACCGCGCCGAGTACCAGGGCCCGCCCGCTGACACCCAGGTGCCTCCAGCTGACCAGCGTGAACGCCGTCGCCGCGAGGGTGAGCAGGATGCCGCCGAGCAGCAGCAGGACGTTCTGGACCCGCGGGGCGGCGGCCTCGGCGCGGGGCGGCGCGGCCGGCTGCGGCCGGACCGGATGCAGCGTGGCGACCAGCCAGGCCCGGCGAGCCAGCAACTGCGCCCGGCGGGTGTCCAGTTGCCGTAGCTCCCAGTCGAGGAGCCGCAACTCCTCGGTCGGCGGTGGGATGTGCGTCATGTCTTGGAGTGTGGTCCGCGTCACGTCGTTCGGCATGAGTGCGGATACTCAGAACGTACTCAGATGTATCCGCTGTGTAGGCGCACGGGGCAGACTCGGACCATGGACTGGTCCCACTACCGCTTCCGCACCGTGTGGGTTCTGCACGCGCCGCCCACCACCGTGTTCGCCGTGCTGGAGCGGGCCGAGGACTACCCCGACTGGTGGCCGCAGGTCCGGGAGGTCGACCCGATCGACGACTCCAGCGGCTTCGTCAGGATCCGCGCGGTGCTGCCGTACGACCTGACCTTCACCGCGCGTGAGGTGGTGCGCGATCGTACGGCCGGGGTGCTGGAGATCGAGATGTCCGGCGACCTGGACGGCTGGGCGCGCTGGACGGTCACCGCACATGGCGCGGGCTCTCTCGCCCGCTATGACCAAGTCGTCGATGTGAGCAAGCCGCTGCTCAGGCGCCTTGCCGTGCCGGGGCGGCCGGTCTTCAGGGCCAACCACCGGCTGATGATGCGGGCCGGACGGCGAGGGCTGACCGCGTACTTGGAAGCGGTTTGATGCAAACCCGCGGGGACCTGTATTGTTCAGTCCGGTCCCGGGCGATTAGCTCAGTGGGAGAGCGCTTCGTTCACACCGAAGAGGTCACTGGTTCGAACCCAGTATCGCCCACCGGGAAAAGGCCGGTCCGCCATGGCGGACCGGCCCTTTTTGTGCGCTCGTGTTCTGTTCACGCCGCCGCCGGCAGGTCCGGACGCAGCGGCCACGCCGGGTCCACTGCCTCCTCGGTGCCGCTGCGTGCGAACCATGCCTGTAGGCCACGCGCCTGTGCCGCGTGCCACACGGCTTGCAGGGTGTGCAGTTCGGCGGGGGAGAGACGTTCCAGCCGGGCTGCGAAACGGCGCCCCACCGCCCGTACGACATCCAGTGCGGCCACGGCGTCTGCCGCGGCGTCGTGCGCGCCGTCCAGGACGACGCCGTAGTGCGCGCACAGGTCGGTGAGCGTGCGGCGGCCCTTGCGGTAGCGGTCCAGATGCTTGTCGAGGACCCGCGGGTCGAGCACCAGCATCGGCGACGTCTCGAACCAGTGGTCCAGGGACGAGGCCCGATGGCGCCGCAACTCGCGGTCCAGGATGGTCAGATCGAAGGGTGCGTTCATCACCACGAGCGGACGGCTCGCCGCCGTCTGCTCGGCCAGTTCACTGGCTATCTCATACATCACCGGCGCGGGCCAACGGCCGTTGCGCTGTAGATGCTCATCCGTCAGTCCGTGCACCGCCGTCGCCCCTTCGGGCACCGGCACACCCGGGTTCACCAGCCACTGGCGCACCCGCGGCCGGGTACCCGGGGCATCCTGGACCACGACGGCGGCCGACACGATCCGATCGGTCTCGACGTCCACGCCCGTGGTCTCCGTGTCGAACGCGGCCAGAGGGCCCTCGTACCAGCACGTCATACCTACACAACTCCTCGTTTACCCACGGCAGCTGACGCACCGTCTTCTGCCCGTTTGGTGATACCCGGGCTGTTTGCGCCGTACGCCGGGAGGACACAACAGGAGTGCGGGTCTTTGCAGTTCAGCGGGCCCGCTGCGGGGATTCACCGGCGTGGAAGGCTGTTGGTCATGGCGATAGCGCAGCCCGAACGGGGAGGGCTGCTGCCCGCTCGGACGGGCCCCCATCGCGGTTCACTCGCCACCACCGCCTGCATGGAGACACTGCAGGTGGGCTATCTGCATGCCGTCGCGGCCGCGGCGGGCTGCTCGCTGTCCCAGCCATTTCCGGACAACGGCATCGACTGGCACGTCAGCCACAGCGCCGCCGGGCACACCGTCGACGACGAGGTGACCATAAAGGTGCAGCTCAAGGCCACCTACCAGATCCCGCCGAACCCACCCGGACGCTTCTTCTCCTTCACGCTCGACAACGACCACCTGGCGAAGCTGGCCCGCACCCCGGTGTCCGTGCACAAGATCATGGTCGTGATGCTCGTCCCGCGGTCCCAGGACGACTGGCTACGCGCCAGCCACGACCGGCTCGACCTGAGGCACTGCTGCTACTGGGTCAACCTGGCCGGCCACCCCATCACCGGTCGGCGCCGGACCACCGTGCGGATACCGACCTCACGCATTTTCGACGACCGGGCGCTCTGCGAGATCATGACGCGGGTCGGGACGGGAGGCAGGCCATGACACACCGTTCGCTGGAGGAGCCGGTACGGCCAGGTCGGTCGCATCCGGTGGATGCGCAGTGGAACCGGCCGCCCGAGCCCGACGAGGTCGACCCCGCCGTGCTCAGCGCCCTGCTGCACCGGCACGGCTGGCAGCGCCGCGGCGGCGCCGCCGGACGGTACGGCCGCTGGACCCCGCCGGGCCCCGGCGGCGGCGGGACAAGCCTGCTCGTGCCCGAGAACCGGGCCTTCCCCGACAGCGACGACCTGCTCGGCGAGGCCCTGGTCGCGCTGTCCCGCAGCGGCTCGCCCTCCGCGCGCGACGTCCTGGTCGGTCTCACCGTGCCCAGCGACGAGATCCGCTGGTGGCGCGATGTGCCGATCGGCCCGGCCGGCGCCGCGCCATGGACCGTCGAGGAACAACTGCGCACCGCCGCCCGCCAGATGCTTCTGGCGGGCGCTCTCGCCACGCGCGCGCGTGCCGGCTACTACGGCGCCCGGCACCGCCGCCCCGCCGCCGCGTCTTTGGAAAACGTCCTGGTGGGCAACGCACCCGGCGGCCGTCAGCTGGCCGCCTTCGTGCCCGTCGACAGCGGCCGCCTGCTCGCCGTACGACTGCACCAGGCCCTGTACGCCGCCCGCGAGGCCATCGACTACCAGCGGGCCACCGGCGGCATGGACGCCTTCGACGGCGCCATCGAAGCGGGCGTCAGCCGCGAACTGACCGAGGCGATCGTCGCCCTGGTCCGCGGCAGCGAGGGCGCCCGCATCGCCGTCGAGTGGGCGCCCGGCGCCGGGGTCCCCGAGGGCTGCGCCGCACCCGTCGAGGCCGTCGAGTTCTCGCCCGGCGACCTGCCCGTGCTGCGTGAGGCCGGTGCCCGCTATCTGCGCGAGGAACCGGCCGTGCCGGTGCGGATCACCGGGACGGTGACCCGGATGCGCAGGTCGGGGCCGCGCGGCGAGGGCGCCGTACGGCTGCGGGTGATCGCGGGCGCCGAGGTCCCGCACATCCGGCTGACCCTGGACGAGGAGGGGTACCGCATCGCCGGGCACGCCCACCTCGTCGGACTGCCGGTGCGGGTGCACGGCCGGCTGGAGAGCCGGGGCGGCTTCCGCAGGCTCACCGGCGCCTCCGGGGTCGTGCCGGTGCAGGTGGACGAGGCGGAGCGGGACCGGCTGATGAAGTCGCTCCAGGAGAACCTGGACTTCTTCGAGGAGGCGTGCGGAGCGGACGGCACCGACCTGGACAGCGACTTCGACGACTGATCCCGGCACCGGCCCCGACAGCCGGTTCCGGGGACTGATTTAGCGGTGGGCGGTCCCGGGTCGGTACGATCCGGTATTGCGCGCGCTCCAGGTACGGCGCCCGCACCCACTTTCAGTCAGGAGAGACCGGTGTCAGACGTCCGTGTGATCATCCAACGCGATTCCGAGCGGGAAGAGCGAACGGTGACGACGGGCACCACGGCCGCCGAGCTCTTCGCCGGCGAGCGCTCGATCATCGCCGCGCGCGTGGCCGGCGAGCTGAAGGATCTGGCGTACGCCGTCTCCGAGGGCGACGAGGTCGAGGGCGTCGAGATCTCCTCCGAGGACGGCCTGAACATCCTGCGCCACTCCACCGCGCACGTCATGGCGCAGGCCGTGCAGGAGCTCTTCCCCGAGGCCAAGCTGGGCATCGGCCCGCCGGTCAAGGACGGCTTCTACTACGACTTCGACGTGGAGAAGCCGTTCACGCCCGAGGATCTCAAGGCCATCGAGAAGAAGATGCAGGAGATCCAGAAGCGGGGGCAGCGCTTCTCCCGTCGTGTGGTCACGGACGAGGCCGCCCGCGAGGAGCTGGCGTCGGAGCCGTACAAGCTGGAACTGATCGGCATCAAGGGCTCCGCGTCGAGCGACGACGGCGCGGACGTCGAGGTCGGCGCCGGCGAGCTGACGATCTACGACAACCTGGACGCCAAGACCGGTGACCTGTGCTGGAAGGACCTCTGCCGGGGCCCGCACCTGCCGACCACCCGGAACATCCCGGCGTTCAAGCTGATGCGCAACGCGGCCGCCTACTGGCGCGGCAGCGAGAAGAACCCGATGCTCCAGCGCATCTACGGCACCGCCTGGCCGACGAAGGACGAGCTGAAGGCACACCTCGACTTCCTCGCCGAGGCCGAGAAGCGCGACCACCGCAAGCTGGGCTCCGAACTGGACCTCTTCTCCATCCCGGAGCAGATCGGCTCCGGTCTCGCGGTCTTCCACCCCAAGGGCGGCATCATCCGCCGGGTCATGGAGGACTACTCGCGGCGCCGCCACGAGGAAGAGGGCTACGAGTTCGTCTACACCCCGCACGCGACCAAGGGGAAGCTCTTCGAGACCTCGGGCCACCTGGACTGGTACGCCGAGGGCATGTACCCGCCCATGCAGCTCGACGAGGGCGTGGACTACTACCTCAAGCCCATGAACTGCCCGATGCACAACCTGATCTTCGACGCGCGCGGCCGGTCCTACCGTGAACTGCCGCTGCGGCTCTTCGAGTTCGGGACCGTGTACCGGTACGAGAAGTCGGGCGTCGTGCACGGCCTGACCCGTGCCCGCGGCTTCACGCAGGACGACGCGCACATCTACTGCACCCGCGAGCAGATGGCCGAGGAGCTCGACAAGACGCTCACCTTCGTCCTCGGCCTGCTGCGCGACTACGGCCTGACCGACTTCTACCTGGAGCTGTCCACCAAGGACCCGGAGAAGTTCGTCGGCTCCGACGACGCCTGGGAGGAGGCGACCGAGACGCTGCGCCAGGTCGCCGAGAAGCAGGGCCTGCCGCTGGTCCCGGACCCGGGCGGTGCCGCCTTCTACGGCCCGAAGATCTCCGTCCAGACCAAGGACGCCATCGGCCGCACCTGGCAGATGTCGACGATCCAGCTCGACTTCAACCTGCCGGAGCGGTTCAACCTCGAGTACACCTCGCCGGATGGCTCCAAGCAGCGCCCGGTCATGATCCACCGCGCCCTGTTCGGCTCCATCGAGCGGTTCTTCGCGGTGCTCCTGGAGCACTACGCGGGCGCCTTCCCGGCGTGGCTGGCCCCGGTGCAGGCCGTCGGCATCCCGATCGGTGACGCGCACGTCGAGTACCTGGAGAAGTTCGCCGCCGCGGCCAAGAAGCAGGGGCTGCGCGTCGAGGTCGACTCGTCCTCGGACCGTATGCAGAAGAAGATCCGCAACGCCCAGAAGCAGAAGGTGCCCTTCATGGTCATCGCGGGCGACGAGGACATGGCGAACGGCTCGGTCTCCTTCCGCTACCGCGACGGCTCGCAGGAGAACGGCATTCCCTTCGACGAGGCCATCGCGAAGATCGCGACGGTGGTCGAGGAGCGGGCGCAGGTCTGACGCTTACGTGAGAGGGCCCCCGGGGAGTTCAGCTCCCCGGGGGCCTTTCTTCGCCCTCGTACGAGAACACCTGGAGGAGCCAGGACGAGAACGACCCGGTGACCGCGCCGAGCAGTGCCAGCCCACAGGCCATCATTCCGGCCGCGATCACCCGCCCGACCGGCGTCACCGGGGTGACGTCGCCGTACCCGACCGTCGACAACGTGGCACAGGCCCACCAGACGGCGTCCCCGAAGGTCCGGATGGTCGCGTCCGGCGCCGCATGCTCCTGCTGGTAGACGGCGAGAGCGCCGGCGAACCCCAGCAGCATCGTCGACAGCCCGGCGTAGGCGATCACGCGCGCGTACAGCGCGAGCCGCGGCCGGTCGTGCCGGCGCTGCACGGCCTCGTACAGTCGCACCACCCGCAGCGGACGCAGCAGAGGCAACACCAGCACCACCGTGTCCAGCACATGTGACCGTACGAAGCCCAGCCGCCGCCCGCTCAGCCGCCACCGCACCGCGTAGTCGACGGCGAACATGGCCCAGGTGGCGGCCAGCACGGCGAGGCACATGGCCTTCCAGACGCCCGGTAGATCATGGGCCAGGACAAGGACCGCATACGCGGCGAGAAAGACCAGCGACGCGATCGCGAGAGGGATCTCGGTACGCCGCTCCCAGCGGTGCCGGGGACTGTCGTCATCCACCGACCCAGCTTCGCCCGGGAGGTCATTCCCAGAACCCCGGCGACACGCCGCGAACGGGCGAAGCAATATGCTGCCTTGCATGACGAGTGAGCCGGAGCAGCAGTTGGGAGTGGGGACGCAGGACGCGTTCCAGCGCCTGTGGACGCCCCATCGGATGGCCTACATCCAGGGCGAGGGCAAGCCGACCGGCCCCGGTGCCGAAGACGGCTGCCCCTTCTGCTCCATTCCGGCCAAGTCCGACGAGGACGGTCTGATCGTCAGGCGCGGCGAGCAGGTCTACGCCGTGCTCAACCTGTACCCGTACAACGCTGGGCACCTGATGGTCGTGCCCTATCGCCATGTCGCCGACTACACGGACCTCACCGGGCCGGAGACCATCGAGCTGGCCGCGCTGACCAAGCAGGCGATGACGGCACTGCGGGCCGCATCCGGCGCGCACGGCTTCAACATCGGCATGAACCAGGGTTCCGTGGCGGGCGCGGGCATCGCCGCCCACCTGCACCAGCACATCGTCCCGCGCTGGGGCGGCGACACGAACTTCATGCCGGTCGTCGGCCACACGCGCGTGCTGCCACAGCTCCTCGCGGACACCCGCAAGATGCTGGCGGAGGCCTGGCCGGCGGTCTGAGCCCGGCCTCCGCTCGGCCTACGCGTCGTAGAGGTCGGCCTTCCTGGGCATCGGATCCTGTACGGCCGTGCTGAGGAACGCCGACCTGTTGCCGAACTTCTCCGTGTCCACGCCGTTCTCCTCCAGCACCTTGATCGCCGCCGAGTGCACCACTCGCAGCACCGGCGTGGCGGCACGCAGCGCGTCGTCGGCCATGAAGCGGTGCCGCCACGGCTGATCCGCCCACGCGTGCCGCAGGCCGAAGGGCTCGGGCAGGGCGATCGTGCCGCCGAGCCAGTTCAGCAGGGGCGGATACCAGGAGATCGGGGCCCGCACCGCCAGCCGGACCACCTCGTCGCTGTTGACCAGGGGAAGCTTCACCTTTCGGGTTTCCCAGGGCTTGAGCGACTTGGCGACCTCCTTGGTCGGCGCCTCGGGCTTGCTGGTGAACAGCCCGTTCACCGGGCCGAGGGCGTGGCCCGTGACCTCGATGCGCAGCGTCTGGTGCAGCACCGTCACGGTGATCAGCATGGTGATGACCAGCTGTCCGTCCCAGAGCGTCCACTGGACGCCCAGGTAGTGCCGGTCACCGCTGCCGAACTGCTGCTTGTTGCAGATGTCCTGTATGGCGTGCGACTTGATCTGGTACGCGTCCACGTCGGTGCCCTCGGGCCGGGCCACCGCCTTCGCGTTCTCCGCGATCGGCGTGACGATCCAGTGCCGTATGGACGCCTTCGGGAAGCCGCCCGTGTTCAGCGTGTTCCGCTCCAGCATGCGCAACTGGTCGTGGATGGACCGTACGACGTCCCAGCTGCGGAACGGATGGATCTCCCGGTCCGCGTCGGCCGGGATCAGATCCTCGGCGAGCTGCCAGGAGCCCCAGCGCGTGCCCATGCCGAGTATGCCCTTGGGCCCGGCGTAGAACACGGAGTTGGACTGCTGCTCGGCGCTGAGCTTGGCGAGGGACTGGCGCAGCTGCTCGGCCGCGGTCTCACCAGGGCTGCTCGGCACCGCTTCCGGCACCTTCGCGCCGACGCTGCTGCCGGCCAGCAGACTGTCCCACCGCCCGCGCAGGTCCTTCGCCGTGCGCTCGCAGATCTGCTTGGCCCAGAACCAGCCGACCACCGGCATGACGACACAGGCCCGCGCATACCAGAGCCAGAATCCCGAGAACGGCGTCCGGATCAGGAAGATCACGGCGAGGGCGCCCATCGCGACGAGCAGCCCGGTGGCGAACGCGCCGGCCTGCTTGTCCTCCCGCTTGGCGATCATGGTGCGGAGTGTGAAGACCAGCAGCCAGACGAGGAGCCCGGGCAGGAACAGCAGACCGCACAGCACCATGACCATGGCCAGCAGCCGGTCGCGGTCCTTGCGGATGTTGTTGGCGGCCAGACAGTGCTCGACGACGACCTGCGGTTCGGTGCCGAAGGACTGGATGAGGGGCTTGCGGCCGGGGCCCAGCATGCGGTCCACGACAGCCCGGGAGAAGGCCTCACCCAGATTGGGCCGGAATATCTTCGCCCACTTGAGGCCGTCCTTGACGGCGGTCTTGTGCCAGTCGTTGTCGGCCTTCTTGATGTCCGCGACCAGATTGTCCCGATAGGCCGCCGAGGCCAGCGCGAACGTCGCCGTCTGGTCCCCGTCGCCCGTGCGCGGCACCTGCGGTCCGAAGATGTCCGCATAGCCGCTGTCAAAGGTCATTCCCGCCCCCGATCGCCGCCACTGTCGCTCCTGCGGCTTTCCCGACTTCCCTGCCGTGCACACCTGTTGATCAGGTGATCAGCGTATCCCCAGGCACCGACATCCGTCGGCGGACGGCCGAAGCCGCCCGCCGACGCGGAGGGGAGGGTTCCATAAACGTCACTTGTGTGGCGTTCAAGGTGACTTGTGGTGCGCCCGGCGCCAACTACGAGGCGTCGCGCGCCTCTTCGCGGATCCTTTCGGCGATCTGCGGCGGCATCGGCTCGTGCCGCGCGTACGTGCGGTTGAAACGTGCCGTGCCGTGCGACAGGGAGCGCAGGTCGACGGCGTACCGGCCGATCTCGAACTCCGGCACCTCGGCCCGTACGAGCGTCCGCGCGCCGCTCGTCTGCTCGGTGCCCAGCACCCGGCCGCGCCGCCCGGACAGGTCGCTCATCACGGCGCCCACGTAGTCGTCGCCGACCAGGACGGCCACTTCGGCCACCGGCTCCAGCAGATGGATCCTCACGTCGGCCGCGGCCTCCCGCAGCGCCAGCGCGCCGGCCGTCTGGAACGCGGCGTCGGAGGAGTCCACGGAGTGCGCCTTGCCGTCGAGCAGCGTCACCCGGATGTCGATGAGCGGGTACCCGGCCGCAACTCCCTTGGCCGCCTGGGCCCTTACGCCCTTCTCGACCGACGGGATGAACTGGCGGGGCACCGCACCGCCGATCACCTTGTCCACGAACTCGATGCCCGAGCCGCCCGGCAGCGGTTCCACCTCGATCTCGCAGATCGCGTACTGCCCGTGCCCGCCGGACTGCTTCACATGGCGGCCGCGCCCCGTGGACTTGTCCGCGAACGTCTCCCGTAGGGAGACCTTGTGCGGGATCACGTCGACCTGGACGCCGTACCGGCTGCGCAGCCGCTCCAACGCGACATCCGCGTGAGCTTCGCCCAGGCACCACAGCACCACCTGGTGGGTGTCCTGGTTCTGTTCGAGCCGCATCGTCGGATCCTCGGCCACCAGCCGGGACAGGCCCTGGGAGAGCTTGTCCTCGTCGGCCTTGCTGTGCGCCTGGATGGCCAGCGGCAGCAGCGGGTCGGGCATCTGCCAGGGCTCCATCAGGAGCGGGTCGTCCTTGGCCGAGAGCGTGTCGCCGGTCTCCGCGCGGCTCAGCTTCGCCACGGACGCCAGGTCCCCGGCGATGCAGTGGGTGAGGGTGCGCTGCTGCTTGCCGAACGGCGCCGACAGGGCGCCGATCCGCTCGTCGACGTCGTGGTCCTCGTGCCCACGGTCGGCGAGTCCGTGCCCGGAGACGTGCACGGTCGCGTCCGGGCGCAGGGTGCCGGAGAAGACCCGGACCATCGACACCCGGCCGACGTACGGGTCGGACGCCGTCTTCACGACCTCCGCGACCAGCGGCCCGTCCGGGTCGCAGAGCTTCAGCTCGCGCGGTTTGCCGTCGACAGTGGTGACCCGGGGCGCCTCGCGCTCCAGTGGGGTCGGGAAGCCTCGGGTGACCAGTTCCAGCAGCTCGATCGTGCCGAGGCCCTGCCGGGCGCCGTCGGCCGCGGGGGCGGCGGCCAGGACGGGGAAGAACACCCCGCGCGCGACGGCCCGCTCCAGGTCCTCGATCAGCGTCTTGACGTCGATGCTCTCGCCGCCGAGATACCGGTCCATGAGGGTCTCGTCCTCGCTCTCCGAGATGATCCCCTCGATCAGCCGGTTACGGGCCTCCTCGATCAGCGGCAGCCGCTCCGGATCCGGCTCCGACTCCTTGCGCTCACCGGTGGAGTAGTCGAACAGCTTCTGCGACAGCAGCCCGATCAGCCCGGTCACGGGCGCGTGTCCGTCGGGCCCCGGCGGACCGTGCAGCGGCAGGTACAGCGGCAGTACGGCGTCGGGGTCGTCCCCGCCGAACGCCGCCGCGCAGATCCGTGTCATCTCCTCGTAGTCGGCGCGCGCGGCCTCCAGGTGCGTGATGACGATGGCGCGGGGCATGCCGACGGCGGCGCACTCCTCCCACACCATGCGGGTCGAGCCGTCCACCCCGTCCGACGCGGAGACAACGAAAAGGGCCGCGTCCGCCGCTCGCAGACCGGCCCTCAGTTCCCCGACGAAGTCGGCATATCCGGGGGTGTCGAGAACATTGACTTTGATGCCGTCCCATTCGACGGGTACCAGGGAGAGCTGCACCGAACGCTGCTGTCGGTGCTCGATCTCGTCGTAGTCGGAGACGGTGCCGCCGTCCTCCACCCGGCCCGCCCGGTTCACCGCTCCCGCCGTGAGGGCGAGAGCTTCCACCAATGTGGTCTTGCCCGATCCGCTGTGGCCGACCAGCACCACATTCCGTACGGACGCGGGGTGGTCGGCCGCTGTTGCCCTGCCGGCGGCTCCGGGGTGTGCGTTCGCCTTGTCGCCCATGGTCTTGCCTCCCGTGCACGGTGAGGTCACTGTGGGCGCGGACACGCGGCTCCGCGTGCGGTGGCGGCTCCGGCGACGCCCGCGGTTCTTCGAGCTTTCCACTCCCGTCACGGTGCGTCCATACGGCGGACGCGATCTGGCCGCCCGCCGTCTGTTGCGGACCGTCCGCCCGGTACCACAGCGGGCGGCGGGTGCCCGGACGTCACCGACACGCGCGCGTGACTACGATGGGCCAGCCGGTGGCCAGCAGGGGCCGCTCGGCGACACCGAGACCCTCGGGAAGGCCATGCTGAACAAGTACGCGCGTGCATTCTTCACGCGTGTCCTCACACCGTTCGCCGCGTTTCTCATCCGGCGGGGCGTCAGCCCCGACACGGTCACACTCCTCGGCACCGCCGGGGTGGTCGCGGGAGCGCTGGTCTTCTACCCCATGGGGGAGTTCTTCTGGGGCACGGTCGTGATCACGCTGTTCGTGTTCTCCGACCTCGTCGACGGCAACATGGCCCGCCAGCTCGGCCGCTCCAGCCGCTGGGGCGCCTTCCTGGACTCCACCCTCGACCGGGTCGCCGACGGCGCGATCTTCGGCGGCTTCATCCTCTGGTACGCCGGTGGCGGCGACGACCTCGTCCTGTGCGCCGTCTCGATCTTCTGCCTGGCCAGCGGCCAGGTGGTGTCGTACACCAAGGCCCGCGGCGAGTCGATCGGCCTTCCGGTCGCGGTCAACGGGCTGGTCGAGCGTGCCGAGCGGCTGGTGATCTCGCTGGTCGCCGCCGGTCTGGCGGGCCTGCACGACTTCGGCGTGCCGGGCATCCAGTACCTGCTGCCGATCGCCCTGTGGGCCGTCGCCGTGGGCAGCCTCGTCACACTGATCCAGCGGGTCGTCACGGTCCGCCGGGAGTCGGCCGAGGCTGACGAGGCCACCGCGCGGGAGAATGACTCCCAGGGGAGCGAGGCGGCGAAGTGAGCGCCCAGGAGCGGCTGACGGACGCGCTGTACGGAATCGGCTGGGGCACGGTCAAGAAGCTCCCCGAGCCGGTCGCCGTACGGCTCGGGAACATGATCGCGGACGCCGCCTGGAAGCGGCGCGGCAAGAGCGTCCGGCGGTTGGAGAGCAACTACGCGCGCGTGGTGCCGGGCGCGTCCCCGGAGCGCCTTGCTGAGCTCTCGCGCGCGGGCATGCGCTCGTACCTGCGCTACTGGATGGAGTCGTTCCGGTTGCCGTCCTACAGCGCCGAGCGCATGAAGACCGGTTTCGACCCCAAGGGCGTCCACCATCTGACGGACGCTCTCGCCTCCGACCGCGGCGTCGTCCTGGCACTGCCGCACCTCGGCAACTGGGACCGGGCCGGCGCCTGGGTCACCACCAAGCTCGAGACGCCCTTCACCACGGTCGCCGAACGTCTGAAGCCGGAGAAGCTGTACGACCGTTTCGTCGCCTATCGCGAGGGTCTCGGCATGGAGGTCCTGCCGCACAGCGGCGGCTCCGCCTTCGGCACGCTGGCCCGGCGGCTGCGCGACGGCGGCCTGGTCTGCCTGGTCGCCGACCGGGACCTGTCCGCCTCCGGCGTCGAGGTCGAGTTCTTCGGCGACACGGCCCGGATGCCTGCCGGCCCCGCGCTGCTCGCCCAGCAGACGGGTGCCTTTCTGCTGCCGGTGACACTCTGGTACGACGACTCGCCCGTCATGCAGGGCCGGGTACATCCTCCTGTCGAGGTACCCGAGGCAGGTACGAAGGCCGAGAAGACGTCTGTCATGACACAGGCGCTGGCCGATGCCTTCGCCAGCGGGATCGCCGAGCATCCGGAGGACTGGCACATGCTTCAGCGATTGTGGCTCGCCGACCTGGAACCCCGACCGTCGGACGGGGACCAGCCGTGAGGATCGGCATCGTCTGCCCGTACTCCTGGGACGTGCCGGGCGGCGTCCAGTTCCATATCCGCGACCTCGCCGAGTACTTCATCCGCCTCGGCCACGAGGTGTCCGTCCTCGCGCCCGCCGATGACGACACCCCGCTCCCGCCGTACGTCGTCTCGGCCGGCCGCGCCGTGCCGGTGCCGTACAACGGCTCGGTGGCCCGGCTGAACTTCGGGTTCCTGTCGGCCGCGCGGGTGCGGCGCTGGCTGCACGACGGTGCGTTCGACGTGGTCCACATCCACGAACCGTCCTCGCCCTCGCTCGGCCTGCTCACCTGCTGGGCGGCACAGGGCCCGATCGTGGCCACCTTCCACACGTCGAACCCGCGCTCCCGGGCGATGATCGCCGCGTACTCGATCCTCCAGGCGGCACTGGAGAAGATCAGCGCGCGGATCGCCGTGAGCGAGTACGCCCGCCGCACCCTCGTGGAGCATCTCGGCGGCGACGCGGTGGTGATCCCGAACGGTGTCGACGTCGACTTCTTCGCCAAGGCCGAGCCCAAGCCCGAGTGGCAGGGCGACACCATCGGCTTCATAGGGCGCATCGACGAGCCCCGCAAGGGCCTGCCGGTGCTGATGAAGGCGCTCCCGAAGATCCTCGCCGCCCGCCCGCAGACCCGGCTGCTGGTCGCGGGGCGCGGGGACGAGAAGGAGGCCGTCGAGACGCTGCCCGAGGCGATGCGCTCCCGCGTCGAGTTCCTCGGCATGGTCAGCGACGAGGACAAGGCCCGCCTGCTGCGCAGTGTCGACCTGTACGTCGCCCCCAACACCGGCGGCGAGAGCTTCGGGATCATTCTCGTCGAGGCCATGTCGGCGGGAGCCCCCGTGCTCGCCTCGGACCTGGACGCCTTCGCGCAGGTCCTCGATCAGGGCGGCGCGGGCGAGCTGTTCGGCAACGAGGACGCGAACGCCCTCGCCGAGGTCGCCGTACGACTCCTGGAGGACCCCGAGCGCCGGGCCGAGCTGCGGACCCGCGGCAGCGCCCACGTCCGGCGGTTCGACTGGTCGACGGTCGGCGCGGACATCCTGTCGGTCTACGAGACGGTGACCGACGGCACGACAGCGGTGGCCGCCGACGAACGCACACCGAGGTTGCGGGCGCGGCTGGGGCTGGCACGCGACTGACCTTGCACGCGCACGTGGTCCTTCCGGCAGGACACGCCTGATCACAGTTGCTCCACAGAGCCCCGCTAACGTTGCCCCCCGTGACCGCAACCCTGATCTGGATCCTCGTCGCCCTCGTGGTGATCGGCCTCTACCTGAGCTGGACCGCCGGCCGGCTCGACCGGCTGCACGCCCGGATCGACGCGACCCGCGCCGCGCTCGACGCCCAGCTGCTGCGCCGCGCTTCGGTGGCCCAGGAGCTGGCGACCTCCGGCGTGCTCGATCCGGCCGCCTCGATCGTCCTGTATGAGGCCGCGCACGCCGCGCGGCAGGCCGAGGAGGAGCAACGGGAGGTCGCCGAGAGCGAGTTGAGCCAGGCGCTCAGGGCCGTGTTCGCCGAGGCGCAGCAGGTGGAGGCGGTGCGGGAGGCGCCCGGGGGAGACGGGGCCACACATGAACTCACCGAGGCGGTACGCCGGGTGCCGATGGCCCGCCGCTTCCACAACGACGCGGTGGGCGCGGCCCGCAGGCTGCGGGACCACCGCAAGGTGCGCTGGTTCCGGCTGGCCGGTCACGCGCCGTTCCCGATGGCCTTCGAGATGGACGACGAGCCGCCGGCGGCCCTGCTGGCGCGGGCCGCGTAGCCGCTCCCACACGGAAAACGATCCACCGGCTCCTCATTGGCCCTTGCTGTGGCCTGGTCCTCTCGCGTTTCCTCGGTGTTCGCAGAAACCCTCTTTCACCGAGTGAGGTCAACCCGTGTCCACCACGCTTCCCAACTCCGTCCAGACGCCCGAGACCGGTACCGCGCGCGTGAAGCGCGGCATGGCCGAGCAGCTCAAGGGCGGTGTGATCATGGACGTCGTCACGCCGGAGCAGGCGAAGATCGCCGAGGACGCGGGCGCCGTGGCCGTCATGGCGCTGGAGCGTGTCCCGGCCGACATCCGCAAGGACGGCGGCGTGGCCCGTATGTCCGACCCGGACATGATCGAGGGCATCATCGAGGCCGTCTCCATCCCTGTCATGGCCAAGTCCCGCATCGGCCACTTCGTCGAGGCCCAGGTGCTCCAGTCCCTCGGCGTCGACTACATCGACGAGTCCGAGGTCCTCACCCCGGCCGACGAGGTCAACCACTCCGACAAGTGGGCCTTCACCACGCCGTTCGTCTGCGGTGCCACCAACCTGGGCGAGGCCCTGCGCCGCATCGCCGAGGGCGCCGCGATGATCCGCTCCAAGGGCGAGGCCGGCACCGGCAACGTCGTCGAGGCGGTCCGTCACCTGCGCCAGATCAAGAACGAGATCGCCCGCCTGCGCGGCTACGACAACAACGAGCTGTACGCCGCCGCCAAGGAGCTGCGCGCCCCGTACGAGCTGGTCAGGGAGGTCTCCGAGCTCGGCAAGCTCCCGGTCGTGCTGTTCTCCGCCGGTGGTGTCGCCACCCCGGCCGACGCCGCGCTGATGCGCCAGCTCGGTGCCGAGGGCGTCTTCGTCGGCTCCGGCATCTTCAAGTCCGGCGACCCGGCCAAGCGCGCCGCCGCGATCGTGAAGGCGACCACCTTCTACGACGACCCCAAGATCATCGCGGACGCGTCCCGCAACCTCGGCGAGGCCATGGTCGGCATCAACTGCGACACCCTCCCCGAGGCCGAGCGCTACGCCAACCGCGGCTGGTAGTCACCGATGAGCACTCCTGTCATAGGCGTCCTGGCTCTGCAGGGCGACGTAAGGGAGCACCTCGTCGCCTTGGCCGCGGCCGATGCCGTGGCCAGGCCGGTGCGGCGCCCCGAAGAGCTCGCCGAGATCGACGGCCTGGTCCTCCCCGGCGGCGAGTCCACCACCATCTCCAAGCTGGCCGTCCTCTTCGGAGTGATGGAACCCCTCCGCGCGCGCGTGCGGGACGGAATGCCCGTCTACGGCACCTGCGCGGGCATGATCCTGCTCGCCGACAAGATCCTCGACCCGCGCTCGGGCCAGGAGACGATCGGCGGCATCGACATGATCGTGCGCCGCAACGCCTTCGGACGGCAGAACGAGTCCTTCGAGGCCGCACTCGACGTGAAGGGCATCGCGGGCGATCCTGTGGAGGGCGTCTTCATCCGCGCGCCCTGGGTCGAGTCCGTCGGCGTCGAGGCCGAGGTGCTCGCGGAGCACGACGGCCATATCGTCGCGGTCCGCCAGGGCAACGCTCTGGCCACGTCGTTCCACCCGGAACTGACCGGTGACCACCGCGTGCACGGCCTGTTCGTGGACATGGTGCGCGCCAACCGGACGGCGGAGTCCTTGTAGGATCTCTGGGGTTCGTTCAGAAGACGGGTTACGCGAAGGAGACAGGCAGATGTCCGGCCACTCTAAATGGGCCACGACGAAGCACAAGAAGGCCGTGATCGACGCCAAGCGCGGCAAGCTCTTCGCGAAGCTGATCAAGAACATCGAGGTCGCTGCGCGCATGGGCGGTGTGGACCTCGAAGGCAATCCGACGCTGTACGACGCCGTCCAGAAGGCGAAGAAGTCGTCGGTCCCGAACAAGAACATCGACTCCGCGATCAAGCGCGGCGGTGGTCTCGAGGCCGGTGGCGCGGATTACGAGACGATCATGTACGAGGGCTACGGCCCGAACGGCGTCGCGGTGCTCATCGAGTGCCTCACCGACAACCGTAACCGCGCCGCCTCCGACGTCCGCGTCGCCATGACCCGCAACGGCGGCAACATGGCCGACCCGGGCTCGGTGTCGTACCTCTTCAACCGCAAGGGCGTCGTCATCGTCCCCAAGGGCGAGCTGGCCGAGGACGACGTCCTGGGCGCCGTCCTGGACGCGGGCGCCGAGGAGGTCAACGACCTGGGCGAGTCCTTCGAGGTGCTCAGCGAGGCCACCGACCTGGTCGCGGTCCGCACCGCCCTCCAGGAGGCCGGCATCGACTACGACTCCGCTGAGGCCAACTTCGTCCCGACCATGCAGGTCGAGCTGGACGAGGACGGCGCCAAGAAGATCTTCAAGCTGATCGACGCGCTCGAGGACAGCGACGACGTCCAGAACGTCTTCGCCAACTTCGATGTCAGCGACGAGATCATGGAGAAGGTCGACGCGTAACGCTGCCGCGGGCTGAACGGATTCGGCGGGGCGGGGGGGCGGGGGCGGCCGCGGCCGCCCCCCGCCGCGGGGGCGGCGGCGGCCGCGCGCCACCGGCGGGCGACGGGGGGGGGGTGGGGGCGGTGGGGGGGGGGGCGGGGGGGGGGGGGGGGCCCCCCCC
>NZ_JAFFSX010000050.1 GCF_017948485.1 Streptomyces sp. GESEQ-35 | reverse complement strand
CGACCGGCCGGAGCCCGCGCCGACTCTGCTGAAAATGCTGGTCGGTGTACAGCTGGCGGGCTTCCGCGAGGACGCCGGACTCGCCCAGGACCAGGCGGCACGGGCCCTGGGCTTCAGCCCCGCCAAGCTCTCGCGCATCGAGGCGGGCAAGGGCCGCCGTCCCCCGGCGGAGAGCGATGTCCGCGCCCTGCTGGAGCTGTACGGCACGGACGACTACGAAGCCTCGGTGTTGCTGAAGCTGCTGCACCGCGCCGGTGAGCCGGGCTGGTGGCAGCGCTACGACAAACGCCTGATGCCCGAGTGGTTCGACCGGCTGGTGGGACTCCAGGAGGCGGCGGCCGCGATCCGTACCTTCGAGATCCAGTACGTCCCGGGTCTGCTCCAGACTCCGGAATACACCCGGGCGGTGGTACGGCGGGGTCTGCCCACCGCGCCCTCGGCCGAGGTACGGCGCCGGGTCGAACTCCGCACGCGGCGGACGGAGTTGCTCCAGCGAGGAGCCGACGCTCCGCAGCTGTGGGCGGTGATCGACGAGTCAGTGCTGCTGCGCGTCCTGGGCAGCGTGGACGTGATGCGCGAGCAGCTCGCGCACCTGGTCGAGATGGCTCAGCGGTCGAACGTGACCGTGCAGATCGTGCCGCTGGACGTGACGAACGCTTCGGCGCCGGCCATACCGATCACGTATCTCCGCTTCGGCGGTCTCGACCTGCCCGACGTCGTCTACCTGGAGCACATAAGGAGCGCCAACTTCCTGGAGGACCAGGACGAGACGGAGGAGTACCGGCTCGCCCTGGACCGGCTGGCCGACGAGGCGCTCACGCCCCGGGCCTCGCTGGAGTTGCTGCGGGAGACGATGGAACAGCGCTACCCCAAGGCCTGACCGGTCCAGGACCTGATCGACCTCAGGGGAGGCGGCCGACGCCGCCGAACTCGATCCATTCGTGGGTGAGCTGACGGGGTGCCACCTCGGAGTCGGGCCGCCAGGTGGACACCTCCACGAGGCCCGGCTCGAGGATCTCCAGGCCCTCGAACAGTGCGGCGACGTCCTGCTCCTGGCGCACCCGGCCCCAGTGTCCCTGGGTCGCCTTGTCCATGAAGTCGGTGACGAAGGCGCGCACTTCGGGGTCCTCGCTGACCAGCTGGCACATGACCAAGTAGCTGCCGGGGACCAGTCGTGCGGCCACGCGGCGGGCCACGGCGAGGGGGCCGTCCGTGTCGCTGTCCGGGATGCAGTGCATCACCGAGTTGAAGAGCACGGCGACGGGCTGGGAGAGGTCGATCAGGCGCTGGGTGTCGGGGTGGGCGAAGATGGCGTCGGTCTCGCGCATGTCCGCGTGAATGACGGCGGTGCGCTCGTCCTGCTCCAGCAGTGCCCGGCCGTGGACCAGCACCATGGGGTCGTTGTCGACGTAGACCACGTGGGAGTCGGAGTGCACGCGCTGGGCGACCTGGTGCACGTTGTCCTGGGTGGGCAGGCCGGATCCGTGGTCGAGGAACTGGCGGATTCCGTGGTCCTCGGCCAGTGTCCGTACGACGCGCTGGAGGAAGCGCCGGTTGTTGACGGCGAGCCGGCGGGTGCTGGGCACGACCTTGTCGAGTTCCTCGCAGGCCGCGCGGTCGGCGGCGTAGTTGTCCTTGCCGCCCAGGTAGTGGTCGTACATCCGGGCGGCCGTCGGTACGTCGGCGTCGATCGACGTGGACAGCTGCTTGTCGGTGTGCATCGTTCCCCCGGCCTCTTTGCCCGCGCCAACTTCGCTGGCCTGACTGGGAGTCCATCCTAGGGACCCGGCTTCAGCCGCGGCCACCCCACCGACGAACCCGCCCCCGGATGAAGGACATCGCGGGTACCGCCGTGACCGGGCCGGGGCGCACAGCCCCGGCCCGGTTCATGTCGCCGTCCCGGCCTCGCGCGGACAGCCCTGCTGCGCCAGTTCCCGCGCGACGTTCATGTGCGAGCGCGCCGTCGGGATTTCAGCTCGCGGTCGCGGCGGCCGCCGCACGGCCCGCCTGGCGGCCGGAAAACAGGCAACCGCCGAGGAAGGTGCCTTCCAGGGAGCGGTAGCCGTGCACACCTCCGCCGCCGAAACCCGAGACCTCACCGGCCGCGTAGAGCCCTGGGATCGGGGTTCCGGTCCCGTCCAGGACGCGGCCGGAGAGGTCGGTCTGAAGCCCGCCGAGCGTCTTGCGGGTGAGGATGTTGAGGCGTACGGCGATCAGCGGTCCGGCGCTCGAGTCCATGATCTTGTGAGCCGATGCGGTACGGCTGAGGGTGTCGCCGGGGTAGGCAAGGGCGTTGCGGATGCCCATGACCTGGACGTCCTTGGTGTACGGGTTGTCGATCTCCCGGTCCCGTGCCTCGATCTGGCGTTGCAGACCGGCCAGGCCGATCAGGTCGTCGCCGGTCAACTTGTTCATGCCGGCGACCAGTTCGGGCAGTGTGGTGGCGACGACGAAGTCGGCCCCGTTGTTCTTGAACTTCTCGATCGGCTCGGGGGTCTGCCAGATCCGGGACAGCAGCTGCCAGATGTTCTTGTTGGTGAGGTCGGGATTCTGCTCCGAGCCCGACAGCGCGAACTCCTTGGCGATGATCTTCTGGGTGGTGACGAACCAGGAGTAGTCGTAGCCGGTCTCGGTGATCGACTTGAGCGTGTGGAGCGTGTCGTACCCAGGAATGTCCGGGGTGTTGAACCGCTTGCCGGTGGCGTCGAACCACATGGAGGAGGGGCCCGGCAGGATGCGGATGCCGTGGCCGGGCCAGATGGGGTCGTAGTTGCGCAAGCCCTCGGTGTAGTGCCACATCCGGTCGGGGTTGACGATCCGGCCGCCCGCCTTCTCCGTGATGGCGAGCATGCGCCCGTCGACATGCGCGGGCACACCCGTGACCATGAACTTGGGCGGAGTGCCCATCCGGGCGGGCCAGTTCTGCCGTACGAGATCGTGGTTGGCGCCGATGCCGCCCGAGGTGACGATGACGATGGGCGCCCGCAGTTCGAAGTCGCCCACGACGGTGCGGGAGCTGGGCTTGCCGCGGGCGGCGTTGCTGGGTTCGAGGATCTTGCCGCGTACGCCGGTGACGGCGCCGCCGGTCGTGACGATGCCGTCGACGCGGTGCCGGAACTTGAAGGTGACGTGCCCGCCCTCGACCGCGGCCCGTACCTTCTTCTCGAAGGGCTCGACCACCGCGGGACCGGTCCCCCAGGTCACATGGAAGCGGGGCACCGAGTTTCCGTGCCCGTCCGCGAGTCCGCCGCCGCGCTCGGCCCAGCCGACGATCGGGAACCACTGCACGCCAAGACCGGCGAGCCAGGACCGCTTCTCACCGGATGCGAAGTCCACGTATGCCTCGGCCCATTTGGCGGCCCAGTAGTCCTGCCCGAGCGGATCGGAGACACCCCGGTCGAAGCCGGCCGTGCCCTGCCAGTCCTGCCAGGCCAGTTCGTGGGAGTCCTTGACGCCCATCAGCCGCTGCTCGTCGGAGTCGACGAAGAACAGGCCGCCGAAGGACCAGAACGCCTGTCCGCCGAGGCTGGCTTCGGGTTCCTGGTCGAGGAGGAGCACCTTGCGGCCCGCGGCGGCGAGTTCGGCGGTCGCGACGAGTCCGGCGAGTCCGCCGCCCACGACGATCGCGTCCGCGTCGGCGCTCGCTGACGTGGCCGCGAAGGCGGGCATCTGCGCGAGGGCCGCTCCGGCGAGGGCGCCGCCGGCGACGGTCAGGGCGCGGCGGCGGCTGATCGCTCCCGGAGCGGCCGAGGGCTCCGTGCTGTCCGTGTGCTCGGTGGTCACCATGAGCTGCCTTCCGTACGGCGTGCGGGATGCGGGCGGCGCGCAGGGTATTGCTGTGACACGTGTGTTGTTACCGTCGGTAGCCCACAGGGAATCAGGTCCTCAGGGCAGCGTGGTAGTCGTCGGGAGTCAACGCGGGCGTCTCCTCGTTGTGGCCCGGCGACAGCGCTCGGACCAGCGGACGAGGGAGGGGTTCATGACGGTCGTCCAGGAGCGGGAGCCGGTCGGAGAGGTCCTGCGGGCCCTGGCCGTCGACACGGATGTGTGCGGCGAACTCGCCCTTGCGGCGCGGCTCCACTCCCCCGAGGTCGCCCGGCTCACCGAGGCGGAGACCCGCTCGCATGTGACGGCCATCATCCGTGCGGCCGGCGCCTGGTTCGGGACCTTCGATCCGGGCGCACGGGGCGGCTTCGACCACGTCGAGGAACAGGACTTCACCGCCGCGCTGCTGCTGGGTGCCGACCGGGCCGGGCAGGGCGTTCCGATGACCGCCGTGCTGCGCGGTGTCCAGGCGGCGCTCACGCGGGCGGTGGAGATCACCGTGGACCGCTGCCGGACGGCGGGGGTGCCGGACGGGGCGCTGCTCGTTCTCGTACTGCGGCTGAAGGAGTACGGCGACGCGGTCGAACGGCATGTGATCAACGGGTACCGCGCGGCGGAGCGGGGCGCGCCGCACGGCGTGGGCGAGCTGAGGACGAGGCTGCTGCGCCAGTTGCTGACGGGCGAGGTCGCGCCGTCGGCCGAGGAACTGGCGCGGGTGGGTCTGCGACCGGATGCCCGGCGTCACCTGGTGGTCTCGGACGCCTCCACCGGCCCGGTCCCCCTGCGGGGCATCTTCGGGCCGGTGGAGAGGAGGCTTGCCGGGCTGTGTCCGCGCAGGCCCACCGGCGAGGAGGTGGGTGATGCCGCGCTGGTCGTGGTCTCACCGGCGGTGCCGCTTCAGGAACTCCGCCGGGCGCATCGGCTCTGCGTCCGCGCGCTGGAGATCGGGGGGCGGCAGGGGCGGCTGGGGCTGTACGACGTCACCGACTTCGCGGCCGAGATAGCGCTGTCGGACCAGCCGCTGCTGGGCTCGTACCTCAGCGACCGGCTCCTGGGCGCCCTCGATCCGTCGGACGCCTTTCACCGGCAGCTCGCGCTGACCGCGCTGACGTTCCTCGACAACGGCCGTCGGCTCGACCAGACCGCGGCGACGCTGTTCACCCACCCCAACACCGTCCGCTACCGGCTCGGCCGGCTCCAGCAGATCACCGGGGAGTCGCTGACCGACCTGCCGCCCGAGAGCCGCTCCAACCCCTTGAGCGCCGTGCACTGGTGGTGGGCGCTCACGACCTGGCTGGAGCTGGAGCGGACCGGCTGACGTCGGCTCAGACGGCGTCCAGCTCGGTGAGCTCCTCGGGCGTGAGCACGAGGTCCGGCGCGGCGCAGGAGTCACGGATCGTCTCCGGCCGGCTCGCCCCCGGGATCGGTACGACGACCGGCGACTTGGCGAGCATCCAGGCCAGGCACACCCGCTGCGGGCTCACGCCGTGGGCCTCGGCGATGCGGGCGAACGGCGCGTGGACCGAGCCGAGTTCACCGGAGCGGACGATACCGCCGAGCGGGCTCCAGGGCAGGAACGCGATGCCGAGTTCGTCGCACAGGCGCAGCTCGGGCTCGCTGGAGCGGAAGGCCGGGGAGAACTGGTTCTGCACCGAGACCAGCCGGCCGCCGAGGATCTCGCCCGCGTCCTTGATCTGGTCCGGGTTCGCGTTGGAGATGCCCGCCATACGGATCTTGCCCTGGTCCAGCAGGTCGCGCACCGCGCCGACGGACTCGGCGTAGGGCACGCGCGGGTCGGGGCGGTGGAACTGGTAGAGCCCGATGGCCTCCACCCCGAGCCGGCGCAGGGACGCCTCGCAGGCCTGCTTGATGTACTCGGGGCTGCCGTTCAGAGTCCAGCTGCCGTCGCCGGGGCGCAGATGGCCGCCCTTGGTGGCGACCAGGACATCCGCTCCCCGGTCGTGCGAGGCGAGGGCCTTGGCGATGAGGGTCTCGTTGTGGCCGACTTCGTCGGCGTGCAGGTGGTAGGCGTCCGCCGTGTCGATCAGCGTCACGCCGGCGTCGAGCGCGGCGTGGATGGTCGCGAGGGACCGGGCCTCGTCCGGTCGCCCCTCGATCGACATGGGCATACCGCCCAGGCCGATCGCGCTGACGTCGACGTCACCGATGCGGCGAGTGTGCATGTGGTCGTGACCTCTTTCGACTGTCGTGGGGAGTCATCCCTCAGCCTCGCTGGCCTGCCGCCAGCAGTCCAATAGAAGAAAGAGAACGGATTCAGCACGCGGGCGACTCAATCCCCGCTCGCGTGCGTCTTTGCGTAAACCGGGTTGCCGGACGGCCGAGTCCGTGTGCGAGGCTCACGGCACTCGGCTCGGTATCGCGGAAAGGCGACGACATGCGCATTGGACTCCTCGGCACCGGCCCCTGGGCACAGATGGCTCACGCGCCAGCCCTGAGCGAGCACCCGGACCTGGAATTCGCCGGTGTGTGGGGCCGCCGTCCCGAGGCCGCCAAGGAACTGGCCGACCTGCACGGGACGAGGGCGTACGACGATGTCGACGCCCTTCTTGCCGACGTGGACGCCGTCGCGGTCGCCCTGCCTCCGGACGTCCAGGCGGGGCTCGCCGCACGGGCGGCGCGCGCCGGGTGCCATCTGCTGCTGGACAAGCCCATCGCGCTGACGGTCCAGGAGGGGCAGGCCGTCGTCGAGGCCGTGCGGGAGGCCGGTGTCGCCTCGGTGGTCTTCTTCACCACCCGGTTCCAGACGCTTACGGAGGCGTGGATCACCGAACAGGCGGGGCAAGGCGGCTGGTTCACGGCGCGCGCCCAGTGGCTGGGTTCGGTGTTCACCAGTGACAGCCCGTTCGCCACGCCGTGGCGGCGGGAGAAGGGCGCGCTGTGGGATGTCGGCCCGCATGCCCTGTCCGTCCTGCTGCCGGTGCTGGGTGACGTACGGCGGGTGGCGGCCGCGGCGCCCGGTCCCGGGGACACGACCCATCTGGTCCTCGAGCACACCGGCGGCGCGTCGAGCACGCTGACGCTGAGCCTCACGGCCCCGCCCGCGGCGGCCGGGGCCGAAGTCGAGCTCCGGGGCGAGGCCGGAGTGACGCGGCTGCCGGAGGGCGCGGAGGGAGCGGTGACCGCGCTGGTGCGGGCCGCCGATGCGCTGGTGAGCGCCGCTCGCACGGGGGAAGCGCACGCGTGCGACGCCATGTTCGCCCTTCGGGTGACTGAGATACTGGCGGAGGCGGAGACGATGCGCAGGCGCTCCGCTGGTTAGGCGGTTCGTTTGCTGCGGGCCGGTGGGGGCTTGTCGCGCAGTTCCCCGCGCCCCTTTGGGGCGCGGGGAACTGCCTGTGATCAGCCCAGGTCGTCCCTCCGGGCCGCCAGGAAGTTGATCCGCTCCCGCACCACCGGATACCCGGCCTTGGCGAAGTGCGCGGCCATGGGGAAGTTCCCCTGGTCCGTGGCGGCGGTGACGAACTCGGCGCCCTGTTCGACGAGGAAGCGGGTGCACTCGACGAGCAGGTCGTAGGCGTACCCGTGTCCGCGCTGTTCCGGCAGGACGCCGACGAAGCCGACGCAGGGGCCGGACGGATTGCGCGCCGGGATGTGGATGCCGACCGGCTCACCGGCACGCGTGCGTGCCACCTGCCACCACTCCCGGGGCGAGGGGCACCAGCGGAAGAAGTCGAGTTCCTCCTGGGCCGCCCGGTCGACGCCGCCTTCGTCGATGGCGGCACGGGAGTGGGCGTCGAGGGTGGCGGAGTGGATGCGGCACAGCGCGTCGTAGAACACGGCGTCGTCCGGCTCCGGCTCGAAGACCAGACGGCCGGGTCGCTCGGGCAACCCGCACTCGGGAGTCCACCGGTACAGGAAGCGCTCCACCAGCAACTCGAATCCGGCGGCTCGTGCGGCCCTGAAGCGGGGCTCGGCGGCCGAGCGCAGCTCCGGCGTGTCGCGCCAGCCGCCGGGCAGGTTCAGCTCGAGTTCCTCGACGTGCCACGGCGCCGTCCGCAGAAGCTCGGCTCCGGCTTCCTCCTCCCCGTCGGCCACGTCGAACCAGTTGATGTTGACGGGCTCGGTGTCGTCGGGACCGCCCCACCAGGCCGCGCGGGCGACGACCGTGCCGTCACGCAGCGCCACCCGCTTCCAGTCGGGGCGATGGCGGGTGAGCCGGTGCGCCTCGCGGGCGCCCAGCGGGTCCGGTGCTGCGTCGAAAAGATGGGCGTCGCTCTCGTCGAGCGTACGAATGACCAGGTCGGTCACTGATTCCTCCGGGATGCATGCTGCGGGGAGCGCTCCCGGTCGGTCACACGAAGCACGCCGGGGCAACGGAAAGGGAGCGCTGGGTGAGGGTGATCTGCACGGCACTCGCCTCCTTCCGGCCGTCTCAGGGCGTGGCCTCACACAGTACGGGGGCTCCGCCGCACTCGTCCATCGCCTTTCCCGCCACCACCGCGTCCACCACGGAGGCCACTTAAGCGCGCCTTATCGGCGGCTTAAGCGATCGCGCGGCCCATCGACCTACTCAAGTGGCCCCAGGTAAAAGGGATGTCACTGAGAGCGCTCTCAGATCAACGCCGACTACACGGGAGACAGCCCCACATGACACCCCGTCACCAGCGCACCCTCGGCCGCCGCAGGTTCCTCGTCGCCCTCGCGGGAGCGGCAGTTGCCGCACCCGGCGTCGCCGCGATCGCCCCCCACGCCCTCGCCGGGAACGCCACGAAGGCAGCCGACGGCGCCCTCCCGCTGACGCTCGTCAACGACAGCGGGTCCTTCGACAACGCCTCCGTTCACGTCTACATCGTGGGCAACCAGGACGGCAAGCAGGTGCGCGTCACGCCCGACGGCACCCTCGCCCCGATCGCCGTCTCGGACAACGGCGCCGACGGTTTCACCGACTACGCGATCAGCCTGGCCGGCAGCGGCGAGACCCGGCTGAACCTGCCGTACATGTCGGGCCGTATCTATGTGTCCCTGGGCGAGAAGCTCAAGTTCAAGGCGGTCACGGACGGCAACGGCAACGGCGCACTCCAGTACCCGGCCGGCTGGGTCAAGTCGGACCCCAACTATGCGGTGCTGCACGACTGTGCCGAGTTCACGTACAACTCGGCGGGCATGTTCTGCAACACGACCATGGTCGACATGTTCAGCGTGCCGCTGAGCATCCGGCTGACCGGCGCCAAGGACCAGACGACCGGCACGCTGCGCGAGGGAGGCCGTGCGGCCGCGTTCGCCGCCGTGCGGGAGGCCGAGGGCTTCGCGTCTCTCGTCGTGGACGACACGCGCGTGATCGCGCCCGGGCACGGCCTGGACGCGGGCCTGTTCGCGGACGACTACCTCGCTCCGTACATCGACGAGGTGTGGAGCACGTACACCGGTCAGGACCTCAAGGTCACCACCAACGCCGGCACCTTCACCGGGCGGGTGCGCGGCGACCAGCTCGTCTTCGAGGGGCCCGCCGCGGTCTCCTTCGCCAAGCCGTCGACCCGGGACGTGCTCTTCTGCGACGGCACCCTCGCCGCGCCCAACGACGGCACGACCGGTCCCGTCGCCGCCGTGCTCGGCGCCGGGTTCAATCGCTCGACGCTGGCCGGCACCGCGGCCCAGCCGGTGACCGACCCCGCGGCCTTCTATGCCACCGGCCTCACCAACCACTACTCCAAGGCGATGCACGCGGCGACCGAGGACGGCAAGGCGTACGGCTTCGCCTTCGACGACGTGGCCGACTTCGCGTCGTACATCCAGGACACGGCGCCCACGGGTCTGCGGATGACGCTGACGCCGTTCTAGGGGCCGCGCACCGGGCGTCACACGGGCTGCTCCGGGTCCCTCGCGTCACATCCGCCGGCGCCTCAGGATGCACGGCGGGCCGCCGCGATGAATGGTGATAGTGGACCCGATGAATGTACCGGGGCCCGTAGCAGCGATCCGGACCCGAGGAGCAGAGATCATGACGACGTCACAGTCAGCGTCGGGGCCGTCCGAGGACCGCGCCACCCCGGACGACCTGCTCCACGCCCGTACCGGCACCGATGTGTCGCCGGAGGACCTGGTTCTTGCCTCAGGCAAGGACATCACGCCGCACAGTCTGGAATGGGCGAAGCGCAAGCTGTCCAAGGAAGGGCCCGCGGCACTCGACAAGATACTGCCGTAACGCTCCGCTGGGTGGGCCGCGATGTGCCGTCGTATTTCGACTGCGGCGCCGTCGTGGCTGGTCGCGCAGTTCCCCGCGCCCCTTCGGGGCGCTGCCGAACCGGGCGGACCCTACCGGTGGTCGTCCTCTGCGTCGACGCACAGCACGGGCACCCGCTGGACGAGGTTGTTGGCGAAGCCTCCGCGGTTCCAGGGCGCTTCGAGCGGCTGGGTGTGGCCCTCGGCGTCGGTGGCTCGCGCGCTGAGCACATGCTCACCGGGCGTCGCCGTCCAGGTGAAGCGCCATCGGCGCCACGCCCAGCGGTGCCCGGCGTCCGGTGCCAGGTCGGCCGGGTGCCAGGTGTGTCCGGCGTCGGTGCTGACCTCGGCGCGGGTCACCGGTGCCTGCCCGGACCAGGCGCGCCCGTCGATGGTCACCGGACCCGGCCGGACGATGCGGGTCCTGGACATGAAGTCCGGGAAGCCGGGCGGGACCAGCAGGGCGCGCGGTGCGATACGGGTGACCGGCTCGCCCTCGTCCTGGGGGTGCTGCCTGAGCCGGTAGGCGACGGCCTGCTGGAAGCCGGTGAACGCCGTGTCGGTGGCGGTGATCTCGCGCAGCCACTTCACGTGCGCCATCCCGTACCAGCCGGGGACGACGAGGCGCAGCGGGCTGCCGTGCTGCGGCGGCAGCGGGACGCCGTTCATCGCGTACGCCACCAGCACCTCGGGCTCGGCGCCCGTCGCCACATCCACCGGCAGCGAGCGCCGGTAGTCCTGCTCGACCCCGCGCTCCACGCCGTGGTCAGCGCCGGTGAAGACCACGTCGACGGCGTCGGGGGCGACCGACGCCTCGGCGAGCAGCAGCCGCAGGGGTACGCCGGTCCAGTCGGCGGTGCCGACGGCCTCGACCAGCCAGGGCTGGCTCACCGGCCGGGGCGTCAGCAAGGCCCGGCCGTTGCCCGCGCACTCCAGCGTGACACGCACGGTGACCTGGGGATACGCCCGTAGCTCGGCGAGATCGAGACGCAGCGGGCGGCGGACCAGGCCGCCGATGGTCAGCGTCCAGGGCTCGTCCTCGGGGACGTACGGGATGTCGTAGTGCGTGAGGACGTAGTGCAGCCCCGGCGGGGTGACGTCGTAGCGCAGTGCTTCGAGCGGCAGACCGTGGTTGCGGGTGGCGAGGGCCAGCTCGTCCCGGCCGATGCCCTCGTCGGGGCCGGCCAGCCGGGCGGGTGTGCTCGCGTCACCGAGTCGATGGCCCATGAGGGCATTATCGCGCCGCGGCGTCACTTGTCGCAGCGCCCGGCGCAACTGCGAGCAGTCCTCAGGGAATTCCGGCAGCCCCGGCCCGACGAGGTGGTTACCCGTTCGCCCTTTCGCAAGGGGTCGTCGGGCTGACAGACTCCGGAGGTGCCCGACTTCGACATGCTTGTCATTGGATCCGGCCCGGGTGGCCAGAAGGCCGCCATCGCCGCGGCCAAACTCGGCCGCCGGGTCGCCGTCGTCGACCGCCCCGACATGGTCGGCGGGGTCTCCATCCACACCGGCACCATTCCCTCCAAGACAATGCGCGAGGCGGTGCTCTACCTCACCGGACTCGCCCAGCGCGATCTCTACGGGCAGAGCTACCGGGTGAAGGAGGACATCACCGTCGCCGACCTGACCGCCCGCACCCAGCACGTGGTCAGCCGCGAGGTCGATGTCATCCGCAGCCAGCTGACCCGCAACCACATAGCCCTGTACGCCGGGACCGGCCACTTCGTCGACGACCACACCGTCGCCCTGCGCGAAGTCACCGGCCAGGAGCGGCTGATCAGCGCGGAGCACATCGTCATCGCGACCGGCACCCGGCCCGCCCGGCCGGACAGCGTCGAGTTCGACGGACAGACGATCATGGACTCGGACAACGTCCTCACGCTCGAACGCGTGCCGCGTTCCATGGTCATCGTCGGCGCGGGAGTCATCGGCATGGAGTACGCCTCCATGTTCGCCGCGCTGGGCAGCAAGGTCACCGTGGTCGAGAAGCGCCCCGGCATGCTCGACATGTGCGACGTCGAGATCATCGAGTCCCTCAAGTACCACCTGCGGGACGTCGCGGTCACCTTCCGCTTCGGCGAGACCGTCGCCGCCGTGGAGCGGCACCCGCGCGGCACGCTGACCATTCTGGAGAGCGGCAAGAAGATCCCCGCCGACACGGTGATGTACTCGGCCGGCCGGCAGGGCCTCACCGATGACCTCGACCTGGACAAGGCGGGCCTGTCCGCCGACCCGCGCGGTCGGATCAAGGTCGACGAGCACTACCGCACCGAGGTTCCGCACATCTACGCCGTCGGCGACGTCATCGGCTTCCCGGCGCTGGCCGCCACGTCGATGGAGCAGGGACGCGCGGCCGCCTATCACGCGTGCGGGGAGCCCGTGGGCCGGATGCACAACCTCCAGCCGATCGGCATCTACACCATCCCGGAGATCAGCTTCGTCGGGCGGACCGAGGACCAACTGACCGAGGACTCCGTGCCGTTCGAGGTCGGTGTCGCCCGGTACCGGGAGCTGGCCCGCGGACAGATCATCGGCGACTCGCACGGCATGCTGAAGCTGCTGGTGTCCTCCGAGGACCGCTCGCTGCTGGGCGTGCACTGCTTCGGAGCCGGAGCCACCGAGCTGATTCACATCGGACAGTCCGTGATGGGCTGCGGCGGCACGGTCGACTATCTCGTCGACGCGGTGTTCAACTACCCGACGCTCGCAGAGTCGTACAAGGTGGCCGCCCTGGACGCCACCAACAAACTGCGGCAGATCGACCGGATCGGAGACTGAGGCCGCCGATCCGGACGGACGGCCGAACAAGCCCGAATACCGATTCAGACACGCATCTTGAGCGGTCGTCGAGTGGGGCTATCATCACGTGCACACAGGGCGTAACCGTCTGCCGACGCACCGCAGACGGTGACCGCCGCCGCCCTGTGCCGCCCGTGCCGCGAGGCCAACCCTCCCCGGTTCGCGGCGGATTCACCCCCCACCCTTACGGCGCCGCGGCATGCCCCGGCGTCGTGCACGACCGAAAGCAGCACAACGATGAGCAACAGCAGGGGCAGAGGCCTCCAGGCCAATGCCCTCAGCACGTTCGACACCGTGGTGATGGCGGTCGCGGGCAGCGCGCCGGCGTACTCCCTCGCCGCGACCACCGCCGTCCTGGTCGGTACGGTGGGGGTGGCGAGTCCCGCGGCCCTGCTGTACTGCGCGATACCGATGCTGGGCATCGCACTGGCGTTCAGCTATCTCGGCCGGATCGATGTGAACGCGGGCGCCAGTTACTCCTGGGTGGGGCGGACGCTGCATCCCTTTCTCGGCTTCATCAGCGGCTGGGCGCTGGTGATCTCGGCGACCATCTTCATGGTGGCCGGTTCGCTGCCCGCCGGTTCGATGACGCTCGCGCTCTTCGACGAGCAACTCGCCGACGACACCCTGCTGTCGACGCTGGTCGGGGCCGCCTGGTTCCTGCTCATGCTGTTCGTGGTGCTCGGCGGCGCCCGGCTCACCGTCCGCGCGCAGCTGGTCATGTCCGGCGTCGAACTCGTCATCCTGGCGCTCTTCGTGGTGCTCGCCCTCTTCCACTCCGGCCATGCGCGCGCCTTCGACTGGTCGTGGCTCGGCTTCGGCCACTTCGACGGCGTGTCGGGCTTCGCGTCCGGTGCGCTGATCGCCGCGTTCTACTACTGGGGCTGGGACGTCACCAGCAACCTCAGCGAGGAGACCCGCAACAGCCGTCGTACGACAGGACTCGCCGGGCTGATCGGAGTCGGCATCGTCTTCCTGCTCTTCGAGGTGTTCACCATCGCGGTGAACGTCCTGCTGTCCGCGCGGCAGATCCAGGACGGCGACGCCAACGTCCTTGCCCTGCTGGGCGATGAGATCTGGCCCGGCTGGGGCGGCAAGCTGCTGATCGTCGCGGTGATGCTGTCCACCATCGCCACGCTGGAGACCACGCTGATCCAGGTGACGCGCTCGCTGTTCGCGATGGGCCGCGACCGGACGATGCCGTCCGCGCTGGGCCGGGTGCACCGCACCTGGAACACGCCCTGGGTGGCGATCGCCGTGGTGGGCGCGGTGGCACTGATGATGATCATCGCCTCCAACGCGCTCGGCACGGTCGGCGACATCATGGGCCACGCCATCTCGGCGATCGGTCTACAGATCGCCGTCTACTACGGTCTCGCGGGCCTCGCGGTCGTCGTCGCCTACCGCAGAGTGCTGCTGAATTCCCCGGCGAACTTCCTCCTCGGCGGAGTGTGGCCGCTGGCCGGCGCGCTCTTCATGTTCTGGATCTTCGTAGAGTCGCTGGGCGAGTTGAGCGCTCCGGCGATCACGATCGGCATCGGCGGCCTCGCCGTCGGGCTGGTCCCGATGCTCTGGTACTGGCGGCAGGGCAGCGACTACTACCGCCCGGCGAAACTCGACGCCAGCCGCACCGTCACCGTGGACTACGTGCCCGACAGCCATCCGGCCGCGCACTCCCGTGTCCACGAGGGTCTCCCCACCGACTTCTGAGGGAGATCCCGATGGCGCGAGACCGCTTCGTCCTCGACTTCGATCCCGACTGCGGGGACGCGCCCCTCACCGCAGCCCGCCAGGACATCGTCATCGGCCGCTGGCAGGGCCTCAGAGAACTGCTGCGGGCCACCGGCCCCGACTGGCTGGTGCGCGGCCACCGGGTGCGGCAGCTCGCCCAGGCCTGCGCAGGCAGTTCCACGGTCGAGTCGTGGCTGGCCGCCGAGCCGCGCAGTGCCGACGCACTGGTGCTGCGGGCGGCGACGGAGACCACTCGGGCGTTCAACCTGGCCATCACGGCGGGCCGGGGCGTGCCGATCGACCGGCGCCGCATCGACGGCTCGGTGACCGCGTGTCTGGACGCCGCCGAGGCGTATCCGGAGGACCCCACCCCGTGGATCTCCCTGATCTCCGTCGCCCGGCTGTACCCGTCGGGCGTACGGCGGCAGGAGCTGGCCCGCTGGTGGGACGAGTTGCACCGGCGGGACCCGTACAGCGTGGAGGGCCACCTCCAGGTGCTGCACTACTACTCCTCCCGCTGGCACGGCACACACGGCCTCATGTACGACTTCGCACGCGACGCGGCAGGCGTGGCACCGCCCGGTTGTGCGCTGCCGGTGCTGGTCCAGTACGCCCGGGTCGAGGAGTTCCGCTACGCCCTGGACGCCGCGAAGGGCCGGCACACCGCCATGGGGCTCGGGCAGCACTGGGACCACGACGGCGCCGTCAGCGACGTACGCCGCACCTGGCAGCGCTGGATCATGGGCCGCACCGACAGCACGATCGCTCCCGGTGAGCTGCGCGACTTCAACTACCTGGCCCACGCGGCCTGTCTCGCTGACCAGTCGGACATCGCCGCCCCGCTGCTGCGGATGCTCGATTGCCGGGCGACCCGCACTCCGTGGTCGTACACCGGCGATCCGCAGCAGCAGATCCTCAAATGGCGCGGGGAGTCGGGGCTGCGCACGTGACGTCGAGGTTCCGCCGAAGGGCCGGGGCGACGGCGGTCACTCCCCCGACCCTGATCCACTCCTGCCGCGTCAAGGCGGTGCGGACGCGGTGCCAGGCCGAGCCGTCGGGGCCGTGGCGGGGAGGGGCGGAGCGGAATCAGGGGCGGCCGTCATCGGGTTGCCGTCGGTGAGCGGCCGCACTGGGCAGCCTCCCGGCATGTCCCGGCATATGCAATCGATGTGCGGTAAAGGCCGTGGCAGGTCTTCACCATGGGCCGGGAAAGGCCGGTGTCAGACGGTCGCGGTCGGTCCGTCCGGGCTGCCGCGGCGCTGTTCGACCATCTCGCGGCTCAGGGCTTCCGTCTCCGGTTCCGGCAGCCGCTCGAAGCCCTCCTCGGTGATGACCGAGACGATGGGGAAGATCCGGCGGTTGATGTCGGGGCCGCCGGTCGCGGAGTCGTCGTCCGCGGCGTCGTACAGCGCCTGAAGCGCGGCCAGGGCGGCGTCGCGCCGGGACATGCCCTTGTGGAACAGCTTCTTCAACGCACCACGCGCATACGGCGATCCGGAACCCTCGGCGTGGAAGTCGGACTTCTCGTACAGACCGCCGGCGACGTCGAAGCTGAAGATGCGGCCCCTGTCGCCCTCGGGGGCGGACGGGTCGTAGCCGGTGAGGAGGGGGACGACGGCGAGGCCCTGCATGGCCTGGCCGAGGTTCTCGCGGATCATGCCGGCCAGTCGACGCGCCTTCGCGTTGAGGCTCATCGCCGTGCCCTCGATCTTCTCGAAGTGCGCCAGCTCCACCTGGTACAGCTTCACCATGTCCAGCGCGAGACCGACCGTGCCGGCGAAGGCGACCGCTGTGTGGTCGTCGGCGGGGTGCACCTTCTCCAGATCGCGCTGGGCGATGAGGTTGCCCATCGTCGCCCTGCGGTCCCCCGCGATCAACACACCGTCGCGATAGGCGAGGGCGAGCACCGTGGTGCCGTGCGGAACACGGTCCGGGTCGGCGCGGACGCCGTGCGGGAGCGGGCTGCGCGTGCTCAGCAACTCCGGGCGGTACGCCGCCAGGAACTCGGAGAACGACGAACTCCCCGGCGTGAAGAACTCGTCCCCCAGCCGACCACCGGTCTCCTCGCCTGCCATCGCACTCCCCCTCGCGTCGGTGCCGGTAACTCAGTCCTACCTGAACCTGGTTCTCCGGAAACGCCTCACAGCGCCTTGCGCCGGACGAGCAACCCGAGTACCACCAGCCCCGGAACGAGCGGCAGCCACATCGTCAGCAGCCGGTAGCCGAGCACGGCGGAGGCTACGGCGGACGCCGGGGCGCCACCCGCGGTGAGCGCGAGGGCGAGTGCGGCGTCGAGGGAGCCGAGGCCGCCGGGGGTGGGCAGCAGCGCGGCCGCACTGCTCGCGGCGAGATAGAGCAGCGCCACTCTGGCCGGGGCGAGCGGCAGGGCCACGGCCTGGGTGACGGCGATGAGCACCGCGCAGTGGAGCACGGTGAAGGCCAGCGACCCGCCCCACAGGGCCGCCGCACGCTGCGGGCGGGCGTGCACGGCACGGATGTCGGCCGCCACGACGGCGAGGGCCCGGCGGCACCGCCCGCTGCTCAGCAGGACCGCAGCCACGCACGCCACGAAGATCACGGCGGCCACCCATCCGGCGGACAGGGACGGCACCAGCAGAACCCCCGGGCAGGCCAGGGCGAGTACGCCGATCAGGGCACCGCGGACCACCACGCCCGCGGTCGCCTTCACCGCGAGGGCCGTGGCCGAGCGGCCGGCGGACAGGCCGCAGCGCATGAGGAAGCGGAGGTTGACCGCGCCCGCGCCGAGGCCGGCGGGCAGCAGATGGTTGGCGGCGGAGGCGGCGAACTGCGCGGCGACGAGCCGTCCCGGCGGCAGCCGATCGGTCACGGCGCCCTGCTGGGCGAGCGCCGAGCACACCCAGGTCGCGAGCGCGGCCGACGCGGCCACGAGCAGCCAGCCCTGGTCGGCGACGGCGAGCCGGACGGCTCCGGTCTCCAGCACTGGCCAGTGCCGACGCGCCAGATAGCCGGCGCCCGCCAGAACGGCGAGCGTGAGGGCGGTGTGCACGTAGGCGCGTCTTCGGGTGGGTGGGGCGAGGACCTGCTCGGACGTCATACGGGCCCCGGTGCGATGTGGACGTCCAGACCGTCGAGCCGGTGGGTCTGCCAGGTACGGGCGTACCCGGGCGGGATGCCGCCCGGCGGAGTGAGGGCGCCGACCGGGAGCGTGCGTGCGGTACGCAGGATGTCCGCCTTGGTGGTGTTGGCGTTGTGGCCGCGGATCGCCCCGGAGGAGCAGCCGGTGTAGTAGGCGACGGGGATGGCCTCGTGCCCGGTGAGCAGACAGGGCGGGCGGACGCCCAGGCGGTGCAGTTCGGCGGCGCTGCGGGTCCAGGCGCGGCGGTCGGCGGTGGTGCGGTCCACGGCGCGCTCCAGGACGACGTACTGCACGGCGAGATGTCCGGCCAGCCCGACCGCGACCAGCGTCGCGACGACCGGTCGCCATCGCCCGCTCGGTGCGGTGACCAGGTGGCGCAGCGCGTCGGCGACGGGGACGGCGAGCAGCGCGTAGGCGGGCAGCAGGAAGCGCGGGGCGGCGTATCCGATCAGGAACAGGTAGGGAACGGCGGCGGTCGTGGCGATCAGGAGCGGTACGAGGGTGTACGCGGTCCGTCCGGCGCGGACGGCGACCGCGAGGCCGAGGACGGCGAGCAGCGGGAGCACGAACCACCACAGGGTCACCGCCGGGTTGGGCATCTCCCCGGTGCAGGGGCGGCACAGGGTGCGCCCGATCAGGCTGCGCAGCTGGTCGTCGACGGCGTTGTGCCAGCCGAGTCCGCCCTGGATCCGGGATGCCTCGGACAGCCGCTCGCCCAGGCCGTCGTGGCTGACGTAGGCCTCGGTCACCCACGCGACGGCGCCGACCGCGAGCCCCGCCACGAGGGCGAGCGCGAGCCGCCACTGACGTACCGAAAGAACCAGCAGGGGCAACGCGACCCAGGCCGCGTCCGTGGGCCGCATCAGCGCCATGAGCACCGCGCCGGCCGCGGCGCCCCACCAGGCCCGCCGGTCGAGTCGGTCCGCGCGGGCGCGCAAGTAGCAGCCGACGCAGACCAGGGCGCCGATCGCCACCCAGTAGTTGGGCATCGCCTGCGGGGCGTAGAAGAGTGTCACCCACAAGGTGGCGAACAGGGCGCCGGCGGTGGCCAGGACGCCGGTCGGGAACAGTCCGCGCCAGGCGCGCAGGGCGAGGTACAGACCGACTCCGGCCAGCAGTGCGAGGTAGACGCGCAGCAGCGTGGTGGACGTCGACCAGGAGGCGACCGGTGCCACCAGCAGCGAGACGCCACGGGCACGCGGTGCGCTGAAGAAGGCGGCCGGCGCCTGGGTGCCGACCTGGCTGACGTACACGGTTTCGTCCCAGCCGAGACCCATGGACGGGTGGACGAGGACGAGCTGGGCGAGTGTGAAGCCGCCGGCGACCGCCGCGAGCAGGCCCCTGTCGCGGGCCCGCCCGAACGTACCGGGCACGGTCGCCTCGTCGCGTCGTCCCATACCGGCGAGCATGGCGTTCGTGCCGTGCGCCATCGTCCACCCCTCAGTCCGGGAAACACGAACAAACTAACCCAAACCGGATGTCGGTACCTCGTCCAGTGCACCCACGTACATCAGTCGGCCGCCCCCCGGCGGGAGGTCAGTCGTGCGGGAACGAGTGGTGCTCGTGGGAGACCAGCCAGCGACCGTCCTCCTTGCGCAGGCCGAGGGTGAGCCGCAGGCGCAGCGTGGGGCGCTCGGCGAGCTCCTCCGGGGTGCCGCAGCGCAGCAGGGCGTGTGCGTAGGCGACGTCCGGGCCCGCGGTGATGTCGAGGGACTCGATGTCGAAGCAGGCGCCCTGGGCCTGCCAGACGAAGAACGGCGGCCAGCTCGCGCGGTAGGCGTCGAGGCCGTGGATGCCCTCGTGAGGCGGCGGTACGTCGTACATGACGATGTCCTGGGCGTGATCGGCGAGCACGCGGTCGAGATCGCCGCGGTGGACGGCTTCGGCCCAGTGGGTGATCAGGGTGCGGATCCGCGCTTCGTCGTCCGACATGGCGGTGGCTCCCTCCTCGTCGGTGACTCTTCGGTGAAGACTCCGGTGAAGAGACTCCCCGCCTCTACCGACTTCCCGTACCGGCACAACTCATCGCCCCGCCGGGTGCCACACTCTGCGGTGTGCCCGTGACCTTCGACGACCTCCTCACCCGCGCCCGCGGCCTCACCGACGGCAGCCGCCGTGCCGTCCTCGGCATCGCGGGAAGCCCCGGCGCGGGCAAGACGACGCTCGCCGAAGCCCTCGTACGGGAGCTGAACGGCTCCGGGGATCCCTGGGTCGCGCACGTCCCGATGGACGGCTTCCACCTGGCCGACATCGAACTCGACCGCCTCGGTCTCCGGGACCGCAAGGGCGCACCCGACACGTTCGACGCCGCCGGCTACGCGGCTCTGCTGCGACGCGTGCGCGAGGAGGACGACGGCATCGTGTACGCGCCCGGCTTCGAGCGGGTGCTGGAGCAGCCGATCGCGGGCGCGATCCCGGTGCCGCCGAGCATCCGGCTGGTCGTGACGGAGGGCAATTACCTGCTGCTGGAGACGGGGCCGTGGGTGCGCGTCCGGCAGCAGCTGGACGAGGTGTGGTTCTGCGGGCTCGATGAGCGGGAGCGGCTCCGGCGGCTGACCGCCCGCCACGAGGAATTCGGAAAGGACCACGAAGAGGCGGTCGCGTGGGCCCTGGGAACGGACCAGCACAACGCCGACCTGGTCGCCGCGACCCGGGACCGGGCGGACCTGATCGTGCCGGTCGGTGAGCTGACGGCGCCGGTGGGCACACGTACCTAGTCTGTCCCTCATGCGAACCGTCGGGATCGACCTTTCGGCCAGGCCGCCGCGTACGGCGGCCGCCGTCATCGAGTGGACGCCGGGCCGGGCCACGGTACTGCCACCCCAACTCGCCTGCGACGACGAAGAGTTGTTGAAGCTGCTGCTCGCTCTGGGGCCGGACGATCAGGCGGGCGTGGACTGCCCCTTCGGCTGGCCCACCACGTTCGTCGACTCCATGAACGCCCACGCCGCACCGCACCCCACGTGGCCCGGCCGGGACGCGGACGGCATCCAGGACCTGGACTCTCTGCGCTACCGCCGCACAGACAAGATCGTCGCCGAGCACGCGCCGCGCCATCCGCTCTCCGTCTCCTGCGACAAGCTCGGCGCCGTCGCCATCCGGTGGGCTCGGCTTCAGGCACTCCTCGCGGCCCGGGGGCGGCCCGTCGACCGCACGGGGCGCGGGTCCGTGGCCGAGGTGTATCCGAGCGCAGCCCGTCGGCAGTGGGACCTCGTCGTCGGAACCGTCGACGAACTCCTCGCGGCAGCACCGTGGTTGCACATGCCCGAGGACGCGCGCCAGCCATACGCGCACAGCCGTGACGCGTATGACGCTCTGGTCGCCGCCCTCGCGGCCAGGGCCGTGCGGACGGGCTTCACGTCATGGCCCGACGGAGCCGACGCCGAGTCTGCCCGTACCGAAGGCTGGATTCACCTGCCCGGGGCGGGGACACTTGCACGCCTCCCGGATTCGTCAAGTTGTGAAATAATTCCACAATCACACTGAAAGGTGACTTTCGTGATCAATGAAAGCAATGGGCTTGATTACGAGAGCATACGGATCGACCGCAGCGGCCAGGCCGAAGCCTTCGATGCCATCGGCGACCGCTATGACGAGGCCTTTCCTCACAAGGAGGGCCAGGTTTCCGCCGGTGAATGGCTGATCGCATCCCTGCCGGCAGGATCCCGCGTGCTGGATCTCGGCTGTGGCACCGGAATGCCCACAGCGCGCCAGTTGACGGACGCCGGTTTCAAGGTTCTCGGCGTCGACCTGTCCGGCGAGATGGTGAGACTCGCCCGGGCGTATGTACCGGCTGCGACCTTCCGTCAGCTGGACCTCGCCGACCTGCGACCGGGCGGCCCTGGCCGGCTCGGCCGCTTCGACGCCGTCGCGGCCTTCTTCTCGCTGCTGATGCTGCCGCGCGCGGAGATCCCTCTCGCGCTGCTGACGATCCGTCACCTGCTGTCCCCCGGCGGCCTGTTCGTCCTCTCGATGGTGGAGGCCGATGTGGACGACTTCTCGATCCCGTTCCTCGGGAACACCATCCGGGTCTCCGGCTACCTGCGAGAAGAGCTGCGCAGGGTCGTCGAGGCCGGGGGCTTCGAGATCGTGAAGGAGGACTCCTACACCTACGCCCCGGCGGTCACCGACGTCCCGCCCGAGGAGCAGGTCTTCTTCTGCTGCCGGCGGCGTGACTGAGAGGGCACCATCGACCACCACGGGCCGCGGCACCGCACCCACCGGACGGACAAGTCACGTGAAGGAGCACCGCACCCCCCACGACGAGGACCCGGACAGCAACGGCCCGCAGACCGACCGGCTTCGATACCTCGACGTGGCAACGCGGCGGATCGCCCGCGGGATGGACCTGGACGAGACCCTCAGGGAACTGCGCCAGGCAGCCGTCCCCGCGTTCGCGGACGTGATACTCGTCCATCTCCACGATCCCTTGCCGGTCGGGGACGAGGAGTCGGCCGCGCCCGTCGTCCTCCAGGTGCACAGCATGGCCCGAGCCCCCATCGCCGCGGACACCGAACGCTCCCGTACGCCTTTCCTGAAGGTCGCACCGATGCACTCGACAGTGGTCCATCGTGTGCAGGTGGCTGTCACCGGCCGGCTCGCGGAGCTGCTGCTGGCCGGCCGGCCCGTGTTCGGCGACGCGCCGGGGATCGCTCCTGCCATGGCCGAGCTTCTCGGGCCCACGGTGCATGTGCAAGGCTCACTCCCACCGGGCCGCCGGCTGATCGTCGCGCCGCTGCACGGCCGCCGGCACCTGATGGGCGCCGTCGTTCTCCTGCGCCGGCCCGGCCGCCCCGCCTTCACCGGCGACGACCTGCTCGTCGCCTCGCAACTGGCGACACACACCGCGCTCGGCGTGCAGAAGGCCGTGATGTACGGATACGAGGCCTCCGTGGCGGACACGCTCCAGCACCGGATGCTGCCGTCGTCGCTGCCCGAGCCCACCGGCGTACGGATGGCCAGCCGCTACCTGCCCGCCTCGAAGACCGCCCAGGTCGGCGGCGACTGGTACGACGCGATTCCGCTGCCCGGCAACCGGATCGCGCTCATCGTCGGCGACGTCATGGGCCATTCCCTGGCCTCCGCCGCGATCATGGGCCAGCTGCGCACCATCGTGCAGACCCTCGCCGGGCTCGACCTGCCTCCGCACGAGGTCCTGCACCACCTCGACGAACAGGCCCAGCGCCTGGGCGGTGACCACATCGCGACCTGCCTCTACGCGATCTACGACCCCATATCGCACCGGCTGCTGATGGCCAACGCGGGCCACCCGCCCGCGCTGCTGCTGCGCCCGGACGGCCATGTGGAGGTACTGCGCGTCCCGCCCGGTGCTCCGATCGGCGTGGGTGGTGTCGCCTTCGAATCCACGGAGATGCCGGCGCCCACCGGAGCGGCCCTGCTGCTCTACACCGACGGCCTCGTCGAGTCCCGTGACACGGACATCGGAACCGGCGTCGCGGCTCTGCGCGCCCACCTCCAGGCCACCGCCCACGGGCTCGGCACCTCCGCACTGGAAGCGCTGTGCGATCACGTGCTGAGCACCCTGGGCCCCGGCACCCGGGACGACGACATCGCCCTGCTCGTCGCCCGGTTCGAGGGCTTCCCGATGGACAGCGTCGGGTACTGGTTCCTCGACCCCCACCCGATGACCGCGGGCCAGGCACGCCGGCTGACCCGCAGGACCCTGCGCCGCTGGGGCCTGGACGCCCTGCTCGACACGACGGAACTCATGGTCAGCGAGGTGGTGACCAACGCCGTGCGCTACGCCTCACGGCCCATCGCGTTGCGGCTGCTGCGCACCGACGTACTCCGCTGCGAGGTGACCGACGACTCGGTCCAGGTCCCCAGGATGCGCCAGGCCGAGCCGGGCGACGAGGGCGGCCGCGGACTGTTCCTGGTCGACGAACTGGCGCAGCGCTGGGGGGCTACGAGGTTGAGCACGGGCAAGGTCGTCTGGTTCGAGCAGCAGATCCCGAGGATCTGACGCGCGCGTCCGACGCCGCCTCCGTCACCGGTGAAGCGTCAGCTCCGGTTCGCCGTCGGCGTTGCCGGCCGGTTCCCCGATCACGGCGGTGAAGGCCTCGGTCCGCACCGTCAGCCCCTGCGTCCCGAGCTCGAACTCCGGGGAGAACGGGCCCTCGGGGCCGTAGCGCACGGCGAAGACATGGAGATCCTCCGGGCCGCCCGGCGCCGGATCCACCTCCAGGGCCGTCGATGCCACCAGGTGCCGCCAGCCCTGGTCCGGGTTGCCGTAACCGCGCGGATCGGCGGCCAGGGCGAAGGCCGCCAGCTCCTGGGTGGTCTCCGAACGGGCGTCGAAGTGATCCGTGCGCTCCGACTCCGGGTGGGTCAGACGGAGTTCGCCCGCCGCCGTCACCTCGCCGGCCGCGACCCTGCGCACACGGTCACCGTCGTCGGCCGCGTAGGGCAGCCCGGCGAGCAGGTACGGCATCCCGGGCAGCCGCTCGACGGCCACCGTCAGCCAGAGGTGCGTGCCGTCGGTGACGTACAGGGACCGGATGTGGCGCAGGACGTGGTCGCGGCCGACGACCGGCTTGGTGACCAGCTTGGCCTTCAGGCCGTCGGCGCTCAGGTCGCGGACGCGGACCTCGCCCATGGGGCGGCACAACAGGAAGCCGTCGGTGACGGGACCGAAGCCGTGCTGCCGGTTGACGGCCGCGGGCAGGTAGTAGGTACCGCCCGCCTCGACCACGGCCGGGGTCATCCGGTCGTCGAAGGCCACCGAGACCGTGCCGGCGCGCAGTTGATGCCGGGCGGCCGCCGTGGACGGCTCCCGGTGCCAGCGCGTGCTGTGCAGGATCTGCCAGATCAGCATCCACGCGAAGTGACCGTCGACCCCGCCGTCCGCCTTCACCGCGTGCCGGCCCCACCGGGTGTCACCCCGGTAGCGGCCGAGGTCGGAGCCGACACGGCGGCTGAAGTAGCGAAGCCCCAGCACGGACTCGAAGCCGGAGTGCTGTTCGCTGTAGCGCGGGCCGCCGTTGTCGAAGCCGCCGGTCGTCAGGCGTGCGTCGAGGTAGCGGGCGAGCGTGTCGCCGTCCTCGGCGAACATGTCCTCGCCGCTGACCAGATGGGCCTGGGCGAGGAAGGACAGGGAGATCGGGCCGTAGTTGTTGTCGTACGCGCCACCGTGCTCGGGCGGAAGCAGCGCACCCCGGTCGCGCACCCGGTGGGCGCGGATCTTCTCCTCGTACAGGCGCAGGGCGCGCTCGCGCACCGTGTCGCCGTCCCGGGCGGGCAGTTGCCGGGCGAGCATCAGCCCGCCGACCACACAGCCGATGGCCTGGTTGCCGGCCTCCTGCGGGTTGAAGAAGGTCGCCTCTGTGAGCCAGCGCCAGTAGCCGTGTCCCAACTGGATCAGCTCGTGGCGGGTTTCGTCGTCGATCAGGCTGCTCGCCGTCTCGACGACGTTCACCAGCTGGAGCAGCGCCCATACCGTGCTCGGCCAGTCACCGATGGGGTGCGCGCCGGCCTCCAGGGTGTAACGGGCGTACGGCAGACCGGAGTTGCGCACCCTCAGGTTCGGGTAGCCGGGGTTGTCGTCGGTGTACACCCGCTCGCGGAGGTGGAAGCGGAGGCTGCTGAGCACGGCCTCGGGCAGGCGCGGGTCCTTGGAGCGCTGATATGCGAGGCCCAGCAGTGAGGTCACGCCGAGCGAGGTGTCGCCGATGTCGTCGACGCAGTCGGGGTGTTCGAGATTGCCCTCCGGCGTGATGCGGGCCAGGGCCTGTTCGGCGACGTCCGCGAGGACTGCGTCGTATGCCTCGGGGGTGTCCGGCAGGTCGTGCAACGGGCCGCGCTGGTGAGGAAGATGCACGGGTGGGGGCGTGTGGTGCACGGGGATCAACCCTTCATGCCTGGGGTGGCCATGGCGTGGTTCGTCGGGGTCACTCGGCAGGTGCGGGCCGCCGCGCGCGTAGTGCGACGGTCAGGGTGTGCGGGCCATGTCCACCGATGTAGACGCGGTTCCCGGTCGCCGCATCGGTGCCGCCCGCCACGGTGTAGTCCTGCCCCGGGTCGTACCGCAGTACGTCGCTCCGGTCCGGCCCGACGAGCGGTTCGCCTGCCTCGACGCCGGCCTCGACCCGGATCTCGTCGTCGCCGACCCGGTAGGTCATCGGCCCGCTCGTCAGGCACCAGCGCCCGTCGCCGATCGGTACGGCGCCCTCCGGAATGCCGCCCGGCCGGAAGGTCAGTTCGAGCGCCCACGGCACCCGTGGTCCGCTGATCTCGATCCGCAGGTCGGCACCGTCTTCTCTCAGGTCGACCTCGACGCGGGTCGTGTGCGAGACCTCGTCCCGAGGTCGGTCCGGGAAAGCCATCGCGGCCGAGAAGCGTCCCTCGTCCACCAGCCGGTAGACGCCGTCGTCCCGCCTCTGGTCCGTGCGGAGCGGCTGGTAGTAGGCGGCCGTGAGGGTTTCGGTGAGCCGGTACCGGCTGTCGGCGAGCTGCTGCATACCGGCGGCGCGGAACGGGCCCAGGTCGAAGAACCCCCGCGAGAGACGGACCGCGTCGAGAACGGCGTCGCCGGCGAACAGCCGCAGGAAGGTCGGATTGCAGGCGAGGCCCGAGCGGATGCGCCGGTACTCGGGCACGTCGGAGCCGCCGTACACCACGGTGTGTGCGGTGGCCGAGGCGTGTGCGGCGAGGCGGGCGGTGGTGAGGTAGCGGCCGCGGGGCAGCGTCTCCCTGGCCGGTGCGGGCAGGGCGCGGCACAGGTCCGGGGTGAGGAGGGTCTCGGCGAGCAGGTCGGGGTCGTCGATGCCGCCGACGGCAGCCAGCCGCGCCGCCCGGCTGAAGTCGCCCCGGCCGGTGCGGATCGCGAGCAGCCGGTAGTGCGGCAGGTAAGGCGCCAGCGGGAACGGGTGGTTCTGGTCCTGCCGTCGCGAGTGGACGGTCTCCACCGTTCCGTCCGGCCTGATCAGATCCAGGGTGGCGGCGAGATTGCGCTCGACAGCGTCCCGCAGGTCGGCGCGGCCGAGGACGTCGGCCAGCAGGAGCAGCGAGGGGTTGGACACGTGCGCCGCGTAGACGGCACTCCGTTCCGAGTAGAGGCCCTCCGCGTCGATGTCGACGCCCTCGGAGAGCCACTCCTCGACGCGGTCGAGCAGCCGGTCGTCGGGGAACGACCGGTGCAGCCGGGCCAGTGCCGCGCACAGCTCCCAGCGGTGGTTCGGGGTGTGCACCCCACCGGTCAGGAGACTGCCGGAGGCGGCGCCGGCGATCTCGGCGAGCGCGGCCGTGACGTCGTGCAGTTCCGGCCCCCCGCCGGCGGCGAGGACGTGCGCGTCGCACACGTCGTTGACGGTGAACGCGGAGTCCGGCGGGGACTGCACGTTGTCGCCGCCGGCGAAGAGGCCGGTGGTGGTCTGCGCGGCCCGCAGGGCGCGCAGGTGGGTCATCGCGGCGGCGACGGCCTGCCCGCTGCCGTGCAGTGCCGAGTCCGGGGAACGGTATGCCGCGACCAGGGTCTTCACCCGGCGCGCCAGAGCGCGGTGGGTCACACCGGCGGGTTCCGCGTCCGGGCCGGCCGCCGGCGGGGCGGCCGACCGGTCGGCGGCTCGGGCCACCGACCGGACGAACTCGTGGTCGAGCGGGGTGGGCAAGGTCAGTCCTTCAGTCCGGCGTTGATGTCGGCGTTCATGACGTAACGCTGGAACACCAGGAAGACGACGATCAGCGGAATCATGGTGATGACCGAGCCGCCGAGCACCAACGACCAGTTGATGTTCTGCGCGCCGACGAGGCTCTGGATGCCGATCTGCACGGTGAACTTCTCGGGGTCGTTGAGCATCAGCAGCGG
>NZ_JAFFSX010000005.1 GCF_017948485.1 Streptomyces sp. GESEQ-35 | reverse complement strand
ATGAAACGGTGGCGGCCGCTGATGGGTGGCCTCGGAATTCGGAGCACGTCTTCTCCTGTGCCGCCGAAGCGGCGGGGGGGGGGGGGGTGGGGGGGGAAGGGTGGGTCAGCCGTTGTATCCCGCGAAGACCTTCGTGAACTCCCAGGGCTGCTGGGAGACGCCTGAGCAGGAGTCGGCCGGGCCGCCCGTGCAGGGCCGGTCGCGGTTGACCGACCAGAACGTCAGCCGTGCCAGCTGGTGCTCCTGGGCATAGCCGAGGATGGTGCGGAAATCGTCGACGGTCACCGTCTCGCTGTTGTCGGTGATGCCGTTCATCGAGGAGATGCCGGAGTGCCGGTACGCCTCGTCGTCCGTGTAGCCGTACGCGTTCTTGACCGCGTTCTTCAGCCCCTCGGCGGCCTGGACGGTGAGGTCGCCCATGTTCTGGCCGGCGCCGCCGAAGTTGAACGGCATGATCGTCCAGCTGTCGACGGTGAGCCCGGACGCGGCCGCCTTGTCGATCAGGCTGCTGTCGGGGCCGCTCTGGCCGGAGCCGAAGGTGACGTACACCTTGATCCCGGGGTTGTCGGCCTTGATGGTCTTGAGGGCGTCGACCGTGCGCTGCTGCACGGTCGGGCTGTCGTAGGCCTCGGCCTCGATGTCGATGTCGATCGCCTTGAGCCCGTAGGCGTCGATGACCTTCTGGTACGCGGCGGCCAACTCACCCGCGCTGCCGCAGGAGCTCTCCAGCTTGTTGCCGCTCCAGCCGCCGAAGGACGGGATGACATCGCCGCCTGCTCCTCGGACGGTGTCGATGGTCTGCTGGTCCACTCCCCCGGTCAGCGGGCGGCTGCCGTCCCACTGCGGGTTGCAGGTGCCGTTGCTGAGGACGAACGCAAGCGTGAACCAGTTGACGCCCGTCTCGTTCATCACGGTCGTGGGGTCGGGCGGGCTGCCCCAGCCATTGTAGAGGTACGGCGCGACGGCCATGGACGCGGTGGGCGCCGGCTCTTCCGCGTCGGCGAGGGTGGCGCCGGCGCCGGTGAGCAGAACGGCGATGGCTGCTGTGCACAGGAGCCTTTTGGTCATCGGATGACGGTCCGTTTCGCGTGGGGGGATGAATTTGCAGGTGCATGACAGACCAGCGCACCCACTTAGTTCACCTCATGATCTAAGGAGTGAGGGAATACTCTGTCAAGGGTCTGGTACGGACCAGCCGTGCCCACGTGCGGCAGGGCTGGGGTTTCACGGTGAACCCTGAATCCGCTTCCTCGGCATTGCTCCTGCGCCGGACACGGCGGCCTCCAGGAGGCGGCGGAAAGTAGGGCATTCCAGATGGCTCGGGGCGGGGCAGTCAGCGGCATGCCGCAGGGAGTCACGCAGGACGCCCAGTTCACGGATCCGGCCGTCCAGCTCCTCCGCCTTGGCCGCGAGCATCGGCCGGTCGATGCGCGGCCGTCCGTCCGGCGCGAGCATGCGCGCGATCTCGTCGAGCGAGAACCCCGCGGTGCGCCCCAACGTGATCAGTGCCAGGCGTTCCAGTACGCCGGGATCGTACTGACGGCGCAGCCCCCGTCTGCCGGTCGGGGCGATCAGCCCTTTCTCCTCGTAGAAGCGCAGCGTCGAGGCGGGAACCCCGGCGCGATGCGCGACCTCGGCGATGTCCAGGTGTGTCATCCCCTTGACTTCAAGTCGACTTGAAGTAGAACGCTGGCATCCCGGCCCGACGAAGGCAACCACAGGAGATGAACATGGACGTCACGCGCAGGACCGACGACGGACAGGCGGCTCGTTGGAAGGGGGCCGCCGGCCACGCCTGGGTCGAGGCACAGGCGGTGTTGGACGAGGTGCTCAGGCCGTTTGAGGACCTGCTGGTCGAAGCCGTGTCCGGCGAGCACGGAGGCCATGTGCTCGATGTCGGCTGCGGCACCGGCGGCACCACGCTGGCCGTCGCGCGACGGCTCGGTCCGGCGGGGCACTGCGTAGGCATCGACATCTCCGAACCAGTGATCACCGCCGCCCGGGGGCGCGTCGAGAAGGAGGGCACACCGGCGTCCTTCATCTGCGCCGACGCACAGGAGTACGCATTCGAACCCGCCGCCTTCGACACCGTCATCTCGCGCTTCGGCGTCATGTTCTTCGACGACGCCGTCCGAGCCTTCGCGAACCTTCGGCGCGCTGTGAGGGACGAGGGCGGGCTCCGCTTCATCGCCTGGCGCGGCCCCGCGGAGAATCCGTTCATGACGACGGCCGAGCGCGCCGCGGCACCGCTCCTGCCGAGCCTCCCCGCCCGCCGACCGGACGAGCCGGGACAGTTCGCCTTCGCTGACTCGGACAACGTCCACCGCATCCTGGTGGAGAGCGGTTGGGCCGGCATCGACATCAGGCCGGTCGACGTGGTCTGCACCCTGCCGGAGAGTGAACTGGTCGGTTACTTCACGCGACTCGGTCCGGTCGGCATGATCCTGCGGGAGGCGGACGAGCGGACCCGGGCGCAGGTCATCGAGACGGTCCGCGCCGCGTTCGACACCTTTGTGCAGGGCACGGAAGTCCGCTTCACCGGGGCCTGCTGGATGGTGAGCGCCCGGGCGTCGTCCGAGTGATCAGTGGATCGCGAACTGGACCCGGGTCGCCTGCACGGCGTCCGGCCGGAGCGCGATGCCATCGACGGTGAGCTGTTCTCCGAAGATGTCGGTGATCCTGATCGCGCCGCCACACCCGCTGCCGTCTTCGGAGATGAAGTAGTTGTATTCGGTTCGCGGCAGTTGACGCCAGCCGCCGCCGGCGCGGACCTCCAGCCGGGCCACCGGATTGCGGTGGCCGATCGCCTGGATGCCGCACCAGTATCGGCTGGATCCGGTCTTGTACCGGATGGAGAGCGTATCCGCGCCACTGGGGCTCACCAGCTGCCACGTGATCGGGATCCGGCCGGCCGAGGGCGCGGCGAGCTTGGCGAAAGCCTCCGCACTGAGGTCGATCTGACCGGGCGCGCACTCCCCTGGGCACTCATTGGTGATGCGGACGGTGATGGAGGCTCCGTTGCCGGCGCGGACGAGCACGTACGCCCCGCATGCCTTGCCCGACTCGTAGTCGGTGTGGTTCATCGCCCCGGTCAGCACGTCACTGCTCGGGTCGTAGAGACAGGCGCCGGTGCCGTCCGAGTCGTAGAAGGTGGCGACTCCTCGGTAGGAGGCGCCGGGTCGTATGCGGCCGGCCAACAGTGCGGTGTCGGACGCCGATTGGGGCGTCTCCGTGGCCGACGGCTTCGCAGAGGCGGAGGCCTCCGGCGGGGTTTCCTTCGCCGACGGCTTCGCCGAGGTGTCCGTCGCGCGGGGAGATGCGGACGGGGAGCCCGTCGCGGGCGGGCGGTTCGCCCGGGACCCGGCGACGGGTGTGGCCGGGGCGGCTCCGGCGTCGGCGTCGCGGTCCGGGAGGAGCACGACGATCAGGGAGGCGACGATGATCGCCGCGGCCGCCGATATGAACAGCCAGCGTCTGTGCACCGGACCTCCTCGACGGCCACCACCCGCTGCCGTGACGGACAGAAGCAGCGATCGTGCCAGACCCGGAAGCACGCCGACAACCCCGAATTTCGGGGCGCGGTGGGGGCCGGCCGGCCGCGAAACCTTTCGTGTATCCGGCAACCCTTTTCCGGGCGCGGGCGACAGGCGCATAGTGATGACGCCGTTCTACGCGCCCGACGAAGGAACAAGATGACACGGAAGAACGCCCTGGTCGTCCGAGGCGGATGGGAGGGGCACCGGCCGGTCCAGGCCACGGAGTTGTTTCTGCCCTTCCTGCACAGCAGCGGATACACCGTCCGGATCGAGGAGTCGACCGACATCTACGCCGACGCCGCCGAGATGGCCGGCACCGATCTCGTCCTCCAGTGCATCTCGATGTCGGAGATCACCGCCGAGCAGCTGTCGGGACTGAGCGCGGCGGTCGAGGCCGGCACCGGCTTCACCGGCTGGCACGGCGGGATCTGCGACTCGTTCCGTGCCTCCTCCGACTATCTCCACCTGGTGGGAGGACAGTTCGCGACCCACCCCGGCAAGGAACCGTGTGAACGTCAGGGAGAGGCGGAGGACAATTTCCTGCCGCACACCGTCACCATTTCCGAACTCGGCCGCGAGCACCCCGTCACGGCGGGCATCGAGGACTTCGAGCTCTGCACCGAGCAGTACTGGGTACTGCACGACGACCTCATCGACGTACTGGCCACCACCACCCATCCCGCCCGGCCGTGGCAGCCCTGGCACCGGCCGGTCACCTCGCCGGCGGTCTGGACCCGACGCTGGGGCGCCGGACGCGTCGTGGTGACGACACCGGGGCACAGCCTCGACGTGCTGGAGAACCCCAGCGTCCGCACCATCATCGAGAGGGGCATGCTGTGGGCGACGCGCACCGCATCGGCGTCGTAGGTCTCGGAGTCATCTCCCGCGCGTATCTGGACACGCTGGGCGGCCACCCCGCGGTGCGCGTCACCGCGGTCGCCGACCTCGACGCCTCCCGGTCGGCCGCGGTCGCCGCCGAACTGCCCGGCGTAGCGGCGCCGGCCGTCGAGGAGTTGCTGAGCAGCCCGGACGTGGACACGGTACTGAATCTCACCGTCCCCGCGGCCCACGCCGAGATCGCCCTCGGCGCCATCGGCCACGGGAAGAACGTCTACGGCGAGAAGCCGCTGGCCGCCGAACTCGTCGACGCCCACGCCGTCATGGAGGCCGCCGCTCGGGCAGGCGTCGGCGTGGGGTGCGCGCCGGACACCGTCCTGGGCACCGGAGTCCAGACGGCACGGGCGGCGGTGGAGGCAGGGAGCATCGGACGCCCCTTGTTCGCCACGGCCGTGATGGTCACCCCCGGACACGAACGCTGGCATCCCCACCCCGACTTCTACTACACCGCCGGCGGTGGCCCCCTGCTGGACATGGGGCCGTACTACCTCGCTTCCCTGATCCATCTGCTGGGTCCGGTGCGGGCCGTCATCGGGGCGGCCGGGCGACTGCGCACCGAGCGCGTCATCGGCTCCGGCCCGCGCGCGGGCGAGCGGATACCGGTCGAGGTCGACAGTCATGTCTCCGGTGTGCTGGAGCACGCGGGAGGGACCCTGACGACGATCACCACGAGCTTCGACGGTGTGGCCACCACAGCCGCGCCGATCGAGGTCCACGGCGAGACGGGGACCCTCTCGGTTCCGGATCCGAACCGCTTCGACGGTGCCGTACGGCTCTTCGAACTCGGCGACACACAGTGGCGCACGCTCCCGCCCTCCGCCGGCTACGTCGACGCCGCACGGGGCGTCGGTCTGCTCGACTTCATCGCCGCCGACGGCCGGCGGGCAGCCCGCGCGAACGGTGACCTCGCCCTGCATGTGCTGGAGACGATGGACGCCCTGCTCCGCTCCTCGACCGAGGGGCGGCGCATCGAGCTGACGACGTCGGCAGAGCCACCCGTCCCCGTTCCGCTGACGGCCGCCGCGGAGTGGAGAGGAGCCGCCGCCGGTTGAAGCCGGCGGGTGTCAGTCCACGGGCCAGGTGTGCGCGGGTGCGTTGAGGTGCATGTAGTCCTTGTACGTCGTCGTCATCAGCCGCAGCGCCTCCCGCCGGTCCGAGGTGACGGTCTTCTCCAGGTGGTGGACCGTCTCGGCCTGCCACAGGGCGCCGTTGCGGGCGGTGACGCAGCGCTGCTCGATGATGCCGAGCATCGGTTCGCGCCACGTCGCGTCCAGGCCGGCCAGCTCCAGGCCGCGATGGGCCAGGGGCAGCAGGCGCCGCAACACCAGCTCGGTGACCGGCACTTCACCCATGCCGGGCCAGTACAGGCGGGCGTCGATACCGTCGCGGGCCGCGGTGTGGAGATTCTCCTCGGCGACCGAGAAGGACATGCGCGTCCAGACCGGCCGGTCCTCGTCGACGAGCGCACGGGTCAGGCCGTAGTAGAAGGCGCCGTTGGCGATGGTGTCGGCCACGGTGGGGCCGGCGGGTAGTACGCGGTTCTCGATGCGCAGATGCGGCCCGCTGTCGGTGACGGCGTAGACGGGTCGGTTCCAGCGGTAGATCGTGCCGTTGTGCAGTGTCAGTTCCCCCAGTTGCGGAACGCTGCCGTGGTCCAGCGCCTCCTGCGGGTCCTCGTCGTCGCACAGCGGCAGCAGCGCCGGGTAGTAGCGGACGTTCTCCTCGAAGAGGTCGAAGACGCTGGTGATCCACCGTTCTCCGAACCACACCCGAGGCCGTACTCCCTGGGACTTGATCTCCTGCGGGCGGGTGTCGGTGGCCTGCTCGAACAGGGGGATGCGGGACTCGCGCCACAACTCCCTGCCGAAGAGGAAGGGCGAGTTCGCCGCCAGGGCGATCTGCACGCCCGCTACGGCCTGGGCCGCGTTCCAGTAGTCCGCGAACTCCTTCGGGGCGACCTGGAGATGGAACTGGGTACTGGTGCAGGCCGCCTCGGGGGTGATGACGTCGGCGTACATCGACAGGCGCTCCACGCCGTCCACCCTGATCCGCAGATCCTCGCCCCGCGCCGCGAAGATCTGCTCGTTGAGCAGCTGGTACCGCGGATCACCGGACAGGGCGGCCTCGCCCACGTCCGCCTCCCCCAGGGTCGGCAGAATGCCGACCATGATCAGGTGCGCACCCACGGCCGAGGCGCGTTCCTCGGCGTGGTTGAGCGCGTCGCGGATCGTCTGCTCCCAGGCGCCGGGGCCGCCGGCCGTCAGCTGCCGGGGCGGAAGGTTGATCTCCAGGTTGAAGCGGCCCAGCTCGCTCGACCAGGCCGAGTCGGCGATCGCCTGAAGGACCTCGGTGTTGCGCATCGCCGGCCGCCCGGCGTCGTCCACCAGGTTGAGCTCGATCTCCAGACCGACCTGGGGGCGCTCGCTCTCGAAGGCCGACTCGCGCAGCATCTGCGCCAGCACATCGAGGCAGGTGTGCATCTTGTCCCGGTACTGACGGCGGTCCTCCCGCGTGAACACCAGGGCCGGCACGTCACGTCCCATCGTGCCCTCCCGAGTTCCCTCGGCGGATACCTCTCGTCCCAGAGTCGCACCTCGGGCGGCACCCGAACAGTCAGCGCGCAGCCGCGGCCCGGTGAGCGGAATATTGAACGTTCCACGTCTCACGGGCCACACCGGCTTCGGCTACGTTCCGGCGAGAAATGCTTCAGCCCGGACGCGCCCCCAGGTGGGGTCTGCCGCGCGTCCGGGCTGCCTTGCAGTTGAGGGTGTTGTCCAGCAGTTGCGACCTAGGGGCCCACTGCGCGGCGGAGTACGAAGCCACCCGCCCCGCGGCCGTCACCACTACGACTACGACCGCAACGCGCTGAAACCTGCGCATCGACCCCTCGGCGCTTGGTTACTTGGAGTGCTTGTCCCCGTGCGGAGCGTCCCACGTGGCCACAGCGTTGGCCGTCGAGATGGCCACCGCGGTGACGTCCGGAGCGTCTTCCTTGTGGTCGTCGGCGAAGCTGACGCCGGCGCCGAGGGCGGAGAGCCCCGCGAGCGCTGCCGCAACGACCACAGCACGCTGAATCCTGCGCATAGTTGACCCTTTCTCAGGCGGGCACAAAGCCCTGGCTTGGCAATTAGGTGTGATCATATGCACACAAAAGGTAGCTATTTCGGATCTTTGATACCGCCGTGCGCCGTGTCGGATCGCGGCGGCCCAACGAAGACATCGATGCCACAGAGTGATTTCGATACAAGATCATGATGCTCGGCGCGCCATACCGGAACTTCTGTGGTATTTCGTACTAATCTCCGCGCAACGGTACGAAGTCGATCTCTTACAGATCGCACCCACCTCACTCACCGGAGATGACATGCACAAGCTTCGCAAGGCTGCCGTCCTGGTCGCCGCCGTCAGCAGCGTCGGACTGCTCGGCGCCGGCACCGCCGGCGCCAACGGCGGCGACGGTCACGGCGGCAAGGGCGGTAACTACAACGTCCTGCAGAGCTCCGAATGCAAGTCGCACGACCTGAACCTCGACGTTCTCGGGCAGGTCGGGGTGCTCAACGGCGTGCTGGGCCAGGGCCTCAACGGCGAGGGCAACTCGGGCGGCCAGGACACCCACCTGGGTGCGGGCATGGGCTGCAGCAACAGCGCCTTCTAGGCACGCTACGTTCGCGTAGGCGACCAAGAGCGGGAATCAGATCCCGGCACCGAGCCACAGGCCCGGTGCCGGGATCTCCGTCATTGTCCGCTCGTCCACGCATCCGGGCGGGGCGCCAGTACCGCGGAGACCACCGCGTCGGCCGAGGCCATGACGTCGGCCACGAAACGAAGGCGCCCGATGCCGAGCCGGCGCAGCGCTGAGCCGTGGTCGGCGGCGACGACGAGGCAGACCACGAGCAGGAGAAGTCGCCACAGGGCCATCACCGGGCGGCGCATTGCGCGGGGCAGTTCAGCCAGGGAGGCGTGAAGTCGCTCGCAGTGGAAGGGGACATGGCGCTGCTCGTCGGACAGGATCCGTCCCGCCACATCAGAAGCGAGCGAGTCGTCGGCGCCATCGCGCAGAGCCCGGTAGTAACGCAACGCCACCACTTCAGCGATCATCAGCACCAGCAGTTCCAGGCGCAGGCCCATGAGACGCCGCAACCGTACGAAGACCGTGTCGCTCCAGTGGCCGCTCAACGTCGGCATGCCACCCGCGGCCAGCAGCCGGGCCAGCAGGCGGGCGTGGTTCTGTTCCTCGGCGACGAAGAGCCGGACCGCCCGCCCGTAGTCGGCGTCGCCGGCCTGGTCCGCCTTGGCGACAAGGTTGGCGCCGTCGCCGTCCTCGCCGACCTGGAAGCGCTGGATGCCGGCCCACACCGCAGGATGCAGCGTCGCCCGCTGCCCCCAGTCCGGGTCCCCCAGGGCGTGCCGGCGCTCCCGCTCGTCCTCGAACCGCTGAGTCCACTTGGCGAATCCGCCCGCATGCACTGGGTCACCCCTCTCCGGGACACGGCCACCGTGCCCTGGAGAGGGAGGACGCCCGCCGGACACCGAACCGTTCCACTGCCCGTCGTGAGCCTTGTCGGCCTCGTTCCATGACTCTAGACTCAATTGAAATGAAGTAAGTTCAGGTTGCATCGCCACACGCAGTCGGGAGCAGACTCATGCTGGGTTCCTTGGACGGCAAGACCGCGCTCGTCACCGGCGCGGGACAGGGCATCGGGCGGGCGATCGCCGTGGAGATGGCCCGCCAGGGCGCGTCCGCGGTGGCTGTAGCCGACCTGAACAAGGAGACCGCCGCCGAGACGGCGGAGCTGGTGCGCGCCGCCGGTGCGCAGGCCGAGCCGATCGTCTGCGATCTGCGCGTTCGCGACAACATCGCCGAGATGGTGGCGCGTACGGCGGAGCGTTTCGACGGACTCGACGTTCTGGTCAACAACGCCGGTGTGATCGAGACGACGTTCACGGCCGCACCGGACCGTGGCGTCGACTCACTGCCCGAGGAGGTCTGGGACGCCGTCTACGAGGTCAACCTCAAGGCGGTGTGGCTGACGACCAAGTACGCCGCACCCCATCTGCGCCGCTCTTCCCGTGGGCCCGCCATCGTGAACACCGCCTCAGTCTCCGGCCTCACCGGTTTTCCCAACGCCCCCGCCTATGGCGTCACCAAGGCCGACGTCATCCATCTGACCAAGGTCACCGCCGTCGACCTGGCCCCGGTGCGCTGCAACTGCTTCTGTCCCGGTGTCATCGACACCCCACTCGCCCAGGACTACTTCGCCGCCGCCGCGGACCGTGCCGCCATGGAGCATGAACTCACCTCACCTCAGTTGGTGGAGCGGCTCGGCCGTCCGGAGGAGGTCGCCGGGCTGGCGTGCTTTCTGGCCTCCGACGACGCGGCGTTCATCACGGGATCGTCGTACGTGATCGACGGCGGCGCCCTCGCCTGGCTCGGCACCCGGGACTGAAGCCCACTCAACGGTCCCGAGGGCCACCGACAGTGAAGACGAAGGGGATCCGATGCACGCGAGGCTGACCGGGAGGACGGCGCTGGTGACCGGCGCCACCGGAGGCATCGGCGACGCCGTGGTACGACGGCTCGCGGCCGAGGGTGCGGCGGTCGTGGTGACCGACCTCGACGCCGATCGCTGCCGGAAACTCGCCGGAGAGGTCGGGGGCGGCGCCCTGGGGCTGGCCCTGGACGTGTCGGACGAGTCGGCGTGGCGCGAGGCCGTCACCGCGGCGACCGCCGCGCTGGGCGGTCTGTCCGTGCTGGTCAACAACGCCGGTATCGCCGCGATGCACACCGTCGAGACCGAGACGATGGACTCCTGGGACCAGGTCCTCGGCGTGACCCAGACCGGGATGTGGCTCGGCATGAAGTACGGCGGCCCGGCGATCGAGCGCTCGGGCGGCGGCTCGATCGTCAACGTCGCGTCGATCTTCGGCACCGTCGGCGGCTTCGGCGCCCAGTTCTCGTACCACGCGGCCAAGGGCGCCGTACGTCTGATGACGAAGAACGCCGCGCTGCACTGGGCGAAGCGCGGTGTCCGGGTGAACTCCCTGCACCCCGGGTTCATCGAGACGCCCCGGTCCCGCGAACTCTGGCGCGACACGCCCCGGTTGACCGCGATGGTCGAAGGGACACCGCTGGGCCGGCTCGGCACGCCGGAGGAAGTGGCGGCCGCGGTGGCGTTCCTCGCGTCCGACGACGCGAGCTTCATGACCGGGTCCGAGCTCTACGTCGACGGAGGCTGGACGGCGCGTTGAGCCGGCCGCTCCCGAAGAGCCTCAACCAGTCGTAGCCACGTACCAGTTGACCCCGTCGGCCGGCGTCCGTCGGGCGCATCCGCGGGCCACCAGCACATCCAGGTGTGCCGCGGTCTCGTTCACCGCGAGCATCTGGTCGAAGGCGCCCAGCCCCGCGAAGGGCACCCTGCGCCGGGTCCACGCCAAGTCCCCCGCCACGTCGTGTGCGGTGCGCGTACGACCGCCGAGGGCGGCCAGCGTCCCGGCGAGCCGGTCGTCGTGGTGGGCGAGGAGCTCCTCGACCCGGGCGTGCACGCTGTCACCTACCGGGCCGTGCGCGGGCAGCAGCCGGGCGTCGCCGAGGGTGGTCATCAGGCGCAGCGAGTCGAGATAGTCGCCCAACGGCAGTGCGGGGCCCCCGAGTTCGAAGCCGATGGACGGGGTGATGTGGGGCAGGACGTGGTCACCGGAGAACAGCAGCCCCCGCGCCCGGTCGAGGTAGACGACATGTCCCTGGGTGTGGCCGGGCGTCGGCACGACCGTCAACCGGGTGTCCCCGAAGCGGAGTTCCTCCGCGTGCAGCCAGTGGTCGGGTGCCTCCCAGACACCGAGGTCGAACCCGCCGTGGTCCAGTGCGGTGACCCGCTCGGCGAGGTCGTGCGCGCCGGCCCGGCGCAGCGTCTGGAGCGAACCGGCCGGCTGGTCCGTGCGCAGCTCCCCCAGCAGCTCCAGACCACGCCGCTCGCCCGCGCCGAGGTAGACCCGGGAGCCCAGCAGCCTGCGCAGTTCCACGGCCTGGGTGTAGTGGTCGCGATGGATGTGAGTGACGAGAATGTGACTGATCTCTGCGAGATCGTGGCCGAGTTCGGCCAGGGCGTCCTCAAGTGCCTTCCGCGACTCGGGGATCGACCAGCCGCCGTCGATCAGGACCAGCCCCTCCGTCAGCCCCTCCAGCGCGTAGACGTTGACGGCCCGCAGTCCGTCCTCCGGCAGCGAAAGCGGAATGCGGTGGACACCGGGCCGGACGGTCTCCGGTCCGCCCTGCGCCCAACGGCCGCGGTCGAAGCGGGGGGTGCGGGTGGTGCGGGTGGTGGGGGTCGTCATGCATCTCCTTGCCGGTGCTGTTCGTGGTGTGCGGGGAGTCCCGCGTGCAGGTCACGGGCGAGCCTGCGGGCGCCGTGCCGATCGACCTTGCCCACGGTGGTCTGGGGCAACTCGCTGACGACGAAGGCGAATTCGGGCCACTTGGCCTTGGACAGGCCGGTGCCGGCGAGGTGTGCGGTGATGTCGTCGAGGCCGAGTTCCGCGCTGCCGTCCTCGACCACGACGAGCACGGCGGCACGTTCACCGAGGAGCGGGTCGGGTACGGGGGTCACGCAGGCGCGGGCCACCGAGGGGTGAGCGGCGACGGCGCGCTCGATCTCGGTGATGTCGAGGTTGCGTCCGCCGCGGATGATGACGTCCTTCTCCCGGCCCATGACGGTGACCGTGCCGTCCTCGCCCCTCAGCGTCACCGTGAAACAACCTGAGTTCAGTTCAATTTAACTGTAAGCCCACTGCCCCGCCGCCGACAAGAGGCGGGGCGTCGCGCGACGGGGCCGGTCCGCGACAGGGCCGAGGGGCTACTCCGCGACCATCCGCACCACGCACCCCTCGATCATCTCGCTGATCTCCGACAGGGGAATCGCTCCGGTCGGCCGGTACCAGCGCCAGACACTGACGATCACGCCGAGGACGGCCAGACCGATGGTGTGCGCGTCGCGGACCGGGAAGGCGCCCTTCGCCATGCCGCGCATCAGCAGGTTCGTCCAGTCCCGCTCGACCATCTGGACCAGCTGGCGGGCCACGACGCGCTCCGTCTCCTCGCGCTTGGACTTCCGCGGATTGGCCAGCAGGGACATGTTGGCCTGGAGGATGCGCATCTGGCGGATCTCCTGCTCGGTGACCGCGAAGGCGGACCGGACCGCTGCCCGCAACTCCTCGACGGGGTCCGTCTCGTCGGTCGTGGCCTCGACGAACTGGTCGTGGGAGCGCTGGAGTTCCAGGCGCATGATGGTGAGCAGACAGTGGGCCTTGGATTCGAAGTAGTGGTAGAGGGCGGTCTGCCCGATGCCGACCCGGTCGGCCACCTCCGACCACTTGGTGTTCTCGTAGCCGTCCTCGCCGAACCGCTCCACGGCCGCCACGAGGATCGCGCCACGCTTCGACCTGGGCCCCTCCTCCGGATCCACGATCCGCGCCCTTGCCATCGCCTCTCCCTCTGCTCCACGGACGGTACCGATCACCGTTCGGTCGTCCGAGAGTAGACCCGAGTTCAGGTTGGGTACGAATCGCGGACCGGCCGGGTCGGCCCGATCGGTCACGCACCCTCCGGCTGTGTGAAGTCCGGCCGGCGCCCGGCGAGGAACGCCGCCACACCCTCCCTGCCCTGCGCGGACACCGCGGCGGCGGCCAGGTGGCGGGCCTCCGCGTCGAGGTGTTCGTCCAGGCCGGCCGAGAGTGCCCGACCGACGAGCCGCCGGGTCGCCCCGTACGCCGCTGTGGCTCCGCGCGCCAGCGCCCCCGCCGCCTCGACGGCCTCCTCGTGCAACCGCTCGGGGGCGACGATCCGGCTGACCAGCCCCATCTCCAGCGCCTCGGCGGCCGGGACACGCCGGTTGGTCAGCAGCAGGTCCAGGGCCCGCCGTGGTCCGACGAGCCGGGGCAGCGACCAGCTGACGCCGGCGTCCGGTGTGTACCCGATCGCGGTGTACGCGGCCGTGAAGGAGGCGTCGGCCGCCGCGAGACTCACGTCCGCCGCCGTCACGAGTCCCAGTCCGGCCCCCGCGACGGCCCCTTGCGCGGCGACCACCAGCGGAGCGTCCAGCGCGGCGAGGATCCGCAGCGCCTCGTGGAGCGCGTCGGTGACCTCGGTGAGATGCCCTGCCAGGCGCTCCCCGGACAGCGCGGCGAACTCCTTCAAGTCACCACCGTCGCGGAGAACGTGTTGTGCACCCGTCGCCTGATCAGGGCCCGTGACCGGCAGGCCGTCGCGAGGCTGCTGCACTCCGTCGGTCTCGCGGACGTGGCCGACCGCCGCCCCGGTGAGCTGCCGTTCGGCCTCCAGAAGCGACTCGACCTGGCTCGCGCGATGGCAGAGGAACCGAGGTCTGTCGCGGCGGTGCCGGAAGCCCGGCACCGCCGCCGTTGCGACCAGCCGACGTGGCCCGGCCCAACTCCGGCGGCAGCCGGAACGACTTAAGTGAACGGTTAACCAGCCATTGACACCGTTGGCAACCGGGCGCGCAATGACCGGACACGCCGCCCGGTGGGGACCGGGCGAGACAGGGGGGATGCGGCATGCAGGTTCCCGCTCCGTTCGAGTACCAGCGGGTGCACAGCGTCGGGGAGGCGATCGCGCTCCTCGACCGACTGGGCGATACGGCACGGCTGGTGGCCGGCGGACACAGTCTGCTCCCGATGATGAAGCTCAGGCTGGCAAACTTCGAGTACCTGATCGACATCAACGAGCTCCATGGCGAACTGGGCTACATCCGCGTCGAGCCGGGCCTGATCCGCATCGGCGCGATGACCCGTCACCGCGAGCTGCTGGAGTCCGACGAACTCGCCGCCGCCTTCCCGGTGTTCCACGACGCCGAGCGCGTCATCGCCGATCCCGTCGTGCGCAACCGGGGCACGCTCGGCGGGTCCCTGTGCCAGGCGGACCCGTCCGAGGACCTGTCCGCCGTGTGCACCACGCTCGACGCCTCCTGCGTGATCCAGGGTCCGGACGGCGAGCGGGTGGTGTCCATGGAGGACTTCCACCAGGGCCCGTACGAGACCGCCGTCGGCGACGCGGAAATACTCACCGAGGTCCGCTTCCCGGTCCGCTCCCGCGGGTCGAGCGCGTACGAGAAGGTCGAGCGGCGTTCCGGTGACTGGGCGGTGGTCTCGGCGGGCGCCGCGGTCTGGCTGGACGAGGACGGGCTGATCGCCGACGCCCGGGTCGGGCTCGCCGCCGTCGGCCCCAACACCGCGGGCATCCCCGGGATCGCTCAGGCCCTGCGCGGGCAGCGGCCCGCTCAGGAGCTGTACACCCGGGCCGGGGACATCGCCGCCGAGGCCTGCTCCCCCGTCACCGACCGCCGGGGCAGCGCCGAGTACAAGCGGCATCTGGCGAAGGAGCTGACCGTGCGCGTGTTGCGCCGGGCCGTGGCCAGGGTCAACGGACAGGAGGTGTGATCGTGCAGGTCACCATGACCGTCAACGGCGATGAGGTCACGCGGGAGATCGAGGGACGGCTGCTCCTGGTGCACTTCCTGCGCGACGACCTCGGGCTGACCGGCACGCACTGGGGGTGCGACACCAGCAACTGCGGTACCTGCGTGGTGTGGTTGGACGGCGAGCCCGTCAAGTCCTGTACGGTGCTGGCCGCGATGGCGGGCGGGCACGAGGTACGCACCGTCGAGGGCCTGGAGCAGAACGGTGAACTCGACCCCGTGCAGCGCGGGTTCATCGAGTGCCACGGTCTTCAGTGCGGCTTCTGCACCCCCGGCATGATGATGACCGCACGCGCCCTCCTCGACCGCGATCCGGACCCCTCCGAGGAGGAGATCCGCGAGGCGATCTCGGGGCAGATATGCCGCTGCACCGGTTACTCCAGCATCGTCCGCTCGATCCGCTGGGCTGCCGCGGAGGAGGCAGGAACCCGTACGACGGCCCCGGAACCGGCCACCGGTACCAGTGCCACGGAACCGGCCGCGGCGACCACCTCAGGGAGCGCGTCATGACCACCGTCGCCGGAAACGGGCACCGCACGGCGTTCGTCGACAACGACCAGAAGCCCTGCGGCCACGGGCGGATGCTGCGCAAGGAGGACGCCCGTTTCGTCCGCGGCAAGGGCCGCTACGTCGACGACCTTCAGCTGCCCGGCATGCTGCATCTGGCGGTCCTGCGCTCGCCGCTCGCGCACGCGCGGATCGTGTCCGTCGACACCACCCTGGCCGAGGCCCACCCCAAGGTCCGCCTGGTGGTCACCGGCGCCATGCTCGCCGAGAAGGGCCTGGCCTGGATGCCGACGCTCTCCAACGACGTGCAGGCCGTCCTCGCCACCGACAAGGTCCGCTTTCAGGGCCAGGAGGTCGCCTTCGTCGTCGCCGAGGACCGCTACTCGGCCCGTGACGCGCTGGAGCTGATCGACGTCGAGTACGAGCCGCTGGACCCGGTGATCGACGTACGCACCGCCCTGTCCCCCGACGCGCCCGTCATCCGCGACGACCTGGAGGACAAGCGCGACAACCACTGCTTCGACTGGGAGACCGGCGACGCCGGGGAGACCGACGCCGCCTTCGCCCGCGCGGACGTCGTGGTGAGCGAGGACATCGTCTACCCGCGCGTGCACCCGGCCCCCATGGAGACGTGCGGCGCGGTCGCCGACTACGACGCGGTCGACGGCAGGCTCACCCTGTGGTCCACCACCCAGGCCCCGCACGCCCACCGCACCCTGTACGCGATCGTCGCCGGGCTGCCCGAGCACAAGATCCGGGTCGTCTCCCCCGACATCGGCGGCGGCTTCGGCAACAAGGTCCCGATCTACCCCGGTTACGTGTGCGCCATCGTCGGTTCGCTGCTCATCGGCAAGCCCGTGAAGTGGATGGAGGACCGCGCGGAGAACCTCATCAGCACGGGCTTCGCCCGCGACTACGTCATGCGCGGCGAGATCGCGGCGACCCGGGACGGGCGGATCCTCGCCCTTCGCACCCACGTGCTGGCCGACCACGGCGCGTTCAACGGCACCGCCGCACCCGTGAAGTACCCGGCAGGCTTCTTCGGCGTCTTCACCGGCAGCTACGACATCGAGGCCGCCTACTGCAAGATGACCGCCGTCTACACCAACAAGGCGCCCGGCGGCGTCGCGTACGCCTGTTCGTTCCGCATCACCGAGGCCGTGTACCTGGTCGAGCGGATCGTGAACTGTCTCGCGTACGAGCTGGGGATGGACCCGGTCGAGCTGCGCATGAAGAACTTCATCCGGCCCGAGCAGTTCCCGTACCGCAGCAAGACCGGCTGGGTGTACGACTCCGGGAACTACGCGCCCACCATGGAGCTGGCCAGGCAACTCGCCGGCTACGACGCGCTGCGCGCCGAGCAGGCCGAGAAGCGGGCCCGCGGCGAACTCATGGGCATCGGGGTGTCGTTCTTCACCGAGGCGGTCGGCGCGGGCCCGCGCAAGGACATGGACATCCTCGGGCTCGGCATGGCCGACGGCTGCGAGCTGCGGGTCCATCCCACCGGGAAGGCCGTGGTGCGGCTGTCGGTGCAGACCCAGGGGCAGGGCCACGAGACGACGTTCGCGCAGATCGTCGCCGAGGAACTCGGCATCCCGCCCCAGGACATCGACGTGGTGCACGGCGACACCGATCAGACGCCGTTCGGGCTCGGCACCTACGGCAGCCGTTCGACCCCCGTCTCCGGCGCCGCCGCTGCCCTGGTCGCCCGCAAGGTCCGCGACAAGGCCCGGCTGATCGCGTCCTCGATGCTGGAGGTGTCGGTCGCCGACCTGGAATGGGAGAAGGGCTCCTTCCACGTCGCGGGCGACCCCAAGGCATCGGTCACCATCCAGGACGTCGCGATGCGCGCCCACGGTGCCGGCGACCTGCCCGAGGGCGTCGAAGGGGGTCTGGAGGCGCAGATCTGCTACAACCCGGAGAACCTCACCTATCCGCACGGTGCCTACATCTGTGTGGTCGACATCGACCCGGGCACCGCGAAGGTGAACGTGCGCAGGTTCATCGCCGTCGACGACTGCGGCACCCGCATCAACCCGATGATCATCGAGGGGCAGGTGCACGGCGGTCTCACCGACGGAGTCGGCATGGCGCTGATGGAGATGATCTCCTTCGACGAGGACGGCAACTGCCTCAGCGGTTCGCTGATGGACTACCTCATTCCGACCGCATTGGAAGTCCCCGACTGGGAGACCGGGTTCACGGTCACGCCGTCCCCGCACCACCCCATCGGCGCCAAGGGAGTCGGCGAGTCCGCGACGGTCGGCTCGCCGCCCGCGATCGTCAACGCGGTGGTGGACGCACTGGGGCCGTTCGGCATCCGGCACGCGGACATGCCGCTGACGCCCTCACGGGTGTGGGAGGCGATGCAGGGCAGGCCGACCCCGCCGATCTGAGCAGCGCCGTACGGGAGTTGTCGAGGAGGTGGTGCAGATGCCCAAGACGGTGAGTGCGCGTGCGCTCGAACTGGCCGAGCGGCGCGTACCGTTCGTGCACGCGCGCGTGGTGCGCGCCCAGGCTCCCGCGTCCGCGCATCCGGGCGACGAGGCCATCGTGTACGGCGACGGCACGATCGACGGATTCGTCGGCGGCGTGTGCGCCGAGGGCTCGGTGCGTACGGCCGCGCTGGGCGCCCTGCATGACGGCGGTCCGTTGCTGCTGCGCGTCCTGCCGCAGGGCGAGGCCGAGTTTCCCCAGACGCCCGGCGCCCGGGTCGTGGTCAACCCCTGTCTGTCCGGCGGCGCATTGGAGATCTTCCTTGAGCCCGTGCTGCCGCCGCCCCTGATCGAGGTCGTCGGGCACACCCCGATCGCCGAGGCATTCGTTGCGCTCGCGGACGTCCTCGGCTACGTCACGGAACGCTCGCTGCCCGACGGACCGCCCGCCGAACAAGCGGCGGCAGTGATCGTGGCCGGACAGGGCCGCGGCGACGCCGAGGCCCTGCGCGCCGCCCTCGACGCGGAGGTGCCGCACATCGCGCTGGTCGCCAGCCGTCGCCGCGGCTCAGCCCTCCTCGACGAACTGGGTCTCACCGAGGAGGACCGGGCCCGGATCCACACCCCGGCCGGGCTGGACATCGGCGCCCGCACCGCGCCCGAGATCGCGCTGTCGATGCTGGCGGAGGTGGTGCGTGCCGTACGAACGACCAGGACACCGCTGCCCGTGGCCGACCGGCCGACCACGGCCGTGGACCCGGTCTGCGGAATGTCGGTGACCGTGAGCGCCGACACCCCGCAACTGACCGCCGGGAAGGACGAGTTCTGGTTCTGCGGGACCGGCTGCCGGGACCGCTACGCCGCGGGGCTGGTGGGCTAGAGGGTGAGCGAACTGTTCACGGACGCCGACGACGTACGCGGGCACCTCGCCGAGGTCGGCCACCTGGTCGACGAGGGCTTGGCGACCGCCCTCTTCCTGGCCACGGTCCTCGACCGGCCGCTGCTGCTGGAGGGCGAGCCCGGCGTCGGCAAGACCAGCGCGGCCAAGGCACTCGCCGAGGCCCTGGACACCTCGCTGATCCGGTTGCAGTGCTACGAAGGGCTGACGGCCGGCGAGGCGCTGTACGAGTGGAACTACCAGCGCCAGTTGCTCGCCGTGCGGCTCACCGAGGCACACGGCCGGGAACTCGCCGAACCCGACCTGTTCACCGAGGAGTTCCTGCTCGACCGGCCCCTGCTGCGGGCCGTGCGCCACCGGGGACCTCTGCCGCCCGTCCTGCTCATCGACGAGATCGACCGGGCCGACGACGAATTCGAGGCGCTGCTCTTCGAGTTCCTCGGCGAGTGGGCCATCACCATCCCGGAACTGGGCACGTTCGCCGCCGTACGGCCGCCGGTCGTGATCCTCACCTCCAACCGCAGCCGCGAACTTCACGACGCCCTCCGCCGCCGCTGCCTGTACCACTGGATCGACTTCCCCACGCCCGAACGCGCGGCGGAGATCCTGCGCCGCTCGGTGCCGGCCGCGAACGAACCGCTGATCGCGTCCGCGACGGAGTTCATCGGCAAGATCCGTGCGCTGGACCTGGACAAGGCGCCCGGCATGGCGGAGGCGATCGACTGGGTCTCCGCGCTCGCCGCGTTGCGCGTCTCCCGATTGGCGCGCCGCGATGTCGTCGGCACGCTCAGCGCCATCGCCAAGAGCCTCGACGACCGCACCGCAATCACGGAGGCCCTCGAAGAAACCGGGGCTCTCGAAGAACTCGGCTTCTCCGCAGGCTCCGACCCCTCCGACCGCTCCGACCAAGCGAGGGAACCATGAAGATCGACAACGAGTTCGGCGTCGACGTCCCCGTCGAGCAGGCGTGGGAGGCGCTCACCGATCTGGAAGGCCTCGCTCCGTGCATGCCGGGTGCCCAGCTCACCGGCGTCGAGGGCGACGTCTACCGCGGGCGGGTGCGGGTCAAGGTCGGGCCCGTGGTCAGCCAGTTCGCGGGCACGGCACGCTTCGTGGAGAAGGACGACAGCGCCCATCGCGCCGTGATCAGCGCGGCGGGCAAGGACATGCGCGGACAGGGCAACGCGACCGCGACGATCCACGCCCTGCTGCGTCCCGAGGGCGCGGGCACGGTCGTGACCGTCAGCACCGACCTCAGCATCAGCGGGAAGCTGGCCCAGTTCGGCAGCGGCATGATCAAGGAGATCTCGGAGAAGCTGTTCGCCCAGTTCGTCGACAACGTGGAGGCACAGCTGCTGGCTCCGGCAGAGCCGGCGAACCCGGTACCGGACACGGGTCCTGCGACACCGGACACGAGTCCTGCGACCGCACCCGCACAGACCGAGGCGGCGGATGAGCCGCTCGACTTGATGCGACTGGCCGGGACGTCCGTGTACAAACGGCTGATCCCAGTGGTCGTCGGGGTCGCAGTGGTCGCCGTGGTGATCTACCTGCTGGTGCGATGACCCAAGCCGATCCGCTGCTGCCCGCCATCGACCGGGCCGCCTTCGCCGTGGCACTCACCGACCGGCTCAGGCAACGGGGCGTACCCGTCGGTCTCACCGCGGCGCGGGACTTCGTGAACGCGCTCGCCGCCTCCGCTCCCGACTCGCGGACCGCGCTGTACTGGACGGCCCGAGTCACCCTCGTACGGGACCACCCGCACCTGACCCGATTCGACGAGGTATTCGATTCCGTCTTCGGCGGGTTCCTGCTCGCGGTTGACCCGCCCGCCCGCCGGAACGGCCACGGAAGGACGGTAGGCAGGGACAACTCCCACGCAGCGCTGCCCGCTGACGCCGGCGCTCCCGTTGTCGGTCCGGGCCTGCCCTGGGTGACCCTGCCGCCCGTCGTCGCGGACGCGGAGCATCGTGACGACCACCGGCAGACCGTGCCGGAGCGGCTACCGAGCGATCTGGCGGGTGCGGTGGACACGCCGTTCGAGCAACTGGGCGCGCGGGAGGCCGAGTTGCTGGGCCTGTGGCTGGAAACGGCACTGCGGGAGTGGCCCACGCGCCGTTCCCGCCGGTACGCGGTGCGCCGGGGCGGTCCCCGAGTGGCGATCCGCGAGACCGTGGCTCTGGCCCGCCGCACCGGATGGGAACCGGTCCGGCTGGTCCGCACCGGGCCCACGGACCGGCCGCGCCGGGTCGTCGTGCTGTGCGACGTGAGCCGGTCGATGCAGGCGCAGACGGTGGCGTACCTGCACCTCATGCGGGCACTCGCGCGGACGACCCGCGCCGAGGTCTTCGCGTTCGCTACGTCGTTGACGCGGCTCACCGCGGTGCTCGCGCACCATTCGGCGGAGACCGCCTTCGACGAGGCGACGGAGCGGGTCGCCGACCGGTTCGGGGGCACCCGGATCGCGCACTGCCTGGATGCGCTGCTCACCTCGCACCACGGCGGCACGCTGCGCGGCGCCGTCGTCCTCATCGGCTCGGACGGCTGGGACGGCGATCCGCCGGAGCGGCTCGCCGCGGCCATGGCCCGGCTGCGGCGCCGCGCGCACGCGGTGATCTGGCTCAACCCGCGTGCGGGCGCCCCCGGTTTCGAGCCGCGCACGACGACGATGGCGGCGGCACTGCCCCACGTCGACCTGCTGCTGCCGGCCGACACCTTCGGCGCGCTGCTGCGGGTGCCCGGCGAGGTCGCGCGCCACACGCCCCGGCGCGGCCGTACGGCCCGCCCCGCGCGGCCCGGCCCGATCTCACGGTGACCGGCCCGATCCCCCTGTGGCCGGCCCGAGGCCGCGTCCCGACTGATCCGGTCAACTCCACAGGGTCACGTGAATGGCCGGCCGGAAGCGGCCCGCGGTGACACCATTCGCGCCGCGCAGCATGGCCTGGGTGGCGCGGGGCGTGGTGACGAAGCGCCGCAGCTCGGCGGCGGCCGGCGTCGTCTCGCGGTCGGCGAGGGCGAGCAGGTTCCAGGAACCGCGGGCGGGCAGCTGGGGACCGTTGAGCTGCTGGAGGTCGCCGTCGGCGAGCTCCTTCGCCACGGCGAACACCACCGCGAGGGCCACGCCCTTGCCGCGCTTGGCTTCGTCCAGGGCGGCGGCATGGCTCTGGAAGATGCGCTGGTTGTGCTCGGGGACGCCCAGTCGGCGCAGCACGGTGGGCACCATGCCCAACCTGCCGACGGCCGAGGGACCGAGCAGCCAGGTCTGCTCACGAAGCTCCGCGGCACCGGCACCGGCACCGCCGACCGCGAGTGGATGGTCGGGGCCCACGACCGTGATCACCTGGTAATTCAGAAAGGGGGTACAGGTCATGGCGTCGCCGACGGTGGCGGGCGGAGGCCCGATGGCCACGTCGACGGCTCGGGCCACCAGCAGGGACCCGAACCTCTGCGGATCGTGCACGCTCAGTTCGACGTCCAGGTCGTCGGCGCGCCGGGCGAACACCTCGATGAGACCGGCGGCGGCGTACTCGGCGAACAGGCTCGATGCGGCGACGCGCAACAGCCGCCGTCCGGAGCCGGCCTGCCGCACCTCGATGACGGTCAGGTCCTGCAACCCCAGCATCTCCGTGGCACGGCTGGCGAGCCGCAGCCCGCCGGGCGTGAACGCGAGTCCGTGGCGGGTGCGGGTGAAGAGCTTGTCGCCGAGTTCCCTGCGCAGATGCGCTATGTGTGTGGAAACGGCGGCCTCGGTCACGGCGAGATCGGCAGCCGCGCCCTTCACGGAGCCAAGGCGGACGGTCGCCGCGAAGGCCCGCAGCTGTGCCGGGGTCAATGACGACCTCCCCCGCTCACCACGGGTGCCCATCACCTGTGACCGGTTTCTCACGCTAGCGCACGGGATAGCCGGGATCCACAGCTGCGCCAAGAGGCGACGGCATCTCTGTACGCAGGCCAACTCCCTTTGTTCGTAACGGTGCACGTGCCGCGTGGCGCAGGGCGGGAGGGCAAGGGTGTCAACGGACTGCGAGGACGGCTTCCTGCCCCTGCTTGGTCCCCGGCCACAGTGGTACAGACGTGACGTCGGCCGCCCGCAGCGACCGCCTACGCCCTTGCCCCAGCTGCCCGTCCCGCCTAGCCTGAGTTTGTGCCGCTAATAAACAAAATCCGAAGGCACAACGCCGTGCCGGCCAACACCCTCACCAAGCTCCGCATCACTCTCACCGTCTTCTTCGCCCTGGACGGCCTCATCTTCGCCGGCTGGGTCGTCCGCATCCCCGCGATCAAAGAGCAGACCGGCGCCTCCGCCACCACCCTCGGCCTCGCCCTCCTCGGCGTGTCCGCCGGCGCGGTGGTCACGATGATGGTCACCGGCCGCCTCTGCCGCCGCTACGGCAGCCACCGCATGACCGTGATCTGCGGAATCCTGCTCTCCCTCAGCGTCGCGCTACCACCGCTCACCCACTCGGCACTGGCCCTCGGTACCGTCCTGCTCCTGTTCGGCATGGCATACGGCGGGATAAATGTCGCCTTCAACAGCGCGGCAGTCGACCTGGTGAGAACTCTGCAACGGCCCATCATGCCCAGCTTCCATGCGGCCTTCAGCCTCGGTGGCATGGTCGGCGCGGGTCTCGGCGGGCTCGTCGCCGGAGCGCTGTCCCCTACGGAACATCTGCTCGGCCTCACCGTGATCGGACTGCTCGTCACCACCCTCGCGGGCCGCTCCCTGCTGCGCATCCGGCCCCCGGCACCCGCGGAGAGCGCCTCGCAGGAGAAGCCCGCGCCGCGCCGCCTGGACACCCGCACCCGAGGGCTCGTCATCACCTTCGGCCTGATCGCACTGTGCACGGCCTACGGCGAGGGAGCCCTGGCCGACTGGAGCGCGCTGCACCTGGAGCAGGACCTGCACGCGACGGCGGGCGTCGCGGCGATCGGCTACTCCTGCTTCGCGCTCGCCATGACCATCGGGCGGCTCACCGGCACACAGCTGCTCGAACGCATCGGCCAGACCCGCACGTTGGTGTACGGCGGCACGACCGCCGCGGCCGGCATGTTGCTCGGCGCGCTCGCTCCCGCCCTGTGGGCCGCCCTCCTCGGCTTCGTGATCACCGGCCTCGGCCTCGCCAACCTCTTCCCCGTAGCCGTCGAACGCGCCGGTGCACTCGCCGGCCCCGACGGAGTCGCGATCGCGTCCACGCTCGGCTACGGCGGCATGCTCCTCGGCCCACCCGCCATCGGGTTCATGGCGGACTGGTTCTCCCTCCCTGCCGCCCTCACCAGCGTGGCAGTCCTTGCCGCCACCGCAGCCGTCATCGGATTCAGCACACGACGTGCGGCAGAGCGCTGATCCCTGCCCTCCCGCGGATCACCCGGGATGCGCCTCGGCCGGGCCGCCGCTGCTGCCATTGCCCGCGTTGGGCCAGCAGTGTTCCAAGACAGCGAGCAGCGCGCTCATCACGCGATCGCGGCCTCGACGAGTTGCGGTCGGCGGGTCTGACGGCGTTCCAGATGCACGACGACGTGGGCGTAGAAGCGGTCCACGGCGTCGTCGACACTGCGGATGAAGCCGGACTCGGCATTGCCACGGGTGCTGCCCATGCCCTTGACGAGGGTCAGGCGAAAGCCGGCAACCGGGGAGCCGTCTTTGGGAAGGATGTCGGCCGGTTCGGGGCGCAGCCGTTCCAGGGTGGCACGCGGCCCCACGCCCTGGCTCTCGACGAGGGTCTCGACGTGGAGATCGGCGGGCGCTTCGGCGAGCTGGCGAATCAGGCGCTTGGCCCAGGTGAGCGGGTAGCCCTGCTCCGGCGCAGGCACCTCGATCGACATGCGTAGCTTGCCGGTACACAGGTCGGCGACGATGGTCATGATGCCCGGTGTGCCGTCGATGCGGAGTTCGGCGTTCAGGCGGCCGTTCTCGCAGAAGCCGTCTGCCAGTGTGGCGCGGCGGGTCTGAGGATCAGTGCCGCGCTTGGCGCGCTGCACGGGCAGAACCTTCTGCCCCAGTTCGCCGCCCAACCGCAAGCACACTTGCCGCACGAGCCGTTCCCAGCTCTCGACCACTGCCACGGCCCGTTGATCGCCCTGGCAGAGCGTCTCTTCCTCGATCCCCCTGCGCACCGGAACCCAGGCCGGGCCCATGTTCTGGAAACCATGGCAGCCGGAGTTCTCGTGCTGGAGATAGTGCAGCAGCTCGTGGAGGAGCCAAGCGTGGGCCGCGTTACTGACGCCTTCGTGGCGAATCAACATCTGCGCCTGGTGAGCGACCTCCGCCCAGGAAAGGTGCCAGAGGGTGACCTTGTTCTTTCGCCGCTTGTCGATCTTCACGTCGACGAGCGGTCTGCCCTCGAGTTCAACGTCGTTGGTCAGCGTGATCACGGCTTCGTAGCCGCGCCGGGCTGCGATGTCCACGTAGTCCTGTACCTGCTCGGCCTTCAGCGGGTTGCCGTTGGTCTTGGTTTCCACCAAGGCGGTCCACAGTTTGCCCGCGCGCTCGACGCGGATGACTCCGTCCGGGCGCTTGGGAGTGTCCCCGTGCGGCAGGGAGACTTCGGTGAAGGTCTCCATCCGACCGGCAGGGGCGCCGAATGCTGCGGTGAGCCGGCGCCCGAACTCCGGTACCTGGGCCATCACCGAGAGCAGGACGGATGTCGCCCGCATCTCCCGCTCCCCGTCGTTCTTGAGGGTGGACGCCGGGAACAGCCGGGCCTGCCGCCACGTGTCGCTCTCAGCGAGCGACTTCCGAAGCGTCTTGGGAAGAGTGACCTTCTTCTTGGCGGTTCGAGGACGCCGCTTCTTCTCGGCAGCGGCTTCGGGAGCCACGAGTTGTGTTGGTACGGTCACCGCGCTTTCGGCGGCCGGGTCCTCGCCAACCATCGCGGAGGGCGTCGAGCCCGCACCCGCCACAAGCTGCCGCGACTCCTCCGCATCGGCTTCCTCGGGGTCGTCGTCCACGTCAATGCCGAAGTCTGTGGCCAGACCCGCCAATCCGGTCTCGTATCCCTGGCCGACAGCACGGAACTTCCACTCGCCGGCCCTCCGGTACAGCTCCCCGAAGATGAACGCGCTCTCCGACCCCGCGTCGGCGATGGAAAACCCGAGGAGAGCCTCGCCCGTACGGTCGGCGATTGTCACCCGCAAGTCGTCCAGATCGCCAAAGCGTGCGCTCCCGTAGCGGCTCGCGGCCACGACCACGCGCTCCACCTCCGCCGCCATCGCGGACAGATCAAGGCTGATGCGGTCCTCGCTGCCGTTGGCGGTCGGTACTTTGCCGAGCAACTGCACGCTGCCATCAGCTGCGGTCGGGTTGTTGTAGAAGAAGAAGTCCGCATCACTGCGCACCTTGCCGTCCGCATCCAACAGCAGTACGGAAACGTCTGCGTCCCCGTCTGCCATGGCACTGCACCAGGACAGACTCAGCACCACAGACCCGACGTCCTCGCTCAGAGCCCCCAGCCCGACATTGGCGCCCTTCACCATCTCCAGCATGTCGCCCCCCAGCGCGCCGGCCAGTGCTGAGCCCTCCCCAGGGCAGCACGACCGATCATGAAACGTGTACACAGCACATTCGGCTGCGTAAACGCACTTTAGCGCCGATGCGCGTGTTGTGATATTTGTCCCACTGAAAAGAACTCACCTGCTGGGGGCCGGACTTGCCACCACGTGCGTGGCGCGCACAGCCGGCCAACGTAAGCGGTGTGAAGCATCAAACGAAGTTGCACAGTACGGAGTACAACTGCGCAGGTTTGCCTCGCCCAGAAACGGTGAGGCGTCCCGGATGTCGCGTCGCCTTGCCACAGCAGTCACAGCAGTCACACCGGCCAGACCCGTATCGGGCTGCGTGCGTTCCCCACGGAGTTCGCAGGGGACGATGTGGTGACCCAGGCAACGGACACCGCGCACGATCGCGCCATGCCCCCGGCGCACGAGGGGACGAAGCAGCGCGACGCGTTCTTCGACAACGCCAAGTACCTGGCGATCGTGCTGGTGGCGATGGGCCACGCATGGGAGCCGCTACGCGACGGAAGCCGGAGCGTCACGGCGCTCTACACGCTCGTGTACGCCTTCCATATGCCGGCGTTCATCGTCATCTCCGGCTATTTCTCCCGCGGTTTCGATGCGAGCCCGGAGCGGCTCAAGCGGCTGGTGACCGGTGTCTTCGTCCCCTATGTCATCTTCGAGACGGCGTACACCCTCTTCACCAGGTGGACCGACCAGGTTCCGGACCGCCCGGTGAGCTTGCTGGATCCCCTGTATCTGACATGGTTCCTCGCGGCGCTGTTCGTCTGGCGGCTGACCACCCCGCTGTGGCGATTGGTGCGCCGGCCCCTGCCGGTCGCGCTCGCCGTCGCGATGCTCGCGACGATGGCGCCGGCCATCGGCAAGGACCTCGATCTTCAGCGCACCATGCAGTTCCTGCCGTACTTCGTGTTGGGCCTGTCCCTGAAACCCGAGCACTTCCGGCTGGTCCGCCGCCCCGAGGTACGCATGCTGGCCGTGCCGGTGTTCATGTGTGCGTTCGTCGCGGCGTACTGGGCGGTGCCGCGGATGAGCGGCGCCTGGTTCTACCACCGTGACAGCGCCCAGGAACTCGGCGCACCGGCCTGGTACGGGCCCGTCATGACGCTGGTCACCTTCGGCTGCTCGCTGCTTCTGGTCGCCTGTTTCCTCGCCTGGGTGCCCGGACGGCGCATGTGGTTCACCGTGCTGGGCGCGGGCACCTTGTACGGCTATCTGCTGCACGGGTTCGTGGCTCAGGGCGCCAAGTTCTGGGGCTGGTACGACCCGGCCTGGGTCCATCGGCCGCTGGGCGCGATCGCCGTCACCGTGGTGGCGGCCGGCATCGTCACCGTGCTGTGCACCCCGCCCGTACGGCACGTCTTCCGCTTCGCCTTGGAACCAAGGATCACCTGGGCCTTCCGGCGAAGTCCCTTTCACGTTCCGAGGGCGGCCGCACCCGGCCGGCGCACCATATAGACGTCGATCGGATCCTGAGCCTCCACGGTGAACCCGTGGCGCTCGTACAGTCGCCGGGCGGCGCTGCCCCGCAGGACATTCAGGCGGACGAGCACGTGGTCGGCGTCGATCTGCTTCAGCAGTGTGCGCAGGACAGCCGACCCGAGCCCCCGGCCCTGGAGGCCCGGAGCGAGATAGAAGTGCTCCAGCCACCGCCCGTCCTCGGCCGGGCGCACCGTGACACAGCCCGCGAAGGCGCCCTCGGCCACGACGACCGACGTGTGCTGCGGGGAGAAGGAATCCCGCAGCCGCTGCCGGACCCGATGCTCGTCGAACCGTCCCAACCGCTCCAGGTCCGGGCGCATCACGGTTGCCCGCAGCTCCGCGATCGCCTCGACATCCGCCGGCTCAGCAGGACGCAACACCCACTCCGCGGGAGCGTCCGACACGATCGCCCGCGCCACCTGACCCAGCTGCATCCCGTCCGCCCGCCCACCTGTTCCTCCCATGGCCGGAGTATCTCAACGGTTCACTGCAACCACGTACGCAACAAGATCGTGCAAGTCCCCACCGACGCCCCCTACTCCGAGACCGAGGGACTCGGCAACCGCTGCGTCACCCGCCACAGCCGGCGCGGCAGTTCGCCCTCCTCGAAGGCGTACACGTCGACCCCTTCCCAGCCCTCCGCCAGCTCCTCCACCAGCGTGCGGTCGAAGAAGTGCACCGCGAAGCCGCCTTGCTCGAAGATGTCGTCGCCGTGGGAGACGCCGAGGCCGTAGTGGGCGTCACCGATGTGGCGGACGGTGTAGACGAGGGCGCCGCCCGGGCGCAGTACGCGGCGGACCTCGGTGACGAGCGCGTGGATCTCCTGCGTGGACAGGGCCATGCACATCAGCATGTGCGCGAACGCCCCGTCCACCGACGCGTCGGGCAGCGGCAGGGGCTCGCGTACGTCGTGGACCGTCGTCGTCACCGACAGGCCGGACTCGGCCGCCCTGGCGCGGAGTTGCTCCAGGCCCTCGGTGCTGAAATCCGTGGCCTGCACGGCGAAGCCCTCGCGGGCGAAGTACAGGGCGTCCCGTCCGTGGCCCGCGCCCAGCTCCAGCACCTCCCTCGCCCCGGTCCGCCGGAAGATCGCGGCGGCGTGCGTCGCGGGAGCGGACGGCTCTTCGCCGTACATGCCCGGATGACCGGCGTACGTCCGTTGCCAGTGACGCCGCTGCCACCGAGCCAGTGACGCGTCCCGATCCCGCTCGCCCATCGGCACTCCTCCGTTCCGCGAAACCCCGACGGGGCCGAGGGCAGCCTAAGGTCCACGCACGGCGTTCTCCGGGAACCCGGCAGCCGGCCGCTGCGCTCTTCCCCTCGACCGCACTCCATACGGCACACTCGGCCCATGGAGACACCCGAGTTCGTAGGGACCGTGGACCGGGAGGGCCGGTTGCTGGCCGCGGCCGCCGAGGAGGCGGGGACCGACGCGAAGGTGCCGACCTGCCCGGACTGGCAGGTGCGGGACCTGCTGCGACACACGGGGATGGTGCATCGCTGGGCGGCGGCCTTCGTGGCCGAGGGACACACGTCGTACCACCCCGACGGCGGTCTGCCCGACCTCGACGGGACCGACCTCGTGGCCTGGTTCCGCGAGGGGCACCGGAATCTCGTCGACACCCTCACCTCTGCCGCACCCGACGTGCAGTGCTGGCATTTCCTCCCCGCGCCGTCGCCGCTCGCGTTCTGGGCGCGGAGGCAGGCGCACGAGACCACCGTGCACCGTTTCGACGCCGAGCTGGCCCGCGGCCGTACGCCGTCCGAGATCGACCCCGGCTTCGCGGTGGACGGCATCGACGAGCTGCTGCTCGGCTTCCACGCCCGACGCAGGAGCGCCGTCCGCACCGATGAGCCCCGAGTGCTGCGGGTACGGGCGACGGACACGGACGGCGCGGTGTGGACCGTACGACTGTCTCCGGAGCCGCCCGCGGCCGCCCGCGACAGCGTCCCGGCCGCCGACTGCGAGATCAGCGGTCCGGCGGCTCGGCTCTATCTGTCCCTCTGGAACCGGCTGCCGTTTCCCGCCGTCACCGGCGACGCCTCACTCACCGCGCTGTGGCGGGAGAAGTCCGCCGTCACGTGGAGCTGAGATCCGCCGTCACGTGGAGCTGCTGCCGGCGAGCATCCGCGTCAGCACCTCGCGCTGCACCGGCAGCACCTCGCCGTGCAGTGTGCGCCCCTTCGCGGTGAGGGCTACCCGGACGCCCCGCCGGTCCTCCGGGCACATGGCGCGCTCGACGAGGTCGTCCTTCTCCAGCCGGGCGATCAGCCGTGACAGCGCGCTCTGGCTGAGATGGACCCGCTCGGAGATCTCCTGCACGCGGTAGGCACACGAGTCTCCGGACAGCACATCCAGCACCTCGAAGTCGCTTGCGCACAGGCCGTGTTGGTGGAGTGCGCGGTCGAGTTCGCACTGCGTGCGGGCATGCAGTGCCAGCATGTCCCGCCACTGTTCCACGAGCGCCTGTTCGGGCTTCTTCGCCGCCATAGCGCGGCACCGTAGCAGAGGGGCCGCTTTATTGCATCAGAATTAAATGCGCTTGCATTTGATGCATGCGCATGTAGTGTCTGCGGCATGACCTCTCCGCTCACCACTCCCCCATCCCAGGGGCACTGGACCCCTCGGCTGTGGGGCACCCTGCTGGTGCTCTGCGCCGCGATGTTCCTGGACGCGCTGGACGTGTCGATGGTCGGGGTCGCGCTGCCGTCCATCGGCGCCGACCTCGGTCTGTCCACCTCGACGCTGCAATGGATCGTCAGCGGCTACATCCTGGGATACGGCGGCCTGCTGCTGCTCGGCGGACGGACCGCCGACCTGCTCGGCCGACGTCAGGTCTTCCTGGTGGCCCTGGGCGTGTTCGCGCTCGCCTCGCTGCTCGGCGGGTTCGTCGACTCGGGCCCGCTGCTGATCGCCAGCCGTTTCATCAAGGGCCTGAGCGCGGCGTTCACGGCGCCCGCCGGCCTGTCGATCATCACCACGACCTTCCCCGAGGGCCCGCTGCGCAACCGGGCCCTGTCCATCTACACCACCTGCGCGGCCACCGGCTTCTCGATGGGCCTGGTGCTGTCCGGTCTGCTCACCGAGGCCAGCTGGCGCCTGACGATGCTGCTGCCCGCGCCCATCGCCCTGATCGCCCTGATCGCCGGCCTGAAGCTGCTGCCGCGCAGCGCCCGCGAGAAGGACCACAACGGATACGACATCCCCGGCGCCGTTCTCGGCACGGCATCGATGCTGCTGCTGGTCTTCACCGTCGTCCAGGCCCCGGAGGCCGGCTGGGGTTCCGCCCGCACGCTGCTGTCCTTCCTCGCCGTCGCCGTGCTCCTGACGGTGTTCGTCCTCGTCGAGCGGCGTTCGCCGGGCCCGCTGATCCGGCTCGGTGTACTGCGCTCCGGCAGCCAGATCCGCGCCCAGCTCGGCGCGATGGCCTTCTTCGGGTCGTACGTCGGCTTCCAGTTCCTGGTCACCCTCTACATGCAGTCGCTGCTCGGCTGGTCCGCACTGCACACGGCGCTCGCCTTCCTGCCCGCGGGCGCGCTGGTGGCGCTGTCGTCGACGAAGATGGGCTCGATCGTCGACCGGTTCGGTACGCAGCGGCTGATCGCGGCGGGCTTCGCGCTGATGGTCGTCGGGTACGCGCTATTCCTACGCGTCGACCTCGACCCGGTCTACGCGGCCGTGATCCTGCCGTCGATGCTGCTCATCGGCGCCGCCTGCGCGCTGGTCTTCCCGTCGCTCAACATCCAGGCCACCAACGGCGTCGAGGACCACGAGCAGGGGATGGTCTCCGGTCTGCTCAACACCTCGGTCCAGGTGGGCGGCGCGATCTTCCTGGCCGTCGTGACGGCGGTGGTCACCGCGGGCGCTCCCGAGAACGCCACCCCGCAGGCCGTCCTCGACAGCTACCGGCCCGGCCTGGTCGTCATCACCGGCATCGCCGTCGCCGGGCTGCTGATCACGCTGACGGGCTTGCGCACCAGTCGTCCGCAGCAGTCCGTCGTCGTCGCCAAGTCCACAGTGAAGGAAGCGGAGGCAGAGCGCGTCGCGGTACGCGACTAGGCGCTCCGCTGGGTGGTGCCGCGGTGGACGTCGGTCCGCTGCGGCGCCATCGTGGCTGGTCGCTCCCCCAAGTTCTCGGCTTCGCTCGAACCCGGGGGGACCTCCATCGCGGCGGAGCCGCACATCGACACAGACCCGCGCCGCTTCGGGGCGCTGACGAACCGCATCCGATCTGCTCAGGGGGCTCGCCTCCCACACCGTGCGCCCGGCGGGGCCTGCTTGCTCCGCCGGGCGCACGCTTGTGAGACTGTGCGGATGAGCGAATACGGGGGACGGCGCGATCAGGCCCGGCGGGACGCGATCACCGTCGAGATCGGATACGCCTTGCTCAGCGCGGCGTTCGCGGCGGCCGTCGTCTTCGGAGCCGTCGCCGGTCCGGCGCTGCTCTTCGAACTACCGGACAGCGTGGAGACGTTGGTCCTGCGCACCGGGCTCGTCCTCGCACCTGTGCTCTTCGTCGCCCGGGCCGTCAGCGTGCTGATCCGTTTCCGCTCGGCGCCTCAGCCCAGCCAGCCCGGCCGTACCAACCCCGACTCGTAGGCCAGCACGACGAGTTGGGCGCGGTCACGGGCGCCCAGCTTCACCATCGTGCGGCTGACGTGGGTCTTGGCGGTGAGCGGGCTGACGACCAGGCGGCGGGCGATCTCCTCGTTGGACAGGCCGATGCCGACCAGGGCCATCACTTCCCGTTCCCGTTCGGTGAGTTCGGCGAGGGCGTCGGCGGCCGCGGGCTCCTTGGAGCGGGCGGCGAACTCGGCGATCAGGCGGCGCGTCACGCCCGGCGAGAGCAGCGCGTCGCCCCCGACCACCGCCCGTACGGCGCGCAGGAGTTCCTCCGGCTCGGTGTCCTTGACCAGAAAGCCGGAGGCACCCGAACGGATCGCCTCGAAGACGTACTCGTCGAGTTCGAAGGTGGTGAGCATGACCACCTTGACGTCCTCCAGCGCACTGTCGTCGGTGATGCGGCGGGTCGACGCCAGCCCGTCGAGCTTGGGCATGCGGATGTCCATGAGGACGACGTCGGGGCGCAGTTCACGCACCATCCGCAGCGCCTCCTCGCCGTCGGCGGCCTCCCCGGCGACCTCGATGTCCGGCTGGGCGTCGAGCAGCGCCTTGAAGCCTGCGCGGACCAGGGACTGGTCGTCGGCGAGCAGTACGCGGATCACCGGTCGTCCTCCTTGGCCTTCACCTTCAGCGGCAGTACCGCCAGCACGCGGAATCCGCCGTCGTCGCGCGGTCCCGCCTCGATCGTCCCACCCAGGGCCGCGGCCCGCTCCCGCATTCCGGCCAGTCCGTTGCCGCTGCCGCCGGCGTCGGCGCCGGTCGCGGGCCCGTCGTCGTCGATGCGCAGCCGTAGCGCGCCACCGTCGTGATCGAGGTGCACGCGCGCGTGCCGCGAACCCGAGTGCCGTACGACATTGGTGAGGGCCTCCTGGACGATGCGGAACGCGGCGAGGTCGGCGCCCGGCGCGAGCGGCGGAGGTTCGCCCTCGACCTGGACCGTGAGGCCAGCGCTCGCCGCCTGCTCCACGAGTTCGGGCAGCCGATCAAGTCCGGGCGCCGGCGCACGTGGCGCGTCACCCGGCGTGCGCAGCGTGTCGAGCACCTGGCGGACCTCGCCGAGCGCCTCCTTGCTGGCGGCCTTGATGGTGGTGAGCGCCGTGCGCGCCTGCTCGGGGTCGGAGTCCAGGAGCGCGAGGCCGACACCGGCCTGCACATTGATCACGGAGATGCTGTGCGCGAGGACGTCGTGCAGCTCGCGCGCGATGCGCAGCCGCTCCTCGTCGGCGCGCCGCCGCGCGGCCTGCACCCGCTCGGCCCGTTCCCGGTCCCACTGCTCACGCCGCGCCCGGACCAGCTCGGCCAGCGCGACGATGGCGACCACCCAGGCGGCGACGACACCCTCCTGCCCCCAGGCCGGGGGCCCGTCCCCGGACGGCGGCAGCCAGCGGTACAGCCAGTGCGCGATCAGCACATGCCCGACCCAGAGCATCCCGACGGCCGCCCAGGCGGCCCGCCGGTGCCCCGAGACGATGGCGCTGAAGCAGCCCACCGCCACGGCGAGGAAGATCGGCCCGTACGGATACCCGGCGCCGAAGTAGATCATGGCGGCCGTCGCGGTGCCGAAGACGACCGGGACCGGATACCGCTTGCGCCACAGCAGCTGGACGCAGGCCACGACCAGCAGCGCCCGCGCGAAGGGGTCCAGGGCAGCGCGCTCGCCGACCTGCTCCTCGGCGGCGAAGTTGGACCCCGCGAGCACGAACACGGTGAGCAGCGCGGTGGAACGCCACGGCCACCGGACACCCCGTTCCTCGTCGTCCCACCGGTTCAACCACGGCGGCCCGTGCCGCCACCAGTGCGGCGGGCCTCCCCCGCGTCCGAGCTGCTTGTCCATGTCCGCCACGCTAGACGCCGCAGGCCGCCGCGGACGTCAGCCGGGGGAGGTGATCAGACGTACTCCCCGCGAAGTACGTCCTCGCTCTCCCGCACCCGCAGCCGGCGCAGCGGCTTCGGCGCCCACCAGTTCGCGCGCCCCGCCAGCCGCATCGTCACCGGCAGCAGCACGACCCGGATGAGGGTGGCGTCGACGAGGATCGTCAGGGCGGTCCCGATGCCGAGCTCCTTGAGAAAGACGACGCCTCCGGTGGCGTACGACAGGAAGGACAGCGCGAGGATCCCGGCCGCTGCCGTGATCAGTGGGGCGCTGCGCCGGATGCCTTCGCCGACCGCCCGCTCGGTGTCGCCGGTCCGGTCGTGTTCCTCCTTGATGCGCGCGAGCAGGAAGACCTCGTAGTCCATGGAGAGTCCGTACGCCACGCAGAACATCAGCACCGGGATGCTCGGCTCGATCGAACCCGTGGGGGTGAAATCCAGGAGCCCGGAGAGGTGACCGTCCTGGAAGACCCAGACCAGGCAGCCGAACATCACCGACAGGCTGAGCAGGTTCAGCACCGTCGCCTTCGCGGGCAGCAGCACGCTCCCGGTCATCAGGAAGAGGATCGCGTACGTCGCCACCAGCACGATCCCGACGGCGAGCGGGAGCCGTTCGAGGAGCGTGGAGCGGAAGTCGGTCATCTCGCCGGGGTAGCCGCCGACCAGGGCGGGAGCGGGTGCCGGGGTGTCCCTGACGCGTTCCACGAAGGCGGGGACGTCGCCGTACATGGCCTGCTGGGTGGGTACGACGGCCAGGCGCACGCTTCGGTCGGGTGCTGTCAGCCGGTCCTGGCCGGGGGCTGCGGTGCGCACGCCCTCGCGGTAGGTGCCCTCGGGTGCGTCGACCTGGAACACGCCCGGGATGCGGGAGAGTTCGGCGGCGTACGCGCGCGTGTCGGCCGGTTTGCCGAGGACGACCTGGACGGTGTCCGTGGGTTCGGCGGCGAACTCCCGGTGCACGATCTCGGAGGTGGTCCGCGAGGACGTGCCCTCGGGGAGGGTGCGCTCGTCGGGGAGGCCGAAGCGCAGGCCGAGCAGGGGTGCGGCGGCGACGAGCAGGACCGTGAGGACGCCGGCGCCGGCGAGGAGCGGGCGTCGCATGGCGGCGAGGGCCGTGCGGTGCCAGAAGCCGGAGGCGGGCGCGGTGGGCCGCTCCACCCGGTGGCCCCACCGCCCGAGCGCGGCGGGCAGAACGATCACCGCCGCGGCGACCGCGATGAGGACGACGAGGACACCGGCGTACGCGAACGACCTGAGGAAGAAGAACGGGAACACGAGCAGCGCACACAGCGACACCGCGACCGTGACTCCGCTGAAGACGACGGTCCGCCCGGCCACGACGGTCGCCCTGAGGACGGCCGCCTGCTGATCCCGGCCCGCCGCGCGCTCCTCCCGGTACCGGTTGATCACGAACAGGCTGTAGTCGACGCCGAGTCCGAGGCCGAGCACCAGGGCCAGGTTCGCGGCGAACGTCGACACCTCGGTGAACTGAGCGAGCAGGCGCAGCCCGGCGAGGGTGCCGATGACGGAGAACAGTCCGACTCCGACGGTCAGCAGAGCGGCCGTGGTGCGCCGGTAGACGAGGATCAGCAGGAGGAGCACGGCGGGCAGCGCGAAGGCCTCCGCGCGCAGGAAGTCGGTGCGGGCCTGCTCACTGACCTGCCGGGAGATCTCCTCCTGGCCGCCGACCCGGACGTCGAGTTCGTCGGTGGTGCGCGTCAACTGAGGTGAGAGGGTGGCGAGTTCCTCGCGGATCGCGGTGGCGGTGCCTTCGAGGTGGGCCAGGATCAGGGCGCGGCTGCCGTCCTCGCCACGCAGGGCGGGGCTGCCGGCGTCCCAGTACGCGGTGACGTCCGTGACGAGCGGCAACTGCTCGACGTCGGCGGTGAGTTCACGGGCCGCCCGTTCGGTGCGCGGACTGTCCACGTCGCCGTCGCGGGCCGTGACGAGCAGGGCGAGGTTGGGGTTGCCGGTGCCGAAGCCGTCGCGCAGCCTGTCCCCCGCGCGCACGGACTCCGTGCCGGGGGAGCTCCAGCCCGAAAGGTCGAGGTCGTCCTGGGCACCCGCGCCGTACGCACCGAGGCCGAGGAGGACGAGGGTTGCGCCGATCAGCACGGCACGGCTGTACCGCACGGCGAGTCGGCCGAGCCGGGTGAGCATGAAGTCACCTTTCTGCGGGGGCTGGTGTGCTCGATCACCGTCGGCCGGGGCGCTGGAAGGCCCGCTGGAAGATCCGCTGGAAGACAGGGTCCGCGTTAGGCTCGGCACATGGGGACAACGGGGACTGCGCACGGCCCGCACATGGCGCTCGCGGCGGCCTCACCCGCCCTGCGTTTCGAACTGCTCGGCCCGCTGCGCGCGTTGCGCGACGGTGTGGAGATCCCGCTCGGCCCACCCAAGCAACGCGCGGTACTCGCCGTACTGTTGCTCCAGGAGGGGCGCCCCTTGTCCTACGACGGCCTGGTCGAGGCCGTGTGGGGCGGGACGCCGCCGGTGCATGTGCGCAACCTGGTGCAGAAGTACGTCTCCGGGCTGCGCCGTGCGCTCGGGGACGGGCCTGAACTGTCGTGGACCGGCACCGGATATCTGCTCACCGGCGCCGGGGCCGACGACCTGCGGGAGCGGCGCCGCCTGGTGGACGAGGCGCTGGCCGCGCGGGACGCGGGCGAGCTGCGCCGGGCCGGTGAACTGGCCCGGCGTGCCGAGGAGTTGTGGCGCGGCGATTTCGCCGAAGGCCTACAGGCGCCTTACCTGGCGGCGGAACGGCTGCGCTGGGCCGAGAAACGGCTCACCGTCCTCGAGGCCCGGCTGGCCGGAGCGATCGAACTCGGCCAGTCCTTCGAGTACGTCCATGAACTCGTCCGGCTCGTGGCGGCACACCCCCTGCGCGAACGCCTCGTCGAGTTGCTGATGCTGGCGCTGTGCCGCACCGGCCGGCCGACGGACGCGCTCACGGCGTACGAGGGGGCGCGGCAGCGGCTCGCCGAGGCGATGGGCGCGGATCCGGGGCCCGCACTGCGGTCGCTGCACGAGCGGATCCTGCGCCAGGACCCGGTGTTGCTGCCGTCGCCCGTGGTACCGGTGCCGTAGATCCCCTGAGCGGGCCGGGCGAAGTCGTATGCGGTTCCGCAGCGCCCCAAAGGGGCGCGGGGCTGTATCAATGTGCGGCTCCGCCGCGTGGGCGCGACCAGCCACAACGGACCCGCAGGCGACCGACGACCCATCACGGCACCCCGCGGAGCGCTCAGCGGGCCGTGGCGCGGCCCTGCTGCGGATACACCAGGCCCACGCCGTGAGCGAGTTGAGCCACGGCATGCCGGAAGAACGTCTCGCGGTCCTCCACGACCCGGTGGAACTGACCGAACAGCTCGAACCCGACCAGCCCGTACAGCTGCGCCCAGGCCGCGACGAGCGCCGTCACCGTCTCGGGCGGCAGGTCGGGCGCGAGGTCGGCCGTCATCCGTACCGCCTCGGGGCGCAGTTCGGCGGGCAGCGGCGGCCTGGCCAGGCCGAGGCCCTGGTGCGCGTCGCGGACGATGCCGATGAGGAGGAGGCCGACCCGGGAGGCGGCGGGGACGGTGTCGTCGGGTGCGGTGTAGCCGGGGACCGGCGAGCCGTAGATCAGCGCGTACTCGTGCGGATGCCCGAGCCCCCAGGCGCGTACCGCCTCGCACACCGCGACCCAGCGCTGGGCGGGCCCGGCGTCCGCGGCTTTCTCGTGCGCCGCTTCCGCGCTCTGGCCCACGGAGTTGTAGGCGTCGATGATGAGGGCGGTGAGCAGGTCGTCGCGGCTGGGGAAGTAGCGGTAGAGCGCGGAGGAGGCCATGCCGAGTGCGCGGGCAACGGCCCGCAGCGAGAGCTTGGCGGCGCCTTCGGCCGCGAGCTGTTTGCGCGCCTCGTCCTTAATGGCGGCGGTGACCTCGATCCTGGCTCGGGCGCGGGCTCCTTGTGCGGTACTCATACGAAGGAGTGTTCCATGTTTTTGGAGCACTGCACACAAACGCGAGCAGTGAACTCAAAAGAGAGCAGTGCTCTTGCTTTGGATCACTGATCTCGGGCACACTTTCACCAGCATCGAGAGCAGTGCTCACAAAAGCGAGCGCCGCTCTTCCACCATCGATGGGGGTCCCCGATGTCCATGTCCACCCACGTCCAGAAGCCCGGCTGGTTCACGGTCAACGTCTTCAACCGTTCCGTGGCATGGATGACGCGCCGCGGCGTCAGCGTCTGGGGCTCCCGGGTCCTGGCCGTCCGCGGCCGCAAGAGCGGCGAGTGGCGCACGACACCGGTCAACCTGCTCACCGTGGACGGCACGCAGTACCTGGTGGCGCCCCGCGGTCACGTCCAGTGGACGCACAACATGCGGGCCGCGGGCGGCGGCGAGCTGCGGCTCGGCAAGAACGCGGAGACGTTCACGGCGACCGAGGTCGCCGACGACGACAAGGCCCCGCTGCTGCGCGCCTACCTCAAGCGCTGGAAGGCCGAGGTCGGCGTGTTCTTCAAGGGTGTCGGCCCCGACTCGTCCGACGAGGAGCTGCGTCGCATCGCCCCCGACCACCCGGTGTTCCGGATCACGGTCACGAGCTGACGTCACCGGCCTCGCCGCCGACGGGGCGGCGGTCCAGCGCGGTCAGGGCGCGCTGGGCCATCGGATGCGAGCGGACGAGCTCGCCGAGGGACGTCGAGCCACGCGTGATGTCCGCGAAGGCCTTCCAGGCCGGCCGGAAACCGGACAGCGCCGCGTGGAAGAGCCCGGGGCGCCGCTCGAACAGGGTCAGCAGCCGCTTGCCGACCGCCATCTCCACACCCAGGCCCGCCTTGATGGCGAACGCGTAGTTCAGGGCCTGGCGCCGGGCGTCCACCGCGTCGTTCGCCTCGCCGATCCGTACCGCCCACTCCCCCGCGAGCCGCCCCGACCGCAGCGCGAACGAGATGCCCTCGCGCGTCCACGGCTCGAGCAGCCCCGCCGCGTCCCCGCACACCAGCACCCGCCCGCGTGACAGAGGCGAGTCATCGGCACGGCAGCGCGTCAGGTGGCCGGAGGAGATGCTGGGTTCGAATCCGGCGAGCCCCAGCCGCCCGACGAAGTCCTCCAGATACCGCTTCGTCGCCGCGCCTTCGCCCCGCGCCGAGATGACCCCGACCGTCAGCGTGTCCCCCTTGGGAAACACCCACCCGTAACTCCCGGGCATGGGCCCCCAGTCGATGAGCACCCGCCCCTTCCAGTCCTCGGCGACCGTCTCCGGCACCGGGATCTCCGCCTCCAGGCCCAGATCCACCTGGTCGACCTTCACCCCGACGTGCGCGCCTATGCGGCTGGCGCTGCCGTCGGCCCCGACGACCGCGCGCGCGAGCAGCGTCTCACCGCCCTGGAGGACGACGGCGACCGTGCGCCGGTCCGGCACCGCCGAGCCGTGCTGCTCGACCCGCGCCACCGTGACGCCCGTACGCAGCTCGGCGCCCGCCTTCTGCGCGTGCTCGACGAGCTGCTGGTCGAACTCGGGCCGGTTGATCAGGCCGAACAGCATCTGCCTGGAGCGGCGCGTACGCGTGAAACGTCCGTTGTTGGAGAACGTGACCGCGTGCACCCGGTCCCGCAGCGGCAGCTCGAAGCCGGGCGGCAGGGAGTCGCGCGAGGGGCCGATGATGCCGCCGCCGCATGTCTTGTAGCGCGGCAGCTCGGCCTTCTCCAGCAACAGGACGCGTCGCCCCGCGACCGCCGCCGCATACGCGGCCGAGGCCCCCGCGGGTCCCGCGCCCACCACGACGACGTCCCACACCTGCTGCACGTCGTTCGCCGAAGAGTTCTCGCTGCTCACGATGGTCTACTGCTCCTGATCAAGCCGCTGCCGCACCTGTCTCCCGCATCCTACGGCGGCTTTCGCCACAGTCCGCTGTGGGAGGATCACAGCACTTACTCGTCACAACGTCGCACCCACAAGGAGCGTGCCCATGTCGTCGAATCCGGTCGCCGAGACCGTCGCCTCCCTGATGCCGAAGGCGCGGGCGGAGCTCACCGAACTGGTGGCGTTCAAGTCGGTGGCGGACTTCGACCAGTTCCCGAAGAGCGAGAGCGAGGGCGCCGCGAACTGGGTCGCCGACGCGCTGCGCACCGAGGGCTTCCAGGACGTGGCCCTGCTCGACACCCCCGACGGCACGCAGTCGGTGTACGGCTACCTGCCCGGCCCCGAGGGCGCGAAGACGGTCCTGCTCTACGCCCACTACGACGTGCAGCCGCCGCTGGACGAGGCCGCCTGGACCACCCCGCCCTTCGAACTCACCGAGCGGGACGGCCGCTGGTACGGCCGTGGCGCCGCCGACTGCAAGGGCGGCGTGATCATGCACCTGCTCGCGCTGCGCGCCCTCAAGGCGAACGGCGGCGTGCCGGTGCACGTGAAGGTGATCGCGGAGGGGTCCGAGGAGATGGGCACCGGCGGCCTGGAGCGGTACGCCGAGGAGCACCTGGACCTCCTGGAGGCCGACACCATCGTCATCGGCGACGCGGGCAACTTCCGCGTCGGCCTGCCGACGGTCACCGCGACCCTGCGCGGCATGACGCTCGTCCGCGTCCGGATAGACACGCTCGAAGGCAACCTGCACTCGGGCCAGTTCGGCGGCGCCGCACCCGACGCGCTGGGCGCGCTGATCCGCGTACTGGACTCGCTGCGTGCCGAGGACGGTTCGACGACGGTCGACGGGCTCATCGACGAGAAGTCGTGGGACGGGCTGAGTTACGACGAGGAGCAGTTCCGCAAGGACGCCAAGGTCCTCGACGGCGTCGAGCTGATCGGCTCGGGCGCGGTCGCCGACCGTATCTGGGCGCGCCCTGCTGTGACGGTCCTCGGCATCGACTGCCCGCCGGTCGTCGGCGCCACCCCGTCCGTGCAGGCGAGCGCCCGCGCGCTGGTCAGCCTCCGGGTGCCGCCGGGCGTGGACGCGACCGAGGCGACCAAGCTGCTCCAGGCCCACCTGGAGGCGCACACGCCGTGGGGCGCCCGGGTGCGGACCGAGCAGATCGGCCAGGGTCAGGCGTTCAGCGCCGACACGACCAGCCCGGCCTACGCGGCGATGGCCGAGGCGATGGCGGTCGCGTACCCCGGCCAGGAGATGCAGTACGCCGGCCAGGGCGGCTCCATTCCCCTGTGCAACACGCTCGCCGCTCTCTACCCGAGCGCGGAGATCCTGCTCATCGGCCTGAGCGAGCCGGAGGCCCAGATCCACGCGGTGAACGAGAGCGTGTCGCCGCGGGAGTTGGAGCGGCTCTCGGTGGCGGAGGCGCTGTTCCTGCGCAACTACGCGGGCAACTGACCCACCGGGCCGTGTCCACGACCGCGCGGCTCGCCGCGCACAGTGACATCGCGACCTTCCTGGCCCTCCTCAGCGACCGCGAACTCGCCGAGCTGGTGGCGGCGAGCACCTCCGTCACCACGGGCATCGGCGGACGCGGCGCGATCGCAGAGGTCGCCGGCCGCCGTGTCTTCGTGAAGCGGGTGCCGCTCACGGAGCTGGAGCTGCGTCCGGCGAACGTCCGCTCCACCGCGAACCTCTTCGGGCTGCCGTCCCACTGCCAGTACAACATCGGGGGCCCGGGGTTCGGGGCCTGGCGGGAGCTGGCTGCCCACGAGATGACGACGAACTGGGTGGTGGCGGGCCGGTTCGCGGGGTTCCCGCTGCTCCACCACTGGCGGGTGCTGCCCGATGCGGTCCAGCCGCTCCCGGAGGAACTGGCCGACGTGGAGCGGGCCGTCGCCTCCTATCGGCGCGGCGCCGAGCAGGTGCGGGCGCGGATCGAGGCACTGGCGTCCGCTACCGCGAGCCTGACGCTGTTCCTGGAGTACGTGCCGTACACGCTGCACGACTGGCTCGCCGAGCAACTCACCAGGGACGACACGGCCTGCGCGTTCGTGGAGAGCGAGATCGAGGCCGTCATCACCTTCCTGCGGGGCCAGGAACTCCTGCACCTGGACACCCACTTCACCAACTTCCTCACGGACGGCCACCGCCTCTACCTCGCCGACTACGGCCTCGCCCTCTCCTCCCGCTTCCGACTCACCCCTGAGGAGAGGGACTTCTACGACCGGCACCGTGACTACGACCGCGCGTACGCCTCCGGGTATCTCGCGAACTGGCTCGTCAGCACCCTGCGGGGCTGCGGCAGCAAGGAGCGTGATGCCTTCATGCGTGCGTGTGCCGGGGGCGCTCCGCCGGAGGGGCTGCCGCCGGTCGCGGCGCGGATCGTGGCCCGGCATGCGCAGACGGCCGCGGTGATGGCGGACTTCATCGGGCGGCTCCAGGACGAGAGCCGGGAGACGCCGCTTCCGTACGAGGCACTCCGGACGGCGCTCACCACGAACGCGTGACGACGCAGGGTCACGGCGTGGGGATCCCGCCTTCCAGATACAGCGCCGCCCCGCGTTCGCGTGCCCGCAATGCCCACCTCAGCCGCTCGTAGCGGACGGGCGGCAGGAGGTCGGCGGCTTCCGCCTCGGTGGCGAAGCACCAGTCGCGCAGTTCGGGGCCGGGCAGCAGAAGCCGGTCGGCGTCGGTGGAGTCGAGGCGGCCGCCGTCGTAGAGAAGGCGCAGGCCGCCGAAGCCGGGCGGTGCGGGCGGTTCCCAGTCCACGACGAGCAGCCGGGGTACGTCGTCGAGCCGGATCCCGGTCTCCTCGGCGACCTCGCGCATGCCCGCGCGGGCGGGCGCCTCGCCGGCTTCGACGACACCGCCCGGGAACTCCCAGCCGGCCTTGTAGGTGGGGTCGACCAGCAGCACCCGGTCGTGTTCGTCGAAGAGGAGGACACCTGCGGCGACCGTCTCGGCGGTGGGCTCCGGGGTCTGCACGATGTCGCAGACGGGGACGGTGCCGCTGCTGACCGCGTCGGCGATGCGAACCGCGGTCTCGTACGGGGTGAGAGCGCCGGTGTCGACGGGGTGGGCGTCGGCGGTGAGCCAGGAGGCGAGGGCCGCGCGGTACGGCTCTATGTGGTCGTGGGACCACTGCCGTACGCGCATCTCACCGTCGGGCAGGTCGGGCGGGACCTCCCGTCCCGCTATTCGCTCCCGCAGGATCGTTTCAGCCGGGGCGAGCAGCACATGCCGGACACTGATCCGGCGTGCGGCGAGACCACCGAAGATCTCGTCACGGTAGTCCTGGCGCAGCAGGGTCATCGGGACCACCAGGGTCCCGCCGAGCTCGGCGAGCAGCGCGGCCGCCGTGTCGATCACGAGTCGCCGCCAGATCGGCAGATCCTGGTAGTCGCCGACCTCGGCGAGGTGCTTGGGCGGGAGCAGGTGCGCCAGTGCTCCGCCGATGACCTCGGGGTCGAAGAGCGTGCTGTTCGGGATCAGGTCGATCAGTTCCCGTGCGGTCGTGGTCTTCCCCGCACCGAACGCACCGTTGATCCAGACGATCACGGTTCCCCCTCTTCTGTTGGCCCCCTGTGGCTTGCCCGCTCCACCCTGCCACCAAAACCAGCCCCCGTTTAGGGCGCGGATACGGCGGCGCCGGTGAACCCCGACAGCGGGGGTCACCGGCGCCGTGCTCCGGCGGTCGGCCTCGTCAGCCGATCTTGCCCTTGCCCTTCTTCACGTGCGGAGTGTCATCCATCGCCATACGGAACTCCCTGGCGAGGACCGGGTCGACGGTGCCGATGGTCTCGTCGACGTCGAGAACAGCCGGACTGTGGACCACGGCCGGATTGCTGCCGAGAACAGCCGGACCGTGGAGAACGGCCGGACCGTCGATCACGGCCGGACCGTCGGGGGCGGCCGGACCGTGCGGAAGGGCCGGGTCGTCCTCGTGGGCATGGGACGGCGAGACGGCCGCGACGACGAAACCGGTGGCAAGGGAGGCGATGGCGAGCATGCTGCGCTTCTTCATGCCGGTTTCAACTGCGGGAACCGGGCCGGGGTCACGCAACGCTTCCCGACGGAACCACTGAGGCTCCATCGGCCCGACCTGGCATGCTCTGCTTGGCGGCTGCGACGAGGAGAGCGGATGAGCGGGCGGGGCGACCACATCCACGTCGACGCGAAGGCGGTGCGCGACAGTGCCGCCACGCGCAACATGCTGGCGGCCACCTTCGGTCTCGCAGCCGATCTCCCGGCCACCGTCACCACCGGATGCGGTGTGCGTGTGCCGTACGCGATGACGTCGTCGCGTCCGGAGAGCGTGACCTGCCTGCCCTGCCGTGAACACGCCGCTCGGCAGCATCTGCGCCTGGCCGAGGAGATCGAGCGCCTGAGTGCCATGGCGGGCTCCACTCTTCCGCGGGACGACGCGGAGCGTGCGGCGGCCTCGTTGCGCGACCTCGCACGCCGCTTCTCGGAAATGTGAGCACGGCCCAACACAATCGAACGCGCATCTTCCAACAGACTCCGACACGTCCTACCGTAAACGCACTGGCACCGATGACGCGTACATGCAGTCATCCCATCTTTCGCTGGTTCGGAGGAAGCGTAACGATGCGTCACCCTCACACCCGCACAACCCGCAGAAGAATGGTCGGAGCACTCACGGCAGGGCTCCTGTGCACGGCAGGACTCGCCGCACCTGTCCACGCCGCCGCAGCCGCCGAGAACGCCGACAACACAGCCCCGGCCCCGGCCGACGGCCTCGCCCTCACCCCGCCGATGGGCTTCAACAACTGGAACTCCACGAACTGCCGTGCCGAGTTCGACGAATCCATGGTCAAGGGAATCGCCGACATATTCGTCGAGAAGGGCCTCAAGGACGCCGGATACCAATACGTCAACCTCGACGACTGCTGGGCCCTGCCGACGCGGGACGCGAACGGCAAACTCGTGCCCGACCCCGCCCGCTTCCCGAACGGCCTCAAGGCGGTCGCCGACTACGTGCACGCCAAGGGGCTCAAGTTCGGCATCTACACCAGCGCCGGCACGAAGACCTGCAACGACGCAGGCTTCCCGGGCGCGCTGGGCCACGAGTACAGCGACGCGCAGCAGTTTGCCGACTGGGGTGTCGACTACCTCAAGTACGACAACTGCAACAACCAAGGCGTGGACGCGAAGCAGCGCTACACCACCATGCGCGACGCCCTCCTGGCGACCGGTCGGCCCATCGTCTACAGCATTTGCGAATGGGGCGAGAACAAACCCTGGGAGTGGGCGGCAGACGTCGGACAGCTGTGGCGCACCACCGGCGACATCAGCGACAGCTGGAGTTCGATGCTGTCGATCCTGAAGCAGAACCTCCCGCTCGCAGAGCACGCCGGTCCGGGGCGCTGGAACGACCCCGACATGCTGGAGGTCGGCAACGGCGGCATGACGGACACCGAGTACCGCTCGCACTTCTCGCTCTGGTCGATCATGGCCGCGCCGCTGCTGATCGGCTCCGACCTGCGCGGAGCGTCCGACGCGACCTTCGAGATCCTCGGCAACAAGGAGGTCATCGGGGTCGACCAGGACCCGCTGGGCAAGCAGGGCACGGTCGTGTCGTCGGAGGGCGGACGCTGGGTCGTCGCCAAGGAGATGCGGGACGGCAGCCGCGCGGTGGCGCTGTTCAACGAGTCCGGCAGGGCCCAGCGCGTCACCACGTCCGCGTCGGCCGTCGGCCTGCCCGAAGCCCGCGCCTACACCCTGCGCGACCTGTGGCAGCACAAGAGCTACAACACCGCGGGCGCGATCTCGGCCACCGTCCCGGCGCACGGCACCGTTCTCGTACGGGTCGCGGCCGACCCCCGCTGGGCCGAGCACCCGCCCGCCGTCGAACTCGGCCTGGACGGCAGCCCGTTGCTCGAGCCAGGCGCGCCGGCCGCTCTGACGTCCACCGTCACCGACCTGGGACGCACACCTGCCGAGCGCGTCTCCGCCAAGCTGACCGGGCCCGAGGGGTGGACCGTCAAAGCGCAGTCACCGACGACCGCGAAGGTCGTACCCACGGGCAAGTCGCTGCGCACGAAGTGGCAGGTGATCCCTCCGCAGGGGACGCCCGCAGGGCCGTACGACCTGACGCTCAAGGCGAGTTACCGCTCCCCGTCGGGTACCCGGGTCGACAGCACGGTGCCCATTGCCGTGTCCGTGGTGGTGGCACCACCCTCAGGGACGTCCGGGCTCGGTGATCTTCCGTGGCTGTCGACCACCAACGGCTGGGGGCCGGTCGAGCGCAACACCAGCAACGGCGAGAACAGCGCGGGGGACGGCAACCCCATCACTCTTGAGGGAGTCGTGTACGACAAGGGGCTCGGTGTGCACGCCGAGAGCGTGGTCGAGTACTACGCCGGCGGCGGGTGCGAGACGGTCAGCGCGGATGTCGGTGTCGATGACGAGGCACAGACAACCGGCACCGTCGCCTTCGAGATCTGGGCCGACGGCACCAAAGCCGCCTCGACGGGCGTTCTCACCACCGCGATGCCTGCCCAGCCGCTGACCGCGGACGTGACGGGCGCCGAGACGATCCGCCTCGTCGTCACCGACGGCGGCGACGGCTCCACCTGGGACCACGCGGACTGGGCGGACGCGCAGCTGAGCTGCTGAGGCCGGCGCCTTCGCAGTCAGCCGCAGGCTGAACGTTCCTGCCGAGGCCGTCCCGCCTCACACCCCCGCCGCGGCCGCGTCCGCCCCCTTGGCGAGCGCGGCCGCGGCCGCACCCACCAGTCCCGCGTCCGTCCCCATCTGCGCCGGCGTCACCGTCAGTCGCTGGACGAAGGACAGGGTGGCGTAGTCGGCCAGCGCCTTGCGCAGCGGGGTGAACAGCACATCGCCCGCCTTGCCGACACCCCCGCCGATGACCGCGATGTCGATCTCGACCAGGGTCGCGGTGGCGGCGATGCCGGCGGCCAGGGCCTGGGCGGCGCGCTCGAAGGAGGCAACGGCGACCGGGTCGCCCGCGCGGGCGGCGGCGGCCACCGCGGCGGCGGACGTGTCACCGTCGGGGCCCGGACGCCAGCCGCCTTCGATCGCGCGCCGCGCGATGTTCGGGCCACTCGCGATGCGCTCCACGCAGCCGCGCGAACCGCACGGGCAGGGGTCGCCGTCGAGGTCCACGCTGATGTGGCCGATGTGGCCCGCGTTGCCGGTCGGCCCGGGGTGCAGCTGGCCGCCCAGGACCAGGCCGCCGCCGACGCCCGTGGAGACGACCATGCACAGTGCGTTGTCGTGGCCGCGGGCGGCGCCCTGCCAGTGCTCGGCCGCCGTGATCGCCACGCCGTCGCCGATCAGCTCGACGGGCAGCCCTCCGGCGGCGGCCCGCACGCGCCGTACGAGCGGGTAGTCGCGCCAGCCGGGCACGTTCACCGGGCTCACCGTGCCCGCGGAGGCGTCCACCGGGCCCGCGCTGCCGATGCCGAGGGCGGTCGCCCGGCCCCACAGCTCGGACGCGGTGAGTTCGCCGAGCACCTCCTCGACGGCGCGCATCACGGATTCGCCGTCCTCCTGCGCCGGCGTCGCGCGCTGCGCACGCACCAGGATGCTGCCGTGGCCGTCCACCAGCGCTCCGGCGATCTTGGTGCCGCCGATGTCGAGCGCGGCCACGAGGTCGGTGTGCATCAGTGTCTGATCTCCCCGTCAAGGATCGGATCTCCCCGTCTACAACGGGAAAAGGGTGGGCCGGTCTCACGGTGGGGACGCAGGCCGGAGATTGCGGTGGACAGTCTCTCCCGCATCTGACAACGTTGTCCAGGCTCTATGCTCGACGCCACATCCTCATACAAGACCATGGCCCGACGCATCCCCGTGGACGACAGGACAGGACAGCGCACTGTGCCCGAGACCAGCCGCCGTGCAGATCGCTTCGCAGACCGCATCTCCGGGAACCGCTACGGCAATCGTCCCACCATGAAGGACGTGGCGGCGCGTGCGGGAGTCGGTCTGAAAACAGTGTCGCGCGTGGTCAACGGAGAGCCGGGGGTCACACCCGAGACGGAGCGCCGCGTCCAGGAGGCCATCGACGCCCTGGGCTTCCGCCGCAACGACAGCGCGCGGGTGCTCCGCAAGGGCCGTACCGCCAGTATCGGCCTGGTCCTGGAGGACCTCGCGGACCCGTTCTACGGGCCGCTCAGCCGCGCGGTCGAGGAGGTGGCCCGCGCACACGGCGCCCTGCTCATCAACGGCTCCAGCGCGGAGGACCCGGACCGTGAGCAGGAGCTGGTGCTGGCGCTGTGCGCACGGCGGGTGGACGGGCTGGTCGTCATCCCGGCCGGTGACGACCACCGTTATCTGGAGCCGGAGCTGAGGGCGGGCGTGGCCACCGTGTTCGTGGACCGTCCGGCCGGGAAGATCGACGCCGATGTCGTGCTCTCGGACAGCTACGGCGGCGCCCGCGACGGTGTGGCCCACCTCATCGCCCACGGCCACCGCCGGATCGGCTTCATCGGCGACATGCCCCGCATCCACACGGCCGCCGAGCGGCTGCGCGGCTACCGGGCGGCCATGGAGGACGCGGGGATACCGGTCGAGGACTCCTGGATGTCCCTGGGCGTGACGGACCCCGAGCGGGTGCGCCGGGCGACCGAGGAGATGCTCTCCGGTCCCTCGCCCGTGACCGCGGTCTTCGCGGGCAACAACCGCGTGACGGTCACCGTGATCCGGGTGCTCGCCGAGCACTCCCGCCGGGTTGCCCTGGTCGGGTTCGACGACATCGAGCTCGCCGATCTGCTTCAGCCGGGCGTCACGGTCGTCGCCCAGGACGCCGCCACCCTCGGCCGTACCGCGGCCGAGCGCCTCTTCCGCCAGCTGGACGGCTCCCTGCTCGTCCCCGAGCGCATCGAGCTCCCCACCCGGCTGATCACCCGCGGCTCGGGCGAACTGGCGCCGACGGACTGAGGGCGCCCGTGGACGACCGCACCCTGGAATCGCTGGACCTTGCCGACGCTCCGCGCGATCATCCGCTGCTCTACCCGGGCGCGTGGCCGAAGGAGTCCGGCCTCCTGGACGGTGACCGGCTGCTGCCGCTCGACCGGCTGGTGTACGAGGACCGCGTCCCCGTTCTCGCGGTCGGCTCCAACGCCTGCCCGGCCCAACTGCGGTACAAGATGGCCGCGTCGGGGATCGCCTCCCCCGTGCCGATGGTGAAGGCCCGGGTCACGGGCGTCGAGGTCGGCGTCTCAGCGCATGTGAGCCGCATGGGCTATGTGTCCGCGTCACCGTTCGAAGCGCCGGGTCAGGTCCGGGAGTTGTTCGTTACCTGGCTGGATGCCGAACAGCTCGCGGTGGTCGACACGAGCGAGGGCGTGCCGCTGCCGGGCGGCAACTACGGCCGAGTCTGGCTGCCCGCGCCGGAGGTGCTCGTGGAGCTGGAGGACGGCACCGGGCTTCGCGGTGCGTTCGTGTACGTCAACCGCCGCGGCGTCCTGCACGACGGCACCGGCGCCCCGCGCACCCACCCGGGGCAGCGTGCGCTGCTCACCGAACTCCTCGCGGGCTCGGCGCGGTTGAGGGAGCTGTTCGGTGGCACGCCGGAGGAGTTCTGCGCGCGGGCCCGTGCCGACTGGCGGCTGTGCGCGGCGGGGACGCGGCTGCTCGCCGAGGAGACGCTGGTGACGGCCTCGGGACTGGAGCGGTACCTGACGGTTCAGCAGGTCGGGAGCCCGGGGACCGGCTGGTCGTTGTCACCGCCCTGGATGTAGACGTCGCTGATGTAGACGCCGGTGTTGCCGCTATCGTCGTCCGTCTTGGCCCACCAGACGTTCGTCCACTCGCCGTAGGTCTCCCTGCGCCCCAGATTCGCCTGGCAGTAGAAGTAGTTGGTGCCCGCGTTGAGGGTGCCGGCCTCGGTGCCGTCGGCGGTGTACGACTTGGCGGTCATCCAGACCTCGCAGTTGTACTTGCCGCCGCCGATGGACTCGCAGGCGGCGGTCGGCGGCGGGGTGGTCTCGCCGCCCCCGCCGGTCGAGCCACCGCTGTTGGCGCCGCCTCCCGTCGTGCCGCCGCCGGCCGTCTTGGTCGGTGCGGGTGTGGAATCCTGGCCGCCGGACGTGTCCTCGCCCTTCTCGGGCGGCGCCGACGACGGCGTGGGTGTCCTCTCGTCGCCCTGCTCGGTGGGCTTGGCGGTGTCGGAGCGGTCGGCGTCCGGGCTGCCGGACGCCGAAGGCGTCACACCGGCGGAGGTGGCGGAAGACGTGGGCCGGGCGCCGGCTTTCGCATCGCCCTTGTTGTTCACCAGGGCGATGGTGCCCCCAGTCGCCGCGAGGACGACGATGACGGCCGCCGCGGCCAGCAGGCCACGTCCCTTGCGGCGGGAAGGGGCCGACGCGGCGACAGGGTCGGTGGGGGCCGAGTCCTGGGCGACGGGCGTGGCCGGGCCGAAGCCCGGTGTCCCTGGTCCGGCCTGTGCCGGCGAACCGAAGCCCGGTGTCCCCGAACCGGTCGGTCCCTCCTGCCCGGACGGTCCTGGCGCTTCCGCCCCCTGCGTCACGGGCGCGGCGGGCTCCGGCGGCCCGAACCCCGACGGCACCGCCGGAGGAATGCTGGGCTGTGTCTCTTCCCGAGGAACGCCGCTCGCCCGCAGTGTCGTCGTCGGTACGTCCGTCCCCGACCCGTCCGCCACCCGCTGAAGCAGCTCCCGTGCCTCGTCGGCCGCCGGACGGCCCTCGGGCCGCTTGTCCAGCAGGAGTTGGAGCACGGGGCCGAGGGGTCCGGCCCGGTGCGGCTCCGGCGGCGGTTCGGCGACGATGGCGGTGAGGGTGGAGAAGGTCGACGTACGGCGGAAGGGCGCGACGCCCTCGACGGCCGCGTAGAGCGTGGCGCCCAGCGCCCAGACGTCGGAGGCCGGGCCGGGGTCGGCGCCCTGGGCCCGCTCGGGGGCCATGTAGTCCAGAGATCCGACGAGGTGGCCGGTGCGGGTGAGGTGGGTGTTCGAGCCGTCGCCCGGGTCGTCCATGGTGGCGATGCCGAAGTCGGTGAGGACCACGCGGCCCGAGCGCTCGAGCAGGATGTTGCCCGGCTTCACGTCGCGGTGCAGGACGCCGGCGCGGTGGGCCGCGGCCAACGCGTCCAGCACCTTGGCTCCGATGCCGGCCGCCTCGCGCGGGTCGAGGGGGCCACGCTCGCGCAGGACCGCGTCCAGGGACGGGCCGTCGACCAGTTCCATGACGATCAGCGGACGGCCGTCGACCTCGGACACGTCGTGCACGGCCACGACTCCGGGGTGACGCACCCGGGCCGCCGCGCGGGCCTCGCGTTGCATTCGCAGCCGTAGATCGGCGAGCTCGGGGCCGTCGGCATCGGTATAGGTGCGCAGTTCCTTGACGGCGACCTCGCGACCGAGGACCTCGTCGACGGCCCGCCAGACCACGCCCATGCCGCCGCGTCCGAGCTGGGCCACGACGCGATAGCGCCCGGCCAGCAGTCGACCGGCCTCGTCCGTCTGTCCGTTCTCCCCCGATGACACCGCTGCCCCGTTCCTGTGACACGCCTTTTCGTGCCGTACAGACTACGGGGCGCCAGTGACAGCGCGGTCAGGAGACCTCGGCTGTGACAGCTCCGCTACTTCGTCACTTGGCGGATGCCGTCAGATCCCCGCGCCGGGGTACCGCGAAGCCCTCCAGGTCGGCCCTGGTGAGCCCGGTCGCGCGCGCGACCTCGGCGATGTCGAGCGCGCCGCAGTCCAGGCCCCGCAGCAGATACCCGCTCAGCGCCTTCGCGGTGGCGGGCTCGTCCATGACGTCGCCGCCGGCCCGGTTGGCGTACCGGGTGAGGCGGGCCGCGGCCTGCTCGAAGCCCTCGCGGTAGAAGGCGAAGACGGCCGCGTACCGGGTCGGGATGTGACCGGGGTGCATGTCCCAGCCCTGGTAGTAGGCGCGGGCCAGGGCGCGCCGGGTGAGGCCGTAGTGCAGCCGCCAGGCGTCGTGGACCTTCGCGGTGGTACCGATCGGGAGGACGTTGGTGGAGCCGTCCGAGACGCGTACGCCCGTGCCCGCCGCCGCGACCTGCATGATCGCCTTGGCGTGGTCGGCGGCCGGGTGGTCGCTGGCCTGGTAGGCGGCGGAGACGCCGAGGCAGGCGCTGTAGTCGAAGGTGCCGTAGTGCAGGCCGGTGGCGCGGCCCTCGGCGGCATGGATCATACGGGCGACGGTGGCGGTGCCGTCGGTGGCGAGGATGGACTGGCTGGTCTCGATCTGGATCTCGAAGCCGATCCGGCCGGGCTCGATACCGCGCGCCTTCTCGAAGGCCTCCAGGAGTCGCACCATGGCGGTGACCTGCTCGGCGTACGTCACCTTGGGCAGCGTCAGGACCAGCCCGTCGGGCAGCCCGCCGGCCTCCATCAGCCCGGTCAGGAAGATGTCGAGGGTGCGGATGCCCCGGTCCCGTACCGGCGCCTCCATACACTTCATACGGATGCCCATGTACGGAGCCGCCGTGCGGTTCTCGTACGCCTCGGCGATCAGCCTGGCCGCACGGGCCGCCGCCTCGTCCTCCTCGGCGTCCGGGCGCGGGCCGTAGCCGTCCTCGAAGTCGACGCGCAGGTCCTCGATGGGCTCGTGCTCCAGCTTGGCCCGCACGCGCGCGTGGACGGGCTCGGCGAGGTCGTCCGCGAGGCCGAGGACGGCGGCGAACGAGGCGGCATCCGGGGCGTGTTCATCCAGGGCGGCGAGGGCCTTGTCGCCCCAGGAGCGGATGGTGTCGGCGGCGAAGACGTCACCGGGGACGTAGACGGTGTGGACGGGCTGACGGGTGCCGGGGTCGCCGGGGTAGCGGCGCTCCAGTTCGGCGTCGACCGGCGCGAGGGAGGCGCTGATCTCCTCGCTGACGGCGCCCGCGAGGCTTGTCGCCACCTTCTCCTGCTGGCCCTGACCCATCCCACACCCTCCTGTTTTCCGCAGTACGGAATCAACAATCCGTAGAACGAAGTTATCCGGGGACCTTCCCGCCGGTCAACACCACTTCGGAACCGGTCCACTCCAGGCTTTCGACATGTTCACGCCCATCTCACATGGCGATAGAACACTTCCGTACGCACGACTCGCCCGGCAGCCTCTACCGAAGGAGCCCCCGTGCCGCAGCACAGCCGAGTCACGCGCCGTCTGGGTCTGAAGACCGCGTTAGCGGCGGCGGTCGCCGTTCCGCTCTCCAGTACAGCACTGTCCGGACCGTCCGCCTCGGCGGAGGAATCCCGGTCCGCGAACGGCCACCTGGAGGTCATGTCCTTCAACCTCCGCTTCGCTAGCACCACCGAACCCAACAGCTGGACCGTCCGCAGACCGGTGATGCGGGAGCTGCTGCGCCGCGAAGGCCTCCACCTCATCGGCACCCAGGAAGGCCTCTACCAGCAGCTCCGGGACATCGAGTCGGATCTCGGGGCCCACTACGACTGGATCGGCACCGGGCGCGCGGGCGGCAGCCGCGACGAGTTCATGGCGATCTTCTACGACACCCGCCGGCTCGCCCCGCTCGAGTACGACCACTTCTGGCTCTCCGACACCCCGAACGTCATCGGCTCCAACACCTGGGGCGGCGGCTCCATCCGGATGGTCACCTGGGTCCGCTTCCGCGATCTGGCCGACGGCGGCCGGGAGTTCTACTTCCTCAACACCCACCTCGACAACGCGAGCCAGAACGCACGCGCGCGTGCCGCCGCGCTGACCGTCCAGCGGATCGCCGGACTGGACCCCGCGCTGCCCCTCCTGGTGACGGGCGACTTCAATGTCGCGGCCCACAAGAACCCGGTCTACGACACCATGCTGAGCGCCGGTCTCGTCGACACCTGGGACACGGCCGCCGAGCGGAGCCCGCTGTACGCGACGTTCCACGGCTACAAGCCGCTGACGCCGGACGGCGACCGAATCGACTGGATCCTGGCCACGCCGGGGGTCACGACGCACCGCGCGTCGATCAACACCTTCGCCGCGAACGGCCAGTTCCCGAGCGACCACCTGCCGGTGCAGGCGTCGCTGACGCTGGGATGAGCCAGGGCCTGTTCTGAGTTGCCCCGTCGTCCGCGCGGAGCGCGGGCGTGCGGCGAGGGTGCGTGCAGGGCGTCGCTGCGCAGGCGGGGCAAATCAGAACAGGCTTAAGGCCCCCGCGACCGTCGGCACGGTTGCGGGGGCCTCGTTCAGCGCGGCGAGTCGTCGGGGGCTCAGCCCTTGCGGGTCTTGATCTCCTCGGTGAGCTGCGGGACGACGTCGAAGAGGTCGCCGACCACGCCGTAGTCGACCAGGTCGAAGATCGGGGCCTCGGCGTCCTTGTTGATCGCCACGATCGTCTTCGAGGTCTGCATACCGGCGCGGTGCTGGATGGCGCCGGAGATGCCGGAGGCGACGTACAGCTGCGGCGAGACGGACTTACCGGTCTGGCCGACCTGGTTGGTGTGCGGGTACCAGCCGGCGTCCACCGCGGCACGCGAGGCACCGACGGCCGCGCCGAGGGAGTCGGCGAGCGCCTCGATGATCGCGAAGTTCTCGGCGCCGTTCACACCACGGCCGCCGGAGACCACGATCGCGGCCTCGGTCAGCTCCGGGCGGCCGGTCGACTCGCGCGGCGTGCGGGCGGTGACCTTGGTGCCGGTGGCCTTCTCGGAGAAGGACACGGCGAGGGCCTCGACGGCGCCGGCGGCCGGGGCGGCCTCCACGGCAGCGCTGTTGGGCTTGACCGTGATGACCGGGGTGCCCTTGGAGACACGGGACTTGGTGGTGAAGGAGGCGGCGAAGACCGACTGCGTGGCCACCGGGCCCTCGTCGCCGGCCTCCAGGTCGATGGCGTCGGTGATGATGCCGGAACCGATGCGCAGCGCCAGACGGGCGGCGATCTCCTTGCCCTCGGCGGAGGACGGCACCAGCACGGCGGCCGGGGAGACGGCCTCGTAGGCGGCCTGGAGGGCGTCCACCTTGGGGACGACCAGGTAGTCGGCGTACTCGGCGGCCTCGTGGGTGAGGACCTTCACGGCGCCGTGCTCGGCGAGGGTGGCGGCGGTGTCGGCGGCGCCGGCACCGAGGGCGACGGCGACGGGCTCGCCGACACGGCGGGCCAGCGTCAGCAGCTCCAGGGTGGGCTTGCGGACGGCACCGTCCACGTGGTCGACGTAGACGAGAACTTCAGCCATGGGAATGGTCTCCTGCGAATTGCGAAGGATTGAGGGGGCGTAAGCGGATGGGCCTCGGATGCCGAGTCAGCCCGGGGGCAGCCCCCGGACCCGCAGCGGCTAGATGAACTTCTGGCCCGCGAGGAACTCAGCGAGCTGCTTGCCGCCCTCGCCCTCGTCCTTGACGATCGTGCCGGCGGTACGGGCCGGGCGCTCGGCCGCGGAGTCGACGACGGTGTAGGCACCCTCCAGGCCGACCTCCTCGGCCTCCAGGTCCAGGTCGGACAGGTCCCAGGACTCGACCGGCTTCTTCTTGGCCGCCATGATGCCCTTGAAGGACGGGTAACGGGCCTCGCCCGACTGGTCGGTGACCGACACGACGGCCGGCAGCGAGGCCTCCAGGGTCTCGGAGGCGGCGTCGCCGTCACGCCGGCCCTTGACGGTGCCGTCCTCGACGGAGACCTCGGAGAGCAGCGTGACCTGCGGGACGCCCAGCCGCTCGGCCAGCAGCGCCGGTACGACGCCCATGGTGCCGTCGGTGGAGGCCATGCCGGAGATGACCAGGTCGTAGCCGGCCTTCTCGATCGCCTTGGCCAGTACCAGAGAGGTGCCGATGGCGTCGGTGCCGTGCACGTCGTCGTCCTCGACGTGGATCGCCTTGTCGGCGCCCATCGAAAGGGCCTTGCGGAGCGCGTCCTTGGCGTCCTCGGGGCCCACGGTCAGGACGGTGATCTCGGCGTCGTCGGCGTCGTCGGCGATCTGCAGCGCCTGCTCGACGGCATATTCGTCGAGCTCGGAGAGCAGACCGTCCACGTCGTCCCGGTCGACGGTCAGGTCATCGGCGAAGTGCCGGTCGCCAGTGGCGTCGGGCACGTACTTCACGGTGACAACGATCCTCAAGCTCACGCCGGCTCTCCTACTGCATCGTCATTTTTCGGCTGCCTACTTGCAGGCAGCATAGGCGCCCCAAGCGGCCGATCCCGGTCGGGGCGGGCTGCGCTCCGACCGAAATATTACTCGCCAGTACACCCAGTTCCTGCCCGCTAAGCAAGCGCTTTGAACTGTGACCTTCGCAACGCAGCGTAACCGGAACTCGACGGTCCCGCAGAAGAGTCCGGAGCCGGGTCAGTCACCCAGCGAGGTGAACCGCCCCTGGTGGTACACGAGCGGACGTCCGGGTCCCGTGGGGTCGCCGTGGACGACCTCGGCCAGCACGATGCGGTGATCCCCCGCAGGCACGCGCGCGTGGACCCGGCACACGAGCCAGGCAAGGACGCCGTCGAGGACCGGAACTCCTTCCGGCCCCTCCCGCCAGACGGTGGACGCGCCGAAGCGGTCGGCGCCACTGCGGGCGAAGGTCGCGGCGAGTTCCCGCTGGTGCTCGCCGAGTATGTGTACGCCGACATGGTCGGCCCCGGCTATCGCGGGCCAGCTGGAGGCGCCGGTGCCGATACCGAAGGACACGAGCGGCGGTTCGGCCGAGACCGAGGTCAGGGAGGTGGCGGTGAAGCCTGCCGGGCCACTGTCACCGTGCGCGGTGATGACGGCGACGCCCGCCGCGTGGCGCCGGAAGACGGAGCGGAACAGGTCGGTCGTGGTGAGCGGAGGGGTGACCAGATCGGGCGTGGCCGTCATGGAGTTGTCCTTCTGCGGGGAGAGCGACGAGCGGTCCTGGGATGTTCAACGGCCCGGACAGCGCGCGCTCGCATGGCGGGCGAGATCGATGTGCACCCGCCCGAAAAGAAGGAGTTCCTGAAGCATACGGTCAGGCTGACGATAGGTGGTGCGCACAGTCAAGTACGTCCCGGCATATGGGAGATGCCTCACCGTGGTCAGACCGCCTCCCCCAGGGCCGCGATCACATCCGCCTTGCGCGGCTGGCCGGTGGCCCGCCGCACCACCTGGCCGTCGGCGTCCAGGACCAGCACGGTCGGGGTCTTGAGGATGCCGAGTCGGCGGACGAGCTCCAGCCGGGCCTCGGCGTCGATCTCGACGTGGGCCACGCCCGGCACCATCTCGGCCACCTCGCCGAGAATCCGCCGGGTCGCGCGGCAGGGCGCGCAGAAGGCGCTGGAGAACTGCACGAGGGTGGCGCGCTCGCCGAGATCCTCACCCAACTCGGCCGCGCCGAGCAGCTTTCCGTCATCGCGCCCGCGCACCCGTACTCTCCCGTTCCGCCACCGATGCAGCACTCCGTAGGCGCTCGCCACCACGAGCACCGCCACGCACACCACAAGTCCGGTCATCGTCTCCTCAAGCATTCACACGACTGCAAAGATTCCCGCCACCCCAAACCCTTTCCCCTGCGGAATGCTTGATTCCCATGGACATCGATGCAAGGGGACCGCGGTTCGGAGCGGCCGTGACCACTGTTGTACTGGCGGTCGTTCTGATCACCGGCAGCGCCTGGCTGCTGGCCTGGCAGACACTGGCATTCGCGCTGGGCGCCGCGGGCGGAGTGAGCCGTTCGCCGTACGGCTGGCTCTTCCGGAAGGCGGTACGACCCCGGATCGGGCCGCCCACCGAGTTCGAGCCGCCCGAGCCGCCCCGCTTCGCGCAGGCGGTGGGGCTCCTCTTCGCGGGGCTCGGGCTGGTCGGCTACGCGCTGGGGCCGCTCTGGCTGGGGCTCGCGGCGACCGGGATCGCGCTCGCCGCCGCCTTTCTCAATGCTGCATTCGGGTATTGCCTGGGGTGCGAGATGTACCTGCTCATCCGCAGGGTGACGGTACGCACGGAGTAAAGGCGGCGTAAAAGCCCGAGGTGGATCATGGGGTCGAAGTGACGAGGATCTCGCCGTCGACAGGCACGAACACTGGCTGTCCGTCCGTTCTTCGGGCACCATCTGCGAGATGCCGTAAACCTACGGCTGCGTAACTTTCCCGCCGGGAGCCCTTTACCTGGCAGAGAAGGAAGGGTTCACCCCGTCCATGGCAGAGCTTGTCTACCGCCCCGTTGTCGGTCTCGCCGTCACTTTGTTCAAGGCGTGGGACCTGAAGATCGACTGCAAGGGGTCGGAGAACATTCCGCGCTCGGGCGGCGCCGTGCTGGTGAGCAACCACATCAGCTATCTGGACTTCATCTTCGACGGCCTGGCGGCGCTCCCGCAGAAGCGCCTGGTGCGCTTCATGGCGAAGGAGTCCGTATTCCGGCACAAGATCTCCGGACCGCTGATGCGCGGGATGAAGCACATTCCCGTGGACCGCAAGCAGGGTGAGGCGGCGTACGCGCACGCGCTGGACTCGCTGCGCTCCGGGGAGATCGTCGGGGTGTTCCCGGAGGCCACGATCTCGGAGTCGTTCACGCTGAAGAGCTTCAAGTCGGGCGCCGCCCGGCTGGCCCAGGAGGCGGGCGTGCCGCTGATCCCGATGGCCCTGTGGGGCACGCAGCGGCTGTGGACCAAGGGGCACCCGAAGAACTTCAAGCGCAGCCACACCCCGATCACCATCCGGGTCGGCGAGGCGATCGAGGCCTCCCGCGACAAGTACGCCGGCGCCATTACGCGCCAACTGCGCGATGCCGTACAGGAACTCCTCGAAGCCGCGCAGCGCGCCTACCCCGTACGCCCCAAGGACGCCCAGGACACCTGGTGGATGCCGGCGCACCTCGGCGGTACGGCGCCGACGCCGGAGCAGGTCCGCGCGGCCGAGGCCCGCTGACACCGCGCAGTTCTACGGCGGCCGGCGCGGCGGTGACGGCGTTCGCGCTGCCGATCAGCCCCGCACCGGTTCGGCGGCACGGATCTCGATACGCGCTCCGGGGCTGAACTTCTCCAGCAGTTCGGCGAGCTCGGCGGCCGCCGTCTCGACGTCGGCGACCGGCATCGGCGCCAGGCTCTCCAGCAGGAAGATCGCCGAGACGCTCTCCTCGGTGAGCCGGGTGCGCGGCCCCTGGCGCCAGTTCCAGCGGCGGCAGGTCACACCGGTCTCGTCGCACCACACCACCTCGCCGGCGTCCGGGTGTTCGACGACGTCCTCGCCCGCGGCGACGGTCACGAAGTCCTCGTCGCCGGTGGCCCGCAGAAGACGCATACCGCCCTGGACGCGGTCGAGGTCCTCGCCGCCGACGGGGATCAGGTGGGCGACGCTGATGGCGTTGTAGAGGTCGACGAGCACATTGATCCGGGGCAGCCCGGCCTCCGACAACGCCCGCTTGGCCAGCGCTTCCGCCGAGTTGCGGGTCCGCGACGGCTTCGACCCGAACGCCGTGTAGGCCTCCCGCCAGGCCACCATGTGCGGGTCCTCGTGCGGCGCCCGTCCGTCCAGGCGTACGGCGAGCCTGCGGGCGGCGGCGTCGAGGAGCGCCGAACTGCCCGCGGTACTGGGTCCGTTGACGAGGCCGTGCGCCTCGACGGCGATGTGCGTGAAGCCGGGTGCGAGGGCGCGCACCTCTTCGGACACGGTCAGGGTGAGAGTCATGGTCGGCCTTGCCTCAGAGTGCGGTGGGGAGCGTCTGCCACAGGTGCGGCCGGTCGCGCGCTGCCTTGAGAGCGTCGAGCACGACCGGGTGCGGTTCAGCGTACAGCACTGGATAGTCCATCTCATTGGACTCAAGGTCGGGCACGAAGGCCAGCCGCTCGCCGTCGAGGGAGAACTGGGCGTCCACGCCGGGCTTGTTGCCCCTGGGATCCTGCCGGTGCCAGGCACCGTTGAACCGGACGGCGACGAGACCGTGCAGCACCTCGAACCGCTGATAGCAGAGCGCCGTCGGAATGTCCTCGGCCCGCAGCAGCGCCGCCAGGGCGTGCGCCTTGGCGTAGCAGATACCCGTGCCCTGCTCCAGGACGTCGGAGGCACGCCAGGTGACCCGTAGGTCGCCGGAGTCCTGCGAGTGCGGGACGGCGTCACGCACGAACTCGAAGGCGGCCCGCGCATAGGCATACGAGTCGACAGCCCCTTTGGCAAGGCGGGCGGCGGTCTCCCGTACCACCGGATGCTCATGGTCGATAGCGTCATCGGCGGCCAAGTAGGCGGACAGGTCAGGGGTTTCCTGGATCAGCTGCATAGCCGCAGAGCCTAGATATGCAGGTCACGGCGAGTCAATGCATTTCCTCTTGTACGCATACCTATGCAGCCCGCTCGCGTACTGACCGCTGGAGAACGGCCGAAGACCGCCGCAACCAGACACCCCGGCACAACCATTCCCAAGTGCCGCCGGTCTCGGCCACCGGCAGATCGTCAATGAGGGGGAATTCATGAAGGACCAGCAGACCGGGCCGACGAGACGCGCGAGGCACCGCCTTCTTGCGGGCGTGCTCGCGGCCGCTGCCCTGGTGGCGGTCGGGGCCGGGCCCGCACACGCCGTCTCCGACCAGTTGTCGATCAGCGTGCCGTCGGACACGGTGCTGCCCGGGCCGGACGCGGACGGCAGCGCACGTGAGCGGAGTATTGCGGTGGGGGTCACCCACGACAATCTCGACAACAGCGTGCCGGGCGGGCAACTGACCGTGGACGCGAGCGAGATCGCCTCCTTCGCGCAGGTGTCGTGGCCCGCCAACTGCGTGCCCGAGTCGGAGGTCAAGGCGAATTGCACCTTCCCGGAGATGCCGGCCGGGACGGAGAGCGTGCCGGCCGCCCGGCTCGGACTCCGCGCGCTGCCGGACGCGGATCCCAGCGCGTCGGGGTCCTTGCGCTACACGGCCGGCGCCGGGGAGCTGACCTCGAGCCCGGCGGAGACCCTGATCACCCTCGGCAACGGACCGGATCTCGGCCTCAGCCAGGCCGAGAACCAGCGCGGGCTCACGCCGGGCACGGCCACCCGCGTACGGGCGACGGTCGCCAACAACGGCAACCGCGCCGTGGATCGCACGCTGCTGTCGATCTACGCCTCCTACGGGCTGCGGTTCAAGGAGCGGCACGCCAACTGCGAGTACCAGGAGCAGGACACCGGTACGTTCGCGCTGTGCGTGCTGGACGAGGCGGTGGCTCCGGGGCAGCAGTACGCGCTGGTGACCGAGCTCGGCGTCGGGCGGAAGGCGCTGTACGAGCGGTTCGACCACTCCGTCCTGCCCTATTCGGACGCGGCGCTGGAAGAGGCCCGCGGCGACGGGGCATGGACCCGGGGAACGGACGCCGAGTTGAACCTGCGGCCCATGACCGGGCAGCCGGCCGCGGTCGCGGAGAACGACCTCGACCTGTCCGACAACTACCGGACCGTCGTCCTGGACGCCAAGAACACCGCCGACCTGAAGCTCACCGGCAGCAGGGTGCGCGGGGCCGTCGGAGACACGGTCACTGCCCGGGTGACCGTGTCGAACCGCGGCCCGGCATGGGTGGCGTCGCTGGGCGTTGGCGCGCCGGTCGCCGTTGTGCGCTTCCAGGCACCGGAGGGCACCAAGGTGCTCGACATGGACGAGTGCTGGTCCTCGGAACCGGACGATCCCGGCCCCGCGACCGACTACTTCTGCGCGACGCCGATCTGGCTGCACGCCGGGGCGTCCCACACCTTCGAGATCCCGCTCCAGATCGAGCGGGTGGTACGCGGTGCCCGGGCGACCGTCTCCACCATCAACGACATGCCTGAGCTGGAGATCAGGAAATTCGATCCGAACCTGCGCAACAACACGGCGGCGATCGTCGTCAACGGCTGAACGGTGAGGAGGGAGGAGACGGCCTAACGCGCCATCTCCTCCTTCAGCGCCGCCACGAACGCGTCCACATCCTCCTCGGTCGTGTCGAAGGCGCACATCCAGCGCACGTCGCCCGCGGCCTCGTCCCAGAAGTAGAAACGGAACCGCTTCTGAAGACGCTCGCTCACGTCGTGCGGGAGGCGCGCGAACACGGCGTTGGACCGCACCGGGTGGAGGAGTTCGACGCCGTGTACCGCGCGCACGCCCTCCGCCAGCCGCTGGGCCATCTCGTTGGAGTGCCGGGCGTTGCGCAGCCACAGGTCCTTGGCGAACAGCGCCTCCAACTGGACCGACACGAAGCGCATCTTGGAGGCGAGCTGCATGGACAGCTTGCGCAGGTGCTTCATGTGGCTGACGGCGTCCTGGTTGATGACGACGACCGCCTCGCCGAACAGCGCGCCGTTCTTGGTCCCGCCGAGGGAGAGGATGTCGACGCCGACCGCGTTGGTGAAGGTCCGCATGGGCAGGTCGAGCGACGCCGCCGCGTTGGCGAGGCGGGAGCCGTCGACGTGGACCTTCATGCCGTGCGCATGGGCGTGTTCGCAGATGGCGTGGATCTCGTCGGGCGTGTAGACGGTGCCGAGTTCGGTGCTCTGGGCTATGGAGACGACCTGCGGCATGGCCCGGTGCTCGTCCTCCCAACCGTACGCCTGCCGGTCGATCAGCTCGGGCGTGAGCTTGCCGTCGGGTGTGGGCACGGTGAGCAGCTTGAGGCCGCCCATGCGCTCGGGAGCGCCGCCCTCGTCGACGTTGATGTGCGCGCTCTCGGCGCAGATCACCGCGCCCCAGCGGTCGGTGACCGCCTGGAGCGCGACGACGTTGGCGCCGGTGCCGTTGAAGACCGGGAACGCCTCTGCGGTGGCGCCGAAGTGGCTGCGGATGATCCGCTGGAGGTTCTCGGTGTAGGCGTCCTCGCCGTACGCGACCTGATGGCCGCCGTTGGCCAGGGCCAGGGCGGCGAGCACCTCGGGGTGGGCCCCGGCGTAGTTGTCGCTGGCGAAACCGCGGATCTCCGGGTCGTGGTGGCGACGAGCCTGCGAAAAAGCGGTCTTCGGAGGGTTCACGGCTTCTCGGTCAGCCACAGACGTTTTCCGTTCACTTCAGCGGCGGGCTTGTCCCAGACGCCGACGACGGCGTCGGCCAGGTCCTTGACGTCCGTGAAGCCCGCGAACTTCGCGTTGGGTCGCTCGGCGCGCATCGCGTCGTGCACCAGTGCCTTCACCACCAGGATCGCAGCCGCCGCGTTCGGGCCCTGCTCGCCCCCGGCCTTGCGGAAGTAGTCGGCCGTGGCCAGCGTCCACGCCTCGGCGGCGGCCTTGGCGGCGGCGTAGGCGGCGTTGCCCGCGGTGGGCTTGCTGGCACCGGCCGCGCTGATCAGGACGTACCGGCCGCGGTCGCTGCGCTGGAGCGCCTCGTGGAAGGCGAGGGAGGTGTGCTGCACCGTGCGGATCAGCAGCAGCTCCAGGAAGTCCCAGTCGTCGAGGTTGGTCCTGGTGAAGGTCTCGCTGCCGCGCCAGCCGCCGACGAGGTGCACCAGGCCGTCGATCCGGCCGAAGTCCTTCTCGATGCGGGTGGCCCAGTCGTGGGTCGACTGGAGGTCGAGCAGATCGACCGTGTCGCCGACGACGGTGGCGCCGCCGTGCGCGTAGCTGGCCGCGTCCACGGCCTCCGCCAGCCGCTCCGGGTCGTTGTCCGAGCCGACGACGGTCGCGCCCGCCTCGGCCAGCCTGAGCAGCGCCGCGCGCCCGGCGGGTCCGCCCGCGCCGGCCACCGCGATCACCGCGCCGCTGAGAGCCCCGTTCCCCATGATCCTCGCCTCCTGAGCAGCATTCTTGGTGCGGTCGCTCACGCGGCGACCCGCTCGGCGGTGTCCCCGGTGATGCCCCGAGTCGAGGCAATCACGTTCTTGAGCTTCTTGGACAGCGCCTCATAGAACATGCTCAGCGGAAACTCGTCCGGAAGCACGTCATCGACGAGCTTGCGCGGCGGCAGGGCCAGGTCCAGGGCCTCGGGACCCTTGGCCCACTTGGAGCCGGGGTGCGGAGCCAGGTAGGTGGAGACCAGCTCGTACCCCTTGAACCAGTGGACGAGCTTGGGGCGATCGATGCCGTCGCGGTACAGCTTCTCGATGTCGGCGCAGAGCTGGTTGGTGACCTGGGGTGCGCGCTGCCAGTCGATGAAGAGCTTGTTGTCGGTCCAGCGGACGACGTCGTGCTTGTGCAGGTACGCGAAGAGGAGCTGACCGCCGAGGCCGTCGTAGTTGCGGACGCGCTCGCCGGTGACCGGGAAGCGGAACATGCGGTCGAACAGCACCGCGAACTGCACGTCACGGGCCTGTGGGACGCCGTCGGCCGCCAGCTTCACGGCCTCCCTGAAGGCGGTGAGGTCGCAGCGCAGCTCTTCGAGGCCGTACATCCAGAACGGCTGGCGCTGCTTGATCATGAACGGGTCGAAGGGCAGGTCGCCGTGGCTGTGGGTCCGGTCGTGGACCATGTCCCACAGGACGAAGGCCTCCTCGCAGCGCTTCTGGTCGTGGACCATGGCGGCGATGTCCTCGGGGAGGTCGAGGCCGAGGATGTCGACGGCGGCCGCGGTCACCCGGCGGAAGCGGGCTGCCTCACGGTCGCAGAAGATGCCGCCCCAGGAGAAGCGCTCCGGGGCCTCGCGCACGGCGATGGTCTCCGGGAAGAGGACGGCGGAGTTGGTGTCGTAGCCGGCCGTGAAGTCCTCGAACGTGATGCCGCAGAACAGCGGGTTGTCGTAGTGGGTGCGCTCCAGCTCGGCCAGCCAGTCGGGCCAGACCATGCGCAGGACGACCGCTTCGAGGTTGCGGTCGGGGTTGCCGTTCTGCGTGTACATCGGGAAGACGACCAGGTGCTGGAGGCCGTCGGCGCGGTGTGCGGCGGGCTGGAAGGCCAGCAGCGAGTCGAGGAAGTCCGGCACCTGGAAGCCTCCGTCGGCCCAGCGGCGCAGATCCCCGACGAGGGCCTCGTGGTAGGCGCGGTCGTGCGGGAGCAGCGGCGACAGCTCCGCGACGGCGTCGGTGATCCGGCATACGGCGAGTTCGGCGTCCGCGGATTCCGGGGCGCCCTCGGCCTCGAAGTCGATCGATCCGTCCTTGGACTGCCACGGCCGGACCTGCTCCACGGCATCCTTGAGGACGGGCCACGCCGGGTGCTCCACCACCCTGACCACGGGAGGAACCCGGCCCTCCACACCCACCTGCACAAGAATTTCCGTCATACCCCATCCTCCACGGGAGAACCTCGCGTAAGGACACCGTATGCATACGGGGTTTCCTTCAGCAAGTGGATACTCGGGAGATTATCCTGCCTGAACCCCATCGTCACCGAACTTTTTCCTGTCAGATACCGTGGAGACGATTACTTCGGCTGTGCGCGGGCAGGCGTCACACGGGATCAACGACCGCCTGCGGTCAATCCGCACAGGACTCGCCCACGCCCGGGTGACCGCGCGCGAGCCCGCGCAAGCAGGTTCGCCGTGCGCAGCACGCCAATCCCTGGTGAACGTGCGGGTACATCGCAGGGAGGGGCCGTTAGGCTGCGGCCCTGCCACGCGAAACGTCCGCTCCGTTTCGCGCGTGCCCGAGCCGCCGTCGACGGAAGCGAGTTGGAACCTTGAACTTCCTTACCATCGGTCACCGCGGAGTCATGGGTGTCGAACCCGAAAACACCCTCCGTTCCTTCGTAGCCGCCCAGCAGGCCGGCCTCGATGTCATCGAACTCGATCTGCACCTGAGCAAGGACGGCGCCCTCGTCGTCATGCACGACGCGGACGTGGACCGCACGACCGACGGATCCGGTCCGATCGCCGAGAAGACCCTCGCCGAACTACGCGCCCTGGACGCGGGCCGCGGGGAGCACGTGCCGGTCTTCGAAGAGGTCCTGGACGCAGTGAAGTGCCCGGTTCAGGCCGAGATCAAGGACGAGGCCGCGGCGCGTGCGCTCGCCGAGGTGATGCACAGGCGGGATCTGCTCGGCCGGGTCGAGGTGTCCTCGTTCCACGACGAGGCGATCGCCGAGATCGCCCGGCTGGTGCCCGGCGTGCGCACCGCGCTCATCGGCAGCCGCTTCGGCACCGACATCGTGGACCGTGCCGTCGAAACCGGTGCGCGGACGGTCTGTCTCAACATCCGCCGGCTCACCCTGGAGGTGGTGGAGCACGCGCGGAAGGCGGACCTGAGGATCATCGGCTGGGTGGTGAACACACAGGACCACCTGCGACTCGTACGGGCTCTGGAGCTCGACGGCGCCACCACCGACTACCCGGAGATCAAGCGCACCGGCCGCTTCACGGCCTGACGGTTATGCGAGTGCCTTGACCAGCAGCTCGAACTGAAGGTCTTCGCGCTGGGGAATGCCGAAGCGCTCGTCGCCGTACGGGAACGGGGTCATCCGTCCCGTACGGCGGTAGCCGCGCCGCTCGTACCAGGCGATGAGGTCGATCCGTACGGTGATCACCGTCATGTGCATCTCCGTGGCACCCCACTCCGCACGGACGGCACGCTCCGCCTCGGCGAGGATGACCTTGCCGAGGCCCTCGCCCTGGACGCGGGGGCTGACCGCGAACATCCCGAAGTAGGCGTGGTCTCCGCGGTGTTCGAGCTGGCAGCAGGCGACGACCTCCCCGGCCCGCTCGACCGTCAGCAGCCGGCTGTCGGGCGACTTGATCACGGCCCGCACACTCTCCGCGTCGGTGCGCTGTCCTTGGAGGATGTCCGCCTCGGTGGTCCATCCGGCGCGGCTGGAGTCACCGCGGTACGCCGACTCGATCAGTGCGACGATTGCGTCCACATCGGCGTCGGCCGCATCTCGAAACGTCAGTCCGGTGGCTGCGGTCTCCATGGAGTACGACTCCGATCTCTGGCGCGGCTCAGGCACGGACGAGAGTAACGCAGCCACTAGGCTCCGGATGCATGGTGCATGTACTGAGCGGCCGTATCCTCCTGCGACCGACCGATCCCGAGCGGTCCCGGGTCTTCTACGGCGAGCAGCTGGGCCTGGCCGTCTACCGCGAGTTCGGAACGGGGCCGGAGCGCGGCACGGTCTACTTCCTCGGCGGCGGCTTCCTGGAGGTCTCCGGGCGGTCCGACACTCCGCCGTCCCCGGCCGTGAAGCTGTGGCTCCAGGTCGAGGACGTGGCCGCGGCGCACGAGGAGTTGCGCGCGAAGGGCGTCGACATCGTGCGTGAACCGGTGAAGGAGCCGTGGGGACTGATCGAGATGTGGACCGCGGATCCGGACGGGACACAGATCGTGCTGGTCGAGGTACCCGCGGACCATCCGATCCGGTACCGGCCGGGGATCTGAGCAGCCCTGCCGAATTCAGCGGCGCTTGGGCAGCGCCCCCGAAGGGGCGCAGGGCTGTGACATATGCGGCTCCGCCGCGTGGGCGCGTGCTCTGATCAGACGCGCAGCCCGCTCAGGCGGCCTTCCAGCTGGGCGAGCAACTCGCCGAGCAGACCGGCGAGTTCGCCTCGCGTCGGGGTGTCCAGGCCGGACAGTACGGCGGTTTCGTACGCGAGTTGCTCCGGCAGGATCCCGTCGACCAGCTCACGGCCGGCGTCCGTGAGGCGGACGTGGGCGACGCGGCGGTCGCGGCTGTCGACCCGGCGCTCCACCAGGTCGCGCTCGGTCAGCTGCTTGAGGCGTTTGGTGACGGCGGCGCCCGAGGAGAAGGTCTCGCGGGCCAGTTCGCCGGGGGTCAGCTCGTGCCCCGTGCGGCGGAGCGCGCCCAGCAGGTCGAATTCGGGGCGGTTGAGCCCGACCCGGCGCAGGGGGGCGTCCTCGGCCTGCTGGAGGAGCGCGGCGCAGCGGTTGATCCGGCCGATGATCTCCATGGGGCCGGTGTCGAGGTCGGGGTGCACGGCCCGCCACTGCTGGACGACCGCCGCGAGCGTGTCCCCCCGCGGCACACCGGCGGCGGCCTCTCCGTTCGTTGCCGTCATTGCCGTACGTCCTCCGTCGTCGGTTCGCTGCGTCGCGCCTGTCCTGCCGTCGCGGCGAGCGTACGGTGTCCCGTCTGCTCGGCGAGCACGACCCGCTCCTCGGGCCGGGTGCGCTGCCACCACTCGCCGGCTGCGGCGTCGGCCGTGGCGCGCAGTTCGACGAGGGCCGCGGTGAGGTCGCTGCGGGCGGATTCCAGGGCGCCGGGGGCCGTGTGCGGCTCCGCGAGGAGGCGGGCGACGCGCTCGCGGGCGCGCTCGACCGCGGTCAGGGCGTGCTCGACGCGGTGGCCGGCACGCCGGTTGGTGACGGCGACGGCCGCGGCGAAGCCGACCAGCGCGCCGACCAGGGTGTCCACGACCCGCTCGGTGATGAGCCGCCCGGGCTCCTGGAACCCAGCGAACTCGGTGATGAGCAGCGCCATCGGCGTCACGCAGATGCTGCCGAGCCAGTAGTTGCGGCCCATCAGCGCCTCGGCTCCGAAGTTGAAGGCGAGGCAGCACAGGACGAGGGCCGCCGGACCGAGGTGGGCGAGGGGCACGACAGCGGCGAAGAGGAGGACGCCGACGAGGTTGCCGACGACGCGCTGGACGCCCCGGCTCCAGGTGAGGGCCATGTTGGCCTGGTAGAGCGCGGCCGCGGTGACCAGGGCCCAGTACGGGCGCCCGATGCCGAGCGCGAGGGAGGCGTATCCGGCGAGGGCGCAGCCGAGGGCGGTGCGTACGGCGATGGGGGTCAGCGGGCCGAGCCTGCGCCACAACAGCGTGCGCCGACTGGTGAGTTCGGCGTCCGCGACCGGAGCTCCGGCATGGGGAACCGGTCCGGCGCCCCGCAGGTCGCGGGCCCAGCCGCGCAGTCGCGCCGGGTCCGTGTCGGCGGGTGCGGCGAGCGCGATCTCGGCGCGCACGACGAGCTGTTCGAGCGCGCGCCGGGGCGCGGTGCGGGCTCCGGCGGACAGCAGTGACTGCCGGGCGGCATGCACGGCGGCCGCGGCCACGGGCGCACGACCGTCTCCGGTGCGGTGTGCCTCGGCGTACGCGGCGGCTGCGTTCAGCGCGTGTGCGGTGGCGCGGCGCTCCGGGCCGTGCGGGCGGACCAGTCCGGGCGCCATGGCGACGAGCCAGGCCCACGCGCCGGCCGCGAGGCCCAGCGCAAGATGGCCGGGGACCTGGCCGAGGGTCTGCGGCGCGAACAGGGAGGCGGAGCTGATGAAGGTGAGGACGACGTTGCCCGGTGGGCCGATGCGGGTCGCGTCGCAGAGCGCCTTCTGCACGGCGGCGAGCAGCGCGCCGACGGTGACCAGGGCGACGGCGTTCGTGGTGAGCGAGGCGGTGACCAGCGCGACGGCGAGGCCGCCGAGCATGCCGAGCACGACCCAGGCCAGGGCACGGGCCCGGGCGGCGTAGGGGCGGTTGTGGGCGTACAGCGCGCACAGGGACCCGGCCATCGTGTACATGGCCAGATCGAGGCGGTCCAGCGCCAGCAGGGTCAGGTTGGGCGGGGCGACCGCGGCGACCACGCTCAGGGCGGGCTTGAACCAGATGTCGGAGGGGCGGCCGAGGCGGAGCACGCCGGCGAGCGGGATTCGGGGGGTGGAGGTCGCACTGCTCATGGCCATAACATTAGCAGGTGTTTTACTCGTGAATCATATTTCTCACTGTACGTGCCCCGCCGAATGCTCCCCGCGTACACCCTTGCGCTCGCATGCGCGCCGCCTGCTCCGGGCATCCCATGACCGACTGCCCGACGTCGAGCGGGGAGGTGCGTGTGCACGGACCGGCTTCCCCCGGCTGGCTGCTGGTCGCGCTGTGCGCGGCGACCGGCGCCTACTGTCTGCTGCGGATGCGCAGCAGGGTCGAGGAGCAGCGCCGGGCCGCGGGCGGCGAGGCTCTGATGGGTTTCGGCATGGCCGCGATGGCCGTACCGGCCGCGGTGTTCACGCCGCCTTCGTGGGCGTGGCCCGTGTACGCGGCCGTGTTCGGAGGGGCCGCGCTGCACGCGCTGTGGGCGGCACGGACCAACGCCCACCATCTGCACCACCTGGTGGGCGCCTCGGCCATGGTCTACATGGCGCTCGCGATGGCCGTCTCGCCCGGTCGGCACGACGATTCCGGGGTCCCGCTCGTCACCGGGGCGCTCCTGGCGTACTTCGTGGGGTACGTGCTGCTGTCCGGTACCCGGCTGGCGCCCGTCGCCGCCGGTGGCGGGAGCGTCGGGTGGGGTGACCGGCCGGAGCTGTCGCGGGCCTGCCGGCTGTCGATGGGGATCGGGATGGTAGCGATGCTGCTGACGCTCTGACGTACCGCCTGCATACGGTCGTGGTCTGCGTCACTTCGACGTAACAAGCCGTACCCCTGAGTGTTCCGCCGCTCATAGGGTGCTCCCATGATGGTCCCCGCGGCACTGTTGCTGCTCGGCGCCCTGACCGCCGTGGTCGCCCCTCGGCTGCTCGCCCGGGCCGACTGGCCGGACCGTGAACCCGTGGTCGCCCTGTGGGTGTGGCAGTGCGTGGTGGCGGCCGTGCTCCTGTGCTGTGCGCTGTCGATGACGCTCAGCGCGGCGGCCGCCTGGCAGGCGGTGCGCGGCCATGTGTTCGCTCCCGCACCGCACGCCGTCGTGGAGGCCTACGCGTTCGGTGCCACCGGCCCCTGGGCCGCCACGACCGCGGTGGCGCTTGCGCTCGGCGGGGTGTGGACCGCGGCGATGCTGGTCCGCGAGGTCCTACGGGCCCGAGTGCGGCGTCGGCAGAATGGGGCCGAACTCCTCTTCCGCGCCCCGCAGTTGCCCGGCGAGGAGCCCGACGGCCATCGGCTGGTCGTCCTTGAGGGCGAGCGGCCCGACGCCTGGTGGCTGCCGGGCGCGGCGCCCCGGCTGGTCGTCACCACCGCCGCGCTGCGCCGGCTGAAGGGCCGGCAGCTGGACGCCGTACTGGCCCATGAGGAGGGACACGCGCAGGCGCGGCACGACTGGCTGCTGCACTGCTCGGCCGCGCTGGCTGGCGGGTTTCCGCAGGTGCCGGTGTTCGCCGCGTTCCGTCACGAGATGCACCGGCTGGTCGAACTCGCCGCCGACGACATGGCCTCCCGGCGCTTCGGCCGGCTCACGACCGCTCTGGCGCTGGTGGAACTCAACGAGGACCGGGGCGTGTTCGGCCCCTGCCCGACCCCGCAGGCCCATCTGCCCCTGCGGGTCAACCGGCTGCTCACTCCCCCGGACCGGCTCTCGGCGGCCCGGCGGCTGCGGCTCACGGCGGCGGCCGCGCTGGTACCGGTCGTGCCGGTACTGGTGACGTTCGTACCGGCGCTGCGGACGCTGGGCTGAGCCTTCGGCGGCCCCGGGATTGGCCTCCCGCCCCACCGGTCGGCGAGGATCACCATATGCACACCCCGCCCGTCGACTCCCCGCCCCGCCCGCCCGACCACCGCGGCACCGTCCGTTCCGCCACTGCCCTGGCGGCGTCCTCGGTGCTGCTGCTCGTCCTGGTCGCGGCGGAGTGGGGCCCGCTGATCGCGCTCGACGGCGACATCGCGCGCACCACGCACCGCTGGGCGGTCGACGGCCCGGGAACCACGCAGGCGTTCCGGATCCTCACGGACTGGGTCTGGGACCCGTGGACGATGCGCATCCTGTGCGCGGCCGTCGTAGTGTGGCTGATGTGGAGACACGCGGCCTGGTGGACGGCCCTGTGGCTGGCGGTCACAGTGGCGCTCGGCACCCTGGTGCAGCAGTCCCTGAAGGCGGCCGTCGGCCGCACCCGCCCGGTCTGGCCCGACCCCGTCGACTCGGCCCACTACGCGGCCTTCCCGTCCGGCCACGCCATGACCGCCACGGTCGTCTGCGGCCTTCTGCTGTGGCTCCTCCACCGCTACGGCCCAGGCCGCACCCTGTGGCGTACGGCCGTGGCGGTGGCGGTGATCTCCGTGGCCGGCGTCGGCCTGACCCGCGTGTGGCTGGGCGTCCACTGGGCCTCGGACGTCGTCGGCGGCTGGCTGCTGGGCGCGACGCTGGTGGCCCTGGCAGTGATGGCGCACCGGCGGTGGGTGCCTGAGGCATCGCCCTCCCGCTAGACATCGCCGTTCCGCGCGGCGGCAGCGATCTTCCCTCCTCCGGGAACGCGTCCTCGTAGGATCGCCCCATGACTGCCGTGCTGTTCGATTTCTCCGGGACCCTCTTCCGTGTCGAGTCCACCGACTCCTGGCTGCGCGGGGTGCTGGCCGAGGCCGGGATCGCTCTTCCGGAGGCCGAGTTGGCCGAGACGGCGCTGGCCCTGGAGACGGCGGGTGCGCTGCCCGGCGGGGCCGATCCGGTGCGGCTGCCCACGGAGGTCGCCGAGGTGTGGGACGTCCGGGACCAGAGCTCGGAGCTGCACCGGGCCGCGTACACCGGGCTCTCCCGCCAGGTGCCGCTGCCCGACCCGGGGTTGCACGACGCCCTGTACGAACGCCATATGTCGCCTGGCGCGTGGGCGCCGTACCCCGACGCGGCGGAGGTCCTGCACGCCCTGCACGAGCGCGGGATCCAGGTCGCCGTGGTGAGCAACATCGGCTGGGACCTGCGCCCGGTGTTCCGCGAGCACGGCCTCGACCCCTACATCGACGCATACGTCCTGTCGTACGAGCACGGCATCAGGAAACCCGACCCGCGGCTGTTCGCGACCGCCTGCACGAAGCTCGGCGTCGAAGCGCGGGACGTGCTCATGGTCGGTGACGACCGCCGCGCGGACGGCGGCGCGGCCGCGCTGGGGTGCGAGGTGCACTTCGTGGACCATCTGCCGGTGGCACTGCGGCCCGACGGCCTGCGGCCGGTGCTGGACCTCGTCGGCTGAGCCGGCCGGTGTATGGCCGCCCGCCTCGGACGATCCCCCGTTTCGCCCGAGGAGGACGGCAGCACCGGACAAGCCCATGGATGGGGCCGGCCCGGACGCGCTGAGTATAGTTGGCTGCCAACCAGTCAACGCAGGAGTACAGCATGTCCCCGCGCAGCGCCTCGGTCAATGAAGAGTTGCGGCGGCGTTCCCGGGAGCGGCTTCTCCAGGCGGCGGTCGAGCTGGTCGGTGAGCATGGGTTCGAGGCCACGACGCTGGGCGACATCGCGGACAGAGCGGGCTCGGCGCGCGGTCTGGTGTCGTACTACTTCCCCGGTAAACGCCAGCTCGTGCAGTCGGCCGTGCACCGGTTGATGAACCGCACGCTGGAGGAGGCGCTGGAGCGCGAGCCGCGTACCGATGACGGTCGGGAGCGGATGGCGCGGGCGATCGACGCGATCCTGGGACTGGCCCGGGACCGGCCCGTGCTGATGCGCCAGCACATGGCCGGGCTGTTGCATGTCGAGGGTTTCGTGCCGTGCCCGGAGCAGCGGCGCCTGGCCGAACTGCTGCGGGACACCGTCGCCCGCTTCGGTTCGCAGGACGTCGACGCCGACTACCCGATGCTGCGCGCCCTGCTGATGGGCGCGGTCTACGCGGCGCTGGTGCCGGGTGTTCCGATGCCCGTGCCGGTGCTGCGGGCGGAGCTGTTCAAGCGCTACCGGCTGGACTGGGACCTGGGCGTCCCGCCGGACACCGAGGCGGCGTCCGGCGGGACGGGTGACACAGATCTGTCGCGGTTCTTCGCGACCGGCGAACGGCCCGCAGATCAGTCGAAGTAGTCCGGCTGGGTCTGCACGTTGAGCTCGCTCATCCGGACCCACTTGGCCGGGTCGGTGCGCTTGTCACTGATCTTGAGGACGTCGAATCCCTTGGCGATGTCGTTCGAGTAGATGTAGCCGTTGTAGTAGTACGCCGACCAGGCACCGCCGGTCGTCATCGTGCCCGTGGTCAGCGGGCCCCGCTCGAAGTAGGCGATCTCCTTCGGCTTCGCGGAGTCGGTGAAGTCCCAGACCGAGACGCCGCCCTGGTACCAGGCCTGGACCATGAGGTCCTTGCCCTTGACCGGGATCAGCGAGCCGTTGTGGGCGACGCAGTTCTCGGTGTCCGCCTGGTGGCGGGGGATCTTGAAGTAGCTGCGGAAGACGAGCTTGCGCTTGTCGCCCTTGCCGACGACGTCGTAGATGCCGTCGGCACCGCGGTTCGGGCCGATCGCCGCGTTGCAGGTGGCCGCACCGCCGCCGCCCAACTCGTCGGTGAACACGACCTTGTTGGCCTTCTGGTTGAAGCTCGCCGAGTGCCAGAACGCGAAGTTCACGTTGTCCTGCACCTGGTCGATGACCTTCGGGTGCTCCGGGTCGGCGATGGAGAACAGGATGCCGTCGCCCATGCAGGCGCCCGCGGCCAGGTCCTTGGAGGGCAGCACGGTGATGTCGTGGCAGCCGGTGGTCTTCGAGACGCCGGGGTTGGTGGGCGCGCCCGGGTTGCCGCCGCCGTCGGGGCCCTCACCGGGGAAGAGGACCGGGAAGTTCACGACCGCGGCCTTCTCGGGAGCCTGGCGCGGCACCTTGATGACCGAGAGGCCGTCGTGCGGCGGCTGGCAGTCCGGGTAGGCGGCGTTCGGCGAGTACGAGGAGACGTAGACGTATACGTTCTTGCGCTCGGGCACCAGCGTGTGGGTGTGCGAGCCGCAGGCGGTCTCCACGGCGGCGACGTACTTCGGGTTGGCCTTGTCGCTGATGTCGAAGACCTTCATGCCCTCCCACGAGGACTTCTCGGTCACCGGCTGCGTGGTGCTGTTGCAACTGCTGTCGCTGCGCGAGGAGTCGGTGGACAGGAAGAGCAGGTTGCCCGAGACGGAGATGTCGTTCTGCGAGCCGGGGCACAGCACCTGGGAGACGGTCCTCGGCGCCTTCGGGTTGCTGATGTCGAAGACGCGGAAGCCGTCGTAGTTGCCGGCGAAGGCGTACCTGCCCTGGAAGGCGAGGTCCGAATTGGTGCCGGGCAGCACGTCCTTGGGGATGTTCGTGACGTGCTGGATGTTGGCCGAGTGGACGATCTCGTCCTGGCCGGGTATCTCGCCGTTCTCCAGGGCCTGTCTCACCTCGGCCTGGGTGCTCGCGGAGACGTCCTTCTGCGCCGCCGGGCCGTCCCCCGGGTCGGGGGTCGCGGCTGCCGGACCGCCCGTGAGCAGCGCGGCCAGCAGCCCGGCGGCAGTAGCGCCGACTGCCAGGCGTCTGCGCCGCGTTCGGGGTTCGTTCAACAGGATCACTGTTTCCTCCCTCGTTCCGTTCGGGTGCGAACGGTTCGTGCACGCCGAAGTATCGTCTTCATCATGCACATACCAACAGAGGGCAACAGACATGTAATGAAGCTTTTCGATCGACCGGCCACGGCCGCACTCGCCGCACTCGTCGTGCTCGCGCTGGCAGGTTGTGACTCCGGGTCAGACGCCGACCGGGCTTCTGCGAGCGGCCCTTCGGTGATCGCACCGGGCAAGCCCGGCGAGGAGAACCAGACGTTGTCCGCCGAGGACGCCGCACAGCAGCGCGTCGACGACGACTCCCCCAACTCTGCGGACGTGTCATTCGCCCGGATGATGATCGAGCACCACTCCCAGGCCCTGGCGATGACCGAACTCGCTTCGGACCGCGCCGAGTCGGCGAAGATCAAGAAGCTCGCCGAGCGGATCGCGGCCGCGCAGGGACCGGAGATCGACGCCATGAAGGGCTGGTTGAAGACGCACGGCGAGAAGGAGACGGGCGGCGGACACGACCACGCCTCGATGCCCGGGATGGCGACCGAGGGTCAGCTCCGCAACTTGCGCGCGGCACAAGGAAAAGCATTCGACCAGCTCTTCCTCACCCTGATGATCACCCATCACGAAGGGGCGGTCACCATGGCCACGGACGTGAAGGCGCAGGGCAACAACATCCAGGTCGAGGAGATGGCGGACGACACGATCGCCCAGCAGACCAGCGAGATCAACCGGATGCGGGACCTGCCCTGAGCTGAGCCCGCCTCAGCGGCGTGCATGACGCGCCGTCAGGAATCCCGCGTCACGGGCCTGGGCGATCAGCCGGAGCGATCTGCGCCGGCTGTGCCCGGTCGCGCCCATCACCGCGAGGACGGGATCGGCGCCCCCCTCCTGGGCCGCGCGGTACTCCCGAGCGACCAGCCACCGCCCCGCGATCCCGCCCGGCCACGCCGGCCGGGCACGCCTGGACGCCACCGGCTCGCCGCAGGGCTCCGCACCGCACACCTCGGACAGCGGGCCCTCGACCCACTCGGCGAGCACCGCGAGATCGTCGAGGGACAACGCCGGCTGCGCCCGCACGTCCTCGATGCAGACCCCGCCGCCGGACACCACGGCGAGCAGGTCGACCTGCGCCCCGTCCGGGAACGCCAGCCGCACCCCCCACCAGGACATCACGCCGCCGTCGGCCCCGTCTTGCCGCACTTCCCACGCGGGCCACACGGACACCGCACCGTCCATCGGACAACGATCAGAAAGATCAAGAAAGGATGCGTCCAACACACACGCAACGTAACCGCATGATCACACTCCATACGAACGAACACGCACGCGCGTGCCCGGTACAGCACCCTGTCAGCGGAGCATCAGCGGTGCGATGCTGGAACCATCAGCGATCTCCGACGGTCCCTCGGGTAAGGAGTTCCGCCGTGCTGCGTGTTGCCGTCATCGGCTCCGGGCCGAGCGGGGTCTACACCGCCCAGAGCCTCGTCCAGCTCCACTCCGGCGTGCTCGTCGACGTCCTGGACCGGCTGCCGTGCCCCTACGGCCTGGTGCGCTACGGCGTGGCACCGGACCACGAGAAGATCAAGTCCCTCCAGAACAACCTCCGGACGGTCCTGGAGCACGAGCGTGTGCGGTTCCTCGGCGGCATCGAGGTCGGCCCCGGCGGGGTACCGGCCGCGCGGCTGCGCGAGCTGTACCACGCGGTCGTGTACTGCGTGGGCGCCGCGACGGACCGGCATCTGGGCATCCCCGGCGAGGACCTGCCGGGCAGCTGGTCGGCGACCGAGTTCGTGTCCTGGTACAGCGCCCACCCGGACGCCACCGCCGACGGTTTCGTGCTCGGCGCGCGCTCGGCGGTGGTCATCGGCGTCGGGAACGTGGCCGTGGACGTCACCCGGATCCTGGCCCGCGGCCCGGCCGAGCTGAGCCCGACCGACATGCCGCAGGCCGCGCTCACCGCGCTGACGGCGAGCCGGGTGACCGAGATCAGCATGGTCGGCCGACGCGGCCCCTCCCAGGCCCGCTTCACCACCAAGGAACTGCGCGAACTGGGCGCCCTGCCGGACACCGACGTGACGGTGGACCCGGCGGAGCTGGCGCTCGATCCGGCCTACGCAGACCCGTCCGGGCTGCCCGCGGCGAACCGCCGCAATGTGGAGGTGCTGCGCGGCTGGACCGAGCAGCCGCCCGCGGACGCCCCGCGCCGCATCCGGCTGCGCTTCTTCCTCCGGCCGGTCGAACTGCTCGCCGATTCCGGCCGCGTGGGCGCGGTGCGCTTCGAGCGGACCCAGCCGGACGGACAGGGCGGGGTGACGGCCACCGGCCGGTACGAGGACATCGAGGCGCAGCTGGTGCTTCGATCGGTGGGTTATCGCGGCGTGCCACTGGAGGGCCTGCCCTTCGACGCGGCCACCGGCACGGTGCCCAATCTCGCCGGCCGCGTGTTGCGGGAGGACCTCGTCGCGCCGGGCGAGTACGTGGCCGGCTGGATCAAGCGCGGCCCCACCGGCGTCATCGGCACCAACCGTCCGTGCGCCAAGGAGACGGTGACCTCACTGCTGGAGGACGCCTCCGTGCTCGTACAAAAGGATCTGCCGGGGGATCCACTGACTGCACTGCGCGCAGAGGGGATCGAGCCGGTCGAGTGGTCCGGCTGGCAGGCGATCGAACGGGCCGAGGCAGCACTTGGGGCGTCACTGGGCAGAGGGGTGGTGAAGCTCCCGGACTGGCAGTCACTACAGAACGCCGCGCACGGCAACGCCGGTTAAGGGGCGCGGGGAACTGCGCGACCAGCCACACCCAGCCCGCAGCGAGAAACGACGCAGCAACACTCCCGAAATCAACAAACTGTTCAAGGAGTCTACGGTCCCGTCCATGACCGAAACTGCGCCCGTACACCCCGTCGACCAGATCCCGCCCAAACGCCACTTGGTCGCCTTCGGCCTCCAGCACGTCCTCGCGATGTACGCCGGCGCCGTCGCCGTCCCCCTGATCGTCGGCGGAGCCATGAAGCTGTCGCCCGCGGACCTGGCATATCTGATCACCGCCGACCTACTGGTGTGCGGGATCGCGACGCTCATCCAGTGCATCGGCTTCTGGCGCTTCGGTGTACGGCTGCCGATCATGCAGGGCTGTACCTTCGCGGCCGTGTCGCCGATGGTGCTGATCGGTACGACGGGCGGCGGACTGCCTGCGATCTACGGGGCCGTGATCGTCGCGGGACTGGCGATCATGCTGCTCGCGCCGGTCTTCGGGAAGCTGCTGCGCTTCTTTCCACCGCTGGTCACCGGCACGGTGATCCTGATCATCGGCATCTCGCTGCTGCCGGTCGCGGGCAACTGGGTCGCGGGCGGCGCCGGGGCGGAGGACTTCGGGGAGCCGAAGAATCTGGCGCTGGCCGGTTTTGTGCTGGTGGTGGTGCTGGCCGTGCAGCGGTTCGCACCGGTCTTCCTCAGCCGGATCGCCGTACTGATCGGCATCGTGGTGGGCCTGGCGGTCGCGGTGCCCTTCGGCTTCACGGACTTCGGCGGGGTCGGGGACGCGGACTGGGTCGGCGTCAGCACGCCGTTCCACTTCGGCGCGCCCACCTTCGAGGCGTCGGCGATCATCTCGATGCTGGTGGTGGCGCTGGTGACGATGACCGAGACGACCGGTGACCTGATCGCGGTCGGCGAGATGACGGACCGCAAGGTCGAGCCGCGCTCCCTCTCCGACGGGCTGCGCGCCGACGGCTTCTCCACCGTCCTCGGCGGCGTCTTCAACACCTTCCCGTACACGGCGTACGCGCAGAACGTCGGGCTCGTCGGTATGACGCGGGTGCGCAGCCGCTGGGTCGTGGCGGCCGCGGGCGGCATCCTCGTGCTGCTCGGTCTGCTGCCCAAGCTGGGCGCGGTGGTGGCGGCGATACCGGCGCCGGTGCTCGGCGGCGCGGGTCTGGTGATGTTCGGGACGGTCGCGGCGAGCGGCCTGCGGACGCTGGCCCAGGTGGACTTCAAGGGCAACAACAACCTGACGGTGGTGGCCGTCTCGGTCGCCATGGGCGTGCTGCCGGTCGGCGTGCCGACGATCTACGAGAAGTTCCCGGACTGGTTCCAGACGGTGATGACCAGCGGCATCAGCGCGGGCTGTCTCACGGCGATCGTGCTGAACCTGCTCTTCAACCACCTTCCCGCGAAGGCCGGTTCAGCCGCCCAGCCGGACGGCCTGCCGGGCGGCGGCGTCGAGGAGGGTGTCGAGAAGTCCCGGGAAGAGGTCGTCTAGGTCGTCCCGGCGCAGGCCGTTCATCTTGGCCGTGCCCCGGTAGATCTGCCGGATCACGCCGCTCTCGCGCAGCACCCGGAAGTGGTGCGTGGTCGTGGACTTGGTGACCGGCAGGTCGAAGTGCGAACAGGAGAGCTCGTCGCCGTCGGCGGCGAGCTCTCGCACGATCCGCAACCGCATCGGGTCGGAGAGCGCATGCAGGATGCCCTCCAGCCGGATCTCGTCGCGCGCCGGGTGCGGAAGATCACGACTGGTGGTGGCGGCGATGGTCACAGCGGCTCCAGTTCGTCGGTAGTGAGCTCATTGTACGAAGGGTCTCGTAGTTTGACACCTCCCGTACTACGATGCCTATCGTACGAGTCGCCCTTCGGCCCCGTGACGATTGGAGCAGCTCATCATGAGCGCCCTCTTCCAGCCTTTCCGCCTGCGCGATCTGACCGTCCCGAACCGGGTCTGGATGGCCCCGATGTGCCAGTACTCGGCGGCACCGGAGGGCCCGGACGCCGGGGTCCCGAACGACTGGCACTTCGCGCACTATGCGGCGCGCGCGGCGGGCGGCACGGGACTGATCCTCACCGAGGCCACCGCCGTCGCTCCCGAGGGCCGTATCTCGCCGTACGACCTGGGCATCTGGAACGACACCCAGGTCGAGGCGTTCCGCCGGATCACTCGCTTCCTGGTGTCGCAGGGCACGGTGCCCGGCATCCAGCTCGCCCACAGCGGGCGCAAGGCCGCGACCGACCGCCCCTGGAAGGGCGGCGCGCCGGTGGGCCCGGACGCGTACGGCTGGCAGCCGGTGGCGCCGAGCCCGGTCGCGTTCGACGAGCGGCACCCGGTGCCGGACGAGCTGACCGTGGCTCAGATCCACGAGATCGTCGGTCAGTTCACGGAGGCCGCCCGCCGCGCCCTCTCCGCCGGCTTCGAGGTCGCCGAGATCCATGGCGCCCACGGCTATCTGATCAACGAGTTCCTCTCGCCGCACTCCAACCACCGCACCGACGCGTACGGCGGCTCGTACGAGAACCGCACCCGTTTCGCCCTGGAGGTCGTCGACGCCGTACGGGAGGTGTGGCCGGACGACAAGCCGCTGTTCTTCCGTATCTCGGCGACGGACTGGCTGGACGACGGCGGCTGGACCGCGGACGACACCGTCCGTTTCGCCGCCGACCTCCAGGCCCATGGCATCGACCTGCTCGACGTCTCCACCGGCGGCAACGTCTCCGGCGCCGGCATTCCGACCGGCCCCGGCTACCAAGTACCGTTCGCCGCCCGCGTCAAGGCGGAGACGCCCCTGTCCGTCGCCGCCGTCGGCCTGATCACCGACGCCGAGCAGGCCGAGAAGATCCTCGCGAACGACGAGGCCGACGCGGTGCTCCTCGGCCGCGAGCTGCTGCGGAGCCCGTCCTGGGCCCGGCACGCGGCCCGCGAACTGGGCGGGGACGTGCACGTGCCGGACCAGTACCACCGCTCGGTCTGAGTCCCCCAGGGGTTCCCGTCCTCCCCAGGGGGTACGACACCCCCGGGGAGTGCTCCCTCAAGGTCAGGGCCGATGCCTCCGTGGGCACGATGTGCCGGGCCCGGTCGGCAGCGAGGCTGATGGCATCAGGCATGAGGAGGGCGTCATGAACCGCCAGACCCGTATTCGCCCCGTCCGTCGGCCCACCAGCACGCGCGACACGACGATCGACCGAAGGACACCCTCGGGGCGCATCCTGCCGTACTAACCGGTCGTGCAGGCCGTGCCGTTGACCGTGTGGGCGGACGGCGCCGCACCGCTCCCGGTGTGGCTCGCCTGGTAGCCGATCGTGACGCTCGCGTTCGGGGCGACGCCGCCGTTGTACGAGGCGTTGGTCGCCGTCACCGCTCCGGAGGCCGGTGCGTACGTGGCACCCCAGCCGTTGGTGATCGTCTGACCGGCGGGCAGGGTGAAGCCGAGTCGCCAGCCGTTGATCGCGGTCGTACCGGTGTTGGTGATCGTGACGGATGCGGTCAGGCCGGTGTTCCAGGCACTGACCGAGGTGGCCACGCGACAGGCGCCGGCCGGCGGTTGGGGCGCCGGTCCGCCGCTGTCCAGGCCGAAGAACGTGAGCACACGGGCGGCCATGCCGTAGCTGTACAGATTGTGGCCGACGCCCTGGAGGCTGATGGCCTCGACGGGGGCCTGGTCACCGGTGGCGCCGTAGCGGGTGCGGGTCCAGCCGGACTGGGGCGAGTCGGTGGCGGCCGGGGTCTGACTGACACCGCGTACGTTCGTCCACTGCTTGATCTCCTCCCCGAAGTTGGGGTAGCGCAGCACGTCGTCCTCGGTGCCGTGCCACAGCTGCATCCTTGGCCGGGGGCCGGTGTAGCCGGGGTAGGCGGCCCGCGCCAAGTCGCCCCATTCCTGCGGCGCGTGGGTCACGGTGCCGTTCGCACACGCGCTGTTCCATTCGGAGCCGTCGGTGGTGGCGAAGCAGCCGAACGGCACACCGGAGAACGCGGCGCCCGCCGCGAACACATCCGGATAGACGCCCAGCAGGACGTTCGTCATCATCGCGCCGGAGGAGATGCCGGTGGCGAAGATCCGGCCCGTATCGGCGTCGTAGGTCCGGGTCACCCAGTCGACCATGGACTTGATGCCGACCGGGTCGCTGCCGCCGTCGCGGCGCAGCGCCTGGGGCGAGGAGACGTCGAAGCACTTGCTGGCGCGGGTGACCGACGGGTACACGACGACGAACCCGTAGCGGTCGGCGAGCGAGGCGTACTCGGTGCCGGAGTACATCGCCGGTCCGGAGCCCGTGCAGTAGTGCACGGCCACCAGGACCGCCGGGTTCGCGGTCACGCTGTCCGGGACGTACAGGTACATCTGAAGGTTGCTGGGGTTCTCGCCGAAGCCGGTGACCTCGGTGAGCGTCGCGCTGGGCGCCTGGGTGCGGGCGGCGGCCGGGGTTGCCGTGAGGAGCGCCGCCGCCAGCAGCGCCGCGAGCGCTCCGCAGAGCGTGCTGAGCACGGAACGAAGCGGTCTGCGCGCAGTGAAAACAGGCACGTGGTGGTCCCTTCGTGATGACGGCTCGTGGGGCCGTCGACGCGGGCATCGACGGGGCATCGCTGAGGGAGCATCAGGCATGGTGGCATGCACATGGCCGTCATGGAAGCGCTCCCACGCACAGTTCGAGGTCCGTCGGCCGCTCACCGGCGATGTCCGGATGCGTTCTGCGCGAAGCGTTGACCAGAAAGCGCTTACCCTCTACGTTCCGTTCAGCAGGCTGAACCGGCCGACTCCCCCTTCAGGCCGGAATCAGCGGCGCGCTCCGCGCGCAGCGTTCAACATGGCGCACGTCATTCACAAATACGTCCAGACAAGGCCTCCCGAAGGGACGCACCCGCATGCGTACAGGCCCCCTCCGTACACACGCGCAACGAACCACCCTGGTGACGGCCGCCGCGGCCGCCCTCGCGACGGCGGCCGCCCTCGCCCTTCCCCAGCCGGCCGGCGCCGCCGAGACCTCGCCGGTCGGATTCGGTGCCGGCACGACGGGCGGCGGCAGCGCCACCGCGGTCACCGTCTCGACGCTGAGCGCCTTCCGGACGGCCGTCACCGGCAACACCGCGAAGGTCGTCCGGGTGAACGGCCTGATCTCGCTGAGCGGTCAGGTCGACATCGGCTCCAACACCACGGTCCTGGGCGTCGGTTCGGCGTCCGGGTTCACCGGCGGCGGGCTGCGGCTGAAGGAAGTCACGAACGTCGTCGTCCGCAACCTCAACATCAGCAAGCCGGTCGCGCCCGCGGACGGCATCACCGTGCAGGAGTCGACGAAGGTCTGGATCGACCACAACGCCTTCTCGGCGGACCGCGACCACGACAAGGACTACTACGACGGTCTGCTCGACATCAATCACGGCGCCGACAACGTGACCGTCTCCTGGAACACCTTCAAGGACCACTTCAAGGGCTCGCTCGTCGGACACAGCGACAACAACACGAGCGAGGACACCGGGCACTTGAAGGTGACGTACCACCACAACCACTTCGGCAACGTCTACTCGCGCATCCCCAGCCTGCGCTTCGGCACCGGCCACTTCTACAACAACCACGTGGACGGCGCCGACACCGCCTGCCACTCGCGCATGGGCGCCCAGATGCTCGTCGAGAACAACGTCTTCCGTACGACGAAGATCGCGGTCACCACGAACCGCAGCAGCGACGTCGACGGATACGCCAACCTGCGCGGCAACGACCTCGGCGGAGCCGCCACCGAGGTCTCGCAGGTCGGCAGCTTCACCGCCCCGCCGTACGGCTACACGGCGGAGCCCGCCTCGACGGTCGTCTCCTCGGTGACGTCCGGCGCGGGCGCCGGAAAGATCTGACCAGCCCCCAACTGGAAGAAGGCATCGGGACATGACTTCACCAGCACTGCCGCGCGCACGTCGGCGCGCACTGACCGGCACCGTGGCCGCACTCGGCTTCTCGTCTGTCATGATCATGACACTCGGCGCGCCGCCCGCGAGTGCCGCCACCTGGCCGACGCCCACCAGCAGTCAGCCGGTGAGCTCCACCATCTCCGTGTCCGGCGTCAGGGACGGCGGCATGGTGCGCTACTACGGCAGCGGCGACCTGGCCGGTGACGGCCAGGAAGAGGGCCAGGACCCCATCTTCGAGCTCGCGGCCGGCGCGACACTGAAGAACGTCATCATCGGCGCGCCCGGCGCCGACGGCATCCACTGCGAGGGCAACTGCACCCTTCAGAACGTGTGGTGGGAGGACGTCGGCGAGGACGCCGCCACCTTCCGCGGCGGCTCCACCTACACCGTGACCGGCGGCGGCGCGAAGAAGGCCGCCGACAAGGTCTTCCAGCACAACGGACCGGGCACCCTGAACGTCTCCAACTTCGCCGTCAGCGAGTTCAAGACGCTGTACCGCTCGTGCGGCGACTGCTCCACGCAGTACACGCGCAAGGTGAACCTCAGCAACATCGAGGTGACCGGCACGGGCTCCACCGCACGGCTCGTCGGCATCAACGTCAACCGCAACGACGTGGCGACGCTGCGTGGCATCACGATCCTCAACGACGCCGGTCGCAAGGTCATCCCCTGCCAGAAGTACAACAACAACACCGCGGTCGGTACGGGCCCCGACAGCACCAACTGCCTGTACTCCACCTCGGACATCACCTACAGGTAGCCCCCGGGCGATCTGACCGCGGTGAAGGCGGCCGTCCGAAGCGTCCCTGCACGGCGCTTCGGACGGCCGCCGAGTCATGCCCGGTGCTCCCGCACCGTGTGCGTGAACTCCCGCTGATAGTCGGCGTACGCGGCGCGCAGCGGCGGGCCGGGCCAGTCGGCGGGGAGAAGCTCCTCGGGCAGGACGGGATCGAGGAGCAGATGCCGTACGACGGCCGCGAAGGCGGTGAACCGGTCGGCCGGGCGGTCCACGCGCGCGATGTGGCCGAGCAGGGCGTGGGCCGTGCCGGCCCAGGTGTCGAGCGGCCACAGGACCGGTACCAGGTCCTGTGCGGGCTGTTCGGGGCGGGTGGTGAAGGACCGGAGCACCGTTTCGAGCTCGCCCGGGAGCGAACGACGGAGATTGGCGGGGCGCAGCCAGACTCCTTCGCGCAGTTCGGCGAGGCGCAGGGCGGTCAGCCGGGCTCGTAGTTCGGCGCGTTCGGCGGGACCCCGGCCCGTCGCGGTGATCACGGCCATCTCCCAGTCGCCGCCCCACGCGCGCGTGCTGGGCTCCACGGCCTCGTCCTGACGGCGCTGGCGCTCCAGCAGCCGGTCCCCGATGCGGTAGCCGGCATCCGTGCGCCGCAGGTCTCCGGCGGCCGTCATCCGGCTGAGCGCGGCCCGCAGGGTGGAGCCGCCGACACCGAAGGGTTCCACCATGCGTACGAGGTCCTTGACCGGCATCTCGGGTGGATGTGTGCCGAGAAGCAGACTCAGGACGACCGAGCGCGCCGAGAGCGGGCGCAGCTGCGGCTCGTCTGCCTGGACCGTTCGCATGGGGACGTACTGTACGGACCGGATCGGCATGTTGCATGATTGCCGCGACCGCAGAAAAAGTGCAACACTCATGGTATGGCCTCGATACTCGCGTATGAAGACGGCCCCCTGGGCTCCGCCACGCATGACGTCACCAATCAGCCCCCTCCCCTGGCCCCGTACGACGCGTCCGCCGATACGGCCCTCATCGAGGGGCTGCACCGGGAGGGCGCCGGGTGGGCCGAGGAGGGGCTGCGGCGGCTGGGGCTGCGGGCCGGGAGCGCCGAGGCCCAGGAGTGGGGCGAGCTGGCCAACCGGCATGAGCCCGAGCTGCGCACACACGACCGGTACGGCAACCGCGTCGACGAGGTCGAGTTCCATCCGAGCTGGCACCACCTGCTGCGCGTCGCGGTCACCGAAGGGCTCGCCGCGTGGCCCTGGTCCGAGGACCGGCCCGGCGTCCATGTCGCCCGGACCGCGGGCGGGTTGGTCTGGGGGCACACGGAGGCCGGGCACGGCTGTCCGACGTCCATGACGTACGCGGCCGTCCCCGCGCTGCGCCGTCAGCCGGAGCTGGCGAAGGTCTACGAGCCCCTGTTGACCAGCCGGGAGTACGACCCCGGGCTCCGGGTGCCGACCGAGAAGCGGGGCCTGCTGGCGGGCATGGGGATGACCGAGAAGCAGGGCGGCTCCGACGTCCGCACGAACACGACGACGGCGACGCCCACCGCCGAGCCCGGCGTGTACACGCTGCGCGGGCACAAGTGGTTCACGTCGGCGCCGATGTGCGATGTGTTCCTGGTGCTGGCGCAGGCCCCGGACGGTCTGTCGTGTTTCCTGGTGCCGCGCATCCTGCCCGACGGAACCAGGAACACCTTCCGCATCCAACGCCTCAAGGACAAGCTGGGCAACCGCTCCAACGCCTCCTCCGAGCCGGAGTTCGACGGGACCGTCGCCTGGCTGGTCGGGCCCGAGGGCCAGGGCGTCAAGACCATCATCGAGATGGTCAACTGCACACGGCTGGACTGCGTGATGATGTCGGCGACGTTGATGCGCCAGACACTCGTACAGGCGGGACATCACGTGCGGCACCGCAGCGCGTTCGGCGCACGGCTGCTCGACCAGCCGCTGATGCGCAACGTCCTGGCCGACCTGGCGCTGGAGTCGGAGGCCGCCACGACGCTCACGCTGCGCCTGGCGGGCGCGGCCGACCGGGCCGTGCGCGGGGACGCCGGTGAGGCGGCTTTCCGCCGGATCGCCACCGCCGTCGGCAAGTACTGGGTCACCAAGCGGGGCCCGGCCTTCACCGCGGAGGCCCTGGAATGCCTGGGCGGCAACGGCTACGTGGAGGAGTCGGGCATGCCCCGCCACTACCGCGAGGCTCCCCTGTTGTCGATCTGGGAGGGGTCGGGGAACGTCAACGCCCTTGATGTGCTGCGGGCGTTGCGCCGGGAGTCCGCTGCCGCGGACGCGCTGTTCGCCGAACTCGCCCTGGCGCAGGGGGCGGACGCCCGTCTGGACGCGGCCGTGAACCGGCTGCGGGGCGCGCTGTCCAAGGGGTCCGAGGCTGGCGCCCGGCGCCTGGTGGAGCAGATGGCCCTGACCCTCCAGGCTTCCCTCCTGGTCCGCCACGCCCCGTCCGCGGTCGCCGACGCCTTCTGCGCGAGCCGGCTCGGCGGCGACTGGGGGCACGCCTTCGGCACCCTTCCCGACGCGGCTGATCTGGACGCGATCCTGGAGCGGGCCCTTCCGCAGACGAACTGACCGGATTGCACACAGTCACGCCCCGATTCCGCTTCGTTGTCAGTGCCGTGGTGCACACTCACGACCAGGTGGTACTCGCCTGGGGAGGACAACGTGTTCACGGGGATCAACGAGGTCGACTGGGCCGCGCTGCGGCACGCGTACGGCAGCGCGGAGGACGTGCCCGGCATGCTGCGGGGCCTCGCCTCCGCGGACCCGGCCGAGCGGGACACCGCGCTCGACGGCATGTACGGCGCGGTGCACCACCAGGGCGACGTGTACGACTCGACGCTCGCCTGCGTTCCGTTCCTGTTCGCGCTCGCGGGGCGGGAGGAGGTGCCCGACCGGGGCGGGATCGTGGAGCTGCTGGTCAGCATCGGCGGAGGGGACGACGGCGCGGATATCCGGAGCGGCGCCTACGCGACGGCCCGTGCCGAGGTCCGGGCCGGCGCCCAGGTCTTCGTACGACTGGCCGGGGACGCGGAAGCCGGGGTGCGGAGTGCGGCCGCGGGGGCGGTCGTACGGTTCCTGGACGAACCGGCGAGGGTGCTCGGGCTGTTGCGCGAGCGGATCACCGTCGAGCGGGACGACGGCGTGCTGCTCGCCCTCACGGAGGGCCTCGGGCTCTTCGTCCGACGGCATCCCGGGCAGGCCGCCGGGGCGCTGGACCTCCTGACGACGCAGAGCGCGTCGCCGTACGGTCCCGGGCTGCGGATCGCCGCGCTCGGCCAGCTGGCGGGCTGCGCTCCCGACCGGCTCCCTGCCGACCTGGTGGGCACGGTGGTGCGGCTGCTCAGGGACCGGTCCGAGCGGCGGCCCGTCACTCCGGCCGAGCCGGACCGGCCGGGTACGGACACGCTCGTCGGCCGGCTGCGGCGGCTACGCCCCTCGGACGAGGAGGGCTCCCAGTTGCTGCGCACGCTCCACACCGCCCTCGGCGGCCGGGTGGGTGACCGGATCGGCCTGCTGTGCGGCCAGTTGACCTGCCCCGATCCGGTCGACCGGTGCAACGCCGTATGGATGTCGACGGGGTTGTTCCGCGAGTGGCGCGCCGACTACACCGAACCTGTGGCGTTGATCGGTGCCCAACTGGGCGCGGAGGAGGACCGTCTGCGCGACGCGGCGGTGACCGTCCTCACGGATCTCTTCGAACTCGCCGCGCCCGCCGCCGACCAACTCGACACGCTGGTCACCTCCCGCCCCGACCTGTGGGTACGGCAGTGGACACGCGGCGCGCCGACCCTGGGCGGACCGCTCAAAGCGCTGGCCCGGACCGGCGACCCAAGAGCGGTGCCGGTGCTGGCGGAGGTCCTGGCGGGGCCGGTCGTGCCCGACGACCTGGGGCAGGTGATCGCCCATCTGGGCCGGGCCGCGGCACCGTTGGCTCCCGCGTTCCGGCACAGGCTAGGCGGAATCCCTCTTGACTCCCCCGACCTGCATGAGCGCACCCTGGCGCTGCTGCCGGCGCTGCGGATGCTCCACGACAGGGAGTGTGTACCTGGGGTACTGCGGCTGCTGCTCGGCATTCCGGAAGAGGCGCGGCTGCGGGACGCCGTCGTGGCGAACGCGATACGGACCCTGGGGGAGTTCGGAAGCGCGGCGTACGAGGCGGTGCCGGCGCTGCGCGGGCTGCTGGAGGGCGACTCCGCCGTAGCGGCCGCGGACGCGTTGTGGTCGGTGGAGGGTGAGGCGGACGCCGTACTGCCCGTCCTGCTCCGGGAGTTGACGGACCGCGCCCCTCATCGACGCAGGGCGGCGGCGGACGTGCTGGGGCGGCTGGGCCCCGCGGCACGCCCCGCGCTGCCGGGACTGCGGCCGCTGACCGAGTCCGGCACCGTCTGGGAACGGATGTCGGCCGCGTGCGCGGTCTGGCGGATCACGGAAGCGCCGGACTCGGTGGTTCCGGTGCTGCGCTCCGTCTGGGCGGAGAATCCCCACACACGCGCCGCCATCGCCGAGTGCATCGCCGCCATGGGACCGGAGGGAACACCCCTGCACGACCTGCCCCGGGCCGAACTCGCCTCCGCACGGCGGCACCAGGCTTCGTCCGGCGGATACGGCAGCCATGACGTGTTCGCCGACGAACAGCTGCTGCGGGTGTGCCGGGACGCGCTGGGGGTGGGTGGGTAAGGGGGTCTCCGGTCCGGGCGCTCAGCCCGTCGTCCTGCCCCACAGCGGGCCGAGCAGCGCCCACTCCGCGTCCCACATCTCCATTCGCCTGCGCTCCAGTCGGCCGCACAGGAACCGGCCGCAGACGAAGGGAACCGCTGCCGCGCCCACTCCCATCAGGGCGCCGGTCAGCGCGGCCTGCGAGCGGGCCTGGGACGCGGTGGCGGGCCTGGTCACCAGGCGGCCCCGCTGGTCCGTCCACACGGTGACCGTGGTGCCGACGGCGCTGCCCGTCCGGACCCGGGCCTGGCCGGTGTGCACGGAGCCGTCCGGCGCGGTCCAGCGGACCTTGCCCCACACCCGCTCGCCGCTGACCGCGCCCGAGTTCGCGACGGCCTGACCGGGCGCCTGCTCGGTGAGACGGGCCGCGGCGGGACGCCACTCGACGCGCTCCCTGGCCAGCCCGTGCTCCACGGACCGGGTCACCGCCAGACCTGCGCACACCCCGACAAGGACGGTGACCAGCCAGGCACCGAGCAGCACCCAGGCCTCCACCGTGTCGGCCTGACGCTTCAACGGGTTGCGCCGCCAGCGCCACAGCCACACCTTCGGACCACGGAACGCCATCGAAGGCATCCTCCTCATGAGCGCACGAACATCCCCGACCGTCCTTCCATACGGTGAACGGCTCGCGGATGCTCAGGGATGGTCCCCCGAACCGACGGTCCCACGGGCCCGACGCGCTCACGGGCGTCTGACCGAAAGTGACCGGGTCGTACCGGGATCGGTACGTCGAGTAGAGCCGCGTGCTACCCCGCGCGGGCCGCCGCACCGCCCTGACCTGGGAGGCCGTCCGTTCCAGAGGTGACTGTCAGTGGTGGGGTGCAGACTGGCCGGTGGCTGGGACGAAGACGTCAAAGCACAGCGGAGGTGACCGGCATGACCGAGGTACTGCTCGCCGTGGGCACGCGCAAAGGCCTGTTCATCGGGCGCAGGCGCGGTGGCGCCTGGGAGTTCGACGAGAGTCCCTACTTCAACGCACAGGCTGTCTATTCGGTCGCCGTCGACACCCGTGGCGACCGCCCGCGGCTGCTGGCCGGCGGCGACAGCGCGCACTGGGGTCCGTCAGTGTTCCACTCCGACGACCAGGGCCGGACCTGGACCGAACCGGCCCAGCCGGCCGTCAAGTTCCCCAAGGACACCGGCGCTTCACTGGAGCGGGTGTGGCAGCTGCACCCGGCCGCCGCTGAACCGGACGTGGTGTACGCGGGCACGGAACCGGCCGCGCTGTACCGCTCCGAGGACCGCGGCGAGACCTTCGAGCTCGTCCGTCCGCTGTGGGAACACCCCACACGGTCGCAGTGGGTTCCCGGTGGTGGCGGTGAGGGCCTGCACACCGTGGTGACCGACAAGCGGGACCCACAGGCCGTGACGGTCGCCGTCTCGACCGCGGGCGTGTTCCGCAGCGGCGACGGCGGCGCCAGCTGGTCACCGTCCAACTCCGGTGTCTCCGCGGTGTTCCTGCCGGATCCCAACCCGGAGTTCGGGCAGTGCGTGCACAAGATCGCGCAGGACTCGGCGACCCCGGACCGGTTGTATCTACAGAACCACTGGGGGGTCTACCGAAGCGACGACGCGGGCGCGCACTGGACGGACATCGGCGAGGGCCTGCCCTCCACGTTCGGTTTCGCGGCGGCCGCCCACCCCCGCCGCGGCGACACGGCGTATGTGTTCCCGATCAACGCGGACGCGGACCGGGTGCCCGCCGACCGCCGATGCCGGGTCTTCCGCACGGCGGACGCGGGCAAGACCTGGGAGCCGCTCTCAGCGGGACTGCCGCAGGAGGACCACTACGGCACGGTGCTGCGCGACGCGCTGTGCACCGACGACGGAGACCCTGCGGGCGTCTACTTCGGCAACCGCAACGGCGAGGTGTTCGCGTCCGCCGACGACGGCGACAGTTGGCGGCAGCTCGCGTCGCATCTGCCGGACGTGCTGTGTGTCCGTGCGGCGGTGGTGGGTTGAGCACTCCGACCGGCCTTGGCCACTGGTTGATCGCCACTGCCCGTACGGCAGTAGGGTGACGCCCGTGGCACCACGACCCTTGCATGAAATCGTAGAACCGGGCTGGGCCAAGGCCCTGGAGCCCGTCGCCGGACGGATCGCCGAGATGGGCGAGTTCCTGCGCGCGGAGATCGCCGCGGGACGCACCTATCTTCCGGCCGGACCGAATGTGCTGCGGGCCTTCCAGCAGCCCTTCGACGACGTCCGCGTCCTCATCGTGGGACAGGACCCTTATCCGACCCCGGGGCATGCGGTGGGGCTGTCGTTCTCGGTCGCGCCCGACGTGCGTCCGCTGCCCGGCAGCCTCATCAACATCTTCCGGGAGCTGAACACGGATCTGGGGCTGTCCCAGCCGTCCAACGGTGATCTGACTCCGTGGACCCAACAGGGCGTACTGCTGCTGAACAGAGCGCTCACCACGGCCCCGCGCAGTCCGGGCGCGCACCGTGGCAAGGGCTGGGAGGAGGTCACCGAGCAGGCGATCCGGGCGCTGGCGGGACGCGGCAAGCCCCTGGTGTCGATCCTCTGGGGCCGTGACGCCCGCAATCTCCGCCCGCTCCTCGGCAGCCTCCCGTCGGTGGAGTCCTCCCACCCCTCCCCCATGTCGGCCGACCGCGGCTTCTTCGGCTCCCGCCCCTTCAGCCGGGCCAACGATCTGCTGATCCAACAAGGGGGGCAGCCGGTGGACTGGCGCCTGCCGTGACAGGCGTGGGGGCCGGGGCGGACGCGGCTCCGCCTTCGCCCGCACGCCCCGCGGACACGGCCGGCTTCCTCGCCGTCGACTCGGGAGGCTCCGGCCTGCGTGTCGTCGTGGCGAGTGCGGACGGGGGTGTGACGGCCCGGCGTGAGTCGGGGGAGCCGGTGCGGACCGGGGCCCGTGGCATTGACCCTGGGCATCTGATGGAGCAACTGCTGCCCATGGTCCGGGCGTTGATCGCGGAGACCGGTGTGCAGGGGCCGGCCACGGCTGTCGTCGGTGCCGCCGGGCTCTCCACGCTCGGCGATGCCCTGCGCGCCGAACTCCCGGGTGCGCTGCGACGCGAGCTCGGTGTCCGGACGGTCGGGCTCGTCGCCGATGCCGTCGCCGCGTATGTCGGCGCCCTCGGGCCGCGGCCCGGTGCCGTGGTCGCCGCCGGTACCGGGCTGATCGCGGTCGGCACGGATCTGGCGTGCTGGCGTCGCGCCGATGGCTGGGGCCATCTGCTGGGCGACTGTGGCGGCGGCGCGTGGATCGGGCGGGCCGGGCTGGAGGCGGCGCTGCGGGCGTACGACGGCCGGCCAGGCGGGTCCGCCGCGTTGCTGGCCCGCGCCGAGGAGACGTTCGGCCCGATGCCGGGGCTGCCCGGCCGGCTGTATCCCCGCCCGGACCGGCCGGCCGTCCTGGCCTCCTTCGTGCCTCACGTCGCCGAGTGCGCGGACGGCGACCCGGTCGCCGCCGGCATCCTGCGCACGGCCGCCCGGCACATGGCCGAGTCCGCGGCCGCCGTCTGCCCGGCCGACTCGGACGCCAGAGTCGCCGTCACCGGCGGGCTGCTGAAGGTGGGCGCCCCTCTCGTCGTACCGCTGGAGGAGGAGCTGGCGCGACGGCTGCCGCAGGCCCGCCGGGTCCCGTCCGCCGGCGATCCCCTGGACGGCTCCGTGCGTATCGCCACGGACCTCGCGGCGGGCGCGCTCACCCTGCCGAGTGACGAGGCGATGCTGACCGTGGTCACCACGTAGGGGGACCGACCCGCAACCTGGCCGGGACCCGCTGAGCACTTCTGATCCGACCGTAACTCATCAGACAAAACTGGACGGATACCGCTCACCTGCACCCTCCCCGAACAGAAGAGCCCAGGAAGCCAGTAACATGCGGGCGCATGAGCTCCCCCACTGGGCCCGCGTCCGGCCTGCCAGTACGAATGCCGCGCCCCCGCCAGCCGGGTCGGCACCGCCGACCCGAACCCCTGGCGGCTCCCGAGGGCGCGCCCGCGCTCGTCCTCGCGGTGCCGGGCACGCCCAGCGCGGCCACGCGCAGCCTGTCCGAGGAGGTCGTGAGCATCGCCCGCTCCGAGCTCCCCGGCCTGGACGCGCGGATCGGATACCTGGACGGCGACGACGGGGAGTTCCCCACGCTCACGTCCGTGCTCGCGTACGCCGCGCAGGAGCGCACGGCCCGTTATGAGCAGGCGCGTGCCGCGGGCGTGGACGCCAAGGAGCCGGACGGCCCCGTCGCCGTCGTCGTACCGCTGCTCGCCGGTCCGGACGGTGCACTGCTGCGCCGGGTCCGCCAGGCCGTCATGGACAGCCGTGTCGCGGCCGATCTGGCCGATGTGCTCGGCCCGCACCCGCTGCTCGCCGAGGCGCTGCACGTGCGCCTGTCGGAGGCCGGTCTGGCCCGCGCCGACCGCGCCCGTCTGTTCACGGTGGCGACCGCCGCGGATGGCATCGTCCTGGCCTCGGTCGGCGGTGAGGAGGCCGTGCAGGCGGCCGGGATCACCGGCATGCTGCTCGCCGCGCGGCTCGCCGTGCCGGTGATGGCGGCGGCGCTGGACCAGGAGGGCTCGATCTCGTCCGTGGCCGAGCAGCTGCGTTCCTCGGGCTCGCAGCAGCTGGCGCTGGCGCCGTATCTGATCGGCCCCGAGATCGACCCGGGCCTGGTCGAGGCGGCGGCCAAGGAAGCGGGCTGCTCCGCCGCCGAGCCGCTCGGCCCGTACCCGGCGATCGGCAAGCTCGCGCTGGCCAAGTACACGACGGCGCTGGGCATCGCCCCGCAGCAGCCGCAGGGCGCGCCGGTCCGCTGATCCTCGCGGGATTCCGTGCGACGCCGAAGGGCCCGCTCCTTGCACCGGAGCGGGCCCTCGGCGTGTCGGCCGGAGGTCAGCCGATGACCACGCAGGAAGCGGCGGTCACCTCGATCAGACCGCCGGGCCGCGGCAGGCCGGAGTCCGGGTCGATGGTGAACCAGGTGACGTCGCCGGAGCGCTCGTTGGCCGCGTAGAGGAAGCCGTCCGCCACCGTGAGGGCCCGCGGCCAGTGGCCGCCGCAGGTCACCGTGCCCGTCAGCCGCAGTTTCTCGCCCTCGACGGCGAACGCGGACACCACGTCCTCGCCGCGGGTCGCGGTCCACACGAAGCGGCCGTCGGGCGAGGCGACGATGCCCGACGGGTAGGCGTCGCCGACCGGCTGCCCTGCCAGCACCGGAGTCTCGGCCAGCGGCTTCAGCGAGCCGTCCACCGCGTCCCAGAGGCACACGGTGACGGTCGGCGTGAGCTCGTTGAGCACGTACGCGTACGTGCCGCGGGGGTGGAACGCCAGATGCCTCGGTCCGGAGCCCGGGCGCAGCGCCACCTCCCGGTGCAGTTCGAGGCTCCCGTCGGTCAGCGTGCACACGCGGACGGAGTCCGTGCCGAGGTCGACGCTGACGGCCCACCGCCCGCCCGGGTCGGGCTGTACCTGGTGGGCGTGCGGGCCCTGCTGGCGCGGTGTGTGCGGCCCCGAGCCGGTGTGCCGGAGCACGTCGGACGGGGCCGGGGCCAGGGTGCCGTCGGCGTGCACGGGCACGGCGCTGACGCTACCGGAACCGTAGTTGGCGGTCAGGACATGTCCGTCGAACAGGCTGAGGTGGGTGGGTCCGCTGCCGTCGACCGGCACCGGCGGACCGGCCGGCTCGAGCTTGTCGCCGTTCATCCGGTACGCGGCGACCGCGCCCTCGGCGGTCTCACTGACCGCGTAGAGCATGTCCCCGTCGGGCGACAGGGTGAGAAACGCGGGGTCGGGCACGCCGTTCAGGCTGCTCAGGACGGTGAGCGCGCCGGTGTGCGGGTCCACGGCCGCCGTCACGATCCCGGGACCTCCGGCCGCCGTGAACGACCCGATGTAGGCCCGCCGCTGCCGCTTGCCGCCGTCTGCCACCGCTGTCCCCTCTCGGCGCCCTGTGGTGTCCCGGGTGACGGTAGCAGTCGATCACGATCGGTCTAGACCAAGCGAGCGCAAGGATCGCGACCGGTTTCACGCCTCGACGAGCGGCGACCGCGAGCGTGCCCGCAGCGGCTTCGCCAGGTCCGCGAGGGCACGCTCCAGACCGTGCAGGTGGGCCAGTGCGGGCTCCGTCGTGGAGGCCTCGGCGGCGGACACGGCTACGTCGCCACCGCCGGTGAGCGCCTCGACTGCGGCCTCCACTCGCCAGCACGCCGCGGCGAGGCGTGCGTCGTGCGAGGCCTCGGGGTCGGCGGCGACGGCGACCAGGCCGCGGATCTCGCGGGCGCAGTCGTCGAGCAGGGCCGGCACCTGGCGGGCGCGTCGCTTGCGGCCGAGCATCGGGTTGAGCGGGTGGACCAGCGGGGCGACCGAGAGCCGTACCCGGCCGAGCAGCTGCTCCAGTTCGGCCACCCGGGCGGTGGGGTCGGCCGCGTCGTCGCCGGCTAGCCGGGCGGCGGCCTCGGCGGTGCAGGCGTGGACGCAGCGCAGGGCCCGCTGGATCCAGGCGTCGGTGACGGTGTGGGTGGTGACGGGCAGCACGAAGAGCACGGCCAGTACGGCGCCGAGCGCCCCGATGCCGGTCTCGGCGAGCCGCAGCGCGAGCAGCGCGGGATCGAGGACGCCCAGCAGGCCGTAGAGCAGCTCGGCGAGCACCGTCACGCAGAGCATCATCCAGGTGTACGACACGGCGGCCGTGTAGAAGATGCCGAAGACGCAGGCGGCGAGGAGTGCGGCCGTGGGGACGGCGGACCCGTGCAGGGGGACGGCGACGAGCAGGCCGAGGCCGATGCCGATCACCGTGCCGAGGACGCGGCGGAAGCCCCGTACGACGGTCTCGCCGCGCGAGGTGGTGTTGACGAAGACCCACCAGGTGGCGCCGACGGCCCAGTACCAGCGCTCTCCGGAGAGCAACTGGCCCACGACGAGGGCGAAGCCGGCGCCGGTGGTCGCCTGGATCGCCTGGCGGGTGGTCACGCGGGCCAGTCCGGTGCCGGCCGGCGGGGCGGGCGCGGGGGCCGGGGGCAGCCGGCGCTCGTAGCACCACAGCCCGAAGCGCACCGCCGAGGCGGCGAGCACGGACAGCAGGACGGCGGCGTACAGCTCGGGCAGTTGTCCCGGGGTCGCGTGCAGGAACTGGGCCACGAAGTAGGTCATGAACGCGAACACGCCGAGGCTGTGGCCGCGCGGCCCCCAGCGGCGCGCGTAGACGCCCGCGCCGACCACGGCGAGGAAGGCGAGGTCCCGCGCCACGGGCTGGTCGTGCAGCTCGGCCGCGGCGGCGAGGACGGGCAGGCCGACGGCGGGCAGCAGCGCGGTGGTGACGGCCTGTCCGCGGACCGTTGCGTCGGTGACCGTGAACAGGGCGAGCAGCGCGGCGAGCCCGCCGGTGACGGCACCGGAAAGGGAGTGTCCGGCGAGGCCGCAGGCGACGACCGCGAGGCCGATGCCGAGGACGGCACGGACGGCGAAGCGCAGCCGCAGCCGTCCCGGGTCCGGAGCCAGGAACACCCTCTTCAGCACTGCTTCCCCGCCCCTTCGGCACCGGCATGAAAAAGGCGCCGCGGGATCCGCAGCGCCATCGACGTGTCCATCACAGCATCAAGGTTCCACCTGGCTCAACTGCCGCCTAGAATGCTGGGCCAATGGCACAGACATAACGGATCCGGCGCGTCCACCGACGAGCCAACGGACCAGGGACGAGGAGACGGAGCGCCATGGCCGTGGACGAGCTCGACACCCGCATCCTGCGGCTGTTGCTGGAGCAGCCCCGCACGAGTGTGCGCGAGTACGCCCGCGTCCTCGGCGTCGCCCGCGGGACGTTGCAGGCCCGCCTGGACCGGCTGGAGCGGGACGGCGTGATCACCGGGACCGGCCCGAGCCTCTCCCCCGCCGCCCTCGGCCACCCGGTGCTGGCCTTCGTGCACATCGAGGTCACGCAGGGCCATCTCGACGACGTGGGCGACGCGCTCGCCGCCGTACCGGAGATCGTCGAGGCCTTCTCGATCACGGGCGGCGGGGATCTGCTGACCCGGGTCGTGGCACGGGACAACGCGCACCTGGAGGACGTGATCCAGAAGCTGATCAGCCTGCCGGGCGTGGTGCGCACCCGCTCGGAGGTCGCTCTTCGCGAACGCGTCCCGCACCGGCTGCTGCCGCTGGTCGAGTCGATCGGCCGCACGGCAGGGAAATGACGGTTGGCATGCTGGACCCATGAACAATCTCGGCAGCACTTCGGTCATCTTCGATCTCGACGGAACGCTCGTGGACAGCGAGCCCAACTACTTCGAAGCAGGCCGCCAGGTCCTCGCCGAGCACGGCGTCCCGGACTTCACCTGGGCGGACCACGAACGGTACGTCGGGATCAGCACGCAGGAGACGGTGGCGCTGTGGAAGGAGCACTACGGCCTGCGCGCCTCGGTCGCCGAACTCCTCGCCGCGAAGAACCGCACCTATCTGGAGCTGGCGCGCACCGCCACGGACGCGTACCCCGAGATGCGCACGTTCGTGGAACTGCTGGCCGGTGAGGGCGTCCCCATGGCCGTGGCCTCGGGCTCGTCGCCCGAGGCCATCGAGGCGATCCTGGCCGGCACCGGCCTGGATGCCCAGCTGCGCACCGTCGTGTCCGCCGACGAGGTCGAGCGCGGCAAGCCCGCCCCCGACGTCTTCCTGGAGGCGGCCCGCCGGCTCGGCGCCGCCCCGGCCGACTGTGTGGTCCTGGAGGACGCGGCGCCGGGTGCCGCCGCCGCCCACGCGGCCGGGATGCGCTGCATCGCGATCCCGTACGTCGCCGCGCAGGCCGCCGCGCCGGAGTTCGCCGGCGCGGGGCTGCTCCTGCGCGGCGGACAGGCCGAGTTCACGGCGCGGGCCGCGTACGACTGGCTCGTGCGCTCCGCGTCGCCGGCCTGAGCCTCAGGGCCGGGCTTCGTACCGCGGTTTCGGGGCCGGCTGGATGTTCTGGTTCAGGCGGAAGACATTTTCCGGGTCGCGGTCGGCCTTGACGCGGGCCAGGCGGTCGTAGTTGCCGCGGTAGCTGGCGCGTACCCGCTCCTGGCCCTCGTCCATCATCATGTTCACGTAGGCGCCGCCCGCCGAGTACGGGTGCAGCGCCTCGAAGTAGTCGACGGTCCACTGCTTGATGAGGTCGGCGTTGGCCGGGTCGGGGTCGACGCCCGCGTAGACGGAGGCCCAGCGTGCCTCGCGGTAGGCCCAGGGGGTGTCCGTGGACCCGACGTCATGGGCGGCGCCGTCGATCGGGTAGAGGTGCATCGTCGACTGCATCGTGGGCACCTCGGCGCCGAACTTGGCATGGATTTCGACGGCCTCGTCCGGGATCTCGTTGACGAAGTCGGCCCGCCAGTACCACTGGTGGCCCGGCGGGTACAGCCCGTCGAACATGGACTGCATGTCGGGGTGGGGCATCGGGCCGGGCGCGTGCAGCATCGGCTTCGGCAGCGCGTCGAGCAGCGGGGCCATCTCGCGGGCGGCGGCTTCGGTGTCGTCGCCCGTGTAGCACCACACGACTCCGGCCGTCTTGCGCAGGTGGAGCTCTTCGGGGAACGGCGGGGCCGGCGGGACAGAGCCGTACAGGAAGAACCCGTTGAGCTCGCGGGGCGCGTTCGGCAGGAAGTCCCGGTAGGCGGTGAGGACTTCGGCGCTGATCTCGACGGGCCAGAAGGTCGGTCCGGCGACGACCGTGCTCACCTCGTGCAGCCGGAACAGGAACGACGTCACGACGCCGTAGTTGCCACTGCCTCCGCGGATCGCCCAGAACAGATCGCGGTTCTCGTCGTCGGCGGCCCGCACCTGCCGGCCGTCGGCCAGCACCACGTCGGCCTCCAGCAGGTTGTCGATGGTCAGCCCGCACTTGCGGGTCAGATGACCGATCCCGCCGCCGGTGGTAAGCCCGCCGACGCCTGTCGTGGAGATGATGCCGCTGGGCGTGGCGAGTCCGTGCGCGTTGGTGGCGCGGTCGACCTCGCCCCACACGCAGCCGCCGCCGACCCGGACGGTCCGGGCCTCGGGGTCGACGTGGATGTCCTTGAGCGGGGACAGGTCGGCGACGACTCCGCCGTCCACGGTGCCGAGCCCGGCTCCGTGGTGGCCGCCGCCGCGGACCGCGAGCGGCAGATCATGGGCGCGGGCGAAGCCGATCACGCGGGCCACGGCGTCGGCGTCCGCGCAGCGCGCGACGAGGGCGGGACGTTTGTCGATCATGCCGTTGTAGACGGCGCGGGCCTCCGGGTAGCCGGAGTCGTCGGGTCCGGTCAAGTCACCGGTGAAGCCGGTCAGTTCGCGGCGTGCCGCTTGGGCGGGTGTGCTGGACATGCGGTTCCCCGTTCCTCTGTCCGAATACGGTCGGATTCGCATGTTTCTAGTACGGTCAGGGCCTTCCGGGCATCCGTGCGGGTCACCCAGCTCGGGGCTGCGACATACCTACGTTTCCAGTCTCGACCTATATGTCGGGTCCCGCCAGCAGGCCCAGCTCCGCCGCACGCGCGGCCGCCTGCCGTCGGGTGGGGGCGTCCAGCTTGTCCAGGACGGCACGTACGTGGTTGTCGACCGTGCGCACCGAGACGAAGAGCCGGTCGGCGATCTCGAGGTTGGTCAGGCCCTCCGCCAGCAGTCGCATGACCTGGAATTGGCGTTCGGTGAGGCCCGCGGCGTTTCCCCGGGTGGCCGCGAGCGGACCACGGGGGATATGGGGGACGCCGAGCCGGCGCAGTTCGGCGCGGATCAGGCGGGTCAGTGGCTCGGCGCCGAGCGTGTCGAGGGCGGCGAGCGCGGTGAGTTTGTCGGCCGGGTCGGGGCTTTCCGCGAGTGCGGCGGCGTGTTCGTACGGGCAGCCCGCGGCCCGCCAGAGCGCCGCCGCCCGGCGCCAGTCTCCGGCGGCCTGGACGGCGTACGGATGGTCCGAGCCGCCGGCCGGCACCCGGTGTCCGGCCTTGGCGAGCCAGTAGCCGAGTTCGGCCTGGTAGGGGCCGACCGCGAGGCGGTGGGCCTGTGCGTGGACCGGTCCGGCGGCTTCTGCCGCGGCCGTGTGGTCCCCGCGCAGCCAGGCCGCCTCCGCCCGCGCGGCCGCCACCGGAACCGTGCGCTGAAGCTCGCCCGTGTGCACGGCGATCTTCCAGGCTTCTTCGAGGAGTTCGTCGGCGCCGGGCCGGCCGCGCCGGGTGCGGACGCGGGCGAGCACGGTGAGCGCCGGACAGCGGGCCGGGACGAAGTCGTGCATGCCGAACTCGGCGTGCTTCTCGGCGTCGTCCCAGTCCCCGGCCGCGAGCCGGCGGATGGCCAGCTCGACGTGCAGATAGTTGAGGAAGCCGACGTGTTCGGCGCGTTCGGCGAGTTCCATCGCCGGGGGCAGGAAGGCATCGGCCTCGGTGTACCGGGCGTTTTCCAGCAGGCTCCAGATGATGTTGGCGTAGGACCGGCAGGCGTGCTCGACCTCGCCCGCGGCGAGCGCCACCTCGAGGCTCTCCGCCACCTGCGCGCGTCCGCCCGGGTCTCCGCCCTTCCAGCGGGCGCTGCCCACGTTGTTGAGGGCGTGCGCGAGGATCGCCGGGTCGTCGGCCTTGCGGGCCAGCTCGATGGCACGCTCGCCGTACGCGATCGCCTCGGCGTACCGGTCGGCCAGCATCCGCAGCTGCGAGGTGTTGCTCAGGGCGAGCGCCAGCAGCCGGTCGTCACCTGCGTGTTCGAGTACAGCGATGGCCTCCCGCGCGGCCGCCTGTGCCTGCTCGGGATCGCCGGCCCACCAGTGGATCCGGGACAGCCAGCGCAGGTCGGAGCCGAGGGCGAGGGTGTCGCCGAGGGAGCGGCGCAGGGCTACGGCGTCCCGCTGGGCGGTGACGGCGGCGGCCGAGTCGGCGATGGTGTAGCTCTCCACCGCGTAGCGTTCGAGGAGGTCGGCCAGTTCGGCCGGGGCGTAGCGGTGCCGTTCGCGCAGGACGAGCCGCAGGTGGGCGGCGGCCTCACGGTGGGCGCCGGCGCCGGAGGCGTCCCGGGCGGCGTCGGGTCCGTAGCGGGCGACGGCGTCGCGATCGCCGGCCTGGGCGGCGTGATGGACGATGCGGGCGGGATCGGAGCCGGGCCGGGCGACGAGCGCCGCGAGGACGTTGCGGTCGAGGTCGATCCGACGTGCCGCGGGCAGGGAGTCGGCGACCGCGCGGCGGATCAGCTCGTGCCGGAACGCGACGCGCTCCGGGGTCACCGCCAGCAGGCCGCGCTGCTCGGCCGCCGCGAGGCGCTCCGCTGGATATGCGGGTCGTTCACTGCGGGTCGGTGGGGGCTGGTCGCTCCCCCACTCTCGGCTTCGCTCGAGCGGGGGGACCCCCATCGCGGCGGAGCCGCTGTTCGATACAGCCCCGCGCCCCTTGCGGGGCGCTTCACCAGGCCCGCTCGGTACGGCGGCGCCGTCCGCGAAGAGCGCTTCCACGAGGGTGCGTTCGACCGCCGAGGGGACGACTGCGAGCTGCTCCAGGGCGTCCACGGTGGGACCGTCCAGTCCGCGCAGCCGGGCCAGCACCGCGTCCACGACCGTGGGGGGCACTCCCGCGGTGCCGCCCTCCGCGACGACCTCGGCGACGAAGAAGGGGTTGCCCGACGTCACGTCGTACACCTGCGCCGGATCGAGGCGGCTGGCGGCGCTGAGGGTGCGCACCGCGTCCCGGGACAGCCGGGCCAGCGGCAGGCGGTGCACCCGGTCCGCGCGGGACACCTGGCCCAGCAGGTGCCGCAGGGGATGCTCGCGGCTCAACTCGTCGTCCCGGTAGGTGAGGACGAGGACCGCGGGCAACCGCTCCATTCTGCGTACCAGGAACCGCAGGGCGTCCAGCGACGCCTCGTCGGCCCAGTGGACGTCCTCGACGACGAGCACCGCCGGACGCGGTACGCCGGCCAACTCCCCCAGCAGGGCCTCGTACACCCGATGCCGGTCGACGCCCTCCATCACGGCCTGCGCCAGTTCGGCACCGACGCTGCCGATGAGGTCACGGAACGGGCCGAGGGGGCGCCGGGTGGCGAGGTCGTCGCACTGGCCCACCAGGATGCGCGCCCCGCCGGGCAGCCGGTCCGGCATCGCCTTCACCAGGCTCGACTTGCCGATACCGGCCTCTCCGAAGACGAGCGCCACAGATCCGGCCCCGTCCGCCGCCTCCTGTGCGGCCGCGGCCAGTCGCAGCAGCTCGGGCTCGCGCTCGAGGATCCCCCAATCCACAGGCCAGATTCTGCCACCTGAGGGCCACCCCTGGCGGGGGCAACCTCGCGCTCGGCGCCGGACGCAATCGGCCGGAACCGAACGCTCCCGACCCGTTGACGCCTTTCCGCCCCCTCCCTATCGTCTGGTCGATTACTCGCACACCGTTCGAAATATCGACCCACGCAAGTCGATTCGCGGAGGAGCACACATGGCACCGCCCCTCTCCAGACGATTCCTTCTCCAGGCCGCGGCACTCACGGCCACGACCCCGGCACCCTCCTTCGCAGCCTCCGGCCGGGCCGCCGCCGCACAGGACGCGCCCGCCGCGGCCGACGCACCCGCCACCTGGACCACGCAGCCGTTCGCACTCGACGAAGTGCAGCTCCGGCCGGGCGTGTTCGCCGGCAAGCGGCAGCTGATGCTGGACCACGCCCGCGGCTACGACGTGAACCGGCTGCTCCAGGTCTTCCGCGCCAACGCCGGTCTCGCCACGGGCGGCGCGGTCGCGCCCGGCGGCTGGGAGGGGCTGGACGGCGAGGCCAACGGCAATCTGCGCGGGCACTACACCGGGCACTTCATGACCATGCTGTCCCAGGCCTTCGCCGGCACCGGGGAGCAGGTCTTCGCCGACAGGATCAGCACCATGGTCGGGGCGCTGACGGAGGTGCGCGAGGCGTTGCGCCACGCTCCCGTGGTGCTGAAGGCCGCGGGGAAGTTCGGCACCGCGGCGGAGAACGTCCGCGGCTCCTACCAGTACGTCGATCTCCCCTCCGCGGCCCTGGGCGGCGCCTCCGCGATCACCCTGTCCGCCTGGGTGAAGCCCACCCACGACGGCAACTGGGCCCGGATCTTCGACTTCGGCAACGACACCACGCGGTACCTCTACCTCGCCGCGCGCAACGCGAACGGCGTGCCCCGCTTCGCCGTCACGACGAGCGGACCCGGCGGCGAGCAGGGCATCGACGGCACGGCAGCGCTGCCGCTGAACCAGTGGAGCCACCTGGCGGTGACGATCGCGGGCGGCACCGGCACCCTCTACGTCAACGGCACAGCCGTGGCGCAGAACACGGCGATGACCCTCACCCCGGCGGCCCTCGGCACGCCGGCCAACAACTGGCTCGGCCGCTCCAACTTCGTCGGCGACCCGGTCTTCGCGGGCGCCTTCGACGAGTTCAACCTCTGGTCGCGCGCCCTGTCCGCCGCCGAGATCACGCAGTTGCAGAGCAGCCGGGCCGCCGACACCTCGGCCGGACGCGGCACCCTGGCGTCGTACGCCTTCGACGAGACCACCGGCTCGACCTTCGCCGACGCCTCCGGCCGCGCGCTGACCGCCACCCTGCGCCGCACCTGGGGCGCGCCCAGCCATCCCGGGTTCCTGGCGGCGTACCCGGAGACGCAGTTCATCCAGCTGGAGTCGATGACGGCCAGCGACTACACGCGGGTGTGGGCGCCGTACTACACCGCCCACAAGATCCTCCGGGGGCTGCTGGACGCGCATCTCGCCACGGACGACGCCCGGGCGCTGGACCTCGCGTCGGGCATGTGCGACTGGATGTACTCCCGGCTGTCCGGGCTGCCCGCCGCCACGCTGCAACGCATGTGGGGGCTGTTCTCCAGTGGCGAGTTCGGCGGCATCGTCGAGACGATCGTCGACCTGCACGCGCTCACCGGAAAGGCCGAACACCTCGCGCTGGCCCGTCTGTTCGACCTGGACAAGCTCATCGACGCCTGTGCCGCGAACACCGACACCCTCGACGGGCTGCACGCCAACCAGCACATACCGATCTTCACGGGGCTGATCCGGCTGTACGACGCGACGGGCGAGACGCGCTACCTCACCGCCGCGAAGAACTTCTGGGGCATGGTCGTACCGGTGCGGATGTACGGCATCGGCGGCACCAGCAGCGGGGAGTTCTGGCGGGCCAGGGGCGTGATCGCGGGCACGATCGGCGACACCACCGCCGAGAGCTGCTGCGCGTACAACATGCTGAAGCTGAGCCGGACGCTGTTCTTCCATGAACAGGACCCGAAGTACATGGACTACTACGAGCGGGCCCTCTACAACCAGGTGCTCGGCTCCAAGCAGGACAAGGCGGACGCGGAGAAGCCGCTCGTCACGTACTTCATCGGGCTGACGCCCGGTCATGTCCGGGACTACACGCCCAAGCAGGGCACCACCTGCTGCGAGGGCACCGGTATGGAGAGCGCCACGAAGTACCAGGACTCGGTGTACTTCAAGAAGGCCGACGGCAGCGCCCTGTACGTCAACCTGTACAGCCCCTCCACGCTGACCTGGGCGGAGAAGGGCGTCACGGTCACCCAGACCACCGACTACCCCAGGGAGCAGGGCAGCACACTCACCATCGGCGGCGGCAGCGCCTCCTTCGAGTTGCGGCTGCGGGTGCCGTCCTGGGCGACCCGCGGCTTCCGGGTGACCGTCAACGGCAGTGCGGTGTCCGGGACTCCGACGGCCGGCAGCTATGTCACCGTCTCCCGCACCTGGCGCGGCGGTGACACCGTGCGCGTCACCGTCCCCTTCCGGCTCCGGGTCGAGAAGGCCCTCGACGATCCGTCCCTTCAGACCCTGTTCTACGGTCCGGTGAACCTGCTCGCCCGCAACTCGGCCACGAGCCAGCTCCAGTTCGGCCTGTACCGCAACGCCGCCCTCTCCGGCGATCTGCTGCCCTCGCTCTCCCCGGTCAGCGGCAGACCGCTCCACTACACGCTCGACGGCACGGAGTTCGCCCCCTTCTTCGAGGGCACCGAGGATCGGACGCACGCCTACTTCCGGCGCGCGGAGCCCAGGGTGGTCTTCGGCACCACGGACTCCGGCGTGCCGAACCCGGCGAAGACCGACGGCACCACACTCCTCGACGAGGTCTGGGCCGGGGCCCCCTTCACCGACAAGGCCGCGCTGGTCGCGCGCGTCCGGTCCACCGTGACCGCATGGGTGTCGGCCGGCCTGCTCAGCCGGTCGAACGGGCAGACCGTCGTGAGCACGGCGGAGACGGCGTCGTACGTGCCCTGATCAAGCTGACCCGGTGGTGACTAGGACCGGCGACGGGGCTTGCCGCGCTTCGCGTCCCTCGCGCCCCGTGTGCCCTTGGCGCCGCCGCTGGGCTTGCGTCGCGCGGCGGCGGCCTCGGGGCGCTTGCCCTTCGGCTGAGGCTGAGCGGCGGGCTGTGTACGGCCCCTCGTACTGTTGACCGTCCGCCCGCGGACGATGCCGATGAAGTCCTCCACCAGGTCGGTGGTCGCCTCCTCGGGCCAGGACAGGGCGACGCTCGACTGAGGGGCGTCCACGACCGTGCGATAGGTCAGATCCCGGCGGTGGTGCAGACGGGCGAGCGACTGGGGTACGACGAGCAGGCCGACGCCCGCCGCCACGAGCTCGACGGCGTCCTCCGTGGTGGCGGGCCGCTCGACGGCGGGCCGTCCGGGCGGGCGCTCCCAGTCGAAGACATCGTCCAGGGGGTGGAACAGCACCTCGTCGGCGAGATCCTCGACGGACACCTCCTCGGCCGCGGTCACCAGGTGGTCCTTGGGAACCATGACGACCGTCGTCTCGGTGTAGAGGGGGATCGCGCTGAAGAACGTACGGTCCACCGGGAGCCGTACGAAACCCGCGTCGGCGTCGCCGCCGCGCAGGACGTCGGATGCGTCCGCGGCCGGTACGGCGACGAGGGTCAGCGGGATGTCGGGCAGGCGCTCGTTCCAGATCCGCACCCACTTGGCGGGCGTCACCCCGGGGACGTACGCCAGCCGGAACGAGGGGGAACTTTCCGAGCCTGTCACTCCGCCAGGTTACCCGGCGTGGTCGGAGGTCTCCTGCCCGGTCGTTAGTCTTGACAGCATGAAGTCGCACCAGACCGCCCAGACGATGAAGCCCGCGACCGCGGCGAAGAAGCTGGGTGTGTACCTTGAGGCCACCCCCGCCGAGTTCCAGGAGGGTGTCGTCTCGCGTGCCGAGCTGAACGCGCTCCAGGCCGATCCGCCGCAGTGGCTGGAGGAGCTGCGTGCCAACGGCCCGCACCCGCGTCCGGTCGTCGCGGCGAAGCTCGGCGTGTCCATCGCGGGTCTGGGGCGCGGCGGGATCACGGAGCCCCTCACCACCGAGCAGATCGAGTCCCTGAAAAAGGACATGCCCGACTGGCTGGAGAAGGAGCGCGCCACCCAGGCCGAGGTCCGCAAGGAAGCGGCCCGCATCAAGAAGAAGAACGCCGAGCAGACCGACGGACCGCGCGCCTGAGCCGTACGTCCATGGCGGCGAGTCCGGCTACACCACCGCCTTCGCGCCCCGCGGCAGCCGCGCCGCCTCACCTGTCGTGATCACTGTGGGACGGTGAATCGGCCTCCCCGAGCCGGTCAGCGGTGCACCCGTCCCGCCCCGCCGGGTCGCGACGATCTCCGCCGCGATGGAGAGAGCCGTCTCCTCCGGCGTACGGGCGCCGAGGTCGAGGCCGATGGGTGACCGGAGCCGTGCCAACTCGCCCTCTGTGAGCCCCACTTCGCGCAGCCTCCGCTCACGGTCGGCGTGCGTGCGGCGGGAGCCCATCGCGCCGACGTACGCGACCGGCAGCCGCAGCGCCGTCTCCAGCAGCGGTACGTCGAACTTGGCGTCGTGGGTCAGCACGCACAGGACCGTGCGCGCGTCGGTCTCCGTGTTCCGGAGGTAGCGGTCCGGCCAGTCGACCACGATCTCGTCCGCCTCGGGGAAGCGGGCGCGGGTGGCGAAGACGGGGCGGGCGTCGCACACGGTGACGTGGTGGCCGAGGAACTTGCCGGTGCGGACGAGGGCGGCGGCGAAGTCGATCGCGCCGAAGACGATCATGCGGGGTGGGGGGACACGGGTCTCGATGAAGAGGGTGAGGCCGCCGGGGCAGTTTGATCCGTCCTCGCCGATTTCGACCGTGCGGGTACCTCCGGTGGTCAGGGTGGTTAGGGTCTCGGCGGTGATGCGATCCGTGGGGAAGGTTGTGGGTCGGGTGCGGGTCGGCTGTGGCTGGTCGCGCAGTTCCCCGCGCCCCTTTCGGGGCGCTGCCACAGCCTTGCCTACAAGTTCGGTCGGTCCGCTTATCACCCGGGCCAGCGCCGTCGGCTCCCCCTGCGCCGCCGCCGACAGTGCCGCCTCGTACAACTGCCTGTCCGGCGCATCCCGCGTGATCGGCGTGACCAGGACATCGATCACGCCGCCGCATGTCAGCCCTACCGCGAAGGCGTCCTCGTCGCTGTAGCCGAAGCGCTCGACGACCGTCTCGCCGTCTTCGAGGGCCTGCATGCACAGGTCGTAGACCGCGCCCTCCACGCAGCCGCCGGAGACCGAGCCGATCACTGTGCCTGTGCTGTCGACCGCCAGGGCGGCGCCGGGCGGGCGGGGTGCGCTGCCGCCGACGGACACGACCGTGGCGACGGCGTAGTCGCGGCCCTCGTCGGCCCACCGGGTCAGCTCGGAGGCGAGGTCAAGCATCTCGGCCTGCCCGCAGCACGCGGTCGGGGCGGATCGGCAGGTTGCGGTGGCGTACGCCGGTCGCGTGCCAGACGGCGTTGGCGACGGCCGCCGCGGCGCCCACGATGCCGATCTCGCCGATGCCCTTGATGCGGACGGGGTCGTGGTCGTCCGGGTCCTCCGGCAGCCAGTCCGCCTCGATGTGCGGGACGTCGGCGTTGGCCGCGAAGTGGTAGCCCGCGAGGTCGGCGCCCACATGGGCGCCCGAGGCCGGGTCGCGGACCGCCTCTTCGTGCAGGGCCATGGAGATGCCCCAGGTCATCCCGCCGACGAACTGGTTGCGGGCGGTGAGCGGGTTGACGATCCGGCCCGCCGCGAAGATGCCGAGCATCCGGCGGACACGCACCTCGCCGGTGGCGACGTCGACGGCGGCCTCGGCGAAGTGGGCGCCGTAGGAGTGCCGTTCCTTCTGCGGGAGGGCGGCGATGGCCTCCATGGTGTTCGAGCGGACGGTGATGCCCTCGGGCGGGATGTCGGCGCCCGGGGCGAGTCGCTCGCGCAGTTCGTCCGCCGCGGCCGTGATCGCCCAGGCCCAGGAGGTGGTGCCCATGGAACCGCCCGCGATCATCGCCGGTCCGAAGTCGCTGTTCCCGATCAGGACGTCGACACGCTCCGGCGTCACCTCCAGCGCGTCGGCGGCGATCAGGGTGAGGGCAGTCCGGGCACCGGTGCCGATGTCCGCCGCGGAGATCCGGACCGTGAAGCGGCCGTCCGCCTCCGCGGTCAGCGCCGCCGTGGACGGAACGGCGCCCGCGTGGAAGGTGCACGCGGCCGTGCCGGTGCCGAGCAGCCAGCGGCCGTCGCGGCGCACGCCGGGGCGCGGATCGCGGTCCGCCCAGCCGAAGCGCCGGGCGCCTTCCCGGAAGCAGGCCAGCAGATCGCGGCCGGCGAAGGGCAGCCCGGACACGGGCCCGGTCTCGGGTTCGTTGCGGACACGCAGGTCGATCGGGTCGACGCCGCACTTCTCGGCCAGTTCGTCGAGCGCCGACTCCAGCGCGAACGACCCCGGTGCCTCGCCCGGGGCGCGCATGAAGGTCGGGGTCGGCACGTCGAGCCGTACGATCCGGTGGGCCGTGTGGTGGGCCGGGGCGTCGTACAGGACGCGTCCCGGTATGGCGCTGGGCTCCAGGAACTCGTGGACCGTCGAGGACTGGTTCAGCGCCTGGTGCTCGAGTGCGCGCAGCCGTCCGTCGGGTTCGGCGCCGAGCCTGATGCGCTGTGCCGTGGGGCTGCGGTAGCCGACCAGCGAGAACATCTGACGGCGGGTCAGGACGACTCGGACCGGGCGCTGGAGGACGGTCGCGGCCATCACGGCGGCCACCTGGTGGGCGCGGACACCCTTCGACCCGAAGCCGCCGCCGACGTGTTCGGAGCGCACGCGCACCGAGGCCGGGTCGAGCGAGAACAGGTTCGCGAGTTCGCCCTGGACCCAGATGGCGCCCTGGTTGGAGTCGACGACTTCGAGGCGGCCGCCGTCCCAGCGGGCCATCGCCGCATGGGGCTCCATCGGGTTGTGGTGTTCCTCGGGCGTGGTGTACTCGGCGTCCACGACGACGGCGGACCGGGCGAGTTCGGCCTCCAGGTCGCCCTTCGCCGTCGTCCCCGGGCCGACCGGGGTGTCGGTCGCAAGGTAGGCGTCCGGGCGCCCCTCGGTGAACGCGATGTCGTGCGGCTCCTGGTCGTAGTCCACGACGAGCGCCTCGGCGGCCTCCCGCGCCTGCTCGGAGGTGCGGGCGACGACCAGCGCCACGGGCCAGCCCGCGTGCGGTACCCGGTCGTGCTGGAAGAGCGCGATGGACGGGTCGGGCGCCATCCCCATGAACCCCGCGTAGTCGGTGTCGACGTGCAGGGCGTTCCCGTGGTGCAGGACGGAGAGGACGCCGGGCATCGCCAGGACGGCGTCGGTGTCGATCGCCCGGATGCGGCCGCGGGCGATCGAGGACAACACCAGCCAGCCGTGGGCGAGTTCGGCGAAGGGGATCTCTGCCGCGTAGCGGGCGGCGCCGGTGACCTTGTCGCGTCCCTCCACGCGGCTGTGCGCGGTGCCGACGGAGCCTTTCAAGGGGGTCACGGTGGTCATCGGACGTTCTCCTGGGCGAGTTCGGTCAGCACGGCCACCATCAGGTTGCGCATGAGGGTCACCTTGTATCCGTTGTGCGGCAGCGGTGTCGCGGCGGCGAGTTCGGCGTCCGCGGCGGCCTCGAAGGTGCGGGCATCGGCCGGTGCGCCGGTCAGTACCCGCTCGGCCTCCCGGGCCCGCCACGGCCGCGACGCGACCGCACCGAGGGCCAGGCGCACGTCGCGTACGACGCCGGCCTCGACGTCCAGCGCGGCGGCGACCGAGCCGATCGCGAAGGCGTACGAGGCGCGCTCGCGCACCTTGCGGTAGCGGGAGTGGGCGGCGACCGACGCGGGCGGCAGAGTGACCCCGGTGATCAGCGCGCCCTGCGGCAGGGCGGTCTCCAGGTGCGGGGTGTCACCCACCGGCAGATAGAAGTCGGCGAGCGGCAGGTCGCCGGGCCCGTCGGCGGTTTCGTACGACACGACCGCGTCGAAGGCGGTCAGCGCCACGCCCATGTCCGACGGGTGTACGGCCACGCAGTGGTCGGAGGCGCCGAGGATCGCCGAGTTGTGGTGCTCGCCCTCGATCGCGGGGCAACCGCTGCCGGGGGCCCGCTTGTTGCACGGCTGGGTCACGTCGGCGAAGTAGCCGCAGCGGGTGCGCTGGAGCAGATTCCCGCCGACGGTGGCCATGTTGCGCAGCTGCCCGGAGGCGCCGGCCAGCACCGCCTGTGTCAGCGCCGGGTAGCGGCGCCGGACTTCGGGGTGGGCGGCGAGGTCGCTGTTGGTGACCGTGGCGCCGATCCGCAGAGCTCCCTCGCGCGTCAACTCGATGCGGTTCAGCGGCAGTTCTCGTACGTCGACGAGCCGGGCGGGCCGCTCGACGCCGGTCTTCATCAGGTCGACGAGGTTGGTGCCACCGCCCAGGAAGCGGGCGTCCGGATCCGCGTCGAGCAGCGCGACGGCGCCGGAGACATCGATCACGCGCTGATATCCGAACTCCCTCATGCCGCCGCCTCCGTGGTCTCCGTGTCCGCCGCGGCCGCCTGGGCGACCGCCTGGGCGACCGCCTGGACGATCGACACGTACGCGCCGCAGCGGCACAGATTGCCGCTCATCCGCTCGCGGATCTCATCGGCCGTCAGTGGCGGCGGTCCCGCCTCGGGCCGTACGTCGTCGGTGACGGCGCTCGGCCAGCCGGCGGCGTGTTCCTCGATCACCGCCACGGCCGAGCAGATCTGGCCCGGCGTGCAGTAGCCGCACTGGTAGCCGTCGAGGTCGAGGAACGCCTGCTGGACAGGGTGCAGCCGTTCACCTGCGGCCAGTCCTTCGACGGTGGTGATCTCACGTTCCTCGGCGGCCACGGCGAGTTGCAGACACGAAACGGCTCGGCGGCCGTCGATCAGGACGGTACACGCACCGCATTGTCCCTGGTCACAGCCCTTTTTGGTGCCGGTGAGATCAAGGCGCTCGCGCAGGGCGTCGAGCAGGGTGGTGCGGTGGTCGACGGACAGCAGATGCTTCTCGCCGTTGATGTTCAGGGTGATGGCGCTGTACGTCGGTGTGGGGGCTGGAGCCATGATCAGCCTTCTTTCGCAGATCCGGAGCGCGTCGAGAGGGCGATCCGGCAGACAGGCGTACAAGAAGATTCGGAGGCGTAAGGAGAAAGAGAGACAGCTCTATACGTGGCTGGATCTGCTCGGTTGCCGCTATGGTGGAACCAACCGGACAGCTGTCCGCTATCAGGAAACGTACCGGACAGCTGTCCGCTTAGCAAGGCCGGGCCCGTACGCGAGTCCGCGAGGAGGACCGGTGGCGGAGAAGAAGGAAGCACCGCTGCGCTCGGACGCCCAGCGCAACCGCGAACGGATCCTGGAAGTGGCGCTGGTCGAGCTGACCCGCGACGCCGACACCCCGCTGAGCGCGATCGCCAAGAAGGCGGGCGTCGGACAGGGCACGTTCTACCGGAACTTCCCCCACCGCGAGGCGCTGGTCCTGGAGATCTACCGCCACGAGATCCAGCAGGTCGCCGACTGCGCGGCCCAGTTGCTCGAGACGCGGGAACCGGACCGGGCACTGCGGGAGTGGATGGACCGGCTGGCCCGGTTCGCCATGACCAAGGTCGGCCTGGCGGACGCGATCCGTCAGGTCACGAACGCGCCGGGCGCCGCGGCGAAGCCCGAGTACACCCCGGTGACCTCCGCGGCCGAACTCATCCTCCGCGCCGGCGAGAAGGCCGGCACCATCCGCCCGGGCGTCACCGCGGACGACTTCATCCTCGCCATCTCCGGCATGTTCCAGATCGATCCGCACGGCGACTGGGAAGCCCGCGTCGCCCGGCTCTTCGACCTGGTCATGGACGGCCTGCGCGCCGGAGCGTCCGGTCGAAAGCCCGACTGAACAGGGCGCGGCGAACGCGATGTTGGAGCCCCTCGCCGGTCAAGCGGCCCGGCAAAAACGGGACACACCGTTGCATGACGAAAATTTTACACTCTGCGTATATTGAGGTTATGCACGGGCGGATGGCCCTACTCCACGCCATCGACGACGACGTGGCCGTGACAGAGGCGCTGCGTCTCGCCCTGGAGCATGCTGTCGCCGAGCTCCGCGGAGTCGGCGGCATGGTCCACGTCGGTGGGCCCGAGGGTCTGCGCGGACTGCATCTGCTGGCAAGCAGCGGGCTGCCCACGGCGCTGACCGAACCCTGGGAGCGCGTCCCGGACGACGGCGACCTGCCCCCGGTCCGGGCCGTGCGCGAGGGGACCCGGATCTGGCTGCCCGCCGGACACGCCCCTGACGTCGGCGGACGCCCGGGCGAGGACCGCGGTGTCGCCACCGTTCCGCTGCCCGGCCCGGACGGCCCGCTCGGCGCGCTCACCGTCCTGACCACCGTCCGTCATGCGCCCCGCCCCGCCCAGTGGACCTTCCTGCACACCGTCGCCGCCTGGGTCTCCGGACGGCTGGACCGCCCCCTGCTGCCCAAGGAGCCGGCTCCTTGGGAGCGGCAGCCCGGAACTCTTCTGCGGCAGGCGCTCGAGGCCGTTCACGTCGGCTCCTGGGAGTGGACCATGGCCACCGACGAGGTGGATCTGGACGCTGCCGGACTGACCGTGCTCGGCTTCGAGCCCGACGGCTTCGACGGACGGGCCGAGACCTGGCTGGGCATCGTCCACCCCGACGACCGGCCGCTCGTCGCCGCCGAGGTCGACAAGGCGTTGCGCGACCGGAGCTCCTACGGCACCGAGTACCGGGTGCGCCGCCCGGACGGCACGATCGGCTGGGTCCATGCGCGCGGCCGGGTGAAGCTGGCGGACACCGGACAACCCGTCGGCATGGTCGGCACCGTATGGGACTCCACCGACTCCCGCAGCGCCCGCGACGCGATCAGCCGTGCCCTGCGGCACATGAGCGACGGCTTCCTCACCCTCGACCACCAGTGGCGGATCACCTTCCTCAACGAGGAGGCCGAACGGGTCCTGGGTGCCGGGCAGGAGCTGATCGGCCGGCTGGTGTGGGACGACCTCACCGCACTACGGGTTCCCGGGCTGCGGGCGCTGTGCGAGGAGGCCGTCGCGAGGTCCACGCCCTCGGGTCTCGACCTGCTGGCGCCCGGCACCGGGCGCTGGTGCCATCTGCGGCTGGTCCCGCTCCCGGACGGCCTGGCCTTCTTCTTCACCGACATCCACGAGAAGCGTATGCACGACACCGAACGCGAGGCGGCCGCCCGCGCCCAGGCCGACCGAGCGGCCCGGATCGGCGAGCTGACGGCGGCGCTCGCCAAGGCGATCAGCTCACGGGACGTGGTGGACGCGGTCGCCAGCCATGTGCTGCCGCCGTTCGGCGCGGCCGGGCTGATGATGGAGGTCATCGAGGACGAGCGGACGCGGGTCGTCGGCAGCGTCGGCTACTCCCAGGAGTTCATCGACCTCGTCGACCACCTTCCGGTGACGGGACGGAGCGCGGTCACGGACGCGCTGTTCAGCCGTACCCCGCAGTTCTTCACCTCCCCGCAGGAGTACGCGGCCCGCTATCCGATGCTGGCCGGGCAGCCCGCGGCGGGCGGGAAGGCGGCCTGGGCGTTCCTGCCGCTGATCGCCTCGGACCACCCGGCCGGGGTGTGCGTGATCTCCTTCGACCAGCCGCGCCGCTTCACCGGCGAGGAACGCACGCTCCTGGTCGCGATCAGCGGTCTGGTCGCGCACGCCCTGGAGCGCGCCCGCCTCTTCGACGCCGAACACGTCCGCGCCCAGGAGCTACAGCGCGGCCTGCTTCCCCGGACGCTGCCGCCGCTGCCCGCCTGCACGTCCGCGGCGCGCTATCTGCCGGCCCGGCAGGGCATGGACGTGGGCGGCGACTGGTACGACATCATCCCGCTCTCCGGCGACCGGGTCGCGCTTGTCATCGGCGACGTGATGGGCCACGGACTGCCGGAGGCGGCCACCATGGGACGGCTGCGGACCGCCGTACACACCCTGGCGGATCTGGAACTGCCGCCCGACGAGATCCTGGCCCATCTCAACGACGTCGTCTCGGAGCTCGGCGACGACTCGTACGCCACCTGTCTGTACGGGGTGTACGACCCGACCACCGGCGTCTGTGCCTTCGGCTGCGCCGGGCATCCGCCACCCGCCGTCGTGCGGCCCGACGGCACGGTCGAGTTCCCCGCGGTGGCCTCGGATCCCCCGCTGGGCGCCGCCGACCCGCCCTTCGAGAGCGTCGAGGTCACCCTGCCGGAGAACTCCCTCCTCGTGCTGTACACCGACGGTCTGATCGAGTCCGCCAGCCGGGACATCGACGCGGGCATGGCCCATCTCGCGCAGCTGCTCTCCGGGGCCGGGGCGGACGATCTCGACGGGCTCTGCGAACGGCTCACCGCGGGTCTGGTCCCGGCGCAGCAGCAGTCCGCCGACGACGCGGCGCTGCTGGTGGTGCGGGTGAACCGGCTGTCGGCCGAGTCGGTCGCCGTGTGGCCGCTGACCGCCGAGCCGCAGGCGGCGGGCGAGGCACGCAAGCTGGTCCGGGCGCAGCTGTCCGAGTGGGGCCTCGACGATCTGGCGATGACGACGGAGCTGCTGGTCAGCGAGCTGGTGGGCAATGTCGTACGCCATGCCAAGGGCCCGGTCGTGCTCCGTCTGCTGCACAGTCGCACCCTGATCTGCGAGGTCTCCGACGGCAGCCTCACCACGCCCCGGATCCGCCGGGCGTCCGAGACGGACGAGGGCGGCCGGGGTCTGCAACTGGTCGCTGCCCTCTCCCAGCGGTGGGGCGCGCGCTACACCGCGACCGGCAAGTGCATCTGGACGGAACAGGCCCTGACCGGCCCGGACTCCCCCGATGCGCTGCTGACCTTCTTCGACCAGGTGGCATAAGGACGTCCCCGGGCAAGGGAGTTCAACACTTCGGTCAGTTGTGATCGCCGAGTTCGCGCGGTCCGGCGACGACGGTCTGGAACCGCCCCGCCCCTCCGACCACTTCCGCGCACGGTGAAGCCCGGTGCACTACAGCGCGCCCCGTAAGGGGCGCGGGGAACTGCGCGACCAGCCCCCACCGGGCCCGCGGCGAACGAACCGCAATCCACAGCGGAGCGTCAGGCCGCGGCGGCCCGTGCGCCCTGTGCGACCTCGAAGCCCGCCTCGATGATCGCGCTGCGCACCGCGTCCTCGCCGAACGAATCACCGCGCACGATCACCCGACCTGCCCGCACGTCGACGTCGACCTCGGTGACGCCGGGTACGGCCACCACCTCTTCGGTGACGCTCGCCGCGCAGTGGCCGCAGCTCATGCCGGAGACGTGGTACAGCTTCTCGGCCATGGCAGGTGCTCCTGTCGTACGGGGTTGGTGTGCCCTGAGGTACGTGACCGGGAACGGCGGTGTTCAACGGCCTTGCGCGGACGGCAGGCTGAGAAGGACGGCCGCGGCCGTCACCCCGCGCCCCCGAGCGGTACGAACGCCAGCTCCTGCCAGCGGATCTCGTGCCGTTTACGGTCCTGGACGGCCTCCACGAGCCGTACGCCGTCCACGGTCAGCGTGGCCCGCTGAGCCGTGGCGCTGCGCAGCCTGCCCTGGAGGAGCCGCGAGTCGCCGGAAGCGGTGCCATAGGCGAGCGCGACCCTCGGGCGTTCCTCCTCGTAGTCGTCGGCCTCCTCGCCGAACACCTCCACGACCGCGTCCCTGGCCTGGTGCCGCAGCTCCACGAACTCGGTGTCGGGCGCGAGGTCGAGCAGCACACCGCGCCGGCCCGCCACCGCCCCGCCCACCGTCACCGTGAACGCGGGCAGTCCGCCGAGCCGTTCACGCAACCGGGACTCGAACAGGGCGAGTTCGGGGCCGGTCACCTCACGCGCGGGCCGGTCGTCGACCACGGCCAGCGTCTCGTGCAGCCACTCGTCCTTGACCGGCGAGACGAACCCGAACCGGGTAAGGACCGGACGGTAGGCGTCGGTCACCGGTTTGATCTCGGGAAGCCGCGGGACGAAGTCCACCCTCAGCTTGGTCCAGCCGTCGGGCCAGAGCGTTCCTCCCGTGAGGTACCGGTCCATGAAGCTCCCTTTCATCCAGCCGAATCGACGCCTTCCGCACCGCCGACCCGGCGCCGCGATCAACCAGGCCCGGGTACGGCTCACGGCAGTCTGCCGCACCCGGGCTCCGGTGTGTAACGGCCGCGGTACTGGGAGTCGTCGCCGACTGCCCCCGACTGACCGGCGGTTGGCGGTCGAGCACGTCGAGGTGCAGGGCGATCATGCAGGTCACCGCGGTCTCGGCACGCGCCGTGTCCATCGTTGAGGTCGGATCCCGGCGACGTGACGTGAGTTGACGTCGGAAGAGGCCTCTATCCGTGCCTCAACCACCTCCGGTACGTTGACCCCCTGAATCGGGTCTGTCGACGCGCCGGTGGCTGGGTAGCGCGTCTCCTCGACATGCCCGACGGAGACCGCACGTGTCGTACCGCTCCCTGCTGCGCATCGCAGGCCCCGGCTTCTTCCCCCTCGGATTCCTCGCCCGCCTGCCGTACGCCTGTACCGCCCTCTCCACCCTTGTCCTGCTCCAGGCTTCGACCCGCAGCTACGCCTTCGCCGGGCTCGCCACCGCGGCGCAGAGCCTGGCCGTCGCCGTGGGCGGTCCGCTGGTCGGCGCCCTGGCCGATCGCCACGGTCATCGGTCCGTGGGAAGTGCCGCGGCGCTCGCCAACTTCGGTGCCTGGGCCGCCCTGTTGGCGGCGAGCCAGGACACGCGCGCGTGCATGGTGGTGATGGCCGCGCTCGTGGGCCTGACCCAGCCCCAGGTCGGCCCTCTCGTGCGCGTGCACTGGTCACGTCTGGTCCGGGCGCACGGCCGGCACCAGCTGCTGTCCACGGCCCTGTCCTACGAGGCGTCCGCCGACGAGCTGAGCTTCGTCGCCGGACCCGCGCTCGTCGGACTGCTGACGTCGGTCAGCCCCTTCGCACCCGCCGTGGTGACCATGTCCCTGATCGCGGGAGCCACCCTCCCCTTCGGTCTGCGCCACGCCCACGGCGGCGGCCACGGGCAACCCTCGGAGCAGCACCGCAAACCGCCCCTGCCGTGGCGCCCGCTGGCCGTCGTGTGCCTGGCGATGGCGGCGATGGGCGCGGTCTTCGGTGCGCTACAGACCGGCGTCACCGTGTACGCGGACGCGATCGGCGAGCCGGGCGCCGCGGGGCTCGTGTACGCGGAGTTCGGCGTCGGCAGCGCACTGGCGGGTGCCGCCTGTGCCTGGCTCCCCCGGCGGTTCTCCCTGCGGGCCCGCTATCTCTGGTTCGCCGTGGCACTCTGCGCGGGTATGGCGTGGCTCTACGTCGGCACCCCGCTGGTCTCGCTGCCCGTCGCCGTCGCCCCGGCGAGCCTGACGGTGGCGCCGTACATGATCAGCCTCTACGCCCTCACCGAACGTCTCGCCCCCGCCGAGCGGGCCACGACCGCCATGACCGTCCTGTGCGCGGGCGGCCCGCTCGGCACGGCCGCCGGTCAGGCCGCCTCCGGCGGTCTGGCGGAGGCGCACGGTCTACAGGGCGCCCTCCTGGTGGCCTTCGCCGTCGCGGCCGGCGCACTGCTGCTGGCGCTGGCCGGACGGGGCGTCGCGCACCCGTGAGCCGTCGGTGTGCCGTCACCCGGGCAGCACAAGTCGCCGCATCTCTCCCGGCTGGACGGAGACCGTGTGGCCCGGCAGACGGACGTCGATCGGGTCACGGTCGGAGGACGGCACCGCGATCTCCAGCTGTCCGTGTTCCAGCCGGAGCCGTACGCCCCAGTGGCCCTGGTACTGGACGGCGAACCCGTACGACGACAGCTCCGGCAGCGGCACGGGGTCGAGCCACAGCGCCCCGCCGCGGGTCTCCAGTCCGGTCAGTCCGCGCTGGACCAGGTCGAGGGTGCCGGCCATGGCGCCGAGGTGGATGCCCTCACCGGTGGTGCCGCCCTGGAGGTCCGCGATGTCGCCCCGCAGGGCCTCCTGGCAGAACATCCACGCCTCGGCACGCCGGGCCCGGGCCAGCACCCAGCCGTGGACCAGGCCGCTGAGCGTCGAGCCGTGGCTGGTGCGCCGCAGGTAGTAGTCGACCGTGCGCCGCCAGGTCTCCTCCTCCAGCCGGTACCCCAACCGGCCGAAGAGCGACTGGAGTTCGGCGGGCGAGAACAGGTAGCCGAGCATCAGCACGTCGGCCTGTTTGGACGCCTGGTAGCGGTTGACGGTGTCGTCCTCCGCCTCCAGGATCCGGTCCAGGCGCCGGATGTCGCCGTAGCGCTCGCGGTAGCCGTCCCAGTCGAGTTCGGCGAGGTCGCCGTAGCCCTCGAACTGGCTGACGACTCCGCCGTGAAAGGGCACGTGGAGGGTGCGGGACACCTCCTCCCACTGTTCCCTCTCGCCGCCGTCCAGGCCGGTGCGCTCGAGGAGTTCGCGGCGGCGGGGTTCGGGCAGGGCGCTCAGCACCTCCAGAGTGCGGGTGAGTACCCATGCGGCGCCGACGTTGGTGTACGCGTTGTCGTCGAGGCCGGGCTTCTTCGCGTCGGGGTAGGCGTCGTGGTACTCGTCGGGCCCGACTACGCCCCGGATCCGGTGCCGGCCCAGACTCTCGTCGTACACCGCCGAGTCCGCCCAGAAGCGGGCGATGTGCAGCAGCATCTCGGCACCCTTGGTGTGCAGGAACTCGTCGTCGCCGCTCGCCTCGGCGTACTGCCACACGTTGTAGGCGATCGCCGAGCCGACGTGGTGCTGGAGCCGGGAGTGGTCCGGCAGCCAGCGTCCCGAGCGCGGGTTGAGGTGCAGTTCCTGGGTCTCCTCCCGCCCGTCGCTGCCGCTCTGCCACGGGTAGAGCGCACCGCGTCGGCCGGCCACGCGGGCCGCGGCACGGGCCTGGTCCAGACGCCGGTGGCGGTAGCCGAGCAGGGCGCGGGACACCTCCGGGAAGTGCAGGTTCAGGTACGGCAGCACGAACAGCTCGTCCCAGAAGACGTGTCCCCGGTACGCCTCGCCGTGCAGTCCCCGGGCCGGCACGCCCACGTCCAGGTCGGCGGTGTGCGGTGAGAGGGTCTGGAGGACGTGGAAGAGGTGCAGCCGGAGGATGCGGCCCGCGCCCCCGGGGACGTCGAGTTCGGCCCGGCGCCACAGCTGGTCCCAGGCGGTGCGATGGGCTTTCAGCAGGCCGTCGAAGCCGGATGCCGCGTCCACGCGGTCCACGGCGGCGTCCAGCGGATCGCTGATCGCCCGGTCACGGGAGGTGTGCAGGGCGACGGTCTTGTCGACGGTGACGGTACGGCCCGGGGTCAGGTCGAGGCGGAGCCGCTGGACGGCACGGGTGACTTCGAGCCGCCGGGTGACCGGGGCGTCGGCGGTCAGACGGGCCGCCATGCCGATCCGGATGTCCGAGGTACGGGTCCGGCATCGCAGCCACACGGTGTCGGGCGCGGAGTCCCCGGTCTGGATGTGGGTCAGATGGTGGCCGTCCAGATCGCGGTAGCGCACGATCCCGCCGTTGGTGACGCTCCCGTCGAGCGCCGCCTCGACGTCGAGACCGCCGGCGAAGCCCTCGGCGGTGAACTCGGTGCGCAGGACCGCCAGATGGGGGTCGGCCATGTGCACGAACCGCTGCTGCCGTACGAACAGCGACCGTCCCTGCGCGAGCGAGTACCGCGTGCGGCGCTCCATCAGCCCCGATTCGAGGTGCAGCACCAGACGGTGGTCGAGCACCGTCGCCGTGTCCGGTGCGAGCCACTTCCCGCCGGGGCGGCGGAAGCGCAGCGACAGCCAGTTCGGCAGGTTGACCATGTCCTCGTTCTCGACGCGGCGCCCGTCGACGTCCGTGGTGAGCCGGTTGTAGCAGCCGGCCGCATAGGTGCCGGGGTAGTGCACCTCGTCGGCGGTGCACTCCGGAAACGCGCCCCGGGTGGCGAAGTATCCGTTGCCCAGGGTGCACAACGACTCCCTGAGGCGTTCGTCCTCGGGTTCGTAGCCGTCGTACTCCCAGGTCCAGGCCGTCGCTGCCGTCACTGCGGTGTCCCTTCCACGAGCAGTTCTCCCAGGTCTCGTACGACGATGTCGGCGCCGTGCCTCAGCAGTCTCGCTCCGGTGTCCGCACCGGCGGCCCGGTCCACGCCGACGACGAGTGCGAACGCACCCCGACGCCCCGCTTCCACACCCGCCAGCGCGTCCTCCACGACGGCGGCGTGACCGGCGGGGACACCGAGCCGGCGGGCCGCTTCCAGGAAGAGGTCGGGCTCGGGTTTGCCGGCGAGTCCCAGCCTGGCCGCCTCCCCGCCGTCGACCAGGGCGTCGAAGAGGTCCCGCACCCCGGCGTGGGTGAGCAGCTCACCCGCGTGCCGGGAGGCGGAGGCCGCCGCCACGGGTACCCCACCCCGGCGCAGGGCACGCACCAGTCGCACGGTCCCCGGATACGCGTCGACGCCGTCTTTCCGGAGCCGCTCGGTGAACAGCCGCTCCTTGTCGGCGGCGACGGCCCGCACGCCCTCCCCCGAGGTGTCGAGGCCGCGGGAGGCGAGGAAGGCGGCGGCCCCGTCCAGCCGGGACTTGCCGTCCACGTACCGCAGGTAGTCGTCGCCCGGGTCGAACGGGCGCCGCTGCCGCGGATCCTCCGGCGGGTGTGCGCGCAGATAGTCGTCGAAGGCGGTCCGCCAGGCGGCGGCGTGCACCCGGGCCGAGTCGGTGATCACCCCGTCGGTGTCGAAGACGACGGCCCTGACGTCCCGCAGTGCGGGTGCGAGCGCGGGGTGGGTCGGATCGGTCATGGCGGCTCCTGAGGCGGTCGTTGCCCTGCCGGTCCCTACACGCCCCCTGAGTCAGTGTGCGGCCCGGATCGGTGGGAACACGGTGAGCATGGTCGGCGACATGGGCGACGACATCACGGCGCGAAGAGTTGGGGTGAGCGGCCACCGGCTGGTGCCGCACACGGCTGACGTGCGCGTCGAGGCCTGGGGAGACAGCCGTGAGCGCTGCCTGGTGGAAGCCGTCACGGGCATGGTGGAGGGCTTCGCGGATGTCTCCGGGACGCGGCCGACGGGCGTGGCCCGGCTCCGGCTGTCCGAAGGCAGCCCCGAGGATCTGCTGACCACGCTGCTCGACGAGGTCGTCTTCCGGCTGGAGGTGCACGGCCAGGTGCCGGTCGACGTGGAGGCGGAGGCGTTCGACGAGGGGCTCGATGTGCGGATGGCGGTCGCCGACCTCGGCGTGGTGGAGGTCATCGGTGCCGCGCCCAAGGGCATCGCGTGGGAGAACCTGCGCATCGAGCCCGGCCCTTACGGGTGGTCCTGCGCGGTGACCATCGACGTATGAGCGCATCCGGCACTTCAGTCACTCGCTCTTCCTTCCTCAGCCGGGTGTGGTGTGGGAGGCGTGCAGCGCATCGAGCACCTCGTCGTCCGTGAGCTGGTCGAAGTTCTCGTACCAGAGGCCGACGGCCATGAACTGCTCCGGGCGGTGCAGACAGACCACGTCGTCGGCCTCGCCGCGCAGCAACTCGACCGCCTCCGGCGAGCACACCGGCACGGCCAGCACGACCCGTCCGGGCGACTCTCGGCGTACCCGGCGCAGTGCGGCGCGCGCGGTCGCGCCGGTGGCCAGGCCGTCGTCGACGACGATCACCGTGCGGCCCCGCAGATCCAGTGCGGGACGGCCCCGCCGGTAGCGCTGCTCGCGACGCCGTATCTCCTCCTGCTCCCGTTCGACGGTCCCGGCGAGGGCGGCCTCGCTCAGGCCCAGCCGGTCGAGGGCCCGTTCGTCGAAGAGCGGAGGGTCGTCGCCGGCGATCGCGCCGACGCCCAACTCCTCCTGGAACGGCGCCCCGATCTTGCGGACGACGAGTACGTCCAGCGGGGCGTCCAGCACGTGTGCGACCTCGCGGGCGACCGCGGCACCACCGCGGGGCAGGGCGAGGACGACGGGGTGCGGGAGAGTGCCCTTCTCCTGGAGGGTGCGCAGCCGCTCGGCCAGTTCCCGCCCGGCCTGCCTGCGGTCGCGGAACTGCATGGCCGCTCCCTTCGGGTTGTCTCCGTGCGCGCCTGCCGGGTACCCGGCCCATCGGTCGCCCACACGGCGTCACCGCCGCTCCGCGCCCATGCGCTCCGCACACCACTCCCGGGCCAGGCCGGCGACCTGGTCCAGTGCGCCCGGCTCCTCGAACAGGTGGCCCGCGCCCGGCACGACGCGCAGCGTGCAGGGCGCCCGCAGTCGCCGGGCGGCGTCCTCGTTGAGTCGCAGCACCTGCTCGTCGTGCCCGCCGACGATCAGCAGCACGGGTGCACGTACGTGTTCCAGGGCGTCGTCCGCCAGGTCGGGCCGTCCGCCGCGTGAGACGACGGTCAGAACGCGGTCCGGCCGGTCCGCCGCTGCCGTCAGGGCGGCGGCCGCGCCGGTGCTGGCCCCGAACAGGACGACGGGGACTCCCCTGACGTCGGGTTCCCCGTCGAGCCAGTCGATCGCGGCCACCAGGCGGCGCCCGAGCAGCGGGATGTCGAAGCGGAGTTCGGCGGTCACCGCGTCCCGGCGGTCCTCGCCCTCGGTCAGCAGGTCCATCAGCAGGGTGCCCAGTCCGGCGGTGCGGAGTTCGGCGGCGACCTGCCGGTTGCGCGGGCTGTGCCGGGAGCTGCCGCTGCCGTGCGCGAACAGGACGACGCCGTGCGCCGACGGCGGGACGACGAAGTCACCTGGAAGCTCGACGCCGTCCGCGGGCACCAGGACCGTCTGCGAGATCATCGGATCCGGCCCTCCTCCGTCCGGAGCGGTCCTGACCTGGTCCGGGTATCCGTTGCGCGGAGATCGACACGTCCCGCTTCGCGGCTCGTCGTAGAACCATGTGCAAGTGCCGCCGCTCAGGGCACCCGGTTCCCGAACGGAAGGCGGGAGGTGGTCGGCGTATGGCCGCACAGTCGCGCTCCGGCGGCACGGTGGCGCACCAGCTGATCGAGGAGCACCTGCTTGAGGGAGACATGGTGCCGGGTGAGGAGATCGGGCTGCGGATCGACCAGACCCTCACCCAGGACGCCACGGGCACGCTGGTCATGCAGGAGCTGGAGGCGCTCGGACTGGACCGGGTGCATACGGAGGTCAGCGTGCAGTACGTCGACCACAACCTGCTCCAGGCCGACGAGCGCAACGCCGAGGATCATGTCTTCCTGCGCTCCGGCGCCCGCCGTTACGGCGTCTGGTACTCCAAACCCGGCAACGGTGTCTCGCACCCCACCCACATGCAGCGCTTCGGCCTCCCCGGCAGCAGCCTGGCCGGCTCCGACTCGCACACCTGCGCCGCCGGTTCCCTGGGCATGCTGGCCATCGGCGTCGGCGGCCTGGAGGTCGCGCTGGCCATGGCGGGACGGCCGCTGTACCTGCGGATGCCGGAGATCTGGGGCATCCGGCTGACCGGTGCCCTGCCGGACTGGGTCAGCGCCAAGGACGTGATCCTGGAGCTGCTGCGCCGCCACGGTGTGAAGGGCGGGGTCGGCAGGATCCTGGAGTACCACGGGCCGGGGCTGGCCTCGCTGACCGCGATGGACCGGCACGTCATCGCCAACATGGGTGCCGAACTCGGCGCCACGACCACCGTCTTCCCCGCCGACGACGCCGTACGGGCCTTTCTGCGCACCGAGGGACGCGAGGACGCCTTCGTGGCGGTCACCGCCGAGCCCGACGCCCGCTACGACCTGGCGGAGGAGATCGACCTGTCCGTCCTCCGGCCGCTGATCGCCAGGCCCACCTCCCCCGGCAACGTCGTGCCGGTGCGCGAGGTGGCGGGCGAGCCGATCGGGCAGGCCGTCATCGGCTCGTCGGCCAACCCGGGCCTGCGGGACTTCGCGATCGCCGCGGCCATGGTCCGCGGCCGGCAGACCGCGCCGGGGGTGAGCTTCGACGTCAACCCGACCTCCCGGGAGATCCTTCAGGACCTCACCCGGGCCGGGGCGACCTTCGACCTGCTGGCGGCCGGTGCGCGGCTGCACCAGGCGGGCTGTCTGGGCTGCATCGGCATGGGCCAGGCCCCCGCCGCCGGACGCAACTCGCTGCGGACGTTCCCCCGCAACTTCCGCGGCCGCTCCGGCACCGAGGACGACGCGGTCTGGCTCTGCTCCCCGGAGACCGCCACCGCCTCGGCGCTGACCGGGACGATCACCGACCCGCGCGACTGGGCCGCCGACCGCGGGGTTGCGTACCCGGCACTGGACCTGCGCGAACGGGCCACGGTCAACGCGGCGATGCTGGAGCCGCCCCTGCCGCCCGCCGAGGCCTCGCGGGTACGGCTGGAACGCGGGCCGAACATCTCCGCGCTGCCCGACTTCGACCCGCTGCCCGACGCCCTCGACGTGCCGGTACTGCTGAAGGCGGGCGACCATGTCTCCACCGACGAGATCTCCCCGGCCGGCGCCAGGGCCCTGCCGTACCGCTCCAACATCCCCAAGCTCGCCGAGTTCACGCTCACCCGGCTCGATCCCGACTATCCGTGGCGGGCGGCCGAGATGCGCGAGCACGGCGGGCACGTCATCGTCGCCGGGGAGAACTGGGGCCAGGGCTCCTCGCGCGAGCACGCCGCGATCACCCTGCGCCACCTGGGGCTGCGCGCCGTGATCGCCCTGTCCTACGCCCGCATCCACTGGCAGAACCTCGCCAACTTCGGTGTCCTCGCCCTGGAGTTCACCGACCCCGACGACTACCGGCGCGTCGAGCCCGGCGACCGCCTCCGCCTGGACGGCCTGCACGATGTGCTCGCCCCCGGCGCCCCGCCGGAGCCGACCGCGCACAACATCACGCGCGACCAGACGTATCGTCTGCGCCACCGCCTCTCTGACCGGCAGCGGGAGGCCGTGCTCGCCGGTGGCACGATTCCCGCACTCGCCCGGGTCACGCAATGAATCTCCGGCCGCGCGGGCCGTCGAGAAGCAGGAACTCGCGGACGGCACCCTCATCGGGCTGTACCGCCGCTGAGATCAGACGGTGCCGCGCCCCTTGCGCAGGAAGCGCCGCAGCCGGGTCAGGGACCAGGTGTTGATCACGTCGTCCTTGGTGAGCCGGCCGCGCTGTGCCGTGCCCACGCCGTAGCGCATGTTGGCCAGGTGGATGACGGAGTGCGCGTCGCTGTCCACGGCGAACTTCGTCCCGTGCCGCCCGGCCCACAGGATGTGCTCGTCGGACAGGTCGAGCCGGTCCGGATGGGCGTTGATCTCCAGGGCGGTGCCGGTGCGGGCGCAGGCGGCGAAGAACTCGTCGAGGTCGACGTCGAGGCCGGGCCGCTTGCCGATGAGGCGTGTGGTGGGGTGGCCGATGATGTTGACGTACGGGTTCTCGCAGGCCCGGACGAGCCGGCGGGTCAGCGCCTTGCGTCCCTGGTTGAAGTGGGAGTGCACCGAGGCCACGCACAGGTCGAAGCCGGCGAGGAACTCCTTGGGCCAGTCCACCGCGCCGTCCGGGTCGATGTTCAGCTCCGCGCCGTGCAGCAGCCGCATGCCGGGCTTGCCATGGGCGCGGTCGAGTTCCCGCACCCGTTCGCGCTGGGCCAGCATCCGCTCGTCGGTCATCTGCTGCATGTACAGGTTCGGGCCGTGGTCGGTTATCGCGTAGTAGGCGTAGCCGCGCTCGGCGGCCGCGGCGACCATCTCCTCCAGCGGGGCGAGTCCGTCGGTGAGGTCGGTATGGGTGTGCAGGTCGCCCACGATGTCCCGCTCCTCGACCAACTCGGGCAGCTCCCCGCGCAGACCGGCCTCGATCTCACCGCGGTCCTCGCGCAGCGGCGGCGGGATCCACGGCAGTCCGAGCCGGGCGTACACCTCCTCCTCCGTCTCGGAGACGACCTTCTCGCCGCTCTCGACGTCGAACAGCCCGTACTCGGAGAGCTTGAGCCCCTGGTGCACGGCCAGATTCCGGGTGCGGATGTTGTGGGCCTTCGAACCGGTGAAGTACTGGAGCGCCGCTCCCCATGAGTCCGGTGGTACGACACGGAGGTCGACCGCGAGGCCTTTGCCGGTGCGGATCGACGTCTTGGTCTCGCCGCGCGCGATCACTTCGGTGACGTACGGCAGCTCCGTGAACGCCCGCATCAGCGGCCCCGACTTCTCGGCCGCGGCGAGGACGTCGATGTCGCCGATCGTCTCGCGGCCGCGGCGCAGCGACCCGGCGTATGCGCAGCGCCGGCAGCCGCGTACCCCGGACAGCACGGCGACGACGTCCTCCGCGAGGTCGGTGGCGACGTCGAGCCGGACGCGGTCCCCGGCGGACTTCAGGAGGGCGATGCCGTGGAGGATGTTCTCCTCCGTCCTGGGCCCGAAGCCCTTGAGGTCGCGCAGCCGCTCCTCGTGGATGGCGTCGGCGAGTTCGTCGATCGAGGAGATGCCCAGCTCCTCGTACACGACCAGCGCCTTCTTGGGACCCAGTGCGGGGATGGCCGTCAGCCGCCGTACACCGGCCGGGATCTTCGCCCGCAGCTCCTCCACCGCGGACACGCGGCCGGTGCCGATGTACTCGACGACCTTCTCGGCGATCGACTTGCCGACGTTGGGGATCTCCGTCAGGCCCTTGGCGTCGAGCGTGGAGACATCGGCGTGATAGCCGCCGATGGCGCGGGCGGCCTTCTCGTAGACACGCGCCCTGAACGCCTCGCCGCCGGTGATCGAGATCAGGTCCGCGTATTCCTGGAACAGCGCGGCTACCTCGTCGTTGGGCCGGGCCATGTGCGGACCTCCCGGATCCACGGAGCTGGGCACGTTGCCCGCGTAGCCCAGTACGGGCAACGGCAAACCCGTCCCCGCCCCTTGACGCCCCGGGAGGCCGTTGGCACACTCACCGGCCACTCATAGAAAACGCTTGCTACAGCCTCGCCGCACACCCCACATTTTGGAGAGGACGAGATGGGACGCAGAGCCGCACATCACCTCGCCGACACTCCGGCAACGGCCCACAGAGGACGGGCCGTTGCCGCCGGCGCATGCGCCACCGCCCTGCTCACCGGCGCGGCCCTGCTCGCCGAACCCGCGAGTGCGGCCGCTCCCCCGCAGCCGACGGCGGCGTGCGGCGAGGGCTCGTACCAGGCGGAGGCCGTGCTCAGCGGCAGCACCTGGACCGCACGGCGCGGCAGCAGTGTCGTGTACTCCGGCAGCGATATGCGCGCGGCGATGCAGGCGGCCGTGGGCAGCCTCACGGCGGGCCGCACTTCGAAGGAACGGGTCGTCGTGCGCGGCTCGGGCTCCATCGGCGCCGGGTCCAGGGTCTCGCTGCCGAGCTACACCGTGCTCGACGTCTGCGGCACGATCAACGTCACCGGATCGGGCTCCGGCGACCAGGCCCCGGTGTACGCCCGCGGCGTCCGCGACATCGAGGTCCAGCACCTCAACCTCACCGGGACTCCGCTGTACGGCATCTTCATGCGCAACGTCCAGAACGTCGTGCTGGGCCAGCTCGACATGCGCCTGTCGGCGGGCCTCGGCGTACGCATCGACAACCGCGGCGACACCAGCCAGTGGACGCGGAACGTCAGGATCGACAACGTGTACGTGTCCGGCGCGAGCAGTCACGCGGTGGAGACGTACGGCGTCGACGGACTCACGGTCGGTACGGTCACCGCGCGCAACGTGGGCGAGTCCGGACTGCTGCTCAACCAGACCGTCAACGCCACCGTCACCAAGGTCGACGCGGACGGAGCGGGCACCGGCACCGGCTACGCGGCGTTCCGCATGGCCAACCGCAACGGCCGGGTGGGCAGTTCGTACCCCACCAACATCCGGGTGGGTGAGGTGATCGCGCGGGGCGGCGGCCGCGGGGTGTTCTGCGTCTCCGAGAGCGGCGGCGCGGTCATCGACCGGGTCAACATCTCCAACGCCGGCAACAACTCGATCCTGGTCGAGAACTGCTACAACGTGAACATCGCCGCGCAGAGCGGCAGCGTCACCGGCGGCGGCGAGATCCGGCTCGCGGCCCGCTCGGAGTTCCCCAACAACGCCGACGTCACCATCCAGAACCTCACGGTGACCAACTCGGCGATCAGGGAAAGCCCCTGCGGCACCAACACCACGTTCCGCAACAACACCCTCGTCAACAGCAGTCAGAGCATCTGCTGAGCGAACGGCCCGAGCACTGTGCCGGTGCTCGGGCCCAGGCTCCCGAACGACCGTCCCGAGAGAGCGGAGTGATCGACGTGGCCGAGAACGAGGCAGCGGCGCTGGCGCGCCGGATCATCGACGCCAATCGTTACCTCGTGCTGTCCACCGCCGACGCGACGGGACGGCCATGGGGTTCACCCGTGTACTTCGCCCACATCGACTCCACCGAGTTCTTCTGGGTCTCCTCGCCCGACGTCACACACTCCCGCAACATCGCGGTGCGCCCCGAGGTGGGGATCGTCGTCTTCGACTCCCAGGTGGAGATCGGCACCGGGCAGGGCGTCTACCTGCCCGCCGTCGCGGAGTTGGTGGACGGTGCCGCGTCGGCCCGGGGGATCGAGGCGTTCTCACGCCGTTCGGTGGCCCACGGCGGCCGGGAGTGGACCGGCGAGGACGTCCGGCCCGGCGGCGGAATCCGGCTCTACCGAGCCACCGCCGACTCGCACTGGATGCTCGCCAAGGACGGCCGACCCGACCACCGCATCCCCGTGGACCTCACCTGACCACTCTGCCGCGGCCCGTCACAAAGGAACTCACTGCATGACAGCGGGCTGTCCGCGGAACCGGTAGCGGCGTTCGGGGCGCCCGGCCGCGCCGTAGCGCAGGGAGACCTCCGCGTTGCCGGTGGTGTGGAAGTACTCCAGGTAGCGGCGGGCGCTCACCCGGGAGACACCGGTCAGGGTCGCGCACTCGGAGGCGGACAGAGTGCCGGGACAGTCGCGGAGAGTGCGCTCGACGAGGTCGGCGGTCTCCACGCTCATGCCCTTGGGCAGCATGGAGACGGTCGACGCCGGTACGGCGGCGCCGGCCAGGACCCGGTCCACGTCGGCCTGACTGCGGACGACCGTGGTGCGCAGCCGGCCGCGCTGTGCGGCGTACCGCTCCAGGCGGGAGCGCAGGTCCTGGAACTCGAACGGTTTGAGCAGGTAGTCCACGACACCGCGGCGGACGGCACGGCGTACCGTGTCGGCCTCCCGTGCGGCGCTGATCACCATGACGTCGCAGTCGTGGCCGGCGGTGCGCAGCCGGGGGATGACGTCGAGGCCGAAGACGTCGGGCAGGTACAGGTCGAGCAGGACGACGTCCGGGCGGAGTTCGTCGACGGCGGCGATGGCCTCCTCGCCGGTGGTGGCGACGCCGACGACGGTGAAGGGCCGGACGCGTTCGACGAAGGTGCGATGGACCCTGGCCACCATGAAGTCGTCGTCGACGACGAGGACGCCTATCTCGTTCGGCTCGCCGGTCGTGCCGGTCATGTCGCTCCTTCCGCCACCGCGTCGGTGAGGTGGCTGACGGTCATGCGCGCGGTGAACACGGCCCCGTCGGGGGTGTTGGTCACCGAGATCTCACCGCCGTGACGTTCGCAGACCAGCCGGGTGAGCGCCAGACCTATCCCGCGCTCGCCCTCGTGGGCGGCCTTGGTGGTGAAGCCGTGCGTGAACACCTCCCGGGCGAGTTCCGGTGCCACGCCGGGACCGGAGTCCCGTACGACGATCTCCACACTGGAGGCGTCCTGCCGCAGTTCGACCTCGACCCACCGTTCGCCGTCGTGCGCCGCGGCATCCACGGCGTTGTCGACGAGGTTGCCGACGACGGTCGCCACGTCGGCGGCGTCCTCCGGGGTGAGCCGGTCGAGCGCGGTGTCGTCCGAGATCCGCAGCGTGACCTTGCGTTCGGCGGCGAGGGAGGCCTTCGCCGTCAGCAGGGCGGCGACGGCGGTGTCCCGGACGCGGCGGCTGAGGGTGACATCCAGCGACTGACGGCGCCGGCTCAGCGCGCGGATGTAGCGGACCACCTCGTCCTGTTCGCCGATCTGGATGAGCCCGGAGATGGTGTGCAGCTGGTTGGCGAACTCGTGGGCCTGGGCGCGCAGCAGCTCCGACGAGCTGCGGAACGAGCCGATCTCCCGCTCCAGGCGGGCGAGTTCGGTGCGGTCCCGCAGGGTGGTGACCGAGCCGAGCAGCCGGCCGTCCTTGGTCACGGTCATCCGGTTCATCACCAGGACGCGGCCCCGGCGTACGACGACCTGGTCCCGCTGTTCGGGCGCGGCGCCGGCGAGGACGTCCCGCAGCCGTCCGTCGATGCCGAGTTGGTCCAGGCTCCGGCCCACGCACTCCTCGGGCAGGTCGAGCAGGGTCCGGCCCATCTCGTTGACCAGGGTCAGCCGAGCACCTGGATCCAGGGCGATCACACCTTCGGCGATGCCGTACAGCATCGCCTCGCGGTGCTCGGCAAGACCGGCGATCTCGCGCGGCTCCAGACCGAGGGTCTGCCGTTTGACGCGCCGGGCGAGCAGCCAGGAGCCGGCCACGCCGAGGCCGCTGGCGATGCCCAGGTAGGCGAGGAGATAGGAGGACGCGCCGCTCAGGCGCTGCCACACCGTCGGGTCGGCTTCGCCGATCATCACCGTGCCGAGGTGCCGGCCGAGGTTCTCCCGGGTCGCCCCGAGGACGGGCACCTGGGCCACACGTTCATGGCTGCCGTCCAGGGTCAGCGGCCCCGACCAGCCGCGTCCCGCCGCGCCGCCCTCCCCGAGGGGCAGCCGTTCGCCGATCACCGTGGGGTTGGTGGAGCTGACGATCCGGCCGAGGGCGTCGGCCACCGTCACCGAGGTGACCCCTGACTGGGTCTGCATGGAGTTCACCAGCGGGGCGAGGCCCTCCTGCGGCACCGGCTGGGCGAGTTCGCTGCGCACCAGGGGCGTGGCGGCCAGTTGCTCGGCGAGCGCGGTGACCCGGCGCCCCTCGACGCGGTTGAAGGTGGCCTCGGACTGGGCTAGGGAGACCGCGGCGATCGCGAGCAACACCACCACGACGATGGCGAGTTGGAGCACCAGCATCTCGCCCGCGAGGGTCTGGCGACGGAAGGTGGTGGCCACGACGTACTCAATCTCTGACCTGGTGGTTCGGGTGCCGGGACGCCCCATGATGGCCCCCGGCCGTGGTCAGGGGAAGACATCCGTCGCCGCCCGGCCCGCTGACACAAAGACCAAAACCTCCGTTGGTTCCGGAAGCGAGACACGTCGTCGGCACCCGTGCAGCATGTGGCCCACATCACGCTCCACTGACCCGCATCGACCGACAGGTGGTGAAACTCGTGCGCCTGCGCTTTCCCCTCGCCCTGCTCGGGGCCGCCGTGCTGGTCCTCGTCGGACCGCCGCTGCTCACCACCGGCAGCGGCTCCGAGACCGGCACACAGATCCCTGGCCTGCGCTTCATGGTCCCCAACACACCCGGCGGCGGTTACGACATCACAGCCAGGACGGCCGCGAAGAACGCCGAGGACGCCGGCCTCACGCACAGCATCGAGGTGTTCAACCTGCCCGGCGCCGGCGGGACGGTCGGCCTGACCCGGCTGGTGGGCGAGCACGGCAACGGCAAGCTGGCGATGTCGATGGGGCTCGGTGTCGTGGGCGCGGCCCGCTCCAACCACGCGCCCAAGACCCTGGCCGACACCACGCCGATCGCCCGGCTCACCGAGGAGCAGGACGTGGTCGTGGTCGCCAAGGACTCGCCGTACAAGACGATCGACGAGCTCATCGACGCCTGGAAGGCCGCCCCGGGCAAGCTGCCGGTCGGCGGCGGCTCCTCGCCCGGCGGGCCCGACCATCTGGCGCCGATGCTGATGGCGCAGGCCGCGGGCATCGCACCTAAGCAGGTCAACTACATCCCCTTCGACGGCGGCGGCGAGCTGCTCGCCTCGATCCTCGGCAACAAGGTCGGCTTCGGGGTGTCCGGCGTCGGCGAGTACCTCGACCAGATCAAGGCGGGCGAGCTGCGGGTGCTCGCGGTCACCGGCCCCGAGCGCGTGGGCGAACTCAAGGACGCGCCCACGCTCAAGGAGTCCGGCTACGACGTGAACTTCACCAACTGGCGGGGCATCGTCGCCCCGCCCGGTCTGTCCGCCGCCGAGCGCGACAAGCTCACCGGGCTCATCAGGGAACTCCACGACTCCCCCGAGTGGCAGAAGTCCCTGGAGCAGAACGGCTGGGAGGACGCCTTCCTCACCGGTGCGCAGTTCGGCGACTTCCTCGACGCCCAGGACAAGCGCGTGGTGTCGGTGCTGAAGGAGCTGGGGTTGTGACGACACATACGGAAGTGAAGGAGCTCGGGCCGTGACGACGCAGACTGATCTTCCCCCTGCCGAGGCGGCAAAGCGGCGCTCGTGGCTGCGCGAGCACTCCGAACTCGGTGTCTGCGTCCTGCTGTTGGCCCTCGGCGTGCTGGTCCTCACCGATGCGCTGACCATGGACGTCGAGATCGCCCAGCGCGGTCCCGTCGGGCCCAAGACCGTGCCGATCGTCGTCGGTATCGGCCTGCTGGTCATCGCCGCGCTCCTCGCCGTCGACGTACTGCGCGGCGGCCGCGGCCAGGCCGAGACCGGTGAGGACATCGACCTGTCCGAACCCGCCGACTGGCGCACGGTGCTGCTGCTCGCCGGGGTTTTCCTCGGCGCGGCCGTCCTCATCGAGCCGCTGGGCTTCCCCGCCGCGGGCGCCCTGCTCTTCTGGGGCGCCGCGTTCGCCCTCGGCAGCCGCCGTATCGACCGCGATCCGCTCATCGCGGCCGTCCTCTCCCTCGTCACCTACGTCGTCTTCAACAACCTGCTCGGAGTGCCGCTCCCCGGTGGCCCGCTGATGGGAGCGCTGTGACATGAACGCCCTCAACTCCCTTATGGACGGCTTCGGTACGGCACTCACCCCGCTCAACCTGCTGTGGGCGGCCGTCGGTGTGCTGCTCGGCACCGCGATCGGCGTCCTGCCCGGCATCGGGCCCGCGATGGCGGTGGCGCTGCTGCTGCCGGTGACGTACGGGCTCGAGCCCATCGGCGCGTTCATCATGTTCGCGGGCATCTACTACGGCGCGATGTTCGGCGGCTCCACCACCTCGATCCTGCTCAACACCCCGGGCGAGAGCGCCGCCGTGGTCGCGGCCATGGAGGGCAACCCCATGGCCAAGTCGGGGCGTGGCGCGCAGGCCCTCGCGGCCGCCGCCATCGGTCACTTCGCGGGCGGTCTGATCGGCACGATCCTGCTGGTGGCGCTGGCGCCGACGGTCGCCGATCTGGCCGTCGACATCGGCGCGCCGGACTACTTCGCCATCATGGTGCTGGCGTTCATCGCCGTGACGTCGGTGCTGGGCTCGTCCCGGATCCGAGGACTCGCCTCCCTGCTGATCGGCCTGACGCTCGGTCTGGTGGGCCTGGACCAGATGACCGGGCAGCAGCGTCTCACCTTCGGTTCCCTCCAACTCGCCGACGGCATCGACGTGGTGATCGTGGCGGTGGGTCTCTTCGCGATCGGCGAGGCTCTGTGGGTCGCGGCGCATCTGCGGCGCAGTTCCGGCGAGGCGATCCCGGTGGGCCGCCCGTGGCTGGGCCGCGATGATGTGCGGCGGACCTGGAAGTCGTGGCTGCGCGGCCCGTTCATCGGCTTCCCGTTCGGTGCGATTCCGGCGGGCGGCGCGGAGATCCCCACCTTCCTGTCGTACGTCACGGAGAAACGTCTGTCGAAGCACAAGGACGAGTGGGGCAAGGGCGCCATCGAGGGCGTTGCGGGACCGGAGTCGGCGGCGTCGGCCTCGGCGGCGGGCACGCTGGTGTCGATGCTGACGCTGGGCCTGCCGACCACGGCCGTCGCGGCGGTGATGCTGGCCGCGTTCCAGCAGTACGGCATCCAGCCCGGGCCGTTGCTGTTCGAGCGTGAACCCGAGCTGGTGTGGGGCCTGATCGCCTCACTGTTCGTCGGCATGGTGCTGCTGCTCGCCCTCAACCTGCCGCTGGCGCCGGTGTGGGCGAAGCTGCTGCGCATTCCACGGCCGTACCTCTACGCGGGGATCCTCTTCTTCGCGATGGTCGGCGCGTACGCGGTCGGCGGCGAGGTCATCGACCTGGTCACCCTGCTGATCATCGGGCTGATCGGCTTCGGCATGCGGCGCTACGGACTGCCCATCCTGCCCGCGGTCATCGGTGTCATCCTCGGGCCCAACGCCGAGCAACAGCTGCGGCGCGCCCTACAGATCAGCGACGGGAGTGTCTCGGGTCTGGTCGACACGCCTTTCGCGGTGACCGTTTATGCGGTGGTGGCGCTGCTGCTGGTGTGGCCGCTGATCAGGAAGCTCGTGGTCCGGGGCCGAACCGAGGCCTGATGTATGCAGGGTTTGTGCAATTTCGGCCATCGTGGTGACGTGCACCTGCCCAGACACCGCTTCCTGATGGCACGCTGCCCTGACCGCACGCCGTAACACCCCTGCCCACCCGGGCGGACGGTCCGCACCGCCCGGTCCCCCCACCGCAGAAGGAGACCGCGTGAAAGGCAGACTCGGCACATCCGGCGGTGCCCGCGTCCGGCGCACCGTTCTCGGCGCCCTGGCCGGCGTCGCCGCACTCCTGGCCACCGGTGTCACCGCATCCCCGGCCGGTGCCGCCACTCCGGAACCGGGGTCGTTGACCCTCTCGGCGCAGGAACACGCCCGTGACTTCTGGACCGCGGAGCGGATGCGGCAGGCCACGCCGCTCGACGTGCTGTCCGTCGACCGCTCCGACGTGACGGCATCGGCCCCTCGTCAGGGCAAGAAGGCCGTCGTCGCGCCGAGCACCCCGGCGTCCACTGTCGGAGCTCTGGCGTTCCCCAACGGCGGCGGCGCCTGGACCGGGGGCGGTGCCGTGGTGCAGACCGCGGGGCGGGTGTTCTTCAGCTACCAGGGCCGTACCGCATCGTGCTCGGGCAACGCGGTCACCAGCGCCAACAAGAGCACCGTGATGACCGCGGGGCACTGTGTGAAGCTGGAGGGGGCCTGGCACACCAACTGGGTCTTCGTGCCCGGCTATCACGACGGACAGGCTCCGTACGGCACCTGGACCGCGTCCAAGACCCTGTCCACGCCGCAGTGGACGGCCAGTGAGGACATCAACTACGACATAGGCGCGGCCGTGGTCGCCCCGCTGGACGGAAAGAGTCTGACCGATGTCGTGGGCGGCCAGGGCCTGGCCTTCAACACCGGCTACAACAAGGCGATGTACGCCTTCGGCTTCCCCGCCGCCGACCCGTACGACGGCGAGAAGTTCATCTACTGCAGCGGCACCACCTACCGGGACTTCCTGCTGTCCAGCGACCACGGCCTCACCTGCGACATGACCGGCGGCTCCAGCGGAGGCCCCTGGTTCACCCAGTTCGACGAAACCACCGGCACGGGCCTCCAGTCCTCGGTGAACAGCTTCAAGTACAACTTCCTGCCGACCGCGATGTACGGGCCGGTCTTCGGCACTGACGCGCAGAACCTGTACCAGACCGCCCAGTCGTCCTGACCGGTCGCCCCGTCCGGCGGGCCTGCGCCGCATGCAGGCCCGCCGGCGGGCTCAGTGCCCCCGGAACGCCTCCTCCAGCCACCAGGACCCGTGGTCGCGGACCACCTTCGCGTCGATGAGCAGCGGTGCGGAGCGTGGCCCGGCGACCCAGTCCTCCACGGCCTTCAGATCCGCCCGCGAGCGCACGGTGACCGCCTCGAAGCCGTAGCCTCGCGCCACGGCGGCGACGTCCGTCGGCGGGAACTCGACGAGGCCGAGGGGGTGTCCGTCGGGCCCGAAGTGGTGCACTTCGGCTCCGTAGGCGTCGTCGTTGTAGACGACGACCAACATCGGCAGCCCCAACCGACGGACCGTGTCGAAGTCGGCGGCGCCCATCATCGCGCCGCCGTCTCCGAGCGCGGCCACCGGAAGCCGGTCCGGCCGGGCCAGCGCCGCGCCGATCGTGGTCGCCAGGCCCAGGCCGATCGACTGGAAGGCCTGGGTGAAGCAGAAGCCGTCCTGGTCCGGCACCGACAGGTACATGCTGGGGTGGCCCATGAAGTTGCCCGAGTCCACGCCGATCACCCGCTCGCGGGGGAGGATGTCGTCGAGCGCGATGCTCAGCGTCCGCGGGTCGATCCGGTCACGGCCGCTCGTGTCGTCGTACGGCACGTCCCGCCAGTGCACGCGTTCAGCTACGGCGGCGCCGACCTCGGGGGTCCGATAGCCCTGCCTTGGTTCGCCGCCCGCGTCGAGAACGCGTCGCGCCGTGCGTGCCACGTCACCGGTGACGCCGAGATCCAGCGCCCGGTGCGCGCCGAGCGCCGACGCGTCGTCGTCGACCTGGACCACCGTCGCCTCCGGGCCGATCAGCCGGCCGTGCCGCATGGTCCACATGTTCAGCGCGCAGCCCCAGCCCACGATGAGGTCCGCGCCCTGGATCAGTTCGGCGGCCAACGGGGAGGCGAAGCCCCCGGACACGTCGAGCGACCATGGGTTGCCGTGGAACAGTCCGCGGGCGACGGCCGACGTCGCGAGCAGCGCGCCCTGGTGCTCGGCGAGTGCATCGAGGGCTTCGCGGCAGCCCGGCCCGCGTGCTCCCCGCCCGGCCACGAACACCGGGCGTCGGGCCTGCTCCAACAGCCGTGCCAGCGCGGTCACTTCGGCCGCCGACGGTTCGACCACGGCCCGTTCGGGCGGCGCCGCGGCCTGCGCCAGGGCTCCGTCCGGCACCTCCACGGCCTGCATCGGCAGGGGGAGGTTGAGCAGCACGGTGCGCCGTTCGTGCAGGGCCCGCCGTACGGCGGCGCATGCCTGCTCGACCGCGTCCTCCGCGGACGTGATCCGCGCCGTGACCGCGCCGACCGCGTGTGCCAACGCGTCCTGGTCGACGTAGAAGTTCGACCTCGGCTCGGTCACCTCGGCCGCGAGCACAAGGAGGGGCGTACGGCTCTTGGCCGCCTCGGCGATCCCCGTGACGGCGTTCGTCAGGCCGGGCCCCTGATGCACACTCAGTGCCGCCACCGTGCCGCTCATCCGCGCGTACGCGTCGGCCATCGTCGCCGCGCCGCCCTCATGGCGTGCGGCGACGAACCACGCTCCTGCCGCGACCATGGCGTTGGTCGGGTGGAAGTTGCCCGACCCGACCACGCCGAAGACCTGCTCGACCCCGGCCGCCACCAGCGCCCGGCCGACGGCTTCCGCGACGTTCATGCGCGCTCCACCAGGGCGAGCACGCGCGCGGGAGCCCCGGACCCGGTGACGATGGGCAGCGGGCCCGCGATGACGACGGCACCGGTCGGCGGCAGCGCGGCCAGGTTCTGCAACTGGGTCAGCCCGTACTTGTCGCTGCCCATGAGATAGGAGTGGCACGGGAACGCCGGGTCGAAGGAGTGGGCGCGTCCGGCGTCGGTGCCCACCGTCTCGACGCCGAGACCGATCACCGGCGACTCCTCGGCCACCCAGCGGGCGCACTCCGGTGACAGGCCGGGGGTGTGCGGACCGTTCTCGTCCGCGTTGAGAAACGCCTCCTGCGTGTCCGAGCGGGCATCCCAGCCGGTGCGCAGCAACAGCCAGCCGCCCTCGGGCAGCGGGCCGTTCTCGGCTTCCCAGGCCTTCACATGGTCCACTTCGACCAGGAAGTCCGGGTCGGCGTCCGCTTCGGCGGTGAAGTCCAGCACGGCGGCCGGTGCGATCAGCCGTCCGGCCGGTACCGAGGCCACGTCGATGAGGTCCTTGCCGGTGACCCAGTGGTTCGGTGCGTCGAAGTGGGTGCCGGTGTGCTCACCGCTGCGGAAGTTGTTCCAGTACCAGGCCGGCCCCCGGTCGTCGTACCGGCTGATCTCCTCCAGTTCGAACACGGCGGTCTGGCCGAACTCGGGCGGCAGCTGGATCACAGGCGTGGACGACGACAACGGCGAGGTGAGGTCGACGACGTCGATCGAGCCGCTCCGCAGCCCGGACACCAACGAAGCGAGAACGGACGGCTCGGACATGGGCGCCTCCAGAGTCGATGATGAAATGACAGCATCGCAGGCCACTATGGCGGCTGTTCAGATGCAGGACCGTAACTCCAGTGACAGGAACAGAGGCAGCTCCCATGGAGAAAGCGCACCGGTTTCCGCTCGGCGCCACGACCACGCTCGATGAACTGGAGGACGACCCGCATCCCAGGCTGGCCCTGCTGCGGGCCGGCGAACCGGTCTCGTGGCTCCCCGCGCTGGGCGGCTGGCTGGTGACCCGGCGGGATCTCGCCCTGCGGGTGATGCGCGACGCGGCCGGCTTCACCGTGGACGACCCCCGCTTCTCCACCGCCCAGGTCGTAGGTCCCAGCATGCTCTCCCTGGAAGGCGCCGAGCACGCACGGCACCGCGCTCCCTTCACCGATCCGTTCCGCGCGCGAGACGTGCAGGACCGGTTCGCCGGGTTCGTGGAAGAGGAAGCCGCCCGGCTCGTGGAGGCCGTCCGGCCGGGGGGCGGCGCCGAGCTGCGCCGGGAGGTGGCAGGGCCACTGGCGGTCGCGGTCGTCGCCGAGTCCCTGGGCCTGGTCGACGCCGACGCCAAGGCGGTGCTGTCCTGGTACGACGCCATCGTGAGCGCGGTCTCCGACATCACCGCGGGCCGGCCCGCGAATCCTGCCGGGGCGGCGGCCTTCGACCAGTTGCGGGGCAGCGTCGAGGCGACAGTCGCCGCGGAGGCCGATGCGTCGCTGCTGGTCGCGGCGGCCGAACGGCTGAAGCTGCCGGAGGTGGTCGCCAATGCCGCCGTGCTGATGTTCGGCGGCATCGAGACCACCGAGGGCATGATCGCCAACGCCGTACGGCATGTGCTGGCCGATCCCGCCCAACTGGCGCTCCTGCGGGCCGATCCGGGTCTCGTCGACGCGGCGATCGAGGAATCGCTCCGCCTGGAACCCGCCGCTGCGGTCGTCGACCGCTACGCCACCGCCGATGTGTCGATCGGCGGGGCCGAGGTGCGCCGCGGGGATCTCGTGGTCGTCTCGCTCGCCGGCGCCAACCGTGATCCCGAGGTCTTCGAGGATCCCGACCGTTTCGACCTGCGACGCACCAACTCCCGTCTCCAGCTGGCCTTCGCCCACGGCCCGCACTTCTGCCTCGGCGCCCACCTCGCCCGGCTGGAGACCCGCGTCTGCCTTGTCACGCTCCTCGATCGTCTCCCGGGCCTGCGCCTCGACCCCGCCGCGTCCTCCGCGCCCACAGGCCTGCTCTTCCGCAAGCCCCCGGCGCTGCACGTCCGTTGGGACACTCCGGGGTCGTGACGCCGCCTACGGGCGGGCGCCGCGACCGATCTCGGCTGCGATCCGGGCCTCGGCAAGGTACTGCGTGATGTCGTGTGCCCGGTCCTTGCGGTTGGCGCAGAGCACGTCGCGCACCCCTGTCCAGGTGTCGCCGAGCGGACAGCCGATGGCGACGGCGTCCGCAGCCGCCCAGGCGTTGATCCACACTCCGACCTGACCGGGCCGGACGGGTCCCCCCGTGAGCAACCGCCGGTACACGGCGTCGAGTCCGAGTGGGCTGCCCGCGGTCACGAGCAGAGGCACGGAGGCCCGCTTGTGCAGCCGGGTGAACAGGTCGAGCGCGACGACGGTGCCGAGGCTGTGGGTGACCAGGACGATCTCGCCGTCGTCGGGCATGTCGGCCAGCACCGCGTCGAGCACGGCGTCGCGTACCGACTTGTTGTCGAGGTAGGCGGCGATGTCGCGGAACACCGTCGCGATCACGGCGTCGTCGAGCCCGCTGCGCGCCGCGATCCAGGACAGCGGCCTTTGCAGTGCGGCGACCACCCCGCCGAGGAGGCCCGACTCCTGTGCGGCCACGCCCTCGCTCGCGCGTACGCCCTCCTCCACGGACTCCCGTTCCGACGCGGGCATCCCGGCGCGCTTGGCGGCCTCGGCGAGCAGGGTGGCGTACACCGCGCGGGCGCCGGGATCGGAGGGCGCGTACGCCTCGGCCGTGGTCGTCGCTTCGGGGGCGAGGTGCTCACGGTCGGCGGCCCAGGCGGCCAACGCGTCGCCGTAGTAGGGGAACCAGACGTCGCCGGCGTCGATCGGCGCAAGGCCCGCCGCCGCCAGCCCGATGGCCAGGCCCCCGCACCAGCCGGCGCGCAGCGCGGCGGGATCGCGGCCCTGCTGCCCGCGGCCGTGCAGGAACACCACGCGCCGGCCGGCGCCGGTCCGCCCGGCGACACCGCGCCGCTGCTGAGCACCCGCGCCGGCCTCGGCATGCGCCGCGGGCAGGGTTGCCTGAGCGGGGAGGACGTCTTCGGTCAGCGCCGCTTCGCTCGGTACCGCCTGCGAGCCCAACTCGGCCAGCAGCAGCTTCTGTTGCGGTGGCAGCTCGGCCAGCGCGAGGTGCCGCAGGATGGCGCTGACGCGTGCCCCCTCGTTGGCGATCCAGCCCTCGCCGTCCGGGTCTGGTACGCCGGCGTGGTGCAGCGCGACGACCTCCCACTGGTCGTTGAAGACGGGCGAGCCGGAGTTTCCGGGCTCGGTGTCCGTGCGGTAGTGCAGGAACTGCGGCAACTGGTTGAGCAGGGCGTTGTCGCGGACCGCGAGCTCTTTCGGCCGGGCGTCGGGATGGCCGACGACGTTCACCGGCTCACCGATGACGATCTTCCCCTGTTGGGCGATCAGCCTGAGCCAACCGTGCACCGCGCCGGGCCGGCTCCCGTCGGTGCCTGCCGCGACCGCGACGAGGGTGTAGTCGAGGTCGGCGTCGGTGACGAACAGGTCGCCCGGGACCAGGTCGTAGGCGGCGATCGGTTTGGGCACGCCGTCGACGTCGGATTCGAGGTCGAACTCCGCGAAGGATCCGGTCGCCGTCTTCACGTCGGGCAGCACGTGGTTGTTGGTGAGGAGCAGACGCTCCCCCACGAGGAACCCGGTGCCGAACCCGGCCCGCCGTCCGTTGTCGATGATGGACATGCGGGCGACCGCGCGGGCCGCACGTGCCCCACGGGCAAGGAAGTTGACGCTCTGAAGCTCGCTCGCGGCGCCGAGGATCCGTTCGGGCACGACGGCGGGAAGCACCGGGCCCCCGTCGGTCGGCACCGGCGCCAGCGTCTCCGGATCGACCTCGCCCTTGCTCAACAGCCGCTCCGCGCGGGCGAGCAGCTGCTCCTCGCTGTCGACGACGAAGGGCACGCCGGTCTCCGCCTGCCGACGCCGGATGTCCTCGCGCTGCTGCGCCGTGTCCCGGTATCGCTCCATCATGTTCTGCTGCTGTTCTGGTATGTCCATGCGCGGATGCTCCTCGGCGGGGGACGTTCGGCGCTTCGGGGAATTCCCTACGGGGGCAGGTGCGCCCCCACCGGTACGGGCCGGCGGGGGCATGGGGGGCACAGCTGGGCGCGGGTGGGTCAGAGGACGCCGGCGAAGCGGAGGAAGTCCGCGATCGTGCGCACCGGTCGGCCGTTGGGCAGCTGGACGCCCTGTGCGGGGCTCCAGCTCGTCTGGTTCACGTACGAACCGGAGTCCTGGCGGATCTGGCCGACGATGGTCTCGGCGACGATGCGGCTGCCGACCTCACCGAGCCGCCGGCCCAGCTCCCTCACCTCGGCCTCTTTCAGCACGTAGAACCAGAGCGGGGTCTTGTCGAACAGGCCGCCCGCCTCCAGGGCGTTCTTGACCGCGTCGCTGCTGTTCTGCTCGAGTTCCACGCGGCTGAGAGGTGTGACTTCGAGGGCTTCGGCCACGGCCTGGCCGGTGGGGGCGGCCAGCCGGTAGCCGCGCAGGAGGTTGCGCTGGGCGAGGTGCTTGAGCAGTTTCTTGATCCGGTCGGCCAGGCCCGGGTCGTTGCCCTCGTTGCGCAGTTCGGCGAGCGGTGGCGCGATCCTGGTGTCGATGAGCCGTGCGAAGCGGTTGGCGAACTGACTGTTCTTGTCGACCATCCGGTCCCACTCCGCCGGCCAGTTCGACGGGAGCGTCGTCAGCTGGCCGGCGAAACCGCCCTTGCCGGTGAACTGGAACAGCTGGTCCAGGGTGGACACGGGCGACCTGTCGCCGGGGCGGCCGAAGTTGCGGTTCCAGTCGTAGGCACCGCGCACCATGCTGTGGCCGAAGCGGAAAGCCGCAACCGCGAACTCGATCGGCACGTAGGTGCCGCGACGGTCCAGGGCGAGCAGGTTCCCCTCCGCGGTGTCCACCAGGTCGACGACGTCGGGGCGAGCCACGGTGCGCAGATAGTCGTGCACGCACAACCACTGGTAGGTCCATCGGGTGAGGTCCCTGGCCCGTCGGAAGACCTCGGCGTCGGACTCGAAGCCGGGCTCGTTGTCGCGCACCCAGTCGACCGCCGCGTTGTGGAACCGCAGGAACGCCACGTGCAGTTGAGCCACCACGAGGTTCTCGTCGTTGCGGGTGTCGCCGACGAGCGGTGTGCGGTCGGGCTTGCGCGGCAGATCCCGTTGCGTGTCGTCGACCGGGGGGATCAGCGCGCCCACATTGGCGGGCACCGGCGAGAGCAGGCCCAACCGGAACTTGATCCCGTCGTAGGGAACGGCGTCCTTGCCCACCACCGGTGCCGCGAACGGCCCGTCGCCGTAGACCGAGTCGAGGTTCAGTGCCGGGATCCGCAGGTTCTCCAACTTCTTGATCACTTCGTCCGGTGGCACGGGCGGCAGGTTCTCGTCGGTGATGTTGATCACCAGATCGCGGTCGGTCGCGGCGGTCAGATCGTGGTCGACGAACTGGCCCCAGTAGGTGTAGATCGCCGGAATCGGTGAGTTGAGCTCCGGGAGGCGCACCTCTTCCGGGGTCTCCACGATCGCCGAGCCCAGTTCGAGCAGTGCCTTGACCACCCTTGCGATGTCGTCCTGCGGCAGGTGGTGCTCCGGGAACTTCTTCGCGAGGTCGGGGAACAAGTAGTCGAAGGAAGTGGTGCCCACGTGCGCGGCGACGTCGGTGGACTCCTGAACCACCGTGCTGCGCGTGCTCAGGCTCTCCTGGGTCTGGGCGGTCTTCTCCGCCTCGTCGGCACTGTCGAGAATCGCGTGTCCGCCGTGCGTGAGGTTCGTGATCACCCGCCGGAACTGTCCCTGCTCAGCCATCCCCTGCCCCTTTCCGGTCTAGGGCACGCGAGTCTTTCCGGACGCTCGCACCACGGCTTCGGGGAACTCCCTACCTCCGCCCGGGACATGCGCTGCCGCGTTCCTGAGCAGCGCGCCCGCCGAAACGCCTACGCCATCCGCCGCGTCGCCGGCGCCGGATGCACCCGGCAGGTGCTACGCGCCATGGGCTCACCGCGCGGACAGCACCGTACGGAGGCCGCCGTAGGACCGTCCCGACCACTCACGCCGATCACCCTTCCGGGGGCACCCTGGTGATATGACGGACCGCCGCTGGGGAGCGGCAGGGGTACGGGGGCGTCATGGAAGAACCTGCGATGACCGGTGTGACGGTGGGCGCAGCGGCATGCGATCCGGTCCATGCGCCGGGCGACTCGGGTGTGCACGGGCCGTACTGCGTCGTGGCTGCCTCCGCGCCCGACGAAGCGACGTCCGACCCGGGGCCCGTTGCCCTGGTCGGCCGGAACACCGAACGCGACCTGGTGGCCGGCCTGGTGGACGCCCTGCCCCACAGGGGCGGTGCCCTGCTGCTGAGCGGTGAACCGGGGATCGGCAAGAGCATGGTGCTGCGCCACGCGGCCGCCCGCTGCCAGGACGCCCAGGTGCTGTGGGCCTGCGGAGTGGAGTCGGAGGCCGTGCTGCCGTACGCGGTGCTGGCCGATGTGCTGCTGCCGCTGCGCCATCACTTCGGCGAGCTGCCGCCGGCCCAGCGCAGAGCCGTGGAGGGCTGTCTCGCGCTCGCGGATGCGGCCGAGCCGAACCCGTACGCGGTGTGCGCGGGCGCGCTCGGCGTGCTGGCCGCCGCCGGGGAGGCGTGGCCGCTGCTGGTCCTCGTCGACGACCTGCACTGGGCCGATCCTTCGTCCCGGCAGGTGCTTCAGTTCGTGGCCCGGCGGCTGGCCACCGAGCGAGTGGCCCTCGTCATGGCCGCGCGCAGCGGGCCGGAGGAGGAGGGGATCGAGGAGAGCGTCCCGCACGCCGTGCTGGGGCCGCTGACGGACGACGAGTGCTGGACCCTGTTACGGCGGCACAGGCTCGACCGGGCGGATGCGGCGGCGGGCCGGATCGTGCGGCTGGCACACGGCAACCCCTTGGTCCTGGTCGAGTACGCGGCGGCGCTCGCCCGCAGCCGTGCGGGCGGTGCCGAGGCGTGGGACGACTCGTGGGAGGCACCCGGGCCGCTGGTGGAGCGCGCATGGCGCGGACAGCTGCGCATGCTGCCCCCGCGCAGCCGAGAGGCGCTGGTTTACGTCGCCGCCGGCCGAACCCCGCAATGGCCGCTGCTGCAACGGGCGTTGGCGTCCGACGGACTCACGACCGCCGATCTGGACCCGGCCGAGGCGGCCGGACTGGTACGGATGCGGGACGGCGCGTGCGAGCTACGGCATCCCGTGCTGCGGCCGGTGGTGCTGGGACAGTGCGCCACGGTCCGACGGCTTGAGGTGTACCGGAAACTGGCCGCCGTGAGCTCGGGCGAACTACAGACCTGGTACCTGGCAGCCGCCGCCCCCGGTCCGGACGAGTCGGTCGCCGCCCGTCTGGTGGCCGACGCCCGGCAGGCGCGGCAGCGCGGGGCGTTGGCGGCTGCCGCGCCCACCTGGCACCGTGCCGCCGAGCTGTCCCCGGACCCCGCGGACGCGGCCCGCCGCCTGTTCGAGGCCGCGCACGACGCTTTCTACGGCGGTACGACGCGGGATGCCGCCCAGTGGTGCGAGCAGGCGCTGTCGCACTGCCGGGACCCGCTGATGACCGCGGACATCGAGCTGCTGCGCGGCCAGGCCTGCACCTGGCTCGGAGATCCCGGCCGTGCGCATCAGCTGCTGGTCGGCGCGGCCCGCGCGGTCGAGCCGGTGGACCCCTCACGTGCCTGCCGGCTGTACGGGGCCGCGGTGGTGCCCGCGACGATGGACGGGCGGATGGGCGACGCCTGCGACATCGCCGCCCGCTGCGCGGAGTTGGCGGCCGGCACGCACGGCACGCAGCGTCGCCACGCCGCCGTGATGCGCGCCCGTGCGCAGGCTCTGGGCGGCGATGTACGCGAAGGCCGTACGGCCCTGCTCGGGCTGCTCGCCCAGACGCGCGGCCGGCCCGGCCCCGAGGAACGCCAGACGACGATGGAGATCGCGCAGGGCCTGTCCTGGACCGGTGACGGAGAGCTCGCCCGCCGCGTCCTGGACACGGTGATCGAGGGGATGCGCCGCGACCACTCCCCCGCCCTCCTGCCGTACACGCTGCTGGCGCGGTGCGAGGTGGAGATGTGGTCGCGCTGGCCGATGGCCCGCGCGGACGCCACCGAGGGGCTGCGCTGGGCAACGGAGTTCGGGCATCTGGCGATGACGGGCTACGCGTTGCTCCAGCTCGCACGGCTGGACGCCCTGCGCGGCGACGTCGCGGCCTGCGAGGAGCGTGTGGCGCAGTACGAGCGCTGGTGCGGCGGTCGGCTGCGCGGTCTGTCCTTGTTCGCACGCGGTGCGCTGGGTACGGCCGCGCTCGCCGCCGGTGATCCGGAAGCGGCGCGTGCGCACCTGGAGGCGGCGTTCGCGTCGGCGCAGGAGATGGGGCTGGTCAATCCCTGCCTGATGCCGTGGGTCGCCGACCTCGCCGAGGCCTGTCTGCGCACGGGGGCGAGAGAGCGGGGCGTCGCCGTCGCGGACTGGCTGCGGGAGCGTGATACCGCGACCGGTCTGGCATGGCCGGCGGCCGCGCACGCCCGCTGCCGGGTGATGCTCGCGCGGTCCGCAGAGGAGGCCGCCGACTGGCTGGCCGTCGCGGAACGCGTCCACGCCGACCAGGAGATGGCCTTCGAGCGGGCCCGGACCCGGCTCGTCGCGGGAGAGGTCCTACGCCGGTTCCGGCGGCCGTCCGCGGCACGCGAACCGCTGCTGCTCGCCCGGCGGACGTTCACCGCGCTGGACGCCGTTCCCTGGGCGGTCCGGGCCGAGGCCGAAGTCGCGGCAACGGGGCACCGCACCGCCGTCCACGGCAACGAACCGCCGCCGGTGGCCCTGCTCACCCCGCAGGAGCTCCAGGTGGCGCGCGCCATCGGCGAGGGGCTGAGCAACGTGGAGGCCGCCGCGTCCCTCTTCCTCTCCCGCAAGACGATCGAGGCCCACCTCACCCGCGTCTACCGCAAGCTGGGCGTCCGTTCCCGTTCGGACCTGGCCCGCTGTCTGGCCCACGCCGGGGTGACGGGCTGAGTACGCGGTTCGGCTCTCAGGTCGCGGTGTACCCGAGCTGGCGCCTCATGTACGGGGTCATGAGCGTCTTCGCCTTGGCCATCACGGAGGTCCGGCTGCCGAGGACCGCAGTCTCGCCGCCCGGCACGGGCAGCACGGTGAGTCCGTCGCCCGCGCCGAACGGCACGATGATCGGAGTGCGCTGCATCGGCCGGTACAGCCGGGGCTCCTTGCGGTGCTTGCCGGAACTGTTCAGGTAGGTGCGGATGTTGTGGGCGGCGAGGTCCGCCTGGGCGAGCGCGGCGGGGGTGATCTTGAGCTCGGTGGCGTCGTTGACGTCGCCGACCGCGAACACGTCCGGCTTCCCCTCGACCCGGAGCATCCGGTCGACCTTCACGTGCCCGGCGGGGTTCAGCCAGTCCCCGTGCCCGGCCAGGCGCAGCCAGAGCGTGTTGGGTGTGGTGCCCGTCGCCCAGAAGGAGAGGTCGGCCTCGACGATGTTGCCGTGGGCGTCGCGGTAGGTGCCGAAGTCATTGCCGGGCGCCATGAAGGAGTCGAGCCGCACCTCGACGTCGTGGGACTCCAGCCAGTCGCGTGCTTTGCGCCCGGCGCGGGCACTGCCCGTGGCGTTCAGCAGCGCCGGCCCGGCATGGGCGAGCGTGACCCGGGCGTCCGGGCGGGCCAGCCGGATCTCGGCGCTGAGTTCGACGCCGGACGGCCCGCCGCCGACGACGAGGACGTGTCCGGCGGCGGCGATGCTCCGCTGGTGCTCGGCGAACGACTTGACCGCCTCGTCCGCGGTCGTGCCGGTGAAACGGGCCGGTTCCGGGTAGTCGGCGCCGGTGGCGATCACCAGCACGTCGTACGGCAGCCGCTCACCCGTGGCCAGCACCACCTGCCGCTCATCCGTCTCGACGCGAACCGCCTTGGCCGCGGCCACACGGCCGTGGCGCAGCAGCCGGTCGTACGGGATGAAGGGCGTCACCGACCACTCCGGGCGCACACCGGCCCGCAGGGATGCGATGCGGTGGAAGAAGATCTCCTTGCGGTCCACCAACGTGACCCGCGCCGTCTCGTCCAGCCGTTTCGCCAGCCGAACGCCCGCATAGCCGCCGCCGATCACCACTACGTCGCCGTCATGCACACCGAGTCTCCTGTGCCTGGTGGGGGGAGCGAGTGCCGCGGCGCGTGGGGCGCCCTCGGCCACTCACCTGCCGGCGAGCGTAACGTTTGAAACATAAAGTTTCAGCAAGGAGTCTGTGGGCGTTCCGTGAAGTGCGTTCGCAGGGTTGCCCGTTCAGTGGCGGAGCCGGTCGAAGCGGAACGGCGCGAGGGTCTCGGGGCGTCGGCCGGTCCGGATGTACTCGGCGAGTCGCTGCCCTGTGGCGGGACCCAGGGTGACGCCGAGCATCCCATGGCCGGTGGCCGCGAAGGCGTTGTCGTGACCCGGGATGCGGTCGATCACCGGCAGTCCGTCGGGGAGGAACGGCCGCCGGCCGACCCAGGGTTCGCGGATCACGCTCACCAGGTCGTCCGGATCGTCGAACCAGCGGCCCAGACAGTGCCGGCTGGCCAGTGCCACGGCGACGATGCGGCGCCAGTCGAGACGGCTGTTGTTTCCGCTCAGCTCCATCGTGCCGCCGATCCGCGTGGTACCGCCGATCGGTGAGGCGACGGCCCGGCGCTCGCCGAAGTACAGCGTGTGCCGGGGCGCCGGGTCCAGCCGGACTGGCCGGTACTGCGCGACACGATCACCGCCTGGTGCGAGAGCGGATTCAATCTCGTACGCGCCTCGGCTGCCCTGCACATCCACCGCAACACCGTCGTCTACCGCATGAACAAGATCGAGCAGATCACCGGCCGCCCGCTCCGTGAGCACCGGACGACCATGGCCCTCTACCTCGCCTGTCTGACCGACGAACTGGGCGACGGCGCCACGACCGCCGACGGCTGACGCCGCTGGAACCGGCTGATCGCCGTCAGAGCGGACCCCCGCCGAACCCGATCTCGTTTCCCTCCGGATCCCGGTACGTGACCTTGCGTACGCCGTTCGCGTAGGTCTCGCGCTGTGAGGGCTTCAATCCCCGGTCGATGATCGCGTCGACGCGGCTGTCGAGGTCGTCGACGAAGAGGGTGAGCAAGGCGTGGCCGCCGTGGCCGGGCCGATGCTCGATATAGACGTACCGGTGTTCGGCGAGCTCCCAGACAGCCTCGGTGTCGTTCGGGAAGAACGCCGGCTCGGCACCGAACAGCCGCTCGTACCAGGTCAGCGCCGCTGCGTAGTCGTTGACGAGGATGCCTGCGAAGAGATCGACGGCCATGCCGCCATGGTAGGGCCCGGCCGGTGCCGTGTGTTCCTATGCGCCACGACGGACCCTGGCGGCCTTCCGGGCCTCGGCAATCTGACGCGACTCGGCAGACCGGCGGGTCTCGCCCCCGGCCCGCCCCGAGCGGGTGCCCATACCCCGGAACGGGGCACCGCCGCGCTTCGGGCGCTCCGCGACCGGCCCGCTGCCGCTGACGGGGACACCGGACGGAGCCTGGGCGCCGGTGATGCGGTTCAGCTCGGCCTCGCCGGAGCGCACCTGCGTGATCTGCGGCCTGATGCCCGCGGCGGACATGAGACGGGCCATGTCCCGGCGCTGGTTGGGCAGGACCAGGGTGACGACGGTGCCGGACTCGCCGGCCCGCGCGGTGCGGCCGCCGCGGTGCAGGTAGTCCTTGTGGTCACCGGGCGGGTCGACGTTGACCACCAGGTCGAGGTCGTCGACGTGGATGCCGCGGGCCGCGACGTTGGTGGCCACCAGGACCGTGACGTGGCCCTCCTTGAACTGGGCCAGGATCCGGGTTCGCTGGGGCTGCGACTTGCCGCCGTGCAGCGCCGATGCCTTCACGCCGCTGCCCAGCAGGTGCTTGGTGAACTGGTCGACGGCGTGCTTGGTGTCCAGGAACATGATCACGCGTCCCTCGCGGGCAGCGATCTCGGTGGCGGTGGCGTACTTGTCGGCGCCGTGCACCTGGAGCACGTGATGCTCCATGGTGGTGACCGCGCCCGCCGACGGGTCGACCGAATGAACCACCGGGTCATGGAGGTATCGACGGACCAGGAGGTCGATGTTGCGGTCCAGCGTCGCCGAGAACAGCATCCGCTGGCCATCGGGGCGTACCTGGTCCAGCAGTTCGGTGACCTGGGGCATGAAGCCCATGTCGGCCATCTGGTCGGCCTCGTCCAAGACGGTGATGTTCACCCGGTCCAGGCGGCAGTCCTTGCGCTCGATAAGATCCGCGAGACGGCCGGGCGTCGCTACGACCACCTCGGCCCCGGCACGCAGTGCGCCGGCCTGCCTGCCGATCGACAGGCCGCCGACCACGGTGGCCAGCCGCAGCTTCAGCAACCGGGCGTACGGGGTGAGTGCATCGGTGACCTGCTGTGCCAGCTCGCGCGTGGGGACGAGAATCAGGGCCAGCGGTTTCCGCGACTCGGCACGCTGCCCGGCCGTGCGCGCGAGGAGCGCCAGGCCGAAGGCGAGCGTCTTGCCCGATCCGGTGCGCGCGCGGCCCAGGACGTCGCGCCCTGCGAGGGAGTTCGGCAACGTGGCGGCCTGGATCGGGAACGGCTCGTTCAGACCGAGACTGGTGAGCATCTCCAGCAGCTCGACGGGCATGTCCAGTTCGCCGAAGGTCGCAGCCGCGGGGAGGGCAGGGGCGACGGTGGCCGGCAGCGTGAACTCTCCCTGGGGCCGGAAACGGTCATTCGTTCGAGCTGAACGGCTCACGGAGAACCTTCCTCGACGGGCACGCATCGAGGAATTCCCGACAGAAACGAGTCGGATGAATTGCAAGAACGAGCCGAAATTGAATACTGGAATAAGTCCGGTTGAAATGGGTTCATCGGTATACAAAAAGCAGCAAGCTGGGGCCCCACCTTGGAGGTGGGACCCCAGCTGCCTCTTACGCTTCAGGCTCAGGCAGGAGTGATGTTCTCCGCCTGCGGACCCTTCTGTCCCTGCGTGACGTCGAAGTTCACCTTCTGGCCTTCCTGAAGCTCACGGAAGCCCTGAGTGGCGATGTTCGAGTAGTGGGCGAAGACGTCGGGGCCGCCACCATCCTGCTCAATGAAGCCGAAGCCCTTTTCCGCGTTGAACCACTTGACGGTGCCAGTAGCCATGTCCATCTCCTTTGGGGCAGTGCCCGGGGCTCAACACTGTGCGAACCCCTGTGTTGCCACAATGACCCCGTCCGGATAAGCACCGGAGATACAAAAGTGCCCGACGACATACGGTCGCCAAGGCACTTGAAGTTTCGGGAACCACAACTGCAACTATCGTCGATTTTAGCACGGCTCACACATCCGCACTACTTTTCGCCCGTGCCGCCGGGTCCCGCTCCCGCGGCAGCGCCGGATCAGTACGCCACCCGGCGCCAACTCGAATGCATGCGGAAGGTATTATACCGATTCGTGTCCGTAGGCGACGGGCCCGGAATGGGAGAGGTCCAGGGGCCCGCGCGGTCTCAGCCGGCCGGAGTGAGCCCCAGGGTCCACACCGGTGGTCCGCAGCCGCCACACGGCGACGACCACGGGCGGCAGACAGCAGGTAAGGATCTGTACGGTGCGGCGGCGGACGCGTACTTCTCGTTCCCCTCAGACCGGTGTTCGATCCGGAACGCCCGCGTGATCGGTCGCCGTGGCGGATTGCCACAGGGCCGTGGAGAGCCACGTCAAGGTGGCTCCGACGACGATGTGCAGCGCGCTCGTGAGCACGGACTCGGGCAGCGCGGTCAGGAACGCGAGCAGGGGCAGCACGACGGCGTACGCCCATGACGGGACCTTCGGGAACCTGCCGGCGCGGATCATCGCCGCCCCGAACAGGGCACAGCCCACCGCGAAGACGACGGCCGAGCCGAGGAACGCGGGAATCGTGGGGCCGGTCAGTTCCGCGTCGATGATGTCGTCGTCGAGATAGAACAGCACCAGGTTCGAGGCGAACGCCGCCCCGCCGAACAGGCCGAGGCCGATGAGGTTCACGACGTAGGCGACTTCTCCGAAGCGGCCGGTGGCCCGGCTCTGCCTCTGGTGGAGCGCGGTGAGGAACGGCAGGGAGAACGCCGGGGACAGGGCAAGGAGGAGGCTGGTCGCGGCGGTTTCACCGGTGAACGCCTCGACGAGTGCGGGCAGTGCGATGAGCAGGCCGGACAGCGCCCCGGAGAGGGCGCCGACGCGGGCGAGCCGGGAGGAGACCGGCGCAGAGCTGATCGGCGAGGACATGAGGGCAACTCCGGTTCGTCGAGGGGCAGGTCAGACCCGAAACGGTAGGGAGCGGCCGGCCGGCTGAGGGAGGTGCCGAGTGGTGACACCAACCGCTGGAGGTCACCGGTTCCCGGTGCGGTTCCGATGCCGATCGGCATGTGCCGTTCGGCCATACCCGGCCGGAGTTTTCCTGTCGCTGTCGCCCGGCGTGCGCGCCTTGCCTAGCCTGGGCGGCAGCGTCGGGCGGGTGGGGGGTGTGCATGGCGGCGTATGTGCCTGTGCCGTGGGTGTCACCGCTGCTGTACAGCGCGGTGCTCGTAGGCGGTCTGTACTACCTGGCTGCGGATCTGGGCGACGGTCCCGGGCTGGTGTCCTGGCGCACAGCCGGTTTCGTCGCCGGGCTCGCGGCGCTGTTCGCTGTGGAGGTGGCAGGACACCGCCGGAGTCTGCCCCGTTTGCCGTTGCTGCTCAGCCGGTTCGGGCTGACGGGTGCCGTGGTCGTCCTGGATGCCTCGGGACTGTCCCAAGTCCTGTTCGTGCTGCTGCCGTTCACCGCCTACTTCGCGTTCGGCCGCACGGCTGCGCTCGCGCTGGGGGCGCTGTGCGTGGCCGGTCTGCTCACCGGCTATCTGCTGACGGCCCCCGGCTGGTACCGCGACATGGAGTACGTGTCCGACCTGCTGATGCTCGGCATCGGCCTGGTGCTGGCGATCTCGATGGCCGCCGTCGCCGTCGGCGAACAGCGGGCCCGGCGTGAACTCCAGGAGTATGCCGCGCGGGTGGCGGAACTGTCCGCCGCAACCGAGCGCAACCGGATGGCCCGGGACATCCACGACAGCCTCGGCCACCATCTCACCGCGATTTCCGTCCAGTTGGAGATCGCCTCGGAGTTCCGCGCCCTGGACCCGGACGCCGCAGGGCGAGCGATGACCGAGGCCAGACAGTCGGTGAAGCTCGCGCTGGGCGACGTACGGCAGTCCGTGCGCGCGCTGCGCGACGAGGCGGCACAGCCGTCGCTGTCGGCTGCACTCGCGGAATGGGCGCGCGACGGCGGCACGGGACCGCGTGTCACCGTCGAAGTGACCGGCGACGAGGACGGCTACAGCGCGGCGGAACTGACCGCGTTGTACCGGGCTGCGCAGGAGGGGCTGACCAACGCGCTGCGGCACGCACGAGCCTCGCGGGTGTCGGTGGTGGTCCGGTTGGCCGAACACACTGCACGGCTGGCCGTCGCCGACGACGGTCGCGGCTTCGCCGCGGACGGGGCCAGGGCCGGATTCGGCCTGACCGGTATGCGGGAGCGGGTGCATCTCGTGGCGGGCAGCGTGGACATCGACAGCAGGCCGGGCGAGGGCACGCGGCTCACGGTCGTCGTCCCGCGGGGCGGAGGCGAGCGGTGAGCGAGGAGCCGACGGTGGTGCGGGTGCTGGTGGTGGACGATCAACAGCTCATCCGGGACGGCATCGCGTCGCTGCTCTCGATCCGGCCGGGCATCTCGGTCGTCGGCACGGCGTCCAACGGACGGGAGGCCGTGACGAAGGCGGTGGAAGTGCGGCCTGACGTGGTGCTGATGGACGTGCGGATGCCGGAGCTGGACGGTGTGGAGGCCGTGGCCGTGCTGCGCGCCCGGGCGCCGGAGTGCCGGGTCGTGATGCTGACGACGTTCGACGACGAGGAGTACGTCGTCCAGGCTCTGCGGGCGGGCGCCAGCGGCTATCTGCTCAAGGACCTGCCGGCCGAGGAACTCGCGCACGCGATCCGCCTGGCGCACGCGGGAGTCACCCAACTCGACTCCTCGGTGGCCGGCCGCATCGCGGCGGCGCTGCCGTCGCCCGCCGCCGCTCCGGCGCCGGCGGTTGCCCTGAGCCCGCGCGAGATCGACATCCTGCGGCTCGTGGCACGTGGTCGGACCAACCGGGAGATCGCCACGCAGCTGTACCTCAGTGAGGGCACCGTGAAGAACCACATCTCCCGCATCCTCAGCCGACTCGCCCTGCGCGACCGTACTCAGGCCGCGCTGCGCGCCCGCGACCTGGGTCTGCTGTGAAGGCCACGGCGGCACCGCAGAAGCGACCCTGCTCGCGGGGCCCTGCGTGAACCGGGGACGAATTCTCTCTTTTCATATGGTCAGGGGCTGGTCAGGAATACGGATTCCGGGGGCGGGGGCTGCCTAACATCGACCGCGCCGCCTCGTTCGTACGTACGACTCCCCTGGAGGCCCGGCGTGCCCGGAACCGCACTCGCCGCCGAAGCCGAACCCGAATCCCCCTCCGTCTCCGGCTCCACCGCCCGGCGGCGCCCCCTGCTGCTGGCAGGCGGTGCTCTCCTGGCCGCCGGAGCGGTGACGGCGGGCGTGCTCTTGGGCGGCGGCTCCGGTGACGACACGCACCGGGCGACCGCGGCTGACGGCCTCCGCCACACCGCCGTCGAGGTCACTCCCGCCGGCTGCGGACGCGGCTGGACGCACCCCGAGCCCGGTCACCAGGTCTTCGACCTGAGCAACACCTCCAGCACCGCGGCCGAGGTGTATCTCACCGATCCGCGGTCGGGCGCGGTGTTCGGCGAGGTCGAGGGGCTCGCCCCGGGCACCGTCCGCCCCATGGGCGTGACCCTCGGCAAGGGCTCGTACGCCTTCAAGTGCCTGGCCGACGACGCGGACGCCGTCACGGGCCCGACCGTGCGCATCACCGGCGGGGGGTCCGTGAAGAGCGGCCCGGCCGCCGTCCCTGTCACCGAGCAGGACCTCATCCCGCCCACGCTCGCCTACCAGAAGTGGATCCAGGCCCGCACGGTCGAGCTGGCGCAGCGGACGGATGTGCTGCGCGATGCCGTCGACCGCGGGGACCTCGCCGCCGCCCGCGCCGCCTGGCTGCCCGCCCACCTGGTCTACGAGCGGATGGGCGCCGCCTACGGCACCTTCGGGGACGCCGACGCGGCGATCAACGGCACCACCGCCGGGCTGTCCGGAGGAGTGCGCGACGCGGGCTTCGCCGGCTTCCGCCGGGTCGAGTACGGGCTGTGGCACGGCGAGTCGGCGAGCAGCCTGCGCGGTCCGGCCGACCGGCTCGCCGAGGCCGTACGGGCGTTGCACGACAGCTGGCCCGACCAGCGGATGGACCCGGCCGACGTCGGTCTCCGGGCGCACGAAATCCTGGAGAACACCGTGCAGTTCGAGCTCACCGGCCGTACGGACTACGGCAGCCACACCAACCTTGCGACCGCCCGCGCCAACCTCGACGGCACCCGGGTCCTGCTCGGGTATCTGCGCCCGCTGCTGACGACGCGGGCCGTCGGCCTGCCCGGCATCGACGCGTGGATGAACCGTGCGCAGAGCACCCTCGGCGGGTTCGAGCACGACGGACGGTGGACTCCGCTGACCGGGCTGACGCGTGCGCAGCGGGAGAAGGCCGACGCGGACCTGGGCGAACTCGTGGAGCGGCTCGCTGACGTGGCCGCCCTCACCGACGTACGGAGGACCGCGTGAACTGCCCGAACGACGTGGGCCGCCGAGGCTTCCTGGCGGGCGCGGCGGCCGTCGCCGGCGCCGGGCTCGTGGCCGCCGACCAGGCCACCGCCGCCGCGGCTCCCACCGCCGCGCGAGAGCGGGTGTCCTTCCACGGCCGCCACCAGGCCGGGATCGTCACGCCCGCCCAACGGGCCACGGCGTTCGTGGCCTTCGACGTCACCGCCGAGAACCGCACCGAGCTGGCCGAACTGCTGCGCACCGTCACCGAGCGGGCCCGTTTCCTCACCGCCGGCGGCAACCCCGATCCGCTGGGCATCACGGCCCCGCCCAGCGACTCCGGCACCCTCGGCCCGGACCTGCCCGCCGACGCACTGACCGTCACCGTCGGCGCCGGCGGCTCGCTCTTCGACGACCGCTACGGCCTCGCGGCACGCAGGCCGCACCGGCTCACCGCGATGCCGTCCTTCCCCGACGACGACCTCGACGCCGCCTGGTGCCACGGCGATCTGAGCATGCAGTTCTGCGCCGCCGACACGGACACGGTGCTGCACGCCCTGCGCGACATCGCCCGGCACACCCGGGGCGGTATGCAGGTGCGCTGGCGGATGGACGGTTTCGTCAGCCCGCCCCGCCCCTCGGGCACCCCGCGCAACCACATGGGCTTCAAGGACGGCACCGCCAATCCGGATGTGCGCGATGCCCGTGAGATGGACCGTCTGGTGTGGGTGGGCACCGGCGACGGCGAGCCGCAGTGGGCGGTCGGCGGCAGTTACCAGGTCGTACGGCTGATCCGGATGCTGGTCGAGTTCTGGGACCGGGTGGCGATCACGGAGCAGGAGCGGATGTTCGGCCGCGCCCGGGACACCGGCGCGCCCCTCGACGGTCGGCACGAGACCGACACCCCGCAGTACACGCAGGACCCCAAGGGCGACGTGATCCCCCTCGACAGCCACATCCGGCTCGCCAACCCGCGCACCACCACGACCTCCGGCCAACGCATCCTGCGCCGCGCCTACAACTACGACCGTGGCACCGACAGCAACGGCAACCTCGACATGGGACTGCTGTTCTGCTGCTACCAGCAGGACCTGGCCCGGCAGTTCGAGACCGTGCAGAAGCGGCTGGCCGGCGAGCCGCTGGTCGACTACATCAGCCCCTTCGGCGGCGGCTACTTCTTCGCCCTGCCGGGAGTGCGGGACGACACCGACTGGCTGGGGCGGGCACTTCTGGCCTGAACTCGCCCGCCAATACCGGTCAAGAACAGGCCAAAAGCCCATGGGAGTTTCCTGACCGGACGTTCGCCTTACCTACGTTGTCGCTCACCCGGGCCGCCGACACGATGGCCGAGGATCCGGCCGTAGCAGGCCGACAGGTGGCACAGACACCGACACCTCACCGCTTCCTCGGAAGGCGAGACAGCATGTCCGGCACAGCAAGAACTCGGGTGGCACGCCTCAGTGCCCTGCTCGGCGCCGCGGCGCTGGCGACGGCGAGCGGGATCGTCCCCGCGGCGGCGCACGGCGGGCCCGGCCACTCCGGCACGCAGACCGCGACGCCGATCAAACATGTGGTGGTGATCTACGACGAGAACGTGTCGTTCGACCACTACTTCGCGACCTACCCGCAGGCCGCCAACACCGACGGCACCACCTTCAAGGCCGCGGTGCACACCCCCAAGGCCGACAACCTCCTGAACGCCGGGCTGCTGAAGACGAACCCGAACCTCTACCTGCCCGAGCGACTGGCCAGTTCGCAGGCCATGACCTGCGACCAGAACCACTCCTACGGCCCCGAGCAGTACGCAGCCGACGGTGGCAAGGCCGACAAGTACGTCGAGAACACCGAGGTCAGCAAGTGCACCGGGCTGTTCGGCGAGCCCGGCCTGGTGATGGACTACTACGACGGCAACACCGTGACCGGCCTGTGGAACTACGCGCAGCAGTACGCGCTCAACGACAAGTCGTTCAGCTCGGTCTACGGCCCCTCCACCCCCGGCGCCCTGAACCTGATCTCCGGCCAGACGCACGGCGTCATCTCGACCGACCCGGCCTCCGGCACCGAGCACCCGAAGCAGACGTCGACCCCGGACCCGTACGCCGTGGTCTCGCCGGACGCCAAGGGCGTCGGCACCGTCACCAACGACCCGGACCCTGCCTTCGACGACTGCTCCGACAAGGACCACACCAGCACCAGCGCGCTTGCGGTGATGCAGGGCAAGAACATCGGTGATCTGCTCAACTCCAAGGGCGTGAGCTGGGGTTGGTTCCAGGGCGGCTTCCGCCCCAGCACCGCGTGGGACGGCGAGAGCGGCGACTACGCGAAGTGCGCCGGTACCACCCACACCAACATCGGCGGGGCGGCCTCGGAGGACTACAGCCCGCACCACTCGCCGTTCCAGTACTACAAGTCGACGTCCAACCCGCATCACCTGGCCCCGAAGACCGTCGCTGAGATCGGCCACAACGGCCGGGCCAACCACAACTACGACCTCACCGACTTCGACGCCGCCCTGAAGGCCGGGAACCTGCCGGCCGTCAGCTTCCTCAAGGCCGCCGAGTACCAGGACGGCCACGCCGGCTACTCCGACCCGACCGACGAACAGCACTTCCTGGTCAAGGAGATCAACGCGCTACAGCAGTCCCCGGAGTGGAAGTCCACCGCGGTCGTGGTCGCCTACGACGACTCCGACGGCTGGTACGACCACGTCGCCCCGAAGGTCGTCAACGGCTCGAAGGACTCCACCGTCGGCTCCAACGGCAAGGCCCTCGACAGCGCCGCCTGCCAGTCCGGCCCGGCCGCCGCGAACGGCTACGCGGACCGCTGCGGCCCCGGCACCCGGCAGCCGCTGCTGGTCATCTCCCCCTACAGCAAGGTCGACTCGGTCGACCACACCGCGACCGAGCAGGCGTCGATCACCCAGTTCATCGAGGACAACTGGCACACCGGCCGTATCGGCGACGCCTCGTTCGACCAGCGGGCCGGCACGCTGACCCACATGTTCGACTTCCGGCACCCCAACGACAAGCAGGTGCTGCTGGGCTCGGACGGCTCGGTCAAGTCCGTGCAGAAGATCCCGCACTACACGCGCACGGCCACGTCCGCCGCCGCCAAGGCCCCGTACGCCCCGTACACACAGGACCTCGCGGCACAGAACGTCGCCGACACCACGTCCGCCTCCCCCGCCCTTCCGATCGCCGTCGCAGCCGGTATCGCGACCGCGGGGGCCGCCGTCGGCGTGGTCGCCCTGCGCCGCCGCCGGGCACACAACACGGGCACGCCCACGGCCATGTGATCCCCTGACCGACGCCCCGGACAAGGTGGCTGTCCGGGGCGCCGACGCCGCGGCGGCCGCTTTCCCTTACACCGCGACGATGCCCTCCATGCCGGACTCGGCGAAGGCGGGCAGTCCAGTGACGGTGGTGACCTTGGCGAGCGAGCCGTTCCTGCCGACCCTGAAGCCGTCGACCGTACCCGAAACGGCGTTCTGCACGTAGAGGAACCTCTCGTCCTGCGTCACCGCCAGATCGATGACCCCCTGGGACTTGGCCGACGGGGGCGTGGCGATGCCGACGTCGTTGGTGAGCGCGAGCCTGCCCTGGCGGTCGGTGCGGTAGCCGGTGACGGTGGAGTTGCCGGTGTTGCCGCCGTAGAAGAAGTCCCCGGCGCGCTCCAGCCAGCACAGTGTGTCCTGGCCGTTGGCCAGCGGCTCCTGGACCACCTTGAGGCTGGCGTCGGCGCGCACCTTGTACGTGGTGACCGTCGACTTCTCCGCTTCGGCCACCAGCATCCGGCCGCTCTTGTCGAAGGTGATCGCGAACGGCACGCCCCCGGCGGAGTCGTTGACCACGGCCTGGTGCGCGGGCCTTCCGTCGCGCCCTATCGCGAAGACCTCGATGGTGTTGGCGGACTTCGTGGTCACCGCCAGGGTCCGGCCGCCCGGGGTGAAGGCCACCTGGCCGGGCGAACTGCTGAACAACGGCACCTTGGCGTTGTCCAGGCCCAGGGAACGGTGCGAATCGCGCAACGGCTTCAGCCCCTCGGCGGTGATCCGGAAGCCCTGGATGCTGCCCTCGCCGCCCGCGTTCATGACGTAGGCGAGTTTGCCGTACACCGTGATGGAGGCCGGGAAGTCGCCGCCGGAGTCCACCACTTTGCGGTGCGTCAGTTCCTGTCCGTCGACCTGGAAGGACGTCACGGTGCCGCTGCCCGCGTTGACCGCCAGCAGCAGCCCCGACTTCTTGTCGTAGACGAGCGACCCCTGGGAGGCGAGCGAGTCGGTGGGCGCGTCGACCTGGTCGCCGCCCTTGCCGCCGGTGGCGAAGTCGCCGGACGCGCTCAGTGCGCCGTCCTGGCCGCGCTCGAAGACGTGGATGGTGTTGCCGTCGAGTTCGTTGCCCTGGACGAACACGGCGTGGTCCGCGCCGGTCCTGGCCTGTTGCGCGTCCTGTCCGCCGGGCTCGTCCGCCGAGGCGACGGCCACCGTCGCGACCGCCGCCACCGCTGCGACGACACCGGCTCCGGCCGTCAGCAGCCGGACCTGTAACGGGGACCTGCGCCTGATGTGCCTGCTCATGCATCGCTCCTCGGGCTCGTGCCGCCACCACGATCCGGCGGCGGACGGGACCAGAGTTGCCCGCGAGGCACAAGGGGCAGGGGGGTTTCACGACCGCGTCAGGCTCTCGTAAGAACTGCGCCCCGGCACGGAAATGCCCGGGGCCCGAGGGATCGCGCAGTTCGCGATGTCACAACGTGACGGGCGCGCGGACACCGCCGCGCTGCTCACCCGGCACCCTCGCGCCCCGGCACAGCGCAGCGGTCAGTACTCCTCGGTCTCGACGAACCCGGCGTCCACGTCATTGCTCGCGCCGAAGGCGTCGGCAGCGGCGGTGGGGTCGAATCCGGGCGGGCTGTCCTTGAGGGCCAGACCCATGCCGGCCAGCTTCGCCTTGACCTCGTCGATGGACTTCGCACCGAAGTTACGGATGTCCAGCAGGTCGGCCTCGGAGCGGGCGACGAGCTCACCCACGGAGTGGACGCCCTCACGCTTGAGGCAGTTGTACGACCGAACGGTGAGCTCCAGCTCCTCGATCGGCAGTACCAGATCGGCTGCGAGCGCGGCGTCCGTGGGGGACGGGCCCATATCGATGCCCTCGGCATCGAAGTTCAGCTCGCGCGCCAGACCGAACAGCTCCACCAGCGTCTTGCCGGCGGACGCCATGGCGTCACGCGGACGCATGGCCTGCTTGGTCTCGACGTCGACGATCAGCTTGTCGAAGTCGGTGCGCTGCTCGACACGGGTCGCCTCGACCTTGTACGTGACCTTCAGCACCGGCGAGTAGATGGAGTCGACCGGGATACGGCCGATCTCCTGGCCCACCTGCTTGTTCTGCACGGCGGAGACGTAGCCGCGACCGCGCTCGACGGTCAGCTCCATCTCCAGCTTGCCCTTGCCGTTGAGCGTGGCGAGGACGAGGTCGGGGTTGTGTACCTCGACACCGGCGGGCGGCGCGATGTCAGCGGCAGTGACCAGGCCGGGACCCTGCTTGCGCAGGTACATCACGACCGGCTCGTCCTGCTCGCTGCTCACGACCAGCTGCTTGATGTTGAGGATCAGGTCGGTTACGTCCTCCTTGACGCCCGGCACGGTGGTGAACTCGTGCAGGACGCCGTCGACGCGGACCGACGTGACCGCCGCACCCGGGATCGAGGAGAGGAGGGTACGACGCAGGGAGTTGCCGAGCGTGTAGCCGAAGCCCGGCTCCAGCGGCTCGATCACGAACCGGGAGCGGAACTCGTCTACGACCTCTTCGGCCAGGGACGGACGCTGAGCAATCAGCACGGGGTGTTGCCTCCAGTGGTTCGGCGCCCGCGATGTGACGCCGTGGTCACCATGAAGGATAAGGGCGATACGGGCGATACGGCCTCCGAAAAGACCGAACCGCCCGGCGCCGCCCGTCTGACGGCCAGTCGGCGGGCCCGGTTCCCTGCGGAAATGGAGCCCGCCGATCAGCTGCTTCTACTCCTGGGCGTCAGTCATTCGGAGGGCGGCCGGGACTGGTACAGCCGGGTGTGATAGCGGCCGTCCGCCTCCAGTCCGGTGGGGTCGTCGCCGGCACGGAGCACCTGCTCGACGGCGCGACGCTGTTCCGCCGCGCTGGTGAACAGCCGCTGGGGATAGGTTTGCGCGGACTCGGTCTCGGTGGTCAGGCCGTGGGCTGCCAGCGTCTCGATCACGGGCTGGTAGCGCACGGTGCGCAGGACGAACGCGCTGACCCAGATCGGCTTCCGTCGACCCCCCAGCAGCGCCTCGAACGTGCGCTGGGTGATGTAGCCGACGCCTCCGGTGACGGTGACCAGGCCGGTGTCCGCGACGGCGCGCCGTAGCCGGGGGCTGGGCGGGTGGTGTTCCAGGTTCTCGGCATAGGCCTCGTCGAGCAGGCCGACGGCCAGGGCGTACTGGACGGCGTTGTCGGCGGTGTCGAGCCCGACGACCGGGGCCGCGTCCTCGCGGCGCCGCGAGGCGTAGAACTCCTTGTCGTGTTCGATGAGTTCGGCGGGTGTGAGGGAGTCGGCCTCGGAGCTGGTGTAGTGCGCGTACAGCTCCGCAAGTGTGACGTGGTGGTTGAGGAGAGCGGCGTTGAAGCCGTACGAGCAGCAGAGGTCCAGGACGGTGACGGGGCCGTCGGTGCGGCCGGCCGCGGACCGGTCGGCGCGGGTGCGCCGGAAGACGTCCTGGGCATGGTGCGGTATCTCGTACTCCAGCGGGGCGAGTCGGCGGACGTAGGCGCGAGGGTCCGGCTGGTTGTAGATGTCGTCGAATCGGGTTTTGCCCGATGCGGTGCTGACAGGGCTTACGGCCACGGCTCGTACCTCCACACTATGGGGCGGGTCCGCTGCACAGCTCTATCGGGCCAGTGACACCGACCGATAGACCTCATGGCTGAAACCAGCCACGGGTGACCCTCGGGTCCCGCGCGGCGCGGCCCGCACAGAGGAATCACCGACCGGTCATCAGGCAGAAAACCTTTGCCTGAAGAATCATCAGAAATGGGCCGATGATCCGCAGATGAGCTTCTCGTGACGTTCGGATGGCCTGTCGGCGGGTAAGAGCGCGCCGTGGATTTCATCGACTTCCTGTCCGGGAACTGGCCGGATGTTCGGGATGCCACGGTGGATCATGCCGTGCTCGTCCTCGAAGGGCTCGGCCTGGCGGTGGCGGTGGGCCTGCCCCTGGCGGTACTCGTCTACCGCACCAGGCTGCCGCGCGCCGCTGTTCTGGGGGTCGCGGGGGTGTTCCTCACGATTCCCTCGTACGCCTTGTTCGGTCTGCTCATCACCCCGCTCGGGCTGGGCACCGGGCCCTCGATCGTGGCTCTGACGATGTACGCCCTGCTGCCCGTCATCCGTAATACGGTCGTAGGCCTGCGTGAAGTCGACCCCGCCGTTGTGGAGTCGGCGCGGGGCATGGGCATGAGCCGGCTCAAGGTGCTGCTGAGCGTGGAGTTGCCGCTTGCCTGGCCGGTCATCGTGACCGGACTGCGGGTGGCCGCCCAGCTGCTGCTCGGCATCGCCGCCATCGCCGCCGCCGTCAACGGCCCGGGCCTGGGCAATCTCATCCTCCAGGGCCTCGACAAGGCCGGCACTCCCTTCGCCATCTATCTGACCATTGAGGGCGCCGCGGCGATCGTCGTGCTCGCCGTGCTGTTCGACGCGGCGTTCGCACTGCTGAAGCGACTCACGACGTCGAGAGGGCTCAGCACATGACCGAGACCCAGGCCGAGCCGATGATCCGGCTGGACCGGCTCACCAAGGCGTACGACGGACAGACCGCCCCCGCCGTGGACGGACTCTCGCTCGACATCCCGGCGGGCGAGATCGTCGTCCTCGTCGGGCCGTCAGGCTGTGGCAAGACGACCACGATGAAGCTCATCAACCGGCTGATCGAGCCCACCTCCGGGCGGATCCACCTGGACGGCAAGGACGTCACCGACGGCAACCCGGACGTGCTGCGCCGCCGTATCGGCTACTCCATCCAGCAGACCGGCCTCTTCCCGCACCGCTCCGTCGCCGACAACATCGCGACCGTGCCGCGGATGCTCGGCTGGTCCAAGGACCGCGTCGCCGCCCGAGTCGACGAACTCCTCGCGCTCGTCGGCCTCGACCCGGACACGTACCGGCGGCGCTTCCCCAAGCAGCTCTCCGGCGGTGAGCAGCAGCGCGTCGGCGTCGCCCGCGCGCTCGGCGGTGACCCGCAGGTCATGCTCATGGACGAGCCCTTCGGCGCCATCGACCCGCTCAACCGCGCGTCACTCCAGAACGAGTTCCTGCGTATTCAGGCCGAGTTGAGGAAGACCATCGTCTTCGTCACCCATGACATCGACGAGGCCGTGAAGATGGGCGACCGGATCGCGATCTTCTCGTCGAACGGCAGGGTCGAGCAGTACGACACCCCCGAGCGCATCCTCTCCGAGCCGGTCAACGACTTCGTCGCCGGCTTCATCGGCAGCGGCGCCGCGGTGCGCCGGCTCTCGCTGAGCCGACTGGCGGACGTCGACATACCCGGTGACTGGCCGACCCTCGCCGAGGGCGCCTCCGTCGAGGAGCGGCGGAGCGCGGCGGCGGCCGCGAACGGGCGGGAGTTCCTGCTCGTACTCGACGGCGACCGGCACCCTGTGGGCTGGCTGCCGGCCGACCGGGCCGCGGACGGCGAGCGAAGCGAGATGGGGGTCCCCCCGGACGAAGTCTGGGGGAGGGCGATACCGGTGCTCTCCCCGCTCGGACCGCGCGACACCCTCTACGAGGCGCTGGACCAGATGCTCACCCTCAACGCCGCGGCCGCTGTGGTCACCCATGACGACGGCCGCTACCGCGGCGTCCTCGAGCTCGACTCGCTGCGCACCCTCATCCACGCGGAGCGCGCCGGGGCCGTGGCAGCGCCCACCCGCCGGGAGGTGCGGTAGATGGCGGTCATCACCCAGCCCCGCCCCCCGGTGACCGAGACCGCCGCCCGCGGGCGACTGCTCACATTCGGGCGGTACGCGGTCCTGCCGGTGGTCATCGGCCTCGCGCTGCTCGCGCTCTACCTCTACGTCTCCGGTCATCAGCTGGACTCCATCGAGCAGCGCAGCCTCAACGCCGACTACCTCACGAACCGGATCCTGAAGCATCTCGGCCTCACGCTCGTCGTGTCCGCCCTCATCCTGGTGATCGCCGTGCCCTGCGGCGTCCTGCTCACCCGCCCCTGGGCGCGCCGCTGGGCCTCGCCGATCCTGGTCGTCGCCAACATCGGGCAGGCACTGCCGTCCCTCGGGCTGATCGTGCTGCTGGCCGTCGGCTTCAAGACGCTGGGCGTCAACGAGATCGCGATCATCGCCTTCCTCGTGTACGGAATCCTGCCCGTGCTGCGCAACACCATCGCCGGGCTTCAGCAGGTCGACCGCTCGGTGATCGAGTCGGCGCGGGGCATGGGAATGACCCGTTGGTCGGTGCTGCTCCAGATCGAGCTGCCCCTGGCCGTCCCGGTGATCCTCGCCGGTGTACGTACGGCCCTCGTGATCACCGTCGGCACCGTGGCGCTGGCCACTTTCGTCGGTGCGGGCGGCCTCGGCGACGTCATCTCCAACGGCATCAGCTCCAGCCGCGATGTGGTCCTGCTCACCGGCAGCGTGCTGGTCGCCGCGCTGGCGCTGCTCGTCGACTGGGCGGCGTCGATCGCCGAAGACCTTCTCAGGCCACGGGGGCTGCAATGAACCGTCCGCAAAGGCGCCTGGGCGCGCTGCTGGCCGTACTGTCCTTCACCGCGGTCTGCGCCGGCTGCTCGTCCACCTCCGGCGATCTGGCGTCGAGCGTCTCCGCGGGGCAGCTCAAGGGCGGCAGTATCGCGAAGGCCGTCGATCTGTCCGGCAAGAGCTTCACGGTCGGCTCGAAGGAGTTCACCGAGCAGACCGTCCTCGGCAACATCCTGATCTACGCCCTACAGGCCGCCGGCGCGAAGACCAAGGACCAGACGGGTCTTACGGGTTCGGCGATCGTCCGTAAGGCGCTGCGCGGCGGCGACATCGACATGTACTGGGAGTATGCCGGTACCGGGTGGTCGGAGTTCCTCAAGAAGACGAGCGTTCTGCCGGGGGCCAGGGAACAGTTCGACGAGACGGCGCGGCTGGACGAGGAGCAGAACAAGATCACCTGGCTGGGCCCGGCGAAGTTCGGCGACCAGTACGCCATCGCCCGCGCGGGCGACGCCGAGGGCCCGGCCGGCGAGGTCGACAAGCTCAGCCAGCTCAAGCAACTGGCGAAGGATCACCCGGGCGAGGTCACGCTGTGCGGCGCGGCCGAGTTCCTCGACCGGGAGATCGGCCCGGTGCAGAAGGTGTACGACGTGCGCATTCCGGCCACGCAGGTCTACCAGAACGCCTTCGCGCTGAACTTCGTCAATGTGGCGAAGCAGAGCCCCTGCAACTTCGCCGAGGTCTTCACCACGGACGCCCGCATCAAGTCCCTCGGCCTGAAGGTCCTCGATGACGACAAGACCCACTTCCTGACGCAGCTGGTGGGTCTGACGCTGCGTGAGAAGACCGCGAAGGAGAACCCGGAGTTGAAGACGCTGGTGCAGCTGCTCGGGGACAAGCTCACCCAGCAGGTGATCATCGAGCTCAACGGCATGGTGGACATCGACGGCGCGACTCCGCAGCAGGCGGCGGTGAAGTTCCTCAGGGACGAGGGGTTCATCGCGTAGCGAGATGAGCGTGCCGGGGAACGCCGCACCCCGGCGCCAGGTCAGGATCACGCAAGAAAGGTGAAACGAACCTTTCGCTCAGCATTATCCCTATTTGTGTCAACCAGACACACCGACTGCCACGTCCCCAACTCCAGCCGCCCGCCCAGCACCGGCAGCGTCGCATGTGGGGGTACGAACGCCGGCAGGACGTGGTCGCGGCCGTGGCCGGGGCTGCCGTGGCGGTGTTGCCAGCGGTCGTCGGCGGGCAGAAGGGTGTGCAGGGCGGCGAGGAGGTCGTTGTCGCTGCCCGCGCCCGTCTCGATGATCGCGATGCCGGCGGTGGCGTGGGGGACGAAGACGTTCAGCAGGCCGTCGCGACCGGCCGCCGCCTCCCGCAGGAAGGTCTCGCAGTCGTGGGTGAGGTCGACGACCCGCTCCGCGGAACCGGAGGTGACGTTCAGCACTCGGGTGGTGAAGGCATCTGACATGCGTCCCATCCTCATGCACGTCCCCCGTCTCGTGCGGCATCGGACGGCCGAGGCCTGATACGTGCAGTCCACACCGCGAGACACCGTTGACCGCGCGCATGTCATCTGACTACTTTCAGCCGCATGTTGCGTTCAGCCCTGCTCACCACGCGCGGTCACATCGACCTGCTGCGGGTGGCTTCCGCCGCGTGTCGCCGCGGCTGCTGACGCCCCTCTCCCGCCTTCCTCGCGCCTGCGCACTCTCCTGTCCGCACGCCTGATGCACTGATCCGCATCGGCACGGCGGCGTTCCGGCGCATCTCCTCACCGGCCGCTCTCCTCCCGTGGAGCACTCATGAGCATCAGCCATGCCCCGCCCGACTCGCATGAATGCGATATTCCGGATATAGGAGATTCCTCGGCTCCCTCTCCAAGGCCCTCGCCCGACCTCGTCCCCATCGTCCCCACTTCCTCCCGCCGTACCCGCGTCCCTCGCTGGCTGCGCCGCACCACCGGACCGCTTCTGCTGCTCGCGCTCTGGCAACTGCTCAGCGTCACTGGCGTGTTGACCGCCGACGTGCTCGCCTCTCCCGGCCGTATCGCGCAGGTCGGAGGTGATCTGATCTCCGACGGTTCGCTGCCGTCCGCCATGGGCACCTCGCTCCAGCGCGTCGCGCTCGGACTGCTGCTGGGCACCGTCGTCGGCACCGGACTCGCCCTGGTGTCCGGGCTGTTCCGGATCGGCGAGGACGTCGTCGACGCTCCGGTGCAGATGCTGCGGACCGTTCCCTTCGTGGGGCTCATCCCGCTGTTCATCATCTGGTTCGGCATCGGTGAGGCCCCGAAGGTCGCGATCATCACGCTCGGCGTCACTTTCCCGCTCTACCTCAACGTCTACGCCGGGATCCGGGGCGTGGACGCCCAGTTGATCGAGGCCGGCGAGTCCCTCGGGCTGTCGCGGTGGGGGCTGGTGCGGCATGTCGTCCTGCCGGGTGCGCTGCCCGGCGCGATGACCGGGCTGCGCTACTCGCTGGGCATCGCCTGGCTCGCACTCGTCTTCGCCGAGCAGGTCAACGCGGATTCCGGCATCGGCTTCCTCATGGTGCAGGCGCGGGACTTCCTGCGCACCGACGTGATCGTGGTCTGCCTGATCGTCTACGCCTTCCTCGGCCTGCTGGCCGACTTCATCGTCCGCTCCCTCGAAAGGCTGCTGCTGCAATGGCGACCGACGTTCACCGGCCGGTGACCACACAGGCGGCCGTGCGGGTCGAGGGGCTGACCCGCTCCTTCGACGGCCGCGCCGTCATCGACGACCTCCGACTCGACGTCCGTCCGGGCGAGTTCGTGGCCCTGCTCGGCCGCAGCGGCTGCGGCAAGTCGACCCTGCTGCGCATCCTCGCCGGGCTCGACCGCGACATCGAGGGCACCGTCCTCGTACCGCGCCGCAAGGCCGTCGCCTTCCAGGCACCGCGGCTCATGCCGTGGAAGAAGGTGTGGCGCAACGTCCTGCTGGGCCTGCCCGGCAAGCCGGAACGCGCCGTCGCGGACAAGGCCCTGGAGGAGGTCGGCCTGACCCAGCGCTCGGACGCCTGGCCCAAGACCCTGTCCGGCGGTGAGGCCCAACGCGCCTCCCTGGCAAGGGCCTTGGTGCGCGAGCCCGATCTGCTGCTGCTCGACGAGCCGTTCGGGGCGCTGGACGCCCTGACCCGCATCAAGGCCCAGCGTCTGGTGGGCGAGTTGTGGCAGCGCCGCGGCTGCGCGGTGCTGCTCGTCACGCACGACGTCGAGGAGGCCGTCCTGCTCGCCGACCGCGTCCTCGTGATGGACGGCGGTGTCATCGCGCACGAGCAGGAGATCGCCCTCGACCGGCCCCGTGACATCGCCGATCCCCGGTTCGCCGAGCTGCGCGCCGGCCTGCTGGCACGGCTCGGCGTCGACACCGCCGCCGAAGCCGCCTGAACTCCCCTCCCCCAGCTCCCAGTTCAACAGAACGGAACCTCCATGCGACGACGCCTCGTCCCCGCCGCGCTGCTTCTCCCCCTCGCCCTCCTGCTCACGGCCTGCGGCGGGAGCTCGTCCGCCAGCACGGGGTCCGACACCGACGGCAAGGGCTCCCTCACCCTCAACGTCGGTGACCAGAAAGGCGGTTCCGAAGCCATCCTGCGAGCTGCCGGCGAGCTCAAGGACCTCAACTACAAGATCAAGTGGTCCACGTTCACCTCCGGCCCACCGCTCCTCGAAGCCGTCAACGCCAAGGCCGTCGACATCGGCGGCGTCGGCAACACCCCGCCGGTCTTCGCGGCCGGCGCCGGCTCCAAGGTCACGGTGGTGGCAGCCTGGCACGGCACGTCCGAGGGCGACGCCGTCCTCGTACCCGACGGCTCGGCGCTGAAGAAGACCGAGGACCTCAAGGGCAAGTCCGTCGCCGTGGCGCAGGGTTCCTCCGCGCACTACCAGCTGGTCGCCTCCCTCAAGGCGGCCGGGCTGACCCTCAGCGACGTGCAGGTCAAGTACCTCCAGCCCGCCGACGCACTCGCCGCGTTCACGTCCGGCAGGGTCGACGCATGGGCGGTCTGGGACCCGTACACCTCGCAGGTGCTCCAGGCCAAGCAGGGGACGGTTCTCACCACCGGCGAAGGCGTGACCAACGGCCTCAGCTTCCAGGTGGCGGCGCCCTCCGCGCTCCAGGACAGCAAGAAGACGGCGGCGATCGAGGACTACCTCGGCCGGCTGCGCCGCGCCTACGACTGGGTGTACGACCACCCGGATGAGTGGGCGAAGGTGTGGTCGAAGGAGACCGGGCTGCCGTACGAGGTGGCGCTGGCCTCGGTGAAGCGGACCAACGCCTCCCGGGTCGCGGTCGCCGTCGACAAGCCGCTCATCGCCTCCGAGCAGGAGATCGCCGACACCTTCACCGACCTGAAGCTGATCCCGCGCCAGGTCGACTTCGCGAAGTTCACCGACACCCGCTTCAACGGCGATCTGCCGCCGTCCACCGCCAAGCCCCGTATCTACAAGGACTCCTGATGACCGTTCACCTGCACTGGTTCCTGCCGACCGGCGGTGACGGCCGCACCCTTGTGGACCGGCATGCGTACGCCTCCAACGCGCGCTCCGTCCACGGCATCCGCCCGCCCGACATCGAATACCTCGCCCAGATCGCCAAGGCGGCCGAGCAGTTGGGCTTCGAGGCGGTGCTGACGCCGACCGGCACGTGGTGCGAGGACGCGTGGCTGACGACGGTGGCGCTCGCACAGCACACCGAGCGGCTGAAGTTCCTGGTGGCGTTCCGGCCGGGGCTGATCTCGCCGACGCTGGCCGCGCAGATGGCGGCGACCTATCAGCGGGTCACCCGCGGGCGGCTGCTGCTGAACGTCGTCACCGGCGGCGACTCGACCGAACAGCGACGCTTCGGTGACCGGCTCGACCACGATCAGCGGTATGCCCGTACGGACGAGTTCCTGACCGTCGTACGAGGGGTGTGGCACGGGCAGCCGTACGACCTCCACGGCACGCACTACCAGGTGGAGGGCGGGCTGGTCGCGCTGCCACCCGAGCCGGTGCCGCAGGTGTTCTTCGGCGGGTCCTCCACAGCCGCCGGGCCCGTCGCGGCGCGGCACGCGGACGTCTATCTGACCTGGGGCGAACCGCCCGCTCAGGTCAAGGAGAAGATCGACTGGATCCGGTCGCTGGCCGAGCGGGAGGGCCGCACGGTCCGCTTCGGGATCCGGCTGCACACCATCTCGCGCGATTCGTCGGCCGAGGCGTGGGCCACCGCGAACCGGCTGCTCGACGATCTCGATCCCGAGACGATCTCGGCCGCGCAGACGGCGCTCGGGCGCAGCGAGTCGGTGGGGCAGCAGCGCATGCTGGCCCTGCACGGCGGCTCCCGGGACGGGCTGGAGATCCACCCGAACCTGTGGGCGGGCGTCGGTCTGGTCCGCGGCGGTGCGGGCACGGCCCTCGTCGGCAGCCATGGCGAGGTCGCCGACCTGATCGAGGAGTACCACGCGCTGGGCGTCGAGCACTTCGTGCTCTCCGGGTATCCGCATCTGGAGGAGGCGTACTGGTTCGGGGAGGGCGTGATCCCCGAACTGGCCGTTCGTGGGCTGCTCGACAACCGGCCGGCGGCCGGCGCGCCGATCCTTGTGGCGGGCGGGCGCTGACGCCATGGGAAGCAAGGGAAGATCCACGCACCCCGCACTGTTAGTAGAACCGTGAACAACACCCAGGTAGTCGTCATAGGCGCCGGCCAGGCAGGTCTGGCCGGCGCCTATCACCTGCTGCGTTCCGGATTCGAGCCGGAGCGTGACTTCGTGATCCTCGACCACTCCCCCGGCCCCGGCGGCGCCTGGCAGTTCCGGTGGCCGTCGCTGACGTACGGCAAGGTGCACGGGATGCACGCGCTGCCCGGCATGGAGCTCACGGACGCCGACCCGGCGCGGCCGTCCTCCGAGGTCATCACGGAGTACTTCGACGCCTACGAGCGCGCCTTCGACCTGCGGGTACGGCGACCCGTCGATGTCCGTGCCGTACGCGAGGGCGACGCCGGACGGCTGCTCGTCGAGACCTCGGACGGCGTGTGGTCGACTCGGGCACTGATCAACGCGACAGGGACCTGGGACCGGCCGTTCTGGCCGCGCTATCCCGGTCAGGAGACCTTCCGGGGGCGGCAGTTGCACACGGCGCAGTATCCGGGGCCGGAGGAGTTCGCCGGGCTGCGGGTCGTCGTGGTGGGAGGGGGCGCGTCCGGCACGCAGCATCTGCTGGAGATCGCCCCGTATGCCGCGGCCACCACCTGGGTCACCCGGCGCCCGCCGGTCTTCCGCGAGGGGCCCTTCGACGAGAACGCGGGCCGCGCGGCGGTCGCGCTGGTGGAGGAGCGGGTGCGGCAGGGGCTGCCGCCGAGGAGCGTGGTGTCCGTCACGGGGCTGCCGTTGAACGATGCCATTCGCGAAGGGCTGGCGGACGGAGTCCTGGATCGGCAGCCGATGTTCGACCGGATCACTCCGGACGGGGTGGCGTGGAACGACGGGCGGCATGTGCCCGCCGACGTCATCCTGTGGGCGACCGGGTTCCGGCCTGCCGTCGACCATCTGAGGCCGCTGAAGCTGCGCGAGCCGGGCGGGGGGATCCGGCTCGACGGGACCCGTGCGGTCGCCGATCCGCGGATCCATCTGGTCGGCTACGGTCCGTCGGCGAGCACCATCGGCGCCAACCGGGCGGGCCGTGCGGCCGTGCGGGACATCCGGCGGCTGCTCGCCGAGGAGCCGGTCGCCGCGTGATGTCCCGGCCGGTCATGTCTTCGACTGCGGAGTCCTCTGGAGGGCGTTGAACTCGGCCACGTTGCGCTGGTGCTCGACGTAGTCGGCCGTGAAGCGGGTGTCGCCCGGCTTGATCGTGACGAAGTACAGCCAGTCGCCCGGCGTCGGAGTGACAGCGGCGCGCACGGCCTCCTCGCCGGGATTGTCGATGGGCGTGGGCGGCAGCCCCATGCGCTGGTAAGAGTTGTACGGGCTCTCGATCCGTGTGTCGTCAAGGGTCGTCTTCAGCGTGGAGCGGTTGAGCGCGTAGTTGATGGTGGAGTCCATCTGGAGCGGCATGCCGCGTTCGAGCCGGTTGAAGATGACCCGGGCGACCTTGCCCATGTCGGCCTTGGTGGCTGCCTCGGCCTGCACGATGCTCGCGATGGTGACCGCCTGATAGACGTTCATCGCGTTGCGCTGCGCGCCGGCGGCGATCGGGGCACCGTTGAACTTCTGGTTGGCGATGTCGACCATGGACGACAGCAGCGTCTCGGGCGTCGCCTTCTCGCCGAGCGGATACGTCGCCGGGAAGAGGTAGCCCTCGGGGTTGCCCTCGGCGTCGACCGGCAGCCTCAGGTTGGCCTTGGCCAGGGACTTCTTGGTGGTGCCCGGCGGCAGTTCGAGGGCCTTGTCGACGGCGTCGTAGACCTGGCCCGCGCGCCAGCCCTCCGGGATCATCAGGGACGTCGGCTTGGCCTCGTCCTCACTGCCCAGGCTCAGCAGCGGCACCGCCACGGCGGTGCCGGCCAGGACGGCCCCGGTCGCGATGAGGGCGACACGGCCCCGACGCGTCAGTCGAATCGTCTTCCGGGGCGGAATGTTGAAGTGCATGCGGGAACGGTAACCCGCATATCACCGCAAACCCGGCATATCTTCAGCTGGTCGGCTCCAGTTGGGCGTCCCTGCGGACCAGGGCCGCATACCGCCCCTCCCGGTCCAACAGCTCCTCGTGCGTGCCGCGTTCGACCGCGCGCCCGGCATCCAGGACCACAATCTGGTCGGCACCCCGAATGGTGGACAGCCGGTGGGCGATGGTGAGCGTGGTGCGGTTGGCCGACAGCGCGTCGATCGCCTCCTGGACGGCCTGTTCGGTGCGGGTGTCCAGGGCGCTGGTCGCCTCGTCGAGGATCAGCACCGGCGGATCGCGCAGGATCGTGCGCGCGATGGCCAGGCGCTGCTTCTCGCCGCCGGAGAAGCGGTGCCCGCGCTCGCCCACGACCGTGTCGTACCCGTCGGGAAGCGCGGCGATGTGGTCGTGGATCTGGGCCGCCTGCGCCGCCGCGTACAGCTCCTCGTCGGTGGCGTCCGGCTTCGCGAAACGCAGGTTCTCGGCGATGGAGGCGTGGAAGAGGTACGTCTCCTGGGAGACGACGCCGACCGCGCGGGCGAGCGTGTCGAAGTCGAGGTCGCGGACGTCGACGCCGTCGAGGGTGACGCGGCCGCCCGTCACGTCGTACAGCCGCGGCACCAGATAGCCGAGCGTCGACTTGCCCGCGCCGGTCGGGCCGACGAGCGCGAGAGAGCCGCCCGCGGGGACGGTGACGTCGATGGCGTCGAGGATCGGCCCGCTCTTGGCGTCGTAGCGGAACTCGACGCTCTCGAAGCGGACCTCGCCCTTGATGCGGTCGAGGTGGACGGGCTGTTCGCGTTCGGTGATGTCGATCGGCAGGTCGAGGTACTCGAAGATGCGCTGGAAGAGGGCGAGCGAGGCCTGGATCTGAACGCCGGTGCCGAGCAGACTCACGGCCGGGCGGAACAGGCCCTGCTGGAGCGAGACGAACGCGACGATCGTGCCGATCGAGACCCCGGGGCCGCCGACTTGGAGGGTGATGCCCGCGGCCCAGTAGATGACGGCGGGCATGGCGGCCATGACGATCGTGATGACCGCCATCCGCCAGCGTCCGGCCATGCTCGACCGCACTTCGAGGTCGACCAGTTCCTCGGACTCCTCCCCGAAGGACTTCGTCAGCGAGTCGGAGCGGCCCATCGTGCGGCCGAGCAGAATGCCGCTGACGGAGAGCGACTCGGTGACCGTGGCGGCCATCGCGGCCATCTGCTTCTGGCGCTGGGTGGTGATTCTCCGGCGTTCGTTGCCGACGCGGCGGCTGATCCACACGAACAGCGGCAGCAGGAGCAGCGAGACGACGGTCAGCCGCCAGTCGAGCGCGATCATCGCGATGATCGTGGCCACCACGCTGGTGAAGTTGGCGACGAGAGAGGTCGCGGTGGAGGTGACGGTGGCCTGCATGCCGCCGATGTCGTTGGCGATGCGGGACTGGACCTCGCCGGTGCGCGTGCGGGTGAAGAAGGCGAGCGACATGCGTTGCAGACGGCCGTAGACGGCGGTGCGCAGGTCGTGCATGACGCGCTGGCCGACGGTTGTGGAGATCAGGGTCTGCAGGACGCCGAAGACGCTGGTCAGGACGGCGCTGAGGATCATGCCGAGCGCGAGCAGGCTGAGCAGGCCGGTGCGGCCCTGCGGGATCGCGGTGTCGAGGATCGCCTTCAGAAAGAAGGGGGTGGAGACGGAGACGAGGGACGAGGCGCCGACCAGGAGGCCGACCACGGCGAGACGTCCGCGGTACGGACGGAAGAGTTTCAGGATGCGCCGCACCTGCCGGGGCTCCTCCTCGGCGTCGGCGAGCGGGGTCCACACGGGTTCGTGTTCGGGTTTCATGGGCTCCTGCGGGAGGTGAGTCGATGATGACTGACGGAGCTTAGCTCATTGTTACCTATACTCACAATGAACGTAGTCCTGATATTGTTCCCGCATGACCGCCCCCGACCCCGACGGCCCGCTCGCCGAGCAACTGCTGCGGCTCACCCGTCGCGTACACCGCATCCAGAAGCGCCACCTGGAGCAGCGCGGCCTGGGCGTCACCCCCGCCCAGTCCCGACTGCTGCGCACCCTCGCCCACTACGACTCGCCGCCCCGCATGGCCGACCTCGCCGAACGCCTCGAAGTCGTCCCGCGCGCCGTGACGACGCTGGTGGACGGCCTGGAGACGAGCGGCAAGGTGCGGCGGGCGCCCGATCCGACCAATCGCCGGGTGATCCGTATCGAGCTCACGGACGACGGGCAGAAGACGCTACGGGCGCTGCGGGCGGCGCGCCGGTCCGCGGCCGAGGAGATTCTGGCGCCGTTGACGGACACGCAGCGCGAGGTGCTCGGGGGGTTGCTGGACACCTTGGTGGACGGGGTGCCGACCTGCTGACAAACGTCGTGGCCACCGCCCCGAGGAGCGATGGCCACGTAGTGGTGCGAGTGAGTCCCAACTGACCTAGGAGGCCGGTTCCTTGGCCGACTGGGCGGGTACGGCTGCGGGGGCGGGCGTGTCCGTTTCCAGAATCTCGCCGTCCGCGGTGCCGGGCGTGGGCTCGACCTCGCCGTTCAGCACCTTCTTCGCCCGCTCCGCGTCCAGCGCGCCCTCCCACCGGGACACGGCGAACACGGCGACGCAGTTGCCGAGCAGGTTCGTGACGACGCGCATCGAGTCCATGATGCGGTCCACGCCGAGGAGCAGGGCGACGGCCCCGGCGGGAATCGCCCCCAGCGAGGAAGCGGTCGCGGACAGCGCGAGGAAGGCCGAACCGGGGATGCCGGCCATGCCCTTGCTGGTGAGCATCAGCACCAGGATCACGGTGATCTGCTGGCCCAGGCTGAGATCCACGCCCACGGCCTGGGCGATGAACAGCGTGCCGATGGACAGGTAGAGCGAGGCGCCGTCGAGGTTGAAGGAGTACCCGGTGGGCAGCACCAGGCCGACGGCGTCGTCGCGGGCGCCGGCCTTGCGCAGCTTCTGCATCACGCGCGGCATGACGGACTCGGTGGAGGCGGTGCCGAGCGCGAGGAGCATCTCCTCGCGGATGTAGCGGAGGAACTTCCACAGGCTGAGTCCGGTGACCATCTTGAGCGCGACGGCGAGGAGCACGATGAAGACCGCCGCGGCGGCGTAGCACAGGATGATCAGCTTGGCGTAGGTCTCGATCACGCCGAGCCCGTACTGGCCGATCAGGACGGCCATCGCACCGAACACCGCGATCGGGGCGAGTCGCATGATGAAGCCGACGACCGCGAAGATGATCTCCTGGGCCTGCTCGATGGCGGGCAGGACCTTCGGCACCTTGGTGTGGCCGAGGTGCAGCAGCGCGGCGCCCACCAGACAGGCCAGGATCAGCACCTGGAGGAGCTCGTTCTCGGCGAAGGCGCCGATGAAACTGGTGGGAATCGCGTTGACGATGAACTCGGTCGTCGAGGGCAGCGAGCCACCGGCCGTCTTCGCGTCGACGGCCGAGGTGTCGAGCGTGGACGGGTCGACGTTCATCCCCGAGCCGGGCTGCACGACGTTGGCGGCGAGGAGCCCGATGAGCAGGGCGAGCGTGCTCGCGACCTCGAACCAGATGAGGGCCTTGAGTCCGATCCGGCCGAACGCCTTCAGGTCACCGGCCTTGGCGATACCGACGACGACCACGCAGAACACCAGCGGCGAGATGATGGTCTTGATGAGCCGGGTGAAACCGTCGCCGAGCGGCTGGAGATCCGCGGCGAAGTCGGGCCACAGCTTGCCGACGACGATTCCGAGCACGAGCGCGCAGGCGACCTGCGCGAAGAGAGAGGTACGCAGTATGCGTGCGACGCGTCGCGGCAGTGACGGTACGGACTGCGGCACGGGCACTCCTAGTGGGGACGGCGGTACGCCAGAAGCCCCAGGGAACTTCTGGCATACGGAAAGCGGCTTCCGGGTTGGATCACTCTCAAGGTGCCGTTGATCCATCCGGAAACCGCTACGTATCAGCCAGGTAAATCAACCGCCGGGTGACGCATCGCACACCACCTGCTCAGCAGCGCTCGCGGTCCTCGGTCAGCACGCCCTGAACGGTCGTCAGCGCACGGTCGTAGCACCCGCCCGAGCCGTACAGCCGATACCGCTCGCTCGACGTGCCGACCGCGTGCCGCTGGTCCCGCGGCACGTTGATCGTGTACGTGGCGTCGCCCGCGTAGGTGTCGTCGAGCCGCGACCACGCGAGGCGCCGGCCGCCCTGTGAGGTGATGACCGAGGCACCGTCGACGAGCGTCAGCACCGTGCGCAGCCGATCTCCCGCGCCGAGCGTGGTCGTGCCGTCCATGGTGTACGTCCGTTGCGCGCGCGTCGTCCGGGCCGGGCCGCGTCCGTCGACGGTGACCGACTCGTCGTCCGTCCAGCGGGCGTCGAGACCGTCGACCGCCTCGCCCTGCGTCCAGCGGTGCACGGAGGAGTTCGCCAGCGACCGGCTGACGGTGGTCGTCACCCGGCCGTGCGAGGTGTCGACGTATCCGGCCACGGTCAGCCGATGTCCGCCCTCGGTGTCCACACGGAGTTCCGAACCAGGCGTATACGTCGAGGAGTTGGTGAGCTCTCCCGCTCGGTGGACGGTCAGCTTCCCGCCGACGTGCGCGCTCTTGGCGTCCTGCCAGACCAGGATGTTCACGGGAGCGCTCCAGCCGGCCTGCCCCTCGGGGACGCCGACCACGGAGACCTCGACGCGGTGCGGACGGCCGTCGTTGAGGATCCCACCGAAGGGAGTGAGGTCGTACTCGATCGGCTTGATGTCGAAGGCGCGCGGCCCCGGAACGACGTACCAGAGGAAGGGGTTCGACCAGCCGCCGGTCCACACCGTCGGGAACGGCGCGGCGATTCCGGCCAGTTGGCCGTCGACCTTCACCTGCACCTCGCGGTAGGGACCGTCGTCGGCCCGGCAGGAGTAGGGCGCCGAGTCGGGCACGGTCAGATACCAGTACTCCTCGCAGCCGCCGCCCGAACCGGTGGCGTACACCTCGGCGACGATGCGTTCGCTGTTGCGCGGGGTGGTGAGGGTGGAGTCGGCGGCGAGGGTGAGGACCTGGTCGGGGGTCGCGGCCGGCCGGGCGGACTTCTCGGCCGCGTAGAACGTCAGCGTGACCTTGACGTCGATGATCCCGGTGTACGTGTCGTCCACGACGTTCCCGATGAGCATCTCCACGTCCTGGGCGTCGCGGAACGTGTCGCTGTAGCGCGTGACGTCCTTCTCGACGGACCACTCGATGCCGTCGGGCGACGGCTGCGGTGTCGACGTACGGAAGACCTCGACACCGCCGACGTGCAGATAGCCGAGCCGGTCGTACTGCCGCCCCTTGACCTTGCCGTCCATGCGCAGGACGACCTTGCTCCAGCGGTCGCCGCAGCCGTCCGGTGGTGTGTAACTGCCGGTGTACGGCGTGAAGTCACGGAACCGCGCCTCGGCGAGGGTGACTTGGCAGGACGTGCCGGCGGGCTTGGTGACGGGCGGGGCGGCGGTGACGGGGTCGTGCCAGTCGGTGGTGCTGAACTCGGGCGGGGCGTCGGCGGATTGAGCGGGGGCCGCCGCGACGAACGTACTCACGAGGAGGGTCGCTCCGGCGAGCATGGACATGATGATCCGTCTCTTCATGGCCGGTGTTCTACGGGGAGTGGTGTGTCCCGCGCAATGAGCAGCCGGGGCGGGCCCCAGCCGGATCCGTGCCGGGGACCGGAAAACCGGTTGCCTCCGGACACGCTGCGACGCGAACCTGTCACGGCTTGTTGCCGCCCTTCCACAACACCCCTTACGACCTGAGACGAGCCACTGGGACGTCATGCAGATTCAAGACCTTCCGTATCCCGACCCCGGTGTGCCGGACGCGCGCTCGGGGCCCCGATTCCTGCGGTGGCTCTTCCGGAATCAGCTGGGCGGGCAGCTGAAGTCGCTGGCCTCGGGCCTGCTGCACTTCGGGTCCGTCTCCGCGCTGCCGTTCTGTGTCGGACTGGCCGTCCAGGCCGCCGTCGACCACTCCGGCACCCGGCTCGCCCTCGCAGGCGGTCTGCTGGCGCTGGCCTGTGTGGGCACCGCGACCGGCGAGCTCCTCCTGCACCGCACCGCGGTCACCAACTGGATCACCGCCGCCGCCCGCGTGCAGCAGCTGCTGGCGCGCAAGGCCTCGGTGCTGGGCTCGGCGCTGACCCGACGCGTGGCGGCCGGTGAGGTCGTCGCCGTCTCCACGGGTGACGTCGAGAAGATCGGCTGGTTCGTGGAGGCCGTGTCCCGGTTCACCGCGGCTGCGGTCACCGTCGTGCTGGTCTGCGTCGCCCTGGTCGTCTACCAGCCCGCAATCGGGGTGGTCGTGGCCGTCGGTCTGCCCGTCGTGGCCGTCGCCGTGCTGCCACTGCTGCCCCGGGCCACCAGGCGGGCGGACATCCAGCGCGAGAAGGCGGGGCGCGCGACCGAGCTGGCCTCGGACACCGTTGCCGGACTGCGCGTCCTGCGCGGCATCGGCGGCGAGGAGCTCTTCCTGGACCGCTACCGCAGCGCCTCCCAGGAGGTGCGCCGCGCGGCGGTGCGCAGCGCCCGGATGTGGTCCCTGATCTCCGCGATCCAGGTGCTGCTGCCGGGGCTGCTGTTGATCGCCGTCGTCTGGTACGGCGTGCATCTGGCCCGCCAGGGCCGGATCACCATCGGCGAACTGGTCACCGTCTACAGCTCCGTCATGATCATGACCTACCCGCTCAGGCACTTCGAGGAGATCGCCATGGCGTACTCCTTCTCACGTCCGTCGGCCCGGCGGGCCGCACGTGTGCTGGCGCTGGAGCGCGCCACGGACACCGGCGGATCGCGGGCCGCCGAGGTGCCGTCCGGGGACCTCTACGACCCGGCGACCGGTCTGCTGGCTCCTGTCGGCCGGTTCACCGCGGTGGTCTGCGGCGACCCGGACGCGGCGGGGCGGCTGGCGGAACGGCTGGGCGGGCACCCCGCGGAGGAGGGCACATCGGTGCTGCTGGGTGGAGTGCCGCTGGACGAGCTGCCGCTCGACTCCGCCCGGACGGCCGTCCTCGTCCAGGACAAGGACCCGGTACTGCTGTCGGGTTCGCTGCGCGAACTGCTCGACGTGCCCGCGTCCGGTGCCGTGGGCGCCGAGCAGGCACTGGCGGCGGCGCAGTGCGACGACGTCCTCACGGCGCTCGTGCAGGGTTCGCTCGACGCCGAGGATCCGCTGGACGCCCGGATCACCGAGCGCGGACGCTCCCTGTCCGGCGGCCAGCGCCAGCGGCTCGCACTGGCCCGGTCGCTGCTGACGGACCCTGAGGTACTCGTCCTCGACGAACCGACCTCCGCCGTCGACTCGCACACCGAGGCACGGATCGCGGGAGGCGTGAAGGAGCTGCGCGAGGGGCGCACGACCGTCGTGTTCACCTCCTCGCCGCTGCTCCTGGACCGCGCCGACCGGGTCGTGCTGGTGCACGAGGGCGAGGTCGCGGCAGTCGGCGTACACCGCGAACTCCTGCTCAAGGCGCCCCGGTACCGCGCCGTCGTCACCCGCGAGACCGACGAAGAGGCCGCGCTGGACGACGTATGGGAAGAACTGGAAGAGATCGAGGAGACAGCATGATCGGCGTGGCGCCACCGGCGTACGACCCGGCGGCCCCGACTACGGCGAACACCCTGCCCGTCGGCGCCACCGCGACCGTACGCGCCTATGTGTCCGAACTCTTCCGCCGGCACCGCCGTGCCTTCCTGCTCCTCGTCGGCGTCAACACGGTCGCCGTGATCGCGTCGATGGCGGGCCCGTACCTGCTCGGCGGGCTCGTGGAGCGTGTGTCGGAGGGGGCGCGCGAGCTTCATCTGGAGCTCACCGCCGCGCTGTTCCTGGTCGCGCTCGTCGTCCAGGCCGTGTTCGTACGAGAGGTGCGGCTGCGCGGGGCGATGCTCGGCGAACGGATGCTGGCCGATCTGCGCGAGGACTTCCTCGTGCGGTCGGTCGGGCTGCCGCCGGGCGTCCTGGAACGGGCCGGGACCGGCGACCTGCTGTCCCGGATCACGACCGACATCGACCGGCTGGCCAACGCGATGCGCGAGGCCGTGCCGCAGCTGGCGATCGGTGTGGTGTGGGCGGCTCTGCTGCTCGGCGGACTCGTCGTCACGGCGCCGCCGCTCGCCGCGGCGGTACTGCTCGCCCTGCCGTTGCTGGTCGTCGGCTGCCGCTGGTACTTCAAGCGGGCGCCTGCCGGCTACCGGTCCGAGGCCGCCGGATACGCGGCCGTGGCCGCCGTGCTCGCCGAGACCGTGGATGCCGGGCACACCGTCGAGGCCCACCGCCTCGGTGACCGTCGTATCGAACTGTCCGACCGGCGGGTCAAGGAGTGGACGGCCTGGGAGCGCTACACGCTGTGGCTGCGGTCGGTGCTCTTCCCGGTCATCAACATCACCCATGTGATGGTGCTCAGCTCCGTCCTGATGGTCGGCGGAGTGTTCGTCCTGCACGGCTGGATCGACGTCGGCCAGCTGACGACGGGTGCGCTGATCGCGCAGATGCTCGTCGACCCGGTGGGGCTGATCCTGCGCTGGTACGACGAGCTCCAGGTGGCCGAGGTGTCGCTGGCCAGGCTGGTCGGGGTCCGGGAGATCGAGCCGGACGCCGGTGACGCCGGGCTCGACCCCGACGGGCGCGAGGTGCGGGCGGACCGGGTCCACTTCGGCTACCTCGAAGGCGTGGACGTGCTGCGCAAGGTGTCCCTCGACGTCGCCCCGGGCACCCGGCTGGCGCTGGTCGGCCCGTCCGGCGCGGGCAAGTCCACGCTGGGCAGGCTGCTCGCCGGGATCTACGCGCCCCGGGACGGGCGGATCACCCTGGGCGGCGCCGAACTGTCCCGGATGCCGGCCGAGGCCGTCCGCTCGCACGTGGCGCTGGTCAACCAGGAACACCACGTGTTCGTCGGCTCCCTGCGGGACAACCTCCTGCTGGCCCGCACCGACGCAACCGACGCCGAGCTGTGGGCAGCGCTGGGCGCCGTGGACGCGGACGAATGGGCGCGGGCGCTCGATGAGGGCCTGGACACCGAGGTCGGCTCGGGCGGGGCGGCGCTCACTCCGGCGCAGGCCCAGCAGATCGCGCTGGCCCGCCTGGTGCTGGCCGACCCGCACACACTGGTCCTGGACGAGGCGACGTCCCTGCTCGACCCGCGGGCGGCGCGTCACCTGGAGCGGTCCCTGAGCCGGGTCCTGGACGGCCGCACGGTGGTCGCGATCGCCCACCGGCTGCACACCGCCCACGACGCCGACGTCATCGCCGTCGTCGAGAACGGCCGGATCAGCGAGCTGGGCAGCCACGAGCAGCTCGTCGCGGCGGAGGGGGCGTACGCGGCGCTGTGGCGGTCGTGGCATGGGTGAGCGGGGGCGGGTGGCCGCGGTTGGCGGGTGAGCTGCCGTTTGTCTCGTACGGCAGCCCGGGCGTGCTCAGTAGCCGTAACCGCCGGTGCCGTTGTCGTCCGCCGGCGGAACGGCACCGGTGACGGCCTTGCCTCCGGCGTCGAGCACGTACCAGATCCTGTCGATGCCCTGCCCCTTCAGATCGCCCTCGGCCCGGTCCTCGGCGTAGTAGTACAGCGGGTGCCCGGCGTACGTCGCCTGCGTCTCGCCGTCGCCCTTCGTGGTGCCGATGAGGTTCGCGTCGACGCCGGGGCCCGCTTCCGGCTTGCCTTCCATGGGCGGCCACAGCTTGAGACAGGCCGCGTCGCAGTCCATGGAGTTGGTGTTCTCGCCGTCCTCGGTGAAGAGGTACAGCGTGCGGCCGCTGCCGTCGACGAGGATGTCCCCCAGCGGCGACTCGCTCGTCCTGACGGTGGAGGTGTCCGTGGCCGCCGATGTCCCGCCGCCGGCCCCGTCCCCGCCTCCACCGCCACAGCCGGCCAGCGCCAGTGCCGCCGCGAGCGCGAACCCGGCCACGGTGATCCTGCTTCGCCTCATGATCTCTCCGTCCCTTCTGACGGAGGTTGTACGGGCGAGCGGCGCGAAGGGATTGTCCGGGAACAACTCAGGGGTCCGGGAGGCAACCCCTGAGGCGTCACCCTGAGCAGAACCCTGATCACGTCCCGGTGCCTTCCCTGATTCCCGTCTCGCACGGTTGCGACCCCGGTCGCCTCGCTGCCAGGTTCGCCCAACGGGCGACCCCGTGATCCATTTCGCAAGGCCCTCGGAAGGGACTTCATGCAACTGCTCTTCAGAGCGCTCACTGGAGTGCTCGCCGCTGGAGTGTTAGCCGGAGCGTCGGCGCCGGGCGTGGAGGCGGCGGACGCCGACCTTCGTGGCACGAGCGTGCCGACGCAGGAAGCGATCGACTGGAAACCATGTCCTCAGGACCCCTCAGCCGAATGCGGCACCCTCCGCCTGCCCGTCGACTGGGCACGCCCGTCGGCCGAACAGTTCGATCTCGCGGTGGCCCGTCGCAAGGCCACCGATCCCGATCGCCGGGTCGGTGTGCTGCTGGTCAACCCGGGTGGGCCGGGGGAATCCGGTGTGAACTTCGCCGTGGGACGTGCCCCGTCCCACTTCAGCGCGGACATCCAGGAACGGTTCGACATCATCGGGTTCGACCCGCGAGGTGTCGGTGGCAGCAGTCCGGTGAAGTGCTCGACGAAGCTGCTGGCCCAACGCCCGGCGCCATACCCCCGCAACCAGGCGGAGTTCGATCGACTCGCCGAGTTCAACCGCACATTGCGCGAGGACTGCCGACGACACAGCGGTCCGGTCTTCGACCACGCCGACACCTTGAGCGTCGTCCGGGACATGGACGCGATCCGCAGGGCGCTGGGCGAGCAGAAGATCAACTTCTTCGGTCACTCCTACGGAACGTTGATGGGTGAGCAGTACGCGGAGCAGTACGGCGACCGGATCCGGTCCATGGCCCTCACCGCGAACATCGACCACAGCCTCGGCACCCGGGAGTTCCTCGTCTCCTCGGCCGCCACCGCGGAGGACTCGTTCCGCCAGTTCGTGAGGTGGTGCGATCGCACCAGCTCCTGCGCACTGCACGGCCGGGACGTCACCGCCCTGTGGGACAGCCTGCTCGCCAGGGCGGACCGGGGCGAGATACGCGATCCGAAGAGTCCGGACCAGGTCCTCACGGCACACGCGATCGCACTCGCCGCCTTTGCGGAGTTCTACGGCCCGGACTGGGACGAACTGGCCGCGTATGTGGCAGCCCTCGACGCACAAGGGCCGAAGGAACCGCGGCAGCCCCAAGCGGGGACGTCGCAGGGGACGGGGACAGGGCCGGAGACGACCGCCGAACCGTTCCACGCCGTGTTCTGCCAGGACTGGCGATTCCGGCCGAAGAACTACCGGGAGTTCGCCCGTCTGACCGAGGCCGAACTGCGGGCCGCACCGCACATGCGCGGCACCCCACGCGTACACGCCGCGGTAGCCGGCTGCGTCGGCGGGCCGAACGACGTGAACAATCCCCAGCACCGTCTGCGCATCACCGACGCACCCAAGATCCTCATGCTGCATTCGCTGCACGATCCGGCGAACAATTACGCATGGGCGATCAATGTGCACCGTCAGACCCGCGGGACGACCGTCCTGGTGCCGTACGAGGGCGCGGGACACAGCGTCTACGGCCGCAGCGACTGCACACGCAACGCCGTTGACGACTACCTCACGGAGCTGAAGATCCCGAGCGCTGGAACCCGTTGCGCCCCCGCCGCGGAGAACTGATGCGGAGTGGGGCAGCCCCGGGCCGACGACTGGACGGCTGGACGACTGAAGGCGCTTCGCCTCTGAGCCAGGCTCCTCACGCACCAGCTCGTCGACAGCAGCCGAGTCGGGCGTACGTCCCATTCAATCCCTTCGGCTCTCTCGTGCGTACATAGGAGTGTGGAGCTGTTCCCGCGCGCCGACCGGGTGGACGACGCCTCGCTCGTCGCCGGCCTCGCGCTGGGCGACGAGCAGGCGGCGGTCGCCTTTGTCCGCCGCTTCCAGGACGCGGTCTACGGCCTCGCGCTGTCGGTGACCCGCGATCCGGGCCTGGCCGAGGACGTGAGCCAGGAGGTGTTCGTACGGGCCTGGCGAGCCGCGGGAAACTACGACGCCCGGCGTGCGTCGGCCCTCACCTGGCTGCTCACCATCACGCGCAACGCCGCCATCGACGCGGTCCGGGCCCGGCGCTCCACCCCCGTACTGGCCGACACCCTGGAGCGGCTGCTCACCGTGACCCTCCGAGCCGACGCCGAGGCCGACGGCGCCGCACGGCCGGCGCTGGCCGCGCTGGAGAGCGAGCGCGCCCTGCGGCGGCTGCGCTCGCTGCCGATCGAGCAGGCACGCGCGGTGGCACTGGCCGTGCTCGGCGGCAGTACGGCCGCCGAGGTGGCCCGGCACGAGAACATCCCGCTCGGCACCGCCAAGACCCGCATCCGCACCGGTCTGAAGAGACTGCGCGACTCGCTGAAGGAGGGAAGCCCCGATGGCACACCACCCTGAAGAGGACGAGCTGATCGCTCTGGCCCTCGGTGCGCTCCGCGGCGAGCAGGCAGAACTCCTGCACCACCTCGCCACCTGCCCGACCTGCCGCTCCTCGTACGACGACGTCTCGGCGGCCGTCGACTCCGTGCTGCCGGCGGCCCCCGCGGTCGCCGCCCCGGCCGGGTTCGACGCCCAGGTCCTCGACCGTCTGGAACTGCGCCGCCCGCCCGCCGCCCGCCGCTCCTACCGGAAGCCCTTGCTGGTCGCCGCGGCCGCCGCGGCCGGTCTCTGCCTGGGCGCGGCGGGCGCGACGCTGCTCGACCGCGACCCCGGCCCGGTGCAGGTGACCGCGAGCGACCGCGGAGCCCTGCTGGTCACCGGCGCCGGGACCACGGTCGGCACCGTGGAGCCGAGCCGCTTCGGCACCGAGCGCGTGGTGGTCATGCAGATCACGGACGGTCCTCCCGGTACCCACTACACGTGCCGGCTCCTGCTCGCCGACGGAACCACCCGCGACGCCGGCGCGTGGTGGATGCCGTCCTCCGGCCGGGCCACCTGGATCGCGTACGGGGATGCCGCCACCGTCGATCGTGTCGAACTCGTCGCGGACGGCGGGCAGGTCTGGTCGTCTGCGGACCTGGACGACTGACGTCGCGCCACCCGGTCTCCCCTTGACGGCACGGGCGGACACGGGCCAGTCCTCGCCGCTCGGCAGGCGGTCTGACGTACGGGCCGATCCAGTGGCCGGGCGGGCGGGCACACGGGCCGGCCCGTCTAACCCGGACCGTCTCCGCCTCGTGCCGTTGCGCGGTCCCGAACCGGGGTGGAAGGCTGGATATCGGTACCGGCTCGCGGAGTGCGCCGGGGAACCGCTCGGTTCCCATCGGGTGCCACCCGTGCCCCGCGCACCGGCCGCCCGCCGCCGACCATGGTCGGAACGGGCCCGTCCCCATCACCTGGAGGTACCCGTGAACAGCGCCGACGGATGGGGAGACGACGTCTACCAGCCCGACGGATCCGAGGTCCAGGACGACGCGGGGCTGCTCGACGCGGAGGACACCCTGGACAACGACGGTGTCGACGACCCCCTCGACCGGGGCTGGTCTCCTCCGGACAGACCATGGGCGGTGGAGCGCTCCGATGTGACGGCCGCCGAGCGACAGCAGGGCGAGACGCTGGACCAACGGCTCGCCGAGGAGCTTCCGGATTCCGCCGAGCCGGACGGGGACGGCATCGGCGACTGCCAGGGCACCGATGGGGAACTCTGGGACAACGAGGTCGGCGTCGTCCGCTCCGGCCGTCTCGTGGCCCCCGACGAGGGGGCGCACGAGGACGAGGAGAGCGCAATGGTCGCCACGGATGTCGGCATCGACGGAGCGGCCGCCTCGGCCGAGGAGGCAGCGATGCACATCGTCGACGAGGACACCCTCTCCGGCTGACCCCGTCGTTCCCGCGCCGCCGCCGGCGGCCATCCGCACGCCGTACAAGGAGGCCCCATGCAGCAGGACAAGCACCCCGACTACCACCAGGTCGTCTTCCGCGACCGCGCCGCCGGCTACGCCTTCCTCACCCGGTCCACCGCCACGAGCGACCGGACCATCGAGTGGGACGACGGGGAGACCTACCCGGTCGTGGACGTGGAGATCTCTTCCGAGAGCCACCCCTTCTACACCGGCAAGGCACGGACAGTGGACACAGAGGGCCGCGTCGCCCGGTTCGAGAAGCGCTACGGCGGCACCGGCCAGGGCGGCTGACGACAGACCCGATTCATGACGTACGGCGGTCACCCAACCCCCTCAAGCTCGTCCCCGAGTTCGGTCCGGCCACCGGTGCCCTGTTCAAGGCCGGCGAGTCCGAGGGGCTGATCACGGGCGTGGCGACCTGGCAGGACGCGCCGTACGCCCAGGGGGTGGGGAAACGACAGCCGGGCCCCACCCCTGTGAGCGGCGTGGTCAGATGAAGTTCAGCGCCGCCGCACAACCCACGCCGCCGAGCAGCATGAACACCGGCATCAGCACCTTGAGCTCGACCCAGCTGCCCGCCCGGAAGCGCATCACCTTGGGCGGCCCGATCGGGTACCAGCGCTTGCGGCCCACCGGTATCGGCCACAGGATCGGGCAGCCGGAGACCGTCAGGGCATCCCCGATGTCGTGCACCAGCGCGCCCAGCAGGATCGGCAGCCCCAGCCACAGGTACTCCTGACCAGGTGCCGTGAACAACCAGTCCGCGCCGTTGCCCGGCTTGTCCAGGACACCCGCGAGAATCCACGCACTGGTGGCCGCCAGCAGCCAGACGAGGACGTCGGCGCTGGATCCCCGGGTGGCCCGCCACAGCAGGCCCTCGATGGCGAGAACTATGTGCGCGAACAGAATCCCCAGCACCGCCCAGCGGCCCCCGGTGATCGCCAGGGCCGAGGCGCCCGCACCGATCAGGACCGCCCACAGCCAGGTGTGCGTGAGCGTGCGGTGTCCGCCGGAGCGGCGCGGGTCGCCCTGCTTCTTCGTGGCCTTGTAGACGCCGTACGACAGCTTGTCGACGATCTCGCAGAGCCCGCGGGAGAGCGGCCCGAAGGCCCGCGAAATGGTCGCCGCCTTGTGGTCGAGGTCCGGGGCGAGCGCGGCGCCGGCGCAGATCAGGGCTCCGACCAGGAGGACCGGCCAGGGCATGGTGCGCCCGGTCGCGGCGGCCGCCGCACCGACGCCCAGCCAGGCCGCGGCTCCCGACAGAGAGTGTGCTGGTCCCATCATCGCCGTTGCCCGCCCCATTCCTCGTGTACCACTGTCCAGTTGACTTGCTGCGCTGACATTCCGTCGGCGACACAGCGTAGCGTTCGCGATCTTCGGGCCTGCATCCGATTCCCCCATCGGGCAGGAGGGCAGGCAAGATGGGTGCGTGACCCTCATCGATCAGCTGCCGCCGACCGCCGACCCCGACGCTCTCTATGAGGCCTTCGAGTCGTGGGCCCAGGAGCGCGGCCTCACCCTCTACCCCCACCAGGAGGAGGCGCTGATCGAGGTGGTCTCCGGTGCGAACGTGATCGTGTCCACGCCCACCGGCTCCGGCAAGAGCATGATCGCGGCAGGTGCGCACTTCGCCTCCCTCGCCCGTGACGAGGTCACCTTCTACACCGCCCCGATCAAGGCGCTCGTCTCGGAGAAGTTCTTCGAGCTGTGCAAGCTCTTCGGCACCGAGAACGTCGGCATGCTCACCGGCGACGCGTCCGTCAACTCCGACGCTCCCGTCATCTGCTGCACCGCCGAGGTGCTCGCGTCGATCGCCCTGCGCGACGGCAAGAACGCCGATGTCGGCCAGGTGGTCATGGACGAGTTCCACTTCTATGCCGAGGCCGACCGGGGCTGGGCCTGGCAGATCCCGATCCTCGAACTTCCGCAGGCGCAGTTCGTCCTGATGTCGGCCACACTCGGCGATGTCTCGATGTTCGAGGAGGACCTCACGCGGCGCACCGGCCGCCCGACCTCGGTGGTCCGCTCGGCGACCCGCCCCGTCCCCCTCTCCTACGAGTACCGGCTCACCCCGCTCACGGAGACGCTGACCGAACTGCTGGACACCAAGCAGGCGCCGGTCTACATCGTGCACTTCACCCAGGCACAGGCCGTGGAGCGGGCACAGGCGCTGATGAGCATCAACATGTGCTCGCGCGAGGAGAAGGACCAGATCGCCGAGCTGATCGGCAACTTCCGCTTCACCACCAAGTTCGGTCGCAACCTCTCCCGTTACGTCCGGCACGGCATCGGTGTCCATCACGCCGGCATGCTGCCCAAGTACCGCCGCTTGGTGGAGAAGCTCGCGCAGGCCGGACTGCTGAAGGTCATCTGCGGCACGGACACGCTCGGCGTGGGTGTCAACGTGCCCATCCGCACCGTGCTGTTCACGGCTCTCGCCAAGTACGACGGCAATCGTGTCCGCACGCTGCGCGCCCGTGAGTTCCACCAGATCGCGGGGCGTGCCGGGCGGGCGGGCTTCGACACGGCGGGCTTCGTCGCGGCGCAGGCGCCCGAGCATGTCATCGAGAACGAGAAGGCGCTCTCCAAGGCGGGCGACGACCCGAAGAAGCGCCGCAAGGTGGTCCGCAAGAAGGCACCCGAGGGTTTCGTCGGGTGGACCGAGAACACCTTCGAGAAGCTCATCACCTCCGATCCGGAGCCGCTGACCTCCCGCTTCCGCGTGACGCACACGATGCTGCTGTCGGTGATCGCCCGGCCCGGCAACGCCTTCGAGGCGATGCGGCATCTCCTGGAGGACAACCACGAACCGCGCAAGCAGCAGCTCAGGCACATCCGGCGGGCGATCGCCATCTACCGCTCGCTGCTGGACGGCGGCATCGTCGAGAAGCTGGACGAGCCGGACGCCTCGGGCCGCATCGTCCGTCTCACGGTCGATCTCCAGCAGGACTTCGCGCTCAACCAGCCCCTGTCCACGTTCGCCCTCGCCGCGTTCGAGCTTCTGGATCCCGAGTCGCCGTCGTACGCCCTGGACATGGTGTCCGTCGTCGAGTCGACGCTGGACGACCCGCGGCAGATCCTCGCCGCCCAGCAGAACAAGGCGCGCGGCGAGGCCGTGGCCGCGATGAAGGCGGACGGTGTCGAGTACGAGGAGCGCATGGAGCGGCTCCAGGACATCTCGTACCCGAAGCCCCTGGAGGAGCTGCTCTTCCACGCCTACGACACCTACCGCAAGAGCCACCCCTGGGTGGGGGACCACCCGCTGTCGCCGAAGTCCGTCATCCGTGACATGTACGAACGGGCGATGTCGTTCACGGAGTTGGTGTCCCACTACGAGCTGGCCCGCACCGAGGGCATCGTCCTGCGCTACCTCGCCGGCGCCTTCAAGACCCTCGACCACAACATCCCCGACGACCTCAAGTCCGAGGACCTCCAGGACCTGATCGAGTGGCTCGGCGAGATGGTGCGCCAGGTCGACTCCAGCCTGCTGGACGAGTGGGAACAGCTCGCCAACCCGGAGGAGATGACCGCCGAGGAGGCCCAGGAGAAGGCCGACGAGGTCAAGCCGGTGACCGCGAACGCACGCGCATTCCGGGTCCTCGTCCGCAATGCCCTGTTCCGCCGCGTCGAGCTGGCCGCACTCGACCAGGTCGAGGAGCTGGGCGAGATGGACGCGGAGTCCGGCTGGGACGCGGACGCCTGGGGCGAGGCGATGGACAAGTACTGGGACGAGTACGACGACCTCGGCACCGGCCCCGACGCCCGCGGCCCCAAACTGCTCGTGATCGAGCAGGAGCCGCAGAACGGTCTGTGGCGCGTACGCCAGATCTTCGACGACCCGAACGACGATCATGACTGGGGCATCAGCGCGGAGATCGACCTCGCCGCCTCCGACACGGAAGGCCGAGCGGTCGTCCGGGTCACTGACGTCGGCCAGCTGTGAGCACAGGAGAATCCCACCCATGACGAATCCGGCCGAGAGCCTCGTCGACCTGCTCGACCTGGAGCAGATCGAGGTCAACATCTTCCGGGGCCGCAGCCCGCAGGAGTCCCTGCAACGGGTCTTCGGCGGGCAGGTGGCGGGCCAGGCGCTGGTCGCCGCCGGGCGCACCACGGACGGCGACCGCCCGGTGCACTCGCTGCACGCGTACTTCCTGCGCCCGGGCCGACCGGGCGTGCCGATCGTGTACCAGGTCGAGCGGGTCCGGGACGGGCGGTCGTTCACCACTCGCCGGGTCACCGGCGTGCAGCAGGGCCGCACGATCTTCAATCTCACCGCCTCCTTTCACAAGCCTGAGGAAGGTCCCTTCGAGCACCAGCTGCCGCCGGCCCGCAAGGTCCCGGACCCGGAGTCCCTGCCGACGGTGACGCAGGAGATCCGGGAGCATCTGGGCGCGCTTCCCGAGCAGTTGGAGCGCATGGCCCGGCGTCAGCCCTTCGACATCCGCTATGTGGACCGGCTGCGTTGGACCACCGAAGAGGTCAAGGACGCCGAGCCGCGCAGCGCCGTGTGGATGCGTGCGGTCGGGCCGCTCGGTGATGACCCGCTCGTGCACACCTGCGCGCTGACCTACGCCAGCGACATGACCCTCCTGGACGCTGTCCGGATCCCGGTCGAGCCCCTGTGGGGCCCGCGGAACTTCGACATGGCGTCGCTGGACCACGCCATGTGGTTCCATCGGCCGTTCCGCGCGGACGAGTGGTTCCTGTACGACCAGGAGTCACCGATCGCGACGGGCGGACGGGGCCTTGCCCGTGGTCGCATCTACGACGTGGAGGGGCGGCTGCTCGTGTCCGTCGTCCAGGAGGGGCTGTTCCGGGCGCTGTAGGTCACGCTCCTCTGCGGCGCAGCCAGCCCAGCAGTCCTCCCCGTGATCGCCCGGGCTCGTCGGTCCGGGCCGGGGTGCTGTCCGGGGCGGCGGGTGGATCGGGCTGCTTCGCTTTTGGCCGTGGCGCGGGGCGGTATGCGCGCGCCTCGTTCAGCGCCTGTGTCAGGTCCGCCCGCAGCCAGCTGATCTCGTCCGGGTCGTCCGCCGTCATGATCCGCTCGGCGAGATGCGCGGCGGGCGATCCGGGTGAGCCGTGGGCGGGCGGACCGGGCCGGAACCTGTTCAGGTGGGCCCGCTCGTACGGGTCTGTGGCGATCTCCGCGATCTGGACGGGGTCGAGCAGGGCGGCCACGGCACCGGCATGCTGCCAGGGGTCGTCGGCCTGCCGCAGAAGGAATCCCAGGTGCCGGCCACGCCAGTTGCGGGGCCGTAGGTCCAGGCCTGCGTCCAGCTGGTCCTTCAGCCCCTCGGGCGTCCGGCCGTTCAACAACGGAGCGTTCTTCGCATCGGCCGCGAACTGGCGTAGTTCCTCGGCCAGATAGAGCCAGACCACCGCTCGGTAGCGGTTGAGGTAGAACTTGACCGGCACCACAAGACCGAGCCGCGCGAGGCGGGTGAACCTCGCTGGGGTCACCTCCATGATGTGGGCACCCTCTGTGGTTCCCACGGCCTTGACAGCCCCGAGCAACCCCTCGGGGAAACCCTCGTCCGCGCGCAATCGCTCGATTTCCTCGTGGGACACGCGGCGGCCCACGCCCCCTTCGTCGGGCACGGTCCGGATGCGGCCGAGGTGTACGGCCAGTTCGAACTCTCCCCGTTTGAGCCCGAGTTCGCGGGCGGCGCGGCTCGGCGCCCAAGAGAGTCGGTGCGGTTTTGTGATGGTGTCGCCGGACATGTCTCCCCCGTGGAGTCAGCGGCTCACGCCGTGTGCGCTCGCCGTGAAAAAACCGTAGCCGGTCCGGCGGATCTCGTGGCGAGCCTGTGGATAACTCCACGGATGAGGGTAAACGCGCAGGTCAGGTCTCTGTGACCGGCCCCTGCTCGGGCTGGCGGGCGTCCACGCCGAGGTGCTCGCCGACGCGATTGACGAGCAGGGTCATCTCGTAGGCGATCTGGCCGATGTCTGCCTCCGCACCGCTGAGGACGCAGAGACAGCTGCCGGTGCCGGCCGCGGTGACGAACAGGACCGCGTCGTCGAACTCCACCATGGTCTGGCGCACTCTGCCCGCGCCGAAGTGGCGTCCCGAGCCCTTGGCCAGGCTGTGCAGCCCGGACGAGACGGCGGCGAGATGTTCCGCGTCCTCGCGTCGTAAGCCCGTACTCGCTCCCGTGACCAGCCCGTCGTTGGACAGGACCAAAGCGTGCCGTACCTGTTCGACGCGCTCGGTCAGATCGTCCAGCAGCCAGCCGAGTCCCTGGTTCTGCGCCATGGTCCTGTCTCCCCGTGTGATGTCTCCCCCTGGCTGGAGGATCTGTCGGCCAGCCTTCCGGACGAGCGGGCGTCGGAGCAAGGAGGATGGGCGGCATGGCGCAGAAGATGACTGATGACGAATGGCGGGCGTTCGTCTCGCACGGCACCCGCACCGGGAAACTGTCGACCGTCCGTGCAGACGGGAGCCCACATGTGACGCCGATCTGGTTCGTGCTCGACGGGGACGAGGTGGTGTTCAACACGCACGGCAGGAGCGTGAAAGGGCGCAATGTGGCCCGTGACGGACGCGTCGCGCTGTGCGTGGACGACGACCGGCCGCCGTACGCCTACGTGGTGCTGACCGGTCGCGCCCGCGTCTCGGAGGATCTCGCGGAGCTGCGGCACTGGGCCGGACTGATCGGTGCGCGGTACATGGGCGAGGAACGCGCCGAGGAGTTCGGGGACCGCAATGGCGTGCCGGGCGAACTCCTCGTCCGTGTCTCGATCGACAAGGTCCTGGCGGAGAAGGACATCGCGGACTGAGCCGAACTCCCTTCTCAACCCACTGAGTCGAGCAGCCGGGCGGTGTGCACGCGCCCGGCGTACTCGACGAGTCGGATCAGCACCTCCTTTCCCGAGTCGCGGTCGCGGGCGTCGCAGAGCACCACGGGCGTTCCTTGGTCGAGGTCGATTGCGCGGGAGACGTCATGGGCACCGTAGGTGCGCGCGCCGGCGAAGCAGTTCACGGCCACCACGAACGGGATATGCCGGTGTTCGAAATAGTCGACTGCGGGGAAACAGTCCTCCAGGCGGCGGGTGTCCGCGAGGACCACGGCACCGAGCGCACCCTGCGACAACTCGTCCCACAGGAACCAGAAACGGTCCTGGCCCGGCGTACCGAAGAGGTAGAGGGACAGACCGGACCGGATGGTGATGCGTCCGAAGTCCATGGCGACGGTCGTGGTGACCTTCTGGTCCACACCGCCGGTGTCGTCCACCAACTGACCGGCTTCACTGAGCAGTTCCTCGGTGCGCAGGGGCCTGATCTCGCTGACCGCGCCCACCAGGGTGGTCTTGCCCACGCCGAATCCGCCGGCGACCAGTATCTTCAGCGCCAGGGGGGCAGATTCGCCGCCCTGGGCGTCGGAGTGCTCGGAGACCATCGATCACTTCTCTCGGGAGTGCCGGCAACGGTCGACGTGTGAAGTCAGCATCATGGCAACTGCGGATTCGTCTTGAGGGATTGGACCGCTATTGGCCTGTTTCCGAACGTTCATCTACAGCGCCCGCAATCCCTCGATCACCTCGCGCAGAATCCGTTCGTCGGGCAGCTGCGCCGGCGGCACCGGGCGGGTGACGGTGACGCAGCCCAGTTCCAGCAGGTCTCCCAGAAGCACGCGCACCACACCCACGGGCAGTTCGGCGCCCGCGGCGAGTTCGGCGACCGACTGGGTCTCGGTGCGGCACAGGCCGATGAGGGCGCGGTGTTCCGGCCCGAGCGCGGTGTCGTCGTCGAATCCGGGTGCGCTCGCGTCCAGACTGACAAGGGCGATGAGGTCGAACCGCACTCCGGTGGGGCCGGGTTTGGTGCGCCCACCGGTCATGGCGTACGGACGGACCAGGGGCCCGGCCTCGTTGTCGTACCACTGGCTGCCCTGCTCCCGCTGGGCGCCCGTGATGTCCTCGGTCATGTGCGCGGACCGCCCTCTCGGCTCATCCGGCGGCGGGCGGCCGTGCGGCGACGCGCGGCGCCGCGTAGAGATGTTCACCGACGCGCTTGACCAGCCGCGCCATCTCGTAGGCCACCAACCCGATGTCGGCGGTCGCGGCGGTGAGGACGGCGAGGCAGGAACCGTCGCCCGCCGCGGCCACGAACAGGAAGCCGTCGTCCATCTCCACCATGGTCTGGCGTACGCCGCCCGCGCCGAAGTGCCGGCCGGCGCCCTTGGCCAGGCTGTGGAAGCCGGATGCGACCGCGGCGAGGTGTTCCGCGTCCTCTCGACGGAGGTCGGTGGAGGCGCCCACGGCCAGTCCGTCGTTGGACAGCACCACGGCATGCCGTACTTCGCTCACGCGCAGCACCAAGTCGTCCAGCAGCCAGTCGAGTTCGCCGGACCTCTGGGCTGATCTCATGCTCGGGTCCTGGATCATGCGGGGTCTCCTTCGCTGCTGTCGCTGCCCACTGGGGTCTCTGGGGTGACTCCGTGTCCCGGCTGCCTGCCGCCGCCGCGCACCCAGCCGTCGCGGTACGCCGCCATGCGGTCCCGCACGAGTTCGGGTGTGCGCTCGTCGTCACTCCGGGGGGCGGGTCCTGGTGCCGGATCCTCGGGGCGTCCGTCGCGCAGTTGAGGGGCGAGGCTCGCCTGCCGTACTCGGCGGGGGAGATCGTCGGAGGCTTCGGAGTCGTCCGGGGGGCGGTGCAGTCGCAAGGTGGTGACTCCGGGGGGTGGTGTGTCTTCCGCGGTGTCCGCAGCGGCCGTTACGGGGGCCACCAGTGCGGGGCGGTCCGCGGGCGCGGTCACCGACTCCTGGTGCCGGGCGGGGCCGGGCACACGCGTGTACTCACGCTCCGGGGGCCGTTCCGCCTCGGCCGCCTTGCGGGGGGAACGTTCCGCCGCGCCACTGTGCAGCAGGGCCGTGGGCAGCAGGACGACCGCGGTCGTGCCGCCGTAGGGCGAGGTACGCAGGTGCACCTTGATGCCGTGCCGGGCCGCGAGCCTGCTGACCACGAAGAGGCCGAGCCGGTCGCTGTCGAACAGGTCGAGGGTCTCGGACTGCTCGATGCGGCGGTTTGCTTCGGCGCGGGTCTCCTTGCCCATGCCGAGGCCACGGTCCTCGACCTCGAGGGCGTAGCCGTTGCCGACAGGTTCCCCGGTGATGCGCACGCGCGTGTGCGGGGGCGAGAACTGGGCGGCGTTCTCGACGATCTCCGCGAGGAGGTGGGTGAGGTCGGCGACGGCCGCGCCGATGACGGAGGCCTCGGGGAGTTGTCGTACCTCCACGCGCGCGTAGTCCTCGACTTCGGAGACTGCCGCCCGGACCACGTTCGTCAGGGAGACCGGCATACGCCACGCCCGGCCGGGCGCCGCTCCGGAGAGGATGATCAGGCTCTCGGCGTGACGCCGCATACGCGTGGTGAGGTGGTCGAGCCGGAACAGGTCGCTCAGCTCGCCCGGGTCCTCGGAGCGGCGTTCCATGCTGTCGAGGAGGCTGAGCTGACGGTGGACGAGGACCTGGCTGCGACGGGCGAGGTTGACGAAGACCCCGGAGATGCCGCTGGCGAGCTCGGCGCGTTCCACGGCGGCCCGCAGGGCTGCGCGGTGCACGGTGCCCAGGGCCTCGGCGACCTGACCGGCCTCGTCCTCCGCGGGCGGACCGGGCGGCGCCTCGGCACTGACGTCGATCTCCTCGCCCGCGCGCAGTTTCCCCATGGCCTCCGGGAGTTTGCGCCGGGCGATCTCCAGGGCGCTGTTGCGCAGACTCACCAGCTCGACGACGAGGGCGCGGCCGATGCGTACGGAGATGACGAGCGACGCGGCGACGGCGGCGAGGCCGAACAGGACCGCGGCACCGGCCGGGGTGAGCAGACCGCGGGTGAACGGGTCGGCCCGGACGGCGCCGCCGCGCCCGGCGTCCTCCTCGATCGTGCGCATCGCGTCCTGCACGCGCGCGTGCGCCTGGTCCCAGGTGGCTTCCGGTGCGGCGTCGACCGCCCGGGCGCCCGACCCGGTGGCGAGGACTTTGTCCTCGGCGGCGCCCACGGCGGCATAGGCGCTGCCGTCGGCGAGTTCCCGCCAGGCGGTGCGTTCGGGGCCGCGCAGGTCCGCGACGGCGGATTCGGTGAGGGCGCGGCGGGTGTCGACAGCTCCGGTGAACAGCCGCATCCGCTCCCCGTCGAGCCGGCCGGCGAGGCGTGCGCCGGCCAGCACGACGTCCTCTTGAGCCAACGCCTCTCCCGCGCGGGAGAATTCGAGCAGCACGCGCGCGTCCGAGCCGAGTTCGGCATCCTGGATGCCGGTGAGCGCGCCGCCCACACCGAAGGCCGTCGCGATGGTCTTCGTGTACTGCCCGTACGTCTCGTCCCACCCCGCGCGCCGGTCCAGCACCGCGGTTCGCAGCGGACGCAGTTCCTCGGCGGCGGTGACGAACGCCTCCAGACGCGCGGCCACTCCTGCGGGCAGCTCTTCGCTTTCGGCGACGGTGTTGCGCTCGCCGAGCCGCAGTTCCGCGACGGCCCGGTCCGTGCGCTCGGAGAGCCGCTTGATGTCACCGCTCTGCCCGGCGGACGGATCGGTCGCATGGCGCACGGCGGCCTCCCGCTCGGCCTGGAGCGCGGCGACGGCGTCCGCGACGGGAGCCCGGATCGCTGAGTCCACGCGCTGCAACTGCCGTAGCCGGGAGACGTCCTGGGCGGTGCTGACGGTGGCGTACGCCCAGAGGGCCAGCAGCGAGACCACCGGCACCATCAGCAGGCAGACGATCTTGGCGCGTACGGTGCGCGGTCGTATTCGCCATCGCCCCCCGCGCACGGGGGCATCGTCCACGACCGTGCCCGCGGGCTCGTCCGGACCTTCGTCAGCGGGTGGTCCGGCATGGGCGCGGCGGCCGCGCACGGTGGGCTGGGGCGGCGTCTCGGCGCCGGCTTCACGGGTCCTACGGGGTGTACGCATGGCCTCCTCGCTCGGAAGTCGTTCGGGGCTGCCGGTCCGTCACCGGGCCGGACCCGCCGCTAGCGGGCGACGCTCTCGACCGGACGCTGGGCCGAGGCGGATGCCTCGCGCTCGCCCTTCGTGGGCGACAGGGCGACGAAGGCCGAGGTCAGGAACAGATAGGACCCGAGGCCGACGGCGAGGGGGAAGATGAACTGCATCGCCGTGGCCCCGGGCAGGACGTCGCCGGACGGCGTGACCTGCACGCTCACCGCGAACATCCCGGTGTAGTGCATGCTGCTCACCGCCGCCCCCATGATCAGCGAGGCGATGGTGACGGCGACCGGCGACTTGATGTTGAGCGCCGCCCACAGGGCCGCCGTGGCGGCGATGACGGCGATCAGCACGGAGAGTCCGACAAGGACCGGGTCGTAGTCGACGTCGCCATGGAGGCGCACCGCCGCCATGCCGAGGTAGTGCATGCTCGCGACGCCGAGGCCGGTGGTGAGCCCGCCGATCAAGAGCGCACGGCCGCGGTCGCGGCTGTAGCCGACGGCGAAGACGCCGGCACAGACGACGGCCATGGCGACGAGGAGGCTCGCGATGGTGAGCGGCACGTCGTAGTGGATGTCGGTGCCGCTGACGCTGAAGCCGAGCATGGCCACGAAGTGCATGGTCCAGATGCCGGTTCCGATGGCCGAGGCGGCGGTGATGAGCCAGTTGCGGCGCGACCGGCCACCGGCGCCGAGCGCTCGGACGGTGCAGCGCAGTCCGAGCGCGGCGCCTGTACACGCCATGAGGTACGACAGCACAGGTGTCAGCCAGCCGAGGGCGGCGTGGTCCAGGTGTCCCATGGCTCAGGGACGCTAGCCGGGGCAGGGGCGCACAAGGGGGGCGCAGTTCGAAAGGTGCTGGAATATGACGCAGAGAGGTACCTGAACGATCGCGTCACGCTCGAACGTGTGCGCCGCGACGTCACCCCTGTCGGTGAGGGATCATGCGGACCATGAGCGACGACCACACACACGTCCAGGAGTTCTTCACCGCCCGCGCCGCGGACTGGGACGCCCGCTTTCCGGACGACGGCCCGGCCTACGCGTCCGCGGTCGCCGAACTCGCTCTGCACGAGGGAGCTCGTGTGCTCGACGCGGGCTGTGGCACGGGCCGCGCCCTGACGCCGCTGCGCACGGCCGTGGGGCCCTCCGGAGTGGTCCTGGGAGCCGATCTGACCCCGGCCATGCTGGAGGCCGCCGTGCGGGCCGGACGGGACCGTGACGGGCTACTGCTGCTCGCCGACGTCGCCGCGCTGCCGCTCCACTCGGAGTCACTCGACGCGGTGTTCGCGGCTGGACTCGTCGCCCACCTGCCCCAACCGGCGCAGAACCTACGGGAGTTGGCGCGTGTGGTGCGACCTGGCGGCACGCTGGCGCTGTTCCATCCGATCGGCCGAGCGGCGCTCGCGGCACGCCAGGGGCGGCAGATCACCCCGGACGACCTGCGCGCGGAACCCAACCTGCGCGCTCTGCTGGCGCGTTCGGGGTGGCGGATGACGTCGTACGTCGACGAGGACGCCCGGTTCTTGGCACTGTCCGTGCGCGAAGGCTGAGCCTCACACCTGTCCGGTGACAGCCGCCGCGAAAGCGTCGGGACGGTCGAACATGACGTTGCGACCGGCGCCGGACACGCTCACCACGCGCACGCCCGCAGCCTCCAGGCCCTCCCTGCCTTCGATGAGCGTGTAGCCGAAGCGGGCGGGCCGGGCAGCGATGTGCGCGTGGTACACGGTCGAAACCGATCCCAGGCCGTGCACGTAGACGCACGCGGGTTCCGCACCCGGCGTCTCCGTCCATCGGATGCAGCTTCCCTTGCCGTCGAACTCCGCCTGTTGCATCGCGTCCTCCCCCGCAGGGCTACGTCTGCCCTCTCAAGAGAATACATCGAAACCGATGTATCAAGGTAGCGATGTACCCTTCCTTGGATGTACCGCGAACGTGCGAGACAATGCGCTCATGCTGGAGCTCGCCATCCTCGGATTCCTGTACGACGCCCCACTTCACGGCTATGAGCTGCGTAAACGCATTACCGCGCTGACAGGCCATGTGAGACCCGTCGCCGAGAGCACGCTGTACCCGGCGATCAAGCGCCTGGAGCAGGCGGGGCTGCTCGAACGCGCCACCGAGCCCGGCTCCGTGGCCGCTCCTCGGCACGTTCTGACGCTCACCGAGGAGGGAAGACGGGAACTGCGCCGCAGGCTCGCCGAGCCCGTCCAGCGCGACATCACCGACGAGAACCGCTGGTTCGCGGTGCTGGCGTTCCTCCGCCACCTGGACGCCCCGGCGGCCCAGGCAGCCGTACTGCGGCGCAGACTGGCGTTCTTGGAGGAACCCGCGAGTTTCTTCTACGAAGGTGACCGGCCGCTGCGCCCCGAGGAACTGGACGACCCGTTCCGGCGCGGCGTGCTGACCATCGCGCGTGCCACGTCCCGCGCCGAACTCGCCTGGCTGCGGGAGACGATCGACTCACTCGACGCAAGGCAGGTCTAGGAAACCTCGGCGAGCCTGCGGCGCAGCTGTACGGTCCATCCGCCGCATCCGTTCGAGTCACTCGAAACGCTTCACTGCGCCGTCCCCCTTATGCCGCGGGAACTCCAACTCTACGTTGAGGAGCAGGAGATGAAGGATCAGCCGTGGCAACCACGCAGGGGGAAGGTGGTCAGCATGTTCGGGAGGGTCCGCAAGTCCGGTGCGAGGGTTCTCAACGCCTTGCGCGCGGAGCGGGAAACCGGTCGGGACAGGCGTACGCACAATCTGTTCGAGGCCGCCGCCGCGTATGTCTCGGCGTGCGCCGAGGACGACCAGGAGCAGATCGAGGAGACCTCGGGCTGGGTGTCGCCGGAGGCACTGTCGTTCGGGGTGAGCGAGCTCGCCTGCCGGGCCGTCATCGCGCTCGCTCGGGAGCGCGACGAGTCGCCACGGACCGTGGCCCGGGAGCTCCTTGGACTGCCGGCGGCCTGACGCCCGGGAGCACCTACGGTCGATTCGCCCCGTCGGGACGGAAAACTGCAGCTCCGGCTGCGCCTGTGAGTCGTGACAACGGCCTTCCGGTCGCACTAGGGTGCGCCGTTGTACGAACCGATGGGGAGGCTGGGATGGCCGGGACGGACGAGGACGCCGTCGCCGCCGAGGACGACGCACTCTTTGTGCTCACGGCGGTGCTGCTGACGCCGGCGAAGTTCCCGAGCGTGCTGGGCGACGACTATCCGGCGGCCTGCGCGTCGCTCGGTCTTGCGCCGCTGGCCGACGGGTACGGCCTGGTACTCGGCCAGGACGGCGACGGCGCCCGCTGGACGGTCGCCATCGACGACGTGTCGCTGGTCGCCGTCGCCATCGCGTCCTGGGACTGCGGTATGGAGTACGACCTGTCGCCCGACGAGCGGACGGTCGTGGCCGCCCTGCCCGGCTGGCCGCTCGATGTCGCCGTCGCGGCTCCCGGTGTGCCCGCGCCGCACGATCCCGGCCCCGACATCGCGGACGGCCCCCCGCTGATGCCGCCGGACACCAGCATCTGGGGGCCGGCCCAGCGCCGCCTTGGCGCGGATGAGATCGCACGCCAATGGGCGATGTGGCGCGAGCAGATCAACGATGCGGACTTCACGAAGCCGAACGGCTCGTCCGCCACGGCCGCGGACACGGACGAGGCCGAGCAGGACGAGAAGAACGAGAAGTCCGAGGAAGACGCCAAACCCGGCAACAGCAGCATCCGGCGCGTCCTCGCGGAGGCCCGCGCGTACGTCGACACCCCGCCGCCGCTCGGCCGGGTACGGTCGTCCTTCGCGCCGGGCGACGCACGGATACTGCGCGCCGACGGCCCCGGCTGGTCTCTCGTGGCCAGGACCGACGACATCGCCTTCGTGCTGCTCGACGAGGAGCCCGGCGAGGTCATGCCGGTGGGCCGGGGACCTGAGCTGCCAGGGCTGCTTGAGGCACTGGACAAGATGGCCGTACGCCCCAGCTGAGCAGGCCGCTGCCCGGGGCTCAGCATCGCGTGGCGGCCGGGCACGGTATCCGAGCCGAGTCCTCCCCTCTGCACGCCTGTTATGAACCTCCATGCGCTGCCGCCGTTCCATGTGGTCCCAACCCATGGATGGTCTACAGGCGGGACCGCACCATGCTCTGGACACCCCGCTGTCTCGCGTCCGCCTGGAGGCTGTCATGCGTCTGTCCCGAGGTGCTCCCCTCCTCGCCGCCGCGGTGGTGGCTGCGGCTGTCACCTGGCCGATTCCCGCCGCGGGCACGGCCGTCCGGGACGGTCACTGTGCACGCCAGGAGCAGGTACGGGTGCCGGGTTCGGCCTTCCAGCGGAGTGCCTGCCTCCCGGATCTGACGACCGCCGGACTCGCCGGCACTCCGTACACGGACCTGGCCGACCAGGCGGGTCTGACCGCGGCCGGCACACGAACGCCGTCCGGTGTGCCCGGTCTGCAGATCGACGGCTACTTTCCGGACTCCTCGCACTTCAACGCCACGCACGGCTGGCGGCACGACGCCCAGTTCGTGATCCGGTTGCCGCACCGCTGGAACGGCGGCCTGGTCGTCACCGGCGCGCCCGGCACGCGCAGGCAGTACGCGACGGACAAGGCGATCTCCGACCAGGTCCTCGCGCAGGGCTACGCCTATGCGGCGACCGACAAGGGCAACAGCGGCTCCGACTTCTACCGGGACGGCACCCGCCCCGGTGACGCGGTCGCCGAGTGGAACGCCCGGACCACGCAGCTCACACGGGCGGCGAAGCGGACGATTGCCCAACGCTATGGGCACGCCCCGCGGCGCACCTATGTCACCGGCATCTCCAACGGCGGCTATCTCACCCGCTGGCAGTTGGAGAACCACCCGGAGCTGTACGACGGAGGCGTGGACTGGGAGGGCGCGCTGTGGACCACGGACGGACCCAGTCTGCTCACCTCGCTGCCCACCGCAGTGGCGCGGATGCTCGGCTCGGCGCGGGACGAGGACCTGTACGCGGTGGGCTTCGCACACGGCTCGGAGTTTCTGTGGCCGTACCACGAGAATGCCTATTGGGGAGTCACACAGAAGATCTACCGCGCCGAGTTCGACCCCACCTACGACCCCGCCTGCCCGGGCCCGTCCGCCGGGAACACTCCGGAGCAGATTCTCGCCCCGTGTCCCGGCGACGCGGCCTACGACTACGCGTCACGTCCCGCGTCCGTCCGGCGCGCCGTGGCCAGGGTGGCGCTGACCGGGCACATCGGCAGGCCGCTGATCACACTCCACGGCGATCTGGACGCGCTGCTGCCCAAGACCTCCGACTCGGACGTGTACGCGCGCATGATCGACGCGAGCGGACGGGACGCGCTGCATCGCTACTACACGATCCGGGGCGGCACACATGTCGACGGGCTGTACGACACCTTCCCCGACCGTTTGCGGCCGATCCTGCCCTGCTACCGGTCGGCGTTCGACACGCTGGTGACCTGGGTGGAGCGGGGCACCAAGCCACCCGCGGACCGTACCGTCGGCAGGCCCGCGGGCGGCGATGTGGTCGACTCCTGCGCACTGGCCGACCGAGATGCGCCGATGCCGTAATGCCTCAGCGGCCGAGCTCCTTGCGGGTGACGCGGCGCAGCCTGCGCCGCTGCGAGGGGTCCAGCGCCAGGTAGGCGCCGGCCGGGACTCCCACCACGATCAGCAGCACTGCCCACAAGGGCAGCCAGATCCACAGGAAGAGCCCGACCGCTACACCTCCTATGGCGATCTTCGCGTTCTTCGACATGCTGTCGCCTCCTTCGCGGCCACTGCCGCTCTCTGTCCTGAAAACGGGTCCGCGCTTCCCGCAGTTCCGGACCACGACCCTGAGACGCCCCTGAGGTGCGACCCCGAGACACCCCTGATTGTCCGTCTCCACAGTGGGTGGATACCCAGCCGGAGCATAGAGTGACCCGGTTCACTGCCCGGTCCTGCCGGGCACGCCGCCGCAGTGCTGTACCCTCGGCGACCCCGACCACGGTAGTCAAATTTGAGGAATAAGTCATCGCTGTGCAGATGCCGCCCGTCGCAACGCCGGCCGAGATCGCTGAACTGGCCCGTTGCTGTGCCGTCTTCGTACCCGGCGATCCAGCCCGCACCGGCCGCGTCGCCTTCTGGCGGCCCGATGGTGAAGCCCCCGCTGTCGTCGCCTCGGGTTCCGTCGAGGACCTGACTGTCGCTCTGCCCGGCCAGAACGGTGTCGAGCCGGTCACCGTGCCCGCCATGCTGCTGCCGATGCGGGCCGCCCTGCCGGTGCTGACACGCGCGCGTGCCTCCGCGCACGCACACAGGGCGCCCGTGTTCTGGGGCGCGGCCACAGTGCAGGCACTACAGCTCGCTGCCCGCGGGCTTCTGTTGCCCGGCCTGTCCGAGCGTGACCACGACGCCTGGCGGGTCGGCCCCCTGCGCACGGCCGACGTCGAGCGCCTGCGCGAGCTCGCCGCCGCCATGCCGCCCGAGTCGCACGCCGTGCCGGTGGAGGGCGACGGGCCATTGCAGCTGCCCGACCCGGAACGACTGCTGCGCGCCTTCCTCGACGCGGTCGCCGACGCGCTGCCTCGCTCCCCCGCCGCCTCATTGGTGACCGGCGGACCCGCCTACGCCGCCCATGAGCCGCAGCGTCTGCCGGATCAGCGCGCGTGGGCCACCGATGTCGCCGCGGGGCACGATGCGGGCGTACGGCTCTCGCTGCGCATCGAGGTGTCCGGTCTGGCCGCCGTGACGCAGGACGACCAGGCACTGTCCTTCCTGGCCGTGCCTCAGGTGCACAGCGTCAGCGATCCCGCCCTCGTCGCGGACGCCGCTCAGGTGTGGGCGGGATCCGGCGCCTTCGGAACGCGCGCCCCGATGGACGCCCTCCTGGCTCTCCGCCGCGCCGCCCGAGCCTGGCCCCCGCTCACACCCTTGCTCTCGGCGGCCGTGCCGGACGCGGTCGAACTCGCCGACGAGGACGTCACCGACCTGCTCGGCGAAGGTACCCGCGCACTCGCCGGTGCCGGAGTCGACGTGCACTGGCCCAGGGAGCTCGCCCGCAAGCTGACCGCCCACGCGGTGGTCGGCCCGCCGGACGACGACTCGGTGCCGGGCACAGTCCCCTCGAACACACCCTCGTTCCTGTCGGCGGACGCCCTGTTGGCGTTCAACTGGCGGTTCGCGCTGGGCGACCAGCGGCTCTCCCGAGAGGAACTGGATCACCTCGCCGAGGCGAACCGCCCGGTCGTGCGGCTGCGTGACCAATGGGTCCTGATCGACCCTCGGGAAGTGCGTCGCGCCCGCGCGGAGCAGGACCGCAAGGTCACACCCGTCGACGCCCTGAGCGCCGCCCTGACGGGCTCCACCGAGATCGACGGCCGCCCGGTCGACGTACACCCCACCGGGTGGCTGGCAGCCCTGCGGGAGCGGCTCGCGGACCCAGAGGCGCAGGAGCCCGTCGAGCAGCCGGCCGCGCTCGCGGCCACCCTCCGCGACTACCAACGGCGTGGCCTGAACTGGCTTGCTCGCATCACGTCCCTGGGTCTGGGCTGTTGTCTGGCCGACGACATGGGGCTCGGCAAGACGATCACGTTGATCGCCCTGCATCTGCACCGGCAGACCGACGAGTCGGCGGCCGGGCCCACACTGGTGGTGTGTCCGACGTCCCTGATGGGCAACTGGCAACGCGAGATCGAGAGGTTCGCGCCCGGCACTCCCGTGCGCCGCTTCCACGGCCCGCGGCGCGATCTGGGGGCGCCGGCCGCCGGGGAGTTCGTGCTCACCACGTACGGCACGATGCGCCTGGACGCGGGCCGGCTCGCCGAGGTGCCGTGGGGCATGGTCGTGGCGGACGAGGCCCAGCACGTGAAGAACCCGTACTCGACGACCGCCCGGGAGCTGCGCTCGATCGGCGCACGCGCGCGCGTGGCGCTCACCGGTACCCCGGTGGAGAACAACCTGTCGGAGCTGTGGGCGATCCTCGACTGGACGACCCCGGGTCTACTGGGCCGGCTCGGCGCCTTCCGCACCCGCTACGCGCAAGCCGTCGAGGGTGGTCAGGACCCGGCCGCCGCGGAGCGGCTCGCCCGGCTCGTACGGCCGTTCCTGCTGCGCCGGCGAAAGTCGGATCCTGGGATCGCGCCCGAGCTGCCGCCCAAGACCGAGACGGATCGGGCCGTGTCGCTCACGACGGAGCAGACGGGTCTGTACGAGGCCGTGGTACGCGAGACGCTGGCGGAGATCTCCGGTGCCGACAGCATGGAGCGGCGCGGGCTGATCATGAAGTTGCTGACTGGCCTGAAGCAGATCTGCAACCATCCGGCGCAGTTCCTCAAGGAGGAGCGGCCCAGGATCGCCGGGCGCTCGGGGAAGCTGGAGCTCCTGGACGAACTGCTCGACACGATCCTCTCCGAGGGAGCAAGCGTCCTGGTCTTCACCCAGTACGTGCAGATGGCGCGGCTCATCGAACGGCACCTCACGTCCCGTGGAATGCCCTCGCAGTTCCTGCACGGCGGTACACCCGTCGCGGCACGGGAAACGATGGTGCGGCGTTTCCAGGATGGTGAAGTGCCTGTCTTCCTGCTGTCGTTGAAGGCTGCGGGTACGGGGCTGAACCTCACCCGCGCCGAGCACGTCGTGCACTACGACCGCTGGTGGAACCCGGCGGTGGAGGCGCAGGCCACCGACCGCGCCTACCGGATCGGGCAGAACAGGCCGGTGCAGGTGCACAAGCTGATCGCCGAGGGAACCATCGAGGACCGCATCGCCGAGATGCTGAACCGCAAGCGGGAACTGGCCGACGCGGTGCTCGGCTCCGGCGAGGCCGCACTGACCGAGCTGACCGACGCCGAACTGGCCGATCTGGTGGAGCTGCGAGGGGGCACGCGATGAACCGGCCCGACCATGACGCAGAGCGCACGTTCGCGGCGCTGCCTCCCGCGCACGGGAGGGGCTTCGCGCAGACCTGGTGGGGCCTGGCCTGGTTGAAGGCACTGGAGGACGCGGCGCTGGACTCGGAGCAGGTGAAGACGGGCCGCAGGCTCGCGCGCGCGGGTGCCGTGGGCGCGGTGTCCGTGCGTCCGGGACGTATTACGGCCGTCGTCCAGGACCACGATCGCACGATGCACCGCGCGGACGTCCTGCTGGAGGAGTTGACCGCCGATCAGTGGGACCGTTTCGCGGTCATGGCCGTCGAGCGTGCCGGTCATGTCGCGGCGCTGCTGGACCACGAGATGCCTCCGCACCTCGTCGAGGACGCGGCGGCCGCGGGGATCGAACTGCTGCCGGGCCTGGGCGATCTGGAGCCGGAGTGCGACTGCGACGCCTGGGACCACTGCGGACACACGGCCGCGCTCTGCTATCAGGTGGCACGGCTGCTGGACGAGGATCCCTTCGTGCTGCTGCTGATGCGGGGACGGGGCGAACGCGCCGTGGTGGACGCCCTTCAGGCCCGCAGTGCCACACCCGCCGAAGAGCCCTCCGCGCCGCAGGGAGTGGACGCCGCGGAGGCCTACGCGGCCGGGGACATCCTGCCGCCGCTGCCGGCGCCGCCCGAACTTCCCGACGAGCCCGGAGTTCCTCCGTCGCTGGACACCGAGGCCCCGCCCGCGCCCGGCATCGATCCGGCCGCTCTGGAGTACCTGGCCGCGCGAACCGCCGCCCAGGCGCACCGCCTGCTCGCCGAGGCGCTGCGGCCGAGGTCGGAATCGGACGCGCCCGAGACTGAATTGACCACTGCTCAGGACGCCGTACGCCTCGCCGCGGGCACCCCTGAACAGGGCGTCCTGGAGCGGCTCGCAGAGGGTTCGGGTCGCAGCCGGGACTCACTGGACCTGGCCATCCGCGCCTGGCGGCTGGGAGGTACGGCCGCGCTGTCCGCGCTGGAGGAGGAGTGGTCTGTCGCAGGAGAAGCACTCGCACGCGCGCGTGCCGCCCTGGAGTCGGCCTGGGAAGAGGACGAACGGCCGCCGCTGCGCGCGCGGAGCAACCGGTGGACGGTCGTCGACGCGCCCGCTCAGTTGCGCCTGGGCCGGGACGGCCGCTGGTGGCCGTACCGGAAGGACCGGGGCCGCTGGGTGCCCGCGGGGAGGGCGGCCCAGGATCCGGCGACGGCACTGGCGTCCGCGGAGATCCACTCGCCTGAAGAGGCCGTCTAGGAAAGTGAGTTGGTGCGCCGTGAAGCACTTCGGCCGGGACGTCCTCACCGTCGCCGACGACCTCAGCGCGGCGTACACGGAGGTCTTCACCGCGCCTCCGTGGGAGCACCGGGAGCCCGAGGCGACCCGGGTGGAGTTCCGGGAGCGACTGGAGACGGACGCCCGTCGTCCCGGATTCCGCGCCGTACTGGCGCTGTCCGACGCCGGTGAGGTGGACGGCTTCGTCTCGGGATGGATCACTCAGGCCCCGTTCCGCACCGACCGCGCCTACGGAAAGGTGACCCGCCGGCTCGGCGCGGACCGAGTGAACCAACTGCTCGTGGGCGCCTTGGAGATCGACGAACTGGGAGTGCGGGCACGCGCGCGTGGCGCCGGTCTGGGCCGCCGGCTGCTGTCCGCCCTCACCGCCACTGCACCCGGCGGCCGGGCATGGTTGCTGACCTGGAATCAGGCACATGACACGCTGGCCTTCTACCGGCACATCGGCTGGCAGGAGCCCGAACCGCTGCCGGGCAGCGAGACGGACATCGTGGTGTTCCTCTCGACGAGCGCCCGCCGCCCCTCGTTCACCTGACGGTCGCACGGCGTTCGATGCGAGGCCGAAATCTGGCCGCTGTCATCGAACTTGCTCCTCAGGAGGCCCTGATGTCCCCGTATGCCACCGGCCGGCGCCGCGTCCACCGTTCGCTCGCAGCGGGCGTTCCGCTGGCGGTGGTGGCCGCCGCGCTGGTGGCGGCCGGTCCGGCAGCGGGATCGACGACCGCGGCTCCGTACGTCACCCGTACGGCCACGCTCGGCGACATCCCGCTCGGCACGTTCAGCAACGCGCTGCTGGCGGGGACCGTGGCCGACGACCGGGGTGTGGACCTCGGCGGCATCGGCAGTGACATCTATCCGACCGGCCGTAAGGGCGAGTTCTGGACGGTCACCGACCGCGGGCCCAACGGCCAGATCAAGGTGGACGGCACCAAGCGCCGTACCTTCCCGGTACCGGGCTTCGATCCGGCGATCGTGAAGATCCGGGTGTCCGGCGACACCGTGAAGGTGCTGGACGCGATCCCGATCACCACGTCGTCCGGGAAGCCGGTCACGGGCCTGTCGAATCAGGAGGGGCGTGACGAGGCGCCGTACTCCTTTGACGCACAGACGCCCCAGTCGTACAACGCGAACGGGCTGGACACCGAGGGCATCGTGCGGGCCGGGGACGGGAGTTTCTGGCTCGTCGACGAGTACGGGCCCTCTCTCGTGCATGTCTCCGCACGCGGGAAGGTGCTGGCGCGCTATGTGCCCGAGGGGCTGAACCTCACGGGTGCGGACTACCCGGTCGTGGAGGCACTGCCTTCCGTCCTGCTGCACCGCAAGATCAACCGGGGCTTCGAGGGACTGGCCCAACTGCCGGGCGGTGACCTCGTGATCGCCGGGCAGAGTCCCCTGTCACTCCCCGACGGTGATGCGGGAGACGCCTCGCTCACCACCCGTCTGCTGCGCTTCTCGCCGAAGAAGAAGGCGGTCACCGCCGAGTACGCGTACCGCTTCGACCCGGTGAACGTGGTCGACCCGAGTGAGGACGACACCTCCGAGCTCAAGATCTCGTCGGTGGTTGCCGTGGGCCGGGACCGGCTGCTGGTCGAGGAGCGCACGGACAAGGCCGCGCGACTCCAGATCGTGCACCTGGGACGCGCGGCGAACATCCTCGGTGGCCCCTGGGACGACGACACGATCTCTCCGTCACTGGAGCAGCTCGACGACCCGGCGGCCTCCGGTGTGCCGGTCCTGGCCAAGCGCCTGGTCGTCGACCTGGGCACGGTCGACGGCGTGCCCGGGAAGATCGAGGGCGTCGCGCGCGTGGATCGCGACACTCTCGCCCTGATCAACGACAACGACTTCGGCATGACGGACGGCAGCGGCGCGTTCGACGCGAACGGCCTGCTCGTGGACAGCGGCATCGAAACGACGGTGACCTACGTGCGGCTGCCGCGCGGCATCTGATCCCGGGCCCGGTCAGTGAGAGTGCGGCACGCACGCGTGCCGCACGAACACGCCGCCCTACGGCAGATCGACCCCCAGCGACGGCAACAACGACTCGAGGTCGCTCGGCAGCTCGCTCGGGAAATCCGAAGGCAGCGACGGCACCTCGCTGGGCACTCTGCTGGGCAGCTCGGTCGGGATGCCCAGGGAGGGGCCCGGCGAACTGCTGGTGCTGCTCTCGGCAGGCGCCTTCTCGTCCGGCGAGTCGTCGCTTCCCGAAGCGACCAGCACCACGGCTACGACGACCGCGATGCCCACGAGGGCGGCGATCAGGATGAAGAGCGGATTGCGGCGCCGTCCGGAGCCACCGTCCGGTGGCTGCTCCGGCGGCGGCCAGTCACCGTACGAGGGCGGTCCGAAACCGCCGCCCGGAGGCGGCGTCCCACCCGGTGGCCCGGGCGGCTGAGGCGGTACGGGCGGCATGGCCATACCCTCAAGCGTCGCCTCGGACGGGGCAGGGCGCGACCCCCGCACGGCAGTTGATACGGGCTCATGGCGTGGACCGCATGATTCCGGAGCATTCCCGCGCGGAGATCGTCCAGCAGCCGGCTCTCACCGGCACGCGCGCGTACTCAGCCGCGCGCGCCCAGCAGATGGTCCATGGCCAGCTGGTCGAGCCGCTCGAAGGCCATACCGCGCGCGGCGGTCGCCTCCACGTCGAACTCCTCGAACGCCGAGCGGTCCGCGAGCAGCGCCTTCAGACCGTCCGCCGCCGTGGGCTGCGCCAACTCGTCCAGACGCGAGGCGCGCAGCGCCTCCTGGACCTCCGGGTCGGCGCGGAAGGCGGCGGCACGCTCCTTGAGGATGAGGTAGTTGCGCATGCAGCCCGCGGCCGACGCCCACACACCGTCGAGGTCCTCGGTCCGCGGCGGCTTGAAGTCGAAGTGGCGGGGCCCGGCGTACCCGGCGGTCTCCAGGAGGTCGACCAGCCAGAACGCGGCACGCAGGTCGCCGGCGCCGAAGCGCAGGTCCTGGTCGTACTTGATGCCGGACTGGCCGTTGAGGTCGATGTGGAAGAGCTTGCCCGCCCACAGGGCCTGCGCGATGCCGTGCGGGAAGTTCAGCCCGGCCATCTGCTCGTGCCCGACCTCGGGGTTGACGCCGTACAGCTCGGGCCGCTCCAGGCGCTCGATGAATGCCAGGGCGTGGCCGACGGTGGGCAGCAGGATGTCGCCGCGCGGCTCGTTCGGCTTGGGCTCGATCGCGAACTTCAGGTCGTAGCCCTGGGAGGTGACGTACTCGCCGAGAAGGTCGAAGGCCTCCTTCATGCGGTCGAGGGCGACACGGACGTCCTTGGCGGCGCCGGACTCGGCACCCTCGCGGCCGCCCCAGGCGACGTAGGTCTTGGCGCCGAGCTCGACCGCCAGGTCGACGTTGCGGATCGTCTTGCGCAGGGCGTAGCGGCGCACGTCACGGTCGTTCGCCGTGAAGGCTCCGTCCTTGAAGACCGGGTGCGTGAAGAGGTTCGTCGTGGCCATCGGCACGGTCATGCCGGTCGTGTCGAGCGCCTGACGGAAGCGCTTGATGTGGGACTCGCGCTCGGTCTCCGAGGATCCGAAGGGGATCAGGTCGTCGTCGTGGAAGGTCACTCCGTGGGCCCCGAGCTCGGCCAGGCGCTGCACCGACTCGACCGGGTCGAGGGCGCGCCGCGTGGCGTCGCCGAACGGGTCCCTTCCCTGCCAGCCGACGGTCCACAGGCCGAAGGTGAACCTGTCCTCGGGGGTGGGCTGGTAGTTCATGCCGCGGCTCCCTTGCTCGCTTGCGACTGTCGCACACGACTATTTCGTCATGGCGCTTTACAAATTAGTATGCGGAGGCATCTCTGGGAAGAGACACAGGTGTCTTTCGTCAGACATGAGCCAGACATGAGCCGGGCATGAGCCGCAGAAAAGGGAGAGCCTGATGTCAGCAGCCGAGGGTCCGCTCGTCGTCGGCGTGGACACGTCCACCCAGTCCACCAAGGCGCTGGTCGTCGACGCGTCCACCGGTGAGGTCGTCGCGAGCGGCCAGGCGCCGCACACCGTGTCCTCCGGGGCGGGCCGGGAGAGTGATCCGCGCCAGTGGTGGGGCGCCCTGTGCGAGGCCCTGAGCCAGTGCGGTGACGCGGCGCGCGAGGCCGCGGCGGTGTCGATCGGCGGGCAGCAGCACGGCCTCGTCACGTTGGACGCCCAGGGCGACCCGGTGCGTCCGGCCCTGTTGTGGAACGACGTGCGCTCGGCGCCGCAGGCGCGTCGACTGACCGAGGAGCTGGGGGGCGCGAAGTTCTGGGCCGAGCGCACCGGGCTGGTGCCCGCCCCGTCCTTCACTGTCACGAAGTGGGCCTGGCTGGCCGAGCACGAGCCGGACGCGGTCCGCGCCACCAAGGCCGTACGCCTCCCCCACGACTACCTCACCGAGCGCCTCACCGGGCAGGGCACGACCGATCGGGGTGACGCGTCGGGAACGGGCTGGTGGGCGTCCGGATCCGAGGCGTACGACGCGGAGATCCTGGCGCACGTCGGGCTCGACCCCGCGCTGCTGCCCCGAGTGGTGCGGCCCGGCGAAGTCGCAGGCACCGTGCGCGACAGCCACGACCTGCCCTTCTCCAAGGGCACGCTGGTCGCTCCGGGCACCGGTGACAACGCCGCCGCCGCGCTGGGCCTCGGGCTGCGCCCCGGCACCCCGGTGCTCAGCCTGGGCACGTCGGGCACGGTGTACGCGGTGTCGAAGCGGCGCCCCGCCGACCCCACCGGAACCGTGGCGGGATTCGCCGACGCCCACGGCGACTGGCTGCCCCTGGCCTGCACCCTGAACTGCACGCTCGCCGTCGACCGCATCGCGTCCCTGCTGGGCCTCGACCGCGAGGCCGTGGAACCCACCGCCGACATCACGCTGCTGCCCTACCTGGACGGCGAACGCACCCCCGCACTCCCCCACGCCTCGGGGCTGCTGCACGGCCTGCGCCACGACACCACCGCGGGCCAGCTCCTCCAGGCCGCCTATGACGGCGCCGTCCACGCGCTGCTGGGCGCACTGGACCTGGTCCTCGACGAGGACGCGGACCGTTCGGCCCCGCTGCTGCTGATCGGCGGCGGCGCCCGGGGCACGGCCTGGCAGCAGACCGTACGGCGGCTGTCGGGGCGTCCCGTCCAGGTGCCCGAGGCCAAGGAGCTGGTCGCGCTCGGCGCCGCCGCGCAGGCGGCCGGGCTGCTGACCGGCGAGGATCCGGCCGCGGTGGCCCGGCGCTGGCGCACCGCCGAGGGCCCGGTGCTGGACGCGGTGGAGCGGGACGAGACGACCCTGGCCAGGATCTCCGGGGTACTCTCCGACGCGGCCCCGCTGCTGGAGCGGAGCGCTGAGAACCACTGAGGACGACGGGGGCGTGACCGCACCGCTGCACGACGCCCACCCGGCAGGTGCTGCTGGAACGGAGCGGGGGAAACCATTGAGGACGACCGAGGCATGACCGCACCGCTGCACGAGGCCCACCCGGCAGGTACCGGGCGCGCGCTGCCCAACACACAACAGGGCATGCGCCGCCGCAACCTTGCCCGGGTGATGCACACCGTCAGCGCCGAGGGGCCCCTCTCCCGTGCCGCGGTCGCCTCACGCATCGGGCTGACCCGTGCCGCGGTGTCGACCCTCGTCGACGAGCTGATCCGCTCGGGGCTGCTCGATGAGCTGGGCCCCGAGCGTCCGGGCCGGGTGGGACGGCCCGGCTCGGCGCTCGCCGTCAGCGGACGCGGCCCGGCCGGGATCGGTGCGGAGATCGGGGTCGATCACCTAGCGGTGTGCGCCGTCGATCTGCGCGGAGAGGTCCGGGCGCGGGCCGTTCGGTACGGCACGAACCGTGGGCGCTCGCCCGAACCGGTGATCGAGGAACTCACCGAGCTGGTGCGCCGGATGGTCGCGGAGACAGGGCGCGAGGGCTTGTGGCCGGCCGGGCTCGCCGTGGCCGTGCCGGGCCTGGTGGCGCGCGACGCGCGAACGGTCGTACGCGCCCCGAACCTCGACTGGCACGACACGGACCTCGGCGCCCTGCTGCCCGCGGACCTCCCGCTGACCGTGGACAACGAAGCGAACTTCGGCGCGCTCGCCGAACTCCGGCTCGGCGACGGCACTCCGCGGGACTTCCTGCATGTGTCCGCCGAGATCGGCATCGGCGCGGCGGTCGTGGTGGACGGGCAACTGCTGCGAGGTACGCGGGGTTTCGCGGGCGAACTGGGGCATGTGCCGGTCCGTCCGGACGGACCGGCGTGTCCCTGCGGGGGCCGCGGGTGCCTGGAGCAGTACGCCGGTGAGGAGGCGGTGCTGCGTGCCGCCGGTCTGGAACCGGGCGAGGACCGCGTCGGGCTCCTCGCGGGGCGCGCGGCGGACGGCGACACGGACGTACGACGTGCTCTGTACGACGCGGGAGAGGCGCTCGGTATCGCGCTGACCGGGGCCGTCAATCTGCTGGACCCCGAGGGCGTGGTGCTGGGCGGTGCGCTGGCCGGGCTCGCGCCGTGGCTGCTGCCGTCGCTGGAGGCCGAGTTGGCGCGGCGGACGGCGGGGCCGGCCTGTCCGGTGGCCGTGTCGCGGCTGGGCCCGCACGGGCCGTTGCTCGGTGCCGCCCACTCGGTCGTCCGGACGGTGCTCGACGACCCGGCGACTGTGGCCGAACGGGCCTGATCACCAAAGGACTTCACCCGTTCGAGTGAGCGAGTTTTCCACAATCCCGCACCCGTCCACGGATACGCGGCGCGCACTTCTGCCCAACCCGCATGCGCCGTACCGTGATCCACGCGAGGCGCAGCTGTCGTGTCATGGCGGCGGTGGGCGCGGCGAGGTGAGCGAGAGGGAATTCACATGTCGGGGGAGACGGCACCATCCGGGAAGGCAGGGGTTGGGCTGCGGCGCGACGCGATCGGCTTGCGCGAGGTCCTCTTCCAGAGCGTCACAGCGATGGCGCCGGCCGCGGCGGTCGCCGCGTCCATTCCGTCGGGCGCGGGCTTCGCGGGCGGAAGTCTGCCCTTGTCCGTGCTGATCGCGTTGGTCGCCTGTCTGTTCACCGCGTCCAGCGTGGCCGAGCTGGCCCGGGAGTTACCGGCCGCGGGCTCGGTGTCCACCTACGCGGCGCAGGGTCTGCACCCGACCGTCGGCTTCCTCGTCGGCTGGGGCTATGTGTTCGTCGAGGCCCTGGTCCCGCCGCTGCTCCTGCTGCAACTGGGCTTCACGACGGCGGGCACGCTGCACCAGGAGTGGTCGTCCTATCCAGCGGATCTGTGGTGGCCGTGGTCGCTCCTGGGTGCGGCGATCATCGCGGCCGCGGGCTGGTTCGGGGTGCGCGCCTCGGCCCGCTTCGGCACGGTCCTGGGCGTCTTCGAAGTACTCGTCTTCCTGGTCTTCGCCGTCTGGCTGATCGGCAAGGCGGGCGGTGACAACACCTGGTCCGTGTTCGGTACGTCGCACACGGCCGACGGCTATGAGGGCATCACTGGGGTGTTCGCCGGTTCGGTCTACACGGTGCTGGCCTTCGCCGGATTCGAGGCCGCGGCACCGCTGGCCGAGGAGACGCGCAACCCGCGCACGACGATGCACCGCGCGGTGCTCGGCGCGGCATTGGCGATCGGCGTGTTCTACGTGGTCACCACCTACGCCATGACGGTGTACTTCGGGCCGGACCGCTTCGGGGAGTTCGGGGCCTCCGGCGCGGCGTCCTGGGAAGGCGTGGCCCGGGCGTCGTTCGGGTTGTTCTGGGTGCTGGTGTTCCTGGCCGTGATCAACTCGGCGATCGCCAACGCCAACGCCTGCGCGAACGTCTCGACCCGGACGGCCTATGCCCTGGCCCGCATCCGTGTCCTGCCCCGTTTCCTCGCCGCACTGCACCCCAAGTACCGCTCCCCCGTCGCCGGTATCGCCGTACAGACGGTCGTGGCGGTCGGCGCGGTGCTGGGCCTGGGGTTCGGCTATGACCCCGTGACGGCGTTCCTCCTATTGGCTACGGTGATCGTGACCGTGGTGATCGGCGTCTACATCGTGGTGAATCTCGCCTGCGCCGGCTACTTCCTGCGCCGCAGGCGCGAGTCGCTGAAGCCGGTACGGCATCTGCTCCTGCCGCTCCTAGGCATCGTCGCGTTCGTCCCCGCACTGCTGACCGCGGCCGGGCTGCCCGTCTTCGACTTCGTCTCCGAGCTGACCGCACCGGTGTCGTACGCGGGTCCGGTCGTCGGGGTCTGGATGGCGGCGGGAGCCGTCGTACTGGTCGTGCTGCTGCGGCGCCATCCCGAGCGAATAGCCGAGACCGCGCGTGTCCACCTCGACGAACCCTCCCCCACCGACCTTCCGCAGAACGGAGCTGTGCAGCGATGAGCGACCCCCGGATTCTGACCGTGCGCCCCGAACCGGGCGAGTACGCCTGGACGTTCGGCGGCGCGCCGCCCGTGGCCCGTATCGCGCCAGGCACCGTCCTCGACCTCTACACGGAGGACTGCTTCGACGGACGGGTGCGCTCCGAGAAGGACCTGGTGTCGGAGGTGTGCGAGTTCCCGTTCCTCAACCCGCAGACCGGCCCCTTCCACATCGAGGGCGCGGAACCGGGTGACACCGTCGCCGTGCACTTCGTGTCGATCGAACCGGCCCGGGACTGGGCCGCGTCGACGACGGTCCCGCTGTTCGGCGCGCTCACCTCGACGCACACCACGGCCACTTTGCAGCCGCCGCTTCCGGAGACGGTCTGGATCTGGCAGCTCGACCGGACCCGCCGCACGGCACTGTTCCGGGCGCACGACAGCGACATCGAGGCCGAGCTGCCCCTCGACCCGATGCACGGCACCGTGGGCGTGGCTCCCGCCAATCTCGAAGTGCGCTCGGCCCTCGTGCCGGACGCGCACGGCGGGAACATGGACACGCCCGAGATGCGGGCCGGCGTCACCTGCTATCTCGGGGTGAACGTCGAGGGGGCTCTGCTCAGCCTCGGTGACGGTCACGCCCGGCAGGGCGAGGGCGAGACCTGTGGCGTCGCCGTCGAGTGCGCGATGAACACGATCGTGATCGTCGAACTGCTCAAGGGCCTCGCCACTCCGTGGCCGCGCATCGAGTCGGACACCCACATCATCTCGACGGGCTCGGCACGACCGCTGGAGGACGCGTTCCGGATATCCCAGCTCGACCTGGTGCAGTGGCTGGTGCGCGACTACGGGTTCAGTGAGCTGGACGCCTACCAGTTCGCCACCCAGTCCGTCGAGTCGCCGCTGGCCAACGTGTGCGACACCAACTACACGTGCGTGGCCAAGCTCCGCAAACAGTGGCTGCCCGCCCGGGAAACGCATCGCGGCGTGCATGCCCAACTGCGGGAGACGGCGGCAACCCTACGGCGCTGAGCAAGACCGACCTTCCATGTCGCGTACGGCGAGACGGCCCGTGTGATCGTCCGCCCTGACCACCGAAAGGCACCGCCCCCTATGGAACGGGCAAGACCGCTCCCCACGAGGCGTCGGCTCCTGAAAGGCGCCGCCCTGGCCGCCGTACCGTACGCGCTGCTCCCCGACGCGCGGGCCGGAGCGCGGATCCAGGCCGTCGACCACCCGTCGGCCGAGTGGCAGCCGGCCACGACCGCCAACTACACCGCCGCACCACGCCCTGCGGACCGACCCGTGGATCGAGTGATCATCCATGTCACGGAGACGGTCTACGCCGCCACCCTGTCCATCTTCCAGAACCCGAGGAAGCAGGTGTCCGCGCACTACGTCGTCCGCTCGGCCGACGGTCATGTGGCGCAGTCCGTCCGGGAGTCCGATGTCGCCTGGCACGCGGGGAACTGGGAGTACAACACGCGCAGCATCGGTATCGAGCACGAGGGCTGGGTGGACCGGCCCGGCTGCTTCACCGACGCGATGTACGAGGAGTCGGCCGCGCTCACCGCGGCGATCTGCACAAGACACGGCATATCGAAGGACCGCGCGCACATCATCGGGCATCACGAGGTGCCGGGCACGGATCACACGGATCCCGGCCCCAACTGGGACTGGGCTCGCTACCTGAGACTGGTGAACCATGTCTGACCCCGCAGCACATGCCTGATTCCGGTGGCCCCGGTCGAAGTGGTTGTCCACGCGCGCACCCGGAGTGACGATGTCCTCAGCCGCATCGCCGTCCGGGGAGGCCGAGTTGACGGATCCATGGGTGGCCCTGGAGCCGGGGGCCGACCCTGCCGAGCGCGTGCGGATGCTGCGTCGTGCGCATGAGATGTTCACCGAGGCGGGCACGGTGCCGCGGCCGGTGCGTTCGGTGGTGGCCGACTCGTGGCGGCGTTCCGCGCGGGCCGGGGTCGGTCCCGACGGCACCGCGAGAGTGGAGCTCGCGGACGGTGACCTCGGTGTCTATCGTGCCGAGCATCCGCTGGCACGGGTGATGCCGCTGTTCCGGGAGCTGATGGGCACGTTCGCGGCCGACGGTGAGCATCTGCTCGCGGTGTGCGACGCGCGCGGCAGTCTGCTGTGGGTCGAGGGCCATCCGACCACCCGCAGGCGGGCGGACCGGATGAACTTCGTGCCCGGCGCACGCTGGGCGGAGACCGCGGTCGGGACGAATGCGCCGGGCACGGCTGTCGCCGTCGACCGTCCGGTGCAGGTCTTTGCCGCCGAGCACTTCATCCGGCAGGTGCAGCCGTGGACCTGTGCGGCGGCTCCGGTGCACGATCCGCGGACCGGGCGGGTGCTGGGCGCCGTGGACATCACCGGGGGTGACGGGCTCGCGCATCCGCACAGCCTGGGCTTCGTCCAGGCGGTCGCTCGGGCCGCCGAGTCCCAACTGGCACTGCTCACTCCAGGGCAGCCGGCCGCCGGCACGCCCGAACTGACCGCGCTGGGCCGGGATGAGGCAGTGCTAGTCGCGGGTGGCCGCACGATCAGGCTCAGTCGCCGGCACAGCGAGATCCTGGTGCTGCTGGCCCGCCACCCGGAGGGGCTGACCGGCGACGAACTGCTGTGCGCGCTGTACGAGGACGAGTCGGTGACACCGGTGACCCTGCGCGCCGAACTGGCCCGGCTGCGCAGACTCCTCGGTCCCGGGCTGCTGGCCTCGCGGCCGTACCGGCTGACCTCGCAGGTCGAGTCCGACGTCGCCGTTGTCGAGCGGCGCCTGGAGGCCGGTGCGGTCACGGCGGCGGTGACGGCGTACGCCGGCCCGCTGCTGCCCGCCTCACAGGCACCGGCGGTGGCGCGGCTCAGGCGGCGTCTGGCCGACGGCCTCCGGACGGCGCTGATCGCCCGCAGCGACCCCGATCTGCTGGCCGACTGGGCGCACGCGCCGTGGGGCGAGGAGGACATCGACGTATGGCGCGCGCTGGCCGCCGTACGTCCGATGGCCACGGTCCGCTCGCGGCTGGCCGCGCTGGAGTCGGAGCTGTCGGCGCCGGCCGACTGGGCACGTGGGGCTGCCGATAGCCGGACCTCCCACGTGCGGAGCGAGGCCGCCCCCGCAACGTACTCGCAACCTCCGCGTCCCTAGCCTCGCGCCGAGAGCTGCCCAACGGCGGGCAGCGCAGCTCCGGGAGGCAGAGCACCATGACCCGTTACGCGGCGCCCGGCACACAGGGCGCGATCGTCTCCTACCAGGCGCGCTACGACCACTTCATCGGCGGCGAGTGGGTGCCGCCGGCTCGCGGGCAGTACTTCGAGAATCCGTCTCCGGTGAACGGGCAACCGTTCACGGAGATCGCGCGAGGCACCGCTGAGGACGTGGAGCGGGCGCTCGACGCGGCGCACGCGGCCGCCCCCGCCTGGGGCCGCACCTCGGTGACCGAGCGGTCGGACATCCTGCTCAAGATCGCCGACCGTATGGAGGCGCATCTGGAGCCGCTGGCGGTCGCCGAGAGCTGGGAGAACGGCAAACCGGTCCGCGAGACGCTCGCCGCCGACATCCCGCTGGCCATCGACCACTTCCGCTACTTCGCGGGTGCGATCCGTGCCCAGGAGGGCTCGCTCGGCGAGCTCGACGACGACACGGTGGCGTACCACTTCCATGAGCCGCTGGGCGTGGTCGCGCAGATCATCCCGTGGAACTTCCCGATCCTGATGGCGACTTGGAAGCTCGCGCCCGCCCTCGCCGCGGGCAACGCGGTCGTCATCAAGCCCGCCGAGCAGACGCCGGCGTCCATCCACTACTGGATGAGCCTGATCGCGGACCTGCTGCCGCCGGGCGTGGTGAACATCGTCAACGGTTTCGGCGCGGAAGCGGGCAAGCCGCTCGCGTCGAGCTCGCGAGTGGCGAAGGTGGCGTTCACGGGCGAGACGACGACAGGGCGGCTGATCATGCAGTACGCCTCGGAGAACATCAAGCCCGTCACGCTGGAGCTCGGCGGCAAGTCGCCCAACATCTTCTTCGACGACGTGTGGGCGAAGAACGACGACTTCCGTGACAAGGCGCTCGAGGGCTTCACGATGTTCGCGCTCAACCAGGGCGAGGTGTGCACCTGTCCGTCCCGGGCGCTCGTCCAGCGCGGTCACTACGCCGAGTTCCTCAAGGCGGCCGTCGCCCGCACCGAGCAGATCACGACGGGCCATCCCCTCGACACCGACACGATGATCGGTGCTCAGGCCTCCAACGACCAGCTGGAGAAGATCCTCTCCTACCTCGACATCGGCAGGCAGGAGGGGGCCCGGATCCTCACCGGCGGCGAACGCGTCGATTACGACGGTGAGTTGAAGGGCGGCTACTACGTCCAACCGACGATCTTCGAGGGCGACAACCGTATGCGGGTCTTCCAGGAGGAGATCTTCGGACCCGTGGTCTCGGTGACGTCCTTCGACGACTTCGACGACGCCATCAAGATCGCCAACGACACGCTGTACGGTCTCGGCGCCGGCGTGTGGACCCGCGACATCAACACCGCGTACCGGGCCGGCCGCGCGATCCAGGCGGGCCGCGTCTGGACGAACTGCTACCACGCCTACCCGGCACACGCGGCGTTCGGTGGATACAAGCAGTCCGGGATCGGCCGTGAGAATCACAAGATGATGCTGGAGCACTACCAGCAGACGAAGAATCTGCTGGTGTCGTACTCACCGAAGAAGCTGGGCTTCTTCTAGACACAGCAAAAGGGCGCCTGAACAGGGGGCATTCCGGGCATTCCCGTCAGGCGCCCTTCTGGGCGCGCACCTGCGCAGCAAGCCGAAACGCGCGCCGGACCCGGCGGACTCTGGCGCCTTGCGCGCAAGGCGCGGCCAAGTTCTTCGCCGTCCTGGCCGTCGCACCGCTCGATGGTGTCGTCCAGGGAGAGTCACCCCTCGCCCACGAGCTGGAGAACGACGGTGGCGAATTACGTCTTGGTGTTGCTGGCCGTGCGCAGCGTGGGCCGGTGCGGCATCGGCGCCTCGGTCTTTGTGTCGGCGACCGCGCTGACCGCGGTGCGGATGCCGGCCGGGGCCCGTATGTACGCGCTGGCGCCGGTGACGCCCGCGTGCTCGCAGAGCGCGTCCAGATCGGCCTGCAATCGGTCGCGGCGGCGCGGGAGGCCCGGGACCGGGTGGATTCCTGGGAAGCCGTGGCGACTGTGGCTCCGGTGGCGACGGCAGGGAAGGTGATGGCGGCAACAGCTGCGGACAGCAGTGCATGGCGTCCGGTTCATGATCATGCAGAAATGGTGCCGCCGCGGAGCCGGGCTCGTCACGGTGGCCGACCCACTTGTCGGGCGCCGGGATGGCCTCAGGCGCGAAGGTGGGGCTAACCAACCCCACCCTCGTCGGCGTCCGCCGCCCGCGGCCCGTGAGCCGACGCCGTGAGCGCTGCCGACCTGGCGGATTCACCGCCGACGGCACGGAGCCACCTGGCGCGGGGTGTTTTCAGTCGTCCCGCGCGGCACCGCGATCGGGTGCGCTCATGTCCCCCGTCCCGGGCGTGCCGTCGGCGAGCCCGTAGCGCAGGTACACGGTGCCCTTCGGACCGGCTGCCGGCGGTTCGAGGAGTGTGACGTTCGTGGGCACCTCGCCGCCGTCGAACACCTTCTTCCCGACGCCGAGCACGATCGGGTGCACCCAGAGGTCGAGACGGTCGAAGAGCTTCTCGCGCAGGAGGGTCTGCACCAGGTTCAGGCTCCCGACGACCTTCACGTGTTCGTGCCGGTCACGGATCTCACGTACCGCGCCGGCCAGATCGTCCGGGTCGAGCTGCGTGGACCCGGCCCACGAGAGGTCGGGCTTGCCGCGGGAGGCCACGTACTTCGGGACGCTGTTGAAGAGCGTGGCGATCTCGTTGTCCTGGCCGCCCTCCTGGTACGGCCAGTACGCGGCGAAGATGTCATACGTCTGCCGGCCGAGCAGGAGGGCGTCCGTGCCCTCGTACGCGGCACCGATCTGCGCCCCGGCGACCTCGTCCAGCAGGGGCGCCTGCCAGCCGCCGAACGGGAATCCCACCGGGTCCTCGTCGGGGCCGCCGGGCGCCTGGCCGACGAGGTCGAGGGTTGCGAACATCTCGATGTGAATGAGGCCCATGCCGTACTCCCGATGAGCTTGGTCTTCTCGGTCGGAAGGTAGACCTGTGGGCGTCGGCAGACTCATCGCTGCGACGGCACCCCGCTTCGTACTCGTGGGCCGCCTGGCACACGCCAACCGATCTCGAAGCGCGCAGCACGATGCCCTGGCCTACTCCACCAGGCCGGGGTCACATCCGCGGAACTCCCGCTGTCCGCCGGTCCTGCCCGGGCATCAGTTGCGCCTGGCGGCGTCCTCGATGCGGTCGAGAAGCTGCTGGCGGCGGTGGGCGTGGGTGAAGTCGGCGACTCGGTGGGTGCCTTGGTTCAGGTCTTCGCGGATGCCGGAGTAGGCGTGGCCGACGGTGTAGGCCGGGCTGGTCCGGGCGTCGGCGAGGGCGGGCAGTTCGTAGGAGGCGGGCAGGGGCAGCTCGGCCAGTTCGCTGTTGTCGCCGCGGGCGCCGCGGAGGGCGATCGGTCCGACCTGGAGATGACCGTTGGGCCCGGTGATCTGGATGTCACCCTGCGTGCCGTTGATCTCCCACAGGAAGTTCGTGCCCCGGCTCAGTCCACCGCGGTAGTGGGCGGAGACGACAGCGCCGGACTCCAGGACACCCTGGACGGCGATCTGGTCGGCCGTGCCCATCGCCACTTCCTCGCCGGTCTGCGCGACGCGGACAGTGGTGCGGCGCGTGACGGCGGTCGCGTCGAGGTCGGCGAACTCCCCGAGCACCATGGTCAGCGCGTCGATGGTGTGGCCGAAGGGGATCGTCAGCAGCGTCGCGCCGTTCGCGGGGTCGAGCAGGTAGAGGGCGCTCTGGTCGACGGTGTCGCCGTATGCGAGTCCCGAGCCGACCAGGGTCGTGGACAGTACGTCGCCCACGTAACCGTCCGCGATGAGGTCCCGCACGTACTGAACGTGCGGCGCGGTGCGGGCCTGGAGACCGACGAACGTACGGATGCCCTTGGTCTGAGCGGTCTCTGCCATCTCCTTCGTCTCAGCCGCGTTCTTGCCCAGCGGCCATTCACTGAGCACCGTCTTCCCGGCGTTCAGCGCGGCCATCACGTTCGCGTAATGGTCGGGAGCCTTGACGCTGACCACGACGAGGTCGACGTCCGGGCTCTCGGCCAGTTCCTTGGCGCTGCCGAAGGCGAGCGGCACCCCGTACCGCTCGCCCGCCCTGCGAGCGGAGTCGGGGTTGGACGTGCTCAGTGCGCGTACGTCGAACCCGTCAAGGGCCCGCAGTGCGGGCAGGTGGGAGGCGGCCGCCCAGCCGCCGGAGGCGCTGAGGCCGATGATCCCCACGCCGATGGAAGGTCCGGACGCATCCGAGGAAGAGGGCAAGGACACAGATATCTCCTGTACACGGAGGAACGGGATGCCTGGATCACCCCCGCCGCCCCACCGTAGCCCATGTACACATTCTTGCGAACATAGCGATGGGTGGCCCGGTACCCTTGCTCCATGGCCAGCCGCACGTCCTCCCCGCTCACCCACCCCGACGCAGAGGACTTCGACCTCTTCAAGATCATGAGCGCACTGACCGACCCCACCCGCCTGGCCATCGTCATGACGCTCGCCTCCCTGCCCGGCCTGGCCTGCAAGGGCTTCTATCCGGCCGTCGCGAAATCGGCCCTCACCCGCCACCTCCGCATCCTGCGCGAGGCCGGCCTCATCCGACAGCAGGACGCCGGCACCCTTCGCGTGAACACCCTGCGCAAGGACGACCTCGACGAACGCTTCCCCCACCTGATGGACCTGGTCATCAAGGAAGGCGCCGGCCACCCGATCCTGGTGGCGGACACCGAAAGCGCCTGACACCGACCGCGAAGAAGGGCGCGTGACGAGGACTGATCGCCCGTCAGGCGCCCTTCTCGACCTCGGACCGGGTCGCGAGCCGAAGTATTGAGCGTTTGGTGCGGTACGGGGGGGCATCGCCGTACGGCAGGTCAGCATCCATGAGGCATGCCTCACCGACTTGCCTGACTTGCCTGACTTGCCTGAGTCGAAGCCAGGGGGCTCTCAGCCCCTGCGATCAACCCGCTCGGGAATGCGTGACCCTATGACTGAACAGGCGCATAGAAGACGTAGATTGCCGAATACTCCACGCCGACCTGCGCTCCTTCCGAGCAGGATCCCTCGGGGGCCAAGCCCCCTCGTGTGGCCAGGCGCTGAATGTAGGAGACAGAGCCGAAGACTCCGCTCCCACGGGTGGCCGTTGCCTTGAGCAGCAACTGCGGGACGGCGTCGGTGCTGGGGACGCTCGCTCCGGGCACGGCGGCGGCGTTGACGGCGCTGCCGTCCACCGTGGAGACCCACACCGGGCCGCGCGAGTGAAGGGCGATCGGCCGGTGGCGAATGTCCCGGGCGTCGGACAACGTGGCGGCCGGCTCGACGAATGTCCAGGCGCCGTTGGTGCACGCGTAGGTCTGCACGCCCTGCGCGTCGAACACGGCGGTCTTCTTGTTGCCGTCCGGTACCTGAAGCTCGGGCGGGATCGTCGGCTTGGGCGCAGGCGCGATGGCGTGCGTCTCTGCGCTCGGTCTGCCGGATGCCTGACCGGCAGCCGCACTGCCGATCACCGCGGCCGCGGCGGTGACTATGGTTCCCGTCACCAGAGCGGCCCGCTTGCTGAAGAGCATGAGAAATAACTCCACGTGTAGATGAAGGATGTGCCGAAAGCGGCGCTCCGACACCTGAACTGCCATTCCCTCGCCGCTACTTGGATCGTACGAACGGATCACCTCTCTCACTCACCCGTGGCGAATCCGTAATGATTTGGCAAGGCGCCGCCGGAACGGCGACCGAACACCAGGCGAACAACACGGTCCGCGCCGCCCCGCCTCTCATCTGCGGCTCAACACCAACATCCGTCCCAGGGGTTGACAGGGAGCTCATAAGAACCACAGCCTTTGGCAACGTTGTCATAGATGCTCGGCCCGGAGCGTACGGAGCCGGCTCGGCTTGCTCTGCCCTTTTTTGATGGGAAGTCAGACTCATGACTGATCAACTGGATCCGTCGCTCAATCCGTCGCGCCGGTCCATAGTCGCCACAGGCTCCACCCTGCTGGCCGGATTCGGGCTGAGCTCGTTGCTCCCCATGTCGACCGCCGCCGCCGGCACCGGCAAGCCGACGGCACCCGCGTCACCTCATGAACTCGCGCTCAACCGGCCCGTTTCGGTCTCCTCGACGGCATACGCCCCCACGCCAGGATCCTTCGTGGTCGACCGCCTCACCGCACCCGGCGTACGGGGCAGCGGATGGCGTGCGGAGACCGGCGACCCGCAGTGGATCGCCGTCGATCTCCAGGCCGCGTGCGATGTCACCTGGATCCGCCTCACCTTCGAAGCAGACGCCAGTGACCCGGTGTTCACGCCGCCCACCAGCGGAAACCCGGCCAACGGCACCACCGGCAAAGAGATCCTTTCGAGCTACGCGCACGATTTCCTGGTCGAGACGTCCCTCGACGAGAAGTCCTGGACGAGCGTCTACCGCACGATCGCCGGCACCGGCGGAGTGGTGAACGTCCAGCTCCCCCACCCGGTGTCGGCACGCTGGGTGCGCATGACGTGCCGCAAGCGTTCCAGTCCCCTGCCGCTGGGCCTCAACGGCTTCGAGGTGTATGGCAACCCCCGCGGGCACCGCCCCTCGGCCACGGGCTGGACCGACTGGGGCACCCACCACGGCAAGGTGCCCAAGCTGACCGTGGCCGACGACGGCACCGTGCCGGTGGAGTCCGGCTGGCGGCTCACCCTGGACGACTGGGCGGGCGCGGACGGTGCCGGTCTGTCGAAGACCTCCGTCGACACGAGCGGCTGGCTGCCCGCCACCGTCCCCGGCACGGTCCTGGGCTCCCTCGTGGACCAGGGCAAGCTGCCCGACCCGGTCGCCGGGCTGAACAACCTGCACATCCCCGAGGCTCTGTCGCGGCACTCCTGGTGGTACAAGCGGGACTTCGAGCTGCCGCGGAGCCTGCGCACCGGTTCCGGCCGCCGCATCTGGCTGGAGTTCGACGGCGTCAACCACAAGGCCGACGTCTGGCTCAACGGCGAGCAGGTCGGCGACCTGACGTACCCGTTCGCCCGCTCCTCGTACGACGTGACCCGCCTGCTCACCGAGGACGGCACCAACGCGCTGGCCGTGAAGATCACGCCGATGCCCGTGCCCGGCAGCCCCGGCGACAAGGGCCCCCTGGGCGAGGCCTGGGTGGACGCGGGCGCCGGGCAGATGAACCTCAACTCCCCCACATACCTTGCCTCTTCGGGCTGGGACTGGATGCCGGCCGTCCGTGACCGCGCGGCGGGCATCTGGAACCACGTCCGGCTGCGGTCCACCGGTCAGATCGTGATCGGCGACCCGCGCGTGGACACCTACCTGCCCAACCTGCCGGACGTGTCGGTGGCCGAGGTGACGGTCGTCGTCCCGGTCCGCAACGCCGACTCCGCGGACCACAAGGCCACGGTCTCCGCGGCCTTCGGCGACGTCCGGGTGTCCAGGGTCGTCACCGTGCCGGCAGGCAAGAGCGTCGACGTGGTCTTCGCCCCGGACGCCTTCCGGCAGTTGCGGCTGCGCAACCCGAAGCTGTGGTGGCCGAACGGCCTGGGCGAGCCGGACCTGCACGATCTCCGGCTCACCGCGTCGGTCGACGGCGCCGAGAGCGACGTACGGACCACCCGCTTCGGCATCCGCCAGTTCGGCTACGAGTACGAGGTGCCGCTGCCGTTCACCGCGACCGGTGACTCGTACACCCAGTCAGTCACGTTCGACCGGCAGCAGGCCCGCTACGTCCGTATCAACTGCCGGACGCGGGCCACCTCCTGGGGCAGTTCCCTGTGGACGCTGTCCGTGCTGGACAGCAGTCGGCCGACCACCGACCTGGCCCTGCACGCGCCCGCCGACGCCTCCAGCACGGACGGGGACGACCACGGCGCGGCCAAGGCGACCGACGGTGATCCGGACACCCGCTGGTCCTCGGCGTTCGAGGACGACCAGTGGATCAGCGTCGACCTGGGCTCGGCGCAGTCCTTCGACCGGGTCGACCTCACCTGGGAGCAGGCGTACGCCAAGTCCTTCGTGGTGCAGGTGTCCGCGGACGGTACCGAGTGGACCGATGTGACGTCGGTGGACAACGGAGCCGTGCCGCTGCCGTTCAACAACGGCAACGCCAGCCTTCAGGTCGAGGACTTCGACCGGCGGACCGCCCGCTATGTGCGTATCAACTGCGGGCTGCGCAACACCAGTTGGGGCAACTCCCTGTGGTCTCTGGGCGTGGTCGACCGCAGTGACCCCGGAACCGACCTCGCCCTGCACAAGGAGGCGACGGCCTCCACCGAGGAGTCCGACAAGCCCGCCTCGCACGCCACCGACGGCGACGCGGGCACCCGCTGGTCGTCGCAGTACGAGGACCACCAGTGGATCCGGGTGGACCTGGGCTCGGCGCAGAGCTTCGACCGGGTGGCGATCGTCTGGGAGTCGGCGTACCCGAAGACGTATGTCATCCAGGTGTCCGACGACGGCGAGCAGTGGACCGACGTCAAGTCGGTGTCCAACGCCCCCGATCCGCTGAAGATCGTCGTCAACGGTGTGCGGGTGCTGGCCCGCGGCGGCAACTGGGGCTGGGACGAACTGCTGCGCCGGATGCCCCCGGAGCGGATGGACGCGGCGGTGCGGATGCACCGCGACATGAACTTCACCATGATCCGCAACTGGGTCGGCACCAGTGACCGGGAGGAGTTCTTCGCCGCGTGCGACCGGCACGGCATCCTCGTCTGGAACGACTTCCCCAACGCCTGGGCCATGGACCCGCCGGACCACAACGCGTTCAACTCGATCGCCCGCGACACCGTACTGCGCTACCGCATCCATCCCTGCGTGGCCGTCTGGTGCGGGGCCAACGAGGGCAACCCGCCGGCCGCCATCGACAAGGGGATGCGCGAGGCCGTCGAGCAGCAGGTTCCCGGGCTGCTCTACCAGAACAACTCCGCCGGTGGAATCGTCACGGGCGGCGGCCCCTACGGCTGCGTGGACCCGGAGAAGTACTTCGACCCCGCCACCTACGGCAGCAAGGACTTCGGCTTCCACACCGAGATCGGCATGCCGGTCGTCTCCACCGCGGCCAGCGTGCGCAACATGACGGGCGACGAGCCGGAGTGGCCCATCCGCGGCGCCTGGTACTACCACGACTGGAGCGAGCGCGGGAACCAGGCGCCGCAGAACTACAAGGCCGCCATCGAGTCCCGCCTGGGCGAGGCCGCAGGCCTGGACGACTTCGCCCGCAAGGCGCAGTTCGTCAACTACGAGAACACCCGCGCCATGTTCGAGGCGTGGAACGCCAACCTCTGGGACAACGCGACCGGCCTGATGCTGTGGATGTCCCACCCGGCCTGGCACAGCACCGTCTGGCAGACCTACGACTACGACTTCGACGTCAACGGCACCTACTACGGCGCCCGTTCCGCCTGTGAGCCGCTGCATGTCCAGGCCGATCCGGTGAAGTGGCAGGTCCTCGCGGTCAATCACACGCGTGCGGACCTCAAGAACGCCACCGTCACGGCCCGGTTGTACGACCTGTCCGGCCGGCAGCTCGGTACGAAGCGGACCGCCCGGGTGGACGTGGCACGGGCCGCCACGGCGCAGGCCTTCACCGCCGGCTGGACCGAGGACCTGCCTGACCTGCACCTGCTGCGGCTGACGCTGGAGGACGCCGGCGGAAGGGAGCTCTCGCGCAACACCTACTGGCGCTACCGGAACCCCGCCGCCATGAAGGCCCTGAGCACGGCACGACAGGTGAAGGTGTCCGGCTCGGTCGGGCAGGTGTCCCGTTCCGGAGACCGTCGGAAACTGACGGCCACCATCAGGAACCACGGCTCGGCCGTCGCCGCCATGGTCCGGCTGTCCCTGGTGGACGAGGCGGGCGGCCATCGCGTGCTGCCGACGCTCTACAGCCACAACTACCTGTGGCTGCTGCCCGGAGAGACCCAGACCGTCAACGTGTCCTGGCCGGCGCAGGCTCTTTCCTCAGGCCGTCCGGCGCTGAGGGTGGAGGCCTACAACAGCCGCCCTGCGACGGCCCGTTCCTGACACGACGGACACGACGGACACGACGCACGTCCCGGCCGCAGGCATGCCCGGCTTGCCTGCGGCCGGACTCCTTGCCTCACCCCGCTTCCGGGGCCCGTGTTCCGTGCGGCAGCCCTGATCCATGGTCGAGTCACCAGCCCGGCACCATGGGCCGCCCGACCAGACTCCCGGTCACCGCTGACGGCCGCTGCGTGAAGATCCAGCTGTCCGGCACCGACTACCTGACGCTCGCGGAGGTCCAGGTCTTCCCCACTCGCTGAACCGGCGGACACAGGGCGCGGCCACCAGACAGCTGCCTGGTGGCCGCACCTTCAAAGCACCACCTCACGAATGCGTCACCTTGACGCTGTACAGGGCGACTTCGCCGTAGTTGGAACTGCTGCACGGCGCGGAGTTGGTGCAGTTCGCCTGCGTGTAGTCGCCGGCCTTGAAGTAGCCGCTGCTGAACTCGGCGGCGACGGTGGCCTTGAGAGCGCCGTTGTAGTAGACGTCGACCTTTCCGTCGTGGGCCACGAACTTCCCCTGGAAACGGGTGCCCAGCTGGTAGTTGGAGGTCACCAGCTTGTAGTGCGTGGTGTTGTACGAGGTGATGTACAGGCTGGTCCCCTCTAGCCGGAACGAGGTGACGTCGCTGTCGGAGTCATGTATCTGACCGGCCATCACATGCGGCTTCTCCTTGGGGAGATGGGTGATGGCCTCGTCGAACACCATGGTGTGGGTGCCCGACGTGGACGGCCAGCTCGCGTTCCCCGACCCGTCCGCGGTCATCTCGCGCAGCTCCGACCTCGGGTAGCCGCTGTTGCTCGTGGTGGCACCGTTGACGGCGGCCCGCATCAGGATCGCGTCGCAGGTCGACTTGGTCGTGAACCAGGGTGAGCTGTTGTACGTCGCCAGTGCGGGCTGCTTGACCTCCTGGGGAGAGCCGGAGCTGGTGGGCAGGGGCAGTTGGAGCTTCCACGCCTTGCTCAGACCGATGGCCGCGGCCGGCGCCGGACAGGCGGCGGGCTTCGCGGGAGCGGCCGACGCGCTGTGCACCGAGGGCACCAGGCCAAGGGTGAGCGCGGGAGCGGCGACGAGGACGAACGCGCGGCGGGGAGTCCTCCGCGATCGTGCATGCTGCTTCATGTACGGCTCCTTCTTGTGCGGGGCCACCACGTCGTGGCCCATGAGCGGAGTTGGACGGTCACACCTGCCCGCCGCTGCGGCTCAGCGCGCGAGCTCTCGTACGATCCCTTCGTCGATGCCGATGCCTAGGCCAGGGCCGGACGGCACCTCGGCCACCCCTGCACGCACCTGGATCACGGGGCCGGTGGCGTAGGGGCTGCTCAGGAACTGCCGACCGTTGAGGTCGGCGGGGGCGATGAGGTCGTGGGCCGCGAACAGGTGCAATGACGCGGCAAGGCCGATGTCGGACTCGGTCAGGCCCGAGCCCATGAGCGCCACCCCGCAGTCCTCGGCCAGTTGGCACTGGCGCAGGGACAGGGTGAGTCCGGCGCAGCGCTGCACCTTTGCCACGGCGATCCCGATGGCGCCCCTGCGGACGAACGAAGCCAGGTCGGTGGGGTGGCGCAGGCTCTCGTCCACGGCGATCGGGACCGGGCTGAGGTCGCGCAGGCGCCGGAGTCCCTCGATGTCGTTGGCGGGCAGGGGTTGTTCGAGCGCCGCGACCTCGAACGGCGCGAGCAGACGGGCGAGTCGGAGCGCTGAGTCCTGGGTGCCGGCCTGGTTGGCGTCGACGATCAGACGGGCGTCGGGGGCCGCCTCCCGTACGGCCTTCACCCGGGCGGCTTCCACGGCCTCGTCCTGCCCCGGCACGAGCCCCGTCTTGATCTTGAAGTGGCGGTACCCGTGCGCCTGGCCCTCGGCGACGGATTCGGCGAGCGCGGCCGGATCGTCACCGGTGGCGATCCAGCAGAGGTCGACGGTGTCGTGGCGTCGTCTGCCCCACAGCTCGCCGAGGCTCACGCCGCGGGACCGCGCGAGGGCGTCGTGCCAGGCCACGTCCAGTGCGGCCCGGGCCAGCGGCATGCCGGTGGACCAGCCACGCCGGATCGCACGGTCGCAGGCCCGCACCAGCCCGTCGAGGTCCCACAGCGACAGACCCTGCGCGGCGGGCGCCAGATACTGCTCCAGGGTGGACACGATCGACTCCGTGGTCTCGTACGTCCAGGAGGGGATCGGTGTCGCCTCGCCCCACCCTGTGCTCCCGTCCGACGCCGTGACCTTGACGAGTACGCGGATGGAGGGGCTTCCTCGATCGGTGACCGCGCCACCCGCGACCGCGAAGTCCCGCAGGGTGGGCAGGGCGACTGTGAACGTCTCGATGCGCTGCACGATCACGGCGGGCGGGGCGTCGACTTCGGGCGTCAGAACCATTGCGTCTTGTCCACTACGTTGACCAGCGGCTTTCCGGCGGCGAACCGTCGCGCGTTCTCCACGAGCACCTCGAACCTGCGCTCCGCGGCGTGCGGTCCGGCTCCTGCCACATGGGGGGTGATCAGTGCTCTGGGGTGGCGCCACAGCGGATGCTCCGGCGGCAGCGGCTCCCGTTCCATGACGTCGAGGGCGACGCCTCGCAGCCGTCCCATGTCGAGGGCCCGGACCAGGTCGTCGAGGCGGACGGTGGGGCCGCGGCCCACGTTGACGAGACAGGCTCCGTCCTTCATCGTCGCCAGCCGGCGCGCGTCCATCAGCCCTTCCGTCCGCGGGGTGTGCGGCACGGTGAGGACCACAATGTCCGCCTCAGGAAGCACGCGGTCGAGGTGGTCCGGTGGCAGGACCCGGCCGAAACCGGGCGGTGGCGCGGTGACACGAGCGTCGACGCCCTCCACGCGGGTGCCGAACGCGGCGAGCAGCCGCCCGGTCTCGGCGCCGACGGCACCCGTACCGACGATGAGCGCCCGAGCCTCACCCAGGGGGACGACCGCGCCGTCCGACCAGTCCGGGGCCCAGTTGGCGGTGGCCTGTTCGCGCACGTAGCGCGGGAGTTGGCGGGCGAGGGCCAGGACCAGCGCCATCGTGTGCGCGGCGACATGGTCGGTGTAGGTGTCCCGCATGTTGGTCACCTCGGCCGGATGCCGCACGAGTTCCGGGTGGTAGAAGCCCGGAGGGGGCCCTGCTTGCGGGGCTTGCAGCCACCGCAACCGCAGTGCCGAGCGCAGGAGTTCGGGCGTGAGGGTGCCGTACACGGCGTCGGCCCGGCCGAGCGCGGCTCCGACGCCCTCGGGGTCCTTGGGACAGAGGACCTCGATCCCCGGGACCTCTTCGGTGAGCCGGTCGGGCCAGGACTGGGTCTCGTCCGGCAGCGGCGGGACCATGACCAGGGTGAAGGCTGCGGTGGTCATGCGGCGTGCTCCATCGCCGTGGCGATCACCTCGTGCCGCAGCGGGTTCCCGGCGACGTACCGTGCCAGGTCCTCGGCCATGGCCCGGCCGAGCAGACGCCGTTCCGGACCGAGGCTCCCCGCCAGGTGCGGAGTGACGACCACGTTGTCCAACTCGAAGAGCGGGGAGCCGGGCACGGCCGGTTCGGGGTCGGTCACGTCGAGTGCGGCGAACAGGTCGGGGCGTTCTCGGAGTACGGTCACGAGTGCCGCCTCGTCGACAAGGCCGCCGCGCGCGGTGTTGACGAGGGTGGCGTCGGGGCGCATGGAGCGCAGCAGCCGTGTGTCGACCATGCCGCGGGTCTCGTCGAGCAGCGGGGCGTGCAGGCTCACCACGTCGCAGTCGGCGAACACCCGGTCCAGCGAGGCGGGTTCGATGCCCTGGGCGCGGGCGTCGGTGTCGGACACGTACGGGTCGTGGCCCAGTACACGCACGCCGTGCCGGAGCAGGAGCCGCGCGGTGGCCCGTCCGGTGGCGCCGAGGGAGACGAGTCCGACGGTGGCTCCCGCGGTGCCGAGTTCGCTCCGGCGGGCGGCCGCCGATCCGGTGCGCCGGGCGGTGAGGACGTAGCGCCATCCGTGCTTGAGGGCGTACAGGATCTGGGCGAGGGCGAAGTCCGCGACCTTGTCGGCGATCACGCTGCCGGCGGACGCGATCCGCACCCCGCGCGCCCACGAGGCGTCGGTCACCACGGGACGCACGGATCCGGCGGCGTACAGAACGAGCGCGAGCCTCGGCGCCCTGTCCAGCAGGTCGGCGGTGAGCCGCGGGGCGCCCCAGCCGGTGACGAGCACATCGACGCCCGCCAGTACGTCCGCGGACAGGTCCGCCGCGGTGCACGGCGGCCGCTCGATGGTCAAGTACCGTTCGATCCCGGCGCGTTCGGCCGGCCCGTAGACATCGTCGAAGCGGTCCGGGTTCATGACGTACAGTCCGGTCAGCGGCTCGTGGGTCACGCTGCTCCCTCCTCGGTCGGTGCGGTCGCCGCGGTGATCGCGGTGACCGCCTGCTGTGCGTTGGCCGTGCGCAGCGCACGGAGACGGGCGGGCGAGGCCAGGCCCGCGTGGTAGTAGCGAATGGCCTGCGCTCCGGCGGCCCACAGCCGTGCCACCTTCCTGGCCAGGTGGGCGGGGTGCTCCTCCAGCACGGACACGTTGGCGATGACCGGCCGTGCCGTGGTTCGCACCGCTTCCTCGACGCGGGCCACCGCCCGGTCCTCGTCGTCCCAGCACTTGAGGACGACGGCCGTGGCCCGGCCGTCGAACCGTCCCAGGTCGAGTCCGCTGTCGGGGCCGGTGGCCTGCGGATCGCCGTCCGCCATCAGGAGGATCTCCCGGCCGGGCGCCGCGGCAGCGATCTGCCGCGTCAACTCCTCGATCACGGACCGGCGGTGCCGCAGCAGAGCCCTGGCTCCCCGCTCCCCCAGTGACTCGGCGAGCAGCCTCGGAGCGCGGACGCCGTCCCGCATCTCGGCGTCGACGGTGCGGCGTACCGCCTGTGCGACAGCGCCGGGATCTGCGCCGGCGGCCTCAACTCCCTTGCGGCAGGCGGGGCACAGACACACCGACAGCAGATCGCGGCAGCCTCTGCTCAGATCGGCACCGGCCGTCTTCTCATGGTGGCTGCCGTGCTCGAAGCCCAGCCATCCGCAGGCCTCCAGCATCAGCGCCGGCACCTCGGCGGCGTCGTAGCGTTCGCAGAAGGCACGGACCAACTGCGTGGCATACGCCCTCACTTCGGGCTGCGCCGGGCACAGGGCGTATCCGTACCTCTCGTCGAACGCGTTGCACACCGTCAGATCGGGCGCACGCTCCCCCGCCGCCGAGCTGTGGGTGAGGACCAGCCAGGCTTCGACCCGCAGTCCCTGGCCACGCAGGGCCGAGGCCGCCGTACCGAACCGGTCCGGGGTGTCGACGGCCCAGCCGGGCATGGCAGGTGTCAGGCGCATGCCATGCCAAGAGCGTGGGTCGAGCGGGAAGTACGCGGCGGCGTGCGTGGCGTGCACGGTGCGGTGGACCGGGTGGTACGGCGTCATGGCGCGCACCGAGTGGTAGGCGGTCTGTAGGACCACCGCGCCCACGCCGAGTGCGGCGATGCGTTCGGCGGCGGCGGGGTCGCCCACCAGGTCCCAGGTGTAGGCAAAGGCGCCGTTGAGATCGGCGGAGCCGGGCGGCTCGGTCGTCACGTGGTTCACTCCTTGGTGGCGCCGGCCAGGCCGCGCACGAAGTAACTCTGGAAGAAGATGAAGACGATCAGCATGGGAATGACGGACAAGGTCATTCCGGCGGCGAATCCGGTCCAGTCCACGGAGTGCTCACCCTTGAACGACAGCATTCCGACCGCCAGGTTCTGCAGATCCGGTTGGCCGAGTGTGAACACCAACGGGATATTGAACTCGTTCCAGTTGCTGATGAACTGGAAGATGACGACGACCGCGATGACGGGCTTCGCCAACGGGAGGACCAACCAGAAGGTGCGCAGGAATCCGGCACCGTCGAGCTTTGCCGCATCGAACAGATCGCTCGGTACGCCCGCGAAGAACCCGACGAAGAGCAGCACGTACAGGGCGCCCGCCGCACCGGACATGGCCAGGATGACGCCCGCCCGCGTGTTCAACAGGCCGAGGCTGTCCACCAGGACGAACTGCGGAATGATGATGGACGCCACCGGCACGAACAGGGTGGCCACGATCAGGCGGTGCAGAGCCTTTCGTCCCGGGAATTCGTAGCGGGCCAGAATGTAGCCGCACAGGGCCGACTTGAAGAGTTCGATGACGGTGGACGCGACCGCGTACAACACCGTGTTGAAGAAGTACTTGGAGAATCCCGCATCCACCCACGCGCGGCGGAAGTTGTCGAAGTTCCACTGGTCGGGCAGCAGGCTGGCGCCCCCGATGAAAAGGCCGTTCTGTGTCTTGAACGCCCCTGTGACGATCCACAGAAACGGATAGACCCAGATCAGACCCACCACGATCAGCAAGGGCAGCGCAATCAGGTTGGCCCGCAGGGGCCGTGACAGGCGCGTGGAGCGTGGCGCCCGGGGTTCGCGAAGTTCGGACATCAGACTCCGTACTCCTTCCGCAGCTTCTGCGCCCGGCGCACGAAGAGGCCCTGACTGGTCACGAGGAGGAACGCCATGACGGAGAAGAGCAGCGCGGCGGCCGACGCGTATCCGTACGCGAAGGGCAGCGAGCCGAACGCCTGTCGGTAGATGAAGTACGAGACGACATACGTGCTGGTGCCCGGTCCTCCCCCGGTGAGCGTGACGACGAGCCCGAACACGTGCATCGCGTTGACCAGGGCGAGCATCACGATCACCACGGCCACGGGACGGATCATCGGCAGCGTGATCCTGGTGAGCTTCTGCCACTCGGTGGCGCCGTCGAGGTCAGCCGCTTCGTACAGCTCCTCGGGGACGTTCTGAAGCGCCGCCATCCAATAGATCATGTACTGCCCGAACACCTGCCAGACGGAGATGAGGATCAGCGCCAGCAGGGCGGTCCAGCGGTTGGCGAAGACATCGGTCGTGCCGTCGGTCAGACCGAGGCTGTGCAGCGCCGAGTTGAGCGCGCCGTTCGACGGGTTGAGCAGGTAGGTGAAGACCAGGCCGGCCATCGCCACGGGAATGATCAGCGGCGCGAAGAAGACCGTACGCAGCGCCCTCTTCGCGCGCAGCCACTTCCTGGTCATCACCAGCGCGGCGAGCAGGGACAGCGGCAGCTTGATCAGGGTCGTACCGACGGCGAACAACAGCGTGTTGGTGACGGCCTGCCAGAACAGCGGATCGCCGAGGAGGCGGCTGTAGTTGTCACCGCCGACGAAGTTGTTCAGGGGGCCGGTGCCCGACCAGTCGAAGAACGAGTAGTAGACCGTCGCGGCCAGCGGCCAGAGGGTGAAACCCAGGTAGAGGACGAGGAAGGGCAGAAGGAAGACCGCCACCCACAGCCGGTCGCGCCCTTTGGCGCGCTCCCGGTTCCCGTCGGGTGGACTCGGGGGCCGGGTTCGGCGCATCGCTCGGCCGGGGCGGTCGGCAGTGGTGGGGGCTGCGTCGGGCGGACGCGGGCTGGTGGGCGCGAGAGCCATGTGTGGTCCTTTGCGGTCCTTGCTGACATCCGGCTTCCGGCGTGAACGGCTACTCGGCCGGCCGGTAGTCGGAGGTGTACGACCAGTCGGGGAACGTGAAGCAGTCGAGCGAGACCTTCAGCCCTCGGGCAGCTTCCTTCTCGAGCTCGGACTTCAGGGTCTTCTGCCGCTGGGCGACGATCCGTTCGGCCTCCGGCCGCAGCGAGTCGCCCGAGTTCAGAGCGCCGGACATCGCCTCGTACTCCCAGGTGGGCCGCTGGCCGATGGCCTTGATGTACGCCTTGGACTTCACCAGGTCCGGGCACTTGGTGATGGGGAGCGGCAGCTTGACCCGGTAGTCGGGCTTGTCGGCGATCTGCATGATCTGCCGGATCGCGGGGTCGGTGATGTAGCGGGCGTTGTCAGCGAACGCCAGCGTCCCGAAGCCGCTCTTGAGGTACTCCTTGACGAAGTAACCGTCGGGCTGCGTCATCCAGTTCAGGAAGGTCCATGCGGCCTTCGACTGCTTGGACCCGGCGCTCACCCAGTACTTGTTGCCGTCGGGCCGGCTCCACAGGGCCCCCTTGGACCCGGTGTCCGGCACGGGATGGGGGGCCACCGAGTACTGGGAGGACTCCACGCCGAGGGACTTGAGCACCGACGGCAGCCAGGTGCCGTCCATCATGATGCCGGCCTGTCCCGCGGCGAACTGTTGCCGGGAGAAGTTCTTGTCGTTGTTCCCGGGCGCCAGGTAGCCGTCCTTCTTGAGCTCCTGGATGAACGCGAACACCTTCTGCGCCTGCGGCTCGGTCAGCGAGAACGTGCCCTTCCTGTAGTCGAAGAACAGGTCGTTGAAGGTGTATTCGCCGGAGGCGAGGGCGTAGAAGATGCGCTGGAAGTCGACGTCCTTGGTGGGCGAGGCGATGCAGTACGCCTTCGTCTTCTCCTTGATCTGCGCGCAGGTGTCCTTCAGCTCGGACCAGGTCGCCGGCGGCTTCGCGGTGTCGAGTCCCGCGTCGTCGAAGACCCTCTTGTTGAGGAACATGTAGCCGGGGCCCCAGTAGGTGCTCTCGGACAAGGGGAACGCGTATGTCTTGCCGTCGAGTTGGTTGACGCCGTCGACGAACGAGCCTTCGGGCCAGCGCTTGGTGAAGCTCGCGGGCAGCGCGGATCCTCCGTCGAGGGGCTGGATCCACTTCTGGTCGAGCAACTGCGACATGGCCAGCGGGCCGTTTTCGCTCCAGTAGAAGATGTCGGGGCCCTGGCCGCTCTGGAACGCCAGCGGGAGCGTCCGCTTGTACTCCTCCTGAGCGATCGACTGCCACTCCACGGTGATGTCCGGGTGCTGTCGGTGGAACTCCTCGGCGACCTGCTTGTGGAAGTCCGTCTGCTCCGCCGAGTAGTCCCAGATCTTCAGGGTGGTGCCCGAGGAACCGGAACCCCCACCGCACGCCACGAGCAGCGGCCCCACCAACAACGACGCAAGCACCAGCCTGCCGCTCCGGGATGCTCCCACTCTGTGTCCTGTGCGCATACGTCGGCTCCTGCTCTGTCGGGATGGCGGCTCGGGACTGAAGTGCGGATGACGTTAGGGCGCACCTCAAGGCCGAGCAAGCGTTTTCACAGGGGAAAGTTTTCGCAACCCCGGTCAGGGCCTGCCACATGAGCCTCTGAACTGGCACGTTGTGCACGCAATCGACCTTGAACAGAGATGCGGGGTATGTTTCAGGGAGCGCTTTCACAGATCTCGTCGGAAGGGAGCACGTCGTGCGCGTCCTCGTCCTCACCAAGCCGTTCGGTGCGCTGTCGCCCAAGGAACTTGCCGCCCAGCTGGCGGAGGCCGGCGCGGACGGCGCCGATCTGCTGGTCCGAGACGGACAGACCGTCACACCGAGCACACCGTCGCGCCTGGCCGAGACGGCACGGGACCTGGACGGCAACGGACTTGGGCTCGGCCTCGTCAGCACTGATCTGACCTCGGCGGACAGGGAGGCCGAACGCGTCATCGGGCACTGCGCCGAAGCGGGCGTGGCTCTGCTGCGCGTCGGGTTCTATCGCTACGACGCGGCGGCCGACTACGCCTCTGACCTGGACCGGGCCCGTCGCGACCTCGCCGGCCTCGCCGACCTGGCGGCCCGAAACGGCGTGCGGCTCGTGCTCGCCCTGCACCACGGCACGCTGCACCCCTCGGCCGCACACGCGGCACGTCTCCTGGCCGGCCGCGACGATGTCCTCGTCCATCCCGACCCGGGCAATCAGGCCAAGGAAGGGAGCGAGGACTGGCGTCTGACCCTCGACACCCTCGGCGGTCTCGGCCGTATCGGCTGCGTGGGCGTGAAGAACGCGGTGTGGGAACCCGGCGAGACGCGAGGGTCGTGGAACTGCCGATGGCAGCCGCTCGCCGACGGCGGTGTCGTCCCCTGGCCCACGATCCTGCCGGGCCTCGCCGTGCTCGGCTACACCGGCCCGCTCTCCCTGCACGTCCACTACCCGGCCGAGAACCCGCTTGCGGCGGTCCGCCGGGACCTCGGGTACCTGCGCGGACTGCTGCCCGCCCCGGGGAGCACGCCGCCTGCACGGTGAACGACGAACTACGCTGGCGCTGAGCCAAGGGCCTTGGAGAGCTGGGTTGACTACTTCGAAAGTTCCGGAGACGACGAGCGGGTCCGCCGCCAGATCGGTGGCGCGCCAGCGGCGTGTCACGATCACCGATGTCGGCACGGCGGCAGGGGTGTCCACCTCCACCGTCTCCCGTGTTCTCAACGGCACGGCCCGGGTCGACCCCGAACTGGTGCGCCGGGTGCAGAGCGCGGTCGCCGAACTGGGCTATCGCCCCAACGCCGCCGCCCAGGGCCTGGCTCGCGGCGAGGCCGGCGCGATCGGCGTCCTCGTGCCCGACCTGTCCAACCCGTACTTTCCCGATGTCCTGAAGTCCGTCTCCGCGGTGGCCCGCTCACACGGGCGCAGGGTGATGGTCATGGAGTCGGACGAGGACGCGGCGAGCGAGCCCGAGCTCGCCGCGGATCTGATGCGCTGCTGTGACGGCGTACTGCTGTGCTCCCCCCGCATGGACCGCACCGCGCTCGTCGACCTGGCCCTGCGTGGCCATCCCATGGTGCTGGTCAACCGGGTCGTCCCCGGGCTGAGCCTCCCCTCGGTCTCCGTCGACTTCTACGGCGGGATGACCCTCGTCTGCGGTCACCTCACCCAGCTCGGGCATCGCCGGGTGGCCTACCTCAGCGGCCCCGAGGCGTCCTGGGCCAATGCGGAACGGATCCGGGCCTTCGAGGCCGCGGCGGCCTTCGGTGTCGACGTCACGATCGTCCCCTGCGGCCATACGGCGCGGCACGGCTATGACGCGGTGGGCGCGGTTCGGGACAGCGGTGTCACCGCTGTGGTCGCCTACAACGACCTCGTGGCGCTCGGTGCGGTGGCCGCGTTGGAGGAGTCGGGGCTGCGGGTCCCCGAGGACATGTCGGTGATCGGCTGCGACGACATCTCCGTCGACGACCTGCCCAGTTCGCGCCGGCTCACCACGGCCTCGTTGGCCCGCGACGAACTGGGCCGGCAGGCAGCCCAGGAGCTGGAGACGCTGATGGCCGCCGACGGTGACACCGAACCCCGCTACATTCCGATGGAACTCCGGGTACGCCAGACCAGCGCGGCGCCTGCGGGGCCGACCCGCTGAAGCGCGAGCGCACCCGGCGTACCCGGCGTGTCAACTCCTTGCCGTGGCTTGCAGAATGAGCCCGGCGATCGTCTCCGGGTGCGTCACGAGCGACAGGTGGCCCGAGTCGACCTCGATGGTCGTGGCGTTCATGCGCCGGGCACGCCTGCCGGTCCAGGAACTTGAAGCCGCCCGAGGTGATGATCCCGGAGTTGACCGGAGGGGTGGGGAACCTCGCCGCGAGCGCGGCGAAGTCCTCGCCGGCTTCCGGGGCACGGGCGGCTACGTAGACGAGTCCGGTGACGTTCGCGCCGAGCCCGGTCTGGGAGATGACCGTGCCGCCATAGGAGTGAGCGACCAGGACCGTGGGCCCCTCCTGGCGCGCACCGTCGAGCAGATCCACACCACCCGGGTCCGGCAGACCTGGTTCGCCGGCCGTCTCGTCCACGACGGATCGTCGGCCGACTGAGCGCACGAGGTGTGCAACCCCCTCGCAACCTCCCGCATGCTGCGCTGTCCGCATGGATGAGGAGACCCCGCGTGTCGAGCTCACGCCCGCGGCCGCCGACCTGCTGCGTCGGCTGCGGCAGGCGCACGGTCCGCTGATGTTCCATCAGTCCGGCGGCTGCTGCGACGGCAGTGCGCCCATGTGCTACCAGGAGGGCGAGTTCCGTACCGGCGGCTCGGACGTGCTGCTCGCGGAGCTGGCGGTCGACGGGGTCGAGGAGCCGGTGGGCTTCTGGATGTCGCGGAGTCAGTACGACGTGTGGAGCCACACCCGGCTCATTGTCGACGTCGTCGAGGGCCGGGGCAGCGGCTTCTCGCTGGAGGCACCCGAAGGGGTGCGTTTCCTGATCCGTTCCCGTCTCGTCGGCGCATAGGCACCCCGGCGGTCACCACCGTCTGGTCCAATTCCCCTGAGTTCCACGACATGTGACGAGACCTCAGGGGGGACTTGTGACGCATCGTCAGAAACGGTTCGGAGCAGGAAGAGCGCTACTGACGTTTCTCACGGCATTCGGCGCGCTGGCCGGTGCGGCCCTGACGGGGGCGGCACCGGCCGGCGCCGTCCAGGGCGACACTCGCATCGCACCGGGTGTCACCTACGAGCAGTTCGACATCCAGGCGTCCAAGGGCGTGACGCGGGCGCATGTGCTGAGCGTCGACCTGCGCAATCCGAGGGTCCGGCTCGGCCTGCTGTATCCGGGGGCGGTGGCCGCACGCGCGACCGTCTCCGGGCTGGCCGACGCCCAGGGCGCGGTAGGGGGCGTCAACGGCGACTTCTTCAACATCACCGAGACCCAGCACCCGGGCGTGGAGGCGACCGGCGCGAGCGTGGGTCCGGCGATCGCCAGGGGTGGCGTCCTGAAGGCGGCGGTGCCCGACGGCCAGCGCTTCGGCCCTGCGCTGCCGCCCGGCACGAGCACGAAGGACGTGTTCGGTGTCGGCGCCGACCGGCGGGCCCGGCTGGACAGCCTCTCGCTGGCCGGGTCGGTCCGCACGCCCGAGGGGCGGCTGCCGCTCGGCGGGCTCAACCAGTACGCCCTGCCGGTGGGCTCCGTCGGCGCCTTCACCTCCGGCTGGGGCAGCGTCTCCCGGGTGCGGGCCACCTGCGGCACGGACACCGACCGGGCCGCGCCGTGCAGCACCGACACCTTCGAGGTGACGGTCCGCGACGGCCGGGTCGTGTCGACCGCCGACAGCCCGGGCAGCGGCCCCATCGCGCGGGGCAGCACCGTGCTGGTCGGCCGGGAAGCCGGCGCCCAGCAGCTGCGGAAGTTCTACGCGGGCGAGCGCGTGGCGGTCCGGCACCGTCTGGTGGCGTCCGCGTCCGGGATCCCGTACCGCTTCGCCCTGGGCGGCTACCCGGTCCTGGCGGACGGACAGCCGTTGCCCGGGCTGGACACCAGGACCGCGGCGGTGCGCAGCGCCGTGGGCATCGGGGACGGTGGACGGCGGGTGTTTCTGCTCGCCCTGGACGGCGCTGTCGAGTACCGCACCGGCCTGACGATCGCCGAAGTCGCCGACATCATGGGGAGGTTGGGCTCGGTCGACGCGTTCAGCCTGGACGGCGGCGGGTCGTCGACGCTGGTCGCCCGTGCGCCGGGCGCGGCCGCCGTCACCGTACGGAACCACCCCGCGGGCGGTGCGGAACGCCCCGTCCCGAACGGCATCGGGGTCTTCTCGGCCCCCTGACGGTCACAGCGGCCTCACGGTCTCAGACTGCTGACGATGTCCGCGGTCGCCGTGAGGCCGCTGTTGATGGTCGGCGCCATGCTCGTGCTCGCCAGGTAGAACCCGAGCAGCGCGCAGACGATCGCGTGGGTGGGCTTCAGCCCACCGTTGCGCAGGAAGATCACCGCCAGGATCAACAGCAGCAGCACCACAGAGATGGACACGGCCATCGATAACCTCCTCCGCCACGTCCGCTTCGCGGCGTTCGGCCACGAGTGTGGCGTAGCGGAGGGTTCGTCCGGGCGGCTGGCGTGTACTCCGAACGTGTGGTGTCTAGACCTAGGGCCTGTCCGGCAGATCACGCCGCAGACGCGGGGCCTGGCACGCCCATCTGCCGCGTTGTCGTCAGTCTCCCCCACTCTCGGCTGCGCTCGAGCGGGGGGACCCCCATCGCTCCGCGTCGACTCCCTCCTCCGCCTTGCAGCTGGACGCACCAGGCCCCGCTCACCGGCACTGATCAGTCACCGTCGATTCCCTGCGACCTGATCCGCCGGACAGGCCCTAGCGGTGCGCGTCCAGGAAGGCTTCCAGGCCGATCAGGTCGTCCGTGTTGAGGTAGTCGACGTCGGCGGCCAGCAGTTCCGTCCACAGCGCGTCCCGGGCGGGGCCCGCGATGTCCGGGGTGGCCCAGAAGCGGACCTTCTGTCCGCGCGCGTGCGCCGCCCGGACGATCGTGTGCAGCTTCTGCCGCTCGGCGGCGGGGAAGTCCCCCACGCCCAGCCAGGTGAAGTTGAGCGTCCAGTTGTCGCTGATGAGCGAGACGAAGGAGGCGGGCGCGGAGGTGCCGAGGTCGGCGAGCCGGCCGTCGTAGAAGGCCCGCCGTACGGTCTGGGCTTCCATGGGCACACGGGCCGCGCGGTCGCCGGAGATCACGGCCGTGACCGGACCGGGGTACACCCGGCCGTGCGCGTACGTGGTGAACAGGCCCTTGTAGCGCCGCAGGTGCCGGTCGAGTTCGAGGTACGTCGACGAGCCCTCGGTCTTGATGTCGATGAGCAGCTGGAGCGAGCTGCGGTAACCCCGGTAGACGGAACCGTGGTTGGCCTTCACCCGGGACGCGAGCGTGTCGAGGTAGAGGGACTCCAGGGTGCGGGCCGGGTCGAGGTCGACCTCGTCGTGCGCGACGAGCAGTTGGTCGCCGACGAGCCAGATGTCCGCCTCGACGCTGCCGAAGCGGTGGTCGAGGGCGTCGAGGAGGGGACGGGGGTGCTCGTAGTCGTTGTGCGCGTGGGCGCGCCAGAGGGGACGCGGGTAGTGCTTCTTCTGCTCGCCCGCCAACGCCTGTGAGGCGGGCACCACGAGCGCGCCCGTGAGGGCGGCGCCGAGGGTGAGGGCTCTGCGACGGGTGGTGTGGGCCATGCTCTCTCCCCGAGGAGTTCCGGAATGAAACCTCAGCGAGTATGCGTTCGAGCGGGGCCCAAGAAACCCGTTGGTAAGGGGAGTTGGCCGGACTGCCGTCGTGAGTTCACTTCATTGGCCGAAGGCACACCGAAAAGCCCGCCCCTGGTGGGACGGGCTTCTCGCGGACTACTCCCAGGTGTACGTCAGGGGGCGCGCAGGTCGACCAGTTCGGCCAGCGCGGCACGGTGCCCGCCCGCGCTGCCGTAAGCGATCGAGTCCGCCTTGGCCCGCTTGAGATACAGATGCACCGGGTGCTCCCAGGTCATCCCGAGACCGCCGTGCAACTGGAGCGCCTCCTCGGCGGCGTGGACGGCGACGGGCGCCGCGTAGGACTGTGCGACGGCGACCGCCACATCGACGTCCTCGCCGGTCGCGAGCGCGTCCGCGGCGTTCCGGGCGGCCGCGCGCAGGTTGACGACCTCCAGCCACAGCTGGGCGAGCCGGTGCTTGAGCGCCTGGAACCCGCCGACGGGCCGGTTGAACTGCTTGCGCTCCTTGAGATACCGGACCGTCTCGGTCAACGACCAGTCGGCGAGCCCGAACTGCTCGGACGCGAGCAGCCCGGCCCCGGCCCGCAGAGCCCGTCGTACGGCGGGTTCGGCGTCGCCCAGCCGACGCGCCGCAGCGCCTTCCAGCACCACCCGCGCCACCGGCCGCGTCAGGTCCAGCGACACCTGCGGTACGACCGTCACGGCAGCGGCGTCGACGGCGTACAGCCCACCGTCGTCCGCCGGCACGAGCAGCACGTCGGCGGCCGACGCGTCCGCGATGCCGGTCAACTCGCCGTGCAGGGTGCCGTCTTCATGTCGTACGACCTTGAAGGCGCCGTCCGGAGCCACGTTCAGGGCGACGGCGAGAGCGCCGATCCTCCGTCCGGACGCCAGCTCGGCGAGCAGGTCGTCGACCTCGCAGGCCAGCAGGGCCTCCGTGGCGACCACGGCGCTCGTGAGATACGGGACGGGTGCGACCGCCCGCCCCAACTCCTCCAGGACGACGGCGACTTCGCGGTGCGAGGCGCCCTGGCCGCCCTGCGCCTCGGGCACCAGGAGCCCGGCGAGGCCCATGGCGTCGGCGAGGGACTTCCACAGGGACAGGTCGTGCGGGGCGTCGGACTCGGTGCGGGCGATCACGCCCGCCGCGTCGCAGTGATCGGTGAGCAGGTCACGGACGGCGGCGCGCAGCGCCTCTTCCTCCTCCGAGTACAGCAGATCGCTCATCGGGCCAGGTCCTTCCACGCGACGTCCTTGTCGGTACGCGGCTCGGCGGGCAGGCCCAGGACGCGCTCGGCGACGATGTTCAGCAGGACCTCGCTGGTCCCGCCCTCGATGCTGTTGCCCTTGGAGCGGAGGTAGCGGTAGCCGGCGTCGCGGCCGGTGAAGTCGACCAGTTCCGGGCGGCGCAGGGTCCAGTCCTCGTACAACAGGCCCTCTTCGCCGAGGAGTTCGACCTCCAGGCCGCTGATCTCCTGGTTGAGGCGGGCGAAGGACAGCTTCATGCCGGAACCCTCGTAGCCGGGCTGGCCCGCGACGAGTTGCTGGCGCAGGCGTTCGCCGGTGAGGCGGGCGACCTCGGCCTCGACCCAGAGCTTCAGCAGGCGCTGGTGGAGGTCGTGGGTGCGCAGTTCGGGGCGCTCGCGCCAGGTCTGCGCGACGGGGCCGATCATGCCGCCCTCGCGCGGGATGCGCATGCCGCCGATGGAGACGCGCTCGTTCATGAGCGTCGTCTGCGCGACCTTCCAGCCGTCGCCGACTCCGCCGAGGCGGTGCGCGTCCGGGATGCGGACGTCGGTGAGGAACACCTCGTTGAACTCGGCCTCGCCGGTGATCTGGCGCAGCGGCCTGACCTCGACACCCGGGTCGGTCAGGTCGCAGATGAAGTACGTGATGCCCTGGTGCTTGGGCAGGTCCGGGTCGGTGCGGGCGATGAGGATGGCCCAGCGGGCGAGATGCGCGCTGGACGTCCACACCTTCTGCCCGTTGACGATCCACTCATCGCCTTCCTTCACGGCTCGCGTGCCGAGCGCGGCCAGGTCCGATCCGGCGCCCGGTTCGCTGAACAGCTGGCACCAGACCTCTTCGCCCACCCACAGGGGCTTCAGGAAGCGCTGCTTCTGCTCCTCCGTGCCGTAGCCGAGGATGGTCGGCGCGGCCATCCCGAGGCCGATGCCGATACGCCGAGGGTCGTTGTCGGGGGCGCCCGCCGCCTCCAACTCGGCGTCCACGACGGCCTGGAGGGCACGCGGGGCGCCCAGTCCGCCGAGGCCCTCCGGGTAGTGCACCCAGGCGAGTCCGGCGTCGAAGCGGGCCTTGAGGAAGTCGACCCGATCAGTCGTGGCGATCGGGTGCTCCGCCAGCAACTCGGCTGTACGGCGCTTGAGTTCGGCTGCGTCGGTCATACGGCGGTTCCGTTCTCCAGTGACGGGACGACGGCGACGCGGCCGGTGGTCACACCGTCGCCGACCCGCTGCACAGCGGCCGCAGCACCCTCCAGCGGCACCCGCTCGCTCACCAGCGGCTTGATGGCGCCCCGGGCGGCCAGCTCGGTGAGCTGCTCGTGGCAGTGCTGGACCAGCTTGGGGTTCTTCGTGTTGTACAGGCCCCAGTGCAGGCCGAGGATCGAGTAGTTCTTCACCAGGGCGTGGTTGAGCGCCGGGCTGGGAATCGAACCGCTCGCGAAGCCGACGACGACGATCCGGCCCTCGAAGGCGACGGTCTTGGCGGACTGGGTGTACGCCTCGCCGCCCACGGGGTCGTAGATCACGTCGGCACCCCGGCCGCCGGTCGCCTCCTTCACCGCCGCCACGACGTCCTCGGCACGCCGGTCGATGACGACATCGCAGCCCAACTCCCGGGCGACGGCGGCCTTTTCGGCACCTCCCACGACCCCGATGACCGTGGCGCCGGCCGCCTTCCCGAGCTGCACGGCCGCGCTGCCGACCCCTCCGGCGGCAGCGTGGACGAGCAGCGTCTCGCCGGCCTCCAGATGTGCCCGCCGGTGCAGACCGAACCAGCCCGTCTGGTAGCCGATGTGCAGCGCGGCCGCCTCGGCGTCGTCCAGGGAATCGGGTGCGGGGGGGACAGCGGCGGCGTCCGCGACCGCGTACTCGGCGAAACCGCCGTACGGCAGCGCGGGATTGGCGAGCACCCGGCGCCCGTCCTCGGTCTCACCGCAGATCTCCACGCCCGGCGTGAAGGGCAGCGGAGGCCGGACCTGGTACTGCCCGCGGCACATCAGCACGTCCGGGAAGTTGATGTTGGCGGCACGCACCTTCAGCAGGACCTGGCCGTCGCCGGGCGTGGGCCGCTCCACGTCCTGGAGCCGCATCACCTCGCTCGGCTCACCGATCTCGTGTACTTGCCATGCCTGCATGCGGGGCCTCCAGGGACTGCGTCGTCCGACCAGGTCCTTCGCATACTAAGCGGTCGCTTGCCCCTGAGGGAACCGTTACGCGCGTCACGCCCGCTTCGGACGTGCCCGCACATGCATCCGCTCGCCCTGCGGCCCGAACAGACTGAGGAACTCCACCGGCCCCTCCCCCGTCGACCCGAACCAGTGCGGCACCCGCGTGTCGAACTCGGCGGCCTCCCCCGCGTTCAGCACGATGTCGTGATCGCCCAGGATCATCCTCAGCCGCCCCGACATCACGTACAGCCACTCGTAGCCCTCATGGGTCCGCGGCTCCACCGGCTCGGCCTCCTCCTGCGGCACCAGCACCTTGAAGGCCTGGAGGCCGCCGGGCTGGCGGGTCAGCGGCCAGTACGTGCGTCCGTGCCGCTGGATCGGCTCGGCCCGCACCCGGGGGTCGCGCACCGCGGGCGCGCCCACCAGTTCGTCCAGCGCCACCTCGTGCGCCCGCGCGATCGGCAGCAACAGCTCCAGGCTGGGCTTGCGCAGCCCTGACTCCAGCCGGGAGAGCGTGCTCACCGAGATGCCGGTCGCCTCGGAGAGCCCGGCCAGCGTGGCGCCGCGCTCCTTACGGATCCGCCGCAGCCGCGGACCGACCTCCGCGAGCACCTCGTCCATGTCGTCGTCACTCATGAGGACCATTGCAGTTTCGGCAAATCTGTTTGTCAATGCGGCAGTGGTCGGCGACCGTTCCCGTGGGAGGTGGTCACCATGACCGAGACACACCGTGACACGTACGAAGTGGTCGTCATCGGCGGCGGCGCGGCGGGGCTGTCCGCGGCTCTCGTGCTGGGCCGGGCCCGGCGCCGCACGCTGGTGGTCGACGCGGGCGAGCCACGCAACGCGCCCGCCGCGCACATGCAGGGCTATCTGTCGCGGGACGGCATGTCCCCGGCCGAGTTCCTCGCGATCGGACGCGCGGAGATCGCGCGGTACGGCTTGGAGCTCGTCCGGGACACCGCCGTCGACGTCACCGGGGGCGAGGACTTCGCGGTCGAGCTGGCGAGCGGACGGACGGTGCGCGCGCGGCGGCTCGTCGTCACCACCGGCCTCAAGGACGAGCTGCCGGACGTCCCCGGCGTCGCCGAGCGGTTCGGACGCGATGTGATCCACTGCCCGTACTGCCATGGCTGGGAGGTGCGCGACCAGGCCTTCGGCGTGCTCGCGACCAGCCCGATGAGCGTGCACCAGGCACTGATGGTCTCCCAGTGGTCCAAGGACGTGACCTTGTTCCTGCACGAGGTCGCCGAGGCCGATCTGTCGGACGACGACCTGCGCAGGCTGGCCGCGGCGGGCGTGCACGTCGTCCCGGGCGAGGTCGCGGGTCTGGTGATCGAGGACGACCGACTGACGGGCGTACGGCTTGCGGACGGTTCAACACACGACCGTCAGGCGCTGTTCGTCGCGCCGCGCGCGGTGCCGCAGACCGGGCTGCTGGAGAAGCTCGGCGCCGAGCTTCAGGAGACCCCGTTCGGCTCGTACCCGGTGGTCGACGCGACAGGACTCACCTCCGTACCGGGAGTCTGGGCGGCCGGCAACGCGATGGGCTTCTCGGAGCAGGTCATCAACGCCGCGGCGGGCGGATACCGGGCGGGGGCCACGATCAACGGGGAACTGCTGATGACGGACCTTGACGACACGCCCTAGGGGCGCGGGGAACTGCGCGACCAGCCACAACAAACCCGCAGACGAACGACAACCCGTTTGTCGGGGTGTATACCGGCGGAGCCCGTTGCACCATGGGCTTCATGCTGCTGACCCGGCTGGCCCAAGTGTCCCGGGAGGTCGCCGCCACCTCGGCGCGGTCCCGGAAGATCGCTCTGCTCGCGGAGCTGTTCCGGGACGCGGAGGCGGACGACGTGCCGATCGTCATCCCGTATCTCGCGGGCCGGCTGCCGCAGGGGCGGCTCGGCGTCGGCTGGAAGGTGCTGAGCCGCCCGGTCGACCCGGCCGCCGAGCCGAGCCTGACCGTGCGCGAGACCGACGCCCGGCTCACCGATCTCGGCAAGGTGTCCGGCCCCGGTTCGCAGGCGGAACGGGCCCGGCTGGTGGGCGAGTTGATGGGCGCGGCCACCGAGGACGAGCAGCGGTTCCTGTTCGGGCTGATCACCGGTGAGGTGCGGCAGGGCGCGCTGGACGCCGTGGCGGTCGAGGGCCTCGCGGTGGCGACCGGGGCGCCTCCCGCCGACGTACGGCGGGCGGTGATGCTCGCCGGATCGCTCCAGACCGTCGCCCAGGCGCTGCTCGCGGACGGTCCGGAGTCGCTGAACCGCTTCCGGCTCACCGTCGGCCGCCCGGTCCTGCCGATGCTGGCGCACAGCGCGTCCTCGGTGGCCGAGGCGGTCGAGAAACTCGGCGCATGCGTGGTCGAGGAGAAACTGGACGGCATCCGCGTCCAGGTGCACCGGGACGGGGACACCGTACGGATCTACACCCGCACCCTCGACGACATCACCGACCGCCTGCCCGAACTGACCGCGGCAGCACTGGAGTTGAACGGCGACCGCTTCATCCTGGACGGCGAGGTGATCTCCTTCGGCGCGGACGGACGACCGCGTTCGTTCCAGGAGACCGCCGGGCGCGTCGGCTCCCGCGTGGACGTGGCGACGGCCGCCGAGGCGGTCCCCGTCTCCCCCGTCTTCTTCGACGCACTGTCCGTCGACGACCGCGACCTGCTCGACCTGCCGTTCGCCGAGCGGCACGCGGAACTGGCCCGGCTGGTGCCCGAGCCGATGCGGGTGCGCCGGACACTCATCAAAGGGCCCGAGGACATCGACGCGGCTCAGGCCTTCCTCGCCGAGACCCTGAAGCGCGGTCACGAGGGCGTCGTCGCCAAGGCCCTCGACGCCCCGTACAGCGCGGGCCGCCGGGGCGCGTCCTGGCTGAAGGTGAAGCCGGTGCACACACTCGACCTCGTGGTCCTGGCCGTCGAGCGGGGCCACGGCCGCCGCACCGGCAAGCTCTCCAATCTCCACCTGGGCGCACGCAACCCCGACGGCTCCTTCGCCATGCTCGGCAAGACCTTCAAGGGCATGACCGACGCGATGCTCACCTGGCAGACCGAGCGTCTGACGGAGCTGGCCGTGGAGGACGACGGCTGGGTCGTCACCGTACGCCCGGAGCTCGTCGTCGAGATCGCCTACGACGGCCTCCAGAGGTCCACCCGCTATCCGGCCGGCGTCACCCTCCGCTTCGCCCGTGTGGTCCGCTACCGGGAGGACAAGCGACCGGAGGACGCCGACACGGTCGAGACGCTGCTCGCGGCCCACCCGGAGGTCGCGCCGTGACCGGGAAGCGGAGCGCCGGCCTGCTGTTGTTCCGGCACTCGGACCGGGGCCTGGAGGTGTTGCTCGGGCATATGGGCGGCCCGTTCTTCGCGCGGCGTGACGCCGGGGCGTGGACGGTCCCCAAGGGCGAGTACGAGCCCGACGAGACCGCCTGGGACGCCGCCCGCCGCGAGTTCCAGGAGGAGCTGGGGCTGCCGCCGCCGGACGGCGAGGCGATCGGACTCGGCGAGGTGACGCAGACCAACCGCAAGATCGTCACGGTCTGGGCGATCGAGGCCGACCTCGACCCGCAGGCGATCGTCCCCGGCACGTTTCGCATGGAGTGGCCGCCGAGGTCGGGGCAGACGCAGGAGTTCCCCGAGCTGGACCGGGTGGAGTGGTTCGCGCTCGACCGCGCCCGCGCCGTGATCGTCACAGCGCAGGCCGCGTTTCTCGACCGGCTGGCGGAGCACTCGGGCTGAACAGTGGCCCACGCGTTGCGGTCCCCGGCGCCGCGCGGGAAGGTCGAACCAAAGCCGCCCTCAGGAGGTCAGCCATGCCCATCGCGACGGTGAATCCGGCGAACGGCGAGACGCTCAAGACGTACGAGGCCATGGGCGCGGAAGAGCTCGAGCGCAGGCTCCAGCTCGCCGAAGCCACGTTCCGTACCTATCGGGTGACCGGCTTCGCCGAGCGCGCCCTGCTGCTGCGCCGGGCCGCCGATCTCCTGGAGGAGGACCAGCAGGACATCGGCCGTGTCATGACGACCGAGATGGGCAAGCCGGTCAAGCAGGCCCGCGCGGAGGCCGCGAAGTGCGCCAAGGCGATGCGCTGGTACGCCGACCACGCCGCGGAACTCCTCGCCGACGAGGAGCCCGCCGGCTCCGATGTGAAGGACTCCGGCGCCTCCCGCGTACTGGTCCGCTACCGGCCGCTGGGCCCGGTGCTCGCGGTGATGCCGTGGAACTTCCCGCTCTGGCAGGTGATCCGCTTCGCCGCGCCCGCGCTGATGGCGGGCAACGTCGGCCTGCTCAAGCACGCCTCGAACGTCCCGCAGACCGCCCTCTATCTGGAGGACCTGTTCCACCGCGCGGGCTTCCCCGAGGGCTGCTTCCAGACCCTGCTCATCGGCTCCGGCGCCGTCGAGGACATCCTGCGCGACGAGCGCGTCCGGGCGGCCACCCTCACCGGCAGCGAGCCCGCGGGCCGCGCGGTCGCGTCCGTCGCCGGGGACATGGTGAAGAAGACGGTGCTGGAGCTGGGCGGCAGCGATCCGTACGTCGTCATGCCCTCCGCCGACGTCGACCGTGCCGCCCAAGTCGCGGTAACCGCACGGGTGCAGAACAACGGTCAGTCCTGCATCGCCGCAAAGCGGTTCATCGTGCACACGGATGTGTACGACGCGTTCGCCGAGCGGTTCGTCGCGGGAATGCGGGCGTTGAAGGTCGGCGACCCGCTGGAGGAGGAGACCGAGGTCGGGCCGCTGGCAAGTGAGCAAGGGCGGGCCGATCTCGAGGAACTGGTGGACGACGCGGTGCGCAGCGGGGCGGCGGTGTTGTGCGGCGGCCATCGGCTCCGACGGCCCGAGCTGCCCGGTTGGTACTACCCGCCGACTGTTCTCGCCGGCATCACGCGCGAGATGCGGATCCACCGTGAGGAGGCGTTCGGGCCGGTCGCCACGCTGTATCGCGCGGGCGACCTGGACGAGGCGGTGCTCATCGCCAACGACTCGTCGTTCGGGCTGAGTTCCAACGTCTGGACGCGCGACGGCGCCGAGGTCGACCGCTTCGTACGGGACCTGGAGGCGGGCGGGGTGTTCTTCAACGGGATGACGGCGTCCCACCCGGCGTTTCCGTTCGGCGGGGTGAAGCGGTCCGGGTACGGGCGTGAGCTGTCCGGGCACGGAATCCGGGAGTTCTGCAACATCACGACCGTATGGCACGGAGCGTGAGGGTTCCGCGGCTACGATCCCCTTTGTGAACCGCGAAGTGACTCTGCCCCTGATCGTCGACGACCGCGGTACCTTGCAGGTGGCTGCGGCCGATGTCAGCAAGTTGTTGCGGACGGTGGGTGCGCGATGGCTGCATCTTGTCGAGGCCGGGCAGCAGGAGCTGGACGAGGACACGGTGGCCGCGCTGACGATCGAGCTGGCGAAGCTGGCCGATCGTATTGACGTCGCGTGCATTGCTCACAGCAGTGGGGGCGCGCCGTAGGCGTTAGGCAAGTCCAGTGATCCCCAATTTGGAGTAGTCCGGCGCGAAGTCGTAGCGCCTTCGGGCGATCGTGAATGCACAACCTTCTGACCGGGGGGCGCAGGCCTTCCGGAAGGCGAAAGCAGGCACGGTTCATGGCGACTTTGTGCAGACCCTCGGTGTCCGTTCCAGAGCACGTGATCACGATGGAGGAGACGCTGGAGCTGGCACGCTCCCGCCACTCCGACCACCCCCAACTGCCGCTGGCCCTCCGGCTGATCGAGAACACCGGCGTACGCACCCGGCACATCGTGCAGCCGATCGAGGAGACCCTGAAGCACCCCGGCTTCGAGGAGCGCAACAAGATCTACGTGGCCGAGGCGAAGTCCCGGGTCCCGGCCGTCATACAGCGGGCGCTCGACGACGCGGAGCTGCTCACCGCCGACATCGACGTGATCATCTACGTGTCGTGCACGGGCTTCATGATGCCCTCGCTCACGGCCTGGCTGATCAACGAGATGGACTTCGACAGCACCACCCGCCAGATACCCATCGCCCAGCTGGGCTGTGCGGCCGGCGGGGCGGCGATCAACCGGGCGCACGACTTCTGCACGGCCTACCCCGAGGCCAACGCGCTCATCGTGGCCTGCGAGTTCTGCTCGCTGTGCTACCAGCCCACCGACCTCAACATCGGCTCCCTGCTGTCGAACGGCCTCTTCGGCGACGGCATCGCCGCCGCGGCGGTCCGCGGCCGCGGCGGCGAGGGCATCACGCTGGAGCGCAACGGCTCGTACCTGATCCCCAAGACCGAAGAGTGGATCATGTACGACGTCCGGGCCACCGGATTCCACTTCCTGCTGGACAAGCGGGTGCCGGCCACCATGGAGCCGCTCGCCCCGGCGCTCCAGGACCTCGCGAGTATGCACGGCTGGGACGCCGCTGACCTGGACTTCTACATAGTCCATGCGGGCGGGCCCCGAATACTCGACGACCTCAGCAAGTTCCTCCAGGTCGACCCGCACGCCTTCCGGTTCAGCCGGTCGACGCTCACCGAGTACGGCAACATCGCCAGCGCCGTCGTCCTGGACGCGCTGCGCCGGCTGTTCGAGGAGGGCGGCGCCGAGCACAAGGCGCGCGGGCTTCTCGCCGGGTTCGGACCCGGCATCACCGCCGAGATGGCCCTGGGCCGCTGGCACCGCAACTGACGAGACGACGTGAGATGACCGAAGAGACGATCACCGAGACCCTTCCCCCCGTCCGGCACTGGCCGGCGCTCGACCTGTCGGGCGCGGACTTCGACCCGGTCCTCGGCCAGCTGATGGACGAGGGCCCGGTCACCCGGATCCAGCTGCCCAACGGCGAGGGCTGGGCCTGGCTGGTCACCCGCTACGACGACGTACGCATGGTGACCAACGACCCCCGGTTCAGCCGCGAGGCCGTCATGGACCGGCAGGTCACCCGGCTCGCCCCGCACTTCATCCCGGCCCGTGGCGCCGTCGGCTTCCTGGACCCGCCGGACCACACCCGGCTGCGTCGCTCGGTGGCCGCCGCGTTCACGGCGAAGGGCGTGGAGCGGGTGCGCGAGAAGTCGCGTCGTCTGCTGGACGAGCTGATCGACGAACTCGTCCAGGACGGTCCGCCCGCCGACCTCACCGCGACGGTGCTCAGTCCCTTCCCCATCGCGGTGATCTGCGAGCTGATGGGCGTCCCGGCCGCCGACCGGCACGGCATGCACACCTGGACGCAGCTCATCCTGTCCTCCTCGCACGGCGCCGACGTCAGCGAGAAGGCCAAGAACGAGATGGGCGCGTACTTCGCCGACCTCATCGGCATGCGCGAGGGCAGCACCGGCGAGGACGTCACCTCGCTGCTCGGCGCGGCCGTCGGCAACGGCGAGGTGACGCTGGAGGAAGCCGTCGGACTCGCGGTCCTCCTCCAGATCGGCGGCGAGGCGGTCACCAACAACAGCGGGCAGATGTTCTACATCCTGCTGACCCGCCCCGACCTCGCCGCACGGCTGCGCGCCGAGCCGGAGATCCGCCCCCAGGCCATCGACGAGCTGCTGCGCTACATCCCGCACCGCAACGCGGTCGGGCTGTCCCGGATCGCCATGGAGGACGTCGGCATCAAGGGCGTACGGATCCGGGCGGGCGACGCGATCTACGTGTCGTACCTCTCCGCGAACCGCGACCCGGACGTCTTCCCACAGCCGGAAATGATCGACTTCGCCCGCAACCCCAACCCCCATGTGTCCTTCGGCTTCGGCCCGCACTACTGCCCCGGCGGCATGCTGGCCCGGCTGGAGTCCCAGCTCCTGGTCGACGCACTCCTCGACCGCCTGCCGGGCCTGAAGCTCGCCGTGCCGCCCCGGGAAGTGCCCTTCAAGAAGGGCGCGTTGATCCGCGGGCCCGAGGCACTGCCCGTGACGTGGTGAGGTGCCGATGACGGCGGCGGAGGGCCTGCTCGTGCCACCGGGCCACGGCCGGGTCGTCCAGACGCCGGCCCAGCACGTGACCTTCAAGGTGACCGGCACGCACTCGCGGATGGCATCCACCTTCGAGGTGCTGGTCCCCCCGGGCTTCGACGTCGGCGCCCATGTGCACACCCGCAGCGAGGAGTTGTTCTACGTCCTCGAAGGCGAGCTGGACGTGCTCGCCTTCGAGCCGCGCATCCGGACCCCCGACAACTGGCAGAAGTGGGAGTCGAGTTCGGGCACCAGGGTGGTGCGTGCGACGCCGGGCACGGTCATCGTCGTACCGCCCGGCTGCCCCCACGCCTTCGCCAACCCGACGGACACCCAGGCGAAGATGTTCTTCCAGGCGTCCCCGCCACCAGATCACGAGCGGTACTTCGAGGAGCTGCTGGAGATCCTGGGGAACGGTGGCCCCCCGGATCACGTGGCCATCGAGGAGCTACGGGCCAGGTACGACATCCAGCAACTAACACCACTCCGGCACCGGTAGCGCCCCGAAGGGGCGCGGGGAACTGCGCGATCAGCCCCCACGACCCGCAGCCGCGCAACTACCGAATGGACATCCCCGAGAGCGTCCGGGCAATCACCAGCCGCTGAATCTCACTGGTCCCCTCAAAGATCGTGTAGATCGCCGCATCCCGGTGCATCCGCTCCACCGGATACTCCCGCGTGTACCCGTTACCGCCCAGAATCTGGATCGCCTGGGCGGTAACGCTCTTCGCCGTCTCGCTCGCGAACAGCTTCGACATCGACCCCTCGGCAGCGGTGAAAGGCTTCCCGTTGACCGCCATCCAGGAAGCCCGCCAGACGAGCAGACGCGCCGCGTCGATCGACGTCCGCATGTCCGCGAGCTCGAAAGCCACACCCTGGTTGTCGATGATCGGGCGCCCGAACTGCTCACGCGCCATGGCGTAGTCGAGGGCCACCTCGTACGCGGCACGTGCCGTACCTACGGCCATCGCACCCACCGCCGGACGCGAAGCCTCGAACGTCGCCATCGCCGCGTTCTTCACCCGCTCACCGCCGGAGGCCTTCGCCCGCTCGCGGGTCCGTGCCAGTCGCTGGTCCAGCTTCTCCTTGCCGCCGAGGAGGCAGGAGCCGGGGACCCGCACGTCCTCCAGGACGACCTCGGCGGTGTGCGAGGCGCGGATGCCGTGCTTCTTGAACTTCTGGCCCTGGGACAGGCCGGGCGTGTTCGGCGGGACGATGAAGGAGGCGTGGCCCTTGGAGCCGAGGTCGGGGTCGACGACCGCGACGACGACGTGGACGTTGGCGATGCCGCCGTTGGTCGCCCAGGTCTTCGTGCCGTTGATCACCCACTCGTCCTTGGCCTCGTCGTACACGGCGCGCGTACGCATGGAGGCCACGTCGGAGCCGGCGTCCGGCTCGGAGGAGCAGAACGCGGCGACCTTGACATCGTTGGCGTCGCCGTACATCTGGGGGATCCAGGTGCCGATCTGCTCCTCGGTTCCGTTGGCGAGGACGCCGACGGCGGCGAGGCCCGTGCCGACGATGGAGAGCCCGATGCCCGCGTCGCCCCAGAACAGCTCCTCCATGGCCATGGGTATGCCGAGGCCGGTGGGGTCGAAGTACTGCTGGGCGTAGAAGTCCAGGGAGTAGATGCCGAGCTTGGCGGCCTCCTGGATGACCGGCCAGGGAGTTTCCTCACGCTCGTCCCATTCGGCGGCCGCGGGACGGATGACGTCGGCGGCGAAGCCGTGCAGCCAGTCCCGGACCTCCTTCTGTTCGTCGTTGAGCTCCATGGTGAACTCGGCCATGTCCCCTCCAGCGGCGACGCACTATCCTGTTACTTGCGGTAACCGCAGTCTGTTACCGACGGGTAGGAAAAGTCAACTCCTGATGACTGCTCGGCAGCCAGTTCGATGTCAGGAGCAACTGAAGTGTTATTTTGCGCAGGCGTCACCGATTCAGCAGGGGGATACCACATGGACACCACGCAGCGGACCGAACAACAGCGGTCGGCCGACCGGCGCCGGCGCGAGCTGCTCGAAGCCGCGGACAGAGTGGTGCTCCGCGACGGCCCGCAGGCCTCGATGAACGCGATCGCCGCGGAGGCGGGCATCACCAAGCCGATCCTCTACCGGCACTTCGGCGACAAGGGCGGGCTTTACGCCGCCCTTGCCAAACGGCATACCGATGCGCTGCTGAATTCCCTGCGGGCCGCGTTGGATGCCCCGGCGGACCGACGGGAGCGGGTCGAGAACACGCTCGACACGTATCTGGCGGCGATCGAGGCACGTCCCCAGGTGTACCGGTTCCTGATGCATCCGTCCGAGGGGTCGTCGAGCGACCACGGGTTCAATGTCGGCGTTCAGTCGGGGCCGCTGCTTCGGCGGATGGGCGAGGAGTTGGCCCAGGTCATCGAGGATCGGTTGGATCTCGGGCCGGGGAGTCAGCAGCTGGCTCGGGTGTGGGGGCATGGGATCGTCGGGATGATGCACGCGGCCGGGGATTGGTGGCTGGGGGAACGGCCGTGTACTCGGGCCGAGTTGGTGCGGAGTTTGGCTGATCTGTTGTGGGGACGACTGGCTGCCGCCGGGGACAAGGTGGGGGGGCCGGGGTTCTGACGGTTGTTTGCCGTCTGCGGGTACGTCGTGGCTTGTCGCGCAGTTCCCCGCGCCCCTAGGTACGTGCCCGGGGCCTGCGCCAAGAGGCTCGGGCCACTTGCCTCATGAGTCGGCGGTGGCGCCAACCTCTCAGGTGGTCCGAGTACACCTTGCCCTCCAAGTGGTCGCACTCATGCTGTAGGCACCGTGCGAAGAAACCCGTGCCATGCACGGTCACCGGCTCGCCCGTCACCGTGAAGCCCTCGACCACCGCGTGGTCGTAGCGTTCCGTCCCCGCCTCCAGACCCGGCAGGGACAGGCAGCCCTCCGGGCCGCGGATCACCACCCCGTCCGCCTCCACCAGCCGCGGGTTCACGATGTGTCCCAGATGCCGAATCTCCTCGTCGTCGGGGCAGTCGTAGACGAACACCCGCAGGGACTCCCCCACCTGGTTCGCGGCCAGCCCCACCCCCTGTGCCGCGTACATCGTCGCGAACAAGTCGTCGACGAGTGCGGCCAGTTCGGGGCCGAAGTCGGTGACCTCCCGGCAGGGGCCGTGCAGGACCGCTTCGCCGAGCAGATTGAGGGGCCGGACGCGCCCGCGCGCGCCCGGAATGGAGCCGTTACGCATGGCCGCAAGGGTACGGCGATTCGGGAGTGCGAATGGATCTCGATAGGCTGGCCATCACCACGTTGCCGTCAGGCAGAGGCGCGGCGCGTACGCAAGGAGGATCGGGAACTGATGTCAGGCAACTCGGACCCGCTCACGCCGCGGGCCAAGCTCGCCGTGACCGCGGGCAAGGCGGTCGCGGCGGCGTCGCGCGCCGCCGGGCGCGGCAGCGGTTCGGTCATCGGCGGCCGGGTGGCCCTCAAACTCGACCCCGACCTCCTCGCGCGGCTCGCCCAGCACCTGGACGTGATCCTGGTGTCGGCGACCAACGGCAAGACCACGACGACCCGGCTGATCGCCGAGGCCCTGCGCGCCGCGGGTCCGGTCGTCTCGAACGCGCTCGGTGCCAACATGCCCGCCGGCATCACCTCCGCGCTGGCCGGTGGCTCCGACGCGCGGTACGGCGTGATCGAGGTCGACGAGAAGTACCTCGCCGGGGTGGCCCGGGACACCGACCCGAAGTGCATCGCCCTGCTCAACCTCTCCCGCGACCAGCTCGACCGCGCCGCCGAGACCCGGATGCTCGCCGAGAACTGGCGGGAGGGACTCGCCGGCTCGAAGGCCGTGATCGTCGCCAACGCCGACGACCCGCTCGTGGTGTGGGCCGCGTCCTCCTCGCCCAACGTGATCTGGGTCGCCGCCGGGCAGATGTGGAAGGACGACGCCTGGTCCTGCCCGTCCTGCGGTGGTGTGATGCAGCGGCCGGGTGACGACTGGTTCTGCGGCGAGTGCGGTTTCCGGCGGCCCACGCCCACCTGGGCGCTGTCGGGCGACCATGTGCTCGACCCGCACGGCTCCGCCTGGCCGATCCACCTCCAGCTGCCGGGCCGTGCCAACAAGGCCAACGCCGCCTCCTCGGCCGCCGTCGCCGCCGTGTTCGGGGTGCCGCCGCAGGTCGCGCTGGAGCGTATGTACCAGGTGCAGGCCGTGGCCGGACGCTATGACATCGTGCAGTTCCAGCAGCGTGATCTGCGGCTGCTGCTCGCGAAGAACCCGGCCGGCTGGCTCGAGACGTTCAGCCTGATCGATCCGCCGCCGACTCCGGTGATCCTCTCCGTGAACGCGCGCGGCGCCGACGGCACCGACACCTCCTGGCTGTGGGACGTCGACTACACGCGGCTGACCGGCCACCCGATCTGCGTCATCGGCGACCGCAAGCTGGACCTCGCGGTGCGTCTCGAGGTCGCCGACCAGCACTTCCAGGTCTGCGAGAACCTCGACCAGGCCGTGCAGATGAGCCCGCCGGGCCGCATCGAGGTCATCGCGAACTACACCGCCTTCCAGGATCTGCGCCGCCGCGTCGGCAACTGACACACAGGGGACTTTTGTGAGCGACAACAGCCTGCGGGTCGTCTGGGTCTATCCCGACCTGCTCAGCACGTACGGCGACCAGGGCAACGTCCTCGTCGTGGAGCGCCGGGCCCGGCAGCGCGGCCTCGACGTGGCCCGTCTGGACGTCCGCAGCGACCAGCCGATCCCGACGTCCGGCGACATCTATCTGATCGGCGGCGGCGAGGACCGGCCGCAGCGGCTCGCGGCCGAACGCCTGCGCCGGGACGGCGGGCTGCACCGCGCCGCCGGCAACGGCGCGATCCTGTTCTCGGTGTGCGCGGGCTACCAGATCCTCGGCCATGAGTTCATCAACGACCTCGGCCAGCGCGAGCCCGGCCTCGGGCTGCTGGATGTGGTGTCCGTGCGCGGTGAGGGCGAGCGGTGCGTCGGCGACGTACTCGCCGACATCGACCCGCGCCTGGGTCTGCCGCAGCTGACCGGCTTCGAGAACCACCAGGGCGTCACCCACCTCGGCCCCACCGCCCGCCCTCTCGCCCAGGTGCACCTCGGCAAGGGCAACGGCACCGGCGACGGCACGGAGGGCGCGTACAACGACACGGTGTTCGGTACGTACATGCACGGCCCGGTGCTGGCCCGGAACCCGCAGATCGCCGACCTGCTGCTGAAGCTGGCGCTCGATGTGAACGCGCTGCCGCCGACCGACGACCGGTGGTACGAGTCGCTGCGCACCGAGCGCATCTCGGCCGCGCAGCAGCCCGCCTGACCTCGGTGTACACCTGCTCTCCAGCCAGGCTTTACCAGCCCGTCTGACGATGTGTCCGCACAGGTGAGCGGGGTCGTCCAGCAGGCGGACGCACGGTTCGGCCCCGCCCCTTCCTGCCGCTAGGGTGGCGGGGATCGAGCCGGACAACGTGGTCCGGTCCCCGGCCCACGTTGAGAAGGTATTTCGGGCTATGCGCATTGGTGTCCTCACGTCCGGCGGCGACTGCCCCGGCCTGAACGCCGTCATCCGGTCCGTCGTGCACCGCGCCGTCGTCGACCACGGCGACGAGGTCATCGGTTTCCGGGACGGCTGGAAGGGCCTCCTGGAGTGCGACTACCTCAAGCTCGACCTCGACGCGGTCAGCGGCATCCTGGCTCGCGGCGGCACGATCCTCGGTTCCTCCCGTGTCCAGCCGTCCCATCTGCGGGACGGTGTGGAGCGGGCGAAGGGCCATCTCGCGGAGCTCGGCCTCGACGCCATCATCCCGATCGGCGGCGAGGGCACGCTCAAGGCGGCCCGGCTCATGTCGGACAGTGGCCTGCCCGTGGTGGGCGTGCCGAAGACCATCGACAACGACATCGCGGTCACGGACGTCACCTTCGGCTTCGACACGGCCGTGGGCGTGGCGACCGAAGCGCTGGACCGCCTCAAGACGACCGCCGAGTCCCACCAGCGGGTGCTGGTGGTCGAGGTCATGGGCCGTCACACCGGCTGGATCGCGCTCCACTCCGGCATGGCGGCCGGCGCACACGCCATCGTCGTACCGGAACGGCCCTTCGACATCGAGGAGTTGGCCAAGGTCGTCGGGGAGCGGTTCGAGGCCGGGAAGCGGTTCGCGATCGTCGTGGCGGCGGAGGGGGCCAAGCCGATGCCGGGCTCCATGGCCTTCGACGAGGGCGGCAAGGACATCTACGGCCATGAGCGCTTCGCCGGGATCGCCCGTCAGCTGTCGATCGAGCTGGAGGAGCGGCTGGGCAAGGAGGCGCGGCCGGTGATCCTCGGGCATGTGCAGCGTGGGGGGACGCCGACCGCGTACGACCGGGTTCTCGCCACTCGGTTCGGGTGGCATGCGGTGGAGGCTGTGCACCGTGGGGAGTTCGGGAAGATGACGGCACTTCGGGGGACCGACATTGTGATGGTGTCGTTGGCGAAGGCCGTGGAGACGCTGAAGACGGTTCCCGCGGAGCGCTACGAAGAAGCCGAATGCGTGCTCTAGATCGAGTCGTGCGGAACTGAAGAGTCTGCCCCCGGCCGCAGCTGCGGCCGGGGGCGGTTCTAGTCTGTGTGCGGACAGACACGCACAACCCCCACGAATCAGGAGCCGCCGGAATGGATCACAGCGGGCACGGCATGACCATGGATCTGCCGCCGTTCACGCTGGGGCGGGGTCTTCAGTGGTCGGCCGACCCGTTCTTCCTTGTCGCCTGTCTGGTGGGGCTCGCGCTGTACGCGTACGGCGTCGTGCGGCTGCGGCGGCGTGGGGATGCCTGGCCGGTGGGGCGGACCGTCGCCTATGTCGTCGGTGTGCTGACCATCGCGCTCGTGATGTGCACCAAGCTGAACGACTACGGCATGGTGATGTTCAGCGTGCACATGGTGCAGCACATGGTGATCAGCATGTTGTCGCCGATTCTCATTCTGCTCGGCGCGCCGATCACGTTGGCGTTGCGGGTGCTGCCCGTTGCCGGCAAGGGGCGCAGGGGGCCGCGCGAGCTGCTGCTGGCGGTGCTGCACAGCAGGTACATGCGGATCATCACGCACCCGGCCTTCACCATCCCGCTGTTCATCGCGAGCCTGTACGCGCTGTACTTCACGCCGCTCTTCGATTTCCTGATGGGGTCCAAGACGGGGCACATCGCGATGATGGTGCACTTCCTCGCCGTGGGTGTCGTCTTCTTCTGGCCGATCATCGGCATCGACCCGGGACCGCATCGGCCCGGCTATCTGATGCGGATGCTGGAGCTGTTCGCGGGCATGCCGTTCCACGCGTTCTTCGGTATCGCGTTGATGATGGCGTCCGAGCCGATGGTCGAGACGTTCAAGAACCCGCCCGCCTCGCTCGGTATCGACGCGCTCGCCGACCAGAACGCGGCCGGCGGGATCGCCTGGGCGTTCAGCGAGATCCCGTCGGTGCTGGTGCTGCTCGCCTTGTTGTTCCAGTGGCATGCGAGCGAGCAGCGGCAGGCGCGGCGCACGGACCGGGCGGCCGACCGGGACGGCGACAAGGAACTCGAGGCGTACAACGCCTATTTGGCCTCACTGAACGCACGAGGACACTGAACGGCTTTTCCATTCAGTAGCATGAAACGCGTTGGGGGAACCGCCGGGGGGAGCGGTGATGACATTTCGCGCGTTGATGCAAAGGGTGGGGAAATCGGTGGTCCGGAGGATCGCCGTCCTGCTGGTTTTCGTTCTGGCGTTGAGTGCGTGCGACAGAGACGCACAATTGTTCGTGGTGAAGGCGGTGGCCGCGGGAGTTCCGTCCCTCGCCCCCTTCTTCGACGAGAACGGCGGGCTGGGACAAGACGCCCGGATCCGCTCGCAGTCCGCCCGTGGCAGTCTCCAGCAGGGGGACACACCCGGCCTGTACGGGGGATCCAAACAGCCGACGATCTGTGATGTCGAGAAGCTTGAGCGCTTCCTCACCGATCCCGCGAACGAGCGGAAGGCTCAGGCGTGGGCGCGTGTTCTGGACATCACCACGGACGGGATTCCGGCCTATCTGGACCGGCTCACACCTGTTCTGTTACGTCACGACACTCTCGTGAAGAACCACGATTACAAGAAGGGGAATGCCGTCCCCTTCGACTCACTGCTCCAGGCCGGCATCGCGGTTCTCGTCGACCGGCAGGGACAGCCCACCGTGAAGTGCAGTTGCGGAAATCCGCTACGTCCGTTCGAAGGTGACACCGGCCGGATTTCCGTCGAGTTCGAGGACGGCAACAAGGAGTGGGCCGGATTCGACCGTGGCTCCGTCGTGGCCGTACGGCCGGCACCGCGCGCCCTGGATCGGATCGCCCTCGTCGACGTCGAGAATGCCGACCGGGGCATCAACCGGCCGGTCGGCACGACGGGTGGGCAGGACCGGGCCTTCGACACCCGGGAGCGGCGGGCGGTACCGAACGTCGCCGGGACGACGTTCGGCGACGCGAGCCGGCGGCTGGCCGACAAGGGGCTGGCGGTCGCCTTCGACGGGAAAGGGCTGCCGCCGGACGGTGCGCGGGTCACGGCGTCGGATCCGCCCGCGGGGACGGAGCTCAGGTTCGGGGAGTACGTGATGCTGAGCGTGGCCGGGGGTGATTCGGGAGGTTCCGGCGGATCAGGTGGGTCCGGAGGTTCGACCACTCCCCCGGACCCTGGGTCCTCCCGGCCGACCGACGGACCTGGCAGTAAGCCGCCCTCGTCGTCACCGCCCCCATCCAGTACGACGCCCGGCTCTCCGGCGCCTCCGTCGAGCCCGCCGCCCAGTTCCAAGCCGCCGGTCACGAGCACACCACCGCCCGCCGATCCACCGAGCACCCCGCCGCCGCCCGTGACGAGTTCGCCCCCTGTGACGACCAGCGCGCCTCCCCCGGAGACCAGCAGCGCACCTCCCCCGGTGACGTCCAGCGCGCCCCCGCCCAGCACCCCGGCCACCAGCAGCGCGCCCGCCACCAGCGAACCGGCGACGAGCGAACCCACGAGCAGCCCCCCGGTCACCAGCACCGCCACGACCAGCACCGCGGCAGGCAGCGCCCCGGTGACCGCCGCGCCCGTCTCCAGCGTCACCACGTAGCACCCCCGCAGAACCCGGGAGTCAGCGGATGCCTTCAGGATCACCGACGTCGGGAGTGGGCCGGGTCGTCGCCGGCCGCTATCTGCTGCTGAATCAGCTCGGCAGCGGCGGTATGGGCCATGTGTGGCTCGCCCACGACCAGAGACTCGCCTGTGAGGTCGCGCTCAAGGAGATCGTGTTCCGCGACGAGGCCGAGGCGGGGCACGAGCGGGAGGCCCGGGTGGCACGCGCCCGCGCGGAGGCACGGCACGCGGCCGGACTGCGCGGCCATCCCCATGTGGTGACCGTGCACGATGTGCTGGAGCACGACGGGCTGCCGTGGATCGTGATGGAGTACGTGCCCGGCGCGGTGGACCTGCGCGACCTGGTCACCCAGCGCGGCCCGCTGGGGCCCGCGGAGTGCGCCCGGATCGGGCTCGGGGTGCTGGACGCGCTGACCGCCGGACACGAGCGGGGCGTCATGCACCGGGACGTGAAACCGGCGAACATCCTGCTGGCGCCGGACCGCACCGGGTCGCCGTACGGCCGGATCCTGCTCACCGACTACGGCATCTCCGTGCAGCCGGACGCGGGCGAGACGCGGTACACGCTGACGTCCGTGCTGGTCGGTACGGCGGGCTATCTGGCGCCGGAGCGGGCCACGGGCGGGCCGCCCACGGCGGCCGCCGACCTGTTCTCGCTGGGCTGCACGCTCTATCAGGCGGTGGAGGGCCTGGGGCCCTTCGAGCGGGAGTCGCATCTCGCGCAGATCACCGCGGTGGTCACCGAGGAGCCGCGTCCCCTGGTGCGCGCAGGTGCGCTGGGGCCGGTGATCGAGGCGATGCTCGTCAAGGATCCGGGGCAGCGGATCTCCGCGGCCGAGGCGGAAGCGGCGCTGTCACGGATCGTCACGCCACCGGCGGAGCCGTATGCGCGGACGCAGACCGATATCGGCTCGCAGCCGCCCTGGGCCGCCATGACAGAACCTCCTCCACCACCACAGGGGTTCGGGCCCGTGGTCGTCGGGCCCGGCAGGCGTCGGCGTACCCGCCCCAACGCCCTCCGGGCCGCCGTCGCCTGTCTGCTCGGGCTGGCACTCGCGGGAGGCGGCGTCTGGTACGCCATGGCCCAGCAGACGAGCAGCGACGACGGGGCCGAGCAGCCGTACGGAGAGGCCGTCGGGCTCGCCGAGCCGCTCCGGGACGGTGACTGTGTGGTCGCCGCATGGCCGGGGGCGGCCCCGTTCCAGGGCACGCCGCGGCTGAACCTGGACGCCACCTGCCGTGACAAGGCGCCGGACGGGCAGGTGATGGCGTTCGTCGGGACCGCGTCCGCGGACGAGGCGGCCGCCGAGGGGGCGGTCCGCTGCGAGGAGCGGACGCAGGAGATCCGCGGGACGCTCGCGGACGTCCGCAGTCTCGCCGTCGTGCCGACCGAGGCGGGTTTCGAGGCCGCCGGGCGACGGACCGCCTGTCTGGTGCTGGGCGCGCAGGGGCCGGTGTACGGGCCGCTCGGCGAGCACCGCAAGGTCGGGACGGCGTTCGCGGACACGGCGACGATGCAGAAGCGGGACTGTCTGGACGTACCGTCGAACCGGGCCGCCCGGCTGGTCTCCTGCGGCGGCCCGCACGACGAGATGGTGCTCGGATTCACCCGGCTGGGCGCCGACGTCACGCTGACCGAGGCGCGCACCGAGTCGGACGCGGCGTGCGCGCGGGACGTGCCGCCACGCGACTACGGCTTCGATCCTTCGGTGTATCTGGCGGGCTCCTGGACGAGCGCGGGGCCCTGGAAGTCGGGCACACATTTCGTCGTGTGCACCGTGCGGAGGCAGAACGGGGGCACCATGGAGGGGGACGGACCATGAGGAGGGTGTTGCGATGCCCGGTTCTTCGGACGGATCGACCAAGGCGATGGGGGTGCTCACGGTCGGCGGACTGGTCGTGGTGACCGCCTATACGGTGGCGCTCGGCAGCAGTGGCTGGCTGTGGTTCGGCTGGGTCGTGCTGGGCTTGATCACCCTGGGGATGATCGTCACCAAGCCCACCTGAGTGTCACCCGCCGGTCAGCCGGCTCGCCGAGTGCACGCCCGGCTGGTACTTCGGCAGCCGGGCGGTGACCTTCATGCCAGCTCCTGCGGCGGTCTCGATGACCAGGCCGTAGTCGTCGCCGTACACCTGGCGCAGCCGGTCGTCGACGTTGGACAGCCCGATGCCGCCTGACGGGCTGACCTCGCCGGCGAGGATGCGGCGCAGGGCGACGGGGTCCATGCCGGCGCCGTCGTCCTCGATGACGACCAGCGCCTCGGCTCCGGCGTCCTGTGCGGTGATGCTGATGTGGCACTTGTCCGCCTTCCCTTCGAGACCGTGCTTGACGGCGTTCTCGACGAGCGGCTGGAGGCAGAGGAAGGGCAGGGCGACCGGCAGCACCTCGGGGGCGATCTGGAGTGTGACGGAGAGGCGGTCGCCGAAGCGTGCCCGGACGAGCGCCAAGTAGTGGTCGATGGCGTGCAGTTCGTCGGCGAGGGTGGTGAAGTCGCCGTGCCTGCGGAACGAGTAGCGGGTGAAGTCGGCGAACTCCAGGAGCAGTTCGCGGGCGCGCTCGGGGTCGGTGCGGACGAACGAGGCGATCACCGCGAGCGAGTTGAAGATGAAGTGCGGGGATATCTGGGCGCGCAACGCCTTGATCTCGGCCTCGATCAGGCGGGTTCGGGACTGGTCCAGATCGGCCAGCTCCAGTTGGACGGAGACCCAGCGGGCGACCTCGCCCGCGGCCCGCACGAGCACCGCCGATTCGCGGGGTGCGCAGGCGACGAGCGCTCCGTGTACCCGGTCGTCGACGGTGAGCGGGGCGACGACGGCCCAGCGGACCGGGCAGTCGGGCGCGTCGCAGGCCAGCGGAAAGGCCTCGCCCCGGCCGGACACCAGTGGTCCGGCGAGGCGGTCCATGATCTCCGTACGGTGGTGGCTGCCCACCCCGTCCCAGGCCAGCACCTCCTTCTGGTCCGTCAGGCACAGCGCGTCCGTGCCGAGCAGTGAGCGCAGCCGGCGGGCGGACCTGCGGGCGGTCTCCTCGGTCAGGCCGGCGCGCAGCGGGGGCGCGGCGAGGGATGCGGTGTGCAGGGTCTGGAAGGTGGCGTGCTCGACGGGGGTGCCGAGGCCGCCGAGGCTCTCGGGGCGTGCGGTGCGGCGGCCGAGCCAGAATCCGGCGGCCAGCAGCGGGAGGATCGCCACGCACAGGCCGGCGATGAATCCGCTCATGCGCTCAGCTCCGCTGGAAGGGCCGTCATACGCCGTCGGCCGGCCGCGGCATCGTCGTGGCTGGTCGCGCAGTTCCCCGCGCCCCTTCGGGGCGCTGCCGAACCGCTCATGCCTTCACCTCCGTGCGCAGCTCCTCCGGCAGATGGAACCGGGCCAGGATCGCCGCCGTCCCGGCCGGTACCCGACTCGGCGTGGCCAGGGACACCAGCACCATGGTGAGGAAGCCCAGCGGCACCGACCAGAGGGCGGGCCAGGCGAGCAGGGCGTGGAATGCTCCGCTGCCCGGGAAGCCCGCCATGGTCGCGGCGACGGCGACCAGCGCGGAGCCGCCGCCCACCAGCATTCCGGCGGCGGCGCCGGGTGGGGTCAGCCGCCGCCACCAGATACCGAGGACGAGCAGCGGGCAGAACGACGACGCGGACACGGCGAAGGCCAGCCCGACGGCGTCGGCGACCGGCAGCCCGCCCACGAGGACGCTGGCGGCCAGGGGTACGGCCATCGCGAGGACCGTGCCGAGCCTGAAGTGCCGTACGCCGCGGGACGGGAGGACGTCCTGGGTGAGCACGCCGGCCACGGCCATGGTCAGTCCCGAGGCCGTCGACAGGAACGCGGCGAAGGCTCCCCCGGCGACCAGCGCGCCGAGCAGGTCGCCGCCGAGGCCGCCGATCACGCGGTCGGGCAGAAGGAGCACGGCGGCGTCCGCGTCGCCGGTGAGGGTGAGTTCGGGGGCGTACAGGCGGCCCAGGGCGCCGTAGACCGGGGGCAGCAGGTAGAACGCGCCGATCAGGCCCAGGACGGCGACGGTGGTGCGGCGGGCGGCGACTCCGTGCGGGCTGGTGTAGAAGCGCACGACGACGTGCGGCAGGCCCATGGTGCCCAGGAAGGTGGCGAGGATCAGGCCGTACGTCGCGTACAGCGGGCGTTCGCCGCGGCTCTCGGCCTGCGAGGGTGACAGGCTGCCGTCGCGGGCGCGGTCGGCCTCGGGGACGGGGGCGCCCTTGGCGAAGGTCAGCCGGGTGCCGGCGTCGATGTGGTGGGTGCCTGCGGGGAGCCGCAGTTCGGTGTCCTCGTGTGCGCGGCCGTCGACGGTGCCGCTCACCGTCACGGTCAGCGGCCGGTCGAGTTCGAGGTCGAGGCTGTCGTCGACGCGGACGACTCGCTGCTCGCGGAAGGTGGCCGGTTCCTCGAAGGCACGGGTCGGTGCTCCGTCACCCTGCCAGGCGAGGACCAGGAAGAGGGCGGGGACGAGCAGGGCGGTGAGCTTGAGCCAGTACTGGAAGGCCTGCACGAAGGTGATGCTGCGCATGCCGCCGGCGGCGACGATCGCCACCACGACGACCGCGACGATCAGTCCGCCGAGCGAGTCGGGCGCCCCGGTCAGAACGGTCAACGTCAGCCCGGCGCCCTGGAGTTGCGGCAGCAGGTAGAGCCAGCCGACGCCCACGACGAAGGCCCCGGCGAGCCGCCGTACCGCCTGGGAGGCGAGGCGGGCCTCGGCGAAGTCGGGCAGCGTGTACGCGCCGGAGCGGCGCAGCGGGGCGGCGACGAAGATCAGCAGCACCAGATAGCCCGCCGTGTAGCCGACGGGATACCAGAGCATGTCGGGGCCCTGGACCAGGACCAGGCCCGCGATGCCCAGGAAGGAGGCGGCGGAGAGGTACTCGCCACTGATGGCGGCCGCGTTGAGGCGTGGGCCGACGGTGCGGGAGGCGACGTAGAAGTCGGAGGTGGTGCGGGAGATGCGCAGGCCGAACGCGCCGACGAGGACCGTCGCCATGACGACCAGGGCGACGGCGGGTACGGCGTAGCTGTAGTTCATGGATCTGCGGCCTCAGCGGTCTTCGACGAGGCGCACGAAGTCCCGCTCGTTGCGCTCGGCACGCCGCACGTACCAGCGGGCGAGCAGGACGAGGGGGGCGTAGAGGCCGAAGCCGAGGACCGCCCACTCCAGGCCGCGGGCGTCCGGCATGGCGGCGAACAGCAGGGGCAGCGGGCCGACGAGCAGGCCGAGGACCGCGAACACGGCGAGGGCGGCGCGGAGTTGGGTGCGCATCAGGGAGCGGACGTAGGTGTGGCCGAGGGTGGTCTGCTCGTCGATCTCGGTGCGGGGGCGGTAGTAGCCCGAGACGCGGCGAGCGCGGCGGGGCGGGCCGGTGACGACGACGCGGCGTTCGGCGGGGTTCTGGGGCACCGTCACGGCCTCCTCATCAGCAGGTCCCGCAGTTCGCGGGTGTGGCGTCGGCTGACCTGGAGTTCCTCGGAGCCGACCATGACGCTCACGGTGCCCGCGTCCAGGCGGAGCTCGCCGATGTGGCGCAGGGCGACGAGATGGCGGCGGTGGATGCGGACGAAGCCGCGGGAGCGCCAGCGCTCCTCCAGGGTGGACAGCGGGATGCGGACGAGGTGGCTGCCCTTGTCGGTGTGCAGCCTGGCGTAGTCGCCCTGGGCCTCGACGTGGGTGATGTCCTCGACGGCGACGAAACGGGTCACGCCGCCGAGCTCGACGGGTATGTGGTCGGGGTCGGGCTCGCTCACGGGTATGCGGGGCGCGCTGTCGCGGAGTTCGGCGGCCCGGCGGACGGCTTCGGCAAGGCGCTCCTTGCGGACGGGTTTGAGTACGTAGTCGACGGCCTTGAGGTCGAAGGCCTGCACGGCGAAGTCCTCGTGGGCGGTGACGAACACGACGAGCGGCGGCCGGGCGAAGCCGGTGAGCAGCCGGGCCAGGTCGAGTCCGTCGAGGCCGGGCATGTTGATGTCGAGGAAGACGACGTCGATGGCCTCCGGACCGTGCGGGCCCGACTCCAGCGCCCGGTTGATGCGGCGCAGCGCCTCGGTCGCGTCGCTCGCACCCTCCGCACTGCCGATCCGGGGATCCGCGTGCAGGAGGTAGAGCAGCTCCTCCAGCGAGGGGCGTTCGTCGTCGACGGCGAGGGCGCGCAGCATGAACCCGGAGTCTAGGAGCAATTCGTACGCCTGCACATGTGCCGGTGTGGACGTTCCCGCTGGATACAGTGCGGCCATGAGCAGCAGGCCCACGCAGTTCGACGACCTCGACCGGAAGATCATCACCGCGCTGATGGCCAACGCAAGGACCAGTTTCGCCGAGATCGGGGCGGCCGTGGGCCTGTCGGCGACGGCGGTCAAGCGGCGGGTGGACCGGTTGCGCGAGACGGATGTGATCACCGGGTTCACGGCGACGGTGCAGCCGTCGGCGCTGGGCTGGCGCACGGAGGCGTATGTGGAGGTGTACTGCGAGGGGGCCGCGCCGCCCAGGCGGCTGGCGGAGGTGGTGCGCAACCATCCGGAGATCACGGCGGCGATGACGGTGACCGGCGGTGCGGACGCGTTGCTGCATGTGCGGGCGCGGGATGTCGAGCACTTCGAGGAGGTGCTGGAGCGGATCCGCTCGGAACCGTTCATCCGGAAGACGATCAGTGTGATGGTGCTGTCCCATCTGATCCCGGAGAGTCCGGAGGCGGGTGCCAGCCAGCCCGCGCCCGAGGACGCATCAGACGTGCGCTGACAATCGTAAAGACGCAGCATTCCTGCGCGGACACGCAAGCCTTGTTTCTTGTCGAGCGCATCGGTCACTTCCTACCGTGGTGTCAACCCCAGTCGACACTCCAGGAAGCGGAGGAACCCCTCTGTGTCCGACAGCCGTGTGCCGCGCCGGCGGCGCTTTCTCGTCTGTGAACCCAGACATTTCGCCGTGCAGTACGCGATCAATCCCTGGATGCATCCCGACGTCCGTGTCGACGTCGATCTGGCCCAGGAGCAGTGGCAGTCCCTGATCAGCACCTACCGTTCCCACGGCCACACCGTGGACACCGTGGAGCCGGTCCCCGGCCTCCCGGACATGGTGTTCGCCGCGAACTCGGCGGTCGTCGTCGACGGCCGCGTCTTCGGCTCGCTCTTCCACGCGCCCGAGCGACGCGCCGAGTCCACGCACTACGACATGTGGTTCAAGACGGCGGGCTACGACGTCCACCGCCCCTACTCGGTCTGCGAGGGCGAGGGCGACCTGGTCTGGACGGGCCGGTACGTCCTGGCCGGCACCGGATTCCGGACGACCCGGGAGGCGCACCGCGAGGTGCAGGAGTTCTTCGGGCACCCGGTGATCAGCCTGACGCTGGTGGACCCGTACTTCTACCACCTGGACACGGCGCTGTTCGTCCTCGACGACGCCAACCTCGTGTACTACCCGGAGGCCTTCTCGCCGGGCAGCCGCGAGGTGCTCGCGCGGCTGTACCCGGACGCGGTGCTCGCGACCCGCGACGACGCGATGGCGTTCGGGCTGAACTCCGTGTCCGACGGACGCCATGTCTTCATCGCACCGCAGGCCGAGGCCCTCGCCGCCCGGCTCGACGACCACGGCTATGCCCCCGTCCCCGTCGACCTGTCCGAGTTCCAGAAGGCCGGCGGCGGCATCAAGTGCTGCACTCAGGAGATCCGCTCATGACAGCGTCCACCGAAGTACCCGTCCGTACGCGCTCGTCCGCCGACATGATCCGCGCCGAGGAGCCGGTCCTCGCGCACAACTACCACCCGCTGCCCGTGGTCGTCGCCCGCGCCGAGGGCACCTGGGTCCAGGACGTGGAGGGCCGCCGTTATCTCGACATGCTGGCCGGCTACTCGGCGCTCAACTTCGGCCACCGCCACCCCGCGCTGATCGACGCCGCCCACGCCCAGCTCGACCGGCTGACGCTGACCTCGCGCGCCTTCCACAACGACAGGCTCGCGGAGTTCGCCGAGCGGCTGGCCGCGTTGACGGGCCTGGACATGGTGCTGCCGATGAACACGGGCGCCGAGGCCGTGGAGAGCGGCATCAAGGTGGCCCGCAAATGGGCGTACGACGTGAAGGGCGTTCCCGCCGACCGGGCGACGATCGTGGTCGCGGCGGAGAACTTCCACGGCCGTACGACGACCATCGTGAGCTTCTCCACCGACGAGACCGCCCGCACCGGCTTCGGCCCGTTCACGCCGGGCTTCCGGATCGTGCCGTACAACGACCTGGCCGCGCTGGAGGCGGCGGTCGACGAGACGACGGCGGCCGTGCTGATCGAACCGATCCAGGGCGAGGCGGGGGTCGTCATCCCGGACGACGGCTATCTGGCCGGTGTGCGCGAACTGACCCGGCGCAAGGGCTGCCTGTTCATCGCGGACGAGATCCAGTCGGGCCTCGGCCGTACCGGTCGTACGCTCGCCGTGGAGCACGAGGCGGTCGTCCCCGACGTACTGCTGCTCGGCAAGGCGCTGGGCGGCGGCATCGTGCCGGTGTCGGCGGTGGTGGCGCGCCGGGACGTCCTGGGGGTGCTGCGGCCGGGCGAGCACGGGTCGACGTTCGGCGGCAATCCGCTGGCGGCGGCGGTGGGCACGGCGGTCGTGGAGCTGCTGGAGACGGGCGAGTTCCAGCGCCGGGCGGCCGAGTTGGGCACCGTGCTGCGAGACGGACTCTCCGCGCTGGTCGGAAAGGGTGTCGTGGGCTTCCGTTCGCGCGGGCTGTGGGCGGGCGTCGACATCGATCCGGCCCTCGGCAGCGGGCGCGAGGTCAGTGAACGCCTCGTGCGGGAGGGGGTCCTGGTCAAGGACACCCATGGCTCGACGATCCGCCTCGCCCCGCCGCTCACCATCACCGGCGAGGAACTCACGGCGGCCCTCGGGGCACTGGAGAAGGCACTGGTCGCCTGAACGAGGGGCGGCAGGGCGCGGTACCCGGTCACGGACGGCCCGGGTACCGCGCCCCGCTCTGTCCCGAAGGGTGAAGATTGAGACGAGAGGTGGTAGACCACTCTCAGCGACAGAGAGGTCGGCCGTGGGCACATTTGAGGAGCGTGACCTTGCCCGGCACCGGTTCGACGTGGCCGATGCCGCGCCTCTGCTGCTCGACGCACAGGGTGTGGTGACCGGCTGGACCGACGAGGCCAGGCGGCTGCTGGGCCACGAAGCCTCCGATGTGGTCGGGACCAGGATGGCCGACCTGCTGTCCCCCGAGGACGCGGAGCGGATGCCGGACCTGATCGAGCGGTGCCGCAGGGACGGCGGCTGGGCCGGGCTGCTGACGGTCCGGCGCAGCGACGGGCAGCAGGTCAGGCTCATGGTGCGGGTCACCTCCGCGGAGGAGCCCGGGGCCCGCGCACGGTGGCTGGTCCTGCTTTCCGAGCTGACCGGTGCCACCGGCTGGGACATGAGCCGCGCGGTGCTGGAGCAGATGGTCGACAGGTCGCCGGTCGGCATAGCGATCGTGGACACGGACCTGCGCTTCGTGTGGTCCAACGCGGCCCTGGAACAGTACGGCGGCGGACCGCCCGTACACCGGCTGGGCCTGCGCCTCGCGGACATCCAGCCGGGCCTGGACGCCGACGGCATAGAGGCGCAGATGCGGCACGTGCTCGAGACCGGTGAGACCGTGGTCGGATACGAGCACGTGGGGCAGGTGCAGTCCGCGCCGCACCGCGAGACGGCGCACGTCATGTCGTTCACCCGGCTGCACGACGACCGGGGCCGTCCGATGGGCGTGTACTACACCGTCGTCGACATCACCGAGCGTCATCGCGCCCGGCAGCGGCTCGCCCTGCTGGACCGGGCCGGCGAGCACATCGGCCGCAGCCTGGACATCATGCGCACCGCGCAGGAGCTGGCCGACGTGGCCGTGCCGGCCTTCGCGGACTTCGTCACCGTCGACCTGCTGGAACCGGTGCTGCGGGGCGCGGAGGTCACGCCGGGGCCGATCGGCGACCCGGACCATGTGCCGCTGCGCCGGGCCGGGCAGCAGTCGGTGTACGAGAACGTCCCCGAGGCCGTCGTCGCGGTCGGTTCCGCGGCCGCCTACGTCGCCGGCTCGCCCCCGATCCGCTCGCTCACCAGCGGCAGGTCCTGGCGCGAGGAGCGGCTCGACCCGCTCGCCAAGGAGTGGGCCACGGACATCCCGGGCGGCCGGGAGGCGACCTTCCTGGAGCTGGGGCTGCACAGCGTCGTGATCGTGCCGATCCGTGCGCGGGGCACCACCCTGGGCGTCACCACGTTCTTCCGGCGCCATCGCCAGGAGCCCTTCGACGAGGACGACCTCGCTCTGGCCGAGGATCTCGTCTCGCGGGCGGCCGTCTGTGTGGACAACGCCCGGCGCTACACGCGCGAGCGCGACGCGGCGCTGGTGCTCCAGCGCAGTCTGCTCCCGCACCGGCTGCCCGAGCAGGACGCGGTGGAGGTGGCCGCCTGCTACCGTCCGGCCGACGAGCTGACCGGCCTCGGCGGCGACTGGTACGACGTCGTCCCGCTCTCCGGTGCCCGCGTCGCCCTCGTCGTGGGCGAGGTGCCCGGTCACGGCATCGACGCCGCCGCGGCCATGGGGCGGCTGCGGACCGCCGTACGGACCCTCGCCGCCCTGGATCTGCCGCCCGACGAGGTGCTGGCCCACCTCGACGACCTGGTCGCACTCTCGGCGCGCGAGGAGGGCGTCGAGCCGGACGCCGCGGGGTCGGACACCGTGGGCTCCGGGTGCGTGTACGTCGTGTACGACCCCGTGGACGGACAGTGCGCCATGGCCGCGGCCGGGCATCCCGCGCCCGCCGTGATCATGCCCGACGGCCACGTCACGTTCGTCGACCTTCCGCTGGGGCCGCCGCTCGGTGCGGGCGGCCCGCCCTTCGAGGCGGTCGAGCTGGCGCTGGCGGCGGGCAGCACGCTCGCGCTGCACACCGACGGGCTGCTGGCCCACGGGGACGACTGGGCTCTCGACGTGGACCGGGACCGGCTGCGCCGGGCGCTGGAAGAGCGCGCGGCCTCGCTCGACCTGCGCTGCCGGAGCGTGGTGGACGCGCTGTCCCCGGAACGCCCGCACGACGACGTGGCCCTGCTGATGGCCCGTACCAAGCTGCTGGGCTCCGATCAGGTCGCGGACTGGGACCTGCCCATGGACCCGGCGGTGGTCGCCGACGCCCGCAAGGCCGCCGCCCGGCAACTGACGGAATGGGGCCTGGAGGAGCTGGCCTTCACCACGGAGCTGGTCGTCAGCGAGCTGGTCACCAACGCCATACGGCACTCCTCCGGCCCCGTGCGGCTCCGGCTGATCAGGGAACGTGCCCTGGTCTGCGAGGTCCTCGACGGTGGCGCCACCGCGCCCCATCTGCGCCATCCCCGCACCACGGACGAGGGCGGGCGCGGGCTGCTGCTGGTCTCCCAGTTCACCCAGCGGTGGGGCACCCGGTTCGTGCCCGAGGGGAAGATCATCTGGGCCGAGCAGTCGCTGACGGATCCGCGCTGAGCCGGGAACCCCGGGTGCATAACGTGGGAAACTGGGGTGAACCTGGGTGAGGCGGCAGCCATGAACGATGCGGCGATCGACTACGCGGCGGTGTTCAAGGGCCTGCCCGGGATGGTCGCGCTGCTCACTCCCGAGCTGGTGTACGCGGACGTCAACGAGGAGTTCGAGCGGACGTCCGGGCGTACCCGGCAGCAGCTGATCGGCCGCTACCTGTTCGACGTCTTCCCCGACAACCCGAACGACCCCGCCGCGACCGGCATGCGCAATCTGGCGGCCTCACTGCACCGGGTCCTGGCGACCGGCGAGCGCGATGCCATGGCCCTCCAGCGGTACGACGTCGAATCGCCCGGGCGCCCCGGGCAGTGGGAGGAGCGCTACTGGAGCCCGGTGAACGCGCCGGTGTTCGGCCCGAACGGCAAGGTGGTGCTGCTGGTGCACCGGGTCGAGGACGTCACCGAGCTCATGCGGGCCCGCGGCGGCCCCGACGGCAGCCGGGCCCGGGTGCTGGAGGCCGACCTGTACACCCGCGCCCGCGAACTCCAGGAGCTCAACGACCGGCTGCGCCGGGCCCACGCCCGTGAACGCGAGGTCGCCCTCGCCCTCCAGGAGGCGATGCTCCCGGCCCGCCGGCAGGTGGGCGACCACCGGGCCGCGGTGCGCTACCGGCCGGCGGTCGGCGCACTGAACGTGTGCGGGGACTGGTACGACCTGGTCGACCTGGTGGGCGGTAACCGCATCGGCGTGTCCGTGGGCGACGTCGTCGGCCACGGACTGGCGGCCGCCGGTGTCATGGGCCAGCTGCGCAGCGCCCTCACCGCCACCTCGCGCGTCGCCGAAGGGCCCGCTCAGGCCCTGGACGTCCTCGGCCGGTACGCCCATGTGGTCGACGGCGCCGAATCGGCCACCGCGGTCACGACGTTCATCGACTTCGACGCCCACACCATCACCTACAGCAGCGCCGGGCATCCACCGCCCGCACTGCTCCACCCCGACGGCCGGGTGGAGTTCCTCGACCGGGCCACCGATCCCCCGCTGGACGCCCGTCCGCAGCCGGTCCCGAGACCACAGGCCCGAGCGACGTTCACCTCGGGCGCGACTCTCGTGCTCTACACCGACGGCCTGGTCGAACGCCGACGCGAGGACATCACCACCGGCCTGGCCCGCCTCGCCGAATCACTCAGACGTCATCTGGGCGCGGATCCCGAGACCCTCGCCGACGCCGTCCTCCTGGAACTGCTGCCACCGGGAGGCGCCACCGACGACACCGCGCTGATCGCCGTACGGCTGTGACCCCGCCGTACGCCCTGACCAACCATCAGAAACGCGCCACAGACCCCGAATCGCGGCGAACCGGCCCTGTTCCTGCCGCCCCCGGCTGCGCCTACACTGACACCCCCACCACATGCCGGTTGACCTGCTGGAACACGGACGTCGAGCCGACCCGCCGGGAGCGAGGAGCACCCCCTTGTTCTACTACCTGCTGAAATACGTGCTGCTGGGCCCCCTGCTGAGACTGGTCTTCCGGCCGCGCATCGAGGGACTCGAGCACATTCCCGCGACCGGACCCGCCATCGTCGCAGGCAACCACCTCTCGTTCTCGGACCACTTCCTGATGCCCGCGATCATCAAGCGGCGCATCACCTTCCTCGCGAAGGCCGAGTACTTCACCGGCCCCGGCCTCAAGGGCCGGCTGATCGCGACCTTCTTCCGCAGTGCGGGGCAGATCCCGGTCGACCGCTCCGGCAAGGACGCGGGCCAGGCCGCGATCCGCGAGGGCCTCGGCGTGCTGCGCAAGGACGAACTGCTCGGCATCTACCCCGAGGGCACCCGCTCGCACGACGGCCGCCTCTACAAGGGCAAGGTCGGTGTCGCGGTGATGGCACTGAAGGCCCGGGCACCGGTCATTCCCTGCGCGATGATCGGCACCTTCGAGGCGCAGCCGCCGGGCCGGAAGATCCCGAAGATCCACCCCGTCGCCATCCGCTTCGGCAAGCCCCTCGACTTCTCCCGCTACGCCGGCATGGAGAACGAGAAGGCGATCCTGCGCGCCGTCACCGACGAGATCATGTACGCGATCCTCACGCTCTCCGAGCAGGAGTACGTCGACCAGTACGCGGCCGTCGTCAAGGCCGAGCAGGCCGCGGCGGGCGCGGAGAAGGCGCGCCGGTTCCCGCGGCTGCCGCTCGGCTGAGCTCTGCTCTCGGCAAAAGCCTCTTCGTAGGCGACCCTGGCCGCGGTGATCGGTGACGGCTGTGACGTGCTGGTGGACATGGTCGCCTACGGGACCGCGCAGGCACGGCAGTTGGCCTCGTTCGCCGGCCGTGTGGGCTCGGCCGTGGTGATCTCCAGCCTGTCGGTGTACGAGGACGACAAGGGCCGGAACTTCGACACCCAGGACGAGCCGGACGGCTTCCCCGAGTATCCGGTGCCGATCCCGGAGGAGCAGCGCACGGTCCGGCCCGGCGACGCCTCGTACAGCACCCGCAAGGCCGAGCTGGAGCGTGAACTCCTCGCGGTGGGGGACCGGTTGCCCGCTACGCTGTTGCGCGCGGGCGCGATCCACGGCCCGTACTGCCGGACCCCGCGCGAGCTGTACTTCGTCAAGCGCATCCTGGACGGCCGGACCCGGCGGATCCTCTCCTACGGTGGCGAGAGCCGCTTCCATCCGGCGAGCGTGCACAACATCGCGGAACTGATCCGGCTGGCCGCCGCGCGGCCCGCCTCGCGGGTGCTCAACGCCGTCGATCCGGAGGCGCCGACGGTGGCGGAGATCGCGGGGGCGATCGACGCGGTGATGGGCGTCGAGACGGAGAGTGTGCTGGTGGACGGCCCGCCTCCGGCACCGACGGTCGGCGACACTCCATGGTCGGTTCCGGCGCCCGTGGTCTGCTCCATGGCCGCCGCCGAACGCGAGCTGGGCTACCGCCCGGTGGTGAGGTACGCGGAGACCCTGCCCGACACGGTCGCCTGGATCGAGCGCCAACTGGCCGGGCGCGACTGGCGGGAGGCATATCCGAGGATGTTCCAGACGTACGGCGACCTCTTCGACTACGCGGCGGAGGACGCCTGGCCGGCCGCATGAGCAAGGGGCGGCCGGAGACTCCGGCCGCCCCTCATGTCGTACGACGCTCTACGGCTTGGGCGTGGCGTGCGGTGCGCACGTCACGTCGGCGCCGTCCAGCTTGCCCGTGAGCAGGTAGCTGTCCACCCGCTCGTTGATGCACGGGTTGACCAGGCCGGTCACGCCGTGGGATCCCGCGTCCTTCTCGGTGATCAGGCGGGAGCCCTTGAAGCGCTTGTGCAGTTCGACGGCGCCCTCGTACGGGGTGGCCGCGTCACGCGTGGCCTGCACGATCAGCACGCCCGGCAGACCCTTGCCGGTCTTCACGTCGACCGGGGTCTGCTGCTTGACCGGCCAGGTGGCGCACGGCAGGTTCAGCCAGGCGTTGGACCAGGTCAGGAAGGGGTACTTCTCGTGCAGCGCCGAGTTGTCGCGGTCCCACTTCTTCCAGCTGGTGGGCCACTTGGCGTCGGTGCACTCGACGGCCGTGTAGACGGCGTTGCCGTTCTCCGAGGCGATGTTCCCCGCGGTGTCCGACAGGTCGGGGGCGGCCGCGTCGACCAGCGCCTGGGTGTCGCCCGCGAAGTACTTGCTGAACACCGTGGCGACCGGCACCCAGGAGGAGTCGTAGTACGGCGCGCCCTGGAAGAGGCCGAGCAGCTCGGCCGGTCCGACGACCCCGCCGATGGGACTCTTCTTGGCCGCGGCACGCAGCTCGAGCCACTTCGCCTGGACGGCGTCGCGGGTGGTGCCGAGGTGGAAGGTGGCGTCGTTGGCGGCGACCCAGTCCTGCCAGTCGTTCCAGCGCATCTCGAAGGCGACGTCCTGGTCGAGGTTGGCCTCGTACCAGATCTTCTCCCGGGACGGGTTGACGACGCTGTCGACGACCATCCGGCGGACATGGCCCGGGAACAGGGTGCCGTAGACCGCACCGAGGTAGGTGCCGTAGGAGACGCCGAGGAAGTTGAGCTTCTTCTCACCGAGCGCGGCGCGGATCACGTCCAGGTCGCGTGCGGTGTTGGGCGTGGTCATCTGCTCCAGCATCGCCTTGCCGGTGCGCTCGGCGCAGCCGTCCGCGTACTCGCGGGCCAGCTTGCGCTGGGCGAGCTTGTCGGCCTCGCTGTCCGGCACCGGGTCGGCCTTGGGCGCCTTCACGAACTCCTGCGGGTCGATGCAGGAAATCGGCGCGGAGTGGCCGACGCCGCGCGGGTCGAAGCCCACGAAGTCGTACGCCTTGGCCGTGTTGGCCCAGATCGGGTTCTTGGTGGTGACCCGGGTCGGGAAGCGCATGCCGGAGCCGCCGGGGCCGCCCGGGTTGTAGACGAGGGCGCCCTGGCGCTCCGCCTTCGTCCCGGTGTTGCCGATGCGGTCGACGGCGATCTTGATCTGCTTGCCGTAGGGCTTGGCGTAGTCGAGCGGAACGCTGACCCAGCCGCACTGGATGGGCTTGGCGAACCCCCAGTCGGCGGGGCAGTCCTGCCAGTCGATGCCGGCCTTCGCGGCCCGGGCCGCGGCGACGGCCACGCCGTAGGCCTCACGGTCCTTGCCGTGGCGGGCGTCCGTGCCGGCACTTGCCGAGGGCGCTGCGACGGCACCGGAAATCAGCGTCGCCGTGACGAGCACTCCGGCCGAGCCGAGCGCCGCAACCCGCCCTTTTGTTCTCATATCCCTCAAGTGGGACCTCCCCGTACGTCGTTGTGATGAGTACGGGGATCCTCTCGACTGTGTGTTCCCTGGGAACAGGGGTGGCGGGCGTTCTTTGCCAATCCGATAACCGGATTACGCCGTTCGCTCGGCGGATGTTCCTTCGAGTTTCACCAGCGCCTGGTCGAGCACCCGGCGCAGCCGCAACGCGTCCGGCGCCACGGCGGTCACCAGCACGGCCGGCCCGGCGAGCGGGGTCAGCGCGGCGGTGTCCCCCAACAGCTGGGCCACCGCGGGCTCCGCTTCGAACTCCGGCCGTACGACGACCAGTTGCCCCACGGCCCGGTGTCCCCCGAGGACTGCGGGCCCGTCCCAGCCGCCGGGCGCACCGGGCCCGCAGGCGAGCTCCTGGTCGAGGACGGTCCGCCCCGCGATCCGCACAGTAAGACGGCTGGTGAGCCGCCCGGGTTCCTCACCGGCCCGACCGAGTACCTGTTCCTCGCGCAGCACGAGCCGGGCGTGCGCACCGAGGTCGACCTGAGTGCCGACATACAGGTCGCTGCCCTGCGCCGAGATCAACTGCTCCGGCAGCCAGCGCAGTTCGCCCTCGTCCGCCACGGACAGCCGTACGTCGTAGCGGGCCTCGCCCTTCGCCTGCCCCGGCAGCGCGATGGTCGCCGCGGCCGACCCGACGCGCAGCCGGGCGCCGGGGGCGACGTCCGCCGCCACGGTGAAGTGGTCCCCGCCCAGCGGCCCGCTCATCGCGCCGACGAGCATCACGTACGCCTCCGGGCCACTCCCCCGGGTACGCCGCAGGGCGATCGGCCCCTCACTGTCCAGCACGGGGAGAGCCGTACCGCCGCGTCCGTCCGCGCGGGCGCCGATCCTCGCGGCGGCCCGCACACCCGTCACGGTCACGCCGTCCAGGAGGCGAGCTGCGCCCGCACCCAGCCGGCGACGTCCGCCACCCCGTCCTCGCCCCTCAGCGACTGGAAGACGACCGGCAGTTCGGCCCGCTGCGCCTTGGCGTCGGCCGCCATCCGCGCCAGGTCCGAGCCGACATACGGCGCGAGGTCGGTCTTGTTCACCACGAGCAGGTCGGCGGTGGTGACGCCGGGTCCGCCCTTGCGCGGAATGTCGTCTCCCCCGGCGACGTCGATCACGAAGATCTGCGCGTCGACGAGACCCTTGGAGAACGTCGCGGTCAGGTTGTCCCCACCCGACTCCACAAGGATCAGGTCCAGCGGTCCGACCTCGTCCTCCAGATCCTCGACCGCCTCCAGGTTCGCGGAGATGTCGTCCCGGATCGCGGTGTGCGGACAGGCCCCCGTCTCCACGGCCGTGATCCGCTCCGGCGGCAACACGGCTTCCCGAAGCAGGAACTCGGCGTCCTCACGCGTGTAGATGTCATTGGTGACGACGGCGAGCGACAGCTCGTCGCGCAGGACACGACAGAGCGCAGCGACAGTGGCGGTCTTCCCGGAACCGACCGGCCCACCGAGTCCGACACGGAGGGCCCGACGCGAGCCGTCGGGGCGGTGGGCGTCGGCGCTGATGGCGGCGGGGCCGTCGTGGGAGTGGTCGAGGTGCATGGGGGCGGCTCCAAATTGACGTGTTCGGGTCGGCCCGTCCGGCAGGTGAGGACGAGTACCACCATCCCGATCCCCCACCCACCCGAAGGGGGCGGCTCTTCTCGGGACCGGTCCGGGCAATCTCAGCCCGTCCGGCGTTTGAGGACGAGGCCGTTCAGGCCGATACGGGGGTCTGGGGGCGGAGCCCCCAGGGACGGGAAGGGTAGGGGCGGCGGGGGCGAAAACCCCTAGGACGCAAACAGCCGTACAGCCCAAGCCGCATGCACCTCCGCCCCGATCTCCAACAGCGGAGCCGAACCCGCGGGCAGCACATCGACCCCGTCGTCGACCACCCGCCGAGCCACCTCCACCGCCCGATCCGCAACCCGGTCCATCTCGGGCGCCAACCGGGCCAGCACCCCCGTAGCGTCGAAGGGATCAAGACTCAGCAACCGCACCGTCGCCGAAGCCGGCCCGCTCACACTCTCGTATGCCGAGCAGTACGCCGCATCAGCGGCCCCCAACCCGGCGGCCCGCGCGGCCAGCCCGAGCACCACCGGCTGATGCGCCCCCTTGGGAAACTCCCGCGCCAGCGCGTCCAGTTCGAGGGACGGCCACGTCGCCCGCGCGGCCCGCATCAACTGCCGACCCAGCTTCCGCGCCGCAACCCGCAACGCCGGAGACGGTGTACGGGCGTCCGCGGCCTCGTCCAGCGACACCGGATCGACGCCCACCGCGGCGGCCGCCGCCAGCGCCGCCGACACCAGCCCGGCCGTGTGCAACCGACCCCGGCAGAAGTCCTCCAGGCTCGCCGCACCGGTGACCCGCCCGGCCTTGACCGCGGCCTCGGCCCCGCCGGAGTGCGCATGCCCCCCGGCGGGGAACCGGCCGTCGGCCAGTACGAGTAGCGCTGCCCTGGACATCGAACCCGCCCTCAGAAGAGGAAGTAACGCTGGGCCATGGGCAGTTCGGCGGCCGGAGTCGCCTCGACGAGCTCCCCGTCGATGTGCACGGCGAAGCTGTCGGGGTCGACCCGGACCCGCGGCCGCGCGTCGTTCTCGCGCATGTCGGCCTTGGTCACGGCACGCGTCGACTCGATGGCCACGAACGCCTTCCCGAGCTGGAGCCGCTCCGGCAGCCCGTCCTCGATCGCCAGCGGCGCCACGAAGTTGACCGAGTTGGATGCGGGCGCCCGCCCGATCGCACCGAACATCGGCCGCGGAAGGATCGGCTGCGGGGTCGGAATGGAGGCGTTCGCGTCGCCCATCTGCGCGTACGCGATCTGCCCGCCCTTGATGACGAGGTGCGGCTTGACGCCGAAGAACGCGGGCTCCCACAGCACCAGGTCGGCGAGCTTGCCCGTCTCGACGGAGCCGATCTCGCCCGCGAGCCCCTGCGCGAGCGCCGGGTTGATCGTGTACTTGGCGACATAGCGGCGTACGCGACGATTGTCCGCGCGACCGTCACCCGGCAGGGCTCCCCGCCGCCGCTTCATCACGTGCGCCGTCTGCCAGGTCCGCATGACGACCTCGCCGACGCGGCCCATGGCCTGGGCGTCCGACGAGATGATCGAGATCGCTCCGAGGTCATGGAGTATGTCCTCCGCGCCGATCGTGGACGGCCGGATCCTCGACTCCGCGAACGCCAGGTCCTCCGGCACCGCCGCGTTCAGGTGGTGGCACACCATCAGCATGTCGAGGTGTTCCTCGGCGGTGTTCACGGTGAACGGCCGGGTCGGGTTCGTCGAGCTCGGCAGGACATGCGCCTCGGAGACCACGGTCATGATGTCGGGCGCGTGCCCGCCGCCGGCGCCCTCCGTGTGGTAGGCGTGGATGCCGCGTCCGGCGATCGCGGCGAGCGTGTCGCCGACGAACCCGGCCTCGTTCAACGTGTCCGTGTGGATGGCGACTTGGATGCCGGTCTGGTCGGCGACGGTCAGCGAGGCATCGATGACGGCCGGGGTCGAGCCCCAGTCCTCGTGCAGCTTGAGACCGAGCGCCCCGCCGCGGATCTGCGACAGCATCGCTTCGTGCGAGACGGTGTTGCCCTTGCCCAGCAGACCGAAGTTGACGGGATACGCCTCCATCGCCTCCAGCATCCGCGCCAGATGCCAGGGGCCGGGCGTCACGGTGGTCGCCTTGGAGCCCTCGGCCGGTCCGGTACCGCCGCCGATCAGCGTGGTGATGCCCGCCGAGAGTGCCTCGTCGGCGATCTGCGGGCAGATCAAGTGGACGTGCGCGTCGATGGCGCCGGCCGTCAGGATCCGCCCGTTGCCCGCTATGACCTCCGTCTCGGGGCCGATGACGAGGTCGGGGTGCACACCGTCCATCGTGTCGGGGTTGCCCGCCTTGCCGATGCCGGTGATCCGGCCGTCGCGGATGCCGACGTCGGCCTTGACGACCCCCCAGTGGTCGACCACCACCACACCCGTGATGACCGTGTCCGGAGTGCCGTCTGCGCGCGTAGCGCGCGACTGGCCCATGGACTCGCGGATGACCTTGCCACCGCCGAACACGGCCTCGTCACCGGCGAGTCCGGGCCCGCCGGAACGGTCCTCCTCGATCTCGATCAGCAGATCGGTGTCGGCCAGCCGGATCCGGTCGCCGGTGGTCGGGCCGAACAGGTCGGCGTACGCGGCACGCGAGATCTCAGGCATCGAGGGCACCTCCGGTCTCCCCGCGCAGCCCGGGCACGACTCGGGCGCCGGCCAGGGGGACGAGTTCGACGTCGACGGGGATCCCGGGCTCGAAGCGCACGGCGGTGCCGGCGGCGATGTTGAGCCGCTTGCCGCGGGCGGCGGCGCGGTCGAAGTCCAGACCGGGGTTGGCCTCGGCGAAGTGGTAGTGGGAACCGACCTGGACGGGCCGGTCGGCGGCGTTGAGGACGGTCAGGCTGGTGACCTCGCGGCCCTCGTTGTACACAACGGGGCCGTCCGCGAACAGGATCTCGCCAGGGATCATCGGCTCGCTCCGGGATTCTTCGGCGCTCCGGGGTTCATCGGCCGCCCCCTCAGACGATCGGGTCGTGGACGGTGACGAGCTTGGTGCCGTCCGGGAAGGTCGCCTCGACCTGGACGTCATGGATCATCTCGGGGATGCCTTCCATGACGTCGTCCCGGGTGAGCAGCTTGCGTCCGGAGGACATGAGCTCGGCGACCGTACGGCCGTCACGGGCGCCCTCGAGGATGTGCGAGGTGATGAGGGCGATCGTCTCGGGGTGGTTGAGCCTGAGCCCGCGGGCACGGCGCTTCTCGGCCACGTCGGCCGCCACGTGGATGAGCAGCCTCTCCTGCTCGTGCGGGGTCAGTTGCACGTCCCACCTCACATCCTCGCTCCGGACCGTGCGGGGTCCGGTTGCCTCGGCCACGGGGCAAAGTGCCTGGTGGCGTGGATGGGCAGGCTAGTTGGAAGGAGTTTCAGGCACGTTGTCACGAGTTTCGGGCACGTTAACCGGGCTGTGATCCATCAGGCTTCCCGCTGCGGCGGCCGCACGGCCATCAACGCCCGCAGGCCGCCCTGGAGGACTTCGACCGGGGCCGCTCCGAACAGGGCCTGCTGCGCGATGAACCCCTGGACCGTGGCGATCATGGTGCGCGCCACATGGTCCGCGGGGATGTCCGGCGGCATCATCCCGGCGTCCTGGTAGGCCTCGACGGCCCACCCCCAGGACTCGCGCAGGGTCGCGTACACGTCCCTCAGAACGGCCGCCAGCTCCTCGTTGCGCACGGTCTCCCCCCAGACCTGGAGGATCAGGCGCGGGAGGACAGGCTCACCGTCGTCGTTCAGGGACGACCAGACGCGGAGCGTCCTGCTCAGGACCTCGCCGATCAGGAGATCCGGCGGCGGGGGCGGACTGTGCCGGGTGACGTCCTCGAAGGCCGCGCGGATCTCGCCGAGCACCTCCTTGGCGATCGCGGTGATCAGCTCGTCCTTGCCGCTGAAGTAGCGGTACACCGCGCCGGCCGAGAGATCGACCTCCTTCAGCACGTCCTGCATGGAGGTGGCGTGGAAGCCGTTCCGTGCGAAGCAGCGGGCGGCGCCGTCGAGGATCTGACGGCGACGGGCGTCGAGGTGTGCCTGGGATACGCGGGCCATGGCCCACAACATAAAACGAACATTCCTTCTTGACAAGGCGCGGCATCCGCAAGACGGTGGTGACACAACCAAAACGAACGATCCTTCTTTTTGACTCCCGAGCCGATCCGAGGGGAATTCCATGTCCACCGTCACCGCTGCACGCGACGGCGGCCCCGCGTCAGCCCCGTCGCACACCCGCCGCCTGATCGCGGTGCTCGTCCTTGTCCCCGTCCTGGCGGCACTGGCGCTGTGGGCCTTCGCCTGGCCCGCGGCCCGCACGGCGCCGCACGACCTGCCGCTCGGCGTCGCCGGGCCCGCCGCCGCGACGGCACAGGTGGAGGAGCGACTGGCGCGACACGACGGCGCGTTCGAGATCCACCGCTACGCCGACGAGGCCGACGCCCGGGACGCCATCGAGGACCGGACCGTATACGGCGCGGTCGTCGTCACCCCCCAAGGCCCCGAACTGCTGACCTCGACGGCCGCGAGCGCGGTCGTCGCGCAACTGCTCCAGCAGGCGTCCGCCGACATGAACGCGGTCAGGACCGTCGACGTCGTCCCCGCCCCCGAGAACGACCCGCGCGGCGCGGCCCTCAACGCGAGCGTGCTGCCACTCGCGCTGGCCGGAATCGCGACCGGCTCGGTGGTGACGCTCCTCGGGCTCCGCGGCCTCCGCGCCGTGGCCGCGCTGATCGGCGCCGCCGTCCTGGTCGGTATCGCGGCGACCGCGATCGCGGACAGCTGGCTGAACGTCCTCAACGGTGACTGGTGGACCGAGGCCGCCTCACTCGGCCTGGCGACACTCGCGGTGAGCGCCGCGATCGCCGGGCTCGCCGCGCTCATCGGTCCCGCCGGGATCGGCATCGCCGCCGGTGTGGTGATGCTGTTCGGCAACCCGTGGTCCGGGGCGGCCTCGGCACCGCAGATGCTGCCGGAGCCGGTAGGGACGATCGGCCAGTGGCTCCCCCCGGGCGCCGGGACGACCCTGCTGCGCTCGGTGTCCTTCTTCGACGGCGCGGCGGCGACGGGGCCCGCCCTGACCCTGACCTGGTGGGCAGCGCTGGGCCTGGGCGCCGTACTGCTAGGGAGTGCGCTCAAGGGGCGTGTAGAGACGGACGCACCGAAGGCCACGCGGGAGCTCTCACCGGTCGGCTGACCGACGGGACTGTGAAGTGCCGCGCGCTGGAGCGCCCCGAAGGGGCGCGGGGAACTGCGCGACCAGCCCCCACCGGCCCGCAGCCAACCCAACCGCCGATCCAGCGGAGCGCTACGCCGGGTCGGCCCCCCGATGCTCCGCAGCGATGCCGAACCGCTGCCGTTCACGGGGAGCCGACGCGAGCTCACGCACAGCGGAGACGGAGCTGATCACCTGCTCCTCCGCAGGCTCCTGAAGCTGCTCGAGTCGTTCGAGGTCGGCGGCGGAGACAAGGGCGACGAGAGGCTTGCCGTGCCGTGTCACGACGACGCGCTCACCGCCGTACACCACCTTGTTGATCAGGTCGGCGAGCTCAGCCCTGGCTTGCGTCACCGGAATCTCGTAGGCCATGTCCCCAGCTTACGGTGGCCGCGGAATCCCGTCGGGAGGACGATGAGACAGGCACGGGGGCTCTGATCGCCGACCGCAGGAGGCGTCCCATGGCAGGCGAACCGTCCTTCTTCGAGCTGGGCGTGGCCGACCCGGAGCGGGGGCGGGACTTCTACGGCGCCCTGTTCGACTGGGATCTCCAACCCGGCCCCTCCGGGCGCGGGTTCACCATCGGCACCGCGGGTGTGCCCGGCGGGCTGCACGGAGGCGACGCGGGCGCCTCCCCGTATCTGTTCTTCCGGGTGGACGACCTGGACGCCGCCGTCGCGAAGGTCCTCGAACTGGGCGGCACGACCGAGGAACTGGGCGGGGAGGACGCCGACTCGGAGGCCCGCTTCGGCCGGTTCAAGCTGTGCCGGGACGACCAGGGGTCCGCCTTCGGGCTGCACCAGCCGCCGGAAGGCCACTGACCGCCCCGCCTCACCTCACAGCGTCCGCGCTGAGCGAACCCCCTCACCCTTGCTCTGTACGTCCTGTACGTTTTTTACAGAGACAGCACTGTCGAGGAGGGCTTCGCCATGACCCGACCGTCCGCCCGCTACGTCCTGCCCGAGTTCACGGAGCGCACCAGTTCCGGGCAGAAGACGATGGATCCCTACTCGAAGCTGCTGGAGGAGCGGATCGTCTTCCTCGGCACGCCGGTCGACGACACCTCGGCGAACGACGTGATGGCGCAGTTCATGCACCTCGAGTACCAGGATCCGGACCGGGAAATCTCCCTCTACATCAACTCCCCCGGCGGCTCCTTCAGCGCGATGTCGGCGATCTACGACACGATGCGGTTCGTCACCTGCGACGTGGAGACGATCTGCCTGGGCCAGGCGGGCTCGTCGGCCGCCGTGCTGGTGGCGGCGGGCACTCCGGGCAAGCGGTTCGCACTCCCCGGCGCTCGCATGGTGATCCATCAGCCGGCGCTGCTGGAGCCGATCCAGGGACAGGCCAGCGATCTCGCCATCCACGCCGAGGAGTTGATGCGGATTCGGGCCCGCCTGGAGGAGATGCTCGTACGGCACACCGGGCGCACGCACGAACAGGTGAGCGCGGACATCGAGCGGGACAAGATCCTCACCGCTCAGGAGGCCCTGGACTACGGGCTGGTGGACCGGATCATCCCGGGCCGCAGGTCCACCATCGCCCCGCCCACCGGGAAGTGACACGCCGGTGCTCCCACCCGAGCTTCCGCCGCTGCCCGCCCTCACGCGCGCCGAGGGCGAGTTGATCGACCGTTATCTCGATGTGGTCGACCTGCTCGGCCGGATCAACCCGGCGCACCACGGGGACACCTACCGCGGACTGCGCGCCGCCCAGGCTTTGGTGTCCAGGGCGGCCGAACTGCGCGACGCGCTGGCGATGATGCACCAGCGGGGCGAGACGGAGTTGCACGCACCGACGCTCACGCGGGCGCTGCGCGTGTTGGACGGCGAGCGCCGGACGGCGCGCGTCATCGTTCCGCCGCGCTCCGACAGTTGACGCACTCCACCTCCGGTCCGGACATCCGCCATGGCGGCGAGACGTCCGGACCGGAGGTGAAACGGACCAAATGACGTACCCCTGTTCGGAGTAGACGTTTGTCATTTTTTGGGACCGCAGAGGTTGCGCAACACGCGTACCTCCGAGGCGGATGAGACCTTTCCGCGCTGGTCCGGGGGTCCGCGAGGCTCTCGACATCCGCTCGAACACAGGGGTGTCCACCCGAACGGGTGAGTGGTGAGTAAAGCCACAAATCCCCGATTCCCTTGGGCCTTTCGTTCATCCATGAGTGAAGATCCCTGTCTGACGACAAGACCCCGCCACAGCGGCGGGGCGATCCGGGCGGACGCCGAGTCCTGCCGCCGCCCGGATGACCGGTCGACAGAAGTGGATCGGCAGGAGTGGAGGACCCAAGCACGTCGGGTCGCCGGAACGGTCACGCCATGACCGCGCCGAGCAGCCCTTGGGGTGAAGCCGCGTCAGCGGCCGGGCAACTTCGCCAGCCCGAATCCGACAGGTCATCCTTCACAGGCGGCTGACGAAGGGTTGCGCATGACTGCGCTCAATCGTGTCCCGTCGCTGATGGCCCGAGCCGGTACGGCCTCGGCTCTCACCCTTGCCGCCATGGGCGGCTCCGTCGTGGTGCCGGGCCTCTCCTCAGAGGCCGCAGCCGCGACTCCGGCGACGAAGGCGCTCCAGGTCGCGGCCTCCAAGAAGGGCTCGCCGTACAAGTACGGCGCCGCCGGGCCGCGCCGGTTCGACTGCTCGGGGCTGACGCTGTACTCGTACAAGAAGGCGGGCAAGAGCCTGCCGCGTACGGCGGCTCAGCAGTACAACAAGACGCGCCACATCTCGGGCAAGAGCCGCAAGGCCGGAGACCTGGTGTTCTTCCACTCGGGCTCGAACGTCTACCACGTCGGCATCTACGCCGGGAAGGGAAAGATCTGGCACTCCCCGAAGACCGGGGACGTCGTGAGACTGTCGAAGATCTGGACCAAGAGCGTCTGGTACGGCCGGGTCAAGTGACCTGAGCGACGCGGTGGCGGCGCTCCTGAAGCGCCGTCACCGCGTCACCCCAGAGGTTCGAGAACGAGCACCGCACCGAGGGCCGTCAGCGCAACGCCCGTGACACCCTCGACGACCCGGGCCGCCCGCGGCCGGCGCAGCCACCGGCCGAGCCGGTCCACCAGCAACGCCAACGCCGGGAACGAACCGCGGCAGCAGGCTCAGGAACGTGATCGGCACCTTCCAGACCGCGGGCATCCATCTGCTGCCGCCGGTGCACGCACACCTATGAGCCCACCACCCCGTTCCCGCTGCCGGCCTCCGTCAGCGCGGAGCCGATCCTGGTCGAGGAGCTGGTCCTGGTGAGCGCCGGACCATCCGCCCCGGCAGGGGCTGGAGACCGCGCCGGCCCGGGACGGGGCCACGCCGTCGGTGCTCGTCCCCACCCCGGGGTACGGCCTGGTGTGCGCCCTCGTCGGTGCCGGGCTGGGGGGTCGCGGTCGTGCCCGAGATGGTGGCGCGGACCGCGGTCACTCCGGTCGGGATGCGGCTGCTGGAACCCGGAGACCTGCGCCGTACGATCTCGGTCGTCCGCCGGACCGACGAGACCGCACCCGCCGCGGACGCCTTCCGGGCCCTGCTGCGCGGCGCGTTCGGCCGGGCCCAACAGGCTTGATCCTCAAGGTTCCTGCTGAACCGCCGTGGTCACCGGCCGCACCGGTACCGTCCACGGCAGTTCGATGGAGACGGTCTTGCCGCCCTCGCGGGTGGGCCGGATGCTCAGCTTGCCGCCGCATTCGGCGGTCAGCCAGCGGATGATGACCAGGCCGCGGCCGTTGTCCTGCTGGACGGCCGCGGGCAGCCGTTTGGGGAGCCGCGGATGGCTGTCGGTTACGCCGATGTGCAGTTGTTCGTCACGGTCGAGGTCGATGTCCACCGTGAAGGTGGGTGACTGCCCGAAAGTGTGCTGTACGGCGTTGGTGGCGAGTTCGGAGACGATGAGGCGGACCGTGTCGGCCAGTTCCGTGTCGGCAGGCAGTCCCCATTCCACCAGGGTGCCGACCACATAGGTGCGAGCCGCGGAGACCGAAGCGGGATCGCTCGGCAGAGTGACGGATGCTTCCAGATGGTCTGCCATGGCGACGTCGTCCCTTTCCCACGGGACCGCAGTCCGACACGGATCGGAGGGTTCGAGTACGGTCCCGGACTGGTGCTTCGTCGCCAGACTGCCATCACCGGACCGGTCACGGGTGCGATCCACCAAGATATGCATATATCTGTCGCTCGAAGCGGTGAACTCTGCGACGGCAGACCGTATTTGGGTGGCACGGAAGGAGTAAGGAGGAGCCCATGCAGCACGGTCCCGCGGTACGCCGCCGAAAACTGGGCGCCGAATTGCGCACGCTGCGCACCGGCGCCGGGCTCACGAGCGGCGAGGCGGCCCGGCTCGTGGGCTGGCACCAGTCCAAGGTGAGCCGCATCGAGACCGGCGCGAGCGGTGTGAAACCGGCCGATGTGCGGTTACTCCTGGACGCCTACGGAGTGGCGGATCCGCAACTACGGGAGTTGCTCCTGGTGTTGGCGGGATCGGACGACGGCGCCGGGCGGCACCACTGGTGGCATGCGTATCGGGGCGTGCTGCCGCCGACCTACCGGGACTTCATCAGCCTCGAATCCCAGGCGAGCGCGATGCGCACGCTGGAGACCTCCGTCGTTCCGGGGCTGTTGCAGACGCCCGAATACGCCCGGGCGGTGACTCAGGCCGCGGTCGGCGGGCTCGACGAGGACACCGACGAACGGCTGGACGCGCTGGTGGAAGTGCGCCTGGCCAGGCAGGACGTGCTGCGCTCGCAGCCGCCCCTGGTGCTGAGCGCGGTGCTCGACGAAGCGGTGCTGCACCGGGAGATCGGCGGGCCGGAGGTCATGTCACGGCAGCTGAGGCGGCTCATCGAGGCGGCCCGGTACCCCCAAGTACGGCTTCAGGTCCTGCCGTTCGCGGCCGGAGCCCACATCGGCATCACCGGGCCTTTCGTTATCTTCTCATTTTCGAGCACATCTGATCTGGATGTGGTTGTTCTCGACCACTTGACGAGTAGCCTCTACCTCGAACGGAAAGAAGACCTCCAGGCCTACACCGAGGCCTTCAACACCCTTCAGTTCCACGCCCTTTCGCCCGAGGACTCGTTGGACTACATCGCCGGGATAGGTGACGGCGCGTAAGGAGGCACCATGTCTGCACTGCCTCGGAACGAACCTTCCAGTACAGATCTGCACGGTGTGCGATGGCTGCGCAGCAGCTACAGCACAGGAGCGAACAACTGCGTAGAGACGGCCCGACCGCTTTCCGGTCCCTGGGCCGGACGGCTCGCCGTGCGCGACTCCAAGGACCCGGCCGGACCCGCGCTGCTCTTCTCCCCCGAGAGCTGGGCGGGATTCACGGCCGCGTTCCGGTGACCCCCACATCCCGACTTATGTGACCCGTCAATTGATCGCGCGTCGCACGGCCATGCAACGCCGACTCATGGTCGCGTCTCGCCGATCACTCCCACAGCGCGTTCGATCTGGGCCTCGGACAGGTCCGCGCGGGCGGTCAGCCGCAGCCGTGAGATGCCGTCGGGCACGGAAGGAGGACGGAAGCAGCCCACGGCAAGACCTGTCGCACGGCAGTCGGCCGCCCATCGCACGGCACCCTCCGGGGACGGTGCGCGCACGGAGACGACCGCGGCGTCCGGACGTACCGCCTCCAGACCCGCGGCGGTCAGGCGTGCGTGGAGTTCGCGTGCCACCTCGCGTGCCCGCGTCGCCCGCTCCGGTTCGCGGCGCAGCAGCCTCAGCGCCGCCAGGGCCGCTCCCGCCGCGGCAGGGGCCAGGCCCGTGTCGAAAATGAACGTACGTGCCGCGTTGACCAAGTGCTCGATGACCCGGGCGGGGCCGAGCACCGCGCCGCCCTGGCTGCCGAGCGACTTGGACAGCGTGATCGTCACGACGACGTCGTCGCTGCCCGCGAGTCCCGCCGCGTGCGGTGCGCCGCGGCCGCCGTCGCCGAGGACGCCGAAGCCGTGGGCGTCGTCGACGACCAGACCGGCGCCGTGGTCCCGGCATGCCGTGGCGAGCTCGGTCAGTGGGGCGGCGTCGCCGTCGACCGAGAAGACCGTGTCGGACACGGCGACGGCAGGCCCGTCGTGCGTCTGGAGTGCCTTGCGCACGGCGTCCGGGGCTGCGTGCGCGACCACCTGCGTGGTACCGCGGGCCAGCCGGCAGCCGTCGATCAGCGAGGCGTGGTTGCCGGTGTCGGAGACGATCAGTGAGCCGTGCGGTGCCAGGGCGGTGACCGCGGCGAGGTTGGCCGCGTACCCGGAGGAGAACACCAGCGCCGCCTCGAAGCCGCAGAAGTCCGCCAGCTCGCGTTCGAGTCCGGTGTGGAGTGCCGTCGTGCCGGTGACCAGGCGGGAGCCGGTGGCGCCGCCGCCCCAGGTGCGGGCCGAGACGATGGCCCCCTCGACGACCTCGGGGTGGCGGGCCAGGCCCAGGTAGTCGTTGCTCGCGAGGTCGAGCAGCGGCGAGTCGGCGGGGCGGGGACGCAGGGTCCGTACCAGTCCGGCGCGGCGGCGCAGTTCCGCCTGATCGTCGATCCAGCCGAACGCCATGACTCCTCCGGAGCTTTTGTAGGCAGACTTTTGTAGGCAGTGCACAGACAGTAGTCGCCCGACCAGCCACCCACTGTGTGGCAAGGCCCACACGTCCATCCGGCTCTGTTGTTCAATCCCTCCTTGGCCCGGGACGGTCCCGTAGGACAGGATCGGACCTCATGGACCTGCTGAACACGCTGGTGGACAAGGGGCTTCGGCGCGAGCCGCCGACCCGCGAGGAAGCCCTGGCCGTCCTCGCCACCTCCGATGACGACCTGCTCGATGTGGTGGCCGCGGCCGGCAAGGTACGCCGGCAGTGGTTCGGCCGACGGGTGAAACTCAACTATCTCGTCAATCTCAAGTCCGGCCTGTGCCCGGAGGACTGCTCCTACTGCTCCCAGCGGCTGGGCTCGACGACCGGGATCCTGAAGTACACCTGGCTCAAGCCCGACGAGGCCTCCCGGGCTGCGGCCGCGGGGCTCGCCGGGGGCGCCAAGCGGGTCTGCCTGGTGGCGTCCGGCCGCGGGCCGACCGACCGGGACGTGGACCGGGTCGCGGGCACCATCAAGGCGATCAAGGAGCAGAACGACGGCGTCGAGGTGTGCGCCTGCCTCGGTCTGCTCTCCGACGGCCAGGCCGAGCGGCTGCGCGAGGCCGGCGCCGACGCCTACAACCACAACCTCAACACCTCCGAGGCGACATACGGCGACATCACCACCACCCACACCTACGCCGACCGCGTCGACACCGTGCAGAAGGCACACGCGGCCGGACTGTCCGCCTGCTCGGGCCTGATCGCCGGCATGGGCGAGTCGGACGAGGATCTGATCGACGTCGTCTTCTCGCTGCGCGAGCTGGACCCGGACTCGGTTCCGGTCAACTTCCTGATCCCCGTCGAGGGCACCCCCCTTGCCAAGGAGTGGCACCTCACCCCGCAGCGTTGCCTGCGGATCCTGGCGATGGTGCGGTTCGTCTGCCCGGACGTCGAGGTACGGATCGCGGGCGGCCGTGAGGTCCATCTGCGCACGATGCAGCCCCTTGCGCTGCACCTGGCCAACTCGATCTTCCTCGGCGACTATCTGACCACCGAGGGCCAGGCGGGCCAGGCCGACCTGGACATGATCGCGGACGCCGGCTTCGAGGTCGAGAGCACGGATCAGGTGACGCTGCCGGAGCACCGCGCGGCCGGCGGGTGTCACGAGGGCGGCGGAGTGTGTGGATCCGCAGCCGAAGGGCCTCAGGTCAACGAGGCCCGTACGGACCTCGTCGCCGTACGCCGCCGGGGCGCCGGAACGGACCTCGCGCCCAATGCCTGACCTGACCGTCCCCGAGCTGCTGGACCTGGACCGGCGGCACGTCTGGCATCCGTACGGGCCCATGCCGGGCCTGGTGGAGCCGCTTGTCGTGGAGTCGGCGAGCGGGGTGCGGCTCAAACTCTCGGACGGCTCGGGTGAACTGGTCGACGGCATGTCGTCCTGGTGGTCGGCCATCCACGGCTACAACCACCCGGTGCTCAACGAGGCCGCGCGCGAGCAGCTCGGCAGGATGAGCCACGTGATGTTCGGCGGGCTCACCCACGAGCCCGCCGTACGCCTGGCGAAGCACCTTGTCGACATGTCGCCCGAGGGTCTGGAGCATGTCTTCCTCGCCGACTCCGGGTCGGTGTCGGTCGAGGTCGCGGTCAAGATGTGCCTCCAGTACTGGCGTTCGCTGGGCCGCCCGGCGAAACAACGCCTGCTGACCTGGCGCGGCGGCTATCACGGCGACACCTGGCAGCCGATGTCGGTGTGCGACCCCGAGGGCGGGATGCACGAGCTGTGGACCGGCGTCCTCCCACGGCAGGTGTTCACCGACGCGCCGCCGACGGAGTACGACGAGTCGTACGCCGACCAGCTGCGCGCGCTGATCGAGCGGCACGCCGACGACCTCGCCGCGGTGATCGTCGAGCCGGTGGTGCAGGGCGCGGGCGGGATGCGGTTCCACTCCCCCGCCTATCTGCGGGTGCTGCGCGAGGCGTGCGACGCGTACGGCGTGCTGCTGGTGTTCGACGAGATCGCGACCGGGTTCGGGCGGACGGGCGCGCTGTTCGCGGCGGAGCACGCGGCGGTGACGCCCGATGTGATGTGCGTCGGCAAGGCGCTGACCGGCGGCTATCTGACGATGGCGGCGACTCTGTGCACCTCGCGGGTGGCCGAGGGCATCTCGCGCGGCGAGGTACCGGTGCTGGCTCACGGCCCGACCTTCATGGGCAACCCGCTGGCCGCGTCGGTCGCCTGCGCCTCGATCGAGCTGCTGCTCGGGCAGGACTGGCTCGCGGAGGTCAAGCGGATCGAGGCCGGGCTGCGGGACGGGCTGGCTCCCGCGCTGAACATGCCGGGCGTGCGGGACGTACGGGTCCTCGGCGCCATCGGGGTGGTCCAGCTCGACCACGCGGTGGACATGAAGGCGGCCACGGCGGCGGCCGTGCGCGAGGGCGTGTGGCTGCGGCCGTTCCGCGACCTCGTGTACACGATGCCGCCGTACGTCACCGGCGACGCGGACGTGGCACGGATCGCGCGCGCGGTGTGCGCTGCGGCGCGGGAGGGATGACATGCCGGTCCTGGTGATCACGGGCACGGGCACGGAGGTCGGCAAGACCGTCACGACGGCCGCCGTCGCCGCCGTCGCGCTCGCGGCCGGAGCGTCGGTGGCCGTCCTCAAGGCCGCGCAGACGGGCGTACGACCGGACGAGCGCGGGGACGCCGACGAGGTCACGCGGCTCGCGGGAGCCGTGACGGCGGTCGAACTCGCCCGCTATCCGGACCCGTTGGCACCGGCGACGGCGGCGCGCCGGGCCGGACGCGCTCCGGTCCACCCGCACGACATCGCCGAGGCCGCCGCCAAGCTGGCCGCCGAGCACGACCTGGTGCTGGTGGAGGGAGCGGGCGGACTCCTCGTACGCTTCGACCCCGCGGGCGGCACACTGGCGGACGCGGCGCGGCTGCTGGCGGCGCCGGTGCTGGTCGTGGCCTCGGCGGGACTGGGCACGCTGAACACGACCGAACTGACGGCGCGCGAAATCCGGTCCCGTCGGCTCGACTTGGCGGGGATCGTCATCGGCAGCTGGCCCATGTCGCCCGATCTGGCGTCCCGTTGCAATCTCGCGGACCTGCCGATCGTCGCCGACGCACCGCTGCTCGGGGCGCTGCCCGCCGGGGCGGGGGCGCTCGAACCCACCGACTTCCGTACGGCGGCGCCGACTTGGCTGGCACCGCGGCTGGACGGTGCGTGGGACGCGGAGGCGTTCCGGGTGCGGGAGGCGCCCTAAGCGCAGCGCCCCGAAGGGGCGCGGGGCCCCGATCGATTTCCGGCTACCGCCGGGTGGGCGCGACCAGCCACGACGGACCCGCAGACGACCGACGGCCCATCGCGGCACTTTTCAGGACAGCGTGCCGGTCTTCTCCGGCCGCCCCGGTGCCCGCAGCCTGATCGGCGGTCTCTCGTCCGTGCTGTCGTCGGCCAGCGTCCGGACCAGTGCGTGGTCGGGGGAGAGCCGGCATGCGGGATCCGTGCGGGTGGCGTCCCCGGTGAGTGCGTATGCCTGGCAGCGGCAGCCGCCGAAGTCCTCCTCGCGGCGGGAACAGCTGCGGCAGGGGTCGGCCATCCAGTCGGTCCCGCGGTAGCGGCTGAACACCGGGGAGTGATCCCAGATCCAGGCGATCGAACTGTCACGGATGTTCGGCGGGTCAAGACCCGGCAGCGAGGCCGCGGCCGGACAGGGCAGGACGGTGCCGTCGGGGGTGACCGTGAGGGAGACCGCGCCCCACCCGCCCATGCACGGCTTGGCCACACCGTCGAAGTAGTCGGGGACGACCCAGACCAGGTCGGGGCCGTCAGGTGTGAACTCCGTACGCCGCCGCTCGACGGTATCCCGTGCCCGGGCGAGCTGGTCGCGCGTGGGAAGCAGCGCGGCGCGGTTGAGCAGACCCCAGCCGTAGAACTGCGCGTTGGCCAGTTCGATACGGTCCACGCCCCAGGACACGCCCAGCTCGATGAGGGCGTCGACGGCGTCCAGGTTCTCGCGGTGCAGGACGACGTTGAGCCCCAGGGGGAGGCCGGCGGCCCGTACCAGCGCCGCGGCCTGTTCCTTCTCGGTGAAGGACCGGCGTCCGGCGATTCGGTCGGAGGCGTGCGGGTCGGCGTGCTGGACGGACAGCTGGACGCTGCGCAGCCCGGCGGCGGCGAGCTCGGACAGCCGGGCCCGGTCCAGGCCCACGCCGCTGGTGACCAGCTGGGTGTAGATCCCGGCGGCCTCGGCGGCGGCGACGATCTGCACCAGGTCCCGGCGCAGCAGCGGCTCACCGCCCGAGAGATGAGTGTGGACCACGCCGAACTCGCCCGCCTGACGCATCACGTCCGTCCACTGCTCGGTGGTCAGCTCGCGCGAACGCCGCGTCAGCTCCAGCGGGTTGGAGCAGTACCCGCAGTGGAGCGGGCAGGCATGGGTGAGTTCGGCCAGCAGGGCCCAGGGGCGGGCGGGCGTGGTGGTCATCGCAGCCAGCCCTCATTACGCAGCCGTTCGAGAAAGGCGGGGACGTCGATGGCCACGGGGGCGCCGGGGAAGCGTTGGGCCAGTTCGTCGACGATGTCGCGCACGCTGCGGATGCCGTCGCACAGGCCGACGACCGTTCCGGCCCCGCCCCTCAGCACGACGACGCGTTCGGGAAGTAGCAGCAGGTCCGCATCGCGTGCGCGGTCGTGGCGCAGGACGATGGCGGGCGCCAGCACGGGCCGCCAGTCGGTCACCGGCGCCGTCACACCTGCCCCCGTCGGCCTGCCTGGTCCACGGCGTCGAGCAGTGACCACAGGACGTCGCACTTGAAGCGCAGCGCAGCCACTGCCCGCTCCTGGTCGTCCCGGGTACGGGCCCAGCCGAGCACGAGGTCGAGTGCCTCGCCGCTGTCGCGCCGGCCCTGCGAGACACGGGTACGGAAGTAGGCGAGGCCATCGGGTTCGATCCACGGGTAGTGGCGTTCGAATGCCTCGATGCGGGTGCGCATCAGGTCCGGGGCCGAGAGTTCGGTCAGCGACGCGGCGACGGCTTCGAGGGCCGGACGCAGTCGGCAGAAGTTGACGTATCCGTCGACCGCCAGCCGTACGCCCGGCAGCACACTGCCGGCGCCGAGCAGCGTCTCACGGTCCAGTCCGGCCGCTTCACCGAGCCGCAGCCACCGCTCGATGCCGCCCTCGCCGTCCTGCTGCCCGTCGTGGTCCTGGATGCGGCGCAGCCACGTCCGGCGCAGCGCGGGGGTGTCCAGCTTGGCGGTGATCAGGGCGTCCTTGACGGGGATGTGGCGCTGGTAGTGGAAGCGGTTGACGATCCAGCCGCGGAGCGCGTCCCTGCTGAGATCGCCGCTGTGCATACGGAGGTTGAAGGGATGGGTGTCGTGGTAGCGCTCCTCCCCCACAGCGCGCAGTCGAGCCTCGAACTCCGCGGGGCTCCAGGGCTCCGCGAGCGGGGCGGGTGCCGTCTTCACGGCTGCTGTGTTCACTGCTGCTGTGTTCACCGCTGCGGTGTTCACGGCTCGATCACCATCCCGTCGTACGCCACCTCGATGCCCAGCCGTGCGAGCTGCTTGTGCTGGGGCGCGGCCGGGTCGACGAGGGGGTTGGTGTTGTTGAGGTGCGTGTAGAGGCACCGGGCGGAGAGACCTGCGAGGCGTTCGGCGGTTCCGTCCGGTCCCTCGACGGGCAGATGGCCCATGCCGGTGGCGGTGCGTTCGGAGATGCCCGTGCGGCGGGGCTCCTCGTCGTCCCAGAAGGTGCCGTCCACGATCACGCAGTCGGCCTCGGCGGCTGCCTGCTGGAGGCGGTCCGGCCAGGCGGCCAGGGCCGGGGCGTAGAGCGCGGTCGCGCCGGAGGCGGGGTCGTACAGGCGCAGGGCGACGACCCATGCGTCGTCGTCCGGGGCGTCGGCGGCGTACCGCGGACGCTTGCCCGACACCGGGATGCCGCTGATCTGAAGGCCCGATCTGCCGGGGGCCAGCGGTTCGGCGCCGTGCCGCGGCAGCTCCCGCCAGGTCATTGCGGTGTACGGCGCCAGTACGTCGCCGAGGTGGAGGCGGTCCAGGAGCGCCTCTCGGACCGGGGCCGCGGCGATCACCTCGACGCTGTCGGCCTCGCGCAGGCGGGCGATGCCCAGGGTGTGGTCGAGTTCGGCGTCGGTGAGGACCAGTCCGGCGACGGGTGTCTGGCGGGCGCCGGGCCCAGGGTGGAGTTCGGGCCGGCCTTCGATCTGGTCGCCGATGTCGGGGGTCGCGTTGACGATGTACCAGCGGCCGTCGTCGGTGCGTACGGCGAGGGAGGCGTGGCGGCGGCGTCGACGCGGATCCGCGCGCGCCCCGGAACACCCGGGGCACGCGCAGTTCCACTGTGGGATGCCGCCGCCCGCGGCGGTGCCGAGTACCAGCAGCAGCATGGTGTCGGTCAGCGGGAACTGAGGGAGTAGGCGGTGACTTCGAGTGCGGTGTCGACGACCTGGTAGGCGGGTGCCTGCCAGGTGGCGCCGTCCGACTCCTGCGGGGAGACCGGCTCGACCGGCTTGAGCTGTTCCGTGGCTTCGTTCATGGGTGGTACGTCCTCTCTGACTGATTTCCGGGTGGGGTCACTTGATGGACACGCGGAGGATCTTGTCCTTGCCGTATCCGGCATCAGTGGTGCCGAGCCACAGTTCGTCCTTGCCGGGCACCTTGGCGATGGCACGCAAGCGGCCGAACTGCTGGGAGTAGAAATCGCTCGGCTTGCCGACGAAGTCGCTGTCGCCGTCGATAGCAATGCGCCACAGCCGCTGGCCGCGCAGCGACGACACGTACAGGACGTTGCGTACGACGACGAGTTGGGAGGGCACGCCCCACTCCGGGGCGAAGACGGCCCTCGGGGTGACCATGCCCTTGACATCACAGGCGCCCTCACAGGTGGGCCAGCCGTAGTTGGCGCCCGGCTTGATCAGGTTGAGTTCGTCCCATGTGCTGTCGCCGACTTCGACCGCCCACAGGCGACCGTTGCGGTCCCAGGCCAGGCCCTCCGGATTGCGATGGCCATAGCTGTAGACGCGGCTGCCGAACGGGTTGCCGGGGGCCGCGGCGCCGGTCTTGGTGAGCCGGAGAATCTTGCCGTTGAGCGACTTCTTGTCCTGCGCGAGCTTCGGTGTGTAGGCGTCACCGGTCGAGACGTAGAGGTATCCGTCGGGTCCGAAGGCGATCTGACCGCCGTTGTGATTCCCGATCCGTTTGATTCCGCCGAGCAGCACCTTGTAGTTGCGGAGCGACTTGCCGTCGTAGTCCATCCGGACGACCTCGGTCTTGGTCTTCGTGGTGTGCACGAAGAACACCTGCTTGTCCTTCTTGCCGTTCCAGGTCGGCGAAGGAGTGACACCCAGCAGGCCGCCGGGGCCGTCGTCATAAGGCTCGGGAACTGTCTTCGGTACTTCGCCGACGCGCGTCTTCTTGCCGTCGCGGCCGAGGCGGTAGACCTGGTAGGTGAGCCGCTCGGTCACCAGCGCCGAGCGTCCGTCCGGCATGAACTTGATCTCCCAGGGCGTCTGCCATCCCGTGGAGAACGTGGTGACGTCGGCCGGGGCACTGGCATCGACGTCGTCCATGGCCGCGGAGGGCGTGGACGGTACCGCGGCCGCAGGCGCCGGCTGCGGCAGGCCGGCCGCCAGCAGCGCGGCCGAAGCGGCGAGCGAGAACAGAGCGAACCGGGCCGGGTGCCGTGCCCGGCGGCCTGGATCTGTCATGGCTACACCCTTCGTCGTTCCTCTAGCGAGCCGTTGTGGCGCAGCGTATTCACGCACATACGGAGAGCAGCGTATGGCCCAAGGGTCGCCACGCACCGCAATGACATTCGGACGATGATCAAATGACCGGCCACATGGGTGAGCCGGGTCAGGTGGGGCCGCCATCGCCGAGCAGCCGTACCAGTTCGATGCGGGAGCGGATGCCCAGGCGGGTGAAGACGCCTCGCAGGTGGTGGTCGATCGTGCGTGGGCTGAGGGCTAGGCGGACGGCTATCTCGCGGTTGGTGGCTCCCTCGGCGGCCATTCGGGCGACCACCAACTGCTGGGCGGTGAGACGGCCCGTCGGGTCGTCGGGAGCACCGCGTGCGGGTGGGGCGGGGGTGCCGAGTGCGCGGAGTTCGGCGCGGGCCTGGGCCGCGCAGTGCGGAGCCCCGAAGTGCTCGAACGCCTCAAGGGCGCTGTGCAGCCGGTCCCGTGCCTCCGTACGGTGGCGCAGCCGACGCAGGGCGCTGCCGAACAGCAGCTCCGTGCGGGCTCGTTCGAGGTCCCGGGTGCCGTGTGCGTGCAGGTCGAGGGCGGCGCGGTAGTGCTCCACGGCTTCGGCGCCGGGCGCGAGCAGGGCCCGGCAGCGGGCGCTGAGGGCGAGGTCGTCGGGGCTGCGTACCACGCTCGCCCAGCGGTGGTAGTCGGCGTGGGCCGCCCGGGCGACCCGGGTGTCGCCGGTACGGACGGCGGCCTCGACGTAGTGCGGGGCGGCCAGGTGCCGGATGGCCCGGTGGCCGTGGCCGGGTCCGAACCCGGCGAGGGCGCGCAGACGTGCCGCCGCGGCGGCGAAACGGCCGTGACCGAGGTCGAGGAAGGCAAGCGCCCACTGGGCGAGGGCGGCGGGCAGGCCGAGGCCACGGGCCAGGGCGTACGACCGGACGGTCGCGGCGCGCTCACGGCAGACGTCGGCGTCACCCGTGATCGCCGCGAACATGGCGAGGGCGGCCTGGAGATGGCAGGCTCCGTTGTCCTGGCCGGTGGCGTACGCCTGCCACAGGGCGTCCGCCGCGGCTGCCTCGCCGGCCCGCGGGCGCCCGGTCCAGAAGTCCGCGTACACCTGGAACTCCATGGCCTGCGCCACGGTGACGGTCGCGCCCCGCGCCCGGGCGGAGGCGGCGGCGCGGACGGTGGCGGTCACGGCGAGGGTGTGGTCACCGAGCAGCAGGGCGGCGATCCCGGCGTGGATGAGCAGGGTCGGATCCCCGCCCGGACCACACCGCCCGGCCGCCGCCCGCAGCAGATCCCGGGCGTCCTCGTACCGCCCCTCCACCGCTGCCGCCAGCCCCCCGAGCGTCCCGGGCGCCGCGCACCCCAACCGCCCGGCCATCCGCACCGCTTCCCGGCACCGACGCAGGTCACCGGTGTAGATGGCGGCTTCGGTGGCGCGGGCGAGGAGGTGGGCGAGGGAGTCGGGAGTGCTCAAGGGTGCGGAGACCCGCTCCCCCGCCGTCTGCCGTACCGCCGCCGTCAGCAGGGCGTCGAACGCCTCCGACGCGTTGCCGGTGCGGAGGGCGAGGACGCCGGTCAGGGCGTCGTCGGTGAGGGCCCCGGCCAGGCGGCGGGCGCGGTCGGTGTCGCCCGACTCCCAGGCGCAGGCCGCCGCGTGGGCATGAAGCCGGGACTGCCGGCGCGGGTCGGGGGAGAGTGCGGCGGCGCGTTCGGCGAGGGCGCGGGCGAGGGTGAGCCTGCCTGTGCGGTGAGCGCTCGTCGCGGCCGCGGTCAGCTCCGCGGTGAGGCGGGCGCTCGGGCCCAGCGCGCCCGCCGCCCGGTGCCACGAGCGCCCGGCCGTCTCGCCGTCGCCGCGCAGCACACGCGCCAGGAGGCGGTGGACGTCGCGCCGGTCCGCCGGGGACCCGGTCTCGTATGCGGCGATCCTCGTCCACACGTCCCGGAACACCACGCCGCTCGCCGTGGCGTGGGCGATCCCGGCCACCTCGGCCGCTTCCAGGGGCCGCGTTCGGAGACCGGCGGCGGTGACGGCGCGCACGAAGGCATGCGTGGGGACCGGGTGCTGGTCGGCCGCGGCGAGGAGCAGCAGCAGCCGGGTGTCGTCCGGCAGCGCCAGGATCTGCGCGCGGTGCGCGCGCAGCAACGCGGGGGCCAGTTCGGCGGGTTCGGTCGGCAGTGGGTCGAGGCCGGCGGACTGCCGTGCGGTGAGCCGCGGTACCGCCTCGGCGGCCGCGCGCGGATCGCCGTAGACGGAATGCAGCAGGCGCACACGGACGCCTTCGGGGAGCGTGGGGGCCAGTTGTCGCCACGTGTCCGGGTGCTGATGTGGCGAAGTGCGGTCAAGAGGTGGGGGGTTCACCGGAGTCACCACGCAATTGACGTTACTGGCGGGTTAGTTCAACCGTAAAGACCGGCGATTTCGCCGATGCGGCGCGCGTAGACCCGGCCGACACTCCTGACAACCCCACACGTTTCAGGAGGCATCATGCAGCGCCACAAGCGTCGCATCGCCACGGCCGTTTCGGCCGTGACTTCATCGCTCCTTCTGTCACTCTCCCTGTCCGCGACCCCCGCTCACGCCGCGACCCACGACCCCGTCGTCTTCGTGCACGGCCTCAGCAGTTCGTCGAGCAGCTGGGACGACTGGGCCGGCTACTTCGAGGCCGACGGCTACACCTCCGCCGAGCTGGACGCCTGGTCGTACAGCTGGTCCCAGTCGAACGCCACCACCGCGCAGCAGCTGGCCACCGAGATCCGGAACGTCCTCGCGAGAACCGGCGCCACCAAGGTCGACATCGTCACCCACTCCATGGGCGTGCTCAGCTCCCGCTACTACCTCAAGAACCTCGGCGGAACGGCGTACGTCGACGACTTCGTCTCGGTCGCCGGCACGAACCACGGCACGAGCACCGCGGGCTGGTGCGCCTGGCTGTACACCTCGTGTGCCGAGATGAACACCGGCAGCTCCTTCCTGACCTCGCTCAACTCCGGCGACGAGACCCCGGGCAGCGTGTCGTACGCCAGCTACTGGTCGAACTGCGACGAGGCCCTGAACCCGGACAGCACGGCGCTTCTGAGCGGCGCCACGAACGTCGGGGTCGGGTGCATCTCGCACACCGACACGAACAACGACCACGGCGTGTACGAGCAGGTGCGGGACTTCATCTCCTGACGGAGACCCCCATCTCCTGACCACGACCCGCGAACCGCGGGGGTGCGCGGGGTCCGTAAGTGGGGACAATCGCGGTAGGGCCATCCATCCGCTCAGGAGGTCGCCATGCCGCAACGGTCCGCCACCGGCTCCGGCAAGGTGCCACGGGATTCCGTGCACCACCCGTTGTTCGCCCGGTACTACGCCCGTGTCAGCGTGAGCGCGGAGACGCGTATGGGCATGGGCGGTGTGCGCGACCGGCTGCTGGCCGGGCTTTCCGGGCGGGTGATCGAGATCGGCGCGGGCAACGGCCTGAACTTCGCGCACTATCCGGGCGCGGTCTCGGAGGTCGTGGCGATCGAACCGGAGCGCATGCTGCGGCAGTTGGCGGTGGAGTCCGCCCTGCGCGCCGAGGTGCCCGTGGACGTGGTGCCGGGCGCGGCGGAGGCGCTGCCGGTCAAGGGCGAGGCCTTCGACGCGGTGGTGCTGTCGCTGGTGCTGTGCAGTGTGCGGGACGTGCCGCGCGCTCTCGGTGAGGTGCGGCGGGTGCTGCGGCCAGGCGGTGCCGTGCGCTTCTTCGAACACGGCAGGGGCGGCGGCCGGGCGATGTGCTTCACCCAGCGCGCACTGGACCGCACGGTGTGGCCGCGGCTGAACGGAGGCTGCCATCTGGCCCGGGACCCCATCGCCGCGCTGCGCGCCGCCGGCTTCGAACTCGGCCCCTACCGGCGGGTGATGATGCCGGAGAAGGGGCCGACACTGCCGCCCTCGTACTGCGTGCTGGGCACGGCGTGGCGGCCTACGGTCGACTCATAGGCTCCACTGCCGCAGTTCCTGCGCGATGTCGTGCACTGTGGCCTCGCCGCTCTTCACCAGCCGGGCCAGGTCGCGGACCTGCTCGGGCGAGGTGACGACCTTCAGGCCGCTGGCGACGAGGTAGGCGTACGCGACCGCGGAGGCGAACAGGGCGTTGGAACGCTCCAGCGCGGGCACGTGGAGCAGCAGTTGCAGCAGCGAGGCGGCGCGGGCCTGCGGAGTGTCGTAGACGGGGACGTCGAATATCTCGGCCTCATGGCGTGCGACGGCGGCGACGAGCGCGCCCCAGTCGGTGACCTGGGGGTCTCCGGGAGTGTTCTGTTCGGCGAGCATGAGCAGCCAGGCGAGGTCGATTCTGAGATGGCTCAACGGATCAGCGGCGACCTTCGCGTGTGCCTTCACGGTCCGGGCCGAACTCGTCGGCGAACACGGACTCGTACTGCTTCATGAAGTCGGCGGCGGCCTCCACGAAGGTGTGGCCGACCTCCCCGGTGTCCTGTCTGACCAGCTCTTCGATGTAGCGGTTGACGCTCATGCCGCGGGCCAGGGCACGTTCGCGAGCCGCGCGGGCGGTTCCTTCGTCCACGCGTACGTTCAGCTGGGTCTTCGCCATACGTCAAAGCTAGCGCCGAAACGCTAGCGGCGGCAAGGGCTCATCCCATAGGTGGAGACCGACCGGGACCCAAGGGGGATACCGAGTGTGCGCTGGATCACACTAGGCTCGGCCCCGGCAAGGAAGCCGCGATGTCCGAAATCGAGGAGGCAGCGTTGTCCACATCTGCTGCGGAGCACGTCTCGGCCGACGCGATCGCGGCCCGCGCCCGCGGTCTGACCAAGGCGTACGGTTCGGGCGAGACGACGGTCCTCGCCCTCGACTCGGTGGACGTGGACATCACGCGCGGCCGCTTCACGGCGGTGATGGGGCCCTCCGGCTCCGGAAAGTCCACGCTGATGCACTGCCTCGCGGGGCTCGACACCGTCTCGGCGGGCCAGGTGTGGCTCGGCGACACCGAGATCACGGGGCTGAAGGAGCGGGAGCTGACCCGGCTGCGGCGGGACCGGATCGGGTTCATGTTCCAGTCGTTCAACCTCATCCCGACACTGAACGCGGCCGAGAACATCACGCTGCCCATGGACATCGCGGGCAAGAAGCCCGACGAGAAGTGGCTGGACCAGGTCATCGACACGCTCGGGCTGCGGGACCGGCTGAAGCACCGGCCGTCGCAGCTGTCCGGCGGCCAGCAGCAGCGCGTGGCCTGTGCCCGCGCACTCGCCTCCCGCCCCGAGCTGATCTTCGCCGACGAGCCGACCGGCAACCTCGACTCGCGGGCCGGACTCGAAGTGCTGGGCTTTCTGCGGGACGCGGTCGACGACCTCGGACAGACGGTCGTCATGGTCTCGCACGATCCGGGCGCCGCCGCCCACTCCGACCTGGTGCTGTTCCTCGCAGACGGACGGATCGTGGACGAGATGCGGGAGCCGACGGCGGAGGCGGTGCTGGAGCGCATGAAACGCTTCGACCTGGTCCGCAGCCAGTACGACGACGCCGAGCCCTCAGCCCAGGAGGACTGACCGACGTGCTGAAGGCGACGCTGAGGAGTTTCCTCGCCCACAAGGGGCGGCTGCTGCTGTCCGCGCTGGCCGTGATCCTTTCCGTGGCGTTCGTCGCGGGCAGCCTGATCTTCTCGGACACGGTCAGCCGTACCTTCGACCGGCTGTTCGCCTCGACCGCGGCCGATGTCACCGTCAGCCCCAAGGAGAACCTCGACGAGGCCATCCCCTCGGGACGGACCCTGACCCTGCCGACCACGCTCGTCGACCGCCTCGCCGAGGTCGACGGCGTCGCGGCGGCGCGTCCGGATGTGGACGTGGAGGGCATCACCGTCGCCGACGAGAACAACGAGTCGGTGGGTCCGACCACCGGCGCCCCGACGATCGGCACCGCCTGGAACCCGACCGAGCGCAGCCCCGTCGAGCTGACCTCCGGTCATGCTCCTGAGGGGCCGGACCAGGTCCTGATCGACGCGGACACCGCCGACAGCAAGGACGTGGCGATCGGGGACACGCTCACCGTCATCGCCGCACCCGGCTCGTTCAAGGCCGAGGTGGTCGGTATCGCCACGTTCACCACCACCAACCCCGGTGCCGCGCTGGTCTTCTTCGACACGGAGACCGCGCAGACCAAGCTCCTGGGCGAACCGCAGGTGGCCACGAGCATCTCGCTCGACACGGCCGAGGGTGTCAGCGACACGCAGCTCCAGCTGCGTGTGGCGGACGCGCTCGGCATCGACCCCGACCCCGACGAGGTCACCCCCAACGACCCCTACGACGTGCGCACCGCGGACGAGCAGGCCGAGTCGGACGTCGATCAGCTGGGCGGATTCCTCGACGTCATCAAGTACGTGATGCTCGGCTTCGCCGGCATCGCCGTCCTGGTCGGTGTGTTCCTGATCGTCAACACCTTCTCGATGCTGATCGCGCAGCGCACCCGCGAGTTGGGGCTGCTGCGGGCGCTGGGCGCCGAACGGCGCCAGGTCCGTCGCTCGGTCCTCACCGAGGCGCTGCTGCTCGGCCTGGTCGGCTCCACGCTGGGCCTCGCCACGGGCATCGGGCTCGCCATCGGGCTCATCGAGCTGATGGGCCTGCTCGGCATGAACATCAGGTCCGCCGACATGGTCGTCGGCTGGGCGACACCCGTCTCGGCGTACGTCGTCGGCCTCGGCGTCACCTTCGTGGCGGCCTATCTCCCGGCGCGGCGCGCGGCGGGCGTGTCGCCGATGGCGGCGCTCGCGGACGCCGAGATCGCCGACGTGGGCCGGCCGCTGCGGATGCGCGCGGTGGTGGGCACGGTCGTCGGGGCGCTGGGCGCGGCGGCGCTGGTGGGCTGTGTCACCTCGTCGGAGACGTCGACGGCGGCCTCCCTGCTCGGCCTCGGCGTCGTCCTGACGCTCATCGCGACGGTCATCGCGGGCCCGCTTCTGGTCCGGCCGGTGATCCGCGTCCTGGGCGGGGCATTCCCCGCGCTGTTCGGTTCGATCGGCCGGATGAGCCAGCGCAACGCCCTGCGCAACCCCCGCCGTACCGGGGCCACCGCGGCCGCTCTGATGGTCGGGCTCGCGCTGGTCGGCGGGATGTCGGTGGCAAGCGCCTCGATGACCAAGTCGTTCGACGAGCAGATCGACAAAACCCTCGGCGCCGACTTCGTCGTGCAGAACAGCAACTTCGTGCCCTTCCCTCAGGAGGTCACCGACGCGGTGCGCGACACGGAGGGCGTGGGCCTGGTCGTGCGGACGCGGCTCCCGACGGTCGCGGTCACCCTCCCGGACGGCGACCGCGTCGAGACGGCCGCCGCGGGCTACGACCCGAAGCTCGACGACGTCGCCAACATCACGTACGCGCAGGGGGACTCGGCGGCCGCGCTGGCCGACGGGCGTCTCGCCATGGACCTGGACTTCGCGCGGGACCACGGTGCGCGCGTCGGCAGCACGGTCGGGGTCGAATTCCAGGGCGGACGTACGGCCGACCTGACGGTGGGCGCGCTGACCGACCAGGACGCCGCCGAGGGGTTCGGGGCACAGGGCGGGCTGTACTTCGGCATGGGCACGCTGGAGCGGTACACGTCCGGCGGGCAGGACTCGGCCGTGTACGTGAACGCCTCCCCCGGCACGAGCGCCGACGACCTGCGTGCGAACCTGGAGGACACCCTTGAGCCGTATCCGCAGGTGGACGTCCGGGACATCGCCGACTACAAGGAGCTGATCCACGACCAGATCGCCGTCCTGCTCTATCTCGTGTACGCGCTGCTCGGGCTCGCGATCATCATCGCGGTGCTCGGCGTGGTCAACACCCTTGCCCTGTCGGTCGTCGAGCGGACCCGCGAGATCGGTCTGCTGCGGGCCATCGGGCTCGCGCGGCGCCAACTGCGCCGCATGATCCGGCTGGAGTCGGTGGTGATCGCGGTGTTCGGCGCGGTCCTGGGGCTCGCGCTGGGGCTGGTGTGGGGCGTGTGCATACAGCAGGTTCTGGCGCTTCAGGGCATGCAGGCCTTCGCGATCCCATGGAGCACGCTCATCGCGGTGGTGATCGGCTCGGCGGTCGTGGGCGTGGTGGCGGCGCTGTTGCCGGCGTTGCGTGCGTCCCGCATGAATGTGCTGGCGGCCATCGCACACGAGTGATGGAATCGCGGCACGCACTCAAGTCGCTCAAGTCGCTTTCGGCTGAGGAGAGTTCATGCCGCGCCCGTTCCGCTTCGGCGTCAGTCTGATCACCCCGGCGCCCGCCGCGGAGTGGCGCACCAGATGCCGCCGGGCAGAGGAGCTCGGCTACGACGTGATCCTGGTCCCGGACCACCTCGGCATGGTCGCGCCGTTCCCGGCGCTGGTCGCGGCCGCCGAGGCCACCGAACGGCCCCGGCTGGGCACCTTCGTGCTCAACGCGGGCTTCTGGAATCCGACGTTGCTCGCCCGCGAGGTGGCGACGACGAACGCGTTGACCGGCGGACGCCTGGAACTCGGGCTCGGCACCGGCTACGTACAGGCGGAGCACGACGCGGCCGGGCTGCCGTACGGAACGCCACGCGCGCGTGTGGACCGCCTTCAGCACACGATCGAGGATTTGGATCGGCTGCTCGACCCGGCGGAGCGGGTGCCGTTGATGATCGGCGGCAACGGAGACCGCATGATGCGGCTGACCGCCGAGCACGCGGACATCGCGGCCTTCACAGCCGCACGTGCGGTGCCCGGCACCACGACGGGGCAGCTGCTGCCGATCCCGCCCGCGGAACTCGACGAGCGCGTGTCCCTGTACCGGCGGCTGGCCGAGGGCCGCAAGGAGCCCGCCGAGCTGAATCTGCTCCTCCAGATGGTGACCGTCACGGAGGACCGCGCGGCGGTCGTGCAGCCGTTCGTCGACCGGGTGCCGGACCTGACTCTGGAGCAGGCACTCGACCTGCCCCTCGTCCTGATCGGCACCCTGGAGCAGATCACCGCGCAGGTGCGGGCTCAGCGCGAGCGGTACGGCTTCTCGTATCTGACCGTCCTCGAGCCGTACATGGAGGCGTTCGCGCCGGTCATCGAGGCGTTGCGGGACGAGTAGCCGTGCGGATGCCGCCGGGAAACGCACGTTCCGCGATGCCCAGGGAGACCGGCGGGCCCCATGTGTCCCCGGATGTGTCCCCGGACCGGAAGGGTCCGACTGTGCCGAGCCCCTTCGTCCGGCAGCGGGGAGGGGATGCGAACCATCGACCTCAGGGACGGGGTAACCACCTCACGCCGGGTCGAGCGCCCCCGGCTCCCGCGGTCCTGCCGCCTGGCCGATGATGCGCGGATCGATGGGGCGGCCGACGAAGACCGGGGCGTCCGACTGGTAGAAGATGTCGATGTCGGCCTCCTCGCCGCCGACGATCAGCGTGTCCCAGGCACCGCTCTCCTGGAGGGTCCGCAGGGTCGACGGTGCGACCGTGGACAGGTGGCTGCGCAGTTCCTCGTCGCTGGGCATTCCGGGGAGGCGGGGAGCGAGGCGCTCGCGGATCCCGCGCATCCGGTCCAGCAGGAGGTCCAGATCGGACCGTTCGGTGACGGGTTCGGCGACGACCCCGTCCCCCTCCATGCTGCCGGCGATGATGTCCTTGATGGCGCGGGTCATGCCTCGTTCGTCGGTGGTGACCATGGCGTTCCAGGCCCGGCTCTTGTGCCGGTACTGGAGCATGGACATCGCTGCCTCGTGCCGGATGAAGTCGGCGTCGCGCAACGGACGGCCCTGCCAGACCCGGCTGAGGGAGCGGGAGAGGGAAACAGCGGAGGCGAGGCCGCTGTTGAGGCCGCGCCCGGGCCAGAAGTGGATGGCGTTGGCCGCGTCGCCCAGCAGGAAGCCGTAGGTTCCCGGGCTCGTGGCGGTGGGGCGGTTGAGCTGGGCCGTGAACCGGGGGCGCTGCACCATGTCCAGCCGGAAGGAGGTGATGGCGCTGAGATCGTCCTCGGCGACGCCGAACAGCCTCAGGCCCTCCAGGATCCGCTTCCACAGCGGGGAGCCGCGCAGCAGGGCGGGCAGGAACAGGGTCCCATGGGTCGGGCAGACGAACTCGTTGTCCTCGTGGCGGCTCATCAGACAGGGCCGCGCCGCCACGCACTCCTCGAAGACCTGCCGGACCGGGTCGATGCCGATCACGTTGCCGGCCTCCTCGCGGGTCAGCCTCATGTTGAGGAACCCCTCGCCGCGCAGCGAGTTGAGCAGGAACCGGTTCTGCGCCACGGTCAGCAGGACGCTCATGGGGTCCGAGAGCTGGGACTTGACCCGCAGTCCCAGCACCAGGTCCTGAAGGTGCTCCCCGTCGAGGGAGTAGATCGTGGAGTCGGCCGCGCCGAAACGGTCCCTGAAGTGCTCTCGGGTACGCGACCCGCCGCCCTCGCAGATCACCAGGACGTGTTCCTGGGAGAGCCGGTGCTGCTGCTCCGAGGGGTCGAATCGCTTCGGCACCAGGCGGATCGCGGACTTGGCGTTGGCCAGTTCCAGCAGCTTGTCCTCGATGCGGGCGATCCGGATGTTGCGGGGCGGGCGCCCCTCCACGGAGTCCGGCCCCAGGGGCCACATCTCGGAGAATCCGCCAGTGTCGAACAGCGCCGACTGCATCTCCTCGGTGAGCGCGAGGTACTGACGGCTCTGGGCGGTGACAACCTGCTGGCGCCGGAAGTTGCCGTGGGTCTCGTCCTTCCAGACCACGGTGGAGCCGTTTCTGATCCACCGGCCGTCGTAGACCGTGATGGATGCCTTCCCCGGCAGGGCGTTCTCCAGCAGCAGGGCGAAGGCGAGGCCGACCGGGCCTCCACCGCTCACCGTGACCCGCAGCTGGCCCGGGTTCGCCGAGGCATTGGCACGGGGCAGGTCGAGCTGGGAGAGATCCATGACCGTCTCCACGGCCTCCTGCGTCTCGAACAGGAAGGTCTCGTCGCCGATGCGTATGGAGTCGCCGGGCACGAGCACGTGACGGGTGACGGGCTGGTCGTTGACGAAGGTGCCGTTCTTGCTGCGGTCGTAGAGGACGAACGCGCCGTCCTCCGCCACGATCTCGGTGTGCAGACGGGAGGCGCTGACACTGACGATGACCACGTCGTTGTCGCTCTTGCGTCCGAATCGCAGCGGAGCGCTACCCAGAACCACGCTCTGACCGGCGAAGGGACCCGTGCGTCCCACGATGACCGACGACACAGAAACTCCTTGCGAACGTCACGGGTGCGGACAGAAATACCGCACCCTGCGGCTGATCCGCTACAAGGGTGGGAGTCGTACGTCACTCCCACCGAACTCCGGTCCAGTGGAGCCCACTTGACCGGTGATGTCCGAGTCGGCCGGAATCGGTCCGACTCGTGCTCGTTGAAGTATGGCCGATGCGCGGGGATGACTCGGCTGCTCGGCGTCGGCCTTGACGCCCGGTCGACTAGCCGCCGGTCGTCGAGGCGCATGTCACCGAGAACGGCACCGAGTTGGACACCGCCTCGAACGGTGAGCGGATCTCCACGGCCATCTCGCTGCGGAGAGTGCCGGACTGGGCATACGTCGACAGCCGCACCGTCTCCTTGTGGGTGAGGGGGCCGCCGTCCGGGAACGACAGCGTCCGCCACTGCCGGTCGATCACGGACCCGTTCGTCGAGACCCACCGGTACGAGAACTGGAAGGGCAGCTCGGACACCGTGAAGGTCGCCGTGAACCAGGGAGCCTGCGAGTCCGCCGGGGGACAGTCTCCGACGTACGTGGTCGCACCCCCGGTCACGCTGACCGAGACGGGCTGCTCACCGGTGTCCGACCCGCTGCTCGCCTGACCGGAGGCGGCGTCCTGCGCCTGCCCCGTGGGCGAGTCGGCGCCCTTGCCGCCCTCGTCGTCGTCGCCGCCGAGCGCGTAGCTCAGGCCGCCCACGAGCAGCGCGACCACGACGACTCCGGCCGCGATCAGGTACCCGATGCGCCGGCTCCGCCGCATGGGGCCGGGACCGGACGCGTCGGCGTCCTCGGGCTCGATCGCCGTCGGCGGGGTGGGCTCCGCGGAAGCGGGCATGGGCGTGGGTACGGCCGTGGGTACGGGCGCTGATACCGGGCTCGCCGATGCGGTGGGTGACTTGGCGTTGCCCAGAGCCGAGGCGGCCTCTGGCGTGGGACTTGGCGCGGCGGGACGTGTTGAGGCGGGGGCCGCGGGGCCGGCGGCGAATGACGAGCGGGGGTCGAGGGCGGGTGCCTTGGCGGTGGTCGTGGATACGTCCGTCGTGGCCGTGGATACGTCGGTTGCGGCCGTCGTCCCCGCTTCCGGTGTGGCGAGGTCGGCGGCGGTGTTCGCCTGCGCCGCGGCCGTCGGTGCGGCCGGCGCCACGGCCGTGGCCGTCGGTGCGGTCTCCCCTAGCGGGGACTCTGCGGTCGGCCGCTCCTCGGTCGCGTCGGTCGCCACTGCGGACAGTGGGGCGGACGGTGTGGCCACGCCGGCTCCGGAAGTGCCGTCAGCACCAGCCAGGCGCAGCTCCTGCTCGGCCTCGTCGGCCGACATCCGATCGTCGGGGTCCTTGCGCATCAGGCCTTCGATGACGGACAGGAGAGGTCCGGCCCGATGCGGCGGGGGCAACTCGTCGTCGACGATGGCGCGCAGAGTGCTCAGCGGGCTGGTCCGACGGAAGGGCGAACGGCCCTGGACGGCCGTGTAGAGCAACGCTCCGAGAGACCACAGGTCCGACGCGGGGCCGGGGTTCCGGCCCAGTGCCCGCTCCGGCGCCAGATACTCGGGAGAGCCGACGAGTTCGCCGGTCATCGTCAGCGCGGAGTCCCCCTCCACGGTGGCGATGCCGAAGTCGGTGAGCACCACCCTGCCGTCGTCTGCGAGCAGGACGTTGGCGGGTTTCACATCGCGGTGCAGCACTCCGGCGCCATGCGCGGCGCGCAGCGCGGCCAGCACCTCGGCACCTATGCGCGCGGCCTCACGCGGCGTGAGGGCACCCTGGGAGCCGATCACGTCGGCCAGCGACCCGCCGCGGACGAACTCCATGACGACCCAGGGGCGGCCGTCGTCGGTGGCGACGTCGTGGACGGTCACCACACCGCGAGCACTGATGCGCGCCGCCGCCCAGGCCTCCCGCTCCAAGCGGGTGTACATCCGCTCGACCTGCGCCGCGGCCAGTCCGACGGGAGCGCGTACCTCCTTGACGGCGACCTCGCGGTGCAGTGCCTCGTCGCGGGCGCGCCACACGGTGCCCATGCCGCCCTCGCCGAGAACGGACAGCAGGCGGTAGCGACCGGCGACCAGCCGTTCGGCACCCGCGTCCGGCGACGCCGTGTTCTGTTGTGGCATGAGAGCCGTACTCCCTGTCCTTCTGTCCTTGGCGAACGGCCGAGGAGCAGCGACGCCCCCGTCCGATCCATGGCCTGCCGTGGCGGGGTCTCTTCGGTTCGGCAACGGCCGGACGTCCACCACGCCACTGACCGCGAAGGACACAGCCCCTGGACAGTATGGTCAGACCCCTGAGGTTCGTGAAGTGCGGACCTGGGTACGGGGGCTCGCCACCATGCTCGCGCCGGACGTGGCCACGGAAAACGTTCGCCAGACAGGCGAGCACTCTGCTTGGCTCGCTCCCATGAGCGACCTCCACATCCGCTGCGCCACACACTCGGACATCGACACCGTGCTGCGGTTCTGGCGCGACGCCGCAGAAGGAACCAGCATCAGCGACGACCACGACGGAGTGGCCCGACTCATCACACGAGACCCCGAAGCCCTGCTCCTCGCCGAGCGCGACGACTTCCTCACCGGAACCGTCATAGCCGGCTTCGACGGATGGCGATGCTCCGCCTACCGACTCGCGGTACACCCCGACCACCGCCGACAGGGCATCGCCACCGCCCTCCTGGAAGCAGCCGAACAACGCTTCGCCGCCCTCGGCGGGCGACGCGTGGACGCCATGGTCCTGGAAGCCAACGAACAGGCCCACCGCACCTGGGCAGCAGCCGGCTACCACCGTGAGAACCACTGGCGGCGCTGGGTCAAGCCCTTCGGGAGGTAGGAGGCGCTGGACATCTTTGCTGACCCTTTACCCTTGGAGGGCCACTTCGGTTCTCCAAGGAAAGGTGTGAGCGTCCGCCCATGGGCGAGCCTCCCAGTAGACGACATCGCGCGATCCTCCCGGCCCTGCCCGATCATGGGACGGAGGTGACCCGATGACCGAAGTGCTCCTCCTTCTGGTGGCGATCCTGCTGGCCCTCGCCTGCGGTGCCTTCGTCGCGGCGGAGTTCTCCCTCACCACGGTCGAGCGCGGCGACCTCGAACGGGCAGCGGAGCGCGGCGAGCGGGGCGCCTCAGGGGCGTTGAAGGCCGTACGGAGCCTGACCTTCCAGCTCTCCGGGGCGCAGCTCGGCATCACGGTCACCAATCTGGTCGTCGGCATGCTCGCCGAGCCGTCGATCGCCGCGCTGATCGCGGGCCCGCTCGAGTCGATGGGCATCTCACGCTCCACGGCCTCGTCGATCGCTCTGGTGCTGGGTACGGCCCTCTCGACCGTGGTCCTGATGGTCGTCGGCGAACTGGTCCCGAAGAACTGGGCGATCTCGTCGCCGCTGGCCGTGGCCAAGCGGGTCGGCAACGCACAGCGCTTGTTCAGCGCCGCCTTCCGGCCCTTCATCGGCCACCTCAACAACACGGCGAACCGGATCGTGCGGCTCTTCGGTGTGGAGCCGGCCGAGGAGCTGGCTTCCGCGCGCGGACCGCAGGAGCTGGCGGCGCTCGCCCGGCACTCCGCTCGGGAGGGCGCGCTGGAGGCGGACACGGCCGAGCTGTTCGTCCGGACCCTGAACCTCGCCGACCTGACCGCGGAGAACGTGATGACGCCCCGCGTACAGGTCTTCGCCCTCGACGTCCAGGCGACCTGTGAGGACGTGGCGAACGCGACCCGGGCCACGGGCCTGTCCCGGTTCCCGGTCTTCCGCGGCAACCTCGACTCGGTCGTGGGCACCGCGCACATCAAGGACGTGCTGGCGGTGCCCGCGGAGCGCCGGGCGCGCGTGCGGGTCGCGGACCTCATGCGCGAGCCCCTGCTCGTCCCCGAGTCGCTGACCGTCGACCGGCTGCTGGACCGGCTCTCCGGCAAGCGCACGATGGCCGTCGTCATCGACGAGTACGGCGGTACGGCGGGCGTGGCCACGCTGGAGGACATCGTCGAGGAGGTCGTCGGCGAGGTGCGGGACGAGCACGACCCGCACGAGACGCCGGACCTCGCCGCCGCGGGCAGTGACGACGACGGCCGTGCGCTGTTCTCGGCGGACGGCGCCGCCCGCACGGACCAGCTGGCGCGCGTCGGACTGAGGGTGCCCGAGGGGCCGTACGAGACGCTGGCCGGTCTCGTCGCCCATGAGCTCGGCCGGATCCCCGCCGTCGGCGACTGTGTCGAGGTCGTGGGCTGGCGACTGGACGTGGTCGACGCGTCGGGCCGCAGGGCCGCGCGCCTGCTGCTGCACGCTCCGCTGATCGACTCGAGCAAGGGGGAGGTCGAGCGATGACCGCCGTACAGTTGCTGATCGGTTTCGCGACCCTGGTCGTCAACGCCTTCTTCGTGGGCGCCGAGTTCGCGCTGATCTCCGTACGCCGCAGCCAGATCGAGCCGCACGCCGAGCGAGGCGACCGACGGGCGAAGAGCGTGCTGTGGGCGCTGGAGCACGTCTCCGCGCTGATGGCCGCGGCACAGCTCGGCATCACCCTGTGCACGCTGGTCCTGGGTATCGTCGCGGAACCGGCGATCGCCCATCTGCTGGAGCCGGTGTTCCACGCGATCGGTGTGCCGACCGGTGCGGGGCACGCGGTGTCCTTCGTGATCGCGCTCGCCCTGGCGACGTATCTGCACATGCTTCTCGGCGAGATGGTGCCGAAGAACATCGCGCTGGCCGAGCCGGTGCGCAGTGCGCTGGTGCTCGGCCCGCCGCTGGTCGCCCTGTCGCGGACGCTGCGCCCGGTGATCTTCACGATCAACGCCTTCGCGAACGCCCTGCTGAAGCTGCTGCGCGTGGAGACCAAGGACGAGGTGGCCGCGACGTTCTCGGACGCCGAGCTGGCCCGGATCGTCCGGGATTCCGGAGAGGCCGGCCTCATCGACGAGCGGGCGCGGGAACGGCTGCACGACGCGCTGGAACTGGGCCGACGGCCCGTGCACGATGTCGTGCTTCCGCTGGAGAGCGTCGTCTACGCGCGCGTGGGCGTCACTCCGGAGCAGCTGGAGGGGCTGTCCACCGAGTCCGGGTTCTCACGCTTCCCCGTGGTGGACGAGGGCCGGCGCATCGTCGGGTATCTGCATGTGAAGGACGCGCTGGACAAGCTGCCGCGGGACCTGCCGTTCGAGGTGCGGGAGATGCGGCCCATCGCGCGCGTGCGGGCCGGCACACCGCTGGACGACGTGCTCACGGCGATGCGGCGCAGTCGTACGCATCTCGCTGCCGTGCTGGGCGAGGACGGACGGCTGGCCGGGCTGGTGACGATGGAGGACGTGCTGCGGGAGTTGTTCGGGCAGCGGACCTGACCGGCCCAGAGGGGAGACAGGCCGACGTACCGACGGGTATGGACGCGGGTTACCATCTGTGTCGCCATGCAGAAGAACCCCACATTCACCAGTTTGGTCGCGGTCGGCGACTCCTTCACCGAGGGCATGTCGGACCTGCTGCCGGACGGCTCCTACCGCGGCTGGGCCGACCTTCTCGCCGGGAGGATGTCCGCCCACACACCCGGATTCCGCTACGCCAACCTCGCCGTGCGCGGCAAGCTGATCGCGCAGATCGTCGAGGAGCAGGTGGCCGTGGCCGCCGCCATGCAGCCCGATGTGATCACGCTGGTGGGCGGGCTCAACGACACGCTCCGCCCCAAGTGCGACATGGGGCGGGTGCGCGCTCTGCTGACCGAGGCCGTGGAACGGCTGGCCCCCGCCTGCAAGCAGCTGGTGCTGATGCGCAGCCCGGGCCGTCAGGGTCCGGTGCTGGAACGGTTCCGGCCCCGCATGGAGGAGCTGTTCGTCTGCGTCGACGACCTCGCCGCGCGGCACGACGCGGTGGTCGTCGACCTGTACGGGGCGCCCTCGCTGAGCGACCCGCGCCAGTGGGACGTGGACCGGCTGCACCTCACCGCCGAGGGGCACCGCCGCGTCGCGGAGGCGGTGTGGCAGACGCTCGGCTACGAGCCGGAGGACACCGAGTGGCGCATGCCACTGCCGGCCACCGTGCCGCCGGCGTGGGTCGCGCGCCGGGTCGAGGACGTGCGGTTCGCCCGGCAGTACCTGCTGCCCTGGATCGGCCGCCGCCTGACCGGACGCTCGTCCGGCGACGGCATGCCCGCGAAGCGCCCCGACCTGCTGCCGTACGAGGGTCCGGCGGCGTAGCGCCTGGTACCGAGGCGCCAATCTTGGTGCCTAGGGCGACGCTTTCGTAGGTTCCGCCAAACCGGCCGGTGGCGCTGGCCTGCACAGACCGCCAGTAGAATCCGTTTACGTGACTTCAGCGCCCGCCAAGCCCCGCATCCCGAACGTCCTCGCCGGACGCTACGCCTCCAACGAGCTCGCCACGCTCTGGTCCCCCGAGCAGAAGGTGAAGCTGGAGCGTCAGCTCTGGCTCGCCGTGCTGCGGGCCCAGAAGGACCTCGGGATCGAGGTACCGGACGCGGCGATCTCCGACTACGAGCGTGTCCTCGACCAGGTCGACCTGGCTTCCATCGCCGAACGCGAGAAGGTCACGCGGCACGATGTGAAGGCGCGGATCGAGGAGTTCAACGACCTCGCCGGGCACGAGCACGTGCACAAGGGCATGACCTCCCGCGACCTCACCGAGAACGTCGAGCAGCTCCAGATCCGGCTCTCCCTGGAGCTGATGCGCGACCGTACGGTGGCCGTGCTGGCACGCCTCGGCAAGCTCGCCGGCGAGTACGGCGAGCTGGTCATGGCCGGCCGCTCGCACAACGTGGCCGCGCAGGCCACCACCCTCGGCAAGCGGTTCGCGACCGCCGCGGACGAGCTGCTCGTGGCGTACGGCCGGGTCGAGGAGCTGCTCGGGCGCTATCCGCTGCGCGGCATCAAGGGCCCGGTCGGTACGGCGCAGGACATGCTGGACCTGCTGGGCGGGGACGCCGCGAAGCTCGCCGACCTGGAGGGGCGGATCGCCCGGCACCTGGGCTTCTCGGAGGCGTTCACGTCGGTCGGCCAGGTCTACCCGCGCTCCCTGGACTACGAGGTCGTGACCGCGCTGGTGCAGCTGGCGGCGGCGCCGTCGTCGCTGGCGAAGACGATCCGGCTGATGGCCGGGCACGAGCTGGTGACCGAGGGCTTCAAGCCGGGCCAGGTCGGCTCGTCCGCGATGCCGCACAAGATGAACACCCGCTCCTGCGAGCGCGTCAACGGCCTGATGGTCATCCTGCGCGGCTACGCCTCGATGACCGGCGAGCTGGCGGGCGACCAGTGGAACGAGGGCGACGTGTCCTGCTCGGTGGTGCGCCGGGTCGCGCTGCCGGACGCGTTCTTCGCCCTGGACGGTCTGCTGGAGACGTTCCTTACCGTGCTGGACGAGTTCGGCGCTTTCCCGGCCGTGGTGGCCCGTGAGCTGGACCGCTATCTGCCGTTCCTCGCCACCACGAAGGTGCTGATGGGCGCGGTGCGGGCGGGCGTGGGCCGTGAGGTCGCGCACGAGGCGATCAAGGAGAACGCCGTCGCCTCCGCGCTGGCGATGCGTGAGCAGGGCGCCGAGCGCAACGAGCTCCTCGACAAGCTCGCCGCGGACGAGCGCATTCCGCTGAGCCGTGCCCAGCTCGACGAGCTGATGGCGGACAAGCTGTCCTTCACCGGCGCCGCGGCCGCCCAGGTCACCGCCGTCGTCGGCCGCATCGAGGAGATCGTGAAGCAGCACCCTGAGGCCGCGGGCTACACCCCGGGAGCGATCCTCTGACGCGCTTCACCGCCGAGGAGTTGGAGGCGGCCCGCGACCGTCTCGTACCGGACGTGATCGCGGACGGCCTCCGCGTGCTGTTCTGCGGCATCAACCCAGGTCTGATGACGGCGGCGACGGGCCATCACTTCGCCCGTCCCGGCAACCGCTTCTGGCCGGTGCTGCACCTGTCCGGGTTCACGCCGCGGCTGATGAAGCCGTCGGAACAGCGGGAGTTGCCGTCGTACGGCCTCGGCATCACGAACGTCGTGGCGCGTGCGACGGCCAGGGCCGACGAGCTGAGCGCAGAGGAGTACCGCGAGGGCGGGCGGCTGCTGGCGGCGAAGGTGACGGAGGTGCGGCCGCGCTGGCTGGCCGTGGTGGGTGTGACGGCGTACCGGGCGGCCTTCGACGACCGCAAGGCCCGGGTGGGGCCTCAGGAGCGGACGATCGGCGACACGCGCGTGTGGGTGCTGCCGAATCCGAGCGGGCTGAACGCGCACTGGACGGCGGCGACGATGGCGGAGGAGTTCGGGCGGTTGCGGGTCGCGGCCGACGCCTGAGGGGTCACAGTGGGTTCAAGTCCGTGACGACGACGAATGGGTGAGGCCGGTTCTCGTCTTCCCGGTCGGCGACCGCCACGGTGACCGAACGACCGGTGCCGTTCGCCTCCCAGGTGTGCATGTCGGTTGCCTGGGCGTTGAGCGTCGCCCAAGGCTCGGCCAAGTGCTCACCTCGTGCGAGGCGTTCGCCGAGCGTCACGGTTCCCCACCGCAACGGCGCTCCCCACCGCTCGGTCAGACGCTCGCCGATCCCGGTCTCGTAGGCGTAGCAGTCTTCCGCGCCCGGCCAGTCATCGGGCCCTAACCTGGCTATGTGATAGCCGGGTCCGCCCCTGCCGACGTCCGTATCGCCGTGCTCCGCGGGGAAGTCCAGGGTGCACAGCAGGTCGATCAGGTCGAGGTCCTTGGCGATGTCCATGTGATCCAGTATTCCCGCCGCCACTGACAATTGGCGTGGCGTCAGACGACTGGCGGGTCAGGCGTCCCGGCGTCGCACACTCCACGCTCCCGCGCCCACCGCGGCGGCCGTCCACAGCGCGGTCACCGCGAGGCCCGTCCACGGACCCGGCGTTCCGTCATGCGTCTCGTACAAGACCACCTGCCCGGCCCTGTCGGGCAGGAAGTCGGTGAGTCCGCCGGCCGCGTCGCCGATCACGAAGGAGACGACGAGGAGGAACGGGATCAGCAGGGACAGGGCGCCCACTCCGCTGCGCAGCAGGGCCGTGAGCCCGGCCGCGAGCAGCGCCATGAGCATGAGGTAGATCGCGGCGCCCACGACGCCCCGCACCTGCTCGCCCGCCGTCGGCCCGCTCGCCGCGGCGCCGAGTCCCGCCCGTGCGACGACCAGGGCGGCGAACGCGGTGACCAGCCCCACCACGAGGGTCGGTACGGCGATCACTGCCAGCTTGCCCGCGAACCACCGCCCGCGCCGGGGCACCGCCGCCAGCGAGAGCCGGAGTCCACCCCCGTGGAACTCCGACGACACCGCCATCGCCCCGAAGGAGATGGCGGCGATCTGACCGGGCGCGACACCGGACAGCGCCATGAACAGCGGATCGAACTCCGGGTCGGACGTCTCGGATACGCCGGCGATCGCAGAGAACAGGGTGGTCGCCGCGAAAAGAGCCAGGAGCGCCCCGAGGAGCGAGCGGAGCGTACGGATCTTCAGCCACTCGGAGTGGAGTACGGGTGCGAACGACATGTCAGGCCTCCTGCGGCTGGGCGGTGAACTCGGTCTCGGACGCGGTGAGATCGAGATAGGCCTGCTCCAAGGTGCCCTCCTGCGTGCTCAGTTCGAGGATCGGTACGCCCGCGGCCGACGCGAGGCGGCCGATGTCGTCCACGCGTGCGTGGGGCACCGTCCAATGCCCGTCCTCGTGCTCGACGGCGTCGTGGCCGTGCCCGGCGAGGGCGCTCTTGAGCGCGGTGGCGTCGGTCGTACGGATGCGCACGCTGGGCTGCACGCGCGCGTGGATGAACTCCCGCACCGGGGTGTCGGCCAGCAGACGGCCTCGGCCGAGTACCACGAGGTGGTCGGCGAAGGACGCGGTCTCGTTCATCAGATGGCTGGAGACCAGCACCGCGCGCCCCTCCTTGGCGAGCCGGCGCAGCAACTGGCGGATCCAGATGATGCCTTCGGGGTCGAGGCCGTTCGAGGGCTCGTCGAGCATGACGACCTCCGGGTCGCCGAGCAGGGCGGCGGCGATGCCCAGCCGCTGGCGCATGCCCAGTGAGTACGTCCTCACCCTGTGGCGCGCCACCGGGGCGAGCCCGGTCTCCTCCAGCACCTCGTCGACCCGGCCGGGCGGAATGCGGTTGCTCGCCGCCAGGACGCGCAGATGGTCGCGGCCGGTACGGGAGCCGTGCGCGTCCTGCGCGTCGAGCAGGGCGCCCACGTGGCGCAGGGGCTCGCGGAGGGTGGCGTAGGCATGGCCTCCGACCGTGGCCGTCCCGGCGGTCGGCCGGTCGAGGCCGAGCACCAGCCGCATGGTGGTGGACTTTCCGGCGCCGTTGGGGCCGAGGAAGCCGGTGACACGGCCGGGAAGTACGCGGAAGGTGAGGTGGTCCACGGCTCGCCGGGTGCCGAACTCCTTGATGAGGTCCTGGACTTCGATGCTGGTCATGGCAGCAGCCTGGCCGATGGCGCCGATGCGGGGCCTCCCCCGCGCGTGGAGATCGTCTCCCCCGCCCGGGGGAGGCTCGTTGTCAGTGGCGGCTGGCACGATGACGAAATGGTCCGCTTGCTGCGCCCGTTCGGCCGGGTGGTGACGTACACACGATTGCTGCACTTGTTCATCGCCATCGTGTGGCCGTCCCTGTGGCTGTTCATCGAAGAAGCGTGGTGGACCTGGGTGGTGGCGGGCGTGGTGCTCGCCCCCGTCGGCCTGGTGCCCGCGATGCGCACCGTGGAGGGTTTCCAGGCCAGACTGCTGCTGACCGGTCACCGGCACGACAGCGCGAGCACCGACATCGTCGTCACGCCGTCCGCCTCCTGGGGCGACCGCGGGCGGCTCGTCGTGTGGCTGGAGGCGCGGCTACTGCTCGGCTGCGCGACGGCGATGTTCACCGTCCAACTGCTCATGGCCTCGGTGGACTTGGTGTCGGCGGCGCTCGGCGGTGATGTCGAGGAGCGGGTGCTGTCGGTCCTCGACGGCCACCAGTGGTGGCACGTCCTGCTGGTGCCCGTGGCGCTGGCCATGGCGGCGGCCACAGTGGTCGGTTCGGGCCGCCTCATCACCGCGATCGCCCTCCGCCTTCTCGGCCCCTCCCCCGCCGAGCGCCTCGCCGCCATGGAGGAGCGCACGGAACAACTCCTGGAGCGCACCCGGATCGCTCGCGAACTCCACGACTCCATCGGCCACGCCCTCACCGTCGCCGTGGTCCAGGCGGGCGCCGCACGCGCGGCCGGCGACCCCACGTTCACCGACCGGGCCCTCGACGCCATCGAGGAGACCGGCCGCGCCGCCCTGGAGGACCTGGAGCGTGTTCTCGGCATCCTGCGCGAGTCGGAACGGCCGGTGAGCAGCAGGCCGACCCTCATCGACGCCGACCGGCTGCTGGAGTCCGCCCGCGCCTCCGGGGCGAAGGTCGACGCCGAGCTGACCGGCGCTCTGGACACCCTGCCGGGACCGGTCTCCCGTGAGGGCTACCGCATCCTCCAGGAGTCGCTGACCAATGTGCTGCGGCACGCGGGCGCCGTTCCCGTCCGGGTCCGGATCTCCGTCGCGGACGGCACCCTCGGCCTGGAGGTGCGCAACCCGCTCACCGCCGACATACCCGCCCCGGGCCGGGGAAGCGGCCTGCGCGGCATACGCGAGCGGGCGGCGCTGCTCGGCGGGAGTGCACGGACCGGCCCGGACCAAGGTGACTGGCAAGTGCGTGTAGACCTGCCCCTGCGCTGACCTACGCTGGCCGGATGCCGGTCACCGTTCTCCTCGTCGACGACGAACCCCTGGTCCGCGCGGGTCTGCGGGCCGTGCTGGAGGCGCAGCCCGACATCGAGGTGGTCGGCGAGGCGGCCGACGGGGCCGCGGTGATCCCGCTGGTGCGGCAGCTGCGGCCGGACGTGGTCGCCATGGACGTACGGATGCCGCTTCTGGACGGTATCCAGGCCACGCGCGCGGTGCTCCGGTCGGTGGACGAGCCGCCGAAGATCCTCGTGGTGACGACCTTCGAGAACGACGAGTACGTGTACGAGGCGCTGCGTGCCGGTGCCGACGGGTTCCTGCTGAAGCGGGCCCGGCCCGCCGAGATCGTGCACGCGGTGCGGCTGGTCGCCGAGGGCGAGTCGCTGCTGTTCCCGGCCTCGGTGCGGCAGCTCGCCGCCGAGTACGGCGACGACGGCGGGAACCGCGCGGCCCGTGCCGTGATGGAGCGGGCGCAGTTGACCGAGCGCGAGGCCGAGGTGCTGCGCCTGATGGCCCGCGGGCTGTCGAACGCGGAGATCGCCGCTCGGCTGATCGTCGGCACGGAGACGGTCAAGTCGCATGTGAGCGCCGTGCTGGCCAAGCTGGGGGCGCGCGATCGCACCCAGGCGGTGATCGCGGCGTACGAGTCGGGGTTCGTCGCGCCGGGGTGATCCCGCTCCTGCAACAGATCAGTGCGTGCCCGGCACTCGCCGGGGTCCGGTGTGCCGAGTACGATCCGGCCAACACGCGCACGAGCTGGGAGGACGGACGTTGGGGCAGCTGACCGGCGGGGACCCCTCTCTGCTGCGAAGGATCAATTCCGCGGTGGTGCTGCATGCGCTGCGCGCCGCGGACTGCGCGACGCTGACCGAGATCACCCGGGTGACCGGATTGTCCCGGCCGACCGTCGAGGGCGTCGTCGAGGGACTGATCGAGGCCGGACTCGTCGTCGAGAAGGCCGCGGACGAGAGTGTCGCCCGGCGTCAGGGGCGGCCGGCGCGGCGCTTCAGGTTCCGGGCCGAGGCCGGTCATCTGCTGGGTCTGGAGATCGGGCCGCACCGCGTCGCCGCGCAGCTCGCCGACCTCGACGGCCGGGTGCTGGGCGCCATCGCCAAGGACGTGGACGAGACGGCTCCGGCGGACGAGCGCCTGGAGCGGCTGCGCACCTCGGTCGCCGATCTCCTGCGCCGGGCCGGCGTCGCGCGCAGCTCCCTGCGGGCCGTCGGGGTCGCCACGCCCGGAATCGTCGAGGCGGACGGCACCGTACGACTGGGCACCGCACTGCCCGAGTGGACGGGGCTGAACCTGGGCGAGCGGCTGAGCCGTTCCTTCAAGTGCCCGGTCCTGGTCGAGAACGACGCCAACGCCGCCGCGGTCGCCGAGCACTGGAAGGGCGCCGCCATCGAGTCCGACGACGTCGTGTTCGTCCTGGCCGGGCTCAGCCCGGGTGCCGGGTCGCTGATCGGCGGACGGCTGCACCGCGGGTACGGCGGTGCGGCGGGAGAGATCGGCGCCCTGCATCTGCTGGGCCGCGAGGTGACTCCGGAGACACTGCTGTCGACCACCGACGAGCCGTTGCATCCGCTGGACGAGCGAGCGGTGGCGAAGGTGTTCGCGCAGGCACGCGAAGGCGACGAGCGGGCCCGTGCGGCCGTCGACCGCTTCATCCAGCGCCTCGTCCACGACGTGGCCGCGCTCGTCCTGGCCCTCGACCCGGAGCTGGTCGTCATCGGCGGCTGGGCGGCCGGACTGGACGGCGTACTGGAGCCACTGCGCCGCGAGCTGGCGCGCTACTGTCTGCGGCCCCCGAACGTGACGCTGTCCCTCCTCGGCGAGGCGGCCGTGACGACGGGCGCCCTGCGGCTCGCCCTCGACCATGTGGAGGAGCAGCTCTTCGCGGTGGAGGGCACGGTGACGGCCCGCCGCTGACCTGGAGCGTGCCGTGAACGCGTCGCGCCCCGGAGGAGCTCCGGGGCGCGTTCACAGGGTCGCACTGCGATGTCGTACGACCGGGTCATGCGGCTGTCAGGAGGCCCGGCGCTCCGGCCCCTCGTGGATCTCCACCCCGCCGGAGTCCCCGAAGGTCAGCCGGCAGGTGTCCGCGCGGTACGTGGCGACGGAGAGCGCGGCGGTGCGGCCCTCGGCGATGAAGCGGGTGGTGACGACGAGGACCGGTGATCCGGGGAGCCGGTCCAGCTGCTTGGCGTCGTCCGCGCGGGCCGAGCCCAGCTCGACGGCGCTCTCCTGGCCCTCCAACTCCAGGCGCTGGAGCTCGCGCAGCACGGCACGCGCGCGTGCCGGTCCGGAGGGCGCGTCGATGGCGGAGAGGTCGGGCACCGACGACTCCGGGACATAGAGCAGCTCGGCGGCGACCGGCTGGCCGTGCGTCATACGGGTGCGGCGCACGGTGTGCACCGGCTCCTGCGTGCCCGTCTCCAGGGCGACCGCCGCGGGCGGGGCCTCCGTCGTGGAGTCGACGGGCTGCCAGGCATCGCCTGCCGCACCCGGCCAGGCGTGCTGCTCGGTGCCGACGGCGACACCGACGCGCGGCGGGGCGACCGTCGTCCCGACGCCGCGGCGGCGCTGGAGCCTGCCTTCGAGTTCGAGCTGCTCGAGCGCCTGGCGTAGCGTGGCTCGGGCGACGCCGAAGCGGGCTGCGAGGTCACGCTCGTTGGGCAGAATCTCGCCCACGGAGAAGTCGGAGTCCAATGACTCGCTGAGCACGGTCTTGAGGTGCCAGTACTTCGGTTCCGGCACCGATTCCAGCTGCGTGGTCCCCACCCTGATCCTCCGCAATCGCCGTGGTCCGGCGGCGTTTTAGCGCCCTTGTTTATTAAAGGTTGTTGCACTTATCTGCGACCATAGGGCGGCCCTCACCCTTGGTCAAGACCAATCAGAGGGCTCTCGGGCCGCCGCCGGCACCTACCAGGCCAGCGACCTGAGCTTGTCGGGGTTGCGGATGATGTAGACGGACTGGATGCGCCCGTCCAGGACGTCCAGCTGGAGGACGCTGTCCGGCTGGTCTCCGGACAGCACCAGTACCGCGGGACCGCCGTTGAGCTCCAGGAAGCGGAAGGACACCTCCGGGATGCCCTGACCGGCGATGCCGACCATGAAGCGCCCCACGTTGTCGGCCGTCTCCAGGACCCGCAGCGGCGCCTTGGCCTTGCCACCGCTGTCGCCCACGAGGCGCACGTCGGGGGCGAGCAGGGACATCAGCCCTTCGAGGTCGCCCTCCGCCGCGGCGGCGAGGAATCGCTCGGTGAGATCACGGCGTTGGGCCGGGTCGACCTCGTATCGCGGCCGCCGCTCCTCGACGTGCTTGCGGGCCCGCCCGGCGAGTTGCCGTACCGCCGGCTCCCCGCGGTCGAGCATGGCGGCGATGTCGGCGTACGGGTAGCCGAACGCCTCCCTGAGGACGAAGACCGCCCGCTCCAGCGGCGACAGCGACTCCAGTACGACGAGGACGGCGAGGGAGACGGAGTCGGCGAGCACGGCCCGGTCCGCGGTGTCCGGGACGCTGTCGCCGAAGTCGGTGACGTACGGCTCCGGCAGCCACGGGCCGACATACGTCTCGCCCCGCGCCTTGACCTGGCGCAGCCGGTCGATGGCGAGGCGGGTGGTGATGCGCACCAGATAGCCGCGCGGTTCGCGCACCTCGCTCCGGTCGGCGCCGGACCAGCGCAGCCAGGCCTCCTGGACCACGTCCTCCGCGTCGGCCACCCGCCCGAGCATGCGGTAGGCGACTCCCAGGAGGACGGGACGGTGTTCTTCGAAGACGTCGGTCTCGGTGTCGGTGGTCACGGATTCCATCCCAACCGACACATCCGCACCTGTCCAGGCCATATCGGCGGACGGAGGCGCCCCAGGGGCTACCCGTCGGTAGCAACTGCTGACAAGCTGTCTACGAGCAGTCCGTCAGCGATCCCCCAGACTCAGCGAGCCCCAGCCGAGGAGCAGTTCATGTCCGCCACCGTCTCCTTCAAGGTCCCCTACGCCCACGGCCCGCGGACCGTGACCCTCTCCTACGCGCGCGTGGGGACGGGCGAACCGCTGCTCCTGCTGCACGGTATCGGGCATCATCGGCAGGCCTGGGACCCGGTGGTGGACATCCTGGCGACCGAGCGCGATGTGATCGCCGTGGATCTGCCCGGGTTCGGCGCGTCCCCGGCCCTTCCGGAGGGCCTCGCGCACGACCTGCCCACGGTGAACGCCGCGCTCGGCGCACTGTGCGAGGAGCTGGAGGTCGAACGGCCGCATGTGGCGGGCAATTCACTCGGCGGTCTGCTGGCCCTGGAACTCGGCCGCGAGAAGCTCGTACGGTCCGTGACGGCCCTGTCCCCGGCCGGGTTCTGGACGCCGGCCGAACGTCGCTACGCCTTCGGCGTCCTGCTGGCGATGCGCCAGTTCTCCCTGCGGCTGCCGCTCCCAGTGGTCGAGCGGCTGTCCCGTTCGGCGGCCGGTCGCACGGTCCTGACGAGCACCATCTACGCCCGCCCGGCCCGCCGTTCACCCGAGGCCGTGGTCGCCGAGACGCTCGCGCTGGCCAACGCCGCCGGCTTCTCCGAGACGCTCCGGGCGGGCTCCGGCGTCCAGTGGACCGACGACATCCCTGGCATCCCGGTCACCGTGGCCTGGGGCTCCAAGGACCGGCTTCTCGTGCGCCGGCAGGGGGTCCGGGCCAAGCAGATCATTCCCCGGGCGCGCCTGGTGCGGCTGCCGGGCTGCGGTCACGTCCCCATGAACGACGACCCGGCGCTGGTCGCCCGCGTGATCCTCGACGGCAGTCGCTGACCGGCGCCGGGCCAACGCACCCGATCCGAGGGCGACTCCGGCGCCGACGAGGGCACTGCCCGCGGCCTGGGCGGGGCCGTAGGAGCCCGTTCCGACGAGGGGCGCGGTGCAGGCGGCCGCGACCGGGATGAGGCCGGAGAAGAGCGTGGCGCGCTCCGCGCCGATCCGCTGCATGCCCATGTACCAGCAGACGAATCCGATGACGGTGACGACCGCCGCCTGCCACAGCAGCGCGGCGGTCTCGGTGCCGTCGGGTCGCCGCAGCCATGCGCCGCCGTCCAGGAGAAGCCCGGCCGCCAGGGACTCGAGCGCGGCGACACCGCACACCGTGGCGGACAGCAGCCGCGGGCCCAGGGGCCGCAGCAGGGGCACGGCGAGCACCGCGAAACCGACCTCACCGGCGAGCGCACACGCCGAGAACGCGATTCCGGCGCCGTCCGTACGTCCCCACCCCTGGACCGTGCACGCGCCGAAGGCGACGAGCAGGGCGCCGTACAGGACGACGCGCTGCGGTCGACGTCCCTCCAGGAGGGGCACGGCCACCGCCACCACCACGGGTGCGCAGCCGACGAAGACGCCCGGTACGGCCGGTTCGGCGGTGCGCTCCGCCGCGATGACCGCCAGGTTGAAGCCGACCATGCCCACGGCTGCCAGCAGCGCGAGACGGGCCCAGTGGCGGGGCGTGAGCGTCCGCAGCCGGGTCGCCGCGTCCCGGCCGGCCAATGGGAGGAGCAGCAGACAGGCAAGGCCGTAGCGCAGGAACTGGCCGCCGGCGTACGGGTATTCGCCGAGGACGCTGTTGGCGGTGAAGGACCCTCCTACGAGGACGCAGGCGAGCGCGGCGAGCAGGGCTCCGCGTGTGGTGGTGGCGTTCATGGAAAAGACGCTAGGCACCACGGCGGTCCGGTTTAAGGTCCACTTTCATGACGTCATCAGAGACCAATCGGAGTGAGGAGCCGTCGACGACCGAGGGACGTCCGGGGTCCGTCGCCTGGGAGTTGCTCCTGCCGGCCGCCTCGGCGCCGGCACGCGCGCGTGGACGCTCGTTGCAGGCGGCGCTGCGGGAGGCGGTTCGAACCGGCAGGCTCACGCCGGGAACCCGGCTGCCGTCGAGCCGTGATCTCGCCGCCGACCTCGGAGTGTCGCGCGGCCTGATCACGGAGGCGTACGAGCAGTTGACCGCCGAGGGGTACCTGCGCAGCGGACGGGGGGCCGGGACCTGGGTGGGCGGTGCGGTACGGGCGGCGCGGCCACGCGCGCGTGACCTCGCTCCGCGCCCGCCCGGCGCTCGGGCCGACTTCGTGCCCGGGACGCCGGACCTGTCACTGTTCCCGCGAGCCGCGTGGGCGGCGGCCCAGCGCGGTGTGCTGGCCGAGCTGCCGCACCGCGACCTCGGCTATCCGGATCCGCGCGGCCTGCCCCGGCTGCGTACGGCGCTGGCCGAACTGCTCGCCCGCCGCCGCGGCGTGGTCGCGGACCCGGAGCGGGTCGTGGTCGTCTCCGGCGTGGCCCAGGCGACGACCCTGCTCGGATTCGTGCTCCACGCGCGCGGGATGCCCACCGTCGGCGTCGAGGACCCGGGCAGCCCGGGCCATGACGCCCTGTACGCCGCGACCGGCGTCACCACCGTGCCGGTGCCCCTGGACAACGAAGGGCTCGCCGTCGGCCCGCTCAAGGCCTCGGGCGTACGGTCGGTCGTGGTGACCCCGGCCCACCAGTACCCCACCGGGATCGCCTACTCCGCGCGGCGCCGCACGGAACTGCTCGACTGGGCACGGTCCGTGGACGGCTTCGTCCTGGAGGACGACTACGACGGCGACTTCCGCTACGACCGCGCGCCCGTCGGCGCGCTCCAAGGGCTCGATCCGGAACGCGTCGCCTACGCGGGGTCGGTGAGCAAGTCTCTCGCTCCGGGGTTGCGGCTCGGCTGGCTGCTCGTACCGGAGTCGATCGCCGACGAGGTGATCGAACGCAAGCGCACGATCGATCTAGGCCATCCCACGGTCGACCAGGCGCTGTTCGCCCGGTTCCTGGAGCACGGCGACTACGACCGTCAGCTGCGCCGCTGCCAGCGCGCGTACCGCGAGCGGCGCGACACGCTCGTCGCCGCCCTGGACGAGCACTTCCCCGGCTCGGAGGTGTCCGGGATCGCCGCGGGGCTGCACGTCATCGCCACCCTCCCCCGCCGCTTCGGGCCCGAGAAGGACTTCCTCGCGCGCGTGGCCGACGCCGGTGTCAGGGTGCGTCCGCTCAAGGACTGCACGCACGCGCCCGCCGGCGTCGGCGACGGTGAGGACGTACGGCTGGTGCTGGGCTACGCCCACTTGTCACCGGCGCGCATCCGGGCGGGCGTACGGCTGATGGCGGAGGCCGCCGGGGTGTGACGACGGCGATCCCCCGTGGCCGACCGGTCTGTTCCCTTGTTTCCGCGGTCGGTTGTTCACTTGTGGTTTGCGTGTGCGCAGCGGCGCGCGAGTAGTTCTGGCATCGCACACTGACCGGATCCCGTCGCCGGAGGCGCATCCATGTCCCACCGTCCCTTCCCCGGCCGTCGCAGCGTCCTGCGCGGCTCCCTCGCCGCGTCGGCGGCCCTGACCCTGCCCTCCGCGCTCGGCGCGGCACCGGCATTCGCGCTGTCCGGACGTCCCAAGGCGGGCTGGGGCGTTCAGACGGGAGACGTGACCTGCGACTCCGGTCTGGTGTGGGTGCGTTCCGACCGTCCCGCCCGGATGATCGTCGAGACGTCCGCGACCGAGTCGTTCCGCAATCCGCGCAGATGGCACGGTCCACTGCTCGGCGCCGACACCGACTTCACCGGCACGACCCGGCTGCGCGGGCTCCCGTCGGGCGAGCAGATCAACTACCGCGTACTGCTGGCCGATCCGGACGACACGCGCCGCACCGGCGAGCCGGTCACCGGCACCTTCCGTACGGCGTCCGCCAAGCGGCGCGACGGCATCCGGTTCGTCTGGTCCGGCGACCTGGCGGGGCAGGGCTGGGGCATCAACCCGGACTTCGGCGGTTACACCATCTACAACGCGATGGGCGCGCTGGACCCGGACTTCTTCCTGTGCAGCGGCGACAACATCTATGCCGACGGGCCGATCACGGAGTCCGTCACCCTGCCCGACGGCAGCACCTGGCGGAACATCACCACCGACGAGAAGGCCAAAGTGGCCGAGACCCTCGCAGAGTTCCGCGGCAACTTCCGCTACAACCTGCTCGACGAGAACCTCAAGCGGTTCAACGCCCAGGTCCCCTCCATCATCCAGTGGGACGACCACGAGGTCTCCAACAACTGGTTCCCCGGCGAGATCTTCGCCGACACCCGCTACACCGAGAAGAACCTCGACGTCCTGGCCACGCGGGCCCGGCAGGCGTTCTCGGAGTACTTCCCGATCTCGACCCTGCGCCGCCCCGACGGCCGGGTGTACCGCGTGGTCAACCACGGGCCGCTCCTCGACGTGTTCGTGCTGGACATGCGGACCTACCGCAACGCCAACTCGGCGGACGACCAGACCACCGACGCCCAGGGCATCCTCGGCGCCGAGCAGCTGGCCTGGCTCAAGCGCGAACTCGCCCGCTCCCGCGCGGTGTGGAAGGTGATCGCCTCGGACATGCCCCTCGGCCTGGTGGTGCCGGACGCCACGGACGGCCCGGCGAACATCGAGGCCGTCGCGCAGGGCGACCCGGGCGCCCCGCTCGGCCGTGAACTTCAGATCGCCGAGCTGCTGCGCTTCATCAAGCACCGTCGGATCACCGGCACCGTGTGGCTGACGGCCGACGTGCACCACACCTCGGCGCAGCACTACCAGCCCTCGCGGGCCGCGTTCACCGACTTCGAGCCGTTCTGGGAGTTCGTCTCCGGCCCGCTCAACGCGGGCGCCTTCCCGGCCAACGCCCTCGACGGCACCTTCGGCCCGGATCGGGTGTTCGTAAAGGCTCCGACCGCGGCTAACGTCTCCCCCGCCGGCGGCTACCAGTTCTTCGGCGAGGTCGACATCGACGGCCACAGCGGGGAACTGACGGTGCGTCTGCGTGAGCAGGACGGCACGGTGCTGTTCACCCAGGTGCTGAAGCCGGGACGCGTCGGCCAGTAGGTCCCGTACCCTCGTGTCAGTGCCGCGCACCGGCGTCATCCCCTGGTGCGCGGCAGTGGCGTTTCAGCCATAAAAGGGACAGAACCCTGCTTTACCCGTAGGTCACAGTGCGTTCGTGATCACGCAACACCCTTCCTTCACAGTGGGTGCATGAGTCGAGACATATCTGATGTGACGCGTGCGAAGCACGGACGTACGGTGCGCCAATGGCGGCGGGACATCGCGGCGGCGTTCCACACATGGTGGACACGACGCCACGGTCATGCCCCACCGACGGGTGATACCGGCACCCGGCCCCTCCCCACGGAGCAGGCCGGGACCGGGGTGACTGCGCTGTGGCGGATGCGGACGACGGTGAAGGACGAACCGGGGTCGCTGGCCGCGCTGTGCACCGCCCTCGCCGGGCGGCGGGTCGACATCCTCAGCCTCCAGACGCACCCGTTGGCCGAAGGCACGGTGGACGAGTTCCTGCTGCGGGTTCCCGGTGAGCTCGCGCCGCCCGAGATGACCCGGGCGATCGCGCAGGCCGGCGGCACCGGCACCTGGATCGAGCGGGCCGACGCCCATGACCTGGTCGACGCGCCGACCAGGGTGCTCGGCCTCGCCACGCGCACCGCCCTGGACGCGGCGGAACTCCCGCTCGCGCTACGCCAGTTGCTGGGCCGCTGCACGATCCGCTCGCTCCCCGCGGTCCCGCCCGGCGGCGGCCGGGCGCCCGACGTCGTGCCGGTTGAGGGGGCGTTGGAGGACACCGTGATGCGGCTGCGGGCACCGGAAGGCGGAGTGATCACCGTGGAGCGGCCCTATCTGCCGTTCACCCCGACCGAGTTCGCCCGCGCACGGGCGCTGGTGGAGCTGGACGCCCGGCTCGGCCCGCGCGTTCCGCGCAGCCAGGACGTGCTCACGCTCCCCGAGGGCAACGCGATCACCGTCCGCCGGGCCGACCCGAGGGATCTGGAAGCCGCGACGGCGATGCACAAGCGGTGCTCGGCGCGGACGCTCGGCAGGCGCTACCACGGGCCGGTCGGTGACGCCGACCGCTACCTCCACCACCTGCTCAGCCCCCGCTTCGGGCGGACGCTCGCCGTGCAGACCGCCTCGGGGCGCATCGTCGGGCTCGGCCATCTGCTGTGGGACGGGGACGAGACGGAGGTCGCGCTGCTCGTCGAGGACGAGTGGCAGCGGCGCGGTATCGGCGGGGAGCTGCTCCGCAGGCTGGTTTCCATGGCGGTCGAGGCCGGCTGCGAGAGCGTCTACGCGGTGACGCAGTCCGCCAACACCGGGATGGTCGCCGCGATGCGGGGGCTGGAGCTTCCGCTCGACTATCAGATCGAGGAGGGGACTCTGGTCATCACGGCTCGTCTGGATGCTCCACTGGGAGCGGCAGAGGGCACCGTGGGGGTTATGAGGGCCGAAGCGCCGTAGGAGCTACGGGGGCGCTGGCGGCTGCGGGTTCGCTGTGGCTGGTCGCGCAGTTCCCCGCGCCCCTGAAGGGGCGCTCCAGTGCGCCGGCGAGATCGGTCCATAGGTCCTCTACGTCCTCCAAGCCCACCGACAAGCGCAGCAGTCTGTCGTTCACACCCGCACCCCGTCGGTCCGCCGCGTCCACGACGCGGTGGCTGATGGACGCCGGGTGCTGGATGAGGGTGTCGACGCTGCCGAGGCTCACGGCGGGGGTGATCAGGCGGACGCCGCTGATGACCTGGTGGGGGTCGCCGTGGACCTCGAAGGCGATCATCGCGCCACCGATGCGCGGGTAGTGGACGCGGGCGACGCGCGGGTCGGCGGCGAGGCGGCGGGCGAGTTCGGCGGCGTTCGCGGACGCGGCCCGTACCCGAACGGGCAGCGTCGCGAGGCCGCGCAGCAGCAGATAGCCGGCCAGCGGATGCAGGACACCGCCCGTGGCGAACCGGACCTGCCGTAGCCGCCCGGCGAACTCCTCGTCGCAGGCGACCACACCGGCCATCACGTCACCGTGCCCGCCGAGGTACTTGGTGGCGCTGTGCAGCACGAGCCGCGCGCCCTGCTCGGCGGGGCGCTGGAGCACCGGCGTGGCGAAGGTGTTGTCGGCGAGCAGTGGCACGGAGCCACAGGCGTGGGCGACGGCCCGCAGGTCGAGTTCGGCCAGCGTCGGGTTCGCCGGGGACTCGACCATGACCAGGCCGGTGTCCGGCCGCAGCGCCTCCGCGATCCCGGCCGGGTCGGTCCAGGTCACCTCCGAGCCCAGCAGCCCGGCGGTGAGGAGATGGTCGCTACAGCCGTACAGGGGCCGTACGGCCACCACATGGCGCAGGCCGAGCGAGCCCCGTACCAGAAGCACGGCGGTCAGTGCCGCCATCCCGCTGGCGAAGGCGACGGCCGACTCGGTGCCCTCGAGACGGGCGAGGGCGGTTTCGAAGCGGGCGACGGTCGGGTTGCCCAGCCGCCCGTAGACCGGAGGGCCGTCAGGTATCGCGCCGGTGTCGGCGAAGGCGTCGATGCGGGCGGCTTCGCCTCGGCTGTCGTACGACGGATAGGTGGTGGACAGGTCGATCGGCGGGGCGTGCAGGCCCTGGCGGGCGAGGTCGTCCCGGCCGGCGTGCACGGCCTCGGTGGCGAGTGCTCTCGATGCGATGGGCGTGTCCATGAGGGAAGAGTGAACGTCGACCGGGTCGACGCCAGTGGATCCCGTGCTACGTTCGGCCGATGGCCGAATCTGTCGTACTGGATCCGGTGGATCTCGAACTGCTGCGGCTGCTGCAGAACGACGCCCGGACGACCTACCGCGACCTCGCCGCGCAGATCGGCGTGGCAGCGTCGACCTGTCTGGACCGGGTGACCAGGCTGCGACGCGCGGGCGTGATCCTCGGGCATCGATTGCGGCTGGATCCGGCCAAGCTGGGGCGGGGTCTGGAGGCGTTGCTGTCGGTCCAGGTCAGGCCGCATCGGCGGGAGTTGGTGGGACCCTTCGTGGAGCGGATCCGGGCGCTGCCCGAGTCGCTGACCGTCTTCCATCTCACCGGCCCGGACGACTATCTCGTGCACGTCGCGGTCGCGGACATGGCGGATCTACAGCGACTGGTCCTCGACGAGTTCACCTCCCGCCGGGAAGTGGCCCGTGTGGAGACGCGGTTGATCTTCCAGAAGTGGGACTGCGGACCGCTGCTGCCGCCCTCGCCGTCGGCTCAATCCGGGTGACGCGCGGCGGCCCCTCGTATGAGGATGTCCGCATGTCAGAGACGAAAAGCCCGCTGCCCCGAGAGGTCGCCGACACCTACGTCGACGAGCTCATCGCCCTCGATCCGATCACCGGTACGTATCTCGGCGTGCAGGAGAGTTCGGGCCGGCTGCCCGACACCTCTCCCGCAGGTCAGGAAGTGCTCGCGGAGCTCCAACGGGCCACGCTCGCGAAGCTCGACGAGGCCGAGCGACAGCCCGGCGCGGACAGTGACATGGAGCGCCGGTGTGCGCGCCTGCTGCGCGAGCGGCTCGTCGCGGACCTCGCCATGCACGGGGCCGACGAGGGCCTGCGCGCGGTCGGCAACCTGCACACCATTGCCCATGCGGTGCGTGAGGTCTTCACCGTCACGCCGGCCCGGACGGACGCGGACTGGGCGGCGATCGCCGAGCGGCTGCGCGCCGTGCCGGCCGCACTGGCGGGCTACCGCGAGTCCCTGCAACTCGGCCTGGAACGCAAGCTGTACGCGGCCCCGCGCCCCACCGCCACCTTCGTCGAGCAGCTCACCGAGTGGGCGGACACGGGTGAAGGGCGCGGCTGGTTCGAGGACTTCGCGTCCTCGGGGCCCGAGGCGCTACGCGCCGAGCTGGACGAATCCGCACGCGGGGCGACCGCCGCCGTCGTGGAGCTGCGGGACTGGATGCGCGACGTGTACGCGCCGACCGTCGAGGGCGCGCCCAACACGGCGGGCCGTGAGCGGTACGCCCGCTGGTCACGCTACTTCAACGGCACCGATCTCGACCTTGACGAGGCGTACGCGTACGGCTGGTCCGAGTACCACCGGCTGCTCGGCGAGATGAAACTCGAGGCGGAGAAGATCCTTCCCGGCGCCGAGACACCATGGGTGGCACTCGCGCACCTCGACGAGCACGGCCGGCACATCGAGGGCGTCGAGGAGGTCCGTAAGTGGCTCCAGGGCCTGATGGACCAGGCGATCGAGTCGCTCGACGGGACGCACTTCGAACTCGCCGAGCGGGTACGGAAGGTGGAGTCCTGCATCGCCCCGCCCGGCGGCGCGGCGGCCCCGTACTACACGCCCCCGTCCGAGGACTTCTCGCGCCCCGGCCGCACCTGGCTGCCGACCATGGGCCAGACCCGCTTCCCGGCGTACGACCTCGTCTCGACCTGGTACCACGAGGGCGTCCCCGGTCATCACCTCCAGCTCGCCCAGTGGGCGCACGTCGCCGGGAACCTCTCCCGCTACCAGGCCACCGTCGGCATGGTCAGCGCCAACGCCGAGGGCTGGGCTCTGTACGCGGAGCGGCTGATGGACGAACTCGGCTTCCTCACCGACGCGGAGCAGCGGCTCGGCTATCTCGACGCTCAGATGATGCGGGCCACGCGGGTCATCGTCGACATCGGCATGCACCTGGAGCTGGAGATTCCGGCCGACTCCCCCTTCCACCCCGGTGAGCGCTGGACGCCCGGGCTGGCCCAGGAGTTCTTCGGCGCGCACAGCAGCCGTTCGGCGGAGTTCGTGGAGAGCGAGCTGACGCGCTATCTGACCATGCCGGGCCAGGCCATCGGCTACAAACTCGGCGAACGCGCCTGGCTGCTCGGCCGCGAGAACGCGCGCAAGCGGCATGGCGACGCCTTCAACCTCAAGGCCTGGCACATGGCGGCGCTGTCCCAGGGCTCGCTGGGGTTGGACGATCTGCTCGACGAGCTGTCCACTCTCTGATCAGCGCCGGAACCCGCCCTCCGAGTCGATCACCTGGCCGGTGACCCACTCCGCCTCGTCCGTCGCCAGCCAGGCGATGAGACGGGCGGGGTCGTCGGGCATGCCCCACCGGCCGCCCGGAAAACGCGCGGCGACGGCCTCATAGTCGTCGCCGGTCCGGTAGTCGGTGTCCACCGGGCCGGGGTTGACGGTGTTCACCGTGATCGCCTGCTCGGCGAGCGTGGTGGACAGCGACCGGGTGATCGAGGCGAGGGCGCCCTTCTGAAGGGCGTAGGCGATCTCGCCCGGCATACCGCCCGCGATGTCCTGACCGGAGGTCATCATCACCACGCGTCCGCCCCGGGGGCGCTCCGGCTGCCGGGCGTAGGCCTGGACGAGGAGCAGCACCGAGCGGGTGTCGACCGCCCAGTGCGCGTCGAGCTTCGCCGCGTCGATCTCGTCGAGCGCTCCGTCCGAGCCGCTGAGAGCGTGGTTGGCGACCAGGATGTCGAGGCGTCCGCCGAGCGCGGAGGCGGCTGTGTCGACGAGTTCGGCGGGTGCCGAGGGGGCGGCGAGGTCGCCGGGCCCCGCATGGACCCGGGCTTCGGGGTCACCGAGTGCCGCGCGCACGGAAGCGGTGACGTCCTCGGGCCGGTCGGCTCCCCAGGGCATGGCCTCGTCGTGCGGCACATGGTGATGCAGATAGACGCTCGCGCCGTACGCGGCGAGCCGTCGAGCCACCGCATGACCGATGCCCCCGCGCCGGCTGGCACCGGTCACCAGGGCAGTGCGGCCACGCAGCGGCAGGGGGTCACGGCGCAGGGCTTCAGGGGCGGGGTGCGGGAGTCGGGGCATGGTCGACCATGATGGTCAGCGGGCGGAGGTCGCGCATCCGATTTCCCTGGGGTGTCCCAGGAAAGCCACCCGAAGGTCAGTCCGCCAGCCGTCGCAGCTGCACCAGCCCCAGCCATGTCTCCGGCCCTGGCTGCACCTGCGCCGCCCGAACCCCGTACGCCCCCGCGTCCAGGGCGATCCTCAAGTGGCCGGCCCGCTCGGAGTCCCGGCCCGGCCAGGCCGAGTCGAACAGCAGCACCGGCCCGGGCACGCTCCAGCGCACCTCGTCCGACCAGACCGCCGTGGCGAGGGCCGCCGGCACTCGGGCCAGCAGTTCGTCCTCGGAGTCGGCGGCGCACCACCGTACGAACGTGTCGTGGGCCGGCAGAAAGGCGGTCGAGGCGGGTTCGTCGCCCAGGACCAGGGCGGCGGAGTCCCCGACGGGGAGCAGCCCGACGAAGCCGTCGACCTCGCAGGCCCGGTCGTAGTCAGAGGCGGTCTCGTCGCCGTCGGCGCCCGCCCAGAACGGCAGCACCGTCTCCGGCACCGCTATGAGCGGCCCGCCGCCCGACTCGACCCACTCCACCACGCCCGGTTCCGCGTATCGCACCATGGCGCAGAAACCTACACGCACAGGCGCCTCACAAGTCACGGTGGCGTCAGCAGCCGCAGTCCTCCGCGCCGATGGGCGCCGTCAAGGGGTCGGCGGCACGGCGTTCGCGGCCCTGCCAGGTCTCGAACTCGAAGCCCTCGCGCACCCAGTACTCGAAGCCGCCCAGCATCTCCTTGACCTGGAAGCCGAGTTCGGCGAGGGCGAGGGCGGCCCGGGTCGCGCCGTTGCAGCCGGGGCCCCAGCAGTACGTCACCACCGGCACCGACTTGTCGAGAAGCTCCCCTGCCTGTTCGGGGATCAGGGCGTTCGGGAGGTGGACGGCGCCCGGGACATGGCCCTGGTCCCAGGATTCCGTGGCACGGGAGTCCAGCACGACGAACCCCGGGTCGCCGCCGGTGGAGAGCGCGGCGGCCACGTCGGAGACGTCGGCGTGAAAGACGAGGCTCGCGCGGAAGTATGCGGCGGCCTCCGCCGGAGTGGCGGGGGCGATGCGCAGGACGGGGTTCACGGCGGTGGTCGTCATGGGCAGAAACTTACGGCCGTTGATCCGCACCCTGAAGTGGCAATCCCCGGCACTCCCCTTGATCGCCCGGGGATTCCCCTGCTATCCCTCGCACATGACCACGTTTTCCCCGGACGCCACCGACTGGCGCATCCTCGACGTCCTCCAGCGGGAGGGCCGGGCCAGCTTCGCCGAGCTGGCCCGCGCCGTGTCCATGTCGCCGAGCGCGGTCACCGAACGGGTGCGGCGGCTGGAGGAGGCGGGCGTCATCCAGGGCTATGCGGCAGTCGTCGACCCGGACCGGCTGGGGCTGTCGATCCTGGCTTTCGTGCGCCTGCGCTACCCGACCGGCAACTACAAGCCGTTCCACGACCTCGTCGCCGCGACACCCGAGATCCTGGAGGCACACCACGTCACGGGCGACGACTGCTTCGTCATCAAGGTGGCCGCCCGCTCGATGCGCCACCTGGAAGAGGTGTCCGGAAAGATCGGCGCCCTGGGTTCGGTCACCACGAGCGTCGTGTACTCATCACCGCTGCCCCGCCGCCCGCTCGGCCGCTAGGGCCTGTCCGGCGGATCAGGTCGCAGGAAATCAACGGCGCCTGATGAGCGCAGCTGAGCGGGGTCTGGTGCGTGCAGCTGCAAGGCGGAGGAGGGAGTCGACGCGGAGCGTCGGCGACTGACGACAACGCCGCAGATGCGCGCACCAGACCCCGCGTCTGCGGCAGGATCCGCCGGACAGGCCCTAGCGTCAGCCGACGCCCCGCTGCCGCAGCTGGGACCCCGCTCTGCCCTTGACGACCTCCAACTGCGCGTGAATACGTCTGCGCAGGTCGGCGACGTGGCTGACGATGCCGACGCTCCGGTCGCGCTCGCGCAGTGAGTCGAGCACGTCGAGCACTTCGTCGAGGGTCTGCTCGTCGAGGCTGCCGAAACCCTCGTCGATGAAGAGGGTGTCCAGCCGGACGCCGCCGGCCTCGTCCGTGACGACGTCCGCGAGGCCCAGGGCGAGGGCGAGCGACGCGAAGAACGTCTCGCCGCCGGACAGGGTCGCCGTGTCCCGCTCCCGTCCGGTCCAGGCGTCGACGACATGCAGCCCGAGGCCGCTGCGGCCGCGGCCGGCCCGGTCGTCGGAGTGGACGAGGGTGTAGCGGCCGGAGGACATGCGCCGCAGCCGGACGGTCGCGGCGGCCGCCACCTGTTCCAGTCGGGCGGCCAGCACATACGACTCCAGGCGCATCTTGCGTTCGTTGTCCGCCGAGGTGCCCGCGCTGAGGGCGGCGAGGCGGGCCACCCGGTCGTACTCCTCGCGCAGCGGCGCCAGCCGTCGTACGCCCGCTGCCGATCGGGCGGAGAGCCGGTCGAGTTCGGTGCAGCGCCAGGCCGACGCGTCGCGGGCGGAGGCGGCGTCGCGCAGCCGCTGGGCAGCGTCCGACGCGGCCCGCTCGGCCGCTTCGAGGTCGGCGGGCGGCTGCTGGGCAGCGGCCGCGGTGTCTGCCTCGGCGAGGACCGCGCGTACGGCGGCCTCCTCGGACTGCCATGCGTCCAGCCGTCGTTGCAGCTCGCGGTGGGACGCCTCGTCGAGGAGGGCGGCCGCCGCGGCCTGCGGGGTGTCGAACCCAGCGCGGAAGGCGGCCTCGGCGAGCCGGCCGTCGGCGGCCTTGAGCCGCTCGGCGCTCTCCTCCGCGGCCCGCGCGGCGTCGGCGGCGTCGGAGAGCAGAGCGACCTGCCGCTCCAGCTGCGCGGACCGCGCGGCCACGCTTGCCGAGGCGCCCCTGGCCTGCGCCAACTCCTCCTCCAGCGCGGCCTTCTCAAGCTCCAGGCGCTCCCGGTGGCCGACCCGGGAGGCGGCCCGAACAGCCGCGTCCTGCCGTACGACGGTGCGCCGCTCGTGCTCCTGCTCCGCCCGGCGCAGCTCCTCGTGCCCGGCGTGCAGCCCGGAGGTGTCCCGGCGCGTCTGTTCGTACAGCCGCTCCAACTCCTCCGCCTCTTCGGCGAGTCGGGCTGTGGGCGCATCTCCGGCCTCCGCGGTGGCGGCGGCCAAAGCCTCCCGTACGAGGCCGAGGCGTCGCTCGTCCTCGGCGCGCTGTTCGTCGGCGCGCTGGTAGGCGGCGAGTGCCTGCTCCTCCGCCTCCCGGTCGACGTGCCCGGCGACCTTCCGTGCGGGAGCGGGGTGTTCGGTGGCTCCGCAGACGGCGCAGGGCTCGCCGTCGGTGAGGTTCGCGGCGAGTTCGGCGGCGATGCCGTTGAGGCGCTGTTCCTTGAGGTCGAGCCAGTGGGCGCGGGCCCCGACAGCACGCTCGGCCGAGGCGAGCGCCTGCCGCTGCGCGGCTTCGGTGTCGCCGGCGAACTGGTCCCGCTGCCGGGCCGCCCTGAGCCGCCGCTGGGCCGGTTCGCGCTGTACGGCGAGCTGCTCGGCCCGGGTGGCGGCCTGCTGGGCGGAGTCGATGCGGGTCTGGAGGGCGGTGCGGGTCGCCTCCCACTCGGCGAGCCAGGCCTCCGCCTCCTGGAGGACGTCCTCGTCGGCACGCTCCTGACGGTCGAGGTCGGCCCGCTCGGCGACGAGTTCGGCCAGCCGGTGTTCGCCACGGCGGGCCGACTCCAGGCCGCCCAGCTCCTCGGCGGCCCGGCGTGCGGCGGCCGCGAGCCCGCCCGCGCCGGAACCGGCGAAGGTCTCCGGCAGCAGGGCACGCGCGCGTGTCTGAGCCGCGGCCGCGCGCCGGTGTTCGGCGTCGGCGGCCTCCCGCAGCTCCAGCGCGGGTGCCACCGCCGCCGCCTTGCGCGCCCGCTCCATGCGCGCCTGCGCCTCCCGATAGGCGCCGACGCGCTCCTCCATCAGCGCCGCACGCTCGCGTGCCTGAGCGAACCGCTGTTGCAGCCGCGCCACGTCGCGTACGTCGGCCAGGGCGCGGTCGGCAGCGGCCTGCGCGGACTCGGCGGCCGTGAGGCGGCAGTGGGCGATCGTCAGCTGTTCGCGGGCCGTGCTGCGAGCGACGGCGGCGGCGCTCATGACTGCGTCGGCCAGGCCGGGGTCGCCCGGCGTCAGCTCCGGCACATCCATGGCGTCGCCCGCCGCCTGCTGCATGCGGTGCACATCGGCCAGCAGGGCGCCGTCGCCGTCCCGCACCCGGGCCTCGGTCGCGCGCCGGCGCTCGGCGAGGCTCTTCTCGACCTCCGCGAAGCGGTGCGTGTCGAAGAGGCGGCCCAGCAGCCTGCCGCGCGCCTCGGCGTCCGCGCGCAGGAAGCGCGCGAAGTCGCCCTGGGGCAGCAGCACGACCTGGCAGAACTGCTCCCGGCTCATGCCGAGCAGTTGGGTGATCTCCTCGCCGATCTCCTGGTGGGAGCGGCTGAGGTCCTTCCAGCTGCCCACTCCCCCGTCGTACTCACGCAGCCGGCTCTGTGCCTTGTCGAGGGTGGTTCCCGGGCCGCCCTTCTTCTTCGGCCGCTCCCACGGCGGCTGCCGGGTGAGCTCCAACCGGCGTCCGGCGACGGTGAGTTCGAGGGTCACCTCGGTACGGGTGCCGGCGTCCGCATGGTCGCTGCGCAACGAACCGCCTTGGCGCGCACCGGGCACCGAGCCGTACAGCGCGTAGCACACGGCGTCCAGGACGGAGGTCTTGCCGGCACCGGTCGGCCCGTGCAGGAGAAACAGGCCGGCCGACGACAGTTCGTCGAAGTCGACGGACTGGGACCCTCCGAAGGGCCCGAAGGCGGTCATGTCCAGCCGGTGCAGCCTCATCGCGCCACCTCGCGCACGGCCCCGTCTGCGCGCACCGCGTCGAACGCGTCCCGCAGCACGGTCCGCTCGTGCCCGTCGGGCCCGGCGCCCCGCACATGCGCCACGAAGTCCTCGGCGATCTCCTGGTCGCTGCGGCCCGCGAGCCGCTTGGCGTACGACACGTCGGGGTCGTCCGGCGTCCGCTCGGGGTCGAAGACCAGGCTGAGTGTGTGCGGGAAGCGCTCGGTGAGCCGGGCCATGGGGTCGGCCGGGCGGACCGGGTCGGTGAGCGTGGCCTCGACCCATGCCTCCTCGTGCCGCGCCAGGTCCGGGTCGGCGAGCAACTCCTCCAGGGCGCCCCGGATCCGGGCCAGCGCACGGGGTACCGGGCAGTCGACGCGCTCGGCGGTCACCGCCCCGTCGTTGGCCAGGTCGACGAGCCACATGCTCTTGCGGTGGTCGGCCTCCGAAAAGGAGTACGGCAGCGGGGAGCCGGAGTAGCGCACGCGCCCGGTGATGGTCTGGCAGCCGTGCAGATGCCCGAGCGCCGCATAGTCGACACCGTCGAACACGCCGGCGGGGACCGAGGCCACCCCGCCGACCGTGATGTCCCGTTCGCTCTCGCTGGCCTCGCCGCCGGTGACGAAGGCGTGCGCGAGGACAACGGAACGGGTGCCGCGCGCGCGTGCGGCGAGGTCGGCGCGGACCCGGTCCATGGCGGCGGCGAGGACGGCCTCGTGCCCCGCCTTGTCCACGCCGAACTCGTCCTTCACGAGCGCCGGTTCGAGATACGGCAGGCCGTAGAACGCCACATCGCCATGGCCATCGGACAGCACCACCGGCGTCCCGCACGCCGACGGCTCGGTGCGCAGGTGGACACCCGCGCGCCCGATCAGCCCGGCGCCGACGCCGAGCCGGCGGGCCGAGTCATGGTTCCCGGAGATCATCACCGTCGGCACACCCAGGTCGGCGAGCCGGTGCAGGGCGTCGTCGAACAGCTCGACCGCGGCGAGCGGCGGCACCGCCCGGTCGTACACGTCTCCCGACACGACCACCGCGTCCACCTCGCGCTCACGCACGGTCGTGACGAGGTGGGCGATGAAGTCGGCCTGGGCACCGAGCATGTTCACGCGGTGGAACGCCCGGCCCAGATGCCAGTCGGAAGTGTGCAGGAGCCTCATGATCCCCGAAGGGTAACGGCCGGGTCTGACATCACGAGTGGTTACTCCCGTATCGGCCCGTCATGACCGCACATGAGCTTGCCCGTTATGCGCTTCTTGCCGATTCCATCAAACGTCCCCGTACGCCTCTCCGCCCAGTTCGAACCCGGCCGTCCCCGCCGTGACGTCGGCCAGCCATGCGCGGAACGCGTCCACGTCGGCGTCCGGCAGCCCGATCCCGATCGTGACGGCCTCTCCGTAGTGCACGTCCCGTACCTCGCGTCCGGTGGCGCGCAGGTCGTTCTGGACCTTGCCCGCACGCTGGTGGTCGACGGTCACCGTGGCGAGACGGAAGCGCCTGCGGGTGATCGTGCCGAGAGTGTCCAGGGCCTCGCCCACCGCACCGCCGTACGCCCTGATGAGGCCGCCCGCGCCGAGCTTGACGCCGCCGTAGTGGCGGGTGACGACGGCGACGACGTACCGCATGTCGCGGCGCAGCAGCATCTGGAGCATGGGGACGCCCGCGGTGCCGCCGGGTTCGCCGTCGTCGCTCGCCTTCTGGATCGCGGCGCCGGCGCCGATGACGTACGCGTAGCAGTTGTGGGTGGCGTCCGCGTGCTCCTTGCGGACGGCCGCGACGACGTCCTGGGCCTCCTGCTCGGTGGCCGCCGGCGCCAGCGAACAGATGAAGCGGGAGCGGTTCACCTCGGTCTCGTGCACGCCCGCGCGGGCCACTGTGCGGTACTCGTCCTGCATCGGGCCAGCCTATGTGCAGGGCACGCGCGCGTGGACAGCCACTTCTTGCCGCTGCTTCTCGCCGCTACTTCTTGCCGCTACTTCTTGCCGCGCGGCACCGTCACCGACGTCAGCAGGGCCGCGCCCGGGACGAGGGCCCGCCAGGCGCTGCCGTGCCAGGCCAGGACGGCGATCGCCGAGGTCGGGAACTTCACGCGGACCTTGTCCAGCGCATCGTCGAGACCGTCCCCGGCGAGCGCCAGGACCAGTTCCTCCAGCCCGGGGTTGTGCCCGATCAGCAGCAGGGTCTCGACCTCGGCCGACACGGCGTGCACGGCGGCGAGCAGGTCGGGAACGTCGGCCGCGTACAGCGTCGGATCGTGGCGCACCGGCGGTGGAGTGCCCCACTGGGCGGAGGCGAGCTCCCAGGTCTGCCGGGCGCGGACGGCGGTGGAGCACAGCGCCAGGTCCGGCAGACAGTCGGCCTCGGCGAGCGCGACGCCCGCGGCGGGCGCGTCCCGGCGGCCCCGGGGTGCGAGCGGGCGCTCGTGATCGGCGATGCCGTCCGGCCAGGCGGACTTGGCGTGCCGCAGGACGACCAGACGGCGCAGGGGGCCGGTTCCGAAGCGCGCGTTCAAGCCGGGGCTCCCAGATCGCGAGTGAGGTCGAGGCCGAGCAGCCGGTCGGCGTAGGCGTACGTCTCGAAGCGGGCACCGTCGGGGACGTCGGGCGCGGACTCCACCCACCGCAGGGTCGCCAGCACCTCGGGGACGTCGAGATCGTCCTCCCAGGCGGTACGGAGTCGTCCGCGCGCCTCGTCGGGGATGGGCCGCGACGGCCGGTGGGCCCAGGCGGCGACGGCGCGCCGCCATCGCATGAGCGTCTCGTTCGCCTCGGCGAGGGCGGCCTCGTCGAGCCGCACCGACGCGGCGCGCGGACGGGAGAGCAGCGCCAGCCGCAGCACAGCGGGGTCGCCGGCTTCGGGTGCCGACGGGTGGACGGGAGCGACGGCGACGCGCACCCCGTCGGGTGCACTGCCGCCCTCGGGCACCACATGGATGACCTGTGCCTCGCCCAGCCCCGGGCCGGCGTCCCGGCTGTCCTCGAAGGGCCGGATGCCGAGCGCCGCGGCGCCCGCACGCAGGTCAGCCGTCTCCCGCTCACAGGTCAGCAGCGCCCAGACCGGTGTACCCCCGAGTTCCAGGGCGCGGACGAGCAGATCCGCGACGAGCAGCACCCGCAGGGCGGTCAGATCGAAGCCCGGTGGATGCGCCTCGACACGGGTCAGCCCCCGCCGGACGGGAGCGGCGTCGACAAAGTCGCCGGTACGGGTGTCGGTGATGCGCAGCACGGGCTGAGCGTAGGCGGACGGACGCCCGTACGCAGGGATCCGGCGCGACATCCGGACACAGTGGCGGGAATCAGCCGTGCGCGCACCGGATCCCCTGACACCGGCACATGGGTTCGACCGACCTCGACCCAGAAGGTCGCGCCGCTCAGCGCCTTGGTGCGAAAGCAGTGCTTTGGCTTGCCTGCCTCGGAAAGCACTTGCCGCACAAAGAATAGGCAGGCTGCCTGCTATAGTTTGTCAGGCAACCTGCGCAAAATATCGACGCGCCTCCCGAGCGCGCCCCCCAGGACAGCGGAAACGGGAAGCGAGGAGCAGCGCCTTGGGAAGCACCGCAAGCGCCACCGTGCGGCCGGACAAGGCTCCGTCGGGAAAGCCCTTCGGGCCGACGTTCGTCACCCCGCTGTACATGGGCGCCATGCTCAACCCGATCAACAGCTCGGTGATCGCGCCCGCCCTGGTGACCATCGCGGCCGCGATGCACACCTCCGTCGGCGGTACCGCGATCCTGATCTCGAGCCTGTATCTGACCAGCGCGATCGCACAGCCGGCGGCCGGGCGGCTCGCGGAGGAGTTCGGGCCCAGGCGGGTCTTCTTCGTCGGCATCCTCCTCGTCCTCGCGGGAGGCGTCCTCGGCGCGGTCGCCCGTGACATGCCGTCCCTGGTCACGGCCCGCGTCCTCATCGGAGCGGGCACCTCCGCGGGATATCCGTCCGCGATGCTGCTGATCCGGCGACGGGCCCGGGCAACCGGCCTGCACGGACCGCCCGGCAGTGTCCTGGGCGGCCTGGCGATCGCGGGAGCCGCCACCGTGGCCGTCGGCCCCGCCATCGGTGGCCTGCTCGTCGGATGGCTCGGCTGGCAGGCGGCCTTCTGGATCAACATTCCCTTCGCGGGCGCCGCCTTCGCCATGGCGTCGGCCTGGCTCCCCAAGGACCCCGACCGCGTGCGCGGCCGCTCGGTGCGCGCCCTCGTCTCCCGCGTCGACGTGGCCGGCATCGTGGGCTTCGGCGCGGCGCTCACCGCGTTGCTGGTGTTCCTGTCCTCACTGCCGGACCCCGACTGGACGCCCCTGTGCATATCCACCGCGGCCGCGGCCGCCCTCGTCAGCTGGGAACTGCGCGCCGCCAACCCCTTCCTGAACGTCCGTCTGCTCGTCTCGAACCTCGCACTCACCCGCACCTACGTGCGCAACGGCCTTACGCTCCTTGGCACTTATGTGATCCTTTACGGGCTCACCCAGTGGCTCGAAGCAGCCCGCGGACTGTCCGCCTACCAGGCAGGCCTGGTCCTGATCCCGATGGGTGCCCTGTCGGCGGTCTCCGCCCGTGTCGCATCGCGGCGCACCGGCGTCCGGGCACCGCTGATCGTCTCGGCGCTGCTCCTGCTCGTGGGGGCCGTCGCCACCCTGTTCCTGGACAGCGGCAGCCCCGTGATCGCGGTGATCGCGGTCACGGCGGTGTTCGGCCTCACCTCCGGGGCGAGCAACGTGGCGAACCAGACGGTCCTGTACAAGGAAGCGCCCCCCGAAAGCGTCGGCACCGCCTCAGGACTGCTGCGCACCTTCGGCTACATCGGCTCCATCGCCTCGGCGGCCATCACCGGCACCGCCTTCCGCACCCACGTCGACGACACCGGCCTCCAGCACATCTCCTGGGCTCTGGTCGGTATCGCCGCCCTCGTACTCGTCATGACGGTCTGCGACCGGCACCTGGCGAGAACAGACCGACAGCCCGCTCGCTGACACGCCAACCCGCAACAACCAAGAAAGACCAGGTCATGACCACCACCGCCCCTCACCTCGACCTCTCCCGCAGCGCCCTGCTCCTGATGGACTTCCAGCCGGCCGTCCTCGCCGCGGTCCCCGATGCGGACCAGGTGCTCTCCCGCGCGCACACGGCCCTGTCCTGGGCCCGGTCCAACGACGTCCAGGTCGCCCATGTCCGTGTCGCCTTCACCGCCGAGGACTTCGCCGCCGTTCCCGCCCGGAACAAGACCTTCGCCCCCGTCGCCCAGAACGGCTTCCTCGCCGACGGCAGCCCCGAGGCCGCGTTCCACGCATCGTTCGACGTGGCGGAGCAGGACATCACCGTGCGCAAGATCCGCATCAGCGCCTTCGCCGGCACCCCCGACCTGCGCACCGCCCTTCGCGACCGGGGCATCGACACACTGGTCCTCGCCGGACTGTCCACCGGCGGAGTGGTGCTGACGACCCTCCGGCAGGCCGCCGACGACGACTTCCGGCTCTACGTCCTCAAGGACGCGACCGGCGACCACGACCCCGAGGTCCACCGCGTCCTGACCGAGAAGGTCTTCCCCAGCCAGGCGTACGTCATCGACACCGACGAACTCGGCACGCTGAGCAAGACGGTCTGAGGTCTCCGGTCCGGGCGTGCCCGCGCCGCCCGGACCGGCGCCGGTCCCGCATGCCCGGGAGGACCTTCTCGTCATCCGTCCCTGTCCGCGATCCGGTTCATGATCGCCGCGGCCGCCAGCAGGGTCTCTCGCTCGTCCGCGCGCAGGTGCGCCTCAATCGCTCCGCCGAGCCAGCTCACGCGGGCTGCCGGGATCGTTTCGATCAGTGTCCGCCCCTCGGACGTGGCGTGGATGAGTGTCTTGCGGCCGTCGCCGGGATCTTTGCTGGTGGTGATCAGACCTCCGGTGCGCAGGGCCGTGAGCGTCTCGGCCATCGACTGACGGCGCACATGCTCGGCCTGCGCCAGATCGCTCGCCGTGACCGGGCCCTCTTCGACGATCCGGTGCAGCGTGGTCAGCTGCGACCAGGTCCACCGCAGGTCGCCCAGCGCCGACTCGGTCCGCAGCCGTGCCCGCAGCCGCGTCATCGCCTTCATCAACTCGACAGCGGCCTCGGCTTCGGGCTTCGGGTCACTGGTCATCGCCCAACCCTACCCAGTACGCAGGCTACCTGCCGTTACCTGCCCCGTTGCGACTTTTGACAACGATTTGCGTCTGCTAAAGGATCACCCGTTCTTCTGCTGGACGGCTCCTTCAGCCCACCGGCGGGGCGCATGCTGGAGGGCATGAAGCTCGTACGCCGCCTTGCGAGCACCCCGCCCTTCGCCAAAGCGGTGGCCGCCGAACTCGTTCCGGGTGACGCGGCACGGAGCGATGTGGAGCTGGGCGCGGCGATCACGACTGGAATCGCCACCTACGGGCACCCGCCCTCGACCGTGCCCATGGGAGGGCCTGAAGACGAGTGGCCGTCGTCGACGAGTCGGGGGCCGTGAGACCACCATCATGATCGCGGAGCACATCGCCCGTCGGGTGTACGGGAGTTGACAGGACTCGGCGCCGGCTCCTACGGACGATCGGACGTGTCCGTGGAGTCGGCGTCGACCGCCCACCAGGCGGGAGCGCTCGCCACGGAGGCGTCGACCAGGTCGTCCTTCGTGACCGACGGGTCGTTCAGCCATGCTCTGATGGCACCGGCGAAGCCGTGGGCCATGAACTGCGCGATCACCTCACGATTGGCATCGGGCAGCCCCGGGTGGTGACCACGGGCCATGAAACCCAGGGCGTAGTCGCTGAAGTGGCGTACGAGCGCCGCGTACACCCCGCTGTCCGCCGGATCCTCGATGGCGTGCCGGTACACCGCCATGAACCGCTCGACGTGGTCGGCCACCTCCGTCGTGGCCAGGCGCAGCAGTGCGCGGGCCGAGTAGCCGCCCTGTGCGCGCCGCTCCTCCTCCAGCCGGTGGCCTCGCTCCAGGTCGGCGTAGAGCACCTGGATGAGCAGGTCCAGCGGGGTGCTGTAGCGGTTGTAGAACGTCGCGCGGGTGACCCCGGCGCGGTCGGCCAGTTCGGCGATGGTGATCTGCGAGACGGGCCGCTGCGCGGCGAGGTCCACGATGGCCTGCTCGAAGGCCTGAGTCGTACGGGTGATGCGCGGATCGATCCGATGGTTCAGTGTTCTGCCCTCCCTGCGTTCACGTTGCACTCTGCCATGAGCAGTGATTTTATACATCTGTAAAATAGTGTGCCGAAAGGAACCGTCATGGCTTCGCACGCCTCGATCCCGCCCCAGGAAGCCGCGGACCGGTTGGCCATCCGCGAGCTGGTCGACGCCTACGCGCACTGCGCGGACCGGCGGGACGCCAAGGGCCAGATGGCCCTGTTCACCGAGGACACCCGATTCCTGGTGTTCATGGACGCCACCGCGGCGGAGCCTACGCAGGAACTGCACGGCCGTGACTCCCTCGCCCCGGTGTTCGACAACCTGAACGTCTACCAGGCCACCACGCACTTCAACGGCCAGAGCACGATCACCCTGGACGGGGGCCGCGCTACCGGCGAGAGCTACTGCCTGGCCCACCATGTCTCGGTCGACGAGTCCGGACAGCGCAGTCTCATGATCGCCTCGATTCGCTATCTCGACGAATTCACCAAGCAGGACGGCGACTGGTACTTCGCCGAGCGCCGCCTGATGGTCGACTGGACCGAGACCCGTCCCTCCTCGCCCTGAGGGGTCACAGGTCGGCCGCCGTCTCGTCCCGCGGCAGCCGCAGGGCCACGGCAAGCCCCCACGGGATGCCGAGGAGGACGACGAGCGCGAGTCCGAGAAGCAGGGGCGCGGGACGTGCGGCGCCGAGGGCCACGGCCGCGAGTGCCACGGCGACACAGGTGCGGGCCAGCGGCCGGTACAGGTCCCGGTCCGGGCGCCAGACGCGCAGGGAGGTCGCAAGGACCGTCGTGGTGCAGAGCACGACGGCCACGCCCCCGCAGAGCACCCATGCCGTGGCGGCGGGGGTCCGGCTGTCGTGGGCGTGCTCGACGAGGCCGACCATCGCGGCGCCCATGGCGGCCACCGCGGCCGTGAGCGGCAAGTGCACCAGCATCCACTGGACGGTGCTCGCGCGGGCGGGCTTCGGCTGCCGGTGTCCGACGAAGTCGAAGTACGTCCACCAGGCGCCGAAGCCGACGACGACGGCGACGAGCCCGACGGCAAGGGTGAGCGTGTCGGTCGGCTCGTGGGCCAGTCCGTTGACCACTCCGGTCACGGTCTCGCCGAGCACGATGATGATGAACAGCCCGAACCGTTCGGTCAGGGCGTCGGTCACGCTGAGCGCGACCGTCTGTACCGGGGTGGCCGTACCGATCATGACCGCGAACCCCACCAGGTAGGCGACGGCCAGAAGGCCCCAGGTCAGCACGCGGACGCCGGCGGGCAGGGCGGCGCTCGCGGCGAGCACGGCCGCGCAGAGGGCCGTCCCGGTCACGAACAGCGTGCTGGGACGGCGGAATTCGGGGCTGTCACCCCGCGCGGCAAGCAGCCACAGCACCGCCAGCACCGCGAACACCACCCCCGCGTCCACGGCGAACGCGACTCCGCGTGCGCCGCCGGCCTCGGGGATGAAGGCACCCAGCGGGACGAGCACCAGGATCTGTAGCAGGAACATGCTCCGGCCACGGGCATCCTCGTAGCCGTGCAGTTCGTGGTGCAGGCTGCCGTTGAACCAGGCGATCCACACCAGCGCGAACACCGCGGCGAACTCACCCAGACCCCGCCAGGTGAGGTGCTCGGCGAAGTGGTGGGCGGCCTGGGCAACCAGCACGACCACGACGAGGTCGTAGAAGAGTTCAAGTGGGCCGACCGTCCGCTCGCGGGGCTGCTCGCCGTGGGCGCGCGGGGGCCGCCACAGCTGACGGCGCAGCCGGGCCCACTGCTCGTGTCGCGAAGTCATGCCGCGCAGAGATCGCTAGCGGACGAGAGCTTCGGACACGGCCCACAGCCGGGCCGCGTTCTCCGGATCCTGGGCGTACGGCGCGACACCGGCGACGGCACCGGCCCGCCCGGCGACCGGTTCGGCCTGCGCACAGTCCTCGAAGTAGCGGCCGGTGATGCCCTCCACCGTCGGTGAGGCGGCCAGCAGCACCGAGGTCGCGGCGCCCTGCTCCACCGTCTTCTGCGGGGGCAGTGCGAGTTCACCGGAGGCGATGAAGGCGGCGACCTGGTCCATGTCCATGTGCCGGGCCAGGGACGTGTCCCCGACATTGCCCGGCATCAGCGCGTTGGCGGTGATCCCGTCGTCGGCCCACCGCTCGGCGGCGCCGACGGCGAACAGGGCGTTGGCGGTCTTCGACTGCCCGTAGGAGGTCCAGGGGTCGTAGGGGCGGTAGCGGTAGTCCAGGTCGTCGAAGACGACCGGTGAGAAGAGGTGGCCGATGGAACTCACCGAGACGATCCGTGCGCCGTCCGCCGCCGCGAGGGCCGGGTGGAGGCCGGTGGCGAGGGCGAAGTGACCCAGGTGGTTGACACCGAACTGCCATTCCCGGCCGTCAGGTGTGCGGGTGAGTTCCGGCGTGGCCATCACTCCGGCGTTGTTGACGAGGATGTGCAGCGGGCCCTGCCAGGCCGCCACGAACGCCGCAACCGTCGACCGGTCGGCGAGATCGAGCCGTCCCACTGTCAACTGTCCTGACCCGGCCGGCAGTTCCTTCTCCAGGCGCTCCGCCACCCGGGCACCCGCGTCGGTGTCCCGCACGGCCAGGGTGACATCGGCGCCGGCCGCGGCGAGCGCCCGGGTCGTCTCCACCCCGATGCCGGAACTGGCTCCGGTGACCACGGCCCGGCGGCCGTGCAGGTCTACGCCGTCGATGACCTCGGCGGCGGTGGTGCTTGCCCCGAACGTGTGGGGCGCGTGGGGTACGGACATGAGGTGGGTCTCCTGAGGTGAATCGCTTGAGTGACGTAAGGAGAGCGAGGTCCGCGGGTGACGCCGGGCGGCGCTCAGCCGTTGAGCGTCCCCATGAACTCCGGTGCGTAGCGCTCGCCCGTGACCGCGCCGTGCGGGGCGACCGCCTCGATCGCGGCGATGTCCTCGGCGGTCAGGGCCACCCCGGTCGCGGCGGCGTTCTCCTCCAGGTAGCGGCGGCGCTTGGTGCCGGGGATGGCGACCGCGCCCTGGTGCTGGACCCAGGCGAGCGCCAGCTGGGACGGTGTGACGTCCTTGGCGGAGGCGATCCGGCGGACCTCGCGGACGACGTCGAGGTTGCGGTCGAAGTTCTCGCCCTGGAACCGGGGGTCGGTCCGGCGCCAGTCGTCCTCGGCGAAGTCGTCGGGGCTGGTGATGGCGCCGGACAGGAAGCCGCGCCCCAGCGGGGAGTAGGCGACCAGGCCGATCCCCAACTCCCGCAGAGTGTCCAGGACTCCGTCGTGCTCGATGCCCCGCTCGAAGAGGGAGTACTCCGTTTGTACGGCGGTGACCGGGTGGACCGCATGCGCGCGACGGACGGTACCGGCCGCTGCCTCGCACAGTCCGACGTAGCCCGCCTTGCCCTCGGCGACCAGTTCGCCCATCGCGCCGACGGTCTCCTCGATCGGCGTCCCGGGGTCGACGCGGTGCAGGTAGTAGAGGTCGACGTGATCGGTGCCCAGGTGGCGCAGCGATCGTTCCAGCGACCGGCGTACGTACTCCGGCCTGCCATTGAGGCCGAGGATCTCGCCGTCGTCGGTGATCTCCATGCCGGTCTTCGTGGCGATCACGGCCGCCTCCCGGCGCCCGGCGAGCGCCTTGCCCAGCAGGAGTTCGTTGCGGAAGGGGCCGTAGCTCTCGGCGGTGTCCAGCAGGGTGACGCCGAGTTCCAGGGCACGGTCGATGGTGGCCAGTGACTCGGCCTCGTCGGCGGCGCCGTAGAAGGCACTCATTCCCATGCATCCAAGGCCTTGGACGCTGACAGTCAGGCCCTGGCCGCCCAGTGGTCGCTGTTCCATGGCTTCTCCCCACGCAATGAGCTGGAGCTGCCGCTCGGACAACTATTTGACACTTGTATATTAGCATTGCGTGAAGCATTACCCCGACACGAGAAGGTCCCGGACGAGGGGCGTGTCCGGGACCTTGCGCGTTGTGCACGGCGGTATGAGCCGACCGGCTGAAGCCGCGACGCGTACGCAGATGTGGTCCCGCAGGGTCGTTGCGGCCGAGTCCCACACGCCGGAGTCTGGGTGAAGGTGCTGCATGGGGAGGGCGCGCGATGACTGACATCGGTGGCGGGGCGGATGCCGAGCGACTGCGGCTGGCGGATGCCGATGCCGGGCGTGCGGCGTGGCGGCGCTGGGGGCCGTATCTGAGCGAGCGGCAGTGGGGCACGGTGCGCGAGGACTACAGCCCGGGCGGTGACGCCTGGTCCTACTTCACCCACGACCAGGCGCGGTCCCGCGCCTACCGCTGGGGCGAAGACGGCATCGCGGGCGTCAGCGACGACAAACAGCGGCTGTGCTTCGCGCTCGCGCTGTGGAACGGCCGGGATCCGATCCTCAAGGAGCGGATGTTCGGCCTGACCAACGCCGAGGGCAATCACGGGGAGGACGTCAAGGAGTACTACTTCCACCTCGACTCGACGCCCACCCACTCGTACATGAAGTACCTCTACAAGTACCCGCAGGAGCCGTTCCCCTACGACCAGCTGGTGGCCGCCAACGGAGCCAGGGGCCGCCAGGACCGGGAGTACGAGCTGCTGGACACGGGTGTCTTCGACGAGGACCGCTACTTCGACGTGTTCATCGAGTACGCCAAGGCCGGCCCGGAAGACCTGCTCATCGAGATCACCGCTCACAACCGGGGCCCCGACGAGGCCACCCTCCACCTGCTGCCGACGCTGTGGTTCCGGCACACGTGGTCGTGGGCGGGAGGCACGGCCGTGCCCGGTCTGCGGCCGGCCGACGGCGCGATCAGGGCCGACCACGAGGAACTCGGCCCGCACTGGCTGTACTTCGGGGGCGAACCGCGGGCCTTGTTCACCGAGAACGACACCAACAACGAACGGATCTTCGGCAGTCCGAACACCACCCCGTACGTCAAGGACGGCATCGACCGGTACGTCGTCCACGGTGAGACCGACGCCGTCAACCCGCGGCAGACCGGCACCAAGGCCTCCGTCCACCACGTCCTCACCGTGCCCGCCGGTGACAGCAGCACCGTACGGCTGCGCCTGACCGGCACCGAACTCGCGGCCCCCTGGGCCGAGTTCGACCAGGTACTCGACGCGCGACGGACAGAGGCCGACGTGTTCTTCGAGGGCGTCGTCCCCGACGGACTGGCCGAGGACGAACGGCGTGTGGTGCGGCAGGCGCTCGCCGGAATGCTGTGGAGCAAGCAGTACTACTACCTCGACGTGGAGCGCTGGCTCACCGAGCACGGTGTCGATCCACTCGCGGCCGACCCACGGATCCGCAACAGCGCCTGGTACCACATGATCAACGACGAGATCATCTCGATGCCGGACACCTGGGAGTACCCCTGGTTCGCGGCCTGGGACCTCGCCTTCCACACCATCGCCCTGGCCATGGTCGACATCGGCTTCGCCAAGTCACAGCTGGAGCTGCTGCTGCGGCGCCTGTATCTCCATCCCAACGGCCAGATCCCGGCGTACGAATGGAACTTCGGCGACGTCAACCCGCCGGTGCACGCCTGGGCCGTCCTCTTCGTCTACGAGCTGGAGAAGCACCGCACGGGCCACGGCGACCGCATCTTCCTGGAGAACGCCTTCCAGAAGCTGACGAAGAACTTCACCTGGTGGCTCAACCGCAAGGACATCGACGGCAACAACGTCTTCCAGGGCGGCTTCCTCGGTCTCGACAACATCGGCGTCTTCGACCGCAGCGCCCCGCTCCCCACCGGCGGGCATCTCGACCAGGCCGACGGCACCGCGTGGATGGCCCTGTCCTGCCAGAACCTCCTGGAGATCGCCATCGAACTGGCCGCCGACAACCCGGTGTACGTCGAGCACGCGCAGACCCTGTTCGAGCACTTCGCCTGGATCGCGGTCGCGATGAACCGCATCGGCAACGACAACCAGAGCCTGTGGGACGAGGAGGACGGCTTCTTCTACGACGTTCTGCGCCTGCCCGACGGCGGCGCGACCCGGCTGAAGGTCCGCTCCCTGGTCGGGCTGATCCCGCTCGCCGCGACCAGCGTGATCGGCGGCTGGACGGATCAGCGTTTCCCGGAACTGGTCGAGGGAGCACGGGAGTTCGTGCGCAGGCACCCGGCCGTCGAATCCCTGGTCTCCTCCCACCACGCCCTCGGGTCGAGCGCGGCGGGGCATCATCTGTTCGCCCTGTTCGACGAGGACCGGCTGCGGCGCATCCTGGCGCGCATGCTCGACGAGGACGAGTTCCTCGGCCCGCACGGTATCCGCTCGCTGTCGCGGTATCACGCCGAACACCCGTACAGCTTCGAGGTGCACGGCGAGCCGTATGGGGTGGGCTATCTGCCCGCCGAGTCGGACTCGGGCATGTTCGGCGGCAACTCCAACTGGCGCGGCCCGGTGTGGTTCCCGGTCAACGTCCTGCTCATCCGCGCCCTGCTGAACCTGCACGCCTACCACGGCGACGAGTTCACCGTGGAATGCCCGACCGGCTCCGGCCGGCGGATGAACCTCTACGAGGTCGCGCGCGAGCTCTCGGACCGGCTCACCGCCACCTTCCTGCGCGATGCTCAGGGCCACCGCCCGGTGCACGGTGCCCAGCCGAAGTTCGCCAAGGACCCGCACTGGCGTGATCTGATCCTTTTCTACGAGTACTTCCACGGAGACAACGGCGCCGGCCTCGGCGCCTCCCACCAGACCGGCTGGTCCGGCCTGGCCGCGGTCACCGCCACCCTGTTCCATCTCGTCGGCGCCGGTGACTGGGGCCCCTTGAGGGAGGAACCCCTGTCATGACGGTGATCTACGAGATCAACACCCTTGTCTGGCTGGGTGAGTTGGGTCAACGCCACGGACGTCGCGTCACCTTGGGCGACGTGCCCGGCGAGGTCTGGGACGAGGTCGCCCGGCCGGGTGTGGACACCGTTTGGCTGATGGGCGTGTGGGAGCGCAGCCCGGCGGGGCTGGGCATCGCCCTGCGGGACGACCGTCTGCTCGCCTCCTTCCGCGACGCTCTGCCCGACCTCACCCCGGCGGACATCGCCGGGTCCCCGTACTGCGTACGGAACTACGTCGTCGACGAGAGCCTGGGCGGCCCCGAGGGACTGGCCGCGGCACGGGCCGAACTCGCCGCGCGGGGCGTACGCCTGATCCTGGACTTCGTCCCCAATCACGTGGCCCCCGACCATCCTTGGCTCACCGACCGCCCGGACTGCCTGGTCCGGGGCACACCGGACGACCTGGCCCGCGCGCCCGAGGCCTTCCTGGAGGCGGGCGGGCAGGTGTACGCGCGCGGCCGCGACCCGTACTTCCCGCCGTGGCCGGACGTCGTCCAGCTGAACGCCTTCAGCGACGACCTGCGGGCGGCAACGGTGGCCACACTGGCCGCGATCGGCGACCAGGCGGACGGTGTGCGCTGCGACATGGCGATGCTGCTGATGAACGACATCTTCGCGAAGACCTGGGGAGACCGGGCGGGACCGGCACCCGCCGAGGAGTTCTGGCCGTACGTCATTCCGCGCGTCCGCGCCAGCCACCCCGGCCTCCTCTTCGTCGCGGAGGCGTACTGGGACCTCGAATGGGCCCTCCAGCAGCAGGGCTTCGACCACTGCTACGACAAACGGCTCTACGACCGGCTGGCCCACGAGGGCGCCGAATCCGTCCGCGCCCACGTCGGTGCCGACCTCGCCTACCAGCGCCGGCTCGTGCGTTTCCTGGAGAACCACGACGAACCCCGGGCCGCCGCCACCCTGCCCGGCGGACGGGACCGCGCGGCAGCCGTGGCCGTCGCCACCCTGCCGGGCGCGACCCTGTGGCACGAGGGCCAGTTCGAAGGACGCCGCGTGCGCCCGCCCGTGTTCCTCTCGCGTCGGCCCCAGGAACCGGCCGACGAGTCACTGCGCGACTTCTACGGCCGTCTGGTGAACGCCGTGGCGCCCGCCCGCGAGGGCGACTGGCAGCTGCTGACCTGCATGGGCTGGCCGGACAACGACACCCACCACAACCTGCTCGCGTGGTCCTGGACCACGGGCCAGGAACGGTACCTCGTCGTGATCAACTACTCCGGCCTGCCTGCCCAGGGGCGGGTTCCGCTGCCCTGGACCGACCTTCACGGGCAGTCGTGCGAACTGACCGAACTCCTCACCGGGAACGCCTACCGACGGGAGGGCGACGAGCTGGTCGACCCTGGCCTGTTCGTCGCCCTCGACGCCTGGCACTGGCACCTGCTCTCGCTCCGCCGGTAGGCGAACGTGCCCCTGTGTCAGGAGATCGTCCTGGCCTTCCAACGCGGCGAGAAGGCCGGCGGGCGGAGTCGCACCTCGACGACAAGGGGAATCACCGTGCTGAGCCCACTGTTGTCCGGCAGAGCAGCCCTTGCACGAATCCCAAGGAGGCCGAGCGTGTACGGCGACTCAGCAACGGTCCGCAAGATCCTCACCGAGCTCGGCGACACCTGGGCGGTCGTGGGCCTGTCGACGAACCAGCGGCGTGCGGCATACGGCGTCGCCGACGTCCTCCAGCGCTTCGGCAAGCGCATTGTGCCCGTGCACCCGAAGGCCGAGACGGTCCTCGGGGAGGAGGGATACCCCTCGCTGGAAGCGATCCCCTTCCCCGTGGACGTGGTCGACGTGTTCGTCAACAGCGACCTTGCCGGTGCGATCGCCGACGAGGCGGTGACGAAGGGCGCCCAGGCGGTCTGGTTCCAGCTCGACGTCATCGACGAGGCGGCCTACGACCGTACGCGGGCGGCGGGCCTGGACATGGTGATGGACCGGTGCCCGGCGATCGAACTCAGGTCCCTGCGCTAGTGTCCGCTCCTCGCGCTCGGCAGAATCGCGCTCGCGACAACATCGAAGAGACGATCGGAGCGTGGCGCGAGCGAGGGTTGGTCGCCGAGCCAGGCGAGCATGGCCACCAGCGCGAACAGATCGGCGCCGTCGATGTCGCTCCGCGCCGTGCCCGCGGCCTGGGCACGGGCGAGGAGCCGCGCACCGGCCGCTCGCAGGGTGACGCACGAAGCGTGGAGTGCGGATTCGGTGTCGTCGATGGCGGCCGCCATCAGCACGGTCACGCCGCGATACTCGGTTGTCCACGCGACGCAGTCACGTAGCCACGACACGAGAGCGTCCTCGGGCGAGTTCGACGTCTCCAGCTCGCCCGCCTTCTCTGTCATTTCGTCGAAGCTCGTGCGGAGCAGGGCGTCGAGCAGCGCCTCGCGCATGCATCGTTCCTGAGCGGGCTCGGCGCCGACCAGTTCATCGACTACACGAAGAGTCGTCCCGAGGAACTCGTCCACGACGTCGACCTCGTTCTCGACACCGTCGGCGGCCCCGACAGCAACCGCCTCCTGCGGCACGCTCAAGCGCGGCGGCGCCCTCTTCCCGGTGTTTCCTGGCGAGTTCGACGAAGAAGAGACCTCGAAGCTGGGCATCACGGTCTCGATCGCGCAGGTCCGCTCGAACGGCACGCAACTCGCCGAACTGGCCCGCCTGCTCGACGCGGGCGCGGTTCGCGTCGCGATCGACAGCACGTTTCCGCTCGCCGACGCCCGAGCGGCGCACGAACGCGCGGCCCGAGGGCATATCCAGGGCAAGATCGTGCTCACGGTCGCTCAGTGACATCTGGACGTTGTCGACGTACTCGGCGGACATGGCGCACAGGGCACAGGCCTGGAGGTCACAGCGGGCCGGAATCCCGGGGAGTGCAGGTGTCGGGATCGTAGAAGCGCGTCACGGCCGGTGCGATGGCCGCGGCGAATTCGTCGGCGCCGGGGGCCCGTGTCGCCAGGCCCCTTTCCCGCTGGGAGATGTCCTGCCAGAGGGTGGTCAGCGGGCGGTGCGCGGGGACCTCGATGAACCAGGTGAAGCCACGAGGACGGGGAGGGATTGCGGCCTCCGCGAGATAGCTGTTCGCGGCTTCCTCGATGATGTCCTGGTCGTCCGTGGTGCGGGGTACGGCGTGGGTGCGATTGCCGGCGTCGGGACCGGCGAAGCGGGTGCGGACGGTGTGCCAGTCCGGTTCGTCCCGTACGCGCACCGCGTGATCGGGGCCCGCGTACCAACAGACGACCATGTGCCAGCCGGAGTCCCCGATTCTTTCGTAGCGGCGGCCGGAGTGGTCGAGGGTGACGGGCGCCGGGGCGACGGCCGGCGCGCGCGGATCCGGAGGCGCTGCGAGCGGGAAGTCCGGCCAGGTGTAGGGCGGTTGGTGCACTGTGGTCCGTTCCGTACTCGCGATCGCACGCCCGTTGACGGCGGGCGACCGACCGGGGGCCGGCCACCCGTCATGCGTCACTGCTCACTCGTCGGGAAAATAGCAGTTGTCGTCCGAGCTTCCGTAGCAGTTGAAGTACGGAGTCTCGAAGAGCGTGCCGCTCAGCGGCGGACGCCCCGTGGGCACCCAGCTCGCGGCGAGCTCGTGGTAGTACTCGTTGGAATTCTCAAGCCAGGCGCCGCGCTTCTCTCCGCTGGACCACCGTGCTCCCGGTGTCGAGAGGAACGCTCCGCCCATCACTACCAGATGTTCGCCTTGGTCTCCCGGATGTAGTCACTCACCAACCGGGAGCACAGACCGACGGGTTCGCACCAGCTGTCATCGTCGGCGTCCGGAGCGACGGTGAGGGTCGGCTTCTGGGGCTCAGTCCTTTGTCGCCCCCTTGGCTACGGAAGTGAGCCGTGTGTCGGAGCTGGGGACGCGATCAGTGCCGTCGTCGGAGACGGGCGACGCCTGAGCCGTGGCCATCGAGGTGACGGCAAGCAGGAGCGCCCCCAGAATCGATGCGGCCGCTGTGGCGGGTTTACGCATGTTCCTCCCTTCATCATTGCGACGTCAGCGTGTTGAGGTGGCTGGTCTGAGCCATGGGGCATCAGGGCACGAAGGACTCGGGGTACGCCTCAGGACGCTGGTGGGGCGCCACAAGTCGGCGTCCAGGGTGGCGAGTTCATCGACGACGCCATTTGGCACCAAGGAGACGGGGCTCCCTCAAAGCCTCCTACGCGCGCGTGCGGGACCACTGGCCCGCCGACAGGTGGCTTGATCTCATCAAAGAAGGCAAGCCGGGCTGCAAGCGCCGTAGTTGGCGGAGATGCGCACCAAACGTGAAGTTGCCCAGGCACTGCGCACCCGCGACATCTCTGCGCCGAGGCGCCGGCCTGCGGGGATGACGGCCTGCCGCAGAACGCACTGATCCCGGACCTCGCCCCGTCGTCACCGAACGGCCAGATCCGTTGCTGTTCGCCAGCATCTCCGGGGCGCCCTCGGTGAGTCCATCGCTCGATTCCTCGACTGAGTTAGGGTCCGGACGCATAACAACGCGCCCTTCACCCCGAGGAACACAGATGCACGACTCCCCCTGCTGCTCGCTGTCGGGACGCGGGCCGGCCCAGCCGGTGCCGCTGTCCGCACCGCTGCCCACGGCGGCTTCGGGTGGCTCCACGGAGGGCATGGTGCTGCTGCCCGGCGGTGAGTTCCTGATGGGCGCGGAGGACAGCGAGGGGTTCCCGGCGGACGGTGAGGGTCCGGTGCGGGCGGTACGGCTCGACGCGTTCCGCATGGACGCCTGTGCGGTGACCAACGCCGAGTTCGCGGCCTTCGTCGTCGACACCGGACACCTCACCGACGCCGAGCGTTTCGGCTGGTCGTACGTCTTCGCGGGCTTCCTGCCCGGCGCCCTGCGGCGCGGAGCCCCGCGTCCCGAGCACACGCCCTGGTGGTGCGGGGTCGAGGGCGCGTCCTGGCAGTTTCCGGAGGGCCCCGGCAGCACGGTGGAGGAGCGTGGCGACCACCCGGTGGTACATGTGTCGTGGCAGGACGCTGCGGCATACGCGGCCTGGGCGGGCAAGCGGCTGCCCACGGAGGCCGAGTGGGAGTACGCGGCCCGCGGTGGCCTGGAGCAGAAGCGTTACCCCTGGGGCGACGAGCTGAACCCGGGCGGCGAGTACCGCTGCAACATCTGGCGCGGCACCTTCCCCGCCAAGAACACCGCCGACGACGGCCATCGCGGCACCGCACCCGTGGACGCCTTCGAACCCAACGGCTTCGGCCTGTACAACGTGTCCGGGAACGTCTGGGAGTGGTGCGCCGACTGGTGGGCCACCGATCAGGCCACCGCTGAGCGCATCAACCCCACCGGTCCCGGCTCCGGCACCGCCAAGGTCATCCGTGGCGGCTCGCACATGTGCCACAAGTCGTACTGCAACCGGTACCGCGTCGCCGCCCGCAGCGCCAACACCGCCGACAGTTCCAGCGGCCACACGGGGTTCCGCTGCGTCCAGGACATGCGTCCGTGAATCGAATCGGCACTCCCCGCGGCGTCCCCGCGCCCCATAATGCACGGGTGACCTTCGCCACCCCCCACGCCAACTCCCCCGCCCCGCAGCGCTTTCCGGTCGTCATCGTGGGCGCGGGGCCCGCCGGGCTGACCATCGGCAACATCCTGCGGGCCGCCTCCGTCGACTGTGTGGTCCTGGAGACCGAGACACGGGAGTTCATCGAGCGGCGGCCGCGGGCCGGAGTCATCGAGGAGTGGGCCGTACGCGGCCTCGAACGGCGCGGCCTCGCCGCGAACCTGCTGGAGCGGGCCCAGCTGCACACCGAGTGCGAGTTCCGCTTCGCCGGCGAGCGATTCCGGTTCTCGTACGGCGAGCTGACGGGGCAGCACCACTTCGTCTATCCACAGCCGTTGCTCGTGACGGACCTGGTGCGCGAGTACGCGGACGTGCGGGGCGGCGCCATCCGCTTCGGCGTGCGGGACGTCGCGCTGCACGACCTCGACTCGGACCGGCCGTCGGTGTCGTACCTCTGCCCCGAATCCGGTCAACGGCAGGTCCTGCACTGCGACTTCGTAGCGGGCTGCGACGGAGCGCGCGGCGTGACCCGGACCGTGCTGCCGCCGGACAGAGCCCGGATCGCGCGCCACGACTACGGCATCGGGTGGCTGGCGCTCCTCGCCGAGGCGCCGCAGTCCGCCGACTGTGTCCTGTTCGGCATGCACCCCAACGGCTTCGCCGGACACATGCCACGCAGCCCCGAGGTCACCCGCTACTACCTGGAGTGCCCGCCCGGCGACGACCCGGAGAACTGGTCGCACGACAGGGTCTGGTCCGAGCTCCAGGCACGGCTCGGCGCGTCCGGCGCCCCGCCGCTCACCGAGGGGCGGCTGATCGAGAAGCGCGTCCTCGACATGCACAACTACGTAGTCGAACCGATGGTGTTCGGGCGGCTGTTCCTGGCGGGCGACGCGGCCCACCTCACCGCGCCGATCGCCGCCAAGGGCATGAATCTCGCCCTGCACGACGCCTTCCTGCTCGGCGACGCGCTCGTCGCCCATCTCACCAAGGGCGACGGCAGCGGGCTGGACGGCTATTCGGCGGCCTGTGTGAACCGGGCCTGGGACTACCAGGAGTTCTCGGAGTGGCTCTCCGAGGTCTACCACGGCACCTCGTCGGGCAACCCGTACCGCGCGGGCACCACCCGCGCCCGCCTGCTCCGCCTCTTCGAGTCACCCGTCGCGGCTGCCGCGTTCGCCGAGGGGTACCTGGGCCTGAACACCGGCGGCTGACGGCTCCCGACCTCAGTCGTGCACGGGCCGGTCGCTGAGCCGGTGGTCGGCCACGTTCAGCGCCTCGTCCACGAGCCGGCGCAGGTGCCCGTCCCGCAGTGAGTAGATCACCCGGCGCCCGTCCTTCCGCGTGTTCACCAACCCCGCGAGCCGCAGCCGGGCCAGATGCTGACTCACCGCCGGCCGCGCCGCCCCGCACACCTCCGTCAGCGTTGTGACGTCGGCCTCCCCTGTAGCCAGGGCGTGCAGCAGCGTGAGGCGGGTGCGGTCGCCGAGCAGCGCCAGCACCTCGGCGGCGAGTGCGAACTGTTCCTCGCCGGGGGTGCGCGGGTGCGCATGGTGCGCAGATGACAGGTGCATGCGTGCGCTCATACGCACATAATGGCGTCGTGGGCGGGAACATGTCCACCAGCACGCACCGGAAGAGGACCCACGTGAGCGACGGGCACGACCATGGACACGGGCACGGACACCACCACGCGCGCCCTCCCCACAAGCACTCCCTCCGCCACCGCCTGAGTCACCTCCTCACCCCCCACTCCCACGAGACCGCCGACAAGCTCGACTCCGCCCTGGAGTCCTCCGCACGCGGTATGCGGGCGCTGTGGGTCTCGCTGGCGGTGCTGGGGACGACGGCGCTGGCGCAGGCGGTCGTGGTGGCCATGTCCGGTTCGGTCGCGCTGCTCGGCGACACGGTGCACAACACCGCGGACGCGCTGACCGCCGTACCGCTGGGGATCGCCTTCGTGCTGGGCCGGCGCGCGGCCACTCGGCGCTTCACCTACGGCTATGGACGCGCCGAGGACCTGGCGGGCATCGCGATCGTGCTGACGATCGCCGCGTCCGCGGCCTTCGCGGGCTGGACGGCGATCGGGCGGTTGATCGACCCGCGGCCCGTCGAGCACATTCCGGCGGTCGCCGTGGCCGCCCTCGTCGGCTTCGCGGGCAACGAATGGGTGGCCCGCTACCGGATCAGGGTCGGACGGGAGATCGGCTCGGCCGCACTGGTCGCGGACGGACTGCACGCCCGTACGGACGGATTCACGTCACTGGCCGTCCTGTTGGGCGCCGGTGGGGCGGCGCTGGGCTGGCAACTCGCCGACCCGATCGTGGGGCTGGCGATCACGGCCGCGATCACGCTGGTGCTGCGCGACGCGGCACGCGAGGTGTTCCGGAGGGTGATGGACGCCGTCGACCCGGCCCTGGTGGACCGGGCCGAGCGGGCGCTGCGGGACGTGCCGGGCGTGTGTGAAGTGGGTGAGCTGCGGCTGCGCTGGATCGGGCACCGGCTGCGCGCCGAGGTGGCGGTCGTCGTGGACGGCGAGGCCACCGTACGCCAGGCTCACGGCATCGCCGTCGACGCCGAACACGCCCTGCTGCACGCGGTTCCGCGTCTCACCGCGGCCCTGGTCCACGCCGACCCGGCGCCGGTCCCGGGCGAGGCCGATCCTCATCTGGCGCTGGCCCACCACACCTGACCGTCACACGGGAACGCCCAGCCCCTCCAGGACCACGGCCCCCGGCAGCTCCGCGAACACTTTCCCCGGTACCAGCAGCTTGCCGCGCCGACGGCCGCTGCCGACCAGGACGTACGGCAGGTCGACGACGGCCGAGTCCACCAACACCGGCCAGTCGGCGGGCAGTCCGATCGGGGTGATGCCGCCGTACTCCATGCCGGTCTCACCGGTGGCGGTGTCCATCGAAGCGAACGAGGCCTTGCGCGCGCCGAGTTGGCGGCGGACGACACCGTTGACGTCGACCCGGGCGGTGGACAGGACCACGCATGCGGCGAGCGTGCTCTCGCCACCGCGCTTGCCCGCCACCACCACGCAGTTCGCGGACTGCTCCAGCAGCTCCCGGCCGTAGTGCTCCACGAAAACGGCGGTGTCTGCCCACTCTGGATCGGTGTCGACGTAGACGATCTGGTCGGCGGGGACGCTGCCGCTCCAGTGGCGCACGGCGTCGGCGACCGGGCGGGTCAGCTCGTCGAGGGCGTCGGGGGCCGGGGCGGCGGTGTCGAAGTGTCCGATGGGTGCGTCCATGACCGCACGGTAACAGGGCCGCCTCAGTGCACGGGCGGGACGGAGACGGCCATGACCATGCGCATCGGGGCGTCGCTCGTATTGCCGTACGTGTGGGGGGTGTTGGCCTCGAAGGAGGCGCTGGAGCCGGCCGGGACGCGGTACTCGACGCCGTCGACCGTGAGCGTCAGCTCGCCTTCCGTGACGTGCAGCAGCTCGACCGTGCCGGTGGGGTGCGGATCCGAGGGACTGCTCTCGCCCGGCATCAGATGCCACTCCCACATCTCCAGCGGGCCGGGGGCCTCCGTGCCGGCGAGGAGGAGGTTGTAGCTGCCGGCGTCGGTGTGCCACAGGCGCACGGCCTGCTCGGCGGGGACGATGCGGACCTTCGGGCCCTGTTCGTAGTCGAGCAGGGTGGTGATGCTGATCCCGAGGGCGTCGCCGATCTTGACGACCGTGCCGAGGCTGGGGTTGGTGCGGGCCTGCTCGATCTGGATGAGCATGCCGCGGCTGACGCCGGACCGGGCGGCGAGCACGTCCAGGGTGTAGCCGCGCACCGAGCGCCAGTGCTTGACGTTGCGCGCCAGGGACTGGGTCAGCAGGTCGAGGTCCGACACGTTCCGTCCAACATCTAGGCCAATATTCTGCATGACATCGTTCACTTCATTGAACTACGGTGGGGTGCAACCGAAGCACCTGATGTGTTCACCGAACTGTACTGCGAGGCTACCCGTGACAGCACTCTTCGCCCTGGCCACCAGCCTGCTGTGGGGGCTGGCCGACTTCGGCGGCGGGCTGCTGACCCGACGCACCCCGGCGCTCACGGTGGTCGTCGTCTCGCAGACGATCGCGACGGCCGTGCTCGGCGTGATCGTGGTGGCCACGGGCGCCTGGAGCGAGGCGGGTCCGCGGCTGTGGTTCGCGGTCGCGGCCGGACTGGCCGGGACCGTCGCCCTCCTCTGCTTCTACAAGGCGCTCGCACTCGGCCCGATGGGCGTCGTCTCCCCGCTCGGCACCCTTGGCGTCGCCGTCCCGGTCGGTGTGGGGCTCTTCCTCGGTGAGCGGCCCGGCCTGATGCAGGTCGCGGGGATCGCGGTTGCCGTCCTCGGTGTCGCCCTCGCCGGCGGACCGCAGCTGCGGGGCGCGCCGGTGCAGCGGCAGGCCATCCTGCTCACACTGGTCGCGGCGGCGGGCTTCGGCACGGTGTTCGCGCTGATCGCGGAGGCGTCGACGACCGTCACGGGCCTGTTCCTCGCACTGTTCGTGCAGCGCGTGACCAACGTGGCGGCGGGCGGCCTCGCGCTGTACGCCTCCGTCAAGCGGGGCGCGAACGCCCTGCCGGAGGGCGGCTTCCCATGGGACTCGCTGCCCGCGCTGGCCTTCGTCGGCCTGGCGGACGTCGCGGCGAACGGCACGTACTCGGTCGCCGCCCAGCACGGCCCGGTCACGGTGGCCGCGGTACTCGCCTCGCTCTACCCGGTGGTGACCGCACTCGCCGCCCGTGGCTTCCTCAGCGAACGGCTGCGCGCGATCCAGGCGACCGGCGCGGGCCTCGCTCTGATCGGCACACTACTGCTGGCGACGGGCTGAACGGCACCGGTGAGATGCGGGGCGTTCCCGCGCCCGCCGCGGCAGCGGCTGATGTCTTGGCCGGTGCGTGCTCTGGGGGTCCCCCCGGCCGAAGGCCGGTGCGGCGAGAGTGCGTGCCGCGCGGCGCGGGCGTGCCTGCACCTCACCGGGGCCGCTCAGGCCTCGGCGTCGAGTTCGGCGAGCCGGGCCGCCGTCGCCTCGTCCAGGTCGGCGAGCGCGAGCAGCTGGTCGGGGGTGATCCCGTCCGGTATCGGCACCGGCGCCGGGGTCCTCAGCGGCGGCTGCCAGCCCTCGCCGGGAGTCCAGCGTCGTACGACCCGGGCGGGCGCGCCCGCCACCACGGCGTGGTCGGGCACCACCCCTCGTACGACGGCCCCTGCCGCCACCACGACATTCCGCCCGATCCGCGCGCCGGGCAGAATCACCGCGCCGGTGCCGATCCAGCAGCCCGAGCCGATCTCCACCGGCTCCATCCGGGGCCACTGCTTGCCGATGGGCTGGTGCGGATCGTCGTACGAGTGGTTCGTGGACGTGACATAGACGTACGGCCCGAAGTAGCAGTCACTGCCGATGGTGACCGTCGTGTCGGCGATGACATGGCTGCCGCGGCCCAGGACGACGCCGTCGCCCATGCGCAGGATCGGCTCCGGGCCGAGGTCCAGGTCGGGCATCAGGCCCGCGGTCAGCGTGACCTGTTCGCCGACGATGCAGTGGGCGCCCAGGTGGATCCAGGGCTCGCCGAAGACCGTGCCGAGCGGGAAGGCCAGCCGGGTGGCTTCGCCGATCGCGCCGAAGTGGAATCGGCCGGGGTTGTCGGCCGTCACCGAACCCGTGCGCTGCACCCAGGCCCAGCCCGCGTGGACGGCACGCTGCGCCAGTCGACGCCGCCAGGATGAGAACGTGTTCTTGCGCTTCGGCACGGGCTCACCGTACTCAGCGTGCGGCTCCCTTTAGGCGTGGAGGGCCTGTGATCTTCGCCCCACCGGATGGCGATACCGTGCGGATGTCTACGACGTGGAGGCCGGGATGGAACAGCGGGCGTTGATCGCGGGTGTTGGTGGCAGGAAGCCGAAAGTGGATCCTGGGGCGTTTGTGGCGCCCACGGCATCGGTGATCGGGGATGTGACCCTGGCGGCGGGGGCGAGTGCTTGGTACGGGGCTGTGTTGCGGGGGGACGTCGAGAGCATCGCTGTGGGTGCGAGCAGCAATGTGCAGGACAACTGCACGCTGCATGCGGATCCGGGGTTTCCGGTGTCCGTCGGGGAACGGGTGTCCATTGGGCACAACGCCGTGGTGCACGGGGCGACGGTCGAGGACGACTGTTTGATCGGGATGGGGGCGACGGTTCTCAACGGGGCGGTGATCGGCGCCGGTTCGCTGGTTGCCGCACAAGCTCTGGTGCCGCAGGGGATGCGGGTGCCGCCGGGGTCGCTGGTTGCGGGTGTGCCCGCGAAGGTCAGGCGCGAGCTGACGGACGAAGAGCGCGAGGGCATCACCCTCAACGGCACCATGTATGCGGAGCTGGGGAAGGTGCATCGGGAAGAGCACGGGGGCTGAGGTCGAACGCGGTCTGCGGGCTCGTTGTGGCTTGTCGCGCAGTTCCCCGCGCCCCTAAAGGGGCGCTTCAGTCACCGGCGGGGACCGGTTCCGGCTCCTGGTGTGCTGTCTGCGCCTTGTTCGCCTTGCGCTTGAGGATCAGCATCGAGGTAAGGCCGATGAGTACCGCCAGGACCAGGCCCAGCCATGAGAAGCGCTTCAGCCAGGACTCGGCGACTACGCCTACGTAGTAGATGACCGCCGTCGTGCCGCCCGCCCAGACGATGCCGCCGAGGACGTTGGCGATCAGGAACTTCCAGTACGGCATGCGCAGTACGCCGGCGAGGGGGCCGGCGAAGATGCGGAGGAGGGCGACGAAGCGGCCGAAGAAGACGGCCCACATGCCCCACTTCTCGAAGGAGCGCTCGGCGGTGGCGATGTGGCCCTCGCTGAAGTGCTTGGGGAACTTCTTGCCGAGCCAGGCCAGCAGAGGTCGACCGCCCTTGCGGCCGATGGCGTAGCCGATGGAGTCGCCGATGATGGCGCCGGCGCTGGCGCATGCGCCGAGGATGACGGGGTCGATGTCGCCGTGCTGGGAGGCGAGCAGCGCGGAGGAGACCAGGATGATCTCGCCCGGCAGCGGGATGCCCAGGCTCTCCAGGCCGATGACCACGCCCACCAGTGCGTAGATGGCGACCGCGGGTACCGTCTCGAGCCATTCCTGGACGTGCAACGCCGGTTCCTCCCGATTTGCGTCCTGCGTGTCTTCCCGGCGTGCGCCCGGCTCCGGGCGCACGCCGGGAAGCCTACCGGGTCACTCCGACACCACGGCGCCCCACAGGCAGCAGGGGCGTCACCGCGCGCTCGTCCGGGTGCCGCGCAGAAACACGGCGCTGGTCAGAACACCGAGGAGCGCGATGGCCGCGTTCACGGCGACGGCGACCTTCAGGCCGCCGAGGATCGCCGCGGCGCCGGTCCCGGTCATGGCCGCGGTGGTGATGGCGCTCATGATGGGCGTGCCCATGGTGATGCCGACCTGCTGGGTCATGGTGGCGAGGCCGGTGGCCAGGCCCTGTTCGTGGTCGGCGAGACCGGAGGTGGCGGTGACCATGAAACCGACGATCACGAGCATGTTGCCGACGCCGCCGGCGAAGGTGGCGACCAACAGCAGCCACATCCAGGTCCGGTCGTCGCCTAGTCCGAGCAGCGCGGCCGTGAACACCGTCTGAAGGATGCCGCCCACGATCAGCGTCGATCTGCTGCCCGTCCTCCCGATGACCCTCGGGGCGATGGAGCCGCCCACGACCGTGCCGATGCCGAGCACGCCGAAGGACAGGCCGGCCGCCAGCGGGGAGAAGCCCAGCACTTCCTGGAGGTAGAGGGTCATCAGGAACACGAGGGAGGTCTCGGTGAGGAACGCGATCAGACCGGCGACATTGCCCCAGGCCACCGACCTCTTGCCGAGCACACCGAGCGGCACCAGCGGCGCGGGCACCCTGGCCTCGACGGCGTAGAACACCAGCAGCAGGATCGCCCCGGCCGCCAGCGACAGCAGCGCCTGCGCCGAGCCCCAGCCGTGCTCACCGGCCTGGGTGAAGCCGAAGACGACGGCCAGCAGACCGAGCGTCACGCTGACGGCACCGGGCACGTCCAGCTTCGGGCGCTTCTCGGGCCGGGACTCCTGGATGACCGTGGGGGCGATGACCAGGACGGCCAGGGCCACGGGCACGTTGATGAAGAACGCCCAGCGCCACGACAGCAGGTCTGTGAGCAGACCGCCGAGGACGGCTCCGGTGGTGAAGCCGGCTGACATCAGCGCCCCGTTGAGGCCGAGCGCCTTCTCGCGCAGCGGCCCTTCCGGGAACGAGGTCGTCAGCAGCGAGAGCCCGGCGGGGGTCACCGCGGCCGTGGCCAGGCCCTGGCAGACGCGCGCCGCGATCAGGACCTCCGGGGTCTGCGCCAGTCCGCCCACCAGCGAGGCGGCGCCGAGCACCACAAGACCGCCGAGGAACAGCCGCCGTCGGCCGAACAGGTCGGCGACTCGGCCGAAGAGCAGCGTGAAGCCGGCCGCGCACAGGGCGAAGGCGGTGGCGATCCACTGGAGGTGTGCCAGCGAGAAGCCCAGCCCCGCACCGATCACCGGCAGCGCGACGTTCAGGATGGAGAAGTCCACGGCGAGCATGAACTGGGCCGCGAGCAGCAGCACCAGCACCAGCTTCAGCCGGGGGGTGAGTACGGCGGCCGGAGCCACGGTGACGGACATCGTGTCGAGTCCCTTTCTCTCACTGGGCGTTGTGAGGCTTGTGAGAAAGAGGCTCGTCGGCGTTCGGCGGCCCAGCCAGAACCCTCTGCCGAGCAGCAAGCGCGAGGGTAGTCATCACATGACCACCCTCATGGCCCCCGGACGCCGGGAACCGTGGGCATCATGGGAAGGAAGCGGCCCACCATCCGGGAGGCATCGATGGACGCCCCGTCCGAGCTGGGGGACTTTCTCAGGTCCCGCCGTGGCGCACTGCGCCCCGAGGACGTCGGCATCACCCCGCAGCCGTCCCGTCGACGCGTGCCGGGACTGCGCCGCGAGGAGCTGGCCACGCTGGCGGGCGTCAGCATCACCCACTACACCCGGCTCGAACAGGGCCGCGCCCTGAGCGCCTCCGACTCGGTGCTGCACGCCATCGCGCGCACCCTGCGTCTCACCGAGGACGAGACCGCCCACCTCAGGGATCTCGCCCGGCCCACGTCCGCACGCCGCCCCGCCACCCCACGGACGCAGCAAGCCGGGCGCTCGGCACGGCAGTTGCTCGCGGCCATGACGGACGTACCCGCCCTGGTCCTGGACCGGCGCAACGACGTCCTCGCCTGGAACCGTCCGGGCCACGCACTGCTCGCCGGACACCTGGCGCCCGACAGCCCGGACAGTCCGGCCACCCGACCCAACCTGACCCGGATGCTCTTCCTGGACGAGCAGTACCGCGGGCTGTTCACGAACGGGGAGGAGGAGGCCCAGCTCGGCGTCGCGTCCCTGCGCCTGGTCGCCGGACGGCACCCGGACGATCGCGCCCTGGCCGGGTTGATCGGCCATCTCACCATGAACTCCGGTGAGTTCGCCTCCCTGTGGGCCCGGCATCCGGTGCGCACCTGCACCTCGGGCGTGAAGCACCTGCACCATCCGCTGGTCGGCTCGATGGACCTCAGCTTCGAGAACCTGGTGATCCCGGGCAGTTCCGGTCAGCGTCTGATCGCCTACACCGCGGAGCCCGGCACACCGTCCGAGGCGGCGCTGCGCCTGCTGGCAGGTGCCGCGGCGACCGAGAGCGCCGCCGCAGCCGTACGGTCCTGAACCTACCCGCGCACGTCCCCGCGCCCCCGCAGCCGCAGATCCCGCGACGACGCCCCGACCCAGACCGTGCGCGGCCCCGTGCCGAGCACCCAGCCGTGGAGAGTCGGGTCCCACGAGGAGAGAGTGCGCGCGGCGACGTGCACGGTGACGTGCCGCTGCTCGCCGGCGCGCAGGGAGAGCCGCCGGTATCCGCCCAACACCCGTACGACCTGGTCGAGTTGGAGGTCGGGGGACTTCCCGACGTACACCTGCGGCACGGCGACACCCGCGCGCCGGCCCGTGTTGCGGACGGTGAAGGCGACGTCGAGCCCGCTGCCGGCGGCTCGCACGGAGAGGTCCTCGTAGGAGAAGGAGGTGTACGACAGCCCGTGCCCGAAGGGGAACAGCGGCGGCACACCCTCGGCGTCGTACCAGCGGTAGCCGAGGTGGATGCCCTCCGAGTACTCCTCGCGGCCGCCGACACCGGGGTAGCGGGCGGCGTCCCCGGCGACCGGGTGACCGTCGTCGTCGACGGGGAAGGACTGGGTGAGCCGGCCGCCGGGGTCGCAGTCGCCGAACAGGACGGCGGCGGTGGCGGCGGCGCCCTCCTGGCCGGGGTAGTACATCTGGAGCACGGCGCCGGTGCGCGCCAGCCACGGCATCGATGTGGCGGACGAGGTGTTGAGGACGACGGTGGTGCGCGGGTTCGCAGCGGTCACCGCCTCGATGAGCTCCTCCTGATGGCCGGGGAGCGCGATGGAGGTGCGGTCCTGGCCTTCGGTTGCGTCCTCGTAGGCGAACAGGACGACATGGCGGGCGGCGCGCGCGGCCCGTACCGCCTCGGCGACGTCCTTGGCGCGGCTCGCGCCCGTGGTGTGCCGCAGCCGGAACAGCTGGCCGGTGTCCCCGCCCTTCGCGGTGATCTTCAGCGTGTGGGTGCCCTTGGCGAGTTGCACGGTCGTGCGGCGTACGTTCAGACCGTCGGGCGCGGCGTAGATGAGGCCTCCGCTGAACCACTCCCCGTAGCCGGGCTTGACCGGGAACAGTTCCTTGCCGTCGACCAGGATCTTCGGGCGGAGGGCGGCGGCCGCGCCCGAGTAGTGGATGACGAAGGTCCATTCGTCGGCCTCGGAGAGGGTCAGCTTCCCGTCGTACGTCCATGTCTTCCCGGCGCCGACCCCTTGGCCCTCGCTCGTGAAGTCGGGGGAGACCGCGGATGCCGGGAGCGGTTTGCCGTAGAGGTCCTCGCCGAGCGCGGACGTCACCTTCGCGGCCCGTCCCGCGCGCACCCTGATCGCGTCGAGGGGGCTGTCGGCACGGTCGGGGACGACATGGGCGCTGCCGCCGCCGCTGACGAAGGGCAGGTCGCCGGTCGGGCCGATCACCGCGATGTTCCCGGCGGTCAGGGGGAGGGTGCCGTGCTCGTTGCGCAGCAGGGTCGCGCCCGCCTTGGCGACCTCCAGCGCGACGGCCGCGCCCGCCTCGGCGTCCCGGACCGGGCGCGGCGGGGCGCTGCCGTCGAGCAGGCCGAAGCGGTCCAGCACCGCGAGGACGCGCCCCACCGCCCGGTCGATGTGCTGCTCCAGGACGCTGCGGTTCTGGGCGGCGGTCTTGAGAGCCGCGCCGAAATAGACGCCGTCGGGCATCTCCATGTCGAGGCCCGCGGTGAGCGCGTCGACGGTGCTGTGCGCGGCACGCCAGTCCGTCATCACCCAACCGTCGAAGCCCCACCGGGTGCGCAGGATGTCGGTGAGGAGGGCCTTGCTCTCGCAGGCGTAGGTGCCGTTGACCTTGTTGTAGGCGCCCATCACCGCGCCGGTGCCGGCCCGCACGGCCGCTTCGAAGGCACGCAGCTCGGTCTCGTGCATGGTCTGCTCGTCGATCCGCACGTCGACGGTCGTGCGGTCCTTCTCCTGGTTGTTCATCGCGTAGTGCTTGACGGTCGCGATGAGCCCCTCGCCCTGGATGCCCTCGATCTCGGCGGCGACCAGGTCGGAGGAGAGCAGCGGGTCCTCGCTGAAGGTCTCGAAGTTGCGGCCCGCGTAGGGGGTGCGGATGAGGTTGACCATCGGGGACAGCAGGACGTCCTGGCCGAGGGCGCGGCCCTCGCGACCGATGACCTGGCCGTAGCGGCGGGCCAGGGCGGGGTCGAAGGCGGAGGCCAGCAGGACGGGGGCGGGCAGGGCGGTGGCGTGCTTGGTGACGCGGACTCCGGCCGGGCCGTCGGCGAGACGCAGCGGTGGGATGCCGAGGCGTTTCACTCCGGGGACATAGCCTGCCTGGCCGAGTGTGGCGGGGTCGGTGGCACCGTGCAGCAGGGAGATCTTCTCGTCGAGGGTGAGCTTGGCGACGAGTGCCGCGACGCGTGGACCGGGCCCCGCGTCCGGCCTGCCCTGCGCATGGGCGCGGGATGGCGGGGTGAGTCCGCCGGTGGCCGCCGCGGCGACGGCGATCGCGGCGCCCAGCAGACGCAGGGTGGATCGCCGGGAGACAGTGTCGGTCATGGGCCGTCACTCCTTCGGTGTGCGGGCACGCCGATGTGCACCGCGGATGCGCCGGGCGCCCTTGGCTGCGTTCGCCCTCTGAACGCACTATGCGACAGAACCGACTTGACACTCCGTTAGGCACCCCGGGCGCGGCGGGAAAACTATGCCCGCGGGTGACTCGTGTCAATGGACTGAGCAAGACCCGAAGACGGGGTCACCCCGGGCGGAGCGACCCCGTGATCACTGGAGTGCGGCTTCAAGAGTTGTGACAGCGGACGCGGCGGTTGCCGCCACTGCGTCCACGACGTGGACCTCGTCGGCCGGCGCCTTCGGCGCCTCGGGTTCGGCCGCGGCCTGAACCGATCGCGTCTGGTACTGCTGGGTCGGACCGTCGGGGTCCTGCTGCGAGGGCTGGTCCGGAGCCTTGCGTACGTCCGGATCGGCGGAGCCGGACTCGCCCGGCTCCTCGTCCCCCGGTTCGAGCACCCACCTCTGGTCCCGGGATCCGTCCCGGTCGGTGACGACCACGTCGTCCCCCGCGCTGGGCGCGACGGCCTGTCCCTCACGCCAGCGGAGCAGGAGTTCGCCGTGCACGGTGAGGTCGTACTGCACCTGCCCCGCGTGCACCACACACCCGGCCAGGGCGACCGATCCCCGGTCGGCGTCGGAGCCGAGGCAGAGGGCCGGATCGGCGAGGCTGCGCAACAGGCCGTCGTTCTCGTACGACCACTGCTGCGACCCCGCGGACGAACAGGCCGCCAGTACGGCTGCCGTACCGGACTCGACCCGGCCGTCGCTCACATCGAGGCAGGCGTCGGCGGCCGGGTTGCGGAACCTGCCGCGTCCGACCTCCGACGGCCGCTGCGCGGAGGCGGACGACGGCTCGGACGCCGCGCTCGGCCGACTGGAACTGCCGCTGGGCACGCCCCAGGTGGCCTGCGCGCTCGGGACACCGTTGTCATCGGACCAGCCCTTGGCGGTGAGGACGGTGGCCAGCAGTGCGAGGGAGATCAGGCCGACTCCTACGACGACGGCCTTGGTGTGCCGTCTGGCCGGGGCGAAGGCGCCGGCGGGCACGGGCCGGTGGCGTCCGCCGCTTCTCGGACGGCCGAGCACGTGCGCGGCGGGCGCATTCCGGGGGCCGCCGCGGCCCGGCCGTGAGTCGAGATAGCGGACCGCGCCCCAGCCGAGCACCGTTTCGGCGAGCAGCACTTCCAGGCCGCCCTCGAAATGACTGAGCTGCTCGGCGGCGTGACGGCAGTACCGACACTCCATCAGATGACGTTGGACATCGGGCAGCAGAGCCCCGCCGCGGCGAATCGGAACGTCGAGGAGACGGTTGTAGAAGCGGCATTCGGCAGAGGGCGCGAGTTCCCGGTGGGCACGCACACAGCCCGCCCGGAATTGCTCGCGAACCTGCTCCAGAGCAGCTGTCGCGGTGCCCGAATCCACCCCCAACAGACCAGCTGGTACGGATATGGGTTCGGCCTCGACCTCGGTGTGCCAGAGCAGACATTGCGAAGCCCCCGGAAGACCCCGGAAAGCGCGTTCTGCGAGCCGTCGCCTTTCCGGCGTCACGGAGCGCGCCGCAAGCAGCCCGCGACCGCCGGTCGGTTTGCGGAGTTCGGGCAGTACAGCGGAAATGGTCTCCTCGGCGGCCCACTCCTTGACCGTGTCCCGTACGGCCGCGAGGAGACGGGGGCGCAGGGCACCGCCGGTCGGCCGCACGAGCACCCGATGGAACGCGGCGGTGGCCACCATCGACGCGGAACTCTCCGCGGAGGCCAGACAGATGACAGCGTAGTCATAGGTCGCCCGCCAGTGCCGGGCGAGCAGCAGCGCGACGGCACGGCCACCGCCGTCGGGTCCGTTCAACTGGGCGACGAGATTGCGGTCGGACTCCCCCGGGCTCGTTCCGGGGCGGGGCGGGTAAGGGGGCCGTGGGGGGTTAGGAGATTGCACTGAACCATTTCCTTCCAAGCCGCTGGACGGCAAAGCGAATGCCCGCCCGTCGGAAAAGCAGGTGCGTGATTGGTGCAGACCACAGAAAAGGACGCTGACCTTTACCTTCTCGCGGGGAGGCTCACCTTCGCACAAACGACTCACAGGGAACAAGGAGTTCGAGTGACCGATGTTCAAAACGAGAGAAATTCAGAACTGTTACCAAGGGTATCCGCACCCGCATTCGAAAAAGTGCCGGAGCGCGACCGTCAAGTTGTGTGCAGCCAAAGCCGATTGGCACACGAAATCTCCAACTTTCGTTGGACCGACGGGAGTCGGCACAGCCGGTCAGCCGCTTTCCGGAACCGGTTCCACAGCGACCTCCCAAGATTTTCTCGGGGTGTTCTCATCCGCGTCCGCCAGCATGGGCCGCATGGTCTCCCCCCACCCCACCCCCACCTCTGACACCCCCCGCACGATCCGCAAGGCGGTCGTCCCGGCCGCCGGGCTCGGCACTCGGTTCCTGCCCGCGACGAAGGCCACGCCGAAGGAGATGCTCCCGGTCGTCGACAAGCCCGCCATCCAGTACGTCGTCGAGGAAGCCGCCGCGGCCGGACTCGACGACGTCCTGATGGTCACCGGCCGCCACAAGCGGGCCATCGAGGACCACTTCGACAACGCCCTCGAACTGGAACAGGTCCTCGCGGCCAAGGGCGACACCGTGCGCCTCGACGCCGTGCGCGACCCGGCACGCCTGGCCAACATCCACCACATCCGCCAGGGCGAACCACTCGGCCTCGGACACGCGGTGCTCTGCGCCCAGAAGCACGTCGGCGACGAGCCGTTCGCCGTCCTCCTCGGCGACGACCTGATCGACCCGCGCGAGACCCTGCTCAGCCGGATGCTCGACGTCCGCGACCGGTACGAGGGCAGCGTCGTCGCCCTCATGGAGGTCCCGCCGGAGCAGGTGCACCTCTACGGCTGCGCGGCCGTCGAGCCGACCGGCGAGGACGGCGTCGTACGCGTCACGGGTCTGGTCGAGAAGCCGGCACACGAGGACGCGCCCAGCAATCTCGCCGTCATCGGCCGCTACGTCCTCGACCCCGGCGTCTTCGACACACTGGAGCGCACCGCGCCGGGTCGCGGCGGCGAGATCCAACTCACCGACGCCCTCCAGGAACTCGCCGCGGGAGGCACGGTCCACGGGGTCGTCTTCGACGGGCTGCGGTACGACACCGGCGACAAGGCCGACTATCTGCGCACGGTGGTCCGACTGGCGTGCGACCGGCCCGACCTGGGGCCCGAATTCGTGGCCTGGCTCAGGGAGTTCGTCACCGGGCTCGAGGGCGCCGGCGAGGCGCGGCCCGGGGAGCGGTTCGCCGCCTGACCGGGGCGCCCTCCCGCTGCCGTACGACGGCCCGGGGCGCTCATGTTGCCGTACGAAGGCCCGGGGCACACCCGTTGCCGTAGAAAGGCCCCGGGGTACGCCCCGGGGCCTTCGTCTTCACGGCAGGTGCTCAGCCATTGGGCCGGAGTGTCCACACCACGGTCATCTCTCCGGTGACGGCGCCGTCCTCACGCTGGATGGCGACGGTCACCGGGAACTCCGGGCGCTTGCCCTCGTCGAGTTCGGCGACGACGTCGGCGACGGGGCGGCCGAGGGTGGCGGTGGCCGTGACCGGGCCCAGGGCGATCTTCTTGAAGGCGATCTCGGCAGTGACCGGGAGTGGCACGGCCCGTGAGAGCTGGTCCCCGAAGGCGGCCAGAACGATCGCGCCGCTGGCCGACTCTCCGAGGGTGAACATCGCCCCGGCGTGCGGACCGCCGACGTGATTGCGGTACTCGCTCTGGTCCGGGAGGGCCAGCACGGCCTTCTCCGGAGTGGTCTCCAGGTACTCCAGGTTCAGGGTGCGAACCATCGGCACCGTGGCGGCGAGCAGTTCGCCGATCGACATCTGGTCTGCGCTCATGACCGGCATGTTACCCACGAGTAGCCAGGCCTGGCCAGATCTATGCGTTGCCGATGTCGTCGTAGCGACCACACCCGCCGGTGATCGGATTGAGAAAATTAAGATTTTTGCGTTGCATGCTTAAAAAAATCAATGTACAAATGAATGGCAGGTACGTAGCCACAGCAAGGGAGTCGAGGGTGGACTGGCAGGAACTGACTGACCTGACGCGTGGACAGCCGTTCGTGGTCGAGCGGGTCCGCCTCGCTGGCAGCGGTGTCGCGATCGAGGGGCAGTTCGAGCCGCCGCAGCTGGCTCAGCTCAGCGTCGACGACCAGGTGTTCGTCGCCGCGTTCGTACGGTCGCACGGGTCGATCAAGGAGATGGAGCGGACCTTCGGGGTGAGCTACCCGACGGTCAAGTCCCGGCTGAACCGGATCGCCGAGCAGCTCGAGTTCGTCGACACCGACCCGGCGCCCAGCGGCGCGGACGTCGTCGACCGCCTGCGGCGGGGGGAGATCAGTGCCGAGGAGGCGCTGGCCGAGCTGGAGAAGTCTCGGTGATCCCGCAGCTGGTGACGGTGCGCTATCGCCGTTCCGACGGACGCCGACGGCGGCTGTACGTCCCCGTCCTGCCCGTGCTGCTGGTGCTCTCGCCGCTGCTGCTGCTCGCCGTGGTGGGCGGAGTGGTCGCCTGCCTCATCACCGAGGTGAGCCCGGCGGGTGCGCTGCGCGGCGTCGGCCGACTGCTGTGGGCGCTGCCCGGCACCCGTTTCGAGATCGAGGAGGGCCGAACGGCCTTCCTGGTCAGCATCAGATGAGCCAGAGAGCAAGGAGTACCGATGAACGAGCAGCGCCGCCAGATCCTGGAGATGCTGGCCGAGGGCAAGGTCACCGCGGACGAGGCCGAGCGGCTGATCGAGGCCCTCGAACGACAACAGCCCGAGGCGCCACCGGGTGCGGCGTCCCGCCCGAAGGCCCGGCCCAAGTACCTGCGCGTGGTGATGGAGGACGACTCCGGTGACGGGTCGAGCCGGATCAACATCCGGGTCCCGCTACAGCTGCTGCGCGCCGGGGTCCGGCTCACCAGCCTGATCCCTCCGCAGGCGGTCACCAAGGTCAACGCGCAGCTGAACAAGCAAGGGGTGCCGATCGATCTCGGCGAGCTCAAGCCACAGCACCTGGAGGAGCTCATCGACCAGCTCGACGACGTCACCATCGACCTCGACGACCCCGACTCCAAGATGCAGATCTACTGCGAGTGACACCACCACGGCGCCCGGCACCCACCGGAATTACGGGGTCAGGCGGCCGTCCGGCCGACCGGTGGCCGCGGGGGCTCAACCGGTCGCGTCGGGTTCCGGGGAATCCGCAGACGACCTAGCGCGGTTTGCGGCCTACGGCCACGCCAGGGGCGGCCAGTTACCCGATCAGGCCGAACGGCGCCAGCAAGACCACCGCCGTGAAGATCCTCTCTACCCTCCGATGCCGAACGCGCCGTCGGGGGGCTCGGGGGACGGGACGGCGTTCTCGTCCCGGACCGGACGCGCGCCGCCGGTGAAGTGCCGCAGGGCGGGCCCGTGTTCGACGCGGGCCGGGAAGGCGTCGGACGCGGTGAGCCGGGCCAGCGCGCCGACGTCGACGGGGTGGTGCGCGGCGACGAGCACCGCGTTGCCGAACCGCCGGCCGCGCAGGACCGCCGGTTCGGCGATCAGCGCCAGGTCCTCGAACACCGTGGCGAAGGTGGCGAGCTGGGAACGCAGGAAGGCGAAGGGCGCGGCGTCGGCGAGGTTGGCGAGGTAGACGCCGCCGGCCCGTAGCACCCGGTCGGCCTCCCCGGCGTAGGCGACCGACGTCAGGTGCGCCGGGACACGGGAGCCGCCGAACACGTCCGCGACGATGACGTCGGCCGAGTCGCCGGGCGCCGCCCCCAGCCAGGCGCGTGCGTCCGCCGCGTGCAGGGCGATACCGGCCCCGTCCGGGAGCGGAAGGTGTTTGCCGACCAGCTCCAGCAGCCCACGGTCGGCCTCCACCACGTCCTGCCGGGAGCCGGGCCGGGTCGCGGCCACATACCGGGGCAGGGTGAGCGCTCCCCCACCGAGGTGCAGGACATCCAGCGGACGCCCTGCTTCCCCGACGATGTCGAGCACGTGCCCGAGCCGCCGCGCGTACTCGAACTCCAGATGCACCGGATCGTCCAGGTCGACATACGACTGCGGCGCCCCGTCGACCGTCAGCAGCCAGGCCCGCTTCCGATCGATGTCGGGCATGAGCTTGGCTGTGCCGTGGTCGACGGGGCGGGTGACGGGTACGGGCTCGTCGTTCACCATGCCATTGTGCCCGGGCTGAGCGCCCCGTCAGGGGCGCGGGGAACTGCGCGACCAGCCACATACGGCCCGCAGTCCCCCACTCACAGCACCCCCTCACACGACGGCAGTCACGGTCCCCGCCCCGACGGTCCGCCCGCCCTCACGGATGGCGAATCCCAGCCCGGGCTCCAGAGGAACCTCGCGCCCCAACTCGACAGTCATCGTGACCGTCTCCCCGGGCCGGGCGACCCCCACCTCACCGAGGTCGACGTCACCCACCACATCCGCGGTCCGGATGTAGAACTGCGGCCGATACCCGGTCGAGACGAGCGTCGTACGCCCACCCTCACGCGCCGACAACACATAGACCTGCGCCGAAAACCGACGACTGGGCACCACACTGCCGGGCGCGGCCACGACGTGCCCGCGTCGGACCACATCGCGGGCAACCCCACGCAGCAGCAGCGCCACGCTGTCCCCGGCCTGCGCCTCCTCCATCGGCTTGCCGAAGGTCTCCAGGCCGGTGACCACGGTGTCGACGGAGGCGCCGAGCACTTCGACACGGTCGCCCACGCGGACCGTGCCGCGCTCGACCGCGCCCGTCACCACCGTCCCCCGGCCGGTGATCGTGAGCACGTTCTCGACGGACAGCAGGAACGGCGCGTCCAAGTACCGCTCGGGCGTGGGCACATACGTGTCCACCGCGTCGAGCAGCGCCTCGATCGACGCCGCCCAACGGGGGTCCCCCTCCAGCGCCTTGAGCCCGGAGACCCGTACGACCGGTACGGCGTCGCCCCCGTAGCCGTGCGCGGTGAGCAGGTCGCGGACCTCCAACTCGACCAGGTCGATGAGCTCCTCGTCTCCGGCGTCAGCCTTGTTGAGGGCGACGACGATGTGGTCCACGCCCACCTGCCGGGCGAGCAGCACGTGTTCGGAGGTCTGCGGCATGATCCCGTCGAGCGCGGAGACGACGAGGATCGCCCCGTCGAGCTGCGCGGCCCCGGTGACCATGTTCTTGACGTAGTCGGCGTGGCCCGGCATGTCCACGTGCGCGTAATGCCGGGTGTCGGTCTCGTACTCGACGTGCGCGATGTTGATGGTGATGCCGCGCGCGGCCTCCTCCGGCGCCCGGTCGATCCGGTCGAACGGAACGAAGGACGCGGCCCCGCGCTCGGCGAGGACCTTGGTGATGGCGGCGGTCAGAGTGGTCTTGCCGTGGTCGACGTGGCCCATGGTGCCGATGTTCAGGTGCGGTTTCGTGCGGACGTATGCCGTTTTCGACATGGCGGTACCTCGAAGTCTCTTTGTGGAGAGCGGGGACCCCATGGACTTGCCGACCCTCCCCCTGCGGGGTCCGCCGGACGATCCGGAGAGGGTCAGCTTCGGGCGCCGTCGGCAGCGGCCAGGAAGATCGCGACGGCAGCCTTCGGAGCATCCGCGACTGCGGATGCTGCAACGACGAAGGCGTACCGGAACATGGCTCCGATCATTGCCGACGCTTTGCCCGACGTCGAACGATTTATCGGGGCATCGGAGTTCACGCTCCGATGTTCTTCAGCGCCTCCCGCACCGACAGCGGCGCGAACCGGCCTTGTTCGCGCGCGACGAAGGCGCGTACGGCGTCCGGGTCGGTCTTGGCGTACTCGCGCAGGCACCAGCCGATCGCCTTGCGGATGAAGAAGTCCGGGTGGCCCGACTGCTCCAGGCAGTAGGCGAAGAGACGTCGGCCGTCCGTGCGTTCCTTGTAACGCAGCTGGTGGAGCAGGGCCGTGCGGGCGATCCACAGGTCGTCGTCGACGATCCAGGCGTCCATCTCGGTCTTCAGCTTCGGGTCGGCGGCGACCAGTCCTCCCACTACGTGGGAGGCGAGTGCGTCGACGGTGTCCCACCAGGGGACGGTGCTCACCAGGTGCCGGGCCACCGGCAGGAAGCCCGAGGAGCAGCGGCCCACATGGCGGCGCAGATAGTCGACGGCGAAGTAGTGGTACTCGCGCTCGGGCAGCTGCCAGCAGCGCAGGGCGATCGCGGTGCAGTCCGCCTCGCCGGGGCGGGGTACGCCCTCCAGGACGGCGCGGGACAGGGTGCGTCGGGCCGGCGTCGTGAGGCCGAGGAAGGGAGCCACGTCCTTCATGTACGCCCGCATGGCCACGGCACGCTCCGGGTCCGCCGCGGCGGCGTAGGTGACGGTGAGCCGCGCGATGACGGTGTCGGCAATGTCACTGCGGGGTACGTTCTTTGTTCCCCCTCCTGTGACGCTCATGAGACGAACCATACGGCGATCACACACCTGCGTCGGTTAGTGTCGCCGAATGCTCGATGCCACCACCCGCTCTGGGGGCACCGCAACCACGGCCCCTCCCGCGGCCGCCGCCACGGAGCTCACCGCCGCCGCACCCACTCCGACGGGCTTCGCCACGCGTTGCACGAGAGCCCTGGTGTCGCCGTGGTCACGGCTGTCCCTGCTCCTCGCACTGCTTGCGGCGGGCGGGGCGTCGGTGCTGCTCTTCGAGCCCCAGAAGCTCATGGCGCAGGGCTGGCCGCCACAGGTCGGCGGTCCCACGGCGCTGGTGGTCTTCACCGTGGCGTACGGACTGGTCACCGTGGCGTTCGTGCCGCGGCCGCTGCTGAACCTCGCGGCCGGCGCGCTCTTCGGCTCCGCGCTGGGAATGGGTGCCGCGATGGCCGGCACCGTGCTCGGGGCCGGGATCTCCTTCGCGCTCGGCCGGATGCTCGGCCAGGACGCCCTGCGCCCGCTGCTGCGCGGCCGGTTGCTCAAGGCGGCGGACAACCAGTTCAGCAAGCACGGTTTCCGTTCGATGCTGGCGGTGCGGCTGTTCCCGGGAGTGCCGTTCTGGGCCGCGAACTACGCCGCTTCCGTCTCCCGCATGGGCTACTTCCCGTTCCTGCTGGCCACTGCGCTCGGTTCGATCCCCAACGTCGCCGCGTACGTCGTCGCCGGCGCCCGGGCCGGGGCGCCGACGTCTCCGGTGTTCCTGATCGCGGTGGCGGCCATCGCGCTGCCGGCTCTCGCCGGTGCGGTGCTGGCCTGGCGCAAGCGCCACCACCTGCGCCGCCGCTGAGCCGGGCGGATCAGACCGACTCGATGACCATCGCGTTGGCGAGCCCGCCCGCCTCGCACATCGTCTGTAGGGCGTAGCGGGCGCCGCGCTCCCGCATCGCATGCACCAGCGTCGTCGTCAGGCGGGTTCCGCTCGCGCCGAGCGGGTGACCGATGGCGATCGCACCGCCGTGCACATTGACCTTGGCGAGGTCGGCGCCGGTCTCCTGCTGCCAGGCCAGCACCACGCTGGAGAACGCCTCGTTGACCTCGAACAGGTCGATGTCGTCGAGGGACAGGTTCGCCCGGCGCAGCACCTTCTCGGTCGCCGGGATCACGCCGGTGAGCATGAGGATCGGGTCGGAGCCGGTGACGGCGAAGCTGTGCAGCCGGGCCAGCGGGCACAGGCCCAGGCGGGCGGCGGTCTCGCTCGAGGTGATGAGCACGGCCGAGGCGCCGTCGTTGACGGGACTGGCGTTGCCCGCGGTGACGTTCCACTCGATCTGCGGGAAGCGCTCGGAGAACGCCGGGTCGTGGTAGGCGGGCTTGAGGCCGGCCAGGATCTCCGGGGTGCTGGACGGCCGTACGCACTCGTCGCGAGTGATGTCGTCCAGGGGCGCGACCTCGGCGTCGAACAGCCCGGCGTCCCAGGCCGCGGCGGCCTTGCGGTGCGAGGCGACCGCGAAGGAGTCCATCTGCTCGCGGGTGATCGACCACTTGGCGGCGATCAGCTCGGCACTGATGCCCTGCGGGACGAGTCCTTCGGGGTAGCGCTCGGCGACGCCGGGGCCGAAGGGGTCCTTGCCGGGCGGGACGTTCGACCACATCGGCACCCGGCTCATCGACTCGACGCCGCAGGCGACGACGAGGTCGTACGCGCCCGAGATGACGCCCTGGGCCGCGAAGTGCACGGCCTGCTGGGAGGAGCCGCACTGGCGGTCCACGGTGGTCGCCGGGACGGTCTCCGGGAAGCCGGCCGACAGAGCGGCGTACCGGGTGGTGTTCATGGCCTGCTCGCCGACCTGGTCGACGGTGCCGCCGATCACGTCGTCGATCAGCGCCGGGTCGACGCCGGAGCGGGCGACGAGGGTGCGCAGGGTGTGGGCGAGGAGCTCGACGGGGTGGATGTGCGCGAGGGAGCCGGTCGGCTTGCCCTTGCCTATCGGGGTGCGTACGGCTTCGACGATGACTGCGTCACGCATGGTGCGGGCCTCCGCGACTGGACAACTGCACGACTACCGGTCAGTAGGAAATTCAAACTCACAATAGCCCTGTGGGTTGGGAAATCAAACCCTCCCCTAGACTGGCGTCATGGCCGCCACGAAAGACGCCCGCCCCTGCTCCATCGCCGACTCCCTGGCGCTCGTCGGTGAGAAGTACTCCCTGCTCGTCCTGCGGGAGGTGTGCCTCGGCAACGGCCGTTTCGACCAGCTCGTGCGCAACATCGGCGCCCCGCGCGACATCCTGGCCACCCGGCTGCGCCGCCTCGTGGACGCGGGGCTCCTCACGAAGCGCGCCTACAGCGAGCGCCCGCAGCGCTTCGAGTACCGGCCCACACAGGCGGGGCTCGAACTGGAGCCGGTCCTGGTGACCCTCATGGCATGGGGCGACCGCCATCTCCGTAAGGACGACGATCGCCCCATGGTGATCGAGCACGGCTGCGGCAACGAACTGGTCCCCGTCGTCACCTGCTCCGCCTGCGGCGACCCAGTGCGCCACGAGGACCTCACGGCCCATCCGCAGGCACCGGGCTGGACGGTGTCGGGACCGACAGCGGCGTAAGCCTTCAACGCCGCTGTCTTCACCAGGGGTGCGCCTCCAGGTACTTGGCGACCTCCGCCCGCTCCCAGGCTCCGTCGGCCACGACGACCCGGTAGCGGCGGGTGAGCGTGTCGCCGGGAGCGAGCTCCAGTTCTTCGAAGAAGGCCCATGAGGGGGCGACGCCGGCGAAGGGCTCATTGCGGACGAACCAGTGGGCGGGATGGGCCTCTTGGGCACCGAGGTGGTCGTTCTCGGGGGCGTGCGCGAAGACGAGGGTCGCGTGGCCGTCGGAGCCGTCGTGCTCGCCGGAGAGGGCGAGCCAGGGCGCCTGGGTGCCCATCAGCTCCGGGCCCTCGGCGTCCGGCCCGATGATCCGCCCGTCCCGGAAGGCACGAGGGCCGCGCCAGAACAGGCCCGTGTAGCCGGCCATCTCACGCCCCGCGGTGGTCGGACTGCCGAACCGCAGCGGCTCGTCGCGCCGGTTGGTGACGGCGGTCGTCCAGGTCAGCGCCCAGGAACCGGCCCCCGGATCGACGTCGTGCACCTCGATCCGGCGCTCCTCCTGGGCCCACAGCTCGCCGCCGTACGGGTGCCAGGTCAGCCGCTCGGCGATGACGGCGCGGTCCCCGTCCGAGGAGATCTCGTCGAAGCCGACGTGCGCCATCGATCCGACGCGATCGGGGAGTTCGAGATATCCCTGTCCGTGCACATAGGTGTTGCCGCCCCACAGATTCGCCCCGGACAGATGCGAGGCCGTGAGCGACAGGCCCTTGTGCCAGCGGTGGTCGTTGGGCCGGTAGTCGGTGACGACGTCGCCCGCGAGGGTCCGGATCGGATGGACGTACGGCCTCGGCGCCTCCCAGGCGGCCTCCGGCCGGTAGACGTAGGCGAGGAGCTCCACACCGGTGCCCGGCTCGGTCACGGTGATGTGGTCACCGTGGGTGTGTGTGATGCGCAGCCTGGTCACGCGGACACCTCCGCGGGCGCCCAGCCTGCCACGCCCCCGTGCATCGCCACGTAGAACGGGTCACCCGGGCCGATCTCGCCCGCCTTCACCGTCGTGTCCGTGAAGGCCGACTTGTAGAGCGCGGCGATCAGTTCCAGGCTCGTCCGCCCGTCCGCGCCGCTGCTGCGCGGTCGCTCCCCGGCCCGCATGCTCGCGACCAGCTCGCGCAGCTGCGCGAGATGCGAACTGGGCACGTCCTGACCGAAGTCCTGCCAGTCCGCGGCCAGTTCGGCGGGCACGCCGGGCGCCGGAGTGATGCGCCAGTCGGCATTGCGGTGGCCGTAGAGGTGGGTGAGCTCGACGGTGGCGCGGGCGCAGTCGATGCGGATGCGGCTGACCTCGTCGGGCGACAGGACGCTGTTGACGACGGTCGCCAGCGCACCGTTCTCGAAGCGGACCAGGGCGGTGGAGACGTCCTCCGTCTCCACGTCGTGCACCAGCCGGCCGGCCATCGCCCGGACCTCGCTCCACGGGCCGAGCAGATCGAGCAGCAGATCCATCTGGTGGATCCCGTGGCCCATGGCCGGGCCACCGCCCTCGGTCTGCCAGCGGCCGCGCCAGGGCGCGGCGTAATAGGCGGTGTCGCGGTACCAGGTGGTCTGGCAGTGCGCGACCAGCGGGCGCCCCATGGCCTGTTCGGCGAGCAGCCGTCGTACGTGCCTGGAGCCCGAGCCGAAGCGGTGCTGGAAGACGATGGCGGCATACGGCCCGCCGTTCTCGCCCTCCGCAGCCTCGACCGCGTCGAAGTCGGCCGGCGTCGGCACGGGCGGCTTCTCGCACCACACCCAGGCACCGGCCCGCAGCGCGGCAATGGTCTGGTCGCGGTGGAGCGTGGGCGGAGTGCAGATGGTGACGAGGTCGGGCCGATGCTCCCGGAGCATCAGCTCCAGGTCGGTGCAGGCGTGCGGAATGCCGCTCTCCGCGCAGAAGGTCTCCACCGAAGCGGCGTCGATGTCGACGGCGGCGACGACCTCGACCTCCCCCTCCTCGGCGAGCCGGGCCAGCGCGGGGAGATGCGAGTCACGTGCGATCGCACCGGTGCCGACGACGGCGACCTTGATACGGCGGCCGTCGAGCGGGGCGGAGTGCGGACCGGCGGAGTGGTGACCAAGCGGGCCCGGTGATGTCGGCTGCGGTTCGGCAGCGCCCTGAAGGGGCGCGGGGCTGGGTCGATTTGCGGCTCCGCCGCGGGGCGCGACCGGCCGCGACGGGCCCGTCTCGGCTGCGGACATGGACGTGATCAGCACTCCTCCGGGGAACGAGCAGGGCTCCCCAGGGAGCCAGCAAGCGCTTTCTCGACCGCTGCAACGTAAGCGCCGCCCCCGCCGCAGGTCAACACCGGGAACCCGGGGTGAGTGCCCGGCTTCGAAACCCCTGTGCCAGGCCTGTCATCCCGGGACGCTACGCTGCCCCTCGACACCTGCGATCACCACACCCGCGGCTCGGCGTACCCGTCACTCCGGCCCGATCAGCACTTGGACCCCGAAACTTCATGTCTTGGTTTGAATCCCTCATCCTCGGGCTCGTCCAGGGGCTGACCGAGTTTCTGCCCGTCTCTTCCAGCGCGCATCTGCGGCTGACGGCGGCCTTCTCGGGCTGGGAGGACCCGGGCGCGGCCTTCACGGCGATCACCCAGATCGGCACGGAGGCCGCGGTGCTGATCTACTTCCGCAAGGACATCGGGCGGATCATCTCGGCGTGGTCGCGGTCGCTCACCAACAAGGCCCTGCGCAAGGACCACGACGCGCAGATGGGCTGGCTGGTGATCGTCGGCTCGATCCCGATCGGTGTGCTCGGCGTGACGCTCAAGGACCAGATCGAGGGGCCGTTCCGCGATCTGCGGATCACGGCGACCATGCTGATCGTGATCGGCATCGTCATCGGCGTCGCCGACCGGCTGGCGGCTCGCGACGAGAGCGGCGGCCGGCACCGCGCGGCCAAGCAGCGCAAGCAGCTCACGGACCTGAACGTGAAGGACGGCCTGATATACGGCGTCTGCCAGGCCGCGGCCCTCATCCCCGGCGTCTCCCGCTCCGGCGCGACGATCAGCGGCGGCCTCTTCATGGGCTACCAGCGTGAGGCCGCGGCCCGCTACTCGTTCCTCCTCGCCATCCCCGCCGTACTCGCCTCCGGCCTCTTCGAGCTCAAGGACGCGATGGAGAACGACCATGTCTCCTGGGGGCCGACGATCTTCGCGACGGTGATCGCGTTCGTCTGCGGGTATGTCGTCATTTCCTGGTTCATGAAGTTCATCTCGACCAAGAGCTTCATGCCGTTCGTCTGGTATCGCATAGCGCTCGGCATACTGATCGTCGTGCTGGTGACGATGGGCGTCCTGAGCCCGCACGCGGCGGAGTCGGCGGGCTGACCTACCCCGTCGGCAGGGCGAGCGCCCAGGGCTCCGGCTCGATGTCCAGCCCGTTGGCCACGTAGGCGATCGTGCGGTACCACCCGGCGAGGACGAGGAACTCCAGCGCCTCGGCCTCGCCGAGGTGTTTCCGCAGCCCCTCCCATGTGGCATCGCCCAGCCGCGAGCCGGCGTGGAGTTCGTCGACGGCGCGGAGCAGTGCCGTCTGACGGGGGGACCAGGCCGGGTCGTCCGGGGTGCCGGTCGCGGTCCGGGCGACCTGCCGCGGAGTGAGACCGGCCGTCTCGGCGTACGACGCCATGTGGACGCCCCACTCGTACGCACAACCGCACCGGGCGCAGACACGGGCGATCACGATTTCGCGGTCGGCGTCGCTCAGCCTGCCGTGGGCAAGGAGTCCGGAACCCAACGCCCGCATACGGGAGGCGAGTTCCGGATGCCGCTCCAGGACCTTGAAGAGCATCAAGGGCTCCTGAGTGACGCCCGGCGGCATCCAGCGGCGCAGGGAGCGGTCCGTCTCGGGGGCGTAGGGCGGTACGACACCTTCGATGCGCTGCTTCATACACCCCACTGTTGCGCTTCTGAAATCGAAGCGCAAGAGTGGGAAGCGAGAACGGCGACTGCGGAGAGGACGCGACGTGGGAGAGACCCCCGTCCCCGGACGCCCGGTGCGCGGATCCACCACCGGCCGCCCGGTCATGGCCGCGCTGGACCTGCTGGGCAGACGCTGGATCCTGCGGGTGATCTGGGAACTCCACCAGCACGGCGGACCGATCGGCTTCCGCGACCTACAGCGCCGCTGCGACGGCATGTCCTCCAGCGTGCTGTCCACCCGCCTGACCGACCTGCGCGAGGCGGGTCTCGCCACCCCCACCCCCGAGTCCACCTGGCACCTCACCCCACTCGGCACGGATCTCGTCACCGCGATGGGCCCGCTCCTGGACTGGTCGCGGGTGTGGGCCGAGCGGCAGGGCTCACTCGACCCGCACACGACGGACCCCAACCCCTCCTAGCGTTGCGGGACTTGCCTCACACAGTTGCCGCCGGCACCCGTGACCAACCACATACGGAATGAGTAGCGGTCCGGTAGCGCACTGTCAGTGCTTGCCCCTAGGCTTGTCCGCATGTTCCCCGATTCCGTGGCCTCTGGTTCCATGCGGTCTGCTGCCGAGGTGAACGAGCAGATCCGCGCGCTGTGGATGCGCGCGGGCGGCTCACTGTCGGCCCAGGAGCGTGTGGAGTACGAGCTGTTGGTGGTCGAATGGGCGGCCGCGATCCGCGGTGATGTCATCGAAGCGGCCTGAGCGTTCGCCCAGTGGCACGACGCCGTTCCGCGAGCCCGTGGGTCAGCGCCCGCCCGACACCCGTAGCACCGCCCCCGTCGCGTAGGACGCGTCCGGGGACATCAGCCACGCCACCGCCGCGGCGATCTCCTCGGCCTGCCCCGGACGCCGCAGCGGGATCGTGGCGGCCGCCCGCCGGGCCCGGTCCGGGTCGCCCATGGCCGCGTGCATCCCGGTGTCGATGATGCCGGGGGCGACGGCGTTGACGCGGATGCCGTCCGGGCCGAGTTCCTTGGCCAGGCCCAGGGTCAGCGCGTCGACAGCCGCCTTGGTCGCCGCATAGTGGACATAGTCGCCGGGGCTGCCGAGGGTCGCGGCGGCCGAGGAGATGTTCACGATCACGCCACTGCGCCGCGCCGCCATCAGCTGTGCCGCACGCCGCGAACACAGCAGCGTGCCCAGCAGGTTGACGTCGACGACCCGGCGCAGGTCCGCGGGGTCCGTGTCCGCGAGCCGCCCCAGCGGACCGGTCACCCCGGCGTTGTTCACCAGCCCCGTCACCGGCCCGAGTTGCTCCTCCGCCGCCTCGAAGAGCCGCGCCACATCCACCTCGACCGATGTGTCCGCCCGCACCGTCGCCGACCGACCGCCGGTCTTCCGCACCCCGTCGGCGACCGTCTCGGCGGCCTCGGCGTCCCGCGCGTACCCCACCACGACGTCGTGCCCCTCCGCCGCGAGCCGCAGACAGGTCGCGGCGCCGATGCCCCGGCTACCGCCGGTGACCACGGTGACGGGGCGGCTCATCGGTACCTCCTGGCTGGCATACGGCGTGAAGATCGCCCCAGAATCGCAGATACGGGGACGTCTGCCGGAACGAGCAGGGTGAACGGCGCTCGAATATCGCCGCGTACCCCTTGGCTCGGCCCGTCACATGCCCAAAACTGAGCCGATGACGCAGCGTGTGGAGCTAGCCACCGTGATGGACCGGATGGCAGTCGACGAAGTGATCACCGACTATGCGGTGGCCGTGGACGACGGCAACTGGGAGGCGTACCGGGAATTGTTCACGGCGGACGGCCGGGCGGACTACCGTTCGGCCGGCGGAATCGAGGGGGACGCCGGGAAAATCGCCGCCTGGCTCGCGGAGAGTATGCAACTGTTCCCCATGCGGCAGCATCTGATCGTCAACCGCCGGGTGCGGTTCGGGATCCGGGAGCAGGACACCGGCGACACGGCCCGTGTACAGGCCGACTACGTGAATCCGATGCGGTTCGCCGGCGACGACGGCGGCTCGGCCGCCCCGGACTTCCTCTGCGGCGGCCGATACGCCTTCTCGCTGCTGCGGACGTACGACGGCTGGCGACTGCACGAGGTCTTGGTGCAGGAGAAATGGCGCCGCGTGCCCGACCGGCAGCCGACGCCCTGACCGACCCGGGGTGATCAAGTCGGCCGATGCCGTCTGTCCCGAGATCATCCGGGCGCGCACACTGGAGGGACACCGGTCTGGGAGGCGCCGTATGAAGTTGTTCGGGCAGTGGCTCACCTCCCCCTGGCGTCGGTCCACGCTCGCTGCCCTGGCCGGCGCGCTGCCCGTGCTCGCGTTCCCCGCGCCGTCCCTGTGGTGGTTCGCGTACATCGCCCTCGTCCCCTGGATCGTGCTGATCCGCTCCGCACCGACCGGCAAACGGACGCTGTACGACGGCTGGTCCGGCGGGTTCGGGTTCGTGCTGGCGATGCACCACTGGCTGCTGCCGAACCTGCACGTGTTCACGTTCGTCATAGCGTCCCTGCTCGGCGCGCTGTGGGCCCCCTGGGGCTGGCTGGTACGGCGTTTCCTGGCCGGGGTGCCGTCCCCGGGCCGTGTCGCCGGCGCGCTGGCGGTGCTGCCCGCGGGCTGGCTGATGGCCGAGCTGGTCCGGTCCTGGCAGGGACTCGGCGGGCCGTGGGGCATGATCGGTTCCAGCCAGTGGCAGGTGGAGCCCGCGCTGCGGCTGGCCTCGGTCGGCGGCGTGTGGCTGCTGAGCTTCCTGGTGGTGGCCGTGAATGTCGCGGTCGCCGTGCTCGTCTCGGTCCGCGAGTCCCGGATGCCCGCCGTGGCCGGAATCGTCGCGACGGCCGCCGCCACCTCGGCGGCCTGGGTGTGGTCGCCGCGGCCCGAGGTGGACGGACAGGCGCGGATAGCCGTCGTACAGCCGGGCGTCATCACCGGTCCCGCCGACCGGTTCACCCGCGAGGAGCAGCTCACCCGCGAGCTCGTGGGCCAGGACCTCGACCTGATCGTCTGGGGTGAGAGCAGTGTCGGCTACGACCTGAACGACCGGCCCGACCTCACCCGGAGGATCGCCGCGCTCTCACGCGAGACCGGAACGAACATCCTGGTGAATGTGGACGCACGGCGCTCCGACCGCCCCGGCATCTACAAGAGCTCGGTCCTCGTCGGCCCGGACGGCCTTACCGGCGCCCGCTACGACAAGATGCGGCTCGTCCCCTTCGGCGAGTACGTCCCGTTCCGCTCGGCGCTCGGCTGGGCGACCTCCGTCGGCGAGGCTGCCGGGGAGGACCGCAGGCGCGGCACCGAGCAGGTCGTCATGGACGCCGGGCAGGGACTGCGGATCGGGCCGATGGTCTGTTTCGAGTCCGCGTTTCCCGACATGAGCCGCCATCTCGCCGACGACGGCGCCGACGTACTGATAGCCCAGTCCTCGACCTCGACGTTCCAGCAGAGCTGGGCCCCCGAGCAACACGCCTCGCTCGCCGCGCTGCGCGCCGCCGAGACCGGCCGCCCGATGGTGCACGCGACACTGACCGGCGTCTCGGCCGTCTATGGGCCCAGCGGCGAGCGCGTCGGCCACTGGCTCGGCACGAGCGCGAGCGCCTCACAGGTGTACGACGTGCCGCTCGCCCGGGGTGTCACCCCGTACGTCCGCTTCGGCGACTGGCCGGTACAGGCCGCGCTGCTGATCATGGTCGCGTGGTGCGCCGTCGAGGGCGTACGGACGCTCCGGTTCAGGCGGCCCGCTCCTGAACCGCGTGAACGACCCGCTCGCACAGTTCGTGAGTGGCCAGCGCGTCACGAGCACTGAGCACCTTGCCCGCGCGCACCGCGTCGAGGAAAGCACCCGCCGCCTGCTCGATGCCGCGCTGCCGGGCCACCGGCACCCAGTCCCCGCGCCGCCGCACCGTCGGCTGCCCCTTGTGGTCGATCACCTCGGCGAGGTTGACCACCTGACGCTTGGTGTCCTGCCCGGACACCTCCAGGATCTCCTCCGCCGAGCCGCTGAGCCGGTTCATCACACCGAGTGCGGTGAACCCGTCCCCGGCGAGCTGGAGCACCACGTGGTGCAGCAGTCCGCCCTCGGTCCGGGCGCGGACGGTCACGTCGTCGACCGGGCCGGGCGCCAGGAAGCGCAACGTGTCCACGACGTGGATGAAGTCGTCGAGGATCATCGCGCGCGGCTCCTCCGGCAGCCCGATCCGGTTCTTCTGCATCAGGATCAGCTCGCGCGGATGATCGGCGCACTGCACGTAGCCCGGGGCATGGCGCCGGTTGAACCCGACGGCAAGACTCACATTCCGCGACTCCGCCAGCGCCACCAGCCGCTCGGAGTCGGCGAGTTCGTACGCCAGCGGCTTGTCGACGTACGTCGGGACGCCCGCCTCCAGCAGCCTGGCGACGATCTCGGGGTGCACGACGGTGGGCGCGTGCACGAAGGCGGCGTCGAGGTCCTGGGCGAGCAGCGCGTCCAGGTCCCGGTGCCGCCGGGCGTCGGGCAGGTGGAGGCCGTCGGCGACCCGGGCGAGCGTCGCGGGCGTGCGGGTCTGGAGGTGCAGCTCGATGTCCGGCTGCGCTCCCAGCACCGGCAGGTAGGCCTTCTGCGCGATGTCACCGAGTCCGATGCAGCCGACCTTCACGGGGTGCGCTCCTCTGACGGTTGTTTGCCGGGGTTTCCCCGGAAGCATACGGCGACCGCGGTGGCCGCCGGTCGGCGATCCGGTCGTTTGACGGGATGCTCGGCGAACAGTCGTAAATGCCTGGTGGGACGGGGCGGGTTGGGTCAGGATGCGGGCATGACGACAGAGCGCCGCGAACCCGCCAACACCGCTGACGAACGCACGATGCTGGAAGGCTGGCTGGACTACCACCGGCAGACCCTCGCCTGGAAGTGTGAGGGTCTCAGCGATGCCCAGCTCAGGACCGCTTCCGTGGAGCCGTCCGAGCTGACCTTGATGGGGCTGGTGCGGCACATGGCCGACGTGGAGCGGAGCTGGTTCCGCAGGGTGCTCGCGGACGAGGACGCGGGGCCGATCCACTACAGCGACGAGGACCCGGACGGCGAGTTCCACCTCACCGTGGCGGACACCTGGGACGAGGCCAGCGCCACGTGGGAGGCCGAGATCGAGGCCGCCCGGCGCATCGCCGCCCGCTTCGGATTGGACGACATCACCGAGGGCAAGCACCGGCGCACGGGCGAGCGGTACAACCTGCGCTGGATCTACACCCACATGATCGAGGAGTACGCACGGCACAACGGCCACGCCGACCTGATCCGTGAGCGGGTCGACGGCGCCATCGGCGACTGACGTCAGAGATCACCCGTGCGGGGCATCCTGGGCTTGTCCGGTGTCCCAAAGAGCGACGGACCCAGCAGAGTTGCGCGGGTGCATCGAACCACGACCACCGCAACGCTTCTGGTCACCGTGGCCGCCTCGGCCCTCTCCGGCTGTGTGACGGTCCCGCGCCCGGCGTCGGGTCCTCCGGCTCCGCCGTCCCGGTCGGTTCCGGCCCGGCCCGACGGCACCGCGGAGCCGCAGATCGTGCAGGCGCCGGCGCGGGAGGCGCTGGAGCTGGTCGGGCCGCGGCGGGACCCGACGCCGACGGCATCGGTGTCGCGGCCACCGGCGACCGCGGCTCCGCCGCCGGTCCGGGAAGCGCCGGCCTCACGACCCGGGCAACGCCGGCAGGAGGCCCGGCGTCCGAAGGTCGCGCCATCGCAGGGGCCGCGCGTCGAGCTGCCCAAGATGACCGAGCCGATTCCCACGGATGCCGGCGATGTCTGCGCGCTGGGCAGAAAGTACGGCGGTTGGCAGCAGGACAGCCCGGAGTCGAGGATCTGTAGTCAGGCGTACGGGCGTTGAGGGCGCGACTGCCCGCAGCCGGCCGAGACGCTCTACAACCGCTGCCGCGGCGGCCCCCATCCCCCGTCCCCCGCAGAACCCCCCTCCCCCAACCGCATTTCCAGCCGGCTGATGGCCGCCCGCACCCCATCCCCATACGGGTCGTCTCCCAGCGCATCCACCGCACCTCGCGCCTGCCGGATATGCGCACGCGCGGCCACGGAGCGGCCCAGCTTCACATAGTCGGCGGCCAGATTCAGATGCAGCGACGGATACAGAGCCCGTGCGGCGGGCGCCCCTTCGTGCTGGGCGAGCCGCTCGTCGGTCAACTCCTCCGCTGCCGTCAACGCCCGTAGATCCCAGTCGAGTTCATCCATGGGATCGTCCTGCACGTCGGCCATGTAGTGCGCCAGCGTGCAGCGGTGCAGCGGATCCCCCGTCTCGCCGATCTCCGCCCACAGGTCGAGGAAGCGGTGGCGGGCCTCCTCGCGGTCGCCCGCGTGGTGCAGGATGACGACCTGGCCGATCCGCGTCATCACCGCATCCGCCGCCACCTGCTCCGGTCGCTCCGCCACCGCACCCTCCCACCACTCACCGACGTCGCTCTCTGACGACGCTAACGGCAGCCACTGACAATCCCGGCGAGGCGGGGCCGACCCATGAGGCCGGCCCGCTCCAGGTCAGCGCAGGTTCGGGATACGCCAGTCGATCGGCTCATGGCCCTGCCCGGCGACGGCCCCGTTGATCTGCGTGAAGGGCTGGGAGCCGAAGAACTTCTTCGCCGACAGCGGGGAGGGGTGCGCGCCCTTCACGACCACGTGGCGCTCCTCGTCGATCAGCGGGAGCTTCTTCTGCGCGTAGTTGCCCCACAGGACGAAGACCGCCGGGTCGGGACGGCCGGCCACGGCCCGGATCACCGCGTCGGTGAACTTCTCCCAGCCCTTGCCCTTGTGCGAGTTGGCCTCGCCGGCCCGGACCGTGAGCACCGCGTTGAGCAGCAGGACGCCCTGCTCGGCCCACGGCATGAGATAGCCGTTGTCCGGCACGGGCGTGCCCAGCTCGGCCTGCATCTCCTTGTAGATGTTGCGCAGGGAGGGCGGGGTCCTCACTCCCGGGCGGACCGAGAAGCACAGGCCGTGCCCCTGGCCCTCGCCGTGGTACGGGTCCTGACCGAGGATCAGGACCTTCACCCGGTCGTACGGCGTCGCCGCCAGCGCGGCGAAGACCTCCTCGCGCGGAGGGTAGACGGGACCCCTCGCTCGCTCCTCCTCGACGAACTCCGTCAGCTCCTTGAAGTAGGGCTGCTGAAGTTCGTCGCCCAGGACCCCGCGCCAGGACTCGGGCAGCATGGCGATGTCGGTCACGTCGACTTCCTTACGATGTGCGGTCGCTTCGATGCCCCAGAACCTACCGGCGACCACTGACAATCGACGCGGCCGACCGCGCTACCAGCTGGTCTTGCGGTACAGCTCCCACATCATCATGATCGTCGACGGGTCCAGCGCCCGCTCCGCGCCCGCGACCTCCTCGCTCGCGGCCACGTACTGCCTGCCCTGCCACAGCGGGATCAGCCGAGCGTCGTCGACCAGGATCTGCTGGGCCTCCTCGAACTCCCGCACCACGTTGGCACGGTCGCTCTCCTGGCGGGAGCGGGGCAGCAGGTCCCCGGTGATCTCGGGCGCCGGGTAGGGCGTACCGAGCGCGTTCTGCTCACCGACGAACGGGGCGATGAAGTTGTCGGCGTCCGGGAAGTCGGCGAACCAGCCGCGCCCGAACACCGGGTACTCGCCCTTCTGGTAGCCCGCCACATAGGTCTTCCACGGGCGGCTCTTGAGGGTGACCTTGAAGAGCCCCGACTCGTCGAGCTGGCGCTTGAGCTCCTCGAACTCCGCCTTGGTCGCGGAACCGTAGCGGTCGCTGGTGTACCAGAGCGTGAGCGGAACAGGGTCGGTGATGCCCGCGTCGGAGAGCATCTGGCGGGCCTTGGAGGTGCTGGGGTCGCCGAAGTCGTCGAAGAAGCCGGTGGTGTGGCCGGTCAGTCCCTTCGGGACCATGGAGTACAGCGGCTCGACGGTGTCCTTGTAGACGTGGTGCGCGATCGCCGCACGGTCGACGACCTGGGCGACGGCCTTGCGTACGGCGGCCTTCGCGGCCCAGGGGTCCTTCGGGTTGAACACCAGGTAGTTGATCTCGGTGCCGGAGCCCTCGACGAGCTGGATCTCGCCCTTGGAGTCCTTGCCCTGGAGGTCGACGATGTCATCGGCGGCGAGCCCGCGGAAGGCGACGTCGAGGTCCTTGTCCTGGAGCGCGCCGGTCAGGGTGGGCGAGTCCTGGAAGTAACGGATGGTCACCGCATCGTTTCTGCGGTCCGCATATCCCTTGTACGAGCCGTTTCCGACGAGCTCGGCCTGCTTGCCGTCGTCGTAGGACTCAAGGGTGTACGGCCCCGACCCGACGACCCCGTCGTCCTCGCGCAGCGCGTCGGCCGGGTAGGCGTCGGGGGCGACGATCGACATGGCGGGTGTGGCGAGCACGAAGGGGAAGGTGGCGTCCGGCTGGTTCAGGTGGAAGACGACCTCGCGGTCGCCGAGGGCCTGGACCCGGTCGAGGCTGCCGAGCAGACCGGCGGGTCCGCCGTTGACGTTGATCTCTTTGATCCGGTCGATCGAGTGCTTGACGGCCTTCGCGTCGAGCGCGCTGCCGTCGGAGAACGTCAGGCCCCCGCGCAGCTCGCAGCGGTACGTCGTGTTCGTCGCGTCGGTGAAGTCGCAGCTCTGAGCCGCGTCGGGCTGCGGGGCCGTAGCACCGAAGGGATAGCTGAGCAACGTCTGGTAAATGTTGCGGAACAGCTCCCAGGAGCTGTCCCAGGACGCGGCGGGGTCCAGGGTGCTGGGGGCGCTGGTCGTCCCGACGACGATCGCCCCGTCCTCGTCGGAGGCGTCCGACGACAGCACCCCGCACCCGGCCACCAGGGACGATATGGCCGCGATGGCCGCCACGTTCCGCAGGCCTCGGTTCCGGTTGAACACGCGCATGCTCCTCGATCTGCCGTACCAAGGGTCGGCAGACCATATCGCAGCCGTGCGGCGGCGGAACCATCCGTGCGCATGGCACTTGATCAGCGGATCTTTGACGACGTTGTCATGGGTCTCTGCACGCCGGACATGTCGACACGGGCGCCGTTTCCGTCAACCGGCGCCCGTGTCGATTCCGCGTGGGTCAGGCGCCGACGCCGGCGTTCAGGAAGATGCCGCCGTCGATGACGAGGGTCTGGCCGGTGATCCAGTCGGACTGTGCCGAGGTGAGGAACGCGGCGGCGCCGCCGATGTCGGAGGGTACGCCGAGCCGGCCCAGTGGGTAGGACGCCGCGGCCTCCGCCTCCCGCCCCTCGTACAGTGCCTGCGCGAACTTGGTCTTGACGACGGCCGGGGCGATCGCGTTGACCCGCACCTTGGGCGCGAACTCGTGGGCGAGCTGTGCGGTCAGGTTGATCAGTGCGGCCTTGCTGACGCCGTATGCGGCGATGAAGGGCGAGGGCGCGATGCCCGCGACGGAGGCGATGTTGACGATCGCGCCGCCGTTGTCCTTCTGCCAGGCGTACCAGGTCTTCTGCGCGAAGCCGAGTGCCGAGATCACATTGGTCTCGTACACCTTGCGCGCCACGTTCAGGTCGAGGTCGGCGAGCGGGCCGAACACCGGGTTCGTACCGGCGTTGTTGACCAGGAAGTCGACCCGGCCGAAGGCCTCCATGGTGCGCTCGACGGCGACGGCCTGGTGGGCCTCGTCGTGCGCCTTGCCTGCCACGCCGATGACACGGTCGGCGCCGAGTGCCTCGACGGCCTCCTTGAGGGCGTCCTCGTTGCGGCCGGTGATGCACACGCGGTCACCGCGCGCGACGAGCGCCTCGGCGACGCCGTAGCCGATACCGCGGCTGGCGCCGGTGACGAGCGCGACCTTGCCCGAAAGCTCCGGGAGTTCCATGAAAGTGATCCCCTTAGTCGAGCGGTCCGCCGGCGATGTACAGCACCTGGCCGGAGACGAATCCGGCGGCCTCGCCGGTGAAGAAGGCGATCGCGTTCGCGATGTCGGCCGGCTCGCCGACGCGCTGCACGGGGATCTGGGTGGCGGCCGCGGCCTTGAAGTCGTCGAAGCCCATGCCGACCCGGTCGGCGGTGGCCTTGGTCATCTCGGTGGCGATGAACCCGGGGGCGACCGCGTTGGCGGTGACGCCGAACTTGCCCAGCTCGATGGCGAGGGTCTTGGTGAAGCCCTGCATGCCGGCCTTGGCGGCGGAGTAGTTCACCTGGCCGCGGTTGCCGAGCGCGGAGGACGAGGAGAGGTTGACGATCCGGCCGAACTTGGCGTCCACCATGTGCTTCTGGCAGGCCTTCGACATCAGGAAGGCGCCGCGCAGGTGCACGTTCAGGACGGTGTCCCAGTCGGTGACGCTCATCTTGAACAGCAGGTTGTCGCGGAGCACGCCCGCGTTGTTGACGAGGATCGTCGGCGCGCCGAGCTCCGCCGCGATCCGGGCGACGGCCGCTTCGACCTGCGCCTCGTCCGAGACGTCGCAGCCGACCGCGATCGCCTTGCCGCCCGCCGCGGTGATCTGCTCCACGGTGTCCTTGCACGCGGCCTCGTCGAGGTCGATCACGGCGACCGCACGGCCCTCGGCGGCCAGTCGTACGGCGGTGGCGGCACCGATACCGCGCGCGGCACCGGTGACCACGGCTACCCGCTGCTCAGTGGTGGACATTGCTGCTTCTCCTCGCCCTCGAGAACGTACGCCCATCTGGTGAGCGACCGCTTAGTACCTTCAGCAGACGTGACGCTAGAAGCCCTGGCACCCGGTGTCAACGCCACACGACGCGGGTGTGATCCATTACCTCACCAGCAGGTCCAGCAACCGCTCCGGCTCCGCAGCCGGATCGGCGGTGAGCCCGGTGTGCACCGGACCCGGCTGGAGGACCGTCGAGCGGGGTGCGACGAGCCAGCGGAAGCGGCGTCCGGCGTCGTCGCGCGCGGCCTGCCCCGCCGCCTCTCCCCCGGTGCACACGCCCTCGACCGCACGCAGCGCGGCCCGTACGCCCGCCACATCCGCCTCCGGGTCCAGCGCCAGCAGCTTGGTCTCGTCCAGGTGGGTGCGGGCGGCCACGAAGGACCGGGCGCGGCAGTACACCAGCACGCCGGCGTTGAAGCACTCCCCGCGCTCGACGCGCGGCACCACCCGCAGCAGCGCGTACTCGAAGACGTCCTTCCCGCGGGCACGGGTGCCCAGGGTGCGCTCGCTCACTTGATCCCCTCGATGCGTTCGTGGATGACGGTGGCCCGCGCGACCAACGGCTCCGCATAGGCCCGCCGGAGCGCGTCCGCCGACTCGAACCCGGGCTCGTCCGTCAGCCACACCTCGGGGATCGAAGCGGTCACCTCGGCGACCAGATCGGCGGTCACCAGGGGCGCCAGTTCGGCGGCGGCTGCCCCGACGTCCGGCGCAAAGGAGACCAGCGCGTGGTCCGAGGCGTCGTACGGGCGGGCTGCGGAGGCCGCGGCGCCGGGCCAGTTGTGGTGCCAGATCATGGTGGCGCCGTGGTCGATGAGCCACAGGTCGCCGCGCCACATCAGCAGATTGGGGTTGCGCCAGGACCGGTCGACGTTGCCCACGAGCGCGTCGAACCAGACGATCCGCCCGGCCTCCTCGGGGGACACCGCGAAGGCGAGCGGGTCGAAGCCGAGCGCTCCGGACAGGAAGTCCATGCCGAGATTGGTGCCGCCGCTGGACTTGAGCAACTCCTGCACCTGCTGGTCGGGTTCGCCGAGCCCGAGGACCGGGTCGAGGTCGACCGTCACGAGCCCGGGGACCCGGAATCCCAGCCGGCGGGCGAGTTCACCGCACACGACCTCGGCGACGAGCGTCTTGCGGCCCTGTCCGGCGCCGGTGAACTTCATGACGTAGGTCCCGAAGTCGTCGGCCTCGACGAGCCCCGGCAGCGAGCCGCCCTCCCGCAGGGGCGTGATGTAGCGGGTGGCGGTGACTTCCTTGAGCATCGCCCCAGGTTACTGGCGTGCCGCCGGATGCCCGAGACGGCCCGGGGCGGCGGTGCGCCGAGGCCGACAGCGAATCGACAGCGCATGACAGGGAATCGACAGGTCCGCTTTACCCACCCCTCGGCGAGAACGCGTCAGGATTTCGACATTGTCTGAACAGCCGGTCCCCAAGGGCCGTACCTCTCGGCAGATCACGAACTCCCGGAAGGAACGTCAGCATGACCAGCGAATCAGTTCAGCCGGTGCCGAGCCCGAGCCGCCGTACCGTCGTGGCGGCGGTCGGCGCGGCGGGGCTCGCCGTCGCGCTGACCGCTTGCGGGTCGGAGGACGACACATCCGGCTCGTCCACCGAACAGGGCGCCGACGCCAGTTCGCCCGCCGCGGGAGGCGACGAAGCCAGTTCCCCCGCGGCAGACGGCGGCGCCGGCGGTGCCGCGCTCGCGAAGACCTCCGACATACCGGAGGGCGGCGGCAAGGTCTTCAGTGACGAGAAGGTCGTGGTCTCGCAGCCGGCGGCGGGTGACTACAAGGCGTACTCCACGATCTGCACGCACCAGGGCTGCCCGATGACGGACCTCAAGGAGGACGTCATCTCCTGTGCCTGCCACGGCAGCCAGTTCTCCATCGCCGACGGCAGCGTGCAGAAGGGCCCCGCCACGAAGCCGCTGGAGGCCAAGCAGGTCACCGTGTCCGGGGACTCGATCACGCTCGCGTGACGCGTGGCCCCTTCCAACAGGCCAGCACCTCGTCCGTGGTCGCGACCGTGGCGACCAACGCGAGGGTGTTGCGGATCATCGCCGGGGTGTAGTCGGAGGGCACCCCGGCGATGGCGTCCGTGGGCACGACGGCGGTGTAACCGCGGTTGACCGCGTCGAAGACCGCATTGGGGACGGCGACATTGGCCGAGACGCCGGTGACGATCAGGGCGCGGCAGCCCAGGTTGCGCAGGAGCGCGTCGACCTCGGTGCCCTGGATGGGCGACAGCCCGTGCAGCCGTCGTACGACGAGGTCCTCCTCGGCGACCTCGATCGGGGCCGCCACCCGGACCGCAGTGGAGCCGGAGAGCTGCTGGACGGGGAGCCGTTCGGCGGCGCGGAACAAGCGGGCGTTACGGCTGCCGCCCCGGCCGTCCGGGCGGCGTTCGGCGATCGCGTGGATCACCTGGACCCCGCTCTCGTGGGCCCCCGCGACCAGCCGCGCGACGTTCGCGAGGGCACCGGAGGAGCGGGCCTCCTTCGCGAGCTCCGGCAGGGCGCTGTCCGATCCGACGACGCCCTGCTGGCATTCGACGGTGAGCAGTACGGTGGTCGCGGGGTCGAGGAGTTCGCTGAGCTGTTCGTACGACGGCATGGTGCCCCCTTGTCGCCGGCCTGGTGGGGCGGGCGACAGTAGCCACCATTGCGCGAGGACGGAAGACCGCTCATCCTTTTCTGACGTGATGTCAGAGGATCTCTCCTCTGGCACGACGTGGGAGAAGAGAAGAGGGGGCCGCATGACCGTCACTCAGCGCCGGGGCCGGAAGATCATGATGACACCGGGTGAGCTGGACGAGTTCCTGACCAGCCAGCGCACCTGCCGGGTCGCCACCGTGTCTGCCGACGGGGCCCCGCATGTGAGCACCCTCTGGTTCGCGTGGGACGGCACCTCGATGTGGCTGTACTCCGTGGTGCGCAGCAAGCGGTGGACGGACCTGCGACGGGATCCGCGGGTCGCGATCGTGGTCGACACGGGCGAGGAGTACGACGAGCTGCGCGGCGTCGAGCTGTCCGGGGCCGTCGACTTCGTGGGCGAGAGCCCGCGCACCGGCGAGCTGCGCGCGGAACTCGACGTCCCGGAGACGCTGTTCGCGCGCAAGAACTTCGGCCTTGAGGAGATGCCGCACGACGGGCGGCACGCGTGGGTGCGGCTGACGCCGGAGAAGATCGTCTCCTGGGACTTCCGCAAGCTCGGATCCGCATAGGTCAGCCGACCTTCAGGGCTGCCCCCCGCAGCGCCTCGACCGCCGCCCGGATCGACGGGCGGCGGTCGGCGTCCGCGCGCCACACGGCGTAGATGTACCGGTGGGCGCCGTGCCGCACCGGCACCGCCCGCACCCCCGCGGGCATCGGCTCGCGGCCCAGCCGGGGGGCGACGCAGACACCGAGACCGGCGGCGACAAGCGCGAGCTGGGTGTGGTGCTCCTCCGCGCGATGGGCGATCCGGGGCTCGATGCCCTTGGCGCGCAGGGTGTAGAGCAGCCACTCGTGGCAGAACTCGCCCTCGGGCCAGGCGACCCACTCGTCACCGGCGAAGTCCTCCAGGTCGACCTCGTCCCGGCCGGCGAGCGGATGCCCCTCCGCCATGGCGACACCGACGGGATCCTCCAGGATCGACGCCTTGGCGAGCCCCTGCGGCATGGGCAGCGGCTTGTTGTACCAGTCGAGGACGACGGCCAGGTCGGCGTCGCCGCGGAGCACCGCGTTCACCCCGCCCTCGGGCTCCAGTTCCCGCGACCGCACGCGCAGCGCCGGGTGGTCGGTGCGCAGGGCGGCGAGCGCCAGGGGGAACAGCCCGCGCAGGGCGGTGGGGAACGCGGCCAGCCGCAGCTCGCCGACGACCTGCCCGCGCTGCGCCTCCAGATCGGACTGGGCGAGCTCCACCTGGGAGAGGATGCGGGCCGCGTGCTCGGCGAGGAGCCGGCCGGCGTCCGTGAGCCGTACCCCCCGGCCGTTCTTGGCGAGGAGCTGCTGTCCGACCTCGCGCTCCAGCTTGGACATCTGCTGGGAGACGGCCGAGGTCGTGATGTGCAGGCCCTCGGCGGCACCGCTGACCGAGCCGTGCCGGGCCAGGGCGTCGAGGGTGCGCAGGCGCTCCAGGTTCAACATGTAAGCAATACTACGAGATACCGTGCGCGAAATCTCGCTTGTGCTACGAAATTGCTTCCACCATCGTGGTCGCCATGAGCACCCCCACCCAAGTCCGTGCCGCCCTCGACTGGCGGCTGCGCTTCGGCGCCCTCGCCCTGGTCTGGGGCTTCAGCTTCCTGCTCATCAAGGTGGGCACCGAGGGCTACGCCCCCTTCCAGGTCACGCTCGGCCGGCTGGTGTTCGGGACGGCGGTGCTCGCCGCGGCGATGGCGATGAGGCGGCAGCGGCTGCCGCGCGAGGCGCGGACATGGGGGCATCTGGCAGTCGCCGCGTTTCTGCTCAACGCACTGCCGTTCTCCCTCTTCGCCTACGCCGAGCTGACCATCCCGTCCACGCTGGCCGGCATCTGCAACGCGACCACGCCGCTGTGGGGCATGGCCCTGTCCCTGGTCGCCCTCTCCGAGGACCGGCCGACCCGGGTCCGCGTCGCGGGACTCGGCCTCGGCTTCCTGGGCGTCCTCACCGTGCTCGGCGCGTGGCAGGGCTTCCAGGGGCTGGACGCCACGGGCACGGCGATGGCGCTGGGAGCTTCCCTGAGCTATCCGATCGGCTGGATCTACGTCCGACGCACGCTCGCCGGGTCCGAGCACTCGCATCTCTCGCTGGCCGGCACCCAGTTGCTCCTGGCCACGGTCCAACTGGCGGTCGTCACCCCGCTGTTCACATCATGGCCAACGCGCTTCGAGGCCTGGCCACTGCTGGCGATCGTGGCCCTGGGCACACTCGGCACCGGCCTGGCCTTCCTGATCCAGTACGGCCTGGTCGCCGAGGTCGGTCCCACGACGGCCACGATGGTCACGTACTTCATCCCGGTCATCGCCACGGCCGCGGGCGTCGCGATCCTGGGCGAGTCGCTGAGCTGGTGGACGCCGGTGGGGGCGGTGATCGTGCTGGCGGGGGCGGCGCTGACGCAGGTGCGGGCGAAGGTGGGGGGACGGGTGGTCCAAGCGGCCCCGGTGCAGTCGGCTGCGGTTCGGCAGCGCCCCGAAGGGGCACGGGGAACTGCGCGACGAGCCACGTCGGGCCCGCAGACGACGAACGACCGCGCTCAGACGTAGCTCCGGATCGGGCCCGGGCCCACGGCCAGGGCGATCGCGTCCGCCAGCGGCCCGGCCTCGGCCTCCCTGAGCGTCGAGACGGTGACCCGGATGCCGGGCGGCGCGCTCATCCGGAAGCGGGCGCCGGGCGCGACGGCCCAACCGGCGTGCAGCAGGCGGGACACGGCCCCGGTCTCGTCCGGCACGGGGATCCAGACGTTCAGGCCGCTACGGCCGTACGCCTTTACCCCCCGCTCCGCGAGCGCAGCGATCAGCGCGTCCCGGCGCCGCCCGTACGCCGCCCCCACCACGCGCGCGTCCACCGCGTCGTCGGCCCGCAGCCGCACCACGGCCCGCTGCGTGATCCTGCTGACCCAGCCGGGCCCCAGCCGGTGCCGCCCGCCCACCCGGTCCACGGTGACGGCGTCCCCGGTGAGCACCGCGAGCCGCAGATCGGGGCCGTACGCCTTGGCGACCGAGCGCACGAAGGCCCAGCTCTGGGTCACGCCGGCGAGTGAATGCAGGGGCAGATCGACGATGCCGTGCCCGTGGTCGTCGTCGATCGTCAGGGTCTCCGGGTACTCCCGGAGCACGGCACGCAGGGCACGCGCGCGTGCGGCGCTCACCGCGGCGCCGGTCGGGTTCTGCGCCCGGTCGGTGACGATCAGGGCGCGCGCCCCGGCCTGAAGGACACGGCGTACGTCATCGGGGAGCGGCCCTTCGTCGTCGAGGCCGACGGGGGCGGTGCGCAGCCCGAGCGCCGGGACGAGGTCCAGCAGGCTGCCCCAGCCGGGGTCCTCCACGGCGACCGTGTCCCCGGTCTTGAGGTGGGCGGCGAGGACGCGCTCGATGGCGTCGAGAGAGCCGGAGGTGACCGCGAGGGGCCCGTCCGGCACGCCGCCCGCGTCCAGGTCGGCCCGCGTGAGACGGGCCAACTCCGGCTCCATGGGGTCGTCTCCGTACAGCACGGGTTCGCGGTCGGCCTGCTCGGCGGCTGCCGCGAACGCCTTGGCCAGCGACGGCAGCAGCGCGGGGTCCGGGTTGCCGCTCGCCACGTCCCGCACGCCCTCGGGCACATCCACTCGGACGTACTCGCGTCCCGTGGTGGCCGGCTTGGGCCGCACCCGGCTGCCGCGGCGTCCTGAGGTCTCGATGACCCCGCGCTCGCGCAGGATGCGGTACGCGGCCGCGACCGTATTGGGATTCACGCCCAGCTCGACCGCCAACTCCCGCATCGGCGGCAGCAGTTGGCCCGGCTTCAGCTCTCCCGACCCCACCGCGGCCTCGACACTGGCCGCAATCTCGGCTGCGCGCCGCCCGGCGATCCGATATCCTTCTAGCACAAAGTCAATTATGCACTAGTGCAATGGAGAGCGCAATGCAGGGGACCCAGCAACAGCCGACGTCGCAGCCCACCGCCTACACGCCGACCGACCGCACGGTCCCTACGCGCTCCCCCGACCGGGCGTCGTACGACAGGGACCTGGTGCACGCGATACTCGACGAGGGCTATGTCTGCCACCTCGGCTTCGTCCGCGACGGAGTGCCGGTGGTGCTGCCCACGCTGTACGGCCGGGTCGGGGAGCGGCTCTATGTGCACGGCTCGACCGGTTCGCGCCCGCTGCGGATGACGGGCCGGACCGACCCGGGGCTGCCGGTGTGCCTGACGGTCACGCACGTGGATGCGCTGATCCTGGCCCGCTCGGCCTTCCACCACTCGATGAACTACCGCTCCGTCGTGGTGCACGGCGTCGCCCACGACGTGACCGACCCAGAGGAGAAGCGGGCCGCGCTCGATGCCCTGGTCGACCATGTCGTACCGGGCCGGGCAGCCGACTCCCGGCCCGCCAACAAGAAGGAGCTGGCCGCCACCGCCGTCATCCGCCTCGACCTCGACGAGGTCTCCGCCAAGCTCCGCACCGGCGGGGTGAACGACGATCCCGAGGACCTGTCACTCCCCCACTGGGCCGGCGTCGTCCCCCTGCGAAAGGTCTACGACACCCCGGTCGCGGACGCCCAGCTGGCCCCCGGCACCGAACTCCCGGACTACCTGGCGGGCCTCTGACACTGGGCGCGCCCACACCGCGGAACCGCACATCGATTCAGCCCCGCGCCCTTTCGGCACCTGCACGCGGGCACCCCGCGTGAAGAACGGTCCGGGCAGCGCCCCGACAGGGGCGCGGGGAACTGCGCGACCAGCCACAGCGAACCCGCAGACAACCCACCGGCCCCAGCGGGCCACTCACCCGGCGGCACCCCGCGCCGACACCCGCGTCTCCGTACCGCCGGCGGCAACCGGCTCGGCCGACCCCTTCGCCGGCGCGGACGACTGGGCGATGAACGCGCCGGCCAGCACGATCGCGCCCCCGATGATCTGCGGTGCCGAGAGATGCTCGCCGAGCAGCACCCACGCGAGCACGGTCGCGATGACCGCTTCGAGGCAGGCCACGACACCAGCGACCTGCGGAGACAGCCGACGCACGGAGACCACGCCGGTCACGTACGCGACGACCGTGGCGACAAGCACGATCCAGCCCAGCAGCAGACCGGCGGCGACGGGGGTGCCGTTCATGTCCGCGGCGTCCCTGAGCACGGACCACTCCATGCTCCAGGGGCGGGCGACGACGGTGAGCACGGCGGTGCCGACCAGGAGGCCGTAGGCGATGACGCCGAGCGGATCAGGGGCCTCGGCGCCGGAGTCGCTGCCCTGGTCGGACAGGACGAAGTAGCCGACCTGGCAGCAGGCGGCGCCGAGCGCGAGGAGCAGGCCGAGGGCGTCGAAGCTCAGGCCGGACCAGACCTCCACGACACAGGCGAGACCGCCGACCGCGAGGACCACGCCGAGCGCGGCCGCGCGGGTGACCGGCCGCCGTTGCACGAACCGCACCCATCCCAGGACGAGGGCGGGCGCGAGGTACTCGACGAGCAGGGCGACCCCGACGGGTATCCGGGAGATCGCGGCGAAGTAGCAGGCCTGGACACCGGCCACGCCGAGCAGGCCGAACCCGGCGAGCAGCGCGGGCCGCCGGCGCAGCAGCGCGCGGTGCCGCACGGCGAGCGGCAGCATCACCAGGGCCGCGCCCGCCACCCGCAGCCACACCACGTGGAGCGGGTCGAGCCCCGCCTCGATCAGCGGCTTGGCCGCGACACCGGATCCCCCGAAGGCCAGCGCGGAACCGAGCGCGAGTCCGAGCCCGACGCCCTTTCCACCGCTGCCGCTGCTGCTGTCTGACGTATGCACCGGCACATGATGACAGGCGATGACATGAGCGTCATCCCCAATGACACCTGTCTCAGCGCTTGGACGGCACCCCGGGTCTCCGGCCGGTCAGCCGGTCTTCTCCAAGTGCCTCTCGATCCGCACGAAGAGGGCGCGTACGTCGACCCCGGCCCGGCCGAGCACCTCGACGGCCCGTGCCTGCGGGTCCACGACGACGGCGGCGAGCAGGTCGACCCCGAGGGCCGGTTCACCACCGCGCCCGGCGGCACGCTCGCGGGCGTACTCCATCGCTCTCGCGGCCAGTGGCGAGAATCCCGCCTCGCCCTTCACGACGGGTACGGCACCGGAGTCCTCGACGCTGCCCTGCCAGCGCAGGCCGTAGCCGATGCTGCGCTGCACGAGATAGCCGAGCAGCCGGGCCACCTGCGGTCCGGGTTCGAAGACGGCGCGCACCTCGGGGTCGGATTCCAGGAGCGAGTGCAGCAGATGGGCCGAGTCGATCTGCCGGTCCCCGTCCCGCACGGCCCGTCGGCGGGCACCGGAAACCACCGCTGCCAGCTCGTCACTGAGCCCGGCATCGTTGTCCATGCGGTGACCGCCCTGCTCTTGGGCCGCCTGCCGGGGGATTCGGGGTTGCACACCCCTACCCCATCAGTCCCTCCAGATCAGGACATCCCCGGAGAGAAGCATCTTTGCGTCCCACAGAGAGTGGACCCGGGCAGCAGGAATCTCCTCCTTACGGATGAGATCACGCCGTTTCGCTCCCAGCGGCGCGCACCGCCCCACTCCTGCGCCCCTCACGCAACCGTAACGCTCCGTCGCACGTCCAACACGGAGATGGGGAGCAGGTGTTGGCTGGTGGCCCTTCCGGCCGTGGACGGCAGACAGTACGTGTACCGGGTGTACGCCCCGGAGGACGCACTGCTCGCCGACCTGTTCTGGGACGCCTGGCACTGCCACGACGAAAGCACCTTCCCGCGCGCATGGGACCTGTTCGACGCGGCGGAGATACGGCTGGTCAGCTGACCCCGGCCTCACCCGGAAGGCCCGCACGCTCTCACGAGAAGCCCACATTTTCTGACGGTTCATCAGTATTGAATGTTCCGGTCCCTGCGGCTACGTTCCGCGACACCGTAGCCCGACACGAAGAGGTGGTCGCATGGCCGAAGTCAGCGCGGAGGCACGTATCGGGGCCCCCGCGGAGAAGGTGTGGGCGCAGCTCACGGACTGGTCCGCGTACGGCGAGTGGAACGCGACCCACACCGGCTTCCCCAAGGGCGGCCCCGAGACCCTCGAAGTGGGCGGAACCTTCCAGGAGAACATGAAGCTCATGGGCTTCCCGGCCGAGGTCGACTGGACCATCGAGGAACTGGAGCCGGCCCGGGTGCTGGCCATCCACGGCAAGGGCCCGATGGCGGTCGACCTGACCACGCGCTACACGCTGACGCCGGACGGCGACGCGACCACGGTCCGCATCGACGGGACATTCACGGGCGCCGCCGTGTCCTTGATGGCCGGTCGGCTGAAGGACTCGGCGACGGCCGCGCTGAACGAGTCGCTGCGCAAGCTGGAGGGTCTGCTGACCTGACACCCGGACACGCGAAGGCGCCCCCGCGGAGACTTCCGCGGGGGCGCCTTGATCTACGGCGGGGAGGCCGTCACACGTACCGTCAGTCCTCGTCGGCGAGGATCAGGTACAGCTTCTTGCGGGACTCGTTGATGACGGCCAGCGCCTTCTCCCGCTGCTCCTTGCTGCCGGTCTTCCAGACCTGGCCGAAGGCCTCCATCAGACCGAAGCCGGCCTGGCGGATCTCACCGAGGGCCTCCCAGTCGACGCCACGGGAGGCCTCCTCCCAGGGCGCCTCGGGGCCCTCCTCCGCCGCGGTGCGGCCGGGCTCGGTGAGCGAGAACAGCTTCTTGCCGCCCTCGGACTCACTCGTGATGAGGCCCTCGTCCTCCAGCAGTTGGAGGGTCGGGTACACCGAGCCGGGGCTGGGCTTCCACGCCCCGCCGCTGCGCTCGGCGATCTCCTGGATCATCTCGTAACCGTGCATGGGCCGGTCCTTCAGCAGGGCGAGGATCGACGCGCGTACATCGCCGCGCCGCGCCCTCCCCCGCGGTCCGCCGCGCCCTCGGGGCCCCCAGGGCCCAGGTCCGCCGAAGCCCGGTCCACCGAAGCCGGGGCCGCCCGGCCCGAAGGGACCGAAGGCGCCACGCAGGCCCTCGAAACCACCACGGCCGCGCTGGCCGTGTTCACCGTGTCCACGCTCGAATCCATGGGAACGCATCGCAATCACTCCATTCAGTCGTTGATCAGTCGCGATGCCTCAACGATATATCGGAATAGTTCGGCAGGCAAGCCCCACCCGAAGGACGTCCGGTACCGAAATCGGTCCAGCCCCCGGTAATTGGCCTTGGCCTGCCGCTGCGCGCCGCGCCTAGCGTCTGCGGCATGCGGATTCGAATCGTCGACGCCTTCACCGACCGCCCGTTCGCCGGTAACCCGGCCGGGGTCCTGCTCCTGGACGCCTTCCTGGACGACGCCTGGCTCCAGAAGGTGGCCATGGAGGTCAATCACGCCGAGACGGCGTTCGCCCACCGTCTGCCCGGGGGCGGTCCGGCCGACTGGGCGCTGCGCTGGTTCACGCCCGTCACCGAAGTCGCCCTGTGCGGCCACGCCACGCTCGCCACGGCCCACGTGCTGCACACCACCGGCGCCCACCGGGGTCCGGTGCGTTTCGCCACCCTGAGCGGGGTGCTGGTCGCGACGCCGGGCGAGGACGGCTCGATCACCCTGGACTTCCCGACCGCACCGCTCACCGCGATTGGGATACCGGAGGGGGTCGCCGACGCGCTGGGCGCCGAGCCGCGCGCCGCCTTCGACACCGGCCCGAACGTCGGTGACCTGGTCGTCGAGCTCGCCGACGAGGAGACCGTCCACGCCCTGACGCCGGACCACAAGGCCCTCGCCGACTACTCCACACGCGGCATCATCGCCACCGCCCGCGCCGAGGACCCCACGCGGGGCTACGACTACGTCTCCCGCTGCTTCTTCCCGAACGTCGGCATCGACGAGGACCCGGTCACCGGCAGCGCCCACACGGCACTGGCCCCCTTCTGGTCCGAGCGCCTCGGCCGCCCGGACCTCACCGGCCTCCAGGCCTCACCCCGCTCCGGCCGCGTCCGCACCGAACTGCGCGGCGACCGCACGCTGCTCACCGGACGGGCGGTCACCGTCATCGACGGTGAACTGCTCACGTAGCGGCGCTCCATCGACGTACGCGACGTACGAAAGGGGCGTACGAACCTGTCGTACGCCCCTGCATCGACACTCACGCCGTCGGCAGCCAGTCCACCTTCCCGGCCAGCAGCGCGTAGCCGACGAACGCCCCTATGTCGAGCAGTGAATGCGCCACTACGAGGGGACCCACCCGGCCCCAGCGCCGGTAGAGGTAGACGAACACCACACCCATCGCCATGTTGCCGAGGAAGCCGCCGATGCCCTGGTAGAGGTGATAGGAGCCGCGCAGTACGGAACTGGCCAGCAGCGCGGTGCCGGGGGTCCAGCCCAGCTGGCCGAGGCGGCGCAGCAGATAGCCGACGACGATGACCTCTTCGAGGATCGCGTTCTGCATGGCCGACATGATCAGGACCGGGTACTTCCACCAGACGTCGGGCAGCGCCTCGGGCACGACCGTGAGGTTGAAGCCGAGCCCGCGGGCGCCCAGGTAGAAAGCGATTCCGGTGCTGCCGATCACGGCCGCGATCGCCGCTCCGCGGCCGAGGTCCGGCCAGGGCCTGGTCCGGTCGAAGCCGAGGGTGCGCAGGCTCTCTCCCTCGCGCAGCAGGAAGTGCGCAACGAGCAGGACGGGCACGAGCGCCGACGCGATACCGAAGAGCTGCCAGGCCAGATCAAGCCACGGACGGCCCGGTGCGGCCGAGGCGTTGAGGGTGGCCGCCTGGTCCTTGAGGCCGCCCGGTTTCGTGACCGATCCGACAAAGCTGATCAGTGCGGACACACCGCTCGCACCGAGCGAAAGCCCCAGAACGAGCAAGGTCTCGGAACGGAGAATTCGTCGCGAGGGCCGCTCCTGCGGAAAAGAATCGGCCACTAGCCCGCCTCCGCCTGCACACATGCCTCCAGTTGAGTAATCCCGCCTCATCCCCATCGCCACGCCGCTAGGGTCTCGAATGAAGTTACGAAGATCGTGCGCGACAGGCCGTTGGGGGGCGGACGCCGTACGGGGCGTGCCTCCCCCTTTGCATGCCGTGTGGCCGCATTCAGCCACGGGGTCGACAGGGAGGGGCACGACCGTCATGGGACGTCACAGCTTGCCCGATCAGTATGGGGCGGGCCGCAGCGACCCCCGTCCACGCGCCCGCCGCCGCACCGTGGCCGTCGCGACGGCACTGGTACTCGCCATTGCCGGGGGCACCGCTGTCGCCGTCCAGAGCGGGCTGCTCTCCTTCGGCTCCTCCTGCCAGGAAGACCCGGTACGGCTGAAGCTCGCCGCCGCCCCGGACATGGCCCCCGCACTGCGGGAAGCGGCGAAGCGGGCGCGCGAGGACGAGGTCACCTCGGACGGGCGGTGCGTCGCGGTTTCGGTGACCGCGCGCGACGCGTACAAGGTTGCGGACGAACTCGCCACGGGCGGGAAGGCCGACATCCAGGTATGGGTGCCGGACTCGGACGTGTGGGTGCAGCGGGTCACGGCGGACGGCGGTGCGACCCAGGTGACTCCGGTCGGCACGGTGGCGTCCACTCCGGTCGGGGTGGCGATGGTGCCGGCGGTCGCGAAGTCGCTGGGGTGGCCGAAACGGACGTACAGCTGGATCGAACTGGCGGGTGCCAGCCTCCAGGAGGACGGCGTCAGGCTCGGCGCCGCCGACCCGGCACGCAGTGCGACCGGGCTGCTCGCGCTCACCCAGCTCGGCACGGCCGCAGCGAAGATCAAGGGCGGGGACACACAGGCGGCGGCCCTGATGAAGACGCTGTCGCAGCGCACCTCCGACAGTGACACCCAGGTCCTGGACACCCTGCCGCGTGACTCCTCGGGCACCGAGCAGGGCAACCCCAAGCGCAATCAGGCGCTGATCCTCACCGAGCAGGCGGCGTTCGCGTACAACTCCTCGGCCGCGGGCGCGGGCAGCCTGGACATGTTCTACCCGAAGGACGGCTTGCCCCGGCTCGACTACCCCTACACCCTGGTTGACCAGACCCGGCTGTCCACGGACGAGAGCCGGGCCGCGATCCGGTTCACGACCTATCTGCGGCAGCAGGAGCAGCGCCGGGTGCTGGAGAACTACGGCTTCCGCACCTCCGACGACGACGTATCGGAGGCGCTGGTGACCAAGGCAGGGGGCAGTCGCCCGCAGCCGTACACTCAGCCCGCCGCACGGCCCGCCGACGAGATCGCCCTCCAGGAGGCCCTCGGCACCTGGACGATCACGGTGCAGAGCGCCCGGATCAGCACGGTCGTCGACGCCTCCTCGTCCATGTCCGAACCGGTGGGGAACACCGGACAGACCCGCATGGACGTCACCAAGGCGTCGTTGTTGCAGGCCCTGGCCACCTTCACGCCCGAGGACGAGATCGGGCTGTGGGACTTCTCCACGAAGCTGGACGGCGACAAGGACTACCGCGTCCTCACGCCGACCAAGCGGCTCGGCGACCGCGCGGGCGACGGCACGCAGCGGGACCGGCTGTCGGCGGCGTTCAGCGCGCTGGCGCCGGTGCCGAACGGAGCGACCGGACTGTACGACACGACGCTCGCCGCGTACCGGGCGGCGACGTCCTCCTACGGCAGGGGCAAGTTCAACGCGCTGGTCATCCTCACCGACGGCGTGAACCAGGACCCGGGCAGCATCTCCCGCGCCGACCTCATCGATCAGCTGAAGCAGCTCACCAACCCCGAGCGCCCGGTCCCCCTCATCATGATCGCCGTCGGACCGGATGCCGACCTCGAGGAAGCCGAGCTGATCGCCAAGGCGACGGGCGGCTCGGGCCACGAGGTCAGTGACCCGGCCCAGATCCACTCGGTGATCCTTCAGGCGATCGTCGCGGCGGGCGCGCAGGAGGGGGGTAAGACAGGAGAGGAGTAGAGAGCTGCTTCTCCGGCCGACTGGATCCCTTCGCCCTCACCCCAGCGGCACCGTCTCCGGCAGCCCCACCGGCCAGGTGTGCACCGGCTCTCCGTGATGCATGAGCTCGCGGTACCGCTTGGTGGTGGCCGCCAGCGCGGCATCCCGGGACAGCCCCGCCTCAAGGGCCCGGTGGAAGGTCGCCGACTGCCATGCCGCCCCGTTGACCCTGCGTCGGCAGCGCTCGTCGATCACGCCCAGATACAGGTCCCGGTCGGCCGGATCGACGCCCCACGCGTCGAGACCGGCTTCGGCGAGCGGCAGCAGTTCGTCGCGTACGAGACTCACCGCGTCGACCTCGGTCGTACCGCCGTAGCGTCCGCGCCGGGGCCAGGTCAGGCGGGCGTCGATGCCGTGCCGGCACGCGGAGTCGAAGTTGGCGGCGGCCGCCTCGAACGGCAGCCGGGACCACACCGGCCGGGACTCCTCGGCGAGGGCGCGGACGACGCCGTAGAAGAAGGCGGCGTTGGCGAGGACGTCCGTGACGGTCGGCCCGGCGGGCAGGACGCGGTTCTCGACGCGCAGATGCGGGACGCCGTCGGCGATGCCGTACACGGGCCGGTTCCAGCGGTACACGGTGCCGTTGTGCAGGACGAGTTCGGCGAGTTTCGGTGTGCCGCCCGCGTCGAGGACCTCGATCGGGTCCTCGTCGTCACAGATGGGCAGCAGGGCCGGGTAGTAGCGCAGGTTCTCCTCGAAGAGGTCGTACGCCGAGGAGATCCACCGCTCGCCGAACCAGGTGCGCGGGCGTACGCCCTGGGCCTGGAGTTCGGGCGGGCGGGTGTCGGTGGACTGCTGGAACAGCGGCGGCCGGGACTCGCACCACAGCTCACGGCCGAACAGGAAGGGCGAGTTGGCGCCGACGGCGATCTGCGCGGCGGCGACAGCCTGCGCGGCGTTCCACACGTCGGCGAAGCGGCCCGGCGTCACCTGGAGGTGCAGCTGGACGGAGGTGCAGGCGGCTTCCGGCGCGATGGACTTGGAGCTACAGCGCAGGTGCTCCACGCCCGCGATGTCGAGCAGGAAGTCCTCGCCCCGGGCGGCGACTATCTGGTCGTTGAGGAGCGTGTAGCGATCGACGTCGGAGAGGTTCGTGGAGACCAGGTCGTCCCGGTCGAGCGTCGGCAGAATGCCGATCATCACGATTCCCGCGTCCACCTCACCCGCTTTCCGGTCAGCATATGCCAGCGAGGTGCGCAACTCCTCGGCCAGCCGGTCGAAAACCCGCCCCGCCAATCGGTGTGGGGCTATGTTGACTTCCAGATTGAACATGGCGAGTTCTGTTTGGAAATCTCGGCTTGCGATCCGCTCCAGCACTTGCGCATTCAGCATTCTCGGCATGCCGTCGGCACCGGTGAGATTCAATTCGATCTCCAGCCCCATGAGGTTCTTCGGGCGATCGAACCGCTGCTCCGCCAGGAGCCGCTCCAGGCCCGTCAGACACTGCCGGAGCTTGTCGCGGTACCGCTGCCGATCGGACAGGTCGAACCCGCCTGCCACGACCTTCTCCCCCATCGGAGCGTCCCTCCTCGCATGGGCGGACCGAAGATCGGTTCCGGCCGCCGGTGTCCGGGTCAGGTGGGATGATGCCCAGCCGAAGCGATCGATAACGTCACGGCCGGAGCGTGTGCGCGGTACGCTGACTGACGTGACCGGCGGCACATTCACCGGGCATGGCACATCGTGCAGTTTCCGGCACGTTGTCAACTCGTGAAAAACACCGACGAGTATTGGCCGACCCCTTCCTGGGCATTGTCCGAGGTCATCGGTGGGCGACCGGTTCGGAATCGGGAGGATTCCCGCTTATCACCGGCCGAATAGACCCTTGCCGGAGTCCCACGAAACGGCTAGACGAAACACAGTCTGAACACGTGTCGTATAAACTCCGCGAACAAGGCAGAGGGTTGGCGCCCACGGTTCTGGGTTCCTGCCGTCAGGTGACGGACGGCGGGCATCACTCACACCACGCACCCCAGACCCGGCCCCCGCCTCTCTGACCCTGCGAGCTGACAGCGCCGTCCGCCCCCGCCACGCCCTCGCGCCACCGTGCCTGTCGAATGAGAGGCGACCCACCATGCCGCTGCATGTCCCCCCGGCTCCAGCGCCCGCCCTTCGCTCCGTCCTCACCGCACTCGGTTCCCCCACCGCGGTTCGCGAGGCCCGGACTCCCTCCCTGCGTACCGCGCAGGGCACCGCCACCCCCGAACTCCCACTGCCCGTGCACGTACTCGACCGCATCACCTCCGAGGGCGTGTCCGCGACGCGACTGGCCGGGTGGCGTTTCCTGATCCGCTGCGGCGACCGCGCGGTGGCCGCGGCCGAGACCAGGCTGACCCCTGACGGCTGGGCCTTCTCGCACTTCTTCGAGGGCCCGTACATCGCCTCCACGGAGCGCGCGCTGCGCCAGGCCGAGTCGGTGGCGCAGGCCTATCAGCCGCGCCTGCTGTCCCTCCCGGGCCTGTACATGCTCACGCTGTGGCTGCACGGCGACTGCTCCTCGGACGGCACCACCGGCCACCCCGCCGCCACCGACCTGCTCGTCCCGCTGGCGCCCGCGCCACCCGGCATCGCGGCGCACCGGCCGCACCGGGTCGCCGAACTCCTGCCGATGCTCACCCACCGGGTGACGCCCGCCCCACTGCTCGGCCAGCCCGTCTGACCGACCGGGCCCCGCGAAAACACCCCCGTACCCCGCCGCCGGAATTCCGGGTAGCGGGGTACGGCGCTGTTTACAGCACCGAAAGGCTCGTACGCGGCGCAGAAAACCCATACGCTCGTGCGCGCTACAGAAACACTCGTGGGTGCCTCAAAACCCACACCGAGTTCCATCGCGCTCGCACGAGCAATACCGCGCTCGAACGAGCCGAAACGGGTCGCCGACCCATCCTGACTAGCCCCATCCGACCACCCCGAACCACCCGAAGCGGCAGCGAAGTTGGAATGAACCGTCCGCGCGGGTGATGCGTCCTCAACCTGTGAGAAGCGGTGCAGCTAAATCCCTGCGGATTGACGCCCGTGGGGCAACACTGGGTTCGACCGACTTATCACAACGGGGGCGGCCATGAACGAGGCTTCACGCCGCAGGACAGACACGACAACCCACTCACTCGATACGACAGAGCGAAAGATCCCATCCATGTGCCAGCACCAGCCACCATGTCCGAAAGCCGAATCAGCCGACCGGGAATCCGCCCGACTCATGGCGCACCACCCGGAGCAGGGATGGAGCCTGCTGTGCAACGGCGTTCTGCTGTTCGAGGACACCGGTGAGCTCCTGCCGGACGGCCAGATCATCGCCCCGCACCGCACACTGGTGATGACCGCCGCCTGAGCAGTACCGGGCGGACCGACAACCCGCCCGGAGATACGAGGGGCCGGCCGCAGGCACACGCTGCGAACCGGCCCCGACGCATGTCCGGCGGTGGTCACTCCCCGTAGTTCCCCGTGCGTGATCCGGTCGACGGAGGTGGGGAATCGGCAGCACGCGAGGCCGATGCCGAACAGGCGCCGGAGGACGGGAGCAAGGTCACGATCACGGAGATCGCCCGGCGGGCCGGGGTTTCGGTACCGACCGTGTCCCGCGTCGTCAACGGCCGCTCGGACGTGTCGCCGCAGACCCGCGCCCGCGCCGCCCTGCTCGACCTGGTCTTCAACGACCTCGACAGCCCCTGGGCCGTGGAGATCATCCGGGGTGTGGAGGAGGTGGCCCACACGACCGGGTCGGCACCGTGGTGTCGGCGATCCACGGACGCTCGAGCGACGCCCGCGAGTGGATGCGGAACCTGCGGGCCCGCGCCTTCGACGGCGTCATCCTCGTCACCTCGGCCCTGGAGCCGGTACTGCACGAGGAGCTGCGCATCCTCGGCGTCCCGCTCGTGGTCGTCGACCCGGCCGGCTCGCCCGCCCTCGACGCCCCCACCATCGGCGCCGCCAACTGGTCCGGCGGCATGGCGGCGACCGAGCACCTGCCGGCCCTCGGCCACCGCAGGATCGGCCTGATCGCCGGGCCACCCCGGCTGCTCTGTTCCCGGGCCCGCCTCGACGGCTACCGGACGGCCCTGGAAAGCGCCGGCCTCACGCTCGACGAGACCCTCGTGGTGCCCGGCGACTTCCACCCGGAGTCCGGATTCACCGGCTGCAACGCCCTGCTGGACCTGCCCGAGCCGCCCACCGCCGTCTTCGCGGCCGGCGACCGGATGGCACTCGGCGCGATCGAGGCGCTGCGCCGGCGGGGCCTCAGGGTGCCGGAGGCCATGAGCGTGGTCGGTTTCGACGACCTTCCGGAAGTCCGCTGGTCGGCCCCGCCGCTCACGACCGTGCGGCAGCCCCTCGCCGACATGGGAAAGCTCGCCGTCCGTACCGTGCTGCGCCTGGCCCGCGACGAGCGGCCGGACTCGCCGCGGGTGGAGCTGGGAACCGAGTTGGTGGTGCGAGCGAGCACGGCCCCCGCCGACTGAGCGGCTCCCGCAACGGCCCGCGCCGCCAGGGCCTGTCCGGCGGACCATGCCGCAGACGCGGGGCCTGGCACGCCCACCAGCGCTGATCTGGCACCGCTTCTTTCCTGCGACCTGATCCGCCGGACACGCCCTACCCGAGTGCCTCCCTGATCGCGAAGTACGCCGGCTTCGGCCGCAGTTGCTCGTCCCACGGCAGCGCGGCGCCCTCACCGTCGAAGAACGCCGGGATCCACGAGTATTTGTCGGTGTAGTCCCACAGCGTGATCCCCACGCACCGCCGCACCGCGAGGCACGCCTCGGTCATGTCGCGGTACCACTCGGCCTGCGTTGCCAGCTTCGCGTCGTCCGCCGGCACGTACATGCGCACGTCGACCTCGGTGAGCGCGGTGTCGAGGCCGAGCCGGGAGAAGCGGCGGAGGTTGTCCTCCAGGGTGCCCGGATAGCCGTACTGGAGGGCGAGATGGGCCTGGAGACCGAAGCCGTGGACCGGGACGCCCTGGGCCTTCAGCTCCTTGACCAGCTGGTAGTAGGCGTCGCTCTTCGGGCCGGTCCCCTCGACGTTGTAGTCGTTGAGGTAGAGCTTTGCCTTCGGGTCGGCCTGGTGGGCCCAGCGCAGGGCGTCGGCGATATAGCCCGGGCCGAGCGTCTTGTAGAAGATCGTCTCCCGGTAGGTGCCGTCCTCGTTGAACGCCTCGTTGACGACGTCCCAGGCGTAGATCTTGCCCTTGTAGTGGCGTACTTCGGTCTGGATGTGCTTCTTCAGTACGGCCCTCAGCTCGTCGGCCGTCCACGCGCGCGAGGTGAGCCAGCCGGGCAGCTGGCTGTGCCAGACCAGGGTGTGGCCGCGCACCCGCTGGTGGTTGGCTCGGGCGAGGTTCACGATCTCGTCGCCCTGGGAGAAGTCGAAGACACCCTGCTGGGGCTCGGTGGCGTACCACTTCATGCCGTTGCCGGGGGTGATCATGTCGAACTCGGTGCCGAGGACTGCCTTGTAGGGCTCGTCGGTGAGTTCGGGGTTGTCGGTGGCGCTGCCGAAGTAGCGGCCGTGGCGCTGGGCGAGTTCGGCGAGCGTGGGCGGTTCGTTCTCGTCCGCCTGGGCCACGGGGGCGCCGACGGACAGCAGCAGGGCTGCGAGCCCCCCTGCGAGTCTGAGCCGGGTGCTGGTCTTGCGCATGGTGCGACTCCTCACGGTCGGATGTGTGGGTGAGCCGTACGTCCGCGCGGCGCGGGTCATCCCTTGGTGGCGCCGGCGGTGAGGCCGCCGACGAGCTGACGCTCGGCGACGGAGTAGAAGGCGAGAGCGGGGACCATGGCCAGCACCAGGTAGGCGAAGACCCTGGCGTACTCCGCGGAGTACTGGCCCTGGAACTGCTGGACGCCGATCGGGATCGTCCACCACGTCGAGTCGGTGAACACCAGCAGCGGCAGGAAGAAGTTGTTCCAGCTGGTGACGACGGCGAGGACGGAGACGGTGCCGAGCGCGGGCCGCGCCATCGGCAGCAGTACCCGCCAGAAGAACCCGAGCGGACTACAGCCGTCGAGCGTGGCCGCCTCCTCCAGCTCGCCGGGGATCTGCCGGAAGAAGCCGCGCAGAATGATGATGGTCATCGGCAGTCCGAAGGCGGCCTGCGGCAGGATCACGCCCAGCGGGTTGTCCAGCAGGCCCAGGTAGCGCAGCAGCAGGAACAGCGGCAGCGCCGCCACCGCGAAGGGGAACATCAGCCCCATCGTGAACACCGTGAACAGCAACTCCCGCCCGCGGAAGGCGAACCGGGCGAAGGAGAAGGCGGCGAGCGCGGACACCGCGACGACGAGCACGGTCGTGCCGATCGCGATGAACGTGCTGCTGCCGACCATCCGCCAGAAGGCGCCCGAGCCGAGGATGTCGGTGTAGTTGGAGGTCACCCATGAGTCGGGCAGCCCGATCGGGTTCCGGGACAGCTCGTCCGTGGACTTGAAGCCGGAGACGACCGCGAAGAGCAGCGGTACGGCCATCACCGCGCCGACGACGACAAGGACGATGTGGACCGGGAGTTTCCCTGCGCGTGCCTTCACTTCTGGCCTCCCCGCATGGTCGTGGTCGCCCCTTCGAGGTCCCGGCGGAGCACGAACCGCTGGTAGGCGAGGGCGAAGACGAGGCTGATGCCGAACATGACCACGCTGATCGCGCTGGCATAGCCGACCTGGTAGCGCTTGAAGCCGTACTGGAACATGGTCACGGCCATGGTCTCGGAGTGATGGTCGGGGCCGCCCGCCGTCGTCACCCACACCAGGTCGAACAGCTGGATCGACCCGATGACCGACAGGAAGACACTGATGCGCAGGGTGGGCGCGAGCAGCGGCAGGGTGACGTTGCGGAAGCGCTGCCAGGGGCTCGCGCCGTCGATGAGTGCCGCCTCCGTCAACTCGGCGGGGATGGACTGGAGTCCGGCCAGGTAGAGCATCATGTGGAAGCCGAAGTACTTCCAGGTCATGACGAGGAAGAGCGTCGCCATGACGGTGGAGGGATCCGCGAACCACGTTCCGCCGAGACCGTCGAGGCCCACGCTGCCCAGGACATGGTCGGCGAGACCGTCGTCCGGGGCGAAGATCATGGCGAACAGCACACCGGTGATCGCCTCCGACAGCACGTACGGCGCGAAGAACAGCATCCGGTACACGGCACGGCCGCGGATCCGCTGGTTGAGCAGGACGGCCATGGCGAGCGCGAACGGCAGCTGCACCGCGAGCGACAGCACGACCAGGACGAGGCAGCGCCACAGGTCGCCCAGGAAGACCGGGTCGTCGAAGAGCCGGGTGAAGTTGTCGACGCCGATGTAGTCGGAGGGCATGCCGAAGCCGCCCCAGCGGAAGAAGGCCGCGTACAGGGCGAACATGATCGGCAGCAGGACCAGCACCAGGAACAGCACCAGCGCGGGCAGCTGGAAGCCGACCGCGGTGAGCCAGTTGACGACCCGCCGCCGGGTCCGCCCCCGGCCCGCGCCTGTGGCCGGGGGCGGGAGGCCGACGTCGGGGCCGGTCCGCTTGTCCGGAAGGAACGTGGAGGTCATCGGGGCCTACTGCTCTTCCTTCGCGGTCTGTGTGATCGACTCGGTGACCTGCTCAGGGGACTTGGAACCGGCGATCAGCGCGCCCACACTGTCGTTGACCTCCTGGCCGAGGGCGGGCGCGTACGCCTGGTCGAGATAGAGCTGGAAACCGGTGGACCCCTTCAACTGTGCTTGTACGGCCTTGATGTTGGGGTCGATGATGGCGCTCTCGGCTCCGGGCACCACCGGAAGGACGCCGGTTTTCTTGACCAGTTCCAGGTCCGTGGCCTCGGAGGCGAAGAACTTCAGGAAGTCGACGGCGGCCTGCGGAGCGCCCTGGCGCAGGGCGTGTCCGCCGCCCCCGCCGAACACCTCGGTGATGGCGCCCTTGCCGCCCTCGACCGCCGGGAACGGGAAGAACCCCAGGTCGTCGCCGAGGCCCTTGCCGGCGTCGGCCTGCACGACCGGCGCCCACTGGCCCATGAGTTCCATCGCCGACTTGCCGTTGCCGACGGCGGCGGCCTGGCCGGTGGGGCTGGAGTAGGCGGCGCCGAGGAACCCCTTCTGGAACGGCTGGAGATCGACGAGTTCCTTGAGGTGCTCGCCGGCCTGGACGAACTCGGCGCCGGTGAAGTCCTTGTCGTCGCCCGCCTTCTCCAGCGCTTCGGCGCCCGCGGTGCGCATCGCCAGGTACGCCCAGTAGTACATGCCGGTCCACGTCTCCTTGCCCGCGAGGGCGAGGGGGGTGATGCCGGCGGACTTCAGCTTGCCGACGGCGTCGAGGAAGCCGCTCCAGGTGGCGGGCGGCGTGCTGATGCCGGCCTGCTCGAACAGCGCCTTGTTGTACCAGAAGCCGATCATTCCCATGTCGAACGGGACGCCGTACACCCGGTCGTCGAGCAGATACGGCTCCTTCGTGACCGGCAGCAGTCCGTCGGCCCAGGGCTTCGTCCGGTCCGTCAGATCCTCGACGAGCCCGGCGTCGACCTGCTGCTTCAGGACGCCGCCGCCCCAGGTGTGGAAGATGTCCGGCAGCTTTCCGGAGGCGGTCAGCGCCGTCATCTTCGACTTGTAGGCGTCGTTCTCCAACTGGACGATCTTTATCTTGACCTTGGGGTTCTGCGCCTCGAACTTCTTCGCAAGCCCGGCCCAGACGTCTTTCGTCGGCTGCGTGGTGGAGATGTTCCACCACTCGATCGTGGTCGTCCCCGAGGCCCCTCCGTCCGAGTCGCCGCCGCAGCCGCTCAGTGCCGTCATGCCCAGACCGGCCGCGGCGGAGGCCGCCAGGAAGCCGCGGCGGGACAGTGCCCGGTCGCCCATGATCCGCTCCTTGGGTACGGGACGGCGCGTCCACGCCTGTCCGCTGGACCGAAACTTTCGGAACAATTCCAGAAAGCTTCGTTGTTGCCGCACCCTAGAGACAGCTGCCAAAGGGTGGCAACCCCTCGTACACAGCGAATCTGCGGTCAAGGAACAGAGCGTCCAGGGCCGTTGGCGGGCCCGTGGTCGAACCAGTCGAAGGCCGCACCGCCCTCGGTGACGTACATCCCGATCACCCGTCCCGTGAAGCCGCCCGCGACCTGGGCCGCAGGCGCGGACTGCGACGGCGTCGCGGCCCCGGGCGATGAGCTCGCCTCTCCCACCGGACGCTCACCGAGGGACCAGCAGCACTGCGGCCTACGACGGGGTGAGATCCAGTACGGGAGTTGGGAAGGTCTTGCGGCCGAGCCGGGTTGGCGGGTGCCGGTTCGAAGGGGACGTGCGGCGAGCGGGCGAGGGAGAGGGAGTGGCCGTAGTCCGTGTCTCCCTCGGCCGGCAGGAGGTACCACCACTCGCCGATCCGGTAGAGGTGCGGCGCCTGCGACCCCGCCCCGTCCCGATCTGCCGCCAGTGCACGAGATCCCGGCTGTGGAAGACCGGGACGCCGCAGACGAGGTAGTAGTCCTCGTCCACCCGGCACACACGGCGATCACCGGGTGGTCAGAGCCCTTCCGCGGACCGAACGAAACTTTCGACTACAGCGACGAACCTTACGGAGCGGCACTGTAAGCGGCGGACGGGCACGTGTGAAGGGCGCCCGGTTCAGCGGTCCCGGTGAAGTGAGGTGGGGCCGCTCAGAGCCCCACGTCCCGGCTGCGGATGTCGTCCAGGGACTCGCGGCGTACGAGGAGCCGGGCCTGCCCGGCGGCCACGGCGACCAGCGGCGGGCGGCCGACCAGGTTGTACCCGGAGGCCATGGACAGGTGATAGGCCCCGGCCACGGGCACGGCGAGGAGGTCTCCGGGGCGTACGTCGGCGGGGAGTCGGACATCGGCGGCGAGGATGTCCCCCGCCTCGCAGTGCCGGCCGACGACGGTCACCCGGGCCGGGGCCGCGGTGCTGTGCCGGCCGACCATGCGGGGCGCGTAGCGCACTCCGTACAGGGCAGGCCGCGGGTTGTCGCTCATGCCGCCGTCGACGGCGACGTACGTGTGCTCGCCGCTGCGCTTGACGGACAGGACGTGGTAGAGGGCGATGCCCGCCGGGCCCGCGATGGCCCGACCGGGTTCGATGATCAGGCGGGGTACGACGAGCCCCGCCGACGCGCACGCCTCGGCCAGCTCCGAACGGACCTTGCGGGCCAGGGCCGTGATGTCCAGGGCCTGCTCGCCGGGGCGGTAGGCGATGCCGTGGCCCCCGCCGAGGTCGAGTTCGCGCAGGACGAGTCCGTGCTGTGCGTGCAGCCGGGCCATCAGGCCCACCATGCGGCGGACGGCGGCCAGATAGGGCTTGACGCTGGTGATCTGCGAGCCCAAGTGGCAGTGCAGGCCGGTGAGTTCGAGCTGCGGCTGGTCCAGTATGCGGGCGATGGCGTGCTGGGCGTAGCCGTCGGAGATCGACAGGCCGAACTTCTGGTCGTCGGTACCGGTGCGGATCTTCGCGTGGCCGCCCGCGGTGATTCCGGGTACCACCCGGACCATGACCTTCTGGTGACCGTCCGGTCCGACGGCCGCCGCGAGCCGTGCGATCTCGGACGGGCTGTCGATGACGATGCGGCCGACGCCCAGGCGCAGCGCGGTCTCCAGATCGCGCGGGGACTTGGCGTTGCCGTGCAGCACGATCCGCACGGGCGGGAATCCGGTGGTGACCGCCAGTTCCAGTTCGCCGGCGGAGCAGACGTCGAGACCCAGGCCCTCCTCGGCCGTCCAGTGGACCATCGCGCGGCACAGGAACGCCTTGGCGGCGTACAGGACTTCGGCGTCGGGGAAGGCATGCCGGTAGGTACGGCACCGCTCGCGCACCTCGCCCTCGTCGATGACGTACACGGGTGTGCCGAAGCGGTCCGCGATCTCGGTGAGCGGTACACCGGCAACAGCCAGGTCGCCGGTCCGGTGCTCCGCGGTGGAGGCGGGCCACACCGACAGGTCGGCGAGTACGGGTTCGTGGAGGGTCGTCATCGTGCGGTCCCTTCGGCCGTCGCGAGGGTGGCCTCGGGCGCCCAGCGGTGGAGCGGCTCGGGAGCCGGTGCGGAGAACTGGGGGTCGATCGTGACGGCGGTGACGCCGAGGGGCGCGGTGAGCGCGCGCAGGGCGGGCTCGGCGAGCCTGATCCAGGCCTGGTCCGCGCCGAGTACGGTGGTCAGCCTGCTCACGGACGTGAAACCGACGGCCGTACGGTCGCCGAGCGGGGTGCGGAAGATCCGGGCCGCACACCTCGCGGTACCCGGCCGGACCGGGACGAACAGTGGTCCGGCCGGGAACCGATCGGAAGGCTCCGGGTCATCACCGCACAAGAGTTCTTTCATGGGATACCTCCTGAACGATCCGAGCTGAGCTGACGTCTGGAGCGCCCCGGACGCGCGGAGGCGGACCGGGGCACACCGTCGACGCTATGCCCGTCACCCCCGGGGTCCGGACCCTCCATGACGGGATACTGACGGCGATCGGCCGGACGCTGACGGGTCGTTGACACGCCCTCGGGAAAGCCGTCAGAGGTGTGCCAAGAAGCGGCGTCCGGGCTGGTCCGAGCGATGGGCCAGGAGTGAGATGGAGGCAGCCCCTGAAGGACTGCGTGCGAAGAACGGTGAAGCCATGTCTGTTCCCTGCCGGATCGTGGTGGGCGTGAACGGCTCCCCGCGCAGCCGCACCGCCCTGCGCCGGGCCGCCGTCGAGGCCCGGCAACGGCACGCGGAGCTGTGGCCGGTGCTGGCCTGGGAACCGCCCGGCGGGGAGCCGGCCGCCCTCCGTTCGCCGGGCACGAGCGTGCCGGCCGAGGACGTCAAGCGCCTGGCGGCCCGGCAGTTGCTCGCCACACTGCGGGACGTCTTCGGCGACGGCGCCCAGGATCTCCCGCCGCCGCACCACCTCGTCCGGCACCCAGCGACTCCAGGTGCTGGATGTTCACCGTCGATATGACGTCGATCCCGGCCGCGAGCAGTTCCTCCACGTCCTGCCTGCGCTTGGTGTTGCGCGACCCGGGGATGTTGAGGTGAAGACGGCCGTGCACCGCTCCACACGTCGGTGCGCCTCGGACAGCATCGCGTACGTCTTGCCCACACCCGGTGCCGCACCCAGATAGATCCGAAGCTTGCCGCGAGCCATGTTCATCCTTCGAAGCGGTAACCCATGCCGGGTTCGGTGATGAGGTAACGGGGGTGCGAGGGGTCCGCTTCCAGTTTGCGGCGCAACTGGGCCATGTAGACGCGCAGGTAGTTGGTCTTGTTGCGCTGGGACACCCCCCAGACCTCCTGGAGCAGGTACTTCTGCGTGATGAGCCGGCCGGGGTTGGTGACCAGGATCTCCAGCAGATGCCATTCGGTCGGTGTCAGACGCACGTCGCGCCCGCCGCGGACGGCCTTCTTGGCGAGCAGGTCGATGGTGAACCCGTCCGTCTCCACCAGCGTCGTCTCCGACGTGGCCGGGCCGTCCTCGGTACGACGGACCGCTGCCCGCAGCCGGGCCATCAACTCGTCCATGCTGAACGGCTTGGTGACGTAGTCGTCGGCTCCCGCGTCCAGCGCGGCGACCTTCTCGTCTGACGCCTGGCGGGCGGAGAGCACGAGTATCGGCACACGGGTCCAGCCGCGCAGGGCCCTGATCACGTCGACGCCGTCCATGTCGGGCAGTCCCAGGTCGAGCATCACGACGTCGGGCTGGCGTGCGGCGGCCAGCCGGAGGGCGGTGGCGCCATCGGGCGCCGCGTCCACTCCGTACTGGCGTGCCTGCATGTTGATTACGAGGGCCCGGACGAGCTGAGGGTCGTCCTCCACCACCAGCACGCGGGTCATCGGTGGGCGCCTTTCCGGTCGTACGGGGGGGTCGGCTTCATGACGGCGGGCGCCGGCGGAACCGGGACATGTTCCGGGCCGCCGGCTCCCGCACCGGTCGGGTAACGCCATCAGCTCTTCGCCACGAGTTCCTTGAGGGCGATGTTGAGTTCGAGGACGTTCACGCGGGGCTCGCCGATGAAGCCGAGGGTGCGGCCCTCGGTGTGGTCCGCGACCAGCTTCTCCACGTGCGCGACGGACAGACCGTTGCGCTCGGCGACGCGGTGGACCTGGAGGTCCGCGTACGCAGGCGAGATGTCGGGGTCCAGGCCCGAGCCGGAGGACGTGACGGCGTCGGCGGGTACGTCCGACGGCTTCACCTTGTAGTCGGCCGTGGAGTTGTCCTTGACGACCTCGGCCTGCGCTTCCTTGACCCACTTGATGAGTTCGGGATTGTCACCGGAGCGGTTGGTCGCGCCCGACAGGATCAGCTTGTACTGGGTGTTGACGGAGTTCTCACCCAGTCCGTTGGCGGGGCGCGGCTGGAAGTAGTCCAGGCTGTAGCCCTGTTGACCGATCAGGGACGAGCCGACGACCTTGCCCTCCGCCTTGATCTCCGAGCCGTTCGCCTTGTTGTTGAACAGGCCCTGGGCGACGCCGGTGATCACCAGCGGATAGATGACGCCGGTCACCAGGGTCAGCACGAGGAGGGCTCGCAGGCCCGCCCCGAGCAACCGGGCGGTGTTCGTAACCGAGTTGTTCATGGCGGTCAACCGATTCCGGGGATGAGGGAGATGAGCAGGTCGATGATCTTGATGCCGATGAAGGGCGCGATCAGTCCGCCGAGGCCGTAGATCCCGAGGTTGCGGCGGAGCATCTTGTCGGCGCTGACCGGCCGGTACTGCACACCCCGCAGGGCGAGCGGGACCAGCGCGATGATGATCAGTGCGTTGAAGATGACCGCGGACAGGATCGCGGAGTCGGGCGAGGACAGGTCCATGATGTTGAGCTTGTCCAGGCCCGGGTAGACCGCCGCGAACAGCGCCGGGATGATCGCGAAGTACTTCGCGACGTCGTTGGCGATGGAGAACGTCGTCAACGCGCCCCGGGTGATCAGCAGTTGCTTGCCGATCTCGACGATCTCGATGAGCTTGGTGGGGTTGGAGTCCAGGTCCACCATGTTCCCGGCCTCCTTGGCGGCCGAGGTACCGGTGTTCATGGCCACACCCACGTCGGCCTGGGCCAGCGCCGGCGCGTCGTTCGTGCCGTCGCCGGTCATCGCGACCAGCTTGCCGCCGGCCTGCTCCCGCTTGATGAGCGCCATCTTGTCCTCGGGAGTCGCCTCCGCGAGGAAGTCGTCGACGCCCGCCTCCTCGGCGATCGCCTTGGCGGTCAGCGGGTTGTCACCCGTGATCATGACGGTCTTGATGCCCATGCGGCGCAGCTCGTGGAACCGCTCGCGCATGCCGTCCTTGACGACGTCCTTGAGGTGGATGACGCCCAGGACGCGGGCGCCCTCGGAGTCCTCGACGGCGACCAGCAGCGGGGTGCCGCCGGCCTCGGAGATCCGGTTGGAGAGGGTGTCGGCGTCGTCGGAGACCTCGCCGCCCTGTTCCCGGACCCAGGTGATGACCGAACCGGCCGCGCCCTTGCGGATCTTGCGCCCCTCGACGTCCACACCCGACATACGGGTCTGGGCGGTGAAGGCGATCCAGTCGGCGCCCGTCAGCTCACCCTGGTGACGCTCGCGCAGCCCGTACTTCTCCTTGGCGAGTACGACGATGGAGCGGCCCTCGGGCGTCTCGTCGGCGAGCGAGGAGAGCTGGGCGGCGTCGGCGACCTCGGCCTCGGTGGTGCCGGTGACCGGCGCGAACTCGGCGGCCTGACGGTTGCCGAGGGTGATGGTGCCGGTCTTGTCGAGGAGGAGGGTCGAGACGTCGCCCGCGGCCTCAACTGCCCTTCCGGACATGGCCAGTACGTTCCTCTGCACCAGCCGGTCCATGCCCGCGATGCCGATCGCGGAGAGCAGGGCGCCGATCGTGGTCGGGATCAGGCAGACCAGGAGGGCCACCAGGACGACCATGGTCAGGTTGGTGCCCGCGTAGTCGGCGAGCGGCGGCAGGGTGGCCACCGCGAGCAGGAAGACGATCGTCAGAGACGCGAGGAGGATGTTCAGCGCGATCTCGTTGGGGGTCTTCTGGCGCGCGGCGCCCTCGACCAGGTTGATCATCCGGTCGATGAAGGTCTCGCCCGGCTTCGTCGTGATCTTGATGACGATGCGGTCGGAGAGGACCTTCGTACCGCCGGTGACGGCCGAGCGGTCTCCGCCGGACTCACGGATGACCGGAGCCGACTCACCGGTGATGGCCGACTCGTCGACGCTGGCCACGCCCTCGACGACGTCACCGTCGCCGGGGATGATGTCGCCCGCCTCGCAGACGACCAGGTCGCCGACCTTCAGTTCGGTGCCGGGCACCTGCTCCTCGACGGAGCCGTTGAGCCGCCGGGCCACCGTGTCGGTCTTGGCCTTGCGCAGGGTGTCCGCCTGCGCCTTGCCGCGGCCCTCGGCGACGGCCTCCGCGAGGTTCGCGAAGATCACCGTCAGCCACAGCCAGGCGCTGATCGTCCAGCCGAACCAGTCGCTCGGGTCCTTGAAGGAGAAGACCGTCGTCAGTACCGAGCCGACGAGGACCACGAACATCACGGGGGACTTGATCATCACCCGCGGGTCGAGCTTGCGGCACGCGTCCGGCAGCGACTTCAGCAGTTGCTTCGGCTCGAAGAGCCCCGCGCCGATGCGCCCTTCGGCCTTGTGCCCGGTGGGTACGTCGCTGTGCGGCGCCCGGGTCGGGGTGGCTGTGGACATGGAGTCCTCTTGCTTCTCTGTGCGGGTGGTCATGACGCCAGCCCCTCGGCCAGCGGACCCAGCGCGAGGGCCGGGAAGTAGGTCAGACCGGTGATGATCAGGATCGCGCCCACCAGCAGGCCGGTGAACAGCGGCTTCTCGGTGCGCAGGGTGCCCGCGGTGGCCGGGACCGGCTTCTGCTCGGCGAGCGAGCCGGCCAGCGCCAGCACGAACACCATCGGCAGGAAGCGGCCGAAGAGCATGGCCAGACCCAGCGTGCTGTTGAACCACTGCGTGTCCGCGTTCAGACCGGCGAAGGCCGAGCCGTTGTTGTTCGAGGCGGACGTATAGGCGTAGAGGATCTCGGAGAATCCGTGCGCCCCGCTGTTGGTCATCGAGTTGCCCGGTGTCGGCAGGGCCATGGCGAAGGCGGTGAAGATCAGCACCAGCGCCGGGGTGATGAGGATGTAGCAGGCCGCGAACTTGATCTCGCGGGTGCCGATCTTCTTGCCCAGGTACTCGGGCGTACGGCCGACCATCAGACCGGCGATGAACACCGCGATGACCGCCATGATCAGCATGCCGTAGAGACCGGAACCGGTACCACCGGGTGCGATCTCACCGAGCATCATGCCGAGCATGGTGATACCGCCGCCGAGGCCGGTGAACGAGGAGTGGAAGGAGTCCACCGCGCCCGTCGAGGTCAGGGTGGTCGACACGGCGAAGATCGAGGAGGCGCCGACGCCGAAACGGGTCTCCTTGCCCTCCAGCGCCCCGTGGGCCAGCTCGAACGCCGGGCCGTGGTGGGCGAACTCGGTCCACATCATCAGTCCGACGAAACCGACCCAGATGGTGGCCATGGTGGCGAGGATCGCGTAGCCCTGCTTGACCGAGCCGACCATGATGCCGAAGGTCCGGGTCAGGGAGAACGGGATCACCAGGAGCAGGAAGATCTCGAAGAGGTTGGAGAACGGAGTGGGGTTCTCGAACGGGTGGGCGCTGTTGGCGTTGAAGTAGCCACCGCCGTTGGTGCCCAGCTCCTTGATGGCCTCCTGAGAGGCGACCGCTCCGCCGTTCCACTGCTGCTGGCCACCCATGAACTGACCGACCTCGTGGATGCCGGAGAAGTTCTGGATGGCACCGCAGGCGACCAGCACGATCGCGGCGATCGCGGCACCCGGCAGCAGGATGCGGATGACACCGCGCACCAAGTCGGACCAGAAGTTGCCCAGTTCACCGGTGCGCGAGCGCGCGAAGCCGCGCACGAGGGCCACCGCGACGGCGATACCGACCGCGGCCGACACGAAGTTCTGCACGGCCAGACCGGCGGTCTGCACGACGTGGCCCATGGCCTGCTCGCCGTAGTACGACTGCCAGTTGGTGTTGGTCACGAAGGACACGGCGGTGTTGAACGCCTGGTCCGGGTCGATCGAGGAGAAGCCGAGCGAGCCGGGCAGAACTCCCTGGAGCCGCTGGAGCGCGTAGAGGAAGAGGACGCCGACCGCGGAGAAGGCGAGCACGCCGCGCAGGTACGCGGGCCAGCGCATCTCGGCGTCGGGGTTGGCGCCGATCCCCTTGTAGACCCACTTCTCGACACGCCAGTGCTTGTCGGAGGAGTAGACCTTGGCCATGTAGTTGCCAAGGGGGACGTAGGCGAGCGCCAGTGCCGCTATCAGGGCGAGCAGCTGGAGGATGCCGGCGAGTACGGGACCCATGTCTTGTCTCAGAACCTCTCCGGGAAAATCAGGGCGAGGACGAGATAGCCCAGCAGGGCGACGGCCACGACCAGGCCGACGATGTTCTCGGCAGTCACAGCTTCGTCACCCCCTTGGCAGCGAGAGCCACCAGCGCGAAGCACGCGACCGTGATGACGACGAAGGCCAGATCGGCCATCGTGAGCTCCTGGAATGAGGTTCGGATTGGACTAGGACGGTTAGAGGAAACCGTCTTTCCGGCCGGATTCGGCCGTCGTTGACGGGTCCCTTACGGCGGCGTACACGCCTTTGACGCGACTCTTACGGCGCCTGCGGTGACCCGCATGTCCGCGCCGCCGTACAGCGCAGTGAAGCGCTCAGGACAGCCGGAACCGGAGCCGGCAGATCACCGCGTCGGTCTCCCGCCGTACGGCATGCGCGACGACGGCGCCGCGCTGGTTCTGGAGCAGCCGCTGCCACAGCCGTTCCGGCTCGGTCTCCGGGATGAGGACGGTGACCCGGGTGGCCGGTTCCGTCGCGACCTCACGGACGTAGGCGACGATGGGGCGCCCCAGGGAGCGGCGCTCGCAGTTCAGCCGGACCAGGGGAACCCCCGGATCCCACTCGGCCCAGGCAGCCTCAAGGGCGTGGAGCGCCGCCCGGTCCTCGGGGTCCGGATAGCAGACGGTCACGGCGCGGACCTCGTCACCGAGGGAGGTGGCGGCGGTCAGTGCCTCGGAGGTCAGGCGGGACAGGGAGGAGACGGGCACGATCACGACCGAGCGGTCGCGGTGCGGGGCCTCCGGTATGCGGCCGAGTCCCAGGCGCTCACCGATCCGGGTGTAGGCGCGGTGCACGGTCTCGAAGGCCACCACCAGCGACGGCAGGGCGATCACGATCAGCCAGGCGCCCTCCTCGAACTTGCTCGCCGTGACGACGACCGCGGCGACACCCGTGAGGAGACCGCCGAAGCCGTTGAGCAGCGCCTTGCCCTGCCGGCCCGGACCGCGCTCCAGGCGCCAGTGCCGGACCATGCCCACCTGGGCGATGGTGAAGCCGACGAAGACGCCGATGGCGAAGAGCGGCACGAGGGTGTTGGTGTCGCCGCCGGAGAACACCAGCAGGGCGGCGGAGACCAGGGCCAGGGCGAGCACGCCGTGGCGGTGGACCTGGCGGTCGGCCTTGAGGGCGAAGACGTGCGGCAGGTAGTTGTCGCGGGCGAGCAGCTTCAGCAGGACGGGGAGGCCGCCGAAGGAGGTGTTCGCGGAGAGGGCCAGCAGAATCATCGTCGCGAACTGGATGACGTAGAAAGCCCAGTTGTGGCCGAGGGAGGCGTCCGCGAGCTGGGCGAGGACGGTGACGCCCTCGACCGGCTGGAGGTGGAACCGGGAGATCAGCACCGACAGGCCGACCAGCATCACGCCGAGCACGGCGCCGAGGGCGACCTCCGCGCGCTGGGCCCGCTTGGCGCGGGGGACGCGGAAGGACGGGACGGCGTTGGCGATGGCCTCGACGCCGGTGAGGGCGCTGCATCCGGAGGCAAAAGCTTTCAGCAGGAGCAGGGCGCCGACGGTCGTGGCGTTGTCGGCGAGCACAGAGGTGTGTCCCTGGGCGGTCGCGGTGCTCACGGGCTCGGAGCGGAAGAGACCGGCGGCGATCAGTACCAGGATCGAGCCGACGAATATCACGGTCGGCACGATGAACACCTTCGCCGACTCCACGATGCCGCGCAGGTTCACGCCGGTGATCAGCACGAGCACCACCAGGCACAGCCACAGCCGCTCGTCGTAGAGCTCCGGGAACGCGGAGGTCAGCGCGGCCACACCGGCCGTGACGGCGACGGCGACGTTCAGGACGTAGTCCAGGACGAGCGAGGCCGCGGCGACCAGGCTCGTGTGCGCACCCAGGTGCGTCTTGGCGACGGCGTACGAACCGCCGCCGTCCGGGAAGGCCGCGATCACCTGCCGGTACGAGGCGACCAGCACCGCCAGCAGGCCCGCGATGGCCAGCGTGACCGGCAGGGTGAAGCCGAGTCCATGGGCCCCCGCGGCGGCCAGGACGAGCACGATCGCCTCGGGCCCGTACGCCACCGACGCCATCGCGTCCAGGGACAGCGCGGCCAGGCCGGTGACGGCGGTGAGGCGATGGCGCTCACCGGTATCCGGCGGTTCCTCGCCGGCGGGGACGGCGTCCGGTTCGGCGGTCAGGACGGACATGGATGGGTGCTCCTTCGTGCGGGGTCGAACGACCGCGCACGGGACGCCGCGCGCGGTCAACCCAGGTTCTGTCCGGATCGCGTGGCCGCCGACCGCTCCTTGCGCGTTCTTCGCGCGGAACCGGCCGACCTTGACGGCACCTTGACGGGGGTGTGATCCAGGCGACGCGCGACCCGACGTCTTCAGCACACCTGTGCGGCCGCCCGATCCGCAGGTGTACGACCGCCAGTGGAAGCCTGAGCTGCCCAGCTCACTCCGCTGCTCGGCCGTACTGCACGCGCTGCTGCTCCTGGTCGACTTCGGCGCCGACACCTTCACCCCGCGGCGCGACCGACCTGCTCGTGTCGGTCCGCTGCCTCGACGGGATTGCCCAGCGGCTGGTACTCCGGGACAAGGCGGGCTCCCGGGTCGAGATCGACCCCCGGGTCCTCGTGAACAACCCTGACCTCTGGCGCCGCCGAGCGGGTCCGACGCGCCCCGAAGGGGCGCGGGGAACTGCGCGACCAGCCACAACGAACCCGCAGCCAACCGACTGACAGAGTGACGGCGATGCTTATGTGGCTTCACCAGTGGCCTGCGCGGAGTGATGGGTCGGCGCTTTCGTCTCGGCGAGCGGCAGGGACACGACCATGGTCAGGCCGCCCCCCGGAGTGTCCTCGGGGGCGATCGTGCCGTTCATCGCCTCGGTGAGCCCGCGGGCGAGGGCGAGGCCCAGACCGAGTCCGGTGGTGTTGTCGTTGTCGCCGAACCGCTGGAAGGGCTCGAAGAGGCGCTCCCGGCCCGTCTGCGGCAGGCCGGGCCCGCGGTCCACGACCCGGAGTTCGACCCGTCCGGCCAGGACGCTGGCGGTCACCAGGACCCGGGTGCCGGCCGGGGTGTGGCGGGCGGCGTTGGCGACCAGGTTGGCGATGACGCGTTCCAGCAGCGGCGGGTCGGTCAGTATTGAGGGGATCTGCTCCACGTCCCCGACCTCGACGTCGGGGATGTCGCCGAGCGCCGCCGGGAGGACCTCTTCCAGGGCGGTGGCCCGGAGGTTCAGCTTCAGCACGCCCGCCTCCAGGCGGCTCAGGTCGAGCAGGTTCTCCACCAGGCGGTTCAGCTTGGCCATGGACTCGTCGGCGGTGGCGAGGAGTTCGTCGCGGTCCTCGGCGGAGAACTCGACGTCGCGGCTGCGCAGTGAGGCGACGGCGGCCCAGCCCGCGGCGAGCGGGGTGCGCAGGTCGTGACCGACGGCCCGCAGCAGCGCCGTACGCATCCGGTCGGCGGCCTTGACGGGCTCGATCTCGGCGGCGGCCTCGGCGAGCCGGGCCCGCTCCACCGCGGATCCGACGTGCGCGGCGAAGGCGGCGAGGACCCGCCGCTCGGACGACGACAGGGTGCGGCCGCGCAGCACCAGCCAGGCACCGGGGCCGGCCGGGACGGCGGTGACCCCGTCGGCATCGGGCGGCTGGTCGACGAGTTCGACCGAGGACATACCGAAGGTCTCGCGGGTGCGTTCCAGCAGCGCCGGGATCGTCTGGCCGCCGCGCACGATGTTGCCCGCGAGCGAGGACATGGTCTCCGCCTCGGCGGTGGCGCGGGCCGAGCGTCGCGACAGGCGCAGGGAGCGGTCGACGACGGCGGCGACCACGGCGGCCACGACCGCGAAGACGCCCATGGCCACCAACGCGTTCGGTTCGTCCAGTGTGAAGTGGCCGACGGGCGGGATGAACCAGTAATTGAGCAGCAGGGACGCCGTGATGGAGGCGATGACCGCGGAGACCACACCGCCTATGCAGGCCACGCCCACCACCGCGAGCAGGAACAGCAGGGCGTCGCTGGTGAGGTTCACGGTGTCGCGCACCTGCGCCAGACAGATGGTGAGCAGCACGGGCAGTACCAGCCCGGCGACCGGTCCCGCGATCAGCCGGGATGTGGACAGCGTGCGGCGGCGCGACGGCAGCAGCGTGCCGCGTCCGGCGCGCTCGTGCGTGACCCGGTGGACGTCGATGTCGCCGGAGAGCGCCACGACGGTCTCACCCGTGCCGAGCCCGGTCAGGAACCGCTCCAGCCGCCCGCGCCTGCTGGAGCCGAGGACGAGTTGGGTGGCGTTCTCGGCGCGGGCGAACTCCACGAGCGTGGTGGCGACGTCGTCGCCGACGACCGAGTGGTAGCTGCCGCCGAGGTCCTCGACGAGCCGCCGCTGCCGGGCCAGTGAGGCATGGGACACCCCGGCGGCCAGGCCGTCGCTGCGGGCGACGTGCGCGGCGAGCAGGTCGCCGCCCGCCGACCGGTCGGCGATCCGGGCGGCCCGCCGGATGAGCGTGTCGCCCTCCGGGCCGCCGGTCAGCGCGACCACGACGCGCTCCCTGGTCTCCCACACCCCGCCGATCGCATGCTCGGCCCGGTAGAGCTGGAGCGCCTCGTCGACCCGGTCGGCGACCCACAGCAGTGCCAGTTGCCTGAGCGCGGTCAGATTGCCCTGCCGGAAGTAGTTGGCGAGGGCCGCGTCGATCTTCTCGGGCGCGTAGATGTTCCCGTGCGCCATACGGCGGCGCAGCCCTTCGGGCGGCATGTCGACGAGCTCGATCTGGTGGGCGCGGCGGACGATCTCGTCGGGCACCGTCTCGTGCTGCGGCACCCCGGTGATCTTCTCGACCACGTCCTTGAGGGACTCCAGGTGCTGGACGTTGACGGCCGTGATGACGTCGATCCCGGCGGCCAGCAGCCGCTCGACGTCCTGCCAGCGCTTCGGATTGCGTCCGCCGCCGGGGACGTTGGTGTGCGCCAGCTCGTCGACCAGCGCGACCGCGGGCCGCCGCTCCAGTACGGCGTCCACATCCATCTCGGGGAACACTCCGCCGCGGTACTCGCAGCGGGCACGGGCCAGCACGTCGAGCCCGTCCAGCATCCGCTCGGTGTGCGGGCGTCCGTGGCACTCCACGAACCCCACCACCACATCCGCCCCGCGGGCGGCCCGGCGCCGCCCCTCGTCGAGCATCCGGTAGGTCTTGCCGACGCCGGGAGCGGCCCCGAGGTAGACCTTCAGTCGTCCGGGCCTTACGTCATTCATCGCAGCCGTAGCGCTCCGCTCACTGGCTCAACTCCTCTGAGGAGACCGGTGTCAGCTCTCACCGAAGCCCCTCTACGGGGCGGTCGGCACGGCCGTTAGCGGATCCTTGGCGCGGCTCACGTGGACCTTGACACTGCCTTGACACAGCCCGTGTCGACAGAGTGAAAGCGGTGTGCCGGGAAGCCTGGTCGGCGTGGAGCCAACGTGGCTCCGTGAACAACGCCCCAGGGGGACGGCATGCGAAGCGTCGGTACGTTCTCGCACTTGTGGTGCTCGCCACGGTCGTGGCGACCTTCGCGCGCCGATGGCGGATCCCCGCCGCCTCCCTGCTCGTGGTCGCCGGTCTCTCCGTGGCGTTGCTGCCCGGCACCCCCCCCCAGATCGAGATCAGCCCCGGCAGACCGAATCACAGCCCGCCACAGTCCCCTTCGGGATCACCCTGCGCCGGCTGGAACCGGCCGACACCGACGCACTGGAGGACCTCGACCCGGACGCCTCATGGCTTTCGGCCAGCTGGGGCGGCCCGCTCGGCCTCGCCGCCTCCGGACACGGCTGGGCGGCGCTGAGCCGCAAGGGCCGCGTCCTTGCCGTCGCCTGCACCTACCTCCTCGCCCTGGCCTGCGTCAACGCCCTGTGCGAGGACATCGCCGCCCGCAACCGCACCCCCGGCTGGAACTACGCCGTCCTCAACCGCGCCGGCCCCCTGCTCGCCTGGACCGCCGGCTGCCGACTGGTCCGCGAGTATGTGCACTACGCGGTCGGCAGCCCTATCTCCCACGACCGGCTCAGCGCACGAGGCGCATGAGGCGCATGAGCCACAGGCGGACGACTCCTTCGCGCCGCACGACATGACGCTGGGTGTCCGCCACTGATCACCCGGACCGAACCTCCCCCATACAGCGCAGTGGCAGCGAATGGGTTCCTGGAGTTCACTTCTTGATGGGCAACCCACGGCGACACGGCCACTCTTAACGCAAGCTTGACGCCTCCGGCCCCCTCATCCGTGGGCCCGGGCGTCACTCTCCGCTTACGCTGGTGCCGCCGTCCGCGTGATGGCCGGATCCACACTCCCCCACTGCCTTAAGAGCGTGGGGGGACCCCCAGCCGCACATCAGGAGCACGCCGATGGCCACCACGGAACACCCCCCGGCCAGTCGCCTGCGCGCCTGGATGCTGGAGGGCCTGTCCGACATGGGCAAGACCGGCGCGCAGCACGCACCGAGCGCCGAGCCGAAGGCGGACGAGGGCCAGCACTGGTACCGCGTGATGTGCCTGACCGGCGTCGACTACTTCTCGACCCTCGGCTATCAGCCGGGCATCGCGGCCCTCGCGGCCGGCCTGCTGTCGCCCATCGCGACCATCATCCTCGTGATCGTCACCCTTGCCGGCGCGCTGCCCGTCTACCGCAGAGTGGCCGAGGAGAGCCCGCACGGACAGGGCTCGATCGCGATGCTGGAGCGGCTGCTCACCTTCTGGAAGGGCAAGCTGTTCGTCCTGACGCTGCTCGGCTTCGCCGCCACCGACTTCCTGATCACCATCACGCTCTCGGCCGCGGACGCCTCCACCCACCTGGTGGAGAACCCCCATCTGAACAGTGCCCTGCACGACCGGCAGATGCTGATCACCCTCGTGCTCGTCGCGCTGCTCGGCGCGGTGTTCCTCAAGGGCTTCCTGGAGGCGATCGGTGTCGCCGTCGCCCTCGTCGGGCTCTACCTGGCGCTGAACGTCGTCGTCGTGATCGTCGGCCTGTGGCACGTCGTCACCGAAGGCCACGTCGTCACCGACTGGTCGAGCGCCCTGACCGCCGAGCACGGCAACGTCTTCGTCATGATCGGCGTGTCCCTGATCGTCTTCCCGAAGCTCGCCCTCGGCCTCTCCGGCTTCGAGACCGGCGTTGCCGTCATGCCGCACGTCACGGGCGACGCGGGCGACACCGAGGAGGACCCGAAGGGCCGGATCCGGGGCACCAAGAAGCTGCTCACCACGGCCGCCCTGATCATGAGCTGTTTCCTGATCACCACCAGCTTCATCACCACGCTCCTGATCCCCGAGAAGGAGTTCGAGGAGGGCGGCCAGGCCAACGGCCGCGCCCTCGCGTACCTCGCGCACGACTACCTCGGCGGCGCCTTCGGCACGGTCTACGACGTCTCGACGATCGCCATCCTGTGGTTCGCCGGCGCCTCCGCCATGGCCGGCCTGCTCAACCTGATGCCCCGCTACCTGCCCCGCTACGGCATGGCCCCGCACTGGGCCCGTGCCGTGCGCCCGATGGTCATCGTCTTCACCCTGGTCGCCTTCCTGGTGACCTGGATCTTCGACGCCGACGTGGACGCGCAGGGCGGCGCCTACGCCACCGGTGTCCTGGTGCTGATCAGCTCCGCCGCGATCGCCGTGACGATCGCCGCCCGCAAGGCCGGACAACGGAACTGGACCATCGCCTTCGCGGTGATCTCGGCGGTGTTCCTCTACACGACGATCGTCAACGTCATCGAGCGTCCGGACGGCGTGAAGATCGGCGCCTGCTTCATCGCGGGCATCATCATCCTCTCCCTGGCCTCCCGGCTGGCCCGAGCCTTCGAACTCCGCGTGACCAGCGTGACGATGGACGACATGGCGGAACGATTCGTCCGGGACATCGCCAGCCGCAAGATCCGGTTCATCGCCAACGAACCCGACGCGCGTGACAAGGCCGAGTACCGGGACAAGATCGAGCAGATCCGGCAGGACAACGACCTCTCCGAGCAGGACGACTTCGTCTTCGTCGAGGTCACGGTCACCGACCCCTCCGAGTTCGAGTCCGGCCTGACCGTGCGCGGCGAGGTCATGCACAACCGCTACCGGGTCCTGTCCCTGGAGTCCTCCTCAGTCTCCAACGCCCTGGCCGCGCTGCTCCTCGACGTCCGCGACACCACCGGCTGCATCCCGCACATCTACTTCGAGTGGACCGAGGGCAACCCCTTCGCCAACTTCCTGCGCTTCTTCCTCTTCGGCCAGGGCGAGGTCGCCCCGACCACCCGAGAGGTCCTGCGCGAAGCAGAACCGGACCGCGCCCGACGACCCCGCGTCCACACCGGCTGAGGGCGGGCGCCGAGATCGCGTTGCGGGCGCCGGGATCGGGGGCCGGACGCCGGGATTGAGGGGCCGACGCGGGATCGATCGACGTACGGACGCCCGGATCGTGTGGCGAGCGCCCGGATCGGGGCGGGGCACCCGGATCGCTCACGGCGCGGGCATCGGAGTGCCGACACCCGGATCGCTTGACGGGCGCGGGCATCGGAGTGCGGGCGCAGGTATCGGAGTACGGGCGCCGGTATCAGGTTGCGGGCGCTGGGATCGCGTCAAAATGCGGCCGTACAGCGCCATGACCCCGTCAACGGCACCGCCGCCGTACGACCGGGGACTTACCGTCGGCCCCATGCGACCGAGCGAACCGCCGAGCCCGGCCGGCGACCGCCACTGGCGCGGCAGCGTCCGGTTCGCGGCGGCCTGCGCTCTGGTCTTCGGCACGATGACCCTGCTGGTCGACTGGGACGCGCACACCCTCACCCCGACCCGCGCCCTGTTGTGGCTGGCCCTCACCACCGCGGCGTTCGCGGTCCTCCTCCCCCAACGCGTCACCGCGGGCCCCGGCTGGCTGACCGTCCGCGGCCCGTTCGGAAGGCACACCGTCCATACGGACGCCCTGATCGCCGTACGCCACTACGGCGACATCTCCTCGCACCTCATCCTGCGCGACGCCCACGGCCAACGCCTGGAACTCGACCCCCGCGTCCTGATCGCCAACCCACTGCTCTGGCACGAACTCGACACAGGCGTCCGGCGCTCCCTCGAACGCGGCACGCTGCCGCAGGACCCGGACGACCTGCGGAGACTTCGTCACCGGATCGACGACGAGACCGCGCGGGCCGTGCTCAGGGCTTCGGGGATTTCCTGAACCACCGGCGGCGTGGTGCACGCGCCACGACGCGCCCGTAGCTCAACTCCCCCACCAGCTCCACGCGCAGGACGACCGGCACCCCGGTGTGCGAGTCCGTCTTGATCTCGGCGAAGTGGGTCACGAGGCCGTCGGTGTCCACGACGACCCCCGGCCGGGTCACCAGCCGCAGGGCCCCTGCCTGCATATCGAGGTCGATGCGCAGGGTGTCGTGCCTGATGTCCGCCCGGCTGAAGTCGAGCGTCACATCACCCCAGGCCGAATGGATCTCCATCCGGCGCGGCACCACCCACCCTTCGCCCCGCCGGGTCGAACTGCCCTGCTGCTCGATCCGCACGACGTCCTTGACCTCGGCGACCTCGGCCGCCTCCGGCAGATCGGTCGTCAGCGCGGCCAACTCCCCCATCGTGCGGGCGGACAGGGCCACGCCCACGCGCTCGTCGAGCTCCTCGGCGGTCAGCCGACCGTCGCCGGCAGCGACGGCGAGCACCTCCACGACTCGATCACGATCCTCGTGGGAGGCCCTCAGCCCGGACGACGCAAGCTCAGCCGACATGTCCCTCACCCCGATCACCGATCCTGCACTAACGCTATATCGCGTTATACCCAACGGCCAACCCCATGTCCACCACCGCCCGCTCCGCCAGGGCGACGCAGACCCACACATACCCGGCCGGGGCCGCCCCCACGGCTACGGTGGGGATCCCCGCGGGCGCAAAGCCCACCAATCCCCCACGTTCTGCGAGGCGTTCTCCATGACCCTGAGCATCCGCAACCAACTCCCCGGCACGGTCACGTCCGTCACCCCCGGCGAGGTCATGGCAACGGTGAAGATCCACTTGACCGGCGGTCAGGACTTCACCGCGGCGATCACCCTGGAAGCAGCTGAGGAGCTCGGTCTCGCGTCGGGTTCCTCCGTACGCGCCCTCGTGAAGTCGACGGAGGTGTCCCTGGCCACCGCCCCGGTCGAGGGCCTGTCCATCCGCAACCAGCTCCCCGGCATGGTCACCGACGTCGCCACCGGCAACGCCATGGCCTCCGTCAAGATCGGCGTCGAGGGCGGCGAGCTGACCGCCGCGATCACCAAGGACGCCGTCACGGACCTGGCCCTGTCGCCAGGGACTCCCGTGGTCGCGCTGATCAAGTCGACCGAGGTCTCGCTGGCGACCGCATGACGCAGCGGGGGCTCCGCCTTCACGGCGGAGCCCCCGGTCATGTGTGACTCAGTCCTCGTACGCGTCCAGCGGCGGGCACGAGCACACCAGGTTCCGGTCACCGAAGGCCTGGTCGATCCGACGCACCGGCGGCCAGTACTTGTCGGCCACCGAGACCCCCTCCGGGAACACGGCGTCCTCGCGCGTGTACGCGTGCTCCCACTTCCCGCCGAGCGCCGCCGCGGTGTGCGGCGCGTTCCGCAGCGGATTGTCGTCCGCGGGCCACTCACCGGAGCCGACCCTCTCGATCTCCGCACGAATGGCGATCATCGCCTCGCAGAACCGGTCGAGTTCGGTCAGATCCTCGGACTCGGTCGGCTCGATCATCAGCGTCCCGGCCACCGGGAACGACATCGTCGGCGCGTGGAACCCGTAGTCGATCAGCCGCTTGGCGACATCGTCGACACTCACCCCGGTCGCCTTGGTCAGCGGCCGCAGATCGATGATGCACTCGTGCGCGACCAGCCCGCCCGGCCCGGTGTAGAGCACCGGGTAGTGCGGCTCGAGCCGCTTGGCGATGTAGTTGGCGCTGAGCACCGCCACCTGCGTGGCCCGCTTCAACCCCTCCCCGCCCATGAGCCGGACGTACGCCCACGAGATCGGCAGGATCCCGGCGGACCCCCACGGCGCGGCCGAGATCGGTCCGACACCGGTCTCGGGACCGGCCGCGGGCTGCAGCGGGTGGTTCGGCAGATACGGCGCCAGGTGCGCACGCACACCGACCGGGCCGACGCCCGGACCGCCGCCGCCGTGCGGGATGCAGAAGGTCTTGTGCAGGTTGAGGTGCGAGACATCCCCGCCGAAGTGCCCCGGCTTGGCAAGCCCCACAAGGGCGTTGAGGTTGGCACCATCGACGTACACCTGGCCACCCGCCTCATGCACCTGCGCGCAGATGTCGGCGACATGCTCCTCGAAGACGCCATGCGTCGACGGGTACGTGATCATCAGCACCGACAGCTCGTCGCGGTACTGCTCGATCTTCGCCCGCAGGTCCGCCACGTCGATCTCGCCGTCCTCGGCGGTCTTCACGACGACGACCTTCATCCCGGCCATGACGGCACTGGCGGCGTTGGTCCCGTGCGCGGACGACGGAATCAGACACACGGTCCGCTGCTCGTCCCCGTTGGCCCGGTGATATCCGCGTACGGCGAGCAGCCCGGCGAACTCGCCCTGCGAACCGGCGTTGGGCTGAAGCGACACCTTGTCGTACCCGGTGACCTCGGCGAGCCGCTCCTCCAGCTCACGGATGAGCGTCAGGTAGCCCTGCGCCTGCTCGGCGGGGGCGAAGGGGTGCAGCTGCCCGAACTCGGGCCAGGTGACCGGCTCCATCTCGGTCGTCGCGTTGAGCTTCATGGTGCAGGAGCCCAGCGGGATCATGCCGCGGTCGAGCGCGTAGTCCCGGTCGGCGAGCCTGCGCAGGTAGCGGAGCATCGCGGTCTCGGAGCGGTGCTGGTGGAAAACGGGGTGGGTGAGGTAGTCGTCGGTGCGCAGCAGCGCGTCCGGCAGCGGATCCTCCGTGCCGGAGTCCAGCGCCTCGATGTCGGCCTCGACCCCGAATGCGGTCCATACGGCGCCCAGTTGGGCCCGGTTCGTGGTCTCGTCGCAGGCGATGGACACGTGGTCGGTGTCGACGAGCCGCAGATTGACGCCGTGCTCGTAGGCACCGGCGACGACCTCGGCGGCCCGCCCCGGAACCCGCACGGTGACGGTGTCGAAATAGGCGCCGTGGACGACCTCGGCACCACCGCTCCTGAGCCCCTCGGCGAGGATCGACGCATACCGATGGGTCCGGCGGGCGATGGCCTTCAGCCCCTCGGGCCCGTGGTAGACGGCGTACATCCCGGCCATCACGGCGAGGAGCACCTGGGCGGTGCAGATGTTACTGGTCGCCTTCTCGCGGCGGATGTGCTGCTCGCGTGTCTGCAGGGCGAGCCGGTAGGCCTTGTGCCCGTCGGCGTCGACGGAGACGCCCACGAGCCGTCCGGGCAGGCTGCGCGCGAACTTCTCGTGCACCGCCATGTATCCGGCGTGCGGCCCGCCGAAGCCCATCGGCACCCCGAACCGCTGCGTCGTACCGACCGCGATGTCGGCGCCCAGCTCACCCGGCGACTTCAGCAGCGTCAGCGCGAGCAGATCGGCGGCGACGGTGACGAGCGCGCCGAGCTCGTGCGCACGGTCGATGACCGGCTTGATGTCGCGTACGGCACCGGAGGCGCCCGGGTACTGGATGAGCACGCCGTTGATCTCACGCTCGGCGAGCTCGGCCGGGATGCCCTCGCTGAGATCGGCGACGACGACCTCGACGCCGGTCGGCTCGGCCCGCGTCTCGATCACGGCGACGGTCTGCGGCAGCGCGTCCGCGTCGACCAGGAACAGGCCCTTCTTGTTCTTGCCCATTCGCCGGGACAGAGCCATCGCCTCGGCGGCGGCCGTCCCCTCGTCGAGCAGCGAAGCACCGGAGGTCGGCAGCCCGGTCAGCTCCGCGACCATGGTCTGGAAGTTCAGCAACGCCTCGAGCCGCCCCTGCGAGATCTCCGGCTGGTACGGCGTGTAGGCCGTGTACCAGGCCGGGTTCTCCATGACGTTCCGCAGGATGACGGGCGGCGTGAACGTCCCGTAGTACCCGAGCCCGATCATGGAGCCGAGCACCTGGTTGCGGTCGGCCAGCGTGCGCAGCTCGGCCAGCACCTCGGCCTCGGTGCGTGCGCCCGGCAGCTCCAGGTCGTCGGTGTTCTTGATCACATCCGGCACCGCGGCGGCGGTCAGCTCGTCGAGGGAGCCGTAGCCGACCTGCGCGAGCATCTTGGCCCGTGCCTCCTGGTCGGGCCCGATGTGGCGCTGCTCGAAGGGGATTCCCTGTTCGAGCTCGGAGAGCGGAATGCGATGGGCGGTCATTGCGGAGGCCTCCTGGTCTGACACGACCTTCGAGGGCACCACGGCGCGGGTGCCCGGACGGCCTCCCCCTCTGTCATCTCAACCTGAGAGCTTCACCGGCCGCCCGAGGGCTGCCGGCTTTCACCGTCGGTGAGAGCGGAAGCCGTTGACACCCGCCCTGCTTTCCAGAGTGACCTCGTCCGTGCGGTACGTGAGCCTGAGAGATTCCGGGGAGGATTTGCTCCTTCGGCGCCTCCGATGGTGTCCGGAGGACTCTCCCGCACGGGGTCAGCAGCCGCTGTCAGAGTACCAGCGAGGGCAACGCCGGAACCTTCGAGTGGCCACCTGGCTGAATGTGCTCTTTTGTAGTGCTTACGGATGAGTTGCGACCAATTGGAGGGACCGTGCAGACCGACATCGATCCGCGCAACCTGATCGGCCGCAAGGCGTTCGACCGCAACGGCACCAAGATCGGCACCATCGACGAGGTCTACCTCGACGACGCCACCGGAGTACCGGAGTGGGCGGCCATACGCACCGGCCTGTTCAGCAGGGATGCCTTCGTCCCACTCGAGCCCAGCGAGCTGATAGAGGGGACCCTGCACATCCCCTTCGAACGCGCTCTGATCAAGGACGCGCCCGACTTCGGCGTGGGCCGCCACCTCTCGCCGGAGCAGGAACTCCAGCTCTACCACCACTACGGTCTCGACATCGCCCCACCTCCCTCACTCCCGGACCGCGATTTCGGCAAGCTGGCCGGCACGGACGACGCCTGAACCGACGCCACCTCGGGCTCATCCGGCTCGCCGGGTCTTCGCGGCACGAGCGGCAGCGGCTCCGCCGGCTCCAGATCGGGATCATCGACCCGGAAGGTCCGCACCCTCCCGGGCTCGGAGTCGGGCGTCTCAAACCGCACGGTGACCCGCCCGAGGCCACTGCCCTGCGCCCATCCGTGCCCGTATTCGGCATGCCGAACGTCATGCCCCGCGGGCCACCGCCGCTCCACGGGCGCCGACGGCACCTCGGCCGCCTCCCCGGGCGAAGGCTCCTCCACCTCGCTCTCCGCCTGCTCTCCCGCCGCCTGCGCGAACAGGTCCTCCTGCGTGTAGTCGGCGAGCCCGCTGACGCCCACGCCCAGCAGCCGCACGCCGCCCGTGGTGTCCACGGACTCCAGCAGCCGGGCCGCCGCCTCCCGCACCACCCCGGGGTCGTCCGTGGGCCCGCGCAGCGTCTCCGACCGCGTCAGCGTGGAGAAGTCGTACCGCCGCACCTTGAGCACGATGGTCCGCCCGGACAGCCCGGCCCCGCGCAGCCGCCGCACACACCGGTCGGCGAGCCGCTGCACCTCGAGGCCCACCCGGACCCGGTCGTGGATGTCCACGTCGTACGTGTCCTCGACCGACACCGACTTGGTCTCCCGCTCGGCCACCACGGGCCGGTCGTCGCGCGCCAGCGCCATGGCGTACAACGCATGTCCGTGGGCCTTGCCCAGCAGCCGTACGAGCTCGTCCTCGCCCGCCTCGGCGATCTCGTCGACCGTGGTGATCCCGGCCCGCCGCAGATGGTCGCCCGTCGCCGGACCGACCCCCGGCAGCGTCCGCACCGACATGGGCCCGAGCAGCGCCCGCTCGGTGCCCGGCTCGATCAGCACCAGACCGTCGGGCTTGGCCTGCTCCGAGGCGATCTTCGCGAGCATCTTGGAGGCGGCGAGGCCGACCGACCCGGTGAGCCCGGTCCCGGCCCGTATGTCGGCCCGCAGCTGCACTCCGGCCAGCCGCGCCGACGCCTCGTCCCAGGCCGCCCCGCCGGCCTCCAGATCGACGAACGCCTCGTCCAGGCTCAGCGGCTCCACCAGCGGCGACAGGGCCCCCAGCAGCCCCATCACCTGCTCGCTGATCGACCGGTAGAAACCGAAGCGCGGCACGAGATACGCGGCGTTCGGTGCGAGGCGGCGGGCCTGCGCCATGGGCATCGCCGAATGGACCCCGAAGATCCGCGCCTCGTACGAACACGTCGCCACCACGCCACGAGGCCCGAGCCCGCCCACGATGACCGCTTTCCCGCGCAGGCTCGGCTTGGACGCCTGCTCCGCCGAGGCGAAGAAGGCATCCATGTCGAGATGCAGGATCGTGGGCGCACTTCTCACATGTCCGATGCTGCCCTACGCCACTGACAATGCCCCTGAACCGCCGGCGAACGGGGCTCAGACCGCCCGGTTCCGCCGTCTCGCCAGCTCGTCGGCCGGATTGTGCCCGACGAGCGTCTCACCGGTGTCGATCCGCTCCCCGTGCAGTTGCGAGAGCGCGCTCTCGACGTCCCGCCACACAACGCCCACGGCGATCCCGAAGATGCCCTGGCCACCCTGGAGGAGCGCGTGCACCTCGTCGGGCGAGGTGCACTCGTAGACCGTGGCGCCATCGCTCATCAGCGTCATGCGCTCCAGGTCGCAGAAACCGCGTTCCCTGAGGTGCTGGACGGCGCTGCGGATGTTCTGCAGCGACACCCCGGTGTCGAGGAACCGCTTGACGATCTTCAGGACGACGACGTCCCGGAAGCTGTAGAGACGCTGCGTCCCCGACCCGAGAGCAGGCCGCACGCTCGGCTCGACGAGCCCGGTGCGCGCCCAGTAGTCGAGTTGCCGATAGGTGATGCCCGCGGCCGCGCAGGCCGTGGGACCGCGATAGCCGATCTGCTCGGACGCCATGGACGTCGCCCCTCCGCTGCTCGGCACGGCCGCCGGTCGCTGCGGAGCGTGATCGGCCGCGCTGCCATGAAGCGGGTACGGACCGCCCGCTCCCGGACCTCGTCCGGGAGCACCCCCCGCCGTACCGTCGCCGCTGCTTCTCACGCCGACCTCCGTCCTTGACCTGCCTTCTCGACGGTAGGCAGTCACCAGGGGTGCGTCAACGATCGCCACACTCGGCACGCCGAGTGATAATCACCCTAGGAGTGGTTTCCCGAACCCCACCGCGGGGAAAGGCTAGCCGAATGCGCTCAGAGGGGGCGCAGGACGCTCTCACTCGCCCATGGCACATGCCAGCATTTTGCCGCCGTCGGGCATCGGCCGACCCGACCGTACGGAGTCAGCAGGGCCGCCCGCGCTTCACTGGCTGCTGGTGCCGAAGTCCTCGGGCGAGATCTGGTCGAGGAACTCGCGGAACTTCTCCACCTCGTCCTCCTGCTCGTCCGGGATCGCGATGCCCGCGTCGTCGAGCACGCCGTCGCTGCCGTAGATCGGCGTTCCGGTGCGCAGGGCCAGCGCTATGGCGTCGGACGGGCGAGCGCTCACCTCGACGCCGCTGGCGAAGACCAACTCGGCGTAGAAGACACCCTCACGCAGATCCGTGATGCGCACTTCGGTGAGCTCCTGGCCGACGGCCTCCAGCACGTCCTTGAACAGGTCGTGGGTCAGCGGTCGTGCGGGGGCCATGCCCTGCTGGGCGAAGGCAATGGCCGTCGCTTCCCCAGGCCCGATCCAGATGGGGAGGTAACGGTCGCCTCCCACTTCGCGCAGGAGCACGATCGGTTGGTTGGAGGGCATTTCGACCCGGACACCTACGACATCGAGCTCGTTCACACAGCAACCCTAGGCCGTGCCCGGGACGTTTGGGTAGTCGGGCCGAAAACGGGTGGGGTATCGGGACTCCCGTGGCTCGCCCGCCTCAGGGCAGCCGCACTCCCAGCGCGGTCTTCACCAGCGCGGCGTGCAGCTTCACCGTGAGCACCGCCAGTTCCTTCGTACGCGCCTCGGCATGTGCCCTGGTCTGCGGATTGCGGTGCCGCTTCAGTGGGGCCACGACCTGGTCCACGAGCCCCGCCTCGCGGTCCGCGGCGGCCTTCATGACGCGCAGATGGCGCGGCTCGATCCCGAACCGCCCCAGCTCGGAGACGAGGGACGCGACAGTGACCGCCTCAGCGTCGTACGCCCCGTCCGGCAGCGGAGCGATGAGGCCGTACGCCTCCCACTCCTCGAGTTCCCGCTCGCAGATCTCCGCAGCCTCGAGCAGCTCGGCCCGGCCGATCCGGGCCGCGGTGGGTGCCTCGGAGACCTCCACCACGGCTTCACCGTCACGCTGACGACCCACCACAGGCAGCTGTACGGCCTCCCCGCGCTCTATCGCGTCCAGGTGCTCACGGATCACCTTGAGCGGCAGATAGTGGTCCCGCTGCATCCTCAGTACGTGCCCGAGCCGCTCGACATCGTCCGCGCTGAACTGCCGATACCCCGAGGGGGTCCGCTGCGGCTCGATCAGCCCCTCCGACTCCAGGAAACGGATCTTGGAGATGGTCACTTCAGGGAACTCGTCGCGCAGCACGTTCAGCACCGTGCCGATGCTCATCAGCCCACTGTCCGTGGCGGCGGTGCCGTGCCCGGCACCGCCGCTCGGTGTTTGAAGCATGGACCTTCCCTGGGGTCCCCCCGGACAGAGCCGGGAGAGAGTCAGTAGCCCCGCTGGCTCGCGTAGAAGACCAGCCGGTACTTGCCGATCTGCACCTCGTCACCGTTCGACACCGCGACCTGGTCGATGCGCTCGCGGTTGACATACGTACCGTTCAGACTGCCCACGTCGGCCACCGTGAACGAGCCGTCCGGGCCCCGGCGAAACTCCACGTGCCGCCGGGAGACCGTCACGTCGTCCAGGAAGATGTCGCTCTGCGGGTGCCGCCCGGCGGTGGTCAGGTCGCCGTCCAGGAGGAAGCGGCTGCCGGAGTTCGGCCCGCGGCGCACCACCAGGAGCGCCGAGCCCAGCGGCAGCGCGTCGACGGCCGCCTGCGCCTCCGGGGACAGCATCGGCATCTGCGTCTGGCCGGTGACCTCGGCGTCGTAGGCCTCGATGCCGGAGATGGAGATCGTGGAGGTCGTCTCGGACGGGCGCTCCGGCCCCGCCCCGGCTCGCAGGGGGGCGCCGCAGTTGGAGCAGAAGCGGCTGTTCTCCGCGTTGCGGTTACCGCACCTCGTACAAACCAGGGCCGACATGGACGGATCCTCCTGCCGCGGCTGCCCCGCCGGGGCGTTGGACGCGTACGGGTCGGCGGAATATCCTCCACCCGCACCCGAGGTTGACGGTTGCCCGAAACCTATGCCGCCGGACTGCGCAGGGTCAACAGACGGCGCGCCCTGACCTCCCGAAATGTCACCTCCCGGACCAGCGACCTGGTCCCGGAACAGCGGGCGCTGGCCCTCCGCATCGGGCTGTGCGCGATGACGAGCAGTGGCGTTTTCACTGCCCTCTCGCGCGCTCTTGCCGAACAACTTCGCAAACAACTTCACGGGCGATTCCCCTTGACCGAAACAGACCCGCCCGTGGGGCAGGACGAACCCTGACTGCACTCACCGGTCGACCCGGACATCCTCACAACGTCCGTATCCACCAGACAGTTTCCACCACGCACCACCCATTCGGTGCGCCGACCCCCCGCAACCTCTTGCCCTCGCCGGACGTCCCCCATGCACCCCCGGTTCACTACGAGGACGACCGAGCGTAGTCAGGCCGCTTCGCCGCCCGCAAGGCGTCCACGACGATCTTGGTCGACCGCTCGACGGTCACGGTGGCCTGCTCCTTCTCCAGAGTCTGCACCACGCCTCCTGGGATGTTGAGCGCCGGCTCGAGGTCCTGCGGCTTGCCGATGACCTTGAAACGATAGGGGGCGTTGATCTTGTTCCCGTCGACGCTGACGCTGTTGCCGGAGTCCGTCAGATAGGTGCCGGCGACGACCCGCACGCCGTTCACCTGGATCGCCTCCGCCCCCGCCGCCCGCAGCTCCTGGATCGCGTCGAGCAGCATGTCCGCCTCGACCGTCCCCTTCGTGTCGTCGATGGTGATCGTGATACCGGGCCCCTGCGCGGCCACCGTGCCCGCCAGAATGCCGAGTTGCCTCTCCTTCTCAAGCGTCTGCTTTCGGGCCTCCTCGGCCTGGTCCGAGCTGTTCTCCAGCTCGTCGCGCTGCTTCTCGAGTCCCTGCTTCTCGTCCTCAAGACGCTGTGTGCGGTCGTCCAGTTCATCGAGGATGCGGACGAGGTCTTCCTGACGCGCGCCGCGCAGGGCACTGTCGCTGTCGCTGTTGGAGGCCACCTGGACGGCCAGGCCGAAACCGAGCCCGAACAGCAGCAGGGCGACGATCAGTTGGGCCCGGGTGACGCGCAGTGGCCAGATCCCCTGCACCAGCCGCTGCCTGCCGGTCAGCTCGGGTGCGGCCGCGACGGGGCTTTCCTCGGCGGGCCCTGCCTCGGCGGGCGTCTCCTCGGCCTGCGGAGCCGTCGCGGGCAACTCCTCGGGGAGTTCCTTGCGCAGCCTGTTCTTCGCCGTCTCGTCCTCGTTGCTCATCGTCCTCACGCCCTGAACACGTGCCGGCGGATCGCGGCGGCGTTGGAGAAGATGCGGATACCGAGGACCACGACGACACCGGTGGACAGCTGGGCTCCGACGCCCAACTTGTCACCCAGGAACACGATCAACGCAGCCACGACAACGTTGGACAGGAACGACACGACGAAGACCTTGTCGTCGAAGATGCCGTCGAGCATGGCCCGCAGACCTCCGAAGACGGCGTCGAGCGCCGCCACGACGGCGATCGGCAGATAAGGCTCGACGACCGCCGGAACCTCCGGCCGGACCAACAGGCCGGCCACGACTCCCACGACGAGGCCCAGTACGGCGATCACGATGTGCCCTTCTCGGTTTTCGGCTGTGCTGTTCGTACGGTCACACTCGGTGCGGCAGGCAACCGGAGGTCCTCCTCCACGGAGATCGAGGTCCGGATGCCGTAGTTCTCCTTCAGGGCATGCAGATACAGTCCGTCGGCACTGTTCTGGAACCTGGTGCTCAGCCGCTTCCCGTCCCCCACCGCGAGCACCGTGTACGGCGGCACCAGCGGCTTGTTGTCGACCAGTATCGCGTCCCCCGCGGCCCTGATCGCCGACAGCGCCGTCAGCCGCTGACCGTTGATGGAGACGGCCTCGGCCCCCGACTCCCACAGCCCGTTCACCACGCGCTGCATGTCGCGGTCGCGTACCCGTCCGGTGTCGGAGAAACCGGAGGTCTCACGCGCGTCGCCGTCTCCGCCGGTAGACGCTTCCTCGGCGTCGTCCACGACCAGCTTCACCCCTGGCCCGCGCACATCCGTAGCGCCCGACAGAAGGCTCATCAGCTCCACCTGATCACTGCCGCCGCTCTGCTTGAGCGCCTCGCGCTGCCGCGCACTCACCTCGGCGCGCAATTGGTCGACGGTGTCTTCGAGCTTGTCCGCGGTCGCGGTCTCGCGGTCGATACGGTCGATCAGTTCCTCGCGCTCCTTCGCCACGACAGGAGCGGCGATACGCGCCTGTGCCGCTCCGACGGTCACTACCAGAGCAGCCAGCACCAGACCGACGGCGAGCCCCAGCTTCGCCCTGAGGGTCTTGGGCATACCGCCCGCGGCCTCTTTCCGGGCTGCCGCTTCGGCGTACCCGTCGTCAAGGCTGTGGTCCATGACATTGGTGAGCAGCGACATGGAAGCATCCGGACGCGACGGGCGCGTAGGTGTGCTCCGAACGGGGGGCTGCTGCGGCATGCCGCACATCGTCGCACGTCGCGACCGCTACCTCCGAATGGCCCCACCGGCGTGCCGGACAGGCCCCCTTGAGGCCACCTGTCCGGCACGCGCGCGTGCTGCGTCTTTCAGCGACCGGCGCTGTCCACGACCGCCGACCACTCGTCGAGCAGGGCCTGCGCGGAGGCGTCGTCGGGGCCCTCCGCCCACAGGTGCGTGACCGCCTCGGCCGGGTCGGGCAACACCATCACCCAGCGCCCGTCGGTCTCCACCACCCGCACACCGTCCGTGGTGTCCACGAAACGGTCACCTGCCTCCTCGACGACCCGCCGCATCACAAGTCCCTTGACGGCCCAGGGAGTCGCCAGATCCCGCTTGATGACGTGAGCCCGCGGAATCCGCGCGTCGATCTGGCTGAGCGTGAGCTGCGTCCGCGCGACCAGCCCGATCAGCCGTACAAAGGCCGCCGCACCGTCGAAGACACCACTGAACTCCGGGACGATGAACCCGCCCCTGCCGTCCCCGCCGAAGATCGTCGAATCGTCGCGTCCGACCCGGGTCAGATCGTCGGGCGAGGTGGTCGTCCACTCGACCTGAGTCCCGTGATACGCCGCCACCTGCTCGGCGATCCTCGTCGTCGTCACCGGCAGCGCCACGCGGCCACTGCGCCGTTCCGCGGCCACCAGGTCGAGCATGACGAGCAAGGCCCGGTCGTCCTCGACGATCCGCCCCTTCTCATCGACCAGTGACAGCCGCTCGCCGACAGGATCGAACCGCACCCCGAACGCGGCCCGAGCCGACGCCACGATCTCTCCCAGCCGCACCAGCCCCGACCGCCGAGCATCGGCCGTCTCGGTGGGCCGGGACTCGTCCAGACCGGGATTGATGGTCAGCGAGTCCACACCCAACTTGCCGAGCAGACTCGGCAGGACGAGCCCGGCACTGCCGTTCGAGGCGTCCACGACAACCCTGAGCCCGGACTCGGTGATCCCGGTCGTGTCGACATTCCGCAACAGCGACCCGGTGTACGAGTCGAAGACGCTGGCCGGGAAGTGCAGATCACCGATCTCGCCCGGGAACGCACGCCGGTACTCCTGCCGCGCGAACACCCGGTCCAACTTCCGCTGACTGCCCTGCGAAAGGTCCGCACCCTGCCCGTCGAAGAACATGATGTCCACGGAGTCCGGAACCCCGGGAGTGGTCCGGATCATGATTCCGCCGGCACTGCCCCGCGCGGTCTGCTGCCGGGCCACGGGCAGCGGTACGTTCTCCAGATCTCGTACGTCGATGGCGCTGGCCTGTAGCGCCGAGATGACCGCCCGCTTCAGCGCACGGGCACCACGCGAGTGGTCACGAGCCGTAGTGACCGTGGACCCCTTCTTGAGGGTCGTCGCATAGGCGCCGGCAAGACGCACCGCGAGTTCGGGTGTGATCTCCACGTTCAGGATTCCGGAGACCCCGCGAGCTCCAAAGAGATGCGCCTGGCCCCTCGACTCCCAGATCACCGAGGTGTTGACGAAAGCGCCTGCCTCGATGGTCTTGAAAGGGTAGACCCGAACGTTGCCCTGAACGATCGATTCTTCACCGATCAGGCACTCGTCGCCGATCACGGCGCCGTCCTCGATCCGGGCCGCGCGCATGATGTCGGTGTTCTTTCCGACGACACAGCCACGCAGATTGCTGTGCTGCCCTACGTACACGTTGTCGTGCACAACGGCCTTGTGCAGAAACGCCCCGGTCTTGACGACCACGTTCGAGCCCACGACCGTGTGCTCGCGAATTTCCGCGCCGGCCTCGACCTTGGCGTAGTCGCCGATATACAGAGGGCCGCGCAGCACGGCATCGGGATGCACCTCGGCGCCCTCCGCCACCCACACACCCGGGGAGATCTCGAAGCCGTCGAGCTCGACGTCGACCTTGCCCTCCAGGACGTCGGCCTGCGCCTTCACATAGCTCTCATGGGTGCCGACGTCCTCCCAGTAGCCCTCGGCGATATAGCCATAGACCGGCTTGCCTTCCTTCATCAACTGGGGGAAGACATCGCCGGACCAGTCGACGGGCACGTCAGGCTCGACATAGTCGAAAACCTCGGGCTCCATGACGTAGATACCCGTGTTCACGGTGTCCGAGAAGACCTGCCCCCAGGTCGGCTTCTCGAGAAAACGCTCCACCCGACCCTGTTCATCGACGATGGTGATGCCGAATTCCAGCGGATTAGGCACGCGCGTCAGACAGACAGTCACCAGCGCACCCTTCTCCTTGTGGAAACGGATCAGTTCGGTGAGGTCGAAGTCGGTCAGCGCATCGCCGGAGATGACGAGGAAAGCATCGTCCTTCAACGCCTCTTCGGCGTTCTTGACGCTTCCGGCAGTACCGAGTGGCTTCTCCTCATTGGCATAGGTGAGCTCCATTCCGAGCTCCTCACCGTCACCGAAGTAGTTCTTGACCAGTGAGGCCAGGAACTGGACGGTGACGACGGTCTCGTTGAGCCCATGCCTTTTGAGCAGCCGCAGAACATGCTCCATGATCGGGCGGTTGGCCACAGGTAGGAGCGGCTTGGGCATGCTTGAGGTCATGGGGCGAAGGCGGGTGCCTTCACCTCCGGCCATCACGACGGCCTTCATGTCGGAAGCGTCCTCCTCGAAGAGACGACGGTCTAGCCGACTTCACCCGTCCAGATTGTCCCGCACTTTTCCGTCGCGGGCCATCGCGGCACTACGTCCGCCTCAATCCGCGAGTTCAATCGGCCATGGCTGCGTCCGCACGAACCAGACGGCGGACTTGTACCACGTAGAGGACTCCTGCCCACCAGTACAGCGTTGTACCCCATCCGGCGAACGCCCAGCCGAAAATAGCACCAAGTGACGAGAGCCATCCACTTCCGTCACTGAGCAACAGCAGAGGGAAGGCATACATCAGGTTGAACGTGGCTGCCTTGCCCAGGAAGTTCACCTGCGGGGGCGGATAGCCATGGCGCCTGAGGATGCCCACCATCACCAGCAGAACCAGCTCTCTCGCCAGAAGTGCAGCGGTCAACCAGATGGGCAGAATCTCCCGCCACGTGAGACCGACCAGGGTCGAGAGAATGTACAGCCGGTCAGCAGCGGGATCGAGAAGCCGGCCGAGGCTGCTGATCTGGTTCCAGCGCCGTGCCAGCTTGCCGTCCAGGTAGTCGCTCACCCCGCTGAGCATCAGCACGAGGAGCGCCCAGCCATCGCTCTTGGGCCCTCCGAACTCGGGCCTGAGGATCAGCCACAGGAACACAGGCACGCCGACAAGGCGAGCCATGCTCAGGATGTTGGGGATGGTGAGGACCCGGTCTGTCTGGACGCGGGTCTCCTGGACCTCCACCCGGGAGCCTCCTGTGGGAAACGAGCCAACGATGCTCCCTGACCTTACCTCAACGCAAAAAAGCTCTGGCTCTTGGGCATGATGCCCAAGAGCCAGAGCTATAAAAGGAGTTCGGCGGTGTCCTACTCTCCCACAGGGTCCCCCCTGCAGTACCATCGGCGCTGTAAGGCTTAGCTTCCGGGTTCGA
>NZ_JAFFSX010000049.1 GCF_017948485.1 Streptomyces sp. GESEQ-35 | reverse complement strand
CCCTGGCTGTCGTGCAGTTTCTTGGCGACGGCGTCGAGGGGGAAACCGGGGTGGGTGGCGGCATGGGCGGCGACGACGGCGAGGGCCAGGGGCAGCCGGGCGCAGCGCGCGATGATCTCGTGTGTCGCCTCGGGTTCGGCCGCCAGCCGTGCGGCGCCGACGCGGCGCGCCAGGAAGCCGTGTGCCTCGGCAGGCGTCAGTGGGCTCAGCGCCAGCGGATGCGCCCCGTCGTTGGCGATCAGGCCGGTGAGCTGGCTGCGGCTGGTGACGATGACCAGGCATCCGGGGGAGCCCGGGAGCAGCGGGCGGACCTGTTCGGTGTCGCGGGCGTTGTCGAGGAGGATCAGCATCCGCCGGTTGGTCAGCAGGCTGCGGTACAGCGCCGCCTGGGCGTCGAGGGAGCCGGGTATGCGCCGCGGGGGGACGCCGAGCGCGTCGAGGGAGACGCGGATGGCTTCCTCCGGCGGCATGACCGTGCCGGTCGGGTCGAAGCCGCGCAGGTTGATGTAGAGCTGTCCGTCGGGGTAACGGTGGGCGATCCGGTGGGCCCAGTGCACGGCCAGGGTGGTCTTGCCGATGCCCGCCATACCTCCGATCGCACTGATCACCACCGTGGACGGACGCTCGCCCTCGTCGGACAGCAGGGCCTGGGTCTGCTCCAGTTCGGCCTGGCGGCCGGTGAAGGCGGCCAGGTCGGCGGGCAGCTGTGCGGGGCGGGCCGGGTACCCGGCAACCGGGGACTCCTGCGTGTCGGCTTCCTCCTCCGGAGCGGAGGGGGTCAGGGAGGCGTCGGCCGCCAGTATGCGGTCGTGCAGCTCCTGCAGTGACGCGCCGGGTTCGATGCCCAGTTCGGCCACCAGGGTGCTCCGCGTCCTGCGGTACGCCGCCAGCGCCTCGGCCTGCCGTCCGGACCGGTACAGCGCCAGCATGAGCAGCCGGCACAACCGCTCCCGCAGCGGGTGCTCGCCGGCCAGCGCGGTCAGTCCGGCGATCACCGCATTGTGGCGCCCGAGCTGGACGTCGACATCCAGGCGGGTCTCCAGCGTGGTCAGCCGCTCCTCGGCCAGCCGGGAGCGCTCGGTCTCGGCCAGCGGGCCGGGGAGCCCTGCCAGCGGTGTCCCCTCCCACCCATCGAGCGCAGTGTGCAGCAGCTCCGCGGCGGCCGGCACCTCGCCCTCGGCGCGCAGCTTCTTCGCCTCGGCCACCCGTTGCTCGAACACACCCAGATCCAGGGAGTGTTCCGGCACACGGGCCAGATATCCGTCCGCGGCCGAGACGATCACCTGAGGTGACTCGCCGGCGTCACGCCCGGGTTCCAGCACCTTGCGCAGCCGCGACGCATAGGTGCGCAGCACGGACACGGCCGCGGGCGGTGCTCTGTCGCCCCAAACGGCGTCGACGAGTTCGGCGACCGTGGCGGGACGCCCGCGTCGTAGTAACAGCGCTGCCAGCACCAGGCGTTGCTGCGGCGACCCCAGGTCCAGTTCACGTTCACCGCGCCACGCCCGGACCGGCCCCAGCACCGCGAAGCGCAAGGGTTCTTCATAGGCCGCGTTCATGACTCCGCCAAGGCGTTCTTCGGCGTGACCACCGTGCCGCCGACCGTGATCGGCTTGCCGGTCGCAGAGGTGGGCCGGTAGGTGATCTTCCAGACGTTGGCGCAGCGGAAGCCGGGCGCGTCGATGAGCGTTCGGAAAAGGTGCCGCCGCAGTCCGACGGCCTTGGTGGCGGTGTTCATGCTGACCGGTCCGCCAGTTGTCCGGAAATCTCCGCCGCCGTCGACGCTGGTGGATTCCGCCCCTCCTCTCGGCCAGGTGCCCCAGCCGTCAAACACCGTCGCTCCCTGGTCGGGGCCTCGCGAACCCGAGTGAGCGGCGCTTGAACAGACTCTGAGCACAAGAGACGGGGCAAGGCCGGGCACAACGGCCGAGACCTGGGAGCCGGTCAGCGGGAAGGCGGCACGTTTTACTTTGCGGAAGTACGCGGACAACGCGTACGAGAGGAGATATCCGCGCAAGGCATCGCGAGACCGGCCCGCTCCGGCCAGGTCGCGTCAATCGCGTCCGCCGCCAGCTCGGGGTCGACGTACCGACCCCCTTCGGCATCGTACGGATGATCTCCGCCAGCCGCTGTGCCGACACCGTCTTCGGAACGAAGCCCCGGACCCCGGCCTCCAAGGCCCGCTTCAGCGCCCCGGCCCGGGAGTGGCTCGTGACAAACCTCATGAAAACCCCTCCGCAGAAACCGCGGCAGGATTGCCGCGGCTGCCCGGAACGCTACGGACGTTGCAGCCGGAAAACGTCACCGCCAAGAGGGCACCTGGGTGTAGCTCGCACGAGGGACAACAGCCCCGCATGGAGCGTGCGGTACGGATGCAGCGCACCACGGAGCCGAGGCCACAGGTGTCGGCGTACAGGTGAACTTCAACGAGTACGCGGACAACAGGTCAAGAGGGGCTCATCCGATGAGCAGGGGCAGGGTTGGGGCCGGTGCGACGGGGCGCTCTCGTGCTGGGCCCATGCGCCCAGCACATGGAGCGACGAGCAGTCCGCTGGCGCCGGCCTGGCAGCTGTGACCGCGATGGGCGGGCTGGAGGTACTCGGCCCCCGGCAGGGACGCACCCTCCTCATCGAGGGCGCCGCCGGAGGCGTGGGCAGTGTCGCGGTCGAGATCACGGTGGCTCAGGGCGCCACCGTGATCGGGACGGCCAGCGAGCGCAACCACGAGTTCCTCGCCTCTCTCGGTGCCGCCCCCACCTATGGCGCTGGGCTCGCCGAGCGCGTTGCCACCCTCGCCCCCAGCGGTGTCGACATCGCGCTCGACACCGCCTCCTCTGGGTCCCTGGCCGACCTCGTCACGGTCGTTGACGACGCCACGCGCGTGTCGACGATCGCTGACCACACCAACGCGCCGCATCTGGGAGTGCACCTGGTCAACGCGGAGAACGACTCCACGCTGTTGACCGCAGCAGCCGAGCTGGGCCAACAAGTCCTCTACACACCACGCATCGAACGCATCTTTGCCCTCGACGAGATCGCCGACGCGCACATCCATCCCGGGGTGTCCCCCCACCCGAGGACTGTCTTCGATCAGGACCGGGTTCTTGGACCCGGTCGTGGTCTCGATCCTGTGGGACTGCCGATGTGAGTCATGCGCAACTGACCGATGAGCATTGGGAGTTCATCGAGCCGTTCCTGCCGACAGGCAGGTTCGGCCCGTATCCCGAACGGCTGCGGGAGCAGTTCGATGGAGTGATCTGGCGGTTCCGTACCGGCGGCCAGTGGCGGGAGATGCCCGAGCGGTTCGGCGCCCGGCAGACTGTCCGCAACGGGTTCGATCAGTGCGGGACGCGGGCGTCTGCCAGTGCTCAGAGTGTGTTCAAGCCTTGCTCATTCGGGTTCGTAAGGCCCCGACCAGGGAGCGACGGTGTTTGACGGCTGGGGCACCTGGCCGAGAGGAGGGGCGGAATCCACCATGGCTGACCAGCCTTCTGTGAGCGTAGGCGGTGTCACGTACCGGGTGACACCGGAGTACCTGGCCAATGCCTCCAGTAATACGGCGTCGACGGCGGCGGAGATTTCCGCACATCTAGCGGAACAGAAGACCCATGTGGCCAGCCTGGAGGCGAGGTGGCAGGGCATCGCCCACCACCAGTTCCAGACCCTGATGGCGGAGTACGACATCTACGCACGGATCGGACTGTCCCGAGTTGGTGGAGTCGAGTTGTTTGGGTTCAGGCTACTGGCGGGGTGCGGAGTTCGTACTCCACCGCGCTGAGCATGCCCAGCGCGGAGTGCCTCCGCTGTCGGTTGTGGAAGATTTCCAGGTACTCGAAGAGCGCGGTGGACAGTTCCAGACGCGTCCGCCACCGTCTTCGGTTGAGCGGTTCGACCTGGACCCGAGCCCAGAAGGACTCCATCATCGCGTTGTCCACGCAGTCTCCACTCGTCATCCGTGTGCTGGACATGAATGTGGCGAAGTGAGCCGCCAGCGCCGTTCCGGCGAGAACGCCGTAGACAACAGCGCGGCGCTGCTCCTTCCGGAAGAAGGAACGCTCCCCGCGAAAGACCCTCCGCACCTCGCGCCGCCGGATCAGCATGAACACCGGTCCCAGCGTGAGGAGTCCCAGCGCGTTGCGCCCCAGCGCCAGCGCGAGCGCGGAGCCGGTGGCGTACGCGGTCAACGGCGCGGTCGCGGAGAACGCGACGACCGTCACCAGTACGGCGGCGAGAGACACGGCATCGAGCTTCGTGCGCATGGTGAGGAGCAACTTTCATATGAACTTGGCGAATTGTTGGGTGGATGAATCGATGAGGCGATGAATCGGTTCGGTGTTCCCCGGTTCGATGTGCGGACCGCCGTCGCCGACGCCGCGCAGGCCTCGGCGGTGCCCCACACCGCGGCCGTGAGGACGTACGGCCCGGCGGACTGCCCCGTATTCCTCGACCGGGCGTAGTCGTTCCGGGGACCGAAGAAGTCAAAGAAGTCACGTTTCCGGAAGGCTGAGTTCCGGCACGAGACTCACGCCCTTCTGGCCGAGCAGGGAGCATGAAGGCGTTGAGTCGCCGGCCCCCCGGGTCCGCCCGTGCGGTCCTGAAAGGGCAAACCTGAGGACCCGGCCACCTGCGTGGAGGGGGCCAACGGAGGCTCAGGCGGCTCAGGAGCGGCCCCGGCAGCTTCGCCCGTTGGCTGCGCCGGGCACTCGAAGCGCGTACAGACCGGCTTTCCCAACGTGTTCTCGGCCCGCCGTGACGCGCAGGCTTCGGCCATGGCGCCCCTCCACTCATGACTCGACGGTGGCGTTGGGAACGACAACGGATTGCCCGACGGAACAGTTCAACGCCCGGCGCTCAGCGCAGACGGAGTCGGGCGTGGTCCCCGCACAGCGGCGTAGCGCCCACGCGGAAAACATGTGAACCGGGTGGCCCCTCTGTCCGTTGCACGCACGACTGATCCTTTCCGCACGTCACCGTGCGGTACAGCGGCAGGGCGACACCGCACATGCAGAGCAGAAGGGCCCACGATGGAGGCGGCGAGGGGTGATCTCGACGAGGACGGTTGGTTGCCGGCTGTCGGATTGAACGGCGTCGTAGCGCTGCCAGGCGTGCGCGCCGCCGGCCGTCACGCTGTCGGCCCCGACGCCCTGCGCACCGCACTGCTGACCGGCATCGGACCCGCCAAGGGCGACGGCCAGGACCTGCTCACCCTCGCCCCGTTCCCGGCTGAGGCCGCACACTCGCCGGAGCATCGCACCAACAACAAAGGAACTCAGTTGAATTTGCGTTCACTTGTCAAGAATCGGAATGAGAGGGAGAACCACGCCTCCGCGGAGGCGGTGCCCGTGGAAACGAGGACGTCATCGCTTTCACGGAGAGGTGTTCTGGCCGCGTCCGCCGGCGTTCTACTCGCCGCAGGATGCACCAACGGTGAACAGCAAAACGGCGACCGTTCCGGCAAAGGGGATACTGCCGAAGAACTGACCGGCATACTCGGGGCCAACTTCAACGAGCACGCCGAGAGCGTGACATTCGACGAACTGCGGGGTCTCTCCGCGAGCTGGCTCCGGGGATTCGTCCCGATGCCCGACGTCACGGACGACGCCTCGCGACAGCGCGCCATCAAAAAGCTCACAGACGCACATGATCAGGGCTACGGCACGGTGCTCTCACTGAAGTTCCCGTTCCACCATCAGCCGATCCCCCTACCGGACAGCCCGGCCATGACCGCGGAACTCGCCCGGGTCGACAAGGTCCTGCGGGCCGTTCTCGACACCGTCGACGTGCTGGCCATCGGCAACGAACCGTTCCTCGAGAGCCGCCGCCAGGACATCGGCTCCGGCGCCATGAACACGTTCTACGAGACCATTGCGGCGCACGTCATTGCCTACCGGAAGAAGCACTTCCCCTCGGTCTGCCGGACCCGCCTGTACATGGGGGCACTGAACCGCATCGACCGGCTGGACAAACGGACGAAGGCCACCGCCCGCTGGCTCTCTTTCACACGGAGGACCCCGGAGATCGAAGGCGTGGACATTCACCCACATGTAACCGCTGTAGAGCATTCTCAGGCGTTCCTCGACTACATCCTGCCCCGGCTCCGTAAGGACCAGAAGTTCCTGGTCACCGAGTTTTCCCTGGTCCACGTCTGGAAGCAGCACCTGAAAGACACCATCCCTGCCGATTTCGCACGCCTTTACGACGTCCCGCCGGATACTCCGGTCTGGAAGGCGATCAGGGAAGCGATCGAGCGACCCGTGCCGGAGGAGCAATGGCACGACTTCCTCGCCATGAGCCCCTGGTACGAGAACAACAGGCACTTCCTGCGGGACCAGATGCGCCGATTCCGGGACACCGGGCGCCTCGCTGTGGCGACATACGGGGTCGCGCAGTCCAAGGAAATGACACGGAACTTCGGTCCGGAGAAATCGCCATGGCTCCTGAACAGCCTCTACGCGAAGCTCACCGCCGAGCCGTCTCAAGGCGACCTGCCGGCCCGCAACTACGGGGTCTTCGACGACTTCCGCGCCCTCCAGCGGAAGGAAGACCGTCGGCCGGTACAAACGCCGAAAACCGCCACCTGAGACACGCTGCCGAGCGGCGTGCCGTCCGGGGCCGGAACAGGGTCTCCGATCCCGACGCCCGCGGCTCGGGGGCGGGCTGGCCCGGCCCGGTGCGGTCTCTTCAGCCCGGCGCACACCTGGCCACCGTCCGGCCTGACGGAACGGCGTCATGACGCGAGGTCGAGGGCCGCGCTCACCGTCGCCTCAGCGACTCCAAGGGCTGAGGTGGAGGGGAAAGCTCGAGTGACACTTGAAGACGGCGTGGATGGGCACCGGCAACGTCGCCGACCCGCCGACGACGCCGGTGCCGAGGCTGGGCGAGTGAACCGATCGCAGGGAACATACCTGTCTTTCCTGACAGTTGGTCGCTTGCGACAGGAGGAGGGCACGCCTGTGCCTGAGCAGCAGCCCGGTCCCCGAAGCCGCTTCAGCAACAGGCGCCTGGCACGGGAGATTTTCCGCAGGGTCAGGAACCTGGCACGGGGCGCATTGGAAGCCTACCTGTTTACTCCGGGATCATGGTGGGTCAGGGTTTCCAAGGGGGCGAGGAACCGCGCCGGGCAGAACCGCGGAGCCGGTACAGTCAAATACTCCGAATTGCCCGGGACAAGTTGTTGCAATTCATGCAGGACGGGTTGCAGCGGCAACAGGCTCTCGGGGGCCAAGGATTCCAGCCGGGGACGCGGCCGGCGGTATCCCTCTACCGCGACGTCGCCGAACGCTGGCACTACCGGGGAGACAGCGAGCGGGCCGAGGCGGTGGCGAGCCGCGCCCAAGTGCTGTGGCTGCAGATCACGCGCCTGGACCAGGCGCTGTCCGTCGGGGATGGAGTGATCCGCATGCGCAACCAGATACCTGGCGAGGACGGCGACGCGCTTAACGCGGCGCTGGAACACCGGGCGTCGCTGCCGAAGGCCCACGAAGCGAGCGGGCCATGAACGCCGGAACTCCGTGTGGCGGACTCGCCCGAGCCCTCACGCACACCATCTCCCGCGTCCGCTCCGGTGCCGCGACGACCCCGTTCCGCCATGACCTGGGAACGGCCCGGGTGCAAACCCGGACGGCGGGCTGAGTGAGATCCGCGCGGGAGAGGTCCCTTGACAGCAACGCCGGCCGGACCGTGGGCGGTTCGCCTCCCACGGTCCGGCCGGCGAACGTGCGTCACGCCGCGGACGGGTACGCCCACTCCGGCTTCTCGGCGACCGCGTCGCCGTCGCTCTCGACGACACCCATGGCCAGCCGCAGGACACGTACCGCGTGGTGCACACGGGACTTGACGGTGCCCGGCGGGACACCGAGCACCTCGCCCGCCTCGCGCATCGATCGGCCGGAGAAGTACGTCTCATACAGCACCTCGCGATGCTTGGGCGAGAGGTGCTGGAATGCTTCCCTGAGAAGCAGTGAGGAGAGCAGCCTGTCCACGTCGTCGGGCCTGGTTATCAGGTCGTCCAGCCAGTCGTTGCCGTTGACCTCCTGGGGGCGGGCCATGCGCAGCCGGTACTCGTCGACGACGAGGTTGCGGGCCACTCTGAACAGCCACGGCCGCAGCGGCTGGCCGGCGGTCAAGTCCTGCGTGCGCCAGCAGCGCAGCAGTGCCTCCTGCACCACGTCCTCGGCTCGGTGCCTGTCGCCGCCCAACAGCCGTACCACGTAGGTGTACAGAGCCCCCGCCTGCTCGTCGTAGAGCGTGCGCAGCGCGCGTTCCTGGGCGCTCGCCGCCCCCGACGAGCCCATCATGGTCAAACCCATGTTCGTACCACTCCCTGGATTCGTGACCTCGTGAAGGTCAGGCCTCGAAACCGGCTCGGCGGCCTCGATCCGGGGGGAGTTTTTCGAGTGGGGTTCCACATCGCTTTGACGTTCGATTGACAGATGGAGCGGCGGATTCCGCCCAACCGGAAGGCCATATACCGCGGCGGCGGCAGCGGTTCTTCCCGCCTACGCGCCGCTGACCTGCGCGTACCTCTCAGGATGCTCCGGTCTCGCGCGTGGCCTGGGCGGTGGTGAAGGCGTGTATATGGCGATTGACGTCACGCACCCATGCGGCGTCCCGCCTGGAGCCACTGTCCTGCTCCGCGAGCCCGGACCACACGGCGAGCAGAGCCCGGCCGTGGTCGACGGAGCATGCCGGGTCGTCGATCAGCCGCCATGCGGCGACCGCACGCATCAGCTCCTCATGGGCGCGACGGTCGCCCTGCCGATGGCGGATCCCGGCGAGTTCGAGACACATGACGGTCGCGGCGGAGTAATTCCCGCACCTGCGAGTCGTAAATACGTCCAGCGCGTGCGCTTCAGGGGTGAAGGGGTGCTCGTCGCCGAAGGCGCGCGCCGCATGTTCCCGCAGCCGGAAGGCGAGCGCCGCCGCACGCTCGAGGGCACCGGTGTCCATGGCGCGGCCGATGTGCGCGACGAGTTCGGCGAGTTGGTCCGGGACCGCCGGGACACGAGTGTCCCCTCCGGCGGGCTGTTTGCCGTCAGCGGACGGGCACGGGGCCGGGGACGACCCCGTGGCCCAAGGCGGTCCGGCCAATGGCGGTTCGGCGAACGACAGTTCGGTTGGCGCAGGGTCGGTCGACGAAGGGTCGGCCAACGGCGGCTCGGCGAACGACGGTTCGTCCGACGAAGGGCCGGCCGGGAACGGCTCTGCGTTCGGCGGGGGTTCGGCTCGGAGCGGTCCGGATGGTGGTCCTGGATCCGGCTCCTCGTCCTGCGCTCCCTCGTACCACACGATCCGGCTCGAACCGTCGGGGAGCAACCTCGATGCGGGTGAGTCCCCCTCCTGCCGGTTGTCGATCACCGCCTCGACCGGTTCGGTCCGGGCCCGCGCGTGGCGGTGCAGCGCGTCGAGCCCGGCGATGTGGACCGGTTCACCCTCAGGTACGCGGAGGGGGTCGCCGTCGAGGACCACGGCGCCGTTGCGGCGCATCAGCACCTCGAAGGGGGAGCGCGACCGCCGCGACGGGCCGTCGTGCGGGTCGTGGTCCTGCTGGCTCTGGCCGGCCCGTTCGCCGGACACGGTGTTGTTCCTCACTGTGCTGGTCACTGACCGTCCGTGGGATTCGACTACACGCTGGGCTCCGGCCGTGGGCTCATGCTGGGGTAGTCCTCCCCCTCCGGCGGTTTCATGGCACCGGCGTACAAGGCGAACGAACGTCTGACGCCGTAGACATAAGCGTTTGCCTCGGAGCCCGCCGGTATGCCCTTCGCCTGTTTGACCGCGTCGAGGCCGATGTCGTCCGCGGCCAGGGTCAGGTCAAGAGGGTCACCCTTGACCTGCTTGGTGTCGAGGAGCGTGTCGATCTGCTTGGCCAGCGAGCACATGTACCGGCCCTGCGCCATGATCGAGTCCTTGGGGTCCAGGCCCGAGGTCTTGTCGTTGCCGCTCTCGTCCTCGCCGAATTCCTCGAACTTGTCCGGCGGTGCCTGGGAGATGCCCTCGGCCCCGTCGGGGCGACCAGCTTTTCGTTCCACCCGGACTCCTGCTGGATCTGCGCGGCGATGACGACGGGGTCGATCTGTGAGCACAGCGCTCCGGCGTCCCGGACGGTCGTCAACAGGTCCTTGGGCACGGTCGGGGAGTACGGCTCGTCCCGCCCGTCGCCTTCCGTGATCTCCACGACCTGGTCGTTGTTCCCGTTCCCACCGCCGTCGCTGCCGAAGATGTTGAAGAATCATCGGCTTCGTCGCCCCGGTTCACGTTCATCCCTTCCTTACGGTGTCAGCGCGAGGCCTCGCTCGCGCGGGCTCGATGCGGTCCGCAGCGGATCGGACGGTCACACTCCGGGCGCCACGGCGGCCCGGCGCACACCGCAACGGACGCCGGAGAGAAACAGTTCAATGTCCGGCCTTGGCTCCCCCGCCGGTGGCCCGTGCGAGTACCGGTCCGCTGCGTCACTACGGGGACGGAGCGGACCTGGTTCAACGCTCTTCGGCGGCGGGTGCGCCGGAATGCAGAAGACCGTGAACCAGATGCAATTCCCGGCCGTCGTGCATGGCGAAAGGAACCACAACCCCTCAACCACAACCGCCTTATGGAGGTTATGCAATGTCCTCTCGGTCTTCTCGCCCCGGTGGCCGCCTGACCCGCCGCGCCGTCTCGGTGCTGGCGCCCGTTCTCGGTCTGGGCATCGCCGTTCCGATCGCACTGGCAGGTCAGGCTGGCGCCGCTGCGCCGGCAGCCACCGCCGCGGTCAACGAGTACGGCTGGCACCTGACTTACACCGCCGCCGACGGCCAGTCCAACCAGGTAGCCATCACCCAGTCGTACACCGACGACCGCGCGAAGTTCACCTACGTGATCGACGACAATGTCCCGGTCGAGGCCGGGAACGGCTGCAGCCACCCCGACAGCGCGGACAAGACCACGGTCTCCTGCACGGTCGAGGCCCCGGAGAGCCAGTCCCCGCTCAACTCCATGGAAATGGACCTCGGTGACGGCAACGACACCGCCACCTTCGACAACGCCACCGACCAGGTCTACTACTTCAACACCGTCGAGCTGGGCGACGGAGCGGACACGTGGGCCAGCAACGCCGACAGGCGCGTCGACGGCAGCAGCGTCAAGGGCGGCGCGGGCGAGGACACCATCACAGTGGGCGCGAACGGATCCGCCGAGGGCGGTGACGACAACGACACGCTGCACGCCGACGGCACAGACGGGACCGTGCATGGCGGTGCGGGCGACGACGAGATCCGCGGCGGCAAGGGCGTGCAGGACCTGCGCGCCGACGAAGGCGACGACACCGTCTACGGCGGCGCGGGCGACGACCGTATGTGGGGCAACAGCGGCGACGACAAGCTGTACGGCGGGCCTGGCAAGGACGAGATCTCCGGCGGCCCCGGCAACAACGTGATCGTCCAGGACTGACGGCCGCCCACCGTCCACCGTCCGGGGAACCGCCCCGTCATCTGCGCGGTTCCCCCCCGGATGACCCCCTGTCCCGGCCGTCACGCCGGGGTATGGGGTCTCTTTCCGTCGTGGCGGCCGTGGCGGCATGGCGCACCAACAGGAAGGAGGCGGTCCGCGCGGTTGAACCGTCGGCGCTGCGCGCCCGTTGTGCCCCTCAGGCACGGTCAGTGCCGTATCCGACAGCGCGACGGCACGACAGTGAGCCGATCAGGAGCCTTCTGCGCGAGCATCTCCCGAAAAGGTAGGCGAACGGAGTGAACTCGACCGAGCAGTGCACCACGCGGTATCGCCTGCTGGGCCCCGTCCAGGCCCAACGGGGCGACTGCACACTGGATCTGGGGCCGCGGCAGCGCAAAGTGCTGCTCACTCGTCTGCTCATCGAGGACGGCCGTCCCGTTCCGGTGAACGAGCTCTGCCGCTCCCTGTGGAACGACGACCAGCCGTCCGGTGCCATGTCTTCCGTCCGGGCCCACATCAGCAGGCTCCGTTCGGTCCTCGATCCGGTCCGGCGGGGCCGTTCCAGCGTGCTGGTCGCCGAGCCGGCCGGTTACGCGCTGAAGGTGTCCCGCGAAGCGAGGGATTCCACCACGTTCGAGGACTCGCTGCACCGGGTGCGCGGGGCCCTGAAGCGTGGTGAGCTGCTTTTCGCACAGCGCGAGTTGGACGCGGCTCTCGGGCTGTGGCGCGGTGAGGCCCTCGGGGATGCCGCGGAGCACGCCTTCGCGATGCGCGAGCGGGAACGGCTCAACGCCGCCCACCAGGACGCCAAGGAACTGCAGGCTTCGATCCTCCTCCACCAGGGCGATCTGGAGCGCGCGATCGAGGTCGCCGAGGGGCTCGCGCTGAGCGCCCCGCTGCGGGAGGCGTCGTGGGCACTGCTGATGCGCGCGCTGTACGCCGCGGGCCGGTCGGTGGAGGCCCTCGGGCGCTACGACCGGTTCCGGGGCATGCTGGTCAAAGAGCTGGGCCTGGATCCGAGCCCCGGGCTGAGCAGGCTGCACACCGCGATCCTGCGGCACGACACCGACGTCCTTGACGAGGTTCTTCCTTCCCCTGCCGCCACGACCCTGACGGCCGCCACCCTGATGGCAGGCCCGCGGCCCCCCGTCACCGCGCCTCTGGTCGGCCGGGCCGAGGAAACCGCGCAGCTCGCCGCTGTGCTGTCGGCTGCTGCCGTGGGGCGCACCGAGTGGGCCGTGATCTCCGGTGAGCCGGGTTCCGGCAAGACCCGGCTGCTGGACGGCGTGGCCGACAAGGCCGCAGCCCAGGGGTTCACCGTCATCCGCGTCGCGGGTGGCAATACGGTCGGCCCGCACCGCAAGGTGTCCGGGGGGAACCCGGCCGCCCAACTCCTGGGCGCGCTGCGGCAGAACGGCCCGGGCGCGGCACCGGAGAGGGCGGGACCGGAGGGGGCCGCCGGGGGAGAGACGCTGGACCGGCTCGTCCGTGGCCTCACCCGTGTCCCCACGCTGTGCGTCGTTGACGACCTCGACTGGGCGCCCCCGGACTTCCATTCGCTGCTGCTGCGGCTCGTTGACGCGCTGCCGGACGCTCATGTCGCGATGGTCTGCGCGGTGCGCAACGCCGACGACCCCTCCGCCAGCGGGCTGTTGTCGGCGCTTGCCCGCCGCGGCACGACCTGGCTGCCGCTGGAGCCGCTGACGGTCGCGGAGGTGACCGAACTCCTCGCGGCGCACGGCGCTGCCGCCTCCGTGGAGGAGGCCGCGCGGCTGCACCGGCGTGCCGCGGGAAACCCGTTCATGCTCGGCGAGTTGCTCAAGCTCCCGCCGGAGCGGCGTACGGGGCCTGCGGCCCGGGTGCCGACCGCGGTGCGCAGCGCGGTGCACGCGCGGCTGGCCGAACTCCCCGATCAGGTACGGCAGATGCTCCGCTACGCCGCCTGCGACGGCGAGTGGCTCGATATCGGGCTGCTGGCCGAGGCCAGGGCCCTGCCGTCGGATCTGCTGCTGCCGCAGGTCGACGCGGCCGTCGCCGCCCGGCTGCTGATCTGGGAGCCGGATTCCGGTGAACGCCCGGAGGGCGGCTACCGGTTCCCCGAGCTGACGCGCGAGGTGGTGCTGAGCACCCTCACCCCCTCCGCGCGGCAGAAGGCGCACGCTGCACTCGCACGCAAGCTCATCGACCGGCCCGGCACCGACCCGGCACGTCTGGCCCGCCATCTTCGGGTGGCGGGTCCGATGGCCCCTGCCGCGGAGCCGAAGCCGGAGCGGTCGCCGGTCGGGACCGGAGCCCCGGCCCCGGCACCGGCAGGCTTTTCTCGCCCCCGCATCCAGGCGCACCCGGACGTCATCCCGGGGTCGGGGTCGGCCCCGGTGTCCTGGCTCGGACACCAGCCGCGAAAGCAGCGGGGTGATCACGCATGACGCAGGCTTCGCAGACGTACGCCTATCTCCGCCCATCCGCGGTGCACCGTACCGCTGGGGGCGGCACACTCAGTCTCCAGACCTCCGGCGGCGCCACACCTGCGGGGCAGAAGACTCATCCGAGGTTCTTCCACGGCTTCCTGGCCCGCCCTCAGGTTGCCGCAGCCGGTCTGCTGTGCGTCGCGGACGTCGCCGCCGTCCGTTACTACCAGCCGCAGCGCCCTGCGTTGATTGACCCGGTGGTCACCGGGAACGGGGACCGGCTGCGGTTCGAATCGTTCTCCGGCTGTTGTGGCGTGTACGCGCGGCTCGACATGCTGGGCGACGCCCTGGACGGCGACGACATTGGACACGGCACGACCAACGTCGATGTGAACAACCCGCTTCGGGAGGCCCTGACCCGCGTTGGCCCGACCGATCCGCTGCTCTTGGAGGTCGGGCCCGACGAACTGGCCGTCACCACCTTCGACGGGCCGGTGGTGGAGAAGAAGGTGCCACTACCCGATCGCTGGCTGCGCGGCTTCGCCGAGACACAGGTGGTCGCCTCCGGGTTCGACCTGCGCGCTGAACTCTCCGCGGTTGAGGCGGTTCGCTTCCTGCGGTCGCTGCCGCGTCCCGGAGCTTCCCGTGGCGCGTCGCGGGGAACGCGCTGGGTCGTCCCGGCGGGCCGTTCGCTGCGTGCCAGCGCCCGGCCGGTTCCCGGAGCGGTTTGCCTGCCGGGTCCGGAACGGCTCTCCGCATTGACCCGGGTGCTGCGCCATGCGACGGGCCTGCGGATCCACGGGCCGGCCGTCACGGCGGGCAGCAGCCTCGCGGCGAGCGCGTGGGAGGTGCGGCTCCCCGGTATGCGCCTCACCCTCACCCTCACCCTGGCCCCGGACACGTCGCGGGGCTTCTCCGGCGAGGGCGGCGTCCTGGACGCCCTGGCGGCGGAGGAGTCGGCCGAGGACGCGGAGCTGGTGTCGGTGCTGCTCGCCTGGGATCCCGCCGTCGACATCGCCGACCTTGCCGCGCAGTCCGGGCTCACACCACGGCGGGTACGGGCGGCGCTCACCCGCCTCGGCACGGCCGGGCGCATCGGCTACGACGTGGCGGAGGCGGCGCACTTCCACCGGGAGCTGCCGTACGACACCGGGCGGGCCGAGCGCCACAACCCCCGCCTGCGCGCCGCCCACGCCCTGGTCGAGGCGGACGCGGTACGCCTCGACGGTGAGCTGGCCACGGTCACCGTCGACGGCCACGTCCACCGGGTCAGGCTCTCCGAAGGGCGCCTGACCTGTACCTGCCGCTGGTGGGCCGAATACCGCGGCGGCCGCGGACCCTGCAAGCACGCTCTCGCCGTCCGCATCGTCCGCCGGGCGGGTTCACACCGTATGACCGCCGCCGCCCAGAACACGACCGCCACCTCTGCCAGAGCCACCTGATGAGCGAGACCATCACCTACGACATCCCCGACGGGGCCACCGAGGGCATGCGCGAGCTGCTGCACGCCATGCGCGAGGGCCGCGCCGAGGCCGTCCCCGAGCTGGTCGGCACGCTCACCGACGCCGAGCGGCGGACGTGCCTGCCGGTGCTCAAAAGGTGGCGCACGACCACGCGGAACAACCGGGCCGACGGGCACTGGGCCGTACGCGCGGCACTGCTGCTCGCCGGGGCGGGGTGCTGCACCGGCGCGGCGGCCGCGGCCCAGTGGCTCGCCAGCGGCGATCTGCGGTGGGCCCACGACGATCCCGCACGGGTCCTCGAAGCGCTGGGTGACCGTGACCCCGCGTGGCTGGGCCGGGTGGCGCACCGGCTGGCAGAGCGCCGTACCGTCGCGGAGGAGGAGTACCCGCTGATCGCGCAGCTGGTGCACGCCGCGGGCTGCGAGCCGCCCACGACGGACGGCTTCGTCCGCGGCTGGGAGCTCCGCATCCCGGTCCATGGCATGACGGTCAAGGACAGACTCCGGGACGACCCGTTCCTGGCGGTGATGGTCCCCCGGCTCTTCGACGTGCCGGAGGCCGGCTCGGACTTCCAGTACAGCCGGGCGGACGACCCCGGATGGCCCGACGCGCTCGCCGGGCTCGCCGAGGAGGGGCGGCTCAGCCGCGAGATGCTGATCGACGGCTGTCTGTCGCGGCTGCTGCGCGATGGCCGGCTCGGGATTGTGAAGGGTTTCCTCGCCTTGTTGACCGCTCTGGACCTGACCGAGGACGAGCGGGCGGCGCACACGCTCACCTGGGTGCGGATGGTGCCCGACGCCCATGCGCTGGCGGTGGCGCGTGCCCAGGAGGTGCTGGCCGGGCTCGACGAGGCGGGCCGCGTGGCGAGCGAGCACCTGGTCGAGGCATCTCGGGCCGCGCTGTTCCGGCCCGAGAAGAAGATCGTGCGGGCCCAGCTGACCATGCTCGACAAGGCGATGAGGCGCGAGCGGTCGCGTACGGACGAGCTGCTTGCCGTGGCCGCCGAAGCCTTCGGCCACGAGGAGCACAGCCTCCAGGAGCGGGCTCTCGCCCTGGTCGTCCGCCACCGCAAGCACGCGAGCGGCGCCGTCCTGGCCGAGCTCGCGGCGAGCGCCGGGCAACTCAGCCCCGACCTGCGCACACGCGCGGCCAAGGCGTTCGGTGACGCCATCACCGCCGAGGACGCCGACGCTCCGGCCGCCGAGGGTGACGTGCTGCCGCCCGTGCCGGCCCCTGAGCGCCTCAGGCCCGTACCGCCCACCGCTGCCGAACTCGCCGAGGAAACTGGTGCGCTGCTGCGCAAAGACGGGACCCCGGCTCAGTGGGAACGGGCACTGAACGGTCTCGTCGTGCACGCCCACACCGACCTGGCGGGCCTCCGCGCCGCCCTGGAACCCGTCGCGGCACAGCGGACCTTGGGCTGGCAGGCCGACTACCTGAAACAGGGGCTGGCGATCGTCGTCATGTCCATCATGGGCACGCCCTTGGGGAACCTGAGCGTCACCCGCGAGGCTCTCGTGGACCGGTGTCCGCACTCGGCCCTCCGGTCCGTCTCCCTCATCCGCGCGGCCGAAATCGGGGAGCGGCTCGGCGATGGCCCTTTGCCGTTCCTGCTGGCCACGCCCACCTGGTCGACGGGGACCATCGAAGCGTCCGAGCTGGTGGCGCGGCTCGCCGCATACGAGCGCTCCGGCACCGAACCCGGCCAGGCCGACCTCGACCAGGCCCTGCTGCGACTCGACCGGGAGGTACCGCCCGAGGCACGGGCGGCTGCCACGAAGCTCACGTCCCCGGCGGGGCGGCGGCTCGCCGCCTGGCTCGCCTCGGGGGGACTGCCCGATCCCGCCGTCTCCCGTGGCATCGAGCCACTGCGGTGGAGGACCCCTCGCCCCGGGGTGCTGGTCCGCACCGAGGCCGTTCCCGGGCACGAGGACCATTCCGAGCCGTTCCGTTCTCTGCTCGGTGCCCACGACCCCATCGGGAGCCCGTGTAAGTGCGGGGTCGGCGGGGAGTGTTCCCCGCATGCCTTGGCCCTCCTGCCCCAGCACCGGGAGGTGATCGCGGCGCGGATGCTGGTGGCCTTCGGGAACCTGGCCGAGTCCGACAATGTCGGCGAGGGAGCGCCCGTGCTGCCCACGCTGGCCGAGTCGGGCGGACCGGCCGGGCCCGCGACCCATCTCCTGCTGGCCTACGGCCTCGGGGCACGGCGCGTGGAGGAGCAGCTGTTCGCCGTGGAGGCCATGCTCATCCTGGCCGCTCGCGGACAGCTCGATGCGGCCCGACTCGGCTCGGACATCGCCGAGCTGGCCGGTCTGCGCCGGCGGCTCAAGCTTCAGCGAGTCGTGATGGCGCTGCGGGAAGTGGTGCGCACCGGCACGTATGCCACGGTGTGGGCGGTGCTCTCGGCCACCCTCCCCCCGCTGCTGGCGGGTGCAGCGCCGCACGGCCTTCTCGCCGTACTCACGCTCGCGGCGGAATGCGCGGAACGGTGCGGAGCCCGCGGGACGATACCGGAGATCAACGAACTGGCGGCGCGCTCCGGCTCGTCACAACTGGTCAAACAGGCACGGCGAATCAAGAATGCGACCGAGATGCCAGTCGAAGAGCAACGAGATGATCTTGTCGCTGTTCCCTGAAGTGCTAGGCCAAGACAGGTTGGCGGCTGTACTTCCGCCAGACCACTTTGACCAGCTGACTTGTGGAACCCGCCGCAGGCAAAGGCGGCGGCCGATGAGCCGACCGAGCTGCCCGAGGCGCTGAACAGACACAGACTCGTCGTTGGAGCAGAGAGGTTCACTGCTTCTCCGTGATGGAGCGGGCGGCGGTGTCCGCGGGGGTGAGGGTGGGCGGACGCCTCAGCGCGCCGTCAGCCGGGCCTGCTGCGGCAGGTCGTCGGGCAGCAGCAGCCGCAGGTCGTCCAGGCTGGGCGCGGAGATTGCGCCGATCCGGCGGGCCTGCCGGGTAATCATCGCCTCCAGCGTCTGGCGCGCGGTGCGGGCGTTGCCGAACGAGCGGTCGCGCGGCAGCTGTTCCAGGTAGGCGCGCAGCGCCTCCAGGGTCCCGGGCGCGCAGTCGTAGCCGGAGGTGGTGGCGTAGCGGCTGGTGATCTCGACCAGTTCGTCGGTCGAGTAGTTCTCGAACTCGACCGAGCGGGCGAAGCGTGAGGCCAGGCCCGGGTTGGAGGTCAGGAAGCGGTCCATCTCGGCGGTGTATCCCGCGACGATGACGACGATCTCCTCGCGGTGGTCCTCCATCAGCTTGAGCAGCGTGTCCACGGCCTCCTGGCCGAAGTCGGAACCGGCGCCCTGGGGGGTGAGGGTGTATGCCTCGTCGATGAACAGCACGCCGCCCAGGGCGCGGTCGAAGACCTCCTTGGTGAGCTGCGCGGTGTGTCCCACATAGCGGCCCACCAGATCGGCGCGGGCCACCTCCACGAGCTGGCCTGTGGACAGCACGCCGAGGGAGTGCAGCAGGTCCGCGTAGAGCCGGGCCACGGTGGTCTTGCCGGTGCCGGGCGGGCCCGTGAAGACCAGATGGTTGCTGATCTTCGGGACGGGCAGTCCCGCCGCCTGCCGCTGGCGGGTCGCCGACAGCAGGTTGACCAGGTCCGTGACCTCCCGCTTGACGGCGTGCAGGCCGGTCATGGCGCGGAGTTCGGCCAGCAGCTCCTCGGAGCCGCGCTCGCCGTCCGCGGACGACGCGTCGCTGACGTCCTCGGGCAGCAGCCACGACAGATCGGCCTCGGTCGGGTCGGCCAGCGAGCCGAGCCGGTAAGCCTGCCGGTCGACCATCTCCTCGAACACCTGGCGGGCCGCACGACCGTTGCCGAACCCGGCGTCGCGCGGCATCCGTTCGTAGTGCTGCGCGAGGGCCTCCAGGGTGCCCGGGGCCAGGTCGTAGTGGTGGGCCCGGCACATGCTCCCGGTGATGGTCACCAGCTCGTCGACGGAGTAGTTGGCGAACTCGATGGTGCGGGTGAAGCGGGAGGTCAGACCGGGGTTGGAGGCCAGGAACTGGGCCATCTGCTCGGTGTATCCGGCGACTATGACGACGATCTCGTCGCGGTGGTCCTCCATCAGCTTGAGCAGCGTGTCGATGGCCTCCCGGCCGAAGTCGGCCCCTGAGCCCTTGCTGTCGGACAGCAGGGTGTAGGCCTCGTCGATGAACAGCACGCCGCCGATGGCCTCGTTGAAGGCTTCGGTGGTCTTCATGGCCGTACCGCCGATGACCCGGGCGACCAGATCGGCGCGGGAGACCTCCACCAGGTGGCCGGAGGGCAGCACGCCCAGTTCGGCCAGGATGCCGCCGTAGAGCCGGGCCACCGTCGTCTTGCCGGTGCCGGGCGGGCCGGAGAAGACCAGGTGGCGGCTCATGGGCGGGACCGGCATGCCGAGGCTGGCGCGGCGCTGTGCGAGCTGGTTGAGGTTGACCAGCGTGTGCACCTGGTGCTTGACGTCGGCCAGGCCGATCAGCGACTCCAGCTCCGCCAGCGGGCCCTGCGGCCGTGGCTGCCCCTGCTCGGTGCCGGCGACCTCCGCTGTGAGCTCCTCGGCGGTCTCGCCCCAGGCGTCCGGGAGGGCGTTGCCGCTGCTGTTGAGGCCCTTGACGGTGAGCCGTTCGGTGACGCGGGACTGCTTGAGCCCGGCGCCCCGGTTGTCGCGGACGGCGCAGTCGGTCAGGGCGACGTCGTCGGAGCTGTCGACCCGTACGCCGTCGCCGGTGCTGTCGCTCATCCGGCAGCCGTCCAGCGTGGCCCTGCCGCCGTCGGCGACCAGCACGCCGTGTGAGGCGGCGCCGGTCACATGGGTGCGTACCGCGGTCAGTTCGCCGCCGCCGTCCACGAGCAGCCCGGCCGTACGGCTGTCGTGGATCTCGCAGTCGCGCACCTCGGCGCGGCCCTCGGACCCGATCCGGACCCCGGCCTGGCTGGTGGAGCGCAGCGTGGTGTCGACCAGTTCGGGGGCGCCGCCGCCCGCGACATGGACGCCCGCGCCCGTGCAGCGCTCGACCGTGCAGCCGTGCAGCCGGCCGCGGCCGTCCTCGATGACCTCCACGCCGTGCCCGGCCGCACCGATGACCCAGGCGTTGCGCAGCAGCGGGTTGGCGCCGCTACGGATGGAGACGCCGACGCCTGCCGCGTCCAGCACCTCCAGATGGTCGAACTCCGCCGAGGACTCCTCGGCGAGCAGTACGGCGCCCGTCTTGTCGGCGCAGGCGCGCACGGTGGTGCCGGTCAGCAGGGGAGCGCTGGATCCGGCCACCCGGATCGCGGCCTGCTCCGCGCCGTCGAACTCGCAGCCGTCGAGGGTGCCCCGGGACCGTTCCGTCACGGCGAGCCCGTGGCCCTTGGTCCGTTTTGTGCCGCAGCGCAGCAGCTCCGGGTCGGCGCCCTGGGAGAGCACGATGCCGGGGCCTGTGGTGTCCGCGACCGTGACCTCCTCCAGCGTCGGCCGGGAACCGCTGGTCACATAGACGCCCACCGAGGTGTCGTGCACGTGGGTGCGCACCACGCGGGTGGCGCAGCGGCCCTCCAGCGCGATGCCCGGCTTCTCGGTGCCGGTGATGTCGCAGTTCTCCACCCGGCCCTGCGCCTCGCCGTTGGCCAGTACGCCGTTGCCTCGGGCGTCCCGTATCCGGCAGCCACGCACCACGGTGCGGGCCTGCTCGCCGAGTACCACGGCGGAGGTGCCCAGATGCTCGATCAGGGAGTCGGCGATGACGCTCTCGGTGGGCGCGGTGTCCACGACACCGGCGCCCTCCGGGTTGGAGACCCGGCAGTCCCGCATGGCCAGCGAGCCGTTCTCCCGGGCGAGGACCGCCGTCCAGCCGCCGCCCACGACGGTGCAGCCGTCCATCGCCACCTGGCCGCGCGGCGCGTCCACCACCGGCAGGTCCTCGCTGCCGCCGCGCAGCGTCAGGTCGGTGAGCATCACAGCGTCCGCGACCAGCACCACGGCGGTGCCGCGCTGCGGGCAGATCTCCACGCTGCCGCGCTCGCCGTCGGCGACGATCGTCAGGCGGGTCCTGACGGTGAGGTTCTCCCGGTAACGGCCGGGCCGGACGCGGATCACGGCTCCGCTGCGGGCCTTCGCCAGGGCCTCGCCGATCGTCGGGAAGCTGTCCGTCCCTTCGGAATCGACCCTGAGCAACTGCCGTGACACGGTCGGACCTCCTGGTAGCGGTGCTTGTGGGCGGCCCCCGTGACCCGGACGTGGGGCTGCGCGGCTGCGCTGGTGGCTGCGGTCAGCGGCGACTGCGGTCAGCGGGCGTGCATGCGTAGGGCGCGCATTGGTGCAGGCTACGGGAACGCCGGTGCGGACAGCCAGGAATGCCGGGGGAGTTAGGTTGTCTCCGGATTGTCTGCCCTGTCGAACGCCGTTGCGGGCCCCGTAGCATGCGCCTTATGCGCCGCATGCGACGAGCTCCGCTTCCCCGTCCCGCGCGGGCGCTGGCCGCCGCCCTGCTGGCCATGGCCTCGCTGGCCGCCGCAGCGGCTCCGGCCACCGCCGCCGACGGCGATGTGCAACTGCCCGTCGTCAGCTCGGTGCTGCCCTCCGGCGAACCGTGTGCGAAGGCGTCCACCGACAAGGCCGAGAAGCAGCCGTGGACCTGGCAGCCGCTGGGCCTGTCGCGGGCCTGGAGGCTCACCGAGGGCGCCGGGGTGACCGTCGCCGTGGTGGACACCGGCGTCGGTGCCGATATCCCCGCGCTCTCGGGCCGGGTCGAGGCGGTCGGCGGCGCGGGCGAGGACTGCGTGGGCCACGGCAGTTTCGCGGCGGGCCTGATCGCCGCCGCGCCCGGCGAGGGCGTGGGAGTGGCCGGACTCGCGCCGAAGGCCCGGATCCTGGCGGTGCGCGGCACCGGCACCCGGGGCGAGACGACGGTCGGGCAGCTGGCCGACGGTATCCGCACGGCGGCCGACCAGGGAGCCGACGTCATCTACGTCGGGCGCGCGACATCCACTGGCAAGGACGAGCTGACCGCGGCGGTCGCCCACGCGGCCCGGCGCGACGCCCTGGTGATCGCACCGGTCGTCCCGGACGCCCTCCCGAAGGACAGCACGACCGGTGAGCCGGTGCAGCGCGCGCCCTGGTACTGGCCCGCGTCCGCGGACGGGGTGCTCTCGGTCGGCGACTACGGCCCCGGCGGCCTGCGCCCCGAGCAGGCCCCGCCGACGGACGGCGCCGACCTGTCGGCCCCGGGCGACGCGGTGGTCAGCGTCGGCCCCCGGGGCTCAGGCCACTACTACGGCTCCGGCTCCTCCCTGGCCGCCGCACACGTGGCGGGCGCCGCGGCCCTCGTCCGGGCCCGGCACCCGGAGCTGACGGCGGACGAGGTCGCCCGCAGGCTCATGATCAGCGGCTACCCGGACGACCCGCCGCGTCTGGACCCGTACGCGGCGCTGACGACGGTGCTGACCGACAAGGGGGGAGCGGCGCCCAAGCAGGCCGCTGCCCAACTCCCCGAGAAAGCGCCCAGCGGGCCGCGCAATCGCGCGCTGGCCATCGCGGGCGCGGGCGGCGGGCTGGTGCTGCTGGTGGCAGGAGCCGCCGTGGTGATTCCCCGGGGCCGGGCCAGGGGCTGGCGGCCTGCGCCCTGAGGATCCGCCCGAGGCACTGGCCTGGGCGCTGGCCGGGGTGCAGCAGCCGGCCGGCTACTGCCCGTACGGCCCAGCACCATTGCCCCAGCGCCGTAGTGGGTGCGAAGCGCTGGTGGTAGTCGCGCCACTGCGGATAGCCATACGGGTTCGGCGTCAGCCGGTACGTGGCACCGGCGGCCGTCGTCCGGCAGGAGCGGAGGCAAGGGCTTGCCGCTCACCGGCTGGCCTTCGGCCGCGAGTTGGGCGTGATCTGCTCCGGTTCCGCGAGGCTGCCGACGGTCGTCGTCCATTCCCGGCCGCCGCGGATCGGGGCCGGCCAGGCGACCGGCTCTTTCGCCGCCAGGCCGCTGGATGGGATGAGCTGGACGCCGCCCGGCTCCGGGGCGATTGCCCGCAGCACACCGCGACGGCCTCTCGTAGTCACCGAACACGGACATCCGAGTCGTGGCCGCCGATGTGCTCCCTCACCCAGGACTGGGGCAGGATTCAGGATCCTCAACTTCTCGCACCCCTGGCCACCCGTCGTCTCGGTCGACCACCGCAGGGGCGGAAGCGTCCTGGAAGAGCAGTACGACCTCGAAGCTTCGAGGCCACCTTTACCAAGATCAGCGACGTCGCCCTTCCTGTGGACGAATCGCGTCAACGAGGTCGCCGTGAACCTGCCCGGCCTCGCGCCGGTCCGGGACAGCAAGGACCCGGACGGGCCCGTGCTGCTCTTCCCCCGGGCCGCGTTCGCCGAGTTCGTCAACGCCACCGCCGCTGGCGAGTTCGGCGACATCTGACCGCACCACCTGCCGGAGCGGCTTGCTCCCACGGCAACGGCCGCCGTTCCACCCTGGTCACAGGGCAGGAACGGGGGCCGTTGCCACGTGTTCCCGGGGAGAATCCGGGGAGTTCGGGGAGTCGCTGGGGGGGGGTGCGGGACCCATCAACCCGTCAACACATGGCACGCCATGTAAGACAGGAAACCCCAGCTCAGAGCCGATTCACGGGATTCTCCCCAGCTCCGGGGCGGGTGGCTCGTGCCACGAGGGGGAGGCACGGGCGGCCCGGGCGGGCGCGTGGCGCCCGCGCTGTGGCCTCAGCGATGGTGGTAGTAGATCTGGTACTGGTCGTGGCCGCCGTTGCCATCGCAGTACAGCTTGTCGTACTCTCCCCAGTTCTGAAGGAGGCCGTCCCATTCCATAAGCGCGCATTCCGACCTTGAGTCGTACGTTGTAGCGCCCTGCTGCTCCCAGCCCCCACCCGGCGGGGGGCCGGCGTGCGCGGGGCTGGCGGTCAGCGGAATGGCGATGGCTGCGGCGCCGACGGCGAGGAACGCGGCGACGCGGGAGCGCCAGGACTTCATGGGTTCTCCTTATGCGATCGAAAACTCAGTGTTCATGAATGGCGGCCGGTACGAGCCAACAGGTGCGCCGGGGCGCGTCCGGTGACCTTCCGGGGGCACGACGGGCCAGAGCCGCCAACGGTTCAACCGGAAGGCCGGTTTTCTCGGGGGCCTCGCTCAGAGATCGGGATCGTCCCGATAGTCCTCTATACCTTGGTTGCTGATCCCCAGGTTGACGAGCATGAGCCCCACCAGGTCGGGGTGCACCCGGAACGTGAGTCCGATGTCGTCCGTCATGGGGACCACGAGGACGCGGTGTTCGGGCTTGTGCAAGGTGGTGGCGTCGGCGATCAGCACGACGTCGGCGACGATCCCGTCCTCGTCCTCATCCTCATCGGAGTCGCCGAGGACCTGTGCCATCACCTGTTCCGGCGTGGCGTTCGCGAAGGCCGGGTCGTCGACGAAGCGGATGTAGTCGCTGTAGTCGTCGCACGTAGGGCCGCGGTCGCGTTCCGGGTGGGACACCGTCTCGACCAGCGAGGCCCAGGCCGCGTCGTCGGTGAAGTCGGTACGCACCAGCAGATCGGTCTTTTGGCTGAGCACCGGCAGTTCATGGCCGGGCCGGGTGTAGCGGGGCGGGGAGGTCAGCATCTCCAGCGCGACGCCTACGGGTTCATAGAGATGATCCTCCGTCAGCTCCTCGCCCTCCTCGACCTCCCACTCCGGTTCGTTGGGGGCCCGCTCGGCGAAGTTCTCGACGGCGAAGGAGATGCAGGGACGGTGCAGCACCAGATAGGTCATGGCTGCCTGCCGCGGGGTGATCCAGAAGTCGTAGAGGTCGCCGTCGCCGCCCCCGTCGCCGCGGCCGAAGGCCAGCAGCGGGCGGGTCTGCGGATTGCGCGCCGTCCGTTCGTCGGTGAGCAGCACCAGGTCCGGCACCCAGATCCCGGGCCGCGCCAGGGCCACGGCGACTTCTTCGGCGGAGGCGCCCCGCCACGCGGGGTCGTGCGCCACGATCAGGCGCCGGGGAAGTGAGGTGTCCGTCCCGGCCTCGGGCCCGGGCTCGTGGTCGGACGGCCCCCGCATGCCGGGCAGTTCGCCCATGCGCGTCAGGACGTCGTTCCAGACGGTGTCGTCGTCGCCGGTGCGTAGCAGCAGCATTCCGGGCACGCGGGACGCGTCGTCGTCGGGGGGCAGGGGCAACGGAGGTCGCATCGGCTGGCACCTTGTGGGTCTGGGTCGGTTGCTCAGGGAGCAAGTCATACACCCGCCTTCTGAGTTACCCACTGGACGAGCTGAGGGCGGTGACCGAAGTACGGCATTATCGAGGGAATTTATCCGCGTACTCAGCAATGTGTCAGCAATATTTGGACAAGATCAGCCGGATACCGTCTTCGCCGACTCCTGGGGGCTGGATGGGGAGTTCGAGCTCCGTGGTAGGGGAAATCTTCGTGCTGCACCACATTTGAGAAAGCTAGGACACTCATGGCTGGAGCCAGGATTCTTACGCGCGCGGTGACCGCTCTTGGCGGCACAGTCCTGCTGGCCACGGCGGCGGTAGCCGCGACGGCAAGCCCGGCGGGCGCCGCCGAGAGCACGGGCGGGACAGATAAATGTCTGTGCCGGGGGCAACGATGCTGCCTCTGTTGAACTCAAGAGAGCGAAGGGCAAGGGCTGGGACTCCCGCGTCGTCCAGTCCCAGCCAGGGAAGTGCACCAGCGCCGCTCCCAAGTTCGTCGTCAACTCCCCGGGCGGTTCGACGTGACCGATAGAGCGCCAGTACGGAGTCGACCTGCGGCGGGCATACGTGGAGACGTCGCCGGGCGTGCGGCCGGTGCTCGATCCTGTCCGGTGCGACGGCACGGTGGCGTGCGTGTGGCTGCCGGCGCGGCCGGGACGCGTCACCCGGCTGAGTACCCCCGGGGAGCTGGCGGCCCTGCCCGGGGTCACCGAGGTCTCGATGCTGAACGCCGAAGGCGATCTGATCAGCGCGCCCATGTCCTCCGCGCACGTCGCCGGGCTGGTGTTCGTGACTGCTCCCACGCCGGATGACGTCGACGCGCTGATACGCGGTGGTACGGACCGTTGACAGACCGCTATGTCTGCGATGTCGTGTCCAAGAGCCCGCTCGCTGTCTGAAGCCTCGGTCATGGCGCCTGCGCTCCCGGCCGGGGGTGCGGGGGCCGGGGCGAGTACGACCTCGCGTTCTGGACGGGCGGGGCGGGCTGTTGAGCCGGATACCCGGAAGCTGAGTCTCGGTCCTTCCGAAGTCCCGGCTCCGCCGTTGACGCGGCAAGCGTCCGGGCCGAAAACCGCGCAGGTACAACCAGCGCGATCAGAATCCGCTGGGAGGGGCGGAGCTTGCAACGTCGGTCGCCTTCTCAGGTGACGATGAGCATCGTGCCCCGCTCCACGAGTGCGTGCGGCAGGGCGAGCGCGCAAGGGGAGGCCACCAACGAGGCCCCTGGCTGAAGAGGTGAGACACGAGACCTCCCGCTCAACAGCCCGAGGGCCTCGCCTGCTACGCGCGGCCAGCCGTCACCTGATCCCTACGTTGTCCTGTGGGAGGCGGTGAGGCCTTCGTATGGTTCACACCCACCCAGGGGTGCCGGGTGTGGCTGTCACCGGCGGCGACATGACCGTCTTCGGCACCGCCGACCGCCTCGCCGGCTTCGGCGGCGTGGCTCCAGTGCCCCGCGACTCAGGGAAGATCAGCGGCAACCTCCGCCGGCCCCGCCGCTACAACCGCAGACTCCAGCGTGTCTTCTACATCTCGGCGCTGTTCAGCATCCGGTACTGCGAGAACTCTCGCCGGTTCTACGACCGCAAACGCGCCGAGGGCAAGCGCCACATCCAAGCCGTCCTCGCCTTTGCCCGCCGACGCGTCAACGTCCTGTGGGCCCTCTTGCGTGACGGACGGCGCTACGAACCGGCGCCTCCACCGCCACTTGTGGCTTGACAGACAGCATGAGGAATCAGTGCCGCCCTTCCTTCCTGTGCTGGCGACAACGGCTCACCGCGGAAGACGGCTGAATCGGGAAGTGTCGGCCGCGTGACTCGGGTCCGGCTCACGTGCGTCCAGGTGGCGGAGTTTCCCGCGGACCGTCTCGGCTTCCGGACGGCCGGACTCCTCGAAGAGCGCCAGCGCCTGCTGCCATCGGGTGCGGGCCTCCGATGGCCGGCCCGCGTCCAGGAGGACGTCGCCTAGGTGATCGAGGGCGTCGGCCTCGCCCCAGCTGTTGCCGACTTCGCGCAGTACCTCCAGCGCTTCGTGAAGGGTCTCCATGGCGTCGTCATGGTGATGCCGCAGGTGCAGGACGACGCCGAGGACGTCGAGGGTGACGCCTTCGACCCAGCGGTAGCCGGTGGCCCGCAGGACCTTCAGCCCGTGCCGCAGGTAGTCGATCGCCTCGTCGGTGCGGCCGAGCCGATGGCAGGCGTCGCCCAACTGGGCCAGGGCGAGGCCCTCCGCCCATTCATCGCCGTTGGCCCGGGAGAGGGCCAGCGCGCGGTTGAGGTAGTCGAGGGCATCGTCGAGCTGCCCCGCTTGCAGATACGCGACGCCCAGGCCGCTCACGGCCTGGGCGCTGCCGTAGGGGTCCCCGAGCTGCTGGTAGAGCGCCATCGCCTCCCGGTAGTTCTCGATGGACTCGTCAAACCGGCGCATCGTCGTTTGCGCGACGGCCACTTCGATGAGACTCCATGCCGCGCCCCTGCGGTCATCGGCCTGGCGGACGCTCTCGAGCGACGCCTGTGCGATGTTGAGCCAGTCGTTCAGATGGCCGCGGAGGTAGGAGAACCCCCACAGGGAGGAGGTCAGT
>NZ_JAFFSX010000048.1 GCF_017948485.1 Streptomyces sp. GESEQ-35 | reverse complement strand
ATAGTTGGGCGTCGACTGTGTATCCCACGGCCTGGATGGCGCGCACGGTCCGCTCGCGTGCGGCCAGTGCTCCGCCCGGCTCCTGCTCGGCCTCCTCGTCCGTGGGGACGTGATGCACGAACCGTCCGGCCACGTCGGGGATTTGCAGGTCGTCAAAATCCCAGGCTCCGCCGTGAAAGCCGAGCCGATGGGCGAGCTGGAAGACCTCTCTAGCAGGGCTGCCTCCATCTGGAGCTGCTCGCGGCGTACTTGGTAGTGGCGGTCACCCCCTAGCGGCAGCGGCTCCCACCCCGGGGGACCTGCTGCCCAGCCCCGGGATCAGCACCGCCGCCACCGCCAGGTGCATCAGAGCGAGGGAGACCCGGGTGCCGTCGTCCATGCCGTCGCCGGTGAACGGCAGGAAGGACACGGCCAGTACGGCACCGGCCACCCCGGTCCAGATGGCGCGGGCGCGCCGCGCCCCGAACCGCTCCAGGGCGGCCAGCAGTCCCCAGCCGGAGAGCGACGCGAGCAGTGCGACGACCGCCACAGGCACGGCGCCGATGTCGAGCGTCTGCTCGCCATCGGCGATCCGCAGCCGGTGCTCCAGCAGTGGGTCCGCGACCAGCCACACCAGGACGGGGGCCAGGACGGCCAGGGCCGTAACCCCCAGGCGCCTTCTCCGCGCGCTCACTTGGCGCCCCCCGAGAGCGCTCCGTGCAGGAAGACCTCCACCAGCTCCTGCGGGGTCAGGTCGGGCTCGTCCTCCGTACGCGGCTGAGTGAAGAGCAACCCGAAGAAGAGGGCCGCGATCTGCTCCGGCGGACGGCGCAGGGCGGCCTTGTCGGGCTCCAGCAGCTCCGCGAGGGCCGCGCGGATACGGGTCGTCGACTCGTCGCGGCCCGCGCCGCGCACCGTGCCGGGGTGCTTGCCGCCGCGATGCCCCAGCGAGCCGATGATCGCGCCCATCCTGGACATGTGCGCCTGTAGCGCCTCGGCCGCCTCCGCGAGCCGGTCGGGCAGCGGCTGGGATACGTCGATCGCGTCGAGCTCGCGGACCGCGTGCTCGGGGGAGAGCGCCTCGGCAATGCAGGCCTGCAGCAGCTCGTTCTTGTCGGCGAAGACCCGGAAGATCGTGCCCTCGCCGATGCCCGCGGCGCGGGCGATCTTCGCGGTTGTCACCGCGGCGCCGTACTCGGCGATCAGCGGGATCGCGGTCTGGATGATCATCGCGCGCCGCTGCTCCGGCGACATGGCAGGGGCGCGGCGACGGGTGGTCTGGTTCTCCTTAGGTGCTGTCATGACCGCGAGAGTACGGAGTGAGGACTCACTCCGTCAATGAGTGAGTCCTCACTCCGTTCGCTTTCTCCCGTCCAAGGGGTATAGGGCTCCTAGCAGAAGTGGTGGGCTTGACCTGGTCAGAGGTCGGTGTCGTGCGCGAGGCAGCCGGCTGGCGGGACGCGGTCAGCCGCGTAATCGCACGCGATAAACCCGGCGACGTCGGCGATCATCCCCGGGATACTGGTCGCCCATGGATGAGGTCAAAGTCGTCGTCGCCCATTCCGAGCGCGCGACCCTGCGCGTCGGTGACGTGTTCTTGAAGGTGGACGCCGATCAGGCGCGCATCGACGTCGAGGTCGAGGCGATGGCCCTGGCGCCGGTCCCGACCCCGGAGGTCCTGTGGCGCAAGCCGCCCGCGCTCGCGATCGCCGCACTTCCCGGGACGACGCTTGGGCGCCTCGGCGGGCCGTCGACCGGGTCGCGGGCGGCGTGGGCCGCGGCGGGCGCCGCCATCCGGAAGCTGCACGAAGCGCCGCTGCCGCCCTGGCCCGGCCGGGCCGGTCGGAGCATCGTCGCGGTGGCGGCGGAACTCGACGACGAGTGCGAGTTGCTCGTGACGAACGGCGTCCTGCCCGCCGACCTGGTCAACCGCAACCGTCAAGTCGCCGAGGTCGCGTTCCGGCCGTGGACTCCGGCGTTCACGCACGGCGACCTGCAGATCGCGCACGTCTTCGTCGACGGCGACGAGGTCACGGGCATCATCGACTGGTCCGAGGCGGGCCAGGGTGATGCCTTGTACGACCTCGCCACCTTCACGCTCGGACACGAGGAGCACCTCGACGACGTCATCGTCGGCTATGGCACCGACATCGACCTCGACGTGATCCACGCGTGGTGGTCGTTGCGAAGCCTGCTGGCGGTTCGCTGGCTGATCGAGCACGGCTTCGATCCGTCCGCGCCGGGCTGTGAGGTCGACGTGCTGAGATCCCGGATGTGAGGCTGCGCGGGCCCGACTGCTACGCATGCGTTCTGACGCATCAAGCAGGCCATCCTCTGGGGCGCATCGCCCCCTCGAGAACTGACACACCGTCATTCCCTGAGACAATCTTGACTGGATAAAACGCTCTTTAAGGGGCCCAGATGCCAGTGGCGGCCGTATCGCGGACGTAGTCGGCGAAGTCTCGGGCGGTCGGCCGACGGCGCGGTAGACGCCATCACCAAGTCGGGCCCTGCGGCCGTCGAAGACCTCGGCCATAAGGTCAGCCAGCGGCTCCGCGAGTTGCGCCGGTGTCCCCTTCTCCTTGAGGGAAGCGGAGAATCGTTCCTTGCTGATTGCCTGGTACCGGACTGGGCGCCCGATGGTCTCGCCGATCTCTGCGACCGCTTCGGCGAAGGTCATCAGCCGTGGACCGGTCACGTCGTATGTCTCACGAACGTGACGATCTTCGGTGAGAGCCGCGGCCGCGACGTCAGCGATGTCCTCGGCGTCGGTGAACGGCTCTGCTACCTCGCCGGCCGGCAGTGCCACCACGCCTGCCCGTACCGCGCCGGTGAGGACGTCTTCGCTGAAGTTCTGAGAGATGAAGCCGGTGCGCACGATGGTCCACTCGGCACCCGATTCGCGCACTGCCTGCTCGCAGCGCTCCGCCTCGGTTGCACCACGGTCAGCCAGCAGCACCAGCCGCGTCACGCCGCAGCGCACCGCCTGGTCGGCGAACGACGCAACCGCTTCTGCGGCTCCGGGAAATGCGGCGTCCGGGTGGTATGCCACGTACACCGCCTCCACCCCCTGGAGCGCGGGCGCCCAGGTAGCCTTCTCCTGCCAATCGAAGGGTGGCGTCCCCTTGCGGGAGCCGACCCGCACCGGCAGATCCCGCGCGGACAGCCGCTCGACTACACGCCGCCCGGTCTTGCCCGTCCCGGCCAGTACCAGCGTCTTCTTGCTGCTGTTCGTTGTCCTCATACCGCTAGTACACGCCACCACAAGGCGGACGCTGAATAGCCGGAAAGCTCGATTTCGTGCTTGAGCGTCTAGCCTAGGTCCCATGGATGCACTGTCCGGCCTCTTGGCCGGCCCCAGAGCCCGGGGCGCATTCATCCTGCGTTCCATCCAGAGCCCGCCCTGGTCAGTCCGGGTGGAAGACGCGGCCCCGCTTTCCGTCGTGGCCCTCGCTCACGGCGAGGCCTGGGTAATCCCCGAGGCCGGCGCGGCCAGGTGCCTCAGCCCCGGCGGCGTCGCGCTGATGCGCGGGCCGGACCCCTACACCTTTGCCGACTCGCCCTCCACGCCCGTCCAGACGGTCATCCGCCCAGGCCCCCAACGCATGACACCGTCGGGTGAACACCTGCGCGAGGTCGTGGATCTGGGCCCTCGCACCTGGGGAAACGACGTCCCCCGCGATGCGACCGTTATGCTGATCGGTAAGTACCAGATGACCGGCGAAGTCAGCCGCAGACTCCTCCGTGCTCTGCCGCCGGTGGTGGTCCTCCCTCATCGTCCTCAGCGGCTCATCGATCCGGTTGGGTTGCTCGCCGAGGAAGTCGTCCGGGAGGAACCTGGTCAGCAGGTCGTTTTGGACAGGCTGCTGGATCTGCTCCTGGTCACCTCGCTCCGAGCGTGGTTCGCGCAGGCCGAGACGGGAGCCCCGGCCTGGTACCGCGCCCTGTCCGACCCTGTCGTGGGACAGGCGCTGCGTCGCTTGCACAGCGATCCCGCCTCGCCCTGGACGGTGAGTGCCCTCGCGTCGGAAGTGGGAGTCTCTCGCGCAACTCTCGCCCGCCGCTTCACACAGCTCGTCGGCCAAGCGCCGATCGCCTACCTCGCCGACTGGCGGCTGGACATGGCCGCCGACCTGCTCCAAGAACCAGAAGTGACGATCGATGCCGTGGCTCGACAGGTCGGCTACGCAAGCGCCTCCGCTCTCAGCACCGCGTTCAAACGAGAACGCGGGATCACCCCGCAACAGCACCGGGCCCGGTTCAGCGTTCACGCCCGCTGAGGTGGCTGCTGGACGCTCACCGGCCCGCGGGCGTTATCTCCGCTGTGCGGCCCTGTGAGCGCTCGGTCTTGGCGCCGACTTTGCCGGGTCGGATGGTGCTGGGGTCGACGGCCTCTCCGGGTGCGCCCACCTCGTACGGGCCTGTCGGGTCGTTGGGGCGGTCGTGGGGCAGGAGGAAGAACGTCCGGCGCGCGAAGAGGCCGCTGTCGGGGTCTGCTTCCGTACCGGCGGCGAGGTTGGTGTAGCCGACGATGCGGCCGTCGCGGTCGAACCTCGGCTTGCCGCGGCGTGTGTTGACCTTGTCCAGGGCCTGGCGGACGTAGTCGAAGTTCTCCGGGCTCTCCAGCCAGACCACTTCGGCTTCTCCGGTGAGCTGGCTGTCCTGCAGCATCGAGCTCATGGCCGCGGACCCTCCTGGTCGTCTCCGGCCGGCCTCCGGCCTTCGTGTGTGGCGTTCACACTGCTCGTCCTCTGGTGCCTGGTGTGGCGCTGTCCGAGGTCGCGTCTTTCATCGTACGGCCCGTCATCCGACGGACCCAGGGCGTTTGCAGTCGTCATACCGGTCCCCGTTCGTGGACCCGGCCCGGTTCGAGTCCGTCGTCGCTGTCTCCGTGGGCGGGGAGCAGCGCGAGTCCGGGGTAGAGCTTCCTGTCGTTGTTCTTGATCATTTCGGCTGGGGAGGCGAGTCCGAGTTCCGTCCTGATGCGGCTGGCGAAGGCGCGGCTGGTGGCTGGGCGGATGCCCTCTTCTGTGCACCAGCGGCCGTATGTCTCGTACAGGAGTTTCTGCTCGACCCGCAGGTCGGGGTTGGGGTGGCCGTCGCTGCCGCGGGTGCATCGTTCGCTGATGAAACGGCCGATGTGGTCCTCGGTTTTTTCGTAGGCCTCGGTGGCCAGGCGGACGGCCGCGGGGCCGCGCAGGGGGTCGCGTGTGGCGAGGTAGCGCTGGGCGCCTTCGAGGAGCCAGTGCAGGATGCCCGGGCCTTCGTCGCGGACGAGCTCGGCCGCCAGGTTGTCGATCTTGCGTTCGTTGGGGACTTTGCGTTCGAAGGGGATGAGCCGCATGCGGCGCCAGAACGCGTAGCCGCCGGTGCCGACTTCGGGCTTGTGGTTGCCCAGGAGCCAGAGTTTGTGCGTGGGGTGGAAGCTGAAGAAGTCCTGCCGCATCCGCCGGGCTGTGATCTTGTCGCCGCCGGTGAGGAGCTTGACGCGGGCTTCGTTGAAGGTGTCGTTCGGCTTGAGTTCACTGCACACGACGATGCGCCGGCCGTGCAGTTCGGTCAGCTCGGTGGAGTGTTCGGTGAACTTGCCCTTCTCCATCAGGAAGCCGGGCGGGGCTGCGTTGGCGTACTCGCCGAGGATTTGCAGCATCACGTCCAGCAGGACGGACTTTCCGTTGGCGCCTGATCCGTAGAGGAAGGGCAGGACCTGCGCGCCGACGTCGCCGGTGACGGAGTAGCCGAGCAGCAGGTGAAGGAACCGGATGGTTTCGCGGCCCTTGTCGTCGTCGCCGAAGGTCTCGCGCAGGAAGCTCTGCCACCGCGGGATCGGCATCTGTTGCGGGGCCACCGTAGTGGCGCGGGCGTGCATGTCGGAGAGCGGGTCGGGCTTGCGCAGCTCCCCGGTGCGGAGGTCGACGACGCCGCCGGGGGTGCACAGGACGTAGATGTCGCCGTCCAGCACGTCCGGGTCCAGGCTCAGGCCGGGAGCGGCCTGAGCCTGCTGTAGGAGCGCCTTCATGCCCGCTGTGGACTGGGTGCGCCTGCGGTGGGCGCCCAGTTCGCGGTCGCTGAAGAGTCCTCTCGGGTCGGTCCGCGGCATCTGCTCGGCCATGTCGCCGGCCGCCCACATGGCCGCTTTCTCGCCTCCGGTGCGCCGCCACCGGTACTGGTCCCAGGAGTACCAGCCCAGGCCTTCCACGTGCCGGAACCGGTCGGTGAAGAGCCGGGCGAACAACTTGGCGTTGGCGCGGTCCGTCAGTTCCTCCGGCAGGAGCCCCGAGTCGAGGCCGGCCAGGGGGCGTGGTGCTTCGGTCTGCTGTGCCGGGAGGGTCGGCTGGGCGGTGGGGAGTTGGAGGTCGAGGCTCTGCTGCTGGTGGATCTGCTCGGCGGCGGCCACGGCGTCGAAGCGGGCGGGCTCGGCGCTGCTCATGCGCGTCCTTGGGGATGGAACGGGCGCTGGGCGCCGGCGGACAGAGCGGATTCGATGATCGTGACGTTGCGCCGCTGTTGGTGCGGGCGTGCGTGGTGGGCCGCGTCGAGCAGCAGGGCCCGCACGTCGGTCTCGGCGAGGTGGCCGCCTGAGGCAAGTCCCCCTGCGGTGAAGGCGGCTCGGTTGAGTTTCTCGGTGAAGCCTGCTCCTTCCGGAATCGCAGCGCAGGCGGCGATCTCGGCGAGCAGGGGCTCCAGGATGCGGTGTGCCGCTCCGGGGGCGCGCCGATGGGCCCGGCGGGGCGGGGGGACGGGGGCGGCAGTGGCCGGTGTCTCGGGGGCCGGGGTGTGGCCGGTACGGGCGAGTTCGGCGGCCAGCCATTGCGGGAGGGGGGCGGGATAGCGGGCTGGGCCGAGGGGGGTGTAGGTGCCGGCCGTCGTGGTGGTGGTCGGCGCGATGATGTAGCCGTTGTCGGACCGTACGTCGACCTGCCAGGCCAATGCGGTCTTCGGGCTGGACCCGGCGGAAGAGCGGTAGCGGACCTCGGGATACGGATTGCGGTACCAGACGTGCAGGCCCCCGGACGGGGTCTGTACGCGCAGTGTCTGGTCGTCGTCAGCCGGGCTCGGTTGCCTGCGCAGGGCCGCGAGGAGAGCCAGGGTGTCGAAACCCGTGGCGAGGCCTGTGAGGTTGACCTGTGGGCCGATCTGGATGCCCGGCAGCAGGCGGGAGCGGTCGGGGACCTGGGCGGCGTGCGCGTCCACGTCGATGACGACCAGGTCCGCCGGCCCGCAGGAGACTCCGACCCCGTAGCGGGGCTGCGCCGTCCACCATGCGTCGATGCGTTCGGCCGACGTGGTCGCGGCGTGGAAGCCGTGACACCACCGTCCGGCCGGGATGCACGGGCAGGCAGTTGGAGGGTGCCGGTCCTGCCTGCAGGCCTCGCAGTTGGCCGCGGGGGTCTTCCTGCCGGGCGCCAAGGGATGGACGGGCCACCCTGCTCCGGCGCACCAGCGGGCCAGCGCGAGGGCATCCACGGACCCCGACGGGACCGTGGAGTGGGTCGCAACCTGGCGTGACACTGGGCGTCCTTGTCGGTTCGTCAGCCTTTCGTCCGTCAGTCCCGTAGCCGCGGGCCGCCTGCTGCCTGGTCAGTGACGTTTGGTCGTCTCTGACGGGACTGACGGGACTGAGGATTTCACATGCGGCACAGAGATTAGCGCACAGTCCGTACGGGAGCGGTGCGCCAGTGGGGCGTGTCGGAAGTTCAGTCCCGTCAGTCCCGCCACCGGGGGATGCCTGCGGGACTCAGGGGCGGCCGGGACTGAGCCAGGTTTCGGTCCCGTTCTCAGTCCCGGAAAGAAAGTGCAGGTCAGGGCGGTCTCTACAGCTGGCACGGGACTGACGGGACTCAGAGTGCCAGTTATGAGCTGCGTAGCAATAGACCATGGTCATAGTGTCGTGCGCGCGCATACACGCGCGCCTGATGGGGATAACTAGCGATGTGAGTCCCGTCAGTCCCGTGATCCTTGAGGATTTGCCTTGGGCACGCCTCTGACCTGGTCTTTTGGGTACGGGACTGAAGCGGGACTGAAACGGGACCGAAGCCCGCGTCCCCGCCGGAACGGTGAGCCCCCGCTGGGAGCCCGGGTACGGGACTGACGGGACCCAGAGTGCTGGTCTTCCGCTCCCTCGCACAGGAGTTCCACGGAGCCCATGTGCCAGGATGCCGAGTGCTGCCCCTCAACCGGGTGTGGTAGGCACGGACGAGGAGGCCGCTTCCGGTGCTGACTGATGCGGTGGACATCATCGAACCGCCCGCGAACGCCGTCATGATCGGCACGGGCAAGGGTGGAGTCGGCAAAAGCACCCTCGCCGCTCACAAGGCCGCCTGGCACGCGGCCCGCGGGGAACGGACCTTGCTCATCTGTGTCACCAGCCAGGACGACGACGATCTGGGTATCGAACGGTTCAACCGCGGCTTCCGCCCCGAAGGTCCGTCAGTGTTGAACGGACAGGGCCTGTACCGGTCGATCTATGACCGCACCCCTCTCGTGCCCGTCAAAGAAGTGCGCCCCAACCTCGATGTCGTCCCCGGCGGCGAGGCTGTCGGGGAGCTGCTGACCCTCCTGACGGCGCGGATGACCGTGGAAGGTATCCATGTCGTGTCCTCTCTGGCACGGGCACTCGCACCCCTCGCGCCCTGGTACGACCAGGTCGTCTTCGACAGCGCCCCGGAACAGGACAGCTTGGAGCAGCTGGCGCTGGCTGCCGCGCGCTGGCTGTTTGTGCCGACACGTTCGGATGACACGTCGATCCGCGGCATGCGGCGTATAGCCCGCAACTACAAGCTCGTACGACGGCAGTTGAACCCGTATCTGAAGGTCGCCGGCGCCTGTCTGTACGGCTCGAATCCGAGCGCCACGCAGTTGCACGAGGAGGTCCGTCAGGAAGTCCTCAGGGAGCTGGGAACGCAGACGCCGATGGCGACCCGGGTCGTCGGGTATCGCGAGATGCCGGCCGTCAACGCCCGTAGGAAGGGGCTGACTTTCGGCGAGTACGCGGATCTGCTGCCCATCAGCGCGAAAAGCTATGACGTCGCGGCAGGCCGTGCGACCCGGGCTGATGTCGTCCCGGACTCCATCAGGCCACTGGCGCTGGAGATGGACCTGCTCAACACGGAAATCGACGCTCTCTGTAGGAAGGCCCCCGCTACATGACCGGCGTGTTCGATGACGACCCGACCGAGCTCGTGCGACCCGGGAAGGGTCTGCTGGGCGGCGGTGCGCCCGCGGTGTTCCAGGAAGCGACGGTCGTCGTCAAGGCGCCCGTCGGCACCACTCTCGAGTCGATCCCCGCTCCCCGGCCACCGGCGGGCGAGGGCGACCTCACCACGGAGGAGAAGGAGGCGTTCGAGGCGTGCAAGGCAGGCATGAACAACCTGCACAACGCCTTCTGGGTGGCCGGCAAGAGCCTGGAGACAATGGCCACCGGCGACCTGCACCGGAATGAGGGCTCCACCAACTTCGCCGAGTTCGTGTGGGCCAACTGGGAGATCTCGGAGTCCCAGGTGTACCGGCTGATGGACGAGTGGCGAATCGGTGAGGCACTGAACCAGCTTGGTCACCGTCCGCGTGAATCGCAGGTGCGGGAACTGGGCGACATCAGGCGGGCGGCTGGTGACCGTGCCGCGGTGGCGGTCTACGACGCTGTGGCACGAACCGGCAAGCGCGTGACGGCGAAGCTCCTGGAACAGGTCGTGCGTCAGCTCCCTCCCCTGACCGAGGAGTTGAGTCCCTCGCAGATCGGGACGATGGTGCGGGATGTGCTCACTCCCCCACCGGCGTCCGAGGGCGGGTCGAACACGGGGGCGGCTGACGGAGATCAGTCCGAGTCGGCCTCGGCGGGCGGCGAGGGCGTGCACACGATCACGTCGCTCGGGCAGGACGCCGACTCCCCGATGGGGGCGGCCGGAGTCGTGTCGGCTGATGTGGAGCGGCTGCAGGAGACGCTGGCTCTTCTGCGAGAAGCGTCCCGCGGGCTCGGTAAACCTGCTGTCCGGCGGGCGTTGGAGGACGCCCCGGCCGAGACCGCAGCACTGCTGGCCGAGATCGACAACAGCATCAACAAGATCGGCAGAGCTGTCGCGGTACGCCGCGCTGACTAGGCGCCGACGCTCACCCAAGGACCAGCTCAGCCGCGGCGGCAAAGGCCCCCCGGGCGCCATCGGTGGTGGCAGCCGGGCGCGTGCCGGTGCGTTCCGTCCTTTGCAGTTCGCGTACTGCGGCTTCCATGTAGGTCTGGAGGCTGACCAGTTGAGTGGGGGTCCGGCAGCTGGGAAGCACCGCTGCGATCTGGTCCAGCCAGAAGGTGACCTCGCCGTCGTCGTCCAGGCCGGCGCGGTGCTCGAGCATCCGCTGGGCGACTGGGGCCAGTAGTGCGTGACGGCGTGCCGCTTCTGCTTCCGCGCGGCGCTGGGCGGCGGCCCGGGCATCCGCCAGACGCTCGGCCTCGCGGACGGCTTCGGGCGTGCGGCGTACAGGCTGGTCACCGCGGGAGGCTTCGGTGAGGACGGCAGCCTGCATGCGCTTCGCCTTGTTGTAGGCCGCACTTGGGGTGTTCACAGCGAGTGCCGGCACCAGGTCGGCCCATTCGGCGCTCGCTGCCCGGGCGTGCTCTATCGCCTTCGCCTGGTGGAAGTCGGCCTGCTCGCGGAGGTACTCCCACAACCTCACGCGTGCTATTGCGGCCCTGCGTTGGGCCTGCTCGCTCTTCAGAGCGCCCGCGTTGGCTTCGAGGTACAGCAGAGCCCGGAACAACTCCTCGTCCGCCGCCATCCGGCCGACGTTCGTGTCCTCGGCTTCTTCGTGCAACTGGCGCAACTCACCGATGACAGCCGCGGTGTCGAGGTTGCCGATCCGGACGGGCGGCTTGAGCAGCGGCTTCGTGGGAGGAGGCGACTTCCGGGCGGGGCGAGCCATGACACGAGTGTGCCCGACGGAGATGATTCACATTCTGTGAATCGCACTACCCGGGGGAACAGCGGGGGCCTCCCCAATTGGGGAGGCGAGCCCACAGGGCCCTACAACTCAGTGCTGTCTGGGGTCGTTTCGGGCTTTGTGTGGAGGACTTCGCGGGCTTGGTCCGCGGCGCGGGCGATGCTCTCGGAGACGAAGTCGACGAAGCGGGCGAGGTTCTTGAGGCGGGCGGCGGGCGGCGGCCGGAGTGCCGGGGCCGAGGATGCCGACGCCTTGTCGTGCGGTCTCGCCGAGGTGGGCGGTGGCGCGGGCGCTGGCCATCGTCGACTGGTACATGACGTCGTCGTCGACGACGTAGCGCTCGCGCCGGCGTTCGTCGCGTTCCCGGCGGACCAGGCCCTGGCTCTCCAGGAACGCGATCGCTTTGGAGACGGTCGCCGGGCTGACCTGGAGCGCCCAGTGACTGCGACGGGCCTTCACTCATCCCGAACCCCGAACCCCGGACCATGCGGGGAGGCGTCGGCATGGGCTTGTCCGGCTGTCAGTGGTCTCGTCTAGATTCGCGATGTGACTGAGCTGTCCTATCTCGCCGCCGTCCGGGAGTCGTACGACACCGTGGCCGCCGACTACGCCGAACTGGTCAAGGATCCCGGCGAGTTGGATGCGTTGTCGCGGGCGATGCTGGGCGCGTTCGCCGAGCTTGTACGGGATGGCGGGCGGGGACCCGTGGCGGATGTGGGGTGCGGGCCCGGGAAGGTGACTGCGTATCTGGCCGGGCTGGGGGTGCCGGTGTTCGGTGTCGATCTGTCGCCGAGGATGGTCGAACTGGCCCGTGAGGCCTATCCGGGGGTGCGGTTCGATGTGGGGTCGATGACCGCACTGGAGGCCGAGGACGGTGGGCTCGGGGGGATTCTGGCGTACTACTCCACCCATCACACGCCGCCGGAGGTGCTGCCGGTGGTGTTCGGCGAGTTCAGTCGCGCCCTGGCGCCCGGTGGGCATCTGATGACGGCCGGCTATGTGGGTGCCGGTGAGCGGCTGCGGCCGGAGCGCGGCTACGGCGGACATCCCGTGTCCTACGAGTCCTATCTGGAGCCCGCGGACCGGCTCGCCGAGCTGCTGGGGCAGGCCGGGCTCGTCGTCACGGCACGGCTGGTGCAGGCGCCCGGCGATGGGGCGAAAAGGACGGTCGCCAGCTTCCTGGCCCGTAAACCGGGTGGTGCGGGCTGATGTCGTGGTCCCGGTTGGTTCGCTGGTGCGGGACGGCGGCGAAGTCGGCGTAGGCGCGGGCCAGTTCGCGGCCGTTACGTGGTGGCCGTGCCGCCCGTCGCGTCGGTGCGGGCCTGTTCGGTCAGGCGTTGTCTGGCGTCGTCCCAGGTGATGGGGAGCCGTCCGGTGTCTGCTTCCCAGAAGGTGAACGTGGAGGCGCTCATCGTCGGGCGCAGGGACGTCATGATGCCGCGGTGCGGTTCGGTCCTGGCGTACGCGTAGAGGGCGTCGCGGTCCTCCCAGGCCGACAGCGTGTAGAAGACGCGCTTGAACGGCTGGGCCACGAGTGAGGCGCCGTACGCGCCGGGGGCGGTGCGCACCTGGCCCCAGGCGGACAGGGAGCGCAGGAAGAAGCGGGGGACGTCCTTGGCCGACCGCACTTCGAAACGGGATGCCATGACGTACGCCGTGCCATGCGACGGGGGCGGGTTCGGGACGGTCCAGGGCAGTGTGGGCATGGTGGCCTCGTCTCAGGAATGGTGAGTGACACTATCCATGATAGACAGCGAGACTATCCACTATCCAGTGGAATCGCGAGTGAGAAAGGGAGGGAGCAGATCCGGATGCGCATCTCCGAGCTGAGCCGCCGCAGCGGTGTCTCCATCCCCACGATCAAGTACTACCTACGGGACGGGCTGCTGCCCCCCGGCCGGGCCACGGCCGCCAACCAGGCCGACTACGACGAGAGTCATCTGCGCCGGCTGCGTCTGATCCGCTCGCTGATCGCGGTGCGCGGTCTGTCGGTCAGCGCCACCAAGGACGTACTGGCCGCCGTGGACGAGCACCTGGGGGACGTACATCTGCTGCTCGGGCTCGTGCTGGGTGTCGTGCCCGCCCAGCGGGGCGGCACGCCGGACGAGCCGGGAACCTCGGGTGACTCACATGGCGCCGATACGGCCGGGCTGTCCGAAGTCGCGGCGCTGACCGCCGAGATGGGCTGGCAGACATCCCCGCACCCGCCCGCGGCCCTGGTGGTCGCCGAGACACTTCAGACGCTGCGCGCGCTCGGCATGGACTGCGACTGGCGCTCCCTGCTGCCGTACGCCGAACTCGCCGACCGTACCGCCGCACTGGACCTCGATCAGCTCCAGGACGCGGGCGGCCCGCTGGAGCAGGCCGAGCGGGCCGTCCTGCTGACCGTCCTGCTGGAGCCCGCGCTGCTGGCCCTCAGACGGCTCGCGCAGGAGCACCACTCGGGGCAACGGTACGGCGGCGACGGCTGACAGCCGAGTGGTGCCAGGCGGTCAGGGGCCACTCCCCCGGCCGGCTCATCCTCCGCGTTCGGCTCAGCTGACCACGGGCCAGGTGCGGAGCAGGGCCGCGAGTTTTGCTGCTGTGCATGTGGGATCCAGCAACAGGTCGCGGAGGGCTGTTGCATCCTCCCGCGTGGGCTTCACCGGGAATCCTGAGGCTTCCAGGTACATGACACCGGTTGCTGCCGCAACGGCCATATTGGAGCGTTCCAGCCAGCGGCAGCGGCCGAGGACGTGGACCAGGGCGGCGGCGCGGGCGTACGGCCCGTCGTAGACCGGTTGGTCGAGTAGCTCCGCCTTGTGGCAGGCGACGGCGGCCACTGGGACGCCGTAGTCGTCGGGGGCCGGGTCGTGGGCGCCGGCGATCTCGGTTACCTGAAGGATCCAGGGGACGTCGATGTGCAGGTCCATTACGCGGCGTGCTGCTCCTGGCTCGGGTGCTTTGTGTCCGTGGCTTCCGCGTCGTCGAAGACCGACTGGTGTTCGTCGAGGAAGCGGCGGGCCGCGTCCAGGGCGCGGGCGCGCAGGCCGTCGGCGTCCTCTCGGACTAGCTGGGCGATGTAGTCGCCGACGCTCAGGCCGCGGTCCTTGGCGCGTGCGCGAGCGAGCTCCGCGACCTCGTCGTCGACCCTCGCGCCGAGTTGTGTCTTTGCCATACGAGGATGGTAACAGCTGTTACCAGAGGGTGGGAGTACCCGATCGGGGGGAATCGATGTGCCGTCGGCTTCGCGGGCGGGTTCATGCCGGGGCTATTACGTCGTAATAGGCCTGCGTCAGGCGACCTGGAGCTTGGGGCGGCCTTCCAGCGGTGGGGCGGTCACATACGAGGGCAGGCGGAGGTTGGGCAGGGCGCCGGCCTTGATGTCGGTGAGGGCCTTGCGGAGGGCGACTCCGCACCCCTCCTGAACCGGTACCACCCACTCGCATCTGCCACGCCAACTATTACGACGTAATAGCGCGAGCGTTGAGGCCGATGGACAGGTAAACAGCCATGTTTGGGAGCATTCGCCCTAGGTCAGTTGCATGAACTTGGCCTAGCTAACGTGTCGTTCGTGTTTTTGGTCGTATGCGTTAGTAAGGTGACCCCATGACATCTCCTGCCTCTCCTGGCGACCGCGAGAAGGTCGTCTCCAAGCTGCCGGGGTGGCTCCGGCAAGACCTCAAAATCAGAGCTGCCCAGAAGGGCATCGAGATCCAGGCTGCCGTCGAACAGGGCATCCAGGACTGGTGCAACCTGGCCTCGGCGACCGACACCGTGGAGACCGCCGGTGCGGACTCGTTCGCAACCTTCCTCCCGGAGGGGCAGTGGGACGAGTTCAAGCGGATCGCCAACGACCGCAAGGTGTCGCTCATTCAGGGGCTCGCCCAGTCCGTGCAGTTGTGGCTGGACACCCATCCGGCACCGGAAGTCGAGCGGCCGACCATCACCCGGCGGATCGTCGTGTGCAATCAGAAGGGCGGTGTCGGCAAGACCGCCATCACCGCCGGTACCGGTGAGGCTCTCGCCGAGGACCCCAGCCGGCTCTACCCCGTCCGTATCGCCAAGCAACTCGCCGCCGCGAGCGACGCCACCGACAGTCCGCTCGACACCGAAGACCTCCCGGGCCCCGGACTGCGGGTGCTGCTCGTCGACTTCGATCCCCAGTGCCACCTGACCAACCAGCTGGGGGCCACTCCCCTGCCGATGAACGGCGACAGCCTCACCAACCACATGGCCGGTGACCCCAAGGGCGATCTGCGGGACCTCATCGTCTCGGTCGACGACGAGAACTTCGGCGGCCGGCTGCATCTGCTGCCCGCGTGCAACGACGCGTTCCTGCTCGACGTACGCCTGTCGGCTGTGCGTGCTCGGGAAGCTGCGCTGGAGCGGGCGCTCGCTCCGCTCGAGGGCTATTACGACGTAATAATGGTCGACTGCCCGCCGAGCCTTGGGCTCAGCATGGACGCCGCCGCGTACTACGGGCGGCGGCGGGAGGGGGAGAAGCCCGGGCAGTCGGGGACGCTCGTCGTGGTGCAGGCCGAGGACAGCTCTGCCGATGCGTATGAACTGCTCACCACGCAGATCGAGGATCTGCGCAGCGACCTTCAGATCGACATCGACTACCTCGGGATCGTGGTCAATCTGTACGACTCGCGTCGTGGGTACATCGCCACCTCCTCGCTCCAGGGGTGGGTCGACATAAAGGATCCGAAGGTCGTCGGGTTGATCGGGGACCTCAAGGAGCAGAAGGAAGCCGTCCGTGTGAAGCAGCCACTGCTGTCCTACGCGCCCAAGTCGCAGCAGGCGATCGGGATGCGTGCACTGGCCCGGGAGATCTCATGAGCAAGGCCGATCAGCTGGGCGCCGGACGCTTCGGCGGGTCCGCGCGTCCGATCAGTGCACGACGGGCGGCGGTGGCCGCGGCCACCGGGGTGCCGACCGACGGAGTCGCTCCGCCCACCGAACTGCCTCCGCACCGCGTCAGCCTCAACCCCGACAACCCGCGCTCGAGCCTCGGAGACCTGACCGACCTCGCGGGGAGCCTGAAGACGCACGGGCAGAAGCAGGCGATCACCGTGATGAACCGGGACGCCTACGTCAAGGCCAACCCGGCACACGAGGAGGGCCTTGAGGCGGATACGACGTATGTCGTCATCGACGGAAGCAGCCGGCTCGCGGCTGCTCGTGATGCGGGGCTCGACAACATCAAGGTGATGGTCAGCGACGACCTCGGGGCCAACTCCGAGGAGCTGCTCGAGTCCGCGCTCGTCGCCAACATTCATCGGCAGGATCTCGATGAGCTCGATGAGGCGCGTGCACTGAATCGGCTGTTGGTCATTCATGGCAGTCAGACGGCGTTGGCGAAGCGGTTGCACCGGTCGCAGGGGTGGGTGTCCCAGCGGCTGGCTCTGCTGAATCTGACCCCTGAGCTTCAGGCGCGTATCGGGGAGGAACCGATCGACCTGCTGCGGGCTGTGGGGAACAAGCCGGCCGAGCAGCAGCAGGACGTGCTGGAGGACCTCAAGAGTGAGCGTGCGCGGAAGGAGATCGAGCGGCACGAGTGGAAGGTTCAGAAGGACGAGCCGAAGGACGAGCCGAAGGCTCAGAAGAAGGCTCAGAAGAAGGAAGAGCCGGACGCTCAGACAGAGGACCGGGACGATGCCGGTTCCGACGACTATTACGACGTAATAGAGGATGAGGCTTCGCCCGATGCGGGCGGCGGGGTTCCTGCGGTCGAAGAGACGCCGCCGCGGCGGAGAGAGACCGTGCCGGAGCCTCGTACCGATGAGGCCGGGGGACTGGCCGATGCCGAGGTCGTCGATTCTCGGGTGCCGCCGAAGTTGCCGTATGACGATGGGGCGTTCCTCGCCATGCACCTCATCCGGAAGATGAGCGACATTGAGTTCGACAAAATGCTGCGCATCCTGACTGAGCATCAGCAGCAGCGGGCCGGCGTCGGGAGCGCGAGCGAAGGTGAGGGGGAGGGGCAGCGACTGTGATGGGGCGGTGGGCTATTACGACGTAATAGCCCGGGGGAGTGGTCAGGGGGTCAGGCTGCGAAGCCGATGTTGGTGACGTACTCGTACTGGCCCCACTGGGAGCCCAGGTCGACGATCTGGTCGACCCAGGCCGTGTCCAGGGCCCGGTCGTCCGCGGTGGACCAGGCGGTGATGATGGCGTCCCACTGGCGGACGTTGAGCGTGCGGAACTCGACGACGCGCTGGCGTGGGCGGGGGACCTGGGACTGGTTGAGCGGGTGGATCTCGACGCGGGTGCCGCGGCCCTCGCGGTTCAAGCGGCCCAGTAGGTAGCGGGCCACGTTCTGGCGGCGGACCGTGCGGTAGGAGGTCTCGACGCGCTCCAGGTTCCGCTTCGAGGGAGCCCGCCTGCCGTCCAGCCAAGCCCGGAGCGTGCGGTCCGTGACGGTCAGGCCCGCTGCACGCGCGGCCTCCCGGGCGTGCGGGGTGCGGGTCAGGTAGTGCAGTCGGGCCAGCAGGCCCCGGCGTGTGGTGACCGGCGTGGCGATGAAGCCCGCGAGGGCGTCCAGTTGGCGGGCAACGGCCTCGTGGCCCTTGATGCCGCGGGCGCCGAAGATGCCGAACTCGCGGTTGCGCTCGGACAACGGGGTCTCCTTCCCGGTTCGCGGGCTTCCCGGTCGCTCCCGGGAGGCGTACGGTCGTGCTTCCTGCGCGGTCTGCTGGGATGTCCGTGACCTGCTGGGGATCAGTATGGTCCAGCGCGCGGGGCGGAGAGCGACAACGGTGGGCAGTGGAGGGGCGGTTCCTCGACTACAAGGCCGGTGCAGAGTCGCTTGAGTCGCTTCCGTCGCTCGGGCGTTTGCTCTCTGGGACGGGCCCGGGAGGCGGGACGGGGCCCTGGCGACTGTAGCGACTGAAGAGAAGCGACTGGGAGACGCGTGCGTCGCTGTGAGCTTCCTGTGCAAAGCCGCAGGTCAAACAGGTGGTTCGGAAGAGAACAGCGACTGAAGCGACTCAAGGCCCGGGTATATGACGGCATTCGCGTGTGTGCGCATGTGCGCGTGCGTATGCGTGTGTGCGTTATATATAGGGGGCTTCAGTCGCTTCAGTCGCTGTTGAGGTTTCTCCAGGGCTGTGACCAGCGCTTTTGCTCAGCTACTGAGGCAGCTACTCAACTTCGCCCGGTCGCTTGGGTCTCGGACGTTCGGTCGCTGGGGGAACCGAGCGAACGGAACCGCTTTCTTCGCACAGGGGTCTCCCTGTGCACGTGTGCTTCGCTAGTCTGTGCCTGTTGTTGAGTCGCTTCGGTCGCTGACGGGGGAGTTACATGACCGATGAACTGCGGGTTTCACGCAGCGACTCACCGCAGTCCGTCTCTGTCCGGCCGGGCGTCGGGCGTTCGTTGGCCGCCGCTCGATGGTGTGCCGGACGGGGCTGGCCGGTGCATCCGCTGGCGCCCGGACGCAAGACGCCGGCGGGGAACTGTACGGACTGCCGGGAGCCCGGGCACACGCACCGGGGATGTCGCTGTGTGGCTGCTGGACGGTGGTGCCACGGATTCCGGGCCGCCACGCTGGACTTCGCCCGGATCGGGCAATGGTGGGGCGCCAACCCCGGCTTCGGCGTCGGGATCGCCTGCGGGCCCGCGGGCCTGGTGGTCGTCGACGTCGATGCCCACGCACGCTCGCTGCCCGGCCGGGACCGTCTGCTGCCCGGCATCCAGATCGCCGAGACGGTCGATCTGACCGGGCTTGCCAACGGCTTCCACACCCTCGGTGTGCTGGCCGCCCTGCGCGGCGCCACCAACCCGGCGGACGATGCGTCGACGCTGCGGGTGCGGACCCCCTCGGGCGGCCTGCACGTGTGGTACCGGACCCGGGGGCACCGATGGCAGAGCTCCGTCGGTTCGGCCGGTGGGCGTGCGCTGGCCTGGCAGGTCGACGTACGGGCGCACGGCGGCTACATCGTCGCCCCCGGCACGGTGACCGAGGCAGGCGCGTACGAGCCGCTGGACGGGGTGCGTGAGCCCGCGCCGCTGCCGGACTGGCTGGCGCGGGAACTGGAGCGCACCGGGCATCTGCCGCCCGCGCATGTGCCCGCGCCCCGGCCGGTGCCGCCGCGGGCCCGGCAGGCGGTCCTGGCCGCCGGTGGCGGGAGCTCCGCCGCGGGCCGGGCCCTGACCGCGCTGCTCGCGGAGGTGGCCGCCTGTGCCGCCGTACCGGAGGGAGCGGGGTTCACCGAGAAGCTCAACCGGGCCGCGTACACCGCCGGAGGACTCGTCGCCGCCGGACTGCTGGGCGACGAGGACGCCGAGCGGGCCCTGACGGAGGCGGCCGCGCACGCCAGGCCCGGGCAGGAGCGGCGCTACGGCGCCGTCATCCGCGGCGGTCTGAGCGCCGGCCGGAGACGTCCGCTGGTCCTGGGAGGCGCACATGACCTCCGGTGACGACAACACCCTCTTCGACGCCCGGGCGGTCGCCGCGCAGATCCTCGCCCTGCCCGTGCCCCAGCCCAGGCAGGGGAGCGGACAGGCCCCCGAGCCGGGCGGCGAGGCGACCGCCGACGGGCTGCTGCCCGACACGCTCACCGACCGCGGCAACGCCAAACTGTTCGTCAAGCTCTACGCCAACGACTACCGGCATGTGCCCGGCCTCGGCTGGTTCCGCTGGGACAGCACCCGCTGGCAGGTCGACGAGGACGACACCGTGCTGTGGGCCGCCGGGGACCTGGCGGAGTCCATCGCGAGCAACGATCCGCGCGGGGTGCACAGCACGGTCGCGCTCCAGCAGCACCGCCGGCGTGCGCTGAGCACCAGCGGGATGAACGCGATGCTCACCCAGGCCAAGTCCGCGCCGGGCATGGTCCTGAACGCGGCACTGCTGGACGCCGACCCGTACGCGCTGTGCACACCGGCCGGGATCGTGGACCTGCGCACCGGTCTGATCCGTACGCCCGACCCGAACAAGGACTTCCACTCCCGCTCCACCACCGCGGCCCCGGAGCGGATGGCCACGCCCCGCTGGGACCGGTTCCTCACCGACACGTTCGGCGGCGGGCCCGAGGGCGCGGAGATGATCGACTTCCTGCATCTGCTGCTCGGCTACTCCATCACCGGGGACGTCGGCGCGCAGGTCATGCCGTTCCTGTTCGGTTCCGGCAAGAACGGCAAGTCGGTGCTGCTGGACGTACTGATGAAGCTGGTCGGCGACTACGCGGACGCCGCGCCGCCCGGGTTCCTCATGGCCCGGCCGTACGAGGGGCACCCCACCGATCTGGCGGAGCTGCACGGGCGGCGGGTCATCGTGTGCAGCGAGGTCAAGCCGGGCGACCGGTTCGACGAGGCCCGGGTGAAACTGCTGACGGGCGGCGACCGGATCAAGGCGCGCCGGATGCGCCAGGACTTCTTCAGCTTCCAACCCACGCACAAACTGTGGCTGTTGGGCAACCACCGGCCCGAAGTGGGCACGGGCGGCTTCGCGTTCTGGCGGCGGATGCGGCTGATTCCGTTCGAGCGGGTCGTGCCCGACGACCGGAAGATCGACAACCTGGCGGACATCCTGGTCACCGAAGAGGGGCCGGGGATCCTCAACTGGCTGATCGAGGGCGCCCGCCGCTATCTGGCGGGCGAGAAGGACCTGACCGGGCCGGAGCGGGTCCGGATCGCCACGACCGCGTACGCCGACACCGAGGACCACACCGGGCGGTTCCTGAACGAGTCCTGCCGGATCGAGCCGGACCGCCGGGCGGAACAGACACAGCTCTACGCGGCCTACAAGACGTGGTGTCAAAATGAGGGGGCCCCGGCCGTCTCGTCCCGTGCGTTTGCGGCCCGGGTTCGCGAAGCGTTGGGACTGGCGTCGCCCAAGGAGATGATCCTGTCCAACCAGCGGAAGTACTACCCGGGTATCGGACTGCTCGCCGACGAGGAGACAGCATGAGCGCCCTCATCGCAGAAGACGAGATCGACCACGAGGTCGCGTTCGTCTGGCTCGAGGACCTCGACCGGCTCGACTATGTGCGCCAGAGCCTGGACCGGCTGCCCACGCGCCGCGGCAGGCCCGCCTACCACCGCGACGGGCGCATGGTCGGATACGCGCTGCTCGGGCCGCAGGCCAAGCCGTCCCGTTCGTCCGGCACGTTCCGCCGCCGGGTCTTCTGGCTGTTGCCGCACGACCGCGACACCGACCCCGACGGGCTCTACGCCACCGGTGCGCCGGCCGAGGCGGTGGACCCGCGGACGCTGGCGCCGGGCAGCAAGGGGCGCAAGACCGAGCGGTCCGAGGGCGGTCCGCCGTCGACGGCGATGCGGGAGCTGGGCATCACCCTGCCGCTGTGACTGGCGTACGGAGGGTCCGTGAAGGCGTTGCAAAGAACCGCCCGGCCGGTATATTTTTAGGGCGGTTTCGCACGCCGGAGTGACGAGCCCTGGGTGCGACCGGGCAACGGGGAGGCCCGCATGGCGAGTCGTACGAAGACGCAGGTGATGATCGTCGGTGGGGGACCGGTCGGCATGCTTCTCGCCGCGGAGTTGGCGGGATACGGAGTGCGCACCTTGGTCCTGGAGTCGGAGACCGAGGTGTCCAGGTGCCCCAAGGCGACCACACTGCACGCCCGGACGGTGCAGTGCCTGGTCCGGCGCGGGCATCTCGACGGGCTCGAGGCCGCCGTGGATCCGGCTGCCTTCACACGGGCCTTCCACTTCGCGGGGCTGCCCGGGCTCGCCATCTCGGCGCCCGCCGCCGAGCCGGAGCCGGTCATGAAGTGCCCGCAGGAGGAGCTTCAGCGCCACTTCGAGAAGCGGGCCCGGGCGGCCGGTGCACGGGTCCTGCGCGGGCACCGGGTGACCGGGGTGAGGCAGGGCCCTGCCGGGGTCCGGGTCACTGCGCAGGGGCCGCACGGCCAAGTCGACTGTGCCGCCCAGTACTTGGTGGGGGCGGACGGTGCCCGCAGCACGGTGCGTGAGCAGACGGGTTTCGCCTCCCGGACCTATTCGGCCACCGTGTCCGCGATGGCGGGCGACGTCCGGCTCGTCGAGGCTGCCTCCCTGGGGCCGGGCTGGCACTGCACCCCGCGCGGCTGGCTCGTCGCCAAGGACGTTCCGGGCGGCGGGCTCCGTCTGCGGACCCTCAACTGCACCGGCGCGCAGGACGGACACCGGCGGCCGCCGACCCTGGAAGAGCTGCGCGGTGAGGTCTCCTGGATCGCCGGGCGGGACATCGCGATGGAGGCGCCCCGGTGGCTGAGCCGGTTCAGCGACTTCTCACGGCTCGCCCGGTCGTTCCGGGCGGGACGGATCTTTCTGGCGGGAGACGCGGCCCACGTCCACTTTCCGATCGGCGGCCAGGGGCTGAGCACCGGACTGCTGGACGCCGTCAACCTCGGCTGGAAGCTTGCGCTCACGGTGCAGGGCGGCGCGGGCAGGCGGCTGCTCGACAGCTACGACCAGGAGCGCCGGCCCGCCGCCCAGCGGGTGATCGACAACACGCGTGCCCAGCTGGCCCTGATGCGGCCCGGTCCCGAACTCGAGCCGCTGCGCGCGCTGTTCACCCAGCTGCTGGCCACCGGAGGGGAGGCCAGCGCCCTCGGAGCCATGGTCAGCGCGCAGGACACGATGCTTGCGCCGCTCACCGCGCAGTCCTCCCCCTGGGAAGGAAGGTTTCTGCACAACGTCGGTCTGAACACCCCCGACGGGCCCGCCGAAGTGATCGGGCTGCTGCGCGAGGGCAGGCCGCTGTTGCTGCTCTTCGGGGAGCGGGGCAGCAGCTATCAGGAGCAGGCGCGGGGCTGGGCCGGAGTCGTCCGTACGGTGCATGCCGCGCCGACGCCCGAGCTGCCCTGCGAGGCGCTGCTCGTCCGGCCCGACGGCTATGTCGCCTGGGGGCCGGACGGTGACGGGCTGGACTCGGCGCTGGCTGCGTACTTCGGCGAGTCCAGGGGAACGACAGCCGGGCCGGCGGACACGGAAGGCCGCCTTGCCGAGCCCGTCAGCTGACGGCGGCCTCCGGGACCAGGGCGGGCGGTGCCAGGCTCTGCAACTCGGTGAAGACCGCTGCGCCCCTGCTCTCGGTGATGTCCACCGCGGCCAGCACCGAGGGCATGACCACGCTCGGCAGCACATGCTTCAGCAGGGCGCTGACCCTCCGGGGCAGGTCCTGATAACCGGACAGGGTCTCGGACATTGCCTGGACGCCGGCGAAGCTGCCCACCAGAACGTCGGCCGTCTCGGTCGGCACCACATGCGGGAGCAACTCGCCCTGAGCCTGCGCCTTCTCCAGCAGTTCCAGGCCCACGTCGGTCCAGCGGGTGAACGGGCCGCTGCGATCCAGGCCCTGGGCCTGCTGGTCGAGCGACAGCCTGACACCTGCCCTGACCATGGGGTCGCTCTGAAGCAGGTAGGCATGCAGCACCACCGTGTCCACCACCTGCTGGATCTTGCTGGCGCGATCAGGGATGGGCACTCGCTGGTCCTGCTCGGCGAGTACCCCCTGTGCCAGGTGTTCCTTGGAGGGGAAGTGGAAGTACAAGGCCCCCTTGGTCACACCTGCCGTGTTGAGGATCTCGCTGATCGTCGAGGCCTGGTAGCCGCGCTCCTCGAAGACCTTTGCCGCCGCAGTCAGGATCGTTTGCCGTGTGCGGACCGCTCGGTCCTGCTTCGCCATCTCGGTCTCCTCCCATCCATGAGCCCGGAGCCGGAGCCCCTATAAGAAACCGTCCAGTTTGTATCTTATAGAAGATGTGCGTCCGCGAGAACCTCAGTCAGTACCAAGTTCAAGGATTGGGCCGAAAAGGATCGTGACGAGAAGGGACAGCGGGATGGGCGGAGCCCAGCGGGGTGCCGGCGCCGCCGGTCGGGTGCCGGCGGAAGGACCTTGATGATTCTCGTGACCGGGGCCACCGGGACGGTGGGCCGGGAGGTCGTCCGGCGCCTTCCCCACGACGTGCGTGTACGCATCATGGCCAGGGACCCCGGGAGGGTCACGGGCGCGGCCCGTTCGGCGGAGACGGTCGCCGGCGATCTCGGCGACGAGGAGTCGCTGGACCGGGCGCTGGGCGGGGTCGGCACGGCGTTGCTCGTCACCAGCGACCCCTCCTCCGGCGATGACGCCCGATTCGTCCGTGCCGCAGGTTCGGCCGGAGTGCAACGGTTGGTGAAGCTCTCCGCGGCCGCCGTGCTCGACCGGCATGCCGATGACCTCATCACCCGTTGGCAGCGTGCCAACGAGGAGCTGCTGTGCGGATCCGGCCTGGAGTGGACGCTGTTACGTCCGCGTTCCTTCATGTCCAACACGCTGTCCTGGGCCGAATCCATCCGCTCCGAACGCACGGTGCGGGGGCTGAACGGCACGTCGGCCAACGCCTGTGTGGACCCCCGTGACATTGCGGACGTGGCCGTGCGTGCCCTGACCGAAGCCGGGCACGCCGGGAAGGCCTACACCCTGACCGGGCCGGAGGCGCTGAGCGCGGTCGAGCAGACCGAACGGCTCGGTCGGCTCCTGGGCGTTCCGCTGTGTTTCGAGGAACTGAGCCCGGGCGAGGCGCGCCTCGCTCTGGGCAGACGCTATCCGGCGCCGGTCGTCCAGGCGCTGCTGAAGAGTGCACAACGGCTGGGCGCCGGCGCCAAGGCGGAGGTGACGGACACGGTGCGCGCGGTGACGGGTCGGCCCGCCGGCGACTTCCGTACCTGGGCCGAGGACCATCTGGCGGCGTTCGAGGACCGCCACGGGCGGGATACGGCCGACGCGTCGAGCGGATCCGGGCGTTAGCCCGGCCGTCAGTCATGAGCAGCGGCAACCGTCACCGTGGAGCGGAACACAAGCTTTCCGTTCTGGCGACCGGTCACGAGCACGGACTCCACCGGGTCCATGCCGGTACCGGGGATCCGGCACGTCTCGATCACACAGGGAGTGTTGAGCTCGGTGTAGCGCTTGAACTCACTGGTGATGTCCAGCGGCATGCAGGGACGCCCCAGAGCCGCGGCCGTGGCCTGGCGGGCGGCTTCCAGCAGCATCATGCCGGGCACGTGGTCGATCGGGTGGTCGAACAGGACGGGGTGCCGGGTGTCCATCCTCAGCTGCCAGCGGTCGGGCTCCCCGATGGGGGAGAGGACGACGTCCATGGGGGATATGCGCCCCACGGTCTGCGGTGGCACCGGAGCCGTCAGCGGAATGACCTGCGCCTGACCGTCGTCGAGGAGGTGGCCGGCGCGCAGCCGTCGGTAGACCATCGGGCTGACACACGTGAGCGAGCCGCCTCCCGTTGCCGCGAGTTGACCGTCACGGCGGATCTCTACGGTGATGCGGAGCCCTGCCAGGGTCTCGCCGCGCCGCTTCACCTCCGAGACGACGACGCCGAGTTCGAGCGTGGCGGGTGTCCAGCCGACGTCGAAGTGCTCGGGGCGGGCGCTCACACCGAGGTCCCACACCAGGAACTGCTGATCGAGCGGAACGCCGTATTCGGCGTGCGCCAGCAGGATCCCGGTCTGACGGATCGTTTCGGCGGCGATGAGCGGGTTGTAGCGGTCCTCCATGGCGAAGAAGCTGTGCCCGCGCGGCCACTGGGCGGACACGGTGAAGCGGTCTTCGCCGATCCGGTCCCAGTCGGTGAGCATGACCTCGGCCACGCTCGCGCGGTGGACGAACTCCTTGGGAACGGTCGTGGTGAGAGACGGGTAGTGGAAGACGCTGGTGCCCGTGGGCGCCGTGGCCTTCACGGTGACTGGTGCGCTTGGTATGGCGCGTTCTACACGGAACGTGCTCGCAGACATAACTGATCCCCCTGAGCCGCGTTGGCGTGAAGTGCTTGTTTTCCTTCCAGGCCTGAGAAGATACATACCATCCGGTTTAATTTCTACCGGTAGGAAGGGCTCCGGCCGTACGAGATATGGAACGGCTTCGTCCGCACCTTGTCCCCGGTACGTCTCCTTCTCCCGGGTACCCACCTGAACTGCACGTTCTTCTGGGTTGTGGGTCGAGTGCCGCCACGATTGCGGTCTCGTCGGCTGCGTCGGGTGCGCCTGATGTCGACGTACGGGCCACCGGCTCGGGCGGTTCTCGAGTGATGCCAAAGCCGTGATCGAGCGTCCTGGCCGACCGTGTCCCTGAGTCGAGAGAACGGGGGGTGGCCGGATGAAGAGGGTGGAGACCGTGCTCCGGGTGGAACGTGGCCTGGCCTGTGAGGATGAACTGGCCGCTCTCACCGCGGCGTTGCTCATGATGCGGGGGCGCGCCCAGGAGGAGGCTGAGCGGCTGCCGGCTGTCGCCCCCTGCTGGGAGGCGCGACCGACGGTCTACAGGGCGCCCGGCAGCTGGCGATGAAGGATTCCAGCCTTTGAGATGATTTGATCATAAACCTTAAACCGCTTAGGCGGTTTGTTATGATGTTCGCCTGGACCCGGGGCCAGGCCTCTCGGCGCCACCTCAGAAGGGGATCTGACATGGCTACGACGACTGACCGCCCTCCGGTCGAGCCAGTGCCGACCGGGATTCGCGGACGTGTGGCCGAACTCGAGGAGATCCGTGCGCGGGCAGTGGCGGGGCCGAGCGAGAAGGCGACGACGGCGCAGCACGCCAAGGGCAAGCTGACCGCGCGCGAGCGGATCGAGCTGCTGCTGGACCCGGGTTCCTTCCAGGAGGTCGAGCAGTTGCGCCGGCACCGGGCCACCGGGTTCGGTCTGGAGACCAAGAAGCCCTACACGGACGGTGTGATCACCGGCTGGGGCACGGTCGAAGGCCGGACGGTCTTCGTGTACGCGCACGACTTCCGGATCTTCGGCGGTGCGCTGGGCGAGGCCCACGCCACGAAGATCCACAAGATCATGGACATGGCCATCGTGGCGGGCGCGCCGCTGGTGTCGCTCAACGACGGTGCGGGGGCCCGTATCCAGGAGGGCGTGAGCGCGCTCGCCGGGTACGGCGGCATCTTCCAGCGCAACACCAAGGCATCCGGCGTGATCCCGCAGATCTCGGTGATGCTGGGCCCGTGTGCCGGCGGCGCGGCCTACAGCCCCGCCCTCACGGACTTCGTGTTCATGGTCCGTGAGACGTCGCAGATGTTCATCACCGGTCCGGACGTGGTGAAGGCGGTCACCGGCGAGGAGATCACCCAGAACGGCCTCGGCGGCGCGGACGTGCACGCCGAGACCTCCGGGGTGTGCCACTTCGCCTACGACGACGAGGAGACCTGCCTCTCCGAGGTGCGCTACCTGCTGTCGCTGCTCCCGCAGAACAACCGGCAGGCACCGCCGCGGGTGGCGTGTGTCGATCCGGCCGGGCGCCGGGGGGAGATCCTGCTCGACCTGGTACCGGCGGAGGGCAACCAGCCGTACGACATGGCGCTGGTGATCGAGGAACTGGTCGACGACGGCGAGTACTTGGAGGTCCACGAACGGTGGGCCCGCAACGTCCTGTGTGCGCTGGCCCGGCTCGACGGCCAGGTGGTCGGGATCGTCGCCAACCAGCCGCAGAGCCTGGCCGGTGTGCTGGACATCGAGGCGTCGGAGAAGGCCGCGCGCTTTGTGCAGATGTGTGACGCCTTCAATATCCCGATCGTGACGCTGCTGGACGTTCCCGGGTTCCTGCCGGGCGTCGACCAGGAGCACGGCGGGATCATCCGGCACGGGGCCAAGCTGCTCTACGCCTACTGCAACGCGACGGTGCCGCGGATCTCGCTGATCCTGCGCAAGGCCTACGGCGGCGCCTACATCGTCATGGACTCGCAGTCCATCGGCGCGGATCTCACGTACGCCTGGCCGACGAACGAGATCGCCGTGATGGGCGCCGAGGGTGCCGCGAACGTGATCTTCCGCCGCCAGATCGCGGAGGCGGAGGACCCCGAGGCGATGCGGGCGCGGATGGTCAAGGAGTACAAGTCCGAGCTGATGCACCCGTACTACGCGGCCGAGCGCGGCCTGGTCGACGACGTGATCGACCCCGCCGAGACCCGCGAGGTGCTGATCCGCTCGCTGGCGATGCTGCGCACGAAACACGCCGATCTGCCCTCCCGTAAGCACGGCAACCCGCCGCAATGAGCCGACGAACGACGGGACACGGCAGAAACCTCCGTATCGGGGTACTGCGACCGGGGCCCCAGCCAGGAGACGACTGATGGTCAAACAGGAGCGTGCGGCCCGGACCCGCATGGCGTTGATCCGCGCCGGGGCCGAAGTGTTCGCGGAGGACGGCCTCGCCAGCACGTCGCTCACGACGATCAGCAGCCGGGCCGGAGTCAGCACCGGTGCACTGCACTTTCACTTCGAGAGCAAGAAGGCGCTGGTCCAGGCCATCGAGGCGGAGGCCCTGGAGACCGTACGGCAGATCGTGCGGGACGCTTCGACGCCGGGCGGCAGTCCCCTTCGGGCACTCGTGGGCGCGACGTACCGCCTGATGAGCAAGATCGCCGACGATGTGGTCGTCCGGGCGGGGTTCGAGCTGTCCGACGACCCCGGCCGGGACGAGGGGCCGTCGATACGGCGGGAATGGCAGCGCTGGGTCGAGGAGGTGCTGCTGCGCGCCGACCAGGACGGCTGGCTCGCCGACGGGGTGTCGGCGGACGACGCCGCGACCGCCGTCGTGGCCGCCACGGTCGGGTTCGAGGTGCTCAGCGGCGACGACAAGGCATGGCTGTCCGAGGAGAAGATCACGGGGTTCTGGGATCTGCTGCTGCCCCGGCTGACCGAGCGGCACGCCCTGGTGTGGGAGAGCACGGAGAAGAGCGCGGCGGACCCGGAGACCCCCTAAACAGACTTGGCGGTTTGTTTTCTCTTGGGTGGCACGCACCGCTCGGCCCGGTATCCGGGGCTCATGGGGCCCTTGGGAGAGGTGAAGACTCCACTAAAGCGGACATCGAGTGTCGCTAGAGTCTGCCGGGTACAATAAAAAACAGCGCGGACGGTTTGATATTGACAAACCGTCTGTCCTGTTTTTTACTGAGAGCACTCCGGGAGCGGCCCCGTCAAGGCCGGACGCCAGGCGACTCACGACTCATCTCATGCACGGATTAGGGGAAACGGCATGGACATCGCAGTACTGGGCGCATTGGACGTCAGGGAGAACGGGGTCTCGGTGACCCCGACCGCACCCAAACCGCGCCAGGTCCTGGCGCTACTGGCCCTGCACGCCGACCAGGTGGTGCCGGTCGCCACGCTGATAGAGGAACTCTGGGGCGAGCGACCGCCGCGCAGCTCCCGCACCACGCTCCAGACGTACGTGCTCCAGCTTCGGGAGCTGCTCTCGGCGGCCGTCGGGCGCGACGCGGAGGACGCCCCGGCGCGCACCGCCAAGGACGTGCTCGTCACCCTGCCGGGCGGCTACCTGCTCAACACCTCGGGTGGCGCCAGCGACGTCCGTGAGTTCGAGCGGCTGGCCGGCACGGGGTACCGGGCCATGGACGCCGGCGACTTCGCGGGCGCTGCCCGTCAGCTGCGGGACGCCCTCACGCTGTGGACCGGCTCCGCGCTCGCCGACGTACAGACCGGTGTGCAGCTGGAGATGGAGACCAGGCGGCTCGAGGAGACCCGGCTGTGCGCGCTCGACCAGCGCATCGAGGCCGACCTGCGGCTCGGCCGCCACCGCGAACTGCTGGGCGAGCTCACCGTCCTGGTCAGCCGCTACCGCACCCACGAGAACCTGCACGGCCAGTTCATGCTGGCGCTGCACCGCTCCGGCCGCCGCAGCGAGGCCCTCGACGTCTACCAGCGGCTGCGCACCGCCCTCGTCCGTGAACTCGGCCTTGAGCCCTCCGCCGGGCTGCGCCGGATGCAGCGGTCGATCCTGATGGCCGGGCCCGAGCCGACGCTGGGTGCGGGAGCCGGAGGCAACGAGCGCCTCAGCCGGGTCGGTTGAGACGCCGTCGAACCGTCACGAGGGCACTCCGTACGCGAGGAGGAGAGACGGGATGCAGGCCAGGTCGGAAAGGACGCGGCGCAGGCTGGTCAGGGCAGGCGCGCAGATGTTCAACCGGAACGGCTATGCCAGCGCGACACTGGGGCAGATCGCGGAGGCGGCAGGACTGACGAAGGGGGCGCTGTACTTCCACTTCGCCTCCAAGGACGGACTGGCCGACGCCGTGCAGGAGCAGGGACGCTCCGTGCTGCGCGAGTTCGTGCACGGGCAGCGGGCCGCGGGTGTGCCGCCGGTGCAGGCGCTGATCGACATGACGCACTGGCTGGCGTGGACGCTCCACGGGGACCCGGTGATCCGGGCCAGCTTCCGGATCACCAACGAGTGCACCGGACGGCAACCGCCGGTCACCGACTTCCACCAGGCGTGGATCACCGAGGTGCTGCGGCTCATCGACCGGGCCCGCCGCGCGGGGGAGTTGCGCGGCCACACCTTCGCGGACGGGCCGGAGACGCTGTTGTCCGCGGTGGTGTGCGGGATCGGGGTGCTGTTCGGGACCGGTATGCCCCCTCCCGAACTCCGGCTCAGGGTGGGGGCGTTGTGGGACTCGCTGCTGCCGGCGCTCGTGCCGGCCGAGCATATGGGGCGGTACGACGTACATGCTTCGGCGTTGGCCGAGGGTCTGGTCGGCGCGGTCTGAGAGCGCCGCCTCCAGCTGGAACAGACGCATCTTCGATACTTCCGTCGTCGGGCAGCCGGGACGGATCTTTGGAGTCAAGCCATGCCCCAAGACAGCCAGGCACCCCCGAGCGCGGCGTCCGCCGTGCCGTCCGCCGTGCCGTCCGCCGACCTCATGACCGAACTCGTCGGCATGCTCGCCGCCGTGCTGCGCCTCAAGGCCGAGAAGATCGACGCTGAGCAGACGTTCCGGTCGCTGGGACTGGACTCGTTGCTGACCGTCGAGTTCGTAGCCACCGTCAATGCCCGTTACGGTACGGCGGTCAAGCCCGATGCGTTGTTCGACCATCCCACGCCGCTGGAGTTCGCCCGGCATGTGGCTCGGGAGCGGGGGACGCCGGGGGCGGCGCCGTTCGAGCGGGCGGGCTCCCGGGGGGCGGAGCGCGAACCGGGGTCCGTTCCGGTGCAGGGTTCCGGGGCTTCCGCGTCTCTAGGGGCTTCTGGATCTTCCGGGGCTTCGCGGGAAGCGGTGCTGGATGTGCTGCGTGAGGAGCTTGCCCGGATTCTGTGCTGCGATCCGTGGGACATCGACACCTCGGCCGCCTTCAACGTGCTGGGTGTGGACTCCATCCTGGGGGCGGAGTTCGTGGCGACGATCAACCAGATCCACGGGCTGCGGGAGCGGGCCGTCACGCTGTACGACCATCCGAGCCTGGAGGCCATGGCCGCGTACGTCGTCTCCGTGGCGTCGGTGGCCGGCGCTCCGGAACCCTCGGAGCGGGCTGATGGGGCCGGTGGCGCTTCGGCCGGCGCGGTGATGGGCATCGACGCTCTTCTCGACGCGGTGCGTGACGACCGGATGTCGGTGGACGAGGCGCTCGGTCTGCTGCCGCCGCGCGCCTGAACGGGCGGGGGCCACCATGGACGAACGCGAGATACTCACGCGGTTCAAGGCGGGGACGCTCGGGCGCAGTGAAGCGGCGCGGTTGCTGACGCGCGGGGTGGGGGAGACGACGGCGCCCGCGCCGGTTGCGGAGCCGGAGCCGGAACCGTCGTGGCCGTCGGCGTCGGCCGACACCATGGTGCCGGCCCTCGACGGGTACGCCGTCGTCGGTCTTGCCGGGCGCTATCCGATGGCGCCTGATCCGGAGACGTTCTGGGAGCTCCTGCGCGACGGTCGTGACACGTCCGGCGACGGACCTGCCGGGCGCCCCGGGGGATCCCCGCTCGCGCCGGGACAACGCGGCCACTTCCTGGACGGGATCGAGGAGTTCGACGCCGGGTTCTTCGGACTCACGGCTCGTGAAGGTGCCCTGATGGACCCTCAGGAGCGGCTGTTCCTCGAGACCGCCTGGGAGGCGCTGGAGGACGCGGGCTGCGCCGGGCCCCGGCTGGATGCCTTGACCGGTCCGGACGGTGAACCGCGTGCGGTCGGCGTCTTCGTAGGGGTGAGCTCCCGCGACTACGCACTGCTGGCCGCCGAGTCGTGGGCCTCCCGTGGGCCGCGCGAGATGCCCGGGAGCGGCCACGGGAGCCTGCCCGGCAGACTTGCCGCGCTGCTCGGGCTGAGCGGGCCCGGCCAGATCGTCGACACCGGCGTGTGCTCGGCCCTCACGGCCGTCCACCTCGCCGTCGAGTCCCTCCGGCGCGGCGAATGCGCGGCGGCGGTCGCCGGCGGCGTCGAACTGCTGCTGCACCCCTCGCGGGCCCGTGACGGAGTCGGGGAGGGCGTCGGGGCAGTAGTACTCAAACGACTCGACCGGGCACTTGCGGACGGGGACCGGGTGCATGCGGTCGTACGGGACACGTCGAGCGGGTTCCGACGGGGGAGCGCGGGGGCGCTTGCGGTGCGGCCGGGTGAGGGGAGCGCGGGGTCGGTTGCGGTGCGGCCGGATGAGGGGAGCGCGGGGTCGGTTGCGGTGCGGCCGGATGAGGGGAGCGCGGGGTCGGTTGCGGTGCGGCCGGATGAGGGGAGCGACGGCCGAGGCGAGACCGGGGTCGCCGTCGTGCCGGGGGGCGCTGGCGAGGTGTTCGGGCGGCGGAGTGCCGGTGGTGGGGGTGCCACGGCCGTTGGGGCGGGGGAGTCGGGGGATGTGACCGGGTGGCTGAATGCCGGTGGGGGCGCCGCGGTTGTTGGGGCGGGGGGGGTGGGGGGGGGTGGGGGGGGGGGGGGAGGGGCGGGGGGGGGGGGGGGCGCTGGGGGGGGCGGGGGGGGGGGGGGGTGGGGGGAGGGGGGGGGGGAGGGTGGGGGTG
>NZ_JAFFSX010000047.1 GCF_017948485.1 Streptomyces sp. GESEQ-35 | reverse complement strand
GGCGGTGGAGAACGAGGGGCGGGAGACACTGGCGGGGCCGCGCGGGAAGGGGGGCCGGCTGGGGGGGGGGGGCGGGGGGGGGGGGGGGGGGGCGGGGGGGGGGGCCGGGAGGGGGGGGGGGGGGGAGGGGGGCGGGGGGGGGGCGGGGCGGGGGGGCGGGGGGGGGGGGGGGGCGGCGGAGGGCGGGGAGGCGGTTGCGCCGGTCCGCGAGCTCGCCCCAGATACGGGGCCTTCGCCGAGGCCGAAGCAACCGGCCACGATCCCGGACGACTCCTCCAACAGGCTGCGGATCAGCGGGCCCTGGGCGACGCAGACTTCCCCGCACAAGTCGTGACCTGGTGCATCCAACGCCTCAGCGCAAGGCCGACACAGCGCACGAGCCCGCCACGCACAGGCCCGCAACGCAGCCGCACAGCACACCGGCGCTTCGCTGTACACGGCAGCAGTCGGCCGAACTCCGCAGGTGACACAGGCAAGGCGGCGCTGATCACGGCCGGGTGAACAGCCGGGGGGATCGGGTCCAGGACCTTCTGCTGGCGGAACCTTGCCGCGCTACCTCGAGTCTTCGGCCGGTGGGGTTCGTGACCTGCCGGTCAGAATGCCCGGGACTTTGGGGGCGCCATGTGTACGGGGTCGTCAGCGGGCTGCGTCGACGAGGGCGGTCGAGACGTCCCACATGCGCCGAGCCGCGTCCTCGTCGAGGGCCCATGCGCGTACCCCGTGCAGTCCGTCGATGATCTCCTCGACGGGTTCGGCCTCGTTGCAGTCGTCGAAGTAGCGGCCGCTGACGCCGCGGAGTCGAGGGGAGGAGGCCAGAAGCACGCTGGTGGCGGCTCCCTGCTGGGGCGTCTTGGCGGGGACGGTGGCCTGGAGACGAGCTCTCCGGTCCGGGTCCCAGTGCCGTTGCAGGTTGGTCCAGATGCCACCGGGCATCAGGGCGTTGGTGGTGATGCCGTGCCGGGCCCAGCGGCGGGTGGCTTCCACGGCGAAGAGGATCTGGGCGGTCTTGGACTGTCCGTAGGCATGACCGGCGTCGTAGGGGCGCCGGCGGAAGAACAGGTCGTCGAAGCGGACGGGCGAGCTGCCGTGGCCGCTGGAGCTGACGGCGACGATCCGTGCCTCGCCGGTGGCCGTCGCCGCTTCGGTGAGGGCGTCGTGCAGGGCCAGAGTCAGCGCGAAGTGCCCGAGATGGTTGGTGGCGAACTGGAGTTCCCAGCCGTAGGGGGTGTATTTCAGGGGCGTCTCCATGACGCCGGCGTTGTGGATCAGTGCGTGCAGCGGGCCGTTCCATCCGGCGGCGAACGCGTCGACGGAGTCCAGGTCGGTGAGGTCGAGTCCGCGTACGGCGACGAGGTCGTTGCTGGTGGTGGCCGCAATGTCGTCGGCCGTGCGCCGTCCGGCGTCCAAGTCACGGACGGCGAGCGTGACATGAGCTCCGGCGGCCGAGAGTGCGCGGGCGGTTTCGACGCCGATGCCCGAGGAGGCACCGGTGACGATCATCGACCGGCCGGTGAGGTCGACACCGGCGATGACGTCCAGGGCGGTGCTCGATGCCGTGAACGGAGTGGTGATTCGCATGGCTGTTGTCCAGGTGGGTGACGTCTGCGCGGTGGGAGGGGGGAAGGGGGAGGGGAACGGCCTGGTCCGGTCCGGCGTAGCGGGCCGGACCAGGCCGTGTCGTGTCACTGCTATCCGTTGATCACGCGCAGGGGTTCGCCGTCGATGAAGATGACGTGCGTGTTGAAGAAGGCGTCCAGGCCCTCGGGGCCGAGTTCGCGGCCGTAGCCGGACTGCTTGACGCCGCCGAAGGGGACGCCGATGTCGACGGTGATGCCGTTGTTCAGGTTCACCGTGCCGGAGTTGATCCGCTGGGCCACGCGCAGGGCGCGCTCGGTGTCGGTGCTGTAGACGGCGCCGGACAGGCCGAACTCGGTGTCGTTGGCGATGCGGACGGCCTCTTCCTCGTCCCGGTAGGTCAGGACGGTCAGGACGGGCCCGAAGATCTCCTCCTGGGCGACCTTGGCGTCCGGGGAGACGCCGGTGATGATCGTGGGGGCGACGTAGTAGCCGACGTCGTGGCCGGGGGCCCGGCCACCGCCGACGGCGAAGGTGCCGCCGTCCTTCTCCGCGGAGGCGAGGTAGTCCAGGACCCGCTCGTAGTGCTTGCGGGTGACCATCGCGCCCACGTCGGTGGCCGGGTCGCGGGGATCGCCGACGGTGAGTTCGGCGAACGCCTCGGCGAGAGCGGCGACGATCTCGTCGTGCCGGTGCTCGGGCACGATGAGCCTGCTGGGGTTGGTGCAGCTCTCGCCGTTGTTCCCGGTGACGCCCGGCACGAGGGTCTCGACGATGCGGTCCAGGTCGGCGTCGTCGAGCACGAGTGCCGGTGACTTGCCGCCGAGTTCGAGGGTGAGCTGCTTGAGGGTGTCGGCGGCAGCGGCGGCGATGCGGCGGCCGACCACGGTGCTACCGGTGAAGGTGATCTTGTCGACGCCCGGGTGGCGCACCAGGTGATCGCCGCCCGTGGGCAGGGCGTTGACGATGTTCAGCACACCGGCGGGCAGTCCGGCCCGCAGCGCGGCGTCGGCGAAGTAGCCCGCGCTGAGGGGGGTGTCCTCGGACGGCTTCATTATGACTGTGCAGCCGGCCAGCAGGGCCTGCGGCAGCTTGAACGCGGCGAGTGCGAGCGGAGCGTTCCACGGGACGATGGCCGCTACGACGCCCACCGGCCGCTTCTCGATGCGGGCGCTGACCCCCGACAGACCGGTGCGCAGTTCGGTCAGCTCCGTCACGTCCGCCAGCGAGGCGTAGTAGCGCAGCAGGCCGGGCATGGTCAGCGCCCCGCCGCGGCTCTGCCCGACCGTCAGGCCGGTCTCGGCGATCAGTACCTCGGTGACCGGGTCGGCGTCCTTCTCCAGTTCCTCGGCGAACTTGGTGAGGATCTCGGCGCGTTCGCGCAGGGTCAGCCGCGGCCAGGGGCCGGAGTCGAACGCGGCGCGGGCCGCGGTGACGGCCGCGTCGATGTCCTCGGAGCTTGCCGCGGCGGCCGATCCGATCTCCTTCTCGGTCGCGGGGTCGACGACGGGGATGCGCTCGCCGGTCGAGCCGGGACGCCAGGTGTTGTTGATGAACAGGTCCCGCTCGAACACGGGCGAGGAGGGTGAGGGAGTACTCATGACAGACCTTCCGCTACGGCCAGTAATGAAAATAACTGGATAGTTACTATCTAGGCACCCCGTCCGGAGTTTGTCAATAACTGGTTGGTTACCTTAGGCTTGAGTCATGGCCTACGACTCCGCGGCAACCCGCGCAAAGATCCTCCGGGCGGCGATCGAGGAGTTCAGTGCCTCTGGCTTCGCCGGTGCCCGCATCGACCGCATCGCCGCGGTCTCGGGCGCCAACAAGCGATCCATCTACGTGTACTACACGAACAAGGAACTCCTGTTCGCCGCCGCCCTGCACAAGGTCATCAGCGAACTGAACGACGCGGTGCCGCTCACCGAGGACGACCTGCCGGGCTACGCGGGCCGCATGTTCGACTACCTGACCCGCCACCCCGCCGCACTGCGCATGCATCTGTGGCGCCAGCTGGAGCGGCCCGAGCTGGGCCCCGATGCGGCGGACGTGTACAGCGAGAAGATGGCCCGCATGACCGCGGACCCGGCCGCCGGGCAGCTGCCGTCGACCGACCTGCTCGTCCTCATCACCGGGCTCACCCAGAGCTGGGTGCTCGCGCCACGGGATCTCCTCACGGCCGCCGACGGCACCGATCCCTACCGGCCCGAACGGCTCGCCGAACACCGCGCCATCGTCGTCGAAGCCGCCCGCCGCCTCTGCGCACCCATCCCGACAGCCCCGGCATAGCGACATGGCCGCCGCCGTGGCCGCCCCGAGATCCTCTGTGTCGGAGAAAGCCGTGTGGTCACCGAGAAGCGGCCACAGCGGAACGTTCGCGCGGCAGCCTGTGACGAAGCGAATCTGGCAAGGGCTCGCACGGTGGTGTTGGGACAAGTCCTTCGATTGGGGCTTGTGGCGGGTACGGAACCGGCACCGCCTTCAGGCTGCGGACGGTGTGGCAGGAGCTGTCCTGACGGGGGCCGCGCCTCATTACGAACCTGTCCTGACCTGGTGGTTCCGGACAGCAAGTCAGCGTCCGGAACCACGTGGTACGTTCCGGCCGGAACTTTTCATCCATTGGTTGTGGGTTCGAGTCCCACAGGGCCTACCGCATCGTCGGCGCCTGCAGGGCTCTGACCAGCAGAGTTGTTGCCCTGTCTGCATCCGTGGCCAGGGCAACAACCGTGGTTGGAAGCGGCTTGCGTGAGCGGTTGCGGGGCCCGTTCGTGTGAGCAGGGCCTTGCCGGAAGGGCTGAGCCATCGGCGCGCCTCGACCGTCTGACCCCGTACGCCTGCGCGCCCATCGACGGGCTGGCGACTTCTGGTCAATTTATGGCAGAGAGTAGTCGTAGCCTGCACGCTTTCTTCGCATGCCTCACACGTGCCTCACACGAGCAACTCCTGTTGTGAGCACGGCGTTTGCACATGTCGCGCCGTGAACAGCCGTGCAAGTGATTTCCCGTTCCGTGACCCGGACGCCAAGATCGGCCCTTGCCTCACCCGGTTGACCTGTGGCTATGGTGACGCCGCGCACTCACACGAGGGGCCCTGACCAGCCCACCGTGACGCGCGCACGTCATTCGGCGGCCGGGGGGACTGTGCCGTCACGGGGGAGGAGTGCTTCGTCATGTCGCGATACGGGCTTGTTGTGAACGGCTACGTGGTCGCTGCTTTCTGCTGCCGCTGTTCCCGCGCCGGAACAGCGGGCTGACCCCGCGCGTATCCCACCGCCTCTTCGGGCGGTCACCCCTGCCTGCCCTCGCTCGCTACGAAGGATGCCCCTTTGCGATTCAGACCGGGGTTGTTCAACCCCAGATCACGAACATCCGCAGCGTTCACCTCTGCCGTCACGTCCGCCGCCGCCCTGGCCGTCCTCGGTGGCCTGGCCGTCCAGCCCGGTCAGCTCGGCCGGGACGCCGAACAGCCCGTGGCCGCGGCCGGCGACTCGTACGACGGCTTCGACACCAAAGCGGCTGAGCAGCTGCGCGAGGATCAGTGTGTCGCCGCTGATGCCCTGCGCAAGGGCGGACCCAACCTGTTCGCCCTCGCACAGAACTCCATCGGGCTGCCGCCCGATCAGCTCCATCAGAAGCTCAAGCGGGACCTCGCCGACAACAACAGCCCCCTGCACCAGGCCTCCTATGCGGACAGCGCCAGCAGTGACCAGTGGACCAAGAAGGCCAACGACCAGGAGCAGGCGTTTTCAACCGCCGTCAGCGGCCTGACCTCCTACCCTGACGCACCGCGCGGGGCGAGCGAGATCTACGACAAGACCGGCCTGCTGCCGTGGCTGTACCAGTCGTACTTCAAGTCGGTCGACCTGTTCTCCCCGTTCTACGATCCGTCGCCCACCGCGGACGACAAGACGAAGGCCGCCGCGCTCGCGGTCGGCGACCAGCTGTACACCACTGGGGGCACACCGGAGGAGCAGCAGGCGTGGAAGCTGTGGAAGAAGAACTCCGGGAAGATCGAGCCCAACGAGCTGTTCGTTCCCAGGGTGTTCGCCGATGACGCTCGCATCTTCCTGTCCTCAGGCGGCTTCCCTCGCACTGCCCCGGCTCCGGACACCCCGGAGTTCCGCATCGCGGTCGAGGACCTGAAGGCCCGCTTCGCTTCGTGTGCGTGGCACGCCCCGATCGACCCGAACCGGGTTCTCGGCAAGGAGGTGGCGCAGGCGTCCGCCGAGTGGCAGCAGGAGATCGCCGCGCAGGCCACGCAGCGGCAGCAGATCCTCGCTGCCAACGTCACCGCCACGAAGGCGTTGCAGGACGGCACGTTCGGCCTGGGCCAGGTCCTCGGCCAGTCGTGGCTCGCGGACTACTCCACCCGCTGGCAGGACTACTGGTCCGCCGGCGGGTTGGGCTGGATCGGCGACAGCCCTGCGGCGATCCAGGTGCCGGGCGCGACGGGCAGCTGCCTGGACGTTGCGGGCGGTGCGAAGACCAACGGCACGCCCGTCCAGATCTACACCTGCAACGGCGGCGCGGCCCAGCAGTGGACGCTCGAGGGCAGTGAGGACGACCTCCACCTTCGCAATGTCGGCTCGCAGAAGTGCCTGGACGTGGCCGGGAACGCGTCGGCGAACGGCACGAAGATCCAGATCTACGACTGCTACAAGTCCGCGGGGCAGTCGTGGCAGGGCGACGTCCGTGCCACCGCGCCCCTGAAGAGTGTCACCACGGGGAAGTGCCTGGACCTGAGCGCGTTCACCAAGAGCACGGACGCGCGGCTGTGGGACTGCAAGGACGCCGGTTCGCAGAAGTTCCTGATCAAGCCGTCCGGTCACAAGGGCACGGACAGCCCCTCGTACCCGGACAAGGCCGAGTTCGACAAGGCGAAGAAGGTCGTCACCGACAGCCAGACGGCTGCGAAGAAGTATGTGGCCGCGCTCAAGACCCAGTTGGAGAACGCCAAGAAGTCGGCCACGGCGTCCGATGCGGCCGAGCAGGCGGCATACGGGATTGCGGATGCTGCCGGCGCGCCGCGGGGTCGTGGTCTTCTGGTCGGTCAGCAGAAGGCCCAGGTCACCAAGGGTTCGGTGGCGGCGCTGACGGCGATGGTGAAGGCCGGTGAGACCGCCGAGGCCGCCACCCGGGCCTCCGCCGGTGACAGCGAGACGATCACGCAGCGCGCGCTGGCGCAGGCCGCGCAGGTCAACGCGGAGTTCCGTAAAGAGGCCGCGCACACGGCCGAGTTGCAGGCGAAGGCCGCCGCGGATGCGGCCAGGCTGCACCGGGACAACGCCAAGAAGGACAAGGAGACCGCGGAGGCCAAGCTCGTCGTCGCGCTGAAGGCGGAAGCGGACGCGAAGGCGGCTGCCGCCGACGCGCACGCCAAGCGGCTCGCGGCCGAGGCGGAGGAGAAGACGGCCAAGGCGGAGAAGGAGACCGCTGCCGCCAAGCAGGCCGAAGCGGCTCAGCACAAGAACAACGCGCAGGCCGAGGCGGCGAACGCCCAGGACGCCAGGGAGAAGGCGGAGGCCGCCGAGGGAACCGCGGTCGCGCGGAAGAACGACGCGGTCAAGGCCCGCGACAACGCCCGTGACCTGCGGGACGACGCCTGGGACGCCGAGCAGAAGGCGGACGCCGCCCGCGCGAAGGCGGACGCGAAGGAGGCGTTCGCTCAAGCCCACGAGTCCGACAGCAACGCCCAGGAATCCAGGGCGGCAGCGGACGCGGCTTCCGCGCACGCGGACGACGCCGAGGCGGCCGCAGGCCGTGCCCGGACCGAGGCGAATGCGGCCACCCAGGCGGCAGCCGAGGCGGACGCCGCAGCCACCCGCGCGGAGGCAGCCGCCAAGCGGTCCCGTGCGAACGCGGACGCCGCCCAGGCCGCCAAACTGAGGGCCGATGCCGCGGTGAAGACCGCGACCAGCGCCGTGGCCGACGCCATCCAGGCATCTCAGCACGCCTCCTCCGAGGCCAAGACGGCCGTCGAACTGGCGGACGAGGCGGAGAAGCTGGCCAAGACCGCCAAGTCCCAGGCGGACGCGGCCAACAAGGAGGCCGCCAAGGCCCTGGCCGCCTCGGCGAAGGCCGCGGGCTTCGCCCATGTCACCGCGCAGGCCGCGGTCGACGCGGGCAACGCCGCCGTCCAGGTCGCCAAGCCGGCCAACGACGCGATCGAGCTCGGCTCCCCGTATGTCACCACCGACTCGGCCGCCGGCCTGGTCGTGCTGACCGGACAGGCGTCGAAGTCGATCACCGAACAGCAGAAGGCCGTCGCCGACGCCCACGCCAAGAACGCACAGGCCGAAGCCTCCGCGGCCAAGAACCTCGCCGACCAGGCAACGGGCGACGCGAAGATCGCCTACCAGTACGCGGCCAACGCCGCCGCACACGCGGCCACCGCCCGCGGTTACTCCAAGGAGGCCCTCGGCTACGCGGCCGACGCCGCCGCAGCCGCCTCAAAGGCCACGGCGTCACTGGCCCGGACTGTCGAATACGACCGCCAGGCCACCGCCGACGCGGCAGCCGCCGACAAGGCCGCAGGCCGCGCCGAGGGCTACGCCAGGGATGCCCGTGACTCCGCCGACCAGGCCGCCCACGACGCCCAGGCCGCACGCGACGCCGCGGCCGCGGCCGAGCAGTCAGCCAAGGACGCACGCGCCGCAGCCGACCGCGCCGACGCCGCCGCCACCGAAGCCGAACAAGCCGCCAAGGACGCGCTGAAGTACGCCGAGGAGGCACAGGAAGCCGCGGAGTCCGCGGCGCGGAAGCAGGCCAACCAACAGGTCAACAGCGGCGCGGGTACCGGCATCGGCGGCACGTGGTACGTGGTCGACGACGACAGTATCGAGATCACCGACGCCAAGCAGCAGAACGACTGCGTCATCGACATCGGCTTCGAGGGTTGCACCGTCACGTTCCTCGTCACGTTCAACGCGACGGTCGACTTCTTCCTCTGCACCAACCCCGATGTACCGGCCACCGCCAACGGCTGCCCGTCCGAGGACACGCTGCTCGTGGAGAGCAAGCCCTTCAAGGGCTTGAAGAAGGAGGTCACGGAGCACTTCACGAAGCTGGAGCTGATCCAGCAGACACTCACCTACAAGATCATCAAGGCGGTCCTGGTCCAGGACTTCGTCGACTGCTGGCACGGCAGCGCCAGCGGCTGCGGCTGGGCCTTGAGCAACTTCATCCCGGGCAAGGCGTTCACGAAGATCGCCGAGGCGATCCGCGCGCTGGACGCCGCGATGAAGACCGGCATCGGCGTCGCCGACGCCTACAAGACGTTGAGGGCCCTCGACCTCGATCCTGCGACACTTGCGAGGATCGAGGACACCGTCAACCTCTTCGAAGACCTGGCAACGTCCTGCAAGATCAACAGTTTCCCGGGTCGCACCCTTGTGCTGATGGCAGACGGCAGCCGCAAGGCGATCAGCGAAGTACGCCTGGGTGACCGCGTGCTGGCCGAGGACCCCGAGAGCGGCGATCAGCGCCCGCAGGTTGTCAGCGCGACGTTCGCTCATGCTACGGACCGTCTGATCGACATCACATTTGCCGACGGAAGCGCCCTGTCCAGCACCGCGGGGCACCGGGTCTTCGTCGTCGATCGCGGCTGGGTCGTGGTGTCGGAGCTGCGCCGGGGCGACGAGATGCGCTCGCCCGACGGAACGGTCCACGCTGTCAGCGGGCTGCGGGATCTGACGGATCTGGAACCGCGCAAGGTCTACGACCTCACCGTCGACGGTCTGCACACCTTCTTTGTGCGTGCCGAAGGCCCGCGTGCGGATGACCTCCTGGTCCACAACTGCGCGAATCTCGCCGACGAACTGGAGTTCCCGAGGAGTGGGGCTCACACGTTGAGCAGGCACGTCAACGTGACCCCGGAGCAGGCCAGGCAGTTCGCCATCGAGAATGAGCGGAAGGGTCTGGAACCCATCAGCACCGTGTGGACCGACGGGGACATCGCCCAGCAGGCGGTTGACCGTGTTCTGGCCTACTACTTCTTCCCCAATGGCAAGCGGAGGGAAGCCAGCTTCGACGCGCTGGACAATTTCCTCCACCATCGGGGCCAGTGGAGGAACAAGACCGAGTTTCCGATCACGGGACGATGGGACAAGTACGAATCTCTGGGCAAGGTGCACAAGGCGGACGGCTCCTGGGAGGCCGCGGGGAACGAGGTCCGGGTGGCCCTCAAGAGGCTGCCGGGGAAGGACGGCCATGAGGGCTACATCGTCTTTACGTCGTATCCCCTGAAAAAGCGCTCCTGAGGTGGCGTCGACGATAATCGGCCCATGACCTGAGCATCAGTGGGCCCGTCCTGGGACGGGCCCACTGATGGAACACACTGAGAGGCGATGAACACATCGTGGCAAGGCATCGTGGGTGCTTCAGCGGGCTCTACGAAGGGGACTTCGGCCTCAGCGCACTCACAGAGAAACTCTGTGCCTCAGGCGTGCGGGTCGATGAAGCACAGGCGCTGGATCTCGCCGCAGAGGTGGCCGATGACTGCGATGGTGAAGGCGCCGTCGAACTCGGTGTCGACCTGCGTTGCCTGCTGGAGTCCGCTCTGCCGGAAGAGCTGATACGCACGGCATGGCTCGCGGCCACGCGTCGTAGCTTCGATCCCGTCGACTTCGGAATGGACATGCGCGGCTGGCTCCGCCGACTCGCGGATCGGTACCCGGCCCGCTCCCGGAAGAAAGCCCGCGGCTATGGGCCCGAATCATCCCCGTCGAGCATGGGCGAGGAGGAGTTGTGCGAAGCCGTGGTCCTGGAGATCCGAACCTCCGCGTCCCAGCTGAGGCACGCGATGGCGAAAAGCGGTTTCGCTGCTCCGTTGCCTGAATCCGTACCGGAAGCACTGGAAGGAATCGTCAGGGAGAGTGACGGAGAACTCGGGTTTCGCCTTTTCCTGCGGGTCCTGAAGTCGTACGGCGTTCCGGTGGCCAAGGACCAGTACGACCGCCTCATGGTGCTCGACACCAAACTCCGGTACCCGGGACCACTGGTATACGACGGCCTCAATGTGCAGTGGCTGCCCGTCGACACCACCCGGCGAGACGCCACAGGAGACTTCGGATTCTCCGAACTCACGTCGTGGTTCACAGGGCAATGGCACGACCACACGGCCAGGGAGACGGTGCAGAGGGCCGCAGCCAACGACGATACCGCCGAGACCCCGGGCTCAGCGGCAGCCTTGCTGCTCGAGGACGCGCTCCGCTTGCTGGAGTCCTCGCTTTCCTCCGGCACGATCACCACACTGTGGCTGGCCGCGTCGGACCGAGGCTTCAGCATCGACCGGATGGGCATCGACGCACGGACCTGGCTTCAGACGATCGCGGAGGTGTGTCGCGAACGCTTGCAGGAGGTCGCCCCGTCGTACACACCGGTCAAGCCGCCTCTCCAGTCCGAACTCACTGGTCCGGTACTTCGGGAGATCCAGGACTTGACGCCGCTGCTGGCGGACCGGACCGTCAGCCCCGGCTGGCATGAGATTCCGGGCATGACCGCAGCAGAAGCGCTCAAACAAGTCGTCACCACGGTCGACCCCGACCTCGGATACCGGCTGCTCCTCAGGCTCCTGCATGTGCTGGCCTTGCCACTGACCGAGGAGCAGTACGCCCGCCACCGGACGCTTGGCGAACAGTTCGGCTACGGGGAGTTCCACGTCAACGAGTTGGAACTCCTGGTGGAGCACGTGTGATTGGGTGACCGGATGGCTTCGGTCAAGCCCCCATCATCGCTCTGACCAGCACAGTTGTTGCCCTGTCCGCGTGACCAGGGTCGTGCCGGAAGGGCTGAGCCAACGGTGCGCCTCGACCGCCTGGCCCCGTACGCCTGCACGGAGCGAAGAACCACGCCCACCGGGCTGGCCGGCATCCCTCGCGGCGCGACCGCGCCTGCCGCGCCGTGAACAGCCGTGCAGGTGATTTCCCCCCGCCGATGCCTCGTGCACCCAAAGCTGCTGCTCAGCGGCCCGCCGTGCGTGAGCGATGCGTGAGCGCGGCGGGCTACTGAGGGTCGGCCCACGGGCCTTCCGTGATGCTCGGGTCCACTCGCTCGGTGCCGGTGTCGATAAGGATCTGGTCCGCCTGCGTCACGCTGTCGGCGCGGACGGCCTCGGCCATGGCGGCGCGCGCGGCGTCGGGCGTCGCGTGTGGCGGGATCACGAGGAGGGAGAAGAGGTCCTGCTCGCCCCGGGTGATGAGGACGGTGTCGTCGCCGACCGGAGAGGAGTCGATGTGGACGACACGGTCGTCGATGGTCATCCGCGTCGGCAGCTCTTCCCAGGCGCCGGCGTCCAGGCCGACGCGGGTGACCGGCCCGAGGTACTCGGTCAGCGCGGTGATCAGGCCGGGAAGCTCGGCGGCGATGTCGCGGGAACGCGGCCACCACGCCCCGTCGAGCACTCCCCGCCGGTCGTGTGTCGTCTCCAGCCGTACGACAGCTGTCCCGGGCCGCACGACCTGGTGGACGGTGTCCGGCAGGAGCCTGGTCGCACGCGGGGTGCCGGAGTCTGACATCGCACTCGCCTGCCTGCCGCGAAGAGGAAACCGAGTGGCTTCCTCGTTTTCACGGTACTCCTCGGCCGACGGCGGCCGGGGCCCCCGCTGTCACCAGCGGGAGCTGCGAGGCACACCGGAGTAGAGTGACTGATCCGGCCCGTCTCACACCGGGACAGCGAACTCCGAGGTGGCCATGCAGTCCACGGAAACACCCTCGGACGGGCACGCCGAGGTCCGCATCGTCGCCGCCTCCCCCGAGGTCGCCCGGCGCGTCGCGGAGGTTCTCCGCCGTTGCTTCGCCGCCACCGAGCAGCGCAGTTTTCCCGCGGGTGCCGACGGAGGGACCCGCCTCGACCTCACCGTGGACACCGCCCGTGCGGCGGAACCCGCACGCTCCTGGCTGGAGACCAGCCAGTCCGCGGAGGCCGGCCCCCCGCGGACGTGAGACGGCGTCCGGGAACGGTCCGCCCCGGCCCCTCCGGTGAGAAGCGCCGTGAGCTCGGCCGTTACATGTGACCCTCCGTCGCGGCCGCCATGAGCGGTTCCGCAACCGCCTCGGTCGTATCGGGCGGCACGACCAGCAGGTCCCAGCGTCCCTGGCCGGGCGAGAGCAGGACGATGGTGTGCGCGGCGGATGCCGTGTGGGTCCGGTGCAGTCGTACGACCTGGTTGGAGACGAGCATCCGGCCGGGCACCGCGGACCACGTCGCCCCGTTGACGGTGACACTGGCGATGTGGCCCCACGCGCGCGGCAACCCGGCGAGCAGCCGGGGGAGTTCGGCGAGCAGGTCGTACGAACGGGGCCACCACGCTCCGTCGATGGGACGGGGCATGCCGCCGTGGGGTGCCAGGCGTAGGCGCAGGAGGGGATGGGAGGGAAGCGGGGGTTGCAGTGCGGTGGTCACGGGAGCTCCTGTCGATCACCGTGCGGCGGAGGAGGTGAGTGAGTGCTCGGTGTCAGGTGCGGCGGGCGGCGACGCGGGCCGGAGTGGGCCAGCGCACGTCGTGCACCCAGCCGAGGCGTTCGAAGAGGCGGATGACGGCGGCCGACGGGTCGAGCTGGCCGCGGTCGACGCCGTGGCGGGCGCTGGTGGGGTCGGCGTGGTGGAGGTTGTGCCAGCTCTCGCCGAACGAGATCAGGGCGAGGGGCCACAGGTTGGTGGCCCGGTCATGGCGTCGGGTGCGGAACGGGCGCTCACCGATCATGTGGCAGAGGGAGTTCACGCTCCAGGTGACGTGGTGGAGCAGGGCTATGCGGACAAGTCCCGCCCACAGCAGGGCGGTCAGCGCGTGCACCCAGGTCCCGCCGATGAGCCGGCCCGCCGCGAAGGGCAGGGCGAGGGTGAGAACGCACAGCGCCGGGAAGGCGCGGGCGACGCGGCGGATGTCGCGGTCGGCGAGCAGGTCGGGGGCGTACCGGTCGGCGGGTGTGCGGTCGTTGCGGAACAGCCAGCCGACATGCGCGTGCAGCAGCCCTCGCAACTGGCCGCGCAGATGCGTGCCGTAGCGGTACGGCGAGTGCGGGTCCCCAGGCCGGTCGGTGAACGCGTGGTGACGGCGGTGGGTGGCGACCCAGCCGATGACGTCGCCCTGGAAACTCATCGAACCGGCCACCGCGAGCGCGATGCGCACGGGGCGGACGGCCCGGTAGCCGCCATGGGTGAGACCGCGGTGGAAGCCGACCGTGACGCCGAGACCCGTGAACGTGTAGAGGACGAGCGCGAGCACGATGTCGGCGGGATGGATGAGACTCCCCCACAGCAGCCAGCCGGCCAGGCCGAGCGCCACGAACGGGAGGACGACGATCACCGCTGTCACCGTGACGTAGAGCCGTTCACCGCCGTCGCGCGCCGGCACCGGTCCGTCCGGCGGGAAGGGGGACGTCCCGTCGTAGCCCTGGGGCGGCGGAGCGGGGTCCGACGGTGCGACCATGGTGGAAGGGGGCGGCCTGAGCGGCATACGTGGCTCCTCGGCATCGATGCGGATGGCGCGGCCGGGGTCACGGGCTGCCCTTGAGGACGGGTGGGGTGCGGTGGAAGGAACGTGGTCCGGTGGACTCACCGGATCCGAGACGACGGCCCGGAGCCGGCCCGAGTTCCGGCATACGAAAGACCCTCGTCGCCTCGACCGTACTCCTGTCTGTGTAACTAGCGCGTCTGCTCGCAAGCGGCATCGCGTTGACACGGGCCGACGCCGGACGTTGACTGGCGGCACGGCTCAGAGCCATGCCGCTCCGGAAATCCGGCACAACGCACAGGAAAGCGGCACTTGATGATGTACGACCAGACACGTGCGCAACAGCCCGCGGACCAGCCCCGCGGCGTCGCGGGCGGCCGCGCGCCCGGCCCGGCACCGCTGTTCTCGTCGGACGAGCGAGACAAGATCGTCCGGCGCCTCGGACGGGCCGTCAACACGTTCCCCGACGATCCGCGTGACTCACTGGAGGAAGCCGAAGGCGCCTTCGACGAGGCCGCCGCCAAGCTCATGGAGGCCCTCGCCGAACAGCGGCGTACTCTGCGCGAGGGCTGGCAGGACCAGGACTCCGAAACGCAGTCCGCCGACCTCCACCTCGCGCTGAGGCAGTACCGGGAGATCACCCAACGACTGCTCCGCATCTGAAAACGCCAGGCCGTTCTCGGCGAGAGACGGGCCCCACTCGTTTTCGGGCCGAGCCGCGGCCTCGCGCCTGTGGTCAGGGGCGGACCGGTCCGCGGGGTGGCCGGCCGAAGGCCGCGCGGTAGGCGCGGCGGAAGTGGCTGGGATCGGCGAACCCCCAGCGTGCGGCGGCCTCGGCGACCGTGTACGGGCTGTCGGGCTGGTCGAGTTCGCGGCGGGCGGCTCGGAGACGGCTGCGGCGTACGTAGCCCATGACGGACTCGCCGTCGGCGAAGGCGCGATGGAGGGTGCGGACCGACACGTTCAGCGCCTGCGCGATGGTCGCCGGACTCAGGTCCGTGTCCCGCAGCCGGCTGTCCGCGTACGCCGTCGCCGCGGTGTGCAGGGCCTGCGGCGGGGCGGGTGCGGGTATGTGGTGTGTGCTGATGAGGGCCGTCAGCAGCATCGCCAACGCGGCTGACGCCGCTTGTGTGCCGGCCGGGCCGAGCTGCTCCGAGAGGGCCCAGGCGGTGTCGAGGTGCGCGAGCAGCAGTCGGGATTCCGGGGCCGTGGCGGAGGCGGTGGTCAGGGCCGGCAGGGGCGTTCGGCCGAGGTGATCGATGAGCGCGGCCCGCGGCAGGATGAGCACGCGTGTCCTGGTCGGCTCGGTGTAGGCGAACTCCCAGGGGACTTGGAGGTCGCGGATGCACAGGACGCCCGGTGCGACGCCGACGCGTCGGCCGGCGTCCTCGACGGTCAGCCTCCCGCTCTCGATGATGTGCACGGCGACCAGGTCGCCGCGGCCGAGGCCCGAGACCCCTTCGATGGGGTCGCTGTACTGGCGGCTGACGGCGACGTCGCCGATCAGGCGGTGATCGACCCGGGTGCGATAGACACCGGTGGGCCCGTCGGTGGGCAGACGCAGGTTCCGCACATGGCCGATGTGGCCGAGCCGGCGACTCCACTCCTCGCGCAGGAGGTCCTGCCGGTGGGGCAGGTGCAGCGGGACAGCGATGGACGTCCGATGCCGCCACTCCCGTACGTCGTTCTGAACTCCCATGCGTGGCACGCGAATCCCCCTTTCATGGCACCGGCGTTCCTTACAGCTGCCGCGAGGTGCTCCCTACGCTGCTCCCAGCACGCCGAGCGTGCACCCCGACCGCCCGCACTCACCGCTGTGGAGCTCAGTTGTGAACTTGTCCGAGAACCCCCGCCCCCCGTTCGATGACCGCCACGGCCGACGCGAGTTGGTGGCGGCCGCCGGGAAGCTGGTGCCCATTCTCGCCGGACAGGCCGATGAGGGCGAACGGTTGCGCCGCGTGCCGGACGACGCGGTGCGGGCCTTGCGCGAGGCCGGGATGTTCCGCCTCGGCACCCCCCGCGCATACGCCGGCCACGGGGCCTCGGTGCGCACCAGCATGGAGGTGACGGCCGAGCTGGCGGGCGGCGACGGCTCCGCCGCCTGGATCGCGATGATCTACACCGGAGGCAGCCTCATCGTCTCGATGATGGACGACCGGGCACGCGACGACGTGTGGGGCCGGGACAGTGACGCGGCGGTCGCCGCGTCGCTGACCCCGTCCGGAAGCAGCACCACCACCGGCGACGGTGGACTGGTCATCTCGGGCCGGTGGGGCTGGGCCTCGGGCATCGATCACGCGCAGTGGGTAGTGCTCGCCGTCGCCCCGCAGGCCGCGGACACGCCGCCGATGATCGCCCTGGTGCCGGTCCAGGAGCTGGCGGTGGAGGACACCTGGCACGTGGCGGGTATGGCGGGCACCGGCAGCAACACCGTCGTCGCCGAGCGGGTGAGCGTACCGGCCCATCGGATCCTCGACATGGGCGCGGTCCTGGCCGGCGCCTACGCCACCCGTCACGAGGGCGAGCCCCGCATCGCCGTCGCGCCGGCGTCGATGCTGGCCCTGACCGTGGTCGCCCCCATGCTCGGCATGGCCCGGGCCGCCCTGGAACTCACGCTCGACACCGCCGGCCGCAAGCCCATGTCCCTGACGTTCTACGAGCGCCTGGCCCAGTCGCCGAGTGTGCAGCTCGCCGTCGCCGATGCCGCGTCCCTCATCGACACGGCCCATCTGCATGCCTACCGTGCGGCGGACGACCTCGATGACGCCGCCGCCGAGGCACGGCAGCTCACCATGGCAGAGCGGGCCCGGGTCCGTATGGACACCGCCGTGGCCGCCACCCGCACCCGCGAGGCCGTGGACCGCCTCGTCTCGGTGAACGGCGCGAGCGCCTTCGCCTCGGCCAACCCCCTCCAGCGAATCTGGCGCGACCTGGGTACGGCTTCCCGGCACGGCGTCGTCAATCCCGACCTGGGCCGCGAGATCTACGGCCGTAGCCTGCTGGGCTTCGCCGAACAGCCCACCTTCATCATCTGACCCGATCGCGACCCGGGAGGAGCGGCATGTCGAGCCGAACAAGCGAAACGGTGGACCAGCCCGACGCGGCGCAGGTGGTCGACAGTATGGAACGCATGGGCGGAGGGCCGTATCCGGGATACCGGCGTTCCAGCGCGAAGGGCAGCTGCTTCGTCGGCACCTTCACCCCGACCGGGGAAGCGGCGGCGCTGACCACGGCCGCGCATCTTCAGTATCAGCAAGTCCCCGTCACCGTACGGTTCTCGAACTCGGAGGGAAATCCGCACACCCCCGACGCCGCCCCGGTCACCCGTGGCATGGCGACCCGCTTCCACCTCCCGGACAGCACCGAGACCGATCTCCTCGGTATCACCGTGCCGTTGTTCGTGGCGTCGACGCCCCAGGAATTCCTCGGACTGACCGAGGCGCTACGGCCGGACCCGACCACCGGACACCCGGACCCGGCCACCGTGCAGGCCTATGTCGCGGCCCACCCGCACCTTGCCCCGGCCGTCATGCAGCAGCCTCCCGTGCCGGTCAGCTATGGCAGCGCCGCCTACTGGGCCATCCACGCGTTCATCTGGGCCGACGCGAGGGGCGGGCGGCAGCCGGTTCGCTACCGCTGGGAGCCGGAGTCGGGCCGCGCGGTCCTGACCACCGAGGAGGCAGCCACCCGTACCGCCGACTACCTGACCGAGGAGTTCCACGAGCGCCTGCGAAGCGGCCCGGTCGCGTTCACGCTGCGGGTTCAGCTGGGGGAGGACGGCGACCCCACGCACGATCCCACCACCCCCTGGCCTGACACGCGAAAGGAACTGACCGCCGGACGACTGGAGCTGACGGCCCCCGTCCAGGACCAGGAACACTGGTCCGGGCAACGGTTCGACCCCACCCGCATCACCGCCGGAATCACCCTCTCCGACGATCCCGTACTCGCCTTCCGCGCCCACGCCTATGCCGAGTCCTTTGATCGGCGCAGCCGGCGCCAGAGGGGCGGCTGGAGTGGGTGACTCACTGTCTGCCTGCCGCGAGGGCCTGCCCAGGGCGGCGATCACGCGGGCCGGGATCGCAGCACAAAGGCGGCAAGCAGGGCGCCGGTGCCCCCGATGATGAGGGTCGCTCGCGGTCCGGTGAGTGCCACGAGCGGGCCGGCGATGATGTAGGAGAGGGCGGATGCCAGTTGCGCCCCGCCGTAAACGGTGCCGAACGCCCGTCCGAGCATGTGCTCAGGCACCCGTTCCTGGACCAGGGTGTCGGTGCCCACGAGGGCGGCGGTGTTGCCGGCGCCGGCCACCGCCTGCCCGGCGCAGGCCACTGCCGTCGACGGCGCGATCCCCGTCAGGACCATGCCGACGGCCCCCGCAATGGCACCGCCGGTCAGCCAGAATGCCGCCGGCATCCGGTTCGCCTGGACGGTCAGCGCCAGCGACGCGGTAACCATCCCGACCCCGAACGCCGCCGAGACGATGCCGTACTCGATCGTCGGCCCGTGCAGCGCCCGCCGTACGAGGAAGACCAGCGCGACGTTGTCCACGGCAGCGAAGGTCACGAAGATGACCATTCCGAGAAAAAGTCGGCGTACGACCGGATGCTCTTTCGCGTACCGCAAGCCCGAAATGGTGTCGGCCAGCAGGCCGGGCCGGTCTTCAGGTGCCGGTCGCTCCAGCGGCGCGAGCGGGCCGAGCCGGGTCAGCAACAGCGCGGAGACGGCGAACGACGCGGCGTTCACGCCGAACGCGACCGATATCCCGGTGGTCCCTGCCAGGACGCCGCCGATCGCCGGACCGGCGATGATCTGTAGGTTCATCGCGAGGCCGAGCAACGCGTTGGCCCGGCTGCGGCGTTCCGCCGGCACCAGGCGGCCGACGGCGCTCTTCCCGGCCGGCGCCCCGAACGTCGCCAGCAGCGAGGCGAGGATCACCAGCGGCAGCAGCGCCGGGAGAGGCGGCTGGGTCAGCGCCATGACCGCATAGACGATTCCCTGCCCGGCCTCGCAACCGGCCAGCAGGCGGCGTTGGTCCATCCGGTCGGCGACCGCCCCGGCCAGCGGCCCGGCCAGCAGCGGCAGTGCGGTGCCGACCAGCACCAGACTCACTGCGCCGGGGCCGGACGAGGCCGCGAACAGCACGAGCGCGGTGCGGCCCACTCCGGCGCCGGCCGAGGACATCGCCTTGCTCAGCCACAGGTAACGGAAGCGGGGCAGGTCACGCAGGAAAGTCACGGGTTCACAGTGAGGACAGAAGAAGGTGGAGACACTAATTTCGGCTCCAGCCGAAACGAAGGGCATCCCGTGACCCTGCTCCTGCGGTTCCGCTCGGAGGATCTGCTGCGGTGCCGGTTCGCGATCTCGCCGCTGCATGAGACGGCCGGCGCGCTGCGGTCGCTGTCCCGGCCGGGCGCGGCGGCCTACCACCTGCCCTGGCGTCGCGAGGCCCGCGAACTGGTCCCCGGCTTGGACATTGAGCCGCTGCTGGCAATCCTGGCGGTGCAGGGGTACCAGCCTGATTTCATCAATCCGGCACCCGACAGCCCGTTCACCGAGATCGGTGCCGAACTCGACAGAGTTCGCGCGACCCCACCGGAGAAGGTCGCGGCGGAGCTGGTGGAGTGCCTCGGCCCTGAGTGGGATGCTCATCCGTGGGCCGGGGCGCAGGGATCGGGTGTGCAGCCGGGTGGTGACGGCGGCGGGCAGCGGAACAACGCCCCGGCAGCGATACGCGACCTGCTCGCGGACATGCTGGGGCGGGCATGGTCGGCGCTCATCGAGCCATGGTGGCCCCGGCTGCGGGACGTGCTCGACGCCGATATCACCTACCGCGCCCGGCGGCTCGCCGATGCCGGAGCTGCCGCCGTCCTCAGCGAGCTCGACCCGAAGGTGTCCTGGCAGGATGGCGCAGTCAGGTTCGGCATACCCGGCTCGCGGGTGATCGACGTGTCCGGCGCTGACCTCGTGTTGATCCCGAGCGTGTTCGTCTGGCCGGGCGCCGGGGTGGGCTTCGACCCGCCGGCCGTGAACTACGCGGCACGAGGGATCCACGGGCTCTGGCAGCAGAGCCCGCGCTCCCGCGAAGATCTCGTCCGGCTCATCGGCCGGACCCGGGCAGCCTTGCTGACGGCCCTCGCGGCGCCGGCCTCGACAACCGGCCTGGCCGCCCGCACCGGGATACCGGTCAGCAGCGTGAGCGAGCACCTGAGCGTCCTGCGCGCGAACGGACTGGTGTCCACGACCCGAACCGGCCGCTTCCTCGTCCATCACCGCACCGCCCTGGGGGTGGCGCTGGCAAGCTGACCCGAAGTCCGGTGGGCCGATGCCGAGCCCAGGAAGCACCCCAGGGCCTCAGGTCCCCCCGCGGTCCTCCGCCGCATCGAGGGTGTGCTCGATGGGTTCCGGTCCCGGTCCTGAAGCCACTGGGATGCTGTGATCCAACTTTCTCCTGCGCTGGTGAGCCGCGTCTTTAGCAGCCCGTGCCGAGATCCTTCGCATTCTGTGCACGTTCCCGGACCTCGCTCGGGGATGTTCCGTAGGCCCCGCGGAACGAGCGGCTGAAGTCCGCCGGGTTGCGGAATCCCCACCGGATCGCGGTCTCGCTGATCGTGCGGTGGCGCAGTGCGGGGTCGGTCAGGTCGGCGTGGCAGCGCTCCAGGCGGCGACGCCGGATCGTGGCGGCCACGGACTCCGGTGCGTCGCGGAACAGCAGATGCAGGGTGCGTACGGAGATGTGGTGGTGGGCGGCGATGGCCGCCGGGCGCAGCCACGGGTCGGCCAGGTTGTGGTCGATGAAGGCGTTGATGCGGGCGAGCAGTGCCGCCTTGCGTGTCTCCACGGGCAACGAGCCCTGATCGCCGAGGTGGGCGGCCAGCAGGGAGGCGGCCAGGTCGACGGCGATGGATCCGAGCCGGGCCAGCTCCGCCGGGCCGCAGGTACGGGCGGCTTCCGGCAGCCCCGTCAGATACGTGCCGAGCAGCGCCGCGGAGCCGGTCCCGGCGGAGAGCGGCTCGGCCAGCAGCCGGTCCGCCCGTCCGCCCGCCAGCGGCAGCACGGTACGCGGCAGCCGTAGCACCGTCATCCGGCACTGTTGGCCGGGGTCGCGGAAATCGCTGATCAGCGGGTGCGAACTCGAGTACAGGGTCATTTCGCCGGCGCCGAGGCAGGCGACGCTGCGGGCCTGTTCCAGCCGGACGGAGCTGTGGCCCCCGACCAGGAGGATGAAGTAGTCCTCGGGATCCTGGCGGCGGATCTGGGTCAGGGAACGGCGGGCGGTCATCGGGGAGAAGGTGAAGGTCGTCGCCTGGCTGCGCGGCAGCACCCCCACGGTTTCCAGCCGGCCCTCAAAGCTGGGCGCGTGCGCGCTGCGGATCGACACCGGCATGATCTCGTCGACCACCTCGGCCCACCAGCCGAACCGGTCCGACGCCGGGAGGGAGCCGGCGTCCATCGTCAGGACCGGTCCCGCCGCCGCGGGGTCCTGTCCTGACGTCTCCTTGGGGATGGACATGCAGCGATAGTGCCCGGCAGGGGCGTCCCCCGAGAAGGGTGTACTCCGCTACACCCTCGCTCGGGGAGCATGCTCTCCCGTGCGCGGGCAGTGTCGTCATCTAGCGTTGCCGCATGTGGAAAACGGTGCGGCGGGCCGCGCGGGCCACGGCCCACCTCGTGCTCGTCGCGGCGATGACCTTCGGGACGTACATCTTCATCACCGTGCTGCTGATCGCCGCCACGGGCACGCTGGTCGTGATCGGCGCCTGGATGCTGCCCGAGGCGGTGCTGCTGCTGCGGCGGATCGCGGGCGCCAAGCGGCGGATGACGGCCGCGTGGACGGGGCGGGAGATCCCGGAGGCGTACCGGCCGATCGAGGGGACGCTCCGGGAGCGGTTCCGGACGGCTGTGAAGGATCCGGGGACGCTCGCGGACCTGAAGTGGCTGGCCGCCCATTACCTGTACGGCGCTCTCCTCGTCGTCGCCCTGCCGCTGCTGGTCGTCGGGCTGGTCGTGGACGGGGTGTGGTGCGGGACGCTGCGGCGCGACGCCGTCGTGCTGCCGTTGGTCACCCGGCTCGCGGACGTCGAGGCACGGTGGTCCACGGCGCTGCTCAAGCCCTCGCCGAAGGCGGAACTCGTCGAGCGCGTCGAGCAGTTGAAGGCGACCCGCGCCGACGCCGTCGCCGCGCACGGTGCCGAACTGCGCCGTATCGAGCGGGACTTGCATGACGGCGCGCAGGCCCGCCTGGTCGCGCTGTCGATGCGGATCGGTCTCGCCAAGCGTGCCTACGACCATGACCCCGAGGCCGCCCGCAAGCTGCTGGACGACGCCCAGGACCAGGCCGAGGAGGCGCTGCTGGAGCTGCGGCACGTCGTGCGCGGCATCCATCCGCCGATCCTCACGGACCGGGGGCTGGCGGGAGCGGTGCGTGCGCTCGCCGCGGGCAGCGGCCTCGCGGTGACCGTGGACGACGACGGCCTCGACGAGGGCCCGCGAGCGCCCGCCGCGGTCGAGGCGGCCGCCTACTTCGTGGTCGCCGAGGCCCTCACCAACGTCGCCAAGCACAGCGGGGCCGCGGCGGCCGGGGTCGCGCTCACGCGGACCCGGGGCGGGCTGCGGGTTACCGTACGGGACGAGGGGCGGGGCGGCGCCGACGAGGGCGGGGGATCGGGACTGCTCGGCATGCGGCGGCGGATCGCCGCGCTCGACGGGAGCTGCGAGGTGTCGAGCCCCGTCGGGGGGCCGACCGTGATCGAGGTGGAGTTGCCGTGCGTGTGGTGATCGGAGGCCCGGCGTGAGAGTCGTCATCGCCGAGGACAACGCCCTGCTGCGGGAAGGGCTCGTGCTGTTGCTGACGTCGGCCGGGCACGAGGTGGCGGCCGTCGTGGGTACCGGGCCCGAGATCCTGCCTGCCCTGCTGGAGCACCGGCCGGACGCCGCCGTCCTCGACGTACGGATGCCGCCGGGCTTCAGGGACGAGGGGCTGCGGGCGGCGCTGGAGGCGCGTGAGCGGATTCCCGGGCTGCCGGTGCTGGTTCTCTCGCAGTACGTCGAGGAGTCGTACGCCGCCGAACTGCTCGGCGGCGGCAGCAGCGGCGTCGGCTATCTGCTCAAGGACCGGGTCGGCCGCGTCGACGAGTTCCTCGACGCGCTGGAACGGGTCGCCTCCGGCGGCACGGCCCTCGACCCCGAGGTGGTCACCGAGCTGATGACCCGGCGCCGGGACTCGCCGCTCGACTCACTGACCCCGCGCGAGCGCGAGGTGCTGAAGCTGATGGCGGAGGGCCACGACAACACGACCATCGCGAAGACCCTAGTCGTCACCGAACGCGCGGTCAGCAAGCACATCGGCAACGTCTTCCTGAAGCTCGGGCTGCCGCCGAGCGACAGCGGGCACCGCAGGGTGCTGGCGGTGCTGGCGTACCTGGCGCACACACCTCAGTAGCGGCACCAAGCGGCAACGGTTCGGCAGCGCCCCGAAGGGGCTCGGGGAACTGCGCGACCAGCCACGACGGTCCCGCAGGCGACCTACGACCCATCGCGGCACTTCCCGCGGAGCGCTCAGCTCAGCCCGCCGTACGCTCCGTCAGCTCGCCCAGCGGCAGCGTGTGCTGGGTCTGGAGCACCTTCGCGCGCAGGTAACGGACATTGTGGGCGGTGGTGAACACACCGGTCGGCACGCGATCGCGGACGCCGATGCCGAGGTCCCGCAACTGGCCCGCCTTGTCCGGGTTGTTGGACAGCAGGTCGATCTCACCTATGCCCAAGGCCCCGAGCATCTGGGCGGCCGCCGTGTAGTCGCGGGCGTCCTCGGGCAGGCCCAGCGCGGTGTTCGCGGCGTAGGTGTCGAGGCCCTGGTCCTGGAGGGCGTACGCGTCGAGCTTGTTGTAGAGGCCGATGCCGCGGCCCTCCTGGCGGAGGTAGAGGAGGACGCCGCCGCGGTCGGCGATCCGCTCGACGGCCTCGCGCAGCTGCGGACCGCAGTCGCAGCGGGCCGAGCCGAAGACATCTCCGGTCAGGCACTCGGAGTGCAGCCGGACCAGCGGGACGGTGCCGGGTGCCGGGTCGCCGAGGACGACGGCCACGTGCTCCTGGCCGTCGGTCAGACCGTGGAAGGTGACCAGTTCGGCGTCGACGCGGTAGCCGTCTCCGAAGCGGAGCGGTACGCGGACGCGGGAGCGCTGGGTGGCGGTGGCGAAGTCGAGCATGCGGGTACTCCGGTCCTCGGGCACATCTGCTTCAGATTTGAAGCAGCTCCTCGGTCCCGGACCCTACCTCATGCTTCAATTTTGAAGCAACGCATTTGTGATGTGCACCATGAACCTGTGGTGCGGGTCATGAACAGGGCTTGGTGGACCGCCGACGCCACGGCACCTCGTCGGGCGCCGCCTGTGCCGCGTCCCCCTGGAACCCCTCGGCGACCTTGCTGAAGATCTCCTCCATCTGCCCGACCTGCTCCTTGGTCAGCCGGTCGAACAGCAGCGCACGTACCGTCTCGACATGCCCGGGGGCCGCCCGCTCCAGGACCGCCATCCCCTCGTCGGTCAGCGCCGCGATGCTGCCCCGCTTGTCCCAGCGGCAGTTCTCGCGCCCCACCAGCCCGTCCTTCTCCAGGCGCGTCACGGCATACGTCAGCCGACTGCGGGTGATCTTCAGCCGCTCCGCGAGGTCGGTCATGCGCAGCTTGCGGTCCGGGGCCTCGGACAGGGTGGAGAGGATGGAGTAATACATGTGCGGCATGCCGGCTTCCTGCTGGAGTTGCCGGTCCAGCGCGTCCTCCACGAGGAGAACGGCGCCGATGTACGCGCGCCAGGCGCGCTGCTCCTCGGAGGTGAGCCAGCGGGTCGTCATGCACCCAGTGTAGGTTTGTTTCAAACTTGAACCAAGAGCGCCCGTTGCCGAGGTGAAGTACGCCGATGCCCTTCCCCTACGTCCTGCTGTCCGCAGCCGTCTCCCTCGACGGCTACCTGGACGACACCGGTCCCGAACGCCTGCTCCTGTCCGGCCCGGCCGACTTCGACCGGGTCGACGAGGTACGGGCCTCCGTCGACGCCATCCTGGTCGGAGCCGGCACCATCCGCGCCGACAACCCCCGGCTCCTGGTGAACTCGCCCGAACGCCGCACGGCACGGGAGGCGGCGGGCAGACCCGCGTACCCCCTGAAGGTCACGGTCAGCGGCTCCGGAGACCTCGACCCGACGGCGAAGTTCTGGCACACCGGCGGCGAGAAGGTCGTCTATACGACGGACCACGGCGCGCAGCGCCTGAAGCGGACGCCGGTGGCGGCCGACGTCGTCCCGCTGGGCCCGGAACTGGACTGGCCCCGACTGCTGGAACACCTCCACGACGTACGGGGCGTACGGCGCCTGATGGTCGAGGGCGGCGGGATCATCCACACCCAGCTGCTCCAGCAGGGGCTCGCCGACGAGTTGCAGCTGGTCCTGGCACCGCTGTTCGTGGGCGACCCGAAGGCGCCGAGGCTGTTCGGCCCCGGGGGGTATCAGGGTGGCCGCCTCCGCCTGGTGGAGACGCGGCGGATCGAGGACGTCGTGCTCATGCGCTACGAGCCCACCGCCCCCGGCACCGCGAACACCCCGTCGGCCGCCGACCGCCACTGGCTGGCCCTGGCCTGTGAACTGGCGACGCAGTGCCCACCCTCGCGGACCGCGTTCAGCGTGGGAGCGGTCGTGGTCGCCGCCGACGGGACGGAGCTTGCTCGGGGGCACTCGAGGGAGGGCGACGACCCGGTCGTGCACGCGGAGGAGGCCGCGCTGGCGAAGCTCGCCCCTGACGATCCCCGGCTCCCGACCGCCACGGTGTACAGCAGCCTCGAACCGTGCGCCCACCGCGCGTCCCGCCCCGCGCCGTGCGCCCGGCTGATTCTGGACGCCGGGGTACGGCGGGTGGTGACGGCGTGGCGCGAGCCGGACACGTTCGTCGTGGCCGCCGACGGAAGCGGGCTCCTGGAGGCGGGGGGCGTGGACGTGGTCGTCCTGCCGGAGTACGAGGAACGGGCGAAGGCGCCGAACCGGCATCTGCTGGGGTGAGGGGACGGACGCCAACTCCCCTTCGGCCCATCAGATCCTGCGCCGCGTCGCCGTACGGGTAACGCTGCCAATGACCGGGTGTGGATCACGGCGCGGAGGTGGCGATGAGGTCGGTGCGCAGACGGACGGCGGCTTTGCTGATCCTGCCCCTGGTCACGGCACTGCTCGCCTCCTGCGGGAGCGACGACGGTACGCGCACCATGGCCCGCGCCCTGCCGCCGGACGCCGAGTTCACCCACCCCGGCGTGCTCGTCTCCAAGGACCAGCTGGACGCCGTACGGGAGAACGTCAACGCGGGCCGGAAACCCTGGCTGAAGGCGTTCCTCGACATGCGGGACAGCAAGTACGGGGCGTACAAGTACCGGTCCGAGCCGTACAGGACCGTCTCCTGCCCCGCCGGTGCCATGGCCGGCCGGGGCTGCATCCAGGAGCGCGACGACGCCATCGCCGCCTACACCCAGGCCCTGCTGTTCACCGTCACGGGCAAGCGGCAGCACGCCGTCAAGGCCAGGGCGATCATGGACGGCTGGTCGGCGACGCTGGAGCGGCACACGGGCCAGAACGCCGGACTCCAGGCCGCCTGGGCCGGGTCCACCTGGGCACGGGCCGCCGAGATCGTACGGCACACCCCCAGCGCCGACTGGCCCGCCCACCGTGTACTCCGCTTCGAGACCATGCTCCGCACCGCCCACCTCCCCCATGTCACCCGGCGGGTCCTGGACGTCAACGGAAACCGGGATCTCGTCTCCACCGACGCGGCCATCGGCATCGCCGTCTTCCTCGACGACCACAAGACCTTCGACCACGCCCTGCAACGCTTCCGCGACCGCGTCCCCGCCTACTTCTACCTGCGCAAGGACGGCCGCCTCCCGCTCACCGCGCCCGGCTCCGGCATGGACAGCCCGCAGCGGCTGACGTCGTACTGGTTCAAGCAGTCGACGTACAAGGACGGCGTCACCCAGGAGACCTGCCGTGACTTCGAGCACGTCGGCCACTCCCTCGCCGCCACCGCGCACATCGCCGAGACGGCCTGGCACCAGGGCGTCGACCTGTACAGCGAGGCCAAGGACCGGCTCAGGGCCGCCCTGTCCCTGCACGCCCGCCACCAGCTGGGCGAGCCCGCACCGGCCTGGCTGTGCGGCGGCAAGGTCGCCAGGACCATGGGGCCGGACCTGGAAGTCGTACTGAACCACCTCGAGGACCGGCTCGACCTCCCCGTACCCGCCGCCCGCAGGCTCGCCGAACAGACCCGCCCGGCCGGCACCGACGGCCTCTTCGTCGCCTGGGAAACCCTCACCCACGCGGCCGGTCCCGCAGCGTGAATCCACGCGTGGTCATGGGCGTCCCGCGAATGGCGTAGACTAGTGAACACAACGACGCGGGGTGGAGCAGCTCGGTAGCTCGCTGGGCTCATAACCCAGAGGTCGCAGGTTCAAATCCTGTCCCCGCTACTCAAGGCCGAAGGGCCCGGATCATTGCGATCCGGGCCCTTCGGTGTGTTCGGGGCGGGTTGGGATCGCCGTCACCCGCCGTGAGTGAACCGTCCCGCTCCGATAACAACTGACGCAGCGTCAGAACTGGTGTGACTGATGAGTTGCTTCTGCGTCGTGGTCAACTCGCCCGATTTTCACCGGTCGTGGCCCGTACGTCCTGGGCAAAAACGTTAATGATCAAGTGGAACCGCTTGGAATCCGGCCCCCGGGTCTATTAACGTTCGATAACGCAGCGCGGTCGTCCCAGCCGTCACAAGAGTCGGCTCCGTGCGCACGCGCCGAATTCCGCAAGGGAACCGGGGAACCACCACCTTGGGGTGAATCGCGCGGATGCCACCGTGGAAGCACGGTAGGTATACGCGCGTAGGAGACCTTCCTCTCCGAACCCGTCAGCTAACCCGGTAGGCGAGAGGGAAGGAAAGGAGTACGCCTACGTGGCGTCCAACCGGCCTGCTCCAGAGGCCCCGTTCGTGCCTAGTCAGCGCAAGCCCGACACCGTTGTGTACGGGGGCTATCGCACCGACGACGAGGGCCCGCAGGAGGAGTGGAATCCCACCGAGGAGTCCATTCGTCCCCTACGCGGCCGGCACCGCGTCGGCAAGCAGCGCGGCGGAGGACTCGCCCGCAGCTCCACGGTTCTGGGCGTCGGTGTCATAGCCGCCGTCGGCGCGGGCGGCATGGCCAGCGCCAACACCGGCAAGCCGCCGGTGTCCATCTCCATGCCCGACCTGCCGTCCGTGGGCTCGATCATCTCGGACGACTCCTCCGACGAGGACGCCCAGGAGACCGCGACCGCGCTCAGCAGCGTCAATGTCGCCTCCGAGGACACCGAGCAGGGCGCCCCCGACGCCGGTGAGGCGCTGCGCTCCCGGATCCTGGCCCAGGCCGAGCAGCAGCAGGACCAGGTCGACACCAAGGCCGCCCAGGCCGTGCAGGCCGCCGCCCAGAAGAAGGCCGCCGACGCGGCCGCCCAGGCGGAGAAGGAAGCCGAGGCCAAGGCCGCCGCCGCGAAGGCGAAGGCGGAGGAAGAGGCCCGGCAGAAGGCGGAGGCCGAGCGGCTCGCCGAGCTGGCCAAGCAGTTCGCGCTGCCGACCTCCTCGTACACCATCACCTCGACCTTCGGTCAGGCCGGTTCCCTCTGGTCCTCCGGCTACCACACCGGCCTCGACTTCGCCGCTCCCACCGGCACGCTCATCAAGGCCATCCACAGCGGCACCATCACCCAGGCCGGCTGGGACGGTTCGTACGGCTACAAGACCGTCCTCACCCTCGACGACGGCACCGAGCTGTGGTTCGCCCACCAGTCCTCGATCAGCGTCAGCGTCGGCCAGAAGGTCGCCACCGGCGATGTCATCGGCCGCGTCGGCGCGACCGGCAACGTCACCGGCGCCCACCTCCACCTCGAGGTCCACACCAGCAGCTCCGACAGCAGCGGCATCGACCCGATGGCCTGGCTGCGGAGCAAGGGCCTGAACCCCTGAGCCGACCTCCCCTTCCCCGGCGGCCCTGACGACGACCCCCCGACGTCAGGGCTGCCGGTTTTGGTGCGGCCCTGCGCTGCTGCCCGGGGGTGCCAGACCCTAGGTCCGATACGGGTTGTACGCGGGATACGGCGCCGCATGCCCGTACGCCCCGTACACCGGCCAAGGCGGCGCAGTCACCCGCGCCGCATGCTCCAGTGCCGGCCCCGCGACCCTCCGCCGCTGCCACAGCTCATGCAGCAACTCCCGTTCCCGTACGACGAAGTCGGCGCCCGCACGCCCCCGCCGCCCCCGGTGCCGCAGAAACGCCAGCGAGGTCGCGTACGCCTCGTACTGCGCCACCGCCCGCCCCGCCGGCCTGCCGAAGTGATGGCGGGCGTGCTCCCGGGCCAGCCGCCGCGCCCGCATCGACCCGAGCACGAAGGGCGCGGCCGGCCCCAGCCAGCCGGCGGCGACATACGCGGGCAGCTCGGCCCGTACGGTCCTCAGCTCACGCTGCCGGGTCCAGATCACCAGCCAGGTGAGCAGCCCGAACGTGGGCACCATGAGGACGGCGTACACGGCGAAGAACCCGTACTCGCCGAACGTGGACGAGCCGTTCCACATCGCGTGCATGCCCATCGCCAGCAGCAGCCCGGACAGCGGCACGAGGACCCGCCGCAGATGCTGCCGGTCCCCCGAGAGCGCGGCGACACCGAAGCCGATGCCGGTGAGGACGGTGAAGAGCGGGTGGGCGAACGGCGACATGATGATGCGCACGAAGAACGTCGCCGCGGTGACGGAGGCGATGCCGCGGTCGCCGCTGAGCTGGTCGGTACCGAAGGCCGTACCGAGGTAGAGGATGTTCTCGGTGAACGCGAAGCCGGTGGCGGTGACCCCGGCTATCACCACCCCGTCGACGATCCCGGTGAAGTCGCGTCGCCGGAAGAGGAAGACGAGTAAGACGGCCGCCGCCTTGGCCGACTCCTCCACGATCGGCGCTATCACGGTCGCCCCGAGGGTGTCCGCGCTGGACGGATCCGCGGTGGCCGTCGCTATCCATCTGGTCGCGAAGCTGTTGGCGACGATCGCGATCAGCGCCGCCGCGCAGGCGCCCCAGGCGAAGGCGAAGAGCAGGTTCCGCCAGGGGCCGGGTTCGACCCGGTCGAGCCAGCGGAAGGCGGCTATGAGCAGCGGCACGGGGAACACCGACAGCCCGAGCCCGACCAGGAACCCCTCCGTGCCGGTCTGTTCGCGGACCAGGGCGAGGATGACGAGCCCGGAGAGCGCGAGGAGCATGATCAGAGCGCCGTACCGCACCCATCGCGCCTGCCACCAGTGCGCGTGCCGCAGCGCGCCACCGGCGGGTTCGCTGGAGCGCGGCGGATACGGGGGACTGGTGGCCACGGCATTGACCCTAACGAGAAAGGGGCGCAGCCCGCAGGAGCGCTGGAATGGGCTCAGGCGCCGGTGGGGGGACGGTCCTGGTGCTGTACGCGACGGAAGAGCAGGTCGTTCACGACATGTCCCTTGTCCAGCCCCTGGCCCTCGAAACGGGTGAGCGGCCGGAAGTCGGGACGGGGCGCAAAACCGCCGTCGGGCTGGGTGTTCTCGAAGTCCGGGTGCGCGCTCAGCACCTCGAGCATCTGTTCGGCGTACGGCTCCCAGTCGGTCGCGCAGTGCACGATCGCCCCCGGTCTGAGCCGGGTCGCGGCGAGGCTGAGGAACTCCGGCTGGATCAGCCGCCGCTTGTGGTGCCGCTTTTTCGGCCAGGGGTCGGGGAAGTAGACGCGCAGCCCGTCGAGGGAGTCGGGGGTGAGCATCTCGACGAGCAGGATGATGGCGTCGCCGTTGCCGACGCGGATGTTGGACAGGCCGTGGTGCTCGGCGAGGTTGAGCAGATTGCCCTGGCCGGGGGTGTGCACGTCGACGGCGAGGATGTTGGTCCCGGGGTCCCCGGCGGCCATCTGGGCGGTGGCCTCTCCCATCCCGAAGCCGATCTCGAGCACGACGGGGCTCGCGTTGCCGAAGAACCCGGTCAGGTCGATGACCTGCTGTCCGTCGATGTCCAGCCCCCACTTGGCCCACAGCCGCTGCAACGCGTCGGCCTGCCCCGCGGTCACCCTGCTGCGCCGCGGCTGGAAACTCCGGATCCGCCGCTCGAAGTGCGACCCGGCGGGATCGGCCTTCGGCCCATCGGGGAACCGGGGCTCACCCTTGGCGCGGGTGTGGCGGACGGAGGCGCCGGGGGTGTGATCGGCTTCGGGGGCGTGGTGGGTCTCAGACACAGTGGGGTCGATTTTACGGGGTGGGTGAGACAACCAGCCCGTCCGGAGTTCTGGGGACGGGGTCGTCTCAGCCACAACCAGGCTGACCGGTGTTCTGGGGGCGGGGCTGCCTTAGTCACAATCAGCTTGTCCGGTGTTCTGGGGGCGGGACTGCCTCAGTCACAACCAGTCTGTCCGGTGTTCTGGGGACGGGGTCGTCTCAGCCACAACCAGCCTGTCCGGAGTTCTGGGGACGGGGCCGCCTCAGCCACAACCAGCCCGTCCGGCGTTTGAGGACGAGGCCGTTCAGGCCGATAGGGGGGGCCGGGGGCGGCAGCCCCCAGGGATGGGACGGGTAGGGGCGGCGGGGGCGAGGAAAGTCGGCGCCGACACCAGCACCGCGTACGCCTCACACCCCACCCAGCACAGCCAACGCCCGCCGCGCCACCTCCCGCCCGATCGGCAGCGAAGCGGTCGCCGCGGGAGACGGCGCGTTCAGCACATGTACGGCCCGCTCGCCCTCCCGGATCATGAAGTCGTCCACCAGCGTCCCGTCCCGCAGTACCGCCTGCGCCCGCACCCCCGCCGAGGCCGGCACCAGGTCGTCCGCCGTCACGGCCGGCACCAACCTCCGCATGGCCTGGGCGAACGCCTCCCTCGACGCCGACCGCCGCAGCTCCCCGGCTCCGTACCGCCAGTGCCGTCGAGCCATCCGCCACACGCCCGGCCAGGCCAGCACCCCGCCGAGTTCCCGCACCCGCACGGTCCCCCAGCCGTATCCCTCGCGCGCCAGCGCGGGCACGGCATTGGGCCCGACGTGCACACCCCCGTCGATCCCGCGCGTGAGATGCACCCCGAGGAACGGAAACGCCGGATCCGGCACCGGGTACACCAGCCCCCGCACCAGCTCGGGTCGCGCCAGCGAGAAGTACTCCCCGCGAAACGGCACGATCCGCATCTCCGGATCGTCCCCGGTCAGCCGCGCCACCTCGTCGCAGTACAGCCCGGCGCAGTTCACCAGCACCCGGCCCCGTACGACCGCCCCGTCCCGCGTCTGTACGGCCACTCCGAGCGTCGGGCGCCGGTCCACCCGTACGACCTCCGCGCCGTACCGGATGTCCGCGCCGGACGCGTCGGCCAGCTGCCGGGCGACGCCCGCGAAGTCGCAGACGCCGGTCGTCCCGACACGTATGGCGGCGACTCCGCGGACCTCCGGTTCGTACTCCGCGATCTGTGCGGGGCCCAGCTCGCGCACCGGAATGCAGTTCTCCCGGCCGCGCTGCACCAGTGCGTGCAGCCGCGGCAGCTCCTCCCGGCCGGTGGCGACTATGAGCTTGCCGGTCACCGCGTGCGCTATGCCGTACTCCGCGCAGAACTTCACCATCTCGGCGGCACCCCGCACCGCGTACCGCGCCTTGAGCGAGCCCGGCCGGTAGTAGATCCCGCTGTGGATCACGCCGCTGTTGCGCCCCGTCTGATGCCGGGCCGGTCCCCCCTCCTTCTCCAGCACCGTCACCCGCGTGCCCGGCGCGGCCCGCGTGATCGCGTACGCAGTGGACAGCCCGACGATCCCACCGCCGATCACGAGCACGTCACAGTCGTACGCGATCTCCGACCGCACCAGCACCACCTCCCGCTTTCGATAGTGCACTGCGCCACTGACAGTCACTTCAAACGCAGGGGACTACGGCGCCCCGTCAGGGGTCCTACGCAGGAGCCATCAACAGGGGCCTGGCCCGCTCCCGCAACTCCACCACCCGCGGTTCATCCCCATACGGCTCCAGCCGATGCAGAAGATCCTTCACATACTCCGTGGTGCGGGCCGACGAGATGCGCCCCGCCACCTCCACCGCCCGTACGCCCTGCTCACACGCGGCATCGAGGTTCCCCGACTCCAGCTCCGCGACCGCCGAAACGACCAGCCGCAGCCCGTGCGACCGCACAAACTCCTCCGTCGGCTTCGACAGCGCCTGTTCCGTGAAACGGCGGACCTGTCGCGGCGCCTTCAGATCGCGGTAGCACTCCGCGGCATCGGCGGCAAAACGGTCGTACGAGTAGAAGCCGAGCCAGGACGGATCGTTGTCCCCCTCACGGGACCGCTCCAGCCACCCCTCGGCGGCTTTCAGGGCCGCCCCGGCGGCCTGCGCGTCACCCGCGCGTGCGTGCGCGCGTGCCTCGACCAGCCGGAAGAAGCTCATGGTGCGGGCCGTGGCCAGGCCACGGTTGCGCTCCAGCGCGGCCTGCGCGAGGTCGACGCCCTCGTCGCCGAAGCCGCGGTATGTCGCCTGGAGCGACATGGAGGCCAGCACGTACCCCCCGAGGGGCACGTCGGCCGCCGCGCGCGCGAGCCGCAGCGCCTGGATGTAGTACCGCTGTGCGGCCTCCTGCTGGCCCGTGTCGAAGGCCATCCACCCGGCGAGGCGGGTGAGTTCGGCGCTCGCCCCGAACAGCGCCCTGCCGACCTCGTCCGAGTAGCAGCCGAGCAGCAGCGGCGCCGCCTCCACCCGTAAACACTCCGGCACCATCGATGAACGCCAGTCGCCGCCGCCGTACTTGGAGTCCCAGCGCCTGGCGTCCTCCGCGGCCTCCCGCAGCTTCAGCACATCGCTGTGGCCGACTTTGAGCGGTGCCCCGGAACCCTCCGAGGGGTTCGCGTCGCGTGCCACCGAGCTGTCGGCCGGTGTTATCAGCCACCGTGAGGCGGGCGTTGCGTATGCGCTCACTGCGAACGACCCGGCAAGCGACTGCCAGATGCCGCCGGAGCCGGCCCGGCGGCCGGCGAGGTCGAGACGGTAGAGCTCCGTCGCCGACTTCACGGCCTGTGCCACGTCCCTGGGGAAGGCGAGGCCCACCTCGGGTGCGGGATCCGCGTCCGCCAGGCCGATCTCGTGGAGCGGCACCGGGCGGCCGAGCTTCTGGCCGATGGCGGCGGCTATGAGGTGTGGCGCCGCACCCTGCGGCACCATTCCCTTCGACACCCAGCGCGCCACCGACGTCTTGTCGTAGCGAAGAGTCAACCCGCGTTGAGCGCCAAGGTCGTTGACGCGTCGCGCGAGTCCTGCGTTGCTGATTCCCGCGAGGGCGAGAACGGCGCCGAGTTTTTCGTTCGGCCCGCGTTGCTCCCTGGACATGGCCACCCCTCGACACAGACGGCTGCCGCGCTGGCATAACCACGCGGCATTCGTAAACCCAGCGTAGTTCGCCGCATCCCAAGCGTTAAGGGGCATTCTTCCGGTTGGCGGGATTGTGGTCCGTACTGAAGTGCGGGTCAGGTACGGACTGTTGCGGCGTGCTCCCGATGTGTGGCCGTGCGCCCGTGCGTGCGCTCTTCTCCAGCCATCGGGGGAGCGGTTCCATGGATCGTGCGTGGGTCGGCCCGCTGTACTGGATCCAGTGGGCTGGGGGACACCGCCGCCTACATCCCCGCGGGCGGCGGACCGGTCCGGGAGGCGAACTCCGCCTCCCGGACTGTGCGCTCACCCTGCGATGGGCAGGGCATGTACGGAGCGTGTGCAAGTCTGTCCCCGCGTCGGTGATTTGGCCGAAAACCGACCCCGTGTTCTGCGGGCGATTACGCCTCCTACCATGGGACTTGAGGGCGCATCCGGTGTTTTTGGGGAGCATATAGGGGGCGCATTCGCGTCGCAGATTCCTTCTCCCGTGCGGTTGTTCGGGTGATTGCGGGTATCTCCACTCAGGCACGTTTCCCGAGGGCAAGCGGTCCCACCGCCCCTCTGGGGTGCGTCCTTCATGGCAGCATGGTGAACCGGTTCGTGCGGTGCACTGGTTGTCCACAGCCTGTGGAGGCGTCGATGCGGTGGTTGGTGGGATGGAGCAGCACCGCCGCGGGCGCCGTCGAGCCCGGCTCGGCCGGCGCCACCGGCTTCGAGGGCGAGACCCTGCACCCGGTGGGCTCCCAACTCCTGTGGGGCGACCCCGATCCGCTGTGGGCGGTCGGTGACTGGCGCCCGGACGAGGTGCGGGTGGTGAAGGCCGACGCGCAGAACCGGATCGCAGTGCTCGGCACCTGCGGGGCGACGGACGAGGAGCTCCGGGTCGGGCTGTTCGCCGCGCGCGGAGGGGCACTTCGGCATCTGACCGCCTGGCCGGGCAGCTATACGGCTGTTGTGCAGGTCGGCCGTCGGATCATGGTCTGCGGTGATCTCGCGGGGGCTCGGCCCGTGTTCTACACCCCCTGGGCGGGCGGTACGGCGTATGCGACGGCCGCGCTGCCCCTGGCCGATCTCATCGAGGCCAATCTTGATTTCGGGCATCTTGCCGCGCTGCTGGCCGCCCCCGACGTACCTGCCGCGCTGCACGACTCCACCCCGTACGACGGCGTACGGCGGATTCCGCCGGGGCATGCGCTGATCCTGCGCGCCGGGGCGCGCGAGATCGCCGGGTACGAACCGGTCGCCTCCCTCGCCGTCGCCGCGCCCACGACCGACCCGGACCGCGCGGTCGACGCGGTGCGCGACGCCCTGATCGAGGCCGTACGCGCGCGTCTGTCCGCGCCCCGGCATGTACCCGGCGCCGACATCGACCCCGGGCCGGTGCCCGGGATGGGGCCCGCCGAACGGCGTGCCGCGCGCGGGATGCCGGTTCCGGGTATCGGCGCGGATCTGTCCGGGGGGCCCGCCTCGGGAACGCTGGCGCTGCTGGCGGCCGGGCTGCCGGGGATGCCGGGGACGGTGCTCGGGCACGGGACGGGGGCGGGGGAGCGGCTGCTGGCCGTGACGTTCAACGACCTGACCGTGGGTGGCCGGGAGGCCGAGCTGGAGCGGGCGGGTGCGCTGGCGGCGAATCCCCGGCTGCACCATGTGGTGGTGACCGGTGGCGAGGAGACGCTGCCGTACGCCGATCTGGACGGGCCGTTGACGGATGAGCCCGGTCCTTGTCTTGTGACGGCGGCCCGGCATCGTGCCCGGCTCGCGGCAGGAAGCGCGGACCACTTCACCGGGTACGGCGCCCGGCAGGTCCTGGACGCGCATCCGGCGCGGCTTGCCGATCTGCTGATGGACCGCAAGCGGCGGCATCTGGTGCGGCCCGTGGCTGCGCTGGCCAAGGCGGACGGGGGGTCCGTGCTGGTCCCCGCGCGCGTGTACGGCGCCGCCCGGCGGCTGGCCCGTACGCCGTACCGGACTGGGCTGGAGGTTCTCGCCGAGCGGCTGATGCAGCGGCGCTTCGACGAACCCGGTGGTGCCGTGGGGGCGTCCCTCGCCGCGCTCACCTGGGGGAGACCTGGGCCGGCCGCTCGCTGGCTGACCGGTGAGGCGCTCGCTGAAGTATCGGTTCTCCTGCAAGGGGCGACTAATCGCTCGGGTGTGGGTCCGGGGCAGCGTCCCGGTGACTACCGCGCGCGTGCCGCGCTTGCTCGTCAGGCTACGGATCTGCGTGTCCTGGAGCAGGCCGCCGAGATCCGCTTCCAGCGGCTGCACGCGCCGTTCCTCGACAACCAGGTCGTCCGCGCCTGCCGCACGCTTCCCGAGGCGCTACGGGTACGGCCCGGCGCCCGGGCGGCGATTCTCCGTACGGTGCTGGAGGGTGCGGGGGTCATGGATCTTCCGCCGGGGTGGGGTGCCCCGTCTCATGCGTCCTCGGCGGCTGCCGCCCGCACGGGGCTGCGGGTGTCCGCGGACACCCTGATGTCCCTCTTCGGCACGCCTCTCCTGGCAGAGGCCGGCCTCGTCGAGGCCCGCGTCGTCCGCAAGGCCCTCAGGGCGGCGGCCGAGGGCGAGCCGTTGCCCTTGGACGGCCTGGCCGACCTGGTCTCCCTGGAACTCTGGCTCCGCCGTCTGCTCGCCCGAAGGGGAACCTGCTGGACCGGGACACCGGCACGCGCGCGTGCGGTGCCGGCGGGGATCGCTCCGCAGGGCCGGGCGCTGGGGGCGGGGGCTGCGGCCCGGCGGGGGTGACGGTGCCTCCCGGCGGGGGTGGGGGGTTGTGGGGGGGCTTGTAGCGGCGGGGGGGGGGGGGGGGGGCGGGG
>NZ_JAFFSX010000046.1 GCF_017948485.1 Streptomyces sp. GESEQ-35 | reverse complement strand
CCGGGCCCCCGACCCCCCCCAGGCCGCGACAGAAACGAAGCAAACCACCCGCCCCCCCCCCCCCCCCCCCCCCCCCCCCCCCCCCCCCCCCCCCCCCCCCCCCCCCCCCCCCCCCCCCCCCCCTCCCCCCCCCCCCCCCCCCCCCCCTCCCTCCCCACACACACTCGGGATTTTTGTTATCGCCCGCCGTGCCCGTCCGTCTCCTCACCGTCCCCGCGCACAGGCACGCGCCCTTCGACCCCGAGGAACGAAGCTCGTGACACGAGAGATCAGCCGCCGGAGCATGCTCAAGGCCGCGGGTGCGACGGCCGTCGCAGCCGGAGTAGTCAGCACGGTCACGCCGCCGGCCACGGCCGCAGGCGGTGCCTTCGCACACCCCGGCCTCCTGCACACCCGTACCGACCTGGCCCGGATGGCGGCCAAGGTGAAGGCGGGGGCCGCGCCCTACACCGCCGGCTTCGCCAAGCTGACCGCCAACTCCCATGCGCAGAGCGGCTGGACGGCCCGTCCGCAGACCACCGTGGTCCGGGGAGGCTCCGGCCAGAACTACGTGACCCTCTACAACGACATCCATGCCGCCTATCAGAACGCCCTGCGCGGACACGTCAGCGGCGAGGGCGCGCACCTCGACACCGCCGTGGCGATCCTGAACGCCTGGTCGGCCGAGCTGACCACGCTCGCGGGCAACGCCGACCGTTTCCTCGCCGCCGGTCTGTACGGCTACCAGTTCGCCAACGCCGCCGAACTGGTCCGCGACCACCCCGACTTCGACCTGGACCGCTTCCAGGAGATGCTGGCCACCGTCTTCGCACCGCTCAGCGACAGCTTCCTGGTCAAGCACAACGACGCCGTCGTCACCAACTACTGGACGAACTGGGACCTCACCGCCATGTGCTGCGTCCTGGCCACCGGCCTCTTCTGCGACGACAAGGCCCAAGTCGCCCGCGCCGTCGAGTACTTCAAGCACGGCGAGGGGCTCGGCTCCATCAAGAACGCCATCCCGGTCGTGCACGACGACGGACTCGGGGAGTGGCTGGAGGCCGGCCGTGACCAGGGGCATGCGCTGCTCGGCGTCGGCCTGATGGGCACGTTCTGCGAGATGGCGTGGAACCAGGGGATCGACCTGTACGGCCACGACGACAGCCGGTTCCTCAAGGGAGCGCAGTACGTGGCCAAGTGGAGCATGGGCGGTGAGGTGCCGTACACCGCGAACACCCGGGCGAAGGGCGCCGTGAACGGATGGTCGGGCCGCGAGACCGCGAGTGACGTCGCGGCCGCCGACCCGGCGATGACGCGCCCCATCTGGGCAATGATCGCCAACCACTACACCAAGCGGCGGGGCATGTCCGCGTCCTACCTCACCCAGATCGCCGCGAAGTCCGCGCCGGAGGGCGGGGGCGGGGACTACGGCCCCAACAGCGGCGGCTACGACCAACTCGGCTTCGGCACGCTGTCCTTCACGCGGGACAGGCCCAGGGCCACGACGCCATCACCAGGCCAGTCCGCTACGGCATCCGCATCCGCATCGGCCCCTGCCTCGATCCCGGCCGACGGGTCGGACCCTCGCCCCCAGGGGACGGCGTCCGCAGCGGCCGCTTCCGACGGGGATCTGGCGGCCACGGGCTCCAACGATCTGGTCGGCTGGACGGCGGCCGCCGGCATCACGGCCATCGCCGGCGGCGTGCTGTTCATGCGCCGGCGTGACCGGGTGCGTCGGGAGAGTCAGTAGTCGCCCGGGGCCAGTGCCGGCCGGGGGTGGGCCGCGCAGCCCGGCGCTGCCGGGTTGCCGCCTGCGCCCACCCGTGCCGCCCCAGGCGGCACGCATGCCCGCAGCTGGGCGGGGGCTGCCCGCAGCTCGACGAGCGACTACCCGCGGCTGGGCAGGCGACTACCCGCAGCTGAGCTGAGCCGCGTGGCGTGCCACGCGTGCCGCCTGGGGCGGCACGGGTGGGCCACCGTGCTCCCGCAGTCGTCCGCGGCGAGAAGGGGCCGTGGCGGGGGTGTCCACCCGCAGTGGTTGGCGCGTCAACACGGGCGAGTTGGTGAGAGACCGATTCCGCGCCGTTCCGAGGACGGACACCCCCGCCACGGCCCCGACCCACCCCCCACCGAAAGACGCAACGAGCACCCCCACCGACCCCGCACAGGCCGCCGCAGGCACCCTCACCTCTGCAACACCCCCTCCACCGACTCCTCGCCCTGCTGCCGGAACGCCCGCCCCACCGTCGCCGCGACCAGCACCCCCGCCGCAATCACCAGACTGAAGAAAGCCCAGGCCAGGGGCCAGGCGCCGGTGAAGCCGTCCGGAGGGCCGGGGTGGCTGCGCAGCGAGATGTACATCAGGGTGATGGGCGGGCCGGCGATCAGGACAAGGGGCCAGGCCAGGTCGTCGCGGTGGCCGAAATACGCCGCCAGGAGGAGCAGAGCGACTGCCAGAAGGATGACGCCCACGCCCGTCACCGGCGTCGTCTCATGGGTGGAGCCCGGGCTCTGGACGCGATTACGCAGATCCCAGGGTATGCAGACCAGGTACGCCACCGCGGCGACGGCGGCGCCGAATGCGCGGGTCAGCCAGCGTTCCGACCAGGCGCGCGTCCGCAGAGGGCTCAGCAGCTTCTCGGTCTTTTCGGTCATACATACGAGGGTTGCCCCGCAGACCGCCGCCCGACAGAGTACGCGTACTCAGACACACGTACTCAGCAGTACCTACGCCCCCAACCCCCGCGTCACCGTATAGATCAGCAACCCCACCAGCGACCCCACCACCGTGCCGTTGATCCGGATGAACTGAAGATCGCGCCCGATATTCGCCTCGATCTTCCGCGTCGTGTGCTCGGCGTCCCACCCCGCGACCGTGTCGGTGATCAGCGAGGTGATCTCCTTGCGATAGGTGGACACGACATACACCGCGGCCCCCTCCACCCAGCTGTCGACCTTCCCCTGAAGCCGAGAGTCGTCAGCCATACGCGCCCCCAACGACAACAACGAGGCCCGCACCCGAAGCCGCAGCTCACTACGCTCGTCCTCGGCCGCCGAGACGATCATGGACCGCACGGCGGTCCACGCCGACGCGATCAGATCCTGGACCTCACCCCGCCCCAGCACCTCCCCCTTCAGCCGCTCGATACGCGCACGCGTGTCGGTGTCCGACTGGAGGTCGGAGGCGAAGTCAGTAAGGAACCGGTCGAGCGCCCCCCGCGCCGGATGGGACGGCATGTCCCGCATCTCGGTCACGAACCGCAGCAGCTCCCTGTAGACCCGCTCGCCGACCTTCTTGTCGACGAACCGCGGCGTCCACCCGGGCGCCCCACCCTGCACGGCATCCATGACCTGCTCGTCATGCAGCACAAGCCAGTCATGCGCACGCGAGACGACAAGATCGACGACCCGCTTGTGCCCCCCGTCGGCGACGACCTTCTCCAGCATCTTCCCGATACCCGGCGCGATCTCCTGCGCGTCGGCCCGCCGCGTGATCGCCTCCCCGACCACGGCCTGCACATCGGAGTCCCGCAGCACGGTCAGCGCACCCCGCAGAGCGGCGGACAACTCGGCGGTCACGCGATCGGCATGTTCCGGCTCCGCGAGCCACGCGCCCAGCCGGCTGCCGATACCGACGGCACGCAGCCGCTGCCGTACGACATCCTCAGAGAGGAAGTTCTCGCCGACGAACTCACCCAGGGAGACACCCAGCTGGTCCTTCTTGGTAGGGATGATCGCGGTGTGCGGGATGGGCAGCCCGAGCGGCCGCCGGAACAGAGCGGTCACGGCGAACCAGTCGGCCATCGCACCGACCATGCCCGCCTCAGCGGCCGCGGCGACATACCCCGCCCAGGGCCCCGCGCCCGAGTTGTCCGCCCACTTGGCCAGGGCGTACACCAGCGCCACGAACAGCAGCAGTCCGACCGCGGTGAGTTTCATACGGCGCACCCCGCGCTGCTTCTCCTCGTCGGCGGCGCTGAAGGTCGTCATCGCACGCGCGGCCGCGGCAGGGACGCCCCGGTTACCGGCGGCCCCCGAGCGGGCATGCTGCTCTACATCAGCCGCACCCGTTTCACCCGGTTCATCAGGTTTGGTACGTTCCATCCGCTCCACCCGTTCGCGACCCCCCGTCCCACTCATTGTCCCTTCCTGACCGACTCCTGGAACGGAACAAGAGTTCCCGACGTCTGATCGCACGGGGGAACCTCAGGGAGAAATCAGGGTGGCGCAATGGGGGGCCTGTTCAACTACCTCCATGCCCATGCCTCATCATGGGTGATGATCACATCGGAGCCTCGGGCTCCCGTCCACCCGAGGAGTTACGCACCGCATGACCAGGAAAGCGGGTTATGCCCTGCTTGCCGCGATCATCGCCCTGATCGTGGCACTGTCCGCTGCCATATACGTCGGTGCTGCCGCCGGCGACGGCACCGCCGGCAGCAGGGACAACTTCGCCGGGTCCCGCACCCCGCGCAATCCGGCCGAGCCCGCCTCCACCGGCACCTGGGTCGGCACCTGGTCCGCGCCCCCGGTCGGCGCCGAGCCCGGCACCGAGATGACAGGCCTCGCCAACCGCTCCGTACGCAACGTCGTGCACACCAGCGCGGGCGGGACGAACGCCCGGATCACCCTCTCCAACGTCTACGGCCAGTCCCCACTGACGATCACGCACGCCACCATCGCGATCGCGGTGAGCGGCGGCACCGCCGCGGCGGTCCCCGAGACCATGCGACGGCTGACCTTCAACGGCAGCACCACCGTCGTCGTACCGGCCGGCCGGCAGGCGATGAGCGACGCCGCCCGCATCGCCGTCCCGCACGACAGCGACGTGCTGGTCACCACGTACTCCCCCACCGCGGCCGGACCGGTCACCTACCATCCGCGGTCGCGGCAGATCTCGTACGCCGCCCAGGGCGACCTCACCGAGGACGTGACCGGCACCGCGTACACGGAGCAGGTCGAGTACTGGCGCTATCTGACCGCCCTCGACGTGCTGAGCAACGAGTCCCACGGCACCGTCGTCGCCTTCGGCGACTCGCTCACCGACGGCGTCGGCTCCTCCACGGGCGCCAACAACCGCTGGCCCGACCTCCTTTCGGACCGGCTGCGCGAGGCGGTCGAGGCCGGCGAGGACCTGCCGCGCTACAGCTTCGTCAACCAGGGCATCGGCGGGAACCAGGTCCTCGCCAACGGCCTCGGCCGCCCCGCCGAGAACCTCGCCGGCCTCGGCCGCTTCGGCCGTGACGTCCTCAGCCGTACGAACGTCAAGGCCGTCATCATCGACCTCGGCGTGAACGACATCCTCCGCAACCCCGGTCACGCCGACCCCGACGCGATCGTCGAGGGCCTGCGCACCCTGGTCCGGCAGGCCCACGCACGCGGGCTGAAGGTCATCGGGGCGACGCTGATGCCGTTCCAGGGGCATCACGGCTATTCGTCCGACCGGGAGGGCGTCCGGCAGGACATCAACGCCGAGATCCGGGCGGGCAAGGTGTTCGACGCGGTCGTCGACTTCGACGCGGCGGTACGGGACCCGTACAACCCGCGGAAGTTCCGGCCGGACTACGACTCCGGGGACCATCTGCACCCGAGCGACAAGGGGTACGAGCAGATGGCGGAGGTGTTCGACCTGGACGACCTGAAGGGCGGCGTCCCAGCGGAACTCTAGGCCCACGAAGCCGCACCCACCCGCTCGCGCACCACAGAGCCAAGAGCCCCCGGCTCAGTCCTCCCCGCGCCGGCGCCGCTCCCGCTCCTCGCGCCGGTCGTGCATCAGGTCCCGGTGTCCTTCGAGCAATCGCCGATGAGCATCGTTCAGGTCGTCGCGCCAGGACTCCTGAAGCTCGCGCATCGCGGTCTTCCGGTCCAGCTTCCCCTGCCGCTGTTCCTCCCGCAGCCGCTTGCGCTCGGCGCGGGTCAGCTTGCGTTCGACGCCCACGCCGCCCCAGAAGGCGAACCCGGTGACGATCACGCGAGGGGCCCCGGGATCTCCCGGTACGCCCTCCTCGCGCTGGTCGAAGCCGCCCATGATGCCGAGCCCGCGCACCACGACCTCCACACCGGGCGGCACGATCACGTTCACCCCGCCCATGATCGCGATGCAGTTGATCTCGACCTCGCGGTCCGCGAAGTTCGCCTCGCGCAGATCGATCTCACCGCCGCCCCAGAAGGCGAAGCAGTTGAACCGCTTGGGCACGGTCCAGCGGCCCTTGCGCTGGAAGCCGGACATCACCGCGACACCCCACGCCGACGAACCCTCGCCGCCGACGATCCGCTGTGCCCAACTCCCGCTCTCCACAGGCTTCTTGACCATGTCGACCGTCGGCGGAACCACCCCCGCGACGGGCAGGTCCCGGGTGATCGGCGCCAGTTCGCCGTACGTCCGCGCCTTGTACGTCGCGTCCAGCCGCTCCTCGAACTCCGTCATGTCCAGCCGGCCCTCGGCGACGGCGTCCCGCAGCACCTCGGCGACTCGTTCACGATCGGCGTCGGAGGCACGCAGTTCCGGGGCATCGTCCGTCATATCCCTCAGCCTACGAGTTCCGGGGCGCGGACACTATGTGGTCGCCCGCTCCTCCCTCGTACATGCGCGCGATGACGGCCTCGATGTCCGGCTCCCGCACCGACAGGTCCACCAGCGGATACTCCGCCGCGATACTCGCCACCAGCGGGGCCGCCGACTCCGACGCCGGGAAGGCCAGCCACTGGCGCGGCCCTTCCACCCGTACGACCCTCGCGGGCGGCGCCTGGATCGGCGGGAGCTCCCGCTCCAGGTCGACCACCAGGGTGCGCTCGCTCTCGCCCACCTCGTGCAGGCCGGCGAGCGGGCCGTCGTACATCAGGCGCCCGTGGTCGATGACCATGACGCGCGAGCACAGCTGCTCGATGTCCTGGAGGTCGTGCGTGGTCAGCAGGACCGTGGTGCCGCGCTCGGTGTTCAACTCCCGCAGGAACTCCCGCACCCTGGCCTTGGAGATGACGTCGAGGCCGATCGTCGGCTCGTCGAGGTAGAGCACCTCGGGGTCGTGCAGCAGCGCCGCCGCGATATCGCCGCGCATCCGCTGGCCGAGCGAGAGTTGCCGTACGGGTACGTCCAACAGGGCGTCCAGTTCGAGGAGTTCGACGCAGCGATCGAGGTTCTCGCGGTAACGGGCGTCCGGGATCCGGTACATGCGGTGCATCAGACGGTACGAGTCGATCAGCGGCAGGTCCCACCACAGCGTCGTCCGCTGCCCGAACACCACCCCGATCCGGTGGGCGAGGCGCATGCGCTCACGGGACGGATCGATGCCGGCGACGCGCAGCCGGCCGCCGCTCGGGGTGAGGATGCCGGTGAGCATTTTGATCGTTGTGGACTTTCCGGCACCGTTCGGGCCGATGTAGCCGACCATCTCGCCGCGCGCCACGGAGAAGGTGATCGAGTCGACCGCCCGCACCTCCCGCCGCTCCCGCTTGAGGAAGCCGGCCTTCTTGCGGACGACGAAGACCTTTTCGACTCGGTCGAGCTCGATGAAACCGTCTGTCACTGGCCCTAACTCCCTGTACTCCGGTACGAACGAAGCCCCGCCCGCCACGCCACACCCGCCAGCGCACAGCACACTCCGGCGGCGACCGGCGACATGAACGTCACCCACGTCGGCAGATCGAGCGGATACGGCCGTCCCAGCACGTAGGACGCGGGCAGCCAGTTGACGAAGGCGAGCGGCACCATGAACGTCACTCCGCGCACCAGGTCCTTCCCGAACAGCGTCGGGGGGTACTGCAGCATCGTGGTGCCGCCGTAGGTGAACGCGTTCTGCACCTGGGCGGCGTCCTGCGCCAGGAACTGGAAGGCCGCGCCCGCAACGAAGATCGCCCCGAAGATCACCGCGCCGCTGACCAGCATCACCGGCACCAGCAGTGCCTTCGGCGCACTCCAGTCGACGTCGACGGCGAACAGCGCCCAGCCCAGCACCAACGACCCCTGCACGACCCGGCCGAAGCGGCGCAGCGGGAATTGGTCCGCGGCGACCTGGGCGAGCACCGGAACGGGCCGTACCAGCAGTGTGTCGAACGACCCGTCGCGTATCCGGGTGCCCAGGACCTCCGACGAGCCGAGCAGCAGGTCGGTGATTCCGAACGCCGTCACCGACAGGCCGTACAGGAAGGCCACCTCGGGCAGCGTCCAGCCGCCGAGCGAGTCGACCTGCGAGAACATCAGCAGGATGCCGACGAAGTCCAGCCCGGACAGCAGCAGGTTGCCGAAGACCGTGACGCCGAAGGAGGCACGGTAGGTCATGCCGGCCCGGATCCACATCCCGGCGATCAGCAGGTAGGCCCGCAGACCGTCCGTGACCCTCAAAGCGACCTTCGAGGTCTCACCCACCCTGCACCACCACCCTCCGCGTGGCCGCCGACTGCAACAGCCGCCCCGCCGTCAGCAGTGCCACCGCCCACGCCGCCTGGAAGGCGAACGCCCCGAACGGGTCGGCCTCCCCCATCAGCACATCCGCCGGAACCTGGAGCTGCCCGGCCCACGGCAACGCCTGGACCACATCGCCGAGCGCGTCCGGGAAGGCGTTCAGCGGCAGTGTCATGCCCGAGCAGAAGATGCCCGTCACCATCAGGGCCTGAGTGACACCCCTGCCGTCCATGATCCAGAACACGCTCAGCGCCACCAGGTAGCGGATCCCGAAGCTGACGACCATCGCCAGCAGCAACGCGACCAGGAACGCCGCCCAGGTGCCGACGTCCCCCGGCAGGGCCATCGGGAAGAACAGCGCACCGAAGACGAACGGGATCACGCCCCGCCCCAGGATCTGGAACAGCGCCCGCCCCAAGTCGCTCGCCAGCCACCACAGTTGGAGATCGGCCGGCCGGTACAGGTCGATGGCGATCTCGCCCGTGCGGATGCGTTCCATGAGCTCGCTCTCGAAGCCGCCCCCCTGAATGGCCACGGCCGCGAACAGCGCCTGCCCCAGCCACACATACGTCACGGCCTGCGCCTGGTCGTACCCCCCGAGGTGCGGTCGCTCGTCCCACAGCGCCAGATACGTGTAGACGAGGATCAGCCCGAAGACCGTGTTCGTGAACACCCCGGCCGCGGTAGCCGCCCGATACGTCGCGTACCGTCTGAAACTCCCCATCGCGACGGCCGCGTACAACCGCACCGAGCCCACACCCACAGCCCCCCCTCGCCCGCCCGGCACCGAAGCGCAGGAGCCTAGTGCGCCGCCGCCACGGACTGCCACGTATTTTCCGGCCCCGACACGCGCCGAGGTCAGGGAACTGATCGCCGAGTGCGACAGTCTTCAACAGGGGGGCACAGAAGGCGAACAGGGCGTACGGGAACGTACGACGTAAAACAGGAGTCCGTGCACAACATGAACGACGAGCCGCAGCCGCACCGGCCGGGCCCGGGCTGGGCCCCGAGAGAGCCGGAGGCGGCACAGCAGCCAAGCGGCAAGAAGCGCCCGGGGCGCACCGGTTGGCGCCGGCTGATCCCGACCTGGCGCATGGTGCTCGGCACCTGTGTCATCGGGATAATGGTGCTGGCCGGCCTGTTCTTCCTCGGCTACTCCCTGGTCAAGATCCCGCCCGCGAACGCGCTTGCCACCAAGCAGAGCAACATCTACCTCTACGCGGACGGCAGTCAGCTCGCGCGCGACGGCGAGGTCAACCGGGAGAACGTCTCCCTCGCACAGATCTCCAAGTCCGCCCAGCACGCCGTACTGGCCGCCGAGGACCGCGACTTCTACACCGAGTCGGCGATCGACCCCAAGGCCATGGTCCGCGCCGCCTGGAACACGGCGACCGGCAAGGGCAAGCAGTCCGGTTCGACGATCACCCAGCAGTATGTGAAGAACTACTACCTGGCCCAGGAACAGACCGTCACCCGAAAGGTGAAGGAGTTCTTCATCTCGATCAAGCTGGACCGCGAGGAGAGCAAGGACGACATCCTCCAGGGCTACCTCAACACCAGCTACTTCGGCCGCAACGCCTACGGCATCCAGGCCGCCGCCCAGGCCTACTACGGCATGGACGCCACCGACCTGGACGCGGCCCACGGCGCCTACCTCGCCGCCCTGCTGAACGCGCCCAGCGAGTACGACATCGTCGCCCACCCGGAGAACAAGGCCGCCGCCCAGGCCCGTTGGAACTACGTCCTCGACGGGATGGTCAAGGAGGGCTGGATCGGCGAGGCCGACCGGGCGGGACTGAAGTTCCCGGTGCCGAAGGAGGCGAGCGTCTCGACGAGCCTGTCCGGGCAGCGCGGTTACATCGTCGCCGCGATCAAGGACTACCTGACCGAGAACAAGATCGCCACGTCGGACGAGCTCGACGCCGGCGGCTACCGCATCACCACCACCCTTCAGAAGAGCAAGCAGAACGCCTTCGTCAACGCCGTCGACGAGCAGCTGATGGACAAGCTCGACAAGGAGAACAACAAGGTCGACAGATACGTCCGCGCGGGCGGCGCCGCCGTCGACCCCAAGACCGGCAAGGTCGTCGCCATGTACGGCGGCATCGACTACGTGAAGCAGTACACGAACAACGCCACCCGCGGCGACTTCCAGGTCGGCTCCACCTTCAAACCGTTCGTGTTCACCTCGGCCGTCGAGAACGAGTCCATCACCCAGGACGGGCAACTCATCACGCCGAACACGTACTACGACGGCACCAGCGAACGCCCCGTACAGGGCTGGAGCGGCACCTACGCCCCCGAGAACGAGGACGACGTCAACTACGGCGACATCTCCGTACGCACCGCCACCGACAAGTCCGTCAACTCGGTGTACGCACAGATGGCCGTCGACGTCGGCCCCGACAAGGTCCGCCGGACCGCGGTCGACCTCGGCATCCCGGGCAACACCCCCGACCTGACCGCCACCCCGTCCATCGCACTCGGCCCGGCGACCGCAAGCGTCCTCGACATGGCGGAGGCGTACGCGACGCTCGCCAACCACGGCAAGCACGGCACGTACACCCTGATCGACAAGATCACCAAGGACGGCGCGGACGTCGTCGAACTGCCCAAGCGGTCCACCCGGCAGGCCGTCAGCCGCGAGGCCGCCGACACCACGACGTCGATGCTTCAGAGCGTCGTCGACAACGGCACCGCCACCGCCGCCCAGGCCGCCGGCCGCCCGGCGGCGGGCAAGACCGGCACCGCCGAGGAGGACACGGCCGCCTGGTTCGCGGGCTACACACCCGACCTGGCGACCGTCGTCTCCGTCATGGGCCAGGATCCCGTCACGGCCACACACGAGTCCCTCTACGGCGCCATGGGCCTGGACCGCATCAACGGCGGCGGCGCGCCCGCCGAGATCTGGGCCCAGTTCACCAAGGACGCCCTGAAGGGCACGCCGGTCAGCGACTTCGACCTCGAGATCCAAGAGGGCGCCGACGAGCCGGAGTTGCCGACGACCGGACCGCCGACCGACCCCGGCACAGGTGCACCCACCGACGGCGCCCCGACAGGCCGGCCGACGAACGGCACCCCCACCGGCGACGAGGACACAGAGGGCCCGACCGACGGGGGCACGACCACCACGGGCGAGACCACGAACGGCGGCACCACGACCGACGGCGGCACGACGGGCGACACGACCACGGGCGGTACGACGGGCGACACGACGACCGGCGGCACGACGGACGGGACCACCGGAGACACCACCGAGGGCACTACAGGAGACACGACCGAAGGCGGCGGCGACGATACGATGGGGGTGATCGGCGGAGCTCCGCCGAGCCCTCAGTGACCCGAGGTCGCCTTCAGCCCCACCACGGCGACCAGCAGCAGACAGACGAAGAAGATCCGGGCGGCGGTGGCCGGCTCCCCCAGCACCACCATGCCGAGCACCGCCGCACCGGCCGCTCCGATACCGACCCACACGCCGTACGCGGTACCGATCGGCAGGGACTTCGCGGCGTACGACAACAGGAACATGCTGGCGACGATGCCCGCGCCGGTGAGCACACTCGGAACCAGGCGCGTGAACCCGTCGGTGTACTTCATCCCGATCGACCAGCCGACTTCGAGCAGACCGGCGACGACAAGCAGAACCCAGGCCATGGGGAGCACCTCCGAGAGACGGAACAGAACTGACGGCGGTGCGTCGTCTTTGCGTTCATCCCCGGTACGGCGCGTCTCGTCGGGTGCCCTTCAAAGGTAGCAAAAGGTACGGAAAAGGGGCTGGTGACGATGGTCACCAGCCCCTTGGGACCTCTGATCTACAGGTTCTGATCCACAGGTTCTGATCTACAGATACAGCCCGGTGGAGTCCTCCGACCCCTCGAAGCGGTCCGCGGCCACGGCATGCAGATCACGCTCACGCATCAGCACATAGGCGGTGCCCCGCACCTCCACCTCGGCCCGGTCCTCCGGGTCGTACAGGACCCGGTCGCCCACCTCGACGGTCCGTACGTTCTGCCCCACCGCGACGACCTCGGCCCAGGCCAGCCGCCGCCCGACCGCCGCGGTGGCCGGAATGAGGATGCCCCCGCCCGACCGCCGCTCGCCCTCACCGGTCTCCTGCCGCACGAGTACACGGTCGTGCAGCATCCGGATCGGCAGCTTGTCGTGCGGGGTGCTGTGCTCGTTTCTGTTGGCGCTCACGCCACGAACCTACCTGCCTTTGACACGTCCGTTGGCCGCTGGGTCAGCCCCTACGACGCCGGGTACCCAGCGCGAGCAGCCCCACGAGCCCCACGGCGACAACCGCCACGGGCACGATGCGCTCGAGCCGGGGCGCGCCCTCGTGATCGACGAACTGCCCCTTCACATCGCTCACGACCCGATTGACCCCCACATAGGCCCGCCCGAGGGTCCGATCGACATTGGAGACGACCTTGGCCTTGGCGTCCCCGACGATCGTCTTCGGATGCACGCGCACCCCGATCTCGTCGAGCGTCTCGGCCAGCACATCGCGGCGGCGCGCGATGTCCGCCTCGATCTGCGCCGGGGTTCTGGTGTCCGAGGTGTCCGCCACCGTACGGCCTCCGAAGTCTGGTGCTGCTTTGTTCCGGACAGTCTGTCAGCTCTTACGCCGACCGCACTGTCAGGACCCCCCGTTACTCTGGCGGAATGAGTGAGCGACTCCAGCCCGGGGACACGGCCCCCGCCTTCACCCTCCCCGACGCCGACGGCACCGAGGTGTCCCTCGCGGACCACAAGGGCCGCAAGGTCATCGTCTACTTCTACCCGGCCGCCCTGACCCCCGGCTGCACGAAGCAGGCCTGCGACTTCACGGACAACCTGGAGGTGCTGGCCGGCGCGGGGTACGACGTCATCGGCATCTCCCCCGACGCCCCCGAAAAGCTGGCCAAGTTCCGCGAGAAGGAAAACCTCAAGGTCACCCTCCTCGCCGACCCCGACAAGACCGTCACCGAGGCCTACGCCGCCTACGGCGAGAAGAAGAACTACGGCAAGACCTACATGGGCGTCATCCGCTCCACGATCATCGTGGACGAGGAGGGCAAGGTGGAACGAGCGCTGTACAACGTCCGTGCCACCGGGCACGTGGCCAAGATCATCAAGGATCTGGGCATCTGAGGGTCCGCTTTTTTCGGCCGCGAACGGCTCGTACCGGAGTGATCCGGTACGAGCCGTTCCGCATTTCGGGCGTGACTGTCCGATAAGCGGTTCGTTACTCCGTGCGAGGCCGCGAACGTGTGGCCGAGATCGGAGGGGAACGATGGGGGCCAGTGCGTATCCGAGGGAGCGGCTTGAGGAGGCGGCTCGGGGGGCTCGGACGTTGTCGGAGGCGTTGGGGCGGTTAGGGGTGGATCCCGGGAGTTCGACGCGGCGGTATGTGCTGGGGCGGATGAAGAAGCTGGGGGTGGATGTCTCGCACTTCGAACGGGAGGGGGTGAAGTGGACGCGGGAGATCCTTCAGGAGGCCGTTTCGGCCTCGACGAACATGTGCGAGGTGCTGCGCCGTCTCGGGCTTGAGGTCGTCGGCGGGCACCACACGCACATCAGTCGGCGGATCAAGGCGTACGGCATCGACATCTCGCACTTCCAGGTGCCATCCCGGCGCGGCGAGGTGCGGCGCCCCCGCACACCCGAAGCATTGCTCGTCAAGCAGCAGCCCGCACGCGCCCGGCGCATCCCAAGCGACCGTCTCAAGTGGGCGATGACGGCCGTGGGGATACCGGAGCGGTGCGCTCTCTGCGGTATCGAGGCGGTTTGGCAAGGCCATCCGCTCCCGCTTGAGGTCGATCACATCGACGGCGACTGGAGGGACAACCGCATAGCGAACCTTCGGCTCCTCTGCCCCAACTGCCACTCCACGACGGACAATTACCGAGGACGCGGCAAGGCACGGTCCAGGGGCGGCGCCCTATGAGCCGCGGCGTCCAGTACACCCACGAGCGCCTGGCCGAAGCAGCCTCGCAGTGCTCCGATATCGACGAGGTCATCGCGTTCCTCGGCACACAGCCGTACGGCAATCTCCGCCACCATCTCTTCCGGCGCTTCGACCATTTCGGGATTGACGTCTCCCACATGCCGCGGAGGAGGCGGGGGAAGGAGGCGCCCGTCAAGCCGACCGCCGACGAACTGCGACGCGCGGTCCAGGGAGCAACATCCATCGCCGACGCCCTCCGCGCCCTGGGGCAGGACCCGTACAGCGGGCAGCTGCGCTCCCTGCTCCGCCAATGGGTCGCCGAGGACGCACTCGACATCTCCCACTTTCTGGGGCAGGCGCATCAGAGAGGAAAGCCCGGGCCGGTCCCCGCCAGGCGTCCGGAGGACATCCTGGTTCGCCACGTCGGCAAGCGCCGGACAAGAACTCATCTGCTGCGGCGCGCGCTGAGTGAAGTCGGCGTGACTGAGACGTGCGCCCAGTGCGGTGTAGGTCCCGAGTGGCTCGGCAAGCCCATGACACTGGAGGTCGATCACATCAACGGGGACTGGAGCGACGACCGGCGGGAGAACCTGCGGCTGCTGTGCCCCAACTGTCATGCCGTCACAAGCACCTGGTGCCGTGGGGGCCGACGGAGAAAGTAGACGCAGTAAAGTGGAGCGCGCTGCACGCGCTCGTACTCCAATTGGCAGAGAGACAGGCCTTAGAAGCCTGGTGTTGTCGGTTCAAGTCCGACCGGGCGCACAGGAAGAGGGGGCCCCGCACCTTCGATTCATAGGTGCGGGGTACTTTCATGAAGTCAGCCCAACAACTCCCGAACCACCGGCACCAACCCCCTGAACGCCTCCCCCCGATGGCTGATCGCGTTCTTCTCGTCCGCGCTCATCTCGGCGCAGGTCCGCGTCTCGCCCTCCGGTTGAAGAATCGGGTCGTACCCGAAGCCGTTCGTGCCGGCCGGTGTATGCCGGAGTACGCCCCTCAGCCGGCCCTCGACCACTCGCTCGCGCCCGTCCGGCAGGGCAAGTGCCGCCGCGCAGGCGAAGTGGGCGGCCCGGTGTTCGTCGGCGATGTCGGAGAGCTGGGCCAGCAGCAGGTTCAGGTTGGCGCGGTCGTCGCCGTGGTGGCCGGCCCAGCGGGCGGAGAAGATACCCGGCGCGCCGTTCAGGACGTCGACGCAGAGGCCGGAGTCGTCGGCGACGGCCGGCAGCCCCGTCGCCTGGGCGAGGGCGTGGGCCTTCAGCAGGGCGTTCTCGGCGAAGGTGACGCCCGTTTCCTTGACGTCGGGGATGTCGGGGTAGGCGTCCGCGCCGACGAGGTCGTGGGTGAGACCTGCGTCGGCGAGGATGGCCTTGAGCTCGGTGATTTTTCCGGCGTTGCGGGTGGCGAGGATCAGGCGGGTCATGCCGTTCAGTATCCAGTGCGGTGCCCAGCGCCCGCCCGCGGTTTCCTTACGGCGTGCAGACCTTTGTCAGTTCGCCGGCCGCGTCGGTGACCGGGCTGATGTCGGGGGTCTCGTCGCCGTTCTTGACGGCGTCACGGACGTTGGTGACGGCCTGCTGGAGGTCGTCCACCGCCTTGTTGACGTCGGCGTCGTCCGTTTTGTCGCCGATCTCGTCCAGGTTCTGGTCGATGGAGTTGAGGGACTCCTCGAGCTGGGTCGGGTCGTTGGCGGCGCCCTCCACGGCCTGCTGGAGGTCGGTGACGCTGTCGGCGATGGCGTCGGCGGTCTGGACGCAGTCCAGTGCCTTGTTGACGGCGTCGCAGCCGGTGGTGAGTCCGACTGTCAGCCCGACGGCCGCGACGGCGGCGACGATGGCTATGCGTGGACGGCGGCTACGGCTCACGGCCATGGTTCGTTTCCTCCCTAGCGCAGGCCTCGGAGGCCCCCCGTTACGTGGCCGGGCGCACAGTGGCACCGTGCGCCCGTACCTCTAGTGACGCGAGGCCGGGCTGTGGGGTTGCCCGCGGGGTTGCCCGCGGCTGCCTGCTGTCTTGGTGTGCTCTTTACTTTTCGAGGACCGTATCAAGTGCCTTGCGCTGGAGGACAGCGAGTTCGGTGCAGCCTGAAACGGCCAGGTCGAGCAGGGCGTTGAGTTCTTCGCGGGCGAAGGGTTCGGCTTCGGCGGTGCCCTGGACCTCGACGAAGCGGCCGTCGCCGGTGCAGACGACGTTCATGTCGGTTTCGGCGCGTACGTCTTCTTCGTAGCAGAGGTCGAGGAGAGGAGCCCCTCCGACGATGCCGACCGAGACGGCTGAGACGGTGCCGGTGAGCGGCCGGCGGCCGGCCTTGATCAGCTTCTTGCCCTGGGCCCAGGCGACGGCGTCGGCGAGTGCGACGTATGCGCCGGTGATCGCTGCCGTGCGGGTGCCGCCGTCGGCCTGGAGGACGTCGCAGTCGAGGACGATGGTGTTTTCGCCGAGTGCCTTGTAGTCGATGACCGCGCGCAGTGAGCGGCCGATGAGGCGGCTGATCTCGTGTGTGCGGCCGCCGATCTTGCCCCTGACGGATTCGCGGTCGCCGCGGGTGTTGGTGGAGCGGGGCAGCATCGCGTATTCCGCGGTGACCCAGCCTTCGCCGCTGCCCTTGCGCCAGCGGGGGACGCCTTCGGTGACGGAGGCGGTGCAGAAGACCTTGGTGTCGCCGAAGGAGACGAGGACGGAGCCCTCGGCGTGCTTGCTCCAGCCGCGTTCGATGGTGACGGGGCGGAGCTGTTCGGGGGTGCGGCCGTCGATTCGAGACATGGCGTTGAGCCTATCCGTACCTGCGGAAGGGGCTCCTCCCGCGTCGGGAAGAGCCCCTTGAAGAGCCTGTCTTGAGGTGCCCCTCATGAGTGAGCGGGTGTGCTCACATCATGTCTTCGATGTCCGCCGCGATCGGGTCCGCGTCGGTGCCGATGACGACCTGGATCGCGCTGCCCATCTTGACGACGCCGTGTGCGCCGGCCGCCTTGAGGGCCGCTTCGTCCACGAGGGAGGGGTCGTGGACCTCGGTGCGGAGGCGGGTGATGCAGCCCTCGACTTCTTCGATGTTGTCGATGCCGCCCAGCCCGGCAACGATCTTCTCAGCCTTGGTGGCCATGTTCTTTCTCCCTGATCCGAACCGCTTTGTCGCAGTAACCCACAGTTGGCCCATCTTCGCGAGCGGTCGTGCCGTGTGTACCGAATGATGGCGATCACGACAGCGGAACCGTCCGTCAACTGGTCTACACCACCTTACCGAGGGGCGTCCATGAGTTCCGACAGCGCCGCCGCAAGTCCTGCTCGCGCGCGCTGGAACAACGTGTTCCAGGGCCTTCAGAAGATGGGCCGCAGTCTCCAGTTGCCCATCGCCGTGCTGCCGGCCGCGGGCATCCTCAACCGGCTCGGGCAGCCGGACGTGTTCGGTGCGGACGGGCTCGGCTGGGACAACGTCTCCAAGGTGATGGGGGGCGCGGGCGGCGCGCTGCTGGACGGCTCGCTGGGGCTGCCGATGCTGTTCTGTGTCGGTGTCGCGATCGGTATGGCGAAGAAGGCGGACGGGTCGACCGCGCTCGCGGCCGTCGCCGGGTTCCTCGTCTACTTCAACGTGCTGCGTCAGTTCCCGGAGGACTGCGAGGTCGGGACGACGGAGGTCACCACCGGCTGCCAGGGGACGGACGGGACGGTGGTGGCGTACACGTACCAGAATCCGGGGGTCTTCGGCGGCATCGTCATCGGTCTGCTGACGGCCTTCTTCTGGCAGCGGTACCACCGCACCAAGCTGGTCGACTGGCTGGGCTTCTTCAACGGCCGCCGGCTCGTGCCGATCATCATGGCGTTCGTGGCGATCGCGGTCGCGTCGCTGAGCCTGTGGGTCTGGCCGCCGATCGGCGACGCGCTGGAGAACTTCAGCGACTGGATGAGCGATCTGGGCGCGTGGGGTGCGGGCGTGTTCGGTGTCGCCAACCGGGCGTTGCTGGTGATCGGTCTGCATCAGTTCCTGAACGTGCCCATCTGGTTCCAGTTCGGCACCTACACCAAGCCGGACGGCACGGAGGTGCACGGCGACATCAACATGTTCCTGGCGGGCGACCCGAACGCGGGCCAGTTCACCTCGGGCTTCTTCCCGATCATGATGTTCGCCCTGCCGGCCGCGGCCCTCGCCATCACGCACTGCGCAAAGCCGAACCGCCGCAAGGAGATCGGCGGCCTGATGCTTTCCGTCGCCCTGACGTCCTTCGTCACGGGCATCACCGAGCCGATCGAGTACTCGTTCCTCTTCATCGCGCCCCTGTTGTACGCGGTCCACGCGCTGCTGACGGGCGTCTCGATGGCGGTGACGTGGGGGCTCGGCGTCCATGACGGGTTCAGTTTCTCGGCCGGCCTCATCGACTACATCATCAACTGGAACCTGGCGACCAGACCCTGGGCGATGATCCCGATCGGCCTGTGCTTCGCGGTCGTCTATTACGTCATCTTCCGCTTCGCGATCACGAAGTTCGATTTGAAGACTCCGGGGCGGGAACCGGAGGAGGTGGCGCGGGAGATGGAGCAGGAGAACGTGAAGTGAGAGGGGGCTCATCGACCTCCTCCAAAACGTCGCTGAGGGCCGCGAACGTGGATCGGACCTCGGCTCCGGCTCCGCATCGGACCGCGCCGCGGTAGGAGTCGGCGACCTCGTCGTAGCGTCCGGAGGCAAGCGCGAGCAGGGCTCGCAGTTCGGCGTACCTGCCGGCCAGTCGTGGACGCGCCGGACCTGTCGCGAGCGCTGCCTGGTCAAGGCCGTCCACCAGGCCGGAGAGCCGGGCCAGCAGGAGGCCGCTCTCGACAAGAGTGCCGTAATAGGCCGCCTCGGCGGTCCGGCCGTCCCGGCGCAGCGTCGCGAGGGCCTCGTCGACTCGGGTGCGGTCACCGCTTCTCAGGGCCAGCTCGGCGAGCAGGCCGTACGCCTCCTGCTCCCGTTGGCGCTCGTAGTCCGTCAGGTCCGTTTCGGCGTACCGCGACACCGCGGTCCGCAGGTCCACGTACGCCCGCGTCACCACCGTCCGGTCGGTGATCCCGCCGGCGAGGATCTCGCGGGCCGCGTAGAACGCCCAGGTCGGGTTGTCTGGCTCCGCCTGACGGCAGCGCTCGATGAGGGCGCCGTCCCGGTCGCGTTTGCGGCGTGCGGCGATGGCGTCGGGGTGGTAGCCGTGGTGAATCAGTTCGACGTCCAGCTCGACCGAGTCGGGCGCGCTGCCGTCGGAGTGGAAGGGCTGTTCGTGGATGCGGCCGCGGAACCGCAGCCGGGTGTCGGCTCGCAGGATGCGCCGTGTGCGGTCGTAGGTGCCGCCGCCCGTGGCGTCGATGATGCGCGGGGAGAGGACGAGGTCGCGGTCGGTGCTCCTCGCCTCCAGCTCGCTCACGGCCTGGCGCAGCCGCTCCGCGTGGCCGTCCCGCAGTCGTTCGTCGGCGTCGACGAACAACAGCCAGCCGTCGGTCACCTCGTCGAAGGCGTGGTTGCGCTGCGCGGCGAAGTCGTGGCGCCAGGGCCGCAGCAGCACCGTGCAGGGCAGGGCAGCCGCGGCAGCCGCGGTGTGCGCCCGGGCCACGGTGCGGTCGGTGGACTCGGCGTCGATGAGGAGCACCCGGTCCACGGCACCGGCCAGGGAGCTGATCGCGGCCGCGATGTTGTCTTCCTCTTCCTTGGTGAGCAGGACCGCGGTGAGTGCTGGGGCGGCGGGAGGGGCCATCGTGTTCCTGTCTCACTTGCGGACGACGACGGTCGTGTCGAAGTCGGTTTCGGGTACTTCCCGGTGGGAGACCAGCACCTTGGCGCCGGGCCGGTCGCGGAGGTTTTTCCAGACGCGGTGGAAGGTGTCCTCGTCGATGCCGCTGAAGGTCTCGTCGAACAGATAGACCTCCGGGGCTCGCAGCAACGCGCGTGCCACCGCGAGCCGTTGGGCCTGTCCGCGTGACAACTGCCCGCCGTCCTCCTTGAGGACTGCGTCGTATCCGTCGGGCAGCGTGTTCACCACGTCGTCGAAGCAGGCGGCCCGGCAGGCCAGGTCGACGTCCTCCTGGGGGTGGTGTGCTCCCAGCGTCAGGTTTTCGCGGACCGTCGCGGCGAGGATGAGGGGTTCCTCCGGTACGTAGAGCACGTGTCTCGCCCGCTCGATCTCGTCCAGGTCGCTGATGTCGGTGCCGCCGATGGTGACGGTACCGGCGTAACCGGGGTGCAGGCCCGCGAGCACCTTGAGCAGCGTGCTCTTCCCAGCGCCGTTGGGGCCTCGCACCAAGGCCCGCCCCTGCTCGGGCACGGTGAAGGACAGACCGCCGAAGACCTCGTCGTGAGCGCTGGAGTAGGCGAAAGAGAGCGCCTCGGCTCGCAGTTGCCCACCTGAGGTCAAAGCCTCAGCGCGCGCACCGTCCGGGCGGGCAGCCTCGGCCCGCGGGTCCTCGCGCTGGGACATGACGTCGCGGTAGCGGCCGAGCGCCGCTGTCGCCCGCTGCACCCTCACTTGAAGGACCGCGAGGTTCTCCGCCGACGCCAGGAAGTAACCGGACAGCGCGAGGAAGCTCATCAGCTGCCCCATCGCCAGCGAGCCGCCACCGACCTGAACCGTGCCGAGCCAGGCGACGACGATGACGAACACCCCCTGGTTGGCGATCTTGACGGTGCCGCTCAGGTTGTCCAGTCGCCCGAGCCGGGTCTCGGCGTCGACGAGCCGGCCGAGCGCGCGGTCGAGCCGTTCGGCGGCGTAGGCCCGTCGGCCCTGCGCCGCGAGCTCCAGATGTCCGCGCAGCAGGTTGTACGCCTCCGCCTTGAGGGAGGAGTCACGTTGCAGTGCCTCCTCCGCCTGTTCGCGCACCGCGGGGTACAGCGCCCACGAGGTGCCCACGTCGACTGCGGCCGACAGCAGCAGAATCAGGAACAGCGCGGGGGCGGCGTACGCCAGATAGGCACCGGAGATGACCACGGTGCACACGTCGACCGCGGCGCCCACGGTCAGGGTGGCCAGCAGCGCCTGAATCGCCTGGACGTCACCGAACCGGCTGACCAGGTCACCGGTTCTGCGCGTCGCGTAGAAGGAGAGCGGCAGACGCATCAGTTTGCGCGTGTACGCCTGAGTGAGCTGGCGTTGGAGGGACTGCCCGAGGGTAATGACCAGGCGGCCCCGCACATACTGAAGCACCGCACCGCCGAGGACGACGAGGACGGCCGCCAGGGCGGCGACGGCTATGCCGCTGACGTCTCCGCGCGGCAGGTAGGTGTCGACCGCGACCTGGAAGAAGAGAGTGGACGCGCCGATCAGGAGGGCCGAAGTGGCCGCCGTCAGCAGCCCGATGGCCAGCAGGCGTCCACGGCGCTCGGCGGCGATCCGCCAGAGGATGCTCTGCGATCTCACCTCACGCAGCACGTGCCGCAGGCCGGCTCCCCCGCCCGAGGGGATCTCCGTCACCAGAACCTGACCGCTGAAGCGGGCCATGAAGTCCTCGATGGCGACCGTGGTGGGCCGGTAGCGGGCCGGGTCACTGATCAGCAGTGTGCCGCCGGCGCGCACTTCGTGGACGACGACGAAGTGGTAGAGGCCTTCCTCGTACAGGACAGCGATCGAGGGCCCGGCAGCGCCCAGCACGGTCAGGACCTCGTCCGGCCCCGGACGCAGGAGCAGGGATTCGACGCCGTATCCGGCGAGTACGTCCCGCAACCGGAGCAGGGAGGCTCCGGACGCGCCGAGCCCTACGGACTCGCGCAGGACCGCGGTGTCGACCAGAATGCCGTGCCGTCTGAGGAGGATCCGGACGCAGGCCGGCCCGCAGTCGGTGTCGCCCTCTTGATGCGCGTGGTAGCGCTGCCACTTCATGCCGTCGGTTCCTCAGCCCACAGAGCCGTCAAGGACGGTGCCCCGCTCCGTGGGGGCGGGGCACGCTCAACTGGTCGGTCCTACTCAGAGCTTGGGACCTTTGCCCTTGCACTCCCTGCGGTAAAGGGCGATGTACTGCGAGGTGTCGGCACTTCCGTACATGTCGATCGCACCCGTGGTGATCTGGTTGTAGAGAACCTTGCACTGGGTCTTCGACATGGCGCCGCCCACGACCTGGGCGGCCTCCTCGTCTCCGAGCAGGGAAACTCCCATATCACGAAGGTTGGACAGACTCATAACTCTGCTCCCCGATTGGTCAGTTGACGCCGAACCATCCGGCGACAGGTCTAGACAATCACTGAGGCCCGAAGCCATTCAAGGGAAGCCCGGCCGGATCACCGGAGAGTAAGATCACGTTGCTTTCGCACATGGAAATGGAACCTCAAAGCGGACCGGAACATCCCACGCGCCCGATACTCCGCGTAACCCTTCGATTGCAAGTTTCGCGGGTTCCTTATGCGCCCTTCACCGTGCTAAAACAGGTCTACACCACTGAGTGGTGTAGACCACCACCCGATGGAGGACGTATGAGCACCGCCACCACATCGGCGGCCCCCGCAAAGAGGCGGGGATCCGGACTGTTGCAGGGTCTGCAGAAGGTCGGCCGCAGCTTGCAGCTGCCGATCGCCGTGCTGCCGGCGGCGGGCATTCTGCTGCGTCTCGGCCAGCCCGACGTCTTCGGCGCGGACGGGCTCGGCTGGGACAAGGTCGCGGCCGTGTTCGCCACTGCCGGCGACGCCGTCTTCAGTAACCTGCCGCTGCTGTTCTGCGTGGGTATCGCCATCGGCTTCGCCAAGAAGGCCGACGGTTCCACGGCGCTGGCGGCGCTGGTCGGCTTCCTGGTCTACAAGAACGTGCTGACCGCGTTCCCGATCACCGACGCGAAGGTCACCGAGGGCGCCGACGTCGCCGCCACCTACAACGACCCCAAGGTCCTCGGCGGCATCGTCATGGGCCTCATAGCCGCCGTCACCTGGCAGCGCTTCCACCGCACCAAGCTCCCCGACTGGCTGGGCTTCTTCAACGGCCGCCGCCTGGTGCCGATCCTGATGGCCTTCATCGGCACCGCCATGGGCGTGTTCTTCGGTCTCGCCTGGGAGCCCGTCGGCGAGGTCATCACCAACTTCGGCGAGTGGATGACCGGCCTCGGCTCCGTCGGCGCGGGCATCTTCGGCGCGATCAACCGCGCGCTGCTCCCGGTCGGCATGCACCAGTTCGTCAACACGGTGGCCTGGCAGGAGATCGGCTCCTACACGGACTCCGCCGGTGCCGTCTGGCACGGCGACCTGCCCCGCTTCTTCCACGGCGACCCGACCGCCGGCCAGTTCATGACCGGCTTCTTCCCGATCATGATGTTCGCGCTGCCGGCCGCCGCCCTCGCCATCACGCACACCGCCCGCCCCGAGCGCCGCAAGGCCGTCGGCGGCATGATGGTCTCGCTGGCGCTGACCTCGTTCGTCACCGGCATCACCGAGCCGATCGAGTTCGCGTTCATGTTCATCGCGCCGGTGCTGTACGTCATCCACGCGGTCCTCACGGCGATCTCGATGGCCGTCACCTGGGCCCTGGGCGTCCACCACGGTTTCAGCTTCTCGGCCGGTGCGATCGACTACTTCCTGAACTGGAACCTGGCCACCAAGCCATGGCTGATCATTCCGATCGGTCTGGTCTTCGCGGTGGTCTACTACGTGGTCTTCCGATTCGCCATCACCAAGTGGAACCTCCCCACCCCGGGCCGCGAGCCCGAGGAGGAGGTCGAGGACCTCACCAAGGCGTGAGCCCCTCCTGAACAGCACTGAGGCCCCCGGAGCCGTGCGGCTCCGGGGGCCTCTGTCACGTCGCTACAGGTCAGATCTCGTACGTCACCCGCGGAGCGGCGAGTTCCACCGGACCGTCGTACGTCGCGCGGGCGTCGGCCAGGTTGATCCGGGGGTCGGTCCACGGGGGGATGTGGGTGAGGACCAGGCGCCGGGCGCCCGCCCTTGCCGCTGCCTCCCCTGCCTCGCGGCCGTTGAGGTGCAGGTCGGGGATGTTCTCCTTGCCGTGCGTGAACGCGGCCTCGCACAGGAACAGGTCGGTGTCGCGGGCGAGTTCGTCGAGCGTCGGGGTGACGCCCGTGTCGCCTGAGTAGGTCAGGGACTTCCCGCCGTGCTCGACGCGGATGCCGTACGCCTCCACCGGATGGGCCACGCGTTCCGTGTGCACCGTGAACGGGCCGAGGTCGAAGGTGGACGGCTTGACCGTGTGGAAGTCGAAGACCTCGCTCATGGAGGAGGCCGTGGGGGTGTCCGCGTAGGCGGTGGTCAGCCGGTGTTCCGTGCCCTCGGGTCCGTAGACGGGGAGCGGGTCGCAGCGGCCGCCGTCGTGGCGGTAGTAGCGCGCGACGAAGTACGCGCACATGTCGATGCAGTGGTCGGCGTGCAGATGGCTGAGGAAGATCGCGTCGAGGTCGTAAAGACCGCAGTGGCGCTGAAGCTCGCCCAGGGCACCGTTGCCCAGGTCGAGAAGCAGCCGGAAGCCGTCGGCCTCTACGAGGTAGCTCGAGCAGGCCGATTCCGCGGACGGGAACGACCCCGAGCAGCCGACGACGGTGAGCTTCATGAAGCAGAAACCTCCGCTGGCGGGAAATGAGAGAAGGTGCGTCGGGGGTCGTGCGGTCCGTCGAGCGTAAGGCGCAAAACGTCCGGTCGCTCCTCCGCCAAGGGCTGTTGTGGGCGAACTCACCTGTGGTGTCACCGGTTCGGCTCGACGTTGGGGGCGTGCAGCTCGCGGGAAGGGCGCGCGGGTGCGAATGCGCGCGGGTAACGTCGTCGTATGGATACGTCCTGGTGGCTGGCGCTCGCGGCGGTGGTACTGCTCGCGCTGGTCGCCGCGCTCGTGGACGGCTGGGGGCGGGGGCCACGGGGACGCAGGACGCGGCCGCCGGGGCGGCCCGGGGAACGGACGGCGGTACGGCCGCGGCCTGCCGAGATCTGGTGGGCGAGCGTGCCCTATGAGGACGGTCCTGGGGGCAAGGACCGGCCATGTCTGGTGCTCGCCGTGCGTGGCCGCCGGGCGACCGTCGCGAAGATCACCAGCAAGTATCACGACGAGCGTGCCGGGGTGATTCCGCTGCCGCCGGGTGCCGTCGGCGATGCGCGCGGCAGGGCGAGCTTTCTCCAGACCGGCGAGTTGCGGGACGTTCCGGTGCGGGACTTCCGTCGGAGGGCGGGGGTGGTGGACCCGGCCCTGTGGGACCAGGTCCGTCACCTCGCCAAGTAAGCGGGCCTCACGCCCAGAGCTGGCCCTGCAACGTCTCGATCGCTTCCTCTGTGGTCGCCGCCGTGTAGACACCCGTCGACAGGTACTTCCAGCCACCGTCGGCCACGATGAACACGATGTCCGCGCTCTCGCCCGCCTTGAGCGCCTTCTGGCCGACGCCGATCGCGGCGTGCAGCGCGGCGCCGGTGGAGACGCCGGCGAAGATGCCCTCCTGCTGGAGCAGTTCCCGGGTGCGGGTGACGGCGTCCGCCGAACCGACCGAGAAACGGGTCGTCAGCACGGACGCGTCGTAGAGCTCGGGGACGAAGCCCTCGTCGAGGTTGCGCAGGCCGTACACCAGGTCGTCGTAGCGAGGTTCGGCGGCGACGATCTTGATGTCCGGCTTGTTCTCGCGGAGGAAGCGGCCGACGCCCATGAGGGTGCCGGTGGTGCCGAGGCCGGCGACGAAGTGGGTGATCGACGGGAGGTCGGCCAGGACCTCGGGGCCCGTCGTGGCGTAGTGGGCGCCCGCGTTGTCCGGGTTGCCGTACTGGTAGAGCATCACCCAGTCGGGGTGCTCGGCGGACAGTTCCTTGGCGACCCGTACGGCGGTGTTGGAGCCGCCCGCGGCCGGGCTGGGGATGATCTCCGCGCCCCACATCCCGAGCAGGTCCCGGCGCTCCTGCGAGGTGTTCTCCGGCATCACGCACACCATGCGGTAGCCCTTGAGCTTGGCCGCCATGGCGAGGGAGATGCCGGTGTTGCCGCTCGTCGGTTCGAGGATCGTGCAGCCCGGGGTGAGCCGGCCGTCCTTCTCCGCCTGCTCGATCATGTGCAGGGCGGGACGGTCCTTGACGGAGCCGGTGGGGTTGCGGTCCTCCAGCTTGGCCCAGATCCGGACGTCGGCGGACGGCGACAGCCGCGGCAGGCGCACCAGAGGGGTGTTGCCCACCGCGGCCAGCGGGGAGTCGTAGCGCATCAGGGATCAGACCATGCCGCCGGCCACGGCCGGCAGGATCGTGACGCTGTCGCCGTCGGTGAGCTTGGTGTTGATGCCGTCGAGGAAGCGGACGTCCTCGTCGTTGAGGTAGACGTTGACGAAGCGGCGCAGCTGGTCGCCGTCCACGATGCGGGCCTGGATGCCGGTGTGCCGGGTCTCGAGGTCGGCGAACAGGTCGGCGAGGGAGTCACCGCTGCCGTCCACCGCCTTCTGACCGTCGGTGTACTGGCGGAGGATGGTCGGGATGCGGACCTCGATGGCCATGGCTCAGGGCTCCTGTCGGAAAGTCTCTGGTCGGTGGGCGCGCGGCAGCGCAGATACAGCAGGGCGTGGTGCGTGTGCGGCGCCGCGGCTCACGGCCGTACGGCGGCAGGGGCCGGCGTCAACAGATGGCGCTGGCGAGCCTGCACAGGTCGACGTGCAGCCGCGCCACGAGCAGCGTGCCCGGCGTCTTGTCGCTCACGTCGTGGAAAACCATGGGGTCATCGTATCGATTCCCGGTCCGGCTCCTGGAATGTGATCTCACGCTTCGGACATATTTCATCCGCAGTACGAGATCAGTACGCCCCCACCACCTTGACCTCCTCCTCCGTCACCTCGCCCTCGACGATCCGGAACGAGCGGAACTGGAACGGACCGGCGTCGTCGGTGTCCGCCGTGGAGACGAGGACGTAGTGGGCGCCGGGCTCGTTGGCGTAGGAGATGTCGGTGCGGGAGGGGTAGGCCTCGGTCGCCGTGTGGGAGTGGTAGATGACCACCGGCTCCTCGTCGCGGTCGTCCATGTCGCGGTAGAGCTTGAACAGGTCGCCGGAGTCGAACTCGTAGAACGTGGGTGACATGGCCGCGTTCAGCATCGGGATGAAGCGCTCGGGGCGGTCCGAACCCGCCGGGCCCGCGACCACGCCGCACGCCTCGTCGGGATGGTCCTTGCGCGCGTGCGCGACGATCTGGTCGACCAGGGCCTGGGTGAGGGTCAGCATGTTCGTCAGGATAAGCAGAAGACCGCCCCGTACCGAAGGGTGGTACGGAGCGGCCCATATGCCGGACGACCGACGCTCAGCCGACCTTCTCGAAGTCCGGCTCGCCGCGGCGGTCGGTGATCTGCGGGTTGCGGTTCTTGAGGACCAGCCAGCCGACGCCCAGGGCGGCGGCCCAGCCGGCCATCACGTACAGGCAGACGCGGGAGTCGGCGTCGTACGCGATGAGGCAGGTGACGAAGAGCAGGAACACGATGGCGACCCAGCTGCACTTCGCGCCGCCCGGTGCCGGGAAGGACGAGGCGGGCAGGCGGCCCGCGTCGACGCCGCGGCGGTAGAGGACGTGACTGATCAGGATCATCAGCCAGGTCCAGATGCCGGCCGCGGTGGCCACGGAGACGACGTAGCCGAAGGCCTTCTCCGGGACGATGTAGTTCAGGACCACACCGATGCCCATGAAGAGCATGGAGACGGTGATGCCGAAGGCCGGGGTCTTCGACGTCGACAGCTTGCTGAACAGCTTGGGCGCCTCGCCGTTGTCGGCGAGGGTGCGCAGCATGCGGCCCGTGGAGTACATGCCGGAGTTGCAGGACGACAGGGCCGCGGTCAGGACGACGAAGTTGACGATGCCCGCGCCGGCCGGGATGCCGATCTTGGCGAAGGCCGCGACGAAGGGGCTGACGCCGTCCGCGAACTCGGTCCACTTCACCACGCACAGGATGACGGTGAGGGCACCGACGTAGAACAGCGCGATACGCCAGGGCAGGGTGTTGATCGCCTTGGGGAGGGTCTTCTCCGGGTTCTCGGACTCGCCGGCCGTGACACCGACCAGCTCGACCGCGAGGTAGGCGAACATGACGCCCTGAAGGGTCATCAGGGACGAGCCGATGCCCTTGGGGAAGAAGCCGTCGAAGGCCCACAGGTTGGAGACGGCGGCGGTGTCACCGGCGGAGCTGAAGCCGAAGGTGAGCACGCCGAGACCGATCACGATCATGCCGATCAGTGCGGTCACCTTGACCATCGAGAACCAGAACTCGATCTCACCGAACAGCTTGACCGAGATCAGGTTGGCCGCGAACAGAACGACCAGGAAGACCAGGGCCGTGACCCACTGCGGGACCGCCGGGAACCAGTAGTTGACGTAGATCGCGGCGGCCGTCAGCTCGGCCATGCCGGTGACGACCCACATCAGCCAGTACGTCCAGCCGGTGAAGTAGCCGAAGAACGGGCCGAGGAACTCGCGGGAGTACTCCGCGAAGGAGCCCGAGACCGGCCGGTAGAGCAGGAGCTCGCCGAGCGCCCGCATGATGAAGAAGATGATCACGCCCGCGAGGGCGTACATGAGGATGAGGCTGGGTCCGGCCTTGGCGATGTTCGCCCCGGCTCCCAGGAACAGGCCGACGCCGATAGCGCCGCCGATCGCGATCATCTGGACCTGGCGACTGCCGAGTCCGCGCTCGTACCCCTCTTCCGACTCCTCTGGGCCCTTGTCCGTGTCGACCTGAGCGGAGGTCATGTGTGGTGCGCCTTTCTCCATGCCGACCCGGGCCTTCGTCGGCCTCGGATCGGGTCTCGATCCCCCCGGATTGCTGGAGCGTTGTGCCTAACCGGCGGTCTGCCGATCGGTGGCGCACCCGGCGGAACAATGGATGGTGTTCGCCGGGCGGTCGTGAAGATTTATCACGGCCGCAATGCTGATCACCTTGACGGCGTGTGGCGCACAGCACAGGGAGAAGTGGACAAAGAACACCCAGAGGGTTCATACGCGGCCGCTGCGGTGACGGGATCGTTATCCGGATTTGAGCGTCCGCTGAGCGAACACAGAACCGTCACATTCAGGGCAAAAGCGTGGAGACCAAGGTCTCCTGGAGCCCGCCCAGCCACAGATACGCCATCACCATCGGCTTGCGCGGATCCTCGTCCGGGAGGCGATAGAGGAGGTCGGTGTCCTCTTCGTCCGTGATGTCGAGCCGGGATCCGATCGCTAGGCGCAGGTCGTTGAGGGCGTTGAGCCACTGCTTGGACTCCTCGCCCGACAGCTTGAGCACCGCCCCGCCCTCGTCGACCGGGCTCAGCGCGTCCAGGCTGCGGATCACCACGAGGGCGTTCTCGCGCTTGCCGGCGCGCAGGTCGTTCTCGGTGTAGCGGCGGAACTCCGCGGAGTACGCCTTCTGCTCCGCCGCCGCCTCGGCCTGCGGAGTGGCCTCGGGGTCGCTGTAGGCGTCCGGGAAGAGGCGCCTGAGGACCGGGTCGGCGGGCGGCTCGCTCGGGCCGTCGGCGAACAGCTCGGCCAGCGGGTCGTCGGAGGCGTCCTCGCCGGGACCGGGGCCGATGAGTTCCAGGAGCTGGACGGCCAGCGACCGGATGATGGAGATCTCGACGTCGTCGAGGGCGACGGCCGCGCCGCCGCCGGGGAGCGGTTCGAATTGACCTGGCATGAAGTGAGTTCGCTACTTCCGGTCCTGCGAGCGGGTGCGGTCTATTTCCGGTCCTGCTGAAGGGTGGCCCACAGACCGTAGCCATGCATCGCCTGCACGTCGCGTTCCATCTCCTCGCGGGATCCGCTGGAGACGACCGCCCGGCCCTTGTGGTGGACGTCGAGCATGAGCTTGGTGGCTTTGTCCTTGGGATAGCCGAAGTACGACTGGAAGACATAGGTCACGTAGCTCATGAGGTTGACCGGGTCGTTGTGCACGATCGTGACCCAGGGGACGTCCGGCTCGGGTACGGCGAAAACCTCCTCCGCCGACTCGGTGCGTTCGATCTCTACGGGAGCGGGTGACGTCACAAGCCCCATGCTGCCACCGGAGGGGGGTGGTCGCACAAATGCGCCTTGCGATCGGCCACGATCTGCCCCGGCCGACCCCTAAATCGTCAGACTGACGAGATGGGGGTACCATCCCTAGTCATGAACACAGCGGACCTTGGGCTGCCGGTGGATGTTCCCTCGACGGCGCTCTTCACGGACCAGTACGAGCTGACGATGTTGCAGGCCGCGCTGAGGGCGGGCACCGCCGAGCGGCGGAGCGTGTTCGAGGTCTTCACCCGGCGGCTGCCGCACGGGCGGCGCTACGGCGTCGTCGCGGGCACCGGACGCGTCCTGGACGCGGTCGAGAACTTCCGCTTCGACGCCGACGTCCTCGCCTTCCTGCGCGAGGGCGGGATCGTCGACGAGGAGACCCTGACGTGGCTCGCCGACTACCGCTTCAGCGGTGACATATGGGGCTATCCCGAGGGCGAGGTGTACTTCCCGGGCTCGCCGATCATGCGGGTCGAGGGCTCCTTCGCCGAGTGCGTGCTGCTCGAGACCGTGATCCTGTCCATCCTCAACCACGACTCCGCGATCGCCGCGGCGGCGTCCCGGATGTCGTCGGCCGCCGGCGGCCGGCCCCTGATCGAGATGGGCGCCCGCCGCACCCACGAGCTCGCGGCCGTCGCCGCCGCCCGCGCGGCGTACGTCGGCGGCTTCGCGACCACCTCCGACCTGGCCGCCGGTTTCCGCTACGGCATCCCCACCGTCGGCACGTCCGCGCACGCCTTCACCCTGCTCCACGACCACGAGCGGGACGCCTTCCAGGCCCAGGTCAACTCGCTGGGCCGGAACACGACGCTGCTCGTGGACACGTACGACGTCACCGAGGCGGTCCGTACGGCGGTGGAGGTCGCCGGGCCCGAGCTGGGTGCCGTGCGGATCGACTCCGGGGACCTGCTGCTGGTCGCGCACCGGGTGCGGCAGCAGCTGGACGAGCTGGGAGCGAGTGCCACGAAGATCATCGTGACCTCGGACCTGGACGAGTACGCGATCGCCTCGCTGGCCGCCGCGCCCGTGGACGCGTACGGCGTCGGCACGCAGCTGGTGACGGGATCCGGCCATCCCACGTGCTCCATGGTGTACAAACTGGTCGCCCGCGCCGAGTCCGCCGACCCGAAGGAGCCGCTGGTTCCGGTCGCGAAGAAGTCCAGTGGAGGCAAGACCTCCATCGGAGGCCGCAAGTGGGCCGCTCGACGGCTGGACGCGGACGGGGTCGCCGAGACCGAGGTGATCGGCACCGGACCGGTCCCCGGCGAGCTGGCCGACCAGCAGCTTCTCGTCGAACTGGTCAAGGGCGGTGACGTGGTCGCACGTGAACCGCTGGACGTCCCCCGCGACCGGCACATCGCCGCCCTCGCGAATCTGCCGCTCTCCGCCACCCAGCTGTCGCGCGGGGAACCCGTCATTCCGACCGAGTACGTCCACGGGCGCCCGGGTAGCTAGAGGCAGTGCCCCGGTGTACGCCCTGAAATACCCCCTCCCCTAGGGCCCTCCCAGTCTCTAGGCTCGTAACTTCACACCGGCGGGCCCGCACCCTGATCCACCCCGACCCCATAGTCGAAGGACACCGACCATGCGCCGCGCCTTGATCGTCGTAGACGTGCAGAACGATTTCTGCGAGGGGGGCAGTCTCGCGGTGGCCGGGGGTGCCGATGTGGCCGCCGCCATCACCGAGCTGATCGGGCAGGCGCCCGCCGGCTACCGGCATGTGGTCGCGACCCGCGACCACCACATCGCACCGGGCGGACACTTCGCCAGCAACCCCGACTACGTCCACTCCTGGCCGGCCCACTGTGTCGCCGGCACGGAGGGCGTGGGCTTCCACCCGAACTTCGCGCCCGCGGTCGCCTCCGGCGCGATCGACGCGGTGTTCGACAAGGGGGCCTACGCGGCGGCGTACAGCGGGTTCGAGGGCGTCGACGAGAACGGCGTGACGCTCGCCGACTGGCTGCGGGCCAGGGAGGTCGGCGAGGTGGACGTGGTGGGGATCGCGACCGACCACTGCGTACGCGCCACCGCGCTGGACGCCGCCCGCGAGGGCTTCCGTACGCAGGTGCTGCTGGACCTGACGGCCGGGGTGGCCGAGCAGACCACCGACCGGGCACTCGAGGAGATGCGAGAGGCGGGCGTCGAGCTCTCGGGCAAGCCAGTCGTCTAGCTAGTCGTCTGCGGGTCCGTCGTGGCTGGTCGCGCAGTTCCCCGCGCCCCTTCGGGGCGCTGCCGAACCGCTTACGCCGGCGCCGCCGGGCGCCTCCGCAGCGCCCTGATCGGATGCCACAGCTCCTGCGACAGGACGGGTACGCCGTCGTCCGGCGCCGTGCGCCATATCAGCCCGTCGGGATGGTGGAGCACCGCCGTGATCTCGTCCGGCGTGGGCGGGGACGCGTTACCGCGCAGGTACACCGCGCGCATGCCCAGATTGCGCAGCCTGGTCAGGGCCCGCGCCCGGTTCTGGGCGTGCACGAGGACACGTACGCATCCCGTGCCGTCGACGGCGGTGGGCAGATTCAACGCCACCACCACGCTGCCGGTCGGCAGCCTGCAGAAGCCTCCTACGGCCATTCAGTCACTTCCCCGTTCCCAGCGGTGCACCAGCGGTGTCAATAAGAGAACCACAGGACGCACCTAAACACGGATCGGCGGCAACCCGCCAGGGGCTGCCGCCGAATCGTGCTCTGACCTGCGGAAATGCTGACTACTTCACCGCGGGGCCGACTTCGAGCGAGATCGTCGAGCCGTTCTTGGCCTCCTTGACGATCTTGATCTTGGTGTTGGTGTCAGTGATCTTGACGCCCGCGAGCGGGGTGCTCTCGTCGTAGTAGGTGCTGGTGTGGTCGTTGAAGACCGGCACACCCTTCTTCGACGGGATCTTGGTCTCGACGTCCGCGTTGTGCAGCGTCAGACCGTCCGTGCGGTAAAGGCTGAACGGCGAGTCGTAGGACTGGATGCGGCTGCGCATCAGAGTGCCGTCGGACCACTTCAGCGCGGTCGGGTGAGCGTCGACCGGCAGCAGCAGCCCGGTGCCCTTGTGCTGGCTGGTGTTGTTGTCCGCCTGGGAGGTGTCCCACTTCCAGATCAACAGACCGTTCTGGTACGGGTAGTGCTCCACCCAGCTCGGACGGGTCGTCGAGAAGCCGAAGTTGTACGGGCCGACCTTGAGGGTCTTGTCGTACGACACGTACTGGCGGTTCTCGGCGATGTAGTACTGCGCGTAGTCCTTGGTGAACGAGGCGCCGACGCGGGAGAAGCCGGTCGCCGTCCAGGCGGCGTCCGCGGTCTCGGCGTTGTCGGTGAACAGCGCGCTGCCGTCGGCGGTCACCGTGATGCCGTCGGCCGCGAAGCCCTTCTGCGCCACACCGCCGTCGGTGGAGTAGCGGAAGCGGAGCTGGATGCTCTTGCCGGCGTAGGCGTCGAGGGAGTACGACAGCTTCTTGTAGCCGTCGACCGTGCCGCTGAGGGCGGGGTTGCCGCTGCCGTCACGCGGGATGGCCTGACCGTCCACCGTGCCGTCCACGGCGGTCCAGTTGGCGCCGCCGTCGGTGGAGACCTCGGTGTAGAGGTAGTCGAAGTCCTTCTCGATGTCGTAGAAGCCGTCGAGGGTCAGCGTCGCCGACGCCTTGCCGGTGAGGTCCACGGAACGCGTCAGCGTGTTGCGCAGGTTGTCGCCGCTGCCGCTCCACCACTGGTTCGCGCCCTCGGCCGGAGGGACGATCTCGGTGGTGACCTCCTTGTCGGGCAAGGAGACCACGAGGGCCTGCTTGTTCTTGGTGTTGTACTCGGCGACCCCCAGCTTGTGCTTCGACTTCGTCGCGGCCTTCGCCGTGTCGTAGTCGAGCCAGCCGAGCTGGAGCTTGTCCCAGGCGGTCATGTCGCCGGGCAGGTCGCCGATGGTGTCCTCGCCGGTGCCCAGCCAGGAACCGGAGGACATCAGGGTCCAGAAGCCGGTGGAGTTCTCGCCGCCGGCGGTGTCGTAGTGGTCCGGCAGACCGAGGTCGTGGCCGTACTCGTGGGCGAAGACGCCGAGTCCGCCGTTCTCCGGCTGGATGGTGTAGTCGCCGACCCAGATGCCGGTGTCGCCGATCTGGGTGCCGCCGAGCTTGTTGTTGTCGGGGCCGGTGGCGCCGGCGTCGCTGCCGAAGGCGTACCAGCGGTGGGCCCAGATGGCGTCCTCGCCCTGTGCGCCGCCGCCCGCGGACTCGTCCTCACCGGCGTGCACGATCTGGAAGTGGTCGATGTAGCCGTCGGACTCGTTGAAGTCGCCGTCGCCGTCGAAGTCGTAGCGGTCCCACTGGTCGTACTCGGCGAGCTTGGCCTTGATCTCGGCGTCGGTCTTGCCGGCCGCCTTCTGGCCCGCGGCCCAGGCGGTGACGCCGTCCTGCACCGCGAACCAGGCGCAGTTGTCGGGGTCGCACTTGTTGGAGCCGTAACGGGCCTCGTTGTAGGGGACCTTGACCCAGTCGGCGACCTCGCCCTCGACCGAGTAGCGGCCCGAGGACTGCTTCTCGTAGTAGGCCTTCATCGAGGAGGAGCCCTCGCCGAAGTACAGGTCCTGGAAGTGCTCCTGGTTGTAATCCGCCTGCCAGGCCGTGCTGTTGTCCTGCGCACGGTCCGGCTCGGCTATCTGGTTGTGCAGCGGGCCGGGCGTGCCGCCGTAGCGGGGGTCCGTCTGGTCGCCGAACTCGACCAGGATCGTGAAGATCTTGTCGGTCTTCTCGCGGCCCAGCTCGACGTACTTGCTGTCGCCCTTCTTGCTCTTCAGCTGGACGACGTTGGAGCCGTCGCGCTCCTTGACCTGGGCGTCGCCGGAGAGGACCTGGTTCAGGGCCTCCTGACGCTGCGCGTCCTGGGTCTTGGTGAACGGACCGTCGAGGTCGTGGTCCTCCGTCTGCTTGGCCGGCTGCGGGTCGTGCCGGTTCACGGCAGCCGGCTCGGCGGCGGTGTCGGCCTGCGCCACGGCGTAGGTGGAGATGGTGGCCGTGGCGGCGGCGAGCGCGACGGTCGTCGCGGCCGCTCTGAACGTCCAGGGTCTTCTGGTCACTTGAGATCCTCCCCCGCGTCAGGGCACGCGGAAGGGGGTCCCGGTCATGGAAAGTCCGCGTGCGCGTGAGAGACGCGTGTAGTCAAGTGACGACATTTGACTAGAGGTTGAAAAGAAAAGACAGACCTTGACTTGAGCAGGTCAAGTGCATTACTGGGGCCTTACTAGCGGGCGCGTCGGCCCGTCCACTGGGTGGACGATGTGACTCGATGCGCCCCCCATGCACCGATACTGTTGGTTAGGTCACGCTTACCGTTCGTTCCGCTCGGGCATGCCTGCGATTAGAGTCGGTTGGCGGCACGCTCGGCAACCGGCGAAATGCCAGGCCGGCGCCCCCTCTCACCCCCATTTTCCGAGGACACGATTGCCATGCCTCGTCCGACTGCGCCTCGACCGAACGCCGCACAGCTCGCCTACGGTTCATGCACCGTGATCTTCTCGACCCTCGCCATGCTGCTGCTGTCACAGACAAGTTCAGGTGTGGGGATCGCGGTCATAGCCCTCGCGGCGCTCGCCCTCGGGCTCCTCGTCGCCATGACGGTTCCACTGCCCAGGCCGAGCGCGCCCGCGCCATCGGCCGAGGCCACACCAGAGCGCGTGCCGGTGAACTCCGGCAAGGCGGCCTGATCTTCACGATCCGGTCTTCACGATCTGATCCGCTACGACGACCGGCGGGCCCGTGGATTCCACGGGCCCGCCGGTCGTTGTTGCCGTGCCCGCGCGGTCAGCCGGCGCTGACCACCACCGTCTTGGCCGCCTTGTCGTGCAGGCCCTGTTTGTACGGCTTGTCGAAGAAGCTCCAGCCGCCGCAGATCGCGGTCCAGATGCAGGCGCAGCAGAAGGCGAACGGGAGCCACAGCACCAACGACCGCACCAGCGCCGTCTGCACCGAGGGCGTGGAGCCGTTGTCCAGGTTGGCCACCCGCATCTTCAGCCACTTCTTGCCCAGGGTCTGCCCGGACTTGGAGATCAGGAAGGTGTCGTAGGCGATGTAGAGCACGGCGGCGACCGCGGACTGGGCGAAGGACTTGCCGTACTCGACCTCGTCGGCGTCGACGTTGTACTCGCTGACCCCGAATCCCCAGGTGAGCAGCCAGACGACGATGCCGACGAGGATCATGTCGATGATGCGGGCGAGCGTACGTCGGCCGCTGTCGGCGAGCGGGGGCATCCCGGCCAGCGGGTCGCTCGGGTACGAGCCGCCGCCGTACGGGTCACCGCCGGCGGGCCCGCCGCCCTGGTAGGGCGGGGGCTGGCCGCCGTACGGCGAGCCCGATCCCTGTTCTGGCGGGGGCTGCTTCCTGAACGGGTCGTCTTCCGGTGGCTGCTGACCGGAGCCGGGGGGCGGTTCGCTGCTCATGGCCCGAGTGGACCGCGAACCTCCCGGCTCCGCATCCGGCGAGCGGCCGTCCGGAGTACGGAATCAGCTGGTCCTTCCGACGTACACGGTCATCCGGCGACGAACGTATGCGCGACCTTGTCGTGCCAGCACTGGCGCCACGGGCGGTCGATCAGGCACCAGGCGGCGCCCACGACACCGACGACGAGCAGTCCGGGCACGCTGTAGACGAGCCAGCGGCGGACGGCCGCGCCGAAGGACGGGGGCTCGTGGCCCTCGATGTCCCGCACGTCCAGACCGAAGAGCTTCTTGCCGAGGGTGCGGCCCCACTTGGCGGTGGGCAGAGCCTCGTAGGCGACGCCGAAGAGCAGCAGGACGGCCAGGACGATGCCGAGATACGTCGATGTCGTGCCGTCGAGCAGCCAGACGGTGACGGTCTCGCCGGACAGCTTGGCCGCGTCGATCTTCTCGTTGACGTGGTCGATCGCCTTGGTGCCGAGAGGGATGGCGGCGACGGAGGTGACGGCGGCGAGCACGAGGGTGTCGACGAGCCGGGCGGCGAGCCGCTTCCCGAGCGGGGCCGGACGGGCCGACGCCTGGCGCATGGCGGCCGCCTGGAAGATGTCCTCCACGGGCGGCTTCCAGGGCGCCACGGGCCGGCCCTCGTCCGGCTCTCCGGCGAGCCGGTGCACCTGCTGCGCCCAGGAGGGCTGCCCGCCACCGGCGCCACTGGCCATGGGCGTGGCGGGCTGGGGGGCACCGGGCTGCGCGGGGACGGCGGGGGCGGGCTGCTGGGGGGCGGCCGACGGCGGCTGCTGGGGGCCGGGCAGAGGCGCGGGAGCGGCGGGGGGGGGGGGGGGCCCCCCCCCCGGGGGGGGGCGCCCCCCCCCCCCCGCGGGGGGGGGGGGGGGGGGGGGGGGGGGGGGGGGGCGGGGCGGGGGGGGGGGGGGGGGGGGGGGGCCCCCCCGGGGGGGGGGGGGCGGGGGGGGTCCCCCCCGCCCGCCGTGACCGCCGATGCTCTTGGTGCCGCACCGACCAGGACCGGGC
>NZ_JAFFSX010000045.1 GCF_017948485.1 Streptomyces sp. GESEQ-35 | reverse complement strand
GCCCCCCCCCCCCCCCCCCCCCCCCCCGCCCCCCCCCCCCCCCCCCCCCCCCCCCCCCCCCCCCCCCCGCCCACCCCCCCCCCCCCCCCCCCCCCCCCCCCCCCCCCCCCCCGAAAACGCCACAGCGCCCGAGCCGACCGAAGTCGACCCGGACGCTGCGTAGCAGGTCAGAAGGGATCTTCCCTCCTCCGCGCCAGTAGGCCCTGTGGGACTCGAACCCACAACCAATGGATTAAAAGTCCACTGCTCTGCCAATTGAGCTAAGGGCCCAGGCGATGTTGCCTCCACGAGCATAGCCGGACACGGCCGGGACTCCGATCGGGTATCGGGGACCCGGCCGTGCCGCCGACGGCACAGCGAGCCAGGAGTGTCCGGGCGTGTTACGGATCTACCGGTTCGGGCGCGCTCGCGCGGGCGGCCTCGCGGGCGATCGTCCGTTCGTGGTCGGGGTTGAGGAACCAGTGCCGGGCCGAGGCCAGCCACCAGGTCACGGCGAAGCCGAGGACGGCCAGGACGGCGACCGGGGCGTAGTTGAAGGTCTCCCAGGTGACGGGGGAGACCTGCGGCAGCATGAAGAGGATCGTGATCACCACGACCCATGCCACCGCCACCACACCGATCGGCCGGGACCAGCGTCCCAGGTGCCACGGCCCGCGCTCGAAGTCCTCGCCCTTCCGCAACCGCAGCAGCGTCGGGATGACGTACGCGATGTAGAGGCCGATCACGGCGATCGACGTCACCGCCGCGTAAGCCGTGACGTTGATCAGATACGGCAGCCCGAGCACCAGTGCGCCCAGCGCCGCCAGCCACACCGCCGCCACCGGGGTGCGGGTGCGCGGGTTCACCGTGTGCCAGATGTGCGAGAAGGGCAGCGCGCCGTCCCTCGAGAACGCGTAGATCATCCGGCTGTTGGCCGTCACCGACGCCATCCCGCAGAACAGCTGCGCGCCGATCACGACCAGGAGCAGCAGCTTGCCCGAGGTGGCGCCCAGCGCGTCGAGAAGGATCTGCGCGGGCGGTGCGCCGGTCGGGGACGTGAGGGCGCCGTCGTACGACTGGATCGCGAAGGTGAAGCCGAGGAGGAGGACGAAACCCGCTATCCATGACGTCCAGATGGACTGGACGATCCCCTTCGGGCCCGCCGTCGACGCGTCGTGCGTCTCCTCGGTCATATGGGCGGAGGCGTCGTAGCCGGTGAAGGTGTACTGGGCCATCAGCAGGCCGATCGCGACGACGTACACCCCGCTGCCCCAGCCCGTGTTGTTCACGAACTCGCCGAACACGAAGGACGCGGACTGGTGGTGGTCGGGGGTGAAGGTGAGCGCGCCGACGATCAGGGCCACGCCCAGCACGTGCCACCACACGCTCACGCTGTTCAGCAGCGCGACGATGCGTACGCCGAAGGTGTTCAACAGCCCGTGCAGGACGAGGATCCCGGCGAAGAGCAGGATCGTCCGCCCCGGAGTCACCTCGAAGTCGAACTGGAGGTTCAGATAGGCGCCCAGGAAGGACGCCGCCCCGAAGTCGATGCCCGCCGTCACCGCGACCTGGCCCAGCACGTTGAACCAGCCCGTGAACCAGGCCCAGGCGGCGGCCGTACGAGGCGGCGCGAGCCGGTGCGCCCAGAAGTACAGGCCCGCCGACGTCGGGTACGCCGAGCAGATCTCGGCCATCGACAGGCCCACGAACAGCGTCATCAGTCCGACCGCGACCCACCCCCAGGTGATCACGGCGGGACCGCCGGTGTTCATGCCGAACAGATACAGCGTCAGACATCCCGACAGAACCGAGATGATCGTGAAGGAGACCGCGTAGTTGGAGAACGCCGACATACGGCGGGCAAGGACCTGCGTGTAGCCGAGCTGGGCCAATCGCTCTTCGTCAGACAGCCCACTCGCTATGGCGTCATCTGTCATGCCCCCAGCGATTCCCTCGCCGAGGGCATGACATGCATCACAACTTGGCCAGAAAAGGCACCTCGTACGACTAGAAGAGGCCCTTGTAGCCCTGCCAGCCGGTGCCGATCTTCACTCGGGCCGCGAACGACCCCTTGCCGGTCCCGGTCTGGCGGTACAGATTGCCCGCCATGTCCCGCGCGACCAGGTCGTTCTTGCCGTCGCCGGTGATGTCCCCGACACCGACGACCGCGTTGTACGAGGCACCCCAGCCGGAGAAGACCTTCACCCGCTCCTTGACCTGGCCCGCTCCGGTGCCGTCGTAGCGCCACAGCGTCCCGGACTTGTCCAGCGCCAGGACGTCCCCAAAGCCGTCGCCGTTCAGATCACCGGCGCCGACGACCTTCTTGTAGGCCGACCACGTACGGATCTTGACGCCCGCCTTCAGCTTCCCGGCGCCGTCGTTCGCGAACAGGTAGACGTCACCGGTCGACGCCTTACGCGCCAGCAGGTCGGTGCGGCCGTCGCCGGTCAGGTCGCCGGGCGCGGTGAGGACGTTGTAGGCGTTCCAGCCGGTGCCCAGAGAGGTGTGGCTGCTCGCCGGGGTGTACGGGGCGCTGCACCTACCCGCGTACCGGCGCAGTTCGCCGCTGGGCGTGCGGATGAGCATCTCGCCGCACCGGTCGCTGCCCATGTCGCCGAAGGGCACGGCGAGCGTGCCGGCCGGCCAGCCGGAGCCGGACGTAGTGAAACCGAAGGTGCCCTTGCCCTCCGTGTAGTGCAGGGTCAGGCGGCCCGCCGAGTTGAGCGTGACCAACTCGCCGTAGCCGAGGCCGCCCTGGTCGTGGTGACCGGGCAGACCGCCGGTGAGCCCGAAGGCTCCGCTCGTCGTGTGCGTCCCGCCGCCTTCGGTCGCCGTGGCGGTCAGCGTCCAGGTGTAGCGCCCGTTGTACGCATACGTCCCCGCGTCCGTCTTCCCGGCCCAGCCGGCTTCGGCCTGGGTACCCACACCGGTCCGGGTGGACACGACACGGCCGTGGAGGTCCTTCACCTTGAAGGTCCAGGTGGCGGGCTTGTTGAACTGCCAGGTGCTGTTCCAGCCGTCGTTCTTGGCGTCGACGGAGGCGTCGTCCACCTCGGACTCGATCTTCACCAGCGGCTGCGACGGCACCCCGCTCTGCACGATGTGCACGGACGCATCCGCGTCCACGTACGCGATGTCCCCACCGAACTTGTCCACGGCCCAGGTCTGCCGCCGCTGGTCGGCAGTGGTCCCGGCCGGGAGGTCGACGATCGCGCGCGGGGCGGCGGCCGTACCGGTGTGGAAGTCGGTCAGCAGCAGCTTGCCGGCGGTCCGGTCGTGCCGGACGAGGTACCCGTCTGCGACGAGCGCCGGCCCGGACGGCACGGTGATCTTCTTCTTCGCCGAACGGTCGTAGACCCCCGCCGCGCCCGTGGCGCCGCAGTTCCAGTAGACCCAACGGCCCACCACCTGAAGCTCCTTGACCGTGCAGGGCGCGCCGGTGGCGAACGTCTCGACGGTCTTCTTCTGCTCCAGGTCGTACGCGGTGACCGCACCGGCGCCGGAGCCCGGCGTGTACAGCCGGGTGCCCCACACGGAGGCGGCGGTGATGGAGCGGGTCTGCCGCACGTGCTGAACGAGGTACGTCTGTTGGGAATCGACGTACTGCTTGCCGGTCGAGGCCGCGTTGTAGACGAAGTAGCGGCCGGTGACGTCCACGAACCGGCCGCCGGTCACGCCGGGTTCGTCGGCATAGTGGTAGCCATCGGGGCCCGTCCAGACCTGCGCGTTCTCCTTGCCGTCGGCGTCGACGAAGAAGTAGCCGACATTGCCGTTTCCGGCCGCTCGCAGCGGCACACACGTGCCTGCGTCGCACGCCTCCCGCTTGATGTGCTGGCCGTGCGCAAAGGTGCCGGCGTAGCCGCGGGTCTCCCGCTCCCCGGCCGTCGAACCGTCCGCGGAGATCGGCCGGTTGGTGACGTAGGGATCGCCGTTCGGGGCCCTCTCCACGGTGGTGAGGACACCCCCCGCGTAGTCGATGCCCCAGACCCCGTCGGTCTTGAGCGGCATGGGCGTGGTGTCCGCGGCCACCGGGCCGGCGGTGGTCAGCGAGCCCGCGCCGAGAGCGGCCAGGCCGACGAGTGTGACAGCGATCCGGGCACGCCGGGTCAAGGGTCCCTCCCCAGGGAAGTCAGAAAGGCGCGGCGGCAGGCCTCGTCGAATTCCCCCTCGGCCACACTCCGCCACGCAAGCCAGAGGATGTTAACAACCGGCACACAGGTCTCGGTAGGGGATTGTTGAACGCGGAAGGGCCCGCACGACCGAAGTCGTACGGGCCCTCCCGGGATCAGCTCAGCCGGCGTCAGCCGTTGCGCTTCCAGCGCGGCTTGTCGTCCCGGCGCCCGAAGGACGAGGAGGAGGAGCCGGTGCCGGTGCCGCTGCCGCCGCCGCGGTGGTCGTCACGGCGGCCGTAGGGACGCTCGTGGCCGCCGGAGCGGAAGCCCGGACGGTCGCCCTGGCGGTCGCGGTTGAACGGACGGTCGCTGCCGCGGTGCCCGCCGCGGTCGTCACGGCGCTCGAAGGAACGGCCCGCAGGACGGTCGGCCGGACGGTCGTCGCGACGGAAGCCGCCACGGTCGTTGTCCCGGCGCTCGAAGGAACGGCTGCCACGGTCACGGTCGAAGGAGCGGCCGCCACGGTCGTCACGGCTGTCGTCACGACGGATGCCGCCACGGTCGTTGTCACGACGCTCGAAGGAACGACCACCACGGTCATCACGACGGTCATCGCGACGGAACCCACCGCGGTCGTTGTCACGACGCTCGAAGGAACGACCACCACGGTCATCACGACGGTCGTCACGACGGAACCCACCACGGTCATTGTCACGACGCTCGAAGGAACGACCACCACGGTCATCACGACGGTCGTCACGACGGAACCCACCACGGTCATTGTCACGACGCTCGTCGCGGCGGAACCCGCCACGGTCGTTGTCCCGGCGCTCACGACGCTCGTACGTCGAGGGGGCCTCGGTCCGGTCGGCGTTCGTCGGCTGCTCGGGCACCGACACCTCGGCCGCCTCGACGGCCGCCACCGCGGCCTGCGCCTCGGCGACCGCCGTCTCGGGGTCCTCGCCCCGCTCGCGGGCGGCCCGGGCGACCAGCCGGTCGGCCTCCTCACGCAGCTCGGTGGCGCGTCGCTGCGCCCGCTCCAGCTCCTTGGCGAGCTGGGCGACCTCACGCTCGGCCTGCTGCGCGGCGTTGCCCGCGGACTCGGACTGGACCTCGGTCATCGAACGGGCGCCGGTGATCTCGGCGACCTCGGGCTCGAAGGCCGTACCGGAGTTGATGATGTGACGGCCGGCGTCGACGCCCGCGTCCTCCATCAGCCGGAAGATCTGGCGACGCTGGTGCGGCAGGGAGAGGGAGACGACGGTGCCGGTGCGGCCGGCGCGGGCCGTACGGCCGGCGCGGTGCAGGTAGTCCTTGTGGTCGCCGGCCGGGTCGACGTTCAGCACGAGGTCGATGCCGTCGACGTGGATGCCGCGGGCGGCGACGTCGGTGGCGACCAGGCAGTTGACGTAGCCCTCCTTGAAGTCGGCCAGCGTCCGGGTCCGGGCGCCCTGGGTCATGCCGCCGTGCAGCGCGTCGGCCTTCACACCGGAGTCGCGCAGCTGCTCGGCGACACGGTCGGCACCGAGCTGCGTACGGACGAAGATGATCGTCCGCCCCTTGCGGGAGGCGATCGCCGCTGTGACCGGCGCCTTGTCCTTGGGCTTCACCACGAGGATGTGGTGCGACATGGTCGTCACCGCGCCCTGGGCGGCGTCCACCTCGTGGTGGACCGGGTCCTTGAGGTACCGGTCGACGAGGGTCTTGATCTCGTTCTCCATGGTCGCGGAGAACAGCATCCGCTGGCCGCCGGCCGGGATCTGGTCGAGCAGCTCGGTGACCTCGGGCAGGAAGCCCAGGTCGGACATCTGGTCGGCCTCGTCGAGTACGGCGATCTGCACGTTCTCGAGGGAGCAGGCACCGCGGTTGATGATGTCGCGGAGGCGGCCGGGCGTGGCGACGAGGATGTCGACGCCGCGCTCCAGGGCGTAGATCTGGTTGCCCATGGATGTGCCGCCGCAGACGACCTTCATCTTCAGGCCGACGACATCGCCGTACGGCTGGAGCGCGTCCGCCACCTGCATGGCGAGCTCACGGGTCGGGGTGAGGATGACGGCGCGCGGCTTGCGCTTCTCGGTGCGGCCGCCGGCCAGCGTGGCCAGCGTCGGCAGACCGAAGGAGAGGGTCTTGCCGGAGCCGGTGCGGCCACGGCCGAGGATGTCCTTGCCGGCCAGGGCGTCCGGGATGGTCGCGGCCTGGATCGGGAAGGGGGTGGTCACGCCGTTCTGCGCAAGCTTGCGCACGACACCCTCGGGGAGACCGAGGTCCGAGAAGGTTGCCTCGGGGGCCTCTACGGTCTCGGCGGCCCCGTCGACGTTCTCGGGCACGACGACGTGATCAGTACTGGAAATGGACATGCGAATGCGAAACCTTCCGGAGTCTCGTCGGCACGCGCCCGTCAACTCCGTGATTTCGCAATACGACCGCCTCTATGCGGTCAGCCACGGCAAGGGAGAGAACGCGCCACACGGCGCGCTCTTCTCTGGCGCCGGGCAAATGAATCAAACGATCTATAACCATACGCACCCACCAGCCCCCAAGGCAAACCGCGCCCCCGAGATGCGGGTCACACCCTCACGCCGGTGACCCCGCCGTCGGCGCCGGCTCCCGCTGGGCCAGCTGCGGTGCCGTCTCCCCGTGCGCCGACGACGACGGCTCGGCCACCGTCGGCTCCGGCGTCACGGGCGGCGCCGGAGGCGTGGGCGTCGGCTCCGGCTCGACCGTCCGCGTGGGCGTCGGCTGCGGATCGGTCGGCGCGGGCGCCCCCGGCGAGGCCGGCCGCCCCGGCTGCACCGGCGCCGAAGCGGCCGCGCTCCCGGCCGCGGAAGCCGAGGCCGAAGGCCCCCCGGACGCCGCCCCCGGCCTGCCCTTGCCCTTGCCGTCCCGCTTCTTCTCGTCCTTCCCGTCCCGCTTGCCGTTCCCCGCCGGCCCGTACCCGGAGCCACCGCCCGAGACGGCCGACCCCCCGTCGGGCGCCTCACCGCCCCGCTGCCCGGCGGAATGTGACGGCTTGGCTCCCCCGCCGGACTCGTCGTCACCCACGCTCATACAGCCGGCGGCGGCAGCGACGGCCACGACTGTGGCAGCCAGGCGAACGGGTACGTACAAGGGGCGCACGGGCAGCCACCTCCGGGGGGCGAAGAAGTCAACCTGCCCAACTCCCGCCGCCCACAAGAGGACACGCGCGGGACGACACGCGACGCGTCACTACTGGACACGCCCCGGCTCAGCCGTATCCCAGCGCGTGCAGCCGGGCGTCGTCGATCCCGAAGTGATGCGCGATCTCGTGCACCACGGTCACCTCGGTCTCCGCCACGACCTCCTCCCGCGACCCGCACATCCGCAGCGTCGGCCCCCGGTAGATCGTGATCCGGTCCGGCAGCACCCCGGCGTACCACTCCCCGCGATCGGTCAGCGGAGTCCCCTCGTACAGGCCGAGCAGCTCGGGATCGTCCGCGGGCGGTTCGTCCTCGACGAACACCGCGACGTTGTCCATCAGCCGCGTCAACTCCGGCGGGATCCGGTCCAGCGCCTCGGCGACCAGTTCCTCGAACTCCTCGCGCGTCATTTCCAGCACAGGGCCATTGTCCGGTACGGAACGGTCGTAGGAGAGTCACGGCAGCGGTATGAGAGTCACTGCCGCCCCGCATACCCGGTGCCGGACTTGGGCATACGGGATCAATGGCCGCCCGCGTTCCCAACGTCGCCGTCCTGAACCGCGTACGCCGGGCACCGCGTGCGCTCGCCCGCCGCTACCGTTCGCGCCGCCCGCACCCGTCCGTCGAACTCGTCCCGCAGCCGCACCCCTGGGGCCGGGCCCTGGGGCTGGTCGCGGTGGTGCTGATGGGCGCCTGGCTGGGCCTGCTGATCGTCGGGAACGTCCGGGTTCCCGTCGGCCCCATGGACACCACGATGACCCTGCGCCCCTCGCTCGCCGGCGGCACGAAGATCAACGTCTCGCCGCTGGGTGCGCTTCAGCTGGACAGCCACATCGCCCCGGTCCGCCTGGACGTGAACGTCGACCAGCTCGACCCGGTCCGCTCCCAGGCCCTGGTCGACCACCCCGAACGCCTCTCCGGCCTCCAGGACGAGGTCGCCGAGGACGTCGGCCACGGCACCCTCGACCTCGCCGTACGCTCCGCCGTCGCCGTGGTCTCCGGCGCCACCGCTCTCGGCCTCGCGGTCTACCGCCGCCCCCGCCGCGCCCTCGCGGCGGGCGGCCTCGCGCTCACCCTCCTCGCCGCGTCCGGCGGCACGGCCTTCGCCACCTGGAACCCGAACTCGGTCCTGGAGCCCAGGTTCTCCGGCCTGCTCTCCTCAGCGCCCTCCCTGGTCGGCGACGCGCGCAGCATCGTCACCGAATTCGATGTCTACCAGAAGGAGTTGGCGCGTCTGGTGACAAACGTGACCAAGCTGTACGACGCCACGTCGACGCTCCCTGCCTACCAGCCGGACCCCACCACGATCCGGGTCCTGCACGTGTCGGACATCCACCTCAACCCGGCGAGCTGGAAGATCATCGCGTCGCTGGTGAAGCAGTACGAGGTGAACGTGATCGTCGACTCCGGCGACACGATGGACCACGGCACGGCCGCGGAGAACGGTTTCCTGGACCCGATCGAGGACCTGGGCGCCCCCTACGTCTGGGTCCGGGGCAACCACGACTCCACGCTCACCCAGCGCTACCTGGAGCGTATGAAGAACGTGCACGTCCTGGACGACGGCCGGGCGGTGTCGGTCGCCGGCCTGCGCTTCGCGGGCATCGGCGACCCCCAGTTCACCCCCGACCGCACGAACGAGATCGGAGCCGAGCAGTCGCAGCAACTGGCGGGCGCCCGGCTGTCCTCCGCCCTGCGCGACCAGAAGACCGCCGGAACGCCGGTCGACGTGGCCGTGGCCCATGAGCCGCCGGCGGCCCGCGAGACGGACGGCCTGGTTCCACTGGCGCTGGCGGGCCATCTCCACCACTCCGAGATGGAGGTCATGCCGTTCGGTACCCGGCTACGGATCGAGGGCTCGACGGGCGGCAGCGGCCTGCGCGCGATCGAGGGCACGTACCCCGACCCGATCGAGACGTCGATCCTGTACTTCGACCGGGACACCCGCCGCCTCCAGGCCTGGGACGAGATCAGACTGGGCGGTCTGGGCCTGACGACGGCGGAGGTGGCCCGCCATCTCCCGGAAGAGAACCAGCCGGGAGCCGCCCCGTCACCCACCCCGACCCCGAGCCCGTCACCCTCCCCCAGCCCCGCGACCACATCCCCGTAAACCGTTTTGGCGATACCTCCCGCCATCCCATATGCTTCTCACGTCCCCGACGCGCTGAGAGGCGCCCAGGCGGGCCGATAGCCCTCATCGTCTAGCGGCCTAGGACGCCGCCCTTTCAAGGCGGTAGCACGGGTTCGAATCCCGTTGGGGGCACCAGCTTACTCTGCGTTATCGCAGGTCAGGGCGCATTTTTGCTTTGCAGTTTACTGAACGCAGCATATCGCGTTCTGCGCTCACCTCCGGAGTTGTGGCTCACAAAGCCGCAGGTGAGCGTCTTGAATCGTGGGCAGGCGGTCGCGATTTCGGTTGCACGGGTTCGAGCCCCCCCAGGGTGTATCGCGATAGTGTCATCTGTTGTCTGGTCGGCAAGCCAGACGAGTACCTTCACCACCACTTGCACCTGCTGCTCCTCCAGCACCTCCACTTGCCCTGCCTCTGCCAGAGCGGCTTCGACCCGGACCGCGCACCCTTACTCTCCGTGGCTACGTGCGGCTCTTTGCCCGTGACACCGGGGGCGAGAACGATCCCGCACTTCGCCTCGCCAGTCCTGCCGTCGTAGCGGATCGTCAGGCGCAGCGCGTCGAACAAGGCACGTACAGGTCATCCGGTAGGCGGGACAGATGGGCAGGAGTCACCGACACATGACTGAACACGTCTCGTTGCACCACCTGGCACGATCTGTCGTTTTCCTCCAACGCGGCTGCAAGCCGCTGTCGGAACTCCTGCTGCTGCGCCTGTAGTTCGGCGTGCCGCTCTCCCATGTCACGGACGAGGCCAGGATCCGGCACGTCGAGAAGTTCCATGGTGCGCACAAGGCGTCGGCTCCTGGCCGCTGTGTCGCGATGGCCGAGCGCAGGGAGGCCAGCCGTTGCTCTCCTTCCCGCTCCTGCTCCCCTTGCATGGCCACCACGTGGGCTTCCAACACCCGGTGTCGTGTCCCGGCGAACACCTGGCTGCACACGAAGCCGGTGAGATCGCCGAGGAACAGATCCTCCCGCACCCAGATACTTGTCGGATGCCCGTCAGGCCGGTATTCGGCCTTCGGCGCGCACACGTAATACGTGGTCCGTCCGCTGGCCTTCCCGCATATGCGACGACCGCACTGGACGCAGAACACGTAGCCGCGCAGCCGGTAGATGCGCTTGGTGCGCGGGTGCTGGTTCGCCCCGGGTGCGGCGCGAGAGCGCTGGCGGCGCTCGGCGACCTGCTGTGCCCGCACGAACGTCTCCAGATCGACCAATGCCTCGTGCGCGGGTACGAGAGACCACACGCACCCCTCGACCGGGTTGATGCGGTTGCGGCCGGTGCCTTTGCGGGCCCGCCGGTTCCACACCATGTGCCCGGTGTACTTCGGATTCGTCAGCACCTCCCGGACGCTGGAGCCGGTCCATCGCCCCGCAGCCCGTCCGGCGCCCACCGGGGTCGGCAGCGGGTTGGTCAGCAGGTCTGCGTTCAGCCGTTCGGCAATCTGTCGGTTGCCGGATGGCCCACCGCCGAGTGACGAAGTGGGCAGGGCATCAGCTGTCGCTGGATCGCACCATGCTCACCAGCATTCTGGACCTGGCGGCTCCGATGTGCAGTCGCCTGCGCAGGGTCTCCGCCGAGATCGGCCGTTGATAAGTCTGCCTATGCCACTCGTCTTGGCGAGCACGTTCAAGAAGAACATCCCTCTGCCCCTGTCCCGCTTCGCCGTGCCCGGGATCACTCGGAAGCAGCGCGCCAGGGCCATGACCGTGTTTGACCCCACCATCCAGAACGTTCTGTCCGCCCACGACTCTGACAGACGTCTCCGCCTGTTCCTGTTCCTCGGGAACCGCAACGGACTGCAACAGCCCGGGTCCGACCTCCGCCCACCTAATCAGCAGCAACGGCCCCACCGCGTCGAACGCGGCTTTGCCCGTCTGACCGGCGAGCAGTGGATCCGTCACGTTCAACGCCAACGTCATCAGGCTGGACACGCTGGTGCGACATTGCACGGCGGACAGCGCCGCCCCGATCTCGCGCATGATCGACGAATCACCCGCCCTGCGGAAGTACGAGGAGTCGATGAGGCTGCGCCACGCGGAGACGCTGGCAACGGCTCTATCTCAAGGCGCTGTACGAACGCCTCGCGCAGCTCCCGCGCTTCCTCAAGGCCCGACGTCTCATCGGCGCCGTACGCGGTGAAGGAGACCGTCGGCAAGGAGACTCTCAACTCCCGGTTGCGCAGGGCCGTCCTGGCCACCCGGCCCACCAGCGTCCTGACGGCATCCGAGCCGCTGTCGGGGCGCCCTCCCCGCCGGGCTGACGGCACCGGCGTCCTCTTCGGCAGCGCCGCCATCGGCGCGGTGACCACCGGCTCGCTGAACGGCTTTACAGGCAGCCCGTGAGAACCGGTCGCCCCCAGCCCCGGCATCGACGTCCCGGACGCGGACCGCACCAGCCCTCGGGCCCGCGACCGGGCGGCCGACCTGGCATCCGACGCGGCGGGGGTGGCGGGAGCTGCGGCGGGCGCCGGGGCCTTATCGCCCGGCAAAGAAGCCCGCTCCGGGACCGGGTCCGGCAGCCCGGACGCCTCCGCCCTTTGCGCTGCGGGTCGGGGGAGATACGCGGAATCTGCACCGGATCCCTGCACCCCGGAACGAGGCGCATTACCCGCGCTGCCTTGCTCGACAAACCAGCGCTGTGCGATGGCCTCGGCCCGGACATCGAGCCCCGCACCCCGAACCGAAGGGTCCAGGTCCCGATCCCTCGCCGCAAGAGTCCTGTCACCCGGGGGACTTACCCACGTACCATGGAGCTCGGCCATACGACGGAGCTCGGCGCGGACCGTCGACACCAGCTCTGCCAGTTCGGCAGGACTCATACTGGCCACGGCACCGGGGTTGGTGGGCAATTCGTCCTCGGCGCCCTGCGAACCCGTGCGAGCGCCGGTATCCGAGGCGGTCGGAGACGACAGTCCCTCCGAGTCGACGGCGTGATCGGATTGGCCGAGGTCACCGGTGTTGTTCCCCGCCGAGTCGTCCTGCACATCAGGCTGGGGCGCTGCCAACAACCGTTGCAACGCCTCGCCCAGCTGCGGGTATCCGAACACCTCCGAGCGCAGAAGCCAGTCGTGCATCTCCCGTGCCCAATCAGGCGTGGCAGTTCCCGCGATGAGCACGTCCCACATGCTCCTGACGACCGCACGCTTGCTGCCCTCCAAGGTGAGAGAGGCAAGGTGGTCGATTCGACTTCGGTAATACACGTGAGTGTCCCGCAGCGATCCAGGCGAGAATCCATCGCCGCGCGAGAAGGGAAACGGGAACCAGGGAGTGTGGTCCTCAGAAATCACCACCACCGGCTCAACCGGCAGCCCCCTGTCATCACTGTGATCCTCCAAGTTCCACGGATTGTCCCTCACAGCATCCGCACGGAAGGCATCCTGGATTTCCCTGAACTGCCCGACATAGCGCAGCCGCAGCTGCCGCGACGGCACGCCCACAGCATGCAGCCACTGCTGTTCCGTCAACAACCCCTGGCCCAGCACATGGTCGAGCACGAACACCGCAACCGAACCGTCGGGCAACAGCACATCAACAACCGGAACGATGCGGTGCGGCACATTCATGCTCACCTGGGTCTGGTTGGTAGCCATTTCCGCGTTATGCGTGGAGAACGAGAGCCCTCCGGCTCAGGCGACGGATATCTTCCGGACCGGCGCGCCCCATTGCCGCAGTTTCAGCGCGATCGCATGCGAACGCAGCTCGTCACCGGCCTCAGGATAGTTGAACGGCAGAGACAAACGGTTCCCGTTGGAGTCCTGATACTCCAGGCCCTCCAATCTCTCGTACCACAACCGGGCCAGCTCCCACGGGACCGGCTCCTGGATCGGATCACCCATCACATGGCTGATATCAGAGTGATTCTGCTCTTGCAGGCCTACGCCCAACACGGTCCGCAGATCCATGTTGAACAACCGGGAATACGCGTCGAATACCGGCCACAGCTTCGTCAGATCGCGGTCCAACGTCCGCAGCAGATCCCGGGCGCCCTGCCCGTCCACGCTGGCGACGAAGCCGTGAAGCCGACGCGCGAACGATCGCACCTGGGGCAGCTCCGCGGGATCCGCCCAGGAATCGACCGCCACATCGCCCAGGCCCTGACCGAAGGGCGCGGGCTCGTAGCCCAGACCCCGCACCACAGTCTCGGCATGACGCTGGACCAGCCTCCTGTCAACGACCGCCCGATACAGCAAGTCAACAGGGGAAAGACCAGTCCACCGGCGCACTTCCGCCTCAAAGGCCGGGGTCGACTCGGAACCCACAATCGAGGCCCGCCGGGTCATCACCCTCAGCAGCTGGCCCACATCAACCGGACCGGCGCCCGCGAGAATCTCGGCGAACCGGCGAGCCGAATCCTCCTCAAGCGCCCGCACACGAACCAGATCCGCGCCCGGCGTCGATCCCGAGGCACCGTGCCGTGGCACACCGCTGCCCCGCGGGTCCCCTTCGCCCGCGAACCCGGGAGGCTGCCGGTCCTCGGCCTCGGAACCGTCCCCCGCGTAGTCGCGCCCGGTGGGCGCGTCCACCAGCGCCTGCGCGAGGGAGTCGGACTGCGCGAACGGCTCCAGCGCGTCCAGCTCCACCCGGCGCGACGGCCCGACGATCACCGCACGCCCCTCCAGCGGCGGCAGCTCCAACGGCGAACGCCCACGCCCCTGTTCGCGCAGCAGCTCCATCCGGCTCAGGCCGCCCTCCGGCGTCGACGACAGCCGGCTGCCCCGCTCCCGGAGCAGGTCCACCCACGCCACCGTGCGGTCCGCCAGGAGGTACGCCGCCCACGCGTGCCCCGGCCGGCTCGCTCGCAGCCCCCTGCCGTCCAGCCGCCCGTCCTGCCGCCGCCCCAGCACCAGCGCTATGGATCCCGGCCCGGACTTCCGGAGCCCGTCCTCCACCTGCGCCCACGCCCGCACCGACGCCCAGCCAGGACCCGCCGCCCGCGCCCCGCCCATGAGCACCCCGACCCCAGAGGACGGGAACACCGCGGCAGCCAGCCCCCGCACCAGCGCCGCGCACTCACCCAACCGCGGCTCACCCGACGGCCGCTGATCGGCAACCGCGTCCACCCGAGCCTCCAACTCGGCACGGGTCAGCACCCCCGTGAGCGCCCCACCGGGCGCGTTCGCGGCGTCCGAGCGGGAGCCCGCCGGGCCGCCGGGCCGCCCGCGGCGACCAGACGCCGGGTCTGTCGGCAGTCCGGTCGCCGACTGATACTCCGAACCGCTCGGGGCGGTGAAGGTCGGGCCGGACGAGCTCCGGAGCATCGCACCGGAGGGCGTCGCCGAAGCCGGGGGGGGGGAGCGCGGCCGACGGGTCGCCCATGTCGGGAGTGACCTGGCTCCATGTGTGCCGAGCGGTGTGCGCCTCTCCCGGTTCCAGGAGCACCGCGACGGTGTGCTCGCCCCTGTTCGCGTCGTAGTGCGGCCCGGCACGCCTGGCCCTGCTGCCGGACGACGGCCCCACCGGTGGCTTCTTCTCCTGGGACGCGACTCCCGTGCCCTGGTGATCAGTCTGGGCGTCGCTTGGGGCGGTCGTCCAAGCGGTGGGTGGTCCAGGCTCGGCGGATCAAGCTGCGGGCGGTGATGATCGTATCCGCGAGTCGAAGAAGGCGCTGACGACGGTCGCGCGGCGCCCGTAGCAGCGAGCAAGGCAGCGGAAGGCGTTCTGCGAGGCGTGCATGCGCTCGACATGCCATCGATGGCTCGCCTGGATCGGCACCTTCTCACCCTTGTGTGCGATGCGGCCGTGCAGGTCGCGGGCGGCGAGTCGTGGCGGATCGCTCCGGCCAGACCCCTGCCGAGCGGGATTCCGTAACCATCCCTACCATCCGTCATACCCGGGCGTTTCAGGCCATGCTTGCCGGCGGTCGACCGGTGAACGCCCGGGGGCCTTGGTGAGGGAGCCGTCGACGGTGATCTGGTCAAGCACGAGCCCGACGATCCGGTCGTAGGACTCCAACGCGATCTGCTGGAGCCGGGCGAAGACGCCGAGCCGGATCCGCTCGTCGCGGCGATTGCGGATGGTGGTCACCGAGCAGGTCGCGTCGGCGACCGCCTGGTAGGGGCAGCCGAACCGCAGGAGCTGCAGCCGCTGGTCGAACACGATCCGGTCGCTGATACGGCAGTGGCACCCCAGCGGGCGGGGCGGATCGACCGTAGAGCCCTCGGGCAGCAGCGCCGCGAATGGGTCCCAGAGCAGGCCAGTCGGCCGTGATGGAAGCACGGGCACAGATCCCCCCGTGATCACAGAGCGTCGCAACTCCATGATCACCGGGGGCTGTGCCCGCCTTGTCGCCAGGGGCTCCCCACGCCGCGCATCTGCGCGAGCTCTTAGTTGTTCACGACGGAATACCACCCGGGTAGTTGACGACGAAATCGGGAGCGGCACTGCTGCCGGTAGTGCTGATCACGAGGCTCTTCCCGGCCCTGTAGTCCACGGAACCGATGTAGAACTTGCTGGGGGAAACGTGACCGTAGACCTCAATCCGCCCGGAGAACCCGGGGCTCCCACTGGTGCACTTCCCGGGCTGGACGACATGGGATTTCCAGCCACTGCCGTGCGTTCCCTTGAGTTCAACAGAGGCGGCGTAGCTGCCCCTGGCACAGATCGCTATCGTCCCGTCCGCGGCGGCGCCCGCCGGGCTTGCCGTCCCGGTCACCGCCGCCGTGGCCAGCAGGGCAGTGCCGCCAAAAACGGTCACCGCTCGCGTAAGAACCCTGGCTCCAGCCATGAGTGTGTCCTTCCTCAAATGTGTCGCAGCAGCTGTTTCCCGTGCCATGGAACTCGAACTCCCCGTCCGGGCCCCGCGATCGACGAAGACGATATCCGGCGCGCCTTGTACGAACATTGCTCCGGCACGACAGGACCCGCGCCGGGCAAAGGGCGTCGGGCCGCTACGAGGATTCTCAGAAGAAATCCGGCCTTGGACTGAACCGCTCGCCGCGCCGCGCCGTGGTTCCCCCTCGGAAGAAACACACCGGACCCCGGGGCGGATTCAGGCTCCCCGTCTTCCCCCCGATATCGGGCCGGGACGTCCGGTCTTCCCAAGCTCCTCCGCCCCGTCGCACACCGGGCGGAGGAGCCGTTCTTCTTCGAGAGGCGGGCCCCATCAGAGGCGAGAGGCCCCCGGACTGCGAACGAGGTTTCAGCCGATGCGACACCAGCTCCCCCTCCCCAGCGAAGACGACGGCTTCCGCGTCCCCGGAATGCTGCTGGTGCGCACCGGTGACGACGACGCGGTCTGGGACGACGTCCTGACACGGATGGGTGAGCTGCCCGGCATGCAAGGGCCACCCGGTCACGAGCCCGAGACCGACGCCGGAACGAACACGTCGCCTCCCCGGCGCCTGATCGTGGCGCACGACCCCGCATGGCGGGGCGCCTCCCTCAAAGAGGTCACTGCAGCCCTGGCACAACCCGGCATCTGGATGCCGGACCTGGTGCTGCTCACCGACGAACGGACCGCGCGCAACCCGCAGACCCGCCCACTGCTGGCCTTCGGCCGCGGCGACGGGGGCGACGACGGCGACCTCCACGACTTCTGGATCACCCCGCGACAGGCGGCCATGACCTACCTGGTGCTGCACCAGCCCTCTGTCTACTTCGCCGTCGGGCACTTCGCCAAGCGGGCCCCCAACGAGCCGGACCGGCAGGCCGGGGAGGGCGAGGAGCTGACGGAGGATCACCTCCCAAACCCCGTAGGCACCGCGATGGAGACGCTGACCGCCCCACCCCGCTACACCCGGCCCGCCCGCGAACTGCCAGTGCTCAGCCACGAGACCGACCTGCTGGTGCGTACCGACTTCACCGACGACGCAGCCTGGACCGCCCTGGTCCAGGCTGTGTCCCACGCCGAGTACCTCGATACGGGCGAAGACTGCAGCGACCGCGTCCGCTTCGTGGACGACCCGGCCTTCACGGGCGCCACACCGGAACAGGTCATGGCACAGGTCCTCGCCGCGCCCGAGGAGGAGGACCGGATCGTCGCCGACGTCGTGCTGATCGCCGACGCCACCACCCTGCACGAACCCCAACGCCGCGTCCTCGTGGTGCCCATGAGGGACGACATCGGGCTCACCTTCCGGGTGGACCCCGACCTGGCGGGGAGCATGCTCCTCAACCTGGGGATCAGCAGCCAAGACATAGACGACTATCGGGACGCCAACGCCCGGTGAATGGGTGCCCTTGAGTATGGCTTGGAGGTCCCAACAACGGCGTTGGACATGTCGGTCGCAAGACGCCTGGCGTTCGATTGAACCGTTGGTTGTACATGTTCGTTGCGCTCACCGCAGGTTCCGCTTTGGCCGATGAGCCGACGCCGATGCATATGGTCGGCGGTGGATACGATTCGAAGGCGGAGTGCGAGAAGGACGGTGAGGACTACATCTCCCAGTCATGGAACGACGCCCCGGCCCACGCCGGCAGTCGGTGCCGCAGACGTGGGCATTCTGTGTCCCCTGCCCTGGTGTCACATCGCGGCAGGGGAATGTTCTCTCTCCCGAAGGAACCTGTCACTCGGGGCGAATTCTGCCGTTGAGGGGTCATTCTTGGCCGACCTGTCGTCGCCGCCACACATCCGCGTCCCGAGCAGCCACCACGCCCCGGTGGCCGTCGCCAGCGCCGTCCTTCATCTGCGGCCGGCCGATATCGATGCCCGAAACGCGACCTTCACCATGCCCAGGGCAGTCGCCCTCATCGAGCGCCGACAGGGCCGCCACATCGTCCGCTCCACGGCCCAGTGGCCAGCGAGGACCGGTGGCGGACTGCTCCTCGTGGCGCGCAGCCCAGCTCGTCGATGATCAGGAGTCTGGGTCCGGGGAAGAGCCGCATGCAGGTCTTCCAACGGCCCTCGAGGGCGGCCATGTGGCACTTGGCCGCAAGCCCGGCGGCGGTGGAGTAGAGGCGGTGGCCGGCGTCGACGGCGGCCCGGCCCAGGGACACCGCCGCTACGAGCGCAAGCCCGAGCACTTCCTCGCCTTCACCGCCATCGCGGCAACCCTCATCTGCCACCGCCGGCTGACGGGCACGAGCCCTGGATTCGCCAGCTGCCACGCGGGCATGGCGAGCGCCTCGCGTGCCCCAGCAGCGCATCGGGCCGCAGCCCGGGGTCCTGCGCCCGATCCTGCTCAGCTGGCGTTCATGGCGTCTCTCAAGCTCTTGGGACGCATGTCGGTCCAGTTCTTCTCGACGAAGTCGAGGCACACTTCACGCGCTGCCTCTCCGAAGACCGGCTCCCACCCGTCCGGCACGTCGACGAACGTGGGCCAAAGCGAGAACTGACCCTCCTCGTTCTTCAGAACAAGGTAGTTGGCATCCTGGTCCTCAAATGGGTTCGTCATCTTCCAGTCCTGTCTGTCACTCGAAGCCAATCAGCAATGGAGTTCCACAGCTGCGAGAGCATGGGGGGATCGGCCATTTCGTCGTGGGTGCAAGGCAGCCGCGACTCGCCTATGTGGCCGGAAATATAGGGCTGCCACATGGCGCGACCCCAACCGTCCTCAAGTTCGTCCGACGAGATAAAAAGTATGTCGTCGTAGAATCTGCGAGGGTAATGATTCACGTAGATTCGGGTATTGTTTGCGATGATCCTTGCCCTCGCCTCAGCCTCTTCATCTGAAATCTCGCTGCGGAAGTAGTCCGGAAGTCCTGCGAGATCACGGAGAGAAGGCGCCTCGTCGAGTACGTCCGATGCATCCGCGTGATCGTCATTGCCGTTTCCGTCACGCTCTTGGATCGTGCCGATCGGGGCGGGTGCATAGCCTCCCATGATGATGAGTGCCACTTGCTGGCCGTCTTCCTGTAGTTGCACAGCCATCTCCTGCGCTACGCGGCCTCCCATTGACCACCCCAGCAGATGGTACGGACCGGACGGTTGCACGGTGCGCAACTCTGTGACGTACTCTTCCGCCATTTCCCGGATCGATCCCGGCAGTTCACCCGCACTGTCGGCATCCCGCGCCTGCAGGCCGTACAAGGGGATGTCAGAAGGTACGAACGCGGCCAGAGGCGCGAAGCACCAACTCAACCCGGACCGCGGGTGGACGCAGAAGAGGGGTGGCCTGCTCCCGTGTGTCCTGATGGGAAGCAGCATACGGAGGGAATCCTCCATCGCGGAAAGGCTGAGCCGATGCGCGAGTCCTGCGACGCTGGGCGCTTCCATCAGCATCCGGACGGAGACATCGACACCCATGACCGCACGAATCCGACGCACCAGCTTGACCGCCAGAAGTGAATGTCCACCGCATTCGAAGAAGTTGTCGGCGACGCCGATATGAGGCACATTCAGTTCTTCGGCAAAAAGCCTGCACAGGATTTCCTCCTGGATCGAGGAGGGCTCCCGGCTCGGCGCGGACACATTATGGTCATCCGGCGCCGGGAGTTCCCGTCGATCCAGTTTCCCGTTCGCCGTCAGCGGCAGATTCTCCAGGACCACCAGCGCGGACGGCACCATGTACTCCGGAAGCAGCATGCCGAGGTGGGCACGCAAGGGGGCGGTATCGACACCGTCGGTGTGACCGGCGGCGGGGACGAGGTAGCCGACCAGGCGCTTGTCCCCGGGGCGGTCCTCACGCACCGTCACCGCTGCCCGGGCCACGGACGGATGTGCGCTCAGCGCGGCCTCGACCTCGCCCAGCTCGATACGGAACCCCCGAATCTTCACCTGGTCGTCCGTACGGCCCAGGTACTCCAGCTGCCCGTCGGCGTTCCAGCGGACCAGGTCGCCGGTGCGGTACATCCGCTCACCCGGGGTGAAGGGACTGGCGACGAACCGCTGCGCGGTCAGTCCCGGCCGGGCGTGGTAGCCGCGGGCCAGTTGGACGCCGGAGACGTACAGTTCACCCGCAACCCCCACCGGCACCGGCCGCAGGGCCGCGTCCAGGACGTAGACCCGGGTGTTCCACACCGGACGGCCGATGGGCGCGGCACCCCCGGGCCATGCCGCCCGGTCCGCCGGCAGGGTATGGGCGGTGACCACATGGGTCTCGGACGGACCGTAGTGGTTGTGCAGTACGGTCCCGACCGCCGCGCACAGGTCACGGACCCGGTCACTGAGTACAAGGGCCTCGCCGGCCTGGGAGACATGACGCAGCCGCGGCAGGTCCGTGCCCTGCTCCGCTGCAGCCTCACCAAGAGCGTCCAGCATCATGTGGGGGGCGTACAACTCAGTGGCCTTCTGCTCCCTCAGCCATGCCACGAACGCTTCCGGGTCACGCCGGATCTCGTCGTCCGGTACCACGAGGGTCTTGCCGTCCAAGAGGGCCGAGAGAATCTCCTGGGCCGAGACGTCGAAGCTGATCGCGGTGAACTGAGCGACCCGCGAACCGGCCTCGGCGGGGATGGCGGAAGCGTGCCAGGACAGCAGGTTGACCAGCGCGCCACAGGACATCACCACACCCTTGGGACGTCCGGTCGAACCGGAGGTGTAGATCAGGTACGCGGGGTGCTGCGGCATCAGCGGGCCGGTCCGCTCCTCATCGCCCGGAGCGTCGGTCGGCAGCGCGCCGAGTTCGGCGGCGACTGCGGGGTCGTCCAGCAGCAGCGCGGGCCCGGTAGACACACGCCCCGCGACCTCAGCAGTGGTCAGCGTCAGGGAGGGAACGGCATCGGCCACCATGAAGGCAATCCGCTCGGCCGGGTACTCCGGATCGATCGGCAGGTAACCGGCGCCCGACTTCAGCACCGCCAGCAGACCGACGATCAGGTCCACCGAGCGAGGCACGGCCAGCCCGACGATGCGCTCGGGACCGATACCGCGACGGATCAGCAACCGGGCAAGGCGGTTCGCACGCTCGTCGAGCTCCGCATACGTCACCTCGGCGTCACCGAAGGCCACCGCGACGGCATCAGGATGCTTCGCAACCCGGGCCTGGAACAGCTCCGGCAGCGCCGTGCCGGGCACCTCCTGGACGGTGTCGTTCCACCCCGTCACGACCCGGTGCCGCTCGTCCGCCGACAGCACCTCCACGCCGCTGACCCGCTGGTGCGGTTCCCTGGTGACGGTGTCCAGGACGCGGACGAACCGTTCGGCCAGGGCTTCCACCGTTTCGCGGTCGAACAGGTCGAGGGCGTAGTCGATACCGCCGTGCAGACCGCCCGGGCGGTCGCCGGTGTCGGTGTCGGTGTCGGTGCGGAAGGTTTCACTCAGGCTGAAGAACAGGTCGAATTTGGCTGCCGGTTCACCGGTGGGGAAGGGTTCGGCGTCGATGCCGGGCAGGTCGAGGACGGCCTGGGCGGTGTTCTGCAAGGCGAGCATAGTCTGGAAGAGCGGGTGACGGGCCATCGAGCGGGCCGGTGCGAGGTCTTCCACCAGCCGCTCGAAAGGCACGTCCTGGTGCGCGAACGCGGCCAGGCCGTTCTCCCTGACCTGCTCCAGCAGGCCGGTGAACGTGGGGTCACCGGACAGGCCGGTGCGCATCACCAGGGTATTGACGAAGAAGCCGACCAGGTCGTCGAGTGCTTCGTCGGTGCGTCCGGCGACCGGGGTGCCGACCGGAATGTCGTCTCCGGCCCCGAGCCGGTGCAGCAGCACCGCCAGCGCCGCCTGAAGCACCATGAACACCGTCACGCCCTCGGCGCGGGCCAGTTCGGCCACCCGGGCATGCACCTCGGCCGGCACTTGGATCTCCACCCGGCCGCCACGGTGCGAAGCCACCGCCGGGCGTGGCCGGTCGAACGGCAGCGTCAGTTCCTGGGGCAGGTCGGCGAGTGCCTCGCGCCAGTAGTCGAGCTGCTGGGCCAGCACACTGCCCGAGTCGGCCTCGTCGCCGAGCAGTTGGCGCTGCCACAGGCTGTAGTCGGCGTATTGCACCGCCAACGGCTCCCACTCGGGCGCCTGGCCGGTGGACCGGGCCGTGTACGCGGCCGAGATGTCCCGTGCCAGGGGTCCCATCGACCATCCGTCACCCGCGATGTGGTGGACCACCATCACCAGGACATGCTCGTGGGGACCGATCTCGAACAGGCAGGCCCGAAACGGGATCTCGGTGGCGAGATCGAAGGCAAGAGCCGCCAGATCGGCAACCACCTTCGCCAGGCCCTCCTGCTCCACCTCGACCACAGGCAGATCAAAAGACGAAGGCGAGGGAAGGACCCGCTGATACGGCCTGCCCTCATCAGCGGCAAAGACCGTCCGCAGCACCTCGTGCCGGCCCACCACATCGCCCAGCGCCAACTGCAACGCCCCGACATCCAGATCACCGGTCAACCGCAGCGCGATGGGGATGTTGTAGGTCGCCGAGGGGCCTTCCAACTCGCCCAGGAACCACAACCGCTGCTGCGCGAACGAGACCGGTACCGCATTGGGCCGTGTCATCGCCACCAGCGCGGGACGTGCCGCACTCGAATCCGTCAGCCGCCGCGCGAGTCCGGCCACGGTCGGCGCCTCGAACAACGCCCGCATCGCGACCTCCACCCCCAGAGCCGTCCGGATCCTGTTGGTCAGCTGCAGCGCGAGCAGTGAGTGGCCACCCAATGCGAAGAAGTTGTCGTCCACTCCGACCTGGGGCAGGTCCAGGACTTCGGCGAACACGGTGCACAGGATCTCTTCCTGTACCGTGGCCGGCCCCCGGCCGCTGTCGACCGCCTGGTAGTGCGGAGCAGGCAGAGCCTTGCGGTCCAGCTTGCCGTTCACCGTCAGCGGCAGCGTATCCAGCACCATCAGCGCCGAGGGCACCATGTACTCGGGAAGCCTCGCGCCGAGATGGGCACGCAGGGCAGCGGTATCGACACCGCTTGTGTGACCGGTGGCGGGGACGAGGTAGCCGACCAGGCGCTTGTCGCCGGGGCGGTCTTCGCGCACGACCACCGCTGCCTGGGCTACGGATGGGTGTGCACTCAGTGCGGCCTCGATCTCGCCCGGCTCGATCCGGAAACCACGAATCTTCACCTGGTCATCCACACGGCCCAGGAAGTCCAGGGCACCGTCCGGTCGCCATTTCGCCAGGTCGCCGGTGCGGTACATCCGCTCACCCGGGGTGAAGGGGTCGGCGACGAACCGCTGCGCGGTCAGCCCCGGCCGGTCGAGGTAGCCGCGGGCCAGGCCCGCGCCGGCGAGGTACAGCTCACCCGCCACTCCCGGCGGCACCGGCCGCAGAGCCGAGTCCAGCACGTAGACCCGGGAGTTGGCGATGGGCGTGCCGATGGACGGGGTGGTGTGGTTGTCTGCGGACAGGGGGTTGGTGGTGGTGGCGCAGACGGTGGATTCCGTCGGTCCGTAGGCGTTGATGAGGCGGCGGCCGTCGGCCCAGTGGGTGACCAGGTGCTGGCTGAGTGCTTCGCCGGCGGTGATGAGGGTCGTGATCGACGGCAGGCTGTCCGGTTCCATGAGAGCCAGTGCGGCGGGGGGCAGGGTGACGTGGGTGACCGACCGTTCCGCGACCAGGCGGACGAGCGCCTGGCCCGGCAGCAGTTCGTGCGACGCGGCCGAGACGAGGCAGGCCCCGTTGCACAAGGCCATCACCATTTCCCACATGGCCGCGTCGAAGCTCGCCGAGGCGAACTGCAGCACCCGGCTCCCTGCTGTGATCCCGAATTCCTCCGCCTGCGCGGCGGCCAGGCTCGGCAGCCCTTGGTGAGTGACGGCCACGCCCTTGGGCTGCCCGGTGGAGCCGGAGGTGTAGATCACATACGCGGGGTGGGCGGGCAGCAGGGCGGTACAGCGCTCGGCGTCGGTGGGGTCGGAGCCGTCGAGATCGTTGAGTGCGGTGATGGTCCGGGGGTCGTCGACGGCCACATGGGGCGGGTGGCTGTCGGTGAGGCGGGGGGCCAGGTCCGCGCTGGTGAGCACCAGGAGGGGCTCGGCGTCGGTGAGGACGTAGGCGATGCGGTCGGCGGGGTAGTCGGGGTCGATGGGCAGGTAGGCACCGCCGGCCTTCGTGACCGCGAGGGAAGCGACGGTGAGGTCGATGGAGCGCTCCACCATGACCGCGACCAGCGACTCGGGTCCCACTCCGCGATCGATCAGCAGTCGGGCGAGGCGGTTGGCGCGGGCGTTGAGTTCCGCGTAACTAAGTTCCACGTCCTCGAAGACGAGGGCGGTCGCGTCGGGGGTGAGGGCGGCCTGGGCCTGGAACAGGTCCGGCAGCGTCGCAGCGGGTACCTCCCGGGCGCTGTCGTTCCACTCGGCCAGGACCCGGTGCCGCTCCTCGGGGTCGAGGACGTCCACCGTGCTGATCCGCTGGTGTGGTGCTGTCTCCAGGGCGGTGACGACGCCTTCGGCGGCGGTGTGGACCATGGCGCACAGTGACGCACCCGAGACGGGTTCGGCGACCTGCACGGTGAAGGTGAATCCGTCACCGGTGTCGTCGACGCTCAGCCCGATCGGGTAGTTCGTCCGCTCCTGGTCGTACAGCAACTCGATGCCGTCAAGACTGTTGTCCGTTCCCGGCTCGGTGCTCCTGGAGTGCCGGTAGTTGAACAGGGAGGTGAACAGTGGAGTGTCCGCCTTGATGCCGCTGGCCTGCCGGGCGAGTTTCAAGGGGGCGTGTTCGTGGACGAGCAGGTCCGCCAGCTGGTTCTGCACGGACCGGACCGTGTCCATCACCTGCGCACCGTGCGTCTGTACCCGCACCGGAAGGGAGTTGATGAACAGGCCCAGAACGCGGTCGGCGCCGCTTCCCGCGGCCATACGGCCGAACAGGACCGTACCGAAGACGACGTCGTCCCGGCCCGAAGTGGCCGCCAGAACCCGCGCCCACACCACGTGCAGGATCGTGGCCGGGCTCACGCCGAGTCGGCGTGACTGGTCCCGCAGTCGCTGCGCGAGTTCCGCACCCATCACGCGACGGGACTCCGTCACGCCGGTGCCGTCGCCGAGGACGTCGAGCATGCCGAACGGCGCGGTCGGCTCGGTCACGTCGCCCAACAGAGTGGAGAAGTACTTTCGGTGTTCCTCCTGCGCCACCCGCAGGCGGGCCTGAGCAACGAAGTTCCGGAAGGGCAAGGGCGCGGGCAGGGTGTCCTCCCGGCCCGTGAGGTACGCGCGCACCTCCTGCAGCAGTACGTCCAGGGTGGTGTGGTCCGAGATCAGGTGATGGGCCTGAACGAGCGCGAGCCACTCACCGTTCACCGGGTCGGTCGCCGTGTACACCCGTATCAGCGGCGCCTTGTCGATGTCCATCGATCCAGGACACGCGGCCAGCATCCGGCCGGTCACCTCATCGTCGGGCCCCTGAGGCAAGTCGACGTTTTCCACCGGGATCACAGCACGGCGCAGCACCACCTGGACCGGTTCGCGCAGTCCTTCCCACAGGACGGCGGTCCGCAGGATGTCATGCCGGTCGACGACCTTCTGCAGTGCGTTCACGAACACGTCGAGCCGCTGCCGGGAGTCGAAGCCCAACAGGACCGGCAGTATGTACACGTCGGTTCCGTCACCCGAGCCACCCATCAGGTGGTGGAAGAGGATCCCTTCCTGCAGCGGAGCCAGCGGGTACACATCCGCCACGTTGCCCGCTCCGCCGGGAACCCGGGCCACGCTCCGGTCGATCTCCTCTTGGGTCAGATCCACCAGGGAGAGCATGTCGGGAGAGAGGGCCGGGGCGTTGTCCGGAATCCGGTTCTCCGGCACCCCCACCTCGGCCCGACCACCCGACGCAGCCAGTCCGGCAGCCGTGGGCGCCGCGAACAACGACCGCACATCAACCGACATCCCCCGGGCACGCAGCAGCTCGACCACCCGCACCGCGAGCAGCGAGTGGCCGCCCAGTTCGAAGAAGTTGTCGTCCACTCCGACCTGGGGCAGGCCCAAGACCTCGGCGAACACCGAGCACAGGACCTCTTCTTGTACCGTGGCCGGCCCTCGGCCGTTGTCGGCCGTCTGGTAGTCGGGAACGGGCAGGGCCCTGCGGTCCAGCTTGCCGTTCACGGTCAGCGGCAGTGCATCCAGGACCACCAGTGCGGACGGCACCATGTACTCCGGAAGCACACTGTGCAGGTGTTTGCGTATGGCAGCGTTGTCCGCGCCTTCCGGACCGTTCGCCGGGACGAGGTAGCCGACCAGGCGCTTGTCGCCGGGGCGCTCTTCGCGCACCATCACCACCGACTGGGCCACGGACGAATGTGCGCTCAGTACGGCCTCGATCTCGCCCGGCTCGATCCGGAATCCCCGGATCTTCACCTGGTCATCGGTCCGCCCGAGATACTCCAGCTGCCCGTCGACGTTCCACCGGGCCAGGTCACCGGTACGGTACATCCGCTCACCCGCAGAGAACGGGCTGGCGACGAAGCGCTCCGCCGTCAGCCCCGGCCGGGCGTGGTAGCCGCGGGCCAGGCCGCCGCCGGCGAGGTACAACTCACCCGCAACCCCTGGCGGTACCGGCCGTAGGGCCGCGTCCAGCACGTAGGTGCGGGTGTTCGGTACGGGTGTGCCGATGGGCGGGGTGGTGGGTTCGTCGGCGGACAGGAGGGCGGTGGTGGCACAGACGGTGGATTCCGTGGGTCCGTAGGCGTTGAGGAGACGACGGCCGTGGGCCCAGCGGGCGACCAGGTTCTGGCTGAGAGCTTCGCCGCCGCTGATGAGGGTTGTGATCGACGGCAGGCTGTCCGCTTCCAGGAGCGCCAGTGCGGCAGGGGGCAGGAGTGCATGCGTGACCGAGTGCTCCGCGATCAGGTGGACGAGTGCCGGGCCGGGGAGCAGGTCGTGCGGGGTGGCCGAGATGAGGCAGGCGCCGTTGCACAAGGCCATCACGGTCTCCCAGATCGCCGCGTCGAAACTCATCGAGGCGAACTGCAGCACCCGGCTGCCTGTCGTGATCGCGAGTTCCTCTGCTTGCGCGGTGGTCAGACTCGGCAATCCCTGGTGGGTGACGGCCACGCCCTTGGGTCGTCCGGTGGAGCCGGAGGTGTAGATCACGTAGGCGGGGTGGGCGGGCAGCAAGGTGGCACGGCGCTCGGCGTCGGTGGGGTCGGAGTCGGTGAAATGCGTGAGTGCGACGGTGGTCTGGGGATCGTCGACGGCCAGGTGGGGCGGGTGGCTGTCGGTGAGACGGGACGCCAGCTCCCTGCTGGTGAGCATCAGGAGAGGTTGGGCGTCGTTGAGGACGTAGGTGATCCGCTCGGCCGGGTAGTCCGGGTCGATGGGCAGGTAGGCGCCACCGGCCTTCGTGACCGCGAGGAACGCGACGACGAGGTCGGCCGAGCGCTCCACCATGACCGCGACCAGCGACTCGGGGCCCACTCCCCGGTCGATCAGCAGTCGGGCGAGGCGGTTGGCGTGGGCGTTGAGTTGCGCATAGCTCACTTCCGCGTCCTCGAACACGAGGGCGGTCGCGTCGGGGGTACGGGCGGCCTGGGCCTGGAACAGCTCCGGCAGCGTCGCAGCGGGCACCTCCCGGGCGGTGCCGTTCCACTCGACCAGGATCCGCTTCCGCTCCGCGGGATCCAGTACCTCGATGGCGTCGATGTGCTGGTGGGGGTTGGCAGTGACGGTGTCCAGGACGCGGACGAACCGTTCGGCCAGGGTCTCCACCGTTTCGCGGTCGAACAGGTCGAGGGCGTAGTCGATACCGCCGTGCAGACCGGCCGGGCGATCACCGCTGCCCGTACCGGTGTCGGTGTAGGTGTCGGTGTCGGTGTGGAAGGTCTCGGCCAGGGCGAAGGACAGGTCGAACTTGGCAACCGGTTCGCCGGCGGACAACGACGTGGCGTCGATGCCGGGCAGGTCGAGGACGGCCTCGGCGGTGTTCTGCAAGGTGAGCACGGTCTGGAAGAGCGGGTGGCGGGCCATCGAGCGGACCGGAGCGAGGTCCTCGACCAGCCGCTCAAAGGGCACATCCTGATGCGCGAACGCAGCCAGGCCGTTCTCCCGAACCCGCTCCAGCAGACCGACGAACGACGGGTCACCCGACAGGTCGGTACGCATCACCAGAGTGTTGACGAAGAACCCGACCAGGTCGTCCAGTGCCTCGTCGGTACGTCCCGCGACCGGCGTTCCCACCGGAATGTCACGGCCCGCACCCACCCGGGACAACAGCACCGCCAGCGCCGCCTGAAGCACCATGAACACCGTCACACCCTCGGCCCGGGCCAACTCGGCCACCCGGGCATGCACCTCGGCCGGCACGCGGATACCCACCCGGCCACCGCGATGCGAAGCCACCGCCGGCCGCGGCCGGTCGAACGGCAGCACCAACTCCTGCGGCACCCCCTCCAACGCCTTACGCCAATAACCCAACTGCGCATTCAGCAGACTGCCCGGATCGCCCTCCTCACCGAGCAGTTCGCGCTGCCACAACGTGTAGTCCGCGTACTGCACCGTCAACGGCTCCCAGCCAGGTCCCCGCCCGGCAGCACGAGCCGTGTACGCGACCGACACATCCCGCGCCAGCGGCCCCATCGACCATCCGTCACCGGCAATGTGATGCACCACGATCACCAGCACATGCTCGTCAGAACCGGCCTCGAACAGCCAGGCCCGCAACGGCATCTCGATGGCGAGATCGAAGCAATGCCCCGCGACCTCGTTGATCGCCGACTCAAGGTCGGTCACCTGCTCGACCGCAAGGGACACCGAAGCCTCTTCGGCCGGAAGGATCTGCTGATAGGGGTGCCCGTCCACCGTCGCGAACACCGTCCGCAGCACCTCGTGCCGGCCCACCACATCAGCCAGGGCAGCCCCCAGGGCAGCGACATCCAACGGCCCGGTCAACCGCAGGGCGACGGGGATGTTGTAGGTCGCCGACGGACCTTCCAACTCGCCCAGGAACCACAACCGCTGCTGCGCGAACGAGACCGGCACCCGCTCCGCCCGATCCACCCGCACCAACGGTCGCCGCCTCGCACCGGAAGACGTCAACCGACCCGCCAGAGCAGCCACGGTCGGCGCCTCGAACAACGTCCGGATCGCCACCTCCGACCCAAAGACCGACCGGATACGGCTCACCAGCCGGGTCGCCAGCAGCGAGTGGCCGCCCAGCTCGAAGAAGTTGTCCTCCACCCCGACCACGGACAGGCCCAGCACCTCGGCGAACACCGAGCACAGAAGCTCCTCCTGCACCGTCGCCGGCCCTCGGCCGTTGTCGGCCGTCTGGTAGTCGGGAACGGGCAGGGCCCTGCGGTCCAGCTTGCCGTTCACCGTCAACGGCAGTGCATCCAGCACCACCAGCGCGGACGGCACCATGTACTCCGGAAGCATCGCCCGGAGATGGGCACGCAGCCCGGCACTGTCCGCCCGCGGGGCGTTGCCGCTGTTGGAGACGAGGTAGCCGACCAGGCGCTTGTCGCCGGGGCGGTCTTCGCGCACCATCACCACCGACTGCGCCACGGACGAATGTGCACTCAGTACGGCCTCGATCTCGCCCGGCTCGACCCGGAACCCCCGGATCTTCACCTGGTCATCAGTCCGCCCGAGATACTCCAGCTGCCCGTCGACGTTCCACCGAGCCAGGTCACCGGTACGGTACATCCGCTCACCCGCAGAAAACGGGCCGGCCACAAACCGCTCCGCCGTCAACCCCGGCCGGCCCAGATACCCCCGCGCCAGCTGAACACCGGCGAGGTACAACTCACCCGCAACCCCTGGCGGCACCGGCCGCAACGCCGCGTCCAGCACGAAGGCTCTCATGTTCGGAACGGAATGGCCGATGGGGACGCCACCCGGTACGTCCGGGTCCCCGGGGCGGATGGTGAAGGTGACACATCCGACGGCCGCCTCGGTCGGACCGTACTCATTCGTGATCAGGACGTCGTGGTGCGCGCACCGCCACCGTGTGAGCTGCTCGCCGGTAAGGCTTTCGCCGCCGACGACAAGGTCTCCCCGGGCGAAGGATCCGACGGGATCTTCGGACAGAAGGCGCAGGTGGCTCGGCGTCACCTTCAGGAAGGTGGGTGCCGGTTCAGCGGCAAGCCTGTCCTGGATATCCGCGATGTGCAGGGTGCCGCCCGAGATCAGCGTGCCGTACAGGGGTGTGACGGTCAGGTCGAACGCAGCCGACGAGTGCAGCACGGTCCGACCACTCAAGCCGGCGTACGCGCTGATGGCCCAGTTGAGGTAGTGGGAGACTGCTGCGTGGCTCACCACGACGCCCTTGGGGCGTCCCGTGGAGCCGGAGGTGTAGATCACGTAGGCGGGGTGAGCGGGCAGGAGTGCCGCTCCTCTTTCGTGGTGCGTGAGGTTCTCCCCAGCCATCGTGGCCAGGGCCGCCGTGGTGTCCAGGGCATCCGTCACGATGCGTGGCACATCGTTGTCCGCTGCGCCTGTCATGGCCTGGTGCGTGACCAGCACTGTGGCCTGGGCGTCGTTGAGCATGTAAGTGATGCGGTCGGCGGGGTAACCCGGGTCGATCGGAACGTACGCGGCTCCGGTCTTGACCACTGCGAGGAGTGCGACGACAAGGTCGGCGGACCGGTCCATCATCACCGCCACCCGTTCTTCCGGCCGGGCACCCCTGTCCACGAGGACGCGGGCCAGCCGGTTGGCCCGCGCGTTCAGCTCCGCATAGGTCACCTCGGCGCCGTCGAAGAGCACCGCGGCCGCATCGGGGGTGCGCGTGACCTGGGCTTCGAACAGTTCGGCCAGTGTGGCCTGCGGAACGTCGTGGGTGGTGTCGTCCCGCCCGGACAGGATCCGCTCCCGCTCCGCGGCGTCCAGGACGTCGATCCGGCTGACCGGCACCGACGGATCTGCCGTCACTGTCTCCAGGACCATGAGGAAGCGCCGTGCGATCGCCTCGACACTCGCGGGATCGAACAGGTCGGTGGCGTAGAGGATCAGTCCGGTCAGGCCCGCCGGGGTGCCGCCGTCGGTGAACTGCTCGGCGAGCTGGAAGTCCAGGTCGAACTTGGCAGGAGGGATGCCCGCAGGCAGTGCCTCGATGTTCAGCCCGGGCAGGTCGAGGACGGCCTGGGTGGTGTTGTGCAGGGTGAGCATGGTCTGGAAGAGCGGGTGACGGGCCATGGAGCGGGCCGGTGCGAGGTCTTCTACGAGCCGTTCGAAGGGCACGTCCTGGTGGGTGTAGGCGCCGAGGTCTGCTTCCCGTGTTCTGGCCAGCAGTTGCAGGAAGGTGGGATCGCCGGACAGGTCCGAGCGCAGGACGAGTGTGTTGACGAAGAAGCCGACCAGGTCCTCAAGTGCCTCGTCGGTGCGTCCGGCGACCGGGGTGCCGACCGGAATGTCGTCTCCGGCCCCGTGCCGGTGCAGCAGGACGGCCAGCGCCGCCTGCACCACCATGAACACCGTCACGCCCTGTTCTCCGGCCAGCTCCACCAGGGCGCTGTGGATGTGGGTGTCGATAGTGAGTTCGATGCTTCCGCCCTGGTGGGAGGAGATCGTCGGGCGTGGCCGGTCGAACGGCAGCGTCAGTTCCTGGGGCAGGTCGGCGAGTGCCTCGCGCCAGTAGTCGAGCTGCTGGGCCAGCACACTGCCCGAGTCGGCCTCGTCGCCGAGCAGTTGGCGCTGCCACAGGCTGTAGTCGGCGTATTGCACCGTCAACGGCTGCCACCTGGGCGTCTGACCGGTGGACCGGGCCGTGTACGCGGCCGAGATGTCCCGTGCCAGGGGTCCCATCGACCATCCGTCACCCGCGATGTGGTGGACCACCATCACCAGGACATGCTCGTGGGGACCGATCTCGAACAGGCGGGCCCGAAACGGGATCTCGGTGGCCAGCTCGAAGCGATGCCCCGCGACTTCGGTGATCGCGGACTGGAGGTCGGTCACCTGCTCGACCGTGAGGGACAGCAAGGCCTCTTCGGCCGGAAGGATGTGCTGGTAGGGCTGCCCGTCCACCGCGGCGAACACCGTCCGCAGCACCTCGTGCCGCTCCACGACATCGCCCAGCGCCGACCGCAACGCCCCGACATCCAGATCACCGGTCAACCGCAGGGCGACGGGGATGTTGTAGGTCGCCGACGGACCTTCCAACTCGCCCAGGAACCACAACCGCTGCTGCGCGAACGAGACCGGCACCCGCTCCGCCCGATCCACCCGCACCAACGGTCGCCGCCTCGCACCGGAAGCCGTCAACCGACCCGCCAGAGCAGCCACGGTCGGCGCCTCGAACAACGTCCGGATCGCCACCTCCGACCCAAAGACCGACCGGATACGGCTCACCAGCCGGGTCGCCAGCAGCGAGTGGCCGCCCAGCTCGAAGAAGTTGTCCTCCACCCCGACCACGGACAGGCCCAGCACCTCGGCGAACACCGAGCACAGAAGCTCCTCCTGCACCGTCGCCGGCCCCCGGCCACGGTCGGCCGCCCGGTAGTCCGGAGCAGGCAGAGCCCTGCGGTCCAGCTTGCCGTTCACCGTCAACGGCAGTGCATCCAGCACCACCAGCGCGGACGGCACCATGTACTCCGGAAGCACACTGTGCAGGTGTTTGCGTATGGCAGCGTTGTCCGCGCCTTCCGGACCGTTCGCCGGGACGAGGTAGCCGACCAGGCGCTTGTCGCCGGGGCGGTCTTCGCGCACCATCACCACCGACTGCGCCACGGACGAATGTGCACTCAGTACGGCCTCGATCTCGCCCGGCTCGATCCGGAACCCCCGGATCTTCACCTGGTCATCAGTCCGCCCGAGATACTCCAGCTGCCCGTCCGCGTTCCACCGAGCCAGGTCACCGGTACGGTACATCCGCTCACCCGCAGAAAACGGGCCGGCCACAAACCGCTCCGCCGTCAACCCCGGCCGGCCCAGATACCCCCGCGCCAGCTGAACACCGGCGAGGTACAACTCACCCGCAACCCCTGGCGGCACCGGCCGCAACGCCGCGTCCAGCACATACACCTGGGTGTTCCAGACCGGGCTCCCGATGGGGACCCTGCTTCTGCTGGTGCCGCTGTCACACGTCCATGCGGTGACCTCGACCGACGCCTCGGTGGGACCGTAGAGATTGTGCAGCGGAACGTTCAATACGTTTTGGAACTGCACGGCGATGTCGCTGGGGAGCGCTTCGCCGCTGCAGAACACCGCTCGCAGGTCGGTACAGGCGGCGGCAGCCGGTTCGCGGAGGAAGACCTGCAGCAGAGACGGAACGAAGTGCGCGATCGTGACACGTTCGCGTTGGATCAACTCGGCCAGGTACCCGGAGTCGCGGTGGCCCGAGGGCTTGGCGACCACCATCGTCGCACCCTGGAGCAGCGGCCAGAAGAACTCCCGTACCGACACATCGAAACCGAAGGGGGTCTTCTGCAACACCCGTTCCGATGCGGACAAGTTGTAGGCGCCCTGCAGCCAGGCCAGCCAGTTGACGACACCCGCATGGGGTACGGCCACGCCCTTGGGCCGTCCGGTGGAGCCGGAGGTGTAGATCACGTAGGCGGGGTGAGCGGGCAGGAGGGTGGCGCGGCGCTCGGCGTCGGTGGGGTCGGAGTCGGCGTGGTCCTCGAGTGCGGTGATGGTCCGGGGGTCGTCGACGGCCAGGTGTGGCACCTCTCCGCCGGTGAGACGGGAGGCCAGCTCTCTGCTGGTGAGCGTCAGGAGGGGCTGGGCGTCGTTGAGGACGTAGGTGATCCGCTCGATGGGGTAGTCCGGGTCGACGGGTACGTACGCGCCGCCGGCCTTGACCACCGCAAGGAGGGCGATCACCAGGTCGACGGAGCGGTGCATCATCACCGCGACCGGTGACTCGGGTCCCACACCCCGGTCGATCAGGAACCGGGCGAGGCGGTTGGCCCGCGCGTTGAGGTTCGCATAGGTCACCTCGATCCCGTCGAAGACCACCGCGACCGCGTCCGGGGTGCGGGCAGCCTGCGTCCGCAGCAGCTCCGGCAATGTCGCCGCGGGCACCTCATGGGCCGTGTCGTTCCATTCCTCGAGGACCAGACGCTGCTCGGAGCGGCTCATCAACGTGATCTGGTGAACGCGCTCGTCCGCAGTGGAACGCGCCATCCATTTCAGCGCGTCAAGGAATCGTGCAGCATGTTCATGCACAGCTTCCCGGCTGTACAGATCCGGGTTGGCCTCCACGACCACGGATATACTTCCGTCGAATGATCTGTCGTACACCGAGATCGACAGGTCATGGAAATTGATGCCACCGAGCGCGTGCGCGCGGCTTGTGGCGTCACCGAATTTTAGGTCGTAGTCAAAGGATACGATATTGACCAGGAGTGGGTAAAGTCCGCTGCGCCCTACGCGTTTCAGGTCTCTGAGGATGTCCTCATAGCGGTATCGCTGATGCCTCAAGGCATCTCGCACTCCGCGGGACACCTGCTTAACGAGTTCCCGCACTGTGGCCTTCGGCTGCACCGTGAGGCGCAGAGGAACAATGTTCGCCGTCATTCCAGGTATGTCGCGCAGTGCGGTTTTTCTGCCCATGACGGGGATCCCGAGAATGATGTCCTCCTGCCCCGTAGCACGGTGCAGGTAGGCAGCGCTCGCCGCTACGGCCAGACCTGAGAGGCTCGTTCCCAGCCGTCGTGCGGAGCTTCTGAGTTCCGCAGCGGCGTCGGGAGGGACACGGAGCGTATGGCGTGTCAACTCATGGGGTGCGGTGGAAGGTTCCCGGCCACTCAAGCTGACCGTTTGAGGGATATCAGAAAGCCGTTCCCTCCAGTACTTCCGGTCCAGCTCGAATTCGGCGGATACACGGTAATCGGCATCGGCATCCATCAGTACGGAACTTGAGGAAAGCGCACTGTCCGTGACGGGTTCACCGGCTGCCAGTGCCGTGTAGAGCGCGGCCACTCGGGAGGCTATCCGGGGTCCCGCGAGTCCATCCGCGATGATGTGGTGTATTCGCTGGTACCAGAAGAAGAGATCTTCTTCCACCTTGAATATAGCCTGAGCGAAGAGATCACCGCTCTGGAGATCCGCCGGGCGTCGCATGTCAGCGCGCATCCAACTCACCGCACTGGAACGCGGATCTTCCTCACCGCTCACGTCGACCACGTGGAACAGCCAGTCGCTCCGCTGGTCAAAATATTGCCGCGGCACGTCGTCTGTGTTTCGCTCGAAGTGAAGAGTCAAACAGTCGGCTTCCAGGACGGCTCTCCGCACGGCCGCCTCGAATGAACCCGTGTCTATCTTTCCGTGAATCTCTATGTATTCACCCATGTTATAGATCGGATTGTCCGGAGCCAGTTGCTGCGCATGCCATACGCCGAGCTGTCCGGCCATCAGTTCACGACGGCCACCATGCGATCCAGACATCTCCACACCCCGGTCAACACTCGCGCTCCGCACTAGGAGCAGTTCATGCCGGGCTCAGATGAACCCCTCCGACGTGGCAACGGGCCTGCGCAAGCAACGGTTCAACCGGAAGAGGACCCGTCCGGCGGGAGGGCCGGAGATCTCCGGCCCTCCCGCGCTCATCGGCCCGCGGGCTCCGGGTCCTGGTCCTGGTCCGGGTCCCGCTCCTGGGCCTGGTCCTCCGGCGTCCGGCCGACGCGTTCGCGGATCAGCGCGATGCCGACGACCACGACCTCCGCCAGCATCGACATCGTGACCTGCTCGCGCGCGTCGGGCTCGGTCAGCTTCTCCGGGTTCTCGCGCAGGATGATGCCCCGCATCCGCAGCTGGGTGCCGCAGATGACCAGCCACACGAACGCTGTTCCACGCTGCCCAAACCCTTCCAGGCAACAGCGGCCGAGTCATCGTGCGCATGGCTCCGCCATGGTTTGGCAGGCGAGTTGGCGTGAGGGGGTAGGTGCGGGAAGAGATGAAGCTCCTGGTGGATGGCTTGTCGACCAAGATCGACCTATCTGCCGGGAGCTTCGTGTGCTTGTCCGCGCCCTTCTGGTCTCGATCTGTCCAGCTCAGCTCCGCGGTTCCTGGCCGGGAAGCTGGCCGCCCTCGGACGTGAACGCGCAACACGATGGCGTCGGCTCGGAACGGACCGGCAGGCCCTGCTGGTCGTGTCCCACCCGCGGTGCAGACACACCTACACCCGGGCTCGCGGCAGGTTCGGCATCAGCCCCGGCACCGTCTGCCGGTCCGTGACCGAGCCCGTCGGACAGCCGGCCGCGCCGGCTGTCCGACCTCGCCGACCCGGCAGGCACGCTCCTGTGGGCCTCACCCGCGCTTCCCGGCGCCATCCATGACATCCGTGCCGCCCGCGAACACGACATGGCCGCCGTCAGGAGCCGGCGGCTCCTACGCAGGCCGCTCTGCAGGACCATCCGCATCGCCAGTCTCAAAAAAGGAGGCCCGGAAACGGATACCGTACTGGCCGAAGCGCACGCCGGGTCACTTCGCGGATGGGCGTTGACCTCAGGGTGGATCGATCTCGTTAACGCAGCCAACAAGGACTCCCTTCGCTTTTCCTTGCTGGGGCCGATCCGGGTGTGGCGCGGTGAGCGTGAGGTGGACCTGGGCTCGCCACAGAAACGCGTGGTGCTGGCGGCGTTGCTTCTACGACGTGAGCGTCCCGTCACGTGCGTCCAGGTGGCGGAGCTTCCCGCGGACCGTCTCGGCCTCCGGACGGCCGGACTCCTCGAAGAGCGCCAACGCCTAGGGCCTGTCTGACAATTGCCTTCGAGGACCCAGCTCGTCCTAGTGGGCGAGGCGCTGGAGCCAGTCGTGCAGGAGTGCGGTCTCGGCGAGGCGGAGTGGGACGGTGGCTGGGTCGGCCGCGCTGAGGGTGGCATCGAGTGCGAGGGCGCGAGCGGCGAGGGTGGGCTCTGGTGCTGGGCTCGTGTCGGTGGTCAGGGAGCCGATGAGTGTTTCCCGCATGCGTGGTGAGACCTCGGGGTCGCGGTCGCTCTCGGGGATGCCGATCAGGGAGAGCGTGACGCCGGTCACCGCTGCCAGGAGGAGGTGGGCGGCGAGGGTGGGCGGTACCCGTAGGCGGCCGTCGGAGGCGGCGCGGTTGAGGAACGTCATGAGGAGTTCGTAAGCCTGCTGTGCGGCAGGTGGACGGCGGCCGGGGCGGTCGGTGCCGTACATCAGAAGGTAGAAGGCGGAGTGCTCTAGGCCGAAGTCGACGTGCATGTCCCATCCGCGGCGCATGTCGTCGACCGCGTCGCCGCTCGACGACAGGGTCTGCTTCTGCGCCAGGTAGAGGTCGAAGGCGTGGGTGGCCAGCGACGAAAGGAGTCCGTCCTTGTCGCCGAAGAGCTGGTAGAGGGAGGCGGCCCGGATGCCCGCCGCTGCTGCGACGGCGCGTGTGGAGAGCGCCTGGACGCCCTCCCGTTCCAGGAGCTCGGCTGCCACGTCCAGGATCTGTCGGCGGTTGCGGGTCTTCGCGTCGTCCACGGTTGCAATGCTACGCCATTGGGCGTATCACTGGTTCGTTCGGTGATACGCCCAATGGCGTATCGGTGATACGCAGGAGGATCCGATGAATCGTGTGGGATATGGCGCCATGCAGCTCGCAGGCCCAAGGGTCTGGGGGTTTCCAGACGACCCGGAGGCGGCGCGGCGGGTGCTGCGCCTGGCCGTGGAACTGGGCGTGACGTTCTTCGACACCGCGAACGCCTACGGGCCGCGAACGGTGAACCAGCTGATCGGGCAGGCCCTGGGGCCGGCCCCCGAGGGCGTGATCGTGGGCAACAAGGTCGGCGCGGAGCGCGGCCCGGACCAGTCCTGGATCGTCGACGGCCGCCCGGAGACCGTCCGGCGGCAGGTCCGCGAGGCACTGACCGACCTGGGAACGGACGTGAGCGAGCTGACCTACCTCCGACTCGTCGGCGACACCCCCGGCGCGCACCAGGACGTGCCGCTGGAGGAGTCGCTCGGCGCACTCGCCGAACTGCGGGAGCAGGGACTGATCCGCCGGATCGGCTTGTCGGGCGCGTCCCCGCAGATGCTGGCCCGCGCCCAGCGGACGACCCCCATCGCGGCGGTGCAGAACCGCTTCAACCTGCTTGACCGCAGCGGCGTCCAGGTCCTCGCCGACTGCGAGGCCCAGGACATCCTCTTCATCCCCTACTTCCCGCTGGCCGCCGGACGGCTCAGCGACCACCACGAGCTGACCGGCCCCGCAGAGCGCCTGGGCGCCGCACCGGCCCAGGTCGCACTGGCCTGGCTGCTGCGCCGCTCACCCTCCGTGGTCGTCATCCCCGGCACCAGCAGCCCCGACCACCTGCGGTCCAACATCGAAGCCTCCGAAATCGCCGAACGGCTCACCGACACCGAGGTCGCGCACCTGACCGGACTGGTCGACGAGTCGAAAGCGACTCTCGGCCGGCCCACCCCCTCCGTTCAGCGGCATCAATGACGAAGCCCCCGGGCGCCGATGTCATCGTCGGCCCTCGGCGGCTTCTGACGAATGAACTTCGTAACCCCAGTCACGGCGCCTGTGTCGCCGTTCAGGATGATGCATGTCGTGACAGGCGGTGGGGGATGTCGAATGGACCGTTTCGGTGGACTCCACGATCAACCGCGCCCATCAGCACATCCCCGCCCGCAAAAAGGGGAAGCAGGCGGGGATGAACTGGCGGATTCGGAAGGCTCGGCGACACGGCAGGCCCTCGGCCGGTCCCGGGGAGGGCTGACGACCAAGGTGCGTGTGGCAACGGCCGCCGTTAGGGTCAGGCCAGCTTGGCGATCGAGATCCGGCTGCGGGAGCGGCCCCGCACACGCACGACGGGAGTGCGGCCGCGGCGGGATCAGGTACGGGCGGTGGGCGGCGTCATCGAGAAGCCAGCCTTGTCCTCGAAGACTGCAATTCGCCCGGCACCGACAGTTTTTGCGCAGATGCGCCAGGAGACCGGCCTGCCCCGCTCGCACGGGACGTCGACGTCGCGCATGGAAGTATCAGGCCATTTCACCCTCCCGGTACAGGATGAAAGAGGCTAATTGAACCGACCCCCTACCGCACGCGTTGTGCCGCATGGAGCACTGCTCGGCACCGGTGTCCCCTCCGAACGCGTACGGAGGGGATGCCCCACACCATCCTTGCGGCTCCGAAGCCATCGCACATCCGGCAAGTGGGAGAAGAATCCATGCGTTCACGTCTGTTCGCAACGGCGGCAATCGCCGCTGCCTTCGTCATGGTCCCGGCAGGCAGCGCTCTCGCGGGCAGCGGACCGGCTCCGGCACCCTCCGAGCGTTCCGCGTCGAAGTCCACGGCCCCCACGCCCAAGGGCAATCCTTTGAGCGAGAAGGCGCAGGCCAGCGACGTCTGCGACGACGCCTACCAGATCGGCAAGACCGACTACGTCAAGCGCGACGGCGCGACCATCGCCTCC
>NZ_JAFFSX010000044.1 GCF_017948485.1 Streptomyces sp. GESEQ-35 | reverse complement strand
CGTGACCTCACGCATACGGTCCTGGCGCAGCGGACGGCCGAGCACTGAACGCATCGCCGTGTGCTCGGGCGGGTCGCTGCACAGGGTGATGCCTTCGAGCTGGGCGTTCATCGCCGGATCCACGAACACCCCGCGCGCCGAGGAGAATATCTGCCAGTCCATCAGGGCCGCGCGTACCTCGGCGTAGCGGGGCAGCGCGTAGAGGTCGTACCGGGACAGGTACACCACCGGCCCGAGAGCCCGGAGTTCGGAGTAGATCGCGTAGGGGTCGATACGCGCCTGCTCCGTGTAGAGGTCGACGTCGCTGACCGGAATGGTGGGCATGGGTTCTCCCAAGGGCGATCGGGTGTCTGGGTCTCCCAGGTCGTACCGCGAAAATCGACAAGGTGGCCGACGGGACGCACCTCCTGGGCCCGTGTTCATGGCGTCCCGCACGATCACCATCGTGGTGGGCGAAAACCCAGTCGCCGGTGATTTCGGGCGGATCATGGCACGTTTGGGCATCAACCTTGCCCGAAAGTCCTCGGCTTTCACGGTTCGGTGGAGCGGTCGGTTCACGCACGACCCGCCGATGGGCGACGCCTTCCGATACGCGGGAGTGCGGAAGCGGACTCCTACGCGTCCGTGAAGTGCGCGAGCGTGGTGATGACACGGTCGGCGATGTCCGGCGGCCAGGGGAACGAGGGGGCGACCGCTCGCTGGTGGGCGAGTCCGTGCAGGCCGAGCCACAGCGCGACCGCGTCGGCGGACACGTCGGTGCTGGTCGCGCAGCCGGCGGTGACGCAGTCCTGGAGGGCTTCGGTGAGTCGCCGCATGCTCGCCCGGCCGAGCGTGACCATGTCCTCCTCGGTCACGGAGCTCTCGTTCAGATCGGGCACCCAGACTCCCCCGAACATCGTGCGGTAGCGGCCGGGATGGGCCAGAGCGAACTCCAGGTAACTCCGGCACAGCGCCGTAAGCCGTTCACGGGGTGCGTCACCCGCGGCGTCCACGGCCGTGCGCAACTGTTCGTCCAGCTCGGTGAAAGCGCTGCGCACCACGGCCAGCATGATGGCGGGCTGGTCGGGGAAGTGACGGTAGATCGAAGGGGCGGCGATTCCGACACGGCGAGCGACGGAGCGCAGGGTGATGGCGCTCTCGTCACCGGTCTCGTCGAGCAGGTCGACCGCCGCCGCCACGATCTCGTGACGCAGTCGATCGCCCTCCCCCCGGCGGTTGCGGACGCGGACGCGAGTCGCTGACGTGTCGTCTCCCATGCCATCACCTTACATCGCAAAACTTACGAGCGTTGTCAGATGCCGAGGCCGGGATGGTCCCTGAGCTGTCTGCGGGAGGTGACGCCGAGCTTGCGGAAGATGTTGCGCAGATGCGCGTCGATGGTGCGCGGGCTGAGGAACAGCCGGGCGGCGACCTCTTTGGACGTCGCGCCGGAGGAGACCAGCCGTGCGATGTACACCTCCTGCGCGGTGAGCTGGTCGTAGGCGGGCCCGGACCGGCCGCGGGCCTTTTCGCCGGTGGCACGCAGTTCGTCCGCAGCCCGCCGGGCGAAGGCTTCGGCGCCCACCTCGGACAGCAACTCGTGAGCAGTACGCAGGTGCAGGCGGGAGTCGCGCCTGCGGCCCTCGCGCCGCAGCCATTCCCCGTACAGGAGGTGGGCCCTGGCTCGGTACGGGACCATGGGGCTCTTCTCCAGGTGCTCGACGGCCTCCCGGTAGTGGTCCTCGACTCCGGTCACCAGCCCTCGTGCGTACGCCGCGATGCCCAGGCCTGAGGCGGTTCCACTGGCGTCGGTGCGCTCGGTCAGCGATTCCAGGGCCCTGGCTGCCTCGTCCCGCTCGCCGCAGCGGACGGCCGCCTCCACCAGCTCGGGCAGGGAGAAGCCGGCGAGGAAGAGGTCGCCGTGCGCGGCGGCCTGCCGGGCCGCGGTCAGTGCGGCCGGATAGTCGCCCAGGCCGTTGTGCAGCACGGCCGCCGTCACCTGGGTGTTGGCGATCAGTTGCCCGGTGCCGCGTACCGTCGCCGCCGCGGTGACCGTCTCGAACAGCTCCAGGGCCTCCTGGCGGCGGCCACGCATCGCGACCAGTTGCAGCCGGTGATACGTCACCGGGGGTCCGCCGGTCGCGTCGGTGATCGCCTCCTCCTCGGCGATCGCCGCCATCGCCTGACCCAGGTCGCCGGTCAGGACGGCGTGGGACGCCAGCTGGGCGAGGCCGAGGCGCAGCAGGAGCGGCGAACCCGACTCGCGGCCGGTCTTCATCAGCCACTCGACGATCGCCCCGAGGGCGTGCGGGTCCCACAGTTCGCCCGCGAGCATGACGGCGAGTCCGGGCCGCCGGGTCCACATCGGCGCCCCATCGCCGTCGCCATCGCCATCGCCGTCGAGAACGCTTCGTATCAGCGGAACCGCGGCCCGGTGTCCGTCCGCGGCCAGCCGGATCAACGCGTCCAGGACGTCCGGGGAACGCGGCGCCGGCTCCGCGGACCGTGCCGCCGCCAGGACCATGTCCATCACACCGGTGGCCCGGCCGACGACCAGGCTCATTTCGAGCGCGTCCAGGAAGCACTCGCGGGACCGTTCCAGGTCCGTTTCCGCGAGCCGCTGGGCGGCGCGCAGCATGAGCATCGGGCCGTTGCCGTCGGTGTTGCGTACGAAGGCGATCTGTCCGCGCAGCAGATCGACCGTGGCGTGCTGGAGTTCGTCCAGTGCCGCGTTCTCGACGGTCGCCAGGAGTTGTGCCGCGCTGTCGTCGATGCCCGCGTCGAGCTTCGCCCGCACAGCCGTGAGCGTGCGTTCAGTCCGTCTGTCGGCGTCCAGCGACAGTTCCGCCGCGCGTTCGAGGAAGGCCGCCGCGGCCACCGCGCCGCCGCGCGACCGGGCACGGCACGCGGAACGCTCCAGCTCGGCGGCGACGTCCTCGTCGGGTCCCGTGCCGGCCTGGGCGCGGTGCCAGGCGCGCCGGTCGGGGTCCATGACCGGGTCGGTGACCTCGGCCAGCACCCGGTGAGCCGTACGGCGCTGTTCCGTCTCGGCGGCCCGGTAGACCGCGGAACGGGCCAGCGGGTGGCAGAAGCGGACGCGGGTGGAGAACTCGACCAGACCGGTGGCGGCCGCGGCCGCACCGGACGCCGTCAGGTCGAGGTCCAGTTGTCGCGCGGCGGGCCACAGCAGGCCGGGATCGCCGGTCGGGTCGGCGCTCGCGACGGTCAGCAGCAGCCGCGCTCCGTCGGGCAGGTCGGCCAGCCGGGCTTGGAAACCGCGCTCGATCCGGGTCGGCACCGACGACGTGTCCGGCGGGGCGAACCCGCCGGCCCTGGGCAGTTCGAGCAGCGCCAGGGGGTTTCCGCGTGCCTCGGCCATGATCCGCTGACGTATCTGGTCGTCGAGCGTCACATGACTCTTCGCCGTCAGTAACGTCCGTGCGTCGGTGTCGCTCAGCCCGCCGACGAACAGGCCGGGCAGTTCGTCCAGTTCACCCGCGGCGCGATGCGGCCGGGCCGCGAACATCATGGCGACGGGTTCGCAGGTGACACGCCGGGCGAGGAAGGTCAGCACCTTCGACGACGCCGCGTCCAACCAGTGGGCGTCGTCGATCAGGCACAGCAGCGGGCGTTCGCGGGCCGCGCAGGACAGCAGCTCCAAGGTCGCCACACCGATGCGGAACACGTCAGGCGCGCCCGTGACCAGTCCGAACGCGTTCCGCAGGGCCTCGCGGTGCCGGTCGGGCAGTTCGTCGAGATGCGGCAGCATCGGCAGGCACAGCTGGTGGAGGGCGGCGAACGGCAACTCCCTCTCGTACTGCGACCCGCACGCCTGGACGGTCCGGAACCCGGAGGCCGCCCGCCGGGCGTGGTCCAGCAGTGCGCTCTTGCCGATGCCCGCCTCGCCTCGCAGGACCAGTGCCCCGCCCCGGCCCGCGCGCGCGGCGCCGGTCAACTCGTCGATGCGCCTGATCTCGGCCTGTCTGCCGACGAGTTGACCGGGAGAGTGGGCCGACGTCATACCGCCTACGTTAGGCGACCGCCGTCACCTGATCTCTTGCGAGGAGGTCCCTGCGTTCACGCCGGGGAGGAATCGCATCCCGTGACAGCGGCGCGGAGCGTCGCCGCATCCTGCTTCCCGGGCGCGGAGCGCCGCTGCGGTTCGCCCGGCGGAGCCGGGTGCAGACGAACACGTGTGCCCGTGTTCGCCGATAGGAGTGATCGCAGTGGGAGAGGGGTGCGGGTGTGCGGATCCCGCACGTACGGTCGTCCGGCAGGCCTTGGGGTGGCCGGACCGTGGACGGGGGTGAGGGTGTGGTGGGAGCAGCAGGGGCCGGCGGAGCGGGGCGTGCCCGGTACACGTTCCGGCTTCGCGTGTCGTCCACCGCTCACACGCTGCTGCGGGCGGAGTGGGACCGGTGCCGGTGGACGTGGAATGAGTGCGTGGCCAAGTCGAAGCAGGTCCACGGCTGGAACAAGAACCGGCCCGAGGGAACGGACAAGCGGACCTGCGGCCCGGCGCAGCTCGACAAGATGCTGACCGAGGCCCGCGCCGCGAATGCGTGGCTCCGGGAAGGGGCCAGCGTTCCGCAGCAGCAGTTGATCCGGGATTTCGGCAAGTCCCGCGCCAAGGCCCAGAAGGACATCACGGAACGTCTGCCGATGCGGCAGCGGGCCGGGATGCCGAAGTGGAAGAAGAAGCGCGAGACGCTGCCCACGCTGAACTACACCCGGCGTGGCTTCCGTCTCAAGGACGGCAGGCTGCACCTGGCGGGCGGCATCGCCCTGACAGTGGTGTGGTCGCGAGACCTCCCGGCCGACCCGTCATCAGTGCGCGTGTATCAGGACAGCCTCGGGCACTGGTACGCCGGCTTCGTCGTCCCCGCCGAGGTGCAGCCGCTCCCCGCCACCGGCGGCGTGATCGGCATCGACTGGGGCGTGAAGGAGACCGCGACCACCACCAGCAACGCCCATGACCTCCCGCACACCCAGCACGGCCGGAAGGCCAAGGAGAAGCTGACCCGCTACGACCGGATGATGGCCCGGCGCAAGCCGAAGAAGGGGCAGGCCGCCTCGAAGGGGTACCGCGAGGCGAAGCGGTTGCGGGCCAAGGCGCACAAGAAGGTGGCCCGGCAGCGGCAGGACACCGGCCGCAAGTGGGCCAAGAGGGTCGTGCGTGACCATGACGCTCTTGCTGTCGAGGACTTCAGGCCGAAGTTCCTGGCCAAGTCCACCATGGCCAGGAAGGCCGCGGACGCCGCCATCGGCGCCACCAAACGGGCCCTGATCGATATGGGCCGCAAGCACGCACGCCGCGTGCACCTGGTACACCCCGCGCACACCACGATGGACTGCGCGCACTGCGGAGCGAGAGCCAAGCACGCTCCCCCACTGCCTTAAGGGCGTGGGGGGACCCCCAGCCGCTGGGTGAGCGCACCTACACCTGCACCGCCTGCGGAATCTCCTCTCCGAGGGACAAGAATTCCGCACGCGTGATGCTCGTCCGGGCTGGTCTCAACCCGGCTGGCGGCGAGGGCATAAGACCGCCTGGGGCGCCGCCCCGGATGGCAGCCTGAGCCAGAAATCCCCTCCCTTCAAGGAGGGGAGGATTCAATCGGGCATGTCATCCGCCGAGTACGGGCTGCTGACGCCGGTGTAGGCGAGGTGCATGATCATGCCGTTGGCGGCGTGCTCGAAGTTGTGGCAGTGATCCATCCAGATGCCGGGGTTGTCCGCGGTGAAGGTGATCTCGAAGACCTCGCCCGGGGCGATGTTGAGGGTGTCGGTCCACCAGGGGCTGCCGGTGGCCGGCTCGCCGCCCCGGGAGAGCACGCGCACGCGATGGCCGTGCAGGTGCAGTGGGTGGTCGTTGACGCCGCGGTTGGCTATACGCACCCGCACCTGGTCCCCTTCGGTGACCTCCAGTGTGGGCACCGCCGGGTACAGCCGGCCATTGATCAGGCTGCTGACGAAGCCGAACCCGTCCTGGCTGAAGCCGAAGCCGTCGTCCAGCCGGAGGTCGTACGTGCGGTCGTAACTGTCCGGTGCGGAGAGGGCGCCCGAGCCGTAGGTGAGCGGATCGAACAGCGAGCCGTCGGACAGGTCGGCGGGTTTCGCCTTGCCGTCCGGGCTGAAGGCGAGTGCGGCGGAGCCCTGGTTCCCGGAGTAGTCCAGGGTCACCGGACCGTCCGGCATGGTGAAGGTGATGTCGTAGCGTCCGCCGGCGGCCAGCAGGAGATCGGTTCCCGGACCGACCGGTTCGGCGCCCTGGATCGCGTTGCCGTCGATGGCCGCGACGGTGAAGCGTGTGCCGCCGATGCGGATCCGGCGCGGCTCCGCGGAACTGTTGATCAGCCGCAGCAGAACCGGCCGGCCGGCGTCGGCGGTGTACCGGGTGGGTCGGTCGTCCCTGCCGAAGGCGAGGGCCGAGGAGTCACCGGCGGGCCATTGATGGGTGAAGAGCGTGCGCTCGATCCCGTCGAAGGCGGTTTCCCGGGTGTCCTCGACGATCAGCGCTCCGAACAGCCCCCGCTCCACGGAGTCCAGGGCGTCGCGGTGCGTGTGGTACCAGAAGGTGCCCGCCCTGTTCGGTACGAACCGGTACACGTGCCGCTCCCCCGGCCGGACGGCGTTCTGTGTCACGCCGGGCACCCCGTCCTCCGCGTTGGACACGTCGACGCCGTGCCAGTGCACGGTCACGCCCTCCTCCACGTCGGTGTTCACGAGCGTCACCTCGACCAACTGCCCTCTCCTCGCCCGGATTTCGGGTCCGGGCGAGACGCCGTTGAACGTGAGCGCGTCGACGGTACGGCCGGAAGCCAGCCGCACCGTCTTCCGGGCCGCAGTCAGGGTCAGCCGGAGGTCGGGCTCCCGGTCGCGCGGGCCGGTGAGCTGATCGACGCTGACCTCACCGGCCGCGGAGTGGTGATGCCCGCCCGGTACGGCGTTCGCCTGGCTGCCCAGAACCAGCGCCAGCGCGGGCACCAGCAGGAACGCCGCCGACAGCCAGGGCATGCGCGAGACGCGTGAGCCCGATCGACGCCACCGGCCGAGTCCCGTGGAGAGCCCGGCGATCATCGCCAACGCGGCCACGGATCCGATGAGTACGTACACCGTGTCCTGGGGACCGAACGGCACGAAGAGCCACCAGACCGACAACAGCACGCCGGACACGCCGACATGAGCGGCCGTCCGGCCAGGCTTCCACACCGCCCAGGCGACCGGCAGGACCGCCAGCGGGACCTGCACGAGCAGCCGTGAGTCGGCCAGCACCATCCCACCGCTGAGGATCACGCAGGCGACGACCAGCCGTGCCGCCACCAGGGCCGCGGTGATGTACAGCCATCGACGGAGCCGCCGTTCGGTACCGGACGCCCGACCGCCGAGGACGAGTGCTGCGGCCATCGCCGGCAGGGCGAGCACCGCATCTGCAAGGAAGAGAGTCTCGAACACCTGATCACGGTGACTGCGAGCCATCCGTGCTCGCGTCGGTGGTGATCGCCCATGCGGCGCCGACCGTGGCCTCGTAGGCGGACTTCACCGACGCGAGGGTGCGTGCGCCCGTACAAGCCTGGCCGCCCGACCATGTCGTGCTTGAGGAGCGACCGTCGGCGGCACCCCCACCACGCAACCGGAAGAGAGCCCGATGATCTACCACGGCACCCGGATAAAGCTGAAGGAAGGCATCACCCCGGAGCAGTTCGAGGAGGCGCTGGAGATCCTGCACGAGCAGGGCCGGTCCATCTCCGTAGTGGAGGACATGAACGCCTACGAGGAGTACCTGACCCACCCGGCCCACACCAGGTCGGAACGGTTCGCATTCCCGTTGATCGAGAAGTTCGAGGCGTACGACATCACGGACGACCCCGACCCCGACCCCGAGTTCGGCGCCAAGGTCGCGGAGCTGCAGAGGCGCCACTACGAGACCGGCTAGTACCGCGGGGGCCCTTCGCCTTACACCGTGAAGTTTATCGGCGCATCCCCTTGCCACGCTTGAGCTAACACATGTAGCTTTACGGCCGTAAGCACACAGTCGAAACCTCTAGAGGTACGCCATGACCAGCACCGTCACCAGCTCCATCACCGAGATCGTTCTGCCCGGCGCCGTCGAACCGGACGGCCTGGAGCTGCGCACCCGCGATCTTCCGGCCCCGGTCAAAGGCCAGGTCGTCCTGCGGATGGACGCGACCGGCGTGTCGTTCGCCGAGCAGCAGATGCGGCGCGGCACGTACTACGACCAGCCGCCGTTCCCGTTCGTGCCCGGCTACGACCTGGTCGGCACCGTCACGGCGGTCGGCCCGGAGGTGGACGCCGCGCTCGTCGGACGCCGGTTCGCCGCGGTCACCAAGACCGGTGCGTGGGCCAGCCACCTCCTCATCGACGCCGCGGACCTGATGCCCGTACCGGACGAAGTGGACGCGGCCGCCGCGGAGACCGTGCTCGTCAACGGCGTCACCGCCTGGCAGATGCTGCATCGCGTCGCCAAGGTCCGCACCGGCGGCACGATCGTGGTGCTGGGCGCCAACGGCGGCGTCGGCTCCACGCTCGTGCAACTGGCCCGTCACGCCGGGATCACCGTGATCGGCACGGCGTCGGAGCGGCACCACGCGACCGTACGCGCGCTCGGCGCGAGCCCGGTCGACTACCGCGACCCGCACATGTACGACCGGATCCGCGAACTCGCCCCGGACGGCGTGGACGCGGTGTTCGACCACGTCGGCGGCGCCGGAGTGGAGCAGTCGTGGCGGCTGCTGCGCCGGGGCGGAGCGCTGGTCTCGTACGGCAGCGCGGCCACCAAGGACAACGAGGGCAACTCACAGGTGCCGGTGCTGAAGCTGTTCGCGCGGCTCACCGCCTGGAACTCCCTGCCCAACGGCAAGAGCGCACAGTTCTACAACTTCTGGGCCGGCAAGCGCCGCTGCCGCACGTCCTGGCAGCAGCGGATGAACGAGGACCTCACCCAGGTGCTGCGCCTGGTGGCCGACGGCGTCCTCATCCCGCAGATCGCCGCGAAGATCCAGCTGTCGGACGCCGCTTCGGCGATGACGCTCGCAGAGTCCCGCACCGTTGCCGGCAAGATCATCATCGTGCCTGAAGCGTGACAGTGTGAGTGCCGCCGCCGATTCGCTCCGCGGGGGGGTGCCGCGATAGGCCGTCGATCGACTGCGGGTCCGTCGTGGCTGGTCGCGCCCACGCGGCGGAGCCGCACATCGCTACAGCCCCGCGCCCCTTCGGGGCGCTGCCGAACCGCAGCCGACTTCACCACGGCCGCTCAGGGACTGTCCGGCCGGCCTGAGGCCGCCGCGCACCATGCCGACGACGCCGACCAGCGCTAAGCGCCCCGCGGGAAGTGCCGCGATGTGCCGTCGATCGACTGCGGGTCCGTCGTGGCTGGTCGCGCCCACGCGGCGGAGCCGCACATCGCTACAGCCCCGCGCCCCTTCGGGGCGCTGCCGAACCGCAGCTGACTTCACCGAGGCCCCTTGGTACGCCGCCTGCCACGCCCATCCCGGCTCAGCCCGCAACGGACTCACTCACCAGCGCACCGCTTGCCCCCGGTCGCACACCGGCCCCACCGGCACTCGCCCCGACCACGCGCTAGCGCACCGGGCCACGCCTCGTGAACTCACGCACCATCCGACGCTCCGCCCCACGACCCCGGAAGGCTCCGCCATGTCCCTCACCACCACCGTCACGCCGGCCACCACCGGCCGCCCGGCCGCGGCACACCTCCCGGGTGACGTCGACAATCGTGCGACCTACATCAGCTTCGGGCTCGCCTACGTACTCGGCCACGGCTCCGCCGCCCTCTCCCAGGGCGACGCCCCGCTGCTCGACCTGCCCGGCTGGCTGCCCATGGCCCTCCTCGGTGCCGGGCTCGCCGTCGGCACCGTCCAGGCCACCGTCGCCGCCCTGCGCGCCCAACGCACCGCCACCGAGCCCGACGACGTTCTCTCCGGCAAGCTCCTCGGCATGGCCTGGATCACCGCCTTCGCCGCGCTGTTCCTCGCCATCACGGGCCTGGCCTCCACCCTCGACATGCCCGACGTGCAGTCCCTGCTCTGGCCCACCGGCTCCGGCTTCGTCGTCGGCCTGCTCTACATCGCCGAAGGCGCCCACCGCCGCAACCTCCTCCACTACAGCCTCGGCACCTGGCTCGCCCTCACCTCCACCGGCGCACTCCTCCTCGGCAGCCCCGGCCTCTACTGGGTCCTCACCCTCGCCGGCGGGAGCGCCTACGCCATCGCGGCGATCCTCGAACACCGCCGCCTCAGCTCGCTCTCCGGGCGCCCCCAGAACTCCCGGCGCTGAAACCGCACCGACGCTCCGCGACGGCCACCCCGCCACTCACCCCGCCATTCGATCCCGGTCACCCACCACCAGAGGAACACCATGCCCAGCAACAGCCCCTCACCCCTGCCCGGTCAGCCGCCCCTGCGCCGGCCCCGAATGCGCGTGCGCGTGCGCACCACCGCGATCACGGCCTCACTCGCCGCCGTCGGCATCCTCGCAAGCACCGGCCCCGCCCAGGCCGCCCCCGCCCGGACCGGAGCCGCCCACCGCACCGGCACGCTCCAGTGCCAGGGGAAGGGCGTCGACCCCGCCGCCCTCATCCGCTACCGGTCCGACATCGTGATCAAGGCGCCGCTGAGCACCGTCTTCAAGTTGCAGGCCGACGTCGAACGATGGCCGTCGTGGCAGGCACCGGTTCTCTCCATCAAGCGTCTCGACCCCGGCCCTCTCCGGAAGGGCTCGCAGTTCCGGTGGAGGACCCCGGCACCCGCCACTCCCACCACACCCGCCACCACCCTGGAAATCACCTCCACTGTCCAGCAGTTGGCCCGCGACTCCTGCATTCGGTGGAGCGGACCCGCGATCGGAGACGGGCTGCGCATCGACGAGGGTGTCCACGTGTGGACCTTCACCAAGGTCAAGGGGGGCGTGCGCGTACAGACCGAGGAAACCTGGACCGGCGCCCAGGTCGAAGCGGACGTTCCCACCGCGACAGCGCTCCTCGGCGCGGGACTCGACCAGTGGCTCCGCGAGTTGAAGGCCACCGCGGAGGCCCACAGCGGCGGACCGTGCCCGTGACCGGCCGGCATACCTACGGCGTCGAGCCACGAAGTTGTCGAGCTACGCGGTTTTCGCCGACGCGACGGCGAGACGCCCGCCAGGACGATCGACACCAGCACACCAGCAGTACAGGACCACTGAGGAAGAGACCGACTCGATGACATCACGACGCAAACTCATGCAGGGCATGGCTGTCGCCGCGGTCGCCACGGCGACGACTCTGTCCGCGCCGTCCGTGGCAGCGGCGCACCAGGCGCAGCCCGGTGCCGGGACCTACCAGGAATGCCGGGGCGTGACCGTCGACAAGAACGCACCGGTCATCAGCCGCGCAAGCGTCCTCATCAAGGCACCGCTGACGACGGTCTGGAAACTGCACACCGACATCGACGCATGGGCCACCTGGATACCGGAGATCACACCGGCGCGGAAGACGACGCCGGGACCGCTACGACCGGGCTCGGTCTTCGAATGGTCCCCCCAGAACATGAAGGTCACCTCGACGGTCGCCTCGGTCCGACGGCTGCGGTGCACCGCATGGGCCGCGCCCGTGAACGGCATCGACGGCGTACACCTGTTCACCTTCAAGCCGGTCAAGGGCGGAGTGCTCGCCACCACCGAGGAATCCTGGGCAGGCGCTCCCGTCGAAGCCGACATCCCCGGCAACCAGGCCGCCCTCGACGCCGGGCTCAACGACTGGGTGAACCGGCTCAAGAGCACGGCCGAGACGAAGACCGGCTGCACCGGCCACAGGGGCAACTGACACGTCCGGCTGTAACCCCGGGTCACTGAACTCCATGTCAAACCCGCCCCGTTGAGGCCCAAGTCGGCCTGTGGTGCGTAGGCACCAGGACACGTGAGTGGCTGGTCCGGGCGCACCAGGGGAAGACGGTGACGGGGGACGATGCCCGGCCAGGCGCCGGAGGGAAGTGTGGGAGGCGCGCGGATCTCGCGCATTCCCCTTTCCCAGCGGCGTCTGGAGTGATCAACAAGTGGCGACATTTCTTTACCGGATCGGACGGTGGGCCTTCCGGCGGCGCCGGCTCGTGCTTCGTCTGTGGCTGGGTGCTCTGGTGGTGGCCGTGGCGGCCGCCGCCCTGGCGCCGGCCGCGGAGGAAGAGGACCTCTCCATGCCCGGCACCGAGTCGCAGAAGGCGTTCGACCTGCTGGACGAGCGCTTCCCCGAGAGCAACTCCCAGGGTGCCGAGGCCCGTTTGGTGTTCCAGGCCCCGGACGGGCAGCGGGTGACGGCCGCTCAGAACAAGGCGGCAGTCGAGGACGCGCTCGGCTCGCTGGACGGAGGCGATCAGGTCGCGTCGGCCACCGACCCCTATGAGACCGGCGCTGTCAGCGAGGACGGCACCATCGCCTACTCCACGATCACCTACACCGCGGACGCCGTCGACCTGACCGAGCCGACGAAGAGCGCCCTCGATGACGCCGCGAGCCAGGCCCGGGACGCGGGGCTGACCGTGGAGATCGGCGGCTCGGCCCTGGAATCGGAAGAGGAACCGGGCGGTACGACGGAGATCATCGGCGTGGCAGTGGCGGCGCTGGTGCTGATCCTCGCCCTCGGGTCGCTGGTCGCGGCCGGACTGTCGCTGCTGACCGCCTTCGTGGGCGTGGCCATCGCCTTCGGCCTGGTCTCCGCGCTGGCCGTGCCGCTGGGCCTGACGTCCACCGTCGCCATCCTGGCGCTGATGCTGGGGCTTGCGGTCGGCATCGACTACGCGCTCTTCATCACCTCACGCTTCCGCGACGAACTCGCCCAGGGCAGCGAGCCGGAGGAGGCCGCCGGCCGGGCGGTGGGCACGGCCGGATCCGCCGTCGTCTTCGCCGGCGCGACCGTCGTCATCGCCCTGGTCGGGCTGGGGGTCGTCGGAATCCCCGAACTCACCAAGATGGGCATGGGCGGCGCGGGCGCCGTGGTCCTTGCCGTACTCGTCGCACTGACCCTGGTCCCCGCGCTGTTCGGCTACTTCGGCCGGCGGATACTGTCCCGCGCCGCCCGCAAAGCCACCCGGCAGGGAATCGGGCGCCCGGTGCCCACCTCGGCCGGCCGGCCCGGGCTCGGCACCCGCTGGGCGCGGTTCGTGCTGCGCCGGCCGGTGCCCGTGCTGCTGATCGCAGGACTAGGTCTCGGCGCCGTCGCCCTACCGGCGCTGAGCCTCGAACTCGGGCTGCCCGGCGACGAGTCCAAGTCGGTGCAGACCACCGAGCGCCGCGCCTACGACCTGCTGTCGGAAGGCTTCGGCCCCGGCTTCAACGGCCCGTTGACCGTGGTCGTGGACACGTCGGCATCCTCGGGGTCTGCGGACACCCGGGCCACCACGGACCAGGTCGTCAGGACCGTACGGGGGGTGGACGGGGTCGCGTCGGTCGGTGATCCGGTTCTCAGCCGGACCAAGGACACGGCCGTCCTCACCGCCGTCCCGCGGACCGCGCCGAACAGCGGCGAGACCAAGGACCTGGTGCAGGCGATCCGGGGCGCGGTCTCCGGTGTCGAGGCCGACACGGGCGCCGCCGTCCTGGTGACCGGCACCACCGCGCTGAACATCGACATCTCCGAAGCCATGTCCGACGCCCTCCTCCCCTATCTGACCGTGGTCATCGGCCTGGCGGTGCTCCTGCTGACGTTGGTCTTCCGCTCGGTCCTGGTCCCGGTCAAGGCCGCGCTCGGCTTCCTGCTGTCGGTGGGTGCCGCCTTCGGCGTCCTCGTCGCCGTCTTCCAGTGGGGCTGGGCGGCGGATCTGGTCGGCATCGAGCAGACCGGACCGGTCATGTCGCTGATGCCGATCCTCATCATCGGCATCGTGTTCGGCCTCGCCATGGACTACGAGGTCTTCCTCCTCACCCGGATGCGGGAGGCCTACGTCCATGGCGCCTCCCCCGGCGAGGCGATCGTCAACGGCTTCCGGCACAGCGGACGTGTGGTGGCCGCGGCGGCGATCATCATGATCAGCGTGTTCGCCGGATTCATCGGGATGAACAGCCCGACCATCCAGACGATGGGCGTCGGCCTGGCCTCCGCCGTCGCCTTCGACGCCTTCGTGGTCCGGATGGCGATCGCACCCGCGGTCCTGGCACTGCTCGGCCACCGGGCCTGGTGGCTGCCTCGTATCCTGAACCGCGTGCTGCCGAACGTGGATATCGAGGGAGAGAAACTGAGCAGGCATGTCCCGGCCTCCGCGACCGAGTTGGACGCGACGGTGCCGCAGCTCCGACGTGTCCACGACTACCGGCACTGATCCGGCCATGACGAAGACGGGGGTCGATGACCCGCGATCACGCGGTACGTGGTGGCGGGAGGGAGCGATCACGGCGACGGCGTTCGCGCTCTGTCTGCTCGGCGGCGTGGTGCAGGACGACGGCAGCACGCTGTCACCGCCGTCCGCCGTCGCCTACTTCATCGCCGTGGTGTCCTGTGCCGTGCTTCCGGTGCGGCACCGGGCGCCCCTGGCCGCCATGGCGGTCACGACCGCGAGTGGCGTGCTGGCGCCGTCCCTGGGCCTCCTGCTGAGCCCGCTCATCGTGGCCCCCGCCGTGATCACCGCCTACTCCTACTCGCTCACCGCGCGCACCGAACGGCGCGCGGCGAGTGCGGTGGCGCTCATCTCGGTGGCGCTGCTGGTCGCCTCGACCCCCTTGTTCGGGGCCCTCTCATGGAAGGACGCGAGCAGGGTGGGAGCGGTGGCGGCGTTCCCTCTGGTGGCCGGCGTACTCGGTCACTCAGTGCAGAACCGACGGGCCTACCTGGCGGCCGTGGAGGAGCGGGCCCTGCGGGCCGAGCAGAGCCGGGAGAGCGAGGCGCGCCGGAGAGTCGCCGAGGAACGGGTGCGCATCGCCCGGGAGTTGCACGACCTGGTGGCCCATCAGATCACCCTGGCCAACGCGCAGGCCACGGTCGCCGACCACCTCTTCGACACCCGCCCGGAGCAGACCCGTAAGAGCCTCAAGGAACTCGTCGCGACCACCGGCGACGCGCTCGACGACCTGCGGGCCACGGTCGGTCTGCTGCGCCAGTCCGGGGACGCGGCCGCGCCCGCCGAACCGGCGCCCGGGCTGTACCGACTTCCCACGCTCATCGAGTCCTTCCGCCGCGCGGGTCTGGAAGTGTCGGTGCACCAGGAGGGCACGGCCAGGCCGCTGCCGCCTGGAGTTGACCTCACCGCCTACCGCATCGTCCAGGAGGCCCTGACCAACGTGACCAAGCACGCCGGTACGACCTCTGGCGCCCGGGTGCGTCTCGTCTGGAACCGCGATCGTGTGGCCATCACCATCGCCGACGACGGAGGGGGCGCTCGTACGACGCCTACCGGGGAGCGTCCGCCCGGTTACGGTCTGATCGGGATGCGTGAACGTGCCGCCGCGGTCGGAGGACACCTCTCTGCGGGCAGACGCCCGGAGGGCGGCTTCCTCGTCTCCACTGAGCTGCCCCTCCCGCCCGCCAAGGACACGGCACGGAGGACCGACGGAGCAACAACCGTCGAGGGGCAGACGCCTGACGGACCGACAGACGAGGGACGGACGGGCGACGCAGAGGCCGGGGATGCGCCGTGACGCTCCGAGTGCTGCTCGCCGACGATCAGGCCCTGCTGCGCGGCGCCTTCCGGCTGCTTCTCGACAGCGCCGACGACATCACCGTGGTCGGCGAGGCCGCCGACGGCAGGGAGGCGGTGAGACTCACCCGGGAGCTGCGCCCGGATGTGGTGATCATGGACATCCGTATGTCCGAGGTGGACGGTCTCACCGCCACGTCGGAGATCTGCGCGGACCCGGAACTGCGCGCCAGCCGCATCCTGATCCTCACCACCTACGAGACCGACGAGTACGTCGCTCAGGCGCTGCGCGCGGGGGCCGGCGGCTTCATCGGCAAGGGCATCGGGGCGGAGGACCTGCTGAACGCCGTACGCACGATCGCCGACGGCGACACCCTCCTCTCCCCCGCCGCGACCCGCTCCCTGGTCGCCCGTTTCCTGGCCACACCGGCCGACTCCCCGCCGCACCACCCCGAACAGCTCGCCGCGCTCACCCCGCGCGAACGCGAGATGGTGACCCTGGTCGCGACCGGCCAGTCCAACCAGGAGATCGCCGAGCGGATGTTCCTCAGCCCCTTCACCGTCCGCGCCCACGTGCAGCGCGCCATGACGAAACTGGAGGCCCGCGACCGGGCCCAACTCGTCGTCATCGCCTACCGGACGGGCCTGGCCCACGCCGCCCCCGACAGCGACACCGACCGCCTGTCGTAGTCCGATACCGAGGCCCCTCAGCGGCTCCACGCGGCCGGCCGCGCACACACTGCCGCTGCCCGCCGCGGAGCCGTTGGCGTCCGTGGACGTGGACTCCCGGCCCGCAAGCATGGCGCCGAGTTCGACCACACCAAGATCACGGGCAGGAGTGTCCCGGTCCGCGGCCTGAACACCCTGGCCGCGACGGCAATACACCCGTCCAGTTGCCCGAGCCCGTCTCCGAACCGGCCCGCGCGGTCGCCGCGAACCGCAAGGGCCACGCGCCCATCGGCACCCTGGTTCCATCGCCATGGCTCTTCCCGGCCGGCCGGCCGGGACGTCCCATCAGCACCACACGGCTGACGCAGCGGCTGAACAACTTCGACATCCGGCCCACCCAGACCCGCAGCACCGCACTCTTCCAGCTCGCCACCGAGATCCCCGCCGCGACCCTCGCCCGCGCCCCGGGCATCCACACCGACGTCGCCGTCTCCTGGCAACATCTCTCCGCGGGCGACTGGGCCACGTACGCCGCCGAAGTCAGTGGCCACCGGATGCCTCACCCCGGAGGCGGGCAAGGTGAGTTGAACGCTGTACGGGCCCGCGGACGTGACCCGGGACGCCATCCTCATACGTCCAGCATTCCGCTCCCGGACCCCGCCGTGCACCGCAAGCTGCGCGCCCGAACTCCGCCTTGTCGACTTGACACATGGTCGCACTCTGTCCAGCGTCGAAAGCTCGAAGAGCTTCGCCTCTATCGTCAGGCCGAAGTAGAGGACGGCGAAGCGGAGCAGGGCCGCGGTCGAGGCCACGGTGTCCAGGCCGTTCATGATCATGTCGCCGAGCTTGCCGCCCTTGCCCGCGATGAGGGCGGCGATGATCGGCGTGAGCATGATGGCGGTGAAGGCGGAGAGGTAGTTGCGCATCACGAGCAGCATGAAGCTGCCCAGTGTGGCGAAGCCGAGGACGGCGAGCATCGTGGCTCCTTGGGGCAGGGTGAGGCCGCCGTCGAGGCGACGGCCGTGGTGCGATCAGCCAGGGCGGGCAGAAGCCCCTCCGCACTCCTGAGCGGTCTCGGGCGCGGACCGCGAGACGGTTCGTGGAGGACTTCGGCGTGGATCGAAGCTTCGGCGGCGGCGCGTACGCCGGCGCGTGTCGCGTCCGGTGAGATGCGGCTCGCCACCGGAGCGGGATAGGTGCGTGCGGAGGGGCGGAGCACGGCCGCGAGCCGCGCGCGCCAGTCGCCGCCCGCCTGTGCCGCACCGAGGTCGGCCTCGCCCAGCAAGTCCTTCGAGATCGCCGCGTGCCGCTCAGCGGTCTTGGCAACGTACGCGCCCAGCGACGCGGGGCCGGTACCAGGATCGAGATCCCGCGCGTTCGCTCACCCAGGTGGCCTTCGCCGCTCCCGTGGCCAGTAGCCCTGGCCGGACGAAGGTAACGGTGATACAACCAATCGAAACATTGTTGCTCAACTTCTGGAATCTTGTATCACAATACTTCCAGCTACCCAGCCCGCAGCCTTGAGAGGCGCGGATCGACGAGGACGGGAGGTTGTCCCTACCGGTAGGCGAGGACCACGGTGACGTGAGCCCACGAGACCGGATCACGACCGCGCTACACAGCGCGTGAGCAGGTGGACGAACTCTTCAGCTTCCACACGACCCTCGGGCTCGACAGGCGTCACACCCCCGCAAGGCCTATGAAGGTTCTCTTGCAGAACGACGTGGCCGGGCGGCGGTTCCACACAGCCCCGCGCGTCCCCCCGGCGTTCGGGCATCACAGAAGGTGAGTTGCCATGGCCCTTTCGCAGATCCGCTCGAACCGTGTGCAGCCGGACAGGTCGGCAGGCAGCACCATCGCTGTGCTCGGCCTGCTCTCGGCTGGAGTCTTCATCTACCAGGCCTTGGAGGCCATGCTCCTGCCAGCCTTGCCGCTGGTCAGAACATCGCTGCACGCCTCGACCCAGGACATCGCGTGGGCGATCACCAGCGTGCTCCTGGCGGGCGCGGTGGCCACGCCGGTGGTCGGCCGGCTGGCCGACATCCGTGACAAGCGCCGTATCCTCCTGGCTGCTCTGGCCATCACGGCCTTGGGGACTTTGCTCTCGGCGCTCGCTCCGTCATTGGCCGTGCTGATCATCGGGCAGGCTCTGCAGGGGGTGGGCCTCGGCGTAGTGCCCTTGTCAATCGGCATCATCCGCGACACGCAGACCCCGGAGTGGTCGAGAATCGGAAACGGACTGATCATCGGCGTGGCCGGAGCGGGGTTCGTCGCCGGCACACTGCTCGCTGGGCCGATCGCGCAGCATCTGTCCTTCAAGTGGCTGTTCTGGATACCGCTGCTGGCGTTGCTGCTGACGCTCATCGGTGTGTGGTTGTTCATGCCCGCCTGTCCACCGATGTCCGAGCGGGTCAATGGCGACCGCGTCGGCTTCGGCCTTCTCGATGCCGGACTGCTCGGCGGCGGCCTGGCCCTCCTGCTCAGCGCGTTCACCATCGCTCCCGACGACGGCTGGACATCCAACCGGTTCCTTGCCTTCCTCGCCGCCGCCCTCGTGCTCTTGGCCGCCTTCGTCGCGGTGGAACTGCGGACCGCGGCACCGTTGATCGACCTACGCCGCCTGGCGAGCCGCCCGGTCATGCTGGCCTGCGTGATGTCCTTCGTCATCGGCTTCGCCAGCTTCGCCGTGCTCCTGGCTCTGCCGATGATCGTCGAGTTGCCGCCCGCAACCGGATACGGTCTCGGAAAGACCGTGACCGAAGCCGGCGTTCTGCTTGTGCCACTCGGCGTGGCCGCCGCGATCGCCGGACCGCTGACCGGAAAGCTTGAACGCCTCCTGGGCCAGCGTGGCGTGATGGCGCTCACCATGATCGTTCTGTCCGCCTCAAGTCTTGTCATGTTCGCCGGGCGGGGAATCTGGGCGTTGGCCCTCGCCAGCCTGCTCACCGGCATCGGCCAGGGACTCGGGCTGACCGCCGTGATGAACATGCTCGTCAAGACCGTCCCCAGCGAACACACCGGCGCCGTCAGCGGCCTCGCGTTCGTCCTGAAAGCCGTCGGCTCCGTCCTCGGTGCCCAAATCGCGGCCAGCGTTCTCGCCGCACACCTCGACCCGGGCACGCAGGCCCCGACCTGGAGCGGCTTCGAAGCCGTCTACTGGATCAGCGCATCACTCGGCTTCGCCGGTTTGGTCTTGTCCTTCCTTTTCTACCGTCCTGCGGACCGGCATTGATGAGGGGCGCCGGTCGGTGGGCCCTGTTTGTGCCGTAGGGCAGGGCTGTTGGAACAATCCAGGTTCGGCCTCGGTGCGGAAGCCGAGGCCGACCAGGCGTTTGAGTTTCACGCGAGTGCCTTCGACGTGTTTGTGCCTCGCGCCGCGTAGTGGTTGGTGTTCGTGGTCGATACGTTGATGGTCTGCTGGTGGGCCGCGCGGCCCGGCAGCACCAGGGCCGGTGACTGCTCAGGTTCGAGATCGGCGGCCGTCACGCCGATGGTCTCGGCCGTGATCCGCAGTGCTTCGCGTTCGGCCTCCGTCTCGCGCGGACGCGCGGCGAATTTGCCGACCTGCTCGGCCAGTTGGCGTTCGCCTGTTCGATCCTGTCCAGGAGTTGCTGAACGACGACGAGCGTGCTCGTGTCGCGAGCGCACCGGCGGCGAGTGTCAGGGCCAGGGCAACCGCGGCGGTCCGCGCCATGGGAAAGGTCCGACGCCACCCGCTGTCGAGGCGGGAAGGGAACTTCTGGTCTTCAGCGAAGCCTGCGAAGCATCTCGGTCTCGGCGCGTGTCGCGGCGGCGAGCGTCGCCTGCGCGACCGACTCGTCGGGTGCGTGCGCCTGTGTCAGCGGGTCCTGGACGGCGGTCACGAGAATGTCGGCTTCGGGCATCGCATCGAGGACCGTTGCGACGAAGGGGATTGCGCCGCCGACGCCGACGGTGGTCGCTGGAGTGCCGAAGGCTGTTTGCAGCACCTGGCGCGCGAGTGTCATGTGCGGTGACGCCGATCTGGCACGCCAGCCGCGGCCCATCGCCACGGGTTCGACGTCCAGATGCACGCCCCACGGTGCGTATGCGGCCAACCGGATCTTCAGAGCGCTCAGGGCGTCGCCGGGGTCGTCTTCGGGTGCAAGGCGGACGCTGATGGCGGCGCGGGCGATGGGTGGTAGTACGTTCGCCGCCCCCATGGCGCTCGGGGCGTCTATTCCCGTGATCGTCAGCGCGGGTCCGTCCCACAGCCGTTCGGCCATGGATCCGTGCCCGACAAGATGAACGCCGGGCAGCATTCCGGCCTCGGCGCGCACGACACCCGCGTCGGGGCCGCCCGTAGTGCCGGTACGGCGGTGCAGGCCCTCGATGGCGACGGCGCCGTGTTCATCGGTCAGCGCCGCGAGCAGCCGTACCAGGGCGCTGAGTGCATCCGGCACCGCGCCCCCGTAGATGCCGGAATGCACCGGACGCTCCGCGGTGCGCACCGTGACGAGCACGTTCAACAGTCCGCGTAGCGACACGGTCAGGGTCGGGGCCAGCGGTCCGGCGTTGACGGCGTCCGGCGCGAGCACGAGGTCGGCGCGCAGCAGGTCGGCGTGCTCGGCGAGCAGCGCGGCGAGGGTCGGCGAGCCGATTTCTTCCTCACCCTCGATCAGCACCGCCACCGACACGGGCAGATCGGGGCCCAAAGCGCGGAGTGTCTCAAGGTGCACGGCGATGCCACCCTTGTCGTCCGCAGCACCGCGTCCGAACAGGCGCCCCTCGCGCGAGGTGAGCGTGAACGGATCCGATTGCCACGCGGCCAGGTCCCCGACGGGCTGCACGTCGTGGTGCGCGTAGAGCAGCACGGTCGGTGCTCCGGGTGGGCCCTCGGCGCGGCCGACGACGGCCGGCAAACCGCAGGCTGCCGTGACCGTGGTGGCGTCGATCCCGACATCGCGGAAGGCCTCGGCCACGACCGCGGCACAGCGATGTACGTCTGTTGCCATGGCAGGGTCCGCGCTGACCGAGGGTATGGCCACGAAGCGTGCCAGGTCGTCCAGCAGCCGCCGCTCGTCGATCATCGCGCGCTGCTCGTCACGTGGTCAGTGGCGATGAGACCGGCCGTGAGCTGGATGTCGATGAGTTCTGTGACGGGGTACGCCGTGCACGGGATCGTTGCCAGAGCATCCAGCCCGTGTTGGAATGCCGCCTCGGCCGCAGCGGTGACGGAGGGCGGCGCCTGCGCCGTGGTCAAAGCCGAGAACAACATGCTGCGGTAGCGCTGCGGCAGGCAGAGGCCGAGCATCAGCTCGTACCGCGCGACCGCGTCAGAAGTTGCGGGCCCTTTCGCCGCGTCGCTGTCCGCCCACGCGCCCAGTCCCGCGGCGATGCGCGTCATCATCCCGACCGCGTTCAACGTCGATCGGGCATGCGGATCACTCATCGGCAGGTAAGCCACGTGCGTCACGGTGAAATCGTCGAGCCAGGCGGCGAATTCGTTCAGTGTCCGTGCCGTGCCGCGGGCGAGATCTCCCAGGGTCTCCCCGGCATTGAAGCGCTGCCCGGAGGCCGACCAGTAGGGAATCTCGGCCACGACGGTGACCGTGCCGAACCGCGCGCACCACGCCGCCGCCGACTCGCCGAGCGGGAGCAGGCTCGCCGGGTCCTCGTGCCCCGACTGGAGGACCGCCTCGTACGCGGGAGTCAGGTCCGGCAGGCCGAACACGCCCGGCGCGAGCGGTTCGGCGCCCGGATCGTCGAGCATCGCCTCTTCACGCGGCATCCCGAATCGTGCGGGCAGGGCCGAGAGCCGTTGCGCCAGACCGTCACTAGCGCCGAGGACACAGAAGTGCACACCGCCGAGTTCGGCATTGTGCAGCGCGTTGAGTACGTACGGCCGGCTCAACTCGAGCCCGGACAGCAGCGCCAGGGTCTCGGGGAGCTTCGGCGCCCGCCGCAACGTTCCGGAGGTAGAGCGGTACACGACGGGGAAGTCCCAGTCCGGACACTCGTCCATCGCCTGCCGGTAGAAGCCCCGGTAGTAGTCCGCCATGTTGATGATGGGCGCGAACCAGCGCTCGTTGAGTACATACGCGTCCGGATCGATACACAGCAGCAGGTCGAACCCGATGTCACCGGCCAGCAGGCCGGGCCGCGCGGCGAGCCGCTCGGCCAGCTCCACGATCGTCGATATGCCCAGCGGCTCGTTGGCGTGCGGGCCGCCGTACCAGAACGAACGCCGTGGCCCCGCCCCGATGCGCACCAGTTCCACGGGCCTGCCCGCCCGCGACTGCCCCAGCTTGACCCGCTCCGCGCCCAACTCCGACGCGACGCTCCCGAGCCGGGTTTCCGCTTCCGCGAGCGTGAGCAGCCCGGTGCGCGAGCGTGGCCTGAGCAGATCGTCCCAGCGTTCCATCGTCACCCCTGCGTACCGCTCGACAGTTCTCGGTGTGATGCCCGAAGGCCATGGTGGTGCATGCCTTCCAATTATTGTGACACAAGCTTCAAATTTTTGTGCCACAATCTCACCATGGTCACCGGACGCGGAGTTTCAACCGGCTGGTATGCGCCGCGATCGGCCGCCCCCTCGTACACCGTCGTACGGAAGGACCGCCCCATGCCCGCATCCGCGCGTGAGCGCCGCCGGCTCCCCCGCTATGCGGAACTGAAGCCCTTGCTGCGGATGCGCCCGCCCCAACTGAACGCCACGCGACGGCGCCTTCAGTCGGCGTTCACCATCGCCGATCTGCGCGCGATCGCCCGCCGCCGCTGCCCACGCGCGGTGTTCGACTACGTCGACGGGGCCGCCGAGCAGGAGATCAGCCTGCGCAGGGCCCGCGAGGCGTACGCACGGGTCGAGTTTCGCCCGCGGGTCCTGCGCGATGTCGGGTCGGTGGACACGGCCACCGCCATCCTCGGGGCCACCGCGTCGCTGCCACTGGTTCTCGCGCCGACCGGATTCACCCGGATGATGCACCACGAGGGCGAGCGCGCGGTCGCCCGTGCGGCCGCGGCCGCGTCGGTGCCCTACGCGCTGTCCACGATGGGCACCACCTCGATCGAGGACGTCGCCGCGGCGGCGCCCCTCGGGCGGCACTGGTTCCAGCTCTACCTGTGGAAGGACCGTGACGCCTCGACCGATCTCGTCGAGCGCGCCCGCAAGGCCGGCTACGACACCCTCGTGCTCACCGTCGACACCCCCGTCGCGGGCCTGCGGCTTCGCGACTCACACAACGGACTGATGATCCCGCCGTCGCTGACCGCCCGCACCCTGCTCGGCATGGCACGTCATCCCGCGTGGTGGGGCAATCTGCTGACCACCGAGCCGCTGAGCTTCGCCTCGCTGAACGCGTGGAACGGCACCGTGGCCGAACTGGTGAACAAGATGTTCGACCCGACCGCGACCACCGCCGATCTGACCTGGCTTCGCGATCAGTGGCCCGGCCGTCTCGTCGTCAAGGGCATCGGGCACGTCGACGACGCCCGCACCGTGGTCGACCTCGGGGCCGACGCCATCGTCATCTCCCACCACGGCGGCCGCCAACTCGACCGCGCCCCCGCCCCGCTGGACCTGCTGCCCGACGTGGTGGCCGCCGTGGGCGAGCGTGCCGAGGTGTTCATCGACTCGGGCGTCACCAGCGGCGCCGATCTGGTGGCCGCCCGCGCCCTGGGCGCTCGCGCCACGCTGGTCGGACGCGCCTACCTCTACGGACTGATGGCCGGCGGCCAGGCCGGAGTCACTCGCGCCCTGGACATCCTGGCCGGCGAGGTCGTCCGCACGCTGCAGCTGCTCGGCGTCGCGCACATCGACGAACTCGACTCCCGCCACGCCCGCCTGCTCCCCCGCTGAACCCTGCCCCGCATCAATGACCGAGCAGGCGTGCACTCGCCTCGGCACGCCGCAGCGCGGCCAGCAACGCCGCTCGGCCCATGCCGTCGATGTCTTCGGTGAGCGCGTCGAGTGCGGTCTTCCCGCCCGACTGGAGCTTCGCGATGAGATCACGGTGGACCGTGGCCAGGCGGGCGGCGTCGAAGTCCGGGCGGACGAAGGTGAGCAGCAGCCGGATCTCGTCCTCACAACGGTGATAGCTCTCCACCAGGTGCTGGTTTCCCGCCGCCTCGACGATCGCCCGGTGAATGGCGCCGTGAGCCTTCGTCACCTCTCGCCAGAGCGGGCCGGGTGACCGCTCGGCCAACGCCTCAAGCCGTTCGACCTCGGCGAGCGCCGGGCCGAAGTCCGCCTTCGCGTCCAGGGCCATGCGCAACGCGCCGAGTTCGAGCACTTTGCGGTAATCGAAGATCTCGTCGATGCGCTGTTTGCTCAAGGGAGCCACGATCGCGCCGCGGTGCCGCTCGTGCACCACCAGACCACGCTCGACGAGCAGCCGCAGCCCCGAGCGGATCGTATGCCGGCCCACGTCGAAACGCTCCGCCAACTCCTCCTCGCGGAAGCGAGTGCCCACCGGATGAGCCCCGTCCAGCAACTCATCACGCAACGTCCCGGCCACGCGCTCGGGCGCGGTCCGCACATCGGCTGGATCGGCGGCTGACACGACCATGACGCTCCTTGATCCACATACGTGTTCCCACTACGACCGGATACGATACTCCCAACTATTGTGCAACAATCTTTCGCATCTTGATGGTACGGTCCAGGCCAATTTTGCTGCGGCCGAGATACTCGCTCGGCTCACCTCGGGGAGCCCGTCAGCAGCGTGGACAGGCGAGGGACCAGCTCCCCTGGGTGCACGCTGATCAATCTCGCTTTCGAGCGGGGCTTCTCGAACGGAGTGAACCACGCCTGGAACGCCATCGGTACGACGCCGAGAGCTGCTCCGACAGCGCTCTCGTCGATGCCGTCCATGGCACAGTTCCGCCGCGCCACTCATCTCGGTGCCACCATCAGCCTGTTCATGGACCACGTCCGCCGGTGGGGCGACGTCCTGGCCGACGACCTGTTCACCTCGCAGACAGCCGACGTGGGGAGCCGAGCTCCTGGATGCGGCCGCGACGTACGGGCAGAGCCTGCCCCTGTGGGCGGGCCGGGTCCATCGTGAGGAAGTCGGCGTTGATGAAAAGGGTGTCCGCGGGCCGAGCCATGGCTGTCTCCGTCCGCATCAGGTGCCGGGGTGGCCGAGCCACTCAGCGGCCGCGTTGAGCAGCAGGCGCACGCCGGTGTCGAGGGCGGGTTCGGCCAGCGGGGCGAAGCGGGGTGAGTGGTTGCCGGGGATGTCAGCGGGCACTCCCTGGTCGATGAGGTCTTCCAGGCGGAAGCCTTCGAAGCTCGCAGGGTCCAGGCCTCCGAAGTGCCAGAACACCGAGGGGACGCCGAGGGCCGATCCGAATGTGCCGAAGTCCTCGCTGCCGGGCAGGGCGTGGGGCAGGGTGAAGGCCCGCTCCGGACCGAGCACCTGGGCCATAGCGGCCAGCACCTTGTCGGTTGCCTCGGGGTCGTTGACGGTGACGGGGAAGCCCGGCAGCTCGGTGATCTCAGGTTCCCGGGGCGCGGCGGAGGCTTCCGCCTCGGCGCGGATGATCCGCTTGACGGCCGTGAGGACCTTCTCACGCATGGCGGGCGTGGCACTGCGGATGTTGATTTTCAAGTCGGCGGTGTCGGGGATGATGTTTTCCTTGGTGCCCGCTCGCAGCGCGCCGACGGTGACTACCGCCATCTGGGTGGCTCCGACTTCGCGGGAGACCACGGTCTGCAGTCGCATGACGATCGCCGCGGCCATGACGACCGGGTCCACGGTGGTCTCCGGCGACGATCCGTGACCACCGGTGCCGAACAGCCGCACGTGCAGGTTGTCGGAGGCCGACATAACCGTGCCGTGCCGGGTGCCGGCGAAACCGACGGGAATAGGCGCTACATGCTGGCCGAGGCAGACATCGGGCCGGGGGAACCGCTCCAGGAAACCGTCCTCGATCATCGAGGGGGCGCCCCCGACCTCCTCTGCGGGCTGGAAGACCGCCACGACCGTGCCGCGCCAGGACTCCCTGTCGGCGGCCAGCAGCGCGGTGGCTCCCAGCAGGCACGTCACATGGACGTCGTGCCCGCACGCGTGCATGACCGGCACCGTCTCGCCCTGGTCATTGAGCGCGGTGACGGTGGAGGCGTAGGGCAGGCCGGTCTCTTCCCTGACCGGCAGCCCGTCCATGTCCGCGCGCAGCAGCACCGTGGGCCCCTCACCAGAACGCAGCACGCCGACCACACCCGTCGCACCGACGCCCTCCGTGACGTCCCAGCCTTGGTCGCGCAGTTTGCCGGCGACGATCTGGGCGGTGCGCTTCTCCTGGAAAGAGAGTTCGGGGTGGGCGTGCAGGTCTTCGTACACGTCCCGCAGATCCGGCAGGAGTGCGGGCAGCCCGGCTGCCAGAGGGTGGGAAGCGTGGTTCACGAGAGTTCCTTTTCGATCAGGGAAGAAGGTTCTTGGCTCGCCGCGGGGAGGTGCCCCGGAGCGCCGGCCGGCAGAGCCGGGGTGCTCCGGGGGTGAGGCAGGCCACGACAGAGTCGATGACCGCGCCCAGGACGAGGAAAGCGAAGGCGGCCTGGAAGGAGAGAGCATCGGCCGGCACATCCGTCACCGTGGGCGCCACCACACCGGCGAGCCGGCCGCCGGGGATCCGGCACAGCACACGGGCGAGGAAGAAGACCGAGATCACCACGCCCTGCTCGCTGCGGCCGAGATCGAACTCCTCACCGGTCGACGGCAGCACCACGTTGACGATCAGCCGGTCGGCGTGGTCGATGAACCAGGCCGCCAACAGCAAGACCACGGTGAGACGCACCGGGCCACTCAACCGAAGACGCGAACCGGCGCGAGGGCGGGGAAGCAGGCATCGCCGTTCCTTCCAGCAGCGGCAGATAATCGACCGTGACGGGGACTCCCTCCATGGTCCGGTTTCGGAAGGAAGCAGAAGAAAATATGCAGGAAAGCTTCAGCAAGCCACCTGCAGAGCCGGATTATGAAGCGGCCTCGTTCTCGGAGAACGACCTGGAACTCGTCGATGCCCTGCAGTCCTCACCCCGTGCGACGTGGGCCCAACTGGCCCGGGTCCTGGGGGTCGACGCGACCACGGTCGCACGCCGCTGGGAACGCCTGCGGACCCTCGGTCTGGCCTGGATCACCGCCTACGAAGCACCGCACGCGGCCACCGTCGCCTACGTCGAAGTGCGCTGCCGACCAGGCACCTTCGACCAGGTCAGCCACGCACTCGCCCGGATACCCTGGATCTTCAGCGTCGATGAGACGGCGGGCGACTTCGACCTCTTCCTCTCCGTCGCGGCCCCCGATCTCCACACCCTGGGAACCGCTGTGCACGGCACCATCGGCGCACTGCCCGGCGTCCACTCCACCAAGAGCCGTCTTGGCATCACCGTCTTCGGTGAAGGCAGCGACTGGCGTACCCGAGCCATCGACGCAGCGGCACGCGCCCAGTTGCCGGAATCCCGCAACACCGTCCGTGACACCTACAGCTCACACATGGGCACACGGCTCACCCAGCAAGATCACGCCCTGCGCACCGCGCTGGGCATCGACGGACGACTCAGCTACAAAGCACTCGGCGAAGCAGCCGGACTGAGCGAGCACACCGCCCGCAGACGCCTACTGCAGATGCTCCGCGCCCGCGACCTGACCTTGCGCTGCGACATCGCCCACCCCCTGGCCGGCTACCGGGCCATGGTCATCTACCGCGCCTGCGTGCCTCACAGCCACCTCGAACAGACCGGCATCGCCATGGCCCGGATGGAACAGATCCGCCTCGCCGTCTCCGTCAGCGGACCACACAACCTGCTCTTCATGGCCTGGCTCCACGACCTCAACGGCATCGGCCCCTTCGAGCGCCTCCTCACCGACCGCTTTCCTCACCTCGAAGTCAAGGACCGCACCGTCGCGCTCCACTCCCCCAAACGCATGGGGTGGCTCCTGGACCGTCACGGCCGCGCCACCCAGCATGTTCCGCTTCCCCTGAACCTGTAGAAGGCGCCCGTCCGAATGCCGTGCCCCCGGACTGCTGGTTCTGCGGCAGCGGAAAACGGATCGAGCCCGCCAACCCGAACCGGAGGACACCTCAGTGGGCGGTTCGTGATTTTATGTCCGTTCCGGACTCAGTTACTGCTTCTTGCTGAAGCTGAAGGTGCCGGGCGCGGCCTCGGTGAGGATTCCTGGTGTGACCAGGCGTTACATCTTGGCGTGGGTCCGTTCGACGTGTTTCGGCAGGAGCTCGAAGTCGAGGGCCTGGCAGATGTCGCGGGAAGCGGGCCCGCGGTGGCGTTGAAGGCAGCGAGGATGCGGGGGTAGTCCGGGCGCTCGGGCAGTTCCGGACTTCCTGATGGGGCGGCGCTCTGGACCGGGATCCGGTCGGCGAGGCCGGTGATGGTCGTGCGGGTGATGGCGAGTGTTCCAGACGTAGTTGGGCCTCGCGGAGCTGGGTCTGCAGGGCGCCGATCTGAGTACGGAGATCGTCGGCCAAAGCCCGGGCGGCGTCTTCCTGAAGGTCGAGTGCCTGGAGGAGGGGGTTCAGGTGCACGCGCCGACCACGCGCGGATCGCGCCAGGTGAGCGTGCTCATGTCGGTGAGCCGACGGGCCATGACGTGGGTCATGGCCCAGTAGATGCGGGAGGCGGAGGAGGCCGGGCGGTGTTCGTCATCGCGGACCGGGTGCCGGTGCGGTATCAGGGTCCCGAACGTCTGCTCCACCCGCCCACCGTTTCGGCCGCGGAAGGAATCCCCGCTCCTGAGGGTTCCGCTGGACGATCTCGACGTCGATGCCGAGGCCGCCCCGTGCGTGACGACCTGGTTCTTGAAGCCCTGGTCGACCAGGGCCTTGCTGACCGAGCCGCCGGCCGCGACGGCGACCTGGTCGAGCAGAGTGATGCCGGCCGCGTCGTCGTGGACACCTCGCGGCCGGCACGGTGACGGCGATGACCAGGCCGAGGACGTCCACGGCCAGGCACCCGTTTCGCGGCGTCTTTGCCCGTCGTGACCGCGGGGACCCCGGTGGCCGCCCGGACACTCCGGGTGTCCAGGATCACCAGGGTCGGGTCCTCTGACCGCCGGTTCCTCTCCCGCACCTGACAGCACAGGAGTTCATGGATCTGCTGGTCGGTACCGTCGTCCCGCCAGGCGGCGAAGTAGTAGTACGTCGCGCTCTTCGGCGGCAGGTCGTTCGGCAGGAGAGCCCACTGACAGCCGGTCCGGGACTGGTAGGGGATCGAGTTCACGATCTCCCGCATCGAGTAACGGCCCTGGTGGCCGCTGACGGAACGGTGCCGGTTCTTCCAGGCCGTGAGTACCGGCTCGATCAACGCCCATTGCCCGTCCGTCAAGTCGCTCTGGTACGGCTTGCGTTCACTCACCCACCGATCCCAGCAGGCCACCGGCATCGGACCGGCACGTTCCGGCTTCGCCCACGCCATCAGGCGACACCAGAACCACTCATAGACTCACGAACCGCCCACTGAGCATCCAGCAGGATCTCGGACATCGCGCCAGTGTCGACACCGTCGTCGCCAAACCATTCAGGCGCTGGACTGACTTCGCCGGAGGCGGGCCAGCAGAGACCGAGAAGGTCTGCTAGGGCCCGGCAGCCAAACGAGGGGCAGTTGGAACGCGCGATTGTCGGGTCGGTACAACAGCCGTTCCCCTGCGTGCCCCCAGTTGCGCGGCCGAGCAGGAGCCCGTTTGCACGCTTGGCCACCAAATGGCCACCACGTCATCCCGACCAGGTCGAGGCGGATCGACAACGAGCGACAAAAGGCCGGTTCACAGCCTTGCAGGGCGCAATCGCTACCGACTGTCAACCTGGAACCTGCGCATTACGATGCGTAGACCACGCATGCCCGTTTAGCCCGAATTTCAAAGCCAACGAAAACGAGAAACCCCAGGTCAAAGGCTTGACCTGGGGTTCACCATGGAGCCGCCTTCGGGATTCGAACCCGAGACCTACGCATTACGAGTGCGTTGCTCTGGCCATCTGAGCTAAGGCGGCGCGCCGTACACACTATGGTGCGATCAGCAACGTCGGTAAGTCTACACAGTTTCGGGGGGTGCTCCGTACCCGCCCCGGAGGGGTGACTCCGGGGCCGGTGACGTGGGCTATGAGCAGCGCTTTCCCTTGGTCGGAGGGGTGCCACGGAGCAGGTAGGCGTTGATCGTGGAGTCGATGCAGTCGCTGCCGCGGCCGTAGGCGGTGTGGCCGTCGCCCTCGTAGGTGAGGAGGCGGGCCGAGGAGAGCTGGCCGGACAGGGCGCGGGCCCAGCGGTAGGGCGTCGCGGGGTCGCGGGTGGTGCCGACCACGACGATCGGGGCCGCGCCCTTGGCCTCGATACGGTGCGGCCCGCCCGTCGCCGCCACCGGCCAGTACGCGCAGGGCAGGGTGGCCCAGGCGAGGCCCTCACCGAAGACCGGGGAGGCCTTCTCGAAAGTCGGCAGGGCCTTCTGCACCTCCTCGGGGGTGTCGAAGGCGGCCGGGAGGTCCAGGCAGTTCACGGCGGCGTTGGCGAACATCAGGTTCGTGTAGCGGCCGTCGGCGTCACGCTCGTAGTAGCTGTCGGAGAGGACCAGCAGACCCGCGCCGTCCTTCTCTTTCATCGCCAAGGTCAGCGCCTCGCGCAGTTGCGCCCATGCTCCCTCGTCGTACATCGCCGCGATCACGCCGGTGGTGGCGAGGGACTCGGTGAGCGTACGGCCGTCCGCGTCGCCGGTGGGGATGGGCTGCGCGTCGAGCTTCGCGAAGAACGCCTTGAGGTTGTCGCCGACCTTCGCCGGCGCCGTGCCCTTGCCGCCGAGCGGGCAGTCCGGCTGCTGCACACAGTCCTTCGCGAAGGACTGGAACGCCGTCTCGAAGCCCGCCGTCTGGTCGAGGTTCAGCCTGCGGGCGGGCAGCGACGGGTCCATCGCGCCGTCCAGCACCAGCCGGCCCGTCCGGTCCGGGAAGAGTCCCGCGTACGTCGCTCCGAGGAACGTCCCGTACGACGCCCCCACGAAGTTCAGCTTCCGGTCCCCCAGCGCCGCCCGCACGATGTCCATGTCCCGCGCCGCCTCGGCGGTGGAGACATGGCGCAGCAGCCGGGGCGCGTCACTGCCACAGCCCTCCGCGAACTTCTTGTACGCGTCGACGAGTTCGGTGGTCTCCTGCTCGTCGTCCGGCGTCGTGTCCGTCTGCGTGTAGGTGTCCATCTCCTTCCCGTCGAGGCATTCGACCGGCTCGCTGCGGGCGACCCCGCGCGGGTCGACCGCCACCATGTCGTAGCGGGCGCGGACCTCCGCCGGATAGCCGATACCGGCGTACGCCTGTAGATAGCCGATCGCCGAGCCGCCCGGACCGCCCGGGTTCACCAGCAGCGACCCGACCCGCTTACCCGGCCCCGTGGCCTTCTTCCGGGCTACGGCGAGCTGGACTTCACCGGCGTCGGGCTCGTCGTAGTCGAGCGGCGCCTTGACCGTGGCGCACTCGAACCCTTCGACCCCGCAACTGCGCCAGCCCGGCTTCTGCCCGTAGTACGGCGAGAGCGCGGCCGGCGTCGCCCGCGGCAGCGCAGCCAGTGCCGCCTCGGCCGCCGTACCGGCCGACGTCGTCGCGCCGCCGGAGGAGCAGGCGGAAGCGAGGAGAGCGACGGCGGTGAGGAGTGCGGCGGTGGCGGTGACTGCGGTGGTGCGGGTGGGGCCGGCCGCGTCCGTGGCGTGGCGGGCGTGGGGCTGAGGCTGGGGCTGAGGGCTCCGGCTGGTCGGTCGGGAGGCGCGCCTGATGTGCATCCAGCGAGCGTAACCCTGCGCGATGGATTGATTGCCGTCCGTGCAGGGTGTGGCTCGCATGCATGCAGGTCAGGTCTCGGTCGGATGCGGGGTGCGCCTCGCACGGGTACGGCTTCGGCCTCGGTCGGATGCGAGGGTGCGCCCCATACGCGCACCGCTCCCGCCTCGGTCGGATGCGGGCGCACCTCGTACGAGTACCGCTTCCACCTCCGGCACTGACCGGTCGCGCCTCGTACGAGTGCCGCTTCCGGCTTGAGCGGCAGCGCGGCGTGCCTCGTACGAGTTACGTCGTCAACACGTCTGCCACCCCCACGGTTTCGGGGTGCCGAGCGCCCGTCAGCCCGCTCTCAGTGCCATGGTCATTGCCTCCACCGCGAGCAGCGGGGCCACATTGCGGTCGAGGGCGTCTCGGCAGGCGGCGATCGCCTCGATGCGGCGGAGCGTGGACTCGGGGGAGGCGGCGCGGGCGAGGCGCTCCAGGGTGTCCTCGGCGTCGGCGTTGGCGATGGCCACGCGGGAGCCGAGCTGGAGGGCGAGGACATCGCGGTAGAAGGCGGTGAGATCGGTGAGGGCGAGGTCGAGGCTGTCCCGCTGCGTACGCGTCCTGCGGCGTTTCTGCTTGTCCTCCAGGTCCTTCATCACGCCCGCCGTGCCTCGCGGCATCCGGCCGCCCTGGGACGCGCCCATCGCCGCCTTCAGCTCCTCGGTCTCCTTGTCGTCCATCTCGGCGGCGAGTTGCTTGGCGTCCTCGGCCGCCGCGTCGACGAGCTCCTGGGCGGCCCTGAGGCAGCCGCCGACGTCGTCGACCCTCAGTGGCATCTTGAGCACGGCGGCCCTGCGCTCACGAGCGGCCGGGTCCGTGGCCAGGCGACGGGCCTGGTCGATGTGCCCCTGCGTGGCACTGGCCGCGGCGGCGGCGATCGCGGGCTCGATGCCCTCACGTCGTACGAGCATGTCGGCGACGGCGTCGACCGAGGGCGTCCGCAGGTTCAGGTGGCGGCAGCGGGAGCGGATGGTCGGCAGCACGTCCTCGATGGAGGGGGCGCACAGCAGCCAGACGGTGCGGGGGGCGGGCTCCTCGACCGCCTTGAGGACGGCGTTGGCCGACTTCTCGTTCAGCCGCTCGGCGTCCTCGACGAGGATGACCTGCCAGCGGCCGGTCGCCGGCGAGGTGAACGACTTACGGACGGTGTCCCGCATGTCGTCGGCGAGGATCTGCGTACCGACGGCCGCGACCGTGCTCACGTCGGCGTGCGTGCCGATCAGTGTCGTATGGCAGCCGTCGCAGAACCCGCAGCCGGGGGTTCCGCCGAGCGCACGGTCCGGGCTGACGCACTGAAGCGCGGCGGCGAAGGCCCGCGCCGCCTGGGTGCGGCCGGAGCCGGGCGGGCCGGTGAACAGCCAGGCGTGCGTCATCTTCGACGCCTCGGGGGGCGGCACGTCCGTGCCCGCGGCGGTGACCAGGGCGTCGGCATCGCGGGCGGCGGCATCGAGCTGGGCGCTCACCTTCTCCTGCCCCACCAGGTCATCCCATACGGTCATGGGTCACCCGCCCCTTTCGTCATGGTCCGTGCTGTGCCATCCATTGTGGCGGGTGGCACTGACAACGGGGTCCCTGAGCCAACCGAGACGGCCAGGGGTCCCCGTGGCGCCTCACGAGCCGAGTTCGGCCGAGCTCAGCGGCGCCGACCGCGCCCCCGCTCGTCGTCGAACTCCTCGTCGTCCTCGCGCGGCCCGAGCAACTCGTCCGCCAGCGTCGGCAGATCGTCCAGCGGCGTCTCCTCGGCCCAGTCGGACCGCGTCCGCCGCCGAGGCGCCGCCTCCGCATCGACCTGAGGCATCTCGCGCGTACGGTCCTCGGTCCCGTCCGGCTGCGCCCCCGTCCGCTCGTCCCGGAAGAGCCCCGGCGGAACCCGGTCCGAAGGATCCTCCCCCCGAACGGGAGGAAGCACCGCAGTCTCATCCGCCGCACCGGGCGTCACGGGCGGGAGAACAGCGGTCTCATCCGCCGCACCAGGCGCCACCGGCGGAAGGACAGCCGTCTCGTCAGCCGCCCCCGGCACAACCGGCGGCAACACAGCCGTCTCATCCGCCGCCCCCTGTGCCCCCTCGGGCTTGGGCAGCTCAGCCGTCACCTCGGAATCGCCCGGCCCGGAGGAGCCGGCCTTTCCGGAAGAACCGGCCCGGGACGAATCGCCCTCGGCCGCATCCCCCCGCACCGGCCGCAGCACAGCCGTCTCCTCAGCCGACCGCCCGCGAGCCACGTCCTCCGGCGTCACGACCGGCGTGGGCACAGTCACCGCATCCGACACCGCACCGGGCGCCGCTTCCGGCGCCGCAGGAGCCGTCGCCTGCGGAGGCCCCGCCTCCGCTGCGGCCGCCGCCTGCTCCGCCAGCCTGCGTGCCTCCTCGGCCCGCAGCAGCGCCTCCTCGGCCTTGCGCTGCTTCTCCAGGCGCCGCGCCTCCGCCTCGGCGCGCAGCCGGGCCTCTTCCTCGGCCTGCTTGCGCCGCCGGTCCTCCTCGGCCTTGCGACGGGCCTCCTCCTCGGCGCGCGCCTTCTCCTCGGCGAGGAGCCGGACCCGCTCCTCCTCCGCACGCCGACGCGCTTCCTCGGCCCGCTGCCGGGCCTCCTCCGCCTGCCGCTCGGCCTCGCGCCGCTGCGCCTCCTCCAGCTCGCGCCGCTTGCGCTCCTCCTCCTCGGCGCGCAACCGCTCCAGCTGCTCCTGGCGCTCGCGCTCCAGTCGCTCCTCCTCGGCCTTGCGGGCCGCCTCTTCCTCAGCCTTGCGCCGGGCCTCTTCCTCGGCCTTCCGGCGGGCCTCCTCCCGGGCCTGGATCTCGGCCTCGGACAGCGGCAGCATCTGGTCGAGTCGCGCCCGGACGACGGTCGTGACGGCCTCGGGCTCCTGGCCCGCGTCCACGACCAGGTACCGCCCGGGGTCGGCGGCGGCCAGCGTCAGGAAACCGGACCGCACGCGTGCGTGGAACTCGGCGGGCTCCGACTCCAGCCGGTCCGGCGCCTCCGTGAACCGCTCGCGCGCGGTCTCCGGCGCGACATCCAGCAGGACGGTCAGGTGCGGCACCAGCCCGTTCGTCGCCCACCGGTTGATACGGGCGATCTCCGTCGGGGACAGATCACGCCCCGCCCCCTGGTAGGCCACGGACGAGTCGATGTAACGGTCCGAGACGACCACCGCGCCGCGCTCCAGCGCAGGGCGCACAACCGTGTCCACGTGCTCCGCGCGGTCCGCCGCGTACAGCAGCGCCTCCGCCCGGTGCGACAGCCCCGCCGACGACACGTCCAGCAGGATCGACCGCAGCCGCTTCCCGACCGGCGTCGCCCCCGGCTCATGCGTCACCACGACCTCGTGTCCCTTGGCCCGGATCCACTCGGCGAGCGCCTCGGCCTGGGTGGACTTCCCGGCGCCGTCGCCGCCCTCCAGGGCGATGAAGAAACCGGACGCGGCGGGTACCGTCTCCGGGTCGTCGCCGCCGAGCAGCGCGTCCCGCAGATCCTGCCGCAGCGGCACACCGGAACGGTCGTCGGCCTTGGCGAGCACCAGCGCGGCCACCGGCAGCAGCAGCGCGCCGACCAGCATCAGCGTGAACGCGGCGCCGCCGTGCGCGAACACGAACTTGCCGCTCTCCAGCCGGTGCGGGCCGATGAGCGCCGCCACCAGGGGCGCGATCAGCGCGCCGAGCGCCACGAAGACCCGTACGACCGCGTGCAGATGCTCCGTCGTGCGCGCCCGGCGGTAGTCCTCGGCCTCCTGGTCGAGCAGCGTGTGCCCGGTGCTGGCGGCCACGCCCGCGCCGACGCCGGCCAGCGCGACGATCAGCAGCACGGTGGTCAGGTCCGGGACGAGCCCGGCGGCGAGCAGCGCAACCCCGGTGAAGGCTATGGCCAGCGCGAACAGGCGTCGTCGCGACAGGGAGGGGAGCACCGAAGGTGCCGTACGGATGCCGACTGCGACACCGCCGGTCAGCGCGAGCACCAGCAGCCCGTACGTCACCGGGCCGCCGCCCAGGTCCTTGGCGTGCAGCACCGACACGGCGACGGCCGCGGCGATCGCGCCGGCCACGGCGGCGCAGGCCAGCACCAGCAGCGGCAGGGCGCCGGTGCGGCCCTTTTCATCGACGCCGGTGCCCGTCTTGGGCCGGCGCAGCCCCTCGAGCGGCGACCGCGGGCGCGGGGTGCGCGTGCCGGGCAGCTCCAGGAAGGTCAGCACGGACAGGGAGGCGGCGAAGAGACCGGCCGCCACATACGACGCGAGGGCGGCCTGGTGCTGCTCGAACCAGTCGATTCCGGCGCCCAGCAGGTTGTTGAGCAGGCCCGCCGCGATCAGCCCGCCGGCCGCCAGAGGGATCGCCACGAAGGTCGTACGGATCGACAGGCGCCGCAGGGCGTCCAGGTGGTCCGGCAGCGGACGCACCGTCGCCCCCTCCAAGGGCGGGGTCGGCAGCAGCGCGGGCGCCGCGCTCTCCCGGCACACCGTCCAGAAGCGCTCGGCGACTCCGGTCACGAAGACGGTGACCAGGAGGACGGCCAGCGCGTCGTCCGGCGTCCAGTCGATCCACAGCGGCGCGACGATCAGCAACGCGGCCCGCAGCCCGTCCGCGCCGACCATGGTCCAGCGGCGGTCGAGCGGGCCATCCTGGGACGTGAGCGAGGTGAGCGGGCCGAGCAGTACGGCCCCGAAGAGCAGCGTTGCGAGGACACGCACCGCGAAGACGGTCGCCACTGCGAACGCCACACCCCGGTAGCCGCCACCGAACGAGCCCTCGGCGATCGCCGCCTGGAGGGCGAGGAGGACCAGCACCAGCAGCGCCAGCGCATCGCCGACTCCGCCCACGAGGTGTGCGCTCCACAACCGCTTCAGCTGCGGTTCGCGCAGCAGCGCGCGGACGGCACGCTCGCGGGAATCCGCGACCAGGGTGTCGTCGGGGGCCGGGTTATGGGCCGTTGGCTGCTCGGCTCGCGTCATGCGTTCAGCCTATCGGCAGCCACCGACAGACCGCCGGGCGCGTCCGAACGTGCGCACGCCCCGACACCAAAGCGTTGCCGGGGCGCGCCTTTTGCGAACCAGAAGTGAAGAAGCCGACTCTCACACGACTCGCGGAGAGCCTCAGTCCTCCGAGGCCGACTTGGCAGCCGTCGCCTTCTTGGCCGCCGTCGTCTTCGCGGCCGTTTTCTTCGCCGTCGTCTTCTTGGCAGCCGTCGTCGTCTTCTTCGCCGCGGTCTTCTTGGCGGCCGTGGCCTTCTTGGCCGGAGCCTTCTTCGCGGCCGTCCTCTTCGCCGTCTTCTTGGCGGGCGCCTTCGCCCGCTTCTCGGCGAGCAGTTCGAAGCCGCGCTCCGGGCTGATCTCCTCGACGCTGTCGCCGGACCGCAGGGTCGCGTTGGTCTCGCCGTCGGTGACGTACGGCCCGAAGCGGCCGTCCTTGACGACGACCGGCTTCCCGCTGACCGGGTCCTCGCCCAGTTCCTTCAGCGGCGGCTTGGCGGCGGCCCGGCCACGCTGCTTGGGCTGGGAGTAGATTTCCAGCGCCTCTTCGAGGGTGATCGTGAAGAGCTGGTCCTCGGTCTGCAGCGAGCGTGAGTCCGTGCCCTTCTTCAGATACGGGCCGTAGCGGCCGTTCTGCGCGGTGATCTCCACGCCCTCGGCGTCCTTGCCGACGACACGCGGCAGCGACATCAGCTTGAGGGCGTCCTGAAGGGTCACCGTGTCGAGGGACATCGACTTGAACAGCGAGGCCGTACGCGGCTTCACAGCGTTCTTGCCGGTCTTCGGGGTGCCCTCCGGGAGCACCTCGGTGACGTACGGGCCGTAGCGGCCGTCGCGGGCGATGATCTGGTGGCCCGTCTCCGGATCGGCGCCCAGCTCGAAGTCGCCGCTCGGCTTGGCGAGCAACTCCTCGGCGAGCTCGACGGAGAGCTCGTCCGGGGCGAGGTCCTCGGGCACGTCCGCGCGCTGGTGGAACTCGGAGTCCTTCTCGCCACGCTCGACGTACGGACCGTAACGCCCGACCCGCAGCACGATGTCGTTGGCCACGGGGAACGACGACACCTCGCGCGCGTCGATCGCGCCCAGGTCGGTCACCAGCTCCTTGAGACCGCCGAGGTGGTCACCGTCGCCGTTGCCGGCCTCCGCGGCACCGCCCGAGCCCGTGCCCTCGCCGAAGTAGAACCGCCTCAGCCACGGCACGGCCTGCGCCTCGCCGCGCGCGATGCGGTCGAGGTCGTCCTCCATCCTGGCGGTGAAGTCGTAGTCGACGAGCCGCCCGAAGTGCTTCTCCAGGAGGTTGACCACGGCGAAGGACAGGAAGGACGGGACGAGTGCCGTGCCCTTCTTGAACACATAGCCGCGGTCGAGGATCGTGCCGATGATCGACGCATACGTCGACGGGCGGCCGATCTCGCGCTCTTCGAGCTCCTTGACCAGGCTGGCCTCGGTGTAGCGGGCCGGGGGCTTGGTGGCGTGCCCGTCGACCGTGATCTCCTCGGCGCTGAGCGGGTCGCCCTCGTTCACCTGCGGCAGGCGGCGCTCGCGGTCGTCCAGTTCGGCGTTCGGGTCGTCGGCGCCTTCGACGTAGGCCTTCAGGAAGCCGTGGAAGGTGATCGTCTTGCCGGAGGCGCTGAACTCGACGTCCCGGCCGTCGGCGGCGGCGCCACCGATCTTCACGGTCACGCTGTTCCCGGTCGCGTCCTTCATCTGCGAGGCGACGGTCCGCTTCCAGATCAGCTCGTAGAGCCTGAACTGGTCGCCGGTCAGACCGGTCTCGGCAGGTGTGCGGAACCGGTCGCCCGAGGGGCGGATCGCCTCGTGGGCCTCCTGCGCGTTCTTGACCTTCCCGGCGTACGTCCGCGGGGACGACGGCAGGTAGTCGGCGCCGTACAGCTGCGTGACCTGGGCGCGGGCGGCCGCGATCGCGGTGTCGCTCAGCGTCGTGGAGTCCGTACGCATGTACGTGATGAAGCCGTTCTCGTACAGCTTCTGCGCGACCTGCATCGTGGCCTTCGCGCCGAAGCCGAGCTTGCGGCTGGCCTCCTGCTGCAACGTCGTCGTTCGGAACGGGGCGTACGGCGAGCGGCGGTACGGCTTGGACTCGACCGACCGGACGGCGAACCGCGTGTCCTCCAGGGCGGCGGCCAGGGCGCGGGCGTTGGCCTCGTCGAGGTGGAGGGTGTTCGCGCTCTTGAGTTGTCCCAGGGAGTCGAAGTCGCGGCCCTGCGCGACCCGCCTGCCGTCGACGGTCTGGAGGCGGGCGACCAGCGACGACGGGTCCGAGGAGTCCCCCGCACGGCCGGTCGCGAAGGTGCCCGTCAGGTCCCAGTACTCAGCGGAACGAAACGCGATGCGCTCGCGTTCCCGCTCCACCACGAGTCGAGTGGCGACCGACTGGACGCGGCCGGCCGACAGCCGCGGCATGACCTTCTTCCACAGGACCGGCGAGACCTCGTAGCCGTAGAGGCGGTCGAGGATGCGGCGGGTCTCCTGGGCGTCGACCATGCGCTGGTTGAGGTCGCGCGGGTTGGCGACGGCGGCGCGGATCGCGTCCTTGGTGATCTCGTGGAACACCATGCGCTTGACCGGGACCTTGGGCTTGAGCACCTCCAGGAGGTGCCACGCGATGGCCTCGCCCTCGCGGTCCTCATCGGTGGCGAGGTAGAGCTCGTCGGAGTCCTTCAGCAGGTCCTTGAGCTTTTTGACCTGTGCCCTCTTGTCGGCGTTGACCACATAGATCGGCTCGAAGTCGTGCTCGACGTCCACGCCGAGGCGGCGCACCTCGCCGGTGTACTTCTCGGGCACTTCGGCGGCGCCGTTGGGGAGGTCGCGGATGTGCCCGACGCTCGCCTCGACGACGTATCCGGGGCCGAGATAGCCCTTGATCGTCTTCGCCTTGGCAGGCGACTCGACGATGACGAGTCGGCGGCCGCCCTTTGCGGTCTCGCTGGTCGGGGACAACTTCGCTCTTCTCTCCGGTCGGCGCTGGGGTCAATCCCCAGGCCTTGGTTCCCGGGGTCGGGTCATGCTGACGCTGCGGAGTGTGACGGTACATCCCGCCCCCGTGTCAAACGGGAAAAGCCCGCAACGGCCACTCGAACGGTAACCCGACTCCCGCCATTCCTGCCGCCCGGAGTGCCCACCGGCCTTTTCGAGCCTATGCGGAGCATGACCTCCTAATTATTGAAGTCCCTGTCCTGGCACGGTCCTCAGACGCGGGTGAAGCACCACGTTCCGAGGATCAGCGCGATCACCGCGGCGACGGTCGCGAGGGTCGCCGATGCGACAGGGCTCACACCGTGGGCCACGGGTTCGCGGTGCCGCACACGCACCGCCGTCCACACCAGCAGTCCGCCTCCGAACAGGGCGAACACCACACCCGCGAAGATCGCCGGTCCGCTCTCCATGGTTCTTTGCGCCCCTTTTCTCCCGTCCGTACCTACCCCGGTGCCGGGAGGCTGGCACGTACGGACGGCGGCCCGGCGAACCTCAGGTGAACGAGGGACCGACGCGGCTGTGGATCCCCGCCGCCGGGCCCGGACCGCTCTCGGGCCCGATCCCGACCGGGCTCGGACCGGTCTCAGACCGACCCGGGCGCGGGTATCTTTCCGGTCGTCTTCTTGTCGTCGGCACGGCTCACCGTGCACACGACCTTGGTGAAGCCGAGTTCCCAGTCGTCCTCGTCGGCCACCCAGCCGTACACGGTCCGCTCCGACCCGGGCGCCCAGGTCGACGCGAATTTGTTGCGGCAGAGCTTGGTCGAGTTGTCACCGCCCTTCTTCTGACTCATTCCGCTCGGTGCCTGAACAGTGCCTATGACCTGGTCGGTGTGCGGTTTGGAGCATTCGGTGAGCGGCGCTTTGTAGCCGTCCTCCAGTTCCCCGTAGACCCAGCAGTCGCCGACGCTCATCTGTCCGACCCACAAATCCGTGCCCGCGTCGCGGAAGCTGCCCACTTCACCGCCTATCGCGGCATGGCGGCCGAGTACGAGACATGCCGTACCGCTGTTGGCCGTCGTGAAGCCCTCCCTCGTCGGTACGACGGCGTAGCCGGCCGCGTCCGGCAGCGCCTCCGTGACCGACCGGGTCTGGTTCTCGCAGCGTTTCGCTCCCTGGGTGCGGGCGTCGTCGTAACCGGCGGCCGTGTCGACCGCGACGACCTGCCCGTCCGGCCAGTCATCGGCGCAGTCCACGACCCCGAGGTTCGGCTCCGACTTGAACGGCGCCCCCGTCCAGACCGCCTGCACACAGTCCCCGGTTTCCAGGGCATCGGTGAGGCCGATCACTTCGCCGTACGGATACACGGGCCCGGTCGGCGGTTGCGACCCCTGGGACGACGCGCTCGACGACGGCGAGCTCTTCGTCGCCGCGCGCCGGCCGCCACCGTCGTCACCGGTCAGCGAGACGGCCGCCCAGGCACCGCCGGCGACGACGAGGACGGCGCCCACGACGAGGGCGATCAGCGCGAGACGTTTCCTGGAAGCGGGGGGCGGTGTGCCCGGGCCGCCGGGGAAACCACCGGCATACGGCTGTGGAGTGCCACCGTACGGCGAAGGCGCGCCGCTCCCCGCGTACGGCGAGCCCGGCACCTGCGCATACGGGTTGCCGGGGTCGACGTGCCCCTGGGGGCCGGGCTGCCGCCAGACGTCGTACGGCGTCGCCCCGGGCGCACCGCCGTATGTCCCACCGGGTGTCGCCGGGCCACCGGCACCGGGGCCGGCGCTGCCCGGACCGCCGGCAGGAGTGTGCGGCGTCTGTGGAGTGTTGGGCGTCGGAGGCATGCCCGGTGGCATCCGGGGCGTGCCGGGCGGAGCTGCCACGAAACCCTCCGGCGGCGGCCCGAAACCCCCTGCCACGGGCGCCGCGCCCCATCCGGGCGCCCCGGGAAACCCCGAGCCCGCCGCACCTTGCAGCACCCGCTCCAACCCCCGCGCCACCGTCTCCGGCGTCGACCTGCGCACCGGATCCTTCACCAGCAATCCCTGCAACACCGGCGCCAGTTCACCCGCGCGGACCGGTGGCGTGGGTTCCTCGCCGAGCAGCGCCGTAAGGGTCGCGTAGTCGCCGTGGCGGTCGAAGGGGCCGCGTCCCTCGACCGCGGCGTACAGCGTGGCGCCGAGCGAGAACAGGTCGGCGGCCGGTGTGGGCGGCTCGCCGCGGGCCCGCTCCGGGGCCAGATAGCCCGGCGTGCCGAGGATGCCGGCGGTGGCGGTGAGCCGGGGTTCGCGGGACTCGGGCTGGAGGGCGATGCCGTAGTCCGTGAGCAGCACGCGTGCGTGCGGGTCGCCCGAAGCGTCCGGCGCCAGCAGGATGTTGGCCGGTTTCACATCCCGGTGGAGGATTCCGATGCGGTGCCCGGCGGCGAGTGCGTCGAGGACGGCGAGCCCGACGCGGGCCACCTGGGCGGGCGACAGCGGCCCCGAACTCCGTACGACCGCCTGGAGGTCGACCGCGTCCGGCACGTACTCCATGACGATCCAGGGCAGCCCCTCGTTCACCACCACGTCGTGCACCGTCGCGACATGCGGATGGCCGCGCAGCCGTGCCGCGTGCCGGGCCTCGCTGCGGGCGCGGGCGATCCTCCCTTGCATCGCGGGCTCGCTCGCGTCCATGGGCACGTCCGGAAGCGCGATCTCCTTCATCGCGACTTCGCAGGCCAACTCCCCGTCGTACGCAAGCCATACGCGGCCCATGCCGCCCGCGCCGAGCGTGCTCAGCAGCCGATACCGGCCGTTGATGACCCTGCCTTCGCCCTGATCCGGCGTCTCCCCCGACATCACGCCTCCCCCGAGACAGCGCGCCTCCCCCGAGAACGCGTGGACTCTGTCTCTCGAAGGTAGCTTCGCACGCACCACTGACAGGAGACCTTTTCCGGATCAATCCCACCAGAGCAGACGCATGTGTATCAGGGACGCACTCGCGCCTCAGGCATCACGGGCGCAGCCGCCCGCCGGGGTCACTACGCCGGATGGAGGAACCCCTGCTCCACCAGGAGCCGGATCTGCGCGGGCGTGCGGTCGCGCAGCAACACCGGGTCCTCGCCCATCAGTTGGGCGATGGCATCCAGAATCCGGCCGGCGCTCAGCGTGCCGTCGCAGACGCCGGCAAAGCCCGCGCCGACGGTGTCCACCTTGGTGGCCCGGCGCATACCGCGGTGCTGGCGCAGCACCACATGCTCCGGGTCCTCGGCGCCGGGCAGCCCGACCTGCTCCTGGACGATCTCGGCAGCGAGCCTGAAGTGCCCTTCGAGCAGGTCCGCGTCGTCGTGCGCGCGCAGAAAGTCGAGGCGGCCGAAGTGCGCCCGGACCGTCTCGCCGAGCGGCTGTTCGACCGGATGCGGCCACTCCTCGACCGTCACCGAGGGCACGGCCGTCCCGGTCCTGCGCAGCGTGATCCAGCCGAAGCCGACCGCCTTCACCTTGCGCGCCTCGAACTCGTCCAGCCATGCGTCGTACAGCGCCTGGTACTCGGCCGGGTCACCCCGGTGATCGCCGGCGTCCCTGAGCCACAGCTCGGCGTACTGCGTGACGTCCTGCACCTCGCGCTGCACGATCCAGGCATCGCACCCGCGCGGCACCCACGACCTGAGCCGGTCCTGCCAGTCCTCCCCCTCCACGTGCTGCCAGTTGGCGAGGAAGTGCGCGAACCCGCCGTCCCGCAGCCGTTCCCCCGCCTCCTGAACGAGCGAGCGGCACAGATCGTCCCCGCCCATTCCTCCGTCGCGGTACGTCAGCCGTGCGCCGGGCGAGATCACGAAGGGCGGGTTCGACACGATCAGGTCGTACGTCTCGTCGTCCCGGACCGGCTCGAACAGCGAGCCCTCCCGGAGGTCGGCCCCCGGGGCTCCCGACAGGGCCAGCGTGAGTGCGGTGATGTGCAACGCGCGCGGGTTGACGTCGGTCGCCGTCACGCGCGTGGCGTGCTGCGCGGCGTGCAGCGCCTGGATCCCGGAGCCGGTGCCGAGGTCGAGGGCGGCGGAGACAGGCGTACGGACGGTGATGCCCGCCAGCGTCATGGACGCGCCGCCGACTCCGAGGACGACGCCTTCGTTCCGGCTGCCGATGCCGCCGGCGCCGCCGACCGCGCACCCCAGGTCGGACACGATGAACCAGTCCTCACCACCGGGCCCGCCGTACGGCCGTACATCCACGGTGGCGGCGATCTCGCTCCCGCCGACGGGCACCAGCCACCCGCTGTCGAGGCACTCCGCCAGCGGCAGAACGTCCTCCACGCGCGCGTGCGGCACCGGCTGCTGCAACAGGAACAGCCGTACGAGCATCTCCAACGGCGTGTCGCCGCGTGTCGCCCGGAGCGCGGGCACGGTTTCGCTCCGGGCGAGCGCCGCGTACGCGGGCGCGCCGAGGAGCTCGAGCAGCCCGTCGGCGGTGAAAGAGGCCGCGAGCAGGGCGTCCCGGAGGCGGGCGGTGATCTCGGGGTGGTCGGCGGAGGGCAGCGGGGACAGGCTGGAGTTACTCACGCCCTCATTGTGACCCGCGTGCGGCCACGGGTACCGCGTCCTGCCGCGGAGGGGGCCTCAGCTGTCGGTGGCCGAGACCGACGCGGCCGCCTTCTTGCAGCTGGCCTGCTTGACCAGAGACTTCTTGGCGTCGCCCTCTTCCAGCTGCTTGAGCGCGGCGACCGCGTTCTTGCGCAGGGTCGCCACGTCCTTCATCCCGTCCGACATCTCGTTCAGTCCGGACGCGAACTTCGCCTGGTCCTTCGTGTTCAGCCCGTCGACCTGCTTCTTCAGATCGGTGTAGGCCGTGGACACGGCGGTGAGCTTGCTGATGGCGTCCTGCTGCTTCTTCGCACCGTCGTCGATGCCCGCGGGCGCGCCGGCGTCCTTGAGGGAGGCCGCCCGCGTCTCGAAGCCCTCGGCAAGGTCCCCGAATGCCTGGGAGTCGACCTTCTGGAGCTCCTCGGGCTCGCTGTCCGTGGCCACCTTGTTGATCGCGGCGTCGGCGGCGGCGATCTTCGCGTTCGGGGCCAGGGCCGTGTCGCAGATCTTCTTGGCCCAGGCGTCGAGCTCCTCGTTGCTCTCGTCGCTGGTGCATGCCGACAGCGCCAGTACCAGTACCGCACCGCCGGACAGTGCGGCCGCGAGCTTCTTGTTCACCGGTTTGGTCCCTTCCATGGCTCTCGGCCCCGGAACTTACACGCCGGACAGGGGACAGCCACACACGGAAGGTCCACTAGAAACCTGTTTGATGTGATTTACACCAGAGAGAGAAGGGTCACGGCATCCGGCGTGAACACGCACGGGGCGGGCGGGGGGGGCGGGGGGGGGGGCCGGGCCGCCGCCGCCGGGGGCGGGGGGGGGGCGGGGGGGGGGGCGGCGCGGGGCGCTCCGCCGCCCGGCCGCCGGCGGGGCGCGGGCCGCC
>NZ_JAFFSX010000043.1 GCF_017948485.1 Streptomyces sp. GESEQ-35 | reverse complement strand
GCCCCCCCCCCCCCCCGCCCACCCCCCGCCCCCCCCCGCCCGCCCCCCCGCCCCCCCCCGCCCCCCCCCGCCCCGGGGCGCGCCGGCGCGCGCGCCCGCCCGCCGGCCCCCCCCCCCCGCCCCGCCGGTGTCTGTTCCCCCTCGCCGGCCCCGGTGGAGACACCGAGCTCCGCGAGGAGCTGTTCAAGGTCGGCCCCGGTCTCGGACGTATCGCCGACCAGTGCCATCGGCGCACCGACCTCGACCGTGGCGCCGTTCGGCACGAGTGCGCGAAGAATCACCGCGTCCGACTCGGCCGCCACCTCGACCAGTGCCTTGTCGGTTTCCAGGACCACGATCGGGTCTCCGGTCTTGTACGGGGTGTTCTCCTTCACCAGCCATTCGGACAGGACGGCTTCCGTCGCTCCGGCGGCGACTTCGGGCACGCGCAGCAGCGTTGCCATGGGTCTACTCCTACCTGGGTCTCGGGCCGTGGGCTCAGTTGGAGGCGATGTCGCGCAGGGCGCTGACGACTTCTTCGGTACGAGCGATCGCCGCCCGCTCCAGGACCTTGCTGATGCTGGGCGATGCCTCGCCACCGGTGACGCGCTCGATCGGGGCGTCGAGCCAGTCGAAGAAGCGGCGCTGGATCTCGTCCGCGAGCCACCCGCCGTACGAGGTGCCCCTCGCCCCCTGCTCGACGATGAGGACCCGGTTGGTCTTCCTGATGCTCGCTTCGACGGTGTCCCAGTCGAGGCTGGCGCGGTCGAGCCAGCGCAGGTCGATGAGGTCGGCCTGGATCTCCGGCACCTGGTCGAGCGCTGCCGCACAGTGGTTGACCATCGACAGGTACGAGATCACCGTCAGGTCGCCGCCTTCCCGGCGCAGCGCCGCCCTGCCCACCGGAATGCGGTAGTCGAGGTCGTCGACCGGTCCGCTCCCGGTCGTCGTGTAGAGATCGACGTGCTCAAGTACGACCACCGGGTCCTCGCAGGCGAGCGCGGTGTTCATCAGGCCCACGTAGTCGAAGGGGTTCGACGGGGCGATCACGCGCAGTCCCGCCGCTGTGGTGAGGACACCGGCCGGATCCATGGTGTGCTGCGACCCGTACCCGGTTCCGGCCGCGAGCTTGGACCGCAGGACGAACGGCACGGCGCTCTCGCCGCCGAACATGTGGCGTGCCTTGGCCACCTGGTTGAACAGCTGGTCGGCAGCCACCCACATGAAGTCGGCGTACATGAACTCGACGATCGGGCGGAACCGTCCGTCGATGGCCATACCGCCGCCGAGACCGGCAAACGCGTTCTCGCTGATGGGCGTTCCCAGCACACGGTCGGGGAACAACTCCAGCGCCCGCTTGGTCGCGCCGTTGGTTCCGCCCCTGAGCCGGTTGACGTCCTCGCCGAGCACGACGACGCGTTCGTCGGTCTCCATCCGGCGGCCGATCACGTCACTGACCACGTCGATGAACCGCCGGTCCGTCAGCTTTCCGGAGAAGCTCGCGGCCTCCTCGTAGCGGCTGCCGTCCAGTTCGCTCAGGTCGCCGCGGACGCCCACATCGACGAAGGCGGTGTCCGGCCAGGCCGTGGGCCTGATTCGACGCGTCCCGGGCTTGCCCTCGGGATCCGGTTCCAGGAGCGAGTCACCGATCTCCCGCATCACGGCCGCGACCTTCTTCTGCGCGGCCGTCACTTCTCTCGCGGTCGCGAGCTTGCGGCGGACGACGTGGGCCCGCAGCTGATCCAGGGCGTCGCGGTCGCGCCAGGCCTTCTCCTCGGCCTTGTCCCGGTAGCCGAATGCGCTGCCCGGATAGGCGCCGTTCTGGTGGAAGTAGCGGTACACCTCGGCCTCGATGATGGTCGGACCGTGGCCGGCGCGCATGTGACCGAGGGCTTCGTTCATCGCCAGGTTGACGGCGAGGGCGTCCATGCCGTCCACGCGCCAGCTGGGTATGTTGAAGCCCGCTCCCCGAGCCGACAGCCTGGCCTCGGCGGTCACTTCGCCGATCGGGGTCGAGACGGCGTACAGGTTGTTCTCGATGAAGAAACAGATGGGCAGCCGCCAGGCCGCCGCGAGGTTGAAGGTCTCGAGGACCGAGCCGATGTTGACGGCGCCGTCCCCGAAGTAGGTCACGGTGACGGCGTCCGTCCCGGCGTGCAGCTGGTTCCAGGCGAAACCTGCGGCCTGCGGGACGCCGCCGCCCACGATGGCGTTCGTGCCCATGGCCCCGGCCTCCCGCCACTGCAGATGCATCGAACCGCCCCGGCCGCGGCAGAAGCCGTCGGCCAGGCCGCAGATCTCGGCGAGGGTGCGGCGCAGCACCATGCGTACGTCGTCGTTCAGCTCGGGCAGCCCGTCGGCCTTGCCGGGCAGGACGTGACCGAAGGCCTTGGCGAGGAACTGGTGATGCCCGCGGTGCGAGCCGTTGACGAAGTCGTCGCTGCGCAGCGGCAGCACCGATCCGACGGCGCCGCCCTCCTGCCCGATGGACGAGTGCACGGGGCCGTGGATGAGCCCTTGACCGGCGAGTTCGAGCGCGTACTCCTCGAAGGCCCGGATCCACAGGCCCTGGCCCAGCATGCCCAGCAGCAGGGCGGGGTCGGCGGCGTCCCAGTCTTCGGCTGAGGCGCTCAGCTCCACCCAGGGCGAGCTGGGGGACAGAGGATCACGGCTGGGCATGGGCTCTCCCTGAAGAGTGACTGAGCAGCTTGATTGGATCCATTTGAAGGCGACCGCACCACTCGCGGGGCCGTTTGACCTAGACTATGCGCCTCAAGGGATGTGATCGCAAGAGTGAATGGATCCATTGGAGAGATCATGACGATACCCGGACTGACCCGCCTCGACCACATCGGGCTTACCGTGCCGGACCTCGCGCAGGCCCACGAGTTCTTCGTGGAGGCGCTCGGGTGCGAGTACATGTACGCGCTGGGCCCCTACCGGGACGGTGGTCGCTGGATGAGCGAGCACCTGGGAGTGGACGACCGAGCCGTGATGCGTCGGCTGCACTTCTACCGGCTCGGCGGGCAGGCGCTGTTCGAGGTCTTCCAGTACGAGGCCCCGGACCAGCGCACGCACGTCCCGCGCAACAGCGACGTCGGTGGCCATCATGTGGCGCTCTACGTCGAGGACCTCGATGCTGCGGTGGAGGACCTGCGCCGACGCGGCCTGCGCGTGCTGGGAGAGCCGACCACCAGCCGGGGCGCCAGCGCAGGGCAGCGCTGGGTCTACTTCCTGTCTCCCTGGGGCATGCAGTTCGAGCTGGTTTCCTATCCTGGCGGCAAGGCCTTCGATCACGATCCGCAGGCCTTCGCCTGAGCAGTAGCCCGGGCAGAAGCGTGGACAGGAGTGAGGCAAGTGTCCGAGGGCAACGGCACCCTGCGGGCCGGTGTGGCCAGCCAGCGGATCGCCGACCAGCTGCGCGAGCGCATCCTGTCGGGCCGACTGGCACCAGGCACGCGGATCATCCAGGACGAACTCGCGGAAGAACTGCAGACCAGCAGGCTGCCGGTCCGTGAGGCACTGCGCATCCTGCAGTCGAGGGGTCTGGTCACCCTGCGCGCCAACCAGGGCGCATGGGTGACGCAGATGGACATGCGGGAGTGCGAGCTCAGCTACAAGATGCGTGAGCGGCTCGAACCACTCCTTCTCGCCGAGTCCGCGCCGCACCTGACGGACACGGACATCGCCGAGCTGGCCGAACTGCAGGGGCACATCGAGCAGACCCGCGACGTCGAAGAGTTCCTGGTGCTCGACCGGCAACTGCACTGGGCGACCTACCGGCACCATCGTGCCGACGAACTGGCGAACATCGTCGCCCGGTTGTGGGACACCACCCAGCACTACCGCCGTGCCTTCACCCGGCTGACCGGCGACCAGCGCAGCTGGATCATCAACGCCGAGCACCGCCTCCTCATCGAGGCCCTGCGCGATGGCGACCACCGGTCCGCCGAGCGCATCCTCGAACTCCACATCCGTCGTACGCGGGTTGAACTCTCCCACCACCCGGACGTGTTCCAGACGGGCGCCGCGAGCGGGTGAAGCGCGCCGCCGTCAGTTCCGGGGGCTTGCCGCCGCGACCGGGGGTTCCCCGGCCGCGGCGTCGGCGATCCGGCTGCCTGCCGTACGTGGCTCAGGCGACCTTGAACGGCGGCGGTTCCTGCCCCTCGGCCCACTGCTTCTCGCCGGCCTTCTCCCGGATGTGGTCGCGTGAGGCCTCCGCCAGGCGTCGGGCCCGCTTCAGGTCCGGGGAGATGAGTTCCCCGCCGTACTTGAGCACGCGTCCATTGACCAGAACCGTGTCGACCTCCGCGCGCGTGGCCTGGAAAACGATCTGGTGGGAGGCGTTGGTGAGCGGAACCATGGACGGTGTGTCGGCCCGCAGCATCACCAGATCCGCCAGCTTGCCCGGGGTGATCGACCCCAGCGAGGAGCCCAGCCCCAGGGCGTCGGCCCCGCCCTGCGTCGCGAAGTGGATGACGTCCTCGGTGCGCAGGTCGTTGTTGACGACCGTCTTGCCGTCGGCTTGCGCGGTCTGGTGGTCGAGGCCGCGGTCCGCGTTGAGGGTGGCCCGCATCGCGGAGAACATGTCCGAGCTCCACCAGACGCTGGTGTCCATGGACAGGGAGATCGGGATCCCGTGTTCCCTGACCTTGCCGGTCGGAGGGTATCCCTGGCCCGCGTTGAGCTCGCTCTCGGCGGAGACCGACACATTGCCGCCCGAGTCGGCGATCAGGCCGTAGGCGCTGTCCGGGAAGGATCCGCCGTGCACATAAGTGTTCGTGGGCAGCAGGAAGCCGTTGTCCCGCAGGATCTGGAGTGCGTTGTCGGGGGAGTACTCCCAGATGCCGGCGTGCTGAGTGACCATCAGGTCTCGGTCCCGGGCGAACTCCCAGGCCGGACGCTCCGGAAACGCCGAGTCGGTGGGGGTGTCCCAGGCCAGTTGCATGGTGACGAGCTGGTTCTTGGACGAGAACCGGGTGCGCAGCAGCCGGTCGACATCGCCGGCGGTGACCCACTCCTGCGGCGCGGCGGACAGGTCGCTGTAGGCCAGTCGGGCCCGGCCATGAGAGTCGAAGAGGGCGTCGGCGGCGGCTTCTGCGTGATCGAGGGTGTACAGCGCATGTGACCAGTCCAGGCTGGTGGTCACGCCGCTGTTGATGGCTTCGACCATGGACAGGTAGTTACCGGCGTACACGTCCTCGGGGCGCCAGTACTTGGCCCACCCCAGGTACATGAACTGGAAGTAGTTCTGGATGCTCCATTCCGCCCCGACCCCTCGCAGCACGGTCTGCCACATGTGCCGGTGGGTGTCGATCATGCCGGGCATGAGGATCCGGTCACGCCCGTCGACGACAGCGGCGTTCGAGGGCGTATGCAGATTCGGTCCGACCGCCTTGATGGTGGAGCCGGTGACCAGTACGTCGGCGTTCTGCAGGACACCGAGCTCGGGGTCGCCGGTCACCACGGTGGCCCCGCGGAAGACGATCGGCCGACTGGGCGTGAAGGAAGGCGTCCGGGCGGGCGCCTGCGGTCGGGCCACGGCGGTGGCGCCCAGCCCGACGGTGGCGGCGCCGAGGCCCGTGCCGGCTCCGACCAGGAAGGATCTGCGCTTCAGTCGAGATCGAGAGTGGTCCTGCGGGTTCTGCTGGTCCAAAAGCGACGGCTCGTCGCGGTGCATACGAACTCCAAGTCTGTACCGGCCGCTTGGCGCGCCGGCGTGGGACGTGATGGGCGATGGCGGACGGTGCGGGGTCGTTCAACCGCCGTGGGCGATCGCCGGGAAGGGACGCTAGCAAAGTAATTGCACATGCAGAAGTTGAAAATAGAACTACGTCGAAGGTCTGAGGCGCCTCCGCCCTGAGACCTCGGCGGGCCGAGTGGGGGCGTGGGCGTATCGCCCGTGAGGCGCAGATTCGTTCCCGAGTGCCAGGTGGCCCGCCCAGTGGCCGCGGGTGCGCAGCGGGCGGGCCCGCTCCCTGCGTACGCCCGATCTTGGGCGTACGCGTTGAAGGAGATCCGGCAGCCATGGTGTAGGCGAGGTTGTCGCCCGCCCGCCGGGGTCAGCTGCTCGGCCGGGCGCGAACTGGTGGGAGGGCGCCATCGGCGCGGGCGCCGCGGAGAACCAGGCCGAGCGCGACGAGTACGCCGACGCGCTGAAGACCGTAGAGGAGCCCGGAGGCCGGGTGCCGATCCTCGACACCGTCACCGACCGCTCGATCGGCCTCAGGACCAAGGACGCGGCCCGGTTCCGCGAGGTCATGAACGAGCAGTTCCCGGGCAAGGTCGGCGCGGTGACCGGCCCCTACCGGGCACCGCAGACCCTGCCCCCGGGTCATGTTCGCCCCGGCCGACGAGGTCGACCTGCACTACCAGGGCGAACAGATCCAACTCCTCGGCGCGACCGCCCACATGGCCGACTACTACGGCGCCCGGGCAATCCCGCCCGGGGCCACCCGGAACTGTTCAACGACGACGGCACCGGCGGCATGATCCTGCCGACGCCGCCGCAACAGGTGATGCGGGGCGCGAACGGCACCGGCATGGCCGGCGACCAGGGCGCCTACCACCTGGAGGGCATCACCGCCCTCGACGAACGCGGCCCGGCAGCGGCGGCAGGTCCGGCGACCCACGCTCCGGCGGCGCGGGCCGCACCTCGATGCTGCGCGCCGCGTTCGACCTGAGCACCCGCCTCGGTCCCACGACCGCGGGCGCCCACAGTGCCGACCGCGTCGCGATCGTCGTCTCCACCCGCATGCAGCGCCCGGAGACCTGGCAGGGCCTCAGCAGCAAGTACTTCTTGCGCCTCTTCGACGCGTACACCGCCTGCCTGTACGCCCACCGCCCCGCCACCTTCGTCTTCACCGAGGACGTCAGCGCCGGCGTCCTCCGCGGCTACGCCGCCGTCCTGCTGATCGGCGGGCGCACCGACCTGGACCCGCGCCTCGACGCGGCCCTGACCGAGGTGAGCCAGGAACCGAACGCCGTCCCCGTCTACGCCGACGAGAGCTGCGTCCAGCGCTACCGGGACGCCTACCGCCCCCTCGGCACCGCCTTCACCCACGTCGAGAACGACGAGACGCCACAGAGCGACGACGCGTCCTACCAGCGCCTCCGCCGCCCTGAAGGACGTCGTCACCCCGGTCGCCGAGTGCGGCAACCCCGAGGTGCTGCTCAGCGAGTGGACAGCCGGGAACACCACGTACATCTGGGCGGTCAACAACACGCTGCTCGACTGGGAGCCGAGCCTCGTCTGGCGCGTGGGCCTGCGGTGCGGCCACCGCGTTCCCGTGATGGCGAAGCTGAAGGTCGCGCTGCCCGCGCTGCAACAGCTCGTCGACCTGCTCACCGGGGAGCGGGTCAGCCTGCTCGGCGGGGAGCGGGTCAGCCTGCTCGGCGGGGAGTTCACCGTGGATCTGCGAGGCGGCCCTGCCGGACCTGCCTCTGCCGCGGTCGACGTGACGGCCGTGGGCCCGGACGCCGCCTGGGCGTGCGGGCCCACGCCACACTCACGAACGGATGACGTATTCCCGCCCTGCGACGCTACGAGATCACGCGGCTCCGCAACGGCCCTGCGCCGGGACCTGCCATGCTGAACAGGCTCGATGGGATCCTCACACCATGGAGGTTTTGATGCGTGCAGGCGTCGTTGTCGCCGCGCAGCCCGGTGTGGAGGATCTCGCCGTGCGGGCCGAGGAGTTGGGCTTGCACAGCTTCTGGGTCAACGACACCCCGATGGTCCACGGCGACCCCTTCGTCGCCCTGAGCCTGTGTGCGAAGGCCACCAGCCGCATCAGGCTCGGCATCGGCGTGACCTCACCGGCGCTGCGCTCGGCCCCGGCCGCCGCGAGCGGGCTCGCCAGCCTCAACGCCCTGGCACCGGGCCGGATCATCTGCGGAGTCGGCACCGGGAACACCGCCCGGCGCACCCTGGGCATGCGGCCGACCACGGCGGCCAGGCTGGAGAACTTCACCGTCGCACTCCAGGACCTGTGCGCCGGACGTTCGACCGAGTACCGCGACGGTGACCGGGTCCGCGACATCCGGTTCCTGCACGCCGGGGCGCACGTGAACACCGCCGACCCGATCGAGTTCGTCGTGGCCGCGCTGCTCGGACCGAAGGCCGCCGCCGTCGCCGGCCGCCGCGGCACCGGCCTCATCTCCTTCGGCCTGCTGGACCCCACCGCCTGGCAGGCGCTGCACGACACCCGCCGCCACGCCGCCCCGGGCACACCCGGCGACCCCGACTCCCACACGGACTCCTACGTGGTCACCTCGCTCCACCTGCTCGACGAGGACGAGGACCCCCACGGCGCTGCGGCCCGGGACGCCACAGGCCACCTCGTCCTGTCGCTGCTGGCCTTCGCCGCCGACACGGCCGCCGACACACCCGCCCTCGCCGAGCAACTCGGCCCCGAGGAACGCGAGGCGGTGCGGCGGCTCCTCGACCGGCGCGGCACCACCGCCACCGCGCCGGACCGGCACACCAAGCTCTACCCCAACTACCTCGGACGCATCGCACCGCAGGACCGCGACCTGGTTCTGCCCTCGCTGATGAACACCCTGGCCCTGGTCGGCACCCGCGACGACCTCCTCGCCCGCATCAGCACCCTGGAACAGGCCGGCGTCGACGAACTCCTCATCCAGCCGGTGATCGACCCGCCCACCGAGGTGGCCCAGCTCGCGAAACTCCTCACCTGAACCGACGCGCCTGCCTGCCGTACGCGAGCGGGCCTGCTCCGAGCTGCATTCAAATGGATCGGTTCCGATCCTGCTATGCGGTGCGCAGGGCGCCGACGCCGCGGAGTTGCCAGTTGTGACGGGCCTTGGGGTCTACGGCGGTGGCGGCGCCCGGGGCCTGTGGGCGCTGGAGGTATCCCTCGCGGACGACGCTGCGTTCGGTGTAGGCGTCCTGGGTCCACGGGATGAACTCGACGAGGGGCGGCGCCGCCGACAGGCCGACGCCGACGAGGTGCTGGTGGAGCTGCATCATGTCGCCGGCATGCGGTGCGACGCGCAGGCCACGGGCGGTGGCGAGCCCGGTCACCTGGAGCCATTCGGTCACGCCGCCGAGCCGGGTGGCGTCGGGCTGGACGACACGGATGGCGTCGTGCGTGATGAAACCGTTGAACTGCTGGTAGCTGTAGATGCTTTCACCGGCGGCGATGTCGAGGCCGGTCGACCGCTGGAGGGCGGCATGGCCGTCGAGATCGTCGGCGTGCAGCGGTTCCTCGACCCAGTCCATCCCCGTCTCCTCGAGCACGGGCATGATCCGGTTCGCGGTCGACAGGTCCCAGCGCTGGTTGGCGTCGCACATCAGGGTCACGTCGTCGCCGAGTGCCGAGCGCACCGCCCGGAGCCGGGCGGCGTCCTCCCGCCAGTCCGGCTTGCCGACCTTGACCTTCACTCGGCGCCAGCCCTGGTCGAGGAGACCGGTCAGACCGCGGATGAGCTCGTCGACGGGGGCGTTCAGCCACCCGCCGTCGGTGTTGTACGCCTCGATGGGGTCGGCGGTGCCGCCGAGGAGCCGCCACAGGGGGACGCCGGCGCGCTGCGCGGCGAGGTCCCAGAGCGCGATGTCGACCATGCCGAGCGCCATGTGCACCGGGCCGGCCCGGCCTATCCAGTGGGTGGGCAGCCAGTACAGGCGGTTCCAGGTGCCGAGGATGTCCTCGGAGGAGGCGTCGAGCAGGGTGGGGGCGTAGTAGTCGTCGATGACGGAACACAGCAGCTCCGAACCGGTGTGGACACCGGAGATGCCGGTGCCGACCCGGCCGTCACGGGTGCGGATCTCGACGACGGGCACCGTCCAGTGATCCATGGCCACGGTGGCATCCGCGATGGTTCGGGCGAGTGGCACGGCGAGCGCGTACGTCTCCACCGAGACGATGTCGGCGCCTGCGTCGCCGTGGATCAGGTCGCTGAGACCGGGCGACAGCACACCGAGTATCTGCGGAGCATCGTCGGGCATGGGCTGTTCTTCTCCTTCGCTACGTGGGCGGAACCGGCCGGCGGCGAGTTCATTGCAGCCAGCACCCGTGTCGCCGGGCAATAGTGGATCGCGGATGGTGGCCATCCGTGATCCGAGGGACGCCGGCTATGCGCTCGGCGGGACCGACGTCGTGCCCGCCGGCAGGGGTGCCGCCGCGACCAGGTCGATGAAGGCCTTGGAGGCGCGGGGAAGCGGTCGTTCGCTGTGCCACCAGACACCGACGTCGCGGTAACGGTGCAGGTCGCGGATGGGACGGTGTTCGAGCCCGTCCTGTCGGACCATCGACGCGGCGAGCAGGTTGACGACGCCGACACCGAGTCCGGCGCGGACCATGGCCGCGAGCGTGGTGGGCTGTTGGGAGACCTGCCCCATCGGCACCTCCACGTAGCTGGCGTGCAGTGCGGCCTCGGCCTCGTAACCGAGATAGGAGTCGAGCAGAGGGTTTCCGATGGTGATGACCCGGGAGCCGGTGAGCTGTTCCAGCGCGACCGTCTTCTCGGCCAGCAGGGGATGGCCGGTGGGGAGGAGGACGACGAACGGCTCGCGCCACAGCGGGAGATGGGTGAGGGCGCGGTCGACCGGTTCGGGGCGCAGCGGCCGCAGCGCGACGGTGACGCGGCGGTCGCTCAGCGCGGTCTCGATGGACTGGACGTCACCGTCGAAGATGCCGACCTCCAACCCGGGATGGTCCGTTCGCAGTCGCCGCACGACGGCCGGCAGGAAGGCGTCGCTCGCGCTGGCGAAGCTGGCGACCTTGAGCAGACCGGTCAGCCGGTCCTGACCGTGACGGTGGCCGGTGAGGTCGTCCACCGCGGCCAGCACCGCCCGCGCCTTGGGCAGCAGGGCGCGTCCGTCCTCGGTGAGGGCGAGCGGCCGGACCCGGCGCTCGATCAGTGTGCAGCCGAGCGCCCGCTCCAGGTTGGCCACATGCGCGGAGACACGCGGCTGCGAGAGGGGTATGGCTTCGGCCGCTCTGGCGAAGCTGCCGGTGTCGACTACGTCGAGCCAGGTCTTCAGCCAGACCAGCTCTATCCCCATGGTGATCTCCGAATCAGGACTGTGCGGCCAGCTTCCCCTTCACCAACGCCTGGATCGCCGAGGCCGCGGAGCCGCGCGCCCAGTCCTCGAAGGTGTGGGATTTCGCGACGATGGTGCAGGCGCCGGCCGAGCCGAAGACGTGCGCCTCGAAGGCCTCGCGCAGCCGGAGGTCGAAGAGGTCGTAGTTGGCGACGGATTCGCCGGCCACCAGGATGCTGCTCGGCCCGACCAGGTTCGCCACGGTGGCCAGTGCGAGTCCCAGCACGGATCCGGCGCGCTCGAATGCGCCACGGGCCACAGCGTCGCCGCCGCGCGCCAGTGCGACGGCCTCCCGCATGGTGAGCAGTGGATCCTGCCTGGTGGTGCGGATGGCGTGGACGATGGCGCTCGTTGAGGCGACCGTCTCGACGCAGCCGTACCGTCCGCAGGTGCACAGCAGCTCACTCGGGCCGAGGGGCAGATGGCCGATCTCGCCGGCCACCCCGTGATCACCCGTGACGATGTCGCCGTTGACATACAGTCCGCAGCCGATTCCGGCGCCGATGGTCAGGATGGCGAACGAGTTCGCGTCGACGCCGATGCCGAACCACTCCTCGGCGACGGACAGCGCCCGGACGTCGTTGTCGACCAGAACGGGCAGCTCCCGGCGTTCGCGGACGAGGTCGCGCAGAGGTACGTCCGTCCAGTTGAGCCTCGGTGAGTTGCGGACGATCCCCAGGTCGCTGTCGACCTCGCCGGAGACCGCGACACCGGCGCCGAGCACCCGCTCGGCGTCGGGGCCGAGGTCGGCGAGGAGCAGGTCGATCACGGTGGCGACGCTGTCGGCGACGGCCGCCGGCACCGTGCTGGCGAGCGGACGGTGGATCGAGTGCCGTACGTCGGCGCGGAGTGTGGTGACCACGCCGAAGATCGCGTCGACGCGGACCGTGATCCCGATCGCCAGGGCCGCCTCTGCGTGCACGCTGAGCGGCTGCACCGGACGGCCGGGTGCCGACGAACGGCGGTGGTCGTGGGCGGAGATGAGGCCATGCTCGGCGAGGCGGGCGACCGCCTTGGTCACGGCGGTCTGGGACAGTCCGGTGCGCCGGGCGACCTCGATGCGCGGGATCGGGCCGTGCTTGAGGATCTCGGTCAGGACCGTCGTCACGGCGGGTGCCGTGGGCAGCCGGCCCCACTTGGGGGCCGCTGGGACGGTGGCGTCGTCGCCGGTCGTCGAGTCGTTGTCGCGGGCTGTTGGCACATCGCTCATGGTTCATCCCCGGTGTCCGCTACGGCAACGTTCTGCCCGAACACCTTAGTTTTGCTTGCCAAGTAATACAACGGATTACTTACAGCATCGAGCGACACAATTACTGGACAGAGGAATGTATTGACCCTATGGTCGCCACACGTCGGTGAGCCGCCGACGTGCTGCCGAAGGGCGGCTGCTCAAGGGAGAGTTCATGGCGACGACGCTGAGAACCCGGCCGGGAGGGCGTGAACGTGCCGTCCGTCGGGGACAGTTGCGCAACCCGACGCACCGCAACGACTGGCGGCTGGCCCTGCTGCTGATAGCGCCGGCCGTACTGGGCTTCGCGGTGTTCGCGGTCTATCCGACGCTGCGGGGCGTCTACCTCAGCTTCACGGACTTCAAGATCCTGACCCCGCCGGTCTGGACCGGCCTTGACAACATCAGGACGCTGATCGACGACGAGAAGTTCTGGCACTCGCTGCGAGTGACCCTGTACTTCGTCGTCCTCTCCGTCGGGATCGGCCTCTCGGTCTCGCTGGTCACCGCGGTCGTGCTGCACCGGCTGACCAGGTCGACGGTGATCCGCGGCCTGGTCATCCTGCCGTTCCTCATCTCCGGAGTGGTCGCGGGGCTGGTGTGGCAGTGGATGCTCGACCCGCAGCTCGGGATCGTCAACGTCCTCATCGAGAAGTTCGGGGGCGAACCGATCCAGTTCCTCGGCTCGCCGGGGTGGGCGATCCCGTCGCTCGCGCTGATCAGCGTCTGGAAGTCGATGGGCTACAGCACCATCCTCATCGTCGCGGGCCTCCAGACCATCCCGGACGACGTCTACGAAGCGGGCCGCCTCGACGGCGCCAGTGAGATCCAGATGTTCTGGCGGCTGACCCTGCCACTGCTGCGACCGATCATGGCGATGGTCGTCGTCCTCAGCGTCATCAGCTCGTTCCAGGTGTTCGACATCGTCCAGGTCACCACCAAGGGCGGACCGGCGGACGCGACGAACGTGCTTCAGATGTACATCTACGACAAGGCGTTCAGCCAGTTCGACTTCGGCTACGCGGCCACGATGTCGCTCGCCCTCTTCGCGATGCTCATCACCATCACCTTCCTCCAGATGCGCCTGCTGCGCGCCAACGAATCCGACACGAAGTGAGGCCGGCCATGACCACCACTGCCGTCATCGCTCCGGAAGGCCGGACCTCGAAGGGCGCCGTCGTGCCCCGACGCAGTCGGCGCCTGCCGGTGGGCCGGGCCGTCGCCTGGGCCTACATCATCGGATTCCTGCTGGTCACGATCTTTCCGTTCTACTGGATCCTGCGCACCGCACTGTCGGACAACTACGCGCTGAGTACCGATCCGACGTCCATGCTGCCGCCCGGCTTCTCGTTCAACGCCTTCGAGCGCGTCTTCGGCCTGACCAGTCAGACCGAGGCGATCGCCCAGGGCGGATCGGGTGCCTCCCTCGACATCCCGCTCTTCCTGCGCAACTCGGTGATCTACGCGGGACTGCTCACGGTCACCGTCGTCACCTGCTCGGCGTTTGCCGCCTACGCCTTCGCGCGACTTCAGTGGCGTGGCCGCAACGTCGTGTTCTCCCTCCTGCTCTCCGGGCTGATGGTGCCGGGCATTCTGATGCTGCTGCCCAACTTCGTACTGATCAACGACCTCGGTCTGATCAACACCTTCGCCGGACTCGTCCTGCCCGGCGCGCTGTTCTCCGCCTTCAACATCTTCTTCCTCCGCCAGTTCATGCTCGGGCTGAGCACCGAGGTGGAGGAGGCCGCACTCATCGACGGCGCCGGTCCGCTGAAGATCATGTTCCGGATCACCTTCCCGATGACGTCGGGCCCGCTCGTCACGCTGTCCATCCTGACGTTCATCGGGGCCTGGAACGACTACTTCTGGCCCCTGCTCGTCGCCAACGACCCGCAGGTCAGGCCCCTCACGCTGGCGCTCGGTGTCTTCCAGCAGGCGAACCCGGAGGAGCATCCCGACTTCGCCGGCCTGATGGCCGCGACGCTCGTCGCGGCGGTGCCCATGCTGCTGCTCTTCGTCGCCTTCGGAAAGCGGATCGTCAACTCCATCGGCTTCAGCGGGATCAAGTGACCCCGTCCGACACCCACAAGGGGCAACCCATGCAAACCAGGAAGATCGCCGCCACCGCCGTCGGCGTCGCCGCCCTGCTCACCCTCACCGCCTGCGGCGGAGGAAACGGCAGCACCGAGGGTGCGGGGGCCACTGTCGACTGGTGGACCTGGTCCCCCGACCAGGCCGCCGCGTACAGCAAGTGCATACCGGGCTTCGAGAAGGCGAACCCCGGCGTCAAGGTCAAGATCACGAACTACAACGTGAACGACTACTTCACGAAACTGACCGCCGGCTTCGTCGCCAAGGACGCGCCCGACGCCTTCCAGAACAGCGTGACGTACTTCCAGTCCTATGCGAGCCAGGGCCAGATCCTCGCCCTGGACGACCTGATCAAGGAGAGCGACTACGACCTCGGCGTCTTCGCCGACGGAGTCGACCTGTGGAAGTTCACCGACGGCAAGCAGTACGCACTGCCGCTGGACTGGGCCGCCAGCGCCTTCTACTACAACCAGGACATGCTGAAGGCGGCCGGGCTGAAGGAAGAGGACCTCCAGAACCTCACCTGGGACCCGGAGGACGGCGGCACCTTCCTGAAAGTCGTCAAGCGGCTCACCGTCGACAGTAACGGTGTACGCGGCGACGAGCCGGGCTTCGACAAGACGAAGGTCAAGGTCTACGGCATCGGTTCCGTGGCCTCGGACGACAACCTCGGCCAGACGACCTGGGGCCCCTTCGCCGCCAGCACGGGCCTCAAACTCACCGACAAGCCCAACTGGCCCACCCAGTTCAACTACGGCGACCAGCGGTTCGTCGACACGATGGACTTCATGCGCGGCCTGGTCGACGACGGCTACGCCCCCAAGCTCGACCAGTTCACCACCGGCAACGCGGACCAGATCGGCTCCGGCTCGGTGGCCATGGTCATGGGCGGATCCTGGGACTCGCCCCCACTGGCGAAGCTGCCCGGTGTGAAGGTCGGCACCGCCCCCGTGGTGTCCTCGCCCGACGGCACGCGCTCCCTGCTCAGCAACATGAACGGCAACAACATCTGGGCCGGCACCGACAACCCCGAGCAGACCTGGAAGTGGGTCTCCTACATGGGCTCGGAGGAGTGCCAGACGACGGCCGCGGTCTCCAACGGCTCCTTCTTCCCGTCCATCGGCGCATCGATGAAGAAGCTCGTCGACTCAACTGCCAAGGACGGCCCCGACCTGTCCGTCTTCGGCAAATACCAGACCGACGGCGAACTCTTCCCGGCCCCGGCCTACAACAACGGCTCCGCGATGGAGGCCGAGATCAGGCCGCAGTTCGAGGCGTTCTTCCTGCACCAGAAGAACGACAGCCTCTGGCCGACGCTACAGAAGCAGACGAAGACGATCATCGCCGAGTGATTCCGGCACCGTCCCGACGGCCGGCCGGCGGGCACCGCTCCCGTCCGGCCGGCGTCACTTCACGACCAACGCGAGGAACCTTGTTCGACACCGACCACTCCGCACCCGTGATCCAACTGCGGGGAGGATCCACCAGCTTCATCGTCGAGCTCGGCGCCCCGCTGCCGCGTGTCCTGCACTGGGGCGCCGACCTCGGCGAGCTTTCGGCGGCCGAGCTCGACACCATCCGCATCACCGCGAAACCGAGCGTGACCCACAACTCCACAGACACCCCCCGCCTGTTGACGGTGCTGCCCACCGAGGCGGACGCCTGGTCGGGCACGCCCGGCATCGAGGGCCGGATGCGCTCGACCGGAATGCCGTACCCGCGCTTCCGCCTCAACGGCCACACGCATGACGAGCCGGAATCGACGCTCACCCTCCGGCTCCACTGCGATCTCGGCCTGGAGCTGTCGCTGCGCTACCGACTCGACGAGCACGGCATCCTCGCCGTCGACGGCCGGCTCCGCCGCACCGGCGGCACTTCTGACGAGCGCACCGGCGGCACTCCTGACGGGGGCGACGTCTTCGACCTCAGCGCCCTCACCCTCATGCTGCCCCTGCCCGAACGCGCCACGGAGATAGTCGACTTCACCGGAAAGTGGTCGCGCGAACGCAGCCCGCAGCGTGTCCCCGTCCCGTTCGGCACCCACCTGCGCGAGATCCGGCGCGGTCGGCCGTCGCTCGACTCCCCGTACCTGCTCATGGCGGGCACCGGAGGGTTCGGTTTCCGCACCGGCGAGGTCTGGGCCCTGCACGTCGCCTGGAGCGGCAACCAGCGCTACTTCGTCGAGCAGCTCCCCGAGGGAGCCGGCGTACACCGCTCGGTCGTCGGCGGGGGAGAGCTTCTGCTGCCGGGCGAAGTCGCCCTCGGTGACGGCGACACGTACGACAGTCCGACGCTCTGCTTCGCCTGGTCCGACGACGGCATGGACGGCGTCGCCGACCGATTCCACGAGCTGCTCCGGTCCCGGCCGCACCACCCCGCGAGCCCCCGGCCGCTGGTGCTCAACACCTGGGAAGCGGTCTACTTCGACCACGACCTGGAGACCCTGTCGGAACTCGTCGACCGGGCGGCCTCGGTCGGTGTGGAACGTGTCGTCCTCGACGACGGCTGGTTCCTCGGCCGCCGCAGCGCCCGCACCGGCCTCGGCGACTGGCTTGTCGACCCCGACGTCTGGCCGGACGGCCTGTCCCCGCTGGTCGAGCGGGTCCGCTCGCACGGCATGGAGTTCGGCCTCTGGTTCGAACCCGAGATGATCAACCTCAGCTCCCGGCTGGCCGAGGACCACCCCGACTGGATCCTGGCCCCCGCGACCGGCGAGGGACCTTCGGTCCGTCATCAGCACGTGCTCAACATCGCCCACGAGGACGCCTGGAAGTTCGTGTACGACCGCATCGACGCCCTCGTGTCGGAGTACCGGATCGACTACATCAAGTGGGACCACAACCGTGAGCTCCACGAGGCGAGCCGCCGCGACGACGGCGGCCGGGCCGGCGTCCGGGCCCAGACCGAGGCGATCTACCGGCTGCTCGACGCCCTCCGCAGCAGGCACCGCGGGCTGGAGATCGAATCCTGCGCGAGTGGCGGCGGCCGCATCGATCTGGGGATCCTCCAGCGCACCGACCGGGTGTGGGCCTCCGACTGCAACGACCCCGTCGAGCGCCAGCAGATCCAGCGGTGGACCGGTCAGCTCCTCCCGCCCGAGCTGGTGGGCACCCACGTCGGCGCGGCCGAGGCGCACTCGACGCGCCGTGTCACCTCACTGCCGTTCCGGCTCGCCACCGCGCTGTTCGGGCACGCCGGAATCGAGTTGAACCTGAACGCCTGCGACAGCGACGAGCTGAGCACGATCCGTGCCTGGGCCGGGCTCTACAAGGAGCTGCGACCGCTCCTGCACAGCGGGCGGGTCGTCCGGGCCGACCTCACGGACGAGCAGACCCTGCTGCACGGCATCGTCGCCGCCGACCGGACATCCGCGCTCTTCTCCTGGGCGCGGCTCGGCACCTCCCCGGCGATCACCTCCGGCCGGGTCCCGCTGCCCGGCCTCGACCCGGACCGCCGCTACCGGCTCCGCCTGCGTGCCGAGATCGGCCGGCCCGAGCTGAACGAACACCCGCCCGGCTGGCTGGCCGCGGCAGAGGAGGGCTCGCTGAGCCTCGGCGGCCGAACCCTGTCCGGGCTCGGACTGCCCATGCCGACCCTCCAGCCCCAGCAAGCGCTGCTCCTCCAGCTCGACGCCGTCTGACCGGCCCGCACCGAAGGCAGGCACATGCCTCTCCACAGCACCGACCAGAACGCCACCACCGCGTCCGTACCAGTCGGCTCACTCCGGTTCAGCGCGCCGGCCACCAGGTGGTTCGAGGCCCTTCCCATCGGCAACGGCAGGCTCGGTGGCATGGTCTACGGCGGCACCGACGTCGACCGCATTCAGCTGTCGGAATCCACCGCCTGGTCCGGCGCACCCTCCGAGACGGACGTCAGCGAGAGCGGCCGTGAGCAACTCGCCCACATCCGCGCTCTGCTGTTCGCCGGCGACCACGCCAAGGCGCAGGAACTGGCCGAGGAACACCTGCTGGGCCGCCCGGCATCCTTCGGCACCAACCTGCCGCTCCCCGAGGTACTGATCGAGCACCGCGCCACCGGCCCCGTCCAGGACTACCGGCGCAGCCTCGACCTCGGCGACGGCATCGTCCGGTCCGCGTTCACCCGCTCCGGCGTCGAATACGCCACCGCGGTGCTCTCCTCGCATCCCGCCCGCGTCATCGCCTACCGGATCACGGCCTCCGCACCGGGAGCCGTCACTCTCCAAGTCGGTGTGGGCGAAGCCGTCTTCCCGCTCGCCCGGCGGATCGACGACGGTGATCTGGTGCTCTCGGGCCGGGCCGTCGAGACGCTGCACAGCAACGGCCGGGACGGAGTCGACCTCACCGTCCGGATCCGCCTACTGCCCGACGCAGGAAGCCGGCACGCCGACGGCGACACGGTGCGCATCGTCGGTGCGGACGCCGCGACCGTCCTCGTCGCCGTAGGGACCGGCTGGCGAGGCGGCGACCCGGAGGCCGACGCGGCCGCGGCGCTGGACGCCGCGGAGCGACAGGGATGGCCGGAGCTGTGCGCCGGACACGTCGCCGACGTGTCCGCGCTGATGGGACGCGTGGCCATCGACTTGGGCCGCACGGACCCCGCCGTCCGCGCACTGCCCACCGACGTACGCCGTGACCTGCTGGCCCGCGGCGGCGAGGACCCCGAACTGGTCGCGCTGTACTTCCAGTACGGCCGGTATCTCACCGTCGCCGGTTCCCGGCACGACTCGCCGCTGCCGCTCGCGCTCCAGGGGCTGTGGAACGACGGCCTGGCCAGCAGCGCATCGTGGACCAACGACTTCCACCTCGACATGAACACCCAGCAGAACTACTGGGCGGCCGAGCCGACCGCACTCCCCGAATGCCAGGAGCCGCTGCTGCGTCTCGTGGAGAACCTGCGCCCTTCGGGTCGGGCAACGGCGTCGCGGCTCTACGGCGCTCGCGGCTGGGTCGCCCACACGGTCACCAACGCCTGGGGCTACACCGCCCCCGGCTGGGGCATGGGCTGGGGCCTCAACGTGACCGGCGGCGCCTGGATCGCCCGGCAGCACTGGGAGCGGTGGGAGTACGGGCAGGACGAGGACTTCCTCCGGGAGCGGGCCTACCCCGTCCTCAAGGAGGCCGCCGAGTTCTTCCTCGACTACCTCGTTCCCGAGCCCGAGCCCGAGCACGGCCGGCTGGTCACCGGACCGTCCGACTCACCGGAGAACTGGTACATCGCGCCGTCCGGCGCCGAATGCTCCGTCTCCATGGGGCCGACCGCCGACCGCGTCTTCGTCGAGGCGGTCTTCCGGATGTGCGAGGAGGCGGCCGAGCGGCTGGACGTCGACGCCGAGTTCCGTGACCGCGTAGCCGACGCCCGCCGCGAACTCGTCCCGTTCCGGATCGGACGCCACGGGCAACTGCGGGAATGGCTCGACGACTTCGAGGAAGCCGTACCGAGTCACCGCCATACCTCGCACCTCATGGCGCTCTACCCCGAGCGGCAGATCTCCCCGCGCGCCACCCCGGAGCTGGCCGAAGCGGCACGCGTGACCATCGACCGGCGCGAGTCCGCACCCGGCTGGGAGCAGACCGAGTGGGCCGAGGCGAACTTCATCGCCTACTACGCGCGGCTCCTGGACGGCGACGTGGCACTCCGTCACGTCCGCAACCTCATCGCGGACGCGAGCGAGGCCAACCTGATGTCCTTCTCGCGCGGGGGAGTGGCGGGCGCGGTCCAGAACATCTACTCCTTCGACGGCAATGCGGGCGGCACCGCGGGCATCGCCGAGATGCTGCTCCAGTCCGACGGCGAGGAGATCGAGCTGCTCCCGGCCCTGCCGGCCGACTGGCCCGACGGGCAGGTGCGCGGGCTGCGTGCCCGGGGCGGCGTCGAGGTCGACATCGCCTGGTCCGGCGGCCGGTTGCGGCGGGCCGGCCTCCGCACCGCCTTGCCGCGACAGGTCCGGGTCCGCTATCGCGAAGACAGCCTCGACCTGTACCTCCTCCCGGAGCGATTCTGCGAGGTGAGGCCGGATCATTGAACCCGCGCGTCGATTCCTTTCGCGAATGTCGTCCATCCGAATTTCGGTGTTGTCGGGAACGGCCGGGAGTGGCTGAATCCTGTCCGTACCGTCCGCCCACTGAAGTTCGGGAGACAGCGTGCCGAACACACCCCGCGAGGTCCCTGCGAACGGCACTCCGTGTGTCGAGATCGGCGACCGCGGCCTGCGGCTGCCGCGCATCGGACTGGGGACCGCGTCCCTCGGGAACTTCCTCGGTGCCATCACCGACGAACAGGCCGTCGACACGATCCGCCGCGCGTACGACGCCGGCGTCCGCTACGTCGACACGGCGCCGCTGTACGGGCACGGCCTGGCCGAACAGCGCGTGGGCAGCGCCCTGAGGGGCAAGCCCCGCGGGGACCTCGTCATCTCCTCCAAGGCCGGCCGGCTGCTGCGGGCCGACGCGCCCCGGGACGAGAGCCAGTACGTCGACGGAGAGCCCTTCTACACCGACGTACCCGCCACCGGCCCCGTCTGGGACTTCTCCTACGACGGGGTGCGCACCTCCCTGACGGAGAGCCTCGACCGGCTCGGCCTGGACAGCCTCGACATCCTGCATCTGCACGACCCCGACGACCACTACGAGCAGGCCGCCTCGACCGCCTACGCGGCGCTGCGCGACCTCCGCGCCGAGGGAACGGTCAAGGCGATCGGCGCCGGCATGAACCGCACACCCGTGCTGACCAGGCTGGTGGAGAACTGCGACCTCGATGTCGTCCTGCTCGCCGGCCGGTACACCCTGCTCGACCAGAGCTCCCTGACGGACCTTCTCCCCGCGTGCCGTGAGCGTGGCACCAAGGTCGTCGTCGGCGGCGTGTTCAACAGCGGCATCCTGCTGGATCCGTCGCCACGCGCCCGGTACGACTACGCCCCCGCCGCCGCCGAGGTCGTGGAGAAGGCACAGCGGATCCGGACGGTCTGCGACCGGTACGACGTCCCGCTCGCGGCCGCAGCCCTCCAGTTCCCGCTCGCCCATCCGCAGATCGCCGCCGTCCTGGTCGGCGCCAGGTCCGTCGCCGAGCTGGACATGGACCTCGACCTGCTGGAAGTCGTCGTCCCGGACGCGCTCTGGCACGACCTGCGGACGAGTGGGTTGCTGCCCGACGACGTTCCCGTCCCGTCCGGCCCGGTGATCACGGGCCTGGAGAGGAGTGTCCGGTGACCGCCCGGCACGCCGTGCGCATCGACGCGCACCAGCACTTCTGGGACCCCCGGCGGTTCCACTACCCCTGGATGGACAGCACGGCACTCGACCCGGTGCGCCGTCCCTTCGCGCCCGACGACCTCGCTCCGGAGCTCGCCGCCAACGGCATCGACGGCACGGTCCTCGTGCAGACCGTGTCCGACCTCGCCGAGACCCGGATGTTCCTGGACATCGCCTACGAGACCCCGTTCGTCCACGGCGTCGTGGGCTGGGTCGACCTCACCGCCCCGGACGTCGGCGACGTACTCGACGAACTGCGCGACGAATACGGCCCGCTGCTCGTCGGCATCCGCCACCAGGTCCACGACGAGGACGACGCGCACTGGCTGGAGCGGCCGGACGTGCGGCGCGGACTCGGCGAGATCGCGGCCCGCAACCTCGTCTACGACCTGCTCGTGCGCACCCGCGAACTGCCGGCGGCCATCTCCACCGTGGCCGCCCTTCCCGACCTGCGTTTCGTCCTCGACCACATCGCCAAACCGCGCATCGCCGATGGCTGGGACGGCCCGTGGGCGACGGCCCTGGCCCGTTTCGCGGACCTGCCCAACGTCGACGCCAAGCTCTCCGGCATGGTCACCGAGGCCGACTGGAAGGACTGGTCGTCGGAAACGCTGCGGCCGTTCGTCGACCACGTCCTCGGTGTCTTCACCGTCCAGCGCGTGATGTTCGGCTCGGACTGGCCCGTCTGTCTGCTCGCTGCCGACCGCTACGGCGACGTCGCCGACGCTCTCGCCACCGTCGTCAGCGACCTGAGCACCACGGAGACCGAGCAGGTCTTCGGCCGCAACGCACAGCGGTGCTACCGGCTGCCGGGCCTGTAGGGCAAGCCCGTTGCGGGGCCTGCGGGGTGTGGTGCGCATATGTGCCGCACCCCGTCTGTCTGCCCGGGGACGTCCCGGCGAATTTCGAATGCGCGACATTCCCTTTCCGGATGTCCGGGCTCTTGAGCCTTTAGTTTCCCGGACTTAGGTTCCTCCTGCGTTTCCTAGTTGTGTCGTATGCCGCCCGCCGGGAAATCCAGGAGACAACACACCATGCAGGCACCCAGCTCCACCGATTCCGCGTCGCCGAGCCGTCGGAACTTTCTCACGCTGACCGGCGGCGCGGTCGCCGGAACTCTCGCCGCCCTCGGCGGAATTCCGCCGTTCCGCGCAGCCGCGGCGGAGCCGAAGCGGCCCGTCGCCGACCCCCGGGTGCCCACCGACGAGGCGGTACGGCTCTGGTACGCGTCCCCCGCCTCCGAGCGGTCGATGATCCAGCAGGCCCTGCCCGTGGGGAACGGCCGGCTCGGCGCCCTGGTCGGCGGCGATCCCGCCAGGGAGACGCTCTACATCACCGACGCCTCCATGTGGTCGGGCGGCCCCAACACCAGCCTCAGCGACGACGGTCAGTTCCCCTACGACCGCACGAGTTTCGGCTCCCTGACCCAACTCGCCCACCTCACCGTCGACCTACCCGACCACGGGCTTGCAGCCGTCACCGGCTACCGGCGCGCTCTCGACCTCAGCAACGGTCTACAGACGACCACTTACGTGTACGAGGACGTCGCTTACCGACGCGAGATCTACGCGAGCCGGCCGGACGACGCCGTGATCGTCTCCTTCACGCAGAGCGGCGGCGGCGCGTACACCGGGCGGATTCTCCTCGCGGGTACGCACGGCGAGACCGTCACGACGGACACCGGCGAAGCGATCGCTTCCTTCGGTGCCGCCCTGGCCAACGGCCGACGTTACGGCGCCGCCGTCACCGCCGTCAGCCGCACCGGGACGGTCCGGATCAGCGAAGGGTCCCTGGAGTTCACCGACTGCGCCGACCTGACCGTCACCTTCAGCGGCGGCACCGACTACGCACCCGACTTCGCACGGAACTACCGCGACCCCTCGATCGATCCACAGCCCCTCGCCCGGTCCAAGGCCGTCGCCGCGGGCGCCGTCGCCCCCGGCGTCCTGCGCAACACCCACGTCGCCGACTACCGCGAGCTCTTCTCCACGATGGAGATCTCGCTGGGAACCTCGACCGAGGCCCAGCGGCAGCCCGACACCTGGACCCGGCTGCACACCCGCGCCCTGCCCGGAGCCGCCCCCGACCCCGAACTCGAGGCGTCCTACCTTCAGTACGGCCGCTATCTGATGATCTGCGGCTCCCGCGGCGGACTCCCCATGGGGCTGCAGGGCTCCTGGATCGACACCAACGAGCCCGGCTGGATGGGCGACTACCACACCGACATCAACATCCAGATGAACTACTGGATGGCCGACCGCACCGGCCTGCCGGGCTGCTTCGACGCCCTCACCGACTACTGCCTTGCCCAACTCCCGTCCTGGACGGAGAACACCCGGCGCCTCTTCAACGACCCACGCAATCGATTCCGTAATTCCTCGGAAAAGGTGGCCGGCTGGACCGTCGGAATCTCCACGAACATCGACGGCGGCTCCGGCTGGCAATGGCACCCGGCCGGAAGTGCCTGGCTCGCCAACACCCTTTTCGAGCACTACGAATACCGTAACGACCCCGAATTGCTCGCACGCATCTACCCCCTGATCAAGGGTGCCTGCGAATTCTGGGAAGCACGGCTGATTCCGTACCAGGTCACCGACCACGTGACCGGTGAGACGCGCGAAGCGCTGGTCGCGGACAAGGACTGGTCACCCGAACACGGTCCCCAGGACGCCCTCGGCATCACCTACGCCCAAGAGCTCGTGTGGACGCTCTTCACGAACTACCGCACGGCGACCCAGGTACTCGGCCGGGACTCCCGCTACCGCAAGACCATCGACGGTCTGCGCCAACGCCTGTACCTCCCGCAGGTCAGCCCCACCACCGGCTGGCTGGAGGAGTGGATGACCCCGGACAACCTCGGGGAAGTCGAGCACCGTCACCTCTCGCCGCTGATGGGCTTGTTCCCCGGCGACCGCATCGACCCCGACACCTCACCGGCGGCCCTCGTCGCCGGAGTGCGCAAGCTCCTGAAAGCCCGGGGCACCAACATGTACGGCTGGGCCAATGCCTGGCGCGCCCTGTGCTGGGCCAGGTTCGGGGAAGGCGACACCGCCTACGAGAAGATCATGAAGAATCTGGTGCCGTTCAACGGGGAGACCGGAGGCGCCGCCGTCAACCTCTTCGACACCTGGCCCCTCGACGCCACCAGCAGCATCTGCCAGATCGACGCGAACTTCGGCACACCGTCGGCGATGGTCGAGATGCTCGTCCACTCACGCCCCGGCCGCATCGAACTGCTGCCCGCGCTCCCCACGGCCTGGTCGGAGCGGGGCCGGATCACCGGAGTCGGCGCCCGGGGCGGTTTCACGGTGGACCTGTCCTGGCGCGACGGCGTGGTGGAGAAGGCGGTGATCCGCAGCGTCGGCGGTCGCAGCACCGACGTCGTCGCCGGCGGCAAGGCACGCACCGTTCGGCTCGCACGCGGCGAGTCCGTCACGCTCCGCTGGTAGCGGCGCGCGCACGCCAGCCGGACCTCGCTTCGCATCGGCGAAATCGGCAAACCTCACTATGAAAGGTGACCCCGTCATGCCCACAGCTCGTCGCCTCCGCCGCGGACTCTCCGTGGCGGCCGTGATCACCACGACCCTGATGTGCACCACCGTCCCCGCCCAGGCCAAGAGCGACTTCAGCGTCAAGCCGTTCATGGGCTGGAGCAGCTGGAGCGTCCAGTCCTCCAGCCATCCGGACTACGGGACGAAGTGGCTCACCGAGGAACACATCAAGCAGACCACCGACGCCATGGCGTCGAAGCTGAAGCGTTCCGGCTACACCAACATCAACCTGGACGCCGGCTGGAACGCCAACTGGGACTGGCAGTTCCGCTTCGACGCCAACGGCATTCCCGAGGCCGACCCCGAGCGCTTCCCGAACGGCATCGCGAACCTGGCCGACTACGTCCACGGCAAGGGGCTCAGAATGGGCCTCTACGGAGCCGCCGGTCTTCCCCGTGCCGTGTACGACCAGAACGCCCCGATCCGCGGCACGGACTGCACGACCCAGGACATCGCGGTGCAGCCGCTGACGCCGACGAACATGTGGGGCGGCGACTGGAAGATCGACTACACCGAACCCTGCGCTCAGGCGTACATCGACTCCATCGCCGACCAATTCGCCTCCTGGGGCGTCGACTTCGTGAAGATCGACGGCGTCACGACCGACAACGTCCCGGACATCAAGGCGTGGTCGCAGGCGATCGACCAGAGCGGCCGCAAGATGTGGCTGACCGCCAGCGCCTGGCCCATCCCCCGCGAGGCGGGCGAGGGTCTGCGCCCGTGGGCGAACAGCGTCCGCGTCGACACCGACGTCGAGTGCTACTGCAACACCGTCTCCAGCTGGCAGGCATCGGTCGACAACAGGTGGGAGGACCTGCCGAAGTGGCTCGACGTCGTCGAGCCGAACTACTGGCCGGACCTTGACTCCATGCCCATCTCCAACAACACGGGCAACGGCATCCAGGACGGCATCAACGACACCGAACGCCAGAGCGTCATGACGTTCTGGTCCATGGCCTCGTCCCCGCTGTACGTCGGCGGAGACCTCGCCAAGCTCGACGCCAAGGCCACCTCGATCCTCACCAACCGTGAGGTGATCGCCGTCGACCAGGCGGGTGTCCTCCCCACCCAGGTCACCGACGGATCACTTCAGGTGTGGAAGAAGCGCCTGCCCGACGGCCGCCTCGCCGTCGCCGTGTACAACCTCGGCGACGCGCCCGCCGACATCACCACGACCTGGGACCGACTCGGCATCAACGGCAAGCACCAGGTCCGCGACCTGGTGAGCCAACGGGACATCGGCAAGTCCGACAACTCCTGGACCGCAAAGGCGGTTCCTCCGCACGGCTCCCGGCTGATCGCCCTGTCGCAGCGGTGAGTTGCGCGCGAAAGAGTGTCGCTGTCGGCTGGTAAGCGATCGGGCGGTGGTGGACATTGCTGGGCTATGGATGCGGATGAACGCAATGAGCGGCTGGAGCAGCTGTTCCGGCAGACGTTCCGCCGGGTGATGGCGTACTGCCTGCGCCGGACCGGCGAGACGGCGGCACACGACGCCGTGGCCGAGGTCTATGTGGTGGCCTGGCGCCGACGACGTCATCTGCCCGACGACGGCGAGGAGGCGGTGCTGTGGCTGCTGGGGATCGCCCGACGTGTGCTGGCCAACCAGGCCCGCAGTCAACGACGTTGGTCCCGGCTGCTGCTGAGAGTGGCGGAGCAGCCGGATCCCCCGCAACCACGCCAACATCGGGATGACGCCGGCGACGAACTTGAGGCCGCGCTGGCGCAGGCGTCGGCCGCCGACCGGGAACTGCTGCGCCTGGCCTACTGGGACGACCTGTCCCGGCACGAGATCGCGACGGTCCTCGGCATCTCCGTCGGTGCCGTCGACACACGCCTTCACCGGGCCAAGCAGCGGTTGAGGGAACGGCTCGCCGCATCGAGTTCCGAAGTGCCTGCGACCAAGGAGAAGGATCATGCTGAGCGATGACGAACTCGTCCGGATGCTCCGGACCGGCGATCCACACCCTGACCCGTCGGACCTCGATCCGAACTCCCCGGCCGCCGACCGGATCCTCGCCCAGGTGCGTCAGCGCACCCTCCGGCGACGCAGGCGCACGATGGTCGTGGTCCCGGTGGTGGCCGTGGCCCTGGCCGGCGGCACTGCCGCGACCTATGCGTGGGTCGCGGGCGACGGTGAGGGTCACACCCTCGACTCGAGCGGTCTCAACTGCGTGGGATCCGATCAGTCCGACGCCAGTATCAACTTCAATCCCGTCGCCGACGACCCGATCAAGGTGTGCCGGCAGCTGTGGCAGGAGGCCTTCGGCGAGCCGGCGCCCGAGACGCTCACCGCCTGCGTCGACAGCTCCGAGCAGGGCTCGATCGAGGTCTATCCGGGCGGTCGGGACGAGTGTGCGCGCCACCGCTCGGATCCCTACCGCGGACCCACCCGCGAGCAGCTGAACCTCGCCCACTTCCGCACCGAGATCAGGGAGCGTTTCGCCGACCGGAACTGCGTCGGCTACACCGAGTTCCGGAACGTGATCAGCAAGCTCCTCGCCGAACACGACCTCACCGAGTGGTCGGCAGGTCACTTCCAGACCGCGGACAAGGAGCCGGAAGGCCCCTGCGCGGAGATCGTCTACTACGACGAGCCGGAGCAGAAGATCTGGCTCGGGGACGGAAAGGCCGGCAACCCGGTCAACCTGCCGTAGCCGAGTTCCCTGATGCCGGCCGCGGGCCGCGAGATGGCACTGCTGAGCCGCTCGCTACTCCGCGGCCGGCTCAGGCCTGACGAGTCCCATGACCTGCTCCACCGTCTCATTGCTCAGACTTGGGGTCGTCAGAGGAGGGTTGTCGGGGCGCTGCCTGAGCCCGTTCAGGACGATCTCGATGTAGCGACGCCAGATCTCCGGCTGCTTGCCCTGCGTGAACTGGGTGGCGGCGCTCAGCATGTGCTGGATGACGGGGATGTCGGAAGGGGTTACCTCCGCGCGGAGCTGCCCGCTCTCCTGAGCGCGACGGATCAGGGCTTCGAGGAAGGGGAGCATGCCGCCGCGCGCCGTCTCGATGGGCCCTGAGCTGTGGCTGCCGAGCATGATCACTTCGTGCAGGCCGCGGTTCTCGGCGAGGTCGCCCGTCATTTCCATGACGAAGTCGACGAAGCCCTGCCAGGGATCGGGGTGGGCAAGGGCCTTCTCGGCCACCTCCTGCCGCATCTCGAGATCCTGCGCGAACAGGGCACGTACGAGAGCCTCTTTGGTGGGGAAACGGCGATACACGGTACCGACGCCGACTCCGGCATGGCGAGCCACGTCATCGAGCGTGACTCCCAGTCCGCGCCGGCCGAAGATCTCACGAGCGGCGTGCAGAATTCGTTCCCGGTTGAGGGCGGCATCTCGCCTCAGGGGGCGACCGCCGTCCGTGGAAGTGCTGCTCCGGGACCTGTCAGCCATGACCACATGATAACCCTGTTGATCACACTCCCAGGGTCGGCCGGTCGCCCACGGAACGCGTTGACGGAAGGACTTCGTGATCGGGCGGGCGCTGGCGCAGGGGCGCCGCGCCGCGTTGACCACGGTTGTGGGCAACGCGGTCGGCGCCTATGTGCTGATCGTGGCCGTGGCGTTCAGGGTCGGGGCGGTGGTGGAACGCTCGGTTCTCATTTTCACGCTGCTCAAGCTGGCGGGTGCCGCCTGCTTGGTGTTTCTCGGCATCAAGGCATGGCGTGAGCGTGGGTCGTTGCACGCTGCGATCACCGGAGCAGGGGCCGCGCAGGGCGGTCTGCGGACGTTTTGGGAGGGGGTCGCAGTCGGTGTGACCAATCCCAGGACCATCGTGTTCTTCGCCGCCGTGCTGCCGCAGTTCGTCGACCGCGGTCAGGGACATGTCGCAGTGCAGATCTGTGGGCCTGGCCTTCAACATCATTGAGGCTTCCCTGGTCGGTGGGATCGGCTGGCTCACCATGATCGGGTTGGGTGTGGTCCACTCTCTCGTGCGCGAAGCTCTCCCTGCCGTAGCTGTCCGCGTACGACCGAGGAGGCGCTTCCACAGCTCTTCGAGTCGATTCGGGGGAGGGCGCCTTCTGCCCATTCGGATACGTCGGCTGCCCCGCCGTAATGCGGCTGAAGACCTGCTCCACCTCAGCGAGACGCAGCCGCAAGGTCCCGTATGGCCCTGAGAGGTGGCCGGCTCGGTGGCCGTGCCGGTGGAGTTCCAGGACGGCTTGAACTCCGGCATCGGCCGGGTCCATGTCGTCCGGCGGTACCAAGGCATGCACGTCCTCTTCCCACTCCCAGCCGAGATCGCGGAGCACCGTTCGAGCTTCTGCCCGTTCCCAGCCGCTCCGCGCCACCAACCCATGTCGGGGATCCGCCGAGAAGACCATGTCGGGGTTCGTCATCATCGCGCCAGATGGAACGAGGGAATCGTGAGCTGGACCGTGATGGGTTCCTCGGGGGCGATGAATGACCGGGAACGCGCGCTGCGCACGCTCTACGAAGAGCAGGCGGGCTCTTTGTACACCTACACGCTCCGGCTGCTGGGAGGCGACCACTACAGAGCCGAGGACCTGGTGCAGGAGGCGCTGCTGCGCTGCTGGCGCACCCAGGACCTGACGTCTGGTCAGCCGCTGGGGCCGTGGCTGTTCAGGTGGCTCGCAACCTGGTCGTGGACGACTACCGGCTGCGCAAGGCCCGCCCTCAGGAGGTCGACGGCAGCGCCTGGCTGGAGGGCCGGCTGACGAGCCCGGACGAGGTGGGCTGGCTGCTCTCCTCGATGGTGCTCAAGGAAGCGTTCCACCACCTGTCGACCAACCACCGGGAAGCGCTGTACGAGACGTTCTTCTCCGGCAGGTCGATGCGCGAGGCCGGGCAGGTGCTCGGTGTCCCGTCGGGCACCGTCAAGTCGCGGGTGCACCACGCCATACGTGTGCTGCGCATGGTCATGGGTGTCGTTGAGAACGCTGACGACGGGGCTGGCGAGGAGCCCAGGGTGCGGTACCCGTCCGCGGCGTGACGCCATGGACCCCGCCCGGCTCCCGCGCCTCGGTGGCGTGGCTCAGTGGAGCTCTCGCATCGGCCGTGCGAGATGTATGGACACCGTGGAGAGCCGGGCTGCGATCCGGTCGCGGTGGTGCGGCGACTCCGCGCACAGCCAGTCGGCCACCATGCTCTCGTACGCCCATCCGTGGAGCAGCCGTTGCTCCGCGGCGTACTCCTTGTCGTGCGCGGCTTCCTCCATCCGTCGGCGGCTCGCGACGCTGCCGTCCTCGTTCGTCACGGCCTGGAGATACGCACGGTCGGCGTCAATGTGATACTTCCGTGCGGCCTCCGACAGGCTGCGCATATAGCGCTCGTTCGGCGCATGCGGCAGCCTGTTCGGGCGAGCAGCGCGATTGACGTCTCTCATTGCTTCGAGGGCCCTCAACTGTTGCGTCGTGCCGGAATCTTCCTGCTGACCGGACATCGGCAGTACCTTCCCTTCCCGTGCTGGTGACAACGGCTCACCGCACGAGACGGTTCAATCGGGATATGCCGTCCAGGCGGCTCGCTCCCGAATCCGGACCCGGGGCCGGCTCGTGTGCGTCCAGGCGGCGAAGCCTTTCCCGGATCGCCCCGGCGTCCGGATGGCCGGACTCCTCCATGGCCGACATGGCCTCCCGCCACCGGGCGCGAGCCGCGTCCGGCCGGCCCGCGTCCAGGAGGACGTCGCCGAGGTGGCCGAGGGTGTCGCCCTCGCCCCAGCGGTTGCCGACCTCCCGCAGTATGTCCAGCGCCTCGTGGTAGCACTCGATGGCCTCGTCATGGCGCTGCCGCCGGTGCAGGGCGACGCCGAGGCTGTCGAGCGTGACCGCTTCGATCCAGCGGTAGCCGGTGGCGTGCACGATCGTCAGCCCGTTGCGCAGGTAGTGGATGGCCTCGTCGAACCGGCCCAGTTGCCGAAAGGCGTCTCCCAGCTGGGACAGAGCAATGCCCTCGGCCCATTCGTCGCCGCAGGCCCGGGAGAGAGCCAGCGCGCGATCGAGGTGGTCGACGGCCTCGTCGAGCTGACCCGAGTGCAGATGGGCGACGCCCAGGCTGTTCTCGACCCGGGAGCTGCCGTACGTGTCGCCGAGCTGCCGGTACAGCTCCTGCGCCTCCCGCAAGTACTCGATGGCCTCGTCGGATCGGCGCAATGTGATGAGTGCGACGGCCACTTCATTGAGGCTCCAGGCCTCGCCCCTCCGGTTGCCGGACTCGCGGGCGCACTCGAGACAGGTCCGTGCGGTGTTGAGCCAGTCCTGCAGAGTGCCGTGCAGGCTGTAAAACCCCCAGAGCGCTACGGTCAGCCGCCACGCGAGGTCGGGCCGGTGCGATGCGGCGGCCTGGTGCACTGTGGCGACGAAGTTGGAGCGCTCGCGCTCGCACCACTGCAGGGCCTGGTCGTGCGAGGCGAACGTCATGGGCTCGACCTGCGGGGGAAGGGGTTCGAGGGGGAGCGGGCGGCGGCGCGGCGCGAGCTGGGCGTAGACGGCGTCCGTCGCGTGCAGGTACCAGCACAGGAGCCGCTCCACGGCCCGGTCCCGCTCCTGTTGCTCTTCCGCGGCGGCGCGTTCCGTGGCGTAGACCCGCAGCAGGTCGTGCAGGGCGTAGCGGCCGGGTGCGTGCTCGTTGAGGAGGCTGAGCCTGGTGATCTCGGCGAGCAGACCGCGGGTCTCGCGTCGGGGCAGCCCGGCGAGAGCTGCCGCCGCGGGCGCGGAGATGTCGGGTCCGGAGTGCAGGCCCAGCAGCCGGAACAGCCGCGCGGCAGGCGCGGACAGCGCGTCGTAGGACCAGGAGAAGACGGTGCGTACGTCCGAGGTGCGGTCGCCGCCCGTGAGTGCGTCGAGGTTGCCCTGGCTCTCGCGCAGTTCCCTGGCGACGGTGCCGAGCGCGAAGTCGGGGTTGGTTGCGGCACGGGCCGCGACGATGGCGAGGGCCAGGGGCAGTCGGCCGCAGAACTCGACGATCTCGTTGGCGACCTCGGGTTCCGCGGCCAGCCATGCGGCACCGACGCGGCGTGCCAGGAAGCCGTGTGACTCGGCAGTAGTCAGCGGGCTGAGCGTCAGCGGTTGCGCCCCCTCGCCCGCGATCAGGCCGGTGAGCTGACTGCGGCTGGTCACGATGGTCAGGCAGCCGGGTGAGCCGGGCAGCAGGGGCCGGATCTGCTCGGCGTCGCGGGCGTTGTCGAGGAGCACCAACATCCGGCGACCGGCGAGCAGGCTGCGGTACAGGGCGGCCTGGGCGTCCAGTGAGGCCGGAATGGCCTCCGGGGGGACGCCGAGTGCGTTGAGGAAGATCCGGACGGCCTTCGCCGACGAGACGACCGCACCGGTCGGGTCGAATCCGCGCAGATTGATGTAAAGCTGTCCGTCGGGGTAGTGGTGGGCGACCCGGTGGGCCCAGTGCACGGCCAGCGTGGTCTTGCCGATGCCCGCCATGCCGCTGATCACCGTGAGGGACGGGGGCGTCACGCTGTCCGGCGCGAGGGAGAGGACCTGCCGGAGTTCGTCCTGGCGCCCGGTGAAGACCGGGAGGTCGGCGGGGAGCTGCGCGGGCGTGGCCATGTGGCTGACGGCCTCGGGCTCCTGCGGTGCGGCCTCCCGCTCCGGGGCCAGGGGTTCCAGCGAGGCGTCGGCCGCGAGGATGCGGTGGTGCAGCTCCCGCAGTGACCTGCCCGGTTCGACGCCCAGCTCGGCCACCAGGGTGCTGCGCGTCCTGCGGTACGCCGCCAGCGCCTCGGCCTGCCGTCCGGACCGGTACAGCGCGAGCATCAGGAGCCGGCTCAGCTGTTCCCGCAGCGGGTGCTCGCTGGTCAGCGTGATCAGTGTGGGGATGACCTCGCTCAGGCGGCCGAGTTCGACGTCGATCTCCAGGCAGGTCTCCAGCGTGCTCAGCCGCTCCTCGGCCAGCCGGGAGCGCTCGACCTCGGCCAGCGGGCCGGGAAGTCCGGCCAGCGGCGCCCCCTCCCACTCGTCTAGCGCGGTGTGCAGCAGCTTCGTAGCCGCCGGGAGTTCGCCCTCGGCGCGCAGCTTCTGCGCCCGGGCGACCCGCTGCTCGAACACGTCCAGGTCCAGGGAGCCGTCCGGGAGACGGACCAGATATCCGTCCGTGACCGAGACCACCGGCTGCGGGGACTCATGGGCCTCAGGGGATCTGGCAGCGTCGGGCCCGGGGTTCAGCACCTTGCGCAGCCGCGACACATAGGTGCGCAGCACAGACACGGCGGCGGTCGGCGGCTCGTCGCCCCATATGGCGTCGACCAGTTCGGCCACCGTGACCGGACGCCCGCGCCGCAGCAGCAGTGCGGCCAGCACCACTCTCTGCTGCGGCGAGCCCAGGTTCAGCTCCATGGCGCCGCGCCATGCTCTGACGCGTCCCAGCACCGCGAAACGCAGTGGAGCGGTTGCTCGGTCTGATATATCCATATGGTCCAGGCTCCTGGTACTCGGATACATGCGGCAGTGTGGCCGCACACGCATTGCATTGGCAAATGTAGAGTAAAGAGGTTTTGTCCCTCGTTAGGCGGGGTGCTTGTCCCCGGTGAGAGGGGGGATTGCCCGTCGGGTGTGATCCTGTTGGGGGTCGAGGGCGATCGTGGACAAGGATTGTCGGGTTTCGTAGGGGGCGGCCCTCGTCACCGGGGTCGTCATCCGCGCCACGGCGAGCAGACCCACGACTCGTCGCGGCGCCCGCCCAGGTGCCGGGCGAGGAAGCGCTTGACGGTGTGGTACGAGTCGAGCCGGCTCTCCGTGTTCACCAAGCTGTGTCCCTCGTTGTCCTTGACGAGGTATTCGACCGCAGGTGGAAGGGTCCTTCGCTCAGCAGGCGGCCTCGCGGTTGGTGCAGATGACGAGGAGCGTGAAGTCTTCTGCGTCTGCTCCTCACCAGATGCAGCACGCTGTCGAGGTGCCGCTGCAGCGGTATGTGCTCTGTGGTGTCCGGTGAGATGACCTCGACGGTCAGTTTCTCGGGCAGTGGAACGTCGAGGATTTCGCAGACTCCGATGAGCACCTCGGTGTGCTCCTGAACGGGTCGGTGCGTGAACTCGTGGACGGAGTGGCCGTGTGGGGGACGCAGGGCGGGAGTTGGGGCTCGTGGGGAGGGTCCGAGTGACGCGTGACGCCTGTCGAATGAGCGGCGAAGTTGTCCACCGTGCGTCGGCCTGCCTGTGAAGCGGGGGTGTCGTTCCGTCACTGCTTGCCGGTGCCGACAGGGTCGACCGTGACGCCCGCCACGTAGCCGGGCTCGGTGACGTCAGGGAGGTTGAGGGTGATCGGCAGGGTCTTGGAGTGGGTCTCGTTGGGCGGGGTGACGACGATCTGGGTGATTTTGAGCCCGGAGCCGCCGGTGTCGTTGCGCGGGGTGTGCAGGGTGAAGCGGGTCGTCTCGCCGTTCTGGAGGACGACGGTCGGGGTGGCGAGCTCGGTGCGCTCGGCGCTGATGCCACCGGGGCCGCTGTCGGTCTTGAGGTCGACGCCCGGGAAGCCCTTGAGGGAGCAGGCGTCGGCGGTGTTGCTGAGGCTGACCAGGACGTCGCCCTCGGCCATGCCGTGGGCGGCGCTGAAGGTGAGGTTCGCGGTCTCGCAGGGGCCGGTGTTGATCTGGCCGCCGCCGCTGCCGTCGGTGGAGTCACCGGCGTTCGAGGAGCCGCTGCCGCCGCCGGCGGTCGTGGCGTTCCCGTCGGAGGTGCTGCTGCCGCCGGAGTTCTCGGAGGACGACGAGGAGGAGGGCGAGGCGGACGAGGACGACGAGGCGGGCGACGACCCGGCTGCGGAGTCGAAGTCGTTTCCGCTCGCGGAGGAGTCGTCGTTGCCCTGGCAGGCGGTGAGTGAGAGACCCGAGACGAGGGCGAGGGTGGCGATGGCGGTATTCCTGGCGCGCATGGTTGCTTTCCCTTGCGGTCGGTGCCGTCTGCTGGGCACGAGTGAGCGTTTCTGATCACTAAGATCCGCTCGGGCCGGGGGACGTTCCGTTCACCCGGCCTCTCATACAAGGCTGTTACATGCGGTTGTGGGGTGGGTGTGGTGACGGGGCGCTGTGTGCGCTGCGGTGCGGCTGGACCGGCGTTTCCGCGGCCTCCGTGGTGGACATGCCGGTGCGTCGGCCGCTGCGACTGATCACCACGCTATTGACGCGGCGGTCCGGAATCGTCAGCCTGCGGTGGACACTTGCGCGTAGCTCACGAGGGGGACAGCTGCGGTGGGCCCACGCCACGCTGTTCGGCTCACCCAAAGACTCCCGAGACCCCGGCGTGAGCGCGTACGAGGCGCGCGACGTTGGTGGGTTTGCGCGCCCGCATACGGCTCCCTGTACAGGGGGATGACGTCTGACTGTGTCCCTCCCGACTACGGCTGTGTCATCACCCCGTAACTGTCCTTCCCTCAAGATCGTGGCGTCGGCCAGGCTGATGATCGACCAAGCAAGCACGGCAGGGTGGAGTCGGCCGACTGCACTACCCATACGACCAGGGGACCGGGCACCATGCTTCGCACGCGCAGCCGCAAGACCGTCCTCGGCGGATCTGAAGGAGACGTCCGGTGGCAGCGAGGGCCAGGACAGCGGTGGCGACGTGAAGGCGCAGACCGGCAACGAGGCGGGTGGCACCAGCGGCAAGGCTGTCACTGGCACTTGGGCCGGTACGGTCTCGTACATGGCTCCGGGCGCGTGCGTGGTCAGTGACATGAAGGGCATGGGGCAGGCGTTCTTCACCTCGACGACCATGGACATCCAGGGCGCTGGTGAAGGGCGCCTCCGCGACGGTGGAGTCAAGGACGGCACGGCCGTGAGCATCATCGAGGACCACTGAGGCCCGGGCCGGCCATTGAGTCCTGCCGACCGCGTGAGCATGGGAAATCCTCACGGTGTTCGCTGTCCGGCGCGGCCGGTCTGTCATCCCGGGATGCTGTCGGCCCGGATCTCGCCGATGGATTCCGAAAACACGCCGGGATGACGGTTCGGCTCAGCACGTGAAGAGACGGTTCGACATCACCGTGTGCACAACCGGTCCAGTGCTGCCTGGCTCTCATCGTCCGCGGGGCGGTAGATCATCAACCGCTGGTCCGGATCTTGAAGTGGCATGAGCACTTCGAAATGCACTGCGATCGCACCGACTTCAGGATGCCGCAGCACCTTGCGTCCCCGGCCGTTGACCTTGACGTCTCGCTCGGCCCACAGGCGAGCGAATTCCTCGTCATGAGTGGTGAATTCGGTGATGAGGTCGGTCAACGCCTGGTCTTCCGGATGCGCGGCCCACGCAGCGCGCAGGTGGGCGATCCCCTCCCGCACGGCGTGCTCGCGGTCGACATAGAACTCACGCATCTCCGGATGCATCAGGCACAGCCACATCGCATTGCGCTGCGACGGCGGCAGCGCGTCGAAGTCCAGTAGCAGCCTCGCCATTTCGCTGTTCCAGGCCAGGATGTCGTAGCGGTGGTTCATCAGCATGGCCGGCAGTGGAGACAGATCGGTGACCAGCCGGGCCAGTGGCGGTGCTGCCATGGTGGCGGGCTTGCCGGCGTGGCGGGGGCGCTGCTGGGCCAGGCCGAAGAGGTAGGCGCGTTCGTCGGGGGCCAGGCGCAGCGCCCGGGCCAGCGCCTCCACCACGGCCGCTGAGGGCCGCAGCCCGCGGGCCTGTTCCAGCCGCACGATGTAGTCGACGCTGACCCCGGCCAGTTCGGCGACCTCTTCGCGGCGCAATCCCGGGGTCCGCCGGGCCTGACGACGCGGCGGCAGACCGACATCGTGCGGGGCCAGGCGCTCGCGGCGGGTCCTCAGGAACGCGGCCAGCTCCTGCGTCGTGTCCACGGTGCGGGTCGTCATGCCTGCACAACAGTCAGGGTGGGATCGGTGTTCCCAGGAACCTCTTTCCCTTACCCCCGGCTCGCGGCGGTCACAGGCTTGCTCTCGACGACGGATCACAAGCGCAGGAGGACCCTTATGTCGCTCACCCTCGACACCTATCGGCTGCTGGGCCGCTCCGGGCTGCGGGTCTCACCGCTGGCGCTGGGCGCGGCGACCTTCGGCACCGAATGGGGCTGGGGCGCCGAGCAGGACGAGGCCCGCAAGCTCTTCGACCTCTACGTCGAGCGCGGCGGCAACTTCATCGACACCGCCAACACTTACACCAACGGCAGCTCCGAGCGCCTGCTGGGCGAATTCACCCGCGACAACCGCGAAAGCCTGGTGCTGGCAACGAAATACACAACACTGCGCCGGCCCGGCGACCCGAACTCCGGGGGCCCTCACCGCAAGAGCCTGTTCGCGTCGGTGGAAGCCAGTCTGCGACAGCTGAACACGGACTACATCGATCTGCTCTACCTGCACGTCTGGGATTTCACGACACCGGTCGAGGAGATCCTGCGCGGCATGGACGATCTGGTCCGGCAGGGCAAGGTCCTGTACGTGGCGATCTCCAATACCCCGGCCTGGCAGGTGTCGCGCATGCAGGCGATCGCTGACCTCCGCGGCTGGTCGCCGCTGGTCGCGCTGCAGATCGAATACAACCTGATCGAACGTTCCGGGGAACGTGACCTCATCCCCATGGCACGTGAGATGGGGCTGGGTGTCATCCCGTTTTCACCGCTGGCCGGCGGAGTGCTCACCGGCAAGTACACACGCGACGACCTGACCGCGACGAACGGCTCATCCGACGACGGCACCCGCAAGAGCTTCAACCTCGCCTTGGGCACGCTGACCGAACGCAACCTCGCCATCGCCGATGTCGTGAAGGAGGTCGCCAGGGACCTGGGCCGCACACCCGCCCAGGTCGGGCTGGCCTGGACCCTGCAGAACCCGGGCGTGACGGCACCGATCATCGGCGCCCGCACCCCCGCGCAACTGGAGGACAATCTGGGTGCCCTGGAAGTCGGCTTCACCGCCGCCCAACTGGCCCGCCTCCACGAGGCCAGCGCGATCGGACTCGGCTTCCCGCACGACATGCTCGCCAGTGACCACATCCGCAAGGTGACTGCGGGCGACCTGAAGATCGACACCCGCCGCTGATACCCGATCGAGCGCCGAGGGCAGCACTACCGCCGCTGTTGGGGCGACAGGCCGCGGCCGTATCCTGCTTCTCGGAATGGGCGATCACCAGCACCCCGTTCAGGTCCACTTCGGGCACGGCCGACTCCCGCCCGACACGTTCCTGCCGGATCGGTCACCCAGAGCCCGGCAGTGAGCTTGAGTTTTGACATCTGACTGGTTGTCTATTGAACCCTGAGCCATGCGCTGACGTCGTGTTGCCGATAGGCGGGCTCTGGGCATGCCATGCCCGGGGCTGCACCGTACGGACAGTACGCCGACGCCGCATCTTCTGCGGTTGGCAAGGATCGTCGGCAAGAAGGACATTGACGTGAACAAGCGCATGCAGGCTGGAATGATCGCGGCTCTAGCCGCCACGGCAACACTGGCGGGCGTCGCCACGGCCGAGGCGACACCGGCTGGTCCCGGTGTGAAGGGCGAGACCATTTCGCAGACAACGGTGGGCGGTAAGGACTACATATTGCGTCAGATCACCATCCCTGCCGGTCAGAGCACCGGCTGGCACTTCCATGACGGCACTCTGTACGCCTACGTCGAGAAGGGAACGCTCAGCCACTTCGATTCCACTTGCAAGTCCGACGGTGTCTACAAGTCAGGCAGTTCGGTGACTGAGCCTTCCGGCCCCCAGCAGGTTCACATCGGGCGCAACCTCGGCACCACGCCAGTCGTCCTGGACGTGCTGTATGTCCTCCCTCATGGTGCACCGCTGTCGGAGGATGCCCCCAACCCTGGCTGCGACTTCCAGTAGCCGAACGGCTTCGGCGCACGTGAGGCTGCCGCTGTCCCGGCTCTCCGGGACAGCGGCACGCTGAACCTGCAGGATGGTTTCGGAACATCGGCCAAACCCGAGGCCGTCCCAGCGGTGTTCCGAATCCTGTCCGCCCTGCGCCCTGAAGCGCTCCGGGATCGGTGGAGGCTCTATGCGTTCGCTTCAGCCGCCGGTTGGGGCTGGTGTCGAGCGTAGTAGTTGGTCTCGTGCTCGTGGGGCGGGATGTCTCCGATCGCCGTGTGGAGGCGGTGGTTGTTGAACCAGCCGACCCATTCCGCAGTGGCGAGTTCGACGTCGGCGAGTCCGTGCCAGGGCTGCGCGGCTTGATCAATTCGGTCCTGTAGAGGCCGATCTGGGATTCCATGAGCGCGTTGTCCAGGGCGTCGCCGACGGTGCCGATCGAGGCGTCGATGCCGGCGCCGAGGAGGTGGGCGGTGAACGCGAAAGACGTGTATTGACTTGCCCGCATCGGAATGGTGAACCAGGCCCGGTCCAGCGGGATGGTGAGCCCGCTCCGCTCCGGTGGGAAGCCTGTGCTGACGGGGCGGAGCGGGGCCATGCGCCGCCCGGTGGGGTTGGCGGCGACTCGGGGCGCGGATCCCAGGAGACCCGGCGAGGAACTGGACACCATGACGCAGCAGCTCCAGGGGAATGTGCAGCTCCTGTCCCGGACGTGCAGGATCTCGCAGCCCGCATGCGGGGCGAGATGCGACGGCTGGCGGTCCACGTCCTCGTGCGTGCGTTCCATCTCCTGGAGGTCTCCGGCGCCGCCACAGTGCCGGAAAGTGGTCGAGGGCACAGCCCGCCGCCGCGCACTCGCCCGACGCGGGCGGCGTCATGTCGTTGGGTGGGACGGCGGTCGATACGGCGTCGACGTAGCAGACGTCGTACCAGGGCTCGAGCGAGTCGCCGGAGTCGAAGTTGAACTCGGCGAGGCTGGTGGGTTGTTGGCCGGTGGAGCAGTGGTCGGCGTAGGGTCCGCAGTCGCCGACCGCACAGTGGAAGTTGCTGTCATCGTCGCCGGAGCAGCCCTGCCGCGCGAAGAACGTGCCGCGCCAGTGCCCGCCGCCTGCGTGCTCGGGGACGCTGATGGTGGCGGACTGGCCCGGGTCGAGGGCCGGAAGCCCGGTCAGCGCGGCTGAGCCAGCCGCGTTGACGTTGTTGCCGACTCAGATACGGCTGTCGGTCCTGTTCTGCAGGGTGACGGTGTGCTCCGCGTTGCCCACGTCGGCAGCCAACGCACCGTTGATGCCTGCGGCGTCGCTGTGCCGGCTGAGGATCACGGTGGTCGTGGTCGTCGCACCGACGATGATCAGTAACAGAACGAGCAGCAGTGAGCGTCTGCGCATGAAACACATGAAACACACCTCTCGGATCGCGCCCGCGCCGGATCGGGAGAACAGGTGTCGCCTACGCAGACACGACGGATGCGACCGGGGCGCGGTTCAGCTCGAACCCCGGCGGCAACGGCAGCAGGGCGGACGGCAGTTGGGTGCCGGGAAGCTCCGGGGCACGGCCGCCGGATCGTGCCTGCCGTGCCGGCCAGGACGAGGCCCCGTTCGCGTCCGGCACGACCCTGCGCCGGCTCAGCAGCCCGTGCGGGCCGAGCCGGGCACGGCAGGAGGGGCGGGACGGAACGGAGGGACCGGAGGGGATGTACGAGCCGGACGGCTTCGGTGACGTGAACAGTGGCGCGGGCATGGACGAACCTCCCAGACTCGATGACCGGCCGTCGACGCCGGTCGTGATGGCACAACGGCTGTGGGGCCTTGATGGTTCAGACCCGCGGCGGTCCGATCCCCTGACCATGGCGGTCACCGTGGTCACCGTGGTCTCCGCCTCGGCCACTGCGCCGCTTACCGCCGCCTCGGCCTCACCTCTCGCCATGGCTTTCTGGCGAAACGCCCTGGGCTTTGCCGCCCTGGGCCGCTTCCTGCTGCTTCTGCGCCGCCGTGAAGTGGTACGTGTGGCCCGCGGTGAGCGTCGTCTCCTTCGCCGCGAGCAGTGGACACCCCTGGGCTTCGGCTTTCTCGCGGCTACGGCGCTCGCTCTGCACTTCGCGGCCTTCATGACGAGCACATGGCTCACCACGGTCGCCGGATAGGGTGTGAGAGCTGATACGGCCGTCCCGGAGCGTGCAGTGCGCTCCGGCGGACCGGAAAGCCGAAGTAGGAGTCGGGGAAGGGCTCTTCGGCGAGGGTGAAGTGCCACCACTCCTCGGGAAGGTTCACGAAACCCGCGCTCGCCATGGCCTCGGTGAGCATGCGGCGGTTCTCGCGTGGCACGGGTTCGGTGTCCGGGTGGAGGGTGTGGGAGCGGGGGTCGAAGAAGTCGAACTCGGTCCCCATGTCCAGCACTTCACCGTCGCTCGTGGTCAGCGTGACATCGACCGTGCTGCCCCGGCTGTGCCCCGACCGTGCCGCCACATAGCCGTCCGCGAACAGCAGCTCTTTGTCGACGTACGGGTAGAAGACGGACTTCATGTGCTGCGCCTCGGGATCCCGGGACCAGTGCACCATGTGGTCGACGGCCGCCTGGGGCCGGTATCCGTCGTAGACCTTAAGCGCGAAGCCGTCGCGCAGGAGGATCTGCTGGGCCCGGCTCAGGGCCCCGGCGGCCGGCCGGGTCAGGACGCAGCACGGGTCGTCGTAGCCGTCGAGCTGTGTGCCGACGAAGTTGTGGGCCGTGGCGTAGCGCATCTCCTGGCGGATCGTGGGGTCGATGTCGGCGAGCGCGACGAAGTCGGCGGGCGCGGTCGGTTCAGCCCGCTCGGCAGGGGGCGATATCTCAGTCATGGTGCTCCCCGCCCCGCGTCACCGAGTTCCAGCAGTGCCGTGGCGATGCGCTCCACCTGCGTGGCGTGCGATCCCTTGATCAGGACGACGTCGCCGGGGAGGAGGTAGCCGCGGAACAGGTCGAGGGCCGCGTTCCGGTCGGGTACGAGGCTCGCGTTGATCCCTGCCGTGACCGCTGCCTCGTAGAGCGCGGCCGCGTCCTTGCCGCCGACCGCGATGAGGTTGGTGACGCCGGCGGCCGCCACCCGCTCCCCGAGCCGGCGGTGGAACCGCTCGGAGTCCGGCCCGAGTTCGCGCATCTCCCCCAGTACGGCGATGGACCGCTGCCCCGGCCCGGTGAGGGCCATCAGCGCGTCCAGGGCCACGCCCATCGCCTCGGGGTTGGCGTTGAAGGCGTCGTTGACGATGGTCACGCCGCCGGGGGTGCGGGTGATCTGCATACGGCTGGGGGTCAGGCGCCGTGCCTCCTCCAGGGCACGCGCGACGTCCTGAAGCTCCAGGCCGGCCGCGAGGGCCGCCGCGGCGGCGGCAGCGGCGTTGGTCGCCTGGTGGGCTCCGTGCAGGGCGAGGCTCACGCGCTCCCGCTCGCCGGCGTAGGACAGCTCGAACGACGGCCGGGCCCCGGCGTCCAGCTCCATGCCGTGCACCTGGACGTCACCGCGGCCGTGCCCGAATGTCAGCACCGTGGCCGCCGTGCGCCGCGCCATGGTCATCACGGCCGGATCGTCCGCGTTGAGCACGGCCGTCCCGTCGTCGGGCAGGGCCTCGACGAGTTCGCCCTTGCCGACGCAGGTCGCCTCCCGGCTGCCGAACTCGCCGAGGTGGGCGCTGCCCACATTGGTCACCACGCCGACCGACGGCCGTGCGATACCGGCCAGGTAGGCGATCTGACCGAGCCCTCGGGCGCCCATCTCCGTGACCAGGAACCTGGTCCGTTCGTCCGCGGTCAGCACGGTGAGCGGCAGGCCGATCTCGTTGTTGAAGGACAGCGGGTTCGCGACGGTCTCGGCTCGGGAGGCCAGGACCTGCGCCAGCAGGTCCTTGGTGCCGGTCTTGCCGGCCGAGCCCGTCACACCGATCACCGTGGTGTCCTTCAGTTCGTTCACCACGGCCAAGGCCAGGTCTCCCAGCGCCCGCTGTACGTCCGGGACGACGACGGCCGGTACGCCGACGGGCCGCGCGGCCAGCACGGCCACCGCGCCCCGGGCCACCGCGGCCTCGGCGTGCAGGTGGCCGTCGGTGTGCTCCCCGGGCAGGGCGGCGAAGAGACTGCCGGGCTCCGCCAGCCGCGAGTCGATCACCGTGGGGCGGTCCACCACGATCTCCGGGTCGGGAGCGTCGTGCAAGGTTCCGCCCACCACCTCGGCGATCTGCCGCGCGGACGTCGGGATCATCGCTGTTCCCTCTCACCGGCGCGGTCGCGGGGGCGGGTGACCAGAGTGGTCTGGATGAGCCGGTCCATGAGGTCGCCCACGGACATCCCGGCCGCTTCCCAGATGGCCGGGTACTGCGAGGCGGGGGTGAAGCCGGGGAACGTGTTCACCTCGTTGACGAACAGCTCGTCGCCCTCGCACAGGAAGAAGTCCACCCGCAGGAGGCCCGAGCAGCCGAGCGTGTGGAAGACGTCGACGGCTATGTCCCGCATTGTGTCCGCGACTTCGAGGGGAAGGTTCGCGGGGCATTCCAGGACGGTGGCCCTGTCACGGTATTTAGCGTCGTATCCGAAGAAACCATGACCGGCGTTGAAACGGATCTCCAGCGGGGGCCCGGTCCGCACCTGGCCGTCGGGGAACTGCAGCACGCCGACCTCCACCTCGCGCGCGGTCACCGACCGCTCGACGAGCACTTTGTCGTCGACCGCGCGCGCCACGGCCAGGGCGGCGTCGAGTTCCTCCCACTCGCGCACCGGTCCCGCCCCGATGCTGGAGCCGCCGCGGGCGGGCTTCACGAACAGGGGGAGCCCCAGAGCCTCGCGGTCCGCCTGCGCCATCTTCTCGCCGGCCCCGAGCACAATGCCCGGCACCAGGGGTATGCCGCGCGCGGCGAGCAGCTGCTTGGTGATCTCCTTGTCCATCCCGGCGGCGCCGGCGATCACCCCATTGCCGACGTACGGCACGTCCAGCAGCTCCAGCATTCCCTGCACGGTGCCGTCCTCGCCGTACGGGCCGTGCAGCACGGGTATCACCACGTCGGCCGCGTCCAGCACCGGCAGGACCCGGGCGAGGCTCGCCGCCATGCCGGCCCCGGTCATCGGCGTCAGCTGCTCGAGCTCGGCCACTCCCAGCGCCTGCGCCATGAGGTCCTCGGGACCGGCCGCCCACTCGCCGGCGGTGCTGATGCGCACCGGCTGGGCCTGGTAGCGGGTCCGGTCCAACGCGCTGACTGTCCGCGCCGCGGAGGCGCAGGAGACGTCGTGCTCGGCGCTGCGTCCCCCGAAAAGGACCACGACACGAAGGCGATCCGTTGTGTTCCGTCCCTTGTCCTCGTCGGTGTGGCGGCCGTCGTTAGTCTCGCGACCGGAGGGCTCGTTTTCCGTCATTGGTTCACATTCTGTTGAGTGGCATTCATGGTTCCGTCACGGAGCGCGTCGTTGCGGTACGTGTCACCAGACCCTGGGCTGCACCCGGGACGGAATGGATGCCCCTGCGCCGCAGGCGTCGGTCTATGGCGTCCGGGACTTCAGGGCGATGGTCCGGGTCGTTCTCGTACATCTCGCGGAGCGCCGAGGCCAGTTGACCGATGGCGTGGTTGTCCTTGACGTTGCTCCACTCGTGGAAGGCGCGGTCGAGGCACGCCCGCCTCTCGTGGAGGTCCGGCCGTGGCAAAGAGGAGTAGAATCGGGCGGCGGCCAACCACAGCCGGGCGGCGAGCCCCGGGTCTCCGGCGATACGGGCGACGACGGCTCGTACCTCGATCCAGTGCATGGCCTCGGTGGACTTGGGGCCGTGGACGCGGACGGCGTGGTTCTCCGACTTCCGTATGGCGGCTTCGACTTCCTCGAACCGTCCCGCATGCGCCAAGCGCCACAGAAAGGCGTGGGCGTCGTCACCGGGTGCGGAGTCCAGGGTGAGCAGAGGATGCTGCGGAAGCATGAGGGAACCGATCGTCCCGCCGGGGCCGATGGGGCCACCGAGGCCGTCCGCCGTCGGATCCGCGCGCCGCGCATCCGCCACCACGACCACGGCCACGCCCAGCATGATCAGCAGCAGTCCCGGCCACGCACTCCCGGCGGGAAGCTCATCGAGCCACAACCAGGCGATGACGGCCGCCACGGGTGCCTCCAGCAGCAGCATCACACTCACCGCTGTGGCCGGCGCCCGGCCCAGGGCGAAGTTGAGCGAGAACAGGCCCAGCAGCTGAGGGAAGATAAGCAGGCCCAGCAGCGCGAGCCAGGTGTCACCGGTGAACGAGAAGAGCGGAGTTCCGGTGACCAGGCAGAGGATCAGCAGCTCCACGGTGCACACCGCGAAGCACAGCACCGAGTACATCGGAGTACTCACGTCAGGACGGGCCTGTTCGCTGAGCGCCGTGTAGCCGGCGAGCGCGACCGCGCCCGCGAGGGCGAGAAGGTCACCGACCACAGCCTCCGTGCCCGCGCGCATGTCCACGCCGCTCGCGACCACCGCGCCCACCACCGAAACGGCCAGACCCACCCACGTCACACGCGGGAGCGGGTTTTTCTGCAGGGACGCGATGACGGCCTGCCACACAGGCTGAGTGGCGACCAGCGCGGTTGCCATGGCGACACTCGTCAGCCGTGTGCTGGACATGAACGTGGCGAAGTGAGCGGCCAACGCCGTGCCGGCGAGAACGCCGAAGAAGACAGCACGTCGCTGCTCTTTCCTGAACAAGGAACGCTCTCCGCTGAAAGTCCTCCGCACCTCGCGCCGCCGGATCAGCAGGAAAACCGGTCCCAGCGTGAGGAGTCCCAGCGCGTTGCGCCCCAGGGCCAGCGCGAGCACGGGGCCGGTGGCATACGCGGTCAACGGCGCGGTCGCGGAGAACGCACCGACCGTCACCAGTACGGCGACGATGGAGACGGCATCAAGCTTCGTGCGCATGGAGAGGAGCAACCTTCATAAGCAATGGGCACATGGACGAATGGGCGAACTCGCGTAGCGGCGTAGTGGCGAAACGGATGGAAGTGACGTAAATGGACGGAACTGCAGAACTGATAGAGCTGACGGAACTGGCGAATTGACGGAATCGAGTCGGTGCCTTCGTTTCGATGCGCGGGCGGCGAACCTGCGCTCGCACGGGTTGTCCTCTTCTCAAGGCCACGATGTCGACGCGGGACACAACGGGCTGCCGGGACAAAGGGTTCAATGCCGCGTCGCGGCAGAACGTTTCCGGCCCGGTGCATGCGGCCCGACGCAGCCGACGCCGAAGCCGAAAGTCGCGGGCTTCCACCCCGCATCCGTACGCGGGGAGCTCGAGCAGCAGAACCGCCGGCATTCACCACGACCGCCACGGCAGCATCTGGCCACGGGCCGGCGGGCGACGTGCATGTCTTTTGTCGATGACCGGCCTACCGGGCACCGACGTCAGGCTCCGCGCCTCCCAGCCCCCGGCCGCCCAGGACTACGGCGTCGCACTCGTACGGAATGCGCCCTTCTCGACGGCGGTCGCCGCCCTTCGGCCCCTACCGATGTCGTCCTCGGGGGCACCTCGGCGACGTGCCCCTGACCCAGCCCGCTCACGGCCGCTGCGCACATCGATCGCAGCGCGGGAGGGCTGAAGGACGGAAGGGCCGGAACCGAGGACCAGCCTCCCAGTGAACCGTCCGCGGCGCGCATACGTCGTGCGGGCGCAGGCGAAGCCTGATCGTCGATCCGACACACTCCCCGATCGTCGATCCACACGAGCCCGACTTGAGAGTCCTCTATGCGCAGACGACCACTTCTCCCAACTCTCTTACTGGTCATTGCTGGTGTGACAGCCACAACCCCGGCGATCCGGTATGTATCCAGCGGCTACGGCGAGCGCAAGGGCGAGGTACCGGTCGCTTCCGCCGGCGATGCCGGGCACACCATCACGGTGCAGAACGAGACGGACGAAACCATCTGGGTCGGCAGTTCGGCCAGCACCGACGGCTCGCGAGGTGAGGTCCGCATAGACGAACAGCCATCGGCTGATCTTCGGGTTATGGCCATCATCCGTCGGCAGCCCCGCCGCCAAGCCGACCGTTCCACCTGTGTTCCGCTCTGGGTCTGCCCCGGTGAGAGGGCAACCCAGACACTCGATCGCCCTATGGAGAACCCATGCACACCATTCCGGTCAGCGACGTCGACCTCTACACGGAGCAGGCGCGCATCGATCCCTACGCGATCTACTCCGAACTCCGGGCTCTCGGGCCGGTGGTGTACCTGTCCCGGTACGACCTCTACGCGCTGCCCCGTTACGCTGAGGTACGCGCGGCCCTGATGGACTGGCAGATATTCTCCTCGGCGCGCGGGGTGTTCGTGGATCCGGCGATGAACGCCCAGCTCGAAGGCATCACCCTGTGCAGCGATCCGCCCGAGCACACGGCGATGCGTTCAGTGCTCGGCCGTCCGCTGCGCCAGGACCGTATGCGTGAGGTCACA
>NZ_JAFFSX010000042.1 GCF_017948485.1 Streptomyces sp. GESEQ-35 | reverse complement strand
CTCAGCGGATCACGATGCACCTCGACTTCGAGGTCGTCGATCTGCAGGCGGCCGTGGTGCACGCACTCGAACTCGGCGCGCGGGAATCCGGCCACCAGCCGCAGGAAAACGTCAGAGTGATGCTCGACCCGGCTGGTCATCCCTTCTGCCTCTACATGGACAGCAGCAACAGCTAGCAGAGCGAACCGAGTTGTCGGTGGGTGATGAGGCAGCAGGCGATTTTGAGGAACGCTTCGTGGATGTCGGCCCGGCGTTCCCAGCGGATGCGTAGGCGTCGGAAGCCGTGCAGCCAGGCAAAACTCCTCTCGACGACCCAGCGGTAGGTGCCCAGGCCGGTGCCGTGCAGGGTGCCGCGGCGGGCGATCGCGGGCACGATGCCGCGGGCGCGGACCTGATCGCGGTAGATGTCGTGGTCGTAGCCGCGGTCGGCGAACAGCGAGTCCGGCTTATGGCGGGGACGGCCGACCCGGCCGCGGACCGGTGGGATCGCGTCGAGCAGCGGTCGCAGCTGAGTGACGTCGTTGCGGTTGCCCCCGGTCAGCAGGACCGCGAGCGGGGTGCCGTGCCCGTCGGTGATCAGGTGATGCTTCGAGCCGGCCCGGCCGCGGTCGACCGGCGAGGGGCCCGTGTGGATCCCCGTCTTAGCGCCCTGACGTGGGAGGAGTCGACCACGCAGCGCGACCAGTCCAGCCGTGAGGCCGCGTTCAGTTCGGCGAGCAGGACCTCGTGCAGCCGCTGCCACACCCCGGCCTCGTTCCAGTCCCGCCGCCAGCACGTCATGCCCGAGCCGAAACCGAGGCCCTGCGGCAGGTACTCCCACTGGATCCCGGTGTGCAGTACGTACAGGATCCCGCACAGCACTTCCCGGTCCGGGAATGCCTTGCGGCCGGGATACCGGAACCTGCGCTCACGCTGCGGCAGCAGCGGTTCAACGCGGTCCCACAGTTCATCCGACACGATCCACGGTGACGTCCCCACACCGAACCGAACGCTCAACTACCGCCCCAGACACGGCAACCAGGAGCGATCCACCTCATTGTGTTAGCCCCTAAAGAGCGCGCGAGCTCACAGAGGATGCCCTTAGGTCATGGGGACGCATTCACCTCCTCAACGACGCGCAACTCGTCGTCGCAGAGCTGATCCACGGCGCACTCCTGGGTCTCACGCTTCGCGAAGAGTCACCGGCGGAGATACGTGTCCAGCTCCGAACGGTTGGCCACGGCCTGATGATTGAGGCTGAGGACCCACTCGCCGAGTGGGTACCCGAGGTGTACTTGAACGACGGCGAGATCCTCCGGTGATCCTTGGCCGGCATAGGGCGAGCCATGGCGCCACCGGCAACCAGGATCGGGATAACTCCCTGGGACGGGATCTACGAGGTCCAGGTGCTCGCCCGGCGACCCTCTTCGACGATCCGCAATAGATCTCCATCCACGGGAAGCTCGAAGACGTGCGAGATATCCTCCACCGCAGAGCCCACTCCTACTCGCAGCCGACCCACTACCCGCCAGGGACCTTCGTTTCGACGACGTGCCCGTCTGCTGTCCAAGTTGGTCAACAACGCCCGTACAGCTGCCTGGATCTTCCGAAGATGATCACGTAGCTCGACAGTTTCACACTGCGGAATTTGCTCGCCCAGGTAGGAACGCAAGCGCTCGGCAGACTCCACGACTTGCTCCACGTACTCTGCCTCATACGGATCGTAGAGCATCCGGTGATCTTCCAAACGATGCAGAACCTCTCGTGCCCGCGCTCGGTCGGTCCGCACAACCTCCCAGTTCATGGACACACCGGTCAGCGACCCGCCGATAGATGTAAGTCGTTTCTTCCTGTCCCGCTTGCGCCAGAACATCATCACTCGCGTCCCCCTGAGGCCGCTGGACAGCAGCAACCTTGTGATATCCGCTACCGGCAGGTATACCCTCCTGGCCCATGCGACAAGTCGTCTTTGATTCAGACGCCGTCGACCCGTTGGTCGACATACCCGGCGCCTACGAGGCGCTTGAGGCAGCAGTGAGCCGCAGACGTGCTCAGGATCCTCTATACGCACGTGAACATCGACGAGCTAGCCGAGGTACCGGACCTTGATCGGCGATTTGGTCTCCTGCTACTTCTCGTGTCCCTGGGCGAGTTCGTGCCCACGGGAGCCACTGCGGTCGATTACTCACGAGTCAACTTCTGCCGCGTGAGCGACGAGAGCGATGACTTCGAGCTGATGCGCTCGAAGAGCATCAGGCACACGCGGGACGCATTGATTGCAGCGACAGCTCGGTTTGAGCAGTGCGCGCTAGTCACCAACGAGCATCGGCTGGCCAAGCGATCACGAGAGCGTGGGATCGAATTGTTGACCAGTGCTGAGCTACTGAGCCTTTTCCAACCTGCCGTGTCGGTATTGCAGTCGGCGTGACAGTTGAGTGCGACATCCACCTCTTCTTCGTCTTGCGGCCGAACGCGAACGCCTCCTGCGTTGCTGCCACCGCCTTCTCGTCGATCAGAGTCTTGCTCATGCACCGAGACGCAGGGCCTGAGCATTCTCAGCCCTGTCTGCGAGTCAGCTTTCGTCTGGCTGGAAGAAGCGCGGGCAGTTTCCCCGGTCGGCGCAGTCGGTCGAGCAGGCCAGGTCGCGTTGTGCCTGGAGCTGGGCCAAGCGGGTGGTCAGCGTGTGGGTGATGTGCTTATGGGTGGTTTCCTCCCTGCTGTGGTGAAGCGGTGGGAAGACGTCCCGCGACTCCTAGCGTTTGTCGACGGCGAGGCGGCCGTTGAGGATCACCACGCTGAGGTCGCGAAGGTTGCCGATGTCCGCGGTGGGGTCAGCGTTCAGCACGAGCAGGTCGGCGCGCTTGCCTGGGGCCACCGTGCCGAGGTCGGGGCGGACACACTGCCGCGACGCGCTGCTGGTGGCCGCGGCCAGCACCTGGGTGGGCGTCATCCCGGCCGCGACCATGAGTTCGGCCTCTTCGAGGGTGTTGGCTCCGAAGAGGCCCCGGCCGCTGAAGGTGTCGCTGCCCAGCGCGATGTGTACGCCGGCCTCAGCGACCTTCTTGAGATTGCCACGGGCGTCCGGGTGGGCATCGTCGATCCAGAGCGTGGGCGTGTAGGTGGTGCCGTGTTCGAGCATCAGGTCGATGAGCGAGTGGTCGGTGAGGGGCTCGACGGTGACACCGTGCTCCAGGCCGTCCGCCCCCGCCTCGATCGCCTCGCGTGCCGCGGCTTGCTGGGTGGTGTGGACGGTGACCCGAAGGCCCCGCTCGTGCCCGGTCTCGATTCCCGCCCGAAGAAGATCGAGGGGAAGCCGCGCCAACTCGACACCATCCGGAAAAGCGGGATTCCGCCAGAGGTATGCCGGCCCGCCGGAGTGTGCGCAGGCGCCTTCCGACAGGAGTTTGATCGCGTCCACCTTGCGGTCGGCGAGGTGGTGCACCAGGTCGCGCATCTGCTGCACGCTCTCGACCTCTCCCGTGAAGCGCTCGCGCGCCCAGGGGTTGCCGCTGAAGACAGTGGCGGCGGGATGCCCGTCGCGTCCGGTGATACCGCAACCGGTCGCCAACAGCCGCGGGCCCCACAGCGTGCCCGCCGCGATTTCGGCCCGTGTGTCCAGGATTCCGTCCGTCGGATCGCCCACCGACTTGATGGTGGTGATCCCGTGGTCGAGGAACAGCCCGAGCCTTCCGGGAAGCTCGTTCTCCTCGAAGGCACGCATCGAATGCGGATCGGAGACCGCGCGCACGTCGTAGAAGTGGATATGCGTGTCGATCAGGCCCGGCACGACCCATCCTCCGGCGGCGTCCACCTCCTGTCTACCCCTGAGCGGCTCGGCCGAGACGGAAGCGATCTCCCCGCCGTCGATGGCGACGTCGTACAGACCGGCGAGCGCCTGGCGGCCGTCGAAGACATGTGCGCGACTGATCACGAGGTCGAAGGTCGCAGGGGCGCGGGCCTCGGTGCTTGCGATTGCTTCGGATTCCTGGGGCATCGCTCTCACTCCTGGTGCGTCCTGAGCAGGTGTTCGGGCCGTGGTGCTCGCGGATGGACCGTGCGGCCGCTGGTACCGGGAGCCGGAGGGCCCGGAGCGCCACTCCGGGAATGAACTGCAACTCGGGCAGTTACAGTTCGGTCGTGCGTCATGACGCTCGGTGCGCGTGCGTCACTGCTTGGTCAGTGATCCCTCGGTTCGTTGGCGGAGGCCAGAATCTGCTGCAGCAGGCCGGCGATCGTCGTCCTGCCGAGCCGTTCCTCCAGGGCTCGTTCCGCGCTCTGGAACTCGACGTCGAGGAGGTCGCCGATGGTGCGTCCGACCTCGCACGACGTGCTGGGCGGATGCGTGTGCCGCGAGAAGATCTGCCCCTCCTCGACGGCGGCGTACGCGTCATGGAGCGTGATGTCCCGGGGGGTGCGAGCAAGGGACCAGCCGCCCCCGCGGCCCTCGGTGGACCGCACCAGGTCGGCGTCTCGCAAGCGGCCGAGGATGCGGCGCACGAGGACTGGATTGCTTTCAAGGCTGTCCGCGATCTCCGCGGACGTCAGCGAGCCCTCACGCCGGTGCGCCAGCATCGCAAGCGCGTGAATCGCGACCGCGCTCCTACTGCTGAGCCCCGCCATCTCCCGCTCCTGCCGTCGCCACCGATTAACTGGAACCAGGTTAGTTGCAGTTGAATCGATAGGCAACCGAGGTGTCTTAAACCTCAGTTTGAGCAGGTCAGGTGCAGGGTGACGACGACCTGGACGAGGCTGGTGATGCGGGTGGTGGAGCATCGCAGCTTACGCAAGAGCCGCCAGGTCTTGAGGGCGGCCATGGCCTGCTCAACGAGCGCGCGGATCTTCGCGTGCGAGCGGTTGACGGCTTGTTGTCCTGCGGAGAGCGTCTCCCAGCGGCCCCAGTAGGGCGTCCGTATGGCGCCGCGGTAGCCCTTCTCGGCCCAGCACTCCACGTCGGCCTTCTCCAGGGCGTCGACGATGCCGTGGGTGCGCGCGGCCTTGATGTCGTGGACCGCGCCGGGTGGCGCAAGTGATGCCCACAGCAGCCGCCCCGCAGGATCAGTGATCACCTGCACGTTCATGCCGTGCTTCTTGTGCTTCCCGGAATAGAAGGGCCGGTCGGCGGCGATCCGGTCGATGGGCAGCAGCGTGCCGCCCAGGATCACGAATGCCTTGGTGGAGGCGGTCTTCATCGCTTCGGCGAGGGTCGGTGCGAGGGAGGCCAGCACTTCGATGGCCTCGGCGACGTACCGGTAGGCGGTCGTGGTGCCGACGCCGAACCCGGCGGCGAGCTGGGCGTAGGTATGACCGGAGCGCAGGTGCGCGAGGACGAGCAGGGCCTGGCGGCCCGCGCTCACGCGACGCCAGCGTGTTCCACGTTCCTGGCGGCACGCCCGCAGGCGAGCGGAAAGGTGGCGGAGGGTCGAGGTGGACACATCGACGCCGGACGGGTGGACAAGCACGCGGAAGCTCCCGGCGGGACGGTGAACTTGATCATGAATCCGTTTACCAGGAGCATGTTCATGTCCGGACACCGCCCCACCCAACTCCCCGCCCGTCCGGTCAGGTTGGAAAAGGCTCACTGGCTGAGTTCGACTTCACCCTGCCCGTACCCAACCCCTCCGCTCCCGCAACGACCACATCTGCGCCCATGTAGATCCACTAGGCCGGGCGCTACGCGCCTCATGGCTCAAGGAGATCAACGGCACGACTACCAGCCTTCTACGAGGCTCTGGTGACGCGACAGACCCCATATATAGGGAGAGGGCGTCTCACACATTTCTCACGGACCGACTCGCACCGTCTCACCTCCCAGGCCGCTGACCTGGATGTTTACCGGACTCCCTGGACTGTGTGGACGGCTCTGACCTTGTGCTCAGCCTGGGGGGCAAGGGGTCGCAGGTTCAAATCCTGTCGTCCCGACGGTGTTCATCAGCGGGTCTGCCGGAAACGGCGGGCCCGCTGGATGCGTTCGGGTGACACGTGACGGCTGCGTGATGGCGACCCACGGCTGCCGGCTCGATGATCGTTCTGACGGTTCCGTAGGGCTCGGCATGGTGTGTCGCTCGACTGGCGGCGCGGCAGAGTCACTTCCAGGTGGCCAGGTATTCGTTGATCTTCTCCCGCATGAACACGGAGGATTCCTTTGCCTTCTCCTCCCAGGCGAACACGCAGGCGGTGAGGGTGCCGTCGAAGCCGCGTGCGTTGAGTTGGCGGAAGAGCTCGTCGAAGTCGACCTCACCCTCGCCCATGTTCAGGTGTTGATGGATGCGTGCCGGGGTGCCGGGCGGGTTGAGGATGTAGCGGTTGCCCGAGGATGCGGTGTGGTCGAGGGCGTCCGCCAGGTGGACGTGCGTGAGCAGGTCCCCGGCGTACTCGATGATGCCGGCGGCATCGTTGCCGATGTGGAAGGTGTGCGGAGCGCAGTAGAGGAAGCTGACGTTGGAGTGGTTGATGCCGCGGATGAAGTTGATGGCGTCGTAACCGTTCTCGATGAAGTCGTCCGGATGCGGCTCCAGTGCGACGTGGATGCCCTCGCGCTCGAACAGCGGCAGCAGTTCCTCCAGCGACTTCCAGAACTGTGCCTCGCTGCGGTCGGCGTCCTCCGGGCGGCCGTTCAACTCGGAGATCATGCTGGTGACGCCGAGGTCCGCGGTGATCTGGATGGCGCGCTTCCAGTACCGTACGGCGGCCTGACGGGCGTCCTCGTCCGGTCCCGACCAGCGGAACAGAGGCAGGACGGAGGAGACGCCGACCCCGGCGGAGTCCAGGGCCTTGCGGAACTTCGCGACGGTGCCGTCGTCGACGCGCGGGTGGCGGAAGAACGGAATGAAGTCCTCGCGCGGCGACAGCTCGATCCACTCGTAGCCCAACTCGGCCACAACGGCGGGCAGTTCGAGCAGCGGGACGTTGCGGATCATGTACGGGTCCAGGGCGATCTTCATGGTGAGTGCTCCTTGGTCTCATCGGCTCGGGCGCGAGGGCCGGCGGAGCCGTTCCCGGGGGGTAACGGATGGCTGTGGGTCAGTGGGTGCGCTTCGCGGTGAAGTCGGCGATGGTGTCGATGCGGCCGAAGCGTTCGGTGATCGCGGCCACCGCGTGCTTGAGCGCGTCGGCCTCTGTCACGTCGGTAACGAGCACCTGCACGCGCTCGGCGTCAAAGCCGGCCACGGCCTCTTGCAGCGGCTCCGGGTGACGGCCGAGGATGACCCGGCCCTCGTAGGGGTAGCCGGCCCACGCGATCACGACCGCAGCGACTCCTTGAGTGCTGCGTCGGCTGCCTTGAGCACTTCGGCGGCCACGGCGACGCCCTCGACGGGACCGAGTTCGGTGTCCTCGTGCTCGATGTTGACCAGCATGTCCGGGTCGACCTCATGGAGGGCGCGCAGGAACTCGGTCCAGTAGGCGACGTCGTGCCCCTTGCCGAGGGCGACGAAGTCCCAGGAGGACGCCTTGGGCCACTCGTTGGCCCATTCGTCGCCGCCGAGGTTGGTGCGCGCCTCGTCGGGCGACAGGCGTCGGAAGCTGTTGTCGAGCACTCCGTTGAGGGCGGCGTGCCCGGGGTTGACGCGGACGTCCTTGGCGGCGGCATGGAAGATCAGCTCGCCCAGGTGGCGGACGACCTTGACGGGGTCCATCTGCTGCCAGAACAGGTGGGAGGCATCCAGCTCGACGCCCACGTTGGTCGCGCCGCTGAGGTCGATGAGCTTGTGCACGTCGGCGGAGTTGAACACGACGTTCTGCGGGTGCAGTTCCAGGGCGATCTTGACGTCGTGGTCACGGGCGAGGCGGTCGGTCTCGCGCCAGAAGTCCGCGACGATCTTCCATTGGTGGTCGAGCACGTCCAGGGCCGCGGAGTTCCACGCGTTGACGATCCAGTTCGGGCGGGATGCGCCTTGCTCCCCGCCGGGCAGGCCGGACATGGTCACGACACGGTGCTGTCCGAGCCGCTCGGCCAGGCGGATGGAGCGGCGGATGTCTTCGGCGTGCTTCTCGCCGATGGAGGGGTTCGGGTGCAGCGGGTTGCCGTTGGCGTTCAGGCCGGCGATGGAGACGCCAGTGCCCTCGAAGAGGCCGAGGAAGTCGTCCCGGGCGGCGTCGCTGACGAGGATGTCGTCGAAGGCCGGCACATGCACAGCCGGCAGGAAACCACCGGTGTTGATCTCGATGCCCGTCAGGCCCAGATCGGCGATGACTTTGATCGCGTCCGGCAGCGGCCGGTCGTGCAGGATCGCGTTGTAAAGTCCCAGCTTCATCTTGTGTTTCCTCAGGCCTTCTCGATGGTGGAGGCGGTGCTGTCGGTGGGCGCGGAGTGGGAGGCGCCCTCATGCCGGAGCACGTTGGGCAGGGCGTGCTTGAAGCCGGCGTTACGCGGGAGGGAACCGTCGCGCACGTCCTGGCCGTGCTTGACGGGAACCTCGGGGTCGGGGCGGAGCGGGTCGCCGTTGCAGTTCAGCGCGGTGAGCGTGACGCCGTACTCGGCGAACCGCCCGAGGCACTCCTCCCGCGCGGCCCGGCCGGCGCGGATGTCGGTGATGGGCAGGTGCGGGGCGGGCAGGAAGCCGCCGGAGTTGATCTCCGCGCCGGTCTGTCCGAGCTCGCGCAGCACCGCGAAGGCCTCGGTCACGGGCGTGTTGTGGAGGACGGCCGGGTAGGCACCCACCCTCATGGAAGTTCCTTCTGTCGGGGAGCTGTTGGGGAACTGTTGGGGGAGCTGTTCGGCGAGGGGGAGCCAGGTCGGGGCGGGTCACTGGACGGTGACGGCCTTGCCGTCGGCGTCGGCGGAGGCGACGATCGCGTCGATGACGCGTAGGTTGTGCAGCCCGTCGGCGAGGGTGGGGCAGGGCGGCAGCCGGTCCAGGCCCGCGATCTGCTCCAGGAAGGCCCGGGCCTGCCAGACGAAGAACTCGTGCTGGCCGTGGCCGACGCTGGGGAAGTCCATGGGCAGGCCACCGGCGATGTAGGGGTGGCCGGGGCCGGCCACCACCCGCCGGTAGCCGTCCAGGGGGGCGGAGGCCGCCGAGTCGGCGATGGCGAATTCCGCCGGACGTGACAGTTCGAAGGTCGCCGCGCCGCCCTTCGAGAACACCTCGAAGCCAAGGGAGTTGGCCAGACCTGGGGCGATGCGCGAGACGGAGAAGGTGCCGACGGCGCCGGAGGCGAAGGTCGCGGTGAAGGTGGCGATGTCCTCGTTCTCGACCGGCTCACGCTCCTGGCTCACCTGTACGTCGGCCGAGTGCCCCACGGCGGTGCCCAGCGGCACGGGCCGCCGGCCCACCTGGGTGGACAGGACGGCGCCCTGGACGCTCTGCACGGGACCGCAGAAGTATTCGCCGAGGTCGACGAGGTGGCTGCCGATGTCGGACAGTGCCCCGGAGCCGGGTCCGCCCCGGTAGCGCCAGCTCATCGGTGCGTCCGGGTTGTGCCCGTAGTCGCACCAGTAGTGCCCGTTGAAGTGTTGGACGGGCCCGAGTGAGCCTTCCCGCACCTGTTGCCGGATGGCGTTGATGGCGGGGGAGCGGCGGAAGGTGAAGCCGGTCGCGGCCACCAGGCCGGTGCTCTCGGCGGCCCTCACCATGGCTTCGGCGTCGGCCACGGTCGGCGCGAGCGGCTTCTCGCACAGTACGTGCTTGCCCGCCGCCAGCAGGGCCTCGACGATCTCGCGGTGCAGGGGGTTGGCGACCACGATGCTGACCGCGTCGATGTCGTCGGCCTCGACGATCGCCCGCCAGTCGATCTCGGCCCGCTGGTAGCCGTAGCGGCGGGCGGCGTCCTGGGCGAAGGGCTCGTGGGCGTCTGCGACGGCGACCAGGCGCACCTCGGGCAGCCCGGCGCCGTACAGAGTCGCGGCCTGCCGGTAGCCGTTGAGGTGGGCCCGGCCTGCCATTCCGGCTCCTATGACAGCTACCCCGATAGGCCTTGTGCTCATGGGATTCCTCTCCGGCGGGGGCGCCGTGGCTAGCGGCGTGGGACGGACTGGGCACCGCTCCCGGTCGGGAACGGGCGAACCGAGCGCTAGCGAACCGGGCCCTGTCGGGGTTTGGCCGGCCAGGTCGATTAAAGCGCTTTAAGTGCTGGTACTATCAGCGGCGTCACAGACAGATGTCAAGGGTGTTGCCACAAATCCACGGGAGGTCGTGTGGACGAGCGCGGCTCCGCTGCCCCCGCGGGTGGCAACGGCGCGACTCAGCGTCCCCGGCTGGAGGATGTCGCCGCGCGCGTTGGCCTCTCGACGGCCTCCGTGTCGCTGGTGCTGCGCAACGTGCCCGGCCCCAGCGAGCGCACCCGGCAGCGCGTCCTGAAGGCGGCCGCCGATCTCGGCTACCGCCCCGACCGCACCGCCAGCGCCCTGGCCAGCAGACGCAGCCGGCTGCTCGGTGTCATGATCGACGTCCACAGCGCCTTCCAGGCCGAGCTGGTCGAGCACCTGCACACGGCCGCCGAGGAGGTCGGCTACGACCTCGTCCTGAGCACCCAGACCCGGACCCGCGACGAGAACGCGGCCGTCGAGACGCTGCTGGCCTTCCGCTGCGAGGCGCTGATCCTCCTCGGCCCGGTGGCCCCTGCCTCCGTGCTCGCCGACCTTGACCGCAAGGCGCCGGTCATCTCGGTGGGTCGCCGGATTGCCGGGGCCGATCTCGACGTCGTACGCAGCGCCGACGACGACGGCGTCGGCCAGATCGTCGACCATCTGGTGGGCCTCGGTCACCGCGCGATCGCCCATGTCGACGGCGGCAAGGGTGTCATTGCCACCGACCGGCGCCGGGGCTACCGGGCCGCCATGCGCCGCCATGGTCTCGACGAACAGATCAGGATCCTCCACGGGGACCTCACCGAGGAGGCCGGCGAGAAGGCAGGTCGACACCTCCTCGACGACGGCGATCTGCCCACCGCCGTAGTCGCATTCAACGACCGGAGCGCCATCGGCCTGCTCACTGCCCTTCGGGGAGCCGGGGTCGATGTCCCTGGCACCGTCTCCGTCGTCGGCTACGACGACGACACCCTGTCCCGGCTGAGCTGCTTCAATCTGACGACCGTCAGCCAGAACGCCGAGGAACAGGCCCGTCAGGCCGTGGCGGCTGTCGTCGAACGCCTCGACCAGGGCCGCACCGCACCCCGCGAGATCGTCCTCGCCCCCTCCCTCGTCGTACGGGGAACCACAGCGCAGCCGAACTGATCGCGTCGGGCCGCTCGGTGCGAGGTGGCCGTGGCGTGCCTCGTCAAATGCGGGGCGCAGCAGCACAGGCGGCAAATATGTGGCCGTTGCAGCTTTTCATCGGGCAGACAACGGCACAGCGTGCATTTGTGAGCAGACCCTTGACACGTTTCCGAAACACAAGCATGCTCTGGCCACCGCTTAAAGCGATTTAAAAGATCGCGGAACCCCTATCCACCACTCAGTCCGGCGTTGCCGTGATCGGTGCCGGGACACCCCCGCGACGAGCCGCTCTGCTGGTCTCCGACGTCTCAACGCCCGCCCAAGCGCACAGCCGGTGCTGCGGACGTGCCGGTCTTCCCGCGTATTCCCGCGGCCCGTTCGTGCGCACCCACCGTCGCACCGCCACACCCCGAGAAATGCCTGGCCCGGTCACGCCCCTGACCGGCATCACACGAAGGAGCACCCCAGCACATGGAACGCACTCAGATCGGCCGGCCGCTGCTCGGCCGTCGCCTCTCCAGAAGGGCCCTGGTTGCGGTGAGCGTGCTCGCCGCGGCGGCGACCGCGCTGACCGGGTGCGCCAGCGGCAAGGCCACCGACGACAGCGCCGGGCAGTCGACGGAGCCCGCCGAGGGCGGATCGACGTCCGGCACGCAGAGCAACGGAAAGAACTCCATCTACGTCATCGGCGGCAAGTCCGACGACCCGTTCTTCTCCGCGGTCAAGCGCGGAGTCGAGGACGCGACGAAGTTGGTGAAGACGGGGGGCGGCAAGGTCACCTACCTGGGCCCGCAGAACTACGACAACCTCGGCCCGGATGTCGCCAAGCTGACCTTGACCGCCATATCGCAGAACCCGTCGGCGATCCTCGTGCCGGACTGGGTGCCCGAGAACCAGGACTCCGCGATCAAGCAGGCCATCGCCAAGGGCATTCCGGTGTTCATCTACAACTCGGGTGGCATCGACGCGGCCAAGCGGGTCGGCGCCGTGAAGTACATCGGGTCGGACGACTACGAGGCGGGCAAGGCCGGCGGCGCCAAGTTCGCCGAAGACGGCGCCAAGAACATCCTGTGCGTCAACACCGTGCCCGGCTCGGCCAACCAGGAGGCCCGCTGCAAGGGCATCAAGGACGGCGCCACGAGCAAGGGCTCCTCGTCCAAGCAACTCCCCCTGCCCTCCTCCAACTTCGGCAACCCGTCCGCCGTCACACAGGCGATCAAGGGCGCGCTGCTGCAGGACAGCAGCATCGACGCCGTGGTGACGATCGGCGTCGGGGACGCCGACAGCGCCGCCGCCGCGATCAAGCAGGCCAATGCCGGTGACAAGGTCAAGCTCGGCACCTTCGACCTCTCGCAGAGCCAGCTCGACCGGATCAAGGCCGGCAACCAGCTGTTCGCCATCGACCAGCAGCCCTATCTCCAGGGCTTCTACGTCGTGTCGATCGCCAACCAGTACCTGTCCTACGGCGTGCTCCCGCCGCAGAACCCGATCCTGACCGGCCCGCTCCTGGTCACCGAGGACAACGTCGACGCGGCGATCGCCGGTGCCAAGGCCGGCGTTCGCTGATTCACCCGCAGGTGCCGGGTCCGGCCCGGGTCCGGCACCTCTTCTCCTCGAGCTTCGCCTCGCACCACATCCAGTTCTCCGAAGGTGACACGACTCCGATGACAACCTCACTTCCCGACACGACGGCCGAGAAAGAGACCGCCGTCGCTCCCCTGAAGCAGTCCGAGAGCCCGCTGGGGCAACTGCGACATCGTCCCGAGGTCGGCGCGCTCATCGGAACAATCAGCGTCTTCGTCTTCTTCGCGATCTTCGGAGGCGAGAAATTCCTGGCCCCGGCAGGCGCGGCGAGCTGGCTGAACATCGCCGCCGAGCTCGGCATCATCGCCATCCCCGTCGGACTGCTGATGATCGCCGGTGAGCTCGACGTGTCCGTGGGCTCGGTGCTGGCCGGCAGCTCGATGACGCTGGCCATCGTCTCCGGCCACTGGGGCGCTCCCATGATCGTCGGCATCCTGTGCGCGCTCGGACTCGGGCTCCTGACCGGGCTGCTCAACGGGATCATCGTCACGCGCACCAACGTTCACTCACTGATCGTCACGCTGGCCACACTGTCCGGCATGGCCGGTCTCACCCTCGGTCTGTCGCGCGTCACGACCGGCACCACGAGCGTCCCCATCAGCCCCGACCCGCTGTCGAAGAGGATGTTCGGGCAGCTGATCGGCGGCCAGTTCGAGGTCGCGATCTTCTGGTGGCTCGGCATGGCGGCCCTCGTCACGGTGCTGCTGACGATGATGAAGTACGGCAACTGGATCTTCGCCATCGGCGGTGACAAGGAAAGCGCCCGCGCCACCGGCATCCCGGTCAACAGGGTGAAGATCGCCCTGTACATGGGCAGCGGATTCGGCGCCGCCCTGGTCGGCGTGATCCAGACCATCCTCTACAACGGCGCCCAGGTCGCCAACGGCCAGTCCTTCGTCTTCAACTCCATCATCGCGGTGGTCATCGGCGGCGTACTGCTCACCGGCGGCTACGGATCCGTCGTCGGCGTCGGGCTGGGGACGTTGACCTTCGCCATCGTCAACCAGGGCATCTACTACACCGGTTGGAACTCCGACTGGGCCAGCCTGATCCTCGGCATCCTCATCCTCACGGCCGTCCTGATGAACAACACGTTCCGTCGGCTCGCCCTGTCCTACAAGCCCCGCACCGCGAAGAAGGCCTGACCATGACCCCACCCGTGCTGCGCCTGGAAGGCATCAGCAAGTCGTTCCTCGGCACCAACGCGCTCCAAGACATCTCCCTCGAAGTGAACGCCGGGAAGGTGCTGTGCCTGCTCGGCGACAACGGCGCCGGCAAGTCCACCCTGATCAAGATCATATCCGGGTTCCACAAGCCCACCACCGGCACCATCGAGGTCAACGGCGAACCGATCGTCTTCGAAAGCCCCCGCGACGCCAGCACACGCGGCATCGCCACCGTGCACCAGTTCGGTGGCACGTTCCCGCTGATGGGCGTCGGGCGCTGCTTCTTCGTCGGCGCCGAACCCACCAAGGGCTGGGGCCCGTTCAAGCTGTTCGACAAGAAGCTGGCGGGCGAGATCGCCGTACGTGAGATGCAGTCCCTCGGCATCACCCGCGTCACCGACGGCGGCCGCCTCGTGGGCAGCCTCTCCGTCGGTGAGCGCCAGGCCCTGGCCATCGCGCGTGCCGTCTACTTCGGGGCCAACGTCCTCATCCTCGACGAGCCCACGGCGGCGCTCGGCGTCAAGGAGGCCGCCCACGTCCTGCGGATCATCATGCAGGCCCGTGCCAAGGGCGTCGCGGTCATCCTCGTCACCCACAACGTCCGGCACGCCATGATGGTCGGCGACCACTTCGCCGTCCTCATCCGCGGCCAGAAGGCCGACGACTTCCGCAAGGGCGAGCGCACCCGGGAGGAGATCACCGACCTCATGGCCGGCGGCGAAGCCATGGCCGACCTCGAAGCCGAGTTGGCACAGCTGCAGGCCGACGCCTGATCGTCGCGCGGCCTCCCGCGCAGAGAGCCGCCCAGGGCTGGTGCCCTGGGCGGCTTTGGCGTGCGGAAAGCCGTGCATGGAGCACATGCGACGGCCCGCAAGGGAGCCTGCTGGCGGGCGTCGAGCCTCGTTCGAGCCCGCAGCCGCGGAAGGTCCGCTGGTTGTCGTCGGTGACCACGACGTTTCGTGCGTCGCAGTGCTGGTCTGTCCGCCGTACCGATCGGCCCACCGGCGAAAAGACGCCGGCCGTCCGCTCCAAGAGCGGACGGCCGGCGGTGTTCGCCCTTGTCAGACGGCCTTCACGCGGTGCCGCCGTAGAACGCGGGCCGGGGCTTCATGTCCGTGGTGACGATGCGGCCCGACTGCCGTGCCTCGACCGTGGCGTTGGAGATGACGGTCGCGGCGTAGCCGTCCCAAGCGGACGGACCGGTGGGCTCGTTGCCGGCGGCGATCTCCGCGATCCACTCGCGGAACTCGGTGTCGAAGGCATCCGCGAAGCGGGCCACCCAGTCCGTGAGCACCTCCGAGCTGTGCTGCCCCGCGGTGCGCACGCCGACCGCGGCGGGGTCGGGCAGCCGGACGAGGCCCTCCTCGCCGACGGTCTCGCACTGGATGTCGTAGCCGTACTGGCAGTTGACGAAGACCTCGAGATCGATGCGGACGCCCTTGGCGGTCTCGAAGAGCATGATCTGCGGGTCCTTCAGGTGCGCGAACCGCTTGCTCGTGGCGCGCGGCAGGACCACCTGCGTGGAGACGATCTCGTCGTCGAGGAGCCAGCGCAGGACGTCGATCTCATGCACCGCCGAGTCGAGCGCGGCCATGTCGGTGTGGTACGACTCGGGTACGGTCGGGTTGCGGTGGGCGCAGTGCACCACGAGCGGTTCGCCGATGCGGCCGGAGTCGATGACCTGCTTCATCTGCCGATAGCCGGCGTCGAAGCGGCGCATGAAGCCGACCTGCACCAGGCGGCGGCCGTGGGCCCGCTCGGCCTCGACGATGCGCAGACAGTCCTCGGCGCTCGTGGCGAGGGGCTTCTCGCAGAACACCGGCTTCCCGGCGGCTATCGCGTTCAGCACGTGCTCGGCATGGGTGGGGCCCCAGGACGTGACAAGCACCGCGTCGACGTCGCCCGCCGCGATCAGCTCGGCGCCGTTCGCGAACACCTGGGCGCCGACCCTGGCCGCCGCCTCGTCGGCGCGAGCGGCGTCGATGTCGGTGACCGCGGTGACCTGGGCGCCGGTCACGGTCCCGGCGAGCCGGCGGATGTGTTCCTGGCCGATCCAGCCGGCTCCGATCACTCCTACGCGCACAGTCATGGGAGTTCCTTTCTGCGCCCCCGGACCCCGACGGGACCGGTGGCAGGGGGTGTTCAGGAGAAGCGGGCCTTGAGTTCGTGTTCGAGGTTCTCGAGTGTGCGTCCGCGCGTCTCGGGCACGTACTGCTTGACGAAGGCGACCGCGAGAATGCCGAGGGCGACGAAGACGAAGAACGTGTTGGACACGCCGACCGCGTCGACCAGGATCGGGAAGACCAGCCCGATGAGGAAGTTGGTGATCCACAGGGCGAAGGCCGCGATGCCCAGGCCGAAGCCCCGCATTTTCAGCGGGAAGATCTCGGACAACATCAGCCAGGTCACCGGGGAGATCGCGCCCTGCTGGAAGGCGAGGAAGGTGATGGTCATCGCCAGGACCGCGAACGCGCGGCCGTCACCGGCGGGCATGACGAGGGAGAAGACGCCTATCAGCAACTGGGCGGCAATGGTGCCGAGTTGGCCGATCATGAGCATCGGGCGGCGGTTGACGCGGCCCAGCAGCCAGATGCCGACGAAGGTGGCCAGCACGGAGATCACGCCGTTGGCGATGTTCGCGGTGAGGGCGCTGTCGGCGGCGAAGCCGGCGTCGGTGAGGATCTGGGTGCCGTAGTACATGATCGTGTTCACACCGGTGATCTGCATGACGATCGCGATGCCGATGCCCACCAGGACCAGCTTGCGTACCCACGGCACACGGAGGTCGTTCCAGCCGCCGAGCTTGGCCTTCTCGTCCTCGACGGCCATCGCGCTGACCTCGCTGAGCTCGGCCTCGGCACGCTGTTCGGAGCGGACCTGCTTCAGGACGGCCAGTGCGTCCGCGTACCGGCCCTGGGAGGCGAGCCAGCGGGGGCTCTCCGGCATGACCAGCATGCCGAACCACAGCGCGACCGCGGGCAGGGTCGCGACGACCAGCATCCAGCGCCAGATGCCGCCCGACTCGCCGCCGACGTTGGCGATGATCGCGTTGAAGGTGAACGCCGCCAGCTGACCGCTGACGATCATCAGCTCGTTACGGGTGACCAGACGCCCGCGGCGTTCGGCGGGCGAGATCTCCGCCAGGTACACCGGCACGGTCACCGAGGCACCACCGACCGCGAGGCCGAGCACGAAGCGTGCCACGATCATGAGTTCGGTGTTCGGGGCCAGGGTGCAGCCGAGTGCGCCGAAGAAGAAGATCACGGCGAGGAGCAGGATGTTGCGGCGTCGGCCCCGCGCGTCGGAGAGTCGGCCGCCGAGCAGCGAACCGAGCGCCGCGCCGAGCAGGAGCGAGCTGGTGACCATGCCCTCGGTGAAGGGGGTCAGGCCCAGGTCGTCGGTCATGTAGGGCAGGGCGCCGTTGATGACGCCGGTGTCGTAGCCGAAGAGGAGGCCGCCGAAGGTGGCGATGACGGTGATGATCCGCAGTCGCCTCCGGACGGGAGGCGGAGCGTCATCGATGAGGGTGGATGGCGTTAGGGCCTGGGTCACGTCGTCGTCTTTGACGTCCATGGCCGTCTCCTGTCGCTGTGGGGTCGGGGAGGGGGAGGGGGCGGCTGTCCGCCGTCAGTTGGAGGTGGGGAAGTTGAAGCCGGCGGTGACCTGCTGGGCGGTCTGGGGCCAGCGGGTGGTGACGACCTTGGGGCGGGTGTAGAAGCGGATGCCTTCGGGGCCGTGGATGGGGGAGTCGCCGATGAGGGAGTCCTTCCAGCCGCCGAAGGAGTAGTACGACATCGGGACGGGCACGGGGACGTTGATGCCGATCATGCCGACGTTGATCTTGCGCTGGAATCGGCGGGCGGCTTCGCCGGAGGCGGTGAACAGGGCGGTGCCGTTGCCGTAGGGGTTGGCGTTGATGAGGTCGATGGCCTGGTCGAGGCTGTCGGTGCGGACGATCGCCAGAACCGGACCGAACAGCTCTTCCTTGTAGGCGTCCATCTCGGTGGTGACGTGGTCGAGGAGGGACGGCCCGGTGAAGAAGCCGTCCTCGTGCCCGTCGATCTTCAGCCCGCGGCCGTCGACGACGACGGTGGCGCCCTGCGTGGCAGCGGTGCCGACGGCGCTTTCGACGCGCTCCTGGGCAGTCTTGGTGACCAGCGGGCCCATCTCGGTGCCGGGGGTGTCCCCGGGGCCGACCTTCACCTCGCGGGCCTTGCGTTCCAGCACCTCCACCAGTGCGTCGGCGGCGTCACCCACGGCGACGGCGACGGAGACGGCCATGCAGCGTTCGCCGGCGGAGCCGTAGGCGCCGGCAGTGATGTGGTTGGCGGCGAACTCCAGGTCGGCGTCGGGCAGGACGACGGCGTGGTTCTTCGCGCCGCCGAGGGCCTGGACGCGCTTGCCGTGCGAAGTGGCCTGCTCGTGTACGTACTTGGCGATCGGGGTCGACCCGACGAAGGAGACGGCCTCGATGCCGGGATGGGTGAGGATCGCGTCCACCGCGTCCTTGCCGCCGTGGACGACGTTGAACACGCCGTCCGGCAGACCGGCGCGCTGATACAGCTCGGCGACGAAGTTGGCGGCCGACGGGTCGCGCTCACTGGGCTTGAGGATGAAGGTGTTGCCGGTCGCGATCGCCATCGGGTGCATCCAAAGAGGCACCATGGCGGGGAAGTTGAAGGGCGTGATGCCCGCGACGACGCCGAGCGGCTGCCGGAAGTTGTGGACGTCGACGCCGCGGGAGACCTGGTCGGAGAAGGAGCCCTTCAACACGTCGCCGAGGCCGCAGGCGAACTCCACGACCTCGCGGCCGCGGGTGATCTCGCCGCGGGCGTCGTCGACGGTCTTGCCGTGCTCGGCGGAGATGATCCGGCCCAGCTCCTCCTCGTGATCGACGAGGAGCTGGCGGAAGGCGAACATGACCTGGGTGCGCTGGGACAGCGAGGACTCCGACCAGGTCTCGAAGGCCTGCGCGGCAGCCGCGACGGCCGCGTCCACGTCGGCGGCCGAGCCCAGGGCGACCCGGGCCTGCTCCTGGCCGGTGGCCGGGTTGAACACGGGCGCGGTCTGCGGGCCTCTGCCGGCGGTGGGGGAGCCGTTGATCCAGTGCTGGATGGTCTTCACGGTGAGGGTTTCCTTTGCGGGAAAGGGACTTACAGGTAGTGGCGCTGGGTGCGCTTGTGGGCGGCGTACGTCTCGTAGGCGGCGCGGGTGGAGTCCAGGGCAGACGTCTGGCTGACGGGGACGTCCCACCAGCCGTGGCCGGGTGGGTTGGGCCCGTACAGGTCGGTCTCGACGTGGACGACGGTGGTGCGGGTGGCGGCCTTGGCCTTCTCCATCGCCGTACGGAACTCGTCGACGCTCGTGGCGTGCAGGACGTCCGCGCCCAGGGAAGAGGCGTTGGCGGCCAGGTCTACCGGGAGTACGTCACCGTCGAGCAGGCCCGAGCCACCCTCGCGGTAGCGGTACTTGGTGCCGAACCGCTGGGACCCGAGCGACTCGGACAGGGCTCCGATGGAGGCGAAGCCGTGGTTCTGGACCAGGACGATGATGACCTTCAGGCCTTCGGAGACCATGGTCACGATCTCCTGAGCCATCATCAGATACGAGCCGTCCCCGACAAGCACGACCACCTCGCGCGACGGATCGGCCATCTTCGCGCCGACGCCCGCGGCCACCTCGTAGCCCATGCACGAATACGCGTACTCCACGTGGTAGGCCTTCGGATCCCTTGCCCGCCACAGCTGTTGCAGGTCGCCGGGCATGGAGCCGGCCGCGTTGATGACCACGGCCCGGTCGTCGAGGACATCATTGAGGGCACCCAGAATCTGTGTCTGGGCGGGAAGGTCCCCCGTGTTCCGCTCCGGTGCGAAGCACTCCTCCTCGATCTCCCGGGTACGGGCGATGAGTTGACGCGTCCGGTCCCGATACTCCTGGTCCACCTCCCAGTCGGCCAGAGCTCCGGCGAGGGCCTGGACGCCGAGCCGGGCGTCGGCCACCAGGGGTTCCGCGGAGTGCTTGACGGCGTCGAGGCGGGCGACGTTGAGGTTGACGAAGGTGACGTCGGGATTGGCGAAGACGGTGTGGCTGGCGGTGGTGAAGTCGGAGTAGCGGGTGCCGATGCCGAGGACGACGTCGGCTTCGCGTGCCAGTTCGTTGGCCGCGTGGGCGCCGGTGGAGCCGATGCCGCCGACCGCGTACGGGTGGTCCCAGGGCACGGCGCCCTTGCCCGCGTGCGTGTCCGCGACCGGAATGCCGGTGGCCTCGGCGAACGCCCGCAGCTCGGTCTCGGCACCGGAGTACACGGTTCCGCCACCCGCGACGATCAGCGGCTTCTTTGCGTTCCGTAGCAGCCGCGCGGCCCGCTCGACGGCGGCCGGCTCGGGCACCGGGCGGCCCACGTGCCAGACCCGGTGGCGGAAGAAGGAGACGGGCCAGTCGTACGCCTCGGCCTGCACGTCCTGCGGCAGGGAGAGGGTGACGGCGCCGGTCTCGACCGGGTCGGTGAGCACCCGCATCGCGGCGAGGGCGGCCGGGATCAGTTGCTCGGGGCGGGAGATGCGGTCGAAGTACTTGGATACGGCGCGGAAGGCGTCGTTGACGGTGACGTCGCCGCCGCGGGTGTCCTCCAGTTGCTGGAGTACGGGGTCGGCGGCGCGGGTGGCGAACATGTCGCTGGGCAGGAGGAGTACCGGGAGGCGGTTGGTGGTGGCGAGGGCGGCGCCCGTGATCATGTTCGTGGAGCCGGGGCCCGTCGACGCCGTGCAGGCGAAGGTGGCCAGCCGGTCGCGCATCTTCGCGTAGGCCACCGAAGCGTGCACCATGCCCTGCTCGTTGCGGGCCAAGTAGTAGGGAAGGTCGGCCTCTTGGGTGACGGCGGCCTGTAGCAGGGCCTGTCCGATGCCGGCCACGTTGCCGTGTCCGAAGATGCCCCAAGCGCCGGGGATCAGCCGCTGCTCCTGGCCGTCGCGCTCGCTGTACTGGTTGGCCAGGAAACGGACCAGGGCCTGGGCGGTGGTGAGGCGGACGGTGTTCATCGCTCGTTGAGTCCTTCGAAGGGCAGCCGGTTGTCGACGTCCTGGGTTTCCCAGGTGCCGCGGACCCAGCCGTGGGCGGGGTCGTCGCAGATCAGCCAGGCGCGGTCCTGGCCGGGGCCGGCCATGACGTTGAGGTAGTAGAGGTCGTAGCCGGGTGCGGCGATGGACGGGCCGTGCCAGCCGTGCGGGATCAACACCGTCTCGCCGGAACGGACTTCGGCGAGCACGTCGATCGGCCGGTCCTCGGTGCCGTAGACGCGCTGGTATCCGAAGCCGTTCTCGCCGCCGGAGACCTCGAAGTAGTAGATCTCCTCCAGCTCCGACTCGACCGGGTTGCCGGCCTCGTCCGTGCGGGCCTCGTCGTGCTTGTGCGGCGGATACGACGACCAGTTGCCACCGGGGGTCAGTACCTCGCACACCAGCAGCTGCTCGGCCTCGAACGTGCCCGGCAGGCAGTAGTTGTTGACCTGCCGCGAGCACGCGCCCGCGCCGCGCAGTTCGACGGGCACGTCCTCCTTGCGCCCGTACCGAGCCGAGTGACCTCCCTGCTCGGTACGGGCGGAGGGCAGCGCGTACGTCCCACCGTGCGCGCTGCTGATCAGGGCCTCCGATTCGCGCGGCAAGTAGGCGAAGTCGGTGGCTGAGGCGAACACGCTTGTCCGGCCGGTGAGTTCGATGGTCCTGCCGTCCGTGGTGACGGTGCAGGAGCCCGTCAGCGGCAGGACCAGGAACTCGGACTCTCCGGTGGACAGAGTGTGCGCCTCGCCCGGCCGCAGGGTCAGGATCCTGAGGCCGGAGTATCCCCAGCCCGCCGACTCAGGTGTGACCAGGAGGTCGTACGGGCCATCGGCCGAGGTCCCTTTGGGAAGGTGGTACTTGCTCATGGACGTCACAGCAGGCTCACCGCCCGGTCCACGGCACCGGCGACATCGCCGTCCGAGGGGTAGAGGAGGGAGCGGCCGACGACTAGGCCCTGCGCGGTGGGCTGCTTCAGCGCCTTGCCCCAGGAGGCGAAGGCGGCGTCGGGGTCCTTGACCTCGCCGCCGAGCAGCAGTGCCGGGAAGGTGGAGGAGGCCAGGACGCGTTCCATGTCGTCGACGACAGGCAGTTTCAGCCAGGTGTAGGCGGTGCGGCGGCCCAGTCCCGAGGCGATGGTGATCGACTTGACGACGGCGTCCGTCGAGAGGTCGTTGCGGATCCTGCCGTCCAGCCACACTGATATGAAAGGCTCGACCAGGGCCATGAGTTGACGGTCATTCAGCTCATTGACGGCTCGTGCCGCCTCGGACAGGGCGGCCGGGGTGGCCGGGTCGTCGAGGGCGATGCGGGTGAGCATCTTGCCGCCGTCGAAGCCCATCGCGGCGATGGTCTCGGCGTCGTAGCCGGTGAACCGGTCGTCGATCTCGAAGACGGAGCCCGCAAGCCCGGCCCGGTTCATGGAGCCGAAGACGCTCTTGCCGTCCAGGACGCCGAGCAGCAGCAGGTCCTCCAGGATGTCGGCGGTGGCCAGCACGCCCGTCACACCCGGCCGCTCCAGGGCGACGCACAGGCGGTCCAGCAGCCTGAAGCGGTCGGCCATGGCGGTGGAGTCGCCACCGACGCCGTTGGCGCCGCGCGCCGGGTGGTCGGCGGCGATGATCATCGCCTTGCCGTGCTCGCCGAGCGGCGACGTGGCCTTGACACGTCGGGTGGCGGCGGCCGCGACGGCGTCGGGGTCGTTCACCCGGGCGTCCACGATCCGGCTCAGGTTGTCGGACAGCACGTCGTCAGGCCTTTCGTTCGGTGGAGGCTTCGGCGGGGGCGGGAGATGCCTCGCGGAGCTTGGTGTCGACCTCGGCCTCGGTGGGCATCGCGTCGGAGCAGGCCAGCCGGCCCGCGACGATGGCGCCTGCGGCGTTGGCGAAGGCCACCGTGGTGCGGGTGCTCCAGCCGGACAGCAGGCCGTGGCAGAGCGCGCCGCCGAAGGCGTCACCGGCACCGAGCCCGTTGACGACATCCACCGGGACCGGCGGGATCTCGGCGGCCGAGCCGTCCCGGTCCATGGCCAGCACACCCTTCGGCCCCTGCTTCACCACCGCCAGCTCCACACCGGCCGCCAGCAGTGCCTTCGCGGCGGCGTACGGCTCGCGCTCACCAGTGGCGACCTCGCACTCGTCGAGGTTGCCCACCGCAACCGTCGTATGACGCAGGGCCTCGGCGTAGTGGCCGCGGGCCTCGGCCGGGTCGGCCCAGAACATCGGCCGCCAGTCGAGGTCGAACACCGTCGTGCCCGCCTTCGCCCGGTGCGCCAGGGCGGCGAGGGTGGCCGAGCGGCTCGGCTCCTCGCTCAGCCCCGTGCCGGTGATCCAGAAGATTTGTGCGTCGCGGATCGCGTCCAGGTCCAGCTCGCCCGGCTGGATGTCCAGGTCAGGGGCCTTGGGCAGGCGGTAGAAGTACAGCGGGAAGTCGTCCGGCGGGAAGATCTCGCAGAACGTCACCGGCGTCGGCGCGATGTCCGACGTACCGACGAACCGGCTGTCGACGCCGTAACCCTCCAGGGCCGTGCGGACGAAGTCCCCGAACGGATCACGGCCTGTCTTGGTGATCACGGCAACCGAGTGCCCGTGGCGGGCGGCGGCCACGGCGACGTTGGTCGGGCTGCCGCCCAGGTACTTGCCGAACGACGTGACCTCCGCCAACCCCACACCCGTCTGGAGCGGATACACATCCACCCCGACGCGGCCCATGGTCAGCACTTCGAACGACATCACGCTGGTTTCCCTTCGATCCGGAGTCCCCGGGATGGAGGTGGCGGTGCAGATGACGATGGATTTAGAGCGCTTTAAAACGGCTCTCTAAGGCGAGTACGATGCCGCCAGGCAAATGTCATGTCAATAGGTTGTTGCTACTGGGTTTCCGTGGGCTGCCGGGTCAAGTCCTGGCTGGGCGGAAGGCGCCGCAGCCGGCCGTGCGGCTTGAGCGCGGTCTCGTAGACGACTCACAGCGTCAAACCTGAAAATGCCTATTGACCCGGGATGCCGAAGTGCTCCGCGATCAGGTAGACGGACAGAAGGGCCGGCGTTCCGATTGAGCCCTGGCGACCGGGCGAACTTGGATGCCGTCGGCACCGAGTGTCACTGATAGGGCCGGAGGTCGACCCTGAGCGCACTCTCCAGGGCCGAACGGGGGATGGTAGTGACAGCCGCACCAAACCGCTGCTCCGAACTCAGTACACAACACGCGAGCGCACGGACGTGGCCTCGGCGGCGCGGGACGCCATCCTGCATCGACGGCCTCACGACCGGATGGGAGGGCTCTGGCCGGCCGCCGCGGTTGGGTATCGAGATCTGCTGGATTGGGCCAGGAAGTTGGGCGCGGTGGGGCGGGCCGGGGGTAAGGGACGGGCTCCTTCGCTCGATGCGCCGAACGCGGCCCGGGCGGTGCTGAGCGGCCGGGCCCGCGTTCGGGCCAAGTCAGGTGACGGACCGGTGCAGATCGCCCGGTTGCGCATACTGGCCAGGGCTCCAACTGGTCCGTGGCTGGTCCGGGGACTGCGCGGATTTGCAGTGGTTCACGCCGGAGCGTCTTGGAGTGACTGCGTACAGTGGCTGAAGATCTGGGTTGTCTGGAGGGAAAAGCTCCCTCCAGACAACCGACTTGCAGCTCTGGAAGAAGCCAAGTTTCTTCGGGCTGTATGACCATCCCCGGGCCGACAGCCTCATCTGTTGACGCCGCATCCCTCGGCTCGTGGACTGCTCCAAGCGGATGTGTTGGCCCGTCCAGTGTTACGGCGAGGTGGGCAGGTGTGGGGAGCGGAGTACGAGCAGGGTGATCTCGCTGGGGGCGAAGATGCGGAAGGGCGGGCCCCAGAAGCCGGTGCCGCGGCTGGTGTAGAGGAGGGTGCGGGTGCCGTGGTGGCTGAGGCCGGCGAGGGCGGGCTGGTCGATGCGGACCAGGTGGTGGAAGGGCCAGATCTGGCCGCCGTGGGTGTGGCCGGAGAGTTGGAGGTCGATGCCGTCGGCTGCCGCCCGGTCGACGAACTTGGGCTGGTGTGCCAGGAGCAGGACGGGTAGGTCGGGGTCTGCGCCGTCCAGGGCTCCGGCGAGGTGGGCGCGGTGGCCTGCCAGGCCGGAGGATTCGGCGGTGACGTCGTCCACGCCGGCGACCACGAGGGTGTCGCCTCCGCGTTCGAGCAGCAGATGGCGGTTGCGTAGTGGTTCCCAGCCCAGTTCGTCCATCAGGTCGACCCAGCCCTGGGCCTCGCTGTAGTACTCGTGGTTGCCGGTGACGTATACCCGGGCCCGGGTGGCTCGCACGGTAGCGAGTGGGGTGGCCTGGGCGCGGCGGCGGTCGGCCGTGCCGTCCGCGATGTCGCCGGTGTGGCAGACCAGGTCGGCTTCCAGCGTGTTCACCGTCTCGCACACGCGTGCCGACCAGCGGGCGCGGTCGAGCGGGCCGTAGTGGGTGTCGGTGATGAGGGCGACGCGGGTGCCGTCCAACCCGGCGCCCAGCCGCGGGAGTTGTACGTCGAGGCGGCGCACGCGTGGCACGCGGCGGGCCTCGGCGTACCCCCAGGCGAGCAGTACGGCGGTGATGCCGAGGACGGCCCAAGTGACGATTCGGGCCCGGTCCTGACTCTCGCCGACGCCGGCCACGGTCAGGGCGAGCCGCAATGGGACGCCGAGCAGAATGGACCAGGTGAACAGAACCCAGCTGGTGCCCAGCAGGGTGTCACCGACTATCGCCGCCCGGTCCTGCTGGCGCCGTCCGTGGCCGCGCACCATCGCGAGCGGCATACCGACGAGGCCGAGGGCGAACAGGGCGGTGCCGACCAGCGTGACGGGCAGCGGCCAGTGCTGGCCGGTGTGCAGGAGCATCCAGCAGGGCACGGCCCACAGCAGGACGGGGGCGATCAGGGGGATGTAGCGCGTCAGGCGGTGCAGTCGGCTCTGCCGCGGAGCTTGCACTTCACTGTCGGCGGGTCGGGTGTTGCTGGTGTCGGTCACGCTTCCCCTTTCTGGCCGGGCTGCCGTCTCGCGCACTGTATCCGGTCGTCCTCGGGCCGGTCGGACGGGCGTTCAGGGGGGCGGCCCCGCGGGGCGAAGGGTTCTCTGCGGGATGGCAAGACTCCGCCGTGGACACGATGAAGCGCTCCGGGTCCGATGCAGGCTCCGGACTGTCCCGAGTGGGGTGGAGTCGAGTTGCTTGGTGTCAGGCTGCCGGTCGCCATCGTCGTGATCGCTGCCACCTGCACCCGGGCAAGTCATTGCGTGTTGTTGTTCGGCCTGCCGTGCCGCGTCTGTGAGGTGACTCCCGTGGGGCCGGCCTCGGCCATGATGCAGTCACCGGAGGGTCTGTTTGCCGGACTGACCCGGTGCCCGATCGGCCCGCCGGCGCACCCGGAGCGGACGATCTGCGCGGAGAGCGACCCGCAACTCACCCTCACACCGGCAGGTCGGCGGGCAGTCTGCCACTTCGCCGGCGAACACGTCGCGGGTCAGCCCTCGACCGGCCCGTGAAGTGCGGCAGCAAGCCGTGGCGATCTGCGGCCGGGAAGCCATGTTCGCCGACCTCGCGAGGGCATCCTCACCCCTGAGGGCGTATGGCGCGCCCACAGCTGGGAGGGCTGAGACGGATGGCACACGTCGACGGAAAGCGGATGGGAACCCTCGATGGAAAGACCGCGCTGATCACCGGCGCGGGTACCGGCATCGGCCGGGAAACGGCGCTGTTGCTGGCGGGGGAGGGGGCGAGGGTGGTCCTCGTCGGACGCAGGCAGCACGTCCTCGACGAGGTCGCCGCAGTGATCGAGAAGGCCGGCGGCACGGCCTTCACCCACTCCACGCACGTCGAGAACGCCGGCGAGGTCCGCGAGCTCGTCGCCTGGACGCGAGAGGTGGCCGGGCCCGTCGACATCCTCGTCAACAACGCGGGCGGCGCGAGCAAGGTCCTGGACGTCCGCTGGATCAGCGAGGAGGAGTGGAACGACGTCATGGGCGTCAACCTCACCGCCGTATACCTCCTCACCCAGGCCGTGCTCCCGGACATGCTGGAGCACGGCGGCGGCTCGATCATCACGGTGTCCTCGCTCGCCGCGGTGCGGCCCACCCTCCTCGGCGGAGCACCGTACGGCGCGGCCAAGGCGGGCGTGCGCAACTTCATGACGTATCTGCACAACACCTTCCGCAACGACGTCATCCGCGCCACCTGCATCCTGCCCGGCGAGGTGAACACACCGATCCTCGACAGCCGCGCCGTCCCGCCGAGCGAGGAGAAGCGGGCGGCCATGGTGCAGCCGGAGGACGTGGCGCGAGCCGTGCTGCTGTGCGCCTCGCTCCCGCAGCGGACGGTCGTCGAGGAACTGGTGATCGCGCCTACGCTGCCGCGGGACACGTCGGCCGACATCGAGATCAGCCGCTGGATCGGGGCCCCCGAGGATGCGCGCCCTATGAATTGAGAAGACCGCCGCATGTGAACAGAGGTGTGCAGAAGGACTGGTAGAAGATGGGCAGGGCTTACGCCCCCCGCCCTGCCTGTGGCCCAAGTGACCTGGTGCATGGTTGGCCGTGGCCCAGTGTTCAGGCAGCTCGTTGAACAGTGCCTGATGGGGCTGGGCGCGCGTCAGTTGATCGTGGCGGAGTGTGGATCACTGGATTGTCGTCGGACATGATCGCTGAACTCGTCGCCGACGGAGGGTCGTTGTGGCACGAACCCCGGATGCATGTTCCGACTTGCTGGCTCTTGGCCCGAAGCGAGGCGCTGGAAAAGCAGAGTTGGTTGCGGATCCCCTCGACGAGCGGAAGGCGGTGCGTGAGTCGACGAGGCGGTCCGGCGGAGGCAAGAGTACACAGACTCCTTTACTCGGCCGAGTACGCTGGACACTGACCTCGAAGAACGACCCGTCGAACGCCGCTCACGGACCACCCACTGGGGGTCAAGGGGTCGCAGGTTCAAATCCTGTCGTCCCGACGGTGTTCACCAGCGGGTCTGCCGGAAACGGCGGGCCCGCTGGATGCGTTCGGGCGACACGTGATGGCGGCGTGATGGCAGTCGGACCCGCCGCCTGCGATGCGGGCGGCATTGAGCCACAGATCGCCCCTGATCTGGGTACCGAACAGGGACACTCCACCACTGGCCAACTGGTTGAGTGTCAGATCACCGTCCACACGCAGTCGGTCGGCGCTCAGCCGAGGTATGTGGCAGCCCGTGAGGTCCGCCGCACGCAGCGAGGCGTCATCGAGTTCCACCGGCGCGTCGAAACGGCAATCGACCAGGGAGAATGGGATCTCGATCGTGGCGTATTGCAGCTGAAGCCGCCCGGTTATGTGCGCACCGATCAGCTGCAGTCGTGGCACCGCCCCCGGCCCTGGCGCTGGGGGCTCCAGCAAGAGGGCGGCAACAACCTCGGCAGGGACTTCCTGGGGCACGGAGCCTTCGGACGGGGAGGCTGCCAGATTGAGAGGCTCGCCGTCGCGTACTGCTTGCCACAAGCGCTGCGAGGTCCCATTCCAATGGGCCGGTGGTGAAGTCACTCTGAATTTCAGCACGAGACCGGGAGGGTTCGAAGTTGTCGTCGCTTCAGCCCGCGTTCAGTTCATCGAGCTGTTCCTCGTCCAGTCGCTTGCCCATGTCCATCAGCAGATCCTCAAGACATGGCAGGGCGCCATGCCATGGGGGATGCCTGCGAGGGACCATGTACTGACACAGAAGTATCCGACGAGGTATCACCTGCGGACAGCCCGCTCGCGCACACAGGTGTCGCGATGTGCGGCGACCTATGGGCAGCGGGTGCCCCCCCGGGTTGTCTGGGTACGGGTCTGTCCTGTCCGCTGGGGGAAGGCCGCGTGGGGGTGTTGCTGTGCGTATGGGCGTCCCTCCTGCATACATCGAGGGGCGAGTCGCCGCCCATACCGACTCGCCCCTCGCCTCCTGTCACCGCGTCAGAGACGGTGTGCTGCGCGGGGGCTTGCGGGTCTTCGTGGCTTTCTCGTAGGCGTAGGAGAGCGAGAGCAGCAGGGGCTCGCTGTAGTCGCGCCCGAGCAATTCGGCGCCCACCGGCACGCCGAGTGGAGCTGCCTCCGTAGGGGTTGAGAATCCGCCGGGGAAGCAGACGGCCGGGAAGCCCGTGCCGTGGGACAGGGCGCCGTTGCGTTCCGGTTGGGGTACGCCGACCGGGGAGACGAGCACCTTCTGCAGGGGATACAGGATCGCGTCCAGGTCGAGTTCGGCCAGCTTGGCCGAGACCGCGAGCCGCAGCTTGTCGCGGTTGAGTGTGCGGTCCTTGTACTGCGGGTCGTTCAGGCCGTCCTTGACCGCCAGTTCTGTTTCCAGCGTCTTCTGCACCTCGGGTACTGCCGTCCGTGAGGCGACCAGTTGGTCGAAGGTGCGCACCGGCGCGTCCGGGCCGAGGGAGGCGAAGTACGCGTCCATCGCCGTGTGCGCTTCCCAGTCCGAGTTGGCGACAACGGACTGGAGAGCGTCGTACGCCGGCAGGTCGAAGCGGATGACGGTGGCGTCCTGCGCGCGCATGGTGGAGATGACGTCCTCCATCACGCGGTTGACTTCCTGGTGGCGCTCTTCGGTGCCGAACAGGTTGTTCATCACGCCGATACGTGCTCCACGCAGTGCGTCGGCTCGGAGCGCGTCCAGGTAGCTGCGCGGAGTGCGCCCGAGTCCGAACGCCGTGATGGGGTCGTCCGGGTCGAAGCCCACCATGACGTCGAGCAGTCGAGCCGCGTCCTCGACGGTACGGGTGATGGGTCCGATCTCGTCCTGCGTGATGCTGTTCGGAATGACGCCGCGACGGCTGATCAGACCCCGGGTGGGGCGCATGCCGACAAGGCAGCCCGCGGATGCGGGGGAGCGGATCGACTGCCCTGTGTCGCTGCCGGTGCCGAGGACGGCGAAGTTCGAGGCGATCGCGGCAGCCGTGCCACCGCTGGATCCGCCGGGTGTCCGGGTGAGGTCGTACGGGTTGAGGACCTGCCCGCCCAGCGAGCTGACGGAGTTTCCGCCCCGGGCGAATTCCTGGAGGTTGGCCTTGGCGAGGATCAGTGCCCCCGCCTCGCGCATCTTCCGCACCGTGAAGGCGTCGGCCGGCGGCAGGGAGTCGCGCATGGCGGTGTTGCCTCCGGTCGTCGGCAGGTCGGAGGTGTCGAAGTTGTCCTTCAGGATGATCGGGATGCCGTGCAGCGGACCGGTCAGGCCCGACCGCCGGAATCGGCGGTCCAACTCGTCGGCAACCTCCAGCGCGCGCGGATTGACGCTGATGATCGCCTTCAGCGCCGGCCCCCGCTTGTCGTACGCGGCGATCCGGTCGAGGTACTGCCGCACCAGCTCACGACAGGTGAGCCGGCCGCGCCGGAACGCGTCGTGGATGTCGGCAACGGTCGCCTCCATCAGCTCGAAGCCCCCCTTGCGGGACAGCGAACCGGGCGCACCGGTCGCGGCCTGCGGGGTCGCTCTCCCCGCTGCGTCGGCCGGAGCGCTACCGGCACTCACGATGCCCAGCGCACCGGCGGCGCCCACGGCACCCATGAAGCCGCGTCGGTTCAGACTGCTCAACTCGCTCACGCTTCTCACAATTCCTCTCGAAAGCCGCCGCTCGGCGGACCCAAGGTCTGTACATGGCAATGGCGTTCGGCTTGCTCGACGTCGCACCGCGTCGGACGACGACCGCGGCGGACACGGGCCGGCCGGCCCGTGCGCGACCGGCCCCCACCCGCCCGCGGTAAACGAGCCGCATGTCCAGCGGAGCGCTCAGTGGTCGAAGTGGCCCTTGCTGATGACCCCGTGGACGCCCACGGTGCGGTCCACGACCTGGGACACCTCGAAGTCGGCGGCCGCCGACAGGTACGCGTACGCCACGGCGCGCTCCATGCCGAGGTCGTGCTCGAGGAAGTCCAGGGCATTGACCACAGCGCGCCGCATGGCGATGCCGAGGTCGGTGCCCTGACCGTTCTGGATGCCGTCCGGGTCGGACAGGCCCACGGCCACCCAGGCGTCGGGAGTCTCGGCGAACGGGTAGTGGAAGGCGACGGACGGGGCGTCGCCGGAACCCTTCTTGCACACGGTCAGCCGGAAGGTCGTACGCAGCGAGCCCTCCATGGCCGTGAGCGCCACTTCACCGTTCCCCATGGCCATATGCGGGTCACCGGTGTAGAACAGCGCGCCCTCGGCGAAGACCGGGACGTAGAAGGTCGAGCCCTGCGTGAGCAGGTTGATGTCGATGTTGCCGCCGCCGAGGGTCGGCGGGATGGAGTTGAGCTCGGGCGCGGTGAGGCTGTCCGCGGACGCGAAGGCGACGCCCATCATTCCCATGTGCGGGCGCAGCGGGAACGCCACTTCACGTGAACCGCCGTACGCCAGCACGCCGTTGACGGCGCCGCCGTGACCTCGGCGGACCGGGGTGAAGACCGAGACGTTGCCGTAGCGCTCGGGATCGCCGGTGGACCGTCCGTCCGTCGACACGGGCGGCATGACCTCGGCGAGCGTGATGCCCGCCGGAGCCGAGCCGCCCGCCTGGCGGGCCAGTGCGCCCTTGCCGTGGCGGCTGGACACCACGCCGTAGGGCACGCGTGGCATCAGCGAGAGCATTTCGATCTTCAGTACGTCGCCGGGTTCCGCCCCCTCGACCTGGATCGGGCCGGTGACCACGTGCGGGCCGTCGACATCGAAGTTGCGGGTCGTCCGCTTGTAGTCGCGGGCGACGGCGATCGCGTCGTCGAGCACCTGGCGGGTGGGTACACCGTGGTCGGCGAAGTAGGCCTTCGGGTCGCGCCCCTGGTCTTCCAGGAGGCCCTCGTGGGAGAGCGTGTCGACGGTCACCGTCCGGCCGGAGCGCATGCGCAGCACCGGTTCGCTGCCGCGCGAGGGGACGTAGCCCCAGCGGACCTGCTCGGGCAGGGAGGGCAGGTAGTGGTCGCCGTGCACCGGTCCCTTGCCGGGCTGGAGGATTTCCTTGGGGAGCACGGTCGCGGGCATCTTCCCGGACTCCGCTGTCTGTCCCATCGCCGTTGTCGCGGACAGCGTGGTGGCGGTGCCTGCCGTGGTGACGGCGGTGGCGGCGAGCAGGAATTTGCGGCGTCCGAGGCGGGAGATGAGCATTTCCCGGGCATGTGAGGTGTTCAATGTCAGTCCATTTCCTGGGTGGATCAATCGGGTGTTCCGGCGTGGCCGGGCATACGTGAGCAGCGCCGTGTCGAGGACCGGTGCGTGCCGGGCCGACTGCCGGGGGCCGCGCCGCCGTGCGGGGTGGTCGGGCGCGAGTGAGAAGGGGCTGAGGTCAGTGCTGGTCGGCGGAGGCCACGTCGTCCTGGCGCGTGCGGCGGATCAGCTGATCGATCTCGGCGAGGTGCGCGATCATCGCCTGGGCCGCCGCGGCAGGTTCGCGGGCTTCGACCGCGTCACGGATCGCCTGGTGACCGGCGAGCGAGGCCCGGCGGCCCTCCGGGGTGCTGTGGGAGTCCTTGCGCACCGGGGTGGTCCACGAACTGACCGTCGTGGTCAGCGCGGTGAGCAGCGGGTTGTGGCTCGCCCTGGCGAGGGTGAGGTGGAACTGGACGTCCAGTTCGAGTGACTTGGCCGCCAGTAGGTTCTCATCCGTGGCGTGCAGGATGTCGTCCATCTGCAGCAGGTCGGCGCTGGTTGCGCGCAGCGCCGCGAGTTCGGCGATCTTCGGCTCGATGACCGTCCGCAGCTCGGCCACGTTGGCCAGTTCCCGGTCGGCTTCGGTCACGTCGGCCAGGGCGGCGTAGAGGTCGTCGACCTGGGTGGGCGGGGCCAGCACGATGGTGCCCCGGCCCTGGCGCCGCTCGATGAGGTGCTTGGTCTCGAGTTGGTGCAGGGCTTCCCGGAGGGAGGTCCGCGACACCGACAACGACTCGGCCAGTTCTCGCTCCGCCGGCAGTCGGTCGCCCGGACTGAGCTCGCCGAGGGCGATCAGCTGTTCCAGATGGGCGACCAGCGCGTCGCCGACGCTGTGGGCGCGGGCGCGCAGTGGCGGAACCTTCGCTACTGCCATCCCCTCGACCTCCTCGCCCTGCGTGTGGCCAGCGTACCGTGCTGGATCACTCCGGCCGTGGGCTGAGGCCTGCGGTCGGCTCCGGTATCGGCAGTGGTCCACGATCATGTCCACGCGCCGAAGTCGCTCTTGCGGATCAGGCAGTGGACGCCCTTGACGTCGTCCACGACCTGGCTCACCACGAAATCGGCGGCGGCACTCAGATAGGCGTAACCGACGTCCGTCGGCACCTGGTACAGATCGGTGAGCACGCGCAGGGCTTCGCGGACCGCCTCCCGGAAGGCCTCGTTGAGGTCGCGGTGCAGGCCGAGCGCGATCCAGTGCGCCGAGGTCTCGCCGAAGGGCCGGTCCAGCATTCCCAGCAGGGCGCGGCTCTCGGCCGACGGCAGGACCGTGACCCGCAGGGTCGCGCGCAGCGGGGCCTCCAGCGCGGTGAGGGCCACCTCGCCGTGTCCCTGGGCGTAGTGCGGGTCTCCCAGGAAGAGCCCGGCACCATCGACCTGCACCGGCAGGTACAGGCTGGTGCCCGCGACGAGGTCCTTGACGTCCATGTTGCCGCCGAACGGTCCGGGCGGAACGGAGCCCAGCGGCACGGCACCATGGGGCGTCACTCCGACGAGCCCGAGGAACGGCGTGAGGGGGAAGCGCAGTTCCCGGCCTCCGGGCACCGGCAGGCTGCCCGTCCCGTCCGCCGAGGCCCGGCAGAACGCGAAGACGGAGCCGGCCTTCTCCGGGTCGCCGGGATCGGGCACGAAGCCCGGGTACGGCGGTGGGGGGAGTTCTCCGGCCAGCGCTCCGTAACCGTGCCTGCTGGAGATCACGCCGTACGGGGCGCGCGGCACCAACTCCAGGAAGTCGACCCGCAGAACGTCACCGGGCCTGGCTCCGCGCACTGTGATGGGGCCGGTGGTGACGTGCGGGCCGTCTCCGGCGGCATCGCGGACGGGATACCCGGCGGCGATGACGGCAGCGTCGCGCAGCACGTCGGCGGGGTCGATCCCGAACCGGCCGAAGAAGGACCGCGGATCCCGTCCCTGGTCCTCCATGATGCCCTCGTGCGAGACGGTGTCGACGGTGATCGTCTCCCCGGAGTCCATCTCGGCGACCGGGGCGGTCCCTTCGGCGGGGAGCCATCCCCAGGTGACCGTCTCCAGGGTCGACGCCAGATAGTGACGCCCCGGGACGGGTCCCTCGTGAGGCTGGAGGAGCGGCAGACTCATGAACGGTTCCTCTCCGGTATTCCGGCGATGAGGTCGATCTCGACGGCGGCACCCACGGCGAGGGCGGTGACCCCGACGCAGGTGCGGCTTGGCAGGGGGCCGCTGAACCAGGTTTCGTAGGCCGCGTTGACGGTGTCGAAGTCGTCGAAGGACGTCAGGTACACCCGCACCATCAGCACGTCGTCGAGCGTGAGGCCGAACTGGCGGAGCACGGCCTCCAGATTGCGGCGCACCTGTTCCGCCTGCGCGACCACGTCGCCGCCCACCAGCCGGCCTGTCGCCGGGTCGGTGGGCATCTGGCCGGTGACGAAGACCAGCGATCCGAAACGGGTCGCGTGCGCGAAGGGGCCGACCTGCGGCGGCACTCCGCTCTCGGGTGAGAAGACGAACGTCTCCTTCTCAAAGGGGTGTTGGGGCGAGACGGTCATACGGCACCTCCGACGCTCTGCGCGCCCATGACCCGCAGGAACCGGGCCGTCGCCGGGTGCGTGGGGCGGGTGAGGAGTTCCTCGGCGGGCCCCTCCTCGGTCACGGTTCCGCCGCTGATGAACACCACGCGGTCGGCGACCTCCTGGGCGAACCGCAGCTGGTGGGTGGCGATGATCATGGTGAGTCCGTCCTCGCGGGCGAGCCCGCGGATCACCTCGAGTACTTCGTTGACGAGTTCCGGGTCGAGGGCCGACGTCGGCTCGTCGAGCAGCAGCACCCGAGGACTGGGCGCGAGTGCTCGGGCGATCGCCACACGCTGCTGCTGGCCGCCGGACAGGTGCCGCGGCAGCGCGTCGGTCCGATGGGCGAGTCCGACCCGGTCCAGCAGTTCGCGTGCCCTGCGTTCCGCGTCCGCGGCCGGCATCCGGTGCACCCAGCGCAGCGGTCCCGCCACGTTCTCCAGGGCGGTGAGATGGCTGAAGAGGTTGAAGTGCTGGAAGACCATGCCCACGCCGACCTCCGCACGGGCGGCCGCGATCTTCGCGGGCGGAAGCGGACTGCCTTCGTCCCGGTAGCCGATACGGCGGCCGTCGATCAGCACCGTGCCCGAGTCCACGTCCTCCAGGTGGTTGACGCTGCGCAGCAGGGTGCTCTTGCCGGACCCGCTGGGGCCGAGCAGGGCCACGACCTCGCCCGTCCGTACGGTCAGGTCGAGCCCGTCGAGTACGACCTGCTCTCCGTACCGCTTGTGCAGATCGCGGACCTGGACAGCGGCCGGGGCGCCGTCGAGCGCCGCCGCGCGGGCTTCCCGCTCCCACGGTGCGCGGGAGACCGGAGGCTCCCACGGTTCGGTGTCCTCCACCGGTGCCTCCGTCGGCGGTGCCTTGGCGGCGAGGGGCCGGCGGACCGGAAGCAGCCTGTCCCGCCACGACCGGGAGGCGGGGCGGTCCAGGTCGAGTGCGCGCTCGGCCGCCAGCTGCACGGTGCTGATGGCTCCGGTGAGGGCGAGGTACATCACCCCGGACGCGAAGAAGACGGAGAAGAAGTCGAAGGTGGACGAGGCGAGTTGGGTGCTGCGCAGGGTCAGTTCCTGGACGGCGATGAACGACGCGAGCGAGGAGTTCTTGAGCGTCGTCACGGCTTCGTTGCCGAGGGCCGGGACCATGTGGCGTACGGCCTGCGGAGCGACGATGCGCCGCATGACCACGCGTGGCGTCATGCCGAGCGCCTGGCCCGCGGCGACCTGTCCCTTGTCCACCCCGAGGACGCCGGAACGGAAGAACTCGGCGATGAAGGTGGCCTCGTTGGCGGCGAGCGCGATGCCCGCGGCAGTCAGCGGGCTGAAGGTCAGGCCGACGTGCGGCAGGGCGTCGTAGACGAAGACCAGTTGCAGGATCAGGGGCGTGCCCCGGAAGACGATGGTGTAGCCGCGTGCCACTGCGGACAGCAGCCGACGCCTGGACAACTGCATGCTCGCCAGTGCGAACCCCAGCACCAGACCGCCGAACAGGCCCAGCGCGGTCAGCTGGAGGGTGACGAGGATGCCCTGCAACAGATACGGCAGCTGCACGTAGTGGAGGAACTGGGACATCAGCCCGTCACCAGCCGTGGTGCCTTGAGGCTGCCCGATTCGAGCGACCACTTCTTCAGCAGCCGGGTCTGGGTGCCGTCCTTCTGGATCTCGACAAGGGCGGCCTTGAGGGCGTCCCGGAACTCGGCCTTGTCCTTGGGCACGGCGATGCCGATGTCGTACGGCAGCGTCACGGCGGTCGCCTTGCCCAGGTCGTCCGGATGCGCCTCGACCGCCTGGTTCACCGTGTTGACGTCGTTGATGTACGTGTCCGCGCGGCCGGCGAGGATCGCCTGGACGCACTGGGCGTTGTTGTCGTACAGCTGCACCGTCGGAGCCGGGCGGCCCGCGGCCTTGCAGTCGTCGGCGAGGTTCTGGACGAGCGGTACCTCGACGAATCCGGTGTTGAGCGCGGCGGTGGATCCGCAGAGCGAGGTGTCGATGCCCGTGATCTTCTTTGGGTTGCCCTTGCGTACCAGGACGCCGTCGAAGACCTTCGAGTAGGTGATGAAGTCCGCCGCCTTGGCGCGCTCCTGGGTGGCGTAGATGTCGGAGATGACCAGATCGGCCTGGCCGCTCTGCAGCGTGGGCAGCAGTGCCGGGAACGCCACCGCCTTGTAGGTGAGCTCGAAGCCCAGACAGTGGCCGAGTGCTTCGCCGAGGTCGATGTCGAATCCGATGTATCTGGTCGGGTCCTTGGGGTCGATCGCCTCGTAGCCGGGGGTGTGCGGGTTGATCGCGTTGGTGAGCGTCTTGCCCTTGAGGTCCGGATGGGTGGCCTGTAGCTGCTTGCAGGCGGACGAAACCGTGGCCGTGGCGGCGGGTGCCGTGGAGTTCGCGGTCGACCCGGCGCCGCAAGCCGTCACGAGTGCGAGTGAGGCGGTGGACGCTGCTGCTATCGGGAGAAGGTGGCGCATGGGTGGTGCTCCTGTCGGGGACAGTGCAGGGCACATTGGTCAGATGGTCCGACCAATGCGACCTTACGGCTGCCGAATCGGCCGGTCATCAGGCGAATGAGAACGTCATGGCCTTCTTACAGAGGCGAAACAAACTCCCGGCTGGGGGTAGCCGTCAGATCCCGGGCACGTGGTCGCCGTCGGCAGGCGCAGGCAGCGAAGAGAGGCTGCCTGCGGCTTGCGGGCGATGGCTGCAAGCAGTGGGAGGCGCTGCGAGTTCAGTGAGCCTGCGGAGAACCTGCACCTGTTCGGGATCGGCGTCGGCTGATCGGACCCAACGGTGAAGCAAGGATGTCGTCAGGCGTCCGAACTCGGGGCGGGGTAGATGCTCAGCACCAGGTCGACGAGGGCCTGGGCCGCGGCGGACGGGCGACGGTCGGCCGCGGTGACGAGCGAGGGCACGAACAGCGGTTCCGGCCGCACCCGCCGGAGGCTGACGCTGCGCGAGCCCGATGCCAGTGACGCGCTGAGAAACGCGAATCCGAAGCCCGCTCTGACGAGTTCGACGACGGTGGGGACATCGGCCACTTCGACGGCGACCACGCGCCGCAGGCCGGCTTCCAGGAACAGCCGGTCGACGCTGAGACGGGTGCCCCACCCGGGCGGAAAGTCCACGAACGCTTCGCCGTCGAGCTCGCTCAGCGGAATGGCCCTGCGTCGGGCGAACGGATGGTCCTCCGGACAGGCCAGCAACATCGGCTCGGACGCCAGCGGGTGCACCATCAAGCCGGCCGGGTAGTCGCTGGGCAACGCGGCGAAGGCCAGGTCAAGTCTGCCGTCGATCACCTGGTTGACCAGTTCGATGGACCCGCCCTGGGCGGCGCTCGGGATGATCTGGACCTGCGGGCGTTCCCGGTGGTACCGGGTCAGCACGCCGGCCAGGTCGATCACAGTCATCGAGTGCATGATGCCCACCCGCACGGAGCCGCGGAGGCCACCGCGCACGGCGGCGACGGCGTCCCGCGCGGCGTCCGCCGCGGACAGTGTGGTGCGCGCCTCGACGAGGAGCGCCCGGCCGGAGTCGGTGAGCTCGACCTGGTGCGTGGTGCGATCGAACAGCCGGCTGCCGAGCTCGCGTTCCAGAGACCGAATCGAGACGGACAGCGCCGACTGCCCGAGATGTACGCGGGCTGCGGCACGAGTGAAGCTGCGCTCCTCGGCGACGGCGACGAAATGCTCGAGGTGCCGCAGCTCCACTTCATGCTCCAGATCAATGACTGTCTTCGAAATTCTTTGTTGGACAGCATAACGGCAAGCCAGAAGGCTGGAGGGGCAAGCCGTGGCGGCAGGCTGCGGCCATCCATCACCTATCGCCCAAGGACACCTTCATGTCTTCTGTCATCAGCGCCGGAGGCGAACGGGCCGGGGTCGGGTATCCGCACCCTGCGCACCCTGCGCATGCGCGACGGCGCCGGCATCACTCGTTCGGCTTCTGGGCCGCGACGCTGGCCTTCCTGGTGAACATGGGATTCTCCGCAGTCCCCACACCGCTGTACGTGCTGTACCAACAGCGCGATCACTTCTCCACGATCATGCTGACGGTCGTCTACGCCGTGTACGCGGTCGGGGTGATCGCCAGCCTGTTCTTCGGCGGTCACCTGTCCGACTGGGTGGGGCGCAAGTGGGTGTTCGTACCCGCGTTGCTTCTCAACGTGGGGAGCGCGCTGGTCTTCCTGTTCGCGCCGAGCCTGCCCGGACTGGTGGTCGCCAGGATCATCTCCGGCATATCCATCGGCCTCACGACCGCCACCGCCACCGCCTACCTCGGTGAGCTGCACATCGGGGTGCTCGGCGGCGACGCGACCTCGCCGCGTCGCGCGCAGGTCGTCGCCACCGCGGCAAACCTGGGCGGAATCGGCGTCGGCCCGCTCGCTGCCGGCCTGCTGGCCGAATACGCGCCGCAACCGCTGCGACTGCCCTACATCGTGTTCGCCGCCGTGCTGTGCGTGCTGGCCCTCCTGGTCGCGATGTCGCCGGAGACCGCGAACCGGCCGGTTCACGCTCCGCGCTACCGGCCTCAGCGGATCGCGGTGCCGCGGCACGCTCGCCGGATGTTCTTCGCCGCCACGGCCGCGGGCCTGGCCTCGTTCTCCGTCTTCGGCGTGTTCAACTCGCTGGCTCCGAGTTTCCTGGCCGGCACAATGCACCAGGAGTCGCACGCCCTGGCCGGCGCGGTGGCATTCGCCGCATTCGCCGCGGGCGCTGTCGCCCAGATCGCGCTGAGCCGGGCCGACCTGCAACTGACGCTGCGCGTCGGCCCGTTCCTCCTCATCCCGGGCCTCGCGCTCCTCGCAGGCGGGATGTGGCTGCCGAACCTGGCGACGTTCGTGATCGGTGGCGTGCTCACCGGCGCCGGTGGGGGCCTGGCCTTCAGGGGCGCGCTGGCAGCCGCCGGGTCGACCGCCCCGCCGGAGTCACGGGCCGAGGTGCTCTCCGGCTTCTTTCTCGGCGCGTACATCGGGCTGTCGGTTCCCGTGGTGGGACTGGGCATCGCCACGCAATTCGTGGCCGCCCGCACGGTGATGCTGGTGTTCGTCGTGATCGTGGCCATCGCCGTGGCGCTGTGCGTCCGTGTAGTGGGCAGGGAGCATGCCCGCAGCGAGATGCCGGTTCGGTCCGAATAGCCGAGCGGTGCATGGCAGGCCTTCAGCGATTGAGAACCTCCGCCGATCGCCGCGTTCGTTTTCTTCTGTTGGACCGCATGGCAGGGGCGGCGTCAGCATGAACCGGCACGACGACGTACCTACGAGGAGCAGCACTCATGAAATCGGTCATGCTCGGTTCGACAGGGCTACGCGTCTCCCGCATAGCCTTCGGTACCTGGCAACTGGGTGGGCAGTGGGGGACGTTCGACGAGGACCGGGCCATCGCAGCCATCCGCGAAGCCCGAGAGCTCGGGATCAACTTTTTCGACACCGCCCAGGCCTACGGTTTCGGCGCGTCTGAACGCCTTCTCGGTGAGGCCCTGCGCAAGGAGATCGCCGGCGACAGGGACAGCGTGGTGATCGGCACCAAGGGCGGCGTCAAGCCGGAGGGCGGACGAGATGCGTCCGCCGCCTATTTGCGCCGGGGCGTCGAGCAGAGTCTGCGCAGTCTGGGGGTCGAGACGATCGACCTCTACCAGGTGCACTGGCCGGACTCGAACGTGCCTGCCGCGGAGACGGCCGGCGCGCTGCAGCAACTGGTCGACGAAGGCAAGATCCGCTGTGTCGGCGTGTCCAACTACGACGCCCAGCAGATGGACGAGTTCGCCGCGGTCCGCCCGGTGGACACCCTGCAGCCTCCGTACCACCTCTTCCGCCGCGGCATCGAAGCCGGGGTTCTGCCCTACACCATCGAGCGCAACATCGGCGTTCTGGCGTACAGCCCCCTCGCCAGCGGTCTGCTCACCGGCCGGTTCGACGAGAGCACCACGTTCGAGGAGAGCGACTGGCGCGGCAAGTCCAGTGCGTTCACGGGGGACGCCTTGAAGCGCAATCTGGCCGTCGTACGGCGGCTCGCCGAGTTCGCCGAGGAGCGCGGGCTGACGGTCAGCCAGCTGGCGATCGCCTGGGTGCTCGCCCGGCCGGGTGTGCACGTGGCCATCGTCGGCGCGCGCAGCAGCGCGAATATCCGGGCCAGCGCCGCGGCCGCCGAGGTGGAGCTGAGTGCCGAGGACCTGTCCCGGATCGACGAACTCGCGGCCGACGCAGTCTCCGTCGAGGGCGCGACACCCGAGGGGGTGGTGTGACGCTCGGGTGCCGACTCCCGGGGGTCAGGGACGGGGCGATCCGCCTCCCGGAACGCTGTGCCTCCGGCTCGGGACGGCATCGAGGCCGGGCACCATGCCCAACAGCCGGCGCGCCGCCGGCGTCATCCGCGCCTGATCCGGTACGGCGACCGCAGCCCGCCAGACGGCGGTGGATCCGTCAGCCAGGGCCACCACGCTCAGGGCGTCTGCCTGGGGCTTGTCCGCGATGTGCCGGGGTACGAGAGCCACTCCGAGTCCGTGCCCGACCAGGTCCAGCAAGCTGTGCACGTCGTTGACCTGCAAGGCGACGACGCGCTGGCACCCGGCTTCGGTGAAGGCGTGGCTGGTGACGTCACGCGCACCCCAGCCGGGAGCGAAGTCCACGAAGGTCTCGCCGTCCAGTTCCTTCCACTCTGCTTCTTCGCGTCCCGCCAGGGGATGCGCGGCGTGGCACAACAGGACCATCGGTTCCGTCGACAGGGGGAGAAGGCTCACCCCGGCCGGGGGGAGGTCGTTCAACGCGACGAACGCCAGATCCAGTTGGCCGGCAGCGACATCCTCGGCCAGGGCCTGTGAGCCGTCCTGCCTCATGTGAATCTCCACACCGGGGTGCCGGCCACGGAAGCCGGCCAGCAGGTCAGGCACATGAACAGCGCCGAGGCACTGCTCGGTGCCTACGGCCAGGGCGCCGCGCAGCAGCCCCTGCACGGCGGCGACAGCGTCCTTCGCGGCGCGTGCACCGGCAAGGGTGCGACGGGCCTCGTCCAGCAGCGCCCGGCCCGCCTCCGTCAGATCGACGCTGCGGGTGTTGCGCCGGAAGAGCTGGGCGCCCAGTTCCTTTTCGAGGGAACGCACCGAGGCGGACAGCCCCGACTGCGACACCAGCAGCCGCTCGGCGGCGCGTGTGAAGTGCCGTTCCTCGGCGACGGCGACGAAGTACTCCAAATGCCGAAGTTCCATGATTAATAACCCTAGTCGATGAATTCAGATATTTCTATCTGCTTCGTGACTCAATTCCGGGAGTGACCCATCGTGCAGATCCGACCCATCGGACCGTTCGACGTGAGTGCCGTCGGTCTCGGAGCCATGCCCCTGTCCATCGAGGGAAGACCGGATGCGGAGCGCGCGATCGCGACGGTGCACGCCGCTCTCGATGCGGGCATGGCGCTCATCGACACCGCCGACGCGTACCACGTCGGAGCGGACGACATCGGCCACAACGAAACGCTGGTCGCCAAGGCTTTGTCGACGTACGGCCCTGTGCCCGACGTGCTCGTCGCCACCAAGGGCGGCAGTCGTCGGTCGGGAGACGGCTCGTTGACGGTCGACGGAAGGCCCGAGTACATCAAACGCGCCTGCGAACAGTCGCTGGCCCGACTGGGCGTGGAGGCGATCGGCCTCTATCAGTTCCACCGCCCCGACCCGAGGATTCCTTACGCCGAGTCCGTCGGAGCGCTCGCCGAACTCCTCGAAGAGGGAAAGATCGTCGCCGCTGGGGTTTCCAATGTCGACCCAGAGCAGATTCGCACCGCTCGGGAGGTCCTCGGTGGCAGGTTGGCGAGCGTGCAGAACCAGTTTTCACCGACGTTCCGTTCCAGTCGGCCCGAGTTGGACCTGTGCCATGAACTGGGCATCGCATTCCTGCCCTGGAGGCCACTGGGCGGCATCTCCCGGGCCCGGCGCCTCGGCGCCCGCCATCTCCCGTTCACCTACGTGGCCCAGCGGTTGGACGCGACGCCCCAGCAGGTGTGCCTCGCATGGATGCTCGCTCTGTCGCCGGTGGTGATTCCCATTCCGGGCTCCAGCCGTCCGGAGACCGCCCGCGATTCAGCGGCAGCCGCCGAACTGCACATCCCCGCCGACGCGTTGGCCCTGCTGGACGCCTCGCCGCTGGTCACCGTGTGAGGAACGCGTTGCCTTCGCCGTCGCGTCGGCCGGCCACAAGTTCTGGTGTGGGGGAGCCGCTGAGCTCACTTCGTCGACCAGATGGACGAGTTCACCGTGGATGCATCGTGTATTGCGTACCCCCGCACGATGGCCGTGGCCATGGCCACCCGCTGGTCGTATTCGGCTCTGCCTGGCTCATGAGCGGAACGCGACGGCCGGTGTGTCCGCAGGGCTTCCGTTCAGGGGCGCAATGCGACTCGGTGGAAGGGGATAGGGCCGATGCCAGGGTCAGTGCATCGGATCCGACGCGGCTGTGTGGTCCTGGCATTCCTCGCACAGGCCCCACCAGGTGATCTCGGCCTCGTCGACGGCGAAGCCCTTGTTCTCCACCGGATCCAGACACGGAGCCGCTCCGATCGTGCAGTCGACGTCCTCGACCCGGCCACAGTGGCGGCACACCAAATGATGATGGTTGTCGCCCACCCGAAGCTCGTATCGGGAAGACGAGCCCGCCGGCTCGATGCACCGGATCAACTGCGCCTTTGTCAGGTCCTCAAGGACGTTGTACAGCCCCTGCCGCGAGAGGCCGCCGGCGGAGTCCTCGCCCACCCCGATTCTCGCCTCGAGGTCGGGCGCCGTGGAGTGCGGATGTCCCTGCAAGGCGGCCAGGACCGCACGGCGCTGGGCGGTGCTGCGCAAGCCCTTGCCCTTGAGCAGGTCGCCTGCCTGCGATTCCATGGTCACGTCACTCCTCGGTTCTCCAGAAGTCCCCTACGGACGATACGGCCGAGAATTGACACGATCAAATGTGCTGGGTGTGACGGCGACAGCCGACCTCAGCCGACGGTCTCGGCCGCGCGACAGGTGGTGCAGACGACCCTGCGTGCCAGCAGGCGGCTGGTCGTGCGTGCGAGGCCGCTGTGCTGCTGGACGGATTCCCGGACGATCTGGGCGTGGTCCTGGCAGGTGAACAGGCCGCATCGAGCACAGACGCCGATGCCGAGGGTGTCGTCGCGTCCCTCCTGGGTGCAGTCGTAGCACTTCATGTCTCACTCCGTTGCGTGAAGAGATCGATGCTCGGGCTCAGATCGGGAAGTCGGAGTCCCGGTGAGCGGACGGCGGTGTCCATGTGCTCACTGCCGAGCGATAACGAAAGTCTAGCGCTAGATTTGACAGAGTCCAATCTAGCGGAGCCTACGATGGGTCTATGGATGGCGAAGCCATCATGCGCACCAACGGTCCCGTCACGTCCGCGGATGTACGCCGTGACGCGTACCTGGCCGCGGCGCTGCGCCGGATTCACGCCAGGCTGCGTCCGAGCACGACCACGGCATATCTCGTAGCGGTCGGTGCCGACGCCGAGGACGACGGACACGCCCTGGCGGCTGCGATGGCGCTCGACACTCCTCTGGGCTTCACCGTCACGCCGGGAATGGCAGCGGACGACGCGCGGTTCGCGACCGCCGTCGCCTACCGCACCGGTGGGCCGGTGATCTGGGACGAGGAGCGGACCCGAGCCCTGATCCGGAGCGAGCCGGCGATGATCCAGTACGTGCCGTACGCCATGATCGTGGTCTCCGTACCGTTGCGTACGGACCGGCGGCGGTTCGGCGCGGTGACCCTGCGGTGGGCTCCGCCCCAGGAACTGCCCGCGGACTCCCTGGACTTCCTGGTGGGCGTCGCAGATCGACTCGCTGTCGAACTGGAGCAAGCGGCCGCTGAGGGCGCCGGCGTGCAGGCACCCCCGGCACCCGTGTTCATTCCGGAGTCTCCCGGCACCGGCTGGAGCCGGAGTACGGCTTTCCTCTACCGGTTCCAGCGTCTTGCCACCGAACTGACCGCCGCGAAGCGTCCGAGGGACATCGTGGCCATCGCTCAGGCCCAGGTCGTGCGGCCGTTCGGCGGGCGGGCGATGGCCTTGTGCCTGGCCGACAGGGGCCGGCTGCGGGTGGTGGGGGCAGCCGGTTTCCGCAAGGAGGACCTGCGCAGCCTCGACGGGCTTCTGCTCACCGGCAGCACCCCGGAGACGGACGCCACGGTCAGCCTCCAGCTCCTGCTTTTCGCAACGGGGAAGGAGTTGCGTGCGGCGTACCCCGGTCTCGACCGGTACGACGACGACACCACGGCGTGGTTCTTCCTTCCGCTGATCGCGGACGGTCAGGCGGTGGGCTGCTGCGTCATCTCCGCCGACCCATCGTGCAGGCTGGGCGACGACGAACTCGCGGTACTCATGATCATGCTGGGCCAGGTCGGCCAGTCGCTGCAGCGGGCCCGGGCCTACGAGCTGGAGCATGTGATCGCCCAGACCATGCAGCAGGGCCTGCTGCCCCGTACCCTGCCGCACCTGGCGGAGATCGTCTCCACCGCGCGCTACCTCCCCGCGACGGCCGGTGCCGAAGTGGGCGGCGACTGGTACGACATGATCAGCCTGCCCGGCTCCGGCGGCATAGGACTCGTCATCGGGGACGTCGAGGGACACAGCCTCGAAGCCGGCGGGACCATGGGACAACTGCGCAGCGGTGTGCGCGCCTACGCCACGGAGGGCCATGATCCCGCGACCGTGCTGAACCGCAGCAACAGGCTGCTCGCCGAACTCGACACCGACCTCTTCGCCACCTGCTGCTGTCTCTGGGTCGACCTCGACACCGGGGCGGCCACCCTTGCCGGCGCGGGCCATCCCGTGCCGGTGATCAGCGACGCAGGGGGACGGCTCATCACCCCACACCTGCCGGTCGGCCCACCGCTGGGAGTCAGCCCCGAGACCGTCTACGTCCAGACGGAGACAGCACTGGCTCCCGGCTCGCTCGTCGCCCTCTACACCGACGGGCTGTTGGACCTGAGCCACCTGGACGTCGATGCCGGCCTGGAACGGCTGCACCGCATCCTCGCCGACGGTCGGGGCCAGGACCTGGAGTTGCTGGCCGACCGGCTTGTCGGCGATGCCCGTCAGTCGCGGCGCGACGACGACGTGGCCCTGCTGCTGGTGCGGTACGACGGCACGCGCAACCGTCCGCACCGGCGGGTTGCCCGGGTGTTCGTCCAGCGCCGCGATGTCCAGCATGTCCGGCGCCTCCGGCACTTCCTGCAGGGACTGCTGCCCGAGTGGGGGCTCGCCGCCCTGCTCGACGACCTGGAACTCCTGATCACCGAAGTGGTCACCAACGCTCTGATCCATGCCGACACCGAAGTCGACGTACGACTGCGGGGATACCCCGACCACCTGCGCGTCGAAGTACGCGACAGTGATCCCCGTCCGCCCGTCCTCCTCGCCAACCTGGGACCGGGGGAGGTGGGGGACGCCGAGGCCGAGTCCGGACGCGGCATGCTCATCGTTGACGCACTGGCATCTTCCTGGGGCAGTTCACCGGCCGGCCGGGGCAAGACGACGTGGTTCGAACTCGCCGTCGGGGACCGGTCCTGACAAGGTCCGGCTAGTGTCCCGGGGGGCCGGCGGACAGCGGCCTCAGGCTGTGGAAGGAGCGAACGGTGTGCCCGTCAGGAGGCGGTCCCGAGACGCGGTCAGACTCTCCCGAAGGGAACCCAGGTCGTGGCCGAGCATCCGTCCGGCCACCTTGACGGGACGTCCCGCCACGAAGACGGTGTGCACGTTCTCGCTGTCGGACAGCGTCACCGCGGCCGGCAGATGGTTGATCAGACCGAGGCTCGGGGTGTCCACCTTGAGCAGCACGATGTCCGCCTGCTTGCCGGGTGTGAGCGAACCGATCCGGTTCTCCATCCCGAGGGTGCGGGCACCCTCCAGGGTCGCCATCCGCACCACGTCCCGGGTGGACAGCGCCAGCTCCCCGGGCCACTCGCCGCGCGTCAGGGCCAGATGGTTCTGCCAACCGCGCTCCGCCTCCAGAGTGCCGCGCATCTCGGCGAACAGACTGCCGCCGACCCCGCTGACCACGTCGACACTCAGGCTTGGCTGTACCCCTGCCGCCATCAGACGTCCGGTCGCCGGGTAACCGTGCCCCATCTGCATCTCCACCCGTGGCGAGATCGAGGCATGTCCGCCCGACTCCGCGATGAGGCGCAGTTCGTCGTCCGTGCAGGTGTTGCAGTGCACGTAGACGACGTCGGGCCCGAGCAGCCCCGACACGGCCATCCGTGTGATGGCGCGTCTCTCGCCGAGCCGTCCCGCACCGACGTGCAGCGACGTGGGGATGGCCAGCTCCCTCGCGAGTCGGATGTCATCGACGGTCTCCTCCAGGGACGAGAACTCGGGGCCCAGGCTGGCCAGTGCCAGCGTCAGCAACTGGTCCTTCGAGTTGAAGTAGGTCTTGGCGACCCGGGTGAGGTCCGACGCGTACCACTCGGCGGCGGGTGAACTCAGTGACCCGTAGGCGAACACGGCTCGAATGCCGGATTCGGCGAGTCCCTGCACGGCCGCGTCGGCGTGATCGGGGGTGTTCATGATGTGCGACCAGTCGAGCACCGTGGTGACCCCGCCGTTGAGGCACTCCAACGCCCCCATCAGGTCGGCGATGTGGACGTCCTCGGCAGTGAAGCGGGGGCCGATGACGCCGAGCATCCGCTCGGCGTACTGGCCCAGCGTCCAGTCCGCGGCGATCTGCCGGGTGGCCGACTGCCACAGATGCCGGTGGGTGTCCACCAGGCCGGGCATGACGATCATGTTGGTGGCGTCGACCACCTGCGCACCGGCGGCGGGTATGTCCGGGCCGACCGCCACGATCCGGTCGCCGCGCACCAGCACGTCTCCTCTGGGCAGATCCCCCAGCTCCGGATCGACGGTGAGGACGGTGCCGCCACGGATCAGCATCTCGTGGTTCATTCGTGACTCCCGAATCATGAGGGCGTGGACTCGTGGACGGTGCGCCCGCCGACCACGGTCAACTGCGAGGTGATGGAGGGGATCGCCGCGGCGGGGACACCGAAGAAGTCGTCGCTGAGCACGGCGAAGTCGGCCACGGCTCCGGGGTGGAGGTGACCCCGGTCGGCCTCCTCGTAGGAGAACCAGGCACTGCCGCGGGTGTAGAGGTGGAGTGCCCGTTCGCGGGAGAGCCGGTGCTGTGGGGCGCGCTGGACGGCGCCGTCCAGGGAACGGCCCTCGACCAGCCACCACAGGGACAGCCAGGGACTGTACGAGGAGGCTCGGGTCGCGTCCGTACCCGCACCGAGGGGTACGCCGGTCTCCAGCAGATCTCCCAGCGGAGGAACCGACTCCATGCTGCCGGGGCCCCACTTGAGCTCGGACGTACCGCCCTTGAAGACCTGGTGGTCATCGACGATGACACCGGCGCCCAGTGCCTTCAGCCGCCGGACATTGCGGCCGCTGATGGTGTCGGCGTGCGCGAGCGAGAAGCGCAGAGCGTCGAGCGGGGTCTCGCGGTGGACCGTCTCCCACGCGTCCAGGATGCGGTCGATCGTCGAGTCGAGGACCGCGTGGATGTGCATCGGCCAGCCGCGTGCGGCGACTCGCCGGGTGATGGCCAGGAGTTCCTTGTACGAGTGGTCCCCGAGTTCGAAGGGGGTGAGGCCTTCGAAGTCGTGACAGCCGTAGTGGATGATCTCCCCCACGCCGAGTACGCGCAGGAGGTCGTCACCGAACCGGCTCCGCGCGTGCCGCAACCAGCCGTCGAGCTGGTCCAGTTCCTGACCGGCGTCGACCGCGGACGCGTACAGCCGCATCCGGACCGTCAGTTCGCCGGCGCGCCAGAGATCGAAGAGGGCGTCGTAACGCTCGGGGGCCATCCCGAATCCGCCGGCGTCCACCACGCCGGTCAGACCCGCGGCGTTGAGGTCGGCAAGCATCGCCCGGGTGGAGGCGCGCTGTTCGGCGGGGCTCGGCTCGGGGATGGCGGACATACACCGGGTGAACGCCCCCAGCCCCCTGACCACCCCGGTGGCCCGGCCGGTGTCCGGGTCCCGTTCGACGGTGCCGCCGGGCAGGCCGGCCCATTCCTCCAGGCCCACGATCTGCGCCGCCCGGCTGTTGAGCACCGCCACGTCGTACAGGGCCTGCACATAGACCGGCCGATCGGGTGCCACCTCGTCGAGCTCCGCCTGCGTGGGCGGCCGGTTCTCCTCGAACTGGCAGGGATGCCAGCCGCCGATGGCGCGCACCCATGAGTCGGCCGCCGCGCCCCGGGCGGCCTCTCGAATGCTGTCCAGGGCGTACGACAGCCTGGGCATTCCCTGCCAGTGCAGCTCGCCCGACCAGGTGGAGCCGGCCCGCACCGCGTGCATATGGCCGTCGATCAGGCCGGGGATCACCGTCCGGTGGCCCAGGTCGACCACTTCGGTGTCCGGCCCTGCCAGGTCGAGGAGTTCGCGGACGCCACCCAGGGCGACCACTCGCCCTCGTGCCACCGCTAGCGCCCGGTACTCCGGTGCCGCACCGGCAGGGGCGCCCTGATCAGGAAGCCCCGGCCAGATCCGGCCGTTGACGTAGACCGTTTCCGGTGCTGTGGAGGCGGATTGGGAATGCTCCATTCCGAGGTTCCTTTCCGTCCGGGACGGCGATGTCCGGAGGGGTGAGGGTGCTGCTGTAGGGCTGATGAGGGCTGCTTCAGGACTCCGGGTGCCGGGGCACGGTCACCACGACAGGGCGATGTACTTGGACTCGGTGTAGTCCAGCAGTCCCTCGTGGCCGCCCTCGCGGCCGATGCCGCTCTGCTTGGTGCCGCCGAACGGGGCCGCCGGGTCGGAGACGACACCGCGGTTCAGGCCGACCATGCCCGAGTCCAGGCGCTCGCTCACTCGCAGTCCGCGGGCCAGGTCGGTGGTGTAGACGTAGGAGACCAGGCCGTACTCGGTGGCGTTGGCCAGCTCGATCGCCTCCTCCTCGGTGGTGAAGGACACGACCGGGGCGACCGGTCCGAAGATCTCCTCCGCCAGCACCGGCGCGCCTGGGGGCACGTCCTTGAGGACGGTCGGCGGGTAGTAGTGGCCGGCGCCTTCGATCGGCTCGCCGCCGGTGACCACCGAGGCCCCGGAGCGCACGGTTCCCGCCACGAGCTCAGCGACCTTGTCCCGGCTCTCCGCGTTCACGAGCGGGCCGAGCTGTACCCCGTCGTCGAGGCCGGGGCCGACTTTGAGGGCGCCCATCGCCTCGGCCAGCCGGCGGGTGAACTCGTCGGCGACGGATGCCTCGACGTAGAAGCGGTTCGCGGCGGTGCATGCCTCGCCGCCGTTGCGCATCTTCGCGACCATGGCCCCGGCCACCGCCTCGTCGAGATCGGCGTCGGCGAAGACCAGGAACGGCGCGTTGCCGCCGAGCTCCATCGAGCAGTTGACGACGGTCTTCGACGCGGCGGCCAGCAGGACGCGTCCGACCTCGGTGGAGCCGGTGAACGACAGCTTGCGCACCCGCGGGTCGTCCAGCATGGCGCCGACGACCGTTCCGGAGCGGCGGGAGGGCAGCACGTTCACGACACCGGCGGGCAGGCCCACCTCCTCGAAGAGGGCGGCGACGGCCAGTGCGGTCAGCGGCGTGTCACTGGCCGGCTTGAGGATCACGGTGCAGCCGGCCGCCAGCGCCGGACCGATCTTCCGGGTGGCCATCGCGGCGGGGAAGTTCCACGGCGTGACGAGGACCGAGACGCCGACCGGCTGGCGCAGCACCAGGATCTTGTTGGCGCCGGACGGAGCGGTCTGGACACTGCCCAGCGTCCGCACGGCCTCCTCGGCGTACCAGCGGAAGAACTCCGCGGCGTAGGCGACCTCGCCGCGGGCGTCGGCGAGCGTCTTGCCGTTCTCCAGGACGATCAGCTCGGCGAAGTCCTCCGCCCGCTCGGTCATCAGGTCGAAGGCCCGGCGGAGGATCTCGGCACGCTGCCGGGGCGGAGTGGCCGCCCAGCCGGGGAGGGCGGCGTCGGCCGCGGCGACGGCGGCCAGCGCGTCCTCGGTGGTCGCCCCCGCGACATCGGCGAGCTTCTCGCCGGTGGCCGGGTCCATGACGTCGAAGCGGGAGCCGTCGCTCGATGGCCGCCAACTGCCACCGATGAACAGGTCGGTGGGGACTTTGTCGATCCGGAGCCGAGCGGGGGAGCCCGAGGTGTGTGCGCTCACTGAATCATCGCCTTCTGCGCGATCTCGATGGTGTCTTACGGGTGGCCGGCCTCCGGGGGAGGTCGAGACCGGCCACCGGCTTTGTGGGGCCCGCGGATACGCGTCAGTACGCGTTGGCCACGAACAGCTCCTGCGCCGGGAACTTGGTGAGGATCTGCGGACCGTCAGCCGTGACCACGACCTCCTCCTCGATACGCGCGGCGGAGAAGCCGTCCGAGGCAGGGCAGTAGGTCTCCAGGGCGAAGACCATGCCCTCCTGGATCTCCACGGGGTTGTCCAGGCTGTTCAGGCGGCTGATGATGGGGCGCTCGTGCAGGCCGAGCCCCAGGCCGTGCCCGAACTGGAGCCCGAAGGCAGCCATTTCACTGGCGAAACCGAACTCGGTCGCCGCCGGCCACACCCGGGCCACCTCGTCGGTACCGACACCGGGCTTCACCACGGCGATGGCGGCGTCCATCCACTCGCGGGCCTTGGTGTAGGCGTCGCGCTGCGAGTGGGTCGCGCTGCCGACCGCGAAGGTGCGGTAGTAGCAGGTTCGGTAGCCGTTGTACGACTGGATGATGTCGAAGAACGCCTGGTCCCCGGGGCGGATGAGGCGGTCGGAGAAGTTGTGCGGGTGCGGATTGCAACGCTCACCGGACACCGCGTTGATGGCCTCGACCTGGTCCGAACCCATCTCGTACAGGCGCTTGTTGGCCAGCGCGACGATCTCGTTCTCCCGGATGCCGGGCTTGAGCACGTCGACGATGTCCTGGTAGACGCCGTCCACCATGGCCGCGGCCATGGACAGCAGAGCGATCTCGTCCTGCGACTTGATGGTCCGGGCGTCGAGCATCAGCTGCTGGGCGTCGACGACCTTCAGGCCCTGCCGCTGCATCTCGAACAGGAACGGCGGCTCGACGATGTCGACGCCGACCGGCAAGTCCGCGACACCCGCGTCCTGGAGCATGCCCTTGATCTCGCGCACCGCCGAGGCCATCAGACCGGCGTCCGGCGCGATGGCTCCGCGCATGCCGAGCATGCCGGCGCGGGAGTTCTCGGGCTTCAGCCAGGGGGCGAACAGCTGGTGGTGCCGGGCCGCGGAACCGAAGTCCCACAGCACGGGGTCGCCGCCGTCGCGGGTCAGCAGGGCGTACCGGGTCATCTTGTCGCCGAGAGCGCCGCCGATCCAGGTCTGCGTGGAGTAGCGGATGTTGTAGAAGTCGAACAGCAGGAAGGCGCCGCACTCACTGGCATCCAGCGCGGCACGGGTGCGCTCCAGTCGGTAGGCCCGCAGCCGGTCGTAGTCGACGCGCGTCTCGTAGTCGACCGCGCTGTGGCCGTGGGCCGGGATGGGCCGCGAGGTGCTCGCGCTTGTCACTGTCATGGTGTGGTTCGTCCTTCGTTGCGTTGCCCGGGACACCGGCGCAGGGCGAGGCGCGGTCGGCCGGGGAGGGGCCGGACGCGGGCTGTTGGAGGAAGGTGGACGGGCGCTCAGGCCTCAGGGGAGAGGCCGTCGTCCACCGTCACGTTCTCGGGCTCCAGCGTGATCCCGGAGCGGCGCGCCTGCTCGAGGATCAGGGTGGCGAAGTCCTCTTCGGTGTATCCGGCGCCGATCGCCGCCTGGACGAACTGCGCGGTGGCCGAGGCGACCGGCATCGGCACCTCCAGCTCGCGGGCCGCGGCCAGCCCCAGGTCGAAATCCTTGCGGAGCAGGATGTTGGTGAAGGTCGGCTTGAAGTCCAGGTTGACCAGCGCCGGCGACTTGTACCGCGTGAAGACGGAGCCCATCACCGAGTCGTTGAGGAACTCCAGGAACGCCGAGCGCCTGACTCCGCCCTTCTCCGCGAGGAGAGTGATCTCGGCGAGCGACTGGGTGACCACGCCCAGGAAGACGTTGTGCGCAATCTTGACCAGCCGGGCCACCTCGTCCTCGCCGACGTAGGTGACACCGCGACCCAGCAGGTTGAGCAGCGGCTCGACGGCGTCGTACACCTCGCGCGGGCCGGAGACGGCGACGGTCAGCTTGCCGGCCGCGATCACCTTCGGGTTTCCGCTGACGGGGGCGGCCAGGAAGTCCGTGCCGCGCTTGGCGGCCTCCTCGCGGACGAGGGCGGAGACCTGGGTGGAGACGGTGGAACTGTCGACGAGCACGCCCGGCGCCGTGTCCGCGGTGAGTACGCCACCGGGGCCGGTGGTCACGGACTCCAGGTCGGCGGAGGCCGAGACCATCACGAAGACCACGTCACGGTCGGCGAGCTCCTCGGGCCGGTCGACGATGGTCGCCCCCTTGTCGGCCAACGGCTCGGCCTTGGCGCGCGTCCGGTTGTAGACGGCGACGTCATGGCCGGTGTCGAGCAGCCGCGAGGCAAGTTGGTATCCCATCCGGCCGGCACCGATCCAGCCGATGCGGGGGTGGTCCGTGGCGACGTAGGTCATGGTGTTCCTCACTCTGGAAGACGGCTCAGGAGGGCCCGAAGGCACGGCCGGAATGCATTCGATTGCTGTTTCCGCGATGAACCGGGACGGCATCTGATCTGGGGTTATTGGCTTCCTCGCCAACGGAGGGTGAGGGCAGCGGAGCTTTCGGTTGCATCGAGCTGCAACCGATTGCATCCATGCTTGCTCTGTGATTGCGGGCCTGTCAAGGGGGTGTCGCCCTGCGTTGTTCAAGAACGGTCAAAGTGCTGGTGAGCGCGTGGATCTGCCTCGTTGGCCGATCTATGCAATCGGTTGTTGCGGAGCTCGGTGTATCCCTAGACTGCCGAGGTGAACAAGCGCCCGACCATGTCCGACGTGGCCGCACTCGCCGGAGTGCACACGGCCACCGCTTCCCGCGCCCTCAATCCGAGCACCAGCGGTCTGGTCAACGCCGCGACGGCACGTCGGGTGCGCCAGGCCGCCGAGCAGCTGGGGTTCACCCCCAACTCGGCGGCCCGCAGCCTGCGTACGAACCGCTCGTTCACGGTCGGCGTCCTGCTGCCGGACCTGACGAACCCGCTGTTTCCGCCGGTCGTGCGCGGTATCGAGGAAGCCCTGAGCCCGCGGGGTTACACCGCGCTGCTCGCGAACACGGACAACGACGAAGCCAAGGAACGCACTCGGTTCGACGCCCTGCGCGGGCGGCAGGTCGACGGGTTCATCGTCGCCACCGCACAGCGCGAGCACCCCCTGCTGGACCAGGCCCATGAAGCCGGCGTCCCGATCGTGCTCGTCAACCGCCGTACCGACACCAGGCTGTTTCCCTGGGTCGCCGGCGACGACGCGACCGGGATGGCGCTCGCCGTCGAGCATCTGGTCGGGCTCGGGCACCGCTTCATCGCGCACGTGTCCGGCCCGCAGACCATGTCGACCGGTGTGACCCGCGCGCAGGCCTTCCGCGCAGCGGCCGAGTCCGCCGGTATCGGTCCTGAATCGGCGCCGGCCACGATCGGCGAGGCGTACACAGTGGAGGCCGGTGAGCGTGCCACGCACGAACTGCTCGACAGGCACCCCGAGACGACGGCCATCTGCGCCGGCAACGACCTGATCGCCCTCGGCGCCCTGCACGCCGTGAAGGCCCGCGGACTTCGATGCCCCGAGGATCTCTCCCTCGTCGGCTTCAACGACATGCAGTTCGCCGACGAGTTCCAGCCGCCCCTGACCACCGTGCACGTGCCGCACCTCGACCTCGGCGCGGAGGCCGCGCGTCTGCTGCTCGAACAGCTGGACCGCAACGAGGAGAAGGGCGCGCCCGCCCCGATGGCCAAGACGGTCCTGCTCCCCGTGCTGCTGGTCGTCCGCGCCTCCACAGCCGCGCCGCCGGCCCAGCGCGCGTAGCACTCGGGCCGGACGATCGACGAACCACCGCCACGGTCACGCCACCAGCCGCAGTGGCTGTTCCAACGCGCTCACCAGGGCCTGCATCCACTGCGCGGCGAGTGCGCCGTCGATGGCCCGGTGATCGACGGACAGCACCAGGGTCATCTGCGTCGCGACCTCGACGGTCCCGTCGACGACGACCGGTGCCGGTCGTCCGGCGCCCACGGCGAGTATCGCGGAGTGCGGCGGGTTGATGATGGCCGAGAACTCGTCGACGCCGTACATTCCCAGGTTGGTGACCGTCAGGGAGCCGCCCTCAAGGTCCCCCTGCTGCAAGGTGCCGTCGTTGGCGCGCTGTACGTACGCCTTGACCTCACGCGCGATCGCGCTGGGGGACATCCGCTCCACCGCGGACAGGACCGGTGTGACCAGCCCGCGCTGCGACGCGATGGCCACCGCCACGTCCACCGTCTCGAACTGCCGGATGCTCTCGTCGGTCCAGATGACGTTGGCGTCGGGGACGGACAGGTGCGCGACCGCGACGGCCGCGATCACGAGGTCGTTGACGGAGATCTTCTGCGGTGACACCTCGTTGAGCTGCTTGCGCAGGGCCAGGAGGGCGTCGATACGGGCCGTCCGCTTGAGGTAGAAGTGCGGGACCGTTTGCTTGCTGGCGGTCAGCCGGCTCGCCACAACGCGCCGCAGCCGGGTGTGGGGGATGTCGTGGAATCCGGCGGCGCGCGGCTGCGGGCTCGCCGTCCGCACGGGCTCGGTGATCACCGGCTCGGGGGCGGGCGCCGCTACGGCAGGTCCCGCCGACGCGCGCTCTTCCCCTACCGCCCGTTCCACGTCCCGGCGCACGATACGGCCGTTCGGACCGGTGCCGCGGACCTGATCGACGGTCAAGCCGGCCTCCCGCAGAATCCTGCGTGCCAGCGGGCTGATGAACACCCGGGCACCCTCCGACTCCGTGGTGACCGGCGGTGCGGCCTTGGGGGCCAGGGGTCCCGGGCGCCCCCCCCGTGTCTGTTTCCCCCCCCCCGCCCCCGGGGGGGCACCCCGCCCCGCGCGGGGCCGGTCCCCGCCGGGCCCGGGCTCGGACGCATCGCCCCCCCAGTGCCTCCGCGCCCCCGCCCCCGCCCGGGCGGCGGCGCCACGCCGCCGCGACGCGCCCGCGACGCCGCCGACCCGGCTGGCGCGCGCGCGGCCGGCACGGCCACATCGCGTGGGTTG
>NZ_JAFFSX010000041.1 GCF_017948485.1 Streptomyces sp. GESEQ-35 | reverse complement strand
GATCGAGCGGCAACAGGCCGAACGCCTGGCCAGGCTGCGGGCGGAACGCGACCAGCGGGCGGTCGACTCGGCCCTCGCGGCTCTGAAGAAGGCCGCCGAGGGCGAGGACAACGTGCTGTATCCGATGAAGGAGGCGTTGCGGGCTCGGGCGACGGTGGGTGAGGTGTGCAATGCCCTTCGGGAGGTTTGGGGGACTCATGTGCCGAGCGACGCGTTCTGAGTGACCGACCGTCCAGCAGGACCGGAGTCCGAGTGTCGTACCCCCGTGCGACACTCGTTTCCATGCTCGGTGTCACTGATCTCCCCACCTATCTCGCAGGCCTCGTCCTGATCGTCCTGCTCCCCGGACCCAACTCCCTGTACGTCCTCTCGGTCGCCGCCCGTCGGGGCGTCCGCGCCGGGTACACCGCCGCGGCGGGAGTCTGGTGCGGGGACACCGTGTTGATGACCCTCTCGGCCGCCGGAGTCGCTTCCCTGCTCCAGGGGAATGCCGTGCTGTTCGGGATCGTGAAGTACGCCGGCGCCGGTTATCTGACCTGGCTCGCGATAGGGATGCTGCGCACCGCGTGGGGGATGTGGCGGACGCGGCGGGACAAGGCCGATGCCCAGGACGCCCCTGCCGCCGCCGATGAGCGGCCCTTCCGTCGGGCGCTGGTCGTCAGCCTGTTCAACCCGAAGGCGATCCTGTTCTTCGTCGCCTTCTTCGTGCAGTTCGTCGATCCGGGGTACGCCTACCAGGCGCTCTCCTTCGTCGTCCTCGGCGCCCTGGCCCAGCTCGCCAGCTTCCTGTACCTCAGCGCCCTGATATTCAGCGGCACCAAGCTGGCCGCCGCCTTCCGCCGCCGCAAGGGCCTGTCGGCGGGGGCGACCTCGGCCGCGGGCGCGCTGTTCCTCGGGTTCGCGGTGAAGCTGTCGCTGGCGAGCTGACAGCCGACGCCGGCGGTCGCGCCCTTTAGGGGCGCGGGGAACTGCGCGACAAGCCCCCACCGGCCCGCAGTGAACGAACCACCTATCCAGCGGACAGGCCGACCCGCGCCAGGTACTCCGCGAGTCCCATCGCCCCTGCGCCCGCCCAGCCGACATACCCGTCCGGCCGGACAAGGAACAGCCCGACCCCGTACGACTCTTGGGCCGGCCCGGAGACGACCCGCACCGACTCGGGCACCCGAGGGGCCTCCGTGCCGACGGCCACCAGCGTCCAGTGCGGCCCGCGGAAAACGTCGAAGAGGCGGACGCCGTCCAGTGTGCCGTCGGGTGCACGGTCGCCCGCACGCACGGGACCGGAAACCTCCCCGACCTGCACAGTCAGCGACGAGCCCCGGTACCCCAGCCCCAGTTGCCGCGTCGCCTCGCCCCGCCTGACCTCGCCGCGGTGCACGCTCGTGGACAGGCCCAGCATGTCCGCGGCATTGGCGCGGCGCTCCTCCTCGTACGTGTCCAGCAGCGCCGCCGGAGCCCCGTCCCGCAGCACCGCGCCCAGCTTCCAGCCCAGGTTGTACGCGTCCTGGACGCTGGTGTTGAGCCCCTGCCCGCCAGCGGGCGAGTGCACATGTGCCGCGTCCCCCGCGAGGAACACCCGGCCTTCGTGGAAGCGGTCAGCCAGCGCCGCCCGGGGACGGAAGTCGGACGCCCAGCGGAGCTCGGTCACGTCCTCGGCGTCGAGGTGCGAACGGTCGGCGACGATCTTGCGCACACCGTCCAGGGATGTATCGGGATCGGTGCCCTCCGGGAATCCCGCGGTCAGCTGGAAGTCCTCGGTGCCCGCGAGCGGGCAGATCGCGAGGAAGTTCTCCCCCTCGCGCGGCGGGAAGATGTGCCAGTTGTCGCGGTCCAGGCCGGTGATCCGCACATCCGCCACCAGCACCGGGTTCGGGTCCACGGTCTCCCCGGTCATACCGATGCCCAGCGCCCGGCGCACGACCGAGCGGCCCCCGTCGGCGGCGACCAGACAGCGTGCGGTGACGGCGTCCCCCGAGGCGAAGTGCGCGGTCACGCCCGCCGGGTTCTGCTCGACCGACACGACCTCGCGGCCGAACTCGACCCGCCCGCCGAGTTCTGTCAGCCGGGCGAACAGGATCTCCTGCGTACGCCACTGCGGCACCATCCACGGCGCGTTGTACGGCGAGTCCTCCGTCGCCTCGGCCGGGTCGAACATCTGGTGCTCGCCCGCCCGCCGGCCGTCCTGCCAGATCATCCCGACCGGATAGGTGCCGCCGGCCGCGCGGATCGCGTCCAGGACGCCCAGGTCGTCGAAGACCTCCATGGTGCGCGGCTGGATGCCCTTGCCGCGCGAGCCCGGGAACAGCCGGTCGGCCCGCTCCACGACCAGCGCGGACACACCACGCCGGGCCAGGTCGACGCCGAGGGCCAGCCCGGTGGGGCCGGCGCCCACGATCAGTACGTCAACAGTCATGACCCACTCTCCTTAACAGCGTTAAGTGCTGTCGATGACGAGAGTGCCCTTAACGTTGTTAAGCTGTCAAGCGTGAATACGGAACGCCGAGCGCCCCTCGACCGCAAACGGGTCGCGGACACCGCCCTGAAGCTCCTGAACGAGGTCGGTCTGGACGGCCTGACCCTGCGCGCGATCGCCAGGGAGCTGGACGTCAAGGCGCCGGCCCTGTACTGGCACTTCAAGGACAAGCAGGCGCTGCTCGACGAGATGGCGACGGAGATCTACCGCCGGATGGCCGCCGGAACCGCGCTCGACCCCGGGGACACCTGGCAGGAGCGGCTGCTGACGTCCAACCGCGCCCTGCGCACGGAGCTGCTCGCCTACCGCGACGGCGCCAAGGTGTTCAGCGGCACCCGCTTCACCGGTCTGGAGCACGCCGGGCAGATGGAGGCGAACCTGCGCCTCTTCACGGCCGCCGGGTTCACCCTCGCCCAGGCGGTCCGCGCGACCTCGACGACGTACCTCTACACGATCGGTTTCGTCACCGAGGAGCAGGGCGTCGAGCCGCTGCCCGGCGAGCGCCGCGAGGGCTTCGACGTCGAGGAACGCGCCCGCCTGATGGCCGAGTTCCCTCTGTCGGCCAAGGCGGGCGCGGAGATGTTCGAGGATTACGACCAGCACTTCGAGGAGGGGCTGGCTCTGATCATTTCGGGGATCGAGGCACGTTATGGGGTCGCCTGAGCGCCTTTCGCGCGGCCGGCCAGTGCCTTGCGCACCGCCCGGGTGACGATCGGCGGGAGCAGGTCCCGGCCGATGCGCCGGGCGAGTGAGCGCTGCGGTCGAGGCGCGGGGGCGGGCTCCGGCTCGGGCTCCTTGTAGTAGCGGGAGTGCGGGAAGGACGGCGGCTGCATGCCCTTCTTGGCGCGCGTGCGGACCAGGCGGTGCCCTGCGGCGTCCTGGATGCTCAGCCCGACGTCCGTGCGCTCCCGGACCATGGTGAGCAGCTCCTTCTGGAGGGGCTCGGGGTCGCCCCAGGTGCCGTACAGCTTCTGTGTGCTGAGGCAGACCGGGCGCAGCCCGCGGTTGAGGACGGCCTCCCAGGTGGCGACCGAGACGCCCGGGGTGTGTTCGGAGCGGAAGTCGTCGAGGACGACGATGCCGTCGGGCAGCAGGAGGTCGTGTGCGGCACCGATGTCGTCGTGGACGTGCTCGTACAGGTGTGAGGCGTCGATGTGGAGGAAGCGGCAGCTGTCGGTGTCGACCTCCTGGGAGATCAGGGAGCTGGGGCCCTGGATCACCTTCGGCAGGCTGTCGTGGAAGGCGAGGTAGTTCCGCTCGAAGGCCTGCCGGGTGAGTGATCCGTACGACTTGTTGTGCTCGGCCCGGTTCGCCCCGTCCGGGGCATCGCCCTCGAACAGGTCACAGACTGTGAACTTCTCGCCGTCCCCCAGGTGCTCGCCCAGCAGGATCGCGCTCTTGCCCATGAAGACGCCGAGTTCCACCAGGTCGCCGCGCTGCCCCAGTCTTTGCTGCCGGTCCAGGAACCACGTGAACAGCACCTGGTCCAGTGGCGGGAACCATCCCGGGACGTCTTTCAGCTCACCGGGGTGCGTGTCGATCTGCTGTGGATTGGCCATGAAGCGAGTCTGCTCACTCGATGCCGGGCAATCTATCGACGGGCTGAACGTCCGGTGAACAAACCCCGAAAGGAAGCCTCGCGGCCCCAGCCCAGGGCGAACCCCGTCAGCGCGCCTTGGCGAGCGTGGCCCGCAGCCTCGGACCGAACGGCTTCTCGACGAAGCGGTGCAGCAGCCAGGCCAGCACCAGCATCGAGGCGATCGTCAGGATGAACGTCAGCCCCGCAGAGACGTACATCTCCTTGTGGAGCGCGTGAATCACCACCCAGCCGAGGTGCTCGTGGACCAGGTAGAAGGGGTACGTCAGGGCTCCGGCCACGGTCAGCCAGGGCCAGTTCGCCCAGTTTAGCCAGCCCAGCGCGATCGCCGCCACGGCCACGAAGCCGAACGTCACGATGGCCACGATCACCAGCTGGGAGCGGTTGGCGAAGGCGTCCGGGCTCGGGGCGCGCCACAGGCTCTGGACCACGATGTGCTGCCCGATCAGCCAGCTCACGCCGACGATGCCCCAGGCGTACGGGTCGCGCCGGTCGCGGTGGACGAGGTAGAGGCCGACGCCGCCGATGAACATCGGCGCGTACTCGGGCATGACGAAGATGTCGAGCAGCGGCTGATCGGCGCCCTGCGCGATCGCCGCCAGTACCGTCCAGCCCGCACAGAACATGATCACCCGCTGCCGGGTCGCACCCGGGAGTACGACAAACAGCGCGAACAGTACGTAGAAGCGAACCTCGGCCCACAGAGTCCAGCAAACACCGAGCGTACGGTCCACTCCCATCGGATACTGAAGCATCGTCAGGTTGACCAGCGTCTCGCTGGGCGACAGTGCCTTGTAGGCGACCATGGGCAGCGCGAACACGGCGGTGACGATCAGGATCGCGGCCCAGTACGCGGGCATCAGCCGGGAGACGCGGGAGGCGAAGAACGACTTCAGGGGCCGGCCCCAGCCGCTCATGCAGATCACGAACCCGCTGATGACGAAGAACACCTGGACGCCGAGACAGCCGTACGAGAACCACGCGTGAAGGGTGGGGAACTGATGTTTGGGCGAGCTGCCCCAGGCGGTGGTGACATCACCGCCCCGGCCGCCGTAGTGGTAGGCGGCCACCATCAGCGCGGCTATGAGTCGCAGTCCGTCGAGGGCGCGCAGTCGCGTTTCGCGGGGTTTCGTCCGTTCCGGCAGCGGAGCCGTCTCGGGTGCCGGTCGGACGGTCATGCTGGTCACGAAAATCCCCTCGACGGGTTAGCTCCTGTGGGTGACCACAGCACATTAGTCCGAATCACAGGTATGACTTGGTTGACGGGCCAGGGATTACCCCCCTGGTTGCCGGGAGTTCACCTTGCGGTAGTTTTCACTTTCTAATTTTTTCCTCCATCCCCTCACGGATGCGCAAACAGTTTCAAGATCCCCCCAACAGCCGATACGCGGCAGCAAACACAAAGCATTGGCTTGGCAACACAACAGGAGTGCCATGACGAGGGTCCAGAACAGAAGATCACGTGCGCGTGGGGGGGAGCTGGACGACTGCTTGCGTGCGTGCGCTGTACACAGCGGCAAACTCGTCGGAAGCATCGACCGGCGCCGCATCGATCTCTCGGAGCAGCTGCGGAAGCTGTTGGTCGTGTGGGGAACCACACCCGCCGCTGCCGCGCCCGCCCCGGCCGGCGGGGCCACCGCGCTGCTCAAGCGTGCGGTCAAGGGCACCACGGCCCCGGCCTCCGGGCTCGGCCAGGAACTGCTCGACGCCCTGCTCGCCGTGGCCAACCAGGCGCTGAAGTGCGGCTACGACGACGAGCTGAACCTCGCTCTGGTGATCAGCGACACCGTCCTCGCCCACCGCAAGAACTCCCGCGCCGGCTGGCGACTGCGCGCCCGTCTCCTGGAGGCCCTCGGCGAGGAGGCCGAGGCGGTGGAGGCGTACGAGAAGTACCTCACCCTCACCGACGAGGACGGCTTCGGCGTCACCGCGAAGATCGCCGGACTGCGGGTGGCCGGCGACCGCGAGCGCGAGTTGCTGGAGCTGCTGAAGCGTCAGGTCCCGCGCGCCGGGGAGTTCGCCCCCGGCAACGCGACCGACGTCTGGGCCGAGGGCCTCGCCCTGCACGCCGCCGGTGACTGGGCCGAAGCCGAACCCCGGATGGTCGGTGCGCTGGTCGCGCTGGCCGCCGACGACGCCCCCGTCGCCGACCGGCAGGATCTGCTGAGCCAGTACCTGGACCTGCGCATCGGCCTCGACACCGATGTCACCGCCCTCACCGAGGCCCTCGCCCTCTACGCCGAGCAGCGCCGCAGCCGTATGCGCGGTCCTGTGGCCGACCCCACCATCGGCGGGGTGAAGTGGATCAGCCTCGGCGAGTTCCGCAACCGGATCGCCGGCAAGTCCATCTGCCTGATCGCCAACTCCGGCCGGGTCGGCGCCAGTTCGATGGGCGCCGAGATCGACGCGTACGACCTGGTGGTGCGCTTCAACTCGTACCGGATCGACCCGAAGCACACCGGCAGCCGTACGGACATCCACGCCACGATCCACAAGCACGGCTTCAACTGGGAGAAGCGGGTCGACACCCGGCTCGTCTTCGGCGGTATCTCCGGCGACTGGAAGTGGTCGCTGCGCAACCGGCTGGTGCCCGGCGGCCAGGAGTTCCTCGGCGACGAGTCGCTGCGCTGGCCGGTGCGCAACATCGGCAGACTCGGCAGCGACGTCTGGCCGGGCATCCCGACCACCGGCTTCAACATGCTGTACCTGCTGGACTTCCTGGACGTCAGCCCCACGCTCGACCTGATCGGCTTCGACTTCTACGAGAGCGGCGCCTACCGCGTCCAGGAAGCGATGAAGCTCGCCATCACGTCCGTGCACGAGTACACCAGCGAGAAGGATTGGGTCATGCAGCGGGCCCAGAGCGTGACCGACATGAGGATATCCCTGCGATGACGACGACTTCCCTGACCGGGGCCCCCGCACAGGCCACGCACTCCGCGACCGACATCACCGGCAAGCGGCGCATCGCCTTCGCGTCCTACGTCGACGAGAACTACCTGCCCGGCTTTCTCGTCCTGCTGCGCAGCCTCGCGCTGACCAACCCGAGCGTGTGTGAGGACTTCGTCGTCCTCTACGACGATCTGCGGCCCGGCTCGATCGCCAAGATCCGCGCCCTGCACCCGCGCATCGTGCTGCGCCGCGTCAACGACACGCACTACGACTCGTACCAGAAGGGCGACCAGGACAACTACCTGGTCCGCAAGGCGTACTTCATCCTCGACGTCTTCCGGATGCGTGAGTACGACACCGTCATCACGCTCGACACGGACATGGTCGTCCTCGGTGACCTGGGCGAGCTGCTGAAGCTGCGCGAGGGCCTGGCGGCCGTGTCGCAGTTCTTCTACGGGCAGCACAAGCTCAACTCGGGTCTGCTGGTCATCCAGCGCGAGTACCTGAGCGACGCGTTCTGCGCCAGGCTCGACGCGACCGGACGCAGCGGCGACTACGAACTCGACAAGCACGACCAGGGCATCCTGAACGCCGTGCTCGACGGCGACTTCATCCGCCTCGACGCCCGCTACAACTTCGTCAAGCGGCGGCTCTCCGGCGACCTGCCGGTGCCCGAGGACACGGCGATCCTGCACTTCACCGGCCGCCACAAGCCGTGGCAGGGCGGCGAGGCCGGGTACAGCCTCGCCGAGGAGAAGTGGCGCGAGTTCGAGCTGGGCGACGCCGACTTCCACGCTGCCTACCTCGCCTCCTCGGGCGGCCTCCACCACGACCTGGTCGTGCACTACGGCACCCCGCACGTCGCCCGCACCGGCGATGTCGAGACCGCCCGCAAGGTGGCCGCCGCGCATGTCGCGAACGGCAACTACCAGGACGCCGTCGACCTGCTCAGCAGCGTCCGCATCCCCCTCGACGAGGCCTGGCCGCACGAGGTGCTCGGCCACGCCCTGATGAGCGTCTCCCGGTACGACGAGGCCAAGGCACAGCTGCTGATGGCGACGGCCGCCCCCAACCGGGCCGCCACCGCCTACTCACGGCTCGCCCAGATGGCCTGGGTGCACGGCGACAACGCCTCGGCCCTGAAGTACGCGACGAGCGGCATGTCCGTCGACATCACCCACCGCCCCAGCCGTCTGTGGGCGCAGCGCGCGGCGGCCGTCCCGGCGCAGGAGCAGGGCACCGCCGAGGACCAGCTCGCGCACGTCGCCTTCTACATGGACCGGCAGGGCAACGCGGGCGACAAGCTGCTCCCGGAGAGCGTCCGCAGCGCCTTCGGGCCGGACACCACCTCCCGCCGCTGGCACTCGGTGCACGCCCACCGGCTGTTCGACGAGTCCGCGCTGGAGCGCGTCAACGCCCGCCGCGGCCTGGTCATCGGCGGCGGCGGCCTGTTCATCCCGGACACCATGCCGAACGGCAACAGTGCCTGGCAGTGGAACGTCCCGGACGACCTGATGCGCCGTATCGACGTTCCGATCGCGGTCTACGCCGTGGGCTTCAACGCCTTCGACGGCCAGTCCTATCGGGCGGGCCGCTTCCGGGACTCGCTGCGCCTCCTCGTCGAGAAGTCGTCCTTCTTCGGGCTGCGCAACCACGGCTCGATCGAGAAGGTGCGCGGCATGCTGCCGTCCCACCTGCACGACAAGGTGCGCTTCCAGCCGTGCCCGACCACGGTGACGCGCCAGCTCGTCCCGGGCTGGCAGGACCCGGTGAAGCGCGACGACACCATCCTGATCAACGCCGCCTACGACCGTGCGGGTCTGCGCTTCGGCCACGACTACAGCTACTTCCTGGCCCAGATGGCCCAGGCGGTACGGGACTTGGGCGAGCAGGGCGACGTGCAGTGCGTGGCGCACTCGCTCGACGACGAGAAGATCGTCTTCGATCTGCGGCGCGAGCACGGCATCTCGATGCCCGTCATTCCGATGTACGACTTCGAGAACGACGAGATCAGGGACCTCTACGCCCGCACCAAGCTGGTGATCGGTATGCGCGGCCACGCGGGCATGATCCCGTTCGGCTGTGGCACGCCCATCATCAGCCTGATCTCGCACCCGAAGATGGCGTACTTCCTGCGCGACATCGAGCGGCCCGAGTGGGGCGTGTCCGTGCACGACCGCCATCTCGCCGCCCGTCTGGTGGAACGCTCCAAGGACCTGCTCCGCGACCATGCGGCCACCGTCGCCGACGTACACGGCCGGCAGCAGGAACTGTGGAAGGTCACCGAGGCGAACGCGGCGGATCTGCGCGCGATCCTCGGCGGTTGAGCCACGCCGAAACCGGTCGCCGCTGTTCCTGAACCCGGTGGGCCTGGAAGGGAATTCCCTTCCGGGCCCACCCGTTCTGTCTCAGTCGTTCGGCGTGAACAGCAGATTCCGCGTCTTGGCCGGCCGAGGCGCGTACCAGGGCACGAGCTTTCCGTCGGCCTCGGTGACCCAGTTGCAGTCGTAGCCCAGGGGGTTGAACTCGGAGAGGAGCCCGTCCATCTCGGCGTCCCGCAGCGCTTCCAGCATCACGGTCGGCCGGTCGCGCTTGAGCACCTGCCGGGCTCCCTCGAGGACCGACATCTCATGGCCCTCGACGTCGATCTTGATGAGGTCCAGCTTGGTATCGGCGAACACCTCGTCCAGGGGCAGCAGCCGGATCCGCTTCAGCTCGGCGTCCGAGGCGGCCGCCTCCAGGGTCGAGCCCGTGGACAGCAGGTTTCCCGAGAAGCGGACGCTGATCTCGGCCCATCCCGCCTGGCTGGAGACGCCCGCCTGATAGAGCTTGACGTTCTGGACGCCGTTCGAGCGGACGTTCACCGAGAGGCGGGCGTGGATCTGGTCCACCGGCTCGAAGGCATGGATCTTCGCCTTCGGACTGGCGAGGGCGGCGATCATCGAGAAATAGCCGACATGCGCTCCGACGTCGGCGATCGTCGTGCTCTTGGCGGCCAGCCGGGACCAGGTGGCGAGGCTGCCGGGCTCGTAGCCGAACTTTCCGTTCCACAAGGTGTCGAGGGCGACCGCGTCGTCGTTCACGCAGAACATGACGAATGGTGGGCAATAAGGAGAGTTGATCTCTGCGTAGCCCCTATAGGGGTGCTTCTTGCGGTGGTTGACGATGATGTCGCTCGTGGAGACCGGCCGAACAGATGGTGCGTGGGCCAGCATGCGGGCATTCGCTTCATCGAGCTGGGATATACGCATTCCGCGATCGTAGGGCGGTCCTCAGGGTCTGTGGCAGGCTTCCCGAACATATGTAGTGGGCGCGGCCGCTACTTGACTTTGCAGTCACGTAGCGGCCGCGCCCACTTGCGCAGAGGCACCGGACCTCAGCGGCGTACCGCCTTCTTCAGCGCCCGTGCCCGGCGCACCACGCGCCGTGCCGTCGAGTTGCGCGGCAGGAAGGACAGCCGCTCGGGGATGCCGCCGGGCAGCCCGAGCGAGGTGAGCCGCTTGCGCTTGAAGTAGCGCTGGGTGCGCGGGCCGAAGTGTGCGGAGAGGTAGCGCTCCGCGGCCGGGCGCAGGCTCGGGTAGATCTGCGGCTGCATCGTGAACCCTATGGCGGTGACCAGGGCGCCCAGCGTGTCGGACGCGACGGTGTCCTCGCCCTTGCGGCCCTCCAGGTCCGGCAGCACCGCGTCCGCCAGCACGGCCGGCACGCGGTTGCTGTTCTGGTACGGCGTGAGCCGGTCGAGGAGCGGCTCGGTGCCGATGCGGGCGACCGGGAGGTCGTAGAACGCGGAGGCGGTGAACAGCGCCGTCGAGAAGCAGCCGACGACCAGTCCGGGCCGGGCCTTCTCGAACAGCACCTCGGCGAGGACGGGCGTGTCCAGGACGGTGAGGTCGACGCCGAGCTTCTCGGCCTCGGTCTCCAGGATCCGGCTGTAGCGGGCCGGGGCCGTGGGGTGCGGCTTGAACACGATCGAGCGGTGCCCGCGCTCCACGGCTCCGCGCATCATCCGCACGTGCAGCTCCTCTTCCTCCTTGGGGGAGAGGATGTTCAGCGCGGACAGGTACTGGCCGAGCAGCAGCGCCGCGTTGTCCGGCAGGACCGGCAACTCCGGTACGGCGCCGCCGAGTCCGCTGAGCACCTTCAGGAACGCGGGCGTCGGCACGATGTGTGCCGGGACGTCGAACTCGGTCAGCAACATCGGCGTCAGACCGGGCACCAGGTCCAGGTGCAGCAGTCGCCGTACCCGGGTGCCGACCAGCGGGTCCAGCTTGTTGCGGGTGGGGCCGTAGCTCATCAGGCCGTCGGCGTAGACGTCGATCGGGGCGCCGGTGAACAGCTGGGCCAGCGTGAGCGCCGGGCTGACCTGGATGGACTCCAGGACCAGTTCCACCCGGTCGTCGCCCAGGTCCCACAGCAGCCGCAGGTACCGCTCGAACAACGGGATGTCGTCCGGGCGCGGCACCCAGGCGCCGGGGTGGAAGGGCTTGATGGCCTCGTTGAAGGTCAGCACGCCGTCGAAGTGGTCGCGCAGCGACTCGAAGCCCGGCATCTCGTCGACCGCGGGTGTGGTCTCCGGCGTCGTGGAGTTGTTGAACACCAGCAGCAGCCGGCGGTCCGCCTCGGCGAAGCAGTCCGAGTCGATCGCGGCGGCGAGGGTGGCCGCTCCGTACAGCGTCGAGGCGCAGAAGATCTGGGTCGTACGGGACATCAGGCGGCCGCCTTCGCAGTGGAGACCCGGCGCCGCAACCGCCGCAGCTTGCTGGCCCGGCGCAGGTCCATGGTGTCGAGCACATCGACGAGCTGGTCCTGCGGCATGCGCTTGATCGCCGCCGCGGACCGGATCCGCAGCTGCTTGGCCACCTCCGGCTCGAACTTGTCGATCTCGGAGAGGTGGTGGGCGATGATCGCGCAGTACGTCCGAACCGCCTTCGGCAGCAGCAGCTCGGCGTCCCGGTCGGTCGCCGTCTCTTCAACCACCTGGTCGAAGGCGCGGATGAAGTCGAGTTGACGGACATCCCCAATTTGAGTGAGAGAGGAAGCGACCCCGCGCCGGTAGAAGACGCCGAGCAGACCGACGACGGCGAACGACTCCGCCTCGCGGTGCAGCTTCCAGATCCACGGCCGGTCCTCGGCGGTGCGCAGACCGTCCGTGAAGTGCAGCAACCCCTTGTCCAGCAGACGGCGGTGGTACGCGCCGGCCCAGGCGTAGGCGTAGTCCACGGAGGTCGAGCGGTCGACGGGGAGGATCGCGTCGCGGGGGTTGAGTACCTCGTTACGGCGGCCGTACGGGTGTCTGTGGACGGTACGGGCGCGGGCGGTGGCCTGGACGTGGTCGGTGCGGATGAAGTCGCAGCCCAGCTGCTCGATGGCGGCCACCAGGTCGGAGAGGTAGCCCGGCGCGAGCCAGTCGTCGCCGTCGAGGAAGGTCAGGTACTCGCCGGTCGCCGCGTCGAGGCCCGTGTTTCGCGCGGTGGCCAGCCCCCCGTTCTCCTCGTGGCGGAGGTAGCGCACCTGAGCGACATCCGAGAGCTCCTCGGCCGCTCGTTCGAGAATCGCGGGGGTTTCGTCTTTGGATTTGTCGTCAACAAGGATGAACTCGAAGTCGCGCCTGGCGTTCACGCGAAGGCTTCTGAGCATGTCGGGGGCGTATTGCTGCACGTTGTAGAACGGCACGATCACGGAAAGCTTTGGCACGTGCGGAAGCCTAGGGGGCCCTCCGGCGGCAGAACTTTCTGGTGATCGTACTACAGGTGAACTCAGTGTGTCGGAACGGTGCATGCCGAGTACTTCCGCAGGTTTGACGGGCCAGTTCGGTTGTCGTGGTGTTGTTGTTAACCTTCTGTTGAGTCGCGGTTGGGCTATACCTAGGAAATGCTTCCTAGCGTCTTGGATGTGCCAGCAAGTACAAGCAGACTCCCGCGGATCGCCGTACTCGCGGACTCCGACACCCGCTGGAAGTGGGGTGCCCTGACCGCGGGTCGCATCGCTCCGGGCCCGTCAATGGAAACCGGAGCACAAGGCGACACGCAAGTTGCCCCTGCCCTGAGCGGATTTCTGCTACGCGGCCGGGCCACTCCAACCGCCCGCCAGCTGGCGGAGGTCGGTGTCACGGTCGACTCCCTGCGGGAGGTGACAGCCGTCGAATTCCTGCGCGCCATGGCGCAGGAGGAGTACGACATCGTCGTGCTCTCCCTCGTCGGCGGCGGTGTCCAGGCGATGCTGCACGGCCTGGCGCGGGTCTGGGAGGGCCGCCCGAAGCGTCCCGTCGTCGTCACCGGCTATGTCGGCGTCGTCTACGAGAAGCTCGCCGACGGCCTGCTGCTGCGGCACGGCGCGGACCTCGTCCTCGCCAACTCCCGCCAGGACGCGGACCGTTTCCGGGGTGTGTACGACGGTGTGGGCGCCGACTCCTCGTCGGTCACCGAAGTCGCCCTGCCGTTCCTGGGCGGAGCCGCCTACACCGGTGAACACGAGCCGTACACCGTGGTGTTCGCGGCCCAGCCCTCGGTCCCCGAGAGCCGCAAGGACCGTACGTACCTGCTGGACCGGCTGATTCAGCACGCCCGCAAGCACCCCGAGCGCGAGGTGCTGCTCAAGCTGCGCTCCAAGCCGGGCGAGCACACCACACACATCGAGGAACTGCCCTACCAGAAGCTGGCGCAGAAGAGCGATCTGCCCGCCAACTTCCGCCTGGTGTACGGGCACATGGGCGAGGTCCTGGACCGCACCGACCTGATGGTCACGATCAGCTCCACGGCGGCGCTGGAGGCCCTGCACCGACGCATCCCCACGGTGATCCTCTCCGACCTGGGTGTGCGCGAGATGCTCGGCAACCACCACTTCGTGGGCTCCGGCTGCCTCGCCTCCTGGGACCAGCTCGACGAGGGACACCGGCCCACGCCCGACGAGGAGTGGGTGTCCCGGCAGGGCGTCGCGGCGGACGGCACGTACGAGAACGCGTTCGACGCCGGCCGCGAGCGGATCGCCAAGCTGCTCGCCTCGCCCGAACTGCCGCCCCTCACCCCGTACTACACACCGGCGACCGCGCCCGGCTATCTGCCCGGCATCCTCGCCCGCCACCACCTCGGCCCGGACGGCAGCGTGCTGCCTGGGGCACCCTCGGTCGACAAGGAGCCGGGCCCTGTTCGGCAGGTCGTCCGCCGGGCCGCCCGCGGTGCCTACCGGCACGGGGTGCAGCGGGTAGCGCCTGTTATTCGGCGGATGGGAGAGCTGTGAGCGACCCGATTCAGAGCCAAGGAGTTCAGCCCATGTCCAACCCGGAAGCGGGTCAAGGCGCCCCGGTGCGCCGTGTGCTCGCGGTGATCCCCGCGCGCGGCGGCTCCAAGGGCGTGCCCGCGAAGAACCTCGCCCCCGTCGGGGGCGTGCCGCTGGTGGCCCGTGCGGTGCGCGAGTGCCGTGCCGCGCGGCTGGTGACGGACGTCGTGGTCTCGACGGACGACCAGGCGATCGCGGCCGCGGCCCGGCAGGCGGGCGCGGAGGTCGTGCTGCGCCCGGCCGCCATCGCCGGCGACCTGGCGACCTCCGAGGCCGCCGTCCTGCACGCCATGGACGCCCACGAGGCGCTGCACGGCGCCACGGTGGACGTGGTGATGCTGGTGCAGTGCACCAGCCCGTTCATCGCCCGGGAGGACGTGGACGGGGTCGCGGCGGCGATCGTCGAGAACGGCGCGGACACCGCGGTGACCGTGGCGGCGTTCCACGGGTTCGTCTGGCGCGACGGCGACGAGGACGCCGCGGACGGCGGCCACGGCGTCAACCACGACAAGTCGTTCCGCCCGCGTCGCCAGGACCGCCCCCAGGACTTCCTGGAGACCGGCGCCGCCTACGCGATGGACTCGGCCGGCTTCCGCAAGCACCAGCACCGCTTCTTCGGCCGCACCGAGCTGGTCCGCACGGACCCCGCCCGCGTGCTGGAGATCGACGACCACCACGAGCTGGCCCGCGCCCGCGCGCTGGCGCCGCTCTTCGACGCGAACCGCCCCGGTTCGCTGCCGACCGCCGCCGACATCGACGCGGTCGTCCTGGACTTCGACGGCACCCAGACGGACGACAGGGTGCTGATCGACTCCGACGGAAAGGAGGTCGTCTCCGTGCACCGCGGAGACGGCCTCGGTATCGCGGCCCTGCGCAAGTCGGGCCTGAAGATGCTGATCCTGTCCACGGAGCAGAACCCGGTCGTCGCCGCCCGCGCACGGAAGCTGCAGATTCCCGTGCTGCACGGCATCGACCGGAAAGACCTCGCACTGAAGCAGTGGTGCGAGGAGCAGGGCATCGCGCCTGAGCGCGTGCTCTACGTCGGCAACGACGTCAACGACCTCCCGTGCTTCGCCCTCGTGGGCTGGCCCGTGGCGGTCGCGAGCGCCCACGACGTCGTGCGCGGCGCCGCACGCGCGGTTACCACCGTCCCCGGTGGCGACGGCGCGATCCGAGAGATCGCCAGCTGGATCCTCGGCCCCTCTCTCGACTCCCTCACCAAGTAAGGAAAGCCATGAGCACCAACACCCGCATCCGTTCGTTCGGTTCGCGTGAAGTCGGCCCCGGTAAGCCCGTCTACGTCTGCGGCGAGATCGGCATCAACCACAACGGTGAGCTGGAGAACGCCTTCAAGCTGATCGACGTGGCCGCCGAGGCCGGCTGTGACGCGGTCAAGTTCCAGAAGCGCACGCCGGAGATCTGCACCCCGCGCGACCAGTGGGACATCGAGCGCGACACCCCCTGGGGCCGGATGACCTACATCGACTACCGCCACCGCGTGGAGTTCGGTGAGGACGAGTACCGCCAGATCGACGACTACTGCAAGTCCAAGAACATCGCCTGGTTCGCCTCCCCGTGGGACACCGAGGCCGTCGCCTTCCTGGAGAAGTTCGACATCCCCGCCCACAAGGTCGCCTCCGCGTCCCTCACCGACGACGAGCTGCTGAAGGCGCTGCGTGCCACCGGCCGCGCGGTGATCCTCTCCACCGGCATGTCGACCCCGAAGCAGATCCGCCACGCGGTCGAGGTGCTCGGCTCGGACAACATCCTGATGTGCCACGCCACGTCGACCTACCCGGCGAAGGCCGAGGAGCTCAACCTCCGCGTGATCAACACGCTGGAGAAGGAGTTCCCGAACGTCCCGATCGGCTACTCCGGCCACGAGACCGGCCTCCAGACCACCCTCGCCGCGGTCGCCCTGGGCGCCACCTTCGTCGAGCGTCACATCACCCTCGACCGCGCCATGTGGGGCTCCGACCAGGCCGCCTCCGTCGAGCCGCAGGGCCTGGTCCGCCTGGTCCGCGACATCCGTACCATCGAGGCCTCCCTCGGTGACGGTGTCAAGAAGGTCTACGAGTCCGAACTCGGCCCGATGAAGAAGCTGCGCCGCATCAGCGGCGTCGTCGCCGAGGCCGAGATCGCCGCCGCCGCGGGCGAGCCGGTCCAGGTCTGATCCACAGCAGACAGCGGTTCGGGGCGGACGCCGGCGGGCGTCCGCCCCTTCCGCCCCGAAACGCTTTTTTGAGTTCCCAGCGCGCAGACAGCGCCTTACGACGGGACGGTCGTACGCCGATGAGCCCCCGTGCCGGGTCAGCCGGCCTGAAGACTCTCGCTTTCGTGGAGAGTCCGGTACAGCTCCTGAACGTGCTGGAGTGGGCGCACGCCCAGAGCCCGCACACCCAGGAAGCCTCCGGCGGGGGGCTCACCCTCGTGGTGCTGTCCCCGATCGATCCGATGACCCGCGGCCAGCTGCGCCGGATGGCCGAGCTGGCCCGCCAGGAGGGCCACGAAGTGCGATGGGAGGAGGCACGGGGCGGCGCTATGGCGCCATTCCAGACCATCGGCGGCCTGACGGGCATGCTCCGCCGGGCCGACCGGGTCGTCCTCGGCGACCCCTTCTCCCGGTACGTACAGCTGCTGCTGACCATCACCAAGGCACGTGACCTGGTGGTCGTCGACGACGGCACGGCGACGATGGAGTTCGTCGCCCAACTGGCCCGCGGTGAGCGCCTGGTGCGCTGGCACCGCAAGGGCGGCCGGCCCGGGCCCCGGGACCTGGTCTTCGCCCCGGTGTCGTCCTCGGCCCGCCGCCGGCTCACGCCCAGCGAGAAGCGCCGGGTGCAGATCTTCTCCTCCATGCCGATGGAGGAGACCCCGGCCGGAGTGACGGTCACCGCCAACACCTTCGCCTGGACCCGCTTCCGCTTCGGCCCGCCCCGTATCACCAGGGGCTCGGACATGGTCGGCACCTCGCTGGTGGAGACCGGCGTGGTGGACGGCGACCGCTATCTGGAGGCCGTCCGCTCGCTCGCCAAGGCCCACGGCGCCACCCGTTACTTCGCCCACCGTCGGGAGAGCACCGAGAAGCTCCACCGGCTGGCGGTCGAGACGGGCCTGGAGATCGTCCGCCCGGATCTTCCCCTGGAGCTCATCGCCCGCCGGGGTCCGATCGGACGGACCATCCTCAGCTTCCCGTCGACGGTCGTGCACACGCTGCCGCTCGCCCTGTCCGGCACGGAGGTCCGGGTCGCCGTGTGCGACATCGACCCCGCATGGCTGACGGAGACCGCCTCGCCGCGTGCGCAGGGGTTCCTGTCGGGGGTGACGGGGACGGCACGGGACGTGCACCGGCTGTCGGCGGTCACGGCTGTGTGAGCTACGCCGGCCTGCGGGCCAGCAGGAACGCGCGGGGGCGGGTTTCGTCCTCGTGCGGTTCGCGTACGACCCGTGCGCGGATGTCGAGGCCCGCCTTGGCCAGCTGGTCGGACACCGTGTCCGGGGTGCGCCAGTAGTAGTCGAGCGCGATCTCCTGCCCGAAGCGTTCGGTGAGGCGTTCGTGGCCGTCGTCGTCGCCGGTCTGGAAGGCGAGCAGCACATGCCCGCCGGGGATCAGGACGCGGTGGAACTCCGCGAACGTCGTCGGCAGGTGATCGTCGGGGATGTGGATGACCGAGTAGAGCGCGGCGATACCGCCCAGCGTCTCGTCCGGAAGGTCGAGCGACGTCATCGAACCGACGTGGAAACGGAGTTCGGGGTACGTGCGGGTGGCCAGGCTCACCATCCGCGGTGAGATGTCGATGCCGAACACCGGCAGGCCGAGGGCGTGCAGGCGCGCGGTCACGGCACCGGGACCGCTGCCGAGGTCGGCGACGGGGTGCGGCGCGGTGGCCTGCACCAGCTCCGCGAAGCCGGTGAGCAGGGACCGGTCCAGGGGGAGGTCGGCCAGATGGTCGGCATGGCGGTCGCTGTACGGGCCGACTATGGCGTCGTACGAGGTCCGGGTCGCGTGCAGGAAGTCGGGGGTTTCGGGGTTCACGGGGCGCACGCTAGTGGGGGCGGGTGGGGTCGGGGGCTCGGTTTGGCTGACCGCTGCTTGAGCGGTGCCGGCTGTTTCCCGGCCGCCCGCTTCTTGGTCGGGGGCGTGGCTGGTGGGGCGGGGTCGGGGCGCGGTCGTGGGGCGGCCGTACGTCGGTCGAATGGCGGTCGCGGCGGTGTGGGGTCGTGGTCGGGGGAGCGTGGGGTGGTGGCCGATGCCCCAGGTCATGCGGCGCCTGTGATTCCGGGGGCCGCCGTTCCGACAGGTGAACAGAACCGACGGGGCCGCGGCAGGCGTGGTATCCGTTGAGAGTGGGTACGTGCTCATTTCATGATCCACTCGATCAGAAGTTTGGCGAGTTTACCCATCTCAGTAGTCAGCCATGCGTCTGGCGGCCAGATTTTCTTCCCCTAACGGGTTGAACTTTTGTTGATCGTGGGTCAGTTGGCCACCCGGGCGTTCTACCCTTCAGAGGGTGAAGCAACTGATGTCACTGGAGTCCGAGGCCGATCTCCCCGGGGAAGCCGTGCTTCCCGGCACGCTGCCCGAGGCGCTGCGTGCCGAACTCGTCGCCTTCCGGCGCGACTTGCACATGCACCCGGAGCTCGGCAACCAGGAGTTCCGCACCACCGCGGCCATCAAGGCACGGCTCGAGAAGGCCGGCCTCGCCCCGCGTGTGCTGGCCATCGGGACCGGGCTCGTCTGTGACATCGGGGACTGGGACGGCGTACGGCCCATGCTCGCGCTGCGCGCCGACATCGATGCGCTGCCCATTCCGGACACGAAGAGTGAGTGCTCGTACCGGTCGACCGTGCCGGATCGGGCGCATGCGTGCGGGCACGACGTGCATACGACCGTCGTGCTGGGCGCGGGGCTCGTGCTCGCCGAGCTGCACCGGGAGGGGAAGCTGCCGCGGCCCGTGCGGCTGCTCTTCCAGCCCGCCGAGGAGGTGCTGCCCGGTGGTGCCGCCGATGCCATCGAGTGCGGTGTGCTGGACGGAGTGGGGCGGATCATCGCCGTGCACTGCGATCCGCGGGTGGATGCCGGGAAGATCGGGGTGCGGGCCGGGGCCATCACGTCGGCCTGCGATCGGCTGGAGATCGCCCTGGACGGGCCGGGTGGGCATACCGCTCGGCCTCATCTGACGACGGATTTGGTGACTGCTGCGGCTCGGGTCGTCACTGACGTGCCTGCTCTTGTCTCGCGACGGGTCGACTCGCGCAGTGGGCTCGCCGTGACCTGGGGGCGGGTCGAGGCCGGGCATGCTCCGAACGTCATTCCGCAGCATGCCGAACTGTCCGGGACCGTGCGGTGCCTGGACATCGAGGCCTGGCGGCAGGCCCCGGACATCGTGCATGCCGCGATCGACGAGATCGCCAATCTGTACCGGGCCAAGTCCGAGATCAACTACGTGCGTGGTGTTCCGCCGGTCGTCAATGATTCGGCTGTTGCCGAGTTGCTGCGGGACGCCATGGTCGCGCGGCGTGGTGTCGAGGCCGTCGAGGACACCGAGCAGAGTCTCGGGGGCGAGGACTTCTCCTGGTACCTGGAGCATGTAGCGGGCGCCATGGCCCGGCTCGGGGTGCGGACGCCCGGGGAGCGGACCGTGCGGGATCTGCATCAGGGGGACTTCGACGCCGACGAGTCGGCGATCACGGTGGGGGTGGAGCTGTTCACCGCTGCCGCGCTCATCGACGGTGGCGTCTAGGCCGGTCAGGTGCTGTCTACTGCGGTTCGGCAGCGCCCCGAAGGGGCGCGGGGAACTGCGCGATCAGCCACGATGGCGCCGCAGCGGACCGACGACATATCGCGGCACGTCCAGCGGAGCGCTTCGCTGCGGATACCGCTTCGCTCCGGTTGCGGCCCGGGCGGAGCGGGGGCAGCCTGAGCGCATGGCGTTCACGTCCGGGCGTCATCACGCTGGAGGCATCCCCGGTACACGGAGCGTGCGGACCAATGGGGTGCGGTGTCCCAAGAACACCTTTCGATCCGGTGGTTCACAAGGACGTAACCGGCCATCGGCACGAATGGATAACGGCCACGCGAAACCCCGTTCCCAGGAGTGTCTACGCGCGTTACTGTGCGCCGAACTCAGCACCCACTGCGGGGCTTGGAGAATGGGGAACTTCACGATGCGTCGGATATCCAAACTGACCCGCGTCGCGGTGGGGGTCGCGTCGCTCGCACTCGCCGCGACTGCCTGCGGTGGCACCAGCAGTGACAGCGGTGACGAGGCCAAGGAGGACCTGGGCCTTGCCATCGCGTACGACATCGGCGGCAAGGGCGACCAGTCCTTCAACGACGCCGCGTACGCCGGTCTTCAGAAGGCCCAGAAGGAGTTCGGCTACAAGACCGACGACGTCGAGCCCACCGAGGGTGAGACGGATGCCGACAAGGAGCAGCGGCTGGCCTCGCTGGCCAAGCAGGGCTACAACCCGGTGATCGGGATTGGCTTCGCCTACGGTCCCGCGATGGAGGCCGTCGCCTCGAAGTACCCGGACACCACCTTCGGCATCGTCGACTCGGTCGTCGAGGGCGACAACGTCGCCTCCCTCGTCTTCGCCGAGGAGCAGGCCTCCTACCTCGCCGGTGTCGCCGCCGCGAAGGCTACGAAGACCAACACGGTCGGCTTTGTGGGTGGAGTTGATATTCCGCTGATCCACAAGTTCGAGGCCGGCTACAAGCAGGGCGTCGCGGAGACCAACCCGAAGGTCAAGGTCGTCTCGCAGTATCTGACCCAGACCGCGGAGGAGGGTGGCTTCTCCAGCCCCGACAAGGGCAAGGCCGCTGCTGAGGGCCAGATCGAGAAGAACGCCGACGTCGTCTACCAGGCGGCCGGTCTGTCCGGGCAGGGTGTGATCGAGGCCGCCGCGAAGGCCAAGGTCTGGGCGATCGGTGTTGACTCCGATCAGTACAAGCAGGCTGCGCTGGCCACGTACAAGAACTACATCCTGACCTCCGCTCTGAAGGACGTCGGCGGTGCGGTGTACGCCCTGGCCAAGTCCGTCGAGGACGACAAGCCGCTGAGCGGCACCCAGACCTTCGACCTGAAGGTGAACGGCGTCGGCCTCGCCGAGAGCAACCCGGAGTTCGCCAAGATCGCGGGTCTGTCGGATGCTGTGGCCAAGGCCAAGGCGGGGATCATCGACGGGTCCATCAAGGTCAAGACCGAGTAGTTGCGCGGTTGCGTTCGTGGGAAGCGGGTGGCTGCCGTCGGGGCGGCCGCCCGCTTCTTTTTGTGCCGGGTGCCTCCCGGTGGGGGTGCGCGTTGCGCCTTTCGGTTTGTGGGGGGTCGGGGACGTGGTGGGGGTGTCCGTCCTCGGAACGGCGCGGAATCGGTCTCTCACCAACTCGCCCGTGTTGACGCGCCAACCACTGCGGGCGGACACCCCCACCACGTCCCCTTCTCGCCGCGGACGACTGCGGGCGGACATCCCCACCACGTCCCCTTCTCGCCGTGGACGACTGCGGGCCGTCGCGCCCTGCCGCCCAGCTGTGGGTAGTCGTGGCGCAGGGCGGCGCCCACCCAGCAGGCGGTCGGCTGGCTTCGCCCGGCAGGTGGTCGGCTTGCTTCGCCCAGTTGTGGGCCGCCTGCCCTGCCGCCCAGCTGCGGGCATGCGTGCCGCCTGGGGCGGCACGGGTGGGCGCAGGCGGCAACCCGTTAGCGCCGGGCTGCGCGACCCACCCCCGGCCGGCACCGATCCGCGGCACCCGATCAGCGCCGGGCTCCGCTACCCCCGCCGCGCCGCACGGCTTGGGCACGGGCGGATAACAAGGTGGACAGAAGGGGTTTTCAGGCTGGTCTACGCGCGTTAATCTGCGGCGAAGCCAGCGCCGAAGCCGATCCGTGCGGCGCTTTGTACGACAGGAGCACCACACATGCGCCGGGTTTCCCGCCTCGCGGTCGCAGGCGCAGCGACCGCCTCCCTCGCCCTTGCTCTCTCCGCCTGTGGCGGCACGTCTACGTCTGCCTCGTCCGAGTCGGACGGTGACAAGGGCCTCGCCATTGCCTACGACGTCGGCGGCAAGGGCGATCAGTCCTTCAACGACGCCGCGTTCGCCGGGCTGGAGCAGGCGAAGAAGGAGTTCGGGTACGAGACGGACGACGTTGAGCCGACGGATGGTGAGACGGACGCCGACAAGGCGCAGCGGCTGGCCTCGCTGGCGAAGCAGGGCTACAACCCCGTGATCGGTGTCGGCTACGCGTACGCGCCGGCCGTCAAGGAGGTCGCGGAGAAGTACCCGGACACCACCTTCGGCATCGTCGACGACTCCCAGGTGGAGGCCGACAACGTGGCCGATCTGGTCTTCTCTGAGGAAGAGGCCTCGTATCTCGCCGGTGTCGCGGCCGCGAAGACTACGAAGACCAACACCGTGGGCTTTGTGGGTGGTGTGGATATTCCGCTGATCCACAAGTTCCAGGCCGGCTTCGAGCAGGGGGTCAAGGACACCGACTCGAAGGTCAAGGTGCTGTCGCAGTATCTGACGCAGACCGCGGAGGAGGGTGGCTTCTCCAGTCCCGACAAGGGCAAGTCGGCCGCCGAGGGGCAGATCGAGAAGAAGGCCGATGTCGTTTATGCGGCTGCCGGTCTTTCGGGTCAGGGTGTCATCGAGGCCGCCGCCGCCAACAAGGTGTGGGCGATCGGTGTCGACTCCGATCAGTACAAGCAGGCTGCGCTGGCCACGTACAAGGACTCCATCCTCACCTCGGCCACGAAGGACGTCGCCAAGGCGGTCTACAACCTGGCGAAGTCGGTCGAGGACGGTAAGCCCGAGACCGGTATCGTTCGTGGCGATCTGAAGAGCGGCGAGGTCGGTCTGGCGAACTCCAACCCGAAGTTCGCTGACGACGCGGCCCTCCAGGAAGCCATCGAGACGGCCAAGGAGAAGATCATCAGCGGCGAGATCAAGGTCAGGTCCAGCTGAATATCGAGACCCTGAGCAGCGTGTAACCGCGGGGTTACGTCCGCTCAACGGGGTACGGGGAGGCTTCTCCTCGTACCCCGTTGTCAGCGATGCGTCGCCCCTTTGTATGCCGTAGGGGCGCTACGCGCGTAGACGACCCCCGTCCCCAGGAGTGTGCGCCATCAACGCGTCCAGCAGCCCTCCGGCCGGAGCGGCGGTCCACGGTCAGGTGACCGCCGTCGAGCTCGCCGGGATCACTAAGCGTTTCCCGGGCGTCGTGGCCAACCACGACATCCACCTCACTGTCCGCAAGGGCACCGTTCACGCACTGGTCGGTGAGAACGGTGCCGGCAAGTCGACCTTGATGAAGATCCTCTACGGCATGCAGAAGCCGGACGAGGGCACCATCGCCGTCGCCGGCGAGCAGGTCAGCTTCGGCAGCCCTGCCGACGCCATCGTGCGTGGCATCGGCATGGTCCATCAGCACTTCATGCTCGCCGACAATCTGACGGTCCTCGAGAACGTGGTGCTGGGCAGCGAGAAGCTGTACGGCATCGGGGGGCGGGCTCGGAAGAAGATCAAGGAGATTTCCGAGCGGTACGGGCTGGGGGTGCGGCCCGATGTGCTTGTTGAGGAGCTTGGTGTTGCCTCTCGGCAGCGGGTGGAGATTCTCAAGGTTCTCTATCGGGGTGCGACCACTCTGATTCTGGATGAGCCGACTGCTGTGCTTGTGCCGCAGGAAGTCGACGCTCTCTTCGACAACCTGCGCGAGCTGCGGGCCGAGGGGCTGTCCGTCATCTTCATCTCGCACAAGCTTGGCGAGGTGCTGTCGGTCGCTGACGAGATCACCGTCATTCGGCGGGGTACGACCGTGGGGACCGCTGTGCCTGCCGAGACCACCTTGCGCCAGCTCGCCGAGATGATGGTCGGCAGTGAGCTGCCCACGCCGGAGACCGCCGAGTCGACCGTTACCGATCGTCCGGTCATCGGCGTCGAGAAGCTGCGGCTGGAGGCGTTCGGGGGCAAGGCTCTGCTCGATGACATCACCTTCACCATTCATGCCGGTGAGGTGCTCGGTATCGCCGGTGTCGAGGGGAACGGGCAGACCGAGCTGGTCGATGCCCTGATCGGGCTCAAGGCCGCCGACTCGGGCACCATCACGCTGGCCGAGGAGGAGATCACCTCCTGGACCACCCGTAAGCGCCGTGAGCAGGGGATCGGTTATATCCCCGAGGACCGCCATCGCCATGGACTGCTGCTTGAGGCTCCCCTTTGGGAGAACCGCATCCTCGGGCACGTGACTGAGAAGCCCAACGCCAAGGGCGTCTGGCTCGATCCGAAGTCTGCGCAGGACGATACGCGGAAGATCGTGGAGGCGTACGACGTCCGCACCCCCGGCATCGACGTCACCGCCGCCTCCCTGTCCGGCGGTAACCAGCAGAAGCTGATCGTCGGCCGCGAGATGACCCACAAGCCGCGCTTTCTCATCGCCGCCCACCCCACTCGGGGTGTGGACGTCGGCGCGCAGGCCGCCATCTGGGACCACATCCGCGAGGCGCGGCGGGAGGGGCTTGCCGTGCTGTTGATCTCCGCCGATCTGGATGAGCTGATCGGCCTGTCCGACACCCTTCGTGTGATCTACAACGGCAAGCTCGTTGCTGACGCCGACCCCGCCACCATCACCCCGGAGGAGCTCGGCTCGGCCATGACCGGTGCGGCCACCGGTCATCTGGAGCACGAGGAAACCCCCGAAGACAGCCCTGAGCCCGGCGAAGACGAGGCCCGCTGAAATGAAGAAGTTCGATAGGGAGCGTGTGCTCCTCGCGGTGGCCGGGCCGGTCATCGCGCTCGCCGTGGCCTTCGCCCTGAGCTCGATCGTGCTGATTGCGTCGGGCAAGAATCCGGTCGAGCCGTTCTCGATCATGTTCGAGCAGCTCGGGTTCTCCGACATCCAGGTGTTGATCATCAACCAGGCCTCGATGTACTACATCGCGGCGCTCGCGGTGGCCATCGGCTTCCGGATGAACCTGTTCAACATCGGCGTCGACGGCCAGTACCAGCTCGCCGCCATGATGGCCGCCGTCGTCGGCGCCCACGCCAATCTGCCGGCCGTACTCCAGGTTCCGCTGCTGCTCCTGACGGCTGTGTGTACCGGCGCCTTCTGGTCCGGCATCGCCGGTGTCCTCAAGGTCACCCGGGGTGTGAGTGAAGTCGTCGCGACGATCATGCTCAATGCGATCGCCACGTCGGTTATCGCCTATCTGTGGCTGCCGAACGTCTTCGGCGTCAAGGTCGGCAACAACAACACCACCGGCGAGATGCACGAGTCCGGCTGGGTGCCGGGCATCGACATGGGCGACGCGGGCGAGATCTACGGCCTGGTGTTCCTCGCCGTGATCCTCGGCATCGGCTTCTGGATCACCCTCAACCGCACCCGGTTCGGCTTCGACCTGCGCGCCTCCGGCGCCTCGGAGAGCGCCGCCGCGGCCAGCGGTGTCGACCCCAAGCGCATGGTGCTCACCGCCATGCTGCTCTCCGGCGGCCTCGCCGGACTCGCGGGTCTGCCGATCCTGATGGGCGACGCACATACGTACAACCTGAACTTCCCGACCGGCATTGGCTTCCTCGGGATCGGCATCGCCCTGCTCGGCCGCAACAGCCCGGTCGGGATCGCGTTCGCCGCCCTGCTGTGGGCCTGGCTCGACAAGGCATCGCCCGAGCTGGACTTCCACGACTACGACAAGGAGATCGCGGTCATCATGCAGGGTCTGATCGTGCTCTCTGTCGTCGTTTCGTATGAGGCCGTGCGTGAGTGGGGTCTGCGTCGTCAGCAGCGTCGCGTCGGCGCGGAACTGGCCGCCGGTCATGTCCTCGGCGCCGACACCAACACCACGAAGGAGGTGGCTGGCCGATGACCACCGCGACCGACGTCAACCAGCCCACGCTGCAGCCCGCGGCGCCGACCGGCCGCCGCCTGTCGCTGCCCGTCCTGCTGCTGGTCATCGCCGGAGCCCTGGCGCTGACCTCGATCGTCCGCATCATCACCGGCGCCGACGGCATCACCAACGTCAGCCAGATGTCCACCGCGCTCCAGCTCGCCGTGCCGATCGGCCTGGCCGGTCTGGGAGGTCTGTGGGCCGAGCGGGCAGGTGTGGTGAACATCGGCCTTGAAGGCATGATGATTCTCGGCACCTGGTTCGGTGCCTGGGCCGGATTCCAGTGGGGCCCCTGGACCGGCGTTCTCGTCGGCATCATCGGTGGCTGTGTCGGCGGTCTGCTGCACGCCGTCGTCACCGTCACCTTCAACGTCAACCACATCGTCTCCGGTGTGGCCATCAACATCCTGGCCCTCGGCGCCACCCGCTATCTCGCACCCCTCGCCTTCGAGGGGCACGAGGGCGGCTCGGCCAAGCAGTCCCCTGCGGTGGACTCGCTCGGCCACTTCACGGTGCCCGGACTGTCGGACTGGCTCAGGGATCTCAACGGTCATGGCTGGTTCTTCATTTCGGACATCGCGGGCCTGCTCGGCGGTCTGATCACCAACGTCTCCTGGCTGACCCTGATCGCCGTCGCCCTGATCCCCGCCACCTGGTGGATCCTGTGGCGTACGGCCTTCGGGCTTCGGCTGCGGTCCTGCGGTGAGAACCCGGTTGCGGCGGAGTCGCTGGGCGTGAATGTGTACAAGTACAAGTACATCGCCGTGATCATCTCGGGTGGTCTGGCGGGGCTCGGCGGTGTCTTCCTGTCGATCGTCGCCAATCCCTTCTATCTGGAGGGGCAGGTCAGCGGCCGCGGTTACATCGGTCTCGCCGCGATGATCTTCGGCAACTGGATGCCGGGCGGACTCGCCATCGGCGCGGGCCTGTTCGGCTACACCGACAGCCTCAACCTGCGCGGCGGCTCCGAGAACGTCCACGCGCTGCTGCTGCTCGGCGCGCTGCTGCTGGCCATCGGTGCCATCTGGCTGGCGTTCCGGAAGAAGTACACGTCGTCCGCGATCACCCTGCTCATCGGCGCCCTGGTGTTCACCTGGTACGCCGGCACCAACGAGGTCCCCAACCAGGTCGTCTCCGCCACGCCGTACGTCATCACGCTGATCGTCCTCGCCCTGTCGGCCCAGCGCCTGCGGATGCCGAAGGCGGACGGCATGCCGTACCGGAAGGGACAAGGCAAGTGACCGTCGACTGGGGTGCCTTGCGGGCGGTGGCGAGGGACGCCATGTCCCATGCCTACGCCCCCTACTCGCGCTACCCGGTCGGGGTCGCGGCCCTGGTCGACGACGGTCGCACGGTCTCCGGCTGCAACGTCGAGAACGCCTCGTACGGGGTCGGGCTGTGCGCCGAGTGCGGCCTGGTCTCGGAGTTGCAGCGCACCGGCGGCGGCCGGCTGACGCACTTCACCTGCGTCGACGGCAAGGGCGACATCCTCGTCCCGTGCGGCCGCTGCCGACAGCTGCTGTACGAGTTCGGCGGACCGGATCTGCTGCTGGAGACCCCGGCGGGAATCCTGCCGCTGTCGGAGATGCTGCCGCAGGCCTTCGGGCCGGGGCACCTCAGGAAGTAACTCCCGTGCGGCCCCTCTGAATCGCCTCGGAGGGGCCGCGCACTTTTTCAGTACGCCGGAAGGAAAGCCATGGCTGTTTTGTTGTCGGACGCCATCTCCGTCATCCGCACCAAGCGGGACCGCGGTGAACTCAGCGACGCACAGATCGACTGGGTCATCGACGCGTACACCCGCGGGGAGGTCGCCGACGAGCAGATGTCCGCGCTGGCGATGGCCATCCTGCTCAACGGCATGAACCGCCGGGAGATCGCCCGCTGGACGGCCGCGATGATCGCCTCCGGCGAGCGCATGGAGTTCTCGTCCCTGTCCCGCCCGACGGCCGACAAGCACTCGACGGGCGGGGTGGGTGACAAGATCACGCTGCCGCTCGCTCCGCTGGTGGCGGCGTGTGGTGCGGCTGTCCCGCAGTTGTCGGGGCGGGGGCTCGGTCACACGGGTGGCACGCTGGACAAGCTGGAGTCGATTCCCGGCTGGCGGGCTCTGCTGTCGAACGACGAGATGCTGTCCGTACTGGACGGTGTCGGCGCGGTGATCTGCGCGGCGGGCGACGGTCTGGCCCCCGCGGACAAGAAGCTGTACGCCCTGCGGGATGTGACGGGGACGGTCGAGGCCATCCCGCTGATCGCCTCCTCGATCATGTCGAAGAAGATCGCGGAGGGCACCGGCTCGCTGGTCCTGGACGTCAAGGTCGGCACGGGCGCCTTCATGAAGACCATCGAGGACGCGCGGGAGTTGGCGTCGACGATGGTGGGCCTCGGCACCGACCACGGTGTGAAGACGGTCGCGCTGCTGACCGACATGTCGACACCGCTGGGTCTTACGGCGGGCAACGCCCTGGAAGTCCGGGAGTCGGTGGAGGTGCTGGCGGGTGGCGGCCCTTCTGACGTGGTGGAACTGACCATCTCCCTGGCCAGGGAGATGCTGGACGCGGCTGGTGTGAAGGACGCCGACCCGGCCAAGGCCCTGGCCGACGGTTCCGCGATGGACGTCTGGCGCCGCATGATCGCGGCCCAGGGCGGCGACCCGGACGCGGAGCTGCCCACCTCGAAGGAACAGCATGTGATCAAGGCCCCGTCGGCGGGCGTCCTCACCCGCCTCGACGCCTACGACATCGGCGTCGCCGCCTGGCGCCTGGGCGCCGGGCGTGCCCGCAAGGAGGACCCGGTGCAGGCGGGCGCGGGCGTGGAGATGCACGCGAAGCCGGGGGACACGGTGACCGCGGGCCAGCCGCTGCTGACCCTGCACACGGACACGCCGGAGCGGTTCGCGTATGCGCTGGAGGCGGTCGAGGGGGCGTACGACATCGGGGCGGCGGGGACGGACTTCAAGGCGTCGCCGGTGGTGCTGGAACGTATTGCCTGACGCGTCTGACGTGCCCGAAAGGGGCCGGGCCCTCGCGCTCCGGCCCCTTCTCGCATACCAGAGGGCTTAGCCGAGCAGGGCCGCGATCACCACCAGCACCGGCACCGAGAGCACCGTCGACACCAGGATCGAGTCGCGTGCCAGCCGCTCGCCCACCCGGTATCTCGACGCGTAGGTGAAGAGGTTCTGCGCGGCCGGGAGCGCCGACGTCACCACCACGTCGAGGAGTTGGGCGCCCTGGAGGCCGAAGACACCGGCCGCCAGGGCCCAGGCCGCTGCGGGCTGGCCCACCGACTTCAACGCCACCGACAGCAGGACCAACTGCCGGTCCGGGCCCCGGCCGGGCATCGTGCTGCCGCACAGGGAGATGCCGAAGGCGAGCAGGACGGCGGGGACCGACATGTTGCCGATCAGAGTCACCGGATCCATGACGGGTGCCGGGACATGGAGGCCCGTCGCCGAGACCGCGACACCGGCCAGTGAGCCCAGGGCGATCGGGTTGCGCAGCGGTGTCAGGAGCCTCATCCACAGGGGATCCTTGCCTTCCCGGGCCGAGAGGTCCAGGACCGTCAGCGCGACCGGCGTCAGCAGCAGGAGCTGGAACAGCAGCACCGGCGCCACCAGCGAGGCGTCGCCCAGGACGTACACCGCGATCGGAATGCCGAGGTTGCCCGAGTTGACGTAGCTGGAGCACAGGGCGCCGATCGTCGTACGGCCCAGATCCCAGCCACGTACGGCGCCCACCACGATGAAGACGCCCGCTGCCGCTGCCGTGCTCAGCGCGGTCACCAGCAGGCGGCTGGAGAAGATCACCGACAGGTCGGCCTGCGCGAGGGTGGTGAACAGCAGGGCCGGGGACGCCACATGGAACGCGAGCTTGGTCAGGACCTCGCGGCCCTGGTCGCCCAGGTATCCGCGCAGGCCGATGACGTACCCCACGCCGATGACCGCCGCGATGACCGCGAAGCCGGTCAGTACTCCCTGCACGGGTCCTCCTCAAAGGTGAGAAGGACGTGCCGTATCCAGGGCGGTGCTGATGCGTGGGGCATACAGCAAACCCTCCTGGGCAGAAGGGCCGCAGGTCAATGTGATCCCGGTCGGTGGACTCCGGCCGGGACTCCGCCGCGATGAGTTCTGCCCGCCCGTCCGGTCTACCGCTCGTGGACGCCATGACACCCGCTGTACTCGTGCTGGCCGGCCCCGTCACCCGGGATGAGGTGACAGGGCTGGGCGACGACGTGCGGGCGCTGCTCCAGACCACGGGGGCGGGAGTCGTGGTCTGCGATGTCGGGGGGCTCGGGCCGCCGGGGCTCGGCGCCATCGACCTGCTCGCACGGCTCGAGCTTGCCGCCCGGCGGGCCGGGGGCCGGATCCGGCTCCGCGATCCCGACCCCGCGCTACACGCCCTCCTCGACCTGGTCGGTCTCCGCTTCGAGATGGAGGGGCAGCCCGAACAGCGGGAACCAGCGCTCGGTGTCCAGGAAGCAGTGGAACCCGGTGATCCGGCCGTCTGAGATCTCCAGGACCTGCACCGCCCAGGGAGTGAAGCCGCCCGCCTCCGGGTCCGGCTTGTACTGGGCGAAGCCCGGCAGGCCGTTGACCTGGACCGGCACCAGGTGCGAGCCGGCGCAGGGCGCGCCGAGCGTCGTCATGAAGCCGGTGATGTCCTCGTGCCCGGTCAGCCACAGGTCGAACGGCGGCATCGTCATGATCGCGTCCTCGTGCAGCAACGCCGTCAGGGCCGTCATGTCATAGCCCTCGAACGCCGCGACATAGCGCTCCAGGAGCTTCTGCTGCTCCTCGTCCAGCGGGTCGGACACCACTGCCTCGGTGGCCTTGCTGTGGTCCTGCTCGGCGAGGGTGGCGCGGGCGCGCTGGAGGGCGCTGTTCACCGACGCGACCGTGGTGCCGAGCAGTTCGGCGGTCTCGCTCGCCTTCCAGGCCAGGACCTCGCGCAGGATCAGCACCGCGCGCTGCTTGGGCGGGAGCTGTTGGAGGGCGGCCATGAAGGCGAGCCGTACGGATTCCTTGGCGACCGCAGCCTCTGCCGGGTCGGCGGTGGTGGGGAGCACGCGGGCGTCCGGCATCGGCTCCAGCCAGGTGTTGTCCGGGCGGGGGGAGAGGGCGGCCTGGGCGAGGGGGGTGGAGTCGGTGAGGTCCATCGGCCTGGCGCGTTTGTTGCCTGCCGTGAGCATGTCCAGGCAGACGTTCGTCGCGATCCGGTAGAGCCAGGAGCGGAGGCTGGATCGGCCTTCGAACTTTTCGTAGCTGCGCCAGGCTCGGACGAGGGTGTCCTGGACCGCGTCCTCCGCCTCGAAGCTGGAGCCGAGCATGCGGTAGCAGTACCCGGTCAGTTCGACTCGGTGTGCTTCGAGCTTGTCGTCGAGGTCTGTTGTCGTTGCCGTGCTGTCGGTCATCGATCGTCCACCCACCCCTGTGGCCGTTCCCTGTGTCGTACGCCTCATTGCGTCCAGCACTTGGAAGCTACCGCAGCCCACTGACAATGGCGTGCGGAGTGGGGGAACGTGCAGGTCAGGGGTTTCCTCGCCCCCGCCGCCCCTACCCGTCCCGTCCTCAGGGGGCTCCGCCCCCTGGACCCCCGCTCCTCAAACGCCGGAGGGGCTGACTTACTCAGCCCGTCCGGCGTTTGAGGACGAGGCCGTTCAGGCCGAAGCGGGGTCTGGGGGCGCAGCCCCCAGGGACGGGACGGAAACCCCTCGCCGCACCCGCGCCTCAGTGCACCGCCACCGGCCCCCGCCGCGCAGCGACCCGCGCCGCCCTCGACCCGAACACCGTGATCGTCACGACGCCCAGCACCGCCAGGAGCCCGACGCCCACCGTCCCGGCCCAGCCGCCCGTGTGGAAGGCGACCGCGCCGGCGGTGCTGCCCGCGCTGGAGCCGACGTAGTAGGCCGACTGGTACAGGGCCGAGGCCTGCGCCCGCCCCGTCGTCGCCGTCTTGCTGACCGCCGACGACGCGACCGCGTGGCCCGCGAAGAAGCCGGCCGTGATGAGGACCAGGCCGAGGAGGACCAGGGGGAGTGAGTCGGCGATGGACAGGAGCAGGCCCGTTGCCGTCGTGCCGCCGGCCAGGTACAGCGCGCCCCTGCGGCCCAGGCGGCCGACCAGCCGGCCCGCCGTGGACGCCGACACCGTGCCGACCAGGTAGACCAGGAAGATCGAGCCGATGATGCCCTGGGGCAGGCTGAACGGCTCCTCCGTCAGGCGGTAGCCGATCACCGTGTACACGCCGCCGAAGATGGTCATGAACAGGGCGCCGATCGCGTACAGGCGGCGCAGCAGCGGGTTGGAGAGGTGGTCGCGGACCGTGCGGACCAGGACGCCGGGGCGCAGCGAGCCCGGCCTGAAGTGGGTCGGGGACGGAAGCAGCAGACGGAACGCCACCGCACAGGTCACCGCGATCATGCCGATGACCCCCACCGCGACCCGCCAGCCCCACTCCTGCGCGACCCAGCCGGTGATGACCCGGCCGCTCATCCCGCCGACGCTGTTGCCCGCGACGAACAGGCCGATGGCGGTCACCAGCGCCTTGGGGCGGACCTCCTCCGCCAGGTACGCCGTCGCGGAGGCCGGAAGCCCTGCCAAGGCCGCGCCCTGCAACGCCCGCAGCGCGACCAGCGCGGGCAGCGACGGGGCGAACGGGACCAGCATCCCGACGGTCACCGCCACCGCCAGCGACGCCGTCATCACCGTACGACGGCCGTAACGCTCGGACAGCGCGCTCATCGGAAGGACGAACAGCGCCAGGCCACCCGTCGCCGCCGCCACCGTCCAGCTCGCGTCGCTCGCGCTCACGCCGAACTCGCCGGAGATCAGGGGGAGGAGCGCCTGGGTGGAGTAGAGGAGGGCGAAGGTCGCCACGCCTGCGAGGAACAGGGCGAAGCTCATCCGGCGGTAGCCGGGACCGCCCGGGGCCATACGGGAATCGGTGAGGAAGGGAACGGCGGAGTCGGCGCCCACGGTGGTGGACGCCTCGGTACTGGCAGGCATGCTTCGAAGGTAAAGAGCCTGCCTTCATCCGTCCAATGCATGGAATCGGCATAATCGTTCCCATGGTGCATCAGCAGAGGTCGCAGGCTCGCCTGTCACCGTCCAGTGACACAGAAGACATGACAGGCATGGTGATGTCACTCGCCCCCCGCCTCGCCTATTTCGCCGGCGTCGCGCGGACCGAGCATGTGACACGGGCCGCACAGGAGATGAACGTCCCGCAGTCCACCCTCTCCCGTGCCATGGTCCGGCTCGAACAGGATCTGGGCGTCGATCTGTTCGCCCGCCGCGGCCGGACGGTGTCGCTGACTCCCGCCGGGCGCACCTTCCTCACCTCCGTCGAGCGTGCCCTCGCCGAGATCGAGCGCGCCGCCGACGAGGTGCGCGCCGACGCCGATCCGGCAGCGGGCAAGGTCGCCTTCGGGTTTCTGCACACCATGGGGTGGGAGACGGTTCCCGGCCTCATCAGCGCCTTCCGCGCCGATCATCCGCGGGTCCGCTTCAGCCTCGTCCAGAACTACGGCGAGGCGATGATCGAGCGGCTGCGGGCGGGGGAGTTGGACCTCTGTCTGACCTCGCCCGTCCCGGACGCGCCCGACCTCGTCGCCCGCCGCCTCGACGAGCAGAGGCTGCGCCTCGTCGTCCCGGCCGACCACCGCCTCGCCGCCCGCAAGCGCATCCGCCTCGCCGAGGCCGCCGACGAGGTCTTCGTGACCCTCGAACCCGGCTACGGGCTCCGCCGTATCACCGACGACGTGTGCAAGGAGGCCGGGTTCAAGCCGCGCATCGCCTTCGAGGGGGAGGAGGCGGAGACCCTGCGGGGTCTGGTCGCGGCCGGGCTGGGAGTGGCACTCCTTCCACCGCCTGGCGTGGCCCGGCCGGGCGTCGTCGAACTGACGGTCACCGCCCCGCGCGCGGTACGCGAGATCGGCGTCGCATGGCTCGACGGCCACCCCGACACTCCCCCGGTGGCCGCCTTCAAGAAGTTCCTACTCTCAAAGCGGGGCAACCTACTCCCAACCTAGGGATTCCCACCTAGGGGCGCGGGGAACTGCGCGACAAGCCACCCACGGCCCGCAGTCCGAAGACAACACGCACCCCCGCGGCGCTACCGCCGCAAAGACCGCCCAAAGCCGGAGGCAAGCGGCATACGCAACCCCAGCGGCGGCGGAGCAGCAAACGCGTCCTCCACCGGCCGGGAAAACGCATGCCCGAACAGCGCCCCCATGACGAAGTCCTCCGCGAGGGAGAGGACTTCGTCGCGGTGCTGCTGCAACCCGTGGCGGTCGGAGTGGACTTCGAAGCGGCAGACGTTCCGGTTGGACTTCTTCGCGCGCGACGCGAGCCGGAAGGACAGCTCGGGGTCGGTGCGCTCGTCGTTCGTGCCGTGCACGATCATCACCCGGCGCCCGGTGAGCTGCTTCACGGGTTCGGGTGGCGCGGCCACGTCCTCCTCGGGCAGCCACGGGCCCAGCGCCAGCACGGAGTTGACGGCGTCGTGCCCGCCCGCGCGCAGCGCCGCCCGGCCGCCCATGTCGACGCCGGCGAGGCAGACGGGGACGTCTCCGTAGCGTCGTACGACCTCACTGGCCGCCCAGGACGCGTCACGGGCGAGATGGGCCTCGCTGCCGTTCCAGCCGCGGTAGCGGTAGTGCACGACGTGTGTCACCAGCCCCTGGACGCGGCCCGCGCGGGTCAGACGGCGGCCCAACGCCCGTACGGACGCGGCCGCCAGCATCGGGGACGGCCTGCGGCCGGAGATCTCGTCGCCGCCGGGGAGCAGCAGCACCGCTCCGCTGACCGCCGTCTGCTCCGGGCCGAGCGCCCTCCCCAGCCGGGCCGTGCGAACCGGCGTCGCTTGCTGTGCCATGACAGAACAGTGTCAGAAGTACCGGTGTACGCCACCCTTCGGCACGGTCACCGTTGCGTATCGACGGATTCCTACAACAGGCGCTCTACGCGCGTAGGAGTTAGAGTGCGTAAATGACGAGCGAGACTGCCCCGATGGGAAACACTCCGAGCTCGGACCAGATCCGCCGGGCACCCAAGGTTCTGCTGCACGACCACCTCGACGGCGGGCTGCGCCCCGGCACGATCGTCGACCTCGCCCGTGAGTCGGGCTATTCCCAGCTCCCCGAGACCGACCCCGGCAAGCTCGGCGACTGGTTCCGGGAGGCGGCCGACTCCGGGTCGCTGGAGCGGTACTTGGAGACCTTCTCCCACACCGTCGGCGTCATGCAGACCCGCGAGGCGCTCGTCCGGGTCGCCGCCGAGTGCGCGGAGGACTTGGCCGAGGACGGCGTCGTCTACGCGGAGGTGCGGTACGCGCCCGAGCAGCACCTCGAAGGCGGGCTCACCCTCGAAGAGGTCGTCGAGGCCGTCAACGAGGGCTTCCGGGAAGGTGAGCGGATCGCCCGTGCGAACGGGCAGCGCATCCGTGTGGGTGCCCTGCTCACCGCCATGCGGCACGCCGCCCGTGCCCTGGAGATCGCCGAACTCGCCAACCGGTACCGGGACTTGGGCGTCGTCGGCTTTGACATCGCGGGCGCCGAGGCCGGCTTCCCGCCCACCCGGCACCTCGACGCCTTCGAGTACCTCAAGCGCGAGAACAACCACTTCACCATCCATGCCGGCGAGGCCTTCGGACTGCCGTCCATCTGGCAGGCGCTCCAGTGGTGCGGCGCCGACCGGCTCGGGCACGGGGTGCGCATCATCGACGACATCCAGGTGCAGGCCGACGGCTCGGTGAAACTCGGGCGGCTCGCCTCGTACGTACGCGACAAGCGCATCCCGCTCGAGCTGTGCCCCAGCTCCAACCTCCAGACGGGCGCGGCCGCCTCGTACGCCGAGCACCCGATCGGGCTGCTTCGGCGCCTGCACTTCCGGGCCACCGTGAATACCGACAATCGGTTGATGTCCCACACCAGTATGAGCCGGGAATTCGAGCACCTTGTCGAGGCGTTCGGTTACACGCTCGACGACATGCAGTGGTTCTCGGTCAATGCTATGAAGTCAGCATTCATTCCTTTCGATGAACGACTGGCGATGATCAATGACGTCGTGAAACCCGGATATGCCGAGCTGAAGTCCGAATGGCTGTTTCGGCAGACCGCTTCCACCAGCGGTTCCACGGCATCCGAGGACTGATCGGCTCCATCGGGGCACGCGAAATTCGGACGGCATTCACAACCTGTCCGCATTTCGGTATTTGCAGTTGGCGGCATGGAATGTTTACGGTCGTGAACATATCCCCGTCGACCCATTCAAGGACGCATTCACGATGAAGCAGTCTGCTGCCAAGACCCTCGGTGTCGCCGCCCTCGGTGCCGCCTTCGCCGCGGCCGGTGCCGGCTCCGCGAACGCCGCCCCGGCCGTCGTCCCGGACGCCGGCTCGGTGCTGGAGACCGCCCGCATGGCCGGCACGGCGCTCCCGGCGGAGCAGGTCACCCAGGCGCTGCCGGCCGGCGAGAAGGAGAAGCCCGCGAACGAGACGGCCATGCTCATGCCCGTCCCCTCTCCCGCCTTCGCCGGGTGGGCCGTGGCCACCGGCCTCACTGCCCCCGTCACCGGGCTGCTCGGCGGGCTGCCGGTCCAGGCCGTGCCCGTCATGGCCGTGCCGGTCGGCTGAACGACGCCCTCGCAGCGCGCCGATGGGGCGCACCCCTTGTTTCGGGGTGTGCCCCATCGGCGTTGTCGCGCACGGGACTTACCAGGACGTGCGCGCCTTGTCCTCCGAGGGCAGGAAGATCCACAGGCCTATGTAGAGCAGGAACTGCGGGCCCGGCAGCAGGCAGGAGAGCAGGAAGATCACACGCATCGTGGTCGCGGAGGTGCCGAAGCGCCGTGCCAGCGCGGCACACACTCCGCCGATCATGCGGCCGTTGGTGGGGCGGGCAAGGGCGGTCATTACGGCTCCTTCGTGAGCGTCGGTGCGAGGCCCCGGTCTCCGGCGGCCTCATCTGACGTCAACGCTACGGAGACGAAGAGGGCAAAGCGTCGCTCTACGGTGCGATCCCGACCCTGGGAATCGTCGGGGTCCGACCCTGAGCCGACTCCTCCTGGCGGACGGTCGTACGCCACTTGCGCTCGGTCCTGCGGCGGAGCGCGTAGCGGCCGGCGGGGACCAGCGCCAGATGCGCGAGGGCCACGCCCACCGTGTTCAGCAGCAGCGAGTCGATGTCCACGACCTGACCCGGCACACCCGTCTGCAACAGCTCGATGCCGAGCGAGATCAGGGCGCCCGCGGCGACCGTACGGACCAGGGAGCCGAGCGGGGAGGCGAGGATCCTGCCATGGGCCAGCGGCAGCAGTACGCCCAGCGGAGCGAGCAGCCCCAGCCCCTCGCCGATGCGCCGGGCCGCCTCCGGCCAGCCGAGCGCCAGGTCGGCCCTGATACCGGCGAACGGACGCAGGTTGGCGGGCATCACCCAGGGCACGTCCAGGGGACGCAACGTGAGCCAGGCGACGAACGCGAGATGTGCGACAAGGAGGACACCTCCTGCCACACGGATGCGAATCGCGGCGCCGCCGCCGATGGAGCCTTCACGCTGCACGCCCCCCTAGACGCGGCCCTCGGCACGATCGGTTCCGGAATGTCGAAACACAGGGGGGTGAGGCATACGCCACAGTGCTCCGACCGGCCTCAGCCGTCCGTGACCCCCGCCGACGGCGGTGCCTCCGTGCCCGGCCTGGAGCGGACCTCGTCCGTGCATTCGTAGCGCTGCGGGGACTCGGCGTCCGGGCCGCCGAGGATCACCGAGCCGTCGCCCTCGGCCGCGGCCGAGTCGGAGAACGTGCAGACGATCTGGGCGAGGGCGTAGGAGGTGAGGTCCTCGGGACGGGTGCTCAGGCGCAGTGCGTCGTCGGGGTCGCCGGAGCGCGGGGCGTCGACGGTCATGCCGCCGCGTACGTCCGTGGTGTACCCGGCCTCCTTCTCGGCGGCCGACGGCGTCGCCGCCAGCTCGTCCAGGAGTCCCTGCGCCACCAGCACCCGCCGCTCGGAGCCCGCCGCGCCGTCCGGCACGGGCACCTCCCGGTCGACCGTCACCAGCGACGACCGGCACAGCAGGAAGACCTGCACCGGCAGCCCGCGCGCGGCCTGCTTCGAGACGTCCGGCTCGGCCAGCGAACACTGCACACGCGAGGGCGCGGGCCCGAAGTCGGTCGGCACCTCGGTGGCCCGGATCCCGCACCCGGCCAGCAGCACGGCGAGCACGGGAACGGCCGCCCATCGGCGTACGGTCATCAGGCGTCCCCCTCAGCACGCTTGCTGCTCTTCTCGTCGCTCTCCGGCGCCGTCAGCTCCGACCCGTCCCGCGGCAGCGACAGCGTGAACACCGCGCCGCCCTTGGGGGAGTTGGCGGCGGTGATCTCGCCGCCGTGGATGTGCGCGTTCTCCAGGGCGATGGACAGGCCGAGCCCGCTGCCCTCGGAGCGCGGCCGGGACGCGCTCGCCTTGTAGAAGCGGTCGAAGACGTGCGGCAGGACGTCCTCGGGGATGCCGGGCCCGTGGTCGTGCACCTCGATGACGATGTCCTCGACCGCCTCGCGCACCGACACCCGCACCGGCGACCCGCCGTGCTTGAGCGCGTTGCCGATGAGATTCGCCAGGATGACGTCCAGGCGGCGCGGGTCGATCCGGGCGTGGATGCCGCGCTCGGCGTTCAGCTCCACCGCGTCCAGCCAGGCCCGCGCGTCGACGCAGGCGGTGATCTGGTCCGCGAGGTCGACGTCGTCCAGGACCAGCCGCGCGGTGCCCGCGTCGAAGCGGGTGACCTCCATCAGATTCTCGACCAGGTCGTTCAGCCGCCGGGTCTCGCTGACGACGAGCCGTACGGCGGGCTCGATCATCGGGTCCATGGACCCGGTCTCCGCCTCCAGCTCCTCCTCCAGGATCTCCGTCACGGCGGTGATCGCGGTCAGTGGCGTACGGAGTTCATGGCTCATGTCCGCGACGAACCGCCGGGACGAGTCCTCCCGCGCGGCCATGTCGTCGACCCGCTTCTCCAGCGCCGCGGCCGCGTCGTTGAACGTCCTCGACAGATCCGCCAGTTCATCGGTCCCGGACACCCTGAGCCGGGTGTCCAGCTTGCCCTCGCCGAGCCGCCGGGCGGCGACACCGAGCCGGTGCACGGGCTTGAGTACGGTCGTGGCGGCGGCCTGCGCGAGCAGCGCGGAGCCGATCAGCGCCAGCCCGGTGGCGATCCCCAGCGACCAGGCAAGGGAGTTGAGGTCCTTCGCCTCCGGCTCCAGCGACTTGAGCATGTAGCCGGTCGGCCCGCCGCCGATCACCTTCGTGCCGGCCACCAGATACGGGGTGTCGTGGTCGACTATGCGTTGCCAGTACAGGTGGTACGCGTACTGGTTGTTCGCGTTGACCTCCTGCTCCTTGTTCACCGCCGTACGGAGCGACTTCGGTACGTCCTGAAGCGCGAAGCCGTCCAGCGCGCCGGAGTTGCCGTACACCGTCCGGCCGCTGTCGTCCTGGGCGACGAGCAGCACGCTGAAGCGCTGGCTGCTGCCCGCCATCTGGCCCGCGATGTGCTGGAGTTCGTCCTGGGAGGGGTGCTCGGGCAGGGCGCCGGCGCGGTTCTGCATCTCCTGCTGGAAGTCGGCCAGCACGGCGTCCTGTGTGCGGGTGAGCACGGCCTCGCGGTTGAGCCAGTACGCGATCGCGGAAGCGGACACGGCAGCGGTGAGCGCGACCAGACCGAAGACGACGACCAGCCGCAGCCGCAGACTGGTGAAGCGCAGCCGCGCCATCTGTCCCACCCGAGCCGCGGCCCAGCCGCGGAAGCCACCTTGCGCTGGTGTCACTGAGGAGAGTCCAGCCGGTATCCGACCCCGCGCACCGTCCGGATCAGCGTCGGGGACGACGGCACGTCCTCGACCTTGGCGCGCAGCCGCTGCACACAGGCGTCCACCAGCCGCGAGTCGCCGAGGTAGTCGTGCTCCCACACCAGCCGCAGCAGCTGCTGCCGCGACAGTGCCTGGCCGGGCCGTCGGCTCAGCTCCAGCAGCAGCCGCAGCTCGGTCGGGGTGAGCTGGAGATCCTCGCCGTTCTTCGTCACGGTCATCGCCGCGCGGTCGATGACGAGGCTGCCGAACGTCGCCGCGTCGTTCGCCTCCCGTTCCCCGCGCCGCAGCACGGCCCGGATCCGGGCGTCGAGCACCCGACCCTGCACGGGCTTGACGACATAGTCATCCGCACCGGACTCGAGACCGACCACCACATCGATGTCGTCGCTGCGCGCGGTCAGCAGAATGATCGGCAGCTGGTCCGTGCGCCGGATGCGCCGGCACACCTCGAACCCGTCGATGCCGGGCAGCATCACGTCCAGCACGATCAGGTCCGGCCGTTGCTCGCGCAAGAGCTTCAGACCGTCCTCACCGGTGGCAGCGGTGGCAACCCGATGTCCCTGGCGCGTCAGTGACAGCTCCAGGGCCGTACGGATGGCGTCGTCGTCCTCGATCAGCAACAGGGAAGGCACGGGCTCATTCTGGCCCATGCCGGGGCGGGGTTTCGACACTTGTACGGCTCCGTGCACGTAGCGCTGTTTTCCGTGATCGGACTGTGAGGTGACTGAGGGGGACCCCTGTGACAGGTCTGTGACAGTCGACGGACACGGCCATGAAGTCGGCTCGGCAAGCTTTTGGGCACAGGCAAGGAAGCGAGGCCGAACCAGGCCGAGCGAGACCGAACACCGGGAAGTCCACGACGGGGGGCGCGAGATGAACACGCTGCACAGCACGAGCGCAAGCGCAGTTGTCACGCGTCTGCACGACGTCACCCGGGGTTCCGAGAAGTCCGGTGCCGTGAACGGGCGGGGGTGCGTTCGCGGCACCGGGCGTCAGCACACCGGCTATATGACGGTGGTTGACGGTTTCACGGGGGAACCGCACGGGGGAACCGCGTACAGGGAGGACACGGGGGAGCGTCGCTCGCTGTCGGAGGTGGAGTTCACCGCCTACGTCCAGGAGCGCCGCGCCTCCCTGTACGCAACCGCCTACCACCTCACCGGCGACCGCTTCGAGGCCGAGGACCTGCTCCAGAGCGCGCTGTTCTCGACGTACAAGGCATGGGACCGGATCAGTGACAAGGCGGCGGTCGGCGGATACCTCCGCCGCACCATGACCAACCTGCACATCAGCGCCTGGCGGCGCCGCAAGCTGAACGAGTACCCGACCGAGGAGCTGCCGGAGACGCCCAGCGACACGGACGCGATGCGCGGCACCGAACTGCGCGCGGTCCTGTGGCAGGCGCTGGCCCGGCTGCCCGAACTCCAGCGGACGATGCTGGTCCTCCGTTACTACGAGGGCCGCACCGACCCGGAGATCGCGGAGATCCTCGACATCAGTGTCGGCACGGTGAAGTCCAGCATCTGGCGGTCACTCCGCCGGCTGCGCGAGGACGACGTCCTCAGCTTCGGCCGTGACGAGGAGGAGTCCTTCGGGGAGCTTGTCGCCTGAAGGTCTGGGGGGACGCACGGGGGGAAGTACGGGGGAGCAGTTCGGGGGGAGCTGCACCGGGGGGACCAACGGGGTCACGGGGGACAACGGGGGTTGTACCACGGGGGAAGCACAAAGGGAGCGGGACTGGAGGGCCGGGGGGTCCGTCCAGTCCCGTTCTTGTGTGTGTACGACGCCTAGGCCGCCGTACGCGCCCCGGCGCATCGCCCGGCCGCCGCTGCGGCCAGTCGCCCCATCGCCTCGTCACGATCACAGGCATAGGCGCCCAGCGCGGTCTGCCGGGCCACGATGGACCGCTCGGCGCGCATCAGCCGCCAGCCGCGCCGCAGCAGGAACGGCACGGACTTGCGCCCCTCCTTCAGGTCCCGAAGGAAACGGCGGCGGAAGGTCCTCACCGGTCCGCGGCTCAGACACAGCGCGTCGGCCAGGACGCCCAGCTCACGGCAGCGCGTGACGATCTCGGCGGCGAAGATGCCCTCCGCGATGAACAGCGGCGTGCGCCCGATGTCGACGCTCTCCTCGCCGGCGCGGGCGCTGAGGGAGATGTCGTACAGCGGGACGTTCGTACGGCCCGTGCGGCACAGCTCCACGATGGCGGCAACGGCCGAGTCCGCGTCCCACGAGTCGGGATGGTCCCAGTCGATGTCGGAGCTCCCGAGAACCTGCGGCAGCGTCGGGTCGTCGCCCTCCTTGTAGAAGTCGTCGAGCCGCAGCACCGGAAGACCGGAGCGGGCGGCGAGGAGGGACTTGCCGGAGCCGGAGGGGCCGCAGAGCAGCACGACTCGCGTCGGTATGGGTGGGTGGGAGCTCACGGGAGACCAGTGTGCGGCATTCACCTGGTGTTCATCGACCCCGCGGACCGGCTTTGCAGTGTGCGTCACACTTCGACCACCCTTTGCGCCGATGTAGTTGCTCCGCGCCACGTTGGGGTGGTCGGGGTCGACCAGGAGTACGCCCAGGGCCTCCGTCCGGTTGTCCAGCGCCCCCGTATGCAGCCGCTCGGCCGGGCCCGCTCGCCGTGAGTGCTGCGCGTGCCACTCGGCGGAGCCGTCTTCCGGGAACGCCGCCACAGCGGGCGCCGGCGGAGTCCAGCCGTGCCTTCTGCGGGACGACCTCCGCATGGACATCCGGCCCATGCTGGCTGGTCCGGACGCGATCCCCGCGGCCGTCGCCCGGCACATCTCCGCCTTCACCGAGGGCGCTCTGTGAGCCCCTTGCGCGCCGCTTACAAGCCCGGGACAGACGACCGCCAGGGGCCGCTCGTGGTCCTGGAGGGTGTCTCAGGGGTCGGGAAGTCGACGCTAGCCTGCCTGCTGGCGAATTCCGCAGTTCGCGTTCTACCTCTCCGGCCTCTTGCACGCCTCCGACGCCGTACGGCAGCACCTCGGTACGGGGTCGGTGGTCGCGGACCGGTACGCCTCCTCGGTGATGGCCTGCCACGCTGCCGTCAAACGCATCGCATTGGACCAGGTCCGCGAGTTGATCGCCCCGTTCCGGCCCTACCTTGTGGCGCCGGACGCCACCTTCTATCTCGTCAGCTCCGACAACTCGTTGAAGGAGCGGATGGGCATCAAGACGGACGTGAAGCAGGACGACACCGACCTGTTCGACGTCCCCGGCCGCCTTGACCGGCTCAGGGAGAACTTCCTGTCCGTCGCCGAGACCGACCCGAGCGCGGTCGTGCTCCCCACCGACGGCCGCAGCCCGGACGACCTGGCCGACATCATCGTCACGAACCTGGAGGGCAGGCGTGCTCAACCCGATCGACACCGACACCGACACCGTCATCCGTGACGGCCGCGTCGCCGGCGCGTTCCCCGGCGAGATCCACGAGGGTGTGGCCTGGTGGGTCGCGGCCTGCTTCGTCGTTGTGAGCCGGTCCCAGGAGATGGCCGTGGCCCACGACGGCCACCCCGCAACGGCCGAGTTCCACCGGCGCTTCTGCCTCGGGGCCATCAACGCCGAGCACTTCGGCTGCCAGGTCTCCAGCCTCGGAACGGCCGACGAAACCCAGCTCCTGGACGCGATGAAGCACCTTGGGGGCGTCCCTGGAGCCCTGCTGACCACGACCGACGAGGCCTACCGGCAGACCGTTACCATCCGCCTTTACGACTGCGGCGGCCAGCCGGTCACCGAGGGCACTGGTCTGTCCAGGCTGCGGGAGATGATCGCCTCCGACCGGGTTCCCATCCCGGTGAACGACCAGGCCAAGGGCCACGTCGCCGAGCGCCGCGATCTGGTGGAGTCGCCGTGATCGACGCGGCCGAGGTCATCCGAAGCGGTACCAGCATCCTGTTCGTCACCCTGGATTCCCTGCGCTACGACGTCGCCCGCGCGACCCTGCACGCCGGTCAGACCCCGCACCTGGCGAAGATCCTGCCGAGCGGGGTGTGGGAGGAACGCCGCACTCCCGGCACCTTCACCCTCCCCGCGCATATCGCGTTCTTCTCCGGCTTCCTGCCCAAGTTGCCGCAGCCCGTGCAGCCGCCGCGGCGGTGGGAGTGCCGCCCGCCCGCGTTCAAGATCGTCGATGCGGGCACGTTCGTCTTCGATGCGCCGAACCTCCTCACCGGGCTCGCCCAGCACGGCTACCGCACCGCGTGCGTCGGCGGCGTGACCTACTTCTCACGGGAGACACAGCTCGGATCGGTGCTGCCCGATATGTTCTACGAGGACCACTGGCGGCCCGAGTTCTGCTCCCCGGAGCCCGACTCCACCCGCCACCAGGCCGACCATGCCCTGACCGTCGCCGAGCAGTACGCCGACCGGCCGCTGTTCCTGTTCGTCAATGTCTCTGCCACCCATGTCCCCCACGGCCACTATGTGGGGGACAGCAACGACACGTGGCAATCCCAGGCCGCCGCCCTCGCGTACGCGGACGAACACCTCGGCCGCCTGGTCGACGGGCTCACCGCCAAGAAGAGATGGCTGATCATCATGTGCGCCGACCACGGCGACGCCTTTGGCGAGGACGGCTACCACGGCCGTGGCATCGCTCACCCCACCGTGCTCAACGTGCCGTTCGCGGCGTCGTTGTCAGAGTAGGCGGCTACGCTCCCGGGCCATGACCGACACATCCCAGCGGGGGGCGATGTGCGACGCCTCCGTCATCGTGGCCCGAGACGCGGACGGCATGGTCGCTGTCCTGACCGCTGAATTCCCCCGGCACGGCGGCGAGTACGTGTTCCTGCCCGGGGGGCGCCAGGAGGATGGCGAGACACCGGAAGAGTGCGCGCGGCGCGAGCTGCGCGAGGAAGCCGGCGTCACCGCCCAGACCTGGCGCCACCTCGGCTCGTACGCCATCACCCTGAACTCCGCCGCCCGCATCCATCTTTTCCTTGCCGAAGCTCTCACCTTGGGTCCGCAGCAACTCACGCCCAGCGAAGCGGACTTCAAGCTGATGTGGTGGCCGATGCCTGACGCGATCCGGGCCGCCACCGAGGGACGCTTCCTGCTGCCGGGAGGCCCGCTGGCGCTGTTGCTGGCCGAGCAGGTCACCGTAGGAGGAAGACGAGCGCCAAGTGAGGGACCCGCGACCGACGGCTGAGCCGGCAGGCACCACCCGCCTTCTGAGGCCGCGACGCAGCCTGCGACCAGCGACAAACAGACGACGGGCCTGCGTCCTCCCTGCGTCCGGGGCCGCTGGGAGGCTGAGCGCGGGCTCACGGCAGAGAGCCGCGCTCTCCCTGGACGGAGGGGAAGCGCGGCTCTCCGGTTTCGGAGGCCCGTCGTCAGTACGACGAGCCGGACGCCCCCAGCGACCCCGTCGGGTGCCAGACCGTCTTCGTCTCCAGGAACGCTGTCAGACGGTCCGTGCCCGGCGTCTCCGTGTAATCCACAGGCTGTGGACGCAGGACGCGCTTGAGGTTGTCGGCGGCCGCGATCTCCAGTTCCTTCGCCAGGATGTCGTCGGCGCCCGCGAGGTCGATCGCGTTGACGTCCTGGTGCGCGGCCAGGGGCGTCGCGATCTCCGCCGTACGGCCGGTGAGGACGTTGACGACACCGCCCGGCAGGTCCGAGGTGGCCAGCACCTCGCCCAGCGACAGCGCCGGCAGCGGGGAGTTCTCGCTCGCCACCACGACCGCCGTGTTGCCGGTGGCGATCACCGGGGCGACCACCGAGACCAGGCCAAGGAAGGAGGAATCCTGCGGGGCCAGGACCGCGACCACGCCCGTCGGCTCGGGAGAGGACAGGTTGAAGAAGGGGCCCGCGACCGGGTTGCCGCCGCCGACCACCTGGGCGATCTTGTCGGTCCAGCCCGCGTACCAGACCCAGCGGTCGATCGTCGCGTCGACGACCACGGCCGCCTTGGACTTCGACAGGCCCTCGGCGTCGGCCACTTCACGCGTGAACTGGTCGCGGCGGCCCTCCAGCATCTCGGCGATGCGGTAGAGGACCTGGCCGCGGTTGTAGGCCGTGGCGCCGGACCAGGCGCCGAACGCCTTGCGGGCCGCGACCACCGCGTCACGGGCGTCCTTGCGGGAGGAGAGCGGTGCGTTGGCGAGCCACTTGCCCTTCGAGTCCGTCACCTCGTACACCCGGCCGCTCTCGGAACGCGGGAACTTCCCGCCGACGTACAGCTTGTAGGTCTTGAGCACGTTGAGTCGGTCAGACATCGAGGTACGCCTCCAGGCCGTGGCGACCGCCCTCGCGGCCGAAGCCCGACTCCTTGTAGCCGCCGAAGGGCGAGGTCGGGTCGAACTTGTTGAACGTGTTGGACCAGATCACGCCCGCGCGCAGCTTGCCCGCCACGGCGAGGATCCGCGACCCCTTCTCGGTCCAGATGCCCGCCGACAGGCCGTACGGAGTGTTGTTGGCCTTGGCGACCGCCTCGTCCGGGGTGCGGAAGGTGAGGACGGACAGCACCGGGCCGAAGATCTCGTCCCGGGCGACGGTGTGGGCCTGGGTGACGTTCGTGAAGAGCGTCGGCGCGAACCAGTAGCCGGAGGAGGGGATGTCGCACGGCGCGGACCAGCGCTCGGCGCCCTCGGCCTCGCCCTGCTCGACGAGCGAGGTGATGCGCGAGAGCTGTTCGGCGGAGTTGATGGCGCCGATGTCCGTGTTCTTGTCCAGCGGGTCGCCGAGACGCAGCGTCGACAGCCGGCGCTTCAGCGAGTCCAGCAGCTCGTCCTGGATCGACTCCTGCACCAGCAGCCGGCTGCCCGCGCAGCACACCTGGCCCTGGTTGAAGAAGATCCCGTTGACGATCCCTTCCACGGCCTGGTCGATCGGGGCGTCGTCGAAGACGATGTTCGCGCCCTTGCCGCCGAGTTCGAGGGTGAGCTTCTTCGTCGAGCCGGCGACCGTGCGGGCGATCTCCTTGCCGACGGCGGTGGAGCCGGTGAACGCCACCTTGTTCACGTCCGGGTGGGCCACCAGGGACGCGCCCGTGTCGCCGTACCCCGGAAGGATGTTGACGACGCCCTTGGGCAGGCCGGCCTGGCGGCAGATGTCCGCGAAGAACAGGGCGGAGAGGGGGGTGGTCTCGGCGGGCTTCAACACCACCGTGTTGCCCGTCGCGAGCGCCGGGGCGATCTTCCAGGCCAGCATCAGAAGCGGGAAGTTCCAGGGGATGACCTGGCCGGCGACGCCCAGCGGCCGCGGGTCCGTGCCGAAGCCGGCGTGACCGAGCTTGTCCGCCCAGCCCGCGTAGTAGAAGAAGTGCGCCGCTACGAGGGGCAGGTCGGCGTCCCTCGTCTCCTTGATGGGCTTGCCGTTGTCCAGGGTTTCGAGGACGGCGAGCTCGCGGGCGCGCTCCTGGATGATGCGGGCGATGCGGAAGAGATACTTCGCCCGCTCGGAGCCGGGCAGCGCCGACCACTTCTCGAAGGCCTTGCGGGCGGCCTTCACCGCGCGGTCGACGTCCTCGGCACCGGCCTGGGCGATCTCGGAGAGGACTTCCTCGGTGGACGGCGAGACCGTCTTGAAGACCTTGCCGTCGGCCGCCTCCACGAACTCGCCGTCGATGAACAGGCCGTAGGACGGGGCGATGTCGACGATCGAGCGGGACTCGGGCGCCGGCGCGTATTCAAATGCGGATGCGGATGTGGATGCCATGGTGATCAGTCCACCGTCACGTAGTCGGGACCGGAGTAGCGGCCGGTGGCCAGCTTCTGACGCTGCATCAGCAGGTCGTTCAGGAGCGAGGACGCGCCGAAGCGGAACCAGTGGTTGTCCAGCCAGTCCTCGCCGGCGGTCTCGTTGACCACAACGAGGAACTTGATCGCGTCCTTGGACGTCCGGATGCCGCCGGCCGGCTTCACGCCCACCTGCACGCCGGTCTGGGCACGGAAGTCGCGCACGGCCTCCAGCATGAGGAGCGTGTTCGCGGGAGTGGCGTTGACGGCGACCTTGCCGGTCGAGGTCTTGATGAAGTCGGCGCCGGCAAGCATGCCGAGCCAGCTCGCGCGGCGGATGTTGTCGTACGTCGACAGCTCGCCGGTCTCGAAGATGACCTTCAGTCGGGCGCTCGCCCCGCAGGCCTCCTTCACAGCGACGATCTCCTCGTACACCTTCATGTAGTTGCCCGCGAGGAAGGCCCCGCGGTCGATGACCATGTCGATCTCGTCGGCGCCGGCGGCGACGGCCTCGCGCACGTCGGCCAGCTTGACGCTCAGCGCCGCACGGCCGGCCGGGAAGGCGGTGGCGACCGAGGCGACCTTGACCGAGGAGCCGGCGACGGCCTCCTTCGCGGTGGCCACCATGTCCGGGTAGACACAGACCGCGGCCGTGGCGGGGGTCGTACGGTCGGTCGGGTCGGGGCGGACCGCCTTGGCGCCGAGCGCCCGGACCTTGCCCGGGGTGTCCGCGCCTTCCAGCGTCGTCAGGTCGACCATCGAGATGGCGAGGTCGATGGCGTACGCCTTCGCGGTCGTCTTGATGGAACGGGTGCCGAGCGAGGCGGCACGCGCCTCCAGGCCGACCGCGTCGACGCCGGGCAGCCCGTGGAGGAACCGGCGCAGCGTGCTCTCGGAGGCCGCCACGTCCGTGAGGGTGTGTGCAGTGGTGGGCATGGTCACCAGACGAGCATATCTACGCGCGTAGCGGCTGTACAGCCCGAGTGGACGGTTCTTGATGGCGCCGGGCGGTGATCCCACCTAAGGGGCGCGGGGAACTGCGCGACAAGCCACAACGAACCCGCACCCGCGTACGGACAGATCTCCCACGGCGCCTGGGCGCATAGAACCCCCAGCACCACGCTGAGGCAGAATCAGGGGTATGACGACCCCGGACCCCCAGCCAACCGCCGCAGACTCCAAGGACCGCGTCTTCCGGTCCTCCGGCGGCATCGCCGGCGGCGTACTCCTGCTGGCCCTCGTCGCCTGGCTCGGCATCGACGCCCTGGTCCAGGGCAACGGCCGCACCCCCTGGCTGGCGCTCGCGACGATGATCCTCGTCGTGCCGCTGATCGTCGCCTTCACCGTGCGCCCCGCCGTGTACGTGAACGAGGACCGGCTGCGCATCCGCAACCCCTTCCGCGTGATCGTGCTGCCCTGGGGGCAGATCGCCTCGCTGCGCTCCGGCTACTCGAACGAGGTCGTCGACCGGTCCGGCACCAAGTTCCAGCTCTGGGCCATCCCGGTCTCACTGCGCGCCCGCAAGAGGGCGGCCCGGCACGAGGCCCGGGCGATGGCACGCGGCGAGGACTCCACCCGAGGCATCGCGCGGAGCGGTTCCGCGCCGGACGGCCCGACCCGTGCGGCGAGCGACCAGGCCATGGACGACCTGCGCGAGCTGCTGGAGGCACGGGAGACGGCGGAGAGCGCACAGGGCGAGGCCGCCGTGCGCTGGGCGTACGAGATCGTGGGTCCCGCGGCGGCCGGGGCCGTGCTGCTGGCGATTCTGCTGGCGGTGGGCTGACCTCTCGGCCTCGGGTTCACAGGTTTGTTCGACATGCTCTGCGTCCACGTGGTCCGAGCGTCTGGGTGATCCGAGTGTCTGGGAGACGATGAGCACGACGAGTCACGGGCAGCCGCTCCCGCTGCCCGCCGCCGCCCTGCCCGATGGCTGTCCCGACTGGGACGGTGAGCAGGCGCGCCGCTGGACGCAGGCGTTTCCGCCGCGCTGGGTTCCCGTGCGGCCGGGGGAGCGGTCGGTTCCGGCGACGGTTGTGGCCGGTGTGCTGGTCGCCGGCTCGCCGGCCGTGTGGGCGGACCTGCGTTCGTGGGTCGCCGCGCTGGTGGCGCTGCATCTCGTCTGGGTGCTGGTGCGGCCCGAGGTCGTACGGTTCTCCGCGCCCGTTCTGATCGTGCTCGTCCTCGTCCCGCAGTCGGGACTGCCGTACGGCGTGGCTGTGCCGGTCGTCCTGGCCGTCGTACTGACCTGGCCGGCCGCGCTGCTGCGGATGGCCCGGCGGACGCGGCAGCGGCAGGCGGCCCGCGCCGCGGCCGGGGGAGTCACGGCAGTGCTGCCGGATACCGGCGGGCGGCTGAAGCGGGGGCGGTTCCTCGCCGGGGCCGGGCTCGTGCTGCTCGTCCTCGGTGCCGTACCGGCCGGTCTCGGCGGGCTCATCGACCTGGCCGACGACCGGCAGGCCGTCCCCGCCCTCGGCTGGTACGTGGCCGGGCTCGGCGCCACCGTGCTGCTCTCCGGAGTGCTGGGCCGGAGACGGGCCGCTCGTCTGCGCGGAGGGCCGGTGCCGGTGCTGCGGGTGCTGGTGCGGGAGAACGCGGAGGTGGACGCGGAGGTCTTCGCGGCCGACGACGTGATGGCACTGCGGCCGCTGTTCACCGTCGCCGTATCGGAAATGGACGACGATTCCGACGATGACGATGACGATGACGATGACGATGACGACGAGGAAGACCTGGAGGAAATCCTCGAACGGCTCGGGAGCGACCAGCCCGGCCCCCTCCGCGAAGCCGTCCTCCACGGCCTGCCCTACGACGGCGCCGAAGTCGCCCTCGTCAGCGCCGCCGAGGAGCCCGGTGAGCCGCCCGTGACGGAGTGGTCCACCGGGCCCGTGCGGCTCGTGACGCACGGTGCGATACGGCGCCGGCTCGCAAAGGAGAAGCGCACGGAGGCGTACGCCGAGCGGGGGCGGGCCGCCGCCGCGGCCGTCGGTGCGGGCACGGGGACCGGGGCCGTACGGCGATGGCGCGCGGGCAGCCTCGATGTACTGGTCGTCTCCATGGTCGTGATGTGGGGTTACTACGGCATCCACGGTGAGAGTGGTGCGTTCCGGTACGTCATCGGCGGCGTTCTCGGCCTCATCGGCGCCCTCCTGCTGCCGCCCATGCTCGCCTGGCGTATCACCGCCGACGCCGAGGGGCTGTGGATCAACGGACTCAGGAGGACGCACCACATCGGCTGGGACCACATCCGGGTCGTCCGGTGCAAGGGCACCGAGCTGACCGTGGACAGCTACCGGACCGCCTTCCCGCAGTGGACCGTGCGCACGCCCCGTTGGCCGTGGCTGGAGCGGAGGATCGGGCTGGTCCATCCGTACGAACGGACGGCCGCCGAGATCACCGCCATGTGGCAGGACCCCGCGCTGCGGCCGACCGGCGTGAGCGGGGCACGGCAGCGGGGGCTGCCGCTGTGGCCGCTCGCCGCGGTGCTGGGCGCGGGGTGGGCGGCGGCGTTGGTGCTGCTGCCCTGAACGGCCGTTGAAGAGTGCCCACTTGGCCCCCCAAGTGACCCTATGGGAGCGGTTCCGACCGGTATTGGCAACGTTGTCCTGCCCGCTCAGCGAGCGCTTTCTCTGTGTCTGTCCTAGGGGTTACCTAGGGGATACTTCAACATGAAGCGTGCGACCGGCAGTTGCTTTTGTCCGTTCGCGTTCACAGCCGTCTCAGTAGATTTGCTACTGCCGTCCATAGCGCCGTACCTGCGGATTTTCACGTCTCGTGACAGAGCGCCGCAGGTTTCACTTTTCGACGGGCGGTGGGGGTGGGGAGATGGATCGGTCCGGCGGGGCGGCAAGACCTGCCGTCGCGATCGTGGGAATGAGATGTCAGATCGACATCAATGGAGAGGGTGGTTTCGGCTGGCGGCTTGTGGCGCCCAACGGGCGCTCGGTCGCGGTGTCATTGACCTCGCATGATTCGCACGCGCGGTGCAGGGACGCGTTCGTCCGGCTGTGCGCGCGGCACGCCGAGACGGGCGGTGGAATCCAGCACAGCACGGAGGGTGGCTGGGTGTGGGTGATCTGGGACCGGGCCGGCAAACATCTGGCCGGCTCCGCGCGCACCTACGAACGCCACGCCACCTGCCGGTCCTCCTACGACCGGTTTCGCGCGATGCTGCCCGAACTGGGCCACGCGGGACCGGAGTTATGGGGCGAGACGTGAGCAGCCGGATGTAACGGAAGTTGCCCCCAGGGAACCTCTCGTTCACCCATCGGGATGGGCATGTCAATCGATGGCACGGAGTGTCTGAAACGTGCCTTCGCTGAGAAGAACCAGACAGCCGCAGCCCGTGACCGTGACGGCGGGCGTCGGCGACACCGACGTACCGAGACGGCTGTACGCCGATCCCGCGCTGCCCGACCGCGTGTTCCGTACGGTGCTGCGGTCCGGCGGCGGCTTTGTGCTGGCCGTGATGCTGCTGGTGGGCGGCTTTCTGCTGTACCGGGCGTGGCTGGCGCTGGAGGACGCCGGCTGGTCGTTCCTGACGACCTCCGAATGGGCGCCGGGCGGCGGGAAGTTCGGTATCGCGGCCGTGCTCGTCGGCACCGTTCTGATCGCGGCCATCGCGGTCCTCGTGGCCGTGCCGCTGGCCACGGGCGCGGCGCTGTACATCTCCGAGTACGCCTCGCCGCGCCTGCGGCAGACGCTGATCAGTGTGGTCGACCTGATGGCCGCCGTGCCGTCCGTCGTCTACGGCCTGTGGGGGGTGTTCTTCCTCCAGGACAAGGTGCTGCCCACCGCCCGCTGGATCTCCGCCTACTTCGGCTGGATCCCGGTCTTCGACGTGCGGGGCGCCGACCCGAACGACCCGCTCGCCCCCGAGAGCATCTACACGTCCTCGACGTTCATCGCGGGACTGGTCGTCGGCATGATGATCGCGCCGATCATCTGCTCGATCATGCGCGAGGTCTTCTCCCAGGCCCCCGCCGGTGAACGCGAGGGCGCCTATGCGCTCGGCGCGACCCGCTGGGGCATGATCCGCAGCGTCGTCATCCCGTTCGGCAAGGGCGGCATGATCGGCGGCACGATGCTCGGCCTCGGCCGTGCGCTCGGCGAGACCATCGCGATCTTCATGATCATTTCGCTGACCTTCGACATCCAGTGGCATGTCCTCCAGTCCGGCACCAGCTCGGTCTCCTCGCTGATCGCCCTGCGCTACGGCGAGGCCACCCAGTTCGGCATGTCCGCGCTGATGGCCGCGGGCTTCGCGCTGTTCCTCATGACGCTGGTCGTCAACTTCGCCGCCTCGTCCATCGTGGCCCGCTCCCGCTCGGGTGCGGCGAGCGACGCGTGACGTACGGCCTCCTCGGCCGTCCCTCTCTTCCGCTTTCGCGGCCGACCCCCACGCGGCCCGCATCCCTTACGCACACAGGAATGAGCGACCATGACCGTTGCCCCTGAAGCGCCCGGCGCGCGTCAGGCGACCGGCCGTCCGCGCACCACGCTGCCGGGTACACCACGCGGCACCGAACCGGGCGGAGAACGCCGCCGCGCCCTCGTCCAGCTGCGCGGCACCGACGTGTACGCCATGCTCGGCGCCGCCGCCTCCGCGCTGTCGCTGACCTGGCTGCTGTTCGGCTGGTTCCTGCCCTTCAACGGCGCGGTCGGCTTCGTCGTGATGGCGTACGGGATCTTCCTGCTGATCTACGCCCTGCTGGTCTCCTTCGACGAGGACGGACCCGCGATCGTCGACCGCATCGCGGCGGCCGTGGTGCGGTCGATGGGCGTGCTGCTCGTGGTGATCCTCGCGTTCGTGGTGTTCTACGCGCTGGTCGAGGGCCGCAAGGCGCTGGTCCACCTCAACTTCTTCACCGAGGACATGGAGCTGGCGGGCCCGCTGGAGCCGCTCAGTGTGGGCGGAGCGCTGCATGCCGCGGCCGGCACTCTGATCATGATCGTGATCGCGTTGGTGATCACCGTGCCCGCCGGGCTCATCTGCGCGGTGTTCCTCACCGAAGTGCCGGGTCCCTTCGCCCGGTTCGTACGCACCATCGTCGAGGCGATGACAGCGTTGCCGTCGATCGTCGCGGGCCTGTTCATCTACGCGACCGCGATCGTGGGCCTGGGCCTGGACCAGTCAGGCCTCGCCGCGTCCCTCGCCCTCTCGGTGATGATGCTGCCGATCATCATCCGGGCCGCCGACGTCGTCATCCGGCTGGTGCCCGGCACACTGCGCGAGGCGGCGTACGCGATGGGGACGAGCCGCTGGCGCACGGTCTGGCACGTCGTCCTGCCGACCTGCCGCTCCGGCCTCACCACCTCCGTCATCCTCGGCACCGCGCGCGGTATCGGCGAGACCTCGCCGGTGCTGCTGACCGCGGGCTTCACCAACGAGCTCAACCTCGACCCACTGCACGGCCCGATGGTCTCCCTGCCGCTCGCCACCTTCGAGTTCGTCAAGTCGCCCGAGCCCACGATGATCTCCCGCGGCTTCGGTACGGCGGCTCTGCTCATGGCGCTGGTGCTGATGCTGTTCATCGCCGCCCGCATCCTCGGCGGTCGCGGCCCGGGCCAGTTGACGCGCCGTCAGGAGCACCGCCGTGTGCTCGCCTCGAAGCGTGACGCGCGTCGCTTCGCCGAACGCTCGGCTCCTTCTCTTCCCGCCCCGCACCCCACCATCCGTACGCAACCCGGGAGTTCGCAGTGAAACCCGCCACTCGTTTCCGTCTGGCGGCCATCGTGCTGTCATTGCTGTGCGCCTTGTCGGCCGTCCAGACACCCCCTGCCGCAGCTGCCTCCTACGCCAAGATCACCGGCTCGGGCTCGACCTGGAGCGCCAACGCCGTCCAACAGTGGGTCCGTAACGTCAAGGCCAACTACGGCATGACGGTCAACTTCACGGCCAACGGCTCCTCGCAGGGCCGTGAGCAGTTCAAGAACAACACCGTCGACTTCGCGGTCTCCGAGATCCCCTACGGCCTCAAGGAGCAGGGCATCACGGACCAGCCGCCGCGGCGCGGCTACGCCTACATGCCGATCGTGGCCGGTGGTACGGCGTTCATGTACAACCTCAAGATCAACGGCAAGATGGTCACCAACCTGCGCCTCTCCGGTGCCACCATCGCCAAGATCTTCACCGGGAAGATTACCCGCTGGAACGACGCCGCGATCGCCGGCGACAACCCGGGCCTGACCATGCCGGCCCGGGCCATCGTCCCCGTGGTCCGCTCCGACGGCTCCGGCACCAGCGCCCAGTTCACCACCTGGATGTCCAAGGAGCAGGGCGGCATCTGGAGCGACTACTGCGGCCGCACCGGGCGCGGCAGCGGCAACTGCGGACAGACCTCCAACTACCCGCTGCTCAGCGGCTCCGCGATGGTCTCCAAGTCCGGCTCGCTCGGCGTCTCCGGCCATGTGCGCCAGCCCTCCGGCGAGGGCGCGATCACCTACGTCGAGTACTCCTACGCCAAGAACACCGGCTTCCCCGTCGCCAAGGTGCTCAACAAGGACAACTACTACGTCGAGCCCACCGCGGCCAGCGTGGCGGTGGCCCTCACCAAGGCCGGGATCAACCAGAACAAGCGGTCCGTCAACTACCTGACGCAGATCCTCGACGGGGTCTACAGGAATGCCGACTCCCGCACCTACCCGCTGTCCAGCTACAGCTACATGATCCTGCCGACGAAGGAGGAGTCCGGCTTCACCAAGGCCAAGGGCAACTCGCTCGGCACGTTCGCCCGTTACTTCCTCTGCGACGGCCAGCAGCAGGCGGACCGGCTGGGCTACTCGCCGCTGCCGAAGAACCTCGTCCAGGCGGGCTTCGACCAGATCCGCAAGGTGCCGGGCGCACCCACGGGTTCCATCAACATCAACGACTGCCGCAACCCCACCTTCTCGGGCGGCACCAACACGCTCGTCAAGAACGCGCCGTTCCCCAAGGACTGCGACAAGAAGGGGCCGACGCAGTGCGGCGACGGCACGGGCGGCGCCAAGGATCCCACCACGGTGAAGCCGGGCGCGAACGGCGGCTCCAGCTCCGGCGGGGCCGGCTCCGGCGGCACCGGCGGGTCCGGGGGCTCCGGCGGTACGGGCGGCGGCACCGGCGGAACCGACACCGACGGCGACGGCAAGCCCGACTCCACGGAGAGCGCCGCCGCGACCGACGGTTCCACCGGGGGCGTCATCGACCCGGACACCGGTGAGCTGATCAGCGACGGGGCGGGCACGGGCGACACGTCCGTTGCCGCGAATCCCGTGAGCCTCGCCTCCGACAGTGCGCTCGGGATGCGCAGCGCCCTGATGGCCCTGTCGGCCGTACTGCTCGTCGCGGTGGTCATCGGACCGCCGCTCACCGCGCGGGTGCTGGCGGCACGTACGCGCCGTAAAGGGGAGTTGTGATGAGAGGGCTGACGATACGGATGCCCCGCGGGCGCCGGGGTCGGGTGACCGCGGGCGTCGGATGTCTGCTCACCGCCGTGCTGATCGCGTTGCTGCCGCTGCCGGCGGGGGCGGACCAGGCGCAGGCCGCCGCGGCCGACGACTCCTCGGTGACCAAGAGCGGCGCCAAGGGGAAGTACGACGACTTCTCCGGCCTGAAGGTCACCGTCCATCAGACGGAGGGGCTGCGGGGGCAGGGTGTTCGGGTCACTTGGACGGGCGGGAAGCCCGCACCGGAAAAGGCCCAGAACTTCCTTCAGATTATGCAGTGCTGGGGTGACGATGCGCAGGCCGGGCCGTCGCGGACTCAGTGCGAGTACGGCGCGGACGCCAACGCGCAACCGGGCGGCCTGCGGTCGGTCGATCCCACGACGGACCCCCTGGAGACGGACCACGCGACAGTACCCGGCGTCGGCCCGTATGTGCCGTTCCGGCCGGTGGAAGGGCCCGAGACCACGTCGTCCCGTGACTTCACCTACTTCACTCCGGGAGACACCAACGCCCTTCCGTGGCTGCCCAATGACGGCAACGGCGGCGGCGAGGCGGTCTTCGAGGTGAAGTCCTCGCTGGAGTCTCCTCACCTGGGCTGTGGGGCGCGCACCACGTCGGCGAAGGAGATCCGGCCCTGCTGGCTGGTCGTCGTGCCGAGGGGCGAGCACGAGACCAATGGCAACTCGGGCAGCAACCTCCCGTTGACCACCTCGGCGCTGAGCCAGACCAACTGGAACCAGCGCATCGTCTTCCGCCTCGGCTTCGAGCCGGTCACCGACAGCTGCGACCCGGACAAGCCGGAGCGTGGGATCGAAGGCTCCGAGCTGGCCACCGACGCGATCACGTCGTGGCAGTCCGAGCTGTGCAGGACCGGAACGCACCGGTTCACGTTCACTCAGTCCAGTGAGCTGCACGGCCGGGAGGTTGCTACGGCTCCGAGCGACACGACGGGGCTGGGACTCACGGTGGATCCCGTTCCGGCGGCCGCGGGGGGCGCGAACGTGGTGCAGGCACCTGTCGCGGTCAGCGGACTCACTGTCGGCTTTGTCTGGATGTACGACCATCTGGAGGGTGGGGCGTATCAGAAGCTGCCGCTGAAGGAGGTCAAGCTCAATCAACGGCTGCTCGCCAAGGTGCTCACCCAGTCGTACCCCTACAGCCTGGCCCAGCCGGTCGATGGTATTCCCGAGTACCTCACGGGAAATCCGTGGTCGATCGGAATGGACCCTGAATTCCAGCGGATCAACCCCGGCCTGGAAGACCTTGCGAGGGTGCTCAATCTGTCGCCGTTGGGTCTGGTCGTGCCTTCGGACAACTCCGACTCCGCTCGCTTGATGTGGGAATACATTCTCGCCGACCGTGATGCTCGGGAGTTCGTTGAAGGTAAAAAGGACCCCTGGGGTATGACGGTCAACCCCGAGTACAAGGACGGGGTGATCTCGGATTCCCTGGATTTCTTCCCCAAGGCAGACCTCACGCCCACGACTTTGAAGTGCAACGGGGACGGAGGCACGTTCGACCGCACCGGGCAGGACGTGGTCCCCTATGCGACCGATTTCCACGAAGGGGCTCTGAAGATCCGTCGCGGTGACATCGGAGCCGCCGTCGAGTGCAATACGACCAACCGCGTGACGAAAATGACGCTCCTCGGTCGACCGGCTTCGACAGAGCAACGCGCGTTCGGCGTCGTGGACAACGCGTCCGCCGTGCGTTACCGGCTGGGTACCGCTGCCCTGCCGAACGCCGACGGCGAGTACATCAAGCCGAACGACGCGTCCCTGCTCAAGGCGGTCGCCCAGATGCCCGGCTCGGACGTGGCCGGCGTCAAGGCGACCGACCCCGCCAAGATGAAGGACGGCGCCTATCCGCTGGCCGCCGTGGTGTACGCGGCGGCCTCGGTCGACCAGGCCAAGGACGTACGGCAGGACTACGCCGACGTGATCCGCTACGCGGCCGGCAAGGGCCAGACACCGGGCACGGCCAAGGGCCAACTCCCTTACGGGTACGCCCCGCTGCCCACCGCGATGCGTCAGCAGGCACAGCAGGCCGCCGACCGGCTGGAGAAGGGCGTGCCGAATTCCCCGGAGTCCCCGGACGCCGACGCGCCGGGACCGGGCGACGACCTGGACGGCGGTGGCGGCGGTACGACGGGCGGCCTCGACGGCGGTACCGACAGCGGTGGCCTGACCGGCGGCGACTCGGCCGGAGCGGCCGCCGGCGGGACCGACGCGGGCGCGGGCGGGGCGGGCACTTCCCCGCCCGGCGCGTCCGAGACGGACCCGGCGAAGCAGAACGTGGCCCAGTCCGGCGGCCTCACGCCCTCGGAGGTGCTCGGACTGATCCGCTGGGTGCTGCTCGGCGTGCTCATCGCGGGCGGGGTCGCCGCGTTGGCCGGTCCGGTCATGTTGCGGCTCTCCGCCCGCCGGGCGGCCGGTGGCGGCTGACCGATCCGCGTCAGCGGGATTCCCCGGGACATAAATGGTTCCGGGGATTCCGCACACCGTTTCGTGAATTCCCTTGGAGTCACTTAGGAAACGGATTCGTAACCTGATCAGCGGCCGGAATTAGTGGCCACCCGAGTGAGTCTGGGGAATTGTTCTCGGCGACCGGCCGACGGGTCGGTGGCGAAAGAGAATCCGGATTTGCTTGTACGTCCTTTCCTCGATCCGTTCCCACGGAGGAGAACCGAAGTGAACGTCAAGTCCCGCATGCGTATTGGTGCCGGTATCGGTGCTGTTGCCCTCGGCCTGGGTGCCCTGGCCGCTCCCGCCGCCTACGCGGACCCCACCCCGGTCACCGATCTCCGTCAGCTGGCCGGTGGCGGTTCCGACACCACCCAGGACGTGGTGAACGGTCTCGGCGAGGTCGTCACGAACGCCAACGGCAAGATCGTCGCTTCCTGGAACGCCACGGGCTCTTCCACGATCACGACCAAGTCGACGGCCGCCTGCACCAACATCGCGCGGCCCAACGGCTCTTCGGCCGGCATCGACGCCTTGCGTGCCGCCGTGGACAACACCACCGGCTGCTTCGATTTCGCCCGCTCCTCGCGCGGCCCGGTGGACACGTCCACCACGGACCTGACCTGGATCAAGTACGCCAAGGACGCGGTCACCTGGGGGAAGCCGTCCACCAGCGGCCTGCGCGACAACCTCACCACGGCTGAGCTCAAGTCGATCTACGAGTGCAACACGACGTCGCTCGACGGCGTCGCGCTCACCCCGATCCTGCCGCAGGCCAACTCCGGCACCCGGCAGTTCTTCCTCCAGTCCATCAACGTCACGACCCCCGGCTCCTGCGTCCAGCAGGGTGTCCAGGAGAACGACGGCACCGTGCTGGACAGCGCGGGCGACATCGTTCCCTTCTCCGTGGCCCAGTACATCGCCCAGGAGAACCTCGTCGTCGAGCCCCGTCTGGGTGACGCCGTCCTCGGCAGCATCAACGGTGTCGCCCCGCGCACGGGCGGCGCGCTGAACGTCTCGTTCCCGCTGGCCCGTGACGTCTACAACGTCGTCCCGACCAGCAAGCTGACCGACGCCACGGTCTCGCAGACCTTCGTGGGCTCCGGCTCGAAGGTCTGCGCGGCGGAGGACGTCATCACCACCTACGGCTTCGGCAGCCTCGAGACCGAGTGCGGCGCCCAGGCCTTCCAGGCCGAGCGCTGATCACCACGCGGTAACCGCACAACGGCCGGGCACCCATCGGGTGCCCGGCTCCACGGCATGTTCCGGCATTCCCTTGGCCGAACGCTGACGACCCGTCCACAACCGAACCCCTCGGGGGGACCACCACATGAACCACCGTCTGGCACAACTCAGATCACCGGTGTCGCTGTTGACATGCTGTGCACTGCTCTGCGCCGCCCTGGCCGGGATCCTCGCCTTCTCGGGCAAGGCCAACGCGGCCACGGATCTGGGCAAGTTCACGCTCACACCGGCCACGGGAAAGATCTCGGACTCCCCCATGGCCACGTCGGTCACGTCGAGCGCCGGTTGCCCGGACCCGGCTAGCCCGAGCAGTCCGCACACGGCCGTTCTGAGACTGGTCAAGCCGAGCGTCCCCGCAGGGCTTGCGCTGGCCACGTCCGTGGCAAAGGTTCCGGTCGGTACGGCTCCGTTCACAGTGGACCTCAAGGCGCAGCCGGCCTACCCGAGCCTTCAGGCCGCGATCGGCGGCACCGGCCCCTACGACGGCACATACACCCTGACCCTGAACTGCGGTACCAGTGCGACCGCTGACCGGTTCCTCGCCAAGGTCGGTGTCACGGGCGACACCTGGACCCTGCTCCAGCAGCAGGCCACGAGCCTCTCCGTGACCGCGGCCTCCGGAGTCGCCGTGGGCGGGGACCTCAAGCTCAGCGCCACGGTGAACCCCGCCGGAGCGGCAGGCTCCGTCGAGTTCACGACCGGTGGCGCGTCGCTCGGCAAGGCCGACGTCACCGGCGGCAAGGCCGAGCTGACGGTCAAGGCGCCCGCGATCGGCGGAACTCACCAGTACCAGGCCGTCTTCACGCCCACGGACGCCGACGCCTACAGCACGGCAGAGGGCAGTGCGTCCCCGAGAATCGAGTACGTGGTCACCGCCAAGGACGCCGATGGAAAGGCCCTCGGGGCCAAGCCCACCCTCGCCATCGGCCAGTCGGTGAGGATCACGATCCAGGGCTTCGCGCCGGGGGCCACCGCCAAGGTGACTCAGTCCCCGGGGACCAGCACGCAGCTCCCGGACGCGACCGTGAACGCCGAGGGCAAGGTCGTGGACTACGCGTACACGGTCCCGGACCAGTCCATCAGCGGTGACACGGCCCTGAATTTCGCGGAGAGCGGCACGAACAACACCCGTTACACGCAATTCCTCTTCATCAGCACCGACGAGGCGGACCCCGACCCCACCGACCCCGCCGACCTCGAAGTCACCGACGAGGACGGCAACCCCCTCGACGAGAACCCCGACCTCGAACCCGGCCAGAAGGTGAACATCACCGCCCGCGGTTACACCAAGGACTCCGCGGTCAAGGTCACCCTCGCCGACAGCGAGGAGACGTTCAAGGGCGCCAAGGCGAACGCCGAGGGCACCGTCGAGGAGTACAAGTTCACCGTCCCGAAGAAGATCGCGGACGGCGACCACGTACTGACCCTCGCCGAGGACAAGGAAGACGGCCAGTCCGTCGACTTCGCGTTCACGACCGGTGACGTGCCCACCGAGAGCCCCGAGCCCTCCGCGACCGACTCGGCCGGCAACGACGACGGCGGCACGGACACGGGTGGCGCCGCGGGCGGTGACACCGGTGGTGACACCGGCGGCTCGGGTACCGGCGGCGGCTCCATGGCCTCCACCGGCGCCCAGGTCGGCGCGATCGGCCTGACCGCCCTCGCGCTGCTCTGCGCGGGTTCGGCCCTGGTCCTCCACATGCGTCGCAAGGGTCTGCTGACCTTCGGCGGCGACACCCCGCAGCACCACTGACCGGCCGGGCGGCCCGGGGGCGCACGCCGACGCGCCCCCGGGCCCGCCCCCCCCCCCTCCCCCCCCCCCCCCCCCCCGGCCCCCCCCCCCCCCCCCCCCCCCCCCCCCCCCCCCCCCCCCCCCCCCCCCCCCCCCGGCCCCCCCCCCCCCCCCCCCC
>NZ_JAFFSX010000040.1 GCF_017948485.1 Streptomyces sp. GESEQ-35 | reverse complement strand
CCCGCGGGCGGGGGGCGGGGGGGGGGGGCGGGGTGGGGAGGGGGGGGGAGCGGCGGCGCCGGGGCCGGGGGGGGCGGGGGGGGCGGGCCGCCCCCCGCCGCGGTCTCCCCCCGCCTCAGCAGCGCCTCCGTCCCGATCCGGTCGCCGTGCGTCCGGGTCAGACAGTCCCGCACGACCTCCCGCCAGACATCGGGGAGTTCGGGCGACAGACGCAGCTCGTCGGTGCCGCGGGCGTAGGCGGCGGCCGCGTCGCGGCGGGCCGTCGGGGTGCCGCCGGGCAGAGGGAAGGAGCCGGTCAGCACGAGATGTGCGAGGACACCGAAGGCCCAGACGTCGGCCGACGGGCGGATACGGCGGCCCCGTTCGCCGATCTCCGACCAGAGCAGCTCCGGTGGCGTGTAGTCGGGCGTCGAGAAGGCTGGCGTGTACGCGTGCGTGCCCTCCAGCTCCGCCGCCATGTTGAAGTCGGCGAGGCGGGCCGAACCGTCCCGCATCAGCAGGACGTTGGCCGGTTTCAGATCTCCGTGCACCCAGCCGGCGTGGTGCAGCTGCGCCAGGCCCTCGCAGATCTGCGCGAGCAGGACGGGACCGGCGGCCGGGCCGGGCTCCGCCGTGAGCAGGGCGGACAGCGACCCCTCCGCCTTCTCCAGTACGAGGACCGTGGCGCCGTCGAGGGCGGGGTGGGCCGGGTCGTCGACGGTGAAGGTGTCGTACATCCGGATCAGCCGCGGCTGCTTCAGCCTGCGGTGCAACTCGACCTCACGCTCGATCAGTTCGCGCAGGTGGGCCAGTTGTCGGGGGGTTCCGGTGCCGGTGGGCAGGAACTTCAGGGCGGCCGTCTTCGGGAGGGCCTCGTCGTCTCCGACCCGCCTCGCCTCGTACACGCTCCCGAACGCCCCCGTGGCGATCGGCGCCCGTACCTCCCACGGGCCCACCCGGTACCCCTTCGGCACCGGCACGGCGTACGGCTCGGTCACGGGGCCACCCGGCCGGGGGAGGGGGCGGACAGGACGACGAGGTCGTCCTCCCGTACGAGGTCGAAGCGGAGGGCGAGGGAGACCAGGGACTCCTTCTTGCCGTTGAGCCGCGGGCCGGTGTCCGCCGTGTCCGGGCCGGGCTTGAGACGCAGCTTCACGGCCAGGTAGTCGATGTTCCACTGCACCGAAGTGCGGGACGCGGCGGGCCAGTTGGGGCGCAGGCGTTCGACGACCTGGTCCATGGTGGGCAGCGGGGCGTGCGGTTCGCCGCGCAGGCGGGGTTCGCACAGGGCCGCGAGGACGGCGAAGTAGCGTTTGGTGCGGTCGAAGGAGAACGCGGGCGCGGTGGTCGCCCCGTCCAGGCCTCCCCCGGTGCTGAGGTAGTCGTGGCGCGGTGCCCAGACGTCGACCGGCAGCAGGTCGCCGGCCGCGGGCAGCACGATCCGCGAGAACTCGAAGGGGACGGGCGCGTCCAGTCGTCCCGGCCCCACCTTGATGTGTTCACCCGCGCCCTCCGGGTTCTCCACGACGTACGTCTGACTGGAGCTGAGGTTGCTCAGTATCCAGAAGGCGCCCTGCGCGGCGATGGCTCCCGCTCGGCGCGAGACGCCGTCGTGGGCGATCTCCAGGTCGTTGTCCGCGCCGCGCCCGAAGGTGAGCCGTTCACCGGGGGCGAGCCGGATCTGCGGGCGGTCGAGTTCGTCCTCCGCGCTCGGCGGCGGTACCACAATGATGCTGTACAAGGTGCGTCTCCCCGTGCCTGGCGGCTACCGCTTCAGATTAGGACGACGCAGCAGGGCCGTGTCTCCCCTGCACGGGTGAGACACGGCCCTTGCACATGATTGGCGTGAACCGATCGGACGGCCGGTCGAGTTCACGGGCCGGCCCGTTCAGTACCGCGGGCGGTTGAACCAGGCCGATGCCGCGCCGTTGACCATCGAGGCGAGGATGATGCCGGCGAAGGCGAGCGAGATGAGCCCGCCGAAGGTCGCGGAGCCGTTCGCGCCGTTCACGATGTTGACGATGCCGCCGAGGACCATCAGCGACGCGTACACGATCGTGGTGATGCGGATGCCGCTGCCACCGTTCTTGAACTTGACGCCCAGGAAAATCGAGAGCGCGCCCAGCACGAGCAGGAGACCGGCGGCCAGGAAGCCGAGGCCGGCCAGGGCGTCGGTGTCGTCGCCGCTGCCGACGCCGTTGGACAGGTCCTGGGCGGCGCCGACGGCGATACCGGCGATGAGACCGAACAGAAGCTGGAAGCCGGCGAGGATGAAGAGCAGCACGCGCGCCGTCTTCATCAGGCCGGGCATCTGGAGGGGCATCGCGTTCCCGCCCGGGTGTCCGGGGTATCCCGGGTAACCGGGGTATGCGGGCTGGCCGGGCTGACCCTGCGCGTAGCCGTAGGCGGGCGGCTGCTGGGGAGCGGCGCCCTGGGGATAGCCGTAGCCCGGCTGGGCCGGGGGCTGCTGCGGCGGGTAGCCCTGCTGCGGCGGGTAGCCGGGCTGCTGGCCCTGGGGCGGGCCATAGGGGTTGTTCGGGTCGCCGAAGCTCATCGAGCGGTCCTTCCTCCGTTTTGATCCAGTGCGGGGACGACGCAGGCACAGCTCGGAGGAAGTTCTACGGATGCGGTTCGTCCCCCCGGTACTGCCCGCGGCACTAGCGCCTCATCGTTCTTTAGACGCCTCTTACTTGTCCAGCCGCATTCCCTATGTGTTGTGCAAGTGCAACATCGATGATCATGGGCGGATACGGGTGGAGATACGGTGCCCAAGGCCACGGGAGACCCGGATTGGAACCGGGAGGGCGTCATCCGCGAAGATGGGAGCCATGACCGCCCAGATTCTCGATGGCAAGGCCACCGCAGCCGCGATCAAGTCCGATCTGACCGCCCGCGTGGCGGCGCTGAAGGAGAAGGGCAGCACGCCCGGCCTCGGCACGATCCTGGTCGGGGAGGACCCCGGCAGCCAGAAGTACGTCGCCGGCAAGCACCGCGACTGCGCCCAGGTCGGCATCGCCTCCATCCAGCGCGAGCTGCCCGCGACGGCGACCCAGGAGGAGATCGAGGCGGCCGTCCGCGAGCTGAACGAGGACCCGGCCTGCACCGGCTACATCGTCCAGCTGCCGCTCCCCAAGGGCATCGACGAGAACCGCATCCTGGAGCTGATGGACCCGGACAAGGACGCGGACGGCCTGCACCCGATGAACCTCGGCCGCCTCGTCCTGAACGAGCCGGCCCCGCTGCCCTGCACCCCGAACGGCGTCCTGACCCTGCTCCGCCGCTACGGCGTGGAGATCAAGGGCGCCGAGGTCGTGGTCGTCGGCCGCGGTGTCACCATCGGCCGCCCGATGCCGCTGCTGCTGACCCGGCGCAGCGAGAACGCGACCGTGACCCAGTGCCACACGGGGACGCGGGACCTGTCGGCGCACCTGAAGAACGCCGACATCATCATCGCCGCCGCCGGTTCCGCCCATCTGATCCGCCCCGAGGACGTGAAGCCGGGCGCCGCCGTCCTGGACGTCGGTGTCTCGCGCAGCGCCGAGGGCAAGATCGTCGGCGATGTCCACCCGGACGTCGCGAAGGTCGCCGGCTGGATCTCCCCGAACCCCGGCGGCGTGGGCCCGATGACCCGGGCGCAGCTGCTCGTCAACGTGGTCGAGGCGGCGGAGCGCAGTGTCGGCTGAGGGAAGCGACCTGGAGAAGGCCGCACACGCCGACGAGACCGCCGAGGGCACGGACGTCGAGGAACTCGAAGTGCGGGACCCCGTCAGCGCGCCCGACGCCGAGGGCAGGCCGCGGAGGGTCACCCGCCGCTTCCCGCTGTTCACCAAGGACACGGCGCGTCCGGAGGGCGGCGGCCGTGCCGCCGGCGGTGACGCCCCGGCGCCCGCCCGGCAGTGGCCGCTGCTCGCCGTGCTGGGCCTGGTGGGTGTGGGCCTGCTGGTGACCGCGCTGGACGCGTTCCGCATCGGCACGCTGCTGGTCGGCGTCGCCCTGCTCGGTGGGGCGGTGCTGCGCTGGGTGCTGCCGGGGGTGGGGATGCTTGCGGTCCGGTCGCGCTTCACCGATATCGCCACGTACGGGGTGCTGGGGCTTGCGATCGTGCTGCTGGCGATGATGGTGCAGCCGAATCCGTGGCTGGTGATCCCGTTTTTGAAGGACACGCTGCACTTCACTGTCGATACGTAGCGCTCCGCGGGGTCGTTCGTTCTTTGTCTGCGGGTCCGTTGTGGCTGGTCGCGCAGTTCCCCGCGCCCCTATCGGGGCGCTGCCGTAGCCGTGTGCTGCGGGAACCGGGCGGCCTCTGACGTCGTCATTTGCTGCGTGGAGGTGAGGGATGGGCGCCTGGCAGCCGCTGCCGGACGATCTGCCGCCGGAGGTGCGGCACTTCGTCGAGCAGTTGCGGGAGGTGAAGGACAGGACGGGCCTCAGCCTCGTGGCGCTCGGTGCGCGTACCGCGTACAGCAAGTCCTCCTGGCACCGCTACCTCAACGCCACCCAGCCCCCGCCCCGGCAGGCCGTCGCCGCCCTGTGCCGGGTCGCGGGCGTTGACCCCGAGCGCCTCGGCGTGCGCTGGGAGATGGCGGTCGAGGCCTGGCCGCGGCAGACGGTTCCCGAGAAGGAGGACGAGGCCGAGGAGTACGAGGACGACCCCACGCGTCCATGGTGGGACGCACCGGAGGAGGAGCCGCCCGCGGCCCCGTCCCGCCGGCTGCTCGTGGTGGCCGTCGCGCTCGTGCTGACCCTGCTGGTGCTGACGGTGATCGGTGTCGTCGTCTTCGGATAGGGCCGCGGGTGCACGAGCTGAGGGTTGTGGGACCCGTGCGCTTTTGGTGACCAAGTATGTGCCTTCTGTGTGTTGATGTGTTGACAAGTTCGCGGATTTACGAGGAAGTCGTTCGACAACCGGGCTAGCGTGGTCAATCAGGACGGCCCGGGACGTCCTGAGCGTCTGCCAGGGGTACTGCCGGGTGGAGTCGGGAGAGGGCGCCACCGGTGGGACACTGGACCACGTGCCAGTGGGCGTGCAACGGTGCATGCCCACAGCCCCAATGCACCCGTGCGCCCCCACCCCGGGAACTGAGATCCTGACTGGGCGCATCCCTGTGGGTAGCCAGAACGGGGACTCGGCAGAGGGCATCACGCGCGGGGGCAAGAGACCAGCACGACCGGGGGGAAAGAGGGGGGAGCAATGCCTCGTTGGAGGGCCTTGCCGGATGAACTGGATCCGCAGGTCAGGGAGTTTGCGAGCCAGCTGCGGCGGCTCGTGGACCGCAGCGGCCTGAGCGTGGCGGCGGTGGCCGACCGCACGGGCTACAGCAAGACGTCCTGGGAGCGTTATCTCAACGGCCGGCTGCTCGCGCCGAAGGGTGCGATCGTCGCGCTGGCCGAGGTGACCGGGACCAATCCCATCCATCTGACGACCATGTGGGAGCTCGCCGAGCGTGCCTGGAGCCGCTCGGAGATGCGCCACGACATGACCATGGAGGCGATCCGGATCTCCCAGGCGCGCGCCGCGCTCGGGGAGTTCGGGGCGCCGCCTGCCAATGCCAAGAGCAGCAAGACGGCCCGCAAGAGCGGCAGCGCGACGGCGACGCCGGGCATCGCGGGACCGGCGGGTGTGGCACCTACGGTCCCGCCGCAGCCGACGGGGCCGGATGTCCGGGACTCCGAGCCCGGTGCGCCCGGTCGCTCCTCCGGGGGCAACTCCTGGGGACTGGCCGGGTATGCGAGGCCTGCGCAGACCGGGGGAGCGGCGGCGCCTGCGTCTGCGCCCGCGGCGAGTGCTGGTGCGCCGGGTGCCGTGATGCCGGGTGCTGCCGCACCGGGCTCGTTCGGCGAACCGCCGCAGGGGCCTCGTCCGGCGGGCGGTTCGCCGTCCGGCGGGGCGTCGGGGAAGCGGCGGGTGACGATGTTCCTCGCGGGTGTCGTCGGGGTCCTCGTCGTGGTCGCGGCCGCGTTCTTCCTCACCGAGGGCGGCGGTGACGACGACCCCAAGGACACCGCCAAGTCGCCTTCGCCGTCCGCCAGCACCGACCCCTCGCTGCCGGCCGGGGTGGAGTGCAGCGGCGCCGCCTGCACGGGCAAGGACGCGGAGACCATGGGGTGCAGTGGTGACCTCGTGACCACCGCCAAGACCGCCACCGTCGGCACGACCGTCGTCGAGGTGCGGTACAGCGAGACCTGCGGCGCGGCCTGGGGTCGTATCACCGCGGGCGCGCAGGGCGACGAGGTGCGGGTGACGGTGGGGAAGGCCGAGCAGACCGGGTCCATCACCACCGCCGGGGACACGATCGCGTACACGCCGATGGTGGCCGTGAAGGACGCGGGCGAGGCGGAGGCGTGCGTGACGCTGGCGTCCGGGGAACTGGGCTGCACGGAGTAGCGCCGGTGACGGCAATGAGCCTGTCGTGAGCGGGGGTCCGGGGGCGGCAGCCCTCGGGCCCCCGTTTCGGTCGACGAAACAAATTCCGGTACGGCAGGCATGGCGACCCGCATCGGGGGCAGGCGAGCGTTACCCCCACGGGAGTCCGGCCGGTTCGGTACCCCCACCGGCGGCCGCCGTTGTCCCCCCTCTCCCGGGCATGGCGGCCGCCCCCTTTCGGGGTGGCTGTGGGGTGGGCCACAGGGACCCGGACGTCCGGGATTCCTGATGCGCGATAGCCTGACCGCTGGATCTCTCTTGACGCCAAGAGATCGATCATTCGAACCCCCGGGGCAGCGACGCCCCACCGCCAGCTGTCTACGGAGAACGCCATGACCCGCACTCCCGTGAACGTCACCGTCACCGGCGCGGCCGGCCAGATCGGTTACGCCCTGCTCTTCCGCATCGCCTCCGGCCAGCTGCTCGGCGCGGACGTGCCGGTCAAGCTCCGCCTCCTGGAGATCACCCCGGCGCTGAAGGCCGCGGAGGGCACGGCCATGGAGCTGGACGACTGCGCGTTCCCGCTGCTCCAGGGCATCGACATCACGGACGACCCGAACGTCGCCTTCGACGGCACCAACGTAGGTCTCCTCGTGGGCGCCCGCCCCCGCACCAAGGGCATGGAGCGCGGCGACCTGCTCTCCGCCAACGGCGGCATCTTCAAGCCGCAGGGCAAGGCCATCAACGACCACGCCGCCGACGACGTCAAGATCCTCGTCGTGGGCAACCCGGCCAACACGAACGCGCTCATCGCGCAGGCCGCCGCCCCGGACGTGCCGGCCGAGCGCTTCACGGCCATGACCCGCCTGGACCACAACCGTGCGCTGACCCAGCTCGCGAAGAAGACGGGTTCGACGGTCGCCGACATCAAGCGCCTGACGATCTGGGGCAACCACTCCGCCACCCAGTACCCGGACATCTTCCACGCCACCATCGCCGGCAAGAACGCCGCCGAGGTCGTGAGCGACGAGAAGTGGCTGGCCGAGGACTTCATCCCGACCGTCGCCAAGCGCGGCGCCGCCATCATCGAGGCCCGCGGCGCGTCGTCGGCCGCCTCCGCCGCCAACGCAGCCATCGACCACGTCCACACCTGGGTCAACGGCACGGCGGACGGCGACTGGGTCTCCATGGGCATCCCGTCGGACGGCTCGTACGGCGTCCCGGAGGGCATCATCTCCTCCTTCCCGGTCACCACGAAGGACGGCAAGTACGAGATCGTCCAGGGCCTGGACATCAACGAGTTCTCCCGCGCCCGCATCGACGCGTCCGTGAAGGAGCTGGAGGAGGAGCGCGAGGCGGTCCGCTCCCTCGGCCTCATCTGAGCCGCCCCCTTCCCTCGATCCCCGGGCCACCGTGCGACGCGCGGCCCGGGGATCGGTGCGTCCCGCCTCAGCCTCGTAGCCGCTTCTCGAACCAGTGACTGGCGTAGACGTGGTCGACGTACGCCGGGATCTCCGTGTACCCGCACGCCCGGTACATCGCCTGCGCCTCCGTGAGCGCCGCGTGTGTGTCCAGTCGTACGACGTCGAAGGCGCGGCGTCGGCTCTCCCGCTCCAGGGCGTCGAGGATCCGGCGGGCGAGCCCGAGACGCCGGGCGTCCGGGTGCACCCATACATGGCGGATCTCGCCGACGCCGGGCTCCAGCCGACGCAGCGCTCCGCAGCCCACCGGCCTGCCCTCCTCGTAGGCCACGAAGAACGCCCCGGCGTCCCCGGACACCTCGTGCGGTCGTACGAGGTCGGACTTGTCGAACCCTTCCGGGAACCGCTCGTCGATGTCGTCGGCGTAGGCGTCGAGGCAGGTCCGGGCGGACTCGGAGGCGCCGTCGACGAGGTCGACGGTGATGGCGGCGAGGCGGAGGAGGCGGCGGGTGGTGGTCATCGACTCGGTCAGTTCGGTGCGCTGGCTGTCGGTGAGGCCGCCGAGGAGGTGGGCCACGAGGGCGTTGGCCCGGCGCTGCTGTTCCTTCAGCTCGATGTGTCCGGCCGGGGTGAGGCCGACCATCCGCAGCCTGCTGTCGTCGGGGTGCACGGTGATCCGGACCAGGCCCTGTGTCTCCAGGGCCTTCGCCATCCGGCTCAAGTACCCGGCGTCCAGGCCGAGTCGGCTCCTGAGCGCCCGCAGGGACACCCCGGCCGCGCTCTCGGCGATCTCGAACAGCAACCGGGCCTCGCCGAGTGGACGGTCCTGGCCGAGGTAGTGGTCGTCAAGTGCGCCGATGCGGCGCGTGAAGTAGCGGTTGAACCGGCGGAAGGCCGCCACCTGCTCCGTCGACACCGGTACCGCTTGTGCGGGGTTCACGGGCTCCATATTTCTTTGACTTTAGTCAAAGGATCCGCGGGAGTCCAGGGGCTGCGTCGCCGCCGGGGTCACCTTTTGCCCCATGTGCCCGCATGTTCAGTGACGCGGCCCACTTTCGGCCATCGATTGCGCATGTATCCGGGGGTCGGGGGCATGTGCTCACGGTCCTCGGGAGTGACACATATGTGACTCAGGGGCACTGAACAGGAACGGAAGGCAATACCGATCATGGCAAGGCAGCAGACGCAGCGGACGATCCATGTCGACGGCCAGTGGCTGGAAGCGGTCTCCGGCGCCACGCGCGAGATCCTCGACCCGGCAGACGCCCTGCCCTTCGCCGTGGTCGCGGAGGGCGACGAGAAGGACACCGACCTGGCGGTCGCGGCGGCCCGTCGCGCCTTCGACGAGGGGGACTGGCCGCACACCCCCGTCGCCGAGCGCGCCGCGCTGCTGCGCCGCGTCGCCGACCTCCTCGTCCGCGACCGTGAGCCGCTCGGGCTGCTGGAGAGCCGCGACGCGGGCAAGACGGTCGAAGAGGGCCGGATCGACATCGACTGCGTCGCCGACGCCTTCCGCTACTTCGCCGATCTGGTGGCGGCGGAGGGCACGGGCCGGGTGGTCGACGCGGGCTCGCCCGACATCCACAGCGTCGTCGTGCACGAGCCGGTCGGCGTCTGCGCACTGATCACGCCCTGGAACTACCCGCTCCTCCAAGCCAGTTGGAAGATCGCCCCCGCCCTCGCGGCCGGCAACACCTTCGTCGTCAAGCCGAGCGAGATCACCCCGCTGACGACCATCGCGCTGATCGACCTGCTCACCGAGGCCGGTCTGCCCGCCGGTGTCGCCAACATCGTGACCGGGCCCGGTCATTCGGTCGGTGCCCGGCTCGCCGAGCACCCCGACGTCGACCTCGTCTCCTTCACCGGCGGCCTGATCAGCGGCACGAAGGTCGCGCAGGCCGCCGCCGTGACCGTCAAGAAGGTCGCCCTCGAACTCGGCGGCAAGAACCCCAACGTCGTCTTCGCCGACGCCTGTTCGACCGACGAGGACTTCGACACGGCCGTCGACCAGGCGCTGAACGCCGCGTTCATCCACAGCGGGCAGGTGTGCTCCGCGGGCGCCCGCCTGATCGTCGAGGAGTCGGTCCGCGAGCGCTTCGTCGCCGAACTCGCCCGCCGGGCCTCGAAGATCCGACTCGGACGCGGCACCGAGGACGGCGTGGAGTGCGGACCGCTCGTCTCCGAGCAGCAGCGCGCGAAGACCGAGTCGTACGTCGCCTCGGCGCTGGAGGAGGGGGCGGTGCTCCGATCGGGCGGCCAACGCCCGGAGCCGTCGGCCGAACGCCCCGCCACCGGCTACTTCTACGAGCCGACGGTCCTCGACCAGTGCCACCGCGAGATGAAGGTCGTACGCGAAGAGGTCTTCGGCCCGGTCCTCACCGTCGAGACGTTCCGCACGGAGGACGAGGCGGTCGCCCTCGCCAACGACACCGAGTACGGGCTCGCGGGCGGCGTCTGGACCACCGACGCCGGACGCGCCCGCCGGGTCGCCGCCCGGCTGCGGCACGGCACCGTCTGGATCAACGACTTCCACCCCTACCTCCCGCAGGCGGAGTGGGGCGGCTTCGGCAAGAGCGGGGTGGGCCGCGAGCTCGGTCCCGCCGGACTCGCCGAGTACCGCGAGAGCAAGCACGTCTACCAGAACCTGGCGCCGAAGCCGGTGCGCTGGTTCGCGGGCTGAGCCCCCGTCGTCCGACCCTCCTCCTTTTTGGACCTTTGGACCTTTGGAGTACCCCCATGTCCCCTCTCTCCGAGAATCCCCACGTCTACGACTACGTCGTCATCGGCGGCGGCACCGCGGGCTCCGTCATCGCCTCCCGCCTCACCGAGAACCCGGACGTCACGGTCGCCGTCATCGAGGGCGGCCCCAGCGACGTCGGCCGCGACGACGTGCTGACGCTGCGCCGCTGGATGGGCCTCCTCGGCGGCGAGCTGGACTACGACTACCCGACCACCGAACAGCCCCGCGGCAACTCCCACATCCGGCACAGCCGCGCCCGGGTCCTCGGCGGGTGTTCGAGCCACAACACCCTCATCGCCTTCAAGCCGCTGCCGTCCGACTGGGACGAGTGGGAGGCGGCCGGCGCCCAGGGGTGGGGCGCGGTGCCGATGGAGGCGTACTACGCCCGGCTGCTGAACAACGTCGTCCCGGTCGACGAGAAGGACCGCAACGCCATCGCGCGCGACTTCGTCGACGCCGCCCAGGCCGCACTCGGCGTCCCGCGCGTCGAGGGCTTCAACAAGAAGCCGTTCACCGAGGGCGTCGGCTTCTTCGACCTCGCCTACCACCCGGAGAACAACAAGCGGTCGAGCGCCTCGGTGGCGTATCTGCACCCGGTGATGGACGAGCGCCCGAACCTGACGATCCTGCTGGAGACCTGGGCGTACCGGCTGGAGCTGGAGGGCGCCCGGGCCGAGGGCGTGCGGGTACGCGACAAGGACGGCGCGGAGTTCGTCGTACGAGCCCGCAATGAGGTTCTTCTGTGCGCGGGCGCCGTCGACTCGCCGCGCCTGCTGCTGCACTCGGGCATCGGACCCCGCGCGGATCTGGAAGCGCTCGGCATCCCGGTCGTCCACGATCTGCCCGGCGTCGGTGAGAACCTGCTCGACCACCCCGAGTCGGTGATCGTCTGGGAGACGGACGGCCCCATCCCGGAGAACTCCGCGATGGACTCCGACGCGGGCCTGTTCGTGCGCCGCGACCCCGAACACACGGGCCCGGACCTGATGTTCCACTTCTACCAGATCCCGTTCACGGACAACCCGGAGCGACTGGGCTACGAGCGGCCGGAGTTCGGCGTCTCGATGACCCCGAACATCCCCAAGCCGAAGAGCCGCGGCCGGCTGTACCTGACCAGCGCCGATCCCGCCGAGAAGCCCGCCCTCGACTTCCGCTACTTCACGGACGAGGACGACTACGACGGCCGCACCCTGGTCGACGGCATCCGCATCGCCCGCGAGATCGCCAGGACCGAACCCCTCGCGGGCTGGCTCAAGCGCGAGGTGTGCCCGGGCCCGGAGGTCCTCGGCGACGCGGAACTCGGCGAGTACGCCCGCAAGGTCGCGCACACCGTGTACCACCCTGCCGGGACCTGCCGTATGGGCGCGGCGACCGACGAACAGGCGGTCGTGGACCCGCAGTTGAGGATCCGTGGTCTGGAGGGAATCCGGATCGCCGACGCGTCCGTCTTCCCGTCGATGCCCGCCGTGAACCCGATGATCGGGGTGCTCATGGTCGGGGAGAAGGCCGTCGACCTGATCGGTGGTGACGCGTGATGAGCACGACCCCGAACACGCCCGTCTTCTCCGTCCAGGGCCTGTGGAAGGTCTTCGGCCCGAAGGCGGACCGCGTGCCCGCCGACCCGGAGCTGGCGGCCCTGGACCCCGCCGACCTCCGCAGCCGCACCGGCTGCACGGCCGCCGTCCGGGACGTCTCCTTCGACGTCCGCAAGGGCGAGGTCTTCGTCGTCATGGGCCTGTCCGGTTCCGGCAAGTCCACCCTGGTCCGCTGTCTGACCCGGCTGATCGAACCGACGTCCGGCACGATCGCCATCGACGGCGAGGACGTCCGCGCGATGGACAAGCCCCGGCTGCGTGAACTCCGCCGCCACCGCGCCGCGATGGTCTTCCAGCACTTCGGCCTCCTCCCGCACCGCACGGTCCTCGACAACGTGGCGTACGGCCTGGAGATCCAGGGCGTGGGCAGGGCGGAGCGCCGTGCGCGCGCCGCCGAAGTCGTCGCCAAGGTCGGCCTGGAGGGCATGGAGCAGCGCAGGCCGAGCCAGCTGTCCGGCGGACAGCGGCAGCGGGTGGGCCTGGCCCGGGCGCTGGCGGTGGACCCCGAAGTCCTGCTGTTCGACGAGCCGTTCAGCGCCCTGGACCCCCTGATCCGCCGGGACATGCAGGAGGAGGTCATCCGCCTCCACCGCGAGGAGGGCCGCACGATGGTCTTCATCACCCATGACCTGAGCGAGGCGCTGAAGCTGGGCGACCGCATCGCGCTGATGCGTGACGGGCGTGTGGTGCAGCTGGGAACGCCGGAGGAGATCGTCGGTTCCCCGGCCGACGACTACGTCCGGGAGTTCGTGCGGGACGTTCCGCGCGAACAGGTCATGACGGTACGTACCGCGATGCGGGCCGGAGAGTGCGGCGGCTCCGACCACCCGGGTGCGCTCGCTCCCGAGTCCGTCGTCGCCGACGCGATCAAGGCCGTGGCCGGCAGCGGCGAGGCGGCTTGTGTCGTGGAGGACGGCCGTTGCCTGGGAGTCGTCGACTCCGCGCGGCTGCTCGGTGTGGTCGCGGGTGCGGAGCCGTACGTCACGGACGCGGGGCCGCGCAAGGAGGCCGCTTGATGGCCACGCTCACCGCATCGGCTCCCCGGACGGCCCTCCCCACGGTCCTCCGGAACCGAGCCGCCCAGAAGCTTCTCCTGCTCGCCCTCGCCGCGGCAGTCCTCGTGCCCCTCGCCAACGCCCGCTGGGCGAGCGGCGCCTGGCCCGACGCTCTCACCGTCGACCTGACCGAGCCCCTCACCAGAACCAGCGACTGGATCATCGACAACCGGGACAGCCACCCCCTGTTCCTCTACTTCTTCGGCCACGTCAGCAACGCGGTCGTCGTCTCCGTACGAGCCGTCTACCTGCTCCTGCTGGCCGCCGGCTGGGCCGGCGTCACCGCCGCCGGCGCCCTGATCGCCTGGCGCGTGGCCGGCGTACGCCTCGCCCTGGGCACCGCCGCCGCCTTCCTCACCTGCGGCCTTCTCGGCATGTGGATCCCGACCATGCAGACCCTCGCCCTGATGGTGGCGGCGGTCCTCGCGTCGGTCGCGGTCGGCGCGCTGCTCGGTCTCGCCGCCGGGCTGTCCGACCGTATGGACCGGGTCCTGCGCCCGGTCCTGGACACCATGCAGGTGCTGCCCGCCTTCGCCTACCTCCTCCCCGTCGTCCTGGTCTTCGGCATCGGCGTCCCCGCGGCCGTCCTCGCCACCGTCGTCTACGCCGCCCCGCCGATGGCCCGCCTCACCGCGCTGGGCCTGCGTGGCGCCGACAAGGAGGTGCTGGAGGCGGTCGAGTCGCTCGGCTCCACCGCGCGCCAACGCCTGCTGACCGCCCGTATCCCGCTGGCCCGCAAGGAACTCCTCCTCGGCCTCAACCAGACGATCATGATGGCGCTGTCGATGGCGGTCATCGCGTCGGTGATCGGCGGCGGAGGTCTCGGTGACCGCGTCTACCAGGCGCTGGCCTCGGTCGACGTGGGCGCCGCGCTCGCGGCCGGAATTCCGATCGTGCTGCTCGCGGTCGTCCTGGACCGGGTGACCGGCGCGGCAGGAGAACAGCGCGGGGACGGCCGTAAAGCCCTGTGGGCATACGGGGCCGTAGCAGCCCTCGCCATCGCCCTCGCCGCCCGGCTCGCGGGCCGGGTCGACTGGCCCGACGCCTGGACGGTCGCCATCGCCGACCCGGTCAACCGGGCCGTCGACTGGATGACCGCGCACCTCTATTCCGGCGTCCCCGTCGTCGGCGGCACCGCCGACTGGGCGGCCCACTTCACCACCTGGGTCCTGGACCCGGTCCGCGACGGACTCCAGTGGCTGCCCTGGTGGTCGGTGCTGCTGATCGTCGCCGCACTGGCCTGGCTGATCGGCACCTGGCGCACCGCGCTGACCGCCGTCCTCGCCATGGCCGCGATCGGCGTACTCGGCGTCTGGGACTCCTCGCTCGACACCCTCTCCCAGGTCCTCGCGGCGGTCGCCGTCACCCTCGTCCTCGGCTTCGCGACCGGTATCGCGGCGGCCCGCAGCGACCGGGTCGAGCGTCTGCTCCGTCCCGTCCTGGACGTCTTCCAGACGATGCCGCAGTTCGTATATCTGATCCCCGTCGTCGCGCTGTTCGGCGTGGGCCGCGCGCCGGCCGTCGCCGCGGCCGTCGTCTACGCGCTGCCGGCCGTCGTCCGCATCACCGCCCAGGGCCTGCGCCAGGTCGACCCCGCCGCCCTGGAGTCGGCCCGCTCACTCGGCGCGACCCCCGCCCAGCAGCTCCGCCAGGTCCAACTCCCGCTCGCCCGCCGGGCGTTGCTGCTCGCGCTCAACCAGGGCGTGGTCCTGGTCCTCGCCGTCGTCATCATCGGCGGCCTGGTCGGCGGCGGAGCACTCGGCTACGACGTCGTCTTCGGCCTCGCCCAGGGCGACCTGGCGACCGGCCTGGTCGCGGGCGCCGCGATCGTCTGCCTGGGTCTGATGCTCGACCGGGTGACGCAACCGACCGAACGCCGCGCGAAGAAGGGAGCGTGACATGCGACGTCGTACGACTGCCGTAGTGGTCGGAGTGTCCTCGCTGGCGTTGCTGACCGGCTGTGGCGCCGCCGACATGACCAAGCAGGCGTCACCTTTCGCCAACGCGCAGGGCGCCAAGACCGTGACTCTCTCCGTCCAGTCCTGGGTCGGTGCGCAGGCCAACGTCGCCGTCGCCCAGTACCTGCTCGAACACGAGCTGGGCTACCGCGTCGACACCGTCCAGGTCGACGAGGTCCCGGCCTGGGACGCGCTCAGCCAGGGCCGCGTCGACGCGCTCCTGGAGGACTGGGGGCACCCGGAGCAGGAACAGCGTTACGTCCAGGACAAGAAGACGATCGTGAACGGCGGCGGGCTCGGCGTCACCGGACACATCGGCTGGTACGTCCCGACGTACTTCGCGAAACAGCACCCCGACGTCACGGACTGGAAGAACCTCGACAAGTACGCCGACCAGATGCGCACGGCGGAGAGCGGCGCCAAGGGCCAGCTGATGGACGGCTCCCCGTCCTACGTCACCAACGACAAGGCGCTGGTGAACAACCTGGACCTGAACTACCAGGTCGTGTTCGCCGGTTCGGAGGCCGCCCAGATAACCCAGATCAAACAGTTCGCCAAGGAGAAGAAGCCCTTCCTCACCTACTGGTACGCCCCCCAGTGGCTCTTCAAGAAGGTCCCGATGACCGAGGTGAAGCTCCCGGCGTACAAGGAGGGCTGCGACGCCGACCCGGCGAAGGTCGCCTGCGCCTATCCGCACACCCCGCTCCAGAAGTACCTCAACGCCGACTTCGCCGAGAGCGGCGGCAAGGCGGCCCGGTTCCTGAAGAACTTCAAGTGGACGACCGAGGACCAGAACGAGGTCTCCCTGCTGATCGCCGACCAGAAGCTCAGTCCCGAGGAGGCGGCGAAGAAGTGGGCGGACGGCCACGAGTCGACGTGGCGGGCGTGGCTGACCCGGTAGCGGCACCCCGGGCGCCCTTGTGGAGGGCGCCCGGCGGGTCACAGCCCCAGGCAGCGGCTGACGGTGTGTTCAAGCTCGGCCATCTCGTGCCGGTCGAGATAGTGAACTGGGTCGCCGTGAATGTACGTGACCGCGGTGCCGAACACGGTGGGCCCACATCATTTCCAGTTGTGGACGCACGGCGCCGCCGATGTTCAAGCAGCGGACGATGCCCCGATCACCAGGCGTCCGGTTCGGCCGACAGGTCTTCGTCCGCTAGCCGTTTGACGTCCGCACGCGCCCGAGTCAGCCAGAGTTCTCGGTCCAGGAGGCGAGGCGAAGGGCACGGCGAATGACGTCGTTCGTGCTCTCGCCCTCCTGCGTGGCGGCTTTGATGATCCGCTCGTCCTCTTCGTTCGGGGTGAACCCGGTAGTGCACGGCACATTTCCAAGCTAGCCCAGGACGCCCTGTCCCGAGGGGGGAAACCCGGCGGCCCCATCAACCGACCGACGGATTGAGGACCGCGTCCGCTCCGTCACCCGTGATCCCCCGGCGTGTAGTGCCCCGGCACCATCCGGCAGGTCACGCCGAACCGGTTCCAGGCGTTGATCACCGTGATCGCGGCGATCAGCTGCGCCAGCTCGGCCTCCTCGAAGTGCTTGGCGGCCGTCTCGTACACCTCGTCCACCACGAATCCGTCGGTCAGGACGGTCACGGCCTCCGTCAGCTCCAGCGCCGCCGCCTCCTTCTCCGTGTAGAAGTGCCGCGACTCCTCCCAGGCGCTCAGCTGGATGATCCGCTCGACGCTCTCGCCGGCCGCGAGCGCGTCCTTGCTGTGCATGTCGAGGCAGAGCGCGCAGCGGTTGAGCTGCGACGCACGGACCTTCACCAGCTCCAGGAGCTTTGCGTCGAGGCCTTTCCGGGCGGCCGCGTCGAGGCGGACCATCGCCTTGTAGACCTCGGGGACGTGCTGGGTCCAGTTCAGTCGGGGGGTGTGCTCAGGGGCGTGGTCCACGGTGGTGTCGCTGTTCGTCATGGATTCGACCCTAGGAGCCAGGCAGCCCAGGAGTATGGTCCATTTCCATGGCGGAATCATGGGCCACTCTGGGCGTCGACCTGCATCTGGAACCGACCGGCTCCGGCCTGCGCCGAGGCCTGACCGACGCCCTGCGCGAAGCGGTCCGCACCGGCCGCCTCGCCCCCGGCACCCGGCTGCCCTCCTCCCGCACCCTCGCCGCCGACCTGGGCATCGCCCGCAACACGGTCGCCGACGCCTACGCCGACCTCGTCGCCGAGGGCTGGCTCACCGCCCGCCAGGGTTCGGGCACGAGAGTGGGGGACCGTACGGTCGTCCCGCCGCCGGGCGCCGCACCCCACCGCCGGGAGCATCACCGCCCCACGTACGACCTCACCCCCGGCACCCCCGACCTCGCCTCCTTCCCGCGCACCGAGTGGCTCAAGGCAGCCCGCCGCGCACTCACCGCCGCCCCGAACTCCGCCCTCGGCTACGGCGACCCCCGCGGCCGCCCCGAACTGCGCACCGCACTCGCCGGCTACCTCTCCCGCGCCCGGGGCGTACGAGCCGACCCCGAACGCATCGTCGTCTGCGCCGGTTTCAAGCAGGCCCTGGACATCCTGGGCAGAATCCTGCGGGCGGGCGGAGCACGGACGGTCGCCGTCGAGTCGTACGGCCTCGACGTGCACTGGAACCGCCTGACCTCGGCCGGGCTGCACACGGAGCCGCTGCCCTTCGACGAACTCGGCACGGACACCGGGCAGTTGAAGGACGAGGCTGCCGTCCTGCTCACCCCCGCCCACCAGTTCCCGATGGGCGTGCCCCTCCACCCCGACCGCCGCTCGGCCGTCGTCGAGTGGGCGCGGCGCACCGGCGGACTGGTCCTGGAGGACGACTACGACGGCGAGTTCCGCTACGACCGCCAGCCCGTCGGCGCCCTCCAGGGCCTCGACCCCGACCGTGTCGTCCACCTCGGCACCGCCAGCAAGTCCCTCGCCCCCGGCCTGCGGCTGGCCTGGGCTGTGCTGCCACCCGCGCTCGCGGAGGAGGCCGCGGCGGCCAAGGGCGACGTGGACACCTGCGGGGTGCTGGACCAGCTGACGCTGGCCGAGTTCATCACCTCCGGGGCCTACGACCGCCATGTACGCGCCGCCCGGCTGCGCTACCGGCGCCGTCGGGACGCCCTGGTCGCGGCCCTCGCCGAACACGCCCCCGACGTCCACGCCACCGGCATCGCGGCAGGCCTGCACGCCGTCCTGCGCCTCCCGCCCGGCACCGAGAAGACGGTGGTCCAGGCGGCCAACTGGCAGGGCCTCGCCCTGCACGGACTGTCCTTCTTCCGTCACCGCGCGGCCGGCATCGAACCCCTGGACGCCCTGGTCGTGGGGTACGGAACGCCGCCGGACCACGCGTGGGCGGGGGCGCTCGACGCGTTGTGCAGGGTGCTGCCGTAGGGGGCCGCCAGTACAGGGCAGGGAGCGCCTCAGTCCCCTGGCCTTCGGGAAGCGCTCGGCGATTTCCCGAGGCCGGCCGACGGAGGCGCCTCCTCCGCCACCTCCTCTGCCACCTCCCCGAACCGCGCCAGCGCCAACGCCCCCGCCACGGCCACCAGGAACCCCAGCACGGCGAGCCACGCCAGCCCCTCCCGCGTACGGTCGCCCAGCCACACCACACCCACCAGCGCGGGCCCGATGGTCTCCCCGATCACCATCCCGGCGGTGGCGGTGGTCACCGACCCCCGCTGGAGGGCCGAGGTCAGCGACAGGAACGCGGCGCCGCCGCCCAGCAGCAGCGCGTACGTCGCCGGATCGGCCAGCAGATCCGAGGGCGCGAGCGAGTCGATCAGCCGCACCGCCACCTCGACGACCCCGAACCCGAACCCGGCCCCCAGACCGAGCAGCAACGCCCGCCCCCGCTCCGGCAGCCGGCCGCCACTCAGCCCGAGCAGCAGTACCGCTACGGCCGTGGCGAGCATCGCGTACTCCAACGCCGCCGGCCCGCCCCGGTCGCCCTCCGTCCCCGACGAGACCCCCAGCATCGCGAGCCCGGCACACACCACGCCCACCGCGCCCCACTCGCTCCCGCTCAGCCGTACGTGCAGCAGCCGCGCGGCGACCACCGCCGTCACGGCGAGGCTCGACGCCAGCGCCGCGCCGACCGCGTAGATCGGGATCGACCGCAGTGCGGCGACCTGGAACACGAACCCCAGCCCGTCCAGCGCCAGCCCGGCCAGATACCGCCACTGCCGGACCGCCCGCAGGAACAGTGCGGCCTCCCCGCCCCGGCCGGTGTCCGCCGTCCGCGTCGCCATCGCCTGCAACACCGTCGCCGTACCGAAGCAGACCGCGGCACCAAGGGCGCATAACATTCCAAAGAGCACAAAGCGACTGTAGGGGAGGAGGTGAGAGGAGGCCTGGCTGCGTGGACGCTCTTACCGATCTCTAAGCTGACCGCCGAAGATCACGAACCAACGGGGAGACACGAACATGGCGGACGCACGCCGACAACTGCGCTCGGGCACGGTCGTGCTCGGCGGCATGGGACTGCTCGCCGCGGCCCTCACCTCCTGCTCCTCCGACCCGGACAAGCGCTGCGTGGACCGCGACAGCTACAACCTCGGCAAGGGCTACACCGTCGTCGGCGACAAGAACTGCAAGTCGGCCACGACCGTCAACGGCGCCTACTACTACGGCGGCAAGAAGAAGGGCGACCGGGTCACCGGCGGCTCCTTCACCAAGCCCGGCAAGGGATCCGGCAGTTCGGGAAGCGGCGGCAGCGGAGTCGACCGGGGCGGCTTCGGCAGCGGCGACAAGGGCAGCTCCGGCGGCTGAACGGGAACGTACGACAGCCATGGAACGCCGCACCATCGAACCCCGCCCCGGCTGGCAGCAGACAGTCGAGGAACAGGGACTCATCTACCCCCTGACCCGCCATCCCGACGACTCACTGCGCCCCTACTGGGACGAGAGCGCCTACTACGTCTTCTCGCTCCCGGAGGTGGAGGCACTGGAGGAGGTCGTCGAGGAACTGCACGGCATGTGCCTGGCAGCGGCCGAGCACATCGTCGCCGCCGGCCGCTTCGCCGACCTCGGCATCACCGACCCACGCATCGTCGAGGTAGTCGCCGAGGCCTGGCACCGCCGCACCGAACTCCCTTCCGTCTACGGCCGTTTCGACCTCCGCTACGACGGCACCGGCCCGGCGAAGCTGCTGGAGTACAACGCCGACACCCCCACCTCCCTGGTGGAGGCGGCCTCGCCCCAGTGGTTCTGGATGGCGGAACGCTTCCCAGGCGCCGACCAGTGGAACTCCCTCCACGAACGCCTCATCGACGCCTGGAAGAAGCAGTCCGCGCTCCTCCCGCCCGGCGGCCCGCTCTACTTCGCGCACTCCTCGGCCGACGAACTCGGTGAGGACCTCATGACCGTCGCCTATCTCAAGGAGACGGCGGAACAGGCGGGCCTGGACACCTCCTGGATCTCCATGGAGGAGATCGGCTGGGACCACCTCTCCGGCCGCTTCGTCGACAACCAACTCCGCTTCATCCGCAGCTGCTTCAAGCTCTACCCCTGGGAATGGCTCACCACCGACAGCTTCGCCGACCACGTCCTCGACACCCTCGACAACGGCGGCGGCACCGGCAGCACCCTGTGGATCGAACCGGCCTGGAAGATGCTGCTCAGCAACAAGGCACTGCTGGCCATCCTCTGGGAGCTGTACCCGGGCCACCCGAACCTGTTGCCCGCCCACCTCGACGGGCCACGCGAACTGGCCACGACCACGGGCTACGTCGCCAAGCCCCTCCTCGGCCGTGAGGGCGCCGGCGTGACCATCCACGAGCCCGGCACCGATCCCGTCGTACGGGAAGAGCCCTGCTGCTACCAGGAGTTGGCGCCGCTCCCCGACTTCGACGGCAACCGGGTCGTCCTCGGCGCCTGGGTCGTCGAGAACGAGTCGGCGGGCCTCGGCATCCGGGAGTCGTCGGGACTGGTGACGGACGAGTACGCGCGCTTTCTGCCGCACGTGATCCTGTGACGGCCTGACGGGGGCGGCCGCCCGGCCGCTCACGAGGGGTGTGTGCCCTACGACTCCAGGACACCCCGCAGCTGTGCGAGCCCCCAGTCCAGGTCCTCCTTCCCGATCACCAGCGGCGGCGCGATCCGGATCGTCGTCCCATGGGTGTCCTTCACCAGCACACCCCGGTCCATCAGCTTTTCGGACACCTCCCGCCCCGTCCCGTACGCCCGGGCGATGTCGACACCCGCCCACAGCCCGCGCCCCCGCACCTCCGTCACCCGTCCCGTGCCGAGCAGCGCCGCCAGTTCCCGCTGGAGATGGTCGCCCAGCTCCGTGGCCCGCGCCTGGAACTCGCCCGTCCGCAGCATCGCGAGCACCTCCAGCGCCACCGCACAGGCCAGCGGATTCCCGCCGAACGTCGACCCGTGCTCCCCGGGCCGGAACACCCCCAGCACCTCGGCACTGGACACGACCGCCGACACCGGGACGACACCACCGCCGAGGGCCTTCCCCAGCACATACATATCGGGCACCACCCCCTCGTGCTCGCACGCGAAGGTACGTCCGGTCCGCCCCAGCCCCGACTGGATCTCGTCGGCGATGAAGAGGACGTTCCGCTCCCGCGCCAGCTCCCGCACCGCCGGCAGATAACCCGGCGGCGGCACGATCACCCCCGACTCGCCCTGGATCGGCTCCAACAGCACCGCCACCGTGTTCTCGGTCATCGCATCCCGCATCGCCGTCAGATCCCCGTACGGCACGATCGCGAAGCCCGGCGTGTACGGCCCGAAGTCCGCGCGCGCCTCGGGATCCGTGGAGAAGCTGATGATCGTCGTCGTACGGCCGTGGAAGTTGCCGCCCGCGACCACGATCTTCGCCATCTCCGCCGGCACGCCCTTGGTCCGGTACCCCCACTTCCGGGCCGTCTTCACGGCCGTCTCCACCGCTTCCGTGCCCGTGTTCATCGGCAGCACCATCTCCATGCCGCACAGTTCGGCCAGCTCCGTGCAGAACGCGGCGAACCGGTCGTGATGAAACGCCCGCGACGTCAGCGTCACCCGCTCCAACTGCGCCTTCGCCGCATCGATCAGCCTCCGGTTGCGGTGACCGAAGTTGAGCGCCGAATACCCGGCCAGCAGATCCAGATACCGCCGCCCCTCGACATCCGTCATCCACGCCCCGTCCGCCGTCGCCATGACGACCGGCAGCGGGTGGTAGTTGTGCGCGCTGTGGGCGTCGGCGGCTTCGATGAGGCTTTCCGTAACGGTCACGGCAACTCCCGAACATGAGGCGGACCCCCTTCCTATCGTCGCTCGGATGCCGGACGCGGGAGCCAAGCCGACTCATGCGCCCGGTAGGCTGATCGCGGGCCGTGACTGGCGTGCTGGGATGGGACCGACCATCGGGGAGCGGCCCTCTCGGGCCTGACCCCTGGGCCTGACGAGCGAGTGCCGTGCGCCTGGGCCGAACCGTGAACCGTGACCACTTCAGCCACGCCGCCCGGAGGCCGACCACATGTCAGAGCAGCAGCCCCTCTCCACCGAGTCCACCGCCTTCCGCGCCGCCCTCGACGTGATCCGCGCCGTCGAGCCGCGCGTCGCCGACGCCATCGGCCAGGAGGTGCACGACCAGCGCGAGATGCTCAAGCTGATCGCCTCCGAGAACTACGCCTCCCCGGCCACCCTGCTCGCCATGGGCAACTGGTTCAGCGACAAGTACGCCGAGGGCACCATCGGCCGCCGCTTCTACGCCGGCTGCCGCAACGTCGACACCGTCGAGGCCCTCGCCGCCGAGCACGCCCGCGAGCTCTTCGGCGCCCGCCACGCCTACGTCCAGCCGCACTCCGGTATCGACGCCAACCTCGTCGCCTTCTGGTCCGTCCTCGCCGCCCGCGTCGAGGCCCCCGCCCTGGAGAAGGCCGGCGTCCGCCAGGTCAACGACCTCTCCGAGGCCGACTGGGCCGAGCTCCGCCAGGCCTTCGGCAACCAGCGCATGCTCGGCATGTCCCTGGACGCCGGCGGCCACCTCACCCACGGCTTCCGCCCGAACATCTCCGGCAAGATGTTCGACCAGCGCTCCTACGGCACCGACCCGGCCACCGGCCTGATCGACTACGAGGCGCTGCGGGTGTCTGCCCGCGAGTTCAAGCCGCTGATCATCGTCGCCGGCTACTCCGCCTACCCCCGTCTCGTGAACTTCCGGATCATGCGCGAGATCGCCGACGAGGTCGGGGCGACCCTGATGGTGGACATGGCCCACTTCGCGGGCCTGGTGGCCGGCAAGGTCCTCACCGGTGACTTCGACCCGGTCCCGCACGCCCAGATCGTCACCACCACCACCCACAAGTCCCTCCGCGGCCCCCGCGGCGGCATGGTCCTGTGCGACGACTCCCTCAAGGACCAGGTCGACCGCGGCTGCCCGATGGTCCTCGGCGGCCCGCTCCCGCACGTCATGGCCGCCAAGGCCGTCGCCCTCGCCGAGGCCCGTCAGCCCTCCTTCCAGGACTACGCCCAGCGCATCGTCGACAACTCCCGAGCCCTTGCCGAAGGCCTGATGCGCCGAGGCGCGACCCTGGTGACCGGCGGCACCGACAACCACCTCAACCTGATCGACGTCGGCTCCTCCTACGGCCTCACTGGCCGCCAGGCCGAGGCCGCCCTTCTCGACTCCGGCATCGTCACCAACCGCAACGCCATCCCGGCCGACCCCAACGGCGCCTGGTACACCTCCGGTATCCGCATCGGCACCCCCGCTCTGACCACCCGTGGCCTGGGCACCGCCGAGATGGACGAGGTCGCCGGCCTCATCGACCGCGTCCTCACCACCACGGAACCCGGCACCACCAAGTCGGGCGCCCCCTCCAAGGCAGCTCACGTCCTCGACCCCAAGGTCGCGGAAGAGATCTCCCACCGCGCCACCGACCTCGTGGCCGGCTTCCCGCTGTACCCGGAGATCGACCTGGGCTGACGCCCCGACCGACGTCCACAGCCGAGGCCACGGACGGGACGGGTCCCCTGGATCGGCGTCCATGGCCGAAGCCGCGGACCTGTCTCGTCGATCGGCGTCCGTGGCCGAGCTCACCGACGGGACCGGTCTCCTCGACCAGCACCGGTGGCCGAAGCCGCGCACCCGTCTCGTCGATCGGCGCCCGTGACCGAGCCCACCCACGGGACCGGTCCCCTCGACCGGCGTCCATGGCCAAAGCCCCGGACCCGTCTCCTCGATCGGCCTCCCCCCGGAGGCCGATCGACCGGGCTCAAAGATCGATCAGCTCCTGTCGTGGCCCGTCCCGCGGCGGCCCGGCCTCGTGCCCGGCCGCCGCGCGGCGTATCAGCAGCGTGCCGCCGACACCGGTCACGAACCCGACGGCCAGCCCCGGCAGAGCCCACCAGACATCGCCCGACCCCTGTACGGGCGTGTCACCAGCCCTGCCCGCGCCGTCCTCTGCCGAACCCGTATCCAAGGCCGCCCCGTCGTCGACCGTGCCGAGCAGCCCCGTCCGGTTCAGGTCCGCGAAGACCGAGCGTGGCGCCCGGTGCCAGCGGATGTCGTCGTCCTGCACGTCCGGCGCCGGATCCGAGCGGACCCAGGGAGTGCCGTCCCCGGCCAGGAACAGCTGGTCCTGCCGTTGCAAGGCCACATCACCGCCCGGCGGCCGGTTGGACTGCGGCCAGCCGCCGATCCCCGTCATCCCCCAGACCACGATGATCCGCACCGGCGGATACCGGCCGTCCTCGAACCATGCGTCCGGCACCCGCTCAGTCCCGATGTAGGTGGGCTGAAGCAGTTGCCAGAGATCGGCGAACTCCCGCTCGCCGGAGCGCAGCACCGTGGTCCGGCCCGTGCCGCTCACCGTCACGATCGCCAGGTCGGGGATGTCCCCGCCCGGTCCCGGTGCGGCCACGGCGGGCGCGGTGAACAGAGCCAGCGCCATCGGCACCGGTGCCAGCGCGGCGAGTCGCCTCATCGCGCGTCTGCGACGGTGTGGCATTCGTCCCCCTCCCGATCTCACAGCTGTCCCCCTCTCCTGAGCTACCGATCTCCCGGCTGATTCACCGACCTCAGATGTCGCGCAGCTCCTGCCGTGGACCTGGCTCCCCGCGCAGCTGCGGCAGGGGCAGCATCCGCGAGGCGAACGGTCGCAGTACCAGCGCCAGCACGGCTCCCGCCGCCGCGCCCGGGAGCGCCCACCACCACTCGGTGTCATCGGTCGAGCCCGTGGCGGTTGCCCGGGTTGTGGTGGCCGCGTCGTCCGTGCCCGCAGCGGCCTCGGTCGACTCGTCGGGTATCGGGGCGACGCCGACGGATCCCTGGTCCGCGGCCTTGCCGATCACGCCCACCCTTGTGAGCAGGGCACGCAGCTGCGTCGGCTGCTGAGGCCTGTGCCACTGGTCGCTTCCTTCGGGAGGCGTGCCCACTGCCGTGTTGATCAATATGTCCCCGGCGTTGCCCACCAGCACGGTGTCCTGCCGCCAGGGCGTCACGTCGTGGATCATCCATGTGATGTTGACCTGGTCGCCCGAGCCGGCGGCGAGCTCACGAGCCTGCGCGTCTGCGTCGGGACCGCTGCCCGACTGATCGAGCAGTTTCTGCAGTCGGCCGTACTCCGGAGATATGGCGTAGAGCCCCACGGCCTGCTGGGTGGTCGGCGAGACCACGAGCACGCTCGTCGGTCCCCCGGCAGACGCGGGCGGTGCCCACAGCAGCGTCGGAGCCAGGACGGCGCCCAACATCCCTGCTGTAGCGATTAGTTGACGAATCCTCACCATGGAGTCCCCCAGCGGTCCAGTGCGGCTCGTCCGCGAGCCGCGTGTCACTTCTGGTACACCGCCCGACCCGCCGGGGTTCCCATCTCTCCCGCACTATTCCCAGGATTTCTCGAGCGACTTCGCGATCTCCACCGCCCGCTCCTTCGACGTGATCCCCTCCAGCCGCAGCGTCACGTCCTCGCCGTGCGTCCGGTGCATCCACAGCAGCGTCGGACCGGCCGTCCGCTCCTTGCGCGTGTAGCGGTCGCCGTCCTCGTCCACCAGCCAGAAGCTCAGCAGATGCGGCCGCGGGAACCACAGGGCCCAGTCCGACGGGCCGCCGCTCAGCTGGAGCCACTCCGGCTGTTCGCGCACGGCCTTGGCGAAGGCGACGTCCAGGCGGGCCGGGTACTCGTCCAGCCGGATCGTGCGCCCGTCCTCCCGCCGGCACAGCGTCACCAGGAACCGCCCCTGCGGCTCGTCCGTCACCGCCACCGCGTCCGGGGTGCCGAACGCGTCCGGCACCAGCGGCGCGAACCCGGTTCGCCGCTCCGCCTCCCCGAGCGACACCGACGTCCCGCAGCCGGGCACCTCGGCGCCGGGAGAAGGCACCGCCGACGGGTCGTACCGCACCTCGATCCCGCCGAAGCTGAACCAGTCGTAGACCGCGGCCCGCACCGGAGGCGTGAGCATCAGCACCGTCAGCAGACCGCACAGGGCCGCGGTCAGCGAACGCCACCGCACCCGCGTCCACCGCCGGGCCGCCCGCAGCCGCTCACCGGCGCCCGGCGGCTCGGCCACCGGCACGGGCGCGTGCTCGGTCAGTATCTGCTGGAGCACCCGCTCGACCATCGTCTCGGAACCGTCGGCCCCGGGCCGGTCCAGCGACCGCCCCAGCGCGCGCAGCTCCTCCGGCAGCCGTGCGCCGTCGCCGCGTCGCCGACCGCCGTCCCGGTCGTCGTACGCATCCCGTCCGTCACTCATGCTCATCACCTCCTTCCCGAGGCTGGAAATCCGGCAGCAGTCTGCCCAGCTTCCGCAGTGCGCGGTTGAGCCGGGACTTCACCGTGCCCCGGGGCCAGCCCAGGGCCTGGGCCGTCTCCGACTCGTCCATCTCCAGCAGATAGCGGTAGGTGACGACCAGGCGGTGCTCCTCGCTCAGCTGCTCCAGGGCGGCCTGTAGCGCCACCCGGCGCTCTATCTCCAGGGCGGCGACCGCGGGGTCCGCCGATTCCGGTATCAGCGGCTCCGCCTCCACGAACGACGCCTCACGGCCGGCCAGCGTGCGCTGGCGCGCCGCCGTCCGCACCGTGTTCCTCGTCTCATTGGCGACGATCGACAGCAGCCAGGGCTTGAACGCCGCGTCGTCCCTGAACCGTCCCAGCGCGCAGTACGCCTTCACGAAGGCCTGCTGCACCACGTCTTCCGCGTCCGCACCCGCCCCGAGCGCCGCAGCCGCACGCAGCGCGATGCCTGTATGGGCCCGCACCAGCTCCGCATACGCCTCCGGCTCTCCGGCGCGTACGCGTGCGATCACCGCGGCCTCATCGACGATGCGGCCCCCCTCCCGCGTCCTCACAGTCTTGTTACACCGCCGGGGCCGGATCGGTTCCCATCTGTTCCCGGCCAGTTCTCAGCCAGTTCCTGATCGCCCCCGGGGACCTGAGAGAATGGTGAACATGGCCTCAGACCGTCCTCGCGTGCTCTCCGGAATCCAGCCCACCGCAGGCTCGTTCCACCTCGGCAACTACCTCGGCGCCGTCCGCCAGTGGGTGGCCCTTCAGGAGACCCACGACGCGTTCTACATGGTCGTCGACCTGCACGCGATCACGGTTCCGCAGGACCCGAAGGAGCTGCGTTCCAACACCCGCCTCGCCGCGGCCCAGCTCCTCGCCGCCGGGCTCGACCCGGAGCGCTGCACGCTGTTCGTCCAGAGCCATGTCCCCGAGCACGCCCAGCTCGCCTGGGTCATGAACTGCCTCACCGGCTTCGGTGAGGCGTCCCGCATGACCCAGTTCAAGGACAAGTCCGCCAAGCAGGGCGCCGACCGCGCCAGCGTCGGCCTTTTCACGTACCCGGTCCTCCAGGTCGCGGACATCCTGCTCTACCAGGCGAACGAGGTCCCGGTCGGCGAGGATCAGCGCCAGCACATCGAGCTGACCCGCGACCTCGCCGAGCGCTTCAACGGCCGCTTCGGCGAGACGTTCACGATCCCGAAGCCGTACATCCTCAAGGAGACGGCGAAGATCTACGACCTCCAGGACCCGTCGATCAAGATGAGCAAGTCGGCATCGACCCCGAAGGGGTTGATCAATCTGCTCGACGAGCCCAAGGCCACCGCCAAGAAGGTCAAGAGCGCGGTCACCGACACGGACACGGTCATCCGCTACGACACCGAGAACAAGCCGGGCGTCAGCAACCTGCTCACCATCTACTCGACCCTCACCGGAGCCGGTATCGCGGAACTGGAGCAGAAGTACGAGGGGAAGGGCTACGGTGCGCTCAAGACGGACCTCGCCGAGGCCATGGTCGAGTTCGTGACGCCGTTCCGCGAGCGCACCCAGCAGTATCTGGACGACCCGGAGACGCTCGACTCGATCCTGGCCAAGGGCGCGGAGAAGGCGCGCGTCATCGCCGCGGAGACTCTCTCCCAGGCGTACGACAAGGTGGGCTTCCTGCCCGCCAAGCACTAGCCCGCACCACGGCACCGCCGCAGGCACGAGAGCCGTACCACCGCACAGCGCTGCACATCACTACGGTTGCGCCTGCCCGCAGCACAGCAGTGGCCGTACAGTCGATAGCCGGATGGCCGCACCAGCGGTCACCCCTGTTCACCGGACGAACCAGCAGAACCGACAGGACGACAGGAGACGACGTGGGGACCGTAACGATCGGTGTGTCGATCGCGGTCCCGGAGCCTCACGGCAGCCTGCTCCAGGAGCGGCGCGCGGGCTTCGGCGACGCCGCTGCGCACGGCATCCCCACGCATGTCACCCTGCTGCCGCCGACAGAGGTCGACGACAGCGAGCTGCCCGCGATCGAGGCGCACCTCGTCGAGGTCGCCGCGGCCGCGCGCCCCTTCCCGATGCAGCTGTCCGGCACGGGCACCTTCCGCCCCCTGTCCCCGGTCGTGTTCGTCCAGGTCGTCGAGGGCGCCTCGGCCTGCACCTGGCTACAGAAGCAGGTCCGTGACGCCTCCGGTCCGATGGCACGCGAACTGCAGTTCCCGTACCACCCGCATGTCACGGTGGCGCACGGCATCGACGACGAGGCGATGGACCGCGCCTTCGAGGCACTCGCCGACTACGCCGCCGCATGGCCCTGCACCGGCTTCGCGCTCTACGAACAGGGTGCCGACGGGGTGTGGCGCAAGCTGCGCGAGTTCGCCTTCGGGGGCGCGGTGGTGCCGTCGCAGCCGGGCCACGTGAAGCGCGGCTCCCTGCCGGCTCGCTAGGGCCTGTCCGGCGGGTCATGCCGCAGACGCGGGGCCTGGCACGCCGGTCTGCGGCGTTGTCGTCGGTTGCCGACTCCCCCGCTCGGCTGCGCTCGCGTGGGGGACCCCCATCGCGTCGACGCCCTCCTCCGCCTTGCAGCTCGACGCACCGGGCCCCGCTCACCTGCGCCGATGAGGCATCGGCGTGTTCCCGCGACCTGATCTGCCGGACAGGCTCCTATGGCCCGGTCCCCGCGGTCCTAGATCGGCAGCCGCCGGAACACCGCCCGTGGCGCATGCCGCAGCGCCGACATCACCAGCCGCAGCGCCCCCGGCACCCACACCGTCTCCGAGCGCCGCCTGAGGCCCAGCTCGATCGCCGTCGCGACCGCCTCCGGAGTCGTGGCCAGCGGTGTCTCCTCCAGCCCGGCGGTCATCTTCGACCGTACGAACCCGGGGCGTACGACCATGACGTGCGCGCCCGTGCCGTGCAGCGCGTCGCCCAGGCCCTGGGCGAAGGCGTCGAGGCCCGCCTTGCTGGAGCCGTAGATGAAGTTGGCGCGACGGGCGCGCTCCCCGGCGACCGAGGAGAGCACGACCAGGGAGCCGTGGCCCTGGGTCTGCAACGCGCGCGCGGAGACCAGCGCCGACGACACCGCGCCTGTGTAGTTGGTCTGCGCGACCCGTACCGCGGCGGCCGGCTCACGCTCGTCGTGCGCCTGGTCGCCGAGGATCCCGAAGGCGAGCAGCACCATGTCGATGTCGCCCTCGGCGAAGACCTTGCCGAGCACCGTCTCGTGGGAGTCGGGGTCGAGCGCGTCGAAGGGGACGGTGTGCACGTCGGCCCCCAGGGCGCGCAGTTCGGCGGCGGCCCCGTCCAGCGTGGGTGTCGGGCGGCCCGCCAGCCACACCGTGCGGGTGCGGCGGGCGATCAGACGGCGTGCGGTGGCCAGCGCGATCTCGGACGTACCGCCGAGGACGAGCAGGGACTGGGGGATGCCGAAGGCGTCCTTCACGACAGCTCCTAGGGATGGGTCGACTCTCACGGACACTCAGGGGGCTCTTACGGACTCTCAGAGACCGAGCCGGCGCGACAGGTCCGACACGAACACCCCGCGCGGGTCCAGCTCCGCACGCAGGGCGCGGAACTCGTCCAGCCGGGGGTACATCGAGGCCAGCAGTTCCGGGCGCAGCCGGGAGTCCTTGGCCAGGTAGACGCGCCCGCCCGCCGCGGCGACCTCCCCGTCCAGTTCGTCGAGAAGGGCGCCGAGGCCGGGCAGTCCGGCCGGGATGTCCAGGGCCAGCGTCCAGCCGGGCAGGGGGAAGGAGAGCCAGCCCGGGTCGGCGTCCCCGAAGCGCTTGAGGACGGCGAGGAACGACGGGCACCGGTGCTCGGAGATGCGCCGCACGATCCGGCGCAGGGCGTCCTCCTGGCCGTATCCGACGACGAACTGGTACTGCACGAAGCCGCTACGGCCGTAGACGCGGTTCCAGTGGGGGACGCCGTCGAGGGGGTGGAAGAAGGTGGCGATCTTCTGTAGCTCGCCGGTACGCGCGCGTGGCGCCTTTCGGTACCAGAGCTCGTTGAAGAGGCTCACGGTGGTGCGGCTGAGCAGCCTCTCCGGGAGGGCGGGCGCGGCCGGCAGCTGGGTGGGGCGGAAGGCCAAGGGAGCTCTACGCGCGCGTGCCGGCAGCATGTCGAGCGGTGCGTGGTCGCCGCGGGTCAGCACCGCGCGGCCTGTCGCCGCTCCGCGTGCCAGGAGGTCGATCCAGGCGACCGAGTAGCGGTAGAGGTGGTCGGTGGCGGTCAGACGGGCCATCAAGTCGTCGAGGTCCGTGGCACGTTCGGTGTCGACCGACATGAGCGAGGTCCGTACCGGCTGGAGCTGGACCGTCGCGGTCAGGATCACGCCGGTCAGGCCCATGCCGCCCGCGGTCGCGTCGAAGAGGGGCGTGCCGCGGCCGACGGTGCGGATCTCGCCGTCGGCGGTGAGGAGTTCCAGCGACAGGACGTGCCGGGAGAACGAGCCGGACACGTGGTGGTTCTTGCCGTGGATGTCGGCACCGATCGCGCCGCCGACCGTCACATAGCGGGTGCCGGGCGTGACGGGGACGAACCAGCCGAGCGGCAGGAGGACTTCCATCAGACGGTGCAGCGAGACACCGGCGTCGCACAGGACGGTGCCGCCGTCCGCGTCGATCGCGTGGATGCGGTCCAGGCCCGTCATGTCGAACACCGCCCCGCCGGCGTTCTGCGCCGCGTCCCCGTACGCCCGTCCGAGACCCCTCGGGATGCCGCCGCGGGCCCCGCAGCCCCGGACGGCCGCCGCGGCCTCCTGGTACGTCCGTGGGCGGATCAGACGGGCGGCGGTGGGAGCGGTGCGGCCCCATCCCGTGACGGAAACGGTGTCGGCAGACATACGGTGACCGTATCGCCCGTGTATGTCTGCCTTTTTTGTAACATTCCGTCACTCCCCGAAATGGGTGATTAATGGGATGTCGCTCAATATTGTCGGAGTTTCGGCCATGGTGACGTGAACAGTGAGTCCAGTGGACGACACCATGGACCACCGAATCCTTTCTGCATTCCACGCCTACGGTGCGGACCCGCGCGTCGCGGTCGCCGCGCATGCCCTGTCCCGGGCGGGTGAGCACGGCGCACTGTGGATCGCGGCGGGTTTCGCGGGGGCGGCCGTGGACGGCGCGCGGCGCGGCGCCTGGTTGCGGGGAACAGCGCTCACCGCAGGCGCGCACCTGGCCAGCATGGGCGTGAAGCGCGTCGTACGCCGGGCGCGCCCCACGCATCTCGCACCCCGCGTGCGCACCGCCGGCCGCCACTCCTTCCCGAGCTCCCACGCCACCTCGGCCGCCGCGGCCGCCGTCGCCTACGGCGCCCTCGGCGCCCCGCTCGTCCCCCCGCTCGCTGTCGCCATGTGCCTCTCCCGCCTGGTCGTCGGCGCGCACTACCCCTCAGACGTGGCGGCGGGCGCCGCCCTCGGGGCGCTCACGGCGCGTATCGGAGCGCGCTGGATGCGAGGGGGCGGCCCGCATGACTGAGACGGCGCCTCTGACGAACACCGCGCACGCCACCGGTACGGCGTGCGCAATCAACAGCGCGCCGCTCACCGACAACACACGCCCGACAAACGGCGCGTACCCCGCCGGCAGCGCACCGCCCACCGAAAGCACCCCCCGCACAGACGGTGCCCGCCCCGCAGGCAGCGCGCGGCCCCTCAGAGCCGGCGCACGCCCCACCGACCCACCCCTCCAGGGGCAACGCACCCTCCTCGGCGGCCTCCTCACGACCGCACGCCCCAGACAGTGGGTCAAGAACGTCCTGGTCGTCGCCGCCCCTGCCGCCGCCGGCCAGCTGCTCGCGCCCGGCGCACTCACCCGAATCGCGCTGGTCTTCGCGCTGTTCACGGCCTGCGCCGCCGCCGTCTACCTGATCAACGACGCGCGCGACGCGGAGGCCGACCGCGCCCACCCCACCAAGTGCCACCGCCCGGTCGCCGCCGGCCAGGTCTCCGTAGCGGTCGCGTACGCCGTCGGCGGCGTCCTCGCCGTCCTCGCGCCGGCCGCGGCGGCCTGGCTGACCACGCCCGCCGTAGCGGCGCTGCTGACGGCCTACGTCGGCATGCAACTGGCGTACTGCATCAGCCTCAAGCACGTCCTGGTCGTGGATCTCGTCGTCGTCACGACCGGGTTCCTGATGCGGGCGGTGGTCGGAGGGCTCGCGCTCGGTATCCCGCTGTCGCGCTGGTTTCTGATCACCACGGGGTTCGGCGCCCTGTTCATGGTGTCGGCCAAGCGCTACTCCGAGGCCGTCCAGCTGGCCGGGAAAGCGGGCGCCACGCGCGCGTTGCTCAGCGAGTACACCACCGGTTACCTGCGTTTCGTGTGGCAACTGGCGGCCGGGGTCGCGGTCCTCGGCTACTGCCTGTGGGCCCTGGAGGAGGGCGGTGTCCCGCACACCAGCGTGCTCCCGTGGCGGCAGCTGTCCATGATCGCCTTCATCGTGGCGATCCTCAGATACGCCGTCTTCGCCGACCGCGGCACCGCGGGCGAACCCGAGGAGGTCGTCCTGCGCGACCGAGCCCTAACCCTCATCGCCCTCGCATGGCTGACGATGTACGCCTTGGCGGTGGCCAATTGGTAGACGCGCCCGCAGGAAGCGCCCCGAAGGGGCGCGGGGAACTGCGCGACCAGCCACAACCGACCCGCACCCGACCGACGACCCATCCCGGCACGACCCATCCCGGCACAATCCGCGAAGCGCTCGGCTTCGCCGCCGCAGGCATCCTCGCCTACGCCGTAGACCTCGCCCTGTTCACCTGGCTACGCGGCCCAGCCGCACTGGAACCCCTCACCGCCAAGGCGATCTCCTTCGTGGCGGCCTGCTCGGTGGCGTACGTAGGCAACGCCTACGGCACCTACCGGCACACCGAACACCGCGGCCGCGGCCTGCGCCCGTACGCCGTGTTCTTCGCGGTGAACGCCGCCGGTGCCCTCGTCCAGCTGCTGTGCCTGGCCGTCAGCCACTACGGCCTCGGCTTCACCTCGCAGCGCGCGGACACCGTCTCCGGCGCCGGAATCGGCATGGTGCTCGCCACTGTCCTGCGATTTTGGGGCACTCGGACATTGGTATTCCGCAACGAGGGCAGAGTCGGATCATGGACTGGCTGAAAAAGCTCCCCGTCGTCGGGCCACTGGTGGCCCGATTGATGACCACGCACGCGTGGCGGTCGTACGAGCGCCTCGACCGGGTGAAGTGGACGCGGCTGGCCGCCGCGATGACGTTCATCAGCTTCGTCGCGCTCTTCCCGCTGCTGACCGTGGCCGCCGCCATCGCCGCCGCGACCCTCAGCGAGTCCCAGCAGGACGAGCTGCAGGACAAGATCTCCGAGCAGGTGCCCGGCATCTCCGACCAGCTCAACATCGACGGCCTGGTCGCCAACGCCGGCACCGTCGGCCTCATCGCCGGCGCCGCCCTGCTGTTCACCGGCATCAGCTGGGTCGGCTCCATGCGGGACTGTCTGCGCGCGGTGTGGGAGCTGCCCGACAGCGAGGAGAACCCGGTCCTGAGCAAGGCCAAGGACACCGGCATTCTGTTCGGGCTCGGCGGCGCGCTCCTCGTCACCCTCGCCGTCTCCACCGTCGCCTCCGCGCTGGTCGGCTGGATCACCGACCAGCTCGGCATCGACAGCGGCGGCTGGGGCGGAGTCCTGCTGCGCGCCGCCGCGTTCGTCGTCGCCGTACTCGCCGACTTCCTGGTGCTCCTGTACGTCCTCACCCTGCTGCCCGGCGTCGAACCGCAGCGCCGCCGGCTGATGGTGGCGGCGCTGATCGGCGCGATCGGGTTCGAGCTGCTGAAGCTGCTGCTGAGCGGCTATATGCAGGGCGTGGCCGCGAAGAGCATGTACGGCGCGTTCGGCGTCCCCGTCGCCCTGCTGCTGTGGATCAACTTCACCTCGAAGCTGGTCCTGTTCTGTGCCGCGTGGACGGCGACGGGGAGCAAGGAGACCGAGATCACCGAGGTCACGGACGAGTCCGACGACGTACCAGGTCAGGCAGCGGCCACCGGCGGTTGACGAGGAACGCGCCCGCCGCGAGCAGCACCAGCACCCCGCCGGTGATCCCGAACGCGACTCCGGCCCCGCCGGAACCGCTCCCGGCCGCCGCCCCCGCCATCGGCTTCGCGGACGCGTCCCCGGCGCCTCCGGCCTCACCGCCGTCGTTCGCCCCCGGCTGGGCGCTGGACTGCGCGGCGCTCCTCGGCGCCACCAGCTCGCCCACCGGCTTCACCTTGCCGGCTGCCTTGAAGCCCCAGTCGAAGAGCGCCGCGGTCTCCTTGTAGACCTGGTTGTGCGCGCTCTTCGCCGGGTTCATGACCGTGACCAGCAGCACCTTGCCGTTCCGCTCGGCGACGCCGGTGAAGGTGGCGCCGGCGTTGGTGGTGTTGCCGTTCTTGACGCCCGCGATGCCCTGGTACTGGGAGATGTCGCTGTCGCCGGTCAGCAGCCGGTTGGTGTTCTGGATCTCGAAGTTCTCGCGGACCGTTTTGCCCTTTTTGTTCTTCTTTGTCTGGCCCGGAAACTTCGCGCTCACCGTCGAGCAGTACTCGCGGAAGTCCTTCTTCTGGAGCCCGGAGCGGGCGATCAGCGTCAGGTCGTACGCGGACGAGACCTGTCCCGGGGCGTCGTAGCCGTCGGGGCTGACCACGTTCGTGTCGAGGGCCTGGAGCTCCTCGGCGTGCGCGTTCATCTGCTTGACGGTGTTGGCGACGCCCTTGTTCATCGCGGAGAGCACATGCACGGCGTCGTTGCCGGAGCGCAGGAAGACGCCGAGCCACAGATCGTGGACCGTGTACGTCTCGCCCTCCTTGATCCCGACCAGGCTGGATCCGGTGCCGATGCCGGCCAGGTCGCTGGGCACCACCTGGCGCTTCATGGTCTTCGGGAACTTCGGCAGCACCGTGTCCGCGAACAGCATCTTCATCGTGCTCGCCGGGGGCAGCCGCCAGTGCGCGTTGTGCGAGGCCAGCACATCGCCCGACTCGGCGTCGGTGACGATCCACGACCGTGCGGACAGCCCCTTGGGGAGCACCGGCACCCCGCTCGCGAGAGCGACCTGCGTCCCGGCCTTCCCGAGCCGGGCGCCGCCCACGCTCGACATCTTCGCCGGGGGAGTGGCCGAGGGCGACGGTGTCGGCTTGGGCGCTGCGAGAACCGGCGCGGCGGTCAGCGAGAGGGACAACAGCGTGGCGGAAGTGACCAGCAGGGATCGCCTGGTGGTCTTCATGGGTGCGGGCACGATCGAGAACGTACCTGCCGCGGGCCGGGAAGTCCCGCCGCCCGCCCCACCCCGGCGGCGGATCCGGACAGGCGGCGGCGATACTGAACGCATGAAGCTCAGCCGCCCCGTCTCCTGGTTCCTGCTCGCTTTCGGGGTGTGGAGCTGGATCATCTGGATCACTTTCGTCAAGAACCTCGTCAAGGACGGCAGCGGGCTCGCGTTCGACGACGCGGGTGACCCGACCGCGTACTTCTGGGTGCACCTGCTGCTCGCCGTCGTTTCCTTCGTATTGGGGACGGTCGTCGGCGGCATCGGGTTGCGCGGAATTCGCGCGCTGCGCCGAACGTCATAACCGACAAGCCGTACGGCAACACGCACAACCGAGGGATACGACACTGTGGTCATCGTCTTCGCGCTCGTGGCGCTGCTCGTGCTGGGCGTGTTGGTGGCGAGCAACTGGTTCGTCTGGCGCCGCCTGTTCCGCGACACGACCCGGGGCCCGGGCCTGGTGCGCCGTACAGGCGCGGTGGTGATCGCCGGCGGCTGGGCCATGGCGGTCGGGGCCCTGGTCGCCGAGCGCTCCGGCGCGCCCTTCTGGCTCCAGCAGGTGCTGGCCTGGCCGGGCTTCCTGTGGCTGGCCCTGTCGATCTACCTGTTCCTTGCGGTCCTGGCGGGAGAGGTCGTACGGCCGCTGCTGCGACGCCGGCTGGAACGGCGGGCGGGCACGGTTGCCGCCGTACCGCTGGAGGAGCCTGTGTCCGTGGGAGCGGCGGCCAACCCGCCCGCACCCGAGGTCACGTCCCCGGAGAACCCGCCCGTCCCTTCCCGCCGCCTCTTCGTCTCCCGGGTCATCGGCGGCGCCGCGGCCGCGGCGGCCGTCGGGACGGTCGGTGTGGGCACGTACGGCGTTCTGAACGGCCCGAGTGTGAAGCGGGTCACCGTCCCGCTGGCCAGGCTCCCGCGCGCGGCTCATGGTTTCCGGATCGCCGTCGTCAGCGACATCCACCTGGGCCCGGTCCTGGGCCGGGGCTTCGCGCAGCGGGTCGTCGACACGATCAACGCCACCCAGCCCGACCTGATCGCGGTGGTCGGCGACCTGGTGGACGGCAGCGTCAAGGACCTGGGCCCGGCCGCGGCGCCCCTGGCACAGCTGACGGCACGGCACGGCGCCTACTTCGTCACCGGCAACCACGAGTACTTCTCCGGCGCCGAACAGTGGGTCGAGGAGGTACGCCGGCTCGGCCTGCGCCCGCTGGAGAACGCCCGTACGGAACTGCCCCACTTCGACCTCGCGGGCGTCAACGACGTCGCGGGCGAGAGCGAGGGCCAGGGCCCAGACTTCGGGAAGGCCCTCGGCGACCGGGACAGGGCACGCGCGTGCGTGCTCCTCGCGCACCAGCCCGTCCAGATCCACGACGCCGTCGATCACGGCGTCGACCTCCAGCTCTCCGGCCACACCCACGGCGGCCAGCTCTGGCCCGGCAACTACCTTGCCGAGCTGGCCAACCCCACCGTCGCGGGCCTGGAACGCTACGGCGACACCCAGCTCTACGTCACCCGCGGCGCGGGCGCCTGGGGACCGCCGACACGGGTGGGGGCCCCGTCGGACATCACGGTCGTGGAGCTGGCGTCCCGCCAGGCGTGACCGGCTTCGCCCCGGCACCTGGCATATTCCGGCTCTGGCGTCTCCTGCGGATCTGACGCGATCTCGCGGTTTTGACTTGCGCCCGGGTCACACCGGGTAGCTTCCCCACGCAGCACCATGTGACGGAGGTGTGCGCGGGATGAGGAGCAGACGTGCTGAGACGCAACTCCTTCCGGCTGCCCCGGCATCCGGCTTCCGTCGGTCTCGCCAGGCGCCGGGTGCGAGACCATCTGGCCGACTGGGGCCACGGCCCCGACGACCCCGCGCTGTCCGACGCGGTCCTCCTGGTGTCCGAGCTGGCCACCAACGTCGTACGCCACGGTCCTTTGCTGGAGCGCGAGTTCGAGGTGGCGGTGACCGCTCTCGCCGACGGCTCCTGTCTCATAGAGGTGTCGGACGAGGGCCAGGTGGAGCCCCGGCTGCGGGTGGTGGGCGAGGGGGAGGAGACCGGCCGCGGACTCCAACTCGTGGAGAACATCGCGGCGGCGTGGGGCGTGTGGAGCCGCGGCAGGCACGGCAAGACCGTATGGGCGCTGGTGCCGGCCGCTTCCTAGGTCCCACGGAGGGAGGGGCGTTCGGCGCTACGACGGTATGGGCGCCCGCACCGGCAACGTGACCGTCACCGCCAGCCCCTCACCCGGCGCCGTCCGCACCGCCACCTCGCCCCCGTGCGCCCGTACGACCCCCTGGACGATCGCCATGCCCAGCCCGCTGCCCGCGCCGCCCCCGGCCCGGAAGAACCGGTCGAAGATCCGGGCCGCGTCCTCCTCGGCGAGCCCCGGGCCCTTGTCCTCGACGCAGAGCCGCACGACGCCGTTGCGGCGCCCCACACCGAGCCGCACCGGCACATCGGCCGCCGTGTGCGTGCGTACGTTGCCCACCAGGTTGCCCAGGACCTGCCGGAGCCCCGACTCGTCGGCGTGCACCAGCAGGGAGCCGCTTGCGTCGACCGCGAGAGGCCGGTCGGGCTGCTGGACCCGCAGGTCCTCGGCCGCATCGCGCACCAGGCGGCTCAAGTCGACGTTCCGGAGCTGAAGTTCGGGCTGCTGGTCGAGGCGGGCGAGGGTGAGCAGCTCGTCGACGAGCCGCCCCATCCGGTCGGCCTCCGTCATCACCCGCTCCCCGGCGCGCTTCTGCTCCGCCGGGTCCAGCATCCCCTTGTCGAACAGCTGGAGGTAGCCGCGTATCGCGGACAGCGGGGTGCGCAGCTCGTGCGAGGCGTCGGCGACGAAGCGGCGCAGCTGGGCCGCGCTGCGCTCGCGGGTGAGATACGCCGACTCAACCTGGTGGAGCATGGAGTTGAGGGCCAGCCGCAGCTGCTCCACCTCCATCGTGGCCTCCCGGCTGGACGGCACACGCCGGGTCAGGTCCCCCTCGGCGATCGCCGATGACGTCTCCACCATGTCCTCCAGCGGCCGCATCCGGCGGCTCACGCTCAACATGGTCAGACAGGCGAGCAGCGCCAACAGCACTGTGCCGAAGGCGAAGTCCAGCTTGAGCGCCTTGGCCATGCCCTCGTGCAGCGCCTCGGTGGAGGTGGCGATCACTATGGTCGTGCCGTCGGACAGCTTCGCCCCGACCATCCGGTACGGCTCGCCCTCGACGCGCACGTCCCGCGGCTCCGTCTCGGCGGCGAGCGCGGCCGGGTTCCCCGCGGCCTCGGCGACCGCGCGCTGCCGGGCCGTCGGTGCGAGCGCGCCGAGGGCCACCGGACGCCCCGTGCCGTCGACGGCGACGAACACCGAGTCCGCGGTGTTGGGCAGGGCGTCGGTGTTGTTGCCCGCGAACTTGTCCAGGGCGACGCTCATTTCGCCCAGCGACTCGATCTGCTCCATGTTGAATCCGGCGTTCTGGAGCGAGGCACGCTCGCTCACCAGCTCGGAGTCCACCTTGTCGAGCAGATAGTGCCGCGCGGCCATCAGACTCACCGCCGTCGCCATGACGATGCCGAGCGCGAGCAGCGCCACGTTCGCCAGCGTCAGCTTGACGCGCAGCGAGTGGATGCCGCGCTTGCCGCGAAACGGACCGAACGTCATGCCAGTCCGTACCCGACGCCGCGCCGCGTGGTGATCACCGGTGCGCCCAGGGCGTCCAGCTTGCGCCGCAGATAGCTGATGTAGGTCTCCACGACGGTCGATTCGGGTGGCGTGTGCTCGTACTGCCAGACGTGGCGCAGGAGTTGCTCCTTGGGGACGATCCGGCCGCCGTTGCGCACCAGGAAGCGCAGCAGTGCGTACTCGGTGGGGGTGAGCTCGACCGTCCGGCCCGCGCGGTGCACGCAGTACGTCGTCTCGTCCAGCTCCAGATCGCCGTACCGCAGCGGCGGGCGCTGGGGGAGTACGTCGGCGGACCGCGTCCGCCGCAGGACCGCCGTGATCCGCGCGACGACCTCGTCGATGTTGAACGGCTTGGTGATGTAGTCGTCGCCGAAGCCGAGGGCGCCGACGATCTCGGCGGGCGAGTCGCGCGCGGTCAGGAACACCAGCGCCAGGTCGGGCCTTCTCTCGCGCAGTTCCCGGCCCAGCGCCCGGCCGTCGCCGTCGGGCAGCATGACGTCGAGCAGGGCGGCGTCCGGACGCGTGCGCTCGGCGAGCGTGAGCGCCTCGCGGACGCTGCCCGCGATCATCACCTCGAACCGGTGGTAGCGCAGCGCTATGGCGAGGACGTCGGCGATGCTCTCCTCGTCCTCCACGACCAGCACGGTGCCCGGTGCCTTCGACATGCCCCCAGTATCGGCGCGGGCACTGACAACGGGGCCGGTTCCGGTCTTTGGAGTTCCTTGAGAGTCATGGGCGGGTCATGTCCACGCGCGCGTGCCGCCGCCAATCCTGTTGCCCAGGACCTGGGGGACCGACCGAACCGAGCGACGAAGGAGCTTGAGCGTGGCGGCATTGGCACGCTGGTGCTATCGGCACCGGCTGGTGGTCCTGTTGCTGTGGGTGGGGGCACTGTTCGGCGTGGGCTTCGCGGGATCGACCGCGGGTACCAACTACGCGAACGTCTTCTCCCTGCCGAACACGGACTCCAAGAGTGCGTACGACCTGATGGAGAAGGCCTTCCCGGAGAGTTCCGGTGACACCGACACGATCGTGTGGAAGGTCGACGAGGGTTCGGTGCGGGACGAGTCCGTACAGTCCCGGATCGAGCCCGCGCTGAACGAGATCGCGGGCATGGGCGGAGTCGGCGAGGTCACCAGCCCGTACGCGGGTGCGGGCGGAGCGGCGCAGATCAGTGAGAACGGGCGGATCGCGTACGCCCAGGTCACCTTCACCGAGCAGGCGAACGCCGTACCCAAGGAGCTGGTGGAGGACGTCGTCGAAACGGCGCAGGACGCCGAACGCGACGGTCTGCAAGTGGAGTTGGGCGGTCAGGCGATCACCCGTGTCCAGGAGGCGGCGCAGGGCACGTCCGAGCTGGTAGGCGTCCTGGCGGCCGCGATTGTCCTCTTCCTCGCCTTCGGCGCGTTCTTCGCGATGCTGCTGCCGATCGTCGTGGCGGTCGTCGCCCTGGGCATCGGCATCATGGGGACAGGGCTGCTCAGCCATGTCACGAACGTCCCCGACGTCGCCCCGCTGCTCGGCTCGTTGATCGGCCTGGGCGTGGGCATCGACTACGCGTTGTTCATCGTCACCCGGCACCGGCGCGGCATCCTGCGCGGCATGAAGCCGGAGGAGGCGGCGGTGAAGGCCCTCAACACTTCTGGACGGGCCGTGTTGTTCGCGGGTGGCACCGTGGTCATCGCCCTCGCCGGCATGCTGGTGATGAACCTGCGCTTCCTCGACGGCGTGGTCATCGCGACGTCCCTGACCGTCGTGCTGGGCGTGCTGGCCGCGGTCACCATGCTGCCGGCCCTCCTCGGACTGCTCGGCATGCGGGTCCTCAGCCGTCGGCAGCGGCGCCGGCTCGCCGCGGCGGGACCGGAGCCGGAGCACGCGAGCGGGCCCGCGGCGCGCTGGTCGGCGTACGTCGAACGACGTCCCCGTTCCATCGCCGCTGTGGCCCTCCTCGTCATGGTGGGCCTGTCGATCCCCGTCCTGTCGATCCGGCTCGGCACCTCCGACCAGGGCAACCACCAGGAGTCGACGACGACCCGGCAGGCGTACGACCTGCTCGCCGAGGGTTTCGGGCCCGGCTTCAACGGGCCGCTCCAGGTCGTCGTGGACGGCGAAGCCACGCCGGGGCTCGTCTCGCGCATCGAGTCGACCGAGGGCGTGGCCGAGGTCGCCGCGCTGCCGCCCGCGAACGGCATCTCGGTGATCCAGGTGGTCCCGACGACGTCACCACAGGATGCGGAGACCGACCGGCTGATCGACCGCTTGCGCGACGACGTCATCCCCGCGGCCGACGTCGAGGCGCACGTGGGCGGGGTGACGGCGGTGTCCAAGGACTTCGCGTCGGTGACCGCCGACCGCCTCCCGTACTTCGTCGCGGCGATCATCGCGCTGGGCTTCCTGCTCCTGATGGTGGCCTTCCGCTCCCTGGTGGTGCCCCTGACGGCCGCGGTGATGAACCTCGTCGCGGCCGCCGCGTCCTTCGGCGTACTCGTGGCGATCTTCCAGTGGGGCTGGGGCACCGAACTCCTCGGCGTCGGCAAGGAAGGCCCGATCGCCGCCTTCCTCCCGGTGATCATGCTGTCCCTGCTCTTCGGCCTCTCGATGGACTACCAGGTGTTCCTGGTGAGCCGCATGCACGAGGAGTGGGTGCACACCAAGGACAACGCGCGCGCGGTCCGGGTCGGCCTGGCGGAGACGAGCCGGGTGATCAACTGCGCCGCGCTGATCATGATGTGCGTCTTCAGCGCCTTCATCCTCAGCGGTGAGCTGGAGGCCGCGATGGCGGGCATCGGCCTCGCGGGAGCGGTCGCCCTCGACGCGTTCATCCTGCGTACGGCACTCGTACCGGCCGCGATGCACCTGCTGGGCAACTCCAACTGGTGGCTGCCTGCCGGGCTGGAGAAGCGGCTGCCGCACCTCGCGGTCGAGCCGCGTGAAGAGGAGACGGAGCCTGCCATGGAGGGTGGCGCCTCAGTCGTCCACGGCTTCATCCGCACGGCCGACGGCGAGCCCGTCGCGGGCGCGGCCGTGACCCTGCTGTCGAAGGGAGGCCGTCAGCTGGACCGCGTCACATCCCTGGCCGACGGCTCCTACATCCTGTCGGTCCCGGCGCCGGGTGCGTACCTGCTGGCGACGACGGCCGCTTCGTACGGGTCGCGGGCCCGGCATGTGGTCGTGGAGGACGGGCCGTTGGTGTACGACGTGGAGTTGGCCGAGGGGGAGGTGGACGCGGTCAATTAGCCCTTGGGAGACCGGCCTTCAAGACCTCGTTGACGTCCAGGGTGACGTCGGCGCCGATGGAGCCGGGCAGCGTGACGATCTCGCCGGGGGAGTGCGGGCGATGGTTCTCGTACTCGTCCCCGGCGGGGTCGGTCAGGACGTGGAGGCGCTGGTGCTTGCGGTCGACGATGGCGTAGACCGGAATCTTGGCACTGGCGTACGCCTTCACCTTGTCGCGCAAGTCGGTCCGGTAGTTGCTGGAGGTGACTTCCAGGACCAGGCGGAAGCAGACGGGGTCGTAGCAGTTGTTCTCGACATGGTGGTCGTGGAAGTCGGCGTCGACCAAGGAGAGATCAGGGATCGCGTAGTCCTCGGATCCGGTGGGTAGCCAGAGGCCGACGCCCTGCACGACGCGACTCTCGCCGTCGTCCAGTCCCGCCACGATGAATGGACGCATGAGCCGGGTCAGGGCCACGGCGTGCGGGCCGTCCGGTGGCGGGGTCACGAGGATCTGGCCTCCGATGATCTCGACGCGGTAGCCCGGATTGCGGTCCATGAGCCGGTTCGCCTCCGTGATCAGAGGACGGTGCTCATGGGGCCGCTCGACGGATGCTGCGGACATCACGTGCCTCCTGTGGGCTGGTGTCGAGAGCATCATCGTAGGCAGGTCGGCTCCCCCGTGTCCCGTTCGATCCCGTTCACCCGAAAGTGATCACCCGGCCCGCCCCGCCACTCGCCCCAGCTCAGGCCGCTTCGAGTAGTCGGTGAACCCGATGACGTTCCCCCACGGGTCGGCGATCTCGACCGTCCAGCCGGTGGCCACGGAGAGGGGCTCGTCGAGCGGCGGGATCCCCACGGCGGCCAGCTGCCGGACTGCCCCCCGGGCGTCCGGCACCTCCAGCCACACCCGGGTGGGGGGCCATGTCGGCGGACGGTGCCCGAACTCCTCCTCGACCCGCAACAGAATCCCCGGCGTCTCACCCCCGACCCTCAGCAGCGCGATCCCACCCTCGTCGAACCGGAACGCCACCGCGAACCCGGCCCGCTCGTAGAAGTCGACGGCCTCTCCGAGGTCCCCGACGGGAAACAGCACGTTGTCGAACCCGAGCAGTTCGTATGACTCTTCATCTGCCATGCGATCAGATTAGGTACGGCGGGCCGCGTCCGGCGGTGGCTGACCGCAGCGCGCGCGGGAAACCGCCTGACTGGCCGCTTGAGGCCCTTCGGTACCCTTCCCCCGGATTGCGGAGGGGGGACCATGAGCCGAGTGCGGATCGCGTTCGGGCTGCTGATCGTGATCGCCGGGACCGTGTGGCTGCTCGGCGACTCGGACGCCGTCCGCTCCGGCGGGCGTTGGGCGCTCACCGCTCTGCCGTACGCGCTCCTCGGCCTCGGACTGCTGCTCCTGCTCCGCGCGGCGGTGCCGCGGGGGCTGTTGGCCGCGCCCCTCGCTCTCATCATGGGCGGTGCTCTGTGGGCCGTGCACGACGCCGGCTACCTCGACGGCGGCACGTCCGCGAAGGCCTGGCCGGCGCTCGCGATCCTGCTGGGGGCGGCGATCGCCCTGGGCGGGGTCCCCGCCGAGCCCGACGGCGCGAACGACGGCCCCCTGCGGCGCTACCGCAGTGTGGTGGTGCCGGTCCATCCGGAGCTGACCGAACCGTCGGCACCGCTACAGCGGATCTCCGTCGCGTCGTACCTGGGCGAGGTCCGCCTGAGACTCGCCGATGTGCACTTCCAGCCCGATGCCACGATCGAGGGCGCCCCGACCGCCGAAGTGCTCGAACTCGATGTCACCCTTCTGTTCGGCAGCGTGACCATCGAAGTGGACCATCGGTGCGCCGTGGTGAAGGGCAACGTGGCCAACGCGCCGGCGGTGCACTTCGCCGACCAGGTCCGGGTCTACGCCACTACGGACATCTACGTCGACGAGGCCCGGGCCGAACTGCCGCGCCGGATCCAGCTGAACGTGATCGGCGTCGGCGGCACGGTGACCATCCGGTCACGCTGACCCGGCGCCGTCGCCCGCGGGCGGGATCAGGGGCTGGCCTGTCGGGGGCGTGGGTTCTCGCGGGTGGGAGAACTTCTTGTCGCCGAGGCCGTCGTCCTTGTGCAGGGTGTGGGTCTCCGCGTCGTGCAGGTAGCTCGTCAGACGCTGGTTCAGGTCGAACTCCTCGGCGGCCGTCTCCGGCAGCGGGTAGCGCATGGCCGCGGTGAGATCGAAGCGGTGCAGGTCGAAGACGGTGCTGAACACGGTGCCGGTGTAGCGGGCGGTGACCACGGCGCCGCGGTAGGCCAGGACCGACAGAGCTGCCGCTGCGAAGGGCGTCACGGACCACCAGTCCAGCCGACCGAGCAACGGCAGGGTGAGAGCCGACAGCAGACCGAAGGAGACGCTCAACGAGGCGGTCGCGGCGAGCAGTTCGAGTTGCCGGGCCATGGCCTCGGCCAGCCGCTCGGAGATGTACGGGTAGATGCGCGGGTAGACGGTCATCGCGTCCAGGCCGTAACGCCCGCCCGCCATCTCCTCGCCGCGGCGCAGGACGTTGCCCAGGCGGGTGGGCATCAGATGGGTGAGGGCCGGCTTCCGGGGCCGCCGGGGCAGGCCCCGGTCGTCCGGATAGGTCTGGTACAGCTGCCGGTCCCGCGCCACTGCCCGCGCCTGGCGCCCCATCCTGCGTTCCTGGGCGGCCAGATCCGCGAGGGACGACGGTCCACGCCCGAACTTCAGCTCCTCCCGTTTGTTGAGCGTCAGCCGTGCGAACGCGTTGTCCCTGCGCCGCCGGTGCAGCTCGACCGCCGCCGTGCGCAGCGGCGCAAGGGGCGAGGGGGCCGCCCAGTACCCCTCCAACTGCTGGACGAGGACACGCTCGAAGGGGCGCAGCAGGATGCCGCCGACCAGCGCGGCGAGGGCGAACACGACCGCGGGGCCGAGCTCGGACTTTCCCGGGAGCACCGCTCCCAGGTCCACCGGGCGTCCGAAGTCGTAGGCGTGTGCCCGGACCAGCGCCACCGTCACGGCGGTCACGAGCGCTCCGGGGAGCACGTTCAGCAGCCCGAAGCGGGCACCTCCCATGGCCTTCGTGCCGGCCTTGGCCAAGTCACCGAACATCCCGGTCCCCCTACGGGCACGCGATCAGGGTCATCGGCCCGTGCGAGGCGTACCGCGCGCAGCGGGGAGTCCCGGCTGTCGCGAGGCGCTGGGGCGGGTCGTCGTCGCACGCCAGGCAGAAGTAGATGAACATCCCGGCCGACTTGGCCGGGAAGCGAATCGCGTCCTTGACGACCACGGCCGCCACGGTCGGGTGCCTTGCCTTGCAGAAGTCCGTGGCCCGGGTCGTGAGGAGGAATGTCTTCTCCGTACAGCCCACCACCTGGCACACATGGCGGTACTCGTTGCTCCCGCTCTTGCCGTACGGTCCCAGATAGGGGTCACTCAGCAGCAGCGCGCGCCGCAGGCTCAACAGCTTGACCCACAGCCCCAGTCGACCGGCGCGCGCGATCCGTCTGTCCGGCACCCCGCCTCCCCCCAGCCCAAGCGTCACCCGAGTATGCCGTGCCGTCCCGGTTCGGGCCAGGAGTTCCGGGGCGGGACGTCCGGCTCGGACGGCGAAGGGCCCGCTCCCCCGGGAGCGGGCCCTTCGAGGACGTTCGGAGACGACCTCAGAAGCGGCGCGTGATCAGCGCCTTCTTCACCTCGGCGATCGCCTTCGTCACCTCAATACCGCGCGGACAAGCATCCGTGCAGTTGAATGTCGTACGGCAACGCCACACGCCATCCTTGTCGTTGAGGATCTCCAGGCGCTGCTCGCCGGCCTCGTCACGCGAGTCGAAGATGAAGCGGTGGGCGTTGACGATGGCGGCGGGGCCGAAGTACTGGCCGTCGTTCCAGAAGACCGGGCACGAGGACGTGCAGGCCGCGCAGAGGATGCACTTCGTCGTGTCGTCGAAGCGTTCGCGGTCCTCGGCGGTCTGGAAGCGCTCACGCGTGGGCTCGTTCGTGTCCTTGGTGATCAGGAACGGCATCACGTCGCGGTACGCCTGGAAGAACGGCTCCATGTCGACGACCAGGTCCTTCAGGACCGTAAGCCCCTTGATGGGCTCTACCGTGATCGGCTTCTCAGGGTTGATGTCCTTGATCAGCGTCTTGCAGGCCAGGCGGTTCTTGCCGTTGATGCGCATGGCGTCCGAGCCGCAGATGCCGTGGGCGCAGGAGCGGCGGAAGGTCAGGGTGCCGTCGACGTCCCACTTGATCTTGTGGAGGCCGTCGAGGACGCGTTCCTTCGGGTCGATCTCCAGCTGGAAGTCTTCCCAGGTCGCCTCGGCCGAGACCTCCGGGTTGAAGCGGCGGACTCGGAACGTGACCGTGATGTAGGGGGACGCCGCGGTCTCCGCCTCCACCTTGTCCAGAACAGGGGTTGCCATCAGTACTTACGCTCCATCGGCTGGTAGCGGGTCTGGACGACCGGCTTGTAGTCGAGACGAATGGACTCGGTGCCGTCGTCGCCCACCTCGCGGTACGCCATGGTGTGGCGCATGAAGTTGACGTCGTCGCGGTTCGGGTAGTCCTCGCGGTAGTGACCGCCGCGGGACTCCTTGCGGGCGAGGGCGGACACGGCCATGACCTCGGCGAGGTCCAGGAGGTTGCCGAGCTCGATCGCTTCCAGCAGGTCCGTGTTGAACCGCTTGCCCTTGTCCTGGATCGAGACGTTCCTGAAGCGCTCGCGGAGTTCCGCGATCTTCTCCACCGCCGTCTTGATCGTCTGCTCGGTGCGGAACACCATGACGTTCGCGTCCATGGTCTCCTGGAGCTCGCGACGCAGGGTCGACACGCGCTCGGTGCCGGTGGAGGCGCGCAGGTGCTCGACCTGGTCGATCACCTGCTGAGCCGGGCTTTCCGGCAGCTCCACGAACTCCGCCTTCTGGCTGTACTCCGCCGCCGCGATGCCCGCCCGACGCCCGAACACGTTGATGTCCAGGAGCGAGTTGGTGCCCAGACGGTTCGCGCCGTGCACCGAGACGCAGGCGACCTCGCCGGCCGCGTACAGGCCCGGGACCACCGTCGTGTTGTCGATCAGGACCTCACCCTCGACGTTCGTCGGGATGCCGCCCATGGCGTAGTGCGCGGTGGGCTGGATCGGGATCGGGTCCGTGTACGGCTCGATGCCCAGGTAGGTGCGCGCGAACTCGGTGATGTCCGGGAGCTTGGCGTCCAGCTGCTCCGGCGGGAGGTGGGTGAGGTCCAGGTAGACGTGGTCGCCCTCGGGGCCGCAGCCGCGGCCCTCGCGGATCTCCGTGTAGATGGAGCGCGATACGACGTCACGCGAGGCGAGGTCCTTCATCACCGGCGCGTACTTCTCCATGAAGCGCTCGCCGTCCTTGTTGCGGAGGATGCCGCCCTCACCACGGGCGCCCTCCGTCAGCAGGATGCCCATACGCCAGATGCCGGTCGGGTGGAACTGGAAGAACTCCATGTCCTCCAGCGGCAGACCGCGACGGTAGACCGCCGCCTGGCCGTCACCCGTCAGCGTGTGCGCGTTCGACGTCACCTTGAAGAACTTGCCGCAGCCGCCGGAGGCGTAGATGACCGCCTTCGCCTGGAAGACGTGGATCTCGCCGGTCGCCAGTTCGTACGCGACGACACCCGCCGACCGCTTGACGCCGTCGACCTCGGTGATCAGCTGGTCGAGGACGTAGAACTCGTTGTAGAACTCCACGCCCTCCTTCACGCAGTTCTGGTACAGCGTCTGGAGGATCATGTGGCCGGTGCGGTCCGCGGCGTAGCAGGACCGGCGGACCGGGGCCTCGCCGTGGTTGCGCGAGTGACCACCGAAGCGGCGCTGGTCGATCGTGCCGTTCGGGGTGCGGTTGAACGGCAGGCCCATCTTCTCCAGGTCGAGGACCGAGTCGATGGCCTCCTTCGCCAGGATCTCGGCGGCGTCCTGGTCGACCAGGTAGTCACCGCCCTTGACCGTGTCGAAGGTGTGCCACTCCCAGTTGTCCTCCTCCACGTTGGCCAGCGCGGCGGCCATGCCGCCCTGCGCGGCGCCCGTGTGGGAGCGAGTGGGGTAGAGCTTGGTGAGCACGGCGGTGCGGCTGCGCTTCGTCGACTCGATGGCTGCGCGCATGCCGGCGCCACCCGCGCCGACGATGACTGTGTCGTACTTGTGGATCTTCATCAGGAATTCCTCAGCCCCGTGCCTAGCGGATGTTCGGGTCGAAGGTGAAGATCACCAGCGTGCCCAGCAGGATGGTGAACACCGTGGCGGTGTAGAGCAGGCCCTTGAGCCACAGCCGGGTGTTCGCGCGCTCCGCGTAGTCGTTGATGACCGTGCGCAGGCCGTTGGCGCCGTGCAGCATCGCGAGCCAGAGCATCAGCAGGTCCCAGACCTGCCAGAAGGGGCTGGCCCAGCGGCCGGCCACGAAGGCGAAGCCGATCTTCGACACGCCGCCGTCCAGCACGAGCTGGATCAGCAGATGGCCGAGGACCAGGACGACCAGCACGACGCCGGACAGGCGCATGAACAGCCAGGCGGCCATCTCGAAGTTGCCCCGCGTGGACTTCGGGGTCTTCCTGGTGCGCTTGCGCGGGGCCTCGATCAGCGGCGCGGGGTTGTCGACGGTGTAGACGGAATCGCCCTCGACGGGGCCGATCCCGGCTGCGGATTTCTCGGTGATGGACATACGCGTCAGCTCCCGAACACTTCACGAGCGGCGTGGCCGAGGACGGGGTAGATCGCCCCGAGCATCAGCACCAGCCACAGGCCGACGACGGACCAGAGCATCTGCTTCTGGAAGCGCGGGCCCTTGGACCAGAAGTCGACGGCGATGACACGCAGGCCGTTGAGCGCGTGGAAGAGGATGGCGGCGACGAGGCCGTACTCCAGCAGCGCGACGATCGGCGTCTTGTACGTGGCCACGACGTCGTCGTATGCCTCGGGGGAGACACGGACGAGGGCGGTGTCCAGTACGTGAACGAACAGGAAGAAGAAAATGAGGACGCCGGTGACTCGATGAGCCACCCAGGACCACATTCCTTCCCGGCCGCGGTACAGCGTTCCAGCCGGCACGGAAGTTCCTCCGGGAGCGGGGATTGGGGCCGCGCCGGCTTGTGCTGTCGGTCGGGCCCGGCCGGGTACGGTCCACCGGCCCCCAGCATCGTAGCGAGGCGCTGCGCTGTGCTTGAGCCGGGGCCTGTCGGTGTGATCAAAGTGGCAGTCGAACGGGCTATTCGGGGTGGTGTGTGCGGTTATGTGCCGGGTGCGGCCGAGTGGGGGCTTGTCGCGCCCACGCGGCGGAGCCGCAAGTCGTTACAGCCCCGCGCCCCTCAGGTGCGTCACCAAACGCCCTCTTGCCAGGCGGCGGAGTTCCTCTGCTGCCACCACCCGTTCCTCCTCCGGATCGTTTGTCAATCGTGACCGGATGCCCGCCAGTACTTGGTCGAGGACCTCGTTCGGCGGCAGGTGGTCGACGGAGATGACGAACGCGTGGCCGAAGCGTGCCTCGTACGCGGCGTGTGCGGCACTCAGTGCGGTGTGGGCGGCTGAGTACGTTCCGTCGGGAAGCTCAGGAAGTGTCTCTCCCGCCAGTGCCTCCGACAGATCCGCCGCCGTCAGGTCGTACGCCGCCTCGTCGGATGCGGCGAGGAGGGACTCGAGGTCCGGGTACGGGCGGTGGTCGGCCAGCCTCTGGGCCCAGCGGAGGCTGTGGAGGCAGGTGAGGAGGGTGGAGTGGGCGTCGTCGGCGGGGGCCGTGTTGAAGTGGCCCAGGGGAGAGGACGTGCCCCGGGTCTGGTCGGGTATGGCGACTTGGCCAGGGAGGTGTGTGGGCGTCACGTGATTCGGCAGGGGATGGTGTGAGATTTGTGCCGCCACGTTATCGAGATCGGACATGACGTGTCCGACGGATGCCCGAATTTCACCCGCACGGGAGAGTTTCGGAACGCGTGGTGGACGGATGTCGCTTCGCTCAGGGCCTAGGTTGGCGCTGTGAGTCAGCACAGGCGCCGGATCTCGGCATGGACGGACGGGCGGCGGATGCTGGTCGCGGCGGCGGCCGTCGTGGCGGTCGGGCTCGGTCTGGGGATCTGGGCGGCCTCGGGTGACGAGGGCGGGCCCGACCAGGGTTCGGCGTCCCGGCTGCCCGCGACCGGTACGACGTCGGCGGGGACTCCGTCGGAAAGCCGCAGCCCCAGTGCCAGTCCCAGCCCGACCCGCACCTACCCCTTGTCCCGGACACCCCGCACCATCCCCGCCGTACGCGGGCACACTCCCGCCCGTGGGCCCGGCTGGAAGCCGGCGCGCGGTCAGCGGGTGGTCGTGAACGACGCGGAACTCGTCGACGAGGGGCGGCTGCTCGCGGGTGAGCTGGGGCTGTCGTACGCGGGGGAGAAGGAGGACGTGCGCGGCGGGGACGTACGGCTGGCGTTGAACGATGACGAAGGCGCGGACCCGGAGTCGTACACCCTGACCGTGCGTGGCGGGCGGGTGAACATCAGCGGGCCTGCCGACTCGGGCGTGTTCTACGGCACCCGGACACTGAAGCAGGCGGTGCATGGCGGTGGTACGGCGCCGGAGGGCGTCGTACGTGACGAGCCGGCCAAGCCGCAGCGGGGGTTGATGGTCGACATCGCCCGCAAGCACTTCACGGCCGACTGGATCGAGGACCGGGTGCGCGAGCTGGCGGACCTGAAGTTCAACCAGCTGGGGCTGCACTTCTCGGACGACCAGGGGTTCCGTATCCAGTCCGACACCCATCCGGAGATCGTGTCCAAGGAGCATCTGACCAAGGCGCAGGTGAAGAAGATCGTCGAGCTCGGGGAGAGCCTGCACGTCACGGTCGTGCCCGAGATCGACTCGCCGGGGCATCTCGGGGCCGTCATCGCCGCTCATCCCGATCTTCAGTTGCGCAGCGCGCAGGGGGTGGCGCCGCGGGGTGCGATCGACATCTCCAAGGAAGAGTCCGCGACCATCGTCGACGATCTGCTGAACGAGTACGCCGACCTCTTTCCCGGCGGCTACTGGCATCTCGGTGGCGACGAGTACGCGGCGTTGACGGTGGACAACCCCGAGGCCTCCTATCCGCAGCTGGCCTCCGCCGCCACGCAGGCCTACGGCTCCGGCGCCACCGTCGCCGACCTCGCCACCGGCTGGCTCAACGACCGCGCGGACACGATCCGTGCGCACGACCGGACGATGCGCGCGTGGAACGACGGCTTCTACGCGGGTACGTCCGTGGAGGCCGCCGAGGATCTCCAGGTCGCGTACTGGACGGGCAAGGAGATCGGCGCGCGGCAGCCGGTGGAGTATCTGAGCGCCGGGCGGGACATCGTCAACTACAACGACGAGTTCCTGTACTACGTCCTCGGGCAGCCGCAGACCTTCGTCTATCCGACGGGGCAGCGCATCTACGAGCAGTGGACGCCGCGGGTGGTGCGCGGTACACAGGCGGTTGCGGTGCGGTACGAGGACCAGATCCTCGGCGGGTCCTTCGCCGTGTGGTGCGACCTCGCGGACTCCCAGACCCAGGACCAGGTCGCGGCCGGCATCCGGCTGCCGCTGGCGGCGACCGTCCAGAAGCTGTGGAACCCGAACCGGCCGCAGCTCACCTGGGCGGACTTCAAGGCGCTGGCCGACCGGCTGGGGTGATGGCGACACGCGCGAATTGTCCGGTACGGCTGCGAACTCGCGTACGACTGTGATGTATTCGGCCCGAGTTGAAGCCAGGAGGGGGCGGAATGGGTTACTGGGGGTACTTGGTCGTGGGGCGCAGCGAGCGGCCGCTCGACGAGTTGGCGGCGCTGTCCGGCGCGCAGGGCATGAGCTTACGGGCGTCAGCGCCCGGCGGCTGGCAGGTGTGGGAGTACCCGAGCGGGGACGGCGACATCGGGAGCATGAACGCGCTGGCCGAGGAGAGCGGGGCGCCCGCGCTCTTCGGTTACGTGATGGACAGCGCCTGTGCGGTAGTGGAGGCGGCGGGGCCGCAGAGCGGGGCGTGGTCGACCTGTCTCGCACGGGCCGCGATGGCCGGGTATCTCGGCGCCGACAAGGAAGGGCTCACGCTGGAGGACTACTTCCTGGAGCCGCGTGACGCCGCCGAGCGTGCTGTCGCCTGGGCGGCGGAGGCCGGGCACGAGGTGTCCGACGGGCCGTTGCTCGACGTTCTTACCGCGGACGCCGATCCGTTGGCCGAAAACCTCTTCTTCCGTATGCTCGACCGGCTCGGCGTCGTGCCCCTGTGACACTCCCGGGCCGTCGCACGCAGTAAGGGGAAGTGCGGGCTCCGTAAAGGTAGGCGCCCCACGGTACCCCGCTGAGGGAGGCGTGGATGAGCCTGGTGGAACTGATCGCTCAGGCCGACGAACGCGGTCTGGCCGCCAGCGGGTTGGCTTGTTTGGATCGGTGCGTACCGCTGTTGGGCGGTGACGACGACGAGATCCTGCGGCCGCTGTGGGCGAGCCTCGCGGACGATGGCGACTCCGGCGACTGGGGGGCGCGGCTCGATCAGGCCCGCGGCAGGCTCGACAGCGCGGGACCCGAGGAGTACGCCGACGACGAGGCCGTGCTCCTGGCCCGCCGCATGCTGGCCGCCGCCCCCGTCGAGCCGGCCGCCTCCGAGATACGGCGGTGGGCCGACGCCTGCTCCGTCGCCTCGCTCCAGATCCACCGGCTGCTTGAGCCCATCGCCCCGACCGGGGACCAAGCCTCGCTCGACGCCCGCCACGAGGGCCGTACGGCGGGCCTGTCGCCGCTCGTCGCCGCCGAACTGCGCCGCCAGGTCACCGTCCTGGAGCTGCTGGCCGGGCATGGCGCGGTCGGCTTGCGCCAGGCGCTGGAGGTGTCGACGGAGGGGCGGCGCGTGTTGCGCGCGGTCGTGTCGCGGCGGGCGCGGGGGCGGAGCTGACCGTCCGGCTCAGGTGACCAGCCACTTCACCACAGCGTCGCCGTACTCCGCGGTGCGTGCGTAGAACGCCGTCAGATCGCGGTGGGCCGACGCGAAGGCACAGCGGATCTCCGGCTCCGCGTCGGGTCCGCCGTACCGCGGCAGCAGTTTGTCGTGGACCGGACGCCACAGTGCGTCGAAGTCGGACTTGGTGAGGAACGCGGCGACCCGGACCACCTGGGCCGCGGTCAGCATCAGGAACGGGGGCCTGCCCGGCTCGGGGTGGAGCACCGGCCGGCCGCCGAGGACCACATGGGCCCACGGTCCCTCCTCGGTGTGGTGCGGGGACGTGCAGGCGTACAGGAGCTGGTGGTCGAGGTAGTGCCTGTCCAGCATCTCCTCGCGGTGCCGGTCGATGCGCCGGCGCACCGTGTCCCAGTCGTCCTCGAAGAGCTTCTGCTGCCAGGTGGCGCTGTTGCGCAGGGCCGCGGGTGGCACGGCGCGCAAGTGGAAGTACATGCTCATCGGTGACAAGAGCGCACGGACGCCCCGAATCGTCACTGAGGCGTAAACCCCTTGTGCTGAGCGAATCCTGTGCGCGTCGTGCAGGCCGTGGGGCGGTCCTGCGCCGGTCTCGCGCAGTGGCCGGATCCGGGTGACGAAATCCTCGCTGACCTCGCTCTTCCCAATGTGACGACACAGCAGGAGACCAGGCCCCAGGCCGCGGTGAAGCCGGTGCGGTGGGCGGCGGACGCGGTGGCGACCATGCGCGAGGGCGCGCGGATTCGGCTCGACTACACGGCCCAGAGTCTGTGGCGTGTCGACCGGATGATCGAGGAACTGCGCCGCGAGGGCACGCCGTACGCCGCCGTGGAGAGCATGCTGCGTGGCTTCGGCGCGTACGCCGGTGAGGTCGTCGTACGGCAGACCGGCGCCGAGTGGTGGGCGGGCGGCGGTGACCACTGGGTCCGCACGCCCGACGGCCGCCTGTGGGACCCGATCGACGAGGCGCGCCGCTGCTTCGCCGGGGACGGCTCGCTGCGGCTGCTGTGCCGGGACGCGACCGGCGGAACGTCACTTCACTGACCGGCCGGGGCCCTGCCCACTGCACAGGGCCCCGGCCAACCGCCGGGCGTTACGGCGCCATCGTCTGGCCCAGGCGGCCGCCCGTCGGGGTGCCCAGCGCGGACTTGCTGAACACGGCTGTCGACGAGTAGCCGAGGCCCGCGCTGTTGCTCGGGGTGTACATGAGGATGCCGTCGCCCGCGTCCTCGCCCATCACGCCGAACGTGAGGTCGGCCCGCCCGAATCCGGACAGGTCCGTCAGCGACACCGACGAGCCGAACGCGTCACTGCTCTCGGTGGAGCCGGTCACGCCGGTCGTGTCCTGCGAGACCGCGACCGAGCCGGAGCCGGTGAGGCCGGACGCGATGCCCTTGATCAGGAGCGCCTGGCCTGCGTTGACCTGGTTGACACCGCTGCGGGTGATGTCCTCGTTCGGGACGCCCGTGAGGACGTCCGCGTATCCGTCGGCGTTGAAGTCGCCGACCGAGACCGAGGCGCCCATCGCGTCGTTCGTCTCGTTGGCGCCGGGAACTCCCGTGCTGTCCTGGTGGATCGTCGTCATGCCGGTGGTGGTGAAGCCGGTGGACGTGCCCGGGACCATGGTCACCTGGCCGCCGGTCTTCCCGCCGGACTCGGCGGCGTACGGCTGGCCGATGACGATGTCGTCGTAGCCGTTTCCGTTGACGTCGCCCGCGGCGATGGAGCGGCCGCCCTTGACGGAGATCACGCCGACCTTGGCCAGACCGGTGGCCGAACCCGCGAAGCGGACGACGCGGCCGATGCCGCCGGCGTCGCGGTAGTTGACGGCGACATCCGCGAAGCCGTCCCGGTTGAAGTCGCCGGTCGCGGCGTCCAGGTAGGCGAGCGCACCCGTGGCGGTGGTGAGGGTGCCGTACTGGTGGACGCCGTTGCCTGTCCGCACGTTCCAGTTGCCGCCCTTGCCGGTGCCGGCCGCGAAGACGTCCGCCTTGCCGTCGGCGTTGAAGTCGCCCATGGCGAGGGCCGAGCCGAGCTTCGCACCCGCCGCCGTGACGCCCGACGTGGTGAAGGAGAAGCCGGTCGTGAGGGCGGGGCCGTACATCACCGACACCTGGCCGCGGTCGGCGTTGCCGCTGGTGTCGTCCTCGCCCGGTGAGCCGATCGCGAGGTCGGCGTAGCCGTCGCCGTTGACGTCGCCCCAGGCGGTCGAGGCGCCGAAGTCGTCGCCGGTCTCGGAGGAACCGGGGACGCCCGGGCTGCTCTGGGTGAGGCCGAGCTTCGCCGTGGCGACGGGGCCGTCGATGCCGCCCGGGACCACGGTCACCCGGTTCGCCTTCGGGGTGCCGGCGACCAGGTCGTCGATGCCGTCCCGGTTGAGGTCGGCGGTCGGGATCGCGGAGTTCTTGCCCGCGCTCGCCGTGTAGCGCCGGATCTCGCCCAGCTTGGCGTAGAGGTTCTTGCCCGGGCAGGCGGTGGCGAAGCCGTCGCGGTGACCGGAGACGGTGTTGAGCGTGGCCTGCTGGCCCGCCTTCCACACGCCCGTGTCGGCGCCGGCGGTCAGCGTGACCTTGCCGGTCGGGTTGCCCCCGTACTGGCCGAGTTTCCAGGCGGCGACGCGGGCCACGGACTCCAGGGTCGCCCGGGTCGGCCTGCCCGCGGGCTTCGGCGGAGTGGCGTTCGGGTCGCCCTCGAAGTCGCCGAGGACGGCGATGCCCGTCGAGTCACCGTTGAAGCCGTACGTGTGCGCGCCGCGCACCGGCAGGTCGATGCCGCCCGCGCGGCCCTCGAAGATCCGGCCGCACTTGTCGACCAGGAAGTTGTAGCCGATGTCGTTCCACTTCTCGGTCTCGACGTGGTACGCCATGATGCCGCGCACCAGCGCCGCCGACTCGGCGCAGCTGTAGTTGTTCGTGCCGACCGTGTGGTGCACGAAGACCGCGCTGACCTTGTCGATGTACTCCGCCGGGTCGTCGACCATCGACTCGTCGGCGCCCCACTGGGCGCGGGAGACGATCGGCGGCTGGTGGACCGTGGAGGGCGGGGCGGTGGGGACCGTCGGGGTCGGCGAAGGGCTCGCGCTCTCGCTCGGGGACGGGCTGGTGCTCTCGCTCGGGGAGACCGAGGCCGAGGCCGACGGTGGCTCGCTGACCACGGGAGAGTCGGTGGGCGAGGGCTCGGTGCTCGGAGTCGGGGAGTCCGACGGCGATGCACTCGGGTCCTCGACGGCGAAGGCCGCGGCATCCAGGTCGGAGCCGGTACCGTCCAGCGCCTTGTTCTTCGCCTCCCGGGCGGTCACACCCGGGTCGACGAGGTTGATCTCGAGTCCCTTGGGCAGACCGGCACTCGCCGATCCGTCCCCGGCGACGACACGGGCCTCGACACCGTCGGACGGCCCGACCCAGAGCGGCTCGGAACCACCACGGGCATCCTCCGCACCGGGCTCGGCCCGGTCGACGGCGTGTGCGTCGTCGACGTCCAGGTCCTGCCAGCCGGACCAGGCGCCGGTCTCGACGCTCCGGGTCCGCACCTGCGCGGTCCCGTCGAGCGGCTGGGCGTCCTCCGCCCAGGTGACCCCGAGCAGCGAGAACTGCTCGGTGCCGGTCCTGGCGAGCTCCCGCTTGCCGGCGCCCGCGGCCTTCATCGCGAGGTCATGGACCTTCACGGGCCGTTTGTCGCGGGCGACTTGGGCCGCCTGATCGGAACTCGGTTCGGCGACCGCGTAGGTGACGACTCCCGCGCCTCCCAGTACCACTGCCCCGATGGTCAGCCAGGCTCTTCGCTTGAGGCTCAGCGGTTTGTACGCACGGGTCGACTTGCGACTCAAATGTCCCACCCCTAGGAATCAACAAATGGCCCACCCGTCACGGGGGTGGGCAACCCTTACAGCGCCGTGCGATCTGTGAACATCACGGCGGCGAGATGTGCCCTACGTCACTCCCTTGACGGGTGGGAGGGTCGGGGCGCTGTGACACTTATGCGAGGCCAGACGCTGTTGGTCGTGGAGGACGTTCGCAGAGGCGGTGAAGGCGCGCCGTGCGGATCCGCCACAACTCGGTACGAACGAGGACAGTTCTTGGGCCAGGTAGGGAAACCCCGCCGCGTGCACACGTACGACGGGGAACTGGGCGCGGCCGTCGCGCGGGCCCAGGAAGGTGACGAGGCCGCTTTCGCGGTCGCCTACCGGATCGTGCAGCCCGGACTGCTCGGCTATCTGCGCGGGATCGTCGGCGACGACGCCGAGGACGTGGCCTCGGACGCCTGGCTGGAGATCGCCCGGGATCTCGGGCGGTTCAAGGGCGACGGGGCCGGGTTCCGTGGCTGGACCGCGACCATCGCCCGGCACCGGGCGCTGGACCATCTGCGCCGGCAGAAGGTGCGGCCCCGGTCGACGGCGACGGAGCAGGACGTACTGGACCTGGCCTCCGCGCACAGCACGCACGACGAGGCGCTGGAGGCCATCTCCACCGAGCACGCCCTGGAGCTGGTCCGAGGGCTGCCGCGCGAGCAGGCCGAGGCCGTACTGCTGCGCGTGGTGGTCGGCCTCGACGGCTCCGCCGCCGCCCGCGTCCTGGGCAAGCGCCCCGGCGCCGTACGCACCGCCGCGTACCGGGGTCTGAAGCGCCTGGCCGAGCAGCTGGGAGTCGAGGGTGTGACGGATGACGGCCCCCGCACGCTGGGGGAGTCGAAGTGAGCGAAGACGGCGGTGGGCCGGCGGACAGGCCGGAGGACCGGACGAGGAACGGATCGGACATGGGTGAACGGCAGCGCGGAGACCGGGCCGCATCCGGCCGCCGGCGTGCGCGACCGGGCGGCGCCGTGTCCGGACCTGAGCAGGTGTACGACGGGGCCGGTCTGGAGGCGCTGCTGGCCGCCGCGATGCGCGCAGGCGACGTCGGCACCGACGCCGAGCATCGGGCCGTGGCCGCGTTCCGGGCCGCCCGGGCCGCCGGCGAGCACCAGGCCCGTACGCGCCGTCGCGACGACTGGCGGCCCCGGGAGCAACGGCGTGTGAAGCGCTCTCTGAAAGCAACGCTCTCCGTGGCCCTCGCGAGCCTCACTCTCGGAGGTGTCGCGGTCGCCGCGATCGGTACGTCGTCCGGCGAACACGAGCGCCCGGATGCGCATGCCTCCGCCCCCGGCGAACCGGCAGCACAGCCTTCCCCGACCGAATCCGTACGCCCGGACCGTCCCGTCACCGCCAAGGACACCGAGGCGCACTGCCGCGCCTATGAGCACGTCAAGGGCAACGGCAAGGCTCTGGAGTCGACCGCCTGGCAGCGGCTCATCGCGGCCGCGGGCGGAGAGGGCGACGTCGCCGCGTACTGCGCGGAGCAGTTGGCGCAGGCGACACCTGGTGACAAGCCGGGCAAAACCGGCAGCGTGGCCGGCAAGGGCAATGGAGTCGGTCCGGCGGAGACCAAGAAGCCCAGGGCGAAGCAGAAGTAACCCGCTCAACACCCCACCGGGGCCCATGAGTTGTGAGCCAAAGCAACGGCCGGGGCCGCCACCCCCCACAGGAGAGGCCCCGGCCGTCGCGCGGCACGGGCCGCGCGGCGACCCGTATCTCCTACAGCGCCATGAGTGCGTTTTCTGTCACACCTCACGCCGTCACCCGGTAGTTGCATCTTGGACGGACATGGACGAGCAGCGGTTTCAAGTCGTAACGTGCCTTTCGCGCCGGACGGGGAAGGTGACTGTTCACCGTGAGCATCGGCGGCTCCGAAGCCGCGGCCGATAACTGACCATCTACCGAGGAATACGGGTGCTGGGGGACGACGCGGAGCTGACAGCCGCGGTGCTTGCGGCACAGGACGGGGACGAGACCGCGTTCCGGACTGTGTACCGCGCGGTGCACCCGCGGTTGCTCGGCTACGTCCGGACACTCGTCGGCGACTACGACGCCGAGGACATCGCCTCCGAGGCCTGGCTTCAGATAGCCCGTGACCTGGAGCGGTTCAGCGGGGACGCGGACCGTTTCCGCGGCTGGGCCGCCCGGATCGCCCGCAACCGCGCGCTGGACCACATACGGATGCGCGGCCGCCGCCCGGCGATCGGCGGCGACGAGACCGAGCTGACCGGGAAGGCCGCCGAGTCCGACACGGCCGGCGAGGCCATCGAGGCGCTGGCCACGGACAGCACGCTCTCCCTCATCGCCCGGCTGCCGCAGGACCAGGCCGAGGCCGTCGTCCTGCGCGTGGTGGTGGGCCTCGACGCCAAGACCGCCGCCGAGACCCTCGGCAAGCGCCCGGGTGCCGTCCGTACGGCGGCGCACCGGGGTCTGAAGCGGCTCGCCGAACTGCTGGGCGACCACCCGGAAGCCGATCCGGAATCGGTCGGCGGGCTCGACGCCCTGCCGCCGCAGAGAGAGCCGCGCGACCGCGCGGTGACGTCCGCGAGTGTGACGCATACGCGTGCGCGGACGCAGAAGGACATGTGATGGCCGACGAGCAGTGCAGATGGCTGGACCGTGAAACGGCGGAACTTTTGCTGCGCGGTGCGTCACTGGAAGCTGTCGACCCCGCCGCCCGCGACCGGGCCGCCCGCCTCGCCGAAACCCTCGGTGCGCTGTCCGCGGCACCCCCGCCGACCGGTGCCGAACTCCCCGGTGAGGCCGCCGCATTGGCCGCGTTCCGCAAGGTGCGCGCGGAGAAGGGCGAGGGGACGGTGGTCTTCGGCGGTGCCCGGCACGGGGCCGCCGACGCCGGGCTCGTCCGGATCGGCACTCCCGTCCGCGCCGAGCGGCGCCCCCACTGGGCCCGTCCGCTGCGCCTGGGTGTGGCCGCCGCGCTGGCCGCCGTGATGGTCGGCGGCGTCGGGGTCGCGGCCGGAACCGGCGTGCTGCCGACCCCGTTCGGCGGGGAGGAACCGGCGCCCGGCGCCTCGGTCTCGGCCGCCGCGACCCCCGAGCGCCCGCTGGTGTCACCCCCGCCGAAGGACACCCCGGACGGTGGAAGCGGAACGCCCGCGCCGGAGGATGCCCCGAGCGGTCCCACCGGCGGCCCACCCCCGCAGCACACCCAGCCCGGCGGTCAGGCGCCCGACGAGAACCCCGGCACCCAGGGCCGGGCGGACGGTTTCCGCAACTGGTGGGGCTCGGTGACCGCGGCCTGCCGCGATGTGCGTGACGGCAAGGAGCTGCCCGCCGACCGCCGACGTGCCCTCCAGGACATGGCGGGCGGCTCCGGACGCGTGACGAAGTACTGCAAGGCCGTCCTGAACGCGGCCGACGGCGATGACGCGTCCGGCGAGTCCAGGGACGGCTCCGGCAAGGACCGCGGTGAGAACAAGGACGACGACGAGAGCGGCAGAGACGGTGACGACGACGGCAGCGGCATAGTGCCCGGCGACACCCGGGACGACAGCGCCCCCTTGCTGCCCGACCTCAACCCGCTGCTGCCGAAGCGTGCGACGACGGCCTCCCCGGGGTCGGCCTCTCCCGAGCCGGCACCCAGCCCGTCGTACAGCGTCCTCGGTGCACCCGGGGCCTGAACAACCCGTCTGACCTGCTGTTTTATCTCCGTCTGAACTTTTTCTCGTGCCGCGCGTGACATTTTCGGCCGTCGCGACGCAGTAATGAATGAGCCGACTGGTCATCGGCCGTCGCACAGAGCCGGGGTTCCCCCCGTACCTACGGCTCGTGCATCGGCGCGGGCGGGACACGTTCCCCCGGTCCCGCCCGCGCCCCACTCACCGCTTCTCACCAGTGGACGACGACCTTGTCGCCGCTCCTCACCTGCGCGAACAGCCCCGCGATCGCCGCCTCGTCCCGTACGTTGACGCAGCCGTGCGAGGCGCCGGCGTAACCGGTGGCCGCGAAGTCCGACGAGTAGTGCACCGCCTGGCCGCCGCTGAAGAACATCGCGTACGGCATCGGCGAGTCATAGAGCGTCGACACATGGTGCCGTGACTTCCAGTAGACCTGGAACACACCTTCCCGGGTGGGGGTGTACTGCGAGCCGAACCGGACCGGGACCGTCGTCACCGTCCGCCCGTCGACCATCCAGCGCAGTGTCCGGCTGGTCTTGCTGATGCACAGCACCCGGCCGGTCATGCAGCGTGCGTCGGGTGCGTCGGCCGGCTGCCCGCCCATCAGATAGAGGTCCCACTGGCCGGGCTCGTTCGTCATCCGCAGCAGCCGCTGCCAGGTGACGGCGTCGGTCTCGCCGGTCCTCGCCAGTCCGCGCTTGCCCTGGAAGCCCTTGACCGCCTGCTCGGTCAGATCGTCGTAGGTCCCGGTCGGCCCGTCGAAGAGCCAGGCGACCTGGCGCAGCCGGGCCTGGAGCTCCCGCACGTCCCGCCCGGTGTCGCCGGGCCTCCACATGACCTTGGGCGGCGTGGGGGCCGGCCTGGGGCTGGGCTTGGCGCTGGGTCGGTCTCCGGGCTCGGCGCCGGGCTTGTCGTCGGACGGCGTACGGGAGATCTCGATCCGCACCGGCGGCGGCTGCTGTCCGCCCTCCGAGCCCGCGGCCTGCACCGTGCACCCCGTCAGCACACACACTCCGGCGAGCGCGCCCGCCCACGATCTCCCCATGCCCCTGGTACGCATCCCGACCCCCGGCGTCTCACGCGTGCCCCAGATGTACGTCACGTGAGATGTTTCCCGTGGGTGCCCGGTGGCGAACTTGGCGGCATTGTTGAGTTCGGGGCCGAGCGAGGCGGGAGGCACACCCATGACGCGCGAGTCGGAGTCCGGACTGCCCATCGAGCCGGTGTACGGGCCGCAGGTGCTGGAGGGCTGGGACCCGGCCGGGAAACTGGGCGAGCCGGGGTCGTACCCCTTCACCCGCGGC
>NZ_JAFFSX010000004.1 GCF_017948485.1 Streptomyces sp. GESEQ-35 | reverse complement strand
GACGCCCAATGGGCCCTGCCCAGCAGCGACCAACCCCAGCCCGCTTGACTGGGCCATTAAGACTCCACCGACCTTCGTTGATGCCTGCTACGAACCGAGTCACTCATTCGTACGATCTACGTCATTCCATTCCCGTGCCGCACGCTTGACCACTACCATGAACTCCATGAAAATAGTACATCCCGCTTCACGAACTCATCACTACGCCGCTTCCGATGGAGGCATAAATGAAGAAAGAGTACTTGGAGTCAGATACCGAAGGCCTCTCCCCCGAGGATGCAGATAAAATCATAGAGGAACTTCAGGAGTCTTGGAGGGAAACCTCTAAGGCGATGAACCGAGCGATCGTGCTGTACCTTATAACCGCCGCATTATTTGAGCTATTAATTGGAAGCAAAGAAGATTTGAGGTTCTCGCTAGCCGGGCTCCAATTTTCAAACTCGACAACGCTTCAAAGGTCTCTTCCGGCTATTGCAGGGTACCTTTACTATGATTCCGTAGTTCAGGCGTGTCGATGGATCGACTGCCAGGATGCGTTTGACCATCTCTGGGAAAAATTCCGCCCGAGCCTAGGTAATATAGCTGTTCTCATGAAGCCTAGTAGCGGCGTGTTGAGTATCGGACAGAGACACTTGGGTGAGTCCGAAAAGCTAGGAGAGGCCGCGCAAGTCGTAATGGCGATAACGTTTGCGATCATTCTTCCCATTGCGTTCTGCGCGCAATCATCGTACTTGCTGATTGATAAATATGGATGGCTCGATCCACTATCCCTGGCTTCGATCATTCTTTCGATCGTGTTCGTTTTGTTTGGGATGCTATTCGGGTATGTTGCTCGCAGGAATGAATAGTGCAACCGCTCGAATTTTCTGCGCGGTCGGGTTCACGGTGACCGATTCCTGTCCTGCAACCTGAAGTTCATCGACAGCCGATGAGCCCGGAACGCGTGCGTACAGCAGCGAGGTACAACAACGTTGTCGACCAGCACCAACGATCCATGCCGCTCTCAACCTGTATGATCACTCCACCAGACCCCAGCAACCGCCCCGCCCGTAGTTCGCATCGAGGAGGCCACCTCGGAAGCTGCGGACTATTCGTGGACGGGCAGCTGACTACAGATGACCCGTACATCGGTGACCTGCGCGCATAGGTCTGGGCCCGAAAGGCCCTCCGGAGCCGTGCGCGGCACAGCAGCGAGGTGCGGCAGGCGCGACGACCATTTCGCTACATTTCGCACGGCGGGTGAGCCTCGAACGACACCTCGGCTCGGCCACCGAGACTCTGCCCGCACACATTCATTCTTCAGGAGCGCGCGGTTGCGGCGCTATCAGTGGTCGTCAGTCGCGGTCCACCTCAGTGGCACCAGGAGGAGCCTCATTTACCGACGCGCTCTCGACTGATTCATGGGGCCAGGGTCCTAGGTTTTCCCCATTCCGGTCTAGGGCTTCATACATCCGAAACGAAGAAATTTGGAGCGGCAAATGACTAATTTTCCACTCTGCGGCAACCTCCCTGATGGCGGATCTGAAGTCTTCCTGAGAGGGGCGCTCCTCGAACTTTCGCATGGCCTCGAATAGAACTGCACCGAGGACGCTTACCGGGGGGCTTGTTTCATTACTATTTGGATTCTTTCCACCTAGACGAGACCGACAAATCTCGCGCCACATAACCGTAAATGGCGAAAGACTTCTCACGTCTGTATAAGCGGTCCAGTCGTCTTTCGGTATCTTCCATGTCAGCCTCCTGGGTGACCTTCGGGGGCGCTTACGACCTGCCACCAGGACGGAGCCACGCACGTTGATACGCTTACTCTGGGAATCGGCTAGTTGGCTATGGATTACGCTCCAGTAGTCGAGTAGGAAAGTGACGCGGTCGTATGGATCTATGCGTACGACCGTTTCCGCTGTTGCGGTGTCCGATCCGTAGTTTTCAAGTTTGAACATTCGCGGCGTAACGAAGTACTCCTTCTTTCCTTTGGTCGAGATCGCTAGGCTTGGGCGGTGAATCGTGATTGCCGTGCGGCCGGGATTTTCGACGACGAGCTGCGCTAGTTCTATATTCTCCTTTGCGAATCGCCCAAACTCGCCCGTCTCCATTTTCCATTTTCCGGTATTGTTAGTGGTGAGTCTTGCATCCGGTTCCCATGTGGCTGCATTGAGGTACACCCGCACTCGGCCTCCGTCAAGCATGTGCTTTGATATTTGCCATCCGAGAGCAACGAACGAAACCAAGAAACCGGCTCCGGCCACGATAAGGGCCAAAACTGCTACAGGTATACCGAACAATTCGGGGGTAGAGCTCATTCGGTTATGTTACCGAGGAGGTGGGCGTACGACAGGAGATCGAGACTATTGGCATGGCTGCCCGGAGAAGTCCGGCGGGCTCAAGATCTCCGAGCGTGAGGACGACGGCCGGCGGCCCCGCCGGTCGCAATGGATGTGCACAGGACACCCGCTGCCGGGGCTGTTCCGCTGACGTCCTGAAACCCTGTGCTATTCAGCAGGCCGCATGGTGTTCAAGGCCGTTGACGAAGCGCGATGTTGCTCGCAGACAGCCCACTTGCTGTCGCCGCCCTTGTCCTGTACGTGAACGCTCCAACACGCTTCCTGACTACATGGAGCGCCCCAAGCACAGCGCTTTTCATGAGACTCTGTGCCAGAAGCGTGCTTCTGCCGATCCCACTTGATCGGTCGCTGTACAAGTTCCACGAGACCAGTGAAGCGTGTCTCTCTGGCCGTCACAGTCGAATGTGTGTCGAAGTTCGATGCCGTAGACGTTACCTCGATCATCTCGGCAGGTCAGGACGCCGTTGCGTCGCGAGCACCAGGCGCCTTCTAAGCGCCGGGGCGCATGCTGAGTGAGTGTCTAACTGCATGACAACGCTCACGTACGGCGGCGGACAGCCGCGCACGCCTGCGGGCTAACACAGCAGGTGACAGGTGCATCAGCCCAAAGGCAGAGCCCGTATCCATGTTGCTTCGGGACGAAGAAGTCAGGCGCTCGGTGCGGAGCCCGTGGGCTATGTGTGGACCAACGCACCTGAGAAGCCGATAGGTTGGCGCATTGGGGTAGGTCAACCCCGGGAGAAGACGTGACAGCGCGGCGGTCCTGAAACCCGTTCGCATGCGGGCGAGTTCGGCGAATATCTTCATCCCGTGACAACGAGCACTGACGAACAGCAGTACCTTCGGGCAATCTTGACGAAGCTGGAGCAGACGAAGCCCTACGAGGCGCTCACCTCCACGCCCTCGTCGGCTTGGGACGTGCAGCCCGGCAGCGTCTTGGCGGGCGACGACGCCAAGACCAACCCGTACCAGGTGTCGCACCTGGCCTGGCAGGCGCTCACCGTCGCCAGCGATCACCTGCACTGCCTCCGCCGCAGCCTGGTCGGCGAGCAGCAGGGGGACGAAATCACCGTCACGATGCACACCTACGCTCAGGCGACGCTGCTACGCGGGGCGTTCGAGAACGGCGCTCGGGCGGTTTGGTTGCTTGCGCCGGGCAAGCGGCTGACGCGCATCCAGCGCCGGCTCGCTCTACAGGTGGACAGCAACGGTCACTCGGACCGTATGCACCAACTGCTCAGTAAGACCCCTAGGCGCACCAAGATGGAACGTACGAAAGAGATCACGGATCTGGCCGTTGGCGCCGGGATCCCACCGAGTGATGTGAAGAAGGAACTGGCCTTCGGCTACAAGAAGATGGTCTGCACTGCTGGTGATCACCTAGCGGGCGTGGGAGGAGACCAGGCCGAGGCCGTCTGGAGCGCGTGCAGTGCCCTCGCCCATGGAGACGTCCACAGCATGGCTTTCCTGGAACGGGAAGTGATGGGCCAGGTAGGGAACGTCGCGCTCGCTAGGCTCTCCACTGACTACAAGATCATGGTCTGGGTCACCACGCTGGCGGTACAGATGGTCGAATACGGCTTCCACCTCTACAGGGAACGGGCGTCCGCGCCCGCGTGATGCGGCCCGGTCTCACTTGCGGTCTTAGTCGCTGTGTCGCTACCGGGATCTCTCAGTTCAGGTCATCGACGGCCCGTACAGGCGGCGTGGGGTTGGCCGCGATGGCGGGTGTTCGCCTGATTAACGGTGGGAGCGCCTGCGACGATGTCAGCATGCCGACGCCTGGAACCCCTCTACCCGCTGCGCTCATCCCCGACTGCACCAAACCGGAAGCTCACCACGCGGCCTACAGAAGCGCCAAGACCAACGACGCGATCTTTGTGTGCATCGCTCGCCAGGGATCGCGCTGGAAGGTGGAGCTTGACGCTCTGGCCAGCAATGGGCCCACCATCCCGGACGAGGCAGTGGCAGTCCTGCGGTCCGCGGTTGAACTATTGGTATCTGCTGGCGCGGTGACGCAGGCCAACATTGCACCTGGCTACATCTCCATATGGGCGATCGAGAGCGAGCAGAAGGCACGCGAAATCGCGGCTGCGTTCCATGCCGCCATGCAGGGACTCCGGCAGCTATACATTGCCGTTCCAGTCCCGCGTAGCAGGGCCTAGCCTCCGAGGCTCGCAGTGCCTCACGGCGAGACAGGCGGTACGGCCAGCGGACCACACGCCAGCTCCTGCATCGCGCGCAGAGAGCGTGAGCGAGCCCTGGAGAATCCCTGGAAATGATCTTGCTTCGGGATCTCTTGGGGCGCCAACGGAGACCGATGCTCCCCAACGCCCTGACCTGCACATTTGACCTAGAGCACAGATAGGCGATCTTCCAGGGCCTAATTCGGGACGAAGCAGTCGTCGCCTAACCGCACGAATCGCACATGCCTGTCGAAGGCAGTTGGACGAAGCAGCGCTCACAAACCCGGGCGGGCCTTTCGGTGCGCTCGCGCCGGCGCTCGACGGCGGCCTGCAGTCTGGGGGCGAGGGCCGGCACACCACCGCCAGGCGGCATGGTCGCCCCAAAGCGGCGGTAGCAAGCAAAGCGGGCCTCGGCAGCGTGATGCTCGCGTTCCAGCTCGTCATCTACCGGCGGCTCTCCAGCGACTGCCAGAACTTCCTTGTAGCCACTGCCTACCTTGCCGTCGTCTGTATGGACCACCAGAGCCGTCAGTGGTGGGTCGCCGCGACGGTGGGCTTCACGCACCACCCGGCCCAAGATCGGACCGATCCAGTTGTGCAGGAGAGTCTTGGTCCGGATGCCAGTCCGGCTCTGGATCTCCTCCGCCAACTCCTTGTAAGTGATCACTGCGTGGTACGTCTGCGCTACGCCTACGAGGATCAAGTACGCCTCTGAGCCCCAGGCTTCGCGTGCCTCCTGGCCCGTCGGCTTGTCGATGCCGACCACAGACTCAGAATCCCCCTGATTCATCCCCACCCCGTCGTGCTCTCGACCGTTGGCACTCTTTTGCATCCTCCCCTAGCGGCGCTGGGGCGCCGGTCCCGGCCGAGTGGCAGACCGACAGACGAGGAGACGCGGCGTACAGAAGAAGGCCCCGCACGTCGGCCGCCGGGGGACGGTGACCTGCGGGGCCAGGCCGAGTGGTCGCGGGAGCAGGCTCGAACCGCGACCGCCCGGAGTCGACCAGGCTGAAGGGTCAGGCAGCTGGCGAGTGGCGGGAGCTCCCCGCGTCTTGCGTCGACGCATCAACGTGCCTTGGGACCTCCTCCGCGAGGCCCGAGAGGATGAGTTCAGCCAGCAGAAGCGCCGCTTCGGGCCGGATGGTGCCGAGGCGTACGAGGCCATCGCCCGAGACGTTCACATCGGCCGTGAGGCCCGGGAAGTCCGGCTCCAAGCCAACGGCGGTCAGTTGCACGGCCAAGGCGCCGGCGCTGCGGCGAGCCTGTGCCCAGCCGCGGACGTAAGGGACGCCGGGCATCAGGTTCTCGGCGCGATTGGCGACGACTCCCCATCGGTCCGTCATGGCGTCATTCCCTTCCTGTGCGGTGTTCGGCAGTTTCGTCGGCGCCCTCCTCAAGACGCTCCAAGCCCGAAGCCAACGCCAGCCGCAGCAGTTCTGCCAGTCGTTCAGCGGTGGCCGGCGACACGCGCCCGAGTTCGACCAGGCCATGCCCAAAGGCGTTCAGTTCGGCCCGCAGGTAGGGGAAATCCCTCTCCAGCCCAGCGCGGATCAAGGCGTCCCGAAGTGCAGTCGTAGCGTTGCGCGCGGCGTACCAGCCGTCGCTGTCCAAAGGGGACCAGGTAGCAGCGTCATGTCGGTCGGTGGCGTCATCCCGCATCGGTTGCAGTCCCCTCGGAAGCCGATACGGCGGGGGCAGCCGCAGAGGCGTAGCGCTCGCCGTACCGGTCAACGCGGGCAAGCAGCTCGGCTGAGGCAACGAGCATGGTCGCCAAGGCCACCGGGCGGAGCGGGTTGGCCATCGGGCGCCGAGTCGGGGGACGGAGCCATTCGTAACGGTCACCAGACATGGGCATCGGACCTGGGACGACAACCGCCGAACCGCGACTCAGGTAGCGGTAACCGGGTGGCGTGCCTTCTTCCTGCGAGAGGTAGTGGACGAAGGTCTCCTGACTCTGGGAGCCCAAGAAGAAGCCGACGCGTCGAGCCTTGTGGTCGAGCACCGTAGGACCGAACGGGAGCCCACGGCGTAGTAGTTGATCGAAGGCCTCGACGCCGATGCGCTGGTCCACCGTGACTACGTCGAAAAAGCGGCCGGTCGGCAGCATGTACGGCGCTCGGGGATCGTCCGTCCAGGTAGCTCGGCACGCGGCCGGATCGTCTGCGGCCACGGAGAGCCATTCGACGCCCCTGCTGGTCATCCTCTGCACGTCATCTCACCTCGGTCAGACTCAGTTGCGGCCGCGATGCCGCCCTGTGTCCAGACTCACGGCCACGACCCTGGCCAGGGCAGATGACGAGAGGGGACGGGGGATGACACGTCACGTGTGGACGCGTCATCCCCCGTCACGGGTCAACTACCCTCGATCCCCAGTCACTTGCGGCGCACAGTGATGCACGGCGCGTACATTCGGTCATAGGGTCAGAGAGTTGTGAGCCTCAGCACACCGGTGCAGCCGTGGGGAGGGAACGGTCACGTCATCGATGCAGCCGACCAGCGTTCTCTTACGGAAAGCCCGCATAGACCGGGGATGGAGCCAGCCACGGTTGGTGCGCGAGCTACGTGCAGTTGCGGCCCGCCGTGGTCACCAGCTCCCGGCTGACGCCAGCGTGAAACGCCGTATTGCCAGTTGGGAGAACGGGCGCAGCGTCCCGGACGATTTCTATGGTCCGTTCCTGTGCGAGGTGTACGACCTGACTGCCGCCGAGCTCGGACTGAACCACGAAGGCGAGCGCGACACGGGGCTCTTGGACGCCAGTTATCCAGCGAGCCCCGACGGCGCGATCAAAGCAGTCGGTCAACTGTGGCGCGCTGACCTCAACCGGTACGAGCCCCTCTTACAGGCTGAGCCCTCCGAGCCCGCTTGGAATGAAGCCTCACTTCGCTGGTTGGTGGCGCCCGAGCCGGCCGTTCCCCGGCAGCGTCAGGACGGAATGCGCGTCGGTCTGGGGGACGTAGCCGCTATCAAGACGACCGCGGGCATGTTCGCCGAGTTGGACGACCGTTTTGGTGGCGACCACGCACGTCACGCGGCCGTCCAGTACCTCAGCACCGAAGTGACGCCGCTCCTGCACGGCCAGTACCCCGAACAGGTCGGGCGCGCCTTGTTCTCCACCGTGGCGGAAGCCACGCTCCTTGCCGGTTGGATGTCCTACGACGCCTGCCGTCACGGCTTGGCGCAGCGGTATTTTCTCCAGGCTCTCCGTCTGGCCCAGGACGCCAACGACCGGCGGCTCGCCGGAAGCATTCTGTCGGCCATGAGTCATCAGGCGACCTTCCCGGGCCGGTACACGCAGGCCGCAACCCTCGCCCGAGCCGCTCTCATGGGGATCTCGCCCGTGGCCACGCCAACGCTGCGCGCCCAGTTCCACGCCATGGAGGCTCGCGCCCTTGCCCGAACCGGCGACGTGCGTGCCTGCGAAGCGGCCCTCAGTGCAGCCACGAGAGCCTTGGAGAGCCGGAACAACGACGACGAGCCGGAATGGATCAGCTACTTCGACGAGGCCGAGCTTGCCGCCGAGGCCGCCCACTGCTTCCGCGACGTCAACAGTGCCCGCCAGGCCGTCGCGCATGCCGAGAACGCCATGAGCGGCAGCCACGTACGAAGCGACTTCTTCGCGACCATGGTTCTTGCCGACGCCCACCTACGTGCCGGAGACGTCGAGGAAGCTTGCCATGTGGCCCTCGATGCGCTCGATCTAGGGGAGCAACTCAAGTCGGCCCGATGCGTGAGCTACCTTGCCGAATTCCGCCAGAATCTCGCAGCGGCCGGCGACAGCCCGGACGTACGGACCTTCACCGACCAGGTCAGGGACCATAGGTTGTGGGTCGCCTCGGGCAGCCACGTCGGAGTCTGAGGCATCGGCGGATGCTCCCCGCGCTCAAAACGGGCCCCACTCGTCTCGGCCCTCTCCTGTGCGGAGGGACCGCACCCGCCTAGCGAATTCGGCGGCAGAGCGCTCGCTCGTGCCGAGCTGGTGGCCGAGCCAGGCAACCATCATCAGTTCGCGGAGATCCGCCAAGGTTTCGTAGCCAGGCCAGTTCATTACGTCGAAGCCATATCGGTGCACGAAGTCCGCGTACTCAGCCTTCGTGTGCCAGCCGTACCGGTCGTAGAACATCGCGGTCTGGATCAGATCCCACTCGCGCGGGGCCAGCGCGAAGCCGTCAAGGTCGATGAGCACCGCGTGACCGTCCCGGTGACGGAGCACGTTGCCTATGCTCCCGTCCCCGTGGATCATCCCGAAGGGAAGCACGAAGTCCAGCCGGTCATAGTCCTTGTTCAGCTTTGCGGCTCGCTCCTCCAGGAACGTGCGGTCTTCCTCCGAGATGCCGTTCATCTGCCTCATGGAGCCCGACAGCTTCGCGAGCGGGTCAAAGTACGGGAGCCTCAGAGACTCGGGCTCCTCAAGCCAGTGAAGTCGGCGGAGCAGGTCGGCCAACTCGCCCACCGTGGCGTACTCCTCGTGCTCCTGCACGCTCTCCCAGAAGGTCACAACCCTACCGCCGACCATCAGCGGTTGCGCGACTCCAGCCGGCACCCGGGTCGCCGGAAGGTCTTCCGCCTCCAGCCACCGGGCGACCCGTACCGCCCGCTCCATCTCTTCCAGGACATCGGGGTCACGGGCAATGCGGACGATGATCGGCGACGTCGATAGACGGAACACGGCGTTGGAGCCGAGCCGCAGCAACTCCGCTTCCGAGGCATCCAGCCCGATGGTTCGGCAAGCCTCTTTGAACGCTGCGCCCGCAGTCTCCGCCGTGAACTCCGCCGCCATGCCCGAGGCCTCCAGTCGCCTGGTTCGATTGGTTGATCACGATGCACCCTGCTCAGGTACCCGGGTTACTCAGCTCTGGGGATTGCGCGGCTCAACGCGTCGAGCGCCAGCCGTGAGTTCCCATCAGACAGCTCGACTCCAAGCCGGTCCTCCAGTGCCTGCTTCACGTCGCCAGCGTTCTCTGACCAGTACCGCACCTGCCACCCGACCATGCGGTCCAGGAGCTCTAGAGGCCTGTTCCCGAAAGACCACCCGTCGGCGATGGCGCATCGACCGGCGTAGATGCGCTCAAAGCACCAGAGAACCGCGAAGTAGGAGTTGCGGACGCGAGGGAGATCGTCATCGGTGATGCGGCTACCGTCGTACACAAGGGTGCCGAGGTCTTCGCGTGCCCTTGCAACATCCCCGCTGGTGAGATCACTGTGCAGGTCGCGAGCCAGCTTGAAGTCCTCTGCCCGACGCTGCCTCCGATACGCAGCTAAGGCGATGACTAGTGCGAACAGCGACACCACGGCTGTGCCCCCCGTCCACACGTCCGCGCTCAACCTTCCTCCCCTGCACCCGGTTGATGTGTTCGACCATACGGGCCGCCCAAGACCCCTGACAGGCCGCCAACGCAATAGGGACGTAATGATCTTCGTCAGCGCGACGTCATGTAGCCACTGGGGCCCTGGTCAGGGCTCCAAACGCGCACACGGCTCACCTGGGCTCCGGAGCCGTGTGCGCAGGTTCGAATCCTGCCGGGGGCACCTTGGATTGGGTGCCCAAAGACCCCGCTATCAGCGCGTTGGCTGAGTGCGGGGTCTTGGCGTATGTGCAGGCGGATGCCGCTGAAAGCAGCCGTTTGTCAGTGAGGTTTTCTCAGAGGCTAAGTTCAACGTCTCTGCGGGATCCGGCGTGGACCACTTCGGGTATGCGCGGCCTTCGCCGGTAGGGAGTCACACCGGGTCCGGCAGGTCCATGAGCGCGAGTTTGGCCGGGTCGACCACGGCGGTGATCTCGGTGATGTGGCCGTCGGCGACAGTGAAGGTCAGGAGGGAAAGCGGGGTGCCGTCCTCGCTCCAGGAGATGGTGCCGGGGCGGCCGTTGACGGTCGCCGCATGTGCTCGTGCCGCACTGCCTGCCACTCGCGCACGGGTGGCGACTTCGGTGGCCCCGAGCGTGACGAACGTGCCGTTCGGGGTGTGGACGGTGAACTTCACTTCGGGGTGGAGAACCTGCAGCAGCTGCTCGAACCGGCCGTCGCGGGCCGCGGCCAGGAAGGCCTGGACCACCTCGCGTTGTTGTCGTCCGGCGATTGCCGGCTGCTGGGCGGCTTGTACCTTCCTGCGGGCGCGGCTGGCGAGCATTTTGGTCGCGTCGGCGGATTTGCCGAGAATGGTGCCGATCTCCGCGAAGGGCACCGCGAACACGTCGTGCAGCACGAACGCCAGTCGTTCGTCCGGGCGCAGCGAGTCGAGGACCGTGAGGAGCGCGAGGCCGACGGAGTCCCCGATTGCCGCGAGGTCTTCCGGAGCGGGAGCGTCGTCGAGCGTCACGGTGAATTCGGGTAACTGGTCGTCGAAGGAGACTTCTGGGCGCGTCCGGCCCGACCGCAGGACATCGAGGCTGATGCGGCCGACCACGGTGGTCAGCCAGCCGCCGAGGTTGTCGATGGTGTCGGTGTCCTGGCGGGAGAGACGCAGCCACGCCTCTTGGACCACGTCTTCCGCATCGGCATGTGATCCGAGCATGCGGTAGGCGACGGCACGGAGCCGGTCACGGTGGGACTCGAAAGCATCGACGATCGGGTCCGCGGGATGGGCGCCGGCCATGTTGTTACCTCCCTGGAAGCTGCTCCGTCATAGGGATGACGCGCACAGGCGCCGCAACGTAACCCGATGAAGGCGAGCACTCCCCCATGGAAAACCGGCTCAAGAACAAGAACACGAACAACCCCGATGTGTGGACCGCGGTCCAGCACCTCCAGAAGGCGATCGCCGCCGGGGGCGTCGACCCGAAGCTGCTCGCGCTGGTCCACCTGCGCTCCAGCCAGATCAACAGCTGCTCGGCGTGCATCTACGCCAGTGTTGCCGGCGGGAAGAAGGCCGGTGACACCGACGAGCGGCTGCACAACGTCGCAGCGTGGCGCGAGGCGCCGTTCTACACCGACGCGGAACGCGCGGCACTGGCGCTGGCCGAGGCCGCCACCCGGCTGCAGGACGGTGCGCCGGGCGTCACCGACGAGATCTGGGAAGAGGCCAACGCCCACTTCACCGAGGAGCAGATCGGCGCGATCAACCTGGAGATCGCGCTGACCAACTTCTTCAACCGGATCAACCGCACGATCAAGGAACCGGCCGGCAAGACCTGGGGCTGAGCCCAGCCTGGCTCTTACCCCCTGAGGCTTCCCCAGCGAAATGATCTCCGGGTGGGCCACGAGGCCAGGCAGGCGTGAAGCCCCTGGTAGGACTGGTCCGCCAAGATCATGTCGGCTCGAACCAGAGGCTTCACCCTGGTCACGTATGCTGCCGCGCTCGACGTCCCACGCCACGTCGTGGAGTTCCTCGCCCGGTTGCTGGCCGCCCACCGGCGCGGGATCGGCACGCCGAAGGGCTCTCGCGCCCTGGGCCCGCTTCCGCCAGGCGGTACTGGTGCTGCGCTGGTTCCGAGAACACGGCTGCGTGCACTGCCTGGCCCGGGACGCCGGGATCTCGCAGGCCACCGGCTACCACTACCTCCATGAAGGCATCGGCGCGCTGGCCGCCCAAGCTCCTGATCTGCACGAGGTGTTGGACCTCTGCGGCGCCGAGGGGATGACACACGTGGTGCTGGACGGCACGCTGATCCCCTACGACCGGCTGGCCGGGGTCCGGGAAAACGGCAACGACCTGTGGTTCTCCCAGAAACACAAGAGCTTCGGCGGCAATATTCAGTTCCTGGCCGCGCCGGACGGCACCCCTTTGTGGGTTTCCGATGTCGAGGCGGGTTCCACCCCGGACATCACTGCGGCCCGTATCCACGTGCTGCCCGCGCTGTACAAGGCCGCCGCCGACGGGCTTCCCACGCTCGCCGACAAGGGCTACATCGGCGCCGGCATCGGCATTCACGTGCCCGTACGCCGCCCCAAAGGCCACTCCGAGACCGCCCTGGACCGAGGAACCCGCGCCACGAATGCGCTGATCAGACACATGAGGGCGCGCGGCGAGCGGACCGCGGCGGAACTGAAGGAACGCTGGCGAACCCTCAAGCACGTCACCCTCAGCCCCAGCAGAATCGGCGACATAGCCCGCGCCGCACTCGTTCTCAACGGGCACTGGAAATGATCTTCAGTGAGAAAACCTCAGTGATCACGTAATGACGATGTAATGATCTTGGCGGGCCTCTTCGCTGGCCAGACCCCCTTTCGGGAATCCGGATGTCCCCTCATTGAAACCCAGGCAGTCTCAGTCTTCCCTGGGCAAGGACACTGCCCCATGCCCCTTCGCTACTACTGAGGAGCATCTGGACGGATTCCGTACTCGGCCAGCCACGTCATCAACTCCTGCCGAGAAGTCCCGACCAGTCTCCCGCCGGTGAAGCGAGCGTCGTCCGTGACCTCCGCCATGCACTCCTCAGGAGGCACGAAAGCCAGGGCCTCTTCATCGCTGGTGAACTCGGCCTCCGCCAGGACCAAGCCCTGCAAAGGACCTCCGAAGACGTCAACGCCCAAAGGAGGCACGCTGAACCGCGTCTTGGACAACACCGCGGCCGGCAGCAAGGCAAGCAAGTCGTACTCGGCTGGGGACAAGTAGGTATTCGTGGTCAGCCCTTGCACGGCACCCGGCCGGTCGGCGGGCACTTTCTGGGTGAGTTTGAGTTCACAACCACCGCCGTCCGGGCGCGCGGCCCGCCGCAGGCGCAGGCGTGTCCCCACCAGATACCGGTCTGTGATCACACGGGTGACAGTGACCGACGACGGAACCGGAGGCCTTGCCAGCAAGAACCGTCTCTCCCTCTCGACACGCGCATACTTCCCCTGGCTGACGCCATCACCTTGCACACGACCGGCCCGCTCCATCATGAGCCGAGCATCTCAGCCAGCCCCGATTCGCACAGGCCGTAACGCCGAGGGAGCCCCCTTCTCCCCGGGGCTCCCTCGACAGGCCGGCAAGGCCGTTCAGCAGTCACTCGGCCAGCACCTACAGCTCCTCCCCCAGGCCCTTCAAGATCCGGTCGTTCGTCTCCTGTTCCTGGCCGTCGATGCACTTGGCGTAGATCTTCAGAAGGACATCGACCGAGTGACCGGCACGGGCCGCCACCTCTGGGGCGGGTACACCGGAGTTGAGCCACTGGGAGACGGCCGCGTGACGGAGGTCGTACGGACTGGACATCCCCGCCCCGAAGCCGCCGTGCGAGGACCGACAGCCCATACGACACCGCGAGTTCGATCAACGGCTCAGTCGTCAGAACGCGGTCCTTTGCCTTTCCCTTCGCCGTGCTTGTCTGACCGCTCGTCGCGTTCATCGTCACCGTGCTCCTGCGTAGGCGTCGTGGCGGACGGAGTGGCAGACGATGGCGTTGGGGCCGGGGTCCGGCCTGCGGGTATCGAGGTGACGGTGGTGGCGGGTGAGGTAGGGGTCGTAGGCGCGGCGTCACCCGAGTTCAGCGTTGCGCCGAGGGCTGCGGCCCCGGCGAACAGCGCGAGGCCGACGCCGCAAAGAACGGCTCTGGAGAACAGTTTGCGGCGGCCGCGGGGGCGGGAGTGCGCGCCGGTGCGGGACTCGGTGGTACGGGGGGCCGGAGGGGGTGGGGTCGCCGGGGCGGGCATGAGGGTGGTGCCGTCCGGTTCGGCCGGTGGCGGCGTCTCGTGCTGCGCGGTGAGCCAGTCGGCCGCCTGCTCGGCGGTGGGCCGGTGGGCCGGGTCCTTCGCGAGCAGGTGCAGCACGTAGTCGGAGAGCGGCTGCGGTATGTCGGGGCGCAGCCGGTCGGGTGGTGGTGGTGTGGCATCGACGTGCTGCTGGACCACGGCCAGCGAGGTGGCTGCGCTGAACGGAGGCCGTCCGGTGAGCAGTTCGTACAGCACGCAGCCGAGAGAGTAGAGGTCGGAGGCGGGCTGTGCGGGGCGGCCCAGGGCGCGTTCGGGGGCGAGGTAGTCGGCGGTGCCGAGGATCTTGCCGGTCGCGGTCATGTTGCTGGCGGCGTTCTCGGCGAAGCGTGCTATCCCGAAGTCGGCGATTTTCACTGTGCGGTCGGCGGTCAGCATCACGTTGGCGGGCTTGATGTCCCGGTGGATCACTCCCTGCTGGTGTGCGGCAGAGAGGCCGGCGGCTGCCTGGGCCGCGATGGCTGCCGCCTCCGCCGGGGTCAGGGCGCCGCGCAGGGAGCGTTCCTGGGCCAGACTCCAGCCGTCGACGAATTCCATGACCAGGTAGAGCTGGTCATGGTGCGAGCCGAAGTCGTACATGCCCACGAGATTGGGGTGGTTGAGCCGGGCCACGATGTGCGCCTCGAGACGGAACCGCTCGGCGTCCGCCGCCTCTTCGGTACGCAGCAGTTTGACCGCCACGGGGCGCCCGAGGACCTGGTCCAAGGCCCGCCACACCTCGCCCATCGCGCCGCGTCCCAGCAGCTGCTGCAACTGATAACGGTCCGCCAGCAGACCCTGCACACCCACCCCGATCATCACGACGCTTGCACATCCCCCGGATTCGACCAGCGCGGTTTGTGGTCATTCGGGCCTCGGATGCCGAGGCCCGTGCGTATGCCCTCCCCGGCCGGACACCTACCCGAGGGGAACGCATGGGGCAGGCAGACGACGGGGGATTCGCCTGCCTGCCCCTCAATGCGTGACCACCCACTCGAAAAGGGGGCGAGCGGGCACCACACGGGACCCTGTGGCCTTGGGTCCACCCCCTACAGCGCACTGGAGAGCCGTGCCGTCACACCCCCAGGCACCCACCGCTACACAGCCCCCGGTGCATCCGGATGCCCCCACGTAGGCCCGCAGCAGAAGCGTGCCGTGAAAACCGAGCCTGCCCCTGCACGGCGGCGCCTGCATACCTCCCCCCGGAGGATGGGCGCCGTGGCCCCCTCGAACCGCCTCCACCATTCCATCCGGAAAAGCACCCTGGCGCACGAACATTTGGGGAAGTGACCGAATAGGCAACCATATTTGGGTCATCGCGGGCGACGGTGTAACACGGCAGCGCATGCGGAACGCAGAGGCAGGAAGAAGCGGGGCGACGACCCGGGCTGGATTTCGACACCTGGAGCGAGCGCGCCGATATGGCACTACGTCGATCGGATTTCCTGTGAGCAACATCGACCCGGTTCCCGGGTATCAGACGTACAACCAGCCCCCTGGCCCGGACCGCTCCGTGCGCAACCAGGCCGCCACGCGGCGCACGGCCCTGACCGTCTGCACGATCGCCGACATCGCGGCCGGCCTGCTCGGCCTGTGGATCCTGTTGTTCCTGCTCGACGCGAACCAGGCGAATGTGTTCGTCGAGTTCGTGCGGGGAACGGCGAACTGGCTTGCCTGGTGGTCGCAGGATATTTTCACGATGGACACAGAGGGGCTACGCGTTCTCCTCAATTACGGTCTCCCGGCTGTCATGTATTTGCTGATCGGCCATGGGATCGCTGCCCGGCTCAACAGAGCCTGACAGCGGACCGGCCTTTATCGATCGCCACAAACCGCTGCCGTCGGCGCCTTCCCTGCTGACGACCATGCAGGGAAATGACGGCAGCCGAAAGGTCGACTGTGACACGCACCTCCACTGACAACGATCACCTGCCGATCTATGAGGACCTGGTACGCGAACGCGGTGACGCCGTCGCCGAAGCTCAGCTGGCGGCCGCACACACGCAGCATCAGGCAGCGGAACTACTGACCGGACGGGATGCGGCGCAGCAAGCCCATCGCCGGGACGGCCACACCAGAGCCACTGCGGGCGGTCAGCCGGAGTGGCGCGGGACGCACCCGTAGGTGATGCCCGCGACCGCCGACAGCACGGACTCGGGCACATCCCGGACCGGCCCCGCACTGGTATCGACGTCGCCTACGGAGGGGAGAGGAGGCAGAGCCCGTGAGTCCCCGCTACGAAGTCCAAGTCCTGCTGCACCGCATCGGCCGGTGGTGGGCCGTCGACGTCCCCGGTCTCGACGTGCACACCCAGTGCCGCACGCTGGAGGGTGCGGAGGACCGGGCGCGCGGCCTCGTCGCCGAAGCCGTGGGTGCCCCTCCGGACGTGATCGTGCTGGACCTTGTGGTCCTCGAACTCGCGCCCGTGCTCGGCCCGGTGGCGGAAGCGCGGCGTCGCCGGGCGGCTGCGGTCGCCGCTGAGGAGCAGGCGGTCGCCGCCGCCGTTCACGAGCTCGTGGACAAGCTGCGCGTGAGCCAGGCAGACGTCGGCCGTCTGCTCGGCATGTCTCCGGGCGAGGTGGCCCGTTTCACGCCATCACGCGGCTCGGCGACCGCCGGCACAGGGCAGGGCCCAGGGCAGCTCGCCCCTGTGCCTATGCCGAGTCCGCCGCGACCGGGCGCCGCCCCTCCTCCCCGCTCGCGCCCCGGCCCTGCCGGGCGACCTCGGCCGGCGATCTCCCCCGCCCGGCTCGCCTCGGCGATCCCGGACGCCCGCAGCGAAGGCCGAGGCTGACAGAATTTCAGCTCCAGATGACTCAGCGATGCTCCGATGTGACGGCTATATGCAGCGGTCACCGGCTATTTGGGAGGCCGGTGTGACGTGCCGTACGCTCCTGGGCGTTGCTCGGCCAGTGGGGGAACGGATCGTGAGAAAGACAGGGCGCGCTCAGCGCGTGTCGCCCGACGATCTGGCGCTGGGCGCGGCGGTTGCCCGGGCCCAGGACGGTGACGAGGCCGCGTTCACGGTGCTGTACCGATCGGTCCAGCCAGGCCTGCTCGGCTACCTGCGCGGGACCGTGGCTGAGCGCGCCGAGGACGTCGCCGCCGCTGCCTGGCGGGAGATCGCCCGCGAGTTGCCACGGTTTCGTGGCGACGCGCACGGCTTCCGCGGCTGGACGGCGGGCATCGCCCGGCGCCACGCGCGCGGCCACCTCCGACGCCGCGGCGCATCGCCCCGCTCGGCAGGAAGTCCCTTGACGCCGCAGGCCGGAGAGCACATCGCCTACACCCTGCCCGGAGCCGCGCTGTCCGCCGCGACGGCCCAGACCCTCATCACCCGGCTGCCCCGCGCCCAGGCCGAGGCGGTCCTCCTGCGCCATGTCGTGCGCCTGGACGAGGCTGCGGTCGCCCGGGTGATGGGCAGGCCCAGCGCCGTCATACGGGTGCTGGCCCGCCGTGGCGTGAGGAACCTGGCCCGTCTGCTCGGCACCGACGATGTGACACACGAGGTCGCGCGGACGCTGGGGGAACCGAGATGAACACCCCTCGAAACGGAGACGAACCGTTGAGCGGCGAGGCCCGCCACCCCAAGGCCGCCCCACGCCCCGGCCACACGACCGAACGTGACGACACGTCCGGCCTGGACAGCATGGCCGTACGGATCGGTGAGGCACTGCGCCGGCAGCCCGTGGACGACCGTGCGGAGCAGGCCGCCCTTGCCGCGTTCCGCAGCGCACGCACAGCGAGCGATGGGGCTCGCCTGCGTACCCGGCGCCGGGACGACTGGCGCCCGAGGACCCGGAAGCAACGCTGGGCGCGCGGCGGCGCACTCACCCTCGCGACGAGCACGCTGCTCGGCGGCATCGCCTTCGCCTCCATCGGCGTGATGGACAGCGGCCGGCCCCGCCCTCCCCAGGCCGACACCAACCACAGCACACCTCGGCCGCCCGCACCCACGCCTGGCGAACAGGGCTCTCCCTTCACCGGGTCCGCCACGGCACCCACCGCCTCTTCCTCACGCCCCGGCACGGCGAAGGACGTCGAGGCACACTGCCGCGCCTACGAGAACGTCAAGGACCGTGGCAACGCCCTGAATGCCACGGCATGGCAGCGCCTCGTCCGCGCCGCGGGCGGTGAACGACAAGTCGCGGCCTACTGCGCCCAGTTGACGGCATCTGCGGGCAAGGCCACGCCAGCGCCGACGAAAACGAACAAGACCGAAAAGACAGTCGAGCCCGGGAAGGGCCAAGGCAAGCCGAGCGCCGAGGCCAAGCCGTCGAAGGGGAAACCAAGGTAGACACCCAGCCGGCGCCGCGGTGCCTGTCTGAAGCACCGCGTGGCCGGAAGAGCGAGCACGACTGTGACAGGTCTGCCCTCCCCGACGCCGGTGTCAGCGGGACTCGTAGCGGACTCGGCCGCACTCGTCGAGGAGGCACAGCCTGGTCTCAGGGACTTGCGTCTCGCCCCCTCACAGGGCGGCTGTCGCCCCTTCCGGCAGCATGACAGCCCCGTTGTACGTCCCCGAGGTCCGCTCGGTCACCTCCTGGTCGTACCGGATGCGCTGCCCGTCGTAGGGGATCTGGAGGCCGAAGGCGAAGCGGTGAGAGGTGATACGGAAGGTGGCGGCGTCCAGGACCAGGACCTCTTCCAGCCGGCCCAGCACGATCTCGCGCTCGCTCGCGGTGACCCCCGCCGCGCGCAGCTGGTCCAACGTCGAGCGGAACTCGCGCGCCGCCTTCTCGAGGGCGGGCTGGTGCCGACGGTCGGACAACCGGCCGGAGGGGATGTGGACGCGCAGTTCGACTTGGCCGTCCCGGCCGTCCTCCGAGGCGGTGAGGGTGACCTCGTCGCCGTATCCCCGGAACGCGTCGAGCGCAGCGAGGGGGTCCTCCACCTTGTCCGCGAAATCCGGGTCGTTGAGGGGCCCGTGTTCCCAGGCGGCCGTGCCCTTCTTGACGTAGGCCGTCCCGTCGGCGACGTAGATCTCCTCGGGCTTGCTCACGCCTTTGCTGAGGGTGGTGCCGGTGGAGTGCAGCGCCCACGGGTCGCCGGTGGTCCGGTGCACGGTGGCCGTGTAGGTCGCCGCATTCTCCTGGCCCCGCAGGACCAGGCCCTCGCGGCCCTTCACCGCGAACGTCCAGCCCTTCTGCCCGGCCATCGCCTCTTCGGCACGGGCGAGGAACTCGGCGGCGGTGCGGGGCTCGGGGTCGGCGGGGACGGCCTGCGGGCTCTGGGCGGTGGGCTGTGCGGACTCGACGGGCTTCCCCTCGTCCGTCGAGTCCGCACAGCCGGTCAACGCGGCGGCGAGGAGCACCGCCGGCACGGCAATGGTCCGTCTCACGCGACAGCCCTCCTGGCCCGGCCGTGCAGCGTCAGATAGAAGGTCTGGAGCGATTCCCCGGGCCCGCCGAGGTCGAAGCGGTTGCAGACCTTGCCGAGCGGGTTCCAGACCCGGCCGTCCGGCATCCGCACCCCGACCGGCTCGCCGAAGTAGGCGCGCTGGTCGGCGTCGAAGTCCACCCACACCGCCCCGGCGCGACGCACGAGCACCTCACCGACGTAGGCGCCGAGCCCGAACAACGGGTCCCGCACCCTCTCGCGCTCGGCCTCGCCCTTGCGCAGCCCGTCGATCAGGAAATCCACCACCCGCAGACTGGCCACGGAGTAGTCCAGCGGCAGCCGATTGCGGGCGGTGACGCGGGCGACGAACCCCCCGGCCCACGACCGCATCTCTCCCGCACACGGGACACGTTCGTCCACTCGACCCATGGGACCCCACCCCTCCGCTCGGTACGTCGGAAGACCTGCGTGTGGCCCTCCCGACCGATCAAGCGGATGCCGCAGCACCAACATCACGGGTTACAGGCGTGTTGATTGACACACAAGAAAGTCACAGCAGACGTACAACCTTTTGCACTTTGGCTAGTTGGTGACGGCGTGACCCGGGAAGCGTCGCCCCCCGAGGGACGGAGCACAGCGGCGGGCGCCACTGTCGAGCTCAGATACGAGCCGGGGCAGCCGGACTGGTCCAGCCTGCCGCGTCGTCGAGCCAGCCGTGGCCGTCGCATTCGATGCCAGAGGTGGAGTTGCCGCCGGTGAAGGCCCTACCGGTTACCTGCGTACGGGTCCGCGCGGCCAGGGTCGTGGTCGCGGAAACCCATGCCGTAGGTGCCGAACTGGGCGTCCCAGCGCTTGGCGTTTAACCGGTGGTGGCTGTATGCCTCCTTCCCGCCGTTGATCCTGCGTCAGCCGGAGGGGGTGCGGATGGAGGTCAGCCGGCGTGGTTCGAGACCGCGATCAGCCCGCCTGCCACATGACGTACGCATCCCGGGTGTCCGGGTCGCCGGTGAAGAAGTAGATCTCCAGGCGGCCCTTCTCGCCATGCCGCGCCTTGAACTGCCAGCGGTATTCCTTGGGGAATTCCTCCGGATTCGGGCTCGGCAGGGGCACGCCGGGGTCATCGGCGGATCTGGGCCTTTCCGCGACGTCGTTCGCTTTGACGGAGACGACGAGGATGTTCTGCTCGTGGCGCCAGGTCCCTTTTCCGGTCATCCGCCAGCCGTCGTCGAAGTCCCAGGACTGCCCGTCGAGCTTTGTCACAGTCGCCCGTCCGCCGGAGACCAGCTCCAGCGCACTCCCCCGCCAGCCCTTCCAGTCTCCTGTCAGCTCGCCCGATTTCACCGGTTCCGGGGCGGGCTCCCGTTCATATCTGGCATCCGGGGCAATACACGCCGTAGTCCCGAGTGTCATGGCGGTCAACAAGGCCATGGCGGCGATTCGAGCAAACCTGACGTACCGCACAATTAACTCCACATCGTGTGAACGGGGCGCCCTGCGCCGAGATTAGCTCAGCGCATCATCCATGTTGATCCAGGTGGACCAGGTCACGATGATCTGGATGGACCGCTGACCGTTCGGGAAATAGCTCTGGAACCTGCCGAACGCCGAGGCCAAGAGGATCTGAAGGAAGCCAGAGAAGAGCCCCTTGCCGAAGACCGCGGCAAGGCGCTTGTAGTCCTCAGGTAGCGACAGACCGACACGTTCTCCGGTCTCACCCCAGGACATCTCCGCCTGACGCGGCCCCCCAATGAGCGACTTCCACCACCGGAAGGGGCGGATTCAGGTAGGGCGCACCGCCCCTTCCGCTAAGGCGTGTTCGGTATTGGGACGGTGTTTCCCGCCCCGTGTCGCCGCTGCACCACGTGACCGTCACGGTGTCCGGAATGTGCGTCCTGGGGAGGATCACTGCAGGAATTCCGCCAACGCATCACGCATCGGAGCTGACAGCCGGTCGGGGTCCAGTTCGCTCAGGGTGAGCCGGAGGGTTTCCGGCCGCACCAACGGAACGGCCGCGCCCAGGAGTTCCTCGCTGCCGAAGCGCGGCTCCACGAACTGGAAGTACGCGGCAGAGCTCACGGACGGGACGGGGTCCAGCAGCAGGGTCTCGGTGATCTCCGCGCACCGGGCGACCAACTCCGTGTCCTTGACCGGCGCCTGGAGCGCCGGGAGGGCGGACATGGTCTCGATGCCGGCCCGGGACTCCGGAACCATGCGCAGCAGCAGTCCGGGAATGCGGCGCCGCCCGCCTGCGCCCCCGCGCGACGCACCAGCACCTCACCGACGTAGGCGCCGAGCCCGAACAACGGGTCCCGCACCCGCTCGCGCTCGGCCCCGCCCTTGCGCAGCCCGTCGATCAGGAAATCCACCACCCGCAGACCGGCCACCGAGCAGTGCAGCGGCAGCCGATTGCGGGCAGCGGATGTCGGCATCACAAACATCACGGGTTACAGGCGTATCGATCCTTTTGCCGCTCACGGAGCGAGACGCACGAAGTCTGGCCGAAGTGGAGGAGCAGGCGAAGGCCATCAGGGAGACGGCGACGGCCTTGCCCGGCCACCGCGCACTGTTCCGGCCGAAGGCCCACCACTACGGCGATGCTGGGTGGGCGGATGTTCTGCCGCTCTTCCCGTGCTCGCGCTCGGGGAGGGAACCCCGCTCACGATGTCCGCCGCATCACGAACGACGTGTGCGAGGCGCCAGTCGGTCCGGGCTTCAGCCGCCTTCGGCCGGAGGCAAGGTCTTCCAGACCTGTTCGAGGCGGTGGTAGGCGTCGTCGAACCAGGAGTCGGCCAGCGGTACCGTCACGGTCACCGTTGTCAGAGTCATCACATTGTCCCTGATGGTGACACGGAGTCGCTCGTCGGCCTCGTCGCGTTCGATCGACAGGGAGGGGCCTCGTGCGGCCTCACGCCAGGTGATGGGCTGTCCGGCATCGAGTGCGTCGAGACATTCCTGCCATTCGGTCAAGTCAGCAGGAAACAACCAGTCATTGAGGGTTCCGCTGATGAACGGCGTGTCGACCACGAACTCGCTCGTCAGCACGTCGGTCGTGCGCGCCCCTCCCCCGGTCTCCCTTCCCGTGACCCGAAGGACGACGCTATTGCCTCCGCCGACCAGGCGGATCAGGTCGATCGGCCCTTGTGCCATCGTTGCCCCTTCCGAGACGTTCGTAGTGGCCAAATTCTATCCCTGCAGGTGGCAGGCAGGCCGGGGGCCAACCAGCGGCCCCCGGCCTGCCGCCGCTTCACGCGGTCACAGTCGCTTCATTCTCGGGTCCTTTACGGGTACACGCCGCTCGGCACGAAGGTCGACGTGGTGTATCCGCTGCTCGTCATCATGAACATATGGACACCGGTCGGGCGAATGGAGCGCACGTTGTAGGCCGGTATGGAGGAGTAGAAGACTCGCTCGTTCTGGGCCAGGCGGTTCTCGATGTCCCTCTCGAACTCCCGCATGCCCACCCGGTTCGCCGTCGGGCTGGTGGGGACGATGTTGATCCTCTCGTGGGTGCCGCCGAACTCCCTGGCTATGAGGTGCGCCCGGTCCATGCCCGCCTCCCAGCCGACCGGATCCTGGGGATCGGTGGTGTTGAACCCCCTGATGGTGGGGTTGAGGCAGGCCCATGCGCCGGTCGCGCGGCCCTTGTCATCGGGGTTGTTGTAGAAGATCGTGCTCGTGGACGAGGTGTCCTTCAGGCACTCGTTGCCTTCCTCCTTGTTGTCCAGGTTCCACTTCTGGTCCTGCGGTGTGTCACCGGCCAGAAGCTGGGACATGGCGATGAGGATTCCGGTCAGTCCGCTTCCACGGCCGCCACCTCGGCCGCCGCCCCCGGTTACCGGGCGGGTTGCGGGGGTGAGCACCCGCAGGGGCGGAGCTGTCGGCGGTGCGAGGAACATCGGGTTGCCGCCGCTCCCGTAGCCGGAGCAGTCCAGCACCACCAACGGGCAGGATTCCGGTCGCCTCGCCTGAACGTCCCAACCTCCGGCGTCGGTCATCGAGCAGGTGTAACCCGACTCGTTGCACTCAGCCGGACGGTGCCCATCCAGTTCCACCATGCTCACGGGGTTGCCCCCGGTGAAGGCATACCGATTGCCGGTGTAGGGGTCGGCGCCGAGCCCCATGTCGGCAAGGGCGCCGTTGTACATGTCCCGGGTCGTGAAGCGGTTCAGGCCCGGGTTGTAGTCGCGGAAGCCCATGTCGTAGGTGCTGGACTGGGCGTCCCAACGCTTGGCGTTGAAGCGGTACGGGTTGTATGCCTCCTTGGTGGGATCGGCCGCGTCCGGCTTGTCGATGCCGGTGAACTCGGAACTGTCGTCCGAACCGTAGGCGGTGTAGCCGTATGTCGCCTTGGTGTCGCCGGTGTCGTTCGTGAGGGTTTCGACGTCGGTGTGGCTGTTGTAGCCGTAGTAGCCGTCCTCGGTCGTGCCGTCGCTGTCGTGCTTGATCTGCGAAAGGCGCTCGCCCCACGGGCTGTACTGGTACGACTTGGTCAGCGCACCCGAGACCTCTTCGTTCAGCACCTCGCTGGACAGACCCAGGTAGTTGAAGGTGGTGGTCTTGCCGTCCGCCGTCTTCGACGTCGTGCGGTCCAGCGGGTCGAAGGCGTACTTCGTCGACTTCATCAGACCTGCGGAGTCCATCTTCTGGGATTCCACGACGTGGTCGAAGCCGTCGTACACGCTCCGCTCGATGACCTGGCCGCCCGACGTAACTGACTCCTGGCGACCGAACGGGTCGTAGGTGTAGTTCGCGGTCACGCCGCCGATGACGGCGCTCAACAGCCGGTTGCGGTCGTAGTTGTACGTGGTGCTCGTGCCGTTGACCGACTGGCTGACGACGTTGGCGTTGTCGTCGTGGACGTAGGTCTCCGTGCCGGCTCCGTTGCCGGTCTTGACCGCCTTGGCCAGCCGGTCGGCCGGGTCGTAGGTGTAGTCCGTGGTGGAGTCGAGGTACGCCGCGTGGTTGTCGGCGTTCATCTTCCTCGCGACGTCCTGCGCCTTGTTGCCGTTCGGGTCGTAGGCGTTGGTGTGCGAGGCGACGAGGGTGCCGTTGCCCTTCTTCTCCACCGAGGTCTTGAGCGCGCCGTCGAGGTAGTAGGTGTGGTCGACGGTGTTGCCGTTGGCCTTGGTCTCCTTCAGCCTCTGGCTGCGGTCGGTGTAGGTGTACGACGTCACCTTCGGCGAGGCGTCGGTGGACGACTTGCCGACCGAGACCGTCTTGACCAGCTCACGCAGGTCGTAGGTGTACTTGGAGAACTGATCGGGGTGCGCGACCGTCTCCGGCTGGCCGTTCGTGTCGTAGGTATATGACGTGGACTTCTTCTCCTGGGCGGCCAGCGCCTCGGTGACCTTCTGGACCTGGTTGAGTCCCGTGTACGTGACCGTGTACGCGTCGATCTTCGCACCGGAGGAGGTGTCGTCGATCGAGGTCAGGTTGCCGTTGACGTCGTACGCGTAGGCGAGGGTCTTCTTCTCGTTGTCGGTCTCGCCCGTGGTATCGCGGACCAGCTTGACGGCGTCGGCGACGGCGATGCCGCCGCTGTTCTGGTCCAGCTTCAGCTCGGTGTCCTCGCCCTGTTCGAGGCTATAGGTGCCGAGGCTGACCCAGGAGCCGGTGTTCGCCGTCTGGTCCTTGGTGGCCGAGGGCTCGGTCGTCGTACCGTGCGTGAGGGTGTACTTCGCCGTCGTCGCGGCGCCCGTCACCTTCGGGTACTTCACGTACGCCGCGTAAGTGCCGTCCTTGGGGACGTTGAGCGTCCATGTGAAAGCGTCCGTACCCGTGCCCGCCGCGTGCGTGACATGGTTGTAGCCCTGCTGACCGGCGATGTCTCCCTTCGTCCAGGTACCGGTCTGCGCGGTGTTCTGGGTGTCGGAGTTGTCCACCAGGACCACCGACTGGCCCACCGGGACGCCGTCGTCCGCGCGGGACTTGAGGCTGCCGTCCGAGTAGTACGACCACGTCATGGTGCGGTTCGACGACCCGTCGGCCGCCGAGATGGTCCGCTTGGTCTGGGAACCGAGGTCGTCGTAGTCGTAGTCGGTGACGATTGCCCACGGATCCGTGGACTTCCTCACCCAGCCAGTGTCGTAGTACTCGTGGGTCGTGTCGTTTCGGACCGTCTCGCCCTCCGAGGGGGGAAGCGAGGTTTTCGCCACCCGGCCCACCTTGTCGTAAGTGGTCTCCGTGTACACGTTCGGGTCGTTGTAGCGCGCGTCAGCAGGGTCGTAGGGCTGGTACTGCTTGACCGGGCGGTTCAGCGCGTCGTACTCGGTGCGCTGCGTGAACGCCGTGGTCGTGCCGGCTGCAACGGCCCGCGGGGTGATCACCTTCGTCGTACTGCCGACCTGGTCGTACTCGTACTTGGTCGTGCGGTACGTGACGGACGTGGTGCCGTCGTGCGGCACCTTGACCTCGGCCTGCTTGCCGCGCTCGTCGTAGGTGATGAGCGTGGCGTTGTTCTCGGCGTCCGTGGCGGTGGTGACCAGCGAGTCCTTGTCGTAGCCCCGCTTGGTGGTCTTGCCGGCCGCGTCCGTGACAACCGTGACCCGGTGGTTCAGGTCATAGTCGGTCTTGGTCGTGTAGTCAGTGGTGTCGGTCGTCGCGTTCTTCTTCGGGTCGATGACCTTGGTGACATTGCCGACGTCGTCGTACTCGTACGAGACCTTGTCGCCCTTCGCGTTGACCACGGAGGTGAGCTGGTGGATCTCGTCGTAGTAGTTCGTCGTGAGGTAGTCGGTCGTGTCCGTCGTCGTCGCCGTGCCCTTGGGCTCAGTCGTCGTCTTCAGGTTGCCGACCTTGTCGTAGGTGTAGGTCGAGGTGCGCGGGGCGGTCTGGTTGTTCGCCGGCGCCGTCGCCGACGTGACCTGATCCCCGTTGTCGTACACCGCCGCCGACACAGCACCGTTGGGCGCCGTCGCCTTGGTGATGTTGTCGTTGGCGTCGTACTCCGGCGCGGGGGTGGTGATCAGGACGCCCGCCGCCTGGTCCTTGGGCACGGTGTTGATCAGTGGACGCCCGAACGTGTCGTACGTCTGCGTGGTCACCTTCTGGTTGGCGTCGGTGACCTTGGTGACCTGGCCGCGCTCGTCGTAGACGAAGGTCGTCGAGTTGGACTTCGCGTCCGTGCTCGTCTTCGGGTAGCCGACCGGGTCGAAGCCGCTGTACGTCGTCGGGTTGCCGTTGGCGTCAGTCACCTTGGTCAACTGACCGTAGGAGTCGTACTCGTACGAGGTGGTGTAGTCCCCCGCAACCGTGGTGGTCGCGACGCCCTTGGGGTCGGTGACCGTCTTCAGGTTGCCGAACGTGTCATACCCGAACTGCCACTTGCGGCCCTCGGGGGAGGTCTTGCGGAACAGGTCCGCTGAATAGCCGTCGGCGCGCGTCTGGTACTCGTACTTCGCGGCGTTGGCCGGCCACTTGGACGTGTCCGTCAGGCAGGTCGTGGTCTGGTCCGGGACCCCGGTCTTGTTGTTCTCCGCGTCGCGCTGCCAGAGCGGGTAGCCCGTCTTCTGGTCGTAGCAGTACGCGGTCTTCGCCCCGTTGTCCTCCTCCAGGTACGTGACGTTGTTGTCTGCGTCCCAGCTCATCTTGGTCGCCTGGGACTTGGCGTTGGTCGTCTGCACGGGGCGGCCGAAGTCGTCCGTCACGTACTTCGTGGCGTGCGCCTCGGCGTCCGAGACGGTGGTGTCAATGAACTTCGTGTTCGTGGTGTTCGCCGCGTACGCGAAGCCGGTGTTGCCCTGCAGACGGTCCGTGATCGTCTTCGTCCACCAGTGGTACTTCGGGTCGTCACCGGTCTGCGGGGCGTAGTACGCCAGCTTGGTGTCGTGGCCGCGCGGGTCGGTGGCGGTGACCAGCTTGACGTTCTTGTTGCCCTGGGTGGCGTCGTAGGTGAACTTGAAGACCTTCGGCTGCGACGAACCGTCACCGTCGGTGAACTGACCCAGCAGACCCTTGGTCGTGTAGAAGAAGGAGACCTTGCGGGTCGGCAGGCCCGTGACGGACCCCGAGATGTCCGTGATCGACTTGACGTGGTCGTAGATCTTGGAGTTGGTCAGGCTGCTGCCGGTGACCTTGGCGCCCGAGTCGTCGATGTACTCGTACGACGCGTCGCCCTTCTTGTAGTACTCGACCCGCATCGACTGGCGGCCGGCCGGGTCGGTGACGTACGTGAGGAACTTGGTCGGCTTGTTGTTGGACTTGCGTTCCTCGTACGTGTACGTCTGCGTGTTGCCGTTCTTGTCCACGACGGACGTCAGGTAGCCGTCGCAGCCGAACAGGAAGCGTGTGCCGTCCGGACGCAGAAGCGTCCAGGCGTCCGGCACCGGGTCCTTGTCCGGGGTGCAGTCCAGGCCCGTCTTCATCGTGACCTTGTAGTGGACGCCCGCCGGGGCCTTCCACGTGCCGTCCTGCTGCTTGGTGAAGACGTGCGTGGTGCCGTCACCGTCCGGCAGCCGGATCTCGGTGGCGTTGGCGTTGGGGTGGAAGTCCAACGGCGCGCCCAGCCGGATCGGACCCGCCAGCTGCGCCGACCAGCCCGCACCCGTCACCGTGTCGGAGGTGTCCAGCGAGTTGTACGCGAACCGCGCGAACGTCGTCAGACCGCGACCCGGGTTGGTGAACGCGTTGTACGACCACACGCTGTTGCCCGAGGCCAGGTTGTTCATCACCGTCGACCCGGCGCCGGTGTTCTTGCCGGTGTAGGAGTAGAACTTCTCCAGGCCGAGGGCGTTGGAGGTGGGGTCTTCGACCGCCACGTTCTGCTTCAGCGACGGTATTCCGCCGGTGCCGGCGGACAGCCAGCTGCCGTCGGAGACCTTCTTGATGTCCCAGCCGAGCACGTAGTCCGTGCGCTTGTTGCCGGAGTCGGAGTTGATCGGTGTCTTGACCTGGGCTTGGATCGTCGCCGACTGACCGGGGGCCAGTGCCGGGACGGCGGTGGAGAGCTGATTGCCGCCGGTTGTGACGTCCGTGCCGTCCGGGAGTTTCCACGTGTACGACAGGGCCCGCTCACCGCTCGCCCACGCGCTCGACGTGGTGTTGGTGACGGTGAAGTCCACCGTGTATGTGGAGTTGGGGGTCATCCGGGACGGGGTCTGCGGGGCGTAGTACGTGTCCTCGGTGGTGGAGTCGACGTAGATCACGCGCAACAGCGGGCCGAGTTGCTGGTCGGACGTTTCCGAGGCCAGGAACACCGTCCGCTCCTGCGGGCCGGTGGCGGTCTCGTCCTTCAGCTTGATCAGGGCGCCCTTGTTGGAGGACGGGGTCTTCACCCAGCCCTGGGTGAGCGACGTGGCGTCCCACCAGTGCCGTCCCACCTCTGAGACCTGCGCGACGGTGTCGGAGACCGTCGCGGAGAAGTCACCGCCGGCGGCCGTCCACGCCGTGCCGGTGGCGGCACTGTTCCAGGTGGCCTGGGCTTCGGAGAAGTCCCTTGTCAGGCCGTGGAGTTCGTAGATCGCGCCGTTGGTGTCGGTGGTGGTCTCCGCGCCCCACATGAACAGCCGGGATTCCAGCACCGTGGCGGTGGTGGGCAGGTCGGCGGTGGGGAACTTCAGGGCGGTGCGGGTCTTGCCGTAGGTGGGTGAGTTGTTGCCCACCGTCAGCCATTTCTGGCCCGCGCCCGCCGAGTCGATGGTGTCCAGGTTGGTGGTCGGGGCCGCGGACGACAGCGTGGTGTCCGTGGCACCGGCCGCGGTGCCCTGGATCAGCTCCATCGTGCGGCCCGCCTTCGGCACGCCCACGATGCGGGTGGGCGAGCCCAGCAGCTGGCCGTCGGCCGTCTTCACCGCGATCTGGTAGTAGTACGACCGCCCGATCTCCGCCGAGGAGGAGTCCGGCGTCGGGGTCGCGGTGGTGTCCGTGTAGGTCGATGCCGCCTTGTCGATCGGGGCCACCAGGGTGGCTGCGGACGGGGTGAACGCCTGCTGCGTGGAGCGGTGCAGCTGGTACTCGGCGATGTTCAGGTCCGCATCGCCCGTGGTGTTGGAGTACGCCTTCCACGACAGCTCCGGGCCCGTGGAGTGGATCACCGTGGGCGAGTTCAGCGTGGTGCCGACCTTGCCGTACGTCACCGTCAGCCGCGGGATCGTGGCGGTCTCGCCACCGTAGTCGGCGTCACCGGCCTCGTAGCGCGGCCCGCCGAGGGGGTTGTTCGCCTCGTCGGTCGCCTTCAGCACGAAGCCGTGGTTCGTGGCGGTGCCGTCGACCCACTTCTGCACCGTGTCGCCGACCGGGAAGCTGTGCCAGCGGTTGTACTGCCCCGCCGACTTGGTGATCTTCGCCGGGTCGACCAGGCGCACCGCGTCCGCGACCAGCGCCTGACTGGTCGCCACCGAGGTGTCCTTCAGCTCGACCTTGTAGGCGCCGCCCTTGTTGAAGCTCAGCTCGTTGGCGTCGCCGCCCAGGGACGTCCACACGCCGCCCGTGCCGGTGGTCTGGTTGACGGTGTAGGTGCTGGTCGCGCCGCCGGCCGCGGTCACCGTGTAGGGGGCGTTGGTGGCCCGGTTGGCGCCCTGCACATAGTGCGCGTCGACCCGGTAGCTGGCCGTCTCCGGCACCCGCACCGGCCAGGTGAAATTGTCGCCGGTGACGGAGTCGAGGTTGTAGCGGAAGGTGTCCCCCACCGCGTTGGCCGTGGCGGCCGAGGTCGGCCACACCCCGACCGCCGCCGTGCCCGCGTCCTCGTCGTCGACCTGCACCGTCGTCGCCGACTGCTCACCCACCAGCGCGCTGGTGTTGGACCAGGTCGCCGTCGTCTCGTCCCAGGCGCCGGTCGCCCGGTAGACGCCGATCTGGGTGCTCGTGGTGGCAGTGGTGTGCGCCTGGTCGAAGTACGTCTCCAGCCGCGCCGAGTCGATCTTCGTTCCCGAGGGGATCTCGTCCAGTGGGAACTTGATCAGCGAGCGGGCGTTCGCCGTGGTGGAGGTGCGGCCCGCGGCCAGCTTCCAGGAGGTGTTGAAGTTGGTCGTCGCCTGGTCCGACAGCACCATCGCGTCCTGGGACTGCGACGGTGACGGCGCGATCGTGATCGTCGGGTCGATCACCACCGGGTACTGGCGGTTCTTCGACGCCAGCCACTTCGCGTCCGGCGTCACGGCCAGCTTCCAGGACGTGCCGTCCCGGGTGAGCTTCTGCGTGACCTCGGTGCTGTAGGTCTTGCCGAAGACGGACGTGTCCGCCTTCTTCGCGTCCGTCATGTACGGCGCCGGGATCACCATCACCGGCGTATTCGGCAGCTCGCCGTACAGCGCGATGGAGCCGTCCTTGCGGGCCTTCGGTATCAGCCCGTCGGTGTCCAGGGTGAAGGTGAACTTCACCGGGCCGTCCGGGCGTTCGGCGAGGGTGATGTTCTCCTTCACCCGGCCCGGACCGACCACGTACTCCAGATCCGCACCCTTGACCGCGTCCTCGTACGTGACCGTGGAGCCCTTGGCCTTCGGCTTGAGGCCCTTGTCCACGCCGTCGAGGCCCAGGGTGACCGAACGGCCGTCCGGCGAGCGGAAGCGCACCAGCCGGTCCGCCTCCGCACCGAACCAGCTCCGGCCCTCGTTCGTCGTGTTGGCGAACTCGAAATCCTTCGCCTGCGACGCGTGAACCGTCGTGTCGATCGACTTCCAAGACGCCTTCTTGCCCGACCCGGAACGATACGACGTCGGCACCGCCGACAATTCCGCTTCGATGCGCCCGTCCGACAGCTGCCAGAATCGCGCGTTTGCTGTTCGTTTACCTGAAAGTTCCCTGACCCGCTTCGCCTTCGGGTCGCTCTTCGGCCAGGAAACCTTCTCCCGATCGGCTATACCCAGCTCGTCATGGGACGGCGGCTTGTCCAATCCCCCGCCGTCATCGCCGTCATCTCCGAACCAGCCCTTGACGGTGTCGACAACCCCCTTGCCATCGCCGTCGTCAGCGGGCGCCGCATACGCGACCTGGGGCAACGCGGTGCTCGTCACCGCAGCCACCACCAAGCACGCCACCAGCCTGCCCAGTCTGGGTCTCACGCCAACCCTTTCCTCATGCGTCATGGCATAAACATGCCGCCGGAATTCACCCCCCACGGGAATACGAACCCATGGGCAGGGGCGCCGGATTTCTATTCATTCCGGTGACGCAATGTCAAGCGTTCGGACAATGCGGACTATTGACGCTGAACAGGTCGCAGGGTGCCCGATATATCCGCTCACTGGCCATCAGCCAACAGCATCGTGTATAACCCGCACGGTTCAATCCCGAGCAGTTCCATTTCGAAGGGGGATCATTCATGGGCGCCAAGACAAAGGAATCCGCAGCGCCGTCACTTTTCCAGCGCGCGGACCGGTCGGGCCTGATCGTGGCCGGCGCGGTGCTGGCCGCATGCACAGGGCTCGTCATGTACGGCGTCGTCGACACCGGCAACAGCGGCGACAACTCCCCGGAGCACCGCACCCCTACCGCCGCGGTGACCTACGAAGTGACCGGCCAAGGCGCCGCCGACATCACCTACCAGGCCCGCGACGAAGCCGGAAAGGCCACCGTCGTCAAAGCCGCCACGCTGCCCTGGCGCAGGACCGTCGACGTCCCCCTCGGCCAGGACCCGATCGTCAGCATCGTGCTCACCGCAAACGGCGGGCAGGCGCGCTGCACCCTCGCCATCCATGGCCGCCATGTCCAAAGCGCCACCGCCACCGGCACGTTCGGCCGCGCCACCTGCACCGGCGACCTGTCCACCACACCCGCGACCGCGAGCTGAACTCGCCATTTCCCTTCCGCAAGGAGTTCCGCGTGCAAGCCTTTCCCCGGCCGGTTCTGATCACCGCCGCAGTCCTCAGCACCCTGGCGACGGCCTCCGCCTGCGCCGGGCATGACGACCAGCGGGCGACGGCCTCGGACTCGATCGAGGTGTCGCGCTCCGCGCAGGACCCCACCGCCGACGCCTCCGGCACCGCGTCGCCCAGCGCCTCCCGCTCCCCCTCCGCCGGCCCCTCCACCTCGGCATCCGACCGCACGTCCGCCTCGGCCTCGGCATCCGTCTCCACCACGGGCAGCGCCGCGAAGGAGACCGGCGGATCCGCGAGCGGCACAGGGTCGGGCTCCGGCGATACGGCGGCCGCCCCAGCCCCTGCCGCCCCCGACTTCCCGGTTCCGGTCGAGGCGGCCGACGCCACCCAGCTGATCACCGTAGAGGCCGGCGGCTCCTACGCCACCGTCACCGCCTGGGCCAAGGGATCCTCCGGCTGGAAGGCACAGTTCAGCACCAGCGCCGCCCGCGTCGGCTCCAACGGCGTGACCGACGGGGCCACCCGCCGGCAGGGCACCTACACCACCCCCACCGGCACCTACACCATCACGGAGGGCTTCGGCGTCGAGGCGGGCGGCACCGCCATGCCGTACCACCGGGTCACCGACGACGACTGGTGGGTGGAGGACCCCGAGTCCAAGTTCTACAACTCCATGCACGGCGAAGCGGGCGCGGACTTCCCGCTCACCGAATCCGGGGACCGCGGCAGCGAGCACCTCATCAACTACCCCACCCAGTACGCCAAGGCCTTGGTCATCAACTTCAACCGGTGGCCCGCCACCCCCGGCCGCGGCGCCGGCATCTTCCTCCACGTCAACGGCAACGGCGCCACCGCCGGCTGCGTCTCCGTGCCCCGAGCCACCATGGACCGCATCATGAGCTGGATCACGCCTTCCGCCCACCCCCGTATCGCCATCGGCTGAGCATCGCCGACGGATTCGACGCCTCGCGACGAGGTGATCTGCGTCGCCGAGACCTCGAACTGCGTGATGCTTCCCCAGCACAGCCCGCCAGTAGGGCGGGCCACCCGCACGGACACCGGTGCCCGAGACGACGAGGCGCACGCGTCATGAGCCCACTCGCTCCTCCACCAACTGCTCCTCGATCAGATCCGCGGCCCGGCGGGTGCCGCCCTCGGCGCGCACCTCGGCCCACAGCCAGGCCGAGCCGGCGGCGACCCGTGGATCGCCGATCAGCTGCATCAGAGCCGTACGCAGCGCCGCCGCCGTGACGTTCGCGGTGTCGATCCGCCGGGCAACGCCCAGTTCGACCAGCCGGTCGGCGTAGAGGCATTGCTCGGCACCGTGCGGTACCGCGATCACCGGCACACCTGCGTACAGGCACTCACTGCTGCTGCCGATGCCGGTGTGCGTCACACAGGCGTCCGCCTGCTCAAGGATCGTCAACGGCGCTGCCCACGGCCGCACTTCGAAGTTGGGCGGAATCCGTTCCCCCAGCTCGGCCGGATCGCTGCCACTGCCGATCTGGAACACCACACGCCAGTCCGGAAGATCCGCGAAGGCCGCGACACACTGCTGGTAGATCTCCTGCGGCCCGGGGTACACCGAGCCCGACAGCGACACCAGCAGCACCTTGTCCGCACCGGCCGGCCGCATCCAGCCGCCCTGCTCCTCGTCGGCGCCGAAGCACGGGCCGACGAACGTCACCGCATCGGCGTCGACCCGGTCCGCATGTGGCTGCATGGCTCGCGGGATCATGGCCAGCGCCCGCCGCGGCCGACCTGTGAACTCTTCCACGTTCGTGGTCACCGCACCGCATCGGGCCAGCCAGGCAGCGAACCGCGCTCGGTAGGCGGGACCTCCGGGCAACCCGGCAAACGCCGCACCGACCTCCTCCTGGGCGCCCTCCCAGGCCATGTGCGTCGGTGACAGCTGGACGATGCCGCGACCCTGCGCCTCAGCCAGCGCGCGGGCCGCGTACGCGCCGATGTCGTAGAGGTAGAGGTCGGCGGGGGCGTCGTCGTACGCGGCGTGCAGCTGCGGCAGTACGGCCATCGCCTCGTCGAGGAAGAGGGAGGCGGCGGCGATGGGGTCCTGCGGCCAGTCACTGTCGGCGACCGGCAGCGTGGAGGCCAAGCGGACCAGCTCGACCCCGGTGTCGGTGATCAGCTCGGCAACGTGGTCGGCGTTGGCGTACGTCACGCGATGGCCGCGGGCCACCAGCTCACGGATGATCTCCAGGCTGGGCAGTACATGGCCGACCACAGGCGTGCCGATCATGGCGATATGGGCAGGACGGGGCATATCGGGACTTCCTTGAATAGAGGTCTACGGCAGGCAAACGCCGAGGGGCGCAACAGAGCAACGAAGCGCGCAGCGCCTGGGGCACTCCTCATCGGCGCCCGCCTGCCGGACTGGTCGGCCAAGGACTTCTGACGAGCGCCGGCGCGCTACGGCAGGCGACACCCCGGCCGCCTCCTGGGGCCTGCCCGCACCGTCCGCGTATGTTTCGTGTCAATGTCCTGGCCCCCGCCCCGCCTGCGTACGACGCTGGGACCAGGAGCTTCGCTCGCAGATGAGGAGCCTGTCGTGCGCGCACGTGACCTGGCGGTCGAATACGAAACGGTGAGCGTCGACAGTGACGCCCTGGAGGCGGCCCGGCTGATGGCCGAGCACAAGCTGCCCGGCCTGCTGGTGCTCGACGAGCGCGGCGAGCCGAAGGCGATCCTGCCCGCCTCCCAGATGATCAAGGTGCTGGTTCCCACGTATGTGCTGGAGGACCCGACACTCGCGGCGGTCGTCGACGAGAAACACGCCGACCGGCTGTGCCAGGCGCTGATCGGCCGTCGCGTCGGTGAATGTCTGCCCGGCAAGGCGGCCCCGCCCCCGATCGCGGACCCCGACGACACCGCGCTGGAGGTGGCCGCGCTGATGGCCCAGGTGCGCAGCCCGGTGGTGGCCGTGGTGCAGAAGACCAAGGCCGGGCCGGGCGGGCGGGAGCGAGGGAGCGGTCAACTGCTGGGCGTCATCACCGCCTCGCACCTGCTCCACGAGCTCCTCGCCACGACCGGCGCTCCCAGCACCCAGTGACGCGTGTGACGCACGCCACGCATTTCATGGGTGACTTTTCTTCGGGACGCTGATTGAACGGCGCCCATCATCCGTACTCCTTGATGTCAGGTCCGGTCACATCAGGAGGCATTGATGCGCCTGTCGCGCAACAGGGTCGGAACCGTCTTCGTCGGCGGCGCGTTGAGTCTGACCCTCGCCGCACTCGCGTATCCCGCGATGCTCGGGATCAACAACACGACCAGTGCGCCGGATCGGATCATCGCGAACACCGAGTACGGCCCGCTCACCGAGGCCGACCGGACCTTCGTGGTCGCGGTGCGCGCGGCCGGGCTGTGGGAGTACCCGCTCGGCATGACGGCGATGGAGCGCGGGACGACCCCGGCGATGAAGGAGGCCGGCGAGCACCTGGTCGTCGGGCACTCCAGGCTTGACGAGCTGTGCCGCAAGATCGCGCCCGAGCTGGGCATCACGCTGCCCAACCAGCCCAGCCCGCAGCAGCAGCAGTTCGTGGCGACCTCCCAGGCCGAGACCGGCAAGCAGTTCGACACCACCGCGGTCAACATCATGCGGACCGCCCATGGGCGGATCTTCCCGGTGGTCGCCGCGACCCGCGCCAACACCAAGAACTCGCTGGTCCGTCAGCTCGCCGACCTGACCAACGACACCGTCCTCGACCACATCTCGGTCCTGGAGAAGACAGAAATGGTCAACTTCGACCAGGCCCTCTTCCAGCAGACCAGCCCGCCGAAGCTCCCCCAGGACCAGACCACCCCGCCGCCGCCCCAGGCGGGCGCACCGATCGTCGCCCTCACGGCGCCCCCCGGACTGGACGTCAACACGTCCTCGCCGACGCCCAGCCCGACCGTGAGGTGACGCCCTCGGCCATCCCCGGCCGAAGCCCTGCCCTCACCCGAAGTACCGCAGCCACACGTACCCCATCGCCACCACCACCGTGACGGCCGTGACGACGAGGCCGTACCTGGTGAACTGCCAGAAGGAGATGGGCTGGCGGTTGCGTTCGGCGATGCCGAGCACGACGACGTTGGCCGAGGCGCCGATGGCGGTGGCGTTGCCGCCGAGGTCGGCGCCGAGCGCGAGGGCCCACCACATGACGTGGTCGCTGTCGCCGCCCATGTTCTGGACGAGGTCGCCGGTGATGGGGGCCATGGTGGCGACGTACGGGATGTTGTCGACGACCCCTGACAGGACGGCGGACGCGCTCAGCATGGTCATGGAGCCGGCGAGTTCGTTCGTGCCGATCACGTCGGCCAGCGCCCGGGACACCTCGTCGACGACACCGGTGTCGATCAGCCCGCCGATCATCACGAACAGGCCCGCGAAGAAGGCCAGCGTGGGCCATTCGACCTCGGTGAGGACGTCGCCGGTCTCGACCGAGGACACCGCGATGAGCAGGCCGGCGCCGAGCAGGGCGACGATGCTGGGCTCGTAGTGCAGTACGGGGTGCAGGACGAACCCGGCGACCACCAGGGCGAGTACGACGAGGCCCTGGATCAGCAGCCGCGGGTCCCTGATGGCCTCCCGCTCCTCCAGCTCCATGATCTCGGCGGCGCGGCCCTCGTCGTACACGAAGGACTTGCGGAACAGCCAACGGCAGAGCAGCAGGAGAAGCAGTATCAGGACCGCGGACAGCGGGGCGAGGTGGATCAGGAAGTCGTTGAAGGTCAGGCCGGCCCGGCTGGCGATGATGATGTTGGGCGGGTCGCCGACCAGGGTCGCCGTGCCGCCGATGTTGGACGCGAACACCTCGGCGATCAGGAACGGCGCGGCGGGCAGGCCGAGTCGTTCGCAGACCAGCAGGGTCACCGGGGCGATGAGCAGGACCGTGGTGACGTTGTCGAGCAGGGCCGAGGCGAACGCGGTGATGACGACGAGCATGGCCATCACCCGGTAGGGGCGGGCGCGTGCCCGCTTCACCGCCCAGATGGCCAGGTACTCGAACATGCCGGTCTTCTTCAGCACACCGACGATCATCATCATGCCCATCAGCAGGAAGATGACGTTCCAGTCGATGCCGGAGTCCTCGGAGTAGAACGCCGAGACATCGTCGGTCGCACCGATCGCCAGCATCAGTCCGGCGCCGCCCAGGGCCACCGCGACCCGGTGGATCTTCTCGCTGATGATCAGGGAGTACGCGCCGACGAACACGACCAACGCCGCCCAGCTGTGCCAGTCGTTCACTGTGCCACCGATCGGAAGACGGACTGCTCCTGTACTCGCCGACCAGACTTCCCGGCACACCGCAGCGAACCCTACCGGCCCTTGACGCTTCTTTAACAGCTTGGCCCTGCACGGCGAGGCCCCTCGATCACCCGGACCAGGCGCCGTACCGCGTGATGACGGTGTACGGCCCGACGTCCTGGCGCAGGAAGCGCTCCGGCGGGAAGAACTCCACCGGGAAGACGACCTGCGCGGACCGGGTCACCGGGACGCGGGGGAAGTTGTGGCGATGCAGGAAGAGGCCGTAGCCGGTGTCGGTCTGCCGCAGGACGAACACGTCCGGCGCCGGAAAGGGCCCTGAGTCCAGCCGTCGCGCGAAGTCGTCCGCGTCCCGGGCGGCGAGCCAGTGCCGTACCTCCCGGTTGCGTTTCTCGTGCAGCGCCTGGGGGTTGGAGTAGCCGGGCGTCATGGCGAGGTACGTCCAGTAGGGCTCGACGGACAGCAGCCGGTGATGGTCCGTCAGGAGGGTCAGGTCGCTCGGCCGCTTGCCGGTGCCGCGGGCGATCGCACGGACCAGGGGGCGGATCCACAGGTCCTCGGTGCCGGGGTGCTTCACGCGCGCCGTGCGGGAGGGGGCGGTGCCGTTGTCCAGGGGGTAGCTCTGGCGGTAGGCGAGGTCGACCTCCCGGCCCAGCGCGCTCTGCGCGTTCTGGGCGGCGGCGACGGCGAAGACCGCCGCGACGGCGGCAACGGTCAGGGTGACCGTCCGGGCGTGCGCGGGGCGGCGGTTGCGCACCGTCCGCACCAGGTCCCACAGGGCGAGGACGCCGGCGCAGTACAGCGCGACGAGCAGTACCGGGTGGACGCGGAAGGAAAGGAGCGTGGTGCCGGCCAGGATGGCCAGCTGCGACAGCACGCACCAGGCGTAGCATCCGGCGACCAGCGCGAGCAGGCCCGCGGCCACGGGCTGGGTCCGGCAGCGGACGACCAGCCAGACGGTCCCGGCCAGGCACAGCAGTCCGCCCGGCCCGATCTCCGTCATCGGCAGCAGATACGTCAGCTGCTGGTACGGGAGGAACTTCAGCGCCGTCGTCGACGGCGACCCGCCGGCGGCGTGTGCGGCCAGTTCGTACGGCAGCAGGACCACGGCCGCCGACGGTGCCGCCGCGATCCCCGCCAGCGCGACCCGCGCCGGCAGAGTGCGCCAACGCCGCGGACTGCGCAGCAGCAGGACCACCACCATCGCGGTGAGCGTGCACACCCAGAAGGCGGCGAGCATCGTGTACGTCAGCACGGCCGCGCCCACCGCGACGCCGAACGCCAGCAGCGGCCACGGGCGGACGGCGGGCTCCCGCAGCAGCTTCAGCGCGATCACCGTGAGCGGCACCAGGGCGGAGCCGACCAGCCAGGCGTACGGCTCGCGGACGCCGAGGGACGGCTCGACGAAGGCGGCCATCGCGGTCGCCGCCGCCAGTGCCACGGCGATCCGTGACGGGACCAGCAGCCGCCACAGCGCCAGCGCCACCGCGGCGGCGAGCGCGGCCGAGGTGATGGACAGCGGCTTGAAGGCGGCCCACGAGTCCCAGCCCAGCTGCGCGGCGATCCGGCCGCCGGTCCAGAACCAGCCGGGCGGGTACAGCGGCGGCAGATCCCGGTAGGCGAAGTCGGCCAGGGCGGGCGAGTCGGTGAAGCGCGTGAGGTACTCGACGCGGAACTGGTTGTCCGAGGCGAGCCCGCCGAGGAACCAGCGGGTGCCGTGCAGCGGGACGGCGACGAGGAGGGTGGGCAGCGCGGCGACCAGCGCATAGCCGGACCAGTGGACGAGCCCGCGTACGGCCATGCCGCCCCGCCCGGACCACAGCGCCGACAGCACGAGGAGCGCCACCACTGCCGCCGTGCTCGCCGTGGTCAGGACGGTCGGCAGCAGGGACGGCTCGGGCAGCGGAAGCCTCGGAACGGCGTACTGGATACCGAGGCTCACCGAGAGCGCGATGCCCGTCCCGAGGACGAGTTCGACGGCGAATCGGCCCGCGGTGGGCCGTCGCCGCCCCGTCCGCGGCGGTGCGGTGGACGGGGCGGGACGCCGCGGCGATCCCTGCCCGCCGATACGGGGCGCAACCGCAGTCACCGGCCCGCCGTCCCGCGCTTCCCGAAACCCTTCCTGACCAGCGGTCACCGGCCCGCCACCCCGCGACTCCTCCACCCCTTCCCGGCGGGCGGTCACCGGCCCACCGCCCCGCGCGCGCTGCGCGCCGCCCGGGCGAGCGTCGCGCGATGCCGGCGGATGAACGGTGTCCTCGCCAGCGGCAGCAGCAGCCACGGCGCCGGGAGCCGGCCCGGCAGGTGCAGTCTGGTCAGCCGGAGCAGCCCCATGTACCGGCCGGCGACGGCCCCGGCGTGCCCGGCGGACAGCAGCTCCTCGGCGGTGGGGCGCAGATGGGCGTAGGCGATGGGCTGCATGCAGAACGCGACGGTGGCGACCAGCCGCTGCACCTCGGCCCCTGCCTCGACGGCTCCGGGCCCGGGCAGCACGCTGTCGGCGATCACCAGCGGGATGCGATTGCTGTTCTCGTACGGTTTGAGGCGGCGCAGGATCAGCTCCGTGCCGATGCGCACGGCGGGGATCCCGTACACGGTGTTGGCGGTGAACAGGGCGGTGGAGAAGCAGCCGAGGACGACATCCGGGCGCAGGCGTTCGTAGAGCACCTCGGCGAGGACCGGGAGGTCGACGACGTGCAGGGTGACGCCGGCGCGTGCGGCTTCCCTGCGGAGGGCCTCGGCGTGCCGGCGGGGTGCGCTGGGATGGGGCTTGAAGAGGATGGCCTCGGCACCGCCCCTTACCGCCTCGCGCACCATGTCCGCGTGCAGGGCGTCCTCCTCGGCGGCGCTGAGGATGCCCGCCTCGGCCAGGTACTGACCCAGCAACAGGGCGCCGCCCCGGGGCAGTTCACGGACCGCCTCCAGTTCGTCCTTGGCCGCGTCGGTCAGGACGGCGAGCGTGCGGCGCAGGGCGTCCGGGGGCAGCGGGTGGTGCTCGGCGCCGGGCCACTCGTCGAGCAGGTGCGGGCGCAGACCGGGGACGAGTGCCGGGTAGACGAACCGGCCGACGCGGCGCAGGATCTGTTGTTCCAGGCGGGTGCGCAGGGGTCCGTAGCTCATCAGGCCGTCGGCGTAGACGTGCAGGGTCGCGTCGGCGAAGACGCGGGCCAGGGTGAGCGAGGGCGGGGCCTGGACCGACTCGGCGACCAGCTCGACGGGGGCGTCAGGGGCGATTCCCCAGGAGCGGCGCAGCGCCTGCTCGAACAGCTGGCGGTCCTCGGGGCGGGGCGACCAGACCGAGGGGTGGTTGGGGAAGATCGTGTCGTTCCAGGAGACGACCGCGTCGAAGTACGTCGTCAGGTGAGCGAAGCCGGGCAGTTCCTGCCACGGGGGCTGGGCCTCGGGGACGTTGGTGTTGGTGGACGTCACCAGGAGCCGCCGGCCGCCCTCCGCGAGCGGCAGCAGGCCCTGTGCGACGGCCGAGCAGACGGTGGCGAGGCCGTAGAGCGTGGAGGCTTCGACGAGCTGGACCGGGACGGGATCACGGGGCTCCGTGGGAACGGGGACGTTCATCGGGGGCACGCGGTCTTCCTCGGACGGTAGAGGGCGGTCAGGTCGGATCGGCGCTGTTCGTCCATGGCGTCGAGGACCTCGCCCAGCAGGTCCTGCGGCAGGGACGCGGCCAGGGCCCGGTACCGCCCGGGGAACTGTCTGGCCACCCGCTTGTCGAGCCGGTCGGTCCGCTTGAGGTGGAAGTGCGTCAGACCGAGCAGGGTCCGTACGGCCTTGCGGTGCACCCTGCGGACCGTGCAGTGGGTGACGGCCTCCTCGATGATCCGCTGCGAGGCCGGGAGGAAGTCGAGCTGCCGGTCGTCACCGACGCTGGTGAGGGAGCCGCCGACGTCCCTGCGGTAGAAGAGACCGGCGAGGCCCACCACCGCGAACGACCGGGTGTGCAGATGCAGCCGCCAGTTCCACAGCCGGTCCTCGCAGGTCCGCAGCGAGGTGTCGAAGTACAGCAGCCCGCTGTCCCGCAGCCCGCTACGGAAGCCGCCCGACCACGCGTTGACGTAGTCGGCCATGGTCTCCCGGTTCTCCTCGCCGATGCCCTCGACGGACGGGATCGGCACCCCGCGCCTGCTCTCGGGCGCCCTTTGCAACGTGCGCTTCCTGCCCTGGGCGCGCAGATGGTCGACGCGGACGAAGTCGACGGCGAGCCGGGTGCAGGCCTCGGCGAGCCGCGGGTAGTAGCCGGGCGCCAGCCAGTCGTCGCCGTCGAGGAAGGTGACGTACTCGCCGCGTGCCACGTCGATCCCGGTGTTGCGGGCGGCGGAGGCGCCCCGGTTCTCCGGGTGGACGATGAGCCGGCTGTTGGGAAGGCGGGCGACGGCCTGCTCCAGCAGGGCGCGGGAGCCGTCGGTGGAGCGGTCGTCGACGAAGACGTACTCGATGTCCGGGGCGGTGTTCCTGCGCAGCGAGCCCAGGCAGTCGGGGAGATAGGCGGCGACGTTGTGGCTGATGACCACGGAGGTGAGTTTCATGGGGCTCTCGGTGGTTCGTCGGCCGGTCAGCAGCTCTGCGCAACACCCGGTTCGGCAGCGCCCCAAAGGGTGGGATCACCGCCGGCACGGATGTCATGAGAGCTCCTTGATTCAAGGGGAGTACTGCCCTCAAACGGCCACCGGAGTGAGCGGGTTACCTCGACTGAGGCATTCGGGGGACCGGGCGGGCCTGGAACACGGCCGGTGATCGTTAGCGGTTGTGACGTTCCACACAGATCGGCATAAGTCGCGGCGAACAACCCAGGTGATTTCGCGGCGAGTTGAGGAAAACCCGACCCGGAGTCACGTTTGCAAGACGTAAGAAACGGGGCAAGTTCCCCTTTCAACCATGGCATTTCAGACATGCATCCAGTTCACTCGGGACGGCTCGGAGCAAGACAGTTCGGACCAACGGAGCGTGTACCCATATGTCCCATTCGCCCGGGACGTCGGAAGTCCCCATCGATCCCCACACAGTTACCGCCGCCGAGGTCATCCCCGGCGACCTCGTCGCCCTCTCCCCACGGGACGCGGACGAGCAGCGGTGGTACGTCGTGCTGCACACGCTGCCCGAGTCGCCGGAGACGATCCGGCTGGCGCTGCGGCCACCGCTCGGCGGCACGGACCACGACGAAGTCCTCGGCCGTGACCGGCGGGTGACCGTCGCCTGCCGGCGCATGGACGTCGACGCGGTGCCCAGTCTGTCCTCGCCGCGGCTCGACACCGTCGAGTTCCGGGACGGCGACCGGGTGAGCTCACTGCGGGCCGTCGATCCGCGGGCGGCCGAGGTGACGTACGTACGGCGCTGGGGTGTCTGGCACCGGGATCTCGACGCGGCCACGGGCGGGACCGCGTCCGACGCCGAGGTGCGGCAGTGGGCCGGGGAGGCCGACCGTGCGGGGAACGTCGTACGGCATCACCCGCGGCCGGCGGCGCAGGCGTCCGTCCCCGTGCCGCGACGTGTCGTCGTCACCGGGCTCGGGGCGGTCACACCGCTCGGGGTCGGGGTGGGCGAGCTGTGGCGGGGGCTGCTCGACGGGCGGCACGGGATACGGGAGCTGGACGGCGAGGAGTTCGCGGAGCTGCCGGTGCGGGTCGCCGGGACGGTGCCGGTGGATCCGGCCGGCTTGCTGCCCCGGCCGGCGGCGCGGCGGATGAACCGGGCCGCGCAGTTCGCGGTGCTGGCCGCGCGGGAGGCGTGGGCGGACGCCGGGTTCACCGAGGGCGGCACCCGTCAGAGCGGGCTCGATCCCGAGCGGGTCGGGGTGAGCCTCGGCGCCATCCTCGGCGACGCCTCCGTGCTCGTCGGCGGCGACCGGAAACTGCGGGACAAGGGGCCGCGCGCGGTCTCGCCGCTCACCACACCGATGACCGTGCCCTCGCAGGCCGCCTCCCAGGTCTCCCTCGATCTGCACATCACCGGCGAGGCCCGCACCGTGACCAGCGCGTGCGCGTCCGGGACCGAGGCGATCGGACAGGCGATCGACCGCATACGGTACGGCCGCGTCGACCTCGCCCTCGCGGGCGGCGCCGAAGCGGTCGTCACGCCGGCGATCATGGCGTCCTTCGCCGCGATGCGGGCGCTGGCCTCGGGGGACCTGTCCGACGGGTCGCCGTCGCGGCCGTTCGCCAAGGACCGGGACGGGTTCGTGAACGGCGAGGGGGCGGGGCTGCTCGTCCTGGAGTCCGAGGAGCACGCCCGGGCCCGTGGGGCGCGGATCTACTGCGAGGCAGCCGGGTGGGGGCTGTCCGCCGACGCCCACCACATGGCCGCGCCCGACCCGTCCGGGGGCGGCGTCGCGCTGGCGCTGCGGCGGGCGGTGCGGGACGCGGGCGGCCATGTCGTCGACATCGTGCACGTGAACGCGCACGCGACCGCCACGGTGGACGGGGACCTCGCCGAGGCGGGCGCGCTGGACGCCGTGCTGGGTCGGCGGTCCGTGCCGGTCACCGCCCTGAAGGGGCACCTCGGGCATCTCCAGGGCGCCGCGGGCGGGGTCGAGGCCGTGGCCGCCGCGCTCACGCTGCATCACGGGGTGGTCCCGCCGACGGTGGGGTGCGCCGAGGTGGACGACGCGGTCGGACTTGATCTCGTACGGGGTGCGCCGCGGGAGCTGCCTCAGGACGGGGATCTGGTGCTGAGCAATTCGTTCGGGTTCGGGGGGCACAACGCGGTGCTGGCGCTGCGCAGGATGCCGTAGGGGTTGCCAGCAGAGAGACTCGTCGTATGGCACCCATCACCGAGGTGGAAGGGCGGCGCGTCGCGCTCAGCAATCTTGAGAAGGTGCTGTATCCGGCCGCCGGGTTCACCAAGGGCGAGGTACTGCACTACTACGCGACCATCGCCGACGTACTGCTGCCGCATCTGCGCGACCGGCCCGTGTCGTTCCTGCGGTATCCGGACGGGCCCGACGGGCAGGTGTTCTTCACCAAGAACGTCCCGCCGGGCACCCCCGAGTGGGTCACCACCGCCGAGGTGCCCAGGGTGGAGGGGCCGGCCCGGATGGTGTTCGTGCAGGATCTGGCGAGTCTGATGTGGGCCGCCAATCTGGTCACCGAGTTCCACACCCCGCAGTGGCTGATCGGGGCGCCCGGCGAGGCGGACCGGCTGGTGTTCGACCTTGATCCGGGGGCGCCGGCGACGGTCGTGGAGTGCTGTGAGGTCGCCCTGTGGCTGCGGGACCGGCTCGCGGCGGACGGGATCGAGGCGCACCCGAAGACGTCCGGGGCGAAGGGGCTGCATCTGCTGGCGGCCGTCCGGTCCGCGTCGTCCGAGCAGGTCTCCGAGTACGCCAAGGAGCTCGCCATGGAGGCGGAGCGGGCGTTGCCCCGGCTGGTCGTGCACCGGATGACGAAGAGCCTGCGGCCCGGGAAGGTGTTCGTCGACTGGAGCCAGAACGCTGCGCGGAAGACCACGGCCACGCCCTACACCCTGCGGGCGCGGGCCCAGCCGCTGGTGTCGGCGCCGGTGACGTGGGAGGAGGTCGAGCAGTGCGGGGCGCCTGGGCGGCTGGCCTTCACCGCGGGTGACCTCGGGCCCCGGTTGCAGGACTATGGCGATCTGATGGCGCCGTTGCTCGATCCGGCGCACGCCGGTGTGTTGCCGTAGTTGCGGTTCGTTCGTCCGCGGGCCCGGTGGGGGCTGGTCGCGCAGTTCCCCGCGCCCCTGACGGGGCGCACAGCCGCGCCCGCGTTTACCGGTTCCGCTCAGACTCGCTCCCACGTGTGCCGGTCCCGTGCCATTGCGTGCAGGGCCTCCACGTCTGCCGGTTTGAGTATGCCGCCGAGGCGGGTGAGGCCCTCGATTTCTGTGTCCTGGAGGATGCGGACCGCGCGGAGAGGGGCGGTGATCCGGACGTCCGCCGGGGCGAAGAGCGCGAGTACCGGGTGAACCTCGGCGGTCAGCGCGTAGGAGGCGCGGTCGGCGTCGGCGCGGACGCGGCGGAGCAAGGGGTCGGGGTTGCGACGGCCCAGGGTGACCATGGGGTCGGCGATCAGCGCCCGCTGCTTGCGTGCGTACACGGTGTGGATCGCGAAGAGGCCGCCGGGGCCGATCGCCAGGTGGTGGACGCGGTCGCCGCCGGGCAGCGGGACGGAGTGCAGGGCGTGCCAGCCCGCGCCGTCCAGCCGCTCCAGCGCCTCCCCCACCGCCTGTTCGGCGGACAGGGCCCGGCGGCGCGGGTCGGCGCGCAGCCGGTGGGCCGGTCCCGGGTCCCGGTCCAGCGCGATCTGGAGAGTCTCGCCGGGGCGGTTGGGCGCCAGGTCGTCGTCCGGGTGGAGGGAGAGCCGGGCCAGCTCCGCGGGGGTCGGCACCGGGGGCGGGCCGACCGTGACGGGGCCGGTCAGGAAGGGTCCGAGGGCTTCGAGTACGCCCTCTCTGTGGTCGTCGGCCAGCAGGTTGACCCGGGCCGCCTCACGGTCGTACCAGGCGATGTTGCGCCCGTCCGTGAGGCAGACGTACAGCCGCTCCTGGCCGTGCCGCCAGGTCGGTATGACGCGCAGTCGGCTCATGCACCATCACCCCATGACCATGGGAACAGGCGGGGTGCTCCAGGGGCAAGAACCCGGTTACCTTTGGGATGAGTTGGCAGGGGCTTGGGGAGGCTCGGTTGCGGACCCGCAGAAACCAACCCGACGTACCCGCTCCGGACAGTCCGTGGAGCGAGATCGTGCCCGGTCTGTGGATGGGCGGGCACGAGTTCAAGGGCGGCTCCGGGCAGGTGGAGTTCGTCGTCGTCCATGATCAGTTCGATCTCGTGCAGACCCTCCTCCGGCTGCCCGGGCACGGGCCGGATCCGGGCGTCGAGCACCACGTGTGGCCGATTCCGGACGGTCCGCTGGACGGAACGCAGCTCGCCGGAGTGATGCGGCTCGCGCAGGCCGCGAGCGAGGCGCTGGACGCGGGCCGCAGCGTTCTCGTCCGCTGCTACCACGGGTACAACCGCTCGGGGCTGGTGGTCGCACACACCCTGGTCCGGCGGGGCTGCTCCACCGAGGAGGCGATCCGGCTGATCCGCACCCGGCGCTCGCCCTGGGCGCTGCACAATGAACTGTTCGTCGAGTACCTGCGGGCCGGGTTGTCGACGGCCCGGCTGCTGGAGGAGCTGGCCGAATAGCGTCTGCCCGCCGGCCGGACAGTCCCTGCGCGCAAAAAGGACGTCCCCGCGAATAAGGTGTACGGGGCCCACGATCGTCCAGGACCACAGGAGTGCCGTGCCCCTCAGCCGCCCCGCGCGTGCCGTCGCTCTTGTCGCCCTGCTCGCGGGCACCACCGCGGCCTGCGGCGACGCCGGCGAGCTGCGCGGCGCGGGCCCGACCCCGACCGCGGTCAGCCCGGCCCGGCTGTGGCCCGAGCTGCGACCGGCGTCCTCCCCCGCCTACGAGATCGGCGAGGTGGAGAACGAGGTGATCAAGGGGATCGCCGTGCCGGGCGGCACCATCCGCAAGGTCGATCCGGTCGCGATCGTACGGGCCGAGATCGCCACGAGCCCCGGCGACTACGAGGGCGGCAAGGCGCCGTATCGCGAGACGGGCGACCGGATGGCCGACTGCGCGGAGGGCGGGGACCGGGCCAGGTGCCCGGTCCTGAGGCCGTACTACCGCGATCTGACCGGCGACGGGCGGGACGATCTGACGCTGGGCTTCCGGCAGCTGCCGGGCACCCTGACGGCCGTACGCGTCTACACCGTCACGAAGGGGCGGCTGGTGCGGGTCATGAGCTGGGAAGACGCGATCAGCGCGGTCGAGCTGGCCGGGCGATCCGTGATCATCCGCTCGCCGTCCGAGGTCGCCGGCTACGAGTACCGCCTCCAGTGGACCTGGGACGCGAACCAGCACACGATGCTGCTCACGCATGACGAGATGCTGCGCACCGGCACCGGAAAGCGGACCGCACGACCGTCGGCATCGGCATCGGCATCGGCTTCCGCTTCGGCGAGTCCTCGATGAGGCTCGGGCTCCCCCGCTGGGCGGGGACGCTCGCCGTGAAGGCCGCCGTGTTCATCACGGTGATGTGCTGCACGCTGGCCGCGCTGCTCGGCGTCCTCGTGCATGTGTCCGTGTCGAACCAGACGGTCGAGCAGGCCCGTGACCTCGCGCTGTCCCGGCTGGACGACGCGACCACGGCGTTCGAGGCCGGGGACAGGCTGATGCCGGGCATGGGCGTCGACCCGGACGGGCTGCCCGAGTCGCTGCGGAAGCTGGCGGCGGCCGGCGAGCGCGGCACGATGGTCGCCGACCACGAGGGCCGCCCGACGATGTGGGCGGCGGGCCCGGCCGACGGCGGGCGGGCGCTTGCCGTGGAGGTCGACTACTCGCAGCAGTCGCGCACCATCAACGACCTCGGCCGGGCGATCATCTGGTCCTCGGGGCTGGCGATCGGGGTGACGCTGCTGGTGGGCGCGTTCGCGGTGACCCGGGTGACGCGCCGGCTGCACACGACCGCGCGAGTCGCCCGGCGGATCAGCGGCGGCGATCTGGACGCTCGCGTCGACGACCCCCGTACGAAGGATCCGACGCGCCCCCAGGACGAGGTGGCCGCGGTCGCCGCCGCGCTGGACTCCATGGCGGCGTCGCTACAGGGCAAGCTTCAGAGCGAGCAGCGGTTCACCGCGGATGTGGCGCACGAGCTGCGTACCCCGCTGACCGGACTGCACGCGGCCGCCGAACTGCTCCCGGCGGGACGGCCCACCGAGCTGGTCCGGGACCGGGTGGCGGCGCTGCGGACGCTGACCGAGGACCTGCTGGAGATCTCCCGGCTCGACACCGGGCGGGAGCGGCTCGACCTGGACACCGAACAGTTGGCGGCGCTGGCCGAGCGGGTGGTGCGGACGGCCGGGAACCACACCGAGGTCAGGGTCGTACGGGACGCGACGGTGGAGACGGACCGGCGGCGCCTGGAGCGGGTGCTCGGCAATCTGGTCGCCAACGCGCACCGGCACGGGCGCCCGCCGTTCGTCGTCACGGTGAACGGGCCGGTGGTCAGCGTGCGGGATCACGGGGACGGCTATCCGGAGTATCTGGTGGAGCACGGGCCGCAGCGGTTCCGTACGGAAGGTGGTGCCAAGGGGCACGGGCTGGGGCTGACGATTGCGCTGGGCCAGGCGGAGGTTCTGGGCGCGCGGCTGTCGTTCGGCAATGCGGAGGATGGTGGGGCCGTCGCCACGCTTGTCCTTCGGTGAGCGGAGCGGCTGATAGCTCGGGGGTGCCGGTTGTTTGCCGACTGCGGGTTGTCTGTGGCTTGTCGCGCAGTTCCCCGCGCCCCCAGGGGCCCGCTGCGCGGCCCCTATAGGCGCTGCTCCTATGGCCCATCAGCACGCGCGACCAGGCGATCTCGCTCCTAATGTGGCGATTAGTCAGCTTCGGCCCATTCATGGAGGTGCCCACCATGTCTCTTCGTATCCGCCTCGTCCGTCGGCTCGCCACAACTGCCGCCGTCGCCGCCCTCGCCACCGCGACCGTCGTTTCGCCCGCCGTCGCGGACGACGAGTTCGGCAGCGGTGGCGACTCGGGGTTCAGCAGCGGTGACTCGGAATTCGGCGGTGGTGACGGATCCGACGAATTCGGTGGCCGGGGCGATCAACGCGACCCGCGCCGCTACCGGGGCGTCGTGACGGTCGACAGACTGGTTCTGCGCAGCGCGCCGACCCGTGGCAGTCGGCCCATCCGGTCGGTCTACCGCGGTGACTACGTGTCCATCTTCTGCAAGACACCGGGCCAGAACATCCTGGGCAACCCACTCTGGTACCTCCTCACGGACGGCACCTGGGCCTGGGGTTCGGCGCGTTTCATCAACAACATCGGGGCCGCGCCACGCTGGTGCTGATACCGGAGGCTCACAAGATGTCCTATTTGGGTAAATTCCGGACATGAGCAAGGCCGGAACCACCCTGGCAGCGACGGCGGACCCGCACGCGACCGCCGTCCGTCTGCCCCGGCGCCGTGGCATCGAACTCGCCCTCATCGTGGTCGCCGTACTCCTGTCGGTGTACGGCTACTGCGATGTCGGCCTGGCGAAGAACGGCTCCGTCCCGCCCGGCGCCGCCGGTTACGGCGCCGGGCTGGGCGTGCTCGCGCTGCTGGCGCATATCGCGGTCCGCCTCCGCGCCCCCTACGCCGACCCGCTCCTGCTGCCGATCGGCGTGCTGCTCAACGGCCTCGGCCTGGTGCTGATCTACCGGCTCGACCTGGAGACCCCGGGCGACCGGGCGGCGCCCACCCAACTCGTCTGGTCGACGCTGGGCGTGGGCCTGTTCATCTTCGTCGTCCTTCTCCTGCGCGACCACCGGGTGCTCCAGCGCTATGCGTATGTGTGTGTCGTCGCCGCCCTCGCCCTCCTCACCCTCCCGATCTTCTTCCCGGCCGTGAACGGCGCCCGGATCTGGATCCGGATCGCCGGATTCTCCATCCAGCCGGGCGAGTTCGCGAAGGTGCTGCTCGCGGTGTTCTTCGCCGCGTATCTCGCCGCCAACCGCAATGCGCTGCGCTACACCGGCCGCCGCATCTGGCGCCTCCAGCTCCCCACCGGCCGGGTCCTCGGCCCGATCGTCGCGATCTGGCTGCTGAGCGTGGGTGTGCTGGTGCTGGAGCGCGATCTCGGCACGTCGCTGCTGTTCTTCGGTCTGTTCGTGGTTCTCCTCTACGTCGCCACCGGGCGCACCGGCTGGATCGCGGTGGGCCTGCTGCTGGCCGCGCTCGGTGCCGTCGCCGTCGGCTGGCTGGAGCCGCATGTGCACAGCAGGGTCGAGGACTGGCTGCACCCGTTCGCGTCGATCGAGGCGGGCCAGGGCGCCAACCAGCTCGCCCAGACCCTCTTCGCCTTCGCGGCGGGCGGCGTGCTCGGCACCGGCCTGGGCCTCGGTCATTCCGTTCTCATCGGCTTCGCCGCCAAGTCGGACTTCATCCTGGCGACGGCGGGCGAGGAGCTGGGCCTGGCCGGTCTGGCCGCGATCTTCCTGTTGTACGGCCTGCTCGTGGAGCGCGGCTACCGGGTGGGCCTGGTCCTGCGTGATCCGTTCGGCCGGCTTCTCGCGGTGGGCCTCGCCTCGATCGTGGCGCTCCAGGTGTTCGTCATCGCGGGCGGGGTGACGGGCCTGATCCCGCTGACCGGTATGGCGATGCCGTTCCTCGCGCAGGGCGGCTCGTCGGTGGTCACCAACTGGGCGATCGTGGCGCTGCTGGTCAGGGTGAGCGACTCGGCACGACGGCAGTACGACGGGGAGGTCGCCCCATGACCCGCTACATCAGACACGCCGCGGTGTTCTGCGCCCTGCTCCTGGTCGCGCTCCTGGTGAACGCCGCCCGCATCCAGGTCGTCCAGGCCCCGTCCTACGACGACAACCCGGCCAACCGCCGTCAGAACATCGCCCGTTACGGCCAGCCGCGCGGCGACATCCTGGCCGGCGGCGCCCCGCTCACCGGCTCGGAGGACACCCGCGAGCAGCTCCGCTACGAACGGTCCTACGCGCACGGCCCGATGTACGCGCCGGTCACCGGCTTCGCCTCGCAGGAGTACGGCACGACGTTCCTGGAGCACGCCGAGGACGACGTCCTGTCCGGCACGGCCCCGATGCTCCGGCCGTTCCCCCTGTGGAACGACTTCACGCGGTCGCAGAACCCGGGCGGCGACGTCGTGACGACCATCGAACCGGCCGCGCAGGAGGCGGCGTACGCGCGGCTCGGCGGGCGCAAGGGCGCGGTGGCCGCCATCGAGCCGGCGACGGGACGGATCCTGGCGCTGGTGTCCACTCCGTCGTACGACCCCGCCGCCCTGTCCGGGAACGGGGCGGCGGCGAAGCAGTCCTGGGAGCGGCTGAACGGCGACCGGGACAAGCCGATGCTCAACCGGGCGGTACGGCAGACGTATCCGCCGGGGTCCACCTTCAAGGTGGTGACCGCGGCGGCGGCGCTGGACGCCGGGGTCATCACGGATCTGGACGAGCCGACGGACTCGCCCGACCCCTACACCCTCCCCGGGACCAGGACCTCGCTGACGAACGAGGCCGACAGCTGCCGGGACGCCTCGCTGCGGGAGGCGTTCGTGTGGTCGTGCAACACGGTGTTCGCGAGGCTGGGCGTGCGGGTGGGTGTGGAGGCCATGGCGCGGACGGCCGAGGCCGTCGGCTTCAACGACACCGAGGCGAGGATCCCGTTCTCGGTGGCGCCGAGCACCTTCGACACCTCGGTGGACAGGGCGCAGCTGGCGCTGTCCTCGATCGGGCAGTACAACACTCGGGCCACGCCCTTGCAGATGGCGATGGTCGCGGCGGCCGTGGCGAACGGCGGGCAGGTGCGGTCGCCGTACCTGGTCGAGCGGACCACGCGGGCGAGCGGTACGACGATGTCGACGGCGGGGTCGCGCCCGCTGCGGCAGATGATGCTCCCGTCGACGGCCGTCCGTATGAAGAAGCTGATGACCGACGTGGTGACGAAGGGCACCGGCCGCAATGCCGCGATCCGCGACGCCACCGTCGGCGGCAAGACCGGCACCGCCCAGCACGGCGTCGACAACTCCGGGACGCCGTACGCCTGGTTCGTCTCCTGGGCGCACGGGGACGGTGACGTCGAGCCGAAGGTGGCGGTCGCGGTGGTGGTGGAGGACGCGTCGGCGCGCCGGGGGGAGATCAGCGGGGGCGGGGACGCGGCGCCGATCGCGCGGGCGGTGATGAGGGCGGTGCTGAACTCGTAGGCGGGCGTGCTCGATTGTTGAGACGGGGGTACCCGTGCCCCCCTCCCCCGACCTACCGTTCGGTACATGACGACATCCGCCGCGTACGAACTTGCCCAGGTGAACATCGGCCGCCTCAAGTTCCCCCTGGACTCCCCGGAGTTGAAGGACTTCGTCGATGCACTCGACCCGGTCAACGCGGATGCGGACGCCGCCGACGGATTCGTCTGGCGACTCCAGTCGGACGACGGCGACGCGACCGACATCCAGGTCTTCGGCGACAAGTGGCTGATCATCAACATGTCGGTGTGGCGGGACGCCGACGCGCTGACCGCGTACATGTACCAGGGGCGGCACCGGGAGATGCTCGCGCGTCGGCGGGAGTGGTTCGAGCGGGTCGCGGAGGCGATGGTGGCGATGTGGTGGGTCCCGGCGGGCCACCGGCCCACGGTCGCGGAGGCCGAGTCCCGCCTGCTGCATCTGCGCACGAACGGGCCGACGCCGTACGCGTTCACCCTGCGCACGTCGTTCCCCGCGGAGGGTGCGCCACCGGTGGCGTTTGAGGTTCCGGACGACCTGGGCTGCCCTGCGTAAGCGCTCCGCTGGGCAGGCGGTTCGATCGCTGCGGGTCGGTGGGGTCTGGTCGCGCAGTTCCCCGCGCCCCTGCGGGGCGCTGCTCAGGCCTCGTCTGCCCCCAGGGCGATGGACTGATCCACCTCCGCGACCCGGTCGTGTTCCTCCGCCGCGAACCGCTCGGCGTCGAGCTTCTCGGCGATCTCCTCGTCCTGCGCCATCAGCAGATCCAGGTTCGAGTCGCCCATCTCGAAGACTCCCATGTCGACATAGGCCTGTTGGAGGCGCTCGCCCCACAGGCCGATGTCCTTCACGCAGGGGACGATGCGGCTGAACAGCAGCTTGCGGAAGAGGGCGAGGAATTCGGACCGTTCGCTGTACTCCTCGGCCTCCGCCTTCGGGATGCCGAAGTTCTCCAGGACCTCCACCCCGCGCAGCCGGTCACGCATCAGGTAGCAGCCCTCGATGACGAACTCCTCGCGCTCACGGAGTTCGGCGTCGCTGAGCTGCCGGTAGTAGTCGCGCAGCGCCATCCGGCCGAAGGCGACGTGCCGGGCCTCGTCCTGCATGACGTACGCCAGGATCTGCTTGGGCAGGGGCTTGTCCGTCGTGTCCCTGATCATGCCGAAGGCGGCCAGCGCGAGGCCCTCGATGAGCACCTGCATGCCGAGATACGGCATGTCCCAGCGCGAGTCCCGCAGCGTGTCGCCCAGCAGGGACTGGAGGTTGTCGTTGATCGGGTAGAGCAGGCCGATCTTCTCGTGCAGGAAACGGCCGTAGATCTCGGCATGCCGGGCCTCGTCCATCGTCTGGGTCGCCGAGTAGAACTTCGCGTCCAGGTCGGGGACCGACTCGACGATCCGGGCCGCACAGATCATCGCGCCCTGCTCACCGTGCAGAAACTGGCTGAACTGCCAGGACGCGAGGTGCCGGCGCAGCTCGCCCTTGTCGCGGTCCGTCATCTTCGCCCAGTACGGGGTCCCGTGGATGCTGATCGACTCGTCGGGCGTGCCGAGCGGGTCGTACGGATCCACCTCCAGATCCCAGTCGATCCGCTTCTGTCCGTCCCACTGCTTGTCCTTGCCCTTCTGGTAGAGGGCGAGGAGGCGGTCGCGCCCGTCGTCGTACTCCCAGTTGAAGCGAGCGGCGCCGGTCGCCGGCACGCGCCAGAGGGAGTCTCCCGGGTCCATGGCGTACAGGTCTTCAGTCGGCATGCACCGCAGGCTCCTACTTGGTAGACGCGCGGTCAACAAGTCGCGCGCGGGGGATTGACGGGCTTGCTGACAAGCGGTCTCATAAGCCCATGACGACCGTGACCGAAGCCGACGCGCTGGACGGGCTGCGCGATGCGCTCGGCCTGCTCAAGGACCGTGAGCAGGTGGCCGAGCGGTTGCTCGCCTCGTCCCTCAAGCACTCCTTCGACCCCGACAAGGAACTGGACTGGGACTCGCCCTTCGAGGAGGGCAAGTGGTTCTGGCCGCCGGAGCTGGTGTCGCTGTACGACACGCCGATGTGGCGGCGGATGAGCGAGGAGCAGCGAATCCTGCTCTCGCAGCACGAGGCCGCCGCGCTCGCCTCACTCGGTATCTGGTTCGAGATCATCCTGATGCAGCTGCTCACCCGGCACATCTACGACAAGGCCGCGACGAGCGCGCATGTGCGCTACGCGCTGACCGAGATCGAGGACGAGTGCCGGCACTCGAAGATGTTCGCCCGGCTGATCTCGCACGGCGGGACACCGTGGTACCCGGTGAGCCGGGCGCACCAGAACCTGGGCCGCCTCTTCAAGACCATCTCCACCACCCCTGGCTCCTTCACCGCGACACTCCTCGGCGAGGAGGTCCTCGACTGGATGCAGCGGCTGACCTTCCCGGACGAGCGGGTACAGCCCCTGATCCGGGGTGTCACGCGGATCCATGTGGTGGAGGAGGCACGTCATGTGCGGTACGCCCGTGAAGAGCTCCGCCGCCAGATGGTGACCGCCCCGAGGTGGTCCCAGGAATTCACCCGGGTCACCTCCGGCGAGTTCGCCCGCATCTTCTCGGTGGCCTTCGTGAACCCCGAGGTCTACACGAACGTAGGCCTGGACAAACGCGAGGCCATGGCACAGATGAAGGCCAGCGGCCACCGCCGGGAGGTCATGCAGACGGGCGCGAAACGACTGACGGACTTCCTGGACGACATAGGGGTGCTGCGGGGAGTAGGGCGGCGCCTGTGGAAGGCGTCGGGCCTCCTGGCATAGGTGACTGGCCCCACCCAGGGGCGCGGGGAACTGCGCGACCAGCCACAACGGGCCCGCAGCCGCCAGCTCCCCGCACCCGCCACGGCGATTAGGCTGCACCCATGACCCCCGCCGCCCCCGCCTACAGGCGCCTGAGCGTCGAGGAGCGACGAAGTCAGCTCCTGGACGCCGCACTGAGCCTCTTCGCCCACCGCGCCCCCGAGGACGTCTCGCTGGACGACGTGGCAGAGGCGGCAGGAGTCTCCCGCCCACTCGTGTACCGGTACTTCCCCGGCGGCAAGCAGCAGCTGTACGAGGCCGCCCTGAGATCCGCCGCGGACGAGCTCCAGCAGTGCTTCGACGAGCCCCGCGAAGGCCCCCGCCTGCCCCGGCTGGTGCGGGCCCTCGACCGCTACCTCGCCTTCGTCGACGAGCACGACGCCGGATTCAGCGCCCTGCTCCAGGGCGGCAGCGTCGTCGGGACGTCCCGTACGACCGCCATCGTGGACGGAGTGCGCCGGGCCGCCGCCGAGCACATCCTCAGCCATCTCGACGTCACCGACCCCGGCCTGCGGCTGCGGATGACCGTACGCATGTGGATCACGGCGGTGGAGGCGGCCTCGCTCATCTGGCTCGACGAGGGCAAGCAACCGCCGCTCGACGAGTTGCGGGAGTGGCTGGTGGAGCAGTTCACGGCCGCGCTGACGGTGACCGGCGCGCGCGATCCGCAGACCGCCGCCCTGGTCGAGGCCCTCGCGGCGGATGACTGAGACTGGTGCCGTGAAGAGCGAAGACACCCCCTTCGAGGGCGGGCCGATGGACGGCCGTGTCCTGCCCGTGCTGCTGGGCGCGACCGGGCATCCGCCCAAGACGTACCGCATCCCCGTCCCGGCCCCCGACGGCGGCCCGCCCACCGTGCTCGTCTACCGGCGGGTGCCGCGCGGGCACAGCAAGCGGCTCGGGCTGACGCAGGGGTGGAAGTACGAGTATGCCGCCGAAGGTGAAAAAGGGGCGGGCGGGCGTGGCAGGGCACTGAAGTGGCCCTGGTCCAAGCCAGACACCACGCCGGGCGGCAAGCGGGATGACGCCGACGAGTGACGGAGTTACGCCGAACCGCGCACACCCGGCGCGCGGGCCCGGCGACCACGTCTGATGCTCACGGTGCGGAGCGGAGGGGCCGCCCCGCACCGGAGGTGATGACATGTCAGGACGCCTTCTGCGTCTGGTCTGTACGGCAACGGTGGCGACCCATGCGGTTCTCGCCGCCGCACCCGCCACGGCCGTACCGGAGCCCGGTGACCGTTCTGTGGCCCGGCTGCTGACGGACCTTCAGCGGCTGTACCGGGAGGCCGAGCAGGCCACCGAGACCTACAACGCCACCGAGGAGCAGCTGAAGAAGCAGCGCACCGAGGTCGACCGGCTGGACCGCGCCCTCACGCGGGCCAGGCTCTCCCTGCACGACAGCAAGGGAGCCGCCGGCCGGCTCGCGCGACAGCAGTACCAGAGCAGCACCGAGATCTCCCCGTACGTACGGCTGCTGCTGGCCCGCGATCCGCAGCACGCGCTCGACCAGGGGCATGTGATCGGGCAGTTGGCGCGGGAGCGGGCCGAGACCGTGACCCGGCTCACCGGAACCGAGCACAAGGCCGACGAGATCGCCCGCAAGGCCCGCACCGCCCTCGACCGTCAACTCTCCCTCGCCGCCCGGCAGAAGAAGCAGCGGGACGAGGTACGCAAGCGGCTCCACGACGTCGAGAAGCTGCTCGCCTCCCTCACTCCCGAACAGCTCACCGCGCTGACCGAGTTCGAGAAGGACGGCACCGACAGGGCACAGCGGACGTTCATGGCCTCCGGCACCCTGAGCGACAACCGCCCGCCCTCCCGAAAGGGCGACCGGGCGCTGCGCTACGCGGTACGTCAGCTCGGAAAGCCCTACGAATGGGGCGCCGAGGGCCCGAAGACGTACGACTGCTCGGGCCTCACCTCCGAGGCCTGGAGCCACGCGGGAACACCCATCCCAAGAACCAGCCAGGAGCAATGGGCCAAGCTCCCGAGAGTCTCACTGAAGGAGCTGCGCCCCGGAGACCTGATCATCTACTTCCGGAAAGCCACACACGTGGCGATCTACCTGGGCGACGGCAAGGTGGTACACGCCCCAAGAACCGGCGAGAAGATCAAGCTCTCCCCCATCGCATCCAACCCGATCCTGGGAGCAGTACGCCCAGACAAACGCGCCCCAAAGGGGCGCGGGGAACGGCGCGATCGGCCACAACGAACCCGCAGCCTCCCGCTCCCCAGCACCCCTACGGCGACTAGGCCACAGAAGCCAGATACGCCCCAGTCTTCTCAGGCTCATAGAAGTAGTTCTCAAAATCGGCCGGATCATTGAACCCGTTGGCAAACCGATCAGCCACCGGCTGAAGCTGCCCCGCCGCCCCGATCAGGTTCAGGATGTGCTCCGGCGGCGGAGCCAACATCGCGTTCGTCCACTTGGTCACGTGCTGCGCCGTGTCCCAGTACCGCTCAAAAGTCCCCCGCATCCACGCCTCGTCGAACTCCTTGTCGCCGTGCTCGAGGATCGAGGCAAGATACGAAGCCGCGCACTTGGACGCCGAGTTGGAGCCCTGTCCGGTGATCGGGTCGTTCGCGACGACGACATCGGCGACACCGAGCACCAGCCCGCCGCCGGGCAGCCGCCCGACCGGATTGCGGACGGTGGGCGCGTATCGCCCGGACAAAACCCCACCCGCGTCCGTCAGTTCGACCTTCGTGGCCCGCGCGTGCTCCCAGGGGACGAACTTCTCCATGAGTTCCAGGGTCAGGGAGAGGTGCTCCACCGGGTCCTTGACGCCGTTGAAGACGTCCAGCGGGCCGCCGGGTATGCCCTCCAAGAACAGGATGTCCGCGCGGCCGGAGGTGGTCAGCGTCGGCATGACGAACAGCTCGCCGACACCGGGCACCAGGTTGCAGCGGACCGCCTCGGACTCCGGGTGCTCCGGGCGCGGGCCCATGCCATGGACGTACGCGACCGCGAGGGCACGCTGCGGCTCGCTGTACGGGGAACGCTCGGGGTCCCGGGCGAACATGGACACGAGTTCGCCCTTGCCCGCCGCGACCAGCACCAGGTCGTACGTGCGGGCGAAGTAGTCCAGGTCGGAGACCGCCGCACCGTGGATGACCAGCTGGCCGCCGCGCTGGGCGAACGTCTCCATCCAGCCGGCCATCTTCACCCGCTGGTCGACCGACTGCGCATACCCGTCGAGATGGCCCAGCCAGTCGATGGCGCGCGCCGCGGGACCCTCGCTCCACGAGCCGGGGGCGGCGACCGAGGCGCCGAGTCCTTCGATCTTCGGGGCCTGGGACTCCCAGAAGTTCAGCTGGAGATCGCGCTCGTGCTGAAGTGCCGTGTGGAACATGCACTGCGTCGACATGACCCGGCCGTTGCGGATCTCGTCCGCCGTCCGGTTGGACATCAGGGTGACCTCGTACCCGTTCGACTGGAGTCCGAGGGCGATCTGGAGACCGGACTGGCCGGCTCCGACGACGAGTATCTTCCGCATCCGGGGCTGTTCTCCTACTCGGGGGTTTCGTCCAGTGCGTGGGCCACCAGACCAAGGAGGGTCTCGATCACCGAGATCCGGCGCCGCGCATCCATGATCATTACAGGTATGCGGGCGGGAATCGTCAGCGCCTCCCGTACGTCCTCCGGCTCGTACCGCTCGCTGCCGTCGAAGTGGTTGACCGCCACGATGTACGGCAGCCCGCAGCTCTCGAAGTAGTCGAGCGCCGGGAAGCAGTCCTTCAGACGGCGGGTGTCGGCCATCACGACGGCACCGATCGCGCCGCGCACCAGGTCGTCCCACATGAACCAGAACCGCTGCTGGCCCGGCGTACCGAACAGGTACAGCACCAGGTCGTCGTCGAGCGTGACCCGGCCGAAGTCCATGGCCACGGTGGTGGTCAGCTTCTCCGGCGTGCCGGTGAGGTCGTCGGTGTCCTCGCTGGCCTGGGTCATCAGCGCCTCCGTCTGGAGGGGCGTGATCTCCGAGACCGCGGTGACCAGCGTGGTCTTGCCGACGCCGAAGCCGCCCGCGACGACGATCTTCGTGGCGATGGGGGCGCGGGTACGGTCCGTCTGCCAGGACCTCAGGTTCTCGTCGGGCTCGGCATCGACGAGCGGGGAGACGCCTCTCGCGGCGTCAGAGACGACGGAGTCCACTCAGCACCCTTTCCAGCAGCGCGCGGTCCGGCCGGCCCGTGCCGTGGCCGGTTCCGGTGCCGTACACACGGATCTTTCCCTGGTCCGCGAGGTCGCTGATGAGCACCCGGACCACGCCGAGCGGCATCTTCAGCAGCGCGGCGATCTCGGCCACCGTGCGCATACGGCGGCACAGTTCGACGATGGCCCGCATCTCCGGCATCACCCGGGTGGTGAGGGAACCATTCGTCAGTTCCTTGCGCTCCTCCGGAGCTTCGAGGGCCGCGGTGCTCGCCACGAACGTCTCCACGAGGAGGACGTGCCCGAAGCGGGTACGGCCGCCGGTGAGCGAGTAGGGGCGTACGCGGGCGGGCTTGCGGTCGCCGCCGCGGACGGGAAGCTTCTTCGGCGTATCGCTGCTCATGGGGCACTCCCCGTCGACTCGGCTTCCAGGGATTTTCGTAGCTCGCTGCGGAGTTCGGGCGTCAGGACGTGTCCGGCACGGCCGACGAACAGCGCCATGTGGTACGCCACGACACTCATGTCACAGTCCGCGGAACCGTGCACCCCGAGCAGCGAGCCGTCGCTGATCGACATCACGAACAGGCTGCCCTCGTCCATCGCGACCATCGTGTGCTTCACCGTGCCGCTCTCCATGAGCTTCGCGGCGCCGATGGTGAGGCTGCCGATGCCGGAGACGACGGTGGCGAGGTCGGCGGAGGAGCCGCGGGGGCCTTTGGGGCGGGTGGCGAGGGCCTCCCGCGCCGCGGCGTTTCTGCCCGGGTCGGAGGAGAGCAGCAGCAGTCCGTCGGAGGAGACCACCGCGACGGACTCGATGCCCGGCACCTCCTCGACGAGATTCGTCAGCAGCCAGTGCAGGTTCTGGGCTTCACTGCTCAATCCGAAGGTACTGGGCGCGGTCAACTGCTTGCCTCCTCGACAGTGCCCCCCGTGGCTTCCTCGGCTTGTGCCTCGTGCGGTGTGGGTGCGGTGGGTACCCGGTTCTCGCCCGTCCGTTCGGCGATCTCCGCCTCCACGTCGCGGTAGCCCGCCTCCGCGCCCCGGCGGAAGCCACCGAGGCGGCGGCGCAGGGCTTCGGCGTCCACGGAGCCGCTGCGCGGGCGGGGCACCGATGTGGGCGTGGTGATCTTGGGGGTGCGCTTGGGCAGGCCCTTGTCGGTGACGCGTTCTTCGGGCTCGTCGGGGGTGCGCTGGTGTTCCGCCTCCGCCTCGGCTTCGCCTTCGGCGGGATTGTTCCCACCCGCACCACCCGTGCTGGTTTCGTGGTCGGGTGCGGGTGGCCCCTGTGGGGCGTCCTCGCCGTCGGCGGCCGCGGGTTCGGCAGCCGGCTGATCGGCCGACGCAGGGTCCGGGACCAGGAGCTCTATCGTCGTCTCGGCCGGGTGTTCCCGCGGCTGTGCCGGGTCCGGTACGGCCTTGTCGGCGTCCCCCGTTTCCCGTACGGCCTTCTCCGCGAGCGCGACCAGCAGGTCGTCGTTCCCCGAACGGCCGGGCAGGACGTTGGAGTTGGCCTCGGCGTACACGCCCGGTGACGACGACGGGACCGCGACGGACGGGGCCGCGGCCAGCAGGCCCTTCGGCAGGACGACGACCGAGGCCACACCGCCCTGCCTCTGCTCGCGCAGCTGGACGCGGATGCCGTGCCGGTGGGCGAGACGGGCCACCACGTACAGGCCGAGGCCGAGACCCTCCTCGCCCTCCTGGTCGTACGTCGCTTCCGGGTCGAAGTCGGCGAGGCGGGCGTTGAGCCTGGACATCCGCTCGGCGGTCATGCCGATGCCCTCGTCCTGCACGGAGAGCATGACCTCGCCGCTCTCCAGCAGCCAGCCGGAGACGTCGACATGCAGGTCGGGCGGCGAGGACGCGGTCGCGTTCTCCATCAGCTCGGCGAGCAGATGGCTCAGGTCGTCCGCGGCGAACCCGGCGATGTGCGCGTGCGGCGGCAGTGCGGCGATACGGACCCGCTCGTAGCGCTCGATCTCGCTCACCGCGGCCCGTACGACATCGATGAGCGGCACGGGCCCGGCGCTCTGCTGGACGTGCTCGGTGCCGGCGAGGACGAGGAGGTTCTCGCTGTGCCGGCGCATGACGGTGGCGAAGTGGTCCAGCTTGAAGAGCGTGGCCAGCCGGTCGGGGTCCTGCTCGCGCTCCTCCAGGCCCTCGATGACGCCGAGTTGGCGTTCGACGAGGCCGAGGGTGCGCAGCGCGAGATTGACGAAGGTGGCGCCGATGCTGTCCCGCAGCCGGTCCAACTGGGCGGCGGAGTCGGCGAGTTCGGTCCGCAGCTGCTCGCGGGCGTCGGCCATCTTCTGCCGCTGGCCGACCAGGTGCTTACGGTCGGCCTCAAGTGTGGCGACCCGCTGATGCAGTTCGACGGCCTGCGCGTGCAGGGCGTTGACGGAGCGGACGGCCTGGGCGAACTCGTCGTTGCGGCCGGTGAAGGTGACGGCCTCCTCGGCGGCGGGATCCTCGGCGTTCGCCAGGCGGGCCGAGCCGCGCTTCAGGACGGACAGCGGGCGGGTGAGCGTACGCGCCATGGCCGTGGCGATGCCGATGGTCAGCAGGACCAGCGCGCCGAGGACGGCGATCCGGATCTCCAGCTCGGTGACGTCGTCGTCGCGCAGCTGGGCCAGGTCCTTGGTGCGGCGGTCGAAGAGCGCGGACTCGGCGCCGCGCATCGCGTCGATTCGGGCGGACAGGGCGGCGTCCGCCTTGTCGGCGCTGGTGCCGAGTTCACCGTCGGAGAGGGTCGGCTGGTCGGTGAGGGAGGCGAGGTACTTCTCCGCGGAGTTGACCTCGGGGCCGGTGACCGTGGAGTCGTACGACGTCCGGGCCGACTCGGGCGCGGTGTCGCGGAACTCGGCGAGCGCCGCGTCGGAGCGCAGCCGGGCCTCCTGGGCGGCGGCGGTGAGGGCGTCGCGCTGCTTGCGGTCGGCGTCCGAGGACTGCGTGACCGTACTGGCCAGACCGGTGATGGGGTCGACGACGACCGTCTGGGTGGTGCGCGGGATGTTGAGCGCGGCGAGTAGCAGTCCGCGGGCGGCGGCGGCCTGCTGGACGGCGGAGTCCAGCTCGGCGAGGGCGTACGCGCCGGAGCCCGCGCGGGCCGGCATCTGCTCGGCCAGCTGCTCGGTGAGCCGGTGGAGTTCGGCGATGGCGGCCGTGTAGGCACGGTGCGTTTCGAGAGCGGTGCTCTTTCCGGTGAGCGCCGCTCTCCGTACGGGCGCGATGCCGTCGAGGTCGGACCGCAGCGAGGCGGGCGTGTCCGTGTCGGCGCGCAACTCCTCGACCTGCCGGTCGACGCGGGCGCTGCGCTGCTCGCTCGGCGCCTTGGACTTGGCCCGGCCGGCCGCGATGTACGTGGTCACCTCGTCCCGCTCGTCGGCGAGCGAGTGGGCGAGCGCAAGGGCGTCCTCGGTCTGTTCCGAGAGCGTCACCAGTTCCTGGGAGTCGCCCAGTTGTCCCGAGGCGGTGATGAGGGAGGGCGCTCCGGCCCCGGCGACGGCGGCGGCCACCACGGCGACGGCGACGATGAGCCGGTTGCGTACGTGGGTCGGACGGCCCTTGCCGGCGAGAGTGTCCGACGTGTGCTCCGCGCCCCCTTGGGAGGCCGTCTGCTTGCCTGTACGACGAGGCCGCGTCTTCTGCACCGGTGCTCGCATTCCTGACTCGTGATACCCATGGGCCCGGGTGGCGCTGCGTCAACTGGTGCTACCAGCCGGTGTGTCCGCCCCGGTACGGTCCCCGACCCTCCCACGCCGGTGGGCAGTGGTCGCGCATCACCTGACCCGCCACCCGAAGGAGTGAACCTCGGTCGGCAGTGGGCGGGCAAGTTCCTGTGGCGCTATCGACAGCGCCTCGCGGCGGGCCGGTTGGACGTCCGCGGCGCACGATGGCACTATGTGCCGCCGCGCCTTCCCGGAGTGAACCATTCCACCCCATTTCAGGCGTCTGACCTGCAAGGGTTCTGCGCGGGTGCGCCAATTCCGCGACCGTTGCAACCCCTTGACGAATCTCGTGAAGAGCTCGTGGAGACTGGCCGAATGCGAACCGAAGTTGTCTGCGAGCCCGGCGACCCGACCCACCCCAACGAGGACTTCGCAAGCGTCGCCGTACCGGCTTCCGGACAGGGCGGCGCCCTGGTCGTCCTGGACGGAGTGACACCCCCGAAAGACGGGACGGGCTGTCTGCATTCCGTCCCCTGGTACACCGCGCGCCTCGGTGGAGCCCTGACCGAACTGACCGTTTCACTCCCCGATGTTCCCCTCGCCGAGGCCCTCGCCGCGGCCATCACACGAACCGCCGAGTCCCACGCGCAAACCTGTGACCTTTCTCACTCACGCACCCCACAGGCAACCGTGGTCCTCGCCCGGTGGTCCGGCGCAACGGTCGAGTACCTGGTCCTCTCCGACTCGGCGCTCCTGGTGGAGTCCACGGACGGCACGGTCACGGCCTTGCTGGACGACCGCCTCTCCCGCCTCCCCCGCACCTCCCTCGCCACCGACACCGTCGCCGACACCACGGTCCGCAACAAGGAGGGCGGCTTCTTCACAGCCGCCGCAGACCCCTCGGTGGCGGCGCGAGCGGTGACGGGGGTTCTGCCACGCGGCGACGTCCGCGCCCTCGCCGCCCTCACCGACGGCGCGACCCGCTGGGTCGAGAAGTTCCACGAGGGCGACTGGGCGGACTGCTTCGACCTCGTACGGAAAGAGGGGGCCGGGGAGCTGGTCGCGCGGGTACGGGCGCTGGAACTGGCGGACACGGAGCGGCGGTTCCTGCGGCGGAGCAAGACACACGACGACGCGACGGTGGTGTACGCGGAGCTGTAGTGGTCCTGCGCGGACCCCTAAGCGGGCCGGGCGAAGTCGGGCGCGGTTCGGCAGCGCCCCAAAGGGGCGCGGGGAACTGCGCGACCAGCCACGACGGACCCGCAGATGACGGACCAGCTCCGCGCAGCGATTCGGCTCAGCTCTCCATCTGCCGGTTCAGCTGATGCAGCAACCGCGCAAGTTCAGCCACCTCACCACGATCCCAGTGGGCCAGCTGATTGACGTACCGCGCCCGGCGCGCCTCCCGCACCTTCCCCACCCGGCCGCGCCCCTCGTCCGTCAGATGGATCAGCCAGGCCCGCCCGTCCGCCGGATCGGGTTCACGGGCGACCAGCCCGAGGTCCTCCAGGGCACGCAGCTGACGCGACATCGTGGCCTTGCCGACACCGATGTAACCGGCGAGTTCCGTGGCCCGCTGGCCGCCGAGTTCGTCCAGACGGACCAACAGGCCGTACGCGGCTGACTCCAGATCGGGGTGGACCTCGCGGGCCATCTCACCCTGGTTGGCGCGGGCCCGCCGCAGCAGCACCGTCAGCTCGCGTTCCAGGGACAGGAATTCCCGGTCCACACCACTCGGCGACGCGTCGGATTCGACTCGACGTCCGTCGCCGTTTCCGTCTTCTTGCACGTCAGCCCCTACCTTGAACTTCCCGGTCCGGAAAGTTTCCGCCAAATGCCGGCATCGCCGCAGCTCCGTCAGTATTTCGCAGGCGTAGACCAACGGCAGCCACCGGACCCCCTTCCCACCCGCTCGTCTACGTGCGTAGCTTCTTTACCAGGAAATTGCTGGCATGCCCACGCCAGCGAACGGCCGGCAGCGACCGGCGACGACCTACCCCCACCGCGTTCCCCACCGAGCACAACCGAGCCCTCGGAGGCACGCTATGACCGTGCACAGACCTGGATCGGTACACCCCCGCCGCCTGTCCCTCGCCGGCATCCTGCTCGCCGCGCTCTCCCTCCTGCCCGCCCTCGCCGCCCCGGCCTCCGCCGCCGACGAGCCGTACAACGACGCCGTCTGGCCCACCCGTGGCTCCGCGTACATGGGCATGGGCGTCCTCGCCCACGACGGCGAACGGGGCCTGCCCCCCGACACCCGCGCCACCCAGACGGAGGGCGTGGACGTCTCCAGCCACCAGGGCAACGTCGCCTGGTCCACCCTGTGGAGCAGCGGGGTCAGGTGGGCCTATACGAAGGCGACCGAGGGGACGTACTACACGAACCCCTCCTTCACCCAGCAGTACAACGGCTCCTACAACGTCGGCATGATCCGCGGCGCCTACCACTTCGCCACCCCGGACACCACGACCGGTGCCACCCAGGCGAACTACTTCGTCGACCACGGCGGCGGCTGGTCCCGCGACGGCAAGACCCTGCCCGGCGCCCTCGACATCGAGTGGAACCCGTACGGCGCAGCCTGCTACGGCAAGACCCAGAGCGCGATGGTCAGCTGGATCCGCAGCTTCGTCACCCAGTACAAGGCCCGCACCGGCCGCGACCCCGTCATCTACACGGCCACCAGCTGGTGGACCCAGTGCACCGGCAACTACGCCGGCTTCGGCACCACCAACCCGCTGTGGATCGCGCGCTATGCGTCGACCGTGGGGACACTGCCGGCGGGCTGGGCGTACCAGACGATGTGGCAGTACACGTCCTCCGGCCCGACGGTCGGGGACCACAACAAGTTCAATGGCGCGCTGGACCGCGTGGTCGCACTCGCCAACGGCTAGGACGGTGCCGCCCCGGCTGAGGGTCCGGGGGTCATCCCCCGGGCAAGCACAGCAATGGCGCGCTGGACCGCGTGGTCGCACTCGCCAACGGTTGACTTCCCGACGCACGGCGAAGGCCCGGGCCTCCCTCACGGGGTCCGGGCCTTGCCTGTCCGATCGCGCCCGTCACGCCGCGACCGGAACCTCCGGGGCCGCGCCGTTCGTGGCCGGCGAAAGGGCCAGTTCCAGGACCTGGCGGACGTCGGTCACGGCGTGGACGTCGAGCTTGTCCAGCACCTCGGCCGGGACGTCGTCCAGGTCGGGCTCGTTGCGCTTGGGGATGACGACCGTCGTCACGCCCGCCCGGTGCGCCGCCAGCAGCTTCTGCTTCACGCCGCCGATCGGGAGGACCCGGCCGGTCAGCGAGACCTCGCCGGTCATCGCCACGTCCGTACGGACCAGACGGCCGGAGAGCAGCGAGGCCAGTGCGGTCGTCATCGTGACGCCCGCGCTCGGGCCGTCCTTCGGCACCGCGCCCGCCGGGAAGTGGATGTGCACGCCCCGGTCCTTCAGGTCGGCCACGGGGAGCTCCAGTTCGGCGCCGTGCGAGCGCAGGAAGGAGAGGGCGATCTGCGCCGATTCCTTCATGACGTCGCCCAGCTGGCCGGTCAGGGTCAGGCCCGCCGCGCCCGTCTCCGGGTCGGCCAGCGACGCCTCGACGAACAGGACGTCACCGCCCGCTCCGGTGACCGCGAGGCCGGTGGCGACACCGGGGACCGCCGTACGGCGCTCCGCCGGGTCCTGCGCGGACTCGGGCACGTGGTGCGGCCTGCCGATCAGACCTCGCAGGTCACCGTCCCCGACCGTGAACGGCAGCTCCCGCTCGCCCAGTTCGTGCTGCGCCGCGACCTTGCGGAGCAGCCGTGCGATGGACCGCTCCAGGGTGCGGACGCCCGCCTCGCGCGTGTACTCGCCGGCGAGCTTGCGCAGCGCGCCCTCGTCGATGACGACCTCGTCCTTGTTCAGGCCGGCCCGCTCCAGCTGGCGCGGGAGCAGGTGGTCGCGGGCGATGACGATCTTCTCGTCCTCGGTGTAGCCGTCGAGGCGGACCAGCTCCATACGGTCGAGCAGGGCCTCCGGGATGGCCTCCAGGACGTTCGCCGTGGCGAGGAAGACGACATCGCTCAGGTCGAGTTCGACCTCCAGGTAGTGATCACGGAACGTGTGGTTCTGGGCCGGGTCCAGGACCTCCAGCAGGGCTGCCGCCGGGTCGCCCCGGAAGTCCGAGCCCACCTTGTCGATCTCGTCCAGCAGGACGACCGGGTTCATCGAACCGGCTTCCTTGATCGCGCGGACGATCCGGCCGGGCAGCGCCCCGACGTACGTACGCCGGTGTCCGCGGATCTCGGCCTCGTCACGGACACCGCCGAGGGCGACACGGACGAACTTGCGACCCATGGCGTGCGCGACCGACTCGCCCAGCGAGGTCTTGCCGACGCCGGGCGGGCCGACGAGCGCGAGCACGGCACCGCCGCGCCGCCCGCCGACCACTCCGAGCCCCCGGTCCGTACGGCGCTTGCGCACCGCCAGGTACTCGGTGATCCGCTCCTTCACGTCCTGAAGGCCCGCGTGCTCGGCGTCGAGGATCGCCTGGGCGCCCTGGATGTCGTACGCGTCCTCAGTCCGCTCGTTCCAGGGCAGTTCCAGGACGGTGTCCAGCCAGGTCCGGATCCAGCTGCCCTCCGGCGACTGGTCGCTGGACCGCTCCAGCTTGTCGACCTCCTTGAGGGCGGCCTCGCGGACCTTCTCGGGCAGGTCGGCGGCCTCGACACGGGTGCGGTAGTCGTCGGACTCCTCGCCGTCCTGCTCGCCGTTGATCTCCCGCAGTTCCTTGCGTACGGCTTCCAGCTGACGGCGGAGCAGGAACTCGCGCTGCTGCTTGTCGACGCCCTCCTGGACGTCCTTGGCGATGGTCTCGGCGACATCCTGCTCGGCGAGGTGGTCGCGCAGTTGCTGGGTGGCGAGCTTCAGGCGGGCCACCGGGTCAATGGTCTCGAGGAGTTCGATCTTCTGATCGGTGGTGAGGTAGGGCGAGTAGCCGGAGTTGTCGGCGAGGGTGGAGACATCGTCGATCGCCTGCACGCGGTCGACGACCTGCCAGGCGCCGCGCTTGCGCAGCCAGGCGGTGGCGAGGGCCTTGTACTCCTTGACCAGTTCGGTGACGTGCCCCGGCAGCGGCTCGGGCACGGCCTCGTCGACCCTGGTTCCCTCGACCCACAGCGCAGCGCCCGGCCCGGTGGTCCCGGCCCCGATCTGCACGCGTCCGCGCCCGCGGATGAGGGCGCCCGGGTCACCGTCGGCGAGCCGGCCGACCTGCTCGACGGTGCCGAGCACACCGGTGCTCGGGTATGCCCCGTCGACGCGCGGCACCAGCAGAACCCTCGGCTTTCCGGGCTCGGATCGGGCGGCGGCCTGTGCAGCCTCCACCGCGGCACGCACGTCGGCGTCATTCAGGTCCAGTGGCACCACCATCCCGGGCAGCACGACCTCGTCGTCGAGCGGCAGCACGGGCAAGGTGAGCGGTGAGGACGTCGAAGCCATGATCTCCCCTTCGGCAGTCAAGTTGAGTTATGCCGACTCAATGCTCGTGAGCCTCCGAATGTTCCCCCGCCTGTGTTCGCTGTCAGCGATCGAGGTGACTGCGCTGGTGGCGGCGTTGGGGCATACGGAGAAGGAGCGTCGTGGCCTGCCTGGGAATTCCCGGCGACTGACGCGGACGGCTGCCGGGGGGGCTCAGTCCTGCTGGGAGTCCTGGCCCGGGGTGTCCGGGATGTGTTCCGGGCCTCCGAAGTCCGGGCTGGAGTAGTCCGGGCTCGTGAAGCTCGGGCGCGGCCCCGGGGTGGGTCCGTCGGGGCTGCCGAAACCCGGGCGGTTGTAGCCGCCGTGCGGGATGTGGCTCGACGGTGCCGTGCGGTGCAGTGCCGTGGCACCGGGGTCGGCCAGTGCCTCTCGCAGGAACGGCAGGATGCCGCGCTCCAGCAGGGCCTCGCGCCAGGCTTCCCTGGCCCTGGCCACCTCCCCGCCCAGCTCCCCGTAAGGGCCTGTGTCGGGCGAGGGCCTGTTGCGCAGGGCGGTGATCAGCAGCCCGACCGCGGCGACAAGGATCGCGGCCGCGGTCACGCCGGAGAGCACCCATCCGGTGGTCAGCATGGTCTGGGCGAAGTCCGGCTCGGGGTCGAGCATCTTCAGGATGTAGCCCACGAGCAGGAAGATCACAGCGGCTGTTCCGGCGAGGACGGGTGCCAGGACCGCGACGACGGCGACGGCGCCCGCGCCGGCTGTCTCGGCGGCCTCACCCATGGTGGCGGCGAGCCCCACCGGGCTCGGATCCCGGCCCTCCCGAGTGGACGAAGCGGTGGACGGCTCCGGTCGGCGCAGTTCCTCGCGGACCTTCACATAGTGCTGGTACTCGGTGGCTGCCGCCGCGGTGATGAGTGCGGAGGCGTTGAGGGCCATGGTGCGCAGCTGTTCCGGGTTGAGCCGCTGTCCGACAGCGGCCAGTTCAGGGCGGTGTGGGGCGGAGCGCAGCGCCTCATCGACGATCCGCTCGTATTCCTGGCGGTCCTCGCTCAGCAGGTGCCGCGGAACGCCGGCCGCCCTGTACGGCGAACGGGGGGCGCTCCCTGACGGGGGGGTCCGCGACGGTTCGGGCCGCGAAGGCTGTGCGGGCACCTGAGGGGCAGCGTCCGGACCCCGGACCTCGGCAGGCAGTGGCGGCCGTGACCCCGGGGCCAGTCTCGGTCTTGGTGAGGGAGGCCTTGGCCCCGCGGGCCTTGGTGACGGAGCCCTGGGAAACGGGGCCGGCGCCGCCACGGGAGCTGGTTCTGCGGCCGACCGCTCGGTCGCGCTCTCCGACGGGACCGGCGCCCGCCCCGCGCCCGGGTTCACCCGCACCCCCAGGACCGCGGCCAGCAGCCGTCGCCCGAACGGGAGTTCACGCCGTGCCGCGATCTCCGTCGGCCCGCGTCGGGGGCGTTCCACGCCGAGCACCGCCGCGGCGAGGCGACGCCGCACCGTGGGCCTGGTGGTCATGGCGTCCCCTCCTCACCGACGACCGGACCGCCGTGCGGCAGCGACGACGTTCCTCGGCTGCCGAGGCCGCGGCCCGGCTCACCCGCTGCATCGGCGGGCCGACCGTTCGGCTGGGGCTGAGGCTGAGGTTGGGGCTGGGGCTGGGGCTGGGGCTGAGGTTGGGGCTGCGGTTGTGACCGTGGCTGTGGCACTTCGGCGTCCGCGCGGAGGACGGGCTCCGGCGCACCGCCGACCGTGGCGGTCGGGGCGGCGGCCTGATCGGCGGAGCCCGCAGCCGCCAACGGCACCACGGACGGCACGGCCTGCACGTCCGGTGCGGCGATCTCGGTTCCGGGCGTCGCCCCCTGCCCACCCGCGACCGCCTCGCTCACGGACTGGACGCGGGCGAGCTGGGTCAGGATCACCGGCGCCGAGATTCCGACGACGATGGCCGCGAAGGGGCCGCTGATCTGCCCGGTGCTGCCCAGAAGCGCCGCCAGCCCGGCACCCAGGACGCTGTGCACGGCGGCCGCAACGAGGTCGACCGCGGGATCGACGTACTCCTGGAACCGGGGTGCCGGAAGCGCTTGAGCCTGTGCCGGCCGCCGATGGGCGTTGCGGGCAGAACGCCAGTTGGCGAACTGGATATAGAAGTCGAGGGCACCCCGCAGCGCACCTCCTGCCGCTCCCAGCAGGATCAGCGTCGGCACGTCCACGTCGCCCCCGAGTCTGACGGACGGCTGGGCCCCCTCGACCGGAACCCACGTCACGAGCCTAGGGCGACCGCGGGGAGCGAGGAAGACGCTTCCGGAAAACCGGTCGCGGACTCACCGCCGTACGACTGCCGCCACAGCACCGCAAGGCCACTGCGACACCCCCGCAATACCGTTCACAGGAACCGTCCGCACACTGCAAGCCCTCTCACAGACTGTGGGAGCGTCGATACGGGGATCAACGGGGACTTGGGGAGCACATGACCGAGGGACAGCGACGTGCGCCGGCACGGCGGGCGGTGATCGCGGGGGCAGCGGTGGCGGCCACGGGGGCGGCGATCCCGATCGTCGCGAAGGCGACGGACGGGGGCAGCGCCCCGGCCTCCGGCCCGGCACACACCGCCCGGCCCGCCGCGGGCAAGGCACCCGCCCCCAGCCGTCGCCCCCGTCCCGGCAACCGCCCCAACATCCTCCTCGTCCTCACCGACGACCAGCCGAAGGAAACGGACTGGGCGATCCGGCAGACCGTCGACTGGCTCGGCGGACAGGGCGTGACCTTCGCGCGGGCGCACGCGAACACGCCCCTGTGCGCGCCGTCCCGCGCCTCGATCATGTCGGGCCGGTACGCCCACAACCACGGGCTCCTGGACACCCGCCACCCGTACCGCCTGGACCAGCACACCACCGTCCAGCGCCAGTTGCACGAGGCCGGCTACCGGACGGGCCTGTTCGGCAAGTTCCTCAACTACTGGCACACCGGCGACAGTCCGCCGCACTTCGACGAGTGGCTGCTCCAGGAACCGGTCCACTACTACAACGGCCACTACAACGACAACGGGACAGTACGGAACATCCCGGGCTACAACACCACGGTCATCAAGGACCGCGCCCTCGCCTTCATCGAGAAGTCCCGCACCGACGACCGCCCCTGGTTCGCGTTCGTCGCCACCCGCAGCGCGCACGAAGTGAACATCCCGGAGCAGAAGTACGCCCGCACCCGCGTGCCCGAGTGGGAGGGCCGGCCCTCCGTGTTCGAGTCGGACAAGGCCGACAAACCGCGCTTCCTGCGGAGGGCCCACCACTCCTTCGCCCAGGGAAAGGCCCTGCGCACCAGCCAGTTGCGCACCCTGCTCTCCGTGGACGACGCGATGCGCGACTTCCGTGACCAGCTGCGGGCGCTGGGACAGCTGGAGAACACGCTCGTGCTGTTCACCAGTGACCACGGCCTGTGCTGGGGCGACCACGGCTGGCTGCGCAAGTCGGTGCCGTACCGCCCGAGTCTGGAGGTGCCGTTCTGGCTGTCCTGGCCGGCCGGCCTGACCGGCGGCACCGACGACCGTCTCACCGGTCACGTCGACATCGCGCCCACCCTCCTCGACGCGGCCGGCATCACCCCGGACACCCCGCACGACGGCCACTCCCTGCTCGACCCAGGCAACGACCGCGACCACCTGCTCGCCGAGTGGTTCTGGAACCGCCAGGACAAGAAGCCGATCCACACCTGGGCGTCGTACATCGGCAAGTACCGGCAGTACACGGAGTACTACCGCGGCCGCCTCGACCCCGAGGGACGGCCCAAGGGCACCGGCGAGGTCGTCTTCCGCGAGTACTACGACCTGGGCACCGACCCCTACCAACTCACCAACCGCCTCCACGGGGCAACGCGGGAGGAGGAACACAGGCTCGGCATCCCGGCACTGGCGAAGGGACTGGCGGCAGCAAGAAGAGCCTGATCGGCGGGACTGGCGAATTACCGGTGCAGTACAGCGCCCCGAAAGGGGCGCGGGGAACTGCGCGACCAGCCCCCACCGACCCGCGGCAAACAAACCACCTACCCAGCGGAGCGCACAGCCGGCCAGAGAGCAATCCCGACCCCCAGCGCAATCAAATGCCCCCAGTTGGACATCGGATCCGCGAACGCGACCAGGTCCTCGACCAGCATCCACCCGAACAGGCAAAGCAACGCCCACCGCAGCCACGGTGAGAGCAGGCCGGCGAGGGCACCGACACTGGTCGCAACACCGAAGCTGATGCCGTAGTCGAGGCGATGGAGGGAGCTGTCGGGCAGATGGCCGACCAACACCGCCAGCCCTATGGGGACTTCCGTCGCGAGCGTGGCCAGCACATGTCCGGCCAGGAACACGCAGGCCGTGCGCGCCCCGCCGATCCGCCGCTCCAGCGCGGTGAGAACGAGCAGGAAGCCGATCGCGTACGGCGACACGAGTCCGCCCGCGACCCACAGCGCGCTGGCCAGCAGCACGAACACGGGCGTTCGGACGAGGTGCGCCACGTCGGTACTGGAGCCCTGGAGGAGGGTGTGGACGAGGGACGGGTCGGCGTATTCGAGGATCAGCGAGGTGCCCGCAAGCACGGCCGCGAACGTGAAGGTGAAGGGGGTTCCCGTGGGGGTGGGCAGGACTCGCCACGGGCGAAGGGCGCGCTTTCGGGGGGCCGCCGGTTCCGGTACCCGCTGGCGCGGCATGCCGTTCAGCAGCCCGGAGACCTCGGGAAGGGCGTCAGGAGGCGTCGTCGGGGCGATCCGTTCCACCGTGAGACGCTCCTTCCGTTTCGCCCCACCCTCTGCGCCCCCGCGTGCCGCTGTCTGTGACGTGCACCACCTCGCAGCCGTTTCACATCCAACTCTCAGGCATCGGCCGGCAGCTCCCCGCGGCCGTGCCGACGCCGACATACCGCACGTTCATGTCCCGTCAACACGATGTCCGTAATTCCATCAACAATTCGTCAGGGAAGTGTCAGGATGGGCCGATGCCCACCGCATACGACATGCCCGAAGTCCTGGACCGTCGTGAGGGCCCGCACGGCGAGGTGGTCCTGCGCCGCCACGGCGAACTGCTCCAGATCATCGCGAACGGCTGCTTCCTGATGGACACCTCCGACGGACGCTCGGAGCGCCGGCTGGTCGACGCGGCACTCGACGCCCTGGACGCGCGTGAGCGGCCGAATGTGCTGATCGGAGGCCTGGGCGTCGGTTTCTCGCTCGCACACGCCGCCGAGAACGACCGCTGGGGCCGCATTACCGTCGTCGAGCGCGAACCGGCCGTCATCGACTGGCACCGCGAGGGCCCCCTGTCCGCGCTGTCCGCGAGGGCCCTCGCGGATCCCCGCACGGAGATCGTCGAAAGTGACGTGATCTCTTACGTCAATGAGATATCCGACACGTACGACGCGCTGTGCCTGGACATCGACAACGGACCCGACTGGACCGTCACCGAGGGCAACGCCGGACTGTACTCGCCGACCGGACTGGCCAGCTGCGCAAGGGCGTTGCGACCTGCGGGCGTGCTGGCCGTGTGGTCGGCCAAGCCCTCTCCGGAATTTGAAGGAACCCTATGGAATGCCGGTTTCCAACGGGTGCGTACCGAAGAGATCCCGGTTGCCCGGGGCGTTCCGGACGTCGTGCATCTTGCTGTCCGGCCTGGATAGCAAATGGTCGGTGACTCCCCGTACTCTGCTTCCCTGGCGCCGATCATTCAAGCGTCAATCGCAGACATGCGCAGTCATAAGGGATCACCCCACGGATTCCGGAAAGCAACTTCAGGGGCGGGCGATGGAGCAGACACACACCTCCCACAACGGCACGGCAACGGCCACCCCGGGCGCACAGCGCCGGGTGCTGGTGGTCGAGGACGACCCCACGATCGTGGACGCCATCGCCACCCGCCTGCGTGCCGAAGGGTTTCTTGTACAGACAGCGGGCGACGGCCCGGCCGCCGTCGACACGGCCGAGGCATGGCAGCCCGACCTGCTGATCCTCGACATCATGCTGCCGGGCTTCGACGGCCTGGAGGTCTGCCGGCGCGTGCAGGCCCAGCGGCCGGTGCCGGTCATGATGCTCACGGCTCGTGACGACGAGACGGACATGCTGGTCGGGCTCGGCGTCGGTGCCGACGACTACATGACCAAGCCGTTCTCGATGCGTGAGCTGGCCGCACGGGTGCACGTGCTGCTGCGCCGGGTGGAGCGGGCCGCGATCGCCGCCTCCACGCCGCGCAGCGGCATCCTGCGGCTCGGCGAGCTGGAGATCGACCACGCGCAGCGCCGGGTGCGGGTCAGGTCGGAGGACGTGCACCTCACGCCCACCGAGTTCGACCTCCTCGTCTGCCTGGCGAACACGCCGCGCGCGGTGCTCTCCCGCGAGCAGTTGCTCGCCGAGGTGTGGGACTGGGCGGACGCCTCCGGCACCCGGACCGTCGACAGCCACATCAAGGCGCTGCGGCGGAAGATCGGCGCCGAGCGGATCCGTACGGTGCACGGCGTGGGCTATGCGCTGGAGACGCCGACGCCATGAGTGACGGGCCGGCCCCGCGGAGAGGCCCCGGGGAGCCCTGGGGCGGACTGAGTCCGTTCTCGATCAAGACCAAGCTCGGTGCGCTCGTCGTCATTTCGGTCCTGATCACCACCGGCCTGATGATGATCGCGATGCGCACCGAGACGGAGCTGCGCTTCATCACGGTCTTCTCGATGATCGCCACACTTCTCATTACGCAGTTCGTGGCGCACTCGCTCACCGCGCCGCTGGACGAGATGAACGCGGTGGCCCGGTCGATCGCGCAGGGCGACTACACGCGCCGGGTGCGCGACAACCGGCGTGACGAGCTGGGCGACCTGGCCGAGACGATCAATGTCATGGCCGACGAGCTGGAGGAGCAGGAACGCCAGCGCAAGGAGCTGGTGGCGAACGTCTCGCACGAGCTGCGCACACCCATCGCGGGCCTGCGCGCGGTCCTGGAGAACATCGTCGACGGCGTCACCAAGGCCGACCCCGAGACGATGCGAACGGCCCTGAAGCAGACGGAGCGGCTCGGCCGGCTGGTCGAGACCCTGCTCGACCTCTCCCGCCTCGACAACGGCGTCGTACCGCTGAAGAAGCGGCGCTTCGAGGTGTGGCCGTACCTGTCGGGCGTGCTGAAGGAAGCCAACATGGTCTCCTCGGCCCGCGCGGGCATCGCTTCCGGATCCGGCAGCCACACCCGTACGGACGTCCATCTGCACCTCGACGTGTCCCCGCCGGAGCTGACCGCGCACGCGGACCCCGAGCGGATCCACCAGGTCGTCGCCAACCTGATCGACAACGCGGTCAAGCACAGCCCGCCGCACGGCCGGGTGACCGTGAAGGCCCGGCGCGGGAACTACCCCGAGTCGCTGGAGCTGGAGGTTCTCGACGAGGGGCCCGGTATCCCCAGGTCGGAGTGGCACCGCGTGTTCGAGCGGTTCAACCGGGGAGCCGTCAACCGCCCGCACGGCCCCGGCAGCGACGGCGGCACGGGGCTGGGCCTGGCGATCGCCCGCTGGGCGGTGGATCTGCACGGCGGCAGGATCGGGGTGGCCGAATCCGAGCGCGGGTGCCGGATCCTGATCACCCTTCCGGGCGAGCCATCCATGCCAAGTTGACGTAAAGTTCGAAGCGGAGCGCCAAGATCCACGTCGGTCCGGCTGATGGACACGTGTGATCAGGCACAGGCCCGCGCTTTGATCGCGCCGGGTCTGGATCGAGCCATCCCTTCCACGCCGGAACCACGCTTGTTTCCCGCCATTTCCACCCCCGAAACACGCGGTTCAATGTGACTTACACGACGATGAGCAGGCCCGGACTGACCTTCCCGCCCACGGGGGCGTAGCCTTAATTCCCGCTGTCCATCACCTTGTGAAGCGGAAGAGGGCGGTTGCCGCCGTGTCGCCACAGTCCCCCAGTAACTCGAGCATCTCGACCGACGCAGACCAAGCGGGGAAGAACCCCGCGGCCGCGTTCGGGCCGAACGAGTGGCTCGTCGACGAGATCTATCAGCAGTACCTCCAGGACCCGAATTCTGTAGACCGCGCCTGGTGGGACTTCTTCGCCGACTACAAGCCCGGGGCCGCTGCCCCGTCGGCTCCGGCGGGTACCGCGGCCGCGGGGGCCGCGGGAACCACCACCACGGCTCAGCCGGCAGCCGCCGCGCCGGCCGCACAGGCTCCGGCCGCACCCGCCGCCCCGGCTGTCCCGGCTCCGGCGCCCGCGACCCCGAAGCCCGCCGCGGCGGCCCCCGCCCCGGCGAAGGCGCCCGCCAAGCCCGCGGCCGCCGCGCCGCAGGCCAAGGCCGAGCCCGCCGCCCAGGCCCCCGACGGCCCGGAGTTCGTGACGCTGCGCGGCCCGTCCGCCGCGGTCGCCAAGAACATGAACGCCTCGCTGGAGCTGCCCACGGCCACGTCCGTGCGCGCGGTCCCGGTGAAGCTGCTGTTCGACAACCGCATCGTCATCAACAACCACCTGAAGCGCGCCCGGGGCGGGAAGATCTCCTTCACCCACCTCATCGGCTACGCGATGGTGCAGGCCATCAAGGCCATGCCGTCGATGAACTACTCCTTCGCGGAGAAGGACGGCAAGCCGACCCTGGTCAAGCCGGCGCACATCAACTTCGGCCTCGCCATCGACCTGGTGAAGCCCAACGGCGACCGTCAGCTGGTCGTCGCGGGCATCAAGAAGGCCGAGACGCTGAACTTCTTCGAGTTCTGGCAGGCCTACGAGGACATCGTCCGCCGCGCCCGTGACGGCAAGCTGACGATGGACGACTTCTCCGGTGTCACGGTCTCCCTGACCAACCCCGGCGGCCTCGGCACCGTCCACTCCGTCCCGCGCCTGATGCCCGGCCAGTCGGTCATCATGGGCGTCGGCTCCATGGACTACCCGGCGGAGTTCCAGGGCACGTCCCAGGACACCCTGAACAAGCTCGGCATCTCGAAGGTCATGACGCTCACGTCGACCTACGACCACCGGGTCATCCAGGGCGCCGCCTCCGGCGAGTTCCTCCGCATCGTCGCGAACTTCCTCCTCGGCGAGGGCAGCTTCTACGACGAGATCTTCGAGTCGCTGCGTATCCCCTACGAGCCGGTCCGCTGGCTCAAGGACATCGACGCCAGCCACGACGACGACGTCACCAAGGCCGCCCGCGTCTTCGAGCTGATCCACTCCTACCGGGTCCGCGGCCACGTCATGGCCGACACCGACCCGCTGGAGTACCGCCAGCGCAAGCACCCCGACCTGGACATCACCGAGCACGGGCTCACCCTGTGGGACCTGGAGCGCGAGTTCGCGGTCGGCGGCTTCGCCGGCAAGTCCCTCATGAAGCTGCGCGACATCCTCGGCGTGCTGCGCGACTCGTACTGCCGCACCACCGGCATCGAGTTCATGCACATCCAGGACCCCAAGCAGCGCAAGTGGATCCAGGACCGCATCGAGCGCGCGCACACCAAGCCCGAGCGCGAGGAGCAGCTGCGCATCCTGCGCCGGCTGAACGCCGCCGAGGCCTTCGAGACCTTCCTCCAGACGAAGTACGTCGGCCAGAAGCGCTTCTCCCTCGAAGGCGGCGAGTCGGTCATCCCGCTGCTCGACGCGGTGCTGGACTCGGCCGCCGAGTCCCGCCTGGACGAGGTCGTCATCGGCATGGCCCACCGCGGCCGGCTGAACGTTCTCGCGAACATCGTCGGCAAGTCGTACGCCCAGATCTTCCGCGAGTTCGAGGGCAACCTCGACCCGAAGTCGATGCACGGCTCCGGCGACGTGAAGTACCACCTGGGCGCCGAGGGCACCTTCACCGGCCTGGACGGCGAGCAGATCAAGGTCTCGCTGGCCGCCAACCCGTCCCACCTGGAGACGGTCGACCCGATCATCGAGGGCATCGCCCGCGCCAAGCAGGACGTCATCAACAAGGGCGGCACGGACTTCACCGTCCTGCCGGTCGCCCTGCACGGCGACGCCGCCTTCGCGGGCCAGGGCGTGGTGGCCGAGACCCTGAACATGTCGCAGCTGCGGGGCTACCGCACCGGCGGCACGGTCCACATCGTCATCAACAACCAGGTCGGCTTCACGGCGGCTCCCGAGTCGTCGCGCTCCTCGATGTACGCCACGGACGTGGCCCGCATGATCGAGGCCCCGATCTTCCACGTGAACGGCGACGACCCCGAGGCCGTCGTCCGCGTCGCCCGTCTGGCCTTCGAGTTCCGCCAGGCGTTCAACAAGGACGTGGTGATCGACCTCATCTGCTACCGCCGCCGCGGTCACAACGAGTCGGACAACCCGGCCTTCACCCAGCCCCTGATGTACGACCTGATCGACAAGAAGCGCTCGGTGCGCAAGCTCTACACCGAGTCCCTCATCGGTCGCGGCGACATCACCCTGGAAGAGGCCGAGCAGGCCCTCCAGGACTACCAGGGCCAGCTGGAGAAGGTCTTCACGGAGGTCCGCGAGGCCGTCACCGCCCAGCCGAGCGCGGGCCCGGTCTCGGACCCGCAGGCGGAGTTCCCGGTCGCCGTGAACACCGCGATCTCCACGGAGGTCGTGAAGCGGATCGCCGAGTCCCAGGTCAACATCCCCGACTCCTTCCACGTACACCCGCGTCTGCTGCCGCAGTTGCAGCGCCGGGCGGCCATGGTCGAGGACGGCACCATCGACTGGGGCATGGGCGAGACCCTGGCGGTCGGCTCCCTCCTCCTGGAGGGCACCCCGGTCCGGCTGTCCGGCCAGGACTCCCAGCGGGGCACCTTCGGCCAGCGCCACGCGGTCCTCATCGGCCGCGACACGGGCGAGGAGTACACCCCGCTCCAGTACCTCGCCGACGAGCAGGCCCGCTACAACGTCTACAACTCCCTGCTGTCCGAGTACGCGGTCATGGGCTTCGAGTACGGCTACTCGCTGGCCCGCCCCGACGCGCTCGTGATGTGGGAGGCGCAGTTCGGCGACTTCGTCAACGGCGCGCAGACGGTGGTCGACGAGTACATCTCGGCGTCCGAGCAGAAGTGGGGCCAGACGAGCGGCGTCACGCTCCTGCTCCCCCACGGCTACGAGGGCCAGGGCCCGGACCACTCCTCGGCCCGCGTCGAGCGCTTCCTCCAGCTCTGCGCCCAGAACAACATGACGGTCGCCATGCCGACCCTCCCGTCGAACTACTTCCACCTCCTGCGGTGGCAGGTGCACAACCCGCACCACAAGCCGCTGGTGGTCTTCACCCCGAAGTCGATGCTGCGCTTGAAGGCCGCCGCGTCGAAGGCGGAGGAGTTCACGTCGGGTCAGTTCCGCCCGGTCATCGGCGACTCGACGGTCGACGCGGCCGCCGTCCGCAAGGTCGTCTTCGTGGCGGGCAAGCTGTACTACGACCTGGAGGCCGAGCGCACCAAGCGCGGCGCCACGGACATCGCGATCATCCGCGTCGAGCGCCTGTACCCCCTCCCGGGTGCGGAGCTCCAGGCGGAGATCGCCAAGTACCCGAACGCCGAGAAGTACCTGTGGGCCCAGGAGGAGCCGGCGAACCAGGGTGCCTGGCCGTTCATCGCCCTCAACCTGATCGACCACCTGGATCTGGCGGTCGGCGCCGACGTCCCGCACGGCGAGCGGCTGCGGCGCATCTCCCGCCCGCACGGCTCGTCCCCGGCAGTCGGCTCCGCCAAGCGGCACCAGGCCGAGCAGGAGCAGCTGGTGCGTGAGGTGTTCGACGCCTGAGCCTCACCTCGCAACAGGGCCCGGTACCGGACTGCTCCGGTACCGGGCCCTGCTCCGTCAGATGGGTTGCGGCTCGAAGTCCCAGTACGGCCGCTCCCGTTGGAGGATGTGCCGGGTGTGCAGGTGATCGGGGCCGAGCAGCATGGTGAGCCGTTCGACCGCCTCCCGGTGCAGTTCGTCCGCCTCCGCGCGCTGCCCCAGCTCCGCGAGGTCGAGGGCGAGACCGGCCCGGAGGCTGATCGTGAGGATGTGGCCGTCGCCCAGTGTGCGGGCGGCCCGGTCGGCGGCGTCCCGGCCCCGCGCGGCCGCCGCGTCGGTCTCCCCGACGGCGTCGAGCGCGGCGACCTCGTTCTTCGCGCAGCCGATGGCCCACGGGTGTTCCCTTCCGACCCGCTCCTCCATCTCCCGCGTGGTGCGCTGCGACAGCTCCAGCGCGCCGCGGATCTCGCCCATGTCCCGCATGACGGTGGCGACGTTGTCCCGGGCCCCGATGGCGTACGGATGGGTGTCGCCGAGCTGGTTGGCGTACTGCCCGGCGGTGAGCTCGGCGAGTTCCCTGGCCTGCGGGATCTGGTCCAGCTGACGCAGCAGCATCGCGAAGTCGCAGGACACCATCAGCGTGTCCGGGTGCAGCGGGCCGCGCCGGCGGATCAGCTTCTCGCGGACCCCGCGCATCATGATGTGCGCGAACTGTAGGTCGCCGACGCGGCGGGAGCACAGCGCGAGATTGTGCTCGGCCAGGATGGTCTGGCCATGGCTGCGGTCGAGGACCTGGCTGTGCACCCGGGAGTTGTGGCCCTGGATGGCCAGCGCCTCCCGGTACTGGCCGAGCAGCCGCAGCATCCAGGCGGTGCGCAGCGCCGAGTTGAGCGTGGCCGCGTTCTTGCCGTCGAGCAGGTCGACGCGGGCCTCGAAGATCTTGCGGTGCAGTGTGAGCGACTCGGTGTAGTGGCCCTGGAGGCCGAGGGCGACGGCGAGGTTGCTGCGGATGCTGAGAGTGCGCGGCACGTTCTCCCCGCCGAGCTGCGCGGCGGCGCTCGCCGCGGCCTCCTCGAAGAGCGTGCGTGCCTCGGTGTACCGGCCGAGGGCCATCAGGGTGCCGCCGAGCCCGTCCTTGGCGCGGATCATCTCGATGTGCCTGGCTTCCTCGGCGCCGTCCAGGCGCTGGAGGATCTCCCGGCCCACGTCCTCCGCCTCGCTGTAGCGGCCGAGCCTGCGCAGCATGTTGGCGAGCTGGTGGACGGCGACGAGCACCCGCCGGTCGTTGTCGCCGAAGGCCTCCCGCCAGTGCCTCACGACCTGGCGGCTCAGCCACCAGCCGTCCTGGTACTCGCCGCGCATCCGCAGGTACTCGATGCAGTTGAGGACCAGCTCGCGCACGTCGTCGTCGGCCGAGGTGAGGGCGCCGGACGGCTCCAGGTGCGGGATGAGTTCGGCGTAGCGCGCCCAGTTGCCCGCGGAGGAGGAGTCGCGCGGGTCGGCGGAGACCAGGACCTTGCGGGCGGCCGCCGAGTGGCGTTCGGCGTCGGCGGGGGCCTGCACGGAGCGGACGTAGCGGTGGAAGAGGCGGTGCATGCGGAGCGTGCCGACGGTCTGGGTGTCCAGGCGCGGGCTCTGCTCGTACTCGATGCGCATGGAGGTGATTTCGGACAGCTTGCGCAGGGCGGTGTTCCAGCTGCTGGGCTCGGCGACCAGCTCGGCCAGTTCGTGCGGCAGGTCGGCGTGCCGGGCGGTCTGGAGCAGCCGTACCGGCACCATGTCGTGCGAGAAGCAGACCAGCAGGTTGAGCAGCTGCCAGGCCGGTTCGGCGCCCTCGCGCAGGGTGTTGATGAGCTTGGCCCAGGCGACCTCGAAGCTCTCCGGGTACTCGCCGGAGGCCATCACGCCGAACCGGTCCGGCTTGCCGACCTGGATGTCGCGTATGTACTCGTCGACCGACGCGGTGGGGTTCAGATCCAGCCAGGCGGCCATCTGGTCGAGCAGCAGGGGCATGTCCTCGACGGCCTCGGCGAGGCGACCGGCCTGGTCCTCGGTGAGCCGGGAAGCACGGCGCCGGACGAACGCGACGCTCTCCCGCCGTTCGAAGGCCGGTACGGCGATGGTGTCGGCGTGGGCTCCCCACTCGCTTCGGTGAGTGGTCACCAGGACATGACCGCGCCCGTCGGGGACCAGGTCACGGACCTGATCCGGATCGCGGGCCCCGTCCAGGACGAGCAGCCAGGGTCGCTGGGTCCGGCCGAGTTCCTGCCGTACGGCCTTGATGGTCGCCGACAGGTCCCCGGCGTCCCGCAGGTCCAGTTCGGGGGCGAGGTCGGCGAACTGCTGGCGTGCGGTGACGCGTTGGGCGGCGTTGATCCACCAGACGATGTCGTACTCGCCGGCGAACCGGTGGACGTACTCCAGCGCCAGCTGCGACTTGCCGAAGCCGCCCGGGCCCAGCAGCGCCACGGCGGCGCCGTCGCGGCCGGCCGTGGAGAAGGCGCTGTAGACCTTCCCCAGAAGTTCGGTGCGTCCGATGAACCGGCGGTTGCGCCGGGGGGCCAGCCATACCTCCGGCGGGTCGTCCGGGAAGCGGGGGCCGCGCCGGAGGTCGATCAGGGTGCCGGGCGCCGGGATTCCCGCAACCTCCAGCACACGGCTGCGGGCCACCTCGGGCCTGAGGCCCCGCAGTTCGACGGGGGCCAGCGCGATGACGGCCTCGGGCAGTGGCCGGGCGGTGATGCTGACGGCGGCGATGCGCTCCCGGTAGGGCGGCAGCACGCGGCGCAGGACATGCGCCCAGGCGTCGAACCGGACCTGACCCATCCGCTCGTACCAGTCGTCGATCACCAGCAGAAGCCGTCCCGGCGGGCTCAGCAGGTCGATCAGCGACTCGTCGGCTGGCGGGCGGCGCAGCGGGTTCCAGCGCACCAGGGTGGTGGGCCGGCCGGCGGCCCTGACCTGGTGGTCGATCCACTTGGCCCAGGATTCACTCTGTCCCGCGAAGACGACAGTGACGTGTTCGAGTTCCGCCGTCATCTTGCAGTCCCCTCAACTGAACCTGGCCACGACTGTGCACAGGTTATTCAATTGTGCGTCAAAACGGTTCCACAGCAGCGTGGTTGAGCCATCCGGCCGTGTTTCGCCGTTACCCGTGAGCCGTCCGTGCCAGCCGGTCGGCGATATGCCGTATGAGCTGTTCCAGGTCCGCGCAGTACACGCTGGGGTGGCGGAAGCCGCTGCCGGCCGCGTACCGGTGCACATAGTTGCCGCCCCCGCACACCTTCCCCACCGGGCAGCTCAGACACGCCGCAGCCAGCGCCCGCTCGCCCACCTGCCGCGCCACCACGCCCGGATGGCGCAGCGCCCGGTCGAACGGGTGCCGGAACACGTCGAGCCCCGTCTCCGCGGCGCCCGCGTACGCCGACCTCAGCGAGTCGACCTGCTCGATCGAACCGTCCGTCTCCACCACGACGGCAGCCATCGGCGACAGCCCCACCGCCTCGGCCGCGCTCGGTGCGCCGAGCAGCAGCGCCGCGATCTCCTGGAACAGCCGTACCCGCGTGCGCAGCCGTCCCTCGTCCCACCAGGCGTCGAAGACGGTGGCCAGCCAGTCCCCGTACGGGGCGGGGCTCGGCCGGTGCCGACCGGGCCGCCGGTGGGCGAGGCCGGGCGGTGGATGCCGCCAATTGGCATGCGGGAGAAGGAAGTCGACGCCGGGCGGATGCAGGTCGAGCAGCGAACGGTAGACGTCGAGCGGGTCCGCTTGCAGGTCGATCGTGCAGAGGACGCCCGCGTACGACTCCGGGCGCGCCGCGAGCCGTCGCGCGGCCGCCCGGGCGGCGGGCCAGGCGGGGCGGCCGGCGTGGTCGACCCGGCGTGCGTTGTGGCCGGCCCGTCCGCCGTCGAGGCTCAGGCCGACCCTGATGCCGGCGTCGGAGAGGCGGTCCAGGGCGGCGGCGGTGAGACGGGTGCCGTTGGTCTGGACGGTGGCGGTGACCTGGCAGGGGACGGCATCGCGCACGGCGCGCGCATAGGCGAGGACGGGGGCCGGGCCGGTGAGGAGGGGTTCGCCGCCGTGGAGTTCGATGCGGATGCGGTCCAGGTGGTGTGCGCGTACGTGTTCGGCGATACGGATCGCGGTCTGGCGCATCGTGGCTTCGCCGGTACGGGCCGGGCGATCGCGCCAGCCGGCGTCCTGGCCGCTGTAGATGTAGCAGTAGGAGCAGTTGAGGTTGCAGCGGCTGTGCACCTTGAGCACGAACTGGCGGAAGGGGGTGGGTTCGTGGGTGGTGACGTCCAGGGTGGCGTGCGGCCACTGTGGGTGGGGCGTCATGGGGCGTCTTCGTAGTGGGCGACGACTGGGTGCTGCTCCCCTTCCCGGGTGCGGAGATCGGCGAGGATCGCGGCGAATACCGGGTGGTCGGTGCGGTCCGGGTGAGGGATTGGGGGGAGGGGTATGTGGGTGTCGTCCGGGCGGGCCGTCACTCGGGGGCCGTCTCGGGGTCCAGGCGGGTGGCCGCACGGGGGTCGAGGCGCCGGGCCTCTTCGTAGTCGGCGCGGGCGGCGGTGACCCTGCCGAGGTCCTCCCGGGTCCGGGCCCGGCCGATGAGCGCCTCGGCCGCCATGGCGTCGTCTCCCAGGTCGCGTGCGAGGCCGATGACGTGTGTGAAGCACTCGACCGCGCGGTGCAGGTGCGCCGGTGTGCCCGTGCGGTGGCCGAGATGCCGGAACACTTCTCCCCTCGTGTTCCAGCAGGACGCCAGTACCTCGGGGTCCTCGGAGTCCCGGATGGCCTCGCCCAGTATCCAGTCCGCCTCGTGGAGGTCGGCCAGCACGCCCTCGAATGCGAAGCGCTGGACGTGGGCCCGTCCGAGCGTCATGCGCTGCACCGGCAGGTAGGCCTCGTCCCGGCTCTCCTCCACCGCGGTGCGCAGGACCCGGATGGCGTGGTGGGTGTCCGCGACGGAGCCCTCGGTCTCGGCGCGCTTCAGCAGGGTCAGGCCGAAGTTGGTCAGGACCGACGCGCGGAGCGGATGGTCCTCTCCCAGCAGCAGCTCTGCGCCGGCCCATGCGTCGATGGCACGGTCCCGCTCGGCGGGGACGCGTGTCTCGCCGTACGCGCGCAGATGGAGTCGTGCGCTGCGCAGCATGCACTCCAGGCGCAGCAGCGCGTTGTCACCGGCGGCGGCGAGGGCCTGCTCCAATGCCTCACGCGTCGTGGGGTGTCCGTCCGCGTCGCGCCCCTGGTACTCGACCGCGTCCGCCAGAGCCAGCCAGGCCTTGCAACGCTCCTCGGCGGGGAGGGTGTCCTCGTCGGACACCGCCGCGCGGAACGCCTCGGCGGCGCGCGCGGCGGCGAGGGCGGCAAGCTCAGCACGGCGTACGGCCGGTCTCACGAAGCCGCTGCCCGCGTGCTGCCGCGCCAGATCGAGCCACAGGTGGCCCAGGGCGACGAGGGGCAGCGCGGGTCCGGACGGCCGGACGAGTCGGCTCCCTGCCTCGGCGGCCCGCTCCATGTGGGCGACGTACCACTTCTCGGGATCGACGGCGGCGCGGAACGGGCCGTCCGGACCGGCGGCGCGTACGCCGGACTCGGCGATCGAGCGGCGTACGCGCATCAGCATCTGCCCGACGGCCGGCAGCCCCGTGCCGGGCCGCTCGTCGAGCTCCTCCGCCCGCACCGCCTCCAGTTCCCGGTCGGCCACGTCCAGTGCCACAGCCAGCGCGTAGTCCTCGACGGGGTGGCGCGGGTGCGCCGCACCGCGCGCCCACTCCCGAAGACTCCCCGGCACTCCCTCGAACTCGATGCCCCGCGCGCTCACCTGACCCGCGATCTCCCCACAGATCAACCCGCGTAGCAACCGCCCCCGCGCACTTCCGCTCTCCGACTCCGCGATCGCCTCCCAGGCGTCCCGCAGGTCCTCCCCCACGCCCCGCACCCGCCACCTCGCCAGCAGCGCGTTCGCCAGCTCCTCCCCCGCCGCCGCCCGCTCCTCACCGCTCCCCGCGATCCCGGCAGCCAGCCTCAAGTACCCCACGGCGGCGTCGAGTTCCCGGGTGAGCCCCTCTCGCCCGTACCGCTCGATCGCCTCGCGTCCGTTGCCGAGCAGGTCGCCCGCGGTCAGCTCGGGCGGTGTCGTCGTCACCACCGGGATCCGCGTACCGAGGTCGCGCAGCACGTCCGCCGACACCTCTGCGAAGGCGCGCAGCCCGGCCGGCTCCTGCTCCTCGCCCAGCCCGACCGCGGGCGACGCGGCGGCAGTGGGGTCGACCGCTCCCCGCAGAAACGCCCGGGCCAGCGCGGGAAAGTTCCGCGCGCTGCGTCCGAACTTCCGCTCCACGTACGCGGAACAGTGCTTCAGCAGCAGTTCGACGTCCTCGACGGCCAGCCGCGTCCGCAGCTCGGTCGCCACCCCGGACAGGAAGTCGTACCGTACGGCCCGCGGCTCGTCCGCGTCCTGACGGCGCTTGAGCAGTCCGCTCAGCAACACCTCGGACAGCACGTCGGGACCGCTCCCGGCGAGCATCGCGTGCTGGACGAGCTGCATGACCGGCAGATACAGCGGTACGGCGGACAGGTACACGGCGAGCCGGCGGGCCTCCGGGGACGCGGTGCGCCAGAAGACGCCGACGCGTTCCGCACCGCTGATGTCCTCCGTGGCCCGCACCGGCGCGCCGGACGCGGGCTGGTCGGCGCGTACCCAGCCGGCGGCGGCGGCGAGGGCCTGTCCGGTGGCGCCGGAGACCAGCCGGGCCCAGCCCTCCACGGACGGCCGGCGCAGCGCGAGGACGGGCACGGGCAGCGCACCCTGCTGGGCACGCCCGCGCTCCGGGAGGAACTCCAGCGCGCCGGCGGGCCCTTCGCGCCGGTGCAACAGTCCACGCCGGGCGGGCAGATGGGTGCGCAGCCACATGCGCTGCGGCAGCGGCTGCACCACGGCGACCGGCGCCGTGGCCGCCCAGCCGTGCAGCAGCCGGTGCATACGACCGCTGCGCCACATCGGCCCGGCGCAGTCACTGAGGACGAGGGTCAGCCGGCGTCCGGTGGGGTCGCTGAGCTGTTCCGGCGCATGCAGCGGGCCGGGGTGCTCGGCAGCGGAGGCGTAGCCGGGCAGGCCGCCGGGCGCCTCGTGCAGGTACTGCACCTGTACCTCGCGGAAGGCTCCGGCGCGTTCGCAGACCTGGCGCAGTTCGTCGAGCGCCTGCTGCCACACGACAGTGGAGGTGGAGACGTCCATCAGGAGCAGCAGGCGTGCCTCGCGGCGCCGTTCGGTGCGCATGACGGGCAGGACGAGTCCGGACTCGGCGGCCCGTTCGGCGGTGGCCTGTTCGTCGAGGACGCGGGGGACGGGCCGTACGGGCGCACGGTACCGCTGGAGGGGGCGTAACCCTCGTTGCAGGGAGAGCGGTTCGGGCAGGACGGGTGCGGCGGGGACGTGGACGGGCGCCATGCGGCCGCCGGGGGTGTCACTGCCCTCGCCGGGCGCGAACAGGCGGGCGCCGTCGGGTTGTTCGGCCGGTGCGTCTTCCGCGGCGGGGACGGAGTGCGGCCGGGCCGGCCGGGAGCCGGGGGCGTCGGCCGGGCCGGACGTGGGGCCGCCGGCGGTGGAGTCGGGTGAGGCCGGTCGGTCGGGTGTCCCGGGCAGCCAGCGGGCCAGCCACAGCGCGTCCGCGAGCTCCTCGACGCCCGGCGGGATCCCGGCGTCGCGCAGCCGCGCGACCAGCGCCGCGAGCGCGCCGCTCGCGTCGCCTGTGGGGGTGCCGGGCGCGGACATCGGCTACCGGGGCCCGCGGTCCAGGGGCTGCATGAGCAGCTCGGAGATCTCCTCCCGGCGGGCCGCGTCGCGGGCGGCGTGCTGGGCGAGGAAGATCGCGTTGAGGAGCTGGTCGGTCGGGCGCAGGGCGCCGTCCGCCTCGGCGTCGGTGAACTGACCGACGATGTCGCGGTTGGCCTCGTACGCGTCCGCGCCGAAGTGCGCCTGGACGAGCGCGGCGAGCCGCTCGTCGCGCGGCGCCTTCAGGTCCAGCGGGATGCAGCGGCGCAGCAGCGGGGCCGGGAACTCCCGCTCGCGGTTGCTGGTCATGACGACGAACGGGAAGGCCAGACAGCGGATCCGGCCGCCCGTCACCTCCACCCGCCGGCCGTCGTCGGTGAGCACCCGGACCGTTGGCGTACGGTCGGCGATCCGCTCCAGCTCGGGGATGGGGAACTGCCCTTCCTCAAGGACGTTCAGCAGGTCGTTCGGCAGGTCGATGTCGCTCTTGTCCAGCTCGTCGATGAGCAGCACCCGGGGCCGGTCGGCGGCGAGCAGCGCGGTGCCGAGCGGGCCGAGTTTGAGGTAGCGGCCGATGTCCTCGGAGAGTGGCTCGCCCTCCTCGTTCGTACGTTCCAGCTGTGCGTCCTGGAGCCGGGCGATGGCGTCGTACGTGTAGAGGCCGTCCTTGAGTTCGCTGCGGCTGACGATCGGCCAGTCCAGGACCCGGCCCAGCGCGAGTTCGTGGGCGACGGAGTGGGCGAGCGTCGATTTGCCGACGCCCGGCTCGCCGGTGACGAGGAGGGGGCGCCTCAAGTACAGGGCCGCGTTGATGAGTTCGAGGGTGTCGGGGTCCTGGATGGGCAGCGGGACGGTGCGCGCGCCGAGCCTGCGGTGGGTCGAGGCGTCGAGGTCCGGGACGTCGTACCGTACGGCCCGGGCGTCGAAGGCCCGCCAGGGCGGCGGGGCCGGCAGCTGCCCGATCCTGTCCGGATCCGGACCCCCGGTGCCCCGGTAGATGAACCACTCGCTCATGCTGCGCTCCTCGTCGACGGTCGGTGGTCATCCACGTCCTGGCCGACGGGGGCGGTGAGCGCCCGCAACGGGCCCCTGGAAATGTACCCAGGCAGGGCATTCCACACCGTATTTTTCGGCCGACTGTCGTGGATGTTCCTCCGGATGTTCACAACGGCGCGTCCAGAGGTTCGGTCTCCTCGCCGGGCAACGGGCGCCGCGGGTCGTCGTACAGGATGGCCAGCGGCTCCGCCCAGCGGCCCTCGGCGCGCTGCTCGCTGATGTCCTGCCGCAAGTGCCGGAGCCGGTCCGGGAGTTCGGCGAGGCAGCCGAGACCGCCGAGCAGTTCCTCGGCCTTGGCGTGGAGGGTTTCGCAGGCCTCGGTGCAGGCCGGGCCGGTGTGTCCGTCGATGAGCCAGAGGGCGACGCCGTGGCCGGTCTCCAGGGCGAGTTTCATCGCCGTACGCCCGGAGCCCCGACCTGCCGGGCGGCACATGACGGGGATGCGGTCGCAGGCGGCCTTGCGGTAGCGCACCGCGGTCGGCACGACGCCCCGCTCCGGGGTGCGCCAGCCGAAGAAGCGCCGCTGGGCGGCCGTCGTCTGCCAGCGCTCCGACCAGAGGTTGTCCGGTTCTCCGCGGCGCGCGAGGGAGCGCAGGACGACCCGGCGGCGTACGCCGAGGTGTCCGGTGTCGTTCAGCGCGGCGATGTCGTCGAACCGCCAGCGGTGCACCTCGGTGTCGAAGTACTCGGCGGGCAGGGCGACTTCGAGCGGTACGGGCCGGTCCGCCCGGTCCTTCGCGCGCAGCAGCCGGCTCAGCGGTTCCCGCAGCGCCTGGACGAGCCCGCCGGGCAGATGCCCGTGGACCGACCTGTCCTCCTCGTACAGTTCGGGCGCGCCGGCGCCGTCGTCGCACCAGATCTGCCAGAAGAACCGGGCGGGCGCAGGGCCGATGACCGGGTCGAGGAGGACGGCCACCGTGGTGCCCTCGCCGGGGCCCGGGTAGCGGATCACGACACGTTCAGGACCGTCGGCGGGGGCGGGTCGCAGGGCCTCTGGGAGGCGGACGTCCTCGACGAGGGCGTGCCAGGCGCGGCGCCGGTCCTTGCGCAGTCGCTTCCGCGTCCATTCACCGAGCACGGCGCAATTGCCGCCCCGGGAGCTTATGTAGGCCTCGATGTGCTTGAGGTAGCGCAGGAAGGTGAGCGAGTCGCGCGGATACGGCCCTTCGTAGAGCAGCCCGTGGCCGTCGCGCCAGGTCAGCAGCTCGGGGGTCTCGCCCGGCCATTTGCTGCCGCTGAGGGCGTGGTTCGCCAGGACCTCCACGGTGAACGCGTCGGGCGGGGCGGGCAGCGCGGCGAGCAGGTCCAGCGCCTCGCGCCGGTCGGCGGGTGACCAGCGCTCGGCGTCGTCGGCGGGCGGGCGGTCCTGGAGCTCGATCCAGTTGTCCCCGCTCTCGGACTCCGGCTCGGTGCCGTGCCACCGGTCGTGAGCCGCCATCACCGTGCGGTACGTCTCCCCGAACCGGCGCAGCGCGCAGATCGCCACCGCCTTGCCGCCGTCCGTCTGCTTCCGGCGCGACTTGACCAGTCCGACGACGGCTCCGGTGTCCGGGTCGAGCAGCGGACCGCCCGAGACACCGCTCGGGAATTCGACGTCCGGCTTGATGATCAGCCCGTACTCGTCCTCTTTGCCGTTGATCTCGGCCTCGACCACGCGCGCGTGGAGGAGCGGCGGCTCCGGGTAGTAGCCGTAGATCTTGACGGCTCCGGAATGCCGTACGGCGCGGTCGGCGAGCCACACGCACTCGTGCTGGTGGTCGTCGGGGTCCCCGGTCAGCCGCACCAGGGCCAGGTCCTGCTCCGCCGGTACGTCCTTCAGCGCGGGGTTGACGAGCAGCCACTGCCCCAGTCGCGCCTCGGCGTCGATGCCCACGCCGCGCACCCGGAACGCCCTGCCGGGGTCGGCCCTGAGGTGCTGGCGCAGCACATGCGCGGCCGTCAGCACCCAGCCGGGCGCGACGAAGAACCCGCTGCCCCACAGCGGCCCGTCGGCTCCCCCGGCGGGCAGCAGATGGACCGTGGCGGCTCTCGCCAGCTCCTCGAGGCGCTCCCTGCGCTCACTCATCGCCGGACGGGGGCACGGCGGCGGCGGTGCCGGGCTGCCGGTCCAGCTGCCAGGTGAGCGTGACCTGCAAGGACGCCTTGGCCTCGCCCCGTGCGAGCACGGCGACGGCCAGGCCCTCCTTGGCCGTCAGCTCCACACCGAAAGTGATGGCCGCCTCGCTGGGCTTCGCCGCGCGGGCGGCGTCGAGGACCGTGCCGCCGACCGCGGTGATCAGTTCCCGGAGCTGGTCGACCCTGGCCAGGGCGGCCTCGGTGAAGCCGACGTCCTCCTGGTCGCCGTACTCGTCGTCGCTGCCGATCCGGGCGGTGACGATCGTCCCGCCCGGCAGTTCGATCTCCTGGATGTGACTCATGCCGCTCCCCCGTCGAGCTTGCGCCCGGTCCAACTGCCCCCAACCGGGCCCCACTTGAACTGCGACGATGCTAATGGCCCGGCCGGTTGCACGCGACCCCGCACAGCGTGCGAAACCGGACACGCGCGCGTACGGCCTACCCTGAGTGAGTAGGCCGTAGGGCTGGTCCCGTGCGCATCAGGAGCAAGAGTTGTACTTCACCGACCGAGGCATCGAAGAACTGGAGAAGCGGCGCGGCCAGGAGGAGGTCACCTTCGAGTGGCTCGCCGAGCAGCTGCGGACGTTCGTCGATCTGAACCCGGACTTCGAGGTGCCGGTGGAGCGACTGGCGACGTGGCTGGCGCGGCTGGACGACGAGGACGACGACGAGTAGGCGATTCCGGGGGCGCTCCGCCCGTGGCCGTCAGTCCCGCGGGCGGATCAGTTCGTACGTCAGCCCGAGCGCGCCGTGCGCGATCAGCAGCGCCCCCGCCGTGATCCAGCCGCCGCTGCGCTGCCGTACGCCCCAGGCCGCCAGCGGGAGGCCCACCGCCACGTGAGCGAGGGCGAGGGCGCGGGCCCTGGGGTCGCCGGACCAGGGCAGCCAGGGCCCCAGACGGCCGCGGTCGACCGCGACGAGTCCCGCACGGACCGCCTCACGCCGGCCGGGCCACTCGACGTGCCGGGTCTCCGGGTGGGCGCGGGCCGCCTCGCGCAGACGGCCGGCGGGTTCGCCGGGGACGAGGCCGGCGGGAAGGGCCACTCCCGCGCGCGTGAGGACGGCGAGCAGGCCACGCACGCGTGCACGTGCGTCGGCCTCGGAGTCCGGTTTCGTCAGCACCTCGAGGTCCTGTACGTCCAGCACCGGGTCGAGCCCCAGACGGGCGGCGAAGGTGCGCATCGCCTCGTCCTCACCGGCCGGGGTGCCATTGGCCAGCCAGTCATAGCCGACGGGCCGGCGGAAGCCGGACGCGAGCGTGTAGCCGCTGCGGTCGGCGTCCCACCACAGGGCGAGGACCGGCCAGGGGGCGCCGACGGCCAGCGCGGTGGCCCAGCCGGTGAGGACCCGGTCGACTGGTTCGAGGGGGCCGGCGCCCGGCCGCCACGGCGTGCCCTCGGGGACCAGAACGCTCCACTCCGCGCCGGCCGGCGAGAGCAGCATGGGCTCGCGCAGCAGCTGTGCGGCGGGGGCGACGGACTCGACCCCGGCCCGGCAGAGGAGCAGGGCGCCCGGGGCGGGGGCGGCACGGGAGGTTTCCGGCGACATGAACACACGCTAGGTCGATTTACACCGTTTGGTCATATTTGAGGGCGAGAACATCCCCAGAACGAGTGTCTTGACTTTCCGTGGGCGCGATATATCGTGAATTACACGAGACGCGATATGGCGCGTTGTCACATGGAGGTCTGCACCATGTCCGAGTGGTCCGTCGCAGAGCCCAGGAAGCTCACCTTCGACGAGCCGGTGAGCGAGCTCCATGTGCGCATCGTCAACGGAACGGTGAACGTCGTGGGGACGGACGAAGGTTCCGCCCGCCTGGAGGTCTCCGAGATCGAGGGACCGCCCCTGGTGGTCACCCAGGAGGGTGGCACGCTGACAGTGGCGTACGACGACCTGCCCTGGAAGGGCTTCCTCAAGTGGCTGGACCGCAGGGGCTGGCGCCGCAGTGCCGTGGTCTCCCTGGCCGTTCCGGCCTCCACGCGCGTGGAGGTGGGGGTGGTCGGCGCGGGCGCGGTCGTCTCCGGGATCGACGGCCCCTCGGTGGTGAAGGGCGTCATAGGCGACACGACTCTCGTCCGGCTCTCCGGCCCGGTCCGCGCGGACACGGTGTCCGGGAATCTGGAGGCCCAGTCCGTCACCGGCAACCTGCGGTTCAACTCGGTCTCCGGCGATCTCACCGTGGTCGAGGGCTCGGGCTCCTCGGTGCGGGCCGACTCGGTCAGCGGTTCCATGATCGTCGACCTCGACCCCGACGGTCCCACCGACGTACGGCTGACCAGCGTCTCCGGCGAGATCGCCATCCGGCTGCCGCAGCCGGCGGACGCGCAGGTCGAGGCGAACACCGCGAGCGGGACGATCTCCAACGCCTTCGAAGGGCTGCGGGTCCACGGCCAGTGGGGCGCCCACAAGATCACCGGCCGGCTCGGCCCGGGCAACGGCAAACTGCGGGCGACCACCGTCTCCGGCTCGATCGCCCTGCTGCGCCGCCCGCCCAAGGAGGACGAGGAGGAGCCCTGGGAGGCCACCGCGGGCTCACCGGCGGAACCGGCGGACGTCCACGTCCCGAAGGACGCCGCCCCGGCGAACCGTCCGCAGGACGACTCCGCGGACGGACCACAGGACGACGCCGTAGACGGACCACAGGACGACTCCGCAGACGAACCACAGGCTGACTCGGTGGACGGACCACAGAGCAACTCGGGGGACAATTCCGTTTCCGGTCCGGGCGAGGGCGCCACCAGCGCCCGGGCCGACGGCACGACCGACAAGAAGGTGCTCTGACATGCCTCCCGTCTTCGCCCACGGCCGCCTCCGCCTCTACCTGCTGAAGCTGCTGGACGAATCACCACGCCACGGCTACGAGGTGATCCGGCTCCTCGAAGACCGCTTCCAGGGCCTGTACGCCCCCTCGGCGGGCACCGTCTACCCGCGCCTGGCCAAGCTGGAGGCCGAGGGCCTGGTCACCCACACCACCGAGGGCGGCCGCAAGGTGTACGCCATCACGGACGCGGGCCGCGCCGAACTGGCCGACCGCAGCGGTGAACTGGCCGACCTGGAGCTGGAGATCCGGGAGTCCGTGGCGGAACTCGCCGCCGAGATCCAGGCCGATGTGCGCGGCGCGGCGGGTGACCTGCGGCGTGAGATGCGGGCGGCGGCGAGCGAGGCACGCCAGGGCAACGGCGGCCAGGCCGGTTCCGAACAGGACGGCCCGCTCGGCGACTTCGCGGACTACGCCGACAAGGAGGCGTGGCGCACCGCCAAGGAGGAGATGCGTCGCGTCAAGCAGGAGTGGAAGGAGCAGGCCAGGCGCGCCAAGGACGAGAGCCGCCGGGCCCGCGAGGAGGCCCAGCGGGCCCGTCGCCAGGCCAAGGAGGCTCAGGACCGGGCCCGGGCGCAGGCGCAGGAAGAGGTGCAGCGCATCGCCAGAAGGGTCCAGGAGCAGGTGCAGGATCACTTCACACGAGGCGACTGGCCGACGGGCGTGCGCGAGGGCCTGACGGAACTGGCCAAGGAGTTCGGCGAGTTCGGGAAGGACTACGGCAAGGAGTTCGGCAAGGACTTCGGTTTCGGCCGGGCCGGCACCGCCAAGTCCGCGCCCGCGGAACCGGAGTACTCAACCACTCCGGAGGACTTCCCGGCCGACTTCGAACCGTCATGGGCCCACGAGTCCTCCACCGGCGACCCGATCCGGGACCTGGACCGTCTGCTGGACCGCTTCCGTGACGACATCCGCGACGCGGCCCGCGACCACGGCGTCACCGGCGACCAACTCCGCGACGCCCGCCGCCACTTGTCGACGGCGGCGGCACACATCGGGGCACTGCTGCGGACACCGAAGGGGTGACCGCACCCTCGCGCGGGGCAGTGCGGCGACCTGTCGGCCGCACTGCCACCGACGCCCCTCAGCCGGCCTTGGCCTCACCGCCGCCGTACAGCACGCGCGTCAGGGCCTCGTACGTCACCCCGTGATCGGCGAGGACCTCGCCGGGCACGCCGGACCGGGCGGCCAGGGCGAGCAGGATGTGCTCGTCCCCGATATGCCGTTCACGGCGCCCGGCGGCAACCCGCAGGGACTCCGTGAGCGTGTCCTTGGCGCCGCGGGCGAAGGGGCGATGCCCGGATCGCGCCCTGCCCTTCCGGTCGCCGGACATCGCCCCGACACCGTGCACCTCCTCGACCCGGGCGACGATCTCCGAGAGGTCGATCCCCAGCCCCGCGAGCGCCTCGGCGTCGGCCTGGGACAGCCCGGCCCGTCGCCGCGCCTCGACCAGGGCGCTGCGCACCGACTCCTTGCCGTGCTCGCCGTTGCCGAGGAGCGAGGCCAGCGCAAAGGAGGCGCGACTGCCCTCGCGATCGAGAAGCGCGAGGAGCATGTGCTCGGCCTCGACGGACGACGCCCCCGCCCGCTCGGCCTGTCCGACCGCCTCCTGCACCACCTCGCGGGCGTCCTTGGTGAACCGCTCGAACATCAATGCCTCCCGTACTTCTTGTGCACGGCCTGCCTGCTCACACCGAGTTCCGCGGCGATCTCCTGCCACGACCAGCCCTGATTACGCGCATTGCGCACCTGCACCGCCTCCAGCTGCTCCAGCAGCCGGCGCAGCGCGGCGACGGCCCGTAGTCCGACCCGAGGATCGCGGTCACCCGCACGCTCGGCGAGATCCGTTGCTTCGGTCATGATGTCAACTTACGTTGACAATCCCGGCCTGTCAACCGCGGTTGACGCAAGAGTCGTGGAGAAACGCCGAACGGCGGGCCCCAAAAGGAGCCCGCCGCACGAACGAAACAAACGAAACCGTCAGGAGTGACTGAGCACGATCTTGCCGAACTGCTCCCCGGACTCAAGCCGTTCGAAGCCCTCGCGCGCCCGGTCCAGCGGAAGCACCTCGTCGATCACGGGGCGCACACCGGTCGCGGCACAGAAGGAGAGCAGGTCCTCCAGCTCGTCCTTGGTCCCCATCGTCGACCCCACGACCTTGAGCTCCAGGAAGAAGATCCTGGTCAGCTCGGCATGCGAGGGACGGTCACCACTCGTCGCGCCGGAGATGACGAGCGTGCCGCCCGGCTTCAGGGACTTCACCGAATGCGACCACGTGGCGGCCCCCACGGTCTCGATCACGGCATCGACCCGCTGCGGCAGCCGCGCCCCCGACTCCACAGCCTCCACGGCCCCCAGCTCCACGGCCCGCTTCCGCTTGGCCTCGTCCCGGCTGGTGGCGAACACCCGCAGCCCCGCAGCCTTCCCCAGCACGATCGCGGCCGTGGCGACACCACCACCGGCGCCCTGCACGAGCACGGAATCCCCCGGCCGCACGCCGGCATTGGTGAACAGCATCCGATACGCGGTCAGCCAGGCCGTGGGCAGACAGGCGGCCTCCTCGAAGGAGAGCTCCTTGGGCTTGGGCAGGACGTTCCACGTCGGTACGGCGACCTGCTCGGCGAAGGTGCCCTGGTACCGCTCGGTGAGGATGGAGCGCGGCTCCTTGGGGCCGACCCCGTACCCGGTCTGCCCGATGACGGAGTGCAGCACGACCTCGTTGCCGTCCTCGTCGACGCCCGCGGCGTCACATCCGAGGATCATCGGCAACCGGTCCTCCGGGAGACCCACACCCCGCAGGGACCACAGGTCGTGATGGTTGAGGGAGGCGGCTCTGACGTTGACGACACTCCATCCGGCACGAGCCTCGGGAGCCGGACGCTCCCCCAACTCCAGGCCGGAGAGCGGCTGGTCACGGTCGATTCGGGCAGCGTAGGCGGCGAACATGGGCTCGACGATAGGGGCCACACGGGGCGTACGGAACAACGGAGCCCTGTGACACTTGCCCTCTTGCACGAACCTGCCGGGAGGCACTCCACGAACCACCCGAACGGCCGCACGACCAGGCAAAGAAATGACCCCGCCCAACCGGACGGGGCCATTCACGCGCACATCAGCGCCGGGCAACGCCTTCGGCCCGGGCAGCCGCAGCCACCGCCGCGGTCACCGCGGGAGCAACCCGCTCGTCGAACGGCGACGGAATCACGTAGTCGGCGGCGAGGTCGTCCCCCACCACCGCCGCCAGCGCCTCGGCGGCGGCCAGCTTCATCCCCTCCGTGATCCGGGAGGCCCGCACCTGGAGCGCCCCCGCGAAGATCCCCGGGAACGCCAGCACGTTGTTGATCTGGTTCGGGAAGTCCGACCGCCCCGTCGCGACGACCGCCGCGTACTTGTGCGCCACATCGGGGTGCACCTCGGGGTTCGGGTTGGCCATGGCGAACACGAACGCCCCGTCGGCCATGGAAGCGACCGCGGCCTCCGGCACCGTACCGCCCGAGACCCCGATGAAGACGTCGGCGCCTTCCAGAGCCGTCTCCAGCGATCCGGTGATGCCCGCCTTGTTGGTGAATCCGGCCAGCTCCTGCTTGACCGGCGTCAGATCGTCCCGCTCGGCCGACACCACACCCTTGCGGTCCGCGACCGCCACATCCCCGATCCCCGCCTCGACGAGCATCTTGGCGATGGCGACACCGGCCGCCCCCGCGCCGGAGATGACGGCCCGCAGCTCACCGAGGCCCTTCCCGGTCAGCCGCGCGGCGTTCCGCAGGGCCGCGAGCGTCACGACCGCCGTACCGTGCTGGTCGTCGTGGAAGACCGGGATGTCCAGTCGCTCCTGGAGCTTCCGCTCGATCTCGAAGCACCGCGGTGCCGAGATGTCCTCCAGGTTCACACCGCCGAAGGACGGCGCGAGCCGCACCACGGTCTCGATGATCTCGTCGACGCCCGTGCAGTCCAGCGCGATCGGGACCGCGTCCACGCCGCCGAACTGCTTGAACAGGATCGCCTTCCCCTCCATCACGGGAAGGGAGGCCTCCGGGCCGATGTCACCGAGTCCGAGCACAGCCGTACCGTCGGTCACGACCGCGACCACGGACGACTTCCACGTGTAGTCGTGGACCAGCTCCGGCTGCTCGGCGATGGCGGTGCACACGCGGGCGACGCCGGGCGTGTACGCCAGGGACAGGTCGTCCTTGTCACGGACCGGCACGGTGGCCTGCACAGCCATCTTGCCGCCGCGGTGCAGCGCGAACGCCGGATCGAAGGAATCGAGGGGCTCCGCCCCGCCGTCCTGCTCCGTATTGCTGTCGCTGCGAGGATTGACGATCTCCGCTGCCACTTTGTCTTACCCCTTAGGTCTTCATGGTTTGAGGGTGGCCGCTTCTGGTTGAGGAGCGGGCGGGCACCGCGTAAGGCCCTTGTCGGTGATGCGTACGGGCACATACGCGACGGGCGCGCCGCACACGCGCCCTGAGCCCCGGATGAGGGGTGTAAAGAACCTTCTTACCGGACGGACCCTGCTGACGACGAGTCCATAACGCGAAGGTCACATGCCGGTGACATGACTCATAGCTCAATGTCGGGACAAGTCCTGGAGGACCGCTTGACACCGAAGATCTTCCGGCCGGAAGGAAGGATTCCCGTAGAAGGTCCGGCCACGATGTACCGACCTGAGGCGGTTCGGGTGTCACCCGTTATCCGATTTTGACATGAGGGGCGCCCTGAATGCCGTAGTCCGAATGGCAAGATGCCGTAATCACACGAGGTCGCGACACTCGAAGGCGAGTGCTCCCGTCGATCCGTGTGCCCTCGTCGACCAAAGACGCACGGTGACTGCCGAACCCATCGGCAGCCGCCCGCCCCCATCGGCAACTCCACCCATCCGCCGGAGGAACCCACCATGACCGCACGCTCCACCCGTCGTACGACCGCCACGCGCACCCGCCTGGCCGCGGTCGGCTCGATCGCGGTCGCAGGCGCACTGATTCTCACCGGCTGCGGCGACCAGACCGACAGCGGTGGCGGCAGCTCGGAGGAGACCAGCAAGGCCAACAGTGCCCCGCTGTTCTCCAAGCTCCCGAAGGAGATCCAGGACAAGGGCGTCATCCAGGTCGGCACGAACGCCGAGTACGCGCCCATGGAGTACCAGGAGGGCGGCAAGATCGTCGGTGTGGACCCCGACATCGCCGCCGCGCTGGGCAAGCAGCTCGGTGTGGAGTTCAAGTTCACCTCGGGCTCCTTCGACGGCCTGATCACCTCCCTGAACTCCGGCCGTTACGACGTCGCCATGTCCTCGATCACAGACACCAAGGCGCGCCAGGAGGGCCTGGACGACAAGGGCAAGAAGCTCGGCCCCGGCGTCGACTTCGTCGACTACTTCACGGCCGGCACCGCCGTCTACGTCCAGAAGGGCAACCCGAAGAAGATCAACTCGATCGAGGATCTCTGCGGTCAGACGGCCGCGGTGCAGCGCGGCACGACGTACGAGCAGGCCCTCAAGGACCAGTCCGCGAAGTGCACGGACGCCGGCGACCAGAAGATCACCATCGAGGCGTTCGAGAACGACACCGAGGCACAGACCCGCGTGAAGTCCGGCGGCGCGGTCGCGGGCGTCAATGACTACCCGGTGGCCGTCGACCTGGCCCGCAAGGCCGATGGCGGCAACGCCTTCGAGGTGGTCGGCGAGCAGGTCGACGCGGGTCCCTTCGGTATCGCCGTGAACAAGGACAACAAGGACCTCACCGCGGCTCTCGAAGAGGCAGTCAACGCGATCATCGAAGATGGCACGTACAAGACGATCCTCGAGAAGTGGGGCGCCGAGAGCGGCGCCATCGACAAGGCCGCAGTCAACGGCGGCAAGTGACCGTCCCGAGCATCACTGAAGGGCAGTCACTGTGACTGACAAGTTCGACAAGGTGCCGGCCGACGGGGATCCGTCGGCCGCCACCTCGGTCTCCAAGGACGGCGGGGCGCTCCCCCCCGAGGCGATCAAGGCCATTCCGGTACGGCACTACGGCCGCTGGGTCAGCGGTGCCGTGGTGCTGGCCCTGGTGGCCCTGCTGGTCAACGCCTTCGCCACCGCCGACAAGATCCAGTGGAACGCGGTCGGGGACTATGTCTTCGACTCCACCGTTCTCGCCGGCGCCGGCCGCACTCTGCTGATCAGCGTCCTCGCAATGATCATGGGTGTGGTCCTGGGCATCGTGCTGGCCGTGATGCGGCTCTCCAAGAACCCGGTCACGAGCTGGGTGGCCTGGGTCTACATCTGGTTCTTCCGCGGCACGCCGGTCTATGTCCAGCTCCTCCTCTGGTTCAATCTGGCGCTGATCTTCCCCGTACTGAATCTCGGTCCGATCTACAAGGACGAGATGGTGGACGTCATGACGCCGTTCATGGCCGCCCTGCTGGGCCTGGGCCTGAACGAGGCGGCGTACATGGCGGAGATCTGCCGCGCCGGTCTACTGGCCGTCGACGAGGGCCAGACCGAGGCCTCGCACGCGCTCGGCATGAGCCACGCGAAGACGCTGCGCCGCGTCGTGATCCCGCAGGCGATGCGGGTGATCGTGCCGCCCACCGGCAATGAGTTCATCAACATGCTGAAGACCTCGTCGCTGGTGTACGCGGTGACGTACAACGAACTGCTGCGCGCCACCTCGACGATCGGCTCCACGTCGTACGCCGTGATGGAGATGCTGTTCGTCGCGTGCATCTGGTACCTGGTCATGACCAGCGTCTTCAGCGTCTTCCAGTACTACCTGGAGCGACGCTACGCCCGCGGCTCGACCCGCAGCCTGCCTGCCACTCCCTGGCAGAAGATCAAGGCGAACATGCTCGGGCTGGGCAGTGAAAGGGGCACAGCATGACCGCCATGGTGAAGTCCGAGGGCGTCCACAAGTCCTTCGGCCTGGTCGAGGTCCTCAAGGGCATCAACCTGGAAGTGCAGTCCGGCGAGGTCTTCTGCCTCATCGGCCCCTCCGGCTCCGGCAAGTCGACCTTCCTCCGCTGTATCAACCACCTGGAGAAGATCAACGCCGGGCGGCTGTACGTCGACGGTGAGCTGGTCGGCTACCGCCAGAAGGGCGACAAGCTGTACGAGCTGAAGGACAGCGAGGTCGCGCTGAAGCGGCGGGACATCGGCATGGTGTTCCAGCGGTTCAACCTGTTCCCGCACATGACGGCGCTGGAGAACGTCATGGAGGCCCCGATCCAGGTCAAGGGCGTCAGCAAGGCCGAGGCGCGGGAGCGCGCGGGCGAGCTGCTGGAGCGTGTCGGCCTGGCCGACAAGGCCAAGGGCTACCCCTCGCAGCTCTCCGGCGGCCAGCAGCAGCGCGTGGCCATCGCCCGGGCCCTCGCGATGGACCCGAAGCTGATGCTGTTCGACGAGCCGACCTCGGCCCTCGACCCGGAGCTGGTCGGCGACGTCCTCGACGTCATGCGCGACCTGGCCGAGTCCGGCATGACGATGGTCGTCGTCACCCACGAGATGGGCTTCGCCCGCGAGGTCGGCGACAGCCTGGTCTTCATGGACGGCGGCGTGGTCGTCGAGTCCGGCAACCCGCGCGAGGTCCTGACGAACCCGCAGCACGAGCGGACGCAGGCGTTCCTGTCGAAGGTGCTGTAAGCACGGCGGAACCCGGCAGTACATGAAGAGCGCCGGTACGGCGGGGTTGATCCCCTCGCCGTACCGGCGCTTTCGCGTCCTGGTGACGTCCGGTCAGTGCAGGTAGGTCGTCCACCCCTGGCCGGGCACGTACACCTGGTGACCGCGCTTCTCGATCTTGTCATCGGAGTGGCAGGTCGCCTTGCTTGTGCTGGTCCCCGAGATGGTCGCCCCGTACTTGTTCGTCCGGTAGAACGTCCCCGGGTTGATGCAGCCCAGGTACGCACGGGCCTGGCGACCACAAGGGTTGCTGGTGACCTTCACCGTGTAGGACTTGCCGCTCGTCGAGCCTGTGGCACTGACGACACAGCTTGGATCGGCGTGCGCGCCGGCCACGAATACCGGGATTCCGCTGAAAGCCAGCACCGACGCGGCGCCGACGAGAATGGATTTGCTTCGCTTCAAAGGTTCCCCCTATTCATTCGGAATCGCCGGTCACCTCGGGCTGATGTATCCGTTGTAAGCCATGGAAATGAAACCCGGCTCACCTCTGGGCCCCTCCTGCACGAAGCCCTGGAACATGACGTAGTTTTGCGGTCCTTCTTTGAAGTCGTAGTTGCACACCTTCGCGGCGTTGAAGGCGCCGTCGGTGTCCGCGCACTGTCCGACGCGGCCCGAACCGTCCATCGCCTTCCACTTCACGACGGCTCGCATGCCGTCGCTGCGGAGGTCGTTGACAATGAACTTGTCACCGTCGGCGTCGAAACAGATGTCATAGACGGAACCCTGGTCAACCGCACACGTCTTGTGGCCGGCCGCTTGCGCAGGGGCCCCCGTCATCAATGTCCCAGCCCCCACGATGGTCAGCGTGGCGACTGCGGACAGAGGTCGAAACTTCATTTCAACCTTTCCCCTCTCCAAGCCCGTTGAATGGCTTGGAGCTCCCATCCGATCATGCGAGATTCACCAATGCAAGGCCCTTCTTTGCATGAAGGTTCTTGACTGACCATCAGTGACAGGAAAACCAGACGAAGCCACACGAATTTTCCCGCACCGCTTCAATACGGTCCTTGCGAGGCCTACTTCAACGCCAGCAGCAGCGTGTCCGACGGCGAGCACCACACCGCCCGCGCCTCCCCGAACCCCTTCTCGCGCAGCACGCGCGTGTGCCATGCCGTGGGCGGCATGTCGCCGTCGGCGTGCTCGCCGTAGATCTCGAAGCGGCGGGCGGTGGGCTCGGCGAGGACCGGGTCGTTGGCGGCGAGCTGCCACCACTCGGCCCAGTCGAGGGCGCCGTCCCGCTTGGCCTGATCCATGCGGGCATGGCGCAGGGCGCGCTCGGCCTCGTTGATCCGGGGCGTCGTGTCGTCGATCATGTGGTCGGCGTTCATGAAGACACCGCCGTCGCGGACGAGACCCGCGACCTGACCGTAGAGGGCCGCGAGGGGTTCGCTGTGCAGCCAGTGCAGGGCAGTGGCGGTCAGGACGGCGTCGTACGACTGATGCGGCAGCCTCGCCGGCCAGTCGGGGTCCTTGAGGTCGGCGGTGACGAGGGAGACCCGGTCGTCGCCCGCGAAGGTGCCCTGGGCGATGGCGAGGAGGGCCGGGTCGAGGTCGACGCCGGTGCTGGTGGCGTCCGGGAGCCGGGCGAGGAGCCGGGCCGTGATGGTTCCCGTGCCGCATGCGAGGTCGAGGACGCGCGGGGCGGGTCCGACGAGGGCCTCGACCATGTCGAGCATGATGCTGAAGCGCTCCTCACGGTCCGGCATGTACCACTCCTGCTGCCGGTCCCAGCTCTCCTGCCAGGCCTGCCAGTCGGTCCCGGTGCTGGTAGTCATCGGAGCCCCCTCTTCAGTCGCATACGTAATACCCTGGAAGCACGACCGGCTGTTACCCCGACCGCACCACGACCATAGAACGCCCTCGTAAGGACTACAAGTGGAACTGGCCTATTACTCGGACTACGCCGTACGTCTCGTCAACAGCGAGGAGCCGGCCCGGGGCAAGGACTCGCTGACCTCGGTCGAGGCCGTCCGCGACCTGTTCGGCGGCAACCAGTCGGCGGGCCGTCGGGCCGCCGACGCGGACGTGACGCGGTTCCGTTCGGTCCGGGGGCGACTGCGCTCGGTCTTCGAGGCGGCGGACAAGGGCGACGAGACCCTCGCGGTGGACCTGCTCAACTCCCTGCTGCTGGAGTTCCCGGTGAGCCCGCAGATCTCCGGCCACGACTTCCGGGACGACGACGGCCGCCCGCTGTGGCACATGCACCTCGCCGACCACCCGTCGAACGCGACCGCGGGCTACGCGGCCATCGCCGCGATGGGCCTGGCCTTCCACCTCACCGAGTACGGCGTGGACCGCCTGGGCCTGTGCGAGGCGGCACCGTGCCGCAACGCCTACCTCGACACCTCGACCAACCGCTCCCGGCGCTACTGCTCGGACCGCTGCGCCACCCGCGCCAACGTGGCCGCCTACCGCGCCCGCAAACGCCTGGAGGCCGACCGGTCGGAGAGGACGGGCCTCGCGGCCGACAGCGCCCAGCGCACCAGCGCGAACGGCGAGCGCTGACCGGGCTTGAGCGGCCGATACCGAAAACGGACCCTGCCCAGCACGAGCTCCTCCGGAACGACCCCGTAGTCGGTACTGTCTCCGCCGGCGTACGCGTTGTCCCCGAGCACCCACCAGCCGCCCTCGCGCCGCTCCGCGGCCCGTTTGACGACGAGCAGGTCCTGCTGGAACGGATGCCGCAGAACGACGACGTCACCCGGCCTCATCCTGGCTCCCCACTGCACCACGAGCCGATCCCCGTGATACAGCGTGGGCACCATCGACGGCCCGGTCACCTCGGCCACCCCAAAGGGCAGGGGCGACCTCCCGCGCTCGGTCTCCTGCGACAGCTCCGGCATCCCCGGCACCTCCCCGGTCCGATCCTCCACCAGTCTCAGTCTGACCCCGGACTTTTGTCCTAAGCCCATGGGGGCACTCGCGAAAACCTCTCTTGCAGGGAGTAATGTCCCACCTGAGAAGACGATCACGAGGAAGGAATGCTCCATGCTTTCCCGCCTGTTTGCCCCCAAGGTGAAGGTCAGCGCGCACTGCGACCTGCCCTGCGGTGTGTACGACCCGGCCCAGGCCCGCATCGAGGCGGAGTCGGTGAAGGCCGTGCAGGAAAAGATGGCCGCCAACGACGACGCGCACTTCCAGGCCCGCGCCACCGTCATCAAGGAGCAGCGCGCCGAGCTCGCCAAGCACCACGTCTCGGTGCTCTGGAGCGACTACTTCAAGCCCCCGCACTTCGAGAAGTACCCGGAGCTGCACCAGCTGGTCAACGACGCCCTCAAGGCCCTCTCGGCCGCCAAGGGCTCCACCGACCCGGCCACCGGCCAGAAGGCCCTCGACTACATCGCCCAGATCGACAAGATCTTCTGGGAGACCAAGAAGGCCTGACGCACAGTCAGTCACCCCCGACCGGCGATCGGTGCACCATCGCAGGTCAACGGGGATCGAAAAGGGGTCCGGTCGGTTCGCCGACCGGGCCCCTTTCGGTGAACGGGCACGATACGTGAACAGCAGACGCATGCCGTCCGGCGACCCGGACGGCAACAAGTCCCCCACGGCCGGAGAAGGATCGCTCCCCCGCCGGCCGAGGCCGTCACCGCGCGGTGTCGTCGGTGTAGTCCTCGCCCGCCTCCAGCAGGTTCGCCGCCGCGCCCACGACCCGGGGGTCCGGGTGGCCGACGACCTCGTCGTCCTTGTCGGAGTAGTCGAAGCGGGCCAGCACGCTGCGCATGGCCTCGACGCGGGCGCGCTTCTTGTCGTTGGACTTCACGACGGTCCAGGGCGCCTGTTCGGTGTCCGTCTCGCGGAACATGGCGACCTTGGCGGCGGTGTAGTCGTCCCAGCGGTCCAGGGAGGCCAGGTCCATCGGGCTGAGTTTCCACTGCCGTACGGGGTCGACCTGGCGGATGGTGAAGCGGGTGATCTGTTCGCTCTGCGAGACCGAGAACCAGAACTTGATCAGGTCGACGCCGTCATCCACGAGCATCCGCTCGAACAGCGGAGCCTGGCGCATGAACCGCCGGTACTCGTCGTCCGAGCAGAAGCCCATCACGCGCTCCACCCCGGCCCGGTTGTACCAGGAGCGGTCGAACAGGACTATCTCGCCGGCGGTCGGCAGATGCTCGACGTAGCGCTGGAAGTACCACTGCCCGCGCTCGCGCTCCGTGGGCTTCTCCAGCGCCACGACCCGGGCGCCACGCGGATTGAGGTGCTCTGTGAAGCGCTTGATCGTGCCGCCCTTGCCGGCCGCGTCCCGGCCCTCGAAGACGACGACCAGCCGGCGGCCGGTCTGCTTGATCCAGCCCTGGAGCTTCAGCAGTTCGATCTGCTGGAGCCGCTTGTGCCACTCGTACTCCTTGCGCTCCATGCGCTCGGGGTACGGGTAGTTCTCCCGCCAGGTCTCGACCGGGGTTCCGTCCGGCTTGATCAGAACGGGTTCGTCATGGTCGCTGTAGTCGACCGTCAGTCCTGACAGCAGTGGCGTGGTCATCCTGTCGCCCTCCCCGGCTTCGGTGAATCGGTGCCTCAGTGGAACTGCGGCACGATCAGATAGATGCCGTACGCGACGACCGCCGCGCAGGCGAGGAAACAGAGCACGGCCTGAGCGAGGCCGAGCGCATGGGTATCTCCGTCAGTCTCCCTCTCCCCCTCGACGCGGGCGAGCCCCAGTACGCCGAGTGCGAAGACGACCACGACGGCGACGGTGACGCCGAGGCTCACCGCGGCGACCTGACCGAGGGCGCTCCAGTCCAGATCCATCGAATCCAACTCCTCCGATTCAGGCGGCCGTGCCGACGTTCGCCGGTTCGGCGCCGCGGATCGAGACCTCGTGGTGATCGTTTACGTTGCTCGCATGCACCGGGTTGCGGCGCGAAGCGACGAAGATGCCGGCGGCGACCGCGGCGGCGACCAGTGCGACCACCACCGTGCCGAAGGTCCCGCCGTGCGTGACCAGGCTCGCGGAGAGGCCGCCGACGAACGCGGCGGCGGGCAGGGTGATCAGCCAGGCGACGACCATGCGGCCCGCGACTCCCCAGCGCACCTCCGCAAGCCGCCTGCCCAGGCCCGCGCCGAGGATGCTGCCGGAGGCGACCTGGGTGGTGGACAGGGCGAAGCCGAGGTGGGCCGAGGTGAGGATGACGGTGGTCGACGCCGTCTCGGCGGCGAAGCCCTGCGGCGACTGGATCTCGGTCAGGCCCTTGCCCATGGTGCGGATGATCCGCCAGCCGCCGAGGTAGGTGCCGAGGCCGATCGCGAGACCGGCGGAGGCGATGACCCACAGCGGCGGGCCGGCGTCGTGGCCGAGGGCGCCGGCGGAGATGAGGGTCAGCGTGATGACGCCCATGGTCTTCTGCGCGTCGTTCGTGCCGTGCGCGAGGGAGACGAGTGAGGCGGAGGCGATCTGCCCGATCCGGAAGCCCTTGGTCACGGACTTCTCGCGGGCCCGCGCCGTGAGCCGGTAGGCGAGGTACGTCGCGATCAGCGCGGCGACACCGGCGACGACCGGCGAGGCCACCGCCGGGATCAGCACCTTTTCGACCACCTTGTCGAAGTGCACGCCGTTCTCACCCGCGCCGACCCACACCGCGCCGATCAGCCCGCCGAACAGGGCGTGTGAGGAACTGGAGGGCAGCCCGGCGAGCCAGGTCAGCAGGTTCCAGAGGATCGCGCCGACCAGCCCGGCGAAGATCATGCCAGGTGTGACGAGAGTGTCGTCCACGATGCCGCCTGAGATCGTCTTGGCCACCTCGGTGGAGAGGAAGGCGCCGACGATGTTCAGCACACCGCTCACCAGCACCGCCGTACGTGGCGAGAGCGCGCCCGTCGCGATGGACGTGGCCATCGCGTTGGCGGTGTCGTGGAACCCGTTGGTGAAGTCGAAGGCCAACGCCGTGACGATGACGACCGCCACGAGGAACGTGATGTGATCCATTGTTCGAGGGAAGCAAGCGCTTCCCAATAGCTGGCGAACTGAAGGCAAAAGCTCCGTCTGGTTCCCGTTCAACATCCGCAAATTCCCGTGCCGGACGGCCGGACAAAGGGGCGGTGCGTGCGCAACCCCCCCGGCCTACGATCACCCCATGACCCTCCGCTGGACATACGCCTTCGTCGACCGCCCCGCCGGGCTCCTCGACCACGCCGCCGGATTCTGGTCCGCCGTCACGGACACGCGGTTGAGCGATCCGCGGGGCGAGCTCGGGGAGTTCGCGACGCTGCTGCCCGACGGGGCGGACGCCTGCGTGAAGGTCCAGGGGGTCGGGTCGGGCGAGGGCGGGGCGCATCTCGACTTCGCTGTCGACGACGTACCGGGTTTTGTGAAGTCGGCACTCGCGGTCGGTGCGGCTGTCGACGCCGCGCACGACGGCTGGGCCGTGCTCCGCTCCCCCGCCGGGCAGCTGTTCTGCGCCGTGCCCTGGCAAGGGGAGTCGGTGCGGCCACCCGTGACGCGCGGCGCCCGCCTCGACCAGGTGTGCCTCGACATCGCGCCGTCCGCGTACGACGCCGAAGTCACGTTCTGGAGCGCCCTGTTGGCCGACTGGGAGTCACGGCCCGGCTCGCTCCCCGAGTTCCACGTGGTCAAGCCGCCCCCGGGCCTGCCGATCCGCGTGCTCCTGCAACGCCTCGGCGAGGAACGCCCCACCTCGGCCCACCTGGACCTGGCCTGCGCGGACATCCCGGCCACCCGCGCCGAGCATGAGCGCCTGGGCGCGTACTTCGTCACGGCGGGCCGCCACTGGACGGTGATGCGGGACCCGGCGGGCGGTCCGTACTGCCTGACCGGCCGTGATCCGGAGACGGGCGGACTGCCGCGCTGAGCGCTCCGCTGGTGGTGCCGCGATGGGCCGTCGGTCGTCTGCGGGTCCGTCGTGGCTGGTCGCGCAGTTCCCCGCGCCCCTTCGGGGCGCTGCCGAACCGCAGCCGACTTCGCCAGAGCCGGTTAGCGGATCGTCGCGTACGCACACACGAAGTCCTCCCCCGGCCGCGCGCCGCCGTCACCCCCACACCTCCACATCCACCACCGCACCCACCGGCACGGGCCCGTACACATGCGGGAACTCCTCGCCTCCGGGGTCCGGTGCCTCGTACTTCAGGGGTACGTCGAGCAGTTCGGGGTCGATGACCAGGACCACCAGTTCGTCGGGGCCGTCGTAGGAGCCGTACAGGAAGTCGGCGATGCGCGGGAGTTGGGCCCGGGTGGAGCAGTGGATGAAGCCCTCTTCCCGGAGGGGGCGGCCGCGAGTGGACATCTCGTACGTTCCCTGCGCGCGGGCGGCGTCCCAGAGGGTGCGTTCGGTGATGTGGAGGATATGAGGCATGGAGTGAGGCTATGACCTGAGCCGTGCCGCCCGCGTCTGCAAATAGCGTTGCTCGGGCAGGCTCAGGGTCTGCGCGGCGGCGGACTCGTAGGCGGCGCGGGCGGCTTCGGGTTTGCCGGCCCGCTCCAGCAGATGGCCGCGGACGGCGTCCTGCCGATGTCCCGCCGCCCCTTCCAGCACGTCCAGTTCCGCGAGACCGGCATACGGTCCGTCGACCATGGCCACCGCGACCACACGGTTGAGCCGCTCGACGGGACCGGGCACCAGCCGTACCAGCACGTCGTACAGGCCGAGGATCTCCTGCCAGCCGGTCGCCTCGGCCGAGGGCGCCTCGTCGTGTACGGCGGCGATGGCGGCGCGCACCTGGTACGGGCCCGCGCGTCCCGTCGACAGCGCCCGGGTGACCAGCGCGACGCCCTCCTCGACGGCCGCCTTGTCCCAGCGGGCGCGGTCCTGTTCGTCGAGCGGCACGAGTTCGCCGTGCGGGCCGGTGCGCGCCTCGCGGCGGGCGTCGGTGAGCAGCATCAGGGCGAGCAGGCCGGAGACCTCGCCGACGTCGGGGAGCAGCCGGTGGACCTCGCGGGTGAGCCGGATCGCCTCACCGGCGAGGTCGCGGCGCTGGAGGGAGCCGCCTGACGTCGCCGTATAGCCCTCGTTGAAGATCAGATACAGGATCTGGAGCACGGCCGGCAGCCGTTCCTCCCAGTTGTCCGGCCGCCCGAAGCGCATGCCCCGCACCTTCTGCTTGGCCCGGCTGATCCGCTGCGCCATGGTCGCCTCGGGCACCAGGTGGGCGCGCGCGATCTCCGCCGTGGTCAGACCGCCGACCGCGCGCAGAGTGAGGGCGATCTGCGCGGGCGGGGTCAGATCCGGGTGGCAGCACAGGAAGAGGAGGGAGAGCGTGTCGTCCTCACGCGGCGCACGGTCCTCGCCGGACATGTCCCGCGAAGCGAGCGCCACCGCCCGCTCCTCCCGCGCCCGCCGCGCCTCCTCGCTGCGCAGCGCGTCGGTCAGCTTCCGCGAGGCCACCCTGATCAGCCACCCGCGCGGGTTGTCGGGCACGCCGGCCGAGGGCCACTGCCCGGCCGCCGCGAGCAGCGCCTCCTGTACGGCGTCCTCGGCGGCGTCGAAATGGCCGTACCGCCTGACCAGCGCGCCGAGGACCTGCGGCGCGCACCGGCGCAGCAGGTCCTCGACGGTCTCGCTCACGGTCAGATGTCTCCGGCGCCGTCCATGATCTGCCGGATCACCACCGGGTACTCGGGTGCCCCGGCGGGCTGGGGGCAGCGGGCGACGCGCGCGGCGATCTCCGTGACCCGCTCCAGGCTCGCGCAGTCCAGGACCCAGTAGCCGGCCAGCAGCTCCTTGGTCTCGCCGTACGGGCCGTCGGTGATCACGGGCTTGCCGTCCGCGTCCAGGCTGACGTGCCGGGTCTTCGCGGGCTCGGCCAGGCCCTGGGCGTCGACCATTTCGCCGGATTCGGCGAGGTCGTCGTTGATCGAGGTCATGAAGGCGTACATCGCCTGGAGGTCCTTCTCGTTCCAGGCCGGGGACTGCGCGGAGCCGTTGCCGCGCATCGCCTCGTAGTCCACCTGTGATCCCTGCACCATCACCAGGTACTTCATCAGTCCGCTCCTTCGGTTCCGACCGCCCTCGGTGGGCGGCTCTCACAGGGGACGTCGGAGCCGGGCCGGGCTTCTCGACACTGGCTTCAGGATTTCTTGGCGGCGGTCTCGTTCGGTGTGGTCTTCGCGGGCTCCTCGGCGGGCTCGGTGCCCGTCTCGACGGATGCCGCGCAATCGGGGTTGTGACACGGTCCCGGCACCCACTTCGGAACCCATGCGCCCAGCGTCTTGTGGCGCTTGACGACTGTTTCGACGGACTGTCCACAGGCGGGACAGGCGTGCTTTTCGCTGTCCATGCCCCAAGCCTAGAGCGGCAGGGGCCTCAGCGCTCCCTGTTGTACGTCCGCACGAGCGCGCCATTCTTGAACGTGCGCACATCGTCGAGCGTGAACTCCGTGACCGCGAGGCCGGACCCGAACATCGGCATGCCCGTGCCGTAGACGATCGGGTACGACTTGATGACGAGTTCGTCGATCTCGTCGAGCAGTTCACCCGCGAGCTGCGATCCGCCGCACAGATAGATGCCGAACTCGCCGTCCTCCGCCTTCAGTTCGCGGACCTTGCCGACCAGGTCGTCGGCGATGATCTCCACGTGCGGGTCCGGTGAGTGCTTCAGGGTGTGCGAGGCGACGTATTCGCGCAGGTGGGCGTACGGGCTGGTGATGCCGTCCTTCAGCGCCACCTCGTAGCTGGCCCGGCCCTGGATGATCGTGTCGAACCGCTTGTTCTCCAGGTCGTCGAGGCCCAGGGCGCGGCGACCGGGGGTGGACATGGTCTCCGGGTACTCGCTCTTGAGGAAGTCGAGGAACTCCTCGTCGACGAAGCGGTACATGGCGGTCGCGTCACCGGCCGGGTCGCCGATGAAGCCGTCGAGCGAGCAGGCGATGAAGTACGTGAGCTTTCGCAAGCCGGTCTCTTTCCGTAGGCTGCCGTATGAACCACTTCAGTTGTAGTACTTCACTTGTAGTGGTTGCAAGCGATTTTCCGGTACGGACTCAAGTGGGAGAGGGGATTCCGCATTGGCCAGGAATCCGGAGCGCAGGGCCTCGCTGGTCGACGCCGGGGTCGAGGTGCTCGCGCGGGAAGGTGCGCGGGGGCTGACGTTCCGTGCGGTGGACGTCGAGGCCGGGGTGCCGGTGGGCACCGCCTCCAACTACTTCACCGGGCGCGACGATCTGCTGCGCCAGATCGACGAACGGCTGCACATCCGGCTGGCGCCGGACCCCGAGGTGCTGAGCGAGCTGATGACCAGGCCCAGGGACCGCTCCCTGGTCACGGCCTTCATGCACGACCTGATGGCCCGCGCGACGCGCGACCGCACGGGGTATCTCGCCCTCCTGGAGATGCGCCTCGAAGCCACCCGGCGCCCCGAACTGCTCGCCTCGTTCACCAAGTCGGTGCGCTCGGACCTCGACTACGGCATGGAGTTCCACCGCGAGGCAGGACTGCCCGGCGGCGACGAGACCGTCACCGTGCTGTACCTCGCGATGCTCGGCCTGATCCTGGAGCACCTGACCCTGCCGGACGTGCTGCACGACGTACTGCCGGGCGTCACAGCGCCGAACGGCCTGGTGGAGCGGATAGTGGCGACGGTGGTACCGGAGGCCTGATCAGCGGGCCTCCGGCTGAGCAGCGCCCCAAAGGGGCGCGGGGAACTGCGCGACCAGCCACGACGGCCCCGCAGACGACCCACGACCATTCGCGGCCCTTCCTCAGCGGAGCGCCTCGCGCCACATCGGCCACATGGTCGGCCCGTCCGGGAGGGTGAGGGCGCGGCCGGTGAACTCGAAGCCCAGCCGCTCGTACAGCATCCGGCTGCGGGCGCTGCTGGCCTCCAGGTAGGCGGGCAGGCCCGCGCGGTCGCAGCGGTCGAGGGCCGCGGCGATGAGGGCGGTGCCGAGGCCCCTGCCCTGCTGACCGGGGGCCACACCGATCATCCACAGGTACGCGTGGGCCCGGTCCGAGGGGTGGATGCCGGCCGTCAGACGGGCGATCAGCTCGACGCGTTCGTTGTCCGGGTCGACGGCCTCACGCACCTGGGCGGGTGCCGGGTCGTCGGCGTGGCCGTCGGCCGGGTCCGCCGCGGGCACGGACAGCCAGAGCGCGCAGGCGGTGCCGTCCTCGGTGACGTCGATCCGCCCCTCGGCGAACACGGCGTCGGTGAAGGCCGCCATCAGCCTGGAGTGGGTCGTACGGCGGTACTCGACGCCGGGAAAGACCCAGCCGCTCACCGGGTCGTCCTGAAAGGCCTCGTCCAGGAGCCGGATCACCGGCTCCCGGTCGTCCTCGCCCGCCGTCCGGATCGCCACGCCCATGTGTCGCCCCTTCGTCATCAACCGGCCCTGATCGTACGGCCGTTGAAGCCCGTCCGGTGGCTGGGCCGGTGACTTGGGCGACAGGAGGCGGGCCCCGCGCACCGTGGGGCTGTGCGGGACCCGCCGTGCCGGAGCCACCGGTGACCGTGCGGGGTCAGGAGCCGCACGGGGCCGGTGGCTCCGGGGTCTTTCCGGTCGACGGTCGCTGTGACTGTGACGTCGACGTCACGAACACCGTCGCCGCGCCCTCAGCTGCTGCGCCGTGTCACGAACTCCGCCAGCGCGAGCAGGCCGCCCGCCGCCTCCGGGTCCGGTACAGCGCGGGAGAGTTGCCGCATGGCGTGGGCCATTCGGTCGGCTGCCTGGTCCTGCGCCCAGTCGCGGCCGCCCGCCTGTTCCACGGCCAGCGCCGTGCGCTCCAGGTCTGCCTCCTGGTACGGCGCTCCGTAGAGCTCGGCGAGCTCCGCGGCGGCCGGGGTGCCGGAGACCAGCGCGGCGACGACCGGCAGCGACTTCTTGCGGACGGCCAGATCCGCTCCGGCCGGCTTGCCGGTACGGCACGGGTCGCCCCATATGCCGATCACGTCGTCGATGAACTGGAAGGCGAGCCCGGCCTCCCGGCCGAACGAGTCCAGCGCCTCGACGTCCTCCTCCGCGGCCCCCGCGTACAGCGCGCCCAGCGCACACGCGCACCCGAGGAGCGCGCCCGTCTTCGCCTCGGCCATGTCGAGCACCTCGTCGAGACCGACCTCGTCGGGGCCGCGCCGCTCCAGCGCCACGTCCGCCTGCTGACCGGCGCACAGTTCGATGACGCAGTCCGCGAGCCGGACCCCGGCCGCCGCGGACGCCGGATGCGGGTCCTCGGCGAGCAGCCGCAGCGCCAGCGCCTGGAGGGCGTCCCCGGCGAGGATCGCGTCGGCGTCGCCGAACACGGTCCAGGCGGTGGGCCGGTGCCGACGGGTGCTGTCGCGGTCCATCACGTCGTCGTGCAGCAACGTGAAGTTGTGGACCAGCTCCACCGCCGCGGCCGCACGCACGGCCGCCGCCCGGGCTTCGGGTCCGCCGAGCGCGGCGGCCGCGGTCAGAACGAGCGCGGGACGGATCGCCTTGCCCTCGTTGCCCGCCGCCGGCGTACCGTCCGCGTGCTCCCACCCGAAGTGGTAGCGCGCGATACGGCGCATGGAGCCGGGCAGCGACTCGACGGCGGCGCGCAGCGCCGGGTCGACCGAGGTCCGGGCGCGCTCCAGGATCCCCGACGCCTCGTGCCCGTCGAGCCGGTCCGGCCCGCCCTGCGTCCCCTTCGCGATGGGCCCTGGCCTTTCCGGTGCTTCGGTGAACCGCCTTGTTCCGGCGGTGCGTTGCTTCGTCTCCGTCATGAACTCACCCATGGGATCGCCTCGGAGAGTCTGCGGACGGTGGCCCTTCCGCCGCCGCTGGGCGCGTACCCCCAGGGTGTACCCGCCCTCGCGGGCGGGGACACCGCGTCCGGACGGGGACGGTCACCAGCGGCCGATCTCGACGTTCTCCAGGACGCCGAGCGCGTCCGGCACGAGGACCGCCGCCGAGTAGTAGGCCGTCACCAGGTAGTTGATGACCGCCTGTTCGTTGATGCCCATGAAGCGCACGGACAGGCTGGGCTCGATCTCGTCCGGGATCCCGGTCGCGTGCAGACCGATGACGCCCTGGTCGGACTCGCCGGTACGCATCGCGATGATCGAGGTCGTACGGGCCTCGGTGACCGGGATCTTGTTGCACGGGAAGACCGGCACACCGCGCCAGGTGGGGATGCGGTTACCGCCCATGTCGATGGTCTCGGGGACGAGTCCGCGCTTGTTGAGCTCGCGGCCGAACGCAGCGATCGCGCGCGGGTGGGCGAGGAACAGCTTGGTGCCGCGACGCCTGCTGAGGAGCTCGTCCATGTCGTCCGGGCTCGGCACGCCGTCGTGCGGCTGGATCCGCTGTTCGTACTCGCAGTTGTTGAGCAGTCCGAACTCGCGGTTGTTGATGAGCTCGTGCTCCTGGCGCTCCTTGAGCGCCTCGACCGTCAGCCGCAGCTGGTGCTCGGTCTGGTTCATGGGCTTGTTGTAGAGGTCGGCCACGCGCGAGTGGATGCGCAGGACGGTCTGGGCGACGCTCAGTTCGTACTCACGGGGCGTGGCCTCGTAGTCGACGAAGGTGTGCGGGATGTCCGGTTCGCCGGAGTGGCCGGCCGAGAGGTCGATCTGCTGCTCGCCGTACTTGTTGGTGCGCTGTTCGGGGATCGCGCGCAGCTCGTCGAAGTGGGCGCTCAGGGAGTCGGCGCGCTCCGCGACCTGCTCGACGTCCTGGCGGGACAGCACGAGCACCGTGCAGGCGGTGAGCGCGCGGGCGGTGTACTCCCAGATGGCGTCCGGGTCCAGCAGCGCCTGGTCGCCGAAGTGGGCGCCGTCGGCGAGGACTCCGAGGACGGCGTCGTCGCCGTACGGGCCGGTGCCGATCTTCTCCACCTTGCCGTGCGCCAGCAGATACACCGCGTCGGTCGGGCTGCCGAACTCGGTGATCACCTGGCCGGGGGCGAACTCCTGTTGCCGGCACCGCTGGGCCAGCTCGGAGAGCACCTCCTCGTCCTCGTACGACCGCAGCGCCGGCAGTTCGCGCAGCTCCGCGGGGATGACCTCGACCCGGTCGCCGGTCTTCACGAACGTCACGCGGGCGTCGCCCACGGCGTAGGTCAGGCGGCGGTTCACCCGGTACGTGCCGCCCTCGACGTTCACCCAGGGCAGCATGCGCAGCAGCCAGCGGGAGCTGATCTCCTGCATCTGTGGTGCGGACTTGGTGGTGGTGGCCAGGTTCCGCGCGGCCGCCGTGCCGAGACTCTGCTGCGGCCTGTCCTGCTCGGTGCGGATCTCTTCGCCTACCGACATATGTGAATTGCCCTCCCGGTCATGCACCGGCGCCGATCTGCGCCGGGCATCGATCTGCACCGCAAAGCCTTCCATCACGGAGCGTGTCGGTGCTATTACACGAAAGAGCGGGAATGGATCACGGCCCGCTGGGCACAACCACTGATCCTGTCCACCCATCACCAGACGGCCGCGCCCGGCGGCCGTCGCGCAGCGGGAAGGAGACGGTCATGGCCCCACCCATGTCCGCGGACAACTTCTTGAAGAGATTGCGTGCGGAAGGCGTCAAGATCGTCGGGGTCGGCGACTGGCGGCATCACAACCGCAACCACAAGGGTCCCTGGGGACCCGTCCACGGCGTCATGATCCACCACACGGTGACCAAGGGCAGCGCGCACACGGTCGATCTGTGCCGGAACGGCTACGAGGGTCTGCCGGGTCCGCTGTGCCAGGGTGTGATCACCAAGGACGGCACCGTCCACCTCGTCGGCTACGGCCGCGCCAACCACGCGGGCCTCGGCGACGACGACGTCCTGCGGGCGGTGATCGCCGAGAAGGCGCTCCCGCCGGACAACGAGGCGAACACCGACGGCAACCGCCACTTCTACGGCTTCGAGTGCGAGAACCTCGGCGACGGCAAGGATCCCTGGCCCGAGGCCCAGCTGGAGGCGATCGAACGGGCCGCCGCCGCGATCTGCCGCCACCACGGCTGGACGGAGCGCTCGGTGATCGGTCACCTGGAGTGGCAGCCGGGGAAGGTGGACCCTCGGGGGTTCACCATGACGGCGATGCGCCGGCGCATCGCGGACCGGCTGAAGTAGCGACGACAATGTCAGGGTGCCCGGCCCCGACACGCCCGCCCTCACCGACCTGCACCCCCGTCTCCCCTCCCCCGTGCAGGAGGTGCAGGACGACCGCTTCACCCGCCACGACATCCGCCTGCTCCTGAAGCGCGACGACCTGATCCACCCGGAGCTGGTCGGCAACAAGTGGCGCAAGCTCGCGCCGAACCTCACCGCGGCGGCCGGCCGCGCCGTCGTCACCTTCGGCGGCGCCTACTCCAACCACCTGCGCGCCACGGCCGCCGCGGGCCGCCTCCTCGGGCTGTCCACGGTCGGCGTGGTCCGCGGCCAGGAGCTCGCCGGCCGTCCGCTCAACCCGTCCCTCGCCCGGTGCGCCGACGACGGCATGCGACTGCACTTCGTCGACAGATCGACGTACCGCAGCAAGACCGAACCCGAAACCCTGGCGGCCGTCCTGCGCGCGTCGGGCGCCGAGGACGCGTACGTCGTCCCCGAGGGCGGCAGCAACTTCCTTGCCGTACGCGGCTGTCAGGCGCTCGGCGAGGAGCTGCGCGGCCATGCCGATGTCGCCGCCGTCGCCTGCGGCACGGGCGGCACACTCGCCGGTCTGGCCGCCGGGCTCGCCCCCGACCAGCGCGCTCTAGGCATTCCGGTCCTCAAAGGGGGTTTCCTGACCGCCGACATAGAGGCCCTCCAGGCCCAGGCCTTCGGCGGTCCCCGTGGCATCTGGACCCTGGACGACCGCTTCCACTTCGGCGGCTACGCCCGCACCACCCCCGCCCTGGACGCGTTCGCCGAGGACTTCGAGGACCGCCACGGCCTGCCCGTCGAGCGTCTCTATGTCGCCAAGTTGCTGTACGCCCTTGTCGCCCTCGCGGAAGAGGGCGCCTTCCCGCGGGGGACGACACTGGCGGCCGTCGTCACCGGACGGCCCTTCGGCTGACCACGCGCGCGTGCGTGCCGGGAAGCCCGCTACGTCGTCTCCCTGAAGGCCGCCGCCTCCTCCAGGTCCAGCCTGCGCAGCAGCGTCCGCAGCATCTCGTCGTCGATGTAGCGGAGATCGCGCAGCCTGACGAACACCGCGCGTTCCGCGCCGATCATCTCCCGGGACAGTCGGCGGTAGGTGTCGTCGGCGGTTTCGCCGGTGATGGGGTTGACGGCGCCGAGGCGTTCCCAGACGGCGTTGCGGCGGCGCTCCAGGACGCTGCGGAGGCGGTCGGCGAGGGGCTCGGGGAGGGCGTTGCGCTCGTCGGTGAGGAGTTCGTCCAAGCGGCGCTCGGCGGCCCGGGAGGCCTGCGCCTGGGCGTTCGCCTCGGCCAGCGTCTCGGCCTGTTCGTCCCGTCCGGGCAGCTTCAGCTTGCGGATCAGCGGGGGCAGTGTGACGCCCTGGAAGACCAGCGTCCCGATCACCGTCGTGAAGGTCAGGAACAGGATGAGGTTGCGCTCGGGGAACGGCTCGCCGCCATGCACGGTCAGCGGGATCGAGAACGCGATGGCCAGTGAGACCACGCCCCGCATCCCGGCCCAGCCGATGACGAACACCCCCTTCCAGGTCGGGTTCTCCTCCCGCTTCCTGATCCGGGGGGACAGCAGGCGGGGCAGGAAGGCCGCCGGATACACCCACACGAACCGGGAGGCCACGACCACGAGGAAGACGGCGATCGCGTACCAGAGGGCGATGGCCCCCTCGTATTTCCCGAGATCCTTGAGGACCACCGGCAGCTGTAGTCCGATCAGGGCGAAGACCGCCGACTCAAGGACGAAGGCCACCATCTTCCAGACCGCGTCCTCCTGGAGGCGGGTCGCGAAGTCGACCTCCCAGGCCCGGTGTCCGAGGAAGAGCGCGACGACCACGACGGCGAGGACTCCGGAGGCGTGCACCTGCTCGGCGGCCGCGTACGCGACGAACGGGATCATCAGGGAGAGCGTGTTCTGTAGCAGCGCCTCCCTGACGTGCGTGCGCAACCAGTGGATCGGCACCATCAGCACCAGCCCGATACCGACGCCGCCGACCGCCGCGACCACGAACTCGGCGATCCCGCCGGCCCAGGTGGCGCCTTCTCCGACCGCGGCCGCGAGGGCCACACGGTAGGCGGTGATCGCGGTGGCGTCGTTCACCAGGGACTCGCCCTGGAGGATCGTGGTGATGCGGGACGGCAGCCCCACCCGGCGCGCGACCGCCGTGGCCGCCACCGCGTCCGGCGGCGCCACCACCGCGCCCAGCACCAGCGCCGCGGTCAACGGCAGGTCGGGCACGATCACATAGGCCGCCCAGCCGACGACGAAGGTCGCGAAGAGCACGTACCCGACCGACAGCAGCGCGACCGGCCGCAGTTGCGCGCGCAGATCGAGATACGAGCTGTCGGTGGCCGCCGAGTGCAGCAGCGGGGGCAGGACGAGCGGCAGGACGATGTGGGGGTCCAGTGTGTACTCGGGCACTCCTGGGACGTACGAGACCGCCAGACCGGCCGCGACCAGCAGCAGCGGAGCCGGCACCGGGGTCCGCCGGGCGGCCGCCGAGACAACGGCGCTGCCCGCCACCAGCAGCAGCAGTGGCATCACGTCCATCGGTTCCCGCCCTCGTTTTTCGCGCGATCATCCGCACGCCCGTCGTACTGTGGCAATCATGAAACAGTGCACGCACGCCGACGAGCTGCCGCACCCGGAACCCAAGCCACTGACCGACACCTGTCCGGAGTGCCTCGCGGAGGGCTGGCACCCCGTGCAGCTGCGGTTGTGTCTCCACTGCGGTCACGTCGGCTGCTGCGACTCCTCACAGGGGAGGCACGCGACGGAGCACCACAAGGACTCGGGACATCCCATCATGCGGACCCACGAGCCCGGTGAGAACTGGCGCTGGTGCTTCGTCGACCATGTTCTTGTGTGACGCTGTATTCGACGTATTCGAGCGCTGATTCGGACGGTTCGACCGTGTGACGTCTGGGTACGTCAACCCGGCGCGCGCTCTTCCCAATTGGGCCCGCAGACCCCCTAGCCACGGAGCGTATCCGTAGGTTTACTATGAGTGACAGCAAGGGGTTGGGGTCCCGGGGACAGGAAACTTGAGAGCGCGGTAGCGTCACCGCTGAACCACACATCGCGTTACCCCGGGGGGCGACCCTCGGCCCCGAAATGCTTGTACCACCTTGGAGGTGAGGGTGTCCCAGATCGCAGGCGAGCCCGCGACCCAGGACTTCGTGGAAGTCCGGCTACCGGCTGCGGGTGCCTACCTGTCGGTGCTGCGTACGGCCACGGCCGGCCTCGCGGCCCGTTTGGACTTCACCCTCGACGAGATCGAGGACCTGCGCATCGCGGTGGACGAGGCCTGCGCGATCCTGCTCCAGCAGGCCGTGCCCGGCTCGGTGCTCAGCTGTGTCTTCCGCCTTGTCGACGACTCGCTCGAGGTCACCGTCTCGGCCCCGACCACGGACGGTCACGCCCCCGCGCGGGACACCTTCGCCTGGACTGTCCTGTCCGCTCTGGCGGGCAAGGTCTCCTCCGCGGTGGACGACGACAAAACCGTTTCGATCAGCCTCTACAAACAGCGCGGCGCGGGACCCGGGCCGGCGTGAAGGACGGGGACGGGCCGGTGCGGGACGAAGAGCGCGGCACAAGGGAGCTGCCGGCCGAGGGCACAAGCGGTCCGAGCAACGCCCGGCGCATGGCTGACGGCATCGACGGCATCCCCGAGCAGGCCCGGCAACACCCGGAGGACGACGCCGGCGACACGGCGGCGGCCGGCTTCCTGGACGACGGGCAGCGGGCTCGGGAAGGTGCCGTGCAGAGCGCGCCTCTGGAAGGGCCGATCGGGGTCTCCCCGGTCCGGGCAGGGGCGGCGGCTCGGGGAAGGGCGACGGGCGGGACGATGAGCGAGCACGAGCGAGACGATCAGCCGGGGGTGCCGAGCGTGCAGGCCACGCAGCACGACCCTCAGGACCGCAGCGGGGCGCGCGCGATGTTCATCGAGCTGCGCAAGCTGAAGGACGGCAGCGCGGAGTACGCGGAGCTGCGCAACAGGCTGGTCCGTATGCACCTGCCGCTCGTCGAGCACCTCGCGCGCCGCTTCCGCAACCGCGGCGAGCCGCTGGACGACCTGACGCAGGTCGCCACCATCGGCCTGATCAAGTCGGTCGACCGCTTCGACCCGGAGCGCGGCGTCGAGTTCTCGACGTACGCGACTCCGACGGTCGTCGGCGAGATCAAGCGGCACTTCCGCGACAAGGGCTGGGCGGTGCGCGTCCCGCGCAGGCTCCAGGAGCTGCGCCTCGCGCTCACCACGGCGACGGCGGAACTCTCCCAGCGGCACGGCCGCTCCCCCACGGTCCACGAGCTGGCCGAGAAGCTGGGCATCTCGGAGGAAGAGGTCCTGGAGGGCCTGGAGTCGGCCAACGCGTACTCCACGCTGTCCCTGGACGTCCCCGACACCGATGACGAGTCCCCGGCGGTCGCGGACACGCTGGGCGCGTACGACGAGGCCCTGGAGGGTGTCGAGTACCGCGAGTCGCTCAAGCCGCTGCTCGAGGACCTGCCGCCACGCGAGAAGCGGATCCTGCTGCTGCGCTTCTTCGGCAACATGACCCAGTCGCAGATCGCGCAGGAGGTCGGCATCTCGCAGATGCATGTCTCACGGCTGCTGGCGCGGACACTGGCACAGCTGCGGGAGAAGCTCCTCGTGGAGGAATGACGACCGCCGCGGACTGTGACGGCCGTGGAGTGACGGCTACTTCTGAGGCACGTTCCCGGGCCCCTGGATGCCGAGGGCCCGGGTCGTCTCGGCGTTCACCAGCAGCACCAGCGCCGTGACCGCCACGAGAGCGAGCGCGATGCCGCCGGGGATGGCCAGGCTGTCGGCCTGGAGCAGGTTGTAGGCCACCGGCAGCGCCATGATCTGCGTGATGACGGCGGGGCCACGGCTCCAGCTGCGGCGGGCGAGCAGTCCGCGGGCGGCCAGCAACGGCAGCAGCGCGAGCACGATCAGCGTGACACCGCCGGTGACGGCCTGCTGCCGGTCGTCCGGGTCGCCCGTGATCCCCAGGGCCAGCATCCAGACACCGCCGACGACGAGGGCGAGCCCCTCCAGACCGGCCAGCGCGGCCGCGTAGGTCAGGCGCCGGGGGCGGGGTTCTGCGGCTTCCGGGGCGGGGGTCTGCTCACTGCTCACCTGTGCAGGGTAGCCGTCGTGGTGTCCGCCCCCGTGTCCAGGATCTCTTACCCGACCCCTACCTCGGACTGGGCCCAGTACCACCCAGTAGGTACGCTGCAACGCATGCGTGCACTTCTCGTGGTCAATCCGGCGGCAACCACCACAAGCGCACGTACGCGCGATGTCCTGATCCATGCGCTCGCCAGCGAGATGAAGCTGGAGGCGGTCACCACCGAGTACCGCGGGCACGGACGCGACCTGGGCCGGCAGGCCGCGGAGAGCAGCGACATCGATCTCGTAGTGGCCCTCGGCGGCGACGGCACGGTCAACGAGGTCGTCAACGGCCTCCTGCACGCCGGCCCCGACCCGGACCGCCTCCCCCGCCTCGCCGTCGTCCCCGGCGGTTCCACCAACGTCTTCGCCCGCGCCCTCGGCCTGCCGAACGACGCCGTGGAGGCCACCGGCGCCGTACTGGACGCGCTGCGCGACAAAAGCGAACGCGTGGTCGGCCTGGGACTCGCGTCGGGCACGCCGGGCACCGAGGACGAGGCCGTCCCGGCCCGTTGGTTCACCTTCAACGCGGGGCTCGGCTTCGACGGCGGTGTCGTCGGCCGGGTCGAACAGCAGCGGGAGATGGGCAAGAAGTCGACACATGCCCTCTACGTCCGCCAGGTCGCCCGCCAGCTCTTCGGCGAACCCAACCGGCGGCACGGCGCGATCACCCTGGAGCGGGCCGGCGAGGAACCGGTGACCGGTCTGGTGGTGTCCATAGTCTCGAACACCGCGCCGTGGACCTATCTGGGCAATCGCCCGATGTACGCGTCGCCTAAGGCCTCGTTCGATACCGGGCTCGACGTATTCGGTCTGACCCGGCTGTCCATGCCTGCGGTCGCCCGGTATGGGACCCAGTTGCTCAATTCGTCCCCCGAGCACGGACCCCATGGCAAGCACGCTGTGGGCCTGCACGACCTGGACCGGTTCACCTTGCATTCGAAGGCCCCGCTACCCCTCCAGATGGACGGCGACCACCTCGGACTGCGTACGAGCGTGACGTTCACAGGCGTACGCCGTGCACTGCGTGTGATTGTGTGAGCAGAAAGGGCTGAAGTCCTTTCACTCGAACGTTTAGGCCAGCATCCACCCCATGGAAGTACGGCTGTGACCTAGTCGACACCGAGGAATCAAAAAAAACTTTCCGGAAGGGGTTGTATCCGCCGCTGAGGTTTGCGAGTCTCTACGTGGCGGTCGGGACAGCCCGCAGAACCGGCGTCCACTGATCACCGGAACCCCTCTTCAATCCACAGGACCACGCCAGGGAAACCTGACGGTCGGCCCTTCACTTGTTGAGGGATTCGTGAAAGCGTTCACATTCACAAGCAACCCGCACGTAATACCAAGGAGAGGTAGCAGCCATGGACTGGCGTCACAACGCCGTTTGCCGCGAGGAAGACCCCGAGCTCTTCTTCCCCATCGGCAACACCGGTCCTGCGCTGCTGCAGATCGAGGAAGCCAAGGCCGTCTGCCGCCGCTGCCCCGTCATGGAGCAGTGCCTGCAGTGGGCGCTCGAGTCCGGCCAGGACTCCGGCGTCTGGGGTGGTCTCAGCGAGGACGAGCGTCGCGCCATGAAGCGCCGTGCCGCCCGCAACCGGGCCCGTCAGGCCTCCGCCTGACAACACCTGCCCCGCAAACAGCCTGAGCTTGGCGGCGCGTACAGCGAGTACGCATCTCCCGCCCCCGAGCCGCAGCGCGCAGTACCCCCGATGCGCATAACGCACGAGCACTAGCCTCGGACCACTCGATGGTCCGGGGCTCTTCGCTGTGCGCCTGTGCTATTTGTTCGCGCGCACCGGGATGTCGAGGATCACCTGAGTGCCGCGCTCCGGTGCCGGCACCATGTCGAACGAACCGCCCAACTCGCCTTCCACCAGCGTCCGTACGATCTGGAGGCCCAGGTTGCCCGCGGTGTGCGGGTCGAATCCCTCGGGCAGGCCGACCCCGTCGTCCTGGACCGTGACCAGCAGACGGGCCTCCTTCGTCGTGCCGCCACGGACGGCCGAGACCTCGACCGTGCCCGTGTCGCCTTCACGGAAGCCGTGTTCAAGGGCGTTCTGGAGGACTTCGGTCAGAACCATCGACAGGGGTGTGGCGACCTCGGCGTCCAGGATGCCGAAGCGTCCGGTGCGCCGGCCGGCGACCTTGCCCGGCGAGATCTCGGCGACCATCGCGAGGACCCGGTCCGCGATCTCGTCGAACTCCACGCGCTCGTCCAGGTTCTGGGAGAGCGTCTCGTGCACGATCGCGATCGAGCCGACGCGTCGTACCGCCTCTTCGAGAGCCTCGCGCCCGCGGTCGGATTCGATACGGCGGGCCTGGAGGCGGAGCAGAGCCGCCACGGTCTGGAGGTTGTTCTTCACCCGGTGGTGGATCTCCCGGATGGTGGCGTCCTTGGTGATCAACTCGCGTTCGCGGCGGCGCAGTTCGGTGACGTCGCGGAGCAGGACCAGGGAACCGATGCGGGTGCCCTTGGGCTTGAGCGGGATCGTGCGGAACTGGATCGCCCCGTCCCGGGCCTCGACCTCGAACTCGCGCGGCGCCCAGCCGCTGGCCACCTTGGCGAGCGCCTCGTCCACCGGCCCGCGGGACGGGGCGAGTTCGGCGGTGATCCTGCCCAGGTGGCAGCCGACGAGATCGGCGGCGAGGCCCATACGGTGGTAGGCGGACAGTGCGTTCGGGGAGGCGTACTGGACGATGCCGTCCGCGTCGAGCCGGATCAGACCGTCGCCCACGCGCGGGGCGGCGTCCATGTCCATCTGCTGGTTCGGGAACGGGAACGAGCCCGCCGCGATCATCTGGGCGAGGTCCGACGCGCTCTGAAGGTACGTCAGTTCCAGACGGCTCGGGGTGCGGACGGTGAGGAGGTTGGTGTTGCGCGCGATGACACCGAGGACGCGCCCTTCGCGTCGTACCGGAATGGACTCGACGCGGACCGGGACCTCCTCTCGCCACTCGGGGTCGCCCTCGCGCACGATCCGGCCCTCGTCGTGGGCGGCGTCCAGCATGGGGCGGCGCCCGCGCGGCACGAGGTGGCCGACCATGTCGTCCTGGTAGGAGGTGGGGCCGGTGTTGGGGCGCATCTGGGCGACGGAGACATAGCGCGTGCCGTCGCGGGTGGGGACCCACAGGACGAGGTCGGCGAAGGAGAGGTCGGAGAGCAGCTGCCACTCCGAGACCAGCAGATGCAGCCACTCGAGATCGGAGTCGTCGAGGGCGGTGTGCTGGCGGACCAGTTCGTTCATGGAGGGCACGTGTGCGAGCGTACCTGGCGGTTTGTACGGCTCTGAAATGTGCGACCCCCCTGAGACACCCGCGGGCCGCGGCGCCTGGGAGGGACCCTCAACCCTCCCGGCACCGCAGCCCGGAGCAGCATCGGCCGCGGGGTGTGCGGTCCCGGTCGGCCGAAGGATGAGGAGCCGGGGCAGTCAGGGCAGAGAGCTCCGGATCCTCGGTCCGTCTTCCTGTGCGGGGAAGACGGAGGCTCTGTGATGCGCACGCTGTTTCTCTACGCATTGTGGACTAGACCACTATCCATGTCCATGCGTTGGGAGCTGTTTTGTTGTTGAAGCCTGTGCGTTGTTGGCGCTTCGCAGCCTAACCCTCCCGGGCTAGGTACGGGGCCAGATGGCCATGGCAATTTCCGCGACCGCTTCCAGTTCTTCGCGGCTCGCGCCGTCGCGCGCCTGTTGGGACATGCCCTGGATCATCGCCCCCGTATGCCGGGCGAGCGCGGCGGCGTCGGTACCGGCCGGCAGTTCGCCTGCGGCGATGTCCGCTCTTATGCGGCGCTCGAAGGCGGCGATGTTGGCATTGCGCCGCTCACGCAGGGACGCCTCGACCTCGGGGCTGGTGCAGTTGGTGGCCGCATGGACGACGAGGCAGCCGTGCGGCCGGCCAGGGGCCGTGTACTCGGCGGCGGCCTCCCGCAGCATGCGCGCGACGGCGGCCCGGGCACTGGGCTCCTCGGCGAGGGCGCGGTCGCCGAAGGAGCCGTACCGCGCGCCGTACTCGCTGACGACCTCCGCGAAGAGCGCCTGCTTGTCGCCGAACGCCGCGTACAGGCTCGGGGCGCCGATGCCCATCGCGTGGGTGAGGTCGGAGACGGACGTCGCCTCGTAACCGTGCTCCCAGAAGGCCATGATCGCCTTCTCCAACGCGGTTTCCCGGTCGAAGGAGCGGGGGCGGCCACGCAGCCTGCCCTTCGCCCTCTCCTGCTCGCCGGTCTCCTCGGTTCTCGCCATGGGTTCATTTTATAGCGAGTGCTAGAGAAATGTCGGTGCCGCGTTGTACGGTATTTCTGTAGCGACCACTAGATAAATGACAAGGGGGCGCCGACATGGGCGTGCTTGCCGGCAGGACGGCACTGGTGACGGGTGCGAGCAGGGGCATCGGGCGAGGCATCGCCGAGCGCCTGGGGCGCGACGGGGCGCGAGTCGCGGTGCACTACGGCAGGAGCGAGGCGGCCGCGAAGGAGACGGTCGCCGCGATCGAGGCGGCGGGCGGCTCGGCGTTCGCGATCGGCGTCGAGCTGGGGCTGCCGGGGGACGCCGAGGCGCTGTGGAACGAGTTCGACCGGCATGCGGACGGGCTGGACATCCTGGTGAACAACGCCGGGATCGGTGCGTCCCGGCCGATCGGGGAGATCGACGAGGAGGAGTACGACCGGGTCTTCGCGGTGAATGTGAAGGCACCGTTCTTCATCGCCAAGCACGGCCTGGCGCGGCTGCGCGACGGTGGACGGGTCATCAACATCTCGTCGGGACTGTCCCGGACCGCGGCGATGCCGAACAACATGGCGTACGCCATGACGAAGGGCGCCCTCGACGTCTTCTCCCGCGATCTGTCGAAGGTGCTGGGCTCGCGGACCATCACGGTGAACTCGGTCGCGCCGGGGATCATCGCCACCGACAACACGTATGAGCTGCTGCACGCCAGCGAGGAGGCGTGGGACGAGGCAGCGGCGATATCCGCACTCGGGCGGGTGGGCGAGACGGCCGACGTGGCGGAGGTGGTGGCGTTTCTGGCGTCCGGGGGAGGACGGTGGGTGACCGGGAGCTGGGTGGATGCGACGGGGGGTTCGCTGACCTGAGGGACGACCGCCGTTGCTCCGGGTCGTAGCGGTTGTTGCCGATGTGTCGCTGAGGGGTCGCTTCGCGTTTCGACGTGGGTGTGTGGGTGTCCGCGTGCGCGAGGGAGTGTGGTGGTGTGGGTGCCCTGTTCACCTGGGACGCAAGGCCCGTCTCTGTTAGATTGGTCTAAACCACACGGTCCCTACGGGTCCCCCAGAGCCCCTCTCCCCAGATCGGCAGGCCCAGCGTGGAAGTTGTCATCGTTCCGGACGCCAAGTCGGGTGGCGAGCTGATCGCCGAGGCCATGGCACAGCTCCTGCGGCGCAAGCCCGACGCCCTGCTCGGCGTGGCCACCGGGTCGACGCCGCTGCCCATCTACGAGGCGCTGGCCGCCAAGGTGAAGTCCGGTGCCGTGGACGCCTCGCAGGCGCGGATCGCCCAGCTCGACGAGTATGTGGGGCTGCCGGCCGAGCATCCGGAGTCGTACCGTTCGGTGCTGCGGCGCGAGGTGCTGGAGCCGCTGGGGCTCGGGATGGACGCGTTCATGGGGCCGGACGGTACGGCCGAGGACGTGCTGGGGGCGTGCGACGCGTATGACGCCGCGTTGGGCGCCGCCGGTGGGGTGGACCTTCAGTTGCTCGGGATCGGGACCGACGGGCACATCGGGTTCAACGAGCCGTGCTCTTCGCTGGCCTCGCGGACGCGGATCAAGACGCTGACCGAGCAGACCCGGGTGGACAACGCGCGGTTCTTCGACGGGGACATCGATTCTGTGCCGCACCACGTCATCACGCAGGGGATCGGGACGATCCTTGAGGCTCGGCATCTTGTGCTGCTCGCCACGGGTGAGGGGAAGGCCGATGCGGTGGCGGCGACCGTTGAGGGGCCGGTTGCTGCGGTGTGTCCGGCCTCTGCGCTTCAGTTGCATCCGCATGCGACGGTTGTTGTCGATGAGGGGGCTGCGTCCAAGTTGAAGCTTGCGGATTACTTTCGGCACACGTTTTCCAACAAGCCGGAGTGGCAGGGGATCTAGGCGTCTGCCGGGTTCGGTTCTTCGTCGGCTGCGGGTTCGTTGTGGCTGGTCGCGCCCACGCGGCGGAGCCGCAAATGGATACAGCCCCGCGCCCCTAACAGCGTTGAAGGCGCCGTCCCCTTGCGAGGGAACGGCGCCTTCAGCGTCGTAGCGGCTACCCGAGCCGGACCCCGGCTATGACTTCCGCAGCTGCCCGTCCACACACCCGTGCCGCCCCGTGCGTTGCGATGTGCAGGGCGCCCCGCGGAGTCGCCTGAGGTACGCCCATCTCGACCACGATCGTGTCGGGGCTTTCGCGCAGCAGCGTGTCCAGGGCCCCTGCCATCCATGCGTGGCGGTGTTCGTCGCGGACGACGGCCACGATGCGGCGGCCGTTGGCTGCGGCGAGGGCCTTGTGGGCTGCGTCCTCTTCTGTGAAGGCGGAGGTCTCCGTGCCGGGGAGGAGGCGGGTCAGTTCGGCGGCCACGCCCCAGGGGGTTTCGTCGCCGACGGCTATGTTCGCCTCCGGGGTGAAGGCGGCGACGTAGGGGGCCTCGTCCAGGGGGGCGTACGTCTCCGTGTGTGTCACCCGGAGTGCGCGGCGGGCCGCGGTCATGCCGACGTCCGTTCGTGCTTCGCCGGCGCCCGCCGAGGTCTCGGTGGTCCAGTGGGCCAGCGCCCGTACGCGTTCGGCCGCGTCGGCCAGGCGTTCCTCGGGGAGTTCACCGGCGCGGACCGCCGTGATCAGGGCGTCGCGCAGGCGTCGTACCGTCTCGTCGTCGGCGAGGCCGCCGCCCACGCAGATCGCGTCGGCGCCGGCGGCGATGGCGAGGACGCTGCCGCGTTCGATGCCGTAGGTGGCGGCGATGGCCTGCATCTCCATGCCGTCGGTGACGATCAGGCCGTCGTAGCCGAGTCGGCCGCGGAGGAGGTCGGTCAGGACCCGGCGGGACAGGGTTGCCGGGCGGTCCGGGTCGAGGGCCGGGACCAGGATGTGGGCGCTCATCACCGCACGGGTGCCGGCGGCGATCGCGGCGCGGAACGGGGAGAGTTCGCGTGCCGACAGCACCGAGGCGTCGGCGTCGATGCGCGGGACCGCGTGGTGGGAGTCGACCGCCGTGTCGCCGTGGCCCGGGAAGTGCTTGGTGCAGGCGGCTACTCCGGCCGACTGGAGGCCGGTGACGTAGGCGGCGGTGTGGCGGGCGACCAGGTCCGTGTCGGCGCCGAAGGAGCGGACGCCGATGACCGGGTTGTCGGGGTTGGAGTTGATGTCCGCGGACGGGGCCCAGTTGAGGTTCACGCCGCACTCCGCGAGACGGCGGCCGAGTTCGTACGCCACCTCCTGGGTGAGCGAGACGTCGTCGACCGCGCCCAGCGCATGGTTGCCGGGGAACGAGGAACCGGTCCTCACCTCCAGGCGGGTGACATCACCCCCCTCCTCGTCGATCGCGACCAGCACGTCATCGCGTTCGGCGCGCAACTGGGCGGTCAGTGCGGCGAGTTGCTCGGGCGAGGCGATGTTGCGGCCGAACAGGCCGACGGAGGCCAGGCCTTCGCCGAGGCGGCGGAGGAGCCAGTCGGGGGCGGTGGTGCCCGGGAAGCCGGGCTGGAGGACGGTGAGGGCATCGCGCGTCAAGGTGTCTGTGCCGCTGGCGAGTGTCGTCATCGGGTGGCGTTATCCCTTCACGGCGCCCGCGGTCAGACCCGCGGCCATCTTGCGCTGGACGAGTAGGAAGAGGACGACGATCGGCACGGCCATCATCGTGGCGCCGGCCATCATCGGGGCGAACTCGGTGCCGTGCTTGGTGCTGAAGTTGCTGAGCCACACGGTCGCGGTCTGGTTGTTCTGGCTGAGCAGCATCAGGGCGTAGAGGTACTCGTTCCAGGCCTGGATGAAGCCGTAGACCGAGGTGGCGACCATGCCCGGAGCGAGCAGCGGGAACACGACCCTGACGAAGGCGCCGGTGCGGGTGCAGCCGTCGACCATGGCCGCCTCCTCCAGCTCCTTCGGGATGTTGACGATGAAGCCGCGCAGCGTCCACACCGTGAAGGGCAGGATGAAGGTCAGGTACGTGATGATCAGGCCCGTCAACCTGTCGTACTGACCGAGGTCGTTGAGCAGCAGGAAGACGGGGATGATCATGGCGACCAGCGGGACCATCTGGACCGCCAGGATGCCGACGATCACGATCTTGCGGCCGCGGAAGGCGAACCGGGAGATGGCGAGCGCGGCCAGCAGGCCGACGACCATGCCGATCACGACCACGGCCAGCGACACGATCAGGCTGCGGCCGACCGGGCCCCAGAAGTCCGCGATGTCCAGCGCCCGGCCGAAGTTGGAGAAGGTCAGGGCGGTCGGCCACAGGCTCGGGTCCGGGTCGATGGCGTCCTTCTCCGGCTTGAACGCCGTGTTCAGCATCCAGTAGACGGGGAAGCCCGCGGTGACGAAGACGCACAGGCCGAGGAGGTTCCAGCCGGCCTTCGACTTCCGGCGCGCCTGAGGTACCAGCGTGCTCATTCGACCTCTCCGATCTTCAGCATCTGGCGCATGTAGACGGCGACGACACCGAGCAGCAGCACCACGGTGAGCAGGGCTATCGCCGAGCCCTGCGCGTAGTCGTTGACCACGAAGGCACGGTCGTACGAGTAGGTGGTGAGGATCTGGAACTCGGCCTCGGGATGGCCGTTGCGCATCACGAAGACCTGCGGGAAGACGCCCATGTCCCAGATCACCGACAGGGTGGTCAGCATCACGATGATCGGCTTGAGGATGGGGAGCGTGACATAGCGGAACACGCCCCAGGCGCCCGCGCCGTCCAGCCGGGCCGCTTCCTCCAGCTCCTGCGGGACCTGGGTCAGACCGGCGCTCAGCGTGATGACCACGAAGGGCACGGCCCCCCAGACCACCAGCAGCATGATGACCGCCAGGCCCTCCGGTCCGCTCGCGAACCAGTTGTGGCCGATCATCTCGACGCCGGGCAGCTTGCTGAGCAGCGCGTTGAGGATGCCGTAGTCCGCGTCGAACAGCCACTTGAAGACCGTGGTCGCCACGATGATGGGCATGCCCCAGCTCGCCACCAGCGCGATGTTGACCAGCGTCTTCACCCAGCCGGAGACGCGCTGGAGCAGCAGCGCGATCAGCATGCCGATGACCATCGTGAAGATCACGCAGCCTGCGGCGAAGAAGATCGTCCGTACGACGACCGTCCAGAACTCCCCGTCGCTCAGCACCTTGGTGAAGTTGTCCAGCCCGACCCACTCCGCCGGCATGAAGCCCCACAGCTGGGACTGGCCGAACTGCTGGAAGGAGAGGGTGACCAGACGGACCAGGGGGTAGCCGAGGACGAGCGCGAGGATGAGGAGACAGGGGGCGAGCAGCAGCCAGGGCAGGCCTCGTCCGCCGGTCCTCCGGCTTCTTGGCGGCTTCTTCGCGACCGGCGGTGGTGGGGCCGGCTGCCGCGGCGGCGGCACCTTGGCAGGGGTGGTCGTGTCTGCGGCACTCATCGCGCGCTCCTCAGCGGTCCCTCAGGTCGTACGAAAGCGAAGGCCCGTACCCACACGTGCGTACGGAAAGCAGGGCCCCGCCTGCAACGGGGCCCCGCTTCAGGTCACTTGGTGTTGATGACCTTGTCGATCGCGGCGTCCGCTTCCTTCGCGGCGGCCTCGACCGACTTCTTGCCGGTGCCGATCGACTGGAGCATGGTCTGGAGGACCTGGGCCTTCTCGACCTGGCCCCAGCCCGGCGCCATCGGGACGAACCAGTTGGACTCGGCCGCGGTGGCCGGGACGACCGTCGCCGGGTCGTCCTTCAGGGTGGCGAGGTCCGTCTTGTTGTTGGGCAGGTTGCCCTTCCCCATCAGACCCTTCTGACCGGAGGCGCCGGTGAGCGCGTTGATCCACTCGGCGGCGACGGCCTGCGCGTCGGACTTCACCGGGACGGCGAGGTCGGAGCCGCCCAGGAAGACGGGGATGTTCTTGCCGGACGGGCCGGGCATCACGAAGTTCTCGAGGTTGCCCTTGAGGTCACCGGTCTTGTCGTTCTTCGGGTCCTCGGCGGTCGCGCCCTCCCAGGCCGCGCCGAAGATCATGGCGGACTTGGCCTGGCCGTAGACGATGTAGCGGTCGGACTCGTCCTTGGTCTTGTCGCCGTGCATGTACTTGTCGACGACGTTCTTGAACTCGGTGAGGCCCTTGAGGGATTCGGGCGAGGAGAGGCTGCCCTTCCACTGGCCGCCGGACTCCTCGGCGATGGCGCCACCGGCGTCGTAGACGAAGGACATGGCCGCGTACCAGTCGCGGGTGGGCTGGTACCAGGCGCTGAACTTGTCGCCCTTCTCCTCCTGGATCTTGTCCAGGGCGGCGGTCAGCTCCTCGTACGTCTTCGGGGCCGACTTCACGCCGACCGATTCCGCAACGTCCGTACGCCAGTTGGCGACGCGGCCGCCGGCGTAGTACGGGACGCCGTACGTCTTGTCCTCGTACGTCACCGAGGCCTTGAGGCCGTCCAGCCAGGCGTCCGAGTTCTCGAACTTCGCCGGGTCGACGGGGGCGAAGGCACCCTTGACCATGTAGCTCAGCATCTCGGTGTTGCCCATCTCGACCACGTCGGGGGCCTTGTCGGTGGCGAGGACGGCGTCGAGCTTGGCGTTCTTGTCGGGCCAGCCGTAGTACTCGTGGTTGATCTTGATGCCGGGGTGCTTCTTCTTGATCGCGTCGTCGGCGGCCTTCACCAGTTCGGGCCAGTTGTTCTGGGCGTCGACGGTGAGCCAGACGGTCAGCTCCTTGGCGTCCGCGCCGGTGTTGTCCGAGCCCCCGCTGTCACTGTCACCGCACGCCGCGATGGAGACCATCATGCCCGCGATACCGATCGCGGCTATCAGCTTGCGCTTCACGCCACCCTCCTCAGGGATGCCCCCCCGTACCGCCATTGGGGCCGGGACTGGACCAATGGTGTAGACCAGTACCGGGAGCTTGGACCAGACCAACACGTGTGTCAAGGGTGCTCGAAACGGCTCCGACCAGCCGTTATGCGACCTACATATGCAGGAACCTTTAAGTAAGAAACCAGCGAAATCAGTGGGCCCGGAGTACTCTCGTCCGCTAGACCACTCGCCTCTGTGGACTAGACCAAAAGATGCGGCGGCGGTATACAGAGGGGATCACGATGTGAGCCGCATCCGGACCCGGGAAGGCAGGGCATGAGCACCGACGTCAGCAGTGCGGAGAACGAGAGTGGGGCCACCGTCCGTACCGCACGCGTGCCCAAGTACTACCGCCTGAAAAAGCACCTGCTTGACATGACGGAGACGCAGGCGCCGGGTACTCCGGTCCCGCCCGAGCGAACCCTCGCCGCGGAGTTCGACACCTCGCGCACGACCGTGCGCCAGGCGCTCCAGGAACTGGTCGTCGAGGGACGCCTGGAGCGGATCCAGGGCAAGGGCACGTTCGTCGCCAAGCCCAAGGTCTCGCAGGCCCTCCAACTGACCTCGTACACCGAGGACATGCGCGCCCAGGGCCTCGAACCCACCTCCCAGCTCCTCGACATCGGCTACATCACCGCCGACGACCGCCTCGCCGAGCTCCTCGACATCACGGCCGGCGGCCGGGTGCTCCGCATCGAGCGCCTGCGCATGGCGAACGGCGAGCCGATGGCGATCGAGACGACGCACCTGAGCGCGAAGCGCTTCCCCGCGCTCCGCCGCAGCCTCGTGAAGTACACGTCCCTCTACACCGCCCTCGCCGAGGTCTACGACGTCCATCTCGCCGAGGCCGAGGAGACCATCGAGACCTCGCTCGCCACCCCGCGCGAGGCCGGCCTGCTCGGCACCGACGTCGGCCTGCCGATGCTGATGCTGTCCCGCCACTCCCTGGACCGGGAGGGACAGCCGGTGGAGTGGGTGCGCTCGGTGTACCGGGGAGACCGCTACAAGTTCGTGGCTCGCCTCAAGCGGCCCGCGGAGTAAATCGATCCCCTTGTAAAACAGAGCCCGTTCGTAGAGCGAACACCTGCGCACGGTGTAGCGCAGATCACATTCCTGTTCTACGGTCCTCCCGACATCGCTTGGACGGGAGGACGACCCGGTGCGCACCGCGAACGTTCGAACCATCGTCATCTGGAGCCTCGTCGCGCTGGTCGCGGCCGTCGGCTGGGCGGTGCTCGCGCTGGCCAGGGGCGAGGACGTCTCCGCCGCCTGGATGGTCGCGGCGGCCCTCGGCTCGTACGCGATCGGCTACCGCTTCTACTCCAAGTTCATCGCGTACAAGGTCCTCAAGGTCGACAAGACCCGGGCCACTCCGGCGGAGCGGCTCAACAACGGCATCGACTTCCACCCCACCGACCGCCGGGTCCTGCTCGGCCACCACTTCGCCGCGATCGCCGGCGCCGGACCACTGGTCGGGCCGGTGCTGGCCGCGCAGATGGGGTATCTGCCGGGCACGATCTGGATCATCGTGGGCGTCATCTTCGCCGGCGCGGTCCAGGACATGGTGGTGCTGTTCTTCTCCACCCGGAGGGACGGCAGGTCCCTGGGGCAGATGGCACGTGAGGAGATCGGTCCGTTCGGTGGCGCGGCGGCGCTGCTGGCCGCCTTCGCCATCATGATCATCCTGCTCGGGGTGCTGGCGCTGGTCATCGTCAACGCCCTCGCGCAGTCCCCCTGGGGCACCTTCTCCATCGCGATGACGATCCCCATCGCGCTGCTGATGGGCTTCTATCTGCGGGTGCTGCGCCCGGGCCGGGTCGCCGAGGTCTCCCTCATCGGCGTCGCCCTGCTGCTGTTCGCGCTGATCGCCGGCCGCTGGGTCGCCGAGTCGTCCTGGGCCGACACCTTCACCCTCGCCCCCTCCACGCTGGTCATCTGGCTGGTGGCGTACGGCTTCATCGCCTCGATCCTGCCGGTGTGGATGCTGCTCGCGCCGCGCGACTACCTGTCCACCTTCATGAAGATCGGCACCATCCTGCTGCTGGCGCTCGGCGTCGTGATCGCGTTGCCGACGCTGAAGATGCCCGCGGTCACCGACTTCGCCTCGCGCGGCGACGGGCCGGTGTTCGCGGGTTCGCTCTTCCCGTTCGTCTTCATCACCATCGCCTGCGGCGCCCTGTCCGGCTTCCACTCGCTCATCTCGTCCGGCACGACGCCGAAGATGATCCAGAAGGAGACGCAGATCCGGATGATCGGCTACGGCTCCATGCTGATGGAGTCGTCGGTCGCGATCATGGCGTTGGTGGCGGCGAGCATCATCGACCCGGGGCTGTACTTCGCGATGAACGCGCCGGCCGGCGTGATCGGCACGACCGTGGAGAACGCCTCGCAGGTGGTGGGCAGTTGGGGCTACCAGATCTCCCCCGCCGATCTCGCCCAGGCGGCTCGGGACGTGGAGGAGTCGACCCTGCTGTCCCGGACCGGCGGCGCACCCACCCTCGCCGTCGGGGTCTCGCAGATCTTCTCCGAGGTGACCGGCGGGAGCCTCAAGGCCTTCTGGTACCACTTCGCGATCATGTTCGAGGCACTGTTCATCCTGACCGCGCTGGACGCCGGCACGCGCGTCGGCCGCTTCATGCTCCAGGACACCCTGGGCAACGTCTACCGGCCCTTCAAGAACGTGAGCTGGAAGCCCGGCCTGGTCATCACCAGCGGCATCGTGTGCGGGCTGTGGGGCTACTTCCTGTGGGTCGGCGTGCACGAGCCGCTCGGCGGAATCAACCAGCTCTTCCCGATCTTCGGCATCTCCAACCAGTTGCTGGCCGCGGTCGCGTTGGCCGTCTGCACGACGCTGCTGGTGAAGTCCGGGCGCCTCAAGTGGGCCTGGGTCACCGCGGTTCCGCTGGCCTGGGACGCGACGGTCACGCTGACCGCCAGCTGGCAGAAGGTGTTCTCGTCCGACCCGAAGGTGGGCTTCTTCAAGCAACGCCAGGTGTTCCAGGACGCCATCGACCGGGGCGAGGTACTGGCGCCCGCCAAGTCGATGGACGACATGCGCACCGTGGTCACCAACTCCACGGTGGACGGCGTCCTCACGGCCGTCCTCGCGCTGCTCATCATCATCGTGATCGTCGATGCGACCCGTGTCTGCGTCCGGCATGTCCGCCGCCCGGCGCTGTCCACGCTGAGCGAGACGCCGTACGTCGAGTCGAAGATCGTCGCCCCGGCCGGGCTGATCCCGACCCGGGAGGAGAAGGAAGAGGTGGCGCGCGATGCGGTCGGCAGTGGCACGAGCTCTTAGGGGCGTGCGCTGGTACGTGCGGGAATTGACCGACGAATCGGCATACGAACGCTATGTCGCGCATGTACGGAAAGGCCATCCCCAGGCCGAAGTTCCGTCCCGACGTGACTTCGAGCGGATGCGTACGGACCGGCAGGAGGAGGACCCGCGGCAGGGTTTCCGCTGCTGCTGAGGGCGGACACCCGGCCGCTCGGGCAGACACAGAACCGCCACATACCGATATGCGGACGAGGGCTTCCGCTTTCCTGACACCGTCGCCTAGATTGCCTGCGCGTTAAACAGGTGATCAGTGAGGGGACGGAGCCGCGGTATGTCAGAAGTGCCTGAAGCGAGACCACCGGTGGTGACACCGGTCCGGGTGATCATCGGTCTCTGCCTCTTCGCCCCGTTTGTGGCGATGCTCTGGGTCGGTTCGTACGCCAAGACGGACCCGACCTTCATCGGCATCCCGTTCTTCTACTGGTACCAGATGGCGTGGGTGCTGATCTCCACGGCGCTGACGATGATCGCGTACAAGCTGTGGCAGCGCGACCAGCGTGCCCGCCAGGGGGGTGCCGCCAAGTGAAGGACGGCGTGAACGGCGTCGCACTCGCCGTCTTCATCATCTTCTTCCTGGCCGTCACGGTCATGGGCTTCCTGGCCGCGCGCTGGCGCCGGTCCGACGAGCAGAGCCTGGACGAATGGGGTCTGGGCGGACGGTCGTTCGGCACCTGGGTCACCTGGTTCCTGCTCGGCGGCGACCTCTACACCGCGTACACCTTCGTCGCCGTACCGGCGGCGATCTACGCTGCGGGCGCGGCCGGCTTCTTCGCGGTGCCCTACACGATCCTGATCTACCCGCTGATCTTCACGTTCCTGCCCCGCCTGTGGTCGGTCTCGCACAAGCACGGGTACGTGACGACCTCCGACTTCGTGCGCGGCCGGTTCGGCTCGAAGGGCCTGTCCCTCGCCGTGGCCGTCACCGGCATCCTCGCGACGATGCCGTACATCGCGCTCCAACTGGTCGGCATCCAGGCCGTCCTGGACGTGATGGGCGTCGGTGGCGGTGAGGACACCAACTGGTTCGTCAAGGATCTGCCGCTGCTGATCGCGTTCGGTGTGCTGGCCGCATACACCTATTCGTCGGGGCTGCGCGCACCCGCGCTGATCGCGTTCGTGAAGGACACGCTGATCTACATCGTCATCGCGGTGGCGATCATCTACATCCCGATCAAGCTGGGCGGGTTCGACGACATCTTCGCCAAGGCGGGCGAGGCGTTCAGCCAGACCAACCCGGCGACGGGTGCGCCGCGCGGGGCGCTGGCTCCGGGCGAGGCGGGGCAGTGGACGTACGCCACGCTGGCGTTGGGCTCCGCCCTCGCGCTCTTCATGTACCCGCACTCGATCACGGCGACGCTGTCCTCCAAGAGCCGTGAGGTGATCCGCCGCAACACGACCATCCTGCCGCTGTACTCACTGATGCTCGGTCTGCTGGCGCTGCTGGGCTTCATGGCGATCGCGGCCGGAGTCAAGGTCAGCAACGGGCAGTTGGCGATCCCGCAGCTCTTCGAGGACATGTTCCCGTCCTGGTTCGCGGGCGTGGCCTTCGCGGCGATCGGCATCGGCGCCCTGGTGCCGGCGGCCATCATGTCCATCGCGGCCGCGAATCTCTTCACCCGCAACATCTACAGGGACTTCATCAAGCCGGACGCCACGCCGGAGCAGGAGACCAAGGTCTCCAAGCTGGTGTCCCTGCTGGTGAAGGTGGGTGCGCTGGTCTTCGTCCTGACCATGGACAAGACCGTCGCGATCAACTTCCAGCTGCTGGGCGGCATCTGGATCCTCCAGACGTTCCCGGCCCTGGTCGGCGGCCTCTTCACCCGCTGGTTCCACCGCTGGGCCCTGCTGGCGGGCTGGGCGGTCGGCATGCTCTACGGCACCATCGCCGCCTACGGGGTCGCCTCCCCGACCCAGAAGCACTTCGGCGGCTCCTCGAAGGAGATCCCCGGCATCGGCGAGATCGGCTACATCGGCCTCACCGCGTTCGTGCTGAACGTGCTGGTGACAGTGGTGCTGACCTTCGTACTCAAGGCGGTCAAGGCACCGGAGGGCATCGACGAGACGTCCCCTGCGGACTACACGGCGGACGCGGGAGACCCGGGAGTCAAGACGGAGCTGCCCCCGGCAACAGCTGGCGCAGTGCATTGATGCTGGTGACTGTCCCCACCTAAGGGGCGCGGGGAACTGCGCGACCAGCCACGACGAACCCGCAGCGGGCCGCCGACAGCAAGAAAATCGGCGGCCCGTTGTCGTACCCAACCCGCACACTCGTCCCATGGACATCCTCATCCGGCGAGTACAACCCACCGAATACGAAACTCTCGGCGACATCACCGCCCAGGCCTACCTCCAGGACGGCCTCCTGACCTTCGGCGAGAGCGACTGGTACCTGGGCGAACTGAAGGACGTGGCCAAACGGGCCGCCGCCGCCGAGGTGCTGGTGGCCACGGACCAAGACCAACTCCTCGGCGGAGTCACCTTCGTACCCTCCCCCGGCCCCATGGCCGATCTCGCCCGCCCCGGAGAGGCGGAGATCCGCATGCTCGCCGTCGCCCGGGCGGCCCGCGGCAGAGGCGCCGGAGAGGCCCTCGTGCGAGCCTGCGTCGACCGGGCACGCAGCGCGGAGCGCACCGGCATAGTCCTGTCGACCCAGGACTTGATGCACGCGGCCCACCGCATCTACGAACGTCTCGGCTTCACCCGGGCCCCGGAACGCGACTGGCACCCGATCCCGGAGCACCCCGAGTTCACTCTGCTCACCTATCAGTTGACGCTCTGAAGCCGACACGACACAACATATGGTGGTGCTGTTCTCACCCGGCACAAGATGTATGCTCGTGCTCGCTGTCGCCACAGGGGAATCCGGTGCGAATCCGGAACTGTCCCGCAACGGTGTACTTGTGCATGTCTGTTCCCAGAAGCGGCGTGCACATGGTCAGTCCGAGGACCTGCCGACGGCGCACCCGACCACCCGGTCCGGGTGCGAGACGTCCGGGCCTCGTGGAATGGGCCGGTGGACGCGACGCCGTGTGCGCTCGTGAGCTGCCCCCTGCCCTCCGCAAGGCCCCGTGCCGAGCGAGGGAGAGCCCCAAGTGACCATCGCGCCAGCCGAACCGGCCTCAGCGATCCAGGACCCCGACGGCCCGGGAACCGCATTGCTGCGGACCCTGACCGAGCTGACCGCCGACCTCCCCGACGTCGACCCCGGCCGGGTCGCCGCCGCCACGCTGCGCGGCCGGTCCGCGCGGGCGGACGAGTCGGAGCTGCGCGAGCTGGCCACCGAGGCGGCGGCCGGCCTCATCTCCGAGGACCCCGTCCATTCGCGGCTGGCCGCCCGGCTGCTGACGATCAGCATCGCCGCCGAGGCCGCCTCGCAGGGCGTCATGTCGTTCTCCGAGTCGGTCGCCGTCGGCCACCGCGAGGGTCTGATCGCCGATCGCACCGCCGAGTTCGTACGGCTGCACACGGCCCGCCTCGACGACCTGATCGACCGGAACGCCGACGACCGCTTCGGCTACTTCGGCCTGCGCACGCTGCACAGCCGCTACCTCCTGAGGCACCCCATCACCCGCAAGGTGATCGAGACGCCGCAGCACTTCATGCTCCGCGTCGCCGCCGGTCTCGCCGAGGACGACACGACGAGGTCGGTCGACGAAGTCGCCGCGCTCTACCGGCTCATGAGCCGCCTCGACTACCTCCCGTCCTCCCCCACGCTCTTCAACTCCGGCACCCGGCACCCCCAGATGTCGTCCTGCTACCTCCTCGACTCCCCCAAGGACGAGCTGGACTCCATCTACGACCGCTACCACCAGGTGGCCCGGCTCTCGAAGCACGCCGGCGGCATCGGCATCGCGTACTCCCGCATCCGCTCCCGCGGTTCACTGATCCGCGGCACGAACGGGCACTCCAACGGCATCGTCCCGTTCCTGAAGACCCTCGACGCCTCGGTGGCCGCCGTGAACCAGGGCGGCCGGCGCAAGGGTGCGGCCGCGGTCTACCTGGAGACCTGGCACTCCGACATCGAGGAGTTCCTGGAGCTGCGCGACAACACCGGTGAGGACGCCCGCCGTACGCACAACCTGAACCTCGCGCACTGGATCCCGGACGAGTTCATGCGCCGGGTGAACGCGGACGGTGTGTGGTCCCTCTTCTCCCCCGCGGATGTGCCCGAACTGACGGACCTGTGGGGCGAGGAGTTCGACGCGGCGTATCGCGAGGCCGAAGCGCAGGGCCTCGCGCGCAGGACCATCCCGGCCCGTGACCTGTACGGCCGCATGATGCGCACCCTCGCGCAGACCGGCAACGGCTGGATGACCTTCAAGGACGCCGCCAACCGCACCGCCAACCAGACGGCCGAGCCCGGCCAGGTCGTCCACTCCTCCAACCTCTGCACGGAGATCCTGGAGGTCACGGACGACGGCGAGACGGCCGTGTGCAACCTGGGTTCGGTCAATCTGGGTTCCTTTGTCGACACGACGACCGGCGACATCGACTGGGAGCGCCTGGACGAAACCGTCCGCACCGCCGTCACCTTCCTCGACCGCGTCGTCGACATCAACTTCTACCCGACCGAGCAGGCGGGCCGGTCCAACGCGAAGTGGCGCCCCGTCGGGTTGGGCGCGATGGGCCTCCAGGACGTCTTCTTCAAACTTCGCCTGCCCTTCGACTCGCCCGAGGCCAAAGCCCTCTCCACCCGGATCGCCGAGCGCATCATGCTCGCCTCGTACGAGGCCTCCGCCGACCTCGCCGAGCGCAACGGGCCCCTCCCCGCCTGGCAGAAGACCCGTACCGCCAAGGGTGTTCTGCACCCCGACCACTACGACGTCGAGCTGACCTGGCCGGAGCGCTGGGAGGCCCTGCGCGAACGCATCGCCGCCGTCGGCATGCGCAACTCGCTGCTCCTGGCCATCGCCCCCACCGCCACCATCGCGTCCATCGCCGGCGTGTACGAGTGCATCGAGCCGCAGGTGTCCAACCTCTTCAAGCGGGAGACCCTGTCCGGCGAGTTCCTCCAGGTCAACTCGTACCTGGTGAACGACCTGAAGGCGCTGGGCGTCTGGGACGCGCGCAGCCGTGAGGCGCTGCGTGAGTCGGGTGGCTCGGTGCAGGAGTTCGCCTGGATCCCGGCGGACGTTCGGGCGCTGTACCGCACGGCGTGGGAGATCCCGCAGCGCGGCCTTATCGACATGGCGGCCGCCCGTACCCCGTACCTGGACCAGTCCCAGTCGCTGAACCTCTTCCTGGAGACGCCGACCATCGGAAAGCTCTCCTCGATGTACGCGTACGCCTGGAAGCAGGGCCTGAAGACGACGTACTACCTGCGCTCGCGCCCGGCGACCCGCATCGCCCGCGCGGCCCAGGCCCAAACCACTGTCCCTGCACAGACGACCGCCGAAGACGCCGTCGCCTGCTCCCTGGAAAACCCCGAGTCCTGCGAGGCCTGCCAGTAATGCCCAGCAACAACCAGAACCTGCTCGACCCCGGCTTCGAGCTGACTCTCCGCCCGATGCGCTACCCGGACTTCTACGAGCGCTACCGGGACGCCATCAAGAACACCTGGACCGTGGAGGAGGTCGACCTCCACTCGGACGTCGCCGACCTCGCCAAGCTCACGCCCGCCGAGCAGCACCTGATCGGCCGGCTGGTCGCGTTCTTCGCGACGGGCGACTCGATCGTGGCGAACAACCTCGTGCTGACGCTCTACAAGCACATCAACTCCCCCGAGGCGCGGCTGTACTTGTCCCGCCAGCTCTTCGAGGAGGCCGTCCACGTCCAGTTCTATCTGACGCTGCTGGACACCTACCTCCCCGACCCGGAGGACAGGGCCGCCGCCTTCGACGCCGTGGAGAACATCCCCTCCATCCGCGAGAAGGCCGAGTTCTGCTTCAAGTGGATCAACGAGGTCGAGAAGCTGGACCGCCTGGAGACACAGGCCGACCGCCGCCGCTTCCTGCTCAACCTCATCTGCTTCGCCGCGTGCATCGAGGGCCTGTTCTTCTACGGCGCCTTCGCCTACGTCTACTGGCTCCGCAGCCGGGGTCTGCTGCACGGCCTGGCGACCGGCACCAACTGGGTGTTCCGCGACGAGACGATGCACATGAGCTTCGCGTTCGACGTGGTCGACACCGTCCGCAAGGAGGAGCCGGAGCTCTTCGACGACCGGCTTCAGCAGCAGGTCACCGACATGCTGAGGGAGGCCGTCGAGGCCGAGCTTCAGTTCGCGCGCGACCTCTGTGGTGACGGCCTCCCCGGGATGAACACGGAATCGATGCGGCAGTACCTGGAGTGTGTTGCCGACCAGCGGCTGAGCCGCCTCGGTTTCGCGCCGGTGTACGGCTCCGAGAACCCCTTCTCCTTCATGGAGTTGCAGGGGGTTCAGGAACTCACCAACTTCTTCGAGCGGCGTCCTTCGGCGTACCAGGTGGCGGTGGAGGGCTCCGTCGACCTGGACGAGGACTTCTGAGTCCGAGTCTGAGTCCGAGGCTGGGTCTTCCGTTCCGCCTCCCTCAGCTGACGGTCGATCCGGCGGTCGTGGATCGCACCCACGATCGCCGGACCCCCGAGGAGGGAGAAGAGGATCACGATGGCCATGTACTCGAGGAATGTGTTCATGCGGTAAGTCTCGTACTGGCATGACACTCCTGACAGTGGCAGGACTGTCGCACACCCTCGAATTACTGCCAGATCTGAGGCACACTGGCAGCATGCTGAAGAACGTGGCCGTCGCCCTGCTCGACGGCGTTCATCCCTTCGAACTCGGTGTGGTCTGTGAGGTGTTCGGCCTCGACCGCAGCGACGAGGGGCTGCCGGTGTACGACTTCGCGGTCGTCTCGGCGGAGGGCCCCGAGCTGCGCACCCATGTCCCCGGGTTCACGGTCTCCACGCCGTACGGCCTGGAGCGGCTCGACGAGGCCGACCTGATCGCGGTACCGGCGGGGCGCGACTACACCGCGCGCGAATATCCGCCCGCCCTGCTCGACGCCCTGGTCAGGGCCACGGACCGGGGCGCCCGGGTGCTCAGCGTCTGCTCCGGCGTCTTTGTCCTCGGTGCCGCCGGACTGCTCGACGGGCGGCGGTGCGCGGTGCACTGGCGGCAGGCGGACGAGCTGGCCCGGCGCTTCCCGCGCGCGATCATCGAGCCCGATGTGCTGTACGTGGACGAGGGCCCGGTGATCACCTCGGCGGGCACGGCATCCGGCATCGACGCTTGTCTGCACATCGTGCGCAAGGACGAGGGGCCGGAGGTCGCCAACGCCATCGCCCGCCGCATGGTCGTACCGCCGCACCGGGACGGCGGGCAGGCCCAGTACATCGAGCGGCCGCTGCCCCGGTCGCAGTGCGACACCGTCGGCGAGGTGCTGGTGTGGATGGAGGAGCACCTCGACGAGGAGGTCACCGTCGAACAGCTCGCCATCCGCGCCCATATGTCCCCGCGCACCTTCGCCCGCCGCTTCCAGCAGGAGACCGGCACGACTCCCTACCGCTGGATCCTGCGCCAACGCGTGCTGCTGGCCCAGCGGTTGCTGGAGGCGACGGACGAGACGGTGGACGCGATCGCGGCCCGAACGGGGTTCGGAACCGCGGCCGCGCTGCGCCATCAGTTCGTACGGTCGATCGGGACGACCCCGAACGCCTATCGGCGCACATTCCGGGGCCCCGAAGCGGCCTGACGCATCACCTCGGTACGGGCCTCAGCAGCAGTTTGTGCGGGCGCAGTGTGATGCCCACCCGGGTCCCGTCCTGGGATCCGGACACCTGCTCGAAGCGGTACTTGGTCGCCAGCGCCGCCGTGACCAGCGTCAGCTGGGCCATCGAGAAGTGGTCGCTGGGACACTTGCGGTTGCCCACACTGAAGGGGCTCATGGCGTATTTCGGCACGTCCTTGACCCGATCGGGCAGCCAGCGGTCGGGGTCGAACTCCAGGTTGTGCGCATAGGACTGCGCATCGCGCTGGATCGCGTACGGGCTGTACACGATGTCGGCCCCGGCCGGAATGCGGTAGCCACCGAGTTCCGTGTCGGTCACCGCCCGTCGCGTCAATATCCATACGGCAGGGCGCAAACGCATGGCTTCGACGACGACATTGTTGGTGTGCCTGAGCTTGCGGACGTCATCGAATGCGACGGGCCGGCCGCCGGTCACGGATTCGACCTCCGCCTTCACCTTGTCCGCGTGTTCGGGTTGTTCCGCGAGCATGTGCAGCAGCCACATGATCGTGGACGCCACCGTTTCGCTTCCGGGGGTGAGTATCGCGACGACCTGGTCGTGGATCTCCTGTTCCCCGATGGGGTCGCCATTGTCGTCCTTCGCCTCCAGCAAGGCCGTCAGCAAATCGTCCGGCTTTTGACCGGATGCCCGGCGTTCGGCGACGATCTCGTCGACGAGGAGATGCAAATCGGCCAGCGCCCGGTTGAATTTGCGGTTGGGCGGGAGAGGCAGCCGGTAGAGCGGCCCGAGCGGGACGACCATCCTCCGGTACATACCACGGAAGACGGTCGCGAGCGCGACACACAGCCGCTCCGCCCGCTCGTCCATGTAGTCGCCGCGCAGCAGACAGCGGGCGGCGATCCGCACGGCTATCCGGAACGACTCGGAGGTGCAGTCGACGGTCTCCCCCGGCTGCCAGCGTTCGGTCAGCGCATGCGCCTCCTCCTCCATGATCGGCCCGTACGCCGGGATGGCGTCGAGCCGGAACGCGGGCTGGATGGTGCGCCGCTGACGCCGGTGCCGGGGGCCGTTCGCGGTGGCCACACCCTCCTTGCCGAGCAGCCCTTCGAGCGACTCCCACAGCGGGCCGTCGATCTTGAAGTCGGTGCTCAGTGCCAGCGCTCCGGTGAGGGCCGGGGTGGTGACGGCGTACACCGTCTTCGGGCCGAGCCTCAGCCGGACGACGTCGCCGTGCTCGCGCAGCCGGGCCATGAAGGCCAGCGGGTCACGGACCAGCCTGAAGCCGTGGCCCAGGCCCGGGACCCCGCCGCCCGCGAGGGGCGGCTCACGCAGCTCCGAGGCCTCGAGTTCCGGGGCTTCGGGCTTCACAGACTCGACGGTCATTTCTCACCTGCCGCTTCGTTGTTGACGTACGGGGGCGTGGACCGGTCGTCCCAGGAGTCGACCATGTACCGGCCGGACTCGTGGTGGAACCAATAGACGGTGCTGAACCAGTTCCGCATATTGCAGACACAGGCCCGCACGGTGGCGCTCAGTTCCTTTCCCCGCACCGTTCCGTCGTCGAGTTCGTCGGCGAAGTGCAGGGCCTTCTTTTCGGCGACCAGGAATTCGGATATGCATTCCTCGACGCGTCGCCGTACCTCCCCGATCGCCGCTTCCAGCGTCAGCCCCTCATGCTTGATGAGGCTGATTCCGAGATTGTGCACCTCATCGCCCGCGATTTCCTTGGGCAGCGAACAGAGGTCGTTGTACCAGGCGGCGAATTCCTGGCTCAGCAGAGCCGCCCTGCGGTATGCCGGGTGTTTCCGTACGACGTCCGGCAGTTCGAGTCCTGCGCTCGGCTCCAGCAGATCGGTCCAGATCCAGTGCGCGAACGTGAGGCGGCGCAGCGCGAGATAGTCCTCGACCGTCGGGACGACTCCCTCGGAACGGTTGTGGAATTCCCGGTCGTACGCCTCGATCACCGTGTGGAAGTGCCGGGCGAACCGCGCGTTCCAGGTCTCGGGCAGGAACGAGTACACCCGCACCATGCTGTCCGCGAACCCCGCGACCAGGGGATCCTCGTGGTGCAGATGGTCCTCGGGGGAGTCGAGGGCCGCATGCAACCGGAACCTCAGCCGCCGCCAGGCGGCGGTCCTGCCGTGCACGATGTCACGGTCGTGCCGGTCGTCCCAGACGAAGAACCACGCGCTGTAGTCCGCAATCGCCTGGAGGACCTCCTCGGGGGCACCAATGTAGTAGCCCGCCATGAGGTCGGTGTAGCAAAGGCCGTCGGCATATTCCTCCACCTTGTTCGCCGGCATGAGCCGTTTTTCCAGTAGCCAGGTGCGGGTGTTCTCCTGGAGCCTGGGCCAATACGGATGGAGTTGCCTGGGAAACGCTGTCTCGATCACCTGTAGAGAGAGTGATGGTGGGACCGCGACCGCCGTCGGTGTCGATGTGGTGCTGTGCGAGAAAGCATGCACGAACAAACCCCTCTCAGCCGCCAGTTGACACACACCCCTCCCGCTGTGCCGGGCGTGCGCCGTTGCGTATCCCCGCACTTACATTCAGCACCACAACTGACCGGTCTGGGAACGCATTTGCTCCATTCACTACCCCACGGTGCCGAGAACGTCCCCTTGTGTGACTGAATATGGGTCACCGGATGCACGCATACGATCGAACGTACGACGCACACACGAACGGCGCCTGGTCAGGAAGGGGATCCTGAACAGACGCCGTACGGATGGGACTTGTGGGGCCTCAGTCGACTTCGGCCAACCTCAGTCGGCCTCAGTCGTTCGCGACCACGGGGTAGCGGGGCTCGTTCTCGGCCATCTGCCGCAGCGCGTCCTTGCGTTCGCGCTTGGAGAGCCGGTCGATGTAGAGGTAGCCGTACAGGTGGTCGGTCTCGTGCTGCAAACACCGCGAGAAGTAGCCTTTGCCGCGCACCTTGATCGGGTTGCCCCGCTCGTCCTGCCCGGTCACCTCGGCGTAGTCCGGCCGGGCGAGCGAGGCGTAGGCCGTGGGCACCGACAGACAGCCCTCGCTGCTGTCGTCCAGCCGGCGCTCCTCGGCGGGCAGCTCGACGAGGACCGGGTTGCAGACGACGCCCACGTGCCGGACGCCCTGGTCGTCCTGGCAGTCGTAGACGAAGACCTTCAGGTCGACGCCGATCTGGTTGGCGGCCAGGCCCACACCCTCGGCGGTGTGCTGTGAGGCGAACATGTCCGCGACCAGCTGCTGGAGCTCCTCGCCGAACTCGGTGACGTCCCTGCACTCCTTGTGCAGCACCGGGTTCCCGACGACCGTGATCGGCCGCGAGGTACCACGCTCACGCCAGGCGTTCTCGCGCTCCTCCGCGTCCTCGGTGTCGATGACGAAACCCTCGTCGTCCACGGGGAGCACGCCCACGTGCTGCTGATCGGTGTCCTGCTGCGCCATGACCGACGATGCCTTCCTAAACCAAAACAAGGGTGAAGTTGCGGATACAGGGTACGTGGACGCGCCCCTCCAGGGGCGCGGGGAACTGCGCGACCAGCCACGACGTGCCCGCGGTCGAAAGCCGTCCTCAGCAAACCTCTTCCAGATCCCGCCAGTCCCGCGAGTCCGGACTGTCGGCAACCCACCCGTCCAACAACCCCCGCACCAGCGTGGCCGGCGCCGCAACGCCACACTCCCGCTCCGGCACCCACAACTGCCCGTCGGTCCGATGCCCCAGCGGCCCAGGATGCCCCGGCTCACTGTGATCGTGCGGATCGAGATGCTCCCCGTCACCTTCGTCCGACGGCATCCGCGACTCGGAGCACATCCGACACAGCAACCGCACAGACGACGACCAGTCCTCGGCAGCGAACCCGGCATCGGCAGCGAGCTGCTCCAACGCATCCCGGTCAGCCTCGCTGGCAGCCTCCAGCAACACCACCCACGTCGGCACGGGAGAAGGCGCCCACAGCTCGATCTCGTCGAACACCGGATACGCAGGGCCCGACGCGGTCGTCCGCTCGCCGTGCGGGACGCCGTCGTGCAGCACGACCTCGCCCCAGCGCCGCCCCGACGACGGCAGCGGAATGGACAGCACCTCGATACGCGCGGGATCGAGCCGCCGCCCCCACACGACCTCGGCCTCGCCCTCCGGCGACAGCCGTACGGCCGCACTGCCCAGGTCCATCCCGACGGGCTCCCCGGCGGCACCCGGAGCACCGGGCACCCGCAGCCCGTACGCCTGCCAGGCCCGCCGGGCCAGCGGCCAGTCCTGGAGCGCGGTGGCGGCGATGCCGACGTTCCACCAGTCAGGTGCGCCGGTCTCCCGGTCGAGCAGTGCGACGGCCCTGAGGCCCGCCGCCCGGGCCTGCTCCCAGTCGTGCCGGAACTTGTGCAGCAGGGCGAGGTTGAACCAGGACTCGGAGAGCCAGGGCTCCAGATCGGCGGCCCGTGTGAGCAGCGCGCCCGCGTCCTCGTACCGACCGTCCCCGATCAGTGTGAACGCGCGGTCTGTGGCCTGCCGCCAGGAGGCGGAGGGCCGGTGCCGTCCCTTGCCGAAGATCCTCACGATTCCCGCCTGCCAGTTCCGTGGAGTGGGCTGGCTGTGCCTTTCGCGCCCCCGGACATCCTCTCCTGCGCATCAAACCACGTAGGGCTGGAAGGGCGCTCATTACCCATGGGTTACCCAACCACGGGCAAGGTAAGGCTGTCCCTCGACAGCACCCTGGCCAGCGACTCGACCACTTCGGGCGCGTACTCCCCCGCCTTCGCGAGCCGCAGCTCCTCCAGGGCCTTCAGCGGCCCGCCCGGCCCGGCGTCCCGTGCCTTCTCCTCATAGGCGTTCACCGCCCGTACGATCCGCGCGGCCACCGGCTGTTCCCGGCAGGGGTCGGCCTGCCGTTCCACGACCATGGCGACCTGCGGACTCACCCCGGTCTGCCGTACGACGGCTCCGCCGAGCAGCGCGATCCGCCGCTGCTCGGACAGCGGGAGCACGGCCGTGGCCCCCGCCGGAACCGGATCGACAAGGCTGAGCTGACCGATGTCGTGCATGAGTGCCGCGTACTCCAGGACGGTGAGATCGGGCCCGGACAGTCCCAGGTCGCGTCCGACGGCCGCACTGAGCGCGGCCACCCGCCGGGCGTGCCCGGCGGGTGTGTACCCGGCGATCTCGGTGGCGCGGGCGAGGGAGGCGATGGTCTGCCGGTAGGTCGTACGGACGGCGGCGTACCGCCGGAAGGACAGCTGGGTGAGCAGCAGCGGAAGCGAGAACACGGGCAGCGCCCACAGCCCGACGACGGCCACCGCGAGCGCCATCACCGCGCCCGTCGCACCCACCGCCGACCCGATCCCGAGCATGCCCCGCAGCTCGTCCCGCAGCAGCGGTCCGAAGGGCCAGCCGGTGCGGGACCGGGCGAGGGCCGCGGCGAGGACGGCGTCGCAGAGCGCGGTGAGCGTGAGCAGCGCGACGAGCAGCAGGGCGTAGGCGGGACCGGCGCCCTTGCCGAACGCGCCCTGGCTGTACAGGGGTTGGAAGCAGAAGGCGGCGAACCCGACGGTCAGCACGCGCCGGGCCAGATGATCGGCCGTCGGCCCCTGCCCCCGTGCGATGTGCGGCACGCTCCCGACGAGGGAGGCGGCGAGCACGACGGTGACGACCTGCAGGACGCCGTGCTCCGTGGCCCGTCCCGCGTCCTCCCCAAGCAGCGCGTACGCGAGTGCCCCCGCGGCCCCGAGCGGCGCGGCCTCCCTGACCTCGGCTCCGCTCCACCGGGCGAGCTCGCCGATGGCGACGAGGACGGCGAAGGCGAGGGCTACGGAACGGTCGTCGAGTCCGGTCCAGAGGGTGACGGCGAGGGAGCCGCCTGCCAGGCAGAGCGCGGCCGCGTGGATGAGCAGCATCAGCGGCGGCCGGCGTGGGCTCATCGGTGTGCTCCGGGCCGGCTCTGGGCGGGGCGCGCCGGTGGGACGGTGGGTGGTTCCTCCCCCGCGGTGACCGCAGGGTTCCAGCCGTATCTGCCCAGTGACCGGACCAGCGCCGTGACCATCCGGGGGTCGAACTGCGCCCCCGCACACCGCTGAAGCTCCTCCAGCGCGGTCGCGACCGGCCGGGCCCGGCGGTAGGACCGCGTGGACGTCATCGCGTCGAAGGCGTCGGCGACCGCCACCACCCGCGCACATTCCGGGATCTGGGTTCCCACCAGCCCGTACGGATACCCGCTCCCGTCCAGCCGCTCGTGATGGTGCAGCACCGCCGCCCGTGCCTCCCCCAGAAAGGCGATCCCGCGCACCATCTCGTGCCCGTACTCCGGATGCAGCTCGATGACCCGCCGCTCCTCGGGAGTGAGCGGCCCGTCCTTGCGCAGCAGCCGCGTCGGCACGCCCAGCTTGCCCACGTCGTGCAGGATCCCGGCGAACCGCAGGACCTCGACGCGCTCGTCGTCCATCCCCAGCTCACGCGCGATCATCATCGACGCCTGCCCGACCCGCTCACTGTGCCCGCGCGTGTACCCGTCCTTGATGTCGACGGCCTGCACCAGCGCCCGGATGGTCGCCTGATGCGCGGCCCGCTCCCGGTGATACTGCGCGAACACCCAGGCCGACACACACATCGGCAGCAGCACGAGCAGCGCGGCGAACGGGCCGTACGGGCTGCGCCACAGGACGGCCATCATCAGCCCGGCGAGCCCGTGCACGCCGATCGGCGCAAGGGACCGTAGGAACAGACCGCGCCAGGCCCGCCGTACCGGCACCCTCTCGGCGAGGGCGAGGATCCCGCCGTCCAGCACGCTGAGCACCAGGCAGAACGCCGACACCGCGCCCAGCGCGGGCAGCAGCGCATACGGAAAGTCGGACGCCACGACCGCGTCCCGCCCGCCCAGCGCCCAGTGGACGCCGGCCGCGGCCCGGACGGCGACGACGAGTTCCGCCGCCCGCCAGATCCGCCGCAGTACCCGCGGGCGCCCCGCGACGGGAGACAGCAGCGCTCCGGGCACCGCGACCAGCGCGGCGGCGGGCGGCGGCAGCAGGAAGGCCCCGGCCAGCAGGACGGGATAGAAGGTGCCGAGCAGCCGCCACCGGGTGATCTGCTCGCATCCGGCGTAGAGCGCGGCGAGCAGCGCGACCGCCCACCAGGGCGTCCGTACGGAAGGCAGCGGGAGGAGGCAGAGCAGCGCACCGAGAACGACGCAGGCGACGTACGCGCGTGCCCGCGCTGGTATCGCCTCCATGACGCCCTCCCCGACAGTGCCCGTACAGGCTCAGGAGCCTAGGGCGGCGGGTTGGGCTGCCGCGGGCCGATGACCCGCGGTTAGCACGTTCGAGTGACGACAGCCCGTTCCGGGGCGGGAGTTCAGGACTCCTGCGGTGTCGCGGTGACGTCGTGGTCCGGCACGGTCTGCCCGGAGCGGATCAGATCGAGCCGCCCCAGGACCTTGGCGCGCAGGTCGGTGGGTACGTCGTCATGCCCGCAGCACCGCTTGACCAGCTTCTTCACGGCCTCTTCGAGGCCGTACTTCTCCAGGCACGGCGAGCACTCCGTGAAGTGCTGCTTGAACTTGTCGCGATCGACGTCCGGCATCTCACTGTCGAGGAACTCGTAGAGATGATCGAGTACCTCACTGCAGTCCGTCTCGTGCGGCTCTCCGCAGCTCATGAGCCCGAGCCTTTCGCTTCGTTCGACTCTCCGGCGCCCGCCGGGACCAGTCCGCGCTCGCGGGCGTAGTCCTCGAGCATGCCGCGCAGTTGACGGCGGCCGCGGTGCAGCCGGGACATCACCGTACCGATGGGTGTCCCCATGATGTCCGCGATCTCCTTGTACGCAAAGCCCTCTACGTCCGCGAGATAGACGGCGATGCGGAATTCCTCGGGGATCGCCTGCAACGCTTCCTTCACGTCCGAGTCGGGCAGGTGGTCGAGCGCCTGCGACTCCGCGGAGCGCAAACCCGTCGACATGTGCGACTCGGCGCGGGCGAGCTGCCAGTCCTCGATCTCCTCGGCCGCGGAGCGCTGGGGTTCACGCTGCTTCTTGCGGTACGAGTTGATGAAGGTGTTGGTGAGGATCCGGTACAGCCACGCCTTGAGGTTGGTGCCCTCGCGGAACTGGTGGAAGGACGCGTACGCCTTCGCGTACGTCTCCTGCACCAGGTCCTCGGCGTCGGCCGGGTTGCGCGTCATCCGCAGAGCGGCCGAATACATCTGGTCGAGGAATTCCAGCGCGTCCCGCTCGAAGCGCGCGGTGCGCTCCGCGGTCGACTCCGTGCTCACGTCCGCGCTGACGCCCTGGCCCTCGGGCAGCTCCGCCTGGCCGTTGTCGGTCCCTGCGTCGGTACCGGTGACCGGACCCACCTCCTCAAGATTCCGGGCAGGACGGAAGCCCGTCCCACCAGAATCGGAGGATAGACGACGATCCGGTCCGCCCGCCGCTCGAATAGGAGCGGTCTTGCCCGCATGCAGCACCGTCCAGTCCAGGTCAGCGCGGCTGCTGCCCCTCTGGCAGAAGGTCGAACCCATGCGGCGGACTTCCTCTCCTACGACGTAGGTGCTGGTGACTCAGCACTTCTGTCCCGCACAACAGTGGTCCGCGGTGCAACATTCCCGGCCCTTTACCCGCGTGACGCGCTCCACGTCACCACAGCCCCGGTGATGATCTCCAGCGCCCGCTCCTGAGTGATCTCCGCCCGCTTCGGCACGACGAATCCATGATCGCCGTACGGGACCTCGACCAGCTCATGAGTGCCCTTCGGGAACTCCGCCGGCTTCCCGAACGGGTCGTTGCCACCCTGCACGACGAGCGTCGGCACTCCGGCGCCGAGCAACTCGTCGGCGCGGGACTTCTCGGGCTTGCCGGGCGGGTGGAGCGGGAAGCTCAGAGCGAGGACACCGGAGGCACCGAGCTCCGTCGCCGTACGGCAGGCGACGCGGGCGCCGGCGCTGCGCCCGCCGGCGATCACGGGAAACCCGGGCTTGGCGAGCGCCGGCCACAGGCCCCGCCAGCCCACGTCCAGCGTCTTCGGCGCGGGCGCCAGCTTCTTCCCGGCCACGCGCCAGGGCTGCTCGACGAGGGCGACGGTCACGCCGTGCGCCGGCAGCTCGGCGGCGATCGCCCTGAGGTCGCGCGCCTCGATGCCGCCGCCCGCGCCATGGCTCAGCGCCAGCACGAGCCGCGCCTTCCTCGCCCTGTGCCAGGTGATGCGGGCGTCCCCCGCATCCGTGCTGATGATCTCGGTCGCCACACTCGTCACACTAGAAGAGTGTGCCCTCCTCGGGCCCCTCCAGCTCCTTCAGCAGCTCCGGCCCGTTGTTGCGGACGTTGCTGACCGCGGTGGTCACGGGGTAGGCGCGCATCAGTCCGGGAGGCGGCGGGGCGAGCAGTTCGCGCAGGTCGTCGAGGTCGGTGCGGGCCGGGTCGAGCCAGGTGTCCCAGTGGTCGGGCGTCAGCATCAGCGGCATCCGGGGGTGGATGTCGGACAGCGCGAACGGCCCGTCGGCGGGGGCCACGGCCAGCGGGGTCTGCTCCGCCTCCGTCGTGATCACCGAGCAGGTCACCCACCAGGCCTGCGGATGGTCGTCGGGCAGCGTCTTGTCCCGCCAGAACTCGTACAGCCCCGCCATGGCGAAGACGGAACCGTCAGCGGGGAGCACGAAGTACGGCTGCTTGCGCGGCCGCTTCTTCTTCCCCTCGACCTCCAGGTCCCGCTCCTGCGTGCCGGTGACCCACTCGTAGTAGCCGTCGGCGGGCAGGATGCAGCGCCGGGTGGTGAAGGCACGGCGGTACGACGGCTTCTCGTGCACGGTCTCCGCGCGGGCGTTGATCATCCGGGCGCCGCCCTCGGGGGTCTTCGACCAGGACGGGACGAGCCCCCACTTCAGCTTGCGCAGCTGCCGAACCGGTCGCTTCTCGTCGGCGTCCTTCACAGGACGGTCCAGGACCGCGTAGACCTCTTTGGTCGGGGCCACGTTGTAGTCGGGCTCCAAGGTCTCCTCGGGCTCCCACTTCTCGATCTCAAAGATTCCTGCGAGATCCTCGGGCCTACGACTCGATGCATACCGTCCGCACATACGTGCCACACTGCCAGATTCCGAATGACCAGAGGGAGCACCCCGGACACATGGACAGCAGCACAGCGACCTCTCTGTGGGACGAGCTCGTCGGCACCCAGACCGACCCCGACCTGTGGGTGGTGATCGGGAGCCTCGTCGCCGCGGTCGCGGTGGTCGTCCCGCACGGCCTGTGGCGCATCGCCCGCAACGCCATCACCATCGCCCACGAGGGCGGCCACGGCCTGGTCGCGCTGGTCACCGGCCGGCAGCTCACCGGCATACGCCTGCACTCCGACACCAGCGGCCTCACCGTCAGCCGCGGCAAGCCGTACGGCCTCGGCATGATCCTCACCGCCTCAGCCGGCTACACCGCACCCCCGCTCCTCGGCCTGGGCGGCGCCGCCCTCCTCGGCGCCGGCCGCATCACCCTCCTCCTGTGGCTGGCCACGGCCCTGCTCCTGGCGATGCTGGTCATGATCCGCAACGCCTACGGCGCCCTGACCGTGGTCCTCACCGGCGGCACGTTCGTGGTCGTGTCCTGGCTGGCCGGTCCCCAGGTCCAGGCGGCGTTCGCGTACGCGGTCGTCTGGTTCCTGCTGATCGGCGGGGTGCGCCCGGCCTTCGAGTTGCAGGCGAAGCGGTCGCGGGGCGGTGCGGGCGACTCGGACGCGGACCAGTTGTCGAGGTTGACGCATGTGCCGGCGGGGTTGTGGCTGTTCCTGTTCCATGCGGTGAGCCTGTGCTCGCTGATAGGTGGAGGCCGGTGGCTGCTGGATGCGTGATGCAGCCCCGAAGGGGCGCATCACGCAGGGGCGCGGGGAACTGCGCGACCAGCCACAACGGACCCGCGGCCGACACACGACCTACCCAACCCCCGACTTATAGAGTGGGCCCATGGCCCCGGAACACGCACACACCGCCCTCTGGCCCGCCCCGCACGCAAGCGGAGCCGTCGACGCGACGGTCCACGTACCGGGGTCCAAGTCCGTCACCAACCGAGCCCTGGTCCTGGCCGCCCTCGCAAGCGAGCCCGGCTGGCTCCGCCGCCCGCTGCGCTCACGCGACACCCTGCTGATGGCCGGCGCCCTGCGCGAAATGGGCGTGGGCATCGAGGAGGGCGTCGGCCCCAACGGCACGGGCGAGACCTGGCGCGTCCTGCCGGCAGGCCTCCGCGGCCCGGCCACCGTCGACGTGGGCAACGCCGGCACCGTCATGCGCTTCCTGCCCCCCGTCGCCGCCCTCGCCGACGGCGAAATCCGCTTCGACGGCGACCCGAGGTCCTACGAGCGCCCCCTGAACGGCGTGCTCGACGCCCTGCGCGTCCTCGGCGCCCGTATCGACGACGACGGCCGCGGCACGCTGCCGCTGACCGTGCACGGCGGCGGGGCGCTGGACGGCGGCCCGGTGGAGATCGACGCGTCCTCGTCGTCCCAGTTCGTCAGCGCGCTCCTCCTCTCCGGCCCGCGCTTCAACCAGGGCGTCGAGGTCCGCCACACCGGCTCGGCCCTGCCCTCCCTCCCGCACATCCGCATGACCGTGGACATGCTGCGCGCAGTCGGCGCCCAGGTGGACACCCCGGAGTCGGGCGGCGAGCCGAACGTCTGGCGGGTCACGCCGGGCGCGCTGCTCGGCCGGGACCTGACGGTGGAGCCGGATCTGTCCAACGCCCAGCCGTTCCTGGCGGCGGCGCTGGTGACCGGCGGCAAGGTGCTCGTCCCGGACTGGCCGGCCCGTACCACCCAGCCCGGTGACCGGCTGCGCGAGATCTTCACCGAGATGGGCGGTTCCTGCCAACTGACCGAGTACGGCCTGGAGTTCACCGGTTCCGGTGCGATTCATGGCATCGATGTCGACCTGAGCGACGTAGGCGAACTCACGCCCGGCATCGCGGCCGTGGCCGCCCTCGCCGACTCGCCCTCCACGCTCCGCGGTGTCGCGCACCTGCGTCTGCACGAGACGGACCGACTGGCCGCGCTCACCAAGGAGATCAACGAACTCGGCGGCGATGTCACCGAGACCGCCGACGGTCTGCACATCCGCCCGCGCCGGCTGCACGGCGGGATCTTCCACACGTACGAGGACCACCGCATGGCCACCGCCGGCGCGGTCATCGGCCTCGCCGTGGAGGGCGTGCAGATCGAGAACGTGGCGACGACGGCTAAGACCCTGCCGGACTTCCCCGACCTGTGGACCGGGATGCTCGGGAGCGACGGGGCGTAGGGGCACGCCATGCGCCGCTACGGCAAGCACACCGACGAGGACGACATCCGCAGCCGCCCGAACCGCAAGGGCAACCGGCCGCGTACGAACATCCGCCCCAAGCACGAGGACGCGGCCGAGGGAATGGTCCTCACCGTCGACCGCGGCCGCCTGACCTGCCTCGTCGACGACCGGATCGTGATGGCGGTGAAGGCCCGCGAACTGGGCCGCAAGGCCGCGATCGTCGGCGACCGGGTGGCCATCATCGGCGACATGTCCGGCAAGAAGGACGCGCTCGCCCGCATCGTCCGCATCGAGGAACGCACTTCGGCCCTGCGTCGCACGGCGGACGACGACGATCCGTACGAGCGCGTGGTCGTCGCCAACGCCGACCAACTCGCCATCGTCACCGCCCTCGCCGACCCCGAACCGCGCCCACGCCTCATCGACCGCTGCCTGGTGGCGGCGTACGCCGGCGGCCTGGAACCGCTCCTCGTGCTCACGAAGTCGGACCTCGCCCCGCCCGACGAACTCCTGGAGCTGTACGGCGCCCTGGACATCCCGTACGTCGTCACCAGCCGCGAGGAGCTGGAGAACGGCGACGCGGCGGACCGGGTGCGCGAGCAACTGGACGGCAAGATCACGGCGTTCGTGGGCCACTCCGGCGTCGGCAAGACCACGCTGGTCAACGCACTGGTGCCGAAGGACCGTCGGCGCAGCACCGGACATGTGAACGCGGTGACGGGCCGCGGCCGGCACACGACGACATCGGCGCTCGCGCTGCCACTGCTCGGCGGCGGCTGGGTCATCGACACCCCGGGCGTACGGTCCTTCGGGCTGCACCACGTGGATCCGTCCCGGGTCATTCACGCCTTCCCCGACCTGGAGCCGGGCACCGAGGGCTGTCCGCGCGCGTGCAGTCACGACGAGCCCGACTGCGCGCTGGACGCGTGGGTGGCCGAGGGACATGCGGACCCGGCACGGCTGTACTCCCTGCGTCGGCTGCTGGCCACGAGGGAACGGAAGGAAGGCGACTGACCTCCGCGTTGTTTGTCTGCACGCAAGGTCGGTAAGTGCATAATCGCACCGAGTCCGATCCAAGCCAGACGAAGCAGTCGACGTGTACACACGGGAGGACAAGACATGGCGTGGCTGCTGGTGGTTGTGGCGGGACTTCTCGAAACCGGTTTCGCCGTCTGTCTGAAGCTGTCGCACGGTTTCACCAGGCTGTGGCCGACCGTCGCGTTCTGCATCTTCGCACTCGGCAGCTTCGGCCTGCTGACGCTGTCCCTGAAGAAACTCGACGTGGGCCCGGCCTACGCGGTGTGGACGGGCATCGGCGCGGCGGGCACCGCCATCTACGGCATGATCTTCCTGGGCGACCTCGTGTCGACGCTCAAGCTCATCTCGATCAGCTTCGTGATCGTGGGCGTCATCGGGCTCCAGCTGTCGGGCTCGGCGCACTGAACTCGTTTCACACCAACTGCCGGTACAGCGCGCTCCGTACGAGTTCCGCGACGCCGCCCTCACCGGGCGGGGCCGCCACGCAGGACAGTGCCAGCCGGACGACCAGTTCGCAGGACCGGGCCAGGTCGGCGGTGTCCGACTTGCGGGTGCCGGGTCCGGACAGCGACGCCACGGCGCGGTCACGGACGAGGGCCACCAAGTCACCGGGTGCGGGCAGCGGCCCGTCCGCCCGCCGCTGGGCCGGCACCGCCGAGGAGGACGGCACGGCCGAGAGCGTCGGCGAGGGCAGCCGCTCGCTCCAGCAGCCGGTGAGCATGGCCCGTACGAGCGCGTTCTCCCGGGCCACCGAGGCGGTCCACTCGGCGGTGGCGGTGAGCCGCTCGCGGGCGTCGTTGTGGGTGGCGAGGGCCCGGTCCACACCGGCGAGATAGGCGTCGACCTCTCTCCGTACGAGCGCCCGGGCCAGCCCTTCCTTGCTCCCGAACTCGTTGTAGAGCGTCTGCCGGGACACCCCGGCCGCCGCCGCCACATCCACCATCCGCACCGCGGCCCATGGCCGCCGCGCCAGCGCCGTGTAAGCGGCGTCCAGCAGGGATTCCCGCGCTGCAGGCATCATCGCCTCCCGAGCCCGACCGACTCTGGCCCCAGATTTGACGCGCACGGGGGCACTGTCAAGGGGTCGCGAGGGCAGAAGGAGCGTGCGACGGCGGTCACCGGCACTCGGGTGATCGCGTGGCTGTACACACCTTTCCCCCACCTCACCCTGTAGCCCGGCCCCGACCGCGAAAGATACGGTTCACGCATGCCCGACTACCTCGACGATCTCCGCTTCGCCCACGTCCTCGCGGACGCCGCCGACGCGACGACCATGGCCCGCTTCAAGGCCCTCGACCTGAAGGTCGAGACGAAGCCGGACATGACTCCGGTCAGCGAGGCGGACAAGGCCACGGAGGAACTCATCCGCGGGCAGCTTCAGCGCGCCCGCCCCCGGGACGCGGTCCTCGGCGAGGAGTACGGCGTCGAGGGCACCGGCCCCCGGCGCTGGGTCATCGATCCGATCGACGGCACCAAGAACTACGTACGCGGCGTCCCCGTCTGGGCCACGCTCATCTCCCTGACGGAGGCAGTCGAGGGCGGCTACGAGCCCGTCGTCGGCCTCGTCTCCGCCCCCGCGCTCGGCCGCCGCTGGTGGGCCGCGAAGAGCCACGGCGCCTTCACCGGCCGCAGTCTCTCCTCGGCCTCCCGGCTGCGCGTCTCCCGCGTGTCCAGCCTCACCGACGCCTCGTTCGCGTACTCCTCGCTCACCGGCTGGGAGGACCAGGGCCGGCTGGGCGGCTTCCTCGACCTGACCCGCGAGGTCTGGCGCACGCGCGCGTACGGCGACTTCTGGCCGTACATGTTGGTCGCCGAGGGCGCCGTCGACATCTGCGCCGAGCCCGAGCTGTCGCTGTGGGACATGGCCGCGAACGCGATCATCGTGACGGAGGCCGGCGGCGCCTTCACCGGCCTCGACGGCCGCCCGGGCCCGCACAGCGGCAACGCCGCCGCGTCGAACGGCCTGCTGCACGACGAGCTCCTGGGCTACCTCAACGAGCGGTACTGACCAACACCCTTCCTCTTGTTGACCCCCTCTTTGCCTGTCACTCTGAGAGTCCCGCCCCTTGTGAACTTGTGAAACGGTGAACAAGCGGGGGCGACCCTCAGGAGGTGGCTCCATCCATGCTCGTCCGTGACGCCATGAGCACAGTGGTCCTCACCATCGGCCCGACCCACACCCTTCGCCAGGCCGCCGCGCTGATGTCCGCCCGCCGGGTGGGCGCGGCCGTCGTCCTCGATCCCGACGCCGGCGGTATCGGCATCCTCACCGAACGCGACATCCTGATCTCGGTCGGCCTGGGCCAGGACCAGGCCGCGGAGCCGGCCCACGCCCACACCACCACCGATGTCGTGTTCGCGGCCCCGTCCTGGACGCTGGAGGAGGCCGCCCATGCGATGACACACGGCGGTTTCCGTCACCTGATCGTCCTCGACCACAACGAGCCCGTCGGTATCGTCTCGGTCCGCGACATCATCCGCTGCTGGGCACCGCTACGGCAGCAGGTACCGGCCTGAGCCCACGCGAACGGGCCGGACCCCTGGCTTCAGGGAATCCGGCCCGCTTCGACAAGCGATCCAGTGCTGGTGGGTGTGTCAGCCGCGCAGGGCCTGGACCGCGGCCTCCAGCCGCTTGCCGAAGTCACCGTCCGCCTGACGGAAGTTGTCGATCGCACGCTCGGCGATGTCGCTGCGCGAGACCTTGGCGATAAAGCCCGCCAGGTTGTCGATCAGCCGCTCCTTCTCGTCCTCGGACATGAGCCGGTAGAGGTTGCCCGCCTGTACGAAGTCGTCGTCCTCGGCGTGCACCGGGGCCGGGTGGTTGCCCGTGCCGCCGGTCACCGCGGTGGCGGACCACAGCGGGCGGTCCGTCTGGAACGGGCCCGCGAAGCTGTTCGGCTCGTAGTTCTTCGCACCCTTGTGACGGCCGTCGTACAGGAAACCGTCACGGGAGTTGGTGCGCGCCTCGGTGGCGTGCGGGCGGTTCACCGGCAGGTGGTCGGCGTTGATGCCGACGCGGTAGCGGTGGGCGTCGCCGTACGCGAAGAGGCGGCCCTGGAGCATCTTGTCCGGGGACGGGCCGATGCCCGGCACGAAGTGGGCGGGGCTGAAGATCGACTGCTCCACCTCCGCGAAGACGTTCTCCGGGTTGCGGTTGAGCTCCAGCTTGCCGATCTCGATCGGCGGGTAGTCCTCGTGCGGCCACACCTTGGTGAGGTCGAAGGGGTTGAAGCGGTACGTCGCCGCGTCCGCCGCCGGCATGATCTGCACCTGCACGGTCCACGTCGGGAACTCGCCGCGCTCGATGGACTCGCGCAGGTCGCGCTGGTGGCTGTCCGGGTCCTCACCGGCGAGCCGGCCCGCCTCCGCCTGCGTGAGGTTCCTGATCCCCTGGTCGGTCTTGAAGTGGTACTTGACCCAGAAGACCTCGCCGGCCTCGTTGTTCCACTGGTAGGTGTGCGAGCCGTACCCGTTCATGTGGCGGTACGACGCCGGGATGCCGCGGTCGCCGAACAGCCAGGTCACCTGATGAGTGCTCTCAGGGCTGAGCCCCCAGAAGTCCCAGACGTTGTCCGCCTCCTGGCTGCCCGTGTACGGGTCGCGCTTCTGGGTGTGGATGAAGTCCGGGAACTTGATGGCGTCCTTGATGAAGAACACCGGGGTGTTGTTGCCGACGAGGTCGTAATTGCCCTCCTCGGTATAGAACTTCAGCGCCCAGCCACGGGGGTCACGCACCGCGTCGGCCGCACCGAGGTTGCCCGCGACCGTGGAGAGGCGCAGGAAGGTCTCGGTCTGCCTGCCCACCTCCGAAAGGAACTTGGCGCGCGTGTACTTCGTCACATCGGCCGTCACCGTGAAGGTGCCGTAGGCGCCGGCGCCGCGGGCGTGCACCACACGCTCCGGGATGCGCTCACGGTTGAAGTGGGCCAGCTTCTCCAGCAGGAGCTGGTCCTGGACGAGGACCGGGCCGCCGAGGCCCGCGGTCTCACTGTTCTGGTTGTCGGCGACCGGAGCACCGGCCTCCGTCGTAAGCGGTCCCTGCGTCACGCGTGCCTCCTGCGTCAGTTCTGCCCCCGCACTGTCCATGGGTCGATCCTACATTAGACTTAATCCAAATCAAGTAGAGCTCCAAATTCACACCTATTCGGATTCTGGTCCCTTGCTGTTAAGCTGGTGCGCATGAGCGACCTTCTGGAACGACTGCGCGGCCGCGGATGGCGGATGACCGCACAGCGGCGCGTCGTGGCCGAGGTCCTCGACGGCGAACACGTCCACCTGACGGCCGACGAGGTCCACGCGCGAGCTGTGACCAAGCTGCCCGAGATCTCCCGGGCGACCGTCTACAACACCCTGGGCGAGCTGGTCTCCCTCGGCGAGGTGCTCGAGGTCGCCACCGACAAGCGCGCCAAACGCTACGACCCGAACGCCCACCAGCCACACCACCACCTGGTCTGCGCCCACTGCGGCTCCATCCGGGACGTCCACCCCACCGGCAACCCGCTGGCCGACCTCCCCGACTCGGAGCGCTTCGGCTTCACGGTCTCGGACGTCGAGGTGACGTACCGCGGACTGTGCCCCAACTGCGCGACGGCGTAGCACAACGGCGTAATACGTACTGCTGCGAGCCCCCGGCACTGATCCAGTGCCGGGGGTTTTCTGCTGCGTACGACCTTCCCGTATCTGACGGGTCGTCATATCGTCGGCGGCGCCCACCAGTCCGTTCCGCACTCCGCGAGGAGACACTGTGGGAGAGCCGTATCCGAAACTCAAGTCCAGTGACCTGACCCGAACCTTCGGCCGGGGCCCACGGGCCGTCCACGCCCTCGGCCCCCTCGATCTGGCCGTCGCCCCCGGCGAGTTCGTCTGCCTCGTCGGCCCCTCGGGCTGCGGCAAGTCCACGCTGCTGCGCATCGCCGCGGGCCTGCTCCGCCCCAGCACGGGCCGCCTGGAGATCCGTACATCCAGCCCTCGCCCGGCCGCCATGATCTTCCAGGACTACGGCATCTACGACTGGAAGACCGTCCACGCGAACGTCCGCTTCGGCCTGGACATCCAGCGCGTCCCGCGCCGCGAGGCGAACGCGCGCGCCGGCGCCTGGCTGACCCGCATGGGCCTGGCCGACTTCGCCGACGCCTACCCGGCGGCCCTGTCCGGAGGCATGCGCCAACGCGTCGCGATCGCCCGGGCGCTCGCGGTGGAACCCGAACTCCTCCTCATGGACGAGCCGTTCGCCGCACTAGACGCCCAGCTCCGCATGATCCTTCAGGACGAACTCCTCGGCATCACCCAGTCGCTGAGGACGACGACCCTCTTCATCACCCACAGCCTGGAGGAGGCGATCGTTCTCGGCGACCGCGTCCTGGTGATGTCGGCCCGTCCGGGCCGTCTCATCGCCGAACGCCACCCCCCGTTCCCACGCCCGCGCACCGGCGACATCCGCTCCGCCCCCGAATTCACCACCCTGAAGAGCGAGTTGTGGGACCTGCTGCGAAAGGAGGCGGTGCCGGCATGACGACGATCGCTCCCGAACGGGAATCGCTCCTGGTCCGCGCTCCGGGCCCGCACGAACTCCATCCCGTACGCACCCACCGCCGCCGGCGCGCCCTGGAACTGTCCCTGGCGGTCGCCGTCCCCCTCCTGCTGGTCCTGCTCTGGCAACTGGCCGCCACCCAGGCCTGGATCGACGACCGCGTCTACCCGGCCCCGTCCACGATCCTCGCCGACGGCTGGGACCGGGCCGCGGCCGGCGACCTGTGGCCGGATGTGTGGGCGACCCTGAAACGCGTCCTGGCGGGCTACGCCGTCGGCACGGCGGCGGGCTACGCCCTGGGCCTGCTGATGGGCTCCCTGTCGCTGGTACGGGCGGCCCTGGAGCCGCTCCTGGACGCCCTGTACGTCGTACCGAAGCTGGCCCTGCTGCCCATCTTCCTGAACATGTTCGGCCTGGGCGAGGGACCGCAGGTGGCCCTGGTGGCGGCGACGGTCTTCTTCTTCGTCTGGATCTCGACGATGTCGGCGGTCATGTCGATCCCCTCCGGCCACCGCGACGCGGGCCAGGTCTTCGGGGCCTCCCCCTGGCAGATGTTCCGGCACGTCCTGCTGCCCGCCTCCCTCCCCGCGGTCCTGGTCGGCGCCCGGATCGCGGCGGGCGTGGCGGTCCTCGTCATCGTCGCGTCGGAACAGATCGCGGCCACGAACGGCCTCGGCCACCTCATCTTCGACTCCCGCGCGCTCTTCCAGAACGACGTCATGTTCGTCGGCATCGTCTGCGTGGCCGTCCTGGGAGTGCTCTTCTCCGAACTGGTGCGTGTCGTAGGCCGGTTGCTCACACCGTGGGCGCCGCGGGACCGGGGACGGGGGCAGTCATGAGCGTTCGTTCGTACGGTGTCATGGTCGTCGTCGCGGGTCTGCTGGCGTCGGCGGGCTGCTCGGCGTCCTCCTCGTCCCGCTCGGAACCCCGGGAGGCGGCGTCGCGCACGATCCGCCCGGTGCAGGGCTGTGGGGACACGTCCTGGACGGACCCTGCCGACATGTCTCCGAAGCGACAACCGGCGCGCTGCGAGCCGGGCGCCCCTGGCCCGCGGCGACTGTCCGAGACACGGAAGCTGACGATCGCGACGGGGACACTGAGCGCGGAGTACGTGGCGCCGCTACAGGTCGCCCTCGACAAGGGTGAGTTCAAGCGGGAGGGCCTGGACGTCACCCTGAAGGTGCTGCCGACGCCGGACGCGCTGCCGTTGCTGGCCAAGGGCGAGATCGACGCGCTCTGGGCGGCCCCGGAGGCGGCGGTGATGAACGGGCTGCGGGGCGGCTTCGACATCAAGTGGGTCGCCGGGAACTTCTCACCGGACCCCGAGTCGAAGAGCGGTCTCTGGGTCCGGCTGAAGGACGGCGAGAGCGCGGACCGGGTGGCCATGGCCGGCCGCAAGCTGGGCACGATGATCGGCAAGGGCTCGGTGATCGCGTACCCGATGGAGCAGGCCCTGGAGCAACACGGCGGTGGCCTGGACAAGATCCAGTACCAGCAACTGGGTTCCGCCGACGTCCTCACCGCCCTCCAGAACGGCGGCGTCGACTCCGCCTGGCTCCTCGACCCGGTCTGGCGCAAGGTCGACGGCACGCCCGGGTACGCCTTCCTGGGCGGCCAGCCCCTCGGCGAGCCCCTGGGCGGCATGCTGTACGGCCCGAGCCTCCTGAACGACGACGTGGACGCGGGCGTGGCCCTGATCCGGGCGTACATCCGCACGGTGAACTCGTACTTCGCGTCCGACTACAAGAAGAATGCGAGCTTCGTCACATACTTGGCGAATCTCCTGAAGGCCGACAAGGAGATCCTTGAGTCGACTCCGTCCCTCCGCATGGACTGGGAGATCCGCGCGGGCACAACAGACCGCCTCCAGTCCGCGTACGGCGCCCAGGGCGTCGCGGACGGCGATCCCCTACCGGAGTCCCGGACGGTGAACCGGTCCCTGTACGAGGAGGCAGTGGGCCATCGCCCCTAGTGCGCAACACGCACCTAGGGCCCGGATCGTGATGATCCGGGCCCTAGGCCTTCAGTAGCGGGGACAGGATTTGAACCTGCGACCTCTGGGTTATGAGCCCAGCGAGCTACCGAGCTGCTCCACCCCGCGTCGATGAATGGAACATTACGTCAAGGACGCGGACAGAGGCAAATCGCTTAACCGCAGCTCACGCCGACAGCTCCTCGCGCAGAGCGTCCCGCAGCCGCACCGCCCGCTCCGACACCTCGGCCGGCCCGAGCGTCACCGCACGGTCCGCCCACCGCTGCCCCTCCGCCAACTCCCCACGACGCGCGTAGACAAGGGCAAGCCGCAACGCCGCCCGCCCATGCCCCGCGTCAGCGGCCCGCGTCCACCACACCGCCGCCTCGGGCTCACTTCCCTCCCGGACCAGCAGCAGCCCGAGATTGAACGCCCCGTTGCGCGACCCGGCCTCGGCAGCCTCCCGATACCACCGAGCCGCCTCGACCACATCGCCCCGCGCGGCGGCCAGCATCCCGACCCGCACCTGCGCCCGCCGATGCCCCTGGGACGCCGCCCGCTCGTACCACTCCTCGCACTCGGTCCGCTCCCGCACCGGCTCCCCGAGCTCATGCGCAGGCTCAGGCGGCCGCCGCGCATCCAGCACGGTCGCCAGCCGATACGCGGCCTCGGCGCTGCCGCCGCCCGCCGCGCACCGCAGATGCCGCTCGGCCGCCCGCTCGTCCCCCTCCCGCAGCCGCGCCATCCCGACCTGAAGCGCCGCCTCCGTGTGCCCGGCGGCCGCGGCACGCTCGTAGCACCGCAGCGCGACCGCGTCCTCACCCCGCCCGGCGTACAGGATCCCGAGGTTGAACGCCGCGTCCACGCTCCCGGCCTCCGCGGCCTTGGAGAACCATGGCTCGGCGCCCGCCGTGTCGCCGCCCTGGAGCAGCAGGATCGCGAGCGCGTTCGCCGCCTCGCGGTGTCCGGCGTACGCCGCACGCCGGTACCACTGCTCGGCCTGGGCGGTCCGTCCCTGCTCGGCGCAGAGCAGCCCGAGGTTGTACGCGCCGTTGACGTCTCCGGCGTCCATCGCGGCCCGGTACCACCGCTCGGCGGTCTGGGTCTCGCCGCGCTCGGCGTGCAGCGCACCCAGCGCGTTGGCCGCGTTGCCGTCGCCGTCCTGGGCGGCCCGCAGCCACCACACGGCGGCGCTCTCGGAGTCGCCCGCGTCCCGCAGCAGGAACCCGAGCGCGCAGGCGGCCCGTGCCTCCCCGTCCTTGGCGGACGTCAGGTACCAGCGCCCGGCCTCCTTGAGCTGACCGCGCTTCTCCAGGATCGCCCCGAGGTGCAGCGCGGCCCGCCGGTGTCCGCGCGCGGCGGCCTGGCGGTACCACTGCTCGGCCTCCGCCGCGAGGGAGGCGCCGACGCCGTCGTCCGAGCCGGTCTCGCCCTCGCTCACGGCCTTGCGATCGATCGCCCGCGCCAGCCGGTACGCCGCCTCCCGGTGCCCCCGCTCGGCCGCGGCCCGCATCCAGGCCTCGGCTCCGTCGTCGCCGCGGTGCTCCAGCAGATCGGCGAGCGCGTACGCGCCGAGGGCGTGGCCCTGTTCGGCGGACTGGCGCAGCCAGTACTCGGAGGCGGGCTCGTCGCCGCGCTCCCGGTGGTGACGGCCCAGGGCATGCGCGGCGGCCGCGGACCCGGCGACGGCAGCGATGCGCCACCAGCCGGCGGCCTCGTCGGCGTACCCGCGCTGGTGCAGGAGAACACCCAGGTTGTTGGCGGCGGCCCGGTCGCCTGCGGCGGTGGCGGCACGCAGGTGGGCTTCGGCTCCGTCGAGATCACCGCGGCGCAGCAGCATGGCCCCGAGGACGCTCATCGCCTCGACGTCGCCCGCTTCGGCGGCGAGCCGCTGGCGGGCTTCCTCGGCAGCCTCACCGGTTTCGTCCCGGTCCGCGGACTGAACGAAATCGCTCACGCGACGCTCGAAGTCGGTCGCCTGCTGCTCGAAGTCGCCCACCGGCTGCGCCAGTCCGGTCGCAGGCCGCGGGAATTCGGGCACGGACATTTCGCCCGTCAACTGCGAAATGCCGGCAGGCTCCCCAAACCGCCCTGTCTCCAACAGAGTTGCCTTGTCCCCCATAACGTCCATCGTCGCACCACCTGCAACCTGGGTACACCTGGTATACCGCAGCCAGTGAGGTCACTTCAGCGTTTTGTCGACATGCCCACAGAACGACAAGTCAAACACACATCCCTCAACTCCCCACAGCGGCACGGCCATCCCACAGGTCGGCACATGCGTTCGCACACACGCCGAAGGCCCGGATCCTTTTCAGGATCCGGGCCTTCGTCTTCAGTAGCGGGGACAGGATTTGAACCTGCGACCTCTGGGTTATGAGCCCAGCGAGCTACCGAGCTGCTCCACCCCGCGCCGTTGTTCGGCAACCGTATCACGGCGCGGGACGGTCTCGATCAACTGGTGTCCGGGCTCCCGCTCGGACTCGGACTGCCGCTCGGGCTGCTGCTGGGACTGGGGCTGGAGCCGCCGGTGTTGCCGGCCTCCGTCTGCGCGTCCTCGGCCCGCTGGAGCGCGTCCTGGAGGTCCTCCTGCGCCCGGCCGTACGCCTCCCAGTCACCCTTCTTCAGGGCTTCCTGGCCGGCGTCGAAGGCCTCCTGGGCGTCGTTCAACGCCTCCTGGACCGTCGGGTTGGTGGACGTCGGTGGCGGAGTCGTCGTACCGCCTTCGTCCTCCGGTGGTGGCTCGGTCGTCGCTCCCTCCGCTCCGAAGACCTTGTTGAGGGCCTCGTCGAGGGTGTCCTCGAAGGCCGTGTTACCTCCGTAGGTGACCAACACCTTGCGCAGCAGTGGGTACTTGAGCCCGCCACCACGGACGTAGACGGGTTCGACGTACAGCAGTCCCCCGTCCAGTGGCACCGTCAGCAGATTGCCGTACTCGACTTCGGAGTCGCCGCCCTGCAATAGCCTGATCTGCTCAGCGATGTCCTGTTCGGAGTTGAACTGGCTCTGGACCTGTTTGGGCCCGTTGACGGTCGTACTCGTCGGCAGTTTCAGGACTCTGATCTTGCCGTAGTCACTGGTGCCTGCCTCGGCGTCGACCGACATGAACGCGCTGAGGTTGTCCCGCCCATTGGGCGTGAACGTCGTCGTCAGCGAGAACGCCTGCGCCTGCTGGTCGGGCATCTTCAGGCTCTGGTAGTACGGCGGTACCGCGTTGCCCGACTTGTTGGTCGGGTCGTCCGGCACCTGCCACACCTCGCTGCCGCTGAGGAACGTGTCCGCGTCCTCCACGTGGTAGCGGGCCAGCAGCTCACGCTGGACCTTGAACAGGTCCTGCGGGTACCGGAGATGGGCCATCAGGTCCTTGGAGATGTCGCTCTTGGACTCCACCGTGCCCGGGAACGCCTTCATCCAGGTCTTCAGGACCGGGTCCTCGGTGTCCCACTGGTAGAGCTTGACCTCGCCGGTGTACGCGTCGACGGTCGCCTTCACCGAGTTGCGGATGTAGTTGACCTGGTTCTGCTGGGCCACCACCGCGCGCGAGTTGTTGGTCGCGGTCAGCGAGTCGGCCGTCGAGGAACCGAGCGTCGTACGGGACGCGTACGGATAGCCGTTCGTCGTCGTGTACGCGTCGACGATCCACTGGATCTTGCCGTTCACCACCGCCGGATAGGCGTCGCCGTCGATGGTCAGCCAGGGGGCCACCGCCTCGACGCGCTCCTTGGGCGTGCGGTTGTACAGGATCCGCGAACCCTCGCCGATCGCACCGGAGTAGAGGATCTGCGGCTCGCTGAACGCCACCGCGTACGCCGCCCGGTTGACCGGGTTGGCGAGGTTGACGCCGCTCTTGGCCTCGTAGCTGTACGTCTTCTCGCCGCTGTCGTCGGAGTAGTCGATCTCCTTCTGGGGACCGCCGACGATCGAGTACTCGCTGGTCTTCTCGCCGTAGTAGATCCGCTGCTGATACGTCCCCAGCTCTCCCTTGGAGGGCAGGTCGGACTCCGTGAACACCGGGCGGCCCTCGGCGTCGACCTGGGTGCCCTTGGCCGCGACCACGCCGTACCCGTGGGTGTAGCGGAAGTGGTCGTTGATCCAGTTGTTCTTCGGAATGCCGTTGAGGTTCAGCTCACGCAGACCGATGACCGTGTCCTGGTCCTTGCCGTCCTCGCTGTAGCGGTCGACGTCCAGATTGGTCGGGAACGCGTAGTAGTTCCTGATCTGCTGGAGCTGCTGGAACGTGGGCGAGACGACGTTCGGGTCCATGATGCGGACGCTTGCCGTGGCGTCGACGTCGTCCCGCAGCTTGGTCTTGTCCTCGGTCTTGCTGACGCCGCTGTAGTCGGTGACCTTGGCGTCGTCGATGCCGTACGCCTTGCGCGTCGCCTCGAGGTTCTTCGTGACGTACGGCGCTTCCTTGGCCTGCTCGTTGGGCTGGACCTGGAACTTCTGGACGATCGCCGGGTACAGGCCGCCGATGAGGATCGCCGACAGCACCATCAGACCGAAGCCGATCAGGGGCAGCTGCCAGGTGCGCCGCCACAGGGTGGCGAAGAACAGCAGCGCGCAGATGACGGCGATGCAGAAGAGGATCGTCTTGGCGGGCAGATAGGCGTTCGCGTCGACGTACCTCAGGCCGGTCCAGCTGTCGGTCGCCTTGAAGTCGCTGGACTTCACGGCGAGGCCGTACCGGTCGAGCCAGTACGCGACCGCCTTCAGCGCGACGAAGATACCGATGAGCACCGACAGATGACCCGTGGCCGCGGCGGTGGCGCGCGCGCCCGGGCTGGTGATGCGCAGCCCGCCGTAGAGGTAGTGGGTCAGCGCGGCGGCGATCAGCGAGAGGATCGCGGCGGCGAAGCCGAAGCCGAGCAGGAAGCGGTACCAGGGCAGGTCGAACGCGTAGAAGGCCACGTCGAGGTGGAACTGCGGGTCCTTCTGGTTGAAGGGCACGCCGTTGACCCACATCAGCCAGGTCCGCCACTGACCCGACGCCGACGCGCCCGCGATCAGACCGACCAGGGCGGTGATGCCGAGCAGCAGCCACTTCTTGTACGGCGCGATGCCCATCCGGTAGCGGTCGAGGTTCTGCTGTTCCATCGACATGGCGCTCAGCGGCGGGCGCAGCCGGTGGGCCAGCCAGATGTTGAAGCCGATCGCGAGAGCCATCAACAGACCGAAGACGAAGAACAGCCCGATCTTGGTCCACAACGTGGTCGTGAACACGGACGAGTAGTTCACCGACCGGTACCAGAGCCAGTCGGTCCAGAAGCCCGCGAACATGGTGAACGCCATGCCGAGAACGGCAAGGACGCCCAACGTCATGAGCAGGGTCCGGACACGCCGCGACGGGCGGCCCACTCTGATCCGTGGCCCCGTCGGGCCTCCGCCGCGGTCCGGCATCTGGAAAGCCAAGGTGCGCACCTCGAAGTTCGCTGTTGGTCTGTCGGGCCCCCGAGTTCACGGGCCGTCCGAAGGGCCCCGTGATCGTAGGCCCTCCCCTATGCAACTTACTCACGCTTTACTCGGTTCCCGATTCCGGCCGGGAACGAGGCAGGATTGTGACCATGTCCAACACTCCCATGGCAGCGAGCCCTCTGACCCGGGCCGTACTCGAGATCGACGAGTACGTTTCCGGCCTCGGCTGGGACCAGCCCGCGCGCCTCTTCGCCCTCGTCGACACCGCCCGGCTGCGGGCCGAACAGCCCTCGCTCGCGGACCGGCTCGGCCTACAGGACGAACCCGAGGCCACCGGTCTCACCCCGATCGAGCAGGACGAGATTCCAACGGGCAAGCAGCTCGACGAGTTCCTCGGCACCATCGCCTGGCCCGACGCGGTGGTCGGCTGTGCGCTCACCGTGGAACGCCTGATGCTGCCGCCGTCCGCGGAAGCATCCGTTCCGGAAGGCCTCGGCGAGAAGAAGCTCGCTCAGTGGGTCGCCGACCATCCGGACCGCCAGGAGGTCCGTATGACGGTCGCGGTGCTGCGGGACGGCACCCGCGACGCGGCCCTGCGGCTGCGCGAGAAGGACTCCCCGACGGATGTCCTGACGGGATCCCAACTGGTGCCGGGGCTGGCTCAGGCGCTGGCGGCGACGTTCGAGGAGTAGCTCGGTCGGCTACTTCGTGCTGCACTTCGGCAGGTCGGCGGTGTCGCCGCCGCGGATGTCCTTGAGGGCGCCGAGGGCGTCGTCGATGGTGTTCACCTTGACCAGGGTGAGGCCCTTGGGGGTGTCGTCGGCGGCGGCCGCGCAGTTGTCGGCGGGCGTCAGGAAGTACTGGGCGCCCTTCTCGCGCGCACCGACCGTCTTCATCTCGATGCCGCCGATCGGGCCGACCTTGCCGGCGTCGTCGATGGTGCCGGTGCCGGCGACGAACGACCCGCCGGTCAGGCTGCCCGGCGTGAGCTTGTCGTAGATGCCGAGCGCGAACATCAGACCGGCGCTCGGTCCGCCGACGTCGGCGAGCTTGATGTCGATCGTGAACGGGAACGTGTGGTCGGTCCCGGCGGAGATCCCGACGATGGCACGGTTCTCGCCGGTGTCGTCGGAATTCGTGGTCGTGATCGTGACCTTGTCGGTCTTGGTCGTCGCCCGCTGCTCCTTCTCGGCGGCCGCCTGCTCCGCGGCGGGCACGATGGTGAAGTCGACGTCCTCACCGGCCTTGTGCTTCGTCACCAGTTCGGCGACGTCCTCGGGCTTCTTCACGGTCGTACCGTCGACCGCCTTGATCACATCGCCGGCGTGCAGCTTGCCCTCGGCCGGGGAGTCCTTGAGGACGGTCGAGACGATCACCCAGGACTGCACCGGGACGTCCAGCGCCTTCAGGGCGGCGACCTTGGCGCTCTCCTGGGACTGGCTGAACTCCTCGGCGTTCTCCTGGGTCGACTGCTCCTCGGTCTTGCCGTCCGGGTAGAGCGTGTCGTGCGGCACGATCTTGTTGTCGTGCGCGAGCCAGCCGTAGACGGCCTCGACGAGGTTCATCCGGTAGTCGGCGCTGGTGACCCGGACGGTGGTCATGTTCAGATGCCCGCTTGTCGCGTACGTCTTGCGCCCGTCGATCTGTAGCACGGGCTCACCGTCGTGGTCCCCGAGCGTGTTCACCGTCGGCCCCGGTGACATCTCCGCATACGGCACGGTGATGAAGACTCCCGCGCACAGGAGCGCGATCAGTATCAGGGTGGAGGCGAGCATCGTCGCAGTGCGGCGTGGCATGGAACGACAGTACGGGACGCTCCTGTCAGCGGACCGTCAGGGCCGTCCGTCCGGGCGGCCGCCCCCGTCACGTATGGGTTCGGGGCTTCTCCATGGCCTCGCGGAAACGCGCGTACCCGTCGAGCTCGGGCCCGTCGCTCCGCGCCTTCCGGGTCCGGTTGGCCCAACTGCCCCACAGACCGGCGCCGATCGCAGCCATAAGCGGAATCAGCAACCAGGCGAGCGCCGCCATGCCGTCCTCCCGTCCCCGATGAGCGACCGCAACTGACTGATCAGCAGATTAACCATCTGCCGTGACAACGCTCATGCCGGGGGGCAGGTTACGCAACCGGAAGAAGGCGAGGGATTGGTCGGGTCGGTCAGCAGGCGCCGACCCATTCCTCGGCACCGTCCGAGAACTTCTGGCGCTTCCAGATCGGCACTTCGTGCTTGAGGTCGTCGATGAGCTTCCGGCAGGCCTCGAAAGCCTCACCCCGATGCGGGCAGGACACGGCGACGACGACGGCAAGGTCCCCCACCTTGAGGTCCCCGACTCGATGCACGGCCGCAAGCGCCCGCACCGGATACCCGGCGACGACCTTCTCGGCGATCCGCCGCATCTCGGCCTCGGCACTGGGATGACACGAGTACCCGAGCTCGTCGACATCGGCACCCCCGTCGTGATTCCTCACGGTCCCCACGAACAGGGCGGTGCCACCGGCCGCGTCGTCCCCGACGGCCCGGAACACCTCGTCGAGGGAGAGGGCCGTCTCCCGGATGGCGATCAGCTTGATCGGATCGTGCGCGGCCTGCTCACCAGGGTGATCGTTCGTGGGTGCCATGCCTCTATCGTGCCGCACGCCACCGACAACCCGGAATGGAACTTTCACCAGGCACGCGCGCGTACCGGTTGGGAGCCTCCTACAGGGCTCCCGTTGGGGTTCTCCTCAACGCCGCCGGGCCTTCCGGGCCCGCCGCACCACAGCCGCCGCACCCAGCAGCGCCACCGTCGCCCCCGCGGCCCCCGCCGCGGTCGCGTCCTTCCGGCCCAGCCGCCGCCCGGCAACCGTGTGCCGTCCGGCAGCCTCCTCCAACAGCTCCGCCAGCACCTCCTCGTTCGTCCACTGCGGCCGCCACCCGGCGTCGTGCAGCCGGCTCCCGCTCACCACCCACGGATACATCGTGTACGCCAGATCCCCCGCCGGAGACGGCGTGAGCCCGATCCGGTGCAGCCGGGCGGCCGCCCCCAGCGCGACGGCGGACGGCAGCTCCATCCGCCGGATCCCGCTCAGCTCCTCGACCTCCTCCTGCTCCAGCCATCCGTCACACCCGACGGACAGTTCCCCGTCGACCTTCTCCAGAACGGCGTACTCGAGCGCACTGCACAGATCCTCGACATGACAGAACTGCCAAGCGGGCCGGGAACCGGCCACGACAAGCAGCCGAGGCGACTCGAAATACCTGGTCAGCGCGGTGTCGGTACCCCCGACCAGCACGGCCGGCCGTACGACGGTGACATTGAGTCCCGGATGCGCCCGCGGAGCCCGCCGCGCGAGCCGCTCGATCTCCAGCAGATCCCCGACCCCGGTCGCCTCAGCCGTGGCCCGCAGCTCCGCGTCCTCGGCCAACGGCAGCTCGTTGTCCGGCAGCGCCCCGTAGACCATCGCGGACGTGCACAGCACCACCCGGTGCACACCGGCCGCCGCAGCCGCGGTCAGCACGGTCTGTGTCCCCCGTACGTTGTACGCCGTACGGGCCGCGGCATCGGTCTCCAGATCCAGGTCGAGCGCCAGATGCACCACCACGTCCGCGCCCCGCAACTTGTCCGCGATCGCCGGATCCCGCACGTCGAGGATGTGCCACTGCGCGGCCGCGCACTCGCCGCGCCGCTCGTCGATGGCAATGACCTGCTTGATCTCTCCGGACGCGGCGAGCCGCTCCGTGAGCAGCGCGCCGACGCCGGAAGCGGCGCCGGTGACCGCGACGACGGGCCCGCGCACGGCGGGGGCGGGCGGGGTTGAGTGGTTTCGCGCTGCGCGAACCTGTGGATCTGGGGAACTCACCGGGCGTCTCCAGCGGTTGTCTTCAGTACGAACGCGAGCGACGCGTGCGTACCAGGTGCATCCATCCTGCCGCAGGCCAAGAGTCGGCGGAGCACCGAGGCCCGAACGGCCGCGGGTGTCTACGCTGGGTGGTGTTATCGGGCAGTCGCGCCGCCGGAGCCAACCGGTGGCCTTAACAGCCGAGGAATCCCGTGAGTGACACCCCATTCGGATTCGGCCTTCCGCCGGAGGAGCCGGACGACGGCGACGAGGGCAAGAAGAAGGACCAGCAGAGCGGTGGTGGTCAGGGCCCGGCCAACCCGTTCGGTTTCGGCGGGCTGCCCGGTGCCGCAGGCGCCGGTGCGGACAATCCGTTCGCTGCCATGTTCGGCTCGCTGAACCCCACCGACCTGGGCGCCGCGTTCCAGCAGCTCGGCCAGATGCTCTCGTACGAGGGCGGGCCGGTGAACTGGGACATGGCCAAACAGATCGCCCGCCAGACGGTCTCCCAGGGCACGTCGGACGGCACGAAGGACGCGAGCGTCGGCCCCGCCGAGCGCACCGCGGTCCAGGAGGCCGTCCGCCTGGCCGACCTGTGGCTGGACGACGCGACATCGCTGCCGTCCGGCGCGGGCACCGCCGTGGCGTGGAGCCGCGCGGAGTGGGTCGAGGCGACCCTGCCCGCGTGGACGGAGCTCGTCGACCCGGTCGCCGAGCGCGTCGGCGCGGCCATGGGCGACGTCCTGCCGGAGGAGATGCAGGCCATGGCCGGCCCGCTGATCGGCATGATGCGTTCCATGGGCGGCGCCATGTTCGGCACGCAGATCGGGCAGGCCGTGGGCGTGCTCGCGGGCGAGGTCGTCGGCTCGACGGACATCGGCCTGCCGCTCGGCCCGGCCGGCAAGGCCGCGCTGCTGCCGGTGAACATCGAGGCGTTCGGCAAGGACCTGGGCGTGCCCAAGGAGGAGGTGCGGCTGTATCTCGCTCTGCGCGAGGCCGCCCACCAGCGCCTCTTCGCGCATGTGCCGTGGCTGCGCTCGCACCTGTTCGGCGCGGTCGACGGGTACGCGCGCGGGATCAAGGTCGACACGGCGAAGTTGGAGGACGTGGTCGGTCAGTTCGACCCGCAGAACCCCGAGCAGCTGCAGGACGCCCTCCAGCAGGGCATGTTCCAGCCGGAGGACACGCCCGAGCAGAAGGCAGCCCTGGCCCGTCTGGAGACGGCTCTCGCGCTCGTCGAGGGCTGGGTCGACGCAGTGGTGCACGCGGCCGCGAAACCGCGTCTGTCGTCCGCCGACGCGCTGCGCGAGACCCTGCGCCGCCGCCGTGCCTCGGGTGGTCCGGCCGAGCAGACGTTCGCCACGCTGATCGGCCTCGAGCTGCGCCCCCGGCGCCTGCGCGACGCCTCCCGTCTGTGGGCCTCGCTCACGGACGCGCGCGGTGTCGACGGCCGTGACGGCCTGTGGGCCCACCCGGACATGCTCCCCACCGCCTCCGACCTGGACGACCCGGACGGCTTCGTGCACCGCGAGCAGCTGGACTTCTCCGAGCTGGACAAGATGCTCGGCGAGGCCGCGGACAAGCCCGACCTCAAGAAGCGGGACAAGGGCGAGGACGACGACACCGAGTGAGCCTGTATGACGACGCGGTCCTCGTACTGAAGGGCTACGAGGACCAGGAAGAGCTGCGCCGGACCTATCTGGACCATCTGGAGGCGTATCCGGACGGCATGTGGAAGGCCTGCGAGGACGGGCACATCACGGCGAGCGCCCTGGTGATCGACCCGTCGCGCGAGCGCGTGCTGCTGACGCTCCACAAGAAGATGCGCATGTGGCTGCAGATGGGCGGCCACTGCGAGCCGCAGGACATCTCTCTCCAGGCCGCCGCCCTGCGCGAGGCGACCGAGGAGTCCGGTGTCGCAGGGCTGACGCTGCTGCCGGGCGGCCCGGTGTGCCTGGACCGGCATCCGATCCCGCCGCCGTGCCACTGCCACTTCGACGTCCAGTACGCGGCGCTCGCTCCGGCCGGAGCCGTGGAGGCGATCAGCGACGAGTCGCTCGACCTGCGCTGGTTCGGCTACGACGAGGTGGCGACCGTGGCGGACGAGTCGGTCGTACGGCTGTTGAAAGCGACCCGCGCCAGGCTGTGAGCTGGGGACGCGTAAGGGGCGACCGCCCGGGCGGTCGCCCCTTACGTTTGCTTCCTGGACCGTCAACTCCAGACGTTGCCCTGGTTCTGTCCCCGCGCCCCGTGCTGTCCCATGCCGAACTGAGCGGCGGCGCCCGAGCCGATCTGGGCGTTCTGCGGCGGCAGCAGCTCGCTGGGCTGGACGAGTGCGTAGCCGCTGCCCATGAAGCTGAGCTCCCAGCCCTCACCCGTGTTGCCGCGGCGTCGCCAGATCCCGGAGGAGTGCGTCTGGGACTGCATCTGCACGCGCAGGCCGGTCGACCAGGCGACGATGGCGTCGGCATCGCAGTTGACGTATTTGTCGGGTGTCACCTGCATCATCAGCGGGGCGCCCGAGGTCATCAGGGCGACCCTGCCGCGGCCGGAGATGTTGAGCTGGTACTTCCCGGAGCCGGAGATGCCGTAGAGGCTGTCGACGGCGATGACCTCGTGATGCAGCGTGGAGTCCATGGCGAGGACGTAGCTGCTGTCGACGGTCAGCCCGTCCTGCTCCACGTCCATCACATGGACGTGCTGCTTGAGGTTGGCGAGGTAGACCGTGCCCTGCCCGTGGCAGCGCATCAGGTCCAGGCCCTCGCCCGTGTGCGCACGCGCGCGTCCCTGACCGCGGCTCTGGTACTCGGCGTCGAACTCGACAAGGCCCTGGTAGGCGACCATCGTGCCCTTGCGGGCGAGGAGGTCGTCGTGGCCCTCCAGGGCGACGCGGAGCATCTGCTTGTTCTGGAGGCTCCAGCGTTCCTGGGTCTGCTGGTCGGTGTAGGCGAAAAGCGGACTCTGCATGGTGTGGTGCTCCCCCTCAGCCCCGGACCCGGAGACGGTCGGTGCTGTCCTCGCTGGGCTGGACGACGACGATGCCCTGGCCGGAGAAGGCCATCTGGAAGGCCTCACCGCTGCCCCGGCCGATGAGCGACTGCGCCTTGAAGCTGCGCTTGCCCTTCACCTTGAGGTTCGGGGACCAGGCGACGAGTGCGTCCGGGTCGACGTACGTCTCGTCCTCGCCACCGCCGCAGTCGACGACGATCGGCTTGCCCCGGGAGGTCAGCGCGACCCAGCCCTGCCCGGTGATCCTGGTGTTCCACAGGCCCTGCCCGGCGAACTTCGCCAGCCCCTTGACCCGCTCGACGCCCCAGGTGAGGTGGGCGTCGAAGGCGAGCAGGTTGGTGGCGTTCACGGAGATCCCGTCGCCGTTGAGGTTGATCACGACGACGTTGGCGCCGTAGTCGGCGAGGTAGAGCAGGCCGTCGCCGGAGCACTTCATCAGGGGCGCGCCCTCGCCGGTCGCCCAGTCGCGGGCGATCTGACGGACGGCGGGCGGGTTGGGCTCGTACTGGACGAACCCTTCGTAGGCGACCATCGACCCCACGCGCGCGAGGAGGTCGTTTCCGGTCTGCATGGCGACCTTCAGCATGTGGTTGCCGTGGTTCTCCATGCGGGCGGTGACCGGTGCGGGAGCGTAGCCCGCGAGCGGCTGGTTCATGACGGGCTCCCTCAGATCTCGTACGGCTGGACGACGATGAAGTTGCCGGGAGCGGCCCGGAACTGGAGGTTGACGCTCTCTCCGGTGTCGCCGGGGTAGGCGTTGCGGCGCATCCGCACCTGGCTGGAGACGATCACCTGGGCGGCGGAGGACCAGGCGACCACGGCGTTGGCGTCGGCGAACGTCGTGGGCGTGACCGGGAGGACCACAGGCGTGCCGTGGGTCTTCACGATGATCGTGCCGGTGCCGGTGAACTGCATCGTGAACAGCGCGCCTCCGGGGATGCCGTGCCCCTCGACACGGCGGACCTCGTACTGAAGGCCCTCGTCGAAGGCGAGGACGTTCTCTGCGGAGACGCAGATGCCGTCGCCCTGGAGCTCGATGGGGTGCAGCATCGTGGAGTTCTCGGCGAGGAACACCTGGCCCTGGCCGGTGCAGCGCATCAGCTGCATCTCCTGGCCGGTCGCGTTGCCCGCGATACGGCCGGCGAAGCCCGCGCCCTTGTAGCTGAAGTCGACCTTGCCCTGGTAGAGCACCATGCTGCCCTGCCGGGCCAGCACGGGCTGCCCGCCGACGCCGAGGTCGACGCGGACCATCTTCTTGTTCTGCTGCGTCCAGCGCTGTCCGGTGGGCGTCTCCTTGAACTGCTGGAGCGCGGCGGTCACGCCGGGGGCCTGCGGCGTTCCCTGCGGGGCGCCGCCGTAGGGGGCCGCCTGCTGTCCGGGGACCTGGCCGAACTGCGGTTGCTGACCGTAGCCCGGAGGCGGGGTCGGCTGACCGTAGCCCGGCGGAGGCGTCGGGGCCTGGGGTGCCTGCGGCGCCTGGGGCTGCCCGTAGCCGGGCGGCAGCGGGGCGGTCTGGCCGGGGGCCTGGCCGTACGGCGGCTGCTGCTGGCCGGGGGGCTGGCCGTAGGGCGCGGGGGCGGGGCCCGGGGGTGGCACCTGGCCGCCGCCGGGCGGTGTCATGGGGGCGATGATGGTGGGCGCTGCGTGCACGGAGGGTGCGGGCGCCGGGGGCGGTGGCGGCGTTGCTGCCGGCGGGGTCGTTCCGGGCGGGGGCGCGAAGCCCTGCGCGGGCTGCGGCGCCGGTGGCGCAGGGGCCGGTGCTGGGGCGGACGGTGCGCCGAAGGCGGGCGGCGCGGAGGCCTGCGCGGGCGGGGCGAAACCGGGAGCGGCGCCGGCCTGGGCCTGCTGCGGCGGCTCGGGCGTCTCCTCTTCGAGGACCTCGCCACCGAAGTTCTTCAGCAGCGCATCGAGGCCACCGTCGAAGCCCTGACCGACCGCGGCGAACCGCCAGACGTCCTTCAGGTAGAAGTCGCCCAGCATCACGGCCCGTTCGGTGGAGAACTCCGAGCCGTTGAAGGAGTACCGGGCCACTTCCTCGCCGCCGGCGACGATACGGATGTATCCGGGAGCGATCTGCGACAGCTGCCCGGCGCCGTCGAGCGTCGCTGTGAAGGACAGCTTCTGGATCTGCGGCGGGATCCGGTCGAGCGTGACCCGGAAGGACTCCGTGTCGCCGGCCTGCTCCCCCAGCAGCTGGATGGACTCCTCGGGTGACTTCGGCTGGTTGAAGAAGACGAAGTAGGAGTCGTCCGAGAGCCGTTCCTCGGCGTCGAGGCCGAAGCAGCTGATGTCGAAGGTCAACCCGGGGCCCGAGATCTGCACACCTACGTACAGATCCGTGCCCGCGGTGAGATCACTGATCCTGGCCTTGTGGCCGCGTTGGAATTCCCTGGCCATGCGTAACGACCGTCCCCCATCCCGAATGCAAGTGCGTCGCGTCAGGCTAACTGCAAACTCGGACACCGGACGAAGTCGGTACAGACCCGGTACACAACCATCCCTCGACGGCGCTTCGGGCTCCGCGGTCCGGAGCGGTCACTCGCTGCGCGCGCCGGGGAGATGGGGCAGGCGGTCGGCGGCGACCACGCCTTCGAGGTAGCCGCGGGCCCGCTCGGTCCGCGGATACGCGTCCAGCAGGCGCCAGAACCGGGGCCCGTGTCCGGGCACGAGCAGATGCGCGAGCTCATGGAGCAGGACGTAGTCGATGACGTACTCCGGCATGCCCTGTAGACGGTGCGAGAGCCGGATGCTGCCCTCGGCGGGGGTGCACGAACCCCAGCGCGTGTTCTGGTTGGTGACCCAGCGTACGGAGGTGGGGCGGGCCCGGCCGTCGAAGTACTGCTCCGACAGCCGTTCGGCGCGCTCGGCCAGTTCGGCGTCGCCGAGTTGTCGCTTGCTCTCCTGAGCGGCGAGCTTGTCGAGCATGACGTTCACCCAGCGCTGCTCCTCCGCCTCGGACATCCGGGCAGGGATGAGCACGACGGTGCGATCGCCCTCGCGATACGCGGAGACCGTCCTGCGTCGACGGGCGCTCCGGCGCACCTCGATCGCGCTCGCCCCCGGGCCGCTCGGCGGCGGGCTCGTCGTGCTGCGCTGTGGAGTTCCGGCGCGGTGCAGTGGGTCGGCGGACACGCCCCGACGTTACCCGCTGCACATAGGGGAAGTCCCGACTCCGGGACGGTTCGGTTCCGATCCCCCCACCGCGCGTCTGATTTGTACGACGAATATCCACGACCTGTGGATAACTTTCGGCGCCCGGCGGCGGGGGCGGGCATGCTGGCACTCGTCGGCGGATCACTGACCGTTCCATCGACGAACGGGGACGTACGGGGATCTTTCACGGGGCTACGGGGGCCTGACATGCATCCGAGGGTGAAGCCCGCGCTCAGGCGCGGCTGGCGTGACCTCAACACCGTGCAGTTCGGGATGACCCCCGCGCACGCGATGACGCTGGGGCCGATGGACACGGCGACGGGAAGCTTTCTCGATCTGCTCAACGGCACGCGAGGGCTTCCGCTGCTGCGCGAAGAGGGGCGGCGGATGGATCTTCCGGACGGTCATGTCGACGAGTTGGTGGAGCGGCTGGCGCGGGCCGGCCTCATCGACGACGCAAAGGGCGGCGGCCCGGCCGCCGACGAGCTGCGCGGGAAGAAGGAGGTCGTCGACCGGCTGCGCCCCGATCTGGCCTCCCTGACCCTGACCACCTCCGGACCGGGCGACGCGATACGGCAACTGGCGGCCCGCCGCTCCCTGCGCGTCCAGGTGCGGGGCGCGGGCCGGGTGGGAGCGGTCCTGGCCTCTCTGCTGGCGGGCGCCGGCGTCGGCGAGGTGGACGTGCTCGACGGCGGTCTCGTCGAGCCGTGGGACGTCGCGCCGGGTGGGCTGCCGGCCGAGTCGGTCGGCGAGCGCAGGGCCGATGCGGCGCGCCGGGCCGTACGCCGGGCGGCACCGGACCGCCCGCCACGCCGCGGCCCGCAGTCCCCGCTCGAGGACGGCGACCCGGGCTTCTCACTGGTCGTCCTCGCTCCCCGGGACGACGTCGGCGTGCACGCGCCCGTCCCCGACACCGCCGATCCGCTGATCACCTCCGGTACGCCCCATCTTTACGCCGGAGTCGTGGAGGTAACCGGCGTGGTCGGCCCCCTCGTCGTGCCCGGGGAGACGAGCTGCGCGGGCTGTCTGCACGAGGGGCGCACGGACCGGGATCCGGCCTGGCCGCGCCTGGTGGCCCAGTGGCGCTCGGGGAAACAACGGCAGGTGGGACCCTGTGATCTGGCGCTGGCCTCCACGGTCGCCGGGCTCGCGGCCACACATGCGCTTGCCTTTCTGGACGGCCACCTGCCGTCGAGCGCCGGGGCCCGCTGGGAGGTCTCCCTGCCCGGCCTCCACTGGCATGCGCGCCCGATCTGGGCCCATCCCGCATGCCGGTGCGGCGCCGCGGAGAAAGCTAAAGGGGAACACTCCTCGGAGGACGAGGAGTCACACGAGACAATGGCAGAGCAACGACCGTCGAAGGAGTTACGCCGTACGACACACGCGGCGCGGCTGGCTGGGACCTGGAGGGCGCATGTCTGATCTTCCCCGGAAGGCGGTCACCCGGACCGCCAAGCTCGCCGCGCTCCCGCTCGGCTTCGCCGGGCGGGCCACCTGGGGACTCGGCAAGCGGATCGTCGGCGAGTCCGCGGAGATCGTCGGCCGCGAACTGCAACAGCGCACCGCGGAGCAGTTGTTCAAGGTCCTCGGCGAGCTGAAAGGCGGGGCGATGAAGTTCGGGCAGGCCATGTCCGTCTTCGAGTCCGCGCTGCCCGAGGAAGTCGCCGGCCCCTACCGGGCGGCGCTGACCAAGCTCCAGGACGCGGCCCCGCCGATGCCGACACGCACCGTGCACACCGTGCTCACGGAGCGGCTCGGCGAGGACTGGCACGATCTGTTCCTCGAGTTCGAGGACAAGCCCGCCGCGGCAGCGTCGATCGGTCAGGTGCATCGGGGAGTGTGGCATGACGGCCGCGAGGTGGCGGTCAAGGTGCAGTACCCGGGCGCCGGTGAAGCCCTGCTGTCCGATCTGAACCAACTGAGCCGTTTCGCCCGCCTGTTGGGCCCGCTCATCCCGGGGATGGACATCAAGCCCCTCATCGCGGAGCTGCGCGACCGGGTCTCGGAGGAACTGGACTACGACCTGGAGGCGCAGGCTCAGCAGGCCCACGCCGACGAGTTCGCGGACGACCCGGACTTCGTGGTGCCCGGTGTGGTCCACCAGCGCGAGCAGGTCCTGATCACCGAGTGGATCGACGGCGTCCCGCTGTCGGAGATCATCTCGGACGGCACCCAGGACCAGCGCGACCGCGCCGGCCAGCTGCTGGCCCGTTTCCTCTTCTCCGGCCCCGCCCGCACCGGCCTCCTGCACGCCGACCCGCACCCGGGTAATTTCCGTCTCCTGCCCGGCAGCCCGGACGGCAAGGACGACTGGCGTCTGGGTGTGCTGGACTTCGGCACGGTCGACCGCCTCCCGGGCGGACTGCCGACCCCCATCGGCGACTCGCTGCGCATGACCCTCGACGGCGAGGCGGAGGCGGTCTACGAACTCCTGTGCACGGAGGGCTTCGTCAAGGAAACGATAGAGCTGGACCCCGACGCAGTCCTCGACTATCTCCTCCCGATCATCGAGCCCGCCCGCGTCGATGAATTCACCTTCGCCCGCGGCTGGATGCGCAGCCAGGCAGCCCGGGTCGCCGACCCCCGCTCCCCCGCATACCAGCTGGGCAAGCAGCTCAACCTGCCTCCGGCGTACCTCCTGATACACCGTGTGACCCTCAGCACGATCGGTGTGCTGTGCCAGCTGGGCGCGACGGTACGACTGCGCGAGGAGCTGGAGGAGTGGCTGCCGGGGTTTGTGCCGGAGGAGGTTCTGGACGAGGGGGAGTCGGCTGCGGAGGCGTGAGCCGGCTCACCACCAGGCCGAGTCCAGCCGACCCTCGATCGCCCTGAGGTTCTCCCGGGAACAGGTGTCGCAGAAGTACTGGCGGGTTCCGTTCTCCACGGAGCAGGTCCAGGTCAGCTGCGGCCCCGGGGAAGGAGTGCCGCAGCGGGCGCACACGAGTGAGGTCGGCTCCGTGGCGGGGCCGACGTCGTCACTGCCTCCGGGAAGACTCGTCACCCGGTGACGATATCGCCGTGACCGGCGGATCGGCGGGCGCAACGCACCGCGGGGGCCGGTCCGTTCGGACGGACCGGCCCCCGCGGGAAAGCTCTCGCCTCCTGGTCGGGAGGCCACCGCTTCAGGTGTTCTCGATCACTGCATGACGGCCACGGCAAGGGCACGGCGAGCGCGCAGCGAGGCACGCTCCGCCCTGCGCTGCATCCGGCGGGCAGCCACCAGGCGCACGGCCTGGCGGTCCCGCTCGGCCTCTTGCAGTCGCTCGTGCATATGCGCACGGGCGAGCGCTTCTGGGATGAGTTGCATCTCTCGGGTCCTGTTCTGACGCGAGTCGATCGCGCCGGTGGTGGTGACGTCTTCGGTCGCGGAGCCTGCGGGCTCGTTGGTGGACGGCTTCATCGGGGCCTGCTTCTTGGGGTCGTGCGTATGGGGGCGGTCGATCGTTCCTGCGGTGTTCATGCCATGACCGGGTTCTTGCGCGGGCGACCACGCGGCCGCTTCCGGGCAACGACGACACCCTGGACGAACAGCTCGCCACCCCAGACGCCCCAGGGCTCACGCCGCTCCTTGGCGCCGGCGAGGCAGGCCTCGATCAGCGGGCAGGTGCGGCAGAGGGACTTGGCGTACTCGACGTCCGCCGGCGACTCGGCGAAGAAGACCTCCGGGTCGTAGGAACGGCAGGGGACGGGCACGCCGAGGTTCTCGATGGCGTCGTCAAGCGCGGTGAGCGCGGTGAGCGGAGTCAAGGTGGAGTCCTCCGTGAGGCCGGGCTTGGGGATCGTGTCGGAAGGCGGTACGGACGGGGCGTGCGCTTCGAGTTGCACGGTTCGTCTTCCTCGTCTGGTCGGTCCGGCCCTGTTGGGCCGGTGGTCGGCTGGTACCGGGTTCTGCTCTTGTCCCGAGGCCCCTTCGCTCTGCCGTCCCTGGTCGGGGACAAACAAAAGGGCCGCGGATCCCGGATGGGGTTCCGCGGCCCTGAAGGCGCCGGCCTGATCAATCAGGCTGGATCACTCCAGGGTTCTGGCCCACGGAAGGCCCACATCTGGTGGTGCTGCGTCGTCTGCTTCCGGAATCCGGCACCGGTCGCCGTAGAGGCATAGGCCTTCGCCTGTGCCACTACTGCCGCTTCCAGTGCCTTGGTCGGTCGCTCATTGCGCTCACGGACGGGAAGGCCCGCAGGAGACACGGAGGACGCCGGGCCGGCGGCACGAATGCCGGACAGACCGGTGCCCTGGTTCGAGGCGCCGAGCATGCACAGGGAGGCGACGACCGAGCGATCGGTCATTTTCACGGTGCTGATGGAGCTGGCCTTGATGCTGATCACTGGACTCGCCTCCTCTCGGCGTCTCGGGGGACTGGGGGTGAACCAGTCCTACGGGTATGCAAGTACAACACGGAATTGGGGCCTCCGAGAAGGCCTCCGTCGCCGTGGTTAAGAACCTATGGGGATTGCTGGGGCATGCGCAAACTATTTTTTCGACGAGTTCGTGTCAGTCCCCTTCTTCCTCTTCCGGCCCCTCCCCGCCTGCGCAGATGGCCAGCACATCGGCGCCGTAACGCTTGAGCTTGCGCATGCCGACGCCCGGGATCCGCGCCAGCTCGCCGTCGTCGTCGGGCACGGTCTCGGCGATGGCCATCAGCGTCTTGTCGGTGAAGACGCAGAAGGCGGGTTGCCCGCTGCGCTGCGCCTGTTCCGCGCGCCATTCACGCAACCGCTCGTAGAGACCTTCGTCCATGTCGGAGGGACAGTCCTCGCAGCGCATCAGCTTCATCTCGCCGGCGTCGGTGAGGGTGCGCCCGCAGACCCGGCAGCGGGCGGGGCTGCGCTGCGTGCGTCGCGGCACGACAGCAGTGCCACCGGTGGTGAAGCCGCGCTCGACGCCTCCGGCGCCGCCTGTCGCGGTGCGGCCGGCGACAGTGGCCGAACCGGGGCGCAGCCCGTCGAGGAAGGGGCTCGGCTTGCGGCTCGGGCGGCCGCCGGGCGAGCGGGACAGCGCCCAGGAAACATGTAGCTGTTCTCGAGCGCGGGTCACGCCGACGTAGAGGAGCCGGCGTTCCTCCTCGATCTGCTCGTCGGTCTTCGCATAGGTGATCGGCATCATGCCGTCGGCGACGCCCACCAGAAAGACGACATCCCATTCGAGGCCCTTGGCCGAGTGCAGGGAGGCGAGCGTGACGCCCTGGACGGTCGGGGCGTGCTGGGCGTTCGCCCGCTCGTCGAGTTCCGCGACGAGGTCGCCGAGGGTGGCGCCGGGTCTGGCGACGACGAAGTCCTCCGCCAGGTTCACCAGCGCGGCCAGTGACTCCCACCGCTCTCTGACGGCACCGGACCCGGCCGGGGGCTGCGTCGTCCAGCCCTCGCCGGAGAGCACGGCACGAACCTGGGAGGGGAGGTCGACGGCGTCGTCGAGCAGGGAGTCGTTGCCGCCGAAGCGGGCCGCTCCCCGCAGGGCGATGCCCGCCTTGCGGACCTCGGGCCGGTCGAAGAACCGCTCGGCGCCCCGCAGCTGGTAGGGCACTCCGACGTCCGCGAGGGCCTGTTCGTAGGTCTCGGACTGGGAGTTCGTGCGGAACAGGATCGCGATCTCGCTCGCCGGGGCGCCCGCGTCGATGAGCTCGCGGATGCGGCGGGCGGCGCCCTCGGCCTCGGCGGGCTCGTCGTCGTACTGGGTGTACCCGGGCTCGGGGCCGGGAGCACGCTGGGAGATCAGCTCCAGGCGGTGGTCGGCGGCGCGGCCGCGGGCCTGGGCGAGCAGACCGTTGGCCAGGTGGACGACCTGCGGGGTGGAGCGGTAGTCACGGACCAGCTTGACGACGGTGGCGCCGGGGTGGCGGGTGCGGAAGTCGAGCAGGTGGTCAGGGGTTGCTCCCGTGAACGAATAGATCGTCTGGCTGGCGTCGCCGACCACGCACAGGCTCTCCCGGTCGCCGAGCCACAGCTCCAGCAGGCGCTGCTGGAGCGGGCTGACGTCCTGGTACTCGTCGACCACGAAGTGCTGGTACTGGGCGCGGACCTGTTCGGCGATGTCGTGCCGGTCCTGGAGGACGGCGACGGTCAGCAGCAGGACGTCCTCGAAGTCGATGAGGGCGCGGCCGCGCTTGATGTCTTCGTAGGCGGAGTAGAGCTGGGCGATCTCGGCCGGGTGGCGGGGGATCTCGCGGCCGGCCTTGGCGGCGGCCGGCGCGTAGTCGGCGGGGACGGTCTGGGTGACCTTGGACCACTCGATCTCGGCGGTGACGTCCCGCAGCTCTCCGCGGTCGAGTCGGATGCTGCATGCGGCGGCCGCGTCGGCGACCAGCTGGATCTTGCGGTCGACGAGCCGGGGCATGGAGCCGCCGATCGCCTTCGGCCAGAAGTACTGGAGCTGGCGCAGGGCGGCCGAGTGGAAGGTGCGGGCCTGGACGCCGGCGGCGCCCAGCTGGCGCAGCCGGCCGCGCATCTCCCCGGCGGCACGGTTGGTGAAGGTGACGGCCAGCACGGTGGACGGCTGGAGGATTCCGGCACGCACTCCGTAAGCGATGCGGTGGGTGATGGCCCGTGTCTTGCCCGTGCCGGCGCCCGCCAGCACGCACACCGGGCCGTTCAGGGCGGTGGCGACCTCGCGCTGCTCGGGGTCGAGCCCTTCGAGCACCGCGTCGGCCGTGTCCGGTACCTGCGGGAAGAGGGGGGAGTGCGTTGCTGCTGTCACACGGCCATGCTGCCAGGTCGCCGGAGACGGATGAGCCGGTTGTCCACAGGCAGGCACCCGCAGTCGTACTAATGCGGCAGGCGTCACGTCGGCGGGCATACCCCCGGCGGGAATGGCGGCCCGGTCGCGTACGTTTCCCCTCTGCGACCACCCGTCCCCCGAGCCGCTGAGGAGCGCGAGAGACATGTCGGGCACTGTGACGATGTACAGCACCACGTGGTGCGGCTACTGCCGTCGGCTGAAGAGCCAGCTGGACCGCGAGGGCATCACGTACAACGAGATCAACATCGAGCAGGACCCGGCGTCGGCCGCGTTCGTGGAGAAGGCGAACGGCGGAAACCAGACGGTGCCCACCGTGCTGTTCCCGGACGGCTCGACGCTCACGAATCCTTCGCTGGCCCAGGTCAAGCAGAAGGTCGGCGCGTAACCGCATCACCGCGCAACGCCGGAAGGCGGTCTCCGAGACGGCTCGGGGCCGCCTTCCGGCGTTTCAGAACGCGCTGCGCGTCGGCAGGGGCTTGCCGTACCAGAGCTCGATCAGACGGGCCGCGATCGAGATGCCGTACGGCGGGAGGACCTCGCCGGAGTCGAAGGCGGCGCGCAGCTCGTCGCGGGAGAACCAGCGGGCCTCGTGAATCTCGTCTCCGTCGACGTTGACCTCGGTCGTGGTCGCGCGGGCCATGAAGCCGAGCATCAGACTGGACGGGAAGGGCCAGGGCTGGCTGGCCACGTACTCGACCTGGCCGACGGTGATGCCGGCCTCCTCGAAGACCTCGCGGCGCACGGACTGTTCGATGGACTCGCCGGGCTCGACGAAGCCGGCCAGCGTGGAGAAGCGGCCCTCGGGCCAGTGGACCTGGCGGCCGAGCAGGATGCGGTCCTCGTCGTCCGTGACGGCCATGATCACGGCCGGGTCGGTGCGCGGGTAGTGCTCGGCGCCGCAGGCCTGGCAGCGCCGGATGTGGCCGGCAGCGGCGATGACGGTGCGCTCGCCGCAGCGGGAGCAGAAGCGGTGGGTGCGCTGCCAGTTCTCCAGGCCGACCGCGTGCACCATCAGGCCCGCGTCGCGAGGCGACAGCAGCAGGCCCGCCTCGCGCAGGCCGGCCGGGCGCGCGGACTGGTCGATACGGCCGGGGAGCGCGTCCTTCTGGAGTGCGAAGTAGCTGACGCCGTCCTCGTCGATGCCGAGGAAGTAGCGGTGGGCCTCGGTGAGGGGGGCTTCGAAGGAGGGGGTCATGACGATTTCGGTGCGCCCGTCGGGCGTCTCGTCGATGAGGACCTGGCCGCCGGAGACCACGAAGCAGCGGGTCGTGGGGTGGCTCCATGCCGCCGCGAGCCAGGCCTCGTCGAGCCGGTGGTGGGCGGCGCGGTCGATGCCGCTGGGGGCGGTGAGCGAGATGGGTCGGTCGGCGGTGTGGTCGGTCCAGGTGGTCACGGGTGCTTCCAACTCCCCCGGTGCAGCGGAATATTTCGGCGAGCGGTCCGACGGGACCTGCGGCGGGTGGTGACGGCTTGGCGGTGCGGGGCGGCTTTTCCAGTGTGCCCCGCACGGGGCACACCTCCGGGTGGGGCGGAACGCTCAGGGAGCATGACGCCAGTTCTCCGCGAGGTCGGCCCACAGGTACGCGCTGGTCTCGACGCCCTTGAGGAGCAGATCCAGCTCGACTTTCTCGTTCGGGGCGTGCCAGCCGTCGGACGGGACGGAGATGCCCAGGAAGAGCACGGGTGCACCGAGAACGTCCTGGAGGTCGGCTGCCGGTCCTGAGCCGCCCACCCGCGTGAAGAGGACCGGTCTTTCGAAGGCCCGGCTCATGGCACGGGCCACTGACTTCAGCGCCGGGTGGTCCAGCGGCGTCAGGCACGGGCGCGTGGCAGGGGCGAAGGTGATCTCGTGCCGGATCCCGGCGGGCATCCGGTCGGCCACCCAGGCACGCACGGCCTGTTCGATCCGCTCGGGGTCCTGCCCGCTGACGAGCCGGAAGGAAAGCTTCACCATCGCGGACGACGGAATGATCGTCTTGCTGCCGGGCCCCTGGTAGCCACCGCCGATCCCGTTGACCTCGGCGGTCGGCCGGGCCCAGATCCGCTCCAGGGTGGTGTGCCCGGCCTCGCCCTGGATGGCGTACGACTTGGCCGTGCGCAGCCACTGCTCCTCGTCGAAGGGCAGCTCGGCGAAGAGTTCGCGCTCCTGGTCGGTGAGTTCGACGATGCCGTCGTAGAAGCCGGGGATCGCCACGCGCGCGTGCTCGTCATGCAGCGCGGCGACGAGTCGGGCGGCGGCGGTCGCCGGGTTGGGTACGGCGCCGCCGAAGGCCCCGGAGTGGATGTCCTGGTCGGGGCCGTGGAACTGGATCTCGCACTCGGCAAGGCCACGCATGCCGGTGCACACGGTGGGGGTGTGCTCGTCCCACATGCTGGTGTCGGAGACGATCACGGCGTCGGCGGCCAGCCGGCCGGAGTGCTCCTCGACGAGTGCGCGGAAGTGCGGGGAGCCGGACTCCTCCTCGCCCTCGATCAGTAGCTTCAGGTTGACGGCCGGGGCGGTGCGACCGGTCGCGGCGAGGTGGGCGCGGACGCCGAGTGTGTGGAAGAACACCTGGCCCTTGTCGTCGGCAGCTCCGCGCGCGTAGAGGCGGTTCTCACGGGTGACGGGCTCGAAGGGGTCGCTGTCCCAGCCGTCCTCGCGGGCCGCGGGCTGGACGTCGTGGTGGCCGTAGACGAGGACCGTGGGCGCCTCGGCGTCGTCGGCGGGCCACTCGGCGAAGACGGCGGGAGCCCCGGGTGTCTGCCAGACCTCGGTCGTGGGGAAGCCGGTCTCCTTGAGCTTGGCGGCGAGCCAGTCGGCGCTGCGGCGCACGTCGGGGGCGTGGTCGGGTTGCGCCGATACGGACGGGATGCGCAGCCATTCGGCGAGATCGTCGAGGAAGGCGGCGCGGTGCCGCTCGATGCACGTGCGGACGGCGCTGACGGCACTGTCAACGGACTGGCTCATGGTCACGAGCCTATCCGCCCGCACCGACATCCTCGCTGGGCGGTTCGTCACACGACGGCTCGTCAGTCAGCAGCCGCTCCAGTGCCGCCCGGTCCGGGAGGTCCCGCGGATGTACGACCTCACCACTGCGCACGTACACGAACGCGGCGTTGACGGACTCCAGGGGTACGCCTTGCTGCTCGGCCCAGGCCAGCCGGTACACGGCGAGTTGGAGCGGGTCGGCGGTGCGGGTGGGGCTGGTCTTCCAGTCGACGATCTCGTACGACGTCCCGTCGCCGTTCCCCTCCCGGTAGACGGCGTCGATCCGGCCCCGGATCACGCGTCCGGCGAGCGCGAGCTGGAAGGGGGCCTCCACGCGGTAGGGCGTGCGGTGCGCGTACGCGGTGCGCTCGAAGGCTTCCTTCAGGGCTTCCAGGTCGCGCTCGTCCGCGATCTCGGCCTCGCTGCCGGGCAGTTCCTCCGGGTCCAGCATCGGCAGCGTCAGTTCCTCGAAGCGCGCTTCGACCCACGCGTGGAAGCGAGTGCCGCGGCGGGCGGCCGGCTGCGGCGGGCGGGGCATGGGGCGGGCCAGCTCCTGTGCGAAGCCGTCCGGGTCGGCGGACAGGCGCAGCAGCTGTGATGCGGTCAGGGTCGTCGGCAGAGGTACGTCCGTGCCGCCCTGCCGGGCGCGCAGGAGTTCACCGGTGAGGGCATCGAGGTCGCGGTCCCACGAGGCGATGGTGCGGGCGTCTTCGGGGGTGAGCCGGGTGTGGGAAGGCTCGGGCTCCTGGGTCTGAGGGGCCGGGGGGTGGGGGCGTGGGGGTTCCGTGCCTCCGGAGGGCTCGGTGAGGTGCGGGGCCGTCGCCTGGTGCGGGACGGTGGGGCGCTCGGTGGTCCAGGCGCCCCAGTCGGCCGAGTGGTCACCCTCGAAGGGGATGTCCTCCTCGTCGTAGGGCGCGTCGTCTTCATAAGGGGCGTTGTCGTCATAGGGATCGTCGTCGTCCGGCGGTGGGGGCCAGTCCGGGTCGTCGTAGGTGTCCGGGTCGTGCGTGGCCGCCGGGTGGCCGTCGGTGTGGGAGGCGAGGTCCTCCAGGTGGGCCAGGACGGTTTCGGCGGCGGCGCGGCGACGGGCGAGGGCCGTGTCGTCGAGTGGCAGGGGCCAGACCTGGTCGACGGTCGCCCGGTGCAGGGCCGGGTTCTCCTCGTCCTCGGCGGGTTCGTCCGCCCAGGCCTCGATCTCGCCGTACCCGGCGGCGCAGTGGTCGTACAGCTCCTGGAGGAAGTCGGACGGTCCGCGGGGCTTCTTCTGCGAGGGCCCCCACCAGTGGCCGGAGCCGAGGAGCAGGGAGCGGGGGCGGGTGAACGTGACGTAGCCGAGGCGGAGTTCCTCGGTGTGCTGGTGTTCCTTCATGGCCTCCTGGAAGGCCTTCAGGCCTCGGGAGTCCCAGGCCTCGACGTAGGGCAGGGTGTCGGTGTCCCCGCGCAGCTCGTGCGGCAGCACCTTGCTCTGGGCGGTCCACTTCTCACGGCCCTGCGTGCTGGGGAAGGTGCCGGTGACGAGGCCGGGGACGGCCACGACGTCCCACTCCAGGCCCTTGGACTTGTGCGCGGTGAGCACCTTGACGGTGTTCTCGCCGCCGGGGAGGGCGTTGTCGAGGCCCTTCTCGTACTGCGCGGCGGTGCGCAGGAAGCCGAGGAAGGCGAGCAGGGTGGCCTCGCCGTCGCCCGCGGCGAACGAGGCGGCGATGTCCAGGAAGTTGGACAGGGTTTCTCGGCGGCGGGCGGCCAGGGCGTGCGGGGACGCCGACAGTTCGACCTCCAGGCCGGTGACCGCGAGCACGCGGTGCAGGACGTCCATCAGCGGGTCGGACAGGGAGCGGCGCAGGTCTCGCAGTTCGGCGGCGAGCCGGGCGAACCGCACGCGCGCGTCCGGCGAGAACGGCAGCCCGTCGTCCTCCCGCTCGGCCTCGAACGGCATCTCCAGGAACGTGTCGAGGGCGTCCGCCAGCGAGATCACCTCGGAGGGGTCGACGCCCTCGACGGCCTCGGCGAGCCGGCGGTCCGGGTCGTCGTCGGCCCCCACGCGCGCGTGGGACACGAGAAGCCGGGCGCGACGGCCCAGGAGGGCGAGATCGCGCGGGCCGATGCGCCAGCGCGGGCCGGTCAGCAACCGGACGAGGGAGGCGTTGGCGCCGGGGTCCTGGAGGACTTCGCAGACGGCGACGAGGTCGGCGATCTCGGGCAGGTGCAGCAGCCCGGACAGGCCGACGACCTCGACCGGGATGTCGCGGGCGACGAGCGCGCCCTGGATCTCGGCGAAGTCGGTCGCCGTACGGCACAGGACGGCGATCTCGCCGGGCGCTTTTCCGGTTCCTACGAGATGGGCGATGGAGTCGGCGACCCAGTCGATCTCCTCCGCGTGGGTTCGCAGAAGGGCGCAGCGGACCATGCCGTCCCGCTCGGCGCCGGGGGCCGGGCGGAGGGCCTCCACGCCCGCGTGCATCGCGCGCAGGGGCTCGGCGAGACCGTTGGCGAGGTCGAGGAGGCGGCCGCCGCTGCGGCGGTTCTCGCTGAGCGCCTGGCGGGTGGCGGGACGGCCGTCGGCGTGGGCGAAGTGCTCGGGGAAGTCGTCGAGGTTGGCGACGGAGGCGCCGCGCCAGCCGTAGATGGCCTGGCAGGGGTCGCCGACGGCGGTCACCGGGTGGCCCGTGCCGCTGCCGAACAGGCCCGCCAGGAGGACGCGTTGGGCCACGGACGTGTCCTGGTACTCGTCGAGCAGCACCACACGGAACTCGTCGCGCAGGATGCGGCCCACTTCCGGCAGCCCGGCGAGGGTGGCCGACAGGGCGATCTGGTCGCCGAAGTCGAGCAGATCTCGCTCGCGCTTGGCGGCCCGGTAGCGGACCACCAGCTCCGCGAGTTCGCGGCGCGCGGCGGCCGCCTCGGGGACCTTGCGCAGGTCGGCGTTGGTGAGTTTGGCGCGCTCCAGGGTGTGCAGCAGCTCGGCGTCGTACGCGCGCAGGTCTTCGGGCCGTACGAGGTGTTCGGCGAGCTCGGCATCGAGGGTGAGGAGGTCCCCGACCAGGTCGGGGAAGGAGCGGGTCAGGGCCGGGTAGGGCCCAGGGGCCTCGCGCAGGACGCGTGCGGCAAGCAGGTAGCGGGTGGCGTCGGCGAGCAGGCGGGAGGTCGGTTCGAGGCCGATACGCAGGCCGTGGTCGGTCAGCAGGCGGCCCGCGAAGGCGTGGTACGTCGAGATCACCGGCTCGCCCGGAGGGTTGTCCGGGTCGATGACATCGGGGTCGGTGACGCCCGCCTTGATCAGTGCCTTGCGGACGCGCTCGGCGAGTTCACCGGCGGCCTTGTTGGTGAAGGTGAGGCCGAGGACCTGCTCGGGGACGACCTGCCCGGTGCCGACGAGCCACACCACGCGTGCTGCCATCACCGTCGTCTTGCCCGACCCGGCTCCGGCCACGATCACCTGCGGGGCGGGCGGCGCGGTGATGCAGACCGTCTGCTCCGGGGTGAACGGGATGCCGAGGAGCTCCTTGAGCTGATCGGGATCCGTGATACGAGCGGGCACCTCAGAGAGGCTAGCGGCGGCCACTGACAGTGGATGCCGAATCGGCCGTCGAGGTGGAGGAAGCGCAGGTCAGCACGTGTGGTGCCATTCCTCACTCCACCACGTGGCGTCCCTCCGGGCGCGCGCTGCACGACGCCCGGAACGCGCAGTGGGCGCAGTGCTGGCCGGACGTCGGCGTGAACCGCTCGTCCAGGACCTTGCCGGCGGCGGTGGCCAGCAGGTCGCCGACCCACTCCCCCTCCAGCGGCTCCTGGGCCTGCACCTTGGGCAGGGTCTCACCGCCGTCCCGCTTGGCGGCGCCCTGCCGCAGCTGGACGAGTTCGGCGCCGCCCGGTTCCGGGTGAAGCCCGTCGAAGGCCTCGTCGACGGCGCCCTCGCGGACCGCGAGTTGGTAGACGGCGAGCTGGGGATGGTGGGTGACCTCGGCCGCGGTGGGCGCTTGCTTGCCGGTCTTGAAGTCGACGACATAGGCGCGGCCGTCGCCGTCCGCCTCGACGCGGTCCATCTGGCCGCGGATGCGCACCTCGTAGTCGCCCGCTTCGAGGGTGATATCGAAGTCGTGCTCACTGGCGACCGGAGTACGTCCCGTGCGGTCCATGACGTGCCACTTCAGGAACCGTTCGAGCGCCACGCGCGCGTGCTCCTTCTCCTGCGCCGACTTCCAGGGCGCGTCGAAGGCGAGCGCGTTCCACACCGAGTCCAGGCGCTCCATGAGGACGGCGAGGTCGGCCGGGGTGTGGCCGGAGGCGACCTCGTCGGCGAGGACGTGCACCACGTTGCCGAAGCCCTGGGCCGCGGTGGCGGGCGCGTCCGCCTTCACCTCGCGGCCCAGGAACCACTGGAGGGCGCAGGTGTTGGCGAGCTGGTCCAGAGCACTGCCGGAGAGGACGACGGGCTGGTCGCGGTTGCGCAGCGGCACCTTGCTCTCGGTCGGCTCGAACATCCCCCACCAGCGGTACGGGTGCGCGGACGGCACCAGGGGGCGGCCGTCCTCGTCGGCGAGTGCGGCGAGCCGGGCCAGCCGGCGGGCGGCGGCCTCCCTGAGGGTGTCGGAGACGCGCGGGTCCACTGTCGTGGCACGCAGTTCGGCCACGAGCGCGGCGACGGACAGCGGGCGGCGCGGGCGGCCCGTCACGTCCCTGGGTTCGACGCCCAGTTCGGTCAGGAAGCGGGACGGCTGGTCGCCGTCGTCGGCGGGTGCCTTCACAGCGGTCACGACGAGGCGTTCACGCGCGCGCGTGGTGGCCACGTAGAACAACCGGCGCTCCTCGGCGAGCAGGGCGCCCGGAGTGAGCGGTTCGGCCAGTCCGTCACGGCCGATGCGGTCGGCCTCCAGGAGAGAGCCGCGGCGGCGCAGGTCCGGCCACAGGCCCTCCTGGACGCCCGCCACGACGACCAGGCGCCACTCCAGGCCCTTCGAGCGGTGCGCGGTCATCAGGCGTACCGCGTCCGGTCGTACGGCACGCCGTGTGAGCGTGTCGGCGGCGATGTCCTCGGCCTCGATCTCCTCCAGGAAGTTGAGGGCGCCTCGGCCGCCGGTGCGCTCCTCCGCGCGGGACGCGGTGGCGAAGAGGGCGCATACGGCGTCCAGGTCGCGGTCCGCGTTGCGTCCGGCCGCGCCTCCGCGCCGCGCGGACCGCTCCAGGCGCGCGGGCCACGGAGTGCCGTCCCACAGGTCCCAGAGCGCCTCCTCGGCCGTACCACCGCCCGCCAGGCGCTCACGCGCCTTGCGCAGCAGCGCGCCGAGGCGCTGGGCGCCCCGTGCGTACGCCGGATCATGCGCGACCAGCCGCTCCGGCTCGGCCAGCGCCCGCGCGAGCAGGTCGTCCGACGGCGGCGGCAACGCGTTGCCCGCGGCCCGCTCCTCCTCGCGCAACGCGCGGCCGAGACGGCGCAGGTCCGCGGCGTCCATGCCGGCGAGCGGAGAGGCCAGCAGGGTGAGAGCAGTTTCGGTGTCGAGCCAGGAGGTGTCCGACGCGGCCTCGTCGGAGGCTTCGGCCTCCTTTGACGCGCCGGCTTCTCCAGAGGCTTCGGCCTCCTTTGACGCGCCGGCTTCTCCAGAGGCTTCGGCCTCCTTTGACGCGCCGGCTTCTTCAGCGGCTTCGGCTTCCTCACCTTCCCCGTCGTCCGGCACGCCCCCCTCAGCCGCCTCCGCCCTCGCCACCGCCCGCAACGCCGTCAGCAGCGGTGCCACCGCAGGTTCGTGCCGGAGGGGCAGGTCGTCACCGTCTATGTCCAGGGGAACGCCCGCTGCCGTCAACGCCCGGCGGACCGTCGGGATGGTGCGGGACCCGGCGCGTACCAGGACGGCCATGTCGTTCCAGGGGACGCCGTCCTCCAGATGTGCCCTGCGGAGGATGTCGGCGATGTTGTCCAGCTCGGTGCCGGGCGTCGGGTATGTGTAGGCCTCGACGCGGCCGCCGTCGCGGACCGGGGTGAGCTCACGATGGGCGCGAACCCTGTCGGCGGGCAGACGGGTCAGCGGCATGCGCTGAGTCAGCAGCCGGGTCGCGCCCAGCAGGGCCGCGCCGGAGCGACGGGAGGTGCGCAGGACCTCCACGGGCGCCGGGCGGCCGTCCGCGCGCGGGAAGGCGTCCGGGAACCCCAGGATGCCGTTCACGTCGGCGCCCCGGAACGCGTAGATCGACTGGTCGGGGTCGCCGAAGGCGACGAGGGTGCGGCCACCGCCGGCCAGTGCGTGCAGCAGCCGTACCTGGGCCGGGTCGGTGTCCTGGTACTCGTCGACGAACACGGCGTCGTACTGGGCGGCAAGCCGGGCGGCAGTCTCAGGGCCGCGCGCCAGGAGCACCGCGCGGTGGACGAGCTCCGAGTAATCGAGCACGCCCTGGAGATCGAGCACGTCGAGGTACTCGGCCAGGAAGGCTGCCGCGGCCCGCCAGTCGGGGCGGCCGATACGGCGGGCGAAGGCATCCAGGGCATCGGGGCCAAGGCCCAGTTCGCGGCTGCGGGCGAGGACCGCGCGGACCTCGTCGGCGAAGCCGCGGGTGGTGAGACAGGCACGCAGCTCGTCCGGCCAGCGCACATGGGCGAGGCCGAGCCGCTCGAGGTCGGGCTGGCCGGCGAGCAGCTCCCGGACGGCGACGTCCTGCTCGGGGCCCGACAGAAGCCGTAGGGGCTCCACGAACAGCTCACTGTCCTGGTGGGCGCGGACCAAGGCGTAACAGAAGGAGTGGAAGGTGGTCGCCTGCGGCGCACGCGCCGCCCCGATGCGCAGGGCCATGCGGTCGCGCAGCTCGACGGCCGCCTTGCGGCTGAACGTCAGGACGAGGACCCGCGCGGGGTCCGCGCCCCGGCCGATCCTGGCCGCAACGGACTCGACGAGCGTGGTCGTCTTGCCGGTGCCCGGACCGGCGAGGACGAGCAGCGGACCGGTGCCGTGGTCAACCACCGAGCGCTGTGCGGCGTCCAGATGAGGGGGACCCACTCGCGCCGGCGCGGTACGGACCAGCCGGTAAGCGCCACGGCTCCCCTGTCGCACCTGGGAGTGCGACAGGCGCCTGGTGGAGGAAGAGGAGCTCACGTGGTTCGCCGGTCCTGGTGGGATTGCTGGTCTGCGTTCCGCGGCGCGTGGGGGGCGGTGGCCGCGTGGTGAGGGGGACACGCGCAGCCGACGCTACGCCGACGGATGGTGCGGAAGCAGGGCTTCCGATTGGTGCATCCGTCCCGTCGGGCCGCTCACGGCTCGTGCGCCCCTCGCCTCACGAACGTACGGCATGGCACGGACGTGCCCTTTTTCCCCCGTACGGGCCACGGGTTGCCCCTGGGTGGGTCCGATGGCGGAAGCTGTCAGGTGTGAGCCTTCGCGTGTTCGCCGCCGTCCCACCGCGCCCGCTTCATGTCGACGCGCGGCAGGTGGCCCTCGGCGGCCCTGCTCGCCTCCTTCAGCGGTGTGCCCTCCGCGCGGTAGTGGTCGAGCGCCCGCAGTTCGTGGCCGGGAAGCAGGACGCCGTCCGCGCGTATGACGCGCCACCACGGGACGGCTCCTCCATAGAGCGCCATCACCCGGCCGACCTGCCGAGGCCCACCCTCCTGAAGCCACTCGGCGACATCGCCGTACGTCATCACGCGCCCGGGCGGAATCAGTTCGGCGACCTCAAGGACCCGCTCGGCGTACTCCGGCAGCGCGTCCGCGTACTCCGGGCGGGCGTCCTGGGCGTCCGGCGGAAGGCTCTCCTCGCTCATCCGTCCCATCCTGCCGCACGCCACCGACAGTGTGACGTGGGTGTGACTGTGCGTATCCCTCGCCCCCGAGCGGCGCTTCGGGCAGACTGTGCGCCCCCGCGTTTGCACCCTGATGCCCCCGTGTGTCGGTGCGGCATGCCACCATCGTGCGGGCGGTGATCGGTGATACGAGATCAAGAAGAGACGATGAAGCAGCAGGGTGTGCACCCGGAGGACGCGAAGAGCACCTCTGACGCTTCGTCGCGCCCGGACACCGCCGACACGGACGAGAACGACACGAAGGACGTCGGCGAGAAGGGCGACGCGAGGGTCTCCGGCCCCGGCGCCGAGCACATCGACGAGACCCACCCCGACGAGGCGGAAACGCACGCCGACGAGGTCGAGGGGGACGAACCACTCCTCCCCGCGCGCGTGCACCGTCCGTCCGACCTGATGCGGCTCCTGGTGGGCGTGCTGGCCGTCGTCATACTGCTGGCGATCGCCGCGTTCGCGCACGGCACCACCTCCGGCCTCGAACAGGACATCAACAAGGGCACCGGGCAGGCACCCGATCTACTGATCAAGATCGCGGGGCTGGCGTCCAGCATCGCGATCCTCCTGGTGCCGGTCGCGTTCGCGATCGAGCGGCTGATCAAACGGGACGGACTGCGCATCGCCGACGGCGTCCTCGCGGCGGTCCTCGCGCACGGAGTGACCCTCGCCACCGACCTATGGGTCGCCAAGGCCGCGCCCGGCTCGATCCAGGAGGCGCTGACCCAGCCCTCCCCCGGCGACATACACGCACTCACCGACCCCGTGCACGGCTATCTCGCCCCGGTCATCGCGTACATGACGGCCGTCGGCATGTCGCGCCGGCCACGCTGGCGCGCGGTGCTGTGGATCGTGCTGCTCCTGGACGCCTTCTCGATGCTCGTCACCGGCTACACCACGCCGTTCTCGATCATCCTGACGGTGCTGATCGGCTGGACCGTCGCCTACGGCACGCTGTACGCGGTCGGCTCGCCCAACGTCCGTCCCACCGGACGGACACTGATGGCGGGCCTCAGACACGTGGGGTTCCGTCCGGTGACGGCATCGCGCGAGGAGACGCAGGAGACGACGGAGAGCGGCGACCGCGGCCGACGCTACTTCGTCACCCTGGAGGACGGCCGGCCGCTGGACGTCACGGTCGTCGACCGCGAGCAGCAGGCGCAGGGCTTCTTCTACCGGGTGTGGCGCAACCTGACGTTGCGCGGCATCGCCACCCGCCGCAGTCTCCAGTCGCTGCGCCAGGCGCTGGAACAGGAGGCGCTGCTCGCCTACGCGGCCATCGCGGCCGGCGCCAACGCGCCCAAGCTGATCGCGACCTCCGAACTCGGACCGGACGCCGTGATGCTGGTCTACGAGCACACCGGCGGACGCACGCTCGACTCGCTGGAGGACGAGGAGATCACCGACGGGCTGCTGCGCAGCACCTGGCACCAGGTGCAGGCGCTCCAGTCGCGGCGTATCGCACACCGGCGGCTCGCGGGCGACGCGATTCTGGTGGATCGTTCCGGCACGGTGATCCTCACCGATCTGCGCGGCGGCGAGATCGCGGCCGGTGAACTGCTGCTGCGCATGGACGTCGCCCAGCTGGTGACGACGCTCGGGCTGCGCGTAGGCGCCGAACGCGCGGTTGCCTCCGCGGTCGAGATCCTCGGTCCCGACGCCGTGGCCGACTGTCTGCCGATGCTCCAGCCCATCGCGCTGACGCGCTCCACGCGCGCGACGCTGCGGAAACTGGCCCGGGAGCGGGCCCAGCGCGAACGCGACGCGGTCCTGGAGGCGTCCCGGCAGGCCAAGCAGGCCCGGCTGGACGAGGCCCACGAAGACACGAAGCCCGTACTCGACAAGCTCGACAAGAAGGCCGTACGAGCGGAGCAGCGGGCCGAGAAGCGCGCCCTCGACGATGCCCTGGAGGAGGCGCGCGAGGAAGACCTGCTCACGCAGATCCGCCACGAGGTACTGCTGATCAGGCCCCAGGCGCCGGTCGAGCCGGCCCGCCTGGAGCGGGTGCGGCCGCGCACGCTGATCAGCCTCATTGCCGGTGCGATCGGCGCGTACTTCCTGCTGACGCAGCTCACGCACATCGAGTTCGGCCCGCTGATCTCCAACGCCGAATGGGGCTGGGTCGCGGCGGCGGTGCTGTTCTCGGCGGCCAGCTACTTCGCGGCGGCGATGGCGCTGCTGGGGTTCGTGCCGGAGCGGGTGCCGTTCGTGCGGACGGTGGCGGCCCAGGTCGCCGGGTCGTTCGTGAAGATCGTCGCCCCGGCCGCGGTGGGCGGCGTGGCCCTCAACACACGGTTCCTTCAGCGCGAGGGGGTGCGCCCGGGGCTTGCGGTGGCGAGTGTCGGAGCCTCCCAGCTGTTCGGGCTCGGCGCGCACATCATGATGCTGCTGGCCTTCGGGTATCTGACCGGCACCGAGAAGACGCCGTCGCTGTCGCCGTCCCGGACGGTCATCGCGGGTCTGCTGACGGTGGCCGTGCTGGTGCTTGTGGTGACCTCCGTGCCGTTCCTGCGGAAATTCGTCTCCACGCGCGTGAGGTCGCTGTTCGCGGGTGTCGTGCCGCGCATGCTCGATGTGCTGCAGCGGCCGCAGAAGCTGCTGACCGGCATCGGCGGCATGCTCCTGCTGACAGCCTGCTTCGTGATGTGCCTGGACGCGTCGATCCGGGCGTTCGGCAACGAAGCGAGCTCGATCAGCATCGCCAGCGTCGCCGTCGTCTTCCTCGCCGGCAACGCGCTGGGGTCCGCCGCCCCGACACCGGGCGGTGTGGGCGCGGTCGAGGCGACCCTGACGGTCGGCCTGATCGCCGTGGGGCTGCAGAGCGAGGTCGCCGCCCCTGCGGTGCTGCTGTACCGGCTGCTGACGCTGTGGCTGCCGGTGCTGCCGGGCTGGCTGGCGTTCAACCACCTGACGCGCAAGGGCGCCCTGTAGGTCGTACCTCGTACGGCTCGCGCCCCGAGCGCACATCCGTACGCGACCGCAGGATGGGGGCATGCCCAACCCCTTCCGGCTGCGCGCCACTGCCCTGACCGCCACCGCCGTCCTGCTGTCCGCCGTGCTGGCGGGCTGCGGCGACGACTCCCAGGACGAGGACCCGACGGCCCAGAAGCTGAGCTGGAAGGACTGTCCCGCCCCGTCCGAGGCGGAGGGCGGAGGAAGCGCCCCGTCGCCTCTGGCGGACGGCGACAGATGGCAGTGCGCCACCCTGAAGGCGCCGCTCGACTGGGACGAGCCCAAGGGCGACACCATCGGCATCGCGCTGATCCGTGCGAAGGCGAGCGGCGACGAGAGCAAGCGCATCGGCTCGCTCATCTTCAACTTCGGCGGCCCCGGCGGCTCCGGCATCACCACGCTGCCCGCCTTCGGCGCGGACTACGCGAAGCTGCGCACCCGTTACGACCTGGTGAGCTTCGACCCGCGCGGGGTCGGCCGCAGCGACCCCGTGAAGTGCGAGAACGACCAGCAGCTCGACGCGTACTTCCAGCAGGACTCGACCCCCGAAAACGCTGCCGAGCGCACCGAGCTCCTGGACAACACCAAGGAGTTCAACGCGGCCTGCGAGAAGAACTCCAAGAAGGTCCTGCCGCATGTGCGCACCACCGACGTGGCCCGCGACATGGACCTGATGCGCCAGGTGCTCGGCGACGACAAGATGCACTACTTCGGTATCTCCTACGGCACCGAACTCGGCGGTGTCTACGCCCACTTGTTCCCGAAGAACGTCGGCCGCGCCGTGTTCGACGCGGTCGTCGACCCGACACAGAACCCGGAGCAAGGCTCGCTCGGGCAGACCGAGGGCTTCCAGCTCGCGCTCGACAACTTCGCCGAGCACTGCACCTCATCGGCCGAGGACTGTCCGATCGGCGACAGCGCGCAGGACGTCAAGAACCGCATCGCCAAGCTGCTGAAGGACCTCGACAGCAAGCCGATCACCGGCATCTTCCCCCGCGAGCTGACCCAGACCGCGGCGACCAGCGGCATCGCGCAGGCGCTGTACTCGCAGGACTTCTGGGATTACCTCACCCAGGGCCTGGAGCAGGCGTACGACGGCAACGGACAGACCCTGATGCTGCTGTCCGACTCACTGAACGGCCGCAACGAGAACGGCGAGTACAGCAACCTCGCCGCGGCCAACGTCTCCATCAACTGCGCCGACGACAAGCCGCGTTACACCCCCGAGTACGTGGAGCGGAAGCTGCCCGAGTTCCGGGCCGCCTCGCCGGTGTTCGGCGACTATCTCGCCTGGTCCATGGTCAGTTGCACGGACTGGGCCGTGGCGGGCTCCGCCGACCATCCGGACGTGAGCGCGCCGGGCGCGGCACCGATCGTGGTCGTGGGCAACACCGGCGACCCGGCCACACCGTACGAGGGCGCTCGGAAGATGGTGCAGGCGCTGGGCAAGGGCGTCGGCGTCGAGCTGACGTACAAGGGACAGGGGCACGGCGCCTACGACAGCAAGAACAAGTGCGTGCAGAGCGCGGTGAACGGCTATCTGCTGGACGGCAAGATCCCGGCGGCCGGCACCGTCTGCTCCTGATACCGAGGCCAGAATTCTGACAAACGCGCAGGTCAAAAGGTTATCCACAGGCCCCGGCGGGCGCTGCGAGATCCGCCTACCATGGCCTGACCGCCCTCCGCGGATCGACGCGGACGGGCTTGCGAGGGGGGAAGTGCACATGGCGCGTATGGTCCGGTGGACGGCGCTGACGGCCGCCGCCGCACTGCTGGCGGCGGGCTGCAGCAGCGGTTCGTCCGACGACGGCAAGGACGGGGAGAAGTCGAGCGGAGGGCAGGTCTCGGCTGCGGCTCCGTCGTCCGGTTCCTCCGGTACGGCTGTTCCGCTGCCCTCCTCTCTGACCTCGCAGAAGCTGGACTGGGGCCGCTGCGAGGCCGCCGCGGACTCATCCGAGCCGGGCAGCGACTGGCAGTGCGCGACGCTCAAGGTGCCGTTGGACTGGGCGAAGACGGATGGCGAGACCATCGGCCTCGCGCTGATCCGCGCCAAGGCCACCGGGGACGACCGCATCGGCTCGCTGCTGTTCAACTTCGGCGGCCCGGGCGGCTCGGGCGTCTCCACCCTGCCGTCGTTCTCGTCGTCGTTCTCCCTGCTCCGCGAGCGCTACGACCTGGTGAGCTGGGACCCGCGCGGGGTCGACGCCAGCGAGGGTGTCCGCTGCCGCGGCGACAAGGAGATCCAGGCCGCCGAGGCGATCGACACCACACCGGACACCGCAGCCGAGGAAAGGGCCTACTTCCAGGACGCCGCCGACTTCGGCAAGGGCTGCGAGAAGGACGCCGGAAAGCTGATGGCGCACGTGTCCACCACGGACACCGCCCGCGACATGGACCTGATGCGCCAGGTCCTCGGCGACAACAAGCTGCACTACTTCGGCATCTCGTACGGCACCGAACTCGGCGGCGTCTACGCCCACTTGTTCCCGCAGAACGTGGGACGGCTGACCCTCGATGCGGTCGTCGACCCGACCGCCGGGACGGTGGGCCACGCGGAGAACCAGACCAGGGGCTTTCAACGCGCGCTGGACAACTACCTGAAGTCCACCGGGCAGGCCCCGGAGGAAGGCTCGCAAAAGATCGCGGACCTGATGGACCGGATCGACAAGGACCCGCTGCCGACCTCAACCGGACGGAAGCTGACGCAGACACTCGCCCTCACCGGCGTCTTCCTGCCCCTCTACGACGAATCGTCCTGGCCAACTCTGACCAGCGCCCTGGACGCGGCGGAGGACGGCGACGGCTCCGAACTCCTGGCACTCGCCGACGGCTACAACGAGCGTGACCCGTCGGGGCACTACGGCACGGGGACCCACTCGCAACGAGTCATATCGTGCTTGGACGACAAGGGGCGGCCGACGCCCACCGAGACGAAGAAGCTGCTGCCGAGGTTCGAGAAGATCTCACCGGTGTTCGGGGCCTTCCTCGGCTGGGACACGGCCGGCTGGTGCCACGACTGGCCGGTGCCCGGGCAACACGAGGACGCGGAGGTGAGCGCACCGGAAGCGGCCCCGATCCTGGTGGTCGGCAACACCGGCGACTCGGCGACGCCGTACGAAGGTGCCCCGAGGATGGCGGACGAGCTGGGCAAGGACGTCGGTGTGCTGCTGACCTGGAAGGGCCAGGGACACGGCGCGTACGGCAGCGGGAGCGACTGCGTCGACTCGACCGTGAACGCGTATCTGCTGAACGGCAGGGTGCCGAAGGACGGCAAGGTCTGCTCATGACGACGGCGGGGGGCGCACGCACCCGTGGCGCATGCGGCCCCCGCCGTACGGGAGGGTTGAGGTCAGTAGACCGGCTTGCTCGGTTCGATCTGGTTGACCCAGCCGATCACTCCGCCGCCGACGTGCACCGCGTCCGCGAAGCCCGCGGACTTGAGCACGGCGAGGACTTCCGCACTGCGGACACCTGTCTTGCAGTGCAGGACGATCTTCTTGTCCTGCGGGAGGGTCTCCAGGGCGGTGCCCATGAGGAACTCGTTCTTCGGGATCAGCTTGGCGCCGGGAATCGAGACGATCTCGTACTCGTTGATCTCGCGGACGTCGATGATCTCGATGTTCTCGCCGTCGTCGATCCACTCCTTGAGCTGCTTGGGAGTGATCGTCGAACCGGCCGCGGCCTCCTGGGCCTCCTCGGAGACGACGCCGCAGAAGGCCTCGTAGTCGATGAGCTCGGTGACGGTCGGGTTCTCGCCGCAGACCGCGCAGTTGGGGTCCTTGCGAACCTTGACCTGGCGGTACTGCATCTCCAGGGCGTCGTAGATCATCAGGCGGCCGAGGAGCGGCTCGCCGATGCCCGCGAGGAGCTTGATGGCCTCGTTGACCTGGATGGAGCCGATGGACGCGCACAGCACGCCCAGGACGCCGCCCTCGGCGCAGGAGGGGACCATGCCGGGGGGCGGGGGCTCCGGGTAGAGGCAGCGGTAGCAGGGACCGTGCTCGGCCCAGAAGACGGAGGCCTGGCCGTCGAAGCGGTAGATCGAACCCCATACGTACGGCTTGTTCAGCAGCACGCAGGCGTCGTTGACCAGGTAGCGGGTCGCGAAGTTGTCCGTACCGTCGACGATCAGGTCGTACTGGCTGAAGATGTCCATCACGTTCTCGGCTTCGAGCCGCTCCTCGTGAAGGACCACGTTCACGTACGGGTTGATGCCCTTGACGGAATCACGGGCCGACTCGGCCTTGGAGCGGCCGATGTCCGCCTGGCTGTGGATGATCTGGCGCTGCAGGTTCGACTCGTCGACCTCGTCGAACTCCACGATGCCGAGGGTGCCGACACCCGCGGCGGCCAGGTACATCAGCGCCGGCGAGCCCAGGCCGCCGGCGCCCACACAGAGCACCTTGGCGTTCTTCAGTCGCTTCTGCCCGTCCATCCCGACATCGGGGATGATCAGGTGGCGCGAGTACCTGCGGACCTCGTCTACGGTGAGCTCAGGAGCTGGCTCGACCAGGGGTGGCAGCGACACGGGGGCTCCGTTGGTCGGTCAATCACTACAGTTGTTCTCCCCGTAACAGTGCCACGCCCTTTTTCATTCCGAGACACCTGTTCCGATCCGCGAGACGATCTCGTCCCAGTAGCCGGGCATCGTCTCCCAGGGATCGGTGCGGCCGCCGTGATCCGTGCGGTCGGTGAAGTAGATCGTCGAGGCTCCTTGCCAGCGGGCGATGCGCAGAGCCTCGTCGAGGTGGCCGAGGGGTACTCCGTGCACGAAGTGGCAGAAGCGCTCGGGCGGGTGGTCGGCGGTCCACTCCGCCACCTGCGACCAGCGGTAGTCGCTCCATGGGCCGGAGAAGGTGACCAGCTGGTCGGCGGTTTCTGCGTAGCCGGGGTGGGGGTGGGTGCCGTGGCCGAGGACGATGTGGGGGTCGTCACTGATCGCGCGGAGCGTGGTGACCGTGCGGCGGGTCTCCGGGAGCGCGGCACGTTCGACGGGACAGCGGTCCAGGAGGAAGCCGTCGACCTGGTACCAGTCGAGATAGCGGTGCGCTTCGGAGATCAGCTCGCCGAAGGCTCGGGCACCGTGGGTGATGTCGAGGTGGCCGAGGACACGCAGGCCCGCGTTGCGGAGCCGGCCGGCCGCCTCCAGGCAGTGCGGGTCGGGGCGGGTGCCGGGACCGTCGGCGACGTTGAGGGCGGCCCAGTGCACGGGCGTGCCGTGGCGGGTGAGTTCGGCCCACTCGGCCCGGGCGACGAGGGGGTGCGCGAAACCCGGGATGCCGAAGCCGGTGCGCAGGTCTGTGCTCGCGGTGCTCCATTTTGTGCTGGTCAGATGCGGCATGCCGCCTCCATCCAGATGTCGGCGAGGGACTCTTCGAGGTTGATCCGGGGGCGCCAGCCGAGCCGGTCGCGTGCGGTGCGCACATCGGCCTGCTGCCAGCTGCCGCAGCCGTCCGGGTACGGGTACGCGACCGGGGCCGCGTGGTCTGATTCGGAACGGGGGTGGCCGATGGATGCCCTCAAGGGACCGGCGTGTCCGTCGAGTTCGTGGAGGGCACCGCCGTATCCGGCCACCCGCGCGAGGACCGCGGCGGCGTCACGGAGGCGGACGGCACGGCCCGAGCCGATGTTGATGACGCCCTGCGCGGCGGAGAGCGAGGCGGCGTGCACGGCGCGGGCGACATCGCGTACGTCGACGAAGTCCCGCTGCGCACCGAGGCCACCGAGTTTCAGCTCACCGTCGCCGGACTGCATGGCGCGGCGCATGGCCTCCGCCAGGCGCCCGAGCGGAGAGCCGGCGGGCGTGCCAGGACCCGCCGGTGAGAAGACGCGGAGGACCACGGCGTCGAGGCCGGAGCCGAGGACGAGTTCGGTGGCGGCCAGTTTGCTGACGCCGTACGGGCCACCGGGGCGGGGCACGGCGTCCTCGGCCGTGGAGGAACCGGGCTGGCTCGGTCCGTACTCGGCGCCGCAGCCGATCTGGACGAGTCGGGCGCCGCAGCCACTGCGGCGGAGGGCCTCGCAGACCGTGGCCACGGCGACGGTGTTGTGGCGGGCGAGGTCGCGCGCCCCGCCTCGGGTGGCGCCGGCGCAGTTGACGACGACGCCGGGGTGGACCGCGTCGAGGAAGCGGGTGAGCGCGCCGGGGCTGCCGGACGCGAGGTCGAAACGGACGTCGGCGTCGTCTCCGCGGCCGAGCGCGGTGAGCTGGACGGCCGGGTCGGCGAGCAGACGGTCGGCGACGAAGCGGCCGAGGTAGCCGTTGGCTCCGATCAGCAGGACCCTCATCGGGCGGCTCCCGGGGCCGAGGTTCCGGGTCGGGAGGTGATCATCTGGGGTTCTCCTTCTCGGGGGTGGTGGTTCGGAGCGGTCGGCATGCATCTGCGCGGCGGGGGTGCCTGTCGCGTGCTGCCGTCCGGCCGGTGGGGGTGTCTGTCGCGACGGGTCTCATGGCGACAATCCGTCCGATCGGGCGTGGGCCGACGCCCTCGTCAGCCTGCGGGTGGCGTGGAGCAGGAGGGTCAGGGCCGCGACTCCGCAGGCGAGGGCCGGGATGCTGCCGGGGCCCCAGGTGTGGACGAGCGTTTCGACGGGGGTGGCCAGGAAGCCGCAGCCGGGGAGACGGCCCGCGAAGACCGTGGCCAGGGCGGCTCCCTCGACCGTCGCCGTGGCGGTGAGGACGACTGCGGGGGCGTAGGTGAAGCCGTGTGCGGTGAGGAGGCGAGCCAGGAACAGGAGGGTTCCCAGGGTGGTGGCCTGGGCGTAGGCCGCGGGCTCGGCCAAGGCCACGCCGGTCAGCGTGAGGAGGCCCGTCAATGCGCACAGATACAGGGCGACCGTGCCGAACAGCAGGGGCTGCACGGACGCGGTGAACTCCTCCAGGCCCCGGCTGGCCGTCAGTCTGCGGCGGGCTCGTGCGGCGAAGAGGTGGGCGCTCCATGCCGCGGGGGCGCAGGCCAGCGTGAGGGCCAGGACCGGTGCGGTGGCCAGGGGCCAGGGGCCGTCCGTGGTGCCGGTCGGCAGGCCGTCGGGGCCTCCGGCCACGGCCGCGCGGAGCAGTCCGTCACCGAGGACGGCGTAGGCGACCAGCCAGCAGGTCCAGGTGCCGCTGCTCGGTGCGGGCGTCCGACCCTTCGTGCTGAGCGGGCCGCGGGACAGGGCCACGCGGATTGCCATGGTCACAGCCAGGACGCCCACAGCCGCCGTGATCAGGCGCGGTTGGCCCTGGGTGAGGTGGAGGCCGGCCAAGGTGGCTGCGCACAGCACGCCCGGCAGCAGGGTGAGCAGCACCCACGCGGCTCGGGGCCGGGGGGCTTTCGGCGGCGTGGGGCGGTGGGATGTCTCGCCGTCACGCGGGACGCGGGCGTACAACTCCTCCGCCAGGGAGAAGACGTCCCGGTGACGGAAGCGGGACGCGGTGCGGTCGGTGACACCGTGCGCCTCCAGGCCCGCCGCGATCTCCAAGGGGTCCACGGCCCGTTCGCACAGCTCGCGGTGGCGGTGCATCAGTGCCTTCACCGGGTCCGCGGCGGCGGCGCGCCGAGCCGAGGCGGGGGCGGAGCCGCGTGCGAGAGCGGCATCGGCGGCGGGCTTCTTCTTGCGCTCCTCCTCACCCAGTGCGTGCGGCTCCCCCTGCTCCCCCTCATCCCGTGGGTACGGCTCTCCGGCCAGCCACTCGTGCGAGCGCGCGTCCCACGCTCCGGGGCCGGCCGGAGTTCCGGGGCGGTCCAGTTCGCCCAAGCCGCTCATCGTGCTCCCTCCGTCGCGGGTACGGGACCGCCCGCCCGCACTGGCCGTCCCGTCGCCCAGCCGGGACCGCCGCGGGCCGCCACGCGCGCGGCCGGGTCGGTCCAGCGGCCGGGGACGTGGGCCTCGGCGGGGACGCCGAACGGCAGGGGTTCCCCGGTGTCGTCGAGGACGACCCGGCGGACCGGGCACCGCGAGACGATCTCCAGGTAAATGCCGTGAAATGCCGCGACGTTCTGCTCGACGGTGAAGAGTTCGAGAGCTCGGGCGCGGGCGGCGGCACCCAGGCGTTCACGCCGCTCGGGGTCGCGCAGCAGCGCCACGCACGCCTCCGCGAGCGCCCGCGGATTGCGCGGCGGCACGACGAGTCCGGTGCCGCCGATGACCTCCACGACGGCGCCGACGTCGGTGGACACCGTCGCGCGGCCGCAGAACATGGCCTCGACGAGGCTGATCGGGAAGCCCTCGACGACGCTGGACAGGGCGATCACCGCGCCCCCCGCGTACGCCTCGGCGAGTGTGGGGACCTCGGGGGCGCCGATCTCCTCGAAGGTCACCGGGTTGCGGCCGACCGCGTGCCGGCCCTCCGCCTCGTCCGGGAAGAGCTGGGCGGCCAGTGCCTTGCAGTGGGCCAGGTAGGCGGTGCCCTCGGCGCCCGAGGGGGTGCCGACGATCCGCAGCCGGGTCTTCGGTTCCTCCTTGCGGACGTCCGCGAAGGCGTGCAGCAGGGAGACCAGGTCCTTGGTGGGTTCGATCCGGCCGACCCAGACCAGCGTGTCCGGGTCGGCGCACTCCGGCGACTCGCCGACGTCCGTGAAGCGGGCTGCCTCCATGCCCGGGTAGACCGTGCGCAGCTTCTCGCGGTCGGCGCCGCAGTGTTCCTGCCAGCGGCGGGCATGGGAGTTGCCGGGCGTGATGACGGCCGCCCGGCGGTAGATCTCGGCGGCGAGCTGTCCGTGGAAGGCCGCGAGCAGGGCCCGTACGGCAGGTGGGGCGTCGCCCGTGGTCAGGTAGTGCGTGCGCAGCTGCACCCCGTACTCGGTCACGAGCAGCGGTACGTCCGAGAAGTGGCGGGCGACCAGTCCGGGCAGGGCGGCCGGGCCGCCGGACGCCGCGTGGCACAGGTCGACCGAGCCGAGTCCGTCGTCCTCGTACCAGTCGAGCGAGAGGGGGCGCAGGACGCGTTCCATGTGCGCGACGACGGTGAGGAGATCCGGTACGCGCGCCTCCCGCGCCGTACGCAGGGCGCCGGGCGCGCGACAGGCGCGTTCCAGGGCGCGCACGGCGGTCTCGGAGCGGAGCGCTCCCACCAGGCCCCCCTCGTCGCGGGCGAGTTCGGCGAGCCCGTACAGCGCGTTGCCGAAACGGTCCGCCTCGGGGGTGGCCTCTGCCCCGGTTCCTCCCGTCGCGCACACGGCTGCCGCCAACTCGCCGTAGCAGTCGGCGAAGCGGCGTCGCGCCCGCCGGCCGTACCCGGCGCCGTCGTCCTCGGCCGTCCACAACGGAGCCGTACGCACCCGGCTGACCTGCGACGGCAGCGGCACCCAGCCTTCGTCCTCCTGGCGCTCGCTGCGACTGAGCGCGTAGATGTCGAACTCGTGCTGCCCCAACCCGCGCACGAGCCGGTCGCACCAGAGCCTGGCGTCACCGCTCACGTACGGATAGCCACCCTCCGTAAGCAGTCCGATGCGCACGAGCGCACCCCCGTTCTCCCGTATGGGGAGCCGCCGTTGACTCGACGGCTCGCAGCGGGACGAAGGTATGCGGACATGACGGTGGCGCGACGGACGGTTGTCCATCACGCCACCAAAAGGGGTGAACGGTCGTAACTTTCCCGTGCAGGTCGCGTTCGATCGCGCTAAGAGATCAAGCAGTTACGTTTCGTTAGGTCGCAGCCAACTCCCGCCGGGTCACGGCCAGCTCCCGTCGAACCTCTCTGCTCCGGGCCGCTACCTGCGGGTCGAGCGCCGGTACGGCGGCCAGGAGCTGCTTGGTGTACGGGTCCTGGGGTGAGTCGTAGACCTCGTCGGCGGGGCCGGACTCGACGATCCGGCCCTCGCGCATCACCGCGACCCGGTCGCTGACCTGGCGTACGACGGCCAGGTCGTGGGCGACGAAGATCAGCGCGAGTCCGAGTTCGCGCTGCAACTCACCGAGCAGGGCTACCACTTGCGCCTGGGTGGTGACGTCGAGCGCGGCGACGGGCTCGTCGCAGACGATGACGCGGGGGTCGGCCGCGAGCGCCCGCGCGATACCGACGCGCTGGCGCTGGCCGCCGCTGAACTCGTGCGGGTAGCGGTCGTAGTGCACCGCTTCGAGCCCCACGCGCTCCAGCAGTTCCCGCACGCGCCCCCTGATACGCCCCTCATCGCGTTCCCCACGCGCGCGTACCGGGTCGGCGATCGACTCGCCCACGCTGCGCCGGGGGTTGAGAGAGGACACGGGGTCCTGGAAGACCATCTGCACCGCCGGATTCACCCCCACACGCGCGTGCCCCTCGTAACGGACCTCCCCCGCCGTCGGTTCGAGCAGCCCGACGAGCATCCGTCCCAGCGTCGTCTTCCCACTCCCGCTCTCGCCCACGATCCCGAGCGTTTCGCCCCGATGGACCGTCAGCGACACGTCGTCCACGGCCGCGAACGCCCGCTTGCCGCGCCCGAACTCGCGCCTGAGGCGGGTCGCGTCGAGGACGACCTCGTCCGACGCCACGGAGGCGGTGCGCGCGGCGTCCACGCGCGGGACCGCGCCCAGAAGTTCGCGGGTGTACGTCTCCGAAGGCGCCCCCAGGACGGTGCCGACCGGCCCGTGCTCGACCGCCCGCCCGTGCCGCATGACCAGCACCTCGTCGACGCTCTCGGCGGCGACGCCCACGTCATGGGTGACAAGGAGCAGGCCCAGGCCGGTCTCCTCGCGCAGCGTGTGCAGCAGGTCGAGGATCTGGGCCTGGACGGTCACGTCGAGCGCGGTGGTCGGCTCGTCGGCGATCAGCAGATCGGGCTCGCAGGCCAGCGCCATGGCGATCAGGGCACGTTGGCGCATGCCGCCGCTGAACTCGTGCGGGCGCGAGCGGGACCGTCGTTGTGCGTCCGGAATTCCCACCCGGTCCAGCACCTCCACAGCACGCGCGCGTGCCGCCCGGCGTGACACACGCGCGTGCACGCGATGCACCTCGGCGATCTGGTCGCCGATCGCGTAATACGGGTCGAGGGACGACAACGGGTCCTGGAAGACCATGGCTGCCTTCCCGCCGCGCAGCCGCCGCAGCTCCTCGTCGGACGCTTCCTGTACGTCGACGCCGGCCACCCGCACCGTGCCGCTCACCTGCGCTCCGGTCCCCCGGTGCAGTCCCAGCAGGGCGGACGCGACCGTGGACTTGCCCGAGCCGGACTCGCCGACGAGCGCGAGGGCGGCGCCCTGCTCCAGTCGGAAGGAGAGGCCGTCCACGGCCCGCAAGGACCCGAACTCGACCGTCAGGTCCGTGACTTCCACCAGGCTCATGCCAGCACCACCCGTCGGTCGGCCACCGCGTACAGCACGTCCGCGACGGCGTTGGCGACGACCACGAAGAAGCCGATGACCAGGACCATTCCGACGACGACCGGAAGGTCGACCACATTGACCGCATGGACCAGTTCCTGTCCGATGCCGGGCAGGCCGAAGAGCGTCTCGGTGAGCACCGCGCCGCCGACCGCCGAGCCGACGTTGTTGGCGTTGAGGGCGATGACCGGCGCGAGCGCCCCGCGCAGCGCGTGCCGCCCGATGACCGAGCGCTCGCCGACGCCGTACGCCCGGAAGGTCCTGATGTGGTCCTCCGCCAGCGTCTCCAGCATCGACGCCCTGGTCAGCCGGGCGAACGCGGCGGCCTCGATGAGGGCGAGGGACAGCCAGGGCAGCAGCAGGTTCCACGCCCACTGCTCGGGATCGTCGGTGAAGGCCACGTACTGCGGGAACGGCAGCAGTCGCAGCTGCCCGCAGACGACGATCATCAGGACCAGTCCGATGACGAAGACCGGCGTGGCCACGCCCGCGAGGGTGATGCCGGTCAGCAGCCGCTCGGTGAGGCGGCCGCGCCGCCAGGCGGAGAGGACGCCGGTGCCGACCCCGAGGATCAGCCACAGCACCATCGCGCCGAACACGAGCGACAGGCTGACCGGCAGCTTCGCCAGGATCAGCTCGGTGACCTGCTGGTCGCTCTGGTACGACAGCCCGAGGCAGGGCGCCGAGCAGTGCTCCACGGAGGTGCCCGTCGAGTAGTTCCGGCCGACGACGAGGCCCTCCAGGAAGTGCCAGTAGCGCGTGTACAGCGGGTCGTCGAGGTGCAGTTGCCCGGCGACCTGCTGCACCTGGGCGGGCGAGCAGCGCGGGCCGCAGGTGATCTGGGCGACGTTGCCGGGGGTGGCGTAGAAGACGACGTAGACGATCACCGAGATGGCGAACAGGGTGATCAGGGTGCCGACGATGCGGCGCAGGACGAATCCGGTGAAGCCGCTCATGCCTTGGCCTCCCTCTTGCGGCCCGTGCCGACGCGCAGCCGGGACGCGGCGCGCGGGTCGAGCGCGGTACGCACCCCGTCGCCGAGGACGGTCAGGGCGAGGACGGTCACGAAGAGCGCTCCGGCGGGCAGCAACAAGTACTGCGGGGCGGCCTGGTACCAGACGTCGGCGGCGGTGAGCATCTGTCCCCACGACGGTGTCGGCGGCTTCACGCCGACACCCAGGAAGGACAGGGCGGCCTCGACGGTGATATTGGACGGGACGAGCAGCGCCGCGTAGGTGATGACGGGCGCGGCGATGCCGGGCAGCAGTTCGCGGCGGGCGATCCGCCAGGTGCCCCAGCCACTCAGCCGGGCGGCGGAAACGTAGTCGAGCCCCTTGAGGGTGAGCGTCTGGGCGCGCACGATCTTCGCGATGTTGCCCCACGCGATCAGGCCGATGACGAGGGCGACGAGGACGGGCCGCGGGAAGCTCGACGGCACGATCGCGAGCAGCGCCAACGACATGATCATCAGCGGCATGGCGACGATGATGTCGGTGAAGCGGCTCAACAGTTGATCAACCCATCGGTTCCCGAGCGCCGCCGCGACGCCCACGACGACACCGATGAAGACCTGCACGACGGTGGCCGCCAGCGCGACACCCAGCGAGACCCGGGCGCCGTACACGAGCCGCGCGAACAGGTCCCGCCCGGTCTGCGGCTCCACGCCGAGCCAGTGCTCCCCGCTGATGCCCCCGAAGGACCCGATCGGCACCCCGCCGCGCGCGGAGTCCACCAGAGACGGGTGGTAGGTGGTCGGGTCCTGGCCCTCGATCGCCGTGAGCAGCGGCGCGGCGAGCGCGACCAGGACGAGCAGCGCGACGACGACCGCCGCGACCAGGGCGGCGCGCTGCAACCGCAGCCGCCGCCAGAACTGACGAGCCCCCGAGGCTCCCGAGGCAAACGCCTCGGGAGCCTGGGTGGCGACAAGTACCTCGCTCACAGCGCTACTTCACCGCGACCTGCGAGATGTCCAGCACACCGGTCCAGTCGCTGATCACGACGTTCTTGATGTCGTCGCCGTACAGCCGCTTGTAGACCGGGTGGAACAGCGGCACGGTCAGCGCCTGCTCACCGATCTTCTTGTCCAGTGCACCCCATCGCTTGGCGGCAGCGTCAAGATCGGTCAACTTGTTGATCGCGTCAATCTCGTCATTGACCGACTTGTCGTTCAACAGGCCTGTGTTGAAGTTCGATCCATCCTTGACGATCTGACGGCCGTCGAAGATCGGAGCGAGGAAGGGACCGCCGGAGGGCCAGTCGGCACCCCAGTGGGCGAGGAAGAAGCCGGGCTCGGTCTTCACGTTGTGGATCTTGTCGGAGTAGTCGTTCTCCTCCAGACCCTCCAGCTTGACGGTGATACCGGCCTTCTTGAGCGCGTCCTGGAGGGCCGTCGCGATCTCCGGGCTGGTCTCGAAGTCCTTGGCGTTGGAGTGGGTCAGCGTGACGGTGAGCCCGTTCGGGTAACCGGCCTCCTTCAGCAGTTCCTTGGCCTTGGCCGCGTTGCCCGTCCTGCCCGCCGGGAACAGGGCGTACGGCGTGTAGCCGAAGGACTTCTGGTCCGGCAGGAAGGTGGTGGCGGCCTCGGCGAGCGCCGATCCACCGGCCGCGTTGACCACGGACGACCGGTCGATGGCGTACGAGATCGCCTGCCGCACCTTGACGTTGTTGAACGGCTTGACCGTCGGGTTGAACGCTATGTAGTTGGTGTAGCCGAAGTGCCCAGTACCGACGCGGGAAGCAAGGTCCTTGTCACCGGTCACCTTGGCGAGTTCGGCCGGGCCGAGGTTGGTGTCCGTGGTGACCGCGGCCGCGTCCGCGCCCTGGGACGAGGAGAGCCGCTGGTTGATCACGGAGGAGTCGAGCCCGGACCGTACGTCGATCTTGTCCGGGTACGCCTTGCGCTCGGCGTCCAACGAGCCGGACCAGTAGGTGTTGCGCGCCAGCACCAACCGCTCACCGTCGTTCTCATTCGAGACGACCTTGTACGGCCCGGACGAGACCGGGTGCTCCTCGTACTTCGTCCCCGTGTCCTTGGCCTTCGGGACGGGCGTGAACTGCGTCTGCGTGGCCAGGTACGGGAACTCCCCCTCCGGCTTGTTCAGATGGAAGACGATCGTGCGGGAGTCCGGCGTCCCGATCGAGTCGAGCCCGCCCTTGTCCTTGTACGGCCCCTGGTAGTCGGCGCCGCCGATCAGCCAGTCCCTCAGGTAGGGCGCACCGCCGGAGAGCTCGGCGGCGAAGGAGCGCTCGATGCCGTACTTGATGTCGGCCGAGGTGATCGCGGTGCCGTCCTCGTACTTGAGGCCCTTCTTGAGGGTGTACGTCCACACCGTCGCGTCCTTGTTGGGGCGCCCGGTGTCGGTGGCGAGGTCCGGGACGACCTCGGCGCCGGCCGCGCCGTTCTCCCGGTTGCGGGTGGTGAGCGTACGGAAGACCAGCGAGGGCACGTTGCCGCCCCCGGACGTGTACAGACGGGCCGGGTCGAAGTCCTGCTGCGGGTTGGAATTCAGGACCGTGAGCGTGCCGCCCTTGTGGGGCGTGGAGTCGCCGCCGGAGCTCTTGGCATCGTTGTCCTCAGGCCCGCAGGCGGCGGCGCCCGCTGCCAGGACCAGGGCCAGCGAAACGCTCGCCATGCGGGCGCTGTGTACGGACGGTTGACGCATCGGAGACGACCTCTCGGATGATGAGTCTCGGATCGATACCGGATCGATCTCGGATCGCGAGACGGATTGACGAGGAGTGAGACGAAAGTGAACAGACGTCTGCCCCGGCGTCGGGTCGTCGAAGAAGCCGTGACTCTGTCACGGGAAGAGCGGGATTCGCGACGCGCGCCTCGGGGCGGGCGTCAGCGACAGAGAATGTCGGCCACGCAGAGCGGGGTCACACCGATCAGCGCCAGCTCGATGGCGGCGCGCGCGGAGGTGTGACGGGGCGACATGCGCAGAAATATGTACGACTTCTCTGCGCATGTCAACGTGACTTCGGTGCCGTGCGTCAACTCCTGGGATACGGCCAGGCGTTGGCCCGGCAGTGGATCCCGTCGTGGTCGAGGAACTTGGTCTGCTGCTGCATGACCGGGGCGAGGTCGCCGTCCTTGTCACAGGTGACGTGGCTGTAGCCGAGCCGGTGGCCGACCTCATGGTTGATCAACATTTGCCGGTATGCGTACATCTGATCGCCGTACGTCTTCGACCCCTGCGCCCATCGATATGCATTGATCATCACGCGGTCCGTGGACGCGGAATCGCAGGACACGTTGTCCTCGGTCGTGTCCAGGCCGGACTTGGCGCACCAGTCGGCGGTGGTGCCGGGGCTGGCGAGCGTGATCACGAAGTCGGGCTTGCCGGAGTAGATGCGCTCGAAGGTGCGGGCGCCGTTGTGGGCCCAGCTCCGGTCGTCGTTGAGCGTCTTCTGCACGGCCTGCGCGAAGAGTGCGCCGTCGAGGCCGAGCCCCTGCTCCACATCCACGCGGTACGTGTACTTCTGCCCGGTGCCGGGCGCCCGGTCGACGCCGGCGATCGCGTCGAACGTGCCGGAGCCGTCGAGTGTGGCGCTCAGCGCGTACTTGTCGTCCATCTTCTGCGCATACGTCAGTGTCGCCACGCTCGGCGACGTGGACGGCGTCGGCCGCCCGTCCGTTCGCGAAGCGCCGTCACGGGCGTCCCGGGCCCGGTCGGTGGCGGACTGCGACTGCACGTCGTCGCGCCGGTCGGTGACCTCGCCGGCCACGACGACGGCCAGCACGGTCGTGACGGCGAGGGCCGCGATCCCCGCGAAGGTCCGCCCCTTGCCACCCTTGGCCTGCACGGGCTTGCCGGTGGGCTGCGGGTTGTCGGCGTCGGCCTCGGTGTCGCTCTCGATGCCGGGCATCCTGGCCCAGTCGGTGACGGAGGCGTACGGGTCGGAGCCGGGCGTACGGGGCGAGAAGACGTCGTCGTCCTCTTCGAAGGCGTCGATGTAGTCCTGGCGCGGACCGCCCGGACGCGCCTGCCGCTGCCGCGGTATCCGGCCACCGGGCCCTGCCGGAGCCTCGTACCCGACCCCGCCCCTCCCCCTCGACTCGCCCCAGCCGCCACCTGGTTCACGCTGCTCGGGATGCCCACCGCGGACTTGGGGGACACCACGCGCGGGCGTGCCGTCAGCGTAACGGGGAACACCACGCGCGGGCGTGCCGTCGGGAAGCCGAGGGCTGCCATGCGCGGGCGTGCCGTCGGGAAGCCGCGGGAAACCGTGGGCGGGCGTGCCGTCGGGAAGGCGCGGCACACCCCGAGCCGGCGTCCCGTCAGGAAGCCGGGGAAAGCCGTGCGCCGGCGTACCGTCAGAAAACCTTGGTGCACCGCGGTCAGAGGAACCGTCAGGAACCCTCGGCACACCCCGGGCCGGAGTACCTTCCGAACCGCCCTGGACCGCGCCCTTGGGCGCAGCCCCCCGCCGACTGTGGCGTCCCACCTCGCCCCTCAGCTCCCCGCGCTCTCGACGGCGGCCCCCGCGACGGCGCTCAACTCGCCTGTGTCGGTGAGGAGTTCACGGAAGGCCCGCGCCACCTCCTCGGGGTACTCCATCATCGCCACGTGCCCGGCATCCGGCAAGGACAGCAGCCGGGAGGCGGGAAAAGAGCGGGCCGCCCGCTGGCTCATGCGGTAGCCGACGAGCTGGTCCCGGCCGCCGTAGATGAGAAGGGTCGGCGCGAGGACCCGCTCGGCCTGGCGCCACAGTCCGTGCTGGCCACCCAGCGTGTACGCGTTGACGATCCCGCGCGCGGAGCGTGCCATCGCGTCCCAGAAGTACGGCAGTTGCAGCCGCCGCGACATCTCCTCCACGGCGTTGTCGAATTCCTCGGGCGTCACCCGCCCGCGATCGCCGTAGCAGAGCGCCATCACCCCGCGCACCCGCTGCTCCGCGGACCAGTCCCTGCTGTACCGGGTGAACAGGGTCGCCACGCCGGGCAGCGCCAGCAGCGCCGTGGGTACGGCGGTGGGCTGGATGCGCAGCTCCGGAAGCGCGGGCGACACGAGGGTGAGCGTGCGGACGAGATCGGGGCGCACGGCGGCGACCCGGGTGGTGACCGCGCCGCCGAGCGAGTTGCCGAGGAGGTGCACGGGCCCGCGCCCGGAGGAGTCCAGATAGCGGATCACCGCGCGGGCGTGCGCGGTGATCGAGTAGTCGCCGTCGTCCGGTGGTGGGGAGTCGCCGAAGCCGGGAAGGTCGAGGGCCTCGCTGCCGACGTACTCGTCGAGCAGCGGCATCAGCCCCGACCAGTTCTGTGAGGAGCCGCCGAGTCCGTGGACGTACAGCGCGGGCGGCAGGCCTTCGCGCGCCGGCGGCCTCGACCGCACCGTCAGCGTGATCCCCGGCAGCCGCACCGACCTGAGCCGCTCGCCCTCGGCGACCCTGACGGGCGACACCTTCGGGAGCGCACTGCTGGCCGGTGCGGACGGGAGCTCGGTCGAAGACATGCGGCAATGTTACGAGACGATCACGCAGTGGTTCATGTGTTCGCCATCACAGGCCCCGCCCGGATCACGAACGGCCCACGTCCCCGCGCCACTCGGACGCACCGCGTCACGATCCGGACGCGGATCGCATAGCGTCCGGATCAGGTGTCTCCTACGCTCGTATTGAGGGCACCCGCATGAGGCCCCTGCTTCCCCAGGGACGTTCCTAGGAAGGGAGCCCGTCATGGCCATAGACCCGACCGACCCCGAGACGTTCGAGGACTTCGAAGTGGGTGAAGAGGAGATCGACGTCGAGGCCCCGGAAGGCGATGCCGCCGAGCAGCAGGCAGATGTCGCGCCGGACCGCGACGACTCACTGGCCGACGCGGACCCGGACCGCGGCAGCGAGGCGGACCTCATCGAACAGGCCCGCGTAGTGTCACTGGACGAGGACGACTATCGGTGAGCAGTGGCGAGGCGGCATAGTGCCCGACCCGCCCCTGTTTAAAACCTTTCACACCGCTTTCGTAGCCGCCCGGTCCGTGAAATTCTGCGCTCGCACCGCGCACACCACGGTTACCGAAAAGTACGATGGCCGCGCGGCGCACACCGCATATGGACGACATTGGGAGGCGGCGTGACAGCCATCGAGCAGACAGAGGCGGCACGCCCGCGGGGCACACGCCTGCCGCGCCGTGCCCGACGGAACCAGCTGCTGGGCGCCGCCCAGGAAGTCTTCGTGGCGCAGGGCTACCACGCGGCCGCGATGGACGACATCGCCGAGCGCGCCGGCGTCAGCAAGCCGGTGCTCTACCAGCATTTCCCGGGAAAGCTCGACCTCTATCTCGCACTGCTGGACCAGCACTGCGAATCACTGATCCAGGCCGTACGGAACGCGCTGGCGTCGACGACCGACAACAAGCAGCGTGTACGGGCGACGATGGACGCGTACTTCGCGTACGTCGAGGACGACGGCGGCGCCTTCCGCCTGGTCTTCGAGTCCGACCTGACGAACGAGCCCGCCGTCCGCGAGCGCGTCGACAAGGTCACCAACGAGTGCGCCGAGGCGATCTGCGAGGTCATCGCCGAGGACACCGGCCTCTCGCGCGCCGAGTCGATGCTGCTCGCCTCCGGTCTTGGCGGCCTCGCCCAGGTGGTGGCACGTTCCTGGCTGCACAGCGACCGCAGCGTCCCGCGCGACCAGGCGGTCCAGCTGCTCGCGTCGCTGGCCTGGCGGGGCATCGCCGGTTTCCCGCTGCACGGCAGCGAGCACCATTGACCGCCCGTTTGTTCCCACCCGCTGTTCGCTCCTGGCGTTCCCCTGCGCAACATGTAGATCCGCTCACCGGGCTAATGTGTGCTGCGTACGGCGCGCAGGGTCGCGCACTTCACTGACCGTCGGAGGGACATAGCCGTGGAGGTCAAGATCGGCGTGCTGCACACGCCCCGCGAGATCGTTCTGGAGAGCGGGCAGAGTGCCGAGGAGGTCGAGCGCGTGGTGGCCGAGGCACTGGCCGGCAAGTCGCAGCTGCTGAGCCTCGTGGACGAGCACGGCCGCAAGATCCTGGTCCCGGCCGACCGCCTCGCCTACGTCGAGATCGGCGAGCAGGCCCCGCGCAAGGTGGGCTTCGGCGCACTGTAGTCAGGCCTGAAGGGAAGGGCCCGGCGGTCGGTCGACCGCCGGGCCCTTCGCGTTTCCCGCACCCGCCACCGGCGGCGGTTTCCTTCACAGACGGAGCACATCCCGCGCACACGGGAGGATTGCATTCCGCAGGTCACGGGTATGACGGGCTACGTCCGTGGTGCGCAGGCAGGCCGTGTGGGAGGGACCCCGTCATGATCTTGGAAGCGCTTGGCTCCGCCGTGCTCGGCCTGGTGTTGGCCTGGGCCGCGATCCACCGCCTCTCGCACCGCCTCCCCGCCCGCTCCCTGGTCGTCTCGACAGGTATCGCCGGCGGCCTCTTCGGCGCCTTCCTCACACACAGCGCGCTCGGTGCGAGCCACGTCCTGCTGATCATGATCGGCGCGGCGACCCTCTCCGCAGCCTCCCTGTCCCTGCTGCTACGCCCCGCGGGAAGACTGCGCCGCCGCTCGGCGACGGCATAGATCCCGACGCCGAGTAGGACAGCGCCCCGAAGGGGCGCGGGGAACTGCGCGACCAGCCCCCACCGGCCCGCAGCCGCGCCACAACCGAAGCACCCCCTACAGAGCGCTACGCAGCCAACCCCAGCGCAGCCATCCGCTTCGTGTGCGCCTCAGTGATCCGCGAGAACATCCGGCCGACCTCAGCAAGGTCGAACCCGTCGGCAACCCCACCCACCAGCATCGTCGACAGGGCATCCCGGTCGGCGACCACCCGCTGGGACTGCGACAGGGCCTCGCCCATCAACCGCCGCGCCCACAGCGCAAGCCGACCACCCACACGAGGATCGGCATCGATCGCGGCCCGCACCTTCTCCACGGCGAAGCCGGCGTGCCCGGTGTCGTCGAGCACGGCCAGGACGAGTTCACGGCTGTCCGAGTCGAGCCGGGCGGCGACCTCACGGTAGAAGTCACTGGCGATCGAGTCGCCGACGTACGCCTTGACGAGGCCCTCCAGCCAGTCCGAGGGCGCCGTCTGCTTGTGGAATCCGTCGAGCGCGGCGACGAACGGCTCCATCGCCCGGGTCGGCTCCTCGCCGATCTCCGTGAGCCGGTCCCGCAGCCGCTCGAAGTGGTGGAACTCGGCCGACGCCATCTTCGCCAGCTCCGCCTTGTCGGCCAGCGTCGGCGCCAGCTTGGCGTCCTCCGCCAGCCGCTCGAACGCGGCCAGCTCCCCGTATGCGAGCGCGCCGAGCAGGTCGACGACCGCGGCGCGGTACTGCGGGTCGGCGGCGGCCTGCGCCCAGCCCTGGGCGGCGACTCCGGTGTGTGCTGCGGGGTCGGCGGCTGCGCCGGAGGTCTCCGAGGCGTTTTCAGGCTTGTCAGAGGTCGTCATGAAGCGCACAATAGCCCGCTCGCCGCACGAAGGAAGTCCCTGGTCAGTCACTGTGACGACGGCTACGTGAAGAGGTGTGACTACCACTACGTGACCGAATCGGCCATCGCATGTGCGCGATTCCGGGGTATGGTGGTAATGCGCCTGCTGAGTACTTCGACGTAGCTCGACGGTATCTCGACGGGCCGCACGTATGAGGATGCCCGGTCGGTGGCCCGATCGGCTCCGACCTGACAGCTCTCCACTGGCGTACGGCACTCTGCGTACGACGCCTGGAGGGACCCTCAGCGGTTCGAGCGCTAGAGCGTCGGCAGAGGTCTCCCGTGCCATACGGCTCGCCGTACGGCAGCCGACGTCCCCGGCACGGTCTGGACACGACCCCCGCGCTCGCCTCGCGCCGCATACACAGAACAGGCAGCACTCTGACTACTTTCCGAGAGCTCGGGATCCTTCCCGAGACCGCCGAGGCCCTTGAAGCCGTCGGCATCATCAGTCCCTTCCCCATCCAGGAGATGACGCTCCCCGTCGCCCTCTCGGGCACCGACGTCATCGGCCAGGCCAAGACCGGCACCGGCAAGACGCTGGGCTTCGGCCTTCCGCTCCTCGAGCGCGTCACCGTCCCCGCCGACGTCGAGGCCGGGCGCGCCAAGCCCGAGGCCCTCACCGACGCCCCGCAGGCACTCGTTGTCGTCCCGACGCGCGAGCTGTGCACTCAGGTGACGAACGACCTGCTGACCGCGGGCAAGGTACGCAATGTCCGCGTCCTCGCCATCTACGGCGGCCGGGCCTACGAGCCCCAGGTCGAGGCCCTCAAGAAGGGCATCGACGTCGTCGTCGGCACCCCGGGCCGGCTTCTCGACCTCGCGGGCCAGAAGAAGCTCAACCTCAAGCACATCAAGGCGCTCGTCCTCGACGAGGCCGACGAGATGCTCGACCTGGGCTTCCTGCCCGACGTCGAGAAGATCATCAACATGCTGCCGGCCCGCCGTCAGACGATGCTGTTCTCGGCGACCATGCCGGGCGCGGTCATCGGCCTCGCGCGCCGCTACATGTCGCAGCCCACGCACATCCGCGCCACGGCGCCGGACGACGAGGGCCAGACGGTCCGCAACACCGAGCAGTTCGCCTACCGCGCGCACAACATGGACAAGCCGGAAATGGTCTCGCGGATACTGCAGGCCGACGGCCGCGGTCTCGTGATGGTCTTCTGCCGCACCAAGCGGACGGCGGCGGACCTCGCCGACCAGCTCCAGCAGCGCGGCTTCGCCTCCGGCGCGGTCCACGGCGACCTCGGCCAGGGCGCCCGCGAGCAGGCGCTGCGCGCCTTCCGCAACGGCAAGGTGGACGTGCTCGTCTGCACCGACGTGGCCGCGCGCGGCATCGACGTCGAGGGCGTCACGCACGTCATCAACTACCAGTCCCCCGAGGACGAGAAGACGTACCTGCACCGCATCGGCCGTACGGGCCGCGCGGGCGCCAAGGGCATCGCGATCACCCTCGTCGACTGGGACGACATCCCGCGCTGGCAGCTCATCAACAAGGCGCTGGACCTCGGCCTGAGCGACCCGCCGGAGACGTATTCCACGTCCCCGCACCTCTTCGAGGAACTGAGCATTCCCGCGGGCACCAAGGGTGTGCTGCCGCGCTCGGAGCGCACGCGCGCCGGGCTCGCGGCCGAGGAGGTCGAGGACCTCGGCGAGACGGGCGGGCGCGGTCCGCGCGGCCGTGGCGGTCGCAGCGACCGGGGCGAGTCCCGTTCCGCCGACCGTGAGCGCCCGGCCCGTACTCCGCGTCGTCGCCGTCGTACGCGCGGCGGGTCCACGCTGGACGACACGGCTCCCACCGGGACCGCCCCCGCGGCGGAAACCCCTGCGGAGACCACCGCGGACGACGTGACCGGTCCCCGCACCCCGCGGCGCCGTCGCCGTACCCGCGCCGGAGGGGCCGAGCCGGTGACGACGGCCACGGAAGCGGTCACCGAGCCCGCCGAAAGCGCCGTGGCGACGGCAGAGGGCCCGACCCTGGACGCCTCCGAGGCCCCGGTGAAGCAGCGCCGCCGCCGTACGCGCAAGTCGGCGGAGCCGGAGGTCACGGTCGCTCAGGACGCGAAGGCCGAGTCGGCCGTGCAGGTGTCGGAGGCTCCGGCGGCTGCCGAGGCCCCCGAGGCTCCCGCCCCGCGCCGCCGCACCCGCAAGGCCGCCGCCACTGCCGAAACCGCGGTCGACACCGCGGAAGGTGCCGAGGAGACCAAGCCGCGCCGCACGCGCAAGAAGACGGCCGCCGCCGAGGTGGCGACCGACACGGCCGAGGGCACGGAAGCCAAGCCGAGCCGCACCCGCAAGGCTGCCGCCACCACCGAGACGGCGGAGACCACGGAACCGAAGCCGCGCCGCACCCGCAAGGCCACGGCCGCGGCCGAGACCGCGGTCGACACGGCGGAGGGCACGGAGGAGGCCAAGCCGCGCCGCCGCACCCGTAAGACCGCGGCTGCCGCGGAAGCGGCGGTCGACACGGCCGAGGGCACGGAGGCCAAGCCGAGCCGCACCCGCAAGGCTGCCGCCACCACCGAGGCACCGGACGCCGTGGAGGCCAAGCCCCGCCGCACGCGCAAGGCCGCCGCCACCGCCGAGGCAGCGGTCGACGCCGCCGACGGTACGGAGGCCAAGCCCAAGGTCCGCCGCACCCGCAAGGCCGCCGCCACCGCCGAGACGGCGGAGATTCCGGCCCAGGCCACGCAGGAGCCGGAAACCACACCCCGCCGCCGCACCCGCAAGGCGACGACGGCCACCGAGGCCCCGGAAGCCACGGAACCGAAGCCCCGCCGCACCCGCAAGGCCACGGCCGCCGCGGAGCCCGCGGAGGGCTGATCTCGCAACCCGATATGGCCCGGTCCCGCATCTCGCGGGACCGGGCCGTCGCGTTTTCGGGGGCGTGGAGGGCCCGGTCCCGATTCACCGCGCAACGGGTCATCCGAGCCATCGCCGCTTCACGCGGACGGCCATCACCGTTTCCGGGAGACGCGAACACCGCCGCGGGCACGCAAATCACAGCTGACTCGACTCGCACCGCACCCGCCCCCACACACACGACGGCCAGGATCCGGCCTCCGGCGAAGCCGCCCCGCCCGATAGCCTCACCTCGTGACCAGCTCAGCGCCCGTCCCCCGGCCGGCCGTCCCCCCACCGCCCGGCGCCCGCCTCCACCGGCTGCGCACGGCCCGTGGCGAGTTCGCTGCCGTTGACTCGCCCGTGCCCTCCGGTATCGAGCCGAGGGGTGTCGTGCTGATGCTCCCCGGATTCACGGGCAGCAAGGAGGACTTCACGCTGCTGCACGAGCCGCTGACCGTGCGCGGTTACCGGGTCGTGGCTCTGGACGGACGCGGACAGTACGAGTCCGACGGTCCGGAGAGCGATGAATCGGCGTATGCGCAGGACGAGTTGGCGAAGGACGTCCTCGCGCAGGCTGCGGCGCTCGGCACACCCCTGCACCTTCTCGGGCACTCCCTCGGCGGCCAGATCGCGCGCGCCGCCGTCCTCATCGACCACTCCCCCTTCCGCTCGCTCACCCTCATCTCCTCGGGCCCGGCCCAGGTCTCCGACTCCCAGCAGCAGCGCGTCAAGCTGCTGCGGGACACACTCGCGGTGCTGACGATGACCGAGGTGTGGGGGGCGATCCTGGCCATGGGCCCCCCGGAGGAGGTCGGCGGCCCGGCCCGCGGACTCGGCGACATGGACCAGCTCCGCCGCCGCTGGCTCGGCAACAAGCCCGCCCAACTCATCGCGACGGGACGCCAGTTGTGCACCGAGCCGGACCGTGTCGCCGAACTCGCCGCCGTCCCGCTCCCGTTCCACGTGCTGTCGGGCGCCCGCGACGACACCTGGCCGGTGACCCTCCTCGACGACATGGCCGTACGACTGAAGGCGCGCCGCACGGTCGTGGCCGGCGCGGAACACTCACCCAACATGGACCAGCCGCTCCCCACGGCCCGCGCCCTGGCGGACTTCTGGGACGCCCCGTAGGGGCGCGGGGCTGTTATCGATTTGCGGCTACCGCCGCGTGGGCGCGACCAGCCACGACGCACCCGCAGACGACCAACAACAGTTCGCGGCCCCGCGGCGGAGCCGCATATCGACACGGCCCGCGGAGCGTTCAGTACTGCGTCTGTAGGTGCTCCCAGAAGCCGTCCCGCAGCGCCCGCCGCAGATCCGCCTGACCGCGCAACGAGTACTGAAGAAGCCCCTCCGCCTCCACCAGCAGGTCCTGGTCCACCGACCCGGGCAGATACGGATGCCCGGGCAGCAGCTCCACCAGCGCCTCCCGGCCGCGCGCCGCCAGCCACTTCGCCGCGATCTGCGCGCCGACGAACCGCACGTCCTCGCGGGTGGGCCGGGTCGCCGTGGCCTCGTAGGCGGTCGCGGTGCGCCGGGCGACGTACGGCTTGAAGAAGTCGAGGTCGAAGGTGCGCTGGCTGTCGACCTCCCAGAGCAGCGGCTCCGCCTGGTTGCGGCCCTCCGGTGCCTCGATGCCCCACAGGTGCACCCGCGCGCCGTACCCCTGCGCCGCCTCCACGGCCGACACCAGGTCCTCGTCGCCGCCGAGCAGGGCCGCGTCGCTGATCGCGCGGTGCCGGGCGAGTGACTCGAGGTCGGAGCGGATCAGCGAATCCACGCCCTTTTGCTGGTTGTTGGCGTTGAGGTTGCCCAGACGGACCTTGACGTCCGGGAGTTCGGCGATGGACTGCTGCTCGGCGGTGTGGATGCGGCGCCGGGCGCCGTCGTACCAGTAGACCCGCAGCAGCCGGCTGTCCGCGAAGATCGTGCGGGCCTTGTCGATGAGTGCCTCGATCAGTCCCTCGGCGTCGAGGTCGAAGGCCCGCCGGTCCTCGGTCCCGGCGACGAGCCGGCCCGCGGCCGCGTACAGATACCCGGCGTCGACGAAGATCGCATGCGTCGAGGGCGTCTTCGCCACCTCGGCGAGCATGCGCTGGAGCAGCTCGTTGGTGCGGTCGATGCGGGCGCCGAGCGCCGCGAGGTCGTCGTTCATCGCCTCCATTGTCCCGGCGGTCACGCTGCGAACACAACCGGTCCCAATGGGTCTCGGAAGACTCCTATACCAGTCAGTAGTTAGCCGTTCGAAAAATTTCCTTAGCGTAGGGAATGTTTGTAACACGCAGCTCGTTGACTATGCATGTAAAGCAATTCTCCTCAGGAGGATGACCAGACGAAGGGAGAAGCCATGCGCTTCGAAATCATGCGACTCGACGACGTCGACGGCACGCCCGTGGACAGCACCGTTGTGGACGCCGCCTCCGTCAACCGGATCGTTCAGCAGGCCGCGGCCATAGGTCAGCGGCTGTGGATCCGTCCGGCCGACACCACGGCCTCGTAACAGACGCGGATCACCGCAGAAGCTTCAGAGCCCCCGCCCGGCATCGACGCCAGGCGGGGGCTCTGCGCTTGCGCGGGGTTCAGCTCCCCTGGATCACCTGCGTGACCCCGTTGATGATCTGCTGCACGGCGATCGCGGACAGCATCATTCCCGCAAGCCGCGTCACGAGGACCACACCGCCGTCCTTGATGACCCGGATGATCAGCAGCGAGTACCGCATCACCAGCCACAGCACGACATGGATGGCCACGATCGCCGCCCACACCGACACCTGAGCGGCAACACCGTCGGCCTTCTGCACCGCGAGGATGACGGAGACGATCGCGCCGGGCCCGGCGAGCAACGGCATGCCCAGCGGTACGAGCGCGACGTTCACGTCCTTGGTCTGCTTCGGCTCGTCCGTCTTGCCGGTGAGCAGGTCGAGCGCGATCAGCAGAAGAAGCAGCCCGCCCGCGATCATCAGCGCGGGGACGGAGACGTGCAGGTAGTCGAGGATCTGATGCCCCAGCAGCCCGAACACGGTGATCACACCGCCGGCGACACAGACGGCCTGGAAGGCCATCCGCTTCTGCACCTTGGCGGGGCGGCCCGAGGTCAGCGCCAGGAAGATCGGGGTGATCCCAGGGGGATCCATGATGACAAAAAGGGTGAGGAAGAGAGAGCCGAAGACGGCGACGTCGAACATGGGTGAGCCTTGCTTGCGGAAGAGAGGGACGTGTCAGCGGGGTCGAGTCTCAGACTCCGCCGGTCCCCGGCACGGGAAACGCCCCCGTCGCCCGACGCGTGATCTCCCCGTACACCTCGGGGTCCGTGGTGTACTCGCCGAGCAGTACGGTCTTCCGGCTGCCGTGGTAGTCGCTGGAGCCGGTCGTCAGCAGACCCAGCTCCTTCCCCAGGCCCCGCAGCCGCTCGCGCGCCTCCGGGTCGTGGTCCATGTGGTCGACCTCGATGCCGTCGAGGCCCACGGCCGCCATCTCGGCGATCGCGGACTCCGGCACCGTGCGCCCCCGCTTGCTGGCGGCCGGGTGCGCGAACACCGCGACCCCGCCCGCGGCCTTGATCAGCCGGATCGCCTCGAAGGGGTCGGTCTCGTGCTTCTCGACGAACGCCCGCCCGCCGTCGGCCAGCCAGTCCTCCGTGAAGGCGTCCCCCACGGTCGGTACGAGGCCGAGCTCCACCAGCGCGGAGGCGACATGCGGCCGCCCGACGGACCCGTCTCCGGCGATCCGCTTGACCAGCTCCCAGGTCACCGGCACACCCAGCTCGTTCAGCTTGGCGATCATCCCCTTGGCCCGCGGCACCCGGTCGTCCCGCACCAACTCACGCTCGGCAAGCAGCGCCGGCTCCTCGGCATCGAACAGGTAGGCCAGCATGTGCATGCTGACCCCGTCGATACGACACGACAGCTCGGCCCCGGTAACGAGCGTCAGCCCCTCCGGCAGCGCGGCAATCGCCTCGCCGTACCCGCGGGTGGTGTCATGATCGGTCAGCGCAACGACGTCCAGCCCAGCAGCGGCAGCATTCCGCACCAGCTCAGCGGGCGAATCCGTACCGTCTGAGGCGGTGGAGTGGGTGTGCAGATCTATTCGCACGACGCGAACTCCAGCGGGTGACGGTACGGAAGGGGACACCCAAGACTAACGGCTGCCCAGCCCACCCAGGGGCGCGGGACTGTGTCCGATATGCGGCTCCGCCGCGTGGGCGCGATCAGCCACGACGAGCCCGCAGCCACCGACGCACCCCAGCCACCCCACCCCTACGGCTCAAGCAAGCGCGGCGACAACGCCCCGCAGGGAACCAGATCCAGCTCGGCCCCCGCATCCCGCAAATCCGTGAGCACCAGCTCGTCATACATCAGCAGCCCCGACTGCTCGGGCCACACAACCGCCCACAGCCACAGCCCCCGCGCCTCACCGGCGAACACCGCACGGTCATCGGGCGAGTCGGCGACATGCCACAACGGCGTCGGCCGCCCCGCCGCCAGCACCTTGGCCTGTGGCGGCTTCTCGACGTTCATGTACGGCCCCGGGTCCGGCCCGTCGACACCCGCGTACCGCGCCCCGAGCCCCACGCCGAGCTCCTCGGCGACCAGGATCAACTCCCCCACACCGCCCAGCGGCCCCGGCCCCGAGCACGCCACGGCCGTCGCACGACCCCCGCTGCGGTCGTCGCCCGCGCAGGCCACGCCGGTGAACAGCCAGCCGACCGGAAGCGGCCAGGGCATCCACACCGGTACCTGCGTGCGATGCACCACGACGCTGAGGGCCTCGACGCTGGGCGGGATCACGGGCTGCAGCGGATGCACGGTGCCGTGCACATCACACTGCCAGGAATCGGCGAAGAGTCCGGGAGCCCTGACCCGGCCACCACACTTCGGGCAACTGGGTTCGCCCCTCATAGGGCCCCACGGTCCTACCCCTGCTCCGTCACGTCAAGGACGATCACCCGTCCGGACGGAACGCCTGACCAGGCAGATGTAGATGTAGCTTGCATTAATTAGCCGAGCTAACTTACTATGTGCATATACCAACCATCTTCTGTGGGGAGTGAGGGAACCATGGACCCATTCGACGCGGGAGCCGGCGGCATCCTGCGGCAGCCGAGGGCAGTCTGGGCGACCGCCGGCGCGTCCGTCGTCGCATTCATGGGCATCGGGCTCGTCGACCCGATCCTGCCGTCGATCGCTCAGGGCCTGGACGCCACGGCCAGCCAGGTCTCTCTGCTCTTCACCTCGTACTTCCTGATCACCGCCGTGGCGATGCTGATCACCGGCTTCGTCTCCAGCCGTATCGGCGGCCGTAAGACCCTGCTGCTCGGCCTCGCGTTCGTCGTGGTCTTCGCGGCCCTCGCGGGCACCTCGAACTCGGTCGCCGAACTCGTCGGGTTCCGGGCCGGCTGGGGCCTCGGCAACGCGCTCTTCGTCTCCACCGCCCTCGCGGTCATCGTCGGCGCGGCGGCCGGAGGCAGCGCGGCGGCGATCCTGCTGTACGAGTCCGCCCTGGGCCTCGGCATGGCGTGCGGGCCCCTGCTGGGAGCGCTGCTCGGGGACGCCGACTGGCGCTACCCGTTCTTCGGCACCGCAGCCCTGATGGCGGTGGGCTTCCTCTGCATCACGGCGTTCCTCAAGGAGCAGCCGAGGCCGGCGCAGAAGACCTCACTGCTCGACCCGATCAAGGCGCTCTCCCACGGCGGACTGGCCTCCGCGGCGGTCTCGTCCTTCTTCTACAACTACACGTTCTTCACGGTCCTGGCCTTCACGCCCTTCGTGCTGGACATGACCCCGTACAAGTCGGGTGCCGTGTTCTTCGCCTGGGGCGTGCTGCTCGCCGTCTTCTCGGTGCTCGTGGCGCCGCGGCTCCAGGAGCGGTTCGGTTCGCTGAAGGTGCTCGGCGGCTCCCTGGTGCTGCTCGCCGTCGACGTACTGGTCCTCGGCTACGGGAGCCACACGACGGCCGTCGTCTGCACGATCCTGTCCGGCGCCTTCATCGGCGTGAACAACACCGTGTACACAGAGCTGGCGCTGGGCGTCTCGGACGCCCCGCGCCCCGTCGCCAGCGCGGGCTACAACTTCGTGCGCTGGTTCGCGGCCGCGGCCGCACCGTTCTTCGCGCCGAAGATCGAGGAGTGGAGCAACATCCACATCCCGTTCGTGGTGGCGGCGGTCACGGCCGTCCTGGGCGCCGCGGTGGTCGTCGTACGACGGAAGGCCCTCGCACACGAGGCCGAGGAGCCGGAGCCGAGGCACGCCACGGAGGACAGCGTCACGGTGTTCGCCAACTGACCGGTTCCGGCCACCGGTTGGTGAGTTCGGTCACTCGGCCGGTCAGTCCAGCGGAACGGACCTGCGGGACGGATCCCGCAGGTCCGTTCCGTTCGTCAGCCAGCGCTCCTGAAGGGCCTGGGCGCCGTGCACGCGCTTCCAGGCCGCCTCGTTCGGGGTCATGGGGAGCAGCGGCAGGAACCGTACGGGGTCGAGGGGCTCGTCCAGGTCCAGGTCCTCGACCAGGCCACCCGGCTCGGCGACCAGGACCGAGGTGAAGGGGGCGCCGGGCCAGAGGGGATCGCCGACGTCCAGGGATGCGCCGGTGGCCACGACCAACCCCTCCACCTGCGGAGACGCGGCGAGTACAGCGAGCGGGCGGAGCGCCTTGTCGGTGTCGGCGAGCCCGGATCGTACGGAGAGCACCAGCTCGGCGCGGGGGCCCTCGACCGGGTCGGCGAGAACCGCGGTGGGGTCCGCCATGGGGTGCGCGGACATGCCGAGCGTGGCGTAGCGGACGATGTCGCCCTGCTGGAAACGGAGCACCTCGATGCGGTCGGTACCGAGGAAGGTGACCGCGGCGCGGGCGTCCGGTTCGCCCAGTGCGGTGCGCAACCGGGCCTCTACCAGAGCAAGAACATCAACCATGCGGTGAGCATAGAACTCGTCAGTACCGGGCAAAGCAGCGCCTTGACACTTCAGTCGGCTGTTACTCTTGCCCGGTGGTTCGGGGCAGCACGCAGCAGCGTCGCAGTCAAGTCCCGACACCGACGAAACTCCCCTACGGGGGACCGGCCGGAGGAGGTGGGGCTGCAATGGATCGAAGTCGACCGTGCAGTAGCACCCGCTCTTCCCGCCGCTGACGTAGCCGCTCTGCTTCTCTAGCCGGCCGCCACCTCTCGCACGCTTTTCACCGCGGAAGAGCCTTCGTTTCGTATTGCCTGATCTGTCTGTCCCGCAGCAGTAGCTGAATCAGCAGCGAAGCTCACCACCGCGATGGTGCGGTGCTCCCCGCTTTGTGGACGTGCCAAACATCCGCAGTCAGGACGTCCTCATTCCGGGTGGTTCCGCCCCTCCCCGGAGGCTTTCGCTGCCTGCCCGCGAAGGAGCCTGCCATGTCGATGATCCGCGACCTGCGTGCCGCCGTCCGTCCGTCCCGTCCGTCGCTCCGCAAGGACACCGCCGGGTACGACACGACGCGCGACCCGTCGACGCCCTCGGCCGTGGTCGACTGCGCCATCTACCGCGACGGCGCCCGCATCGCGACCCCGGCGCCGCTGACGCCGCACGAGGCGATGCGCCAGGTGCGGCGCGACGGGGGCTTCGTCTGGATCGGGCTGCACGAGCCCACCGAGGCCGAGTTCTCCGGTATCGCAGGTGAGTTCGGGCTGCACCCGCTGGCCGTCGAGGACGCCGTCCAGGCCCACCAGCGGCCCAAGCTGGAGCGCTACGACGACTCCCTGTTCACGGTCTTCAAGACCATCCACTACATCGAGCACGACGAACTCACCGCCAGCAGCGAGATCGTCGAGACCGGCGAAGTCATGTGCTTCACCGGACGGGACTTCTTCATCACCGTCCGGCACGGCGGACAGGGCTCGCTGCGGGCGCTCAGGCACCGGCTTCAGGACGACCCCGAGCTGCTCGCCAAGGGTCCCTCGGCGGTGCTGCACGCGATCGCCGACCATGTCGTCGACGGGTACGTCGCGGTCGCCGACGCGGTGCAGGACGACATCGACGAGGTCGAGACCGAGGTGTTCTCGCTGGGGCGCAAGGGCACCCCGCGCGGCACGGACGCCGGCCGGATCTACCAACTCAAGCGTGAGGTGCTGGAGTTCAAGCGCGCCGTGGCGCCCCTGCTCCGTCCCATGCTGCTGCTCAGCGAGCGGCCGATGCGGCTGATCGACCCCGACATCCAGAAGTACTTCCGTGACGTCGCCGACCACCTGGCCCGGGTGCAGGAACAGGTCGTCGGCTTCGACGAACTGCTCAACTCGATCCTCCAGGCCAACCTCGCGCAGGCCTCCGTCGCGCAGAACGAGGACATGCGGAAGATCACGTCCTGGGCGGCCATCATCGCCGTACCGACGATGGTGTGCGGCGTGTACGGCATGAACTTCGACTACATGCCGGAGCTGCGCTGGAAGTTCGGCTACCCGATGGTCCTGACCATCACTGTCGGCATCTGCCTCGGCATCCACCGCACCCTGAAGCGCAACGGCTGGCTGTGAGCACGCCTGACTAGTCTGGGCCCATGACAAGTGAGCTGCTCGACCAGGCCCTCGTCGAGGAGGCCACCAAGAAGTCCGGCCTCATCTGGGTCAAGGGGCCCGGCGGACCGGCCCGGGCGCTGTGGCACGTGTGGCACGAGGGTGCCGCCTGTCTGATCGGCGACGGGCCGGGCGAGCAGCCGCTGCCGGAGCTGGCCGACGGGGCCGCCGCCGAGGTGACCGTGCGCAGCAAGGACAAGGGCGGTCGGCTGGTCTCCTGGACGGCGAAGGTCGTCGAGCTCACGCCGGGGTCCGAGCAGTGGGACGCGACGGTCGCCGAGCTCAAGGGCAAGCGGCTGAACGCCCCCGACGGGGAGGCGATGACGCTCCGCTGGTCCCGCGAATGCCGGGTGCTGCGGCTGGAGCCGACGGGGACGACGGCCGCTTTGCCCGACGGCAACCTGGCGGCGGCGCCGCTGCCGACCCCGGCGACCACCCGGGAGCCGATGCCTGCCGGGCTGCCGAAGCTACTGATGAAGAAGCGTCGGCGCAAGTAACCGCTAGGACGTCGGCAGCTGCTTGCCGTAGTCCACCGTCTCGTCCTGCTTCGGTTCCTCGATCTTGAAGTCCTTGCCCCAGTCCGTGAAGAGCAGGGTGCCCGCGCTCCCCGCCCGCACCAGGCGGAGCGGATACGGCTGCCCCTCCAGGGAGACGTCGAGGGTGCCTCCGGAGCCCTTGTCGCCGGCGATGCGGATGGTGCGGGTGCCGGACTGCTCGTGGTGCCCGTCCGTCTCCAGGGTGCCGTGCAGGGCCAGCAGACCGTCGAGGAGGACGTCCTTGTCGGTGAACCCGCTGAACTTCTTGTACGAGGGGTCGCCCTGGGGCACCTTCACGAACTTGCCGTCGAGCTTGTCGGCGGCGGCCGTGTCGGCATCGGTGTCGTCGGAGTCGCCGCCCTTGGCGTTCTCCGGGTTCCAGAACTCCGCGTCCGCCTTGAGGAACAGCTGCTCGCCGACGCGCAGCAGCCGGAAGGTCGTCCCCCCGGCGGTGACCGACCCGGTGCCGCCGTCGGACTTCAGCCGCATGTCGAGTTCATAGGTGCGTCCGCTGGTGACCACCGTTCCGGAGAGGTGGAGCGCGGTGGCGGACCCGGCGGCCGTACGGGTCCTGCTCTGAATCTTGTCGGCCGACAGCTTGCCGACCCCGTTCGTGCCCGCGTCGGGGTCCTCGCTGCACCCCGACAGTGCCGCCGTTCCCGTCACGACCAGGGCGCACATCGCGCTCACCAGCGTGGCTCTGCGGGCACGGCCCCGGGGAATCGCAGTCACAGGTGGAGCTGCCTTTCTGACGAGGGTCCTTCAGCGGCGTACGGCAGAGTACCGGGGTCCTGCGGGCCGGGCGGAGCCAGTGGGTCCGTACCGCTCACCAGGGCGTATCCGATCAGGACGGGCCGGCCCGAAGGCCGTCTCAGCGAGCAATTCGGAACATCGGAACAAAGGAGCTTCAGTGCCGGCGGGACGGGCCCGGCGTATTCCCGGCAGAACGGTCGCACGGACGTGACGTAGCCGACCGGTGACGGGGCTTACCGGGGCACCTGTGAAGCGCCGTACCATCGTCCTTATGGCTACGGAAGACGCGGTGCGTGAAGCACTGGCGACGGTGAACGACCCCGAGATCAACCGCCCCATCACCGAACTCGGGATGGTCAAGTCGGTACAGATCGGCGCGGACGGAGCGGTCGCGGTCGCCGTGTACCTGACGGTCTCCGGCTGTCCGATGCGCGACACGATCACGAAGCGCGTGACGGATGCGGTCTCGGCGGTCGACGGCGTCACCCGCGTCGACGTCGAGCTCGACGTCATGAGCGACGAACAGCGCAAGGAGCTGGCCTCCGCGCTGCGCGGCGGCACGGCCGAGCGCGAGGTCCCCTTCGCCAAGCCGGGCTCCCTCACCCGTGTGTACGCGGTCGCCTCCGGCAAGGGCGGCGTCGGCAAGTCGTCCGTGACCGTCAATCTGGCGGCGGCGATGGCGGCGGACGGCCTCAAGGTGGGCGTGGTCGACGCCGACATCTACGGCCACTCGGTGCCGCGCATGCTGGGTGCCGACGGGCGTCCCACCCAGGTCGAGAACATGATCATGCCGCCGTCCGCGCACGGCGTGAAGGTCATCTCCATCGGCATGTTCACGCCCGGCAACGCCCCTGTGGTCTGGCGCGGCCCGATGCTCCACCGCGCGCTCCAGCAGTTCCTGGCGGACGTGTACTGGGGCGACCTGGACGTCCTGCTCCTGGACCTCCCGCCGGGCACGGGCGACATCGCCATCTCCGTGGCCCAGCTCGTCCCGAACGCCGAGATCCTCGTCGTCACGACCCCGCAGCAGGCGGCGGCCGAGGTCGCCGAGCGCGCGGGCTCCATCGCCGTCCAGACCCACCAGAAGATCGTGGGCGTCGTCGAGAACATGTCCGGCCTTCCCTGCCCCCACTGCGGCGAGATGGTCGACGTCTTCGGCACGGGCGGCGGCCAGTCCGTCGCCGACGGCCTCACCCGCACGACCGGCACGAACGTCCCCGTCCTCGGCAACATCCCCATCGACGTCCGCCTCCGCGAAGGCGGCGACGAGGGCAAGCCGGTGGTCCTCACGGACCCGGACTCCCCGGCGGGATCCGCACTGCGGGCGATCGCGGGGAAGCTGGGGGGACGCCAGCGGGGCCTGTCGGGCATGTCGCTGGGAATCACGCCGAGGAACAAGTTCTAAGGAGACGGCTGGGAGACGCCGTTAAGGGGCGCGGGGAACTGCGCGACCAGCCACAACGAGCCCGCACCCGCCACACAACCTGAGGCCCTACGGAGAAAGGGCGCCGCAAAATCCGCGGCGCCCTTTGTCATGCGTAAGCCGCAACATCCTTGATCACGGCGAAGCCCAACCCATACGCGCTCATCCCCCGCCCGTACGCCCCCACATGCACCCCTACCGGCGTGGACCCGGCAAGCACCCACCCGAACTCGGACTCCCGGTAGTGGAAGGACGTGGGCACCCCGTCCACAGGCAGGGACAACGTCGACCACGCGGGCCCGGCGAGATCGTCCGCCAACGCCCACGCCGTCTCCGTCTGCTGCTCCAACCAGTCGTCCCGCAGCGAGTGGTCCATCTGCCCCGGCCAGGTGAAGGACAGCAGCCCCACCCCCGCCAGCCACGCCGCCGACGACACCGACGTGGCCTCCAGCAGCCCCGTACCATCGGCGCTCCGCCGGGACGGATTCGCGGCAACGGTCACCACGACGGCGAACTTCTCCCGCGCATCAACAGCGGCAGCGTTCTCGCTGCGGACGGAGGGTTCGTCACCGTGTCCGATCGACCCGTGCTCCACGGCCCCGTCGGCCGCCGTCCCCACCTGCATCAGCCAGCGCGGTCCCGTGAAGGCCTCGTCGAGGCCGTACCACGGGAAGGGCGCCAGCAGGTAGCCGTCGACCGTGCGCCGGGCGAAGGGGACCTGTTGTCCGCCCTCCGCGGCCGCTGGCTGCGCGACTCGACTCGTCGTCTCCATGTGCCGGACGCCTCCTCGCTCGTGTCGGACCGGGACGGCCCGCCCCCCTGGTTCTCGTCGGACCGGACGACCCGCCCCCCTTCGGGCGTACTCGTCCGGTCCGCACAACAACTCGGCAGCATATCCACACCACTCGGGGCAGCCGGGAAATCGCCCGGCGCGTGGGCCGCTCGGACGTCGTGTTCAGGCCGCAGGGCGCAGGGTGCGGGGGCAGAGTACGAGCGGAGTATGAAACGCGTCACGTACGACGCCGAGGGGCGTCTCGGCCGTACGGCTCAGGTGGCGTCGTAGTCGAAGGGCGGGCGCTCGTCGCCCGGGCCCTCGGGCTTCTTGGTCATGTCGACGCGGGCGCCCGACGAACCGGAAGCGGCGGCGGACGACGAACTCGACGCGTCGGTGTCACGGCTGTGGACCGCGTCCGTGACCTCGGCCATCTCCTTCTTCAGGTCGAAGCCGTTACGGATCTCCTTGAGCCCCAGTTCGTCGTTGTCCATCTGCTTGCGGATGAACGTCTTGGGGTTGAGATCCTCGAACTCGAAGTCCTTGAACTCCGGGCCGAGTTCGCTGCGGATGTCTTCCTTGGCGCTGTCCGAGAACTCACGGATCTTGCGGACGGTCCGCATGACGTCCTGGATGACCTTCGGAAGCTTGTCCGGACCGAAGACGAGCACGGCGAGGACAACGAGCGTGATCAGCTCGAGCGGTCCTATGTCATTGAACACCTGAAGCTCCTTGCGATGTCCTCGGTCCTCGGCCCTCGGTGGTCTGTGCGGGTCTTCCGTGGTCCGGGCCGGGTCCACGGTACCCGGCGTTGCTGTACGACCGGTACTGTCCCGAGGCCTCCGAGTGCGGGCAGGAGTGGGGTTTTCGGAGTTGTTTGCCTTGTGGACGCCCAGATGAGGCGGCTGGACGGGTCCGGACTGTGACGTTTCTGTGAGTCTCTACGGTTCTCGGTTTTCGGGGTGTTTCATTCGGCGTCGGAGGAGCCGAGCACCAGCGAGATCCGCCTCTCCTTGCCGCCGCGTTCCAGCGTCAGCTCCAGACGGTCGCCGGGGCGGTGGGCGCGTGTCTTGACGATCAGCTCCTCGCCGGAGTGGACGCGCTGGCCGTCGACCTCGGTGATGACGTCTCCCGCCTTGATGCCGGCCTGGTCGCCGGGGCCGCCCGCGTTGACCGCGGGGCCGCCGCCGCTGCCCTCCGTGCCGACCCTGGCGCCGTCGCCGGAGTAGTCCATGTCGAGGGTGACGCCGATGACGGGGTGGGTCGCCTTGCCGGTGTTGATCAGCTCTTCGGCGACGCGCTTGGCCTGGTTGACGGGGATGGCGAAGCCGAGCCCTATCGAACCGGCCTGGCCGCCGTCCAGCTCCGAGCCGTCGCCGGCCGAGCGGATGGCGGAGTTGATGCCGATGACACGGGCCTTGGCGTCGAGCAGGGGCCCGCCGGAGTTGCCGGGGTTGATGGGCGCGTCGGTCTGTAGGGCATCGACGTACGAGACATCACTTCCGTCGCCGCTCTCGCCGCCCGCCGTGATGGGCCGCTCCTTGGCGCTGATGATGCCGGAGGTGACGGTGCCGGCCAGGTCGAAGGGGGCGCCGATGGCGACGACGGGGTCGCCGACCTGGACGTTGTCGGAGTTGCCGAGCGTCATCGGGTTGAGCCCTGTGACGCCGCTGACCTTGACCACGGCGAGGTCGTAGCCGCTGTCCCGGCCGACGACCGTGGCCTTGGCGGTGTCGCCGCTGTGGAAGGTCACCGAGATCTCGCCGTCGGATCCGGCGGGTTCCACGACGTGGTTGTTGGTGAGGATGTGGCCGCGGTCGTCGAGCACGAAGCCGGTGCCGGTGCCCTGTGCGGCGCTGCCACTCACATGGAGGGTCACCACACTGGGCAGCGCCCGCGCGGCGATGCCCGCCACGCTGTCCGGGGCCCGCCCGGCTGACTCCACGTCGGCCTGCGGCAACTCCACGCTCCCGACGCCGCCGTTCCGCTCGAGATACGCCCCTACGGCGCCCCCGACGCCCCCCGACACCAGCGCCAGCAGCACGGCTCCGCCGACAAGAGCCTTGCGTACACGCTTGCGCCGCTGGGTGGTGGTGGGTACGGCCGCTCCGTTCTGCTGGAGGGGGCCGGTGACCGGGGCCCAGGGGTCGTAGTTCTGCCAAGGGTTGGCCGGGGGCGGGAAGGAGGCGCCGGGCGGCGCCGGCTGGGGCATGTCGTTGCCGGACGCGCCCACCGGGGCCGGCGTGTCGTGCGTCGGCGTCGGGATCGCCGTGCCCTGGGCCGGTGTGGTCGCCGGGTGCTGGACCGGCGGGGCGGGGGCCCAGGGCCCGGAGGAGCCGTACGGCGGGGTGCTGTCCGGGCCGGGATCCTGCACGGGCTGGGGACGCTCGGCGGCGGGCACGGATCCCTCCCCGGCCTGTGGAACCGGCATCCCAGCAGGTGGCTCCAGCTCGAAGTCACCCCCGGCCGAAGCCGCATCGCCGCCCTCGACAACCCGAGGCCGGTCCAGTTCAAAGTCACCCTCGGACAAAGCCCCGTCACGGCCCTCGACAACCCGAGGCCGGTCCAGCTCGAAGTCACCCTCGGCTGAAACGCCGTCACCGCCCCGCACCGCCGTCGGCCGGGCCCGCTCGAAGTCGCCGTCGGGCACTGCGTCGGCCACCGGATCCTGCGGTGCCACCTCGGCCGGCGCCGGGGAAGAACCCTGTGCCTGGCCCGCAGGGATCTGCGGGCGAGGTCGGCTCCACCATTTCGCCTTCGTGGGCTTCCCCTCGTTCATGCTCTCCCCACAGCTGGCCGCGGCACGGCTCGTCGGCGGTGGCCGCAGATCGTCTACTCCGCGCCCGGCAGCCTGCCTGGGCACGGCCCACCCTGGATTCAACCAGGTTCATGCACCGTGGCGCAGAGGTCGGGTCAGCGACCCGTGCCGGACGTGCCGGAAGAGGCTGTGGGGGACGAGGTCGTGTCGGGGACGGGCGCGGCGAACAGGCCGGGAGCCGTGATCTCCGGGACGGTGGACCACGAGGTGAGGGTGAGCGTCGGGGTGGAGCTGAGCGGACGTATCAGCGGGGACATGGCGGCCGCACCGGCGACCACCGGCGTGGTCAGCGGATGCGCCGCGGCCTGCTGGACCTGTCCGGCCGCGGGGGCCGGAACGCCGGGCAGCAGCGGGGCCGACACCTCGGTCGGGGTGACCGGGGTGTCGCCGAGCGGCGTCTGCTGACTGCCCTGGGCGAGCAGTGGGCCGACACCTCGGCGGCGCTGGCCCTCGGGTGCCGTCGCGGCTCCCGTGCCCTGCGTCCGCATCGGGGTCACATTGCTGCCGCCGGAGCCGTCGCGCGCGGCATTCGTGGTCTCACCGGTGCCGGTGGTGACGCCGCCGAGCGCGATCGCGGCCAGCGACACCGCCCCGGCGGCGACGAACGCGAACCGCATCCCGCGCGAGGCCGACCGCTCCGCCTCATGACGGCTGACGTCATGTATGGGGAAGCCTCGGCCCGCCGACGGGAGCAAGGGGTCGTGCGCGCGGGCGGGGACGTAACCGAACTCGAAGCGCTCGCTCCGCTTCATCCCGAAGACCCCGGCGGCCGCAGGCCGTCCGGAGAGTGCGTCACCGAACCCGTCCAGCGGTGAGCCGCTGTCGCCGTCACCTCCGCCGGGCAGCCCTTGAAGACGGGCCAGGAAGCTCTCGGAAGGGGGCGGCGGGGCCGCTTCCGCGAAGACGTTCTTCAGGCGGCGCTGCGCGTCGGCCTCTGCCTTGCACTTCGTGCAGGTGGCCAGATGCGCGAGTACGCGCTCACGCGCCTCATGACCGAGCTCGCCGTCGACCAGCGCGGCGAGTCGGTCTCCCAGGTGCTGTTCTGCGAGGTGCCCCTCTGCGGGTTTGGGCCGTGATCCACTCACGCGGACGCGCCCCCTCCCCCCAGTACGGGGACACGGGCCGCGAAGGAGCGGCGCTCGGCCCGGGCCTCGGGCGACCGGTGCGCCAGAGCCTTGCGCAGCTGCGAGCGGCCGCGGTGAATACGGGACCGGACAGTGCCCAGCTTGACCCCGAGGGTCGCGGCGATCTCCTCGTACGACAGTCCTTCGATGTCGCACAGGACGACCGCGGCGCGGAACTCGGGCGCGAGGGTGTCGAGGGCCTGCTGGACGTCCGCGTCGAAGTGCGCGTCGTTGAAGATCTGCTGCGGGTTCGGCTCGCGGCTGGGCAGACGCTCTGCCGCGTCGTCGCCGAGCGCGTCGAAACGGATGCGCTGCTTGCGGCGGACCATGTCCAGGAACAGGTTCGTGGTGATGCGGTGCAGCCAGCCCTCGAAAGTGCCCGGTGTATAGGTCGACAGAGAGCGGAAGACGCGGACGAAGACCTCCTGGGTGAGGTCCTCGGCGTCGTGCTGGTTGCCGGTGAGGCGGTAGGCCAGGCGGTAGACCCGGCCGCTGTGGGTGCTGACGATCTCCTCCCAGGTGGGCGGAGTCCACGCCTGCCCGTCCGCGTCGCTGGAGAAGGTCGCGGTCTGGGCGTAGTCGCCGGCGTGGTTATGGTCAGCAGCGGTGTTGTTCACGGATTTCGGCTTGCCTGCCGATCCGAGGAAGCGCCGCAGCACTCCGCCCCGATCCCCAGGCGCAGCCGCACCTCCCCTGTCGGCTCTGGTGGTGTCCAGTGGAGCCCCTACCATAGCCACCTCGCCCGTTAGCTCCGGATAAGCGGTTTTACGAGAAATTGATCTGGGCTGATACGGCTCATACGGCTGCGTCAGCACTTGCTCGCGGTCCCGCACCTCATCGTGATCCATCTGTGTCCCCCCGCTCTTCTCTCCCACCCCTTAAACGCCCGGTCCCATCTGCGGGTTCCCGGCCGCAACGGATACAGTCACGCCCAGGCACACACGGGGACAGGAGAGGGTCATTACCGGCAACCGGCAGACGAGCTGGGCGTTCGCCGACGCCTATGTCGCCGAGGACGAAGCCCTGCGCTGGGCCCGTGACCGGGCCCGCGAGGCAGGGCTGCGCTCGGTGTCGCCCGGCACGGGCGCCGCGCTGCGGTTGCTCGCCGCCACCGTGGACGCCAAGGCGATCGCGGAGATCGGTACCGGCACCGGCGTCTCCGGGATCCATCTGCTGCACGGTATGCGGCCGGACGGCGTGCTGACCACCGTCGACCCCGAGCCGGAGCACCAGCAGTTCGCCCGCCAGGCCTTCCGCGCCTCCGGCTTCGCCAGCAACCGGGCCCGCTTCATCCCCGGCTCCGCCCTGGACGTGCTGCCCCGTCTCGCCGACGCCGGCTACGACCTGGTCTTCTGCGACGGCGACCGGCTGGAGTTCCTGGACTACCTCGCTGAATCGTTGCGCCTGCTGCGCCCCGGCGGCCTGATCGTCTTCGAGGGCGTCTTCGCCAACGGCAGGACCGTGGACTCCGGTCCGCAGCCCACCGAGGTGCTGCGGCTGCGCGAGCTGCTGCGCGCCGTGCGCGAGAGTCAGGACCTGGTGCCGTCGCTGCTGCCGGTGGGCGACGGGCTGCTCTGCGCGGTCAAGCGCTGACGGTCGTAGGGCGTCGTACAGCCCCCTGGCCAGGTAAGTCGTACAGCCGCCCCGGCCATGCAATCAGCCGCCCCGGCATCTCACACGATGCCGGGGCGGCTGAAAGGGTATGGTCGCTGCGCCTCAGCCGACGACCTTCTTGAGGGCGTCGCCCAGCGCGTCGGCCTCGTCAGGGGTCAGCTCGACGACGAGCCGACCGCCGCCTTCGAGCGGAACGCGCATGACGATGCCCCGCCCCTCCTTGGTCACCTCGAGCGGGCCATCGCCCGTCCGCGGCTTCATGGCCGCCATGCTCGTTCCCCTTCCTGAAACCAGCTCATCGTCAAAGCCGACGGCCCTGGAGGGCATGCGCGGCCCCTGCCTGAAAAGGCGCAGGACACACGACACCGGCATCGAACACATTGCTTCCAGGCCATTATCCCGCATCTCAGGACCCGATGACCAACATCAGTCGGCATCGCTTGGGCAACGCGCGCGAGCAAAACCACTCAATTCGGCGATGTGACTGCGATACTGCGCCGCCGCTCACGCCTTCGCCGCACAAAACAGGTCGCGAATTCTTTGACGCAGGTCACACGTCCGTTCCGGTCCGTCACCGGTGATCTACGCCATGCTGTCCTCAGACAAGGACGTACCGACGAGTACGTCGGAGCCGCATCACCGGAGGGGATTCGCCATGGCCGACACCGTGCTCTACGAGGTGAGCGACGGGCTCGCGACGATCACGCTGAACCGCCCCGAGGCGATGAACGCGCTGAACATCGCGACCAAGGTCGCCCTGCGGGACGCGGTTCAGGCGGCGGCCGACGACGACGCCGTACGGGCGGTGCTGCTGACCTCCGCCGGTGACCGGGCGTTCTGCGTGGGGCAGGACCTCAAGGAGCACATCGGGCTGCTGGCGGCGGACCGGGCGGCGGGCTCGGGACAGACCATGAGCACGGTACGGGAGCACTACAACCCGATTGTGCGGGCGCTGACGGCGATGCCGAAGCCGGTGGTGGCCGGCGTGAACGGCGTCGCGGCCGGGGCCGGATTCGGTTTCGCGCTGGCCGCGGATTATCGAGTCGTGGCCGACACGGCTGCCTTCAACACGTCCTTCGCGGGGGTCGCGCTGACCGCCGACTCCGGGATCTCGTGGACGCTGCCGCGTGTCGTCGGCCCTGGGCGGGCCGCCGACCTACTGCTTTTCCCGCGCAGCATCAGCGCCCAGGAAGCGTACGAGCTCGGCATCGCGAACCGGGTTGTGCCGGGCGCGTCGCTGCGAGGCGAGGCGGAGCTGGTGGCTCGGGCGTTGGCCGAGGGGCCGACGGTGGCATATGGGGCCATCAAGGAAGCCGTTGCCTACGGGATGTCGCACTCCCTTGGCGAGACGCTGGAGAAGGAGGACGAGTTGCAGGCGCGGGCCGGGTCCTCCGAGGATCATGCGATCGCTGTGCAGGCGTTTGTGAACAAGGAGAAGCCCAAGTATTTGGGCCGGTGAGCTCGGGGCGGTCGCGCCGTCGGGGGCTGCGGGTTCGTGGGGGGCTGGTCGCGCAGTTCCCCGCGCCCCTTACGGGGCGCTCCTCGCCACGCATGATTCCAAGTGGTCGTCCACCAAGCCGCACGCCTGCATCAGGGCGTATGCCGTTGTCGGGCCTACGAAGCTTAGGCCCCGCTTCTTGAGGGTCTTGGACAACGCCGTTGACTCTGGAGTGACCGCCGGGACGTCGGCCAGGGTCTTGGGGGCCGGGCGGGTCGCCGGGTCGGGGGCGAAGGACCAGATCAGGTCGTCCAGCTCACCCGGATTCCAGTCGGCAAGCACGCGCGCGTTGGCCATGGTCGCGTCGATCTTGGCGCGATTGCGGATGATGTCGGGGTCGGCGAGGAGGCGGTCTTTGTCGGTGTCCGTGAAGGTTGCCACCTTGGCGATCTCGAATCCCGCGAAGGCGGCGCGGAAGCCGGGGCGGCGGCGCAGGATGGTGATCCAGGACAGGCCCGACTGGAAGGCCTCCAGGCTGAGGCGCTCGAAGAGGGCTTCGTCGCCGTGGACCGGGCGGCCCCACTCCTCGTCGTGGTACGTCACGTAGTCCGGGGTGGACAGGGCCCAGGGGCAGCGCAGGGCGCCGTCCGGACCGGCCACCGCAGTCCCCTCGCTCACTGCTGGTCCCCCTCTGCGCGCTTGTCCATGGAGTGACGGGCCGCCTGCGCGCCGGCCAGTGCGGACTCCAGGTCGGCGATGCGGGCGTCGCGCTCGGCGAGCTCAGCGCCGAGGCGGCTGAGGGCGTCGTCCACGTCGGCCATGCGGTAGCCGCGGGCGGCGAGCGGGAAGCGGAGGCCCTCGACATCGCCGCGGCTGACCGGGCGGTCCAGCGGCAGCGGGTCCTGGAGGCGCTCGGGGGCGGCCTCCGGCAGCGGGCCGTTCTCACCGCCGCCCAGCACGGCGAGGGTCACCGCGGCGACGACGACGGCGAGCGCGACGACCAGGAACAAGAACATAACCATCGCTGAGGGTCCCCACGAGATCGGTCGGATGGGTCGGGTGTGTCGGGCGCATCGGAATCGGATGTTCCGACGCCGAGGTATCGGTTGTTCAGGGTCCGATCGTGCCATGCGAGTCTGACAGTTAGGGTCGCAGGCGGCCCAAGGCCGTGATGCACCAAGGACGTACTAGGAGAGGTCACAGGGGATGCTCAGGCTGGGCAGGCGGGAATTCGAACCGCACGAGCCGGTGATCATGGCGATCGTGAACCGGACCCCGGACTCCTTCTACGACCAGGGGTCCGCCTTTCACGACGAGGCCGCCCTCGCGCGCGTGGAGCAGGCGGTGTCCGAGGGGGCTGCCATCATCGACATCGGCGGGGTCAAGGCCGGGCCCGGGGACGAGGTGTCCGCCACGGAGGAGGCGCGGCGGACGGTCGGATTCGTGGCGGAGGTGCGGCGGCGCTTCCCGGACGTGATCATCAGCGTGGACACGTGGCGGCACGACGTCGGTGAGGCCGTGTGCGAGGCCGGGGCGGATGTGCTGAACGACGCGTGGGGCGGGGTCGATCCGCGGCTTGCGGAGGTCGCGGCGCGGTACAGGGTGGGGTTGGTGTGCACGCATGCCGGTGGGGCGGAGCCGCGGACTCGGCCGCATCGGGTGACGTACGACGATGTCGTGGCCGACATCCTGCGGGTGACGCTGGGGCTGGCCGAGCGGGCGGTGTCGCTCGGGGTGCCTCGGGACTCGGTGATGATCGATCCCGGGCATGACTTCGGGAAGAACACGCGGCACAGTCTTGAGGCGACGCGGCGGCTCGGGGAGATGGTCGCGACCGGGTGGCCGGTGTTGGTGTCCTTGTCCAACAAGGACTTTGTCGGCGAGACGCTGGATCGGCCGTTGAAGGAGCGGGTGGTGGGGACGTTGGCGACGACGGCGGTGTCGGCGTGGTTGGGGGCGCAGGTGTATCGGGTGCATGAGGTGGCCGAGACCCGTCAGGTGGTGGACATGGTCGCGTCCATCGCGGGGCATCGGGTGCCGGCCGTGGCTCGGCGGGGGCTGGCATAAACCTTTCTCGCCCCCGCCGCCCCTACCCGTCCCGTCCTGAAGGGGCTCCGCCCCTTCGACCCCGCTCCTCAAACGCCGGAGGGGCTGAAAAGAATCAAACGCCGGAGGGGCTGAAAGTACCCGTACCGCCGGAGGGGCCGGGATGACCCGCGTCTACCGCCCCGCCTCCTTCGACACCAACGCCACCGCCTCGTCCACGTCGTCCGTCACGTGGAACAGCATCAGGTCCTTCTCGGATGCCTTGCCCTGGGCGATCAGGGTGTTCTTCAGCCAGTCGATGAGGCCGCCCCAGTAGGCGCTGCCGAAGAGGACGATGGGGAAGCGGGTGACCTTCTGGGTCTGGACGAGGGTGAGGGCCTCGAAGAGTTCGTCGAGGGTGCCGAGGCCGCCGGGGAGGACCACGAAGCCCTGGGCGTACTTGACGAACATCATCTTCCGGACGAAGAAGTAGCGGAAGTTGAGGCCGATGTCGACATAGGGGTTGAGGCCCTGCTCGAAGGGGAGCTCGATGCCCAGGCCGACGGAGATGCCCTTGGCCTCGCACGCGCCCTTGTTCGCCGCCTCCATGGCACCGGGGCCACCGCCGGTGATCACCGCCCAGCCCGCCTCCACCAGGCCGCGGCCCAGGCGAACGCCCGCGTCGTACTCCGGCGAGCCCGCCGGCGTACGGGCGGAGCCGAACACGCTGATGGCGGGCGGGAGTTCGGCGAGGGTGCCGAAGCCTTCGATGAACTCCGACTGGATGCGCAGGACGCGCCAGGGGTCGGTGTGGACCCAGTCCGAGGGGCCGCCCGCGTCCAGCAGACGCTGGTCCGTCGTGCTCGCCGTGACCTGCGCCCGCCTCCGGAGGACCGGTCCCAGGCGCTGCTCCTCCGGTGGCTGCTTCTTGCCCTCGGGGTTCCCGGTAGCCATGTGCGCTCCCTCCGCTTGCGGTCTTTCCACATCAGCGTAGATCTACGCGGGTTACGGACGGGGGACATCGGCATGTCCGACGCCCGCATCCGCCGCGTCGTCACGCCGTCAGCCAGGCCTTCAGTCGCTCTTCCCCCGCCAGGATCTTCGCCGTCTCCACGCGCTCGTCCCGCTTGTGCGCCAGGTGCGGGTTGCCCGGGCCGTAGTTCACCGCCGGGACGCCGAGCGCGCTGAAGCGGGATACGTCCGTCCAGCCGTACTTGGGCATCGGGGTGCCGCCGACCGCCTTGATGAAGGCCGCCGCGGCCGGGTGGGACAGGCCGGGGAGCGCCGCGCCGCTGTGGTCGTCCACCACGAACTCCGTCACCCCGCAGTCCGCGAACACCTCGTGGACGTGGGCGATCGCTTCGTCCTCCGTGCGGTCCGGCGCATAGCGGAAGTTCACTGTTACAACGCATTCGTCCGGGATGACGTTCCCGGCCACGCCGCCCGAGATGCCCACCGCGTTCAGGCCCTCGCGGTACTCCAGGCCGTCGATCACCGGGTAGCGCGGCTCGTAGGCCGCCAGCTTCGCCAGGATCGGGGCCGCCGCGTGGATGGCGTTCGAGCCCATCCAGCTGCGCGCGGAGTGGGCCCGCTCGCCGCTCGTCTTCAGCAGCACGCGCAGGGTGCCCTGGCAGCCGCCCTCGACCTGGCCGTCCGACGGTTCCAGCAGCACCGCGAAGTCGCCCTCGAGCCACTCGGGTTGCGCCTCGGCCACGTGCCTGAGGCCGTTGAGCTCCGCCGCCACCTCTTCGTTGTCGTAGAAGACGAAGGTCAGGTCGCGGTTCGGGGCGGGGACGGTGGCCGCGATGCGCAGCTGGACCGCGACGCCCGACTTCATGTCGCAGGTGCCGCAGCCCCACAGGACGCCGTCCTCGTCCAGCCGCGAGGGGACGTTCTCGGCGATGGGGACCGTGTCGATGTGGCCGGCGAGGATCACGCGCTCGGCGCGGCCCAGGTTCGTACGGGCGACGACGTTGTTGCCGTACCGCTCGACCGTCAGATGCTCCAGCGCGCGCAGCGCGGTCTCGATCGCGTCGGCGAGGGGCTTCTCGGTGCCGCTCTCCGACGGGAAATCGACGAGCTGCGCAGTCAGCCGCGCGGCGTCCAGCGTGAGGTCAAGCGGGGTATCGGCCATGCAGTCGACCCTAACGCGCCAGGCCCGCACCCCACCGTCCCCATCCGGCCCGGAGGACACAACGACACCCAGTACCTTGTGGGGATGCCAGCGCCGTCCCCTACTCGTCAACGCCGTGGCCGCCTCTTCCGTTTCGGGGCGGCCTTCGTGGTCCTGCTCTCCGTCGCCGGGTATCTCGTGATGCAGTACATCACCGGCGGCACGGGCACACCGGGCTGCAAGGTGGTGTCGAAGCAGAACGCCAGAACGGCGTACGAGTTCACGCCGGAGCAGGCCGTGAACGCGGCGACGATCACCGCCGTCGGCACCGCCCGGGGCCTGCCCGAGCGGGCCGTGACGATAGCCCTGGCGACCGCGCTCCAGGAGTCGGCGCTGCGCAACATCAGCCACGGCGACCGGGACTCGCTGGGCCTCTTCCAGCAGCGGCCCTCGCAGGGCTGGGGCACGAAGAAGCAGATCATGGACCCGACGTACGCGGCAGGCATCTTCTACGAGCATCTGGTCAAGGTTCCCCGCTACACCGGCCTCCCGCTCACCGTCGCGGCACAGCGCGTGCAGCGCAGCGGCTTTCCCCAGGCCTACGCCAAGCACGAGCCGGACGCCACGCTGCTCGCGGCCGCCCTCACCGGACGCTCGGCGGCCACCCTGACCTGTGCGGGACGCCCGGGCGCCACCCGCACGGAAGGGCCGGAGGCGGTACGGTCCGCGCTCGCACGCGACTTCGGACGCGATGCGCTGGAGCCCGCCGGCGCGGTGGTGAGCGGCACGGCATCGACACCAACGCCCTCCGCGACCGTCGAGAGCAACGGACGGACCCTGACACTGCCCGTGACCGACGACGGCGGCGGCAAGGGGCGCAGCCTGAAGCAGCGCGGCTGGCAGCTGGCGCACTGGGCCGTGGCCAACGCCTCCGACCTGCATATCGAACGCGTCTCGTACTCCGGGCGGGAGTGGACGGCCGGGAACACCGACAGCCAATGGCGCACGGCGGGCGGAGCGGGCACCGCACAGGCCGAGAAGGACACGGCAGAAGTGGTCCGTGTCGTGACCGCGCAGTAGTACGGAAGGTCACCCGCGGGAGCTACGCGCGGCGCGTGCGGGCGACGGTGTGCTCAGGTTTTCGCGCCGTCACCCCCGCATACACCAAAGCCCTTGAGAACAAAGGGCTGTAAGGATTCGGCAGACTTTCGAGGTGGGCACCGTTTGCCCGGTTTTATCCGCAGCCGATAATGCGACGCATTGCCAACTCTTTACGTTGGCCCGCCGCAACCTTCGCGGGCTTCGAGCGGTAGTCACTGCGTCCGAGCCCGGACGATCAACCGCCGCAGGCCGACGGCCAGTCGGTCGCGGAGGGAGTTCAACTGCCGGGCACGGTCGGACACTCCAACGTACTCTCCCGTCAAAGGAGCATTATGTCCCTCCCCCTGACCCGCCGGATCGCCCGTACCGCGCTGCTCGTCGCAGCGGGAGCGGCAGCCGGGGTCGGTGCGGCCGGCTCCGCCAGCGCGGCCCCCGAACTGCCGGCCACCCCGAACCTCGGCGGACTGACCGCCCTGGACGGGGCGAGCGTCGGCGACAGCGTCGACGGTGCGGCGCAGCACGTCACCGGGCTCGCGGGTGACGCCGGCAGCAAGGCGGTCAAGACCGCGGTGCCGGCCGCGGGCAAGACCAGCGGCAAGGCGCTCAAGAAGGCGGCGCCCGCGGCGCAGAAGACCGCCGGGGACGCGGCGGGGTCGGCCGGGGCCCTCCTCGGCGACGCGACGTCCGCGGCGACGGAAGGTGGCGTCTCGACGGGTTCGCTGACGCAGGGCGGGCTGCCGGCTGCGCCGTCCGTGCCGGTCAAGGGTCTGCCGATCGGCTAACGGTTCGCTGCGCGGCTTGTACGTCGACGGGGTCCAGGGAGTTCCCTGGACCCCGTCGTTTTGCGTTCTTACGTCGGCAGGGGCCGGGGCGTGTTCAGCCGGTGCCCGGCGCTGCAGGCTGTGCCCACCCGTTCCGCCCTGCGGAACGACTGCCCACAGCGGTGGTGGCAGCGGTACCGCCGCCCGCGGCGGTCAGCGGTCAGCAGTGGCCGCTGCCAGGCGTTCTACCGCCGCCTGAACCCTCTCGTCCGTCGCCGTCAGGGCCACTCGTACGGACTTCTCGCCCGCCTCGCCGTAGAAGTCGCCCGGTGCGACCAGGATGCCGAGGTCGGCCAGGTGGGCGAGTGTGGTCCAGCAGGACTCGTCTCTCGTCGCCCAGAGGTAAAGGCCGGCCTCGCTGTGTTCGATACGGAAGCCGTGGTTGACCAGGGCCGCCCGGAGGGCCTCGCGGCGGGCCGCGTAGAGGTCGCGTTGGATGCGGACGTGCTCGTCGTCGGAGAGGGCCGCGATCACCGCCGCCTGTGTCGGCGCCGACGTCATCATGCCGCCGTGCTTGCGGATCTCCAGCAGGGGGCCGAGGACCGCCGGGTCGCCGGCGAGGAAGGCCGCGCGGTAGCCCGCGAGGTTGGACCGCTTGGAGAGGGAGTGGACGGCCACGATGCCCTCGTACGAGCCGCCGTTCACGTCCGGGTGGAGGACCGAGACCGGGTCGGCGTCCCAGCCCAGTTCGAGGTAGCACTCGTCGGAGAAGATCAGCACGCCGTGCTCGCGGGCCCAGGCGACGATCCGGGTCAGTTCGGCCTTCGAGAGCACCTTGCCCGTCGGGTTCGACGGGGAGTTGAGCCAGAGGAGCTTGAGGTTAGCCGGGTCGAGGGCGGTCGGGTCGTCGTAGACCTCGTGGTCCGCGCGGGCCAGGCGGGCGCCGACCTCGTACGTCGGGTAGGCCAGGCGCGGGTACGCGACCCGGTCGCCGGGGCCGAGGCCCAGCTGGGTGGGGAGCCAGGCGACCAGTTCCTTGGAGCCGACGATCGGCAGGACGTGGTGGTGGGTGACGTCGCGGGCGCCCAGCCGGCGCCCGACCCAGCCGGTGATCGCGTCGCGCAGCTCGGGCGTGCCCCAGACGGTCGGGTAGCCCGGGGAGTCGGCCGCCGCGACCAGCGCTTTCTGGATCAGCTCGGGGACCGGGTCGACCGGAGTGCCGACGGACAGGTCGACGATGCCTTCCGGGTGGGCGGCGGCCGTCTTCTTGTACGGCGCCAGCTTGTCCCAGGGGAAGGTGGGGAGTCGGTCGGAGACTGCGGACACGGGTTCTGGCTCACTTTCTGGTACGGCAAACGCCTCGGTCCCGTACGGCGTCGCGACGATCAAGGCGATCAGGCCGTACGGGACCGAGGCGGCACGGTGGTGCGGGCCGCTTGCGGATTACTCGGCAGCCTGGGGCGGCAGCGCGGCGATGAAGGGGTGGTCGCGCTCGATCAGGCCCAGCTTGCTCGCGCCGCCGGGGGAGCCGAGTTCGTCGAAGAACTCGACGTTCGCCTTGTAGTAGTCCTTCCACTCCTCCGGAGTGTCGTCTTCGTAGAAGATCGCCTCGACCGGGCAGACCGGCTCACAGGCTCCACAGTCGACGCATTCGTCCGGGTGGATGTACAAGGACCGCTGGCCCTCGTAGATGCAGTCGACCGGGCACTCCTCGATGCACGCCTTGTCCTTCAAGTCGACACAAGGCTGCGCGATGACGTAGGTCACGCTGTCGTTCCTCCTCGGTAGGGCGCTGGCGGGCCTCCTCAGGCTCCGCCGCCTGGCGCGCGGGAGCGCGGCGTCGTCGATGCCCGCATCTAGTATCTCCGTTCTTGGGCACGATCCGAACATGAGGGGTGAACTGACCTGTGGAAATCTCCGCGGCCGGACGCCTGGAGATCCGTATCACCGCCGCTGACGTGGGCAAACGTGTCTCGGTGCGGCGCTTGACGGAGCCTGGAAGCTCGCACGAGAAATTCACCGACGCGGTGGGCGTTCTCACATCATGGGACGCCGGTGTGCTGGTGATCACTCGGCGAGGCGGGGAGTCCGTTCGGATTCCGGAGACTTCGCTGGTGGCGGGCAAGGTGGTGCCCTCCGCGCCCGCCCGCCGACGCGGTCCCGCCGCCTCGTACGAGGAGCTGGCCCGGGCCGCCTCCCGGGCCTGGCGGCCGGTGGAGAGCGAGCGGCTCGGCGAGTGGGAACTGCGGGCCGCCTCCGGGTTCACCCGGCGAGCCAACTCCGTGCTGCCGCTGGGCGACCCCGGGCTGCCGCTCGACGAGGCGCTCACCGTCGTACGGCGGTGGTACGGCGACCGTGGGCTGCCCGCCTACATCCAGACCGCGACCGGGGCCGAGGGCACGCAGGAGCTGCTGTGCGCCGAGTTGGAGCGGCGGGGATGGACGCGGGAGGTGACGGCCGAGCTGTGGGTCGGTGGGCTGGCGCCGGTCGCCGACCGGGCGGCGGGGGCCGGGGTGGTGCTGTCCAGGGCCGCCGATGCGGCGTGGCTGGGGCGCTATCAGCGCAAGGGCGTGGGTGACGTGGCCCTGAAGGTGCTGGGGGGAGGGCCGTCGGTGTGGTTCGCGACGGTGCCCGGTGCGGGCGGGGCCGCGCCGGCCGCCATCGGGCGGTGTGTCGTGGACGGGCGGTGGGCCGGGTTCGCGGCCGTCGAGGTGGATCCGGAGCGGCGGCGGGAAGGGCTGGCCACCGAGGTCATGGCCGCGCTGGCCCGGCAGGCCCTCGACGAGGGCGCGTCGGCTGCGTGGCTCCAGGTCGAGGCGGACAATGAGGGGGCGCGTGCGTTGTACGGCGGGATGGGCTTCGGCGCGCATCACGCGTACCACCACTATCGCGGGCCGGCCGCGGACGATGTGACGACGGACGTGGCGACCGACTCCGGCCGGTACGAATCGCTGTGAGAGGGCACGAGCCAGCTATGCGTCCCCCCAACCCTCCCCCGCCGGAACGGTCCGCCGAGCTGCGGCGGCGGTTCGCCGAAGAGGCACGCTCCGAACGGCCCGATCTGTCGACGCTGTGCCTGCTGGTGGGCGCGGAGGCGGACGGGACGCTGGACGAGGCGGGGATCGATGCCGCGCAGATCGAGCTGGACGAGTTGGCGGGGCAGCTGCCGTTCCGGCCCGGGGGGCCGCGGTCGTGGGCGGTGGCGTTGCGGGAGCTGCTCGGCGACCGGTCCGGGTTTCGCGGCTCCGCCGCGGACTATCAGCGCCTGGAGTCGTCGTTGCTGCACGAGGTGCTTCGGCGGCAGCGTGGGCTGCCGATCCTGCTGTCGGTGGTGTGGATCGAGGTCGCGCGGCGCGCGGGGGCCCATGTGTACGGCGTGGCGCTGCCGGGGCACTTCGTGGTCGGGTTCGGGCCCGCGGAGGAGCAGGTGCTGGCCGATCCGTTCGACGGGGGGCGGGTGCTGACGGGTTCCGATGCCGAGTTGCTCGTGGCGGGCGCTACGGGGGCGCCGTTGGATTCGTCGATGTTGACGCCGGCTGATCCGCTGGAGGTGGTGGTGCGGATCCTGAACAACGTGCGGGCGTGGGCTGCGGCCAGGCCTGAGCGGTCGGATGTGGCGTTGTGGGGTGTTGAGCTGTCGTTGTTGCTGCCGGCCCATCCGGCTCGGTTGCGGTATGAGCGGGCGCAGTTGCTGGTGAAGCGGGGGGATTTTGTTGGGGGTGCGGCTGAGTTGGAGGCGTACGCGGAGGTGGTGGGGGCGGTTGATGAGGGTGCGGCTGAGCGGGTGCGGGGGCAGGCGCATGCGGCGCGTGCCATGTTGAACTGAGCGGGCGGGTGCGGGTTTCGTTGTGGCTGGTCGCGCAGTTCCCCGCGCCCCTAAGGGGCGCTGCCCCTGGCCTGCGTTCACAGCCAGCCCTTCTCCCTCGCGATCCTCACCGCCTCCGCCCTGTTCCGTGCCGCCAGTTTTTGGATCGCCGTCGACAGGTAGTTGCGGATCGTGCCCTGCGACAGGTGCAAGGTTGCCGCCAGCTCCGCGTTCGTGGAGCCGTCCTCCGCTGCTCGCAGGATCTCTCGCTCGCGGTCCGTCAGAGGGTTCGCGCCCTCCGCGAGAGCCGCTGCCGCCAGTATCGGGTCGATGACCCGCTCCCCCGCCAGCACCTTGCGGACCGCGTCGGCCAGTTGAGCCGCGGGGGCGTCCTTGACGAGGAAGGCGTCGGCGCCTGCTTCCATGGCGCTGCGGAGGTAGCCGGGGCGGCCGAAGGTGGTCAGGACGACGAGCTTCACGTCCGGCAGTTCGGCGTGCACCGCGGCGGCCGCCTCGATGCCTGTGGCTCCGGGCATCTCGATGTCCAGGAGGGCGACATCCACGTCGTTGTGGCGCAACGCCGCCAACACCTCGTCGCCTCTCGCCACCTGCGCCACGACCTCGATGTCGTCCTCCAGACCGAGGAGGGCGGCCAGGGCCTCGCGGACCATCGACTGGTCCTCGGCCAGAAGGACCCTGATCGTGCGGCTCATGTGCCGGATCCTATGTCCGTGGCCTGGCCGGCCGGCGCCCGGGCGACCAGGCGGAAGCCTTGTTTGACGCGGCCCGCCTCCAGGCTGCCGCCCGCCTTGTCGAGGCGCTCGGTGAGCCCCAGGAGGCCGTTGCCGGGGCCGCTGCCCGGGCCGCCGGAGCCGTCGTCCGCCACGGAGAGTTCGAGCATCGGGCCGTCGAGGGTCTGGCGGCGGAGCAGTTCCACCGTGCAGCGGCAGGCGCCGCTGTGCCGTACGACGTTGGTGACCGCCTCGCGCAGGGCCCAGGCGAGGGCCGTCTCGCTGTCCTTCGGGACGCCGGTGAGGTCGGGTTCGGCGGGCAGGTCGGCGGTGACTCCGGCTGCCGTCAACGCCACCTGGGCGCCTGCGATCTCGGCGGAGAGACGGGGGCGCCGGTAGCCCGACACCGCCTCACGCACGTCGACCAGGGCCTGGCGGCTGACCTGTTCGATGTCGGCGACCTGCCGGGCCGCCTTGTCGGGGTGGGCGGGGAGCATCCGGCCGGCGAGTTCGCTCTTCAGCGTGATCAGCGACAACGAGTGTCCCAGCAGGTCGTGCAGGTCGCGGGCGAGACGCAGACGTTCCTCGTTGGCGGCCAGCTGGGCGACCGTGGCACGGGCCTCGCGCAACTCGACGGTCGTACGGATGAGTTCGCGTACGCCGGTCATGGCGAAGCCGCCGAGGAGGGCCGGGAAGAGCAGTCCGGCCAGGAACGACCCGCCGCCCGGGACGATCAGGGCGACCCCGGTCAGCAGGACTGACACCGCCGGGATGGTCCATCGGGCAAAGCTGAACGGGAGGGCCGCACCGGAGGAGATCGCCACGTACACGTACAGGACGAGCCACTCGCGGCCCAGGGTGAGGGAGAGGACGGTGGACTGGGCGGCCAGGACCGCCACCGAGCCGAGCACTATGGCGTTGGACTCGCCGCGTCCGGTGCGGAAGATCAGGGCGAAGTACCAGGCGACGAACGCGACCAGGCCGATCCAGCCGAGGACGCGGACGCCGTCGCTGTGCCCGCCGTGCAGCAGGTCGGAGACGGGCGCACTCAGGTAGACGAACCAGATGCCGAGCCACAGCAGCTTGACGGCCTTTTGCCTGCGGTTCTGGGGGCGCTGCCCGATGCTGATGCCGCTCACGCCTTCAGCGCATCCTTCCGGTACAGCCAGGCCGCGCCGCCGGTGAACAGGGCGAAGAAGGCGGCGAGGACGGCGATGTCCGTGGCGTGGGGGGCCTGGCTCTGCTCGATCGCCTGCCCCAGGGCAGCGTACGCGTGCGTGGGCACCCACTTGGCGATGTCCTGAAGCCATATCGGGAAGGTCGTCGTCGGCATCCACAGGCCGCCGAGGATGGACAGCCCGAAGTAGGTGATCATCGTGATCGGGCGGACCGCGTCCCCGCTCGCGAGGTAGCCGATGGCCACGCCGAGCGCGGCGAAGACGAGGCTGCCGGCCCAGATCGCGCCGGTCAGGGCGAGCCACTGCCAGGCGTCCAGACGTACGTCCTTCACGACCGCGGCGACGGCGAAGACGACCACGATCGACGGCAGGCTGACCACGGCCGCGCTCGCCGTCTTCGCGAGGACGTAGCCGCGGCCCGGCAACGCGGTCAGCCGCAGCTGCCGTACCCAGCCGTTCTCCCGCTCCTTGGCGATGCGTTCGCTGTTGCCCATGAGGACGGCGGTGAGGGCGCCGAAGGAGGCCATGGAGACCATCATGTACGTCGGGAGCGTCAGGCCCGTCCCGTCGACCTTCGTGGCGCTGTCGGCGCTGCCGGCGATGAGCAGGAACAGGATCGACGGGTACAGCACGGAGAAGAACAGGAACTTGCGGTTGCGCAGGGCGCGGGTCAGCTCAAGCCCGATGAGGCCCCGCGCGGCAGAGGTGTTCAGCATGCGGTACGGGCCTCCTCGGCCTCGGTGATGGCTACGAACGCCTGCTCCAGGCCGAGCCCGGCGACCTCCAGGTTGCGGGGGTGGAGGCCGAGGCCGTAGAGGGCGTGGACGGTGGCGTCGGCGTCGGAGGACTGGATGCGGACGGTGTGGCCGGACATGTCGAGATACGTCAGGAAGGGCAGCGCCCGCAGCACGGTCTCGTCGATGGAGTCCCGTAGGTCGAAGGAGATCCTCCGCACCCCCGCCTTCGCCTTGATCTCGGCCGCCGTGCCGTCGGCCAGCAGTCGGCCGCGGTGCAGCACCAGCACCCGGTCGGCGATGGCGTCGGCCTCCTCCAGGTAGTGCGTGGCGAACAGGACGGTCCGCCCCTGGTCGGCCTGCTCGCGCATGGTGGCCCAGAAGGCCTGGCGGGTGGTGACGTCCATGCCGGTGGTCGGCTCGTCCAGGACGATCAGGTCACTGTCGCCGGCGGTCGCGAGGGCGAAGCGGACGCGCTGGGCCTGGCCGCCGGAGAGTTTGTCGACCTTGCGGTCGGCGATCTGCGAGATCCCGGCGCGGGCGAGGACGTCCTTCGCGGGGTACGGCCTCGGGTGCAGGTCGCAGGCGAGCCGTACGAGTTCCGCGACCGTGACCTCGTCCATCAGCCCGCCGCTCTGAAGCATCGCGCCCACCCGCCCGGCGACGATGGCCTCGCGGGGACTTGTGCCGAAGACACGGACCGTGCCGCTGTCCGGCCGCTTCAGTCCGAGAAGCAGGTCGAGGGTGGTCGACTTGCCGGCGCCGTTGGGACCCAGCAGCGCGACGGTCTCTCCCGGGCGCAGGGTCAGGGTCAGGCCGTCCACGGCCCGGATGGTGCCGTATGCCTTGCTCACCTGGTCGAACGCGACCACCGAGGCTGTCGTTGTCATACGGCCATGGTGGCTTCGGGGTACTCGCCGCGGGCAGTGCCGGACGTCCGGAGTGCCGCATGACAGATGTCATGCGGCACTCCGCGCGGGTCAGCTCGGGTTGGTGTCGATGACCCCGGTGCGCTCTGCCGTCGTCTTGCCGCGCAACGCCGTGCGCAGCGCGGAGACGACGTCCTGCGGCAGGACATCACGCTTGCCGGTGGCGGCCTGGATCTGCACGCCGGCGAAGGTGGTGCCGTACGCCTCCTGGAGCGCCTTGAGGTCGTACGTCTCCACGAGCTTGCCGTCGACGGCCTTGAAGCCGAGGATCTTCGGCAGGGACACGGGGCCGAACTGGATGCTGTGCGCCGCGTCGGTCTGAATGGTGACGAGGTCGGACATCGCGGGCTCCGCGAACTCCTTCATCACCCGGTCGACCTCGGCGTTCGAGACCGTCGGCTGCTGGGCGGTGGTCGGAAGCTTGACCGGCGTGGACGTGCCGGACTCCACCTGGGTGCGGTACGCGTCCTGGACCGCCTCGGTCGACTGGGCCACGCTGATGCCCTTGCCCGCCTTGCCGTACACGGCGACGGCCTTGCCGTTCTGGAACTTGATCGTGCCCTCGGTGACCGAGCCGGCGCCGCCCGCGGCGTCCTCCAGGGAGGCCTTCAGCTTCTCCTCGTCGACCGGCATGACCGGGTCGACGACACGGTGGTTGCCGAAGAGCGAGCCGATGACCGACACCGGGTTGTAGTCGCTGCCCGCGGCCGCACGGACGGTGGCCTGCTCGTCGAACTGGAGGCCCGCCTGGTCCGGCTTGAGCGACACCGTGCTGCCGTCGACGCTCAGCTTCAGCGCCTGGTTCGTACGGTCTCCGAAGGCGTCGTCGAGCTTCTTGACGGCGTCGTCGCGGGTGCCGCCGCCGATGTCGACGCCGAGCACGGTGGTGCCCTTGGGTACGTCCGAGTGGTTCATCAGCAGGCCGGCGCCGTAGGCGACACCGGCGACGACGAACACGCCGCCACCGATCAGGGCCAGCTTGTTGCGCCCCTTCTTCTTCCGGGGCGCCGCCGCGGGCGCGTCCTGCGAGGCCGGCTCGGGCAGCTTCGGGGGCGTGTGCGGCAGCGGTCCGTCGGGGTGCGCGCCGGGCGCGAACGGGGAGTTCGCGGCGCCGGACGGCACCACGGGGATGCCGCTGGTGACGGTGTGTCCGGAGACGTTGTCCGGGGCCGGGTAGCCCGGCTCGGGGGCCGGCTTCTGCGGGGTGAGGATCGCGGTGTCGTCGCTCATGCCACCGCCGGGGCCGAGCGCTCCGCGCGGCGAGCCCGGACCGTCGAGGCCGACGTGGGGGACGCCGCCGGGGGGCGTACCGGGGCCACCGGGACCGCGCGGCGCGCCGCCCGGGCCGCCGTAACCACCGGGCGCACTGCCCGCGTTGCCCGGGCCGCCGGGTCCACCCGGAGCGCCGAAGTCCTGCGTGAAGCCGCTCGGCGCACCGCCGAACCCATCGGGCCCACGGCCGCCGGGCCCTACACCGATCGGCGGCACCATCGGACCGTCACCGGTGACGGGACCGCCGGTCGGGCCCGCGGGGCCCTGCGGTCCGCCGGAGCCACCGCGACCGCCCGGCCCGCTGAAGCCGCTCGGCCCGCCGGGGCCCGAGAGGCCGCCCTGGCCGTTCTGCCCGCCGTAGCCGCCCGGTCCGCCCGAACCGCCCTGGGTACCGCGGTCGTTGTCCGAGAAGTACGGCAGGTCGTCACGCGTCGGTTCGGCGCCGCCCGGCCCGGGGCGCGCCCCGTTTCCGGCCGCCAGCGCCTCGGTCACGTCGAAGGAACCGGTGCCGCCGCCGTGACCGGGAGCCACGGGCCCACCGGTGGCACCGGGCAGCCCGGAACCGTTCGTACCGCCGGGCCGGGACCCGCCCGGCGCGCCCATGGAACCGACCACACCACCGGGACGACCGGCGCCGGGAGCGCTTGGACGCGCGCCACCGGGAGCGGCCGCACCCGAACCACCGGACGGCGCACCCCCGTTGGTGGGGCCACCGCCCTTGCCCTTCGCGGACGGGCGCGGCGCGAACCAGTCGCTCGTCTTCTCCTCGGCGGCGCCCTGGGGGGCGGCCGGCTCGGCAGGAGACGCGACGGTGCCCATGCCCGTCGCCGTCGCGGAACCGGGCGCCGAGGAAGGGGCGTCTCTGTCGTCCGCGGTGTCGGCGTCCGCGACGGGGGTCCGGACGACGACCGGCGGAATGGGCCGTGATCCGGGGATGTTGATCCGGACGCGGGTCGTCAGCGTGGTCTCGGTCTTGCGTTCCTCCGGCTGCGCGGCCGCACGGCCCGTGTCCGGACCGTCGCCGGGGACCGCGGGGGTCCCGTACGGCGGCGTGCCCGAGGGGTAGGCGGCTCCGCCGCGCCCGTTGGGCCCGGAGGACGGACTGTCAGTTTCACGACTCAAGGCAGGTTCTCCCGGTTGGCTCCGCCGCCCGTTTCGACCTCAACACTGTTCGGACGGCTCGGCGGCGGCACCACCATACTGGCCACTTCCCGCCCGTATCCCACGACCGCCTGGGAAACCCACACCGGACCAACACGAGCACGAAACGGCGAAGTGTTACGTCATTTGCCAAGTCGGACGGCATCGCCCCCTGGTTGCCGCCCTGGGCCAAGGGTGGCGCAGATCACAGCAATAGCCATACCGCCGAGCAGGAAGAGATAGGAGCCGCCTCCCGCGGCGAACACGAAGTCGCCCTCGGGTCGGCTTGCCGTGAGCAGGATGACGGCGAGCATCCAGCCGCCGGCCGGAGCGACGGCCCCGGCCCGGCCGCGTGCGGCGAGTGCCCCGCCGAGCAGGACCCCGGCCTCACCGACGAGGGCGAGCAGCAGCCCGCCCGGGGTCCACGCGGACTGCACCAGCGCCCCGGCCACGCCGACGACCGCGCCGAGCACGAAGAGGCCCAGGTAGGCGACGGCCCGCCCGACGGACGGGCGGTGCAGGGGCTGGGCGAGCATCGAGGCCCGATCGGCCGAACTCATGACGCCTCCTCGATTCCGGCGAACAGGTCGGTCTCCCCCGGGCCGCCGGGTTCCCCCTGGACGAGTTCGTAGCACTCGGTGGTGAAGATGGGCTGCGCGAGGTCGTTGGAGAGCGCGAAGTAGGGCTCGGCCACGTCGATCTGGGTGGCGTGGGCGCGCATCGCGGCGGCCTTGGCGGCGGCGTACGCGGTGCCGTCGATCAAGGTGGTGATCTGTGCCTCGTCCACCACACCCGGTACGTCGTCGACGGCGGCCGACTTGCCGAAGGGAAGGCCGGGCAGGTCGTCCTGGAGCCGGGCGAAGGCGGCCTCGGCGGCGGGACGCGGTACGCGGTTCCAGTAGACCTTCTGGATCCCGAGGCCCGTCTGCGCGGCGGCCCGCATGGCGACGCGGTGGGCCTGGATGTGGTCGGGGTGGCCGTAGCCGCCGTTGTCGTCGTAGGTGACGAGGACCTGGGGGCGTACCTCGCGGATCACCTCGACGAGCCGGGCGGCGGCCTCGTCGACGTCGGCCTGCCAGAAGCAGTCCGGGTCGTCGTTGTCGGCCAGGCCCATCATCCCGGAGTCGCGGTAGCGGCCCGGGCCGCCGAGGAGACGGAAGTCCTCGACGCCGAGCTCGGACATGGCGGCGGTGAGCTCACGCAGCCGGTACTCGCCGAGGGCGGTGCCGGTCAGGTGCCGGAGCTCGGGCGGGATGACCTCGCCGCGTTCGCCGAGGGTGCAGGTGACCAGGGTCACCCGGGCGCCCTCGGCGGCGTACTTGGCCATGGTGGCGCCGTTGTTGATCGACTCGTCGTCCGGGTGCGCGTGCACCAGCAGCAGACGCCGAGAGGGCAGGTCCGTCATGGCACCCACCCTAAAGGTGAGGATCAGAACTTGATGCTGCTGATCATCCCGGCGAGGTTCGTCGTCAGCTCACTGATGGTGGGAGCGACGGTCGAAGAGGCGAGGTAGAAGCCCAGCAACATGCAGACGACCGCGTGTCCCGCTTTCAGGCCTGACTTCTTGACCAGCAGGAAGACGATGATCGCCAGCAGCACAACCGCCGAGATCGAGAGTGCCACGGCGGCTCACCTCCAGTCAGAGCAGGGCACCTTGTAAATCCATACGACAGCCAGCAGGTTCATACCCACGCAGCGCTAGTGATCATAACTATCGGTGCGTGCGCATTCGTCGGCGCACGACCGCACAAGGGGGCGCATGGCCAATATGGTCGGGGCATGACGACAGAGCCCGACTCCTTCCCCCGACGGCACGCCCGCACCCAGCGATTCACGCTCGGGGCACCGCGGTCGTTCGCCGTGGCGCCCGACGGTTCCCGTGTCGTGTTCCTGCGCTCGGGTTCTGGTACAGACCGGGTGAATTCGCTCTGGGTGCTCGATCTGCCGGACGCCGGGGAGCGCGTGGCGGCCGACCCGCGCGCCCTGCTGGGCGGTACGTCGGAGAACCTGTCGCCCGAGGAGCGGGCGCGCCGCGAGCGCAGCCGTGAGTCCGGCGGCGGCATCGTCGGATACGCCACCGACACGGCCGTCGAGTTGGCCTCTTTCGCGTTGTCAGGGCGGCTTTTCACGGCGGAACTGCGGGCCGGCACGGCACGCGAGCTCCCCGCCCCCGGACCGGTGATCGACCCGCGCCCCTCCCCCGACGGACGGCATGTCGCCTACGTCGTCCAGGGCGCCCTGCGGGTCGTGGGCGCCGAGGGCGCGGACGACCGGGCGCTCGCGGAGCCGGAGTCGGAGCAAGTGACGTACGGACTGGCCGAGTTCGTCGCGGCCGAGGAGATGGGCCGCTCCCGCGGCTTCTGGTGGGCGCCGGACGCGGACCGGCTGCTGGTCGCGCGGGCGGACGACACGCCGGTGCAGCGGTGGTGGATCTCCGACCCGGCCCATCCGGAACGTGACCCGAACCACGTCGCGTACCCGGCGGCGGGCGGCGCCAACGCGGAGGTCCGGCTCTTCGTGATCGGGCTCGACGGGACCCGTACGGAGGTCGTCTGGGACCGGGCGCGCTACCCGTATCTGGCGCATGTGCACTGGTCAGCGGCGGGTGCACCGCTGTTGCTCGTACAGGCCCGGGACCAGCGCAGCCAGCTCTTCCTGGCCGTGGACCCGGACACCGGTACGACCCGCATGGTGCACGCGGACGAAGATCCAACATGGCTTGAACTTTTCCCTGGGGTGCCCTGCTGGACGCCCTCCGGACGGCTGGTGCGGATCGTCGACGAGGGCGGCGCCCGCGTCCTCGCGGTCGGTGAACGCCCGCTGACCGGAGCACAGTTGCACCTCCGCGCGGTGCTGGACGTCTCGGACGACGACGTGCTGGTCTCGGCGTCGGCGGGCGAGGACGCGGCCGCCCCGGAGACCGGCGAGGTGCACGTCTACCGGGTGAACGAGCTCGGCATGGAGCGCGTCTCGCAGGAGCCCGGCGTGCACGCGGCGGTGCGGGCCGGGGGTGTGACCGTGCTGGTGTCGGCGGTGCCGGACAAACCGGGGGCACACGTACAGGTGCTGCGGGACGGCAAGAAGGCGGCGACCGTCCCGTCGTATGCCGAAGATCCCGGAATGTCCCCGCACGTGACCCTCACCGAAGGGGGCGCACGGCGTATCCCATGCGCCGTGTTGTTGCCTCATGACTACCAAGGGGACGCCCCCCTTCCGGTATTGCTGGATCCGTACGGCGGTCCGCACGGGCCGCGGGTGGTCGCCGCGCACAACGCGTACCTCACCTCGCAGTGGTTCGCGGACCAAGGCTTCGCGGTGGTCGTCGCCGACGGCCGCGGCACCCCCGGGCGCTCCCCCGCCTGGGAGAAGGCGGTCCACCACGACTTCACGGTCTCCCTCGACGACCAGATCGAGGCGTTGCAGGATCTCGCGAAGAGCCACCCCCTGGACCTGACCCGGGTGGCCATCCGCGGCTGGTCGTACGGCGGCTGGCTCGCCGGGCTGGCGGTGCTGCGCCGTCCGGACGTCTTCCACGCGGGTATCGCGGGCGCCCCGGTCACGGACTGGCGGCTGTACGACACGCACTACACGGAGCGGTACCTGGGCGACCCGGCCGCGCAGCCGGAGTCGTACGCCAAGAGCTCCCTGGTCACCGACGACGGTCTGTCCGCGCCCGCCGAGCCGCACCGCCCGCTGCTGATCGTGCACGGCCTGGCCGACGACAACGTCGTCTTCGCGCACGCCCTGCGCCTGTCCTCGGCCCTGCTGTCGGCCGGCCGCCCGCACGAGGTGCTGCCGCTGTCGGGGGTGACGCACATGACGCCGCAGGAGCAGGTCGCCGAGAACCTGCTGCTGCTTCAGGTGGACTTCCTCAAACGCTCACTGGGGCTGGCCTAGACGGCAACGGGCCGGGGCGACATGGCGCGCCCCGGCCCGTTTACGGCACCCGCACGGCCGTACGTTGTAGAGATTGACTCGTCCGTATATCGGAAACGGGTCGGCGGAGTTGCCTCTGTGTTACTCCGTGTTCTCGGCCGGTACGACCTGTTTTTCCTCCGCGAAGTGGCAGGCCGAGTCGTGGGCGGCGGGCCCGCTTGTGAGCCGGAACTCCGCGGGCACCGCGAGCGCCGGCACCTCCAGTTCGCAGCGCTCCTGCGCCTTCCAGCAGCGGGTGCGGAAGCGGCAGCCGGAGGGGATGTTCGTCGGGGACGGGACATCTCCCGCGAGGATGATCCGCTCCCGGTGCTCACGCGCCTCGGGGTCCGGGACGGGCACGGCGGACAGCAGCGCCTGGGTATAGGGATGCGTCGGATGGTCGTAGATCTCGGTGTCCCGTCCGGTCTCCACGATCCGCCCGAGGTACATCACCCCGACCCGGTCCGAGATGTGCCGGACGATGGACAGGTCGTGCGCGATGAAGATGTACGACAGCTCGAACTCGTCCTGGAGTCCGTCCATCAGGTTGATCACCTGTGCCTGGACCGAGACGTCCAGGGCCGATACCGGCTCGTCGGCGACGATCACCTCGGGGCGCAGGGCCAACCCCCGTGCGATGCCGATGCGCTGGCGCTGGCCGCCGGAGAACTGGTGCGGGTAGCGGTTGATGTACTCGGGGTTGAGGCCGACGACGTCCAGCAGGTCCTGGACGCGCCGGCGCCGATCGCCCTTCGGGGCCACCTCGGGGTGGATGTCGTACGGCTCACCGATGATGTCGCCGACCGTCATACGCGGGTTGAGGGAGGTGTACGGGTCCTGGAACACCATCTGGATGTTGCGGCGGACGGCCTTGAGCGCCTTGCCCGACAGCTTGGTGATGTCCTCGCCCTTGTATCTGATCGACCCGGACGTCGGTTTCTCCAGGTTGACCAGCATCTTGGCGACCGTCGACTTGCCGCAGCCGGACTCGCCGACGATGCCGAGGGTTTCGCCGCGGGCGAGTTCGAAGTCCACGCCGTCGACGGCCTTGACGGCGCCGACCTGCTTCTTGAAGAGGATGCCCTGGGTGAGCGGGTAGTGCTTGACGAGTCCGCGCACCTCCAGGATCGGCTCAGCCATGCAGGCACTCCCTCCAGAAGTGGCAGGCGCTGCCCCGCTCTTCGGACACCTCGAACAGCGGGGGCTCGTCCGTACGGCACACGTCCTGGGCCATGGGGCAGCGCGGGTTGAAGGCGCAGCCGGGCGGGATGTTCATGAGGTTCGGGGGCAGGCCCTTGATGGCGTAGAGCTCCTGGCCCTTCTGGTCCAGGCGCGGGATGGAGTCCAGCAGGCCGCGGGTGTACGGGTGGGCCGGCGCCTTGTAGATGTCGTGGACCGGCGCCGACTCGACGATCCGGCCCGCGTACATCACGGCGATCCGGTCCGCCACGTCCGCGACCACCCCCAGGTCGTGGGTGATCAGGATCAGCCCCATGTTGTACTCGCGCTGCAACTCGGCCAGCAGATCCATGACCTGGGCCTGGACGGTGACGTCGAGGGCGGTGGTCGGTTCGTCGGCGATGATCAGGGCGGGCTCCAGGGCCAGCGCCATCGCGATCATGATGCGCTGACGCATACCGCCGGAGAACTGGTGGGGGTAGTCGCGTACGCGCTGGCCGGCGCCCGGGATACGGACCCGGTCCATCAGCTCGATCGCCTTGGCCCGGGCGTCCTTCCTCGACATGCCCCGGTGCACCACGAACATCTCGCCGAGCTGGTCGCCCACGGAGAGCACGGGGTTCAGCGAGGACAGCGCGTCCTGGAAGATCATCGCCATCTCGGCGCCGCGGACCTTCCGCCGCTCCTCTTCCTTCAGCTTCAGCAGGTCCTTGCCCTGGAAGAGGACTTCACCGCCGGTGACCCGGCCCGGCGGCATGTCGAGGATGCCCATGATCGTCTGCGCGGTGACGGACTTCCCGGACCCGGACTCGCCGAGCACGGCGAGCGTCTCACCAGCATCGACCTCGTAGCTGACCCCATTGACCGCCTTGGCGATCCCGTCCCGAGTCCTGAACTCCACGTGCAGATCCCGCACTTCGAGCAACATGCGGCGTCACCTCAGCTTCGGGTCGAGGGCGTCGCGTACCGCGTCGCCGAGCATGATGAAGGCGAGGACCGTGAGGGCGAGCGCTCCGGAGGGCCAGAGCAGGGCGTGCGGGGCGTTGCGGATGTACGGGGACGCGGCGGAGATGTCGATGCCCCAGCTGACCGTCGGGGGTTTGAGGCCCACGCCCAGGTACGACAGGGTCGCCTCCAGCGCGATGTAGGTGCCGAGTGCGATGGTCGCCACGACGATCACCGGTGCGATCGCGTTGGGCGCGATGTGCCGCAGCATCAGGCGGGAGTTGGAGGCGCCGAGGGCGCGGGCGGCCTGGACGTAGTCGTTCTGTTTGGCGGTGATGACGGAGCCGCGGGCGATCCGGGAGATCTGCGGCCAGCCGAGCAGCACCATGAATCCGATGACCGGCCAGATGGTGCTGCTGGTGACCACCGACAGCAGTACGAGACCGCCGAGCACGACCGGGATCGCGAAGAAGACATCGGTGATCCGGGACAGGAACGAGTCCGAGAGCCCGCCGAAGAACCCGGCCAGCCCGCCGAGGACCGAGCCGAGGAGCGCGACCCCGAGCGTGGCGCAGACGCCGACCGAGACGGACGTACGGGCGCCGTAGACGACGCGGGTGTAGACGTTGCAGCCCTGGCCGTCGTAGCCGAAGGGCGCACCGGGCCGGGAGCCCTCCTGGGCCTTGGCGAGGTCGCACTTGAGCGGACTGCCGGAGGCGATCAGGGACGGCCAGATCGAGATGACGACCAGGAAGAGGATCACCAGCCCGGAGATGATGAAGACGGGATTGCGGCGCAGGTCGCGCCAGGCGTCGGACCAGAGGCTGCGGGCCCGTCCGCCGGAGGCGGCTGATGAATCCAGCCCTTGGGGGCCGGTGCCCTCCGGGCCGCCGGGGGTTCGCTCCAGGGTCTCCGCTTCGCTTGCCGCGAGGTCCATCGCGCCTCCCGCGCCGGTGCCGGCGATGGCGCCCTCGGGCTCCTTCGGTTCAGGCATAGCGGATCCTCGGGTCGAGTACGGCGTACAGGAGGTCCACGAGCAGGTTGGCCACCAGGAAGACGAGGACGAGGACCGTCACGAAGCCGACGACGGTCTGGGTGTTCTGGCGGAGGATGCCCTGGTAGAGCTGGTAGCCGACGCCGTGGATGTTGAAGATCCGCTCGGTGACGATCGCGCCGCCCATCAGGGCGCCGATGTCGGTGCCGATGAAGGTGACGACGGGGATGAGCGAGTTGCGCAGCAGGTGCCGGGTGATGACCCGGCGTCGGGGCAGGCCCTTGGCGACCGCTGTACGGACGTAGTCGGACCGCTTGTTCTCGGCGATGGAGGTGCGGGTGAGGCGCGTGACGTACGCGAGGGAGACCGAGGCGAGGACCAGGCCGGGGACGATCAGTTCGCCGAAGGTGGCCTCCGTGGAGACGGACGGTTTGATCCAGCCCCACTCGACGCCGAGGAGCAGTTGGAGCAGCAGACCGGTGACGAAGGTGGGGACGGAGATGACGACGAGGGTGACCAGCAGGACGGACGTGTCGACCGGGCGGCCGCGGCGCAGGCCTGTCACCACGCCCAGGGTGATGCCGATGACGATCTCGAAGACGATGGCGACGATCGTCAGCCGGATGGTGACCGGGAACGCGCTCGCCATCAGCTCGGTGACCGGCTGGCCGTTGAACGCGGTGCCGAAGTCGCCGGTGAAGACGTTGCCCATATAGGTCAGGTACTGCTGCACGACCGGCTTATCGAGGCCGAACTCCTTCTTCAGCTGGGCGGCCGTCGCCGGATCGCACTGCCGGTCGCCGCACAGGCCCGCGATGGGGTCGCCCATCACGTTCACCATCAGGAAGATCAGCAGCGTGGCTCCGATGAAGACCGGGATCATCTGGAGCAGTCGCCGGACGACGTACCGTCCCACGGCGGTTCAGCTGACCTTGATCTCGTTGTAGACGGGGACGCTGAACGGATTGAGCTTCACGTCCGACAGCCGCTCCGAGTAGCCGGCGCTGCCGTTCTGGTACCAGAGCGGGATGGCCGCCATGTTGTCCCGGACGACCTCCTCGGCGTCCTGGAAGAGACCGACGGCCTTGGCGGTGTCGGTCTCGGCGTTGGCCTGGTCGACGAGCTTGTCGAAGTCCTTGTCGGACCACTTGCCGTCGTTGGAGGAGGCGTTGGTGTAGTAGAGCGGCTGGAGGAAGTTCTGGATGAGCGGATAGTCCATCTGCCAGCCCGCCCGGAACGGACCGCTCATCTTCTGGTCGGTGATCTGGCTGCGGAAGTCGGCGAAGGTGCCGACCGGGTTGCCGACACAGGCCCGGTCGTTGTCGAGCGCGTTGTTGATGGAGTTGCAGACGGCGTCGACCCACTGCTTGTGCGAGCCGGTGTCCGCGTTGTACGTGATCTTGACCTGGCCGCCGGGGAGCCCGCCGCCCTCCTCGATGAGCTTCTTCGCCTCGGCGGCGTCGTACTCGCAGGCGTCACCGCACAGGCCTTCCTTGAAGCCGCCGTCCTCGCCGAGGACCGGGGAGGTCCAGTCGGTGGCGGGGGTGCGGGTCTTCTGGAAGATGGTGTCGGTGATCTGGTCGCGGTCGATGGCCCGGGACAGTCCCGTGCGGACCTTCTCGCTCCCGGCCTTGTTCCAGTTCTTGTCGTAGAACGGGAAGGCGAGGGTCTGGATGATGCCGGCGGGCGTGTTGAGGTAGCGGTCGCCGAGGTCGGTCTTGACGTTCTTGAGCTGGGAGGCGGGCACGTCGTCGACGAGGTCGAGGTTGCCGGCCATCAGGTCGGTGTAGGCGGTGTTGTTGTCGGTGTAGACCTTGAGGTCGACGCCGCCGTTCTGCGCCTTGTCCGCGCCGGGGTAGGCGTCCCAGGCCCGCAGCGACATCTGCGAACCCTTGGTGTACGAGTCGATGCTGTACGGGCCGTTGCCGACCGGCTTGCTCAGCCAGGCGTCGTGGTCGTCGAAGAACGCCTGCGGAAGCGGGGCGTAGGCGGGATAGCCGAGGGTGTCCGGGAAGGTCGAGAACTTCTGGCTGAGCTTGACGGTGAAGGTCCTGTCGCCCGTGACCTTCAGCCCGGAGAGGGTGTCGGCGGACTGCTTGCTGCCGTCCTCCGGGTGGGTCTTGTCGTAGCCCTCGATGTAGCCGAAGAAGTACGCGTTCCGCTGGTTGTTCTTCAGGCTCGCGCCGTAGTTCCAGGCGTCGACGAAGGACTTCGCGGTGACCTTCTCGCCGTTGCTGAAGGTCCAGCCGTCCTTGACGGTGATGGTGAAGTTCTGGGAGTCGGTCGTCTCGATCTTCTCGGCGAGCATGTCATTGGCCTCGCCGGTCTTCGGGTCGTACCGCTTCAGCCCGCGGAAGATCATGTCGAGGACCTTGCCGCCCTGCACCTCGTTGGTGTTGGCCGGCTCCAGCGGGTTCTGCGGGTCACCCCAGGAGGAGCTGAGCACCGCGCCGCCGTCACTGCCGCCGCTGTCGCCGTCCCCGCCCCCGCAGGCCGACGCCGCGAGCGCAACCGCCGCCGCGCCTGCGGCCCATTTGGCGTGCGTGGCTCTGCGCATGGAGTGCCTCCTGGTGGGGGTCCGAGTGAAGGTCCGTCCGTTATCGGCCAATATCGACCTGGAATGGATCACTCGCACGTCAGCTCCACCCGTCCGGGTGCACACAGGGCACAAACAGGCCGTCAGCCCCTCACCAGGGACCCTTCACCGGTCTGGACCTCTGGGGGTGTCAGTCGTATCAACTTGTTATTTCCGCAGGCCACCAGGGGTGCAGGCGCCATTGACGGGTCCGGAGCAGCGCTGATAGACCACCGGAAAACCGTCCCCAGTGCGAGCGATGACGCGAGGTCAGGTTCCATGCTGCTGAAGAGACACATCAGACTCCGGACCCGCATTCCCCTGATGGTCGCCGCACTCCTCACGATGTCGGCGGTCCTCGTACCCCAGCCCGCCACGGCCGCGGACGACAAGAAGGTCCTCACCGTCGCCGTCTCGCAGAGCGTGGACTCGCTGAGCCCGTTCCTGGCGAGCCGTCTGGTCAGCACCAGCATCCACCGGCTGATGTACGAGTACCTCACCAACTACGACCCCAAGGACGCCCACGCGGTCCCGGGTCTGGCCACCAAGTGGACGCCGTCCGCCGACAAGCTGACCTGGACGTACACGATCCGCTCCGGCACCAAGTGGTCCGACGGCAAGCCGGTCACCGCCGAGGACGCTTCCTGGACGTTCAACAAGATGATGACCGACGAGAACGCCGCCACCGCGAACGGCAGCTTCGTCTCCAATTTCAAGAAGGTGACGGCTCCGAGCCCCACCGAGCTCGTCATAGAGCTGAACAAGCCGCAGGCCACGATGGCCGCCCTCGATGTGCCGATCGTGCCCAAGCACATCTGGGAGAAGGTCAAGGACTTCTCCAAGTTCAACAACGACAAGGAATTCCCCATTGTCGGCAACGGCCCGTTCGTCCTCACCGGATACAAGGCCGACAGCTATGTGCGCCTTGAGCCCAACAAGAGCTTCTGGCGCGGGGCTCCGAAGTTCGACGAACTGCTCTTCAAGTACTACAAGGACGGTGACGCGGCCGTAGCGGCCCTCCAGAAGGGCGAGGTGTCCTTCGTCGGCGATCTGACACCCGCGCAGGCGTCCGCACTCCAGAGCCAGCAGGACATCAAGGTCAACGACGCGCCCGGCCGCCGCTTCTACGCCCTCGCCACCAACCCGGGCGCACAGGCCGCGAACGGCGACAAGTTCGGCAACGGCGACGCCTCGCTGCTGGACCAGCGGGTACGGCAGGCGCTGTTCATGGCGGTCGACCGTACGACCCTTGTCGACAGGGTCTTCCAGGGTCACGCCGTCGAGGGCGAGGGCTACATCCCGCCGCGCTTCTCGACGTACTACTGGAAGCCGTCGGCGAATCAGGAGATCGCCTACGACCCCGCGAAGGCGGGCCGGCTCCTGGACCAGGCGGGCTACAAGAAGAACGGCGACGGCAAGCGGGTCGGCAAGGACGGCAAGCCGATCGACTACCGCATCCTGTGTCACGCCACCGACCCGGAGGACAAGGCCGTCGGCCAGTACCTCAAGGAGTGGTGGGCCGACCTCGGCATCGGCGTCACGCTCGACTGCCTGGACAACGTGAGCGACCCCTGGCTAGCGGGCGACTACGACCTCGCCTTCGACGGCTGGTCCGTCAACCCCGACCCCGACTTCGTGCTGTCGATCCACACCTGCGGCGCCCTGCCGGCCACCCCCGACGACGTGGGCGCGACCGACAACTTCATCTGCGACAAGACGTACGACAAGCTCTACGCGCAGCAGCTCGCCGAGTACGACGCGGCCAAACGGGCCGACATAGTGAAGAAGATGGAGTCGCGGCTGTACGACCTCGGGTACATGAACGTCATGGCATACCCGAACGCGGTCGAGGCCTACCGCACCGACCAGATCCAGTCGATCACCACCATGCCGGAGGAGGCGGGCAACATCTTCGGCCAGGACGGCTACTGGAGCTGGTGGTCGGCGGTACCGGCCGCTTCCGGCTCCGGTTCCGATGATTCCTCGGCGTCGACGGGCGTGGTCGTGGGCATCGTGGCCGGCGTGGTCCTCCTCGTGGGTGCGGGCGTCTTCTTCGGGCTGCGGCGGCGGGCGACCGCCGAGGACCGTGAGTAGCGTTCATGGCGGCTGAGACAGCAGCGGCAACGGCGCCGAAGACCGAGCGTCCGGGCACCGGGTATGTGCGCTACGGGGCGGGCAAGGTGGGCGGCGCCGTCGTCTCCTTGTTCGCCGTCCTCGTCACCAGTTTCTTCCTGTTCCGGCTGATCCCCGGCGACCCGGTGAAGTACATGACCGGCGGTCGTCAGGTGTCGAACGAGCAGCTGGCGGCGTACCGCCGGGAGTTCGGCCTCGATCTGCCGATGTGGGAGCAGTTCGTCGACTACTGCGGCAAGGCTCTCACCGGGGATCTGGGCACGTCGTACCAGTTCCGCGCCCCCGTCATCGACAAGATCACCGAGGCGCTGCCGAACACGCTGATCCTCACCGGGACGGCATTCGTCCTCTACACGGCACTCGGCATCTTCCTCGGTACGCGCTCGGCGTGGCGGAACGGCCGGCTCGGCGACCGCCTCAACACCGGCCTGGCGCTGACGTTGTACTCCATCCCCTCCTTCTGGCTCGGGCTGCTGCTCATCATCGTGTTCGCGGTGGGCATCGGCCCGATCCCGGGGCTGTTCCCGACCGGAGGCATGGAGTCGGGGGGTGAGGAGGGCTTCGCGTACGTCGTCGATGTCGCCCACCATCTCGTGCTGCCGGTGATCACCCTGGTCGCGGTCGAGTACGGCCAGACGCTGCTCGTCACCCGCTCGGCGCTGCTGGACGAGATGGGCAGCGACTATCTGACCACCGCCCGCGCCAAGGGCCTCAGGGACGATCTGGTCCGGCGGCGGCATGCCGTACCCAACGCCATGCTGCCGACCGTGACGCTGATCTTCGTGAACCTGGGCCGGACGGTCGCGGGCGTGATCCTCGTGGAGACGGTGTTCTCCTGGCCGGGCCTGGGCGGGCTCTTCTACCAGGCGCTGAGCGTGCCCGATCTCCCCCTGGTCCAGGGTCTGTTCTTCGTCTTCGCGGCGGTGGTGATCGTGATGAACACGCTGGCCGATCTGATCTATCCGCTGCTCGACCCGAGGGTGGCCCGATGACGACCCCGGTGGGCACGCTCGCCTGGCAGCGGCGGCGGGACTCCGCCGCCCGCTTCTGGAAGCAGTACCGGACGCACCGCGCGGGCGTGCTGGGCCTGGCGGCCCTCGCCCTCTTCGTGCTGGTCGCGCTGACCGCGCCGCTGACGGTCGGCTCCGACGTCGCGAGCGTGACGGACGCGCCGGGCCGCCCGATGGAGAGCCCGAGCACCGAATTCCCGCTGGGCACCGACCGGTTCGGGCGCGATCTGCTGGGCCTGCTGGTGTGGGGCTCGCGGGTCTCGCTGCTCGTGGGGCTGCTGGCGGCGGTGCTGTCCGTGCTGATCGGCGGGCTGGTCGGCATCACGGCAGGGCACTTCCGCGGACCGTACGGCACCGTGGTGATGCGGATCACGGACTGGTTCCTGGTGATGCCGACGCTGGTCCTGGCGATCGCGCTCGCCACCGTGATGTCCCGTTCGCTCGGCACGATCATCCTGGCGATCGGCGTGACGATCTGGCCGACGACGGCGAGGCTGGTGCGCGCACAGACACTGGCCGTCGAATCACGGCCGTACATCGAACGCGCGAAGGCGCTCGGCGGCGGGCACTGGCACATCATGTCCCGCCACGTCCTGCCCAACGTGATGCCGCTGATCCTGGCGCAGACGACCCTGATGATCTCCACCTCCATCCTCGCCGAGGCCACGCTCGCCTTCCTGGGCCTGGGCGATCCGACGGTCGTGTCCTGGGGCGGCATGCTCCAGGAGGCCCGTGAGGCGGGCGCGGTCAGTTCCGGCGACTGGTGGTACCTGGTGCCGCCGGGCATCGCGATCGCCGTGATCGCGCTGGCGTTCACGCTGTGCGGGCGTGCGGTGGAGTCCGTTCTCAACCCCAGGCTGGGGGTGGCCCGTTGACACTGCTGGAGGTCCGGAACCTGGAGGTCACCTACCCCGGCGGGGCCGCCGCGGGGCAGAAGGTCGGCATCGCGGGCGAGTCCGGGTACGGCAAGGAGGCAACCCAGTGACACTGCTCGAGATCCGCAACCTGGAGGTCACCTACCCCAGCGGAGCCGCCGCCGTGCGAGGCGTCGACCTGACCCTGGCCGCCGGACAGAAGGTCGGCATCGCCGGCGAGTCCGGGTGCGGCAAGTCGACGCTGGCACTGGCGCTGCTCAGGCTGCTGCCGGCCGGGACCCGGATCGGGGGTTCGGTGCTGCTGGACGGCGAGGACGTGCTGACCATGCGGTGGGGGCGGGTGCGGGCGGTGCGCTGGGCGGGCGCCTCCATCGTCTTCCAGGGGGCGATGCACTCCCTCAACGCCGTGCACCGCATCGGCGACCAGATCGCCGAGCCGATCCTGCTGCACGGCGGGGGGACCGCGGCGGCGGCGCGGAAGAGGACGGGTGAGCTGCTGGAGCACGTGGGCCTGCCGGCGAGCCGGGCGACTGCGTACCCGCACGAACTCTCCGGCGGCCAGCGGCAGCGGGTGATGATCGCCATGGCACTGGCCTGCGATCCACAGCTGGTCGTCGCCGACGAGCCGACCACCGCCCTGGACGTGATGATCCAGGCGCAGATCCTCCGGCTGATCGAGGGACTCGTCGCCGAGCAGGACCTCGGCCTCATCATGATCAGCCACGATCTTGCGGTCCTCGCCGACACCTGCGACCGGCTCGCGGTGATGTACGCGGGCCGGGTGGTGGAGGAGGGTCCCGCCCAGGAGGTCTACGAGAACGCCCGGCACCCGTACGCCGAGGCACTGTCATCGGCGTTCCCGCGCATCGGCGATCCGTCGTCGCGGTTCGCTCCACGGGGGTTGGCGGGCGATCCGCCGGATCCGGTCGAGCTGCCTTCAGGCTGTGCGTTCCATCCCAGGTGCGGGGTGGCACTGGCAGAGTGCGCCACGGAGGACCAGGCGCTGCGGGAGGCCGGGCAGGGGCGGCGGGCAGCGTGCGTGCATGTGGGGGCGCCGGGGGTCGGGGCGGCGGAAACGGCCGCGGGGGCCGAAGGAGACGCCGTCACGACGGCCGGGGCGCCCGCGAGGGCTGCGGGCGCTGGAGGAGGAGCGGCCAGCGCGGCAGAGGCTACGGAGACCCACGACGGCACGGCGACCCCCAGGAACGCGGAAGCCGACAGGGGTACAACCACGACAGCCGGGCCGCCCGCGCGAGCTGCGGGCGCTGGAGATGGAGCGACCACGACGGCCGACAACGCGGCAGAGGCCACGGAGGCCCACGACGGCACCGCGCCCCCGAGGACCGCGGAAGCCGACGGGGGCACAGCCACGACAGCTGCGGGTGCTGGAGGAGGAGCGGCCACGGCGGCCGACGGCGGCGTGGCAGGGCCCGCGCACACGGCAGAAGGCCACCCGGCGCAGGAGACGAAAGGGACCGCGACCGCGGCCGGTGACCCGAGGAGTTCCTCATGACGACATCGCCGCCGCCCCTGCTCACCGCACAGGACCTGCACGTCACCTTCCCCGGCCGGCGCGGCGCCGCTCCCGCCCGGGCCGTCGACGGCGTCGACCTCGACATCCGGGCCGGGGAGATCGTCGCGCTGGTCGGTGAGTCGGGCTGCGGCAAGACGACACTCGCCCGGACCCTGCTCGGCCTCGTGACGCCGACCGGGGGGCGGGTCAGCTTCGCCGGGGCGCCACTGTCGTACACCTCCCGGGCGCTCAAGTCCTACCGCAAGCGAGTGCAGTTGGTGCTCCAGGACCCGTCCGGCTCGCTGAACCCACGGCACACGGTGTACGACGCGGTGGCCGAGGGCCTGCGGATCCATGGATACGGCGGTGACGAGCGGGCGGCTGTCGCACAGGCCCTGTCCCGGGCCGGACTACGGCCACCCGAGCGCTTCTTCCTGCGCTACCCGCACGAGCTGTCCGGCGGCCAGCGGCAGCGTGTGGTGATCGCGGGAGCCCTGGTACTGGACCCCGAACTCATCGTCGCCGACGAGCCCGTGGCGTCCCTCGACGCCTCCGTGCGCGGCGAGATCCTCGCCCTGCTGCTCCGGCTGCGCGACGAACTGGGCCTGGCGGCACTGGTGGTGACCCACGACCTGGGCCTGGCGTGGAACATCGCCGACCGGGTCGCGGTGATGTACCTGGGCCGGATCGTGGAGACGGGCGCCGTCGAGGACGTCCTGACCTCACCTCAACACCCGTACACCCAGGCACTGTTGTCCGTCGTCCCGGAGGCGCCCGGTGACCCGGTGGTGCTGACCGGCGAACCCCCTGACCCCTCGCGCATCCCCTCCGGCTGCCGCTTCCACGCCCGCTGCCAGGTCCTGGGGAGCGGCGAGGCGGAGGCGGCGGGTGTCGCAGACGCCTGCCGGACACGGGACCTGGAGGTCCTGGACGGGGGCGGTGGGGCGCAGGTGGCGTGTCATTGGGCGCGGGCGCGGGTCACCGCTACGTGACGGCCACCAACTCGACCTCGAAACCGTCGGTGTTCGCGAGGTAGGCCGCGTAGTGCTCTGATCCGCCCGCGTGCGGGTAGCGGTCCGCGAAGAGCGGCGTCCAGCCGTGGGCGGGGGCTTCGGCGGCCAGCGCGTCCACGTCTGCACGGCTTCCGGCGTGGAACGCGAGGTGGTTGAGCCCCGGACGCATCCGGTCGTGCGCACCGCCGGTCATGGCCGACGACTGCTCGACGACGAGATACGTCGCGCCCTGACGCCAGCTGCGACCGCGCTCCCACTCCTGGTACGGGTCGTAGCGGAGCCTGCCGAGCAGCCAGCCCCATTCCCGGGTCGCGCGCGGCAGGTCGGGAACCCACAGCTCGATGTGGTGCAGCATCCGTCTCTCCCGTGAAAACGCCGGTTCCCGGCACCTCGTGCGAGGTGCCGGGAACCGGCGTTGAGTTGGTCACGCCGCGTGGACTACGTCCTTCTCCTCGGCGAAGTGGCAGGCCGACTCGTGCGCGGCCGGGGTGTCGTCGCCCCGGAACCGCTCGGGGACCGCCAGGAGCGGGACCTCCTCGGCGCACTTGTCCTGCGCCTTCCAGCAGCGGGTGCGGAAGCGGCAGCCGGACGGCGGGTTGGCCGGGGACGGCACATCTCCGGTCAGGATGATCCGGTCGCGGTGTTCGCGGGCGTCCGGGTCCGGGACGGGGACTGCCGACAGCAGCGCCTGGGTGTAGGGGTGCGTCGGGTGGTCGTAGATCTGCTCGTCGGAGCCGATCTCCGCCATCTTGCCGAGGTACATCACTCCGACCCGGTCCGAGATGTGCCGGACGATCGACAGGTCGTGCGCGATGAAGAGGTAGGAGAGGTTGAACTCGTCCTGAAGTCGCTCCATCAGGTTGATGACCTGTGCCTGGACGGACACGTCCAGCGCGGAGACCGGCTCGTCGCAGATGATGATCTCGGGGTTCAGGGCCAGGCCTCGGGCGATGCCGATGCGCTGGCGCTGGCCGCCGGAGAACTGGTGCGGGTAGCGGTTGATGTACTCGGGGTTGAGACCGACGACATCCAGCAGGTCCTGGACCCGCTTGCGCCGGTCGCCCTTCGGGGCCACCTCGGGGTGGATGTCGAAGGGCTCACCGATGATGTCGCCGACCGTCATACGGGGATTGAGCGAGGTGTACGGGTCCTGGAACACCATCTGGATGTTGCGGCGGACCGCCTTCAGGGCACGGCCGGACAGCTTGGTGATGTCCTGGCCCTTGTAGAAGATCTCGCCGGCGGTGGCCTTCTCCAGGTTCATCAGGAGCTTGGCGACCGTCGACTTGCCGCAGCCGGACTCGCCCACGATGCCCAGGGTCTCGCCCTGGTACAGGTCGAAGGAGATGCCGTCGACGGCCTTGACGGCGCCGATCTGCCTCTTGAACAGGATGCCCTGGGTGAGCGGGAAGTGTTTCACCAGGTTGCGTACCTGGAGGATCGGCTCACCGCGTTCGACCGGGGCCTCGATGGCCGCGACGGCCGCCGACTCGGAGTCGGCGGCCACGGTCTCCACGTCGGAGACGTTCGGCGTGGCGTCCTGCGGCTCGTCGTTCTTGCCGAACTCAGCCATGGATCGTCTCCTTCCAGAAGTGGCAGGCCGAACCGCGGCCCACCAACTCGGTGCCGTCCTGCTCGGTGACCGGCTTCAGATCCGGGATCTCCGTACGGCACAGGTCCGTCGCCTTGGGGCAGCGCGGGTTGAAGGCGCAACCGGAGGGAATGTGCAGCAGGTTGGGCGGCAGACCCTTGATCGCGTAGAGCTCCTGGCCCTTCTGGTCCAGGCGCGGGATCGAGTCCAGCAGACCGCGCGTGTAGGGGTGCGCGGGGCGTTTGTACAGCTCGTGGACCGGGGCGCGCTCCACGATCCGGCCCGCGTACATCACGGCGATCTTGTCCGCGACGTCGGCGACCACGCCGAGGTCGTGGGTGATCAGGATCAGCCCCATGTGGTACTCACGCTGCAACTCGGCCAGCAGATCCATGACCTGGGCCTGGACGGTCACGTCGAGGGCCGTGGTCGGCTCGTCGGCGATGATCAGATCCGGTTCCAGGGCCAGCGCCATCGCGATCATGATGCGCTGGCGCATACCGCCGGAGAACTGGTGCGGGTAGTCGCCCACCCGCGCCGCGGCCGCCGGGATCTTCACCCGGTCCATGAGCTCGATCGCCTTGGCCTTGGCGTCCTTCTTGGACATGCCCTGGTGGACACGGAACATCTCGCCGAGCTGGTAGCCGACGCTGAGCACCGGGTTCAGTGAGCTGAGCGCGTCCTGGAAGATCATGGCGATCTTCTGGCCGCGGATCTTGCGGCGCTCCTCGCCGGACATGGTCAGCATGTCCTGGCCGCGGAAGAGGATCTCCCCCTTCGGAATCCGCGCCGGAGGCATGTCGAGGATGCCCATGATGGCCTGTGCGGTCACGGACTTGCCGGAGCCGGACTCACCGAGCACGGCGAGCGTCTCGCCCGCGCTGACGCTGTAGTTGACGCCGTTGACGGCCTTGGCCAGGCCCTCGCGGGTGTGGAACTCGACGTGCAGGTCACGCACTTCGAGCAGCGGGGAGCCATCGCCGTCGCGAGGCGAGGGCACGGCTACTTCTTCGATGACGGTCACGTACGCCTCCCTCAGCGCATCTTCGGGTCGAGGGCGTTGCGTACGGCCTCACCGAGCATGATGAATGCCAGCACCGTGATGCTGAGCATGATCGACGGGTAGAGCATGATCCACTGGGCGACGCGGATCTGGTTGCCGCCGTCGGAGATGTCGTTGCCCCACGAGACGCCGGTGAGCCCCAGGCCCAGGAACGACAGCGTGGCCTCGGCGGCGATGTAGACGCCGAGCGAGATGGTGGCGACGACGATCACCGGGGCGAGGGTGTTCGGCAGGATGTGGCGGAACATGATCCGCGGGGTGCTCGCCCCCAGGGCCTTGGCCGCCTGCACGTAGTCGGCCTGCTTGGTGGTGATCACCGCACCGCGCATCACGCGGGAGATCTGCGTCCACCCGAACAGGCCCAGCGCGCCGATGACGACCCAGGTCGTGCGCTCCGGGAAGGAGTTGAGCACGACCATGGTGCCGAGCAGGAACGGGATGCCGAAGAAAACGTCCGCCAGCCGCGACAGGATCGAGTCGACGAGGCCGCCGAAGTACCCGGCGATCATGCCCATCAGGCCGCCCATGACGGTGACGAGGACGGTGGTGCCGAAGCCGACGGCTATGGAGGCCCGGGTGCCGTAGATGACACGGGCGTACACACTGCGACCCTGCTGGTCGTAGCCGAGCCAGTCGGGCGAACCCACGTCACCCAGCTTGGGCTTCTGAAGGTAGTGCTTGGACAGGTCGCCGAGGATCGGTTGCGCGCTGGTGAACCAGCCGGGGAAGAAGGTGATCAGCAGCAGGAAGAAGATCAGAACGCTGGAGATGATGAAGATCCAGCTGCGGCGCAGGTCGGCCCAGGCGTCGCCCCACAGGCTGCGGGTCTTCTCCGGCTTGGTGTCCGGCAGCTTCCCCGCGGGCGTCGCGACTTCCTGCACAGCACTCTTGACGTCGGTCTTGGTCACGTCAGGCATAGCGAATCCTGGGGTCAAGGACCGCGTAGAGCAGGTCGACGAGCAGGTTGGCAAGGAGATAGACGAGGACGAGGATCGTCACCAGGCCGACCAGAGTGGTGCCCTCGCGGCGCACGAGGGACTCGTAGATCGTGCCGCCGATGCCCTGGATGTTGAACAGGCCCTCGGTGACGACGGCGCCGCCCATCAGCGCACCGATGTCGGTGCCCAGGTAAGTGATCACGGGGATCAGCGAGTTGCGCATGAGGTGGACGCCCACCACACGGCTCTTGGGCAGCCCCTTGGCGATCGCGGTGCGGATGTAGTCCGCACGCCGGTTCTCGGCGATCGAGGTCCGGGTCAGCCGGGTCACATAGGCCAGTGACGCGGTCGCCAGGACGATGGCCGGCATCAGCAACTGGCCGTAGTTCGTCGAGTCGCTCACGTTCGGGTCCAACCACCCCAACTGCTCGGCGAAGACCAGCTTGCAGATGAAGCCGAGGACGAAGACCGGGACCGAGATGAACAGCAGCGTGATCACGAGGATCACGTTGTCGCTGAGCCGCCCGGCGCGCAGACCCGCCAGCACGCCCAGGGCGATACCCAGGACGACCTCGATGGCGAAGGCCAGGGAGGCGAGGCGGAGGGTCACCGGGAACGCGTCGCCCAGCACCTCCGTGACGGGGCGGCCGCTGGCCACCTGCGTGCCGAAGTCGCCATGCAGGATCATGTCCTTCATGTAATTCCAGTACTGCACCAGGATCGGCTGGTCCAGGCCGTACTCATGTCTCAGCGCCGCGATGACCTGCGGGCTGCCGGCCTTGTCGCCGAAGAGCCCGCGCACGGGGTCACCGGGCAGGGCGTAGACCATGAGAAAGATCAGCAGAGTTGTCCCGATGAACACCGGGATCATCTGGAGCAGTCGTCGTGCGACGTAGCGCCCCATCGTGCCTCCATGTCAGTCACGGCAGCAGCCAACGGGCCCTTTCCCCGCGCATCACCTGAAGATGCGGGTGGAAAGGGCCCCCCGGCCGCTGCCGTTCCCCGGGCGGGTCACGCCGCACCCGGGACAACGGTCGTTGCGGTTACTTCTTGACCTCTACGCCGGTCAGGACCGGGTCGCCGTCCTGGGCGTACTTGACGCCGGTGACCTTCTCCGAGTAGCCCGCGTTGACCTTGTAGTACCAGAGCGGAATGCTCGGCATGTACTCGGGCAGCTTCTTCTCGAGCTGCTGGTACAGCTTCTCCGACTCCTCCTGCGTCTTGGCGGCGTCGGCCTCCTTGATCAGCTTGTCGATCTCCGGGTTGGAGAAGCCGCTCTGGTTGCCGTCCGAGTTGGTGCCGAACAGGTCGCGGAGGAAGTTCGCGTTGAACGGGTAGTCGAGCACCCAGCCGGAGCGGTACATCGACTTGACCTCCTGCGCGTCACGCGCGTCGAGGTCGGCCTGGAAGTCCGCCTTGGAGTCGCCGGTGCAGGCGACGCCGGTGGCCTTGGTGATGGAACCGCAGACCGCCTCCACCCACTCCTTGTGACCGCCGTCCGCGTTGAACTGGATGGAGATCTTGTTGCCCGGAACGCCGCCGCCCTCCTTGATGAGCGCCTTGGCCTTGGCCGGGTCGTACGTGAAGATGTCGGTGCCCAGGCTCGGCTGGTAGCCGAGGACGCCCTTGGCGACCCAGCCGGTGGCGGGCTCGCGGGTGCCCTGGAGCACGGTGGTGGTGATGGTCTTGCGGTCGATCGCCATCGACAGGCCCTGGATGACCTTCGGGTCGATGTCCTTCCACTGCGCGGTGTAGAAGGCCGGGGCGATCGTCTGCACCGCGGAGTACGCCTGGTCGACGGCGCGGTCGCCCAGGTCCTCCTTGTAGACGGGCAGGTCGCGGGGCGCGAGCTGGCGCAGGACGTCGACGTTGCCGGACTTCAGGTCCTCGTAGGCCGTCTCCAGGTTGGTGTAGTTCTTGAAGATCACACCACCGTTCTTGGCCTTGTTCGAGCCCTGGTAGTCGTCGTTGCGGGCGACCTCGATCTGCTTCTTGTGGTCCCAGCTGACGAACTTGTAGGGGCCGTTGCCGACCGGCTTCTCGCCCGCGGCCTTCGGGTCCTTGTAGAAGGACTCGGGCAGCGGCGAGAAGACCTCGTAGCCCAGCTTGTAGACGAAGTAGGGCAGCGGGGAGCTCAGGGTGATGGTGAAGGTGGAGTCGTCGACGACCTTCAGGCCGGACATCTCCGTGGCCTTCGGCTTGCCCTTCTCGGGGGCGACGTCGGCGTAGCCCTCGATGTCGGAGAACCAGAAGCTGTTGGTCTGCTTGTTCTCCGGGTTCGCGGCCCAGTTCCACGCCTTGACGTAGGACTCGGCGGTGACGGGGGTGCCGTCGTGGAACTTCCAGCCGGACTTCAGCTTGACCGTGAACGTCTTGTTGTCGGTGGAGTCCACCGACTGAGCGTTCATCATGACGATCTTGCCGGACGAGTCGTAGTCCACAAGCCCGGTGAACAGCGCCCGGGTGACGATGCTGCCGTTGGACTCCATGGTGTTGGCCGGCTGCAGCGGGTTCTGCGGCTCACCCACCTCGATCGAGAACTTGCCGTTCGGATCGATGGCGGCATTGCTGTCGTCGCCGCTGTCGCTGTCACTGCCACCACAGGCGGTCGCGGCAAGCGCCACAACCGCTGCTATCGCGACCCACTTGGCGCTCTTGGCACCACGCATGGGTTCCTCCTCATGAGTCCATTGGTTCACCGCAAGGGGGAGCACACGACACGACACCGTCACCGGTGCCGGAGATAGTCAAGTGCCCCCACGCTCGTGAGTCGGCGCCGCCTGGAGCGCGTGACCCGTATTCCCGAGCTCTACGCGCCTAACTATCTGCCATGGGCCGATGGCCGAACCACACCCCCAAGGTCTCGGTTCGATCACACCTGGCGCGTACATCTTCCAAAATCCGGACAAAGGGTTTGCTGAAAGATCCCTGCGAAACGGACTTGTTACACATCTATCGGTCGGGGGCGTCCGTATACCGGACGAAGTGGAGGAGAAAACCAGTTGCGGTGACGACGGTCTGCGCGCAAGGCGCCGTCGGCAGGTCCGCGAGACTCCGGACGCGCGGCCCCTGACAAGACATCAGGGGCGAGAACAGGGCGCGTCGGCAGCAGGGTAATCCGATTCGGGTGTCCTGTGAGCTTCCTGAGCAAAGACGCAGGGTTTTCCCTATGTCTGCCCGAACGCGGCCGCGCCGGGCCCCTCCTGGTTGTGGAGGGGCCCGGCGCGGCCGTACGACGGTGGGTCAGCCGTGCTTGGCGCGGCTCGCGGAGCGGGCGCGCTCGCGGGCGTCCAGGTTCACCTTGCGGATGCGGACCGACTCCGGGGTGACCTCGACGCACTCGTCGTCGCGGCAGAACTCCAGGGACTGCTCCAGGGAGAGCTTGCGCGGCGGGACGATCGCCTCGAACGAGTCGGCAGCGGCCGACCGCATGTTGGTGAGCTTCTTCTCCTTGGTGATGTTCACGTCCATGTCGTCGGAGCGCGAGTTCTCGCCGACGATCATGCCCTCGTACACCTCGGTGCCGGGGTCGGTGAACAGCACGCCGCGCTCCTGGAGGTTCGTCATCGCGAACGCGGTGACGGCGCCGGCGCGGTCGGCGACCAGGGAGCCGTTGTTGCGGGTCGTCAGCGTGCCGAACCACGGCTCGTGACCCTCGTGGATGGAGTGCGCGATGCCCGTGCCACGGGTACCGGTCAGGAACTCCGTACGGAAGCCGATGAGGCCGCGGGACGGTACGACGAACTCCAGCCGCACCCATCCCGAACCGTGGTTGGACATGTTGTCCATCCGGCCCTTGCGGACACCCATGAGCTGCGTGACCGCGCCCATGTGCTCCTCGGGGACGTCGATCGTCATGCGCTCGACGGGCTCGTGGACCTTGCCGTCGATCTCCTGGGTGACGACCTGCGGCTTGCCGATGGTCAGCTCGAAGCCCTCGCGGCGCATCTGCTCGACCAGGATGGCGAGCGCGAGCTCACCACGGCCCTGGACCTCCCAGGCGTCGGGGCGCTCGGTGTCCAGGACCCGCAGCGAGACGTTACCGATCAGCTCACGGTCCAGACGGTCCTTGACCTGGCGGGCAGTGACCTTGCGGTCCTTGACGGCGGCCTTCGCGGAGGCGCCCTTGCCGGTGCCGCCACGGCCGACCAGCGGCGACGTGTTGGTGCCGATGGTCATGGAGATCGCCGGCTCGTCGACCGTGATCAGCGGCAGCGCGATCGGGTTCTCGGGGTCGGCGAGGGTCTCACCGATCATGATGTCCGGGATACCGGCGACGGCACAGATGTCACCGGGTCCCGCCATCTCGGCGGGCTTGCGGGTGAGCGCCTCGGTCATCAGCAGTTCGGTGATGCGCACGCTGGACATCGTGCCGTCACGCTTGATCCACGTGACGGTCTGGCCCTTGCGCAGCTCGCCCTGCTCGACGCGGAGCAGCGCGATACGGCCGAGGAAGTTGTCCGCGTCCAGGTTGGTGACGTGCGCCTGGAGGGGGGCCTCCGTGTCGTACTCCGGAGCCGGCACGTGCGACAGGATCGTCGAGAAGAACGGCTCCAGGCTGTCGCTGTCGGCCGGGACGGTGCCGTCCTCGGGCTTGGTCAGCGAGGCCACACCGTCACGCGCACACGCGTAGACGATGGGGAACTCGATCTGCTCCTCGTCCGCCTCCAGGTCCAGGAAGAGGTCGTAGGTCTCGTTGACGACCTCGTCGATCCGGGAGTCCGCGCGGTCGGTCTTGTTGATGCACAGGATGACCGGCAGACGCTGCTGGAGCGCCTTGCGCAGCACGAAGCGGGTCTGGGGCAGCGGGCCCTCGGAGGCGTCGACGAGCAGCACCACGGCGTCCACCATCGACAGACCGCGCTCGACCTCGCCACCGAAGTCGGCGTGGCCCGGGGTGTCGATGATGTTGATGGTGATGACGTCGCCGCCATCCTTCGGGTGGTACTTCACGGCCGTGTTCTTGGCCAGGATCGTGATGCCCTTCTCACGTTCCAGGTCGTTCGAGTCCATCATTCGGTCGTCGAGCGACTCGGCGGCGTGCGCGGCGAAGGCACCGGCCTGCTTGAGCATGGCGTCGACCAGAGTGGTCTTGCCGTGGTCGACGTGGGCGACGATGGCGACGTTGCGGATGTCGTGGCGCGTGGCCATAGTGAGGCGCTTCTCCCGGAGTGTGAGGACGGCCTGCGCGTACGTCTGTGTTACGCGGGCCCTGCCGGGCTGGACATGCCACGGCCTTACCCCATCGTACGGGGCCGCGGTGGCGGGGGCGCGCCCGGCTGTGTCCGCGCAGCTCAGCTCAGCTTCGCAGCGGCGGAATCGGCTGGGCAGGTCTCACGGGCGGCGCTGGGCCTGCGGAAAGTGCCTCAGTCGCCGGACGTCGGACTCGCCGACGCCTTCGCCCCCTTCTTCAGGAACCCCATGTCCTCATAGACCGGCGTCTGGAAGCCGAAGGCGCCCGCGTTGGCCGTGCCCTTCCATGTGGCGGTCAGTTGGGGGCGCTGGTAGAGGGGGATGGAGCCGGCGGTGGCCCAGATGCGGGAGTCGGCCTTGCGGATCAGGGACCGGGTCTCGGACTCGTCGAGGGTGGAGATGGCCTGGTCGAAGAGCTGGTCGACCTGGTCGGTGCCGACGCGGGTGTAGTTCTGCTCGACGTTCAGGGAGCCGTCGGCGGCCGGGACGGGCTTGGCGTAGATGGGGCGGGCGTCGGTGGCGGGGAAGGCGGAGGCGGGCCAGGAGTAGAGGGCGAGGTCGTACTGGCCGGACGCGATGTGGTCCTTGAAGTAGCTCTCGTCGGAGACCTTCTTCAGTTCGGTGCCGATGCCGACCCGGTCCAGCATCCGGCGGATCCGGTCGGCCACCGTACGCAGCGTCTCGGAGCCGACGCCCGACGGCAGCACGAAGGTGAGGGTGAGCGGCTTGCCGTTCTTGGCGAGCGGACCGGCGGGGGCGCCCGCGGGGGCGGCGGTGCCCATGGGGGCGTACGCGCCGGGCGCACCGCCCTGTTTGAGCTGCTGCTTGCCGTCCTGGGCGAGGTGCTCCTGGCCCTTCTCGGGGTGCTTCTTCTCCCGGTCGGCCTCGCCCGGCGCCTTGTGGTCCGACGCGTACGACTTGCCGTCCTCGCCGACGATGTACGTACCGTCGTCGCCGCCCTGGGACTCGTCCTCGGCGTTCCTGCCCTCGGGGCCGGCCGCCTTCTCGCCCTTCTTCTGCTGCTCCTTGACGGTGCCGCCCCGCACCCACCCGGCGTCCGCGAGCAGCGCCTGGGCCTCCTTGGTGTCCTGGTCGCCCAGGGCGCCGCTGTTGTCGGCGTAGGCGGCCTGGCCGGAGAGCGCGAGGTGGCTGCCGACGGGGACGGCGGGCAGGCCCAGCGGCTTGAGGACGGCCTTGGCCAGTTCCTTGCGGTCGAGGGCGCGGGCCACGGCGCGGCGGACGCGCTCGTCGGCGAGCGGGCCGTCGGCGCCGTTGAGGGCGAGCTGGGTGTAGGCGGGCTCGAAGGACTTGCGGACCTCGAAGCCGCGCAGCGGGTCCGAGCCGCCGGGGCCCTGGAGCGGGGTGCTCGTGCCCTGCGGACGGGCGGCGAGGGTGATGCGGCGCGACACCTCGGCGTCGATCTCGGCCAGGTCCAGCTTGCCCGCGGCCAGCTGGGCGGCCCGCTCGTCGCGCGGTACGGAGCGCAGCACGATCTGGGAGAGCTTGGCGGGCCGCCCCCACCAGCGCGGACTGCGGGTGAGGGTGATCTCATCGGCCTTGCGGTCGATCTTCTTCAGCAGGAAGGGGCCCGCGGTGACCTTGAGCTTGCGCCGCGCTCCGTCGTTGAAGGAGTCCGGCGTGCCCATGACCTCCTTCGGGTACAGCGGCGTGAACAGCGACTGCCAGTCGGCATAGGGCCGGGCGAAGGTGACCTTGACCTCAAGGTCGTTGGCGCCGCGCTGGATCCGCTCGATGCGGTCGTAGCCGGCGTTGCGGGCGGTCCAGTAGGCGCTGTCCTTGCCGGACAGGGCACGCCACTGGGCGGCGAAGTCGGCGGCGCCGATCTCCCGGCCGTTGCTCCAGACCGCCTGCTGGTTGAGCTTGTAGAGGACGACCTGCTTGGGCTCGGTCTCGACGACCTTCGCCGACTCCAGGTGGTCGGGGTTGATCTGCGGGCGGCCGTTCACGTCGAGCCGGAACATCGACGGCAGGACGGCCTGGGCGACGCGGGTGGTGGTGGCGTCGGCGTCGGCCTGGAAGGTGTTCAGGGTCTCCGGTACGGAGTCCACCGCCCAGCGCAGGGTGCCGCCGTCGGCGACCAGGGCGCGGCCGGCGGGCGCGATGTCCTGCCCGGCCAGGGGTTTGCCGGCCTGGTCCTCGGAGCTGCATCCGGTGAGCGCGAGTGCGCCCGCGGCGAGGAAGGCCACGGAGCGCATGACCTGGCGCTGTCCGACGCCGTCGTGGGACATCTCTTACCTCCGGGGGCACAGGGCGTTATGATCACTTTTGGCGGTATATGGAGCTGATCACACGTATGCGGCCACCTAAGAGGAAAGGGTTCAGCAACGGAGTGCGACACGGCGGCGAGGCAGCAGAAGCCCACCCGCTCGGCCCAATCGGCTCGCACCTGTGAACGCCGGTCGGGCGTTGTCAGCCCGCCCGGCGACCGAGGACGAGGCCCTTCAGGCCGAAGCGGGGCCGGGGGCGCAGCCCCCGGGGACAGCGACCCCCACGCACCCGCACACACCAACAGACCTCAGCCAATCGGTGCACACGGCTTCCCACCGGCCGGTGTGACGCGCAACACTCGCAGGCGCATGAACGTTGCCACCCACGGCCGCCCGGCCTACGGAAGTGAGGAAACGTCATGTCGGTACACGACGAACTGACGTCCATCCAGCGCAGCATCGACGACCTGTCCAGGTCCGTCAGCCGCCTGGAGCAGCAGATGGGCAGCGGCGGGCTGGACATCCGCCGGGTCCGCACCGACTGCGATCACCTGCGCGAGAGCGCCGCGCTGCTGCGGGATGCGGCCGCCGCCCCCGCCGAACCCAAGCGCCCCGAACTCGTCACCATCCCCGACACCCCGTACGACGACTCGCTGTGGATCGACACGGACGACGAGGGACTCGGCGCCCGTGACCGGCACGCCCCCTGAGCCCTCGAACGGATCGAACCGACCGGAGTCATGAGTTGGCCACTGGTACGGAACCACCGACAACAGAATCCCATCCCCCCGGCGGCGGCGTACGGACCGGTACGCGCGCCGCGATCGACGCCCCGCACCTGCGGACCGACCGCTGGTGGCTGGCACCCGCCGCCACCGCGGCCGGTCTGCTGGCGTTCATCGTCTACTCGACATGGCGGGCCTTCGCCGACGCGGACTACTACGCCGCGCCGTATGTCTCGCCGTTCTACTCCCCTTGTCTGGCGGAGCGCTGCGAGCCGATGCACGCCGGCCCCAACTGGGAGATCTTCGGCAGCTGGTGGGGCATCTCCCCCGCGATCATCATCCTGATCTTCCCGCTCGGCTTCCGCCTGACCTGCTACTACTACCGCAAGGCCTACTACCGGGGCTTCTGGGCGTCACCCCCGGCCTGCGCGGTGGCCGAGCCGCACAAGAAGTACTCCGGTGAGACCCGCTTTCCGCTGATCCTTCAGAACATCCACCGGTACTTCTTCTACGCCGCGATCCTGGTCGCCGGAATCCTGTCGTACGACACCGTGCTCGCGTTCCGCGACGAGCACTACGAGTGGGGCCACATGGGCCTCGGCACGCTGGTGTTCTTGGTCAACATCGTGCTGATCTGGGCGTACACCCTGTCCTGCCACTCCTGCCGGCACATCGTCGGCGGCAAGCTCAAGCACTTCTCCCGGCACCCCGTGCGCTACCGCATGTGGCAGTGGGTCGGGAAGCTGAACAACCGTCACATGCTGCTCGCCTGGGCGTCGTTGGTGAGCGTGGCGCTCTCCGACTTCTACGTCTATCTCGTCGCGTCCGGCGCTTTCGATGATCCGAGGTTCTTTTGATGTCCGTGGTCGACCGGCAGGAGTGGGACGTCGTCGTGGTCGGCGCCGGGGGCGCCGGACTCAGGGCCGCGATCGAGGCACGCGAGCGGGGCGCCCGTACGGCCGTGATCTGCAAGTCGCTGTTCGGCAAGGCGCACACGGTGATGGCCGAGGGCGGCATCGCCGCGGCGATGGCCAACGCGAACCCGCACGACAACTGGCAGGTCCACTTCCGCGACACGATGCGCGGCGGCAAGTTCCTCAACCAGTGGCGGATGGCCGAGCTGCACGCGCAGGAGGCGCCCGACCGGGTCTGGGAGCTGGAGACCTGGGGCGCCCTGTTCGACCGTACGAAGGACGGCCGGATCTCCCAGCGCAACTTCGGCGGCCACGAGTACCCGCGCCTCGCCCACGTCGGCGACCGCACCGGCCTGGAGCTGATCCGGACACTCCAGCAGAAAATCGTCTCCCTCCAGCAGCAGGACATGAAGGAGACCGGGGACTACGAATCGCGCCTGAAGGTCTTTCAGGAGTGCACGGTCACAAGGGTCTTGAAGGACGGGGATCGCGTCTCCGGGGTCTTCGCCTACGACCGTGAGACCGGCCGTTTCTTCGTCCTGGAAGCGCCCGCTGTCGTGATCGCGACGGGCGGGATCGGCAAGTCCTTCAAGGTGACGTCGAACTCTTGGGAGTACACCGGCGACGGGCACGCGCTGGCGCTGCTCGCCGGGGCGCCCCTGCTGAACATGGAGTTCGTGCAGTTCCACCCGACGGGCATGGTCTGGCCGCCGTCGGTGAAGGGCATTCTCGTCACGGAGTCGGTGCGCGGCGACGGAGGAGTGCTCAGGAACTCCGAGGGCAAGCGGTTCATGTTCGACTACATCCCCGACGTCTTCAAGGAGAAGTACGCCGAGTCGGAGGCGGAGGGCGACCGCTGGTACGAGGACCCGGACAACAACCGGCGTCCGCCGGAGCTCCTTCCACGTGACGAAGTCGCCCGCGCGATCAACTCCGAGGTCAAGGCGGGCCGCGGCTCCCCGCACGGCGGCGTCTTCCTCGACGTGTCGACGCGGATGCCCGCCGAGGTGATCAAGCGCCGACTGCCGTCCATGTACCACCAGTTCAAGGAGCTGGCCGACGTCGACATCACGGCGGAGGCGATGGAGGTCGGGCCCACCTGTCACTACGTGATGGGCGGCATCGCGGTCGAGTCCGACACGGCGGCCGCGCGCGGGGTGCCGGGACTGTACGCGGCCGGTGAGGTGGCCGGCGGCATGCACGGCTCCAACCGGCTCGGCGGCAACTCGCTGTCCGACCTGCTGGTGTTCGGACGCCGGGCGGGCTGGCACGCGGCCGAGTACGCGGCGGCGCAGGCCTTCGAGCGTCCGCCGGTGGACGACGTCCAGATCGACGCGGCGGCGGCGGAGGCACTGCGCCCGTTCTCCGCGGAGGGCCCCGTCGAGGGCACCCCGGAGAACCCGTACACCCTCCACCAGGAACTCCAGCAGACCATGAACGACCTGGTCGGCATCATCCGCCGCGAGGGCGAGATGCAGCATGCTCTGGAGAAACTCGCCGAGCTGCGCGTACGGGCCCGGCGGGCCGGCGTGGAGGGCCACCGCCAGTTCAACCCGGGCTGGCATCTCGCCCTGGACCTGCGGAACATGCTGCTGGTCAGCGAATGTGTGGCACGGGCGGCGCTGGAGCGCACGGAGTCGCGCGGCGGCCACACCCGCGAGGACCACCCGACGATGGACCGCAAGTGGCGCCCGGTCAACCTGCTGTGCCAACTGACCGACCCCACCGGCGGGTTGGCGGCGACCGACCCGGTACGCGGCCAGATCGATCTGCTCCGTGAGACCACCGACCCCATCCGTCACGACCTGCTCGCCCTCTTCGACAAGGAGGAGCTGGTCAAGTACCTCGCCGAAGAGGAGCTGTACGAGTGAGCAGCTACGAGGCCCGCTTCAAGGTGTGGCGGGGTGACATCAAGGGCGGCGGCCTGAAGGACTTCGAGGTCGAGGTCAACGACGGCGAAGTCGTCCTGGACATCATCCACCGCCTCCAGGCCACCCAGGCCCCCGACCTGGCCGTCCGCTGGAACTGCAAGGCGGGCAAGTGCGGTTCGTGCTCGGCGGAGATCAACGGACGGCCGCGGCTGATGTGCATGACGCGGATGTCGGTGTTCACGCCCGAGGACACGATCACCGTGACTCCGCTCCGTGCCTTCCCGGTGGTCCGCGACCTCGTCACGGACGTCGGCTTCAACTACACCAAGGCGCGCGAGGTCCCGGCCTTCGTACCGCCCGCAGATCTCGGGCCCGGCGAGTACCGGATGATGCAGGAGGACGTGGACCGCTCGCAGGAGTTCCGCAAGTGCATCGAGTGCTTCCTGTGCCAGGACACCTGCCATGTGGTCCGCGACCACGAGGAGAACAAGCCGGCGTTCGCCGGGCCCCGCTTCCTCATGCGGGTCGCGGAGCTCGACATGCATCCGCTGGACGCCGCCGGCGAGTCCGGCCTGGACCGCAAGCGCACGGCCCAGGACGAACACGGTCTCGGCTACTGCAACATCACCAAGTGCTGCACGGAGGTCTGCCCCGAAGGCATCAAGATCACGGACAATGCGCTGATCCCCTTGAAGGAACGGGCAGTTGACCGCAAGTACGACCCGCTGGTGTGGCTGGGTTCGAAGATCCGCCGCCGCCCCGCGTCAGGCTGAGGCGGCGGCTCGCAGATACCCCGAGTGGGCCACCTGACCGAGGAACGTGAACCGGGTGTCCGTGGTCATGTGCTTCTCGAAGGCCTCCTTGATCCCGGACCACTTGGGGTGTCCGAAGTCGTCGAGTACGACGATGCCGCCGGGCGCGACGATCTGCTCGGCCCACTCCAGGTCGGCGGCGACACCGGCGGCGGAGTGGTCGCCGTCGACGATGACCACGCCGTAGGAGCGGTCGGAGACCAGGGCGCGCACCTCCGGGTCCTCGGAGAAGCCCTGCTGGATCCGGGCGGCGGCGCCGGCCGCGCCCGCGAGGGCCAGATTGGTGCGGACGGCGGCGCCGTTCACCGGGGTGCCGGAGGCGTCGTTGCCCATGGTGGCGCCGGGCTGGAGCTGCGTCCCGGCGAGTGGATCGACGATGGTCAGGCTCGGCGCACGACCCGCCCGCTCCATCATCCGGATCAGCGCGGCGCCGAACATCCCGTACAGCGTGCCGATTTCGAGGATCTCGTCGTTCGGCGGGTCGAGCAGCGGTACGGCGGAGAGCTTGCCGACGATGTTCATCGTGCCGCCCGCTATTCGCCCGACGCCGAGCGCCTCCATCGCGATGAGCAGCCGGAACGCCTGGGCGACATTGCGCTCGGCGGCATCCCTGTTCCCGCCGGAGACCTCCGCCAACTCCGCGATGGTGCGGTTGAGATGAGGCGCAGACGGCAGCCGTGACGCCCCGCGCCCGGTCCCGTCGAAAAACAGCTCCAGGGGCCGCTGACGATTACGCAGCCTCTTCAGTTCCTCCTGCGTGACGTCGGCCCGGGCAGTCTCCCCGACGATACGGCGGACCTGGCGCTCAATGCGCTGGTCGATGAGTTCGGCGATCGGACGCAGGGCGCGCCGGGCAGCCTTGCTGGTGATTAGCGCTCGCATGGATGTGCGACCTCACAGGGATCGGAGATGTGGACCGTAGGACGGGCACAGCACGTTCACAACAAACTAGGGGGCCCAAAGAGGGAAAGTCCGCACGACGGCTGGATGGCGGGATGGTTACATCGCCGGCGCGGTGCGGCTCACCCCACGTCCGGCTTGTTCACCCAGCCCTCCCGGTACGCCGTCCAGTCCTCCTCGGTCGCGGCGAAGTCGACGTACAGGGCGACGCCGAAGTTCGGGCGGTCCGCGTCCGTGCGGGACAGGCCGAGGCGGACGCCGCGGACGGCGGCGGGGACGGTTTCGGCGTGCGCCCAGTGGCCGAAGCGGTTCTCGTGGAAGAAGGGCAGGCCCATCAGCAGGTCGGTGGTGGGCGGGGTGACCTCCAGGGCGAGGGAGGTCTGCTGGGCGACATAGCCGCCGTACGTGCTCTCCAACGGCTGCATGGTGTCGTACGACATGACGGCGATCTGGTCGACGCGGCGGGCCACCTGGCCGAAGAACTCCTGCGACCACCATTTCGGGTGGCCGGTGGTCGCGCCCCAGAAGGAGTGGAAGCCGGGGAGCGGGTCGATCTGGTGGGCGGCGACGGAGAGCGGGGCGTCCTGGGCGCGGGTGACGCGGTGCAGGGCGTCGAGGAGCGTGAGGTAGTCGCCGTCGTCCGAGTGGAGGGGCTCCAGGTCGAAGTGGACGCCGTCGAAGCCGGCCGCCAGGATCTGCCGGGTGGAGGCGACCACGGCCGATCTGGTCTCCGGACGCTCCAGGCGCATGCCGTCGGGGCTCTCGGTGGCCAGCACGTCGCCGAGCCAGGCCTGGACGCGGATGCCGGGGATTGCCTCGTGCACGGCGTCGATGAACCAACTGGCCCTCGGGTACGCCGACCCGGGCAGCGTTCCGTCGTGTTCCAGGGGGCCTGCGTGGACGTAGAGGTCCCTGATGCCGGTGGTTTCGAGCTGCCGGGCGAGGGCGGTGACGTCGGCGTCCTTCTTCCGGCCGTCGACCCAGGCGTGGCCCAGCCAGATCGCGTCGCGGTCGCGGGTGTGGGTGCCGGATGCGAGGTCGCCGGTGTAGTTCAGACGGAGGGCTGCTTCGGCGGCGAGGAGGGGTAGGAGCAGGGCCAGGAGGAGGGCGAGAAGGGTACGGCGGGTGCGTCTGGGCCACTTCTTCCGACCCGCACCATCCTTGCCGCTCTCGTCGCCGCTCTCGTCGTCGGGTGCGGGTGGCTCCTGTGGCGTGTCCTCGTCACCGCCGGCCGGCGGTACGTCTGCCGTTTCAAGCGTCGGTTCGTTCATCCCCGTGTCCCCTCCCTCGTCGAGGCCGCACCCCGCCTGACGCACCCCGGTCGCGCGGGCTCATACCCGGTCATACGCTCCGAAATGTGACGTCATCCTTGTTCCGGGGCCGGCCGCGGCGTGCCGCCTCGCACATATCCGTGCGGGTGGCGCATACCGTGCTGGGTGGTGCGGCCGGGCTGGTGTGGCTCGTGCTGCCGGGGATGACGATCAATGCCGAGGATCCGGTTCCGGCCGTGCGGGTGGGGGCGCAGGGGGTGCAGGGGGTGCAGGGGGAATCTCGGACATCGCAGACATCACAAACATCACAGGTATCGCAGGTATCGCAGGAAGAGGACGAGACATCCACCGCGGACCTCGTCCTGCCGCTTGTCGCGGCGAGCGCGGCGGTCGCGCTCGCCGGTTACGCGTACGTACGGCGGACCCGGCGGATGCGCACCCGTACGACGCCGGGCGGCGCCACGGTCGTGGCATCGGCCCCGCTCGCCACCGAACTCGACGAGCAGGCACGGGCATTGCTGATCGAGGCGGACGACTGCGTCCGGACCAGCCGTGAGGAACTCGGCTTCGCCGAGGCCTTGTTGGGTACGGCGGCCGTGGCGCCCTTCGCGCGGGCGCTCAGGGACGCGGAGTCCGAGCTGTCGTCCGCCTTCCGGATGCGGCAGCAGTACGACGACGGCGTCCCGGCCGACGGGGCGTCCCGACGGCACGCGCTCGCCGGGATCGTCGGGCGGTGCCAGGAGGCGGGGCGGCGGCTGGACGCGGAGGCGGCCGGGTTCGACCAACTGCGCGGGCTGGAGCGGGGCGTGGGCGAGGCGCTGGAGGCCGCTGAGACACGGTTCCGGGAGCTGGCGGGCCGCGCAGGTGCCGTGGAGGCGACCCTCGCCGACCTCGTCAACCGGTACGCACACGCCGCGACCGCCCCCGTCACCGGCGACGTCGAACAGGCCAAGGACCGGCTGGTGTTCGCCACATCCCGCCTCAACGAGGCCCGCCAGGCCACCGATTCCCACGAGGCCGAACGCGCCGCACGCCACCTACGCGCCGCCGAGTCCGCCGTCGCCCAGGCCACGGTGTTCCTCGACACCATCGACCACCTCGCCCGAGAACTCACCGAGGCAGAGACCCTCGTCCCAGCCACGCTGACCGGCGCGGAGGCGGAGATAGCGGGGGCACGGGGGCGGCTGCCGGACGCGGGCGGTGGGGTGGGAGCGACGGAGGGCGGGGCGAGGAGCGGCACAGGCGCAGACGCGTCGGCCGATGGCGGCGGGGACAGGGCGACGGGCGGCGGGGCGGAGGGCATAGGCACGGGGACCGGTGGTGACGCAGGCACGTCGGCCGATAGCGGCGGAGGCCGAACGACGAGCGGGGACGTGGGTGACACGGGCACAGGGACCGATCCGGCCGGGCGTGGGGCAGGCACGCCCTCGGCGATCGGGGGGCTCGCCGTCGATCAGGCGGGCGGTGGTGGCCCGGACGTGCCCGTGGGTGAGTTGCGTGCGCGGATTCGGCATGCCGATGGCGTGCTGGCCGCCGTACGAGAGGAGTTGACCGGTGGGCCGTACGACCCGCTCGATGCCCTGCGTCGGATTGTGCGGGCGGTCGTGCCGGTGGCGTCGGGGCGGGCGGGGGTGCTGCCGACCGCTGCTCTGCTGGCCGCCCGCGCGTCGGTCGCCCTTGCGGACGGGTTCGTGGTGACACACCGGGGTGCGATGGGCAGCGAGGCCCGAACGCTGCTGGCGGAGGCGGAGCGGCTGCTCGCGGCGGGGCCTGAGGAGCGTGCGGCCGCCGGGCTCCGGGCGGGGAGCCGGGACCGTACGGCTGCCGCCGACCAGAACCGTGCGCCTGAGGTGGGGCGCCTGAGGCCCCCCGAGCGCACGGTGACCGGCGACCGCGCCACGGCCGACACCCTCGCCCGGCACGCCCTTGCTCTCGCCGAACAGGACGTCCGTGTACACGGCAACCCGGTCGCCGGAACGGCCCGTGAGATGGGTGTCAGCGGGGCGGTCCTCGGCGGGATCCTGCTGGGCGGCGCGCCGGACGGTGGCCCGCCCGCGAGCTTCGGCGGACCCCACAGCCGCGCCCGCCGAGGGGGCACAGCGACGTAGACCGGCGTCCGGCACCCCCTCAGAACAAGCTGAGCAACGCCTCCGCCGGATCCGCCAGGCCCGTTTCGCCGTCCGGCAGGGGGAGTTCGAACCAGACCGTCTTGCCGCGCGGGGTGCGCCGGGAGCCCCAGGCGGCGGAGAGGAGGCCGACGAGTTGGAGGCCCCGGCCGCCCTCGTCCGTGTCGCGGGCGCGGCGGCGGCGGGGCTGGACCAGCCCCGCGTCCCAGACCTCGCAGACCAGGGTGCGGTCCAGGAGCAGCCGTAGTCGGATCTCACCCTCGCCGTACCTCAAGGCGTTGGTGACCAGTTCGCTGACGAGCAACTCCGTCGTGTCGACGAGCGGTTCGAGGTCCCAGCTCAGCAGCTGCCCGCGCGCGTACTCACGGGCGCGGCCCACGCTGCGGGGCTCACGGGGCAGCGTCCAGTCGCCCACGGACCCGGCCGGCAGACCCTGGACCCGGGCCATCAGCAGGGCGATGTCGTCCTCGCCGTGATGGGTGTCGAGGGTGTTGAGGACGTGGTCGCAGACATCCTCAAGGGGCTCGGAGGGGTCCGTGAGGGCTCCTACGAACGCATTGAGGCCCTCGTCCAGGGGGTGGTCGCGGGATTCGACCAGTCCATCCGTGTAGAGCGCCAACAGGGCGCCTTCGGGTAGTTCGACCTCCACCTCCTCGAAGGGCTCCCCGCCGACGCCCAGCGGCATGCCCGGCGGCACGTCCAGCATCAGCGCGTCCTCGCCGGGTTCGACCAGGACGGGAGGCAGATGGCCCGCGTTCGCGAACGTGCAGCGCCTGGTCACCGAGTCGTAGACCGCGTACACGCAGGTCGCCAGATACACCTCGGACAGGTCCGCCTCGCGGGGGCGGCGGGCGGCCCGGGTCGCCTGCTGGACGCCGCCCGGCGCCCCGAGGCCCCGCGCGATCTCGTCCAGCGCCGACAGAACCTCCGCCGGTTCGAGGTCCAGCAGCGCCAGGGTCCGTACCGCGGACCGGAGTTCACCCATCGCCACCGCGGCGCGCAGGCCGCGTCCCATCACGTCGCCGACCACCAACGCCGTGCGATGGCCGGGCAGTTCGATGACGTCGAACCAGTCGCCGCCCACCTCGCTGGGCCGGTCGGCGGAGCTGTTGCCGGGCAGATAGCGGCAGGCGATGTCCAGGCCGGCGGCCACCGGGTCACCCGGCGGAAGCAGGGACCGCTGGAGTATCAGGGCCCGTTCGTGCTCCCGGCGGTACAGGCGGGCGTTGTCGATGCAGACCGCCGCCCGCGCCGCCAGCTCCACCGCCAGGTCCCGGTCCCGGTCGCCGAACGGCTCACTGCCCTTCGTACGGGAGAACTGCGCGAGTCCTACGACGGTGTCGTGGGCGACCATCGGTACGGCGAACGTGGACTGGACGAGGCCGCCCTCCTCGGGCGGGACGCGCCGCGGCTTGGCGGTGCGCAGGGCGTCCGCGCAGGGGGAGTTGAAGGGGTAGTGGTGGACGGCGCCGACGGCGACCGGCGTGCCGCCGCCGATGAAGGGTGCGTCGGAGACCGCGCTGGCGAAGGCGACCCGGCGCAGCGACGCGCTGCCGTCGGCGAGCCCGGGCGGGGTCTCGTCGCCGGCCAGCAGGCCCTGGTAGAGGTCGACCGTCGCCAGGTCGCAGAAGCCGGGGACGACGACGTCGAGGAGTTCGCGGGCCGTGGTCTCCAGGTCGAGGGAGTTGCCGATGCGGGCGCCCGCTTCATTGAGAAGGGCGAGATTGCGCCGGGCGGCGGCGGCCTCGCGGGCGGCGGCGCGGCGGGCGGTGATGTCGGTTCCGAGCCATGCGATGCCGATGGGGCGGCCGGTGCCGCTGTGCACCCGGTAGAGGTTGATGGACCAGTGGCGGCGCTCGTCGGAGTTCGGCAGAAAGCCCGTGACGTGCATGTCCGTGATGGCGTCGCCGGTCTCCAGGACGCGGCGCAGGACAGCGGAGACCCGTTCGGCCTCCGGCCGGGTCAGATAGTCGTGGACCCCTCGGCCGCGGTGGTCGTCCGGGGTGCCACCGAACGTGGAGGCGAACCGCTGGTTGGCGCGGCGAACCCGCAGGTCGGTGTCGATGAGCAGAAAGCCGAAGGGAGATTGGCCGAAAATCGACTGCGAGGCGGCGAGGTCGGTCTCGATGCTGCGGAGCGTGCGGACGTCGACGACGATGCAGACGGCGGCCTTCTCGCCGTCCTCGGTGCGCGTCGGCATGACGTAGACCTCGGCGAGGCCCTCGCCGCCACGATCGCCGTGGGCCGTCTCCGGGTTCCGGAAGGGGACCACGCCGGTCCACTCCCGGCCGTCGAGGATCTCGGCCATCTTCCGCTGGCCCTCCTCGCGCAGGTCCGGGTCGATGAACGCCTCGATGGGATCCATGCCGACGGCCCGCTCGGAGGGGATGCCGAAGAGCTGCTCGGCGCGCAGGCTCCACTGGTCGACGAGGCCGTCGGCGCCGATGGAGAAGGACGCGACCTTGATGTAGTCGTAGATGGAGCCGGGCGGGCTGCTCTGCCACATGGCGTCACCGGCGGGCGCGTCGGCGAACGGCACGTCGCCGGGCCGCCCGGCAGTGCCGGAGGCTCTCGTCGCGTCGGCCGCGACGGCAGCCGCGGCTCCCGTCCTCGCGCCGCCCGACGGGTCCTCGGACTCCGTGGCCTTCGCTGGTATCTCGCTCACGCGAACCGTCCCCTCCAGCTCACCGCGTCCGGCACCGGTCACCGGAGGCGGCTGCCCGCAGTATCCAGCACTACGACGCCGCACGACACGGTGTTCACGATCACAGCACGGTGCCGACGATTTTCGGTCCGCACTGCGACAACACCTACAGTCTTCTAACCAGCGGACACGTCGTCGAATCACGCGACTCAACAACCGCCAGTGGCCTGAACCAGCCACCGGACAGTGCGACGTGGGCTGTACACCCGGTTCAGCCCGGTACCGCCAGTTCGAACCACACCGTCTTGCCCGCCGCGCCGGGCCGGGTTCCCCAGCGACGCGAGGACAGGGCGACGAGTTGGAGTCCGCGCCCACTCTCGTCCTCGGGCAGGGCCGCACGCTCACGTGGCGGGTCCGGGAGGGGGTCGGAGACCTCGACCAGGAGCACGTCACCCAGGGCCGCGGGACGGACCAGCCGTACACCGATGGGGCCCGTGGCGTGCCGCAGGGAGTTGGTGACCAACTCGCTGACCAGCAGGGCCGTGATGTCTGCGACGCTGTCGAGGTCCCAGTCGCGCAGTCGCCCGCGGACGGCGGCACGGGCAGCGCGTACGGCGCCGGGGTCCGCGGGAAAGCTCCACTCGGCGCGGTCGCCTTCGGTGTCGATCACGCCCGATCACTTCCCAGGCCAGCCAGCCCACCATGTCCGGTTTCGTGGGGTTAATTGGCACATACCCGATATCTAGCCGCCAGTACCGTCCGCTGCGCGGGTTGGGCGAATGCGCCTAAGAGCTCGGGGCCTGGTGTCGTTGTGCGGGTGCGGGTTCGTTGTGGCTGGTCGCGCAGTTCCCCGCGCCCCTGGAGAGCGGGGGCTTCGCCCCACGCCTCCTCACCCCAGCCGTTGCTCGACCTCACACACCGCCTGCACGTCCTGCTCCAGCCACGGTACGTCCCACAGCTCCGCCGGCGTCAGCCAGCGCAGCTCGTCGTGGTCCTGGAGGGGCTTGGGGTCCGGGGAGGCGGGGAGGAGGCGGGCGGTCCACACCTGGAGGACGTACGGCGGCTTCAGCGGCCACTGGCCCGGCACGCGGCCTACGACCGCGGTCTCGACGCCGAGTTCCTCGCGCAGTTCGCGCACGAGGGCCGCTTCGGGGGTCTCGCCGGGTTCGACCTTGCCGCCGGGCAGCTCCCAGCGTCCGGCCAGTTCGGGGGGTGCGCTGCGGCGGGCGGCGAGCAGCCGTCCGCCGTCGACGAGTGCCGCCCCCACGACCACGATCGGTTCCATCATGCGCGGGAGCCTACGGGAGGGGTTCCGGGCTCACGCACGCCTGGTCAGTCGATCGGGCTCGCCCCGTTCTGTCCGATCCGCTCGACCCAGTACAGCTGCTTGTGTCCGCGGGTGTCGAGGCTGTCGGCGATCTTCTGGGCCTCGGCCCGGGTCGCGTACCGGCCCACACGGTAGCGATTGCCGTTGTCGTCCTGCCGTATCACGAGCCAGGGAAGAGTGATCGTGCTGTCGTTCATCCCGCCCCACTGCTCCTTCTCACTCACGACCGCACGAGTCCCTCCCCCGGCCTTCGGCCGGGGGGACCCCCATTTCGCTTCGCTCGCGGCCTGTGCCGTGCCCCACCCGCTAAGGAAACCGCAATCCGCATATGCCTGAGCCTACGCCTAACCTTCACGCAGCGAATACGGCTTTTCACAAAGAGGTACGCAACCAGCCATGACGCAGGGGGCGCACGGCGACGAGTGCGCCGTGCGGGCGCGTTCGCACATCCGGTCAGCGACCTGCCGCAGGTGCCTGACGCGACCTGCGAGAACGACCGGATTCCAACGCCCGGCGGACGGGCGCCCGTTGGACGGGCGCCGGGGCAACCGCCGTGACGGCGTGCGCTACTTCACAGGAAGGTGATAGGCGACCTGGTAGCGGTCGGCCGGGATGACCACGTCGGCCGTCTCCACCGGGCGGCCCGAGGCGTAGTACGTGCGGGAGACGACGAGGACGACATGGCCGGGAACGCCGCCCAACGCGAGCAGTTCCTCGGCGAGGCCCGGACGCGCGCCGACCTCCTCCGTCACGTTGTCCACGACGACGTCGATGGCGGCCATGCGCTCGACGACGCCCATGCCGCCGAGGGGGCCCTCCTCGGGCAGCATCACAGGCGTACGGCCGGTGACGGCGAGGGGCTCCCAGGAGGTGGAGAGCATCATCGCCTCGCCGGCCTCCCGGAAGACGTACTTGGTGCACATCACGCGGTCCCCGGGCTGTACGGCGAGCCGCTCGGCGACGGCACTGCTCGCCTCGGCCTGCCGGCTGCTGGACTCCCAGGTGCCGCGCGTCTCGCCGTCGGCCTGCTCCTGCCGGAACGGCGTCGCGCCCCCGGCGGGCCGGAACCCGGAGCGGGCGATACGGCGGGGCACCGGCCGCTCGCGCACATACGTCCCGGAGCCGGAGCGGCCCTCGACCAGGCCCTCGGCCATCAGCACCTTGCGCGCCTCGAGGGCGACGGTGTCCGAGACGCCGTACTCCTCACGGATCCTGGCCTGTGACGGGAGGCGGGTGTGCGGAGGCAGTGAACCGTCGACGATCTTCTTGCGGAGATCACCCGCGACACGCAGGTATGCCGGCTGCTCACCGAATGTCACTGGCCGCTCCCATCAGGTTGTACAGACAGCAACAGCGTGGCAACCGTGGGTTGTCCGGTGCAAGCAAAGGCCAGAGAATCACTCGATGTGATGACACGGGCGCGGTGAGGGCCTATGCAGGCACTTTCTCCCCGCTACAGCCGCGATCACACCTCGATCCCGGCGTCTCCTCCCCCGCTGCCCGAGTCGCCGTCGTCGTAGTCGTACGACGGCACCGTCGTCGCCAGCCCCAGAGCCTCGCGCGCGGTGACCGACTGCTCCGGGGCGATGAGTTCCCAGCCCGTGTCGTAGTGCTCGTAGAAGGCGTCCGCGTCGGCTGCCCCGGCGGCCAGGGCCCACTCCTTCTGTGCGGCCTCCAGGTCCTCGACGAGATCCCCGACCGGCTTCTCGGCGCCGGCGGGCCACCGGTGGTCGCGGAGCATCCCGGCCTGCTCGGTCAGCGCGTCCGCGATCCGCCCGGCCCACGCCCTGTGACCGGGCAGGTCGTCCTCGACGTACTCCGCGGCGGGCGCGGAGTCCATGGCCGCGTTGAGGACGTGCGCCGCCTTCAGGTACACGACCTGGTCGGCGTCGAGCGTCGTCTCGTCGTTGCGCAGCGAGCCGGTCAGGCTGCTCGTGCCGTCCGTGTGGCCGAACACGCAGGTGATCTCACGGTCGCCCAGCCGCCAGCTCTCCCGGGTCGGGGTCAGGTAGTAGACGTCGATGTGGTCGGGCACGGCCCAGGCGTCCATCGCGTAACTGTCCTGGAGGGCATAGCACTTGTCGTCCGCGACCTCCGTGACCTCGTCGTCCCCCGGATAGGAGCCGCCGGGCATCTCGACCGCCGCGAACACCTCGCCGTCGTGCCGGCCGGCGCAGGGCACGGACTCGACGTCGTACGTGAAGCCCTCAAGACCGTCGGGCGAGTCAAAGCATTCGCCCTTCTTCAGCGAGAGGCTCGAGTCGTCACGCGCCCCCTCCTTGAAGCCCTCCCAGAAGTCGGACGCGGCCCCGGTCGACAGCAACACCGCCCACAGCACCAGCCCGACGAACGACAACACCGACCCGGCGATCGCCATGCCCTTCCCGCGCTCGCCCCGCTTTCTGATCTGGCTCAGCCCGATGAGCCCGAGGACCAGACCTACCGCGGGCACGAAGCAGAGGATCCCGGTGACCAGCGAGGCGATGGCGAAGCCGTTGACGGCCGCGGGGCGGTTGAACGGGCTGTAGCCCTGTCCCCAGGGCTGGTACGGCATCCCGTAGTAAGGGCCTTGCTGATACTGCGGAGCCTGCGGGTACTGCCCTTGGGGCTCCTGCGGCTGGTGGGGCCCGGGGGGCGGGGGTATGGACACGGGTACCGTGCTCCTGGTTCAGGCGGCGGTGCGATGCGGGACTGATGCTGCGCGAATGGTAAACACGCCTTCCGCACACCGCACCGCCGCCTGCTGCTTCAGGGGCGGTTGATCAGAACTGGAGCGCCCAGGCGTCGATCCGCCCGGTGTCGACCGCCGCGTTGTCGCTGACCCGCAGCTTCCACGAGCCGTTCGCGACCTCGGAGGAGGCGTTCACGGAGTACGTGGTGTCGATGTTGTCCGAACTGCCGCCGGTGCCGTACGCCTTGAGCGTGTACGCGGTGCCGTCGGGGGCGATCAGCTGGACCTGGAGGTCGCCGACGTACGTGTGGACGATATGGACCTCGACGGCGAGGGCGGCCGGCGCGTTACCGGTGACCCCCGAGACGGTCAGCGGGGACTCGACCGTGGAGTTGTCGCTGATCGTGTAGTCGCCGGTGTTGTCGAAGCGCGGGCCCGGAGGGGTCGTCGTACCGCTGCCCACGTTGAGGAGGCGGTTGGGCGAGCCGGTGCCGGGGCTGGTGACGACTCCGGTCGAGGAGGCGTTCACCAGGGCCGTGGACACCTGGGCGGGCGTGGCCGTGGGGTTGTCGGCCAGGTAGAGCGCCGCCGCTCCGGCGACGTGCGGGGTCGCCATCGACGTACCGGAGATGGTGTTGGTGGCCGAGTCGCCGGTGTTCCAGGACGAGGTGATGGACGAACCGGGCGCGAACAGGTCCAGGACCGTGCCGAAGTTGGAGTAGCTCGCCTTGGCGTCGGACGAGGTGGTGGCGCCGACCGTGATGGCTTCGGCCACGCGTGCGGGGGACCTGGTGGAGGCGTTGACGGTTTCGTTGCCGGCCGCGACGGCGAAGGTGACGCCGGAGGCGATGGCGTTGCGTACGGCGGTGTCGAGGGCGGTGTCGACGCCCCCGCCGAGGGACATGTTGGCGACGGCCGGCTTGACCGCGTTCCGGGCGACCCAGTCGATGCCGGCGACGACCTGGGCGGTCGTACCGGACCCGGCGTTGTTCAGCACACGGACGCCGACGATCTTGGCCTTCTTGGCGACGCCGTACGCGTTGCCCCCGACCGTGCCGGCGACGTGGGTGCCGTGGCCGTTGCCGTCCTGGGCGACGTTGTCGTTGTCGACGGCGTCGTAGCCGTTGGCGGCGCGGCCGCCGAAGTCGCTGTGGCTGATGCGGACACCGGTGTCGATGATGTAGGCCGTCACGCCGGTCCCGGCCGAATCCGGGTAGGTGTAGCTGCTGTTGAGCGGGAGCGTCTTCTGGTCGATGCGGTCCAGGCCCCAGGAGGGCGGGTTGGGCTGGGTCGCCTCGATGTGGAAGGTGCGGTTCTGGACGACGGAGGCGACGGCCGGGTCGGCGGCGAGACGTTTCGCCTCGGTCTCGGAGGCCTCGATCGCGTAGCCGTTCAGGGCCTTGGTATAGGTGCGCTCGATGTCGGCGCCGTACTCCTGGGCGAGAGCCTTGCCCTGGGCGGAGCCTGCCTTGGTGTCCGCCTTCAGCGTCACGATGAAGCTGTCGGCGACGGCGTTCGCGGCGCCTTCGTACTGGATACGGCCTTCGGGAGCGGCCGTGGCGGGGAGGGCGGAGACGAGGCCGGCGGCGAGTGCCGCGGTGGCTGCCACGCTGATCGCGGCAAGTCTTCGCCGGGTCTGACGCATCACTGCCATCTGAGGGATCCTCCTCAATCGGTGGTGCGTTGGTGGGGGGTGGTGCGGGTGTGCACGACGCCGGGGCGGCGACTCCCTGCGGGCATGATCATGTCAATTCCCTGTGCCGCACCTGTGCGTCAGCCGAAAGATTGAGGCTTCCACAGGAATTGCACAAGCCCCCGTGCACGGACGTAACAGACGTGCCATGCACGAAGCGTGACTTTCCTCGCCACCCGCGTCCCGCCCACCGGCACCGGCTACGCAGCCTCCGGCGAGAAAACCGGCTGGCCCCTGTACACCCCGTGCTACCACGGCACCTTCGTCTCCCGGCCTCTGGTCGCGCCCACGCGGCGGTAGCCGCATGTCGATGACAGCCCCGCGCCCCTCCAGGGCGCTGCCGAACCGCAGCCGACCTCACTCGACCTGCGTAGCGCCCCGACGGCCCGGCCATGACGGACTCCGTGCACGCGATCGGCGCCGCCACGATCGGTGAGCCGGGCTGTGCGGCGTACACCTTCCTGCGGCGGGCCTACCAGCCCTTCGCCCGCGGCCCGTTCGCGCTCTTCTCTGAGTCCCGCGGCGAGAAGGCCGGCGCCTCCGACCCCCTCGCCGGCTCCCCCGCGCAGGACTTCCTCACCGGCAAGGGCGGCTTCCTACAGATCTTCACGCACGGCATGACGGGCCTGCGGCTCCGCGAGGACCCGGGTGCGGTTCGTGCGGGTTGCGGTGCGGGGCGCCGTCGGGCTCGGGGTGCGCTCCTGAGGGTCTGCTGGTCCGTCAGTCGTCGAACGCCGTCGCCCGGGTCTGCTTCTCCCAGGCCGCGATGTCGCCGCGGACCTGGTCGAGATGGCCGAGGACCGCGCTGACGCCGTCGTCGCCGAGGGGCAGCCGCAGCGGGGTGTCGTCGGCGTCCAGGGCGGCCCGGATGAGGGCCGCCGCCTTCGCCGGGTCGCCGGCCTGGGTGCCGTCGCCGCCGGAGACGAAGCCGCGGGTCTCGTCCACCTTGGAGTAGACACCGGTGTTCGAGCTGACCCCGGCCCGGCTCGGGTCGAACAGCGCGGTGCGGAAGGAGCCCGGCTCGACGATCAGCACCTTGATGCCGTACTCCGCGACCTCGTCCGCGAGCCCCTCGGACAGCCCTTCCAGCGCGAACTTCGTGCCGCTGTACGCCGAGAAGCCCGCGAAGGACATCTGCCCGCCCATGCTGCTCAGCTGCACGATCGCCCCGGAACGCCGCTCGCGCATGCCCGGCAGCACCGCACGCGTCAGAGCGGCGGGCCCGAAGACATGCACCTCGAACAGGGCACGCAGCTCGTCCTCGGTGGTCTCCTCGAAGGCACCGACATGCGTCCGGCCCGCGCTGTTCACCAGGACGTCGATCCGGCCGTGCCGCGCCAGCACGTCCTGTACGGCGGCTTCGGCGGCCCCCGTGTCGGCGACATCGAGCCGCAGCGCCTCCACCTGATCGGGATGCGCGGCGACCAGGTCGTCCAGCCCCTCCGGCCGCCGGGCCGCGCCCACCACCACGTCCCCCGCGGCCACCGCCGCCTCGGCGAGCGCCCGCCCGAAACCGCTGGTAGCGCCGGTCACAAGCCAAACCCTGTTCATGACCACTCCTGAATTCGTTGTCGTGACTCCAGCCTGTGCGCTCCCCCGGTGGCGCGTCCAAGACCCTTCGTGATAACCGATGGTTATGGCGACTTCCGATGTCCATGGACGCGATCTGCGCTACTTCGTGACGGTGGCCGAGGAACTGCACTTCACCCGCGCCGCCGAGCGGCTGTACGTCTCCCAGCCCGCGCTCAGCAAGCAGATCCGGGCGCTGGAACGGCAGTTGGGGGTGGAGCTGTTCGCCCGGGACCGGCAGGGCGTGACGCTGACCGAGGCGGGCGAGGCGCTGCTGGCGCCCGCCCGGCGGGTGCTCGCCGCCTGGGAGGAGGCCGCGGCGGCGGTCGAGGAGGCCAGGGCGGCCCAGCGCAGCACGCTGACCGTCGGGATGAGCACCAGCCCGGGCCGCGGCGGCCTGCTGCCCGCGATCCGCTCCCGCTTCACGGCCGCCCACCCGGAGACGGCCCTGAGGGTGCGGCAGGTCAGCTGGGAGGACCCGACGGCGGGCCTCGCGGACGGCTCCGTGGACGTGGCCTTCGTCTGGCTCCCGCTGCCCGGCCAGGACCGCTACGCCTGGACGGTGCTCGCCGAGGAACCCCGTCTGGTCGCCCTCCCCGACACCCACCCGCTCGCCGCCCGCACCGACCTCGCCTTCACCGACCTCCTCGACGAGCCCTTCCTCGCCCTCCCGCGCAGCGCCGGCGTCCTCCGCGACCACTGGCTCGCCCTCGACGCCCGCACCGGCCGCCCGCCCCGCATCGGCGCGGAGATCGCCGGTACGGAGGAGACGTACGAGGCCCTGGTCGCGGGCCTCGGCATCTGCCTGGTCGCGGAGGGCAACGCCCCGCTGATCACCCTGGGCGGCGTGACGACCCGGCCGGTGCGGGGCCTGTCCCCCAGCCGCTACGCGCTGGCCTGGCGCCGGGAGGACGCGGAGCGGCCGCTGGTGCGGGGGTATGCGCGGGCCTGCCGGGAGGTGGCGGGGTGACGGCCGCTCACGAGGACTCGGCGGGCTCCTCGTGACCGCCGGTTCCCAGTCGCGCCTGCTCCTCCTCCACGATGCGGCGGGCCAGCGCGACATCCGAGACGTCGACAGCGTCGGGCGTCGACTCGGCGACCGCGCTGCGGCGTGCGTAGGCGTCGAAGAGACGTGACTTGTTCTCCAGCATCCGCACCATGCGCTCGTCCACCCCACCGGCGGCGAGCAGCCGGTGCACGCGCACCGGACGGACCTGGCCCATACGGTGCGTTCGGGCCACCGCCTGATGCTCGATGGTCGGCTTGATCTGCGGTTCGCACAGGACCACGACGGAGGCGGCCTGCATGTTGAGTCCCACCCCGCCGGCCTCGATCTGCGCCAGCAGCACCCCATGGCCGGGTGCGGCGGCGAACTCGTCGACGAGCTGCTGGCGGCGTACGGGCGGCACACTTCCCGAGAGCGGGCCGAACACCGATCCGTCCGCCATGCTGTCGTCGAGGGCGTCCTTCACCACCCCGAGAACATCCCGGAACTGGGAGAACACCACCATCTTGAGTCCGTTCTCGGCGGCCTCCGCGACGATCTCGCGCAGCCGGTTCAGCTTCGCCGAGTTGTCCGGGCGCGCGTACGCCGCCCTGCGCATCGCCATGAAGTTGCCGGCCCGTACGGCCTCGCGGTAGGCGTCCTCGTCCGACGGGCTGAGCTCCTCCCACTCGTCCGTGTGCTGAAGCGCGGGCAGTTCGGTCAGGACATCCTGCTGGTTCCGGCGCAGATAGGCCGGGGCGACCGCCTTCCGGAACGCCTTGGAGCCGGCCACGCCGTCACGGTCGCCGACGGCGTCCGCAAGACCGGGCTGGAGCACGGCCACCAGGTTGCGGAACTCCGAGACGCGGTTCTCCATCGGCGTACCGGTCAGGAAGACGACGCGGTCGCAGTGGACCGCCCATTCGGTCACCGTCATGGAGCGGCGGGCCTGCGGATTCTTGACGTAGTGGGCCTCGTCGACGACGAGCATGCCCAACTCCCCGCCTCCGGGCACCGGGAAGCCGCGCAGCGCGTCGAAGGTGGTGACGCCGACGCCGCCCCGGCCCTTCCAGTCGGCGAACGCCTCGTGCCGGTCGGGCCCGTGCAGCGGCATCGCACGCAGGGTGCTGCGCTTGTCGATCTCGCGGGTCCAGTTGATGAGCACGCTGGCCGGACACACCACCATGAAGTGGCTCTGCCCTTCGGCCGCCAGGTGAGCCAGCGCGGCAATGGCCTGGATGGTCTTGCCGAGACCCATCTCGTCGCCGAGGATCACCCGGCGCTGCGCGAGGGTGAAGCGGGCGCCGAACGCCTGGTAGCCGCGCAGGGAGACCCTGCGGTGGGTGTCGTCGAGCGTCTGGGCCCTGACCCGCTCGGCCACGTCGTCGGGCAGAAAGCCCTCGGCCGCGGCGGGGTCGGGCCGGCGGCCGGAGATCTCGGCCAGCAGGCTGTAGTACTCGGCGGAGCGGAGCTCGAAGTCGACCAGGGCCGCGATCTCGGACGCGGGACCGCGCAGCAGGTCCACCGAGGCCTGGGCGAGGAGTTCCGGCACCCCGTTCTGCTCGGCCTCCGCGGTCAGCCTGCGGATCTCCGCGACGGCCGTCAGCGCGCGCTCCCGTCGGGACTTTCCCGCGACGAGCATGCGCAGCCGCCCGGAGGCGGGCCTGGCCTCGGTGACGAGTGGCCCGAGCCGTTCCACCAGGGCCGCCGCCGCGTCCACGGCCCGCCGCGCGTCCGGGCCCGCCTCGACCAGCACGTGCAGGGCTGCCACGAGTGCCGTGGTCCGCGGTTCCGGCCGGTCGACGTCGATGTGGACGGCGACGGTGTCCCGGACGGCCTCGGCGATCTGCCGGGCCGCGGCAACGGTCTGGGCCGCGGTCTGCTGTCCGACCCCCGGTATCTGGCGCAGCCGGTACGGCCCCGCGTCAAGAACCTCCCGGACCGTCCGGAAGCCGCCCTTCTCGACCTCGCCGAGCCGCAGTCTTCCCTCGGTGACATCCCTCAGCCGCGCCACTGGGATGGCGTCCAGCTCGCGCTGCGCCAGGTCCTCGCAGATCGGCTCCAGCGCCGCCCGTACGGCGTCGACGGCGCGCGCATGATCGGCGACCACCGCTCGCGCTGCCTCGCACAGCCGCCCGCCCCGGACAACCGCCTCCCGTTCAGCCCGCCCCATCCGACCCGGCCCCTCTCCTCCCAGTCCCCGCATCCTGCCATCAGCGGGCCTGCCGGAGTCAGCCGCGCGAGGTGGTTTCCCTGACCCAGGGAAGCGCGAACCGCTCCAGCAACACCAGAGCGAAGTAGAGCAGGATGCTCATCAGCCCGATCAGGATGATCGCCGCCCAGGCGGTGGCGGTGTCGCCGACCCCACCGGCCTGCACGATCAGATAGCCGAGGCCGGACTCACCGGCCTGGAACTCACCGATGACCGCGCCGATCGCGGCGAGCGGCATGGCCACCTTCAGCCCGACGAAGATCTGCGGCAGCGCGGCGGGCAGCCGTACCTTCCGGAACGCCTGCCAGCGCGAGGCGTCCAGCGAGCGCGCCAACTCGGCCAGGTCCGCCGGGGTCGACGTGAGGCCGGTCGCGGTGGACAGCACGATCGGGAAGAAGCAGAGCAGGAAGACCATGGTCAGGACCGGCTTCTGTCCCCAGCCGAGCGCCCCCACCAGCAGCGGCCCGAGCGCGATCTTCGGAACCGCGTTGACGGCGACCAGCAGCGGCGTGAACATGCGCTCCAGTACCCGTGAGCCGGCCAGGGACAGTCCGATCAGAACTCCGCAGGCGCTGGAGAGGACGAACCCGACAACCGTCTCCACCGTGGTGTCGCCGGTGTGCTCCAGGAACCGGGCGGGGGCCGCGGTGAACGCCGAGAGCACGGCACCGGGCGGCGGCAGGATCGCCGGGTGGATCACCTCCAGCACCGACGTGAGCAGCCACCACAGGCCGAGCGCGACCAGCAGCCCGGCCAAGGGAAGCAATACGGCTTCGATGCCCGTCCTGCCGGTGCGATCAGGCTTTCGGTACGAGGTCGAAGTCGATGATCTGCTCAGGGGTCATTCCTTCCGGCAGCGCTCCCGCGTCCTGGAGGAGCGCGATGCTCTTCGCGACCCGTGCGGAGTCCAGCGTCCCGATCGCCGTGCCGGAACCCGCCGGCCTGACGTATGCGGCCATCAACTCCAACTCTGCTGCCGCGGCGGCCGGATTCGTGGCGTCCACGTTCCGCTTGAGGATCTCGGCGGCCTCCTTGGAGTTGGCCAGGCTGTACTCCAGGCCCTTGAGCAGCGCGGTCGAGAACCGCTGCACCATCTCCGGATCCTGCTCGGCGATCTTCGTCGACGTGATGAGCACGTTTCCGTAGAGATCGGGGATCACGTCGCTGTACGGGAGCAGGACGGCCTTCTTCTTGGTCACCGCCTCGATGGTCGGCTTGCCCACCACGAACTGTCCGATGCCGTCCACCGAGCCGCTGGCGAGCGTGCCCATCAGGGTCTGTGCATCGCCGTTGACCCAGGTCACCTTGGACGAGTCGACTCCGGCCAGCCGGGCGTACGTGGGGAAGAGGTTGCGCACGACAGAGCCGGGTGTGTCGGCGAGCCGTTTGCCTTCGAGGTCCTTCGGTTCGGCGATGCCGTTGCCCTCGGTGGTGGCGATCGCGGCCATGGTGCGCTGCTGGATGGCGGCCACCGCGACAAAGTCCTTCGCCTGGCCGCTGCTCATCTGGAGCAGACCGCCCGTCAGGTCGATCGGGCCGAACTGCGCCTGACCACTCACGATGGCCGGAATCACACCGCCGGTGCCCTGGCCCGGCCTGATCTCCACGTCGAAGCCTGCCTCTTCGAAGTACCCCTTGTCCTTCGCGACCCAGGCGTACGCGTCCCGGCCGAAGTTGCCGAACGAGGTCAGATAGGTCACCTTCTTCAGCGCCTTGGCATCCTTACCGGCATCGTTGTCGGAGTCCGACCCGCCACACCCCGACACCAGTGCCAGCGCCGTGGCCAGGGCCACCGCAGCAGCCGTACGCGCGAACCCGTTCATGCGCACAGTGAGGTCCTTTCCGACCGCCGGAGGGCATGACACTTCGTGCGGGCAACAGCGTACGAGAGCACGGCAGTTGGCACGAGAGCCCCGACAGCCCGACAGGTACCGCTGAACACCTGCCCCAGGTAGCCTGACCGGGCGTCACGAACCGGTCGGCAATGTGCGATCGCCAGTGGATGGGGAGACCGCCGGATGATCAGACTCACCGGTGTGTCCCGGAGCTTCAGCAGCCGGTCCGGTTCGACGGTGGCACTCCAGGGCATCGACCTGCACATCGCCGAGGGCGAGTTCGTGGCCGTGGTGGGCCGGTCCGGGTGCGGCAAGTCCACACTGCTCCGGCTGCTCGCCGGGCTGCTGCCGGTCACCGAAGGCGAGATCACCATCGGCGGCGAGCGGGTCTCCGGAGCCCGGCGGGATGTCGCCATGCTGTTCCAGCGGCCGGCCCTGCTGCCCTGGCGGTCCGTCCTCGACAACGTCCTGCTGCCCGTGGAGATCTTCGGCTGGCGCAAGGCCGAGTACCGCGACCGGGCGCACCGGCTGCTGGAGACGGCCGGGCTGGGCGGCTTCGAGAAGCACCGGCCGCACGAGCTCTCCGGCGGGATGCAGCAACGGGTCTCGCTGTGCCGGTCGTTGATGGGCGAGCCGCGGGTACTGCTCATGGACGAGCCGTTCTCCGCACTCGACGCGCTGACCCGCGCGGAACTCGCGGTGGAGCTGCAACGCGTCCACATCGAGAACTCCGCCACCGTCGTCTTTGTCACCCACTCGATAGACGAGGCCGTGCTGCTCGCCGACCGGGTGGTGGTGCTCACCCCGCGCCCGGGCCGGATCCGCAAGGTCGTCGACATCGGCATCCCCCGGCCGAGGACGCTGGGCCGTACCGCGTATCTCGACGAAGCGGCCCGGTGCAGCGCCGATCTGCACGAGCTGCTGATGGAGCAGGACCTGCCGACGTCGGCCGAGACGGAGGGGCGATGACCCTGCGGATCTGCGTCTTCACCGAGCCGCACCGCGGCGCCGACTACGACGACCAGCTGCGCTTCGTACAACGCGTCGAGGCCTGCGGGTTCGAGGGCTTCTTCCGGGCCGACCACTACCAGGCGATGGGCGCCGATCCCGGGCTGCCCGGCCCCACCGACGCATGGCTCACGCTGGGCGCGCTCGCCCGGGAGACCTCCCGCATCCGGCTGGGCACCCTGGTCACGCCGGCCACCTTCCGGCTGCCCGGCCCGCTGGCCCTGATGGTGGCGCAGGCCGACCGGATGAGCGGCGGGCGGATCGAACTCGGCCTCGGCGCCGGGTGGTACGAACGGGAGCACATCTCGTACGGCATCCCGTACCCGGCCGCCCCGGAGCGCTTCGACCGGCTGGAGGAACAGCTGGCCGTGATCACCGGACTGTGGCGGACACCGGTCGGCGAGAGCTTCAGCCACCGCGGGAATCACTACCAACTGGTCGACGCGCCCGCGCTGCCGAAGCCCGTGCAGGTGCCGGCTCCGCCGATCATCGTCGGGGGCCGCGGCCCCAAGCGCACGCCGGAGCTGGCCGCCCGGTACGCCGACGAGTTCAACATGCCCTTCAAGTCGGTGGCCGAGACGGCACGGGCGTACCGGCGGGTGGCGGAGGCCTGCGACCGGACCGGCCGGGCCGGCGCCGGTCGGCCACCGCTGGTGCTCTCGGCCGGTGTCGTGGTCGCGATCGGCCGTACCGACGCCGAGGCGCAGCGGCGGGCCGCCCCGCTGCACGTCAAGAGCGCGCTGCCACCGGAGGATCCGCTGATCGGATCTCCGGCCCAACTCGTGGAGCGGCTCGGCGAATTCGCCGCGATCGGCGCAAGCCGGATCCATCTGCGACTGATCGACTTCACCGACCTCGACCACCTGGAACTCATCGCCGGCGAGGTGCTCCCGCAACTGGGCCACGTGCCCCCTGGGTGAGGCAGTCGGCGTCGGCGGGGCCTCTGGGGCAGCCGGTCAGAGTCTCAGTAGCGCGGCATGGCCGGGATCGCCTTCTCCGCGAGGTCGATGAGCGCCTCCACCTTCGTCACGTCGGCCGAAACCTCCGCCGGCGTCACGGTGGGGGCCTCCGACGACCGGTACTCGACTTCGTTGCGCCGGGCTCGCATGCGATTGAAGGGACGCAGTACGGACCCGAGCGGCGGGTCCAGCTGCGCTCGCACGGCCTCATAGATGACGGTGTGGCCACCACGGCTGGTCGCGCGCAGTCCCTGGTTCTGGAGTACCGCGGCCAGCGCTCTGCGCGCTGCGTCATAGGCAAGGGTGTACGCACCCTCCGCGTCCGTGGCCGCCAACTGCCGCGCGGAGCCCACATGCGTGCGCGCCCGGACCAGTTCCGCTTCGGCGGCCTGCCGAGAAGCGGGCACGCGTTCAAGCCGACCGCCGGCGATGAGCGCGTCAATCGTCGACCGCCCTTGATTCCAGGACGTCATTGCGCCTCCAAGCCAAGGTTCAACCGGACCAGCGGACGTTCGCGAACGCTGGTGAGGAACGGATCGTCCGGCGGAGCCTCCCACGCCTCCGCGGAGACCCGGTGAACGTTGACCTCACGACGCAGACGCCGGGACGCCTCCTCGGCAAGATCGAAGAGCGCGTCGGCATCGGGGTCACCCACAACGAGGACATCCACATCGGCAGGCGGCGACCCCGGCTCACCGTTGTACCGAGCGGCCCAAGAGCCGTAGATATAGGCGCGCTCCACACCTTCGAGTCCCGCCAACGCATCGGTGAGCACTGGCACAGGGCCGAAGGAGACAGACATGAGCTCGCTCAGGGGACGGTACAGCGGAGTATCCGTGCGAGCCCTGACGAGGCGACTGCGCCCCACTCGCCGATCGGTCAGGATGCCACCGTCGGCCAACCGGTCCACCTCCCGCAGGACAGCGGTAGGCGTCACTCCGACGTCGGCGGCCAGCTCGGAGATGCTGTATTCGCGCTCCGGATGCAGGAGCACGAGCGCCAGGAGCTCGCCTTGCATACGGGACCGGAGGATCGGGAGCAGACTCGGCGAAACTTTCATTGGACGCAGAATATCAAGCGCCCAATGAAAGTAACAGTCTGTGTTCACTCCGAGTGTGCTGGGCAACCACGATCATCAACTCGGTGGCGCCGGGATCACAGGAAGCGGCGTATGGGCAGGACAGCGGTCTCTCGGGCCCGTTGCAGTACGGAGCGCCGTTTCCAGCGCCCCTGCCGGATCAAGACGCTGTCTGCGATGTCCTCGTCGAAGTGGGTGTCGAGCGTGGCCGTGACGTCCTGGTCCAGTACGGCCAGCATGATTTCCTCGTCGTGGTCGAGGGAGCGGCGGTTGAAGTTGGTCGACCCGACCAGGGCGGCGACGCGGTCGACTGTGATGACCTTGGCGTGCATCATCGTCGGCCGGTACTCGTGGATCTTTATGCCGCAGGCGGTGAGGTCTTCGTAGTGGTGCCGGCCGGACAGCAGGCTGACCCGCTTGTCGGTGTGGGGTCCGGGCAGCAGGATCTCCAACTCGACGCCCCGCCGGGCGGCGGCGCACAGCAGTTCGATGAAGTAGGCGTCGGGTGAGAAGTAGGCGGTGGCCAGCCGGAAGCGTTCCTCGGCCGACTCCAGCAACACCCGGATCAGAGTCTGCATGTCCTGCCAGCCGACGCTGGCCGAGCCCCGGACCACCTGCACCACCGCGTCACCCTGGGGGCGGTGGCTCATGAACCGGTCGCGGTCGTCGAAGAGTTCGTCGTGGCATTCGGCCCAGTTCTGGGCGAACGCGGCGGCGATGCCGTCCACGGCCGGTCCCCGGACCTGGACATGGGTGTCGCGCCATTCGTGCTGGTCGCGGGCGTCACCGGACCATTCCTCGGCGATGCCCACGCCGCCGGTGAAGGCTGTCTCCTCGTCCACGACGAGGACCTTGCGGTGGCAGCGGTGATTCTGTTTGAAGGGGGAGAGGGCCAACGGCTTGCGAAACCAGACCACTTGCACTCCGGCCTGCTCCATCTCGCCCAGCAGGCTCTTCTCGATCAGCCGGCTGCCGAACCCGTCCAGCAACAGCCGCACCCGTACCCCCGCCCGGGCCCGTCCGGCCAGCGTGTGCGCGAACTGCCGGGCTATGTCTCCTTTCCAGTACACGAAGGTCATCATGTCGACGGTGTGCTCGGCCGCACCGATGCTCGTCAGCATCGCCGGGAAGATCTGATCCCCGTTGCGCAGGACGGTGAGCGCGTTGCCCTCGGTCGCCGCGATGCCGATCAGCCGCTCCAGGCGTCGCCGTATCCGGGCGGCACCATCCTGTAACGCGGGTTCCGACGTTGCGTCGGAAGACGTCGGTTCCTGCTGGTCATGGGTAGGGATCATCGCGCCACCTGGCCGGCACCCACAGGGAGACGACGGGAGCCGCGCTGTCCGGTCCGGCACGGGGCGCGGCAAGCAGACTCTACTCCCGCCCCGGCCCTCCGAGCGGGGAGCGGCCGTGACAACCTCCAGCGGGTCCATGGTTGCTGGTCGCCGTCGCCGTCGGGCTGATCCTTTTCGGCACCTTCCCCTTCGCGCCGGCGCGTTGGCGCCGCCTGTGAGGCCGCGCAGAAGCGGCGATGCAGATCAGCTTGTACGCCGCTTTTCATCGTGTTCGCGCGGAACAACGCCCCGGCCGCACGGCACGCGCGCCCGGGGTGTCCAGATCATCGATGTGGCGTAAGTCAACCGCTAGACATTGAAGTGGAACCTTCAATGCAGAGCTTCCACCTGCGGAAACGTTCCTTCGGGTGAACGTATCCAGCACCCGTCCAGCACCGTCGGGACTGATCCAGCTCATCCAGCACGTCAAGCCGCGGAGACAGCTCCTCGAAGTCGCGCCGCACCAGCCCGGCCAGCATCTTCCGCCCCAGGCGCGGGACAAGATGGTTATGGATGGATCCTTCGTAGTTGCGGCGCGTCGACTCACCGATGACCCGCCGCTCCAGCCAGTCCCGAGCCCAGACCCGCAACGGCACAAGCCCACGCGCAGGAACGAAGTGAATGCCGGCCTTCCGTTCTCGACCTTGTCGGCGAAAGTGTCCGCACCATCCGAGCCCACCCGACGGGGAATCGACCTCTCCCGCTGCCGCCCGCGCCTACCGCCCGGTTCCCGGTACCGCACCATCCACCCATGCCGACACCTCGGACGGTCACAGGGAAAGTTCCGGTCTCGGACATCCCTCTTGCACCTCTGAAAACGCTCGCCACCCAAGCCCCGATCCTTCGCGTGGCCCGTGCTCGAAACCGTGCACCGCCACCTCACGGCCGAGCAAGACATTCATCACCAATCCGCCCTTTCCGTCGAATGTGGACCCAGTCTCACTCGTAGCCCCGCGGGCCATCGAGTCGGCGAGGCCTTCCTCGCTGGATGCGCCCACGCCCTCCACGCCCGTCGGCACGCGATCCGTGCATCAGCATCGAAGGCCATACCGCGCTATGGTTGATGTATGGCTACCAAGAAGGTGACTATCACTCTCGACGAAACCCTGGTCGAAGCCCTGGCCGGAGCCGCCGAGGAAGAAGGCATCCCACTCTCCCGCCTCGTCGCCGGAGCAGCCGAACGCGAGCTGCGCCTGCGGGCAGGCCGCGCCGTCATCCAGGAGTGGCAGGCCGAACACGGCGCCTTCACCCCGGAAGAGCTCGCCGCCGCCCGCGCAGACCTGGCCGCCGCCGACGCCGAGTACCTCAGCAGCTCGGGAGCCTCGGCCGCGTGAACATCCCCTACGTGTACGACGCCGGGGTGCTCATCGCCATCGACAACGACGACCGGCGCATGTGGGCCCGCCACAGCCTGGCCCTCGAAGACGGCCGCGACATCCACATCCCGTCCGTCGTCGTCAGCCAGGCATGGCGGGACTCCCGCCGCCAGGTCAGGCTCGGCAAGTTCCTCGCCGGGTGCCGCGTCGTACCCGTCGGCCTCGAAACCGCCAAAACCGCAGGCATCCTCTGCGGCAAGGCCGGCACCTCCGACATCGTCGACGCCACCGTCGTGACCATGGCAGCCAGCCTCGGCGCCATCATCTGGACCTCGGACCCGGACGACATCCGCGCCCTCATCGACGCCCAGGACATCAAACCCGCCCCCGTCATCCGCACCGTCTGACCACAGATGATCTCCGACGACCAGCCTCTCGGGCCCAGATATCGCGGGGATGGAGATAGGCACGGCTACCTGATCGCGTAGGAGTGGACGGGCAGGGTCAGGACCTCCCGGCAGCGGGCCCACGTGCTGGACGACAGGCATAATTCCCGAGGGTTCCCGTAGAAGTCCATCGGATCTTGACGGAGTGATGGCCCAGCCAGCGCGTGACATGAAGGTGAGGTCAGTTTCCTCCGACGTGAGCCGCCCCGTTTTCCACGTCATCAAGGTGAACGATAATATCTGCAATGGACAGTGAGTTCATCAAGGCCTTCGTAGGCACCTGGATACTGCTCCCCATGCGTGTAGTCAGGCAGGGAAAAGATCCCGCTCTCACCATTTGGTAAGCAGTGGATTTGGCGATTCCCAACGCTTCGGCAGCAGCCGGAAGGGCAACGAATTTGGGGTAGAAATCGGAGATGTAGTAATAGTAATTGCAGCCCGTAACCCACGTACGGGCCAGCATCGTTTCTGTCGCAAGCGTGCCTCTCAGGCCCGGGCGACGGCCCGCCCGAAGGTCCTCATGATAGCGGTTAACTACTTCAATTAGGCCGTACATCTGCCATAGCGCCCCAGTGCGCTCGCCCCTAATTTGCTCGACGACAGCGGGATCCCTCGGGTCGGTGTCGTGAATAATCGAAGATGCCTTCAGCGCAGAATCCATAGCGGCTTCTTCGAATATCAACAGGCCTTCTACGTCACTGGTCGAACTTTCGTTTTCATGGATATTCGCACGCCGGTAGGCGGCCTTGATAGCCGCCTTGACCATCAATGCTGGGACCTCCCGAGGGGGAACACCTTTCACTGTCTCTTCCCAAACACCTAGGGCGGCTTCGAACATGTCCGATCGAACGTCCCCTAAATCACAATAGAATTCTCGGGAGATCGACCAAGAGCGTGTGCGAAGGAAAGGGATGAGGCAGTCCACAACGATCATCCGCCACTTGTTTTCGCCGCGCATGTCGGACATACGCCCCATGGCGACCGTTGATTCCCATAGCTGAGACGGTTTCCGCGCCGCTCGTGCGGCTACAGCCCGGGAGCGGAACTTCGCATAGTCCGGGTGCCGCTTGATCTGACATTCTCGCGCGTCGTCCACGTGGACACAGACCGGCCCTTCACCGCAGGCATCACGGACATACGCTGCTACGCAGTCGAAGACGTCAAGCACCATCTGTCCTCCGAAGTTCAATCTCTGAGGTTCAGCAGGGTATGACGTGCCGAGCAGTCGTTCGACCTGAGAACAAATGAATGCTAGATCTGCTCACCATTGCCGCTTGCGAGTGATGATTACAGCAGGAGCTGACGAAATTCCTTTCGAATTGGATAGAGCTTCATGGCTCACCACCGACTCACAGCTGTAGAGCCGAGGAGCACACGCAACCAAAGCAGAGGGACCGCGACCATGAGAGCGTCCGGGGTTGCTCCAGGGGCTGCAGGCATGGAGCGTGACGTGGTCGAGGCCTGGTCGCAGCGGCGGACCGTCCGGCCATCGCCTCTTCGTGCACAACGCCAACCGCCACAACGTGGAGACCGTCACCGGGGTCGACATGATCTACGTGAACGAGTTCACCGGGAGTGTCACCACAGTCAAGTACAAGCGGATCCGCAAGGAGGCGGGCCTCTGGACATACCGGTACGACGCGACCGCAGAGCGCGAACTGGAGCGCATGGCGATGGTGGACAACGAGTGCGAACAACTCGACGACGGATTGGATCCTCGGCTCGTCACCGCGCCGAGCATGGTCAAGCTGTGCCGGAACGTGCCCTTCGTCATGAGCTCCACCGCGCTCATCCCCGGCATGACAGCATCCGCACCAAAGCACCGTCCAACCTTCGATGGAGCCCCAAAAGGGGCCCGTCTTGGATTGACGGACCCCTATTGACCTGCGGCTTTACAGACGTGCAATGGAAACTTCAATTAAACATTGAAGCGGAACTCGACGACGTCCCCGTCCTGCATCACGTAGTCCTTGCCCTCCATGCGGGCCTTGCCCTTTGCTCGGGACTCGGCGACCGAGCCGGTCTCGACGAGGTCGGCGAAGGAGATGACCTCGGCCTTGATGAAGCCCTTCTGGAAGTCGGTGTGGATGACACCGGCGGCCTCGGGGGCGGTGGCGCCCTTCTTGATGGTCCAGGCGCGGGATTCCTTGGGGCCGGCCGTCAAGTAGGTCTGTAGGCCGAGGGTGTTGAAGCCGACGCGGGCGAGGGTGGCGAGGCCGGGCTCGTCGGCGCCGACGGACTGGAGGAGTTCCAGGGCGTCTTCCTCGTCGAGTTCGGCGAGGTCCGCCTCCAGCTTGGCGTTGAGGAAGATCGCCTCGGCGGGGGCGACCAGGGCGCGCTGCTCGTTCTTGAAGTCCTCGTCCGTCAGCTCGTCCTCGTCGACGTTGAAGACGTAGAGGAAGGGCTTGGTGGTCAGAAGGTGGAGGTCGTGGAGGAGCTCCTCGTTGCCGGAGCCCTGCACGATGCCCGCCGAGAACAGGGTGTCGCCCTTGTCCAGGATCTCCTTGGCGGCCTCGACCGCGGCGACCTTCGGCGCGATGTCCTTCTTGATCCGCGACTCCTTCTGAAGCCGCGGCAGGACCTTCTCGATGGTCTGGAGGTCGGCGAGGATCAGCTCGGTGTTGATCGTCTCGATGTCGTCCTTGGGCGAGACCTTGCCGTCGACATGCACGACGTTCTCGTCCTGGAAGGCGCGGATGACCTGGCAGATCGCGTCGGACTCGCGGATGTTCGCGAGGAACTTGTTGCCCAGGCCCTCGCCCTCGCTCGCGCCGCGCACGATGCCCGCGATGTCGACGAAGTCGACGGTCGCCGGGAGGACCCGCTGGGAGGAGAAGATCTCGGCCAGCTTGGCCAGGCGCGTGTCGGGGACGCCGACGACACCCACGTTCGGCTCGATCGTGGCGAACGGGTAGTTGGCCGCCAGCACGTCGTTCTTGGTCAGGGCGTTGAACAGGGTCGACTTACCGACATTCGGCAGACCGACGATTCCGATCGTGAGCGACACGTTGCGACTTCCCGTAGTGAGAGGACGTGAGAGGACTGGAGACCTGGGGGCCGATCCACCAGTCTACGGGCTGCCGCACCCGCCATCCGCGCCGTATCGAACGCTTGGCCAACGTCTGCCCAACGGCGTGTCTGACGGCCTATTCGACACATAAGCCGACCTAAGTTGGTCCGGTGGAGCAACACAGGACGCGGTCCCCCCGGTACGGAACGCCACGGGGCGCCCCCCGCCTGCCCCCGCAGGGCCGGGGCACAGGCGCGGATGGCCGGCCACAGCGTCGTCCGCCGGCGATGGCCGTACGGCGGCCGGCTCCGCCGGTGGTTCTGGCCGTACGGCGGATCGCCCGGGCCGTACGCCGGATGCCGAACCCTCGGCTCACCGGGCTCGGCGGCGGAGTGTTCTGCGGGGCGCTGATGCTCGCGTTGGGCTGTCTCGACTGGGTGCTGTTCGGGTCGTCGCTGACGGTGTACAGCGTGCTGTTCCTGCCGGTGTGCGCGCTGACGGCGGTGTGGATCCGTAAGGCGGACCTGGTGACGGCGCCTGTTGTGGTGCCGATCGCCTTCGCCGCGGGTCTGCTGCCCGTGGCCAACGGGAGCAACGGGGCCGACGGGCTGCTGATGGGGCTTGTCACCGCGCTCGCGACGCAGGCGGGGTGGTTGTACGGGGGGACTCTGCTCGCCGGTTTGATCGTGACGGTGCGGAGGATCCGCATGATGCGCCGCCGCCGACAGGCCTAGCCCCCCTCTCTCTCGCCCTAGCCTTCCTTCGCCGCCCGCATCGCCGCCCCCACGATTCCGGCGTTGTTCTGGAGCTGCGCCGGGACGATCTCGGCCTTGATGTCCTCGATGAAGTGCAGGAACTTCTCCGCCTTGCGGCTGACTCCACCGCCGATGATGAACAGCTCGGGCGAGAACAGCATCTCGACGTGGGCGAGGTAGGTCTGGACGCGGTGGGCCCAGTGCTCCCACGACAGGTCGTGGTCCTCCTTGGCCTTGCTGGAGGCGCGCTTCTCTGCGTCGTGGCCGTGCAGTTCGAGATGGCCCAGCTCGGTGTTGGGGACGAGAACGCCTTCGGCGAAGAGGGCGCTGCCGATGCCGGTGCCGAAGGTCAGCATGATCACCGTGCCCCGGCGGTCGCGGCCCGCGCCGAACTGCATCTCGGCGACGCCCGCCGCGTCCGCGTCGTTGATCACGGTCACCGGGAGGCCGCCGAGCCGCTCGCCGAGCAAGGCACGCGCGTCGGTGTCGATCCAGGTCTTGTCCACGTTCGCCGCGGTGCGGATCGTCGCGCCGCCCGTGACCACACCCGGGAAGGTGATGCCGACCGGGCCCGTCCAGCCGAAGTGGTCGACGACCTCCTTCACGCCGTCGGCCACGGTGTCGGGCGTCGCCGGGTGCGGAGTGAGTACTTTGAGGCGCTCCTGAGCCAGGTCGCCCCTGTCCAAGTCCACAGGGGCGCCCTTGATCCCGGATCCACCGATGTCCACGCCGAAGATCTGCATGGCTCCACGCTACGACGGTGGACTGACAGTCACTCCCCGGAGGTGCCCGACTCGGTGCCGGACCCGGTGCCGGTCTGCGCACCCGCCCCACCGCGCTCCGAGACCAGCGTCGCCGCCTCCTCGCGCAGGTCACGGCGGAGTTCCTTGGGGAGGGAGAAGGTGATGGACTCCTCGGCCGTCTTCACCGTCTCCACGTCCCCGTAGCCACGCTCGGCCAGCCACTCCAATACGCCCTCCACCAGCACGTCCGGGACCGAGGCACCGGAGGTCAGGCCGACGGTGGTGACACCCTCCAGCCAGGCTTCGTCGATCTCGGCGGCGAAGTCCACCAGGTGTGCGGCGGAGGCGCCCGCGTCCAGGGCGACCTCGACCATGCGGATCGAGTTCGAGGAGTTCTTCGAGCCCACCACGATGACCAGCTGAGCGTCCTCGGCGAGCTTCTTCACCGCGATCTGGCGGTTCTGCGTGGCGTAGCAGATGTCGTCGCTGGGCGGGGAGATGAGCTGCGGGAACTTCTCCTTCAGCGCCTCGACGGTCTCCATCGTCTCGTCGACGGAGAGGGTGGTCTGGGAGAGCCACACGACCTTCGACTCGTCGCGCACCTCGACCTTGGCGACGTCCTCGGGGCCGTCGACCAGCGTGATGTGCTCGGGGGCCTCGCCGGAGGTGCCGATGACCTCTTCGTGGCCCTCGTGCCCGATCAGGAGGATGTCGTAGTCCTCCTTGGCGAAGCGGACGGCTTCCTTGTGGACCTTGGTGACGAGCGGGCAGGTCGCGTCGATGGTGGCGAGCCGGCCGCGCTCCGCCTCCTCATGGACGACGGGGGCGACGCCGTGCGCGGAGAACATGACGATGTTCCCGGGCGGGACCTCCTCCGTCCGTTCGACGAAGATGGCGCCCTTCTTCTCCAGGGTCTGCACGACGTACTTGTTGTGGACGATCTCGTGCCGGACATAGACGGGAGCCCCGTACTGCTCCAGGGCTTTCTCGACGGCGATCACGGCGCGGTCCACACCCGCGCAGTAGCCCCGGGGGGCGGCAAGCAGGACACGGCGGCCAGGCGAAGCAGTCATGCGTCCCATCGTAAGGCCGCTCCCGACGGGTCAAAGATCGCCTCCTTGGGGAGACTGATCGTGGACTGGGAGGGGTGGGGAAACACACGACTGGCGAGGTGTGATGTCCGAGACCGGCACGGCAGCCCGAAACGTCGATCACGAGCATGAGCTGCGGCGCAGCCTCGGATTCCGGGATCTCGTCGTCTACGGACTGCTTTTCATCGCACCCATGGCGCCCGTCGGCGTGTTCGGCACGCTGGACGCCAAGTCGCACGGTGCGGTCGCGCTCGTCTACATCGTCGCCACGATCGCGATGGCGTTCACCGCGTTCAGCTACGCGCAGATGGTGCGGGTCGTCCCTCAGGCGGGCTCGGTGTTCGCGTACGCGCGCGTGGCGCTCGGGCGGGAGGTCGGGTTCATCGCCGGCTGGATGGCGATGCTGGACTATCTGCTGATCCCGGCGGTGGCCTATCTGTTCTCCGGCATCGCGATGAACGCGCTGGTGCCGGAGGTCTCGCGGTGGGTGTGGACGGCGCTGGCGGTCGTCGTCACGACGCTGCTGAACCTGTGGGGCGTACGGGCCGCCGCTCGCGTGGGCTTCCTGGTGCTGGCGATGGAGATCGTGGTGCTGCTCGTCTTCGTCGTGTCGGCCGTCGTCGTCCTCGCGCGGGACGGGGCGGAGCGGGGGTGGCTGTCGCCGCTGTCCGGGGACGGCACGCAGGGCGCGTTCGCGCTGTCGGCGGTGATCGGCGCGGTGTCGGTCGCGGTGCTGTCGTATCTCGGCTTCGACGCGATCGTCTCGTTCGCCGAGGAAGTTACGGGAGGGTCGGAGAAGGTGGCGCGGGCGGTGCTGTTCTGTCTGTCGCTGGCCGGTGTGCTGTTCGTCGCTCAGGCGTATCTGGTGGCGTTGCTGGAGCCTGTGTCGTCGGCGGAGCTGGCGGCGGATCCGGGGAAGCAGGGGTCCGCCTTCTACGACGCCGTGGATGTGTCGGTGGGGACGTGGCTGCGCGACCTCGTCGCCGTGAGCAAGGCGATCGGTGCCGCGTTCGCCGCGCTGGCCGGGCAGGCGGCCGCGGGGCGGCTGTTGTTCGCGATGGGGCGGGACCGGCGGCTGCCGCGGGCGCTGTCGAAGACGGACTCCGGGGTGCCGCGGGTGGCGTTGCTGTGCGCGGCGGTGATCACGCTGGTGGCCGCGGTGTGGGCCGCCCGACGGGATGACGGGATGGATCACCTGGTGTCGGTCGTCGACATCGGGGCGCTCACCGCGTTCACGTTGCTGCACGCGAGCGTGGTGGGGTGGTTCGCGGTGCGGCGGCGTGGCGGGCCGGTCGTCTGGTGGCGGCATGTGCTGGTGCCGGTGGTGGGGGCGGCGATCACGGTTGCGGTGATCGTGGAGGCTTCGGGGGCGGCGCAGGTGGTGGGGGCCGTGTGGTTTGTCGTGGGGGTGCTGGTGTTGGTGGGGCAGCGGGGGAGTCGGGACGAGGTTTCCGGCTAGCTGCCCGGCGCGGGTGCGGGCCTCGCGGTGTTTCGCCCCCGCCGCCCCTACCCTTCCCGTCCCTGGGGGCTGCGCCCCCAGACCCCCGCTGTCGGCCTGAACGGCCTCGTCCTCAAACGCCGGACGGGCTGAAATGGCGCTGGCGCCGGGATGTCAGCGGTGGCCGTTAGTCTCGCCGTATGGCCTTGAACACGTCCGCGGAAACGCCGCTGCCCGTCGGTGAGGTGTCGCGGCTCATCGGGGGTTGGATCGACCGGCTCGGTGCCGTATGGGTCGAGGGGCAGATCACCCAGCTCTCGCGGCGGCCCGGGGCCGGGGTGGTGTTTCTGACCCTGCGGGATCCGTCGTACGACATCTCCGTCAGCGTCACCTGCTATCGGCAGGTGTTCGATGCCGTCGCGGACGTGGTGAGTGAGGGCGCCCGGGTCGTCGTACTCGCGAAACCGGAGTGGTACGCCCCGCGGGGGCAGCTGTCGTTGCGGGCCGCCGAGATAAGGCCCGTGGGGGTCGGGGAGTTGCTGGCCCGGCTCGAGCAGTTGAAGAAGGCGCTGGCCGCGGAGGGGTTGTTCGCGGCCGAGCGGAAGAAGCCGCTGCCCTTTCTGCCGCAGCTCATCGGGCTTGTGTGCGGGCGGGCCTCCGCCGCCGAGCGGGACGTCCTGGAGAACGCCCGGCACCGCTGGCCGGCCGTCCGCTTCGAGGTGCGCAATGTCCCGGTGCAGGGCGTGCACGCCGTACCGCAGGTCGTACAGGCGGTGAAGGACCTGGACGCGATCGATGACGTGGACGTGATCATCGTCGCGCGGGGCGGCGGCAGCGTGGAGGACCTCCTGCCCTTCTCCGACGAGCAGCTCGTACGGGCGGTAGCGGCCTGTCGTACGCCCGTGGTGTCCGCCATCGGGCACGAGCCGGACACTCCGCTGCTCGACTACGTCGCCGATCTGCGCGCCTCCACTCCCACCGACGCCGCCAAGAAGGTCGTACCTGACGTGGGCGAGGAGTACGAGCGGGTGCGGATGCTGCGCGACCGGGCCCGGCGGTGTGTCGAGGCGTTCATCGACCGTGAGGAGCGGGGGCTCGCGCATGCGCTGGCCCGGCCGTCGATAGAGGATCCGCACCGGATGATCGACGAGCGGGCCGACCATGTGGCGTCCCTGCTCGACCGCGGCCGGCGCACCCTCGGCCACCTCCTCGACCGGGCCGACTCGGAGCTGACGCACACGCACGCGCGCGTGGTGGCCCTGTCCCCCGCGGCGACCCTGAAGCGGGGGTACGCGGTGCTTCAGAAGGCCGACGGGCATGTGGTCCGGGATCCCGGTGAGGTGACGGCGGACGAGACGCTGCGGGCGCGGGTCGCCGAGGGTGAGTTCGCTGTCCGAGTCGACCAATAGGGTGGGCGGATGACCAGCAAGGTGGAGGAGAGCGTGGCCGCGGGCGAGGCGCTGGGGTACGAGCAGGCTCGGGACGAGCTGATCGAGGTCGTACGGCGGCTGGAGGCGGGCGGTACGACGCTGGAGGAGTCCCTCGCGCTCTGGGAGCGGGGCGAGGAGCTGGCGAAGGTCTGCCGGCGCTGGCTGGACGGGGCACGGGCTCGGCTGGACGCGGCGCTGGCCGAGGAGGAGGCGGCGGAGGCCCCGGCCGACGGGGCGGCCCGGGGCTCCGAGTAACCCTCGGCGTCACCGCCGGGGGCCCTCCGTACCTTCACCGCGTCCGAAGCACGTTCACTGCGTCTTCAGCGCCTGCGCCAGCTCCGTCAGCAGCTTGAACGAGCCCGTGCCGGCCACCACGGTCGTCGACCCGTCGGCCTCGTGAACGAGCGCGTCGTACCGGCCGCCGGTGTACCGCGTCCAGGTCCGGCCGCCGATCTCCTGCTTCGTGTTCGCTTCCTCCGAGCCCTCGGTGGTCTCGTCGATGAACGTCGACGGCTTCTGAGTCGACTGCTCGATCTGCACGTACTCACCGTCGGGAGTGTGGAAGCCGAGATGCCAGGAGTCGAAGTCGTCGCCCTGGAAGCGGACGGAAGTCGCCTTCCAGGTCGTCGGCAGGCCCTCCGGCGCGGCCACCGGGTAGGCCGCCGCACGGCGGGCCGTGAGCAGCTCGACGCGGTAGTCCACCCGCTTGATGTCGGGCTCCGAGTCATCGTGCGGGATGAAGAGGTAGATGACCCCCGCCATGATCCCGATCAGGCCCAGGGAGAGAACCATGTCCCGGACCGTCTTCTGCTTGCCGTTCGAACCTGCCACGCGCCCATCGTCGCAGGTGCCCTGGTCCGCTCATCCGTGGGCCCCCCTGCTCATTCTGTCGACCTGACGATAGAGTCGTCGCCATCACCCTCATCCGGCCGTCGCCGTATCAGAAAGGTGCGTTCCGATGACCGAGAATCATCATCTGCCGTCCGAGCTCGAAGTTCCCTCCGAAGCCCCCGACCGCAACCTCGCCCTGGAACTGGTCAGGGTCACCGAAGCCGCGGCGATGGCCGCGGGCCGCTGGGTCGGGCGCGGCGACAAGATCGGCGCCGACGGTGCGGCCGTACGCGCCATGCGGACCCTCGTCTCCACCGTCTCGATGAACGGCGTCGTCGTCATCGGTGAGGGCGAGAAGGACGAAGCCCCGATGCTCTTCAACGGGGAGCGGGTCGGTGACGGTACCGGCCCCGAGTGCGACATCGCCGTCGACCCGATCGACGGCACCACCCTGACCGCCAAGGGCATGCCGAACGCGATCGCGGTGCTCGCGGCCGCCGACCGCGGGTCGATGTTCGACCCGTCCGCCGTCTTCTACATGGACAAACTGGTCACCGGCCCCGAGGCCGCCGACTTCGTGGACATCGACGCGCCCGTGGCGGTGAACATCCGCCGGGTCGCCAAGGCAAAGCGGTCCACGCCGGAGGACGTGACCGTGGTCATCCTGGACCGGCCCCGGCACGAGGGCATCATCCAGGAGATCCGGGAGGCCGGCGCGCGGATCAAGCTGATCTCCGACGGCGATGTGGCGGGCTCGATCTACGCGCTGCGCGAGGGCACCGGCGTCGACATGCTGCTCGGCATCGGCGGTACCCCCGAGGGCATCATCTCGGCCTGCGCCGTGAGGTGCCTCGGCGGCACGATCCAGGGCAAGCTGTGGCCCAAGGACGACGAGGAGCGGCAGCGGGCGATCGACGCGGGGCACGACCTGGACCGCGTACTGCTGACCGAAGACCTGGTCTCCGGTGAGAACGTCTTCTTCGTGGCGACCGGCATCACCGATGGTGAGCTGCTGCGAGGGGTGCGGTATCGGTCGGAGAACGCCACGACCGACTCGATCGTGATGCGGTCGAAGTCGGGGACGGTGCGGAGGATCGACTCCGAGCATCGGTTGAGCAAGCTGCGTGCGTATAGCGCGATCGACTTCGATCGCGCCAAATAGCTCGGGGGCTGTGGAGCGTTGGCGGGTGCGGGTCGGCTGTGGCTTGTCGCGCCCACGCGGCGGAGCCGCAAATTGAACACAGCCCCGCGCCCCTATAGGTCGGTCAGCTCAACCGGCATTGAAAGGGCGCCCCCGGTGCGGTGGGGGCGCCCCTTCTTTTGCTGCTCAGCCCGCTTGTGCTATCTGGCCCGCCGCCCTTGCCGTCTTCTTCAACTCAATGTCGCGGCGGCGCCTCCTGGCGAGGACCACGCGGCGTTCGGCGGCGGTGAGGCCGCCCCAGACGCCGTACGGCTCTGGTTGCAGGAGCGCGTGCTCGCGGCACTCGACCATGACCGGGCAGCGCGCACAGACGCGCTTGGCCGCCTCCTCCCGGGAGAGGCGGGCAGCGGTGGGCTCCTTGGAGGGGGCGAAGAACAGGCCGGCCTCGTCGCGCCGGCACACCGCCTCGGTGTGCCAAGGGGCGTCTTGGTCCCTGTCTCGCACTGGCTCCCGCTGGGCCGGAACGGCAGCGACCTGCAGGGACGAATGCGGCGGTTGCAGCACGGTCTACTCCTGACGACGGCTTCGCGAGCGAGAGACGATGCAGCAAGGGATACCCGCTGTGCGCACGCCTATGCACTGTGTTCCGAACCGCTGGAATACGGCGCTTCGTGCGCGATGCCGTGCAGGGACCGATTCCCTCCAACTCCCTCCGAGGAGGGACCGGTTCACAACCGTCAACGATCCAAATGCTTCCGCAAACTCTTGTCGACCTTGCGCTGCACCCGGTCCAGAATGTCCGCAACCACCTTGCCCCGCTTGGGCTTTGCCTCGATGTTGCCGAAGACGGCCCAGCCGTCGACGTACACGACCGGAGCCTCGGGTTCGACCGAATCGAGCGTGTCCACCTCGAAGTTGCCGAAGACGCCGCCGCCGGTGCCGCGCAGCGACACGTTCTCCGGGACGCGGACCTCGACGTTGCCGAAGACCGAGACGGCCTTGATCACGATCTGCCGGTACTCGAAGAGCGCCTCGCTGAGGTCTATCTCGACGCTGCCGAACACCGCGTACGCGTGGATACGGCGGCCCGCGCGCCAGCGGCCCTTGCGGACGGCGGCGCTGAAGACGGCCACCACATTGTCGTCGGGATCGGCGGGTATCGCGTCGGTGGGGCGGCTCGGAGCCGGGGTGTGGGCCGGGGCGGTGCGCCGCTCGTGCGCGGCCGGCAGGTCCCGGATGAAGACCTCCAGCTCGCCCACCGTCTTGGCGCTCAGCACCCCCTCGACCCGCTCGGCATGCTCGTCCGCGGTGAGGCGGCCCTCGGCGAGGGCCTCGCGCAGGATGTCGGCGATGCGGTCGCGGTCGGCGTCCGAGGCGCGGAGCTCGGCCACCGCGGGCGCGGGTTCGGTGTGCTTCTGAAGGTCCACGACAGCAGACTACCGAAACGCGATAGATCGCGACTAGGCCTGTGGACAACCAACTGAGCCTTACCTCACAAGCTTCCGTCCTTGGACAGGTTCTAGGCTGGTGAGGCCCGCCAATGGAGGTGGGCAGCCGTCTGCCGAGTGAGGAATGGGCTGAGATGCCTGAGTTCGCGTACACCGATCTGCTCCCCATGGGAGAGGACACCACCCCGTACCGGCTGGTGACCTCCGAGGGTGTCTCCACCTTCGAGGCCGACGGGCGGACGTTCCTCAAGGTCGAGCCGGAGGCGCTGCGCAAGCTCGCCGAGGAGGCCATCCACGACATCCAGCACTATCTGCGCCCTGCGCATCTCTCCCAGCTGCGGCGGATCATCGACGATCCCGAGGCTTCGAGCAACGACAAGTTCGTCGCCCTGGACCTGCTGAAGAACGCGAACATCGCGGCGGCGGGCGTGCTGCCGATGTGCCAGGACACCGGCACGGCGATCGTGATGGGCAAGCGCGGCCAGAACGTGCTGACCGAGGGCGGCGACGAGGAAGCCCTCTCCCGCGGTATCTACGACGCGTATCTGAACCTCAACCTGCGCTACTCCCAGATGGCCCCGCTGACCATGTGGGACGAGAAGAACACCGGCTCCAACCTCCCGGCGCAGATCGAGCTGTACGCCACCGACGGCGGCGCCTACAAGTTCCTGTTCATGGCGAAGGGCGGCGGCTCCGCCAACAAGTCGTTCCTCTACCAGGAGACGAAGGCCGTTCTGAACGAGGCCTCCATGATGAAGTTCCTGGAGGAGAAGATCCGTTCGCTGGGCACGGCCGCCTGTCCGCCGTACCATCTGGCGATCGTGGTGGGCGGCACCAGCGCCGAGTACGCGCTGAAGACCGCGAAGTACGCCTCCGCGCACTACCTGGACGAGATTCCGGCCGAGGGCTCGCCGCTCGGGCACGGCTTCCGGGACAAGGAGCTGGAGGAGCAGGTCTTCGAGCTGACGCAGAAGATCGGGATCGGGGCGCAGTTCGGCGGCAAGTACTTCTGCCATGACGTGCGCGTGGTGCGGCTGCCGCGGCACGGCGCCTCCTGCCCGGTCGCCATCGCCGTGTCCTGTTCCGCCGACCGGCAGGCCGTCGCGAAGATCACGGCCGAGGGTGTCTTCCTGGAGCGGCTGGAGACGGACCCGGCGCGGTTCCTGCCGGAGACGACGGACGAGCACCTCGACGAGGCCGGTGACGTCGTGCGCGTCGACCTCAACCAGCCGATGGACGACATCCTCGCCGAGCTGACCAAGTACCCCGTCAAGACCCGGCTTTCGCTCACCGGCCCGCTGGTCGTGGCCCGTGACATCGCGCACGCCAAGATCAAGGAACGCCTTGACGCGGGCGAGGAGATGCCGCAGTACCTGAAGGACCACCCGGTGTACTACGCGGGCCCGGCCAAGACGCCGGAGGGTTACGCGTCGGGTTCCTTCGGTCCTACGACCGCCGGGCGGATGGACTCCTACGTCGAGCAGTTCCAGGCGGCCGGTGGCTCCAAGGTGATGCTCGCCAAGGGCAACCGCAGCAAACAGGTCACCGACGCCTGTGACTCCCACGGCGGCTTCTACCTCGGCTCCATCGGCGGGCCTGCCGCCCGGCTCGCTCAGGACTGCATCAAGAAGGTCGAGGTCGTCGAGTACGAGGAGCTCGGCATGGAGGCGGTCTGGAAGATCGAGGTCGAGGACTTCCCGGCGTTCATCGTCGTCGACGACAAGGGCAACGACTTCTTCCAGGATCCGGCGCCGGCGCCGACGTTCACGTCGATTCCGGTACGGGGGCCTGGGCTGGCGTAGCGCCCTCCGGTGCGGCGGGGAAGGGTCTCGCCCCCGCCGCCCCTACCCGTCCCGTCCTGAAGGGGCTCCGCCCCTTCCACCCCGCCAGGGGGCTCCGCCCCCTGGACCCCCGATCGGCCTGAACGGCCTCGTCCTCAAACGCCGGACGGGCTGAATGGTACGGACCGGCCCCAGAAGCGCAGCCCCCTCCGAGGCGGGTGGAGGATCGGGATAGCGAGTTCGGGCTCAAACACCGGACCGACCGAATCATGCGGACCGGCCCCGGAAGCGCAGCCCCCTCCGGGTGGGTGGGGGATCGGGATGGTGGGTTTCGGGCTCGAACGTCGGGCAGGCTGAACCCGGGGCGCCGTTCGGCGCACGCCCCGGAACACAGCGGCGCCCCCGATCGCTATAGCCGGTATGAGCGAATACCGCATCGAGCACGACTCCATGGGCGAGGTACGCGTCCCGGCCGACGCCAAGTGGCGGGCCCAGACCCAGCGTGCCGTCGAGAACTTCCCCATCTCCGGGCAACGCATCGAGCGGGCCCACATCGAGGCCCTGGCCCGCATCAAGGGCGCCGCCGCCAAGGTGAACGCGCGGCTCGGAGTGCTCGACAAGGACATCGCCGAGGCCGTTCAGGAGGCGGCCGCCGAGGTGGCGGAGGGGCGGTGGGACGAGCACTTTCCGATCGACGTGTTCCAGACCGGCTCCGGGACCTCGTCCAACATGAACACCAACGAGGTCATCGCCACCCTGGCGACCGAGCGGCTCGGCAAGGACGTGCATCCCAACGATCACGTGAACGCCTCCCAGTCCTCCAACGACGTCTTCCCGTCCTCCATCCACATCGCCGCCACCGCCGCCGTCACCCGTGACCTGATCCCCGCTCTCGAACACCTCGCGGCCTCCCTCACCCGCAAGTCGGAGGAGTTCGCCGACGTGGTGAAGTCCGGGCGGACGCACCTCATGGACGCCACGCCCGTGACGCTGGGGCAGGAATTCGGCGGATACGCGGCGCAGATCACGTACGGCGTCGAGCGGCTGTACGCCTCCCTCCCCCGCCTCGCCGAACTGCCCCTCGGCGGCACCGCCGTCGGCACCGGCATCAACACCCCGCCCGGCTTCTCCGCCGCCGTCATCGAGGAAGTGGCGAGGGCGACCGGGCTTCCGCTCACCGAGGCCCGCGACCACTTCGAGGCGCAGGGGGCGCGGGACGGGATCGTGGAGACGAGCGGGCAGCTGCGGACCATCGCCGTCGGACTGACCAAGATCGCGAACGATCTGCGGTGGATGGCCTCGGGACCGCGGACCGGGCTTGCCGAGATCTCCCTCCCCGACCTTCAGCCCGGGTCCTCGATCATGCCCGGCAAGGTCAATCCGGTCATTCCGGAAGCCGTCCTCATGGTCAGCGCCCAGGTCATCGGCAATGACGCCACGGTCGCCACCGCCGGGGCCGCGGGGAACTTCGAGCTGAACGTCATGCTGCCGGTCATCGCCAGGAACGTGCTCGAGTCGGTCCGGCTGCTCGCCAACGTCTCCCGGCTGCTCGCCGACCGGACCGTGGACGGGATCGTCGCGCATCGGGAGCGGGCGCTCGAGTACGCCGAGTCGTCACCCTCCGTGGTCACTCCGCTGAACAAGTACATCGGGTACGAGGAGGCCGCCAAGGTCGCCAAGAAGGCGCTCGCGGAGCGGAAGACGATCCGTCAAGTCATGCTGGAGAACGGGTATGTGGAGCGCGGCGTCCTGACCGTCGAGCAGCTCGACGAAGCCCTGGATGTGCTGCGGATGACGCATCCGTAACCAAAGGTTCCGCCCGCGTGAACCGTGACGGACGCCGCAGCGTCGTATGCCTGTGACAACTAATATCTGTGCATGGCAGACGACGGAGCGGTGAGACGAGTGGAAGCGGACGGCACGACGGCCTTCTGGGCGCCCGGGAGCCGGATCCTGTGGCGCTATCGCGAGAATGCCGGGCACCGTTTCCACATCGCCCGCCCCGTCACCGTCGTCCGGGACGACGAGGACGTCCTCGCCGTCTGGCTGGCGCCCGGCACCGAGTGCGTCAAGCCGGTGCTCGCCGACGGGACGCCCGTGCACGGGGAGCCGCTTCAGTCGCGCTACACCAAGCCGCGGACCGTGCAGCGCGACCGCTGGTTCGGCACCGGTGTGCTGAAGCTGGCGCGGCCGGGCGAGCCCTGGTCGGTGTGGCTGTTCTGGGAGCCGGGCTGGCTGTTCAAGAACTGGTATGTCAACCTCGAAGATCCACTGGTGCGTTGGGACGGCGGGGTGGACTCCGAGGACCACTTCCTGGACATCTCCGTGCACCCGGACCGGAGTTGGTACTGGCGCGACGAGGACGAGTTCGCGCAGGCCCAGCGGGATGGTCTGATGGACGCCGAACTCGCCGAGCGGGTGCGGGCGGCGGGCCGTTCGGCGGTGGAAGTGATCCGCGCCTGGGGGCCGCCGTTCTCGGACGGCTGGCAGCACTGGCGCCCGGATCCGTCCTGGGCTGTACCGTCACTGCCGGAGGACTGGGATCGTACGCCCGCGCACATGTCCACATGAGACCCTTGATGCGCCCCCGGTGCACAACCGTAGGATCGTCCTCCGCAAGTATTTACAGCAGTAACTCCCGGCACATGAACCGGGCCTGACCATACGTCACCGAGGGGCGGCAGGACGTGAGCGAGGGATACGAGGGCAACACCGGTACGGACCGCGGTCCGTTTGCCGGTGGCACAGGAACAGCCTCTGACCACGCGGGAATTCCGTTCCTGGGGCACGTATTCCGGGTATCGGCATTTCAGCGGGACGAACCGCGCGCACGGCGCGACTGGGCCATGGCCCCGGACGGACGGATTCGACACGCGTGACGGAGCAGCCGACCTCCTTCGAGCGCCCTGAGACCGGCGCCGCCCCCGCGGACCCCCGCGGGGCGCTCCTGCGTACCACCGGCACGGCGCCGCGCGCCCCCGGCGCCTTACCGGCACAGGCCCGCACCGGCGAGACGCCGCCCGCGGGAACACCTGCCGGTGACACGGAGCACTCCCAGCCCGCCGCCGTCGAGCCGGACACTCACCGTCCGCGGCCCGTTCCCGAGGGGGTCCCTGTTCAGCAGGGCACCGAAGACGACAAGTCCCGCCAGGACCGCCGTACCGGCCAGGGCGTGGCACCCGGCCGGCCCACGCCCATGCGGCGGGACGGGGACCGGCTGCGCTTCGTCGGCGCCGCGACCCGGCGGATCGCCCGCGGCATCGACCTCGACGAGATCGTGATGGGGCTGTGCCGGGCGACCGTGCCGACGTTCTCGGACGCGATCCTGGTCTATCTGCGCGACCCGCTGCCGGTCGGCGACGAGCGGCCCACCGGCCCGGTGGTGCTGCGGCTGCGCCGTACCGACCGGATCCCGGAGGAGCGGGACACCGAGAGCGGCTTCGCGCCCGCGCCCCAGCCCGACCTGGTGGATCTGACGCCGGTCACCGCGGACCTGTGCGAGGTGCGGCCCGGCGGCGCGCTGAACGAGGTGCTGCGCGGCGTGCGCCCGGTCTTCGCCGACGCCCCCGCGGCCCGCGCCGCGCTGCCGGAGCTCCTCGGCGACGACGTGACCGTACCCGGCGGGCAGCGCGCCATCCTCGCCCCGCTGCGCGGCCGGCGCCGGGTCATCGGCGCCGCGCTCTTCCTGCGCAGCCCGGAACGCATGGCCTTCGAGCCGGACGACCTCCTCGTCGCCGCCCAGCTCGCCACGCACAGCGCGCTCGGCATCGACAAGGCGGTGCTGTACGGCCGTGAGGCGTACATCGCCGACGAGCTCCAGCGCACCATGCTGCCCGAAAACCTGCCCAAGGCCACCGGTGTGCGGCTGGCGTCCCGCTATCTGCCCGCCGCCGAGACCGCGCGCGTCGGCGGCGACTGGTACGACGCCATCCCGCTGCCCGGCAGCCGGGTCGCCCTCGTCGTCGGCGACGTCATGGGGCACTCCATGACATCCGCCGCGATCATGGGCCAGCTGCGGACCACGGCCCAGACCCTCGCCGGGCTCGACCTGCCGCCGCAGGAGGTCCTGCACCACCTCGACGAACAGGCCCAGCGCCTCGGCACCGACCGCATGGCGACCTGCCTGTACGCCGTCTACGACCCGGTATCGCACCGGATCACCATCGCCAACGCCGGCCATCCGCCGCCGGTCCTGCTGCACCTCGGCGGCCGGGCCGAGGTGCTGCGGGTGCCGCCGGGCGCGCCCATCGGTGTCGGCGGCGTCGACTTCGAAGCCGTGGAACTGGACGCGCCCGCCGGGGGCACGCTGCTCCTCTACACCGACGGGCTCGTGGAGTCCCGGCTGCGGGACGTGTGGACCGGGATAGAGCAGCTGCGCGAGAAGCTCGCCGCTACCGCGCAGCTGACCGGGCCCGACCATCCGCCGCCGCTTGAGGCGCTGTGCGACGAGGTGCTCGACATGCTCGGTCCCGGTGACCGGGACGACGACATCGCGCTGCTCGCCGCCCGCTTCGACGGGATCGCGCCGAACGACGTGGCGTACTGGTTCCTGGAGCCGGAGGAGATGGCGCCCGGCAAGGCCCGGCGACTGGCCCGCCGTGCGCTGGCCCGCTGGGACATGGAGGAGCTGACCGACTCGGTGGAACTCCTGGTCAGCGAGGTCGTGACGAACGCCGTGCGCTATGCGACCCGGCCGATCACGCTTCGTCTGCTCCGTACCGACGTGCTGCGCTGCGAGGTCGGCGACGACGTGCCGCAGCTGCCTCGGCTGCGGCAGGCGCGGGCCACGGACGAGGGCGGGCGCGGACTGTATCTGGTGAACCGGCTGGCCCGGCGGTGGGGGGCGACACGGCTGAGCACGGGGAAGGTGGTCTGGTTCGAGTTGAACCGCGGCTGACGGGTACCCGTCCCGCCTCACCCCGGACCAGCCCATTCAGAACCGAACCGAAATTGGACCCAGTCCAAATGTTGCCGACATCCCGTCGGCGGAGTTGACTCTGGGGTGAGCGAAGCGACCTGAACCACCCTCGTTCATGACGGGAGGACGCTCGTGACACTCCTACCTCAGGAACACCAGCAGGCCCGATACACCACGAACAACGCCGGAATTCCGGTGGAGAGCGACGAACACTCGCTCACCGTGGGTCCCGACGGCCCGATCCTGCTACAGGACCATTACCTCATCGAGAAGATGGCCCAGTTCAACCGGGAGCGGGTCCCCGAGCGCGTGGTGCACGCCAAAGGCAGTGGCGCGTACGGATTCTTCGAAGTCACCAACGACGTCAGCCAGTTCACCAGCGCCGACCTCTTCCAGCCGGGCAAACGCACCGACATGCTGGCCCGCTTCTCCACCGTCGCCGGCGAGCAGGGCTCACCCGACACCTGGCGCGACCCCCGCGGCTTCGCGCTCAAGTTCTACACCGAGCACGGCAACTACGACCTGGTGGGCAACAACACCCCGGTCTTCTTCGTCCGTGACACGATCAAGTTCCAGGACTTCATCCGCTCCCAGAAGCGCCACCCGGCCACCGGGCTGCGGAACAACGACATGCAGTGGGACTTCTGGACGCTCTCGCCGGAGTCGGCACACCAGGTGACCTGGCTGATGGGCGACCGCGGCATCCCGAAGACGTACCGCCACATGAACGGCTACAGCTCCCACACCTACATGTGGATCAACGGCGCGGGTGAGAAGTTCTGGGTGAAGTACCACTTCAAGACCGACCAGGGCATCGACTTCCTCACCCAGGCCGAGGCCGACGAACTGGCCGGCTCCGACGGGGACAAGCACCGCCGGGACCTGTACGAGTCGATCGAGTCCGGGAACGCGCCGAGCTGGAGCCTGAAGGTCCAGATCATGCCGTTCGAGGACGCGATGGACTACCGCTTCAACCCCTTCGACCTGACGAAGGTCTGGCCGCACGGCGACTACCCGCTGATCGACGTCGGACGGATGGTCCTCGACAAGAACCCCGAGGACTACTTCATCCACATCGAGCAGGCCGCCTTCGAGCCGTCGAACATGGTGCCGGGCATCGGCCCCTCGCCGGACAAGATGCTTCTCGGCCGACTCTTCTCCTACCCGGACACCCACCGGTACCGGATCGGCCCGAACTACGCCCAGCTGCCGCCCAACCGGCCGCACGTCCAGGCGAACTCGTACGCCAAGGACGGCCCCATGCGGTACGAGCCGTCGAACGCGGCGCGGCCGTACGCACCCAACTCCTACGGCGGCCCCGCGGCCGACTACGGACGCTTCGGCGACCCGGCGAGCTGGCAGGCCACCGGTGAGCTGGTGCGCGAGGCGACCAGGCTGCACCGCGAGGACGACGACTGGGGCCAGGCAGGCACGATGGTCCGCCAGGTCCTCGACGACGCCGCCCGCGACCGGCTGGTCTCCAACGTCAGCGGGCACCTGCAACAGGGCGTCTCCCGCCCGGTCCTGGACCGCGCCCTCCAGTACTGGCGCAACATCGACAAGGGGATCGGCGACCGGATCGCCCACGAGGTCAACGGAAAGTGACGTACGGAAAAGGGCGCCCGGTGCCTGCCGGGCGCCCATCCCTACTGCCCCAGATCCGGTTCGAACGGGTCCTCCGGGGTGGTGCCCTCCGCCGGCGGTGATGTCGTCGGGTTCTGGCTCGGCGTCTGCGTCGGCGTCTGGGTCGGTGTCTGCGAGGGCGTCTCGGTCGGCTTCTGCGACGTCGGTGCCTGGCTGGTCGGCTCCTCGGTCGTCGGCTCCTCGGTTGGCTCCTCGGTCGTCGGTTCCTCCGTGACCGTCGGCGTCCAACTCGGCTCGACGCCCGCGCCCTGCGTGGTGTCCAGGTCGAACTCGGCGTCCGTCTTCGTCACGCCGAACATGTACGCCGCCCAGATCTGCGCGGGAATGCCGCCGCCGTTGACCCTGCCCTTGCCCGGCAGGGTGCCCGTCGCGCCCTTCATATCGACCTGGTCGCCCTCCCTGATCTTGCCGCTCGCCTTGGCGGCCTCGCCGAACAGGCCGACCGAGGTCACCAGGTCCGGCGTGTAGCCGGTGAACCAGGCCGACCTGCCGAAGTCGGAGGTACCGGTCTTGCCGGCCACCTCCTGGCCGTCGCGGGCCGGGTTGTTGCGCACGGACGTCCGGGCCGTACCGTCATCGACCACGCCGGTCAGCACCGAAGTCACCGTGTCGGCGGCCTCGGGGCTGATCACCTGCTCGCCGATCGCATCCGGCATCTTGATCGTCTGGTTGTTCTGCTCGGCCGACGCGACGAGGGTCGGGGTGACCTTCTTGCCGTGGTTGTCGAGGGTGGCGTAGACGCCGGCCATCTCCAGCGGGCTGGCGCCCATGGTGCCGAGCGTCTGCGCGGCCACCGCCTCCTCGCCCTCGACGTCGATGCCGAGCCGGCCGGCGGTCTTCATCACCTCGTCCATGCCGACGTCCATGCCCATCTGCGCGAACACCGAGTTGATGGACTTGTTCATCGCCGTCTGGACGCTGACGTCGCCGTAGTCCACGTCGTCCTCGTTCGGCGGGGCGAAGCCGACCTTCTTGCCGTTGTCCACGACCTGCCGCTTGCTCGTGCCGTCGTAGACCGTTCGTGCGCCGATCGTCGCGCCGTCCTGCGTCTTGGCCTTCTCTTCCAGAGCGGCGGCAAGGATCACCGGCTTGAACGTCGACGCGGGCTGGTAGTCCGTTCTCGTCGCGTTGGAGCGGTAGTGCTTGAAGTAGTCCTCGCCGCCGTAGAGGGCGACGATCTTGCCGGTCTTGGGGTCGACGGAGACGGCGCCGGCCTGGATGTCCGCGTCGACGTCCCGCTTTTCGGGATCCAGCTTGCTGGTCAGCTGCGTCTTGGCGGCCTTCTCCAGCTGCGCCTGCTTCTTCTTGTCGATGTTCAGGGTGATGTTCCAGCCCTGGTCCACCACTTGAGCCTCGGCCTCGGACCGCGTGAGACCCTTCTGCTCCATCAACTGATCTTCGAGCTGCGTATCCGCGAGCGCGACCAGGTAGCCCTTCTGGCCCCCCAGACCGGCGGCGGCCTTGGGCTCCTTGGGCACCGGGAACTTCAGGGTCTGGCGCTCGGCGGAGTCCAGCCAGCCCATCTCGACCATGTTGTCCAGGACGTAGTTCCAGCGGGCCTTCACCAGCTTCTTGCCGGTTTCGGAGGCGACCGCCCAGTCGTAGCTGCTCGGTGCCTGGAGAAGGGCGGCGAGGTAGGCGCCCTGCGCGACCGAGAGCTTCTCGGCGTCAACGCGGTAGTAGGCCTGCGCGGCGGCCTGGATGCCGTAGGCGTTGCGGCCGAAGTAGCTGGTGTTGAGGTAGCCCGCGAGGATGTCGTCCTTGGACGTCTGGCGGTCCACCTTCAGCGAGATGACGATCTCCTTCAGCTTGCGGGAGACCGTCTGTTCCTGGCTGAGGTAGTAGTTCTTGACGTACTGCTGGGTGATCGTCGAACCACCCTGGGCGCCCTTGCCGGAGAGCGTGTTGAACACACCGCGGGCCGTGCCCTTGAGGTCGATGCCGGCGTCCTTGTAGAAGGTCTTGTTCTCGGCGGCGACGAAGGTGTTCCGGACGTCCTTGTCCACCCTGGACAGGTCCACGATCTCCCGGTTGACCGTGCCCTTCCGGGCAAGGACCGTGCCGTCGCTGTACTTGTAGACGTTGCTCTGGAGCTTCGCTGCCTGCGCCGCCGCGTTGCCGTCGGGGACGTCGACGACCAGGTAGAGCACGATGAAGCCGCCGATGCCGAGCAGGCACACGCCGAGAAACGTGCCGAGGATCTTCTTCCACGTGAACAGCCGGCGTATGAAGCTCTTGCCGTCGTTCTTCCCAGCCGCTCGTCTCGAGCGGCTCTTGGGCGCTGCGCGGTGGCCACCGCGCTGTCGCGCTCGTCTCTCTTCCGCCCGTCCCATGGGTCCGTCTGCTCCGCTTCCGTCGTCGGCTGTCTCACAGGTTGCTCGCTCAGGTCAGCTCAGAAAGCTAACACCGCTCTATATGACAAAGGGCTTGCGATCCGGTCTTTTACGGACGTGACAATCAGCACCTGCCCGCAACTGAACCGACGACTGAGAGGGGGTTAGGGTTGCTGCGATCGGGTAATGTGATATCAGTTAGATAGAACGGAGCTAGGCGGCGACCAGCTCCACCGAGAACGGGGGAAACACCCATGACCACGCACGACACCGCGCCCGACCTCCCCGACATGCCCGAACCGCGTGTACGCGAGTTCACAGCGCACAGCATCGGCGGCGGGCTCGCGCTGCTGCTCGGCCTGATCGGGCTGCTGGGCGGGATCGGGATGATCGTGTCCGCCACGGCCGTCTCCGGGGGCGGCGCCAAGGCCGCGCTGATCGTCGGCGGCATCGTCGTCGCCATCGCCGCGTTCCTCGCCATGTGCGGGCTGAACATGGTGGCACCGGGCGAGGCGCGGGTCGTCCAGCTCTTCGGGCGGTACCGGGGGACGATCCGGCAGGACGGGCTGCGCTGGGTGAACCCGCTGACCTCACGCACCAAGATCTCGACCCGGGTGCGCAACCACGAGACCGCGGTCCTGAAGGTCAACGACGCCTACGGCAACCCGATCGAGCTCGCCGCGGTCGTTGTGTGGAAGGTCCAGGACACCGCCCAGGCCACCTTCGAGGTCGACGACTACTTCGAGTTCGTCTCCACCCAGACCGAGGCGGCCGTCCGGCACATCGCCATCGAGTACCCGTACGACGCCCATGACGAGGGTGGGCTCTCGTTGCGCGGCAACGCCGAGGAGATCACCGAGAAGCTCGCCGTCGAACTGCACGCGCGCGTGGAGGCGGCCGGCGTCCAGATCATCGAGTCCCGCTTCACGCACCTCGCGTACGCGCCCGAGATCGCCTCGGCGATGCTCCAGCGGCAGCAGGCGGGCGCGGTCGTCGCCGCGCGGCGGCAGATCGTGGACGGGGCGGTCGGGATGGTCGAGGCGGCGCTCGCCCGGATCACCGAACAGGACATCGTGGAGCTGGACTCCGAGCGGAAGGCGGCGATGGTGTCCAACCTGATGGTGGTGCTGTGCGGGGACCGCTCCGTGCAGCCGGTCCTCAACACCGGGACCCTTTACCAGTGACGGACTCTTCCGAGGCTTCCTCACAGAAGCGGCAGCCGCAGCAGCGCAAGCAGGTGCTGCTGCGGCTGGACCCGTCGGTGTACGAGGCGCTGGCGCGATGGGCCGGGGACGAACTGCGGTCGGCCAACGCACAGATCGAGTTCCTGCTGCGCAAGGCGCTGGCGGAGGCCGGGCGACTGCCGGGCGAGGCGCGCCCGATCCCACGTCGCGGTCGCCCACCCACGCAGCAGTAGCAGAATCGTGACAATCGCCCCCCACCTGCACCGTCGTACGCCCCGTGCCGCTCTACACACTCGACGTATACACATGGGGTATACCCCCTGCGTACAGTCCTCCCCATGTCCATCGGTCACACCCTCCTGGGGCTCCTGGAGTCAGGCCCGCGTCACGGCTACGACCTGAAGCGGGCCTTCGACGAGAAGTTCGGTCACGACCGGCCGCTGCACTACGGCCAGGTCTACTCGACGATGTCCCGACTGCTGAAGAACGGGCTCGTAGAAGTCGACGGCATCGAGCCCGGCGGCGGTCCTGAGCGCAAGCGGTACGCGATCACCGAAGCCGGCATCACCGACGTACAGCGCTGGCTGGCGACGCCGGAGAAGCCGGAGCCGTATCTCCAGTCGACCCTCTACACCAAGGTCGTTCTCGCGCTGCTGACGCACCGGAACGCCGCCGACATCCTCGACACGCAGCGCTCCGAGCATCTGCGGATGATGCGGATACTCACCGACCGCAAGCGCAAGGGCGATCTCGCGGACCAGCTGATCTGCGACCACGCCCTGTTCCATCTCGAAGCCGATCTGCGCTGGCTGGAACTGACCGCCGCGCGGCTCGACAAGCTCGCTGAGGCGGTGACCCGATGACCCCCGCAGGCTCCCTGCTCGTCGCGACCGATCTGCGCAAGGCGTACGGTCCGACCACCGCCCTCGACGGCGCCGAGTTCTCCATCCACCCCGGCGAGGTCGTCGCCGTGATGGGCCCCTCGGGCTCCGGAAAGTCGACCCTGCTGCACTGCCTCGCGGGCATCGTGCCGCCGGACTCCGGGTCCATCGTCTACGGCGGCCGTGAGATGGCCAGGATGAGCGATGCCGAGCGCAGTGCGCTGCGGCGGAGCGAGTTCGGGTTCGTGTTCCAGTTCGGCCAGTTGGTGCCGGAGTTGACCTGCGTCGAGAACGTAGCCCTGCCGCTGCGGCTCAACGGGACGAGCCGCAAGGAGGCCGAGCGGACCGCCCTGTCCTGGATGGAGCGGCTGGAGGTCGACGATCTGCGCAAGAAGCGGCCCGGCGAGGTGTCCGGCGGTCAGGGGCAGCGGGTCGCCGTGGCCCGGGCGCTGGTCACCAGCCCCCGCATGCTGTTCGCCGACGAGCCGACCGGCGCGCTCGACTCGCTCAACGGCGAGCGGGTGATGGAGCTGCTCACGGACGCCGCCCGGTCCACCAACGCCGCCGTCGTGCTGGTCACGCACGAGGCGCGGGTGGCCGCGTACTCGGACCGCGAGATCGTCGTACGGGACGGCAAGTCCCGGGACATGGAGCGCGTCGTATGAGGATGCGGCAGTGGGCGAGGGACCTGGGTCTGGGCGTCAGGTTCGCGTTCGCCGGGGGACGCGAGGGCTGGGTCCGGGTCCTGCTGACGGGTGTCGGCGTCGGACTCGGGGTGGCGCTGCTGCTGTTGACCACGGCGCTCCCGAGCGCGCTGGACGCCCGGCACGGCCGGGAGGCGGCCCGGTCGGACATCAACTACGGCGCGAAGGAAATACCGAAGGCGGACAACACCCTGCTGCTCGCGAGCAGTGGTACGACCTTCCGCGACAAGAGCATCCGCGGACGGGACATGCAGCCCGAGGGTCCGAAGGCGCCGCTGCCGCCGGGCGTGGAGAGGTTCCCGGCGGTCGGCGAGATGGTGGTCTCCCCCGCGCTGAAGAAGCTGCTCGGCTCCGACGAGGGGAAGCTGCTGCGGGAGCGGCTGCCGCAGAAGATCGCCGGGACCATCGGGGAGAGCGGGCTGATCGGCCCGACCGAACTCGCCTTCTACCGAGGCAGCGACGGTCTCTCTCCGCGGTCCGACGGCAGCAGCGTGGCCCCTGGCGATCAAGTGGTACGGATCGCGAAGTTCGGGGACCAGACCTCAAGCTCTGACCCGCTGGATCCCGTTCTGCTCCTGCTGATCCTCGTCGTCTTCGTCGTGCTGCTGATGCCGGTCGCCGTGTTCATCGCCGCGGCCGTACGGTTCGGCGGCGAGCGGCGCGACCGGCGGCTCGCGGCACTGCGGCTGGTCGGCTCCGACAGCGGGATGACCCGGCGGGTGGCCGCGGGTGAGGCGCTCGCGGGCGCCGCGCTCGGGCTGGTCTTCGGTACGGGCTTCTTCCTGGTCGGCCGTGAGATCGCGGGCAGCCTGGAGGTGTTCGAGGTCAGCGTCTTCCCGAGCTACCTCGATCCCTCGCCCGCGCTGGCTGTGCTGGTCGCGCTCGTGGTGATGGCGGCCGCGGTGCTGGTCACGCTGTTCGCGCTGCGCGGGGTGGTGATCGAGCCGCTCGGTGTCGTCCGTACGGCGAAGCCCGCGCGGCGTCGGCTGTGGTGGCGGCTGCTGCTGCCGCTGGCCGGGCTCGGGATGCTCTACCCGATGGTCGGCCAGGGCCGGGACGGCGGGGACTTCAACCAGTACCTGGTGATCGGCGGCGTCCTGCTGCTGCTCGTCGGCGTGACCGCGCTGCTGCCGTGGATCGTGGAGGCGGTCGTCGGCAAGCTCGGCTCGGGCGGCATCGCCTGGCAACTGGCCGTGCGCAGGCTTCAGTTGAGCAGCGGCACGGCGGCCCGCATGGTCAACGGCATCGCGGTCGCGGTGGCGGGGGCGATCGCGCTCCAGATGCTGTTCGCCGGGGTCGAGGGCGACTACACCAAGCCGACGGGCAAGGACGTGGACCGGGTGCAGATGCAGGTGTCCGTGCCGGACGGAACGCCCCTCGCACAGTCCGCGGCGAAGTTCCGGGACACCGAGGGGGTGCGCCGGGTCTACGCGTACTCCGAGGGCTACGTCGGCGAGAGGCGCATGGACGCCGAGCTCAGCGCCCAGGTCACCGTCGGCGACTGTGCCTCGCTGCGTGAGGTGACGGGCCTGACCTCGTGCCGCGACGGGGACGTGTTCGCCGTACAGGGCGCCGAGAGCGACACGAAGACGGAAGCGCTGGCGAAGCCCGGCACCACGGTGTACTTCGACTCGGGGTACACGGACGGCCCCAAGACCACGCCGGTCGCCTGGACCGTGCCGTCGACCGTGAAGAAGGCAACGGCCCGCGAGGACATGACCGGCTTTGAGCGGGGCGGCTTCATGGTCACGCCGAAGGCGCTGCCCGCGGCGATCGCGCCGGAACTGACCGGCCAGATCTACCTCAACCTGGACGAGTCCGTACCAGACGTACAGGACCTGGTACGCAACACGGCGGCCACGATCGACCCGATCAACGAGCCGATGATGTGGGCCTCCAGCAACCGCTCCGAGCGCTACGACTCCATCCGCACCGGCCTGTTCGTCGGCGCCGCCTGTGTGCTGGCGCTGATCGGTGCGAGCCTGCTGGTCTCGCAGCTGGAGCAGTTGCGCGAGCGCAAGAAGCTGCTGTCGTCGCTGGTCGCCTTCGGCACCCGGCGGCGCACGCTGAGCCTGTCGGTGCTGTGGCAGACGGCGATCCCGGTCGCGCTCGGCCTGCTGCTGGCCTCGGTGGTCGGTCTCACCCTGGGCGCGGTGCTGCTCAAGATGTCGGACACCGCGATCACCGTGGACTGGGCGAGCGTGCTGACGATGACCGGCACCGGCGCGGCGGTCGTCCTCGCCGTGACGCTCCTCAGCCTGCCGCCACTGCTCCGGCTGATGCGGCCGGACGGGCTGCGTACGGAGTAGCTGAGCGCTGGCTGGAAGTACCGCGCTGGTGCCGTCGGTCGTCTGCGGCGCCGTCGTGGCTGGTCGCGCAGTTCCCCGCGCCCCTTCGGGGCGCTGCCGACTTCACCCTACCTACTCAGTCACCGTTCTCCACCACCCGTACGGGAAGCGGCCGCAGCGCCTCACGGAGCGCTGCGGCCAATTCCTCGTACTCCGCTCCTCGCGCCGCCCCCGCCCGCATCGCGAGGGCGATCCGGCGGGTGGGCGCGGGTTCGGCGAAGTAGCCGGTGAGGAGTTGGTTGCTGCGGGTCGTCTCGACCTTGACGGCGGTGCGCGGCAGCAGGGTCACGCCGAGCCCGCCGGCGACGAGCTGGACGAGGGTGGACAGTCCGGCGGCGGTCGTGGTGACGGGTGCATCCGCACGGCCCGCCTCCCGGCAGATGTCGAGTGCCTGGTCGCGCAGACAGTGACCCTCGTCGAGCAGCAGGAGATTGAGTTCGCGCAGCACCTCGCGCGGGATGCCCTCCCGGCCGCCGAGCGCGTGATCGAGGGGCGTGACGAGCACGAAGTCCTCGTCGAACAGCGGGAGTTCGGCGACTCCCGGCACGCCGAGGGGCACGGCGAGCAGCAGCAGGTCGAGCCGTCCGCTGGTGAGGCCGTCGACCAGGTTGGCGGTCTGCTCCTCGTGCACCTGGAGGTCGAGGTCCGGGTACCGGTCGTGGATGAGTCGCAGCACGGTCGGCAGGACGTACGGCGCGACGGTCGGGATGACCCCGAGGCGCAGCACCCCGGTGAACGGGGCCCGGACCGCCTCAGCCTCCTCCAGCAGCGCCGACACTTCCCCCAGCACCGCCTTGGCGCGCACGGCGAGACGCTCGCCGGCGGGCGAGAGCAGCACCTTGCGGGTCGTCCGCTCCAGCAGCGTCACGCCGAGGGTCTCCTCCAGCGCGGAGACGGCACCGGACAGGGCGGGCTGGCTCATGCCGATCGCGGCGGCGGCATCCCGGAAGTGGAGATGGTCGGCGACGGCGGCGAAGGCACGCAGCTGGGCGAGGCTGGGCTGCCTCCTTTTACTTACGGTCACTGATAGCTCCCTCCGATCAACTCGACCAAGTGTAGCTATTTCCATAATCAATGCAGCATGTGCAAGCATCGATCATGTCCAACCCGAGGGAAACGCCCACACAATGGGCGTTTCCTCGCTGCAAGGAGAGTTAGTGCTCACTGTCGGTGACAAGTTCCCCGAGTTCGAACTGGCCGCCTGCGTCTCGCTGGAGAAGGGCAAGGAGTTCGAGACGATCAACCACAAGACCTACGAGGGCAAGTGGAAGATCGTGTTCGCCTGGCCGAAGGACTTCACCTTCGTCTGCCCGACCGAGATCGCGGCCTTCGGCAAGCTGAACGAGGAGTTCGCCGACCGCGACGCACAGATCCTCGGCTTCTCCGGTGACTCGGAGTTCGTGCACCACGCCTGGCGCAAGGACCACGACGACCTGCGCGACCTGCCGTTCCCGATGATGGCCGACTCCAGGCACGAGCTGATGCGCGACCTCGGCATCGAGGGCGAGGACGGCTTCGCCAAGCGCGCGGTCTTCGTCGTCGACCAGAACAACGAGATCCAGTTCACCATGGTGACCGCCGGCTCCGTCGGGCGTAACCCCAAGGAGGTCCTGCGGGTCCTGGACGCCCTCCAGACCGACGAGCTGTGCCCGTGCAACTGGAGCAAGGGCGACGAGACGCTGGACCCGGTCGCCCTGCTGGCCGGAGAGTGACGGACATGTCCCTCGACACCCTCAAGTCCGCCGTACCGGACTACGCCAAGGACCTGAAGCTCAACCTGGGCTCGGTCATCGGCAATTCGGACCTCCCGGCCCAGCAGCTGTGGGGCACGGTCCTGGCCACGGCCATCGCGTCGCGCTCCCCCATCGTCCTGCGCGAGCTGGCACCCGAGGCGAGGGCGAACCTCACGCCGGAGGCGTACACGGCGGCCAGGTCCGCCGCCGCGGTCATGGCGATGAACAACGTCTTCTACCGCACCCGCCACCTGCTCTCCGACCACGAGTACGGCACCCTGCGCGCCGGCCTCCGTATGAACGTCATCGGCAACCCCGGTGTCGACAAGGTCGACTTCGAGCTGTGGTCCTTCGCCGTCTCGGCCATCAACGGCTGCGGCATGTGCCTGGACTCCCACGAGCAGGTCCTGCGCAAGGCGGGCGTGGACCGCGAGGTCATCCAGGAGGCCTTCAAGATCGCCTCGGTGATCCAGGCGGTCGGTGTGACGCTGGACGCGGAAGCGGTGCTCTCCGAGTAACGACGCAGATTCTCGCCCCCGCTTTGTCCTCAAACGCCGGACGGGCTGAATTTTCAGCCCGTCCGGCGTTTGAGGACGAGGCCATTCAGGCCGAAGCGGGGGTCTGGGGGCGGCAGCCCCCAGGGACGGGGCTACGACGGGGCCGCGTCCGACGGCGGCGTGGGCTGCACCGGCGCCACATCCATCGCGGTGGCCCCCCTCGGCCGCGGGGACTGCCGCAGCGCCGCCTCCTGGGAGTACGACTTCAGATAGCTGACCACCGTGTTCGTCACCGCCACCAGCGGCACCGCGACGATCGCACCGCCGATGCCCGCGACCAGGCCACCCGCCGCCACCGACAGCACCACGGCCAGCGGATGGACGCGGACCGCCCGCCCGAGGATGAACGGCTGGAGGATGTGGCCCTCGATCTGCTGGACCGCGAGCACGACCGCCAGTGTCATCACCGCGGTGAAGACGCCCTGGGTCACCAGCGCCACCACGACCGCCAGGGCGCCCGAGGCCACCGCGCCCACCAGCGGGATGAAGGAGAACAGGAAGATGAAGACGGCCAGTGGGACGGCCATCGGCACGTCCAGGAAGTAGATGCCGATACCGATGAAGACGGCGTCGATCAGGGCCACCAGCACCGTGCCGCGCACATAGGCCGTGAGCGTCCGCCATGCGCGCGGGCCGGCACCGGCCACGCCCGGACGGGCGGCCGCCGGCACGAGCTTCAGCGACCACTGCCAGATGCGCTTGCCGTCATAGAGGAGGAACAGCGTCGAGAAGACCGCCAGCAGGATGCCGGTGAGCGCCTCGACGATCACCGTCACGCCTTCGAGGCCCGCGGACGTGATCTCGTCGGTGTTGGCGCCGATCGCCTCCCGCAGATTCTCGGCGATGTCGTTGATCTGCTTGTCGGTGACGTGGAACGGGCTGTTGAGCAGCCAGTTGCGCAACTCGTCGATGCCGTCCTGGACCTGGTCGGAGAGGTTGTCGATGTTCTCCATGACCTGCCAGGTCACAAACCAGCCGATCAGCCCCATCACCACGAAGCCGAGGATCGCGGCGAGCGCGGTGGCGATGCCGCGCGGCACGCCGTATCGCCGCAGCCGCGTCACCGCGGGCTCCAGCAGCGCGGTGATCAGCAGCGCGGCCACGAACGACAGCACCACGAGCTGGACGGCGCTGATGACCCGCATCAGCACCCACAGCGTGCCCGCGAGGACCAGCAGCCGCCAGCCGGCCTCCGCGGCGACCCGGACCCCCCACGGCACGGCGAGCGCCGGGTCGGGACGGTCGGAGCGGGGCGCGATCTCAGGGGCGTAGTCGGGCGGCGGCGGGATCCGGTCCGGAGTTTCGTCCGGGGCCTTGGCAGCCACCGACGCGGTCACCGGCTCGGCGTCCGCCCGCTCCACCTCGGCGCGGCGCTCGTCCAGCCGCTCTCCCATTTCGGTCAGTCCGGCGCCCAGCCGACTGAGCCACCCTGGCACTCGCGACATGATCCGTCCCTTGCCCCCGTCTGTCCCCACCACTCCCCCCGGAGTCGTCCGGTCCGACCGTACATGCCGTACGTGGCGAGAGCCGAAAGCCCCTCACCGAAGGACGGTGAGGGGCTCGGAAAGGTTGAGCGAACGGCGGCTCAGTACCAGTTGTTGGCCTGCCAGAAGGACCAGGCGTCGCACGGGCTGCCGTAGCGGTCGTTCATGTAGCTGAGGCCCCACTTGATCTGCGTGGCCGGGTTGGTCTGCCAGTCGGAGCCGGCGGACGACATCTTGGAGCCGGGCAGCGCCTGGAAGAGGCCGTAGGCACCGGAGGAGGCGTTGACGGCCTGGTAGTTCCAGCTGGACTCGTGGTCCACGATGTTGCTGAAGCACTGGTACTGGTCGCTCGCCACCATCGACTGCGCCATCGACTGGATCTCTCCGATGGAGTACGAGCTCTGGGGGGTGAAGTCGGAGGCGTCACGCGTGGCACTGCGGCTGGCCGCTTCTTCTGCCTCTGCGCGCTCCTTGGCCTCCTGCGCCGCCTGTTCGGCGGCTTCCTTCTTCGCGACCGCGGACTCGGCGGCGGCCTTGCGGGCTGCCTCCTCGGCGTCCTTCTTGGCGGTCGTGTCCGCGGCGATGGCCTGGGTCTCGGCCTGCTGAGTGAGGGATGTGGTCTGGACCTGGGCCTGCTGGCCCGCGGGTATGTCCGCGAGCAGCGTCAGGTCGGCTGCCGCCGCTTCGGCGTCGTTGTTCTGCGCGGTGCTGCCCGAGGCAACGCCGACGACACTTCCGACAGCGGTGACCGCGGTGGCCGAGGCCACTGCGAATCCCCGGACCGAAATCCGGCTCACACGGTTTCCTTCCAGCATCGCCCGCTTCGGTGACCCTGGCGGACGCAATCGTGCCCCTGAACGCTGGCCTCCCAACTGCGGGGTCACGGGAGGCACGGGCCCGGTGGGCAACTCCCGCGAGGGGAGCGCCGCATGGTGCTCGGGCGGCATACGACGGAGCTATGGAGTTGGCGGTGATGCCTGGGTGGTGCCGTACCGCTGGGGGTACAGGTGAGTCGTATGCGGGGCCTGACAGGAATGAGACTCTGCCGCACCCGGACGCCGGGTGGCAATTCTGAGTTGCGTGTGAAAGCTCACATCCCGTTTGACCCAAGGGATTTTGAGAAAGCACGACGCGCGAAGGCGCCGCCCAACTAGGCTCTGAGCCTTTGCTGGACGGCGCCAACTACCAAGTAACCGGCCCTAATTGGGCATCGGTTGCCAGATCCCTCAGATCGTCCCGTCTTCGAGCATTTCGGTCACAAGCGCTGCGATCTGGGACCTCTCGGACCGCGTGAGCGTGACATGCGCGAAGAGCGGATGCCCCTTCAGCTTCTCGACGACGGCGACGACACCGTCGTACCGACCGACTCGCAGATTGTCCCGCTGAGCCACGTCATGGGTCAGAACGACCCGTGAATTGGCGCCGATTCGGGACAGAACGGTCAGCAGTACGTTCCGCTCCAGGGACTGCGCCTCGTCCACGATGACGAACGCGTCGTGCAGCGAGCGTCCGCGGATGTGGGTGAGGGGCAGGACCTCGAGCATCCCGCGCGCGGTGACCTCTTCGATGACCTCGCGGCTGGTGACCGCGGACAGGGTGTCGAAGACCGCCTGGGCCCAGGGGCTCATCTTCTCGGCCTCGGAGCCCGGCAGATAGCCGAGCTCCTGCCCGCCCACCGCGTACAGCGGACGGAAGACCATGATCTTCTGGTGCTGACGGCGCTCCAGAACCGCTTCCAGGCCCGCGCAGAGTGCCAGCGCCGACTTGCCGGTGCCGGCCCGGCCGCCCATCGAGAGGATCCCGATGTCCGGGTCGAGGAGCAGATCCAGCGCGATGCGCTGCTCCGCGCTCCTGCCCTTGATGCCGAACGCCTCGCGATCCCCGCGTACGAGCCGGATATTGCCCTCGGGCGTCATCCGTCCCAGCGCCTTGCCGCGCTCGGACTGGATGGTGAGCCCGGTGTGCACGGGAAGGCCGGACGCCTCGGGGACGTAGACCGTCCCCTCCTCGAAGAGGATGTCCACCTGCTCGCCCGGCAGGACCAGTTCGGACATTCCGGTCCAACCGGAGGAGTCCGTGATGGCGAGCTCGGCGCGGTACTCCTCGGCGAGAAGACCGACCGAGGACGCCTTGATCCTGAGCGGAAGGTCCTTCGACACAACGGTGACGTCGAACCCCTCGGCCTGCAGATTGCGGGCGACCGCGAGGATGCGGGAGTCGTTGTCCCCCAGGCGGTAGCCGGTCGGCAGAACGCTGGGGTCCGAGTGGTTGAGCTCGACACGGACGTGCCCGCCGAGATCCCCGATCGGGATGGGGGCGTCGAGGCGACCGTGCCGGACCCGGAAGTCGTCCAGCAGGCGCAGGGCCTGCCGGGCGAAGTACCCGAGTTCGGGATGGTGCCGTTTGGCCTCCAACTCCGTCACCACGACGATCGGAAGCACAACCTCGTGCTCGTCGAAGCGGCTCAGGGCGTTCGGGTCGGCCAGCAGGACGCTGGTGTCGAGAACATAAGTGCGCCGGTCGGGCTTGTGGCGCTTTGTGCTGGTCACCACGGAAGGACGTACCCCCTCGGAAGAGGTCGGGGAGCGACGGAGAGGAGCTGGACCGGTCGACGGCCGCGATGCACGGGCCGAGAACCGGCCCTCCGCTGCTTCGTCCGTGCGGTGAACGCACGATCGGGCTGGTGCAAAGGGCCTCCCGGGCGGACGGCCCCGTGCCGTCCGCTGAGATCCGACACCCGTGGTTCGGGTGTCGACCTGTCTGGCTTATGCCCTCGAACGTGCGATGCCATGCCACGCCGAATGACGGCGCCCTGGTGAACTCTTTGTTACTTCCGCCCCAGAGACGGTGACTTTCCTCGCCCGGGGTACGCCGGATCAGCCTCCGTAACGGCGGTGGCGCGCAGCGTAGTCACGCATGGCGCGCAGGAAGTCGACCTTGCGGAAGGCCGGCCAGAAGACCTCACAGAAGTAGTACTCGGAGTGGGCCGTCTGCCAGAGCATGAATCCGGACAGCCGCTGCTCGCCACTGGTGCGGATGACGATGTCCGGGTCGGGCTGGGCACCGGTGTAGAGGTGCCGGCCGATGGTCTCGACGTCGACGGCGTCGGCGAGCTCCTCCAGCGAGGTGCCCTTGTCGGAGGCGTCGAGGAGCATCGAGCGCACGGCGTCGGCGATCTCCTGGCGACCGCCGTAACCGATGGCGACGTTGACGACTATGCCTTCGATGCCCGCCGTGGTCTCCTCGGCTTCCTTGAGGGTGGTCTGCATCTGCTGCGGCAGCAGATCAGGCGTGCCGACGTGGTGGACACGCCAGCGCCCGTCGGCGGCGAGGGTGCGGACGACGTCCTCGATGATGCCGAGGAGCGGAACGAGTTCCTCCTGCGGCCGGTCGAAGTTGTCCGTCGACAGCAGCCAGAGGGTGACGACCTCGACGTCCGTCTCGCTGCACCAGCCGAGGAACTCCTCGATCTTCTCGGCGCCTGCCCGGTGACCGTGCACGGTGGTGGAACCCGCCGCCTTCGCCCAGCGTCGGTTGCCATCCATGATGACGCCGATGTGCTTGGGCACCTGAGCGTGGTCCAGGTGGCCTTCCACCCGGCGTGCGTACAGCCTGACGAGCAGGCTGCGCAGCTTGTCGCGCAGGTTCACGTGATTGTCAGCCCCTCCGTGCGGATGCGGTCCCCGCGGGTTGAGGGTACCGCCGTGGGGGTTGGGGCCCTATTCCGGGTGCGGGTTGGCTGTGGTTGCAGCGGACGCACCATTGAAGATCCCGTCCGGACACAAAAAACGGGCCGGTCCGTGGGGGGGATACGGACCGGCCCGAGGGGGGGTTTCCACCATAACCCTTCGTAAGTGATGCTGCGTGCATCGGCGTGCCACAACTACTCTCCGGAGTTGCCCGGCGACGACGCGGTGGCCGCAAATGGCCTCGTTCTGGGCGGGCTCATGGCCGGATCACAGCGGATTCTCAGGGTGATCGGGCGGGATATGGGGAGATGTGGAGGTTTTGCCGGGCCTGGGTGGTGGCTCGGCGGGTTGCCCATGGGTCCCCCGGGCGGGTGACCCCGTCAGCGAACGTCCACTTGACGGCGAAGAGGCTCTCGGCCGGGCTTTGCCGAGGGGGCGCATACGACGTCAACGGGTGTACGCGGCACCGCGCAGCCCCCTCCGCTGCGCGGCACCACCCCGCGTAGCTTTGCTGACGCGAATTACCTTGGTCTGAACTTACGTGAAGCCCAGGCCGGGCGCGAGCCACCTGCGATAACAATGTGGAAACTGCGCACGGCCCGTGAATACGAAGGGTGAATCTTTACCAAGGCGCCAATAGCCCGATTTGCACACACTTGGACTCGATGGCTCCCTCGGCCCAGCGGCCTTGCAGAGGACGGCTTCCGGCCTACTTCCGTCCTAGCGTCGTCGCATGACCCTGAGGATCAGTTGGCACGAGGCGAGCGCACGCCGGCTGGAACGGCAATTCCTGGCCAACCCTGCGAAAGCGGGTCGGGACGTGGCCTCCGTGGTCTCCGCCATGCTCGGCGCGCATGCGCAGGTGCTGTCCGCGGCGGAGGTGTCGGTGGGGGTGCGGACGGTCGGTGTGACACGGGCCGACGTACGTGCCGCGCTCTGGGGAGACCGCTCGCTGGTGAAGACACACGGCCCGCGCGGCACGGTGCATCTGCTCCCGGCCCATGAACTCCCGCTCTGGTGCGCCGCGCTGACGGCGATCCCGACGGGCCCGAGCCCCTTCGCGCCCGGTGCCCGTATGACGGAGGAGCAGGCGGCGCAGGTCGTGGCGGCGATCGGCGAGGCCCTGGACGGCGTATGCCTGACGGTGGACGAGCTGAGCGAGGAGGTCGTGGCGCGCACGGGTCCCTGGGCCGGGGACCGGGTGATGCCCGCGTTCCAGGACATGTGGCCGCGCTGGCGCCAGGTGATGCTCCCCCATAGCCTTAAGGGCATGGGGGGACCCCCACGGCCGGCCAGTCGGGTGCCCTGTGCTTCGGACCGAACCGCGGCCGCAAGGTGACGTACACCCGCCCGCCGGCCTTCGACCCACTGCCGCCGGGCCGGGCGCCGGCGATGCTCGTACAGCGCTATCTGCGCGCGTACGGTCCGGCGACACCGCAGAACTTCGCGAAATGGCTTGCGGCCGCACCGGCTTGGGCGGGTGCGGTGTTCGGCGGGCTCGCCGAGGCCGGGGAGATCGAGAAGGTGGACTTCGAGGGCGCGCCGGCGTGGGTGGCGGCGGGCGACACGGACTTCCCGGACGGCGGCGGGGCGAAGGGCGTACGTCTGCTGCCGTACTTCGACGCGTACGGCATCGCGGCGCAGCCGCGCGAGCGCCTGTTCCCGGGGGCGGCGTACGAGAGGGCGCTGGCCGGTGGCCAGGCGGGCAACTACCCGGTGCTGCTGGTCGACGGCGTGGTGGCGGGCGTGTGGCATCAGCGGCGCCAGGGCCGCCGTACGACTGTCACGGTGGAGTTGCTGGGGCGCCTGACGGCGCGGCAGGAGCGGGAGTTGGGGCTTCAGGTGGAGCGCGTGGGGGAAGTCCTGGAGGCGCGGCCGGAGTTGGTGGTCGGGAAGGTGACGGCGGGCCCGCACGCGTAGGGGACTATCCCGGTTTCCTCAGCTCCAGGAGATGGCGAGCGCTGTGGGCCACGAAGGGGCCTTCGGACTCGATCCGCGCGTGCAGGGCGCGGAGTCGGGGTTCGTACGCCTCGACGGTGAAGCCGGGGACCATCCAGATCACCTTGCGCAGGAAATGGACGACGGCGCCGATGTCGTAGAACTCCATACGGAGCCGTTCCGCGCGTACGCCGACGACTTCGAGCCCGGCGGCCCGGGCGTCGGCACACTCGTGGTCGGGGTGGCGGGCGTTGCTCTGTTCGTCGGGCAACGGCCCGAGGAAGTACTCGACGAGTTCGAAGACGCTGCGGGGCCCGACGTGCTGAGCGAAGTAGGTGGCGCCCGGGCGGAGGACGCGGGTGATCTCCGGCCAGTTGGGGCGTACGGGGTGCCGGCTGACGACGAGGTCGAAGGCCGCGTCCGCGAAGGGGAGCGCGGCGTCCTCGGGCGCGGCGACGACGGCGACGCCGCGGGGGCGGAGGAGGGCGGTGGCCCTGGCGACGTTGGGGGGCCAGCCTTCGGTGGCGATGGTGAGGCGGGGTGCGGCGGAGCCGGCGCGGAGGGCGAAGTCGAGGACCTCTCCCCCGCCGGTCTGGATGTCGAGGACAGCGGTCGTGCCGGGGAGTCGTACGGCCATGGACTCCGCGTAGCCCCATGAGGGCCGCGCCTCCGTGGCCCGCCCTTCGAACCAGGAGAAGTCCCAGCCGTCGGTGGGGTGGGAGACGGCTTCTGCCACGAGGTCTTCGTAGGTGCGGGGGTGGTGGGGATCGTCGGCCGGGGGGGACGCTCACGGGACCAGCGGCCTTACCTCTTCCGCCGCGAACCGCACGAACGCCTCGGGGTCGGGCTCGTCGCCGGTCGGCTGGAGGATGACCGTGTCGGCGCCGGCGTCGGCGAGTCGCTGGACGGCCTTGGCGACGGCCCCGGCGTCTCCGGCGACGCCCAGGTCCGGCACGGATGCGACGCCTTCGGCGGCGAGCTCGGCACGGAGCCGGGCGGCGGCGCCGGGCCCGGTGGCGGCAAGGAGATAGACGACGATCTTGTGCGGCTCGGTACGTCCGGCCGACTCCCGTCCCTCGTCGATGAGTTGCCGGGCCCGCCGGACACCCTCGGGCGGGGTGCTCGCGGTGAGGATGGTCCCGTCGGCGGCTTCACCGGCCAGCCGCAGCGAGCGGGGCCCGGTGACTCCGGCGAGGACGGGCGGCGCGGGATGGGCAGGCGGCCAGTCGAGCGCGACGTCGTCGAGCCTGACGTACCGCCCGTCGGTCGTGAGCCGCTCGCCGCGCAGCAGGGCGCGCAGGGCGAGGAGATGCTCACGCAGGAGGGTCACGGGTGACTCGACCCGGGCCCCCACCTGCCCCATCCAGTCCTGCACACCGTGCCCGACGCCGACGATGGCGCGCCCGGGGAACATCTGGTGCAGCGAGGCGACTTCCATCGCGGTGACGGCCACGTTCCTGAGGGGCACCGGGAGCAGCCCGACCCCGACGCTCACCCGCTCGGTCCAGGCGAGTGCGGCGGCCGCGGTCGAAATCCCGCCCTCCCGGAAGCAGTCCTCCCACAGCCAGAGCTCTTCGAGTCCCGTCTCGTCCGCGAGCCGGGCGATCTCGCGCAGCCTCTCGGGCGGCAGCTGAGGGCGGAACACGGCACCGAGTCCAGTCGTCATACGGCCTTACTACCCGGGCTGAGACACCACGGACAACATCTTTTCCGCGAGTCCCGCGAGTCCACCACCTTGTGTCACCCTGCTGGAATGCGACGGCGGTGGCGGGACGGACGGGGGAAGCTGGTCGTGCACGGGCGTGGCCCCGGAGATGTCGTCTCCGTTCCCCTGGAGATCGCCACGTCGTACCGCGCGCGGACCAAAGGGCTGTTGGGGCGGGACGCCGTCGACGGGGCGATGCTGCTCTCCCCCGCCAACAGCGTGCACACCTTCCGGATGCGGATCCCCATCGACGTCGCCTACCTCGACCGCGGCCTCATGGTCATCGCCGTGACGACCATGAGGCCCGGGCGGCTCGGGTTGCCCCGGCTTCGTGCTCGGCATGTGGTGGAGGCGGAGGCGGGGGTCATGGCGGGGTGGGGGTTGCGGGTCGGGGTTCGGGTGGGGGTCGAGGGTACGGAGTAGTCCCTACGTTCCCGCCGCCGCCCCGGCGTGCTCGCGCTGCCGCACCGTCATCAGCAGGGTCCGCGGCCGTACCGTCGCGCGGGCGACGGGTCGTACCGTCTGGCCCGGGGACAGTTCGAGGCGGACCTGGCGGGTGATCGTCGCGATCGCGGTGACCAGTTCGGTGAGGGCGAAACGGTCGCCGATGCATTTGTGTTTGCCCGCGCCGAAGGGGAGGAACGCGCCGGTCGGAGGGGGCTGGGCGGAGTCAAGCCAACGGTCGGGGTCGAAGGTGAGCGGGTCGGGGAAGAGCGCCGGATCACGGTGCAGGGCGTGCTGGCAGTAGGCCAGTTCGGTGTCGGCCGGGATGACCCAGTCGCCCAGGCGCAGGGGTTCCAGGGTGCGGCGGGTGACCAGCCAGCCGGTGTGGTGCAGCCGCGTGGCCTCCTGGATGACGCGGTTCAGGTAGGGCAGCCGGGGCAGGTCGTCGAAGGTGACGGGGCGGTCGCCCAGGACGTCGGTGAGTTCCGACTGGAGGCGCTGGTCGATCTCCGGGTGGCGGGCGAGTTCGTACAGGATCCAGGAGAGTACGGACGCGGTGGTCTCCGTACCGGCCACCGCCAGGGTGAGGATCTCCGAGCAGATCTGGTACGAGGTCAGCGGGCGGCCGGTGTTCTCGTCCGTGGCCCGGAGCAGGAGGGAGAGCATGTCTCCCGTGTCGCGCTCGGAGGCGCGCAGTTCGGCCACCGCGGCGTCGATCGTGGCGCGTACCGCGTCCCGGGCGGCGGTGAAGCGGCGGTTGGCGGGGAGGGGGAGTTTCTCGGCCCAGTCGGGGAGCATGATGCGGGAGCCCACGCCGTTCATGACGACGCTGAGGTCGCGGCGCAGCCGCTGGAAGGCCTGTTCGTCGATGCTGCCGGAGAAGACGGTCGAGGCGAGCATGTCGAGGGAGAGCTTGACCATCACCTCACGGACGTCCAGGACCTGTCCTGGACACCAGCCGGCCATCGCTTCGGTGACCTGCTCGCGCATCAGATCGACGTACCGGGTGATCTCGGTCTGGCGGAACGCGGGCTGGAGTTGGCGGCGTTTTCGGACGTGTTCGGTGCCCGCGGCGGTGACGACGCTGTCGCCGAGGAGCTGGCCCATCTTCTCGAAGAAGCGGCCCTTGTCGAGGGTGGGCGCGGCGTCGACCAGCATCGTGCGGATCAGGGCCGGGTCGTTGACGACGATGGTGGGCTGCTGGGGCTGGAGGCGGATCTCGACGAGCGGACCGTAGGCGCGGAGCGAGGCGATGAAGGCGAGGTTGTCGCGCAGGATCGGTATCGCGTGGCCCAGCAGCGGGAGCGAGCCCGGCGCCTTGGGCATGGGGGGAGACGCGGTGGTCACGGAGCGGTTTCCCTTCGCAGAGTCTCGAGGAGACAGCGCCGTGATCTCTTCCCGGTTCCGGTGGCCGGGCAATCTCGTTGTGGTACAGCCCACTTGATCCATGGGAACGACCGGATGTCCGCGGGAGGTCGACCTGGCGGCTGGACGGTCGGCTGGTGCACACCGCTACAGCGGCAGCCCGTGCAGAAGGTCCGTCACGCGGGCGGGGTCCCCGGGGCCCAGGTGGCCGGAGTCAGGGAAGTTGTGGACCCGGAAGCGGTTGCCCGGGGTGAGTTCGTCGGCTTCGGCGATCATGCGGTCCTGGAGTTCCGTGGCGACGGTCCTGTCCTTGCCGAACCGCAGATACGTACGCGGAATCCGCCCCCACGTGTCGGCACGCCCCACGGCCCGGCCCGCGTACGCCGTCATCGACTCGTCCGTCTGCATGCCTTCCAGCACCCGCAGGAACTCGCTGTCCGTGTACTCCGCGCAGATCATCTCCTTGAAGACCGCGAGGTCACGGCGGTTGGAGGTACGCCAGTTGAGGCGCAGCACGCCGAGCTTCTCCGGGTCGCCGATGATCTGCCCGATCGGGCTGATGGCACGCTGCCCCTCCGGGGAGCCCGAACAGTCATTCAGCGACGGCATGCTGCGGCTCGGGCAGAAGGCGGCCATGTAGCAGATGTGGGCCAGAAGTTCGGGTACGGCGTTCGCCACCCGGCTGACCGAGACCCCGCCCATGCTGTGCCCGACCAGTACCACGGGTCCGCCGAGCCGCGCGGCGCGTCGTACCGCGCCGGTGACCCGCCGCTCGAAGTCGTCCAGGGTGAGCGCGGCGACCGGCGACGGCTCGCCGGCGAGAGCGCGCAGGTCCTGCGTCTGATACGCCGCCGGCACGAACCTCTCCGTACCGTGCAGAGGTTGGTCCACGGCGACGACCCGGTGCCCTCTGAGCGCCAACTCCCTGCCGATGGCGGTCCAGAAGGCACCGGCACTGTGGGTGCCGTGCACAAGGACGTACGTACGGATGCCGTGGTGGGTTCGTGCCGTTGCCCCGTCTGCGTCGGCGGCCCGCGCGGTTCCGGCACCGACGCCTACGGCGAGGGCGGCTCCGCCGACGCCCGCCGCGATGCGTCGCAGGGCTTGGCGTCGCGTGTTCCTGTTGTCGTTGTCAGCCATGGTTACGAGGCTATGAACGCCTTTTGCGACCGACCATGGCTCTGCACACCCGGCGGACGGTGTACCTGCCGACACCGGGCCTGTCACTCCTGCCGTCCGAACGAGGCGAGCAGTTCCTGCAAGTCCCGTACCAGCATCAGGTCGTATCGGCCCGTGGCTGCAAGGGTGTCGAAGATCCGCCGTGCGATTGCCTCCTGACGCTTCACGTCCGAGTCGAAGTCCCGGACGGTCAGGAGCGAGTCGTAGCGCTCGAACGGCATGCCGTGGTCTTCCTCGTACTCATGCGTGAGTTCCACCTCGGCGGCAGCATGCCCCAGGTTCGCCGCATAGTCGATGAACTCTTCGTCCACCGGCTCCAGTTCGCCACGGCACGCTTCTGCAATGTCGCCGAGAAGCCTGTCTCGGGGAAACCCCGGACGGATGAAGACGTAGTGGTACTCACTCATGGAACTCCTTAAGGCCAATGAATGCTGTATCCATCACCAATAATCCGAATCGAATTCATTCGGCCGGGTGGATTGTTCCTAAGGAACTTCCCCAGCCCTTCGCGTGCTCCATCCTCCCCGAGTCCGCTCCCTCGCGCGTCAACGACTGCATCGCGCGCCTGCTTCTTCGCCGTATTGAGAGTGTTCTTGACCGAATTCGGCGCGGCCCCCGAGTCCAAGGTCTTGAACTCCGTCGGCACCCCGTCGACGATGGCGTCGGCCGTTTTCTGCCCAGGCACTTCGGACTCCTTGAGCGCCTTGACATCCTTCCCTTCCCTCTGCAGCGTCTCAGCGATTCTGCGCTCCTTTGGCCTGAATTGCTTCTCGCTCTCGTCTATGGAGCCGTCCCTGCGTTTTCCGCCCTCACCCTCACCGGATCTGCCTGCCCGCGACTGCTGTGCGCCTCCCGTCTCGCCTCCCGGCGTCACGGCCATGAGTACGACTCCGGCGGTACCCAGGACGGCAGCGTTGAGTGCAGCTTCGAGGGTCACAACACCCACCGCACCGCCTCCCACCAACGCCAGTCCGCCCCCCGGCGGAAAGAGGGCCAGCAGGGACAGGAGGAGGAGGGCGAAGCCCAGGTAGGTGAGGAAGTTGTCGAGGGCTTCGAGGAGGTGGGTGGTGGGGATGGCCGGGGCGCTGGGGTCGGACGATTCGGCCGTGCGCCAGAGCAGGAGTGTGCCGACCGTCAGAGCGGTCAGTGACGAGGCCAATCGGAGGCGGTGAGTGGCGAGTTGTTCGCCGATCGGGTGCAGAGTCGTCTGACGCCACGTGCGCAACAGGTACGTCGACTGCCAGCCGATCCAGGCCAGCGCCGCCACCGCGAAGACCAGCAGGATCGTCGGGCCGATGCCGGTGGTGAAGTCCTCCTGGAGGCCGGCCGTTCGCTTGAAAGAGCCGACGCCGAGGAAGAGGACGGACGGGAGTACAAGGACGCAGGGGATGAGGATCTGGAGGAGGAGGCGGAGGCGGCTGTGGTGGCCCCGTCCCTCGGCTGCGCGGAACGCTTTGAGCTGGGCTCGTATGTCCGGCGTCCGCCACACCCGTTCGTTGTCCGTTGCGTCGATTCGAGTGGCTATGGCGGCGACCGCTCTGCGTAAGGGCTCCAACGCCTGGGGCGGCGTCCCGGGGGTGGCATAGCAGAGGGCGCGACGCAGGCGAATGAAGCGGAGGGCTATCAGCGGGGTCCAGGGAATACGCCAGGCCGCGTAGCGGATCAGTGCGGCGGCGGTGTCGCCGTCCCGTCTCTCCGTCGACAGCAGCGTGTCGGGGAGTCTGCGTTTGGCGCGGTGCAGAACCGTCGTGTCGAGCGCCATTGCCAGAAGCAGGGCCGCAACCGGTGCGGCCCATATGTTGGCGTCCAGGGTTTGCAGCCAGTCTCGGGTACTGGTACTGCCGCCCGGGTTACTGCCTGCGTAGTTGTTGAGAGTGTGGTGCGCTGTCGCCACCCCGAAGGGGATCAGCGCCAGCGGTTTCCACCAGGTCCGCGCCCGCCACAGAATGCCAACCCCCAGGCCCGCCAAGGCCGTCCACGCAAGGTGGGTGAAGGTTGCGATCGTGACGCCCCCGCCCGGGGCGAGGTCGAGGGTGGCGGCCGGGGACGGGAGCCAGGTCGTGAAGACCTGACTCGGGCCAGGGATGTACGGCGGCGAGAGGCTGTCGGGGACCAGCCAGCCGCCGTGACGTTCGAACGCCCGGTCCGCGTCCAGGGAGTACCGCAGCAGCGCCTCCAGCAGGCCGAAGCCGGCGCCGAGTGCGGCTCCCAGGACGGTGAAGTCGGTCAGACCCCATTGGCGTCGGACCTTGGCGTAGAGCCCGGCCAGCAGGAGCGGGGACGCTTTCACCAGCTCCTCCACCCAAGGGGCGGTGGTATAGGCGGTGGCGTTCACGACCCTGATCAGCGACTCTCCTGTGGCTGCCGCGATCATCCGCGTGTACGTCAGCTCCAGCAGCGCCGCGACCGTTCCGCAGGCGTAGACCCCTGCAAGGAGCGCCAGCAGCACCGTCGAGAGCCGTACCGAGCGTGCGGGCCACGACAGCACGAACATCTGGATGACGCCGTACAGGGCCGCCGCCACCATGAGCACGGTCATGCCCGCCCCCGCTCCCCGAGCCATCGACTATTCCCGATCGCAAACGCGATGCTATGGCTCGGGCGGAGCCGCCGCAACAACTTGCGGCCAACTCACCGTAGTTTTTGGCGTATTGGCCGGCGACGTTGCCGAGTGGGCCACTGGAGATCCCCAGTCATGGCTGCCGCCGCCTCTTCGTCGGCTAACGAACATCCAAATCAAGCGGGGCCAGGCTGACCGTACTGCTACGCATTCCGCCCAGCTCGATGGCCTCCACATCATCGGCGGCCACCCCCAGACGCTCCCCGAGAGCGGACTGCGTCACCCATTCGTGCGGCCGTCGCCCAGATACGTACGGGCACCCTGCCGCAGAAGGACCGCCCACGTGCGTGTGCCGCCGGTCGGCTCGTGGGCCTCCCCGAAACCCCAGTCGCCGTCGCAGGTGCGGACTACGCAGGCCAACAGGCGAAGGGCTGCGCGGCGGCGGGTGTCGCAGGCTGCGGAGAGGTGGGGGTTGGTGTGGCGGGGGTGGGCGTCGTAGAGGATCACGCGGAGGGCACCTTCCCTGTAGCGGAGGGAGATGTAGATCTCCGTGGCCGTGGTGAAACGGCAGGCGCAGGCCACGAGTTCGCTTACCGCTTGTACGGCTGCTTCGGCCACGTCTTCCAGGCCGTGGGCCCGCAGGATCGTACGGGTGGCTGCGCGGGCGATCGCCGGGCTTTGGGGAGCGGCGGGGAGGGTGAGGCTGTAGGTGAGGGTTTCGGGGGTCGGCGGAGTGGGGGGCCGGTCGGTCGGTGTGGGGCACGTCGTCACGAGTTCGGGCATTGGCAACTCCCTGTGCTGGCGCGTGATTTCAACTCCGCCCGGTGGCTTGTCTCCCTGGCGCGGACCCACCCCTCCCAGGGGAGGAGATTGCGGGCAGGCTCGCGCGATGCGCTTCCGGTACGCGGAAGGTCGCTCTGTAATCGACCCATCACTGAAGGTAGAGCAACAGGGGAACCTGTGCCACCTTCCTAATGAAATTGCCTCCCATCGGTTAGACCATGAGGCCCGGAAGGAGGCAGACTGACGCCGACCAACCGAGAAGGAGGGCGCATGCCGACACGGTCCACGCCAACAGAGCGCCAGCGGCGCCTGGGTGCCGAGTTGCGGAAGATGCGGCTCGCGGCCGGACAGACCACGGAGTACGCCGCCGGTCTGCTCGGACTGGACCGTACGAAGGTGTCCAACATGGAGTCCGGCGTCCGCGCCATCTCGCCCGAGCGCATCCGGATACTCGCCAGCAACTACGACTGCGGGGACCAGGCCTACGTCGACGCACTGGTCGCCATGGCCGACTCCCGCAAGCGAGGCTGGTGGGAGCAGTACCGGGGCAACCTGCCCCAAGGTCTCCTCGACGTCGCCGAGTTGGAGTGGTACGCCGTCCGGCTGCGCAGTTACCAGACCGTGCACGTACCCGGGCTGCTGCAACTGAGCGGGTACGCCCGGGCCGTCTTCGACTCCGCCCTGCCGCCGCTACCGACGTCGGAGGTGGAGCTGCGAGTGGCCCAGCGCATGCGGCGACAGCAGGTACTGGAACGGGACAACCCCGTCCAGTACATCGCGTACGTCCATGAGTGGGCCCTGCGCATGCAGTTCGGCGGCCGGCGGGCGACCCGGGAGCAGTTGACGCACCTCTGTGAGGTGTCGGAGCGGGAGAACGTCGAGTTGCAGGTGCTCCCCGTCGAGGTGGGCGCCTTCCCCGGTGCGGGCCACGCGGTGCTGTACGCCGACGGTGCAGTGCCCGAACTCGACACCGTGCAGCTCGACTCCGCACACGGCGGCGAATTCACGCACGCCGACGCTCAGCTCGCCAAGTACCGTGCTCATATGGACTGGTGGCACACCAAGTCGCTGGCGCCACAGGCCTCACGGGACTTCATTCACAGCATCGCCAGCCAACTCTGAGGAGCTTCCACCATGGCCGAGATCACCTGGGAAGAGCCGTACTGCGCCGAAGGCAACAACTGCTTCCGCATAGGCACCGACTCCGACGGCAACGCCTACATCGCCGTTGCCGGCCAGGAGGATCACCACGTCACCGACAGCCGCGAAGCCCTCCGTAACCTCATCCTCGAGATCAAGGCCGGGAAGGCTGACCACCTCCTGTAAGCAGGAGCGCACCGGCTCCGCCCCCGGCGACCGGAGTCGGGCGTGTCAGCGGTTCAGGTCCATGACCCCGACTCCCAGCCCTGCGTAAGCCTCCAGCACAACCGTGGCAACCAGTGCTCCGCCGTGAAGCATCGGTTTCGGCCACGACACATGCACGGCGGCGGCGACACCGAAGGCGACGGCGACCCGCACGCTCGCGCTCGGCCTCCACCAGGCGCAGGACAGGCAGCCACAGGCGTACATCGTCGCCGGCCGCCGTGGCTTGGATGAGGCCGGAGACCTGCTTGTTGCCCCCCATTGCCGGCAGTGTGGGTCTGTCGAGGGCGTCGTGCTCGATCTGGTTCAACCGGACGGCTCGGCCTCGGCGAGAGCAGCCCGGTGTGCGGCCGTGGCTTCACGCATCTTGCGTCGCATTTCCGCGGTTTCCTCGTCCATCACGTAATGGCCGAAACGCTCGGCGAGCAGGGTACGGGTGCGATCGGCCCGCTCCTTGACCTGCTCGGGGGTCAGCGTCTGAGCCGCAATCTCCTGCATCAGGGCACGAAGACTGATCCCACGCGCCTCCGCCACTGCGGCGAGCTGGTCACGGACTTCAGCGGGCACGCGGATCACGACGTCAGACATAGCGCGAGTATGCGTGATGTTTACGTCTCGCGCTTCTCGGCATGGTCAGTTCTCGGTGCGCGGGAAGGAGACCTCCACCCGTCGGTTCTTCTTGCGGCCGGACTCCGTCGCGTTCGATGAGATCGGGTACTGCTCGCCGTAGCCGCGGACCTCGTACCTGACGTTCGCGTCGTTCAGCTCGCCCTCCAGGACCTCCTGTACGGCGTTGGCCCGCTGCTTCGACAGGACGTCGCCGTGGGCCGAGGAGCCGAGGTTGTCCGTGAAGCCGAAGACCCTGATGCTCGTCGCGTTCTGGGTCTTGATCTCCTCGGCGATCGCGGAGATACGGGACTTGGCCTCCGCGCTCAGCCTGGCGCTGTCCTTGGGGAACAGGACCTCCGCCTGGAGCGCGAACTTCACGTCCGCGTTGGTGTCTTCGCGGCGTTCGTCGCCTGTCTGGTCTTCTACGACCTGCTTGATGTCCAGGACCTTCGGCTCGGCGAGCGTTGCGCCCTCGGGGATCTTGAGATCCGGGTCGTTCCCGTCCACTTCCACCGGGGCAGAGGCCGTTGCCTCCGTGCCCGGCGGGACGCTGGGGCTTTCGTCGGCGTGGGCCGTCGTTCCGGAGGTGAGGATGGTCGTGGCGAGCAGGAGCGTGGCTGCGGTGAGGGTGGCGGCGCGGTGTGGGGTGAGGGTCATCGGTGCCTCACCCGGAGATCGTGATGGTGGCGGTGGCGAACATGGGCAGCTGGAAGGAAACTTCGGTCGTATCGGCGGGCGGTGCGGGGAACTGCAGGAACACCGGCACGGTCTCACCCGACTTGACGGACGTTATCCCGGTCGTGGTGAGGGGGCGGCCATCGGTGTCGCGCAGAACGTAATAGCGCTTCTTCCCCTTGGAATCCACGAGTGTGGCACCGCCGAACGAGCGGCCGTTCCTGATGATCTCGGTCTCGTTGCCGCTCAGCGCGGCAGGAATGGTGAGCGTTTCGTTGCCGTCGTTCTTCAAGTCGCCATTCACGGTCACGAACCCCCCGGAGTCCCGCTCGGCCGAGGTGAGTTGGAACAGCAGACCGTCAGGCCCCTTCAATTCGGCCAAGGGCACGTCCGACTGCCCCTCCTGAGCGCTCGGGGCGGATCCGCTGCTCTTGGATGCCGGAGCCGACGATTCCGGCTTCTTGCCCTCGTCGCCTCCGCCGCCGCAGCTCGTCACGCCGACGGCCAGTCCGGCCGCGACGGTCAACGCGACCATCCCCCTGCGGGCCTTGGCTGTGAACCGAATGCTCATGACTCTGCTTCCCTCACCACTCGTCGTTCACTTGTCAGTCATCAGCCAGATGGACGTCGAAGAGGTCCTCGGGGCCCGGGAGACTGGTGGGGTCGTCCGGGTCCAGGTCCTCCCAGATCCCGCCGTCCTTGCACTTGAGTTGGGGCAGTACGTCGTCCCCGGCGTCCTCGCCGGGAAGCTCGAACGTGCAGAGCGGATCGATCACAGCAGTGGCAAACGCCGTCGAGTACGTGCCCTCGGTGCCGGGAACTATGGAATCCCCGACGGGCTTGTCTGTCTTGACGCCGACCCTGTAGCCCAACACCCCCACCAGGTCACAAACGTCGACACCGGCATTGTTCTGTGCGGCGAGTTGCTCAGCACGCCAGCATGACGGATCGAGCCCCGTCACATCTCCGTTGAAGATGTCCTGCCACAGATCCGGGTCGAGTACGTTCTCCAGCCACTGCCCCGCGAGCTGGTCCCGACGATCCTGGGCCGCCGCCAGTGCGGCCGCGTCAGCCGCCGTCTGAGCACCGTTCCTGTTCGCCGCTGCCTGGCCGACCGCAAGGTAAGCGAACGCGAGAAAAAGCAGGCCCGCCACCACCGTGATGTAGATGGGGAAGGCCTGCCCTGCGTCATCGTGCCTTCGGGGCGGCATCAGCCGCCAGTGACTTCGGTGATCTTGGTCGCGATCGCATCGAAGATCGTCTGACCGATACTCGTCCCCGTAATCGCCAGCACGATCGCCACAACCACCGCGATGATCCCCAGATACTCCACCGCCGTCTGCCCCTTGTCGTTCCGGGCGGCGCGAGCGCGGACGTACGAGACGGTCGTGTTGATCCAGTTGCTCATGGTGGTCCCCTCCGGTCACGGCTGTGGTGCTTGTACCGTAAGGCGGAACACGTCGATCCGCCGAGGGCCCCAGGGCCCAATTCCGCCTACCACCAACCCCCCAACGCGCCACTTCAGGCCACCCCCAACCACTTCACAGCAGCCTGAACGCGGCTCGTGCTGTGGAGCTTGGCGAAGATGCGGTTGATGTGGTTCTTGACCGTCTTCTCGCTGATGAAGCAGACGGCGGCGATCTGGTGGTTGTTCATGCCCGATGCGATGAGGTCCATGATCTCCGCCTCCCTTGCGCTGAGTTGGAACCGCGACCTGTCGGACCATCCCGATGAAGACTGTCCCACAGTTGGTTGCAGTTGCGAAAGGCGTTTGGGGGAAATCGCTTCCCCCAGGCCTTCGGGTAGGCCTGGAGTGCCAACATCCTTTGCCGTTGCGCGAAGTTGCTCTAGCAACGCACCCGCCGCAGTGGGCGTGAAGTGCGGCCTTCCCCGCTTGATGTCCCGCACGGCTGCCACCAGTTCGTCCGCCGTGAACTCGCCGTGCACCAGGTAGCCGTTGGCGCCCCTGCGCAGGGCTTCCTGGACTATCTGTGACTCGCCGCTGTAGGTGAGCATCATCACCGGAGCGATCCGGACCAGGTGCGGGAGTGCCGAGATGCCGTCCACGCCGGGCATGCGGACGTCCAGCAGCACCACGTCAGGGCGGTGTTCGTCGGCCGCCTCACACGCCTCGCGGCCGTCCGCGGCCTCCGCCACCACCGTGATGTCCTCGCGGCCGGACAGGAGTGCGGTGAGGCCGGCTCGGACCACTGGGTTGTCGTCCGCCACCAATACCCGCATCAGGCGGCCTCCTTTCGTGTGCTGCTCTGTGGCGTCAGGGCCGCCAGGGGGAGTTCCAGGCGGACCTCCGTGCCTCGTGCGTGGTCGCCTCGGCCGATGTGGAGGTGGGCTCCCACCGAGGTCGCGCGTTCGACCATGCCCAGCAGGCCGAAGTGGCCGGCCTGGCGCAGCTGGTCGAGGGTGGTGTCGGGAGGGAGGCCGCGCCCGTCGTCGTAGATCGTGACCAGTAGGAGGTCGCCGTGGACTCCTGCCTTTACGACGACGTGGGTCGGTGATGCGTGGCGGTGGGCGTTCTCCATGGCCTCGGTGGCGATGGTGAGGAGTTGGCGGGCCACCGCCGGGGGGATCGGGGGGACGGGGGCGTCCCCTGTGGCGTGGTAGGTGGCTTGCAAGCCCGTTCGGGTGGTGAAGTCCTGGGTGCGGGCCGCCAGTTCCGTCAACACGTCCGTGGGGTCCGTCTCTCGGCGCAGGTCGGCCAGGAGGTCTCGGGATTCCGCTGCCGCTCTGCGGGCCGAGCGGGACACCAGTTCCGCCTGCTGCTTGATCAGGGCCGGATTCGGGTTGGGCGAGTCCGCGGAGGCGGCCAGGGCGTCCGCGGCCAGGGCCACTCCGTGCAGGGTCTTGGCCACCGAGTCGTGCATCTCACGTGCCAGACGGGCCCGTTCCGCGCTCACCGCCTCCGTCACGGCCAGCCGCGCCTGGGTTGCCGTCAGGGCCGTTGTCGCTGTGCCGAAGCGGAGGAGGAGCGTGCGGAGGGAGGAGCCGACCGCGCCCGCGATGACGCAGAGGCCGGGGAGGAAGGCCGTCTCCGCGACGCCTGCTTGTGTGTCGGGTCCCGTTGCGTGGACGAGAAGGAGGATCAGGGACTGGAGACTGGCGAAGACCGCGGCCCCCCGCCAGCTGTAGACGATGCCGGCGAGGAGGGGGGTGCCGATGCTGACGTACGCGAGGGGTGTGTCCGGGCCGGCGGAGATCAGGAGGAGCGAGCCGAAGAGGGTGTCGATGGCCAGGAGGGAGGGGTGGCGCAGGAGGAGCGGGCCGAAGCGCTCCCAGTCCCTGAAGAGGACGTACGAGCCCATGAAGGTGACCACCACCGCTGCGCCCACCAGGCGGACGCCCAGCCCGGGGGCCGCGTTGAGGAGGGCCGAGGGAGAGGCCAGGGCGATCATGGCCAGGCGGAACGCGAAGACCTGGCGGCACATCGCCTGTAGGGCGTTGACTTCCAGTGCGGGTACTCGTGCGGGTACTGGTGCCGGTACTGGTGCCGGTGTCCCCTGCGGCCGATTCCGACGGCGGCGACGTAGCAGTCGTGGCAGACCCAGCGGGCCGAGCAGGCCGAGCATGCCGAGCGGGCCCCCGCCGCCCTGTTCCGTCGTAGCCATGCCCCTCGCCCCCTCTACTCCCCTGTGATCGACCCGAAGTCCGTCCCCGACCCGAGCAACAACCCCGCCCCGAGCAGGATCATCGTGGCCGGCACCATGAAGGTGGTGATCATCAAGGTGGCCTTGGGGACGGCCCTGGCCGCCTTGCGGCGGGCGTTCTGCGCATCCGTACGGCGCATGTCCTTGGCCAGCGACACCAGCGTGTCGACGATCGGCGCACCCAGCTCCTCCCCCTGCTGCAACGCCGTCACGAACATCGCGACCTGCTCGGAGTCGTTGCGTCGCCTGAGTTCCGCGAAGGCCTGGCGGCGGCTCATGCCGAGGTCCATCTGGCGCAGCGTGATGCGGAGTTCGTCCGCCCAGGGGCCTTCGTACCGGGAGGCGACTCGGTCCAGGGCCTGGCGGAAGCCCAAGCCCGCGCTCACCACCACCGCCAGGACGTCCAGGAAGTCGGGCAGCGTCCGCTCGATCACGTCCTTGCGGATACGGATCGCCGACCAGATTCCGACCTCCGTCCAGAACGCCCCGAAGGCGAGCAGGAGCAGCGCCACCAGGTACTGGCCGCGCAGCACGAACACCAGGCAGCCGACGCCGCCCAGCGCGCCGTAGACCGCCCTGCGTGCCGCGTAGCGGTTGATGGTCAGGCCGCCGGGGTTGCCCGCCAGGTCGATCTTGCGGCGGTACTTGGCCACCTGCTTCGGACCCATCAGCCGGAGGACCGCGGGCGCGTACCGCATGCCGAGGCGGTCGATCAGGGAGTCGACCGCGCCCGTCCTGGTGGCGCCGACCTCCAGGGCCAGCGCCAGGTCGCTGGGGAGTTTCGCGTCCGCGCGGTACATGCGGATGCCGGCGAAGACGCCCCAGATGCCGAGGCCCATGAGCAGGGCCAGTAGGAGTGCCATGTCCTTCTCCCCCGCCTCAGACGTCGATCCGCGACAACCGGCGGATCATGATGAAGCCGATCGCGTACAGCGCGAACGCGACGATCACCGCCCCTTGTCCCATCGGTGAGCCCGTCATTCGGTCCAGGGCCCCGTCCTTCACCCCGTTCATCAGGAACAGCGCGCCCACGCCCAGCGCGGGGACGGCGTACGACGTCATGGTGACCTGGGAGAGCTGGGTACGGACCTCGCGCCTCGTCTCCTTGCGCTCTTCCAGCGTCTCGGTCAGGTTCCGCAGGGCGCTCACCACCTGACCGCCCGCCCGGTTCGACAGCACCAGGGTCGTCACCAGGACCACCAGCTCACGTGAGGGGAGCCGATCCGCCAGCTCCCCCAGCGCGTCGTCCATCGACGCGCCCACCGCCAACTGGTTCGCCACCTTCCCCAGTTCCTCCCCGGCCGGCGCCTCCAGCTCCTCCGCCGCCATCCCGATCGCCGTACGCAGCGCCAGGCCCGCCTGTGTCGCGTTCGCCAGGATGCGGGCCAGCTCCGGGAGCTGGTTGATGAACTTCTCGATCCGCTTCTGCCGCTGCCAGTTGAGGAACTGGATCGCCACCCACACCCCCAGCGCTCCGGCCAGCGGGCCGAAGAAGGGGGCCAGGGTCGCCTGGCCGATCAGCCACAGGCCCGCGACCGTCGCGAGCATGTAGGCGAAGAACTCGCCCGGGGTGACGTCCAGGCCCGTGGCCGCCAGACGGAGTTCCAGGTCCTTGCCCAGCTTCGTACGGCGCAGCCGGCGGTCCATGTTCCGGAAGCGGCGCCGGCGGCCGACGGGCAGTTGGCCGGTGGCCGACAGCCGCTCCACGAGGGCCGCCCGCTGCGCCTTGCCTGCCGCGTAGAAGTGCAGGCCCACCACGAAGAGAACGCAGGTCAGCAGCGCTGTGCCGGTGGTGAGCGTGACTAGGGTGTCGAGTTCCATCGGGAGGGTCCTACCTGGCTTCTCGGGTGGACAGCTGAGCCGGCGTGAGGGCGACGCCGTAGGCCTGGGGTATGGGCTGGCTCGCCATGTAGAGGCGGTCGGCCGTGCGGCGCGGGAGCGGGAAGTGGGTGTAGCTGCCGTGGACCCGGCCGTCGTGGGTCATCGGCTGGGCGTCGAAGCGGGCCACCGTCGCGATGCGGTACGGCTCGCCGCCGTGGCTGTCGAGGATCGCGATCTCCGTGATGCGGCGGGCGCCGTCCGGGAAGCGGGTGAGCTGGATGATGACGTCGACCGCGCTGTTGATCTGGTCGTGGAGTGCCACGAAGGGGACCTCCACGTCCGACATGGAGGCGAGGGTCTGGAGGCGCGTCAGCGCGTCCTCCGCGCTGTTGGCGTGGACCGTGGCGAGGGAGCCGTCGTGGCCCGTCGACATCGCCTGGAGCATGTCCAGGGACTCGCCGCCGCGGACCTCGCCGACGACGATGCGATCCGGGCGCATCCGCAGGGAGTTGCGGACCAGATCGCGGATGGTGACGTGGCCCTTGCCCTCCACGTTCGGCGGGCGGGCCTCCAGGCGGATCACATGCGACTGCTGGAGCTGGAGTTCCGCCGAGTCCTCGATGGTGATGATGCGCTCGGTCTCGGGGATGAGCCCCGACAGGGCGTTCAGCAGCGTTGTCTTTCCGGTGCCCGTCGCTCCCGAGACGATGATGTTGCACCGTGCCTGCACCAGCCCCGCCAGCAGATACAGCATGTGCTCGTCGAGCGAGCCGAAGCCGATCAGCTCCTGGAGCGTGAAGGAGCGGGGGAAGCGGCGGATGGTGAGGGTGGCGCCGGTGAGCGACAGCGGTGGGATGATCACGTTCACGCGCTCACCGGACGGCAGCCGTGCGTCGACCATCGGGTTCGACTCGTCGACGCGCCGGTTGACCGTCGACACGATCCGCTCGATCGTCTGCATCAGCTGGTCGTGGGAGGGGAAGCGGAGCGGCAACTGCTCGACGCGTCCGCCGCGTTCCACGAAGATCGCGTCCGGGCCGTTCACCATGATCTCCGTGATCGACGCGTCTTCGAGCAGCGGCTCCAGGATGCCGAGGCCGAGTGCCTCGTCGACCACGCGGCGGATCAGCTGCGCGCGTTCGACCGTCGAAAGGACCGGGCCCTCACGGCTGATGATGTGGCCGAGGACGCGCTCAAGACGCGCTCTGCGCTCGGCCATGGCGAGCGCGCTCATCTCCGCGAGGTCGATCTCCTCCAGGAGTTTCGCCCGGTACGAGGCGACCAGGTGGCCGTCCTCGCCCCGGCTGCCGTTCTCCTCCGGGGTGTTGATGCGGGACCGCAGGCTCATCGTCGTACTCCTCAGTGGTCCAGCGGCATGGTGGCGGTCTTGGTGGCGTCCCCGAAGTCCCAGCCGGGGACGAAGTCCGGGATGCCGACGACGGCCGTGACCGTGACTTCGTCGCCGCCCTCCGCCGCGGAACAGGAGACGGACAGCCAGTCGCTGATCGCGTTCACGCAGCCCTGCTGGGCGCTCTCGTCGAGCGAGGCGGCACGCGCCCCGGCCCGGGCCGCCGTACCGGCCTGCTGTCCGGCGTAGGCGATCAGCCCGATCTGCACCCCCGCCAGCGCGACGAGGATCAGGATCGGGATGAAGCCGAGGTACTCGATGGCTACTTGACCGCGATCGCGGCCCTTACCGTCGTACGACATCTCAGTCCTTCACCTCCTCCACGGCACCCGCGTGGCCCTCCACGTCGAAGGGGAAGCCGATCGAGCCCGGGAAGAGGACGGGGACATGGAGCGTGACGGTGGCCTTGACGAAACCGCCCTCGGTCCCGCAGTCCACCTCGCCGCTCCACGCGTCCGGCAGCTTGTCCAGACCCGCCTGCTGACACGCGGCCTGCCGCGCACCCTCCGGAACCGCCGTCCCCGCCCGCACCGCCTCATCCGCAGCATTCCCAGCCAGCGTGTACGTGTACCCCAGCAGCACGAACTGCCACATCAGCACCAGCGTGAGGATGATCAGCGGGGTCATGCCGAGGAACTCGATGGTGACCTGACCGTCGTCCCGCGCTCTGATCCTCATCCCCCTGCGTCCTTCCGCCGCCGGAAGCCGACCGCCCCCCGCCCGCCCCGCCGGGCGTCGCCTTCGGGGACGTTCACCAGGCCGAGTTCACCCGCGAGGCCCCACAGGGCCTGCTTGACCGTGCTCCTGTTGTCGAGTTCGTGGACGCGGCCCGCGTCGACCACGGCCTGGAGTTCCTTGAAGTTGGCGGGGACGGCCGTGGCGGCCAGCGCGGTCCCGGTGATCTTCTGGATCAGCGGGGGCTGTATCTCCGTACCGCGGGTGTGGCGGTTGACGACGACGGTCGTCTCCTCGGCCTTGCGGATCTGGAGCCGGTCCCACATGCGTACGGTGCGTTTGGCGCCGCGGACGGAGACCACGTCCGGGGTGGTGACCAGCAGGGCCGTGTCCGCCGCCTCGATCGCCGCCGCGCTCGCGCCGCCCACCTGGGCGCCGCAGTCGATGACGACGACCTCGTAGCGGGCGCGCAGGGCGGTGACGATCTGGCGGGCGGCGCGGTCGGTGACCTCCTCACCGCGTTCGCCTTCGCCGGGGGCGAGCAGCAGCGCGACGCCGGTGTCGTGGCGGAAGACGGCGTCGGCCAGGACGCGCGGGGATATGTCGGTGATGGTGGCGAGGTCGGCGACCGAGCGGCGGAACTGGATGTCCAGGTAGGAGGCGACGTCGCCGGCCTGGAGGTCCATGTCCACCAGGGCCGCCGACCGGCCCGACGCCTGGGCGGCGAGGGCCAGTTGGATCGCCGTCAGGGTCGTCCCCACGCCGCCCTTCGCGCCGCTCACCGTGACCACCGTGCCGCCCACGCCGGTGAACACGTCGACCGCGCCGCCCAGATGGCGCCGTACGCCGGCCGACCACTGGGCGACGGCGCGGACGCGGCTGGCCAGTTCCTCGTAGCTCAGCGGCAACGCCACAAGGCCCCGCGCGCCGTAGTCCATGGCGGCCTGGAAGAGGCCGGGGCTGGCGTCGGACGTGACGAGGATGACGCCTACGGCCGGGAAGCGCAGGGCGACGTCGCGGATCAGTTCCAGCGCGGGGACCGGGCCGATGCGCTCGTGGACGACGACGACCTCGGGCAGTTCGTCGACCGACTCGGCGGCGAGGCGGGCGAGGGTGTCGACGAGCTGGGTGGAGTCGACCACCGGGGCGACCGGCTCGGCGTCCGGGAGCTGGCTGAGGAGGGTCGTGAGGGACCGGACCGCGTCCGCGTCACCGACCGCCGGGAGGATCCTCGTGGGCATGCGGGCCTCTCACTTGTCCTTCGCGAGTTCGTACGTCCGGTCGGACTCGGGGACCGTGGTGTCGCCGCCGGGCGCGACCAGTGCGAGCCGGACCCGCTGGGCGAACGACTCCGCGTACGTGATGCGCTGGGCGTCGATGGTGGACAGTGCGAAGGTGATCGGGACGGCTTCGGTGGCGTCCCGGGTTTGGTCGTTTCCGTCCGGTTCGAGGGCGGTGAGCCGGCCGACGTCGAGGACCCTGGCGTTCGTCACGATGATCTTGGACTGATCGGGGTCGCCCTCACGCGCGCCCTCGAAGGTGGCGTACACGTTGACCGTGGAGTTCGGCGTGATCTTGCCGGCGACGCCGGTCGCCGCGTCGATCATGATGGCGACCTCCTGCTGCCCGGGCTGGAGGGCGGGCTGGTCGACGATCATGTCGCTCTGTAGCAGGGAGCCCTTCTTGAGGGGCGTCACGGCGATCTTGCCGTCGATCTGCCTCAGATCGGTGACGGCCGTGTCGGACAGCCAGCGCTCGGGCATCTCGGTCTTCTCGAACTGGCCCGCGCTGAGGGTCTCGTAGGGCTTCACGTTCGTCTTGACCCGATAGGCGGTGACCTCGGGACCGACCTTGGACTCCACGTCGTTGACGACGGAGAGAACGCCGGCGAACGCGCCGAGGGCGCACAGGACCGACAGGAGCAGGAGTATCACGCCGCGGCGCTGACGGGAGTTCATGAACCGTACAACCTCATTGGGGGGTATAGGTCGAGCGGAGTCGAGTGGTGCGGTGGTGCGATGGTGCGGGCTCAGCCTGCTGTTATCTGTTTCCGGTTCTGGTACTGAATCTGCTTCGGGCTCCCGTTCTGGTTCTCGAGGACGGGTGGGGTCGCGGAGCAGAAGACACAACGGTCGCCGATGACGTCGATGCCGCACCAGTGGCAGACGTTCTGCCGCACCGAGGCGACCAGTTGATAGAGGACCGACAGGTCGGGCAGGAACGAACAGAACTCGATCAGCTTGCCGGTCCCCCACCAGTGCGGGGACTCGGCGGGCAGTACGGCCTCACGCAGCCCCTGGACCTGCCAGGACTTCGCCAGGCTCTCCGTGACCCAGTCCGACTGCAACTGGCCCTTGGCGACCAGCATCCAGGTGGCGAACTCCGGGCCGGTCAGCCCGGCCCCGGGCTCGACCTTCACCAGTTGCGGCTCGGGATGGGCCATCACTCCGAACTGGCTGCCGGGCACCCAGGACTTGGCGTGCGACTTCAGGCCGACGGGGACGCGATCGAGGCGGGCGACGGAGCCGAGCAGCGCGCCCGCGTGGATGTAGTGCGTGAGCAGCCGGCCGGCCGAGGCGAGCACACCCGGGCCGAGGTCGCAGGACGCGAGCTGTCTCAACTGACGGGCCAGGACAGCGAGTCCGAGCGGGGGCAGCGGGGGACGGAACAGGGCGATCCGGTCACTCTCCAGCAGGGACCGTACGGTGTGCAGCCGCTGCACCACGGCAGAGGGAACCGCCTGCGAGCACATGACGATGACATGCCCGTGCTGGTCGATCAGCGTCTGCACAGCGCCCAGCGACCGGTCCAGCGACTGCCGGTCCAGGTCCTGGAGCACGACCGCGGGCACGGTTCGCTCGTCGTGAGCCGGCAGCGCCAGGTCGGCACTGGTCACGGCAATGGCAGTTGGCACGTGCAGCTCCCCGGTTCACCCGCCCCTGTCGGCCCGCCGGTGTTACTCCGGCACACCGAGTCGACTTCACAGCGTGACTACCTGAGCACTGTAACCACGCCTCTATGACCGGAGAACAGCGTTTCTGTAGCTGCGAAGCAACTGGCGTTGCACAACACCTGTCAAAACGGGGCAGGTTGAGCATCTCGGCGGCACCTCTTGACAACGCAATTGGTCTGGACCAACTTGTTGTCATGTCCCCACAGACACGATCGATACGACTCTGGGCGGGAGCCGTCACCGCCGCCCTCGCCCTCTCCCTCACCAGTGCGGGCCAGGCGTCCGCCGCCGACGTCAACAACGCCAAGAACGCCGGCTTCGAGTCCGGCCTGAGCAACTGGACCTGTTCCGCGAGCAGCGGTGCGACGGTCTCCTCCCCCGTCCGCACCGGCGCGACCGCGCTGAAGGCGACGCCGGCCGGGCAGGACAACGCCAGATGCACCCAGACGGTGGCCGTCAAGCCCAACTCGACGTATGCGCTGAGCGCCTGGGTGCAGGGCGGGTACTCGTATCTGGGCGTGACCGGCACCGGTACCACGGACGTGTCGACCTGGACGCCCGACTCGACGAGCTGGAAGCAGCTGACGACGTCCTTCACGACGGGCGCCTCGACGACGTCGGTGACGGTGTACACGCACGGCTGGTACGGACAGGCCGCGTACTACGTCGACGACCTGTCCGTGTACGGGCCGGACGGGGGCGGCGGGACCGATCCGGCGCCGACGATTCCGGGTGCGCCGGCCGGCCTGTCCGTGTCGGGCACCAGCTCGACCTCCGTGTCCCTCGCCTGGAACACGGTCTCGGGAGCGACGGGTTACACCGTCTACCGGGACGGTGCGAAGGTGACGGCGGTGACGGGAACGTCGGCCACGGTCACCGGCCTGGCCGCCTCCACCTCGTACTCCTTCCAGGTCACCGCGACCAACGCGGCCGGTGAGTCGGTGAAGTCGACGGCGGTGACGGGGAGGACGACGGCCACTCCGGTGGGCCCGGCCCTGCCGAAGCACGCCGTGACCGGTTACTGGCAGAACTTCAACAACGGCGCCACGGTCCAGAAACTGTCGGACGTGCAGTCCCAGTACGACATCATCGCGGTGGCCTTCGCGGACGCGACGACGACGCCGGGCGCGGTGACCTTCAACCTGGACTCGGCCGGGCTCGGCGGCTACACCGTCGACCAGTTCAAGGCGGACGTGCAGGCGAAGCAGGCGGCCGGGAAGAAGGTCATCGTCTCGGTCGGCGGCCAGAACGGCACGGTGTCGATCAACGACTCCGCCTCCGCGACGAACTTCGCCAACTCCGTGTACTCGCTGATGCAGACGTACGGCTTCGACGGCGTCGACATCGACCTGGAGAACGGCATCAACGCGACCTACATGTCGCAGGCGCTGCGTTCGCTGTCGTCGCAGGCGGGCTCGTCGCTGGTCATCACGATGGCCCCGCAGACGATCGACATGCAGTCGACGTCCAACGGCTACTTCCAGACGGCCCTGAACATCAAGGACATCCTCACGGTCGTCAACATGCAGTACTACAACAGCGGTTCGATGCTCGGCTGCGACGGCAAGGTCTACAGCCAGGGTTCGGTGGACTTCCTGACGGCCCTGGCCTGCATCCAGCTGGAGGGTGGCCTCTCGCCGTCCCAGGTGGGGCTGGGTCTGCCGGCCTCGACCAGCGGCGCGGGCAGCGGCTATGTCTCGCCCTCCGTCGTGAACAGCGCGCTGGACTGTCTGGCGAAGGGCACCGGTTGCGGTTCCTTCAAGCCGTCCAGGACGTATCCCGACCTGCGCGGCGCGATGACCTGGTCGACCAACTGGGACGCGGCCGCGGGGAACGCGTGGTCGAACGCGGTGGGACCGCATGTGCACGGGCTGCCGTAGCCGATGAGAGAGAGGGGGGCACCCGGCCGCTGTGCCGGGTGCCCCCCTTCCGTCACCGGCGCCGAGCTCATCTCCGTGTCAATGGGTGAAACATTTCCCGGGGCCCACCGCATCAATAGGGTGACGGCCGGCGATGGGGGAGTACATGAGACAGGTCCGCGCGGACGAGTATGCGGACTTCGCGGCGGCACGAGCGGGGCATCTCTACCGGTCCGCGTGTCTGCTGACCGCGGGGGACACGCATCTCGCCGAGGATCTGGTGCAGGAGACCCTGGGGCGGCTGTACGTCAGATGGGGGCGGGTGTCCCGGGTCGGCAACCCGGCGGCGTACGCGCAGACCGTTCTCACCCGCACGTTCCTCGCCCATCAGCGGCGCCGCAGCAGCACCGAGCGCGCCACGGACGTCCTGCCGGAGCCGCCGCACGCCGCCGACGGCGACACGACCCTCCGGCTGACCCTGCTGGAGGCGCTCGCGCGGCTGCCCGCCAAGGACCGTGCGGTGGTCGTCCTGCGCTACTGGGAGGACCGCAGCATCGAGGAGACGGCCGACGCGATGAACACCAGCTCGGCCGCGGTGCGCACGCGTTGCACCCGGGCCCTCGCCCGGCTGCGCGAACTCCTCGGTGAGGACATGGGCGAGTACGCGGCGACCTGAGCCCCCTTCCGGCACTTCATTGACCAACACCCTTGTGGAAAAGGTGGTTTGCCATGCCCTTCGGACATCAGCACGACCCCTTCGAGAACCGGCTCGGTACCGCCCTGCGCCAGGCCGGCGACTCCTTCGACACCGACCGGGCCGCCCTCGCCGCCGCAGGTCAGGTCCGCGGGCGGCGGCTGTGGCTGCGGCGCCGTGGCGCGGTGGTCGGCAGCGCGGCCGGGATCGCGCTCGTGGGGGTGGGCGCGGCGGTGGTCGCGCCCTGGGGCGGCGGGGACGGCGACGGGCAGCGGTCCGTCGGGGTCGACCGCACGGCCTCCGCGTCCTCCGAGTCGGCCGCGCCCGCTGCCGTCTCCGGCGACGAACTGCTCAAGTCGCTCAAGGGCCTGCTGCCCGAGGGCGAGTTCAGCGGGGAGGAGGCGCGCGGCACGGACGAGCTGCCGGGACCGTACGCCCACCTCGTGTACGACGACGGCAAGGGCCCGGCGGCGATCGACGTCAGCCTGGGCCGGGTGGAGCCGGGCAGCGATCAGGCCCGCCAGGCGACCACCTGCCCGGACAAGGTGCTGACACCACACGACAGTTGCCTCACCCAGCGGCTGCCCGGCGGCGCGCTGCTCATGGTGTTGCAGGGATACGAGTATCCGGACCGCCGCGTCGACACCAAGCTGTGGCGCGCGGAGTTCGTCACCCCCAAGGGATCCCACGTCAGCGTGAGCGAGTGGAACTCCGCGGCCCAGAAGGGCGCGCCGATCAGCCGGCCCGAACCGCCCCTGACCGCAAACACGCTGAGAGAGGTGGTCACCGCGGCTGCGTGGCAGTACGCCATCGCCGCCATGCCGGAGGATCCCGAGGGCACGGCGGCCCCGGAGACGAGCACGCCGCCTGCGGCCCCCGGCCCCGACGCCATCGTGGCGACGCTCACGGGACTGCTCCCGAAGGACGTCGAGGTGGTCACCAAGGGCACGGACTACTCGTATGTCGTCCTCGACGACGGCAAGGGCAAGAGCTACGTCCAGGTCGATGTGCAGCCCGGCATGGGGGACGTGGAGGGCGAACTCTTCGGCTCGGACGCCGAGACACTGGACGACGGCACGAAGTTCGTTTCCCGGCAGAGCGGAGGCGACAAGGACGTCTCCGGGGCCGTCATGTGGACCGCCGACACCCTCCGGACCGACGGTCTGCGCGTGGTGGTCAGCGCCTTCAACCAGGCCGACCAGCACAGCGCCCCCAGCCGCGAGACCCCGGCCCTGACGATGCAGGAGCTCCGGGCGATCGCCCTCAGCCCGAAGTGGGCCGACCTGGTCTAGGCGATCAGGTCAGCCCATGGGCCGGTAGTACCCCAGCACGCCCGCCAGCTGCCCGAACCACTCCCGCAGCCGCTCCCCGCGCTTGGCGTCGACCACGCACTCGTAGAACTGCCCGTCGGCGTGGACGACCCCGACGACGAGCGCGTTGCCGTTCGCCTTGTAGTGGACGCTGCGGATCTGGGGCCAGGACAGCTCCAGGGTCATGCCGTGGTTCTCGAAGGAGACCCCGGAGGAGTCCACGACGACGGAGTTGTGGCGGTCCACGGCCAGGAACTCCGGGCCCGAGGGGACCGGGTGAGGCGGTACCGGCCCGGCGTGGGGCGCATACGGGGGTGGTGGCGGCGCGGAGACGTACGGCTGCGGGGGCGGGCCGAAGCCGGGCGGTGGTGACTGTGGTGGCTGCTGGGGGCCGGAATCGGGCTGCTGCATGGGCGCACCGTAACCCGCCGGCCAGGGGCTAGAAGAACTCCGACCAGGGCTGGTCCCAGATCTGCTTCACGCACAGCACCAGGAACAGCAGCCCGGCGATCGCGAGCATCCCGTTGCTCACCCAGCCGTTGCGCCACTCCCTCGGGGTGCGCGTGGTGTTGAGGAGCCAGATCAGGGTGCCGGCGAGGAAGGGGAGGAAGGCCGCGCCCAGGACGCCGTAGAGGATGATGAGGCGGAAGGGCTCGCCCTGGAAGAGCAGGACGATGGGCGGGAAGGTGAGCCACAGCAGATAGGCGCGGAACGGCCAGGACCGCTCACGTTCGCCGGAGGCCACCTCCGCGCCCGTCGTCCGCTCGCGCTTCTGCTGCCGGGCCACGAAGTCCGCGAACATCAGGCTCACGCCGTGCCAGACGCCGATGAGGGAGGTGAAGGAGGTGGCGAAGAAGCCGATCAGGAAGAACTTGGCCGTCGCCGTGCCGTACTCCGCCTCCAGGATGTCGCTCAGCTGGATGAGGCCCTTGTCGCCGCTGGCGATCGCGATGTTGGCGGAGTGCAGCAGCTCCGCGCCGACGAAGAGCATGGAGATGACGAAGATGCCGGTCGTGGCGTAGGCGACCCGGTTGTCCAGGCGCATCACCTTCATCCAGCCGGTGTTCGTCCAGCCCTTGGCGTTGACCCAGTAGCCGTACGCGGCCAGCGTGATGGTGCCGCCGACGCCGCCGATCAGGCCCAGCGTGTTGAGGATCGAGTCCTTCTCGTCGGGCAGCACCGGCAGCAGACCGGCGAAGGCGTCCCCGAGGTTCGGAGTGACCCGGATCGCCAGATAGAGGGTCACCACGAACATGACGCCGACCAGCACCGTCATGACCTTCTCGAAGACCGCGTACTTGTTGAACCAGACGAAGACCAGCCCGACCAGACCGCACGCGATGGCCCACCATTCCAGGTCCATCACGTCCGGGAACAACGCCTGCAACGGCAGCGCGCTCGACGACATCGCCGCCGCGCCGTAGACAAAGCCCCAGATCACGACGTAGACGACGAAGAACCACGTCGTCCACCGGCCCAGACTCGCCCAGCCGTCGAACAGCGTCCGCCCGGTGGACAGATGCCAGCGCCCCGCCGCCTCGGCCAACGAGATCTTGACCAGACACCCGATGACGGCGGCCCACAGCAGCGTGTACCCGAAGTTGCTGCCGGCGATCAGCGTCGCCACCAGGTCCCCGGCCCCCACACCGGTCGCCGCGACGACGATCCCGGGCCCGATGTACTTCCAACTGGACTTGCGGGGAGCGCTGGTGGCCTCACCCGTTGCCTGGTTTCCCGTCGTCTCAGCCATGCCGATCAAGAAAGCGCAAAAAGGCTGCACAGACAAGAGGGCGGGACCGAACCGACCTCAGGGGCGCGGGGAACTGCGCGACCAGCCACCGACTAGCCGCAGCCCGCAGACGACCTCATCCGGCAGGACGAACCGCCCGACGCACACGCACACGTACCGAGCTCGAACCACACGGTCGTCCCCGCCCGATCATCCAGGCACCCCCAGCGGAGCGCCAACGCGTCCACGAGGAACATCCCCCGGCCACTCTCCGACGTACCCGCGTCGAGAACGCGTGGCTGCCCATGACCCGCGTCAGCGACCTCGCACCGCAGAACACCGTGCGCCGCGGTCAGCGTGAGCGTGAACCGGCTCTCGGAGTGCAGTACGGCATTGGTGGCGAGCTCGCTGACGAGCAGCTCGGCCGTGTCTGCCACGTCGTCCCGCTCGGCCAGTCCCCATATCTCCAGCTGCCTGCGGACCTCCGCGCGAGCCTCGCGGACCGCGATGGGGCACGGTTCGTACTCGACACTCAAGTAGCCCGCCCCCAAGGGCGGTTGGGGGTTGGCGCCGTACCGGGGACCAGGATCCGGGAGGGGGAACCCGGAGAGTTGCAGCATGGTTCATATGGTGGCCTCCCCGCGTGTACCGCACACGGGGAGGACTACCTGATTCCCTACCTGCGTCGACGTACGGCTACGCGTACTGGAGGCGTACGGTCGACCCCTCCGCGTCGTCGCGCACGTCGACGTACGCGCACACCTGCCGGGCGAACCACAGCCCCTGCTCCGGCCCGAGTTCGCCGTCGGGCGGCGGGACGAAGCCGGCCAGCGGGTCGGCGACGCGGCGTGTGGTGCGCAGTTCGCAGACGCAGGCCGGTGCCGTGCCCCACAGCAGGGCGCCGGTGACCGGTCCGAGCGAGGCCGCCGCCGCGAGGACGCAGCCGGCGAACAACTCCGCGTCCACGGTGGCCAGTCCACGGGCGAACGCACCGGCGCACAGGGCGTCCGGGTCCGGGTGGTGGAGCAGTTGCGCGTCCGCCGGGGGCTCCGGCAGCGGTACGGCGTCCAGCTCGCCGGCGAGCGTGACCGGGTCCGCGTAGACGCCGGTGCCGGGGTGGGCGCGGCGGGCGGCGGCGACGATGGCGGCTCCGGCGGTGCGGGTGTCGTACGCGCACAGGGCCGTCGTGGCGAGCGGCGCGAAGAGGAGGTTGGCGAGGGCCTCGTAGCGGATCCACTCGGCGGTCTCGCGCGGCGAGCGTCCGGCGCGGCCGTCCCAGATCGGTTCCATGAGGAGGTGGATACGGCCGCCGGGCCCGGCCTGGGCCGCGAGGTAACCGGCGCTCTGTGCGACGGCGTTGGCGGCGGAGCCGATGTACCACTCGGTGTGCGGGATGAGGGCGACGTTCTTGGCGTCACCGCCGAGGGCGTCCCGCACGAGGTCCAGCTTGCCGGGGGCGGCGATGGCGACGGGCGGGGGTTCGCCGGGGGCGCCGAGGCCTTCGGTGAGGAACGGGAGGGCGGCGGCGACGAATGCGTCGTCCGTGCCGAAGACGGCCATACGGTGGTCGAACGCCCCGTGGGCGGGGGCAGGATGGATGGTCACGGGTTCCCTTCGAGGTCTGGGGAGGGAGGATCCTGACGGGTTCAGCGCTGGGCCGTCACCCAGGCGGCGATCTGGCTGCGGTTGCTGAAGCCGAGCTTGCTGAGGATGCGTTCCACATGGCCTTCGGCGGTTCGGCGGGCGATCACCAGACGGTCGGCGATCTGCTGGTTGGCGAGTCCTTCGGCGACGAGCGCGGCGACTTCGGCCTCACGGCGGGTGAGGCGGACGCCGTTCGAGGGCCGTTCGGTGGTCTCGTCCGGCGGCTGTTCGTCGCTGAGGGCGTATGCGACGGCCTCCGTCAGGCCGTACGCACTGCCGCGTTCGTACGACCGCTGGAAGGCGGGCCCGTCCAGCGTGGCGCGCACCCCCTCCTCGCACCGTCTTCGTGCGGAGGTGAGGGCGTCCGAGCCCCAGCGGTCTCTGTCGATGTCGGCCCAGACGCGGTCGGCGGCGCCGAGCAGGGCGGCGGCGCGTTCGGGGGTACCGCGTTCGGCGGCGATCACGGCGAGCAGGTCGAGGGTGAGGGCGATACCGATGACGTCGTTGACGTCGAGCTTCAGGCGCAGCGCGTCGAGGGCGTGCCGTTCGGCGCGTGACCAGTCCCGGCGGACGGTGTGGGCGAGGGCGAGGATCCGCAGGAGGTAGGAGCGCACCCAGTCCTCGTGGTGCTCCTCGCAGTCGCGCAACGCGGCATCGCAGACCCCGACGGCACGGTCGGCCTGCCCCAACAGGGCGAGTGCGCAGGCGAGTTCGACCTTGTCGAGGCCGTGCATGCTCAGGTGCTGGCCGGGGACGCGGCCGCGGGCGACGGCGGTCTCGAAGTGGGCGAGGGCGGCCTGGAGGTCGTTGCCGAAGAGCTGGAGGACGCCGACGACGTATTCGGCATGGGCCGTCTCGGCCGGGTCACCGAGGTGACGGGCGAGGCGGCGGGCGTCCTTGGCGAGGCCCAGCCCTCGGGCGAGGTCCTGGGTGGCGGCCGCGAGGAGGCCGGCGACCCACAGGCCGCGGGCGCGTTCGGGGGTCGGCTCCGGGTTGGCGGCGAGGGCGCGGTCGAGCCAGTAGCGGCCCTCGCGGGGTGCGCCACAGGCGTGCCAGTAGAACCACAAGGTGCCCGCGAGCCGCAGCCCGGCGAGGCGTTCGCCGGGGGTGGTGAGACAGAAGTCGAGGGCGGCGCGCAGGTTGTCCTGGTCGGCGCGGAGCCTCGCGACGGTCTCGCGCTGCCCGGGGCCGAACCAGGCGCGTTCGCGGGCGGCGGCCCACTGCTGCATCCAGTCGCGCTGGCGGCGCCGGGCAGCGGTCTCCTCGCCGGGCAGGCGGCGCAGCTGCACCAGGCCGTAGTGGCGCAGCGTGAACAGGAGCCGGTAGCGCACGCCGTCCGGTCCCGGCTCCCGGCACAGCACCGACTTGTCGACAAGCCCGGCAACGGCTTCGAGAACGTCATGCGCACCAACCCTCAACCGACCGCCGGCCGGGGGGACCCCCGCCTCGCTTCCCTCCCAACCTCCGGCCGAGGGGACCCCTGTCTCGCTTGTCCCCCAGCCCCCGGCCCGGGGGACCCCCGCCTCGCTTCCCTCCCAGCCCCCGGCCGAGGGGACCCCTGTCTCGCTTGTCCCCCAGCCCCCGGCCCGGGGGACCCCCGCCTCGCTTCCCTCCCAACCTCCGGCCGAGGGGACCCCTGTCTCGCTTCTCCCCCAGCCCCCGGCCGAGGGGACCCCTGTCTCGCTTCCCTCCCAACCTCCGGCCGGGGGAACCTCCATCTCGCTTCCCTCCCAACCTCCGGCCCGGGGAACCTCCATCTCGCTTCCCTCCCAGCCCCCGGCCAAGGGGACCCCCGTCTCGCCTCTCCCCCAGCTCCCGGCCCGGGGGACCTCCGTCTCGCTTCCCTCCCAGCCGTCGGCCGGGGGGACCTCCGTCTCGCTTATCCCCCTCCCCCCGGCCTGGGGGACCGCCACCTCGCTGCCGCCGCCGTCCGCGCAGACGGATTCCGCCGTGTCCAGGTCGAAACTGCCGGCCAGGACCGAGGCGCGCGCCCACACCAACTGTTCGCGTTCGGTGCACAGTTCGTGGCTCCAGTCGATGGCGGCGCACAGGGTCTGGTGCCGGGGCAGGGCGGCTGGACTGCCGGCGTTCAGGAGGCGGTAGCGGTCGTCGAGGCGGTCGAGGAGCTGGTCGACGCCGAGGACGCGCATCCGGACGGCGGCGAGTTCGATGGCGAGCGGAAGGCCGTCGAGGCGTCGGCACAGCCGGGCCACGGCGGCCCGGTTGGCGGCGGTGAGCCGGAAGCCGGGGACGACGGCGGCGGCACGGTCGGCGAAGAGGGCGAGGGCGGGGTAGCCGTCGGCGGCGGAGAGGTCGCCGTCCGGGTCGGGTACCGGCAACGGCCGTACGTCCAGGAGGTGTTCCTCGGTGAGGCCGAGGCGGTGGCGGCTGGTGGCGAGGACACGGACGCCCATGGTGCCGCGCAGCAGGGCGGCGGCGAGGTCGGCGCAGGCGGGCAGCAGATGCTCGCAGTTGTCGACGACGAGAAGCAGCCGCCGGTCGCGTACATGCTCGGCCAGGGCGTCCAGTGGCGGCTGCGGGGAGTGGTCGTGCAGGCCGAGCGCGTCGGCGGCGGCGAGCGGGACGAGCGCCGGGTCGTGCAGGCCCGCGAGGTGCACGAAGCGCACGCCGTCCGGGAAGGCGCGGGCGACCCGGGTCGCGAGGCGCGCGGCGAGCCGGGTCTTGCCGACGCCGCCGGGGCCGGTGAGCGTGACCAGGCGGGCGCGGGCCAACAGCTCGCGGCCTTCGGCCAGTTCGTCGCGGCGGTCGACGAAGCTGGTCGTCTCGACCGGCAGCTGACGGTCCCTTCGTGGCGCTGATCCGCCCATGATCAGCCAGTCCTTGGGGTGTGGGGGTCCGAGGAGACCCGGAGGGTGTGACTCCTCTTGCGCGCACTCCCCACTCTCCCCCGGCAGATTGCATATTTGCACGCGGCGGTCACACCGTCGGGTGCAATTCGTCCGGGTTCACGTCCGCGATGGCGGGCGCGCGTACACTGCGCGACCGATTTCGGCCATGCCCTCTTGGCCAACACTTGACCGGGCCATGCCATACCCGCACCATAAGCGCCACACCCGCACCAAGTACGTCGCAGAGAGACACCCCCCAGCTCCACTCCCCACTCCGGAGACCCCGGAATTCCTGGAGAAACTAGGAGATTTCATGCGACTTCGCATACGCGGCTCAGGCGCGCGAGGCGGCAGACGAACCGCCGCACTGGCCGCACTGGCCGCCTTCGCACTCGCGGCTCCCCTCGCCGCGACGGCGACGAACGCCACCGCGGACGGTGGCGCACGCCCCACGGCCTCGGCGGACGACATCCGCCAGTACGAGATCAACATGCACTCGACCGTCAAGGACCGTACGGCGATCCAGCAGGTCGGCGTGACGGTGGACGAGGTCGACGACCACGGCGTCGTGATCTCGGGCCGCGCAGACCAGGTCAAGAAGCTCCGCCAACTCGGCTACGAGGTCACGTCGTTGGGCGCGGCCCCGGACCGGTCGACGAGCGCGGACGACATACGGCTCCTCGACTTCCCGTCGGCCGACTCGCGGTACCACAACTACGCGGAGATGACGAGCGAGATCAGCTCCCTCATCTCGGCCAACCCGAGCATCGCGAGCCAGCGGACCATCGGCACCTCGTACGGGGGCCGGAACATCGTCGCCATCAAGATCAGCGACAACGTCGGCACCGACGAGGCCGAGCCGGAGGTCCTGTTCACCCACCACCAGCACGCCCGTGAGCACCTCACCGTCGAGATGGCGCTGTACCTGCTGCGCGAACTGACGCAGGACTACGGCACGGACTCCCGCGTCACCAGCATGGTGAACAACCGCGAGATCTGGATCGTCCCCGACCTCAACCCGGACGGCGGCGAGTACGACATCGCGACCGGAGCCTACCGGTCCTGGCGGAAGAACCGGCAGCCCAACTCCGGTTCCTCGTACGTCGGTACCGACCTCAACCGGAACTGGAACTACCGGTTTGGCTGCTGTGGCGGGTCGTCCGGGTCGACGTCCTCGGAGACGTACCGGGGCACTGCCGCCGAGTCCGCACCCGAGGTCAAGGTGGTCGCAAACTTCGTGCGCAGCCGGGTTGTCGGTGGTGTGCAGCAGATCAAGGCGGGGATCGACTTCCACACGTACAGCGAACTGGTGCTGTGGCCCTTCGGGTACACCACCGCCGACACCACGACCGGTATGACGGCGGACGACCGTAACGCCTTCGCCACGGTGGGCGGGAAGATGGCCGCCAGCAACGGCTATACGCCGGAGCAGTCCAGTGACCTGTACATCACCGACGGGTCGATCGACGACTGGCTGTGGGGCAACCAGAAGATCTTCGGTTACACGTACGAGATGTATCCGTCGTCGAGCTCCGGGGGTGGGTTCTACCCGCCCGACGAGGTGATCGAGCGGGAGACGGCCCGTAACCGGGATGCGGTGTTGCAGTTGCTGGAGAACTCGGACTGTATGTACCGGTCCATCGGCAAGGAAGCCCAGTACTGCAGCTAGCTAGTCGGACTCCTCGGCGTCCTCGGCGTCCTCGAAGTAGGCGTCCAGGACCGCGTCCAGCTGCTCTTCCCACTCCTTGAAGCGGCTCCTGGCCGTCGCCTCGATCTCGATCGGGAACCAGCGGCGGTCAGGAGTGTGCACGGTGATGGTGAAACGCTTGCCGAAGCGGGGGGACTCCGTCTCGACCGCACCGATCTCGTCCCAGCGGAACTCACATTCCTGGTCGTCCAGGAACAGTCGTACGCCGCTGTGGTCGGCGATCATCCTGGCGCGGCGGTCGGAGGCTTCGAAGACGGGTCCGTCGGGAGCTTCCTCCTCTTCGGACTCCTCCTCCGCGGACTCCGGCTCTTCGGAGGCGGGGGGCTCATCGGGTGCGTCCTCGACGGCCTCCTCGGAGGCCTCGGCCGGTGACTCCGCCTTCTCCGGCTCCTCCGCTTTCTCCGGCTTCACGTCCTCCGGGTCCTCGGACACGGGTGAGGTGAGCCCGGGGATGAAGGCCGGGTCGATCCCGGCGCCGTCCAGGGGCTGGCTGCTCGAACCTATGCGCTGCTCCACAGCGGGCAGTATGGTCGACGATCCTGTGCCGTACACAGCCAGCCCCGACTTTGTTATCAGACGCCTACACAAACAAGCTCAGCACCGCCGCCACCACGAACCCCGCAACCGACAGCACCGTCTCCAGCACGGTCCACGTCTTGAGGGTGTCGCGCTCGCTGATGCCGAAGTACTTGGCGACCATCCAGAAGCCGCCGTCGTTGACGTGCGAGGCGAAGATCGAGCCTGCGGAGATCGCCATGATGACGAGGGCGATGAAGGCCTGGGAGTGGTCGCCCTCGGAGAGGAGGGGGGCCACGATGCCCGCCGTTGTCACGATCGCGACCGTCGCCGAGCCCTGGGCGACGCGCAGGACCACCGAGATCAGGTAGGAGAGGACGATCACGGGGAGACCGACGTCGTTGAAGGTGTCGGAGAGGGCCTGGGCGACGCCGCTGCCCTTGAGGACGGCGCCGAAGATACCGCCGGCGCCGACGACGAGCAGGATGTTGCCGACGGGCTTGAGGGACGACGTCGAGACCGTCTCCAGGGACTTGCGGGACCAGCCGCGCCGGATGCCCAGCAGGTAGTACGCGAGCAGCAGGGCGATGGTGAGGGCTACGAAGGGGCTGCCGAAGAACTCGACCACCGAGCGGCCCGTGGAGGGGTCCAGGGCGATCGAGGAGAAGGTCGCGGCGAGGATCAGCACCAGGGGCGTACCGATGATGGCCAGGACCGTGCCGAGCGGGACCGGCTTCTCCTGGGGCTCCACGCCCGCCTCGCGCTGCTCGTCGATGACCGCCTGCTTCGCCTCGGCCGCCGCCTCCACCATGTCCTGCGGTACGGCGACGAAGATGCGCTTGCCGATCCACGCCGAGAACACCCAGGCGGCCAGCACGGCGGGGACGCCGCAGACGACGCCCATGAGGATGACCCAGCCGAGGTCGACGTGGAGGAGTCCGGCCGCCGCCACCGGGCCCGGGTGCGGGGGCAGGAAGGCGTGGGTCATGGACAGGCCGGCCAGCAGGGGCAGGCAGTAGAGCAGGATCGACTTGCCGCTCCGCTTGGCGGCGGCGTACACGATCGGCGCCAGGACGAAGATGCCCACGTCGAAGAAGACCGGGATACCGAAGATCACGCCGGTGACGCCCATGGCGAGCGGGGCCCGCTTCTCGCCGAAGAGGTTCAGCAGCCGGGACGCCAGCACCTCGGCGCCGCCGCTGACTTCGAGGATCGCGCCGAGCATGGTGCCCAGACCGATGATGATCGCGACATGGCCGAGGATGCCGCCCATGCCGGACTCGATGGTCGACACGGCGTCCGAGCGCTGGACCGTGCCGAAGAGCTCGGTGACCGAGAGGCCCGCGAGCAGGCCGACGGCTATGGAGACCGCGAGCAGCGCGACGAACGGCTGGAGGCGCGCCTTGATGATCAGGAAGAGGAGCAGGGCGATGCCGATGGCGGCGACGGTGAGGAGACCGGCGGTGCCGTCGATGAGGAGGAGCAGGCCTCCGGTGTGGGGTGGCGTTTCGGCTGGGGCGGTGGCTGCGAGCGGATGGGACATTCGGGGGTCCTCTACTTAAATGCATGGAGCTTTCGGGCAGGGGGGATCGCGGCACGGCTCCCCGGGGGATGACGGGCACCGTGCCGAGATGGCGTACGGGGTGCGGGAGTTGAGGGGTGTCAGTCCGTCAGTCGAGTACGGCCAGCGCGTCGATCTCGACGAGGAGCCCCGCGGGCAAGCCGACGTACACCGTGGTGCGCGCGGCGGGCGGCGCGGTGAGGCCCTGCTCCTCGAAGTACGCGTTGTAGATCTCGTTCATCTCCGCGAAGTGGGCGACGTCCGTCAGATAGACGCGGATCATCATCGCGTCGTCCCAGGAGGACCCGCCCTCCTCCAGGATCGCCTTGACATTGGCGAGGGTCTGGAGGGTCTGCTCGCGCAGGGTCGGTCCCGCGGGCGTCGGGGGTTCGCCCTCGACCGCGGGCAGGAAGCCGACCTGGCCGGCGACCTGGAGAATGTTGCCCTTCTTCACACCGTGCGAGAACTTCGCGGGCGGCGTGGTGTGGGTCTTGGGGGTGAGGGCGATCTTCTCGGTCATACGGAATCCTTCGTCGTGGTTCTGCCCGAGTACTCGCCGCTGATCGCGTCCGCGGTACGGCGGACCAGCGGGAGCAGGGTGAGGAGTTCGTCGCCGGTGACGACGACGTTGGGCGCCGACACCGACATCGCGGCGGCGACCCGGCCGTCCGCGCCGCGGATCGGCGCGGCGACGCAGTTGATGGACTCCTCGTGGCCACCGAGGTCGGTGGCCCAGCCCTGTTCGCGCACCTTGGTCAGTTCCCTGAGGAAGGCTTCCGAATGCGGCGTCGAACGGGCCGTGTACATGGGGTAGTCGAGCTTCTCCGCGAGGACGCGGCGCTCGGGTTCGGGTAGATCGGCGAGCAGCAGCTTGGCGACGGCGGCGACCGTGATGGCGACCGGCTTGCCGATGCGTGAGTACATGCGCACCGGGTAGCGGCTCTCCACCTTGTCGATGTAGAGAACCTCGTCCTCCTCGTAGACGGCGAGGTGGACGGTGTGCCCGCACTGGTCGTTGAGGCGTGCGAGGTGGGGGTGGGCGATCTCGCGGATGTCGAGGTTCTCCATCGCCTCCTGGGCGAGTGCGATGAGGCGGGCGCCGAGGCGGTAGCGCTGGTCGGACTGGCGGTAGACCATGCCGTGTTCGTGGAGCGTGCGGAGCAGGCGCAGCGCCGTGGATTTGTGCACGCCCAGGCGGTCGGCGACCTGGCCGAGGTCGGCGGGGCCCTCGGCGAGCAGCGGCAGGATGCTGAGTGCGCGGTCGACGGTCTGGCTCATGGCGTACGTACCTCCTCGTCGGCCTGCTGGGTCGTCCAGCCGGGGCCGAGTCGAAGTGTCTCCCACGCGTTGTCGTCGAGGGCGGCGAGGCGGTCGGCGGTGTCGCGGGCGGGGGGTGCGGCGAGGTCGCCGGGGGCGGTGAGGGTGGCGGCGGCCATGAGGTGGCCGTGGCGGAGGCGGTCGCGGACGGGGAGTTCGCGGAGGGTGGCGGAGAGGAAGCCGGCGGCGAAGGCGTCACCGGCGCCGACCGCGGCTACGGGGGTGACGGTGAGGGCGGGTACGAAGGTGACCGGCGTTGGGGTGGGCCGGGGGTGGGTCGCGCTGCCCGGCGCTGACGGGGTGCCGCCCTTCTTTGGGTCGGGAGCCGCCCCAGGCGGCACGACTGCCCGCGGGACAACGGTCTCGAACGCCGTCGCTCCCCTCGCACCCTCCTTCACCACCAGCACCCCCGGCTCCGGCAACAGTTCGCGGATCTCCTCCGGGCCCCCGGTGATGTCCCAGGCCGCCCTCGCCTCGTCGGTGCCGACGAAGACGATGTCGGCGCGGCGGGCGAGGTCGAGGAGGACGCGAGGGCCGTCGGCGTCGTGCCACAGGCCCGGGCGGAAGTTGACGTCGAAGGAGACGAGGGGCCGGTCCGGGCGGGGTGCCGTCAGTTGCCAGAGCAGGCTGAAGCACTCGTCGGAGAGTGCTGCCGTGATCCCGGAGAGGTGCAGTACACGGCCCGCGCGCACCGCCTCCAAGTCCATGTTCTCCGCTGCCATGGCGGATGCCGCCGACCCCGTCCGGTAGTAGGCCACCTCATGACCGTCGCCGGCCCGGTCCCCCGCCGTACGGAAGTACACGCCCGTCGGCCGCTCCGGGTCACGCCGTACGGCCGAGACGTCGACGCCGTACTCGCCGATCGCCTCGATCAAGTGATCGCCAAAGCCATCCGCGCCGACCCGGCTCACCCACCGTGCGGAATGGCCGGAGGCCGCCAGCATGCAGGCCACGTTGGATTCCGCGCCGCCGATGGCGCGGTCGAAGGAGGGGACGTCGGCGAGGCGGCCCGGTCGGGTGGGCAGGAACGTGACCATGGACTCGCCGAGCGCGACGACGTCCAGGACGTCGGGGGCATTCACGATGGTCGTAGCTCCTCGTTGTCTCGGTCGCGCGGGCTCCATTGACCCGGCGTTGGCCTGGATGTTAGACAGCGGTAAGCGACATACGCAATGCACGTTGCATACTTTGCAATCCACCTGATCAGGGAGGTCCCGTGTCCCCCGACACCGGCACCGAAGCGCTCGCCCGCCTCGCAGAGGAACGCGTCGACCACCGCTTCAAGGGCCTCCCGCCGGACGCCGACGGCCTGACCGTCGCCGAGCTGACGGCCCAGCGCCGCAACCTCTTCACCGACGGCTTCGCCACCCCGGTCCTCGCCCTCTCCGCCGAGCGGCTGGAGCACAACCTCGCGCTCATGGAGACGTACACCGTCCGCCACGGCCTCGTCTTCGCCCCGCACGGCAAGACCTCCATGGCCCCCCAGCTCTTCCAGCGCCAGGTCGAGCACGGCGCTTGGGGCATCACCCTCGCCGTGCCGCACCAGGTGCGGGTGGCCCGGGCCTTCGGCAGCCGGCGGATCTTCCTGGCCAATGAACTGGTGGACCCGGCGGCTCTGCGGTGGATCGCCGCTGAGCTGGCAGCGGACGGCGACTTCCGGTTCATCTGCTACGTCGACTCCGTGCGCGGCGTCGAGCTGATGGACGCGGCGCTTCAGGGAGCCGGCCGCCCGCTGGACGTCGTCGTCGAGCTCGCCGCCGGTGAGGGCGCCCGCACCGGCGTCCGTACGGAGACGGAGTGCGCGGCGGTCGCGGACGCGGTGGCGGCCACGCGCACGCTGCGTCTCGTCGGCGTCGCGGGGTACGAGGGCGAGGTCCCGCAGGCCGATCCGGAGCGGGTGCACGCCTGGCTGCGGCGGCTGGTCGCACTGGCCGTCGACTTCGACCGGGCGGGGCGGTTCAAGGGCCTGGACGAGATCGTCGTCAGCGCGGGCGGCAGCGCCTGGTTCGACGCGGTGGCCGACGTGTTCGCCGAGATCCCGGAACTCGGTGGCCCGGTCCTGAAGTTGCTGCGCTCGGGTGCCTACGTCTCGCACGACGACGGCCACTACCGCAAGCTGACCCCCTTCACCCGTGTCCCCGAAGAGGGCGCGCTGGAGCCCGCGTTCCGCCTGTGGGCGCAGGTCGTCTCCCGCCCCTCGCCCGACCAGGCCTTCGCCAACGCGGGCAAGCGGGACGCGGCGTACGACCTGGACCTGCCCTTCGCCCAGGTCGTACGCCGGGGTGACACCGAGCGGCCGGCGGCCGGCATCGAGGTCACCGGCCTCTCCGACCAGCACGCGTGGATCCGCACGGCTCCGGAGGCGGACCTGGAGGTCGGCGACTGGCTGGGTATGGGCCTGTCGCACCCGTGCACGTCGTTCGACAAGTGGCAGCTGATCCCGGTCGCCGAGGCGGACGGGACGGTCGTCGACTACATTCGCACGTTCTTCTAGGAGGCCCGGCATGGCAGATCTCGTCATCCGTGACGCGGACGTGGTCGACGGCTCCGGCGCGCCCTCGTACCGCGCCGATGTGGCCGTCGACGGCGGCAGGATCGTGGCGATCGTCAAGGAGGCCGCGGCCGCGGGCTGTCAACGGCCCACAGCGACCCGGGAGCTGGATGCCGAAGGGCTCGTCCTCTCCCCCGGCTTCATCGACATGCACGCCCACAGCGACCTCGCCCTGCTCCGCGACCCCGACCACAGCGCCAAGGCCGCACAGGGGGTCACCCTCGAAGTCATCGGCCAGGACGGGCTGTCGTACGCGCCCGTCGACGACCGCACGCTCGCCGAGGTACGCCGTGCCATCACCGGGTGGAACGGGTACGGCGACGACATCGACTTCGACTGGAGGTCGGTGGGCGAGTATCTGGACCGGCTGGATCGCGGGATCGCCGTGAACGCCGCCTATCTCATCCCGCAGGGCACCCTCCGGATGCTCGCCGTCGGGTGGGAGGACCGGGAGGCGACGCCCGGAGAGCTGGATCGTATGCGACGGCTGCTCGCGGAAGGGCTTGAGCAGGGTGCGGTCGGTATGTCGTCCGGGCTCACCTACACCCCCGGCATGTACGCCAAGGACACCGAACTCACCGAACTGTGCCGGGTGGTGGCGGAATACGGCGGCTACTACTGCCCGCACCACCGCTCGTACGGCGCCGGTGCCCTCCAGGCCTACGAGGAGATGGTGGCCCTGACCCGGGAGGCGGGCTGCGCTCTCCATCTCGCCCACGCCACCATGAACTTCGGCGTGAACAAGGGCCGGGCGCCCGAGCTGCTGACGCTGCTGGACGACGCGCTGGCCGCCGGGGCGGACATCAGCCTCGACACGTACCCCTACACACCCGGCTGCACCACCCTGGTCGCCATGCTGCCGAGCTGGGCCAGCGAGGGCGGGCCGGAGGAGATCCTCAAGCGGCTGGCGGACGAAGAGACGGCCGAGCGGATCCGTCATCACATGGAGGTCGTGGGCGCGGACGGCTGCCATGGCGTGCCCATCGAGTGGGACACGATCGAGATCTCGGGTGTGAGCGAGGCCGCGCTCGGCGAGTACGTCGGCCGTACGGTCCGGGAGTCGGCGGAGCTGCGTGGCGAGGCCCCTTGGGTGACCGCCCGGCGCCTGCTGCTGGAGGACCGGCTCGGTTCGACGATCCTCCAGCACGTGGGCCACGAGGAGAACGTCCGGGCGATCATGCGGCACCCCGTCCACACGGGCGGGTCGGACGGCATCCTCCAGGGGATGAAGCCGCACCCGCGCGCGTACGGGACGTTCCCGCAGTATCTCGGCCGGTACGTACGGGAGTTGGGCGTGCTGTCCCTGGAGGAGTGCGTCGCCCACCTCACCTCGCGCCCCGCCGCCCGGCTCCGGCTGCCGGACCGGGGGCTGGTCCGCGAGGGCTACCGGGCGGACCTGGTGCTGTTCGACCCGGCGACGGTGGCGGCGGGCTCGACCTTCGAACGTCCGCGCGCGCTCCCGACGGGCATCCCGCACGTCCTGATCGACGGACGGTTCGTGATCGAGGACGGGCGGCGGACGGACGTACTCGCGGGGCGGGCGGTCCGTAGAACTCCGCCCGCCCTCGCTTGAGTCACGTCGCTTGATCTACGGCTTGGGCAGGGTGCAGCCGCTCGCGCTCAGGTCGAGCTTGTTGTCGACGCCGAAGCAGGGCGCCATCTGGTAGGTCTGCTGGCCGTAGTTGATGCCCTGGCGGACGGTGACGTTGCCGCTCTCGTCGACCTCGCAGGGGTTGTTGTCGGTGCAGCGACCGCCGTCCTCGTTGCCGGTGTTGTTGACGGCGACGACCTGACCGGTGGCGTTGTCGATCACGGGCGAGCCCGAGGTGCCGCCGATGGTCTGGCAGGCGGAGGTGTAGCGGACCGAGTCCTTCCAGGTCCAGCTCCCCTCCTTGAGCTGGGGCACGAAGCCGTCGACGTTGCAGGCGTACGTCCGCTTCCAGTAGCCGGAGACGACCGTGATCGCGGTGCCGGCGGTGGGGTGCGCGTCGCTGATCGTCAACGGGTCGATGCCGTACGAGCTCTTGATCGCCGCGTAGGTGGTGGTGAGCTGGTACATCGACACGTCCGTGTCGGTCATCGTCGCGTACGCGATCTTGCTCGCGCGCAGGGTCGCGACGCGGGTACCGGCGGAGTTCAGCAGACCGAAGGTACGGCTGGAGGCCTGGTCGACGATGACCTCGCCGGGCTCGGGGAAGCCGGACTCCAGGCAGTGGCCGTTGGACATGACCAGCGCCGGGTCGTTGTCCTCGGAGTCCGGGAAGCGCACGACCGAGCCGGAACAGTTGCTCAGCGAGACGGTGCCGGCGAAGGTGACGGCCTGTGCCGAGGGCGCGAGGGCCTGGTTCAGGCTCGCCGTGGTCGACGTGGCCAGGTCCCAGACCGTGGACACGGCCGTGTCCGCGTCCACGCTCTTGCCGACGGAGTCGGCCGCGGGCGCCGCGACCGCGGGCGCCGCGCCGGCCCCGGCCAGTGCCAGGGCCAGGAGCGCGGCACCGAGAGGCTTCTTCATGTGGGGGGTCCCCTCATTGCGACGAAGGTGACCGGAGAATTTCCGGCCACCGGCAGATTTGTCATGCGCATTCTCATCGCGAAGGGGCGCACGGGCAAGGAGTTGGTCCAGGGCGTGGGGGTTTCCCTACCCCTGGCCGTCAACAGACGGACTCCTGCCCATGGTTGGGATCTTCATGCCTCCCGTGTCATCGGGGCCGGGGCGAGGGCGCGCTGCTCCTGGGCAACCTGGAGCGCCCACTGCGTCAGCAGGTCAGGGCTTGATGTCGGCCCCAGAGCCTTCAGTTCGCGGGCGCGGGCGTGCCGGTTCAGGGTGCACTTGGAGACATAGAAGATCGCCTCCTTCGGCACGGGGTACAGGCCGCGCTCCCGCCATTCCTGGAGTGCGTCCAGGCCTGCGTCCGGGCCGTTGCCGCGACCGATGTCGGAGATCACCAGGTTCACACGGTCGTTGGCCAGCGCGAGCTCCGCCTCCTCCTGATCAGGAGCCTCCACCACAACGGCGCCCCGCAGCGTCAAATACTCCACCAGGCGCCGGTTGTTGGCCATGTGATCGTCCACCCACAGGACGTGCAGCCCCGTGAAGTCCTCCTTGACCCGCGTCGGCGCGGGCTCCGTCAGCCGCTGCGCGGCGATCGGGAGCACCGCGTCGCCGAGCGGCAACTGCCGCAGGGACTCGATGAGTTTCGTCGCATCCGAGAACTTCATCAGGCCGTCGTAGAGGGAGATGAAGTCGGGGTCGTCGGAGAGCTTGCCGAACTCGTTCGGCAGCTTGCCTTCCAGCTCAGTCAGACTCTGCCGCCACGTCCCGCGGGCGGACCGCTCGGGCTGCTTCACCTCGTACTCCAGCAAGTACGACACCACCCACTCCCAGTCCTCCCCGGACGCCGCTTCGGGACCCGCCGGCCTGAGCACGCGCCGCGCCCGACGGTAGTCCTCAAGCTCGCTCACCGCGTCCCGGCGCCCCTCGTGATGCTGGTCGACGAGCTGCCGGTAGAACTCGGGGTAGCAGATCTGGAGCAGCAGGACCCGGAAGGCGATCTCGGGCCGGTACTTGCCCCACACCGGGTTCATCCCACGGGCCAGCACGAAGGCGTTGATCAGCCTCTTGATGCGGCGCGGATTGCGGCGACAGCCGTCCGCCACGAGTTTGGTGAGATCGGGATCGAGTAACGCGCCGATGCCCGCCTCGGTCGCCGACTTCTCGATGTACGACTCGACGTGGTCGTCCTTGACGGCCGGCAACCGGTAGCTCGTCTGGAAGATCTTCTCCATGAACTCCGCCGCCTCCGGCGACGCATCGCGCAACATCCCGTTGGGCCCCGCGGCCGCACGGTCGCAGCTGACGACGAAGGCGATGCCACGGACCCCGAGGTAGAGCTTCACGGCTTCGCAGACGGCGAGTACGGCCTGGTCGGTGCAGCGGTCCAGATCGTCGATGAAGACGACGAGCAGCTGCTTCTTGCCCTTCTTCCCGCGGCGCGCGGCCCACGCGGAGACCAGTTTCTGCACGGACTCCTGCGTGTCGACACGTCGACGGGGATCGACGGTCAGCGCGTTCCAGACCACGTTGACCAGCGCGGCCGGCCCCACAAAGGCGGCCGCCACGGCCAGCCCCAGGCGCAGCACGGCGACGAACGAGAACCTCCCGTCCGACGTGGCCAGGAACCGGACCAGGGCACCTCGGCCGAACCCGGCCAGCACCGCCTTGAGCAGGCGTTCCAACTGGTCACCGCTGCGGGCGGACCACGCGTTGTACCAGACGGTCTCGACGTCCTCCTCCCGTAGCCGGGCCCGCGTCAGGCGCATCAGGGTGCTCTTGCCCATGCCCCGGCGCGCGTCCACCGCGACGGCCATGGGCGTCGAGCCGCACGAGCGGATCAGCAGCCTGGTGAGCGCCTCGGCACTGTCCTGCGCCTTGAGCCGATCAAGTTCCGCGCACTCCACCGGTTCGTCGCTGAGAAGCGTGAAGTCGGCCATGTCCGTCCCCCGTTCATGGCAATCCCTGCCCCGAGTGTGGCACTGGCCCGGGTGTCCTGCTCCGCTCGCGCACGCGGTCGCTCACGGCTCCGTACGACGCCGTAGACGCGACGTGCAGGGGAGGTGACGGGCCCTACGCTCGCGCCCGGATCCTCACCTGGGTTTCTTGGTGCTGCCCTGCCCTTTCCCCGGATTGCCGTCGGAGTTGCCTGGGGCGGACTGGCTCGCAGTGACGCTGGGGGCCTGGGTGGTGGCCGCACCGGACGAGGGTTCCCCCGTCGCCCTCGACTCCTCCGGCGTCGGGGACGTGGAAGCGGTTCCGGAGGGCGTGACCGCGTCCGGCGTCCCCTTGGGGGCCGAGCCCGTGGCGGTTCCGGCCTCGGCGGGCTCTGTGGACTCCCCGGCCGTCGCCGAACCCGTACGGCCGTGATTGCCCTCCCCGTCGCCCGAGGACGACCCGGAGAACGAGAAAGCGGCGATCAGCGCCGCTGCCGACACAACCCCCACCGCACCTGCGGCGACCATCGCGCGGCGCGAGCGGAGGCCGAGGGGCCGGTGCCGGCCGCGGTGGCCCGACCGACCCGCGGGTTCACCGTCCGCCACGGGAGGCAGCTGGGCCGTGTCGTCGAAGGCACCGTCCTGCCAGCCGTGCGCGGCCGCCGGATCGGCGTACTCGTCGTACACCGGGGTCGCCGGGGCCTGCGGGTGGTACACGTTCGGCGCCTCCTGAGGGTCCTCCCCCTCCGGGTGGGCGTTTCCGTATTCCGATGGCCTGGACATGACCGCGCATTGTAGGGACTTATCGGGCTCCTGAAACAGCTACCGGCGATAACAGCCCAAACCCCCGCGTCTCACGTGGCGGAAAACACCGTCCGGACCGCGTTACCGGGCCGTAAGCTCCCTGACATGCAGGTGATCCAGTCGACCAAGCTCGCCAACGTCTGTTACGAGATCCGGGGCCCGGTGCTCGAGGAGGCGATGCGGCTCGAGGCGGCCGGGCATCGGATCCTCAAGCTGAACACCGGCAACCCGGCGGCGTTCGGCTTCGAGTGCCCTCCCGAGATCCTGGAGGACATCCTCCGCAATGTGTCGTCGGCGCACGGCTACGGCGACGCGAAGGGCCTGCTGGCCGCACGCCGGGCGGTCGTCATGCACAACCAGACCCTCGGCATCGAGACGGATGTCGAGCACGTCTTCATCGGCAACGGCGTCTCCGAGCTGATCGTGCTGGCGATGCAGGGCCTGCTGGACGACGGCGACGAGGTGCTCGTCCCGGCCCCGGACTACCCGCTCTGGACGGCGGCCGTGTCGCTGTCCGGCGGTACGGCCGTCCACTACCGCTGCGACGAGCAGTCCGACTGGATGCCCGACCTCGCGGACGTGGAGCGGAAGATCACCGACCGCACCAAGGCCCTCGTCATCATCAACCCGAACAACCCGACGGGCGCGGTCTACGACGAGGCCATGATCAAGGGCCTGACCGACATCGCCCGCCGCCACAATCTGCTGGTCTGCTCCGACGAGATCTACGACAAGATCCTCTACGACGGCGCCACGCACACGCCGACGGCCGCGGTGGCCCCCGACCTGCTGACACTCACCTTCAACGGCATGTCGAAGGCCTACCGGGTGGCCGGCTACCGGGTTGGCTGGATGGCGATCTCGGGCCCGAGGGCGCACGCCGACTCATACATCGAGGGCCTGACGATCCTGGCGAACATGCGGCTGTGCGCGAACATGCCGGGACAGCACGGCGTGGTCGCCGCGCTGAGCGGACGCCAGACGATCAACGACCTGGTGCTTCCCGGCGGACGGCTGCGTGAGCAGCGGGACGTGGCGTACGAGCTGCTGACCCAGATTCCGGGCGTGACATGCGTGAAGCCGAAGGGGGCGCTGTATCTCTTCCCGCGGCTCGACCCCCAGGTCTTCAAGATCAAGGACGACCGGCGGATGGTCCTGGACCTGCTGCGGCGCGAGAAGATCATGGTCGTCCAGGGCACCGGCTTCAACTGGCCCGAGCATGACCACTTCCGGGTGGTGACGCTGCCGACGGTCGGGGATCTGCGGGATGCGGTGGGGCGGATCGGGAACTTCCTGGACGGCTACAGCCAGACCTGACGCTCACCCTGCGTGGACGTGCCGTCCCGTTTTGTGAATCACTCAACTTTAGACGAAATCTAAGCTAGGATGACTTCTGTCAGAACACAGGAGGCCATCCCATGTACGAACCGATCCGCACCAAGTCGGTCCACAGCTCGATGGCCGGCACCACCTCGGACTTCCCCCACCGGTCCCGTGAGGAGGAGCTGGACATCCAGCTCGCGGGCCATCTCGCCGCGCTCCTCGCGATCACGGACGAGCTGCGGACGATCGCGCCTTCGGCCGACCTGGACGCGGCTGCGGAGCGGCTGGCCGAACAGGTGAGCCGGTTGCGCGGTGGGGCGACGATGCGGGCGCTGCCGACCGCCGGCGCACCTCAGTCCTCCGCCGCCCTGCACCGGCGGGCCCATGCCCTCGCGGGCCGCGCGCTGGTCGTCGCCGCGTCACGCGCGGACACGGCGGCCGCGATCCTCGCCGCCGAGCGCATGGACGCGCATGCCGCTGCGCCGGCCGGGCCGAAGGAACTGAGCACCGCCCACTGATCCCGTTCACCGGGGTCCACTGAACGGCCCCGGTCCGCGCGCACCCGCAGCGACGTGCGGACCGGGTGCCACAGCACTGCGTTGGCTTGCGCCGGGGTTGTTGTTGTGCCGGGTTGGTCAGTGCCGTCGGGGCCGTGCGATGCGCCGTTCGGCCTTGTGTCGTGGGGCGGCTGCGGGTTCGCTGTGGCTGGTCGCGCCCACGCGGCGGAGCCGCATATCGATACAGCCCCGCGCCCCTTGAAGGGCGTTGCTGTGGTCGTCTTCTGAGAAGCTCTGGGTTCCGTTGTGTACCGGGACGGGTGCTTCACCGGGCGTTCATCCCAGGCGACGGGGAACGTTGGATTCCGCGAGCACTCTCCCCGGCGTGAGACGTATCGCAGGGATAGTCCTCGCGGTTCTGCTGATCGGCGGAGTGGTGGCAGCCGTCGTAGCGGGCCGACAAGGTGAGGACCAGGCCACGGCAACGAAGACCGTGCGCGCAATGATCGGGTCGGAGAAGGCGGAGTTCTTCGCCGATCCCGAGGTGGTGGACGCCCTTGCCGCCGAGGGCTACACCGTGCAGGCCGAGACCTCCGGGTCCTGGGCCATGGAAGGGCTCGACCTCAAGGGGTACGACTTCGCGCTGCCGTCGAGCCAGGCGCCCGCCGTCGAACTGGCCGGGAAGTACAAGGTGTCGGGAACCCTCCCGCGCCCCTTCTACTCCCCTCTGGTCGTCGTGGCGCACAAGAACGCCGCCGAGGTGCTCAAGGCGAACGGCCTCGTCACGCTGGACGAGCCGCACCGGGGCACGCTGAGGATGGGCGACTATCTGGACGCCGCCCGCGCCGACCGCACCTGGCAACAGCTCAAGGGAGCCGAGAAGTACGGAGAGTTGACGGGCACTCTCTACCTGTCCAGCACCGACCCCGAGACCTCCAACTCCGGCGCCCTCTACCTCGCCGCCGCCTCCTACGTCGAGAACGGCGGCAAGGTCGTCGCCACCGACACCGAGATCGACCGCACCGCCCCGCTGCTGCGCAAGCTGGTCAGCGTGCAGGGTGCTCAGCAGGCCGGCAGTGACGCGGTCTTCCGGGACTTCGTCAGCGGCGCCGGCAATCCGCTCGTCGTGGTCTACGAGTCCCAGGTCGCCGCCCTGCTGACGGAGGGACAGCAGCCGGACGACCTGGTCGTCCTCTACCCGGACACCACGGTCAACAGCGACCACACCGTCGTACCGCTCACCGACAACGGCAAGGCGGTCGCCGAACTCCTCGCCACGGACCCGCAGCTGCGAAAGCTGGAGGTCCGGCACGGGTTCCGCCCGCAGGGCGAGGCCACCGAGTTCGCCTCGGACACCACCTACCTCAAGCAGGAACTGACCGGTGTCCGGCAGGCGCCCGTGCCCACCTCCACGGTGCTGCACGAGTTGGCGCGCCGGGCCCGGAACTAGGGGGAACAGGACATGACCGACAACGACTTCACGCTCACTCCGCCCGAACCCGTCGCCGCCGTGCCCCGGGAGAAGGCCGGCGGGCTCGTGCCCGTCGACGACAGTGTGCGGGGCGACATGGCGCAGAAGGCCGCCGGGTATGTCGAGGGCCTTGCCGCGCTCGACGCCCGGTCCCCGGAGTTCGCCGGCAAGGTCGGGGAGATCACCAACCTCGGCGCCGGAGAGATGCGCAGCGCCGCCGCACAGTCCAACCGGATGCTGGAGCGCACCGTCCGCAGCCTCCCGGACAAGGGCGGCGACGCCCAGTCGCAGGTGGCGGGCTCCCTCGTGGAGCTGCGGCGGGTGGTGGAGGACCTGGACCCGCGTGACCTGCCCGCGAGCAAGGGACGCAAGTTCCTGTCCCGACTGCCCGGCGGCAACAAGCTGCGCGACCACGTCGCCAAGTACGCCTCCTCGCAGACCACGTTGAACAAGATCGTGGGCTCGCTGCGCGGCGGACAGGACGAACTGCGCCGCGACAACGCCGCGTTGCAGACCGAGCGCGTCCGCCTGTGGGAGACGATGGGCAAGCTCCAGGAGTACGTCGTCCTCACCCAGGCGCTGGACACCGCCGTCGAGCAGCACATCGGCGGTGTGGAAACCGCCGATCCGCAAGCGGCCGACAGTCTCCGCGCCGACGTGCTCTTCCCCGTCCGGCAGAAGCACCAGGACCTGCTCACCCAGCTCGCGGTGTGCGCGCAGGGCTACCTCGCCATGGACGTCGTACGACGCAACAACGAGGAGCTGATCAAGGGCGTCGACCGGGCGGCCACGACCACCGTCTCGGCGCTGCGCATATCCGTCATGCTCGCCTCGGCGCTCGACAACCAGAAGAAGGTCGTCGACCAGGTCAACGCGTTGCGCGGCACCACCGAGGACCTCATCCGGGGCAACGCGGAGATGCTCGCCACGCAGAGCGGGGAGATCCAGCGGATCGCCGCCGACCCGGCCGTCGGCGCCGAGACGCTGCGCAGCGCCTTCCAGCAGATCTACCGCACCCTCGACGCCATCGACACCTACAAGGTGCAGGCCACCGAGGTGATGGCGTCGACCGTGGAGTCCCTGACCTCCGAACTCCAGCACGCCAGCGCCTATTTGGAGCGCAGCCGCTCGCAGGGCGCGCTGGAAGGGGGCCTCGGATGAGACGAGGCGCGCTTGTCACCCTGGTGGCCGTCGCCCTGCTCACCGCCTGCACGGCACAGGGAGAGCAGACGGACTTCCCGACGCCCGGCGTCCCCGGATCCGCCGAGCCGGGCACCCTCCGCGTCCTCGCCTCCAGCGAGCTGAGCGACATGACTCCGGTCCTCGCCCAGGTCGAGAAGGACACCGGCATCAAGGTCCGGCCGACCTACATGGGCACCCTGGACGCCGTGGATCTGCTGGCGAAGGGGAAGGCGGACGGCCAGTTCGACGCGCTGTGGCTGTCCTCCAACGACTATCTGCGGCTACGACCCGACGCGGCGAAGAAGGTCGTGTCCGAGACGCCCGTCATGTCGAGCCCGGTGGCCATCGGCGTGAAGACCGCGACCGTCAAGGAGCTCGGCTGGAAGCCCCAGGACGTCACCTGGTCCCAGGTCGAGCAGGCCGTGCAGGACGGGAAACTGACGTACGGCATGACCGACCCGGCCCGCTCCAACTCCGGCTTCTCGACACTCGTCTCCGTCGCCTCGGCGCTCTCCGGCGCCCAGTCGGCCCTCACCGACGCGGATGTCACCCAGGCGACTCCGCGGCTGAAGGAGTTCTTCAAGGGGCAGAAGCTGACCTCGGGTTCGTCGGGCTGGCTGGCGGCGGCGTACGACCGGCGCGGGAACGTCGACGCGCTCCTCAACTACGAGTCCGTCCTCAAGGGCATCCCGGGCCTGACCGTGATCCGCCCGCGTGACGGCGTGGTCACCGCCGACTACCCGCTCTCCTCGCTCGCGGCCACGAACAGCGAGACCCGGGAGAACGTCCGGCGTCTCACCGAGGCCCTGCGCACCCCGGAGATCCAGCGCGCGATCACCGAGCGCACCCACCGTCGGCCCGTCGTCCCCTCCGTCCGGCCCGCTGCCGGGCTCGACACCGACCGGCGGCGCGAACTGCCCTTCCCCGGCAGCCGTTCCGTCGCCGACGGACTGCTCGACTCGTACGAGAACGAGCTGCGCCGCCCGTCCAGGACCGTCTACGTCCTCGACACCTCGGGCTCGATGGAGGGCGACCGGCTCGCCGATCTGAAGCAGGCCCTCGCCGCTCTGACCGGCGACTTCCGGGAGCGCGAGGAAGTCACCCTCATGCCCTTCGGGTCCGACGTGAAGAGCGTGCGCACCCACGTCGTCGAGCCGGCCGACCCGCAGATCGGGCTCGACGCGATCCGGCAGGACACCGGGACGCTCACCGCCGAGGGCGACACCGCGATCTTCACCTCGCTGGAGAAGGCGTACGACCATCTGGGCACCGACCGCGACACGTTCACGTCGATCGTGCTGATGACGGACGGCGAGAACACGACCGGCGCCAAGGCTGCGGAGTTCGACGCCTTCTACGCCGGACTGGACCGGGACAGCAAGGAGATCCCCGTCTTCCCCATCCTCTTCGGCGACTCCGACCGCTCCGAGCTGGAGCACATCGCCGAGCTGACCGGCGGCCGTCTCTTCGACGCCCAGCAGGGCTCGCTGGACGGCGCCTTCGAGGAGATCCGTGGCTACCAGTAGGTTCACCGGCTATCTCGAGTCCCGCAAGAACATCGCCGGCAGCCTGTGCGGGCTGCTGGGCCTCGGGCTCACCTTCGCGGGCGTGGCGGGCCCGTACTGGCCCGTGGTCGTCGCCGGCCTGTACGGGGCGGGCGCGCTGATCGCCCCGCCGGAGCGGCCGCCGCTGCCCGACTTCCCGGACCCGTCGGCCCAGCTCGACGAGATACGGGCCGACTTCGAACGCCTCACCGCCTACCTCGCGGACGTAGAACTGCCGCCCGCCGCCGCGGGCCGACTCGCCGAACTGACCGAGCTGCTGACCGCGTTGCTGGATCCCGGCTGGGTCACCGAGGTCCTCGCCCAGGACCCGGAGGGCGTGCACGCGGTGTCCCGGGCCGTACGGCAGGACATACCCGAGGCGGTCGACACGTTCGTACGGACCCGGTGGTGGACCCGGCTCACCCCGGGCCAGGACCCACCGGAACGACACCTGGAGCGCCAGCTCAGGCTGCTGCACGAGGAGGCGGAGGAACTGGCCGCGAGCCTGCGCGAGACGGAGGCAAGGCGACAGGAGTCGCTCACCCGCTATCTGGAGGACCGCAACGGGTAGCTCCGCTGGGTGGGCCATTCTTTCGCCGCGGGCCGGTGGGGGCTGGTCGCGCAGTTCCCCGCGCCCCTAACGGGGCACGGGCCCCGCACGCCATTGTGCGGGGCCCTGGCGGTTCTGGCGAAGCTACGGTCCGGCAGCGCCCCGAAGGGGCGCGGGGAACGGCGCGACCAGCCACAACGCACCCGCACCCGCCAACGGCGAAGGCCACGCACCCCATTGTGCGCGGCCTTCACAACTGGGAGGGGAGTTACCCCAGGCGCTCAACCAACGCCCGGTACTCGTCCCACAGCTCCTTCGGCGTGTGCTCGCCGAACGTGTTGAGGTGCTCGGGGACCAGGGCGGCCTCCTCGCGCCAGACCTCCTTGTCGACGGTGAGCAGGAAGTCCAGGTCAGCGTCGGCCAGTTCCAGACCCTTCGTGTCGAGCGCGTCCTTCGTCGGCAGAATGCCGATCGCGGTCTCGACGCCCTCGGCCTTGCCCTCCAGCCGCTCCACGATCCACTTCAGGACGCGGCTGTTCTCACCGAAGCCGGGCCAGACGAACTTGCCCTGGTCGTTCTTGCGGAACCAGTTGACGTAGTAGATCTTCGGGAGCTTCGCCTTGTCCTTGTCCTTGGCGACGTCGACCCAGTGACCCATGTAGTCGCCCATGTTGTAGCCGCAGAACGGCAGCATGGCGAAGGGGTCGCGGCGCAGCTCGCCGACCTTGCCCTCGGCGGCGGCGGTCTTCTCGGAGGCCACGTTCGCGCCGAGGAAGACGCCGTGGTTCCAGTCGAAGGACTCCGTCACCAGCGGTACGGCGGTGGCGCGCCGGCCGCCGAAGAGGATCGCGGAGATCGGCACGCCCTTGGGGTCCTCCCACTCGGGCGCGATGATCGGGCACTGCGCGGCGGGGACGGTGAAGCGGGCGTTCGGGTGGGCGGCGGGCGACTCGGACTTCGGTGTCCAGTCGTTGCCCTTCCAGTCGGTGAGGTGGGCCGGGGTCTCCTCCGTCATGCCCTCCCACCAGATGTCGTTGTCGTCGGTGAGGGCGACGTTCGTGAAGACGGAGTTGCCCCACAGCGTCTTCATCGCGTTGGCGTTGGTGTGCTCACCGGTGCCGGGCGCGACGCCGAAGAAACCGGCCTCGGGGTTGATGGCGTAGAGCCGCCCGTCCTCGCCGAACCGCATCCACGCGATGTCGTCGCCGATCGTCTCGACCGTCCAGCCGGAGATCGTCGGCTCCAGCATCGCGAGGTTCGTCTTGCCGCACGCGGACGGGAAGGCCGCGGCGACGTACTTCGACTCACCCTGCGGCGGGGTGAGCTTCAGGATCAGCATGTGCTCGGCGAGCCAGCCCTCGTCGCGGGCCATGACGGAGGCGATGCGCAGGGCGTAGCACTTCTTGCCGAGCAGGGCGTTGCCGCCGTAGCCGGAGCCGTAGGACCAGATCTCGCGGGACTCCGGGAAGTGGGAGATGTACTTGGTCTGGTTGCACGGCCAGGCCACGTCCGCCTCCCCCTCGGCCAGCGGGGCGCCCAGCGTGTGGACGGCCTTCACGAAGAAGCCCTCGGAGCCCAGCTCGTCGAGGACGGGCTGCCCCATGCGGGTCATCGTGCGCATGGAGACGGCGACGTACGCCGAGTCGGTGATCTCGACGCCGAGCGCGGACAGCGGCGAGCCGAGCGGGCCCATGCAGAAGGGCACGACGTACATGGTCCGGCCGCGCATCGAGCCGCGGAACAGGCCCTTCTCCCCGGCGAAGATGTCCCGCATCTCCGCGGGGTCCTTCCAGTGGTTGGTAGGGCCCGCGTCCTGTTCCTGCTCGGAGCAGATGAAGGTGCGGTCCTCGACCCGGGCGACATCGGTCGGGTCGGAGGCCGCGTAGTACGAGTTGGGGCGCTTGATCGGGTCGAGCCTCTTGAAGGTGCCCTTGGCCACGAGCTCCTCGCACAGTCGCTCGTACTCGGCCTCGGATCCGTCACACCAGACCACGCTGTCCGGCTCGGTCAGTTCAGCGATCTCGTTCACCCACGAGACCAGTTCTTTGTGGTTGGTGGGTACGACGGGGGGAGCCGCGATGTCGCGCGCCACGATTGCTCCTTGATGAGGGATTTTTGGTTGGAGGCCCCGTGGGGGCTGCGGCCCGGATGCGTCCCAGCGGGTTGCCTGGCGCTCATCCGGTGCCGACCGCACTCATTTGATCATCCGACGGGAGCGCCCATCTGTCCAGAGGGCGTCACAGGTGAGCGGAGTGAGCATCGCCACGCTTGAACCCGTCTCTTTGTGTGCACGTTGGGTTCAGCTGACCGTCTCTTTGCGTGACCAGCCACACGGGAGCCGCCAACTGCCGTGAGACGATGGCCACTCTGCGCCGGTCATCCAAGGAGACTGACGCGTAACTTACGGTTACGTAGGTACGATGCCCCGCATGACTGCGTCCGCCTCCGACGCGCCCTTGGACGAGCCGACCGCCGGCCGCCGTCCTCACGCGCTCGCACTGCCGCATCCGATCAAGCCCAAGCTCCGGGGCTGGCTGCATCTCGGCATGTTTCCGGCCGTACTCGTCGCAGGCCTGGTGCTCACCGCCCTCGCCGACTCGCCGAGAGGCCGCGTCGCCTGCGGGATCTACGTCCTGACGGCCTGCCTGCTGTTCGGAGTCAGCGCGGTCTACCACCGGGGCAACTGGAGCCCCCAGATGGACGGCATCCTGCGCCGGCTGGATCACGCCAACATCTTCCTGATCATCGCCGGCACCTACACCCCGCTGACGATGCTCCTGCTCCCCGGGGCCAAGGGGCAGGTGCTGCTGTGGGGCATCTGGGCGGCCGCGCTCGCGGGCATCCTCTTCCGGGTGTTCTGGGTCGGCGCCCCGCGCTGGCTCTACACCCCCTGCTATATCGCGATGGGCTGGGCGGCCGTCTTCTTCCTCCCGGACTTCATGCGCACCGGCGGCATCGCCGTGCTGGTCCTGGTGATCGTGGGCGGCCTCCTCTACAGCGCGGGCGGCGTGATCTACGGCATCAAGCGGCCCAACCCGTCACCCCGGTGGTTCGGCTTCCACGAGGTCTTCCACTCCTTGACGCTGGCGGCGTTCGTCGTGCACTACGTGGGGATCTCACTGGTGGCGTACCAGCACGCATAGCCCTTCGGGGAGCTCATTCCGGTGGCCGCGGCTTCAAAGCCGCGGCCATTTTTCATGCCCGCACACCGGCATCCATTGACACTAACCACCTTTTGAGAGTTACTCTCATTTCATGGTTACTGTCACTCATAGCGAAGGCGTGCACCGCGATCCACGCCGTTGGTGGGCCCTCGGCGCCCTGGTCGCGAGCATGCTCACGCTCGGCTTCGACATGACGATCCTGAACGTGGCGCTGCCGACGATGGCCGGCGACCTCGGCGCCACCACCGGCGAGCAGCAGTGGATGGCCGACTCGTACGTCGTCGTCTTCGCCGCGCTGATGCTCCCGGCCGGACTGCTCGGCGACCGGTTCGGGCGGCGGCAGATGCTGATCACCGGGCTCGGGATCTTCCTGGCCGGATCGGTCATGGGCGCCCTGGCCGGCGATGTGACCTGGGTGATCGTGGCCCGCGCGGTCATGGGCGTCGGCGCGGCGCTGGTCACGCCGCTCGCACTGTCCGTGCTGCCCTCGCTGTTCGGTCCGGACGAGCGCACCAAGGCCATCGGCGTCATCTCCGCCGCGTCCGCGCTCGGCCTGCCGCTGGGGCCGATCATCGGCGGCTGGCTCCTGGACCACTTCTGGTGGGGCTCGGTCTTCCTCGTCAACGTCCCGATGGCCGCGATCGGCATCGCCGCCTGCGTCCTCCTGCTGCCCGAGACCCGCGATCCCGCCTCCCCCAGGGTCGACGTCGTGTCCACCGCACTCACCGCGGCCGGGCTCGGCGCCCTCATCTACGCGATCATCGAGGCCCCGACGCGCGGCTGGGGCGACCCGCTGGTGCTCGGGATGTCCGGCGGGGCCCTCATACTGATCGCCGCGCTGGTGGCGCGCGAACGGCGGGCCGCGCGGCCGATGCTCGACATGGCGCTGCTCGGCCACCGCGGCTTCCTCTTCAACACCCTGGCCGCGACGCTGGTGATGTTCGTCCTGTCCGGCCTGCTGTTCGTGCTGCCGCCGTACCTCCAGGCCGTCCTCGGCCACGACGCCCTCGGCACCGGGGTCCGGCTGCTGCCGATGATGGGCGGTCTCCTGGTCGCCGCGCGGGCCGCGCAACAGGTCGTCGCCCGGTTCGGGGCGCGGGCAGTGGTGAGCGCGGGCATGGTGGTGCTGGCCTTCGCCGCGCTCCTCGGCAGTCGTACGACGGTGGACTCCGGCTACGGCTTCACCGCGCTGTGGCTCTCCATCACCGGCGTCGGCTTCGGCTTCGCGCTGGTCCCGGCGATGGACGGCGCCCTCGGCACGCTCCCCCGCGACCGCGCCGGCAGCGGCTCCGGACTGCTGATGACGCTGCGCCAGGTCGGCGCCGCGATCGGCATCGCGCTGCTCGGCAGCCTGCTCTCGGGCGCCTTCCGCGACCGGCTCGACGTCACCGGGCTGCCCGCGCAGGCGGCCGACACCGCCGGGGAGTCGGTGGTCGCGGCGCACGTCGTCGCCGAGCGGACGGGCTCGGCCGACCTCATCGCGTCCGCGAACGGCGCGTACGTCCACGGCATGGGCCTGGTCCTGCTGGTGTGCGGGATCGCCGCCCTCGTGTCCGCGCTGCTGGCCGCCGCGTTCCTGCCGGGCACACCCAGGGTGGAGGAAGAGCCCGCCCCGCCCGTGGAGGTCCCCCAGGTGGATGCCCGACAATGACTCCATGACGGCCGCACGCACTTCCACCCCCGCCGACCGCCCCCAACTGGGACTCCGCGAGCGGAAGAAGATCAAGACCCGGATGGCGATCCGCACGGCGACGTACGCGCTGATCCAGGAGCAGGGCTACGACGCCACCACGATCGAGCAGATCGCCGACCGCGCCGAGGTGTCACCGTCGACCGTCTTCCGCTACTTCCCGACCAAGGAGGACATCGTCCTCACGGACGAGTACGACACGATGATGGAGGAGGAACTCCGGTTGCGGCCCGCGGACGAGCCGTGGCTGGAGTCCCTGCGGTACGTACTCAAGAAGGCCATCGGGCTCGAGCGGGCCGAGGAGCCCGAGACGACCCGGCTGCGGGCACACCTGATGGTCCAGGTACCGGCCGTACGCTCCCGCATGATCGAGAGCATGTCCGTCACCGGCCGCCTCCTGCGCGGGGTCATCGCGGAGCGCACCGGCCGCGACGCCGACGAACTGGAGGTACGCGTGTACGCGATGTGCCTCATCGGCGGCCTGTCGGAGATCTCGCTCTACTGGGCCGAGAACGACTACCAGGAGGATCTCGCCGACCTGGTCGACCGCGCGGTGGACGTCTTCGAACACGGCCTGCCCCCGAAAAGCTCCTGAAGCCGCTCACCACCCCCCAAGGAGTGGTTACGCATCTGCCACATTAGGCACATGAGGGAGCCCGTGATCGAGTCCATGGCCGACGTTCGCAAGCACCTGGCGGACGTCATCGACATCGACGAGTACCGACGGTTGCACGAACTCGCCGAGCGAGCCGAGGACGTCTGGCTGAAGGGCCTGGCCGACGAGGCGGAGTCCGAGGGACCCGTCGGTTCGATCTCCCTGGAGGACATGGCGTCGCTCCTCCGCACCCAACCCGCACGGGTGACGCAAGGGTAGTGGGGAACTGCGGGCCGTCTGTGGCTGGTCGCGCAGTTCCCCGCGCCCCTTTGGGGCGCTTAGCGCCTCGTTAGATCCTTCTTGCCGCAGGCGATTCCGTCCCCGTTCCGGTCCAGCCGCAGCGGGTCGTCCTTGCCGTTGACCTTCAGGCGGCCGTAGTCGTTCGACTTCAGCCAGCTGCACCGGGCGGCCGTCGTCTTCTTCACCTCCTCCGGGAACGCGGTCGGCACGCACACGTTGATCGACCCGTAGTGCCGGTCGCAGCCGGAGACGGTGGGGCTGACCTGCTGCGAGGTCCGCTTCTTGGCGGGCCCCGTGACCTTGCCGGACAGGTCGTCGGCGAAGGAGTGGACGTGCGCCGAGGCGTCGGTGGCGCTCAGCGCCGAAGGGCCTTGCAGATGCACCCACTTCGCCACCGACGGAACCCCGTTCGCGTCGACCGCGAAGAGCATGTACCAGCCGGGCGGCGCCAGGTCGGGGTTGCTCGTCACGTTCAGGTCGACGTTGTTGCCGTCCACCGACAGCGGCAGGTCCACGAACCGCTGGTTCGGGTCGGAGGAGTGCGTCACCGCGGCCGGGCGGATCAACTCCGCCTTGGCGATGGGCCGGTCGACGGTGATGCGCTGGGTGTCGCCGTACGTCCACTCGGTGTCGATCACCGAAGTGATCGCCGGGCGCTCGCCCTTGAGGAGATAGGGCGGCGTGTAGATCGACACGTTGTGGTTCCAGGTGCCGTTGCCCGGGTTGTCGCCGGTCGTCATCACCCGGCCGTCGGGCAGCAGGAACGCCGACGAGTGGTAGCCGCGGGCCTGAGGGTCGGCGGCCACCGGGTCGAAGGTCCCCGTCGCCGGGTCGTAGATCGACGACTCGTAGACCGGGTCGGCCCGGTTGTGCAGCGCGCCGCCCGTCTCCAGGACCTTGCCGTCGGGCAGGAGTACGGCGGAGACGTACATCTTGCCCTGGCCCCCGGTCTGGGCCACCGGACCGTTGCCGAGGTCGACGGTGCCCTGCGGGATCGGCGGCCCGGCGACGTACGACGGGTTGGCGGACTTCAGGTCGATGACGTCGGTCAGCCGGTTGGCGTCGGGGTTGGAGTCGATGTTGCCGCCGCCGAGGGTGAGCACCTTCTGGTCCTGCGCCGGGGGCAGCAGCACGCTCGCCGACTGGTCCCGCTCGTCCTTGTTCTGCAGGCCCGGGACCTGAGTGACCGTGTTGGCGGAGTAGTCGTAGATCGCCGAACCCGTGCCGGGGATGTTGTTGCCGAAGACATGGCTGCCCGAGTAGAAGAGCCGCCCGTCCTGCATCAGGATCATCGACGGGTACAGCCCCCAGTACGACCAGGTCTGGTTGACCCTCCACGTCGGCAGCCACTGCTGCTCCGCGTCCGACCACAGCTCGGCGGTCACCGAGCCGGTCGAATCCTCGCGCAGACCACCGAACGAGATGACGTCACCGTTGCCGAGCGCGGTCGCCGACGGGTACCAGTGACCGTCGTTCATGTCGTTCGTCTTGGTGTACGTCTCGGTCACCGGGTCGAAGACGTACGAGTCCTTGTACCCCTCGTAGCCATGTCCCCCGGCGACCGGGTACGCCTTGTTGCCGCTCATCACCAGCACGCGCCCGTCCTGGAGCTGGACATGACCGGCGCAGAACATGTCCTTCGGCGTGGGGATGACCTTGTAGGTACCGTTCACCGGGTCGTACACGGCCGAGGTGAACGTGCCCGCCTCGAACATCGACTCGTCGTTGCCGGAACCCGCGATCAGCAGCACCTTGCCGTTGTGGAGGACGACGGAGTGCATGGAGCGGACCGGGTTCCGGGTGGGCAGGACGTCCCAGCGGCCGTTGGCGCACTCCTCGGGCGTGCCCGTGCACACCGGGTCCGGGACCGGGTCGGCGACCTGCTCCATCGTGTAGTCGTCGGTGGTCGCGGAACCGGTGCCGTAGACGGAGACGCCCCAGCTGATGCGGTCGGTACCGGCCGGGACCTCGGGTGTACGCACCGTCGCCTCCGTCCAACCGCCCGCCATCTCCAAGGTCTTGAGGTCGGCCCAGTACTGCCAGCCGGCCGTGGTGTCATGACGGAAGAGGGTGAGCGACGCGTCGGGTGTCGTGGTCTTGTACCAGAGGCCGAGGTCGTACTGCCTGCCCTCGGTGACCACCGGCGCGCACTCCGCCGACTCCGTGATCAGCGCCTTGCGGTCGCCGTCGACGCGGCGGGTGAGCGACACCTTCATCGCCTTGGAGCCGCTGTGGGCGTCCGTCGTCGTCTCGAAGGTGAAGTCGTTGTCGCCCCAGCCGGACTTCTTCCAGCAGTAGGGCATGTCGTCACTGCCGGCCGTCTCGAAGCCGGGGTTCTTGACGAGGTTGGCGGCGGAGGCGGGTTGGGGTGTGCTGAGCAGCAGGCCCGCGGTGAGGCCCGCGACGGCCAACAGGGCCGATCTTCGTCCGGCTCTCATGCAGTGCTCCTTGCTGTGCGGCTCCTGCGTGGCAGATAGACCAGCGCTTCGGTCCCGACGAAGCGCAGGACGAACGTCGTCACCAGCGCGAGCGCGGTGGCGGACAGGGCGCCCATCCCGAACCGGTGCACGAACAGCGCGATCAGCGGGATGCGCAGCACCAGGTCGGCGTTGGCGAGCAGCGCGAACCGTCCGGCGCGGTCCCACAGGCGCCGGTGCCGGCGGCGGTCGCGGAACAGCAGATGCTCGATGAGCAGGAAGTTCCAGGCGACGCCGAGCTGGTTGGCGACGATCTCGGCGGGGAGGTAGTGCATACCGAGGGTGGTGAGGACGTACAGGCCGAGCAGGTTCGGGACGAAACCGGTCGCGCCGATCAGCCCGAAGCCGACCATCCGCGCGACCGGCGAGGCGGAGCGCAGGCCGACGAGGTGGCGCAGGAAACGGAAGCCCTCCTGCGCGGTCGACTTGGACTCCCCCGCGAACCGGTCCTGGAAGACGAAGGGCACCTCGGAGACCTCGCGCGGACGGCTGCGGACGGCGAGTTCGAGGAGGATCTTGTAGCCGAGGGGCTGGAGGACGTCGGCCGTGACGACGCTCCGCCGGATCGCGAAGAAGCCGCTCATCGGGTCGCTGATGCCGTGCAGCCTGCGCGGGAAGAGGGACTTGGTCAGCCAGGTCGCCCCTCTGGACACGGCCACGCGATAGCTGCCCGCGAGCCCGGCTCTGCTGCCGCCCTTGATGTACCGGGAGGCGACGACGAGACCGGCGTTGGACCGCTCGCCGGTGGCCACCAACTCCGGTACCAGGGACGGCGGATGCTGGCAGTCGCCGTCCATGACGACGATCCAGTCCGAGGTGGCGGCCTTGATGCCCTCGACGACCGCACCGCCGAGCCCGCCGACCGGCTCCTGGCGGTGCAGCACGGTCACCGGGAACGGACAGTCCCGCGCCGCCTCCCTGACCACCTCGGGGGTGTCGTCGGTGGAGTCGTCCACGAAGACGACCTCACAGGGCAGCCGGGACGGCACCGACTCGGTGATCTGGTGCAGCAACTCCCGTACGTTCTCCGACTCGTTGAAGGTCGGTACGACGATGGTGACGGCGCCCGGTTCGGGGACCGCCCCCTTTATTTCCGCGGTTCGCCTCCGGGGCGCTCCAGTCGGTGTCGAGAGCCCGACCGTGCTCGACCCTTCGGGCCTCCGCGCTCCCCCACTCTCGGCTTCGCTCGAGCGGGGGGACCCCCATGCTCTCTCGACACCGACGCGCCCCTTCGGCTCACTCGCGGTGGTCTCCAGGTCCGGTACGGGTGCGGTGTACTCCTGGCTCATCGGACTCCTCCCGCGGTCTGGATCTGCCGGATCTCGATGCGGTCCTCGCCGGTGCCGAAGACGGCGACCGGCGTGGAGTGCTGGATGGCTGCCTTGACGTTGGGCAGGTCGACCGCGTCACGCCGTACCGTCGGCGAGGCCACGACGTAGTCGATGTCCCGCCAGCCCCGCGGGATCGTCTTCGTCACCGCCGGGTCGAGGTCGGCCTTGTAGAACCAGATGACGCCGAGCCCGGGCTCGTACCCGGCGTGCACCAGGTCCAGCCAGAGCGCGTCGTCGACGAGTACCCGGGTGTCCTCGGGATCCGCCACCTCACTGCCGAGCCACTTCGAGGCGGCCCGGTAGGGCGCGTTGGCGTCGGCGGTGACGGCGGTGCGGTCACCGTCGTACCAGCGCGGTACGACATAGGCGCCGGCGGCGAGCGCGAGGACGACGGCGAGGGCGTACCGGCCCCTGGTCAGATACCGCTTCTCGTCCGGCAGCCGCCATCTGCGCAGTACGGCGTGGGTGACGCTCGCGGTGCCTCCGGCGAGGACCAGGGCGAGGAAGGGCAGGGCCTGGATGACGTACATCGCGGGCAGATAGCCGTTCGGGCGCAGGGCGAGCAGGGCGAGGATCCCCACGGTGAGCGCCGGTCCGGCGAGGGCTCGGGCGGTGACCGACCAGCGCCAGGTGGCCAGCAGGAGCAGGGCGCCGGCGAGTCCGCCGAGGGGCAGGACACGGTCGTAGTAGAGCCAGGACTGAAGGACGCCGTACGAGCCCGACGCCTGGTCCAGGATGAAGCCCGAACCGGGTCTGGTCATCTGGTACTTGACGCCGTCCCAGAGGGAGACGTGACCGCTGCCCGGGAGCAGCTCGCCCTTGAGGAGGGCGAACAGCGGGTAGGCGAAGCCGATCAGGGTGCAGGCCGTGACGGCGCCCGTGAGGGCGAACTTCCTGGTGTCCCGGTGGCTGTGCCGCCACATGGTGATGAACAGCGCGGGCAGGACGACGAGCATCGTCTCCTTGGTGAGCACCGCCGTGGCGGCGGCGATGCCCGCACCGAAGTGATGCCAGAGGTGACGGCTCGGGGAGGCGGCGAGGAAGAACGCGAGGAGCGTCCACATGACCGCGAGGTTGTCGAGGAAGATCTCGCGCTGGAGGACGACGGACAGCGGCGAGAGGCCGAACAGGGCCATGCCGAGTGCGGCGGCCCAGCGCGGCAGGGACAGACGCCGGCCCAGGCCGTAGACGAGGACCGCGCTGGCGGCGCTGACCAGCAGCATCATCACGCGCATCGAGCCGACCGTCATCGACTCGGGGCTGAGCGCGGACGGTATCCAGGTGAGCAGGGCTATCTGCATCCAGCCCAAGGGCGGGTGGTCGTACCAGTACGTGTAGTGGGCCATGCCCTCGCCCTGCTGGACCGCCCAGGCCTGGGCGAGATAGGTGCCCTCGTCGTCGCTGAGCGTCGGGTAGTCGGCGATGTTCCAGCCCTGGACGACGAGGATCGCCACCAGGAGGACACCGCACAGGAGGAGGTCGGGACGGGAGGAACGCAGCCTCTTCGGCGACGTTGTTCGACCGGTCGAACCGGCGTGAGGCGCAGGCTGCCGCTGCGCGGGGACCGTAGGGGTGGTCACCGCGGGAAGAGTGGAGGTCACGCAGGAACGTCCTCTCGGATCACTTCGGTGAGATGCGCGCCGACATGAGTCGTCAACTCCCAGTCGTTCCGGCCGCGTTGCTCACGCCAGACGGCGCGGACGGCGGCCCCGGCGAGGAGGACCTGATAGAAGGGACCGCCCACGACGAGCTTCAGGTAGTGGACGAAGCGGACGCGTAGCCCGTACTGCTTGCCGAAGTCGTGCAGTCCGACGACCTCGAAGACGAAGGTGACGAATGCCGTCACGGCCGGCAGGAAGGTGATGAAGGCGATGCCGACCGGCACATCGAGGAAGATCGCGATCGCCGCGTTCAGCGGGATGACGACGCCGGTGAAGGCCTGCATGAACGGCGTCATGAGCGTGTAGCGGGCGAGCAACCGCTGCCGGAAGCCCGGGAGCTGCTTCCAGTCCTGCTTCCGGTAGACCTGGAGGAAGCCCTGGTTCCAGCGGGTGCGCTGCTTCAGCAGCGACACCAGCGAGCCCGGGGTCTCCTCCTTGGTGACCATGTCGGAGTCGTAGGCGACGACGACCTTCTTGCCGACGCTGGAGAGCCGCACCCCCAGGTCGCAGTCCTCGGCGAGGCAGTCGGGATCCCAGCCGTCGGCCTCCCGCAGAACGTGCGTGCGCACGAAGACGGTGTTGCCACCGAGCGGGATGAATCCCTTCTGCGCATGCAGATGGAGCCGGGAGCGGAACCAGAAGAAGTACTCCAGGCAGTTGCGCAGGCTGTACCAGCTGGAGTGGAAGTTGATGAGCTGGACACCGCCCTGGACGACATCCGCTCCGGTCGTCCGGAAGGCGTGATCCACATGGGCGAGCAGCTCCGGATGGACCTGGTCCTCCGCGTCGAAGACCCCGACGATGTCACCGCGGCAGTGCGGCAGCGCCGTGTTCATGGCCTTCGGCTTGTTCTTCTTCTCGTGGGTGTCGACGACGACACGGACGCGCGGATCGCGCTCCGCGGCGCTGTTGGCGACCGCTGTGGTCTCCGGGTCGTCGTGCCCGACGATGACGATGATCTCGAAGTCGGTGTGCGTGGACTCCAGCAGCCGCTGGATGGTGTGGTCCAGCACGGCCTGCTCGTGCCGTGCCGGGAGCAGCAGCGAGAACGAGCCGTGCTCGCCACCGTCCGGTCTGCTGAATCGGGTGGAGGCCAGCACTTCGGGCGTACGCCACGCGTGCATCTGCCACCACAAGGTGAAGGCCGCCATCCAGAACAAGGCCAGTGAAACGGCAGCGATGAAGACATACGTCAGCAACAGATCCCCCCAGATCCCCAAACCCCCTGTCGCGACGGTGAGTCACCCCCGCCGCGTCACTGTGGAGAGGTTAAGGGGGAATTGTGAAGCCCAGGAGCTGTGTCGATAAAGAGCTTGTTTCCGAGCGGGGGGCCGCCGGCGGGACACATACGAACGCGTGCGCAATTTCGGGTGCGCCGAAATACGCCCATCTTCCCCTTATTCAGCCGTTCAGCGTGGCACGCAACCGCTCCGAATCGGTCGTCGGGGCGTCACAGGTGAAGTTACGGCAGACGTATGCCGCCGGTTCACCCTGGACGAGCGGTCGGCCCTTCAGAAGGGGGAGTTCATCACTCTCCGGAGTTCCGACGGCGATGACCGCACCCGGGGCTGTGCCCAGAAGTGCCGTACGGTACAAGGCCCTTGTGGCTTCGTCGTCGAGGGACGGACCCACGACGGCGACCTCCTTCGGCCCGTCCAGGAGAGCCTCGGCGACAGCGAGCCCCCACCCGATGAACCGGGGCACCCGCGGCCCGAGCGCCTTGACGACACCCAACGCCCGCTCGGCGGCGGTGCGGTGCGGCTCGGCGCCGGTCTGGGCGGCATAGCTCAGCAGAGCACCGGCGGCAGCGGTCCAGCCGGAGGGCGCGGCGTTGTCGGTCGGATCCTGCGGCCGGCGGATGAGCCGCTCGGCGTCGGAGGCGGTGTCGAAGAGCGCGCCGGACTCCGGGTCGACGAACCGGGCAAGGACATGGTCGAGCAGGAACCCGGCGAACTCCAGCCACACCCCCTCCCCCGTCACGGACGCGAGGGCGAGGAAGCCCTCGGCCACATCCGCGTAGTCCTCCAACACCCCCGCATTCGCCCCGACCCGCCCGTCCTTGCTGGTACGGGCGATCTGCGCATGGTCGTCCAGATGCAGCCGTACGAGGAGATCGGCGGCGCCGACCGCGGCCTCGACCAGGTCGGGGCGGTCGAAGTAGGCGCCGGTCTCGGCGAGCGCGGCGATCGCGAGCCCGTTCCAGGCGGCGACCACCTTGTCGTCACGGCCGGGGGCGGGACGGTTCCCGCGCGCCTCAAGGAGCCGCTGCTTGATCGAGTCGACCTTCGCGGCGTCGAAAACACCCTCGCGCTGCGGGAGTTGGAGGACGGAGGAGCCGTGCTCGAAGGTGCCCTCCTCGGTCACGCCGAAGTAGTGGGCAGCGAGTTCGGCGTCATCGCCGAGCACCTCGCTGAGCTGGTCGGCGGTCCAGACGTAGTAGGCACCCTCGACGTGCTTACCGCTCCCGTCATCGCTGTCGGCATCCAGCGCGGAGGCGAACCCGCCCTCGTTGGTACGGAGTTCACGCACCATGAAGTCGGCGGTTTCGAGAGCGACCCGACGGGCCAACTCGGAGCCGGTGGCGCGCCAGAGGTGGGCGTAGACGCGGCAGAGCAGCGCGTTGTCGTACAACATCTTTTCAAAGTGGGGCACGACCCACTCCCGGTCGACGGAGTACCGGGCGAAGCCGCCGCCGAGCTGGTCGTAGATCCCGCCGCGCGCCATGCGCTCGCAGGTGTCGGCGGCCATCTGCAACGCGCCCTCGGAACCGGTACGGGCCGCGTGGCGCAGCAGGAACTCGATGGCCATGGACGGCGGAAACTTGGGCGCCCCGCCGAACCCGCCGCGCTGTGCGTCGTACTCCCTGGTCAGCCCCAGCAGCGCCTGCGCCAACTCGGCCTCGCCGGGCGCCTCGGTGTCGCCGTAGGAGATCTCCCGCCCGGCAAGATCCCGCACGATCTTCCCGGCGACCTCGCCCACCTCGTCCCGCCGGTCGGCCCAGGCGCTGCGCACCCCCTCCAGCACCTGCCGGAAGGAGGGCATGCCCTGCCGCGGCGCGGGCGGGAAGTAGGTACCGAAGTAGAAGGGCTCGGCGTCGGGGGTGAGGAACACGGTCATCGGCCAGCCACCCTGACCGGTGGCCGCCTGGACGGCTTCCATGTACACGGCGTCGACGTCGGGGCGCTCTTCGCGGTCGACCTTGATGTTGACGAAGTGGGTGTTCAGGTAGGCGGCGGTCTCCTGGTCCTCGAAGGACTCGTGAGCCATGACATGACACCAGTGACAGCTCGAATACCCGACGCTGAGCAGGACCGGTTTGCCGTTCTCCCGGGCCTCCGCGAAGGCCTCGGCCGACCAGGGCCACCAGTCGACGGGGTTCTCGGCGTGCTGGAGGAGATAGGGGGACGTCTCATGGGCCAGTCGGTTCGGCATGGGATCCATCCTGCCGCAGTACCCGGGGAACACCGGACAGCACACAACCTGAGCTTGATCTCCCGGCCCTCTCCCCAGGGAGCCCGGTCCGCAGCACACTTGACCAAGAACGTTGTTGCCGCCGGAGGGGGACATGACATGCGGGACAGCCATCGGGTGGAGGCCGAGCGGCTGTTGGCTCGGGCCGTGGAGGAAGAGGTACGGCGCTCGGGCGGGCGTACCGACGGTCAGGTGCTGATGACGCGGGCGCGCGGGGCGTTGGACGCCATGGCGCTGAAGGCCGCCGAGGAGTACGCGGCGTACACGCGCGCGTTGGACGAGGCGGAGGCCGGGCGGATCGGGTTCGGACAGCGGTATGCGCGGGAGGGCGGCGGTACGCCGCTGATGGTGGCCGGTGTCGCCGCGGTCGCCGCGGCGGTGGCCGACCTGGTGCTCGGCACCGACACGGGGACGGCGATCGGCGCGGGAGTGGCCGTGGGGGTCGTCGGAGCGGCGGCCACCGTCGTCAAGGTCGCCGGGTCGCATCTGCCCGCCGCGCACCATCGCGCGGGCGCCGCCGGGCAGCCGGGCGGGCCCGAGCAACTGCGGTTGCAGTGGCTGACGGCGCTGGAGGTGCGCGGTATCCGTCCGTGGCTCGACCAGCAGCGGGTGATCACCGCGTCCACCGGCCCGAAGAAGAAGGTGCCTCAGCTGCGCGGCACGGACAAGAGCGCGGCGGCGCGCGGGCGCAGTGTGCTGGAGCAGTCCTTCGGTCAACTGCCGGAGCCGGTGGGTCCGTTCGCGGGCCGCCGGGCCGATATGGCGCGGATCCGGCAGTGGGTGCAGGCGGCCCGCGCGAGTACGCAGACCCGGCCGACGGTGGTCGTGCTGCACGGGGCGCCCGGCAGCGGCCGTAGCGCACTCGCGATCCGCGCGGCCCACGACCTGAAGGACCAGTTCCGCGGCGCCTGCGTGGTGGACCTGCGCGGCGACACCGCGGAGGAGCCGCCGCTGTCCACCCGGGACGCCCTGCTGCATCTGCTGAATCGTCTCGGCGCGCCGCGTGAGCAGTTGCTGTTCCGGGAGCGCTCCTCCCCCGACCAGCACCTCAAGCGGCTGACCGAGCTGTACCACCAGCATCTGACCGGCCTGCCCGTCACGGTGATCCTGGACGACGCCTCGGATCCCGAACAGGTCCGCACGCTGATCCCCGAGCGCTCCGACAGCCTGGTCCTGGTCACCGCCCGCAAGTCCCTCGACCTGCCCGCCGACCTGCCGGCCTGGGTGCACCAGCTGCCGGTCGAGGCGCTGGACGCGGCGGGCGCGGAGGAGCTGCTGGACGCGACGGCACAGGACGCCTCGGGCCCGTACGACGCCGAATCCGCCGACCGGATCCGGGAGTTGTGCGGCGGACTGCCGCTGGCGCTGCGTGTCGCGGGCTCCTCGCTCGGCCCGCGCTCACCGCGTGCGCTGGCGGCGGATCTGGCGGCGTACGGCCCGGTGGAACCGGTCGACCGGGTGCTGTGGCTGCGCTACACCGACCAGCCCGAGGCGGCGCGCCGTCTGCTGCGCCGACTGGCGCTGGCGGGCCGGGCCTCCCTGGGCGCGGCGGCGGCCGCGGCGCTGCTGGCCACGGACGAGGCGGAGGCGACCCGCCACCTCGTCACCCTTTCCGACGCGGGCCTCATCGACCACGTACGCGGCAACCGTTACCGCCTGCACGACCTGGTCCGCGCCTTCTCCCATGCCCGGCTCCTGGACGAGGAGGAGCCCGCGGAGCGTACGGCGGCTCAGGAACGCCTGATCGTGAACTACGCCGACCTGGCCGAATCGGTGCTGCGCCTGGTCGACGGCAACATGTCGACCCGCTCGGACCGCTTCAGCCCGCACGGCTTCACGTCCCTCGACGAGGCGCTGCGCTGGCTGGACGACGAGTCGAGCTTCATCACGGCGGCCCTGAGGCAGGCGGAGGGCGTCAACCAGGCGGCGGTGCTCAATCTGCTGGGCGCCCTGTGCGACTACTGCCTGCTGCGCGGCGACCTCTATCGCCTGGGTGAGATCAGCGAGCTGGCGCAGGCGGTCGACCAGGGCCTGCTGGTGCGGTCGGTGCAGTGGCGTACGGGTATCGCGGCCCGCCAGCTGGGCGAGCTGGACAAGGCGCGCACCACCCTCGCCTCGGTGGTCGACCTCTATATGGAGGCGCAGCACGACGCGGGCGCGGCCCGCGCCCTGTGTTCGCTGGGCATCACCCTCCATCACCAGGGCAATCTCACCGATGCCGCGGGCAAACTCCAGGAGGCGCTGGACCTCCAGGCCTCTGCCGAGCTGGCGACGGACCGGGCCTGGACGATGCACGCGCTGGCCGCGGTGGAACGGGACCGGGCGCATCTGTCCGAGGCCCTGGAGCTTCTCAATGAATCCCTCGTCCTGCACCGCGCGGGCGAGTCGGTGCACGGCGAGGCGTGGGCCCACTTCCAGCTCGGCCAACTGGCGCTGCGCATGGGCGACGTACCGCGCGCGGAGTCGGAGCTCCGTACGGCCCTCGATCTCTACGCCCGCACCCGCGACGCCCGCGGCGAGGCCTGGGCCCTGACCCAGCTGGCCCGCGCCCGCCTCGTCGCCGGCGACCCGTCCCAGGCGGTGGACGGCCTGCGCCAGGCGGCGGCACGGCACCGGGACAACGAGGACGCGCGGGGTGAGGCGTGGTCGGTGTACTACCTCGGCCAGGCCCTGGAGGAGACGGGCAACCTGGACCTGTCGGTCCGCGAGCTGGAGCGCTCCCGGACGATGTTCTCGCGGATGCGGGACGTGTACGGGCTCGCCTGCGCCCGCCACCACTCGGCACGGGCGACCCGGGACCAACGGGCCGCCCAGACGGGTTCGTTGCGCAACTCGGGCTTCGCCCGCCAGCTTCTGGTCGACGCCCGCGCCGACTTCCAGCGCATCGGCGTCGCACACGGCGAGGCGTGGACCTGTCTGGAGCTGGCGGTGGTGGACGCGGGTAACTCCCGTACCCAGCAGGCCCTTGCCCTGTGCGACGAGGCCGTGGGGCTGTTCACGTCGTACGGCGACCGCCGCGGCGAGGACTGGGCCCGCTTCCTGCGCTGCACACTGCTGCCGTACGCGGCTCCGGGCGGCGTGGACGTCGGCACGGCCGTGGCCCAGGAGGAGCTGGCCCAGCTGTCGCGGTCGGCGCATGCGGCCCGTGACGCGAAGCTGGACGACTACGTCGAGGCGTACGCGCTGCTCCTGGAGCGGGGCGTGAACCTCGAAGCCGGGTGGCAGGCCTGGCGGTTGGGGATGGTGCCGGGGAGGCATGCGCGCGAGGTGATGGGGGTGGCGGTGGCCGCGGCGGGGCGGGGCTGAGGAGCCGTCCGCACACGCGGTTCGGCAAGCGCCGATTCCTCCGACCCAGCGGTTCCGGCAGCGCCCCAAAGGGGCGCGGGGAACTGCGCGACCGGCCACAACGGACCGGCACACGCTCGACGGCCGGTCTCGCCACTTCCGCGGAGCGCACCCGCACCGCCCGTGACGTCAGCCCTGCTGCTTGGCCTTGGGGTCGGCCGCGGCCTCGGAATCGGCGTCCGCGGCCCCCGATCCCCCGGGCTCCTTGAAGTCGACCCGGCCCATATGGCGGGTCATCGACTTCATCAGGGCCCACACCGCCAGGGCCATCGCCGCGAAGACGATGAACCCGAGGACGCCGGGGGTGACCTTGTCCTCGTCGACCTCGGCGGCGAGGGTGGCGAGGTGTGTCATTGCCTGGCTTGCGCTTGCGCTCATGTCAGGCATTGTCGCGGATGCCCGCGAAGAGGTCGTCCTCGGGGAGGGAGGTATCGACGAAGGACCTCGCGAGCTCGTACTCCTCGGTCGGCCAGACCTCCTTCTGGAGATCCAGCGGGACCTTGAACCAGCCGCCGTCGGGGTCGATCTGCGTGGCGTGCGCGATGAGCGCCTTGTCGCGGATCTCGTAGAACTCGGCGCACGGCACGTGCGTGGTGAGCGTGCGGTCCTTCATCGGCGAGTCTTCCCAGCGCTTGAGCCAGTCCCCGTACGGCGACTCCAGGCCGCGCTCGGTCAGCGCGTGGTGCAGTGCCTCGGTGCGCGCGCGGTTGAAGCCCTGGTTGTAGTAGAGCTTCAGCGGCTGGTACGCCGGTCCGAACTCCTGCTCCGGGTACTTCTCGGTGTCCGCCGCACCCTCGAAGGCCACCATCGAGATCTTGTGGGTCATGATGTGGTCGGGGTGCGGGTAGCCGCCGTTCTCGTCGTACGTCGTGATGGCCTGCGGACGGAACGAGCGGATCTGCTTCACCAGCTCGCCGGCCGCCTTGTCGACGTCCTCCAGGGCGAAGCAGCCCTCGGGGAGGGGAGGCAGCGGGTCGCCCTCGGGCAGGCCCGAGTCGACGAAGCCGAGCCACTCCTGCCGCACGCCGAGGATCTCCCGGGCCTCGTCCATCTCCTTCTTGCGTACCTCGTGGATGTGCTCCTCGATGTACTTGTCGCCCTGGAGCTTCGGATTGAGGATGGAGCCGCGCTCCCCGCCCGTGCAGGTCACGACCAGCACGTCCACCCCCTCGGACACGTACTTGGCCATGGTGGCCGCGCCCTTGCTCGACTCGTCGTCGGGGTGGGCGTGAACGGCCATCAGTCGCAGCTGGTCAGTCAAGACTCAATCCTCAGGTCAATCGGCGCCCGGTGCAGGGGGCGCAATCGGCGGCTTCTATAGTGACCGAATCGGGGGGCGAATAATTCCGATGCCGAGAGGACGATCATGAGTACGGCGAGCACGCAGCTGCCCGAGGGCCGTTACGGCCGCTCCTCGGACGAGCGTGCCGACCGCAAGCTCAGAGTCGCCGCCCTGGTGCTGGGGGCGGCGCTGGTCGCCCTGATCGGGTATTTCGCCTACTACTACGTCGGCCAGAACAAGATCAGTGCCGAAGTGATCGAGTTCGACCACACGAAGAACACGGTGCAGGTGCACCTTGAGGTGCACAAGGACGCCGGCGTCGGCGGCTACTGCACCGTGCGCTCCCAGGCGGAGAACGGTGCCGAGGTCGGCCGGGCGGACTTCCACTTCGACGGGGACGCCACGCGCATCGACAAGGTCGTCACGCTCCGTACCACGTCGCAGGGCACGACCGCGGAGCTTCTGGGCTGCCACTCCGACTGAGGTCACTCTCAATACGTAGAGGCTGACCTGCGTTGACGTGATTCTGATGCCTTATGTCCTCCCCCTTCCGCCGCTGAATTGTTAGGCTCGTGGTTTCGCCCCTCCGAGAAGGAACATTCTTCTGGGTAGGGCGATGCTTTGTATTCCCAGTACCTACGAGGAGCACCTGTGACCCAGACCAGCGAGAACGTCACCTGGCTGACCCAGGAGGCGTACAACCAGCTGAGGGCCGAGCTGGAGTACCTGTCTGGTCCTGCGCGCACGGAGATCGCCGCCAAGATCGCGGCCGCGCGCGAGGAGGGCGACCTGCGTGAGAACGGCGGGTACCACGCGGCCAAGGAGGAGCAGGGCAAGCAGGAGCTCCGTGTGCGCCAGCTGACCCAGCTCCTGGAGAACGCCAAGGTCGGCGAGGCGCCGGCATCGGCGGACGGTGCGGTGGCCCCCGGCATGGTCGTGACGATCGCCTTCGACGGCGACGAGGACGACACGACGACCTTCCTGCTCGCCTCGCGCGAGTACGCGAGCGCCGCCATCGAGACGTACTCCCCGCAGTCTCCGCTGGGTTCCGGCGTGATCGGCCACAAGGTCGGCGAGGACGCGGAGTACGAGCTGCCGAACGGCAAGCTGGCCTCCGTGACCATCCTCAAGGCCGAGCCGTACAACGGCTGACCCGGCCGGATCGCCCTCAGGACCGGATATCTGCGACGAGCCCCCGGCTGCCCTGAAGCGCCGGGGGCCTCGTCATGCCCGGTCGGGGTTCACCCCTGTCCCGCTCAGGCCGTGGCCGAGCGGTACTTGCGCACCGCCAGCGTCCGGAAGACGACGACGATCAGGACCGAGTAGATCAGCGATGCCCACACCGGGTGCTGCATGGGCCAGGCGTCCGAGGTGGAGACCCCGGGGTTGCCGAAGAGTTCGCGGCAGGCCTGGACCGTGGCGCTGAAGGGGTTCCAGTCGGCGACGTGCTGGAGCCAGGGCGTCAGGTTGCTGGAGTCCACGAACGCGTTCGAGATGAACGTGACCGGGAAGAGCCAGATCAGTCCGCCGGAGGTGGCCGCCTCGGGCGTGCTCACGGAAAGGCCGATCAGCGCGCCGATCCAGGTGAACGCGTAGCCGAGCAGGAGCAGCAGCCCGAAGGCCCCGAGCACCTCGCCGATGCTGGTGTGCGTGCGCCAGCCGACGAGCAGGGCGACGATCGCGAGCACGAGCAGGGTGAGCGCCGTCTGCACCAGGTCGGCGAAGGTCCGCCCGGTCAGCACCGCGCCCCGCGCCATGGGCAGGGAGCGGAAGCGGTCGATGAGCCCCTTGTGCATGTCGTCCGCGATGCCCGCGCCGGCGCCCGCGGTGGCGAACGTGACGGTCTGGGCGAAGATGCCGGCCATCAGGAACTCGCGGTAGACACCGGAGTCCGTGGTGCCGCCGATGTTCATGGAGCCACCGAACACGTAGCTGAACATCACCACGAACATGATCGGCTGGATGAGTCCGAAGATCACCATCTCGGGGATCCTGGACATCCGGATCAGATTGCGCTTGCCGACGACCAGCGAGTCCCGGATGGACTGGCCGACAGGGTGGGTGGGGGCCGCGACGGGCGCGGCGTCCGTGACGGCGCTCACTTGGCTGCCTCCTTCTTGTTACGGCGGTCCTGGGGGCCCTCGGCGCCATTGCCCTCGTCCTTGACCTCCGCCACATGGCCGGTCAGGGACAGGAACACGTCGTCCAGGGTCGGGCGGCGCAGGCCGATGTCGTCGATCTCGATGCCGCGGACGTCCAGTTCACGGATGACCTCGGCGAGGAGCTTGGCGCCGCCGGTGACGGGCACCGTGAGCTTGCGGGTGTGCTCCTCGACGGTGGTCTCGCCCTTGCCGAAGCCGGCGAGCACCTCGATGGCGGTCGCGATGTGCTCGCGCTCGTGCACCACGACCTCGACGCGCTCGCCGCCGGTGCGGGCCTTGAGCTGGTCGGAGGTGCCACGGGCGATGACACGGCCCTGGTCGACCACCGCGATGTCGTGCGCGAGGTGATCGGCCTCCTCCAGATACTGGGTGGTCAGCAGCAGCGTCGTACCGCCGGAGACGAGCTGTTTGATGACCTCCCACAGCTGCTGGCGGTTGCGCGGGTCGAGGCCGGTCGTCGGCTCGTCCATGAACATCACGGGCGGCGAGACGACCAGGGCGGCCGCGAGGTCGAGGCGGCGGCGCATGCCTCCGGAGTAGGTCTTCGCGGTGCGGTCGGCGGCGTCCGCGAGGTGGAACTGGTCGAGCAGCTCGCCGGCCCTGGCCTTGGCGGCCTTGGCCTTCATCTGGTAGAGCTGGCCGACCATCTGGAGGTTCTCGCGGCCGGTCAGGTATTCGTCGACCGCGGCGAACTGGCCGGACAGGCCGATCGAGCGGCGTACGGCGTCGGGGTGCTTGAGTACGTCGATGCCCGCGACGACCGCCGAGCCGCTGTCGGGGCGCAGCAGGGTCGTCAGACAGCGGACGGTCGTCGTCTTGCCCGCGCCGTTCGGCCCGAGCAGGCCCAGCACCGTGCCCTCGGGGACATCGAGGTCGACACCGTCCAGTGCCTTTACGTCGCCGAAGGTCTTTACCAGGCCTTCGGCATAGATGGCGCCTGGCATGTGAGTTCTCCACGTCGTTGGGGACAGGTCAGAGTTTCGTCAGTTCGAGTTCTTCGAAAAGACTGGGTATGCGCGCGCTTTGCTTTCCGCCTGATGAATGGTCGGCGGGCGCCCGGCGAGTGACCCGAGACACACCATAACGCGATGTATCGCGTCTCTCAAGGGGATTGACTCGGACGAGTGAGCGACTGGCCCTGACCTCAGCCGATGACCGTGTAGCCCGCCTCGCGCAGGGCCTGGCCGACCTCGGTGCAGTGCTCGGTGCCCTTCGTCTCCAGGTGCAGTTCGACCTCCGCCTCCGTGAGCCCGAGCCGTGGATCGGTCCGTACGTGGCTCACATCGAGGACGTTAGCGTCCACCACTGACAACACCCCCAGCAGCGTCGCGAGCGCCCCCGGCCGATCCGTCAGCCGCAGCCGTACGGCCAGGTAGCGGCCCTGCGCCGCCATGCCGTGCCGCAGGACGCGCTGGAGCAGCAGCGGGTCGACGTTCCCCCCGGACAGCACCGCGACGACCGGGCCCTCGAAGGCGCCGGGATCGCTCAGCAGCGCCGCGACCGGGCTCGCCCCGGCCGGTTCGACGACCAGCTTGGCCCGCTCCAGGCACAGCAGCAGCCCATTGGCCAGCTCATCCTCGGTGACGGTGCGGACTTCGTCCACCAGATTTCCGATGATCCCGAACGGCACGTCGCCGGGCCGCCCGACCTTGATGCCGTCGGCCATCGTCGCCGGCTTCTCCACGGCCACCGGCCGCCCGGCCGCCAGCGAGGGCGGATACGCCGCCGCGCCCGCAGCCTGCACGCCCACGATCCGTACATCGGGACGCAGCGCCTTCACCGCGACCGCGATGCCGGCCGCGAGCCCGCCGCCGCCGATACCGACGACGATCGTGCGCACCTCGGGGCACTGCTCCAGGATCTCCAGCCCGACCGTGCCCTGGCCCGCGATGACGTCCGGGTGGTCGAAGGGGTGGATGAACACCGCGCCCGTCTCGGCCGCGTGCCGCTCTGCGGCAGCCAGCGTCTCGTCGACCACCTGACCGTGCAGGCGCACTTCGGCGCCGTACTCCCTGGTGGCGCTGATCTTCGGCAGCGGGGCGCCCTTCGGCATGAACACCGTGGAGGCCACGCCGAGCAGCGAGGACGCCAGGGCGACGCCCTGCGCGTGGTTGCCGGCACTCGCGGCGACCACACCGGCCGCCCGCTCCTCGGGCAGCAGCCCGGCGATACGGACGTACGCGCCGCGCAGCTTGAACGAACCGGTGCGCTGGAGGTTCTCGCATTTGAAGTGCACCGGAGCGCCGACCAGCTGGGTCAGATGCCTGCTGCCCTCCATCGCGGTCACCCGCGCCACGCCCGTGAGCATCTTCTGGGCGCCGCGTACGTCGTCGAGAGTGACGGGCCGCAAGGAGTCAGCCGTGCTGTAGCTCATGACTCAAGCATCGCAGTTCACAGCCGCGGGACTCGGCTGTGACCAACCTCCGAGACCGGTTTGCGCAGCGCCGGTACGGCCTGCCGCCCGGCCGCGTACCCTGTCCCCCAACCCAGCACCCCTTTCATGAAGTGAGCCCCCGGCCATGCCCACAACACCTGAAATGTCGATGGACATGACGACCGTCGGTGACAGCGGTCTCCTGGAAGCGCTGCAGCACGAGGTGGCGGTGTTCGCCCGCCGTGCCGAGCAGACCCGGCTCGGCGGCGTCGGGCAGGTGCGCAACTCCATGGACCGCGCCGCATACCTGCTGCTCAACCGCCTCGACAAGGAAGGCCCGATGGGCGTCAAGGCGCTCGCCGCGAGCATGGGGATCGACTCGTCCACGGTGACCCGGCAGGTGGCCCCGCTCGTCGACACCGGGCTCGTCAAGCGCACCTCGCATCCGGAGGACGGGCGGGCCGTGGTGCTCCAGCTGTCCCCGCGCGGACTGTCGCGGCTCGAGGAAGTGCGCTCGTCGCGGCGTCAGTTGATGGACGAGCTGACACACGACTGGACACAGGAGGAGCGCGAGGCGTTCTGCACGCTCCTCACGCGCTTCAACAGCGCGCTCTCCGCGCGGATGGCCGTCCAGGGCCTGCCGGACGCCGAGCCGCCGACGGCCTCCTGAGCCGCGTACCGCCTTCTGTCGCGCTGCGTCCACGCGCGTGTGCCGCCTGAGTCTTGACCGTGGGGCCACCCCTGGCCTCAGATGAGACCGGGGCCTCGTCGCCGTACCCGGCTTCGCCCGCCGTACCCGGCCCGGACCCCGTCGTTCCCCAGGGGCGGGAGGCGTGGTGCGACAACGGCAGGCGTCCCAGGGCGCCCGCCGGGCCCGGGAGTTCGAGGCGTTCGTCGCGGGCGCGGCAGGGCGGCTGCTGCATGCCGCCACGCTCCTCACGGCGGAGACAGCGGGCGACAACCCACGCGCGCGACGCCTGCTCACCCTGGCCCTCGCCCACACCTACGCGTCCTGGGACCGGCTGCGCGGCGAGGACCCGTACGACCGCACCCGCCAGTATCTGGCCACCCGCTTCGCCCGCGGGGCCTGGCACCAGTACGGCGGACTCGGCCGTGCCCGCCCGCATCCCGGCAGCCCGCTCGCCCGGCTCTCGCCGCAGGAGCGGCTGATCCTCGTCCTGAGGCTGTACGAAGGGGTCGCCGAGGAGCAGACGGCGGCACTGCTGGGCCTGCCCACGGAGCGCGTCCGCGCGATCTGCAACCGCGCGACGACGACGCTGCTGCATCCGCCACGGGGACCGGCACCGGCGGCAGTGGGAGCGGAGGTGACGCAGCCGTGACCCGCCTCGATCGTGAAGCCGTCGTACGGCAGCTCCTGGAGCAGACCCCGCCGCCCGTGCCGCCGGAGCTCTACGCGGACGTCGTGCGCCGCGGCGGCCGCATGCTGCGCCGCAGGATGGCGGCCCGGCGGATGATGTGGCTGCTGCTGTTCGCGGCGTCGGTGGCGTTCCTGGTGTGGGCGCTGACAGCCCGCCCGTGGGTGGAGCCGCCGTCGGAGACGACTCCACCGCTCACGGGCTGGTGACCCTGACCTACTTGTTCAGCGCCTGCTGGAGGTCTTCGAGGAGGTCGTCGACGTTCTCGATGCCCACGGAGAGGCGTACGAGGTCGGCGGGCACCTCCAGGGCCGAGCCGGCGACGGACGCGTGCGTCATCCGGCCGGGGTGCTCGATCAGCGACTCGACGCCGCCCAGGGACTCGCCGAGCGTGAACACCTTGGCGCGGTTGCAGACCTCGACGGCCGCCTCCTCGCCGCCCTCGACCTGGAAGGAGACCATGCCGCCGAACGCCCGCATCTGCTTGGCGGCGACCTCGTGACCGGGGTGCTCGGGCAGCCCCGGGTACAGCACCCCCGTCACGCGCGCGTGCCGGGTCAGCATGTCGGCGATCTTCGTGGCGTTCTCGCTGTGCCGGTCCATGCGCACCGACAGCGTCTTCGTGCCGCGCAGCACCAGCCAGGAGTCGAAGGGCCCGGCGACCGCGCCCATCGCGTTCTGGTGGTACGCCAGCTCGTCGCCCAGCTCTGTGTCACCGACGATCAGCGCACCGCCGACGACGTCCGAGTGGCCACCCATGTACTTGGTCAGTGAGTGCACCACGACGTCGGCGCCCAGCGACAGCGGCTGCTGAAGATAGGGCGTGGCGAAGGTGTTGTCGACGACGAGCCGGGCGCCCGCGCCGTGGGCGATCTGGGCGACGGCGGCGATGTCGGTGATGCCGAGGAGCGGGTTGGAGGGGGTCTCCACCCACACGGCCTTGGTCTTCGGGGTGATGGCGGCCCGTACGGCGGCCGGATCGCTGGTGTCGGCGACCGACCACTCCACGCCCCACCGGGAGACGACCTTCGCGAAGAGACGGAACGTGCCGCCGTACGCGTCATTGGGGATGACCACGTGATCGCCGGGGCTGAGCAGCGTACGCAACAGGCAGTCCTCGGCCGCCAGTCCGGACGCGAAAGCGAGGCCCCGGCGGCCGCCCTCCAGGGCGGCGAGGTTCTCCTCGAGGGCGGTCCTGGTCGGGTTGGCGCTGCGGCTGTACTCGTAGCCGCCGCGCAGGCCGCCGACGCCGTCCTGCTTGTAGGTCGAGACCTGGTAGATCGGCGGGACGACCGCGCCGGTGAGGGGGTCGGCGGTGTTGCCCGCGTGGATCGCGAGGGTCTCGAAGTGCTGACTGATGTGCCTGTCGCTCATGGGTATTGAGCGTAGTGCGCTTGTGGGCCTGACGACGGATGGCGAGGTTATCCACAGGCCGCGGACCAGGTTCGCCAATTGTCGGCGGCGTCTGGAACGCTGGAGGCATGGAGATTCTCTGGGTCCTGATGTCGCTGGTCCTGCTCGGCTTCGTGCTGCTTCCGTTCCTGCGGCGCAGGCGCGGCATGATCGAACAGGTCGCGCCGGGCCACCCGGACGCCGCGGACCCCGCGAACTACGGGTTCGTACGGCAGGAGGAGCTGGACATCCGCATGCCCGGCCCCGACCAGGACCTGCTGGACGTCCTGGACCTGGTGCAGCGCACTCAGGACTACCGGTCGGCCTCCCAGCTCCTCGCGGGCACGGAGGCGGAGGGCGAGCGGCGCTGGCAGCGTGTGCAGGCCTTCGCGGGCGCCGCGTCGCTGGAGCTCACCCGGCGGCCGGGCGGGGTCGACGAGACGCCGGGCGGGCAGTGGCTGCGGGTGTGGCGGGCCGAGGCGCCCAAGGACGCGGGCGGCGCCGCGGTGCACGCGGAGTTCCTGGTGCAGCAGGCGTGGCGCACGTCGACGCCCGGCACGGACGAGTTCCGGATCATCATGGAGGAGGCGAGGGCGGCGTGCGGCGAGGCGGCGCTGCTGGCCCCCGGTGACCCGGTCCCGTACATCATCGAGCTGTCGGTGGCACGCGGACTGGCGTACCCCCGGGCGGAGTTCGAGCAGCTCTGGCTGAAGATCCTGGACCGCGCGCCGTCCCACATGGGCGCCCACCTGGCCGCCCTGCACTACTGGTGCGAGAAGTGGCACGGCTCGCGCGAGCTGGCGATGTCGTTCACGGAGGCGGCGGCGGCCCGGGCCCCGCAAGGCTCACTCCTCGCCGCCATGCCGCTCTTCGCGGTCTTCGAGCACCTCCCCGAGGTGAACCTGGTCAGCGGCTTCTACCAGAGCGAGGTCGTGACGAAGGCGGTCCACGGCGCGCTGTTCGCGGTGCACGCGGCCCGCCACGACGACCCGATGCTGGCCCACGTCCGCCACCTGCTGGTCTTCTTCCTGGTCCGCTCCGAGCGCTGGGCCGAGGCCATGAACCAGCTGATACAGGTCGACGGCCACGTGGGCGCCCTGCCCTGGACCCTGTCCAGCGACCCGGCCGCGGAATTCGCGGTGTACCGGGCGCTGGCGGTGGCGGGCTACGAGGCGAACGGAGGCAACCCGGCGACGCTGCCGCGCTGACGGAACTGCCGGGCGCGCCGACGGCTCGGCCCGGTCAGCCTCCGTCCCCGCCGCCCCGCGGGGTCAGCTCTGCGCGCGGGCGGGCAGCCGCCATCCCGGGCGCGGGAAGTGGCAGGTGTAGCCGTCCGGGTAACGCTCCAGGTAGTCCTGGTGCTCGGGCTCGGCCTCCCAGAAGGGGCCGACCGGCTCCACCTCGGTGACGACCTTGGCCGGCCACAGTCCGGAGGCGTCCACATCCGCGATGGTGTCCTCGGCGATCCGCTTCTGCTCGTCGTCCACGTAGTAGATCGCCGAGCGGTAGCTGAGGCCGATGTCGTTGCCCTGGCGGTTCTTGGTGCTCGGGTCGTGGATCTGGAAGAAGAACTCCAGGAGTGCGCGGAAATCGGTCTTCTCGGGGTCGAAAAGGATCTCAATGGCCTCGGCGTGCGTGCCATGGTTGCGGTACGTCGCGTTCGGGACGTCACCGCCGGTGTATCCGACCCGGGTCGCGGTCACGCCCGGAAGCCGGCGGATCAGGTCCTGCATCCCCCAGAAGCATCCGCCCGCCAGCACGGCCCTCTGCGTCTGCGCAGCCATTGCGACCCCTCCAATATCTGTCAGCTCGGTCACTCGGGTAATCAGTCAGCTCGGTCGCTCGGGCTGCCCGGTTCGCACACCACCGGCACCCCACACCCACTGGGCTCAACGCGCGAGGGTTCCCAGCGATTCCGTACCCGTCGGGCAGGACCCTGACCACGGGGCCGGTCTGGGCCTCGCCGTCCTTCCGGTCGGGACGCTTCTCATGCGGCGCAAGCAGGGCCCCGTCAGCGAAGGCGGGCGTTGAGGCGGGCGGCCTGGCGGGTCAGGTGGTTGCGTTCGGCGAGGTTGGGTGCCTGCTGGGCGGCCTCGGCGTACAGCTGTGCCGCCATGGCAAGGTCGCCGTCGCGCTCGTGTAGGTAGGCCGCCACCGCGGTGTGGCGGGGCAGGGAGTCGTCCAGGAGCGCGAGTGCCGCCAAACCGGCGCGTGGGCCGTCGGCCTCGCCGACGGCCACCGCGCGGTTGAGGAGGACGACCGGGCTGTCGGTCAGGCGCGCGAGCTCGTCGTACCACTCGACGATCTGCACCCAGTCGGTCTCCTCGGCGGTGAGCGCGTCGGCGTGGAGTGCCGCGACGGCGGCCTGGGCCTGGAACTCGCCGAGCCGGTCGCGGGCGAGGGCCCTCTGGAGGATCTCGACGCCCTCGGCGATCGACTTCGTGTCCCACCGGCCGCGGTCCTGCTCGGCGAGCGGCACCAGGCCGCCGTCGGGCGCGGTCCGGGCGGCGCGCCGGGCGTGGTGGAGCAGCATCAGGGCGAGGAGTCCGGCCACCTCGGGGTGGTCGATCGCGGCCGCGAGCTGCCGGGTGAGCCGGATGGCCTCGGCGGCGAGGTCGATGTCGCCGGAGTAGCCCTCGTTGAAGACCAGGTAGAGGACGCGCAGCACGGTGGCGACGTCGCCGGGCTGGTCGAACCGTACGCCGGAGACGGTGCGCTTGGCCCGGCTGATGCGCTGCGCCATGGTCGCCTCGGGCACCAGGTAGGCCTGGGCGATCTGGCGGGTGGTCAGCCCGCCGACGGCGCGCAGCGTGAGCGCGACCGCGGACGACGGCGTGAGGGACGGGTGGGAGCACAGGAAGTAGAGCTGGAGTGTGTCGTCCGCGGAGGGCGCGGACCCGGGCGCCGGTTCCTCGTCGACGACGTCCTCGCGCCGCCGGCGGGAGGCGTCCGCCCGGCTCGCGTCGAGGAACTTGCGCCAGGCCACGGTGACCAGCCAGCCCTTCGCATCCCGCGGGGGATCGGCCGGCCACACGCGGACCGCCTCAACCAGCGCGTCCTGTACGGCGTCCTCGGCCGCCGCGAAGTCTGCGCCGCGGCGGACGAGGATCCCGAGCACGCTCGGTGTGAGGCTCCGGAGCAGGACCTCGTTCACTTGAAAGAGCACTCCGAGATGGTGGGCGAGGAGACGCCGTAGAACGGGCGCAGCTCAAGCCATTCGTGGATCGGCTTCCCGCCCGCCCCGGGGGCGGCCGACAGCTCCCCGGCCAGCTCGACGGCGCGCTCGTAGCTGTCGACGTCGATCACCATCCAGCCGGCGATGAGGTCCTTGGTCTCGACGAACGGGCCGTCGGTGACCGGCGGGCGCCCCTCGCCGTCGTACCGGACGAACGTCCCCCCGGGTGCAAGGGCCTGACTGTCGACGAACTCGCCGGTCTCCTCGAGCCGGGCCGCGAAGTCGTTCATGTACTTCACGTGGGCCGAGATCTCCTCCGGCGTCCACTGGTCCATGGGCACGTCGTTCGCTGCGGCCGGGGCGCCACGGTAGTGCTTGAGCAGCAGGTACTTGGCCATGGTGGTTCTCCTCGGTACTGGTGCGACCCATTGTGGTCGCGTTCACTGCGGGGACGGAGCCGGTCACGGGTTCTCGACATCCCCGGCCGAACTTTTTTGTCCGGCACCGCGGAACAGCACCACGGAAAGGCCTCAGCCCCCGCTGCCGTACGGCCTCGTGATGATTTCCAGGTTGTGGCCGTTCGGGTCGTCGAAGTACGTACCGCGGCCGCCGTCGTTGTGGTTGATCTCGGCGGGGCGGCTGTGGAACGGGTCGGCCCAGTAGGTCAGGCCGGCGTCCCGGACGCGGGCGAAGATCGTGTCGAAGTCGTCCTCGGAGACGAGGAAGGCGTAGTGCTGCGGGGTGATCTCGCCGGATGTGTCGATGTAGTCGAGGGTCACCCCGTTGGGGATCTGCACCGGGATGAACGGGCCGTACGGTGGGCCGACTTCCAGTCCCAGGATGTCGGCGAGAAACTGGGCCGACGCCTTCTTGTCATGTGCGGCGACGATGGTGTGGTTCAGCTCGACGGTCATCGTGTGGGCCTCCTCACGCAGCCTCACGCACCAAGATACTCCGAGGTCATTTAAGGTAAGGCTTGCCTTATCGAGTCGGCGGGTATGCCTGTTCAGGTCGGAGAAGATCGTGCGTGCGTTGAAGTGGAAGGCCGTCCTGGCCGCGTCCCTCGTCGGAGGGCTGATGGCCGGCTGTTCCTCGGCCTCGGACAACGATGCCAAGACGGCGGCCGACGGGGCGCGCAACCCCGTCATGGGCGCCTCCTCCGACACCGGCGGGCCGTCCGCCGCGCCGAGCGCTCTCGCCGACGGCATGGGCTCCGACACCGACAAGGACGGTGCCTTCCCGCGGACGGTCAAGCACTTCGAGGGCAGTACGACCATCAAGAGCGAGCCGGAGAAGATCGCCGTCCTCAGCACCGGCCAGCTCGACGACCTGCTCTCCCTCGGCATCGTCCCGACCGCCGCGACCCGCGGTGACAACGCCGGACTCGTACCGGACTATCTGGCGGACGCCTTCCCGTCGTACAAGAAGAAGCTTGCCGCGATGACCGACGCGGGGACCCGGCAGGCGCCCAACCTGGAGTCCCTTGCGGCCGCGAAGCCCGATCTGATCCTCGTCAACGACTCGCTCGGCGACCTCTACCCCAAGCTGTCGAAGATCGCGCCGACCGTCGTCACCGCGGGCAACGGCATCAACTGGAAGCGGGATCTGCTGCTCGTCGGTGATGCGGTCGGCAAGGGGCAGCAGGCGCAGGAGATGTTGAACGACATCACGGCGGATGCCGGTGAGAAGGGCGCCGACCTAGGGGATCCCACCGTCTCCATGGTGCGGTTCACGCCCGACCGTACGCGGATGTTCGGCGTCTCCTCCTTCACCGGGTCCATCGCCGTCGACATGGGGCTGTCCCGGCCCAAGTCGCAGCAGTTCAACGGCATTTCGGAGGACATCGGGCCGGAGAGCGTCGATGTCGCCGACGGGGACTGGATCTTCTACTCGGTGCAGGGTGACGCGGGCGAGACGGATGCGGCGAGTGTCCTGGCCGGGCCGCTGTGGAAGTCGATGAAGGCCGTGGCGGCCGGGCACGCGGTGAAGGTCGACGACGATCCCTGGTATCTCAACGCCGGTCCCACCGCCGCACGTCTGGTGATACGCCAGCTCACCGAGCACATCGGCAAGTGAAGCCACGTCTTGTCTGTCTTGTCTGGCCGGCGGTCACGCTCCTCGTGGCCGCCGTCGGCGTGCTCAGCCTCGCCGTCGGCACGCGGGCGGTGCCGCCGTCCGCGGTCGTCGATGCGCTGCTGCACGGCGGGGGTTCGGCCGACGCGCTGGTCGTACGGTCATTGCGGCTGCCGCGGACCGAGGTCGGGCTTGTGGCAGGCGCCGCGCTCGGGATGGCCGGGGCGGCGTTGCAGGCGGTCACCCGGAATCCGCTCGCCGACCCCGGGATCCTCGGGCTCAGCCAGGGGGCGGCGGCCGGGGTCGTGCTCGCGCTCGTCCTCGGGCTCGCGAACGGGTTCGGGGGGTACGTCTGGTACGCCTTCGCCGGGGCCGTCCTGGCCGCGTGTCTGGTGTACGGCATTGCCGCGCGCGGGCGGGGTGGGGCCTCGCCGGTGAAGCTGGCGTTGGCCGGGACCGCGTTGTCGGCGATGACCGCGGGGGGTACGACCGTTGTTCTCACGTCCAGTTCCTCGACGCTGGACCAGTTCCGCTTCTGGCAGGTGGGGGCGCTCAGTGGGCGGGACGCGGGGACGGTGGGGCAGATGCTGCCGTTCCTCGTGGGGGGTGCGGTGCTGGTGGTGGCCTGTGCGCGGGGGCTGGATGCGCTGGCGCTGGGGGACGAGACCGCGCGGGCGTTGGGGCATCGCGTGGGGGTGGTGCGGGTGGCAGCGGCCTTGGGGGCAACGCTGCTGACCGCGGCGGCGGTTGCCGCGGCGGGGCCGATCGCCTTCGTGGGGCTTGCGGTGCCGCATGTCGCGCGACGGCTTGTCCCTCGGGGTGGCTATCGGAGCGTGCTGCCCTTGTCCGCGCTGCTCGGGGCGGGGTTGCTGCTTGGCGCGGACGTCGTGGGGCGGGTCGTGCGGGCTCCTGCGGAGGTACCGGCCGGGGTGATGACCGCGTTGGTGGGGGTGCCGGTGCTGGTCGTGCTGGTACGGAGGAAAGGGGCCGTGTCTTGAGCGGTACCCGGCGGTGGCGCGGGGCCCGGCGTGGCGGGGTGCCGCGAGTTGGTGCCGGCCGGGGGTGGGTCGCGCAGCCCGGCGCTGACGGGGTGCCGCCTGCGCCCACCCGTGCCGCCCTAGGCGGCACGAATGCCCGCAGCTGGGCGGGCCCGGCTGCCCGCGGCTTGAGGGCCCCCCGCGGATGGACCCCCCTCCGTCCCCGCCCTGGTGTCTCCCTCCTCCTTCACCGGCGTTCCGCTGCCGTCGCCGTGGCCCTTCTCCTCCTGCTCGGGGTCGTCATGGTCGCGTCCGCCTGTGCCGGGCAGACCTTCGTGACACCGGTCGAGGTGTGGCGCGCCGTTCGCAGTGGATCGGGGCCCCATGACCTCGTCGTCAACGAGTTGCGGGTGCCGCGGATCGTGGTCGGGGCGCTGGTCGGGGCCGCGCTCGGGGTGGCCGGGGCCCTCGTGCAGAGCGTGACCCGCAATCCGCTCGCCAGTCCGGATGTGATCGGGGTCGGGCATGGGGCGGCTGCCGCGACCGTGGTGGCGTTGGCGACCGGGGTGGTCGCCTCCCCCGGTGCGGTGCCGGTCGTCTCCGTCGCGGGCGGGCTGATGGCGGCGGCGCTCGTGTATGTGCTGGCGTGGCGGCACGGGATGCAGCCGAGTCGGTTCGTGCTCACGGGGGTGGGGATCGGCGTCGCGCTCTCCGCTGTCGTGCAGCTCTATCTCACCGACAGCGAGCTGGAGGCCGCCGAGCAGGTCAAGCTGTGGCTGACCGGGAGCCTCAACGGGCGGGGCTGGGAGCAGGCCGGGCCGCTCGCGGTCGTCATGGTGCTGTGTCTGCCGGCGCTGGTGTGGGCGAGCCGGGCGCTGCGGCCGCTCGGGCTCGATCCGGACACCGCGGCCGGTCTGGGAGTGCGCGTGGACCGGGTGCGGCTCGGTCTCACCGTGCTCGGCGTCGTGCTCGCCGCCACCGCGACCGGCGCGGCGGGGCCCATCGGTTTCGTCGCACTCACCGCACCGCAGCTGGCCCGTCGCCTCACCCGAACGCCCCAACTCCCGCTTCTCAACTCTGCGTTGACCGGCGCGCTGATCCTCGTCAGCGCCGATCTCGCCGCCCGTACGCTGCTGCCCCCGCTGGAGATCCCGGTCGGCGCGCTCACCTCGCTCGTCGGTGGGCCGTATCTGCTGTGGCTGCTGGGCCGCCGTACCGAAACGGCACGCTGAAGGCCCCGGAGGAGCGGCCAACGCTCCTCCGGGGCCCTCGGGCACCGACTCAGATCGTCGCCGTGTCGATCACGAACCGGTACCGGACGTCGCTCGCCAGCACCCGCTCGTACGCGTCGTTGATCTGGTCCGCGTTGATCAGCTCGATCTCGGCGCCGAAGCCGTGCGCGGCGCAGAAGTCCAGCATCTCCTGGGTCTCCTGGATGCCGCCGATGCCGGAGCCGGCGAGGGTCTTGCGGCCGGCGATCACCGAGAAGAGGTTGAGGGCGACGGGTTCCTCGGGGGCGCCGACGTTCACGAAGGCGCCGTCCGTCTTGAGGAGCGACAGGAACTGGTCCAGGTTCAGCGGCGCCGAGACCGTGGACAGGATCAGGTCGAAGGTGCCCTGGAGCTCCTCGAAGGTCTTCGGGTCGCTGGTGGCGTAGTAGTGCTCGGCGCCCAGCTTCAGGCCGTCGTCCTTCTTGCGCAGGGACTGCGAGAGCACCGTCACCTCGGCGCCGAGCGCGTGCGCGATCTTGACGCCCATGTGGCCGAGGCCGCCCATGCCGAGGATCGCGACCTTCTTGCCGGGGCCGGCGTTCCAGTGCTTGAGCGGGGAGTACGTGGTGATGCCGGCGCACAACAGGGGCGCGGCCTCGTCGAGCTTGAGGCCCTCAGGAATGCGGACGACGTAGTTCTCGTCGACGACGATCTTCTCGGCGTAGCCGCCGTAGGTCGGCTCGCCGTCCTTGTCGAGGGCGTTGTACGTGCCGACGTTGCCCTTCACGCAGTACTGCTCCAGGCCGGCCTTGCAGTTGTCGCACTCGCGGCAAGAGTCGACCATGCAGCCGACGCCCACGCGGTCGCCGACGGCGAACCTGGTGACACCGGGGCCGACCTCGGAGACGACGCCGGCGATCTCGTGGCCGGGCACCATCGGGAAGATGGCCTCGCCCCAGCCCTCACGGGCCTGGTGGATGTCCGAGTGGCAGATTCCGGCGAACCTGATGTCGATCAGCACATCGAATTCGCGGACCGCGCGGCGCTCGATCGTGGTGCGCTCGAGCGGAGCCTTGGCGGAGGGTGCGGCGTACGCAGCAACAGTGGTCATGCCGGGGTTCTCCTAGCGGGATATGCGCACCGGCCGCCTTCTGACCGGGCACGACGTCCAGCGTGCCGAAGACGGGGACATTCACCCAGGCCACCGTTCTGTGTACGTCCAGTGGTCCTACTACTGCTGGGGGCAGGCTCCGGTGCGTACGACCGTGAATACTTGAGGCATGGACGAACAGCCCGAACCCGTGCACGAGACCGGTGGGGCCCTGGACCGGCGTGCCGAGCTCAGTGAGTTCCTGCGCACCCGGCGTGCCCGGCTGAAGCCGGAGGACGTCGGGCTGCCGGACTTCGGGCGGCACCGCCGGGTGCCGGGGCTGCGCCGCGAGGAGCTGGCCCAGCTCGCCGGGGTGTCCGTGGCGTACTACACGCGCCTGGAGCAGGGCAACGGGCGGAACGTGTCGGCGGAGGTACTGGACGCCATCGCCCGTGCCCTGCGGCTGAGCGACGCCGAGCAGGCCCATCTCATGCACCTGGCGAAGCCCAAGCAGCACAAGAAGAAGCAGACCGCGCGGACGGAGCAGGTGCGGCCGGCGCTCGCGCAACTGCTGGAGTCGATCGACGGCGTGCCCGCGTACATCAACGGCCGGCGTTCGGACATCCTCGCCTGGAACCGGATGGCGGCGGCGGTCTTCGGCGACTGGTCGGAGCTGCCTGTGCAGGAGCGGAACTGGGCGCGACTGGTCTTCCTGCGGCCGGAGTACCGCGACCTGTTCGTGGAGTGGGACCAGAAGGCGTCCGACATGGTCGCCTATCTGCGCATGGACGCGGGCTGCCACCCGGACGACCCGCGCCTGTCCGCCCTGGTCGGCGAACTCTCCGTCAAGAGCGAGGAGTTCCGCCGGCTGTGGGCCACCCATGACGTCAAGGAGAAGGGCTACGGCGTCAAGCACCTGCGGCATCCGCTGGTGGGCGAGCTGACCTTGCACTTCGAGTCGTTCCGCCTGTCCGACGGCACGGAACAGGGCCTGGTCACCTACCACGCGGAGCCGGGGTCACCGTCGGCGGATGCCCTGCGGCTGCTGGCCAGCTGGGGAGCCGACGCCACGAAGGCGGGCAAGGGGACGTCCGCGGCCGGCTGACGGCACGACATGACCGGGCTCTGACAGTGATATGCGGGCTCGCTCCTGGGTCACGTACAGCCTTCTCATGCATCTCTTATCCCGGCCTTATCCCTTCATCACGGTACGTACCTAGCTTGCGGCGCATGTTCTTCACCTACCTGAGGCGCGAGCTGCGCCGCCGCAGAAAAGCGGCCCTCGTCGTCGCCTCCGGCCTCGCGCTGGGTATCGCGCTGGTCATCGTGGTCAACTCCGTGTCGTCCGGCATGGGGAAGGCGCAGGACAAGGTCCTCGAGTCGCTGTACGGGCTCGGTACGGACATGACCGTCACCAAGGCGGCCCCGGCGCAATCGGATGATTCACAACAACGTCCTCGCTTCCAGTTCGACGCGGCGGACGGCGAGGAGGAGCAGAGCAGTGACCGCGTGATGGTGCAGGGCTTCCAGACCCTGGCCGACTCCACCATCGCCAAGGTCGGCGACCAGGACGGTGTCTCCGACGCGGTCGGCGGCCTCAGCCTCCAGGTCCTCAAGGTGAACGGCAACTTCACGCCCGGTCAGTTCCAGCAAGACGGCGGCGGGGGCACGGGCGGCGGCCCCGGCGGGGGCGGTCAGCCGCAGGACGGCGAAGTACGGGGCGGCGGCGCCGACTTCGACGTCGACAACTACTCGGTCTACGGCACGGACGTCACCAAGGCGGCGCTCGGTCCGCTGACCTCCTCGAAGATCACCAGCGGTCGTACGTTCAAGTCGTCGGAGACCAACGCGAAGGTCGTCATCGCCGACTCCTCCTACGCCAAGGAGAAGTCGCTGAAGGTCGGTTCCACGGTCACCGTCAAGAGCGTCAAGTTCGAGGTCATCGGCATCGCCACGGCCGACAGCGGTGACTCGGCGGCGAACCTCTACATCCCGCTCCAGCAGGCGCAGACCCTCAGCGACTCCAAGGACAAGGTCACCACGATCTACGTCCAGGCCGCCGACTCCCAGCAGATCGACAGCGTCAAGTCCGAGATCCAGAAGAACATTTCGGATACGACCGTGACGACCTCCGCCGACCTCGCGGACACCGTCTCCGGCTCCCTCTCCACCGCGTCCGACCTCGCGACGAGCGTCGGCAAGTGGCTGTCGATCGCGGTACTGGTGGCAGCGTTCCTGGTAGCCGGACTGCTCACCTCCTCCGCCGTTTCCCGCCGGGTGCGGGAGTTCGGCACGCTCAAGGCACTGGGGTGGAAGTCGGGTCGGGTGACCCGGCAGGTCGTCGGCGAGGCGATGGTCAACGGCCTGCTGGGCGGCGCGCTGGGTATTGCGCTGGGCTTGGCGGGAGCGTACGCGGTGACAGCCATCAGCCCCACGTTGCAGGCGCAGTTGGGCGGCGGTGGCGGCGGCACGGGCGGCGGGCCGGGGGGCGGTGGCTTCGGAGGCGGCGGTGCCGGTCGGCAGGCGGCGAGCACGACGCTCGACGTGGCGATGACGGCGCCGGTGAGCCTTGCGACCGTTGCACTTGCGGTTGGGCTGGCGGTGACCGGCGGCCTGATCGCCGGGGCGTTCGGCGGCTGGCGGGCCTCTCGGCTCCGCCCGGCGGACGCACTGCGCCGCGTCGAGTAGCCGACGTACGACTGCGGCTCGGGGGGTGTCGCTCGCCCGCGCTCGCGGGGGTGCCGCCGCGCCCACCCGTGCCGCCCCAGCGGCACGACTGCCCGCAGCTACGCGAGCTATGACGGCCGACGGTACCGCAACCCCCAAGGGGCGCGGGGAACTGCGCGACCAGCCCCCACTCACCCGCAGCCGAAGTCGAGTAGCCCACACGCTCAACCGGCGGGACCGCACCCACCCCAGGGGCGCGGGGAACTGCGCGACCAGCCCCCACCGGACCCGCGGCCGACACGGACTCGCACCACCCCGAAGACCCTCCAGGAGCCACCATGTACGAACTGAAAAACGTCACCAAGCACTACACCCGAGGCAAGGAAACCGTCCGCGCCCTCGACGGCGTAGACCTCACCATCCCCGACGGCGACCGCCTGGTCATCCAGGGCCCCACCGGCGGCGGCAAGTCCACCCTGCTCCAGATGCTCGGCGCCCTCGACCGCCCCACCGCAGGTGAAGTCGTCCTCGACGGCACCGACCTGGCCAAGCTCTCCGAAGCCCGCCTCACCAAGGTCCGCAGCGAGAACATCGGCTTCGTCTTCCAGTCCTTCAACCTGATCCCCACGCTCACCGCGCAGGAGAACGTCGAGACCGCACTCGTACCCCTCGGCGTGAAGACGAAGGAACGGCGCGAGCGAGCGGCCGAGGCGCTGAAGTCGGTCGGGCTCGGCGAGCGGCTCGGGCATCTGCCCGGCGAGATGTCCGGCGGTCAGCAGCAGCGCGTGGCGATCGCGCGGGCACTGGTGAAGCAGCCGAAGGTGCTGCTCGCCGACGAACCCACCGGCAACCTCGACGAGTCGATGCGCGACGAGATCATGGACGTACTCGAATCCATGTGGAAGGAGTTCGGGCTCACCTTCATCATGGTCACCCACGACTCCGCGATCGCGAGGAAAGCCCCGCGCGTGGCCACCATCCGGAAGGGCCGCATCTCGGTCAAGGAGAAGGCCGTCTAGGCAACGGCACAGGTGTGACCGCCGCTTCCCGAAACGAGAGAAGGAGGCGGCGGTCCACCCACCATCGCCCTAATCCACTATCGCCCCGCAGGAAATGTTCACGTCCGTCGACGTCAGCGTCCGCGCCCTGTCCGACGCCACGAACGCCGCCACCTCCCCGACGTCGCGCAATGTCGCCGTGCGGCCCAGCAGCGTCTCCTTCTCGATGGAGGCGATGATCTCCTCGGCGCCGTCGAACTCCTGGGGCATCGATTCCGGCACGCCGCCCGTCTTGAGGGTGACGACGCGAATGCCGTGGGGCCCGAGTTCGACGGCCCACTGCCGGCGCAGCCCTTCGAGCGCGTCGAGGGCGATCTTGAAGCCGCCCAGCCCGGGCAGCGTCTGCGGCCCGCCGCCGCCGAACGCGAGGATGACGCCCGACCCGCGCCGGGTCATATGGCGTGCCGCGGCCCTGGTGGTGAGGAACTGGCTGCGCATGGCGTTCGTGATCGGCTGAAGGAAGTCGCTCACGGCGATCTCGGTCAGCGGCTGCTGAACGTCGCCGTAGCCGATGGCGTTGAACGAGATGTCGACCCGCCCCTCGCGGGCGGCGATGGAGTCGACGTAGGTGTCCACGGCTCGCTCGTCGAGCGCGTCGACCACGGCGGTGTCCGCCACGCCCTTCTCCGCGCGGATCTCGTCGGCCAGTTCGTCGAGCTTCTTCGCGGTGCGTCCGGCGAGTTGGACCCGCGCGCCCTCGCGGGCGAACGCGCGCGCCACCGCGCCCCCGATCGGCCCCCCGGCGCCGTACAGCACGGCCACCTTGTTCTCCAGCAGCATGTCCCGCTCCCTTCTCGTGGTAAGCGCCTGTATGGCTTTCCAGGGGTACGTCGAGACAGGTGGCCGGAATTCGACACCGGACTGTCCGTCGATCTCGTAACAGAACAAACCTGTCCGTCACTTGTCTATTGAGGTGCCCGATCTTCCACCGGCATACTGCGAAATCCGGGGGGAGCACGCGCATGCGTGCGAGACGACCCCCCGCCGGGTGAACGGGGAATTCACCCGGTACCTCAGGTAGGGGGAAATTTGCGCAGACAAGTGAAAAGTGCGTGCGCGGCCACCGTCGCCACAGCGGCCGCCGTCGCCCTCGCAGCGGGCATGACCAGCCCGGCGTCGGCGAAACCCGAGCAGAGGGCGGCCACGGGCTCCGCACAGCTCGCCGCGCCCCACCGGATCACCCTCATCACGGGTGACCGGATCGCCGTCGACGCGAAGGGCCAAGTGGTCGGCCTGGAGCGGGCGGAGGGGCGTCAGCACATACCCGTGCAGGTCCGCGAGGACGACGGGCACACGCTCGTCATACCCGCCGACGCGGCCCGTCTGGTCGCCGCCGGCAAGCTCGACCAGCGGCTGTTCGACATCACCGAGCTGAACAAGTCCGCGACCCGTTCGTCCCAGAAGAACGGTCTGAAGGTCATCGTCGGCTACAAGGGCGCCGCCACGGCCGCCAAGTCCGACGTCCGGGACGCGGGCACGCTCCGCAGGACCCTCAAGTCCCTGAACGCGGACGCGGTACAGACGCCGCAGGCAGACGCGCCCGAGCTGTGGGAGGCGGTCACCAACGGCGACAGGACGGCCTCCGGCATCGCGCACGTCTGGCTCGACGGCACCCGCAAGGCCAGCCTCGACGTCTCCGTGCCGCAGATCGGCGCCCCGAAGGCGTGGGCCGCCGGCTACGACGGCAAGGGCGTCAAGATCGCCGTTCTGGACACCGGTGTGGACGCCACCCACGCCGACCTGAAGACCCAGGTCATCGAGTCCAAGAACTTCACGCCGGCCGCCGACGCCACCGACCACTACGGTCACGGCACGCACGTCGCGTCCATCGCGGCGGGCACCGGCGCCAAGTCGGGCGGCAAGTACAAGGGGGTCGCGCCCGGCGCCAAGATCCTCAACGGCAAGGTCCTCGACGACAACGGCTCCGGTGACGACTCCGGCATCCTCGCCGGCATGGAGTGGGCGGCCGCACAGGGCGCCGATGTCGTCAACCTGAGCCTCGGCGGCATGGACACCCCCGAGGTGGACCCGCTGGAGGCGGCGGTCAACAAGCTGTCCGCCGAGAAGGGCATCCTCTTCGCGATCGCGGCGGGCAACTCCGGCCCGGAGTCGGTCGGTTCGCCGGGCAGCGCGGACGCCGCGCTCACCGTCGGCGCCGTCGACGACAAGGACGTTCTCGCCCCGTTCTCCAGCACCGGCCCGCGCACCGGCGACGGCGCCATCAAGCCGGACGTGACCGCGCCCGGCGTGGACATCACGGCCGCCGCGGCCCCGGGCAGCATCATCGACCAGGAGGTCGGCCAGAACCCGGCGGGCTATCTGACCATCTCGGGTACGTCCATGGCGACGCCGCATGTCGCGGGCGCCGCCGCGATCCTCAAGCAGCAGCACCCGGACTGGACGTACGCCGAGATCAAGGGCGCGCTGGCCGGTTCCACCAAGGGCGGCAAGTACACGCCGTTCCAGCAGGGTTCGGGCCGGATCCAGGTCGACAAGGCCATCAAGCAGACCGTGATCGCCGACCCGGTGTCGGTGAGCTTCGGCACGCAGCAGTGGCCGCACACCGACGACAAGCCGGTGAGCAAGGAGCTGACGTACCGCAACCTCGGTACGACGGACGTCACGCTCAAGCTGACCTCCACGGCCACCGACCCGAAGGGGCAGGCCGCTCCGGCCGGCTTCTTCAAGCTCGGCGCCACCACGGTGACCGTCCCGGCGGGCGGCAAGGCCACCGTCGGCATGACCGTCGACACCAGGCTGGGCGGCACCCTCGACGGCGCGTACTCCGCGTATGTGACGGCGACCGGCGGCGGCCAGAGTGTCCGTACGGCGGCCGCGGTGCAGCGTGAGGTCGAGTCGTACGACGTCACGGTCAAGCACATCGGCAAGGACGGGCAGCCGTCCGAGTACAACACCATTCTCCTCGGCTACTCGGGTCTGGGCACCGACCGCGTCTACCAGGTCCCGGCCGCCGAGTCCGGCACGACCACCATGCGCGTGGCCAAGGGCACTTACCTGCTGGACGCCTGGATCGCGAAGGACTTCGTGAACCTGGAGGGCGGCATCGACTGGCTGGTCCAGCCGAAGCTGAGCGTCACCAAGAACACCTCGGTGACGATCGACGCCCGCACGACCAAGGCGGCCGACATCACCGTGCCGGACGCCGCGGCCAAACAGACCTTCGGCATGATCGGCTACACCTACGCGGCGGCGGGCCTCGGCATCGGCGTCGGCCTCGACTCCTTCGCCAATGTGCGCATGGCGCATCTCGGCGGGGAGGTCACCGGTCTCACCCAGACCTGGAACGGTCAGTGGACCAAGGGCGCCGACACCGAGTACGACGTGGCCACCACCGCCAAGGTCAAGAAGATCCAGGGCGACAAGGTCCGTCACTTCACGGCGGGCGAGCTCGCCAAGGTGAAGACCGACATCGGTGCGGCCGCCGCCGACAAGACCGGCGGGATCTTCACCGTCGGGCTCTTCCCCGAGGACGCCGTCTTCGGGTCCTCGGTCGCGCAGAAGCTGCCCGGCACGCGCACGCTGTACCTGTCGACGTCCGACAAGATCCAGTGGACGTACGACGTCGAGCAGTACGGCGGCAAGGACGCGGACGGCTTCCCGATCCTGGAGGCGTACTACTCGCTCGGCAACCCGCAGACGTTCCAGGCGGGCAAGACCTACAAGAAGACCTTCAACAGGGCGGTCTTCGGCCCGAAGCTGAACTCGGAGTTCGGGCTGTTCCGTGAGGGCAACAACATCTTCGGGTCCCTGCCCCTGTTCGCGGACAGTGCCGGGCACGCGGGCTCGTCGCTGTTCACCTCGGTGAACACCTCCCTGTACCGCAACGGCACCAAGGTCGGCACCAACGACGACCCGCTGTTCGGCGAGAAGGCGTTCAAGGTCCCGGCCGGCGACGCCGAGTACAAGCTGACGACCTCGGTCAAGCGGAGCGTCAAGATCGCGGCCGCGTCCACGCGGATCGACGCGAGCTTCACCTTCCGCTCCAAGAAGCCGTCCGCCGACTTCGCCAAGCTCCCGGCCTCCACGGTCCGCTTCAACGCGGCCACGGGCCCGGACAGCCGCGTCGAGGCCGGTAAGACGGTCAAGATCCCGGTCGTCGTCGAGGGTTCGGCCAAGGGCAGCAACCTCAAGTCCCTGACGGTGTACGTGTCGTACGACTACGGCCAGACCTGGAAGAAGGTCACCGTGACGAACGGCAACATCACCGCGAAGAACCCGGCGAAGGGGAAGGCGATCTCCTTCCACGCCAAGATCACCGACAAGAAGAACAACAAGTCGACGGTCTCGATCTACAACGCGTACTACGGCAAGTAACAGGCAATAAGTGAGCGGCCTGTACGGGACGAGGTCCCGTACAGGCCGCTTCGCTGTTCGGTGGGAGGAGCCGGGCGGGTCAGACCGCCGAGCCCGCCTTCCACTGCGCCCAGTCCATGTTCCAGCCGTTGAGGCCGTTGTCCGGCGCGATGGTCTTGTCGCCGGTGTTCTGGACGACCACGACGTCACCGACGATCGAGTTGTTGTAGAACCAGTAACCCGCCGTGCCCTTGTCGTCGGCGCCCTTGGTGTCGTTCAGGCCGACGCAGCCGTGGCTGGTGTTGGTGCTGCCGAAGACCGAGTCCGCGCCCCAGTAGTTGCCGTGGATGAAGGTGCCCGAGCTGGACAGGCGGATGGCGTGCGGCACGTCCTTGATGTCGTACTCGCCCTTACCGTCGTCGTCGGTGAAGCCCACGGTCGCGCCGTCCATGCGCGTCTCCTTGAACTTCTCGGACATCACCATGACGCCTTCGTACGTCTTGTTCTCGGGCGAACCGGCGGAGATCGGGATGGTCTTGATCGTCCTGCCGTCCTGCGTGACCTTCATCTGCTTGGTGTTGGCGTCGACGTAGGAGACCTGGTTGCGGCCGATCTGGAAGGTGACCGTCTTCTGCTGGACTCCATAGACACCCTCGGAGCCCTGGACGCCGTCGAGCGCGAGCTTCAGGGTGACGGTGGAGCCGCCCTTCCAGTACTCGTCCGGCCGGCAGTCCATGCGGGTGTCGTTGAACCAGTGGCAGACGACCTCCTGGCCGCTGCTGGAGCTGACGGTGACGCCCTTCTGGACGTCCGCCTTGTTGGTGATCGCCTTGTCGAAGTTGATCGACACCGGCATGCCCACACCGACGGTGGAGCCGTCCTCCGGCGTGAAGTAGCCGAGGAAGCTGTTGGCCGGGGAGACGGTGCTGAACGAGGCGTTCTCGTGGGCGACGCGGCCGTCGGAGTCCTTCGCCTCCGCCGTCACCTTGTAGGTGGTGGACCGCTCCAGCTGGGCGCTGGGCTTCCAGCTGGTCTTGTCGGCGGATATCTCGCCCTCGACGGCGGTGCCCTCGGCCGTCGTCATGGTCACCTCGGTGAGTGTGCCCTTGCTCACGGTGACGGCGGTGCCTTTGTTGATGGAGGCGTTGTCCGAGCCGTCCTTCGGCGTGATCTTGATCTGGGCGTCGGAGGTCTTCTTGGCCGCCGCCTCGTCGACATTGGCCTGCGAGGTCTCCTTGCCGCCTTCGGAGGCGTTGTCGTCGCCGCCGGAACAGGCAGAGAGCACCAGGACACCGCCGAGCAGTGCGGACGCGGCCATCAGGCCCTTGCGCCGCTTACTGTCCGTTATCACACGCTTCTCCATCGTTGCCGAATCCCCAAAACCCCGAGAGTCCCCGTGAACATCGTCAAGAACATCAACGCTACGACCGGTTCGTCCCGTTCCACATCCTTCGGATGTGTGGGGCGCACCACGTCCGCGGGGCGGATGGTGCGGGTGTCGGTCAGTGCGCCCCATGAGACGACGAAACCCCGGGCCGCGGTTGCCGCCCGGGGTCACGATTTTCCCAAGCCGCGTCAGCCGACCGCGCTTTTCAGGTCTTTCGCGTCTTCTTCGTCGCCGTCGTCCTCGTCGACATCATCCTCGTCGAGGTCCCACTCGGGCGAATCCGGGTCGTACTCGATCTGCTCACTGCTCCAGGACGCCTGCTGGAGCTCGATCCCCGGTACCTCGCTGACCAGGTCGAACGGGTCCACGAGATACGCGAGAGCCTCTGCCGTGTCTTCCGTCACAGCACTCTCGGCGTGTACCCGCTCCCCGGCCGGCATATCCGCGCCGTCCGCAATGCGGCGAAGTGCTGCTTCGGTGAGGCCGTCGGCATCGTCGACCTCGATCACCAGCTCCACGCGAAGCCGTACAAAACGTGATGTCTCAGAAGTGCTCATGCCCGGAGCGTACGACTCATTGCCCCCGTGACTTTCCCGTGACCCGCGCCTTTCACTAACATCGCCTCACACGGCCAATTCGCCAGCGTCACAAGGGGATCGATATTCCGTGTCATCCGCTCGCCGTCCGTTGCTGACCGCCACCGCCGCGGGAACCCTGCTGGGCGCCCTGTGGTTCGTCCCCTCCGCCAACGCGTCCTGGGACGGACCGGCGAGAACGGAACCCTCGGCGACCCCGACTTCGCAGGTCACCACACAGGCACGGGTGACCACGACGGCTTCCGACGACGGCACCCGGCTCGCCGACACCGGAAGCTTCGACACCACCCCGTATGTCGTCGGCGGGAGCTTCTGCCTCGCCGTGGGTGCCGGGTTCGTGGTGTATTCGGTACGCCGTGAGCGACTGGGTTTTTAAAGCACTTGACGCGCCTTTGACTTGAACCTCATAGTCCGCCCATGAAGAGATCATCGGGCGTGCGCACAGCCGCCACGGTCACCGTGAGCGTGCTGTCGCTCGCCCTTGTCACCGGCTGTTCGAGCGAGGAGCCCGACGGCTCCAAGGCGTCGGACTCGAAGGGCTCCTCCTCGTCGGCTCAGGCCGCCAAGGCGCTCAGCGCGGCCGAGTTGGAGAAGTTGCTGCTCGCCGAGGGCGAGATCAAGGGCTACAAGGTCGCCGCCGGCGACGACACCCTGCCGAAGTCCAAGAGCGACGTGAAGACCGACAAGGCCGAATGCGGGCCGCTCGCCTGGGCCATGGCCGGTCTCGCGCCGGGCGACTCGGACGCGGGCGTGAGCAACACGGTCACCGCGGACCCGGCGTCGGACGCCGCCTCCAAGTCCACCGAGGCCGACCTCGAGAACGCCTTCTCGGTCAACATGACCTTCGTGGGCCTCTCCTCGTACGCGGGCGACGGCGCCGAGAAGGCGCTCAAGGCCGTCTCCGACGGGGTCGCGGCCTGCGCCGGCGGGTTCACCATCACGGCCCAGGGCGAGACCCAGAAGATCACCAAGGTCTCCTCGGAGCAGGCCTCCGCGGGCGGCGACGAGTCCGTGGCGTTCTCCGTGGGCTCCGACATGGACGGCGAGGGCACCGCCACCTTCAAGACCCAGGTGGTGCGCCAGGGCAACACCATCGCCACCTACTACACGGTGGACTTCGCCACCATGGGCACCGGCAAGGCGGCCGAGGTCCCGTCGGCCGTGACCACCGCCCAGGCAGCCAAGCTCAAGTGACGCTCCGGGGCCCTGCCGTCGCCGCACGGCCGGGCCCCGACTCCCTTACCGCAAGGGCCCCGTGACGGTCTCCACGGCCGCCAGCAACCGCCCGTCCCGCACGAACCCGACCGCACCGCCCAGCGGCCAACCCCAAGCACCTCCCCCGACCCCTCCCGTCGCCGTACGGCCGGACCCCGACTGCCCTACCGCAAGGGCCCCGTGACGGCCTCCACGGCCGCCAGCAGCCGCCCGTCCCGCACGAACGCGTCCGCCGCCGCGAGGTCGGGCGCCAGGAACCGGTCAGGACCGGGGCCCTCGACCCCCGCCGCGCGTGCGGCGTCGATGACGGCCTGCGACGCGGGCGCCGGGGTGAGTCCCTCGCGCAGTTCGACGGCGCGCGTGGCGGCGTACAGCTCGATGGCGACGACCCGGGTGAGGTTGTCGACGGCCGTGCGCAGCTTGCGGGCCGCCGACCAGCCCATGGAGACGTGGTCCTCCTGCATCGCGGAGGACGGAATCGAGTCCGCCGACGCCGGTACGGCCAGCCGCTTCAGCTCGCTCACCAGCGCGGCCTGCGTGTACTGAGCGATCATCAGCCCGCTGTCCACCCCGGCGTCGTCCGCGAGGAACGGCGGCAGACCGTGGCTGCGGTTCTTGTCGAGCAGCCGGTCGGTACGGCGCTCGGCGATCGACGCGAGGTCGGCGACGGCGATGGCGAGGAAGTCGAGCACGTAAGCCACGGGCGCGCCATGGAAGTTGCCGTTGGACTCGACCCGGCCGTCGGGCAGGACGACGGGATTGTCCACGGCGGAGGCCAGCTCGCGGTCGGCGACCAGCCGGGCGTGGGCCATGGTGTCCCGTCCGGCGCCGGCGACCTGCGGGGCACAGCGCACCGAGTAGGCGTCCTGGACGCGGGGCGCGTCGCCCTGGTGGTGCCCGGTCAGGCCCGAACCCTTCAGCACGGCCAGCATGTTGGCGGCGGAGGCGCCCTGGCCCGGGTGCGGGCGGATGGCGTGCAGCTCGGGGGCGAGGACCTTGTCGGTGCCGAGCAGGGCTTCCAGCGACAGGGCGGCGGTGACGTCGGCGGACTTGTAGAGGGTGTCGAGGTCGGCGAGGGCCATCACCAGCATGCCGAGCATGCCGTCGGTGCCGTTGAGGAGGGCGAGGCCCTCCTTCTCACGGAGTTCGACGGGCGCGATGCCGTGCGCGGAGAGGAGTTCCGCAGCGGGCCTCAGCGTCCCGTCCGGGCCTTCCGCGTCCCCCTCCCCCATGAGAGTGAGGGCGCAGTGGGACAGCGGGGCCAGGTCGCCGGAGCAGCCGAGGGAGCCGTACTCGTGCACAACGGGGGTGATCCCGGCGTTCAGGATGTCGGCCATGGTCTGCGCGACCTCGGGCCGGACGCCGGTGTGCCCCGAGCAGACGGTCTTCAGCCGCAGGAACATCAGCGCCCGTACGACCTCCCGCTCGACGCGCGGCCCCATGCCGGCGGCGTGCGAGCGGACGATGTTGCGCTGTAGCTGGGCCCGCAGCTCCTGGCTGATGTGCCGGGTCGCCAGGGCACCGAAGCCGGTGCTCACGCCGTAGACGGGCTCGGGCTTGGCGGCCAGCGCGTCCACGATCTCGCGGGCCGCGGCGAGGGCGGCAACGGCCTCCGCGGACAGCTCGACCCGGGCGCCGGCGCGGGCCACGGCGAGAACGTCGGACGCGGTGACCCCGGACGTCCCCACCACCACAGTGTGCATATCCATATTCAGGAGCGTACGCAGTGAATGCTCCAGTGTCACGAGTGGTGGACGCTTTCGCCCCTTACCGATTTGGTCACACCGGCGTCAGCGCCGCCCTCGGAACCGGCGTCGCTCGGCACCGTTGTCGCGGGACGGCTCGTCGGCCAGCCGTACGACGGGATCGTCAGGGCCTTCGCGTCCGGCGACCACCGGTTTGGTGGCCTTGACCGCCTTGGCCTGGTACTGGGCGGCGTCCGCGAGCCGGAACAGACGGCGGGCGGACCGGACGGGCCCGATGGGATCCTCCGTCGACGCGACCCCGCAGGCCACCCCGTCCCCCAGCTCCAGCTCGGCGGCCCGGCGGCACAGTTCGTCGGCGGCCCGGACGACCTCGTCGGCGGGCGGCCCGACCGCGAGCAGACAGAACTCGTCACCGCCGAGACGGGCGGCAAGGGCACCGGGGAGCATGGCCCCGCACAGCGACAGCACGGACCCGAACCGTTCGAGGAGCCGGTCCCCGACGGCATGCCCGCGGGTGTCGTTCACGCGCTTGAGCCCGTTGAGATCACAGACGACGAGGCTGACGACGACGTCCTGGTTGCGATGCCGCTCGATGGCTTCCTCAAGGCGTACGTCGACGGCCCGGCGGTTGGCCAGTCCGGTGAGCGCGTCGGTGTACGCCAGCCTCCTCGCCTCCTCCAGCCGCTCGGCCTGGGCGATCCCGGCGGCGACGACGGCGGCCAGGACGGTGGCGAAGTCGGCGTCGTTCCGGTCGAAGACGGGTTCGCCGACGGCCCGCGCGACATAGAGCTCCCCCCAGGCACGTCCGTTCAGCACGATCGGGGCGACGACACAGCAACCGCGGCCGCGACGCCGCAGGGCAGCGACCCGCTGGTGGATGTAACCGGGCCGACCGGCTGCCGGACCATCCGCGGTCTCGACCCAGGCGTCCGGCTCCCCGCCGCCTGCCCAGCGCTCGTGCAGAAACTCGGTGATCTCGGGAAACTGATGCACCGGGTACGCCTCGTCCTCCGGGAACTCGACCTCGCCGGCCGCCCGCTCCCCCACATTCACGAGCACCCTCAGCCGCCCGTGATCCCGCTCCCACACCGACAACGCGGCAAAACTCCCGCCGAGCGCCCGGCACGCCCCGACAGCCGCCGCCCGCCAGGCATCCCGCGACCCGTGCGCGGCGGCCATGCCTTGCGCCAACCCCACGACAGCTGCGAGCCGGATGTCCTCACCCATCACTCCAGGCTAGGGAGGTTTGGGGCGAACCGGGACATTGATGCGGCGAACAGGTGGGCGGCGCCGCAGCCCCACCGCAGCCACGGGCAGCCGTCCCGCCCCAGCTGCGGGCATGCGTGCCGCCTGGGGCGGCACGGGTGGGCGCAGGCGGCGCCCCGTCGGCGCCGGGCTGCGCGACCCACCCCCGCCCAGCACCAACGCCGGGTGCCGTTCAAGCAGACCGCTCTACTCCCCCGGCCACTCGGCCCGCCGCTTCTCGTTGAACGCCGCCACCCCCTCCGCCCGGTCCCCCGAGAACGCCACCGCACGCCACGCCGAGTCCTCCACCTCCAGCCCGGCGCGCAGATCGAGCCCGTACCCCACCCGCAGCGCACGCTTGGCCGCCCGCAGCCCCACGGGAGAGTTCGCCGCGATCCGGGACGCCAGCGCCAGCGCCTCCTCCCGGTCCCGCCCGGCCTCCACCAGCTGGTCCACGAGCCCCAGCTCCCGCGCCTCCTCGGCCTCGACCCGCCGCGCCGAGAAGATCAGCTCGGCCGCCCGCGCCGCCCCCACCCGCCGCGGCAGCAGCTGCGTACCACCGCCGCCCGGAATCACCCCCACCGACACCTCGGGCAACCCCACGACAGCCGTCCGGTCCGCCACGATCACGTCGCACGACAGCGCCAGCTCGAACCCACCGCCCAGCGCAAACCCGTGCACGGCCGCGATCGCCGGCACCGGCAGCTCCAGCACCCCGGTGTACGCACCCCGCGCCACCGGCCGCTGCCGCACCAGCTCGGCGTCGCTGAAGGAGTTCCGCTCCTTCAGGTCGGCCCCGACACAGAAGGCCCGCTCATGGGTCGACGTCAGCACGACCACCCGTACGTCCTTGTCGCCCCCCAGCGCCGCACAGGCCGCCGCGACGGAGCGGGCCATCTCCGTCGACACGGCGTTCATGGCCTTGGGCCGATCGAGGGCGAGCTCGGCGACGTGCCCGACGGCCCCGTCGCCGTGACGCCGCACCAGCACGAACTCCCCGAACCGTTCCTCGCTCATGACACCCTCCGGGTTAACGCGGGTTAACAACAGCATCCGCCCCGATCATCGCAGCCATCCCGGGCCAGGGAAAGGCTCCCCCTTCGGGTGACATCCCGCCCGACTCCGGCCTGACCTCCCACAGGAGCGCATAACGTGCGCATCGCCACGCGCAACGGGGGCGCGAACGCATCGGGGAGGCATCGCGGTGACGGACCAGAACACACCACCACGTCAGCGCGGCCGCCACCGCAAACCCCGCCCCCGCAAACTGCTCCTCGCCGCCGGAGGCCTCGCCATGGCCGCCGGCGTCCTGAGCCTCGTACGCATGACCCCCGACTCCGGCGTCGGCAATCTCGGCACCGCGGAGGCCGAGCCCCGCCCCGATCCCGGCACCGACCAGTCGCCGAACACCGAATCCACCCTCGCGGCCTCCCCCACGGCAATCCCCACGACCGCTTCCGTGCCGCGCGGCCCGAGCACGACACCAGCACCGACGAAGACGCAGTTCGCGACGCCCACGAAGGCGCCCCTCACGCCGACGGACGCCCCCGAGACACCCACCACATCGGCGACGACGACCAACACCCCACGGCCGACGCCCACGCCCACCCAGCCCACCAACTCCCCGACACCGGATCAGCCCGGAATCTGCATCCCGGTCATCGACCTGTGCGTGGACCCACTGATCACCAACGATTAAGCGAACTGCAACGCGCCCCGTAAGGGGCGCGGGGAACTGCGCGACAAGCCCCCACCGGCCCGCAGCCGACACACAACCGTCACCCCAACGGCGCGCGCCGCGTAAGCAGCCAGGGTTCGACCACACCAAGTCCCCGCACCGGCCGCTGCCACATCGGCTGAAGCGCGAAGCGAAACGCCGGCGGCTCCTCCCCCTCCTTCTCCGCGGCAGCCGCAGCCTCGGCCGCCTCCGCCTCGGACGCCGGGGCGTCTCCCGTACGGATCAGCTCCTCCGCCAAGGCACTGTCGACGAGGACGGCGTCACGGGGCGCTATCGACGTCAGCCGCGAGGCCAGGTTCACCGTTGTACCGAAGACATCGCCCATCCGGGTGGTCACCGTGCCGAAGGCGATGCCGACGCGCAGTTCGGGCATCGTCTCGTCGTGCGCCATGGTCTCGATCAGGCGCAGGGCGATCTCGGCGGCCACGCCCGCGTCGTCGGCGCTGTAGAGCACCTCGTCGCCGAGCGTCTTGACGAGCCGTCCGCCGTGCGCGGCCACCAGGTCGGCGGCGGTGGTCTCGAAGGCCTCGACCAGTTCGCCGAGTTCCTCTTCTTCCATACGGCGGGTCAGCCGCGTGAAGCCGACGAGGTCCGCGAAGCCGACGGCGAGGCGGCGGTCGACCATCTCCTCGTCGTCGGCGCCCTGGATGACCCGGCCCGCCGAGGCCGCGAGCTGGCGCCGCCAGACGTAGACGAGGAACTCCTCCAGTTCCGGCAGGAGCAGCTCGATGATCGGGTAGGTCACCTCGGTGCGCGTCATGCCGGGCTCGGGCGGCTCGGTCAGGCCCTCCAGGAAGGAGTCCATCTGCCACTCGGCCAGCCGGGCGGTGGTCTGCCCGGTGGACCGCGCCACCTGCACGGCCATCGCCTCGCTCAGCAGCCCCGCCTCGACGAGACCGGCGAGCCGCCGCAGCGCCAGTACGTCCGCCTCCGTGAGCGCCTTGGCCTGTCCGATGTCGGCGAAGCCCATCGCCCGCCAGAAGCGGGAGGCCAGCTCCATGGAGACGCCCGCGCTGCGGGCGGCCTGGAAGGGGGTGTAACGCCGTTCCGCGCCGAGGATGAGCTGTTCGAGGCGCAGGGCAAGGGGGTTCTCGCCGGGGTCGGCGGCCTGCGGGTCCTCCCGGTCATGGGAGTCCCGCCGCTCGATCGAAGCCGAGAGCGCATCCACCCGGCCGTCCGGGTCCCTGCCGGAGCCCGTGTCGTCGACGGTCACGCCTGCTGCCCTTCCGATCTGCCGCGGTCAGGTATCGACCGCGGTCAACTTTACGGCAGATGTGCGGCACGTCACTCCGTGGCAGCGGAAGCTTTCGTGACCGGCGGTTCGGAAGGGCACCCGGCGTTGGTGCGGCCCTCGCTGGGGGCTGCCGCCCCCAGACCCCCGCTTCGGCCCGAAAGGCCTCGTCCTCAAACGCCGGACGGGCTGGTTTTTGCCGACCGACGTCAAGAGGCACCGCATGAGGAACTCAAGCCGGTCGCAAGTGAACGATGTCGCCCGCCCCCACCGGCTCCTGCACACCCTCCTCCGTCGCCAGAACCAGCCGGCCGTCGCCGTCGATCGCCACCGCCTCACCTGTGATCGACCGATCGCCCGGCAACTCTGCCCGCACCTTCCTCCCCAACGTCGCGCATCCCGCCGCATACGTCTCCTGGAGCCCGCTCGCCGCCGGATCACCGCCGGCCGACCGCCACCGCCCGTACCACTCCTCCAGCGACCGCAGCACGGCCCGCAGCAAGGGATCCCGGTCCGTGCTCACGGCCCCCGCCAGGGCCAGTGAACCGGCACCCGGCACCGGGAGCTCGTCCTCGCGCAGGGTCACATTGATGCCGACGCCGACCACCACGGCGTCGCTCCCGGCCCGCTCCGCGAGGATTCCGCCCGCCTTGCGTTCCTCGCCGCCGACAGTCAGCAGCAGGTCGTTGGGCCACTTGAGTGCCGTATCCACGCCCGCCGCGCGGGAGAGCCCCGTCGCGACCGCGACGCCGGTGAGCAGCGGCACCCACCCCCACCGGGCCACCGGCACCTCGGCCGGCCGGAGCAGGACGGAGAAGAAGAGGCCGGACCGGGCCGGAGCCGTCCACTGCCGGTCGAGACGCCCACGCCCGGCGGTCTGCTCCTCGGCGACGAGGACGGCGCCCTCGGCCGCCTTGCCCGCGTTCGCCAGGGCCACGAGGTCGGAGTTGGTGGAACCGGTGCTCGGCACGAGCGTCACCTCGGACCACAGTCGGTCCTCCCGCACGAGCCCCCGTCGCAGCGCGGCGGCGTTGAGGGGCGGCCGGTCCAGATCGGACCACCTGCTGCTGTCGTTCGGCTCTGCTGCATCTCGCGGCGTCATGCAAGCCACCCTAGGTGTGGTAAACGCCGCACTGCCGATTGGTAGGCACCCCACTACGCTACGGATGAGTAACCGTCCCCCCTTTTGAGCAGGCAGGGAGCGCCATCCCGATGTCCGAGCCGGAAGAGCGTCACGAGATCCAAGAGCCCCAAGGGATCGACATCCACACCACCGCGGGCAAGCTCGCGGATCTCCAGCGCCGTATCGAGGAAGCGACGCACGCCGGCTCCGCACGCGCCGTCGAAAAGCAGCACGCCAAGGGCAAGTTGACGGCCCGTGAGCGGATCGAGCTCCTGCTCGACGAGGGGTCCTTCGTCGAACTCGACGAGTTCGCCCGGCACCGCTCCACCAACTTCGGCCTGGACCAGAACCGCCCGTACGGCGACGGGGTCGTCACCGGCTACGGCACCGTCGACGGCCGCCCCGTCGCCGTCTTCTCCCAGGACTTCACCGTCTTCGGCGGGGCCCTCGGCGAGGTCTACGGCCAGAAGATCGTCAAGGTCATGGACTTCGCGCTGAAGACCGGCTGCCCGGTCATCGGTATCAACGACTCCGGCGGCGCCCGCATCCAGGAGGGCGTGGCCTCGCTGGGCGCGTACGGGGAGATCTTCCGCCGGAACACACACGCCTCCGGCGTCATCCCGCAGATCAGCCTGGTCGTGGGCCCCTGTGCGGGCGGCGCGGTCTACTCCCCCGCGATCACCGACTTCACGATCATGGTCGACCAGACCTCGCACATGTTCATCACCGGACCGGACGTCATCAAGACGGTCACCGGCGAGGACGTCGGCTTCGAGGAGCTGGGCGGTGCCCGTACCCACAACTCGACCTCGGGCGTGGCCCACCACATGGCCGGCGACGAGAAGGACGCGATCGAGTACATCAAGCAGCTGCTGTCGTACCTGCCGTCCAACAACCTGAGCGAAGCCCCGGTCTTCCCGGAGGAGGCGGACCTCGCCCTCACCGACGAGGACCGCGAGCTGGACGTGCTGGTCCCCGACAGTGCGAACCAGCCGTACGACATGCACACGGTGATCGAACACATCCTGGACGACGCCGAGTTCTTCGAGACGCAGCCGCTGTACGCGCCGAACATCCTCACCGGCTACGGCCGCGTCGAGGGCCGCCCGGTCGGCATCGTGGCCAACCAGCCGATGCAGTTCGCGGGTTGCCTGGACATCAAGGCCTCCGAAAAGGCCGCCCGCTTCGTCCGCACCTGCGACGCCTTCAACATCCCGGTCATCACCTTCGTGGACGTCCCCGGCTTCCTGCCCGGCGTCGACCAGGAGCACGACGGCATCATCCGCCGCGGCGCCAAGCTGATCTACGCGTACGCGGAGGCGACCGTCCCGCTGATCACCGTCATCACCCGCAAGGCCTTCGGCGGCGCCTACGACGTCATGGGCTCCAAGCACCTGGGTGCCGACCTCAACCTCGCCTGGCCGACCGCCCAGATCGCCGTCATGGGCGCCCAGGGCGCGGTCAACATCCTGCACCGCCGCACGATCGCCGAGGCGGAGGCCGCCGGAGACGTGGAGGCGACCCGGGCCCGCGTCATCCGCGAGTACGAGGACGCCCTCCTCAACCCCTACATCGCGGCCGAGCGCGGCTACGTCGACTCCGTGATCATGCCGTCCGACACCCGCCGCCACGTCGTACGCGGCCTGCGCCAACTCCGCACCAAGCGCGAGTCCCTGCCCCCGAAGAAGCACGGCAACATCCCCCTCTAGGAGCCACCATGACCATCAAGGTCGTACGGGGCAACCCGACCCCGGAGGAACTGGCCGCCGCCCTGGCGGTGGTCCGAGCCCGCGCCGCGGCGGCAGCAGCAGAGCCGTCCGGCGCCACACGAGCCAGGGACGCCTGGGCGGACCCGGCAAGGATCGCGGCTCACCGCCTGCCGCAGCCGGGCCCCACGACATGGACCCGCACGTTCTGGCCGGGCTGAGCGCTCCCCTGCGATGCTGCGGCGCCATCGTGGCTGGTCGCGCAGTTCCCCGCGCCCCTTCGGGGCGCTCCCGAAGCGCCGCCGACTTCACCAGGGGCGCGGGGAACCGCGCACAGTAGGGCCACCCTGGGTACCAACTTGAGTACGCGTACTCAGGCGCCCTCCCCCGCCCAGCCCCACGCTGGTGACATGCTGTGGTCGGACCCCGAGAACGAACCCCCGGAGGAGCTGCGCGAAACGCAGAACATGCTCCGGAGGCTCGGCATTCTCATGGCCCTGGCCATGGTCCTGGCGATGATCGTGATCGGCCTGGGCTGAGCGGCAGCGACACCGCCGATACGCTGAACGCATGACAGACGCGCCGCCCCGCCGCCTCGTGCTCGCCTCCCAGTCCCCCGCCCGCCTGAACCTCCTCCGCCAGGCCGGACTCGCCCCCGAGGTGATCGTCAGCGGCGTCGACGAGGACGCCGTCACCGCGCCCACCCCGGCCGAGCTGGCGCTCGCCCTCGCCGAGGCCAAGGCCTCCGTCGTCGCGGCAAAACCGGAGGTCCTCGGCGCGCTGGTGATCGGCTGCGACTCGGTGCTCGACCTGGACGGCGAGGCCCTCGGCAAGCCCGCCGACCCCGAGGAGGCCACCGCCCGCTGGAAGGCGATGCGCGGGCGGGCGGGAACGCTCCAGACGGGGCACTGCGTCTACGACACCGTCACCGGCCGGTACGTCTCCGCCACCGCCTCCACCGTCGTCCGCTTCGGCGAGCCGACCGACGAGGAGATCGCCGCGTACGTCGCCTCGGGCGAACCCCTCTACGTCGCCGGGGCGTTCACGCTCGACGGCCGGTCGGCGCCGTTCATCGACGGCATCGACGGCGACCACGGCAACGTGATCGGCATCAGCCTGCCCCTCGTCCGCCGGCTGCTGGCCGAACTCGGCGTGCAGATCACGGAGTTGTGGGCGCCGGTCCAGGGGTGACCGGGGAGCCGCCGTTGCCGGGCCTGCTGTCCTCGGGTTCCTGGGCGACGGGCCCCTCCTCGGCGTCGTACGTCATCAGCAGCAGCACGATGAAGCCGAGCACCACCATCATGAACAGGAACGCCGGCCAGCCCACCAGGCCCCAGGTGAAGGCGCCCAGCAGGCCGTGCACCACGGCGCAGCTGATCAGCAGGACGCGGCCGAAGCCGGCGGGGCGGCGGCCCCGCAGGGCCACGAGCAGGGCGACCAGGCCACAGAAGGCGAAGTAGAGGCCGAAGAGCACACCGCCGATCTTCGAGGACAGGGACATCATGTCCGGGTCGAGGCCGGCCAGGGACATGTCCTGGCGGTCGACGACGATCCCCAGGAACCAGTTCAACGCGGCGATGAAGAGCGCCTCCACGAACAGCACGACCGCCACGATCCACGCCACCGGTCTGCGCACCACCGGTCCCCACCCACTCTCAAGCCGAGCCCTTGTTACCTCGAGTACGTTCGATACAGCGTGAACGCTACTAACGGGTAAACCGCGGGACAAGGGTTCTGCGGAGGGCAAAGAATCATTGGGCCATTCGTAGGGACTCCACAAAGAAACAGAGTGTGGCGCAGCACGCTCTCACAGAGACCTTGACCACATCGGGGGGCTAGGGTTTTCGGGAGGAGTCCTGCGTACCGAGGTGCGACAAGGGATTTCGCGGGTCGAGCAAGCCTCGTATCACGCTCCGTGTGGGCAAGCTCACCATTGGGGACGGGTCGAAGTGTCGTGTCGGCAGTCCCTAAACTCGGCTTGTTTCAAGGAGGGAGCCTCAATCGTGCGCAAGGTGCTCATCGCCAACCGTGGCGAAATCGCTGTCCGCGTTGCCCGGGCCTGCCGGGATGCCGGTATCGCGAGCGTTGCCGTGTACGCCGACCCGGACCGGGATGCTCTGCATGTCCGCACCGCGGATGAGGCGTTCGCCCTGGGCGGTGACACCCCGGCGACCAGCTACCTGGACATCGCCAAGGTCCTGAACGCCGCCCGGGAGTCCGGCGCGGACGCCATCCACCCCGGATACGGCTTCCTCTCGGAGAACGCCGACTTCGCGCAGGCGGTCCTGGACGCGGAGCTGATCTGGATCGGTCCGCCGCCGCAGGCCATCCGGGACCTGGGTGACAAGGTCGCCGCCCGGCACATCGCCCAGCGGGCGGGTGCCCCGCTGGTCGCGGGTACGCCCGACCCGGTCTCCGGCGCCGACGAGGTCGTCGCCTTCGCCGAGGAGCACGGGCTGCCGATCGCGATCAAGGCCGCCTTCGGTGGCGGCGGTCGCGGTCTGAAGGTCGCGCGGACCCTCGAAGAGGTGCCCGAGCTGTACGAGTCGGCGGTCCGTGAGGCGGTAGCCGCCTTCGGCCGCGGGGAGTGCTTCGTCGAGCGCTACCTCGACAAGCCGCGCCACGTCGAAACCCAGTGCCTGGCCGACACCCACGGCAATGTGGTCGTCGTGTCGACGCGTGACTGCTCGCTCCAGCGCCGGCACCAGAAGCTCGTCGAGGAGGCCCCGGCGCCCTTCCTCTCCGAGGCGCAGGTCGCCGAGCTGTACTCCTCCTCGAAGGCAATCCTGAAGGAGGCCGGCTACGTCGGCGCCGGCACCGTGGAGTTCCTCGTCGGCATGGACGGCACGATCTCCTTCCTGGAGGTCAACACCCGCCTCCAGGTGGAGCACCCGGTGACCGAGGAGGTCGCCGGCATCGACCTGGTGCGCGAGATGTTCCGCATCGCCGACGGCGAGGAACTCGGCTACGGCGATCCCGAACTGCGCGGCCATTCCTTCGAGTTCCGCATCAACGGCGAGGACCCGGGCCGGGGCTTCCTCCCGGCGCCGGGCACGGTCACCAGGTTCGACCCGCCGTCCGGTCCGGGTGTCCGCCTGGACGCCGGCGTCGAGTCCGGCTCGGTCATCGGCCCGGCCTGGGACTCGCTGCTCGCCAAGCTGATCGTCACCGGCGCCACCCGCGAGCAGGCCCTTCAGCGGGCCGCCCGGGCGCTGGAGGAGTTCCAGGTCGAGGGCATGGCGACCGCGATCCCGTTCCACCGCGCGGTGGTGAAGGACCCGGCGTTCGGTCCCGAACTCACCGGCGGCCAGGACCCCTTCACGGTCCACACGCGCTGGATCGAGACCGAGTTCGTCAACGAGATCAAGCCCTTCGCCGCCCCCGCCGACGTGGACACGGACGAGGAGCCGGGCCGCGAGACGGTCGTCGTCGAGGTCGGCGGCAAGCGCCTAGAGGTCTCCCTCCCGGTCTCGCTCGGCATGTCGCTGGCCCGCACGGGCCTCGCGGCGGGCGCCAAGCCCAAGCGCCGCGCGGCGAAGAAGTCCGGCCCGATGGCCTCCGGCGACAGCCTCGCCTCCCCGATGCAGGGCACCATCGTCAAGATCGCCGTCGAGGAGGGCCAGGAGGTCAAAGAAGGCGACCTGGTCGTCGTCCTGGAGGCCATGAAGATGGAACAGCCCCTCAACGCCCACAAGACCGGCACCATCAAGGGCCTGTCCGCCGAGGTAGGCGCCTCCATCACGTCCGGCGCCGTGATCTGCGAGATCAAGGACTGAGTCGTACGACGCCCTGAAGCGCCCGGCGGACTGTGCAACGGCCAGTCCGCCGGGCGCTTCCCTCTGCGCCCGGTCGGCCTGCCTCGATGGCATCCTGGAGACACACACGGGTGGACGAGAGCGGGTGGGAGCGATGGTGGGCGCGACCTCACAGGAATCCGCGACGCCCCGCGTCATGCGCGCCGACGCCCGCCGCAACTACGACCGGCTGCTCACCGAGGCCCGCTCCGCCTTCGCCGCGCACGGCACGGACGCCTCCCTGGAGGACGTGGCCCGGCGCGCGGGCGTCGGCATCGGCACCCTCTACCGCCACTTCCCCAACCGCCACGCCCTGCTGAGCGCGGTCTTCGAAGACGGCGTGAGCGACCTGCTCGCCCGCTCCCGCGAACTCCTGCACGCCCCGGAACCCTGCTCGGCCCTGGTGACCTGGCTCCGCGAGATCGTCACCCACGCGGGCGAGTACCGGGGCCTGGCAAAGGCATTGATGTCTGTCTCCCAGGACCACACCTCGGCCCTGGCCCGGTGCAGCGACCCGATGCGGAGGGCAGGGCAGGCCTTGCTGACTCGGGCCCAGGAGGCAGGTGCGGTGCGTGATGACGTAGCGATCGGCGACCTGCTACAGCTGACTCACGCGATCGCACTGGCGGCGGAAGAGACACCGACGGACCCGGACTTGGCGGACCGACTGCTGAAACTGACGTTGCGAGGACTGACCTAAGGGGCGCGGGGAACTGCGCGACCAGCCCCCACCGACCCGCAGCCGCGCAACAACCGCAAGCCCCACGGCGACAAGGCGCCCCCTAACGCCGCCGCATATCCGCAACCCGAGCCCGCTCAGCCCCCGCCCCCGCCGCCTCCCCGAGGACCGACGCGGCCCGCAGCGCCTGCCCCCCGCCAGGAACCCCACGTCGTGGACCCGGCACCGGCACGTCCCGACGCTGCGGCCGCGCCGGGACCGGATCACCCCCGGCGTTTCCCGTAGCCCCAGCGACAGCGATCTGCACGCCTTGGTCGGCGAGAGCCTGAAGCTCCGTGCCCGCACGGTCATCATGCCCGGGCGGCTCATCCGTGACCAACCGCGTGATCACATCCGTCGGCACCGTCTGGAACATCGTGTCCGTACCGAGCTTGGTGTGATCGGCGAGGACGACGACCTCGGCCGCAGCCTGCACCAGCGCCCGGTCCACGGACGCCGACAGCATGTTGGACGTGGACAGCCCGCGCTCGGCGGTGAGCCCGCTTCCGGACAGGAAGGCCCGCGACACCCGCAGCCCCTGCAAGGACTGCTCGGCGCCGCTGCCCACCAACGCGTAGTTGGAGCCGCGCAGGGTACCGCCGGTCATCACGACCTCCACCCGGTTGGCGTGGGCCAACGCCTGAGCCACCAGGAGGGAGTTGGTGACGACGGTGAGTCCGGGGACCCGGGCGAGCCGGCGTGCCAGCTCCTGCGTGGTGGTACCCGCTCCGACCACGATCGCTTCGCCCTCTTCGACGAAGTTCGCGGCGAGATCGGCGATGGCCGTCTTCTCGGCGGTCGCGAGATGTGATTTCTGCGGAAAGCCGGACTCCCGCGTGAACCCGCCCGGCAATACCGCACCGCCATGCCGGCGGTCGAGGAGTCCTTCTGCCTCCAGTGCGCGCACGTCCCGCCGTACGGTCACTTCGGAGGTCTGGACGACGCGGGCGAGCTCACGGAGCGACACGGCCCCGTTCGCTCGCACCATTTCGAGGATCAATTGGCGACGTTCTGCAGCGAACACGAAACTGACAGTAACCCCAACGACCGTCTGCTTTCAGCAGTTTGCGCCGAATAACAGAAGTTGTTCGCACCGGAAGACGGGAAGTGGTATAGAGCCTAGTCCGGCCGACTATGCCGTACGAATGCTCGACAACTCCCTGTGACCAGCGAGGAGTCGGTTCAAGCCGTCAGGCGTCGCCGTTCGTCTTGCGGGTGTGGAGCTGCCTCGCCACCTCGGCGATCGACCCCGAAAGGGAGGGGTACACGGTGAACGCGTTCGCGATCTGTTCGACCGTCAGATTGTTGTCGACCGCGATCGAGATCGGATGGATCAGTTCCGAGGCGCGCGGCGAGACGACCACACCCCCGACCACGATGCCGGTGCCCGGGCGGCAGAAGAGCTTGACGAAGCCGTCACGGATGCCCTGCATCTTGGCGCGCGGGTTGCGCAGCAGCGGCAGCTTGACGACGACGGCCTCGATCTTGCCCCCGTCGACGTCGGCCTGGCTGTAGCCGACGGTGGCGATCTCCGGGTCGGTGAAGACGTTTGACGAGACCGTCTTCAGATTCAGCGGGGCCACCGCGTCGCCGAGGAAGTGGTACATGGCGATCCGGCCCTGCATGGCGGCGACGGAGGCCAGGGCGAAGACGCCGGTCACGTCACCGGCGGCGTACACGCCGGGCGCGGTGGTACGGGAGACCTTGTCGGTCCAGATGTGACCGGACTCCTGAAGCTTCACCCCCGCCTCCTCCAGGCCCATGCCCTCGGAGTTCGGGATGGCACCGACGGCCATGAGGCAGTGCGAGCCGGTGATGACCCGCCCGTCGGAGAGCGTCACCTCCACCCGGTCCCCGACCCGCTTGGCGGAGGCGGCGCGGGAGCGGGCCATGACGTTCATGCCGCGGCGCCGGAAGACGTCTTCCAGTACGGCTGCGGCGTCCGGGTCCTCGCCGGGCAGCACCCGGTCGCGCGAGGACACGAGGGTGACCTTGGAGCCGAGGGCCTGGTAGGCGCCGGCGAACTCGGCGCCGGTGACACCGGAACCGACCACGATGAGTTCCTCGGGGAGCTCGGTGAGGTCGTAGACCTGGGTCCAGTTGAGGATGCGCTCGCCGTCGGGCTGGGCGTCGGGAAGTTCGCGGGGATGCCCACCCGTGGCGATCAGCACGGCGTCGGCGGGGAGTGTCTCCTCGGTCCCGTCCGCGGCCCGTACGACGACCTTCCGCGATCCGTCGAGGGCCTGCATGCCCTCCAGCCGCCCCCGCCCGCGCATGACACGCGCGCCGGCCCGGGTCACGGAGGCGGTGATGTCGTGCGACTGCGCGAGCGCGAGCCGCTTGACACGCCGGTTGACCTTGCCGAGGTCGACACCGACGACCCGTGCGGGCGTGTCGATGTGCGGGGTGTCGTCGGCGACGATGATGCCCAGCTCTTCGTACGACGAGTCGAAGGTGGTCATCACCTCGGCCGTGGCGATCAGGGTCTTCGACGGCACGCAGTCGGTGAGGACCGACGCCCCGCCCAGACCGTCGCAGTCGACGACGGTCACCTCCGCGCCGAGCTGGGCGGCCACCAGGGCCGCCTCGTATCCGCCGGGTCCGCCACCGATGATCACGATCCGAGTCACGTACCCCATTGTCCCGCACGCTTCAGGGTGGTCCTGCCGAGGGGGGCCGCCCGAGATACCACCGTTACGGGAGGGGCGGCCGAGGCGGCTGTCGTACGCTCGACCCATGTCGCTCTACGCCGCGTACGCCGGCAACCTCGACGCGCGGCTGATGACCCGCCGCGCACCGTACTCGCCGCTGCGCGCCACCGGCTGGCTGAACGGGTGGCGGCTGACCTTCGGCGGCGAGCAGATGGGCTGGGAGGGCTCGCTCGCGACGATCGTCGAGGACCCGGTGGAGCAGGTCTTCGTCGCTCTGTACGAGATCGCGCCGATGGACGAGGAGTCCCTGGACCGCTGGGTGGGCGTGGGCCTCGACATCTACCGCCGGGCACGGGTGCGGGTGGTCACGCTGGACGGCGAGGAGCCGGCGTGGGTGTACGTCCTGAACGGCTACGAGGGCGGACTGCCGTCGGCTCGCTACCTCGGGGAGATCGCCGATGCCGCGGAGTCGGCGGGGGCACCGCACGACTATGTGATGGAGCTGCGCAAGCGCCCCTGCTGACGTCACTTCGCCGGAGCTTCGGTCGGAACTTCGTCGGAAACAACAAGACAACGATCGCCATCCCGTCAGCTCTGTCATCTACGCGCGTAGGCCCAGACCGGCTACCCTCATGCGCGTGAACGCATCTCTTCTTCCGGACGACATCCAGGGCGATCCGTACGCCGCCGCCGACGCCGCCGCCGCGCGCCTGCGCGAACTCACCGGCGCCGAGACCCACGACGTCTCCCTCGTGATGGGCTCCGGCTGGGCACCGGCCGTGGAGGCCCTCGGCGCGCCCGACGCCGAGTTCCAGGTCACCGAGCTGCCCGGGTTCCCGCCGCCGGCGGTGGAGGGCCACGGCGGCAAGATCCGCTCGTACCGGATCGGTCACAAGCGGGCGCTGGTCTTCCTCGGGCGCACGCACTACTACGAGGGCCGCGGGGTGGCCTCCGTCGCGCACGGCGTCCGTACGGCGGTGGCGGCGGGCTGCAAGACGGTCGTCCTCACCAACGGCTGCGGCGGTCTGCGCGAGGGCATGCGCCCCGGCCAGCCGGTCCTCATCAGCGACCACATCAACCTCACCGCGACCTCCCCCATCGTCGGCGCCAACTTCGTCGACCTCACCGACCTGTACTCGCCGCGTCTGCGGGCCCTGTGCAAGGAGATCGACCCCTCGCTGGAGGAGGGCGTCTACGCCCAGTTCCCCGGCCCGCACTACGAAACTCCGGCGGAGATCCGCATGGCCCGGGTCATCGGGGCGGACCTGGTCGGCATGTCGACGGTGCTGGAGGCCATCGCGGCGCGTGAGGCGGGGGCGGAGGTGCTGGGTATCTCCCTGGTGACGAACCTCGCGGCGGGTATGACGGGGGAGCCGTTGAACCACGAGGAGGTTCTGCAGGCCGGGCGCGACTCGGCAACGCAGATGGGATCGCTGCTGGCGCAGGTGCTGGGCCGCCTGTAAGACGTTTCTCGCCCCCGCCGCCCCTACCCGTCCCATCCTGAAGGGGCTCCGCCCCTTCGACCCCGCTCCTCAAACTCCCCCAGAGGGGGGACCCCCAAGGGGCTGGATTTGCCGGTCGGGCTGGATTTTCAAGCGCCGGTCCGCACAATTCAGCCCGTCCGGCGTTTGAGGACACAGCGGGGGTCTGGGGGCGCAGCCCCCAGGGACGGGACGGGTAGGGGCGGCGGGGGCGAGAAAACCCAAGCCCGCACCCGACACCGCACGCACACACAACGAGAGGCACCCGACGTGCACGACGACCTCATTGCCCGGGCGCAGGCATGGCTCGCCGAGGACCCCGACGCGGAGACCCGCGACGAGCTCGCCAAGCTCATCGACGCCGGGGACGTCACGGAACTCGCCGACCGCTTCGCCGGCACCCTCCAGTTCGGCACGGCGGGCCTCCGCGGTGAGCTCGGCGCCGGCCCGATGCGCATGAACCGCACGGTCGTCATCCGCGCGGCGGCGGGCCTCGCCGCGTACCTGAAGAAGAACGGCCAGTCGGGCGGCCTCGTCGTCGTCGGCTACGACGCCCGCCACAAGTCGGCGGACTTCGCGCGCGACACCGCCGCGGTGATGAGCGGCGCGGGCCTGCGCGCCGCCGTCCTCCCCCACCCGCTCCCCACTCCCGTCCTCGCCTACGCCATACGGCACCTGGGCGCGGTCGCCGGCGTGGAGGTCACCGCCAGCCACAACCCGCCCCGCGACAACGGCTACAAGGTGTACCTCGGCGACGGATCGCAGATCGTCCCCCCGGCGGACGCGGAGATCGCCGCCGAGATCGACGCCATCACCACGCTCACGTCCGTCCCCCGCCCCGAGTCCGGCTGGGAGACCCTCGACGACGCCGTCCTGGACGCCTATCTGGCCCGTACGGACGCCGTCCTCGCCCCCGGCTCCCCGCGCACCGCCCGCACCGTCTACACGGCGATGCACGGCGTCGGCAAGGATGTCCTGCTGGCCGCGTTCGCCCGCGCCGGCTTCCCGGCGCCCGCCCTCGTCGCCGAACAGGCAGAGCCCGACCCGGACTTCCCGACCGTCGCCTTCCCCAACCCGGAGGAGCCCGGCGCGATGGACCTGGCCTTCGCGAAGGCCCGCGAGACCGAGCCGGACCTGATCATCGCCAACGACCCCGACGCCGACCGCTGTGCGGTGGCCGTCGGGGAAGGCGGGGACTGGCGCATGCTCCGCGGCGACGAGGTCGGCTCCCTCCTCGCCGCCCACCTCGTACGCCGCGGCGCACACGGCACCTTCGCCGAGTCGATCGTGTCGTCCTCCCTGCTCGGCCGGATCGCCGAGAAGGCGGGACTGCCGTACGAGGAGACCCTCACCGGCTTCAAGTGGATCGCCCGCGTCGAGGGCCTGCGCTACGGCTATGAGGAGGCCCTCGGCTACTGCGTCGACCCCGACGGCGTGCGCGACAAGGACGGCATCACCGCGGCCCTCCTCATCACCGAGCTGGCGTCCGAGCTCAAGGAGCAGGGCCGCACACTCCTCGACCTCCTCGACGACCTCGCCGTCGAGCACGGCCTGCACGCCACCGACCAGCTCTCCGTCCGCGTCGAGGACCTGTCGGTCATCGCTGACGCCATGCGACGCCTTCGCGAGCAGCCGCCGACCGAGCTGGCGGGCCGGACCATCACCGGGTCCGAGGACCTGACGCAGGGCACGGACAGGCTCCCGCCCACCGACGGCCTGCGCTACACGCTCGACGGCGCCCGCGTCATCGTCCGCCCCAGCGGCACGGAGCCGAAGCTGAAGTGCTACCTGGAGGTCGTCGTGCCGGTCGCCGCGCACGACCGGCTGCCCGAGGCACGGGCGAAGGCCGCCGAGGTGCTGGCCGCCATCAAGCGGGACCTCTCGGCGGCCGCCGGCATCTGAGCCGTACGAGTGCTCAGCCCGAAGGCGTGACGCCGGCCCCGGTCGTCGTGTCCGTCGCGCCCGGCTCCGGGGTCTCCGTGGGGGTGGGGGACGGTGAGCCGACCGGCGTTTCGGGCGACGGCTCGGGGGCCGGGGTGGTGTCCGAGGGGACGGGGTCGGGGGAAGCCGTCGGGGAGCTCTCGGTGGGGGTGGGGCTCGCGGACGGCGAGGGGGACGCCGGGCGAGTGGGCGCCGCGGGCGACGGCGTGGCACCTCCACCGGGGCGGAGCCACCGCGCCCTGGTTCACGGGCAGTTGGGCTGTCGCATGCTTCCCGGCTGCCCGCCTCCGTCACAGCCGCGCGATGCTCGAACCGCGGTACGGATGTGCTCCTCACCCCCCTTGGAGGCATCCGCCCCCAAGGTGTACCGCCGCCCCCTGTACACACACTCAGGCGGAACACCGGATGCCGCACGCACGGGCCGGACACGAGGTTCAGATGCGCATGAGGTAGCTGAACCCCGTGTCGGGTCCCACGCACGACTGGAGGGTGAGATCGCCCCAGTAGAGCCCGGCGGCGGGGGCGCCGCGGCCCGGCGTGATGTAGTTCGCGTACACCTGGTAGGCCCAGGTGCCGCGCGGGGAGGCGATCGTGACGCGGGTGCCGACGGGCAGGGTGGCGAACCGGTCGAAGCCACAGAAGTCATGGCCGACGATCACGCTCGTGCTCATCTCGTAACCGTTCTCCGTGCCCAGCGTGGGCCCCGCCCACTGCACCGCGTCCCGGCACGCGTCCACCTCGTCCTGACCGCCCGGGACGACCCGCGAGGACCAGGTCCCGATCCGGATGGTGGTCCGGGTGGGGCGGCCTTCGGGAGCGGCTTTGGGGGTGGCCTTGGGGGCCGCTGGGGCGGAGGCCGTACGACGGGCGGTGGCCGACGGAGTACGGCGGGACAGGTCCGGGCCGCGCACGGAGCGGCCGGCGGAGGCCGAAGGTGTCGGACGGCCGCTGTCGCCGGGGCGCTGCTGGGTGCGCTCGGGGGTCGGTGAGGGAGCGGGCGCGGACGGGGGCGGGCTCGTCGGCGGTGTCTCCGTCGCCGGGCCCGCGGACGGTGGCGCCGCCCCGGCCCTGGCCTCCCGTGTGACCTGTGCCCCCGCCCCGCATCCGGCGAGCAGCAGTACGGCCGTGAGCGCGCCGACGGCCCTGGCGGCGCGCCCCCTCATCCGAACCGTCCGTTCACATAGTCCGAAGTGCGGTCGTCCTGCGGTGAGTTGAACATCGCGTCGGTCTCACCGTGCTCGACGATCACGCCCGGGGTGCTGTGCGAGGCGAGGAAGAAGGCGCAGTTGTCGGAGACGCGGGCGGCCTGCTGCATGTTGTGCGTGACGATGACGATCGTGACCTCCTCCTTGAGGTCGTGGATGGTCTCCTCGATCCGGCGGGTGGACGTCGGGTCGAGGGCGGAGCAGGGCTCGTCCATCAGCAGCACGCGGGGGCGTACCGCCAACGACCGTGCGATGCACAGGCGTTGCTGCTGACCTCCGGAGAGCGCGCCGCCGGGCTGCCGCAGCCGCTCCTTGACCTCCTTCCACAGACCCGCCTTGGTGAGGCACTCCTCGACCAGGTCGTCCCTGCCGTCGCGGGTCGACTTGATGGCGTTGAGCTTCAGGCCGGCGAGGACGTTGTCGTAGATCGACATCGCCGGGAAGGGGTTCGGCTTCTGGAAGACCATCCCGATCTGCCGGCGGGCGTGCGTGATGCGCCGGCCGCGGTCGTAGATGTCCTCCTCGTCCAGCAGCACCCGCCCGGCGAGCGAGGCCGAGCCGATCAGCTCGTGCATACGGTTGAGGATGCGCAGGAACGTCGACTTGCCGCAGCCGGACGGGCCGATGAGCGCGGTGACCTCGCGGGCGGGCATGGTCAGTGAGACCCGGTCGAGGACCTTGTGGTCGCCGAACCAGGCGGAGACGGCGTCTGCCCGGAGGGTGGCAGGGCCGCCGACGCCGATGGTCTGCGTGGCCGCGATGCGTGGCTGGACGATGGTGTCGGTGAGGTCGCTGATGTCGGGGTTCTCGGTGGTTGCCATGGTCTTGGTGTCAACTTCCGTGCGGAGTCCGGCGGGTCTGGCGGTTCAGAGCAGGTTCGGCAGGAGGGCGGCGATGGCCTGGGAGTCGGCGAGACCGAGCGCGGCGAGCAGGGGGCCCGCGCAGATCCAGGTCTGCCAGCGGCCCCACATGCGGTACGCGAACACCGCGATCAAGGACGCCAGCAGCAGGCCCTGGGTCCACAGGAAGACGGCGAGCCAGGCGTTCCCGTCCGTGCCGAGGGCCTGTTCGGACGAGGCGATCCAGCCCGACCGGAGGTCACGCGGCGGGTTGGGCTGCACGGGCGTGAGCAGCTTGGCGTCGACGCGCACCACGCCGCTCGGGGTGTACGGCGCACCGGTCGAGGTGATGAGGGTGAGCCGTCCCTGTCCCGCGCCGGGGACGACGGGCAGTTCGTCGCCCGCGTTGCGGATACCGGTGACCTCGTAGACCGACTTGCCCTGGCCGGTGGTGAGTTCGAAGCGGGTGCCGACGGGCAGGTTGTGGATGTGGTTGAAGGGGCTGCCGTACGCCCACTGCCGGCCCATGATCACTACCGTGCCGGCCTGGCCGGGCAGCGGGGTGTCGCGGCGGTGACCCGGGCCCGACATCAGCACCGTGGAGGTCGTGCCCTCGGCGACGACCTCCTGGATCTCCAGGGCGGGGATGCTGAGCAGCGCCACGGGTGCACCGTGCTTCAGGAGGGCGCCCTCGAAGTCGCGCTGGCCCACGGGGGCGGTCCCCAGAGCGAGTTGGCGGCGCAGCTCGTCGTACGCCGTCTGCTGGTCGCGGGCGTGCTGGAGGTGGCCGACGACGGTGAGGTTCGCGGCGAAGCCGAGGAGCACGGCGGCCAGGACGCACATGGCAGCCCCGGCGAGTGCCAGCCCGGGGCGGGCGGGGGGGCGGGGGGTTTCCTGCTTCGGCTCTTCGGTGGGCGGCGGCGGGTCAGGAGGACCGGCCGGGGGCGCCGACGGGTCGGCGGAGGGCGGGGCGAGCGTGGTCACGGCGTGTGCTCCTGGAAGCGGGAGGGGGGGAAGGGGCGGGGGGGGGGCCGGGGGGGGGGGGGGGGGGGGGCGCCGGGGCGCCCGGGCGGGGGGGGGGGGGGGGGGGGGGGGGGGGGGGGGGGCTGGCCTCCCCGTGCATGGCCTTGTGCCAGAGCCCCCCGCCGGGGGAC
>NZ_JAFFSX010000039.1 GCF_017948485.1 Streptomyces sp. GESEQ-35 | reverse complement strand
GGGGGGGGGGGGGGGGGGGGGGGGGGGGGGGGGGGGGGGGGGGCGGGGGGGGGGGGGGCGGGGGGGGCGGGGGGGGGGGGGGGGGGGGGGGGGGGGGGGGGGGGGGGGGGGGGGGGGGGGGGGGGGGGGGGGGGGGGGGGGGGGGGGGGGGGGGGGGGGGGGGGGGGGGGGGGGGGGGGGGGGGGCGGGGGGGGCGGGGGGGGCGGGGGGGGGGTGGGGGGGTGGGGTGGGGGTGGGGGGGGGGGGGGGCCGGGGCGGGGGGTGTCCGTCCTCGGAACGTCGCGACTCGGTCTCTCAGAGAGGTGCCCGTGTTGACGCGACAACCGCTGCGGGCGGACACCCCCCGCCCCGTCCCCTTCTCGCCGTGGGCGACTGCGGGCCGTCGCGGTCACAAGGGTGGGACGAGGAAACCCCGGCCCATGAGGGCCGGGGTTCGCCGGGTGTCGTGTGTGCGGCCTAGTCGGCCAGGTGTCGCTCCACTGTGTCCACCTTGGAGGTGAGGCCGTCCGTCACGCCCGGGCGGATGTCCGCCTTGAGGACCAGGGAGACGCGCGGGGCGCGCGCCTCGACCGCGGCCACGGCCCGTTTGACGACGTCCATGACCTCGTCCCACTCGCCCTCGACGGAGGTGAACATCGCGTCCGTGCGGTTGGGCAGGCCGGATTCGCGGACGACGCGGACGGCGTCGGCGACGTACTCCCCTACGTCCTCGCCGACACCCAGCGGCGTCACGGAGAAGGCGACGATCACGCGTTCACGATCCCTTCCTTGCGGGCGCGGGAGGCGATCACCGCGTTCTCGGCCTCGTGCTTGAGCTTGCGGTCGGCGAAGAAGCCGCCGGTGGGCAGGACGGAGAGGACGAAGTACAGGGCGGCGGTCTTCAGGGGCCACTTCACTCGGTTCCAGGCGTCCGCCCAGAAGATCACGTACAGGATGAAGAGGACGCCGTGGATCATGCCCATCACGGGCACCGCGTTGAAGTCCGTGGTCCGCTTCAGCACCGAGCAGACCAGCAGGAGCAGGAACGAGACGGCCTCGGGGGCCGAGACGAGGCGGAGGCGGCGGAGGGCGGCGGCGGTCTTGAGGTCCACGGGTCACCTTCGGTGGGAGAGGCTCGGCTGCTTGTGAACACGGGCACAAACGTGCGCCCATTGTGGCAAACAGTTGCGTGGGTGTCTGGGTGGGGGTGCGGGCCTCTCGCCCCTAGGGGTGCGATCAGGGTCGGTCTCCACCTGTGGGGCCTGTTGGCGGGCAGCGCGTCCGGCTATTTTCGCATCGTGGCGATGTTCCGACTTCAAGGCAGCAAGGTGCTCGCCGTCGACATGACCGGGGACGCCGTGAAGGCGAAGAACGGCTCGATGGTCGCGTACGACGGGCAGATGGCCTTCAAGAAGCTGAGCGGCGGCGGTGAGGGCGTCCGCGGGATGGTGACGCGGCGGATCACCGGCGAGCAGATGACGGTGATGGAGGTGAGGGGGCAGGGGACTTGTTGGTTCGCGGACCGCGCGTCCGAGATCAACCTCGTGAGTCTCCAGGGGGACAAGCTGTACGTGGAGTCGAGCAACCTGCTGGCGACCGACGGCGGGCTGCGCACGGGCACGTCTTTCACTGGAATGCGCGGCGCCTCGCAGGGCAATGGGCTGTTCACCACGACTGTGGAAGGGCACGGGCAGGCGGCGATCATGTCCGATGGTCCTGCGGTGGTGCTGCGGGTGAGTCCGCAGTTTCCGTTGAGTGTTGATCCGGGTGCCTACGTTGCGCATCAGGGGAATCTGCGGCAGTCCTTCCAGTCCGGTGTGACGTTCCGCACGTTCATGGGCGAGGGCGGCGGCGAGGCCTTCCAGATCCGGTTCGAGGGGGATGGGCTCGTGTATGTGCAGCCCAGCGAGCGGAACACCGTCGCGGGGGATGTGTGACATGGGCTTTCGTGAGATCAACTCGAAGATGGTCGAGGCGACTGTGATGCCGGGGCAGCGGCTGTTCAGTCAGCGCGGGGCCATGCTCGCGTACAAGGGTGAGGTGTCCTTCACGCCCAATATGGCGGGTGGCTCGGGCGGGATCATGTCGATGATCGGGCGCCGGGTCGCCAATGAGGACACCCCGCTGATGTCGGTCGAGGGCAGCGGCACTGTGTTGTTCGGGCACGGCGGCCACCATGTCCAAGTGATCAACCTCGCCGGCGACACGCTGTGCGTGGAGGCGGACCGGCTGCTCGCCTTCGAAGGCACGCTCCAGCAGGGGACGATGTTCCTGGGATCCCAGGGCGGCGTCATGGGCATGGTGCGGGGCCAGGTGTCGGGGCAGGGGCTGTTCACGACGACCCTCAAGGGGCAGGGCGCGGTCGCGGTGATGGCGCACGGCGGTGTCTTCGAGATACCGATCACCCCGCAGCGGCCCGTCCATGTCGACCCGCAGGCGTATGTGGCACATCACGGCGATGTGCGGAACAAGCTGTCGACCGCGCTGGGCTGGCGGGACATGGTGGGCCGCGGGTCGGGCGAGGCGTTCCAGCTGGAGCTCAGCGGCAGTGGTGCGGTGTACGTCCAGGCCTCGGAGGAGAAGCTGTGACCTACGGAACTCCGGGCGTCGTCGTCCACGACCCGATGACCCTGCCCGTCGACGACAGTGTCAACAACTACACCTTCTGCGTGGAGCTCAAGGGCTCTCAGTGGTTCCTCCAGAAGGGGAAGATGATCGCCTACTACGGCTCGATCGACTTCAACGGCATCGGGCACGGACGTTTGGACCGACTTGTCCGTACGTCCTTTCATTCGCCTCTGCACGCGAGCGACTGGGTCGTGGCGGAGGGCTCCGGCAAGATGCTCCTCGCCGACCGGGCCTTCGACGTGAATTCGTACGACCTCGAGAACGGCAATCTGACCATTCGCTCGGGCAACCTGCTCGCTTTTCAGCCAAGTCTCGCGCTCAAGCAGTCGATCGTTCCGGGATTTCTGACGCTGATCGGAACCGGCAAGTTCGTAGCCGCATCTAACGGTCCGGTGGTGTTCATGGAACCGCCGATCCGGGTGGACCCGCAGGCGCTCGTCGGCTGGGCCGACTGCCCGTCGCCGTGCCATCACTACGACCACGGCTACATGACGGGCCTGATGGGCGGTCTACGTGCGATGACGGGCCTCGGCGGGGCCTCCGGGGAGGAGCATCAGTTCGAGTTCGTGGGAGCCGGTACGGTCCTGCTCCAGTCCACCGAAGCCCTCATGGCGGAGCAGGCCACGGGGGCGGTCCCGCACCAGGCGGGGGTACCCGGTGGCCAGGGGGGTCACGCAGGCACCCCACAGCAAACGGGCGCACCGCGTCTTCCCGGACAGCTGGGGGACCTCCAGCGTCGCTTCGGGCTGTGAGCGGTAGTCTGCGGAGTGTGACATCGAACGCGTGCGCACAGTCACACCACCCTCATTAGTTCGCCTTTCAACCTTTTAGGTAGACTTCATTCATGGAGACCGAGACGGCCACGCGCTGGCTGACCGATGCGGAGCAGTGCGCCTGGCGCACCCACCTGGAGGTCAATAGGCTGTTGACGTACCAGCTCGAAAAGGACCTTCAGCCGTTCGGCCTGACGATGAACGACTACGAGATCCTGGTGAATCTCTCCGAGTCGGATGACGTACGGATGCGGATGAGCGACCTCGCGGCCGCCACCCTCCAGTCCAAGAGCCGCCTCTCGCACCAGATCACCCGCATGGAGAACGCGGACCTGGTGCGGCGCGAGAACTGCGAGTCCGACCGCCGTGGACTGTTCGCCGTGCTGACCGAGCACGGCATGGAGACGATGAAGAAGGTCGCGCCCCATCATGTGGCGTCTGTGCGGAGGCACTTCATCGATCTGCTGTCCCCCGAGGCGCTGACGGAGCTCGACAAGGGCCTGAAGCCGATCGCGGAGCATCTGCGCGGGCAGCGCGGGCGCCCCTGACGTCCTGATCAGGCAAGCGGCAGGCGGAGTTCGAACAGGGCTCCGCCTGTCGGCGCGTCCCGCACCGTGAGCGTGCCCCCGTGCCGCACGGCGACGTCCCTGGCGATGGCGAGGCCCAGTCCCGCACCGCCGTCGTCACGGCTGCGGGCGGCGTCCAGCCGTACGAACCGCTCGAAGATCCGCCCCCGGTCGGCCTCGGGCACCCCGTCGCCGTCGTCGGCGACCTCGACCACCGCCCGGTCCCCGTCCCGCCGTACGGCCACGGTGACCGCCGATCGCGCATGGCGCCGGGCGTTGTCCAGCAGATTGGCCAGCACGCGCCCCAACTGTCCGCGGGATCCGGTCACTTCGAGTGCGTCGAAGGCCTCGACCGTCACGCCCGCCCGGCCCTCGGCCTCCTCCCTGGCCAGCGCGGCCAGGTCCACGCGCGTGCCGGTCGGCCCCTCCCCCGCGTCCAGCCGGGCCAGGAGCAGCAGATCGGCGGCCAGGTGCTGGAGGCGCACGGTGTCGGCGACCGCCCCGTCGAGGTCCAGCAACTCCGGATGCGCGGCGGCCACTTCGAGCTGGGTGCGCAGCGACGCGATCGGACTGCGCAGCTCGTGCGAGGCGTCGGCGACGAACCGCCGCTGGCGCTCCACGGAGGTCTCCAGGGCGGCCAGCGTCTCGTTGGTGGTCCGGGCGAGCCGGGCCACCTCGTCGTGCGTGTCCGGCTCGGGGACGCGCCGGGTGAGGTCCTCGGAGGCGGTGATGGCGGCCATCTCGCTGCGGATGCCCTCGACCGGGTGCAGCGCGCGCCGAGTGACCAGCCAGGTGACGCCCGCGACGACTCCGAGCAGCAGCGGGAAGCCGATCAGCATGACGGTCAGCGCGGTGTTGACGGCGCTCTGCTCGGCCGAGAGCGGGGCGCCCGCGTACACGGTGAGTCCGCCCCTGCCGGGGACCTCCACATGGACCTCGGCGAACCGGTAGTCGTCCGTCTCCCCCTCGATGGTCGCGGAACCGTCATGGAAGTTGGTGTGCCGGCCGATCTCACCGGGTTCCAGGGACTGGTCGTCGGAGTCGTCGTCATCGTCGTCCTCGCCCTCCGCCGGGCTGCCCCCCGTGGCCTGCGGCCGTACCGCGTCCGTGTCCGTCCCGCTGATCCGCTCCAGGTCCTCGCTGGCCGCGACCAGCCTGCCGTCCTCGTCGACGACCTGGACCGGCCGTGCGTCGTCGTCCAGGGACAGCTGCTCGTACGTCTTCCCGGTCGCGAGGTCGGCGGCGACCTCCCGCGCGGTCCGCTCGGCCTGCGTGCCCGCCTGGCCGTGGAGGTTGGACCGCAGGGACAGCAGTACGGCGGTCCCGGCGGCGAGCAGCGCCACGGCGACGACGAGGGTGGCGCCGAGGGTCGCCCGGGAGCGTACGGAGCCGAAGAGCCGCCCTCTCACGCCGTCTCCAGCCGGTAGCCGGCGCCGCGCACCGTCCGGATGAGCCCGGCGCGCAGCTTGCGCCGCAGGGTGGAGACGTACACCTCGACGATGTTCGGATCGCCCTCGTACGCGAAGTCCCAGACGTGCTCCAGGATCTCGGCCTTGGACACCACCGCGCCGGCCCGCACCACCAGCTGCTCCAGGACGGCGAACTCCTTGGCGGTCAGGGTGACTTCGTCCTCGTCCAGGAAGACGCGGCGGGCCGCGGTGTCGACCTTCAGATCGCCGTGGACGTGCACGGGCGAGGCCCCGGCGCCCTGCCGCCGCCGCAGCAGGGCCTTGATGCGGGCGACCAGGACGACGTACGAGAACGGCTTGGTGAGGTAGTCGTCCGCGCCCGTGTCGAGGCCCTCCGCCTCGTCGTACTCGCCGTCCTTGGCGGTGAGCATCAGGATCGGCACGTCGTGGCCGGCGGCGCGCAGGGCGGCGCAGACGCGGTAGCCGTTGAGGCCGGGGAGCATGATGTCGAGGATCACCAGGTCGTACGTCCCCTCGGTCGCCTGGTGCAGGCCTTCGCGGCCGTCGTGCACGACGTCGACGGCGTAGCCCTCGGCCGTCAGGCCCTTGGCGAGCGACAGGGCCAGCCGCTTTTCGTCCTCCACGATCAACAGGCGCATGGGTACAGCGTGACAAAGCCGAGCTGAAGATCTCTTCAGGCGGCTTCAGGTTCCTCTCAGCGTCCGTCGGCGACATTGATTCACGTCGAAACGCAAACGACTCGGGAGGAATCCGCATGAAGCGCAACATCGTGATCGCCGCTGTCACGGCCGCCGCACTGATCGGGGGCGGTACGGCCACGGCGCTCGCGGCCGCGGGGGACGACGACGGGGCGGCGGCGCGGAAGACGGACGTGCGGGTGACGGGGGACGACGACTCGGCGCGGGTGGCGTCCGGCACCGTGACCGCCGCCGACGCCATCGCCACCGCCCTGAAGGAAGCCCCGGGCACCGCTGTCTCCGCCGAACTGGACGACGACGGTGACGACGACGGCCCGGCGCAGTGGAAGGTCCGTGTCCTCGCCGGCGACGACACCTGGCACAAGGTCCGGATCGACCCGGCTTCCGGTAAGGTCCTCGGCTCCCACACCGGGCGCGAGGACGATGACGACGACATCGCCGAGGTACGCGCCGCCCTGAAGGGCACCTCCGTGACCGCCGCGGAGGCCGCCGCGGCCACCGCCTCCAAGGGGACGGTGACGGACATCGACCTCGACGACGACGGCCGTTCGAAGGCCTGGGAAGTCGAGACGCACCCCTCCGGCAAGGACGACCGCGACTATCGGGTCGACCTGAACACCGGCAAGGTCACGGCGGACACGGACGACGACAGCCACGACGACCGCGGCGCCGACGACGACGGGGACGACGACTGACGATCAGCGCGACCTATAGGGGCGCCGTGGCGCCCCTATAGGGGCGCGGGGCTGTATCGAAATGCGGCTCCGCCGCGTGGGCGCGACCAGCCACGACGGGCCCGCAGACGATCGACGGCCCATCGCGGAACTTCCCGCGGAGCGCTCGTCATCCCTCCGTAATCCCCGCCACCAGCTCGTCCGCCGCCCGGTACGGGTCCAGCTCCCCCGACACGATCCGCTCCGCCAGCGCGCTCAGCCGGCGGTCCCCGTGCAGATCCCCGATCCGCTCGCGCAGGGCGGTGACAGCGATCGTCTCGACCTCGCGGGAGGCGCGGGCCAGTCGGCGCTCGGCCAGGACGCCCCGCTCCTCCATCCAGGCGCGGTGCTTCTCCAGGGCTTCGACGACCTCGTCGATGCCCTCGGCGCGGGCGGCGACCGTCTTGACGATCGGGGGGCGCCAGTCGCCGGGGCCGCGGGATTCGCCGAGGCCCAGCATGTGGTTCAGCTCGCGGGCGGTCGCGTCGGCGCCGTCGCGGTCGGCCTTGTTGACGACATACACATCGCCGATCTCCAGGATTCCGGCCTTGGCCGCCTGGATGCCGTCGCCCATGCCGGGGGCCAGGAGGACCACCGAAGTGTCCGCCTGGGACGCGATCTCGACCTCCGACTGGCCGACCCCGACCGTCTCGACCAGGATCACCTCGCAGCCCGCCGCGTCCAGCACGCGGATCGCCTGTGGCGCGGACCAGGCGAGGCCGCCCAGGTGGCCGCGCGTCGCCATCGAGCGGATGTAGACGCCGGGGTCGGACGCGTGCTCCGACATGCGCACGCGGTCGCCGAGCAGGGCGCCGCCGGAGAAGGGCGAGGACGGGTCGACGGCCAGGACGCCGACCCGCCTGCCCTGCTTGCGGTACGCCGTGACCAGCGCCGACGTCGATGTCGACTTGCCGACACCGGGCGAGCCGGTGAGGCCGACGACGTACGCGTTGCCCGTCAGCGGGGCCAGCGCCGTCATGACCTCGCGGAGCTGCGGGGACGCCCCCTCCACCAGGGAGATCAGCCGGGCCACGGCACGCGGCCTGCCCTCCCTGGCCTGGGCCACCAGCGTGGAGACGTCCTGCATCACAGCTCCGTTCAGCTCACCGACGTACAAACAGACTGCTCAGCCCTTGGGTACCCGCACGATGAGCGCGTCACCCTGGCCGCCGCCACCGCACAGCGCGGCCGCGCCGACGCCGCCGCCCCGGCGCTTCAGCTCCAGCGCCAGGTGGAGGACGAGGCGGGCGCCCGACATGCCGATCGGGTGACCGAGGGCAATCGCACCCCCATTGACGTTCACCGTTTCGGTGGACACTCCGAGGTCCTTCATTGACTGGACGGCAACCGCCGCGAACGCCTCGTTGATCTCGATGAGGTCGAGGTCGGAGACGTCCAGGCCCTCCTTCTTGAGGGCGTGCAGGATCGCGTTCGACGGCTGGGACTGGAGCGAGTTGTCGGGACCGGCCACATTGCCGTGGGCGCCGATCTCGGCGATCCACTCCAGGCCGAGCTCCTGCGCCTTCGCCTTGCTCATCACGACCACGGCCGCCGCACCGTCGGAGATCTGCGAGGCGGAACCGGCGGTGATCGTGCCGTCCTTGGTGAACGCCGGACGCAGCTTGCCCAGGGACTCGGCCGTCGTCTCCGCGCGGATGCCCTCGTCCTTGCTGAAGACGACGGGCTCGCCCTTGCGCTGCGGAATCTCCACCGGGGTGATCTCGGCCTCGAAGATGCCGTTCTTCTGGGCGGCCGCGGCGCGCTGGTGGGACAGGGCGGCGATCTCGTCCTGCTCGGGGCGCGCGATGCCCAGCTTCGTGTTGTGCTTCTCGGTCGACTCGCCCATGGCAATGTTCTCGAAGGCGTCGGTCAGGCCGTCGTAGGCCATGGCGTCGAGCATCTCGATGGCGCCGTACTTGAAGCCCTCGCGGGACTTCGGCAGCAGGTGGGGCGCGTTGGTCATGGACTCCTGGCCGCCCGCGACGATCACATCGAACTCACCGGCCCGGATCAGCTGGTCGGCCAGCGCGATGGCGTCGAGGCCCGACAGACAGACCTTGTTGACCGTCAGCGCCGGGACGGACATCGGGATGCCCGCCTTGACCGCGGCCTGGCGTGCCGGGATCTGCCCTGTCCCGGCCTGGAGCACCTGGCCCATGATCACGTACTGCACCTGGTCGCCACCGATTCCCGCACGGTCGAGGGCGGCCTTGATCGCGACGCCGCCCAGATCGGCGCCGGAGAACGACTTGAGGGAGCCGAGCAACCGGCCCATCGGAGTTCGGGCACCCGCGACGATGACGGATGTCGTGGTGTTCGTTCCAGACATGAGGTGCGATCCCCTTTCAGCTGCACAGCTGAGGAGTGAACGAGGGTTTACTTCGAATGTACTGAGCGGTAGTCCACCCCGTCATCCGGCTGTCGGTGTGATCGCCCGCACGTTGCGCAACCGCATGGGGAGCGCTCCACTACGTACATGCTGACGAGAATCGACCACATCGGGATCGCCTGTTTCGACCTCGACAAGACCGTCGAGTTCTATCGGGCCACGTACGGCTTCGAGGTGTTCCACACCGAGGTCAACGAGGAGCAGGGCGTGCGTGAGGCCATGCTCAAGATCAACGATACGTCCGACGGCGGGGCTTCCTACCTCCAGCTCCTGGAGCCCGTCCGTGAGGACTCCACCGTGGCGAAGTGGCTCGCCAAGAACGGTGAGGGCGTCCACCACATCGCCTTCGGTACGGCGGATGTCGACACCGATGCCGCGGACATCAAGGACAAGGGCGTACGCGTCCTGTACGAGGAGCCCCGACGCGGCTCCATGGGGTCACGGATCACCTTCCTGCATCCAAAGGATTGCCATGGTGTCCTGACAGAACTGGTCACTTCGGCGCCTGTTGAGTCACCTGAGCACTGACCCTCGTACATATGGGCCGGTAGGGTTGGGGGCGGTCGCGCCTCAAGGGGGGCGGCCTGGCCCCTCCGTCAAAGGTGGTGCCTGCCTCGCGACGCCTGGCACGCACGCTCGCCGCGTTGCCGAAAGGCCCTAGTAGCTCCGCTACGAGGCCCTTTCGGCGCCTTGCGATCGTACGCACCAGACGCCGCGAGGCCCGCCCTTCGGGCGGACGACACCACCTTTGACGGAGGGACCGCCGGGGTCCGGGTTTCGGGGGGCGAGCGTCGGGGCGGAAGCCCATGCTCCGTCGTTGATCTGACACCATTCCCCGGGGGCCCCGTTCGGCGGATGGACGGTGCTCGTTTGGAGAGACTTGCGACCAGGGGACGGATGGGACCGCGCAGTGCGGGGCTACGAACGCCAGGAGCGAGAGCCGGCGGCTGACGTCGACCACCTCTCTCGGTTCGAGGCCGAGATGGAGCGGCTGAAGACCGAGCGGGAAAAGGCGATTCAGCACGCCGAGGACCTCGGCTACCAGGTCGAGGTGCTGCGCGCCAAGCTGCACGAGGCGCGGCGCACCCTCATGTCCCGACCGGCCTATGAGGGCGGCGACATCGGCTATCAGGCCGAGCAGTTGCTGCGTAATGCCCAGATGCAGGCCGACCAGCTGCGGCTGGACGCCGAGCGGGAGATGAGCCAGGCCCGGGCGCAGACCCAGCGGATCCTCCAGGAGCACGCCGAGCAGGCGGCCCGGCTCCAGGCGGAGCTGCATCAGGAGGCGGTCACCCGTCGCCAGCAGCTCGACCAGGAGCTGGCCGAGCGCCGGCAGACCGTCGAGTCGCACGTCAACGAGAACGTGGCGTGGGCCGAGCAGCTGCGCGCCCGCAGCGAGTCGCAGGCACGCCGGCTGCTCGAGGAGTCCCGTACGGAGGCCGAGCAGGCTCTGGCGGCGGCCCGTACCGAGGCCGAGCGGGTCACCGCCGAGGCCCGGCAGCGGCTGCTGAAAGACGCCGAGACGGCCCGCGCGGAGGCCGAGCAGCTCCTGCGCCGCGCCCGCACGGACGCCGAGCGCCTGCTGAACGCGGCCTCCACCCAGGCCCAGGAGGCCACCGACCACGCCGAGCAGCTGCGCACCTCCACGGCGACCGAGTCCGACAGCGCCCGCCGCGAGGCGACCGAGCTGAGCCGGGCCGCCGAGCAGCGCATGACGGAGGCCGGGGAGGCGCTGCGGACGGCGCAGTCCGAGGCCGAGAAGGTGCTCACCGAGGCCAAGGAGGCCGCCGCCAAGGCCCTCTCCAGCGCCGAGGCGGCCAACGAGCAGCGCACGCGTACGGCGAAGGAGCAGGTCGCCCGGCTGGTCAGCGAGGCCACCAAGGAGGCCGAGACCACCAAGTCGGACGCCGAGCAGGTCGTCGAGGAGGCCCGCGCCAAGGCCGAGAAGATCGTCGCGGAGGCCGAGGAGAACGCCCGCAGCCTCACCGCCGAGGAGACCGCCTCCCAGCTCGCCAAAGCGGCCCGGACCGCCGAGGACGTCCTCAACAAGGCGTCCGAGGAGGCCAAGAACACCACCAAGGCCGCCACCGAGGAGGCCGAGCGGATCCGCTCCGAGGCGGAGACCGAGGCGGACCGGCTGCGCGCCCAGGCACACGACATCGCCGAGGGGCTCAAGGGCGCGGCGAAGGACGACACCAAGGAGTACCGCGCCAAGACGGTCGAGCTCCAGGAGGAGGCCCGCCGGCTGCGGGGCGAGGCCGAGCAGCTGCGCGGCGACGCGGTCGCCGAGGGCGAGAAGATCCGCGCGGAGGCCCGCAAGGAGGCCGTCCAGCAGATCGAGGAGGCGGCCAAGACCGCCGAGGAGCTGCTCGCCAAGGCCAGGGCCGACGCGGACGAGCTGCGCCAGACCGCCCAGGGGGACAGCGAGAAGGTCCGTACGGAGGCCATCGAGCGGGCGACGACATTGCGCCGCCAGGCCGAGGAGACTCTTCAGCGCACCCGTCAGGAGGCCGAGCGGCACCGTGAGGAGGTCGTCGAGCAGTCCGAGGGCATCAAGGCCGACGCCGAGCGGGCCGCGCGCGAACTGCACGAGGAGACCGAGCGCGCCATAGAGGCCCGCCGCGAGGAGGCCGCCGAGGGGCTGACCCGGCTGCACACGGAGGCCGAGGAGCGGCTCGCCGCGGCCGAGCAGGCGCTGACCGACGCCCGCGAGGAGGCCGCGCGGATCCGCCGCGAGGCCGCCGAGGAGACCGAGCGGCTGCGCGCCGAGTCCGCCGAGCGGATCCGCACGCTCCAGGCACAGGCCGAGGCGGAGGCCGAACGGCTGCGCAACGAGGCCGCGTCGGACGCGTCCGCCTCCCGTGCGGAGGGCGAGGCCATCGCCGTACGCCTGCGGTCCGAGGCCGCGGCGGAGGCCGAGCGGCTGAAGTCGGAGGCCCAGGAGACGGCCGACCGGGTACGGGCGGAGGCGCAGGCCGCCGCCGAGCGGCTCGGCACGGAGGCCACGGAGACGCTGGCCGCCGCCCAGGAAGAGGCCGTCCGGCGCCGCCGTGAGGCCGAGGAACTCCTCGGTTCCGCGCGCCAGGAGGCGGACCAGGAGCGTGAGCGGGCCCGCGAGCAGAGCGAGGAGCTGCTGGCCTCGGCGCGCAACCGCGTGGAGGAGGCGCAGGCCGAGGCGGTCAGGCTGGTCGAGGAGGCCGACCGGCGTGCCACCGAGATGGTGTCGGCGGCCGAGCAACACGCCCAGCAGGTACGGGACTCGGTCGTCGGACTGCACGAGCAGGCCCAGGAGGAGATCACCGGGCTGCGCTCCGCCGCCGAGCACGCGGCGGACCGTACCCGGCGCGAGGCGCAGGAGGAGGCCGACCGGGTTCGCGCGGACGCCTACGCCGAGCGGGAGCGGGCCAGCGAGGACTCGGGCCGTATCCGGCGCGAGGCGGCCGAGGAGACCGAGGCGGCCAAGTCCCTTGCGGAGCGCACCGTTTCGGAGGCGATCGCCGAGTCGGAGCGGCTGCGTTCGGACGCGTCCGAGCATGCCCAGCGGGTGCGCGCGGAGGCGTCGGGCCTCACCGCGCAGGCAGAGCAGGACGCCGCACGCAGCCGGGCGGACGCCCGGGACGACGCCAACCGGATCCGGTCGGACGCGGCCACGCAGGCGGACACCCTCATCACCGAAGCGCGGTCCGAGGCAGAGCGGTTGGCCACGGACACGGCCGCGGAGGCCGAGCGGGTTCGGTCCGAGTCGGTCGCCCAGGCCGAGCAGCGGATGTCGGACGCGACCAGCGACGCGGAGCGGCTGCGCGCGGAGGCCGCCGAGACGGTCGGCTCGGCTCAGCAGCACGCGGAGCGGGTCCGCAGCGAGGCGGCACGGGTCAAGGCGGCGGCCGAGGCGGAGGCCGAGCGGCTGGTGTCGTCCGCGCGCGAGGAGGCCGAGCGCGCCCTCGACGAGGCCCGCAAGGAATCCAACAAGCGGCGTTCCGAGGCGGCCGAGCAGGTCGACACGCTCATCACGGAGACCACCGCCGAGGCGGACAAGCTGCTCGCCGAGGCGCAGCAGCAGGCGCACAAGACGACGGCCGAGGCCGAGGCGCAGGCCGACACGATGGTCGGCGTGGCCCGCACCGAGGCCGACCGGCTGGTGTCCGAGGCGACGGTCGAGGGCAACGGACGGGTGGAGAAGGCCCGTACGGACGCGGACGAGTTGCTCGTCGGCGCCCGCCGGGACGCCACCTCGATCAGGGAGCGCGCCGAGGAGCTGCGCGACCGCATCACGGCCGAGATCGAGGAACTGCACGAGCGGGCCCGCCGTGAGTCGGCCGAGACGATGAAGTCGGCGGGCGACCGCTGCGACGCGCTCATCAAGGCCGCGGAGGAGCAGCTCGCCAAGGCGCAGGCGAAGGCCAAGGAGCTGGTCTCGGAGGCCAACTCCGAGGCGGGCAAGGTCCGTATCGCCGCCGTCAAGAAGGCCGAGGGGCTCCTCAAGGAGGCCGAGCAGAAGAAGTCCACTCTGGTCCGGGAGGCCGAGGAGCTCAAGGCCGAGGCGATCCGCGAGGCGAAGCGCACTGTCGAGGAGGGCAAGCGCGAGCTGGAGACCCTGGTGCGGCGCCGCGAGGACATCAACGCCGAGATCTCCCGTGTCCAGGACGTCCTGGAGGCGTTGGAGTCCTTCGAGGCCCCGACGGCCGGCAAGGACGGCGCCGTCAAGGCGGGCGCGACGGTCGGCGCCCCCCGATCAGGTGGCAAGTCCTCTGAGAGCTAGCGGAGTCGGCGAGTTTCGATGCGTTCTGGGGCCTTTGACCAAGTCTTTGGCAAGCCGTCTGACGGTTAGCCACTCAAAAGGGGTGTCATTCTCCAGATCAAACACGTATCCGCTCGATGACAGACCGCTTCGGCCCCTAGGATTCCCCCTATCACCTCACCGGTCTCATTCGACAGGAACCCCATGAGCGACACTTCCCCCTACGGCTTCGAGCTAGTGCGGCGTGGGTACGACCGCGCTCAGGTGGACGAACGGATCTCCAAGCTCGTCTCCGACCGTGACAGCGCTCTCGCCCGCATCACCGCTCTGGAAAAGCGCATCGAGGAACTCCATCTCGAAACGCAGAACGCCCAGGCTCAGGTGAACGACGCAGAGCCGTCGTACGCCGGCCTCGGCGCGCGTGTCGAGAAGATCCTCCGTCTCGCCGAAGAAGAGGCCAAGGATCTGCGCGAGGAGGCCCGCCGGGCAGCCGAGCAGCACCGTGAACTCGCCGAGTCCTCGGCCCAGCAGGTACGCAACGACGCAGAATCGTTCGCTGCGGAGCGCAAGTCCAAGGCCGAGGACGAGGGCGTCCGGATCGTCGAGAAGGCCAAGAGCGACTCCGCCCAGCTGCGTGCCGAGGCGCAGAAGGACGCGCAGTCCAAGCGTGAGGAGGCGGACGCCCTCTTCGAGGAGACCCGTGCGAAGGCCGCGCAGGCCGCCGCCGACTTCGAGACGAACCTCGCCAAGCGCCGCGAGCAGTCCGAGCGTGACCTGGCGTCCCGTCAGGCCAAGGCGGAGAAGCGCCTCGCGGAGATCGAGCACCGCGCGGAGCAGCTGCGCCTGGAGGCGGAGAAGCTGCGCACGGACGCCGAGCGCCGCGCCCGCCAGACGGTGGAGACGGCTCAGCGCCAGGCCGAGGACATCGTGGCCGACGCCAACGCCAAGGCCGACCGGATCCGTTCGGAATCCGAGCGCGAGCTGGCCGCCCTCACCAACCGCCGCGACAGCATCAACGCCCAGCTGACGAACGTGCGCGAGATGCTCGCCACGCTCACGGGCGCCGCGGTGGCCGCCGCCGGCACGCCGGCCGAGGACGAGCCGATCTCCCGCGGAGTCCCGGCGCAGCAGACCCGGTAAGCATGTGAGGTAGCAGTACGACCGAGGCCCGCATCCCCTGCCAGGGGGTGCGGGCCTCCGTCATGCGCCCCGCGGAGAGGGCGCGGGCCTTCGTCATGCGCCCCGCGGAGAGGGCGCGAACCTCCGTCACGGCCCCGCGCCCAAGCGGTGCGGGGCCTTCGCCACGTATCCCCGCCCAGAGCGCGAGCCTTCGCCACGCATCCCCGCCCAAGGCGGTGCGCGCTCTCCGTCACGCACCCCCCGCCCAAGGGGTGCGGGCCTCCGCCATGGATCCCCTGCCCAAGGCACGAGCCTCCGCCACGCACCCCCACCCAAGAGCACGAGCCTCCGCCACGCACCCCCGCCCAAGGCGGTGCGCCTCTGTCACCCCACGAGCGGCAAGAAGACGTCGTCCACGATCTCGGCGAGCGTCTGGTCCGTGAGCGGCTGACGGCTCAGCAGGATTTCGTGGCGAAGGAGGTCCGCGGGGAGTGTGAGCACCCGTCGGGGGAGGTCGGCCGTCGGGATCTCGCCCCGCTCGGCGGCGCGTGCCACGACGGTCCGCAGTACGTCCCGCATGATGCCGAAGAACGCGGGGTCCACGTCCCGGGCCTCCGCCAGCAGCCCGTGGACCGTGTCCGGCCCGATCTGCCGCTGCCGGCGCGCGCCCGCCCGCAGCACCTCCAGTACGTCCTCCCGCAGCGTCCCCGTGTCGGGCACCCGGTCGGCGATCGACCCGGTGCGGTGCCGCAGGGCGGCGATGACGAGTTCCGCGCGGTTGCCCCAGCGGCGGTACAGGACCTGCTTGCCGGTCTTCGCCCGGGCCGCCACGCCCTCCATGGTCAGCCGGGCATATCCGACCGCTTCCAGTTCCGCCCAGGCCGCGTCCAGGAGGTCGGCCTCCAGAGCGGCACCCCGGCGCCGCGTGGTCTCACCAGGCATCCGCACACCTCCCATTAGGAGACCTTGCGTCTCTTACTGGCGCGAGCCTATCGTGGACGTAAGAGACGCAACGTCTCCAATGGGAGTGCCATGACCACGCGACCAGACCCCGCCGTCCTCAAACTCGCCGGCATCCTCGTCCTCGGCGCCCTCGCCCCACTCCTGGACAGCACGATCGTGTCCATCGCCCTCCACACCCTCGGCCACGACCTGGACGCCTCGACGGCCGCCGTGCAGTGGGTGAGTACGGCCTATCTGCTGGCGCTGGCGGTAGTCGTGCCGGTGTCCGGATGGGCGGTGGAGCGATTCGGCGCCCGGCGCGTCTGGCTGGGCTCGCTCACCCTCTTCCTCGCCGGGTCGGTGCTGTGCGGGCTCGCCTGGGACATCGGGTCACTGGTCGTCTTCCGAGTGGTGCAGGGCGCCGGTGGCGGGATGCTGCTGCCCGTGCTCCAGACGCTCGTCATGCGAGCCGCGGGCGGGCGGAACCTCGGCCGGCTGATGGCCGTGATCACGCTGCCCGCGCTGCTCGGGCCGATCCTCGGCCCCGTCCTCGGCGGCCTGATCGTGGGTCACCTCAGCTGGCGGTGGATCTTCTACGTCAACCTGCCCGTCTGCCTGCTCGCCCTCGCCCTGGCGTGGCGGGGCGTCCCCCGGGACACCGGCCGGCCAGGCAAGCGCCTCGACCTGACCGGACTACTGCTCCTCTCCCCCGGCCTCGCCGCCCTCGTCTACGGCCTCTCCGCGGACGGTCCCACCCGGGCGACGGCGACACCGCTCGGGGCCCTCCTCGTCGGCGCGTTCGCCCTCCACGCCCTGCGGACCGCCGAACCCCTCGTCGACCTACGCCTGTTCGGCGACCGGGCCTTCGCCGTCTCGTCGGCGCTGACGTTCCTGGGCGGGCTGAGCCTGTTCGGCGGGATGTTCCTGCTGCCGCTGTACTACCAGCAGGCGCGCGGCGAGGGCGCGATCGCCGCCGGACTGCTGCTGGCACCGCAAGGGCTCGGCAGCCTGCTGGCCCGGGTGACCGGACCGCTCACCGACCGGCTCGGCCCCCGCCCGGTCGCCGTCGGCGGACTGCTGCTGTCGGCCGCGGGCACGCTCCCGTTCGCCTTCCGGCACCCCGGCGCCACGCTGCTGCCCGTCGCCCTCGTGGTGCGCGGCCTGGGGATGAGCGCCGCCAACATGGCCGCCATGGTCGGCGCCTACCGGGACCTCGACCCCGTGCGCATCCCGGACGCCAGTACCGGCATCCGGATCGTGCAGCAACTCGGCGGCTCCTTCGGCACCGCCGTCCTCGCGGCGATCCTGGCGCAGGGGCACGGCGGTTCGGACTTCGCGCATGCCTTTCTGTGGGTGACGGCTTTCACAATTGTTGCCGCAGCCGTTGGTCTCGGTTTGCCTGTCCGGGTGGCATCTGCCGAACGCCCGTCTTAGCGTTGCCGCATGATTGAGCTTGAGGGCCTGACCAAGCGGTACGGCGAGAAAGTCGCGGTCAACAACCTCACGTTCACCGTCAGACCGGGGATCGTCACGGGATTCCTCGGGCCGAACGGCGCGGGCAAGTCGACGACGATGCGCATGATGCTCGGCCTCGACCGGCCCACCGCCGGTGACGTGCGGATCGACGGCACACACTACGACCAGCTCAAGGACCCGCTGAAGTACATCGGCGCGCTCCTCGACGCCAAGGCCATGCACGGCGGCCGCAGCGCCTTCAACCACCTGCTGTGCCTGGCGCAGAGCAACGGCATCCCCAAGAGCCGGGTGCACGAGGTACTGGACACGGTCGGGCTCACCTCCGTGGCCAAGAAGAAGGCCAAGGGCTTCTCGCTCGGCATGGGCCAGCGGCTCGGCATCGCGGGCGCCCTGCTCGGCGACCCGCGGATCCTGATGTTCGACGAGCCCGTCAACGGCCTCGACCCCGAGGGCATCCACTGGATCCGCAACCTCATGAAATCGCTGGCCGCGCAGGGCCGTACGATCTTCGTGTCGTCCCACCTCATGAGCGAGATGGCGCTCACCGCCGACCACCTCGTCGTCATCGGCCAGGGCCGGCTGCTCGCCGACACCTCCATGGCCGACTTCATCGCGCGGAACTCACGGTCGTACGTCCGGATCCGCACCCCGCAGCGCGAGCGGCTGCTCGATGTGCTGTACGGGGCCGGGGTCACGGTCGTGGAGAGCGGCAGCGGAGTCCTCGAAGTGGACGGCAGCAAGTCCGAGCGGATCGGTGAGCTGGCCGCGCAGCACCAGATCGTGCTGCACGAGCTGAGCCCTCAGCAGGCCTCGCTGGAGGAGGCGTTCATGCAGCTGACCGCCGAGTCGGTGGAATACCACGCACATTCCGACGCCCCCCAGGAAGAACCGTGGGGCAACGGCTGGAACAGGGGGGCCTGAACATGGCGACGACCCAGGTCATCCGCTCCGAGTGGACGAAGATCCGCTCCGTCGCGTCCACGGTCTGGACGCTCTCCCTCGCCGTCGTCGTCACGATCGGCCTCGGCATTCTGATCTCGGCCCTGTCGAAGAACGATTTCGACAACATGGACCGGCAGGACCAGCTCTCCTTCGACCCGACCTTCATCAGCTTCGCGGGGATGAGCCTCGGCCAGCTGGCGATGATCGTGTTCGGCGTGCTCGTCGTCTCGAACGAGTACAGCACCGGCATGATCCGCACCTCGCTGGCCGCGGTGCCGCAGCGCGGCAACTTCATGTTCAGCAAGATCGCGGTCGCCACCGGCCTCTGTCTGGCCGTGGGCCTCGTCACCAGCTTCGTCACGTTCTTCCTGGGCCAGGCGATGCTCGGCGACCTCAAGGCATCCATCGGCGACCCGGGCGTGCTGCGCGCGGTCATCGGCGGCGGGGTCTACATGACCCTCATCGCTATGTTCTCGATGGGCGTGGCCGCGATGCTGCGCTCACCGATGCTGTCGCTGGGCATCCTGATGCCGTTCTTCTTCCTGATCTCCAACATCCTCGGCAATGTCTCGGCGACGAAGAAGATCGGCCAGTACCTGCCCGACCAGGCCGGCAGCAAGATCATGCAGGTGGTCACGCCGATCGACGACGACGCGCCGTACGGCCCCTGGGGCGGACTCGCGATCATGGTGCTGTGGGTCGTCGCGGCGCTTGTGGGTGGATATGTACTGCTGAAGAAGCGGGACGCCTGAGCCTTACGATTTTGCTTCGTTTTGAACGGAACCGTCAGCGCCCGGATATCCTCCTAACCCTTACGGGGGCGTGCGCCCTGCTGTCCTGAACCTTTTGATGGGTGCGGAGCATGATCGAGGCAGTCGGCCTGACCAAGCGCTACGGCGACAAGACCGCTGTGTACAACCTTTCCTTCCAGGTGCGGCCCGGTGCCGTCACCGGCTTCCTCGGGCCCAACGGCTCGGGCAAGTCGACGACGATGCGGATGATCCTCGGCCTGGACAACCCCACGTCGGGTCAGGTGACGATCGGCGGCTACCCGTACCGCAAGCTGCCCAACGCCCCCCGCCAGGTCGGCGCCCTGCTCGACGCCAAGGCCGTGCACGGCGGCCGGCACGCCCGCAACCACCTGCTGTGCCTGGCCCAGCTGTCCGGTATCCCGGCCCGCCGGGTGGACGAGGTGCTCGGCGTGGTCGGCCTCCAGGACGTCGCGAAAAGGCGCTCCAAGGGCTTCTCCCTCGGCATGGGCCAGCGGCTCGGCATCGCCGCCGCACTGCTCGGCGACCCCCAGGTGCTGCTGTTCGACGAGCCGGTCAACGGCCTCGACCCCGAGGGCATCCTCTGGGTGCGCAACCTGATGAAGTCGCTCGCGGCGGAGGGCCGTACGGTCTTCGTGTCGTCCCACCTCATGAGCGAGATGGCGGTGACCGCCGACCACCTCATCGTCATCGGCCGTGGGCAGCTGCTCGCCGACATGCGCATCACGGACTTCATCTCGGCGAACTCCGCCGACTTCGCGCGCGTCCGCACCCCCGACACCGAGCCGCAGCAGCGCGAGAAGCTGACCACCGCGATCACCGAGGCCGGCGGGCATGTGCTGCCCGAGCAGGACGGCGCGCTGCGGGTGATGGGGCTGCCGCTCCCCCGCCTCAGCGACATCGCGCACGAGGCGGACGTACGCCTGTGGGAGCTGTCGCCGCACCAGGCCTCGCTGGAGGAGGCGTACATGCGGATGACGCAGGGCGCCGTCGACTACCGGTCGACGGTCGACCAGAAGGAGGGGCTCATGCAGCCCCTGCCGCCGGGTATGCAGCCGCCGATGCCGGTACCGGGGCAGGGCCAGCCCGGCTGGTACGCCCCGCCGCCGCCCCAGCAGGGCGGGCAGCCGTTCGCACCGCCGGCTCCGCAGGGACCGGGCCCGTACGGCGCTCCTGGCGCAGGGCAGCCCAACCCCTACGCCCAGCCCGCGCCCGCCGCGCAGCCGACGCCCGCCGCCCCGACCAAGCCCGAGGACGCCCGATGAGCACGCCCCAGCCCCCGACGCAGCAGGCCGCGCCCGCGTGGCAGGCGGCGCCCGGTTCGCCGTTCCCGACGTACACCTCGCCGATCCCGGTCGTCCGGACGCACCTCGGGCACGCTCTCGCCTCCGAGTGGACGAAGATCCGGTCGGTGCGCTCCACGATGTGGACACTGGGCGTGTTCGTGCTGCTCGTCGTCGGCATCGGGCTGTCGGCCGGCGCGCTGGTCGCCAACTCGAACGACGATCTGGGCGACGAGAACCCGCTGGCCCTGGGCTTCTTCGGACTGCTCCTCGGCGTCATGTGCATCATCACCCTCGGTGTGCTGACGACCGCCTCGGAGTACGGCACGGGCATGATCCGCACGACGATGACCGCATGCCCCTCGCGGGGGCGGGTGCTGGCGGCGAAGGCGATCGTCTTCTTCACCGTGGCGTTCGTGGTGACGCTGGTGGCGACCTCGTTCGTGGCCTTCGTGCAGGTGGGCATGGTGGACGGCGCCCGGGAGCCGACCGGCGGGGAGTGGCTGAAGGGCACGGTCGGCGTGTCCCTCTACATCGCGCTGATCGGGCTGCTCTCGCTGATCGTCGGGGCGATCGTCCGGCACTCGGCGGGCGCCATCACGATCATGATCGGCGTCGTCCTGGCCCCGCTGGTGATCGCGCTGTTCATGTTCTCGTCCTCGCTGGAGGACCTGCGCCAGGCGCTGTTCGAGTACTCGATCCCGAACCAGCTGAGCGTCTTCTACTCCCAGTCGCTCACCGAGACGGGCCCCTCCGGCTGGGACCCGCTGTGGATCGTCCTCGGCATCACGGCCGCGGCCTTCGTCGGCGCCTACGCCCTTCAGGAGCAGCGGGACGTCTGAGACCGGTCAGAACTTCGGCGCGTTCCTGGACCGCTGCACCCGCGTGGTGCGGCGGTCCTTCGCGTTCCAGCACGCCTTGTGCCAGTGCCGGCGCTCGTCGACGCCCGAGTGCTCCGGCCAGGCGACGACATGCGGGACACCGGAGGGGATCAGCTGGTCGCAGCCGGGGCAGCGATACGTCTTGCCCTGCGCACTGGCCCCGGCCACGTGCCGCACGTTCCACCGCTCGCCCTGCCAGCTCTCCATCGACTCCCAGCCGCCGTAACGGCCCGACCGGTCGTCCTCGGCGCTCCGGCCGGACGACTCACTGCCCTTGGGTCGGTTGCGACGCGGGGACACGGAACACCTCACGGGGCTATACAGGAAGCACGGGCCATATCCAGCCTACGCGGCGCGGTCAGGGGTACGCGTAGGGCACCAATCACCGCAAGTCCCCCTCCAGGCCGATCTCTTCCAGATCCCTTCCAGATCCCTTCCAGTTCCTTTACCGGTCCGCACCCGATCTGGTTCTCGATCCGTTTCTTGATCCGTTCTCCAGACAATCCGCAAATCTCTTCGTCAAGCCGTGTCCTCGGCACGTGTCAGACGGTTATGCCCGGTGGGGGAGCTCCGTGTCGGAGCCAAGGAAGCAGGAATAGGCAATGCGCGTAGGAAGTTTCGTGTTGGCGGCCCAGTTCCCGGGCCAGGGCCAGGGGGAGGCGCTGCACCGCGCGGTCCGCTCGGCGGAGGTGGCTGAGGAGGCAGGGCTCGACGCGGTCTGGCTGGCCGAGCACCACTTCGTGCCGTACGGCACCTGTCCCTCGGCCATCACACTGGCCGCGTTACTGCTCGGCCGCACCCACCGCCTCCGGGTCGGTACGGCGGTCAGCGTACTGCCCACCGTTCACCCGGTCGCCCTCGGCGAGCAGGCCGCGCTGCTGCATGTGACGAGCGGCGGGCGCTTCTCGCTGGGCGTCGGGCGCGGCGGGCCGTGGGTCGACCTGGAGGTGTTCGGCTCGGGCCTGGAGGCCTACGAGAAGGCGTACCCGGAATCACTCGATCTGCTGCTGCGCTGGTTGCGCGAACCCTCGGTGGCGGCGGACGGAGACCGCTTCGGCTTTCGTGAAGTGGCCGTCGTACCAAGGCCGTCGGAGTCACTGTCCGGTGTCCCGGGACCCGAGGTCGTCCTCGCGTGCACCTCACCGGCGAGCGTACGGCTGGCCGCCGAGCGCGGGCTGCCGATGCTGCTCGGGATGCATGTGGGGGACGAGGAGAAGGCGGAGATGGTCTCTCTGTGGCGCAAGCACGCGCGCGCGTGCGGGCATCCGGCGGACCAGATCCTCGGCGCGGCCCATGTCTCGGCCGGCGTCTGCCAGATCGCCGACCGGCGTACCGAAGCGGTGGAGACGCTGCTGAAGGCGATGCCGGGCTGGCTGAAGCAGGGCCTGGACGCCCATGTCACGGTCGACGGCCGCGCGCGCCAGATGCGCGATCCGCTGGCCTACACCGAACTCCTCTGCGGACTGCACCCGGTGGGCACCCCGCGGCTGTGCGCCGACCGCCTTGCGGCGACCAGCGAGCGGACCGGCATCACCCGCTTCGCCCTGCTGATCGAGGGCTCGGGTGACCTCGCGGCCACCGAGGAGAACGTCCGCCGGCTCGGCGCCGAAGTGCTCCCGCACCTGCGGTGAACGGGCCCGCCCGGGAGCTTGCCGCTCCAGTACTGAATGCACCTCCCGCGTACGGAGCGGCAAGCCAGGCGGCTCACTGCGTCAGCAGTCCCTGAGTTCCGGGGACTGGTTGAGCAGCTGATTGCGGACCGAGGTGAAGCGGGCCAGCGTCTCGTCGACCGAGGAGTCGAGCGGGAACACCGCCACCCGGTGGCAGTTCTGGAAGGCCAGCCGGACACCGAAGTGCCGTTGCAGCGCGCCGCGAATCGCGTCACTGGCAAGCGCACGCAGCAGCTGGCCGCGTGCCTGCTCGTCCGGCGGGGGCGTCTGGTTGTCGGCGAACTGGCCGCCGTCCACCTTCAGCTGGGCCACCAGGGAGCTGATCATCTCCCATGCAAAGGGCAGGGAGGTCCGGACGCAGTCGACGAAGGCAGCTTCGTCGACCTCGCCTCGCTCGGCCTGTTCGAGTAGGGCCGGTGAGACGTCGAGCGACATGGGTTCTCCTCTCGCACCCCCGGATCACGGGGGTTGCCGGACAGGGAAAGGAGTTCGCGATACCGAGCACGCTGCGTACACACATCGCGACCTCCCGTTTAATACGGTAAGCAACGGACGGTGACGGCACCAGGAGAATGCGTACATGGAGCGTTCTCAATAGGCTCACAATCGGCCATAAACGAACAGGGGTTAACCAGGGCGAATCGCGTTCACGGGCGCCCGTCGAGTAGCGTTGCCGACCATGCGTCTCGTCATTGCCCGATGCTCCGTCGACTACGCGGGCCGGCTCACCGCCCATCTCCCTTCCGCACCCCGCCTGATCCTGGTGAAAGCGGACGGGAGCGTCTCGATCCATGCGGACGACCGGGCCTACAAGCCTCTGAACTGGATGTCGCCGCCCTGCACCTTGAAGGAGGGAGAGGGCGACGAGAAGGACGTCTGGACCGTCATCAACAAAGCGGGCGAGAAGCTCATCATCACGATGGAGGAGGTCCTCCATGACTCCTCGCACGAACTGGGCGTAGATCCTGGCCTGATCAAGGACGGCGTGGAAGCACACCTTCAGGAACTCCTCGCCGACCGCATCGAGACGCTCGGCGAGGGCTACTCGCTGATCCGCCGCGAGTACATGACGGCCATCGGCCCCGTCGACATCCTGTGCCGCGACGCCGACGGGCAGACGGTCGCGGTCGAGATCAAGCGGCGCGGCGAGATCGACGGCGTGGAACAGCTCACCCGCTATCTGGAGCTGCTGAACCGCGATCCCCACCTCGCCCCGGTCCGCGGCGTCTTCGCTGCCCAGGAGATCAAACCCCAGGCCCGCGTCCTCGCCACCGACCGCGGCATCGGCTGCCAGGTCCTGGACTACGACGCGATGCGGGGCATCGAGGACGACAAGCTGCGGCTGTTCTGAGGGGCAGTTCTACGACGAAGAGGGCCGGGTCCGTGAAACGGACCCGGCCCTCTTGTGCTGCGACGTCTGCGCGGAACGTCAGATCACGTCGTCCGAGCTGCTGGGGCTGACCGCCGTGCTGCTCTCCGGGGCGCTTGCCGAGGTGCTGGTGGCGGGGGCGCTGGAGGTGGCGGGGCCGCTGGCCGAGGTGGAGTTGGACGGGGTCCCGGACGGCGTCACGGACGGGGTCGGCGTCGGTGACGGAGATGTCGGCGTCGGCGTCGGGGTCGGCGTCGAAGACGTGGGCGGCTTCGATGTCGTCGGCGGCTTGCTCGTCGGCGACTTCGTGGGCGACGACGGATCGCTCGGCTTCTTCGTCCCGCTCGGATCGTCCGAAGGCTCGTCGGTGTCCGTGGGCGTCGGGTCGTCGGACGTGCCGTAGGTGCCGTCCGGGCCCGGGTCGGTCGGGCTGCTCGTCGGCGCGCCGACGTCCCCGGAGTTGTCGCTGTCGTCGCCGTCGTCCGCCTTGTCGGCGCCGAGGCTGTCGTCGCCGGGGCCCTGGCTGGCGGACGGGTTGGGACCCACCTCGTTGGACGGCGTCTTCGGGTCGTTGTTGGACGTGGCGCCGAGGGTCACCACGGTGCCGAGGACGGCCGCGAGGAGCGCGCCCGCACCCGCGGCCACGAGGTTGCGCCGGGCGAGGCCACGGAGGCCGCCCCGGCCCTTGTGGGCGGCCGGGCCGGGTGTGGTCCGGTGGGTGACGAGGGTCGCGGGGTCGGCAGGCGCCTGGAGGGGCGGGAACGCCGCCGGGATACCGCCGGGCGGCGACTGCGACTCCTCGTAGCGGGCGTCCGGCACCTCCTCCCCCGTGGTGGCGCCGATGCCGACAGGGGTGCCGGAGCGGTCCGCGACCAGGGCGAGCGCGCGACGGCCGGCGACGGTGCCGCGCTTGTCGGTGAGTGCGCCGCGCAGGCCGATGGAGGCCTCCAGCTCGGCGCGGGCCCCGTCGAGCTGTCCCGCGCAGAGCGCGAGTATGCCCAGCTCGTGGTGGAAATAGGCCTGTTCGGACACCTCGCCGGTGAGCCGGGAGGCTTCGGAGCCGTAGCGCAGGGCCTGGTCCCAGGCGCTCCAGTGCAGCCCCGCGGCGAACGCGGGCGCGGCCGTGCGGGCCAGCTGCACGGTGACGCTCTCCTCGCCCTCTCCCGGCGGCGTCGTCACGGGTGCGATGACTCCGAGGGCGGCGAGCACGGCGTCCGCCTCGGCGCACACCCGCTCCGGGGTGACCGAGGGATGTCCGGCCCACCAGGCGTAGTGCTGGGCGGCGGTGAGTGCCCGGCCCTGCACGTCGTCGCCGTATCCGACGGCCTCCAGCTGGGTCTGCACCCCGGCGGCCAGCCGGTAGCGGGAGCCAACCGGGGAGACCAGCGCGCAGCTCAGCAGCTCGCCGAGGGCGGCGTCCGCGTGGGTGTCGCCGACCAGCGCGGGCAGATGTGCCTGGTGCGGCACCTCACCGCCGAGCGCGACGGCGAACCGCAGGGTGTCCCGCGCCGATTCGGTCATCCGGGACGCGAGTAGCGCGGCGGGCGCGGCTCCCTCGGCGAGCGTCGGCAGCGGTACGTCGTGACCGTCGCCGGCCTCGAAGGGCGCGTCGACCGGGGCGTCCTGGTAGACACCGAACTCGTCGAAGGAGTCGGCGCTGGCCCGCAACCGGTCGCGCTGCCGCAGCAGGGCACCGGCCTGGACGAAGCGCAGCGGCAGTCCCTCGGACTCGAACCAGAGGTCACCGGCCCAGTTCGCCTCGTCCTCGGTGAGGACGCGGCCGACGGCCCGCTCGAGCAGCTCCACACCGCGCGCGCGGTCGAGACCGCTGAGGAAGACCTCCTCGACGGCCGAGTCGGCGGACGGCGCGGGTACGTCCGGGGTGGCGGCGATCAGGAAGGCGCACTCGGGAGTCGTGTCCAGCAGTTCGTCGAGCGCGGCGCCGCCGAACTCGATGTCGTCCAGGATGACGACCGCGCCGATCTCCCGGACGAGTTCGTGCAGTTCGTCCCGTTCCGGGCGGTGCAGCGGCGCGTTGTAGACGGCGTAGAAGAGGTCGTGGAGCAGGTCGCTCGCGGTGCGGTGGTGGCCGCCCAGGCGGACGACGCCGTCGGGCGCGAGGTCCGCGCAGTCCTCGGCGACCACGTCGAGAAGGGCGGTGCGGCCGGAGCCGGCGGCACCGGTGAGGCGTACGGAGCGGCCGCGGGCGAGCAGCCGTACCAGCCGCTCGCGCTCCTCCTGGCGGGCCAGGAGCGGCAGTGCGGGCAGGCTGGGCCCGGGTGGTACGGGCGGCTTGGCCGCACGGTCCACCTCGGCGCGCTCGGCCGCGGTGAACTTGACCGGCCGCCCCGGCCGCTCGCCCGGCGGGCAGGCCTCGATCTCGCTGCCGTCGACGGGATTGACGGTGAGCAGGAAGTCGCCCGAGACGAGTTGCACGGTACGGGCGAGTGCTGGCGTGTGTTGTCCGAAGTCGGATGCGAGGGATTCCCTGGGCTGGCGCTGGCGCGGCATGTCGCCGTCACCGTCATGGCCGTACCCCTCGGGTCCCCGGTTGTTCGGGTCCATAGGTTCCAAGCCCCCCAAAAGCGTCGTGTGCCGGCACCGGCCCCTCCCGGCCTGTTGCACACCGCGCTGTCGCTTCTGGTCCGGGCCCGCTCGAAGGGTTGTCAGGCAGCGGGCGAGCGAACCCTAAACCTTCGCACAGTATCTACGACAGCCCGGGGTACCGCGCCGTCCGAGACGTCACAGTCTCGTGAGGATTGTGCGCGTCGTGTGCTTCGCAACCGGAACGCCCGACCCGCGGCGTCCCGCCCACGCCGGGCGTCACACCCGGGGCAGCGACTCCACCCCGATGCCGCCCTCGATGGCCAGGATCCGGTGCAGCCGGGTGGCCACCAGCAGGCGCTGCATCTGCGGCGGTACGTCGCGCAGCACCAGGCGCCGGCCGCAGCGGCCGGCCCGTCGGTGGGCTCCCATGATCACACCGAGTCCGGTGGCGTCCCAGGAATCCAGCTCGGACAGGTCCAGCACCAGATCGCCGACTCCGTCGTCGACGGCCGAGTGCAGGACCGTACGGGCGTCCGCCGCGCTGCGGACGTCGAGGCGGCCCCCGACGACCAGCTCGGCGTGGTCGCCCCTGATGAACATATGCGCTCCCCGTGGTGCGTCTTTGTGCTCCGCGTTGTGATGCCCGGTGATGCAACCTCTGACTGTGCGAAGCGGTCAGAGGTTGCCATCTGTAAGCGAACCGATACCGAATTCACCCCGGCGAGTGATGCGTCAGGGGCATGTGCGGTTTCAGTGCTTGTAGAAGCCCTGCCCGCTCTTGCGCCCGATGTCACCGGCGTCAACCATCCGGCGCATCAGCTCGGGCGGAGCGAACTTCTCGTCCTGGGACTCGGTGTAGATGTTGCCGGTGGCGTGCAGCAGGATGTCGACGCCCGTCAGGTCGGCGGTGGCCAGCGGTCCCATCGCATGGCCGAAGCCCAGCTTGCAGGCGAGGTCGATGTCCTCGGCGGTCGCGACGCCCGACTCGTAGAGCTTGGCGGCCTCGACGACGAGGGCGGAGATGAGTCGGGTCGTCACGAACCCGGCCACGTCCCGGTTGACGACAATGCAGGTCTTGCCGACGGACTCGGCGAACTCCCGTGCGGTGGCGAGGGTTTCGTCGCTCGTCTTGTAGCCGCGGACCAGCTCGCACAGCTGCATCATCGGCACCGGCGAGAAGAAGTGTGTGCCGACGACCCGCTCCGGACGCTCCGTCACGGCCGCGATCTTCGTGATCGGGATGGCGGAGGTGTTGGAGGCGAGCACGGCGTCGTCGCGCACGATCTTGTCGAGCGCACGGAAGATCTCGTGCTTGACTTCCAGCTTCTCGAAGACGGCCTCGACGACGATGTCCGCGTCCGCGACGGCGTCCAGGTCGGTGGTCGCGGTGATCCGGCCGAGAGCGGCGTCGGCGTCGTGCGCCTCGAGCTTGCCCTTGCCGACGAACTTGTCGTACGACGCCTTGATGCCGTCGGTGCCCCGCTTCAGCGCCTCGTCGGTGACGTCGCGCAGAACGACGTCCCAGCCCGCCTGCGCGGAGACCTGGGCGATACCGGAACCCATGAGGCCGGCGCCGATGACGGCAAGCTTCCGTGCCACTGTGCGACTCCCCTTTGAATACTCACAGCCTGTCTTTACTTATGCCCTCTCCGGCGGACCCTAGCGGCAGTGAGGGTGCTGTGTGAGCGGTTAGTAACGCGCGTCACGTGTCAACTGACGCACATCACACCGTGGAGCACCGCCGACTTGTAACTACGCTGGCCATATGGTCAATCTGACGCGCATTTACACCAGGACCGGCGACCAGGGCACCACCGCCCTCGGCGACATGAGCCGGGTCGCCAAGACCGATCTGCGGATCTCGGCGTACGCGGACGCCAACGAGGCGAATGCGGTGCTCGGCACGGCGATCGCGCTGGGCGGGCTCGACGAGGAGGTCGTCAAGGTCCTCACCCGGGTGCAGAACGACCTGTTCGACGTGGGCGCGGACCTGTCGACGCCGGTGGTGGAGAAGCCGGAGTTCCCACCGCTGCGTGTCGAGCAGTTCTATATCGACAAGCTGGAGGCGGACTGCGACCGCTTCAACGAGCGGCTCGAGAAGCTCCGGTCCTTCATCCTCCCCGGCGGCACTCCGGGCGCGGCCCTGCTCCACCAGGCCTGCACGGTCGTACGGCGGGCGGAGCGGTCGACATGGGCCGCGCTGGAGGTGCACGGAGAAGTGATGAACCCACTGACCGCCACTTACCTCAACCGGCTATCGGATCTGCTTTTCATTCTGGCCCGCACCGCGAACTCGGGCGTCGGAGATGTCCTGTGGGTTCCTGGCGGAGAACGCTGAGGAATCGCGTCCCGGCCGGGGGTCCGGGGGTTGGCCCCCGGGAGATGCAGCATTCTGGCCCGCACCGCGAACTCGGGCGTCGGAGATGTCCTGTGGGTTCCCGGTGGAGAACGCTGACGACTCGTCGGCCGGGGCCTTGCGTGGGAAGACCGTGTAGGACAGCGCGATCACGCCGTAGATGCCGACCGTCCGCAGGGCCACCCACTGGAAGGTGCGCAGGGAGCTGACATCGCCGGAGTCGCCGACGTACCAGACGGCGAGTTGGAGGAGCACCAGCGCCACCGCACCGCCGAGGACCGCCCGTAGCCACAGCTTCGCCTCGTGGCGGGCGCGGGCGCGGCCATAGCGCGAGGGCTTCCGCGGGGGCGGGCCGCCGCCCAGGCGATGGGCGGCGTGGCCGTCGAGCCAGCGGATCGTGTAGTGGCCGAACGCGACGGTGTAGCCGATGTAGAGCGCCGCCAGGCCGTGTTCCCAGCTCGGCTCGGCGCCGTTCTTCAGGTCGATCGCCGTCACGACGAACAGGACCAGCTCCAGCACGGGCTCGCACAACAGCAGCACCACACTCGTGCGGCGCCACTTCAGCAGATAGCGGACTGCCAGGCCCAGGGCGAGAAGCACCCAGAACCCGACCTCACAGGCGATGATCAACGCGACGACCACGGCTCACTCCTCTCGGTCACCCTTCAAGGCTCCCGGCGGCCCGGGGCCGTTTCGTCGTCGTCGGTGACGAACTCGCCGTACATCGAAGGATGCAGTCGCAGACCCTCCCCGGGGACAAGGCGGCAGAGCTCCGCGCCGTGTTGGATGGAGTCATGGCCGTCCTGCTCCCCCGCCCCCACCCGGACGACGTACGCATCGCCCTCGCAGGGCTGCTCGGCGGGCTGCTCATCTGGGGAGTGGGCCTCGGCGTCCGGGGACCCAGGGATCCGATCATCCTCTGGGACGGACGCTGGCCCATCCTGCTACCGCTCGTCGTGATGGCCGGCTGCGAGCTGCTGCGCCGGACCCGTCCCCGTACGGGCCTGCTGATCGGCGTCGCCGCGCTGACCGTCGACACGATCACCCAGGGCAGCCTGGTCACCGTCCTGATGTTCACGGACCTGGTCTACGCGGCCGTCCTGTACAGCCCGCTCACCGCGGCCCGCCGCGTGCTGTGGATCAGCGGGGCGATGACCGTGGTCTGGACGGTGGTGCCCCTTGCCGCCTGGCGCAAGCCCGAGGCGCTGCTGATCGGCGTGGTCGTGGGCCTGGTGGCGTTCACGCCCGGTGCCACGGGCTGGATCGTCCGCAACCACCGTGACGCCGCCGAGGCCGCCCGGCTGCGTGCCGAGCAGACCGCGCTGCTCGCCGAGATGGACCGCACCCAGGCCGTCACGGCCGAGCGCTCCAGGATGGCCCGCGAGCTGCACGACATGGTCGCCAACCATCTCTCCGCGATCGCCATCCACTCCACGGCCGCGCTCTCCCTCGACGACCCGAAGACCTCCAAGGACGCCCTGGCCGTCATCCGCGAGAACAGCGTCGAGGGACTCGCCGAGATGCGACGGCTGATCGGCATCCTGCGCAACGACAGCGGCGACCTGGAACCGGCGGCGGCCCCCACGCTCGACGGCCTCGGCACGCTGGTCGAGGGCGCCCGCACCAACGGCCTCGATGTCGTCCTCGACGCCGACCACGCCGACGCACTGCCCGCCCCGGTGGAGCTGGCGGCGTACCGCATCGTCCAGGAGTGCCTGACCAACGCCCTCAAGCACGCAGGACCCGGCCGCGTCACGGTCACCCTGAAGCAGCGGGACGGCTCACTGACCATCGCCGTGATCAGCCCGTACGGCCGCCAGGACGGCCCCCGTGCCCCCGGCTCCGGCGCCGGGCTCGTCGGCATGCGGGAGCGCACGGCCCTCCTGGACGGCACTTTCGAGGCTGGCCCCGTCGAGGACCCCGCCTCCCCCGACGGCAAGATCTGGGCCGTACGCGCCACCCTCCCCGTCACCGAGAATCCGCAAGGAGTCCCCGAATGATCCGTGTGCTCGTCGCCGAGGACCAGTCCGCCGTGCGCGCCGGTCTCGTCCTCATCCTGCGCAGCGCGCCCGACATCGAGGTGGTCGGCGAGGCGGCGGACGGCGAGCAGGCAGTGGAACTGGCCCGCGAACTGCGGCCGGACCTGGTGCTGATGGACATCCAGATGCCGCGCCTGGACGGGGTGTCGGCGACCCGGCAGGTGGTCGCGGACGGTCTCGCCGACGTACTCGTCCTCACCACGTTCGACCTCGACGAGTACGTCTTCGGGGCGCTGCGCGCCGGGGCCTCCGGCTTCCTGCTCAAGAACACCGACGCCAGGGATCTGCTGGATGCCGTACGGACGGTCGCCCGCGGCGAGGGCCTCATCTCCCCGGCCGTCACCCGGCGCCTGATCGCCGAGTTCGCCTCCGGTCCCGTACGGGAGCCGAAGGCCGATCCAGCAGTGCTGGACGCACTGACCCGGCGCGAGCGCGAGGTGCTGTCCTGCCTCGGCGAGGGGCTGTCGAACGCCGAGATCGCCGGCCGCCTCGACATGGCGGAGGCAACCGTGAAGACGCACGTCAGCCGACTGCTGGGGAAGCTGGAGCTGCGCAGCCGGGTCCAAGCGGCGGTGCTGGCGCAGGAGTTGGGGATCTAGCGGGACCCGGTCGCCGCCAAGAGCAACTGGTCTGGACCTATTGACCTATGGTCCAGACCTTTCTATTCTCGCGGCACCGTGGGCGTGAAGGCTCAGTCCCGCCCCCAACACCCCCTGAGGAGGCGCATCATGCGCTTCAGACACAGAGCCATGGCAGGGTTCGCGACCCTGCTGCTCCCGTTCGCCGGCCTGGTCGGCCTTGCCGCCCCCGCCGAAGCAGCCACCTCCGCCACCGCCACCTACGCGAAGACCCAGGACTGGGGCACCGGCTTCGAGGGCAAGTGGACCGTCAAGAACACCGGCGACACCACCATCAGCTCCTGGACGGTCGAGTGGGACTTCCCCTCCGGTACTGCCGTCACCTCGGCCTGGGACGCCGACGTCACCTCCTCCGGCACCCACTGGACCGCCAAGAACAAGTCCTGGAACGGCAGCCTCGCCCCCGGTGCCACCCTCTCCTTCGGCTTCAACGGCACCGGCTCCGGCGCCCCCGCCAACTGCAAGCTGAACAGCGGCAGTTGTGACGGCGGCCCCACGGTCCCCGGCGACAACGCACCGAGCGCCCCCGGCACCCCGACCGCCTCCGACATCACCAACACCTCGGTGAAGCTGAGCTGGAGCGCGGCCACCGACGACAAGGGCATCAAGAACTACGACGTCCTGCGCGGCGGCGCCAAGGTCGCGACGGTGACCTCGACGTCGTACAGCGACACCGGTCTCACCGCCGGCACGGACTACTCGTACACCGTCCAGGCCCGTGACACCGCCGACCAGACAGGACCGGTCAGTTCAGCGGTCGCCGTGCGCACCACGGGCGGCACCACGGACCCGCCGCCCACCGGCGACAAGGTCAAGCTCGGCTACTTCACCGAGTGGGGCGTCTACGGCCGCAACTACCACGTCAAGAACCTGGTGACCTCGGGCTCCGCGTCCAAGATCACGCACATCAACTACGCGTTCGGCAACGTCAAGAACGGTCAGTGCACCGTCGACGATACGTACGCCGCCTACGACAAGGCCTACACCGCCGACCAGTCCGTCAGCGGCACCGCCGACACCTGGGACCAGCCGCTGCGCGGCAACTTCAACCAGCTCCGCCAGCTCAAGGCCAAGTACCCGCACATCAAGGTGCTGTACTCCTTCGGCGGCTGGACCTACTCCGGCGGCTTCGCCCAGGCAGCGGCCAACCCGGCCGCCTTCGCCGCCTCCTGCAAGGCGGTAGTCGAGGACCCGCGCTGGGCGGATGTCTTCGACGGTATCGACATCGACTGGGAGTACCCGAACGCCTGCGGTCTGACCTGCGACACCTCGGGCGCCGCGGCCTTCAAGAACCTGATGTCGGCGCTGCGCACCGAGTTCGGCTCCAACTACCTGGTCACCGCCGCCATCACCGGCGACGGCTCCTCCGGCGGCAAGCTCGACGTGGCCGACTACGGCGGCGCCGCGGCTTCCCTCAACTGGTACAACGTGATGACGTACGACTACTTCGGCGCCTTCGACGCGGACGGTCCGACCGCCCCGCACTCGCCCCTGACCTCGTACTCCGGCATCCCGGCCGCGGGCTTCAACTCCGCCGACGCGATCGCCAAGCTCAAGGCCAAGGGCGTGCCGTCCGCCAAGCTCCTGCTCGGCATCGGCTTCTACGGCCGCGGCTGGACCGGCGTCACCCAGTCCGCCCCCGGCGGCACGGCGACCGGCGCGGCACCCGGCACCTACGAGGCGGGCATCGAGGACTACAAGGTGCTCAAGAACTCCTGCCCGGCCACCGGCACCATCGCCGGTACGGCGTACGCGTACTGCGGCAACAACTGGTGGTCGTACGACACTCCGGCCACCATCGGTTCGAAGATGACCTGGGCCAAGAACCAGGGCCTGGGCGGCGCGTTCTTCTGGGAGTTCAGCGGCGACACCACGGGCGGTGAGCTGGTGACCGCCATCAACAACGGGCTCAACTAGCAGCCTTGACTAGGCAACATTGACGCGCTGACCGGGCGGGGCTGCCTCAAGCCACGCGAGAAACCCGGTCAGCGCGTCGTCGCTCATCGCGAGTTCGAGACGCGTGCCCCGGTGCAGACAGGTGAGGATCACCGCGTCGGAGAGCAGTGCCAGCTCCTCCTCGCCGTCGGGGAGGCGACGGCCGGCCACCTCGATCGCGGAGCGTTCGAGGATGCGGCGAGGGCGATAGGCGTAGGAGAAGACGCGATACCACTCGATGCGGTCGCCGTTGTAGCGGGCGACGCCATAGCTCCAGCCTTTGCCGCTGGTGTCGGGTTTCTCCGGCACGCCCCAGCGCAGGCTGCAGTCGAAGGTGCCACCGGAGCGCTGGATGAGCCTGCGGCGCAGGCCGAAGACGAACAGCCCCAGCACCACGAGCGCCACGACGATTCCGCACACAGTCAGAGCGAGGACCATCGACACCGACCTCCTCGTCTCCTAGGTAACGGAACGGAAAAATCATCCATATCTGCCTCAGCCGCGACCGGTACCGGATTGCTCCGGTTCCAGCCGCGGCTGAGGGACGTCATCGCACGGTGAGCAGTGTCAGCTCGCCGCCGCCGCACGCAGTCGTACGTCCGCGCGACGCTCGGCGGAGGCATCACCCTCCGCCTTCGCACGCTCGAGCTCACGCTCGGCGCGCTGGACATCGATCTCGTCCGACAGCTCGGCGATCTCGGCCAGCAGCGACAGCTTGTTGTCCGCGAACGAGATGAAACCGCCGTGCACCGCGGCGACGACCGTTCCACCATCACTCGTACGGATGGTCACCGGGCCCGACTCCAGCACACCGAGCAGCGGCTGGTGACCGGGCATGACGCCGATATCGCCGGACGTGGTGCGCGCGACGACCAGGGTGGCCTCGCCGGACCAGACCTCTCGGTCGGCCGCGACCAGCGCGACGTGCAGCTCAGCAGCCAAGGTGGCTCCTCGGGTCACCACCCGGCGGTTCTGCCGGGTGTTGGTTACAAGTCTAGTGGGCGTGACTGAGGGGGCGGGACGCGCCCGCCCCCTCTGTCAAGAGCACGAGCTCAGGAGACGCCCAGCTCCTTGGCGTTGGCCTTGAGGTCCTCGATGCCACCGCAGAGGAAGAACGCCTGCTCCGGGAAGTGGTCGTACTCGCCGTCGATGATCGCGTTGAAGGCCGCGATCGACTCCTCCAGCGGGACGTCCGAACCGTCGACGCCGGTGAACTGCTTGGCGACGTGGGTGTTCTGGGACAGGAAGCGCTCCACGCGACGGGCACGGTGGACGGTGAGCTTGTCCTCCTCGCCCAGCTCGTCGATACCGAGGATCGCGATGATGTCCTGAAGGTCCTTGTACTTCTGAAGAACCGACTTGACGCGCATCGCGGCCGCGTAGTGGTCCGCCGCGATGTAGCGGGGGTCCAGGATGCGGGACGTGGAGTCCAGCGGGTCCACGGCCGGGTAGATGCCCTTCTCGGAGATCGGACGGGAGAGCACCGTCGTCGCGTCGAGGTGGGCGAAGGTGGTGGCCGGGGCCGGGTCGGTCAGGTCGTCCGCGGGGACGTAGATCGCCTGCATCGAGGTGATCGAGTGACCACGGGTCGAGGTGATGCGCTCCTGGAGGAGACCCATCTCGTCGGCCAGGTTCGGCTGGTAGCCCACCGCGGAGGGCATCCGGCCGAGCAGGGTCGAGACCTCGGAACCGGCCTGGGTGAAGCGGAAGATGTTGTCGATGAAGAACAGCACGTCCTGCTTCTGCACATCGCGGAAGTACTCCGCCATGGTCAGACCGGCCAGGGCGACCCGGAGACGGGTGCCCGGGGGCTCGTCCATCTGGCCGAAGACCAGCGCGGTCTTGTCGATGACGCCCGACTCCGACATCTCCTCGATGAGGTCGTTGCCCTCACGAGTGCGCTCACCGACACCGGCGAACACGGAGACACCGTCGTGGTTGTTGGCGACGCGGTAGATCATCTCCTGGATGAGCACCGTCTTGCCGACGCCGGCACCGCCGAACAGACCGATCTTTCCACCCTTGACGTACGGGGTGAGAAGGTCGATGACCTTGACGCCGGTCTCGAACATCTCGGTCTTCGACTCGAGCTCGTCGAAGCGCGGCGCCTTGCGGTGGATGCCCCAGCGCTCGCCGTCGTACGTCTCGTCGGAGTTCAGCACCTCACCGAGGGTGTTGAACACCTTGCCCTTGGTGAAGTCGCCGACCGGCACGGTGATGGAGGCGCCGGTGTCCACGACAGCGGCCTGGCGGACCAGACCGTCGGTGGGCTGCATGGAGATGGTGCGGACCAGGCCGTCACCCAGGTGCTGGGCGACCTCCAGGGTCAGCGTCTTCTTCTCGCCGTCCTGGGCCGGGTCGGCCACCTCGACGTGAAGGGCGTTGTAGATGTCGGGCATCGCGTCGACGGGGAACTCCACGTCGACGACCGGGCCGATGACCCGGGCGACGCGGCCCGTGGCAGCGGCCGTCTCAACTGTCGTCGTCATTACCTGTCACTCCCCGCGGTCGCGTCGGCCAGGGCTGCGGAGCCACCGACGATCTCGCTGATTTCCTGGGTGATTTCGGCCTGGCGGGCCGCGTTGGCAAGTCGGGAGAGGCTGGTGATCAGGTCTCCCGCGTTGTCGGTCGCCGACTTCATCGCGCGGCGCGTGGCGGCGTGCTTGGAGGCAGCCGACTGAAGCATCGCGTTGTAGATACGGCTCTCGACGTAGCGCGGCAGGAGGGCGTCGAGGACGTCCTCCGCCGACGGCTCGAAGTCGTACAGCGGCAGGATCTCGCCCTTGGGCGCCTCTTCCGCCACCTCTTCGAGGCTGAGGGGCAGCAGACGGCCGTCGACCGCGTTCTGCGTCATCATCGAGATGAACTCGGTGTAGACGATGTGGAGTTCGTCCACGCCGCCCTCAGCCGCGTCCTTCTCGATGGCCTCGATCAGGGGAGCCGCGACCTTCTTCGCGTCCGCGTAGGAGGGCCCGTCGGTGAAGCCCGACCACGACTCCACGACCGTGCGCTCGCGGAAGTTGTAGTGGGCCAGACCGCGGCGGCCGACGATGTACGTGTCGACCTCCTTGCCCTCCGCCTCAAGGCGCGCCGTCAGCTGCTCGGCGGCCTTGATGGCGTTGGCGTTGAAGGCGCCGGCCAGTCCGCGGTCGCTCGTGAGGAGCAGTACCGCGGAACGGGTCGCCGTCTCCGCCTCCGTGGTCAGCGGGTGCTTGGTGTTCGAGCCGGTGCCGACCGCCGTGACCGCGCGGGTGAGCTCGGTCGCGTACGGTGCGGAGGCCGCCACCTTGCGCTGCGCCTTGACGACGCGCGAGGCGGCGATCATCTCCATCGCCTTGGTGATCTTCTTGGTCGCGGTGACGGATCGGATGCGACGCTTGTAGACCCGGAGCTGGGCTCCCATGAGTCAGGTCCCTTCCTTACGTCACTTGGCGGCGGCCGGGGCGTCCTCGCCGAGAAGCTTGCCGTCCGAGGTCTCGAACTGCTTCTTGAACTCGGCAACGGCGTCGTCGATCGCCTGGATGGTGTCGTTCGACATCTTGGCGCCCTCCTTGATGGAGGTCATGAGGCCCTGCTCCTTGCGGTGCAGGTACTCCAGCAGCTCCTTCTCGAAGCGGCGGATGTCGGCGACGGGCACCTCGTCCATCTTGCCGTTGGTACCGGCCCAGATGGAGACGACCTGGTCCTCGGTGGCCATCGGCTGGTACTGAGCCTGCTTGAGCAGCTCGACCAGACGCGAACCACGCTCCAGCTGGGACTTCGACGCGGCGTCCAGGTCGGAACCGAAGGCGGCGAACGCCTCCAGCTCACGGTACTGGGCGAGGTCGAGGCGGAGGCGGCCGGAGACCTGGCGCATCGCCTTGTGCTGCGCGGAACCACCGACTCGGGAGACGGAGATACCGACGTTCAGCGCGGGGCGCTGACCGGCGTTGAACAGGTCCGACTCCAGGAAGCACTGGCCGTCGGTGATGGAGATGACGTTGGTCGGGATGAACGCCGACACGTCGTTGGCCTTGGTCTCGACGATCGGCAGACCGGTCATCGAGCCCGCGCCCATCTCGTCGGAGAGCTTCGCGCAGCGCTCCAGCAGACGGGAGTGCAGGTAGAAGACGTCACCCGGGTAGGCCTCACGGCCCGGCGGGCGGCGCAGCAGCAGGGACACGGCGCGGTAGGCGTCGGCCTGCTTCGAGAGGTCGTCGAAGATGATGAGGACGTGCTTGCCCTCGTACATCCACTGCTGGCCGATGGCCGAACCGGTGTACGGCGCCAGGTACTTGAAGCCGGCCGGGTCGGACGCCGGGGCGGCGACGATGGTCGTGTACTCCAGCGCGCCGGCCTCTTCGAGGGCGCCACGCACGGAGGCGATGGTCGAGCCCTTCTGGCCGATGGCGACGTAGATGCAGCGGACCTGCTTCTTCGGGTCGCCGGAGCGCCAGTTGTCACGCTGGTTGATGATCGTGTCGACGGCCAGGGCGGTCTTGCCGGTCTGGCGGTCGCCGATGATCAGCTGACGCTGACCACGGCCGATCGGGGTCATCGTGTCGACGGCCTTGTAGCCGGTCTCCATCGGCTCGTGCACCGACTTACGGGCCATGACGCCCGGAGCCTGCAGCTCAAGGGCGCGACGACCGCTGGTCTCGATCTCGCCGAGGCCGTCGATCGGGGTGCCGAGCGGGTCGACGACGCGGCCGAGGTAGCCCTCGCCGACGGCCACGGAGAGGACCTCGCCGGTACGGGAGACCGGCTGACCCTCCTCGATGCCGCTGAACTCACCGAGGACGACGCAGCCGATCTCGCGCTCTTCCAGGTTGAGCGCGAGGCCGAGGGTGCCGTCCTCGAACTTCAGCAGTTCGTTGGCCATGGCCGAGGGCAGGCCCTCGACCTTCGCGATGCCGTCGCCGGCAAGGGTGACCGTACCGACCTCCTCGCGCGAGGCCGCGTCCGGCTTGTACGACTGGACGAAGTTCTCCAGCGCGTCCCGGATCTCCTCCGGCCGGATCGTGAGCTCCGCCATCTGGGTTCCCTGCTCTCCTTGTTGGGCCCGAAGTTTCAACTTGGGGGTCTGGGGGCGACCCCCAGGAATCCTCTGCACGGCCCAACCGGGCCGTAGGTACACGTACTGCTTATGAAGTTTCTGCTAGCTCGCCATGCGGCGGGCGGCGTCCTCGATACGGTCCGCGATCGAGCCGTTGATGACCTCGTCGCCGACCTGCACCCGGATACCGCCGAGGACCTCGGGGTCCACGTCCAGGTTGAGGTGCATCGGACGGCCGTAGAGCTTCGCCAGGACTGCGCCCAGGCGCTGCTTCTGCGGGTCGCTCAGCGGTACCGCCGAGGTGACCACGGCCACCATGCGATCCCGGCGCTCGGCGGCGAGCTTGGACAGGGACTCCAGTCCCGCTTCCAGGCTACGTCCCCGGGGACGGGTCACAAGGCGCGTCACCAGACGCTCGGTGGTCGCGGCGGACCGGCCGCCGAGCAGGCTGCGCAGCAGCTCGCCCTTGGCGGACACCGTCGCGGACCGGTTGGTCAGCGCGGCGCGCAGCTCGGTGTTCGAGGAGACGATCCGAGCGAACCGGAACAGCTCGTCCTCGACGTCGTCGAGCGTGCCCGACTTCTGCGCGGCGGTGAAGTCGGCGACGTTGGCCAGCTCCTCCAGCGCGTCCACCAGGTCGCGCGACTGCGACCAGCGGGAGCGCACCATGCCGGACAGCAGGTCGGCGGTGGCCCCGCTGACCTGGCCGCCGATGAGGCGCTGGGCCAGGTCGGCCTTGGCCTCGCCGGACTGCGCCGGGTCGGTCAGGACCCGACGCAGCGACACCTCGCGGTCGAGCAGCGCGGTGACGGAGGCCAGCTCGTCGGCGAGCGAGCCGGCGTCCACGGACGTGGAGTCCGTCAGCGCGTCGAGACGCTCGCGCGCGGCTGCCAGGGCATCGCGGCTCGCTCCGTTCATCGGGTGGCCTCGGCCTTCTCCTCAAGCTCACCGAGGAAGCGGTCGATCACACGGCTCTGCCGGGCGTGGTCATCGAGGGACTCACCGACGAGCTTGCCGGCCAGGTCGGTGGCGAGCTTGCCGACGTCCTGGCGCAGCGCGGACGACGCGGCCTTGCGATCGGCCTCGATCTGCGCGTGACCGGCGGCGATGATCTCCTCACGCTGCCGCTGGCCTTCCGCGCGCATCTCGGCGATGAGCGTGGCGCCCTGCTCCTGCGCCTCCTGGCGCAGACGCGCGGCCTCGTGCCGGGCCTCGGCGAGCTGGGCCTTGTACTGCTCAAGGACGCTCTGGGCCTCGGTCTGCGCGGCCTCGGCCTTCTCGATACCGCCCTCGATGGCCTCGCGACGCTCTTCCAGAACCTTGTTGATGGTCGGGAGGAGCTTCTTGGCGAGGAAGCCGAAGACGATGACGAAAGCGATGAGGCCGATGACAACTTCCGGCCACGGCGGGATGAGGGGGTTCTCCTTCTCACCCTCAGCCGCCAGCAAAACCAGGGCGGAGTTCACATCAGTGCCTTTCGTCGACAGGTTCGGTCGTCAGGGCTCGTCTTAGTAGACGAACGGCATGACGAGACCGATCAGGGCGAGCGCCTCACAGAAGGCGAAGCCGAGGATCTGGTTGGCGCGGATCAGGCCGGCCGCCTCGGGCTGGCGGGCAAGGGCCTGGGTGCCGTTACCGAAGATGATGCCAACGCCGACGCCGGGGCCGATGGCCGCAAGACCGTAACCGACGGAACCGAGGTCACCGGTGACAGCAGCAAGGTTGGACATGCCAGTTCTTCCTTCTCTTTACGGACCGGTGGGGGTTGGCCACCGGACGACTGTGGTGTTCTGAAGCGGGGGTGCTCAGTGGTGCTCGGCGAGCGCGCCCTGGATGAAGGTGCAGGTCAGGAGGACGAAGACATACGCCTGAACTGCCTGGATGAAGAGCTCGAAGGCGGTCATCACGATGACCATCACGAACGAGACGCCGGAGTAGGCGATACCGATGCCGTTCAGCATGTACCAGCTGGCGATGGTGAACAGCAGCAGCAGCGTGTGACCGGCGAACATGTTCGCGAAGAGTCGTACCGCGTGCGTGAACGGGCGGACCAGCAGGTTCGAGAAGAACTCGATGGTCATGGCCAGCGGGAGCACCGGCCCCAGCGACTTGTCGTAGCCGGTGAAGTTCTTGAAGGCACCGACGAAGCCGTGCCGCTTGAACGTGAGCGAGACCCAGGTGATGTAGACGATCAGGGCCAGGATTGCGGGGTAGGCGATGATCGACGTCACCGGGAAGGCGGCGACCGGAACGATCGACCAGAGGTTCATCATCCAGATGAAGAAGAACAGGGAGACGGCGAGCGGAACGTACTTCTCGCCCTCCTTCTTGCCGATCGTCTCGTAGACGATGCCGCGACGTACGAAGTCGTAGCCGGCCTCGGCAACCATCTGGAGCTTGCCGGGGATCACCTTCGGCTTGGCGAACGCGGCCCAGAAGAAGCCCACCACGATGATGGAGCCCAGAAGGGCCAGCAGCATCGGCTTGTTGAAGTAGATGCCGTTGCCGTCGGCGTCACCCAAGAGCGGCTCGAACAGGAACGAGTGCAGGCCCGGAGCCGGGAAGCCACACCCGTCGAACAGGTGGCAGTCGGTCTCGAAGGCGAGCACCTGCGTCGGGTCAGCACTCACCGCGGGCTCCTTCGTCGTGGCGCATAGGTACGGCAACCTCGTTGTGTCGGCGCGGCATGCAGCCGCGGTTCGGCACGGGACTGGTGTTACGGATGTGGGGGCGGCTGTGGGGCATCACGCCCTGCGTGTGAGCAGGCGTCAGCTCAGATGCCCGCGCCCGCGATGCCGCAGTTGGCACCGGACGATAGCAGGGTCTCTCATGCGCTTTTATCCCGGCCCTACCTCTCACGACGAGTGCCCCGTCTTTTCGGGCTTGTCGCCGTTCTTGGGGGCGGACGAGTCCGGTTCGACGTAGAGAATCTTGGACTTCATATGGGCACGCGTCTGCGCGGCGATCCAGGCGAGGGTGCCGGCGACGAGCGTGAGAGCGAAGGCCTTGGGGTCGAACAGGGTGGTGTTCTTGAACGCGGCGACGAAGATGAACAACAGAAGAATCTGTGCCGCGTAGAGCATCAGGCCCATCGCCTGGAACAAGTGCGGAAGCGATTTGGCAGTGCGCTGCAGAACGTAGAGACCGATCCCCATGAAGAGGATCACCACCAGCGTCGCGACGACCGCCCCGACCGCCCCGTCGCCACCGGCGACCACAGCACCGACGACGGCGGCAACAGCGCCGACGGCAGCTGTGGGCACAGCGGCCTGGAGCAGGATCCGGACGTCATTGGACGGCATGGCGGCAACTCCGCTTTCGCAGGGGGGCAGGGGTGTCGTCATGGACGAGCGTAGTCCCGGGTTGAGAGTGATCCTCACGCCAATGGACCGTCGCACCACGGTCCTTCGGCTCTGCCCCGGGTTCTCGTGAACCGTATCACAAACTATTTGATGAGGTCTTTACCTAGATGGTGTGCCTGGTGTCACACATGAGAGTGACAGTGCGCGTCTGTGCAGAAACAGCGCCGCTTTGTCTGGTATTGGGGCGCTTCGCTCCCCCACGACTTGGCAATGCTCTAGTCAGATTCTTACCTTGAGCGTCAGCGCGACGTTCCGGCTTTGCGCCGATCCAGGAAGCGCGAACGGGCGCCGAGAGCGGTCGCGCCGTTGACTCCGTTGACCCGGGAGACTCCGGCGGCGACCGGAGTGCGGGGCTCCTCGACGACCGGGACGGCCGGCTCGGCCTCCGTACCCTCCTCGGCCTCCGCCGGTTCCGGCTCCCCGACCGCCTTGCGGCGGTAGCGCGGCGGCACGAAGGCCTCGGCCCAGCGCGGGGCGCGCGGGGTGAACCGCGGCAGCAGGAGCAGTGCCAGCCCGATGGCGCTGAGGAAGACGACGCCGAGCACGATCCACATCGACGCCGAGTTCACCGAGTACGCGAGGGCACCGAACGCGATCAGCGCCGACCAGAAGTACATGATCAGCACCGCGCGGCTGTGCGAGTGCCCGATCTCCAGCAGTCGGTGGTGCAGATGCCCCCGGTCCGCGGCGAACGGCGACTGGCCGGCCCAGGTACGGCGCACGATGGCCAGGACCAGGTCGGCGGCCGGGATCGCGATGATGGTCAGCGGCATCAGGAGCGGAATATAGGCGGGCACCATCTGGTGCACGGTGGCGCGCTCCGAACCGGAGAACAGGTTCATCCGGTCCGGGTCGATCTGGCCGGTGATGGAGATGGCCGAGGCGGCCAGCACCAGACCGATGAGCATGGAGCCGGAGTCGCCCATGAAGATCCGCGCCGGGTGCATGTTGTGCGGCAGGAAGCCGACGCACATGCCGATCAGGATCGTCGCGAACAGCGTCGCGGGGGCGGCCTCCTCGATGCCGTAGCCGTACCAGACCCGGTACGCGTACATGAAGAAGGCCGCGGACGCGATGCACACCATGCCCGCCGCGAGGCCGTCGAGTCCGTCGACGAAGTTGACCGCGTTGATGGTGATGACGACGAGCGCCACCGTCAGCAGGGTGCCCTGCCACTGGGTGAGCGCGACCGTCCCGACGCCAGGGATGGGCAGCCACAGGATCGTCAGACCCTGCATGACCATCACGCCGGCGGCGATCATCTGGCCGCCCAGCTTGATCAGGGCGTCGATCTCGAACTTGTCGTCCAGGACGCCGATCAGCCAGATGAGGGCCGCGCCGGAGAGCAGCGCCCGCGGCTCGTTGGACTTCTCGAAGACCTCGCTGAGATTGGTGAGGTGGTCGGCGACCAGCAGGCCCGCGCACAGGCCGAAGAACATCGCGATCCCGCCGAGCCGCGGAGTGGGTTCCCGGTGCACGTCACGTGCCCGGATCTGCGGCATCGCTCCGGCCACGATCGCGAACTTCCGTACCGGCCCTGTCAGCAGGTACGTCACCGCGGCCGTGATGCAGAGCGTCAGCAGGTATTCACGCACGGGCTTCCCCACAGGTCTCGCTGGCCATCTCAGCCCCACACCCTAGCGACCGTCTCATACGAGACGCATATGTGTGAGGACTTCCGGGTAGCGACGATGGTTGCACGGCTGGCTGTGTACCCGAGTGCGCGTACCCCCGCTCAGCCGGGATACGGCGGAAATCTACCGGCCAGCTCCCGTACTTCTTCACGTGCCTTCTGGCTCTCGACCGCACCGCGCAGCACCCCCGCGAGCAGGGCGGCGATGTGACCCATCTCCTCCTCCCCCATGCCTTGGGTGGTCACCGCCGCCGTGCCCAGCCTGAGCCCTCGGGCGTCGCCGTGCGGCAGCGCGCAGCAGTCCAGGACCATCCCGGCGGCGGCGAGCCGGCCCCGGGCGGTCCGTCCGTCGACGCCGAGCGGCGCCGGGTCGGCGGTGATGAGATGCGTGTCCGTACCGCCCGTGGTGACGACGAGCCCCTCGTCGGCCAGCGCGGCCGCGAGGACCCGCGCATTGGCGACCACCTGATGGGCGTACACGGTGAACGCGGGCGTCGCCGCCTCGCCGAAGGCGACCGCCTTGGCGGCGATGGTGTGCATCTGGGCGCCGCCCTGGGTGAAGGGGAACACGGCCCGGTCGACCCGCTCGGCCAGCTCGCGCCCGCAAAGGATCATGCCGCCGCGCGGGCCCCGCAGCACCTTGTGCGTGGTGGCACACACGACATCGGCGTACGGCACCGGGCTGGGCGCCGCTCCCCCGGCGACCAACCCGATCGGGTGCGCGGCGTCGGCGATCAGATACGCGCCCACCTCGTCGGCGACGTCGCGGAAGAAGGCGTAGTCGAGGTGGCGCGGGTAGGCGATCGACCCGCACACGATCGCCTTGGGCCGGTGCGCACGGGCCATCGCCCGCACCTGGTCGTGGTCGATGAGCCCGGTCTCCGCATCCACCCCGTAGCCGACGAAGTCGAACCAGCGGCCGGAGAAGTTCGCGGGCGAGCCGTGCGTGAGATGGCCGCCGTGCGGCAGGCCCAGCGCGAGGACGGTGTCGCCGGGCCGCAGCAGGGCCGCGTACGCGGCGAGGACGGCCGAGGACCCGGAGTGGGACTGCACGTTGGCGTGCTCCGCACCGAACAGCGCCCTGGCCCGGTCCACGGCGATCCGCTCGGCGACGTCGACGATCTCGCAGCCGCCGTGGTGCCGGGCCCCCGGATACCCCTCCGCGTACTTGTTGGCGAGCGGCGACCCCAGCGCGGCCAGCACCGCCGCCGACGTGAAGTTCTCGGCGGCGATCAACTGCAACGTCGTCGACTGCCGCTCCAGCTCCCCGAGCAGAACCCCGGCCAGCTCGGGGTCCTGACGGCGCAGGGCATCGGCCTCAAGGGTATGGACGACCGTCATGGTGGGCTCCGGGGGCGTCGACGGTGACGTAAGCACCAATGTAGGCCCGGGACCCCTGAGGCGCTCGCTTGTTACATCCTGGCGGGTACACCCGTGAGCGCGGTGACGACGGGATCCAGCGCCTGATTTATTTCGTCCCCGATCGACCGGAAGAACGTCAGCGGGGCCCCGTACGGGTCGTAGACCTCGTCCGCCTCGGCCGTGGGGGCCAGGAGCCACCCGCGTAGAGCTGCCGCGGCCCGTACCAACGCCCGTGCCCGGGCGACCATCCCGTCCTCCAGGGGAGGCAGTGTCGCCGGGTCGATCGCCTTCACCAGGCGGGTGAACTCCTTGAGGGTGAAGGTCCGCAGGCCGGCGGAGTGGCCCATGGAGATGACCTGGGCCCGGTGGTCCCGGGTGGCCGTCAGCACCAGGTCGGCGCGGATGACGTGGTCGTCCAGCAGTTCTCGGCCGACGAAGCCGGAGGGGTCCGCCCCGAAGTCGGCCAGGACCGCTTCCGCGTTGGCCTCCATGGGCGCGCCCTCATGGCCCCAGGTGCCCGCGCTCTCCACGATCAGCCCGCCCCACAGGGGATCGCCGAGCCGGTCCGCCAGGGCATGACGGGTCAGCCGCTCGGTGATCGGCGAGCGGCACACGTTGCCGGTGCTGACGTGGAGGATGCGGAAGCTGTCCAGTGGAAGCCCGAAGGTCCCCGTCTCTTCCCCGTTCCATATGCCACGCCCCGCGTCAGGGGCTGTCAATTGGCCACCTCGAGGTCGGGTACGACCTTTCGCAGCTCCTCCGCCGAGATCGCGCCCGCACGCAGCAGCAGCGGCACCTCGCGGGTGACGTCGACGATGGAGGAGGGCACGTTGCCGGGGGTGGGCCCGCCGTCGAGGTAGACGGACACCGAGTCGCCCAGCATGCCCTGCGCGGCGTCACAGTCCTCCGGCGCCGGGTGGCCGGTGAGGTTCGCCGACGACACGGCCATGGGGCCGACCTCGGTGAGCAGTTCGATGGCGACCGGGTGCAGCGGCATGCGTACGGCGACCGTGCCCCGGGTGTCCCCCAGGTCCCACTGGAGCGACGGCTGGTGCTTGGCGACCAGCGTCAGCGCGCCCGGCCAGAAGGCGTCGACCAGCTCCCAGGCCATCTCGGAGAAGTCCGTGACAAGGCCGTGCAGGGTGTTCGGGGAGCCGATGAGGACAGGGGTGGGCATGTTGCGGCCCCGCCCCTTGGCTTCGAGCAGGTCGATGACGGCTTCCGAGGTGAACGCGTCGGCGCCGATGCCGTACACCGTGTCGGTGGGGAGGACCACTAGTTCGCCACGGCGGACGGCGGACGCGGCTTCGCGCAGACCGGTCGTACGGTCCGTCGCGTCGTTGGTGTCGTATCGCCGTGCCATATCTAGCGGGCCTCCTCGTACACGTACTTCACGTGCTTCGGGACAACAGTCTGGGGTGCGGTCACGGCATCGCCTTGCGGGCCGTCGCGAACCGGGGGCGGTTGTTGAGGTCGGGGTGGTCGGCCGCGTCGGCCCAGCCCCGCTCCTCGGTGAAGATCCACGGCACCTGGCCGCCCTGGGTGTCCGCGTGCTCGATGACGACGACGCCACCGGGACGCAGCAGACGGTGGGCCGTGCGCTCGATGCCCCGGATCAGGTCCAGGCCGTCCTCCCCTGAGAACAGGGCGAGTTCGGGATCGTAGTCCCGCGCCTCGGGAGCGACGTACTCCCATTCGGTGAGCGGGATGTAGGGCGGGTTGGAGATGACCAGGTCGACCTGGCCGTCGAGGTCCGTGAAGGCGGTCAGGGCGTCGCCCTGGCGCAGGTCGACCCTGGACCCGTGCATGTTCTTGCGGGTCCACCGGAGCGCGTCCTCGGACAGCTCCACGGCGTGCACACGGGAGCGCGGGACCTCCTGGGCGAGGGCGAGCGCGATGGCGCCGGAGCCGGTGCACAGGTCGACGATGAGGGGCTCCACGACGTCCATGGCGCGCACGGCGTCTATGGCCCAGCCGACCACCGACTCGGTCTCGGGGCGCGGGACGAACACCCCCGGACCGACCTGGAGTTCCAGATACCGGAAGAAGGCGCGGCCGGTGATGTGCTGGAGCGGTTCACGGGCCTCGCGGCGCGCGATGACCTCCCAGTACCGGGCGTCGAAGTCGATGTCCTTCACGGAGTGCAGCTCGCCCCGCTTCACGCCGTGCACGAACGCGGCGAGCTCCTCCGCGTCGTTGCGCGGCGAGGGCACGCCGGCGTCGGCCAGCCGCTGGGTGGCCTGAGCTACCTCAGCGAGCAGCACGCTGCGGGGACTTGAGGGTCGCCCCCCAAATGATGGCTGCACGCATGTCCTCCGGTACTGGTCTTTCTCGTACGTCCCTTACGCGGCCGCGAGCTTGGCGGCCGAGTCCGCGTCGACGCAGGCTTGGATCACCGCGTCGAGGTCGCCGTCCAGGACCTGGTCCAGGTTGTAGGCCTTGAAGCCGACGCGGTGGTCCGAGAGACGATTCTCCGGGAAGTTGTACGTACGGATCTTCTCGGAGCGGTCGACGGTGCGGACCTGGCTGCGGCGGGCGTCGGCGGCATTCTTCTCCGCCTCCTCCTGCGCCGCGGCGAGCAGCCTGGAGCGCAGGATACGCAGTGCCTGCTCCTTGTTCTGAAGCTGGCTCTTCTCGTTCTGGCAGGAGGCGACCACTCCGGTCGGAATGTGCGTGATGCGCACGGCGGAGTCGGTCGTGTTGACGGACTGGCCGCCGGGACCGGAGGAGCGGTAGACGTCGATGCGGAGGTCGTTCGGATTGATCTCGACGTCGACCTCCTCGGCCTCGGGCGTCACGAGGACACCGGCGGCCGACGTGTGGATACGCCCCTGGGACTCGGTCGCCGGCACACGCTGCACGCGGTGCACACCGCCCTCGTACTTCAGCCGCGCCCAGACTCCCTGGCCGGGCTCGGTGGCGCCCTGGCCGCCCTTGGTCTTCACGGCGACCTGGACGTCCTTGTAGCCGCCCAGCTCGGACTCGGTGGCGTCGATGATCTCGGTCTTCCAGCCGACCCGCTCGGCGTACCGCAGGTACATGCGCAGCAGGTCGCCGGCGAACAGCGCCGACTCGTCGCCGCCCGCGCCCGCCTTGACCTCAAGGATCACGTCCTTGTCGTCGTTGGGGTCGCGCGGCACGAGCAGCAGCCGCAGCTTCTCCGTGATCTCCTCGCGCTGCTTCTCCAGCTCCTTGACCTCGGCCGCGAACTCCGGGTCGTCGGCGCCGAGTTCACGCGCGGTCTCGATGTCGTCGCCGGTCTGCTTCCAGGAGCGGTACGTGGCGACGATCGGGGTGAGCTCGGCGTAGCGCTTGTTCAGCTTGCGCGCGTTGGCCTGGTCGGCGTGGACCGACGGGTCGGCGAGCTTCGTCTCCAGGTCGGCGTGCTCCACGACCAGTTCCTCGACGGCCTCGAACATCTTGGGGCTCCTGAATTGCGTACGAAGGGAAGGGCGGGCGACCAAAAACGCCGGTCCCGGCGCGCCGAAAGAAGGGCGCGGCCGTGGACCGGCGAAATGGGGCTCGCTACTTCTTGGAGCCGGCAGCCTTGCCGAAGCGGGCCTCGAAGCGGGCCACACGGCCACCGGTGTCGAGGATCTTCTGCTTGCCCGTGTAGAACGGGTGGCACTCGGAGCAGACCTCGGCACGGACGGTGCCGCTGGAGATCGTGCTGCGGGTGGTGAACGACGCGCCACAGGTGCAGCTGACCTGCGTCTCGACGTACTCGGGGTGGATGTCGCGCTTCAAGGGGGTCTCCTAGTTTCGGGAGGGCGCCGGGTCGCTGCCGCCTATTGCTGCCGCGTGAACCGGGGCCGACGTACCAGTCTGCCAGGGACTGGGGCCATCCCCCAAAACGGGGGGTTGCTGTCGTCTATTCCCTGCGGGCCGGTGGGGGCTGATCGCGCAGTTCCCCGCGCCCCTATGGGGCGCTTACGACACCGTTGGCCTGGCCTGTGGCCGTGCCTGTCGTCGCCGACTTCGGGATCGGGTTGTCGTTCTTCAGGGCCGTCCACACCTGCTGGGCCTTGGTGTCGTCGACCAGGACTCGGTTGGCGTCGGCCTGGTCGTACTGGACCGGCATCGTGACCATGTTCATGTGCTTCGGGCCGATGCCCTTGAGGCCGTTCGCGAAGGACATGAGGGAGTTCACCGAGCCCAGGTCGGAGTCGGTGGTGACGGCCTTGGTGGCGGTGTCGGCGAGGTCGTACAGCTTCTTCGGGTTGGTGAAGACGCCGACGTCCTTGATCTGCTCGACGAGCGCCTTGATGAAGGCCTGCTGGAGCTGGATACGGCCGAGGTCGGAGCCGTCGCCGACGCCGTGCCGGGTGCGGACCAGGCCGAGTGCCTGCTCGCCGGTGAGCTTGTGGGTGCCGGCCGTCAGGTCCAGGTGACTGTCGGGGTCGTTGATGGCCTGGCTGGTGGTGACCTTGACGCCGCCGAGCTCGTCGATGAGCTTCTGGAAGCCGCTGAAGTCGACCTCGAGGTAGTGGTCCATGCGGAGGTCGGTGATCGACTCGACGGTCTTCACCGCGCAGGTCGCCCCGCCGGTGGTGTACGCCGAGTTGAACATGACGTCGGTCGCGGCGTCGTGGGTGTCGCCGTCGGTGTCGGTGCACTCGGGGCGGTCGATGAGGGTGTCACGCGGGATGGACACCACGCTGGCCTTCTTGTGGCCCTTGTACACGTGCACGATCATCGCGGTGTCGGAGCGGGCGCTGCCGTCGTCGGCGCCGCCGCCGAGCTTCTGGTTGCTGCCGGAGCGGGTGTCGGAGCCCAGGACGAGGATGTTCTCGGAGCCGTTGTCGGCCTTGGTGGGCCGGTCGGTGCCGAGGGCCTGGTCGATGTCGACGCTCTTGAGGTTGCCGTTGAGCTTGAAGTACACGTATCCGGCGCCCGTTCCGCCCAGCACCAGGATGCCGCCGGCCACCCAGGCCGTGACGAGCAGTCCCTTGCGGCGGTTGCCACGGGGCTTGCGGCGGCGGCCCTTGGCGCGGTGGCGCGGGCCCGTGCTGCCGGTCTCACCCGGTATACCGGGCTCCGGTGTGCTCTCGGCGGACATGTGCTCCTCGGTTCTGGACGGGTCGGTTACCCCGCACGTTCAGGGTCAGGCCCGGTCGAAGCGACATGTATCGCTCCATCTTCGCTCCGACCGGTCAGACGGGGAAACCCGGGAAAGGGTTGCACAACGCACTGTGCCCACCGCGTGGGACGGTGGGCACAGTGTGTGACCGGCAGGGCTGGACACGCCCCGTTCACCTGCTGTTTCAGCCGAAGACGTCGTACTGCTTGAAGTCCGTCCCGACCGAGACCGGTGTGGCAAAGATCTCCGTCGTCGCCTTTCCGGTGCCCTTGTAGAGGTAGAGCTTGCCGCCCGGGGTGCGGGCCAGGAAGTCGGCCTTGCCGTCGCCGTTGACGTCACCGACCGCGTCGAAGGCGTTGTAGCCGCTCCAGGTGCGGACCTTGACCCGGCCGGCGAAGGCGCCCGTGCCGGACTTGCCGGTCCCCTTGTACAGGTACACGTAGCTGTTGCTCGTGCCGCGCGCGATCAGGTCCGTCTTGCCGTCGCCGGTGAAGTCGCCCTGTCCGCGCAGGAAGTTGTACTGGTTCCAGCCGGAGCCGACCTTCACCCGGGCGGCGAAGGTGCCGTTGCCCTTGCCCGGGTAGATCCACAGCACGCCGGCCGAGTCCACCGAGAGCAGGTCGGGCAGGTAGTCGCCGGTGACATCACCGGGGACGACGATGCGGGTGCGGGTCTTCCAGTTGTCGGCGATCTGCTTGGTCGCCCAGGAGCCGCTGGCCTGCACATAGTGCGTCCAGTACACGTCGCCGGTGCTCGCGACGCGGTACACGAGGTCCTCGTAGCCGTCCCGGTTCAGGTCGGTCTGGAGGACGACATTGACGCCGGTCCAGTCGCCCCAGGACTCGCGGGCGCCGAACGCGGAGCCGGTGGAGTCCTTCTCGTAGCCGGTCCTGGTGGACGAGTTGCGCACCCACAGGTCGGCCTTGTGGTCGCCGCTGAGGTTGGTGTCGTCAACGCGCGGGTAGGCGGCGCCGACGTAGCTGCTGACCTTCGAGAAGACGCTGTACGCACCCTCGGCCACGCAGTCCTTCACACCCCAGGAGACGACGCCGACGATGCGGTTGTTCACCACCAGCGGGCCACCGGAGTCTCCGTTGCAGGCGGAGGTGGTGCCGGTGTCGCTGCCGGTGGCGGGGTTCCCCGCGCAGACCATGTGGCCCTTGACGAAGTCGGAGCCGTAGTAGCCGGCGCAGGTGCTGTCGGACTTGATGGGCAGCGTGGCCGTCTTCAGCGTCTCGCTGATGTCCTGGCTGGTGGAGCTGGTACGGCCCCAGCCGTAGACCTTGGCGCTGGTGCCGGAGGCGTACGAGGCCGTGTCACCGGAGGTCGTCATGCGGATCGGCGTGGCCTTGACCGCGACCGGCAGCGTGATGACGGCGATGTCGTTGTCGATCGTCGTCGCGTTGTACGACGGGTGGTTCCACTGCCGCCAGGCGCCGCTGACGGTGCCGCCGTGCAGATCGGTGTTGCCGGCGCTGTCGGTGGTGGGCAGCTGGGCGGTGCCGGTGACGACGGCGCCGTACGCCTTCCAGTTGTAGTTCTTGACACAGTGCGCAGCCGTGAGGATCTTCGTCGGCGCGACGACGGCCCCGCCACAGAAGAAGCCGAGGTCGTCGGCCTCACTCGCGGTGCCCTTGTCGTCGTAGTACCAGAGCTGCGCCATCCAGGGCGCCGAGGTGATGCCGGTCGTCGTGCCGCCGATGACCTTCGCGTCGACGGAGGAGCTGGCGCTCAGGGACGACTTGTTGGTCGTCTGCCCCGCGATGTCGTCCCCGGCGACAGCGCCCGCGACCCGCTTCTCCAGCTCGACGAGCGAGGTCGAGCTCACGGCAGGCTTGACCGTCGGCTGCGGAAGCGCCGTGGCGGCATCGGCGGAGCTCGTCAGCAACGCGGCGGCAATGGCTGCGGCCACACCGGCCGCGGTGAACGGAAGGGCGATCCGCATCCGGCGTCTGTGCCGACCGGCCCCAGGCATGGGTGTACCCACTGAAGTCCCCCCTCGGGATCAGAAGTTCGGACCGCGATTCGAAAGGCAGTCCGAGCCGCGTGATCGTACACCGGGCACAAGCACAAAAAGGGCCGCCCCCCACAAACGGGGGGCGGCCCAAACGCCCTAAGGGGCGCGGGGAACTGCGCGACAAGCCACGGACTACCGGCAGCCGACCACGAACCGCAAGCTCAACGGCGCTTAGTCACCATTACCCGGCGTCGGCGTCGTCTTCTGGATCTGCATCAGGAACTCGGCATTCGACTTCGTCTGCTTCATCTTGTCGAGCAGCAGCTCAACCGCCTGCTGCTGATCAAGCGCGTGCAGCACCCGCCGCAGCTTCCACACGATGCCCAGCTCGTCGGGCGCGAGCAGGATCTCTTCCTTACGGGTACCGGACGCGTCGACGTCCACCGCCGGGAAGATGCGCTTGTCGGCGAGCTTCCGGTCGAGCTTCAGCTCGGCGTTGCCGGTGCCCTTGAACTCCTCGAAGATCACCTCGTCCATGCGGGACCCGGTGTCGACGAGAGCGGTGGCCAGGATGGTGAGCGAGCCACCGTCCTCGATGTTCCGCGCCGCACCGAAGAAGCGCTTCGGCGGGTAGAGCGCCGTGGAGTCGACACCACCGGACAGAATGCGACCGGAGGCGGGCGCGGCCAGGTTGTACGCACGGCCCAGACGCGTGATCGAGTCGAGCAGCACGACCACGTCGTGGCCCAGCTCCACCAGACGCTTGGCGCGCTCGATGGCGAGCTCGGCGACCGTGGTGTGGTCCTCGGCCGGGCGGTCGAAGGTCGAGGAGATGACCTCGCCCTTGACCGACCGCTGCATGTCGGTGACTTCTTCCGGACGCTCGTCGACCAGGACGACCATCAGGTGGCACTCGGGGTTGTTGACGGTGATCGCGTTGGCGATCGCCTGAAGGATCATGGTCTTGCCGGTCTTCGGCGGGGCCACGATCAGACCGCGCTGGCCCTTACCGATCGGCGCGACGAGGTCGATGATGCGGGTGGTGAGGATGCCCGGGTCCGTCTCCAGACGGAGGCGGTCCTGCGGGTACAGCGGCGTCAGCTTGTTGAACTCCGGGCGCCCGCGCCCGGATTCGGCCGCCATGCCGTTCGCCGAGTCGAGGCGGACCAGCGCGTTGAACTTCTCGCGGCGCTCGCCGTCCTTGGGCTGACGCACGGCACCGGTGATGTGGTCGCCCTTGCGCAGGCCGTTCTTGCGGACCTGGGCGAGGGAGACGTACACGTCGTTCGGGCCCGGCAGATAGCCCGACGTACGGATGAAGGCGTAGTTGTCGAGGATGTCCAGGATGCCGGCGACCGGGATCAGGACGTCGTCGTCGTTGATCTGCGGCTCGCTGCTGCCGCCCATCTCGTCGCGCCCGCGACGGCCACGGCGGTCCCGGTAGCGGCCGCGACGGCCACGGCGGCCGCCCTCGAAGTCGTCGTCGTCCTGCGGGCCGTTGTCCCGCTGGTCTCGCTGGTCCCGCTGCTGGCGGTCCTGACGGCCGCCGCTCTGCTGCTGGCCCTGCTGCCGCTGGCCGCCCTGGCCCTGCTGGTCGTCGCCCTTGCCGCGGCGGTCGCGGTCACGGCCGCGGTCCCGGCGATCGCGGCGGCGGCCCTCGCCACCGTCGGCGTCGGACTTGGCATCGCCCTGCGCCTGCGGGGCGGGCGTCTCGGCCTTCGGCTCGCTCTTCGCCTCGGCGGTGACCGTCTCGGGGCTGCCCGCCTCGGCGGTGGCGCGGCGACGACGGCGCTCAGGGGCGTCGTCGCCCCCACGCTCGCCATCGCTCGCTCGCGAGGGGCCGCCGGCCGGCTGGCCGGGGATCTCGATCTGCTGCTGGGCCACGGCCTGCTCGGCCGGAGCCACGGCCTTCTTCTCGGCCTTCTCGGCGGGAGCGGACTCCTCGCCGGTACGCGCCTTCGAGGTGGCGCGGCGCTTGGGCTTGGTCTCGGTGGCTGCCTCGGCGGACTTGGCCGGGGCACCCCCACCTGCCTGCGCCTCCTTGATGACCTCGATCAGCTGGCTCTTGCGCATACGCGCGGTGCCCTTGATGCCGAGGCCGGATGCGACCTGCTGAAGCTCGGCCAGCACCATGCCCTCGAGGCCGGTACCGCGGCGCCGCCGGGAGCCTGCACCGGTGGCAGGCGCGGAGGCGTCCGTGGCGGGCGCGGCAGCGGTCTCCTCGACACGTGCGCCCATCAGATCGGTGGTGTCGCTCACGAAGGGTCCTTCCCTGGAGCGGACGTCGGCCTGTCTGGCTCGGCGACCGGTTGTGCTGTCCGGCTTCGGTCCTTGCTGTGTGGACCGTGCCGGGGCGGTGGTCCGCCAAAGAGGCGGAGGAAATGGGTGATGGCGCTTCCCGGAGCCGTGGCACTGAGTGTCGGTGTCACGAAGCTTGGTCGCACCGATTCCGAAGCGTGCCCGGCCAGCCGCTCAATGTCGGCGTACGGCGTACTGCCCGCGTACGACGTACGAAACACAGTGCGGCTTGGGAGGCTCCCGGAAGAATGTCTGTCCCGGACGGGGACACAAAGCACCTCGCCATGGTGGGGTCGGGTGCAGACTTGAGGTTAACACTACCGGATCCAACAAACATTCCCCCTCTCGAAATCCGGCAACCGTGTGTCAGGGCGCAAGCGGCAGCACGCTCGCTCCCTGGGCGTCGAGCTCAAGCCGGTTCGCGGCCCAGCCCTCGCCTGCCAGATCGGCGATCTTGTCGGCGCTGTCGTCATCGGCCAGCGCCAGTACGGTGGGGCCCGCTCCGGAGATCACCGCAGGGATCCCGTCGGCCCGCAGCCGCTCCACCAGCGCCGCGCTCTCCGGCATGGCCGGTGCGCGGTACTCCTGGTGAAGGCGGTCCTCGGTGGCGGGCAGCAGCAGCTCGGGGCGCCTGGTGAGGGCCTCGACGAGCAGGGCCGCCCGGCCCGCGTTGGTGGCGGCGTCGACGTGCGGCACGGAGCGCGGGAGCAGGCCGCGCGCGGTCTCGGTGAGGACCGGCCTACCGGGCACGAAAACCACCGGAACGATGGAATCGGCAGGGTCCATCCTGATCGCCCGCGCGGCCCCCGCCTCCATCCAGGAGAGCGTGAAACCGCCGAGCAGACAGGCGGCCACGTTGTCGGGATGGCCCTCGATCTCCGTGGCGAGTTCCAGGAGGGCCGGGTCGTCGAGCTTGGAGTCCCCGCCTATGGTCACGGCGCGTGCGGCAACGATGCCGGCGCAGATGGCGGCCGACGAGGAGCCGAGGCCGCGGCCGTGCGGAATGCGGTTGGCACAGACGATCTCGAGGCCCCGCGGCTGCCCGCCGAGCAGATCGAAGGCGGTGCGCAGGGACCGTACGAGAAGGTGGCTTTCGTCACGCGGGAGGGTCTCGCTGCCCTCACCCGCGATGTCGATGTGCAGCCCGGAGTCGGCCACCCGGACGACGACGTCGTCATAGAGCCCCAGCGACAGGCCGAAGGCGTCGAAGCCCGGGCCGAGGTTGGCGCTGGTGGCGGGAACGCGCACCCTGACGGCGGCGGCGCGGAAGGCTGGACCGGCCATCGATCGATGACTCTCCTTGAGCTGCGTGATTGTCGAAGACATTCGATGACGTACGAGGAACCCCGCGGGCTGCTCCCGGCCTGGTGGCCGAAGGCTTCCGACGCCGCGCTGTCGGGCCACGGAGACGGCGCGGCACCGTGCCGGTGGCAGGCATATGCGGCGGGCGGGTTCGGTACAGCCTATCGAAGGAAGGTTCCGTGGCGACATAGGGCGCACAGGAGGCGCACGATGCGTGTCGTAAGCCCCTTGTGCACCCCCTGTCCGGTTACTCCGTCGGGCCGCTGATCAGGCGAGACCGAGGCGCTGGGCCGCGGTCGCCGCGTCGACCGGGACGGTGACCGGCTGCGGGGCGCCGGCGACGGCCCAGTCCGGGTCCTTGAGGCCGTTGCCGGTGACCGTGCAGACGATCCGCTGGCCCGGGTCGACCTTGCCCTGCTCGGCGGCCTTCAGCAGACCGGCCACCGACGCGGCGGACGCGGGCTCGACGAAAACGCCCTCCTGAGCGGCCAACAGCCGGTAGGCGCGCAGGATTTCACGGTCCGTCACCTCGTCGATGAAGCCGCCCGACTCGTCCCGCGCGGCCAGGGCGAACTGCCAGGACGCGGGGTTGCCGATGCGGATCGCGGTGGCGATGGTCGACGGGTCCTTGACCACCTCGCCGCGCACGATGGGCGCGGAACCTGAAGCCTGGAAACCCCACATGCGCGGGGTCTGCTTCGACACACCGTCGGCCGCGTACTCCTTGTAGCCCTTCCAGTACGCGGTGATGTTGCCCGCGTTGCCCACCGGCAGGACGTGGATGTCAGGGGCGTCGCCCAGCATGTCCACGATCTCGAACGAGGCCGTCTTCTGGCCCTCGATCCGCACCGGGTTCACCGAATTGACCAGCGCCACCGGGTAGTTCTCGCTCAGCGCCCGAGCGAGCGTCAAGCAGTCGTCGAAGTTGCCGTCGACCTGGAGGATCTTCGCGCCGTGCACCAGGGCCTGGCCCATCTTGCCGAGCGCGATCTTGCCCTGCGGGACGAGGACGGCACAGACCATCCCGGCGCGCACGGCGTAGGCGGCGGCGGAGGCGGACGTGTTGCCGGTGGAGGCGCAGATGACGGCCTGCGCGCCCTCCTCCTTGGCCCGCGTGATGGCCATGGTCATACCGCGGTCCTTGAAGGACCCGGTGGGGTTCGCGCCCTCCACCTTCAGGTGGACCTCGCAGCCCGTGCGCTCGGAGAGCACCTGCGCGGGCACGAGGGGCGTGCCGCCCTCGCGGAGCGTCACGACCGGCGTGGTGTCGGACACCGGGAGACGGTCCCGGTACTCCTCGATGATTCCGCGCCACTGGTGGGTCATTGCTGGTTACTCTCCTTCAACCCGCATGATGCTGGCGACACCCCGCACGGTGTCGAGCTTGCGCAACGCCTCGACCGTCCCGCCGAGGGCGGCGTCGGACGCACGATGGGTGACGACGACGAGAGAGGCCTCGCCGTCTCCTTCTTGCCGCCCCTGCTGCCGCACCGTATCGATCGACACCCCGTGCTCGGCGAACACGGTGGCCACCTGGGCGAGAACACCCGGTTTGTCGGCGACGTCAAGGCTGATGTGGTAGCGCGTGACGACGTCGCCCATGGGCGACACGGGCAGTGCCGCGTACGCCGACTCGCCGGGCCCGGTGGCGCCGTTGAGCCGGTTGCGGCAGACGGCGACGAGGTCGCCGAGAACGGCGGAAGCGGTCGGGGAGCCGCCGGCGCCGGGGCCGTAGAACATGAGCTGCCCGGCGGCGTCCGACTCGACGAACACGGCGTTGTACGCGCCGCGCACGGAGGCGAGCGGGTGGGTCAGCGGAATCATCGCGGGGTGCACGCGCGCGGTGACGGAGCCGCCGTCCGCGGCCCGCTCACAGATGGCGAGCAGCTTGATGGTGCAGCCGATCCGCTTGGCGGCGGCGAAGTCGGCGGCGGTGACCTCGGTCATGCCCTCGCGGTGGACGTCGTCGAGGCGCACGCGCGTGTGGAAGGCGATTCCGGCGAGGATGGCGGCCTTGGCGGCGGCGTCGAAGCCCTCGACGTCGGCGGTTGGGTCGGCCTCGGCGTATCCCAGGGCGGTGGCCTCGTCCAGGGCTTCCTGGTAGCCGGCGCCCGTGGAGTCCATCTTGTCGAGGATGAAGTTGGTCGTGCCGTTGACGATCCCGAGCACGCGGTTGACCTTGTCGCCGGCGAGGGACTCGCGCAGCGGGCGGATCAGCGGGATGGCGCCGGCGACGGCGGCCTCGTAGTAGAGGTCGGCGTCGTGGTCCTCGGCGGCGGCGTGCAGCGCGGCCCCGTCCTGGGCGAGGAGTGCCTTGTTGGCGGAGACGACGGAGGCGCCGTACTCGAAGGCCGTGGTGATGAGCGAACGAGCAGGTTCGATACCGCCGATGACCTCGACGACGACGTCGATGTCCCCGCGCTTCACGAGGGCGGTGGCGTCGGTGGTGACGAGGGCGGGATCGATGCCTTCCCTGACCCGGTCGGGACGGCGGACCGCGACGCCCGCCAGCTCCACCGGGGCGCCGATGCGAGCGGCGAGGTCGGCGGCGTGCGTCGTCATGATGCGCGCCACCTCTGAGCCGACCACTCCACAGCCCAGCAGCGCCACCTTCAGCGGACGCGTACGCATCATCCGACCTCGTTTCCTCATACCGTCTTCGGTTGGACCAGTCTCACTCACCGGACTGGAGTTTCTATCCAGGGTCCGGATCGTGAGACGTCTATTTCATTCTCACAGGGCGGGAGGACAGGAGATCTTCCGCCCGCGCTTCTGCGCTGTCAGCTCTCTGCTGTCAGCTCTCAGCCGACGTCGAGCCGCAGGAGGTCCTCCTCCGTCTCGCGTCGGACGATCACCCGGGCCTCGCCGTCGTGCACGGCGACCACCGGCGGGCGGAGTACGTGGTTGTAGTTGCTGGCCATGGAACGGCAGTACGCGCCCGTGGCCGGGACCGCGATGAGGTCACCCGGTGCCAGGTCGGACGGCAGGAACGCGTCCTTCACGACGATGTCGCCGCTCTCGCAGTGCTTGCCGACGACGCGGGCGAGCATGGGCTCGGCGTCACTCGTGCGGGAGACGAGAGCGACGCTGTACTCGGCGTCGTACAGGGCCGTGCGGATGTTGTCGGACATGCCGCCGTCGACGGAGACGTAGGTCCGCAGGCCGTCCAGGGGCTTGATGGTGCCGACCTCGTAGAGCGTGAAGGCGGTGGGCCCGACGATGGCGCGCCCGGGCTCGACGGAGATGCGGGGCGTACGCAGCTTGGCTCCCTCGCACTCTCGGGTGACGATCTCGGTCAGGGCCTTGGCGATCTCGTGCGGCTCACGGGGATCGTCGTCACTCGTGTACGCGATGCCGAGGCCGCCGCCGAGATCGATCTCGGGCAGCTCGACGCCGTGCTCGTCACGGATGTCCTTGAGGAGTCCCACGACCCGGTGCGCGGCGACCTCGAAGCCGGACATGTCGAAGATCTGCGACCCGATGTGCGAGTGGATCCCGATGAGTTCGAGCCCATCGAGCTGGAGGGCACGCCGTACGGCCTCGGCGGCCTGACCGCCGGCGAGCGGAATGCCGAACTTCTGGTCCTCGTGGGCGGTGGCGATGAACTCGTGCGTGTGTGCTTCGACTCCGACGGTGATACGGATCTGCACGCGCTGCCGCTTGCCGAGTTCCCGCGCGATGTGGGCGACGCGGACGATCTCCTGGAAGGAGTCGAGGACGATTCGGCCGACGCCGGCTTCCACGGATCGGCGGATCTCATCGGTGGACTTGTTGTTGCCGTGGAAGGCGATGCGGTCGGCGGGCATGCCGGCGGAGAGGGCGGTGGCGAGCTCGCCGCCGGAGCAGACGTCGAGGTTGAGCCCCTCCTCGTGCAGCCAGCGCACGATCGCCCGGGACAGGAACGCCTTACCGGCGTAGAAGACGTCGGCGTCCTGGCCGAAGGCGGTGCGCCAGGCTCGGGCCCGGGCCCGGAAGTCGTCCTCGTCGAGGATGTAGGCGGGGGTGCCGTGTTGCTCGGCGAGGGTCTTCACGTCGATACCGCCGACGGTGACCACGCCGTCGGCATCGCGGCCGACGGTCTGCGCCCACACCTTGGAGTCGAGGGCGTTGAGGTCGGTGGGCGGCGCTGAGTAGTGGCCCTCGGGGAGGACGTCGGCGTGACGGGGCCCGGCGGGGTGTGCGGAACGGCTCATTTCGCGTGTTCTTTCAGAGGTGGTCGGGTGCGTCGATACCGAGCAGGGACAGGCCGCCGGCCAGCACCGCACCGGCCGCTTCGGCGAGCGCGAGCCGGGCACGATGGGCGGCCGAGGGTTTCTCCTCGCCGATCGGCAGCACGGTGGGCACAAAGGCGAGAGCGGCATCGGCGACGGTGACGAGGTGCCGGGCGAGACGGTCGGGGGCGCGGTCGTCGGCGGCCGCGGTGAGGATACGGAGGTGGTCCGCGAGGGTGCCGAGGAGGGGGGCACCGTCGGGGGTCGGCCCGGGTTCGGCGGTGAATCCGAGGTCGGCGGCGTTACGGCTGAGGGCCCGGGTGCGGGCGTGCGCGTAGCGGACGCGGAAGAGGGGATTGCCCTCGCGCTGGACGAGATGCTCGTCGGTGATCCGGGGCCGGTCGTGGGCGGCGGGGTGGAGCAGCGCCCAGCGGGCGGCGTCGCGGCCGAGCGGGAGGGGGTCGGTGCGGGCGGGGACCGGGCGTACGACGAAGGCCGGCGCTTCGGAGATGCCGTGAGCGTCGACCCGTACGCCCAGGACGTCGGTCCACTCCGGCTCGGGGCGGGACTCACAACCGGTGCGGACGAAGGCGCCCCGCGAGCGCAGAATGCGGGCGGTGGCGTCCATGACGACGACGGCACGGACCTCGTGCCGGGCGTACAGATGCAGAAGTGCCCCCGCGCCGGCCCCCTCGGCATCCCGAGGCCCATCCACATGCCCATCCACTTGCCCACACCCATACCGCTTACCGCGCCGCAGGATCTCCTCCACGAGGGTCACGGACGCGGTGCCCCGCAGGCTGATGTTGAGGAATCCGGGCCCGGTGACGACGACATCGGTGACGGCGGCCGTATCGATGAGGTACGGCCGGAGGATCTCGGCGACCCGCAGGGGCGGCTGCCCGGCGGGCCGGGCGAGCTGAAGGGCGATGTTGGTGGCGTAGTCACCACTCCCACCGGGACCGGGCACCGTCACAACGGCCCGCTCCGGCACGGTCACACTCAGCTCCCCCTCATCAACAGCACGACGCACCGCGCGCAGCACGGTACGTGAGAGCTCGACGGGGGTCACGGGACAAGCGTATGGGAGGAGGGGGGTGGGTAGGCGAGTCGGTTTGACGGGGGGCCGGGATGTGGACGGGGGCGGGGGGGGCCGAGGTGGGGGGTGTAGGGACGTGGACGGGCGTACGGACGTAGGAGGTACGCACAGAGGTGGCAGGCACAGCACAGAGGTGGGAGGTACGGCACAGAGGTGGGGGTACGGCTGGTTGCCGGCCGCCTCCGGGATCAGCCGCCGGCCCGCCCGGCCCGCTCGGTCTCCCCCACGCCGAGGACGTGCCCGAAGAGGGGCCCGCCCTCCCCCTGCACTCGCCCGCTCCGTTTCCGCTCGATCAACTGCCGTACGAGCGCCACGAGTTCGGCCGGCTCGAAGGGCTTGGCGAGGAAGGCGTCGACGCCGACGTCAAGGCCACTGTCGATCTCGTACTGTGTACAGGCGCTGACGATGGCGAGCGGCAGATCGCGGGTCCGCGGATCGGCGCGCAGCCTGGCGGCGGTCCGAAGCCCGTCGAGCCGCGGCATGACGACATCCAGGGTGACCACATCGGGCCGCACCTGATGAACGACATCCAGACACTCGGCACCGTCGGCCGCGGTCACGACCTCGAGACCCTCCAGCTCGAGATTGACCCTGATCAACTGCCGGATGACCTTGTTGTCGTCGACAACAAGCACCCGGCCCGACGCGCCTGGCACAACTCGAGAGTAGGTCCGGACCGGCCACCGCGTCCGGGTTTTCCCCACTTCCACCCCCGTCCGGGCGACGTCCACCCCCACGGAAACCGTTCATGAACACCCAGAAGGAGCTGGTAGGGTTCTACCCGTCGCCGCGCAACGCGCCCGACACGCCCCCGTAGCTCAGGGGATAGAGCAACGGCCTCCGGAGCCGTGTGCGCAGGTTCGAATCCTGCCGGGGGCACTCGCCAGTCAGACAGCAGAAATCATGCTCTGACCTGTGCGGATGCCGACTTGAAAGAGCGGGAGTCAGTCTCACTGACTCCCGCTCTTTCTCGTTGCTGCGCACTGATCGTGTGTGAATAGCGTGTGGGCCAAGCCCCAGCACTCCCGCATGATCGACGAAGCGTGGCGATGAACCACCCACGACCGTCGTGCAGTCCATCAGCACCTGGCAGCGTGGTGCAGTTGATGGCGTCTGACGTCTGGGCAGCTCAGAACCTGCACACAGAAGACCTTGTCGCCCCTCCCCCACAGGTCAAAGTCAGGGGCGATACCGATCACGAGCCCTCCAGCCTCCGGCCGCTCGACACGTCGTAGATTTTTGCAATACCCAGTTGAGAGACAACGAAGATCGCCCCTGTTTACATAGGTCATCGCCCTCCTGACATGGTCGTAATTAAACTCGCATCGCTTCCCAGATAGAGGTTTCGACGGCTAAGCTGCCTGGCGTGGCAGTTCTATATTCAGGCCTATGGGCGAGCGGTGCCGCGCTAATCATGACCATCTCCCAAGTTCTCGCTTGGACTCGGCTGACGGGCCCTTCGGAGCGCACCTCGATGCGCGACATGCTGCGGGACACATCTTTGTATGTGCTTGCAACGCTGCCATTTATCACCCTAGCTGGACTCATTGTGGCTCTTCTGGAAAAATGGTCACCCCCAATTCCCCCACTGCATGCAGCCGTAATGGGGATAGGGTTCGACGCTATTCTTTACGTCATTTTCACTTTCGTTGCTCCCGGACTCACTTCCGCAGGGCGCGCAATTAGGCAGCATGAAGAGCACGCAAGGAAGAGTCACACGGATTCCAATTCTCCACGCATTCGGACCGAAGAGCTCGACCTTCAAGAGGAAATAATCGATGAGGCGATGGAGGAGCTCGAAGAAAGTATTGGCGGAGTACCAGAAGTGAGACCGGATCCCCTTTTGATAAATGCGGCCGCTGAAGTTTCTGTCGGGCTTCGCTCTCTGTTTGAGCGTCTGGGCAGTCCACCCGAAATGTCAGGACACGGTCGTCGTGACAATCGCGGTCCCGACGATGGGGGACTTGGGTCGCGGCCAGGGGGGCGGACATGACCGATCTGCGGCCGGATGAATCAGCGGATGCAAGGGCGTTGCAATTTGCCAGGGAGTGGGCGCAACTTCCCCCCGCTCATCTCAGGGCAGCCTTGCGGGCACTGGAGCCTCAGATGGAGAGGGACCACGAGCTTGCGAAAATGGAGCGCAAAAATAGGCACGTGCTGAACATCATGGGGCTCATCTCTGGCTTTATTCTGGCTATCTGTTCGCTAGGTGGAGCGATCTATTTCGGCGTGCGAGGTCAGCTCTGGGGCACTGCAGTACTTACCGGCCCAAGCATCCTCGTGATGATTCGAGTCTTTGTGCTACGCAAGACCGAGAAGTCAGACCTGCGACTTTCTCGTTCCGCGCTTGATTCTCTCGGAAATGCTACCGGCCAGCCTCCCCCTTGATCCACCGACGAAAGACTCTTCCGAAGATCAAGGGGTATGGCCAGAAATCGGTGCGTCCGGTCTTCTGCCTGTAACCCATGGGAGTCCACGCGTTTACACCGCAGATGCCAGTGATGGTGCCCAGTTCGGGTGCGCCACGGCCAAGTATTTCGAGGAGCCGCTGAACTGCACATTGATCGCGTGCACGAGATTCCCTTTGCTGTGGGGAGTGCCGCGCACTTTCCGGATCTTCACATGCTCGGTGACTGCCGCGCCCCTGGCCGAACTAATGAGGATCGACGGTCCACCCCATCGTTCTTTCAATCTTCTTGTTGTTCTCCTCCTCGCTGTCGTCGATGACGCCCGCGTAGCGACGGTGGATGACCTCAGGGGAGTTGCCCGCGCGGCGGGCCACCTCGGCTACCGGGAGCCCGGCGCGGAGCCAGTTCGTGATGCACGTGGCCCGCAGGTGGTACGGCTTGCGAGCCAAGGGCGAGTCCACCTTGTCCGGCGGGAGTGCCAGTGGTCGGGCTTCCTGCCACACCCGCCAGTAGCTGGATGTGCCGAGCAAGTCCCCTCGCTCATTCGAAAAGAGCCGCCCGTCCTTGGCGGTGCCGAATTCCTTCAGATGCGCCCGCAGTATCGCCACGAGCATGGGCGGAATCGGTACCGGCCGATCTGTGCCAGGCTCCCGTGATTTCAGTCCCCGCCTATCGTGACGATCTCCTGCGTCGACCCAACTCTTGCCCGAGATCGGACGCGTCTCGCGAAGAGTCATAGTCCCCCATCCCTTTTCGGGGAGAGGGCAGTCAGCCAGCTTAAGCCCGACCACTTCCGCCGGACGCAGCGCCGCGTACAGGATGCATCCGAAGAATGCGACAAGGCGCCTCCCCCGATTGCGGTGAACTGAGCCGACATACGAGACAGCTATGAGGAGTCGCCTCCCCTGTGTCTCGTTGACCAGGACCCTGCGGTCTACTCTGTCGATTCTCTGAGAGGTAGGCCGCTTCAATCCCGTAAGCGGGTTTTCGT
>NZ_JAFFSX010000038.1 GCF_017948485.1 Streptomyces sp. GESEQ-35 | reverse complement strand
AACGCCCAATGGGCCCTGCCCAGCAGCGACCGACCCCAGCCCGCTTGACTGGGCCATTAAGACTCCGCCGCCCTCACGCCTACCGCAGCGGTTCAGCCTTCAAGGCCCGTTTCTTATGGTCGGTCCAGCAACCGCGCGAAGAGGATCGCTTCACCTTCATCCGATGTGCCGCCATCCTGACGCCCCTTAGATTTTCCATAACCCAAGGCGCTTGCCGACTCATTTATCTCCTCTTCGAGCGCTTCATTGATCCTTTCCACGAGATCCGTCAAGCCGAAGCTATCGGCAATCTCCCGCATTTCATCTAGGTCGGGTGGGAAAGGATCCCAACTACTGAACTCGTCATCCATGAAACGGGCGAAGCGCTCACTCATTTCCCCGTCCGCTTCAAACATTTCGTCACCACAGTCGCTCAGGTGGCGAAATAGATGCATCCAGTCTTCAGTTCCTCGCAAGCCGCTTCTAAACCACCGATGAAGGGCACCATGCGCCTCGTCCCACAAGGACTCTTTTAGTCCATAGTGGCGGAGCCTCATCAGCAGAGCATTTGCCTCGCTCTTTCCTCCCTTTCCTTCATTCCACCTACTTACGAGGAACTCAACTCCACTCTCAATGCGTTGACGCTGCGAACCGTAAGAATCCACCTCGTCGAGCTGGTAATAGAATCTGAGCCTACGCTCATACTTCCCGAGAGGTTCACCGTAAGAAGCCCCCTCATCGAAAATCCACCTATTCTCCCGTTGTGGAGAAGGGGAATGAAATGTCTGCGACAACTGCGCGATCACCCTCTCTCGCTCGCTCGAAAAGAGTGAAAGTAGTTGCGATTTTTTCGAGCCTGCTTCAGTCGGCGATGCATACCGATACAACGATGACAACTGCTCAAAGAAGACTGCAGACTCAATCACGGTCCTGAAAAGTTCCGCATCTTCACTCAGTGTGAGAATTCCGAACTCTCGCACTGAAGGGTTAGTGTGCCGAATAGTTGTACCAGCAGTCGAGTCAATCTCGATAGAGATGAAAGTACCTTCCAGAACTTCCAAGCAATCACGGAAGCTGGCGCGTGAAGGTTGGAGACCGCAGAATTCGCATAGCGACTCATGCGCTAGCCAAAGAGGATCCAATTCCACATTTCTAGGCAGGGTGCAGAGAACGAGCACCAGCAGCCGCTGTTCCTGGGTTAGGTGACGCTCGAAGGCAAACCGCCAGATTCTCTCAGGGTGATCCAGGCTGACCACGACTCGTTGAGGGTAACCCGGTGACTCCGTATCAAAGGCCCTACCGGTGCAGTACTCAATCATGCGTGGGCTATAGCCGGCATGGTCTAGGATTTCCCTATACCCACCTTGCGCTACCTCGCGCATACAGTTTGGCGACAGGTCAGAATGCCACAAGTGGTTATACAGGATTTGAGCTCGATCCTTCCTGCTATAACCGTCAAGCTCTAGGATGAATTGAAACTTCCTGTCAAGTCCATGCAACCCTTCATACGCCCTACGAGCATCCCTGAGAATGTACTCACGAGTCGTGAGGACTAGCTTCTTCTCCCCACCTTCTGAAACCCTCTCGATAAGATCAGTCAGGCGACGATCCTCATTCTTGGACATCCTCTCGGAAAATGTAATCTGCCCAAGGAAATCATCATAAATGAAGATTTGCTTGGACTCCCTATGTAGCACATGCCAGGCCTCGTTAATGTCTTGTGAAACTTCAATCGGCGTGTAACCCGCCGAAATGTGCTCAGCCAACAACATCTGCGCCAGGGTTGTTTTACCGATACCAGGAGGGCCCGAAATGAGACAAACATTGTGTTCATCTAGCATTCTTCTAGCGACAGAGTACCCAGCGTTCACGACATACCGAGGCATGGCTTTTTCGATACGCACCCGCAGGGCTTCGGCGCGGTTGGCGATGTCTGAATGCACTGCCCAAAAGAGCTGCATGCCAGTGGATACCCAGAGCTTCGCATGGCGCTGCTCAACTTGTTGATGCTGCGTGAGTAGAGCATCTACATCTCTAGCTCCCAGTACCTCTTCAGGACCCGGCATCCACGCAGAGAAAAGCGAATAGATTTTCCACTTCTGGCCGACGCTCAGGTCGAGACTGGTGATGAATTTGTAATGTGCAGGTTTGAGCTTTTTAACCTTCTCAACTTCCTTAGAAGCAGCCGACAGCAACTGAGAGAAAGATGACTTCTGATAATGCTTGCACTGCGCTACGCCGCGCCCCGCTGGACTCCGCCAACGCAAATCAACTCCTCCATCGCGGCCTGGAGAGAATCGCTCGAAATGAGTTCCCAAGTCTGCCGCGAGAAGGTCACCCACAAGCTCTTCGAACTCGACATCAGAGAGAACAGAGAAGTCACGCATGGTCCCATGATGTCTGAGCCCAGGAGTCCACGAAGCAGGTTCGCCTGAAAAATCCTCGGGCGCTTCGATGAGCGTCTCAACGACCTGCACCGGCTGCCGCGTGCATGGCGTATCACCTCGGCGGTCGAGATCCCTGGACGTCACGGGCCAGCGCACCAATCGCTTGCGAGGTCAGCCCAACTACGTAGTGCAGCACTTGGATCTGTACGTCACTTTCGGACGAGCCGCACCGAGTAGGGCGTTGGCCTGCGAGTCCAGCCCATGAAGCGGGGCCTGTTGAGCGTCGGCAAAGCATGGCGGCGCGCACCACAAGCGCACCAGAACGAGGGGGGAACAGCGGGGAATCACGGTGAAAGCCGCCGAGCCCTACGAGGCAGTACCTTAGGCATTCGCGCAGGTCTGCGCCCAAACAGGTCACGAGTGATCGCAGCTTCCCAAGCTGAGGGCGCCGACCATACGCGCAGGCTCCCCTGAAGAGTCAGAGCAAGTCCTTCCAGAAGGGGACCGTCGCTCGCGGGTTCCAGCTCTCGTCGACCTCGCCCCGAGTCTCGTCGAACTCCTGGTGCATGTAGTCGACCAAGTCCAGGCCGTAATAGATGACGTCGGTCTGCCACATGGAGAGCACTGGGTGTCCGAAGCTTCCCCGGCCGGCAGGTATCGGTGGGCATACACAGGCACCAGTACCGGCGCCTCCGCCAGTTGATGCCGCGCCGTTGCCAGTGCCACCGTCCCGTCGGCTGGACGCTCACCCCAGCTCTCGTGCCAGAACCCGTTGTGCTCAACGTCGAATAGAACCCCCTCGACCGGCCCGTCGAGCTGTCGACGCAAGCTGGCCAGGTCGCCGCCCCGCCACTCAGGCCAGGGCCGGGACCAGGTCTGCCCTTCCTCACGAGGGACGTTGATCGGAAGCCCGGCTGCAAGAAACGCTCGGTGATCGTCCGCGAACTCGAAGCCATACTCTTGCTCAATACGCTCAAACTCGGCGTCCGTGAGCCCGGGCTCAAACTCGAAGAGGCCCGTCTCTGCCAGACGGCGCGCGGCCTCCGCACCCAGATGTGCTCCCCTGCTGCTGATCACTGCGGCACGCTAGCGCCAACGGGGCCCGCAGTCACCCGAGTTGCGCGCGGGCCCCGTCTCAGTTTCCGTCTCATTGAGCACGGTTCACGACCGTTCAGGGGAGACCAGACGCCGATGGCGAGTGAGCGCCCAACCGCCCATGAACCCAGGTGAACGCCTCCGCACACACACCGCCACCCCACCACCACAGTTGGAATGCGTGTTGGGAGTGGGCCGGGCTGGATCCAGTAAGCAGGTTCCGCCGAGCCGTACGTCGAGTTCGGCTACTGGACTTGCTTCGACGCGTAGTCGACGAAGTTTCTGATGGCTGCCTTGGCGACGTCGTCCAACTGGTTCCGCTCGCTGTCGTTCGCAGCGCCCGAAACTGAGCGTGTCTTTTCCAGAGCCGCCTCAGCGTGGGCCACGAGAGTGGCGTCGTTCGTGACCAGCTTGAGACGGTAGAACGCCTGCCACGCGGTCGTGCGCAGGCGGTGACCCTCCTGGTACGCCAATCGGTACGCTTCCCCGCCGGGTTCTCGTTGCTTGCTGAAGTAGCGCTCGGCCTGTCCCCACCGGAAGTCCTCCACGGCAGAGGCGAACGCGGTGTACGCGGCGATCCGCTCGTCGCGCAACGTCTGCTGCTTGGCTGCAAGCCGCTGAAAGGGATAGGTGGCAACGGCGCCCAGCAACGTGCCGGCCACGGCCACAACACTGGTCCATATCGGCTCCATGGCCACAGAGGAGCATAAGCGTACCTCTGGTTCGGAGACCTCGTCCTGATCTTCATCGAACGTCCCCATGCGGAAGACCCGTGATCCAGGATGAGCGTGTAGCCGCTTGTCGCATTTGACGGCTCGTAGGAGACGGACAGTAAGCGAGAGGAGTTGCTGTACAGCAACGAAGTACAGCAGCCCGAGCAATCGACCGTGATCAACAGCCAGTCTCAGGGAGCCAACGGCGGCCTCAATGACCGCTAATGACCGATCTCTGTAGAGCTACGGATCAGAAGGTTGCAGGTTCGAATCCTGCCGAGTACACACAGGTCAAAGGCCCCAGATCGCTCCGGGGCCTTTGGTGTTTCAGGGGCTGCTGGCAGATCTGGGTGGTTTCCGAAGCCCGTCCGGGAGGGTCTCAGGACTTCTTCGGGGCTGCGGTCGTGGTGTGACGGTGGAGGAAGTCGACCTCGGTGCGCAGTACTTCGGCGTGGCCGCCGGCGCCGCGGAACAGTTCGGCCCCGGGTGCCTTGCGGGCGACTTCGAGGGCGGGCGGGACGGCGGGACGGGGCGATGCTGTCTGTCTCAAGGACGACCAGCAGGAGCGGGGACCCGCACGGAGGCGGCGCGTCGCACGGGACGGCGCCAGGAGAAGCTGAGCAGCGGGCGGGCGGCGACGCGGTCGTTCCATGGTGTCCCGTCCTTCGAGGGCATGAGCTTCTCCCCGAACGGTCCGTCCGGCGTGGCCCCGTTGGACAGGTTTCCGGGTTCTGCGTGGCCGGGGAGGTAGATCGGCTTGCGGCCGAACAGTGAGCCGGCGGGGTTGAGCAGGGCCGGCCCGAAGAGTTGAAGCCGACCTTGGGGTCGGACATCCGGGCTGCGGCCAGACCGTCGGTGAGCGGGGCCTGGGCGACCGCCGTGACCAGGCGCGTGTCGGCGACAGCGAGCTCAAGGACGTGCATGCCGGCGAAGGACATGCCCCAGGTGATGACCTGGCGCGGGTCGATGTAGGGGCTGTTCGGCGGCCCAGCCGATGACCGTGCTGTAGTCCTCGCGCTCGCGGCGAACGGAGAGTGGTTCGCGCGGCTGTGCGCTGGAGCCGCCGAAGTTGCGGTAGTCGAGGGCGATCGCCATGAAGCGCTCGTCACGGAATCGCTCGGCGAACGGCGCCAGGCCCCCGCCTTGATGGCACCGATGCCGTGACCCATCACCACGGCGGGGTGAGGGCCGCTGCCAACAATTCGTCCGCTCAGCGCGCTGCCGTGCAGATCCCGACGGCGTCGGGTGACGCGATCGAAGCCTGGGTCTACCAGCCCGAGGGGAGCGTCTGTGTCGCCAGGACCTGCGGATCGGCACCGCCGCCGGCGGCCACGGTACGGCCCTTTACGCCTTCGCCCTCGACCTCCAGAACCTGCCAACCTCCTGGCCGACTTCGGCCCCGACATCGGAGCGCACCACTGGTAGAACACCAGGAACGAACACGAGCCCCTTCCGCACCGACATCCACCAGGCCCTGGGCTCCGGCTATCTGCTGACCCAGCGAAGGACGAGGACGCCGTGATGACCACGCCCAGCACGCGAGCCGCCCTGAGAACCAGCTACCAGGCCGACCTCGCCGACGGAACGGCCCGCTTTCTTGAGCCGCGCCGTCCTGACTGCCCCTGGTGCGGCTCAACGACCCTTCAAGTCCATCTGACCAGCCCCGACTTCATTCAGGCCAAGCCCGGTTCGTTCACGCTGGAACGGTGCCGCGACTGTCGGCACATATTTCAGAACCCCCGACTGAACGCCTCCGGCCTTGAGTTCTACTACCGGGACCTCTACGACGGGCTCGGCGCCAAGAGTGTCGAGTTCGGTTTCAGCTTGATGCGCAAGCTCTACCAGCGGCGCGCCCGCATGCTCCAGCCGTACACCACGCCCCGCGCCTGGCTGGATGTCGGCACGGGCTACGGGCATTTCTGCCGCACCGCCAAGGAGATCTGGCCGGAGACCACGTTCGCGGGCCTGGACCTCGGCGACGGCGTGCGAGAAGCCCAACGCCGTGGCTGGATCGACGACGCCCATCAGGGCTCGTTCCCCGACCTCGCCGACACCCTCACCCACCGCTACGACGTGGTGAGCATGCACCACTACCTCGAGCACACCGTCGACCCGCTCGCTGAGATCCGCGCCGCCGTACGTGTCCTCCCGCCCGGGGGACACCTCCTCATAGAAGTGCCCGACCCTGAATGCATCGGGGCCCGCCTCCTCGGCAAGTACTGGTCACAGTGGGTGCAACCCCAGCACCTGCACATGTTCCCCGTCGACAACCTCAAACAGGCCCTCACCGCCAACGGCCTCTCGGTCCTGGCCGTCGAGCACAGACGAGCCGACCTCGGACTGGACTTCCTGCTGGCCGCCAAGAGGCTTCTTTCCACCCTCGCCCAGGATCCTCGCCGTCCCTGGGTGCCCCGCCCACCCACCACAACCGACCACGCACGATGGGCCGCCGCGTTGCTCCTCGCCCTGCCCGCGCTGCCGGCCGGCTTCCTGCTCGACCTGACCGTCCGCCCGCTGCTGCCACGCCACAGCAACGCCTATCGCATCCTCGCCGCGAAGGCCCCTACCGAGCCCACCCGCTAGTGCCGCCCGTTCGTACGCGGCCCGTCCTCTTCGTCGTACGAGAGGACGGGCCGCGGTGGGTTAGTGGGACGGTGGGTCCGTCAGATTGCGTTGGCGAAACGCTTGAACGCGGCCTTGGTCCCGTCGCCGGCGATGCCGTCGAGCGCGCCGTTGTAGTCGTAGTTCCGCAGCAGGCGCTGCAGTGCCGTGATCGTGTTGGGACCGACGATTCCGTCGATGGCGTCGTTGTAGCCCCAGTACTCGGCCAAGCAGCGCTGGAACGCCTTCCAACTGTCGGTGCCGAGGTACCCGTCGATCGGACCGTTGTAGTTCCAGTGCGTCGTCAGCCAGCGCTGAACGTTCCTGGCCTGCGCCCGGGTCAGCCCCAGGTTGACCACCGCGAGCGGTGTGACGGCCTCGGTGCTCGCCGCCTGCTGATGGGCCGGCGCGGGAGCCGCCATGGCCGTGCCCGCGGTTGTCAGGCCGCCGGCGGCGATGCCGACTGCGGCGGTGGCACTGACGAGTGCCTTCGTGAGAGCTCGCATGTTGTTCCCCTCCGTTGACGTGCAATGTGCGATGTGCGATTGACGTGCGATGTACGGAGCCGACCGCACCGGCCGGCTCCGCAACGAGACTGTGGGGTCGGTGTGATGGCTGGCCACAGTTGACGAGGAAGTGACGTCATCCCGGGACGGATCACTCGCTGACCTGCTGGGACGTCGCCGGCTGAGTCGGTGTGGCGGGACGACCGCGAGCGGGGGTGGCCGAATTTGCACCAGGGCGGGGTCGCCGTTCCGGGAGCGCCGTGACGGCTGATGCAGAATGAGGCCGGGACACGGGGGCCGGACCAGCGGTCCCGAACGCGAGTCGGGGGAGACATGTCGCGTTGGAAAGAGTTGCCCGCTGAACTGCACCCAGATATCCACCAGTTGATCGTGCGACTGCGCAAACTGAAGGACCGCTGCGGACTGAGCACGCGTCAACTGGCCACAAAGACCGGGTACAGCGCGAGGTCGTGGCAGCGGTATCTGAACGGCAGGGCACTGCCGCCCAGGGAGGCCGTCGAGACGATGGCCCGCATCGGCGGTGACGATTTGCCCCGGCTGCTGGTGCTGCACGAGATCGCCGCCGAACGCTGGGCGGAGGGACGTGCGGTCAGCAACGGTGCCCCGCAGAGCGGCCCGGCGACGCCGGCACACACGCCCACGGAGCAGCAGCCGGACGGGCGTTACCTGCGGCCCTTGGTCACGGCGGGAGCGGTGGCCCTGGTGCTGTCCGTCTCCGTGGCGCTTGTGCTGGCCGTGCGGCTCGCCGATGCCCGCGCCGAGCTCGCGGACGTCCGCGCCGGTACGGTCGCGGCGACCCCGGCCATCGTGACGGAGTCCTCGGTACCGGTCATCTACACCTGCCGGCTGGAGCAGGGCGACGGCCGCTGGTACGCGGGCCTGAGCCGCACCACGGACGCCATCCTGGCGTACACCTACATGGGGCCTGAAGTGGCCGAGGCGCAGTGCCTGTTGCGCCGGGCGGGCATCTCGCCCGGGGAGATCGACGGCGTCTTCGGCCCGAAGACGCAACGCGCGGTCGAACGTATTCAGACACGGGACGGGCTGGTCGTGGACGGTGTCATCGGACCGCACACCTGGAAGGCCCTACGTGAGGCGGCGCCCAAGTGACCGCGCAGCACACCCGGCTGGTCGCGGTACTGCGGGAGTTGAGGGCCCGTACGGGGCTGAGCCTGGCGGCGCTGTCGGAGCGTACGGCGTACAGCAAGTCCTCGTGGGAGCGCTATCTCAACGGCAAGAGCCTGCCCCCGCGTCAAGCCGTCCAGGAACTGTGCCGGGTCGCGAACGAACCGGAGGGGCGAGCGCTCCGGGCGCTGGCCCTGTGGGAGATCGCCGAGTCGGACTGGAGCGGACGCGCGGCGGTCCTCGCCCCTGCCGCCGCGGCGGTCCCCGTCCCTGCCACCGACGGGCCGCGACCACGACCAGGGCAGCAGCCGCAGCCGCAGCCGCAGGAACCGCCCCAGCCCCCTGAGACCAGGCGGCCGCGCCGCCGCAGGGGGCGACTCATGGTGGCGCTGGTGTCGGCGTACACCGTGATCGTCGGTGGTGTGGCACTGGTGCTCTTCCTGCTGCCGGACCGGAATGCCCCGGAGGACGAATCGCTGTCGGCCTCCGCCCCGTACTCTCTCGCCCCCCAATGCCACGGAGCCTCCTGTGAGGGCCGCGACCCGATGCGCTTGGTCTGCGGCTTCGCTCCCGACAACCTCACCACGTACCGCACCGCGACCGGAGCCCACGTGGAGCTGCGCCACAGCGAGAAGTGCGGCGCGAGTTGGGCTCGGGTGTGGGGGGCCCGGATCGGCGACCGGGTGGAGGTCACGGCAGGCGGCCCGACCCACGACGTAAGCATCGAGGACAGTGCCGACACGGAAACCTACGTCTACACCGAGATGACCGCCGCCCACCCCGGCAGCACCGTACGGGCCTGCTTCCGGCCCGCCTCGGCCGACGGCGAACGGGAGTGCGTCGAGGCCCGCGTGGGCGGGGCGGCCACCACGACCCGGCCGCCCTCACCCCAGTAGCGTCAGGCCGCCGCCTTGACGGCCGAGCCCGCCTGGGACTGCTCCCGCACGACGCGGCGGCGTCGGGTCGGTACCCCGAGGGACGGGTTGGCAACGCCCCAGGCCGCGCCCTTGCAGACCAGTTCCTTGTAGAGGGCGGCGAGCCGTCCTGTCAGGGCCGCCTTGACGGCGCGGTCGTCGGCGGTGACGTACTGGATCAGACCTTCCTTGCGGCCCAGTGAGATGCACTGGTTGAAGTAGCGGAGCGGTGTGTTCGGGATCTTTCCGCCGGTGAGGCGGGCCGCGATGGCGTCGGCGGCCTGCCATGCCATGGGGGTGCCCGTGGCGCACGACATACGCAGCGGCTTGTCGCCGGGGCCCATCGCCATGGCCGCGTCGCCTACGGCGTACACGTCCGGGTGCGAGACCGAGCGCATGGTCCTGTCGACCACGATCTGACCGGTGGCGGTGGTCTCCAGGGTGGTGGCCTGCGCGATCGGGTGGACCGCGAAGCCGGTGGTCCACACGGTGACTGCGGCCGGGATGGACCTGCCGTCGGCGGTGGCGACGCGGTCGGACTCGACCTCCGTGACGGCGGCGTGTTCGTGCGCCGTGATGCCGAGCCTGGCGAAGACGCTGCGCAGGTGGTCGCGGCCCTTGGGCGCGAGCCAGTCGCCGAGGCCGCCGCGGGCGGCGAGGGCGACGTCGAGGTCCGGGCGGGCCTCGGCGATCTCGGTCGCGGCCTCTAGGCCGGTGAGGCCGCCGCCGATCACGACCACGTGCCGTCCGGCGTCCAGCCGGGCCAGGCGCTCGCGCAGCCGGAGCGCGCCGGGGCGACTGGCGATCTGGTCGGCGAACTCGGCGGTGCCGGGGACACCTTGGCTGTTCCAGCCGCTGCCGAGGGCGTACACGAGGGTGTCGTATTCCAGCTCCTCGGCTACCAACTCCTGGGCCTCCAGGTCCCCGGCCTCCAGGTCCCCGGCCTCCAGGTCCCCGGCCTCCAGCTCCCCGGCCTCCAGGCCCCCGGCCTCCAGGCCCCCGGCCTCCAGCCCCTCGGCCTTCCGTCGCCCGGCCTCCCCTCCCCCGGCGGCGCGCGCGCCGATCACGGTCACGGACCTGCGGTCGACGTCGACAGTGGTCACCCTCGCGAGTTTCAGTTCGACGCCGGTGTCCGCGAACATCTCGCTGAAGGGCCGGGGCCTGAGGTCCTGCCCGACCGCCACCTGGTGCATCCGGACGCGCTCGACGAAGTCGGGCTCGGCGTTGACGAGGGTGATGGCGACGTCCTCGCGGTGCAGCCGCTTGGCGAGGCGCCCGGCGGCGACGGCTCCGGAGTATCCGGCTCCGAGGACGATGATGCGGTGCTGCATGTCCTTGCTCCCTCTTGTCTGCTCTTCCGCCTTGTCTGCTCTTCCGCGGGTTCGCCACTTGAACCGGGCAGCCCGTCGTTTCCTGACAGGAGCAGGATGTGAAGCACCTCACATCAGGGTGGAGCCGACGTCAGAAGGCCTTGAACAGGGGTTCTCCGTGGTCCGCCGCCGCCTCCCACCGCCGGTTCGCGCGGTCGAGCTTGTCGGGGTTGACCTGGTTGCGGAACCCGGCGATGCCCTCGGCGGTGACCGCCAGGCACATGACGCCGATGACCCGGCCCTCGATGACCGCCACGACGGCGGGGTCACCGTTGGCGGTCGTGGCGTAGACCTCGGGTGAGCCGCCGACGATGGCGCGCTTGGCCTTGCTCGGTTTGAACAGGCCCCGCATGAACTTCGCCACCGCAAGGGCGCCTTCGCACGCCTTGGCGCGGGCCGGGACCTTCCCGCCGCCGTCGCCGATCGCGACGGCGTCATCGGTGAGCAGCCGCACGAGAAGTTCGGTCCGACCGCTGGTGGCGGCCGCGAGGAACTCCTCGATGACCCGCCGGGCGGCGGCCTCGTCGATCTCCTTGCGGGCCTTGCCGTCCGCGACGTGCTTCTTGGCGCGGTGGAAGATCTGCTGGCTGGCGGCCTCGGTGAGGTCGAGGATCTCGGCGATCTCCCGGTGCGGGTAGTCGAAGGCCTCCCGCAGCACGTACACCGCCCGCTCGTTGGGGGAGAGACGCTCCAGCAGGGTGAGGACCGCGAACGAGACCGATTCGCGCTGCTCGGCGGTGTCGGCCGGGCCGAGCATCGGGTCTCCGGTGAGCAGCGGCTCGGGGAGCCATTGGCCCACATAGGTCTCGCGCCGGGCGCGGGCCGAGGTGAGCTGGTTGAGGCACAGGTTGGTGAGGGCCTTCGTCAGCCAGGCCTCGGGGACCTCGATGTGGCCGATGTCGGCGGCCTGCCAGCGCAGAAACGTCTCCTGCACGGCGTCCTCCGCCTCGCTCGCGGAGCCGAGCAGGCGGTAGGCGATGGCCTCCAAGCGGGGCCTGGAGGCCTCGAACCGGTCCACGTCGTTCACGGTCGGCGACATGCCCCGGATCCTAGCTTTCGCGGCGCTCGACGGCCGCTGCGTCGCAGCTCTGCGGGACGGGCAGGGCCGGCCAGGGTCAGGCTGCCGTGCAGTACGGACGCGGAGCGATACGCCGGCTCGTCGCCGGGACCAGTTGCTGAGCCTGCCCCGCGTTCCCCCGGGCGGCGTTGAAGACGAACAGGCGCAGCACCAGGAAGCGGCCGATTCCGGCGAGACCGGCGGCTGTCAGATAGACGGTCTGTTCCCAGAGCAGCGTCGGCGACGGCTGGATCGTGTGGAGGACGAGTATCGCGGCGGACGTCACCGCGTACGCGGCCGTCGCCGAGCCCGCCGACTGAAGGTGGCGGCGCAGGCCGGCGCGGCGTCCGGTGCCGAAGGTGAACAGGGAGTGCAGCTCGGTGCAGAGGAGGGTCGAGGCGACCGTGATCAGCGCGTTCGCCAGCGCCCAGGGCATGACCGTCGCCACCAGCGGTACGGCCGCGCTGGAGAGGACGCCGATGCCGCCCCCGCACACCACGAAACGGACGAAGGATGCGAGCGGGCCGGGAGCCTCAGTGTCCGAACCGGTCGACGGCGGCTCGGCCCGGTGCGCCTCGTACGCCGGCTCCTGCTTCGGCGAGAGCAGCGACTTCATGGGAAGTTCCTTCCGGGCGAGGACCGTTGACCTTCGGCGATCAGCTGATGGTCGGTTGTGATCAGCTGCGTCAACGATCCCGTCACCGGCTCCTCGATACGAGGAGACAGCCTCCCGTATCGAGGGTGTAGCCAGCCCTACCAACGAGGTCGGGCCTGTCGTACGAAGTGCGCGTCAGGTCATGCCCGCGGGCGCTGCCGCGGCTCCGGCCCGTGGAGTTCGCGCAACTCCTCGATGTACTCCAGCGCCAGACCGGTCGTGCGCGTGAACCAGTCGGTCAGTACGGCGACTTCGGCGGCGGAGTAGTCGGCGAAGAGGTTGTTCAGGCGGGCGTAGTAGGGGCCGTAGAGGGCCTCGACGCGGGTCACGGCCGAGGGGACCGCGGCCAGGCGGACGCGGCGGCGGTCGGTGGGGTCGGGGCGGCGGGTGATGAAGCCGGCGCGCTCCAGCCGGTTGATGATGCCGGTGGCTGCTCCGGTCGTGACGTGGGCGTGTTCTGCCAGGTCACCGGCGGTGAGCAGGTTGTCGCCCGCCTTGAGGACACAGGCGAAGCAGAGGAGATCGGTGACGTTCAGGTCCAGCCGCTGGGCCATCTCCTGCTGGCCCAGCAGGTGGGTGGCGATCAGGGAGTCCATCGCTGACAGGGCCTGGGCCGGGGTGGCGGCCGGGCGCGGCTTGGCAGGCATTGCGGTTCCCTGTTCCCTTAGTTCGTGAGAGATTTAGATAGTAACTTCTTACGTGGTGAGGGATTCTGGCCTCGCCCACAGCGGACGTCCGCTGCCCAAGAGGGAGGCAGGTACGTGAGCGCACATCAGTATGACGAGGGCCATACGGTCGCGGGGTGGACCGGATTCGGCATCGCATCCGTCGGGTCCGTCGTGCTTGGGGTGGGGGTGTGTACGGTGTCGGCCGCGTTCTTGGCCGTCGGGCTCGCGATCGGGGTCGTGAGCGTCCTCGTGACCTGGGCGCTGCATCTCGCCGGGTGGGGCAAGCCGCCCGGGCGGAGACCCCGGGAGCAGTGGGGGATGCGGGAGCGGGATCTCGCGGCGCGTCAAGGGCACCCCGGGTGCGTGGGGTGCCGGCTGGCGGGGCGGGGACCGCGTACGGCCGAGGTGCCCACGCACGTTCCGGTGGTCGGGGAGCCGGAGCCTGCCGCGGCTGCCGATTCCGTGGGCTGAGCAGGGGGTGATTCCGGCGGACCGGCGCCCCTCGCGATTCCGTCGGTCGAGCGGGCCGAACTCGCCGGACCGGCATTGTCAGTGGTGGCCTCTACTCTCGAAGAGCGATGGCACAGGCATGGAGATGCTCGGGGCTGCGGTGGTCGGCCGACGGCCCTGAGCTGGTGTGGGACGGTGGTCGGCGCTCCGCGCTGACCTGGGGGAAACGGGTGGCCTTCGAGGTCGCGGACGGGGGTGTGCGGCAGTGTGTGGGAGCGCGGGGGCATCCGTGTCCGGTGCGGGCGGGCGTGTCGGGGCGGAGTACGGGGGCGCGGTGCGAGGAGTGTGCGCGGCTGGACCGGGCGCACTCCGTGGCCGCCGACACGATGGCCGACGACCCGCGGCCGTATCACGTGTATCTGGCGTGGTTCGGGCCAGGGATGGTGAAGGTCGGCATCACCGCCGAAGAGCGGGGGTCCGCTCGGCTGCTGGAGCAGGGGGCCGTCTGCTTCAGCTGGCTGGGGCTCGGGCCGCTCATGGCCGCGCGGCGCACCGAGGAACTGCTGCGCGCCGCACTCCGGGTGCCTGATCGGATTCCGTACGGCGACAAGCGGGCCGTGCGGTCCGGCCTGCCGGCGACGGCGGTGGAGCGGGCGGCTGAACTCGGTGAGCTGCATGCGCGGGCCGTGGCGCTGGGCGGGTGGCCGGAGTCGCTGGCCCGCGAGCCGTATCGGCCCGTCGATCACACCGAGGTGTTCGGGCTTCCGGGGCTTGCCCCGGCCGTCGGCGTGGTGAGCGAACTCGTCGCGGGCGGCGTGGTCAGCGGGCGGTTGGTCGCGGCCGCCGGGCCCGATCTGCATCTGGAGAACGGCGACCGGGTCGTCGTGTTGGATACGCGGGTGATGACCGGGTGGCAGCTGCTTCCGGTGGCGAGCGGGGAACTCACGGTGCCCGTGCGGGAGTTCAAGAGGGTGGAGGTGAGTGTCCAGGACGGGCTGTTCTGAGGGGCGGCGGGTGTTCCCGCCGGGTGTCGGTCAGTGGGCGGGCGGGTGTCTGTCCGGGGCATGCTCAGTGGGGCGGGCGGCGCCTCCGGCGGGGTGACGCTCAGTAGTCGCCGGTGTTCCCGTGGGTCGCCGGTGTCTCGTGGAGCTTCCAAGGCACCCCCTGAGAGGTACCTGTGAGTTTCTCAGGAAAATCACAGGTTCCAGAAAGCGTGCTCTCAGAGGGCCTCGTCAAGGTGTCTGCTATGACCACGACCTCGCCCCAGGGGCGCACCGAACTGCTGAGGCCGGACGGGAGCCCCGTCCGAGTGCTTGTGGTGGACGACGAGCTGTCGATCACCGAGCTGTTGTCCATGGCCCTTCGCTATGAAGGCTGGCAGATCCGCAGCGCGGGGGACGGCCAGGGTGCCGTCCAGACCGCGCGGGAGTTCCGGCCGGACGCCGTCGTTCTCGACATGATGCTGCCCGACATGGACGGGCTCGCCGTGCTCGGGCGGCTGCGGCGGGATCTGCCCGACGTTCCCGTCCTCTTCCTCACCGCCAAGGACGCCGTCGAGGACCGTATCGCCGGTCTCACCGCCGGCGGTGACGACTACGTCACCAAGCCCTTCAGCCTTGAGGAGGTCGTCGCCCGGCTGCGCGGCCTCATCCGGCGCTCCGGTGCCGCCGACCGCCGCTCCGACTCCGTGCTCGTCGTCGGTGACCTCACCCTCGATGAGGACAGCCACGAGGTCAGCCGGGCCGGGGAGGGCATCCACCTCACCGCCACCGAGTTCGAACTGCTCCGGTTCCTCATGCGCAATCCCCGGCGTGTGCTCAGCAAGGCGCAGATCCTTGACCGCGTCTGGTCCTACGACTTCGGCGGCCAGGCCAACGTCGTCGAGCTGTACATCTCGTACCTTCGGCGGAAGATAGACGCCGGACGCGAGCCGATGATCCACACCCGGCGCGGTGCCGGTTACCTGATCAAGCCCGCCGCCTCATGAGCGGACGACGACGGCCGCGTCCGCAGAAGCGACGAGCAGGACAGCCGCGCACCCTGCGGACCCGGCTCGTCGTCGCGTCGGTGGTGCTGATCGCGGTGGTGTGCGCGGTGATCGGAACCGTGACGACGCTCGCGCTGCGTTCGCACCTGTACCAGGAGCTGGACGGGCAGGTCGACGAGGCCAGCAAGCGCATCTCGGGGCCCAGGAAGCCCGGTGAGGAGCCGGGCGAGTCCGAGCAGGGGGCCATCCGCGCCTCGGTGACGGACCGGCTCGCGGAGTTCGTCACCAAGGGGCCGACGCAGGTGAACACCGTCGCCGCCCAGGTCGGCAGCAATGGCGCGGTCACCCGAGCGGTCATCGCCGAGCAGGTTTCGAGCAACGACGGCGACCAACTCAAGGACATGGACGACGTCGCGCTGAGCGACGACCAGGAGACCGTGCTCAACGGGGTCTCCCAGGACGGCAAGCCGCACACCGTGAGCCTTCCTGATCTCGGTGACTACCGTGTGCAGTACGTCAATGTCGGCAGCGGCTCGTCCGGCTACTACGTAGCCCTGCCGACCGAGACCGTCACCAGCACCGTCAACACCCTCATCCTCGTTGAGGTGAGCGTCACCGGCGCCGGCCTCGTCGCCGCCGGTATCGCGAGCTCGGTCCTCGTCGGCGTGGCCACCCGCCCCCTCCGCAGGGTCGCCGCCACCGCCACCCGGGTCTCCGAACTCCCCCTGCACACCGGCGAGGTCAACCTCAGCGAACGTGTCCCCGAGTCGGAGACCGATCCGCACACCGAGGTCGGCCGGGTCGGCGCCGCGCTGAACCGGATGCTGAACCACGTCCACGGCGCCCTGCACTCACGCCAGCAGAGCGAGATGCGGGTACGGCAGTTCGTGGCGGACGCCAGCCATGAGCTCAGAACGCCGCTCGCCTCCATCCGGGGGTACGCCGAGCTGACCAGACGCGGCAGGGAAGAGGTCGGGCCGGACACCCGGCACGCCCTCGGACGCATCGAGTCCGAGGCCGGCCGTATGACCCTGCTCGTCGAAGACCTGCTGCTGCTCGCGCGCCTGGACGCCGGACGGCCGCTCCAGTTCGAGCAGACCGACCTCATCCCGCTGGTCGTCGACACCATCAGCGACGCCCGCGCGGCCGGCATGGACCACAACTGGCGCCTCGACCTGCCCGACGAGCCCGCCCTCGTCTCCGGCGACGCTGCCCGGCTCCAGCAGGTGCTCATCAACCTGCTCGGCAACGCGCGCAAGCACACCCCACCGGGTACGACCGTCACCGCAAGGGTGCAGCGGCGCGGGCCCTGGATGTGCGTGGACGTCGAGGACAACGGCCAGGGCATCCCGCCCGATCTGCTGCCCCATGTCTTCGAACGGTTTGCGCGCGGCGATTCGTCGCGCTCCCGTGCCTCCGGTTCGACCGGACTGGGGCTTGCGATCGTGCAGGCCGTGGCGACCGCGCACGGCGGTGCCGTAACCGTCGACAGCGTTTCCGGACGCACAGTCTTCACCGTGCACTTGCCTGCCCTCGCTCCGCAGACACCCCGCCCGGCGCCAGAAACAAACTGGCAATCGCACTCACAGGCACAGCACAGTGCCACCACACGGATGCAACAGCGCGCTTGAGGAGAGTCGGTTCCATGCGAACCGACTCTTCTCCCGGCTCCCTGCCGGCGCGGGAGCACCTCCCGGCCGGAGACGCCGGTACGCCTGTCCTGGACGTAGTGATCCCCGTCTACAACGAGGAGAAGGACCTCCAGCCGTGTGTGCTGAGACTCCATCAGCACCTCAAGCGGACCTTCCCGTACGCCTTCCGCATCACGATCGCCGACAACGCGTCGATCGACGCCACACCGCACGTGGCGTCCCGGCTGGAGGCCGAGATTCCGGAGGTGCGGTCCTTCCGGCTGGAGCAGAAGGGCCGCGGCCGGGCCCTGAGGACCGTGTGGTCCGCCTCGGACGCGCCGATCCTCGCGTACATGGACGTCGACCTGTCCACCGATCTCAACGCGCTGCTGCCGCTGGTGGCGCCGCTGATCTCGGGTCACTCGGACCTGGCGATCGGCTCCCGGCTCAGCCGGAGTTCCCGTGTCGTACGCGGCGCCAAGCGTGAGTTCATCAGCCGCACGTACAACCTCATCCTGCGCGGCTCGCTCCAGGCCCGCTTCTCCGACGCCCAGTGCGGGTTCAAGGCGATCCGCCGGGATGTGGCCCAGGTGCTGCTGCCCCTCGTCGAGGACACCGGCTGGTTCTTCGACACCGAGATGCTGGTGCTCGCCGAGCGCGCGGGCCTGCGTATCCACGAAGTGCCCGTCGACTGGGTCGACGACCCCGACTCCACCGTCCACATCGTGAAGACGGCCACCGACGACCTCAAGGGCGTGTGGCGGGTGGGCAAGGCCCTGGCCAGCGGTTCGCTGCCGCTGGACCGGCTCGCCCGGCCGTTCGGCGACGACCCGCGCGACCGCGACATCCAGGACGTACCCAAGGGGCTGGCCCGCCAGCTCGTCGGCTTCTGCGTCGTAGGCGGTCTGTCGACTCTCTTCTACCTCCTCCTCTACACCGTTTTCCGGCAGTTCGGCGGCTCGCAGATCGCCAACGCGCTCGCCCTGCTGGTCTCCGCGATCGCCAACACGGCGGCCAACCGGCGCCTGACCTTCGGGGTGCGCGGCCGTGGCGGTGCCGTCAAGCACCAGGCGCAGGGCCTGGTCGTCTTCGGCATCGGCCTGATCCTCACCAGCGGTTCGCTCGTCGCGCTGAACGCGGCGTCCAGCGACCCCGGCCACACCACCGAGCTGGCGGTCCTCGTCGCCGCCAACCTCGCGGCGACGGTGCTGCGCTTCCTGCTCTTCCGCGCCTGGGTGTTCCCGGACCGGCGCGACGACGACCAGCCCTCGACCGTGGTCGCCTCGCACACCCCGTCCTCGCCCACCTACCGGACGGCCCCGCTGCCCACGCAGCACCAGGTGACTCCCCAGAACTCCCCGTACGACACTGCCCAGTTCCGCGCCGGTGAAGCCGCGGACCGTTCCTGGCGGGACGCGACGATTCAGCTACAGCCTGTGCGTCCCGCCGACACCGATCCGAGGGACCGACGATGACCGCGTACTACTCAGCCGATACGGCCGTCTCGGAGCCCATGGCTCCGCCGACGCCGGCGCCCGCGGCGGGTGAGCCGAGGCAGCCGTTCGTACGGAGACTGTGGCGTGGCCGCCCCGAGGACCCCCGCTGGGCGCGCCCGGCCTTCCTCGGTCTGCTGCTCGTCACCACCGTGCTCTACCTCTACAACCTGAGCGCCTCCGGCTGGGCCAACTCCTTCTACTCCGCGGCCGTCCAGGCCGGCAGTGAGAGCTGGAAGGCCTTCTTCTTCGGCTCGCTGGACTCGGCCAACGCCATCACCGTCGACAAGCCCCCGGCCTCGCTGTGGCCGATGGAGCTGTCGGTCCGCATCTTCGGCCTCAACTCATGGGCGATCCTGGCCCCCGAGGTCCTCATGGGCGTCGGCACGGTCGCCGTCGTCTACGCGTCCGTACGCCGCCGGTTCAGCCCCGCGGCCGGTCTGATCGCGGGCGCCGTGCTCGCGCTCACCCCCGTCGCGGCGCTGATGTTCCGGTTCAACAACCCGGACGCGATGCTGGCGCTGCTGATGGCGGTCGCCTGCTACTTCGTCGCGCGAGCGCTGGAGGACGGCCGCACCAAGTGGCTGATGTGGGCCGGAGTCGCGATCGGATTCGCGTTCCTGGCCAAGACGCTCCAGGCCTTCCTGATCCTGCCGCCGCTCGCGATCGTGTACGCGGTCTGCGCGCCGGTGAAGGTGAAGAAGCGGTTCGTGCAGCTGGCACTGGCGACGGTCGCGATCGTCGTCTCCGGCGGCTGGTGGGTCGCGATCGTCGAGCTGTGGCCGGCGTCCTCCCGCCCGTACATCGGCGGTTCGCAGAACAACTCCTTCCTTGAGCTGACCTTCGGCTACAACGGGCTCGGCCGGCTGAACGGCGAGGAGACCGGCAGCGTCGGAGGCGGCGGTGGTGGCGGTGGCGGCGGTAGCCAGTGGGGCGAGACCGGCTGGGACCGTATGTTCAACTCCGAGATCGGCAGCCAGATCTCCTGGCTGCTCCCGGCGGCCCTGATCCTGCTGATCGCCGGCCTGGTGGCCACGCGCAAGCTCAAGCGGACGTCTGTGACCCGTGGTTCGTTCCTGGTCTGGGGCGGCTCACTGCTGATCACCATGGTCGTCTTCAGCTACATGGCGGGCATCTTCCACCAGTACTACACGGTGGCCCTCGCCCCCTACATGGCAGCCGTGATCGGCATGGGCGCGGCGACCCTGTGGGAGAAGCGCAGTGAGATGTGGGCGTCGCTCGCCCTCGCGGCCGCGGTCGTGGCGAGTGCCGCCTGGGGTTACGTCCTGCTCAACCGCACCCCGGACTACCTCCCCTGGCTGAAGTGGCTGGTCCTGGTCGGCGGCCTGGCCGGCGCCCTCGGACTGATCTTCGTCGCCAAGCTGGGCCGTCAACTGGCCCTCGCGGCAGCCGGGCTGAGCTTTGTCGCGGCCGTCGCCGGTCCGACGGCGTACACCATCAGCACGCTTCAGGAGGGCCACACCGGCTCCATCGTCACGGCCGGTCCGGCCGGGGCGAGCATGATGGGCGGCCGGGGCGGCGGTCCCGGTGGCGGCGGTGGCGGCTTCCCGGGCGGTGGCCAGAACCAGCAGAACGGCAATGGCAACACGCAGGGCCAGGGTCAGCAGGGCGGCGGCATGGGCCAGCCCCCGACCGGTGGCACCGGCGGCTTCCCGGGCGGCGGTATGCCGGGGCAGAACGGCAACACCCAGGGCCAGAACCAGCAGGGCGGCATGGCCGGCGGGCGGATGGGCGAGGGCGGCGGTATGGGCGGTGGCGGCGCGGCCGGCCTGCTCAACGGCGCCACAGTCTCCGACGAGGCCAAGAAGCTGCTGGAGACCAACGCCGGGGACTACACCTGGGCCGCCGCCGCCATCGGCGCCCAGAACGCGGCGAGCTACCAGCTCTCCACCGGCGACCCGGTGATGGCGATCGGCGGCTTCAACGGCACCGACCCGTCCCCGACGCTGGCCCAGTTCAAGGAGTACGTGGCCGACGGCAAGATTCACTACTTCATCTCCAGCGGCTCCGGCGGCGGCGGTGGTGGCATGGGCGGCAGCAGCGACAGCGGCACGTCCTCGCAGATCACCGAGTGGATCGAGGCCAACTTCAAGAAGGTGACGGTCGGTTCGGCGACGTTCTACGACCTGACGCAGAAGGCGAGCACCAGCAGTAGCTGACGGTTCGCCGATCGGGAGAGGGCGGTGGCGCCGGCCACCGCCCTCTGTCGTATCGCTGTTGTACGCCGTATAGGAACTGTTCTACGGTGTACAGCATGACCACGTCCCCCCAGGGCCATCCCCAGCGTTGGCTGATCCTCGGCGTCATCTGCCTCGCCCAGCTCACCGTGCTGCTCGACAACACCGTGCTGAACGTGGCGATCCCCTCGCTCACCGAGGAGCTGGACGCCGCCACCTCCGACATCCAGTGGATGATCAACGCGTACTCGCTGGTGCAGTCGGGCCTGCTGCTGACCGCGGGCAGCGTGGCCGACCGCTACGGCCGCAAGAAGATGCTGATCGCGGGTCTGGTTCTGTTCGGCATCGGCTCGCTGGCGGCCGGACTCGCCGATTCCACCGGGCAGTTGATCGCGGCGCGGGCCGGAATGGGCGTGGGCGGTGCGCTGCTGCTGACCACGACGCTCGCCGTGGCCATGCAGATCTTCGCGCCGGAGGAGCACCCCAAGGCGATCGGCATCTGGAGCGCCGTCAACGCGCTCGGCTTCGCCGTGGGGCCGCTGCTGGGCGGGTTCATGCTGAACCACTTCTGGTGGGGCGCGATCTTCCTGATCAACCTGCCGGTCGCGGCGCTGGGCCTGGTGGCCGTGATCGCTCTGGTCCCCGAGTCCAAGGCTGTATTTTCCCGGGGGACACCCCCCGGACCCCCGGGCCGGGGAGACCGCCCCGACCTGCTGGGCGCGCTGCTGTCCACGATCGGCATGTCCTCGCTGGTGTTCGCCATCATCTCCGGGCCCGAGCACGGATGGACGTCGGGGCGGGTGCTCGGCACGGGCGCGCTCGCGGTGGTCGTGCTGGGGGTGTTCGCGTACTGGGAGAGCCGGATTCCGTATCCGATGCTCGACATGCACTTCTTCCGGGACCAGCGCTTCACCGGTGCGGTCGCGGGGGCGGTGCTGATCACCTTCGGTATGGGCGGGGCGCTGTTCCTGCTGACGCAGCATCTCCAGTTCGTGCTGGGTTACGACGCGTTGGAGGCCGGCCTTCGTACGGCGCCGCTCGCGCTGTCCGTGGTGGCGCTGAACTTCTCCGGGCTGTCGGCGAAGTGGACGACGAAGCTGGGGACGCCGGTGTCCGTCCTGCTGGGCATGGTGCTGATGTCGGCGGGGCTGGTGTCCATCGCCACGCTGGCCTCCGGCGGTTATGCCGGGACGTTGCTGGGGTTGCTGCTGATCGGGGCGGGGTGTGCTGTGGCCAACCCCGCGATGGCGCACGCCATCATGAGTGCGATTCCTCGGGAGAAGGCGGGAGTCGGTGCGGGGATCAACGGCACGCTCGCGGAGTTCGGGAACGGGCTGGGGGTGGCTGTGCTCGGGGCCGTGCTCAACTCGCGGTTCGCTGCGTTGATTCCGGTGGCGGCGGCGTCTTTGCCTGCGGCGTTGGCTTCGGCGGGGTCCGGGGAGGAGAGGGAACGTATTACGGATGCGTTTTCTTCTGGGCTGGAGACCAGTCAGTTGGTCGGGGCCTTGGCTGTGTTGCTGGGTGGGGTGGTCGCGGCGGCGTTGTTGCGCAGGGCGGAGCGGGCAGACTCGGAGGTGGTGGTCGCCCACTAGCTCGGGAGGTTCTGGCGTCTTGCGGCTGCGGGTTCGTTGTGGTTGATCGCGCAGTTCCCCGCGCCCCTGAAGGGGCGCCTAGCATCACCGGCACTAAGGAACGTCTAGGAAGGTGCGCCATGGTCAGGGCAGCCCAGCGTGCGGCGCGGACCAGTGTCTGGCTGGAAGGGAAAGCGCGCCGTGGCGGGCGGGGCGGCGGGCAGCCGTCGGGGCTCGACCGGGAGCGGATCACTGCTGTCACTGTTCGGCTGCTGGATGCCGAAGGGCTGGGCAAGTTCTCCATGCGGCGGCTGGCCGGGGAGCTGAATGTCACGGCGATGTCCGTGTACTGGTACGTCGACACCAAGGACGACCTCCTCGAACTCGCCCTGGACGCCGCCTTCGGTGAGCTGCGGCTGCCCGACCCGGAGGCCGAGGGCGAGGACTGGCGCGACCAGCTGCGGACGCTGGCCCGGGAGTACCGGGGACTGCTGGTGCGTCACCCTTGGCTGTCGCCGCTCGCCGGGACATTCCTGAACATCGGCCCCAACTCGCTGTCCTTCTCCCGCGTCGTCCAGCGTGTCATCCGCCGGACCGGGCTGCCGACGCAGGGACTGACCGGGGCCATCTCGGCCGTCTTCCAGTTCGTGTACGGCTACGGCACGATCGAGGGCCACTTCATCGCCCGCTGCGCGGATGCCGGCATGACCCAGGACGACTACTTCCGGCACGCGATGAGCGCGGTCACACAGGCCCCGGAGGCCGCCGAGGTGATCCAGGAGTCCGAGGACATCATGGCGGCCCGTGGCGGTGACACCGTCGAGGAGATGCGGGAGCGGGACTTCGACTTCGCGCTGGAGCTGCTGATCGCGGGGATCGAGGCGATGGTGAAGAACGCGGGGCACACACAACCACCGGATGTCCCGAGCAATTAGGCGTCAGGGTCCGGCGAAGCCAATCGCGCCGGAAAACCGCCGGTGGCAACCGGCCCCCACCGCTCCGGTGTGACCCGGATGATCGACTTGCCCTGCTTGACCATGGCCTGCCGGTACTCGTCCCAGTCCGGGTGCTCACCGGCGATGTTGCGGTAGTACTCGACGAGCGGCTCGACGGATTCGGGGGAGTCGATCACCTCGGCGGTGCCGTCGACCTGGACCCAGGGCCCGTTCCAGTCGTCGCTCAGCACGAGCAGGCTGACCCGCGTGTCCCGCTTGGCGTTGCGGGTCTTGGCTCGCTCGGGGTAGGTGGAGACGACGATCCTGCCCGAGTCGTCGACGCCGCAGGCCAGCGGGGAGGCCTGGGGGCTGCCGTCGGCCCGGCGGGTCAGCAGGATGGCGCGGTGGCGGGGTCGTACGAACTCGAGGAGGTCTGCCAGAGATACGGCGGTGTTGGTCGCGATGTTCGGTGCCATGACGCCAGCGTAGGCGCTCCGCTGGTCGGCAGGTGCTTCGGCTGCGGGTCCGTCGTGGCTGGTCGCGCAGTTCCCCGCGCCCCTTTGGGGCGCTGCCGAACCGTGCCCCTTCGGGGTGCTTACGCCTGGGGGAGGAACTCGCCCTGTACTGCCTGGATGTCCAGTTCCACCTTCAGCGTTGTGCCGACCGCTGCGATGCCCGCCTGGAGTACCTCGTTGTAGTACATGGCGAAGTCCTCGCGCTGTAGCCGTGTTGTGGCCCGGAAGGCCGCGCGGGTGCCGCCCCAGGGGTCCGCGCCGGTGCCGAGGTAGGCGAGGTCGAGGTCGACGGGGCGTACGACACCGTGCAGGCGCAGCTCGCCGTGGACCGTCCAGCGGTCGGAACCGGCGATGGACAGGCCCGTCGAACGGTAGGTGATCTCGGGGTACGTCTCCACGTCCAGGAAGTCCGCGGACTTCAGATGCCCGTCCCGCATGGCGTTCCCCGTGTCGATGGAGGCGGCCCGGATCACCGCCTCCACCCGGGACTTGGTGACGTCGTCGGGCGCGAGCTCGATCGTGCCCGCGAACTGGGTGAACCGGCCGTGCACGCTGGAGATCCCCAGGTGCTGGGCGACGGCGCCGATGGAGGAGTGCGCCGGGTCGATGGTCCACGGGCCGGGCGGCGGCAGCTCGGTGCCGCCCTGCCTCGCCAGCGTCACCGTGCCGACCTCGGCCCGGCCGCTCGCCGTGACGATGGCGCTCGAAGCGGTGGGGGCGTAGCCGACGGCCGTGACGATGACGGTGTACGCACCCGGCGCCAGCGCCGTCGTGTCCCGGACGACGCCCTCACTGTCCGCCTCCGCGCGCACCACCTGCGCACCGGTCATGTCGGTCACCGTGACGACCGCGTGCGACACGGCCCATCCGTCCCGCGTACGGATCTTCGCGGTCAGTCCCATCCCGTGATCTCCCAAACTGGTTGTGCAGACAACCGGCCCGTGACGAACGCGCACCTCCGCTCAGAGCGTGCGCCCGTCACGGGCCGGGGTTCACCTACTCGCCCGGGTGGGCGAGTTCGATGTCGTGGGCGTCGGCTCCGCGCCCGGTGACGGTCAGCGCGGTCGCCACCGGCGGGTAGCCCGTCGCGATGACGGTGTACTCGCCGCCGTCGAGGTCGGTGAAGGCGTACGCCCCGTCCGCGCCGGTCGTGGCCGTGCCGACCACGTTGCCGGCCGCGTCGACCAGCGTCACCCGGGCGTCGGCCAGCGGACCGTGCGGCGCCCGTACGACACCCTGGACCTGGGCGCCCGAGTCGAGGTCGACCTCGATCCGGGTGACCCCGGTGCCGCCCACCTCGACGGGCAGGGCGCGCGGCCGGTATCCGGCGGCGTTCACCGCGACGGTCACGGCACCCGGCACCAGCTCGGCGAAGGCGAACTCGCCCTGCTCACCGGTGGCCTGGGTGGCCAGCAGATCCCCGCGCACATCGGTGACGATCACCATGGCGTCCTTGACGGGCAGCGTGGTCCCGGCGGCCCGCACCACACCGTTCAGTCCGCTGGTGCCGCTGAGCAGGATGTCGTACGACAGCGGCTCGCCGTTCACCACGATCGTGGACGCCTGCGGCTGGAACCCGTCGGCGGAGGCGATCAGGACGTACGAACCCGTGCCCGGCGCGTCCACCGCGTAGGAGCCGTCGCCCTGCGCGACCGAGCGGCCCAGCTGGCGCCCGGCGAGGGAGATCAGCGTGACGGCGGCCTGCGGGACGGGCGCGCTCTCGGTGCCGCGGACGTGGCCGCGGACCGGGATGCCGCCGGAACCCTCCTGGGGAGGAGCCACCGTGGCGACGGCCGCGAGCTTCTGGGTGCCCTCGGGACCGGCCTCGGTGTCCGCGGCGACGGCCCAGCTCGGGGCCTTCTCTCCAACCGGTGCCGCCGCCGCGGCCGGGGTCTCCTCCGTGTCGGCCGACTGCGCCATCGCGCCCTTGGTCTTCAGCGGGACCTCCTTGATGAACAGGGTGATGAGGAAGGCGAGCAGGGCCATGGCGGCGGCGATCAGGAAGACGTCCGCGATGCCGTGGCCGTACGCGCTCTCCAGGACCGTGCGCAGCGGCGCGGGCAGCGCGTCCATGTCCGGGATGGAGTCGGTGGAGGCCGAACCCGCCGCGGAGGCGTACTTGGGGCCGAGGTCGGCGAGGCCGTCCTGGCTGTAGTCGGTGATCCGGTTGGCCAGGACGGCGCCGAGCGCCGAGACGCCCATCGCACCGCCGAGGGACCGGAAGAAGGTGACCGTGGAGCTGGCCGCGCCGAGGTCCTTTGGGTCGACCTGGTTCTGCGTGGAGAGCACCAGGTTCTGCATCATCATGCCGATGCCGAGACCCAGCAGCGCCATGAAGACGGCGGTCTTCCAGTAGTCCGTGTCGTAGCGGATGGTGCTCAGCAGGCCCAGGCCCGCGGTGATCAGCACACCGCCGCCGACCAGCCAGGCCTTCCAGCGGCCGGTCTTGGTGATGAGCTGCCCGGAGACGGTGGAGGAGACGAACAGGCCGCCGATCATCGGGATCGTCAGGACACCCGACATGGTGGGGGACTCGTCGCGGGCCAGCTGGAAGTACTGGGCGAAGAACACCGTGCCGGAGAACATCGCGACACCGACGAACATCGAGGCGAGCGACGACAGCGTGATCGTCCGGTTGCGGAACAGCCGCAGCGGGATGATCGGCTCGCTGGCCTTGGTCTCGACGAAGACGAAGATCAGCGCGAGGAGGACGGAACCGCCCACCATCGCGTACGACTGCCAGGACAGCCACTCGTACTTGTCACCGGCGAAGGTGACCCAGACCAGCAGCAGCGAGACCGCGGCGGAGATGAAGAACGCGCCGGCCCAGTCGACCTTGACGTCCCGCTTCACGACGGGCAGCTTCAGGGTCTTCTGGAGCACGATCAGCGCGATCACGGCGAAGGGCACGCCGACGTAGAAGCACCAGCGCCAGCCCAGGAAGGAGGTGTCGGTGATGACGCCGCCGAGCAGCGGGCCGCCGACGGTCGCGACCGCGAACGTGGCCCCGAGGTAGCCGGAGTACCGCCCGCGCTCACGCGGGGAGATCATCGCGGCCATCACGATCTGGGCAAGGGCGGACAGACCGCCCACGCCTATGCCCTGCACGACCCGGCAGGCGATCAGCATGGCGGGGTTCTGCGACAGCCCGGCGGCGGCCGATCCCAACACGTAGATGACGAGCGCCAGCTGGACGAGCGCCTTCTTGTTGTAGAGGTCGGCGAGCTTGCCCCACAGGGGAGTGGCCGCCGTCATGGCCAGCAGCGTGGAGGTGACGACCCAGGTGTAGGCGGACTGGCCGCCGCCGAGGTCGCCGATGATCTCCGGGAGGGCGTTCGACACGATCGTGGACGACAGGATCGCCACGAACATGCCGAGCAGCAGCCCGGAGAGCGCCTCCATGATCTGCCGGTGTGTCATCTGGACGCCGTCGGCGGAGCCTTGGGAGCCTCCCCCGTGCTTGGCGTGAGCCCGCACACCGGCTGGTGTGGTCGTTGCCATGGGCTTCCTTTTCTTATGTGCTTGCGGGTGTACGGGTGGTCTCTTCGAGCGTGGTCTCTTCGAGCACGGGCGGGGCCGGCGGCCGGTGGACGGGCCGGCAGTCGCCGAAGCTGTCCCTGAGCCGGGCCATCAGCCGGACGAGCTGGCCGACCTCGTCGTCGGACCAGTCGTGCAGACGGTCGGCGAGCAGCTCGGTGGTCCGCCGGGACAGCTCGTCGAGCTGTGCCTGGCCGGCCGGGGTGAGGCGCAGGATGCGGGAGCGCTTGTCCGCCGGGTCCGGGGAGCGCTCGATCCAGCCGCGCTCGGCTACGTGCGCGACATGGCGGCTGGTCACCGACATGTCCACGGCGAGCAGCTCCGCGAGCCTGCTCATGCGCATGTCGCCGTGGCGTCCGAGCAGTGTCAGTACGGCGGCGGAACCGCCGGGACACTCGGACGGCAGAATCCGCCCCATCTCCCGCTTCACGGCCCCGAAGGCACTGAACTGGCGCACCAGCTCCTCGTACTGCGCCTGCTCGGCCATCACACCTCCCGTATTCGTTGCTTAGGGCAACCATAGAGATGATGGTTGTTGCAGGCAAATAAAATGGCGTAGGTCCGGCATAAAAACTTGGCAAAGGCAAGGGTTGCGGCTGTAAATGTGCAGGTGGAAAAGGTTCCGTGCGGGGAGCGCGGCCCCCACTTGGGCGGTCACCCTCGATTCGCTAGTGTCTCGGGACATGGCTAACACCCAGGGCCCCCAGGGCAACCAGGACCCCGCAGGCAACACCCAGATGTTCCGCGCGTTCGTCGACGAGGCCCCGCAGGGCCGGCAGCAGGCGGCGGCCTCCTCGGGCCCCCGTCTCGGCCTGATCATCGGCGTCGTCGTCGCGGTGGTCGTCGTGGCCGCCGTCGCGTGGCTCGCGCTCAAGTAATCAGGACACGACTACTTCCACTGGACGGACACGTCCCGCGTCTCGATGTGCATGCCCAGCGGCACCCGCCACGCGTCGACGCACACCGTCCAGCTCTTCTCCTTCCGCGCCCCGGCTCTGACCGGCGCCGGAAGCTCCTCGGCCGACTCGACGGTCCCCCAGTCGATCCCGAGTGCCCCGATGATGTGCGTCCCGAAGGTCACCGTGCCCGAACGCACCGCGGTTCCGCCGGAGTTGTGGAAGCCGACCGTCACCTTCTCGCACCAGCGCTCGTCCGCGGCCTCCCGCTCCGGCTCGGACCAGGCGAGCGCGGCGGGGGCGGTCGTACGAGTGCCGCCGCTGGATGACGGTGGTGAGGTCGAAGGGGTACGGGGGGACGTGGCGCCCCGGTTCTCGGTCTCGGTGGACGGGGTCGGGCTGTCCGGCGTAGGCCTTTCCCGGGACGAGGGGGTGCTCGAACCTCCGTCTGCGTCCTGCGAGTCGGCCGGCATCGAGGGTGGTGCCGATGACCCGACGTCGAGCGGCACCAGGCTCACCTCCCCGGTCGGCTGCACCGCCGTACCGGAGGCCTGAGGCGCCGAACCGGTCGCCACGTACCCGTCGCCGCCCCCGGCCCCGCATGCGGCCAGGACCCCGCCCAGACAGACGACGGCCGCCGACGCGCCGATCGCGGCGCACCGGCGGCCATGTGTCCATGTCGCCCTCGTCGATCGAAGCATCGCGCCATGGTGGCTGACACTCCGTCAAATAGGAAGCCTCGCGACGCCCTTGGGCGTCAGTCGGCGATGAGGCCCTCGCGCAGCTGTGCCAGCGTCCTCGTCAGCAGCCGGGAGACGTGCATCTGGGAGATGCCGACCTCCTCGCCGATCTGCGACTGGGTCATGTTGGCGAAGAAGCGCAGCATGATGATCTGCCGCTCGCGGGGCGGCAGCTTGGCGAGCAGGGGCTTGAGGGACTCGCGGTACTCGACGCCCTCCAGGGCGGTGTCCTCGTAGCCGAGGCGGTCCGCCAGGGAGCCCTCGCCGCCGTCGTCCTCGGGGGCCGGGGAGTCGAGGGAGGAGGCCGTGTAGGCGTTGCCGACCGCGAGGCCGTCGACGACGTCCTCCTCGGAGACGCCGAGGACCACGGCGAGTTCGGCGACCGTCGGGGAGCGGTCGAGCTTCTGGGAGAGCTCGTCGCTGGCCTTGGTGAGGGCGAGCCGCAGCTCCTGAAGACGCCTCGGGACCCGGACCGACCAGGACGTGTCGCGGAAGAACCGCTTGATCTCGCCGACGACCGTCGGCATCGCGAACGTCGGGAATTCCACGCCCCGTTCGCAGTCGAAGCGGTCGATCGCCTTGATCAGGCCGATGGTGCCGACCTGGACGATGTCCTCCATCGGCTCGTTGCGGGAGCGGAAGCGGGCCGCCGCGTACCGCACGAGCGGGAGGTTGAGCTCGATCAGGGTGTCCCGGACGTATGCGCGCTCGGGGCTGTTCTCGTCCAGTGCGGCGAGCCGCAGGAAAAGGGAGCGGGACAGGGTGCGGGTGTCGATGGTCTCCGAGGAGGTGGTCACCGGGGCCGGTGTGGCCTCCAGGACCTCAACCTCGACGATGGGGCCGAGCGCAGCGTGCGCCTCGGGCACTGCCTCGCTCTTTGTGAGCGTGAGCACCTTAGAGCTGCCCTTGTCTGCGGACATGCCACCCCCTTTGGGTCGCGGGACGGTCGTGGCGAACGCTCCATCGAGGAACGTCGGCCTTCACCTGAATACCGGAGCCGCAGCCCCGGCAAACGCGCTTCCCGCAGAATGTCACATGTCGGCAACACGCTGTAGTGACATGTCGACATGTGAGACTTGAATCCGCCCTGGATAAAGGGGGTCTGACGGTTTTTTGGCGCAGAACTGTCGGGATCCGCCCTGGTGAGCGATTCGCTCTCGCCGGTTACGGATCGATCCTGTATGCGGTTACGCGTCGATCCTGTTCGCCGAGCGAAGTCGCTGAAAGCTACGTGCGAGTAGCCGCGAGACATGCATCTGGGAGACGCCGAGTTCCGCACTGATTTGCGACTGCGTGAGATTGCTGTAGTAGCGCAGCAGCAGGATGCGCTGTTCCCGTTCGGGGAGTTGGACCAGCAGATGCCGGACGAGATCGCGATGCTCGACGCCGTCCAGGGCCGGGTCCTCGTAGCCGAGCCGGTCGAGGAGTCCGGGGAGTCCGTCGCCCTCCTGGGCCGCCTCCAGGGAGGTGGCGTGGTACGACCGACCCGCCTCGATGCAGGAGAGCACCTCCTCCTCCGTGATGCGCAGCCGCTCGGCGATCTCGGCGGTGCTCGGGGTGCGCCCGAAGGCGGTCGTCAGGTCCTCGGTCGCACTGTTGACCTGCACCCACAGCTCGTGCAGCCGGCGCGGTACGTGGACCGTGCGGACGTTGTCGCGGAAGTACCGCTTGATCTCGCCGACGACCGTCGGCATCGCGAACGTCGGGAACTGCACGCCCCGGTCCGGGTCGAAGCGGTCGATGGCGTTGATGAGCCCGATGGTGCCGACCTGGACGACGTCCTCCATGGGCTCGTTGCGGGAGCGGAAACGGGCGGCCGCGTAGCGCACGAGCGGGAGGTTGGCCTCGATGAGCGCCCCGCGCACCCGGTTGTGCTCCGGTGTGCCCGGCTCCAGCACCTTGAGCTCGCCGAAGAGCACCTGGGTGAGCGCCCGGGTGTCGGCGCCACGGCGCTTCTCCGGGGCGGGGGGCTCGGCCTCGGCCTGAGGGGCGGGAGCGGGCGTCTCGGCCTGAGCGGGAGCCTCGTCCTGGGGCGGCGCAGTACTGGCCGACACGGTCAACGCCACCTCTTTCTCGGTCCACGCAGGTCAACTCATCCGTCAAAAGCTGTCATAGCATCACAAGACATGTGCATTGCATGCAAGCACCGCATAACCACGTGTTGACGACAAAAGGGTGCATAAGACGCACTGAAGCCCTCCGCCGGAACGGCGGAGGGCTCCTGAAGACGGTGGTTCCGAACGGACGGCGGTTCAGAACGGGGTGTGGCTCAGAACTGCCGGTGCCTCAGAATTCGTAGTCGGCGATCACCCACGTGGCGAACTCGCCCCACAGGGCGACGCCCGCCTGATGCTCCGGGTGCATGGCGTACGCCCGCAGAGCCTCGCGGTCCTCGAACGCCGAGTTGATCGCGAAGTCGTACGCGATGGGCCGGTCGCTCAGGTTCCAGCCCAGCTCCCAGGAGCGGATCTCGGGGATCTTGCCGTCGAGCGCGCGGAAGATCTCCGCGCCCTTCACCACGCGCGGGTCATCGCGCTCGACGCCCTCGTTGAGCTTGAAGAGGACCAGGTGGCGGATCATGACTCTCCTCCGTTGGCGACCCACGACGCGAAGTCGCCGAGGGCCTGCGCGGCGTCCGATATGCCCTCAAAGCCTATCTGGACATAGTCCGCGGCCTTCTCCGGGTCCGTGATGATCACGTAGGACACGAAGACCACGAGGACATAGACGGCGATCTTCTTCGAATTCACCGCCACGGCGGCCTCCTCTGTGCCTGCTTGTGCCCTGAGGGCCCCCTGCTGCCGGCGGCGAGTGTAACCTTCACGCCATTCTCAGGGACCAACGGCCCGTAGGTGAGGGTCTCCTACGGACTCCGGGGCCTTGGCCAGCGGCGCGGCGTTGCTCGGCGACCAGGATGGATGACGTACCCCGATGGATCTGGCAGGAATCCACCGGGTCGGGACGGACTCACTGCGGGGTCCGCACCGGACGCACGAAGGGCCCCGTCTCTCGACGGGGCCATTCTTCAGCCTGTTTCTTGCGAGGAACCCGGGGCGTCCTCGCTCGGGAGGAATCGCATCCTTGGCCAGGCGGCGGCACTCGAGGCAACCCTGCACGCTTGCAACGAGGCCGCCACTTGGGTGAGCGAGGTGGCCTTCGAGCGCGGGGAGTTCAAGAACTTCGCCTTGCGCAAGCATGTCTACGACACCGACTTCGACTTGATCGAGCCGGTCGCCCGACAGCCGCTCAGACGGGGAGCGGTAGGCCGACGGCGTGGAACAGCCGGTCACGGGAGGCCGCGGCCTCGTCGAAGACGGCGCCCCCGGCCTTCAGCACACCGTTCTCCTTGAGGACATCACCGGCCACCACGACCAGGTCGACGTTGCCGGCGTGGCCGCCCGCGACGATCGTGGCGGCGACATCCGTGGCGGGCAGCATGTTGGCGTGGTCGAGGCGGATCATGATCAGGTCGGCCTCCTTGCCGGGCGTCAGGCTGCCGGTGCGATTGTCGATGCCTGCGGCCCGTGCGCCCTCGATGGTCGCGAAGGACAGCAGGTCGGCGGCGTCGAAGGTCGGCAGGCCGGGGATCCGGTCCAGGGGTCCGGCCGCGCCCGCGAGGATCAGCTGCTGGTAGGCGAGCGTTGCCCGCATGACGCCGAACATGTCACCGCTCACGATTGTCTCGGTGTCCACGCTGAGGCTCGGGCGGACACCGGCGGCCAGCAGCCGGTTGGTGGCCGGCTGACCGAGGCCGGGCATGAAGACCTCCAGGGCGCCGGCCACGGACGCGGTGGCCCCGTGCGCGGCAAGCATCCTCAGCTCCTCGTCGGTCGACGTGCAGCAGTGGATGAACGTCATGTCGGAGGCCAGCAGCCCCGTCTCGGCGAGCTGCCGGATGGCCTGCTGATCCGCCCCCCACTCACCGAGGCCCACGTGCATGCTGATCCGCAGGCCCAGCTCCCGGGCGAGTCGGATGTCCTGCGCGGACACGTCGCGGGTGGACAGCTCCGGTCCGCGGAGCATCGCGTTCAGCGTGACCCGCGCCGAGTCGTCGGACAGCACCTCGTTGCGGATGCGCCGGATGTCGGCGGGATGTGTGCGGTTGCTGCCGAACTGCCACTGCTCGGCCTCCGTCGACGGCCAGCCGTGGTCGAAGACGGCGCGGATGCCCGAATCCCAGTGTGCCGCGATCGCCGCGTCCGAATGCTCGGAGCTGTTGCTGATGTGGGACTCGTCCCGCACGGTCGTCACCCCGGAGTCGAGAGACATCAGGTCCGCCGCCAGGTTGCCGACGTGGACATCCCGAGGTTCGAAGTGCTGGCCGAGGCCGATCTGTACGTTGCTGCGGTACTCCTCATAGGTCCAGGCGGGGCCCAGGTTGCGCAGCGCCCCCTGCCAGTTGTGGCGGTGGGTGTCGATGAAGCCGGGCAGCACGGCGTTCCCCGTGCCGTCGACGACCCGGGCCCGGTCGTCGGACAGGTCCCGGCCGACTTCGACGATCCTGCCGTCGGTGACGAGGATGTCGCCCACGAAGTTGCCGAGCTTGTCGTCCTGCGTCATCAGGTACGCGCCCTTGATCAGGATGCGTTCCTTGTTCTGCGGCTGACTGTGGGACATCTGTTGTTCCTTTCGTGCCGTGGGCGGCACTGTGTCGCTTGTCCGTTGAGAAAAAGACGGTGGGTCAGGTCCGCGCCCGGTCCGGGCACAGACGTGGATCACTTGTCGGTGGTGCCACGTGGGCGCCGGGAGGCGATCCAGACGGCGGCGAAGGTGAGCAACGCGCCGAAAATGGTGAGGACGGAGGGGGACTGACCGCCGGAGGGGACCAGGAAGTCCAGGGCGATCGAACAGGCGAGCTGTCCCGCGATCGAGGCCATGCTCAGCAGCAGGACACCGATCCGGCGCACGAGGAATGCCGAGACGCCGATGAACACCATGCCGCACAGGCCGCCGAGGTAGACCCACCAGCTGGTGGGCAGCGGGTGCCCCGACGTTCCCTGGACGAGTGTCCTCACGCCCCAGGCGGCGGTGAGAAACACCGCTCCGACGCAGAAGTTGAGCCAGGTCGCGGCGAGCGGCGAGCCCGACGCGGCGGTCGACGCCCCGTTCAGGGCCTGCTGCACGCCGAGCAGGAAGCCGGCGGCGATCGCGGCGAGAGCGGGCAGGACGATGGTGGCGGGCGCGGGGGTGTCGGCGAAGCGGGGCAGCGCGGACACGACTGCGGCCACCAGGATGACGGCCGCTCCCGTGAGCCGGGCGGCGCCCGGGCGTTGCCTCAAGCCGCCGCCGATGCCCCGGGCGTCCACGATCAGACCGCCGAGGGTCTGACCGGCGATGGCTGACACGGTGAACACGGCGATGCCGGTGATCAGCGCGGCGGTGGACTGGGCCAGCGCGAACGTGCCCCCGAGTACACCGGCCAGGAGGTACCGGCGGGGGAGGCGACCGTCCCGGGCGGCCCCGGCCAGTCGGCGCAGCGCGCCACGCAGCCCGGAGGAGAAGAGGGCGAGGAGGGACAGCAGGACGAATCCGCCCGAGAAGCTGATCGCTGCCGCAGCGATGCCGTCATCGAGGCGATGACTCAGTTCGCCGTTGAGCCGGGCCTGTACCGGTACCACCATTCCGGCGGCGATGGCCGCCGCGACGGCCAGGAATCCGCCGCGGGACCCGGACGGGCGGGAGTGCCTCGGTGACTGCGAGCCGGGCCTGGCAGGACGGCGGTCTGACGCAGGCGGTGCGGTGGGAATGGTCATGTCGAAGCCCTTCAGGAAGGCAGGAAGGGGTGCGGCCGGACAGGGCCTTGTTGTCCCGGCCACTGGTGTCCGGTCGGGCACCAGTGGCCGCGAAGTCGGGGGCGGTTCTCGCTCAGAAGTCCGTACGTGCGATGTCGTCGAGGATCGACGGCCCCTGCGGCGACCAGCCGAGTACGCGCCGGGCGGTGTCGCCCGAGGCCCGCTGGTCGAGCAGGAGGGCTTCGCCGAGCAGGCCGAGCCGGTCGAGTGTCTGCACGACGGGCTCGGGCTCGACGCGTCCGGCCAGACCGACGGAACGGCTCACCGCTTCGGTGATCTCCCGTACGGTCGGGTTCACGCCGCCGACGCCGAGGAAGTACGAACCGGCCGGGGCCTTCTCCAGCGCGAGCACGTACAGCTCGGCCAGGTCGTCCACGTGCACGGTGCTCCAGTGCTGGTCACCGGGCCCGACCATGGTGAGGGCCGGGGCGTTCCCCGCTGTTCGCGGGCCGGCGGCGACGAGGTTCAGCAGGCCGCCGCCGTGCCCGTACACCACCGCCGGTGCGATGACCGAGGTCCGGACGCCTGGCGCCTCGCGTACTTGTTTGGCAAGCGGCACCCGCCAGGCGGTCAGGCGCGGGGCGTTCATGGCGCTCGACTCGGTGATCGCGGCACCGCTGCCGTGCAGCCAGACGCCGGTGGTGTGCACAAAGGGCCGGTCCGTGTCCCGCAACGCGCGCAGGAAGCTGGTGACGGCCACCTCGTCGACGGTCGCACTGGTCTCGTCACCCGGTGACGCCACGTGGACCACACCGTCGCTCGCGGCCGCAAGCTCCCGGAGAGCGTCACCGTCGGACAGGTTGGCAATCGCCGGCTCCGCGCCCCTGGCCCGCACGAGTTCGGCATTCTCGGCGGAGCGGACCACAGCGGTCACCTGGTGGCCGCCGGAGATGAGCCGGTCGAGCACCGAGGCTCCGATGTAGCCGGTGCCTCCGGTGAGCAGTACGCGCATGGTCATCCTCTTTCACTGACGTCTGACTTTTCCTGGACGGGGCGGTAGTCCGCACGACAACGGTCACTCTGACTGGCTATCGTGTCCAACGAATGTTTCCGAATATCCAATCGGACACGTCGATAAATGAGAGACCGGTGGATCAGTGGATCAGAGGAGACTGGAGTACTTCCTCACGGTCGCCGAGGAACTGAACTTCACACGGGCGGCCCAGCAACTGCACGTAACACAGTCCACGCTCTCGGCGGGCATCAAGGCACTGGAGCAGGACCTGAAGGCCGAACTGCTCATCCGCTCCACACGGTCGGTCAGACTGACAGAGGCCGGTTCGGCGTTCCTGCCCGAGGCGCGTACCGCGATCGAGGCACTCGACCGGGCCAGGGCCGCGGTGGAGCCGCTCTCCACGGGGCTGCGCGGCAGCCTCACCGTGGGCGTTCTCAGCGGACTGACCGTTATCGACGTGCCCGCACTGGCGGGCGACTTCCACCGGCGCCATCCGGAGGTCCGGTTGCGTACCGAGACCTCCCAGCGGGGGACCTCCGGGCTGGTCGAAAAAATCAAGGAAGGCCACGTCGACGTGGCCTTTGTGGGAGCCGATATCACGGACGCACACCTCAGAGTGAGGGCCGTCAAGAGGTACCACGTCCAGTTGCTGGTTCCCGACGGTCACCCTCTGGCTCTCCGGAAGAGCGTGCGGCTCAGGGACGTTGCCGGGGAACCCTTCGTCGACATGCCAATAGGGTTCGGGCAACGCCAGATCGTGGACGACGCGTTCGCGAGGGCGGCGCTGTCCCGGCGCGTCCTGATCGAGGTGTCGGACATCACCACGATCGCGGAGTACGTGGCGCACGGTCTGGGCGTGGCGCTGCTGCCCCCGGACTTCGCGGAGACGGCCGGGGACGCGGTGCGTCCAGTCCCCCTCGCGGACGCACCTCTGTCCTGGACGCTCAGCGTGGTTGCCTCGGCGACGCGCCCGCCGACGCGGGCGCTGCACGCCTTCCTCGACCTCATCCCGCACCACATCCGGCGCGACCGCGTGTTCTAGGCAGACGTACGCGACCACGTACGAATCACTGCCCGGGAAACGCCGGACTCGCGCGGACAGGGCGTTTACTCATGACCGAGACACGGTTGAAGGCGTTCATGATGATCGCCACCTGGCCAGTTGTTCTGCTGTCGTCCCCCATGCCGCACGGTCGTGCGGTACGTGCCGCACGCAAAACACCCTCCTGACCACGTTTCCGCAGGTCAGGAGGGTGATGAGAGCGGTAGCGGAGGGATTTGAACCCTCGGTGACTTGCGCCACACTCGCTTTCGAGGCGAGCTCCTTCGGCCGCTCGGACACGCTACCGAGGGAGACCTTACAGCACGGCGGTGCGTGGTTTGAAATCGGTATTCGCCGGTCCGGGCGGTGCGATCGGCCTCAGCGGTCGCGGAAGAAGTCGGTGAGGATCCGGGCGCACTCCTCGGCGAGCACGCCCTCGATCACCTCGGGCCGGTGGTTGAGCCGGCGGTCGCGTACGACGTCCCAGAGGGAGCCGGCGGCGCCCGCCTTGTCGTCGCGGGCGCCATAGACGACGCGGTCCACGCGGGACTGGACGATCGCGCCCGCGCACATCGTGCAGGGCTCGAGGGTCACGACGAGCGTGCAGCCCGCCAGCCGCCACTCTCCCAGCCTGGCCGCCGCCCGCCGGAGGGCGAGGACCTCGGCGTGAGCCGTCGGATCGCCCGTGGCCTCGCGTTCGTTGTGCCCGGTCGCGAGCACGGTCGTACCGTCCGGGGACAGCACCACCGCGCCGACAGGGACGTCCCCGCCCCGGACGGCGTGTGCTGCCTCGTCCAGGGCGAGCCGCATCGCGTCCCGCCAGCGGTCGCGTACCGGGTCCGGCGGACCCGGGGTCAGTTCCCCGGTCCCACCGGTCAGCGGACGGCTTCCAGGATGTCCGAGGCGCCGAGCGCGTCGGCGATCTCGGTGAGCGCGTCGTCCGACAGGGTCAGCAGCTCCTTCTCGCCGACGCCCAGGTCGTCGAGGATTCTGATGTCACCGACCGGGCCGTGCGGCACGGCCTCGGCGGAAGGGCTGTCGTCCTCGCCGTCGCCCTCGGTGTCGTCCTCGGCTTCACCGTCCTCGGTGCCGTCGAGGTCGAGGGAGTCCAGGTCGGCGACGTCGTCGTCACCCGGATCCCGGCCGAGCAGTTCGTCGGTGAGCAGGATCTCGCCGTAGCTGCTGCGGGCAGCGGCGGCGGCGTCCGAGACGTAGATGCGAGGGTCCTCCTCGCCGTCAACGCGAACGACGCCGAACCAGGCGTCCTCCTGCTCGATGAGTACGAGCACCGTGCTCTCGTCGGACGAGGATTCCCGAGCCAGGTCGGCCAGATCCGACAGGGTCTCCACATCGTCGAGCTCTGTGTCGCTCGCTTCCCACCCGTCTTCGGTGCGCGCGAGCAGTGCGGCGAAGTACACCGTGACTCTCCCACTGGTCATAGGCGTGCCGGTTGGGGGTCCCCCCGGCGGAGGTTGGCGGGCGGGGAGCGCGGAGCTCCGAGCCCCGCCCACTCGGAATCGTGGCAGAAACAAGGCGTTCAGGGGACGTCTTCGGCACCCTGTGTCCGCCCGGTTTGATCGTCCACCAGCGGGATCGTACGCGGCTCGGGCACCGTCGAGGTACGCGGGCGGGTTTGAGGCGGGTCGCACTACCAGCGGAATGTGCGCATGCGCATGGCGTGACGCAGGCGTGCCGCCTTGGCGCGCCGGGGCTGGACGCGGTCACGCAGTTCACGGGCCTCGGCGAGTTCGCGCAGGAAGACCGCGCGGCGCCGCCTGCGCTCGGCCTCGGTCTCCCGCTGTGCCTCACGGTCAGTCATGGCTCACCACCCCGTACCCACCCGTACGTCCCTCCCACTTTCCCTCTGACGGGCGGTTTGATGCCAGCACGAGGGTGACCTGGACCCGGTTACTGTTAGGGCATGCGTCTCCACGTCGTCGACCACCCCCTGGTCGCCCACAAGCTCACCACGCTGCGCGACCAGCGCACCGACTCCGCGACCTTCCGGCGGCTCGCCGACGAGCTGGTCACCCTGCTCGCCTACGAGGCCACGCGCGACGTGCGCACCGAGCAGGTCGACATCACGACGCCGGTCGCCTCGACCACCGGCGTCAAGCTGTCCTACCCGCGTCCGCTGGTCGTCCCGATCCTGCGCGCCGGCCTCGGCATGCTGGACGGCATGGTCCGGCTGCTGCCGACCGCCGAGGTGGGCTTCCTGGGCATGATCCGCGACGAGGAGACGCTCCAGGCCTCCACGTATGCCACCCGTATGCCTGAGGACCTCTCCGGGCGTCAGGTGTACGTCCTCGATCCGATGCTCGCCACCGGCGGCACCCTGGTCGCGGCGATCCAGGAGCTGATCAAGCGCGGCGCCGACGACGTGACCGCCGTGGTCCTGCTCGCCGCCCCGGAGGGCGTGGAGCTCATGGAGCGCGAGCTCGCGGGCACGCCGGTGACGGTGGTGACGGCATCGGTCGACGAGCGCCTCAACGAGCACGGCTACATCGTCCCCGGCCTGGGAGACGCGGGGGACCGGATGTACGGGGCCGCCGAGTAGGCCTCTTTACGAGGTACGAGGTACGAGGTACGAAGTACGAGGTTCAGCAGTCCTTCTTCGACGAAGTGGGCGTCGGCTGCGGCCCGGCCAGTGCGGCCAGGGCCTTGTCGGCGTCCTTCTTCGTTGTCAGCGCCTTGAAACCGGTGCCGATGATCAGGTCGACGTCGGTGCCCTTGCGGGTGGCTGCCGTGCGGCGCTCGGCGGTGCTGAGCTGGGTGGCGAGCACCGGCAGTGAGGTGTTCAGGGAGGCGGCGGGGCCGAGCAGTATCCCGGTGCCCGTGACCTTCTTGTCGAAGGCCGCAGTCGCGTTGCCCACGCTGCCGATCTTGAAGCCGCGCTTCTTCAGCTCGTCCGCCGTCTGCTTGGCCAGCCCGCTGCGGGTCGTGGCGTTCAGCACGTTGACGGTGATCTGGCCGGGCTCGGGTACGTCGGCCGCGCTCGGTGAGGGGCTCGCCTTGGACGAGCAGTCCGACTTGGAGCCGACCGCCGAAGCATGCTCGCCACCGCCCGTGAAGACGTCGATGAGCTGCAGCGTGCCCCAGCCGATCAGTCCGAGGGCGGCGACCGAGGCCACGACCCCGACCGCGATCCTGCCGCGTCGCCGAGGTCGCCGCATGCGGGGGTATTTGTCCCCCTTGATCCGGTACTGGCCGCCCATGCCGGGGGGAGTCAGCATGCTCATGGGCGCAGCGTAGTGCGCGCGGGCGGTGATTCCTACTAGATGATCATTACCGGCGTGCAGTTCAACCCGTTAGGGCCACCAGTTGGCCATTAGTCCAGTTCGAGGACGCGTGCGTGCAGCACTTGGCGCTGCTGGAGTGCCGCGCGGACCGCGCGGTGCAGGCCGTCCTCCAGGTACAGGTCGCCCTGCCACTTGACGACGTGCGCGAACAGATCGCCGTAGAAGGTCGAGTCCTCGGCCAGGAGCGTCTCCAGGTCGAGCTGGCCCTTCGTCGTCACGAGCTGATCGAGGCGGACCGGGCGCGGTGCGACGTCCGCCCACTGCCGGGTGCTTTCCCGGCCGTGGTCGGGGTACGGCCGGCCGTTTCCGATGCGCTTGAAGATCACACGGAAAGCCTACCGGTCAAGCCTCTCTGGGCGCAGCCTCCCGGCCCGGGCCGCACGAGCAAGTACATACAGATTATGGCCGATATCGGTCAAAGGGGGTGGGTGTGATCTCGTTGCTGCCACATTCCCCCCATGGATGATCGAAAGACAGCTGTCGGGTATGCGCGGCAGAGCCTGGGCCGACCGGACGGGTCGGCCGGCTCCGTTCGAGCGCAGTTGGCCGCATGCCGTGCCGAGGCGACAAGGCGTGACTTCCGGTACGAGGGTGCGTACGTGGATGAGGCCGCGTCGGCCTACAGATCGGGATTCGCCCGCCCGGAGTTCGAGCGAATGCTGACCGATGTGCGGCACGGGAATGTCGACGTGGTCGTTGTGAACTACCTGAGCCGTCTGTCCCGGCAGGACGTGGGTGCGGTGCGGTGCGGTCCCTTGCGGGGTCCTGCGCGAAGCAGGTTCTTGGGTGGGTGGTCTGCCGCCGTTCGGATACGCGGTGACCGAGGCGCGCAGGGACGGTCTCACGATTCGGCAGTTGGTCGTGGCGCCTGAGGAGGCCGAGGTCATCCGCGATGTCGTACGCAGAATTCTCACTCACAAGGGGGAGGAGGCATCGGCGGGACGACGTCACCCCGGGTCGCTCTCCGGCATCTGCGCGGAGTTGAACGCAAAGGGAGTTCCGACGAAGACCGCACGGCTCGCCGACAAGTGGCGGGGCTGCCGGATCCGCCGATGCGAAGGGGCGACGCGCACCGTCCTTGTGGGAGGTGTCAACGCTCAAGAGGATTCTGCGGGATCCGCGGTTGGTTGGTCACGCGGTGGAACCGGTCTACGGCCCGGAGCCGACGGGCGGACCCGGTGTCCGGCGCTCCGTCGTCGGGTACCGGAGCGTTGTGGACCCACGGACGCTGATGCCGGTGATGAGCCATGAGCCCGTCCTCGGAATTGCCGAGTGGGAGGAGCTACAGACATGGCTGGACACCCGTGGGCCAGGGAAAGGCGGGCCACGGGCCGGTTCGCTCCTGAGCGGTCGGGGAGTGCTTCGCTGTGAGTGCGGAGCGACCATGTTCAGCAATGGCACGATCGGCGCCACTGCTTCGTACCGCTGCTCCCGGCCGAAGGGGGCGACAGGTGGGCATGACGGCGGGAACAGCATCAAGCGAGAGCACCTCGATGAGTACGTGGTCCAACGGATCTTCACCGAGGTCTCCTGTGCCGACCAGGGACGACGGAGCTCGGTGGAGCTTCTTGCCGAGGCCGGCACTCGCTTCGGCTCGGCAGCGGACCTTGTGAGCGGCGTTGTCGCGAGGCAACAAGTGGGAGCCCTCCGACGCCGGTCGTCGAACGACCGTCGTCTGGGCCGCGCGGCGCTCCGGCCAGCGATGGGCCCGATTGCGGGGGAGGCGCGCCAGGCGGGAGTCCCGCTTGGCGCGCCACCTGTGGATCAACCCCGCTTCAGGCTCTTCGGGGCGCGACGCTGGGGATTCGGTTCTTTCACCTGTGGTTTCGGATTGTTGCGTACGGCCTCCGCGCGCAGCAGGGCGCGCAGGACCGCGTACGGGTCGTTGGGCATGGCTGTGTCGTCCTTGCTGTAGGGGTGCTGATGGGCCGGGGAGTTCACGGCTCGTGTCAGCAGCGCAGGACCACCGTGCGGAGGGTGTGCAGGACGGGCCGGATGCGTGACGGCACCGGAAGCTGCGGGGCGGGCGGCGGTGGGGTGAGCCGGGTGCGCGGGCGGGGTGCCGGGCGCAGCGGTACGACGTGCGGCCGTCCGGCACGGGCCGGTGACCGTACGACGGTGTCGTCGCATTCGACGACCGCCGCGCCGGCCTCCGCCGTGACCGTCACCGCATGCGCGGTGTGCTCGCCCGGCACCAGCAGGGCGAGCAGCAGGACCAGGACCCGCGACCAGACGCGCACGGCGTTCACAGTTCGCGTGGCACCCGACTCGCGCGACCGCGGATACCGATCGCCGTGACGATCTCGACGACACCGACCACGACCAGCCACCAGCCGCCGACCAGCGTGAGGACGGCGACCGACTCGAAAGGGGAGACGATCAGCACGACGCCGGCGACGAAGGTGAGGACGCCGAGGAAGATCTGCCAACCGCGGGCGGGGATCGAGGAGTCGTGGGCGGCGGCCAGGGTCTGGGTGATGCCGCGGATCAGCCAGCCGATGCCGATCCACAGGGCGAGCAGCAGGATCGACTGCATGGGGCCGCGGAAGCAGAACAGGCCGAGCAGGATCGACAGGGCGCCGCTGATGAAGGCCAGGACGCGCAGTGACGTCGTCCGGTGCGTGCCGAAGGCGGCGGCGAGCTGGAGTACGCCGCTGACCAGGAGGTAGAGGCCGAACAGGATTCCGGCGGCCCGCAGGGACTGGCCCGGCCAGACCAGGACCAGGATGCCGAGGACCAGGGAGACGGTTCCGGTGAGCAGTACGGCCTGCCAGGCAGTGCGTGACAGGACGTGCAGGGGGCCTTCGAGCGGCGGTTCGGCGCCACCGGGGTGGGGCTCGCGCACGGCGGCATGCACCCGGCGGTCGTCGTACTCCGGACCCCAGGGGGAACCGCTCGGTGCCTCGGTCATGTTTCATGCTTTGACCGAACGGGACCCGAATGCCACCTGGCGTGGGCCAACCGGCTTAATTTCCGGAGGACTTCCCAAGGGCTCCGGAAGGCGGGTGCCCTACTTGCCCGCGGCCTTCGCCGCCTTCGCCGCCGCCTTCATCTCCTGCTTGTGCGCGCGGACCTTGGCCAGTGACTCCGGGCCGGTGATGTCGGCGACGGAGCGGAAGGACTCCACCTCGCCGTAGGCCCCCGCGGCCTCCCGCCATCCCTTCGGCGCCACCCCGAGCTGCTTGCCCAGCAGGGCGAGGAAGATCTGGGCCTTCTGCTTGCCGAACCCGGGCAGGTCCTGGAGCCGCTTGAGCAGCTCGGTCCCGCTGTCGACGCCCTTCCAGACGGCCTCGGCGTCACCGTCGTAGTGCTCGACGAGGTACTGGCACAGCTGCTGGATGCGCTTGGCCATCGACCCCGGGTAGCGGTGCACCGCCGGCTTCTCGGACAGCAGCGCGGCGAAGGCCTCGGGGTCGCGCGCGGCGATGTCGTGTGCGTCGAGGTCGTCGGCGCCCATGCGCTGGGCGATCGTCGCCGGGCCCTTGAACGCCCACTCCATCGGCACCTGCTGGTCGAGCAGCATGCCGGTGAGCGCGGCGAGCGGGCTGCGGCCGAGGAGCGCGTCGGCCTCGGGGTCCTGGGCGAGGTGCAGGGTGACGTCCATGGGTCGATGATGCCGGGTGCGCGCTCAGGACGCGCGCCAGTACCCCAGTGCGTGCATCCGCTCCTTGGGCACGCCGAGTTCCTTGCGGACGTATGCGCTCAGCCTGCGCGTCGTCGCCGTGTCGCACGCGATCCAGACATACGGGTCGGCAGTGCCCTTGATCAGTTCGGGCAGGTCCGCCTTCACCCGCTCGACCAGATGCGTGCCGGAGTCCAGCCGCAGCACCTGGCGCAGCTCGTGACGGGACGGGTCGGTGCGGCAGGGCAGGTCGTCGACGCCGCCCTCGAACCAGATGGTCGCCGGGGCCGAACCCAGGGCGCCGAGCAGGGAGTTGAGGGCGGGCAGCGAGGCCGGGTCGCCGATCGCGAAGACATGGGTCGGAGTCGGGGTCGGTTCGTCGAACCCGGTGCCGTGGACGGTCGCCTCGACGGTGTCGCCGGGCTTGGCGGACCGCGCCCAGTCGCTGGCGGTGCCCTCGTGCAGGGCGAACTCCAGGCTGAAGGTGCCGGCCGCGGCGTCCGGGTCGACGAGGGTGTACGCCCGCTGGTGCGGCTTGCCCCCGTTGTCGAACCACAGGCGGACCCACATCGTGGGGTGGACGCCGGTCGTGGCGAGCATGCCGCCGTCGGTGAGGTGGAGACGCCGGTAGTGCGGGGTGACGTCCTCGGCTCCCGTCACCGTGAACACGAAGTCCTTCGCGCGCAGCAGTTTGAGGACCGCACCTTCCCAGCCGTGCCCCTGCCCCATCGTCTCTTCACCCCTCACGTACGATTCCACCACGATCTTACTTAGGTAAGCCTAACCTAAAGCCGAGAAGGGGCACAGCGTGACCGCCGAGATCTACCGCGACGCCTGGGGAATCCCGCATCTGCGAGCGGACGGCGTGCGCGAACTCGCCCGTGCCCAGGGCCGCGTCACCGCACTCGACCGGGCCTGGCAGCTGGAGGTCGAACGGCACCGTGCTCAGGGCACCTCCGCGTCCTTCCTCGGCGCCGGCGCCCTGCCCTGGGACCTGTTGGCGAGACGGGCCCGTCTGGACGACACCGCGAGACGGTGCTTCGACGCGCTGGACTCGGAGACGGCGGACTGGGTGCGGGCGTACGTCGACGGAGTCAACGAGGGTCTCGCCGAAGGAGCCCGACGCGCCCCGGAGTTCGCCCGCGCCGGCGTGAGCGCAGCGCCCCGAAGGGGCGCGGGCAGTATCGATATGCGGCTCCGCCGCGCGGGCGCGAGCAGCCACGACGGCGCCGCAGCGGACCGACGGCCTGTCCCGGCGACTTCAGCGGAGCGTATGGCTCCTGGCCGCTGGGAGCCCTGGACGCCCCTCGCCGTCTGGCTCGCCGTCCATATCCTGTTCGCCGGGTTCCCGGCCAAGCTCTGGCGCGAGCAGGTCGTCCGGCATCTCGGCGAGGACGCGGTCGGGCTGTTCGCCGCGGACGGGCCCGGCACCTCCGGCAGCAACGGCTGGCTGGTGAGCGGCGGGCGGACCACGACCGGTGCCGCCGTCATCGCCGGCGACCCGCACCGCTTCATCGAGGATCCCGGCATCTACCAGCAGATCCATCTCTCCTGCCCCGAGTTCGACGTCGTCGGCCTCGCCGTCCCCGGCGTCCCCGGCATCGCCCACTTCGGCCACACCGGCACGGTCGCCTGGGCCATCACCAACGCGATGGCCGACTATCACGACCTCTACCGGGAGCGGCTGCGGCGGACGGGCGCGGGCGTGGAGGCGCTCGGCCCGGACGGCAACTGGACGCGGGCTCCCATGCACACGGAGGTCATCGAGGTCGCGGGCGAGGAGCCGGTCCGGGTCGAGGTGATCGAGACCGAGCGCGGACCGGTGATCATCGGCGGCCCCGAGGGTCTCGACGACGGGACGCTCGAAGCTGTCAGCCTCCGCTACCCGCCCCGCATCGCCGGCGACCTCGGCTTCGACGCCCTCCTCCCCCTCCTCCGTGCCCGCCGGGTCGACGACGTGGACCGGGCCTTCGACCGCTGGGCCGAGCCCGTGAACGTCGTGCTGGCCGCCGACACCGAGGGCGGCCTGCTGCACCGGGTGGCCGGGAAGGTGCCGCTGCGCGACACCGCCAACCGCACCCGCCTCGTGCCCGCCTGGGAGCCCGGTCACGAGTGGCAGGGCTGGCACGAGATGCCGTACGGAGAACTCACCGACGGCACGGCGGTGATGGCGAACCAGCGCGGCCCGTCCACGCCTCTCGGTGTCGAGTTCGCCCCGCCGCACCGCGCCGACCGCATCACCGCCCTCCTCGGGGAGAAGAAGGAGTGGGCGGCGGGGGACATGTCCGCGATCCACATGGACACCCGTCTCGGCTCCGCCGCACCCCTGCTGGACCACCTCGCCGCCCTCGACGACCTGACCCCCGAGGCCGCCGCGCTGCGGGACCGTCTGCTGGGCTGGGACCGGCGGATGGACGCGGGCAGCACGGAGGCGGCCGTCTTTGCGGCGGTGCGCGCGGCCGTCGTACGGCATCTCGCCGAGCACCCCGCGTTCGCCGCACTCGCCGTCCCGCCGGCCTATCCGGAGGTCTTCCTCCCCTGGCTGGCCCTCGTCCCGCGTATCGGCTTCGCCCTCGAACACCTGCTGCGCGCCGAGGAGTTGTACGGCATCGACCGCCCCGCGACCGTACGCGCGGCCGTCGAGGAAGTCGCCGCGGAGCCGCCGGGCAGCTGGGGGGAGTCCCATCGGCTGGCTCCTTGGCGGGCGCTGCCCGACACGTCGTACGACGAACCGGGCCTGTCCGGCGATCACGACTGTGTGCTGTGCACCTCCGCCGTGCCCGGCGTCACCGATCTGGCCGCGCGGGGGCCGGCCGCCCGCTATGTGTGGGATCTGGCCCGCCGAGAGGACAGCCGCTGGGTCGTGCCGTTCGGTGCCTGGGGGATGCCGGGCTCGGCCCACCACCGTGACCAGCTCCCGCTGTGGACCAGGGGCGATCTCGTCCCGGTCGTCACCGACTTCGACCGACTCACCAGGGAAACCGATGTCTGACACCTACGCCCCCACCCGTGCGGCCGTCCACGAGCAGCCGGTCGACGGCCTCGGAACCATCCGCGTGCTGCCGCTGGACGCGCAGGCCGACGCCGGGGTGGTGCACGGCTGGGTGAGCGAGGAGCGGGCCTCCTTCTGGGGCATGAACGGCCTCACCCGGAACCAGGTGGCCGAGACCTACGCCCACATGGACACGCTCGACACCCATCACGCCTTCCTGGTGGTCTGCGACGCGGAACCGGTCGCGCTGCTCCAGACGTACGAGCCGGAGGCGGACCGGGTCAGCGAGTGCTACCGGGCCGAGCCCGGCGACATCGGCGTGCATCTGCTGCTCGCGCCCGCCGGAACGCACGGCGCGCGGCCCGGCTGGAGCGCGGCGCTGCTCGGCGCCCTCGTCTCGTACGTGCTGCTCGGTCTGGACCGGCACCGGGTCGTGGTCGATCCCGACGTGCGCAACGAGAAGGCGGTCGCCCGCTTCTTCAAGCAGGGGTTCACGGCCGGACCCGTCGTCGTGCTGCCCGAGATCGACCTCCCTGACGTGTATCTGCCCGAGAAGCATGCCCAACTGGCCTTCCTCACCCGGGAGGTAGCCTTCCGCGAGTGACCCCTGACGACCTCATCGCCCACTACGGACTGGAGCCCATACCGCGTGAGGGCGGGCTGTACCGGCAGACCTGGGCCGGGCCCGAGCGGGCGGACGGGCGGCCCGACGGCACGGCCATAGTCGCCCTGCTGACGGCCGCACCGGACGGCTTCTCGGCCCTGCACCGGCTGCCCACCGACGAGGTCTGGCACTTCTATCGGGGCGATCCACTCCAGTTGCTGCTGCTCGCCCCGGACGGCACCTCGCGGACGGTCGTCATGGGGCCGGACATACTCGGCGGGCAGCATCCGCAGTTCACCGTCCCGGCCCGTACGTGGATGGGCGCGCGCGTGGCCGCGGGCGGCGCGTGGGCCCTCTTCGGCTGCACCATGGCGCCCGGCTTCACCTACGAGGGCTACGAACACGGGGACGTGGCCGACCTCACGGCGCGCTACCCGGCCGAGGCCGCCCGGATCGTGGAACTGTGCCGTCCATGACTCTGCTGGAGGGACAGACCGCCCTTGTCACGGGCGCGGGCGGCGGCATCGGACGCGGGATCGCGCTGCGCTTCGCCGAGGAGGGAGCGGCGGTCGCGCTGCACTGCCGTACGGCGGTGGAGGAGGCGCGTGCGGTGGCGTACCGGATCGAGGAGCTGGGCCGGCGGGCCGTCGTACTGCAAGGCGACCTGTCCGACGCGGACGAGTGCCGGCGGGTCGTGCGCGAGGCCGCCGAGTGGGCCGGCGGGGTGCTGACCGCGCTGGTCAACAACGCGGGCGTACAGCCGACGCAGCCGCTGCCAGGGATGACGGCGGAGGAGTGGCGGGCGGTCGTGGACACCAATCTGTCGAGTGTGTTCGCGTGTACGCAGGCGGCCGCGGAGATCATGCGGGAGGCCGGGGGCGGGAGCGTGACGCACATCGCCTCCATCGAGGCCCACCGGCCGGCTCCGCTGCACGCGCACTACTCCGTGTCCAAGGCGGGTGTCGTCATGCACGCACGGGCCGCGGCCCTGGAGTACGGGCCGTTCGGGATCCGCGTCAACACCGTCTCGCCCGGGCTGATCGACCGGGAAGGGCTCGCGGAGGACTGGCCGGAGGGGGTGGGGCGATGGGAACGCGCGGCGCCCGCCGGACGGCTCGGGCGGCCGGAGGACGTCGGCGACGCCTGCGTGTTCCTGGCGTCCCCCCTCGCGTCCTGGATCACCGGGCACGACCTCGTCGTGGACGGAGGAGTGTCCGCTCGGCCGACCTGGTGAGCATCGAGCCCTTCGTATACGTACGTATCGGAGTGGCCGAGAAGTTAGCGGAAGACGCGGAAGACGGAGATCCGAATTGGTCCGAAGGCGAGGAGTTCAAGGGCTGGTGCTGCTATGCACCGTGCTGGTCCTGCTCGTCCTCGGCGGCGCGGGAACGGCGTCGGCGCATGCCGCACTCCGCTCCACCGACCCAGCCGACGGAACCGTCCTCAAGTCAGCCCCCGGTGAACTCACCCTGACCTTCACGGAGTCCGTGGGCCTGCTCGACGACTCCGTTCGCATCCTGGACCCCACCGGCCACCGGCTGCGCCTCGACGAGGCGGAGCATGTGCCGGGCGGTTCGGACGCGGTACGGGTGAGCCTGCCCGCGAAGCTCGACACCGGGACGTTCACGGTGGCGTGGCGGGTGGTGTCGGCGGACAGCCACCCGGTGTCCGGCGCCTTCACCTTCTCCGTGGGCAAGCCCTCCGCGACGACCGGGACGGTGGACACCGGCCCGGTCGAGGACCCGGCGACCGGCACCCTCTGGGACATCGCCCGCTACCTCGCCTATCTCGCCGGTGTCCTGCTCATCGGCACGGCGGTGTTCGTCGCGGTCTGCCGCCCGCCGCACCCCGAGCGCCTGGACAAGCTCCTGTGGGCGGCATGGTGGACCCTGCTCGGCGCCACCCTTGTCCTGCTGGTGCTGCGCGCCCCGTACGAGGCGGGCACAGGACCGGCGACCGCCTTCGACGCCGCCGCGCTGGGCGAGACGATGACCGGCCGGCCGGGTGCGCTGCTGCTGGCGCGGCTGGGGCTGCTGGCGGCCGCGGCGGTCCTGCTGCGCAGGCGCATCCCGGTGGTGCCGGGAGCCGTACTCGCGGCCGGCCTCGCGCTGACCTGGGCGGCGGCCGAGCATGCGTCCGCCGGGATCCAGGTGCCGGTGGCGATCACCTCGTCCGCGTTGCATCTGCTGGCGACGGCGGTGTGGCTGGGCGGACTCGTGGCCCTGCTCCTGACCCTGCGCGGCCCGGCATCGGCCCTGACGGTCGCCCGCTTCTCCCGGCTCGCCTTCGCCTCCGTGACCGTCCTGGTCGTCACCGGCGTCTACCAGTCCTGGCGCGGGCTGGGCTCCTGGAACGCCTTCACCGACACGTCGTACGGGCAGATCCTGATCGCCAAGCTGGTCGCGGTCGTGTTGCTGCTGGCGGCGGCGGGATACTCGCGGCGGTGGACGGCGAGGGCCATCACGACGGAGGCCATCACGACGGACGCGGAGCAGGCCGTACGGGAACGGGTGCCGGCCGGCGGCCCGTCCCTTCCGGAACCGCCGCCGCCCGCCCCACCGGCCGCACCTGATCAGCGAGCCCTGCGCCGGTCCGTGCTGGCCGAAGTCGGCGTCGCCGCCGTGGTGCTGCTGATCACGACCGTGCTCACCGGGACGCTGCCCGGCCGCGCGGAGACCGAGGCGGCGCAGGCGGGCGCGCTGCCCGCCGCGTCCGTCACGACCGTCCCCTTCGAGGTCGGCACCGTGGGTGCGAAGGGCAAGGTGCAGATCACCCTCGACCCGGGCCGCACCGGCGACAACACCGTCGAGGCCGTCGTCTACGGCGCCGACGGCGGCCTGGCCGTCGTCCCCGAACTCCGTCTCTCCTTCACCCTCCCCGCCCAGGACATCGGTCCGCTCGACACCGAGCTGACGGACAAGGGCGGCTACTGGGGGAACGGTTCGTTCACCCTGCCGGTGGCCGGGGAGTGGACGATGAAGGTGACGGTCAGAGTGTCCGAGATCGACCAGGTGAGTGAGGAGCGGACGGTGCGGATCGAGGAGTGAGAGGCCCGGTGCTATGCCGTGAGCTTCTTCGACTTCTCGACCGCGGCGGCGAGGCGTTCGACGACGGGGGCGAAGCCGGCGTAGCTGAAGCGCTCCTCCATCGACCAGGGGGTGGTCTGGCCGGCCTTGACCGCGGGGAGTTGGCGCCAGGTGGCCTTCTCGGCGAGCTGGTCGGGGGTCATCGCGCTGGAGCGGTTGTCGACCATGATGAGATCGGCGTCGTACTTGTCGATGTTCTCCCAGCTGAGGAACTCCCAGAAGCCCCACTCGTCGGACTTCTCGCCCTCGACGAAGTCCACGCCGAGGTCCTTGAAGTAGTTCAGGTCGGCGTAGGAGTCGGGCACGGCGACGTAGAAGTTCTCGCTGTCGCCGGTGATCGCCATGACCTTGAGACCGTCGCCCGCCCGAGCGGCACCGCGCAGGGTCTCGACGGCACGTTCGAAGCGGGCCTTGGCGTCGATGACCTTCTTGGCGCTCAGGTCGGCGCCGAGGGATTCCGCCAGTTCGGCCGTGCGCTTCAGCGGGTTCAGCAGCGAGGTGCGGGCGATGCTGATGCCGACGGTCGGTGCGAGAGCCTCGATCTTCTTCTTGCTCTCCTCGGGGACGAACCACAGATCCGGCGCCGGGAACATGTTGCTGATCAGCAGTTGGGGCTGGAGGGCGGCGTACTTCTCGACGTTGAACTGGCCCCAGGCGGTGCCAAGGCTGGTCAGCTCGGCCACGTCCATGTCACCGGCCTGCGGGTTGGGCTTGCCATCGAGCGGCTCGGTGGGGCCGAAGACACCCGTGCACTTGACGCCGTAGTCGTAGAGCGCGGCGGCGGTGCTGACGAACGCGACGATCGTCTCCGGCTTCGCGTCGGTGCTGACCGTCCGGCCGCGGTCGTCCTTGAACGACCAGGGTCCGCCACTCTTGCTCGCCTCGGCGTCCTCCGCCTTCGATGCGCCACTGCCGCAGGCGGCGAGCAGCGGACCGAGGGCGAGCGCCCCGCCGGCCACGAGCAGACGACGACGGGACGGGCCGGGGGCGGAGGCGGCGGAGCGGGGGTTCGCAGCGGTCATGAGAGGGCTTCTTTCCAGCCGTACGGCAAATTTAGGTAAAGCTAACCTAAGTGTCTTCTTTGTGGGTAGCCGTCGGCGCGAGAGTGCGTCGGGTGGCGCCGCTTGGCGTCATCTGATGCCATCCGGTGCCATTCGGTGCTCGAAAAGTCGCGTGAGTGAGTGTGGCGCCACAATGACTCCGCGCGCCCTTCATGCGTTTCCACAGGTCAGTGACGTCCTCTCAAGTTCACCCGGCGTGAAGTGCCGCCATCGCTTGCACATGTCGCCATAGTGGTGCCATGATGGCGTCATGGACCTCACCCCGTATGTCGACACTCTCCGCCGCGAACTCGCGGTGGCCGCCGAAGCCGGCGGCGACGAAGCCCGCGAGCTGGCCCAGCGGCTCACCGCTCCCCTGGAGTCGGCGACCCGGCTGACCATGCTCAACGTGCTCTCCGCCGCGATGGACGAGATCACCCGTGAACTCGCCCCCGGCTCGGTCGACGTACGGCTGCGCGGGCTCGACCCCGACTTCGTGGTGACGCTGCCGCCCACCGACGGCGGTGCCTCCATGGAGCCGACCGCACCCGTCGAATCGTTCATGACCTCGGCGCCGGCCGACGGCGACGAGGGCGGCACCGCCCGCGTCAACCTGCGTCTGCCGGCCCACCTCAAGGCCCGCGCCGAAGAGGCCGCGAGCCGCGAGGGCCTGTCGGTCAACGCGTGGCTGGTGCGGGCCGTGTCGGCCGCGGTCGACGGCGGCACCCGGCCGCGTACGACGGAAAAGGCCCAGACCGTCGGACAGAGCTTCACGGGCTGGGTGCGCTAGCCGCGCCCACCGGCCCGCGCCCCAAGAAGGACTGAGCACAGCACCCACACCACGTCCCACCAGCGGGGACGCCCTGAAGACCCAAGAGGACGGGACAGCCATGCCTACTTTCGACACCCCCGAACCGATCTCGGTCACCGCGAACGTGGAGGCCGGTTCCATCCAGTTCACCGCGAGCGACCGCCTCGACACGGTCGTCGAGTTGCGGCCCCGCGACCCGAAGAGGGAGCTGGACGTACGGGCGACCGAGCAGACCGAGGTCACGTACGCGGGCGGCGCACTGACCGTCAGGACACCCAAGGGCAATCTGTTCGGCCTCGGCCGCACCGGCACCGTCGACGTGACCGTCGAACTGCCCACGGACTCGCGCATCGACATGACCGGCGCCTGGGCCCAGGTGCTCGGCGAGGGCCGGCTCGGCGAGGTCCGCGTGAAGATCTCGGCCGGCGACGCCCGCTTCGACACGACCGGCCCGCTGAAGCTGACCGCGTCGCACGGCTCGATCACCGTGGACCGGGTCGAGGGCACGGCCGAGATCACCACCAGCTCCGGCAGCCTGCGTGTCGGCCTCGTCGACGGCCCCGCCGTCCTGAAGAACTCGCACGGCACCACGACCGTCGGCGCCGCGACCGGCGAGCTGCGGGTGAGCGGCGCCAACGGTGACATCGAGATCCGGCGCGCCGAGGACTCGGTCACCGCCACCACCGCCCACGGCACCCTGCGCGTGGACGAAGTGGCCCGCGGCACCGTCCAGTTGGAGACCAACTTCGGCGCCATCGACGTCGGCGTCCGCGAGGGCACGGCCGCCTGGCTCGACGTCAACTCGGGCTCCGGCCAGGTGCGCAACACGCTCACCGCGTCCGAGACCCCGGAGCAGACCGAGGACACCGTCAAGATCCGCGCCCGCACCCGGCACGGCAACATCGACGTCCGCCGCGCCAAGGCCTGACCCCACCGGAGCCGGTCTCGATCCCCCTACTTCCCCAGTGACTTCAGCCTTCTAACGGGAGGGCCCCATGCCTTCATCTGTCATGCCCACGTCCAGTCAGGGCGACGGTCGCCCGTCACCGGCCGCCGTCTCCGCCGTCGGTCTGCGCAAGTCGTACGGCGACAAGACCGTCCTCGACGGCATCGACCTCACCATCCCGGCCGGCTCGGTGTTCGCGCTGCTCGGGCCGAACGGCGCCGGCAAGACCACCGCCGTGAAGATCCTCTCCACGCTCATCACCGCCGACGGCGGACAGGCCCAGGTCGCCGGCCACGACATCGCCACCTCCCCGGACGGGGTGCGCGGCGCGATCGGCGTCACGGGACAGTTCTCCGCCGTCGACGGCCTGATCACCGGCGAGGAGAACATGCTCCTCATGGCGGACCTGCACCTGCTGCCCAAGAGCGAGGGGCGGCGGGTCACCGCCGAACTGCTGGAGCGGTTCGACCTCACCGAGGCCGCCAAGAAGCCCGCCTCCACCTACTCCGGCGGCATGAAGCGCCGCCTGGACATCGCCATGACCCTGGTCGGCAGCCCCCGGATCATCTTCCTGGACGAGCCGACCACCGGCCTCGACCCGCGCAGCCGCCACAACATGTGGGGCATCATCCGCGAGCTCGTCTCCGACGGGGTGACCGTCTTCCTCACCACCCAGTACCTGGAAGAGGCCGACGAACTCGCCGACCGCATCGCCGTCCTCAACGACGGCAGGATCGCCGCCGAGGGAAGCGCGGAGGAGCTGAAGCGGATGATCCCCGGCGGCCATGTGCGCCTGCGCTTCTCCGACCCGGCCGCCTACCGGTCCGCCGCCTCCGCCCTGCGCGAGGTCACCCGGGACGACGAGGCACTGGCATTGCAACTGCCCAGCGACGGCAGCCAGCGCGAACTGCGCTCCATCCTCGACTGGCTGGACTCGGCCGGTATCGAGGCGGACGAGTTCACCGTGCACACCCCCGACCTCGACGACGTGTTCTTCGCCCTGACCGGGCCCGCCGGCATCCCCAACCAGCCCAAGGAGACCGTCCGATGAGCTCCACCCAGGCTCCCGCCCACCCGGCCCGGATCTCCCTGGCCGTGCGCAACTCGAGCACCATGCTGCGCCGCAACCTGCTGCACGCCCGGCGCTACCCGTCCATGACCCTGAACCTGCTGCTCACGCCGATCATGCTGCTCCTGCTGTTCGTCTACCTCTTCGGCGACGTGATGAGCGCGGGCATCGGCGGCGGCGGAGCCGACCGCTCCGAGTACATCGCCTATCTCGTCCCGGGCATCCTGCTGATGACCATCGGCGGCACCACGATCGGCACCGCGGTGTCGGTGTCCACGGACATGACCGAGGGCATCATCGCCCGCTTCCGCACGATGCGGATCCACCGCGGCTCCATCCTCATCGGACATGTCATCGGCAGCGTGCTCCAGTGCGTGCTGAGCGTGGTCTTCGTCGGCGCCGTCGGTGTGGCCATCGGCTTCCGCTCCACCGACGCCACCGTCCTGGAGTGGGTCGCGGGCTTCGCCCTGCTCGTCCTGTTCGCCCTGGCGCTCACCTGGATCGCGGTCGGCATGGGCCTGGTCAGCCCGAACGCCGAAGCGGCCAGCAACAACGCGATGCCGCTGATCTTCCTGCCCCTCATCTCCAGCGCCTTCGTCCCGGTCGACGCGATGCCGGGCTGGTTCCAGCCGATCGCCGAGTACCAGCCGTTCACCCCGACCATCGAGACCCTGCGCGGCCTGCTCCTCGGCACCGAGATCGGCCACAACTGGTGGATCTCCATCGCCTGGTGCCTGGGCCTCGCCGTACTCGGCTACTTCTGGTCCAAGGCGTCCTTCAACCGCGACCCGAAGTAGACGAACACCTCAGGGCCGAACCACTTTCGTGGTCCGGCCCTGAGAACTGAGCGTTAATTCTCGGCTAACTCTTCTACAACCTTCCGTCGCATGCGTCCGTCTGGTTAACGCAGGGTTATTCAGGGGTTGATGAAGAGGAGCTCAGAACGTGACTGTGCGTTCCTTTGCCCGGCGGATGCGACCGCGAGTCGAGCGGAAGGCCGCCGAAAGGGTGTGGCAGCTGCGCACCATGCGGCGGCGCCGCATGGCGGCGGTCACAGATCCGGAGCTCCGCCCGGTGGCCGTGCGCGGCCAGCGGCTCTACGGACGGGTCGTGACCCGGTTCAGCGCTGCCGAGGCCGCCGCCGCCAACCTCGGCCTGGTCGTCGCCGCGCTGGAGCAGGAAGGTATCCCCTACTTCCTGGTACCGGTCTCCCGTACACGCCACACGGTCGGCATGAACGCCGTAGACCGGGAGCGCTTCCTCACCACCCTCGAGGCGCAGAACGCGGGGAAGGCGGTGTTCATCGGCAGACCGCTGCCCGGCGGAAGGCTCAAGCACCCCGCACTGTTCATGGACGGTGTACTGCCGACCCCACTGCGTACGGCCCCCGCACTGCGGATCGGGGAGAACCACCTCGGGCCCTCGGGCCAGCTGCTCGCCGGGCCGGAACTCGCCTGCGACGTCGAGTTCTGGGAAGACGGGGCAGAGCTCCTCGCCTCCGACGACGGACCTCGCCGACTGGCCAAGGTGCAGCCGCAGGCGTCCGAGGACGTCTTCGCCGATTCCCTCGTCGCGCCGCGGAACAACGGCATCACGGACGTACTTCCGGCGTCCGAGCAGAAGCCGGCCACGGTGCAGGTCGGCGACCGGGAGCTGCCGAGCTTCGTCCCGCTCACCCTGCCGACCGTGAACGACGTGACCTTCCCCGTCGATGTCGTCTACACCTGGGTGGACGGCGAGCAGCCGGAGATGCGCGCCAAGCGGGCCCGGTACCAGGAGCACGGCACCGCCGAGATCCTGGACAAGGAGACCAACGCCTCCCGCTACACCAGCCATGACGAGCTGAAGTACTCGCTGCGCTCGCTCGCGATGTACGCCGACTTCGTCCGGCACATCTACCTCGTGACCGACGGCCAGAAGCCGCACTGGCTCGACGCCCGGGCCCCGGGGATCACGGTCGTCGACCACCGCGACATCTTCCCCGAGGGCGTCCTGCCGGTGTTCAACTCCCACGCGATCGAGACCCGCCTGCACCACATCCCGGGCCTGTCGGACCACTACCTCTACTTCAACGACGACGTGTTCGTCGGCCGCCGGGTCACCGCCGAGCACTTCTTCCACGGCAGCGGTCTGATGAAGATCCCGGTGTCCCCGCTCAAGATCGGCGTCGGCAAGCCGCACGCCGAGGAGACGGCCACCAACTCCGCGAGCAAGAACGTCCGTCGGCTGCTGCTGGAGAAGTTCGGGCGGATGACGACGAACAACTTCATGCACACCCCGCTGCCGCAGCAGCGAGAGACACTGCGGGCGCTGGAGGAGCTCTTCTCGGAGGACATCCGCCGCACCACGGCGTCCCGCTTCCGCGCGCCGCAGGACATCGCCCTGACGGCCCCGCTGCTCTACCAGTACGCGCTGACGACCGGCCGCGGCGTGCCGGGGAAGTACAGCTTCCGGTACGTGAACATCAGCCGTCCGGACGCCGAGGTGCGCCTGCGCGACCTGCGCCGCAACCGCCGCTTCGACTTCTTCTGCCTCAACGACGTCGACGTACCGCCCGAGGAACGAGAGCAGGTGGGCGTCCGCATGAACGAGTTCCTGGAGGACTACTTCCCCTTCGCGAGCCCGTACGAGAAGCAGAAGTAACGAGGGCGGGGGGCATGGACATGGGGGGCATTGACATCCGTCAGCGCTTTGGACGGCCGGGGGGCATCCGAGCGGCCCGGGACTTTCTGGCGCGCCTGAGGCTCTGGCCGGCGGCCCGGCTCTGGGCGCTGCGCGCGACCAGGGCCCGACGGCGCCTGCGGGCCGCGGTCCCCGGACTGCGCAAGGTCACCTTCGGACCGATGCGGCTCTACGGCCGTACGGTCGCCGGCTACAGGGCCGTGGACGCCGTGGAAGCGGATCTGGAGCGGGTGTGCGCCCTGCTGGAAGGGCTCGGCGTCCCGTACTTCCTGGTCCCCGCCGACCACGGGCACAGTGCGCCGCGGCACGTCATCGGCGTCGACGAGACCTACCGTGACGCGGTCCTCTCCCGGGCCGCCCAGCGCTTCGCCGGCACCGTCGGGTATGTCGGCGCCGTCGGACCGGACGGCACCGTGACGAACGCGGCACTGTGGACCGACGGGAAGCTGCCGCGGGCGCTGCGGCGGGCCGGGGTGCTCCGCACGGGCGTGGTGCGCCTCGGCCCGAATGGTCAGGTCCTCACCGGCCTGGAAACGGGCTGCGACATCGAATTCTGGCGTCACGGCCAGGACCTCGGCACCGCCCCGGATCCCTCCTGGCTCACCGTGCCCGGCAGCCGGTTACCGGACGTCATCGGCCCGGCGCTCGTCGCTCCGCGCCGCAACTCCGTGTCCGAAGTGCTCCCGGCGGCGGCGCAGCGTCCTGCGGCGGTCGCGGTCCGCCACCGCAACGTACCGACGTTCGCTCCGTTCGCCGAGCCGGGCATCGACGAGGTGCGCTTCCCCGTCGACGCCGTGTACACCTGGGTCGACGGGGACGACCCGGCGATGGCCTCGAAGCGCCGCGCCCATCAGGCGCTCTCCGACAACGTCATCGCTCCGCGCGAGACCGGTGCCTCCCGCTACACCAGCCATGACGAACTGAAGTACGCACTGCGCTCGTTGGAGATGTACGCCGGGTTCGTCCGGCACGTCTACCTCGTGACCGACTCCCAGATCCCCGCCTGGCTGGACCCGGACGCGGAGGGCCTGACCGTGGTCGACCACCGGGACATCCTCCCGGCCGACGCGCTCCCCGTCTTCAACTCGCACGCGATAGAGAGCAGGCTGCATCACATCCCGGGCCTGTCGGAGCACTACCTCTACTTCAACGACGACGTTTTCATCAATCGCCCGGTACGGGCCGAGCACTTCTTCCACGGCAACGGCATCGCCCGCATCCCCCTGTCCCCGCTGAAACTCGGAGTCGGCGCTCCACACCCACTCGAACCGGCCCCGAACTCCGCGGGCAAGAACGCCCGCGAGGTGATCAGACGCTTCCACGGCAGACACATCACCAACAAGTCGTTGCACACCCCGCATCCCCAACTGCTGTCGGTCATGCGGGAGATGGAGAGCCTCGGAATCGAGGAACTGGAGCGGACCTCCTATTCGCGCTTCCGCTCCACCTCCGACGTCGCTCCGGCGTCCACACTCCACCACCACTGGGCGATCGCCACCGGCCGGGCCGTCCCGGCCGACTACCGCTTCCGCTATGTGCAACTGGGCACCCTCGACATGCGGCGGCGCCTGGCCCGCCTCGCCACCGGCGAGGACATCGACTTCTTCTGTCTCAACGACGTGGACACCGCCCCGGCGGCCAGACCGGCGGCCCAGCTCGCCATCGACGCCTTCCTGAACCGCAAGTACCCGTTTCCGAGCCGCTTCGAAGGGCCGCCCCGGCCCACCTCCCGCCCGCTCCCGCCGCTCACAGCGCGTCTCCGGCGGCAGCCGACGCGGAAGGAAGCACAGCTTCGCGACTGAGACCGCACACGTCGAAGGGCCCAACCAGAACTGCAACCATCGCCCGCCTATCGGGCAGGTGGCGATGAGCCCGGCGGCTGCCGCCTGGTTTCGTCCAGGTCGATAACCGTCCGGCTCACGAGTGCCTCGCTGATATCAAAGGTGGGGTCAAGTAAATCTCGTGAGGTGCCCGCGGGGTGGCACGCCCGGGCACCCGGCCTTGGCCGCCGAGTCCTACGCGGGCATCACGCCGTGGATGCGGGAGAGAGTGAAGACGCGTTCCGCTTCGCGCAGGTGGCACCAGGCGTCGAGGTAGGGCGGGTCGAGTTCCAGGTCGCTGAGGGTGCGTACGGTCCGGTCGCCCGAGGTGGCGACGTACTCGACCGTGATGGCCGCACCGGCGTCGATGGCATGGGCGACCTGGCGGACGTCGCTGTACGACAGGTGCTTCGCGTATCCGGCGACGATCTCCTCGGTGTCCGTGGCGAAAGGCACCCCGCTGCCGAACGGGTCGGGTTCCGGTGCTGTCGGCGGGGCCTTGAGCAGCCGGTCGGCCAGGACGTCCGTCCCGGCGTCGGTGGGCATGTCCGAGGCGCGGGTTGCGGTGGTCCGGGGGCCGCGCCGCCCTGCGTTCCTTCGCGGGGGCGGGACGGCAGCGGCGGCCCTCTGCGGCAGGCGCTTTTCGATGCGTACCGTTCCCCCGGCGGTCTCGGCGACCGGGGCGTAGCCCGCGGCACGGAGCGCGGCGAGAGTCGCCGCGGGTGGGCTGTCGCTGACCAGGACCGTCGGGGCGAGCTGCCGCAGGGCGAGCTTGGACAGTGCGCGGTGGGCGGCGAGTTCGGCCAGGAGCGCGGGTTCGTCGCCGTGGATGACACAGGCCGCGGGGGCGATGCGCACCCGTCCGTGACCTCGTGCGGTGTCGGCGATGAGATAGGTCAGCGGCTGTGGCAGGGCCGTGGCGGAGACGGTTGCCAGGTCGGCTGCGATGTCGTCCGGGGTACGGCCGGCGTCCAGGGCCCGGCGGATACTGCCGGCACTGAAGCGCCATACCGACGCCGTGCCACTGGTCTCCCGGTCGGCCGTCGAATCCAGCAGCGCCGCGAGTCGCGTGGACGGGGTGCCGGTGACGACGGCGGTGAGGTCGGCGCCGATCCGGGCCGTCGTGGTCGCGGGGGGCAACAGCCGCCGGGCCGTGATGTCGAGCTCCTCGTCGGCGTGGGCCGCCAGGTGGGCACCGAGCGGGGACAGCGCACCCCGTGCCAGCACGCCCAGCAGTTCGCCTTCGCGGATCACGGTGCTGAACGGTGCCGTGTCCGGGGGCGAGGCGTCGTCGGCGAGCGGACGGTGCCAGGCCACGAGCGGACCCAGCTCCGAGGCGACCTTCACACGCTGTCCTGCCGGGAGCCCCGCGGCCGCTGTGAGCAGCCCGTGGCGGGCCTGCAGACAGCCGCCGCAGTCAGGCGCACCGGCGAGCGCGGGAAGCGCCTTGTTGTCCTCGTCGCGCGCCCGGGTGGGGGTGAGCGGCAGGTCCCGCCAAGCCCGGAGCAGTACGGCGAGTTGTTCTGCGGGCTCCTGCTCGGCCCAGGCGTCGTACGCCTCGGTGGGAGGTACGCGATCGCCGTCGCGGGCCAGCAGTCCGGCGGCGTACGCGGTCTCCAGGGCGATGCGTACGACGGCGTCGTCCGCTTGGGCGGCCTTGCCGAGCCGGGCCAGTTCACGCGCGCCGATCCCGCCCGACTTCAGCCGGGTCGGTGGAGCGGTCGCGCACGCCGTAAGAACGGAGGCGGCATGGGCCGCGAACGCGGTGGCGGCCACCGCGGCCTCCCGCTCCACCTCCGATGAGGTGATGGGTACCAACTGTGCGACGGGCGGCAGAGGTTCGAACGGAGCGTGCCAATCGGGGCCCCGCAGAGCCAAGGCCACCTCGACCGGCATCCGGACGGCCCCGTACCGGTGACGGTCCTGAAGCAGAAGGCCGCGGTCGAGTGCCCATCGGGCGCCCGGTTCGAGGTCGCGGTCAGGAGCCCCGAACACGACGAACAGTGACTGACGCGGCGTGGACCTGGCGCTCTGCTCAAGCACCTTCCGTGTGGCCGCCGGTGCCCCCGCCACCAACGCGGCGACCCGTTCCGCGTCACTGTGATGCTCCACCAGAGCCGCGAGCCGCTGCTGCTTGCTGCCGGGTGGCTTGATACCCAGGACCGCCAGCATGCCGCGCAGTTCCTCCGAGGTGGTGCCGGCCAGCAGCTCTTCCAGTGGGGCGTCAAGTCCCAGGGGCGTGCTCCACGCCTGCCGCAAGGGCGTAGACATGCGGAGTGCCTCGTCGCCGTCGTGCCACACGAGCGCCTGATCCGACAGCGCCTCCAGGGTCGCGTCCAGCGCGTGTACCGCCGCAGGGGATGTCGAGCCGAGCAACTCCGCGAGGCTGTCCCGGGTCGCTCGTGCTCCCAGGGCTGCCAGCGCCTCGGCGGCCTGCAAGCACGGCAGCGTGAGCTGCGGCAGGACGAGTGCCACTGACCCCGGACGTTGGAGACGGTCCGCCAGTTCCCCCACCGAGCGTGGTTCCGGAGAGGAGGCTGCGTCCTTTCGCATGGTGAGTACGCGTGCCAGGCGGGAACCGTCGAGTCCGCTCAGCCAAGTCGCAAGCGTCAATCGGGACTTCATGAGGGTGCACCTCGACAGACGGGAAACGTCATGGGCGGGCCGAAGCCGCTTCGGCGCCAAGGTCAAGGATGGCTCAGTCCTCCTGCTGGGGTCCGTCGATCAGGAGGGCTGCGCCCAGTGCCTCCGTGAGCACGTCGGGGGCGTGCGGTACGCCCGCTTCCGTTGTGAGTGGGATCGTTGCGATGCGGCGGCCGGCAGGATGCGTGGGGCGGGTCTTCCGCTTCGGCCGAGCCGCGGCTGCGGAGGTACTGGGCCTGGCTCGTCCCTGCCGGCCTGGAAGTATGTCGGCCCGGGCTCACTGATGCTTCGCGGGGACCAGCCGCAGGGCGATGACGGCGGAGACTCCGGCCATGCCCGCGGCGACGAGGAACGCGTCGTCGAAGCCGGAGGCGGTCTGGGCGCCGGTGTGGGCGGCGATACTCGTGGCGGCGGCGCTGGAGACGGCCGCGGCGCCGGCCGAGGCGCCGAACTCGTGGAAGGTACTGACGATGCCCGATGTCACCCCGGCCTCGTGGGGGGCGACCGTGGCGAGTGCGGTGGCGGACGCGACGACGAACAGGGCGCCCAGTCCCGCCGCGGCCACGCTTACGCCGGTGACCATTGCGGTGGTTCCGGACCAGAGCACCGGGACGAGGAACCCGGCGGCTGCCACAGCGAGGGCGAGCACAGCCAGCAGCCGTGCCCCCATGCGGCCGATCACGCGGCCGGCAGCAGCAGCGGCGACCATGGTCAGCAGCGCCACCGGCAAGAACAGCACGCCGGTTGTCAGAGCGCCGTGGCCCTGGTGGTTCTGGAGGTAGAAGGAGCCGAGAAAGAAGGCCCCCACCATCAGCGCCGTGGTGACGGCGATCACGAAGGTCCCCGCCACCACGGGGCGCCGGCCGAGCAGCCGCAGGTCCATCAGCGGTGTCGCCGCCCGGCGTTGCCAGAGGGCGAAGGCCGCGTAGCCGGCTGCCGCGGCGAAGGCCAGGGCCACGGTGACCAGGTCGAGCCAGCCGTGGTCACCGGCACGGATCAGGGCGTAGATGAGGGCGCCGGTCGCGGCGGCGACCAGGACGGCGCCGGGTATGTCGAGGGAGCCGGTGGCCGCGCGGGGCAGGCGGGGCAGGATCCGGGCGAGTGAGATGAGGACGGCCAGGCCAACGGGGACGTTGACGAAGAAGACCCAGGCCCAGCCCGGACCTGCCGTGATCAGCCCGCCCAGCAGCACGCCGAGGGCGGCGCCCCTCCACCGAGCGCCGACCAGATGCCCAGCGCGCGATTGCGCTCGTCACCGTCGAACAGCCGCACCACCACGGACAGAGCGGCAGGCGAGAGCATCGCGGCGCCCGCCCCCTGGGCGATTCGTGCGGCGAGCAGCAGCGGGGCGCCAGTGGCGAGCCCGGCGGCCAGCGACGCGGCGGTGAAGACGGCGAGCCCTGCCAGCACGACCCGCTTGGGGCCGAACAGGTCCGCGGCCCGGCCGCCGAGCAGCATGAGACTGCCGAACGTGAGGGCGTATCCGCTGACCACCCAGGTCAGTGCCGCGCGGCCCAGGTCCAGTTCGGAGCCCATGTCAGGCAGGGCGATCGCGACCACGGTGATGTCGAGGATCAGCATCAGCTGGGCCAGCCCGAGCAGCCCCAGCGCCGTCCAGCGCACCGGATGCACCGCATCCGGTGCGCGGGTGGTGGTTTCCGAGTCGCTCATGACGCTCACCCCTCATCACTAAGTCGTACAGTGCTGTTCACGTTATACGCCCCGGGGGTATAAGCCAAACAGTGCTGTACGATTTACCGGGGTAGGGTGGGCGCCATGGGCAGCAAGAACTCCACGACCGCCAAGCGCGCCGACGCGCTGCGCAGCATCGAGGCGATCGTGCAGGCCGCCACTGAATGCCTCGGGCGCAACCCGGAGGCGAGCCTCAGCGAGATCGCGCGGGCCGCAGGAGTGGGCCGGGTGACGCTGTATGGCCACTTCGCCTCACGGGCGGAAGTCGTCGACGCGGCGATGAGCCGCGCTCTCGACCGGGGCAACGAGGTCCTGGACACGGTCGACATGACCGGTGACCCGCGGCTCGCCCTGTCCCGGTACATCGCCGCCGGCTGGCACTTGGTGGATCAGGCTCGGGCGCTGCTCGCCGCCGCGCAGAAGGAACTCTCAGCGGGACGCATCCGCGAACTGCATGCCGGGCCCGCCGCCCGGGTCGAGGCGCTGGTCGCTCGCGGCCGCGCCGAGGGCGCCTTCCGTACGGACCTGCCGATCGCCTGGATGGTCAACGTCCTGCACACAGTCATGCACAGCGCCGCGGAGGAGATCCGCGCCGGCCGCCTCACCTCCGACCGCGCCGCCGACCACATCACGGCCACTGTGCTCGCCGCCTTCACGCCGCCGGGCAAACCGGTACCCGAGATCGGCGGCGGGGAGTAACGCCGACGGCATCGGACACCGGCTGCGGAGGAATCGGCTGTGAGTGACCTCCAGCCGCCGGAGTTTCGGGTGCCGTCCCGCCAGGAGGTGTCCGGGGTGTCGTCAAGAAAGTCCACCGCGTCGCGCCCGAACTGGGAGTAGCGCGTGTTCTGAGGAGACCCTGGTCGTTGACGGGGGTATGAAGATCAAACAGATGACCCGGGGCTATCAACGCACTGGAGGTTTCCAAGGCCGGGACTGCACAGCCGCGCATAGCAATCGAAGCCTGTGGGCCACCGGTCACGAGAGCGCACCTGCGTCCGCTGCCGGAGTGGTGAGCCTGTGACTTTGAGTGCCGTTGATGCCGAGGAGATCGACCTGCGTGCCGTGCGGGAGCGGGTCGATGCGGTGCTGGAGGACTTTCTTGGGGGAAAGGCTCGGGCGGCGGCAGGCAGGGGCCATACGCCGGAGGTGGTGGAGACCTTGCGGGGCTTCCTCGCCGCCGGCGGCAAGCGCATCCGGGCTCTGTTGTGTGTGGTGGGGTGGCATGCCGCGGGCAGGGGCGAGGATCCCGCTCGCGTCGTGCGGGTGGCAGCGTCGCTGGAGATGTTCGTGGCCTTCGCCCTCATCCACGATGACATCATGGACGACTCCATCAGCCGTCGCGGGCGCCCCGCTGTCCATCGTGCCCTTCGAGCGCGCCTGGGGAACTCCGAGCGTGCGGAGCGGCTTGGTGCGGGCGGTGCTCTCCTGGTGGGCAACCTCGCTCTGATCTGGGCACAGGAGCTGCTGCACACAGCCGGGTTGGATGCCGAGCGGTGCAGGGCGGTGCATGGCCTGTACGACGCGATGCTGGAGGAGGTGATGTACGGCCAGTACCTGGATGTCATGGGCACCGGCCGCGGCGATGACGACGTCGAGGCGGCCCTGGAGATCATCCATTACAAGACGGCCACTGCGACGGTTGAGCGCCCACTCCAGCTGGGGGCTGCCGTCGCCGGAGCGGATGCGGCCACGTTGGGCGTCTGTACGGCGCTGGGTCTTCCGCTGGGAGAGGCGTTCCAGATCAGAGATGATCTCCTGGACGTGTTCGGCAGCACGGACGGCGCCTGCGCGCCGGGCCTGGGTGATCTGCGGGAGGGCAAGCGGACCGTCCTTCTGGCCCTGGGCTTGCAAGCGGCCGACGCCGGTCAGCGGCAGCGTCTTCGCCACCTGGTGGGCCGGGCCGATCTGGATGAGGACGGAGCTGCGGAGGTGCGGACCATCCTGGAGTCGACCGGAGCCCGCGCGCGTACCGAGAAGATGATCGCCTCGCGCTATGAGCAGGTTCTGCGAGTCTTGGAGTCCGCCGGATTTCCGCCGGCGGCCTCGAACGCGCTGCACCGGCTGGCGGTGACCGCCACGCAGTACACCTCCTGAGGCTGCTTGCGTCCCACAAGCGCCTTGGACAGGCCGACAGTATGCCTCCGGCCTCGCGGATCGGCACGGGGTGCAGCTGAGCGCTGTGCCTGTCCACCGTCAGAACCTGACGCGCGCTCTGCCCGTCCCTCACCGAACGGAAGACTCTCGCGTGACCGAAACCGCCGTCCTCGCCGAACAGATCAAGGGTCGTCTCACTGCCTACGAACACCGCTTCAACACACGGTTCGAGCAGTACTTCCAGAGCCTGCACAGCACGTTGGATGCGCCGGCACTGAGTCGGTTCACGCCAGAATGCCTCGGCCTCCTGAAGGATCTGTCACTCCGCGGGGGTAAACGCCTGCGGGTCGCGTTCATCTATGAGGCGGCGCGGCTGGTGACGACCGAGCCCGTCACCGGCCTGGACGAAGCCGCGCTGAGCATCGAACTGCTACAGACACACCTGCTGGTCCACGACGACATCATCGACGACAGCCCCACCCGTCGCGGCGGCCCCTCCACCTACTACGCCTACCGTGCCAAGTTCCCCGGCGATCCGCAGGCGGCGCTAGGGCTCGCCGTACTCGCCGGTGACCTCGCGCTGGCCCTGTCCATGCAGATCCTCCTCGACTGCGAGGCTTCCCTCCCGGTGCGCCATGCCATGGTCGAGGTGCAGACCAGGGCGGCGTCCGACACGTTCCTGGGGCAGATCATCGACCTGGAAAGGGACTTCACCGACCTCCCGTCCGAGGACCTGCTGCACTGCGTTTCCGACTACAAGAGCGCCCGCTACTCGATCCTGGCGCCCATGCAGCTGGGGCTCCTGGCCGCGGGTGAGCCGCCGGCCCGTTTCGATGACCAACTGCGCCGCTACGCTTCGCTGCTCGGTATCTGCGGACAGCTGCGCGACGACTACCTGGATCTCTTCGGCGACGCGCAGACCATGGGCAAGCCCACCGGCACGGACATCCGGGACGGCAAGCGCAGTTACACGGTCAGCGCACTCCTTGCGGCCGTCAACGGACCGGAGCGCACGGTGGTGGAATCGGCGCTCGGTGACGCCTCCTGTCCCCCCGAGACCATCGCTGCCGTCCGGGAGATCGGCCAACGCTGCGGCGTTGAGCAGAAGCTGCGGGCGGACCTCCAGCGCTATGCGGAACTGGCCTCGGCCGAAGCCGCGAGCTGGCGGCCGCAGTGGCGTCAGGAGGCGGTCACCTTCTTCGAGTTGTTGCCCTTGTGGAGCGTCGAGCGAGTCCGGTAACCGGCAAGGTAAGACAGCGTCCGCTCTGTGCCATCGAGTAACGGAGCGGACCTCGGCGCGCAGCTCACTGGCTCGGGGCGGCCATCTCTTCAAGGGCCTGACGCCAGCGGGCGGGGAGGCCCTCGGCGTCCGGGAGGGCTTCGTCGATGCGGAAGCAGGCGCTCGCCACGTCCTCGTAGACGCACATGGCAACCGCCGCAGGAACACCCGGTGGGCAGCAGATGAGGGGATCCACGCGGTTCACCACTGCGTCGCCGTAGCGAAGTCGGTGGCGCAGTACGAAGGACGAGGCGCAGACAGTGAGCCGGCCAGGATCGGTACTCATCGCCACCAGACGCTGAAGCGCCCAATGCGGAAGCCGGGCGAGGGCTGTGCGGAGAACTGCCTTGTGTTGGGCGGATCTCAGGGCAGCGGTGGCCGCGCGGGTGAGCGCCAGCCGTCGGGCGAAGGGCATGTTGCCGCCCGGAAGGGCGACGCCGGTCAGGAACAGCCGGTTGCCGGGAGCCGCTACTTCGTCGGCCGTGCGGAGGTTGACGGGGACCATGACGGGGATCGGAATATCCGCGGCGCGCGGCCATCCGCTTCCGGCCCATTCCGCAATCGCGTGCGCCAGGGCGGCGAGGTAGACGTCGTTGGTACTGGCCCTGCCGGTGCGGGCTGCCGTACGCAGCCAGGCAGTGGGCACTTGGGTGAGCAGCAGGTGGCGGCGGCTGGACAGCGGCTGGGACGGAGCCTTCCACAGACCGTGCTTCCTGAAGTGGCGCAGCAGCGTCGCGGTGCTCCGCAAAATCTGCCCCGGCCGGGGCCGCGGTGCGCGCGGTACTCCTCGCGCCACGGCCGACTGATCGGGCAGCAGGGAAGACCCGAACAGACCCTCCGTCACCGCGACCAGATTGCCGCCGTCCTGCACCGCGTGGTGGGCGAGATACAGCAGCGCGAACCCGTCCGTCACATGACCGTGCAGCAGGACCATGCGCCAGGCCGGGGCTCCTTCCGGCAGAGGCTCTCGCAGCAGGCCGCGCACCGCGGCGTCCAGGGACTGCGGTTCCCTGCCCACCTGCACGGCAACGATGTGACGCTCCATGTCCGGGGTGGCGGACACCCAGTGCGCCTTCGGCCCGTCGCCGCTCAGCACGTGCGTCAGACAGGGCAGCCCGGAAAGGCATGCGGCCACGTGATCTCGCAGGTCCGCCAAGTCGGGGACGGTGCCGGTCAGGTGCAGCACCGCTCCGACGGTCGACATGGCGTCGGGGTGCTCCGCGCGCCGTTCGGTGTCGCACATGAGGAGATCAGCGGGGCTGGGACCGGGGAAGTCACGCGGACCTGTCACCGCAGGAGACCGAACGCTACGCCGCCGACAGTTGCTCCCGTGATGGCCCCGACGATGACCTGGGCGGCGGTGTGGCAGCGCAGTCGGATCCGGGACCAGCCGATCAACGCGACCACGGGGACCAGCAAGCCGGCCCAGGGCCCGAAGACCGACACCAGGATGACGTTGGCGCCCGCGGCGACGGCCGCATGCACCGACACCTTCCAGGAGAAGGTGATGACCAGCAAGGCAAGAAGGACGGCCAGCATCGCGGCGACCAACGCGCTCACCTCGCTCGGAGCCCCCAGCACAAACAGCAGCGCCGTGCCGACAATGACCGATGCCAGGACACCAGGGGCGGCCACGACACGGTCCTGGCGCCGACGCACCTGCCGGTCGCCCCAATAGTGGTGCCGCTCACCGAATCCCAGGATCAACGTGGGCAGCACCGCAGTGAACACAGCCGCGAACAGACCCCAGCCGGCACCTGCGAAACCGTCAGCGTGCCAGCCCAACAGCACGGTCAGGAACACCATCCAGTTCTTCGGCTCGAACCCCTCGCTCACAAGCCACGCGACGGGCGCCTCACCACGGGACGCCGACCTGAACTCCCGCGCCGCATGGCCCAGATGGGCGGGGCCCGAAGCATGCTCCGCCGAGTCCATCCCTGCGGTCCCCTGCTCGGACACCCAAAGCCCCTGCCATCCCGGTTCCGACAACTCTGCACGAACGCCCACCCCCACAACGACAGCCGCCGAGTGCGTGCGGGTGCGTACGGCGAAGGCGGCCATGCCCAACGCTGCTGTTCCCAGCGCCCATCCAGCTCCCAGCAGTAGGCCGCTCCAGGGCACGCCATGCAGTCCGGCGGCCGCAACGGAGCTCTGCACTGCCCCGTAGGCCGGCAGGTAGCGCACGAGGGCGCTGTCCGCGTTCGGATTGATCAGCGGGTTCTGCAACAGCAGATCGATGGAACTGATCATGATCGCCAAGAACATGCCGGCCAGCTCGCTGCGCAGCACCGCCGCGAGCACGATGCCGATGCCGCCGTAAACCAGAGCACCAGTGAACATTCCCGCGGCGAACACCACGGGTTGCACCGGCCGCCAGAACAGGTGCACCCACGCGGTGGCGTACACGGCGACCGCGGCTGCCACCAACACGAGCGAGGAGCACTTCGCCACGGCCAGGCACGACCGCGGGTAGCCCGCCTGCACCAGACGCCGGTCGAAGAGCACTGAGCGGGCCGTGGCGACGAACATCATGAAACCGACCACCAGCGCCAGTGCCTGCAGTGCCCCGGTCACCTGAGTCAAAATGTTGCCGTCCATGACCACATGGCGGCCGACCGGACGGACGTAGAAGCGCAGCGGCAAGCGGGCAACGACCTCGAAGGCCAGAGTCGTCCACAGCGGAACGAACAGAACCACAAGGATCAGCGCCAGCCTGTTGCGGGCTTGTTCGACGACCGCGAACCGCATCGCCGTACCGAAGCATGACCACCAGCGATTCACTACGATCCCCCACCGGCAGCCGTCTGCTCCGTCTCGCGCAGGAACCCCGCGTCGAGCCGGTACAGGGTGTCCAGACGGGCCGCGTCGTAGGCGAGATGGGATACCACCAGCACCGCACAGCCCCGATCGCGCAGTGCCGCTGCCAGGTCCCAGAACCCCAGGTAGGTCTCCCAGTCGAAGCCCTGATAGGGCTCGTCCAGGAGCAATACCTGCGGATCGTGCATGAGCGCCAGAACCAGGTTGAGTTTCTGCCGGGTGCCGCCGCTGAGGGTCTCCAGGCGCTCGCCTTGGTAGCCCGTGCACTTCAGCTGGTCGAGCAACTCATAGGCCCGATCCAGACGGTCCAGGCCGTAGGCCGCCTGGAAGAACCGCAGATGCTGCTCGACCGAGAAGGCACTGTGCAGAACGGCGTCCTGCGGGCAACTGCCCACCACCCCATGACGCTCCACAACGCCTCCGTCCGGTGCGAGGTCGCCCACGAGGATGCGCAGCAACGTGCTCTTGCCGGCACCGTTCTCGCCCACGATGCCCACCAGTTGCCCTGGAGACAGATCCAGCGACACCTCTCGCAGCACCGGACGTCGTCGATAACTCTTGCGGACATCCCTGATACGAAGAACCGGCCGGCTCACAGCCACAACTGCGCCGCCCACAAGCAACCCCTATGCCCACTGGTCAGCCACCCACGTCGCGCACTCGCAGCCTGTAGCAACAAGGTCACCATCCAGTCCCCGCCCAACCGACCGCCAACGTGATCAAAAACGACACTGAGCGGAACCGGTGACGGGCTGGAACGCATCGAACAGCAGCCGTACGGGATTCGGTGAACGCCCCTCCGCCGGAGCAGGCGACGGCGAACTGGAACGGCAAGCAGGTCTGCGAAGCGATCTGCGTACGGCTTCCGTACCCATGACGTCCAAGATTCTGCGAACCTGCGCGCTTCCGACATGGGCACACCTACCTGCGCCTGCGCGTGCACGCCCTGGCCGACACCATGCCGACACCCCTACGTACGGCGCCCCGCGTGGTCTTCGTCTGCACTCACAACTCCGCCCGCGCCCACCTCGCCGCAGCCCTGTGGAAGCGCCACAGCACCGTGCCCGCCGCCTCGGCGGGAACCCAGCCCGCGTCACGCGTCCACCCCCGTGCCGTGGCGACCGCACGCAAGCACGGCCTGTCCCTGGCCCTTGCCCGGACCTCCCACATCGACGAGACGCTGCGCCCGGACGACCTGGTGATCGCCGTCTGCGACAACGCTCACGAACAGCTCGGCCCCAAGGTCCCCGACCGTCTGCACTGGTCGGTCCCCGACCCCACCCGCACCGGCACCGGCGACGCCTTCGCCGACGCCTTCGCCGACGCCCTGAGTGATCTCGCCGACCGGGTCGACCGGCTGGCGCCCGCCGTCCGCCCTCCCGGAGGTAGCGATGACTGAAACCGCGCCCGTCCCGCACCGCAACCTGAGCATCGATCAGCAACTCGCCTTGCGCACCGCCGCCACCCACCTGAGCCGCCAGTTCGACGGCACCTTCGGCCAGGAGACCATCGAACGCTTCCTGAACTCCAGCTACGACCAGTTCGCCGGCCGCAGCACGATCCCCAACTTCCTCCCGCTCCTGGCCGAACGGTTCGCCCGCCAGTGCCTGCACGCCCTGGCCAAGGTCGAAGGCCACCACACCGACGGCAAGTCGATCGTGCTCTTCCTCTGCGTCCACAACGCCGGACGCAGCCAGATGGCCATGGGCTTCTTCCAACACCTGGCCGGCGGGGGCGCCGTCGCCTGGTCGGGCGGCTCCGAACCCGGGAACGGGGTCAACCCGGCGGCCATCGCCGCGATGAGCGAGCGCGGCATCGACATCTCCCGCGAGTTCACCAAGCCCTGGACCGACGAGATCGTCCGCGCCGCCGACGTCGTCGTCAGCATGGGCTGCGGCGACGCCTGCCAGGTCTTCCCCAGCAAGCGGTACCTGGAATGGACCCTGGACGACCCCGCAGGCAGGGCCGTCGACGACGTCCGGCCCATCCGCGACGACATCGAGCGCCGCGTCCGCGGACTCCTCGACGAACTCGGCGTCCCGGCACAGCACTGACGCGCTCTCTCAGGCTCTGCTTGGCACGATGAACCAGATCACTGTTCACCGAGTTCGCTCCGGTCCCATCACGCGAACTGAGACCAAAACTGAGACCACACACGACGAAGGGCCCCACCGCGAACGGTGGGGCCCTTCGACATCGTGCCCGGTGAGGCACTGGCGGAGGATACGAGATTCGAACTCGTGAGGGGTTGCCCCCAACACGCTTTCCAAGCGTGCGCCCTAGGCCTCTAGGCGAATCCTCCGCCGCAAACAATACAAGACGTTGAGGAGTGCTAGCGAACTCGTTCCCGCTGGCCGGCATCGGGTACTGTGGGCGCAGCCCCTCACGCGGCGCTATCTGACTGAACTCCCCCAGGGCCGGAAGGCAGCAAGGGTAGGTTGGCTCTGGCGGGTGCGTGGGGGGCGCTTGTGTGCCCGGGGACTCGTGGGTTCTCGGGGGCCGGGTCGGTGGGCGGGGCGTGTTGTCAGTGGGCGCCTATAACCTCGTATGCGTGTCGTCTCTCGCGCTGTACCGCCGCTATCGCCCGGAGTCGTTCGCCGAGGTCATCGGGCAGGAGCATGTAACCGACCCGTTGCAGCAGGCGCTGCGGAACAACCGGGTCAATCACGCGTACCTGTTCAGCGGCCCGCGCGGGTGCGGCAAGACGACCAGCGCGCGCATTCTCGCCCGGTGTCTGAACTGCGAGCAGGGACCCACACCGACCCCGTGCGGCGAGTGCCAGTCCTGTCAGGACCTGGCGCGGAACGGCCCGGGATCGATCGACGTCATCGAGATCGACGCCGCTTCGCACGGTGGTGTCGACGACGCCCGTGAGCTGCGGGAGAAGGCCTTCTTCGGGCCCGCCGGCAGCCGCTACAAGATCTACATCATCGACGAGGCCCACATGGTCACGTCTGCCGGTTTCAACGCGCTGCTCAAGGTCGTCGAGGAGCCGCCGGAGCATCTCAAGTTCATCTTCGCCACCACCGAGCCCGAGAAGGTCATCGGGACCATCCGGTCGCGGACCCATCACTATCCGTTCCGGCTCGTTCCGCCGGGGACGCTGAGGGACTACCTCGGCGAGGTGTGCGGGCGGGAGAACATCCCCGTCGAGGACGGTGTGCTGCCGCTCGTCGTGCGGGCCGGCGCCGGGTCGGTGCGTGACTCCATGTCCGTCATGGACCAGCTGCTCGCCGCGGCCGGTGCCGACGGTGTGACGTATGCCATGGCCACCTCGCTGCTCGGTTACACGGAGGGCTCGCTGCTCGACTCCGTCGTCGAGTCCTTCGCCACGGGTGACGGGGCCGCCGCCTTCGAGGTCGTGGACCGTGTCATCGAGGGGGGCAACGACCCGCGTCGCTTCGTCGCCGATCTGCTCGAGCGGCTGCGGGATTTGGTGATCCTCGCCGCCGTTCCGGATGCGGTGGACAAGGGGCTCATCGACGCCCCCTCCGATGTGCTCGAGCGTATGCAGGCCCAGGCCGGCACCTTCGGTGCCGCAGAGCTCAGCCGTGCCGCCGACCTGGTCAACGAAGGCCTGACCGAGATGCGGGGCGCCACCTCGCCCCGACTCCAGCTCGAACTGATCTGCGCCCGCGTGATGCTGCCCGCCGCGTACGGGGACGAGCGGTCCGTGATGGCCCGCCTCGACCGGCTCGAGCGGGGCGTGAACTTCTCGGCGGGCGGCGCGGCGCCTGCCATGGGGTACGTGCCGGGGCCCGAGGCGCACGCCGATGCCGGCAGCGGCGCCATGGGTGCTCCGGTTCCTCCGGGGGGCGGGGCCGCAGCGGCCCGGGCTGCCGTGCGGGGTTCGGGGGCGCCGGCCGGAGCCGGTCCGGGCTCCGGCGGTCCCGGGTCGGGTGCGATGGGAGCCACCGGCCCGGACGGCGGTACGGCGTCGGGGGCAGGGCCGGTCCCGCCGGCGACCACCGGCCCGGCCGGCGACCCTTCCGACGCCGGTCAGCCGCAGCAGGGCCGGCAGCAACCCCAGCAACCCCAGCACACCCAGCACTCGCATCAGGCGCAGCAACCGCAGCCAGCCCAGCCCGACCAAGCCACGCCCACTCCTGCCCCCGCCTCCCAGCCCCCCGCCGCTTCCGCTCCCGGCGCCTGGCCCACCGCCACCCCCGCCGGCGGCGGCCGACGCCCCGGCGGCTGGCCCACGGCTGCCCCGGCGGGCGGCGGCCAGCCCCCGAGCACACCCCCACCCCCACCCGCGTCCGAACCCGCACCTGAGTCCACGCCCACACCGTCGTCCGCCCCACCCGCACCGCCCCCCGCATCCGCCCCGCCCGGCGGCCTCGACCCCCGCACGGTCTGGCCGAACATCCTCGAAGCCGTCAAGAACCGCCGCCGTTTCACCTGGATCCTGCTCAGCCAGAACGCCCAGGTGGCCGGCTTCGACGGCACCACCCTCCAGGTCGGCTTCGTCAACGCCGGCGCGCGGGACAACTTCGCGAGCAGCGGCAGCGAGGACGTGCTGCGGCAGGCGCTGGCCGAGCAGTTCAACGTCCAGTGGAAGATCGAGGCCATCGTCGACCCGTCCGGCGGCTCGGCACCCCCACCGCCCGGCGGTTCCGGCGGCCCTTCCGGCTTCAACAGCGGTGGTGGTTACGGCGGTGGCGGCAGCGCCGGTGGAAGCGGCTACGGCGGTGGCGGCGGCGGAAGCGGCCATGGCGGCGGCAGTACGCCGCCCCCGCCCCCGCGCCCGGCGCCCCCCCAGCCCACGCCCGCCACACCCACGCCGCCCCCGGCTCCCGCCGCCCCCGCACCCCGGCCCTCGTCCGCCCCGGAGCCACCCCCGGTATCCCCCGAGGACGACATCCCCGAGGACGACGACCCCGACCTGGACGAGTCCGCGCTCTCCGGCCACGAGCTCATCGTGAAGGAGCTGGGCGCAACGGTGGTGGAGGAGTTCACCAACGAGTAGGCATGACCACGCCTCGAACGAGTGGTCACGGCCGCACCTGGGAGGAAGCTCCAAGCAGACAGCCCCCGGCCCCTCGGCAACCCGCACAATTCACGCGGCCCACCGCCGGATAGGCTGAGCCCTGTGAAGGTCCTCGTCATCGGAAACGGCGCCCGCGAACACGCCCTGTGCCGTTCCCTGTCCCTCGACCCCGGCGTCACGGCGCTGCACTGCGCCCCCGGCAACGCCGGCATCGCCGAGGTCGCCGAGCTGCACCAGGTCGACGCCCTGGACGGCACGGCCGTATCCGCGCTGGCCGCCGAGCTCGGCGCCGATCTGGTCGTCGTAGGCCCGGAGGCGCCGCTCGTCGCCGGGGTCGCCGACGCCGTGCGCGAGGCGGGGATCCCGGTCTTCGGCCCCTCCAGGGAGGCCGCGGAGCTGGAGGGTTCCAAGGCCTTCGCGAAGGAGGTCATGGCAGGGGCCGGCGTCCCGACGGCCCGGTCGTACGTCTGCACCACCCCCGCGGAGGTCGACGAGGCACTCGACGCCTTCGGCGCGCCGTACGTCGTCAAGGACGACGGGCTCGCGGCCGGCAAGGGCGTCGTCGTCACCGGCGACATCGAGGCGGCCGCGGCACACGCGAACGCCTGTGAGCGCGTCGTCATCGAGGAGTACCTGGACGGCCCCGAGGTCTCCCTCTTCGCGGTCACCGACGGCACGACGGTCATCCCGCTCCAGCCCGCCCAGGACTTCAAGCGCGCCCTGGACGGCGACGAGGGCCCGAACACCGGCGGCATGGGCGCGTACTCCCCGCTGCCGTGGGCCGACCCGAAGCTGGTCGACGAGGTCATGCAGACCGTCCTCCAGCCCACGGTCGACGAGATGAGGCGGCGCGGGACCCCGTTCTCCGGTCTGCTCTACGCCGGTCTCGCGATCACCAGCCGGGGCGTACGGGTCATCGAGTTCAACGCCCGCTTCGGCGACCCCGAGACCCAGGTCGTCCTCGCCCGCCTGAAGACCCCGCTGGCCGGCGTCCTGCTCGCGGCGGCGAACGGCACCCTCGAGGACCTCGCGCCCCTGCGCTGGAGCGACGACGCGGCGGTCACCGTGGTCGTCGCCTCGCACAACTACCCCGCCACCCCGCGCACCGGCGACCCGATCACCGGCCTCGCCGAGGTGGCCGCCCAGGACGCCCCGCACGCATACGTGCTGCACGCCGGGACGAAGCGCGCCGGCGACGCGGTCGTCAGCGCGGGTGGCCGCGTCCTCTCCGTCACGGCGACCGGCGAGAACCTCACCGAGGCCCGCGACCGCGCCTACCAGGCCGTCTCCCGCATCCACCTCGACGGCTCCCAGTACCGCACGGACATCGCCGCGAAGGCAGCGGACGCGTAGGCCAAAACCGAGGCCAAAACCGAGGCCAAAACCGCCCAGAACCCGGTCACCGACCAACCCTCCAGGCCCCGAACCCGTCTATGGATTCGGGGCCTGATCCTCGCGGTCCGTCATCCACCTTTCCCCAAAGCCATTCCATCGAGTGACCGGGTCCCCATACGGCTGACGAGGGCCGGGGCCCCAACTAGGGTGCGGCGCAAGCGTTCCGGCACTTGGCCCACCGGCATTGCGATGTCAGTGGTCGGTGCCACAGTGGGGGAGTGAGCAACGCCAGGGCGGTCGGCGGCGACCACTGTGACGGACACCGTCACAGTGGACGCCCCACATGCCGCCGTACGGGACAGCAGGGAGGGGGTGACATCCGGTCGTGACCGGTATGGGTGGGGAGGCGGGCGCACTGTCCGCGCGCTCCCGGGCTCTCGCCGTGCTGCACATCCGCAGCCGGGCGCTTGCCGTCGCGCTGCTGCCCGCGGCTCTCGCCGTGGTGCTGCTGGCCGGCGGTTCCACCGGCCATCTCGTGGGTGCGGGCTGGCACACCGTCCGCTGGGTCGTGATCCCGGTCGCCGTGCTCGTGCTGCTCGCCGCCGGCGGCATCGCGCTGGTCGTCGCCCGTTCGCGTCCCGCCGTGAGCCCCACCGTCCCGATCGCCGAGGAGTCGGCGCCCGATCTGTACCGGATGGTGCGCGACCTCGCCGACCGCCTCGACGTCCCCGCCCCCTCCGCCATAGCGCTCACACCCGACTGCGACAGCTGGCTGGAGGACCGTACGCATCCGTCCCACGGCCCGCCCCCGCCGGAGGACGGCGATGAGATAGCGGGCCTGGGCAGGCACGCCCACCGCCGCAGCGCCGCCGCCCCAGTCCTGGTGATCGGCTCCCCGTTCCTTTGGTGGATGCGCGTCGGCGAGCTGCGCGCGGTCCTCGCCCCGGTGGTCGCCGGTACGGGACCGTCTGCGCACCCCGACATAGCAGCGGCCCGCCGTTTCGTGCGGGGGCTGGACGCGGCGGTGGCCGTCACCTCGGCGCCCCACCGGGGCCCCGTGTCCCGCACGGTGCTCGCGGGCGTCGGCTGGGTCGCCCGTCTGCTGCTGCGCAGCTGCCGGGGGCACGCGGCCGAGATGGAGCGGGGTGTGGCCGCCGCGGCCGCCGAGCGTGCACAGGCTGTGGATTACGGACTGCGGATCGTCGCGCAGGAACAGGTCGGCCTGGCGTACGCGGGCTGGGACCGGCTGCTCACGCGCGTGGCGCTGCCCGCCTGGCGGATGGGCCGCTGGCCGTCCCGGCTGGACGCGGGTGTCGTGGCCGCCCTCACCGAGCTGTCCCGCCGCGACCGGCTGGCCGAGGGCTTCGCCTCACGGCTGGGCGAGCGTCCCGCCTGCGACCTGCTCGAAGAGCCCGGCACGGTGGACGAGGCGGCCTCACTGCTGGCCGCCCGGCTCTTCCACGGCGGCCCCGCCGAGCCCGGCCCGGACTGGTCCCCGGTGAACTGGCAGGAGTACCCGGAGGAAGTCGTCGACCGCAAATGGCGCATCGACGCGGCCCGCCTCCACCGTGTCCTGGACACCCTCGGCGTCCGCCGCTCCCCCGACCACACCGCCCCCGCAGCCGCCGACCCGACCCTCGCCCGCGTCCTCGACCACCTGTCGGACCCACCGGACACCGGCACCGACACCCCCGCCCGGCGGGAGAACCCGGCCGACGGTCCCGAAGCCTCCGCCCGGCGGGACGACCCACCCCACGGTGCCGATGCCTCCGTACGGCAAGCGGACCCGGCCGACGGTGCCGACGCCTCAGTACGGCGGGACGACGCGACCCACGGTGCCGAAGCCTCCGCCCGGCGGGAGAACGCGACCCACGGTCCCGAAGCCTCCGCCCGACGGGACGACCCACCCCCCGGTCCCGAAGCCTCCGTACGCCAAGAAGACCCGGCCGACAGCGACGCAGGCACCGAGCGCAGTTCGGCGCTCGCCGCGGTCCTCACCGCCGAGCTGGCCCGAGAGGAAGCCGCGGCCCCCGCCGAACGGAAGGCGTCGGCCGCCGGCCAGGGCCCCGACACCGCCCTCTGGGACGACGGCACGCTCCCGCTCTTCCCGCTGCAACCGCCCCGCACCGCCCGTGAGCTGCTCGCCGACCACGTCACGGCGATGGTGTGCTGCGCCGCGATGGACACCGCGGGGGCGACCCCGGGCCTCGACTGGCTCGACGGCCCGTCCCTCATCGTCAACGGAGAGCGGGCCGCCGACCTGACCCCCAGAGTCCTCAGCCTGATCGAGGACGGCGACCCTGCCCCGCTGCGGGCCTGGCTGGTGGAGTCGGGGATACGCCCGGAGAAGCCGGTCCGTCTCGTCTGACGGACCCCCATCGGACCCTCATCGGAGGCCGGGCCGAATGTGGGACCGCGTCCCACCGGAAGCCCCCATTCCACTTTCGGCCAATTCGCAACGAATAGTGACAGGGTGCGTGCGTTATGTGATGTGCTGGGACCGATCGCGCACATGGCAAGGGCTTGCGACATAAGACACGCACACGACGTACGAACACGGGGGCACCAGGGAGGGGAGCGAGCATGGGGTCGCAGCAGATCCGCCGCTGGGAGTCGGGCGCGCTGGCACACGCGGTGACGGACCCCTTCGGCCAGGGCCCCGTCCCCTGGCTGCGCGGCAGCGAGACCTACTTCGACGACACCGGCCATGTCGTCCCCTGGTATGTGGACCCGGTCCAGCAGCCGACGGCCACCACCGCCGACGCCCCGAGGGTCCCCGCTCCGCGCAGCGGCACCGGCGGCCCCCGTTCCGCCGACGACGTCAAGCGCCAGATCAAGGGCTTCGTCTCCACCGGCGCGGTCGCCCCCGGCGAGGCCGTCGACTTCCACATCACCGTCGACCCGCCCCAGGAGTTCAGCGTCGACGTCTACCGCATCGGCCACTACGGCGGCGACGGCGCAGCGAAGATCACCACCAGCCCCCGGCTGTCCGGCATTGTCCAGCCGCCCCCGCTCACCGCCGACCGGACCGTCTCCTGCCACCACTGGTGGCTGTCGTGGCGGCTACAGATCCCGTCGTACTGGAGCATCGGCGCCTACGTCGCCGTCCTCACCACCGCCGACGGCTACCGCTCCCACGTGCCGTTCACCGTCCGCGACAACCACCCCGCGGACCTGCTGCTCCTCCTGCCCGACATCACCTGGCAGGCCTACAACCTCTACCCGGAGGACGGCCGCACCGGCGCCAGCCTCTACCACGCCTGGGACGAGCAGGGCCGTCTCCTGGGCGAGGCCGACGCCGCGACCACGGTCTCCTTCGACCGTCCGTACGCCGGCGCGGGCCTCCCCCTCCATGTCGGCCACGCCTATGACTTCATCCGCTGGGCCGAGCGCTACGGCTACGACCTCGCCTACGCCGACACCCGCGACCTGCACGCCGGCCGGATCGACCCCGCCCGCTACCGCGGCCTGGTCTTCCCCGGCCACGACGAGTACTGGTCGCCGGCGATGCGCCGCACCACGGAACTCGCCCGCGAGCACGGCACCTCCCTGGTCTTCCTCTCCGCCAACACCATGTACTGGCAGGTGGAGTTGGGCCCGTCCCCGTCCGGCGTCCCGGACCGCCTGCTCACCTGCCGAAAACGGCGGGGGCCGGGCAGACCCGTCCTCTGGCGTGAGATCGACCGGCCCGAGCAGCAACTGGTCGGCATCCAGTACGCGGGCCGCGTACCCGAGCCGCACCCCCTGATCGTCCGCAACGCCGGCCACTGGCTGTGGGAGGCGACCGGCGCACACGAGGGCGACGAGATCGACGGGCTGGTCGCGGGCGAGGCCGACCGCTATTTCCCGCGCACTCCGCTCCCCGAGCACGAGAACCGCATCCTGCTCGCCCACTCCCCGTACACCGACAGCGAGGGCGCCGCACGCCACCAGGAGACCTCTCTCTACCGCGCCCCGTCCGGCTCCCTGGTCTTCGCGTCCGGAACGTTCGCCTGGTCCCCGTCCCTGGACCGCCCCGGCCACGTGGACCCCCGTATCCAGCGGGCCACGGCGAACCTCCTGGACCGCATCTGCAAACGCGACTGAACCCCAAGGTCCAAGCTCACCTCCCCATACGGGAGAATCAGCTCACTTGGACATCACCACGGGGAGGAACCGTGTCCGGATTCGTTGAAAAGCCCGAGCCCCTCCAGGTTCCGGGTCTGGTGCATCTGCACACCGGCAAGGTGCGCGACCTGTACCAGAACGAGGCGGGAGACCTCGTGATGGTCGCCAGCGACCGCATCTCCGCGTTCGACTGGGTGCTGCCGACGGAGATCCCCGACAAGGGCCGTGTCCTCACCCAGCTCTCCCTGTGGTGGTTCGACCAGGTGGCGGACCTGATCCCCAACCACGTCCTGAGCACCGACCTGCCCGCCGGCGCCCCCACCGAATGGGAGGGCCGCACCCTCGTCTGCAAGTCGCTCCAGATGATTCCCGTCGAGAGCGTGGCCCGCGGCTACCTCACCGGCTCGGGCCTCGCCGAGTACAAGGAGTCCCGTACGGTCTGCGGCCTCGCCCTCCCCGAGGGGCTGAGCGACGGCTCGGAGCTCCCCGCCCCGATCTTCACCCCGGCCACCAAGGCGGCCGTAGGTGAACACGACGAGAATGTCTCGTACGAGGAGGTCGCCCGCCAGGTCGGCGCCGACACGGCCGCCCAGCTGCGCCAGGCCACCCTCGCCGTCTACGGCCGGGGCCGCGACATCGCCCGTGACCGCGGGATCATCCTCGCCGACACGAAGTTCGAGTTCGGCTTCGAGGGAGAGACGCTGGTCCTCGCCGACGAGGTCCTCACCCCGGACTCCTCCCGCTTCTGGCCCGCCGACCAGTGGGAGCCGGGCCGCCCGCAGCCGTCGTACGACAAGCAGTTCGTCCGCGACTGGCTCACCGGGCCGGAGTCCGGCTGGGACCGGAAGAGCGAGCAGCCCCCGCCCGCGCTGCCGCAGGAGGTCGTGGCGGCGACCCGCGCCAAGTACGTGGAGGCGTACGAACGGCTGACGGGCACGAGCTGGGCGTGAACGACGAAGACCCCGGTCGGTTCCGACCGGGGTCTCGATACAGAGCGGACGACCAGGTTCGAACTGGCGACCTCAACCTTGGCAAGGTTGCGCTCTACCAACTGAGCTACGTCCGCACTGCGCCGTGGCGCGAGAACAACTATACCCAACCCCGCTCACGCGCGAGCCGCACGGCCGTGTGCCGGTTCTCCGCCCCGAGCTTCGAGACGGCCGACGACAGATAGTTCCGTACGGTCCCCTGCGACAGGGCGGCCCGCTCCGCGATCTCCGATACGGGCGCCCCGTCGGCGGCGAGTTCCAGCACCTCGGCCTCCCGCGCGGTCAGCGGCGAATCCCCGGCGGAGATCGCGTCGGCGGCCAACTCCGGGTCGACGTAGCGGTTTCCGGCGTGCACCGTGCGGATGACCTCCGCGAGCCGCCGCGCGCTCACCGTCTTCGGGACGAACCCGCGCACACCGGCAGCAAGGGCCCGCTTGAGATGCCCGGGGCGACCGTGACTCGTCACGATCAGCACCTGACAGCCGGGCAGTTCGGCACGCAGCGATGTGGCGACCTTCACACCGTCCGCGCCGGGCATCTGAAGATCCAGTACGGCGACGTCGGGTGCGTGCGCCCGTGCCATCGCCAGCGCCTCAGGACCGGTGGCCGCCTCGGCGACGATCACGAGATCGTCCTCCAGCGCGAGCAGCGCGGCGAGCGCACCCCGGATGAGGTGCTCGTCGTCGGCGAGCAGCAGCCGCACGGTCATGAGGTGACCCCACTCACGGCCGACGCCTGCGAAGCCGCCCCCGCCCTCACCGGTACCTCGGCCACCACCCGGAACACACCCTCCCCGACCGGTCCCGCCTCCAGCGTCCCGTCCACCGCCGCCAGCCGCTCCCGCAGCCCCGCCAGCCCCGATCCACCGGAGCCGGACGTCGTACGGGTCCCGTCGTTCTCCACGGTCAGTACCACCCGCCCCTCCCTCACCCGCACCGAAATCCCACACCGCGAGGCGTCACCGTGCCGCAGCACGTTCGTCGTCGCCTCACGCACCACCCAGCCGAGCGCCGACTGCACGTCGAGCGGCAGCCCCTCGGCCGAGGCGGACACCTCGCAGTCGATCCCGGCCGCGGTCAACACCCCCTGCGCACCGGCGAGTTCGACCGACAGATCGGACTCCCGATACCCCCGTACGACATCCCGTACCTCCCGCTGCGACTCATGAGCGATCCGCTGCACCTCGATCATCTGCTCCACGGCCTCCGGCCGCCCCCGCCGCGCCAGCTGCACGGCCAGCTCGCTCTTCAGCGCGATCACCGCGAGGTTCCGCCCCATCACGTCATGCAGATCCCGTCCGAACCGCAGCCTCTCCTCGGCGACGGCGAGCCGGGTTCGGGTCTCGCGGGCCTCGTCGAGTGCGAAGACGGCGTTGAGGAGCCAGACGGAGAACGCGGAGGTGAAGGAGAGGAAGGAAGTACCGGCCAGCAGCACGAGGCCCACGGTGAGCGCGTCGGACCACGGGGCACCCAGCGCGAGCGACACGGCACAGGCGCCCGCGGTGAAACCCGCCATCAGCATCAGCACGCGTCGTCGGGCGCGGATACCGAGCGCAATGATGCCGACGCCGATGATCAGCACCGTTGCGGCGAGGCCGCCCGCCGCGGCGTCGGCATCGGCGTCGTCCAGGATCCGGCGAGCGAGGAACATCGTGCCGAACGCGATCAGCGCCGAGGTCACACCCAGTGTCCACATCAGCCTCAGGGGCTGCTCACGACGTCCACGCGTCCAGTCGAGCGCCCGAGCGGCGGTGAGCATGCCGAGCGCGGCGTGCGCGCACACCGTCACCATCAGCCACACCGCGAACTGGCTCCCCACCTGGCTGAACGCGCTCAGTCCGACGGCCGCGATCTCGGCCACCGCGAAGGAGTGGAACGACCACCGCGTATACGTCTCCACCTTCGCCGGCGTGCTCTTCCCCCGCCACCAGCTCTCCGGCCCCCGCATACCCTTGCTCCCGTCCGTCAGTGCCGCGGCTCCCACCGGAACCACCGCCGTACAGCAAACACCGCGACCACGGTCCAGGCCAGCGCGATCGTCATGGAGGCGAGCGCTTCGCTCGCCGCGAGATCCCCGGTCCAGCCGCCCCGTACCAGCTTCATCACCGGCGTCAGCGGCAGCAGTTCGAGGACGGAGGCCAGCCCGTCGGGCAGAGTCTCCAGCGGGATGGCGATGCCGGAGCCGAGCATGGAGACGAACAGCAGCGGCAGCGTGGTGACCTGTGCGCTCTCCGCGGTCCGTGAGTAGCTCGCGGTGACGGCCGCGAGCGCCACGCACATCACCAGCCCCAACAGCACCCCCAGGACGGAGAGATACACGGCCTTGGGTGCCGGGATGTCGACCAGGACGGTGAGTCCGGCCGCGAGCAGCAGGCACTGCACGAGCCCTGTCGCCACGGCCGGTGTCGCGGCTCCCGCCAGGATCTCCGTGTCCCGCAGTTCCCCCGTGCGCAGCCGCTTGAGCACGAGTTCCTCGCGCCGCGCGGTGAAGACGCCGACCAGCGCCGAGTACACGGCGAACAGCAGCGAGAACCCGATCGCGGCGTTCAGCATCACCAGCCCGACGGTGAGCCCGGCGTCATCGAGCTCGGACTCCGGAAACGCCGACCGCACACTGATCGGCACCACCAGCGGCACGAACAGTGCCGAGAATAGCGTGGCCTTGCTGCGCCCGAACAGCGTCAGCTCGGCGCGGGCGAGGGCGGCCATGCGCCCCGCAGGCGTGGTCACGGTACTCACACGTACTCCTTCTCGGCGGCGGGAGCGTCGGACGCCTCCCGGGCGATACCCAGAAACGCCTCTTCCAGCGAGGCCGACCGCGCATCGAGGCGGTGCAGCTCGACCTGGGCCTGCGCGGCCCACATCAGCAACCCGGTGGCCGTCCGCTGAAGCTCCTGTGTCCGCAGCCGTACGACACGCCCGTCCACCTCGTGCGCGCTCACCCCCAGCTGCGCGAGCGGCGGCAGGTCTCCGACGAAGTACCCCGCGGGCAGCTCGAAGGAGATCCGGGACGGCTGGGACGCCGTCACCTCGGCGGGCGTACCGGCGGCTGCGATCCGGCCCTCGTGCATGATCGCCAGCTGGTCGGCGAGCTGCTCGGCCTCCTCCAGGTAGTGCGTGGTCAGCAGCACGGTCGTACCGGCCTCGCGCAGCGACCGCACCAACTCCCAGGTGTCCCGGCGCCCTTCGGCGTCCATCCCGGTCGACGGCTCGTCCAGGAACAGCACCTCCGGGTCGCCGAGCAGCGCGAGCGCGAGATCCAGCCGCCGCCGCTCACCCCCGGACAACTGCTTCACCCGTACGTCGGTCCGCCGCGCGAGCCCGACCAGCTCCAGCGCCTCCGCCACCGGCCGCGCCCGACTCGTACACGCGGCCCACATCCGCGCGGTCTCGGCGACGGTCAGCTCGGACGGAAAGCCGCCCTCCTGCAACATCACACCGGTCCGCGGTCGTACGACGGCCCGATCGGCGTACGGATCATGGCCCAGCACCCGCACCCGGCCCCCGGCCGGCACGGCGAGCCCCTCCAGCAGTTCGACGGTCGATGTCTTGCCGGCCCCGTTGGTGCCGAGCAGCGCGAAGAGCTCGCCGCGGGCCACGGAGAAGCTGACCCCGCGTACCGCCTCGAACCCGCCCCCGTACACACGCCTCAGGTCGGTGACCTCGATCACGTGATCGTGTTCGTTGGTGTCCATGACCTCAGCGTCCCGTCGGACGGGGCCCGACAGCAGTGCGCGCTGTCATCACTCGGCGTGACAAATGTCAGACGGCCCGAAGGGCAGCGGGGGCACGAGAAAGCCCCCCGGTCGGATCGACCGAGGGGCTTCGAAAAGAGAGCGGACGACGAGGTTCGAACTCGCGACCTCAACCTTGGCAAGGTTGCGCTCTACCAACTGAGCTACGTCCGCATTGCATCCGACCGGCTCTCACCGACCGGCGCGAGCACCAGCCTACCTGATCCACAAGAGTGACCGGGACGGCGATGCAGAGCGGGTGACAGGAATTGCACACTGCGCCTTCCCCCTGGAAGGGGGATGTTCTACTACTGAACTACACCCGCATGTACTCCGTGAGCTGGGCCTTTTCGGCCTTGCCCGGCGGCGTGCTCCAGACTCTAGCTGATCAGGAGGGGTGCAGCGCAAGTCGGCTGTCCTCAGGGCCCGCTGACACGGCCTGAGGACAACGGCAGCGGCGCCTTACTGTGCCGCGGCGAACGCCTCGTAGACCTTCTTCGGGATTCGCCCGCGCGCCGGGACCTCCATCTTGTTGGCCTGGGCCCAGGCCCGGACGGCCGCCGGGTCGGGGGCGACCTCGGTCTGCCGGTATGCCTTGCCGGAGCGCGACCGCTTGCGGCCGGCGTCCACGTACGGCGCGAGCGCCTTACGCAGTTTCTTGGCATTGGTTTGATTCAGGTCGATCTCGTACGACTTGCCGTCGAGTCCGAAGGCGATCGTCTCCGCCGCTTCGGAACCGTCGATGTCGTCAAAGAGGGTGACCACGACCTTCTGCGCCACGAATATCGGTCCCTTCATGCGGCACTTGCCAATTCATTTGTACAGTGCCCAGCAATGCAATGTGAAGCCCGACTAAATCCTTCCGCGTGTCCGAGCGCAATAGGCATCGGGTGTAGATCAGGGATCTTTCCCGGAAATTTTCGTGAACGCGGCTTCTGATGCCGGATCGTGACAGCGGTCACGTAGGTTCCTACAAGTCGACGCGCGTAGAAATTTTGTGCGGGTAGTCTGAACACACCTGTAGGAACCTGCTCAGCACCACAACACCGGGAGTGCCAGTGGCACGCGTCGTAGTCGACGTCATGCTCAAGCCGGAGATCCTCGACCCCCAGGGCCAGGCGGTGCAGCGCGCACTGCCGCGGCTGGGTTTCGACGGGATCTCCGATGTACGTCAGGGAAAGCGATTCGAACTGGAAGTTGACGGGCCGGTCGACGAGGCCGCGCTCGCCCGCATCCATGATCTTGCGGAATCCTTCCTCGCCAACACGGTGATCGAGGACTTCACCGTCAAGGTGGAGGAAGTCGCGGAGGCCGCGAAGTGACCGCTCGTATTGGCGTCGTCACTTTCCCGGGCAGTCTCGACGACCGCGACACACAGCGCGCGATCCGACTCGCGGGTGCCGAACCCGTCGCTCTCTGGCACAAGGACAAGGACCTCCACCAGGTCGACGCCGTGGTGCTGCCCGGCGGTTTTTCCTACGGCGACTATCTGCGGGCCGGCGCCATCTCCCGCTTCTCGCCGGTGATGGAGACGCTCATCGAGCAGGCGAAGGCCGGGCTGCCGGTTCTCGGTATCTGCAACGGCTTCCAGATCCTCACCGAGGCCCACCTCCTCCCGGGCGGGATGCTCGGCAACGACCACCTCCACTTCATCTGCCGCGACCAGAAGCTGCGGGTGGAGAACGCGGGGACCGCCTGGACCGCCGATTACACGGCCGGCCAGGAGATCCACATCCCGCTGAAGAACATGGACGGCCGGTACGTCGCCGACGAGTACACGCTGGACAAGCTGGAGGCGGAGGGTCGGGTCGCGTTCCGTTACGTGGACTTCAACCCCAACGGCTCGCTGCGCGACATCGCCGGCATCACCAACGAGGCCGGCAACGTCGTAGGCCTCATGCCGCACCCGGAGCACGCCGTCGAGCCCCTCATCGGGTCGGGCCGCACCGACGGCCTCCCCTTCTTCACCTCGATCCTCAAGAAGCTGGTCAACGCATGAGCCGGACGCCTCTGGACACGGTCGAGCACGCGGCCGAGACCCCCGACGTCGAGCTGCCCTGGGCCGAACTCGGCCTGAAGAAGGACGAGTACGAGCGGGTGGTCGAGATCCTCGGACGCCGGCCCACCGGCGCCGAGCTCGCCATGTACTCCGTCATGTGGTCCGAGCACTGCTCGTACAAGTCGTCGAAGGTGCATCTGCGCCAGTTCGGCGAGAAGGCCCCGCAGAGCGATGCGCTGCTCGTGGGCATCGGTGAGAACGCCGGTGTCGTCGACGTCGGCCAGGGCTACGCGGTCACCTTCAAGGTCGAGTCGCACAACCACCCGTCGTACGTGGAGCCCTACCAGGGCGCGGCGACCGGTGTCGGCGGCATCGTGCGCGACATCATCGCGATGGGGGCGCGGCCGGTCGCGGTCGTCGACCCGCTGCGGTTCGGTGCGGCCGACCACCCCGACACCAAGCGTGTCCTCCCGGGTGTCGTCGCCGGCATCGGCGGCTACGGCAACTGCCTGGGTCTGCCCAACATCGGCGGCGAGGTCGTCTTCGACTCCTGCTACCAGGGCAACCCGCTGGTCAACGCCGGTGCCATCGGTGTGATGCGGCACGAGGACATCCACCTGGCGAAGGCGTCCGGCGCGGGGAACAAGGTCATCCTGTACGGGGCTCGTACGGGTGGTGACGGCATCGGCGGTGCCTCGATCCTGGCGAGTGAGACCTTCGACGACGCGAAGCCGAGCAAGCGTCCGGCGGTCCAGGTCGGTGACCCCTTCCAGGAGAAGCTGCTCATCGAGTGCACCCTGGAGGCGTTCCAGGAGAAGCTGGTCGTCGGCATCCAGGACCTGGGTGCGGCGGGCCTCTCCTGCGCCACCTCCGAGCTGGCGTCCAACGGCTCCGGCGGCATGACCGTGACGCTGGACGACGTACCCCTGCGTGATTCGACTCTCTCTCCTGAGGAAATCCTCATGAGCGAGTCGCAGGAACGCATGTGCGCGGTCGTCGAGCCGGAGAAGGTCGACCGGTTCCTGGAGATCTGCGAGAAGTGGGACGTCATCGCCACGGTGATCGGTGAGGTCACCGACGGCGACCGGCTCGAGATCTACTGGCACGGCGGCAAGATCGTCGACGTCGACCCGCGGACCGTGGCGCACGACGGGCCGGTGTACGAGCGGCCGTACGCGCGCCCGGAGTGGCAGGACGCCCTTCAGGCCGACGACGCGGGCAAGCTTGCGCGGCCCGCGGGTTCGGCGGAGCTGAAGGACCAGGTCCTGAAGCTGGTCGCCTCCCCGAACCAGGCCTCCAAGAAGTGGATCACCTCGCAGTACGACCACTTCGTGCAGGGCAACACGGTGCTGGCCCAGCCCGAGGACTCGGGCATGATCCGCATCGACGAGTCGTCCGGCCTCGGTGTCGCCATCGCGACCGACGGCAACGGCCGTTACGCGAAGCTCGACCCTTACGCGGGTGCGCAGTTGGCGCTGGCAGAGGCCTACCGAAATGTGGCGACGACGGGTGCCAAGCCGCTCGCGGTGTCGGACTGTCTGAACTTCGGCTCGCCCGAGGACCCGGCGGTGATGTGGCAGTTCGCGGAGGCGGTGCGCGGACTGGCGGACGCCTGCCGGCAGTTGGGCACCCCGGTGACCGGCGGCAACGTGTCCTTGTACAACCAGACGGGCGAGGTGGCGATCCACCCGACCCCGGTGGTGGCCGTGTTGGGCGTCATCGACGATGTCGCCCGCCGCACGCCGGTCGCCTTCCAGGAGGAGGGCCAGCTGCTCTACCTCCTCGGCGACACCCGCGAGGAGTTCGGCGGCTCGGCCTGGTCGCAGGTCGTCCACGACCACCTCGGCGGCCTGCCCCCCAAGGTCGACCTGGAGCGGGAGCGGCTGCTGGCCGAGATCCTGATCTCCGCCTCCCGCGACGGCATGATCGACTCCGCGCACGACCTCTCCGACGGCGGTCTGATCCAGGCCCTGGTCGAGTCGGCGCTGCTCGGCGACAAGGGCGCGCGGCTCATCGTCCCCGACGGGCTCGACGCCTTCACCTTCCTGTTCTCGGAGTCGGCGGGACGTGCGGTCGTCGCCGTGCCGCGTTCCGAGGAGCTCCGCTTCAACGACATGTGCGGGGCGCGGGGTCTGCCCGTCACCCGCATCGGTGTCGTCGACGGGGATTCGGTGGACGTCCAGGGCGAGTTCGCGCTCTCCCTGGCGGAGCTGCGGACGGCCCACGAGGAGACGATCCCGGCGCTGCTTGCGTAACGGCGAAGCAGTCCGGTTGTACGTAGCCGGTTGTACGTAGCTGAAGGCCCCGTCCGGAAATCCGGCCGGGGCCTTCGGCGTGCCCGGGCCCGCAGAAAAGTCTCGTCCCACCTGCAACCTCGGTGGGGTCGGAACGTCTGTCCGGGTGGAGGCGCCTCCAGCCAAGGCCTTCGCCACGGGTAGCCACCTGTGGCGGTGGCCGCCGGAACCAGTCACGATCGACGATTCGAGGAATCACATGTCTGAAGGTCAGACCGCCCGAAGCAGCCTCCTCTCGCGCCGAGTGCGTCTCGCCATGGGAGCTACCGCTGCCGCCGCAGCGCTCGCCCTCGGTGGCACTTTCACCGCCCACGCCGACAACTCCGGTCCCGCCCCTGAGAAGTCGGCCACGCAGATCAAGGTCGACGACGTGTGCGCGGAGCCGGAGCCGGTCGAGGACCCGGTCGAGGCGGTGCCGGGTGGGGACGACGACGTCGCGAAGCCCGACTCCTACAAGGACGCCACGGTCGACGACGAGGACCCGGTCGACGCGGAGCCCGTCGACGACTGCGTGGAGGACCCGGAGCCCGGTGGGGACCCGGTCGAGGCGGTGCCGGGTGGGGACGACGACCTCGGGAAGCCCGACTCCTACGTGGATGTCGAGGTCGGTGCCGTCAAGCACTGACGGTCGGAGAACGGAGGGCGTGGGCCGCTGATCGGCTTCGGTTGTTCAGCGGTGGCCCGAGGTGGAGCTGCCGGGTGTGGGGCCCGGCAGCTCCACCGTCCCCGCGTCCGGTGATTCCGGTCCGGGCGGGGGTGTGAAGACCATGATGTCTAGGAGATCCATGAAGGCAGCGACGATCCCGGCCGCCCCGGCCCCCGCCTCGGCTTTGGTCCCGGTCCACGGTGTGCCGACGGGTGGGTACAGACCCGTGGGCTGCTCGGTGCGTGGGTGGGGGGATGCGCTGCGCCGGGCGTGGGGCCGGCTGGTGCGTGGAGTGTCGTACCGGGGCGGGGACACCCCGGCGGGCGGGCTGCCGTCGGTGCCGGGTTCACCGGCCGGCTACGCGGGCTTCGGTGAGTCGGACGTCGATGAGCAGCCGGGTATCGATGAGCTCTACGCCCACCGTCGTCTGCATCTGGTCCGGTTGGCGCTTCTTCTGGTGGATGACCTTCCCACGGCGGAGGATGTGGTGCAGGACGTCTTCGCGGCGCTCTACCGCCGCTACGGTGAGCGGCTGGCCGGGCTGGACAATCCGGACGCCTATCTGCGGACCAGTGTGGTCAACACCTCGCGCTCGGTGTTGCGCCGCCGCCGCACGGTACGGGCCCATGTGCCCGAGCGTGCGGGGCACGCACCCTCGGCCGAAGAACCCGTACTGCTGCGTGAGGAGCACGGTGAGGTGATCGCGGCGCTTCACCGGTTGACCCGGCGGCAGCGTGAGGTGCTGGTGCTGCGGTACTGGTCCCACCTGAGCGAGGCTCAGATCGCCGAGACCCTGGGGCTGTCCTGTGGGGCGGTCAAGTCCACCGCGAGCCGGGCGCTGGCTGCGTTGCGCAGACAGATGGAGGCCCCGTGACGAAGCCACACGTGATCCCGGAGGCACCCCGATGATCGAACAGGACCCCGGCTCCGGCCTGCCCCCGGATCCCCTCGAACAGCGACTGAGCGACGCGCTGCGGGCGCGGACCCACTCCGTAGAGCTGTCCGATCTGCGGCCCGCCGTACCGCCGACCCGGCAGGTGCGGTTCCGGCTGTCCGTCAGCCGGCCCGTCCGCCGGACCGTGGCGCTGCTGGCCCTGGCGGCCGTGGTGGCCGCCGTGCTGCTCGTGTCGGCGCGTTGGGAACGGCAGTCACCGACGATTCCCTCGAACACCCCCTCGGTGTCACCCACCCCCACGGACGCGGTCAACGCCTCGCCCGACCCTTCTGACGACGGCACGGACGCGGTTCCCCATCCCTGACCGAGGGCGGGGACCGAGCCCCCCGGCCATCCTCAGGGCCTAGGCTCGCCGTCATGCCCCCGGCCAAGAAGCGCGCCCGCACCTACGATCCCGCCAAGATCCGCACCGCGGTCCTCGCCCAGCTCGCGCACGTCCAGGAAGCCGTGCGCGGCCTCACGCCCGGGCAGCTCGCGCTCCCCACCCGGCTCGGCGAGTGGACCGTACGGGAACTGGTCGCGCACATCGGGATGGCGCTCACGGCCATCGGGCGCTCCCTCGATCTGCCGGAGCCGCCGAAGCAGGACGCCGTGCTCCTCGACTGGCCGTTCGAGACCGCCGCCAGCTCCTCGGCCATCGATGAGTTCACGAAAAGGCTCGTCCAGGAACACCCCGACCTCGACACCTACCTCGCCGACATCGCGCAGGGCCTCGCCGAGCAGCTCGACACCCACGCCGGCACCCGGCTGCTGGAGACCAACGCGGGCGCCCTGCCGCTCGCCGACTACCTCGTCACCCGCACCGTCGAGCTCGTCGTCCACACCGACGACCTGAACGCCGCCGTCCCGGGCCTGGACATCCCGTACGACCGTCAGGCCCTCGCCGCCTGCACCCGGCTGCTCGCCGATGCGCTCGCCGCCAGGGCGCCCGGTGGCTCGACCGAGGTGCGGATCCCGCCGTACGCCGTCGTGCAGTGTGTGGAAGGGCCCCGGCACACCCGGGGCACGCCGCCGAACGTCGTCGAGACCGACCCGCTCACCTGGATCCGGCTCGCGACCGGGCGGACGGAGTGGAAGGCTGCCCTCCATGACGCCAAGGTCAGCGCGAGCGGGGAGCGGGCGGATCTCGGGCCGCTGCTGCCACTCCTCAGCTGACGGACAGGCACATGACAACAGAGTCATAACGGGACCGAACCCGTCGGACGTCCCGTACGTCAAAGAGCCATGAAGCGGACGACGAAGAGCATGACGTACGCCGCCGCGGCCCTGGCCGGCTCCGCCGTCCTGGCCGCCTGTGGCACGGAGTCCGGCAGCGGCAGTGGCGCAGTCGGCGACGAAGGCCAAGTCAAGGACGTCTCGACCATCGCGGACACCTCATGGGTGCCGCAGCAGGTGACCGTCGACGGCAAGGACTACGCCCTGCCCAAGGGTGACGCCCACCGGCTCGAAGAGGCTCACATCACCTTCAAGCCGGGTGCCGCCGAGCCGGATACCGGCGGCGGGGAGTCCGGCGGCACGGTCGGCTGCAACAGCTTCGGTGCCGACGTCGAGATCGAGGGCGACACCGTGAAGGTCTCCGACCTCGCGATGACGGAGATGGGCTGCCAGGGGGCCGTCGGGGAGTTCGAGGAGAAGTTCGTGGGCGTCTTCCAGGGCAACCTCAAGGCCGCCGTAACGGAGCGCGACGGCACCAAGACACTCACCCTGACCAGCGGAAACGGTGACCGCATCACCCTCCGCGAGGGCACCGCCGAGACCACCCCGGCCCTCAAGGGCACCCGGTGGACGATCGACACCCTGCTGTCCGGGACGAGCGACGACTCGGACGCCGAGTCCCTGCCCGCCGAAGCCAAGGCGCATCTCACCCTCACCAAGGACAACACCGTCACCGGCAGCCTCGGCTGCAACACCTTCAACGCCAAGGCCACCGTCAAGGACGGCACCATCGAGGTAGGCCCTCTCGCGACCACACGCATGGTGTGCTCGGGGCCGGTCATGAAGACCGAGCGGGAGCTCACCGAAATCCTCTCCGGCAAGGTCTCCTACCAGCAGAAACACACATCCCTGACGCTCACCTCGGCCTCCGGCGAGGGCTTCGTGGCACGAGCGGAGTAATCAAGCCCACTCCCCGCGAATTCGGACCAGTGGTCGATCTCGCCTACACTCGGTGGCGTGCCACGTGGTGACGGTCGACTCAGTCATGATCTGCTCCCCGGTGAGAAAGGCCCCCAGGACGCTTGCGGCGTCTTCGGTGTCTGGGCTCCGGGCGAAGAGGTCGCCAAGCTCACTTACTTCGGGCTCTACGCCCTCCAGCATCGGGGTCAGGAATCCGCGGGAATCGCGGTCAGTAACGGCTCCCAGATCCTCGTCTTCAAGGACATGGGGCTCGTGTCCCAGGTCTTCGACGAGACTTCGCTCGGCTCTCTCCAGGGGCATATCGCAGTAGGTCACGCCCGCTACTCGACCACCGGTGCCTCCGTGTGGGAGAACGCCCAGCCGACGTTCCGTGCGACCGCGCACGGCTCCATCGCGCTCGGCCACAACGGCAACCTGGTGAACACCGCTCAGCTCGCCGAGATGGTCGCCGACCTGCCCAAGCAGGAGGGCCGCACCCCGCGTGTCGCCGCGACCAACGATACCGACCTGCTCACGGCACTCCTCGCCGCCCAGGTCGACGAGGACGGCAAGCCGCTGACCATCGAGGAGGCCGCCCACTCGGTCCTCCCGCAGGTGCTCGGCGCCTTCTCCCTCGTCTTCATGAACGAGCACACCCTCTACGCCGCCCGTGACCCGCAGGGCATCCGCCCGCTGGTCCTCGGCCGTCTGGAGCGCGGCTGGGTCGTCGCGTCGGAGTCCGCCGCCCTCGACATCTGCGGCGCCAGCTTCGTCCGCGAGATCGAGCCCGGCGAGTTCGTCGCCATCGACGAGAACGGTCTGCGAACGTCCCGATTCGCGGAAGCGAAGCCCAAGGGCTGTGTCTTCGAGTACGTGTATCTGGCCCGCCCGGACACCGACATCGCCGGCCGGAACGTGTACCTCAGCAGGGTCGAGATGGGCCGCCGCCTCGCGAAGGAAGCACCCGTCGAGGCCGACCTCGTCATAGCGACCCCGGAATCCGGCACGCCGGCGGCCATCGGCTACGCGGAGGCGTCCGGCATCCCCTTCGGTGCGGGTCTGGTGAAGAACGCGTACGTCGGCCGGACCTTCATCCAGCCCTCACAGACCATTCGCCAGCTGGGCATCCGGCTGAAGCTGAATCCGCTCAAGGAAGTCATCAAGGGCAAGCGCCTGGTCGTCGTCGACGACTCGATCGTGCGCGGCAACACCCAGCGGGCCCTGGTGCGGATGCTCCGTGAGGCCGGGGCCGCCGAGGTCCACATCCGGATCTCCTCGCCGCCCGTGAAGTGGCCCTGCTTCTTCGGCATCGACTTCGCCACCCGCGCCGAGCTCATCGCCAACGGCATGACCATCGACGAGATCGGCACCTCGCTCGGCGCCGACTCCCTCTCCTACATCTCCATCGACGGCATGATCGAGGCGACCACCATCGCCAAGCCGAACCTCTGCCGCGCCTGCTTCGACGGCGAGTACCCGATGGAGCTCCCGGACCCCGAGCTGCTCGGCAAGCAGCTCCTGGAGACCGAGCTGGCCGCCGGTCCGGCAGCCACGGCCGCGGCCGACGCGATCCGTCGCCCGTAAGCCCAGCATCACTCAACCCGAAAGATCCCAGGCAATGTCTGAGACTCATGCTGCTTCCTACGCGGCTGCCGGCGTCGACATCGAAGCGGGCGACCGCGCGGTGGAGCTGATGAAGGAGTGGGTGAAGAAGACGCAGCGCCCCGAGGTCCTCGGCGGCCTCGGCGGGTTCGCCGGCCTCTTCGACGCCTCCGCCCTCAAGCGCTTCGAGCGCCCGCTGCTCGCCTCCGCCACCGACGGCGTCGGCACCAAGGTCGACATCGCGCGCCAGATGGGCGTCTACGACACCATCGGCCACGACCTGGTCGCCATGGTGATGGACGACATCGTGGTGTGCGGCGCCGAACCGCTGTTCATGACCGACTACATCTGCGTCGGCAAGGTCCACCCCGAGCGCGTGGCCGCCATCGTGAAGGGCATCGCCGAGGGCTGCGTCCTCGCCGGCACCGCCCTGGTCGGCGGCGAGACCGCCGAGCACCCCGGCCTGCTCGGCCCGGACGACTTCGACGTGGCCGGCGCCGGCACGGGCGTGGTGGAGGCCGACCGGCTGCTCGGCCCGGATCGTATCCGTACGGGTGACACGGTGATCGCCATGGCGGCCTCCGGTCTTCACTCGAACGGGTACTCGCTCGTCCGACACGTCCTGCTGGACCGTGCGGGCATGGCGCTGGACAACCAGGTGGCCGAGTTCGGCCGCACCCTCGGCGAGGAGCTCCTGGAGCCCACCAAGATCTACTCGCTGGACTGCCTGGCCCTGACCCGCACGACGGACGTACACGCGTTCAGCCATGTCACCGGCGGCGGACTCGCGGCCAACCTGGCGCGGGTCGTCCCCGACCACCTGCACGCGATCGTCGACCGCTCCACCTGGACCCCGGCCCCGGTGTTCGACCTCGTCGGGAAGACCGGCGACGTCGAGCGGCTGGAGCTGGAGAAGACCCTGAACATGGGCGTCGGCATGATCGCGATCGTCCCGGAGGAGTCCGCGGACGTGGCACTGGCGACGCTGGCCGACCGCGGTGTGGGCGCCTGGGTCGCAGGCGAGATCACGGACCGGGGTGAGCACACCTCAGGTGCCGCACTGGTGGGCACGTATTCACATTAGGACCGTCTCCTGAGCGGCAGCACGAAACCCGGTCCAGCGCCGAAGCTCCGGACCGGGTGAAGTGCAGTTGTGACGGGAACTGCGAAGCGCGCTACGTCAAGCGCCGCGACGCTGCGACGTGGGACCGGACTCGTCGTCCTCTTCGTCCTCGTCGTCGTTATATAGATCCGCGTACTGCGCGTACGGGTCGTCTTCGTCGTCTTCGTCATCCTCGAACGGCTCGCCGTTCGGCGGCTGGTTCGAAGTCGAAGCGCCCAGCTCGTTGGCCAGACGCGACAGGTCAGTCCCGCCGCTGTTGTACTTCAGCTGGCGGGCGACCTTCGTCTGCTTGGCCTTGGCCCGGCCGCGCCCCATGGCTCGACCCCCTCGGTGACGGGGCTCGACGGCCCCAGAGTCTCGACACGCGTTCATGTTCTAGAACGGACTCTCCATGGAGAGACCGGTCCGTAGGGCTTCCACGGTACCTGAGCCCGTGCCCATACGGTACGTCGCCCGCAGGAGCCGCGTGTGCACAGGGCCTTCGAGGAGCCCGGTCTTCGCTGGTCAATCGCGATTTTAACCACTTATTGGCGGTCGACCCGCCGACAGAAGTGAGAGTTCTCTCTAAGTGCCCATCGGCGGGTACCGGCCAAACCTCTTCGGCCGGACCTCGCGGTCCGGCCCCGCGGAGGGTCAGCGTCCGCGTTTCGCCGTCGCCTCGTGCATCCGCTGCTCGGCGATCCGGTCGGCCGCGGCGGCCGGCGGGATGCCATCCTCCTTCGCACGTGCGAATATCGTGAGCGTCGTGTCGTAGATCTTGGCCGCCTTCGCCTTGCACCGCTCGAAGTCGAAGCCGTGCAGTTCGTCGGCGACCTGGATGACACCGCCGGCGTTCACCACGTAGTCGGGCGCGTACAGGATGTGGCGGTCGGCCAGGTCCTTCTCGACGCCCGGGTGGGCCAGCTGGTTGTTGGCGGCGCCGCACACGATCCGGGCGGTGAGGACCGGGACGGTGTCGTCGTCCAGCGCCCCGCCGAGTGCGCACGGGGCGTAGATGTCGAGGCCCTCGATCCGGATCAGCGCGTCCGTGTCGGGGGCGACGGTGACCTTGGGGTGGGCCTCGGAGATCCGGCGTACGGCCTCGGCGCGTACGTCCGTGATCACGATCTCGGCGCCCTCCGCCCTCAGATGCTCGACCAGGTGGTGGCCGACCTTTCCGACGCCGGCGATACCGACGGTGCGGCCGCGCAGCGAGGGGTCGCCCCACAGGTGCTGGGCGCTGGCCCGCATGCCCTGGTAGACGCCGAACGCGGTGAGGACGGAGGAGTCGCCGGCGCCGCCGTTCTCGGGCGAACGGCCGGTGGTCCAGCGGCATTCACGGTGGACGACGTCCATGTCGGCGACGTACGTACCGACGTCGCACGCGGTGACGTACCGGCCGCCGAGCGAGGCCACCATCCGCCCGTAGGCGAGCAACAACTCCTCAGTCTTGTCGCGCTGGGGGTCACCGATGATCACGGCCTTGCCACCGCCGTGGTCCAGCCCGGCCATGGCGTTCTTGTACGACATTCCCCGCGCGAGGTTGAGCGCGTCGGCGACGGCCTCCTCCTCGCTCGCGTACGGGTAGAAGCGCGTACCGCCGAGCGCGGGGCCCAGGGCGGTGGAGTGGATGGCGATGACGGCCTTGAGGCCGCTGGCGCGGTCCTGACAGAGCACGACTTGCTCATGACCGCCCTGGTCCGAGTGGAACAGGGTGTGCAGGACGCCGGCTGATACTTCGGTCACGGTGGTGACTCCTGGATGCGTGGCGGCGGTTGGGACGGGCTCCCGTAAGGGTGGCGGGGGCTGGTAGCACGAGATTAGAGCCTGTACGCCCCGCCGACCGCGACGTGCTCAGGATCACCTACTCCCGGAGTACGCCCGTGCGACGATTTGCATAGTTTTCCCGCACGTTTGTCAGCGGGTTTCGCAGGTTTTCCTGGCAGACGGCGGGGGAGGGAGCAGGCGTGCCCAAGGTGTCCTCGGTGATCGTCCCGTACGCGACCTATCTGCGCGTGTACGAACCGCTGGCCGCCTTCCCGGAAGCGGAGCGCGACCACTGGGCGCGCTATGCCCGGCGCCCCGACCGTCCGACGTACCAGGACGAACTCCGCCGCGCGCTGGCCGACTTGCTGCCGACCCCGCCTGTCCCGGTGCCAGTACACGAGAGCAGTGACGCCTTCGTGCTGGAGGTCGACGGGGTGGTCTGCGTCTGTCCCTGGCGCACCCGGCTGCGCGGCTGGCAGGCACTCGGCGACCTCGCCGAGGAGCTCCCGCCGCCCGTTCTGGACGCGGTCCTGCCCCCGGTCGTACGGCGCCAGGCGACCCAGGACTACGAGCGCTGGCTGACCCGCAACCCCGACGCCCGCCCCTGGATCCGCACCTCGACCTGGCAGGTGCCGCTGCACTGGTTCGTGCTGGTCGCGGACGAGGAGCGGCGCTTCGACAAGGGGTCCGGCGACATTCCGCCGATGCTGCGCTACCGGACGCCCATGGTGCAGGCCCGGCGGCGGGTGGCGCGGGCGCTGCGGACGCTCAGGGACGCCATCGACGAGGGGCCGCTGATCGACGGCCTGATGGACGTGGGGCGCTGGCTGGAGGAGTTCCATCCGCGCTCGCTGGTCGAGCTGGACTACGGCGGTCTGGTGCACGCCCTGCCGGCCGGCGAGCTGGAGGACGATCACTCGGCCGCCGACGTGGCCGAGGGGATCGCGGCGCTGCGGCAAGGGGACGGGGAGGCGGCGGGTGAGGCGTACGGCCGGCTCGTGGAGCGGTGGCGGTCGGTGCGGGACCGGCGATCGGCGAACTGACGTTTGACCTGACGCCCGTTTTGGGGTTTCGTCCTTGATTTGAGGGTCCCGAGGTTCCTGAGGTTTCGTCAACATGGGACGTAGGTCCTGATCCGGGCTTATGTCTCAAGCGTGACGGACCGCACGTACGCGGCCCTTGCCTCCCTTGCCCCTCCTCATGTCAAAATAGGACAAGGAGTCCGGGGAGGACTCCGTCCGTCCCACTGTGTTCCACTGTGGGCGGAATCTCAGCATTGCAATGCTTTGGGGGGTCTTGTGACTCCTGATCGTCCTGTGACTGATCGTCACAGTGGCGTGACTGTCCGCTATGGCATGGTCCATCGGCTTCCGTCGCCGATGAACACCTGGGGGGCAATTCCATCGGTTTGGCCGACGCGGCTGGACAGATGGTGTAGTTGTAGTGCCGAGGACAAGCCGTTCGTCCTATAACCGACTCGACTCGCGTCCGCCATTTCGGGCAACGCGGGTCAAGGTGCAGAATTTAGAGGAAAGAACCGAGATGGTTCGGTTCTCCCGAGGAGGCCGCTCATGACCGCTCGCACCCCTGATGCCGAGCCGCTGCTGACCCCGGCTGAGGTCGCCACCATGTTCCGTGTGGACCCGAAGACGGTCACGCGGTGGGCGAAGGCCGGGAAGCTTACATCGATCCGCACGCTCGGCGGGCATCGCCGCTACCGCGAGGCGGAGGTCCGTGCTCTGCTCGCGGGCATCCCGCAGCAGCGTAGCGAAGCCTGAACAACTGAATAAACCGGGCAAATCGGCAGGTCCCCCAACAGGCCGACACGCTCGGAACCTAGCTCCAAACGACGCGGGTTCTGCCCCAACGGAGCCCACGCCCACGTTCCACAGAGCTTTTGAAGCACATCACAGGGTGCGTCGTCGATCGCGCTGGACTCCGCCGGGTCCAGCGCGATCTTTTTTGTGCCCTGTCGCGGGGGATCCGGGTGGGCCTGTGAGTGGCCTTGTCGGAGTCTGGGGAGGGGTGTCGGATCTTCTGTGTGTGAGCTCTGAGGGACCCCTCAGGCTGGTGCAATTGCACATATTAAATTGACCAGTTGTAGGACCAGGGTAAGAACCGGGGTTTGGAAAACTCATCCGGTGACACCCGTCACATGCCAGAGTCCTTGTTACCCCTGTCCCCCGTGCGCTATTGGGAGGTCTCCCGCGGCGCCTGGGTCGTCCGCGGGGCGGTGTCCGTGGCCAGTCGCAGCAGCCGATGGCAGATCGAGCAGTGGCGCGTCAGATGGCGATAGGACGTGGCGGCCGACAGATGCGCACGAAGCAGCGCCCGCGTCTCGTGCCTGGCCGATGCCGACATACCCCACCTCCGCAGAGCCGCCCGGGAAGCGTCCCTGGTTTCTGAGTACCGAGGGATGGAGGCGACGTCAAGACGGCGCCAGGGGGCGGCGGGAGACAACGCGGAAACACAAGGAAGCCCGGGTCTTCCGACCCGGGCTTCTCTTCGATGCGGTCCTGACGGGATTTGAACCCGCGGCCTCCACCTTGACAGGGTGGCGAGCACTCCAAACTGCTCCACAGGACCAGGTTTCGCGGCACTTGTTGGTGCGTTGCGCTGCGAAAAGAGACTGTACAGGAGGGGGGCCGCCTGGTCGAACTCACTTAGCGTGCGGGGCCCGTTACGGCACCGCCGCGTCGATCGCCTTCACGATGCGCTTGTCGGAGACGGGGTACGCCGTGCCGATCGCGTGGGCGAAGTAGCTGACCCGGAGCTCCTCGATCATCCAGCGGATGTCCAGGACAGTGGAGGGGACCGGGCGGCCCTGTGGCATCTGCTCCAGCAGCCACGCGTACTCGTCCTGCATCTCGTGGACCTTCTCCATGCGCGTGGTGTCCCGCTGCACGTTCGCCGGCATCTGCTGGAGCCGGCGGTCCGCGGCCACCAGGTAGCGCATCAGGTCCGGCAGCCGCCGTATCCCCGCCTCCGTCACGAAGCCCGGCTTCACGAGGCCGTCCAGCTGCGCCCGTACGTCTGCCACGTTCGACAGCAGGACGGGGCTCCGTACGCCCTTCAGGCGGCGCTCACAGGCCTGCCAGGCGGCGAGGACCTGCTGTACCTGGCCCACTGTGCGGACCGTTGTGTCGACGATCTCCGCGCGCACCTTGTCGTACAGCTTGCGGTACGACTCCTCGTCCCACGCCGGTCCCCCGAAGTCCCCGATGAGCTTGTCCGCCGCCGCCATCGCGCAGTCGTCGAACAGGCCCTGGACGGAGCCGTGCGGGTTCGCGGAGAGGGCGAGCTTCTGGGGGTTCGTCAGCTTGTCCGACGCGAACTTGGCCGGGTTCACCGGGATGTTCCGCAGGATCAGCCGCCGCGTGCCCTTCCACATGGCCTGCTGCTGCTCCGCCTCGGTGTCGAAGAGCCATACGGAGACTGTGTTGGCCGTCGGTCCGTCGTCGACCAGCGCCGGGTACGCCTTCACCGGCTGGCCGGCCCGACGGGTCTCGAAGACGCGGGTGAGGGAGCCGATCGTCCAGTCGGTCAGGCCCTTGCGCTCCAGCGACTCGCCGCCCTGGCGCTCGGCGGTCGCGGCCGCCGCCTGCGAGAGGGCCTGTCTCGCCTTCGGCTTCAGCCGGAGCTTCAGCGCTTCGAGGTCCTTGTCCTCGGCCAGCTTGCGGCGTCGCTCGTCGACGATCCGGAACGTGATGCGGAGGTGGTCGGGGACCCTCGCCCAGTCGAAGTCGTCCGCCTCGAACGGCACTCCGACCATGCGCTTCAGCTCGCGCGCCATGGTGGTGGTGAGGGGTTCCTGGAGGGGGACGGCCGCGTCCAGGAACCGCTGCGCGAAGTTCGGGGCCGGCACGTAGTTGCGGCGGATCGGCTTCGGGAGGGAACGGATCAGCTCGGTGACGACCTCTTCCCGCAGCCCCGGGATCTGCCAGTCGAAGCCCTCGTCCGTGACCTGGTTGAGGACCTGGAGCGGGATGTGGACGGTCACGCCATCGGCGTCCGCGCCCGGCTCGAACTGGTACGTCACCCGGAACTTCAGCTGCCCCTGCCGCCAGGAGTCCGGATAGTCGGCCTTCGTGACCGCCTCCGCCGACTCCCGGATGAGCATCTCGCGCTCGAAGTCGAGATGGTCGGGCTGCTCGTGCCGCTTGTGCTTCCACCAGGAGTCGAAGTGGGCGCCGGACACGACGTGTTCGGGCACCCGCTGGTCGTAGAAGTCGAAGAGCGTCTCGTCGTCGACCAGGATGTTCCGGCGCCGGGCGCGATGCTCCAACTCCTCGACCTCGGTGAGGAGTCTGCGGTTGTCGGCGAAGAACTTGTGGTGCGTGCGCCAGTCGCCCTCGACGAGCGCGTTACGGATGAACAGCTCGCGGGACGCCTCCGGGTCGATCCGGCCGTAGTTGACCTTGCGGTCGGCGATGATCGGGACGCCGTACAGCGTGACCTTCTCGTACGCCATCACCGCGGCCTGGTCCTTCTCCCAGTGCGGTTCGCTGTACGTCCGCTTGAGCAGGTGCTCGGCGAGGGGTTCGACCCACTCGGGCTCGATGCGGGCGTTGACACGGGCCCAGAGGCGGGAGGTCTCCACCAGCTCGGCGGACATCACGAAGCGCGGGGGCTTCTTGAAGAGGGCCGAGCCCGGGAAGATCGCGAACTTGGCGCTCCGGGCGCCGAGATACTCGTTCTTCGCGCCGTCCTTCACGTCCTTCATGCCGATGTGGGACAGCAGGCCGGCGAGCAGTGAGACGTGGACGCTGTGCTCCGGCGCGTCCTCATCGTTCAGATGGATGCCCATCTGCTTCGCGACCGTTCTCAACTGCGTATAGATGTCCTGCCATTCGCGAATGCGCAGGAAGTTCAGATACTCCTGCTTGCACATCCGGCGGAACGAGGACGAGCCGCGCTCCTTCTGCTGCTCGCGGATGTAGCGCCAGAGGTTGAGATAGGCGAGGAAGTCGCTCGTCTCGTCCTTGAAGCGGGCGTGCTGCTGGTCGGCCTGCGCCTGTTTGTCGGCCGGACGCTCGCGCGGGTCCTGGATGGAGAGCGCGGCGGCTATCACCATGACCTCGCGTACACAGCCGTTCTTGTCGGCCTCCAGGACCATCCGGGCCAGCCGGGGGTCGACGGGCAGCTGCGCCAGCTTGCGGCCGCTGTCGGTGAGCCGCTTGCGTACGTCCTTTTCCGCCGGGTCGATGGCGCCGAGCTCCTGGAGCAGTTGGACGCCGTCGCGGATGTTGCGGTGGTCCGGCGGGTCGATGAAGGGGAACTTCTCGATGTCGCCGAGGCCCGCGGCGGTCATCTGGAGGATGACGGACGCGAGGTTCGTACGGAGGATCTCGGCGTCGGTGAACTCCGGACGGGCCTCGAAGTCGTCCTCGCTGTAGAGGCGGATACAGATGCCGTCGGACGTACGGCCGCAGCGGCCCTTGCGCTGGTTGGCGCTGGCCTGGGAGATCGCCTCGATGGGGAGCCGCTGCACCTTCGTGCGGTGGCTGTAGCGGCTGATCCGGGCGAAGCCGGGGTCGATGACGTACTTGATGCCGGGGACGGTGAGGGAGGTCTCCGCGACGTTGGTCGCCAGAACGATCCTGCGGCCGGTGTGGGGCTGGAAGACGCGATGCTGCTCGGCGTGCGAGAGCCGGGCGTAGAGGGGGAGGACCTCGGTGAAGCGCAGGTTCTTCTTCGTCAGCGCGTCGGCGGTGTCGCGGATCTCCCGCTCTCCCGAGAGGAAGACGAGGACGTCGCCCTTCCCCTCGCCCTGAAGCTCGTCGACGGCGTCCATGATCGCGGTGATCTGGTCGCGGTCGGAGTCGTCGGAGTCGTCTTCGAGGAGGGGGCGGTAACGCACCTCCACCGGATACGTCCGTCCGCTGACCTCGATGATCGGGGCGTCGCCGAAGTGCCGTGAGAAGCGCTCGGGATCGATGGTCGCGGAGGTGATGACGACCTTCAGGTCCGGCCGCTTGGGCAGCAGCTGGGCCAGATAGCCGAGCAGGAAGTCGATGTTGAGGGACCGCTCGTGGGCCTCGTCGATGATGATCGTGTCGTAGGCGCGCAGCTCGCGGTCGGTCTGGATCTCGGCGAGCAGGATGCCGTCGGTCATCAGCTTGACGAAGGTGGCGTCCGGGTTCACCTGGTCGGTGAACCGCACCTTCCAGCCGACGGCCTCACCGAGCGGGGTGTTCAGCTCTTCGGCCACCCGCTCGGCGACGGTGCGCGCGGCGATCCGCCGGGGCTGCGTGTGCCCGATCATGCCGCGCACGCCCCTGCCGAGCTCCATGCAGATCTTCGGGATCTGCGTGGTCTTCCCGGACCCGGTCTCACCGGCGACGATCACGACCTGGTGGTCGCGGATGGCGTCGGCGATCTCGTCGCGCTTCTGGCTGACCGGAAGCTGCTCGGGGTAGCTGACGGCGGGTACGTGTGACCGCCGCTCGGCCATCCGCCCCTCCGCCTTGCCGACCTCGGCCTCGATCTCGGCCAGAACGGCGGCACGGGCCTCCGGCTTGCGGATCTTGCGGGCACCTTCGAGCCGCCGGCCGAGTCGGTGGGCGTCGCGCAGCGACAGCTCGGTCAGACGGGGGGCGAGGGCGCCGAGGGCTGGGGTGCCGGGGGCGGGGTGCGTAGACATACGCGACCCAGGATCTCATCCCGGGGAAATCACTGGCGAACGCTTTTGCCTCCGGCGGTGCGACCTCGACTCAGGGCGTCGGTGGTGCCGGCGGTGCCGCCTGCGTCTCCTGCGGCGTCGGTGCCGGCGACTGAGGCGCGAAGGACTTCGCCGTATTCGACACGGCCTTGATCCCCAGGTAGGCCGTCGTCATGCTGCTCACCGCGGTGAACGCGGCCGTGAGGACGCCGACGATCACGGACTTGTCCCCGTCGAGCTGCCACACCCCGAAGATCGCGACCCCGGAGATGGCGGCACTACTGATGACCACCGAGAGCAGCCCGTACAAGGCCCGGACCTTCTCCAGCGCATCGGCTTTCTCGTCCCGCTTCATTGCACCCGCCCCCTTCGGCACAACGTCGAAGACCCCGTCCGGCCGGACGGGGTCTTCGGGTGGTGGCTGGGGCCGGGGTCGAACCGGCGACCTATCGCTTTTCAGGCGATCGCTCGTACCAACTGAGCTACCCAGCCATGAGGGTTCAAGTGAAACCTCAGCGGTCCTGACGGGATTTGAACCCGCGGCCTCCACCTTGACAGGGTGGCGAGCACTCCAAACTGCTCCACAGGACCATGCGATGCGTACGACAGTGTCGCACACGGTGTTGCGTGCCCCCAATCGGGGCACACGCAAATGGTTGCAGGTCTGACCGGCAGTGTCCAATCCGTATCGGGCGCCTCGTGGTGGAGGGACGTTTCCGGCCTGTGGCCTGGGACGGGACCCGGTGAAACGGGACACGGATCCGGCAGCCGTCATGGGGCGGACGAGTGCTTCCTACGAGCGGAAGATCACGCTTCGAGCGGTCACGCTGATCATGGGAGCCGTGGTCGGACTCACATTCCTGTTCGGCTTCGGGAACGTGTGGACCCTGGCGCTGCGCCTGGGCGTCCCGCTCTGGGTGGCGCCCCTCGTGGCGCCGGCGGTGGACCTGTCGGTGATGGGGCTGCTGCTGGCGACGCGGTATCTGGCGTTGCACGGTGCCCGGCCCGAGCAGCTTCGGCCCGCCCGTCGGCTGCTGGTCTTCCCCAGCCTGATGACGCTGGCGCTGAACGTGACGGATCCGCTGCTCGCTGGCCAGATGGGCAAGGCCGCGTTCGATGCGGTGGGACCGTTGCTGCTGATCGGATGGGCGGAGGTCGGTCCAGGCTTGTTGCAGGCCATTGCGGGCGCTCACGATGCGAGGCCGACCAAGGAGCAGAGGCTTGTGCACAACGCGGCGCAGGAGGAGGTCGCACCGGACTCGGGTTGCGACAAATCGATCTTGCCGTCTCGTATTGACCCTGATCTGGGTGAAAGCCGGATGGCTCCCGGAGATGATCTCCTGGAGCGTGCTCGTCAGGAGGATGCTCGGCACTGGGAGACGTTTCAGCGACCGATCTCCGCTGAGACCTTGCGTAAACGGCTGCATATCGGAGCAGCGAGGTCCCGGATGCTCGTGGCCGCGGTGCGGTCAAGCGGCAGTGATCGGTCTGGTGGGGACAGGGCTGACCGGGTCCGGGTGCCGACTCCGTAGCTTGCCGTGCGGTCTGCGGATTCACCTGTGGCGCTTTTCCCCTGCGGGGCAGGCTGTGTGGGCATGATTGATGGCCAATTGTATCGGGGGTTGTCCGGCTCGAGCTGTCGGGCATGCCTGCCCGACTACCCGGCCATCAGTCCGTGGCGGCCAACCTCAGATCCAGACATTCGATTCTCCTCGGAAGTCACATGGAAGGCATGCAGTCACGCGAGTGGACATCTGTCCACATCCGACGGCCACTGGGCAGCTCAGACGGAATGGACCTCGGAGACGGAACGCACCTCGGAGTCGGAACGTGACCCGGGGCGACTCCGTCTTGTTGCCACTAATGAGATCCACAAGCGTCTGCTCGAAAAAGGCACGGTGAATTCCAAGGGCCCACTGATCGGCTCATCAAGGCCTGCCACGTACCTTGACCGCTGCGCAGGGGCGGGGGGCCACTGCCCTTCGGCCCTCATCGCCCGACCGGACGGCGGCCGATAGCCGACGGGGCCGCGTCGGCCGCCCGCCTGACCGCGGACGAGGTACCTGCCCGGACCCCGGGCGACGTCGTCCGGGGTCCGGGGAGACGGCGGAACGCGTCCGTCATGTCCTTCCAGACACCTGAGCTTTCTCGGCATTCGCGGACATCAACTCCCAGGTCCCGCCGGATCAGCTCCCGAGCCAGTTGCTCGATCTGCCTGCTTCCGGTCCCCATGGGCTGTCAGAGGGATCGGTTCATGGTCTTGTCGATCGGCACACCGCTGCGAAAGCCGTCCAGGCCCGCGAAAGGGCCGTCGTGGAATTCTCCGGTCAGCAGACCAGAAGAGGTGGATTGCGGTCCGCTCGTGATTCCTCCCGCGTGTGAATCAGTCTGACCTTTGCTCAGAAACCGTCGATTACGGTGGTCACGTGAAATGCTGCAGGGGGTGCAGTGAAGAACAGTCTGACGGCGTTCGAGAACGTGGTGAAGGCCTCGATCTTCGTGAATACCTCGGTGTGGTACTCAACCGACTGTCACTGGATGAGGAGCTGGAACACGTCCTCCTTGTCAACGGCTCGCAGCAGCTTCACGTCCAGGCAGCCCTCGGTTCCTTGAGGAGCGGCGCCTGCGACCGGACAACGGATTCGAACTCGTCCTCGGTGCCATCGGCGACCGTCAACTGGACAACTTCAGGGCAGCGCGAGAGTGACGAATCGTGCGCCGTCGCAGTCGATGGCAAGACCCTGCGCGGCTCGCGCACCGTCACCAGGCGGGCCATGCATCTGGTCGCCGCTGTCACCCACGGCGAACGCGCCGCGTGCACGTAGAGCGGGCGAATCGGTAGGCCCCGCCGCCAGTGGACTGGGCCCGGCGGCGGGGGATGGTGCCGCCAGGTCCGGTCCAGGCAGGGAGACCGCCGGGAGGAACGGCAGCCTCGCCCCTACAACGGGAGAGGCTGCCGAGCGGTTCACCGTACCGCGTGGCCAATGCTGCCAACGCGGCGCGGCGGATGCCTCCCGCGGCGAAATGGGCGAGCGCGCCCAGGCGTTCTCGTCACCGGAATCATGATGGCGGTGTCCGTGAAGCGCGGCGAGGGCTCCGAGCGCATGAGCCGCCTGGGCATGCTTCTGGGCGGCTGCATCCTGGTGGCCGGCGCGGGGCCCCTCGTCGAGTTCTTCTTCCGGGACGAGGGGACGAGGGGACGGCGCAGGGCGGAACGGGGAGAGCCGCGACCTGCTCCCCACCACACTCGCCGGTCGCGGCGCAGGAGGCCACCACGGAAGACCGCCGCGAACGGTTCAGTCGGCTCCGCCGCTCCCTCGTTACGTTGACGGACCCACGCGGTACTGCCCGGTCCTGAGCCGGCAAGGGGCTTCCAGGCCGTGCGCGGCACCGACATCACC
>NZ_JAFFSX010000037.1 GCF_017948485.1 Streptomyces sp. GESEQ-35 | reverse complement strand
CGAACTCGGCCTTGCCCCATCCGCGCGTGTGGAGAAGGAAGCTCAGCGGGTGGACCGCCAACGGCTCACCAGGCACGTCAACACTCCCGTCATCCCCTCGCGGTGTAGTGGGGAGGCTACTTCGCGTGTCCGCTTACGGGGAGGGCGTCCCCATGAGGAACCCCCTAGAAACGTTCCGCCTTGCTGGCTAGAGCCGTTGACTGAGTATCAGCCGTCCACGGAGCCCACGCAGGGCGTCCACTCCGGGACCGGTACTCAGATCGGCGGCTCCGCCCCTGTTTCCCCGTCGGGGACGGAGCCGCTCTCCAACTCCTCGGAGGCGTCAGCCATGCCCACGCTCTTCCATCGGTTCGTCCTCGCGGGAGAGGAGAGGGAAGTGTCCCTCGCCCGGCGCAAGGTCGTCGACAAGGTGCGTGCGTGGGGTGTGCCGTTGAACGACGACACGGCTGACGCGATTCGTCTTGTCGCCTCCGAACTAATCACCAACGCCGTGGTCCATGGGGAGGGGCCCGTCACCGTCGCGCTGTATCACCGGCCCGGCCGCCTGGTGATTGACGTCCTCGATGACAATCCCGCTGCTCCGCAGGTGAGTTGTGCACAGGCTGACGACGAGAGCGGGCGCGGCCTGGAACTGATGGAGCTTCTCGCTTCGCGGTATGCCTGGGAGCCCGCCGGCCAGGGGAAACGCGTATGGGCGGAGATCGCGCTTCCCAAGGCGGCGCCTGCTATTCGAGTAGCCGTTCTGCGCAGGCTATTCGCGCTACGGCCGAAACGCGGCGTGGTAGCCGAGCCTGAGCCGCTCACTCTGGCGGTCGCATGATGGGACGGCACGCTTTACGAGCGAATCCGCTTCCTGATCCTGACGTGGTCTTCCGGCCCACCCGCCGCGACATCGACCCCGTCACCAGGGAGCCGACTGATTACGCGCTATGGGATCGCCACGAATGGCAGGCGCGCGGCGAGTGCTGGCTGTGGTGCGGACGTGACGACGTCGAGGTGACGTGGATCGGGCCCGTCCGGTCGAGCGGCATGCACGCGGCCCTCTACGCCTGCCGTGCCTGTCTGTACGAACTGGACCAGCGCGTTCTGGAGATCAACATGCGCGAGGACGCAGACGGTCTTCCGAATCACCGCTGACCCGCCCTGTCCGGCCGGCGCCGGACTGCCGCTCATCGCGCGCCCAATGACCGCCGCCCCACGGCAACTCACGTCTCCCACGGCCGTGGAGCGGCCATCGACCTCCCGTCGGAGCCCTGGCGGGAGAAGCGAAGAGGAAGGAGTACGAGGTGGCAGAGCCCACGACACCGCCTCCGGCCCGGAGCGGCCTCCTGGTGGCGGTGCAAGAACTGACCGCCGTCCATGACCGGTACGACAGCCTCCGGTCGGACAACCAGGGTAGTTCCGGTGACGCGCCGTGGCCGGGTGGCGACGGCAACCTGCACGACAGCGAGTAGGCAGCAAGCGGTGAGGGCCGGCGCGCTCGGCTGTGCCGGCCCTCGCTGTGTCCGAATCAGTGGTCGAACCGATGGAGGACGCACGATGGAACATCGATTGATCAATGCCATCGAGGCAGCGCTCGGCTGGAGTGGAGCCGAGAAGCTGGGCAAGGACTTCGTACGCGGGAGCATGGACGACCCCGCACTCGTCTCCCGCATCATGACCCCGAACCGCCTGCTCGACGTCGCGATGCGTCGGAGTCTGAACCGCCCGCAGTTCCGGTGCTTCCAGAAGGGCGAGGAGGTCCATCCGGCCATCTACTACACCGACAGCGTCAGCCCCCGCGGCCAGAGCATCTCCATGGTCAACATGCGCAGCCTGGGCAGGCTCCTGGGCGAAGGCGCGACAGTGATCATGGACCAGGCCAACGTCTTCGATCCGACGATGGAGGTCGCCTGCCGGGCCTTGCAGTGGTGGTCCCGTGAGCGAGTCCAGGTCAACGCGTATCTGACGACGAACGACGCCTCCGGCTTCCCCCTGCACTGGGACGACCACGATGTCGTCATCGTTCAGCTCGCGGGTGAGAAGGAGTGGGAGGTGCGCGCGACCTCCCGCGCGGTCCCGATGTACCGGGACGCCGACCCCAACAACACCCCGAGCGACGAGATCATCTGGTCCGGTCTGATGCGGGCCGGCGACGTCATGCACATTCCGCGGGGCCACTGGCACCAGGCGACACGGACCGGCAGCGGCTCCGGCAAGAGCCTTCACGTCACGTTCGGCATCACCAAGCGCACGGGGGCGAGCTGGCTCGCGTGGCTGGCCGACTGGTGCCGCGAGCGCGAGATCTTCCGCCACGACCTCGACCGCTGGCACGGAACCGGCACCGACGCCCTGACCGAGGCCGCCGCCCAGTTGATCAGCGAGCGCCCGCCCGCCGACTTCTTTGACGCATACGAGCAGGCGACGGCACTGCCTCGGCACGTGCCATTCCTCGACATATTCGGGCCGCTCTACGCCGTGGTGTGCACCACCCATTTCCCGCCCCAGATTCAGGAGCACGGAGAGACCGTCGACATCGTGGCCTCGGGGAAGAAGCTCACCCTCGCGGCCAAGGCCCTGCCCGCACTTCGTCTGCTGCTCAGCGGCAAGCCAGTTGAGCTGGAACAGGCCGTGGCCGTCGTCGGAACCGACGTTACGGAGGTCGCTGAGATCCTGGTGAAGGAGGAGCTGTGCGCGGTGCTGACCCCCGAGTTGTTCTCGGGCTACACCGGTCTCGTCACGAACGCCGGCTCCTGACCGGGGCGCTCGACCTCGGTGTCACAGCACTCGACACCAGTACCAACTACCTCGGCTTCCGTTCGCATCAGATCCTGGCGCAGACGGCCGGAGATCTGCTGCCGAAGTTCACCGTCTCCACGAAGGTGGGCTACTTTCCGGGACCGGGCGGGGCGGAGCATTCCCTGGACCCCGTACGGCTGCACGCGGCCGTGGAACAAGCGGCTGGGGACCTGGGGCAGGAGCCGGATCTGGTGTTCCTGCACAACCCGGAACACTCGCTCCGCAAGGCTGGCCCGCATGGCCAGGAGGCACTGGTAGAAGCGTGCGCTGCCCTCGATGACGCTACGGGCAAGGGCCTGTGTGCCGCCTGGGGCATCGCGTCCTGGGATCCATCATCCCTGGTCGGACTGATCGGCCCGACCGTACCGAGGCCAGCGACCCTCATGGTCCGCGCCGGCCTACTCGTCGGAGTCAGAACGCTGGATGCCGCGGACGCCCTCATCAAGGCGTGGGACCTGGACCCCAGCGAGGTATGGGGCATGAGCCCCTTCGGCGGCAGTACCAGCGACTCGGTGTGGGCCAAGATCGACCCCCGCGTCTTCCTCGGTGACAGACGTCAACTCTCGTGCGTGCAGGCGGCGTTCATAGCCGCCTATCACCTGCCGAGGGTTGGCACTGTGGCTGTGGGCACTGATGAGCCCGCCCATCTGGGCGAACTCGTCGGCGCCCTGGTCGGCGAGGTCGAGGAACGAATGGTCCAGGAGTACCGGAGTCTCCTGCGAGACCGTTCACGCGATCAGCCGGTCTGAAGCTCCTTGATGACCTGTTCGGCCATGCGCCGGGCGGGTTCCAGCCGAGGGTCTTCTGGGTGCGCGTACGGCCCGAGGATCTTCGAGCAGGCGAACAACGTCATCAACTTGCCGTCCCGGCTCTCGAAGTCGGACCGGCGCTCGTGCCATACGCGATCGGCCAGAGCCGGGACGGCAAGGGAACTCGCCCACAGCGAGGCCGAGTCCAGCCCCAGCGGCGCGTTACCCCAGTCCTCCCAGTCGAAGAGACTGAACGCCGGAGCGGTCATGTTGGCCCAGTTCAGGTCCGCGTGGGCTGGCGCCCACTGTTCAATGGCCGTATCGAAATCGTCGGAGAAAACGCCTCGGACGGACTCGGTGACCAGGGCCTGGGTGATGGTGTCGGTGTCCGGCGTGGCGATCCGCCTCGTGCTCTGGGCCGCCAGCGCGTCCAACGACGCGTTCAACGCCTCCCACCAGTCATCCGGCAGCTCCGGGGCTTCACTCAAGATGGCGCTTCCGACAGGAGCCCCTGGCAGGAGCTCGGTCTCGTCGGCTCGCCACATCACCGGCCCATCCGTGGCCCGCCAGACCACACATCCGTGCCATTCGGGCTGGGCGATGCCCTTCAGACGGGCGGCACTTTCAGTCCCGTTCCAGCCCTGGCCGGAGATCTTGTCGAGCAGGCGCCGCTCGATCCGTACCCAGGTGCCGCGGTCTGTTCTGGCCCCCACGGATCGACGCTTGCGCACCATCGTGTCCGGGAGTAGCCCCACTTGGAGAGACCGCTCGACGCGATCAAGAACCTCGTCAACCGGCTGTACACGTAGGTCGACAGCCTGACCCGTGGAGACCGAAAGCGCCATGGACGCGACCGTAGCAGTGGTGCGGTTAGAGGTGCCCGCTGCCGAGGTACGGGCGGTAGGCGCCAGCCACTCCAGAACCTGACTGTCGGGTCCCCACCGCCGTCCTGCCGTATCTGAACTCTGCCCAGGCCGCCCATCCTGCGTACGGCCTGAGCTTGGAGCGGCTACGCGGGATGGGCGCCCTGATCGGTTCGTCCGAGCCCCACCGTCCGAAGGCCGGGGGCGGGGCGGACCGGTTCTGTTGGGAGGAGAAGCTGGAAACTGCTCAAGCCCAGATTGTCCGTGCGGCTGGCTATGGGGTGAGCCGGTTCGGCCCGCGGAAGAGGAAGCTGGCTTGGCGGATGGAGTCCAGACCGAGCATCACCATCAGCACCCGCCCGAGACCCATGCCGAGGCCACCGTGGGGCGGGCATCCGTACCGGAACGCGTTCAAGTAGTCCTGCATCGGCTCAGGGCTCATGCCCTTCTCGGCGGCCTGCTTCAGCAGCACGTCGTACCGGTGCTCGCGCTGCGCGCCGGTGGTGACCTCCAAGCCCTTCCAGAGCAGATCGAAGCTCAGGGTCACGCTCGGGTCGGCGACAGCCCGCATGTGGTAAAAGGGCCGGATGCCGACCGGGTAGTGCGTGATGAACACGAACTCGTGCCCGGTGGCCTCCTTGATGTGGGTCGAAAGGCCCCGCTCACCCTCCGGGTCCAGGTCTTCTTTGCCCCCTACCGGGTCCCAGCCACTCGCGCGCAGAATCTCATGTGCCTCGGCCATTGCGATGCGCGGGAAGGGCGTCGTGGGCACGGTGACCTCGACGCCGAAGTGCTCGGCGATCGCCTCACCGTGCGCGTCGGCGACCTTGGCGATCGCACGGGCGAGCATCTGCTCCTGAAACGCCATCACATCCTCGACTCCGTCGACCCAGGCCAACTCCACATCGATGCCCGTGAACTCGGTGGCGTGCCGCGAGGTGAATGACGGCTCGGCACGGAAGACCGGCCCGATCTCGAAGACCTTGTCGATGCCGGCCGCGATCGCCATCTGCTTGTAGAACTGCGGCGACTGCGCCAGGTAGGCGCTGCGGCCGAAGTAGCCGACCTCGAAGACCTCCGCGCCGGACTCCGAGGCGGTGCCCATGAGCTTGGGGGTGTGCATCTCGGTGGCGCCCTGCGCGTAGGCGTACTCGCGCATGCCCTGTTCCAGGGTGGTCTGCACGGCGAACAACAACTGGGTGGCAGGACGGCGGCGCACGTCCAGGAAGCGCCAGTCCATTCTCTGCTCCAGCCCCGTGTGCTCGTCGATGGGCAGCGGTGTCGCGGCCGGGTTCAGTACCTCGACAGCCTCGGGGACGATTTCGAGGCCACCGAGCTTGACCTGGGCTGCGTCGACGACGCGCCCTGTGATCTTTACAGCGGTCTCGGGGGTGAGAGCTTCGAGTTGGGCCTCCAGCGGCCCGTTGTCGCGCTTGTGGGTCACCTGCACCATGCCGGTGTGGTCGCGCACGATGGCGAACTGCATTTGGCGCTGCAGGCGGAGCGTGTTCACCCATCCGCAGACGGAAACGGTACGGCCAACGTGTTCTCGCAGGTCGGAGACGTGTATGCGGCTGTGGATCATTCGGTCCTCCGAAGGACGTCGTCATGATCCCTTGGAAGTGCGGGCGAGAAGGGCAACTCGCGGTACCACCGCACTTTCGCCGCCATGGTGGCGACCTCGTTCAGGCCCAGTGACGGGGGCCGGCCGGCGGGGCATTGGACCACCAGACGGGGTCGTTTCTCCCCGCGCTCAGGAGGGTCTTCACCACGGGACGCGAGACCGCCTTCCCAGCTTCCAGCGGCTCTCTCTGCTCGCGTGATCTGTGATTACTCGGTCTCCGTCAACGCGTTGCCCAGCATGATACGGAGCGTGCGTTGGCGGCGGCAATCAGAAAACCACGGGCCTGCAGCCGGAGGCACATGAGTCGCCTAGAGCGGCACCCAATCCCGCCGTGAGCCGCTCGACCGCAGCTTCTCGACTTCTTCAGCGGTGCGCGGACGGTGGACAATTCGCGTGGCGGCCGACGCGAGAGACGACCCGTCCGCCGTCGATGCGGAACACCGCATAGTCACCGAGTCGCAGCATTTCTACGCCGTCGGGGTCCAGCCGCACCAGGATGCAAGCTCTACGCAGAATGCTCTCTGCCGCTGGGGAGTCAAAAGCGGTTTGTTCGCTCATCGTCATGCCGTCTGACCCTCCCGTGCACACGCAGAGTGAGGGTGATCCACCCCCGCGTACGAGGGTAAATGCGTCCACCTTCTTTCCAGTTGTCCGTTGTCATCCAATCGAGGCGTTTTGATAGCGAACCTAGTCGTGTGAGGTGCGCGCTGGGGAAGACATCATCGCCGCCCGGTACGCCGTCACCGGCAAACAACGTGACAACCGGATCGTCGCGCTGCCGTCGCTGTTCCGGCACGCGAAAAAGAACGGCCGGATCTTCCGCAACCCCACGACCCACATCCGCGTTCCCCGACCGACCGGCGGCGTCATCCAGGCTCTCGGCCAGGCGGCCATTGACGAGGTGACCGCCGCTGCCACCAGCCCGGACCTCCGGCTCATCGTCGCCCTGGCCGCGGTCCACGCGGCACGGCCGAAGACGATCCGCGCCATGCAACTGGACGACCTGGATCTCGGCAGCCGGCGCATCACCGTCGGCGGCTACGCCCGCCCGCTCGACGACCTCACCCGCCGTGCTGTCCTGGACTGGCTCGACTACCGGCGCAGCCGTTGGCCGAACACGGCCAACCCTCACCGGCTGATTACCCAGAAGACCGCCGTCGAGCTCGGCCCGGGGGGCAGGCTCTGGACCACCCGGGCTGCCCGCGATGTCACCGCCACCCTTGAACGTCTCCGCGTCGACCGACAGCTTGAAGAGGCCCTCACCCACGGCGCCGACCCGCTTCATCTTGCCCTCGTCTTTGGCATCGACGAGAAGACCGCCATCCGCTACGCGGACTCGGCACAGCAGCTTCTTGATCGTGTCGGTGAGAGACAGCAACACGTGAGGATGAGCCCCGGGGACGCTTGAAGCTGGCGGGATGGTGCTTCGTCCAGGTCTGCCTCACTCTGGATGACCGACCTCGGCGATAGGCTCCGGCCGGGATAAATCTAGGAACTGGCGGTGGCCGTAGCGCTAGCGTGACGTCATGGTAAAGGCCAGAGAGATCCGAGAAGCCACACTTGACTGGTTGAGGCATTTGTCGCAAAACAGGCTCCCGTCTGATGAGTCAGACTTCCTTTGGGAGATCTTGGCGGAGCAAGAAGCCTGGGAACCAGTACGTGACGCCGTCGCTGCCGCCGTGCCTTCTGACATTCGGGACGACCTGTACTTTTGGCCAGAGGAGAAACGCGAGAGTTCACCGATCATCAATGATGCGGTGCTACTGGACGTCAGTGGCCTCGCATCGGCTGTCCGTGCAATCGATACAGGCGCGGTTGTCTCTCTCGATGAGCTGGCCGCAGATTTCGCCCGGTTCTGCACCGGTCCGAAGCCTGTCTCGGAGGATTGGCTTCTCCTTGAGGCCAACTTCCCGGCGGCGACCCAAGTCCCTATCGGCGAGTACATCCTGCAGACATTCACCGCAGACGAGCTCAATCGGCTGCAGCCGCTGGCTGCCGCACAAGCATCGTTGCCCAACCGGAGCTTCCCCGTCCAGTCCTTGGCGGGAGCCCCCTTCCTGCACCGCGTGAATCTTGAGCGCCTGTTGGCTCAATGGGGGATGGAGCTGCAATGGGATATGCGGTCGCGCGAAGAGTTGCTCCACTGGAAACCGTTGCTACCCCTTCTCCTCTGGTCACCAGAACTCACCCGGGTGCAGGCTCTCTACAAAGTCGAGCGTGGGCGCCGCGTCCGCCTGGACTACGGGGAGCCCATCGTCGTGAACACCTATGAATACGACGAGGACGCCGGGAAGGACTTCGATCGCGATGAGTTCGAATCCGGCTCGTATCGCGTTGGGGAGCTTGAACTTGAGAGGTTCGCAGCCTTCTGCCAAACGGTCAACAACCGTCTGGAGGAGGTGCTCGCTGGTAGCGGTAAATCGGGCAAGAAGCGTGCGCGACGGTTGACCAGAGCTTCCAAGCATCTTGTCCGGGCAACGCACCGCACCTACGGCGGTGTCATGACCAAGCAAGTCCCCGAAGACGAAGCCGAGGAGGTGCTCCTGCAATATGTCATCGCCATGGAGGCACTTCTCGCTGATGAGGACAACCTTGACCTGAGTCGCAAGGTCGCCTACCGAGCTGCCACCCTCTGGCAAGCCGACGAACAGCGTCAGAAAGTCGCCGAGCTTGTCAAGGACGCCTATACAGAACGCTCGAAGTACGTACACGGCGACGACTTGGCAGGCCGTGTCTCCCTCGGCGACCTTCGCGAAGTCGCGTCGCAGACCCTGTTGCGCTGGCTGATCCTGGCAACAAGCGACGCCCAGGACGTCCCAAAGCTTGTCGATGAAGCGATGCTTTCCGACACGGTTCGACGCACGAGCATCATTGAACCGATCAATGCCTTTTTCGCGTCGTACTCCCGGTCGACCTGATATCCAAGATAACCATCGACCCCGTTGTCTGGACCCGGACCGCCCCCGGCGCCACCCTCAGGATCTACCACTACAGCATCACCTGCGGCCGCGTCTCCGGTATCGGTCGACATCCTGACTCGTTCGACACGCAGTTCGAGTCCGAAGCGGCGGCGCTCGGTTTGACGCCTTGCGGCGTGGACCAATGCCGCCAGGTTCATGACGAGCTTGAGAGTCTGCTCCCACGCACACGAACGTGACCGCGGCGTCTTTGACATTCAATCCAGTCGCCGCAGATCAGAGGGCCGCCTTCGACTAACTTCGCTGTCCAAGGACACCAGTTCGCCCGGGGCAGACAGGAAAACCCCGGAAAGGACTGGTGCACGGCCGCAAGCCATGTCAACGTACAACGCCCCGCTAGAACACCCACTCCCAGACCCACGGAGGCGCCCCTGTACCCGCACCACCCCAGCGACTCCCTCAGCCCCGACTCGCAGGAGCCGTTGTACTGGGTCACCCCGCGCCACTTGGCCGGTGACGACAGTGCTCTCGCCGAGCAGATCGGCACCACCTTGACCGGCCTCGGCTGGCGCGTGTGGCCCACCTCCCGTAACACCTTGTTGTACGTGAGCCCGGACGAGCTGTGCGGTGCCGAGTGGATCCTTGCTTCCTACCCGTTCGAACTGGGCGGGCTGCCCGTGGCCTGGCACCTGAGCGCTCGCCCGCATGCCGACTCCGCCATGACGGAGTGGAACGCCTACTTCACCGCGGGTATCCCGTACGAGGTGCTCGCCGACCTCCTTGTGGCGATCGATGCCCGCGAGGCACCCGACATCGGCTTCGAAGGGCCCGAGACGGTCCTGGACGCGCTCGGTGCCCAAGGCTGGGTCCGTGACCTGGACAGCCCCCACACCACCGCAATGGACCCCGGGTTCTCCGCCACCGTCTCCCTGGGGCTGCAGCCGCCGCTTGTCCAGGACGCGGACCCGCGCCCTGACTTGATGGGGTGGCAGGCGCGGGCGGAACCCGTTCTCGGCGCCCCGTATCTGTGGTGCGCCAGCTTCAGCGCCAGCGTCCCCCATGACCTGGTCGCCGCCTTCGCCTCCTCCCTGGGCTCGCCGGCGCTCGTGTCCCGCCGAACCCTGCCCAAGGACGCCGAGGGGCGGCTCATGGTCGTCCGTCGCAGCTGACGCCCCACGCCCTGGGAGTGCCTGTTGTGCCGCTCCTCGCCGACCGCCGTTTCTCCCTAAGCGGACCGTTCCCCGAACTCGCCAGATGGCAGAGAAGGAGGCTCGTATGTTCCGAATATTCCGGCGACGTGCTCGTGCCGACCGTGAGTTCCGTGATGCCCAGCGTGCGAGTCAAGCGCTGCTGCAGATGCACACCGAAACGCCTTGGCCCGATGTGCTCGGCTCCGTCGCAGCTACCGCCCAGGACGCCACCGAGGCCGCGGTGGCGCGCGACTTCCTGCCACCGTACTTTCGGGCGCCGTCCCGACAGGACGTCGCTGGCTTCATGATGCGCTGGGACCAGCCGCTCGTCATTGACGGTGAGGTACGCGAGTGTCCCGAGTGCGGCGCGTACCGGAACTGGGTTGTCCTCTGCATGCGCGATGACTCGGTGTGGCTGCGGTGCCGTGCCGGCCATGAGACGAGGGAGCTGGGCCTGGATGCGGCCTGGTACAACCGCCACTCCGGTCCGGCCGACCGCTGGCACCCCACCCTTGAGGACGGGCTGCGCCACCTCGGCTACTGAACCCCGGAATCTACTTGGCCCCGTTTCCCTGTCGGCGCTCGGAGGGCCGGCCTGGTCAACCTGTCCGCTCCGCAGATCACCAAGGGGTTCGCATGCACCTTCACACCACGACCGTCCTCAGCCTCACAGCCCTCGCCCTGACAGGCTGTTCGACCGGCGGTGCTGAGTCCGTTGGCCCCACTCCCTCGACGGCCGTCTCGGCGCGCTCAGAGGGCGAGAGTGCCTCGGTGTCCGCTCCACTGTCCTCATCCGCGCTGGCGGAGCGGCTCCTGGACGAGAGGGATCTGGGTGAGAGCTATGTCCGGCAGCCGCAGCGTGCGGAGCGGCACGATGACGTCTCCGTGATCGGCTGTCCGACGCTGGAGGAGCTCGATGGCAAGGCTGCGGTCGGTGGCAGCCTCGACTTCTCCCACAGCGCGAAGGTGTCCTTCACCTACGTCGGTGACGGCGGTTCCCAGGTGTCCGAGGAGCTGTACAGCGACACCGAGACCAGGCTCTCGAAGGGCGTGGCCCGGATATTCGAGGCTATGAACTCCTGCCCCACGTACCAGGTTCTCGGCGGCAGCACCTCCGTCACGGTCACGGCTCAGAAGGCGCTCGCCGCCCAGTTGGGCGACGAACAGTGGAGTCAGTTGCTGACCTTCTCTTCTGGTGGGCGTAGCAGCATCGTCAAGCAGACGGCCGTCCGCACCGGAACGGTGGTCGTGGTCGTTGCCGGCTCGCCGGGCCTTGTCGACGCGCACCTGGCGAAGGCTGTTGGCAAAGTGCGGCGCACACGGTGATTTCGGGGGACGTGAAGGGGGCCGGTGACCGGGATGTCTTCCCGGTCACCGGCCCCCTTCCTCATCTGAGGATGCGGTCGGTGCCGCCGTTTGTCAGAAGGTGTGCGGGGTGAACGGACGGACAGGTTCGGCCGCCGCGTTGACCAGCCGCTGGAGCTTCAACCGCTCGTTCTTGTTCATGATGTCGATGGCCTTGCCGAAGGACTGCTCGTCGAGCTGCTCCAGGAAGGGGGCGAGGAAGCGGTCCAGGACCTCGGGGGCTTCGAGCCAGGTCTGCAGGTACTCGTGGTACCGGTCTATCTGCTTCTTCGCCTCTTTGACCTCGTTGATGGTGGGCGCGAGGGCGGCGGCCTGTTCCGCCTTGGTGAAGGGGCCTCCATCGTGGTGGGACCAGGTCTTGGTGCCGGCGTGGTACTTGAAGTACGCGCCGCACAGCTGAGCGACGACGTGTCGGCGGGGTTCGATGAGGGGGATGCGGGTGCTCCTTGTTGAGGGGTGGGGCGGTTGGGCAACACATAGGGTCCGGAGAATCCCCGGTTTCGGTAACCGGGGATGTACAGCTACGATCCGTCGCTTCGTATCGGTCCGTGGCTGCGCGCGGTGTCGTTCCTCGTAGCCCAGGCCAGGGGCTCCAGCTCAGCGGGACCGTCCGGGGTGGGACGTGGGCGGCGTGTACGCGGCCGGGAGCCCGGAATCGGTCAGTGTGGCGGTCTGAGTGCGAAGGCGGCGGGCCTGCGCGGTTCGTGCGCCGGGGCCGGGTGCGTGCCGGTCGCCGAGGCGCTGGATGCGCCAGACGAGGACTTCGGATGCTGACTTGGCGTCGTCCAAGGGCCGCTGCTGGGCTGCCTGTTGGAGGACGGTGGCCGGGTTGTGGCCAGCGGCTTCGGCGGCAGCGAGGGTGGCGGTTAGGGCGGGCCAGGCGTTTTCGGTGAGGATCTGTTCGGTGTGGCGGGGCAGGACCTCGTACAGGGTGCGGGCGTACCGGTGCACCGTGTTGTCGGAGGGATGGCGCCTGGCGAGTGCGGCGAGGCTGGTGGGGGCTATCTGGTCGTAGGCGGCTTGCAGGTGGGTGAGCGTCTGACGGGCGGCGGCCACCTGCCGGTCGTGGTGGTGCAGTGCGCTGTGGCGCTGGACTGCAAGGACGACGAGGATGGCGGCGTCCAAGAGCATGGTCAGCCCGGTGTGGTCCGCGGGCTGGTAGCGCATGGCCTTCAGCGCGCCCCGCAGTGCGCGGGCGTGCTGGTGGTCGGCGCGGGCGCGGGTGTGGGCGGCGTGTTCGAAGGCGGCAGCCGCACGTTGGAGTTCGGCCTGGAGTCGGACAGGAGCATGGGCAGGGAGCGCGTAGAGGACTTCGCCGAAGACGGTCAGGTGGGCTTGGACGGCCTGGTCATTGGCGTGGGCGAGGTGGTGGGGGATGCGTTCGGCGGCAGCGGTGGCCACGTGCCACGAGTTGGAGCGGTACTGGCGGGCTGACGGGGTTGCGGTGGGCTGTGCCTCGGTGGCGGCCAAGCGCTGTTGGATCTGGGGGAGGGACAGGTCGGTGGCGAGGTTGGAGCCGGAGAACCACATGGGCGTGCCGGCGTCGGGCAGGGCTACCTTGTAGCCCTGAAGGTCACCTGAGGGCAGTGTGCGGGTCTCGACCTGAAGGCCGGCATCGGCGAGCAGGTTGAAGAACTCATCCAAATCCTTCGCGTGGGACAGCGCGGTACGCACGGTGTGCCGCAGCCGCTCACGCGCGATCTTGTCGTGGCCCAGGCGCTTGGCCTTCTCCTCCTCGGCCCGGGTGGAGCGCTTCGCCGCCGAGCTGCCGGCAGCAGCTTCAGGGCCGCGTGCAACCCGGGTGAGGCCGAAGTCCTCCTCGACGGCTGTGAGTTCGTTCATGGCGTGGTGGTAGTCGTTCCAGTTCCGCGGCGGGCGCAGATCACCGCGCACCTTGGTGGCGACGATGTGGATGTGGTCCTCCGCGTGACGCACAGCAACCCAGCGGCAGCCGTCCGGATCGCCATCGGGTGCGATGCCGGTCGCGTGCACTATGCGCCGGGCGATGGTGGCCCACTCGGCGTCGGTGAGGATGCGGTCCTCGGGCGCGGCGCGGATCGAGCAGTGCCACACGTGTCCCTCAGGTGCCTTGTCGCCAGCTTGCTTGACACGCAGATCCAGGGCCTGGGTGAGCTGGCCGAGCCTTTGCTTGTGGCCAGGGCTGTCCCAGGGGCCGGGGTCGGGGACGAAGTCGTCCCAGGAGGCGACGATGTGCTGGTCGGTGTGTTCGTTGGCGCGGCCTTTGTCGAAGAGGTAGGCCAGCACGCCGTAGGTGTGGTTGCCCGGCTTGACGATGTTCGCGATCACCTCAGACCGCCCACTTCTGCCCGGCTGCCCGGAAGGCGGCGTCGTCGATCGCCCGGACCGTGTCATGGGCGGTGGTGAGCAAGCGGTCCGCCCGGTGGAGGATCGCGGCGTCCACAGGGTGTGGATCGCCGTCCGCATTGAGGCGGCGGGCGATCTGGTTGACATTGTTGCCGATCCGGGCGATCTGCGCCCGCATAGCGGCGAGCTCGTCGACCGCATCGTCGTAGACCGTGCGCTCCGCAGCAACGGTGATTTCACCGCGGACGCGGGCCATGGTGGCGTCGGCAATGTAGCGGGCCATGGTCACGTGAGCGGTCTTCGCCGACGACTGGATGTCGTGCTTCTCGTGCGGCGCGAAGCGCGCGGTGACGTGCTCGGAGCGCTGCGCATCGAGGTTCGCGCGGCGGTACGGCGCACGCTGCGTGGCCCCAACGGAGTGATCGCGCGGCTGCTCGCCGGCGACCACTCGCTCCTGTTCCGGCACGCCCTCGTGCCGGAGCTGCTCCTCCGCCACCCCCGGGGCGGAGGGGTCCGCGATGGACCGGCCTATGGACGGTCCATCGCCATTGCTTGCTGCGCTGTCGAGGCCGGTGATCATCTCTTCCTGGGGAGTGGGGAGTTCGTTGTGCGAGTCGTGCATTGAGTGGTTTTCCTTGGGCGTTGGGGGTGGTCTCAGTGCGGGTGGCCGACGGGCGCCGTCGGCAGCTCGGCCTTGACGGTGCGGACCACCTCGCCGGCGGTGTCGCTGGCCACGCTGTAGCCGTCCTTGCGTACGGCTTCCTCCAGCAGGTCACGGGAGAGACGTCCGTGCTCGCGGTAGAGGTCACGGGCGTACTTGTGGAGGAGGTCCCGTGTCGCGCGCGGTTTGGAGCCCGGGCGCTTCGACTCCGCCCGCCAGGCTGGGCTTTGGTCGCTGCCCGGCAGTTCATCACCCGGTTCTCGTTCCGGGCCGACGGTGGTGTGGACGGGCTGTCGCGGGCGGTTTTCGAGCTGGGGACGGGCTGCCCGGTCGGCGGAGTCATCGCCCGCGACCTTGGAGGGCGGGCGGCCCGAAATTCCTGCCCGCTCTCTTGCCGTGGCCCGCGGGTGGGCCGTCGCGGAGTCGCCCCTCGTACGCGCGGCGGTGTCGGGCCAGCGCGGGGGGAATGGCTTGGAGGCCAGGGCAGTGACCTGTTGGCGGGTGGCGAGCTTGCGCAGCAGCAGCTCGTCCTGGCGTTCGTCGCGGTCGACGTCGGCTTGCTCCAGGGCTTGGTGCAGGCGGCGGGTGAGGCGCCGGCCTCGCCACTTGGTGCGCTTGTCGGGTGTCATGGTCTCTGCCCGGAGGATCAGGGTGACGGCCTGGTCGAGGGCGCGCTCGCGGATGATCCGGGCGGCGTCCGCATTCCGGTCGGCGATTCCCAGGCGGGCCAGCAGCCGTTCGCGTGCCTGTCGGGCGATGACGGCGGTGAGGCTGCGGGAGTCGGCTTGCGGGCTGTGGTTGCGCAGTTCGATGCCCATGGCCAGGTGCCACAGCACGGCCGCCAGGACCGGGCCGACGAAGGCCCGCACGGTTCCGCCGACCAGCCCTGACTCGGCGTAGGCGGGCACGATCTGCACGCCGGTGATCACCCAGGTGAGAGTGCCGGGCACCCCGGGCGCCTGCTTGGGGCCGTTGAGGTTCGTCCTGGCCATCAGCGCGGTGGCGAACAGAGCCAGCTCGGCGGCGGCAAACATCGCGGCGCGCTCGATGGTGCTGCCCATGTCGAGGTAGTCGGCGGCGAAGCGCCAGCTTGTGTCCGCGCTGTAGGCGGTGCAGCCGATCGCGGCGATGGCGGCGACCGGGATCGCGGCGGTGCTACGGCGCTGTCCAGCGCTCCGCTTCCGTAGGTACCGCTGCAGGGACCATGCGGCGGACAGCGCGACGACGAACAGGGCGGCCATGGCTGCAGGCGCTGGGAGCCAGTGCGGCAAGGCGGGCATGCCGAGGTCGTTGGCGTTGATGAGTGTGGTGGTGCCAGGTGTCATGCAGAGGCTCTCCAAGGGGTCCGCGCGTTCGAGGGCATGCGGAAGCGCGGACGGGCGGGGTGGTGAGGAGGGAGCGCGCGCCGTTCAGGCGGTGGGCGCGGTGCGGCGGCGGTCGGGGCCGGTGAGGATGACCCGCTCGGTCATCTCGGCGAGGCGAGAGGCGACGCGGTCGCCGAGGGCGGTGCGGAACTCGGCGGTGGGGAGGTTGGTGGTGATGAGGGTGGGGAGCATGTGCTCGTACCGGTGGTTGATGAGCCGATAGGTGAGCTCCTCGGTCCATTCGCTGGTCTTGGCTGCGCCGAGGTCATCCAGGAGCAGCAGGGGGCAGCGGGCCAGTGTCTGCAGTTCCCGTTCGCCGTCGTGGCCGGCGCGGGGGCGGAGCCGCGCGTGGAGGTCGGCGGAGGTGATGGCCTCCCAGCGCAGGCGGACGCCTCGGGTGAGGAGGGCGCGGACGGCGCCGTATGCCTGGTGGGTCTTGCCGGTGCCGGTGGGGCCGGCGATCAGCAGCGACGGTCCCTCGGCGATGCCGGGTCCGGTCGGGCCGGGGCGTCCGGCGCGGGCGATCTGGTCGGCCCAAGCGGTGATCTGGGGGTGGTCGGCCAGGGCACGGCGGTAGCGGGCGGGGATGCAGGCGTCGGCGAGTTCCAGGGCGGTGACCGTCTCGGGCGCCGGCGCGTGTGCGGCAGCGGTGGTGGGGTCGATGCCGCGGTTGGCGAGGATCGTGTTGAGCCGGTCGGTGATCGCGCCGACGGGCTGGGGTGCGCGGGTGAGGGTGGCGGTCAGAGCTCATCTCCGTAGGCGGCGACGACGTCGGTGGGGTTCGTCCACGCCCGGTGGGCGGCGGGCGGGGCAGAGGATGCGGCGTTCATGACCTCGTGGACCAGGCTGGGCAGGACGCCCGGGGACAGGCCCTTGACCCGATGGCGTTCGAGGGCGGCCCGGAGATGGGCGGGAGCGATGCCCTCGTCGAGCAGCTTGCGCACCTGTTTGCCGAGATGGTTCAGGAAGGCATCTGGCGGGCGGTGGTTGCACGCGGCGATGTACTCGCCGAGGAGCTGCTTGGCCGAGACGGTGTCGGGCGCGTGGGCGCTTGCGCCCCCCGAAGGGATATCTCCTAGATCCACGGTCCTAGGTCCTAGATCCGGACCGTGAGACGTCACTGCTGCCTCACCGAGCGCTCCCTGATCCCTCGCGGAGGACTCCGTGAAGCCCTCTTGACCTGCGACTTCGCTCTCAAGCCCCGGATTCAGCGCGGACTCACGTACCTCGCCGGAGCCCTCAGTGAGGACTGCGTGAGGCGGCAGCGAGTACTCCGTGACACCGGCGCCCACGGCAGGAGCCGACGCGACCGAAGCGTCGTGAATCAGGCAGCTCGGGAGGCGGCTCTTGCTCGGCCGGTTGATCTTCTGATGCTGGTGCCAGGTCACGACGTGCAGGTACCGCTTGTGATCCGGCCCCTTGTAGCGGCAGATCAGTCCCGCGTCGGCGAGCTGGGCGAGGTCCGTCTCGACATCGGACGAGGTGTGCTCCGGGCGCAGCACCCACAACTGCCCGGCGATGATCGCGGCGTGGTCGCGGTGGCGGCCCTGGTCGTCGGCCTGGGTGAGTAGACCGAGGAAGGTGCGCTCGGCGGTCAGGGAGACGACGGCCAGGGACTCGGAGACGAAGGCTTCGGGCTTGATGGTGCGGATTCGTGCCAAGAGCGGGGCGGTCCTCACTCGGTGGCCTGTGCGTGGACATCACGGCTCACCGTCGGTCGGGGCGGGATTCGAGGGGGTGTTGGCGCGGACGCGCGCCGGGAAGCGATTGCGTTTCCGGGGTGTCGTCAACATAGCCACACCCCAGTCGCGCAAGTCCAGCCCTATCCGGCGCAATCTCTCACGGCAGAAGGGCTGCGAGAAATGGGGCTCGGTGGCGGGCGGGAGGAAAACCGTAAGGCACGATTGGCCGTTGACCAAATAGTTGCCCGGACCGCCGAGCCAGAAGCATCACATCGGCAAGCCGTTGACGAGCCGCAAGCGAGGAAGCTACAACACAACACCGCACGTCAGACCCGTGATCGGCGCGCTCTTCCGTGCATCTTCCCGACTCCCTGGAACCGCATCTCGGCGAACGACGCGAGCGCAACATAGACCACGATCGCCGGTTACCCAAACCGGCGAATGGGCCTTTCAATTGGAGCAATGCCCCCACGCCCACTGGAAGTCGGACCCGCAGGAATGCAGGCGGCCCGCACCATCGAAATGCTCCGAACCGAACGCGGCCTGTCACAACGCCAGTTGGCCGACCGCGTGACCGCTTTCGGCCATCCGATGTCCAACACCATGCTGTCCCGCATCGAACGCGCCCAACGCCGATGCGATGCCGACGACCTTGTGGCGATCGCCGAAGCCCTCCTGGTCTCGCCTCTCGTGCTGCTGCAGGGGCCGACCGCCACGTGACGAGGAGCGCTCAGCACCGCTGACCGAGCACGCCCCCACCCAGTAAGGACCCGCCCTTCTTGCACCACTCCGACATACCCCCTGCCCTCGTACGACGCCTTCCCGGCACCGAGGGCGGAGCCCCCTTGCCTCGTCTCTACCGCCCCGAAGCAATCGCCGAAGCCCTCGGCTGCTCCGCCTGGTGGGTCAAGGACCGGGCCCGACGCGGACTCATCCCGCACGCCCGCGTCGGCCGCGCCTACCGCTTCACCGCCGCGCACCTCGCCGAGATCGTCCGCCTCCACGAAGAGCGCCCGAAGCGATCCGTCAGCAGCGCGCCGGCGAGTCGGGCAGCGACAAGCCCTCCGGCGGCACGAATTCGTGCCGCCCGGCCTCCTGAGCCGACTACTGCCCCGACGCCAGGGCGTCTGCGGGCTCGACCGCCGCGCCGTAGCCAGTACGAGACCGTCGCGTAGCGCGCCCGCGCCCAGTCACAAGCCGAGAGCAGGGGAGGAAGACGGAAGTTGGGTTTCGCGGAGAAGCGCGGAAACTACTGGCGCGGCCGGTACAAGACCGCGCCCGGCAAGCACCTCACGGTGGTCGACGACAACGGCAAGGCGATCCGGTTCGCCACCAAGGGCGAGGCCCAGCGTGCCGCGAGCGAGGCCGAGAACAAGTACCGGCGCGGCGACTGGCGCGACCCGGCACTCGGCCAGGAGACCTTCGGCGAGTACGCGAACCGCTGGTACGAGGCCCAGGACCTGGCCGCCTCGACCATGCAGAACTACAAGCGTCACATCGAGGAGCACCTCCTCCCTGACTTCGAGGACAAGGCGCTCGCCGGCATCCTGCGCACGGACGTCGACCTGTGGGAGAAGAAGGAGAAGGCCGCCTACGCGGCTTCCAGCGTCAAGACCTGGCGCTCGACGCTCCACCTGATCTTCGAGGACGCGATCGATGAGGGTCTGATCACCTCGAACCCGGCCGCCAGACGGCGCGGACGCGGCAAGCGCGCCGGACGCTCCCGCGACCGCGGCCCGGAGAAGGTCGTCACCGACCCGCTCGGCATCCTGCTGACCGCGGAACGAGCCGCCCTGCTCTCCGGCCGCGACGACGAGTTCGTCGCCGTCGTCCTCAAGGGCTACACCGGCATGCGCTGGGGCGAAATCGTCGGCCTGGAGACGGAGTTCGCCCGCCCCGGGGCCGTCCGCGTCGAATGGCAGCTGTACGAACTCGACACCGGCGAGCTGGTTCGCTGCCCACCCAAGGACGACAGCTACCGCACCATCGACGTGATGGACTGGGTGTCGGCCCTGGTCGCCAACCACGTCGCCCGCACGAAGCCGAAACCCTGCGCGTGTCACGGCAAGACCTACGTCTTCCGGGGCCAGGGCGCGGCCCGCACGGGCGGCCACCACGGCGCAAAGCTCGTCGACGTCGCACGCCGAGCCGAAGTCTCCACCGGCACGGTGTCCAACGTCCTCAACCACCCCGACCGCGTCACCGAAGCCAAGCGGGTCAGGGTGGAACAGGCCATCGCAGACCTGGGGTTCGTGCGCGGCGGCGCGGTGCCGCAGCACGCAGCCCACTGGCGCCGAAACGGCTTCGCCACTTGGCTGTTCACTCCGGCGGTCTCCGGCTGGTACCCGAAGAAGGCACCGCAGGAGGCTCGCCCCGTGCCTCTGCTCGGCGAGCCGTGGCCCGGCGTCCCGGCGCGAGGACGCGGTGCCAGCGGCCGGGCCGACGCCTGCTGGCTCCCGATCGCCAAGGGCCTCACACCCCACGGCCTCCGCCACACCCACCGAACCGTGATGGAAGACCTTGGCACCGAGAAGGTCCTCATGGACCAGCGCATGGGTCACATCGACGGCTCCGTCTCGGCGCGCTACGCCCATGTCACCCCCGGCATGCGCAAGCGCTTGGTACGTGGTCTGACCGAGCAGTGGGAGTCAGCGCTCGACGCCCGACTGGCAATGAGCTCCGGCTCTCCGGTGAAGGTCCTTGACGCGCTTCTACAGGGGCGTGCGGCACTGCGCTGAACGGTCTCGAGGAAGTGGGATACGTTGCCGTGTCCGTCTGGTGCGGCCAGACGTCGTGTTGGGGCTACATGGGCGGGCGCCTCGGTTCATTTCATTGGGACTGCTGAGGAGCGGGCCCGGAGATCCATTCCGTTGTGCCCCGTTAGCCGTGGACTTCCAGCGACGCAACCTCAAGCACTGCAGGCAATGCGCGCTCATCGAGAGGGCCCGCGAACTCGGCTGACTCGCTGCTCCAGAGGTTCACGTTGAACTCCATCGGTTGGTTCGGGATGGGTGTTGGCCCCCACAGCAGACGTTCATGCACGGTGATCCCGTCGACATGCCAGCGAATGCATTCCGGACGCCACTCGATCTCGTAGTGGTGGAACGCCTTGGAGGCGTCGAAGCCGAGGTCGATGAGGACGGGTGTGCCCCGATACCCGTACTCCAGCTTCGTGTCCGTGGCCCCTGGGTTGTAGAAGACGTTCACGAGCATGCGGGTGGTATCCCGGCCGAGGAACTCGATGTCGATCTCCTGACGAGGGCCGTTGCGATGGAGGAACAGACCTGTGACTAGGCCCGAGCCAGACGGAACGCGGAGGTCAGTCCCAAAAGTGCCGTACGTGAAGGAGCGGCCACTGGCCACGGCGGCACCAGTGAGATCGCGGACCTTGCTCGCTTCTCGGCGGAGCGTGAGCGATGCAGTACTGCCGTGCTGCTGCGTGACATTACCGGGTCGAAAGAGGGCTCTGTTGCTTGGGAAGGTGTCGTCTCGGAGGTACCAGTCGCCGCCATCCAGCGGCGTGTCCGCACGCCACGCCAGGGGCTTTTCGTCGCCATCTGTAGCGCCCCCATTCCCAACCTCACTGCCGTCCACTTGAGGGAGGGAAGACTCGAGCGCGATGCCCGACCACCCTGTGCGCTCAATAACCCAGGGGGATTTATCCCAGGTCAAGCGCCGCCCGGAAAGCGTCACGTCCACGCTCGGGTGAGTTCCGACCGCGATGCGCCGCTGCCCCAAATCCGGCTGGCGGGGCCAGGGGTGGGTTGGGTAGTCGCACCCGAGGAACCGAGCGAGCCGTTCCCATGGGTCTGGATCGTCGACCGGAAGCATGAGACGGCGATGCCGCGGAACCATGAGACCCTCGCCCGTCGTATCCCGGAACTCGAAGGGCACCGTCACGCTCGTTTGCCCTGTCGTAGTGATGAGGCGCATCGGAGACTTGGCCGCAATGCGCTGGATTTCGTCCGGCCCCAGCGACCCGATATTCACGTAGGCATCGAACACCCGGTGTCGGCCACCGCGAAGGAGTGCACCGAGCTCGTTTGGGGGCAGGTCGGTGAGGTCGCTGATGCAGCGGAACCCTAGGACCGACAGCGCCTTGGCCACCGTGGACAGTCCTGTTCCGGGTGCGCCGACCACTACGATCGGTCCGCTCGTGGGCTGGCGGCGGGCAAGCCGAGGAGCATCACGTTGAATCGCACCCACCTTCGCCAGGATCGGCAGGACAGAGTAGGAGTTGCTTGAGGTAATCCCAGGGCGTTGCTCGATGACGGGCCGGTCTGTCATTCGTACCGAGAGATGGCTGAACTGCAGGTTGATCCACAGATCGATCGGCCCATGGGCTGGTAGCAGACTGAGGAGCTTCTCTGCTCCCGCACGGGAGAGTACGTAGCCGGAGAGCTGCCATAGCCCTCTGGTGGGCTGTCGGAGCGCCGACTTGGTGTGGGTCCGCACCTCGTCCACACCGGTCTCTTGATATGAGAGATAGAGGAGGTCGACGGCATCATCGACGCCTGCGCCTGATCGCAATTCGTCCCACACACACCTCAGCACGGACATGCATGTCCGCGTGACGTACGCGTCGTCCTCGAGCACGAGGGTGTAAGGCACGTTGCCGGCGGCGATCAGCTTCCACACCTCGATGTGTGAGAGCGCCACTGCGATCTCTTGCGGCGTCATGGAAATCCGGGTTGCGCGGGTGGCGTCGTCGACATCGAGTTTGGGATGCGGATCGACGAGGAGCTGCTCCGCCAACGTGTACGTCGACTTGAGGAGGTCGGCTGAGGGCTGGCCTTGGAGATAGCGGGCATCGATCGCTGAGAATCGTCTCGTGATGCTGTCAAGCGGGCGGCCCTCCATGTCCCTGAGCCAGCTGAGATCACGGTTAAGCCTGCTCCAACGCTCTTGGGCGCGGTCGAGGTTGATGACGTAGATGCGTTGGATCGCCGTGTTGTCACCGCTCGACGAGAACGCGGTGGAACGCCGCCGAACGAAGAATCGCCTGGTCAGGTAGAGGCCGTGGGAGCGCAACGTGGGACGTAGGCTGGTTAGGGACGCGATGTTCATCGTGGCAGGGGTCTCGGCTGTCGTTCGTGGAAGGAAGGGGTGGGCGGGAGTCGTTGGCTCGTCACCCGTCCTGGCGCCATAGGCGCCAGTTCCGCTCATCGTTGCGGTAGCTGAGCGGCCACTGGCTCACAGCGATGGTGTTCCATTTACAGAGGACCTCGACGTCGATCGGCTGGCCGAGCCGTTCTCGCGAAAGGGCGTAGCGCGCAAGCGCCATCGTGAGGTTGCCGGGTCCCGTCATCGACTGGATATCGACCGGCCCGCCCGGGTGACCGAGGACCGCCACTGTGCTCGCCTTGAGCGCTGCGAGGACGACCGGATGACCTGCTGGCGCGATGATCGGTGTGTTATTGACGTAATGGATCCTCGTGTCTGCATCGCTGTCGTCTGTCATCGATTGAGGCGGGTCCACCATGGAGTCGGCCACAGTGTCGTAGCACAGCGCCTGGAGCCGGAGCCGGGAGTCCCGGAAGAGCGGCTTCCAGTCGGCGCCTTGGTACGCGTCATCCGCATCGATGTAGAAACCACCATTGATGGCCAGGTAGCACAACCGGAAGTAGTCGCTGCGCATCGCCGGGTGCGGGCAGGCATCGAAGGCTGCCACATGCGCAGCATCGTATGCAGCTCCGATGAACAAGCGTGCGGACTCGTCTCCGTATACCTCTCGGCGAAAGCCCTGCCTTTCTAACGCGGCCCAACTCGCCATGCACTCCAGCACGTCCGTGGGGATCCGTGCAGGGTTGTCCCAGAACTGGACTATCACGCGCGGGACGGGAGCGGCCGGAGCCGATCCAGCGGAGTCCGAAAGTGTGAGCGTCAGGTGCCGTAGATAACGGGACCTGTGTAGGTGGTCATGGAGGATGTCCTCTACACCGCAGTCGCACCCAAGAGCCACTTTCGGCCGACCAACGCAGTCACATCGGTCATGTGACGTGGGCGTAGTCATCGTCATCGGGGACTTTCTCCACAGGCGGTCGTGGTTCTAGTCGACGCCGTATGCACCGGTGTCTGAAGTGTCCCCGGGGGTTATGGAGTCGCTTTGCCGGATTTTAGTGTGGCGTGTCGGGATGATTCAGCTGTTTCGCTCGCTGAGGTGCATGCGCAGGGCTGGCGCGACCTTCAGGTAGGAAACTGCACTAGCCCGAGCGGGCCGGACCGTACGAATCGAGATCAGATCGCCGGTCGTCGCGCGGGTCGCCTCCCCATGCGCCGTCGTTTCTGAGACGAGCTGCGGTGCCGATGCCCTCGAAGATCGGGAGCCGTTTGGGAGCGGATCTCGAACGCGGCTCCCAAACGGCTCCCAAGATGCCCCAGAGAACCACTCAGGGGCCGACCCGCTAAGCGGATCAGGCCCCTGACCTGGTACTTCTCTGTCGGGGTGGCGGGATTTGAACCCACGACCTCTTCGTCCCGAATGAGGTTCGGGCAAGATCGACACCTGCGGATCTTGTAAAAGTGCAGGTCAGGGCATCGGTCTGAGATGGTGCGGCGAGGTCTCGGCTGGTCTCCGGGGGAAGATCATCTCCCAGAATTCTCCCAGCGCCGGACGTACGCCTGGGACGTCGCATCCGAGCCGCAACTGCAAGGCGCATTGCGGAAGCAAGTTCGCGCGATCCGCTGCAGGGTCCTGTGTGCGTTGGTCGGAGCGATTAGACCTGGGTCTTGCGCCACGGTGCGGTGGGGTCCGCCAGAGTGTCGAGAATCAACTCGCACCAGGTGACGGCAGCGTTGACTGTCAGGCGGGCATGTCGCACTCCAAGGCCCGACGGCGCGCTTGCCTGACCGTGACCGCTGCCGAAACCCTGGTTGCGTAGCTCGGCGACTCCGACCGCGATGTTCACCGACCCCGAAAGGATCTTCTTTACGGCTTTGCTGCCATCAGGTCCGTCGGGTGCCGAGCCGGCGTCGAGCTTCAGCGCCTTCTGGACCGTGCTGATGAGCGCGGGGAGCGCTGCGTTCTTGTCGACCTCGATGTTCAGCTCGCCAAGGGCGGTCTTCGCGGTCGCCTCAATGAGCTGCTTTGCCGCGCCGATGGCCCCGTGAGGATCCGTGGTCAGGTCCCTCCGAATGCGCTCTAGCTCGATCGTGATGCCCGAGGCGTCGCTCAGAGTGCTCAGATCACGGACGAGCACCGGCGGGTTGGACCAGGAGATCCTTCCCTCCTCGTCGAGCGCGAAGCCGTCCCGCTCCAGGCGCACCCTAATGTCGTCCAACCACTTCGGCGTCCCTTGATCGTCCGGGGTCCGGTAGGCGCGGATGAAGTCCTCGAAGACCAGGAGCACGCGCCGCACCTGGTTCGGATCAGACCAGTCCACACCCTCCGCATAGAGCATGAACTCGGTCCGTCGCTGGCCCGAGTCCTGGTACTTCAGCTCATCCGGAGGAATGGGTGCGAACCCGTGGTCCTCCCACAAGTCGGCCACGATCCGAATGGTCAGGTCCGTGGCCAGAGAGCGGAAGGCGTTGCGGGTCGCGGGGCTCACCAGCTCCCGCCTTGCGGTGACGGTCATGGTCTGACGATAGGAGCAGATGTCGACGGCCGTCACGGTCTTTTCACAGCGCGACATCTGGTCCAGACGCGATGGTCACCCCAGTCAGCCGTCATGCGGTGGCAGTGCGCCCTGGTGCGGGCGCGGCCGTCTTCAGGGATCCTTCCCCAACAGGACTGGGGCGGGCATAAGTTGGCAGCTGGTGACCTTCGGTGGGGGCTGGTGTGGCAAGTCGGGATCTGCGAGCGCTGTTCAGTACGAACGACCGCACGCTCGGGGCCGCGGAGGCGTTCACAAACCGGCAGGCGCAGTGGGGATTCGTGGTGACTGCGCTCACCAAGCACGTACGGCATGTCAACAGCCCTGCCTTTGCTGCCGATGACCTGGAGGCCGCTCGGGACAACGTCGTCGTCTTCCATGGGATCGGCGGCATCGGGAAGTCCACTCTGTCGCGCAAGTTCGAGGCGTCCCTCGTCGACCCGGGGCAGCGCCCCGCTCAATGGGGCGCCCCCGTTTGGGGCGGAGCGCGGATCCTGCCCGTACGGATCGATCTCGCGCGCTCCGCGAATCCCGACTTCGAGAAGGTCGTGCTCAGCGTGCGCCTCGCGCTGGCCGGGATCGGCCGGCCTCTGCCTGCCTTCGATTTGGCGTTGCGCCGCTACTGGGAGCACCAGCATCCAGGGGATCCGCTGGAGGACTTCCTCAACCGCGGGGGCCTGGCAGCCCGGTTCGGGAAGGCGCTGCCGCAGCAGATGCAGTCCGCGCTCGCCGACGTCGCCCAAGCCCTGCTGCTGCCCGGCACGGTGGGCTCTGCGATCGGGCAGGTGACCGGGGCCCTCGTAGGAGCGCTGCGCGAACGTCGACAGACAGTGCGGGCGCTCTCCGGCTGCGCGCGCCTGGCCGATCTCCTGGAGAGCGAACCGGATCTGGACTCTCTGTCCTACTACCCGCACCTGCTCGCTTGGGAGCTTGCCCGGCTACCCGCCGCGAAGAAGGTGACTCCGGTGATCTTGCTGGATGCTTTCGAGGAGATCGGAGACCGTACCCATCGGGACTTCGAACGGCTCCTGCAGCGCCTGGTGTGGCTGATGCCGAACGCCTTCTTCGTTATTACCGGACGCTCCCGCCTGCAGTGGGCCGACGAAGCCCTTCAGGGCCAGCTCGACTTCACCGGCCCCTCCGCCTGGCCCGGCCTCCTTGTTCACGACATTCCCCGGGCGCGCACCGAGCCCTCTGCCCGTAGCCGTGAACGGCAGATGCTGATCGGCGACTTCTCTTTCGAGGACTGCGACGACTACCTTGCCCGCCGCCTCTCCGTAAACGGCCGCCCTCTCATCAGCGATGCTATCCGCAGGGTGATCGGGCAGCGCTCGCACGGTCTGCCGTTGTACCTGGACCTCTCCGTGATGAGGTTCCTGGAGATCCGACGCAGCGGGAACACCCCACAGCCAGCCGACTTCGACCACGACTTCCCCGCGTTGATCGCCCGCACTCTCTCCGACCTCACCGCCCCTGAGCGCCATGTCCTGCGTTCCGCCAGCCTCTTCTCCTCCTTCGACGTCGCCCTGGCGACCCGGGCCGCAGGTCTGCCCCAAGAGGCGCCGGCGCTGCGGCTCGTCGAGCGTCCCTTCGTACGGGAGACGCCGTTCGGCCTGTGGCCCTTCCACCTGCACGCCCTGATCCGCGCGACGATCCGGGGCGCCGACGACCAGACCGACGACCGGTGGTCTCCGGCCGACTGGCAGCAGGCCGCCGTCCGGGCGCTCATCGCCCTCGGGGAGCAGTGGAGCAGTGGCTCGGACCACGATCGCCTGCTCCTCGTAGGCTGCTTGCGCCAGGGACTAACCATCGCCCGCGACTACCGTCTCGACCTCGGCTGGCTCATCGAGGCCGCCTGGACGTACATCGGCGACTCCGTATGGGAGCCGCTCGACCTGGCCGCCAGCCCCGAAGCGGAGGGTGTCACGGCCACAGCCGCTGACGTGCTTGTGGAGTTGCTCAGCGCGCTCGCCCGCAGGCAGCATGAGAACCGCGCCCGCACCGTGGAGCGCCTGGTCGCAGTCGCTGACACTGGGTTGCTGCCCGCGGAACTTCACGAGGTGGCCATCTACTACCGGGCCAAGGCGCAGCGCGACCTCGGGCACACCGAGGGATCCCGCCAGGGGATGCAGCTGGTCGCCGCGGGTGGCGGACGTCTCGCGGCGAACGCTCGCCGTGGGCTCGCCCATCTCTCCCGGCTCGCCGGTGATTTCCCGACCGTGCTTGAGGTCGCCGAGCAATTGGGCTGGGCGGGTCGGCACCATCGCGTCGTGGGCGACGTGCGATGGGTACAGGGCGACATGGCCTTGGCTGCGGAGGCTTTCGGGGCGGCCCGCGCGGAGGGTGAGGAGCACGGCAAGAGCGGGGAGGCCGCCATGTCACAGGCTATGCGGGCCTTCACACTCGCCTTCACGACCGACCCCACCACGGATGATGAGATCGACCTCGGCGAGCATCTCCTGTCCCGAGTCGACCTGCGCGCCGCGACTCTGGACGTACGGATCGCAGCGCTCCTGCGCGACGCCGGCACGGACACGGGAGTCGAGGACCGGGCACAGGTGCTGGCCGCAGAGATCAGTACGTCGGGTCTGCTCTTCGTCCAGGCCAAGCTCGAGTTGGCGCGCGCCTTCCACCACGCCATCCGCGACGACCAGGTGGGCGCCGCCTCCAGCATCAGCCGACTCCGTGAGTTGACCCGTGAGGGCTACTACGCCTACTACGTCGACATCGCCCACTTCATGGCCGATCTCCCGCTCGACGACCCCTCCCGCGCACGGTGGCTCGACGAGCAGCAGACGGTACGCCAACGCTGGCGCAGCATGGTCATCGATCGACGCGCTCTGCTCGCGTCACGGGCGGCCACCGGAACGCCGTAACCAAGGATTACGACTCGGTAGCTGTCGGACGCGTCAAGTGGACTGCGGAGACCAGCAGTTGTCCTTCGCCAACCAATCAAGGCGGTTGACACAGAACCCAGTCGTGCAGGGTGAACGGCGTGCGCCGCCTAATCAGGGGTCGTGTCCCCCGTCGTGGTGTAGCCGATCACGATCTGTCGCCTCCGCTTCAGAGCCGTCCCACACGTGCCGCTGCGTGCCGTCGTGTGACCACCACCGGTCCCGGCTCGGGGAGCCTCAACAGGGCCGCCGCCGAAGGACTTTTGGGCTGCGACCTGGGGATTCCGCCTGCTTGATCGGCTACACCACTCGGCGGGACGCCATCTAATCAGGCAGCGGTTCCGCCCGGCGGCGTGGAGAGCGAGAGCACATCCTTGAGTCGCAGGCGACTCTCTCGGCCCGCAACTACCGTGTGATGGACCAACGACCGTCTGCAGAATCCGTCCAAGATTTATTGCCGCTCAGGGCATCTGCCGGGACCGAAGAGGTGAAGCTGCTGAACCGACCCCAGGAGCCCACCGTGCCTGATCTCGTTCTCTCCACCACCGCTACGTCGTCCGCATCTGTCCTCAACAAGCCGGTACTCCCACCGATCCCTCCGATGTGGTACGTCCAGAGCCACGAAGTTCGCGTCCGCGCGACCTCAGGCGGAATCCACAAGGAGACGGGCCTCCCTGTGGGGGCCTTCCTGTACGAGACTGACGACGGCGGTCTCGTACAGCGCCATCAGCGAGACATCATCCGGGAGCCCGCGGTGGACGCCGTCATGGCCGCCCTGGAACCCGAGTCACCTATCGCCCTCCCAGGCGTCACAGTGCGGCTGCGTGCTGGCGAGGACGCCCGCTACAACACGGACTGGGTCAAGGACACCGAAGGGCCCGTACCCGATCTGATGGCGGCGCTGGAGGCACGCGCCGACGCGCTCCAGAATCGACAGGACAAGGTAGAGAACTTCGCTGCCCGCGTTCTGGGGGTGAACCGGAGTACACGCTGGTGCGAGGCGGTCTCCACCGCCCTGATGGGTGACTGGACCAGGCCACTGGACGAGCGCGGATGTCTGCCACCAGAGGCCCTTGGCCAGCTGCGCGCCGAGGCGCACACGATCCACCGCCAACTCGTCCCTTTGTGGCGCCGCCGGGTCCGGCGTTCCCGACTGCTACTCCTGGACGCACCGCTCGGCGACGGCCTGTGCCTCTATGACCTCGTCGCCGACCGGGCCAACCTGTCCGACGCCTGCCTCGGCATGGCCATCCACGATGACCGCCTCCTACGAATCGTGCACCACCTGACGTCGGAGGAACGTCTGGTCGTAGTCGCCTTGGCTGCCGGTGACGGCGCAACTTGGACCGAGGCTGCTGCCCACGCCGGCGCCTCTGACCCGACTGCGTTCGGTGAACGAGTCCGTCGCAAGACCCGTCGTCTCGCCGTCCGAGCCGAAGAACGTCGCGCGGCAGCTCGCGCCACGACCGATTCCACCCAAGGCTGGGCGGCCGCACAGGCACGGTGATTCCTTCCCGGACCTGCCCGTCATCCGCAGGGGACATCCTGCGGCCCACCAACCGTGGAGATCAATCGTGCCTATCGAAGTGTGGCTACTTCTTCCGCTCGCACTCCTACTCGGCCTCATCTGCGCCACAGTCGTCTGTCTTGTCGCCTTGAGCCGCGCTGATCGGACCGACATCGTCGCCGTCACCAGGGAACTGCCAGATCTCGCTGCCGTCTTCCTTCGCCACCGCCGGAAGCGATGACTACTCTGCAAGGTGGCGAGGGCCCTTCGCGACTAGGGTCGCTGTCAAACACCTCTCTTCGATGACAGCGGACAACTGGTGGAACGGTGGCGACGCCGCCCCCGCAGGCAGGTGCCCTTCGTCATCGAATCGAGGCGTTTGACCGCGAAATCAGCCGCTTCGCCTTCTCGCCCTACTGAACTTTCACCTCGGCGAGGAGGTTGACCACAGCCCGTTGCCGATCCAGGGTGGGCCCCCGCGCGGGCCGTGTGTCGGCAGCGTCTACGAACCGGGCGAGCACCTGAGCCCGCTGTCAGTGCGCCATGCGACCCTCGCCCCCTCGAGACGCTCGCTCAGCCGATGCGCCTGTTGAGATGGGGGACTACATGAGTGACGACACACAGACCGCCACGCTCTCGCCAGAGGATGCCATGCGCTCCGCCCGGCTGCATGCTCGCGCCGAGGCGGCCGTCATGGCGCTCTTCACCACGCGGGCATACGAACTGGGCTGGGCGGTACGGAGCGAGCCGAGTGGCGTCCGGGACCACGTGACGCTGTCCTGCGACGCTGGACATACGACTCAGGTGACACCCATCACCGCACTGCATCCCAAGCTCGGCAGCACGATTCTCCAGGCACCTGAAGGACAGGTGTTCCATCTGGAAGCGGGGATGGAGCACATGGCAGTGCCGGGAAATCCGCAGCTGGCAGCCTTCTCTATGGCGCTAGAGGAGTGCGAGCACTGCGCGCGGAAGCAGTGGGAGGAAGCTGCCCGCGCATCGTTCGCTGCCTACGCCATCGAGGCTGACCCCGAATCCTGGCCGACGCCGCATCCTCCAACGGGTATCCGACGAAGAAGGTTTGCTGCCTCCAGGGGCACGAGTTCACCATCACCGCGATGGATCCACGAACCCCTAGGCGCGAGCCAGACTACGGGCTTGCATACGGTCACACCTGGCGTGACTTCACCCTCACCGCTTCCGCAGTGAAACGACTTTGGCCTGAGTACGCGGCGATCACCGCAATGGCTTCACCGACCCCCCTGCGGAAGGGCGGTTACGGATTCACCCCAGGCGCCGGCGGCGCGGAAGGCCCTTGCGTTACGTGTGCGAGCATTTCTCAGACGCCCAAGCTCGTTGAGTTCAGACGTCGCGCTCGCGAAGAGAACGCGATGATCCTGGATGCCATGTCAGACCGGGTTCTCCAGGCCGTGCGCCTCTGCTGCGTTGCCGGGCACCTGACCTCGGTGAGCATCAACAACGGATTGAAGCGCGCGTTGTTGTGTGTTCGATGCGCGGGAGCGGGCATTCGCCCCGAACCAACTGTGTACTACGTGGTGGCTGGCGAGGCCATGGTGAAGCCCGGAATCTCCTCGGGTGACGGCCGAGGGCGGCTAGACACGCACCGCAGCCAGCACAGTCTGGATCAAGTCCGAAGGCTCATAACGGACCTGCCCATCGGCGCAGCCCTCAACGTCGAGCGGCACGTCCTGAGCGGATTGGCAGATCAGGGCGTCAGACCGGTGATGGGCTTCGAGTTCTTCGATGCCGTGCATATTGACCGGGTGTTGGCATTGGCTGACGAGTGGTTCGCAGCGAACCTGCCGAACTCCCCGTGGTCGGTGACGACCTAGGCCAGCCAGGGGAGCTTCTTGCCAACCAAATTAGTCTGCCAAGGTCACAGACCGGCAGCGGACTAACCATGCTGTTGTAGGTTCTCAACTTCAGTGTCAGGCGCCGACCCTGTGACCTGGATATTTCCCTTGAGTCTCGCGATGTGTCGGCAGGCGGCTGTCTCAGATCGGTGTCATTTCCTCAGGCTGTCCAGCAGGCTGCAACGCGGCCCGGGGCGTCACGAACCAGCATCGGCAACCATCCGTTCCACCCACTCACACACCTTCGTTGCACGTCCCGAGCGTCGTCGCCGACAAGCGCCTGCGGGACTACGGACGGGTTGATCAGCCCATAATTGGAGTCAGTGCCGAGCGATCCGGCGCATCGCACCCGCCCCGGGTGCACTCACCGCGATCGGAGAGCATCGTGAAGAACAGCGCGTTGTGGCGAGTGGTTGACAACCAGAGTGGTACCCAGTCCATCGTCAGCACGCCCTCCGAGGCGGTCGCGTTCGTCAACAGCCGGTTCCACACCGATGACGACGACGAGCCGTTCAGCATCACCGAGGTCGGTCCTCTCCTTCCGAAGCCGCTCGGGGTCATCACCGCATGGGCCGCCGAGAAGGACGGCGAGCGAACCGACGGGCGTACTGCCCCGATCACCATCAGGCCGGTTGTGACGGACAACGCCAGCGAGTGCGATGACGTCGTGCTCTGGGGCGACGTGTACGTCTCCTGGGACCACGACATGTACACCGTCGAGGAGCCGGACAGCTCCGAGTACAGCGAGGCTTACAGCGCAGCCGAGTTGAGCGCGATCCTCGACGAGTACGCCGACGACTACGAGTACGCGCCTGAAGGGCCCGACAGCCACAGGTGGCCGAAACCGGAAGAGTTGATCACCTACGGCGCCCAGGAGTGCGCCAAGCGGTTCGGGCACCTCGACGACGACGCCCTGCTGTGGCTCGCTGCCACCCGCATCACGCTCGCCGTGTGGCGCAACACACCCGTCGAGAACTGGCATGCCGGGAAGAGTCCGCTGCACGACGGCACAATGATGCGGATCAACACGGCAACCACCCGACTCGTGCGCTCGATGCTGTCGTTCGACCATGTCGACTGGATCGGTCTCGGTCTCGCGATCGTCAACCCGTCCCGAGTTCTACCGACCGGGCAATCTGTGCTCGAGCTCGGGCTGGCCTGCCACAACCCTGACGACCCGGCACACGAGGTTGATCCGCGCGTAGAACTCGCGGGGATGGCACAGGTCGCGATCTCATGGGGGCGAAGGTACTGCCTTCACGAGAAGGAGTTCGGCCTGCGAACCCTGATCGAATCCTTCTGCGCAACCGACAACGGCTGGTTCGGAGGACCGAGTTGGGGGCAGATCGTCGATCGGTTCCTTACGGCTGTCGACGACCGGGAGAATGCGCACTGGCGCATACACCGGGACAAACCTTGGTTCGACGAGTGGTTCACCAACCGGCCGGCCGAGATTGCGGACACCACGGAGTTTCGTCGGCTGCTCCTTGCCGGGCCTGACCTGCTGTCCGAGGAGGCCGCCGAATGGTGCGTGGATGGCGCCATCGGCTATGTCTGTCAGGGCGACCACGCAAACGGCTGCCCGCGGTGCGGTATCCCGCTGGCAACGGAGTCCTCAAACGAGTGACGGCAGTGGCCAGCGATGCTCAACGTGTCAGTTCGGCCAGTCACATGACATCACGACTGAGAAAATGCCACGGGATCTGAGAACCTACAGCTGTCAACGGACAGCAGTTGTCCTTTGACAACGAAGTTAGTCGGGTGCCGTGCGCTGACCTGCGCCGACTATGTTGAATGTCAACGAGGCCGCTCGTGTCGAGGTTTTCCGGTTCGGCTTTCGTCCGCGCTGTGCTTGGTGGCGAATCGCTGGATCGGTCACAGGTGCGTGCTTGCCGTTTCAGGCGTGCGCCGGAGCAAGGTACTCCAGCGCGTAGCCGGTGCCGTTGCGTGTCACGCGTCCTACTCCGGGTGAGTCCAGGTGGGCGCCGGCGACGAAGTACCCGGGGGTGGTGAGTTGTTCGAGGAGTGCGGTCCGTGCATTTCGTGCCTGGGGCTGTGCCCCGTCGAGTTCCCAGGAGACCTCTGGCTGGGCGAATTGCAGTGACGGTACGTGTACGGTGTCGCCCCAGACGAGGAGTCGGCTGGCGCTGCTGCTGACCTCGTAGACGGTGTGCCCGGGGGTGTGGCCGGGCGTTGGGACGGCCATTACCCAGTTGTTGATCGCGATCTTGTCGGTGATGGGGGCGACTCGGTCGCCGACCGGTTCGAGCCGTCCGGTGAACACTGCTGCGTCGCTTGCGCCGATCCACACGTGTCGGAGGTCGGGGAACGCTGGGGAGCCATCGGGGGTGATGAGTCCGTTGACGTGGTCTTCGTGGTTGTGGGTGATCGCTACGTCAGTGATGTCGCCGCGATCGATTCCGGCTTCGTCCAGTGCGTCGTAGAGCGATCCCATCGTCGAATGCCAGGCGTTGGACGCGCCGGTGTCGATGAGGACGGATGCTGTCCCGTCGGTGATGTGGAACGCGTTGACTGAGAGGCGGAGGTTCCCGTCGACCAGCGGGACGGTGTCGGGCAGCTGATCGAGCGTGTGTCCGCTTGCGTCACGCAGCCGTGTGGGCGGCATGTCGACGTAGCCGTCGCGCAGTGAGGTCACGGTCAGGTCGCCGAATTCGAAGGTGGCATGGTGTCGGCCGCTTGAGATGTGCCGCATGGAGTCGTCCTTGTGGGTGCGTGGTTGCTCGGTGGGGGATGTGCCTGCGAGCAGCTTGTCTGTGGAGATCGCCGCGGCGAAGGCGGCAAGTCCTGTGCCGGCGAAAGCCAGGAAGCCGCGGCGCGATTGGTTCAGGGACCGTCCTTCGGCTGCGTGCTGACGGTGTTGCGCAGCGTGCCCAGTGCGGTGATCGCGCATTCGACGACGTCACCAGGGGTGAGGAAGCGCGGCGGGTGGAACCCGAGGCCGACGCCCGCGGGGGTGCCGGTGGCGATGATGTCGCCGCTGTGCAGGGTGATTCCCGCGGAGATGGTGCTGATGAGGCCCGGGATGTCGAAGATGAGATCGGCGACGGGTGCCTTCTGGCGGGGCTCGCCGTTCACGGTGGAGGAGACCACGAGCCGTGTGGGATCGCCGACTTCGTCGGCGGTGACCGCCCAGGGGCCCATCGGGGCGAAGGTGTCGAGTGACTTGCCCAGGAGCCACTGCTGGTGGTCCCGCTGCAGGTCTCGCGCGGTGACATCGTTGATGATCGTGTAGCCCCACACGTGATCCATCGCCTGTTCGCGGTGGATGCCGCGCCCGCCGTGGCCGATGATGACGGCCAGCTCGGCCTCGTAGTCGAGTTCGGAGGTGACCGCGGGGTGAGCGTCGATGTCCTCGTACGGTCCGATCACCGTAGAGGGGAGCTTGGAGAAGACGACCGGTACGGTCGGCAGCGCCCCGGAGTGTTCTGGCTGGTCGTAGCCGGAGCGGCCGAACTCCGCCACGTGGTCGCGGTAGTTCTTGCCGACCGCGAACAGGTTGCGGCGTGGCTGCGGGATCGGTGCGAGCAGCCGGGGCGAGACCACGGTCGGCAGGCCGGCCGCGGTGTCGATGACAGGTCGCAGGTCTTCCCAGTCGTCGATGACGTCGAGCAGGGTGCGGTTGCCGAGCACACTGCTCAGGTCGCGTACGTGTCCTTCGTCGTCGACGGTGCCGAGCGCGGCGCGCTCGCCGGTGGTGAACGTGACGAGTTTCATCAGCCGGGCTCCTTCCTCATGTCGTAGTGGATCAGGGCGGCGGGTGATCTCTTGCTGCGGAGGGGTGGATGCGACTACTGCGCGGGCTGCGGACGCCAGGTGCCGTCGAGCGGGACGCCTGCCGCGGCGGCAATGCGGTCGCGGGACGCGATCAGCCGGGTCTTGAGCGTGGGCAGGTCGACGTCCAGCAGGGTTCCGTCTCGTTTGACCACGCGGCCGGCGACGAGCACGGTGTCGACCAGTCCGGGGTGCCCGGCGGAGACGATGGTGGCGGCCGGGTCGGTGACCGGGAACACGGTGATGTCGTCGGTGCGCAGCAGGATGATGTCTGCGTCCTTGCCGGGGGTGAGACTGCCGGTGCGGGCGTCGAGTCCGCATGAGGCGGCGGCGTCGACGGTGGTGAATGCCAGCAGGTCGCGGGAGTTCAGGGCGCCGTCCAGGCCACGCTGTACCGCGAAGGCGGTACGCATGGTGGAGAACATGTCGCCGCCGACCGAGGGGACGTCGTCGACGGAGAGCGTCGGGCGCAGGCCGGCGGCCAGTGCACGGCCGGTCAGCGGGTTGCCGAAGCCCATCTTCAATTCGACGTCCGGGCTGATGGAGAGCGAGCTGCCCGCGTCGGCGAGCATCCGCAGTTCTTCGTCGCTGATGCCGTTGCCGTGCACGAACGTAGTGGTGTCCCGCAGCAGGCCGTGCTCGTGCAGGTCGGCGATGGGGCGCTGGGTGCCGTCGGAGCCGGTGTGCAGACTGGTGCGCAGGCCGAGTTCCGCAGCCAGCTTCAGCTCCCCGGCGAAGGCATCCATGCCGGTGTCCTCCGGGCCGCGCAGTCCCCACACCAGGCTGACCAGCTGGTCGTGGGCCAGGTCGGCGTGGACGCGGCGGATCGCGTCGTCCACACAGTCGGCGGAGCCCCAGCTGGCGCCCAGGCAGAAGAGGGACCGCGCGGGGATGTCGCGCAGTGCAGCGATGGCGGCGTCCTCGTGCTCCGGGCCCCCTGCGACGTGGTACCAGTCCAGCATCGTGGTCACGCCGGAATGCAGGGCCTCAAGGCGGCCCAGCAGGGTACCCAGGTACACGTCTTCCGGCTGGTAGTGCGGCTTGACGGTGCCGTGCATGGCCACCGCCCACTCGGGAAACGTCCAGTCCGAGCCGGCGCCGCGGAACGCGGTCTGCCAGCCGTGGCGGTGGTTGTCGACGAAGCCGGGCATGACGATCCGGTCGGACGCGTCGATCACCTCGGCGTCCGGCGCGTCGATCTGCTCGGCCACATGGGTGATCTTTCCGTTCTCGATGAGTACGTCGCCGCGCTCGAAGTCCCCGATGGCCGGGTCCATGCTGACGACGGTGCCGCCAGAGAGCAGGGTCTTCATGACAGGGCTCCTTTGCTTCTGTGGTTCACGTTCACCCGCGCCGACCGGGCGGAGGCCCGCAATGTCGGGACGGTCAGTGGTGCAGGGCGTCGGCCGCGGCCAGGGCGTCGGCGACCAGGTCGGCGGTGTCCTCGGTGCCGGCCGCCAGCCGTACCAGGCCCGCCGGGACGGCGTCAGTGATCTGGTCGTCGCTGAGCATTCCGGCCCACATGGACGCCGGGTGCACGGCGAGGGACTCGACACCGCCCAGGCTGGCCGAGCGGCGCGGATAGCGCAGGTGGGACAGGAAGGCGTCGGCCATCTCGTATCCGCCGGTGAATTCGACGCTCAGCACGCCGCCGAATCCCGTCATCTGGTCGACGGCCAGCTTGTGCTGCGGGTGGGCCGCCAGGCCGGGGTAGTGCACGCGCTCCACAGCCGGGTGGCTGCTCAGTGCCTCGGCGAGGGCGAGGCCGTTGTCGTTGTGCCGCGGCACGCGCAGCGGCAGGGTGCGTATGCCGCGCAGCAGCAGCCAGGCGTCGATGGGGCCGAGGGTGGCGCCGGTGAGCAGGCTGGTGTCCCAGATCCGGTCCAGGATCTTCGCCGGACCAGCCAGCACCCCGGCGGAGACGTCGGAGTGGCCGTTGAGGTACTTCGTCGCACTGTGCCAGACCACGTCGATGCCGAAGTCAGCCGGACGCTGGTTCAGCGGGGTGGCGAAGGTGTTGTCCGCCAAGGTCAGCACACCGTGCGCGCGGGCCAGGTCGGCGACGGCGCGCAGATCGGTGATCTGCAGCAGCGGGTTGCTCGGTGTCTCCACCAGGATCAGCCGGGTCTTGGGAGTGAGGGCCTTCTCGAACTTCTCGGGGCACGTCTGGTCGATCAGCGTGGTGGACACGCCCAGGCGCGGCAGCAGATTGAGCAGGACCGACGCGGTGCCGCCGTAGGTGGACTTCTGCCCGATGACATGGTCACCGGCGGACACCAGAGCGAGTACCGCGGTGGTGATCGCGGCCATGCCGGACGCGGTGACCATCGCGGCCTCGGTGCCCTCCAGCTCCGCGACCACGGCCGCGACCTGAGCGTGGTTGGGGTTGCCGAAGCGGGTATAGAAGTCGGCGCCCCGCGGCTCGACGGCGCCGGCGGCAAACGTGGCCGCGTCCTCAGCCGAGAACGCCGCCGTCTGGTAGATGGGCGGCGCGACAGCGCGGCTGGAGTGGATCTCACGGTCGGTGTGAACGGTGACGGTGCTCTTGCCCGGCATGGCTGCCCTTCCGGAATTCGACGCTATGTCCATAACCAGCATGGCTGCCGGTGACGCCACCCTGACCCGGTTGCCAGCAACCTTGGCAGTATCTTGCGTCCAAGCGCGGCATCTGTTTGCGCTACACAAGTCTCTCAAGCAATATCCTGCTGCCATGGATGAAGTGGACCGCTCGATCCTGGCCGTACTCGAACGCGACGGCCGTATCAGCAACAACGAGCTTGCCGCCCGCGTCGGACTGACGCCTTCCCCATGCCTGCGGCGCGTACGGCAGCTGGAGGAGACCGGGGTCATCCGCGGCTACCGGGCGCTGATCGACCCTGCGGCGGTCGGCCGCGGGCTGCGCGTCTTCGCAGGGGTGCGGCTGATGCGGCACACCCGCGCAGCGGTGGTCGCCTTCGAGGAACAGGTGATGGAGCTGCCGGAGGTGACCGCCTGCCACCACATCACCGGCAACTTCGACTACCTGCTGCAGGTGGAGGTCGCCGACCTGCCCGCTTACGAGGACTTCCACGCCAATCAGCTGGCCGCCCTGCCCGGCGTCGGCACGGTCAACAGCTTCGTCATCATGAAGACACTCGACGCGGCATGACAGCCCAGCTGTCTGCGGCCCGCGCGACCCACGGTGACGGTCGTCCCATGACCGGAGTCGGTGGGTGCCGCGCCGGCGCGGGCGGTGGGACTGTCACGCGGTGATGGTGCCGCGGATGCACACCGTGGTGGCGCCGCTGACCCAGACGGTGCCGTCCGGATCGGCGGTGATCTCGATGCTGGCGGCCCGCCCCAGCCGGGTGCCCTGCGAGACCCGGTAGGCGGAGGGGGCGCCGCCGGTGGCGGTGAGCCACTGCCCGACGCCGGCATTCATGCTGCCGCAAGCCGGGTCCTCGGGAACGCCCGCCCCAGGGGCGAAGGTGCGCATCTCGAAGCGGTGTGAGGACCCCTCGGGGTGGGTCCCGATCGCGCCGACCATCGCGGTCGGGATGAGAGACAGGTCAGGCTCGAGGGCGAGGACTTCCTGCGCGGTGGCCAGCTGGACCACCGCCCAGCCAGGCCCGTTGTCCACCCACTGGTGGGCCAGCACCTGCTCCCGAGTGATGCCGAACGCCGCGACAATCTGGTTCAGATACGCGTCGTCGAGCGCGCCTTCGCGCACCTTGCGCGGGGCGGCGAAGGACAGTGAGCCGTCCCCACGGCGCACGGTGACCAGGCCGGCTGCGCACTCCTGCACGATCCGGTCGGCGTGCTGTGGCGTTCCGCCACCCTCCAGCCAGGCCCGCGCAGAACCGAGGGTCGGATGCCCCGCGAACGGCAGCTCGCCCCCGGGCGTATAGATCCGGAGCTGGTAGTCCGCCTCCGCGGCAGTGGGGGGCAGTACGAATGTGGTCTCGGACAGGTTCGTCCAACGCGCCAGGCGCTGCATCTCCTCATCCGTCAGGTCCGTGCCGTCCAGCACGACCGCGACCGGGTTGCCGCCGTAGGGCTGTGCGGAGAACACATCGACCTGCATGAACGAACGGGTTCGCGGCATGGTCATCGAGAGCCTTTCGCATGGTGCCAGCGGACTTGGTGTCCATCCGAGCTGGCGCCTGCGGGCCAGTACAGGGCCACTCGCACTGCAGTGGACTGAATACTGGCCCGACACTGGAAGTAGGCGATCACTGTCCACCGGCCGGAGTCCCCGTACCCGCCTGGCCGGCAGTGGCCTGCTCAGCGTCTTCGGTACCAACAGGCACTACTTAGCATGGACACCGTGGACAGCCAGTTGACCTGGATCGACTGGGGCGGATGTCACCGAGTCTGCTCGTGCTGACGCTATTCGGGGTCGCGTGTAACGGATGTAGTGGCGGATGCTGTCGTATGTGACCAAGTAGTCGTGGTGGTCCATGAGTTCTGTCCAGATCTGCCTTCCGTTGAGCTTCCTGCCGATCATGCCCTCGACCAGGTCGGCGAGTTCCCTTGTGATGGGGTCGGTTACCTGATTCGTCTCTGCGGTGGTCAGGCGTGGGACCTCCAGGGCGAAGCGGACGTCCGAGCAGCGGAGGTTGTGGCGCTTTGCGAGCGTGCGGATCTGCGTCCCCTTGAGGGCCTCTTGGGCGATGCGGTGGGCCAGGTCCTGGCGTCCGGCGAAGGGATTCCTCCTGGGGAGGCGTCGACGTGGTCTGTTTGTGCCGCCCAGGGAGTTGGCGTCGGCGAGAGCGCGTTCGAGTGCTTCGGGCGAGTGGCCGGCCGTGGTGGCGAGGTGTTCGAGGAGCGGCCTGCCGAACCACTGCGGTGGGCCGCAGAGATAGCAGTGCAGGAAGCTGGGCTGGAGATGGTTGGCGCGGGCCAGGCGCCGGATGTAGGAGTTGGTGGATTCTCCGAAGCAGGGGCGGAGTCGGACCGGCAGCGGCGCGAACCGAGGCGGCAGTTCACTGTTCATCGGGACGTAGCGGTCTTCGTGGCCATCGACGCCGTCGTGTGGGCGGTGTGGTCGAGCGGAATGGCCTGGAGGCTCTTCTTGGTGATCTTCTCGGTGCCGGTGAGGATGGCGTCGAGGGCGGCTCCGCGGATTGCGTGGGAGAGAGATCCGATCATGCCGCCGGTGTGGTTGTGCAGGAAGCGGTCCAGGTCGGTGAGTGTGCCGGAGCGGTGTTCGTGCAGCCGCAGGGTGTCTTCCATGGTGGCGACCAGGCCCTTCCATTCGCTGTTGTAGGGGAAGGGGCGGGAGGGGATCAGGGTGAAGCGGCCGGCGATCTGGGCGCCGCGTGTCCCGGACAGCAGCCCGGATTCGTCGATGTCGATGCCGGCATAGACGAAGGTGGCGGGCAGGCGTTCGGAGAAGTACTTGAGGGTGTCGGCGACTTCGGCGCCGTGGCGGCTGGTGAGCGAGATGTTGTGGAGTTCGTCGACCAGCACCAGAGCGGTGCGGGTGTCGGTGCAGACCCCGACGACAGCCTCGATGATGTCCGTCATGTTCGAGCGGGCCCGCACCGGCAGGCCCAGGAAGCGTGCGATCTCGGTCGCGATCATCCGGGCGGTCGCGGCGGGCGGGACGGTGACATAGACGACCGGAATCCGGTCTGTGGCATGGGGGTGCCGGGCCCGTCCAGGAGTTCATGGGAGCGCCCCAACTGCGCGATGGCGATGGTCTTTCCGGTTCCCGCCGGGCCGGAAACGATCAGCCCGCGGCGGGCGCTGATCGCGTGCCGGTTCAGCAGCACCAGACGACGGCCGCAGATCGCCGTCCGCTCGACGAACGGGGTGGCGACGGTGAGCATCCGCGCGTGATGGTCAAGGCGGGACTCGTCATAGAGATCCCGCTTGACTGGGTTCATCTGCTGCCAAGCACCGCGCGACGCCAAGACCGGGGGAGTGGGTGGGCCGTCGATGAACCTGCGCCATCCAGTCAACGTGTTCAGCTGCCGGTCGGCCTCGGCGTCGGGCTCTTGCAGCACGATGCGTCGGGCCGCCGGTTTGGAGATGGTCACGTGCGCCTCCAAGGATCGGCCAGCGGGTCAAACAGGCCCAGCGGGATGACCTCTGCCAGCGCGGAGTCCGCCGTGTCCTCGTCCATCGGCTCGCTCTCGGCCGGTGGATCAGAGATCTCCCGGTTCGGGGCGGTCGCTCGGGTGCGGGCTGCGACTCGGCGATCCTTCCTTGATCGTTTGACCGGAGGGCTCTTCTCGCCCGCAGGGCCGTCGTGGGCGCGCTTGAGCAGGGCGGCTGCCGCTTCCGCGATCTGGATTTCGCTGTCGTTCGGAACCTGCCGACGAGCGTGGTCCCAGGCCATCTCACCGAACGGGACGCCGACGCGGTGCAGGTGCCGCCAGAAGACGGTGATCCACCGGTCTCTCTCACCGCGGCGGTCGCGTACCCAAATCCTGGAGATGTCGTAGGGGTCGTAGTGGATCTCCCACAAGCCCTTCTTCTCCTCGACCCCGGAGTGCTGACGGCGCAGCGGGTTCAACTCCGGGCTGTCGTAGGTGCGGCGCTTGATCCGGATGCCGTAGGCGTTGATCGCGTGCCACCGCTCCGGCAACAACTCGACATAGTCCTGGCCGCTCAACGGGGCCGGAACGTAGCCGCACGACTCCAGCAGCATCGCGTACTTCTCGTTCGGCGAGAACGCTCGCTTCGGCGTGCTGGGATCGCGCAGCGCGTCGTGCGGCCGGTTCTGCCAGACCGACGATCCATTCGTCCAGCAGGTCCTGCAGCTCGGGCAAGGACCACAACGGCCCGTCTTCCACATGCCGGCCACGGCGCTCCACCGAGCGGCCGGTGTACCCCGCGACGAACTGCGCGAACAGCGTCGCCACCGATCCCAGCGTCTTCTCGATCACGCCCTTCTCGAAGGGCGACGCCTTGTGCGTCGGCTGCAGCGAGACGCCCAAGAAGCGGCAGGAGGCACGGAAGTTGTGCGAGATGAACACCTTGCCGTGATCGCAGACGATCGTCTCCGGAACGATCACCGGCCTCGCCGCCGCACGCTCCAACCGCTCGTCCAAGGCCAGCAGCCGCCGGTGCGGCAGGACCGACCGGGACATCCGAAGCGCCTGTGGCCACCCCGGCCGCATCGTCTCCGGCGTGATGCTGCGGGCCAGGAGGGCGGAGGCGTCGGCCGCCTTCGTCGTCGGACGCAGCACCGCCGCCGTGATCGACCTGGACGCGATGTCGACCAGCGCGGTCAGCTCGACCTTCTCCGCGATGCCATCGTCCAGCCGTACCAAAACGTCCAGCGGAGTGGAGTCGATCTGCATCAGCTCGCCCGGCGCGACAGCCGGGACCTCCCCGAACGGGCCGGCCGGACGCGCCTGCAACGAGCGGCGTGTCCTCGCCGAACCGGTCGCGTGCGTGCCGACCGCCAACTTGTCGAACAGCCGATAAAGCGTGCGCTCCGTAGGCAATTCGATGCCGTCGGCATCCTCGCGGGACTCCAGGATTTCCTTCGTCCGCCAGATAGTGAACCGGACCGTCCTCGAGGAGGCATCGGACGTCTCGGCGATCGCCTGCCTCATTGCCTCGACCACCAACGGGGAAATCTGGCCGAAGTCCGGCAGCTTCTTGGCCCACCGGCCATCCGCCAGCCCGACCAGCCCGTCGCGCTGATAACGCTGGCGCCGCTGCTTGACGCCGCTGGCCGTCATCCGATGGCCCGCCGCTGTCAGCTCGGCGGCCTTGGCCCGCTCCCGCTCGGCCAGGCAATGTTGCCGAGGGTCGAACTCCGGTCGCGGCACTGCCCCATGGGGAGCATCCGGCGACAACCCGTGCAGCACCTCCAGGATGTGTCCTTCCCACCAACTGGCCTGTTCAGCAGCCTTCTTAGGGAACTCCGCGATCCGCGCCGTCGGCGGGACCCGACGCTCCTGGCTCGTCATCCAGTACTCCCGCCAGCCCGGCGCACGACCGTGCGCGGCCCGAGCAGTTCGGTGTCCATCTGCTCGGCCGACAACTCGTGCTTCCACAAGAGGTGGAACAACACAGGCAGCGTCGCGAGCCGATCGCCAGCCGCATCAGCCCCGGCCATCAGCGGCCCCGGCCGCGAGAAGACCTCCGACAGCCGAGCTGTGATTGGCTCCCGTCGGCAGCGGGGGTGCCGGTAGCGCGACAGCCACCGGACATTCGCCAGTAGCACTGCCTCCGGCGTCCCCACCCGCTCGAACCTCCACCCAACTTCCGCACAGGCCCTGCGCGTCAATTCGAACGCTTCGGCATCCCGCGGAGGGATCCAGTCGTCGGCACGGACATCGACGACCACCGCCGAGCCATCCACCCGACGCACGAAGAAGTCCGGGGCATGCCGACGCTCACGTTCCCCGTCGTGCCAGTGCAGCCAGAACGGCTGGGACGCCATCCCCACCACTGCAGGATCGAAGTCCATGAGAACAAGCCGGTCCCGCTCCAACCACGACTCGAAACCTACGTGCTGCCCCATCGTCGCCGCCCAGTACCACCCGGGGAAACTGCGTCCACCCCACGACCACCGAAACGGCCGGACCGGCACAGCGTCTTCGAACCTGGCCGTCGCGCAGTCCAGCAACGGACGACGCTGCTTACTCCCGCGCTTGTCGGCGACACGACACGACACCTCGACGTACGGGGCTGTGCTCTCCACCCCTGTCGATACCGACATTCGACACCCCCAGCGTGATCACCTCTCCGACTAGATTCACTGTCAGAAAAGCCGAAACGACTGAGTTCGCCGTCAAACGCCTCGATTGGATGACAAAGGACAGCAGTTCGCTTGGGGCAGACAGGACAGATCTCGAAAGGTCTGGTGCACGGGCGCAACCCATGTCAACGTACGACGCCCGGCTAGAAGATCCATCCGCCGAGTCTACGGAGACGCCCCTGCACCCGCACCACCCCGACAACCCCTTCCGCTCCGACGCACACGACCCGGGGTACTGGGTCACTCCGCGCCACTTGGCTGGTGATGACGGCGCCCTCGCCGAGCGGATCGGTGAGACCCTGGTCGGCCTTGGCTGGCGGATGTGGCCGACGGCCCGCAACACCCTGCTGTACGTGAGCCCGGACGGGCTGTGCGGTGCTGAGTGGATTCTTGCGGCCTACCCGTTTGAGCTTGGCGGCTTGCCGGTGGCCTGGCAGCTCAGCGCTCGCCCTGACGTCGCCGCGGCGATGACGGCGTGGAACGCGTACTTCACCGGCGGCGTCCCGTGCGAGGTGCTCGCCGATTTCCTCGTCGCGCTTGGCACGCGTCCTGCGTCTTACGACGGCCCTGAAGGTCACGAGTGTGTCCTCAACGCCCTTACTGCCCGGGGCTGGATCCGTGACGTGGATCGGCCTCGTTCCACCGCTACAGACCCTGGCTTCTCCTGCAACATCTCGCTGGAGATGCTGCCGCCGCTCGTCCAGGATGGCGATCCGCGCACCGACTTGATGGGCTGGCAGGCGTGGGCGGAACCCGTCCTCGGCGCTCCGTATTTGTGGTGTGCCAGCTTCAGCGCCAGCGTTCCCCATGACCTGGTCGCGGCGTTCGCCTCCTCGCTCGCTTCGCCGGTCCCGGTGCCCCGCCGCACTTTGCCCGAGGGCGCTAGCGGCCGACTTCGGATAGTGCGCCGTAGCTGATCGATGCCTGGAGTGGTTTGCGCTGCTCGACGCCGACTTCCTTTGAGAGATCCGCTTTCCCGTGCCCATCAGTGACAGAAGGAGCCTCCGCATGTTCCGACGCAACCGAGCGGACCGAGAGTTCCGTGATGCCCAGCGTGCCGGCCAGGCGCTGCTGGCCATGCACGCCGAGTGGCCCGAGACTCCCGTCCCGGCCGCTGGGCCGACCCCGGCCGCGCCGACCGACGCCACGGTGCTGCCCGACTTCCTGCCACCGGAGTTCCGGGCACCGACCCGCCAGGACGTCTCGGGCTTCATGATGCGCTGGGACCTGCCGCTCGTCATCGACGGCGAAGTCCACTCGTGTCACTGCGGTGCGTACCGGAACTGGACCGTCTTCAACATGCGTGACGGCTCGGTATGGCTGCGTTGTCCGGCTGGCCACGAGACGAACGAGCCGCGCTTGGATACCGCCTGGTACAACCGCAACTCCGGCCCGGTCGACCGTTTCCACCCCACCCTCGAGGACGGTCTGCGGCACCTCGGCCGCTGAGATCCCGAAACCCCTCTCCCTGCCCTGCGTTCGTCGGCGCCTGGAGGGCCGACCCGGTCAGACCGTCCGTCTCGCACCACCAAGGGGTTTGCATGCGCCGTTCCACCACGATCACCTTGGGCCTGAGCGCCGCCTTCACCGTCTTCGCTCTGACCGGCTGCGCCAGCCACACGGAACCCGCCGACTCCTCCGCGCCCGCACGTCGGGATGGCGACACTGCTTCGGCGTCGGCACCACTGTCCTCGGCCCAGCTGAACCAGCGGCTGCTGAACGAGAGCGACTTGGGCGAGGGCTACACCCGCAAGCCCGAGCCCGCTCGCCGCAGCGACGACGTCACGCTGATCGGCTGCCCTGGGCTGGAGAAGCTCGGCAGCGACGCGGTCACCGGCTCTGGCCTCGATTTCGCCCGCAAGGCGAAGGTGTCCTTCACCTACTCCGGCAGCAGCACCTCCGAGGTGAGCGAAGAGCTGTACAGCGACAGGCCGACGAAGCTGTCCAAGGGCATCGGGAACGTCTTCGACGCGATGCTTTCCTGCCCCTCCTACCAGGTGGCGTCCGGCAGCACTGTCGTCGACATGGGCACCGCGAAGTCGACGGCGCCGGACCTCGGCGACGACCAGTGGAGCCAACTGCTCACCTTCTCCGCAGGCGGGCACCGCAGCGTCATCAAGCAGACGGCGATCCGCACCGGCAACGTCCTGGTGGTTGTCTCTGGCTCACCCGGCCTGGTCGATGCCCATTTGGCGAGGGCTGTCGACAAGGCTCACTCTGCGAGGTGAGCTCGCTGGGCACGCACCTTCGCCTCAGTTGAAGGCGAGTCCACGGAAGGCATTGCGGATGTCCGTCAGGGATTGGCGGTCGCGGGTGTAGTAGAGCTTGTTGGTCAGAAGTACCGCCCATCGTCGTTGACGAGGCGAGATCCACATGCCGGTGCCGGTGAAGCCGTAATGGGCCCAGATGTCGTCGGCGGGGGTGGTGCCGGGGGCGGGGTGCCAGAACAGTCCGCGTACGGGTTCCAGGGCTCCGGTCTGGACGGTTAGTGACTCTGCTGTCCAGGCCGGGCCGAACCCGGCGCGTGCTGGCGCGGTCGTGGTGTCGAGCATGTAGCGCAGGAAGACGGCGAGGTCGTCGAGGACCGTGAAGGCTCCGGCGATCCCGCATGCTCCGCCGAGGAGTCGGGCGGAGAAGTCATGGGCAACGCCCTTGAGGTGGGTGTCGGTGTCCTGGTCGAGTTCGGTCGGCGCGCATCGGGCGGCGACCTCGGTCGGCAGCGGCCCGAATTGGGTGGAGTGCATGCCTAGTGGTCGCCAAGTCCGTTCCACTGACAGGTAGTTGAGGCTCTTGCCCGACAAGTATTCGGCGAGGTAGCCGAGGACCAGGGCCGCTCGATCGGTATACTCGACGGCCTCGCCGGGCTGGCGGTGCAGGGCTTCGTGCAGGACGCCGTCGCGGATGTCCTGGGCGTCGGTGCCGTAGAGGTTCCTGAGCTGGGCCCGCAGCGGGAGGCCGGCGGTGTGGGTCAGGAGGTGCCGAGTGGTCGCCGCTCCGAGTGGATGGCCGTTGACCTCGGGCCAGAAGGATTCGAGTGGGGCGTCGAGGTCGAGCTTGCCGTCCTCCCACAGAGCACCGATCGAGGACCAGACGGCGAGGATCTTGGTGAGGCTGGCAGCGTCGAAGACGGTGTCCAGGCGCATCGGAGCATCCGGCTCGTCGGGGTCGAGGACACCTGCCGTGCCCGACGCACCGTTGCCGACGACGTTGCCAACGGCCCACACAGCGCCTGGGTAGACCTTGTCTCGGACGCCTTCACCCAACAGCTGCTCGATGCGATCGGTGCGGTACGTCATGGTCTCCCTGTTCGCCGTGGGCATCCCGTCAGCCAGCGTAGTGACGTGGACGGGCCGGTCCGCGCAGTGACCTGTCGGGGATTCGACTCTGCCGGTGCTGGAGGTCTCGTCGGGCCCGGTGGCCTCAGATGGCCATCACACCGCCGCCGTTGTCATGGATGACGGCCTGCCATTCCAGTACCGGGCAGGCGGCGACCAGAAGCGTGTCCAGTCCGTTCACACCGCCCGAGGCGACGCGGCGGTCAGCCTCCTCATGCACAGGGAAATTGCCCTGCAGCGCGTCGCAGTGGGCACAGCCGTTGGACAGCTGCCTCTTGCGCATCGTCCTGCTGTACCGGCTCTTGATGGTCGCGGCGAGGCTCCCATGACCATGCTGCTGGAGCAGGCGCTGAATCAGCGCCATGGTGGTGGAGTTGTCCGTGGTGAACAGGCCGACGTAGCCGCGGGCAGGCCGCTGCGGGTACAGCCCGATCAGGCACACGGTGCCCTTGCCGCACGACCAGCAGGCACGGGTCAGTGCCAGGACGCGTAGGGCGACGGTGGTCTCGCTGCCAGGAGGCGGCGTTGTCGGCAGCGCGATGTTGTCCGGGTCGAAGTCGTCGGTCTCGGCGAGCTCGTCGATGTGCTGGCAGGTCGGGCAACGGACCTCCCAGCCTTCGTCGAGGCCCTTGACGAGATATCCGCCGCCCGCCGACACCCACACGGAGCACATCCCACAGCCGCCCGCGAACCGGTTCTTCACGCCTTTCTCCCCCTATGTGCTGCCCTCTGACTGCGTGGATCGCAGGAGTGCGTTCATGTGGGCAACTTACTGCTCGTCTCAGGCGAGTTGGCGTCCGAGTTTGTTCAAGGTCTTGGCGGTCGCTGAGAGGGGATAGCGGGCGGCGTTCGCGTAGCCCGCCTGCCGGAGCGCGGGCAGCAGGCCCGGCGCGGTGCGCAGCCGATCCAGGTCGCGGGCGAGCGCGGCGGAGTGGGCGAAGTCGGTGGCTACACCAGACGCGGCGAGGACCTCGGTGAGTCCGGGCACGGGCTGGTACAGGACCGGCAGGCCGCAGGCTTGGGCCTCTAGCGCGACCAGGGCCATCGCTTCGAGCGTCGTGGACGGCAGGGCCAGCACGTCGTGCTCGGCGAAGGCTTTCCACAACTGTGGACGGCGGAGCCAGCCGAGATACCGGGCCCGAGCCCCAGCCCGTTGAAGTAGTGGGGCCAACGCGTGGAACTGGGCTCGGGGAGCGGCAATGCTCAGCTCGACTCCTGGCACGGGGGCGAGGGCGGTGACCAGTTGCTCGACCCCCTTCTCGGCGGTCAGCCGCCCCGCGTACAGCAGTCGCAGGTGGCTGGGCGAGGCGCGGGTCGGCCGGGGCGGTGGACTGGTGAGCAGGTGGTCGGGGATGCCCCAGGGGATGTGGACGATCTTGCGGCGGTCGGCCTGTGGGGTGAGTTTGAGCAGGTGGTCGGCCATCGCGGTGGTGGGGACCACGATGGCGTCGGCGGCCCTCGCTGTCTCGCGGAGGACCTGGTGTTGGTCGCGGTGGGTTTCGGCGAACAGCAGGTCGGTGCCGTGGACCAGCACGATTCTCGGGTGTTTCGGAAGCGCCCGGATGAGCGCGGGCGTGGCGCCGAACGTGAGGTGTTGTAGGTGCAGTACGCCGATGTCCGCCGGATCGATCGAGGTCACCAGGGCCTGGCGCAGGGCGGCGACGTAACGGCCGAAGCGGGCACCGTTGAGGCACTTCCCGGGCACCGCCAGCAGGTCGAGCCCGGCCGGGAGTCGAGGTCTGGGGCCGGTGGCGGGGGCCAGCATGAAGGCCCGTGCGGGGATGAGGGGTTGATCGCCCGTGTAGAGGTCGAGGAAGAGTTCGACGCTGCCGCCGGGGCTCCCTGCCGGGAGGTCGAGGAAGGTGGCGGCCAGTGGGCCCGCGGCTGGGCCTACGACGGTACTCACAGCGCTCCTTGAGGGATCTCTTCGTACAGGCGGGAGATGTCGATGCCGTTCGTGGCCGCGTACTTGGCGCGCTGCTGTTGGTAGCTGGCCGGGGTGCCGAGGGTGGTGAGGAAGGCGAGCTTGCCGAAGGTCATTCCCGGATACACGCGGGCGGGTTTGGCGACGCGGATCTCCAAGGTCCAGCGGATCGCGTGGCCCTGGTGGCCGAGTGGAGCGGAGACGTGGACCCAGATGCCGAGGGCGCCGATGGTGCGGTCACCGTTGATTAGCTGGGCGTACGTTTCCGAGCCCGTCTTCTCCAGCGTGACGCCGAGATAGAGCACTCCGGGTTTCAGGATCAACCCCGATGCTGGGATGGGGTGTTCGGTGAACGCAGTAGGGGAGGCGGCGTCGAGGTCACCGGTGCAGACGCGGATGGTGTCGCCGAGGCGCCAGTCGTAGGCGTTGGGGGAGAGGCGTGCGGGGTCGAAGGGGGCGATGGTGATCTCGCCCCTGCTGACGGCGGCGGCGATGGCGGGGCCGGTGAGGATCATGAGGCGACCGCCTGGATGCGTGCCGTGTCCCGCCAGTAGCCGGAGGGCTGCGGGCCGGCGGCGCCCTGGTACTTGCCGCGGTACAGGTCGACGTCACCGGTGGAGACGAAGAACATGACCTGCCCAATCTTCATGCTGGCGTAGACCCGCAGCGGCCGGATGGGCGAGAGCATCAACGTCCACTGGCCGTGGAACCCGATGTCGCCGATCGGCGCCGTGATCTCGACGAACAGACCGAGGCGGCCGACCGAGGAGCGGCCGAAGAGCAAGGGGACGAAGACGTCCGAGCCGACCTCCTCGACGGTGTGGCCGAGGTACAGCTCGCCGGGCTGGAGCACGTAACCGTCCTCGCCGATCAGGATCGAGCGCGTCGGGTTGGGGCGGTGCGCGTCGATGACCTTTGTGGCGTACGTCAGCAGTGTGGGGCCGAGCCGGACGTTGTAGCTGTTTGGGTTGGTCTGGTCCTGGGCGAAGGGCGTGATGCGTAAGCGGCCGTCGGTCACGGCAGCTTTGATCTCAGGTCCGGTGAGGATCATTGCTCGGCTCCTTCGTCAGGGTCGCTGAGCTGGGGAGTGGGTGAGTGGAGAGGTCAGGACGTGGTGAGCGGCCTGGCCAAGTCGCATGCCTGCCTGGTGAGTTCGTCCACCGAAGAAGGTGTTGGCCAGGTAGTCGGTGGTCAGCACGGTGCGAATCTCCGCCGGCAATGGATCAGGGGCGACGACGAGAGGACCGACGAGCTGGGTCAAGTGACCGAGCAGCTGGTCTTGGGTCTGGTCGTGCTCCTCGGGGAGAAAGGCGTGCACGAGTTGGTTGTCGAACGGCTCGATGGCCAACAGGTCGCCGAGGGTGAGGACGGTGCCGAGCTGAACGGTGCGCAGGGCCGTCTCGTTGAGGACGACCGCGTCGGCGCCGAGGCCGGTATGCAGTCGATCGGCGATCTCTTCGAGCAGGCGGCGGCGGTTCAGGGGGTTGTTGCGGTAAGCCCCGTGCACCATTCCGAGGGGGCTGCTCAACTGCTGTTGGATGGTCGAGATCTCTTCCCGCAGCGCGGTGAGTTCGCTGGGAACGGCAGTGGCGTTGGGGAAGACGCAGGTGCGGGCGGCCCAGCCGCTGCCGACGGGTTCTGCGGCTGCGTACCCGACGCCGAGTTCGCGTCCCTTGACCACGAGGGTGTCGCCGACGGGCACGGGACCGAGGCTGTCGCTGTGGCAGTGCCCGGCGAAGATGACGTCGACGAACGGGCAGGCGGCGGCCAGCTTCAGGTCCTCCTCGAAGCCGGAGTGAGACAGCACCATCCAGGCGTCCACGCGGTGGTGGTGCTCCAGCATCACTTCGCGCAGGGCCTGGGTGGGATCGATGACGCGGTGGCCGGCACGCTGGTCGGCGGGGATCGCGTTGAATGCCTGCGGGGCCATCACTGCCGTGATGCCGACCCGTCGCCAGCCGATTTCCTGGACGCGGAGGCGGTCGAAGAGCGGGCTTCCACTGGCGTCGGTCGTGTTCGCGCACACCGTCATCCGGTGCAGCTGCGGCTCGAAGTAGTGAGACCAGCCGTGATTCCCTGGTGCGAGCACGTCGTACATGGTGGTGAGGACGGCGAGCTCGATGTGCCCCTTGCCGAGGCGGTAGAAGCCGCTGCCCTCGAAGAAGTCTCCGCAGTCCACGATCAGGCTCTCGGGCTTGGCGGCGTGGAGGTAGGCGAGCATCGGGGCCGCTGCGTCGAAGGCGGAGTGGACATCGGTCGTCGCGACGATCTGCCGGAGCTGTCGGCTCACGGGATCACCTCGCAGATGTCGGCGCCCAGCGCGTGCAGCTTGACGGGCAGGTCGGCGTGCCCACGCCGGAGCTGTTCGAGGCCGCCGAGGGTGGTGACCCCCTGAGCGGTGAGGCCCGCGATGAGCAGGGCGGAGCCCGTGCGGATGTCGGTGGCCTCCACTCCGGCACCGGTGAGCTGCTGGGGCCCGGCGAAGCGGCATTGCGTGGGTGACAGCTCGTCGATCGTGGCGCCGAGGCGCACGAGCTGGGGCAGCAGGTTGCCGTGGCGGCCGGGGTTGATGTCGTCGGCGAACAGGTGAGTGCCGGGAAGGGTGAGGGCCAGGGCCATCAGCGGGGGCTCGAAGTCCGCGTCCAGGCCGCCGGGGGAGAGGGAGGCGATGGCGCGCAGCGGTCGGCCGGTGGGCTGGGCGTCCTGGGCCTGGATGGTGAGGGCGCCGTCCTCTACGTCGGCGGGTACGCCGAGCCAGCGCAGTGCGGCGACCAAGGGAGCGATGTGGTCGTTGAGCACTCCAAGGATGTGGGCGTTGCCGCCGCTCACTGCGACGGCGCAGGCCAGGGTGCCTGCCTCGATCTTGTCGCCGGGCACCGTCCACGCGAGGGCCTCGCCGGATGCGGACCGGGGCGGATGGAGCGCGAGGACGGTTTCGCTGACCCGGCACTCCCACCCGGCGATCTCCAACGCCTCCACGACACTGAGCACTTCAGGCGAAAGATTCGGTTGCCCCAGACGCAGCGGCCGTCCGGCGACGACCGCGCGCAGGAGAGAGGCGATGGTCGCTCCGCGGGACCGGAAGGGCAGCATGATCGAGACCGTCCCGCGTCCGACCGTGGCCACCTCGACGAGGTAGCCGTGGTCGTCGACGGTCGTGCGGTCACCGAAGCGCTCGTACACCTTGAAGTGCTGCTCCATCCCGCGTTCCCCGATGGCGCACCCGCCAGGCCAGGGCAAGCGGGCCCGTCCGTAGGCGCCGAGCAGCGCAGGGACCAGGTAGTACGAGGCCCGGATGCGGGCCGCGACCTCGGGAACGGGATCCGGCTGCGGCTTGTCACTCGGCAGGATCACCGTGGTGTGCGGATCGCTGACAGGCCGGGCGGTGTGCCAGCCGGCCAGCTGGAGAAGCGTGAGCATCGTCTCGACATCGGTGTTCGCCGGGACGTTGCTCAGGCGCACCGGCCGGTGCATGGCCGCGGCGGCGGCGATCAGGGGCAGGGCCGCGTTCTTCGATCCGTCCACGGTCACGGCTCCGGCGAGCGGGACGCTCGGACGCACGGCGACCACTTCTGCGGCGATGGGAGGAATTCGTACGGCTGTCAACAGTCAACTCCTCTGCTGAGGCAGGTGTGTTGTGGCAAGTCCGGACGGGGTACTGGAGTCGAACTCGGCCCAGCAGCGCTTTCCGGACGGCAGTGGGTCGTACCCGTGGCGGTCCGCGAGCGCGGCGACGAGGAACAGGCCGCGTCCGTCTTCCGCGTCCGCATCCGGCAGGCCGACTTCGGGGACGTCGGAGCTGGTGTCGGTCACGGCGATGCGTAGCGCCTTGTCGTTCAGGTCGGCGTCGGCCGAGATCGGGCCTTCGTGTGCGTGCCGTACCGCATTCGTGATCAGTTCCGAGGCCACCACCTCGGCTGCTTCCAGGAGTTCGGCTCCGAGAGCGGCACTCCAGCCCCGTATCTCCTCCGCGATCCGCTGGCGCGCGGACGCGGCGCCGGCAGGCGTACCGGAGACGGAAATCCGGATGTGGTGCGCTTCCATGAGCGGCCTCCTGGATCGGTTCGGCCACTCCACGCAACCGCCCCACGGGTCCCTCGAACCAGAACGTGTGCCGGTCCTGCATGACCTATGCAGGAGCTGCATCACGGTGAACTGCCAGTCCATTACGCTCGGTTGAGCAGGCAGGATCGGCGACGGCAGGAGGAGCCGTGGCACAGATGGCCGACGCGCAAGGCGAGGCGAGACGGATCGGTGAAGTGATCCGTCAGGCACGCGTATTACAGCGACGCTCACAGGCGGACGTGGCCTCAGCCCTGGGCTATCACCAGTCCAAGGTGAGTCGCCTGGAAGGCGGCAGGGGTACCGAAGACGTCCGCGTGCTGCGCGAGGTCGCCCAGGTTCTGGCGATCCCGCCGCATCACCTCGGCCTCGCCGCCGCTTCGGACATCAGCCCCTCCGACCCCGAGACAGAGGACATGCGCCGCCGTACCCTTCTCGCCGCCGGCATCGCCGCGCTCGCGGCCCCCACCGTCCCCGACACCGCCCACCAGGACCTGGTCCAGTCCCTGCTGCCCGGAGCAGCCCGTGTGACCGCCGAACCGGTGCCGGATCTGCAGAACCTGCGCGATCAAGTCGCGGGCGTGCGACGCCTCTTCTGCACCTGCGACTACACACAGCTGGAGGGCACGCTGCCCGTCCTGATCGGGCAGCTGAGGCAGGCCATCAGCGAAGATCCGGGCTCGAGCGACCTGTCCGGGCTTCTCGCCACGACGTACCAGACCTCGGCCAGCCTCTTGCTCAAACAGAGTGACCAGGGCAACGCCTGGCTCGCGGTCGGACGTGCCATGGCCGAGGCCGAACGCTCCGGCGATCCCGTCGTCCTCGCCTCCAGCGTTCGTGTGCACGCCCACGCCTTGGCCCGTGACAGCCACACCGCTCAGGCCGTCACCCTCGTCCGCCACACCGCTGATCAGCTCACGGGCTCGTACGACCAGCGCTCCCCGAGGTACCTGGCCGCACTCGGCCTGCTGCTCCTGCGCGGGGTCACGGCCGCCAGCAGCGGCGGCGACCGCTCCGCCACCCAGGACTTCCTCACCGAGGCGAAGGAAGTCGCCCGCTACGTGGCGCTCGACAGCCCAGACGCCTGGGCCAACTTCAGCCCGACCAACGTTGCCTTGCACGGGCTCAGCGCGGCAGTCGTCTTCGGCAACGCGGGCGTCGCCCTGGACACCGCACGCCCGCTCATGCGCCGCCACATCCCCGTCCCCGAGCGCCGCGCCGCCCTGTGGATCGAGGCAGGTCGCGCCTACAGCCAGCAGGGCCGACTCGCCGACGGCTACCAGGCCCTGCGCATCGCCGAGAGCTGCGCGGCCCAGGACATCCGTCGCCCGGCCGTCCGCGAGCTGGTCGCTGACATGGCCGCCCGAGACCGCCGCCGTACGCTGCCGGAACTGCACCGCTTCAGTCGCCAACTGGGAGTCCCCGCGTGAGTGATCAGCCAGACCAGCAGACCGAGCCGACCCAGAAGAAGCCTTTCCTGTACGTCGTCGTGTGCGCCTCCGGGATCGCCGGCGACGTCGGCAAGCTGATCACCGCGGCCCAGGAGGCGAACTGGGATGTCGGCGTCGTCGCCACCCCGCAGGGCCTCGGCTTCATAGACGCCGAGGCGGTCGAGGCCCAGACTGGCTACCCGATCCGTTCGGCCTGGCGGCTGCCCGGTGACCCGCGGCCGCTGCCGTCTTCCGACGCCATCGCGGTGGCGCCCGCCACCTTCAACACGATCAACAAGTGGGCGGCAGGGATCTCCGACACCTTGGCGCTGGGCATCCTGTGCGAGGCGTACGGCATGGGCATCCCGATCGCCGCGTGCCCGTACCTGAACGCGGCGCAGGCCGCCCACCCCGCGTACGCACGCAGCCTCGACGTGCTTCGCGAGATGGGCGTCCTGATCGGCTCGTACGAGCCCCACAAGCCGAAGGCCGGAGGCGGTGCCGACCGCTATCGCTGGGAGGAAGCGCTGGAGCTGCTCACTCCGAAGCTGTCCGCATCGGCCTGATCAGAAGGTGTACGGAGCGAACGGACGAACTGGTTCGCGGACGAGGCGGAGGATTCGGTCGAGTTCGGCCCGGTCTTCCTTGCCCATGATCTCGGCGGCGTTGTCGAGGGTCTTCTCCCTGAGCTGGTCCAAGAACGGGTCCAGGAAGTGCGTCAATACATCGCCGGCCTCCCGCTTCGTACGCCGATACTCCAGGTAGCGCATGAGCTGTGCCCTGGCTTCGTCGGCTTCGGCGCGAGTGGCCTGCAAGGCGATGACCTGTTCCGCGTGCGTGAACGGCCGTCCGTCAAGGTGAGACCAGGTGCGGGTGTCTGTGCGGTAAATGAAATCCGCATCGCATAGGAGGGCGACGATGCGGGGCCGGACTTCGGGCTGAGCCATACAGGGATTCCTTCCGGAGTTGGGGTTGAGGCCCAAATACTCCGGACGATCCCCGGTTTCGGTAACCGGGGATCGTCCGCTACATTCCGCTCGTCTTTGGGTCAGCGCCGGGGCGACGGTGATCGTGGCGGAAGCGGGGCGACGGCCGGCGGGAGGACCGCGGCACCGTGACGTTGTGCGGCGCTGCGGGCCTTGGCTGCCTGGGCCCGAGGGCTGGGGGCATGGCGCTCTCCGAGGCGGCGGATGCGCCAGGTCAGGGCGCGGGCGGGGCTGTGGGCGTCGTCCAAGGGGCGTTGGCCGAGCGCCTGGTCCAAGACGCTGGCCGCGTTGTGCCCGGCGGCCTCCGCTTCGGCGAGCACGGTGGTGAGTGCGTCCCAGGCGGGATCGTCCAGGATGCGCTCGGCATGCTCGGGGACCGCCTGCTGGAGGTGGCGGGCGAAGCGTTGCTTCATCTGGAGGCTGGGGGCGCGTTGTGCGAGGCCCGCCAGGACGGGCTCGGCGATCTGCCCGTACGCGATCTGGAGGTGGACGAGGGCCTGCTCGGCTGCTGCTTCCTGCTGAGCGTGCTGATGAGTGCGGTGCCAGTGCATGGCATACGCCACCGCGGTGAGCACCGTATCCAGGAGCATCGCGAAACCGGACCCGTCGCCGTCCGCGGGGTTCTCGCGCCAGATGGCCTGGACACTGCGGCGCAGCACGCGGGCGCTGTCGAGGTCCGCCGCGATGCGGGAGCGGGCGGCGCGCTCGAAGGTAGCGGCGGCCCGTTCGAGTTCGTGCCGCACGGCAACTGGCGCGTTGATCGGCAGCAGATCCAGCGTCACACCGAGCGCGACGAGTTGGCCTTGGGCGACGGGGTCGTTGTTGCGGGTGAGGTGGTCAGGGATGCGTTCGGTCGCGGCGGTTGCCTGGTGCCACGGGTTGCCCGGCCGGACTGTGGCCGGTTCGGAGCTGGTGGTGGCGAAGCTCTTGCGGATCTTGGGCAGCGACAGGTCGGGGGAGAGGGTGGAGCCCGCGTAGAACACCGGCTCCCCCTTGTCGTTGGTGTCGCCGGACAGAGCGAAGTTGCAGCCGAGCGCGTCGCCGGAGGGGCCGAGCTTGAGGCGTACGGTCACTCCCGTCGCCTCCAGCAGGGCGAAGAACTCGGACTCGTCGGCTGCGGCGGCTGCGGCTCGGCGAACCCGCAGACGGAGCACGTCGCGGGTGGCTGCCTCTTGGCCCAGGCGCTTGGCCTTGAAGTGCTCCTTGCTGGTGGGGCGCTTGGCTCCAGTCCCGTCGCCCTGCTTCAACCGCCTGAGCCCGTAGTCGACTTCGATCTTGCGGGCCTCCTTCTGGACGGCGCGCTGGTCGTAGCCGCGATCGGGGCGTCGGCCGTCCTGGCGTACGAGGGTGGCGGCGATGTGGATGTGGTCCTCGGCGTGGCGGACGGCGACCCAGCGGCAGGCTTCCTCGTCCCCCTCGGGAGCGATGCCGGCGGCGGCCACGATGCGGCGTGCGATGTCCGCCCACTGGGCGTCGGTGAGGATCGGGTCCTCGGGTGCGGCGCGTACGGGGCAGTGCCACACGGTGTCCTTGGGGGCCTTGTCGCCCAGCATCTTCACGGGCTGGTCGAGTTGGGCGACGAGCTGCCTCTCCACGTCCTTCGGGTCGCGGCGGGGGCTGCGGCCGGGGTCGGGGGCGAAGCTGTTCCAGGAGGCCACGAGGTGCGGGTCGATGTGTTCGTTGGCGCGGCCCTTGCCGAAGAGGTAGCCGATCGTGCGGCGTGTGGCGTCCGGGCCCGAGCTGAGGATGATCTTGGGTATCACTCGCTCACCGCCCCTCAGTGACCTGAGCGATGGCGGCGTCCGCTTCGGAGACGGTCGCCTCTACGCGGTCCAGGAGACGGAGGACGACATCGGGGTGGGGCCAGGCGCCGTCCTTGTTGAGATGTCCGACGAGCTGGTTGAGATTGCTGCCGATCTTGCCGAGCTGTCCGTTGGAGGACATGAGGGCCTGGATCATGGCGCGGTAGTCGGCGACGGCAGCGGTGGGGTCGTCGGCGCGGGCGGCGGCGAGCGAGCACTCGGCGACGTAGCCGCCGACTGCCATACCGGTCAGGGCAGCGGCGTTCTGAACGAGGGAGAACTCGTCGTTGTTGTAGCGGGGGTGGACGCGGCGCTCGCGCAGCTGCTTGTCACGCAGACGGCGACGCGGCGCAGGATGCTGTGTGGTGATCGACGACTTGCTGCTCCCCGTCTCGGCTGGCTCCCCCGGGCCGGCCGACCCCGGTGCCGCCTCGGCGCCGGATGCCTTCGCCCCCTGCGGGGCGGAGGCCGGGTAAGGACTCCTTATCCGACAACTTGCTGCGCTGTTCAGGCCGGTGATCATCTCCTGCTGGGTGGTGGTGAGTTCGTGGTGCGGGTCGTGCATGGGCAGGTTCTCCGTGGGGTGTTGGGGTGTCGGGTGCTTCGCTGTTCCGGCCCCATGCCCCCCGTGCTTGGTTGCATGAGGGACACAGGGCGAGATCGGAGGAGGGGATGATCGGTGGGGCTGCGGAGGTCAGGCGACGGCATTGGACGAGGCCGTGTCGAGTTCCTTCGGCCGCTGAGAGGTGGCCGCGTCGAGCTCGGCCTGCAGGGTGTCCTTGAGCTGGTCTGCCTCCGCCCTGCCGATGGTCAAGTCCCTGCTGCGGAACGTGGCTTCGATGTGGCGACGTGAGGCGCGGCCCTTGCGCCCCAGTGGCGCGGTGCGCGCGAGAGCGAGCCGTTCGGGAGAGATCTCGCGGGGCTCGTGATCCTGCGGGGCGGCAGCGGGCTGAGGGGTCTCAGCCACGTCCGTGTCGCCCGGAGCCACGTCGGCACAGTCCCGCGCCACATCGGCGGGGCTGTGGGAAGCGGGGTGGTGGTGGACGACGATGTAGAGGTGGACCGCGCCGGCCAGAGCGAGCGGAGCGATGGCGGACAAGGCGCCGACCGTGACGTCGTCAAGGCGGAGGCCATCACCGTGGCGGGCCTGCTCATTGAGGCGGACGGCGTGCACGGCGTTGGCCCAGATGCTCGTCACCGTGGCCGCACCGACCAGCAGCCACACGTACAGCCGGGAATACCAGGGTGCGGTGCGCAGCATGAGCAGGGCGCCGACACCGACGGCGATGAACCCGTCGATCACGAGCGGAAAGGCGTAGGTGAGCAGTCCGCGGATATGGATGGCGACTCCCATCTGGCGCAGTGCGTCGTAGGAGAGGGCGAAGGCGAACACGGCAAGCAGAGCGATGCCGAGGCGGATCAGGTCAGTGCCGCGTATGGCGGCGATACGTGCGAACAAGCGGTGTGCTCCAGGTGGGCTTGAGGCAGCGGCCTTGGTGCGGGGGAGGGCAGGGCGTGGCCGCCGTGACGTGCGGGGACTCGTACCACTCGTCGCGTGCCTGGTCAGCACAGGTACGAGTGGCGTGGTGATGTCGAGATGACTCGTTGCGGGCTGTTCACTCGTCCCCGCGCTGACCTGCGCGGGGACGAGTGATGCGAGTGGCGTCGAGTCAGGCTGCGGTGCCGGGCAGCGGCCCGTCGGCTGACGAGGTGGGCGCGTCCGCCGCCTTCGGTTCGGGGCAGTAGCGCGCCCAGGTGTCGAGGAATTGGTTGCGCGCGAAGCCCTTGGCCTGGGTGTCGTCGGGGAAGCGGCGGTTGGCCGAGCCGATGCCGTACGGCTTGAGCAGCAGTTGCAGGCCGCGCGGGGTCAGGCCGTTTGTGCCGTACTCCGCCCACGGTGCTTCCCTGTCTGCGTTCAGGGATTCCAGCAGGTGCTTCGTGCTCAGCACGGCAGGGTCACCGACGGCGGCGAAGGCGCGGCGGATGCCGACCAGGAGGCGGGTGCGCAGGCCGCCCTCCTCGTCCTGGCCGGCTTCGTAGTCGGTCATGGCGCGACAGGCGGCGCGAGCCAGCACCGGCCAGTCGCCTCCGGCGAGGTCGGCGACGATGATCAGCGGCTCCCACGTGTCGGCTGCGCGGTCCTCGACCGGCATCGGCGGCTCCATCGCCATCGCCTCCACGTACAGCGGCTGGAGCCAGGCGTGGAGACGGTCGCGGATCGCGTTCAGGGCGGGGGTATCCCGGCCGGTGCGGAAGGACGCCACCTTCTCGCCCGCTGCTCGGCGGCGCATCCGGATGACTACCGCACGGTCCATGATCGTGTCTGGCAGGTCGCCGATCCCGGCGAGCGCTGCCATGGCGAAGGTGGGGAACTCCTGCACCTGGTGCTCGGGCCCGGACACCCGCAGCGTCGGTCGGCCGCGCTGGTGTCCGGCGTTGATGAGGCCGCGCACTTCCTCGTTCTTCTCTGCGGCCTTGGTGGTGCTGAACATGGTGTCGGCCTCGTCGACCAGGAGGGTCGGCGGGTCGCCCCCGTCGATCGACCGGAAGATCGCCGCCGCGCTGGCGTTGACCGTGATCAGCCGGTTGTGCACGGTCTCGGTGACCACGTCCAGCAGGCGGGACTTACCGCACCGCTTCTCCGGCGCGACGATCGCCAGGCGCGGCGCGTGCTGCCACGCACGCTGCAGATGCGTCGCCGCGACCCACAAGGCCACCGCCGTGACGGCCTCCTCGCTCGGCATCGCCACGTACCGCTTGAGCTGCACCCGAAGGTCGTCCAGGATCTGCACCCCCTCGGATAGCGGCGTAGGCGAGGCGGTGTCGTCGGGGTCCTCTTCTGTTGGAGGCGCAGCAGCGCCGGACGGCTGGCCAGGGACGGCGACTGGGGGCCACTCCGTGCCGGAGTCGTCCGGAAGGGATGGCGTATTCGGCTGGGCATCGGTCATACTGGGCATCAGCTCCTCTGCTTGCGGGCCATATGGGACGGCAATCCCGGTCTCCGCAGGTTGATCGCTAGGGATGGCGGTTGAGAGGTTTGCGCTTGAGCCCCCGGCATCGCCGGGGGTTCTTTCATGTGACGTGCGGGCGTGCGGACTCCTGAGGTTGGTGGGTGGGGGGTGCCACCACTATGCCACACGAATTGCAGATCGCAGAAGTGTTTTGCATCTCGCAGTGGCGATGTTACTGTTTAGGCTGTGCTGCAAACCGCAGTGCATCGCTACGAACGGAAGGAGGTGCCAGTGGCGGAGGAAGAACCGTCCGAGGGCGTCCTGCTCAGCGGCGAGGCGAACGTCGCAACCCGCATCAGGGTGGAGCGTGAGGCGCGCGGCTGGAGCACCAACGCCCTGTCCGACCGGCTCAACGAGGCCGGGTTCGAGATGAACCCGTCCGCGGTCTGGCGGATCGAAAACGGGAAGCGCCGCATCAACCTCGACGACGCCATCGGCTTCGCCGAGGTCCTCGGCATCGACCTGCGCAATCTCGTCGGGCCACCGCAGCTGGCCGCCAAAGCCCGCGCCATGGAACTCATCGACGAGGTCGTGGACGCGTTCCGCGCGACCCAGAGAGCCAACATGGCCTTCACGCAGGCGCGCGAAGCATTCGACGCCTACCTTGCCGAGCACCCCGATATCCGCGAGGAAGCCGATCTCATGGTCCAGAGCGCCATCGCGGAGGAGGCCAGCAAGACCATACTGAAGATGCATGGCCCTCCGCCCGGTGCCCGTGACGGTCACTCCACCGACGAGGCATAGCCTCCGGCACCCCCTCCCGGCCTGGAGCCGCAAACCCCCAGGCCAGGCAGCTCACCCACATCCCTAGCGATCGACCGGCGGGTCGGCGTTGCCGCGCCCCATGCCCGCCAGAAGAGGACCCACCCCTTGCGCCAACCCGCGATAACCCCTGCCTCCGCACCGACTTCGCCCGCCGAGGCCGGCCTGCCGCGTCTCTACGTCCCCGAGGAAGTCGCAGCCGTACTCGGCTGCTCCGCCTGGTGGGTCAAGGACCGCGCCCGCCGCCGCCTCATCCCGTTCACCCGCGTCGGCCGTGCGTACCGCTTCTCGGACGAGCACCTCGCGGAGATCATCCGCATGCACGAAGAGCGCCCAGCCGTGAACGCGCAGCGCCCTGGCGCCGCTCCTGCGCCCACGCGCAAGCCGACCGCGCGGCACCGGCCCGATCCGGCCGTGCCCACCGTCCGGCTCCAGGCCCGGCCACCGCGCCGGATGGCCAAGTCCCAGTACGGAACCGCTGCTTAACACACCCCACACGACAGAAGGGAGGGAAATCTGTGGGGTACGCAGAGAAGCGCAGCGGCTACTGGCGTGGCCGTTACAAGATCGAGGACGGCAAGTACGGCACCGTCGCCGATTCCACGGGCGCCGTGGTCAAGTTCGCCACCAAGCGCGAGGCCAAGCAGGCCGCAGACGCCGAAGAGGTGACCGTTCGCCGTGGCCAGTGGCGCGATCCGGGCCTAGGCCAGGAGACCTTCGGCGAGTACGCGAGCCGCTGGTACGCCGCCCAGGACCTGGCTGCCTCGACGATGCAGAACTATAAGCGTCACATCGAGGAGCACCTGCTCCCCGACTTCGAGGACAAGGCGCTCGCCGGCATCCTGCGCACAGACATCGAGCTGTGGGAGAAGAAGGAGCGTGCGGCCTACGCGGCCTCCAGCGTCAAGACCTGGCGCTCCACGCTCCACCTGATCTTCGAGGACGCGATCGACGAGGGCCTGCTCACGTCCAACCCGGCCGCCCGGCGGCGCGGACGAGGCAAGCGCGCCGGCCGCTCCCGCGACCGCAGCCCGGAGAAGGTCGTCACCGACGCGCTCGGCATCCTGCTCACCGCTGAGCGGGCATCTCTGCTCTCCGGTCGCGACGACGAGTTCGTCGCCACGGTCCTCAAGGGGTACACCGGCAAGCGGTGGGGCGAAATCGTCGGCCTGGAAACGGAGTTCGTCCGACGCGACTCCTTTCGCGTCGAGTGGCAGCTGTACGAACTGGACACCGGCGAGCTGGTTCGCTGCCCGCCCAAGGACGACAGCTACCGCGACATCGACTCGACGGACTGGCTGACGGCCCTGGTCTTCAACCACATCGCCCGTACGAAGCCGACGCCCTGCCCCTGCCACGGCAGGACGTACGTTTTCCGCGGCCAGGGCGCCGCGCGTACCGGCGGCCACCGGGGCGCGAAGCTCGTCGACGTCGCCCGACGCGCCGGAGTCTCCACGGGCACAGTCTCCAATGTCCTCAACCACCCCGACCGCGTACGCGAGGACACCCGAGTCCGAATCGAACTCGCCATCGCAGAGCTCGGGTTCATACGAGGCGGTACCACGTCGGAGCACGCGGCCCACTGGCGCCGAAACGGCTTCGCCACCTGGCTGTTCACCCCGGCGGTCTCAGGCTGGTACCCGAAGAAGGCCCCGCAGGAGGCCCGCCCGGTACCGATCCTCGGCGATCCGTGGCCCGGTGTCCCGGCCCGAGGCCGAGGTGCTGCGGCTCGGGCTGACGCCTGCTGGCTCCCGATCGCCAAGGGCCTCACGCCCCACGGGCTCCGGCACACCCACCGCACGATGATGGAGGACCTTGGCACCGAGAAGGTCCTCATGGACGAACGCATGGGCCACATCGACGGCTCGGTCTCCGCGCGCTACGCCCACGTCACGCCCGGCATGCGCCGGCGCCTCATGCTCAGCTTGACCGAGCAGTGGGAGGCGGCACTCGATGCTCGGCTGGCCATGTCGTCTGCCTCGCCGGTCCGGGTCCTCAACCAACTGTTGCGGGACCGTTTGACCACCACGTAGTGGCGCGGGCGGTGCAACGGTGGCACGGGAGCGTGTCAAAGGCTGCTGCGGTAACCACTAGATGTGACCGCAGCAGCTACTGACGCTCATCTCCGGCATCGTGCTCGCCTCTCACCGCAGCAGGTTATATGGCGTTGTCGTACGTCGGACGTGGCTCCTACCATCGTGCTGACTAGCGCTGGCAGGCTGAGAGGGAGCGGCGTGGCTGATCCTAAGCTTCATCATTATGTTCCGCAATTCTACTTACGTCGATTTACTGACTCGGCGGAACGCCTATGGGCCTGGGACAAGACTAGCGATAGGGTGTTCCGTACTCAGCCGAAGGCAGTCGCTGCGGAGTCGAACTTCTACCAGCTGCCTCAGTTGATTGAGCACGGCCATAATCCGTTGGAAATGGAAAAACAATTTGCGGGCCTGGAGGGCCAAGTATCCGCCATTACAGGGCAATGGCTCGACTGGGTTCGACGTGGGCATCCGGGCGATTCGCTACCCGTGCCTGCAGTAAATCGAGAAATAATCAGCCAGTTCCTGGCTCTCCAGTCCCTGCGAACGGCCGACGCTCGCGCGATATTGGTAGCCTTCTCGGCGTTGCATGGGTACCAGGCCGAGTCTGAAGAGGACGTTAGGGCCCTCCATGCTGCGGTGCTTTGGGATGACGCGCTAATCTCCTCCTATGCCGATCGCGTGAGTCGATGCACCTGGCTTTTCGCCTTGAATTTGACGCCTTCTCCATTTGTCACATCGGACAACCCATTGGCCTTCAGGACGTCTGACAATCGGGCTTGGGTAAAGCCGGGCAACCTCGGCAAGGATGCGTATGCAGTATACCCGCTTGCCCCTGATGTGATCATGTATTGCTATCCCGATGAAGGCGTGTGGCGCAATTCGAATATCTCGCGATTTGACTGCCAAATTTCGCCGGTGCTGATGACTGAAGGCATGGTGCAGAGTGAAAATTCCGCACAAGTCTTCATGGCCTCTCGATTTGTAATATCCAGTCAGAATTCCTTTTCTTCTGAACGGGAGTTTTTGAAGATGATTGAGGAAGATCCTGACGTGCCGCCGACCGTAGAATGAGTTTTGCGAATCTCTTTCCCGCAGAGTGGGTCACTCGCCGAACAGGCTGTCCTGCACGTACTCGACGACCTTCCGCTCCGGATAGAAGACGGCCAGCAGCATGAACGTCTTGGGGTGGGCCGCGATGTTCCCGACGAAGAAGTGAACGGCCCTGTTCGGGGCACACATCCGGGTGTACCAGCGTTCGCGGAGCGCATCACGGACCCCGTGCTCGCCGTACTTACGCAGGAACTTGCGGTACGACTGGCCTGCCTCCCAGTCCTTCAACCCCATGTCGTGTGTCGGGCAGTCGTCCTCGGCGCAGCGAAAGCTGTAGCGGAGGTCGAGCGGCACCCACTCCAGCGGGCTCAGCTCCTGCTCGAACAAGTCGAGTTGGTCGGCCAGCGCAGCTTTGGAGACGGACCAGGGCTCGGCGGCCTCCAGCCGGAAGCGGGTGATCTCGGCGGGCCGGAAGACGCCGAGGGACGTTCCTCGCTTCTCCTGGTCCCGCTTGATGGCGCAGAGTGACGGGGCAACCAGCGGCTCCACGTGCCGATACCGCTTCCGCCAGCCGCCGTCGGACGGCACCTCACCCACCACCTCTAATGTGTCGGGATAAGGCCGGAGACTCTCCGGGCGAGAGTCCCGTTCGGGGCGGTGTGGTTCGACGTCGACTTCGATGATCGAGTACTTGGAGAACTGGGCGTCCTCGCTCAGGAATCGGAAGGGCACAGGGAAGAGCCGTACGTGCTGCGGTTCGCCTTGGTCGAGGCGTATGCCGGCCACGCAGCTGGTCTCTCGATATTTGCTGGACAGCTCCGGATACGTCTTGACCGTGATCATGATCCGTGCGCGCTGCCGTTTCCCGAATGCCGACGACGCCATGGCGTGCCCCCTCCATCGATCTCCCCGATCTGATTGGACGAGAGGCATGCACCCCTGGCAAGGGCGCCTGCGAAAGCCGGGGACGAAGTCAGGCCAAGGGATTCACCGGCACTTGGACCCGGCTGCGGACCGTCTCCAAGACGACCTGCCGGTGACAGCGACTCTCGTCCTTCTCGAAGCACAGCACCGCGACCCGCGACGCTCGGGCGTGCTTTGCCAGGCGGTCAAGGTCGGCCTGGGCCTCTTCGGATCGCAGCAGGCCACGGAAGCGCGCGCACCCCACTTCGACGCGGCCGTTCCAGAAGGGCTCCCGATTGTCCTTCGGATTGCCCAGGCCACGAAGGTGCGTGTACTCGATGCCGGCTTCGGCCAGAGCCTCCCTGAGGCGGGTCTTACTGAAGCCCTTCTTGCGGCTGATCGGGGTGAGCCGTACGTCCGCTACGACACCGATGTGACTGTCGACGAGAGAGGCGACGAATGAGTCGATGTCTCGGCCTTCGTATCCGGCTGACCAGAGACCGGGGGTAACGGGCGGGACCTGGGCCACCCGGAAAAGATCATCGAGGGAGACGGAAAGAGCCTCAGCTACCGCGCCGACGGTGAAGAAACCTGGCTGGATCGCTCCCTCGCTCTCCAGGCGGCGCAGCGTCACGGCGGCGATGCCTGCCTCTTTGGCCAGCCGTTCACGCGTCCACCCGCGGTCCTCCCGTAACGCCCGCACTCGCTGGGCAAGCGCATGGGCGGGGCCGTGGGGAGGAGCTGAGCGATGACCTGCCATGTGCGGTGTTCCTTACGACCGTTGGGGCGGCCCGCCGCGGCGTTCCTGGTCAGCTACGAGCCCTGGATTCGCGAACGCGCAGGTTTGAGGGCGCTTGAGCGCCACTCATCCTGCGGCACTGGAGACTGGCCCTGGGAGAAGCCGACCAAGATCCTCTCCCAGATTTCTCCCAAACGATCTCCAGGAACCACTCAGGGGCCTGACCCGCTCTGCGGATCAGGCCCCTGACCTGGTACTTCACTGTCGGGGTGGCGGGATTTGAACCCACGACCTCTTCGTCCCGAACGAAGCGCGCTGCCAAGCTGCGCTACACCCCGATCGTCGCTGCTCGTCGCGGCGACGTCGTTTACTTTAGCCCACCGGTGGCTGGAGACGAAATCCGGTTTTCGCGCGGTGAAGGACGTGGCGGCGGATCGGGTTCGGGCGGATGTGGTCGAGGACCACCAGGAAGATGGCGAGGGCGTACATGGCGAGGCCGAGGAGGAGGGCGTTGCCGAGGACGCTCTTGTAGCCGTGCTGGTCGACGTCCAGGAAGGGGTAGAGATAGCGGGCCGGCGTGCCGGGCACGATCAGTTCGCCCCGGGTGAGGGAGAACGCCAGGTACGCCAGCGGGTAGAGGAGCCATGTCGCGGCCTGGCGCAGGTGAAGTCGGCCGGGAGCCGTCAGCAGCAGCCAGTCCACGACCGCCGCGATCGGTGTCACCGTGTGCAGCACCTGGTTGGTGATCGCCTGTACGCCCGTCGGCGCCGCCGTCTCGCCGGTCATCGAGAACGGGCTCGCGGCGTTCGCCAGCAGCACGTGGTAGACGAGGCCCGTGACCATGATGTAGAGGAGCGTCGCGCCGGTCAGGGCCGACGGCAGCGGGCGGCGGGCGGTCCAGGCGCGGCGGGCCGAGAGCGCGAGGACCAGGGCCAGCAGGATGTTGCTCTGGATCGTGAAGTAGCTCAGGACCCGGACCGGGCTGCCCAGGGCCAGGTCGACGGCTACGGCTCCGGCCGCCGCCAGGGCGACCAGCAGACGGAAGGCGGCGGTCAGGGGGTGGCGTACGGGAGCCACCACCGCAGTGGCGGGGACGTGCGAGGGCAGCAGCGAGGGCACTCCGGGAACCGCGGGCAGATCCGGGATGTCCCTGGGTATCGGGGCGGTCATGCCCTCACGCTAAGCAGGTTGGACAAAACGGGCGATACGGGTGGGCCGCGTGGGTGACCCGTCACGCCCGTCACGCCCGTCACTCCGGTCCGCGCGGGTCACCGGGCAACCGCCCCCGCCTGCCCCGCTACTCCCGCCCGACCAGCGTCAACAGCGTCGCCTCCGGCGGGCAGGCGAACCGCACCGGCGTATACCGACTCGTCCCGCACCCCGCCGACACATGCAGATACGCCGTACGGCCCTCCGCCCGATGCGTCGACAGCCCCTTCACCCGATCCGTGTCCAGGTCGCAGTTGGTGACCAGCGCGCCGTAGAAGGGGATGCACAGCTGGCCGCCGTGCGTGTGCCCCGCCAGGATCAGCGGATAGCCGTCCGCCGCGAACGCGTCCAGCGTGCGCAGATACGGCGCGTGCACCACGCCCATCGAGAAGTCGGCGCCGCTCGACGGGCCGCCGGCCACCCGCTCGTACCGGTCCCGCTTGATGTGCGGGTCGTCCAGTCCCGTCAGCTCGACCTCGGTGCCCTCGATCTTCAGGGTCCCGCGCGTGTTCGTCAGGTTCAGCCAGCCCGCCGCGTCGAAGCCGTCCCGCAGGTCCTCCCACGGGTTGTGGACCACGCCGACCGCCGGCGCGTTGCCGTTCAGGCCGTGCTTGCCCTGTGCCTTCTCGATCAAGTACCGGGCCGGGTTGCGGAGTGTGGGCCCGTAGTAGTCGTTGGAGCCGAAGATGTACGCGCCCGGGAACTCCATCAGCGGGCCGAGCGCGTCCAGCACCTCGGGGACGCCCTCGGGGTCGGACAGGTTGTCCCCCGTGTTGATCACGAAGTCGGGGCGCAGGCCGGCCAGTGAGCGCAGCCACCGCTGCTTCTTGCGCTGACCGCCGACCATGTGGATGTCGGAGACCTGGAGCACGCGCAGCGGCCGCATCCCGGCAGGCAGGGCCGGGACGGTCACCCGTCGGAGACGGAACGAGCGGGCCTCGAAACCCGCGGCATACACCAGACCGGCGGCGCCGGCCGCCGCAATTCCCAGGGGGACTCCGTAACGTGCGCGCATACGACCATCGTGTCAGACCGCGGCCGTCGCCCGTGCCGGCCCCTGAATCAGCGGGCGTTCGGGCTCCCGTACCTGCGACAATCAAACGCATGACCAACCTCAAGTCGACGCTGCAGGACGACCTCAACACCGCGATCAAGGCGCGCGACGAGCTCCGCTCCTCGACGCTCCGGCTGACGCTCTCCGCGATCACCAAGGAGGAGGTCGCGGGCAAGGAGAAGCGCGAGCTCTCCGACGACGAGGTGCAGAAGGTGATCACCCGCGAGGCGAAGAAGCGGCGCGAGGCCGCCGACGCCTTCGCGCAGGGCGGGCGCCCCGAGCAGGCCGAGCGGGAGAAGGCGGAGGGCGAGGTGCTCGCCGCGTACCTGCCCAAGCAGCTCAGCGACGAGCAGCTCGACCAGATCGTCGCCCAGGCCGTCGAGGAGGCCAGGGCGGCAGGCGCCGAGGGGCCGCGGGCCATGGGCGCCGTGATGAAGATCGTGAACCCCAAGGTCGCCGGGCAGGCCGAGGGCGGCCGGGTCGCCGCCGCGGTCAAGAAGCTGCTCGCGGGCTGACGACACGGACTCATAAGCGGACCCATGAGCGGGCCCTTAAAGCGGTACGACGACGGGGGCGCCCCTTCGAAAAGGGGCGCCCCCGTCGTGTCGTACCGCGGCCGGATGACCGTCAGGGGAAGTTGCCCCCGTTGCCGTTCCCGTTGTTCCCGCCGTCCTGCCCCTCGAAGAGGTTCTCCGGGATGGAGAAGGAGGGCGTCGGTTCGGTGCCGCCGTCCGTGCCGCCGTCGATCAGGCCGCCGATGAGGCCGCCGTCCTCGTCGCCGTTGTCACCGTCGTCGTTGCCGTCTCCATTGCCGTCCTCGTCGCCGCGGTCCTTGTCGGCATCGGGGATGTCGACGATGTTGAATTGCGGGGACTCCTTGCCCGCGAGGGCGCCGGTCATGGCGTCCTTCCAGATCGGGCCCGGGACCTGGCCGCCGTAGACGAGCTCGTGGTAGACGCCGCCGATGGTGATGTTCTTCATCTCGACCTTCTGGGTGGCGCTGCCGACCCAGACGGCGCCCGACAGGTTCGGCGTGTAGCCGACGAACCAGGCGTTCTTGCGCTCGTCCGTCGTACCCGTCTTACCGGCGTTGTCGCGGTCGGTGAGACCGGCCTGCTGACCGGTACCGGAGTCGACCACGCCCTGAAGCAGGGTGTTGACGGTGTCCGCGGTCTTCTCGCTCATCGCCCGCGAGCACGTCGACTTCGGCACCTCGAGGGACTTCTGCTCGCCGGCGACCTTCTGAGTGATCGACTCGATGGCGACCGGCGTGCAGTACATGCCGCGGGAGGCGAAGGAGGCGTACGCGCTCGCCATCGTCAGCGGGGAGAGGCCCACGGAGCCGAGGGCGATGGCCGGCTGCTCAGGCAGCTTGGTGCCGTTGCCCTGCACCACATGCAGTGCGTCGGTCATCTTCACCACCGGGCACAGACCGATGTCGGAGATCATCTGGACGAAGTAGGTGTTGACCGACTTCTCCATGGCCTTCCGCAGCTGGTACGGGCCGACCTCGGACTCGTCCTCGTTCTCGACCGTGGCGCCGTCGTTGTTGACCCACGGCTTGCTGCTGCACGTCTGGACCGGGCTCGGGTAGTCCATCTCGTACGGCGCCGAGTACTTCTGGTTCGGCGGCCGACCCTCCTCCAGCGCGGCCGCCGCCACGAACGGCTTGAACGTCGAACCGGTCGGGAAGCCGTAGTTGGATCCGCCGTAGGCCGAGTTGACCGAGTAGTTGTACTCGGTCTCGTTCTTGCCGTAGCCGTACGGCTTCGACTGGCCCATCGCGAGGATCTTGCCGGTGCCGGGCTCGACCAGGGTGGAGGCCGCGGCGACCTGGTCGTCCTGGTTGACGTGGTCCTTGAGGGACTGCTGCACCGACGCCTGCGCCTGCGGGTCGAGCGTCGTACGGATCGTCAGGCCGCCGCGGTTCCAGACCTTCGCCCTGGCCTCCTTGGTCTCGCCGAAGACCGGGTCGCTGAGGAAGACCTTCTCGACGTACTTGCAGAAGAAGCTGGAGCCCTTGACCGCGGTGATGCAGCCGTTCTTGGGCTGGCTGACCTTGAGGCCGAGCGGCTGCTCCTTGGCCTTGTCGGCCTCCGCCTGGGAGACGTCGCCCACGTCGGCCATGCGCTGGAGCACGGTGTTGCGCCGCTTGGTGGCCTCGGCCTCGTCGTTGACCGGGTCGTACCGGCTGGGCGACTGGACGATGCCGGCGAGGAGCGCCGACTCCCGGAGACTGAGGTCCTTGGCGGACTTGGAGAAGTAGCGCTGGGCCGCGGCCTCGACGCCGTAGGCCTGCTGGCCGAAGAACGTGATGTTCAGGTAGTTCTCGAGGATCTTCTTCTTGCCGAGCTCCTCCTCGACCTGGATCGCGTACTGCAGCTCCTTGATCTTGCGGCCGAGGGTCTGCTGGGTGGCCTGGGCGACCTTCGTCGGATCGTCGCCGGCCTCCTCCACGAACACGTTCTTCACGTACTGCTGGGTGAGCGTGGAGGCGCCCTCGGCGACGCCGCCGCTCTGGGCGTTGCGGTTGAGCGCGCGCAGGACGCCCTTCAGGTCGACCGCGCCGTGCTGGTAGAAGCGGGCGTCCTCGATCGCGACGATCGCCTTCTGCATGTACGGCGAGACGCTCTTGAGGTCGACCACCGTGCGGTCACGGGAGTAGACCGTGGCCATCTGGTCGCCGTTGGCGTCGAGGATGGTGGTGCGCTGGCTCAGCGGTGGCCGCTTGAGGTTGGCCGGGATCTTGTCGAACCCCTCGACCGATTCCTTCGCGGCCAGCCCCAGCGCGCCGAACGCGGGCAGCGCGATGCCGGCCAGCACGGCTCCCGCGAGCACACTGACACCGAGGAACTTGGCGGCCTCCTGCGTGAGCGACAGCCCACCACCCGAGCGCTTCTTTGGCATGAGGGCAGCCTAATCCGTACCTGAGTCCGATCCGAGGGACCGGTGCGTCCTGAGAGGTTCGGGTGCGGGATCGTGACATGAGGGCACCCGGCGGCCCGCCGCATCACGGCACGGCAACGCCGACCGGCTACCTTCTCATTTGCCGGACACGCGTCTAGGCCTTGGCCTAAGCTGCTCTCAACTGTCACGGCAGTCAGGTCACGTATCAATACGTCCGGCGACCCCGAAACGTTCCGGAGGTAGCCCACTTTTTGTGGGGCGCGTGCCCGAATCCGCCTTGTGTGTCACCTGGCGTCCGTTGTGACTCTGGAGAACTGTCCCGCTTTGCCGGGATGATCACGCATGTCGACACCTCACTCCCCCGGGTGATCTGCCGCTTACGCATAGTCCGTTCGGGCCATTCAAGATTGGGCCCGCTGGGGGTGTTGCGCTGTGCCCACCTTCCGTAACGTCCTCAACTGGCGGCGGTGAATATGCCGCTGCCGCCGTGGGGGAGCCTCGATTCGGGAGAGGACGGCGCCGGTATGGGCTGGGTAACCGACTGGAGTGCGCAGGCGGCCTGCCGCACTACCGATCCGGATGAACTGTTCGTTCAAGGAGCAGCGCAGAACAGGGCCAAGGCGGTGTGCACCGGATGTCCGGTGCGGACCGAGTGCCTGGCCGATGCGCTGGACAACCGCGTCGAGTTCGGCGTGTGGGGAGGGATGACGGAGCGGGAGCGCCGTGCGCTGCTGCGCAGGCGACCCACCGTGACCTCCTGGCGCAGACTGCTCGAAACCGCGCGGACGGAGTACGAGCGGGGGGTCGGCATTCTGCCCCTCGACGACGACGAGGTGTACGAGAACTACGCGGCGGTGAGCTGAGGCCACCCCTTCAGGGGGTTTCCCTCAGTCACCGCTCGGCAGCTCCGGCCGGTTGGTCGCGAGCCGGTTGCCGATGTCCCGCAGCCCCGCGAGGTCGTGTACATCGCCGGGCAGCGCGGCCACTTCGGCCATCGCCACCTCGGGGTGGAGCGCGGTGAAGCGATCACGCGTGCGCTGCTCGCGGGAGAGCAGCCGCATACGCTCGGCGTGCAGCCTCAACAGGCCTGCGGTGAGCTGGTCGACGGAGCGCTCGGGATCCGGATCGGCGGGGGAGCCTTCGGCCGGCGCTGGTGTTGCGGACGCGGGAGATGCAGACGCGGGAGACTCTGAACTGTCGTACGTGTCGGGAGAGTTACGAAGACCAGCTTTCCCGTCCCCCTGATCGACAATGCGGGGCTCTTCAAGATTTTCCGCGGCGGCGAGCGCCCGCTCGGCCGACAGCCGGGCGGCGCCGCTGCCGTGGACCCTGTTGAGCACCAGACCCGCCAGCGGCATGTCCTCGGCGGCCAGCCGCTCCACGAAGTAGGCGGCCTCCCGCAGCGCGTCCCGCTCAGGCGCCGCGACCACCAGGAACGCCGTACCGGGCGCCTGAAGCAGCTTGTAGGTCGCGTCCGCGCGGGTGCGGAAGCCGCCGAACATCGAGTCCATCGCCGCCACGAAGGTCTGTACGTCCTTCAGCAGCTGTCCGCCGAGCAGCTTGCCCAGCGCGCCGGTCATCATCGACATCCCGGCGTTCAGGAACATCATCCCCGCCCGGCCGCCGACCTTCGCGGGGGCCAGCAGGACGCGGATGAGCTTGCCGTCGAGGAAGGAGCCGAGGCGCTTGGGCGCGTCCAGGAAGTCCAGCGCCGAGCGGGACGGGGGCGTGTCGACGACGATCAGGTCCCAGTCGTCCTTCGCGCGCAGCTGCCCCAGCTTCTCCATCGCCATGTACTCCTGCGTGCCCGCGAAGCCCGCCGAGAGCGACTGGTAGAAGGGGTTGCCCAGGATCGCGGCCGCCCGCTCGGAATCCGCGTGTGCCTCGACGATCTCGTCGAAGGTGCGCTTCATGTCGAGCATCATGGCGTGCAGTTCGCCGGTGCCCTCCACGCCCTTCACCCGGCGCGGGACGTTGTCGAGGGAGTCGATGCCCATGGACTGGGCGAGCCGGCGGGCCGGGTCGATGGTGAGGACGACCACCTTCCGGCCGCGCTCGGCGGCACGCAGGCCCAGCGCCGCGGCCGTGGTCGTCTTGCCGACCCCGCCCGAGCCGCAGCACACCACGATGCGGGTCCTCGGATCGTCGAGCAGCGGATCGACGTCGAGCATGCGCGCGGGGGAGAGCTGGTGGCGGGCGGTGTCGTGCGCGTGGGCCGAGTGGTCCGGACTCATGACATCCCCTGCTTCCGCAGCTCGCGTGCCAGTTGGTACAGGGCCGCCAGGTCCATGCCCTCGGCGAACAGCGGCAGTTCGTGCAACGGCAGGCCCAGGTCGCCGAGGACGGCCCGCTGTTCGTGCTCCAGGGCGTACCGCTCGGCGTACTCCTCGGCCTGCGCCAGCAGCGGATCGACCAGCCTCTCGGCGTTCCCGCCGCGGCGTGCGCCGCCGAGCCCGGCCGCGGACAGCGACCTGGCGACCGAGGCCCGCGGAACGGCTCGTACGAGATCCAGGTCGGCCGCGTCCAGCAGCTCGGGCCGCACCATGTTCACCATGATCCGTCCCACCGGCAGCCGCGCCGCCCGCAGCTCGGCGATCCCGTCCGCGGTCTCCTGTACGGGCATCTCCTCGAGCAGCGTCACCAGGTGGACGGCCGTCTCCTTGGACTTCAGCACCCGCATCACGGCCTGCGCCTGATTGTGTATCGGGCCGATCTTCGCGAGCCCGGCGACCTCGTCGTTGACGTTCAGGAAGCGGGTGATGCGGCCCGTGGGCGGCGCGTCCATGACGACGTAGTCGTACACGAACCGCCCGGACTTGTCCTTCCTCCGCACGGCCTCGCACGCCTTGCCGGTCAGGAGTACGTCCCTCAGCCCCGGCGCGATGGTGGTGGCGAAGTCGATGGCGCCGAGCTTCTTCAGGGCCCGGCCCGCACCGCCCAGTTTGTAGAACATCTGGAGATAGTCCAGAAGGGCCAGTTCGGGGTCGATGGCGAGCGCGTGCACCTCCCCGCCCCCGGGAGCGACGGCGATCTTGCGCTCCGCATAGGGCAGCGCCTCCGCCTCGAAGAGCTGTGCGATGCCCTGCCGACCCTCGACCTCGACGAGAAGCGTGCGCTTCCCCTCGGTGGCAAGGGCCAGCGCGAGGGCGGCGGCCACCGTGGTCTTACCGGTTCCGCCCTTGCCGCTGACGACCTGGAGCCTGCTCACGTATTCGAGCCTAACCAAACGGCCGCCGTAGTACGCCGGAGGCTGTGGACAACGTGTGCGCGGGGCCTCACGCGGCAGCAGTTACAGTCGGCCCATGACTAAGTGGGAATACGCCACCGTGCCGCTGCTCGTCCATGCCACGAAGCAGATTCTGGACACCTGGGGCGAGGACGGCTGGGAGCTCGTCCAGGTCGTGCCCGGGCCGAACAACCCCGAGCAGCTGGTGGCCTACCTGAAGCGGGAGAAGCCGTGAGCGCGGTCGAGACGAAGCTGGCCGAGCTCGGCCTGACCCTGCCGGACGTCGTCCCGCCGCTCGCCGCGTACCAGCCGGCCGTGCAGAGCGGTGTGTACGTCTACACCGCGGGCCAGCTCCCGATGGTGGACGGCAAGCTTCCGGTCACCGGCAAGGTGGGCGCGGAGGTCACCGCCGAGGAGGCCAAGGCCCTCGCCCGCACCTGCGCCCTGAACGCCCTCGCCGCGGTCAAATCCGTCGCGGGTGACCTGGACCGCATCGCGCGCGTCGTGAAGGTCGTCGGCTTCGTCGCCTCGGCCTCCGACTTCACGGGCCAGCCGGGCGTCATCAACGGCGCGAGCGAGCTTCTGGCGGAGGTCCTCGGCGACAAGGGCGTACACGCGCGGAGCGCGGTGGGCGTGGCCGTACTGCCGCTGGACGCGCCGGTGGAGGTCGAGGTCCTGGTGGAGCTGACCGGGGCGTAGGCCCCACAGCCACCTCTCGAACATCCGCTCACCTCGGGATACCCTCCGCCCATGGCAAACGGGCAGTGGTACCCCAAGGAGTGGCCGGCCCTCATCCGCGCCCTCGCGGAAGGCACCCTCACCCCGGTCACCCCCAAGCGCGCGGCCACCGTCATGCTCCTGAAGGACACCGACACCGGACCCGCCGTCCACATGCTGCGCAGACGCGCCTCCATGGCCTTCGCCGGAGGCGCGTACGCGTATCCGGGCGGCGGCGTCGACCCCCGCGACGTCGACCACCTCATCCGCTGGGCGGGCCCCACGCGCGCGTGGTGGGCGGACAGACTCGGCGTCGACGAGACGACGGCGGCCCAGGCGATCGTCTGCGCGGCCGTACGCGAGACATACGAGGAGGCAGGCGTCCTCCTCGCGGGCCCCACCCCCGACTCGGTCGTCGGTGATACCACCGGCGACGACTGGGAGGCGGACCGCGCCGCCCTGGTCGCCCGGGACCTGTCCTTCGCGGAGTTCCTGGAGCGCCGCGGCCTGGTCCTCCGCTCGGACCTGCTGGGCGCCTGGACCCGCTGGATCACTCCGGAGTTCGAGCCTCGCCGCTACGACACCTGGTTCTTCGTGGCCGCCCTGCCCGAGGGCCAGCGCACCCGCAACGTGTCCGGGGAGGCCGACCGCACGGTGTGGACGACACCGGCCGACGCCGCCGCGTCGTACGACAAGGGCGAGCTGCTGATGATGCCGCCGACGATCGCGACCCTGCGTCAGCTGTCCCGGTACGCCATGGCCGCCGAGGCGCTCGCCGGCGCCCCCGGTCGTGACATGACGCCGGTCCTGGCCCGGGCCCGCATCGAGGACGGCGAGATCGTGCTGTCCTGGCCGGGACACGACGAGTTCACGAAGCACATCCCCACGGGCGGGGCTGAAGCATGACCCGCGCCAGAGCCCTGCGCATGCCCCAGACCGCCGTCCCGGACGCCCCGAAGGATCCCCTCGTATGACGGACGCAGCAGCCCTCCCCGGCCAGCCGAGGGGTGGGGTCCTCTCGGGACCCGCCACCCTACGGGCCGTCAACGTCCTTGCGCCCAATGCCTCCGCGATGACCCTGGACGGCACCAATACGTGGATCGTGTCGGAGCCCGACTCCGAACTGGCCGTCGTGATCGACCCGGGGCCACTGGACGACGGTCATCTGCGCACCGTCATCGACACCGCCGAGCAGGCCGGCAAGCGCATCGCGCTGACCCTGCTGACGCACGGTCACCCCGACCACGCCGAAGGCGCCGCCCGCTTCGCCGAGCTGACGTTCACGAAGGTGCGGGCCCTGGACCCGGCGTTGCGGCTGGGCGACGAGGGACTGGCCGCCGGGAACGTGGTCACGGTCGGCGGCCTGGACCTGAGGGTCGTACCGACGCCCGGACACACCGCGGACTCCCTGTGCTTCCATCTCCCGGCCGACCGGGCGGTCCTGACCGGCGACACGATCCTGGGGCGCGGTACGACGGTCGTGGCCCACCCCGACGGCCGCCTGGGCGACTACCTGGACTCCCTGCGACGGCTCAGGTCCCTCACGGTCGACGACGGTGTCCACACCGTGCTGCCGGGCCATGGACCGGTCCTGGAGGACGCCCAGGGCGCCGTCGAGTTCTACCTCGCCCACCGCGCCCACCGTCTCGCCCAGATCGAGACGGCCGTGGAGGACGGCTACCGGACTCCGTCGGAGGTCGTCGCCCATGTGTACGCGGACGTGGACCGTTCCCTGTGGCCGGCGGCGGAGCTGTCGGTACGGGCGCAGCTGGAGTATCTGCAGGAGCACGGCCTCATCTAGGAGTTGGGCCGCGGGGCTTTGACGCCGTGCACGCGCGCGTACTCCTCCGCGAGCCACGGCCCGAGGTCATCGACGTACGACGTCAGGACGGCATGGTCGCCGGTCGGCTCGTACCCGAGGACGGCCGCCGCGCGCATCTGCTCTCCGCGCGCGGGGTAGTACGCGGCGAACGCCTCGGCCATGTCGGCCAGATCGCTCGTCCAGCCGTTCCAGCGGGGCATCACGAGCGTGAAGCCGGTGCGGACGAGGTGGCGGGACATGAAGCGTACGAGGGGCCGCCGGGCCTCATCCACGGAGTCGGCCCGCGCGATCCGCTCGCGCCAGCGGGGGAGGAGCAGGGCGAGGTCGCCGTTGGTCTCGCGGGCGAGCAGTGAGTCGGGCCGGTAGCGCGGCAGGTACTCGGCGAGGTCCTCGCCGAGCAGCGGGGTGCACAGACAGGCGACGAACCACCCCAGGTCGTACCGCTCCGGCTCGCTCAGCGTCTGTGCCCGGCTGACCAGCAGGATCGCGACCCCGTCGACCTGCGGGAACTCCTTGTCGACCGCCTCGCCCAGCGCCCGCGCGCCCTCCCGGTCCGCGTCACCGGGCTCCTCGCACAGCACGACCAGCAGATCCAGATCACTGCGCCCCACGCGCGCGGTGCCCCGCGGGATCGACCCGTAGAGGTACGCGCTGTCCAACCGCGCCCCGAAGTGATCGAGCACCCGGTCCCGCGTGGCGGCGACGACGGGACGGAACGCGCGCGGCACACAACCGAGGGACCCCTCACGCTCGATGAAGCCGAGGGAGTCGAGCCCCTTGGGGGGAATGGTTCCGGCCATGGGATCACTGTGCCCCGACAAAACTGCCGGGGCTGGTGATTTACGGCGTTGCTACCGCGAGCGCTTGGCGAGCCGCTCCACGTCCAGCAGGATCACCGCACGAGCCTCGAGGCGGAGCCACCCGCGCTGGGCGAAGTCGGCCAGTGCCTTGTTGACCGTCTCGCGAGACGCGCCGACCAGCTGGGCCAGCTCCTCCTGCGTGAGGTCGTGGACGACGTGGATGCCCTCTTCGGACTGCACGCCGAAGCGGCGGGAGAGGTCCAGCAGGGCGCGCGCGACACGGCCGGGGACGTCGGAGAAGACCAGGTCGGACATCTGGTCGTTGGTCTTGCGCAGTCGGCGGGCGACGGCGCGCAGCAGCGCGGTGGCCACCTCGGGGCGGGCGTTCAGCCAGGGCTGGAGGTCGCCGTGGCCCAGGCCCAGCAGCTTGACCTCGGTCAGCGCGGTGGCGGTCGCCGTGCGCGGCCCCGGGTCGAAGAGGGACAGTTCGCCGATGAGTTCGCCGGGGCCGACGACGGCCAGCATGTTCTCGCGGCCGTCGGGCGAGGTGCGGTGGAGCTTGACCTTGCCCTCGGTGACCACGTAAAGCCGGTCGCCCGGGTCGCCTTCGTGGAACAGGGAGTCGCCACGTGCGAGGGTCGCCTCACTCATGGAGGCGCGCAGCTCCGCGGACTGCTCGTCATCGAGCGCCGCGAAGAGCGGATTGCGCCGCAGAACGTCGTCCACGAGTTCTCTCCTTGTCGACCTGCTCAGGGGATCACTCCCCCACGTACCAGGGGACCGTGCTCCCCATTTTGCCGGACGGTCCAAACAGTGTGATCTGTCACAAGGATGCCGCACAGGTGTCCCGAGGTAAGCGGCAGGGGTCCAATCGGGGGCCGATCTCTCGGGTCCGGGGCGGATGTCAGTGCCGGGCTTTAGGCTGGCCGGGTGTCCAAAACGCCGGTGAGAGCACAGGCCAAGGGGGCTGGACGGGTGGTTGCACGTCGGGATTCTGCTGTGGGCGAACAGATTCCCACTGGCGGAAAGAAAGCGGCAAAAGCGACAGAGGAGCATGTGAAAAAGAAGGCCACGGCGAAGAAGCCGGCGGCAGCGGTGAAGAAGGCCGCGGCGAAGACCGTCGCGCCGAAACGGAAGACCGTCGCGCCGAAACAGGCGAAGCCCGAGGTGAAGCCAGCGAAGCCGGTGAAGCCGGCGAAGCCTCCGAAGGACGAGTCCCGCACCGCCCTGGTCCGCCGAGCCCGCCGTATCAACCGCGAGCTCGCCGAGGTCTACCCCTATGCCCACCCCGAGCTGGACTTCGAGAACCCCTTCCAGCTGGTGGTGGCCACGGTGCTGTCCGCCCAGACCACCGACCTGCGGGTCAACCAGACCACCCCGGCGCTCTTCGCCAAGTACCCCACGCCCGAGGATCTGGCCGCCGCCAACCCTGAGGAGGTCGAGGAGATCCTGCGCCCGACCGGCTTCTTCCGGGCCAAGACCAAGTCGGTGATGGGCTTGTCGAAGGCCCTCGCGGAGAACTTCGGCGGCGAGGTCCCCGGCAGGCTCGAAGACCTCGTCAAGCTCCCCGGCGTGGGCCGCAAGACCGCGTTCGTGGTGCTCGGCAACGCCTTCGGCCGCCCCGGCATCACCGTGGACACGCATTTCCAGCGGCTGGTGCGGCGTTGGCAGTGGACCGACCAGACCGACCCGGACAAGATCGAGGCCGCCGTGGGCGCGCTCTTCCCCAAGAGTGAGTGGACGATGCTCTCGCATCACGTGATCTTCCACGGCCGGCGCATCTGCCACGCCCGCAAGCCCGCCTGCGGCGCCTGCCCCATCGCCCCGCTCTGCCCGGCGTACGGCGAGGGCGAGACGGACCCGGAGAAGGCGAAGAAGCTGCTCAAGTACGAGAAGGGCGGCTTCCCGGGCCAGCGTCTGAAGCCTCCGCAGGCGTATCTGGACGCGGGTGGCAAACCGGCGCCGCCGCTGGGGGCCGGATGAGTTCTCAGGAACGATCTCGGGGGCTCCCGGCGTTGGGCAGTTCAGAACGACGGGGGTGGCGATGACGCGAGCAAGCGATACACAGGGCGGGCCGGTGGCACTCAGCAAGGAGGGCCTGCCCGCCTGGCTCGACCCGGTGGTGCACGCGGTGGAGACGGTCCAGCCGCTCCAGCTGAGCCGCTTCCTGCCGCCGGAGAACGGCACGGGGCGGCAGTCCGCCGTCCTCATCCTGTTCGGCGACGGCGAGCGCGGCCCGGAGCTGCTGCTCATGGAGCGGGCGACTTCGCTGCGCTCGCACGCCGGGCAGCCGTCCTTCCCGGGCGGCGCCCTCGACCCCGAGGACGGCGACCCGAAGGCCGACGGGCCGCTCAGGGCCGCTCTCCGCGAGGCCGAGGAGGAGACCGGGCTGGATCCGGGCGGGGTCCAGCTGTTCGGCGTGCTGCCGAAGCTGTACATCCCGGTGAGCAGGTTCGTCGTGACCCCGGTCCTTGGCTGGTGGCGCGAGCCGAGCCCGGTCGGGGTCGTCGATCCGAACGAGACCGCGCGCGTCTTCACCGCCCCCGTGGCGGATCTCACGGACCCCGCCAACCGCGCCACCACCGTCCACCCCAGCGGTCACCGAGGTCCGGCATTTCTGGTCGAATCGGCCCTGGTGTGGGGTTTCACGGCGGGAATCATCGACCGCCTCATGCATTACGCGGGCTGGGAGCGACCATGGGACCGCGACAAGCAGGTCCCGCTCGACTGGCGCTCATGACAAGGTGTCTGCCGTGCTGTGTCCAACCGGGGGACGCTGTATCGCATTGCCGCTGCGCGGCGGGCCAGACTCCCGGCCGACCTGAGGTGACCGCGTAGTGATGAGGCGAGGCTAGAAGCGGTGAACGTGCTGGACATCCTGTTGCTGGTCGCCGCCGTGTGGTTCGCGATCGTCGGCTATCGCCAGGGCTTCGTCGTCGGCATCCTGTCGGTGATCGGCTTCCTGGGCGGCGGCCTCGTCGCCGTCTATGTGCTGCCCGTCATCTGGGACGCGCTGACCGACAACGCCGAAGTCGGCACCACCGCCGCCGTGGTCGCGGTCGTCGTCGTCATCGTCTGCGCCTCCATCGGCCAGGCCCTCACCACCCACCTCGGCAACAAGCTGCGCCGGTACATCACCTGGTCCCCGGCCCGCGCCCTGGACGCGACCGGCGGTGCGCTCGTCAACGTCGTCGCGATGCTCCTCGTCGCGTGGCTGATCGGCTCGGCCCTCGCGCAGACCACGCTGCCGACGCTGGGCAAGGAGGTCCGCAACTCCAAGGTGCTGCTGGGTGTGTCGGAGGCGTTGCCCACCCAGGCCGACACCTGGTTCAAGGACTTCACCTCGGTCCTCGCACAGAACGGCTTCCCGCAGGTCTTCAGCCCGTTCTCGAACGAGCCGATCAAGGAGGTCGCGCCCCCGGACCCGGCCCTCGCGGGCAGCGCCGTCGCCACCCGCGCCCAGCGCTCCATCGTCAAGGTCATGGGCACCGCGGAGAGTTGCGGCAAGGTCCTCGAAGGCACCGGCTTCGTCTTCTCCGACCGCCGTGTCATGACCAACGCGCATGTCGTCGGCGGCGTCGACGAACCCACCGTCCAGATAGGCGGCGAGGGCAGGAAGTACGACGCGACGGTCGTCCTCTACGACTGGGAGCGCGACATCGCCGTACTCGACGTACCGGATCTGAACGCGCCGACGCTCAAGTTCACGAGCGAGGACGCCGGCAGCGGGGACGGCGCGATCGTCGCCGGCTTCCCGGAGAACGGGGCGTACGACGTGCGGGCCGCGCGGGTACGCGGGCGCATCACGGCCACCGGCGCGGACATCTACCACCGCGGCACCGTCAGCCGCGACGTCTACTCCCTCTACGCGACCGTCCGCCAGGGCAACTCCGGCGGCCCGCTGCTCACGCCCGACGGTCAGGTCTACGGCGTGGTCTTCGCCAAGTCGCTCGACGACGCCGAGACCGGGTACGCGCTCACCGCGGACGAGATCCAGGAGGACATCACCAAGGGGCGCACCGCGAACCAACAGGTGGACAGCGACAGCTGCGCGCTCTAACGCTCCGCTAGAGGTGCGGTGAGAGGTCGTCGGTCGTCCGCGGGCCCGTCGTGGCTGGTCGCGCAGTTCCCCGCGCCCCTTGCGGCGCTGCCGAACCGCAGCCGACTTCGCCGAGGCCGCTTTTGGAAGGTGTCAGCCGCGCGGGTGACGCAGCCGTACCGAGACCCAGCGGGCCCGGCGGCGCAGGATGCGCGGAATGCCCACCCGGAGGTCACTGCCCGGCAGTTGCGGGGTGCCTCGCTGGTGGGAGCTCAGAGCGTTGCCCGAGCGTCGATTGCGTGCTGCGTCACTGTAGTCGTGCGTCCAGCCCATACCCCGACGTCTGCCCCTGCCCCAAGGTCGATAACCGCCCCCACGCCCCCCAATTGGCCTATGCGCCAGGCATTTGGCTGTTCGTAGGACGGTTGTTCCAGACGGCGTACACCGGGCGCAGCAGCACGGTCACCGATCGGGTTCGGGATCCTTCAGCCAGCTGATCAGCTCGGTGGAGAAGGCGACCGGATCCTCCTCATGCGGAAAGTGTCCGAGCCCGTCGAACAGCCGCCAGCGGTACGGCGCTTCGACGTACTCTCCGGACCCGGCCGCGCTGCGCGTGCGCATCACCGGGTCCAGCGAGCCGTGCAGATGCAGCGTCGGCACCCGCACCGGCCGCTTCATCCGCCGGTTGAACTGGACGCCGTCCAGGCGGCCGAGGGACCGGATCATCCACCGGTACGGCTCGATCGAGCAGTGCGCGGTCGACGGGATGCACATCGCCCGCTGGTACGTCTCCACCGCCTTGTCGTCCGGCAGGCTCGGCCCGGACCAGTCCCGCATCAGCCGGGCGACGAGCGCCCCGTCGTCGGCGATGAGCTGGCGCTCCGGGATCCAGGGCCGCTGGAACCCCCAGATGTACGAGCCCGCGGCCGTCTGCCTGACGTCCGAGAGCATCGCGGCCCGCCAGCGCCGCGGATGCGGCATCGAGGTGACCGCGAGCCGCCGTACGAGCTTCGGGCGCATCACGGCGGCCGTCCACGCCATGTACCCGCCGATGTCGTGCCCGACGAGCGCGGCGTCCGGCTCGCCGAGGGACCGTACGACGCCCGTGATGTCGAGGGCGAGGTTGCCCGGGTCGTAGCCCCGGGGCGTACGGTCGCTGCCGCCGACGCCCCGCAGGTCCATCGCGACGGCCCGGAACCCGGCGTCGGCGAGGGCGACCAGCTGGTGCCGCCAGGTCCACCAGAACTGCGGGAAGCCGTGCAGCAGCAGCACAAGCGGCCCGTCGCCCATCTCGGCGATGTGGAAGCGCGCGCCATTGGCGGCCACTTCCCGGTGTGTCCAGGGACCGTCTGGCCGTACGACCGAAAGGGGCTGCGCCGAAGGGTCCGTCATGACGACGAGCGTGCCACAGCTTCGATGGCCTCCGGGACACGGTCCTGCGGCAGTTCGGGACGCGGGTGCGGCTTGGCCTTCTGCAGCACGCCCGCCGTCTCCTTCATGGACGCCGCGACCTTCTGGGGGCCCTTGCTCTTCTTGGTCTTCTTCGCGAAGACGACGCCGATCAGCGCGAGGACGACCGCGACGAGCACGTTCGCCGCGAAGGACAGCAGGAAGCAGATCGCGAGGTTCCAGTCGGTCCAGGTCCGGATGCCGTACGCCAGGGCGAAGTTCAGCATCGGCAGGGAGAACACCAGCACGCCGGCGGCCACCATGAACGCGCCGCCGCTCGTGGCGCCGCGCTTGACGTCCTGCTTGAGCTGCGCCTTGGCCAGCGCGATCTCGTCGTGCACCAGCGCAGACATCTCGGTGGTCGCCGAGGCGAACAGTTGGCCGATGCTGCGTTCGGCGCCGACCGGGCTGCCGTCGGGTGCGCTCATCGCGGTCTCCCTCTTGTGCCTGTCTTCTCTCTTCGACGGTCATTTTGTACCGTCCCGTCAGATCATGCCGGACCGTCGTTCCCGTCGCCTGCCCGCCCGTCACTTCGGCATGCCCGTGCCGTTCTCGGCGGTCATGAGTTCGGCGATCCGGCGGTGCTCGGCGGCCTTGCGGTCGTGGATGTCGGCCATCCGCAGGTGGTACGCCGGGTCGTCCTCCTCGTAGATGTCCGGGATGCCGTCGAGGTCCTCGTCGCGCTCCTCGTCCTCGCACATCTTGCGGTACTTGACGTTCCGTACCTTCAGCAGCACGGTCGCAAGACCCGCCGAGATCAGCGAGCCCATCAGTACGGCGGCCTTGATCTCGCCGGTCAGCACCGCGTCGCCGGCGAAGGCGAGCTCGCCGATCAGCAGCGAGACGGTGAACCCGATCCCGGCCAGGGACGCCACCGCGAACACATCGGGCCAGGCGAGGTCGTCGCTGAGCGACGCCCTGGTGAAACGTGCCGTCAGCCACGTCCCCCCGAAGATGCCGACCGCCTTGCCGACGACCAGCCCGAGGACGACACCGAGCGTCTCCGGCTTGGTGAACACGTCCCCTATCGCGCCCCCGGATATGGAGACACCGGCGCTGAACAGCGCGAACAGCGGGACGGCGAGGCCCGCCGACAGCGGACGTACGAGATGCTCGATGTGCTCACCGGGGGAGTGGTCCTCGTCGGCGTGCGTCGTGCAGCGCAGCATCAGCCCCATCGCGACGCCCGCGATCGTGGCGTGGATGCCGCTGTTGTACATCAGCGCCCAGATGACGAGGGCGAGCGGCACGTAGATGTACCAGCCGCGTACGCCCTTGCGCAGCAGCATCCAGAAGACGAGCAGGCCGATGACGGCGCCGCCGAGCGCGGCGAAGTCGATGGTGTCGGTGAAGAAGACCGCGATGATCAGGATCGCGAACAGGTCGTCGACGACGGCGAGCGTCAGCAGGAAGGCGCGCAGGGCGCTCGGCAGGGACGTACCTATGACCGCGAGCACCGCCAGTGCGAAGGCGATGTCGGTGGCGGTGGGCACGGCCCAGCCCTCAAGCGAGCCGCCGCCGGTGACGTTGGTGAGCACATAGACGAGCGCCGGTACGGCCATGCCGCACAGGGCGGCGACGACGGGAAGGACGGCGGCCTTGGGGTCGCGCAGATCACCGGCGACCAGCTCACGCTTGAGCTCGATGCCGGCGACGAAGAAGAAGACCGCGAGGAGGCCGTCGGCGGCCCAGTGCGCGATCGACAGATTCAGACCGAGCGCCTCGGGGCCGAGGTGGAAGTGACTGACGCGCGCATAGCTGTCGTGCAGCGCAGGTACGTTCGCCCAGATCAAGGCGGATATCGCGGCGGCGAGCAGCAGCACACCGCCGACGGTCTCGGTGCGCAGCGCGTCCGCCACGAAGGTCCGCTCGGGCAGGGACAGACGTCCGAAAACCTTGCGGTTGCTGGCGTTTTCCCTGTTACGGACGGGCGCGGACACGAGGAGACCTCCGGTCGGTGGGCAGGACGGAACACATGCCGACCAGACTTCCCGGCGCACCTTGATTCGTTGTTACGTTCTTGACGCTTTGCTTAGGTTACCTAAGATGCGGCCGGGCTCGTCAGGGGGATCTTCACGTTAAACGCAAAAGGGGCACCCGGCGCGCCTGCCGCCGGGTACCCCTCAGTGCCGTACTCAGTCCTCGCTCGGCGCCGCCGGAAGCTTCGCCTGGATGAGGTCCATGACCGTCGAGTCGGTCAGCGTGGTGACATCACCGAGCTGACGGTTCTCCGCCACGTCCCGCAGCAGACGGCGCATGATCTTGCCGGAGCGGGTCTTCGGCAGCTCCGCGACCGGCAGGATCCGCTTCGGCTTGGCGATGGGGCCGAGGGTGACACCGACGTGATTGCGCAGGTCGGCGACGAGATTCTCGTCCTCGGCGTTCGCCGTCCCGCGCAGGATCACAAAGGCGACGATGGCCTGCCCGGTCGTCTCGTCGGCGGCACCGACCACGGCCGCCTCGGCGACGGAGGGGTGGGACACGAGCGCCGACTCCACCTCGGTCGTGGAGATGTTGTGCCCGGACACGAGCATGACGTCGTCGACCCGCCCGAGCAGCCAGATGTCGCCGTCGTCGTCCTTCTTCGCCCCGTCACCGGCGAAGTACTTGCCCTCGAACCGTGACCAGTACGTGTCCAGGAACCTCTGGTCGTCACCCCAGATGGTGCGCAGCATCGACGGCCACGGCTCGGTCAGGACCAGATAGCCACCGCCGCCGTCGGGGACCTCCCGCGCCTCGTCGTCGACGACGGTCGCGGAGATACCGGGCAGCGGGACCTGCGCGGACCCCGGCTTGGTCTCGGTGACCCCCGGCAGCGGCGAGATCATCATCGCGCCGGTCTCGGTCTGCCACCAGGTGTCGACGATCGGCTTCGCGTCGGCGCCGATGTGCTTGCGGTACCAGATCCAGGCCTCGGGGTTGATGGGCTCACCGACGGAGCCGAGGATGCGCAGACTGCTGAGATCGAACTTCGCGGGGATGTCGTCGCCCCACTTCATGAACGTACGGATCGCGGTCGGCGCCGTGTAGAGGATCGTCACCCCGTACTTCTGCACGATCTCCCACCAGCGCCCCTGGTGCGGGGTGTCCGGCGTGCCCTCGTACATGACCTGCGTCGCGCCGTTCGCCAGCGGACCGTAGACGATGTAGGAGTGCCCGGTGACCCAGCCGACGTCGGCGGTGCACCAGTACACGTCCGTCTCCGGCTTGAGGTCGAAGACGGCGTGGTGGGTGTACGACGTCTGCGTGAGGTAGCCGCCGGAGGTGTGCAGGATGCCCTTCGGCTTACCCGTCGTACCGGACGTGTAGAGGATGAACAGAGGGTGCTCGGCCCCGAAGGCCTCGGGGGTGTGCTCGGTGGACTGCCGGTCGACGATCTCGTGCCACCACACGTCCAGCTCGTCGTTCCAGGCGACCTCCTGGCCGGTACGGCGGACCACGAGCACGTGCTCGACATTGCCCGCCTTGGCGACCGCCTCGTCGACGGCCGGCTTGAGCGCGGCCGGCTTGCCGCGCCGGTAGCCGCCGTCCGAGGTGATGACGACCTTGGCGTCCGCGTCCTGGATCCGGGTCGCGAGCGCGTCCGCCGAGAAACCGCCGAAGACCACGGAGTGCGCGGCGCCGATCCGGGCGCACGCCAGCATCGCGATCGCGGTCTCGGGGATCATCGGCATGTAGACGGCGACCCGGTCGCCCTTCTGCACGCCCAGTTCCAGCAGGGCGCCTGCGGCCTTGGAGACCTCGTCCTTCAGCTCGGCGTAGGTGATCGCGCGGCTGTCACCGGGCTCGCCCTCGAAGTGGATGGCGACGCGATCGCCGTTCCCCGCCTCGACATGCCGGTCGACGCAGTTGTACGCGACGTTCAGCTCGCCGTCCTTGAACCACTTGGCGAACGGCGGATTCGACCAGTCCAGTGTCTCGGTCGGTTCCTTGGCCCAGGTCAGCCGCCTGGCCTGCTCGGCCCAGAAGCCGAGCCTGTCAGCCTTGGCCTGTTCATACGCCTCCGCGGTGACATTGGCGTTCGCGGCCAGGTCGGCGGGGGGTGCGAACCTGCGCTCTTCCTTGAGCAGGTTGGCCAGGCTTTCGTTGCTCACGACATCTCCCTTTCCCAGGGTGTCCGTTGTGTCCCAGGCCACAGCTCATCAGACCGGAGGGCCGAATGACAAGGGCCGACCGGAAATTGGTTTAGACCTGTCTGCGGGTCCCGCCGCGGTCCTTCCGGCGGCCGGGCTCATCCCTTCCCACGGACAGCGGGAGCAGCGAGTTCATTTGGTGTAACGCCTCTCACATCCCTGGTCACGCCGACACGTCCGCCGTACCTACATGGCCGAACACCTCGACCTCGCCCCCCTCGGCGAGCAGGTACGCCTGGGCCTCGCCCACGTGGAAGTACATCCCCTGCAACTCCAGCGAGCCCTCCCGCAGCCTCTGGGTCACCGACTCGTGGGCGCGCAGGTGCTCCAGCTGCTGGACCACATTCGTCAGGCAGAGCTGCTCGACCGCGTCGGCAGGCTTGCGTCCGGCCAGCCGGGCCCACGGCCGGGTGTCGTCGGCCATGCGCTCCAGGCTGGGCAGCCCGTGCCGCAGCCACCGCTTGAGCGGCGTCTGGCCGCCCCCGGACTCGGAGTTGAGCAGCGCCTGCATGGCGCCGCACCCGGAGTGCCCGCACACCGTGATGGACCGCACCTTCAGCACGTCCACCGCGTACTCGATCGCGGCCGCCACCGAGTCGTCCCCGCTCTCCTCCCCGGGCGGCGGCACGAGGTTGCCCACGTTGCGCACCACGAACAGATCGCCCGGACCACTGGAGGTGATCATCGACGTGACCAGTCGTGAGTCGGCGCAGGTGAGGAAGAGCTGAGCCGGCTGCTGCCCCTCGCGCGCCAGCCGGGCCAGCTCGCCCCGCACCAGGGGCGCGGTGTTGCGGTGGAACGTGTTGATGCCACGGGCCAGTTCATGGGTACTGGGCCCGATCTCGCCGGTGTCGGCGAGGCCGGTCGGGTGTCCGTCGGGGGTGACCGCGGACCTCGGGGGTTCGCACTGGTGGTTGCGCCACGGTGTCCAGGGGCGGCAGTGACAGTCGGCGTGCTCACCGGTACCGGTGCCGGCGGGCTCGGTGATCCGGACCCCGACGCGACGGCCGCTCACCTCGACGGTGCCGCCGTGCGCGGTGTGCGAGTTCTGCCAGTCCTGTAGTGACTCGTACGCCGCGTGGTCCATGAAGGAGCCTTCCAACTCGACGACGACCTGGGCCCCTTCGGGCACGCGATGCAGGGCGCGGCTGAGCCGAGGCACCGCGAGGAACGTCAACTGCCCTCGTACATGGACGTGATGGACTCCTTCCTTCTCGTCGTGCGTGATACGGGTGCGGGTGAGGCGGTGCAGGGCGACGGCGACGGCCACGGCGATCCCCAGCGCCACGCCCTCCAGGACGCCGAGAAGCACCACGCCGAGTGTGGTGACGGCGTACACCAGCACTTCTCGGTGGCGGGTCACCGTGCGGATGTGGTGCAGGGACACCATCTGGATGCCGACGGCCATCACCAGGGCGGCGAGTGAGGCGAGCGGGATGAACTCCAGGATCGGGACCATCAGCAGTGCGGCGACTACTACGAAAACGCCGTGCAACATCGTGGAGTTCCGGCTCACGGCACCTGATTGGACATTCGCCACGCTGCGCACGGCCACGCCCGCGACGGGGAGTCCGCCGAGCGTGCCGGAGACGACGTTGGCGGCGCCCTGTCCGAGCAGTTCGCGGTTCAGGTCGGAGCGGCCGACGCGGGCGGTCGGGCCGGGACGGCCGGCCGCCGGATGGGCACGGGAGGCCACCAGCTTGTCCACGGCGACCGCGCCGAGCAGTGACTGCACACTGCACACCAGCGTGGTGGTGAGCACGGCGGCGATCAGGCCGAGCACCGGGCCCTCGGGGAGTCCGGCCAGGGCGTGACTGCGCCAGGACGGCAGGTCGACCTTGGGCAGGGTCAGTCCGGCGAGCGAGGCGATGGCGGTGGCTCCGGCGACGGCCACGAGCGCGGCCGGCACCTTGCGCAGGAGACGGCCGACACGGCCGGGAATGCGGGGCCACAGCAGGAGCATCGCGAGGGTCAGGATGCTCACCGACACCGCGGCCGGATGCAGCTGTGCCAACTGGGCGGGCAGTTCCCGCACGTTGTCGACGACCGAGCTGTGCGGCGTGCCGCCGAGGACGATGTGCAGCTGGGCGACGGCGATGGTGGCGCCGATACCGGCGAGCATGCCGTGCACGATGGCGGGGCTCACGGCGAGCGCGGAACGCGCCACGCGCAGGAGGCCCAGGCCGAGTTGGGCGAGACCGGCCAGGACGGTGATGGCGCAGGTCGTACGCCAGCCGTACCGCTGGATGAGGTCGGCGGTGACCACGGTCAGGCCGGCCGCGGGGCCGCTGACCTGGAGCGGGGCGCCGCCGAGCCATCCGGCGACGAGCCCGCCCACGGCGGCGGCGACGAGGCCGGCCTGGAGCGGCGCGCCGGTGGCGAGGGCGATGCCGAGGGACAGGGGCAGGGCGATCAGGAAGACCGCGATCGAGGCCGACACATCGGGGCCCGCGATACGGAAGCGGCGGCGAGGGGACGGCGGGGGACTGTGGGGCCGGCGCTCGGGCCGGGGGGAATCGGTGGCGCGGGTGGGGACGCAGGCAGACATGTTTCCCGTCTCCTCCGGGGCGGCGCGGTCGCAGATCTGGTGGTCCTCCGCTCAGGGCGGAGGGTCGGGTCGCGGCCGTGGGTCACGGCGTGCAGCGGCGGGATGAAATCAACGTTCGGTAAATGGATCGTAATGGAGAGTAAAGGGCGAGCATAGACTTTCCAGTCAAATGGGTGAATACCTCACTCCCATGAGTGACGTGGGCTTTTTATCGGCTTGTCGTACTAATTCATTCTCGATCCCGTGCGACCTTGGCGGCGCTGTCGGCCCTTCCCGGCACATCACCCGAGAACGACTCATCAGCGTTGGCCTGAGAGAAGGAAAGGTGGGCGGAATATGGCCGCCACCCAGAGGATCGCCACGGGCGCCGTGGTCGCCGCGGCCTGTGCCGCATCGCTAGCCGGTTGCACGACGGGGACCAGTGTTTCCCCAACTCCCGAGCAAGGAGCCCCCGGTCCGCAGAAGGCGGCGCTGCCGCCCAAGAGCGTGGTCCGTCTGATCGGCGACGGCTCCACCTCGTTCACCGGAGCCCAGCCGCATCTGCCCAGACCCGAACGCCTCAAGCCCGGCCGGAAACCACCGCAGTTCGTCGTGTTCTCCTGGGACGGCGCGGGCGAGGACAGCCAGCGGCTGTTCTCCCACTTCCGCAAGGTCGCCAAGAACAACGACGCGACGATGACGTACTTCCTCAGCGGCGTGTACGTGCTGCCCGAGGCGAAGCGCGACCTCTACAGGCCCCCACAACACACGTCCGGCCGCTCCGACATCGGCTTCAACGACGACCGCGGCATCGCCGACACCGTCAAGCAACTGCGCCTGGCGTGGCTGGAGGGCAACGAGATCGGCACCCATTTCAACGGCCACTTCTGCGGCACCGACGGCGGGGTCGGCGAGTGGTCGGTCGAGGAATGGAAGGACGAGATCGCCCAGGCGAAACGGTTCGTGAAGTCCTGGAAGACCAACACCGGTATGAAGAAGGCGGCTTCGCTGCCCTTCGACTACGACAAGGAGCTCATCGGCGCCCGCACCCCCTGTCTGGAGGGCCAGGAGAACTTCATGAAGGCCGCCCGCGAACTGGGCTTCCGCTATGACACCAGCGGCGTCAACGACCAGGTCTGGCCGAAGAAGAAGGAAGGTCTGTGGGACCTGTCGATGCAGCTCGTGCCGTTCCCCGGGCACACCTACGAACAGCTCACCATGGACTACAACTTCATGGTCAACCAGTCCGGCACCACCACCCAGGGGGACCCGGATAAGTACGAGTACTGGGGTGACCAGATGCGCGACGGCCTGCTCAAGGGCTTCTTCCGGGCCTACGACGGCAATCGCGCCCCCCTGATCATCGGCAACCACTTCGAGTCCTGGAACGGCGGCACCTACATGAGGGCCGTCGAGGAGGTCGTCGAGGAGGTGTGCACCAAGTCCGAGGTGCGCTGCGTGTCCTTCCGGCAGCTGGCGGACTGGCTGGACGCCCAGGACCCCAAGACGCTGCGGAAGCTGCGCACCCTGAAGGTCGGCGAGGCCCCGAAGCAGGGCTGGGCGTCCTTCTTGTCCGCCCGTCCGGCTCCGGCCCCGAAGGGCGCGCCCGGGGCGCCGGCGGACCAGCGGTAGAAGCCGTCACGCAAGGGTCGTGACATCCTCGCCCAGCACGAACCCGGGGTCGACCTGCGCCGCCAGGTCGACCCCGAGGCGCTCATTGCCCCACGTCCGGGCGTTCTTCAGATGGAAGTGCACCATCTGCTGCGTATAGCGCTCCCAGTCGCGCCGCTCGTACGTCGCGTCGGCGGCCGTCCGCAGCAGCCGCAGGGCGCGGCGGCTCGCGTCCTCCAGGAACTCGAACCGGGGTGGGCGGCCCTTCTCCATGGCGCGCACCCAGTCCGAGTGACCGACCGACACCAGCAGGTCGTCCCCGACCTCGGCGCGGAGGAAGTCGAGGTCCTCCTGGCCATGCACCTTGTTGCCCACGACCTGGAGGAGGACCCCGAAGTCGGCGGCGTACTCCTTGTACTGGCGATAGACGGAGATCCCCCTCCGGGTCGGCTCGGCGACGAGGAACGTGATGTCGAAGCGGGTGAACAGGCCGGAGGCGAAGGAGTCCGAGCCCGCTGTCATGTCGACCACGACATACTCGTCACGGCCGTCCACCAGGTGGTTCAGGCACAGCTCCACCGCTCCGGTCTTGGAGTGGTAGCAGGCGACCCCCAGGTCGGCGTCCGTGAAGGGGCCCGTGACCATCAAACGGACGGCGCCACCGTCGAGTTCCACCGGCCGGGCGCAGGCGTCGTACACCGGATTGTCCCCGCGGACCCGCAGCAGCCGTGAACCCTCCCCGGGCGGCGTCGTCTTGATCATCGTCTCGGCGGACGTGATGTGGGGGTTGGTGCCGCGCAGATAGTTCTTGATCAGCGGCAGCCGGTCGCCCATCGCGGGCAGCTCGCCCGCGTCCGTCTCGTCCAGGCCGAGCGTGACCCCCAGGTGCTGGTTGATGTCCGCGTCGATCGCGACGACCGGTGCGCCGTCGGCCGCGAGATGACGAATGAAGAGGGAGGACAGCGTCGTCTTGCCACTGCCGCCCTTCCCAACGAAAGCAATTTTCATATTCACAAAGGGTAGTCGGGCGATAGCTGTAGGTGGCAGCCGGGCGTGAAGAAGACCACTCAATCGTGGGGCACGCGCCCGGTGTGGCTAGTGTCGTACTCATGAGTACGACAGGTGCGACCGCCGATCCGCTGGCGGCCCTGGGCTCGCTGCCCGGTGTGGCCGAGTCCGTGGAGTCCGTGCGCAAGGCCGTGGACCGGGTCTACGGCCACCGGATCATGCGGCGTCGCAGCAATGAGATCACCTCCGAAGCGGCACTGCGCGGGGCCCGCGGCTCCGCGGCGCTGTCCGGTGCCGACTGGGCCCTCGAAGAGGTGCGCCGGCGTACCGACTTCAGCGGCGACGACGAGGCCCACAGGGTGGGCGCGGCCCTCAGGCTGACCGCCGAGGCGGGCCAACTCCTGTCCGTCTGGCGGCAGTCGCCCCTGCGTGTGCTGGCCCGGCTGCATCTGGTGGCGGCGGCGAGCAACGCCGACGAGGTCGGGCGGCCCCGACAGCAGGGCGAGCCGGTCGATGAGCCCCTGGTCGAACTGTCGCTGCCGAGCGCGGCGGAGGTGTCCGGGCGACTGGACGGTCTGTCCGAGCTGATCATCGCGGTAAGTTCGGCGCCCGCACTGGTGACGGCCGCGGTCGTGCACGGGGAACTCCTTGCGCTGCGGCCCTTCGCCTCCCACAACGGCCTGGTCGCGCGCACGGCCGCGCGCATCGTCCTGGTGGGCAGCGGTCTCGACCCGAAGTCGGTCTGTCCGGCGGAGGTCGGCCACGCCGAGCTCGGTCGCGCGGCCTATCTGGCGGCGCTCGACGGCTATGTCTCCGGCACTCCGGAGGGCATGGCCACCTGGATCGCCCACTGCGGCAAGGCGGTTGAGCTGGGGGCGCGTGAGTCGACGGCGGTGTGCGAGGCGCTACAGCGTGGAGCGGCGTAGCAGGGGTAGCGGCGGATCGGCGCAGTAGGAGAGCCGCAAGAAATGAGCGCATGAAAAAAGGCCCCGAAAGGGGCCTGACAGGGGTTGCGGCGGTACGAGTCCTCGTACCGCCGCTGGCATGTCCACCGGGTTACCAGGCGTCCTCGAGATATTGCCCATCAGGTCGGGAACTTTGCCCGTCGCCTGGTGCGGCTGGCCCGTAATCGACGGGTCGACGTCGCGTGGGTGCCCGGTGTCCATGCTCGGTCCGTGGGGCCAAATGCGGTATTGAAGGTGATCCTCTCGGATGTCCTTGGTCTCGCGGGCCGTTGACTCCTTTGTACTCCAGGACCTGGGCAAGCGGAAGTGGTGGCTGCACTTCTTTACTTTTAGGTTCAAAGGTGTACTAAACGGTCGACGATATGTGGAAGCACGCGCGCGTGGAGGCAAGGGGGCAGGTCAGGCGACCGCGGCCCGACGTCGGCTGGCGTACCAGACGAGGCCCGCGGTGGCCGCCGCGGCCCCTATGGCGGCCACCGCGACGAGCGCTGGACGCGACGGTACGGAGAGGGTGGGCATCCGCTGCTTGAGCCGGACCGGGCGGTGGAAGTCGAGAATCGGCCACCCGCGCGCGAGCGCTTCACGGCGCAGTGTGCGGTCCGGGTTCACGGCGTGGGGATGGCCGACCGACTTGAGCATGGGCAGGTCGGTCGCCGAGTCGCTGTAGGCGTAGCAGCGCTCGAGGTCGTAACCCTCGGACTCGGCCAGCTCCTTGATCGCCTCGGCCTTGGTCGGGCCGTACGCGTAGTACTCCACCTCGCCGGTGAAGCAGCCGTCGTCGCCCACGACCATCCGGGTCGCGACCACCCGGTCCGCGCCGAGCAGTTCGCCGATGGGCTCTACCACCTCGGCACCCGACGTGGACACGATCACGACGTCCCGCCCCGCCGTGTGGTGCTGCTCGATGAGGGAGGCGGCTTCGTCGTAGATGATCGGGTCGATCAGGTCGTGAAGGGTCTCGGCCACGATCTCCTTCACCTGCTGGACGTTCCAGCCGCGGCACATCGCGGACAGGTACTTGCGCATCCGCTCCATCTGGTCGTGGTCGGCGCCGCCCGCGAGGAAGACGAACTGGGCATATGCGGTACGCAAGGCGGCCCTGCGGTTGATCAGTCCGCCTTGGTAGAACGACTTGCTGAAGGTGAGCGTGCTCGACTTCGCAATGACCGTCTTGTCCAGGTCAAAGAAGGCCGCTGTGCGGGGCAAGGAGTGGTTTTCCACAACCCCGAGCATAGGGGCAGCCCATTCGGCGTAAGCTGGGCGCGTGGGTTTGCCTGAGAAGGCTCTCGGGTACACCATGGAAGTCACGGATCGTTCGCGACCGTGCTAACGCGGTCCGGCTCCTCCCCCCCCGAGTCGGCCGTGAAGACGACCCCCGCTCTCCCCCCCGGCGGGGGTCGTCGCATGTCCGGACGGGTTTTCCCTCACTGCACACGGCCGTAGGGCCATCGCGAGGCGGCTGCGGCCGCCTCTTCGGCATGTCCGTGATCCGTCACTGTGCGTAGTCGTCGGGCTGCTCTGTGGGAGTCGCACAGGGGACAGCACAGGGGTCACCGGTATGGGTGACGGCGATATTCACAACCATCGAGTTGTCCACAGTTATCGACCAAGATCCACACGATTTCCGGGTTCGCTGCACCGTGATTCCAGCGCGCCCCGACCGTGCCGACTTCACGGCTGGTTCCGGTTTCTGGGGCGTGTTTGGCCGGTTCCTATCGGCTGTTCATATGGAGGCCGGTTGCCGGTTCTTCACACGTTTGGGAATCGCGTGGCCCAGGGGCTGCGTGAGAGATGTGTCGCGGGTCCTGTGCGGGCCTGCGGGAGAGATGCGTCGCGGGCTCGGTGCGGGCCCGCGCGAAGGGGGATGGACATCGTGGCCGCAGCCGTCACTCACGATCCGCCGCCCGCCGCCGGAGGGCGACAGGGCGGACCGTTGATCGTCACGGAAGACGCCGACCTGCTGGACGACCTGCTGCGCCTGTGCGCGGCGGCCGGTGCCACACCCGAGGTGCACCACGGGGTGCCGGAGCCCAGAGGGCGCTGGGAGGCCGCGCCGCTCGTCCTCGTCGGAGACGACGCGGCGCGGCGGGTGTACGGGGCCGCGCGCCGAAGGGGGGTCGTGCTCGTCGGCCGGGACCAGGACGACCCCGGAGTCTGGAAGCGGGCCGTCGAGATCGGCGCCGACCACGTCCTGATGCTCCCCGACGGAGAGCAGTGGCTGGTCGACCGCATCGCCGACGTCGCGGAGGGCGTCGGCCGGCCCGCGCTCACCGTGGGCGTCATCGGGGGCCGCGGCGGGGCAGGTGCCTCCACGCTCGCGTGCGCGCTCGCCGTCACCTCCGCGCGGGAGGGGCTGCGCACACTGCTCGTCGACGCCGATCCGCTGGGCGGCGGACTCGATGTCCTCCTTGGTGGCGAGACCGCGGAGGGGCTGCGCTGGCCCGCCTTCGCCGCCTCGCGCGGGCGGGTCGGCGGCGGCGCCCTGGAGGAGTCGCTGCCACGGCTGCACTCGCTGCGGGTGCTCAGCTGGGATCGCGGCGACCGCATCGCCGTCCCGCCGCAGGCCGTACGCGCGGTGCTCGCCGCGGCCCGGCGCCGGGGCGGCACTGTGGTCGTCGATCTGCCCCGCCGCCTGGACGACGGGGTCGCCGAGGTCCTCGCCCAGCTCGACGTCGGGCTGCTCGTGGTGCCCGCCGAGTTGCGCGCGCTCGCGGCCGCCGGGCGGGTTGCCTCCGCCGTCGGCATGGTCCTGCGCGACCTGCGGGTGGCGGTGCGCGGACCGTACGCTCCCGGGCTCGACGACCGCGAGGTGGCCCGGCTGCTCGGACTGCCGCTGGCCGGCGAAGTGCCCGTGGAGTCCGGGCTGCTGCGTTCGCACGAGAGCAAGTCGCCGCCCGGGGCGTCCGGTCGCGGACCGCTGGCGCGGTTCTGCAAGGGGTTCTGGGAGCGGGCGCTGATGGAGGCGAGCGCCGCATGAACACATTCCCCGGGCCACTGCTGGACGGCGTACGGCAGTGGCTGGCCGAGAGCGGTGCCGAGCCGACACCCGCGCGCGTGGCACAGGCGCTGCGGGAGCAGGGGCGGGTGCTCGGCGACGCCGAAGTCCTCGGCGCGGCCCGGCAATTACGCTCCGAGCTGGTCGGCAGCGGCCCGCTGGAACCACTGCTCGCCGACCCCTCGGTGACCGACGTCCTGGTGTCCTCCCCGGACCGGGTGTGGGTCGACCGGGGCGGCGGACTGGAGTTGACGTCGGTCTCCTTCGCCGACGCGGCGGCCGTACGACGTCTTGCGCAGCGTCTGGCCGCGGTGGCCGGGCGGCGGCTGGACGACGCCCGACCGTGGGTCGACGCCCGGCTGCCCGACGGGACACGACTGCATGCGGTGCTGCCTCCGGTCGCCGTGGGCTGTGCGTGTCTGTCCCTCCGGGTCGTACGGCCCCGGGCCTTCACGCTCGACGAACTGGTGACGGCGGGCACGGTTCCACCGGGCGGGGACGGAGTGCTGCGGGCGCTCCTGGAGGCCCGGCTGTCCTTCCTGATCAGCGGCGGGACCGGCAGCGGCAAGACGACGCTGCTGAGCGCACTGCTGGGGCTCGTCGGATCCGGTGAGCGGATCGTGCTCGCCGAGGACTCGGCGGAGCTGCGGCCCGACCATCCGCACGTAGTGCGGTTGGAGACCCGGCCCGCCAACCAGGAGGGCGCGGGACTCGTCACCCTCGAGAACCTCGTACGGCAAGCCCTGCGGATGCGGCCCGACCGGCTCGTCGTGGGGGAGGTTCGCGGGCCCGAAGTGGTCCATTTGCTGGCCGCGCTGAACACGGGCCATGAGGGCGGCTGCGGGACCGTCCACGCCAACGCGGCCGCGGACGTGCCGGCCCGGCTGGAGGCGCTCGGCACGGCGGCCGGGCTCGACCGGGCCGCCCTGCACAGCCAGTTGGCGGCCGCTCTGTCGGTCGTACTGCACCTCGTGCGTGACCGGGCCGGGCGGCGGCGGATCGCGGAGGTGCATGTGCTGGAGCGGGATCCGTCCGGGCTGGTGCGGACGGTGCCGGCGCTGCGGTGGGGCGAGGAGGCGTTTGTGCGGGAGCGGGGGTGGGGGCGGTTGCGGGAGTTGCTGGGGGACGCGTGCGGTGCCTGGGAACGGAGGGGTGATCGGGATGGGTGAACTGTCGGCGGGAGCCGCCGTGGTGTGTGTCGGGGCGGCGGTCTGGCTGATGGGCGGATGGCACTCCGGGGCACGGCGGGCGCAGTTGCTGCTCGCGGGCGGCGGGGTGGTGGGGACCGGGCCGCCCGCGTGGCGGGACGCGGTCGGTCGGCTGCGGCGGATCCGCGGGAAGCTGCGGGTCGAGTGGTGGGCGCCGGCCGCCGGGCTGGTGCTGGCGGTGCTGGGCGAGTCGGTGCTGCCGGTTGTCGCGGGGGCGGCCGGAGTGCCCTTGCTACGGCGGCTGCGGCTGGCCGGGGAGGCGCGGAGGGCGCGGGAGCGGCGCGCGGACGCGGTGATCGCGTTGTGCGCGGCGCTTGCCGGGGAGGTGCGGGCCGGACGGCAGCCGGGTGAGGCGCTGCTGTGTGCGGCACGCGACTCCGGCGGGCTCGGGGCGGCTCAGGCGGCGGTGCTGGCGGCGGCGAGATTCGGCGGGGACGTGCCGGGTGCGCTCGCGGGCGTGGCACGACAGCCGGGGGCCGAGGGGCTGCGGGGACTCGCGGCCTGCTGGCGGGTGGCCGTGGACCAGGGCGCGGGGCTCGCGGCCGGGCTCGACCGGCTTGAGGCGGCCCTGCGCGCGGAGCGGGACCAACGGGCCGACCTGCGTGCCCAGTTGGCCGGCGCCCGCTCCACGGCGGTGATGCTCGCCGCGCTCCCGGCCTTCGGCCTCACCCTCGGCACGGCCCTCGGCGCCGACCCACTGCACGTCCTGCTGCACACCGGAGCGGGGTTCGGGTGCCTGGTGGTCGGCGGGCTGCTGGAGGTGGTGGGGGTGTGGTGGGTTGCTCGGATTGTGCGGGGGGCCGAGGCGGTGTGAGGGCGGGGCGGGGCTGCCTGGTGATCGATGAAGTCGGAGGCGGCGGAGGTGCGGTCGATTGCACGGATCGTGCCGGGCGCGGAGGCGATGTGAGGGAGCGGGAGCAGCGGGCTCGGTCTCGGGAGCAGCGGGCTCGGTATCGGGTGCGGTGGTCGGTGGTCGGCGGCGGCAGACGGTGCCTGGCGCTCGTGGGGTGGTCGGTCGTGATCGGGAGAAGGAGGCGAAGTGGGCGCGGAAGTTTTCCACAGGGTGGGGGCGGTTCTGGGGGCCGTGCTGGTGCTCGGGTGGGTCGTGCGGTGGGTTGGGGCGGTACGGCGTGAGCGGAGGGTGCGGCAGCGGGTTGCCGAGTTGCTGGGCTTGGAGGTGGCGTCGGCCGGGGTGCGCGTCGATCTGCGGGACGTCGTGCGGCGGTGGGCGCCGGAGGTGGGGATCCTGGGCGCCGGGTGGGCTGTCGTCGGAGGAATCGCCGGGGTCGCGGTGGGTCTGGTGGGTGCGGTCGGGCTGTGGCGGTGGCGGCGTCGGCGGTTGAACGCCGGGCCGGCCGAGGGATTCGACGCCGGTGAGGCGGCGCGGCAACTTCCGCTCGCGGCCGATCTGCTGGCTGCCTGCATCGCCGCGGGCGCCGGTCCGGTGATCGCCGCGCAGGCCGTGGGTGAGGCCCTGGGAGGTCCTGTGGGGGAGGGGTTGGCCCGCGGTGCCGCAGAGGTACGGCTCGGCGGTGAACCCGGTGCGGCCTGGCGGAGGCTGGCCTCCATGCCGGGGGCCGGGGCGCTGGCGCGGCTGTTGGAACGGGCCGACGTGTCCGGGATCCCCGCGGCCGGACCGGTCGCCCACCTGGCCGCTCAGGCCCGCGCCGACTGGACCCGCACCGCGACCGCACGGGCCAGACGGGCGGCCGTCATGGTCACCGTTCCGGTGGGGCTGTGCTTTCTGCCGGCGTTCATCGCGGTCGGCGTGCTGCCCGTGGTGATCGGGCTCGCGGACGGGGCGCTGGGAGGGGGTGGTGGATGACGGCACGGCGCTGGTGAACGACGTACGACGAACAGCGAGAGATCAACAGGGCTGAACCTCACGGGGGTTGAGATGTACAAGGCGGTATGGGCGCGGCTGCGTGCCCTGATGTGCGGGGCGCGGCTGGCGCGGAGGGACGCGGGGATGGTCACCTCCGAGTACGCGATGGGGATCGTCGCGGCGGTGGCGTTCGCGGTGGTCCTCTACAAGGTGGTCACGAGCGGGCAGGTCAACGCGGAACTTCAGGCCATCGTGAAACGGGCGCTCGATGCGCGGATGTGACGGGCGACTGCGCCCCGGATGCGCGCGGGAGGCGGACCGGGGGTTCGTGACGGCGGAGTCGGCTGTGGTGCTGCCAGTGCTGGTGATGTTCGCGATGGCGTTGGTGTGGGGGCTGCTCGTCGTGGGCGCCCAGATCCAGTGTGTCGACGCGGCCAGGACGGGTGCCCGCGCGGCGGCCCGACAGGACCCGGCCGACGCGGTCGTGGAGGTGACCCGAGAGGCGGCACCCCGCGGCGCGCAGGTCACGCTCAGCAGGGAGGGCGACCAGGTCCGTGTGGTGGTCGTGGCCAAGCCACCGGTGCTGGACGGGCTGCCTTTCGAAGTACGGGAGGAGGCCGTGGCATCGGCGGAGGACAGTGGGGAGGCGGGGAGTTGAGGGGCGGGAGCTGGGCCTCGGGCGGTGGAGCAGCCGTCGACGGCCGCTCTGGGCGGGGCTGGGCCGCCGCGAGGTGCTCTGATCGGGGCTCCGGTGGCGTGCGGTGGTTCGGCCGAGGTTCCAGCGTCATGCGGTGGCCCGGTCGAGGTTCCAGCGTCATGCGGCCCGATCGAGGTTCCCGCGTCGTGCGGTGGTCTGGCCGAGGTTGCGACTTCGTGCGCTGCTCCAGTCGGCGTTCCGCCCTGGTCCGGTGCTCCGATCGAGGTTCCGCCACGGTCTGGAGCGTTGGTGCCATCGCCGTGCTCTGCGTGGTGTTCGGCGTCGTACTCGCCCTGGGGCAGGCTGTCGTGGCCCGGCACAGTGCGGCGGGCGCCGCGGACCTTGCCGCGCTGGCGGCGGCCGACCACTGGGCGGAGGGCGGCGCCGCGGCCTGCGTCCGGGCGGACCGGGTGGCGAGAGCACAGGGCACGCGGCTTGTGCGGTGCGCTGTCGTGGGCGAGATCTCGGACGTGACGGCGAGATCGGGACGGGGCCCGTTTGCGGCGGAGGTCAGGGCGCGGGCGGGGCCTGCGGGGGCGGTCCCACAGGATCCTGGACCGGCTCTTGGGCAGACCTTTGGGCCGGATGCTGGACCGGCCCTTGGACCGGATGCTGGGTCGGCTCCCGGACCGGCCGCCCTTGGACCGGATCCAGTACCGGCTCCGTCCCCGGCTCCTCGTCCGCCTTCTCCTCAGGAGCCCCTCGCAGCAACACCGTGAGCAGCCGCACAGCCCCCCTCTTGTGCAACGGATCGTTCCCGTTTCCGCACTTGGGGGACTGGATGCAGGACGGACACCCGGCGTCGCACTCGCAGGAGGCGATGGCCTGTCGGGTGGCCGTCAGCCAGGAGCGGGCCGTGTGGAAGGCGCGCTCCGCGAAGCCCGCGCCGCCCGGGTGGCCGTCGTAGACGAAGACCGTCGGCAGGAGGGTGTCCGGGTGCAGCGGGACGGAGACGCCGCCGATGTCCCAGCGGTCGCAGGTCGCGAAGAGGGGCAGCATGCCGATCGACGCGTGCTCGGCGGCGTGCAGGGCGCCGCCGAGGATCTCCGGGTTGATCCGGGCGGCGTCCAGCTGGTCCTCGGTGACCGTCCACCACACGGCACGCGTGCGCAGCGTACGAGGAGGGAGGTCGAGCTTCGTCTCGCCCAGCACTTCACCGGTGATGACACGTCGACGCAGGAAGGAGACGACTTGGTTGGTGACCTCCACGGAGCCGTAGCAGAGACGGCCGTCGCCCCAGGGGATCTCGACGTCCGTCTCCAGGACGGAGATCGACGTCGTGTCGCGGGCGACCGTGGCGTACGGCGGGTTGGCCTCCTCGACCAGGGCCACGGAGTCCTCCAGGTCCAGCGAGCGGACCAGGTAGGTACGGCCCTGGTGGAGGTGGACCGCGCCTTCGTGCACCGTCGTGTGCGCGGCACCCGCGTCCACCGTGCCGAGCAGCCGTCCCGTGCCGGACTCGACGACCTGCACCGGCTGACCGCCGCCACCCCGGATGTCGGTCAGGTCGGCGGCCCGTTCCCGGCGGGTCCAGTGCCACGCCTTGGTCCGGCGGCGCAGCAGCTTCGCGGCCTCCAGTTGCGGCAGCAGGCCCTCCGTCTCCGGGCCGAACAGTTCCAAGTCGTCTTCCGTCAGCGGCAGTTCCGCCGCGGCCGCGCACAGGTGCGGGGCCAGGACATACGGGTTGTCCGGGTCGAGGACGGTCGACTCGACCGGCTGGTCGAACAGGGCCTCGGGGTGGTGGACGAGGAACGTGTCCAGGGGGTCGTCGCGGGCGACCAGGATGGCGAGGGCCCCTTGCCCCGATCGGCCCGCCCGGCCCGCCTGTTGCCACAGGGAGGCGCGCGTGCCCGGGTAGCCGGCGATGACGACCGCGTCCAACCCGGAGACGTCGATGCCGAGTTCGAGGGCGGTGGTCGCGGCGAGGCCGAGGAGTTCGCCGGAGTGCAGGGCCTGTTCGAGGGCTCGGCGTTCCTCGGGGAGGTAGCCGCCGCGATAGGCGGCCACCCGCCGGGCGAGGGTCCGGTCGACCTCGGCCAGCCGTTCCTGGGCGATCACCGAGATCAGCTCGGCGCCGCGCCGGGAGCGTACGAAGGCGACCGTGCGCACGCCCTGGACGGCGAGGTCGGTCAGCAGGTCGGCCGTCTCGGCGGTGGCGGTACGGCGGACCGGTGCGCCCTTCTCGCCCTGGAGCTCGGTGAGCGGGGGCTCCCACAGGGCAAACACCAGTTCGCCGCGTGGCGAGGCGTCGTCGGCGACCTCGACCACCGGGAGGCCGGTGAGGCGACGGGCGGCGACCGAGGGCTCGGCGGCGGTCGCGGAGGCCAGCAGGAACACGGGCGAGGCACCGTAGCGCGCGCACAGGCGGCGCAGTCGGCGCAGTACCTGGGCGACGTGGGAGCCGAAGACGCCGCGGTAGGTGTGGCACTCGTCGATGACGACGTACTTCAGCGACTTCAGGAAGGAGGACCAGCGGGCGTGGGACGGGAGTATGCCGCGATGCAGCATGTCCGGGTTGGTGAGGACGTAGTTGGCGTACTGGCGGATCCACTCGCGTTCCTCGAACGGGGTGTCGCCGTCGTAGACCGCGGGTCGGACCGAATTGCCCAGTGGTTGTGAAAGTTCCTTCACAGATCGCCACTGATCCGCCGCCAGAGCCTTCGTGGGAGCCAGGTAGAGCGCGGTGGTGCCGCGGCCGTTCGGCGCCTCGGACCCGTCCAGGAGGGTCGACAGGACGGGGGTCAGATAGGCCAGGGACTTGCCGGACGCGGTGCCGGTGGCGACGACCACCGAGTCGCCGTCCAGGGCGTGCTCGGCCGCGCTGGCCTGGTGGGCCCAGGGATGCTCGATGCCCGCCGCCTGCACGGCCGCGATGACCTCGGCACGGATCCGATCGGGCCAGACGGCATGGCGACCCTCGCGCGGGGGCAAGTGCTCCGTATGAGTGATGCGCGAAGCCCGGCTCGGCCCCGCGGCGAGCCGGTCCAGGACCGTGCTGGGCGAGAGGCCGGAGGCGGGGTCCGTCGGGGGTCGATCGGATCGGTGATTCTTGGCCATCGGCACCGAGTGTGTCACTGGCGTGACGGACAATGGGACCAAGGCGTCGTGCACGCCTGCCGTAAGTGATTGAATGCCATCGCGGCTGGCGAACCGTCCCGGGCCCTGCCGAGGTGACCTGAGGGGCGACCGCTCGATAGCAAGGTGCTGGAGGATCCGTGGACCTGTCCCTGTCGACCGAGACCATCGGCGATCGCACGATCGTCAAGGTCGGTGGCGAAATCGACGTTTATACCGCGCCCAAGCTGCGCGAGCAGCTCGTCGAGCTGGTGAACGACGGGAGTTTTCACCTCGTCGTCGACATGGAGGGCGTGGACTTCCTCGACTCCACCGGTCTCGGCGTGCTGGTCGGCGGCCTGAAGCGTGTGCGTGCCCATGAGGGCTCGTTGCGCCTGGTCTGCAACCAGGAGCGCATTTTGAAGATCTTCCGCATCACCGGTCTCACCAAGGTGTTCCCCATTCACACCTCGGTCGAGGAAGCGGTGGCGGCCACCGACTGACCACCGGACCCGGGCCAGTGATCAGTCGTCCGTGCCCGGGACGGAAGAAGTTCATCAGGGGGTCCGGGCTTTCGGCAGCCCGGTCCCCCGACAGCACGCCCGAAGTTCCGAGGGGGATGCATGGCCACCGTTGAACTCCGCTTCAGCGCGCTGCCCGAGCACGTCAGGACCGCCCGACTGGTGGCGGCAGCGGTGGCGCGCAGGGCCGGAGTGGACGAGGCCGTCCTCGACGAGGTCAGACTCGCTGTCGGCGAGGCCTGTACCCGAGCCGTCGGACTGCACCAGAGCGGCGGCATCACGGCGCCGGTGAAGGTGCTGCTGATCGAGGAGGAGAAACAGTTCTCCATCGAGGTCGGCGACGAGGCACCGCGTTCTGCTCCCGGGGACCGCGCGCCGGGCGGCGCCGCCGAGGACCCCGACGCGGAGACCGAGGAGGACGAGATGGGCCTCGCGGTCATCAGCGGCCTCGTCGACGATGTGGAGGTCACCGCCGGCGAGCACGGCGGGCTGATCCGTATGACCTGGCCGACCACACCGCCGACCGTGGCGCTCGGCTGAGTTGTCCCACGCTTCACCACCAAGGGCCCTGCTGAGCAGGGCCCTTGGTGTTTTCCGGCACAGCGCCGGGCAATTCGTGAAGGAATTCACGATCAATGATCCGATAATTCGATCAAGGGGCAATGTGGGCGTCAATGCCTTTGAGGCATTACCACTTTCGGGTTCTGTGACGTGACGTCGATCATTTGCTGAAGAGCATGTGAAGGCTAATTCCGTTTACCGCCCACTGTTTTGATCAGGTCCGGGTACCTAGAATCCGTCCACATCTTGAGCTCAGCACAGGCGTCAAGGAGGACGAATGGCGGGGCTTTCTACCCCTCATCAGTTTGACCAACCCACAACCTTCGCAGCCGCAGTCCTGACCGACGACAACCGCATCCTCGTGATGATCATCGGTCTCGTCGCGCTCGCGGCTCTCGTGGTCGCAGGCGTCCTGGTCCGCCAGGTGCTCGCGGCGGGCGAAGGCACCGACAGCATGAAGGAGATCGCAAAAGCCATCCAGGAGGGCGCGAACGCCTATCTGGCACGGCAGCTGCGCACGCTCGGCGTTTTCGCCGTCATCGTGTTCTTCCTGCTCATGCTGCTGCCCGCGGACGACTGGAATCAGCGCGCCGGCCGATCGGCGTTCTTCTTGATCGGCGCCGCGTTCTCGGCGGCCACCGGTTATATCGGCATGTGGCTCGCTGTACGGAGCAATGTGCGAGTCGCCGCCGCCGCGCGCGAGGCGACCCCCGCGGAGGGGGAGCCGGAAAAGGATCTCACCGCCGTCTCGCACAAAGCCATGAAGATCGCTTTCCGCACGGGCGGCGTCGTCGGCATGTTCACGGTGGGGCTCGGTCTGCTGGGCGCCTCCTGTGTGGTGCTGGTGTACGCGGCCGACGCACCGAAGGTGCTCGAAGGCTTCGGCCTCGGGGCCGCCCTGATCGCCATGTTCATGCGAGTCGGCGGCGGCATCTTCACCAAGGCCGCCGACGTCGGCGCCGACCTGGTCGGCAAGGTCGAGCAGGGCATTCCGGAGGACGATCCGCGCAATGCCGCGACCATCGCCGACAATGTGGGCGACAACGTCGGCGACTGCGCGGGCATGGCTGCCGACCTGTTCGAGTCGTACGCCGTGACGCTCGTCGCCGCGCTGATCCTCGGTATGGCCGCCTTCGGCGATGCCGGGCTCGGCTTCCCGCTGCTCGTGCCCGCGATCGGCGTGATCACCGCGATGATCGGCATCTTCGCGGTGGCGCCGAAGCGTTCCGACCGCAGCGGCATGTCCGCGATCAACCGCGGGTTCTTCATCTCCGCGGTGATCTCGCTCGCGCTGGTCGCGATCGCGGTCTACGTCTATCTGCCGTCCTCGTACGCCGATCTCGACGGCGTCACCGACGCGGCGATCCAGGCCAAGAGCGGCGATCCGCGGATCCTCGCGCTGGTCGCGGTGGGGATCGGCATCGTGCTCGCCGCTGTGATCCAGCAGCTGACGGGCTACTTCACCGAGACGAACCGCCGTCCGGTGCGGGACATCGGCAAGAGCTCGCTGACCGGCCCGGCCACCGTTGTCCTCGCCGGTATCTCCCTCGGCCTCGAATCAGCCGTCTACACCGCCCTGTTGATCGGCCTCGGCGTGTACGGGGCCTTCCTGCTCGGCGGTACGTCGATCATGCTGGCGCTGTTCGCGGTGGCGCTGGCCGGGACCGGCCTGCTCACCACGGTCGGCGTGATCGTCGCGATGGACACCTTCGGGCCGGTCTCCGACAACGCCCAGGGCATCGCCGAGATGTCCGGCGACGTCGAGGGCGCGGGCGCCCAGGTGCTCACGGACCTGGACGCGGTCGGCAACACCACCAAGGCCATCACCAAGGGCATCGCGATCGCCACCGCCGTACTCGCGGCGTCGGCGCTCTTCGGGTCGTACCGTGACGCGATCACGACCGGCGCGCGGGACGTCGGCGAGAAACTGACCGGCGAGGGGGCGCCGATGACCCTGATGATGGACATCTCGCAGCCCAACAACCTCGTCGGCCTCATTGCGGGCGCGGCGGTCGTCTTCCTGTTCTCGGGACTGGCGATCAACGCGGTCTCGCGGTCGGCGGGGGCCGTGGTGTACGAGGTGCGACGGCAGTTCCGTGAGCGGCCCGGGATCATGGACTACACCGAGAAGCCCGAATACGGCAAGGTCGTCGACATCTGCACCAGGGACGCCCTCAGGGAGCTCACGACGCCCGGCCTGCTGGCCGTCATGGCACCCATCGCCATCGGGTTCACGCTCGGCGTCGGCGCCCTCGGCTCGTTCCTCGCGGGAGCGATCGGCACCGGCACGCTGATGGCGGTGTTCCTCGCCAACTCCGGCGGTGCCTGGGACAACGCCAAGAAGCTCGTCGAGGACGGTCACCACGGAGGCAAGGGCAGTGAGGCCCACGCCGCCACGGTGATCGGCGACACGGTCGGCGACCCCTTCAAGGACACCGCAGGTCCCGCGATCAACCCGCTGCTGAAGGTCATGAACCTGGTGGCGCTGCTGATCGCACCCGCGGTGATCAAGTTCAGCTACGGCGAGGACAAGAGCGTCGGCGTCCGCATCACGATCGCGGTGCTCTCGCTCCTTGTGATCGTCGGCGCGGTCTACGTCTCCAAGCGGCGCGGCATCGCCGTAGGTGACGAAGGCAACGCCGAGCGGGTGGCCAAACCGGCCGATCCTGCGGTGGTTTCGTAGACGGTCTTACGACGCCCAGCTCACGGGGCGGGCCCGGGCGCGGCGCTCCCCCCGCGCCCCCCCCCCCCCCGCGCGCCCTACCCCCGCGGCCCGGCCCCCTCCTCCCCCCGGGTGACCACCTCACACACGGTTCGTGCGGCCTCCTCTCGTGGGTCTG
>NZ_JAFFSX010000036.1 GCF_017948485.1 Streptomyces sp. GESEQ-35 | reverse complement strand
CCCCCCCCCCCCCCCCCCCCCCCCCCCCCCGCCCCCCCCCCCCCCCCCCCCCCGCCCCCCCCCCCCCCCCCCCCCCCCCCCCCCCGCCCCGCCCCCCCGCCGCTTCCCCTCCCGCCCCACCGTCCCGCGGCCTCTCGCCCCGGCCCCGGCCTCTCGGCCCCGCCGCCCCGCACCCTCTCGCCCCGCACCCCCTCGCCCCGCACCCTCCCGCCCCGGTCCCCGACCTCCCAGCCCCGCCGCCCCCAGCCCTCACCCCCGGCCGCCCCCCCCCAACCCCACCCCCTCCGCACACCTCATACTGTGCAGAACGTCAAACTTCGCCCCCCGGTTTTGTACACATGCGGCTCATGACGGGGCCCCCGTCCGGAGCGATAGCCTGGTGGCGTGATCAGCGCGATAGGTCGCGGGGGCCTTGGTGTCTCCGTTTTGCGCCCGGGGTGTGCGGCATACAGCCGTCGCCGGGCGGTGGTCGCTGGTCTTCGTGGGCGGGTCGGGGTGGTCATGGCCCCCAGGACTCCTGGGGTGCCCGGGGTGACTGCGGCGCAGAGAGCAGGGTCACACCCCTCGGGCGCGTCGAGAATGGCTGATAACCCCCCGCTCATCTCACCTTGCGGCATAGCGTCGAAGCAGACCGGACACCCCGCGTCGCGGCGTTACGTCGGAGGGGAAGAGACCGTACTTCCTTCTACGTCACGCAACGGCGCGCGACAGGAGCCAGAGGACAATGCAGACCAAGCTGGACGAAGCCAAGGCCGAGTTGCTCGAGAGGGCTGCTCGGGTAGCTGAGAACAGCCCGGTCGGGGGGCACCTACCGACTGGGACGACGAGCGAGGGCACACCCGGCACCCCGGACCGCGAAACCGTGCTCGCGTTCCTCCAGCGCTACTACCTGCACACCGCACCCGAGGACCTCACCGACCGCGACCCGGTCGACATCTTCGGCGCTGCCTTCTCCCACTACCGGTTGGCCGAGAACCGCCCGCAGGGTACGGCCAATGTGCGCGTACACACCCCGACGGTCGAGGAGAACGGCTGGACCTGTAGCCACTCCGTCGTCGAGGTCGTCACCGATGACATGCCGTTTCTCGTCGACTCCGTCACCAATGAGCTGACCCGGCAGGGGCGTGGCATCCACGTCGTCATCCACCCGCAGGTGATCGTCCGTCGCGATCTCACCGGCAAGCTCATCGATGTGCTCAGCGACCCGCCGGCCGGCGAGCTTCCGCATGACACGCACACCGAGTCCTGGATCCACGTCGAGATCGACCGCGAGACCGACCGCTCCGACCTGAAGCAGATCACCGCCGATCTGCTGCGTGTCCTGTCCGACGCCCGTGAGGCCGTCGAGGACTGGGAGAAGATGCGGGACGCGGCGCTGCGGATGGCCGACGAGCTGCCCACGGAGCCCACCTCCGACCTGCGCGAGCAGGACGTCGAGGAGGCCCGGGAGCTGCTGCGCTGGCTGGCCGCCGACCACTTCACGTTCCTCGGGTACCGCGAGTACCAGCTGCGGGACGACGACTCCCTTGCCGCCGTCGCCGGGACCGGGCTCGGCATTCTGCGGTCCGATCCGCACCACGCCGGTGAGGACAGCCACCCCGTCAGCCCCTCCTTCGAGCGGCTGCCCGCCGACGCCCGCGCCAAGGCGCGAGAGCACAAGCTCCTCATCCTGACGAAGGCCAACAGCCGGTCGACCGTCCACCGGCCGTCCTACCTGGACTACGTGGGGGTCAAGAAGTTCGACGAGAACGGCGAGGTCGTCGGTGAGCGGCGGTTCCTCGGGCTCTTCTCCTCTGCCGCCTACACCGAGTCCGTCCGGCGCGTTCCCGTCATCCGGCGCAAGGTCAATGAAGTCCTGAAGGGCGCCGGGTTCTCGCCCAACAGTCACGACGGGCGTGATCTGCTCCAGATCCTCGAGACGTACCCGCGCGACGAGCTGTTCCAGACGCCGGTCGACGAGCTGCGCTCCATCGTCACCTCCGTTCTCTACCTGCAAGAGCGCCGGCGGCTGCGCCTCTATCTCCGGCAGGACGAGTACGGGCGCTACTACTCGGCTCTCGTCTACCTGCCCCGTGACCGGTACACCACGGGCGTCCGGCTGCGGATCATCGACATCCTCAAGGAGGAACTCGACGGCATCAGCGTCGACTTCACCGCCTGGAACACCGAGTCGATCCTCTCCAGGCTGCACTTCGTCGTCCGCGTCCCGCAGGGCACCGAGCTGCCTGAGCTGAGCGACGCCGACAAGGAGCGGATCGAGGGGCGGCTCGTGGAGGCGGCCCGTTCCTGGGCCGACGGGTTCTCCGAGGCGCTGAACGCCGAGTGCGGTGAGGAGCGGGCGGCCGAACTGCTGCGCAAGTACGGCAACGCCTTCCAGGAGGGTTACAAGGCCGACCACTCCCCGCGTGCCGCGGTCGCCGACCTGGTCCACCTCGAACAGCTGAGCCTGGAGAACAACTTCTCGCTCAGTCTGTACGAACCGGTGGGCGCCGCACCCGAGGAGCGCCGCTTCAAGATCTACCGCAAGGGCGCCGCGGTCTCCCTGTCCGCGGTCCTTCCGGTTCTCAACCGGCTCGGGGTCGAGGTCATCGACGAGCGGCCGTACGAGCTGCGCTGCTCGGACCGTACGGTCTCCTGGATCTACGACTTCGGGCTGCGCATGCCCCAGTTGCCGGGCGTCAGCGGTGACTACCTCGGCGACGACGGGCGTGAGCGGTTCCAGGAGGCGTTCGCCGCCACCTGGACCGGCAAGGCGGAGAACGACGGCTTCAACTCCCTGGTGCTGCGCGCCGGTCTCGGCTGGCGGCAGGCGATGGTGCTGCGGGCGTACGCCAAGTACCTGCGCCAGGCGGGGTCCACGTTCAGCCAGGACTACATGGAGGACACCCTCCGCAACAACGTCCACACCACCCGTCTGCTCGTCTCGCTGTTCGAGGCGCGGATGTCGCCGGACCGTCAGCGGGCGGGCCGGGAAATCGTCGACGCCCTCCTCGAAGAGGTCGATGCCGCTCTCGACCAGGTCGCGTCGCTCGACGAGGACCGGATCCTGCGGTCCTTCCTCACCGTCATCAAGGCGACCCTGCGCACCAACTTCTTCCAGGAGGCGCTCGGCGGCCAGCCGCACGACTACGTCTCCATGAAGTTCGACCCGCAGGCGATCCCCGATCTCCCGGCGCCGCGTCCGGCGTACGAGATCTGGGTGTACTCGCCCAAGGTCGAGGGTGTGCACCTGCGGTTCGGCAAGGTCGCGCGCGGGGGCCTGCGCTGGTCCGACCGGCGTGAGGACTTCCGGACCGAGATCCTCGGCCTGGTGAAGGCGCAGATGGTGAAGAACACCGTCATCGTGCCGGTCGGCGCCAAGGGCGGGTTCGTCGCCAAGCAGCTGCCGGATCCGTCCGTGGACCGGGACGCGTGGCTGGCCGAGGGCATCTCCAGCTACAAGACCTTCATCTCGGCGCTGCTCGACATCACCGACAACATGGTGGCCGGCGAGGTCGTCCCGCCCGCCGACGTCGTACGGCATGACAGTCCAGACACTGACGACACGTACCTCGTGGTCGCGGCCGACAAGGGCACGGCGACGTTCTCGGACATCGCCAACGAGGTGGCGGGCAGCTACAACTTCTGGCTCGGCGACGCCTTCGCCTCCGGCGGCTCGGCCGGTTACGACCACAAGGGCATGGGCATCACCGCGCGCGGCGCCTGGGAGTCCGTGAAGCGGCACTTCCGGGAGCTGGCCCTGGACACCCAGTCCGAGGACTTCACGGTCGTCGGCATCGGCGACATGTCCGGTGACGTGTTCGGCAACGGCATGCTGCTCAGCGAGCACATCCGGCTGGTCGCCGCCTTCGATCACCGGCACATCGTCATCGACCCGCACCCGGACGCGGCCACCTCGTACGCCGAGCGCCGCCGGGTCTTCGAGCTGCCGCGCTCCAGCTGGGCCGACTACAACACCGAGCTGCTGTCGGCGGGCGGCGGAGTGTTCCCCCGTACCGCCAAGTCGATCCCGATCAACGCCCACATCCGGGAGGCTCTCGGCATCGAGGGCAAGGTCGCCAAGATGACGCCGGCCGATCTGATGAAGGCGATCCTCAAGGCGCCGGTGGATCTGCTCTGGAACGGCGGCATCGGAACGTACGTCAAGGCCGCCACCGAGACCCACGCGGACGTCGGCGACAAGGCCAACGACGCGATCCGGGTCGACGGCGCCGACCTGCGCGTCAGGGTCGTCGGCGAGGGCGGCAACCTGGGCCTGACCCAGCTCGGCCGGATCGAGTTCGCACGGCAGGGCGGCAAGATCAACACGGACGCCATCGACAACAGCGCGGGCGTGGACACCTCCGACCACGAGGTGAACATCAAGATCCTGCTCAACAGCCTGGTCGCGGACGGCGACATGACCGTCAAGCAGCGCAACAAGCTGCTCGCCGAGATGACGGACGAGGTCGGCGGTCTGGTCCTGCGCAACAACTACGCGCAGAACACGGCGATCGCCAACGCGCTCTTCCAGTCCAAGGACATGCTCCACGCCCAGCAGCGCTTCATGCGCCACCTGGTCCGGGAGGGCCACCTCGACCGGGCCATCGAATTCCTGCCCACCGACCGCCAGATCCGCGAACGCCTCAGCGCCGGACAGGGTCTGACCAGTCCGGAGACGGCGGTTCTGCTGGCGTACACGAAGATCACGGTCGCCGACGAGCTGCTGCACACCTCACTGCCCGACGACCCCTATCTGCGCGCCCTGCTCTACGCGTACTTCCCGACCGCGTTGCGCGAGAAGTTCCCCGAGCACATCGACAACCACCCGCTGCACCGCGAGATCGTGACGACCGTCCTGGTCAACGACACGGTCAACACGGGCGGTACGAGCTTCCTGCACCGGCTGCGTGAGGAGACCGGCGCCTCGCTGGAGGAGATCGTGCGGGCGCAGACCGCGGCCCGGACGATCTTCCACGCGGCCGCGGTGTGGGACGCGGTGGAGGCCCTCGACAACAAGGTGGAGGCCGGCGTCCAGACCCGTATCCGGCTGCACTCGCGCCGGCTCTGCGAGCGCGGCACACGCTGGCTGCTCAACAACCGGCCGCAGCCGCTGGAACTCGCCGAGACGGTCGAGTTCTTCGGCGAGCGGGTCGAGCAGGTCTGGTCGCAGCTGCCCAAGCTGCTGCGTGGCGCGGATATCGACTGGTACCAGCAGATCCACGACGAGCTGACCGGCGCCGGCGTCCCGGACGAACTCGCCACCCGCGTGGCCGGGTTCTCCTCCGCCTTCCCGACGCTGGACATCGTCTCGGTGGCCGACCGCATGGGACGCGAGCCGCTGGACGTCGCCGAGGTCTACTACGACCTCGGCGACCGGCTCCACATCACCCAGCTCATGGACCGCATCATCGAGCTGCCCCGCGCCGACCGCTGGCAGTCCATGGCCCGCGCCTCCATCCGCGAGGACCTGTACGCCGCCCACTCGGCCGTGACGGCGGACGTCCTCGCGGTCGGCAACGGCACCGCCACCCCCGAGCAGCGCTTCAAGCTCTGGGAGCAGAAGAACGCGGCGATCCTCGGCCGCGCCCGCGCCACGCTGGACGAGATCCAGGGCTCGGACGCGTTCGACCTGGCCAACCTGTCGGTGGCGATGCGGACGATGCGGACGCTGCTGCGGACGCATTCGTAGGCCGTACGACGACGAAGGGCGCCGCGAGCCAGCACAGCTCGCGGCGCCCTTCGTCGTCGTAGCACTCAGGAAGGCTGCGTAACCTTCGGCGGCGCCGCCTTCGGCTTGGGCTTGGGCTTCGCGGCCTTGTCGCCGGTGAACGCCTCGTACTCCTTGAGGACGTCCTCCGTCGGCCCGTCCATGCGCAGTTCGCCGCGTTCCAGCCACAGCACGCGGTCGCAGGTGTCGCGGATCGACTTGTTGTTGTGGCTGACCAGGAACACCGTGCCCGCGCTCTTGCGCAGGTCGCGGATGCGGGCCTCGGAGCGCTTGCGGAAGTTGGCGTCGCCGGTGGCGAGGGCCTCGTCGATGAGGAGGACGTCGTGGTCCTTGGCGGCGGCGATGGAGAAGCGCAGACGGGCGGCCATGCCGGAGGAGTACGTCCGCATGGGGAGGGTGATGAAGTCGCCCTTGTCGTTGATGCCGGAGAAGTCGACGATCTCTTCGTAGCGCTCCTTGACCTGCTCGCGGGACATGCCCATGGCGAGGCCGCCGAGGTAGACGTTGCGCTCGCCGGTGAGGTCGTTCATCAGGGCGGCGTTGACGCCGAGGAGGGAGGGCTGGCCGTCGGTGTAGATGGCGCCGTTCTCCACCGGGAGCAGGCCCGCGACCGCCTTGAGCAGGGTCGACTTGCCGGAGCCGTTGGTGCCGATGAGGCCGATCGCCTCGCCGCGGTAGGCGACGAAGGACACGTTCTTCACGGCGTGCACCGTGCGGACGCCGGCCGCCTTCTCGGCGTTCTTGCGGCGCAGTATGCGGTTGAGGGCGGCGGTGGCGGAGCCGCGTCCGGCACCGGTGCCGTTGACGCGGTAGACGATGTCGACGCCGTCGGCGATGACGGTGGGGACGTTCTCAGGGGTGTGAGGGGTGTGATCAGCCACGGCCGTACGTCTCCTCAGCCTTCCAGAAGTAGATGAAGCCGCCGACTCCGGCGAGCAGGGCCCAGCCCGTCGCGATCAGCCACACGTGGTGCGGCAGTTGGCTCGCGTGGAAGCTGTCGATGAGCGCGAAGCGCATCAGGTCGATGTAAACGGCGGCCGGGTTGGCCTGGAGCACCGGGCCCACCCAGGACGGCAGGTCGTTGTGCTGGCTGAGCAGGTGGTCGATGCTCCACATCACGCCGGAGATGTACATCCACGTCCGCAGTACGAACGGCATCAGCTGCGCGATGTCCGGAGTCTTCGCCCCCAGCCGGGCCATGAACATCGCCATGCCCGCGTTGAACGTGAACTGGAGGATCAGCGCCGGGATCGCCAGCACCCACGAGAAGGCGACCGGCACTCCGAAGGCGAGCAGGATGACCACCAGGGCCGCCATCGAGAACAGCAGCTGCTGGAGCTGCTGGAGGCAGAAGGAGATCGGCAGCGCGGCGCGCGGGAAGTGCAGCGCCCGTACGAGGCCCTGGTTGCCGGAGATCGCCCGGGTGCCGGCCAGGATCGAACTCTGGGTGAAGGTCCACACGAACACGCCCGTGACCAGGAACGGCACGTAGTCCGGCACCCCCCTCTTGGTGCCCAGCAGCACGCCGAAGATGAGGAAGTAGACCGCCGCGTTCAGCAGCGGGGTCATGACCTGCCAGACCTGGCCGAGCTTCGCCTGGCTGTACTGGGAGGTGAGCCGGGCGGTCGAGAACGCCGCGATGAAGTGACGGCGGGCCCACAGCTGGCGGACGTACTCGGGCAGGGACGGACGGGCGCCGCTGACCGTGAGGCCGTGGCGGGCGGCGAGCGCCGCGAGGTCGTCGTCGGCCGGGGTGGTCGCCGTGGGGGGCGGTGTGTCGAGGACCTGGCTCACATCCGCTGCTTTCGCTCGGGGGGAGGGGTGCACACGTCCGGCCCTTGATCCCTTGCCGTTTCCTTACGCGTTTCTTCACGTTCTCTTACGTCGGGACGGGACCGTATCGTCGCAACGGGAGAGTATTCCGATTTAACGTCGGAACGCAACCGTTTCGTCGTAACGCCCTATGCTGGTCCGCATGACGACGAACGCCGACGAGCCCAGGGCGCGGGTGGCCGACCGCCGGCGCCGCAGGCCCCCGGCCGGTGCGGCCGTACTGCGGGCGGATGTGACGGAGGCCATCCGGGCCGCCGTCTTCGAGGAGCTCGCGGCCGTCGGTTATGCGCGGATGTCCATCGAGGGCATCGCGCGCCGCGCGGGCGTCGGCAAGACCGCGGTCTACCGCCGCTGGCGTTCCAAGCTGCACCTGGTACTCGACCTGGTCTCGGCCATCGCGGTGCAGGGCCTGCCCGCGCCGGACACGGGCTCCCTGGAGGGCGACCTGCGTCTGCTCTACGAAGTGACCTCCCGCGCCCTGCGCCACCCCGTCGCCTCACAGATCATCCCGGACCTCCAGGCCGAGGCCGCCCGCAATCCCGAGATCGCCGAGGCCATGCAGAAGGCGGTGCGCGAGGGGCAGGACGGGGTGGCGAGCGGGATCGTGGCGGCGGCGCAGCGGCGGGGTGAGGTGCGGGAGGGTATCGACGCGGATCTGGCGTTGGATCTCATCTCCGGTCCCCTGTACTGGCGTTCGGTGGTGATCCGCAGCCCGAAGTTGCCCAAGGGGTATCTGGACGCGCTGGCGCGGGCCACCACACAGGCTCTTGAGGCGCTGTGAGCAAGAGGGGTTGAGCCCCGGCCCCGCAGCGCAATGGATAGGCGCTTGAATTATTAACAATGCATGGCTGAAGTGGCCTACGCCACTCTCGTTGTTGATCAGTTGCATTCATCGCCCTCGGTGTGAGAGTTTTTGGGTGCTGAACCGGTTCGCCACTCAAACGCGGCCTAATCGACTTTCACTGACCATGACTGTCGAGCCTGTGGCGAATATGTGAATTCGGCGTGGTAGAGATCGATTGCTCTCTTGAGCATGGTAAACGGGGGATTTTTCGTGGCGCCGTTCGGCCGTTCGCGTTTTTCGTTTTTACATTGCCGATAGTGCTGCCGTTGTCTTGAGCTGCAGCGTATCCGTGGCGTAAGCGTTCACTTCCAGCTCCGGCGGAGTTCTGAACAATGCGCTTTGGTATCCCGGAACCCTAAGCAGCGTCTGCTCTGACGGGCCGGGTCGAACCTTGTTTTCGGCGCCCGAGAATTCACATGCCGTGCCGTGCTCGCTCGGCTGCCCGGAAATTCACTGTCCTCATGGGCTCGTTCTGGGCCTGCTCGATGGAATTAGGTTGATGAAGACTTCGGTAATGCTGCCGTTCGTTCCGAAACGGCCGGAGCAGGCGCTTCCGTTCGCCGGTCTGGTGGCATGGTCCTCGGCTGCCCGGCTGTGGCAGGGCCAAGGGCTACTGACAGAGGGTTACCACGTCTACAGCTACCTCGCGGGCGCGGGTTTCCGCTTTCCGATGGGCTTCGGGGTCTCCCTGATGCCGTTCCGGCACCCCTACGACGCCGCGGTGCAGGCGCGTTCGCTGGCGCTGACCACCGGTCAGCCCGTGGTCGCCGGCTTCGGCGCGGGGGCGCGGCAGTTGCAGCGGTCGGTCCTCGGCCGCGAGTACTCCAGTCAGCTGGGCGCCTGCCGGGAGTACCTGGGCGCCGTGCGCAGGCTGCTCGACGGCGAGGAACTCGACGTCTCCGGTGAGCACTTCGAGATGCACGGACAGTTGCAGCCCTACCCTGCGCCGCGGGTGGAGGTCGGGCTCGGGGTGCTGCGCAAGGGCTCGGCGGGGGTGGCCGGCGAGGTGGCCGACGCGGCGATCACCTGGCTGACCCCGGCCGACTACGTGGCCGGAACACTGGCCCCGGCCATCGCCGAAGGCGCGCGCCGCGCGGAGCGGGAGGGCAGGCCGCGGATCGTGGCCATCGTGCCGGTGGCCCTGGCCGCCGACGACCGGGATCCCGTGCAGTTGGCGCTGGCGAGCAACAGGCCGCACCTGTCGCTGCCGCACTACCGGAGCATGCTGCGCAGCAGCGGGCTCGAGATCACCGGCGACCCGGCCGTGGACGCCCGTGAGCTCGTCGCACACGACGGCTTCCTCTACGGCGACGAGGACGAGCTGGCCAAGAAGCTGCTCGCGTACCGGGACGCCGGAGTCGACGAGATCGTCCTCAACACCACTGGGGTGTCCGCGGTGTACGGCCCGGAGGTCGCCGTACGTGAACTCGCCGCTCTCCTGCGGCACTTCGAGAAGGCAGTCGCCTGATGACTCCTTACAAGCGGCACCTGATGTCCTGGATCACGGGCCGCGGCTTCGGGCTGCGGCTGCCGGAACAGGGCGCGGCCACCGTGGTGACCGAGGACGTGCGGGCCCTTGAACGGGCCACCGCCGAAGGTCTGGTGGGACCCGAGACCCTGGTGTTCGCGCCGTCCGGCAGCGAGGCCCCCGGCGTGGCCGCCGTCGTGCCGTATCGGGGCTCGCTGGTGGAGCCGGGCGCCGAGGCGCAGATCGGCGAGGACTTCTTCCTCCAGATCCAGGCGTACAGCATCGCCGGTTTCCTTGTCCTGCTGGGGCCCACCGCTGTCCGGCTCACCGACCAGGAGGACGTCGAGGCGTTCCTCGCGGACGCGGACGCGGCGCTCACCGAGGGCAGTTGGCCGGACGTACTGACGAACCCGGCGGTGCAGTTCGCCGACGTTGCGGCGGCCGGTGGTGCGGCCCCCGTGGACGGCCCCTGGCTGCGGCTCTACCTGGACAGTGAAGGAGCGCGGGCCGGCACACCGGGTCCTTTGCTCGGTCCCGAGCAACTGCCGGTCGACGCCGCCCTTCAGCGGGAGGTGGCGGGCCGGACCTGGCTCGGGCGCTACCACGCGGCCGTCCAGGCACTTCAGTCGCTGCGCGCCCGCGGTCACGAGGGCTGCGAGGTCTCCGGCTTCGGTGTGCGGTTCAACTCTCACCTGGACACCGGTGCCCAGGCGCCGGACCTGGCCCTGCCCGAGGCGCCGGTGCTGCTGCGCTCCGGCGAGACGTACTTCGTCTACGAGCCCGTCGGCGGCCGGACCTTCGAGGCCGGTGCCGAGGCCGCGCTGACCCTGGAACGCGCCCTGGTCCAGCCGGAGTCGAGCGAGGACAGCGCCGCCTGGGCGCAGGCACGCACCTTCCTGGAGCGCGGCTCCGCGACCGCCGGAGCGGCGGCATGAGCGCGACATCGCCGGCCCCCGCGCTGCCCGACCGGTACGCCGGCACATCCGCCGCGCAGGCGGTGGCCGGGCTGCCGTCCGGCACCGTGGTCTGTGACATGTACGAGCCGCGGGGCGCGGAGACCTACCACGACTTCACCCTCGGCGACCCCTCCGAGGTGCAGGACATCCTGCGCGAGGTACGGGCGACCGGCCATGGAACCATCCTCGAACTGGCGGCGGGATCAGGTCGGTTGACGCTGCCTCTGCTGGCCCTGCGCCGCGAGGTCCTGGCCGTCGACCTGTCCGCGTCCATGCTGGAGCTGCTGCGCACCCGGCTCGACCGGCTGCCTGTCTCGACCGCCGCACGCTGCACGGCGATTCAGCAAGACATCACCGACTACGTGACCCCGCGGCCCGTTGCGGCGGCCGTGCTCGGCACCACCTCGGTGTCGCTGCTGACCCGGCCGCAGCGGCAGGCCATGCTGCGACGCACCTGGGCGAACCTGGAGCCCGGCGGCGTACTCGTCCTGACGAACACTCAGATCAGTGCGGACGCCGAGGACCTGGCGGAGCGGACGCTGGAGGTCCGCGGCGCCTCGGGAGCCGTCTACCTGGTGCACGACCTCGTCGCGCCCGACCGGAGCGGGCGCCACACCGTCGTCATCGGGCCGGACGGCGGGCCGCAACGGCCGAGGACCGTCTGCCACTCGTACATCCGGGTCGTCCCCCTCGACGAACTTCTCGCGGATCTCACGGCGGCCGGGCTCGTCGTCGAGCACACCGCGACCCTGCCCGGCGAGCGCTATGCCGCCACGCTGATCCGCGCGCGCAAGGAGGGGGCACGATGAGCGGAAGCCTGTGGCCGATGATGATGCCGCTCGCCGAGGCGGACGACGACAGCATCTGCGTCGTCGGCGCGGCCGGGCACCGCGTCCGCTACGCCGACGGCAACGAGGTGCTGTGCGGGACCAGCGGACTGTGGAACGCCAACCTCGGCTACGGCAACGAGGCCATCGCCCGGGCCGTCGCCGAAACCCTCCACACCCATTCGTACGCGGGCATCTTCCGCTATGAGAACGCGCCCGCCCGCGAGGCCGCTGAGCGGCTGCTCGCGGCGCACGCGCACGACTACGCCCGGGTGATCTTCTCGGTCTCCGGCGGCAGCGCCAACGACCTGGTCATGAAGCTGGCCCGGCAGTATCACGAGCTCGGCGGGGAGCCCGCACGCAAGCTGGTGGTCGGCCTGAAGGACGGCTATCACGGACTGACCTTCGGTGCGCACGCCCTCACCGGTGAGGACCTGGGCCAGCGCGGCTACGGCGTCGACACACGTCTCGTACGGCATGTGCCCGCCAACGACGAGGAGGCGCTGCGCAAGCTGTTCGCCGCCGTGGGCCGTCAGGTCGCCGCGGTCGTGGTGGAGCCGCAGCTCGGCAACGGTGCGGTGGAACTCACCGACTCCTTCCTGGAGCAGCTGGGCGCCCTCGCCGACGAGAGCGGCGCACTGCTCGTCGCGGACGAGGTGGCCACCGGCTTCGGCCGCACCGGCGAGATGTTCGCCTCCGACACCTGGCAGCGGCCGGCGGACCTGGTCATCGCCTCCAAGGGCCTGACCAACGGCACGATGCCCGCCTCCGCCCTGCTCGTGAACGAGCGGATCGCCGGGCGCTTCCGGTCCACCGGAGCCCTGCTGCTGCACGGCGAGACCCAGGCGGGCACCGCCGTGACGGCCGCCGCCGTGACAGCCACCCTGGACGAATTCGACCGCCTCAAGGCCGTCGAGTCCGGGCGTGCGGTCGCGGCCGCCCTGGACACACGGCTCGCGGCCTGGCAGAACACCGATGAGCGGGTACGCGCGGTCCGCGGCCGTGGCTGCTTCCGCGCGGTCGAACTCGCCGACCCGCTCGACGCCGGTGCCCCGCTCGCGCCGGCGTACGTGCCCGGCCTCATCCGGCACATCCGCCGGGCGGGCGCCCAGGTGCACGGCGGTCCGCACGGCATCCAGCTGATCCCGGCGCTGACCTACTCCGCCGCGGAGGTCGACGAACTGCTCACCGCGGTCCGGGCGGGTATCGACGCACACGCCGAGGCCGCCACGGCATGAGTACGTTGATCAACAGGTGCCGTGTGCACCGGGGCCTTGACGTGCTGCCGGAACTCGCCACCGATGGCGCCGGCCCGGTCGCGCTGGCTCACGACGCGGCCCTGGACTCCAACCCCGGTCTGGCCGAGTGCCGTCGGCTGCTCGCGGACAGCGGGGTGGAAGTCCGCCCGCTTCCCGTGCACCGGCCGCGGACTCTCGCCGACGCCGAGACGCTGGCGGACAGGCTGGCGGGGACACGACTGGTGGTGGCGGTGGGCGGCGGCTCGCTGCTCGACACCGCCAAGCTCGCCCTGGCCGTGGCCGACCCGTTGACGGCACGGATCGTGGCCGCGCCGCAGCGCAGCGGCTGGGTGATCGGCCCGGACCGCCCGCGGCCCGTGCCGCTGGTCGCCGTACCCACCACGCTCGGTACGGCTGCCGAGGCCAGCAACATCGTGAGCTTTGTGCACGGGGGGCAGAAACGGGCCCTGACCGGCCTGGCGCTGCAACCGGACGTGGCGCTGCTCGACGCGCGGTGCACCGCGGGCCTGTCGGGACAGCTGCTCGTGGAGGGCTGCCTGGAGATCATTCTGCGCAGCGTCGGACCCGTGGTCGGCAGCGAGGGGCCGTGGACGGACACGGACGACCACGCGCTGAGGCAGGCCGCCCGGGTGGCCGGGGTGCTGAGTGACATCAGAGGGACGGGCACGGCCACAGCGGCGCAGCGCGCGGAGCTCGCGGACCTGAGCCTCGCCACGCGACGGGTCGAACTCCTGCGGGACCGCATGCCGTTCACGGTCAAGGTCTGGTTCCTCGCCAACAACCTCTCGCACCACCTCGGCGTCCGGAAGATGACCGCCCTGGCCAACCTGCTGCCGGCCTACTGGAGTCACCTCGCGGACCGGTCCGCCGTGGCCGCACAGCGGGTCGGGCGTACCTGGTCTGCGCTGCGCGCCGCGACCCCCGCGGCGGTGCCCGCCGACCCGGCCGAGGGGTTCGCCGCCTGGCTGGACCTGCTCGGAGTGGCTCCGGCCCCGGTGCCCGGCGACGTGGACATCGAGACCGTCGTCCGGTCCTGCCTGCGGATGTGGGGCGGCGGACTGCCGATGCTGGCCGGGCTCGGTGCCGAGGACCTCCGCCGCATGCTCGGCCAACTGCGCAGCGCGCACTCGGACTCCCGCGTACCGCGCGGGTGAATTGATCACACCTCGTCAGAGGGGGGAGGAGAACAACATGCTGGACATGAAGACCGCACACGAGAGCGCCGCTCTCGAGCTGGGTCTGCAGGAGCTGGAGACCCTTGAGGCTCCGGGCCTGTGGACGAACGTCGGTGTCGGTGTGGGCGTCACGGCCGCGAGCGCCGCCGCCTACGGCAGCTGGGCCCTGACGGCCGCCACGGTCGCCACCTGATCACCGACCCATCAGCCCCACCTTGTATCCCAAGGAGAGCCCTATGAAGAGCACCGACGCGGTGTTCCAGGAGTCCGGTCTGGAGCTGGCGCTCCAGGAGCTGGAGACGCTTGAGGCCCCCGGCTTCTGGAGTGGCGTTTCCACCGGCTTCGGCGCCAGCGCCGCCGTGATCTCGGTTGCCGGCGCTTCCGCCGCCACCTACACGGCGGTCAGCGCGATCGTCGCCACCTGATCAAAGGTCGTGCCGGCCGGGGCAACGCGCGGTGCCCCGGCCGGCCCGGCATTCGTACGACAGCTTTGGAGAATCATGAACGAGCAAGGCACTCCGGCCCCCATGTCCGCCGGACTGGCCCTGTTGGCCCTCGTCGCGGCGATCGGCGTCATCGCCGTAGTGCTGCTGGGCGACACCTGGAGCGGCTGGGTCCGCTATTCGCTGCTGACGGTGGGAATCCTCGTCACCGCGGGTTGCCTCGGGGCGCTGGTGAAGGTCAGTCGCGATGACAGCTGACGGGTACGCCCTGCCCGTCCCGCCGGTCATCCAGGTGGCCGGCGTGTCGAAGTCCTTCGGCGAGCGGCGGGTACTGCACGACATCTCCTTCCAGGTACCGAGGGGCCGTGTGGTGGGCCTGCTCGGTCGTAACGGCGCGGGCAAGACGACCTTGATGAAGTCGCTGCTCGGCACCACCACGGTCGACTCCGGCACGGTGGAGATCTTCGGCGCCGCACCCGGCCCCGAGCACGCTCACCGGGTCGGCGTGGCCATGGACGGGATCGGCTTCTTCCCGGCGGCGACCGTCCAGAAGGAACTGACCATCTGGGCCCGGGCCTTGGGTGTGCCCGCTTCCCGGATAGCCGAAGTCATCGACCTCGTGGAACTCGGCGGCCACGAACGCCAGCGCTGTGCCCGCCTGTCCACCGGCCAGAAGCAGCGCCTGCGGCTGGCGACGGCGCTGCTCGTGGAGACGGTCGAGCTGCTCATGCTCGACGAGCCGGCCAACGGCCTCGACCCTGACGGCATCCGCTGGATCCGCCGCTTCATCCGGAACATGGCCGCCTCCGGCAAGACGGTGCTGGTCTCCAGCCACCAGCTCGGAGAGATGGAGAACACCGTGGACGACGTACTGCTCCTCGACCGCGGCCGGATCGTGCACACCGGTTCGCTGCACGAGTTCACGGCCGGCGGACGGTTCCCGCTCGAAGAGCGGTTCTTCGAGGTTGTCGAAGGGGCCGCGGCATGAGCCGGCTCGCTCTGCTCTCCCGCGCCGAACTGACCAAGGTCACCACCGGCCGGGCCCTGATCGGTTCCCTGGCCGGCGGGGCGTCGTGGTGCGCCCTGACCGGCTACGGCTACTACACCCAGGGCCGCGACAACGCCGCCGCCATGGCCTCCGGCGCCGTGACCGGCGACATCATCCGTGGCTGGATGATGCTGCTGCTGTTCTCGGCGATCACTTGCGCCCTGATCGTCACCCGTGAGGTCTCCGGCCAGACCCTCGCCCGCACCGTCCTCAGCTACGGCGGCCGGGGCCAGGTCTTCCTCGCCAAGCTGGTGGCCGCGGTGTGCACCTCGGCCCTGTTCGCCGTGGTCGCCGCGGGCGGCGCCGTGGCCAACTACGCCCTGGCCGCCCGTTCCAGTGAGCAGGACCTGGTCTGGAACGGGGAGTGCACCAAGACCCTCCTCGGCGTCGTGGTCTGCGTACTGCTGTCCGGAGTGTTCGGACTGGCGGTCGGCTGGCTGGTGCGCAACCAGACGCTTGCCGTGCTTGCCGTGCTGGTCCTGATGGTCGGCATCGAGCCGGCCGTGCAGCGCCTGGTCCCCGAGGTGGCGCAGTACCTGTTCACCATCGCCCTCAGCTCCCTGTACCGGGACCCCAAGCCGGACCTGCTCCCGACCTGGACGGCGTTCGCCGTGTCCGTGCTGTGGGTCGTGGTAGTCACCGCGGCGGCACGCACCGACCTGCGCCGCAGGGACCTCGGATGAACCGTGCCGCGCACCTGGAGCGCCCGCGCCTCAACACGGGCATACGGGTGCACCCTCCCGTCGCGGACGGCGAGCCCTGGGTGGTGCAGCGCGGCGAGCACCAGTACTTCCGTATCGGCGCCGACCTGGCCAGGCTGGCCAGGGAGCTCGACGGAGCCGACGCACAGGGCCTCGCCGAGCGGCTGGGCAAGCCGTGGACGCCGGAGCTGGTCCACACGGCCGTACGGTCGCTGGACAAGGCGCAGTTGCTCGCCGGGACCGCCCAGGACCGGCCCGGCGGTCGGCATCGCAGGATCCGGCGGGTGAAGTACGTACCGCCGCTGACCTTTCAGCTGGCCGTGCTGCGCTCCGGTGACGCCGCCGCGCGGCGGATCAACGGTCTGCGGCTTGCCTCGCCCCGGACGCTGGGGTGGCTGGTCGTGGTGCTCGCCGCGGCCGGCGCCTTCGTGCTCGTCGGACAGCACGCACACGTGGCGGCGGTGCTCGGCAGCCCGGTGTCGCCGGCCACCCTGGGCACGGTGTTCGCCGGGGTGTTCCTCACCACCGTGGCCCACGAGTTCGGCCATGCCTGTCTGCTCGCCCACTACGGCGGGCGTCCGGGCCGGATGGGCGTGATGCTCTTCTACTTCTCGCCCGCGATGTTCTGCGACGTCTCCGACTCCTGGCGGCTCAACCACCTCCAGCGGGCCAGGGTTTCCCTGGCGGGCATCGCGGTCCAGGCCGGGGTGAGCGGCGCCGCGGCCTGCGCCGCCGGTGTCGTGGGGCGGGGCGGCGCCGGTGACGCACTCATGCTGTTCTCCCTGGTGAACGCGGCCGCCGCGGTGATCAACCTCGTTCCGTTCGTCAAGCTCGACGGTTACATCGCGCTGATGAGCTACCTGAACCGGCCGAACCTGCGCGACGCCGCCCTGGGTTCGCTGCGCGAGGGCTTCGTCGCCCTGCTGTCCGGCCGCCCGTACCGGATCAAGGGGCCCGGCTGGCTGCCGCTGTTCGGCGTCGGCTGCATGGTGACCCCGGTGGTCCTAGTGGTCCGCGGACTCGGCCAGTGGCTGGACGCGCTGATGTCTCTCGGGTACTTCGGCACCCTGCTGTCCAGCCTGATCGCCGGCATGCTGCTGCTGATGGTCTGCAAGGCCGGCGCGGGCCTGGTGAAGTCCTTCCGCGGCAACCGGCCGCGCCCCGTGCGGCTCGCGCTGCTCGCCGCCGTCGTCGTCGCACTGGCCTTCGGCAGCACGCAGCTGCACGTGACCGGCAGCCAGGTCGCCGCGTACGAGATCCACCGCGACGGCACGGTCTACCTCTACGTGCCCTCCGGCCCCGAACTCCAGCCGGTGCGGACGGGCGACCGCGTCGAACTCCAGAAGGCCGGAATGATGCTGCGCCACACGCTCGGCACCGCGACCATCAGCTCCCCCGACGCGCACAGGACCTCCGTCCCGCTCGGCGGGCTGCTGCCGGTCACCACCGACAACGTGCGTGTCCAGGGCAAGCGGTACTCCCTCCGGCTCGACGGGCCGATGAGGCCCGGCCGCGGCAGCGCGCGGCTGCACTCCCGGTCGATGTCCCTCCCGCGCTGGGCCTATCAGCGCCTCGTGCTGCCGTTCCACTGACAGGGCAAAGTCATGTACCTCACTTACCTCCAGTACTGCCGGCCGGGTTCACCGTTCTACGAGCAGCGCGACATCGAGGGACCGGAGAGCTCCTTCCCACTGCACCGCGCACAGCTGCCCGAGGGCTGGACCCGTGCGGTGCGCCCGGAGTGGATCATGTACTCGCGCGCGGATCGGCCCTTGCCGTGGCAGGGCTGGAAGATCCACGTCAGCGCCACCGCCGGCAACGCCGAGCGGCTCCTCGACCGTGTCTCGCGGTACTGCTTCGAGCGGCGTGTCCCGTTCAAGGCGCTGGCCGGCCCGGCCACCCTCAGCCGGCGCAACAGCAAGTACGCCGACCGGGGCGCGAGTGGCAAGTTCGTCACCGTCTACCCGCCCACCGACGAGGCGCTGGCCACCACCCTGCGCGCACTCGACGCGCTGATCGGCGGCAGCGAGGGCCCGACGATCCTGTCCGACCTGCGCTACCACGAGGGTCCCCTCCATGTGCGCTACGGCGCCTTCGTCTCCCGCCGCATCACGGACGAGAGCGGTCGGCAGACCGAGTGCATCGAGGACCCCGACGGCAAGCTCGTGCCGGACGAGCGCCGCCCCGGCTTCCACCCGCCGAGCTGGGCCGAACTCCCCGAGGTGCTACGGGAGTCGCTGCGGGCGCGCGACGGCCGCCGACTGGCCGACTTCCCGTACACGGTCAGCCGCGCCCTGCACTTCTCCAACGGCGGCGGCGTCTACCTCGCCGAGCGTCAGGACAGCCCCGGACGGAAGATCCTGCTGAAGGAGGCGCGCCCGCACTGCGGCCTCGACGAGAGCGGCCGCGACGCCATCGCCCGCCTGGAGACGGAACGCGCCGCCCTCACCGACCTGGCCGGACTGCCCGGTGTACCGGCCGTCGACGCCCATGTGGACGGCGTCGAGCACAAGTTCCTAGGGCGGGAGTACATCGAAGGCCGCACCCTCATGGACCTCGCCCTGGAGCGCAACCCCTTCATCAGCCATGACGGTTCGCTGTCCCCCGAGGCCTATGCCAAGTGGATCGCCGGCCTCGTCGGGCAGGTCACCCGGACCGTGGCGCGGATGCACGAGCGGGGCTGGGTCTTCGGCGATCTGCACCCGGGCAACATCGTGGTCGACGAGGCGGAGCGGGTGCACTTCATCGACTTCGAGTCCGCATCCCAGGACCTTGCGGGCTACCGGCAGACCATGGGTGTCTTCGGCTACCGGGCCCCGGCCGAGTACCAGGGCCGGGCGGTCGACCGGTACGCGCTCGGCTGCATGCGGATCGGGCTGCTGCTGCCGATGACCCGCCTGCTGTCCCTCGGTACCGAGCGCGCCACCGACCTGTGCCGGGCCGCCGCCGAGCGGTTCGGGGTGGGGGACGAGTACTTCGCGGGCGTGGCCGAGCAGTTGGCGCCGTGCGGTGAGGTGTCCGGGGCCGGGTCCGCGTCCTCGTGCGTGGCTGCGGATGTGGGCGCAGGCGCTCCCTCAGGGCCTGTGCCGGAAGTGGCGCCTGCCGGCCGACGCCTGGCACGCGCCCCCATCCCCGAACCGGTTTCGCACGGCGCGGACGGGGAGACCCGAGCCGGCGCGGGGGGACCCCCATCGCCGCCGCCTGTCGGGCGGACGACGAGACTTCCGGCGCATGCCCCGGCCACCGAACCGGTGGCGGTGCCCGCGCCGCCCGCCGAGGACGTCTTCGGCGTGGACCGCCTCGCGGACTCCCTGCGCGCCTGGCGGACCCCCGGGCGGGAGGACCGGCTGTACCCCGGTGACGTACGCCAGTTCCTTCAGCCGGGCGGCGGACTCGGTCTCGCCTACGGCGCCGCCGGAGTGCTGTGGGCGCTGCGCCGCTGCGGTGGCGAGGCCGACCCCGAGGACCTGGACTGGCTGCGCCGTCGGGTGCACGCCACCGAGGACATACCGGTCGGCTTCCACAGCGGACTCGCGGGTATCGCCTACGCGGTACGGGAGTGGGACCCCGAGCTGGCCGCGTACTGCCGAGACCGCGCGGTGCGATCGGCCGAGTCCGTTCAGGACCTGTCCCTCGGCTCCGGCCTGAGCGGACTGGGGGCCCACCTGCTGGACACCGGTGAGCTGACGGCGGCCGACCGCCTCGCCGCCCGGCTCACCGACTTGCTGCCGCCGCAACAGGAGCGGATCGCCGCGGGTCTGGTCGACGGGGCGGCGGGCATCGCCGTGTTCGCACTGCGTGCCGCCGTGGCACTCGGCAACCCCGAGTACCGGCGACTCGCGGAGCGGCTGCTCGACCTGGAGGCGACCCGCTTCGGCTTCACCTCCGGTGCCTCCCCGGTGCGGGCCGCGTTCCCCGCCTTCGGCACCGGCATCAGCACCGGCGCCCTCGGTCTCGGTCTGGGCCTGCACGATCATGTGCGCCTGACCGGCGACGACCGCTTCGCCGAACCCCTGCGCCGGATCACCACCCTCGCCCAGCACACCACGGCCGCGCACAACGGCCTGCTGAACGGCCGCCTCGGCCTGGTCCAGCTGCTGCTCGCCGTCGCCCCCGACGAACCTGCCTCGCAGATCGCGGTGCGGCGTGCCCTGGAGGAGGCCGCCTGGCACACCACCCCGCTCGGCCCGCACCGGATCGCTCTCGGCGACGAGGCACTGAAGCTCTCCCTCGACCTCGGTACCGGCCTCGCCGGCCTCGTCGTCGCGGCAGCGGCGGTACGCGAGGCCCGATGCGCCCTGCCGCTGTGGGAGAGCCCGCGATGACCGATACCGATCAGGTGCTGTTCACCGTCGTCTGCCCGACGTACAACCGCTCGGCACGCATCCTGCCGACGCTGCGTTCCGCGCTCGCGCAGAGCGTCACCGACTTCGAGCTGCTGGTGCTCTCGGACGGCAGCACGGACGACACGGCCGAGGTGGCGGCGCGGGTGGGCGACCCCCGCGTGCGGGTGATCGAGCTGCCGCACACCGGCCACCCGAGCGGCCCCCGGCAGGAGGGACTGCGCCGGGCCCGGGGAACATACGTCGCCTACCTCGATCACGACGACATCTGGCGCCCCGACCATCTGCACCAGCTGCATCGCCTGTTCCAGCAGGGCGCCGAACTCGCCGTCACCGGTTACACGGCCGTCGACGACGACGACCGTGTCACCCGCCGCAGCGGCTGGTGGGACCTGTGCTGGCACCCCGAACTCCAGTACCTGGACCCGCTGTTCGAACCCAGCCGCTTCGCGCACCGGCGCGGCCTAGCGGAGTCCGTCGGCGGCTGGCGGGTGACCTCCGGCCTTGAGGACTGGGATCTGCTGGTGCGGCTGACCGAGGCCGGGCACCGCCCGCGTACCACCACCGCCCGTACCGTCTCCGTCTACGAGAGCGCCGTCACCCGGCGCCACCGTGTCGCCCCCGGGCATTTCGCTCCGCTGCTGCACACCTGTGACGCCCGCCTCGCCCGCCGGGTCAGGGAGGCACTCGCGGATCCCGAGACCGAGCAGGCTCTGGACGCCGCCGCGCAGCAGGACAGCCGCGACCGCATCGAACGGCTGCGGGGCAGCGATGAGTTCGTCACGCCGCAGGGCTCGCCGGAGGTGCCCGGCCCCGAGGAGTCGCCGGCCGACGGCGGACGCGGCCCCGCCCCGCTGATCGTCCCCCAGCGCGGCGGCGGCTACCTGCTCGCCGTCCCGGTGTTCCTCTCCACCCCGGAGCACGCGCGGACCTTCGACGCGCTGCTCCACCAGCATGCCGCCGCCCAGCTTGCCGTGCTGCGGCGGCTGGAGAGCCGACTGGCGGCCAGGCAGGGAGCGTTCGGCGCCTGAAAGCTCTGGTCCTGGCTCAGAGCCTGATTCTCAGCTGCGAGCCGCCCCCGGATGCAGCCGCACCCACCCCTCCCACGCCGACGTGATCATGTCGTGGACGTCGTGCTTGGCCTTCCAGCCCAGCTCTGTTGCGATGCGGTCGGCGGAGGCGACGACGCGGGCGGGGTCGCCGGGGCGGCGGGGGGTGGTGGTCGGGGGGCGGTCGTAGCCGGTGACGGCGTTGATGAGATCGATCATCTCGCGGACCGAAACGCCCTCGCCGCGGCCGATGTTGAGGGTGAGGTCGCGGCCGGGGGACGACTGGAGGGCTCGGGCCGTCGCCACGTGGGCCTCCGCCAGATCCATCACGTGGATGTAGTCACGGATGCAGGTGCCGTCCGGGGTCGGGTAGTCGTCGCCGAAGATGCGCGGGGGCGCGTTCTCCGTGAGCTTCTCGAAGACCATGGGGACGATGTTGAAGACGCCGGTGTCCGCCAGTTCCGGTGCGGCCGCGCCCGCCACGTTGAAGTAGCGGAGGGAGGCCGTGGCGAGGCCGGTCGCCCTGCCTGTCGCGCGGACCAGCCATTCGCCGGCCAGCTTCGTCTCGCCGTACGGCGACATCGGCACGCACGGCGTCTCCTCCGTCACGAGCCCCCCTTCCTCGGTGTCCGGCGTGCCGTACACCGCCGCGGAGGAGGAGAAGACGAAGGAGGGGACCTCCGCCTGCGTGACCGCTTCCAGGAGGACGCGCAGGCCCTCGACGTTCTCCCGGTAGTAGTGCAGCGGCAGGTCCACCGACTCGCCGACCTGCTTCTTCGCGGCCAGGTGCACGACGCCGGTGACTGCGTGATCGGTGAGCGCGCGGGCTACGCGTTCGCCGTCGAGGGTCGAGCCGACGACCAGCGGGACACCGTCCGGGACGCGCTCGGCGATGCCGGTCGACAGGTCGTCGTACACGACCGTCCGTTCGCCCGCCTCGGTCATGGCGCGTACGACGTGCGCCCCGATGTAACCGGCGCCGCCGGTGATCAGCCAGGTCATGTGCGGCCGTCCCCTCGTGAGTTGGCCCGTGCGTGGTGCAGTGGTCGGGACAAGTGAATCAGGCCTCAGTCGCTCGCCTGCACCGCCGCCGTGTCCAACGCCGTCGTGAGGCGGTCCAGACGCTCCCGCAGCTCCCGGACCTCGTCGATGTCGAAGCCCGTCGCGGCGGCGATCCGGCGCGGCACCTCCAGCGCCCGCTCGCGCAGCGCGGTGCCCTCCTCGGTGAGCCGTACCTCCACCGACCGCTCGTCGCGCGCGCTGCGCTCCCGGCGGACCAGACCGGCCGTCTCCAGCCGCTTGAGCAGCGGGGACAGTGTGCCGGAGTCGAGGCGGAGGTGCTCGCCGAGCTTCTTCACGGGCAGCTCGCCGTGCTCCCACAGCACCAGCAGCACGAGGTACTGCGGGTAGGTGAGCCCGAGGTCCTTGAGGACCACGCGGTAGAGGCCGCCGAAGGCGCGCGAAGCGGCGTTCAGGGAGAAGCAGATCTGCTGGTCGAGGCGGAGCCAGTCCGAGGTGGGCGTGGAGGTCATGGCTCCAGGGTAGCGCTTGTCCGTCATTTAGTTGCGGGCAATTGAATTGCGTGCTCTACTTGTGGTCATCGGGCGGTCGGGCAAAGGCCGCCTCGACCGTGATCTGAGAGGGATGGGTTTTTCCATGGACGCGATCTACACCGCAGTCGCCACCGCCACCCACGGCCGCGACGGCCGCGCCGTCACCTCCGACGGCAAGCTGGACCTGGGCCTCGGCATCCCCGTCGAGATGGGTGGCAACGGCCAGGGCACCAACCCGGAGCAGCTGTTCGCGGCCGGTTATGCCGCCTGCTTCGGCAGCGCGCTCGGTGTCGTCGGCCGCGCGGCGAAGGTCGACGTCAGCGACGCCGCCGTCACCGCCGAGGTCGGCATCGGCAAGCAGGGCGAGGGCTTCGCCCTGAAGGTCACCCTCCGCGTCGAGCTCCCCGACGGTCTGGACGAGACGACCGGCCGCAAGCTGGTCGAGCAGGCCCACCAGGTCTGCCCCTACTCCAACGCCACCCGGGGCAACATCGACGTCGACATCGTCGTCGAGTAAGTCCGAGAAACGCCTCTCAACCCACCCGCGCCAGCACCTCCCCCGTCCGCTCGCTCCACGCCACCACCACCGCCTCCTCGGGCAGGGTGCGCAGCCGCGTCAGCAGCAGCCGGCGCACGCGGTAGCGGCGGACGACGGCGGAGCGCTCGGCGCGGGTCGACGACGGGGAGAGACAGGCGCGGACGTCGGTCAGCCGGCGCCCGCGCTCTCGTTCGTCCAGCGCCGGATCCGGCCGGACGGGCGCAACCAGATTCGGCCCGTGACCGGCGAGCGCCCGACCGGCGTGATGGCCGTCGGTGATCACGACCTCGCCGGGCCCGATGTGCTGTGCCGCCCAGTCGTACGACGGCCAGCGCGGCGGCTGCCGGAAGCCGACCGGGTCCAGCGAGCGCGGCACCACCGCCCCCGCCTGCACGGTGAGGAACCCGAAGCAGGCACCCGCGGCCGCCGCCACCCCCAGCGCCCGCCGCCACACCGGCCAGGGCCGCGGCGCCGCCAGCTCCACCGCGAGCGCGCACTGCAAGGGCAGTGGCGCAAGTCCGAGGACCCCGCCGTAGGTGTAGTGGCCGCTCAGCCGGCCGTAGGCCACCGCCAGGCAGTCGAGCACGAACATCAGCATCAGCGGATCCCGCCAGGACGACCGCCGCTTCCGCAACCACAGCGCAGGCAGTCCCAGCAGCACGGCCGGCCAGAACTGACCGCCCAGGTCCGCGTACACCCCCCGGTGCACCGGGCCGAGCGCGAACACGTCGAAGTACGGCCAGGACCAGGCGACCAGCAGGGCCACCACGCCCGTGAGGGCCCAGCGGCCGGCCACCGCGGAGCGCCATCCCCGCTGCCGTCCGGCGATCATCGAGATCAGGCCCACCGCTGCCGCCACCGACGTGACCGGATGGACGAGCAGGATCACCCCGTACAGCGCACCGAGCCCCGCGTACCCGGCAACGCCGCGCAGCCCGCCCGGCCCGACGTAGCGCACCGGCCGGGTGTCACGGGCCCGCGTGCCCGTCAGCGCCCAGGCCCAGAGGGCGAGCCCGGTTGCGAAGGCCGACGGGTAGCCGAGGTTGCTCGTCATCGACATCAGCCCAAGGCCGCCACTCGACGAGGCGGTGCCCCCCAGCAGGGTCAGCGCGGCCAGTGCGAGCACCGGCGCCCAGGGCCGCGGGGTCAGCACCCGCACGAAGCGGCCGAGGCCGGTCAGCAGCACCATCAGGTTCAGCGGCCCGGCGAGCCGCACCACCTCCCAGCCCGTCAGCCCGGTCAGCCGCGCGAACGCGCCCTGCGCCACCGTGTACGGCGAGTAGTAAGGGCTGCCCGCGCCCGGCAGGTCCGCCGTCGGATGGCGCGGACGCAGCAGGTCCGCCGTGAGGCGCTCGACGACCGCCGCATGCTGCCCGGCGTCGCAGCACAGCGGCACCCGCCAGTACGCCAGCGACATCAGCAGCCAGAACAGGAAGCCGAAGACCTGGTACGGCGTCGGACGCCAGAGGCGGCCGCCGCGCAGCGCCGTCGCGCCGTCGGCGGCCTGCCGGGTGAGGACAAGCATCGGGGGCATCTGTCGTACGTTCCCGCCCGGAGCCGACGACCTTGCCTCACCTCATCTCATCGGGTGAGCGCCGGGGTCCGCTCCGCGAGCGGGACCACCGGCGGGATCGTCTCCGGCGGCTCGCCGAGGAAGATCCGCCGGACCACTCGCTCGGCGGCCAGGCCGTCGTCGAACTGGCAGAAGCGTTGCCGGAAGGCGGCCCGCAGGGCATGGGACTCCGTGTACGAGCGGTCGCGGAACACCCGCGCCAGCTCCTGAGGAGTGCGGGCGACCGGGCCGGGCGGCGCCGCCGGCAGGTCGAAGTAGACGCCGCGCGTCTCCCGGTAGACCTCCCAGTCGTCGGCGTACACGACGATCGGACGGTCCAGGTTGGCGTAGTCGAACATGATCGACGAGTAGTCGGTGAGCAGGACGTCGGCGGCCAGACAGATGTCCTCGGCCGAGCGGTGGCCGGTCACGTCGATGATCCGGCCGCGGGTTCGCAGGGCACCACGGTCGTGGAAGTAGTGGGCGCGCAGCAGGACCACCACGTCGTCACCGGCGGCCGCGCAGAAGGCCTCCAGGTCCAGGTCCGGTTCGAAGCCCGCGCGGTGGGTCGGCGCGTACAGCACGGCCGTCGCGCTCCGCGGTACGCCCAGTTCACGGCGGATCCGGGCCACGTCGTCGGAGGTCGCCGTGAAGAACCGGTCGTTGCGCGGATAGCCGTACTCCAGGATCTCGTACGAGCCGGGGAACGCGCGCTCCCAGATCCGTGTCGAGTGCCGGTTGGAGGAGAGGTTGAAGTCCCAGCGGCGGACCCGGCGCAGCAGCCGGTCGTGGCCGCCGACCGTCGGCTCGTCGACGCCCATCGTCTTGAGCGGGGTGCCGTGCTGTGTCTGGAGATGGATGGTGCCGGGCCGTTTGACCACCCGGCTCGCGAAGTTGGCGTTGTTGACCAGGTAGGTGGCGCGGGCCAGCAGCTCCCAGTACCGGTTGCTGCCGATCACCGCGTACTCCACGTCGTACGGCATCGTGGCCGCCGCCTCCGCGTCCACCAGGAACACCGAGCGGATGTGCGGGGCGAGTTCGCGGGCCTTGGCGTGGATCGCGGCCGGGTTGCAGGTGTAGCCGCGGCCCCAGTAGGCGCAGTACACCGCGAGCTCCGGATCCAGCGGACGCTGTAGGTGCCACCGGTAGCGGAGGCGCGTGCGGAGCATCATGAGGCCGCTCGGCCGGGCCGCCCCGCCGGACGCCAGGTGTGCGGCCTGGTGGGAGTGGGCCGTGACGGACTGGAGGGCAAGGGAACTCCCTGGTGTGAGAACGGTGTTCAGACGAGCTCGGCCGGTTGCGCAGCCCTGGTCAGCGGGGAGCTTCGGCCGGTTGCGGAATCATGGTCAGCCGCGTGCGCGCAGGCGACGGGACCGGGTGACGCTCCCCGAGCGGTACGACGGGCGGGAGGGCCGCGTCCGCTTCGCCCAGCACCACACGGCGTACGACCCGCTCGGCGGCGCGTCCGTCGTCGTACGGGCAGAACCGCTCACGGAACGCGGAGCGCAGCTGGGCGGAGCGGGAGCCGCGCCAGTGGCCGGTGGCGAAGATGTCGATCAGCTCGTCCTCGCTGCGCGCGACCGCACCCGGCGGGAAGGAACGCAGGTCGAAGTAGGTGCCGCGGGCCGCCTCGTACGCCGCCCAGTCGTCGTCCGTGGCGTGGACGACGATGGGGCGGTCCAGGTTGGCGTAGTCGAACATGATCGACGAGTAGTCGGTGACCAGGGCGTCCGCGGCGAGACACAGGGACTCGACGCTTCCGTGGTCGGTGACGTCGATGACGCGGGCCGTCGGGCCGGCGAGCGGGCCGCCGTGGCGGTGGTGGGCGCGGGCCAGGACGACGAAGCGGGGGCCCAGCCGGCGTACGACGCGCTCCAGGTCGAGGGCGGTGCGCTGGGTGCGGCGGTAGTCGCGGTGGGTGGGCGCGTACAGGATCGCGACCGTGTCCGTGGGGATGCCGAGGGTCTCGCGCAGCCGGGCCACGTCCGCCGAAGTGGCCCGCTGGAACATGTCGTTGCGGGGACAGCCGTGGGCGAGGGTCGTGTAGCCGCCCGGGTAGACGCGCTCCCAGGTTAGTGTGGAGTGGCGGTTGGCGGAGACGACGTAGTCCCATGTGTCGACGTTGCGCAGGAGCGCGGCGAAGTCCGTGTCGCGGGCCGCCGCCGGACGCTCCTGGAGGTCCAGGCCCATGTGCTTGAGGGGGGTCCCGTGCAGGGTCTGGACGACGACCTGGCCGGGGCGCTTGACCGGAGGGCCGTCGAACTCGGCGTTGATGACGAGGTACTTGGAGCGGGCCAGCGCCGTCCAGTACGCGGCCGTGCCGGGCCGCACGCGCCGGGTCGCCGTCGGGACGGTGTGGTGGTGTTCGGGGCGAGCGATCCACGCCGTGCGGATGTGCGGGGCGAAGGAGCGGAACGCGGCCTCCAACGCGCCCGGGTTGCAGCCGTGGCCGCGGTCCCGGTGGGAGGAGAAGACGGCGCGGTCGGTGCGCAGGGGCAGGCGCAGCTGGATGCGGTAGTGGAGCCGCAGTGCCATGGCCCGCGTCGATCGGAGCAGCCGGGCCGACTGCCTCATCGCCCTGCGGTGCACGGCCGAGGTGAGGCGGAGCAGGCGATACGTGCGCAGCAGGCCCAGCCGGATCAGGGCATGCCGCGTACGCGAGCCCGGCGGGACCGGGGAGCCCGGGGTGCGGTAACGCCGGTAGTACACACGGGACTTGCGCAGGAACTCGGTGCGGGCCGCGCGCGGGAGACGGGCCCGCTTGCCGTACACCGTCACCAGGTGGTCGACCATCCGGCGGAACAACAGCGGCCGCCACCCGGCAAGTTCGGGGCGGCCGTCGAGGAACGCGAAGAGACGGTCGTACTGCTCGAAGACATCGAAGTGGCGGCGGCTTGTGGTGCCGAGGACGCTGCCCCGGCGGCGCTGCCGGTGGTGCACGCAGACCCGGTCGAGGGTGGCGAGGGAACCGGCGGTCATGAGGACCGGACAGGTCCACGGAGTGTCATCGTCGTAGCCGGAGCCGGGCGGGAAGGCGAAGGCCTCACGCTCGACGAACTCCCGGCGGTACGCCTTGTTCCAGGCCACCATCAGCAGGTTCAGCAGCTCCGGCCGGTCTCCCAGGCGGAAGGGTGCCGGGCCCTGTTCGGTGAGGTGCCCGGCGGACTGGTCGCGGACGGTCTCGCCCGACCAGTGCGTGCGGGCGTGGTCGTACACCAGGACGTCCGGATCACCCGTCTCCTTGAGCCGGTCGGCGATCGCGCGCAGCGCGTCCGGGGTGAGGGTGTCGTCGCCGTCCAGGAACAGCACATAGTCGCCGGTGGCCTCGGCCAGCCCGGCGTTGCGGGCCCGGCCCAGGCCTCCGTTCGCCGGCAGGTGCAGCGGCCGTACGCGCGGGTCGCGGGCCGCGAACTCGTCGACGATCGCACCGCAGGCGTCCGGCGAGCAGTCGTCCACGGCGATCAGTTCCAGATCCGGACACGACTGGGAGAGCACCGACTCCAGGCACTCGTGCAGATACGCCTGAACCTGGTACGCGGGGACGATGACACTGAACCTGGGCAAGGCACATCCATGGGTCGGCGCGGGCGTTCCGGCCCGGGAACGGCCAGTGGAGTGACTTGGTTACGTTTCGTACGGCATATGGGGGATCGTGAGTAAATGTTGAGGGGTGGGCCGGTGTCGGCCCACCCCTCTGACGTCCCTGTGTACGGACTACTTCACCGCGCCCGCCATCACCCCGGACACGAACTGTCGCTGGAACGCGAAGAACACGACCAGCGGGACCACCATGGAGATGAACGCGCCCGGCGCCAGGATGTCGACGTTGTCGGCGAACGCGCGCATCTGCGTCTGGAGGGCCACCGTGATCGGCTGACTGTTGGTGTCGGAGAACACCAGCGCGATCAGCATGTCGTTCCACACCCACAGGAACTGGAAGATGCCCAGGCTCGCGATCGCGGGCCCGCCCAGCGGCATCACGACCCGGACGAACAGGCGCAGTTCACCCGCACCGTCGAGTCGGGCCGCCTCCAGCAGTTCCTTCGGGATCTCCGCGAAGAAGTTCCGCAGCAGGAACACCGCGAAGGGCAGGCCGAAACCCGTGTGGAAGAGGACCACGCCCATGATGTTGCCGAACAGGCCGATCTTGCCGAAGAGTTCGGCGACCGGAATCAGCGCCACCTGCACCGGCACCACCAGCAGACCGACGACCCCGAGGAACCACCAGTCGCGGCCCGGGAACTCCATCCACGCGAACGCATAGCCCGCGAGCGCGCCGATGACGACGACGAGGACCGTCGCCGGGACCGTGATCAGCAGGGTGTTGACGAGCGAGTCGGTGATGCCGCTGTTCTGGAGGAGCTTGTCGTAGCTCTCGAAGGTGAGCTGGGACGGCTTGCTGAAGACGTCCCACCAGCCGCTGATCGTCATCTCCTCCGGGGGACGCAGCGAGGAGAGGAGCAGCCCGATCGTCGGGACCAGCCAGAACAGTCCGACGAGGATGAGGAACACCCGGACCAGCCCGCCGCTGACCCCTTCTACGAGGCGCGAGCCCAGGGACTGCTTCGCCTTGACCGCCTCGACCGGCGCCGGCTCGGAGAGCCTGTCGGCATGTGTGGTCATCGCCGTACCTCCCGCCTGAGCCGACGAATGTTACTGCGCCTTCCCGGGGGATAACCCCCGGACCCCCAGCAGAAAGACAGGTGGCCGCTCATCGCCGTACCTCCCGCCTGAGCCGACGAATGTTGAACCACATCACCGGGATGACCAGCAGAAGCAGGAACACCGAGATGGCGCTGGCGATGCCCGGCTGGTCCTCGGAGAAGCCCTTTCTGTACAGCTCCAGTGCGAGGACGTTCGCATCGTCCTGGGCGGAGCCCGGGGCGATGATGTAGACCAGGTCGAAGATCTTCAGCACGTTGATCATCAGGGTGACGATGACGACCGCGAGGACGGGCGCCAGCAGGGGGACCGTGACTCTGCGGAACACCTGCCACTCACTGGCGCCGTCGACACGGGCCGCCTCCAGCAGTTCGCGGGGGATGCCCGCGAGCCCGGCCGCGATCAGCACCATCGCGAAACCGGCCCACATCCAGATGTACGACCCGATGATCGACGGCGTGACCAGCGACGGGCCGAGCCAGTCCAGGCCGTTGTACGGCTCCTTGAAGTTGCTCGCCGGGAGGCGGAGCTGGGCGCCGTCGGCCTTTTCCGACAAGGAGAACGTGCCGTCCGCGCCGGCCCTCGCCGACTCCACGACCTTGCCGTCCTTGACCGCCTCGATCTTCATGCCGGGGTAGCCCAGTTCGGTCGCGTCGGGCGCGCCGAGCGTGCCGACGCCCTTGCCGCGCGTGAAGTCCTGCCAGGTCGTACCGGTGATCATGCCCGGGTCGGCCTGCGGCGATACGGCCCTCTTCGCGTCGCCGGGCATCTGCTCGGGGGCGACGCCCACAAGGGGGAGGGTGACCGTGTCCCCGGTCTGGACCGTCGCCTTGGTGATGAAGCCGCCGCTCTGTGCCTCCAGCGGCGACTCACGGCCCGGGTGGGCCTTCGGGAACGCGGACGACTCGGCGAACGTGTCGTGGATGCCCACCCACACCGCGTTCGCGACGCCCTTCTCCGGGTCCGCGTCGTAGACGAGGCGGAAGATGATGCCGGCCGCCAGCATGGAGATCGCCATCGGCATGAAGACGACCAGCTTGAACGCCGTGCCCCAGCGCACCCGCTCGGTCAGCACCGCGAAGATCAGACCGAGCGCGGTGGCGACCGTCGGCGCGAACACCACCCAGATGACGTTGTTCTTCAGGGCGGTGCGGATGCCGTCGTCGGTGAACAGGGCTTCGTAGTTGTCGAATCCGGCGAAACCGCTTCCCGACTGGTCGTAGAAACTGCGGACGACCGAGTACCCGATCGGGTAGACCACGAGCGCGCCCAGCAGCACGAGAGCGGGCAGCAGGAACAGCGCTGCCACGGTCTTCCGGGTGCCGGTCACGCTCTTGCGCGACTTGGGAGCGGCAGGGGGCGGAGGGCCCCCTGCCGCCGTGGCGGACGTCATCGCGTCAGCCTCCGTAGGCGGCCGCCGCGTCGGCCTCCAGCTTCGCCTGCGTGCCCGCGATGTCCTTCGGGTTCGTCAGGAAGTCCTGGAGTGCCTTCCACTCGCCCTTGCCCGGGGTGCCGCCGAAGGCCTGCGGGGCCTGGTCGGACATGTCGAAGCGGAAGTCGTCGCCCGAGTCGACGAGGGCCTTGGCGATCTTCTGCTGCACCGGGTTCGGATACGCCGAGTTGTCCACGTTCTTGTTCGGCGAGAGATAGCCGCCCAGCTTCGCCTGGATCGTTGCCGCGTCCGGGGAGGCCAGGAAGGTGGCCAGCGCCTGCGCCGCCTTGGAGTCCTTCAGGATCACCGCCGCGTCGCCGCCGGAGACCACGGGGGAGCTGTCGCCCACGGCCGGGAAGGGGAACACCTTCGCGTCCGTGCCGACCTTCGCGCCCGCCGTACCGATGTTGACCTGCGCGAAGTCGCCCTCGTAGACCATGCCGGCCTTGGGCTGGTCGCCGCCGGTGAAGGTCTGCGTCACCGAGGCCGGGAAGTCCGTCTGTAGGGCGCCCTTCGCACCGCCGGCGACATAGTCCTTCTTGCCCCAGACCTGCGCCAGCGTGGTCAGCGCGTCCTTCACGGACGGGTCCGTCCACTTGATCTCGTGCTGGGCGAGCTGGTCGTACTTCTCCGGGCCCGCCTGGGAGAGGTAGATGTTCTCGAACCAGTCGGTGAGGGTCCAGCCCTCGGCGCCGCCGACGGAGAACGGTGTGACACCGGAGTCGTAGATGGTCTGGGCGGCGGTGAGGAGTTCGTCCCAGGTCTTCGGTTCCGTGGCCCCCGCGTTCTCGAAGACCTGTGTGTTGTACCAGATCAGGGACTTGTTGGCGGCCTTGTAGTAGACGCCGTACTGCTCGCTGCCGACCTTGCCGATGTCCTGCCAGCCCTGTGAGTAGTTCTTGGCGAGCTCGGCCTTGGCCTCGGCGCCCAGCGGCTTGGCCCACTTCTTGTCCACGGCCTGCTTGATGGCGCCGGGCTGCGGGAGCATCGCGATGTCCGGCGGCTGGCCGCCCGCGATCTTCGAGCCCAGGAAGTTGACGATCGGGTCCTGCGCGGGCACGAAGGAGACCTTGGCGCCCGTGCGCTTCTCGAACTCCGCGAGGACCTTCTTGAAGTTGTCCTGCTCCGCGCCGCTCCACACGGCGGCGACTTCAAGGCTCTCGCCGTTCAGTTTGGGGAGGGTGACGGTGGTACCGCTCTCCGTGCCGCCCGTCTCATTGCTGTCGCCGCCGCCGCTGTCGTCGTCTCCGCCGCACGCGGTGAGTGTGAGTGCGAGTGCTCCCGCGAGGACGGCGGCTGCGGCTTTCGCTGCCGTCTGTTTCCGGATGGTGCTGTACGTGCTACGCATCACTGCCCCGTTCTTCGTTCCTCGTCGAACGTCCGAACGCTGTCCCGTGCGATCTGGTCTACGCCGGGTGCCTGGGGTCGGCAAGAGCGCGTTCAGTGTCAAGACGGTGATCGTGATGCCGTCGTGACCAAGCGCTCCGGGGGCGGGCGGACTCGGGTGCGGGTGTGTCGCGGCTCGCGCCTAAAGAAGCGAGGGCACCGACACCGCCGACACCTCCCGCGCCGCCCTCTCCAACGCGCTCGCGAGCAACGCCAGGTCCGTCGGTCCGTTCCCCAGCTCCCGGACGGGACGGCGGGCCGGAGGATCGCCCATGCGCTCCCACTCCAGCGGTACGACCGTCGGCCGCAGGGTCGCCGTACGGGGAATCCGGCCCGTGACGCGCCCGCCCTGGAAGGGCGTCCCCCGGCCGTCGGCGAACGTCAACCGTCCACGTCCCGGCGCCGGCTCGTCCGGACCCGGTGCGGGCGGGTCGAGAGTGACCCGCAGCGTCGCCTGCTGGGCCGGCTCGGTCTGGGCCGTACGACCGCCGACCCCCGCCGCGGCGACCAGGTGCACGCCGAGCCGCTCACCCTCCCGGGCCACGGCCTCCAGCGCCCGCATCACGGACCCGGCGGCCGGCCGCCCCGGTGAACCGAGGGCGGGCGACACCAGCGCGTCCAGGTCGTCCACGACCACGACGAGCCGCGGCAGCGGAGGTATCACCTCGGCCTGCTGACGAGCGGCCGCAGGCCGCAGCCGGATCGTCGAACTGGGCGGCGCGTCGATGTCCCCGGCACCACCGGAAGCACTCGAACCCGCCGATCGCTGGGCGACCATACGGCCGGACAGCTCCCGCCCGGTGTGCCAGTCGGCGAAGTCCGCGCGCCCCAGCAACTCGGCCCGCCGTTTCAGCTCGGCACTCAGCGACTGCGCGAACTCCCGCATCCGCACGGGGTCGTTGGCGGCCAGATGGGTGGTCACATGCGGTACGTCCGTACACACACGCAGGCCCTCGCCGTGTCCGCTGCCCGCGCCCACGCTGTCCCGGCCGTCGATCAGCACGACGCTCAGCCGGTCGGGCCGCTCGGCGGCGGCCAGCGACGCGACCATGGCCCTGAGCAGCTCCGTACGTCCGCTGCCGTGCGGTCCCTCGATCAGCAGATGCGGTCCCTCGGCGACGAGGTCCGCGCAGACCGGCCCGCGCGGCCCGGCCCCGAGCACGGCCAGCGCCCGACCGCCGAGCGTCTCCGCGTCGTCGGCCGCGTCCGCCCAGCGCGCCATCAGCGATGCCGGGGTGGCCCGGGCGAGCCCCAACTCGTCCAGCAGACGTGTCACCTGGGGCAACGGCGCCGACACCCTGCCCTGCCGCTCTCCCGCGGCACCGTCCGTCCGGAGCGGCGCCAGCGCCCGCGCGAACCGCTCCGCCCACGCGAGCGAGACGGCGTCCACCGTGGCGACCGTGCCGTGTCCGACGGGGCCGGGCAGCGACGCCCCCGCCCCCGCGACCCGCATCAGCCGCAGCGCCGTGGCCACATCACCGCTGAGCAGCGCGACGGCACCGCACTCTCGGAAGACCGGGGACGCTCCGCATGCCGCCTCGTACGTCTCCGTCACCGGCGAGGCCGGGGAGGCGGGAGCCGTCTCGGCCAGGCACACGACATGTATGCCGACCCGCGGCCCCTGAGACGCCAGCCGCGCCACCGCCTCCCGCACGTCGGCACCACCGGGGTCTCCGTCCACGACGACCACGGTGTACGGCCCCGCGAATCCGCCCCCGCCGTGCACGGCTTCGTCGTCCGCGGCCCAGGAGGGCCGGTGGGCCGCGCCCCGGACCGGCTCCTGGGGGTCGGGATGGTTCGCGGGTGTGTCGTACGACGCCGTGGCGCGGCGGGCGGAGGGGATGGATACGTCTGCGGATGCCGGGGTGACCGCGGGGGCGGATCCGTCGGGTCCGCCGGTGGTTGCCGGACTCGTTCCGGTCGCGGACCTGCCCTGCCTGGTGGCCGTGGTGGCGCCCTCGGCGGTCGGGGGCGTCGGCGTACCGCTTCTCAGTTCCGCCAGGTTGTCCTCCAGGCGGCGCAGCAGTTCGTCGGTGCGGGCGGTGGCCTGTTCACGGTCGTAGGCGAGGAGGAGGCGGCAGTCCTGGCCATGGCCCGGGCGGAGGTGGGGGAGCCAGCCCAGCCAGGACCACTCGGCGGTGCGTTCCTCCACCGGGCGGGCGCGGTCCGCGCTGATCAGGACGACTTCCAGGGTGTCGGGGGAGTGCAGCGCGGCGAGCTGGGCCACGACCGCGCGGGCCAGCCCGGCGAGCCGCGCGCGCGGGCCGGCCAGCCCCAGCGCCCCGACCTCGCGCAGATCGGCGGTGACCGGCACGGCGGGCAGCAGGCCGGAGCCGTCGGGTGCCGTGCGGTCGGTGGTGCCCAGCCGCACGGTGAGTGCCTCCGGGTGTCCCAGGCCGCGCTCCCACAGCCGGGGCCCGGGGCCCAGCGCCGTCAGCAGCAGCGCCGCCGGGTCCGGCCAGACCTCCGGTACGGGGGATGCGGTGACCGAGGGTTCCGCCGCGGCCTCGGCCACTTCCTCGTCGTACGCCCCGCGTCCGGCCGCTCCCTGCTCCGCGCGCCCCCCGGCCAACCGCCGCGCCCACGCTGTCAGCCCCCCGCGCCTCCGCACGCCCTGCGGCATGTCGGTCCCACGGAGGGGAGTCCCTTTGCGCCGGCTCCTGCCATCAGCAGGGTGGGCCGACGCCTCTCCGGCTGCCGCCTCGGATGCCCGATCACCGAGCCGGTCGTGCGCCGCCCCGTCAAAGACCGCGCCACCGCCGGTGCCTCCGGCGGTCGGGCGGGGATCGGTGCCGCCGGGAGAGTGGCCGGTCGTCGTACGGGGATCGGGGTCGCCGGGTGAACGCCCGGCAGGTGTACGGGGATCGGGGTCGCCGGGTGAACGCCCCGCAGGTGTACGGGGATCAGGGCCGCCCGGTGAACGCCCGGTAGCTGTACCGGGGTTGGGGCCGCCGAGCGTGTCTCCGGCCGCCGTGCCGGAAGCGGCGCCGCTGAGCGTGTGTTCGGTCGTCGTACCGGACCCTGCGTCGCTGCGGGTGCCTCCGGCGGTCGGGCGGGGATCGGTGCCGCCGAGCGAGTGGCCGGCCGTCGTACGGGGATCGGGGTCGCCCGGTGAACGCCCCGCGGGTGTACGGGGATCGGGGCCGCCCGGTGAACGCCCGGCAGGTGTACGGGGATCAGGGTCGCCGGGTGAACGCCCGGCAGGTGTACGGGGATCAGGGCCGCCCGGCGAGCGCCCGGCAGCTGTACCGGGGTTGGTGCCCCCGGCCGCCCCACCGGCAGCTGTGTCGGCGAGCCTGCCCTTGGCCGTCGTACCGGAGCCGTGGGCTGTGGTGCCGGAGACCGTGTCGACGGGGCTGCCCCCGGCAGCCGCACCGAAGGTGTCACTGTCACGCCCGGCTCGGCGGGCGCCACTGTCGCGCCCGCTCCCGGCACTTGCACCGAAGGCGCCGGCGTCGAGCCCACCGTCGGCGGACCTGCCGACGGACGCCGCCGTCGGTCCGCCCGCTCCGAACCGGCCCCCGTGGGTGTCGCCCCCACCCGAGCGCCCCCTCGGAGCCGCTCCGCGAGCCGCGTCGGCGGCCGTCCCACGGCGCTCGATGTGCGGTGCGCCGCCCTGCTCCGGCACCACCGCCGCTTCACCGGAGCCTTGCCCCGGTGTCGCCCAGGCCGCCGTCCCGTAGGCGTGGGACGTGCTGCCGGAAGGCCCGGACCCTGCCGTTTGGGCCGCCGCACGCGCGTGTGGCGCTCCCGGGGTCTCGCCGTCCCCGGCAGGCACCCGCACATGCCCTTCTCCGTCGGGTGCCGTCCGTAGACGCGGTCCAGGGCCGCCGGCGGGGGCCAGTCGGAGTGCGGACTCGCCGATGCGGAGCAGGGTGCCCGGGGTGAAGCGGACCGGGCGGGTGCTCACTCGGCTGCCGTCCAGGGTCGTGCCGTTGGTGGAGCCGAGATCGGCGACCGTGACACGGCCGTCGGCGGCGACGGTGACCGCGCAGTGGAGGCGGGAGACGTCCGGGTCGTCGAGGGCGACGTCGGCGTCGGCGGAGCGGCCGATGTGGATCTGGCCGCCGTGCAGGAGGTGGACCCCGCCTGCGTCCGGGCCCGCGACGATGTCCAGCCGGGTCGGGGCGTCGTCGACCTCGGGGTGCGGTTCGGGCTCGGCCGGGGCGCCCAGGGACAGCACGGCGCCGTCTATCAGCGGGGGCTCGCCCAGCGTGCCGCGCCGGTCGTCGAGCCGCTCCGCCCCGGCGAACAGCACGGCCGGGCCGTCGCTGCCGGAGACCGCTGAGGTGAGCGCCGACGCGACCGCGGACAGCGCCGTGCCCGCGGGCGCTGTGACCAGTACGTCGCAGCTCGCGGCGCGGCCGGGTGAGGGCGCCCCCAGGGGGTCTATGACGGTCAGCCGGATCTGCATCGCGTCAGCGGTCCCTTCTGCGCGGGCGCGGCGCGGACTTCCCCCCACCCCACACGAGCACGTCGGCCAGTACTGAAGGCATCCTCGCACCTGCCACTGACAACGCGCCCCCCGCCAGGTGGCAAGTGATCTTGATTGGTCGGCTCTGCCCGTAAAAGTGCCTGACCGGTACCGCACCTGTGATCGTTCGGGAGCCACTTGGGATCGCTCACGTCCGGGTCCGGCAACCGACGGACCGAGTCGAGCGTCTTTCCTTCGAACATGGACAGACGCATGGACAGTCGGACGACAGCCCGGTGCCGGCCGCGACGGCACTACAGTGGTTCGGAAACACAGGCAAGCAGCGAAACACAGGCAAGCAGCAGGGAGCACATGACGTGCGGCCGGTAGGCAGCAAGTACCTGCTCGAGGAGCCGCTCGGACGCGGCGCCACGGGCACCGTCTGGCGAGCTCGCCAACGGGAGACCGCGGGCGCCGAGGCCGCCGTGCCAGGCCAGCCCGGCGAGACCGTCGCGATCAAGGTCCTCAAGGAAGAGCTCGCGAGCGATCCCGACATCGTGATGCGCTTCCTGAGAGAGCGCTCCGTCCTGTTGCGGCTCACTCACCCGAACATCGTCCGGGTCCGTGACCTGGTCGTCGAGGGTGATCTGCTGGCCCTGGTCATGGACCTGATCGACGGCCCCGACCTCCATCGCTACCTGCGTGAGAGCGGGCCCCTCAGCCCGGTCGGTGCATCCCTGCTCACCGCCCAGATCGCGGACGCGCTCGGCGCCAGCCATGCCGACGGCGTCGTCCACCGCGACCTGAAGCCGGCCAACGTCCTGCTCGCCCAGCAGGGCGGCCAGATGCACCCGATGCTCACCGACTTCGGTATCGCGCGCCTCGCCGACTCCCCGGGCCTGACCCGCACCCAGGAGTTCGTCGGCACGCCCGCGTACATCGCGCCCGAGTCCGCCGAGGGCCGCCCGCAGACCTCCGCCGTCGACATCTACGGCGCCGGAATCCTGCTGTACGAGCTGGTCACCGGCCGTCCGCCGTTCTCCGGCGGCTCGGCCCTCGAGGTCCTGCACCAGCATCTGAGCGCCGAACCGCGCCGCCCCTCCACCGTTCCCGACGCGCTCTGGACGGTCATCGAGCGCTGTATGCGCAAGAACCCGGACGAGCGGCCCAGCGCCGAGAGCCTCGCCCGCGGGCTGCGCGTCGTCGCCGAGGGCATCGGGGTGCACGCGAACTCCGCGCAGATCGCCGCCGCCGAGGGCGTCGGCATGCTCCTCGCGCCCGACCCGGCGCCCACGGCCGTACCCGGCGTGCCCGGATCCGCCGACCCGACGCAGGTGCTGCCGCACGGGAACTACGACCCGAACGCCGCGACCAGCGTCATGCCCCACACCGGCGGCCCGGTCGGCGCCGGCGACCCCACCTCCGTACTGCCGAACCGCGGCGCGGCCGACCCGACCGCCGTCATGCCGCCGGTGCCCCAGGGGCAGCCGGGCCAGCAGCCCGGGGGGCCCGAGGACCCGCATCCCTGGCAGAACCAGATGCGAGCCGCCCGCGACCGCAACGAACCGACGCAGGTCCAGTACCTCGACCCCAGCCAGGACCCGCTGCGCCGTCGGCCTCAGCGGCAGGTCGCCCGGCCGCAGCAGCCCCAGCAGCAGCCGCGCCGGCAACAGCCGCAGCAGCAGGGCTACGGCTATCCGCAGCAACAACAGCCGCAGCGGTACGCCCCGCAGCAGCCTCAGCAGCCTCAGCAGCCCCAGCGGTACGCGCCGCCCCAGCAGCCGCAGCAGCCGCCGCCGCGCGAGCCGCGGCAGTCGCGGCAGCGCAGCTCCAACCCGATGAAGATCCCCGGGCTCGGCTGTCTGAAGGGGTGCCTTTTCACGATCGTCATCCTGTTCGTCGCCGGGTGGCTGGTCTGGGAGCTGAGCCCGCTTCAGGACTGGATCGGCACGGGCAAGAGCTACTGGGACCAGATCGGCGACACGTTCAACACGGTCACCGGATGGGTCGAGGAACTCGGTGGCGGGGACTCGGGCTCCAACTGAAGCCATCCCCTGAATCCACCTCCGTGGTGGCGGGGTTGGGGATTTGTCGACACCTGGCGGGTGATTTCCGCCTCCGCGGTGAAGGTTGGCTCGTCGGACGCGTAGTTTTAGCGACTAAACCGCGTCTGTAGGAGCAGCCTTGGCACGGAAGATCGGCAGCCGGTACACCGCGCACCAGATCCTGGGGCGGGGCAGCGCCGGCACGGTGTGGCTGGGCGAGGGGCCGGAAGGGCCCGTCGCCATCAAGCTGCTGCGCGAGGACCTCGCGTCCGACCAGGAGCTCGTCGGCCGCTTCGTACAGGAGCGCACGGCGCTGCTCGGCCTCGAGCACCCGAACGTCGTCTCCGTGCGCGACCTGGTGGTCGACGGCAACGACCTCGCACTCGTCATGGATCTCGTACGGGGCACCGATCTGCGCACCCGGCTGGACCGCGACCGGCGGCTGGCCCCCGAGGCGGCGGTCGCGATCGTCGCGGACGTCGCGGACGGGCTCGCGGCCGCGCATGCCGCCGGAGTCGTGCACCGGGACGTGAAGCCGGAGAACGTGCTGCTCGACATGCAGGGCCCGCTCGGGCCCGGGAGCTCGCACCGCGCCCTGCTGACCGACTTCGGTGTGGCGAAACTCATCGACTCCCCGCGGCGGACCCGCGCGACGAAGATCATCGGTACGCCGGACTATCTCGCGCCGGAGATCGTCGAGGGCCTGCCCCCGCGGGCGGCGGTCGACATCTACGCGCTGGCGACCGTGCTGTACGAGCTGCTGGCCGGCTTCACACCCTTCGGCGGCGGACATCCCGGCGCGGTGCTGCGGCGCCATGTGACGGAGACGGTCGTCCCCCTCCCCGGGATCCCCGACGAGCTGTGGCAACTGCTCGTCCAGTGCCTCGCCAAGGCGCCGGCCTCGCGGCTGCGGGCCTCCGAAATGGGCGCGCGGCTGCGGGAGATGCTGCCGCTGCTGGCCGGGATGCCGCCGCTGGACGTGGACGAGCCGGACGCGGAGTCGGACGAGGAGACGCCGGAGGAGGCGACCGACGCTCCGGTCCCGCCCCCGAAGAGCGGTGAGCGCGCACGGCGGCGGGGTGCGGTGCCGTTGGTTCCCGGGGCGAAGCCGGCCGACTCCAACCGGGACACGCATACGTCGATGAGGGTGCCGGGGCCCGATGAGCTGGCCGGGGGTGCGCGGGGGACGGCGCGGGTGCCGCGGGCCGCGGGTGCGCCTCGGCCCGGTTCCGCGCGGCACCGGGCGGTGACCCGGCGGCGCAGGGTGACGCTGGGAGTGGCTGCGGCGGTGCTGATGGCGGCCGCCGGGGTGGGTACGTGGCTGGCGACCTCGGGCGACGACGCGGGAGCGACCCCGCAGGACACGAAGAACTCGGCACCGGCGGCGCCGTGAGTGTCCCGCCGCCGGGCCCCCGCTCCGGTCACGGGCAAGTGACGCTCACCCGGCGCTGGCCGCTTGGCGGAGCCGTTACGCTGGAGGCGTGGCAGTCGTCGATGTATCCGAAGAGCTCAAGTCCCTCTCCTCGACCATGGAGTCGATCGAGGCCGTTCTGGACCTCGACAAGCTGAGGGCAGACATCGCCGTGCTCGAGGAGCAGGCGGCCGCGCCGTCCCTGTGGGACAACCCGGACGAGGCGCAGAAGATCACCAGCAAGCTCTCCCACCTCCAGGCCGAGGTCAGGAAGGCGGAGGCGCTGCGCGGACGGATCGACGATCTGAGCGTGCTCTTCGAGATGGCCGAGGAGGAGGACGACCCGGACACCCGCGCCGAGGCCGAGTCCGAGCTCACCGCCGTCAAGAAGGCCCTGGACGAGATGGAAGTGCGGACGCTGCTCAGCGGTGAGTACGACTCCCGCGAGGCGCTCGTGAACATCCGCGCGGAAGCCGGTGGCGTCGACGCCGCCGACTTCGCCGAGAAGCTCCAGCGGATGTACCTGCGCTGGGCCGAGCGGCACGGATACAAGACCGAGGTCTACGAAACGTCGTACGCCGAAGAGGCCGGCATCAAGTCGACCACGTTCGCCGTGCAGGTGCCGTACTCCTACGGCACGCTCTCCGTCGAGCAGGGCACGCACCGGCTTGTCCGGATCTCGCCCTTCGACAACCAGGGGCGCCGGCAGACCTCCTTCGCGGGCGTCGAGGTCCTTCCCGTGGTCGAGCAGACCGACCACATCGAGATCGACGAGTCCGAGCTGAGGGTGGACGTGTACCGGTCGTCCGGACCCGGCGGCCAGGGCGTCAACACGACCGACTCCGCGGTGCGGCTCACCCACCTGCCCACCGGCATCGTCGTCTCCTGCCAGAACGAGCGGTCGCAGATCCAGAACAAGGCGTCCGCGATGAATGTCCTCCAGGCCAAGCTGCTCGATCGGCGCCGTCAGGAGGAGCAGGCCAAGATGGACGCCCTGAAGGGCGACGGCGGCAACTCCTGGGGCAACCAGATGCGTTCGTACGTCCTGCACCCGTACCAGATGGTCAAGGACCTGCGCACCGAGTTCGAGGTCGGCAACCCGGAGGCCGTGTTCAACGGCGAGATCGACGGGTTCCTGGAGGCCGGAATTCGCTGGCGCAAGCAGCAGGAGAAGTAGCGCCGGACAAAGGGCGCGGGTTCGCCGCTTTGTCGACAAGGCAACTGTCGCCTCCCTGGTGGCAGTTGCCTTTCTGCTCCCGGATGTCTGGGTTTTACATCACACTCACAGACTCCAACCTCCCTCAAAGAACTCGTACTTGGACATTGCGCGCGCAACGGCCTTGACGTTGCTTTGAAAAATGGGAAGGGTAAAGCGCGGCATGCGTATCTCTGGGGCGCATGTGAACCGGGGGTCTAGCGCAGCCGCCTCCGTCGATCACAGCCCTGAGCGCCGCCTCATTGACGATCAGCTACTGGGGGTAGCAACCAGATGACTAACAAGACGCGCATCCGCGTCGCGCGCATCGCCGCCGCGACCGTGATCGCCGCCGGTGCCTCGCTGACCGCTGCGGGCGCCGCCTCGGCCGCACCTGCTGAGGACGACTGCTTCCTCGGCATCCTGTGCGGCGACGAGTCTCCCGCGCCGACTGACCCGCCCGTCCCGACCGGTCTGCCCACGGACCTTCCGACGGATCTGCCGACGGACCCGCCGACCGAGCCCACGGAGGAGCCGACCGAGCCCACCGAGGAGCCGACCGAGCCCACGGACGAGCCCACGCAGCCGACCGAGGAGCCCTCGGACCCCGGTAACGGGAACGGCAATGGGAACGGGAACGGTAACGGCGGCGGCAACAACGCCGACCCCGACGGCGGCTCCTCCGCCCAGCAGGAGGGCTCGTCCTCGCTGACCGACACCGGCTCGGACGCCACGGTCGACCCCGCTGCCCAGGGCGGCGGTGACGAGCTCGCCGAGACCGGTGCGGCTCAGACCACGTTCCTGCTGATCGGTGCGGCCACGATGATCGCCGGCGGTATCGGCTTCCGCTTCCTGCCGCGCCTCATGGGCGGCCGCGGCGGTGCGGCTGCCTGAAGGTAGCCGCGCGCGTACGGAACGTATGCACTGTGCGTGAAAAGGGGCCTGGAGCGGGAGTCGCTCCGGGCCCTTCGCGTGCCTCTGTACGTCTGTGAGTCCGCCCTAGGCGGTCTGGTGCGCCAGGAGGGCCACGGCAGCGATCAGGATCGCCAGCAGCGCGATCAGCGTCATCGGGTTGAGCCCCGCGAAGAGGTTCTCCTGCTCAAGTCGCTCGCGGCTCGCCCGGCAGACCGGGCAGCGGCCTTCGTTCACGGGCGCCGCGCAGTTCGCGCACACCAGCCGGTCGTACGTCATGCGCCTCGCCCTCCTTGCGAACGGTTCCACCGAGAGAACGCCGTGGGGTCCGAGAACGTTCCCCTCTCCACCATGCCAGGTTCCTCCGGAGGTCGCGCGGTTCGCTCTCAGAGGGGTGGTTGCTCATTATCTCGCGGCTGCGGGCCGTGTGTGGCCGGTCGCGCCGTTCCCCGCGCCCCTTCGGGTGCTCACAAAAGTGCACAACCCTCGCGCAACCCCACCGGCGCCTGCGCTCGTGCTCCCGGTTCGCGTATGGTCACGCACATCTACCCCCGGCTAACCGTGGTGCATCCGTGATCCGATTCGACAACGTCTCCAAGGTCTACCCCAAACAGACCCGTCCCGCACTCAGGGATGTCTCCCTGGAAGTGGAGAAGGGCGAGTTCGTGTTCCTCGTGGGGTCCTCCGGCTCCGGAAAGTCCACCTTCCTGCGGTTGGTCCTCCGCGAGGAGCGGTGCAGCCACGGTCAGGTGCACGTGCTGGGCAAGGACCTCGCGCGCCTCTCCAACTGGAAGGTGCCGCAGATGCGCCGCCAGTTGGGGACGGTGTTCCAGGACTTCCGTCTCCTGCCGAACAAGACGGTCGCGGAGAACGTGGCCTTCGCGCAGGAAGTGATCGGCAAGTCGCGCGGCGAGATCCGCAAGTCCGTGCCGCAGGTGCTCGACCTCGTCGGGCTCGGCGGCAAGGAGGACCGGATGCCCGGTGAGCTGTCCGGCGGTGAGCAGCAGCGCGTGGCCATCGCGCGGGCCTTCGTCAACCGGCCCAAGCTGCTGATCGCGGACGAGCCGACCGGCAACCTCGACCCGCAGACCTCCGTCGGCATCATGAAGCTGCTCGACCGGATCAACCGGACCGGCACGACCGTGGTGATGGCGACGCACGACCAGAACATCGTGGACCAGATGCGCAAGCGCGTCATCGAGCTGGAGACGGGTCGCCTCGTCCGCGACCAGGCGCGCGGCGTCTACGGCTACCAGCACTGACGATCCACGGAAAGGCTTAACCAGTCGCCATGCGCGCCCAGTTCGTACTCTCCGAGATCGGTGTCGGTCTCCGCCGCAATCTGACGATGACCTTCGCGGTGATCGTCTCCGTCGCCCTGTCCCTCGCCCTGTTCGGCGGGTCGCTCCTGATGAGCGACCAGGTCAACACGATGAAGGGCTACTGGTACGACAAGGTCAACGTCTCGGTCTTCCTCTGCAACAAGAGCGACGCCGAGTCCGACCCCAACTGCGCCAAGGGTGCGGTCACCAAGGACCAGAAGGACCAGATCCTCGGCGACCTGAAGAAGATGTCCGTCGTCGACTCGACCACCTACGAGTCGCAGGACGCGGCGTACAAGCACTACAAGGAGCAGTTCGGCGACTCCCCGCTCGCCAGCTCGCTCACGCCGGACCAGATGCAGGAGTCGTACCGGATCAAGCTGAAGGACCCGGAGAAGTACCAGGTCATCGCGACCGCCTTCGACGGGCGGGACGGTGTGCAGTCGGTGCAGGACCAGAAGGGGATCCTGGACAACCTCTTCGGGCTGCTCAACGGCATGAACTGGGCGGCGCGGGCCGTGATGGCGCTGATGCTGGTCGTCGCGCTGATGCTGATCGTCAACACCGTGCGCGTCTCGGCGTTCAGCCGGCGGCGTGAGACCGGGATCATGCGGCTGGTCGGCGCCTCCGGTTTCTACATCCAGGCGCCGTTCATCATGGAGGCCGCGGTCGCCGGGCTGATCGGCGGTGGGGTCGCCTGCGGCTTCCTGGTGGTCGCGCGGTACTTCATCATCGACCACGGTCTCGCCCTGTCCGAGAAGCTGAATCTGATCAACTTCATCGGCTGGGACGCCGTACTGACAAAGCTGCCGCTCATCCTCGCGACGAGCCTGCTGATGCCGGCGTTGGCCGCGTTCTTCGCGCTGCGCAAGTACCTGAAGGTGTGACGCACGCCAAGGGGGCCGTCCGGTCAACCGGCCGTGCGGCCCTTCGCGTTGTCCTAGACTCACCGGCATGTCAGGCCGTGACCTGTTCTGTCAGCCCCGCCGCATTCGCCGCGGGGCCGCCCTGACATTGGTGTTCGCGAGCGTGCTCGTCGCCGGTGCCGCGACCGGCTCCCTTCCCGGACCTGACCGGAAGACCGCGTCGGGCGCGCCCCGCTCCGCCGCCTCCGCCGGCCGGCCCGAGGAGGTCGCCGAGGTCGCCGCCGAGGCGAAGGCCGCCGGCGAGTCCCCGATGGAGGCCGCCGAACGGGCGGTGAGCCGCAGCGGCAACCGCTGGGACGCCGTCTACTCCCAGGGCGAGTACGAGGAGTTCGAAGAGGCCCTCGACGGTGAGTACACCGGCGTCGGCCTGTGGACGCGCCGCGAGCGGGACGGCCGTATCGAGGTGACCAAGGTGAGCTCCGGGTCGCCCGCGGCCGGCGCCGGGATCCGGGCCGGGGACCGGCTGCGCAGCGTCGACGGTGCCCGCGTCGACGGGCGCCCCGTCACCGAGGTCGTCTCCTTGCTGCGCGGTGACGCGACCGACGCGGCCGCCGGTACGGCCGTCCGGCTCGGCCTGGAGCGCGGCACGCACGCGTGGAGCCTCACTCTGCACCGGGCCCGTCTGTCCACGGACTCGGTCACCGTCCGGAATCTCGCCGACGGCGCCACCGTCATCGCGATCGACGCGTTCACCAAGGGCTCGGGCACACTGGTGCGCGATGCCGTACAGCAGGCCCCGGCCGGCACCGGGATCGTCCTCGACCTGCGCGGCAACTCCGGCGGACTGGTCACCGAGGCCGTCACCGCCGCCTCCGCCTTCCTCGACAGCGGCCTCGTCGCCACGTACGACGTCGACGGCGAGCAGCACGCCCTGCACGCCGAGACCGGCGGCGACACCACCAGACCCCTGGTCGCGCTCGTCGACGGCGGCACGATGAGCGCGGCCGAGCTGCTCACCGGCGCCCTCCAGGACCGCGGTCGTGCGGTCGTCGTGGGCTCCCGCACTTTCGGCAAGGGGTCCGTGCAGATGCCGACCCGGCTGCCCGACGGCTCCGTCGCCGAGCTGACCGTCGGGCACTACCGCACGCCGTCGGGCCGCGGCGTCGACGGCAAGGGGATCACGCCCGACCTCGACGCCGACACCGGGGCGCTGAAGCAGGCGGAGACCGTGCTGAGCGGGCTCGGGGACGCTTCGTAATCGCCTTTCCCTCGGACCCCCCTGTAGTGCGAAAATGGCCAGCACTATGAGCAAGGGAATGTACGTACCCAAGGAGTCCCAGCCCAAGCAGGGCGGCGGGGCCGCCAAGGCCAAGGACGGCAAGCGCAAGATCGTCGCGCAGAACAAGAAGGCCCGGCACGACTACGCGATCATCGACACCTACGAGGCCGGGCTCGTCCTGACCGGCACCGAGGTGAAGTCGCTGCGCCAGGGACGGACCTCGCTGACCGACGGCTTCGTCCAGATCGACGAGGGTGAGGCGTGGCTGCACAACGCCCACATCCCCGAGTACAGCCAGGGCAGCTGGACCAACCACTCCGCGCGCCGCAAGCGCAAGCTGCTGCTGCACCGCGAGGAGATCGACAAGCTGGAGGCGAAGTCCCAGGAGACGGGTCACACCATCGTGCCCCTCGCCCTGTACTTCAAGGACGGTCGCGCAAAGGCCGAGATCGCCCTCGCGCGAGGCAAGAAGGAGTACGACAAGCGGCAGACCCTGCGGGAGAAGCAGGACCGCCGGGAGTCGGACCGGGCGATCGCGGCGGCGAAGCGGAAGCAGCGGGCGCAGTAGCCACTGGGAATACGGTGGCATCGGCGTGCGTTCCTCACGTATGATGGCAGCAACACCGGGGAGGTATCCGGTGTGAGCATTGAAAACAAAACATGGGGATGATCGGTTTCGACAGCGGCTGTTGAAACAGGGGAAGCGTGTCGAGGAAGCGGCAATGATCTCGTTAACCATATGTCGCAACCAATAATCGCCAATTCCAAGAGCGATTCCCGCGCCTTCGCCCTCGCTGCCTAATAAGCAGTGAGTGAAGGCCCTAACGGGTGTCAGCCCGGGAGTGTTCCCGACCCGGACCCTGGCATAATCTAGGGGACTAAACCATCGAGCCCGGTCACGGGGTTCGATGGGAAATCAAACAGTGACTGAGCCCGTCGGCGACTTGTTCGCGTGATCGCCGGGGCTGAGAAAATCGCAGCGAACTGCACACGGAGAAGCCCTGATTCTGCACCGTTGGACGCGGGTTCGATTCCCGCCATCTCCACAATTCCCATGTACACGAGGGCCTGGCGGCCACACATACCGCCGGGCCCTCGTTGTGTTGTCCGGCGACATATCCGCCCGTGGTTCACGGTCCTACCGTCCCGCACCATGACCCAGACGAGAGCCGCACGTCGTATCAGTGTCCTGGTGACCCTTCTGGTCGCCCTTCTCGCCGGTTTTCTGACGCCGGGCAGAGCCTCTGCCGCCTCCCTCCAGGAGGTCACCGGATTCGGCAGCAACCCCGGTGCCCTGCGCATGTTCCGGTACGTCCCCGACGGCCTTCCCGCCGGGCGGCCCGTCGTCGTCGCGCTGCACGGGTGTACGCAGGACGCCGCCGGATACGGCACCGGCAGCGGGTGGACGCAGCTCGCCGACCGGTGGGGGTTCTCCGTCGTGCTGCCGCAGCAGCAGAGCGGCAACAACGCGTCGAACTGCTTCAACTGGTTCCAGAGCGGCGACATCGCGCGCGGCCAGGGCGAGGCCGCCTCCGTCGCGCAGATGGTCGACCGGCAGCTCGTCGACGCCGGCGGGGACGGCTCGCGCGTGTACGTCACGGGGCTGTCCGCCGGGGGCGGGATGACGGCCGTGATGATGGCGGCGTACCCGGAGAAGTTCGCCGCGGGCGGGATCGTCGCCGGGCTGCCGTACGGGTGTGCGCAGGCCGCCGGGTCGCCGTACGTGTGCATGTACGTCGGCGCCACGCAGACCCCGCAGCAGTGGGGCGACCGGGTGCGTGCCGCCCGGCCCGGGTACGGCGGGCCCTGGCCCACTCTGGTCGCCTTCCAGGGCACGGCCGACTACACCGTGAAGCCCGTCAACATGGCCGACCTGGTGGAGCAGTGGACCGATGTGCGCGGGGCCGATCAGGTCGCCGACGTGAGCGACAGCGTTGCCGGGTATCCGCACCAGGTCTTCCGGGACGCGGGCGGCACCGCGGTCGTGGAGACGTACAGCCTGACCGGGATGGGGCACGGGCAGCCCGTCGATCCGGGGAGCGGGAGCGAGCAGTGCGGGACCGCCGGGGCCTATTTCCTCGACGTGAACCTGTGCGCCGCGTACCGCTTGGGGCGGGCCTGGGGGCTGGAGGGCTGAAGCGCGCAGGCGGTCTGTTGCCGGGCGGCCCGATCCGGGAGGGTGCTGTGCCATGAGCAGACCCGTGAGATCTTCCGGAAGATTCTTCAACTCCCGTGGAAAACTGTGGATTTGGGCCGTCGCGGTCGCGCTTGCCGCCGCCGTCCTCGGGCCCGGCGCGTCGGCCGGTGCGGACTCGGAACGCACCGGCCTGCCGGAGGCCATCGACACCGTGCTGGGCGATCCGCGGATGGAGGGCGGGGTGGCGAGTGTCGTCGTCGCCGACGCGGCGAGCGGTGACCTTCTCTACCAGCACCAGCCCACCACCCGGCTGATGCCCGCCTCCAACACCAAACTGGCCACCTCGGCCGCCGCGATGGAGATCCTAGGACCCGAGTACCGGTTCACCACCGATGTGCTGGCCGCCGGACGGCGGCAGGGCTCCGTGCTCCACGGCGATCTGTATCTGCGTGGCACCGGCGACCCGACCCTGCTCGCCGGCGACTACGACAAGCTCGCCGCCCAGGTCGCCGCGTCCGGCGTCACCCGTGTCGACGGGCGGCTGCTCGCCGACGACACCCGGTTCGACGGCGTGCGGCTCGGCCGCTCCTGGGCCGCCGACGACGAGTCCGCCTACTACTCGGCGCAGATCAGCGCACTGGCTGTGGCGCCGGACACCGACTACGACACCGGGTCCGTGATCGTGACCGTCGCGCCGGGGGCCAAGGCGGGGGACGAGCCGGTCGTCACCGTCACGCCCGACACCGGCTACGTCGACCTCGATGTCCGGGCCACCACCGTCGCCGCCGGCGGGGCGAACGACCTCACCGTCGAGCGGGAGCACGGCACGAACGACATCGTCGTCAGCGGTACGACACCCGTGGGCGGGGCCGGCATCAAGGAGTGGGTGGCCGTGTGGGAGCCCACGGGCTACGCCGCCGCCGTCTTCCGGGACGCGCTCGCCGCGCACGGCGTCAAGGTGAGCGGGCCGACCCGGCTCGGGCGCCAGACACCGGGCACGGCAACGGAGTTGGCCGCGCACGACTCCATGGCCCTCAAGGATCTGCTGATCCCCTTCATGAAGCTGTCCAACAACATGCACGCCGAGATCCTCACCAAGGCCATGGGATACGAGGTCTCGCGACAGGGGAGCTGGAGCGCCGGGCTGGCCGCGATCAGCGGTTATCTCAAGGGCGTCGGCGTCGATGTCGCCAAGCTGCGGCAGGTCGACGGGTCCGGACTCTCGCGCATGGACAACTTCCCCGCCGGGCAACTCGTCGAGCTGCTCCTCGCCGTGCGCGCCGAGCCCTGGTACGCCGACTGGAACCGCTCGCTGCCGGTCGCCTGCGACCCCGACCGGTTCGTCGGCGGCACGCTGCGAACCCGGATGTGCGGGACGGCCGCCGCGCTCAACGCCCGTGCGAAGACCGGGTCGTTGACGGGCGCCTCGGGCCTGTCCGGGTATGTGACCGACGCCGGGGGACGTGAACTCGTCTACAGCATCGTCCTCAACAACTACCTGGCCTCGTCCGTGAAGCCCCTGGAGGACGCCATCGTGACGACCCTCGCGAAGTCGACCGCCGAGGCCGCCACCCTCGTAGAACCGAAGAAGCAACCGAAGGCGGAACCGGAGGCGGCACACGGCACCGACCTCGAGTGTGCGTGGCGCAAGCCCGCCCTCTGCTGAACGGGGCAGGCCTGCGCCACGGGCCGGTCAGCCGATGCTGAAGGTGGACAGGCGCAGGCCCTCACCCAGCACCAGATACACGTCCGTACGGACCATCGCCGCCGCACGCAGACCGGCGGTCACCGTCTCGTACGTGTACGGCGACGAGGTCCCGCCGAAGCGTGCCGTCCCGGCGAGGGGGCCGGACGGTGAGCCGAGGCGGACCTCGACCGTGCCGGGCGGGCCCGCGAGGCGGGCGGTGAACTTCGCGGCTCCCGCGCCGAGTTGGGTGTCCGCGAACTTCAGCCACGCCCCGTTCGCCGATGAGGACACCGCAGTCCCGCGCGCCTTCGACTCGTCGACCAGGTGGACCCCGGCGTACGGGCGCAAGTACAGCACAACGGGTGCCCGGACGGCACCATGGATCGGCGACTCGTCACGGAAGCGCCCGCGGCGCCGTGCTCGCCCGTTCCGTCATCCGCGGCGCCAGCAGCGTGGCCTCCGGTACCTCCGTCCCGCCGAGCTTCTGCATCAGCAATTCCACCGCCCGGGTGCCGATCTCGCCGGAGGGGAGGGCGACGGAGGTGACCGGGATGCGGACGGACTCGGCGAGTTCGTCGGGGCAGATGGCGGTGACGGAGAGGTCGCCGGGGACGCGCAGGCCGAGCTGTTCGAAGGCGTCGACGAGGGGTTCGAGGAGGGGTTCGTTGTGGACGACGACGCCCGTCAGCGCGGGCTGCTCACACAGGAGTTGTTCGGCGATACGGCGGGCCGCGGAGGGCGCGGCCTCGCAGGGGTGGACGGCCGAGGCGAGCCCTGCGCGGTCGGCGGCGGCCGTGAAGCCCTGGACCACCCGCTGGGCGAACGCGGTCTGCCGGACGTACACCTCGGGCGGTGAGCCGACCAGGGCCAGGACCCGGTGTCCCAGCCTGGCCAGCTGCTCCACGCACGCCTCGCCGGCCGCCTTGAAGTCGAGGTCGATGCAGGTCAGTCCGGCATGAGAGGCCGGGAAGCCGATCATGACCGACGGCCGGTCCAGCGCCCGCAGCAATGGCAACCGGGGGTCGTGCAGTTGTACGTCCATCACGATCAGCGCGTCCACCAGTGCCGTGTCCGCCACTCGCCGTAGCCCCTCCTCGCCCTCCTCCTGGGTGAGGAGCAGCACGTCATGGTCGTACCGGCGTGCCGTCGTCACCACCGACACCGCGAACTGCATCACCACCGGCACATGGATCCCGGCCCGTAACGGCACCACCAGTGCCAGCACGTTGGAGCGGCTGCTGGCCAGGGCCCGGGCGCCCGCGTGCGGTCGGTAGCCCAGCTCGCGGATGGCCGCCTCGACGCGTTGCCGGGTCTCCTCGGAGATGGGCCGCTTGCCGCTGAGGGCGTAGGAGACGGTGCTGGGGGAGACGCCGGCGTGCCGGGCGACATCAGTGATCTTGACCATCAGCCGAGCTCCACCATCAGAAAACCCGTCCCCGCCGCGGCCTTCGCGACCCGCTCCCCGGCCGCCAGTGCCCACGGCGCCGACGGGTCACTGGACGACGCCCGCAGCGTGTCCCCTTCGCGTACGACGGTGAAGGCCACGTCCTCGACCCGGACCGTCACCTGCTCGCCGCGCGCGAGACCGAACGCCCGCAGCGTCACCCCCTCCGCGAACGCATAGTCGGGCCGGTCCTCCACGGCCCCCACCGGAATCACCGCCCCAGGTCTGACCAGCAGCGGCACGCTTGTGAACCCGTGCCGTTCCCGCACCCAGCGCGGTCCGGTCACCGGCTGTCCGCTCAGGAAGTGCGTCCAGGTGCCCTCGGGGACGTAGTACGCCACCTCCCCCTCGTCGCAGAACACCGGCGCGACCAGCAGATCCGGCCCGAGCATGTACTGCCGCTCCAGATGCGCGCACCCGGGATCGTCCGGGAACTCCAGCACCATCGCCCGCATCATCGGCACCCCCTCGGTGTGGGCGACGCGCGCGGCCTCGTACAGATAGGGCATGAGCCGCAGCTTCAGCCGGGTGAAATGCCGTGCCACGTCCACCGCTTCCTCGTCGAACAGCCACGGCACGCGGTAGGAGGAGCTGCCGTGCAGCCGGCTGTGGGCGGAGAGCAGCCCGAAGGCCAGCCATCGTTTGAAGAGGGCGGGGGTCGGCGTGCCCTCGAAGCCGCCTATGTCATGGCTCCAGTAGCCGAAGCCGGAGAGCCCGAGCGACAGCCCGCCGCGCAGCGACTCCGCCATCGACTCGTACGTCGCCTCGCAGTCGCCGCCCCAGTGGACGGGGAAACGCTGGCTGCCCGTCGTCGCCGACCGTGCGAAGACCACGGCCTCCGCCTCGCCCCGTTGCTTGCGCAGCACCTCGAAGACGGTCCGGTTGTAGAGGTACGTGTAGTAGTTGTGCATCCGCTCCGGGTCCGAGCCGTCGGACCACGCCACGTCGACCGGCACCCGCTCACCGAAGTCGGTCTTGAAGCAGTCCACGCCCTGCGCGAGCAGCGCCTCCAGCTTCGACGCGTACCAGTCGCGGGCCGCCGACGAGGTGAAGTCGACCAGCGCCATCCCGGGCTGCCAGAGGTCCCACTGCCAGACGCTCCCGTCGGGTCTGCGCAGCAGATGCCCGAGCGCCTTGCCCTCCGCGAACAGCGGCGAGCGCTGCGCGATGTACGGGTTGATCCACACGCTGATGCGCAGGCCCCGCGCCTTCAGCCGCGCCAGCATGCCCTCCGGGTCCGGGAACACCCGCGGATCCCACTGGAAGTCGCACCAGTTGAACTCGCGCATCCAGAAACAGTCGAAGTGGAAGACCGAGAAGGGGAGCCGGCGCTCTCGCATGCCGTCGACGAAAGAGGTGACGGTCTCCTCGTCGTACGACGTCGTGAAGGACGTCGACAGCCACAGGCCGAACGACCAGGCGGGCGGGAGGGCCGGGCGGCCGGTGAGGGCCGTGTACTTGCGGAGGATGTCCTTCGGGGTCGGGCCGTAGATGACGTAGTACGTCAACTGCTGTGTCTCCGCGCTGAACTGGACCCGTGACACCGCCTCCGAGCCGACCTCGAAGGAGACCTTGCCCGGGTGGTCGACGAAGACGCCGTAGCCCGCGTCGGTGAGGTAGAAGGGGACGTTCTTGTAGGCCTGTTCGGTGGCCGTGCCGCCGTCGGCGTTCCAGACGTCGACGACCTGGCCGTTCTTGACCAGCGGACCGAAGCGTTCGCCGAGGCCGTAGACGGACGTACCGACGCCCAGGCCGAGTTGTTCGCGGAGGTAGTGGGCGCCGGTCGCGTCCCGCATGATGCCCATGCCCTTGGGGCCGCTGGTGGTCAGGGTGCGGCCGTTCGCGAGGAAGTCGACCTGCCAGGGGCCGGACCGGGTGACGCGGACCGACAGCTCGCCCGAGGTCAGGGTCGCGGTCTCGTCGTCGTACGACACAGGGGAGCTGAACTCCTCCTTCTGCACCTCGAATTCGGGGCCCCGCGGCTGCTCGCCCTCGAAGTGGGTGAAGGTGACGCCGATGACGTCCGGCAGGGGGGCGTGTGCGCTGATCGTCACGACCGGTCCCTTCAGCAGGTCGCCGCGGTGGCGGATGGGCTGGGTCGGCGCGTGGATCTCCAGCGTGCCGTCCTTGGCCGTGACGTCGAGGACCTCGACCGGGTGGGCTGCGGTGACGCCCTCGCGCAGCAGCCAGTAGCCGTCGGTGAACTTCACGCGCTTACCCCTTACTTGACCGCTCCCACGGCGATGCCGCGGGTGAGGGTCCGCTGGAAGACGAGGAAGAAGACGAGGGCGGGGAGGACGCCGAGCAGGGCCGCCGCGTTCGTCATCGTGGCGTCCATCAGACGCTGGCCCTGGAGAACGCCGAGGGCCACCGACACGGTCTGGTTGTCGTTGGAGATCAGCATGACCAGGGGGAGCAGGAACTCGTTCCAGGTCCAGATGAAGAAGAAGACGAGCAGGACACCGAGGGTGGGACGGCTGACGGGGACGACGATCCGCCACAGGATCTGCCACTTGTCCGCGCCGTCGATGCGGGCGGCCTCGATGATCTCGCGCGGGAACCGGCCCAGGACGGCGGAGAGGAGATACGTCCCGAAGGCCGCCTGGATCACCGTGAAGACGATGATCACGCTCAGGCGGGTGTCGTAGAGACCTGCCTCCTTGCTCAGGTAGTAGATCGGATAGACCAGCGCCTCCTGCGGCAGCATGTTCGCCAGGACGAAGAAAGCCAGCACCCAGGTGCGGCCCCTGATACGGCCGATGCCGATCGCGTACGCGTTGAGCACCGACAGGATCACCGCGAACACGGCCACTCCGCCGCTGATCAGCAGGGAGTTCACAAGCTTCTGGGTGTAGTCGACGCGCTCCCAGAAGTCCTTCAGGCCGTCCAGGTAGAGGCCGTCGGGCAGGCTCAGCGGGCCGTTCTGGGAGTACTCGGTGGGTGACTTGAACGCGTTGAGCGTGACGATGAGGAACGGGACGATCATGAAGAGGGATGCGATGCACAGGGCGATCAGCACCGGGTAGCGACGCAGGGCGCCGGTCATGACCCCTCCCTTTCCTCCGCGCGGGTCTGGAGCTTCAGGCCGATCAGGGACAGCAGCAGGATGATCACGGTCAGCACCGTGGAGATCGCGGCGCCGTAGCCGACCTGCGTCTTCTCGAAGAAGGTGGTGAAGGAGAAGTAGGACGGGACGTTGGTGGCGCCGCCGGGTCCGCCCTTCGTCAGGACGTACACCGCGCCGAAGACCTTGAGCGCGGCGATCGTGCACCAGGTCAGGACGACATAGATCTCCGGGCGGATCTGCGGCAGCGTGATGTGCCAGAAGCGGCGCCACCAGCCGGCGCCGTCCAGCTCGGCCGCCTCGTGCAGCTGCGGGTCAACGCGCTGGAGGCCCGCCATGAAGACGACCAGCGGGAAGCCGAGCTGGACCCAGACCATCACGCCCATGACGGAGTAGAGCGCGAGGTCGGGGTCGCCGAGCCAGTCCTGCTGCCAGCTCGACAGGCCGATCGCCTTGAGCAGTTCGTTGAGGGAGCCGTTGTCGGGGGCGAGGATCCAGCTCCAGACGATGCCCGCGACGGCGATCGGCAGCACCTGGGGGAGGTAGAAGCAGGCGCGCAGGACGGCAACGGTCCTTGATCCGAAGTGCTTTCCGATGTAGTCGAACAGCGCGGCGGCCAGCACCAGTCCGACCGCCGTCGGTACGGCCGCCATGGCGACGACCATGAACAGGCTGTGCCGGAAGGACGCCCAGAACTCGGAGTCGTCCATCAGCTCGCGGTAGTTGGCGAGCCCGGACCACTCGGGGGAGCCCACGCCCTGCCAGTCGGTGAAGCTGACGCCCGTGTTCATCAGGAACGGGACGATGATCACGACCAGGAAGGCGAGGACGCCGGGCAGCAGGAAGAGGGCGTACGAGTCACGGGGGCGGCGCGGGTGACCGGCGTGGGTCTGTCTGCTGGTCACCCCCCGTTCGACGGTCACCGTCATTGCTTCGGCACGCCCTTGTCGTACGCCTCCTGGAGGGCGTCCAGATAGCCGTCCGGTTGCTCACTGCCGGTGATCAGCTTCTGGGTCTCGGAGACGAGGACGTCGTAGTAGCCGGGGACCGGCCAGTCGGGATAGAAGGCCAGGCCGTCGCGCTGGGACAGGGTGTTGAAGTCGTCGATGAGCGTCTTGGATTTCGGGTCCGTGATGGCGCTCGCGTCCGCCGCGACCGGGACGCCGCCCTTGTTGCCGAGCAGGTTCTGGATCTTCTCCGACATGGTGATGTCGATGAAGTCATAGGCGAGTTGCTTGTTCTCGGCGCCCTTGGGGACCACCCACAGGTTGCCGCCCGAGCCGAGCGTGAGGCCCGAGTCGGGCCACAGGAAGGTGCCCCAGTCGAACTTCGCCTCGTCCACGAAGCGGCCGTACCACCAGCTGCCCGAGAAGAGGATCGGCGCCTTGCCCTGGATGAAGGAGACACCGGTCTCCTCGGCCTTCACGCTGCTGGACGTCTTTCCGATGTAGCCCTTCTTCACCCAGTCGGCGAAGGTGTCGGCCGCGTAGGTCCAGGCCGCGTCGTGGAAGTCGGTCTTGCCCTTGTAGAGCTCGTACGAGTCCACCCAGGAGCGGTCGGCCTTCGACAAGGCCAGCTGGTAGAGGTACTGCTGGGCGATGTACTCGGCCCCGCCGTTGGCGAGCGGGGTGACCTTGTTCTGGACGAACGTGTCCATCGCGGCGGTCAGTTCGTCGAACGTCTTCGGCTCGGGGATCTTGTACTTCGCGAAGACGTCCTTGTTGTAGTAGACCATCGTGTACTCGGCGTAGTTGGGCACGCCGTACCACTTGCCGGAGCCCATGACGCCGTTCGCGTCGTACACGCTGGTGGTGCGGACGCTCGCGCTGAGCTTCTTGTCCCAGCCGCGCTTCGTGGCCTCATCGGTGAGGTCGGTGAGCAGGCCCTGCTTGGACAGCAGACCCGCCGTCGCGTTGCCCTTGTTGTACTCCATCACGTCGGGTGCGTCCGAGGAGTTGAGGACCATCGGGGCGGTCTTCTGGATCTGCTCGAATCCCTTCGACTCGAACTCCACCTTCACGCCCGGGTGCTTGGCCTTGAACTCCTTGATCGCCTCGTTCCAGGCCTGTCCCATCGCGCTGTTCGGGGCCTCGTAGTGCCACAGCTTGAGCGTCTTGCCGTCTTCGGACGACCCGCTGTCGGAGTCTCCGCAGGAGGTCAGGAGCAGTGATCCGGCGAGAATCACCGCCGTCGCCACCGCACGCCTTCGTGTCGTCAACATCCCGTGCCTCCAGAGGAGTCGGAGCCGGATGGATCTCGGGACGTCACGCCGGGGTCGTCGAATCGATTCGATGCATGACGTCGAAGCGCTTCGACGAGGGAAGGTATGTGGGGCCTGTGAGGGCGTCAATGGGCTGGACGGGAATTGGTTCGGCGGAGAGTGCCGGGCACCGTGATCACCAGTGCCGCTGCCGCTGCGGTCACCGGGATCCCGAAGCCGGCCGTCGCCGACACGTGTTCCGTCGTCCAGCCGCCCAGTGCGCTGCCGCAGGCGATACCGCCGAGCAGCGCGGTCACGGCGAGGGTCATGCCCTCGTTGAGGCGGCCGGCCGGGGTGCGCCGCTGGATGAGGGTCATGTTGGTGACCATGGTGGGCGCCGTCGCCATTCCGGCGAGGAGCAGGGCGCCGGCCAGGGCGAGGAGCGAGCCGTTGAGGGTTGCGGCGAGCAGGGGGAGGGTCATGAGGGCGGTCATGGCGGCTATGCAGTACGGGTAACGGCGTTCTGCGGGACCGGTCGGCTTCAGCGCGCCGTACAGCAGTCCGGCCGCGAAGGAACCGGCTGCCTGGAGAGCGAGTACCGCCCCCGCCGCCGACTTGTGGCCCTGTGCGTCCGCGAACGCGAGCGTGACGACCTCCATCGAGCCGAAGACCATGCCCATGGCGAGACAGGCGGCGAGGAGCGGGGGTATGCCGGGGGCGCGGAAGGGGGCCTTCGCCGCGGTCCGTTGCTGTACCGGCGGCTCGGTGGAGCGTTGCGCCGCGAACAGCAGCATGCCGGTGAGGAGGAGTACGGCGCCGACCAGGGTGCCGGCCTCCGGGAAGAACGTTCCGCAGAGGAAAGCCGCGAGGACCGGGCCCAGCATGAAGCACAGCTCGTCCGTGGCCTGTTCGAAGGAGATCGCGGTGTGCAGGGCCTGGTCGTCGCCCTTGAGCAGATGGGCCCAGCGGGCGCGGGACATCCCGCCGAGGTTGGGCGTGGTGGCGGTGGCGGCGTACGCGGCGAACAGGGTCCAGTCCGGGGTGTCGTGGCGCACGCACAGCAGCAGCGCGACGCTGCCCAGCGCGGCGAGGGTGGTCGCGGGTACGGCGATCCGCGCCTGTCCGTGCCGGTCGACGAGCCGGGCGATCCAGGGGGCGGTCACGGCGGTCGCCGCGAGGCCGGTGGCGGTGACGGCGCCGGCGAGGGCGTACGAGCCGCGCGAACCGGCGATCATGAGGATCGCGCTCACGCTGAACATGCCCATGGGGATACGGGCGATGAGATTCCCGATCGTGAACGCCCGGGTGCCGGGGAGGGTGAAGAGCCGGCGGTAGGGGCCGGGCATGGAGGAGCGGTCGAGGCTGGCCATGGAGCAACCGTCACCCGTAAGCGATCAAGGGGTCCAACACCTTCTCCGTACCGATTCACGCACCTGCGTTGTAAGTTCCCGTCATGCCCGCTCATCTCGACCCCCGTCTGCTGCGCGCCTTCCTCGCCGTCGCCGAGGAGCTGCACTTCACGCGTGCCGCCGCCCGGCTCTACGTCGCCCAGCAGGCCCTCAGCCGTGATGTACGGCGGCTGGAGCGGGAGTTGGGCGCCGAGCTGTTCGTACGGACCACACGGCAGGTGACGCTGACGGCGGACGGTGAGCGGCTGGTGCCGTACGTGCGTCGGGTGCTGGCGGCGCAGGAGGAGCTGCTGGCGGCGTTCGGACAGGCCCGGCCGCTGCTGGTGGACCTGAACTCGCCGGGTCTGGTCACCGGTCGCCGGGTGCTGCACCGGGCGCGTGAACTCGCCCCCGAACACGAGCTGATGGCCCGCTTCGAGAGCGGGCTGACCGGCGCGGCGGCGGAGTTGGTCGCGGGGCGGCTGGACGCGTCCTTCGGGCGGTACGCGGGCCTGGACCCGGCGCTGCGGGCCCAGTTGGACCACCAGCCGGTGCGGTACGAGCCGATGGCGGTCGTGCTGCCCGAGGATCACCGGTTGGCCGGATCGGACGTAGTGCCGCTCGCCGCACTGGCGGGCGAGACCGTGTACGCGGGCGCCGGTAATCCGCGCACACCGGAGTGGACCGAGCTGGCTCACAGGCTGTTCGAGGGGCGTGGGATCGAGGTCGCCGCACCCGTACCGCTTGCGGTGGGTGACGAGGAGTTCCAGCGGATCATGGCCAAGATGCGGAACCCCATCCTTGCCGTGGTGGAATTTCCGGCCATGCCTTCGACGGTGGTACGGCCCCTCGTCGACCCCGTCCCCCTGTCACTCGTGTCACTGGTGTGGCGGAAGGGGCTGGTGCACCCCGGATTCGAGGCACTTCGACGGGCGGCGGTCGAGCTCGCCGCCGAGGAGGGTTGGCTGCGGAGGCCCGCCGAGGGATGGATTCCGGCCATTGACGTGAACACAGTAAGTACGCATATCTGACACGTGGCGACCACGGATCCTCCGTGTGCGCTACATTCGTGCCCTGAGCACGGTGTGGTAAGGGGGGCGCTCGGATCGGGTGGGGGCCCGGTTCGACGACGTGAGCTCAGTGTCGTGTGCGCGCCCAGAACTGTCCCGTGGGGGGATGTGCGTGCGCGTGAAGAATTGGCGAGAAGACGCCCAACCGGAGTGGCCCGAGGTGGCTCCCGGCACCCGGGCGTTGCCGGTGACCGGGCCGGGCGATGGGCCCGGTGCCGGAACCCAGGCCTTTCCGGAGACCGGGGAGATGAGGGCGCGGCAGGAGACGCCGTCGGCTTTGCCCGCCGATGAGACCGAGGTGCTGCCGCGGGCCGGCAGAGCCGGTGCGGCCACCGCTCCCAGAGACCCCTGGGCCGAGACGGCCGAGCACACCCATGACCCGCACGAGGTGACGGTCCAGCTCGACGGCATAGGACTGCAACTCGACAACATGCGCCTGCACGCGGCGAAGGGCGGACCGGCCGGCACGGACGGCTCCTCCTCCCGTTCCTCCGCCCCCTCCTCCGACGGACCGGTGTTCGTCGACGAGTCGGGCCGCCGCAGCCGCAGGTACCGCCGGATCGGCATGGCCGTGGGCCTCGCCTGCGCGGTCTACGCCGTGGTCATCCTGGCCACCCTGGTGTCCGGCAACTCCAACGCGCCCTGGCTGCCCGTGCCGGGCCAGAAGGACGAGCAGCCGGCCGGCAAGGTCGACACGCCGCCGCTGCCCGCCGAGTCGGTGCCGCCCGCCGGCCCCGGTCTCGTCTCACCCGGCGCGACCGAGTCCGCCGGCGTGGGCGTGACGCCCTCGCCGGGAGCGTCCGCCACCGCGCCCGGCGCCTCGGCCGGCGCCGAGAACCCCGGCACATCCACCGACCCCGAGCCGACGGCGACCCGGACGACCCAGAACCCGGGCACCGGCGAGAGCGACAACCCCGTGGACCCGGACCCGTCGCCCGACCCGCCGACGTCCCCGTCGACCGACCCGAGCCCGACGGACGGCGGCGAGCCCTCGCCCACGTCCAGTGAGTCCGCGATCGGCGACGGCACCGGCACGGTGGCCGACGGCGCGAGCGAGCCGAGCCCCGTCGCCGAGGAGCCGAACGGCACCTCGTCACCCTCCCCGTCCCCGGAGAACGTCCTCTGATGGCATCCCGCACCCGCCGTCCCGGGCCCGCAACCGGAGCCCCCGACGGCTCCCGGCGCCGCCGCCTGCCCATGCGCCTGCTGTTGCCCTCGCTCGTCCTTGTCGCGCTGATGGCGATGCTGATGTTGCGGGGGTACGTCCACAGCGAGATCCTCGCCGACCACCGCGTCCAGCCGCCCGCCGCCACCGACCGGGTGCCGGAAAGGATCCTCAAGGGCGGCCCGGTCATCGACACCCGCAGCGGCCGCACCACCAGCCTGCGCGTGCCCGACCACCGTCTCGTCCTCACCTTCGACGACGGCCCGGACCCGACCTGGACCCCGAAGGTCCTGGACGTGCTGAAGAGGCACCACGCCCACGCGGTCTTCTTCGTCACCGGCACGATGGCCTCGCGCTACCCCGACCTCGTCAGACGCATCGTGGACGAGGGCCATGAAATCGGCCTGCACACCTTCAACCACCCCGATCTCTCCTACCAGTCGAAGAAACGCATCGACTGGGAGCTGTCCCAGAACCAGCTCTCGATCAGCGGCGCGGCGGGCATCCGTACCTCGCTGTTCCGGCCGCCGTACTCCTCCTTCGCCGACGCCATGGACAACAAGTCCTGGCCGGTCACCGAGTACATCGGCGCCCGCGGCTACATCACCGTCGTCAACAACACCGACAGCGAGGACTGGCGGCGGCCCGGCGTCAGGGAGATCATCCGCCGCGCCACCCCGCACGGCGGCAAGGGCGCGATCGTCCTCATGCACGACTCCGGCGGCGACCGCAGCCAGACCGTCGCCGCGCTGGACCGGCTGCTGCCCGACCTCACAGCGCGGGGCTACGAGTTCGACAACCTCACCGAGGCCCTGGACGCGCCCAGCGCGCACACCGAGGTCACCGGCCTCGACCGGTTCAAGGGCAAGGCGTGGATCTTCCTGGTCCAGGCCTCGGAAAGGATCACGGACGTCCTCGTCGTCTGCCTGGCCGTGATCGGCTTCCTGGTCATCAGCCGCTTCGTCCTGATGCTCGTGCTCTCCGGCATCCACGCCCGCCGGGTACGCCGACGCGACTTCAGCTGGGGACCGCCGGTCACCGAACCGGTGTCGGTGCTCGTCCCGGCGTACAACGAGGCCAAGTGCATCGAGAACACCGTCCGTTCACTGATGGCCAGCGAGTATCCGATCGAGGTCGTGGTCATCGACGACGGCTCCAGCGACGGCACCGCCCGCATCGTCGAGGCGATGGGTCTGCCCAACGTACGGGTGGTCCGCCAGCTCAACGCGGGCAAGCCGGCCGCCCTCAACCGCGGGCTGGCGAACGCCCGTTACGACATCGTCGTGATGATGGACGGCGACACAGTCTTCGAACCGGCCACGGTCCGCGAGCTGGTGCAGCCCTTCGGCGACCCGCGCGTGGGTGCGGTCGCGGGCAACGCGAAGGTCGGCAACCGGGACTCGCTCATCGGCGCCTGGCAGCACATCGAGTACGTGATGGGCTTCAACCTCGACCGCCGGATGTACGACATGCTGCGCTGCATGCCGACGATCCCCGGCGCGGTGGGCGCGTTCAGGCGGACCGCCCTCGAACGGGTCGGTGGCATGAGCGACGACACGCTCGCCGAGGACACGGACATCACCATGGCGATGCACCGCGACGGCTGGCGGGTCGTCTACGCGGAGAACGCGCGCGCCTGGACCGAAGCCCCGGAAACCGTCCAGCAGTTGTGGTCCCAGCGCTACCGCTGGTCGTACGGCACGATGCAAGCGATCTGGAAACACCGCCGCGCACTCGTCGAACGCGGACCGTCGGGACGCTTCGGCCGCGTGGGCCTCCCTCTGGTGTCACTGTTCATGGTGCTCGCGCCCCTGCTGGCCCCCTTGATCGACGTATTCCTGCTGTACGGGCTGGTGTTCGGCCCGACGGAGCAGACGATCGTCGCGTGGGCCGGCGTGCTGGCCATCCAGGCGGTGTGCGCGGCCTACGCGTTCCGTCTGGACCGGGAACCGATGACCCATCTGATCTCGCTCCCACTCCAGCAGATCCTCTACCGACAGCTGATGTATGTCGTACTCCTGCAGTCCTGGATCACCGCGCTGACCGGAGGCCGCCTGCGCTGGCAGAAGCTGCGTCGCACCGGCGCGGTGGGACTGCCGGGCGTGAGCGAGCAGCGGATGGACCGGAGGCCGGTCGGATGAGCCAGCCCCCGCCCATACCTCCATGGACAGCGACGCCCAGGACCGGACAGGACGCCTTCGTGTACGACGAGCACCACAACCGCCCTTCGGCGTCGGGCGTCGCGGATGTCCCGGCCATGCCCCGGCAAGCGACGCCCCCATCGATCGATCCGGCGCCCCCGGCCAAGCCCACGGAACCGGCCGCTCAAGTGGCCCCGCGTGCACCGGTCCGGGACCGCTACTTCGACCTGCTCCGGGCACTCGCCCTCTTCCGCGTCGTCCTCTACCACCTGACGGGCTGGGCCTGGCTCCCGCTGCTGTTCCCCTCCATGGGCGTGATGTTCGCGCTCGCCGGGAACCTCATGGCCCGCTCACTGAAGCGCCCGCCCGCGCAGGTCATCAAGAGCCGCATCCGCCGACTGCTCCCGCCACTCTGGCTGCTGGGCGTCGTCGGCGTCACCGGCATGGTCCTCCAGGGCTGGGGGCCCGACTCGGGCGGCCACCCGGGCTGGTGGTGGCTTCACCTCACGTACTGGATCCTGCCGTTGAGCGACCCGCCGTACGCGGAGGGGCTGCCCGGCATTCAGGGCTTCATCGGCGAGGACTGGGCCATCGATCTCGCCGGACCCCTGTGGTACCTCCGCGCCTACCTCTGGTACGTCCTGCTCTCGCCGTTCCTGCTGCGTGCCCTGCGTGCGCTTCCGCTGGCGACGATCGCCGCGCCGATCATGTTGTCGGTGGCGTTCGAGCTGGGTTACATCACCTTGCCCGGGGAGCGGATCCCCTCGGCGCTCACGGACTTCAGCACCTTCGGTGCCTGCTGGATCCTAGGTATGGCGTACCAGCAGGGCATCCTCCAGCGCCTCCCGCGCTACGTCGTCCCGTCCGTGGCGCCGGCCGTCGCGCTCGGAGGGCTCTGGTACGCCCTGAACCACAACTTCACGATGGACCATGACCTCGACAGCATGCCCCTGGCCCAGGCCCTCTGGTCCTGCGGAACGGTCATGCTCCTGTTGCACGTCAGCCCGTCCTGGTCCGAATGGCCCCGCCGGCTGCGCCGTTGGGATAGGCCCATCACCCTGCTCAACTCCCGTGCGGTGACGATCTATCTCTGGCACAACACCTGCATCCTCGTGGCCGCCACGCAGTGGGACCGGCTCTGGGAGATCGACGTGATGTGGCAGCACTTCTCGTGGCTGCTGGAGAGCCCATGGCCCGTACTGGTCATCACTTGGGTGCTCATCGGGTTCTGCGTCGTCGCGTTCGGCTGGGCGGAGGACTTGGCGGCGAAGCGGAAGCCGCAGTTGTGGCCGGATGGTTCCAAGCGTGGCAGGGGCAGGGGCAGGGCGCATCGGGCGTGAGCCATGGACGCTGGGACCCTCCTTCGGGAGTAGGGCCCCAGCGTCCAACCACGCTCACCCCACGGCAATGCGCTTCGCCCACCAGGTGGTAGGACCGACGACCGCGGTTCCCGTGTTCGAGGTGGTGGTTCTGCCGCCGGAGTGGAAGCGGACGGAGCCGTCGGACCGTACTGCCCAGATGTCGGGGATGCCGTCGCTGTTCGCGTCGGGTGTGCCGAGCAGGAAGGGCACGCTGCTGACGGCCCAGCCGGAGGCGCTGTACTCGATGTCGGCACCGCCGGAGGAGTTGGCGGCGGTGGACAGGGAGTTGAGGTCGACTCCGCCGCCGCTCGCGGCGATGCCCTTGCGGAGGATGAGCCTGCCGGAGGCGCCACTGCGGTAGACGAGGTCGGTGACTCCGTCGCCGGAGACGTCCTGAGCGAGGACGATGTCGCGGTCGGCCCAGGAGGTGGAGATCAGGCGGACGGCCTGATCAACGGTTGCGCCGTGGTAGCCGGTAAAGGCCCACAACTCGTCGTCGGTTCCACTGGCGTTCTTCACAGTGGCGAAGAAGTCGGTGCGGCCGTCGCCGGTGACATCGCCGGCGGCCACGATCTGCGTGAAGGCGGAGGGGCTGGGAGCGCTCGAAGGCAGCAGGATCTCCTGACGCCGATCGATGTTGACCGCTCCGTAGCCGTCGCCGGGGTAGACCCAGAGCCTGCTCCCGAGGCGGACGACGAGGTCCTGGAGACCGTCTCCACCGTAGATGTCGCCGTTGTGGGTGATCAGCGCGCCCTTGAAGTGTCCGTTCGGCGCGGCGACGTACGGTGGTTCTTCGTCGTCGCCGTTGGGGTCCTTGCTGGGGTTGGTCCGGTAGGCGCCCGGCATTGAGTAGTCCAGGTCGCCGGTCCCCTTGGCGAGGTCCTTGGCATCGGCCTGGGAGGGGTAGAGAGCCAGGTTGCCGCCCTCGGTGACCGTCATGACGTCGGGCATCTGGTCGCCGGTGAAGTCGCCGGGCTTGTCGGCCTGGTCGCGCGGAGTGACGTAGAAGAGGTACTTGGTCGGTTCGGAGACGTTGTCGGAGCTGTCGACGGCCCGGACGAACAGCACATTGGGTCCGGCCGTGGGCGGTTTGGCACCCGTGATGGTGCCGCTGACGCTGGTCGCCGCGCCGTTGGTGCGGGGCAGGCTGCCGGTGTAGGTGGCGGAGTTGTAGCCGTATTCGTAGCGCACGACGTCGGTGTTCAGGGCTCGGACGGTGAAGGAGCCGGCTGTCCCGAACTTGATGGTGGACCAGTTGGCGTCCTCGGCGCTGTTGCCGAACCCGTTCTCGCTGCCGTCGGCGTTGGGGAAGTCGGTGGAGGACACCTTGGGCGGGCGGGGCGCGGTGGTGTCGAGGACGAAGCGACAGGGTGTCTTCGGGTACCAGCCGGAGGTGATGCCTGTGTCGTCGACCGCCCGCACCCGCCAGGAGTACGTGGCACCGGACTTCAGGCCGCTGGTGGCGAACTTCGGAGTGGTGCGCAGGGCGGTGTCGGTGTCGCCGCCCGCGGAGACCTTGCCGGTCGACTTGAGCAGGTCACCGGTGGTGTCCAACTTGCCCAGCTCCCACAGGTCGAAGTCGAAGTAGTCGAGGTTCTTGTCCTTGTCGGCGGCCTTGGCGGTGAAGGTCAGGTCACCGGAGCCCATGCGGACGTACGGCTTGGTGGTGGTGCACTTGCCGTCCGGGCCGAGGTCGAGGGAGTTGGAGACGATGGAAGGTTTGCGGTTGTAGACGAGTTCGAGGACAGGCGCGTAGTCGCCGTTCGCCTGGAACTTCTTCCAGGCGTACTGGGCGTTTTCGTCACGGGCGCGCAGGCCGAAAGTGATCAGGTTCTCGCCTTTGTCGGCCCTCTTCTGGGCGCCGCTCTTCACGTCGAAGGTCTCGAAGGCGTCGCGGCAGCCGGACTTGTAGCCGTGGGCGAAGCTCTTCGTCGCCAGTTTGTTGCCGTCGTGCAGTTTGGGCGCGTTCTTCCAGTTGGTGTGGGAGTTGATCGCGCCGGTGAGGTGGACGCTCATGGACCGGGACTGGCACGACCAGGAGTAGGTCTCCAGCATCCGCAGCTTGGCGCTGGTGATCTTGGTGCCTTTGAGGTCCTTGTCGAAGGAGATGTTGAAGTACGACCGCGAGGTGCCCCAGGTGTCGGACTCGAAGCCGACGCGGGCCTCGTGGGTGCCGCCCTTGTTGAAGCCCTTGCCGTTGTAGAAGGTGGCGTTGGGGTGCCGGTTGTAGGCGGTGGTCCAGTTCTGAGTGTGCTTCTTGACCGACGGGTCGATGAAGACCGGAAAGGTGGTCGCCGGGTCGTTCAGGAACGCCTGGTCGGGGGTGAGCGTCCACTGGCCCGTGGTGAGGTCGGCCTCGACGAGGTCGCCGCGGGAATCGGGGGAAGGGCCGTTCAGGGAGGGCAGGCTCAGCGTCGCCGCGGACCCGGTCTGCGAGGGCGCCGGGGTTGGCTCCGCCGGTGCGGTCGGCAGTGGGGACTCCGAGACGGTCGGCTCGGGTCCGTCGCTGGCCGAGGGAAGGATCTCCACATCCGTGTCGCCCTGTTCGTCCGACTCGGCGGCCTCTTCCTCGGAGGGGCTGGGAGTGTCCGAAGGGGACGCACTCGCCGAGTCCGTCGGGTCCGGGGACTCAGGTGTCGTCGGCTGTGCGGTGGCGCCGACCGTGCCGTCGGTGACGGCCGGAGTGCCGCTGCTGTCCCACATCAGCGGGGTGGGGGAGACGGCGACTTCCTCGCTGTAGGCGTTTACAGCAGTGACCATCCCGGTGATCGGGTCGAGGCGGAAGGTCAGATCGGCTGACTGCAGACCGTATGCGAGCTGCTGAACATGTGGGTCCGCAGCCGCCTGACGGTTCTTCACGACGACGACCTGGCCGAAGCCGTCGTCGTCGGCGGTCAGCACCAGGTCGCCGCCGGGGAAAATCTCCGGGTACAGGATTCGGTTGCCGTCGACGATGGGTGTCGGCACCACGCCCGGCCAGGTGAGCTGGATCGCGTGGTCGCCGACGTACAGCGTGACCAGCGGGGTTCCGGTGTCTGCGGCAGCGGTCTTCACCAGGGAGACCCGCCGTACAGCCGAGCGGTCGGCGCGCTGCTCGCCCCGGCTTTCGGAGCCTGCCGAGAACACCATCCGGGTGTTGGTGGCTCTCGGTTCCCAACCCGCCTTTGTGCGGTGGAGGTTGGGGTCGATGGTCTTCCACTCGCTGCTCACCTTTGCGTGGATCGGGGAGGAGTGCAGCCGCTTTTCCATGAAGCCGTCGGGTCGGGCCCAGGTGGTCGAGGACGCGGAGCGTGCAGCTGTTACCTCGACCTTCTTCCCGGTCTTGGAGGCCGTGGTGAGAGCGGCTGACTCGGTGACCTGCTTGACCCGCTGGTCGCGGTCGGCCTTTTCGTGCGATGTGTCGCCGTCCAGCTGGAATCCGGCGTACACGATGCCGGTCGTGGCGATCGCGGTGGCGAGCAGCGCCGCGACGGCTTGACGACCGGGCGCACGGCGCCAGTTGCGCGTCATGGGCCCAGTTCCCCTTCCCCAGATTCCCCGGAATGCAGGCGGACAGGGCAGAGCGCCCCCGCACGGCAGCCGATGATGACTCATGAAGAGGCTGTAGTCACCCTGTGGGAAATCCGTGCACGCGGCGTGATGTCCTTCAGAGATGCATCCCTCGGGACGTGGCTGCGGTGGAGCGGTTCGCGTTGGTTGACCGTCATGCCGCGTCAGGAATGGTGCGAATCACCGGCAGAAGGGGGCAAGTTCGCAGCGGGTTCGGGTACTTATGAGTTGCTTCTTGGTGAGAAGCGAGAATGCATAGATCATGCACAGATCATTGAGTCTTCGCACCTCTTGAGTGGATCCAAAGCGTTACGAGCCGTTACATGGCGTGATCATAGTCACATGATCGCGTCTGATATGGCGTTCCTTCACAGAGTGACCACAAAATCTGCGCTGTCTGATAGTCAGCGCGCGTGGTCCGTCACCGGTCCCGCTTCAAGTGGTCCGGGGGGACCTCGTCGTGTTCGACAGACTTCTGCATGCCCGCCTGCGCATCGCACGCGTCGCGGTGCCGACCGTGGCAGCCGCTCTGCTGGTGGGGCTGTTGCCCGCCCAGTCGTTCGCGCTGCCGCCCGACCCCAACCCGTCGTCCGACGAGACGGGGCGCGAGTCGGTGGAGCTGGAGCAGCTGGAGAACGAAGTGCCCGTGGAGGGCGAGGAGTTCTCGCGTGACTTGGAGACTCTGAGGGGCGACATACCCAAGGATCTACTCCAAGCGCCGACGGGCACTGTGACGCCGCCGTCCAACCTGACGGGTTCGGTGACTTTCGGTGCGGCGACATCCACGCCGACGACTCTGCGCTCCGCTGCCTCGACCGAGCAGGCCGCACTCACGCCGGTCGGGTCCCTGCCCGTCAGCCTCGGCCAGGCTGCCGACCAGCCGGCGCCGACCGGCACCTGGCAGGTCACCATCCCGGACCGCACTTCGTCCGTCAGTCAGGGCGTGGACGGGGCTGTCCTGCACGTGCAGGCCCCGGCCACTGGCGCAGTCCCCGTCTCCGTGAAGCTCGACTACTCCAAGTTCGAGAGCCTGTATGGCGCCGACTGGGCCTCCCGCCTGCGGTTCGTGCAGTTCCCCGAGTGCTACCTGACGACGCCCGACGACGAGGCTTGCCAGACGTACGAGGAGCTGGAGACCACCAACGACACGGCGGCGAGGTCCATCACCGCCACGGTCGACCCTGCGGCCGACGGGACAGTCACGCCCGCCTCGGCGTCGTCCGGCCCCGCCTCAGGATCCGAGGTGTTCCAGGCCGCCTACCGCACCCCGACATCGGCGGACCCGGCCGCCACCGGCGGCGACTCCGCCGTCCTCGGTGCCGTCGACTCCGGCGCCGGCAACGGCGGCACTTTCAAGGCAACCCCGCTCGCTTCCGACGGCAACTGGGAGGCGGGAGGATCGTCGGGCGCTTTCACCTGGTCGTATCCGCTGAACCTGCCGTCCGCGCCCGCGGGGCCCGCGCCCAAGGTCTCCTTCGAGTACAACTCCCAGACCGTGGACGGCCGTACGGCTGTCTCCTCGCCACAGGCATCTTGGATCGGCGAGGGCTGGAGCTATGACGCCGGCTACATCGAACGCCGGTACCGCTCTTGCAAGGACGACCGCAAGACACTTGGCTCCGGTACGCCCAACAACACGGCGAAGAAGGACAAGACGTCGGACCTGTGCTGGGTCTCGTACAACGCGGTGATGTCTCTGAACGGCCGGACCGTCGAACTGGTCCGCGCCGCCGCCTCCGGCAGCAACCCCGAGACCGACACCGAGATCTACCGCTTGCAGCAGGACGACGGCACGCGCGTCGAGCACAAGGTCGGCGGTACCAACGACGACAACAACGGTGAGTACTGGATCGTCACGACCCGGGACGGTACGAAGCACTACTACGGCCAGAACCAGGTCGGCGGCGGCCACGCAGACACCAACTCCGTCTCTACCGTTCCGGTCTTCGGCAACCACCCGAGCGAGCCCTGCCACGCCTCTGTCTTCGCCGACTCCCGCTGTGGCGCGGGCAAGCAGCAGGCCTGGCGCTGGGGCCTGGACAAGGTCGTCGACATGCACGGCAATGCGATGGTCGTCAACTGGAGCCAGGAGTCGAACTACTACGCGGTCCGCAAGAAATTCAAGTCGCCCGAGCACTACGACCGCTCCGCCTACCCGACCTCGATCGAGTACGGCATGCGCAGCGACCTGACCAAGCCGTCCGCGAAGATCGAGTTCGGTGTCGAACAGCGCTGCCTGAAGTCCACCACTGCTTGTGACACCGCCAACTTCGCCAAGACCGCCGACCCGGGCGCCTACCGCCCCTGGTGGGACACGCCTGGCAACCTCAATTGCAAGTCCACGTCGAAGCTGTGTCCGGCGTTCCCGTCCTTCTGGACGCAACTGCGTCTGGACAGGGTGACGACCAAGGCCGCGCGCGCCGGACAGACCGGCCTGGGCCTGGTCGACAAGTACACGTTGCACCAGTCCTTCCCCGAGGACTGGTACGACACCGCGCCCGGCCTGTGGCTGAACTCCATCACCCGCACCGGCTACGCGCCCGGTGACACAACCGGCACCCTCCAGTCCGAGCACGGCATCAGCTTCTCGGCATACAAGGTGAGCTCCACCTCGCCGCTGAAGAATCGCCTCAAAGACCGCATGCTGCCCAACCTGGTCCTCACCGGCAAGGCCGACCAGCGCCCCGGCTTCACCCGCCCCCGCATCGGCACCGTCTCCACCGAGCTCGGCGGCGACATCGAGGTCGAGTACACGGGCGGCTGCGCGAGCGAACCGGCCGAGGACAAGGGCAAGAGCAATGGCACCTGTTTCCCGGTGCGCTGGTCGCCCGACGGCGACGAGAGAACACCACCGAAGGCCTGGTTCAACAAGTACGTCGTCGACTCCGTGACCGAGACCGACAAGGTCACCTCGCACGGAGTGCCGGTCATCAGCACATACGCCTACTCGGGCTCGGCCTGGGCCAAGAGCGATGACGAGTTCATGCGCCCCGCGCTGCGTACGTACAGCGACTGGAAGGGATACCGGCAGGTCTCAGTCCGAAAGGGCAGCAAGAGTAACCCCATGCTGGGTGAGGTCAACGGCCAGTCGTACACCGTGACCCGCTATTTCCAGGGCACAGGCGGAGAGGTCAAGGACTCCACCAGCACTTACACCCTCCTCGCCGATGACGCACCACAGTTCGCCGGCATGACCGCGGAGACCATCGTTTACCGGGACTCGGGCGGAAAGGTCCAGAAGCAGAACCTGACCTTCCCCTACTCCAAGCAGACCGCCTCCAGAGCTCGCGAGAACGAGGACGGCACCGCCGCGGATCCGCTCCTTGCCCATCGCGTCGGCGTCAAGCGGACAGATGACATCCAGATGGCTGACCCCACCTGGCGCGCCGTCCGCACACTCACCACGGTCGACGACATCTACGGCCTTCCCTTCCAGGTGGAGACGGCCGTCGTCAAGCCCAACGGCACCGCCGAAACCCTCTCCGACCAGTCCTGCACCACGACGTTGTACGTACACAACACGTCTGCCTGGCTCATCGGCTTGCCCAAGGAACAGCGCACCACCGGCACCACCTGCGCCGCCCAGGCCACGGCCGACCCGGCCACCAAGCTGAAGTCGTCGGTGCAGAACACCTACGACGACCTGGCCTACGGCGCCTCACCGGCCAGGGGTCTTGTCACGTCGTCAGCCCAGATCAACGGCACCGGTACAGCGCACTCGGTCGTCATGAAGGCGACGTACGACCCGCTGGGTCGCGTGCGCACTGTCACCGCGCCTGGAACCGGCACGACCGAGACCGAATACACCCCAGGTGACGAGGGCGGTCCGGTCACCGAGGTGAAGTCGATCAATGCCAAGGGGCACACCACCACCACGACCTACGACCCCGGCCGCGGAGTACCTCTGACGGCCACCGACCCCAACAACCGTGTCACACGCAGCGAGTACGACGCCCTCGGCCGGCTGGTGAAGGGCTGGTCACCATCGCGCTCGCCCTCCGGCCAGTCACCGACCATGCAGATTTCGTACCAGATGCCGGTGATCACGTCCGGCGAGAACAGACCCGCCGCGGTCACAGTCCAAACCCTCAAGGACGACGGTTCGTACAGCCGTGAAATGACTCTGTACGACGGTCTTCAGCGCGAGGTTCAGAGGCAGACTGAAGCCCACGGCCCCGGCCGGATCATCGTGGACACCGACTACAACGATCACGGTCTGGTCGACCGGAAGACCGGGGGGTACCTGGCGAAGGGCGAGCCGAGTACAGAACTCTTCGCGCCCCGGTCCAACTCGCTGATACCCAGCTGGACCAAGTACCGCTACGACGGCCTGGAGCGCGAGGTCCGCGCATCGGTCTACCACAGCGGCGACTACAAGTACGCGACGTACACCTCATACAGCGACACCAGCACGTACGTGGATCCGCAGGGCTCAACGGCCCCCCGAACGCGGACCTACTACGACGCCCTCGGCCGGGTCACCTCCGTCAAGCACTACAGCAAGGCGAGTTCAGACACCGGACGCACGACGACGTACGAGTACGACGCCAGGGGCTACGGCAACAAGATCACCGATCCGGCGGGCAACGTCTGGTCCTACGTCCACGACGCCCGCGGCCGGGTGACCTCGTCCGCGGACCCCGACACCGGCACCACCGACACCTTGTACGACGAGGCCGACCGCCCCAACCGTGTGAAGAACGCGCGTCAGCAGGAGACGTTCACCGAGTACGACGTGCTTGGGCGCGTGCGGTACGTGCGACAAGGCTCTGCAACGGCAAGCCCTAGCAAGGAGTTCACGTACGACGAGACGCCCGGCGGACTGGGGCAGCCGACCGCATCCATCCGCCACACCCCCGATGGCGACTACGTCAACCGCGTCAACGGCTACGACTCCGAATACCGCGCCACCGGCAGCGAAACCGTCATCCCGCCGAACTCGATGACCACGGGCCTGTCCGGCGCATACACGTACGGCTACACCTACACGCCGACCGGCAAGCCGCTGTCCGTGACGCTGCCTGCGAAGGGCGGTCTCGCGAGCGAGAAGGTCGTCACCCGCTACAACAGTGACGGTCTCACCGAGTCCACTTCTGGCCTGACCTGGTACACATCCGACGCAACCTACTCGCCCTACGGAGAGGTGCTGCGCTCGGTCTCCGGCGCCCAGCCCTACCGAGTGTGGACGACGAACTTCGTCGACCCGCACACGGGCCGCCTCCAGCGCACGGTCACCGACCGCGAGACCGCAGGCCCACACCGCATCACGGATGGCTACTACTCCTACGACGCCTCGGGCACGATCACGTCCAACGCCCGGAACCTGGCAGTGAGTTCGGGAAACACGTGGGACACCCAGTGCTTCACGTACGACGTGATGGGCGAGTTGGTGCACGCCTGGACGTCGAGCATCGCACCGAACGGCAGCGGTACCGGCTGCAAGGCGTCCGACGGCACCACGTGGGGCCCCCGCACCGACTACGCGGCGTCCTCCGGTCCGGTCGCCGAATCCCCCGACGAGTCGACGGACGCCATTACCCCCGACTCCACGCTGACGTCGACCCTCGCGGCAGCGGCCCCGGATGCGGCCACCGTGTCCACGGGCGGTACCACCTACCGCCAGTCGTACACCTTCGACTGGATAGGCAACCGCGCCGCGATGACCGAGCACGACACAGCGGACGCAACAAAGAACGTCGCGTTCTCGTACGGCTACGGCAAGACGGTCACCGGCAATGGCACGACCCCGTCGTACAAGACGCAGCCCCACACCATGACGTGGATCAACTCCTCCCCGTCGGGCAAGGGCAGCGCCTACACGTACGACGCGACGGGCAACACCGAGACCCGGGACCTGTACAACACCACCCAGAACCTGATCTGGACACCGGAGAACAAGCTCGACTCGATCACCGACGACGGCAAGAAGACGACGTACATCTACGACGCCGCCGGCAACCGCATCCTGGAGAACACGTCCACCGGGTCGACTCTGTACCTGGGCGAGACGGAACTGACGACGGACGCGACGGGCACGATCACCCGGGCATCGCGGTCCTACGCACAGTCCGGCGCCCCCATGGTCGTCCGCACGACCACCAACGGGGCGACGACGGGCCACAAGCTCAGCGTCCTGCTTGCCGATCACCTCGGCACCGCCAACACGTCGGTGGACATCGCCTCCGGTCAGGCGGTCACTCGCCGCTCCTTCAAGCCGTACGGCGAGATCCGCGGTACCAAGCCGTCAACCTGGCCCAACAAGCGTGGCTACTTGGGCGTGGGCATCGACGACGCGGCGACGGGCCTGACGCACATCGGAGCGCGCGAGTACGACCAGGCGACGGGCCGTTTCCTGTCCGCCGACCCGATCATCGACATCGCGGATCCGCTGCAGATGAACGGGTATGCGTACAGCAGCAACAGCCCGGTCAGCAACAGCGACCCCACGGGCCTGTGCGCCGACCTTGACTGCCCCACCCGGGCATCGCCCAATCACGAGAACAGAACCCCTACGCATCCGGCTTCCTCTGGATCGCCGAGGTACTCGCAGAACCATCAGGCCGCACGCGCTGCCGGCAACGTCTACCCGGCTTCTTTCGTCAAGAAGCACTACGAGGTGTATCCGGGCGTCTTCGTCCCGAAGTGGAAGAACGCCGACAAATACGCGCATCAGCTCACCAAGGAAGTCGAGAACTTCTGCCAGGAGGAGGGGTACGGCTGTCTGCTTCACTCTGAAAACGAGGAAGTGGGCGACAGCATCCTCAGGCATCTCATGTTCCTCGCCTGTATGAGGCTGGGGAGCGACAGCGGGTGCGGCAGCCGGGCTCCTGCCATGGGCGAGGCCATGGCAGCCGTCGCTGCTGTTGCCGGAATTGGGGGAGAGGGGCCGGGCGCCCTGGGCGGCGTCGGTGCGGGCCGGGGTGGAAAAGCAAGATCGGGCTCTTGCACCCAGTGCTTCCTGGCGGGCACGGACGTCCTCATGGCCGACGGTACGACCAAGAACATCGAGGACGTCAAACTCGGCGATGAGGTCCTGTCCACGGATCCTGAAACCGGCGAATCAGGCCCCAGAAAAGTCAGCCGCCTCATCATCACCGAGGACGACAAGCACTTCAACGAGCTGTCCATCGCAACAGACGACGGCATCGAAAAGCTGACGGCCACCTACGAGCACCCGTTCTGGTCTCCGTCGGAGCGACGCTGGGTCGATGCGGGAGACCTGAAGCCGGGCATGACCCTGCTCACCGACGAGGGCGACACTGTCATCGTCACCGTCAACCGCTCCTTCACCAAGCATGCCCGCACGTACAACCTCACGGTTGACGACTTGCATACGTACTATGTGCTGGCTGGGCAGACGCCGGTACTCGTTCACAACAGCAACTGCTCGATCGATGTTGATTTCGCATCGCAGTCGGGGGCCAAGATCGACCCTTCGGATAAGCGCGGCGAATACAGCATGGCAGGGCGGGCCCTCCAGAAGCACGCGGGACGCAACGGAAACCCGAATGGATGGCCAACGCCGTCCGGGAGGCAGAACCCTGGCGCATGGAACGCAACCGGCCAGGACATGTTGGATGAGATCCTCACTCATCCGGGCGCGGTGGAGACGCGCGGGCGAGGGCGAATTGGAGGACAGTGGCAAGATGTCGTCGATGTTCGCCTGCCGAATGGTCTTGGGGCACGCTTCACCCCAGGTGGAAGCTTCTCCGGGTTCTTGGACTGAGCGGAGGAGACCAAGATGCGCACAGTGAAGTTCGGTGAGTCGGAGATCCACGTGATCGACTTCGAGGATGTTGCCGCTGGGGAGCGGGTGATCGAGTTCCGCTATCGCGGCGAGCCGAAGGAGGCTTCCTTCGCCGCGATCGTCGTTCCGGATGGCGGGAGCTGGTCGTCAGCGCTGCTGAGCATTGATCCGCAGGCGGGTGACGTCTCCGCCCCGCTGATGGCAGACCTCATAGAAGTCGCTCGTAGCCTGATCGAGGCGAGGTAACTGCCGCAAATATGAAGCCCCGCCAGGTGGGTCCTGGCGGGGCTTCTGCATGGGGTGACGGCAGTAGTTGACGGCAACGTCAGCGGACGGTGGCTCCGCACAGCGGCGGGTCATCGCCGTCATCGCGGGGCGACTCGTCGTTGGCGGGGCTGTCAAGGGCGGTGCTGAGGGTGTCGCAGGGCCAGCCCGGATACGCGACGGCGAGAGATAGTCAGCGCACTTGCTCGCCTGCCTTGCGTCCACATTGGGGCCGGTCAGATGGACGGCGGACCGGATGCAGTGCCCCAGCCGGCCTTCAAGAGCCGACGCCGCCACCGCCCAGCTACCAGCGCCGGACCTCATCGACCACCTTCCAGCCCTGCACCAGGTAGGTGCCCTTGGCCCGGAACGTGCAAGAACTTGCGCCCCGATCACCCGAGCGAGTGTGCTTCGTGCTCAGCGCCTCGCGTCCGCCGCGTGCGAGAGGAAGTCCGCCCAAGTGGTGGGTGGGAACGTGAGGTGGGGTCCGGTGGGGGTTTTGGAGTCGCGGATGTGGATGGTGGTGGGGGCGATGGCTATCTCGACGCAGTTCGAGGCGTCGGGGCTGTAAGTGGACTTCTTCCAATGGAGTTCGGACACGGTTACCTCAGACGGTCTGGGCGATGCGGCGGATCAGGTCACTGGACTCTGCGGGTTTGAGGGCGTTCGCCTCCATGCGGTCGAGTACGAGGCGGTACTTCTCCAACTGGGCCTCGGCGTCCAGGAACTCGCAGCCGTGATGGGTGTCCAGCTGAACAGTGTCCAGCCGGGGAACCGGCCCCGCCAGATAGTCGACGGACTGTCCGGTGCCGGGAAAGGAACCCTTGCCGAACGGGATCACTCTTACGGTGACGTGGTCCAGCTCGCTCATGTCCAGCAGGTGCTGGAGCTGGGCGCGCACGGTAGCGGGGCCGCCGTACCCCATGTGCAGTGCGCACTCGTGGAGCACAGCTGTGTACGGGGGCGGGTCCTCGCGGTGGAGGATTCCCTGTCGCTTGATCCGGTGGCTGACGCGGTGCTCGATCTCGTACTGCCGCAGTTCAGGCACCGCCTCCTTGAAGAGGGCGCGGGCGTGGTCGGTCGTCTGGAGCAGGGCGGGGATGTGAATGACCAGGGCGACGCGCAGGGCTGCCGCGTGGTGTTCCAACTCGGCGAGGTCGATGAGGCCGACCGGCAGGTGGTCGCGGTAGCTGTCCCACCAGCCGCGCGTCTGGCGTTGCGCCATCGCGGCGAGGGCATCCACGAGGCGGGGGTCTCCGCAGTCATAGGTGCGTGCGAGTGAGCGGACACGGTCCGCGCTGAGGGGGCTGCGCCCCGTCTCGATCATGCTGACCCGTCCTTGGTTGACGCCGAGTTTTGCGGCTGCGCCAGTGGCCGTCAGCCCCGCTCGCTCGCGAGCCTTGCGCAGTTCAGCCCCCAAACGCCGTTGTCGCAGGGTCGGTGTGCTGGCGGGTGGCAAGGGGCCTCCTTTCCGGCCGCGGCGCGGCTCTCGGGTACCTCGCACGAGGTAATTACTAATGCACTTCCCTGGATTCACTGAGAAGTATCTCAATGCTGCGTTAGCGTAGCGCCACACCGCCCAACTCCCCCCACCCATAAGCCGGAAGTGCACCAACCCAGGCAATGCCACCGCCGGGCACGGCAGTTGAGCGAGCCCGTCTCCCCCTTCCTGCGAGACTCCTGGAGGTTTCCATGGGCACCGTATCCCCGCCCGACACCTGGGTGTACGCCCTCCGCCTGCCCCACGACCCCCGCGCGGCACGGGTCGCACGTATGACCGTACGAGCCACTCTGAACGGTCACGGCATGCACGAAGTCGTCGACGTCGTCGAGCTGTTGACATCCGAGTTGGTCACGAACGCCTACCGCCACACACGGGGCCCCTCGTCCCTCCGGCTGACCGCTCTGGGCGACGGACGCCTCCGGACCGGCGTATGGGACACGAGCTCCCACATCCCCGCCCCCTTCGACAAGCCGCCCGGCGACCGCGTCCCGTCCCCGCCGACGGACGTCACAAGCGGGCGGGGCCTGCTGCTCGTCCAGGAGTACGCCGATTCATGGGGCGGCTGGCCCATCGGTGACGGCCTGTTCGACAGGGGCGCCGGGAAGCTGCTCTGGTTCGAGGTCGGCGGGAGGAAGGCCGGGTGTTGAATCGGGCAGCGGCTTCGGGTTCGTACGGACGGAGCCGTTCGCGCGGGCCGCATGCCGTCGAGCAGTACCGGCATACTGCTGTCGTGGCCGAGTACGCAGACGGAAGCAGCAGAGCGCCCTCCCGCTGGGGCTACGGGACGGAGCGGCTGCCGGTGACGCTCGACGAGCTGGCCGGTCCCGAGAGCGGGTCCGTCGAGCTTCCGCTGGAGCTCGCGTGGTCCGGGCTGCGGGCATTCGACCTCGGTGACGTGAAACTGCTGCTCGGTCTGTACCGGATCGTCCTCAACAACGGGTCCAGGGATGATTTCGTGCGCTACCTCAACCGCGAACATCTCGTGCGCCACTGGCCGATCCTGCGCAAGATGCTGGGTCGTGGTGTGCGTGAGACATGGGAGGAAGCTTTCCCCGAGCTCCGCCGCTCCGGCACAGCATGAAGCTGCCCGCACTGCACCGCCGTCTGCTGGCGGACGCCCTCGACGCGGGCGGTGACTACGAGCTGGCCCTCGCCGGTGGCTATGCCGTACAGGCTCATGGCCTGGTCGCTCGCCTCAGCCAGGATCTGGATTTCGCGACCCGGCATCCCGCGTCGATGACGGACATCGTCTCGCGTCTCGCCGACGGCCTGATCGGCAAGGGCTGGGCCGTTTCCGTGGTGGACGTCAGACCGCTGAAGGCGCGGCTGCTGGTTACGGATCCGGACAGCAAGGAAGCCTGCGAGGTCGACCTCCTCAAAGAAGCCCTGTCCCGTCGTCCCGTTGCCCTGGACGTCGGACCCGTGGTGGATCTCGAAGACCTCGTGGTCATGAAGGTACGTGCCCTCGGTGATCGCGGGCTACCGCGAGACGTGATCGACGTGCACGCGGCCTGCCGCTATTACTCCGTGATCGAACTCGAGCAGCTGGGGTTGCGGGACGAGGGGGAGCTCGACCTGGTCGAGCTGCGTGACCGGCTGGAGAGCGTGGTGTGGGTGAGCGACGAGGAGTTCGCGGCCTACGGGCTCGGGCCCCGGGAGATCACCGAACTGCGTCAGTGGGCATTGGACTGGGAATCCGATCTAGGGCTTCGGCTGGCCGAGGATTACGACGACCGTGAAGCCGGTGATGACTAGGGGACCACTGTTTTGTCCCCACCCCCCGAAGCCGCTGTCCGGAGTCGCCCGTGGGCTTGCCCTTCCGTGCCGTGCACGAACGAGGTGAAGTCCAGGGCCTACACCCCTCAGCCCCAGCAGCCTTACGGCCACCCGCACAGCCCCACCCCAACCCCCACAGCAGTGACGCGTCACTCCACCCGCTCGATGCCGACTCGCCGGTGAGCCGGAGGAGCGGCCACTGGCGGTGAGCAGCACAGCCCACCCGAAGTGAAGCGAAGCACTACGGACGGCACGTCCTCGACGTCGACGGGCTGCCCGGCTCGCAGTCGTGGCCGTACCTGCGCGTCTTCTGGTGAGCGGGTGAGGTGAGGGGATGACCGGCACGGTCCGTCCTCCCTCGGGGGAGAGGACGGGCCGCGCCGCCCGTCCGTGACGGCCGTCCGCGTTCGTATCGCCGTACAACCTCTCATCCCGCCCCCCGCCGAGGTGAGAGCAAAGTTCCTTTCCGGTCACCCGAGGCCACAGACAGGAAACGCGCCCTCCCTACCTTCGGGACTCATACCGCTCAGCACCGCAAAGAACCGCCCGAGCCCCGGAGCACCGTGGAGGCGTCATGACAGCCCCTAGCCAGGCCCCCGCCCAGAGCAGGGGAGGCCGCTGGATCGATCACTGGGATCCCGAGGACGAGACCTTCTGGAACGAGACCGGAGAGAAGGTGGCCCGCCGCAACCTCCTCTTCTCCGTCCTCTCCGAGCACATCGGGTTCTCGATCTGGACCCTGTGGTCGGTGATGGTGCTCTTCATGGGCCCGGAGTACGGGCTCACCCCGGCCGACAAGTTCTTCATCGTGTCGATGGCGACGCTGGTCGGCGCGATCGTCCGGGTCCCCTACACCTTCGCGGTCGCGGTCTTCGGCGGCCGGAACTGGACCATCGTCTCCGCGTCCCTGCTGCTGCTCCCCACCATCGCCGCCTTCATCGTCATGGAGCCGGGGACGTCGTTCACGACCTTCCTGATGTGCGCCATGCTCGCCGGTATCGGTGGCGGCAACTTCGCGTCCAGCATGACCAACATCAACGCCTTCTTCCCGCTCAGGAAGAAGGGGTGGGCGCTCGGGCTGAACGCCGGTGGCGGCAACATCGGTGTCCCCGTCGTGCAATTGGTCGGCCTCGCGGTCATCGGCGCGAGCGGCGGACCGCGCGTGCTGCTCGGGATCTACATCCCCTTCATCATCGTCGCCGCGATCCTCGCCGCGCTGTACATGGACAACATCTCGTCCGTGAAGAACGACACCGGCGCCGCCAAGGAGGCCGTGAAGGACGCCCACACCTGGATCATGTCCTTCCTCTACATCGGGACGTTCGGGTCGTTCATCGGCTACAGCTTCGCCTTCGGGCTGGTCCTTCAGACGCAGTTCGGGCGTACGCCCCTGGAGTCCGCGTACGTCACCTTCATCGGCCCGCTGCTCGGCTCGCTGATCCGTCCGGTGGGCGGCTGGCTTGCCGACCGCTACGGCGGCGCGAAGATCACGCTGTGGAACTTCGCCGCCATGGCTGCGGCCACCGGCGTCATCGTGATCGCGTCGATGCAGGAGTCGCTGCCGCTGTTCACCACCGCGTTCATCTTCCTGTTCGTGCTGACCGGCCTCGGCAACGGGTCGACGTACAAGATGATCCCCGGCATCTACCAGGCCAAGGCGACCGCCATGGGGCTCGAGGGTGAGGAGGCCGCCTCCTACGGCCGCCGGCTCTCCGGCGCCTCCATGGGGCTCATCGGCGCGGTGGGCGCGCTCGGCGGGCTCGGGATCAACCTCGCCTTCCGGCAGTCGTTCCTGAGCGTGGGCTCCGGCACCGGCGCGTTCGTCGCCTTCCTCGCCTTCTACGGCGTCTGCTTCGTGGTCACCTGGGCCGTATACCTTCGCCGCCCGGCCGCGCAGGCTTCGGCCACCTCGGCCGCCTCGGAGAGGAAGCCGCAGCTCAGCTACGCCGAGGTGTGACGTAACACCAGCGACATCAAGTCGAACCGAGCCTGTCACGCACCGTTGACAGGCTCGTTCGCCATGTAGGCGGAAGAGCCGAAAATGCCTCACCAGAGCCAGACGGTGCACCGACTCGAGTGTGGGACGAGTGTTATGTACGACGAACAGCAGCGATCGGAACACGGGCCGTTGGCCGGGTTCACCGTGGGTGTCACCGCCGCGCGCCGGGCCGACGAGCTCGGGGCGCTGCTCCAGCGGCGCGGCGCCGTCGTGCTGCACGCCCCTGCCCTGCGGATCGTGCCGCTCTCCGACGACGGCGAACTGCTCGCCGCCACCAAGGACATCGTCGACAACGTGCCGGACATCGCGGTGGCCACGACCGCGATCGGTTTCCGGGGCTGGGTCGAGGCCGCCGACGGGTGGGGAATCGGCGAGGACCTCTTGGACCGGCTGCGCGGTGTGGAACTGCTCGCGCGCGGGCCGAAGGTCAAGGGTGCGATACGGGCCGCCGGGCTGACCGAGGAGTGGTCGCCGTCCAGCGAGTCCATGGCCGAGGTGCTCGACCGGCTGCTGGAGGAAGGGGTCGAGGGGCGTCGTATCGCCGTACAGCTGCACGGTGAGCCGCTGCCGGGGTTCGTCGAGTCGTTGCGGGCCGCCGGAGCGGAGGTCGTCGGGGTGCCCGTCTACCGGTGGATGCCGCCGGAGGACATCGGCCCCGTCGACCGGCTGCTCGACGCGTTGGTCTCGCGCGGCCTGGACGCGCTCACCTTCACCAGCGCGCCCGCCGCCGCGTCCCTGCTGAACCGTGCCGAGGAGCGCGGTCTGCTGGCCGAGCTGCTCGCCGCCCTGCACCACGACGTGCTGCCCGCCTGTGTCGGCCCGGTCACCGCGCTGCCGCTCCAGGCCGTGGGCGTGGACACGGTCTCGCCCGAACGCTTCCGGCTCGGCCCCCTCGTCCAGTTGCTGTGCAAGGAGCTGCCGGCCCGGGCGAGGTCCCTGCCGGTCGCCGGGCACCGGGTGGAGATCCGGGGGCACGCGGTCCTGGTCGACGGTGAGCTGAAACCGGTGCCGCCCGCCGGAATGTCCCTGCTGCGGGCCCTGTCCCGGCGGCCCGGCTGGGTCGTCGCCCGGGCCGAACTGCTGCGTGCTCTGCCCGGCGCCGGGCGCGACGAGCACGCCGTGGAGACGGCGATGGCCCGGCTGCGTACGGCGCTCGGGGCGCCCAAGCTGATCCAGACCGTCGTCAAGCGCGGCTACCGGCTCGCCCTGGACCCGGCCGCCGACTCCAAGTACGCCGACGTCTGACGGCCGTGCAGGACAAGGGCCCGGGCCAGGAACCCAAGGGCGAGCGTCGACAGCAGCGTCCGTACGACGTTCCAGGCCACCCACATGTCCTCGAAGTCCTCGAGTGCGGTCGACGCCGAAGTGCCGGTGTCGGCGAGGTCGTCGTTGAGCGGGATGTTCACCATGACGGTGATGAGGAAGGTGAGGGTGTACGCCGCGAGGCCCGCCCACACCCACTTCCGGTGGGGCGCCGCGCGTAGCTGCCACGCCGACACCCCGGTCAGCAGCAGCGCCCCGAAGAAGCTCAGGAAGAACACCGGGTTCAGGATCGCGTCGTTCATGTTCCGCATGGCCTCGACGAACACCTCGTCGTCGCTGCGGGCCAGGCCCGGCATCACCGCGCACGCGAAGGTGTAGAAGGTCCCGGCGGCCAGACCCATGGCGACCGTGGCCGCACCCAGTACGAATCCGCCGGCAGTCCTGTTCTCTGTCATGCCCTTCAGTCAACGGGCCGCACGGCGGACGGAACATGGCCGAGGCCCGCACCCGCATAAGCGGACGTCCACGCACGGGCGGTACGAGGGGTTCCGGGCGCGTGAGCGGGCAGGCACTGTTAGAGGAACGGTTCTCCGGACCTAGGCGGTGACAGGCACATGGCACTGGGTACGGCCACGGGCGTGACCTCGTCCGCGTACGAGCTGCGGTTCGACGCCGGGCGGATCTGCCTGGATCTCCTCGCGACCACCCACCCCGACGAAAAGGTCGACTCCGTCGAGGTGCTGCGCGCCTGGATCACCGGCTCCGGCCTCGTCCCGCCGGGCACCCCGCTCACCCACGCCGACGCCTCCTGGCTGGTGGGCTTCCGTGAACTGCGCGGCCACGTCGGCCGGTTGGTGCACGGCCGGCTGTCGCCCACGTCGCCGTCGTACGACGTCTCGCTCACCCGCGTCAACGAACTCGCCCGCACCGCACCACCGGCCCCGCGCGCCCTGCGCGGCGAAGACGGCACGCTGGTGAGGGAGTTGGATCCGCCGGAGTACGCCGCGCTGCTCGGTGCGATCGCCCGGGACACCGTCGAGCTGCTCACCGACCCCGTCGCCCGGACGAGTCTCAGACAGTGCGAAGGGGACAACTGCCCCATCGTGTACGTCGACACATCACGGGGTCGCAGGAGGCGCTGGTGCTCCAGTGAGGTCTGCGGGAACCGTGAACGGGTGGCCCGGCACCGGCGCCGCGCGGCTATCGCCCGAACCTAGGTGTCCCATAAGTGCCGTATGTGAAACGGCTGTCGAAGTGATTTCGATAACACTCCGTGAGATTGCGGCATGCCGTCGGCATAGGCATCGATCTTGCCACTGTGGCGGGAATGTAAAGACAAGGCGGGGGGAATGTGCACCCATGTCCTCCCTCGTCACGTCACCGCGAAGAAAACTGTCACGTCACTTTGAACACACAACGGCCCCCCTCCGTACCGGTAGTCGAGCGACCGACTGGGGGAACCCCCGGACATCGGAGGTGGGCGTGCGCAAGGATTCCGTCGTGGCCAATGAACGTGGATCGAGGGCCCGACATCGCATGTCCCAGCCCTCGGAACCAGATGAGGAGCTGATGCGTGCGCTGTATCGAGAGCACGCCGGACCTCTGCTCGCTTATGTACTCCGGCTGGTCGCCGGAGACCGGCAGCGCGCCGAGGACGTCGTGCAGGAGACACTCATCCGTGCCTGGAAGAACGCCGGTCAGCTCAATCGAGCGACCGGATCGGTACGCCCCTGGCTGGTGACGGTCGCACGCCGCATCGTCATCGACGGCCACCGCAGCCGGCAGGCCCGGCCGCAGGAGGTCGATCCGTCGCCGCTGGAGGTCATCCCCGCGGAGGACGAGATCGACAAGGCGCTGTGGTTGATGACGCTGTCGGATGCGCTCGACGACCTGACCCCCGCCCACCGGGAGGTGCTCGTCGAGACGTACTTCAAGGGGCGTACGGTCAATGAGGCGGCTGAGACGCTTGGCATACCGAGTGGCACGGTGCGCTCACGGGTGTTCTATGCCCTGCGGTCGATGAAGCTGGCACTGGAGGAGCGGGGGGTGACGGCGTGATGAGTGTTTACGGGGGACATCAGGGATTCGGCTCGGGTGGTCCGGGTATGTCTGGCCCCATGCAGGGATCTCCGGGCCCGAATGAGCACGAGACCGTCGGCGCCTACGCCCTCGGGATTCTCGACGACGCCGAAGCGACCGCTTTCGAAGTCCATCTCGCGACCTGCGAATGGTGCGCCCAGCAGCTCGACGAACTCGCCGGGATGGAGCCGATGCTGGCCGCCCTCGCGGACCTGCCCGGCACCGGCACGCCCGCCATCGGCGAGTCGCTGTCCGCCAAGCCCAGCCCGCGCCTCGCGGAGAAGCTGGTCAACGAGGTCGCCGAGCGACGCGCCATGACGCGACGCCGTTCCTTCTACATGGTGGCGGCCGCGGCCGCGCTGATCATCGGCGGTCCGGTGGCCGCGGTGGCGACGACGGCCGGCGACCAGGGCTCCGGCGGCAACGAGACGCTCGCCGCCAGCCCCGCCAAGGAAGCCTTCGACCATATGTCCGACAAGATCTCGGCGACCGACCCGACCACCAAGGTCAGCGCCACCGTCGGCCTGGAGCCGAAGGCCTGGGGCACCCACGCCGTCCTGGAGCTCAAGAACGTCAAGGGCCCGCTGAAGTGCTCCCTCATCGCCGTCGGCAAGAACGGCGAACGCGAGACGATCACCTCCTGGTCCGTCCCGAACTGGGGCTACGGCATCGAGAACGCCAAGACCGAGCAGGCGCGAAACCCGCTCTACGTCCACGGCGGCGCCGCCTTCACCCCGAACGAGATCGACCACTTCGAGGTCATGACCTTCGAAGGAAAGCGGCTCGTAGAGGTAGACGCATAGCTTTCCGGGGCCCCCTTCGCGTACCTTTGACGGCTGCCCAGCACGTCAGAAGGGGGCCCGGTGGCCGCACAGGCTCAACAGGAAACCGCGCTCGACTCCTCCCAGGACTCCGTACGCGACGACTCCGCTCGCGACCAGGAGATCAGCGTCGAACAGGAACACCTGAACCGGGTGTACCAGCGGCTCGAGGAGAAGATCCACGAGGCCGAGTTCCTCATGCACGACGCCGCCAAGCGCGGCCAGGTCGGCACACCCGGCGCACTCGCCGAGCGTGACGCGCAGGTCTTCCGGGCGGGTGTCCACCTCAGCCGCCTGAACAACGAATTCGAGGACTTCCTCTTCGGCCGGATCGACCTGCTCCTCGGCAAGGACGGCAAGAAGGGACCCGACGGCGCCTACACCGCCATCGAGCCCGCCGACGGCGCCGTACGCGACGACGGCACGGCCGACATCGCCGAGACCCTCCACATCGGCCGTATCGGCGTCCTCGACCAGGACTACGCGCCCCTGGTCATCGACTGGCGCGCCCCCGCCGCCGCCCCCTTCTACCGCTCGACCCCGGTCGATCCGGGACGGGTGGTCCGGCGCCGGGTGATCCGCTCCAAGGGACGCCGTGTCCTCGGCGTCGAGGACGACCTGATGCGCCCCGAGCTGAAGGCCACGCTGGACGGCCACGAGCTCCCGGTGATCGGCGACGGCGCCCTGATGGCCGCCCTCGGTCAGGCCCGCAGCCACACGATGCGCGACATCGTCGCCTCCATCCAGGCCGAGCAGGACCTGGTCATCCGCGCCCCCGCCGCCTCCGTGACGTATGTCGAAGGCGGCCCGGGAACGGGGAAGACGGCGGTGGCGCTGCACCGGGCAGCGTATTTGCTGTACCAGGACCGGCGCCGGTACGCGGGCGGCATCCTCATCGTCTCGCCGACCCCGCTGCTGGTGGCGTACACCGAGGGCGTCCTGCCCTCCCTCGGCGAGGAGGGCCAGGTCGCCATCCGCGCCATCGGCTCCCTCGTCGACGGCACCGAGGCCACGTTCTACGACTCCCCGTCGGTGGCCCGCGCCAAGGGTTCGTACCGCATGCTGAAGGTGCTGCGGAAGGCGGCGCGGGGGGCGCTGGAGCTGGGGCCGGGTGCCGCCTCGGGCCGTTCGGCCTCAGGCCGTCCCGCCTCCGTCCGTCCCGCCTCCGGCCAGCTCGCCTTCGGCGAGGAGGAGGACGACGCCACGGCAGGATCGGCGCCGGCCCCCGCCGGTCCGCCCACCCGGCTGCGGGTGGTCGCGTTCGGGCGCCGTCTCGAACTGGAGGCGGCCGAGCTGGAACGTATCCGCCACGCCGCCCTCGGCGGCACCGCCCCCGTCAACCTGCTCCGCCCGCGCGCCCGCAAGCTTCTCCTGGACGCGCTGTGGGACCGGTCGGGTGCCGCCACCCGCCACACCGACCCCGAGCTGGCCGCCGAGCTGCGGTCGTCGTTCGACGAGGACATCACGTCCGAGGACGACTTCCTCGCCTTCCTCGACGCCTGGTGGCCGGAGCTGACACCGCAGCACGTGCTGGCCGCCATGGCCGACGAACGCCGGCTCGGCCGCTGGGCCCGGCGGATCCTCAACCCCGGCGAGATCCGCAAGGTGGCCCGTTCGCTCAAGCGGGACGGTCACACCGTGCACGACATCGCCATGCTCGACGAGCTCCGGGCGATCCTCGGCGCCCCCGCCCGCCCCCGCAGGAAACGCGAACTGGACCCGCTCGACCAGCTCACCGGGCTCGAGGAGCTGATGCCCGTACGCGAGGAGTCGCAGCGGGAGCGGGCCGAGCGGCTGGCGCAGGAGCGCGTCGAGTACGCGCACGTCATCGTGGACGAGGCCCAGGACCTCACGCCCATGCAGTGGCGCATGGTCGGCCGCCGCGGCCGGCACGCCACCTGGACGGTCGTCGGCGACCCGGCCCAGTCCTCCTGGTCCGACCCCGACGAGGCCGCCCAGGCCCGGGACGAGGCCCTCGGCACCCGCCCGCGCCGCCGCTTCGAGCTCACCGTGAACTACCGCAACCCGGCCGAGATCGCCGAGCTCGCGGCGAAGGTACTGGCACTGGCCATGCCCGGCTCCGAGTCGCCCCGGGCGGTCCGGTCCACCGGCGTGCGGCCCCGCTTCACCGCCGTGAGCGCCTCCCTGGGCCGCACCGTCCGCGAGGAGGCCGCCCGGCTGCTCGACAGCGTCGACGGCACGGTCGGCGTCGTGGTCGCCATGAACCGGCGCGAGGAGGCCCGCCGCTGGCTCGCCGGCCTCGGCGACCGGGTCGTGGCGCTCGGCAGCCTGGAGGCCAAGGGCCTGGAGTACGACGCGACGGTCGTCGTCTCGCCCGCGGAGATCGCCGACGAGAGCCCGGCGGGCCTGCGTGTGCTGTACGTCGCACTGACCCGGGCCACCCAGCAGCTGACGGTGGTGTCGGCGGAGCGGGACGCGCCGGACGGGAACGGGGTGCCGGACCTGCTGCGGGACTGAACGAGGGACGGCTGGATGAACTCTCGGGACGGGAATGGCCCTACGGGATCTGTTTGTTAGCCTGGGTGTGGCACCGGCCCGATCCAAGCCCCCGGGCCCAACCTTCGTCGCTACGAGCGACCACTTGCCGCGAGGCGAGCATGGCGGGTCGGTGTCACTGAACGTTCGAGAGGCCCACGTCGATGTGACGTGGGCCTCTTTCGCTGTGAACAAAACGTTCGCAATCCGGGGCGGCTACCAGCTACCCGACAGTAGGTGCGACCATCGGACGGCATACCCAGCGTCACCCGGTGAAAGCAGAGGAAGTCGGCCATGGCAACGGCGCCCAGCGTCTCCTACTCGATTACGGTCCGGTTGGAGGTGCCCGCGAGTGGAACCGCGGTCTCCCAGATCACCACGGCCGTAGAGTCCCACGGAGGCTCGGTGACCGGCCTCGACGTGACCGCGTCCGGCCATGAGAAGCTCCGGATCGACGTCACCATCGCGGCGAGCTCCACGGCCCATGCCGACGAGATCGTCCAGCAGCTCCGCGGCATCGAGGGCGTCACGCTCGGCAAGGTCTCCGACCGTACGTTCCTCATGCACCTCGGCGGCAAGATCGAGATGCAGTCCAAGCACCCCATCCGCAACCGTGACGACCTGTCCATGGTCTACACGCCGGGTGTGGCCCGCGTCTGCATGGCGATCGCCGAGAACCCCGAGGATGCGCGCCGCCTCACCATCAAGCGCAACACCGTTGCGGTCGTGACGGACGGCTCCGCCGTCCTCGGGCTCGGCAACATCGGCCCGATGGCCGCCATGCCGGTCATGGAGGGCAAGGCGGCCCTCTTCAAGCGCTTCGCCGACATCGACGCCTGGCCGATCTGCCTGGACACCCAGGACACCGACGCGATCGTCCAGATCGTCAAGGCGATCGCCCCCGGGTTCGCCGGCATCAACCTCGAGGACATCTCCGCGCCCCGCTGCTTCGAGATCGAGGCCCGGCTGCGTGAGGCCCTCGACATCCCCGTCTTCCACGACGACCAGCACGGCACCGCGATCGTGGTGCTGGCGGCGCTCACGAACGCACTTCGCGTGGTGGGCAAGGGAGTTGAGAACGTACGGGTCGTCATGTCCGGCGCCGGAGCGGCCGGTACGGCGATCCTGAAGCTGCTTATCGCCGCGGGCGTGAAGCACGCCGTCGTCGCCGACATCCACGGCGTCGTGCACGCCGGCCGCGAGGACCTGGTGGACGCCGCCCCCGACTCGCCGCTGCGCTGGATCGCCGACAACACCAACCCCGAGGGCATCACCGGCACCCTCAAGGAGGCCGTGCGCGGCGCCGACGTCTTCATCGGCGTCTCCGCCCCGAACGTCCTCGACGGCGATGACGTGGCCGCCATGGCCGACGGCGCCATCGTGTTCGCGCTCGCGAACCCCGATCCCGAGGTCGACCCGGCAATCGCCCGCCAGACGGCGGCGGTTGTGGCCACCGGCCGCTCCGACTTCCCCAACCAGATCAACAACGTGCTGGTCTTCCCGGGTGTCTTCCGCGGCCTCCTCGACGCCCAGTCCCGCACGGTCAACACCGAGATGATGCTCGCGGCCGCGAAGGCGCTGGCGGACGTCGTGACCGAGGACGAGCTCAACCCGAACTACATCGTCCCCAGCGTCTTCAACGACAAGGTCGCGGGCGCGGTGGCGGGGGCGGTGCGGGAGGCCGCCAAGGCGGCGGGGGCGTAGGCGTCGTAGGCTCTTGGGGCGGGCACCTGCTGTGAGGATCGCCACGGCAGGCCTCACCTCGGCGCGTCGCGGAACGCAGGGGCTTTGGCCGCCGTTTATCGTTGCGGCCAGGCTCAACCCTCTTTTCGTGTGACTCCCAAGGGTGTTATCACGACTCCTACGGGTGCCGGATTGGCTTTCCCGCCGCAGGTAGGGGCAGGATGCCTCCCTGGGCGCGAGGGTCCGATGGCGGACCCGGGTCCGGGGAATGTCCGAGGGCCCTGGCAGCATCTACTTCGCAGTGCCCGATATGCGGCTCCGCCGCGTGGCACGCCTCATACGGCAAGAAGAACACGGGAGTAACAACATGAACCGCAGTGAGCTGGTGGCCGCGCTGGCCGACCGCGCCGAGGTGACTCGCAAGGACGCCGACGCCGTTCTGGCCGCTTTCGCCGAGACCGTCGGCGAGATCGTCGCCAAGGGCGACGAGAAGGTCACCATCCCCGGCTTCCTGACCTTCGAGCGCACCCACCGTGCCGCTCGCACCGCGCGCAACCCGCAGACCGGCGACCCGATCAACATCCCGGCCGGCTACAGCGTGAAGGTCTCCGCGGGCTCCAAGCTCAAGGAAGCCGCCAAGGGTAAGTAACCTTGCCATCTGTATGCCACGGGATGGTGTACGGCTTGTAGCAACGCCAATGGGGCGGCGCCCGGACTCCGGGTGCCGCCCCATCGTTGTCGCTGTCACCAATGGCCTCAAACGCCGGCCGGGCTGACCAATCTCACCCGAGCGCCTTACCAGGCAGCTCCACCTTCGCGCCCAGTTCCACGAGCTTCTCCATGAAGTTCTCGTAGCCGCGGTTGATGAGGTCGATGCCGTGGACGCGGGAGGTGCCCTGGGCCGCCAGCGCCGCGATGAGGTAGGAGAAGCCGCCGCGGAGGTCGGGGATGACGAGGTCCGCGCCCTGGAGCTTCGTGGGGCCGCTCACGACTGCCGAATGGAGGAAGTTGCGCTGCCCGAAGCGGCAGTTTGAGCCGCCGAGGCACTCGCGGTAGAGCTGGATGTGGGCGCCCATCTGGTTGAGCGCGGACGTGAAGCCCAGGCGGGACTCGTAGACCGTCTCGTGGATGATGGAGAGGCCTGTCGCCTGCGTGAGGGCCACGACCAGCGGCTGCTGCCAGTCCGTCTGGAAGCCGGGGTGCACGTCGGTCTCCAGCGCGATCGACTTCAACTGGCCACCGGGGTGCCAGAAGCGGATGCCCTGGTCGTCGATCTCGAAGGCGCCACCCACCTTCCGGTAGGTGTTCAGGAACGTCATCATCGAGCGCTGCTGGGCGCCGCGGACGTAGATGTTGCCCTCGGTCGCCAACGCCGCGGACGCCCACGAGGCGGCCTCCAGGCGGTCCGGCAGCGCGGCGTGGTTGTAGCCGCCGAGCTGGTCCACACCGGTGACGCGGATGGTGCGGTCGGTGTCCATCGCGATGATGGCGCCCATTTTCTGGAGAACGCAGATGAGGTCCTCGATCTCCGGCTCCACGGCGGCGTTGGAGAGCTCGGTCACGCCTTCCGCGAGGACGGCCGTCAGCAGCACCTGCTCGGTCGCGCCGACCGACGGATACGGCAGCTGGATCTTGGTGCCGCGCAGCCGCTGCGGAGCCTCCAGGTACTGGCCGTCCGCCCGCTTCTCGATCTTCGCGCCGAACTGCCGCAGCACCTCGAAGTGGAAGTCGATGGGCCGGCCGCCGATGTCGCAGCCGCCGAGACCGGGGATGAACGCATGCCCGAGGCGGTGCAGCAGCGGACCGCAGAACAGGATGGGGATGCGCGAAGACCCCGCGTGGGCATCGATGTCGGCGACATTCGCGCTCTCCACGTGCGAGGGGTCGAGGACCAGTTCGCCAGGCTCCTCACCCGGAAGGACCGTCACCCCGTGCAGTTGCAGCAGACCGCGTACGACACGCACGTCACGGATGTCCGGAACGTTGCGCAGTCGACTCGGTGCGCTGCCCAGCAGGGCGGCGACCATGGCCTTCGGTACGAGGTTCTTCGCACCGCGGACACGAATCTCGCCCTCCAGCGGGGTTCCGCCGTGGACAAGCAGGACATCGTCGTTGACGGTCATGTATCTCGCGTTCCGATGAGTTGGGCAGGGCCGGGGAAACAGAGTAATCGCCGCCGACCCCCCTTCCGTAAGCCCAAGTACCACCCAGCTGCGTCATAGCTCTGTCACAACACGAACCGTTCACAATCGGACACATGGGGTCACTGGCCGAGTTGTGCGCCTGGGACGCACCTGTGAGCCCTGAGCTGCATTCACTCCCGTACCCCCATTGCCTCCCCGAGCGAAGGGAAGATGCGGGATCATGTCTCGCATGACCGAGGTGTCCTCGCTCACAGGGCGGTTGCTCGTGGCCACGCCCGCCCTGGCGGACCCGAACTTCGACCGCGCGGTGGTGCTTCTCCTCGACCACGACGAGGAGGGCTCGCTCGGTGTCGTCCTCAACCGCCCCACCCCGGTGGGCGTCGGCGACATCCTGGAGGGCTGGGCGGGTCTCACCGGCGAGCCCGGCGTCGTCTTCCAGGGCGGCCCGGTGTCGCTGGACTCGGCCCTCGGTGTGGCCGTCATCCCGGGCGAGCCCTCCGGCGAGTACGTCCCGCTGGGCTGGCGCCGGGTGCACGGCGCGATAGGGCTCGTGGACCTGGAGGCCCCGCCGGAACTGCTCGCCGCGGCCCTCGGCTCCCTGCGCATCTTCGCGGGCTACGCCGGCTGGGGCCCCGGTCAGCTGGAGGACGAGCTGGTGGAAGGCGCCTGGTACGTGGTCGAGTCGGAGCCCGGCGACGTGTCCTCCCCGGCGCCGGAAAGACTCTGGCGCGAGGTCCTGCGCCGCCAGCGCAACGAGCTCGCGATGGTCGCGACGTACCCGGACGACCCTTCGCTCAACTGATGCATGTGAGCTTCAGTACCCTTGGGCGTATGAGCACTCTTGAGCCCGAGCGCGGGACTGGTACGGGGACCCTCGTAGAGCCGACGCCACAGGTGTCCCACGGCGACGGCGACCACGAGCGCTTCGCCCACTACGTCCAGAAGGACAAGATCATGGCGAGCGCCCTCGACGGCACCCCCGTCGTGGCGCTCTGCGGCAAGGTGTGGGTACCGGGCCGCGACCCGAAGAAGTACCCGGTGTGTCCCATGTGCAAGGAGATCTACGAGTCCATGGGCGTCGGCGGCGGCGACGACAAGGGCAAGGGCGGCAAGGGCGACAAGTAGCCCTTCGGCTCACGTGGCCCTCCGGCCGGTCGGAAGTAAGTGAGGCCCCTGAGGCACGTTTTGCGTGCCCTTGGGGGCCTTTGTGCTGTCCGTGCGTTGCACGGGGTGCGTCTGCCGGTCACAGAGTGGTTGAGACCTCTTGTGGTCGTGTTCATGCAGTCCCTAGCCTCCGTTGTGTTGTGCAGAGCGAAACCACCATTGCGTATGTTGCAACGCACTCCCGGAGGACTACTCCATGAAGCTTTCTCCCAGACTCCCCGCCCTCCTCCTCGCCGCCCTGGTCGTCACGGCCTGCGCCCCCCAGACGTCCGACAACTCCTCCTCCGACGAGGACGAGAAGACCGGCACGCTGCGGGTCTGGCTCTTCCAGGAGGTCGGCAACCAGCCGAAGGAGAAGGTCGTCGACTCCGTGGTCGCCGCCTTCGAGAAGGCCCACAAGGACACCGAGGTCGACGTCGAGTACATCCCGATCGAGACCCGCGCCCAGCGCGTCAAGGCCGCCTTCAACGACCCGAAGTCCGCTCCCGACGTCATGGAGTACGGCAACACCGACACGGCCGGCTATGTGAAGGACGGCGGGCTCCTCGACGTCACGAAGGAGTTCGGCGACTGGAGCGAGGCCAAGGACACCGACCCCACCGCGAAGCAGTCGGTCACCGTCGACGGCAAGGTCTACGGAGCGCCCCTCTACGTCGGCGTCCGCGCCCTGTACTACCGGACGGACGTCTTCGAGGAACTCGGCCTCGAAGTCCCGAAGACCATGGCCGAGCTGGCCTCCACCGCACGTGAGATCCGCGCCGCGAAGCCCGACCTGTACGGCCTGGTCGTGGGCGGCGCCTACACGTACGGCGCGATGCCGTTCATCTGGGCCAACGGCGGTGAACTCGCCACGGGCAAGGGCGGTTCGTACGCCTCCGCCATCGACAGCGCGGCCGCCCAGAAGGGCATCAAGGCCTACACCTCCCTCTTCGGCGACGACAACTGTCCCGCCGCCAAGTGCGCCGGCATGGGCGGCAACGACACGATCACCGCGTTCGCGGCGGGCAAGGCGGGCATGGCGATCGGCGGCGACTTCAGCCACACCGCCGTCGAGGCGGGCAAGGTGAAGGGCAAGTACGCGGTCGTGCCGCTGCCGGGAGTGGAGTCCGGCTCGATCGCGCCGGCCTTCGCGGGCGGCAACAACATCGGTGTGCTGAAGTCCACGTCGCATCGGACCCTCGCGGTCCAGCTGATGGAACAGCTTGCCTCGAAGGAGACCCAGTCCTCGCTGTTCGACGCGATGGGATTCCTGCCGACGTTCGCGGATGTGCGGCAGCAGGTGGCGGCGGAGGAGCCGTACGTGAAGCCGTTCGCGCAGACGCTGTCCGCGGGGACGAAGTTCGTTCCTGCCTCGCCCGCGTGGGCGCAGATCGATTCCTCGCTGGTGTTGCCGACGATGTTCCAGGAGGTCATCAGCGGTAAGAAGGATGTGGCGGGGGCGGCCGAGGGGGCGGCGACGAAGATGAACGATGCGTTTGGCTCTGCGGGGTGACGCCTAATAGCTCGGGGGTTGTGGAGCGTCGGCGGGTGCAGGCATTCGGTGGCTTGTCGCGCAGTTCCCCGCGCCGCTTGGGGGGTGGGGGTGCGCGGCGTCGAGGAAGCTGGACTCCCTGGTTGTACCTCGCTCCCGCCCTCGTCGTTCTTGGTGGGCTGCTTGTCTATCCCATCTATCAGCTTGGGCTGATCTCGTTCTTTCAGTACACGCAGGCCCAGGTCAGTGGTGGGGAGCCGACCACCTTCGAGGGGTTCGGGAACTACGCGGAGCTGTTCTCCGACGAGCAGTTCTGGCAGGTGCTGCTGGCGACCGTGCTGTTCGCGTCGGCGTGCGTGGTGTCGACGCTGGCCGTCGGGTGTGCCCTCGCCGTGCTGCTCACGCGGGTGCGTGCGGTGCCTCGGCTGGCGTTGATGCTGGCGGCGCTGGGGGCATGGGCCACGCCGGCGGTCACGGGATCGACGGTCTGGCTGCTTCTCTTCGATCCCGACTTCGGGCCGGTGAACCGGGTGTTGGGGCTCGGTGACTACTCATGGACGTACGGGCGCGTCAGTGCCTTCTTCCTTGTCCTGCTCGAAGTGGTGTGGTGCTCCTTCCCGTTCGTGATGGTGACGGTGTACGCCGGGATCCGTGCCGTGCCGAGTGAGGTGCTGGAGGCCGCCGCGCTGGACGGTGCCTCGCACTGGCGCATCTGGCGTTCGGTGCTCGCGCCGATGCTCCGGCCGATCCTCGTGGTCGTCACCATCCAGTCGGTCATCTGGGACTTCAAGGTCTTCACCCAGATCTACGTCATGACGAACGGGGGCGGCATCGCCGGGCAGAACCTCGTCCTGAACGTGTACGCGTACCAAAAGGCCTTTGCGTCCTCGCAGTACAGCCTGGGCTCGGCGATCGGCGTCGTGATGCTGCTGATCCTGCTGGCGGTCACGCTCGTGTACCTGCGGTTGCTGCGCAGGCAGGGGGAGGAGCTGTGAATCTCGTGCGTGGTCTGGTACGGCGTCCCTGGCGGCTGGCCGCCGAGGCGTCGGCGCTGCTGATCGCGGTCGTCGTCGCCTTCCCCCTCTATTGGATGGCGCTCAGCGCCTTCAAACCGGCCGGGGAGATCGAGTCGACCGAGCCCCGGCCGTGGACGCTGGCGCCTTCGCTGGATTCCTTCCGGCGGGTCTTCGGGCAGCAGGAATTCGGCCGTTACTTCGTCAACAGTCTGGTGGTGGCCTGCACGGTCGTGTTGGCCTCCGCGCTGATCGCGTTTCTCGCGGCGACCGCGGTGACACGATTCCGCTTCCGTTTCCGGACCACCCTGCTGATCATGTTTCTGGTGGCCCAGATGGTGCCCGTGGAGGCGCTGACGATCCCCCTGTTCTTCCTCATGCGGGACTTCGGCCAGCTGAACACCCTGGGTTCGCTGATCCTGCCGCACATCGCCTTCTCCCTGCCCTTCGCGATCTGGATGCTGCGAGGGTTCGTGAAAGCCGTTCCGGAGGCGTTGGAGGAGGCCGCCTACATCGACGGGGCGAGCCGGGCGCGATTCCTGTGGCAGATCCTTTTCCCGCTGGTCTTCCCCGGGTTGGTGGCGACCAGTGTGTTCTCCTTCATCTCGGCCTGGAACGACTTCCTGTTCGCCAAGTCCTTCATCATCAGCGACACCTCCCAGTCGACCCTGCCGATGGCTCTGCTGGTCTTCTACAAGCCCGACGAGCCGGACTGGGGAGGGGTGATGGCGGCCTCCACGGTGATGACGATTCCGGTGCTGGTGTTCTTCGTACTCGTACAGCGGCGGCTGGTCTCCGGACTGGGCGGCGCGGTAAAGGACTGAACGTGACTTCATCGACGGATCTGATTCCGGCACCTCGCAGCGTCGTCGCAGGTTCAGGCGAGGTGCGGCTGACGGTGCACTCTCAGCTCTACGCCGGAACCGCGACGGAGGGCGTCGGTCACTGGCTGCGCACCGTCCTGAGGCAGGCCACCGGTCTGCCGCTGCGCGAGGGGAGGGAACTCGACGACGCCGTGGACGACGGCATCGGGCTCCAACTCGTCCCCGGGCTCGGCCCCGAGGAGTACCGCCTTGTCAGCGACGCGACCGGCGTGCTGATCGAGGGCGGCAGCCCGGCCGGTGTCCTCTGGGGCGCCCAGACGCTGCGTCAGCTTCTCGGCCCCGACGCGTACCGCAGGGCCCCGATCGGCCGCGACCGCACCTGGGCCGTGCCGCACGTCACGATCGAGGACTCCCCCCGCTTCCGCTGGCGCGGCCTCATGCTCGACGTGGCCCGGCACTTCATGCCCAAGGACGGCGTCCTGCGCTACCTGGATCTGATGGCCGCCCACAAACTCAACGTCTTCCACTTCCATCTGACGGACGACCAGGGCTGGCGCGTCGAGATCAAGAAGTACCCCCGGCTGACCGAGGCCGGTTCCTGGCGGGCGCGCACGAAATTCGGCCACCGCGCCTCACCGCTGTGGGAGGAGAAGCCGCACGGGGGCTTCTACACCCAGGACGACATCCGGGAGATCGTCGCCTACGCCGCCGAGCGGCATATCACCGTCGTCCCCGAAATCGACGTACCGGGCCACTCGCAGGCCGCCATCGCCGCGTACCCCGAACTCGGCAACACCGACGTCATCGACACCACCGCTCTCTCCGTCTGGGACGACTGGGGGATCTCTCCGAACGTACTCGCCCCCACTGACAACACCCTGCGCTTCTACGAGGGGGTCTTCGAGGAACTCCTCGACCTGTTCCCCTCGGAGTTCGTTCACGTCGGTGGCGACGAATGCCGGAAGGACCAGTGGAAGCAGTCGCCGACCGCGCAGGCGCGCATCAAGGAACTCGGGCTCGCGGACGAGGACGAACTCCAGTCGTGGTTCATCACGCACTTCGACGGCTGGCTCACCGCGCGCGGGCGCAGGCTCATCGGCTGGGACGAGATCCTGGAGGGCGGTCTGGCGCCGGGTGCGGCGGTGTCGTCCTGGCGTGGGTACCAAGGCGGAATCGCCGCCGCGCGGGCCGGCCACGACGTCGTCATGTGCCCCGAGCAGCAGGTGTACTTGGACCACCGCCAGGCCGCGGGCGAGGACGAACCCGTGCCCATCGGGTACGTGCGCACCCTGGAGGACGTCTACCGCTTCGAGCCGGTTCCACCGCAGCTCACCGAGGAGCAGGCCGGCCATGTGATCGGCACTCAGGCCAACGTGTGGACCGAGGTGATGGAGGACCACGCGCGCGTGGACTACCAGACGTTCCCGAGGCTCGCGGCCTTCGCCGAGGTGGCCTGGAGCACCGGCCTGCCCGCCCCCGCGGAGCGGGACTTCGCCGATTTCGAGCGGCGGATGGGCGTCCACTACCGGCGACTTGACGCCCTGGGCGTCGGCTACCGGCCGCCCACGGGGCCGCTGCCATGGCAACGGCGGCCGGGCGTTCTGGGCCGTCCCATCGAGGGGGCGCCCCCGAACAGGTAATGGGAACAGGCAGTGAAAAAGACCCCAAGCATCACCGAAGAGTGGCAATTCGAGCGCACGGTTGATCTCGTGTGAAAACGGACCATCTCGCTGGTGAGGGGGGCGAATGCCTCCTAGCGGACCCCCGCGTTCGGGTCCTGCGAAGATGTGCCAGAGTTGCCAAGTCCGCCCTGTCAGCACGTACCGTACGGCAGCACAGGTGGGACCAGGTGGGGCAGCGGGAAGGGGCAGTCGGTTTGACCACGAGCGCACCGCAGGCGGCGCAGGCCGTCACGCTGCCCACGACGCTGGACGAGGCCGTGGCGGCGCTCGCCGCCATGCCCGCCGCCGTCCCCGTGGCCGGCGGCACCGACCTCATGGCCGCCATCAACTCCGGACAGCTCAGGCCCGCCGCGCTGGTCGGCCTCGGCCGGATCAGCGAGATCCGCGGCTGGCAGTACCAGGACGGCCACGCGCTGCTCGGCGCGGGTCTCACGCACGCCCGCATGGGCCGCCCCGACTTCGCCGCCCTCATCCCGGCGCTCGCCGCCGCCGCGCGCGCCGCGGGCCCGCCGCAGATCCGCAACGCGGGCACCCTGGGCGGCAACATCGCGACGGCCGCCCCCACCGGGGACGCGCTTCCCGTGCTGGCGGCCCTGGAAGCGACACTGGTCATCGCCGGCCCGGGCGGGGCCCGCCGGGATGTCCCGGTGTCGCACCTGCTGGCCGGCGTGGAGATGCTGCGCGGCGGCGAACTCATCGGGTACGTGCGCGTGCCGCTGCTGCACGCCCCGCAGGTCTTCCTCAAGGCGACCGGCCGCACCGGCCCCGGCCGCGCCGCCGCCTCGGTCGCGCTGGTCCTCGACCCCGCCCGGCGCGGAGTCAGGTGCGCCGTGGGGGCCATAGCGCCGATGCCGCTCAGGCCCCTGGACGCCGAGCAGTGGGTCGCCCGGCTGATCGACTGGGACAACAACCGCGCGATCGTCCCCGAAGCGCTGACCGCCTTCGGGGAGTACGTCGCCGCGGCCTGCATCCCCGACCCGGTACCGGCCGAGGACGGCTCCGTACCGCAGCTTCCGCCCGCCGTAATGCACCTGCGGCGCACCGTCGCCGCGCTGGCCCGACGAGCACTGGGGAGGGCACTGTCGTGACCGACGACCAGCACGGAGAGGGCGCGCCCCAGGGCGGCGGCCGCTGGGATCCGCTGCCTCAGGGCGACTACGACGACGGCGCCACCGCCTTCGTGAAACTCCCCGAAGGGGGCATCGAGGCCCTCCTGGCCTCCGTCGACCCGCTCGCCGCGCCGGGCCACGGGTATGTGCCGCCGCCGATAACGGCCAACCCCGCCCCGCCCGCCGGGCCCGACCCCGCCGCCCCCGGCGGCTGGCCGGCGCCCGCCGACGGTGTGCAGTGGCCCGACCCGAACGCCGCGCCCCAGGACGCCGGGAGCGACCGGTTCGGGTACAACCCGGGGGCGACCGGGCAGTGGAACTTCGAGACCGTCGAAGGCTCAGCGGGCTCGGCTGCGGACCATGCCGCCGCGCCGGGCCACGACGTGACCGGGCAGTGGTCGATCCCCGTCGCCGGCGGTGACCTTCCGGACGAATCGGGCGAGTTCACCACATCGTCCCTGGTCGAGCAGTGGGGCGGCACACCGCCGGCCACACTGCCCGGCGGCGCGGCCGCTCCCTGGGCGACGGAGGGGGCCGGGCAGCCGTGGGGGCAGGACGCGGCGCACACCGCGACTCCGGCCGAGGCAGCCGGGCCCGCGGTCGACGCTCCTCCCGGTCACACGCACGGCGAGGTGTCCGCGCAGGCGTACACGAGGGCGCACCCGGGCACTCCGGCGCAGCAGCACGGGGACACCACGGCCCAGCAGCACGCGGTTTCTCCCGCTCAGCCGCACACGGACGGGCGAGGGGACGGCGCCGCGCAGCCGCACGCGGACACCCGCGCCCAGCAGCACCCGCAGGCCCACCCCTCGCAGCGCCCGGGGACGCCCGCCCAGCCGCACGCGGAGACGCGCGGGGAGACCGACGCGCAGCACGCGCAGGCCCACGCCCAACAGCACGGCGACGCGCCTGCCCAACAGCACGGCGAGGCGCCCGCCCGGCACCCGCACGATCAGCCCCACGCCCAACAGCCCGCCGATGGACGCGCCCCAGCGGCCGCACGGTCGGCGCACGAGACCGCCGTAGCCGCCGCACAGCTCGCTCAGAAGGCCCGTGACGCAGCCGAGGCGGCTGAGGGTGCCCAAGGGGCCACGGAGGCCGCTGAGGGCGCCGTAGAGCCTTCTGTGGAGCCGGAGCCGGGAGCCGACGCGGAGGCCGGCGACGAGCGCGGCGCGTCGCAGACCCCGGGCGACACGCCCACGCCACCCGGCGAGGAGCACCCGCTCGCCTCGTACGTCCTGCGCGTCAACGGCGTCGAACGGCCCGTCACCGACGCCTGGATCGGCGAGTCGCTGCTCTACGTACTGCGCGAGCGGCTCGGTCTCGCGGGCGCCAAGGACGGCTGCTCGCAGGGCGAGTGCGGCGCGTGCAACGTCCAGGTCGACGGCCGGCTCGTCGCCTCCTGCCTGGTGCCCGCGGTCACCGCGGCCGGCAGCGAGGTCCGTACGGTCGAGGGCCTGGCGGAAGACGGACAGCCCTCGGACGTGCAGCGGGCGCTCGCCCGGTGCGGCGCGGTGCAGTGCGGCTTCTGCGTGCCGGGCATGGCGATGACCGTGCACGACCTGCTGGAGGGCAACCCGGCACCGACCGAACTCGAGGCCCGCCAGGCGCTGTGCGGCAACCTGTGCCGCTGCTCCGGCTACCGGGGCGTCCTGGACGCCGTCAAGGACGTCGTCGCCGAACGCGAGGCGCACAGCACGGCCGACAGTGAGACGAACTCGGACGAGGCACGTATCCCGCATCAGGCGGGCCCGGGCGCCGGCGGCGTCAACCCATCGGCGTTCGAGCCGCATGACCAGGCGTACGGACAGGACGGAGGCCAGGCGTGAGCAACGAAGCCGCCACCGCGACCACTGCCGCGGAGGCAGCCCCCGCCCCCGAGGAGATCCCGCACGGCCTCGGCGCCTCCCTGCACGCAGCCGACGCCCGCGCCAAGACCGAGGGCACGTTCCCGTACGCGGCCGACCTGTGGGCCGAAGGCCTGCTCTGGGCGGCCGTCCTGCGCTCCCCGCACCCGCACGCGCGCATTGTGTCGATCGACACGTCCCACGCGCGCGAGATGCCCGGCGTCCGTGCCGTCGTCACCCACGAGGACGTGCCCGGCACCCCCCGGTACGGCCGGGGCGCGGCCGACCGTCCGGTGTTCGCCTCCGAGGTCGTACGCCACCACGGCGAGCCCATCGCCGCCGTCGCCGCAGACCACCCCGACACCGCGCGGATGGCCGCGGCCGCCGTCATCGTCGAGTACGAAGTCCTCGACCCGGTGACCGACCCGGAGCAGGCCTTCGAGGCCGAAGCGCTGCATCCCGACGGCAACCTGATCCGCCACATCCCGCTGCGCCACGGCGACCCGGACGCGGCCGGCGACATCGTCGTGGAGGGCCAGTACCGCATCGGCCGCCAGGACCCGGCGCCCATAGGAGCCGAGGCGGGCCTCGCGGTGCCGCGCCCGGACGGCGGCGTCGAGCTGTACCTCGCGTCCACGGACCCGCACAGCGACCGCGACACGGCCGCCGCCTGCTACGGCCTGGAGCCCGACCGCGTGAAGGTCGTCGTCACCGGCGTCCCCGGCGCCACCGCCGACCGCGAGGACCAGGGCTTCCAACTCCCGCTGGGCCTGCTGGCGTTGAAGACCGGCTGCCCGGTCAAGCTGACCGCGACGCGCGAAGAGTCCTTCCTGGGCCATACCCACCGCCACCCCACCCTGCTGCGGTACCGCCACCACGCGGACGCCGAGGGCAAGTTGGTCAAGGTCGAGGCACAGATCCTGCTGGACGCGGGCGCCTACGCGGACACCTCCTCGGAGGCGCTGGCCGCCGCGGTGTCCTTCGCCTGCGGCCCGTACGTCGTCCCGAACGCGTTCATCGAGGGCTGGGTCGTACGCACCAACAACCCGCCCTCCGGCCACGTACGCGGCGAGGGCGCCATGCAGGTCGCCGCCGCCTACGAAGCCCAGATGGACAAGCTCGCGAAGAAGCTGGGCGTCGACCCGGCGGAGCTGCGCCTGCGCAACGCCCTGGCCACCGGCGACGTACTGCCGACCGGCCAGTCGGTGACCTGCCCGGCCCCCGTCGCCGAACTCCTCCAGGCGGTACGGGACTTCCCCCTCCCGGCGCTCCCCAAGGACACGCCCGAGGAGGACTGGCTGCTGCCCGGCGGCCCCGAGGGCGCGGGCGAACCGGGCGCGGTGCGCCGGGGCGTGGGCTACGGCCTCGGCATGGTGCACATGCTCGGAGCCGAGGGCGCCGACGAGGTCTCCACGGCGACGGTCAAGGTCCAGGACGGGATCGCCACCGTGCTCTGCGCGGCCGTCGAGACCGGCCAGGGCTTCACCACCCTCGCCCGGCAGATCGTCCAGGAGACACTCGGCATCGACGAGGTGCACGTCGCCCCGGTCGACACCGACCAGCCACCGGCGGGCGCGGGCTGCCGGGGCCGCCACACCTGGGTGTCCGGCGGCGCGGTGGAGCGCGCGGCGAAGATGGTCCGCACGCAACTGCTCCAGCCCCTGGCCCACAAGTTCGGCATGTCCACGGAGTTGCTCCAGATCACCGACGGCAAGATCACGTCGTACGACGGAGTTCTTTCGACCACCGTCACCGAGGCGTTGGACGGCAAGGAACTGTGGGCCACCGCCCAGTGCCGCCCGCACCCGACGGAACCCCTGAACGAAGCCGGCCAGGGCGACGCCTTCGTGGGCCTCGCCTTCTGCGCGATCCGTGCGGTCGTGGACGTCGACATCGAACTGGGCTCGGTACGGGTCGTCGAACTGGCCGTGGCCCAGGACGTGGGACGCGTGCTGAACCCGGTCCAGCTGACGGCGCGCATCGAAGCGGGCGTCACCCAGGGCGTGGGCATCGCGCTGACGGAGAACCTGCGCACGGCACGCGGACTGATCCGCCACCCCGACCTGACCGGCTACGCCCTGCCCACCTCCCTGGACGCCCCCGACATCCGCATCGTCAAACTCGTCGAGGAGCGGGACGTGGTCGCCCCGTTCGGCGCGAAGGCCGCCAGCGCGGTACCGGTGGTGACGTCCCCGGCGGCCGTCGCCTCCGCGGTGCGCGCCGCGACGGGCCGCCCCGTCAACCGCCTCCCGATCCGCCCGCAGGCGGCGGTGGTGACCGGCCAGTGACGGCCCCCGACCCCGAGCCGCCACGATACGAACCGCCGCCCGGCGTGGGGAAGTTGCTGGTGTGGGTGCTGGTGTTCGTGTTCGCGGCGGTGGTGGTCGTGCTGGGCGGCATCTACTTTGCGTGACCGGCTGTGTGCGACGTAACACCCTTGGCGTTGCTGGGCTACGGGCCGTTGTCAGTGGTGCGGCGTAGTGTCTTCGGCGTGGGGACGGTGCGGCTGCGACCGCGCTCGACGGCTGCCACGCCGCGCCCCGCTCGGGGATTGTGAACGACCATTCATGCACGGGGGATTCCATGAGCACGACCAGCGCGACCTGCATCGCGGTGACCGCCCTGACCGGGGACGAGCCGGATCCGTTCGAAGTGGCTGCACCGCCGGGCCACGGGCTGCGGGGTGACGAGGAGCCGAGTCCGTTCGGGGTGGACGGGGCGGTGTGCGGCGAGTTGGCTCCGTATGCGGTGGACACGTCGATGCACCGCACGCTGGTGTGGTTCGCGACGGCGGCCGATGAACTGGCCGGGCTGCGCGGCGAGTTCGCGGCGTATGCGGGGCGCTTCGGGCCGGGGGCCGTGGCAGTGGCTTCGCGACGGCTGCTGACGGTGTGGGAGGAGGGGACGGGCGGCGTGATGCCCGCGTTCCGGAGCATGGGCGCCCTGATCCGCCCGCTCGCCTGGATCGCGGAGCCCGGCAGCGGCCTCGCCCTCGACTTGCCGCCGCGGCTGCTGGACGAGGAGTTCGGCACCGGAGCGATCGTCTGCTTCGAGGACGTCGACTTCCCCGCGACCCTCACCCACGAACCGACCCGCCGCTTCCTGCGCGACGTGGGCCTGCCGGAAGAGGCCGCCTGGTTCACGCTGGACACGGACGTACCGCCACGGACACTCGCCGAGTACGGAACGGACGAGCGCGACGGCGACCTCACCCTCCCGCCCGGAGCGAACCGCCTGATACGCCTCGGCCACATCACCGACGACACCAGCCTCGTGATCGACGGCACGACAGGCACGGTCCTGTACTGGACCGAGCGAGAAGCACTCCCGCGCCCCCTGAACACGGACCTCTCCACCCTGGCGTTCACCCTGTGGCTGCTACGGCGCGAAGAGAACCGGGACGCGAACTGAGCGGGACTTTCTTGGAGGCCGTGGCGGGAATCGAACCCACGTAACTCGCTTTGCAGGCGAGCCCCTAAACCACTCGGGCACACGGCCTTGCTTCGTGCACTGACCGTAGGGCGCGGTCGGGGAGGGGCTCAAGGGGAGTGGGGGTGCTGCAATGGGACTGCCATACGGCGTTCATGAAGCGGGGGTGAGTGGGGCGGTCGTACGACCAAGGGTCTAGGTGGGTCCGTTCTCCCGACAGGGGTCAAAGCGGGTTGTGGCCCTTACGCTGGCGACCATGGCCGTCCTCGAACCTCGCGACACCGGTGTCGCGGACCTCACCGATTCCCCTTCGGTCGCCGAGCGCGACGAGACCGTCCTGAGCCGTGGCTACCGCGCGCTCAGCATCGGCATCGTCTCGGTCGTGCTGCTGATCGCCTTCGAGGCGACCGCCGTCGGCACGGCGATGCCGGTCGCGGCGCGGGAGCTGGACGGGGTGTCGCTGTACGCGTTCGCGTTCTCCGGGTACTTCACGACGAGCCTGCTCGGAATGGTGCTCTCCGGTCAGTGGTCGGACCGACGCGGCCCGCTCGGGGCGTTGACCACGGGCATCGCAGCCTTCGCGGCCGGCCTGCTGCTGTCCGGCACGGCAGGCGCGATGTGGCTGTTCATCCTGGGGCGGGCCGTCCAGGGGTTCGGCGGCGGGTTGGTGATCGTCGCGCTGTACGTCGTCGTCGGCCGCGCCTACCCGGGGCGGCTGCAACCGGCGATCATGGCGGCGTTCGCGGCGAGCTGGGTCGTGCCGTCCGTCGTCGGCCCGCTCGCGTCGGGCGCGGTGACCGAACACCTCGGCTGGCGCTGGGTCTTTGTCGGCATCCCGGCACTCGTCGTGTTCCCGCTGGCGCTCGCGCTGCCGCAGATACGGCGCCGGGCGGCGGGTCCGGTGGATGGGGCAGTGGACGGGGAGCCCGCGCCGGTCCGCCTGGCCTCCACTCCGGGGGAGGGAGGCGCCGGCCCTGCACGCCAGGCCTCCCCTCCGCAGAAGGGAGCCGGCGGCCCTGCACGTAAGTCGTCCTTCGATCGTCGCCGTATCCGGCTCGCCCTCGGGATCTCCCTCGGTGCGGGGCTTCTTCAGTACGCCGCTCAGGATCTGCGGTGGGTCTCGCTGGTCCCCGGTGTGGTGGGGGCGGCGCTGCTGGTGCCGGCTGCGCTCGGGCTGCTGCCGCGCGGTACGTACCGGGCCGCCCGTGGTCTGCCGTCCGTCGTGTTGTTGCGCGGAGTCGCCGCGGGCTCCTTCATCGCCGCCGAGTCCTTTGTGCCGCTGATGCTGGTCACCCAGCGGGGGTTGTCGCCGACGTTGGCCGGGTTCTCGCTCGCGGCGGGCGGGGGGACGTGGGCGCTGGGTTCGTGGGTGCAGTCGCGGGCGCGGGTGGCGCCGTACCGGGAACGGCTGATGACGCTCGGGATGGTGCTGGTGGCTGCCGCGATCGCCGCCGCGCCGAGCGTGCTGATCGAGGCGGTGCCGGCCTGGACCGTCGCCGTCGCGTGGGGCGTGGGCTGCTTCGGCATGGGCCTGGTGATCTCCTCCACCAGCGTGCTGCTCCTCAAGCTCTCCGCCCCCGAGGAGGCCGGTACCAACTCCGCCGCCCTCCAGATCTCCGACGGCCTCTCCAACGTCCTCCTCCTCGCGGCGGGCGGCGCGGCCTTCGCGGCGCTGGGTGGCGGCACGGTGGCGCATACGGCGACGGGGGCGGCGGGCTCGGGTTCGCATCCGGCCGCGTTCGCCGTGGTGTTCCTGCCGATGGCGGGGGTGGCGTTGGTGGGGGCGTGGGTGACGACTCGGCTGCGAGTCGCTGCGCGCTGACACCGAGTGGTACCGCGTAGTACCATCGAAGCATGGCTGGATTGAACCTGCGATTTACGGACGACGAGCTCGACGCACTGCGCGAGCGTGCGGCATCGGAAGGGCGCAGCATGCAGGCCTTCGCGCATGACGCCGTGATCGCGGCCATAAACGAGCACTCGCGCCTGTTCAACGAGGCGGCCGAGCACGTGCTGAAGGCCAGTGCCGAGCTGAACCGGAGGCTCGCCTGATGCACTACCTCACGCTGCCCGAGCTGCTGAACCTTGCGAAGCGGCTCGGGGCGGACGAGGTGCGTGACTACGGGCTCCTGGACTCGGCATTGGCCCGCCCCCAGTCCAGCGTGTTCGGACAGGACGCGTATCCCGACGTCTGGCAGAAGGCCGCGGCACTGATGGAGTCGCTCGCCCGCAACTACGCCCTCGTCGACGGGAACAAGCGCATCGCCTGGTACGCGACCTGGGTCTTCCTGCACATGAACGGGCACCCCCTCGACGCCGACTTCGACGTGGACGAGGCCGAGGCGTTTGTGCTCGACGTCTGTCAGGGGGCATTGGACGTACCGAAGATCGCGGCTCAGCTGCCGCGCTTCGCACGCTGATCCCAAGTGCCACTGTGACCTCAGTCCCATCCATGGGTGCCCCGGCACAGTCCGCCCGTTGACGGAAACCCGGCGCCGGTAGGGTGGCCCGGTTGTCATACCCAGCCGAGCCGCTCGACCGAACAACGGAGACCGTGACTACCACCGCCGCCGCCAGCTCCTCGTCGTCGCATCACCTGTCACCCGCGTTCCCCGGCCGCGCCCCCTGGGGTACCGCCAGCAAGCTGCGTGCCTGGCAGCAAGGGGCCATGGAGAGGTACATCCAGGAGCAGCCGCGTGACTTCCTGGCCGTGGCCACGCCCGGCGCCGGGAAGACGACGTTCGCGCTGACGCTGGCGTCCTGGCTGCTGCATCACCACGTCGTGCAGCAGGTGACCGTCGTCGCGCCGACCGAGCATCTGAAGAAGCAGTGGGCGGAGGCCGCGGCGCGTATCGGGATCAAGCTCGACCCCGAGTACAGCGCCGGGCCGCTCGGCAAGGACTACCAGGGGGTCGCGGTCACGTACGCCGGTGTCGGCGTGCGGCCCATGCTGCACCGCAACCGCGTCGAGCAGCGCAAGACCCTCGTCATCCTCGACGAGATCCATCACGCCGGTGACTCCAAGTCCTGGGGCGAGGCGTGCCTGGAGGCCTTCGAGCCGGCCACGCGCCGGCTCGCGCTCACCGGTACGCCGTTCCGGTCCGACACCAACCCCATTCCGTTCGTGGCCTACGAAGAGGGCAACGACGGCATCCGGCGCTCGGCCGCCGACTACACGTACGGGTACGGGTCCGCGCTCTCCGACGGCGTCGTCCGGCCCGTCATCTTCCTGTCCTACAGCGGGAACATGCGGTGGCGTACGAAGGCCGGTGACGAGATCGCCGCCCGGCTCGGCGAGCCGATGACCAAGGACGCCGTCAGCCAGGCCTGGCGTACCGCACTCGATGCGGGCGGCGAGTGGATGCCGAGCGTGCTGCGCGCCGCCGACCAGCGGCTGACCGAGGTCCGGAAGGGGATCCCGGACGCGGGTGCGCTCGTCATCGCGTCCGACCAGGACTCGGCGCGTGCGTACGCCAAGCTCATCCGTGAGATCACGGGCACGAAGGCGACGGTCGTCCTGTCCGACGACGCCGGCGCGTCCAACCGGATCGACGAGTTCAGCGCCGGTGACGACCGCTGGATGGTCGCGGTGCGGATGGTGTCGGAAGGCGTCGACGTGCCGCGGCTCGCGGTCGGGGTCTACGCCACGACCATCTCCACGCCGCTCTTCTTCGCGCAGGCCGTCGGCCGTTTCGTACGGTCCCGGCGGCGCGGGGAGACGGCTTCCGTCTTCCTGCCGACGGTCCCTGACCTCCTCACCTTCGCCAACGAGATGGAGGTCGAGCGCGACCACGCCCTCGACAAGCCCAAGAAGGAGGGCGAGGAGGACCCGTACGCCGAGGAGGACAAGCTCCTCCAGGAGGCCGAGCAGCAGCAGGACGAGGACACCGGCGAGCAGGAGCAGTTCGCCTTCGAGGCGCTGGAGTCCGAGGCCGTCTTCGACCGGGTGCTGTACGACGGCGCCGAGTTCGGCATGCAGGCCCACCCGGGGAGCGAGGAGGAGCAGGACTACCTCGGAATTCCTGGGCTGTTGGAGCCCGACCAGGTGCAAATGCTGCTCCAGAAGCGGCAGGCCCGGCAGATCGCGCACAGCCGCAAGAAGCCGGACGAGGAGGCCGACCTGCTCGAACTGCCCGCCGAGCGGCGGCCGGTGGTCAGTCACAAGGAGATGATGGAGCTGCGCAAGCAGCTCAACACGATGGTGAGTGCGTACGTCCACCAGAGCGGCAAGCCGCACGGCGTCATCCACACCGAACTGCGGCGCGTGTGCGGCGGCCCGCCGAGCGCGGAGGCGACGGTGGGGCAGCTGCGGCAGCGGATCGCCAAGGTGCAGGAGTGGGCCACGCGGATGAAGTGACGTCCGTCCCGTCGATCCATCCGCACGGGGGCGCGTGACCTGGGGCGTGTGCGCTGTGTGCGGGTGTGGTGCACGGCGCGTGGTGGGCGTCGTACATGTCGGGGTAAATGCCTTTACCCATCCAGGCAAAGGGGAGTGGTCCGTACCGGCCGCTGACCGGATTCTGGACGGAGCCTTCCGCTCAGCGAACCGCCTTCGCTACTGTCCCGCTACGCACACGCCCCGTGGCAGCGCCGCCGCGGAGCGCAGCCGTGAAGCGACGCGGTCCGGAAGGCCGGGCCGCCGACCGATCGGCGGCCTCTGAAGCGCGTCACTGACGGGACTCGGTGACGCATCCGCCGCGAGGCCGTCGACCTCACCACTAAGGAGTGGGCGTCGTGACCGCGGAGACCTCTCAGACGCTCGACCGGGGACTGCGTGTCCTCAAGCTGCTGGCCGATACGGACCACGGGCTGACCGTCACCGAGCTTTCCAACAAACTGGGCGTGAACCGGACCGTTGTGTACCGGTTGCTCGCCACGCTTGAGCAGCATGCACTCGTACGACGTGACCTGGGCGGACGTGCCCGGGTCGGGCTCGGGGTGCTGCGGTTGGGCCGTCAGGTGCATCCGTTGGTGCGCGAGGCGGCGTTGCCCGCTCTGCGGTCGCTCGCCGAGGACATAGGGGCGACCGCGCATCTCACGCTGGTGGACGGGGCGGATGCGTTGGCCGTGGCGGTCGTCGAGCCGACGTGGACCGACTATCACGTGGCGTATCGGGCGGGGTTTCGGCATCCGCTGGACCGGGGGGCCGCGGGGAAGGCGATCCTCTCCGCGCGGCAGCGGACGGTGGGGGAGCCGGGGTACACCCTGACGCATGGGGAGTTGGAGGCGGGGGCGAGTGGGGCCGCGGCGCCGTTGATCGGCGTGACCGGGGTCGAGGGGAGTGTGGGGGTCGTGATGCTGGCGGATGCGGTGCCGGAGCGGGTGGGGCCGAGGGTGGTGGACGCGGCGCGGGAGGTTGCGGAGGCGCTGCGCTGACGTGAGCTGGGGCGTGGGTTGTGGGGTCCGGCGCTTGCGGGGTGTGGCGGGTTGGGGCCGGCCGGGGCGTGGGTTGTGCGGTCCGGCGCTTGCGGGGTGCGGCGGGTTGGGGCTGGCCGGGGCGTGGGTTGTGCGGTCCGGCGCTTGCGGGGTGCCGCGGGTTGGTGCCGGCCGGGGGTGGGTTGCGCAGCCCGGCGTCGAGGGGTGCCGCGGGTTGGTGCCGGCGTGGGGTGGGTCGCGCAGCCCGGCGCTGGCGGGGTGCCGCCTGCGCCCACCCGTGCCGCCCCAGGCGGCACGACTGCCCGCAGCTGTGGCGGCGTGGCAGCGCTCGCAGCTATGGCGGCGCGGAACGCCCGCAGCTACGGCGGCGTGGGTAGCCTTCGCAGCTACCGCCGCAGCGCGGTGCCCGCAGTACGGGCGCGTGCGTGGCGCCGGCAGCCTTGCCGCACGCCTGGCGTCCGCAGCTACGGCCGCCTGCGTGGTACCCGCAGCCACGGGCGCGTGCGTGGTGCTCGTCGGCACGGCGATGTGCGTGCTGTTCCCCGTTGAGGCCCCGTCCGTGCTGCCCGCGGCCATCGGCCCGAACGCCGCCCGTTAGATTGACCCCGTGCTCCTCTCTCGTCTCACGCGCCCCCAGGCCCTGGTCGCCTGTGCTCTGCCCGTTGTCGGTCTGATCGCGACGGCGGTGTTCGCGCCGCTGCCGTTTTCGCTGACGCAGCCGGGGCTGACGGCGGACGTGCTCGGGGAGAACAGGGGGACGCCGGTGATCACGATCTCCGGGGTGCCGACCCGGGAGACGAGCGGGCAGCTGCGGATGACGACGATCGAGGCGACCAACCCGGACACCGACGTCTCGCTCGGCGATGTGATCGATGCGTGGTTCCGTACGGACAAGGCGGTCATGCCGCGCGACTCGGTCTATCCGAGCGGCGAGAACGTCAAGGAGATCGAGCAGCACAACACCGAGCAGATGCGTGAGTCCCAGGACGCGGCGACCGAAGCCGCGCTGAACCACCTCGACCTCAGCGACAAGAACGTCAAGGTCACGCTCAGGCTCGCCGACGTCGGCGGCCCCAGCGCCGGGCTCCTCTTCTCGCTCGGCATCATCGACAAGCTCGACGGCAACGGCAGCGGCGGCGAACTCACCGGCGGTCGTACCGTCGCCGGCACGGGGACGATCGACGCCGACGGCACGGTCGGCGCCGTCGGCGGTGTCGCCCTGAAGACGCAGGCCGCGCGACGGGACGGCGCCACCGTCTTCCTCGTGCCGAAGGACGAATGCGGTGACGCCGAGTCCGAGCTGCCCAAGGGGCTGCGGCTGATTCCGGTGACCACCCTCAAGGGCGCGGTCAGTTCCCTGGTGGCGCTGGAGAAAGGGACGGGCTCGGTACCGAGCTGCTGAGCCCCCCCCCCCCCCAAACCCCCCCCCCCCCCCCCGCCCCGCACCCCCCGCCCCCCGCCTCACCCCTCCTTCACGAACCCCTCCTCCTTCAGCCAGTCCAACGCCACCTGATGCGGATCCTGCCCGTCGACATCCACCTTGCCGTTCAGCTCCTGCGCCACCGCGTTGTTCAGCCGCTTGGTGATCGGGTCGAGGACCTCCGCGATGGCCGGGTGCTTCTTCAGCGCCTTGGTATTGATCTCGGGCGCCGCGTTGTAGTTGGGGAAGAACTTCTTGTCGTCCGCCATCACCTCCAGGTTCATCGACTTGATGCGCCCGTCGGTGGTGAACACCTCCCCGTACGTGCAACTCCCCTTCGCCGCCTGGGTGTAGATGATCCCGGTGTCCATCTGCGTGATGTTGCCCGCGGCCACGTCCATGCCGTACGCCTTCTGCATCCCCGGCAACCCGTCCGCCCGGTTGGCGAACTCGCTCTCCACGCACAGCGTCACCGCGCCGGGATCGGACTTCGACAGTGCGGCCACGTCGGACAGGGTCTTCGTGCCGTACTTCTTGAAGTTGGCCTGGTTCATGGCGAGCGCGTAGGTGTTGTTCAACGACGCCGGGGGCAGCCAGGTCAGCCCGTTCTTCGCGTCCGCGTCGCGCACCGCCCGCCACTGCTGCTCCGGGTCGGGGATGGGCTCGCTGTTGCCGAGGTAGGTGATCCAGGCGGTGCCCGTGTAGTCGTACATCCCGTCCGCGTCCCCGCTCTTGACCGCCTCGCGTGCGCCGATGGAGCCCTGGATGCCGGTGCGGTCGAGCACCTCGGCGCCGGCCGCCTCGAAGGCGATGCCCATGATCGCGCCGAGGATCAGCTGCTCGGTGAACTCCTTCGACGTCACCGTCAAATCGGCGCCCTTGAGCGGCTCGCCCTGTCCGATCGAGCCGGGACGGACGTCGTCCACCATCGGGGAACCGCTGGTCAGACCGCAGCCTGTCACCAACACCAAAGCGGCGAGCACCGCACACTTCCGCCTCATGTCCCCACCTCCAGTCCCCGCGGCCGCAGCAGCAGTTCGGCCAGCGAGGCCAGCCAGTCGACCAACAGGGCGAGGGCGACCGTGAGGATCGAACCCAGCATCAGCACGGGCATCCGCTGGGTGGTGATGCCGGTGGTGATGAGGACCCCCAGCCCGCCGCCCCCGCCGAACGTCGCCAGCGTCGCCGTACCGACGTTGAGGACGAGCGCCGTCCGCACGCCCGCCAGGATCAGCGGGACCGCCAGCGGCAGCTCCACCCGGGAGAGCACGCCGAGCGGGGACATGCCGATGCCGCGGGCCGCCTCCAGCAGGGTCGGGTCGTTGGCCTTCAGGCCGGCGATCGTGTTCGACAGCACCGGCAGGACGGCGTAGATGATCATGCCGATCAGGGCGGCTCTCCGGCCGATGCCCAGCCAGATCACCAGCAGGGCGAGCAGGCCGATCGCGGGTGTCGCCTGGCCCATGTTGGCGAACGCCATCGCCACCGGGGTCGCCTTCCGGAAGGTCTTGCGGGTCAGCAGGATGCCCAGCGGGATCGCGATGATCAGCACGAAGAAGGTGGAGATCGCGGTGAGTTGGATGTGCTCCCAGAGCAGTTTGGACACCACGCCGTCCGACAGCGCGTTCTCGGCGATGGGGTCCAGGTCGGCCTGCTCGAACCACAGCCAGGTGGCCAGCAGTACGGCGACGAGGACGGCCGGCAGGAAGGTGAGCTTCTGCCAGCCGATCCGGCGCTTCGCCACCGCCGGTGCGGGCGGCGGCGGTTCCTGGTCGCCCGGCACCTCGCCCTCGTCCCGGAAGACATGCCCCTTGACCTCGTGCTCGCCCTCGGGACGCCGGCCGGCGGAGGTGGCCCCGCCTTCTCCCCTCACGCCTTCTCCCCTCCGACGCCCTCCTGCTCGGCATGGGTCTGCTGGGCCCGCAGCTCCTCCAGTTCGTGCTGGTGCTCCATGGCGTCGAGCCGGTCGGCCTCCAGCAGCTCGTGCACGGAGTTCATCAGCGTCTCCATGTCGACCACGCCCGTGTACTCACCGCGCCGCCCGGTCACCGCGACCCGCCCCGCGTTGTCGGTGAGGACCGCCTCCAGCGCGTCGCGGAGGGTCGCGTCCCGGGTCACCGTGTCGTGCACGAGCGTGCCCGCGCGGGCCAGCGAGCCCTTGGCGCGCATCATGTCGCCGCGCCGGAGCCACTTGTACGGCCGTCGGTGCTTGTCGAGCAGCAGGATCTCGTTCGTGCCGCTGGCGCGGAGCTTGTTGAAGATCTGCTGGAGCGGGTCGTCGACGGTGACCGTCGGATAGTCGGTGATCTCCACATCCCGGACGCGGGTGAGGTTGAGCCGCTTCAGCGCCGCCCCGGCCCCGACGAACCCGGAGACGAAGTCGTCGGCCGGGTTGGTGAGGATCGCCTCCGGGGTGTCGAACTGAGCGATGTGGGACCGTTCGCGCAATACGGCGATGCGATCACCCAGCTTGATCGCCTCGTCGAAGTCATGGGTGACGAAGACGATCGTCTTGTGCAGCTCGTGCTGGAGCCTGATCAGCTCGTCCTGGAGGTGATCGCGGGTGATCGGGTCGACCGCACCGAACGGCTCGTCCATCAGGAGTACGGGCGGATCGGCGGCCAGCGCCCGTGCCACGCCCACGCGTTGCTGCTGACCGCCGGACAGCTGGCGCGGATAGCGGCCGTGGAACTCGCCCGGGTCGAGCCCGACGAGGTCCAGCATCTCCTCCACCCGCGATCTGATCCGCGCCTTCGGCCAGCCGATCATCTTCGGCACCAGCGAGATATTCTGGGCGACCGTCATGTGCGGGAAGAGACCGGACGCCTGGATCGCGTACCCGACGTTGCGGCGCAGCTTCACCGGGTCCATGTCGGTGACGTCCTCGCCGTTGATGCGGATACGGCCGCCGGTCGGTTCGATCAGCCGGTTGATCATTTTGAGCGTCGTGGACTTCCCGCACCCCGAAGGGCCGACGAAGATGACGATCTCGCCCGCCTGGATCTCCATGTTGACGTTCTCGACGGCCGGCTGTGGGGTCCCCGCATACCGTTTGGTGAGGTTCTCCAGCTCGATGGAGGCACCGGAGGTCGCTGTCTCAGGCACGGATCCCCCTGGGAATGGTCAGCCGTCCGATCAGGACGTACGCGGCGTCGAACAGCAGCGCCAGGATGATGATCCCGAGCGTGCCCGCGAGCACCTGGTTGAGCGCGTTCTTGCTGCCCAGCGAGGCGAGGCCGCGGAAGATCACGTTGCCGAGGCCGGGTCCGGAGGCGTAGGCGGCGATCGCCGCGATGCCCATCAGCATCTGCGTCGAGACCCGGATGCCGGTCAGGATCGGCGGCCAGGCCAGCGGCAGCTCGATCCGCACCAGCCGCATCACCCGGGACATCCCGATGCCCGTGGCCGCGTCCACCAGCGTCGGATCGACCCCGCGCAGCCCCACGATCGAGTTGCGCACGATCGGCAGCAGCCCGTACAGGGTCAGCGCGATCACCGTGGGCGGCACGCCAAGACCGACGATCGGGATGAGCAGACCGATCATGGCGAGCGACGGGATGGTCAGAATGGTCGAGGTGGTCGTGGTGGCGAGACTTCCGGCCCATTCGCTCCGATAGGTCACGATGCCGATCAGAACGCCGAGCAGGGTCGCCACGACCATGCACTGGAAGACGGCACTCGCGTGTTGATAGGCGTCCGCGAGCAACTGCTGATGCCGGTTGCCCAGGTACTCCCAGAAGTTCACGCGTCACCCCAGAGGCTCGGTCACTCCCGTCCGACCGGGCCCCTGCGACCGCTCGGTCACTCGTGAAGCGCCGCCTGCTCCACCAGCGGGATGATCCGCAGCGGAACGGGGTTCTCCATGACGATCGCGGTGGAGGCCCGGACGATGCCATCAAAACCGACAACCAGGTCGATCACCCGCTGAAGATCGGCGTTGGACCGGGCCACGAGCCGGCACAGCATGTCCCCGGTGCCGGTGGTCGTGTGCAGCTCCAGCACCTCCGGCACGGTCGCCAAGTGCGCCCGTACGTCCGGCCCTTGCCCCTGCCGGATCTGTAGCGTCGCGAACGCCGTGACCGGATACCCGAGCGCCGCGGAATCCACCTGGGGGCCGAACCCCCGGATGACGCCATTCGACTGAAGCCGGTCGAGCCGCGCCTGCACCGTCCCCCGGGCGACCCCCAGCCGGCGGGACATCTCCAGCACCCCGATCCGCGGCTCCCGCGCGAGCAGCACGATGATGCGCCCGTCCAGGTGATCGATCCCCATACGGCCCCTCCCGGGTGGTCATCCTGTACAGGAGGCCCGCAGAAACGGGCACTGCACTGGTCGTATTGCCCAGCGAATACGCAAACTATTGCGCACCTTGCAGGGCAGCGCGAGGCTTCCGCTATGGCCGTATCTTCTGCGAACACAGACCACACTCCCGACACCGCCCGGCAGGCCGACCCCTTCCCGGTCAAGGGAATGGACGCGGTCGTCTTCGCCGTGGGCAACGCCAAACAGGCGGCGCACTACTACTCCACCGCCTTCGGCATGCAGCTCGTCGCCTACTCCGGACCGGAGACCGGCAGCCGCGAGACCGCCTCGTACGTGCTCACCAACGGCTCCGCCCGCTTCGTCCTCACCTCGGTGATCAAACCCGCCTCCACCTGGGGCCACTTCCTCGCCGAGCATGTGGCCGAGCACGGCGACGGCGTCATCGACCTCGCCATCGAGGTCCCGGACGCCCGCAAGGCCCACGCGTACGCCGTCGAGCACGGCGCGCGTTCGATCGCCGAGCCGTACGAGCTGAAGGACGAGCACGGCACGGTCGTACTCGCCACGATCGCCACCTACGGCCAGACCCGGCACACCCTGGTCGACCGGTCGGGCTACGACGGCCCGTACCTCCCCGGCTTCACCCCCGCCGCCCCCCTCGTCGAACCGCCCGCCCAGCGCACCTTCCAGGCCATCGACCACTGCGTCGGCAACGTCGAGCTCGGCCACATGAACGAGTGGGTGGCCTTCTACAACAAGGTCATGGGCTTCACGAACATGAAGGAGTTCGTGGGCGACGACATCGCCACCGAGTACAGCGCGCTGATGTCGAAGGTCGTCGCGGACGGGACGCGCAAGGTCAAGTTCCCGATCAACGAGCCCGCCATCGCCAAGAAGAAGTCCCAGATCGACGAGTACCTGGAGTTCTACGGCGGCGCGGGCGTCCAGCACATCGCGCTCAACACCAACGACATCGTCCAGACGGTACGGACGATGCGGGCGGCCGGCGTGCGGTTCCTCGACACCCCCGACTCGTACTACGACACCCTCGGCGAGTGGGTCGGCGACACCCGCGTCCCCGTCGAGACCCTGCGCGAACTGAAGATCCTCGCCGACCGCGACGAGGACGGCTACCTGCTCCAGATCTTCACCAAGCCGGTCCAGGACCGCCCGACCGTCTTCTTCGAGATCATCGAGCGCCACGGCTCGATGGGCTTCGGCAAGGGCAACTTCAAGGCCCTCTTCGAGGCGATCGAGAGGGAACAGGAGCAGCGGGGCAACCTGTAACCAGGAGAACTAGGCAGGCGGGGGCTCGTCGGCGGGCGGGTCGCCGAGCCCCCGCAACGCCTCCCGTGCCGAGGGAGCCCCCCACGGCGAGAAGTACGGGTTGATCCGCAGCGCCTCCTGAAGGTGCCGCCGGGCGGGCCCGTACAGCTCCGACTCGCCCTCGATCATGCCCCGGTGATACACGTACAGCGCGCTGCGGACCCCACCCCCGTGTTCCTTGTCCGTCGCCCGTACCGCGAACTTCAGCGCCTCCTCGTTGTGCCCGGCCCGGTGCAGCGCCCACCCCAGCGCGTCGGCCACGGCGATCCCCGGCTGGCGCTGCCACTCGGCACGCAGTCGCCGTACCGCCGCCTCCGGATCCCCGTGGTCGGCCTCGAACTGCCCGAGGATCAGCTCCTCGTCGGCCCCGCCCGCCGCGGCGCCGCGTACCCGCTCCCGCAGCAGGTCGTACTGCACGCGCGCGGCCTGGTCGAGCCCCAGCGACTCGTACAACTCGCCCAGTTCCAGGGCGTACTGAGGCAACGGCTGCTTGGCGAGCGCCACCCGGTACGCGTTCAGGGCCTCCGACGTCCGCCCCAGCCCCGCCAGCGCCCGCCCCTGCCCGGCCTGCGCTCCCCGCTGGTCGGGGTCGATACGGACCGCCTCCTGGAAGTGCCGCAGCGCGACCTCCAGATCCCCGCGCTCGAAGGCCAGCTGCCCGGTCCGCTCCAGATACGCGGCCTTCTCGGCGGGTGCCTCGGCGCCGGCCGCCGCGTCGGTGAGCGAGGCCGCCGCGTCCTCGCGCCAGCCGTGGTCGCGGTAGACGGCCGCGGCCCGCGCGAGCACGGCGGGACCGGAGTGCAGCTCCAGCAGCCGGTCCAGGGCCCGCTTGGCGGCCTTGTGGTCACCCAGCCCGGTGTACGCGTCGATGAGCACCGGATACGTCGTCCAGCGCTTCGCGTCCAGCTTCAGCGCGTCCTGCCCCCACTTCCGCGCCGTCCGGAAGTCGCGCCGAGCGTTCGCCAGCACCGCCATCCCGGTCAGCGCCTCCGCTCGCGCCACGGTCCCCTTCACCCGCGTGCGCAGCGCCGTGCGCAGCGCCTGCTCGGCCCGCGGATAGTACGACGGCTCCGCGACCCGCCGTCCCTGTTCGACGTACGCCGTCCCGAGCACCGCCCATGACCGCGCGTCCTGGGGATGAGCACGCACCCTGGCCTCGCGCTCGCCGATCAGCGCCGCGAGGTCGGGCAGCGCGGCCGGCACCCCGGCCCCGACCGCCGCCAGCGCCTGCGCCCCCGGCGCCGCGACGGACGCCCGCGAGTCCGGCCGTTCCCAGGGCAGCAGCACCAGCAGTCCGCCGAGTACGGCAGCCCCGGCGACCGCCGCGATCAGCACCCTCCGGGCAACAGGCCTACGCACCTTGTCCGGCGCTTCCTCGTGGTTCTCCATGGCGATCACTGTGCGTCGATACGACGACCACATTCCCGTACCCGAAGCGGTGTGCGGACGGGGTTCACACCGATGGCCGTGAGTGCGACGCTGTGATCATGAGCCGTATCGAAGCGCCTCGTGATGAAGACACCGCAGCGACCGGCAACCTCGTCGACCGTCTGCTCAGCGGCCTGCCCGCCGAGGCCGTCCTCACCGACCCCGACGTCACGGCCTCCTACGCCAACGACATGGCCAGCTTCTGTCCGGCCGGCGCCCCCGCAGTGGTCGTACTGCCGCGCACGGTCGAAGAGGTGCAGCACGTCATGCGCATCGCCACCGAACTGCGCGTCCCGGTCGTCCCGCAGGGCGCCCGCACCGGCCTGTCGGGCGCGGCGAACGCCTCCGACGGCTGCATCGCGCTGTCCCTCACCAAGATGGACCGGATCCTCGAGATCAACCCGGTCGACCGCATCGCCGTCGTCGAACCCGGCGTCATCAACGCCGCCCTGTCCCGCGCGGTGGGCGAACACGGTCTGTACTACCCGCCCGACCCCTCCAGCTGGGAGATGTGCACGATCGGCGGCAACATCGGCACGGCGTCGGGCGGCCTGTGCTGTGTGAAGTACGGGGTCACCGCCGAGTACGTCCTCGGCCTGGACGTCGTCCTGGCCGACGGGCGGCTCATGACCACCGGCCGCCGTACGGCGAAGGGCGTCGCCGGGTACGACATGACCCGCCTGTTCGTGGGGTCGGAGGGCTCACTCGGCATCGTCGTACGCGCGACTCTGGCGCTGAAGCCGCAGCCGCCGCAGCAGCTGGTGCTGGCCGCCGAGTTCGCGTCCGGGGCCGCCGCGTGCGACGCGGTGTGCCGGATCATGGCGGGCGGACACGTGCCGTCCCTCCTCGAACTGATGGACCGTACGACGGTGAAGGCCGTCAACGACATGGCGCACATGGGACTGCCCGAGTCGACGGAGGCGCTGCTGCTGGCGGCCTTCGACACCTCGGACCCCGCCGCCGACCTCGCCGCCGTCGGCGCGCTGTGCGAGGCGGCCGGCGCCACCCAGGTCGTACCGGCGGACGACGCGGCCGAGTCCGAACTGCTGCTCCAGGCACGGCGGTTGTCGCTGACCGCGCTGGAGGCGGTCAAGGGCACGACGATGATCGACGACGTGTGCGTGCCCCGGTCGCGGCTCGGCGACATGCTCGAAGGCACCGAGCGGATCGCCGAGAAGTACCAGCTCACCATCGGGGTCGTCGCCCACGCCGGTGACGGCAACACCCACCCGACGGTCTGCTTCGACGCCCAGGACCCCGACGAGTCCCGGCGCGCCCGCGAGTCCTTCGACGAGATCATGGCGCTCGGCCTGGAACTCGGCGGCACGATCACCGGCGAACACGGCGTGGGCGTCCTGAAGAAGGAGTGGCTGGCGCGCGAGATCGGCCCGGTGGGGGTGGAGATGCAGCGGGGTGTGAAGGCCGTCTTCGACCCGCTGGGCATCCTGAACCCGGGCAAGTTGTTCTGATCTCACTGGGCGAGCAGCTGGTCGAGCGCGTCGTCGATCCCCAGCTGCCCGCCCTCAGTCCCCGGGGGCACCACCCGCAGCGTGCGCTCCAGCCAGGCCGACACCTGGGCCGCCGGGGCCTGGAGCAGGGCGTCTCCGTCGGGTGAACTCAGCGCCATCAGGACGACGCTGCGGCCCTCGGCCTTGGTCGGCCACACCCGCACGTCCCCCTGCCCGCAGGGCCGGAACACGCCCTCGACCAGCAGGCTGCGGGCGAAGGTCCAGTGCACCGGGGAATCGGAGTTGATGTGGAAGGAGATGTGGACGGCGTACGGGTCGTCGCTGCGGAAGCTGAGCCGGGCCGGGACCGGGATGCTCCGCTCCGGCGACAGGATCAGCTTCAGTTCGAGCTCCCGCTCTACCACGCTGTACATATGGCGCGTTTCCTCTCTGGTGTCGCTCTCGTGGGCCCTGGCGTGGGCCCGTACGAGTGGAGAGAGCGGAGAGGCCGGAACCATTACGCGGGTTCGCACAAGTTTTTTCGCCCCCGGAGCTACTTGCCTCCGGGACGTGTGAAGTACGTGTACGAGGTTGCCCGGAAAGGGGTGGGTCCTACGGGACCGGCGGTGGTTGTCGCGCCGGTCTGATAGATGTGGAGGCCCCTATTCGACCCCCGAGCAGATACGGGACGACGGACATGAGCGCCCCAACCCCGGCCCCAGGTGACGACAGGCCCCGCGAGGGCTATTACCCGGACCCCTCCATTCCCGGATATGTCCGGTACTGGAACGGTGCTGCCTGGGTACCGGGCACCAGCCGCCCGGCCCCGACGGACGGCGAGCCGCTCGCCCCGCCGCCCGGCGCCGGCCCGGCTCCGGTGCAGGTCGAGGAGACGGGCCCGCACTTCTTCGACGAGGACCCGGCGAACACGCCGGGTTCGGCAGGCGGCCCCAGCCCGGCCGAGGCCCAGCACGGCAGCCGGCCCGAGCCCGCGTCCGCGTGGGGCGCCGACCGCTCCCGGCAGTCCGGCTTCGGCGGCGACCAGGACCACCGCGTCTCCTGGGGGGCCGCGCAGGGCGCCGACCCGAGGGCGTCCGCCGAGCTGCCGGCCCAGCCGGACGGCCAGTCCGCCCGCACGGACGGTACGGCGTCCATCCCGCCCGCGGAGTCGGACGACGTCGACTCGGGCAACACGTTCCTCTTCCGCCGGCCGACGGCCGGGCCGGGCCGGGCGGCCGCGTCCGCCGACTCCGGCAGTGACGAGGGCACCAACGAGGGCACGATGAAATTCCGCGCGCTCTCCCCGCGCACACCCCAGCAGACCAGGGGAGCGGGGGCGCAGAGCGGGAGCACGGCCGGATCGACCGCGGGCGGTGCGGCCGCGGCCGGTGGTCCTGCCGCCGCCCCGGGAGCCCCCGGTTTCGGTGCCGGAAAGGCGGCGGCCGCCCGTGCGGCGGGCGCCCCCCCCCCCCGCCGCTCCCGCGCCTCTGCCCGGCCCCCAGCAGCCGCCGTCGGCCGCCCCCCAGCAGCCCGCCCCCGCCGTCCCCCCCCCCCCCCCCCCCGCCCTCCCCCCCCCCCCCCCCGGGAGGGCGCAGGCCCGCCTCCC
>NZ_JAFFSX010000035.1 GCF_017948485.1 Streptomyces sp. GESEQ-35 | reverse complement strand
CCGCCACTCGGGCGACACAGCAAGAATGCGCCACGACGCGCCCGGTCCGCACCTGGGCGACGGGAACCGGACCCCTGGGCCGGAAACGGTTCGTGTGCCGGTCGGCGCGCGGTGCGGCATCACCGTCGGAACACATCCCCCGATACTGGAGTGAATACGGAGGAAAGGGATGTGGTGGAAGACGACCGGGCTGCCCGACCCGCAACGGCCTCGGCCGACCGCTTCGCCCTTGCGGAACGGGCCGTGGCCGCCATCGGCACGACTCTCGACGAACGCAAGACGGGCGCCGAACTCGCCGCCTTCCTCGCCGAGGTGCTCTGCGACGCCGCGGCCGTCGACCTCTTTCCGCAGGACCGGGAGCCCGACGCCCCACCGGGCTCCCTGCGTCCCGTGGCGGCAGCGGGCCGCCGCGACCTGCTGGACGACCTGCGCAGGACACCGCGCGGCGACGTCCTGGTCCGCGCCCTGGACGAGGGCCGCCCCCTCACCGCGTCGTTCACCCGGGCAGGCGGCAACCGGCTGGCCGCGCTCTCCGTTCCGCTCCTGGCCTGGGACCGCGTCTTCGGAGTGGTCCTCGCCGTCCGCACCGACCGGGTCTTCACCGACGACGAAGCGGCCGTGGCCCACTACGCCGCCCGTCTGGCCGCCGCCCACCTGCACCACGCCGCCGAACATCACGCGGCCCAGAAGACGGTCCTCAACCTCCAGGAGGTGCTGCTCCTCGCGCCCAGTCAGCCGCACCCCAACCTGGACATGGCCACCCGCTACCTCCCCCTCGGCAGCGGCGCCCTCGTCGGCGGCGACTGGTACGAGACCGTCCGTCTGCACTACGGCCGTACCCTCCTGGTCATCGGCGACGTCATGGGCCACGGCCTGGACGCCGCCGTCGACATGAACGCCTACCGTTCGATGCTGCGCTACGTCGCCTCCACCGACCTGCCACCCCATCGGATCCTGCGTCAGATGGACACCTCGATGTCGGAGGACAGCCACCGCCGTCCCGCGACCTGTCTGCTCGCCCTCCTGGACCCCGCGCGCGGGACCGCGGCCTTCTCCAGCGCGGGCCATCTGCCGCCCGCCGTCTTCCACCGGGACGGCACCGGCGAGCTGATCGATCTGCCCGTCGGCCCGCCCCTCGGCACCGGCCTCTCCGACTACCACTCGGCCACCGTGCCGCTCAGCACCGAGGACACCCTGCTGATGTTCACCGACGGTCTCGTCGAACGCCGGGACGAGGACATCGACGCCTCCCTCGCCCGGCTGGCCCACATCCACGTGCATCCCGACCTCGACGTCTCCCACCTCCTCGACGAGGTCCTCCACCGCCTGGGCGCCGAGGCGGCGGACGACGACGTGGCGGCCCTCGCGGCTCGTCTGCGACACCGGCCCTGATGATCAGGTGATTCGAGTGGTAGTCCGCCGGGCGGCGGCGTACGGTCGAATGGTGGCCGGAACCGGCCCCTGACCCGCCGTACGGCGAACCTCCATGACGAGCCCGCAGCCAGCACCCCAAGCGCGGGCCACCACCCGGCAAGAGCAAGAGGGCGGTGGCCGGGGCAGCGCGATGGCGCTTCTGGTCATCGCCTCCTGCCAGTTGATGGTGGTGCTCGACATCACCATCGTGAACATCGCGCTTCCGGAGATCCAGCGCGAGCTCGACTTCTCCACCACCAGCCTGTCCTGGGTGGTCAACGCCTACACGCTGACCTTCGGCGGACTGCTGCTGCTCGGTGGGCGGGCCGGTGACATCCTCGGCAGACGGCGCGTGTTCATCTTCGGCGTGCTGCTGTTCGCTCTCGCCTCGCTGCTGGGCGGACTGTCGCAGAACTCCGGCCAACTCCTCGCGGCCCGCGCCCTCCAGGGCGTCGGCGGCGCCATCGCGTCCCCGACCTCCCTCGCCCTGATCAGTACGACGTTCCGCGAAGGCCCCGAGCGCAACCGGGCGTTCGGTGTCTTCGCCGCGGTCTCCGCGGGCGGCGGCGCGATCGGGCTGCTGGCCGGCGGCATGCTGGTGGAGTGGCTCAACTGGCGCTGGGTGCTGTTCGTCAATGTGCCGATCGCGCTGCTCATCGTGCTGGCCACCCCGCGCTGGATCCGGGAGTCCGAGCGCCACCCGGGCCACTTCGACCTGACCGGCGCACTCACTTCGACCGTCGGCATGGTCCTGCTGGTGTACGGGTTCATCCGGGCTGCCCAGGACGGCTGGCGGGACCCGCTCACCCTGGCCTCGTTCGGCGCGGCCGTGGTGATCCTGGTGCTGTTCATCCTCGTCGAACGCCGCTCCAAGCAGCCCATCACGCCCCTGCACATGTTCGCCGACCGCAACCGGGCGGGCACCTACGGGATGATGCTGAGCCTTGCCGCCGCGATCTTCGGCATGTTCTTCTTCCTCACCCTCTTCGTCCAGAACGTGCTGGACTTCAGCCCGCTCCTGACCGGCCTGGCCTTCCTGCCGGTGAGCGCGGTCATCGCCGTGGGTGCGGGCCTGGCCTCCCAACTCCTGCCGAAATACGGGCCGAAGCCGTTCATGGTGACGGGAGCGATCCTGGCCGCCGTGGGCCTTGGCTGGCTGACTCTGACCGACGTCCACTCCACCTACGCGGGCAGCGTCCTGGGCCCGATCCTCGTCTTCAGCCTGGGCATGGGCATGGAGTTCGTGTCCCTGACCCTGATGGCCCTGTCCAACGTGCCCACCCACGAGACCGGCGCCGCCTCCGGCCTCCTCAACGCCACCCAACAGGTGGGCGGTTCCCTCGGACTGTCCATCCTGGTCACCATGTTCGGCACGGCCAGCAACAACGAGGCGGACAAACAGATCCCGGACTTCCTCGCCCAGGCGACCCCCGCCGAGCGGCTGCGCTTCGAACGCACCGGTCAACTCCCTGCCCCGTGGGCCGACGAGATCCTCGCCTCCGGAGTCTCCGCCGCCTTCATCGTGGCGGCGATCTTCACCGGTATCGCCGCGGTGATCGCCCTGTTGGTGATCCAGGTCCGCCCCTCCGACCTGGAACGCCTCAAGGGTGGGGTGGGCCCGGTGCCCTGAGGCGTGTCGCCCGCGGTGCGGCTTGCGACCGACGCGGCCGGGACGGCAGGGTTCGCTGTGTGGCCACTTTGCTGATCGTGCATCACACGCCGTCGCCGAACTGCCAGGCGCTGTTCGAAGCCGTCGTCTCCGGGGCGACGGCGCCGGAGATCGAGGGCGTCCGGGTCGAACGACGGGCGGCGCTGTCCGCCACGGCATCCGACGTGCTCGCCGCGGACGGATACCTGCTCGGCACTCCCGCGAACCTCGGCTACATGTCCGGCGCGCTGAAGCACTTCTTCGACCAGGTGTACTACCCCTGCCTGGACGAGACACGGGGCAGGCCGTTCGGCTACTACGTACACGGTGGAAGCGATGTCACCGGAGCCGTCCGCGGGATCGAGTCGATCACGACGGGCCTGGGCTGGCGGCGTACGGCGGAGGCGGTGACCGTGACCGGCACGCCGGACAAGGCCGACACCGACGCGTGCTGGGAACTGGGCGCGACGGTCGCCGCCGGGCTGATGAGCTGAGAGAGGAGGGGCGCGGGTCACGCGCCCCTCCGGACCGTCAGACGATGCTGTGGACGAGCTGCGTGTTCAGCTCGTAGCGGGCGCCCACGATGGCCAGTTGGCCGCCGGCGACCTTGGCCGCGAGGTCGGGCTCGGCGGCGAGCCGCGAGTGTATGAGCCGTACGTTGGCGTCGATCGTGGCGTCGACGCGGGCGTCGCCCTCCACACTGCGGTCGATGGCCGGCTTGATCTGGTCGGCCAGGTACTGGATGTGGGCCGGCAGTTGCGCACCGGACTCGTCCGACTCGACGGCGGCCCGCACGGCGCCGCACGACTGGTGACCGAGCACCATGACGAGCGGTATGCCGAGTTCGAGCACGCCGTAAGCGACGCTGCCGAGCACCGCCTCGTCCAGCACCTCACCGCCCGACCGCACGGTCATCAGGTCGCCCAGGCCCTGGTCGAAGACCAGCTCCGGGGGAACTCGGGAGTCGATGCAGCCGAGTATGAGCGCGAAGGGATGCTGACCGGACGTCAGCTCCGTCCGCACCGCGGCCGTCTCGTCCGGGTGCTGTTCACGGAAGGTGCGCCAGCGCCGGTTTCCGGCGGCGAGCGCACGCAGGGCTTCTGCGGGCGTGGTGGGACGAGGCCGGGTGGTGGCGGTGGGTGTGGCCGCGGAGGCGGTGGAGACCCCGGCGGACACGGCGCCGAGGACAGCGGCCCCGGTCAGTCCGGCCCGCAGGAGTGCACGCCGGGCGGGTGGTGCGGGAGTCGGCTCGAAGCCGACTGAAGTGTGGGAAGTGACATGAGAGTTCACGGAGCAGAACGTATGTGCGGGTTCGAATCCGGTGTCTTTCGTTGCCCAATCATGGTCGGGCGTGACCGATTCATGATCGGATGATGAATCCCCCTTGGGCATATCGAGGGCTGCGCATGGCAGACCGAGGGGCGAGCCGGTGACCTGGCTCGCCCCTCATGCCGTAGCGCCCGACCGGCTGGTGTCAGCAGTCGGGAACGCCTTCGATCTTCTCGCCGCCCTGGAGGTACAGGTTGTTGACCCAGGCGATGTCGCTGCCGGCGAACTCCTGGACCGCGGTCCACCAGTTGTTCGTCCCCACTGCGGGGTCGCTGACGGTCTGGCCCTGCTTCTGGCACACAGCGTCCAGCCAGTACTGCGAGCGGACAGCGAGCACGTTGGACGAGGTGTTCGTGTCCTCGCGCAGGCTGACGTCGGTCGCCCAGATGTAGACGTCGGTGAGCGTCGGGTCGCCGTCGTTCGCCGCGGTCGGAGCGGCCTGGGCCGTGCCGGCGAGAGCCCCGGCGGCGAGCGTGGCCACGGCGAGGGCGGTGGCGGAGCGGCGGATGAGCTTCTTCATGGGTGTGTCCCCCGGTTGTGGTGTGCGGTGTGGTGTGGTGACGGGTGCGGCGCGGCGGTCAGCCGCCGGCCCAGACGCAGTCCGTGGGTACCCCGTCGATCCAGTTGCTGGCGTTGTCGATGTAGTAGCTGGGCATCACCCCGTAGTGGGTCCAGCCGGGCACCTCGACGACGACCCAGTACGGGTTCCCGCCGATCGTCTGACCGGGGAACTGGCAGCGCACGAAGACCTCGGTCGGTGCGCTGACCTGCCCCAGTACGGACGGGCAGTTGGTCGTGGACGGGTGGTCCCAGCAGGCGTCGGGGTAGACCTCACGGACGTTGACGTTGCTTGCCCAGACGCCGTAGTAGCCCTGTCCGTGTCCGTCGGCGGCGGCCGTCGGGGCCGTGGCGCCGACCAGGGCGAGGGCCCCGGCGGCGGCAAGCAGTCCGATCCTCTTGCGCATGGCGTATGCCTCCTTCGGCGCGGGTCAGCAGGTCGCGGAGGCGGGCAGGTCGCCGTACTCGTTGCCCTTGAGGTAGACGGCGCTGACATAGCCCTCCACGAGCTTCACCCAGACGTCGTTGGTGTAGCCGTGGTCGCTGATGGTCTCGCCGCGCGTCCAGCAGTAGGCGCCGCGCGGCTGGTTCGCCGCGACACTGCCGACCTCGGCGGTCGAACTTGCCGGGCCCTGGCGGACGTTGACGGTCTCGTACGGGACGACGGCGTACGGCGCCGCCAGTACACGGTCGCTGCCGCTGCCCCGGTCCGCGTCGGAAGCCGCGACGGCGGTCGTGGCGGTGAGCGGGCCGAGCAGGGCGAGTGCCCCGGCGCCGACGAGTGCGGCCCTGGTGACGATGCGCGTGGTCATGGTGCTGTTCCCCCTGTGCTTGGGCGTGGCTGTGTGGCTGTGATGGGCGGTGCGGGTGGCTCAGTACCAGCCCGTCTGGGCCAGGACATGGCCGTCGCAGACGAGCATCGCGTGCGAGACCCGGCCGGCGAGGTTGTTGCCGATCTTCGTGAAGGCGTAGTCGATGCCCGAGTCGACGGTCTCGGAGACCCACCCGTCGGGGCGCGCGGCTCCGGAGTCGGAACGCTCCAGCACGGCCGCGCAGTTGGCCCGGGAGTTCTCGATCCGGGCGAAGGAACCGCAGCCGTCGGAGTAGAAGTACTTCAGCGCCATGCCCTCTGCGTGCTGGGTGGCGCCGACCTGACGGAACGTGCCCGAGCAGCCGGAGACGGTGGGGTACTGGCCCTCGCGGGCGTAGGCCCCGTAGTTGCCGCCCGAATGCGGCGCGGCCTGAGCGGTGAACGGCGTGGTCAGTGCCAGCAGTGCGGCGGCACCTCCGGAAATGAGCAGCGTCCTGAGCGAACGGCGGCGCATGTGCCCCCTTTCATGTGTCGCGGTTTCGTGGCTGTACGGCCGGGCGGTGACCCGCTCCATGGCTGGTCATCGCCCTCGTCCGCGACCTTAGGGGCCGTCAGCGCACCCGCGGCACCTGACAATTGTCAGGGAGGGGGGAGGCTCCGCCGGGGCGTCCCGGCGGAGCCTTGTGTCGTCGTGCGGGGTCAGGCTGTGTGCAGGGTCAGCCCGTAGCGGCCCAGGATCTCGTTGATGGGCTGGAACCAGGTCTCGCCGCCGCCGGAGCAGTTGCCCCAGCCTCCCGAGGTGACCCCCTGTGCCTGGTCACCGCTGATGAACGAGCCGCCGGAGTCGCCGGGTTCGGCGCAGACGCTGGTCTTGGTCATCTGGTGCACGGCGCCCTGGCTGTAGTTGACGGTCTCGTTCATGGCCAGCACGGTGCCGCAGTGCCAGTGCGTGGTGGAGCCGGAGCGGCAGATGGAGCTGCCAACGGGCGCAACGGACGAGCCGCGCACCAACTGGTCCGGGACCGTGCCCCAGCCGAGGACCACCGGTACCGTCCACCAGCCGCTGCCGACGTTGACCCAGGCGTAGTCGTTGTCCGGGAACGAGGAGCCCTGGAAGTTGCCGATGTACGAGCCGTCCCAGCCGTTCACTCCGGCGCCTGCGCCGCTGCAGTGCCCGGCCGTGACGAAGCCGCCGTGCACCGAGAAGCCGATGGAGCACCGGACGTTGCCGGTGTAGTAGGGGTCGCCGCCGACGGTGCCCGCCGCGAAGGTCTGTGGCGCGGCCGGGACGGTCCGTACGGTGACCGGGCCGGCCTCGCGGGCCCGGGAGACGAAGCGCTGGACATCGTTGTCAGCGCGCTCGTCCTCGACCACGTTCACCACGACGGTGTTGGCGGTCGGATCGACATGCCAACTACTCACGCCCAAGGGTGCGGACAGCCGGTCGACACGTGCCTTCGCCGCGTCGAGCTGCCGCGCGCTGTGCTCGACACTGCGTACGGTGGCGCCGGCCGCCTTGACGGCCCGTACGGTCGTGGCGGAGGCCTCGGACGTGACGGCCACGGTGAGCCGACCGCTCTTGGCGTCGAACCACGAACCGCCGTACGCGGCGCCGGCCGCCCGGCGTGCCGCGGGGGCGATGTCACCGGCGGCACGCTCGGCCGCCAGTCGTGCTTCGGCCTCGTCCTTCGTCAGTCCGAAGTCCCGCTGCATCGCCTGAAGCAGTCCCGCGGAGGCCGGCGGTGCGTCGGGGGAGTCGCTTGCGGAGGCCGGCAGGGTTCCGGCGGCTGCCCAGCTGCCGAGCATGAACAGGGCGGCCAGGCCGGCGTGCATGAGTCTGGTGCGTCTCATGGAAGTTGCCCTTCGTCGTTCCAACTAGGTGGGGTGGAACAACCGCAAACTGAGAGCGCTCTCACCAGGGTTGAGCAGAGCTTAGCCACGCAGGTCTATCAGGTCCATGCCAATGCGCGGGATTGTTCGGCGGGGAGGTGCCGACGCTGCTGGTGATTTGCGAAACCGGCAATTTCGCTTGGGTCACGTCCTGTGTCGGCGGAGGCTTCCTTCGCGGGCCCGCCCACTTCACGAGCCCGTATCCCGTGAGGAGACGCCATGACCGACACCCCCGTCACCCGGCCCGCCGCTTTCTGGGAGGCCCGCTACCGGGACAGCACCCGAGTGTGGAGCGGGCGCCCGAACGAGCTGCTCGTGCGTGAGGTGGCGGACCTCCGCCCGGGAAGTGCCCTCGACCTGGGGTGCGGTGAGGGCGGGGACGCGGTGTGGCTGGCGTCGCGCGGCTGGCGTGTCACCGGGATCGACATCTCCGTCACCGCGCTCGAACGGGCCGCCGAGCACGCTGTCGAGGCCGGCGTCGGCGACAGGATCGTCTGGGAGCGGCATGAACTGGGCGAGACCTTTCCGCAGGGAGGCTTCGACCTGGTGAGCGCCCACTATCTGCAGTCCCCGGTGGGAATCGACCAGGAGGGGGTGCTGCGGCGGGCCGCCGAAGCGGTCGCCGCCGACGGCACCCTGCTGATCGTGATGCACGCCGCCTGGCCGTCGTGGCAGACCGAACCGCCCTTCGACGCGGAGTTCCCCACGCTGGACGGCGTTCTCGCCCAACTCGCCCTGCCCGACGCAAGTTGGGCCGTCGAGACACGGGAGACGGTCCGCAGGCCGAGCGTCTCGCCCGACGGGATCGAGGGCCACCGGGACGACAACGTGTGGCGGATCCGGCGTAACGGCGACTGACCGGTCAGCCCGCCGTAGCCGTCGCCTCCCGCCGGCAGCCCACGAACAGATGCGGTTCGGGCGCGGCCTCGGGGAGCGCCGGCGCGAACATCACGTTCTCCTCGGCGAGGACGGCCAGGCCCGCGTCGGTCAGCATGGCGGTGAAGTCCTCGGCGGCGAAGCTGGTCGCGCGCACCGGCTGCCCCATGAAGACGGTCTCGACGCCCTCGACGTCGAGCGGCACGGTGGCGAGCGCCATGTGTCCGCCGGGCTTGAGCGCCCGCACCAGGCGCCGCACCAGGTCGGACTGCTCCCGCCGGGACATCTGCAACAGGGAGAAGTACACACAGACGGCGTCGAACGCGCCGTCATCGAGGGACACTTCGTGGATGTCGGCACATCGGAAGGTGGCGTCGGGCACCTGCCGGGTCGCGAGGTCCGCCATGACGGGGGAGACGTCGATACCGAGGACGCCGTGTCCCGCCGCGGCGAGCGTCCGGGCGGTGGGCCGCCCCGTGCCGCTGCCCACGTCCAGCACACGGCTGCCGGGGGCGAGACGGCCGAGCAGCCATTCCAGCGAGGCCCGATGCGCCTCGGAATGCGCGAAGGCCTTCTCGTACGCGGCCCCCAACGCGTCGAACACCGCTACGGCCGGCGGTGGTTGGTCCTGAGCGGTCACCCTGCCCCCTTCGCGACGCGTGTGCCGGGGCATCGTTGCAGCAGGGCCGGACGGCGCACAACCGGCCTGAGCGATCGCCGTGCGGGTGCGCGGAGCGCACCCGCAGCGCGTCAGTCGAGTTTTCCGAGACGGGCGTCCTGCCACAGGTCCACGCCACCGTCGCCCGCGTACTTGTCGATCTCCGCCAGCTCTTCGCTGCTGAAGTCGAGGTTCTCCAGCGCGGCGACGTTCTGATCCAGCTGTTCGGTCCGCGACGCGCCGATGACGAGAGAGGTGACGCGTTCGTCACGCAGCGCCCAGGCCAGGGCCATCTGGGCCAGGGTCTGCCCACGGCGGGCGGCGATGTCGTTGAGGGCGCGCAGCCTGTGCAGCATGTCCTGGGACAGCCAGGTGGTGTCGAAGGACGTGCTCTGCGCGGCCCGCGAGTCGTCGGGAATGCCATTGAGGTAGCGCCCGGTCAGCAGCCCCTGGGCGAGCGCCGTGAACCCGATGACTCCGAAGCCCTCCTCCTGCGCGGCGTCGAGCAGACCGTCGGTCTCGATCCAGCGGTTGACCATGCTGTACGACGGCTGATGGATCAGGAGCGGGGTGCCCAGCTCCCGGAGGATGGCGGCCGCCTGCCGGGTGCGTTCGGCGTCATAGGAGGAGATGCCGACGTAGAGGGCCTTGCCCTGGCGTACGGCGGTGTCGAGGGCGCCCATCGTCTCTTCGAGCGGGGTGGTCGCGTCGAGACGGTGGGAGTAGAAGATGTCCACGTACTCCAGCCCCGTGCGGCGCAGCGACTGGTCGAGCGAGGCGAGGACGTACTTGCGGGAGCCGCCGCCCTGGCCGTAGGGCCCGGGCCACATGTCCCAGCCGGCCTTGGTGGAGATCACCAGCTCGTCCCGGTACGGGGCGAGGTCCCGCTGCATCAGACGGCCGAAGTTGATCTCCGCGGCCCCGTACGGCGGGCCGTAGTTGTTCGCCAGGTCGTGGTGGGTGATTCCGAGGTCGAAGGCGCGCAGAGCGATCTCGCGCTGGGTGTCGAAGGCGCGGTCGTCCCCGAAGTTGTGCCAGTAGCCCAGGGACAGCAGGGGCAGGTCGAGTCCCGAGCGTCCGGTGCGCCGGTAGCGCATGGTGCCGTTGTAGCGCTCGGGATGCGCGATGTGGTTCATCGGGTGGTCTCCGGATGGTGCAGTGAGGAGCGCCCCGCCGGAATCGCGGGGGCATGCTCACAGTGCTCCTGCGTGATCGTGAAGTCCAACAGGTTGCCGTCATGTCATTGAGCGATCGCGCTTCTGAATGGGCTCGGAGCCCTGGGGGCGTGTGCTCGCCTGTGTGCTCCCCGGGCTCCCTGAGAAGTTTCCATGAATCTGTGAGGGGTTTGAACACGCGAGGGCCCAGCTCCGTATGGGGCGAGGGGATTCCATGCCGAGCAGATCCACACGCGTAGGAGTACTGCCTTGACTCGCACCTCGCGCAGACGACCAACGGGCAAGCGGCGCGCGACCTTTGCAGCGGTCGCCCTGATGCTGGGCGGAGGGGGACTGATAGCCGCGAACGTCTACGCGTCGGCGACCGAAGTCGGCGCAGCACAGAGCGGGTCCGACCAGGCCCTTGCCTCAGGAGCCGCCACGATCGACTGCCCGGACGTGGGCAGCCGGTTGACGGCGGTGCCGGACGCGGCGCGCACAGACGTCGACCGGGAACTCGCCCTCCTGGACCAGCAGATCACCGACGCCTACCAGCGTCTGAGGGAGGCCCAGGCCGCGCAGCAGGACGGAGCTTCCGTCGACGGCGCGATCATGAATCCGCTGAAGGAGGACAGGGCGGCCACGATCGAGCGCATCGCGCAGGCCATCGACGGCGCCGGGGACCGCCCCGACGGACTCGATGCCCTCGCGCCCTGCGAACTGCGCGTCCCCGAGGCCCAGGTCGAGAACGGCGAGCAGAACGGCCAGGACCAGGCAGGCAGCGGCGACGGTCAGACGGGCGAGGACCAGGGGGAGGAACAGCAGGGCGACCAGGGCGGGGGCGAGCAGCCGGCCGGCAACGGCCCCGTGGCCGGGGACTACGCGGACATCACCGCAGTCCAGCCCAATGTGCAGAACCCGGCACTCGAGGCGAACGCCTCCCGCGGCACCTTCGCCACCAGCTGCGGGGTCAACGAGAACGGCCTGTTCAACTCCGACAACGTGATCGTCGCCCCGGGCGTCACCAACGGCGCGCACCACTTCCACGACTACGTCGGCAACCAGTCCAACGACGCCTTCGCGAGCGACGACGACCTGGCCGCCGCCGACACCAGCTGCACGGACCAGGGCGACAAGTCCACGTACTACTGGCCCGTCGTGCGTCTGCAGAACGGCACCCAGGAGCAGGACGCGAACTCTCCCGGCGGCGGCATCGAAGGCAACGCCGGCGAGATCGTCACGCCCAAGCAGGTCACGCTGGACTTCGTGGGCAGCCCGCAGGGCGAGGTCACGGCTATGCCGCGGTTCCTGCGCATCATCACCGGCGACGCCAAGGCGGCCGTCAACGGCACCGCCAACGCAAACGCGTCGTGGAGCTGCACCGGCTTCGAGGACCGGCAGCTGAAGGACAAGTACCCGCTCTGCCCCGAGGGCAGCGACGTGGTACGCACCTTCAAGTTCCAGAGCTGCTGGGACGGCCAGAACATCGACAGCGCCAACCACCGCACCCACGTGGCGTTCGCCAACGCCGAGGGCATCTGCCCCGAGGGGTTCGAGGCCATCCCGCAGTTGGTGCAGCGCATCGTCTACGACGTCGACGCACCGAGCCTCGACGACGGCGGCCGTACGACTCCGTTGTTCGCGGTCGACTCCTTCCCGGAGCAGCTGCACAAGCCGGTCACCGACCATGGGGACTTCATCAACGTCTTCGACGAGGACCTGATGAACGAGATGGTGGACTGCATCAACGGCGGTCAGCAGTGTGGTGTGGGAGCTGAGCCGGGTGACGGCGACGGCTCGGGTCCGGGTGAAGAGACCCAGCAGCCGACGCCGCCCGCCGAGGAGCCTGAGCAGTCTGCGCCGCCCGCCGAGGAGCCCGAGCAGTCGGCACCGCCCGCCGACGAGCCGTCCGGCGGCAACGACGAGGCCACTCCCGACGACCCGGGGAACGACCAGCAGACCGAGGAGCCCCCGGCCGAGAATCCGGGCACGGAGCCGGCGGACGGCGCCGAGAACCCCTCGGAGCCGGCGGAGGAACCCGAGGTCTACGCCACACCGACCTCCGAACAGTCCGACGCGGCCGCCCCTGCCCAGGGCGACGGAGGACAGGATGAGGAGATCGGGTCCGCGGCAACGCAGGAGCCGGTCGCGAACGACGACGCGTCCGACCAGCAGGCGTCACAGACCGAACCGCAGGGCGTCGGAGGCGGACTCGCCGACACCGGCGCGCAGCTGTGGCCGGCTGCGGCCGGGGCGGTGCTCGTGATCTGCGGCCTGTTCCTGTTGCGCCGCATGGGACGCGGCTCGGCCTGACACCGACCCCCCCGCGGGCACATGAACGGCGGCCGGACCTGCGAGCCAGGTCCGGCCGCCGTTCATGTCTCCTATCGCTGCGGGAGGACTGCTTCCCACGTGTCGACGGCGTAGCGGACGGTCATGCCGTGGCGGGCATACAGCCCGGGAGCCCCGGTGGCGTTGGCCGTGTCCACGCCGAGACCCACGGTGTCCCGTCCCCGCGTGGCGAAGACGGCGAACGCATGCCGCAACAGCAGGCCGCCGAGGCCACGGGCGCGGGCTTCGCGCAGTACGCCGATGCTCCCGATCCACCCCATGGCCTCGCGGTCGTCACGGGCGATCAGGAATCCGACGTCGCCCAGGTCCTCGGCGCTCACGATCCACACTAGGGACCAGTCGAGGGTCTCGGCGTCGATGTCGTGCAGCCACTGCCGGTAGGTGCGTGGCTGGAAGTCGAAGTGCTGGGCGAACCCGTCCTGGTACAACGCGTGAACGCGTACCCGGTCCGCCTCCTCGGTGCACGCTCGCAGACGCACCCCCGGCGGTGCCTGTGGCACAAGGTCCCGGGCGGGATCCAGGGGGCGGTGCAGGACGTGATAGCGCCGTACGACGGACCAGCCCCGCGCGCGGATCAGTGCCGTGTCGAGTGTGGGCCCGGTGTTGAGATGCAGATGCGCCACTGCCCTGGCCGCGCCGTTCGCGCCGGCCTTGACCAGGGCCCTGGCCTCCATCGCCGCCAGAACGCGCAGCCCGGCCTGCTGGTGATCGGGGAGCACATAGTGGTCGACGTCGATGCGCTCGCCACCTGACTCGTCCCACAGCAGTCCGTAGGCCACCGGCCGGTCCCTGTGGAAGGCCAGCCAGGAGTCCTGTTCCAGGTCGGTTTCCGGGTGCTTCAGATCGGCTTCGACCGTGTGCAGGTCGGTCTCGGGCCAGCCGATCTCGATCCGGTCGATGTCGTTGAGCAGTCCGGTGATGGCGGGCGCGTCGATGAGTCCGGCGGAGCGCAGGGCGTAGGACATGCGGCCAGGGTCCGGGGGGCGAGGAACGACCGCAATGGATTAATGCCGCACGGCCAACGGGAGTCCCTGGGTCCCGTGCGCCGGGGGTGTTGCGTGGGGCCTTGGGCACCGCTAACGTACAACCCAATGGTTGTAGATCAGAGGTCCGGCGACCGCGCTGATCGCCTCTTCCACGCCCTGGCGGACGCGACCCGGCGCGAGATCGTTGCGCTGACGCTGGCCGGTGAGTATTCGGTCTCGGACCTGGCCCGGCGGTTCCCGATGAGTTTTGCGGCCGTCCAGAAACACGTGGCGGTGCTGGAACAGTCAGGGTTGGTCACGAAGCACAGACAGGGCCGGGAGCAGCGGGTGCGGGGCAACGCCGACGCACTGCGCGAGGTCCATGGGCTGCTGGACCAGCTGGCGGCCCTGTGGCGAGGACGTATCGACCGGATCGGCGCGATCCTCGCCGAGCCGGACCCGGGAGACACGAAGGAGCAGAGGCATGACAGTGATGGACGTTCAGAAGAATCCTGAAGCGCTGACCCTGACACTCACCGCACGGTTCGACGCCCCGCCCGTGCGGGTGTGGCAGGTATGGCAGGACCCCCGTCAGCTGGAACGGTGGTGGGGCCCGCCGACCTATCCCGCAACCGTCGTCGACCATGACCTGGCCCCGGGCGGCAGGGTCGCGTACTTCATGACCGGGCCGGAAGGCGACAAGCACCATGGCTGGTGGCGCATCCTGTCCGTGGACGCCCCGCATCGCCTGGAGTTCGAGGACGGATTCTCCGACGACGCCGGCCGTCCCAACCCCGAGATGCCCACCACGACCGTCCGGGTGCGGCTCACTTCGGCCGACGGGACGTCCACGGTGATGACGGTGGAGAGTACGTTCGCGACGCCCGAGGCGATGAAGCAGCTGCTGTCGATGGGCATGGACGAGGGCATGACCGCTTCGATGAACCAGATCGACACCGTTCTGGCCGGCCCCGCCGTCGGCTGAGCGCCGGCCCGGACCTGTGGCGCCGCGGCCCTGAGAGACCGCGCGCGCATGCGGGGAAACGCTGGGATCCTGAGGGGAAGAACGCTGCCCATGCCCTGACGGACCGTGGGGGTGCGTGACGTGGCCGGCACCGAGGAGAAGAGGGCGGGACCGACCAGCCCGTGTGTCGATCCCCTGGGAGATCCATTCCTGCGGGCGAGTTTCGCCGTACCCACGCGACCTGCCACCTTCCTCCGGAGGGACAGGCTGGTCAGGCACCTCGACCAGGCTCTCCGGACGCCGCTGACCATGGTCAACGGAGCCGCCGGCGCGGGCAAGACCCTGCTGGTCGCCGACTGGGCCGCGGGGCTGGACCTGCCCGTCGTCTGGCTCACCGCCGACGCGGTGGACCAGGGCCCCGGAATGTTCTGGGCGTACCTGATGCAGGCCCTGCGCGGTTCCGGCACGCAGGTGCCCGCATCGGTCGGCCGGCCCTCGGACGTGAACCGTGTGGACCACACGATGCTCGCTCGGCTCGCGGCCCATCTGAGCACCCGCGACCGGCCGGAGATCGTCGTGCTCGACGAGTTCGACCGTGTGTCCGCACCGGAGATCGCCGATCAACTGGAATTCGTCCTGCACAACGCCGGGACGGACCTGCACCTGATCCTGGTCACCCGCACCGAACCGCTGCTCCCACTGCACCGTTACCGGGCCGCCGATGCCATGACGGAGATCAGGGGAGCGGAGCTCGCCTTCACTCCCGAGGAGGCGGCCACGTTGCTCGCCCAGCACGGGTTGCACCTCGGCGCCACCGCGGTGCACGGGCTCGTGGAACGCACCCGCGGATGGGCCGCCGGCCTGCGCCTGTGCGTCCTGGCCGCGCTGGACAGACCGGACCCCGAGCTCTATCTGAAGGAGTTCGAAGCGGACCGCAGCACGGTGGCCGACTTCCTGCTGGCCGAGGTGCTCAAGCGGCAGGCCGCCGAGACGCAGGACCTCCTGCTGCGGATCAGCGTCCTGGACCGCTTCTGCCCCGATCTGGCGAACGTGCTGACGGGGCGCACCGACGCCGAACCTCTGCTGGCCGGTCTGCACCGCGAGAACGCGTTCGTCGAGCACCTCGGGCACGCCTGGTACCGCCTCCACCCGCTGTTCGGGGAGATCCTCCGCGCGCACCTGCACGTGCGTTCCCCCGGTCTTGAGCCCGAGCTCCACCGGCGGGCGGCACAGTGGCTGCGACACTCCGGGTTCCTGTCGGAGATGCTCGTCCACGGTGCCGCCGCCGGCGACTGGGAGTTCACCGCCGGTGCCCTGGTCGAGGACCTCGCCATCGGCCAGCTCTTCACGGGGCTGCGCGCCGCCGACCTGGCAGAGCTGTTCTCCCGGATGGGCCCCGAGGCCGAGAGTCCCGCGACGAGCCTCGTCCGCGCGGCCCGTGAGCTGTCCCGCAGCGACCTCGACCACGGCCTGACCCATCTGCACCACGCCGAGGAAAGGCTCACCGAGGACGCGCCCGAAGCCGCGGCGGCACAACTGAGCTGCGCCCTGCTGGAAGTCCTGGCGGCCCGGCTGACCGGATCGCCGGGTCGTGCCGAGAAGGCCGCGGAAGCCGCCGCTCATCTGCGTCACAGGGTCCCCGCGCACCTCCTGGACAAGCATCCCGAGCTCACCGCGCTGCTGAAGACCCATCTGGGGTCGGCGCTCCTGTGGGCCGGGCGCTTCGAAGACGCACGAGCCGCCCTGTCCACGGTGGCCGGCGGATCCGGCGGAGCGGCCACGGCCCTGCCGCGCGAGGAGTCCCTGGGCCACCTGGCGTTGATCGACTACCTGAACGGCTGGCCCGGCAGAGCCGAGCGCAAGGCCCTGGCGGCGATGAGCGAGACGGAGCGGCTCAGCCGGGACCCGCCGTCCGGCTCCGGCATCGATCGCATGGTCCTCGCCGCCGTGGCCGTGGACCGCAACGAACTGGCGCAGGCCCAGTACCTCCTCGACGCGGCGGCCGACTCGCCCCCCGCGCTACGGGACCCGGTGACCGAGGCGGGCCGGGCCATCGCCACGGCCCGGCTGCTGCTGGCCCGCGGCCACCCACAGGCCGCCCTGGAAGCGATGGAACCGGACGTCCTGGCAGATGTCCTCTCACCTTGGGCGGAGGGCCAGACGGCGCTCGTGTCCTCAGCCGTACACCTGGCCGAAGGCCGCCCGGAAGCCGCCGCCAGGATCCTGGAGGCACTGCCCGACGACCAGGTGGCGTGCACTGTGGGAGCGGCGCGCGCCCAGCTCGCCGCGGGGAAACCCGATCTGGCGGTCGCTCTGCTCGACGGTGCGCACCCGGAGGGCCGCACCGGCCCCGCGCTGACCGTCCGGGCCCTGCTCGTGCGGGCGCAGGCCGCTGACATGGCCGGGGACTCCGCCACCACGCGCAGACTCGTCGGCCAGGCGCTGATCGAGGCCCGGCGCGAGCGGCTGCGGCGTCCCTTCCTCGAAGCCGGACCCTGGCTGCGCCCCCTCCTGGGTGCGGAACCCCTGCAAGGGCTGGGCGCCGGCTGGCTCACCCCCGGTCCGCCGCTGCCCCGGGAGCAGGCGACGGCTCCGGTCGTGGAGGAGCTGAGCGGACGCGAGCGCGACGTACTGCAACGGCTGGCGCAGATGATGTCGACCGAGGACATCGCCGCTGACCTGTACGTGTCGGTGAACACCGTCAAGACGCATCTCAAGAGCGTCTACCGAAAGCTCGCGGTGAACCGGCGCAACGACGCGGTGCGCCGGGCACGCGAGTTGGGGCTGCTGTGACTCCGCGCGGGTGAGAGCCAGGCTCGCCCGTGGCGGGTGAGGCGCCCGGTGGCCGGCTCGGATGCCATGGAAGCGGCGGCAGGCCGCGGTCGGCCGCTGCCCGGCCGACTCCGCCGGCATCCCGGGCCGACTCGGCGAGGGAGACACCGTGACCCACTGGCGGGCTCTGATCGTCCTGGGTACCGCCCAGTTCCTGATGGTCCTGGACACGTCCGTCATGAACGTCTCCATCAGTCAACTGGTCGAGGACTTCGACACCGAGGTCACCGCCATCCAGGCCGTCATCACGCTGTACGCACTGGTCATGGCCGCGTTCATGATCATCGGCGGCCGGCTCGGAGACATCTTCGGCCGACGTCGCCTGTTCCTCCTGGGACTCGTCGTCTACGGCACCGGATCGGCCCTGACCGCCGTCGCGCCCACCCTGTGGGTGCTCGCGCTGGGCTGGTCCGTCATCGAAGGACTCGGTGCCGCGATGGTGCTGCCCGCCATGGCGGCCCTCGTCGCCGAGTCCTACCGCGGCCGGGACCGGGCCGTGGCCTACGGCGTCATCGGCGGACTGGCCGGCGCGGGGATCGCGGTCGGGCCGCTGCTGGGCGGCTGGGTGACGACGTATCTCACCTGGCGGCTGGTCTTCGCCGGTGAGGTCGTGGTCGTCGCGGTCATGCTGTGCTTCCACCGGGTGATCACGGAAGCGCCCCGCACCGGTCCGCGTCCGCGGCTGGACGGGGTCGGCGCCGCCCTCTCGGCGGGCGGGCTGGCGCTGGGTGTGTTCGGAGTGCTTCAGAGCGGCTCCTGGGGATGGGTGCAGCCCCGCAACCCGCCGTTCACGGTGCTGGGGTTCGCGCCGACGCTGTTCGTCATAGGGGCGGGAGTGGCGGTACTCGCCGTCTTCGCCCACTGGGAGCGGCGCCGCGAGGCACACGGCAGCGACCCCCTGGTGCATCTGCCGCTGCTCCACAAGCCCGTGCTGCGGGCGGGCCTGATGTCGTTGCTGAGCCAGAACCTCATCCTGCTGGGACTGTTCTTCGCCATCCCGCTGTACCTACAGGTGGTTCAGGGATTCGACGCCTTCGAGACGGGTCTGCGGCTGCTGCCGGTGTCCGTCACCATGCTCGCGACCTCCCTGCTGGCTGCCCGGCTGGGGCGGCTGGCGGGACCGCGCCGGGTGGTCCGGCTGGCCCTGGTCACCCTCGCCGCGGCCATCGTGTGGCTGCTGGCCACCATCGACCCGGTCATCGACGACGCGCAGTTCGCCGGAGCGATGGCCCTGCTCGGCGTCGGCATGGGGCTCCTCGCCTCGCAGCTGGGCAACGTCGTTCAGTCCAGCGTCGGCGAGAAGGAACGCAGCGAGGTCGGCGGACTACAGTTCACGGCCCAGCAGCTGGGCTCCGCACTGGGCACCGCGCTCATCGGCTCGCTGCTCATCGGCGCGCTGGCCCACGCCTTCACCACGCAGGTGGAGGCCGACCCCCGGCTGTCGGAGGAGGCACGGCAGCAGACCGGCGTCGCCCTCGAAGCCGGCATCACCTTCGTCCCCACCGAACAGGTGCGCTCGGCGGCCGAACGCGCCGGGCTGCCCCCGACCGAGGTCGAGGCCGTTGCCGACTCGTACGCTTCGGCGCAACTCGACGGCCTCAAGGCGGCGATCCTCGCCACCGGGGGCATCACCCTCGCGAGTTTCCTCGTCACGCGGCATCTCCCGACCCGAACCAGGCAACCGGAGCCGGCCGAGGCGACGGGTCCGCCCCGCTGACCCGAGGGAGACCGCGATGTCCAGGACCGGGCACGTCATGGGGAGCAGCGCCGGGCGCCGGGCGCGGGCCGACTACACCGGCGGTGTCTACGGCTCGATGCTCGCCTCCTCCGTGATCGTCGGGGCCGGCACCCTGGGCCGCTTCCCGCGCCTCGAACTGGTGCTGCTGCTGTTGCTCACCGGGGTGGCGTTCTGGGTCGCGCACGTGCACGCCCAGCTCTTCGGTGCGCGCCTGGCAGAGCAGCGGCTGGACCGCGGCACCGTGCTGCACGTGTGCCGTGAGGAGTGGCCGATCGTCAACGCCGCCGTCCCGCCGGCCGTCGCCGTGGCCGTCAGCCCCGTGCTGGGCCTCGATGTTCAGGGTGCGCTCTGGCTGGCGCTGTCAGTGGCCGTGGCCGGTCAGGTGGGCTGGTCGGTGGCCGCGGCACGCAAGTCAGGTGCCTCCCGGCGGCTGATGGCCATCACCGCCGCGGTGAATCTGCTGCTCGGTCTGCTGATCATCTTGTTCAAGATCTACCTGACCCACTGACGGAGATAGGCGGCGGTGAAGGGCGACACTTCACCTGCACCGGGTGAGGGCGGGCGACCTGCCGAGGCGGACGATCGCAGGTGAAGACGTACTCCGCCCGTCCCAGGCCTCCCAACGGGAGGGCAGCTCATGCGCTATGAGATCCGCGTCGAAGGACACGTGTCGGAGACGCTGGCCAAGGCCTTTCCGGAGCTGGACCATGTCGTGATCTCCGGTCACACCGTCCTGTTCGGTCCCGTCGTCGACGAGGCGCAGCTGTACGGCCTGCTGGCCCGCTGCCAGTCGCTGGGGCTGCGGGTTCTGGAGATGCGCCAGCTGCCGGAGTGAGCCTCACAGGCTCTCCGTGCGCACCCGCCCGGAGCGGGCGGCGGCGCCCAGCGTCTCGAAGTCGCGCTCGTTCTGGTCGGCGTAGGCCTGGGCGAACACGGTGAGCGCGCGGTCGAAGCGGTCGCTCCCGCCGAGGTAGGCGGCGATGGCGACGGGATCGCCGGAGCGTGCGTGGGCCCGGGCCAGACTGGCCCCGCACAACTGCCCGAACAGGCGCAGCAGATCGGGGTCCATGGTCTCCGGCCGCGCGATGCCCTTCCAGTCCCGCAGCTGCCGTACGTAGAAGTCGCGTTCGCGTCCGTCGATGCCCAGGACGTGCGTCCAGCCCAGGAAGATGTCACTGGTCGTCTGGATCAGCCGCTGGCCCGACACCACACGGCGGCCCTGGTTGTCGTAGGTGGCACCGCCGGTCTGGACCGCGAGCACTGATTCCCCTGCCTCCTTGGCCTGTAGCAGCAACGGATCGTTGTCGTCCCGGCCCAGCAGGAGCATGATCCAGCAGCGCGTGCCGACGCTGCCGACACCCACCACCTTCCGGGCCATGTCGACCAGGCGGTAGTGGCGCAGCAGGCGCCGGCGCTCGGACGACAGGGTGTGCGCGTAGTCCTCCAGGAGTCCCTGGAGTTCCTTCTCCTGCGCGTCGTCCGACGGGTCCGTGAGCAGGTCCTGGAGCGGGGTGATCAGCGGCGGGTCCGGTGCGATCCGCCGACCCTCGGCCGTGACCCGGGTCAGTTTCTCGACGGCCTGTAGGTACGTGCGCGTACGGGCTCGGGCCGTCGCCCCGGCGGTGCGGCGCCTGGCCTCCTTGCTCATCGACGAGGCGAACAGGTTCCGCAGCTGGTCGGCGTCGTCCTGCGCGTACCAGATGTCCAGGGTGCGCATGCCGGCGAACTCCCGGATGCGCTGACGGTAGGACCGTACGCAGGTCAGGACCGCTTCGTCCTGATCCTTGACCGGGAACCCGTTGGCCCGCCCCGCGATCGCGAAGCTGGCCGCCAGCCGTTTGACGTCCCACTCGAACGGCCCGGGCAGCGTCTCGTCGAAGTCGTTGATGTCGAACACGAGATGGCGCTCCGGCGAGGCCAGCAGCCGGAAGTTCAGCAGGTGGGCGTCTCCGCAGAGCTGGACCGTCAGCCCGCTGTTCGGGAGGGGGCCGAGGTCCGTCGCCATGATCGACGCCGCTCCCCGATAGAAGCGGAACGGGGACTCGAGCATGCGGGCGTAGCGGATCGGGACCAACTCGGGGACCCGCGTTGCCGATTGGCGCTCGATCACCCCGATCGGGTCGGGGCGTTCCGGCCCTGCCTCGAACCGCTCGTGCTGTGAACGCGGGACGCGCCTGCGCGCGTTCCTGCCGTACGCCGTCCTGTCGGCCGAGGGCAGGGAGGCTGTGAAATCGCTCGCTGTGGTCATGGTTCAACCTCCGGGAGGAGCAGCCCGCCCGCCGGTCATCCGAGCGTCATCGCGCGCGAGTGTTACCACCCACCTCATCGCCCCGGCGGTGTGTCCGGATCACCCGCCGGGGGTGACCCGGCAGCCTGCGGAGAGCGGGAACCTGAGCCGGTGAGGCCCCGCACACCGCCCCGTCGGCGGTCCGGGAGCGACCCGCCCGATCACGCGAGGAGGAGCCATGACCGAGTCGCGTGGCCCGGCACCGCGCACCGGACCGGAGTACAAGCCGGTCGGGGCGGCCTCCGGACCGACGGGTGATCCCGCGGAAGCGCTCGCGGCGCTCGGACGCTCCTGGACGTGGATCCTCGCCTCGGCGATCGCCACGCTCGTGCCGGGCGTCCTGATCCTGGTCTGGCCCGACGAGACCCTGCATGTCCTGGCGGTCCTGATCGGCCTGTATCTGCTCGTGATGGCGGCGTTCCGGTTCGTCGAGGCGTTCGCCCGGGAGGACACGGGTGAACGGGTGACCCGGCTGCTCCTCGCCCTGCTGTTCGTGCTGGCCGGGGTGCTGTGTCTGCGGAACCCGCTCCAGACCATCGCCGCGCTCTCGCTGATCGTCGGCACCGTCTGGCTGGTGTCCGGCATCCTCACCCTCTACACCGCGATCGCCGCCAAGGACCTGCCCCACCGCGGCTTCGTCGTCGGCGTCGCCGTGATCGGCATCGTCGCGGGGATCGTGGTGCTGGCCCTGCCGTCCGAGTCGGCCCGGGCACTGACCCGGCTGCTCGGCCTGTGGCTCGTCCTGCTCGGCCTGGCGGAAGCGGCGGTCGCCCTCGCATGGCGGGCCGCACTCCGCCGGGCGGGGGTCACGGGGCAGGGCCCCACAGCCGGGAACCCGTAGCCCTCGGGGGAGACACGAACCGGGAGGATCCATGGCCTCGGACCAGACCCCCGACGCGTCCCACTCCGGCGGCACCGAGGAAACCGGCCGTGCCCTGACCCCCGAGGAACGCGCCGAGTACGAGCGCCTGCGCCGGGCCGCGACGGTACGTCACCGGCGGGCGCGCAAGGCCGGTGCCACGGTGCTGTTCGTGCTGACCCTCCTGCTCGCCCCCTTGGCCGTCGTCGCGGCCTGGGTCAACGACGAGGTGTCCGACACCGGCCAGTACGTGAAGACCGTCGCCCCGCTGGCATCGGACCGAGCTGTCCAGAAGGTCGTGACCGACCGGCTGACCGAGCGCGTGGTGCGCCAAGTCGACGTCGACGCGGTGGCGGCCGCGCTGTCGAAGGCGCTGGCCGACTCCGGGGCACCCCCCAGGGTGGTGGACGCGTCGGAAGCCCTCGCCGGTCCGCTGAGGTCCGCGGTGACGACCGTCGTGCGTAACAACGTCGAGCGCGTGATCACCAGCGACGTGTTCCGGCAGGCCTGGGAGGTCTCCAACAGGCGCGCGCACGCCGCGGTGGTGAACGTGCTCACCGGAGAGGGCGAGGGTGCGCTGCGGGACACGGGCGAAACCGTTCAGCTGGACATCGGAACCGTGGTCGACGAAGTACGGCAGCGCCTTGTCGACCAGGGCTTCGACCAGGCTGCCGCCATCCCGAACGTCGACCGCACCGTCACGTTGTTCGAGACCGAGCAACTGGGCAAGGCGCAGGACGGCATGCGGCTGCTGGACATCATGGGCACCTGGCTGCCCGTGCTGACCGTCGTCCTCGCCGCCCTCACGGTGTGGACCGCTCCCGCACACCGGGTGATGCTGATGATCACGGCTGTCGGCATCGGCGTGATGATGGTCGTGCTGCTCGTCGCGCTGGCCGTCGTACGGCGGGTCTACCTGGATTCGGTTCCCTCCGCGACGCTGCCGCCCGACGCCGCCGGGACGATCTTCGACACCTTCCTCCGTTTCCTGCGCGACAGCGCACGCACGCTCCTCGTCGTCGCCGTGATCACGGCCCTGGCCGCCTACATGTACGGCCCCGGCCGGGTGGCCCGTGGTGTACGGACCCTGGCCCGGCGGGGCGCGACAGCGGCAGGGCAGGCGCTGAGCGGCACCCCGGTCGTGCGCACCGGTTCGACGGGGCGCTGGCTGGACGCCCACTGGTCGTGGACCGGCGGTGCCGTCATCGGGGCGGGAGCGCTGGCGCTTCTGCTCTGGAACCGCCCGACGGTCGCAGCGGTGGTGCTCGTTCTCGTCCTGGTCCTGGTGGTGCTGGCCGTCATGGAGGTGCTCGCCGCGACCGGCGCGGGGGCCGAGGGTGAACCGGGCCGAGCGGAGGCCGGACCATGATCCGGTCACGATCACACGCTCACCCGCCTCGGGTGAGGACACCGGGTCCTTGCCGTGGGCACGCTGAAAACCGAACGGCTTCCGGGCGAGCGCCCTGGACGGAGGAGAGACATGAGCGCGCAGACGTACCTCGCGTACGACTATCCGCTGTTGAGCGCCTTCTGGACCATACTCGTGGTCTTCCTGTGGATCCTGTGGTTCGTCCTGCTCTTCCGGGTCATCGTCGACATCTTCCGTGACGACGACCTGAGCGGCGGGGCCAAGGCCGGCTGGCTGGTGTTCTGCATCGTCCTGCCCTTCCTCGGAGTCTTCGTCTACGTAGTGGCCCGCGGCAAGAACATGGGTCACCGCGAGGTGGCGCAGGCCCGCGCGCAGCAGGAGGCCTTCGACAGCTACGTCCGGGAGACCGCCGGCACCGGCGAGCAGCGGCCCACCAGCGCGGACGAACTCGCCAAACTGTCCGAGATCCGTGCTCGCGGCGACATCACGGACGAGGAGTTCAGCAGGGCGAAGGAACTGGTTCTGAGCGGCCACGGACCCTCGTCACCCACCTCCGGCGGCTGAGAGCACCGGACCACACCGAATGGAGGCAGCAGGATGACCGCCACACATCCCACGCATCCGCGGACGACCGGCCAGGCATGGGCCGGCGGCATGACAATGTTTGCGGCCGTCATGCTCATGATTGGGGGCATACTCGACATCCTGCGAGGCGTCGCGGCGATCGCCGAGGACGACGTCTTCGTCACGACCCAGAACTACGTCTTCGAGTTCGACCTCACCAGCTGGGGCTGGATCCACCTGGCCCTGGGCGCGGTCGCCGTGGTCGTCAGCATGGGACTGTTCCAGGCGTCGACATGGGCCCGCTTTGCGGGTGTTGGCATCGCCGCGCTGGTCATCATCGCCAACTTCCTTTCCCTGCCGTACTACCCGGTCTGGTCGGTCGTGATGATCGCGATCTCAGGCTTCATCATCTGGGCTCTCTGTGTGACGCGTGACAACGAGTCCGCCAGGTCGGCCACTTGACCGAGCGGTGCCGGCAGCGGCAGCACGGGGGACGCGGTCTGGTCTAGAGTGCGTCGGGTGGACGCGTTGACAACTGAAGATCCGCCCCGCATAGGCCCGTACCGCATGCTCGCGCGTCTTGGCGCCGGCGGTATGGGCCGCGTGTATCTCGCGCGCTCCGAGGGCGGGCGTACGGTCGCCGTGAAGGTGGTCAAGGCCGAGTTCGCCCAACACCCGGAGTTCCGGCGAAGATTCGCGCTGGAGGTGACCGCCGCGCGGCGCGTCGGCGGGAGTTGGACGGCGCCCGTCCTGGACGCGGACACCGACGCGGCAACTCCCTGGGTCGCCACCGGATACGTAGCGGGCCCGGATCTGCACAGCGTGGTCGCCAAGGAACACGGTCCGCTGCCCGAGTACTCGGTGCGGGCCCTCGCGAACGGTCTCGCCCACGCCCTGCACGCCATTCATGGTGCCGCGCTCGTCCATCGCGATCTGAAGCCCTCGAACATCCTGCTCACCATCGACGGGCCGCGCGTCATCGACTTCGGTATCGCCAGAGCCCTCGACATGGTGGCCGACGGGGTGAGGACCCATACCGGAGCCGTCATCGGCTCACCGGGGTTCATGTCCCCCGAGCAGGTGCGCGGGCAGCGACTCACTCCGGCCTCCGACGTGTTCTGCGTCGGCACCGTCCTCGCCTACGCCGCGACCGGCCACATGCCGTTCGGCACGGAGGACAGCGGTGTGCACGCCGTCATGTTCCGGATCGCCGAGGAGGAGCCGGATCTGACCGGCGTTCCGCCCGGGATTCTCGAACTCGTACGGGGCTGCCTGGCGAAGGATCCCACCGTGCGGCCCACCGTGGCTCACCTGTTGGCGTGGACCGCCGACGCCGACATCGAGAACGGTCACCCCTGGCTGCCCGGTCCGCTGCTCGCGGAACTCGGGCGGCACGCGGCCCAACTCCTCGACGCGGACGCCCCCGCCCATGAGCCGCGCCCTCCGGCGGTACGCATCGCAGCGCCGCAGCCACCGACCCCTACCGGGGGTGCGGGCGAGGGCCCGACACGCCGGCCTCGCCGCCGCTCCCGCGCCGCGTGGATCGCGGCCGCGACCGGTGTCGCCGTCACGGCCGCCACCGCCGTCGTGCTCACCCAACTCCCCGACGGTGAGGCGGGCGACGATCAGCAGGCCGGCGTCGATTCGGCCTCCGGCGCCCAGAGCGGCAGCGGCTCCGCCGGCCAGCAGGCGGCGAAGTTCGGCGGTGCCTGGGCGGGCCTCGTGCAGCGCACGGACAGCTCGATCTCCGACGAGCACGAGTATCTGCGCGTCGATGTCGACGGGAGCGCCGCGCCGGGGGAGAAGGCTGTGGACTTTCTCTATCTGAGCAAAGACACGTACTGCAAGGTCGAGTCGAGACTGGGGTCGAAGAAGGGGAACACGATGGCGCTCACCTCCTTCGACGTGGTGAAGGCGGTTCCCGCCACGGCCGCCCGGGGCGCATGCGACCTGAGCAGGTCCGGTGGCCTCAAGTCCTCGGCGGGCAGGCTCACTTGGGCGATGGGGGACATGACAGCCGAGCTGAAGCCCATGGCGCGGCCCGCCGGCGGGCCGCTCCCCGACAAGTTCCTCGGCACGTGGAGGTCCGAGATCCAGGGCACGCTGACCATCAAGCGGGGTGCGGTGGGCAGGAAGGTCGGCACGTACACCGGGTGGTCGATCGACTGGCGCTGCAACGGCACCTCGGAGCTGGTGTCGGCCACGAAGAACATCGTGACCCTGAGCCCACTGGAACTCGACGCAGCCACCCCGAGGAACATCGGCTGCCCGCACGGCGTACCCCAGACCATCACCTGGAAGTCGAAGAACCAACTGGAGCTGCGCTACCCGGAGAGCATCGCGGTGCGCCTCACCCGCGTCGAGTGACGTCGACGAGGGCCATCCGGTCGTCCAGGACTTCGTCCGCTGCTGCTTGGAGTACGGCGTCGCGCACTGGCCGATTCATGGCGCGGCCATCCACACCCCAAGGCGGAGCAACGCCCTGGCAACGAGCCAATATTGCAGGTCACGGCTTGGCCAACCCCTTCCCGCACGTTGGTGACAAGTTCATCACCCGCCCCTGATGCCCGGCGCCGACCCGGGCGAAGAGTGTTCGGCGGCCCGTCTCCCCACCCGGGCCGACCGTCACCGCGGAGCGCTTCCGGCGCTCAAGAAGGGGCATCATGGCTGAGTTGACCCGCCGTAGACTTCTGGGTTCCGCCGCCGGCGCGCTGGGCGGCGCCGCGGCCCTCTCCCTCCTCCCACCGAGCCTTCAGAAGGCCGTGGCAGCCGAACCGCCCAAGCACAGCTCGTTGCGGGACATCGAGAACGTCGTCCTGCTGATGCAGGAGAACCGGTCCTTCGACCACTACTTCGGCACCCTGTCGGGCGTCCGCGGCTTCGCCGACCCGCACGCACTCAAGCTCGGCAACGGACGCTCCGTCTTCTACCAGCCGGACGCCGAGAACCCGAAGGGCTACCTCCTGCCCTTCCACCTGGACACCCGTACGTCCAGTGCGCAGGCCATCCCGTCCACGAGCCACGCCTGGTCGGTGCAGCACGAGGCGTGGAACGGCGGCAAGATGGACCAGTGGCTGCCGGCCCACCGCAAGGCCGACGGCGTCAACGGCCCGTATGTCATGGGCTATTACACGCGCGAGGACATCCCGTTCCAGTTCGCGCTCGCCGAGACCTTCACCATCTGCGACCACTACTTCTGCTCGGTGTTCGGCCCGACCTGGCCGAACCGGCTGTACTGGATGACCGGCACGATCGACCCCGGCGGCACGCAGGGCGGACCGATCCTGAGCAACGTGGCGCCGACGCCGTACCGCTGGACGACGTACGCCGAGCGCCTCCAGGCGGCCGGGATCAGCTGGAAGGTGTACCAGCAGGACGACGACTACGGCTGCAACATGCTGGAGCAGTTCGCGACGTTCAAGAACGCGCAGCCCGGCTCCGACCTGTACGAGCGGGGTGTGCGACCGCAGCCGGAAGGCACGTTCGAGGACGACGCCCGCAACGACCGCCTCCCCGCGGTGTCATGGATCATGCCGACGAGCTACCAGTCGGAGCACCCGGACTATCTGCCGGCTGCGGGCGCCGACTTCGTCGCCTCCAAGCTCGAGGCGATCGCGTCCAACCCGAAGGTGTGGCGCAAGACCGCCTTCATCCTCAACTACGACGAGAACGACGGCCTGTTCGACCACGTGGCCCCGCCGACCCCGCCCGCGGGCACTGCGGACGAGTTCGTCCAGGGGCTGCCGATCGGCGGCGGGTTCCGTGTCCCGGCCATTGTCATCTCACCCTGGACGGTGGGTGGTTGGGTGGCGTCGGAGAGGTTCGACCACACTTCGGCGCTTCAGTTCCTGGAGCGCTTCACCGGAGTCGAGGAGGCGAACGTCAGCGACTGGCGGCGCGCGACCTTCGGTGACTTCACCTCCGCGTTCCGCTTCTCGGACGCCCGTCCCCGCCCGCCCCGGCTGCCCGACGACACCGCCGAACAGCTGGAGAAGGCGAAGGAAGAGGTGGCGACCCTGCCGAAGCCGACGCTGCCGGGAGCCGACCAGACGTTCCCGCGCCAGGAGCGGGGGCGCCGGCCGCACGTCTGACACGGACAAGGCCGTATACCTCAGATGCTGACCGGGACCGCGGGACTCCCCGCGGTCCCGGCCTCTGTTTAAGCCTTGCCTTATATAAGTCGACGATGGCATAGTCGGCCCCGTGCACGCCTTCGATGTCCTTGGAGATCCGGTCAGGCGCCGGATACTGGAGCTACTCGCATCCGGTGAGCAGGCGTCGGGCGAGATCAGTGCCGTGATCCGGGACGAGTTCGGGATCTCCCAGCCGGCCGTCTCTCAGCATCTGCGGGTGCTGCGGGAGAGCGGCTTCACGTCCGTGCGTGCCGACGGCACCCGGCGGTTGTACGCCGTCGACGCCGCGCCGCTGCGTGAGGTGGACGCCTGGCTGGAGCGGTTCCGGGGGTTCTGGGAACAGCGGCTCGACGCGCTCGGGACGGAGCTCGCGCGGGGCAGGCGCGAGCGCAGGCTGAGAGAGGCAAAGGAAGTGAGCGGGGATGAGTGAGATCGTCGACGAGATCAACCGTCTGCATCGTGAGGTCGGCGTCCGCGAGGTCGAGGCGGGCGAGGCGAGGACGGTACTCCTGCGCCGGGCGTACGACGCCGAAATCGCCGACGTGTGGGACGCGGTGACGTCACCGGAGCGGATCAGCCGCTGGTTCCTGCCGGTCACCGGCGAGTTCAAGCTCGGCGGGCGCTACCAGCTGGAGGGCAACGCCGGCGGCGAGATCCTCGAGTGCGCCGAGCCGACCCGGCTGCGCGTGAGCTGGCTGTACGGGCCCGACCCGGGCTTCAGTGAGGTCGAGGTGCGACTCACGCCGGACGGCGTGGACCGCACGGTGCTGGAGCTGGAGCATGTGGCCGTCGTGCCGGACGACTTCTGGGGCCAGTTCGGGCCCGGCGCGGTCGGGATCGGCTGGGACCTGGGGCTCCTCGGACTCGCCAGGCATCTGACCGGCGGCGGGATCGGCAGGGAGGAAGCGGAAGCCTGGGGCAAGACGCCCGAGGGGAAGGAGTTCATGACGCGCTCGGGCGAGGAATGGGGCGCCGCGTATACCGCCTCCGGAGCCGATGCGCAGGTCGTGGCCGTCACGACGGCGGCGACGATCGCTGCCTACACGGGAGCGTAGGAGTCGCACGTAGCTCGAAACATTCGAACCAGAAGACGACTTCAGCCAACTCGTATTGCCTCCTGCGCCATCCGTTGACGCCATGGGGGCCCGGCCGTATGTTCTCCCGCGCCATTCGGAAATCGTTCCGAAACTTTCGATATCGCGAAGAAGGGGAACAGATGGCTACCCGTACGTCCATCGCTCAGCCTTCCGTGCGCTCCCGTGCCCGCACGGCGCTGGTCCTCGGCATGGCGAGCCTGCTCGCCGCGGCCGGGATCTCAGCCCTGTCGGGCACCGCCGAGGCGGCCAGTACGCTCGGCGCCGCGGCCGCCGAGAAGGGCCGCTACTTCGGCGCCGCGGTCGCCGCGAACCACCTCGGTGAAGCCGACTACGCCGCCACGCTCAACACCGAGTTCAACTCGGCGACACCCGAGAACGAGATGAAGTGGGACGCAGTCGAGCGCACCCGCAACACGTTCACCTACGGCGCCGCGGACCAGATCGTCAGCCACGCCCAGAGCCGAGGGATGAAGGTCCGCGGCCACACCCTGGTCTGGCACTCCCAACTGCCCAGCTGGGTGGGCGCGTTGGGCGCGGCGGACCTGAGAACGGCGATGAACAACCACATCACCCAGGTCATGGGCCACTGGAAAGGCAAGATCCACTCCTGGGACGTCGTCAACGAGGCCTTCCAGGACGGCAGCAGCGGTGCCCGGCGCAGCTCGCCCTTCCAGGACAAACTCGGCAACGGCTTCATCGAGGAGGCGTTCCGCACCGCCCGCGCCGCGGACCCCGCCGCCAAGCTCTGCTACAACGACTACAACACCGACGGCGTCAACGCGAAGAGCAATGCCGTCTACAACCTGGTCAGAGACTTCAAGGCACGGGGCGTCCCGATCGACTGCGTGGGCTTCCAGTCCCACTTCAACAGCGCGTCTCCCGTCCCGTCCGACTACCAGGCCAACCTTCAGCGCTTCGCCGACCTCGGCGTGGACGTGCAGATCACCGAACTGGACATCGAGGGCTCGGGCACGGCCCAGGCGAACAGCTACAGCAACGTCGTACGCGCCTGTCTGGCCGTCTCACGCTGCACCGGCATCACCGTCTGGGGCGTCACCGACAAGTACTCGTGGCGCGCCAGCGGAACGCCCCTGCTCTTCGACGGCAACTACGCCAAGAAGCCCGCCTACACGGCCGTACTGACCGCCCTCGGCGGTACGGGCTCCGGCGGTACAGCCGCCTGCAACGTGTCGTACAGCAAGGCGGAGGAGTGGAGCGACCGCTTCAACGGCAAGGTGACCGTCACCGCGGGCGGTTCGGCGATCAGCACCTGGACCACCACCGTCACCGTGACGTCACCCCAGAAGATCTCCGCGACCTGGAACGGCACCCCCACATGGGACAGCAGCGGCAACGTCATGACGATGAAGCCGAACGGCAACGGCACCCTCGCCGCCGGAGCGTCCACGAGCTTCGGATTCACCGTCATGAACAACGGCAACACCGCAGCCCCCACGGTCGGTTCCTGCACGGCATCCTGACCCCCATACCCGGCGCGGCGGCGGACCGGGTCACCGCGCCGGGTCGTCGCCCGTCGGGGCGTACGACGGCAGGAATACGGCGAAACAGGCGCCCCCTTCCGGCGCCCGCCCGGCGGTGATCGTGCCGCCGAGCCGCGTGGTCAGGCGGTGGGCGATGGCCAGGCCCAGGCCGCTGCCGACGGGCCGCACCCCGCGATAGCGATCGGTGAGCGCACCCCGCTCGAACGCGACGGCCACGTCCTCGTCCGTGAGGCCGGGACCGCCGTCGCGTACCTCCAGCCGGGCGCCGGAGGCCTCCGGGCGCAGGGCCAGGACGAGGGGGCGCCCGGCCGGGGTGACCCGCAGCGCGTTCTCGGCGAGGCCGTCGATGAGCTGCCGTACCCGGAAACCGTCCGTGGTGATCCGCAGCGGGCGTCCCGGACGTTCGGCGCGGAAGTCGACGTCGTGCCGGGCGCAACGTGCCGACCAGGCGGCCGCCGCATCCGCGACCAGGGCGTCCAGGTCGACATCGGCGACGTCCAGACGGAAGTCGTCGGCTTCGAGGCGGGCCAGCGCGAGCAGGTCGCCCACGAACCGCTCCAGCCGCTCGATCTCGGACCTCAGGATCCGCCCGGCCTGCGGCACCTCGTCGCCGGTGATCACCTCGTCGGCGAGGGCCTCGGCGTAGCCACGTGCCGTGGTCAGCGGGGTACGGATGTCGTGGGAGACGGAGAGCAGGAAGTCCCGCTGCCGGTTCTCGCTGCGGGCCAGCGCCGCGTCCAGCGAGTTGAGCGCGGCGGCCAGTTCGGCCACTTCGGCAGGCCCCTCCGCGGGCACGCGCAGCCCGCGTTCACCCGCCGACAGCCGGTGCGCGGTGGCCGCGGCCGAGCCGAGCGGCCGGGCCAGACGCCGGGCCAGCAGTGCGCCGGCCAGCGCTGATCCGGTCAGCCCCAGTACGAGGGGAAGCACCAGCCCGCCCCGCATCCGGCCGCTCGCCTCGTCGACGGAACTCATCGGCTGGGTCAGCACCAGCCCACCGCCCGCGCGGGTCGGTACCCCTTCGACCAACACCTCCTGGCCGTCGAGCAGCGCGGTCGCCGACACCTTCGCTCCCGCGCGGAGTGCCTGTCGCTGCCCGCCGTCGACGACCGCCGCCGCCGGACCCTGCGTGGTTCCGGAGGGCTGCACGAGCGCGAGCGCCATGCCGCTCGACCCGGCGATCCGCTCCTCACGGGACAGCATCGCCGACGCCAGCGGGGGAGTGCGGGCCAGAACCTCCGCCTGCCGCGACAACTGCTCGCGTTCCTGCGCCTCGGCGGTCGTCCGGATCATCCGCCAGGCGAACAGCCCGGTCAGTACGACGGCCACCGCGGCGACGGTGGTGGTGAGCAGGACGACGCTGCCGGCCAGTGAGCCGCGCGGACGCGCCCCGGTCATCGCAGGGAGTCGTCGGCGACGCTGTAACCGACCCCGCGCACCGTACGGATCGGGCTGGCGTCACCCAGCTTGGAGCGCAGCTGCGAGACATAGACGTCCATCACGCGCGTGTCCCGGTACCCCGCGTAACCCCAGACCTGCGCCAGCAACTGATCCCGGGAGAACACCTGCCCGGGGTGGCCCATCAGAAAGGCGAGCAGATTGAACTCTGTGGTCGTCAACTCCACCGGGTGGTCGTCGACGCGCAGGGCACGGCGACCGGTGTCCAGCGTGAGCCGTCCCAGCCGGCGCACCGGATCCCGCTGCGGGCCCGCGGCACGGCGCAGCAGGCTCTTGACGCGGGCCACGAGCTCATGGGGTGAGAACGGCTTGGTGAGGTAGTCGTCGCCGCCGAGCTCGAGCCCGAGGATGCGGTCGGCCACCTCGTCCCGCGCGGTCACGAACATCACCGGAGTCCAGTCGCCCTCCTCCCGCAGCCGACGGCACACCTCCACTCCGTCGATGCCGGGGAGTGCGATGTCCAGCACGATCGCCACCGGACGCAGCCTGCGGACCGCGGCCAGAGCCCCTTCGCCGTCGGACTCGACATGCACGCCGAAGCCCTCCCGGCTCAGATAGCGCCGCTGAAGATCGGCGATGTTCCCTTCGTCCTCGACGACCAGGACGAGGCCCTTGTTCTCCGGCATATGTCTCTCCTCGCACCCCGGAACACACAGCCATCCCGGAACACGCAGCCGTCCCGGAGCACCGGGGGATGCCCCTGATGCTAGTCAGCGCCTCCGCGCCCGAGCGCCCGCGCCGCCGATCCTTACACCGCCCGAACACTGGCCGAACCTCCCGCTCGTACGGCTGCTCCAGGCTGGCGCCGAGATCGAGCAACGGGAGGACAACGTGAACAGCATGAGCACCGCCGTACCGCGCCGCACCCGGATGACCGCGGTGGCCGTCACCGTCGCCGCCGCGGCGACCGGGCTGGTATGGGCGGCGTCCACCGGCACATCCGGCGCCTCGACGGCCGCGGACACCTCGCTGGTCCTGCTCGCCGACAGCAACCCCATGGCCGTGGCCGACGACGACCCGCACCCCCTCTCCGGCCGGCTGCCGTCGGAGCTCCGCGCCGACCTGCGCGAACTGCGCACCCTGGAACCCGAACAGCGCCGTGCGGCCGCCGCCCGGATCTGGCAGGACGCACTGGCCGGTGACTACGGCGCACGTGTGCGCATCCGGGCCCTCGAAGCCCGGCACCGCTACGAGGGCCTGCCGGAGGAACTCCGCGACGACATCGAGGACTTGCGCGGACTCGACGACGAGGAGCGGGACGACGCGCTCCACCACATCCGGGACAAGGCCTTGGACGGCGCGTACGGCGACCGGATCGCACGCTGGGCGCAACGCCGGGCCGAGGTGTGGAAGGAGGACTGATCCGAGGCACACCCGCCGTGTCGCGTCAGAAGGCCAGGTCCGCCTTGGAAATGCGGCAGTGGACGCCCTTGACGATGTCGACCACCTGGGAGACCTGGAAGTCGGCGGCCGCGCTGAGGTAGGCGAGGGCAACCGGGCCGGGTACGGAGAAGCGCTCGTCGAGGAGGGTGAGGGCGTCGCGTACGGCATGGCGCATCGCCTCGTCGAGGTCGGTGTCCAGGCCCATGACGATGTGCTCGGTGTCGGTCTCGGCGAAGGGGGCGCGCAGGCGGGACGCGAGTCGGCGGAGGGCGGGGTCGCGGTGGACGGTGAGGCGGAGGGTCGCACGCAGAGGGGCTTCGAAGGCGGTGAGGGCCACTTCGCCGTCGCCCTGGGAGAAGTGCGGGTCGCCGGCGTAGAAGAGGGCGCCCTCGACGGCGACGGGGAGGAAGAGGCGGGCGCCGACGCCGAGGTGGCGTACGTCGAGATTGCCCCCGTGCGGGCCGGGAGGCACCGAGTGGACCGGGGCTTCGGTTGCGGGAGCGGTGCCCATGATGCCGAGGAAGGGGCGGAGCGGGAAGCGGATGTCGCGACCGTCGCCCACGGGGAGGCGGCCACGGCCGTCATCGTCGACGGTGGCGACCAGGCTGACCGGGTCGGGGCCGGGGCCCTGGGGGTATTCGCCGGGGAGCGCGCCCTTGCCGTGGCGGTTGCTGATCACTCCGTAGGGGGCGCGTCGGCGCAGGCGGAGGACTTCCACTTCGAGTACGTCGCCGGGCTCGGCCCCCTGGATGTGGACGGGGCCTGTGACCACGTGCGGGCCGTGGGCGGCGGGGTCGTGAAGGCGGGTGGAAGCGGCGAGTTCGGCCGTGTCGTGGAGGATGCCGTGGATGCCGGCCGCGGCGAAGAAGGCGGCCGGGTCTCGGCCCTGGTCGGCGAGGATGCCCTCGTGGCTGATGGTGTCGAGGGTGACGCTCGCGCCGGAGGGGACCGAAAGGGCCGGCTTGGAGAGGGTGTTGGGGAGCAGACCCCAGTGCACTGCGGCCGGGTCTGCGGGCAGGTAGTGGTCGCCGTCGACGGGGCCCCGGTGGGGTTGGAGGAGGGTCACAGGGCTTCCTGGAGGTCGGCGGCGGTGAGGGTGAAGCCGAAGCACTGGCGGACGTTGTAGACGGTGGCGTCCATGCAGTACGCGGGTGAGGTGGTGGCCACCGCGTCCTGAAGCATCAGCACGTCGTAGCCGAGACTCGCCGCGTCCATGAGGGTGGCGAGGACGCACTGGTCGGCGTTGACTCCGGCGAACAGCAGCGTGTCGGCGCGGAGATTGCGCAGGACGCTGTCGAGTTCGGTGTCCTGGAAGCCGCTCATGCGGTACTTGGCGATGTGCAGGTCGTCGGGTGCGGCGAAGAGGGGTGCGGTGATGTCGGCGGACGCGCTGTCGCGTTCCAGAACCCTTGCCCCGGTGGGCAGTTGGGAGCCGAGGCCGCCTCCGGTTCCATCCTGGTCGTAGACGTGGAGGACGCCGGGCGGGAGGTTTGCGCGGTCGGGGCGGTTGCCCCAGTTGAGCCAGACGACGGGGACGTCGGCCGCCCGGAGCGCGGGGAGGAGCCGCTGGAGTACGGGGATGGGGGTGCGGGCCGGGGACACGTCCACGCCGATCGAGGCCAGCCAGCCGTCGGGCGAGCAGAAGTCGTTCTGCATGTCGATGACGACGATCGCAGCCCTGGCCAGGTCGAGCGTCAGGATTTGAGGCTGAGCCTCCACGGTGACCGGGCGGGCCGGGAGTTGCGGGCGACGGAGGTCGATGTGCTTGGCGTCCGCGCGCCAGGAGTTGCGGGAGTTGGGGCCGATCTCATGCATGGGTCAGCTCCAGGAGGGCGTGGTCCGTGCCCGGTGCGCCGATCGCGCAGAGGCCGACCGGGAGGTCGCGGACCCGGAGCCGGGGCATGGTGACGGCGGGCAGCCCGGCGAGCGAGGCAAGGCAGGTGAGGCGGAGGGTCGCGGCTCGTACGGTCTCGACCTCGGCCGGTGTCGCATCCGCGCGGGGGGCCGGGCTGCTCGTGGCGGGGAGAAGCAGCGCCGTGCCGGGCGGGAGGGCTTCGACGACGACCGAACGGGCGGACAGGAGCCCGGAGTTGGCGTCACGCAATTCGCCCTCCGCGACCTGGCTCCCCCCGGCGAACCGGGCCTCGATGTCGGCCCCCAGCGCGCCCGTGTGCTTCCCGATCCACTCCCCGTGCGCGGCCCACGCCTCGGCCGCCTGGACGGTACGGAAGGCGGGCAGCCACTCCTCCAGGTGTGGGGCCATGCCGGTGTCGGTCCGTACGAGCTCCAGGCCGGTGCGGAGGGAGAGCGCCCGGCATGCCGCCTCAAAGGATGCCTGGACGTCGGGTTCGGCGAGCGCGGTGAGGGCGTCGTCGACCAGAAGCGTGGTCATCGGGGCTTCGTCGTCCCGGGGCAGGAGCACCTTTGCCGCTGTACGCAGCAGGTCCGGGTCCCGGGCAAGCAGTCCCGCCGTGTCGAAGGACGGGGCCAGCGGGAGCAGGCCGCCGGTGGGGACGGTTCCGTGGGTGGGGCGCCAGCCGTAGAGGCCGCAGTAGGAGGCGGGGACCCGGATCGAGCCCGCGGTGTCCGTGGCCAGCCCCAGATCCGCCCAACCGCGGGCGACCGCCGCAGCCGGGCCGCTGCTGGAGCCGCCGGTGATCCGGCCGGGGGCGGCGGGGTTGACGGGGGAGCCGTAGTGGATGTTGGTCCCGGCGAGACTGAAGGCGAGTTCGTCGGTCTGGGCGATCCCGGCGAGCTGGGCGCCGGCGCCGAGCAATTCCCTTACGGCGTCGGCATGTCGGTGCTCCATCGGCGCTTCGGCCAGCCACTGCGGGTTGCCCCCGCCGATCCGCTGCCCGGCAACGGCGAAGAGGTCCTTGACGGCTGTACGTACACCGGCGAGCGGCCCCTCCTCCGCCCCGGCGACCAGCGGCTCGCCCACGACCCGCCACACCGCGGGGTCCGGAGCCTCGTCCCCCACCGGGCCCGGCACCGCGCTGACGTGCGCGGCCGCGATCCGCCAGCCCTCGCCCGTCAGCCGCCACACCTGTGTCTGCATCCCGCGCGACCCGTCGGCCCGCAGCGTTTCGGCGGTCAGTACCGCGATGTCCTCGGCGATCCGCACCTCATGGACGCGCTCGACCGTACGGGCCGGGGCTCCCGAGCTGCGGCCGCGACGGAAGTCCGAAATGGCCGCGTGCCCGCTCAGCACCATGGAACCCTCGGCGCGCACCGTGTCCGGGGCGTCCAGGAACCAGTGGTCGAGGCCCGCCACGTCGTTGGCGCCGAGGGCCTGTTCGTACGACCAGAAGGCGTCGAGGAGTTCGCTCATCGGGCGGCTCCGAGGACGGCCAGGTCAGCGTCGTCGAGCACCGCGCAGGGGCCGCGCTGGATCAGGTCGGCGAAGCCCTCGTCGGGGGACATGATCGTGAGGGTGTAGAGCCGCTCGGTGGCCGAGGTGTTGGTGATCCGGTGCTTGGAGCCGACGGGCAGGACCAGCACGTCGCCGGGTGCGAGGTCGCGTTCGTGCTCGTCGCTGACCGCGCGGCCCTCGCCCGCGAGCACCACGAAGGTCTCCACGGACTCGGGGTGCCAGTTGAGCGGCTGGGCGCCGCCCGGCTCCCACACCTCGAAGACGACGGTGGTCGGTGAACCGTCGGCCGGTCCGGTGAGGACGGCGAGCTTGACCGTGTCGCCCGCGGTGATGTGGTGGGCGGTGATCTCGCTGAGCGGCTTGTGGAGCGGGGGGATGGCCATGGCGGGTGTCCTCGACGTCAGGCGTTCAGGAAGGCGTTCAGGAAGAAGGCGTTCAGGAAGAAGGCGTTCAGGAAGAAGGCGGTCAGGGGGAAGGCAGGAAGCGGGCGCATTCGCGTAGTGCGGCCGCGTTGTCGGCGATGGTGGTGTCGACGAGTTTGCGGCCGAGTTCGGGGGTGGCTCCGGTGGGATCGCCGATGACGCCGTTGCCCGTACCGAAGTCGTCGCTCGTCCAGCCGAAGGAGACGGACTTGCCGAAGCCGATGTGCTCGTAGGCGGTCAGGTGCTGGGGGACACTCCGCTCGGCCAGCGACATGTCCACCGTATCCGGGTGGAGGTGGAGCATCGCCGCGGTCTCGTTCAGCCCGCCGTGCACTCCGAGACCCAGTTCGCCGGACGGGGACGCGCCGCCCTGGTCAGCGGGGAGTGCGGCGTGCAACAGGAAGGTGAACAGACCGTATTTGGTGCGTAGTTCACGCAGAGCGACTCCCAGCAGCGCGCTGTTGCCGCCGTGCGCGTTGAGGAACGCGAGCCGCCGGACGGGGCCCTTGGCGAGAGAGCGTCCCAGGTCGTCCAGTACCGCGAGGAGCGTCGAGGCGCTGAGCCACAGCGTCCCGGGCGACCAGGCGTGTTCGTCGGACTTGGCGTATGCGAGGCCCGGCAGCAGCGTGATGTCGCAGCTGTCGGATGCGGCCAGGGCGGCGCCCTGCGCTGTCGCCTCCGCCATGAAGTAGTCGGTGGCGACGGGAAGATGGGGCCCGTGCTGCTCGATCGCGCCGACGGGAAGGACGGCCACGGTGTCGGCGGACAGGTCGGTGACCGACGGTCCGCTGAGGTCGGTGAAGTGGGTGAAGGCCATGGTCAGCGCGCTCCCAGGAGGTGGCCGGGGTTGAGCAGCCCCAGCGGGTCGGCGGTGCGGGCGGTGGCACGGACGAGGTCGAGGCGCCGGTCGACGTACCAGTTGTGGACGTCATGGACGCCGACGCCCAGTGCCTCCAGGGCGGCGATCCCCTCGTACACGGTGGCTTCGTCCTGGTAGTGCGCCATCAGCATGCCGACGGTCCCTGAGCGCATCCCCTCCAGGTGCAGCACCGTGCCGGGGAAGACGGCCTTGACCGCCGTCGGGTCGCCGAGCAGTACGTCGCCGCCGACCTCCAGGTGGAAGTAGCCGTCCTTGGCCTTCATCAGGTGGTATGTCGGGTGGTTGAAGGAGAGCGAGGAGATGAGGGCGGGACCGTGCGGCGCGGGACGTACCTCCGTCACCCGGCCGCCGTGCTTCTCGATGATCGCCCGGGCGTCGTCCTCGGCCTGCTCCTCGATGATCGCGCGGACACTGAGCGCGGCCGGGTCGAGGGCGGGGTCGGCCTCGAAGGTCTCGACGAGGCCGGGCTCGTCGAGGGAGACCAGGCGTGGCGCGGGCTCCAGGCTTACGAGGTCGGAGAGGGCGGCGGTGGCGGACGCCCAGTCGTCGAAGGAGGCGAAGAGGCCGGTCCAGTCCCGGGCCGGCTGGAGGGCGACAGTCGCGGTCGTGGTGATGCCGGTGGTGCCGTAGGCGTGGATGTACGGGAGTGCTTCCTCGCCGCGAACGGTGAAGGGCTCGGCCTCCGCTGTGCACGGGACGACGGTCAACTCCCGTACGAAACCCTCGCCGTTGGTGCCGTTGGCGAGCGATCCCGTGCCGCCGTTCCCGCCGCAGAGGAAGCCGCCGAGCGATGTCCCGAAGGTGGAGGGGAACATCCACAGCTCCTGTCCCAGTGTGCGCGCATGCGCCTCCAGGTCGGACATCTTCGCGCCCGCCTCGGCCCTGATCCACCCGTCGCCCGCGCCCAGGATGCGTCCGCATCCGGTGAGGTCGAGGACGGCGCCGCCGTGCAGCGGGATCGCCTGGCCGTAGTTGCCGGTGCCCTTGCCGCGCGGGGTGAGCGGGATGCGCAGGCGGTGGGCGAGGGCGACGAGGGGTTGGACCTGCTCGTACGAGGACGGGCGCAGCACCACCTCGGCGCGACCGGCGGGGAGCTTGGCGGCGAGGATCGGCGACATGTGCGCCCAGTCGCGGGACGCCTTGTCGAGGGCGGAGTCCTCGCGTACGACAGCGTCCACGCCCAGCAGTGCGGCAGCCTCCGTACAGAATTCGTCGATGCCGGGGGTGCGGTGCGTGGGGCCTGGGCCGGCGCCCGACATCGGGTCGTCCGCGACAAGTTCGGTCATCCGGCGCAGTTCGGTGGCGGACAGGGTCGTGCCCTTGGGGTCGACGGCCATCACTTCATTCCGATCTCGGTGTCGATGAATTCGTTGGTCGCCAGGTCGTCGGCGCTCAGCCCGGCCGGGATCTTGACGCCGCCCTCGGCGAGGATCGGCCCGAAGGTCTTCAGGGAGTCGGCGACCCGCTTCTCGTCGAAGCTCGCGATCGAACCGTCGGCCTCGTTGCCGAGGATGCCGAGCTTGACCATCTCCTTGGCGGCGTACTGGCCGGTGCCCTTGGAGTAGACCCAGCTCGTGCCGTACTGCTTGACGATGTCGTCGATGAGCGTGATCGCTGTGTCCGGTGCGGCGGCGAAGTCGGCGGCCGACTGCTGGATGACGGGGACCAGCTTCTTCAGACAGGGGCTGAGCTTCGTCAGAGCGCCGGTGCGGACGGAGAGTGCCTGCGGGTAGACGGTGTAGCCGACATCGGCCAGCAACTGGAACTTGACCGGCTTGTTCCAGGCGGTGATCTCGTGCTCGTAGAGGTACGGTTCCGCGGTCGCGAAACCCTGCTGGGCGATGGAGGGGTCGGCGACGAAGCGGGACGGCGCGCTGTCGTAACTCCCGTCCAGCTGGCTCTTCTTGATGAGCCCCTTCGACACCAGCATCGGGGCGAAGATCTCGCCGTCGCGGTAGACGACCTTGGCGCCGCTCTTGCCGATATCGGCGACGGTCTGCCAGTCCGGGTGGGTCTTGGGGTCCCACATCAGGACCTGAGGGCTCTTCTTCATCAGCGCGGCGACCGCGGTGACGGGTTGCTTGCCGGCCGCCTGGATGGCGCTGTCGGTGGTGACCATCCCGAGGGTGATGGACTGGTCGATGTACATCTGCGAGGCCGGGCTCTGGAACCCGACGGCCGAACCTCCCGCCCGTACCTGGATCTTGACGCCGGTGTCCTTGCCGCCGATGACGAGCGGGCCGGTGACCCGCTTCTTGTCGGTGTCGACGGTGTAGCCGGGGCCGACGAGGTTGTAGATCGGACCGTGTTCGGCCTCGGGCTCCCAGTCGGCCTGGACGACGACGGTGGCGGGGCAGACCTTGTCGAGGCGCTGGGCAGCGGGGGCGGGCTTGAGGTCGGCGGACGAACCGGCGGCGGTGGTGGCGCCGGCGCCGCAGCCGGTGGCGGCGAGAAGGAGCGAGGCGCTCAGTCCCGCAACAAGGCTTCTTCTGGCGGCAATTGGCATGACTGTCTCCCGGAAGGGGCTGTGACGGGGAAGCGGAGAGGGGGTGGGGCCGGCTGAGCAGGTCGGGTGAAATCTCCTGCGGTTGGGAAGCGCCCCGAAGGGGCGCGGGGCTGTATCGATTTGCGGCTCCGCCGCGTGGGCGCGACCAGCCACGACGGTGCCGCAGACGGTCGACGGCATATCGCGGCACAGCCGGCGGAGCGCTCAGCGGCCGGACGCGTGCCAGGAACCGACGGCGAGGCGGGACAGGAGCGTGAAGAGCGCGAAGACGGCGACCCCGAAGAGGGAGGCGAGGATGATCGCGGCGAAGAGGTCCTCGGACTGGAGGCGTGAACGGTAGACGTCGAGGAGTGTGCCGATGCCGGGCGCGCCCTGTTTGAAGAACATGTCGCCGACGATCGCGCCGATGACGGAGAGCCCGGAGGAGGTACGCAGCCCGGTGAAGATGGCGGGGAGTGCCGCGGGCAGTTCCAGCTTGCGCAGGCGGGCCCAGCGGCCGGCCTTCTGGAGGGTGAAGAGGTCGTGGTGTGCGCGGTCCACGGACTGTAGTCCGAAGAGGGTGTTGGCGATCAGCGGGAAGAGGGCGATGAGGACGCAGACGACGACCCGGCTGGTGAAGCCGAAGCCGAACCAGAGGCCGATGAGAGGGACGATGGCGAGGATCGGGACGGTCTGCAGGATGACGGCGTACGGATAGAGGGACCGCTCCAGCCAGCGGGCGCGGCTCATCACGACGGCCCCGGTGATGCCGAGGGCGGCGGCGATGGCGAGCCCGGCGAGAGCGACCTGCGCGGTGAGGGCGAGGGCCTGGAGCATGGGCTGAAGGTGGGTCCAGTCGAGGACGGCGACCTGGAGGACCTGGTGCGGGGGCGGTACGAGGAAGCGCCGAGCGGGGGCGAGAAGCAGATAACTCGCTGCGTACCAGAGGCCGATGGCGACGGCGAGCGAGCCGACGGGAGCGAGCAGTGCGACGGGGCTGCGGCGTGTGCGGACGGACGCCTCGGCGGCAGGGAAAGCCTCGACCGTGAGGCCGGCGGCAGCATCGGACTGGTGCACGGGGGTCTTCCCCTCGTGGTCCGGAGCGACAGCGTTCGAACCGGTGAGGGCCGGTTCGGAAGCGGCAGACGGTTCGCCGCTCGGGCCGACCGCGTCCGGGGCGGCAGTGGTCGCGTGGGCAGTCGGCGCGTCGGCGGCCGTGGCAGCCGGGGTGTTCGTGGTCACTGGGCGTCTCCTCGCAGGGCTGCGGAGACCGCGCCCGCGATCGCGGCGAACTCCGGTTCGTAGCGCAGCGATGCGGGCCTTGGATGGGCGAACGGGACATCGAACTCGGCGGTGATGCGTCCGGGCCGGGCCGACATCACCACGACCCGGTTGGCCAGGAAGACCGCCTCGGTCACCGAGTGGGTGATGAAGAGACCCGCGAATCCCGTCTCGGCGAAGATCCGCTGGAGCTCCTCCTGCATACGAAGCCGGGTCATCTCGTCCAGAGCGCCGAAGGGTTCGTCGAAGAGGAAGAGCGCGGGGCTCATCATCAGCGCACGGGCCAGCGAGACCCGCATCCGCATCCCGCCCGAGAGCTGTCCCGGCAACTGCTCCTCGAAGCCGTCGAGGCCGACGAGACGGATGGCGTCCATGGCGCGCTCGTGCCGTTCGGCCTTGGGACGGCCGGCCAGTTCGGCCGGTAGCGCCACATTGGCGAGGACGCTGCGCCAGGGCAGCAGGGTGGCGTCCTGGAAGACGTAACCGATGTCCCCGCCCGGGGTGCTGATCTCGCCCGCACTGGGAGCATCGAGACCGGAGGCGAGCCGCAGCAGGGTGGACTTGCCGCATCCGGAGGGGCCCACGACCGCCACGAACTCCCCGGCCCCGACGCGGAGATCCACACCCGAGAGTGCGGTGGTCCCGCTGTCGAAACGCTTGTCGACGGCTACGAAGCTCAGCGCCGTCTGCACTGCTGTCGCCACGTCGACTCCTTCCTTCAGGACTTTGATGCGTTCACCGATGTTCGTAGCATCAACATTTGTTGTTTCGGGGGGATGTCCCGGGCGTTTACGCCCTGGACCAGTCAGAGCGCTTCGCGGATCACCGTGGTACGGCTCACCGCTCGCCCGCCCTTGAAGACGATCCGGTCCGGGTACGAGGCCCCGACAGCCCCGGAGAGCGAGTCGGCCCGCACGGCGAGGAGGTCGGCGATCGCACCCTCGTACGGCCCTGCGGCGGGCAGCCCGAGGACCGTGCGGGCGCCGGTGGTCACCGCGTGGACGGCCTCGGGCAGCGTCAAGTGACCTGCCGCGACGAGGAGTCCGGCGGTCTCCAGGGGGTCGGCCCTGCCCACCGGGTTGAAGGGGTCGCGGATGTTGTCGCCGCCCCCGGCCAGGGGCACGCCCGCGTCCAGGAGGGCGCGTACGGCGGTCAGACCGCGTGGGGTGCGGGCAGGGGCGTCGCGGCCCTGGAGGTAGAGGTTGGTGAGCGGCAGTGCGACGACCCCGATCCCGGATGCCGCCGCCTCCTTGGCGATCCGGGCGGCCTCGGCCGGGTCCAGGCCGCCAAGGCCCACGCAGTGGCCGGCGGTCGCGCCGTGGGCGAAGCCCCGCTCCCGTACCGCCTGGGCGAGCAGCAGCAGATCCTTCGGGTCCGGACGGAGATGCTCGTCCGCATGCAGATCGACGCCGACGCCGTGCCGCTCGGCGATGGCCAGGGTGCGGGCGACAGCGGCCTTCGGGTCGTCGGAGAGGTGCGGGCAGCCGCCGAGCAGGTCGGCCCCCGACTCCAGTGCCTCGTCGAGGATGTCGTCGGACGCCTCGATGTGCAGTACGGCGATCTGAAGCGCGACCCGCTCGCTCAGTTCCTCGCGCAGTCGCAACAGCGCCCGCAGCCCCCGGAGCGGATCGGGGCCGGGCAGGACGTCGGCGTGGGTGCGGACGGCGGTCGCACCATTGGCGACCAGCTCGTCCAGGGCACGGCGGGCCCTGATCAGTACGTCCTCCTCCGTCACCTGCTCGGCATAGCCTTGCCAGGCGGCGACCGCCCCCGGCAGGTCGCAGGGCGGTGCACCGGCCAGGTCCCAGGTGAGGGCCTTGTCGAGGTGGGCGTGGGGTTCGGCGGGGGCGGGCAGCAGCATGAAGCCGGAGAGGTCCATCTCCCCGCATACGGAGGGGAGTTGACCGGTCCGCGCGACGGCCGACACTCGCCCGTCCTCGATCAGTACGTCCCGGACCTGCCCTTCGGGCAGCCGCGCCCCGCGCAGCAGCAGTGCCGTCGCCGTCATCGTGCGTCCCCGTTCTCCGGTGCGGTGAGTACCGCGAAGCCGTCGAAGGCGTGCCACATCGCGGGCGCGCCGAACATGTCCTGGCGGCGGACCGGGCGGGTCCGTCCGCGCGCCACCTGGTCGAAGGCTTCGGCGACCCGTCCCACGAAGTAATGGCCCTCACGGTGGCGGAGGTTGTGCCCCAACAGGGCTGTTCTGACCGGCAGTTCGGCCAGTCGCCGAGTCGATGCGGCGAAAGCGGGTACATCGGCGCCCGGCACATGGGCGAAGAAGGTGCCGCTGATCAGGGTGTCGCCGGCGAGGAGCTGGCCGCTCTCCGGCTCCCAGAGGCAGATGCCGTCGGGCGAGTGGCCGGGGGTGTGCAGGACGTGCAGCCTCCGCCCGCCCAGGTCGAGCTGCTCTCCTTCCCTGAGCAGCCGGGTCGGTCGCACCGCTTCGATACGCCACTGGGTCAGTTCGGGGACGGGCCGCACCTCGATCCGTGAGTCGGTGAGGAAGAAGCCTTCGGCGGAGAGTGCGCTCAGCTCGATGTAGCGCTGTCGCATGTCCTGGGTGATGTGCTCGTACGTCTCGAGCCACTCGCGCGGTGCGGGCTCGTCGTGCAGGTCTGCGCCCACCTCGTGGACGGCGAAGTCCTTGGCCTCGCCCACCAGTGAGGCGTTGCCGCCCCGGTGGTCGTAGTGGTGGTGGGAGTTGACGACGAGCAGCGGCAGCGAGGTCAGCGCACGCACTTCGCGACCGATGTCCCCTATGCCCATCCCGGTGTCGTACAGCAGGGCGAGGTCGTCGCCCACGACGAGATAGCTGTTGACGTGCCCGGGCTCGGCGAGGAGGAAGGTCCCGGGTCCGGTCTCCTGTACGGAGAACCAGTCGTGCTCGCTCATGCGCCGATGCCGTGGTAGCGGCGGGCGTGGTGGACGAGCGCGCCGGTCCCGCCCCGGCCGGGGACGATCTCGTCAATGCCGGCGATCAGCAGCAGGTGGTCCCCGGCCGCCACCTCTTCCCGTACGCGGCACAGAACGGCGTGCGTGCTCTGCGCCAGCAGCAGCGGCACACCTCCCTCTCCTGCCGTCCACTCCAGCCCGGCGAACCGGTCGGCGGCCGGATCGGCGAACCGCCGCGAGACGGATTCGCCGTCCGCGGCAAGGATGTTGAGGGCGAGTCTGCCGCCGTCCTGGAGCAGCGGCAGGGTGCGGCTGCCGCGCTGGACGCCGATCGCCAGCAGCTGCGGCGTGCGACTGAGGCTCATCACGGCGGTGCTGGTGAATCCCGCAGGTGTGCCATCGGCTGCGGCGGCGGTCACCACGCAGACGCCGCCCGCGAGGGCGGCCATGGCATCGAGAAACCCGGCCGTGGCGGGTCGATCGGCAGTGGTCGCGGTCATTCGGGCTCCTCGCCTAGAATGTTCGTCACATCAACATTGAGCGTAGGAGACTTGTGTTTCGCGGGAGTAAATCCCTCTCCGAAGTGACCGCTTAGGATTTCCGCCATGGCAGACCGCCCCACCGAAACCCCCGCCGATCCGGACCAGCAGCTCGGCGACGCGATCCGTCGGCTGCGCAAGAAGCGCGGCCTCACCCTTGTCCAACTCGCGGGCAGCGCGGGCCTTTCGCACCCCTTCCTCAGCCAGCTGGAGCGCGGGCTGACCCGCCCGAGCATGCCCTCGCTGCACCGGATCGCCCAGGCACTCGGCACCACCCAGCAGGCCCTGCTGGCGCACGCGGCAACGTCCCCCGCCGACATCCATGTCGTACGGGAGGGGTCCGGCACCCCCGTGGCCAACAGCGGCGGCTCGGCCCGGATGCTCGGGGCACCGCAGTTCGCCGTCCATCCGGTCGAGTACACGGGAGGACCCACCGGCTTCGAGGAGTACTACGACCACCCGGGCGATGAGTTCCTCTATGTGGTGCACGGCGCGATCGAGGTCGACCTACTGGGCCCCGGCGGCCGCGAACTGCACCGCCTCCATGCCGGTGACAGCCTGCTCTACCCGGGGGGAACCCCGCACCGCTGGCGGGTTCTGGAGGATCAGGACCCTTCCGGGGTGCACATCCTCACCGTACAGAACGCCCCTCGCTAGAAGCTGCGTCCGATCCTGCGTCTCGAACGCCTGGGCCCGGGCGACAGCCTCGTCCACCCGGGTGGCGTCCCGCGCCGCCGGCGTGCGCTCGGCTCGGCGACCGCGAGGTGCGCGGTCGCCCTGGCACCCGCGCTATGGGACGTATTCCGCCGGGGTGGTGGACGTCGGCCGGGTCTGCTTCTCTGCCTCTGCCTCGTCGTCCGCCGTGCGTGCCGGGCGGGTCCGGTTGAAGGCCAGGTTCAGCCCGAACGCGATCAGGGTCGCGCTCGTCACCGGTGAGCCCAGCACGATGCGCACACCGTCCGGGAAACGGGAGTAGAGGTCCGGTGCCACGTCGGGCGCCATGCCCACGCCGATCGACACGGCGACGATCAGCAGGTTGTGCGTTCCCTCGAACTCGACCTTCCGCAATGTGCTGATGCCGACGGCGGCGACCGTGGCGAACATGACCAGTCCCGCCGCGCCCACAACCGGTCCGGGCAGCCCGGCCACCACCGCCCCCAGCTTGGGAACCAGGCCCAGGACAACCAGGATGGCGCCCGCGACGGTGGCCACATGGCGGCTGCGCACCCGGGTCATCGACACCAGGCCCACGTTCTGGGCGAAGACGGTGTCGATGAAGGCGTTCATCACTCCGCCGAGCACCCCGGACAGTCCGTCGGCGGCCAGCCCGCGCGCCATGTCCGCGGTCGTCAGCTCCTTGCCGGTGAGTTCGGCGACCGCGATCAGGTCCGCGGTCGACTCGGCGAACAGGACCAGCATCACGACACACATGGAGATGACCGCGACAGGCGGGAACTCGGGCGCGCCGAAGTGGAACGGAGCGCTCACCCCGATCCAGTTGGCGCCACGAGCGGCGGACAGGTCCACCATTCCCAGCGGTACCGCGACCGCGGTACCGGCCAGCAGCCCGAGGAGGACCCCGGTCTGAGCCAGAAAGCCCCGGCCGAACCTCGCCACCAGCAGGATCACGATGACGACGAGGGCGGCGAGGGCAAGGCGCGACGGCGCCGCGTAGTCCGCCGCCTCGGGGTCGCTCCCGACGACAAGGTTGACGCCGACACCGATGAGCGCCAGGCCGACCACGGTGATCACCACACCGCTCACCAGCGGCGGGAAGAAGCGCGCTGCCTTGGCGAACGGCCAGGCGACGAGCAGGCCGAAGATCCCGGCGGCGAGCATCGAACCGTATACGGCCTGGAGCCCGTACTCACCGGCGATCAGGATCATCGGCGTCACGGCGGTGAAGGCCGCGCCGGCCATCACGGGCATGCGGACGCCGAGCACCCGCCCGACGCCCGCGCCCTGGATCATCGTGACGACGCCCGCGACCAGCAGGTCCGCGTTGATGAGCAGAGCGATGGTCGAGGCATCGAGCCCGGCGGCCGCGCCGAAGACGAGCGGCACCGTGACACAACCCGTGTACATCACCAGAACGTGCTGGAGACCCAGCACCGCGAGCCGCCCGAACGGCGCCCGTTGCTTCGCGGACATCATCACAACAGCCCCTCTACCGTGCGAAGTTGGCGGCGATGCGCTGCTGGATGTACTGCTCCGCCGTGATCGGCGGATACCGGCCCTCCGGCCCCTCGATCACCACGTCACGGTCGGCCTGGGCGAAGAACGCGATGCTGTAGCGGGCGCCCCGGTCCTCGCCGGGGCCCGGGGACTTGACCCGGTGGAAGTTGGACGGAAGCCGGTCGTCGCTCCACCGCATCAGCATGTCGCCGATGTTGCAGGTGATGGAGTCGGCCGAGGGCACCACGGGAGTCCATTCCTGGGCCTCGGCCTCCTTTCCCGGGCACACCTGCAGTCCGCCTTGGCCGTCCCGCTGGAAGAGCAGCGTCAGGCAGTCGAAGTCGGTGTGCGCACCGGCCCGCCACACGCTCGGGTCGGGCTCGGCGTCCTCGGGGAGCGCGAAGTAGTGCAGCATCCGCAAGGTGGACTGGTAGTGCTCGCTCCGCGGGTCGTGGGCGCGGGCGAAGAAGTCGCTGTCGTAGCCCAGCTTGTCGGCGAAGCAGGACAGGACCCGCATCGCCACCTCGCGGCAGCGCGTTTCGAAGTCGAGGGCGCGCAGCCGGAACTCGGGCAGGACGTCGTCGGGCCAGAGCCCCTCCATGTGAGGGCGGGTGACCTGGTACGACTCCTTCTGGTCCGGTGTCCCGACGGACGGCCTGACCTGGGTCATGGACTCCCACCCGGAGTTGAGGCCCTTCTTCAGCCCATGCCGGGCCTTGTGGCCCTCGGGCAGCGCGAAGAATCCCTCGGCGTTCGTGAAGGCCTCGTCCACCAGGGCCTGTTCGATGCCGTGGTTGACCAGCTGGAAGAACCCGATGTCCGTGGCCGCCGTCCACAGCTCCTCGGTGATCTCGGCCTTGCGGGCCTCGAAGTCGGAGAGGTCGATGCGGCGGATCTCGCGCGCCGTGGTCTCGGTTCCGGCCCCGCCCATGCGGGTTTCCTTGTCGAGTTCGGCGAGGCCGTACGTCGATTGAGGCGTCGCGTGCGGCGTGGCACGCGTCGTGATGTCAGTCATCGCGGCAAGTACTCCTGAGTACGTCGGAGTGGTGTTCTCCGAGTCCTACGAGGTGCAGTCACCGCCCCTGCACCCCCACCGCGGACACACAGAGGTCCGCGGGCACGGTCGGCCTCGGACCCGTCCGTGGGCCCGGCGCCGTGGGCTGGCATACGCCCCGTCGACAGGGGCCATGCGCGATGAAGCCACCCTGGCGGCACCGTGTTTCGTCCGGGAACCAGTTCTGTTACTGCGACAGCACGTCCACGAGGAACGCCGTCAGGATGAACGCGTCGCGGGCATCGGTCTTGGCCTCGCCCGGGTACACGGTTGAACGCTGCTCCGCTACCCGTGATGCGGAGGATGAGGCGGACGCGGCGGCATGGTGGTCAGGCCGGGGGCCGGCTCGGGCCAGACCAGCAGGACGGGGCAGGGGGCGTGGTCGACGACGAAGCGGCTGGTGGGGCCGAGGCTGTGCGGGCCCAGGTGGGTGCGGTCGCCGTCACGGGCAAGGATCAGCAGGTCGGCTCCCTCGGCCGCGGCGACGACCTCGCGCTCGACGCGGCCGGTGCGCACGGTGCGAGTGCAGGGACGGTCCAGGCGGTCGGCGGCGGCCCGCAGCAGCTGCTGGGCGGAGGCTGCGGCGAGGTGTTCCATCCGTGTGCCCGGGTCGAGTTCGGGGTGACCGCGGCCGAGCAGCCCGGCGAAGGCGCCGTGCGCAGCGCCCGGCACATCGTGGGCGGTGACGTGGAGGAGGGCGATGTCGGCGTCCGCGGGGGCGTGGGTGCGGGCGGCGTCCACGCAGGCGGGCCAGGTGGCTTCGACGATCCAGACGACCACCGACATGGGATCAGCCTCCTCCGAACGCGGCCAGTGAAGCCCACAGTGCCAGCACCGCGGCGCACAGGCTCGCCGGTACCGCGTACAGGCCGAGCCGGGTGAACTCCCCGAGCTCCACCTCCGCGTCGTGGGCGTGGACGATACGCCGCCACAGCAGGGTGGCCAACGAGCCGGCGTAGGTGAGATTGGGGCCGATGTTCACCCCGAGCAGCACCGCGAGAACGGCGCCGGGGCCGGACGCGGAGGCCAACGGCAACAGCACCAGCACCGCCGGCAGATTGTTGATCACGTTGGCCAGTACGGAGGCCAGCGCGGCGATGCCGAGCAGGGCCGCAAGCCCGGTGCCGTGGGGGATCAGATGCCCCAGGGCCGTGTCGAGCCCGTTGTCCACGACCGCGCGGACCACGATCGCGAGCGCAAGTACGAAGGCCAGGAACGGCACCGAGACGGAACGCAGCAGCGCCTTCGGGGTGGTACGGCGCCGGAACAGGGCCCGGACGGCGAGGGCCGCCGCGCCGGCGAGGGCGGCCCAGGCCGGATCGATCCCGACGGCCGAGGTCAACACGAACCCGGCCAGCGTGCACACCACGGTCACCAGGGCGAACAACGGCAGTTCGGGCGCGTCGGTCGTGGGCGGGGCGTGTGCCCCGGCATCCAGGTCGGTGGCGAAGAAGCGCCGGAAGACCACGTACTCGACGGCGATCGCGGCCAGCCACGGCAGCGCCATCAACGCGGCGAACCGGGTGAAGCTCAGTCCGCTGGCCGCGAATGCCAGCAGGTTGGTCAGGTTGGACACGGGCAGAAGCAGGGAGGCCGTGTTCGAGAGATGCGTGCAGGCATACACATGCGGCTTGGGGCGGGCGCCGAGCCTGGCTGCCGTGGCGAACACCACCGGGGTGAGCAGCACCACCGTGGCGTCCAGGCTCAGTACGGCGGTGATCGCCGACGCGGCCAGGAACACCTGCGCCAGCAGTCGGCGCGGCCGACCCGCCGCCGTACGCGCCATCCAGGCACCGCAGGCCTGGAACAACCCCTCGTCGTCACAGAGTTGGGCGAGGACCAGCACGGCCGCCAGGAAGCCGATCACCGGTCCGAGCCGTTCGGCTTCGTCCAGCGCATCGGCCGGGGAGATGGCCCCGGTGGCAACCACCAACACCGCGGCCGGAACCGCGACCACGGCTTCCGGCCGGCCGAAGGGACGGACGACGGCACAGACCAGCACGAGCACGAGCATGGCCGCGGACAGCGTCTCCGCGAGCGGGGCGTTCAGGTTCGGGCCCTTCCGCGCAGCGGCGGACGGGCCGCCGGTGGATCTCCCCGAACGGTACTTCGTTGAAGTAAGACCGCCCCTGACCGGAGCAGCCCCCGGTGCTCAGTCGCCGCGCACGGTCCGCTTCGCGAGCTCGTACGCCGGAAGCATCTCCTCGTGCTCCTCGGTGTCGAGCCCGCCCAGGTGCAGGACAACCGGACCGTCGGGCGTGACGACGGTCAGGGCGCGCTCCTTCTTCGTCTCATCGAGGATCTCGCTGGTGTAGAGGTACTCCACCTCCACGCCATCGAGGCCGTCGCCCGTCGTGAACGTCCGGTATGCCTCCTTGCTCGCACCGCTCTCGGCCGCGACGAACGCCTTCAGCACGGCGCGCGCGTCGTCCTCGCCCGGATCTCCCGTCCAGACACGGATGAAGCCGATGTTGCCCGCGGGCTTGGCGTCGATCTCGCACGCGAGGGTGACCGGGCCCTGGTGGAGGAGCGCGTCGGTGATGTCCTCGGCCAGTTCTCCGTCGGAGCCGTCCGAACTGCTCGCGCCGGCCCCGCTCTCGGCGGATCCGCCGTCCACGGCCTCAGCCGTCCAGTCCTCGGCGATGTCGAAGGTGACGGGGAGCTCGCAGGCCGAGCCGGCGCCACCAAGGGTGCCCCCACTCGCGGCGACCGTACCGCCCGCCCCGTCGGCGCTCGCCGACACTGTCGCGTCCCTGTCCTTCTCCTCTGTCGGCGCGGCCTCCGAACACCCCGTCAGCAACCCCGCCAACAGCATCACCCGCACCGCACCACGCCACGCGTTCCCCGCCCTGACCTGCATCGCAGCCCCTCCCCAGTGACCAGGCGGCCACTGTATCCGAAGGAGGCCGACTGGCATGACCTGCGAGATTTGCCTAAAGGTCTTAGGTAGCTGCACAATGCTATTCGCTGAACGAGAGGAAGGTTATGGCGCGCGTAGGACTGACCACGGAACGCCTGATCCGGGCGGGTGCGGAACTGGCCGACGAGATCGGCTTCGACCAAGTCACCCCCTCGGAGCTCGCCAGACGCTTCGACGTCAAGGTCGCGAGTCTGTACTCGCACGTGAAGAACTCCCAGGACCTCAAGACCCGGATCGCCCTGTTCGCGCTGGAGGAACTGGCCGACCTGTCCGCCGACGCGGTGGCCGGGCGGGCCGGCAAGGACGCGCTGACCGCCTTCGCGAACGTCTACCGCGACTACGCCCACGAACACCCCGGCCGTGCGGCGGCCGCCCGGCTGAGACTCGACCCCGAGACGGCAGCCGCGAGTGCCGGGGTCCGGCACGCCCGGATGACGCGGGCGATCCTGCGCGGCTACGACCTGGCGGAACCCGAGCAGACACACGCCGTGCGGCTGCTGGGCAGCGTCTTCCACGGCTACGCCAGCCTGGAAGGCGCGGGAGGATTCAGCCACAGCGCCCCCGACAGCGAGGAGACCTGGACGCGGATCCTCGACGCCCTCGACGCCCTGTTGCGCAACTGGCCCGCCCGCCCCACCCCTTGATCGACAGGCTGAGGACATGAACACCGAGCACGACTGGATCACCACCCCCGTCACCGCCGAGCTCCTGCGCGGCGCCCTCGACGTGGAGCGCACCGAACACGGGGTGCTGCCGCACCGGCTGCCCGCGTGGGCGCGTGCCCAGAACAATGACGCCCAGCTGGCCATGGCCGAGTCCCAGCCCTCCGGCGTGCGGCTGGCCTTCCGTACCCGGGCCACCGCCGTCGAGCTGGACACGTTGCCCACCAAGCGGGCCTATGTGGGCGTGCCGCCCCGACCGGACGGCGTGTACGACCTGATCGTCGACGGCCGCCCGGCCGGACAGACAAGTGTCAAGGGCGGCAAGACGTTGACGATCGACATGGCCGCCGGCACCGCCGAGACACAGGCCGGCGTGCCCGGAACCCTCCGCTTCACCGGTCTGCCCGAGCGCGACAAGGACGTCGAGATCTGGCTGCCGCACAACGAGACCACGGAAGTCCTGGTCCTGCGTACCGACGCCCCTGTCCAGCCCGCGCGGGACCCGGGCCGCAAGGTGTGGCTCCACCACGGCAGTTCCATCAGCCATGGCTCCGACGCGGCCAGTCCCACCACGACCTGGCCCGCGCTCGCCGCCACCCTCGGCGGCGTGGAGCTGATCAACCTGGGCCTCGGCGGCGGCGCACTGCTCGACCCGTTCACCGCCCGCACCATGCGCGACACCCCCGCTGACCTGATCAGCGTCAAGATCGGCATCAACCTGGTCAACGCCGACCTGATGCGGCTGCGCGCCTTCGGTCCCGCGGTCCACGGCTTCCTCGACACCATCCGCGAGGGCCACCCGACCGTGCCCCTGCTGGTTGTCTCGCCCATCCTGTGCCCGATCCACGAGGACACGCCCGGTCCCTGCTTCCCCGACTTCAGCGAGATCAGCGAGGGACGACTGCGCTTCGGCGCCGCCGGCGACCCCGCGGAACGCGCTCAGGGGAAACTGACCCTGGGCGTCATCCGGGACGAGCTGGCCCGGATCGTGGAGCAGCGGGCGGCCGACGACCCGCACCTGCGCTACCTCGACGGCCGCGAACTCTACGGCGAGGCCGACTACGCCGAACTGCCGCTCCCCGACGCACTCCATCCGGACGCCGCCACCCACCGCCGTATGGGCGAACGCTTCGCCGAGCGTGCCTTCACCGCCGACGGCCCGCTCTTGAACGGCGGCGCCTGAAACCGGTACGGGGCGAATCGCTCCGACGTGCCGGGTCGATCGGACCGTCGTGTAATGGCGGTGTTGATCGTGCCGCCGGACAGAGAAGGCCGAGGCCATGCCACCCACCCGGGACGGGGGGACCGCTCCGAAGGGGCGTCTGCGCAGGCTGGGGGAGTGGTGTGCCCGCCACTTCGTGATCGTCATCGTCTCGTGGCTCGTCGCCCTGGTCGCGCTCCAGGTGGTGAACCGGTCCTTCGGCGGGGAGTACTCGGACGACTTCTCCCTGCCCGGCGTCCAGTCCCAGGAAGGCCTCGACGTCCTGAAGGAGCACGATCCGGCGGCCGGCGGGTACGGCAGCCAGATCGTGCTGCACGACGCGGACAAGTCGTTGTCCTCGCTCGGTTCACAGATGTCCACCACGGTGAGCGATCTACAGAAGCTGCCGCACGTCCTGTCCGTCCAGAACCCCCTGACCGCCCCGGGCACGTCCGACTCCACCGATTCCTCCGGGCAGTCGCAGAAGAACGTCGGCCCGCTGTCCTCCGACGGCAAGACCGCCTACATCACCGTCCGTTTCGACGTACAGCCCTCGACCCTCGGGGACGACTACCTCGACGGAGTCGACGACGCCGTACAGCCGCTGCGGGGAGCGGGGGCCCAGGTCGAGTACGGAGGGCCGCTCGGCGAGCTGGCGCGCCCGGCTGCCGACGACCGGGTCAGCGAGCTGATCGGCTTCGCGGTGGCGATCGTCGTCCTGCTCGTCGGCTTCGGCAGCGTGATCGCGGCGGGCCTGCCGCTGGTGTCGGCGCTCATTGGCGTGATCTGCGGCCTGGCCTGTCTGGGCCTGCTGGCCGCGGCCTTCACCTTCGCCACCGTGTCCCCGACGCTGGCCACGATGATCGGCCTCGGCGTCGGCATCGACTACGCCCTGTTCCTGATCACCCGCCACCGGCAGAGCCTGATGGACGGCGCGGACCCGGTACGCGCGGCCGGGCATGCCACTGCCACCAGCGGCCGGGCCGTGCTCGTGTCCGGCTGCACGGTGATCGTCGCGCTGGCGGGCCTGTACGCGTCCGGTGTGAGCTTCATCGGCAAACTCGGCGTGGCCGCCGCCGTGACCGTCGTCTCCGCGGTGATCGGTGCACTGACCCTGGTGCCCGCGCTGCTGGGTCTCATCGGCACCCGCATCGACCGCTACCACGTGCGCCGTCCGGTGGCGGAGAGCGACGCGGCCCCCGGCGAGACGCCCCAGGGAACGTGGCACCGCTATGCGCAGCGGGTGGAGCGCAGCCCCTGGCAGTTCCTCGCCGCGGGCGTCACCACGGTCGTCGTCCTGGCCATCCCGGTGTTCTCGATCCAACTCGGCCACATCGGCGACGGAGCAGACCCCACGTCCTTCACCGACCGGCGCGCCTACGACCTGATGACCGACGCCTTCGGGCCCGGCTCCAACGGCCCGCTCACCGTCGTCATCGACCAGACCAAGGTGTCCTCCTCCCAGCGGTCCGACCTCGGCTCGCAGGCCCAGAAGACCCTCGACGGCGTCGCGGGCGCGGCCACCGTGACACCGCTGACGCCCACGCAGGACGGCGACGTGCTGATCGCCACGGTGTACTCGGAGAAGTCCCCGCAGGACGCCGACACCACGGACCTGACGAACCGTCTGATCGACGACACCCTCCCCGCGGCGGTCGCCGGCACCAGTGCCGAGGGCTACGTCACCGGTACCACCGCCTCCCAGGTCGACTTCCGCGACATCGTCGCCGCCCGTCTGTTCCTGATCATCGGCGTCGTCGTCGCCCTCGCCTTCCTGATCATCCTGGCCGTCTTCCGCGGTCTGCTGGTCGCCCTCAAGGCCGCCGTGCTGAACGTGCTGTCGATCGCCGCGTCCTACGGCGTCGTCGTCGCCGTCTTCCAGTGGGGCTGGGGCGGGCCCGCGCTGGGCGTGGCCGGCAAGGTGCCCATCGAGAGCTATGTGCCGATGATGATGTTCGCCATCATCTTCGGGCTGAGCATGGACTACGAGATCTTCCTGCTGTCGAGGGTGCACGAGGCATGGCTGCGCACCGGTGATGCCAAAGCGTCGGTCGCGCACGCCCTGGAGATCACGGCCCGCGTCATCACCTGCGCGGCGCTGATCATGATGAGCGTGTTCGCGGCGTTCATCATCAGCGACAACATCGTGGTCAAGATGCTCGGCCTGGGCCTGGCCGTCAGCGTCCTCATCGACGCGACCGTCGTCCGTCTGCTGCTGGTTCCGGCCGTGATGACACTGCTGGGCTCGCACGCCTGGTGGACACCCCGATTCCTGGACCGGGTGCTGCCGCACATCGACGCCGAGGGCGAGAGCGAACGGAAGTGACCCGGTGGCGGGCGTCGATGTACCGGATGCGGTCCCGGGGTAGGTATGCCGGCGGTGGTGCGGCCGGCAGGTCGTCACCAGGCCGGTGGCGGACATGAGGAGAAGTCCATGGACTACTACGATCTCGGCACCCACTCCCGCCCCGTGACGACCACGTCCGCCGAGGCACAGCTGTGGTTCGACCGCGGCCTGGTCTGGACGTACGCCTTCCACCACGAGGAAGCAGCCCGCTGCTTCCAGGCCGCCGCCGTCGCCGATCCCGGCTGCGCCATGGCCCAGTGGGGCATCGCCTACGCCCTCGGCCCCAACTACAACAAGCCGTGGGAGGCCTTCGACGGCGACGACCTGGAACGCACCGTCGACCGGACCCATGCCGCAGTGGAACTCGCCCACGACATGTCGGCCGGTGCCACTCCCGTCGAGCAGGCCCTGATCAAGGCGCTGCGCGCCCGCTATCCGCAGGCCCAGGCGGTGGAGGACTGCTCGGTGTGGAACGCGCCGTACGCCGACAGCATGCGCGCCGTCTACGACCTCGCCCGCGACGACCTGGACATCGCCACGCTGTACGCGGACGCCCTGATGAACCTCACGCCCTGGCAGCTGTGGGACCTTCCCACCGGCGAGCCCGCCGAGGGCGCTCGCACGCTCGACGCCAAGGCCGTCCTCGAACGCGCACTGGCCACCGAGGAGGGGGCACGACACCCGGGCCTCCTGCATCTGTACATCCACCTGATGGAGATGTCCCCGACCCCGGAGACGGCCCTCCCGGTCGCGGACCGGCTGCGCGACCTGGTGCCGGATGCCGGGCACCTCCAGCACATGCCCTCGCATCTCGACGTGCTCTGCGGCGACTACCGGCGCGTCGTGTCGGACAACACGCGTGCAATCGTCGCCGACGAGAAGTTCCGCGCGCGCTCCGGCGCGATGAACTTCTACACGCTGTACCGGTCGCACAACTACCACTTCAAGATCTACGGCGCGATGTTCCTCGGCCGGTCCAGGACCGCTCTGGACACCGCCGCCGAACTCGAAGCGTCCATCCCCGAGGAACTGCTGCGGGTGCAGAGCCCGCCCATGGCCGACTGGCTGGAGAGCTTTCTGGCCATGCGGGTCCATGTACTGATCCGCTTCGGGCGCTGGACGGACATCCTCCAACTGCCCATGCCCACCGACCCGGAGCTCTACAGCGTGACCACCGCGATGCTGCACTACGCCCGCGGCGTGGCCCTGTCGGCCACCGGCCGCGTCCCGGAGGCCGAGACCGAACGCGAGCTGTTCCGCCGGGCGCTCGCCCAAGTCCCGCCCACCCGCATGCTGTTCAACAACACCTGCGCCGACATCCTCGCCGTCGCCTCGGCGATGCTGGACGGCGAGCTGGAGTACCGCAAGGGCAACCACGACACCGCCTTCGCCGCACTGGAGCGGGCGATCGACCTGGACGACCACCTTCCCTACGACGAACCCTGGGGATGGATGCAGCCCACCCGGCACGCTTACGGCGCCCTCCTTTTGGAACAGGGCCGCGTCGCGGAGGCCGAAGCGGTCTACCGCGCCGATCTCGGCCTGGACGACACCCTCCCGCGCGCCCTACAGCACCCCGGCAATGTCTGGTCCCTGCACGGCTTCCACGAGTGCCTGCTCCGTCTCGGCCGGACGGGGGAGGCGCGCATCGTGGCCCAGCAGCTGAAGATGGCTGCCGCCATGGCGGACGTCCCCGTGGAGGCGTCCTGCTTCTGCCGCCTGGAACGGGCGTCGGACGACGACGCCAAGGGCGACTGCTGCGACACGGAGCACTGACCGCGGCCGACCGGTCGTCCTCGCGGTCGTCAGGGATCACCAGTGGCCGAAATTTAAAGCAGTCGCTTGACGTAAATTTTGCTCACCTGTTGACTGCACGCATGCCCACCCCCCACACCTCATCCGGCCCCGTCCCCACCAACCCTGACGAACTCGGCCTCGACCTCGAGTCGTTGCGGGCCCGCTACCAAACCGAGCGGGACCGCAGAATCCGCCCCGACGGCGGCTCGCAGTACCAGCGGCTCGCCGGTGAGTTCGGCTACTACGCCGACGACCCTTACGCCGAGGCGGAGTCGAGCCGCGAGCCGCTGACCGACCGCGTCGAAGTCGCCGTCATCGGCGGCGGATTCGGTGGACTGCTCGCCGGCGCCCGGCTGCGGCAGGCGGGCGTCACCTCGATCCGGGTGATCGAGAAGGGCGGCGACTTCGGCGGCACCTGGTACTGGAACCGGTACCCCGGCATCCACTGCGACATCGAGTCGTACGTCTATATGCCGCTGCTGGAGGAGGTCGGCTACGTCCCGCAGTGGAAGTACGCCCCCGGAGAGGAGATCCGGGGCCATGCCCAGGCGATCGGCCGGACCTTCGACCTGTACCGCGACGCCTGCTTCCAGACCCAGGTCACCGAACTGCGCTTCGATGAGGCCGAGTCGGAGTGGATCGTCACCACCGACCGGGGCGACCGGATGCGGGCCCGCTTCGTCGTGACCGCCAGCGGCACCCTCAGCGAGCCCAAGCTCCCCGGCATCCCCGGCATCACCGATTTCAAGGGCCACACCTTCCACACCAGCCGCTGGGACTACGACTACACCGGAGGAGACGCCGACGGAGGCCTCCACCGGCTGGCCGACAAGCGCGTCGCTGTGATCGGCACGGGCGCGACGGCCATCCAGTGCGTACCGCACCTCGGGGCCGACGCCCAGCAGCTCTACGTGTTCCAGCGGACGCCGTCCTCGGTCGACGTACGCGGCAACCGCCCCACGGATCCCGGCTGGGCCGAGTCGTTGACGCCCGGCTGGCAGCGTCGTCGTATGGAGAACTTCCTCACGTTGGTCACCGGCGGTCTGGTGGACGAGGATCTCGTCGACGACGGCTGGACCCGGACCGCCCGGCTACAGCAGAAGCTCATCCCCAGCGAGAGCCACCGTCGGCAGCTGCCGCCCGAGGAGCGGGAACGGGCGTACGAGATCGCCGACTTCCAGAAGATGAACGACATCCGTGCCCGCGTCGACGCGGTCATCGAAGACGCGGGCACGGCCGAGCTGCTCAAGCCCTGGTACCGCTACATGTGCAAGCGGCCCACCTTCAGCGACTCCTACCTGGAGACCTTCAACAGGCCGAACGTCACCCTCGTCGACACGGCCGACAGCCACGGCGTGGAGCGGATCACCGAGGGCGCGGTGGTCGTCGGGGGCCGGGAGTTCGAGGTCGACTGCATCATCTTCGCCACCGGATTCGAGGTCGGTATGTCGGGCGTGGTCACCGGGCGCCTTCCCGTCCACGGCAGGGGCGGTGTCACCCTGACCGAGGCGTGGCGGCAGGGCCCCAGGACCCTGCACGGCTTCTACAGCCACGGTTTCCCGAACCTCTTCCAGCTGGGCCCGCTACAGAACGCCAGCGCGGTCAACTTCGTCCATGTCCTCGACGAACAGGCCGCCCATGTGGCCGCTGTCGTGGCCGCCGCGCGTGACCGGCGGGCGGACCGGGTGGAGCCGAGCGCCGAGGCCGAGGCCGCCTGGGTGGCGACGATCCGTCAGAAGGCGGCCGACCTCTACCGGTTCCAGGCCGAGTGCACCCCCGGCTACTACAACAACGAGGGCCGGCCCCGGCAGCGCAGCGAGTCGTACGGCGATGGACCGGTCGCCTTCCACGACCTGCTGGAGAAGTGGCGCACCGACGGCGGCCTGGACGAGGTCCTCGTCCACGGCGACGGCGGCCCGGCATGACGGCGCAGTCGGCCAGTCGATACGCCACCGGTGACGGCAGCCCCGGCCGCAGCGCCCGCTGGGACATCGCCCGGCTCAACCCGCCCAGTCGGCTGTGGGGTTCCAACGGCGTCGCCTTCGGTCCCGACGGGCGGTTGTACGTCGCACAGTTCCTCGCCGGCCAGATCAGCGCGGTGGATCCGGCGACCGCCGACATCGAGGTGATCGTCCCGATGGACGGCCCCGTCCAGTCGCCGGACGACCTCGCCTTCGGCGCCGACGGGTCGATGTACATCGCCGATCTCGTTCCCGGGAGGGTGTGGCGCCGCAGCCCCCAGGGCGAGTACACGCTCGTGTCCGACCAGGTGCGGGTGCCCAATGGCATCACCTGCGTGGGAGACCGGCTCTTCGTCAACGAGATGAAGATGAACGGCCGGCTCCTGGAACTCTTCCCCGACGGCCGCGATCCCGTGGTGCTCACCAAGGGACTCGCGCTGGGCAACGCGATGCAACTCGGCCCGGACGGCTGTCTGTACTACCCGCACATGGTGACCGGCGACGTGTGGCGCATCCCCGCCGACGGCGGCACACCCGAACGCGTCGCGCAGGACGTGCACGAACCGGTCGCGGTCCGCTTCGACCGGGGCGGCGTCCTGACCGTGCTCTCCCGGGGCGAGGCCGGCATCGTGACCAGGATCGACCTGCACGGCTCCGGCGCCCGGACGGTGGTCACCAGCGGGGTCGTGGGCCTGGACAACGCCGCCTTCGACGCGGAGAACCGTATGTACGTCTCCAGCTTCGCCAGCGGCGGCGTCACCGAGATGCATCCCGACGGCCGCACCCGCGAGATCGTGCCCATCGGACTCGACGGCCCCTTCGGGCTGACCGTCGACCTGGGCGGCACCGTGTACGCGGCGGACCACTACCGCGTGGCCGCCCTGCCACGGACCGGCATCCGCGACCCCGGCGAGGTGCGCACGCACGGCCACCTCCAGCTGACCCACTCGGTCACCGCGGACGACGGCCTGCTCCACACCACCTCGCAGTACGGCGAGGTCAGAACCCACGACCCGGCGAACGGCACCACGCGGGTCCGGGTGAGCGGACTGAACCGGCCGACGGGCATCACCACGGCGCCGGACGGCCGGACCGTGTTCGCCGAGACGGGCGCCGGACGGATCATGGCCCTGGACGCGGCCGACACCCTCACCGTCCTCGCCGAGGGCATCGGCCATCCCGTCGACGTGGCGTTCGACGCCGAGGGCCGCTGCTACGTCAGCGACGACGAACTCGGCGCGGTGTTCCGCATCGACGACATCGACGGCGAGGCCACGCCGGTCACCCTGGCTGACGGACTCCGGGCCCCGCAGGGGCTGGCGGTCCTGGGCGACGAACTGTTCACCGTGGAGACCGGTCGGCGCACGCTCACGGCGATCTGCCTGGCCACGGGGGAGTGCCGGGTCGAGGCGGAGGACCTGCCGGTGGGCCTGCCCCCGGGCACGACCCGTGGCCACCCCGCGCTCTTCACCCACAGCATGCCCGGCGCCCCCCGCTCCTTCGCCGGCCTGACCACGGCTCCGGACGGCACACTGCTGCTGTCGGCGAACGGCGAGGGCACGGTGCTGCGGCTACGACGCACGCACGGAACGGAAACGGCCACGTAGGACCGCGTCAGCCGCGTGGCCGCTCCAGCGTCAGCAGCAAGCCCTCGACGGCGCCGGGGCCCACGCGGCCCTTGACGTCGGCGGACGTGATGGCCTTGAGCGCCCAACCGTCCTCGGCATGCTTGTTGAGGACCTTCTCCAGCTTGCCGCTGTCCAGTGCGTCGCCGATCAGCGATTCCCGGAAAGTGACGACCTTGTACTCGTACGTGTAGGGGTTGCTCATGGCTACGGGGCTCTCCTGCGCGTCGGTTGGTGTGTCGGGGGCCCACCCAATCACTGTTCGGAGCCGTACACAGCGGCGAACCCGTCCCACGCGGATACCTTTGTCGAAGTTTCATGCGGAGGGACATCCATGGAAACGGCAGGTACCACCGGCGACATAGGCGGCCGAGGAGCGGATGCTCCCGACGGTTTCGCGGAGTTGCGGGCGCGCGAATTCGGCTACCTCGACGAGGGCGGACACACCTACCTCGACCACACGGGTGCCGGGCTTGCCCCGCGCTCCCTCGTCATGGGGAGCGCGGAGCGGATCACCGGCGGGCTGTTCGGCAACCCGCACTCCGAGAGCCCGGCATCCCGCGCCTCCGGACTCCTGCTCGCCGAGGCCCGCCAGGCGGTTCTTCGGCACTTCAACGCCGACCCCGCCGAATACGCCGTGATCTTCACCCCCAACGCGACGGGCGCCCTGCGGCTGGTCGGCGAGGCGTATCCCTTCACGCGCGGCGCCGGACTCGTGATGTCGCTCGACAACCACAACTCGGTCAACGGCCTGCGGGAGTACGCGCGGGCACGGGGAGCCGGGACCGCGTACGTGCCCGTGAGCGGACCCGGCCTCCAGATGGACGAGAGGCGACTGCGGGCCGCTCTGTCCGCACGTGGCCGGGGACTCGGCCTCGGCCGAGGCCGTGCCGGCGGCCGTTCGCGCGGGCTGCTGGCCTATCCGGCGCAGAGCAACTTCACCGGCGTCCAGCACCCGCTGGAGTGGATCGCGGGCGCCCAGGCGTACGGCTACGACGTACTGCTCGACGCGGCTGCCTTCGTACCGGCCAACGCCCTGGACCTGAGCCGGTACCACCCGGACTTCACCGTGGTCAGCTGGTACAAGGTCTTCGGACATCCCACCGGTATCGGCAGTCTGATCGCCCGCCGGGCGGCCCTCGCCAGACTGCGCCGCCCCTGGTTCTCCGGCGGCACCATCTACGCGGTCAGCGCCCAGGCCCAGTGGCACGTCCTCGCCGACGACGAGGCCGCCTTCGAGGACGGCACGGTCAACTTCCTGTCCATACCGGATGTGGCCGCGGGACTCGCCTGGATCAACGGCATCGGCATGGACCGCGTACACGCCCACGTCACCGCGCTGACCGGCCAACTGCTCAAGGGATTACGGACGTTGCGGCACAGCGACGGCACTCCGATGGTCCGGGTGTACGGCCCCCGGAACGCCGACGCGGCCCGCGGCGCCACGGTTGCGCTGAACGTGCTCGGAGCCGACGGCCGGATCGTCGACGAACGCGTAGTCACGCGCGACAGTGCCGCGCGCGGTATCTCCCTGCGCACGGGCTGCTTCTGCAATCCCGGCGCCGGAGAAGCGGCCTTCGCCCTGCCGCTGCACCGGCTGCGCTCGGCGGCGCGCAAGCAACTCGGTTCGCTGGAGGACTACTTGGAGCTCCTCCGGCTGCCGTCGGCGGGCGCCGTCCGCATCTCTCTGGGGGTGTCGTCACAGCCCAAGGACATCGACACGTTCCTGAAGTTCGTGACACAGACCTATCGGGACCGGGTGCCCGGGGCGGCGGGACTGGCCGCGCGGGTGGGTTGCTGACCCCGCGGTGCCCGAGGAGTGGTCTCCGGCCGAGAGTTCATCGCCCCGCCCGGCTCCTCGCCGCCCCGTCCCGGCACTTGCGCACCAGAATCAGCCAGGTCAAGACCAGGAACACCAGTGTGAAGCCCGCCAGAATCAGCCACCCCCGGTCCGCCGGATGCCCGAACGAGTCGCCGTACGAGTCCAGCAGCGGCGGCCCCAGCGGCGAGCCGCCCGCACGCCACAGCGGCTCCAGACCGACCCCACTGCCCAGCGCCTCGAACGCCCAGCGATTGGTCATCGCCCAGCTGATCGCCTCCCCGGCGACCGTCATCCGAGGGACGGGCACGAACGCCCCCGAGAACAGCACCTGCGGAAAACAGAGCAGCGGCAGCATCAGCGTCGCCTGTCCGGGCTCCGACACCGCTGCCGACGCGAGCAGTCCCAGCGAGAGTGCGGCAGCGGAGGCCAGCACACTCGACGCGAACAGCGACCCGTACGTGCCCCATCCCGCCGCGGGCAGCCGGTCCAGGGCCCGCAGCACGAGGAGCAGCAGCGCATCGGCGAGGGCGAGTACCGGCAGCATGGTTGTGAGCTTCGAGGCGATGTACGGGCCGATCCGCAGCCCCGCGAGCCATTCGCGGCGCAGCACGGGCAACTCGGTGCAGATCTGAAGCAGGCCGTACGTCAGCCCGAAGAAGAACGCGCCGAACGCGATCCAGAACATGATCATCGCCGTCGACCCGGGATCCGGTGCGACGGGATCGAACGCGCCCGCGCGGAACAGCACCGCGAACATCGCCACGATCATCACCGGCGACCCCGCCAGGACGGCGACCGAAAGCCGGTTGTGGAGCAGCAGCGCCGTACCGCGACGCGTGAGGAGCGCCCACTGGCTCAGGGCACCAACGCGCGGCGCTCTCGGAGACGGTGACACGGCATCAGACCGGTCGGCGTCGTCGGGCGTGGCACGCTCGACGCGCGCCCCGCCGGCCACCGCCTCGTACACCTCCTCGACGGTGCGGGCCCCGAACGCCCCGCACAGCGCGGCCGGTTCACCCGCGTACGCGACCTCGCCACCGGAGGAGAGGAACACGACCTGGTCGCAGCGGAGCAGATCGGCGAGGACATGGGTGGTCAGCACAACGGTGGTGCCGTCCTCGGCCAGCGCGCGCAGGGTCCGCAGCAGGGCCGCCCCCGTGACCGGGTCGAGACCGGACGTCGGTTCGTCGAGGAACAGCACCCTTGGCCGGGTGAGCAATTCGACGGCGATACTGGCCCGCTTGCGTTCACCGCCGCTCAGCGCGCGTACGGGTGTGGCGGCCCGGTCCGAGAGGCCGAGGGTGTCCAGGACCCGGTCCACGCGGGCGGTGACGGTCTCGGTCGGCGTCCCCGGAGGCATGCGCAGGCCCGCCGCGTACACCAGCGTCCGGTGCAAGGGCAGCTCGCGGTGGATGATGTCCTCCTGCGGAACGAACCCGAACTCCGGCCCCGGCGGCCCGGGTTGCGCCCCGTCGTGCAGTACCTCACCCTCGGTCGGCGCGCTCAGCCCCGCCAGCGTCTGCAACAGAACCGTCTTGCCCGCACCACTGCTCCCGGCGATCACGGTGAGCTGTCCCGGAGCGACATCGCACGATATGTCGTGCAGCACCCGACCGACCCCGCGAACCTCCCGGCTCACCCGACGCGCCCGTAGGCGCAGGCCGTTGACGGAAGGAACGGGTACATCGATGGGTGCGCGTGGGTGCATCGGCGGCGTCGACATGGGTGCAGCATGCCAGGGCGGCCTTCGCTCGGTCAGTGTTGGTGACGGTGACCTCTTCGAGGACACAGCGGTACGATGAGGGCATATATCTCTCCGTTCTGTCTGGGCTCAACCGGAGCGAGGGAACATGGCCGCCGCCGAGGATGCCGCGCCCGCCGGGCGACCCGCGGGGCTGAAGGCCAATGCGATCGGTTTCGTCGACGCCCTCGTCATCGGGCTCAATTCCACCTCTCCCGCGTACTCCCTCGCGGCCGTCATCGGCCCGGTCGTCGCCCTGGTGGGGATCTACGCGCCCGGCGTGATGGTCGCGTCCTTCGTACCGATGCTGCTGATCGCTTCGGCGTTCTACTACCTGAACAAGGTCGATCAGGACTGCGGTACGACCTTCTCCTGGGTCACCCGAGCCATGGGCCCCTGGGCAGGCTGGCTCGGTGGGTGGGCCATCGCGATGACCGGAGTCCTGGTCGTGGGTTCGCTCGCCGATGTGGGCGTGACCTTCGCCCTGCTTGCCTTCGGCCTCGACAGCTGGGTGGACAACACCTTCGTGCGGCAGTTGCTCACCGTACTGCTCATCCTCGTGATGACGGCCGTGTGCGTCATCGGCACCGAGCTCTCGGCCAAGGTGCAGAACGTCCTCATCCTGGCGCAGGTGGCCTGTCTGCTGATCTTTGTGGGTGTGGCGCTCCACAGCGTCTATGCCGGCACGAGCAAGTACGACTCGGTCGACCCCGCGTTCAGCTGGCTGAACCCGTTCGGTGCCGGTGGCGCGGCGCTGACCGGCGGGCTGCTCCTGGGCGTCTTCATCTACTGGGGCTGGGAATCGGCGGTCAACCTCACCGAGGAGGTAGAGGACTCGGCGACCGCCCCCGGCAAGGCCGGCCTCTGGTCGACCGTCATCCTGCTGGTGACCTACGTGTCCGTGGGGTTCGCGGTCGTCGCCTACGCCGGCCCGGCGTTCCTGGCCGAGAACGCCGGGGAAGAGGAGTTCGTCTTCGCCCAGCTGGCCACGGACGTACTGGGCGGCTGGGACTGGCTCCTGTTGCTGGCCGTCTCCACATCGGCCATCGCCTCCACGCAGACCACGATCATCCCGGCGTCGCGTACGGCGCTGTCCATGGCGCGCCGCCGGGCGCTACCCGCGCACTACGGCCACATCAGCCCGCGCTTCCGCACCCCGGACGTGAGCACCTGGTGGGTCGCCGGTATCGCCATCGCCTGGTATCTCGTGGTGAACCAGATCAGCGCCAACGCCCTCTTCGACTCGCTCACCGCGCTCTCGCTGCTGATCGCCTTCTACTACGCGCTCACGGGCCTCGCCTGCGCGGTCTACTACCGTCGCCATCTCTTCGAGAGCGTCCACAACCTCCTGCTGATCGGCCTCGGCCCCCTGGTCGGGTCCGGACTGCTGGCGTGGCTCCTGGTGAAGTCGGTCTCCGACATGTCCGATCCGGAGAACTCCTACAGCGGCACCTCGTGGCTCGGCCTGGGCCCCCCGCTGGTCATCGGCATCGGGATCGCCGTCACCGGGGTGCTCATCATGATCGTGTGGCGTCTGCGGGCGCCCGCGTTCTGGGCAGAGCGGCCGAGCGTGGCCGACCCCGCCCTGGTCCACGGCAAGGAGTCCTGAGATGTCGGTCGTCCTGGGATACGGCGAATCCCCCGGCGCCGCCCGCGCACTGCGCATCGCGGTCGAGGTGGCCGCCGCGTTCGACGAGCGGCTCGTACTGGTCTACGGCGCCGCGGCCCCCGGTCCCTCGGGCGAGGAGTACAGGTCCCACTACGACGCCATCCGCGAGGTGGGCCGCACCGGTCTGGAGCACGCGGTCGTGGAGGCCGACCGGGCCGGCGTACCGGCCATCGTCGAGGTGATCGACGAAAAGCCGGCCCAGGCCCTGATCGACGCGGCGACCCGCCACGCAGCACGCGTCATCGTCGTCGGCAGCTGGGGCGAGAGCCCGATACGCGGCGCCCTCCTCGGTTCGACGCCCCACAAGCTCCTGCACATGTCGAGCGTGCCGGTCCTCTGCGTCCCGCCCGAGGAGTGAGGGCTGCCGGCTCAGGCGTTCACGCGCTTGCCCCTACCGGCCGTCGGAGCAGATAGGCGGCCGCGGAAGAGACCAGGACGGCCATACACGCGATGAACACCAGCCCCGCGTTCTCCAGGCCGATCGGACCCGTCAGTACCCCCACACCGATGACCGGCACCGAGATGCCCGCGTAGGCCACCACGAACAGCGTCGAGATCACGGCCGCGCGCCGGTCCGCCGGAGACGCCTCGGCCACCGCGGACAGCGCCCCGCGAAACACCAGTCCCTGTCCGACCCCGCCGACGATCGCGCTCAGCACCAACAGCGCCAGCAGGTCCCACCGCAGCGCGCCCGCGAGCAGCGCCAACCCGGCGAGGAGTCCGGCGCAGCCCAGTGGCAGCGAGCGCGCCACCCCGAACCGGCCGACGGCCAGTTGCCCGGCGGTCGAGGCGAAGAAGGCCAGCGCGACGACCAGCCCGCTCACGGCGTGGTCGTGCACGTTCAGGGACTCCGTGAGGAAGGCCGGGCTGACCGACGTGAACACACCGAACAACGCGAAACCGGCGAACGATGCGGTCGCCGCCGGCCCGAACACCGCCCGCACCTGCGCGGGCAGGCCCGGCGGCTGCGGCCGTACGGTGCGCAGCGGCCACCGCTCCCGTACGGTCTCCGGAAGCCACAGCAGGACCATGGCCGAGCAGGCGATCAGGGCGAGGTGTACGACGAACGGCAGGTGCAGCGGCCACGGCGCGTACTGTGCGAGCACCCCGGCGAGCAGCGGACCGCAGCCCAGTCCGCCCATGTTGGCGGCCGTCGCCACGAACGTGGCCCGCGAGGCGCCGCCATGTGGTGCCAGCTCCATCACATACGCCGTGGCCGCTCCGGTGAACAGACCGGCGGACAGTCCCGACAGCAGCCGCCCCGCATACAGCCAGCCCAGCCCGGTGGCGGACAGGAAGCAGACGGCACTCGCGGCCGCGAGGCCCAGGCCCCACAGCAGCACCGGACGCCTGCCTACGGCATCCGAGGCATTGCCCGCCAGCAGCAGCACGCCGATGACCCCGAAGGCGTACACGGCATACACGACGGTGACCGTCAGCTCGGAGAACCCGAACTTCTCCTGGTAGAGGGGGTAGAGGGGGGTCGGCAGCGTGGTGCCTGCCATACACACGGCGAACACCGCCCCACCGAGCAAGCACGCACGCCACCCTCGGCGATCACTGTCCATGGCGCCGACGGTAACCCGTAGGGGAGAGCCCGGGGCGTGTGCCGAACCCGCCGTGTCGGGGCGAGATCGTCAGGACAGGACGGCACACGTGGATGTCGCCGTGGTCCAGGCGATGGCGCCCCAGGCCGTGCGCCGGGTCAGGTCTGGTTCTCCATGCCGACGGCCTGGCGGAGTTCCTCGCCGGCGGCTCCCGGTTCCTGCCGCTGGATCTCCAGCAACGCGGCTGCGATGGCGTCGAGCTTGCGCTGGATGGCGTGCTCGGCTCGCCGTTCGGAGTTCTTCAGCAGTGCCAGAAGCAGCAGCGACACTGCGGACATCGCCTCGCCCACCACCAGGAGCCACTGCGTGGGCAGTTTGAGCAGGTGCGCGGTGATCGCGCCGGCGACCAGAACGAGGCACACGCCGAAGAAGGTGGGAGAGCTCGTGAAGTTCGAGGCGTGTTCCGCCAGGCGCGTGAACCGGCCCTGCCGGTCGCCGTCACGGTGCGCGGGATGCTGAGGTGCCATGAGATCGCCTGCCCGCTTCACGAGGCACTCCGGTCAGCAGGGGCCCCCAGGGACCAGCCGGACACATCGCCGAGCCGTTCACTCACCACAAGTCCTCTCTGGTACGTACTTCCGGGTCACGTCGGCGGCGATCCGGCCTCGATGAACCCGTCCTCGCTCCGTTCCACTCGCCTGGGCGGAGTCAGAGGGGCATACGGCCGCGGGTGCGGCGGCCGGCCGAACCGCTGCGGCTCACGGCGCGTGAGCTGGTGCGGAAGGGCTTGCTGAAGAACCTGCCGAGGACGCCGGGTGCCTTGTTGCCTGCGCGCGCACCGACGCCGAGCGAGCGCTGCGTGCCGCGTTCGGGGTGGCGGGAGAAACGGGGGACGAGGAAGGCCAGCACGGCCAGGACCACACATACGGCGACTATGCCGACGACCATCATGAATCTGCTCCCTTGACTGGTTGAGGGAGAGACGAGTGCCCCGTCACGGCAATGCGTACCGCGAAGGACTGAATGCTGTCAGGCGCGTCTTCGGACTGATCTGGAAGACCGGGACAACGGTGGCGGAGGATCCGTCCCGTCCGACGTGCGTCAGTGTGGAGCGATCGACGCCTCGGCTGCTGCCTTGATCCGGGCGCCGAAGTTGTCGGCGTCCTTGCGGGCGGCGGTGAGCGCCAGGCCGACGAGGAGCTTGCCCAGGCCGTGGCCGTCCAGAACGTTGAAGATGCGGACCCGAGTCGTGCCGCCCTCCAGCGACTCCAGGTCGTAGCCGCCTTCGCGTGCCGTCACGCTGTTCTTCGACACCTCGGCCCACCGGATCTTCACCGGGGCTTCGAGGTCGGTGATGCGGAACTCCCTGGCGGACTTCATCCCGGCATCCTTGACGGTGCTCCGGAAGACCGTCCCCACGGAGGTCGGTGCGTCGGGGACCCGCTCGATCCTGAGCACCCGGGGGCTGAACTCCGGATCGTGGCGTCCGTCGGCGAGGTAGGCGAACACTTCCTCGACGGGCCGATCGACCTCGACCAGCGCTTCGAACTGTCCTGACATGGGCACTCCTGATGGTCGAGCCGCAACGCGCCTGCGTCCCCTCGGCGGACGTCAGACGGCCCCCCGGGCCGCGTGAATCTGCTCGCGCACGCGCGAACGAACGCGGGAGCCGCGCGGTACCGCCGGCCCCCGTCGTAGCAGCACTTCGACTTTACGGGAGTGCCGGGCATCCAGCGAGGCGAGCGGCACGACCAGAAGGACGCTGCCCCAGAGTTCCGCGTCGCGGCGCGGCTGATCGATTCGCCCCCGTCGGTGAAGGGAGTCGACCGCTCCCTTCACCGACAGCCGCGTGCTTTCGTGCCTCGCGCGTCAGCAGCTCAGGTTGCCGCCCGGGTCGACGCCCAGGAGCTGGGTGAACTGCTGGTATTTGTCGATGCGGCTCTGTACCTGCGACGGATTTCCGCCGTTGCACTCCAGGCTGCCGTTGATGCTGCGAATGGTCTCGCCGAATCCGGCGCTGTTGACCATGGCGTTGTGCGGCGTCATGGTCCCCGGGCCGGTCTGCGTGTTCCAGTACCAGAGTCCGGTCTTCCAGGACACCGCGGAGTCGTTCTGCACCAGGTCGGGGTTGTTGAGCAGATCGATGCCCAGGGCGTCGCCCGCCGCCTTGTAGTTGAAGTTCCAGCTCAGCTGGATCGGTCCACGGCCGTAGTACTTGTCGTTGCCCGCGGGACAGCCGTACGGCTGGCTTGCGTCGCAGTAGTGCGGGTAGTTGGCCGTGTTCTGTTCGACGACGTGGACCAGGCCGCCCGTCTCATGGCTGACATTCGCCAGGAAGGCCGCGGCCTCCTGCTTCTGGACCGTTTCGCTGCCGGTGGTCGTGAAGCCGGGGTAGGCGCTCAGCGCGGCCGTGAGACCGCTGTACGTGTAGAACGAGTTCCGGCTCGGGAACATCTGGTTGAACTGGCCTTCACTGACGACGAAATCGGCCGCAGCCGCCGACTGTTCCGCCTCCGCGGGTACGGCGAGGGTCATGAAGGAGAGCAGGGCAGCCGAACCGGTCGCGGTCAGCAGCCCGAACGTACGTCGACGCATGGGGATCACTCCATGGATCAGGCGCGCGAGAGCGCGTGTCTCCCCTCGGAGGGGAGTGGTGGGGGGTGTGGGTGGGGGGTGGGTCCGCCGGTGAACTGCTGCTTCAGCCGCCGACGTTGACGTCGATACAGGCGTAGAAGGCGTTGGCGGTGTTGGAGATGTTCCACACGGCGAGCACCTTCTGCTGGCCGCTGAGGCCGCCGAAGTTCACCTGGTGGGTGACGGTGGAGCCGGGCTGGGCGCCATTGTCGTTGAACTCGGCGATCTTCTGTCCGCCGGCGAAGTACTGCCAGGTGCTGGTGGCGTGACTGGCCGTCAGGGTCCACTGGAACTGAGTGCTGCTGCTCACCGGAGTGACTTTCCAGCCCTTGCTGTCGTCATCGAGCTCGGCGAAGCGGGAGTTGCCGCCGCTACAGCTCGTCAGCCCCTTCGGACCCTCGACGCTCTGCGGCTCGTACTTGATGTCGCCACAGCTGACCGTCCCGGCGGCACACTGTGCCTGCCTGCTGGGCGGGTTGGAGATGTAGCCGTGTGCGCTCGCGGAAGCTGCGGGCAGGCTCACGGCGATCACCGGGGCGAGCGCCGCGCCGATGAGTACGGCTGTCTTCTTCTTCATGTGCGTGTGTCTCCTTCACTACAGGTCTTGCCGCGGATGTACCGGGTTGTGGGGAACCTGGTACGCGGGTCGACTTCTCGTGGGTGGGGCCAGGAGTGCGAAGGCGTGCAGAGCGAATCCCGTGTGCAGACGCAATGGGGTGCGCCCGCCCGGAGGGGATTTGCTACTTGGACTAGACCATACCCGTGGGCGTGGTCACGTCAAGGGTGTGGTCCGATAGGGCCGTTGGGAAAATCGTTCACTCGCGGTCGGCATGGCGATCGCGAAGGGCCACGCACGTCGGTGCGTGCGCTCCGACGTGCGTGGCCACCCTCGCCCCGTCACCGGGCCGCGGCGTCAGCTGCTGGGGACCGTGTCCTCGAACGTGGTGCCTGCACCGCGGTACGCCGTCACCTTGGCGGCGACCTGCGCCGGCGTGAGGACCTGGTCCTTGACGTGCAGGACGTAGTCGACCTGCTGGTCGTACGCCCGCGCGGTGGTGCTGGTCTGGCCCGCGAGGTCGATCAGCCACTGGTTGAAGTTGATCGACATCGGCCGCTCGGGCAGGTACGCGGAGTCATGGGTGCCGAAGAGCTGTCCGTCGATGTAGTACTTGATGGTGCTGTTGTCGATGGTCAGCACCAGGTCGTGCCAGCCGGCGAAGCTCTGCCGGGCCTCGGTGTGCTGGTTGACCGCCACCCACGGGTCGGGCTGGTACGTCTCCCAGGACGTCGTGTAGAGGATGTTCGACGGCTCGCCCCAGCCGCCGTTGGGCAGGTACTCGAAGTCGTACTCGGCGTAGTCGTCCGCCATCGGTGCCGTGAGGTCGTTGATGGTGAAGAACGTCTGGACGAGGTGGTCGCCGTCCGGGCCGGACCTGGGCGCGTCGCTGAACCTGACCCGGGCCGCGTAGGTGCCGTTCTTGAACTTCCTGGCCTGGGTGAGGATCTCGGTCTGTTCGGTGCTCGCTCCGGTGCCTGCGGTCGAGGTCTCCAGGTTCATGATGGAGTTGCCGCCCGTGCCGGCGAAGGTGACGTTCTCGGGGGCCCAGGTGGCGCCGGGCACGCCGGGGCCGCCGGAGTTGGAACGCACGCTCCAGCCGTGCGCCGAGATGTTCGGGTCGCTGTGACTGCTGTAGTTGAAGTCGTCGAACAGCGAGGCACCGTCGGCCGGAGGATCGGTGGGCGGGTCCGTCGGCTCGTTGCCCGCGGGGGCCGTGCCCCACAGAGTGTTTCCGGTCAGCTGTGCCGTGACCTTGGACCAGTCGCCGTACGCGGTCTGGGAGCCGCCGAAGGAGTAGTCGTCGCTCTGGTTCAGCGGCGCCCATGTCGACTGGTAGAAACGCAGTTGCAGGTCGCCGGTGTCGGCGCCCGGGGCGAGCGAGCCGGCACCGGACGTGAAGCCGATCTCCAGGTAACGGTCTGCCGTGGCGGTCGGGTTGGCGAGCGTACCGAAGGTGCCCGTGACGTTGGCGCAGCCCTTGACGGCCCAGGAGCAGGCGAAGCGATAGCTCGCGCCGGCCGAGTCGGCCTTGAAGTAGTAGCGGACCTTGACGCTGCTCAACTGCACGCTCGTGCCACCGGTGTTCTTGACCTTGAACCAGGGTTCGGCCTGGTCGGCACTGGCTCCCGTGGCGCTCGTACGGTACTGAACGCTGAGCCCGTCGGCGGCAGCGCTCGCGGTGGTGGCGGGGAGTGCGGTGAGCGCGGCGGCGCCCATGGCCACCGCGACGGCGGTGTGAGCGGTGGCGCGTAGCCGGTTCTTCGTCAGTCTCATCCTTGTTCCTCTCCAGAACGGTGGGGGCTTCCCGGAACGGGACGTCGAGGGGTCAGGGGTGGTAACGGACGCCGAGGGCGTCGAGTCGGGCCGTGTGCTCGCCGAGTCGGGACCGGAAGTCGGCCCAGTCGGTCGCTCCGCTCCAGCTGCGGTCGGCGAGGGCGCAGAGCCGCGGGTACGTGAGGTATTCGAGGTGCGCGGGCGTCGTCACGAACTCCGTCCACAGCTGCGCCTGCGTACCGAGCACCCGCCCGGCCGCCTGGGCGTCGGCGTCCTCGGGTACGGGGTCGTGGCCGTGGACGGCGGCCAGATCGACGACGGCGCCGGGCTGGGCCGGCGGCTCGTGCGGGTCGTCGGACTGGGCGTAGTCGAGGTAGGAGGCCCGGTGGTACGCGTTGACGACGGGGTGGCCGCGGCGGGCGGCCGTCAGGGTGTGGGACGCGTCGCGCCAGGTCATCACGGTGAAGTCGAGGGGCAGTTCGGCGCCGGTCTCGGCCCAGCCGACCGGGCGGCGTCCGTGCCGGACGAGGAAGTCGCCGATCTGGCCGAGAAACCAGCCGTGCAGGGCTTCCGGGTTCGCCAAGCCCTCCGTGGCGGCTCGTTCGCGTGCGGCGGCACTGTGCGTCCACTCGGTGGTGGGGCACTCCTCGCCGCCCAGGTGGATGTACGGCGAGGGGAAGACGTCCATGACCTCGTCGAGGACGGTGCGGCAGAAGTCGAGGGCCTCGTCGTGGACGCCGAGGACGGTGTCGCACACGCCCCAGCGTGTCCAGACGTCGAGGGTGCGCTCGGGGTGGTTGCCCAGTCGGGGGTAGGCGGCGAGGGCGGCGCGTACATGTCCGGGCATCTCTATCTCCGGCATGACGGTGACACCGCGAGCGGCCGCGTACCGGACCAGGTCGGCGAGTTCGGCCCGCGTGTACGAACCGCCGTGCGGGACGCCGTCGTACGTGTCGCTGCCTGCCGGGCCGATCTGGGACTCGGCGCGCCGGCCGCCGACCTCCGTGAGTTTGGGGTAGGCGGCCACCGGCATGCGCCAGCCCTGGTCGTCGGTGAGGTGCAGGTGGAACACGCTGATCTTGTGCAGGGCCAGCACGTCGACGTAGCGGCGCAGATAGGAGACGGGCTGGAAGTGGCGTGCCACGTCCAGCATCGTGCCGCGCCAGGGGTGGCGCGGGACGTCGGTGATGTCGGCGCACGGCAGCAGCCATCGCGTGCCCCGCTGCGGGGCCTCCGACAGGGCCTGCGGGGGCAGGAGTTGACGGATCGTCTGGATGCCGCGCAGCAGACCCGTGGGATGCGCGGCGCGCAGCAGTACGGCGTTCGGGTCGATGACGAGGGCGTATCCCTCTTCGCCCAGCTCGCTGAGGCCGGAGTCGAGCGCCAGGGCGAACTGGCCGTCCGGGGACGGCCGTAGAGCCAGTCCGGTGGCGGGGGAGAGCAGGGTGCGCAGCAGCTCTGCGGCCGGTTCGGCGCCTTGGCCGATGTGCAGTGATGTGTCGACGTCGAGGGTGAAGTGGCCTGGCCGGAACGCGGCCTCGGTGGGACGAGGTACGAGTGCGGGCATGGTTCGCCTCCGGAACGGGTCGCGGGGGTATGGGGGTCAGCCCTTGACTGCGCCGGCGGCGAAGCCGGAGGTGACATGGCGCTGAAGCAGCAGGAACACCACCAGCGCCGGGGCGGCGAAGAGGGTCGAGGCGGCCATGGTGGCGCCCCAGTCGGTGCCGAAGACGTTCTGGAACGAGGACAGCCAGACGGGCAGGGTGCGGTTGTCCTGCTGCTTGATGATCAGGAAGTTGGCGTAGGTGAACTCGTTCCAGGCCGTGATGTAGCCGAACAGTGAAGTGGCCATCAGGCCCGGTGCCAGCAGCGGGAACGCGATGTGCCGGAACGCCCCGAGCCGGGTGCAGCCGTCGACCTGGGCGGACTCTTCCAGCTCCGGGGGGATCGTGGCGATGAAGCCGCGCAGGACGATGACGGTGAAGGGCAGCGTCATCATGAAGTAGACGAGGGTCAGGGTCGGCAGCCGGTCGAGCATGTCGGTGTCCCGGGAGATGATGTAGACCGGGATGATCAGTGACTCCCAGGGCGCCATCTGGGCGATGAAGACCATGAGCATGAACTGCCGGCGCCCCTTCCACTTCATCCGGGCGACGGCGTAGGCGGCGCCGAGCGCGATGACGAGGGCGAGCAGGACGGCGGTCAGCGTGACGAGGATGCTGTTGCGCCAGAACAGGCCGAAGCCGTCGGCACCGACGGCGGCGCGGAAGTGGTCGAACGTCCAGGACTCCGGGAACAGCCGGGGGCTGTCGGACTGGATGTCGCGGGTCGGGGTGAACGCGGTGGCGACCATCCAGTAGACCGGGAACAGACAGACCACGACCGTGACGACGGCGGCGGCGTTCAGGGGCAGGCGGCGGACACGGCGGGTGCGTGGGATGCGGGGCCGGGTCGTGGTCGTGCTCATGCGAGCTCGTCCTCCTGGCGGAACATCTGGCGGAAGTAGAAGACGAGCACGCCCGACATCAGCACGACGGTGACCATGGAGGCCGCCGATCCGAGGTCGTAGCGCTGACTCGACAGGGCGGTCTGCACCGCGTACACGGGCAGGATCGTGGTCGCGTCGCCGGGCCCGCCGTTGGTCATCACCCAGATCTGGACGAACGCCTTGAAGGTCCAGATCACTTCGAGTGAGAAGACGAGCATGAAGATCGGCCGGATCATCGGGAGGGTGATGGAGCGGAAGATCCGCGGGCCGGACGCTCCGTCGAGCCGCGCCGACTCGTACAGCTCGGTGGGGACGGTGGTGAGGGCCGAGTAGAGGGTGATCGCCGCGAACGGCACGGACTGCCACACGACGAGTACGACCACGATGGCGAAGGCGGCCGGACCGTGCGCGAACCATGGGTAGCGGTCGAAGGATTCGAAGCCCAGGTCGGTCAGGACCGCGTTGACGACGCCGAACTCCGAGTGGAACAGCCACTGGAAGACGGTGGTCGCCGCGATGACGGGCATCGCCCAGGTCAGCACGAGCGCGCTGAGGACCGCGGTCCGGCCGAACCGGCCGAGCCGCTCGATCATGAGCGCGACCAGCGTGGACAGGAGCATGATCAGGGCGACGTTGACCGCCATGAAGAGGAAGGTGCGGCGTACGACCTCCCAGAAGAGGCCGTCGCCCAGCAGAGTCTTGTAGTTCTCGAATCCGACGAAACGCGCGTCGCCCACGATGAGTTGGCGCAGTCCGAAGTCCTGGAGCGAGATCACCACCGCGCGTACCAGGGGATACACGAGCAGGTAGAGCGTGCCGAGGATCGCGGGCGCGATCAGGACGTACGGCCAGATCCCGCGACCGGCGGCCTTCGCCGGGCGGCGCGGTCCGGGGCCGGTGGAGCGCCGAAGTGGCCCGGTGCCGAGTGGGGGACGGGGGGTGGTCTGCTCTCGTACGGCGGCCGACACGGCGCTCCTCCTTCCGGTGCGGGGACTGGGCCGTTCAGGAACCGGAGTTCAACGCCGTGGTGATGGCGTCGGACGCACCGGCGGCTTCCTTCTGGGGGTCGCCTCCGGTGAGTACGGCCGTCATGTAGTCCTTGATCGGGTTCTTGGCCTCCACGGCGGCCCAGCCGGGGGTGTTGGGCGTGGCGTGTCCTTCGGCTGCGCCGACCGCCATGGCGGCGGCACCCGGGTCGGAGGCGACCGCGGAGGCGAGGGTGGTCTTGTTCGGGACGTAGCTCATGGCGACGGCGAGCTTCTTCTGCCAGGTGTCGCCGGTGAGCTCCTTGATGAAGGCGTAGGCCGCGTCCTGCTTGGCGGAGGCCGTGGGGATGACGAGGTCGGAGCCGCCGATGAAGACCGAGCCGGGGGTGTCGGCGGTCTTTCCCGGGATCGGGAAGAAGGCGAGCTTGCCCTTGAGTTCGGGGTTGTTCTCGATGATGACGCCGGCGCGGCCGGGGGTCGCGATGGTCTGGGCGATCTTCCCCTTGGCCATGACGTCCGCCTGCGGAGGGTTGGCCTCGTCGGCGTCCTTGGGGCCCTTGCCGAGGGCTTGGAGCTTCTCGTAGAACTCCATGCCGCGGATCGCCTCCGGGGTGTCGAGGCTGCCCTTCCACTTGCCGCCGGACTCGGTGGCGAGGTCGCCGCCCTCGTCCCAGATGAAGCCCGCGAGTGCGTACCAGGTCTGGCCCGGCAGATAGATGCCCTGTGTGCCACCGGTGTTGAGCTTCTCGGTGGCTGAGATCCACTGGTCGCGGGTCTTGATGGCGGCCGCGTCGATACCCGCCGCCTTGAAGAGGTCGGTGCGGTAGATGACGACACGGTTGGCGGCGTAGTACGGAATTCCGTACTGCTTGCCCTCGTAGGAGCCGGGCTCGGCGAGGCCCTTCAGCCAGTCCTTCCCGCCGAGTTCGTCGACCTTGTCGCTGAGGTCGAGCAGCCCCCCGCTCTGCGCGAACTGGGCGACCTGGGTATTGCCGGTCTCGATGACGTCCGGTGCGTCATTGCTGGCGAGGGCGGCCGTCACCTTCTCGCCGATGCCGTCCCACTCCTGGATCTGCACCTTGACCTTGATGTCCGGGTGAGCGGTCTCGAAGCCCTTGACGAACTCGTTCTGGAACGCGGCCGAGACGCTGTCGCGCATCAGCCAGACGTCGATGGTGGTGCTCCCGTCGGAGCTGTCGTCGGAAGCATCGGAGGAGCTGCTGCAGGCACTCAGCCCGGCAGTCATCACGAGCACGGATACGCCGGCAAACAAGCGGAGCTTCACGGTTCACCTCTGGAGGACATGACCTGACCACCTGACCAGTGAGGCTCACTGGACAGCTCACCTCTTGATGTGGGGATGAAGGTGGCATAGACCAATAGAGGCGTCAACCCCCCGTGCTTTCCAGGGTTTTAGCGCGCAGGCCAGCCAGGAGCGGGACGATCATCGAGCGGCTGCGGTTACACTCCCCGACCAAGAGGGCACTTTCGGGCAACCACTGGTCAACTGGTCAACTGGGGATTCCGTGCCTGAGGGAGGGCAACATGAAGGCCGACGAACCAGGTGCGGTGCTCAAACGGGAGCGCGTTCGCGACTTCATCCTCGACCTCGTCGAGTCGCGCCGGCCGGGGGACGCGATCCCCTCCGAGCGCTCCCTCTGTGCCCAGCTGGGTGTCTCCCGCCCGACCCTGCGCGCGGCGGTCGACGAACTCGTCGCCGCGGGTCTTCTGGTACGGGAACACGGTCGCGGCATGTTCGTGGCACCCGAGAAGATCACCCAGGAACTCGTCTCCGGTCAGCAGACCATGACGGTGCCTCAGGCCGCGGGGACCTGGTCGAGCCGCCTGCTGGAGTTCACCACCATCCCGGCGGGCGCCCGCGTGGGCCGCAAGCTGCGCCTTTCACCAGCCGCCGAGATCGTGTACGTGGCACGGCTGCGCCTGGTCGACGGCGCCCCGATGGCCATCGAGCATCTGCACATCAAGGCCGATCTGGTCCCCACCCTGTCCGCCCAGGAACTCGAGGCCGGCGACCTGTACGAGCACCTGCGCGAACAGCACGGCGTGCACGTCCAGGAGGCCGTCCAGGCGATCGAGCCGACCGTCGTCACCCAGGCCGAGGCCGAGCTGCTCGATGTGCCCGAGCTGTCCCCGGCGCTGCTCTTCGAGCGGCTCACCTCGGACACCACGGGTCAGCCCGTCGAATACGTCCACTCGATCTACCGCGGCGACCGCTACCGCATCGTCTCCCGGCTCACCCTCGGCCCCACGGCCACGGCCCCGCCGGCCCGGCTCGGGCACCACCCCGGCATCCCCCCGGGCGACTTCGCCCACCGCGACACCATCGAGTCCTCCACGCGCGGGGACATCCAGTCGGCACCGTGAGCCGTTGCGGCTTCCCGGCGGGGCATCCTGCGCGGTCCATGTTTTTTTAAATTAGTAATAAATATTGACAGGGTTTCGGCCACGGGCCACAGTCGTCGCCGTGACGCCGTCGGCCCTGGCACCCGCGCGGCCCGCGTCACCTCCTCATGCTTCCCAACCTCCGGGAGAGGCACGTGACTTCGACCCCGCACGCACAACGAACCAGACACCGGCAGGCCGCTCGGCTCACCCTCGCCGCCGCGATCGCCGTGGTCCTGACCGCGTCGGCCGTCCCCGCCGCCACCGCGGACACCGCCGTGGACCAGGGAGCGCCCGCGTACTACGACAGCGGCCTCGCGCCGACGCCGTACATGGGCTGGAACACCTACTACGGGCTCGGCGCGCCGACCGAGAAAGAGGTCCGCGCGGTCGCCGACCGGCTCGTCAGCAGCGGTCTGCGTGACAGCGGCTACGACATCGTCTGGCTGGACGGCGGATGGCAGGCCGACAACCCCCGTGACGCACAAGGGCGGTTGGCGGCCCACCCCGACCGCTTCCCCTCCGGTATCCCGGCCCTGGTCTCCTACCTGCACAAGCGGGGTCTGCGGGCCGGCATCTACACCGACGCAGGCACCTACGACGGCGGCAAGACCTGTGGGCTCGGCAGCCGCGGCCACTACACCGAGGACGCACGGCAGTTCGCCGGCTGGAAGATCGACGCCATCAAGGTCGACTTCCTCTGCGGTATCACCGAGAAGCTCGATCCGGGGCCCGCGTTCAAGGAGTTCAGCGACGCCGTCGCCAAGTCCGGGCGCAGGATGCTGCTCAATCTGTGCAACCCGCTCACCGACGACTGGGGGGTGCCGCACACACCCGAACAGGACGCGCACAACACCTACGCCTACGCGCCGACGATCGCGGACTCCTGGCGCAGCGGCACGGACATCGCCTGGGGGACGCCGAGCCCGGGTCAGTGGCCCAACGTGCTGCGCAACATGGACGCCAACGCCTGGCATCCCGAGGCGCAGGGGCCCGGCCACTACAACGACCCCGACTACCTCATCCCGACGCGCCGGATGGCCGACGGCTCCCTGGAGCTGACCGAGGAGGAGTCCACCACCCAGTTCGTGATGTGGGCCGAGATGGCCTCACCTCTCGTCCTCGGCTCCGACCCCCGCACCCTGTCCGCGTCGATGATCAAGACGCTGCGCAACCCCGAGATCATCGCCGTCGACCAGGACCCGCTCGGCGTCCAGGGCGTACGGGTGGCGAGCGACTCCGCCGGAGACGTCTACAGCAAGGTGCTCGCGGGTCAGGGCCGGCGCGCGGTCGTTCTGCTCAACCGCTCCGACCAGCCGGTCGAACGCACCGTGAACTTCTCGGACGTGGCGCTCGGCGGCGCGGTCACGGTGCGCGACCTGCGGGCGCGTACCGATCGCGGCACGCACACCGGCTCGTACACCGTCGAGGTCCCCGCGCACGGCACCGCGTTCCTGAAGCTCAGCGGTGAGGACGCGCTGCCCGGCACGAGCCTGGGCCAGAACGCCACAGCGAGCCCGGCCGTGGTGCGCGACGGCTCCGCGCTGACGACCTTCTTCCGCGGACCCCGCGGAAGCCTCGTCCAGCACCGGGCGGCCGCGGACGGCGACGGCACGTCCCGTACGAAGGACCTCGGGGGCCCGGCCAGGGGGAAGATCCTCGGCCAGCCCGCCGCCTACGCCTCCGCCGGCGGCCGGATCGACGTCTTCGTGCGCGGTGCCGACTCCCGCGCGTACCGGCGGGTCTTCGCCGAGGGGCGCTGGGGCGACTGGCAGAGCCTGGGCGGGCAGTTGACCGACGCGCCGTCCGTCGCGTTCTCCGACCCCGCGCACTGGACCCTCGTCGCGCGCGGCGCCGACGGGCGGATCGTGCAGCGGGGACCGTCGTCCGGCTGGTCGTCGCTCGGTTCGCCCGGCGACCGTGCGACCTACGGCAGACCGTCCGCCGTCGTCGACTCCGAGGGGCGCGTCCATGTCGCCGTCCGCACTGCGGCGGACGACGTGTGGACACGGTCCCGGGCCGCGTCGGGGGAGTGGTCGGCATGGGCCTCGCTCGGCGGGACCGTGAGCGGCAGCCCGACGCTCGTCGCCGTGGGAGACGCCGTGGTGCTGTACACGCGGGCGGGCGACTACACGCTCTGGCAGCAGCGGTACGCCTCCGGCGCGTGGCAGGGCTGGACCAAGCGACAGGAGTTTCCCGGCGCCGCCTTCGAGGGCGCGCTCGGGGCGGTTGCGGGGCCGGACGGTGCGGTCGACGCCGTGTTCCGCGGAGTCGACGGAAGCATCCACCGGACCCAGTTCAAATAAATTAGTAATTAATCTTGACGTGGTGGGAACGCCACGCGAACCTGGATCCGCCGCGAGCGGGGCCCCGGCCGTCAGGAGGGCCGGCCCCGCCGCGCGGATCCACAGGGAGCCACCCATGACGAACCATCAGCCCAGCCGACGGCGCGTTCTCGCCGGACTCGGCGCCGCCGGGACGGCGGCGCTGCTCAGCGGCTGTGTCACCTCCACCTCCTCTTCGAAGAACTCCTCCAAGGGCGCGGTCACTCTCCAGTCCAACCTCTCCGCCCCGCAGGCCAAGGCGGCGATGGAGGACATGGTCGCCGCCTACGGCAAGAAGGACTCCGGAGAGGTCAGCCTCAACACGGTCGCCGCGGAGACCTACCGCACCCAGCTGCCGACGTATCTGACCTCCGCCAACCCGCCGGACGTGTACACCTGGTACCCCGGCTCCGTGGCGGAGGCCTACGCGAAGAAGGACCTGCTGCTCGACCTCGACGACGTCTGGGACTCGCCCGACCTCAAGCGCTACTCCAAGGCGCTGAACTCCCTGTGCACCGCGAGCTCCGGCAAGAAGGTGTTCGTCCCCACCACCTACTACTGGTGGGGCATGTTCTACCGGAAGTCCAACTTCGCCAAGTGGGGCGTGAGCGAACCCAAGAGCTGGGACGACTTCCTCGACCTGTGCGACAAACTCAAGAGCAAGAACGTCGCGCCGATCGGGCTGGGCGCCGGCGGCGGCACGGCCTGGGTGGCCTCCGCCTGGTTCGACTACCTGAACATCCGCATCAACGGAGCCCCCTACCACCGCCAACTCCTCGCGGGACAGCACCGATTCGACGACCCCGAAGTACGCAAGGTCTTCGACCGCTGGCAGGAAGTGCTGCCGTACTTCGACCCGGACGGCACCGCCGTCGCCTTCCAGGACGCCACCACCGCCCTGCTCAACGGCCGCAGCGGCATGATGCTGATCGGCACCTTCTTCGCCGACGCGGCACCCAAGGACGCCCTCGACGACATCGACTTCTTCCGCTTCCCCGTCATCGACGCGAAAGTCCCGCTCGCCGAGGAAGCCCCCACGGACGGCTACTTCGCCAGCGCCCGCACCGGGCGCCGCGACGGGGTGGCCGACCTGATGCGCTACCTCGCCACGGCCGAGGCGCAGGAGATCTACATCAAGGGATCGTCCGGTACGGCCCTGCCCTGCCACCCCGACGCGAAGGACGCCGGCACACCGCTGGTGCAGAAGGGCCGCAGGCACATCGAGGAGGCGGCCGAGATCACCCAGTTCTTCAACCGCGACTCCAGCGACGCCATGCAGCCCGCCGCCGACACAGCGCTGACCAAGTTCATCGCCAAGCCCAAGGAGATCGGGAGCATCCTCACCGACTGGCAGCGCGACGCAGAGAAGATCTGGAAGGCCTGACATGGCCGTCCTGACCGCCCCCCACCGCAAGTCCCCGGTCCCGGCGCCGTCCCGTGGCGGCCGGGGCCGGGGTCCCCGGCGCACCCCACCGCTTGTCCTCGCCTTCGTCCTGGTCCCGCTGCTCGCCGAGGCGCTGTGGGTGTTCTGGCCCGCGCTACAGGGCTTCTACCTCTCGCTCACCGACTGGGACGGCGTCTCGCCGCCGAAGTTCGTCGGCCTGGACAACTTCCGGGAGATGGCGAGCGACGACGTCTTCCGCAGCTCGGCCGGCCACACCGTCCTGTGGCTGGTGCTGTTCGGCGGCCTGTCCGCCCTCCTCGGCCTGGCCACCGCGCTGCTGCTCCAGCAGGAGCGCCGCGGCGTCGGCTTCTACCGCGCCGCGCTCTTCCTGCCCGTCGTCTTCTCCCTGGTCGCCACCGCCCTCGTCTGGCAGGCCATCTACCAGCCCGACGGCGTCCTCAACCAACTCCTGGAGGCGGTCGGCCTCGGCAGCCTGCGCCACGCCTGGCTCGCCGACCAGGACACCGCCCTGTACGCGGTGATCGTGCCCGCGCTGTGGCGGCAGATCGGCTACGTCATGGTCCTCTACCTCGCAGGCCTCAAGGGCATCGATCCCGCCCTGTACGAGGCTGCCAAGGTCGACGGCGCCGGAGCCTGGCAGCGCTTCCGCCATGTGACCCTGCCTCAGCTGCGCAGTGTCAACGCGGTCGTGCTGTCCGTCATCATCATCGACTCGCTGCGCTCCTTCGACGTCGTCTGGTCACTCACCCGCGGCGGCCCCTACCACTCGTCCGAACTGCTGAGCACCTACATGTACTCGACCGCCTTCCAGTCCCTGCGGCTGGGATACGGCTCCGCACTGGCCGTCGTCATCTTCGTCCTGGCGTTCGGCGTCATCGCCTCCTACCTCGTGCGCGCCTTCCGGGAGGCCGACTGATGACGACCGCCAGCAACTCCGCCAGTAACTCCGCCGCGCTGCGCCGCCGCCGTGCCGCCACCGCAGGATTCCACCTCGGGGCCGGCGCCCTCTCACTGCTGTGGCTGCTGCCCATCGCCCTGGTGGTCGTGACCAGCCTGCGGTCCTTCAACGACATCGCCGCCCATGGCCTGGGCAGTTGGCCCCGCTCCTTCACCCTCGACAACTTCGGCCAGGCCTGGGTCGACGGAGGCCAGCAGCGCGCCCTGATCAACAGCCTGCTCGTCACCGTCCCGTGCGTGCTGGTGACGCTGGCGCTGGCCGCCATGGCCGCGTTCGCCCTCAGCCGCTACGAGATGCCGCTTCGCCGGTCCCTGCTGCTGCTCATGCTCGGCGGCAACCTGCTTCCGCCGCAGATCCTGCTCATCCCGGTGTCCAAACTCAGCGAGCTGATGGGCGTCTACGACACCCTGCCCGCCCTCATCGGCGTGCAGATCGGCTTCGGCGTCGGCTTCTACGTCTTCGTCCTGCACGGCTTCATGCGCTCCATCCCCACCGAGATCCAGCAGGCGGCGGTCGTCGACGGTGCGGGCCCCTGGCAGATCTTCTGGCGGATCGTCCTCCCGCTCACCCGGCCCGCCCTCGCCGCGCTCAGCGCACTGTCGTTCACCTGGATCTTCAACGACCTGCTGTGGGCGATCACCGTGCTGCGCAGCGACACCAAGATGCCGATCACCGCCGCGCTCATCGGACTCCAGGGGCAGTACGTGTCGATGTGGAACGTGATCGCCGCCGGCTCCGTCATCGCCGCCGCCCCCACCGTGGCCGTCTTCCTCCGCTTCCAGCGCCACTTCGTGGCCGGCCTGAATCTCGGAGCAGTGAAGTGACGTCGTACCAGCGCTGGACCCTGCGCACCGAGCACACCGGCTACACGGTCCGGCTGTCCCCGGACGGCCCCTGGGCCGAACTCGACGCATGGGGACCGCACGGCGTGGAGACCGGTCCTTCGGCACTGGACTGGTCCCACCGCACCCACTTCATCACGCGCGCCGACGCCGCTCCCGCCGAGTACCTGCCCCACGGGATACGGCCGTTCAACGGAGCCGACCTCGTCGCGAGCCGCCCGGGCCATGAACGGGGCGTGTGGTGGACGTTCGGGGGAGCGGAGGGCGACGAGCACAGCCTCCGGCTGACCTTCACCGACGACATCCTCGGCCTGCGCACCGTCCTGTGCTACGCCACCGTGCCGGGCACCGACGTCCTGCACCGCTGGACCGAACTCACCTGCACGGGAAGCGAGGAGCTGCGCCTGGACCGGCTCGACTCGGCCGCCGTGAACGTCCCCGTCACCGCCGGGGCCCGGCTGACGTACCTCGCCGGTCAGTGGTCGCAGGAATTCCAGCGCACCCAACTCGACCTGCACCGCGGCACGTTCGGCATCGGCAGCACCCAGGGCGCGCCCGGTCACGCGTACGCGCCGTGGCTCGCCGTACAGGACCTCACGACGGACGACGCCCCCGCCTACGGTGTGGCCCTGGAGTGGCCCGGCAACTGGCACATCACCGCGGAAGCCGAACCGGGCGGAGCGGTCCGGGTGCGCGCCGGGCGGGTGCCGCACGAGGGAGCGGTGTTCCTGGCACCCGGCGACACCCTCACCACGCCCCGCCTCGCCTGCGCGTTCAGCCCGGACGGACTCGACGGACTGTCCCGCGTCTGGCACCGCTACGAACGCCATCTCGCCGGGGACCGCCTCCAGCGCACCCGCAAGGTCCTCTACAACTCCTGGGAGGCCACCGGCTTCGACGTCGACGCCGAGCAGCAACTGGAGCTGGCGAAGGCGGCCGCGGACATCGGGGCCGAGTTGTTCGTCGTCGACGACGGATGGTTCACCGGCCGCACCGACGACACCGGGGGACTGGGCGACTGGTACCCAGACCCGGCGGCGTTCCCGCAGGGCTTCGCACGGTTCGTCGACGACGTCCGCGCACTGGGCCTCGACTTCGGCCTGTGGATCGAGCCCGAAGCCGTCAGCCCCGGCAGCCTTCTGTATGCCGAACACCCTGAATGGGCCTACCGGATCGACGACCGTCCGGCGCGTCTGGTGCGCAACCAGCTGCTGCTCGACCTGGGCCGCCCCGACGTCCAGGAATTCGTCCTCGCGACCCTCGACCGGCTGCTGACCGGCTACGACATCGACTACCTCAAGTGGGACATGAACCGCCCGCCCACCGAACGCGGCCGTCCGGGCGCCGGGCCCGCAGACCGCCTCGACCTGGACGCCGAGCACGTCCACGGCTATCTGCGCGTCCTGGACCATCTGCGCTCGGCCCACCCGCACGTCACGATCGAGGGCTGCGCGGGCGGCGGCGGCCGTATCGAGCATGCGACCCTCGCCCGCACCGACGTCGTATGGCCGAGCGACAACACGGCGCCCCTGGACCGGCTGAACGTCCAGTACGGCTTCCTGCACGCCCACGCGCCGCACGTGATGAGCTCCTGGGTCACCGACGCCCCGGGCGTGTTCGACCCGCGCCCGCGCAGCCTCGCCTTCCGCTTCGTCACCGCCATGTGCGGCGTCCTCGGAGTCGGCGCCGACCTGCGCGCCTGGACCCTGGACCAGCGCGCCGAGGCCGCCGGGTGGATCGCCCGCTACAAGGACGTGCGCGACGTCATCCACCATGGTGAGGCCCGCCTTCTGGGCAGCCCGCGGGACGCCACCTGCGGAGTGCAGTACGACGCACCGGACGGACGCCGCACCGTCGTGGCCGCCCTCGGTACCGGCCGCCTGACCGGAGCCCCCCTCGTGCCCGGCCGCCCCTCCCGACTGCTGCTGCGCGGCCTCGACCCGGCCGCCACGTACCGCGACCTCGCCACCACGACCGCCTACACGGGCGCCCATCTGCTCCACTACGGGCTGCCTTTCGCCTGGAGAGCCGATCATGACGCCGAACTGGTGGTACTGACACGTCAGTAGCACCACGAACGTCATATGTTCAGCCCATGTCCGTCCGCCCGCGGACCACGCACGCAAAGGAGCCGATTCCACGATGGACCAGTCACGCCGCAGCGGTGCCCGTTTCACCGGCCGCACGGCCGTGGTCACCGGCGCCGCGTCCGGCATCGGAGCGGCCACCGCCGAACGCCTCGCCGAGGAGGGAGCCGCCGTCGTGCTCGCCGACATCGCCGAGGAAGCCGGCGCGGCTCTCGCCGAGCGGATCACGAAGGACGGTGGCCGGGCCCGCTTCGTCGCCGCGGACGTCTCCGCGGAGGACGACTGGCAGCGGATCGTGGCCGCCGCCCACGCCCACGGACCCGTCGACGTGCTGGTCAGCAACGCCTTCACCGTCGATGTCGCCCCCGCCCACGAACTGTCCCTCGACTCCTGGCAGCGGCAGCTCGCCGTCAACCTCACCGCCGCCTTCCTCGGCTTCCGGGCGGTCCTTGACGACCTGCGCACCCGCCGAGGGGCGGTCGTCCTCACCTCGTCCGTCCACGCCCACAAGGGCATCCCCGGACACCCCGCGTATGCCGCCTCCAAGGGCGCCCTGCTGTCGTTGTGCGGTCAACTCGCCGTCGAGTACGGGCCGGAGGTCCGCGTCAACACAGTCCTGCCGGGACCGGTCCTCACCGGGGCCTGGGACCGGGTGCCGACGGACGAACGGGAGCGCAGCGTCGCCGAGACGGCGGCCCGCCGCTTCGGCACCCCCGCGGAAGTGGCCGCGGCCATCGCCTTCCTGAGCGCGGACGAAGCGTCCTTCATCACCGGGACGAGCCTCGTCGTGGACGGGGGCTGGAGCGTCGTGAAGGCCTCCGCATGACGACCGCCGTGCCCACCCCGAAGCAGAAAGGCTGTACGACATGACGCCCTACGCCCGCCGCGGCGTACACGGCCAGACCGTGGAAGCCCTCGCCCGCCGCATCCTGGGCGGTCGTATCCCCGAGGGAGCCACGCTCGATCTGGTGGCGCTCCAGAGCGAGTTGGACGTCAGTCTCACCGCCCTGCGCGAGTCCCTCAAGGTGCTCGCCGCCAAGGGGATGGTCGACGCCCGCCAGAAGCGCGGCACCTTCGTCCGGGCCCGCGCCGACTGGAACCTGCTCGACGCCGACGTGCTGCGCTGGCAGTTCGAGGGCGACCCGACCACCGACGCGGACCGGACGCTGCTGGGCAACCTCGCCGAGGTTCGCGCCATCATCGAACCGGCCGCCGTGCGCCTGGCCGCCGAGCGCCGCACCGACGTCGACCTGGTGGCCCTGGAGGCCGCCCTGGACGCGATGGGCGGACCGGGCGCCGACCCGGCCGACGCCGTGGACGCCGACCTCGCCTTCCACCGCGCACTGCTCGCCGCCACCCACAACGAACTCCTCGAACGCATGGAGATGGTCATCGAACCGGGCCTCGCCCACCGCGACCGCATCGTGCACAGCCACCCGCACAGCCAGGACCCCGTACCTGCCCACCGGGCCGTTCTGGACGCCGTACGCGACCAGGATCCACGCGCCGCGGAAAAGGCGATGCGGGCCCTGCTCGACCAGGCCGGCCGCGATCTGGACCGGGTCGACGGACCCGACGACACGAAAGGCTCCGGCGGCAAGTGAAGATCACTCGTATAGAAACCTTCCTCGTCCCGCCACGCTGGCTGTTCTGCCGGATCGAGACCGATGACGGCGTGGTCGGCTGGGGCGAACCCGTCGTCGAGGGCCGCGCCGAGATCGTCCGCACCGCCGTCGACGTGCTCGCCGAATACCTCGTCGGCCAGGACCCGCTGCGCATCCAGGACCACTGGCAGGTGCTCACCAAGGGCGGCTTCTACCGGGGCGGCCCCGTCCTCTCCAGCGCCGTGGCGGGCCTCGACCAGGCCCTGTGGGACATCGCCGGCAAGACCTACGGCGCCCCGGTGCACGCCCTGCTGGGCGGCCCCGTGCGCGACCGCGTCCGCGTGTACGCCTGGGTCGGCGGCGACGAACCCGCCGAGCTCTCCGAGCAGATAGCCGCCCAGGTGGAGGCCGGCTTCACCGCGGTGAAGATGAACGGCGCCGGCGCCACCTCCCCGGTCGCCACCGCGGCCGAGACGGCGGCCGTCATCGCCCGCGTGGCCGCCGCCCGCGACATCCTCGGCCCGCACCGCGATGTCGCCGTCGACTTCCACGGCCGCTTCACCGCCGCCAGCGCCCGCCGTGTCCTGGCCGAACTCGCCCCGCTGCACCCGCTGTTCGTGGAAGAACCCGTCGTCCCCGAACAGGGCCACCTGCTGCCCGGGCTGGTCGCGGCGAGCCCGGTACCCCTGGCCACCGGCGAACGCCTCTATTCGCGCAGCGAGTTCCTGCCCGCGCTCACCGCCGGCATCGCCGTCGCGCAACCCGACCTGTCCCACGCCGGCGGTATCACCGAGGTGCACCGCATCGCCTCCCTCGCCGACACCTACGGCGCGCTGCTCGCCCCGCACTGCCCGCTCGGCCCGATCGCGCTCGCCGCCAGCCTTCAGATCGCGTTCGCCACCCCCAACTTCCTGATCCAGGAACAGAGCCGCGGCATCCACTACAACAAGGACGCCGACCTGCTTTCCTACGTCACCGACCCCGCTCCGTTCCGGTTCGTGGACGGCCACGCACCCCTGGGCGACGCCCCCGGCCTGGGCATCACCGTCGACGAGGCCGCCGTACGCGCGGCCGACCGCAGCGGGCACGCCTGGCGCAACCCCGTCTGGCGCCACCCCGACGGCTCCTTCGCGGAGTGGTGACGGCGGTGCTGGACATCGTCACCGACCCCACGCACGGCGGCCGTTGGACCTCCCTGCGCTCACCCGGCCGCGAATGGCTCTGGCACCGCCCGGCGCCGGAACGGGACAAGGCCGCACCGGGCGACCCGTTCGTGGACGCGGGCGGGCTGGAGGAGTGCATCCCCACCGTCCGCGGCCACCCCGACCACGGAGCCGCCTGGTCCCGCGCGTGGACGCGGGACGGGGACACCGAACGCGTACGGTGCGGCACGTTCACGCTGAGGCGCACCATCCGCGGTACGACGGACGGCGCCGAGGCCGACTACGTCCTGACCGCCGCCCCCGGCTTCCGCTTCATCTGGGCGGCACACGCGCTGCTGGACCTCTCTCAGGACGCCACGCTCGCCATGCGCTCCGGCGCAACGACCCGCCTCTACCCGGAGGCCGCCCCACTCCTGAAGCAGGACTGGCCCGTCGGCGCACCGTGGGTCACGGGCCATTGGCCCGCACCGCACGGACTGCCCCTGGACCGGCTCGGCCCCGACGACGGCACCGCGGTCGGGGCCGTCGTGGACACCGCGCAGTGCTGCGTCCACGACGGCGCCGACCGGCTGGCCCTGGAAGTGCAGGCGGACGGGCAGCCCGTGTCGACCGCCCTGTGGCGCAACCTCGGCGGCTTTCCCGCAGCGCAGCCCTATCGGAGTACGGGAGTCGAGCCGATGCTCGGCCGTGTCTTCGACCTCACCGACGCCGGCCCCGACGACGCCGCCCGGGTACCGGAGTCGGGCGAGGTCCGCTGGCGGCTCACCCTCACCGCGGCCTGCCGCTGCCGCTCAACTCACGCGTAAAGGAGCCTTGTTCGTGGATCTCGCAGCTGCCCTGGCGGCCCACCGGCTGGTCGCCGTCGTACGCGGAAAGGACGCCGACGCCGCGTTGCGCACCGTGCTCGTCCTGGCGGAAGAGGGCGTCGAACTGATCGAGGTGTCGCTCAGCGGCGCCGACGCCCTGACCGTCATCGAGGGCGCCCGCAGTGCCCTCGGACCGGACCTGCCCCTGGGCGCAGGCACGGTCCTGACCGCAGACGACGCCCGCGCCGCCCACAACGCCGGCGCCACGTTCGCGGTCACCCCCGGCCTCGGGGAGGGCGTCGCCGCGGCACGCGAGCTGGGTCTGCCCGTCCTCGCCGGCGTGATGACCCCGACGGAGATCATCGCCGCACAGGCTCTCGGCGCTGCCGCGCTGAAGGTCTTCCCGATCGCGCAGGCCGGGGGAGCGGCGTACTTGAGGGCCCTGCGCGGTCCGTTCCCCGACGCACCGTTCGTACCGGTGGGCGGAGTCGACGAAGCCGTCGCCCGCGCCTGCCTCGCGGCGGGGGCGATCGCGGTGGGCGTCGGCTCCCCCCTCGTCGGCGACGCGGCGGACGGCGGCAGCCTCACCGCCCTCAGGGACCGCGCCCGCGCCTTCCGCAGCATCGTGCGGGAGGCAGGTCCGTGATCACGGAGCTCCACCCCATCCGCCCCGACCGGCTGGAACTCGGCGAGGGCATCCGCTGGACCGGCTCCGGTGTCGTACTGGTGGACATCCTCGCCGGCCGCCTTCTCGCGGCGCCGGACGATCCGACGGCACCGCTGCACACTGTGGCCCAACTCCCCGTCCCCCTGGGCGCGGTGGCACCGGTGGCGGGCCAGTCGAGCACCTGGATCGCGGCCGCGGGTACCGGCATCTGCCTGCTGCGCCCCGACGGCACGGTCAGCTGGCTGGCACGCCCGGAGGACGACGCCGGCCCACGCATGCGCATGAACGACGGCGTGGCCGACCCGTCCGGCCGGTTCTGGGCCGGAAGCATGGCGTACGACGCCGACGACGGCGCCGGCTCCCTCTACCGTGTCGACCGGGACGGCACGGTCGTCCGCGTCCTGGACGGCATCACCGTGCCCAACGGACCCGCGTTCACCCCTGACGGCACCCTCATGTACCTGGCCGACAGCGGTCGGGGCGTCGTCCGGCGTTATCCCGTGAACCCGGTGACCGCCGAACTCGGCACACCGGAGGAGTTCTTGACGGTGCGCGACGGCAGTCCCGACGGCATGGTGGTCGATGCCGAAGGTGCCGTGTGGGTCGCCGTCTGGGGTACCGGTACCGTGCGCCGCTACCTGCCGGACGGCACGCCCGAGCGCACCCTGCGGCTGTCGGCGCACCAGCCCGCCGGTGTGTGTCTCGAACACGACGTCCTGCATGTCACGACCGCCCGCGTGGGTCTGGCCGCGCCCGGACCCCACGACGGGGCCCTGTTCACCGCTCGTGTGGACGTGCCGGGCACACCGACGCCCGCCTGGCGGCCGGATGTCGCCCGGGTTCCTCCGTCCGCCGGGGACCCGGCATGACCCGCCCGTGGCGGCCCGCCCCCGGCCCGGTCGTCTGCATCGGGGAAACGATGGCGGCGCTGGCCCCCGATCCGCCGAGTCCCCTCCAGAACGCCGAGCAGCTGCGGCTCTCGGTGGCGGGAGCCGAGTCGAACGTCGCCATGTACCTGGCCGACCATGGCATCTCCGCCACCTGGCTCTCGGCCGTCGGCGACGACCCGTTGGGCCGGCGCGTACGAGCGACGGTCGCCGCCGCCGGAGTGGACGTGTCGCACGTACGCACCGACCCGCACCGCCCCACCGGCCTGCTGGTGAAGGACCCGGGCCCCGCAGGGACACGCGTCCACTACTACCGGACCGGCTCGGCCGCCTCGGCCCTCGGCCCCGACGCGCTGGACAGTCCCGCCGTGCGCACGGCCTCGCTCATGCACCTCACCGGCATCACCCCGGCCCTGTCGGAGTCCTGCCGCGAGCTGGTCAAGCGGGCACTGGCCACGCCCGCAGACGAACGGCCGTACGCGGTGAGCTTCGACGTCAACCACCGCCCCGCCCTGTGGCCGGACGGCACGGCCCCGGGCGTCCTGCTCCGACTCGCCGACCGGGCGGACATCGTCTTCGTCGGCCTCGACGAGGCACAGGGACTGTGGGGCGAGGACCTGACGGCGGCCGGCATACGGGCGCTGTTTCCCCGTCCGCGCATCGTCGTCGTCAAGGACGGCGCGAACACCGCGACCGCCCTCACCGAGGAGGCCACGTACACCGTGCCTGCGCTGCGCACGACGGTCGTCGAGGCCGTCGGTGCCGGCGACGCCTTCGCCGCCGGCTTCCTCACCGGCCTCCTGCGGGGCGCGACCACGGAGCGCGCCCTGCGGCTGGGCCACATCACCGCGGTCTCCGCCCTCGAAGTGACGGGGGATCACGGCCCGTTGCCCGAGGAGAAGGAGACGGAGCGCCTTCTTGCCCTCTCCGCCCAGGAGTGGGCGGAGAGGGCAGGGGTCACCGTTTGACGACCGGCCAGAACGCGTCCCGTACGTCGGACTTGGCGGTGGAGACGAACTCGTCGCCCGGCCCGACGTCGATGCTGTAGTACTCGTAGCGCAGGACGCTCGGGCAGCTTCCGCCGCTGATCTGCACCTCGCGCGGGTCGACGCGCTTTCCGGTGCGCAGCTCGTACACCTTCAGCGGGATCTTGACCTTGTAGAAGGTCACCGAGTAGGGGAAGTAGGGGGACTTGTCGTTCTCGTATTGGCATGTCTCGACGGCGGTTCCGTTCTCCGCCGTGTCCGCGCACACCACGAGCGATGCCTTGGTCGGGTCGCCGGTGCGCCAGCCGCCGGGGAGCTTGCCGGTGTACTCGCTGTCGCCGAGGAACAGCGCGCGGTTGAACCCCTTGCGGTACGGCGGGGCGCCGCTGTACCTGGCGGGCGTCTCGCAGTAGCCGGACGTCGCGTCGTACGTGTCCTCGACCAGACCGCGTACCTTGTCCAGTTCGATGGCGAGGGTGGCCTTCTGGATGCCGCCGCGTGCCTTGCCGGTGTGCCAGTCGCCCGGGTACTCGTCGAGGAGGAGCTGGTAGCGAGCCCGCGCCTCCTGCCAGTCGTCCTCGGCCATCAGAGCGTCGCCGCATCCCGCCAACGCGGTGGGTTCCATCCGCGCCGCGGTGTCGGCGGAACGGTCGAGTACGTCGCGGGTGGGCTCGCGGTCGCGGAACCATTCGGTGATGTCGGCGTTGTCGCAGGAGTCATTGGTGGGCAGGCCGTCGAGGAAGGTGTCCAGGACCGTCTCGACGGTCTTCTCGTTACCCGGCTCCTTCAGAACACCCGCGAGGATTCCGAAGCCTCGCTCCAGGTCCTCGATGCTCCCGCTCCGGCCGGCGGTCAGCCTGGAGGCGGCGCGCTCCAGCTGGTTGCACGCCTCCACCACCGCCTTGCCGGGTTCGACCACCGTTGCGCCCGCCACGCGCTGGCCGAACCCCACCTCGCCCTGCGCGGCCACGGCCGCCTCGCAGTCGCCGCGCTCGCGGGCCTCGTTCACGCGGTCCTCGATGCCGTGGGCGTCGACGCGCAGCAGCACGGCCGTCAGCAGCACCGCGACCACGACGGCGAGCGTGCTGACGCGCTGCCCGCGCCGTACGACATGCTCTGCTCGCCCGTGTGCCAGGGACCAGCCGTGCGCGGTACCGGCCACCCACCAGGCGAGCAGCAGGATCTCCGCCCAGGTGTCGGCGGTCGAGGCGGCGACGTTGAGGAGCCAGACCGTGCCGATCACCGCGAACACGGCCAGCTTCCAGTGCCCCAGCAGCAGATAGCCGATGCCGAACAGTGAGGCGTTGCCGAGTGCGGCGGCCACGGGGTCGCTCGGCGGCCGGATCCTGGGCGGCGTGGGCGGCTGCGGTGACTCGTCGGGCGGCCCATAGGGGGCGTGTTCGTACGTCGAGGAGTCCATGGCCGTCACCCCTGAAACGAAGTGGGCGCCGGACTGCGTGCCGAGAAGTAGTTGCGGCCCGTCTCGCCGCTCACCATCCACAGGGCCGCCAGATCGAGGCAGGCGATCACGAACACCGGGAGGCTGGGGGCCCCGGAGACCAGCGACCCGAGAAAGGCGAAGACTGTCCCCAGCGCCAAGAACGACAGGCACACGATGAGCACCACACGGATCCAGGAGCGCCGCTTGCGAGCCAGTACGACGCACACGACCTGAAGCGCCGCCAGCCCCCAGCAGAACAGCGCCACCAACCAAGCCATGCTCATCGGCATGAGCAGATCCTGACCGTGCTCCTGCTTGTTCTGGTTCTCGTCGATGACCGCCCAGCCGCCGATGACCGTGCCCAGTGCGTGTGCGGCGACGATCACGAGAACGAAGATGAGGGCACCGGGCATGCGCACCGTCCCGGGCGCCCCGGCATGCTCGGGTTGATAGGGAGAACTCTGCATCACGGATCACCTCACGCTTTCGTTGTCCGGCAGGTCGTAGACCCGGGCCCAGTCCACTTCGTAGACAGCGCTCTGCAGGTCGTCGCCGTGGAAGTTGTCGAGCTGGATGGTCTGGTGCATGGACGGCGCGCACTGGATGCAGTCGCGGTCCGCGTTGGCGCCGTCGGCGAAGCGGAACCACTCCTCGCCGTCGACGAAGCCGCGCAGCCGGTCCGGGGTCCACTCGATGGCGACGTTGTGCCACCGGGAGAGGTCCACGCCGCACTTCTGGGCGAACTCCTGCTGCACGGGCACGCCTTCCGGGTGCGGGTAGTGCAGGAAGGCCTCGGCGCAGCTCTCGCCCGGGGCGCCGTTCTCCAGGTAGTCGTACTCGCCGTCCTGAGGGTGCTCGTTCGAGTCGGGCCACAGGATCAGCAGCGGGTGGTACTGCCGCCCGTTGTCGGCAGCGGTGGCCCGGGAGCGTACGCGGGCCTCCCACCGGCCGTACCGCTGTCCGAACTGTGAGGCGAGCCAGCCGGTGTCGCCGTTCGCCTCGCCGGTCATGCGCAGCATGTCGCCGACGACCTGGGTGTTGACGTCGCAGCGGCGGCCGTTGCCGCTGTGGCCCGGCCAGCACTTGCCGGGTTCGCCGCCCGCCAGGCGCCACTTGTCGCGGTCCGGTACGGCGGGTTCGGCCTCGGAGCCGTAGTCGAACTCGTCGGACCAGTCGGGCAACGGGTCGCCCCAGCCGTACCGTTCGGCGGCGGTCGTCGGATCGGCGGGGACGGCGTTCACGGTGGTCGCCGTGAGCGTCGCCGCGAGTCCCGCCGCGCCGAGCCCGACGGCGAGGTGCCGGGCGCGAAGTCGTCCGTACATGGCTTCCCTTCAGCCTGTTGTGTGGGTGCGGGTGCTGGTGCGGAAAGGGGAGCGGTCCAAGCCCTCCCCCCTTGCCGGGCTCGGACCGCGCCGTGGCCCGTCGTGGCCACGCCCTTTGGCCATTCGACCGCCGTACGCCGTTGTTCAGCAGGTCCTCTCCCGGCGCTGAACAACCTGAAGGTGCGAAGAGAACGGATCGGGGCCGGGAGGAAACGTGAGGATCAAGTGAACTCCCGTGCTGCGCCTGCCGATACGGCGGAAGTGCGATTGCGGCCGCCGCTTCCGCTGCCTACCGTGGGCGCCCGTGCGGATGCGCCGGGTGATGGCCTGGTGGCTGTTTGGCTGGACGAAGGCAGGGCGGGCACGTGTCGGGACAACCAGGGCCGGGGCGCACCGAGGGCGAGCTGGATCCGGAGGCGGGACCGGTGCCACGGTTCGCCGCCGAGTTGCGCGCGCTGCGCGAGTCCGCGGGGAAACCCACATACCGGGCGATGGCGCAGCGGGCGCGGTTCGGAGTGACCGCTCTGTCGCAGGCGGCGGCCGGGAAGCAACTGCCGAGCCGCGCGGTGACGCTCGCCTACGTGAAGGCATGCGGCGGTGATGTGATCGAGTGGGATCGGCGCTGGCGCGAGGCGTCGGCCGAGTTGGTCACCGAGGCCGACGACGACACCTCCCGGCCGCCGTACCGCGGCCTGACCCGGTTCGAACCGGGCGACGCCGAACTGTTCTTCGGCCGCGACCAGCTCCTGGAGCGGCTGACCGAGCTGAACCGCAAGCACCGCTTCACCGCCGTCTTCGGCCCGTCCGGCAGCGGCAAGTCCTCGCTGTTGCGGGCGGGCCTGATCCCCCGGCTGCGCACCCCGGGAGACGGGGACGGCGAGGCCCCGCCGGCGGCCGTACGAATCCTCACACCCGGTGCGGATCCGCTCCGCACACACGCCGACCGGCTCCTGCCCGTACCCGGCACCGACGCCGACACCTGGCTGATCGTCGACCAGTTCGAGGAGCTGTACACCCTCGGCGCCGAACCCGCTGACCGGGACACCTTCATCGACCGCCTCGTCGCCGCCATCGACGCCGACAGCCGGCTGCGCGTCGTCATCGCGGTGCGGGCCGACTTCCTCGGCCGCTGCGCCGAACACCCGGGCCTCACCGCCGCGTTGCAGGACGCCACGCTGCTCGCCGGGCCGATGAGCCGCGCGGAGCTGCGGGAGGCCATCGTCCGCCCGGCCGCCGCCGACGGCCTGATCGTCGAACGTTCCCTGACCGACCGCCTCCTCGACGAGGTCGAGGGCGCACCGGGCGGACTGCCGATGATGTCGCACGCCCTGCTGGAGACCTGGCGCCACCGCAGCGGCCGCGTCCTGACCGAGAAGGCGTATGAGGCGGCCGGCGAACTGCGCGGCGCCGTCGTCCGTACGGCCGAGCAGGTGTACGGCGAACTCACCGCACCGCAGGCCGAGTTGGCCCGCCGTATCCTGCTCCGCCTCGTCGCCCCCGGCGACGGCACACCCGACACCCGTCGCCCCACCGACCACGCGGAGCTCGACTTCGGCGGCCCCGCCGACACCCGAGTGGTACTGGAACGCCTGGTCCGCGCCCGCCTGATCACCTTCGACGACGGCACCGTCGACCTCGCCCACGAAGCCCTCATCACCGCCTGGCCCCGGCTGCGCGCATGGATCGACGCCGAACGCGACCGGCTACGCGTCCACCGCTCACTCTCCGAAGCGGCCCGCACCTGGCAGGCACTCGGCCGGGAGAACGCCGCGCTCTTCGCCGGATCCCGGCTGTCCGCCGCCCGCGACGCCTTCTCGCGCGACATCGCACCTGAGGGCCGCCGCAGCGACGAACTCACCCCGCTGGAGCGGCAGTTCCTCACCGCGTCGCTCCGTCGCCGGCACCGCACCGCGCGACTGCGCCGTACCGTCGTGGCCGTACTCGCCGCGCTGGTGCTGCTCGCCTCGGGCACCGCGGTCGTCGCCCTCCAGGCGCGCGCCACCGCGCAGGCCGAACGGGACGACGCCGTCTTCGGCCAACTCACCGCCGAGGCCGACCGGGTCCGCGACACCCACTCCGGACTGGCCGCCCGGCTCGACGTCGCCGCGTACCGCATGCGCTCCACCCCGGACCTGCGGACCCGGCTGGCCTCGGACGCGGGCCGGGTACTGGCCACCCGGCTGCCCGGCCACGACGGTGTCGGCAGCTCCGTGGCGTTCGCACCCGACGGCCGCACCCTCGCCAGCGGCGGCCACGACGGCATGGTCCGGCTGTGGGACACCGGCGGGAGAGCGTTGGGCGAACCACTGCGACTCGGTACCGCACGGGTCAGCGCGATCGCCTTCGCGGCCGACCGCGACCTGCTGGTGGCCACCGGGGAAGGCGGCGCCATCCGGCTGTGGGACGTACACGACCGGGACCGGCCCCGCGCCATCGGCCGACCGCTGGTGAGCCACGACGAGGAGAACATCGTCTCCGTCGCCTTCGCGCCCGACGACCGGACGCTGGCCACCGCCGGCGACGACGGGACCGTACGACTGTGGGATCTCGGCGACCCGGCCGCGCCCGCGCCGATCGGGGAACCCGCCGAGGCCGACTCACGCAGCGTCCGCGCCGTCGCGTTCGCCCCGAACGGGGAGACCCTGGCCACGGGCGGCTACGACGGCACCGTACGGATGTGGCGCTTCGGCGAGGACGACGGGATCGCACCGCTCGGCAAGCCGCTGCGCGAACACACCGCCCCCGTGTGGACGCTGGCCTTCGCTCCGGACGGCCGGACGCTGGCCACGGGCGGCTTCGACGAGACCGTACGGATGTGGGACGCGTCCGACCCGAGCCGCGTCGAGCCGCTGGGTGAACCGCTCACCGGGCACACCGCGCCCGTCATGTCGGTGGCCTTCAGCCCGGACGGTGAGACCCTGGCGACCGCGGGCGAGGACGACTCCCCGATCCTGTGGAACGTGGCCAACCCGGCATACCCGCAGCAGCTCGGGGAGCCCCTGACCGGTCACACGGAGGCCGTGTGGGAAGTGGCCTTCAGCCCTGACGGCCGTACCCTCGCCAGCACCGGCGCCGACCGCAGCGTCCTGCTCTGGCACCGTCCGCCGACGGTCCTCACCGACTTCACCAACCCCCTGACCGCCGTCGCCTACAGCCGGCACGGCCGCCTCCTCGCCGTCGCCAGTACGGACGACGGGCTGATCCGCCTGTGGGACGTACGCCGTCCGGACCACCCGCGCCGGATCCCGCGGACGCTCGGCCACGAAGAAGCGGTGCCGGCCGTCGCCTTCTCCCCGGACGGCCGTACGGTGGCGAGCGGCTTGAAGGACGGCACGGTACAGCTGTGGGACGTCTCCGCACCCGAACGTCCCTCCTCGCTCGGCGAACCGCTGAACGCGCACGAAGGCAGCACCCTCGCCGTCGCGTTCGCCCCGAACGGCCGCACGCTGGCCACCGGCGGCGAGGACGGCACGCTGCGGCTGTGGGACGTACGACGACCGGACCGCGCGCAGCCGCTCGGCGAACCGCTGCGCGGCCACAAGGACGCCGTCTCCTCCGTGGCCTTCAGCCCCAACGGCCGTACCCTGGCCACCGGCAGCTGGGACGACACGGCGCGGCTGTGGCACGTGGGCGACGGAACACACGCACGGCCCGCCGGCGCTGCGCTCACCGGACACGACGAGCAGGTCAACTCGGTGGCCTTCGCCCCGGACGGGAAGACGCTGGCGACCGCGAGCGACGACCGTACGGTCCGGCTGTGGGACGTGGAACAGGCCGATCGCGTACATCCGTTGGGGGAGGAGCTGGCCGAACATCGCGGAGCGGTCAAGTCCGTGGCCTTCGCCCCGGACGGGAAGACGCTGGCGACCGCCGGCGGCGACCACACGATCCGCCTGTGGGACGTGGCCGACCCCGCCAGTGCGGAGCCCGCGGGCCAGGAACTCACCGGCCATGTCGATACCGTCACCTCCGTCGCGTTCAGCCCGGAAGGCGACGCCCTCGCCTCCGCGAGCTACGACCTGACGGCCCGGGTATGGACCCTCGACGCGGACCGCGCGGCGGACTACGCCTGCGACGGCACCGACGGCGTCCTCACCCCTGCCGAATGGGAGGAGCGCTTGCCGCAACTCGGGTACCAGGAGGTGTGCGAGGGGCACCAGTAGCGCTTCGTCACGGCAGGAGCCGTCGCTCCTTGGCGACGGCGACCGCGCCCGCCCGCGTCTCCACCCCGAGCTTGCCGTAGATCCGTCCGAGGTGGGTCTTGACGGTCGCCTCACTGATGAAGAGCGCCCGGGCGATCTCCCGGTTGCCCAGGCCGTGGGCCAGCTGGGCCAGGATCTCGTGCTCGCGGTCGGAGAGGGCGGGGCGCGGGCTGCGCAGCTGGGCCAGCAGCCGGTCGGCCACCGGGGCCGACAGCGCGGTGCGGCCGGCCGCGGCGTTGCGGATGGCCGCGAACAACTCGTCCGGCGGTTCCGCCTTCAGCAGGTAGCCCGTGGCCCCCGCCTCGATGGCGCGGGAGATGTCGGCGTCGGTGTCGAACATGGTGAGCACCAGAACCCGGGGACCCGCCTTCTCTCCGGAGGTCAGGTGCCGGGTGGCCGTCACGCCGTCCATGCCGCCGCCGAGCTGGAGATCCATCAGCACCACGTCTGGGTGCACATGGGCGGCCACGGCGAGCGCCTCCTCGCCGCTGCCCGCCTCCCCGACCACCTCCACGCCGTCGGCACTGGACAGCAGGGCGCGCAGACCGGCGCGTACGACGGCGTGGTCGTCGCACAGCAGCAGACGGACCGGTGACGGCGGCGCCGAGGGACTCACGGGACGGGCTCCTTGGGGGTGTCGAGGACGACGGGGGTGAGGGGGACGGCCACCGACAGGACGGTGCCCTCGCCCGGTGTGGACTCCACAGTCAGCGTGCCACCTGACTGGCGGGTCCGGATGCGCATGGCCGACAGTCCATGACCGCGCGCCCGGTCCGAACCGGGCGACGGCGGACCGTCCACGTCGAACCCGCGGCCGTTGTCGGCGATGTCCAGCGAGATCTGGTCGTCCAGGCAGGTGAGGGTCAGCGCGGCGCGCGTCGCCGCGGCGTGCTCGCGCACATTGGCCAGCGCGCCCTGCGCGATACGAAGGAGGGCCGCCTCGACCCGCTCCGGCAGCCGGCCCGGGGCACCGTCGAGCCGGAACTCCACAGTCAGGCCCGGTCCGCTCTCCCGCTCGGCCAGCGCGCCGAGCGCTCCGGGGAGGGAGTGCTCGGCCAGGTCGGCCGGCGCCAGGTCGTGGACGAACCGGCGCGCCTCGGCGAGGCTACGGGTGGTGATCTCGGCGGCCTTGCCCACGTGCCCGCGGGCCGCATCCGGGTCTGTACGCCAGACCCGCTCGGCGGCCTGCAACAGCATCTGCTGGCTGGACAGCCCCTGAGCGAGGGTGTCGTGGATCTCGGTGGCCAGTCGCTGCCGTTCCGCCAGGACACCGGCCCGCCGCTCGGTGGCCGCGAGGTCGCGGCGGGCGCGGACCAGATCGTCGATCAGGACGCGCTGCCGGGCCGCCTGGCGCTGGAGATGGACCAGTACGGCGGTGGCAACCGCGGCGATGGCCGGCGGAGCCACGACCATGTTGGGGTTCAACGTGCCCTGGTTCACGCGCACTTCGGAGACGACGACCAGAGCGGTGAGCACCGCCACCAAGGGGACGGCGATCCGCGGGGGCAGCGTGTGCAGACCGGCGAACAGCAGCGGCATGGCGCACCAGGTGGCACTCGGCGCGAGGGCCAGCAGCACGATCCATACGGCCGACACGGAACCCAGCCAGATCAGATGGCGCCTGGCGGGCGGCGAACCGGGAGGAGGCGGAGGGGCCAGGAACCGGCCGAGGACGTAGAGCAGACAGAAGGCCGTGAACAGCGCCACCACCCACTCGGTGTGCGTTCCGTCGTGGTCGCGGGTCAGGAAGCGGGCGAACGACGAGCCGAGCAACAGAAAGAACGCGGCGTGCACGATCGTGACCAGCCAGCGCTCGTCCGGGTCAGTGTGTTTCACCCTCCTGTGTCTAACGCGCCGGACACCCGACCGCATCAACCGATCGGCTGACATGAGGGTCGCCCGAACCGCGCCGGGAGCGGAGCCCGTTGACCGAACCGAGAGCACCGTCGACGCCACAAGGCTGTCATCAGGACCCGCACAGCCCGGGAAACACCTCGTCCGGGAAACACCACGTCCGGGAAACACCACTGGGGAAGGCACAGACCTCATGCCCGCGAAGAACCTCGCCGTGAACCGCTCCGTCCTCGGCCACCGCATCGGCTATGCCCTGAGACATCCCGGCCGGGTGCCGCGCCATCTGACCCGCGCCGCCCGGGACATGTGGCTGCGCCACCGCCACCCGGACCACATCGAGTACTACCGCGCGGTGATGCGGTCCGACACCCGCGCCGACCCGGACGCTGCGGTCGGTAGCCGCAGCCGCGAACGATGGCTCGCGCTGGGGGCGATGCAGTTCGACTACCTGCTCGGTCACGGCCTGCTCCCCGAGCACCACATGCTGGAGATCGGCTGCGGCAATCTGCGGGGAGGCTGGCGGTTCATCCGCCACCTGGAGCCCGGGCACTACTACGGCATCGACATCTCTCCCGACATCCTCGCCGCCGCCCAGGACACGATCGTGGAGATGGACCTGCGGAAGCGGCTCCCCACGCTGACCCCGGTGCGCGACCTGACGCTGGCCTTCCTGCCCGACGCCCACTTCGACGTCGTCCACGCGCACAGCGTCTTCTCGCACTCACCGCTTCCGGTCATCGAGGAGTGCCTGGCCAACGTCGGCCGGATACTCGCCCCGGGCGGCTGGTTCGACTTCACCTTCGACCGCACCGAGGGCGAGGAACACCACGTCCTGAGCGAGGACTTCTACTACCGCACCGAGACGCTCGTCGCGCTGGCCGGGAAGTACGGCCTCACGGCCCGCTTCATGGACGACTGGGAGAAACTCCCGCACGGCCAGTCCAAGCTTCGCCTCACGCACACGCCCGGCTAGTACTTCGTGACGTCGGATGCGGCGGGCCGGAAGAACATGGCAGCCGGCCGAGCGTGCCGGTCACCGCGCTCCTACGGCACATCACCCTGGCGATGCTCGCTCATGCCTTCCTTGCCGCCATGGCCTCAGCGGCAGCCGAAAAGGGGGCGGAAGAAACGGTTCCGGCGTTCTCCCGCCGCTCACGGGCACAACCAGGCCATCGCCAGACGGTGCCACTACCGCCGCCGCATCCGAGGTCACGGACGTACACAACCTGACGTGACATCACCCGAGTACGTTCAGGGGGTGGTGAACTTCAGCACGGCACCGTCCTTGTTGTGCGCGACGACGGTCGCCTTGAGGGCGTCGCCGAACCCGGCCTCACCGCCCGCGCCGCCGAGCTGCATCAGCGTGCCCGCCGTCTGGAAGGTGACGTAGTCGTCGCCCACGGAGACATGCACGCTCGTCCCGTTCGCCGTGATGTCCGCCGTGGAGGTCACCAGGACCTCGCACTCGCCGTCCGAACATGCGCCGGTGTTCTTGCCGTCGGCCGCCTTGGGCAGCGGGCCGGTGGGATCGGGCGCGGGCGAGTCCCCGTCCTCGGCCCCCTCGTCGGGCGTCCAGCCCGGAGCGCACTGCTTCGCGCGCTGGTACGCGGCCGCGAGCTGCGGGTCCTTCTTCGTCAGCGCGAGCAGGTCCGGCTCGGGCGAGGTGAGGGACTGTACGAGCTTGTCGACGCCCGCGACACTGCCCTCGGCGTCGTCGAAGGCCGCGCTCGGGGACACCCCGTCGAGGTCGGCCACGACGCCCTGCACCTTCTTCAGCCAGGCGTCGCGCAGCCGGTCAGCCGCGGGAACACCGGACGGGGCGAGGCCGTCCAGGTCGCTTTCCACGTCCTCCACCGTCGACGGTGTACCGGCGAGGTAGCTGACGGCGAGTGACTGGGTGGGGAGTTCGCCCTTGTCCGAGTTCCGGATCTCCTTCAGGTCCGCAGCGCTGTCGGTCCGCAGGTTCTTGATCGCGATCGTCGACTCGCACATGTCACCGACCCACTCCACCAGCTTCTTGGACGGCGTCCGTGTCGGAGCCGGCTCGGCCGACGCCTTGTCCGACGCGCCGGCTTTGTCGTCCGCCCCGCCCCCGCAGCCGCCGACGGCCAGTACCAGCCCGGCGGCCACCACGGCGACGCTCCCCCTCTTCAACATCCAACGACCTCTCTCCGTGCTGTGACCCGGTCCCGCTGCGCGTGCCGGTCGCCGGCACCGCAGGCCCAGTTCAACGCGGCACGGATTGTTCAGTCACCCGGTCCCCGGTCGTGAACAACGCCCGGCGGCGGAGAGTGTTCGAGGCTGTCGAGTTGACGCCGGAGGCGTTCGGCGAGCGTGTGGCGGTGCTGGCCCCGGTACATCGCGGCGGCCCGCCCTGCCGGCCAACCCACGCTCACCAGTGAAGCAAGGTTTTCGCAAGGTTCCCGCCCATAATCACGCCACACCATGCGGACAACGGCCGGTGACCACGAGGGGAGCCACCGGCCGGTATGTACCTGCCGCGAGCGCGTGAGACGCCAAGCCCCGCCGGGATGCCCGGCGGGGCATTCGGACATACGACGCCTTCGGCCCGGTGCTGCAACGGATCAGGAGGCGCTTCCTCCGGGCTGTTGGGTCAGGACGACCTGGATGAGGCCGGGGCCGCACCCCTGGCCCAGACCTTGCGAGCGGCCACATCCCCGGCGACAGCCGGCTGACGGCCGCGGCTGCTTCGTGCTTCGCACCGCCCTCCGCCGCCGGTTCCGACAGAAGACGAGTTCGCGGCACAGAAGGCCAGGCTTCTCAGCTGAGAGCACCCCGCCGTGGACGAGCTCGCTACGGGTGAGGCCGGGAGCCCCCGCCAATGCCCTGACGGTCGGCCCGCTGTGCGACGGCTCGGTGGGCCGGGTCCGTGAACGCCCGCTCCACCGACTGGCGCAGCAGGTCCAACTCCGCTTGTACCGATAGCCCGGCTGCGGAAGGAGCAGAGTGCCCAGCCTCACCATGTCATCGCTGCGGGCGAGCAGTCGCCAGGGGGTCCAGCGGAGCAGTCCATGGATCGCGTTGTGCTTCTCCGGCTCGGTCAGCGGGAGTTGCAGGTCCGGCGTCGCGGGTGGCTGCCTGCGACGTACTGGTCAGCGGTGTCGCTGAATCCGTCTCCGTCCGGTGAGGTCGAGCATGACTCGTCAAAGCACTTGCCTCTGTGCGGGCTTCAGCCCCATGAGGCAACGGCTCCTTCCAATTTCGGCCATGCGGCCACCTGGCGCACGTCGGCTGCCGTGACGGACCGGCGCAGAGCGCGACACTCTGAACAGGCATCAGCCTTCACCCGTACCCCTTGTAGTACCCCTGGCCGCCGACGCGGCAGGAAGAGCCCGGATACGGAGAGGCGACGTGCCACAGCAGCAATCGCGAGGACGCACCAGTCACCCCCTGCCCACCGCCCGCCTGCTGCGCGGCGCCGCACTGACCGCGAGTCTGGCCTTCCTCCCCCTGGCCACGGCCTGTAGCGGCGGCGAGGACGACGCGGCGGCGAGCAGCAAGTCGTCGAAGATATCCGCCGCCCCGGCGGCCGGAGTCGTGGCGCCGGCGAAGGTCGAGGTGATCGCCTCCCTGACCGGGTGCAAGCCCAAGATCCGCATCGAGGCGGAGGAACTGCGTCAGGGCCTCTGCCACACGGAAAAGGTCGACTACCTCATCACCACCTTCCCCGAGGAGAAGTACAAGCAGATCTGGCTGGACTCCGCCGCCATATACGGAGGCAAGTACCTGGTCGGCACACGTTGGATCGTCAGCGCGAAAGAGCCGAAGATGCTGGAGCAGTTCCGTACCAAGATCGGCGGAACCATCCAGCAACTACAGGGCATGGGCCCGACTGCGGGGCCGAGTTCGTCGTAGCGGCACTCCCGTCCCCATGGCCCGGCCGACGAGGCGTCACGTACTCGTCACCGGACATGGTCCCGGTCCGGCGCCGAACGTGAGGCGATGACCTTGCCGACGAAGCAGCCGCACCCTGTGCCACCGCCGGCGTCGCCCACGCGGTCGGCTACACCAGCCCCTCGCAGTTCAGTCGCGAATGCCGCCGCCAGTTCGGCACACCACCCGGCAAGGACGCCACACACCTACGCGACATCCATGGACAGAACACCTAGCCGGCGGCCGGTTCGTAGGCGCTGATGACGTACAGGGCCTCGTCGTCGATGGCGTTCTTCTCCCGGTCCAGGGAGATCCGTACCGGGTGCCCGTCGGCTGCGTACTCTGCTTCCGCCGTGTCCGCTTGGTCGCGCCGGGCCTGTTCCAGTTCCTCCAACAGCTCGCCCAGGGTGGGCACTGCGTCGGGGATGTCCTGCACCAGCCGCCGACCGCTGTCGTCGAGGCCCACGGCCTTGACCACCTTGCCGTCCCGGACGCTTACCCGGAAGGTCCCGAGCAGGGACCGTTCCCCTTCACTCGACGCCAGCGTGTAGGCGTACGAGGCAGGCTCCTGCCAGCCGGTCACGCTCTCCTCAGAGGTGCCCTTCTCGGTGCCGCAGGCGGAAAGTGAGCACATCAAACCCGCGATCAGCACGGCACCGGACCGGACTGAACGGGGGCGGGAGCGTACGGCAGTCATGGCGGCCCCTTCTCACGCGGCTACAGCTATGACGTCGCACAGCCCAGCAACGTTCGGGGGGTTCGTGTTCCTTGCGGCCGTGGGCAGAGGGTTGTCACGGGCCGCGCCAGATGTTGTCGAAGGCGGCGTCTTCGATGCTTCGCCGTTGCCGTACGGCCGCCAGTTCCGTCACCGCTTCGCTGACGGCCGCCAGTACGGTCACGACCGTCTCGTCGGTGAGGCCCGCGAGATCTTCGGACGGCTCGTCGGGGATCCCTACGGCGGCGGCGAGAGCGGCGAGGACGGGCTCGCCCGATGCCCAGCGCTCGGCCGCGTGGCGCCGGGCCGGTGAGTCGGGCAGTGCCGTTCGGTCGGTGCGCAGGGGAATCCAGCGACGGCGTTGCCGGGTGATGTCTCCGTCCGTCTCCAGGGCCGCGAGATAGGCCGCGTGCAGGCCGCGGCCCCGGCGCCACAGCCAGTCCTCGACGGACTCGTACGGTGCCTGCCGGGTGAGGGACGACGCCGCCTCGTTCAGCATCCGGTCATCCAGGTCGCCAGGCGGGGCGGGGACGATGCGGTCGTCGTCCAGGGTCAGGGCCCGGGCGTCGGCGAGGTCGAGCAGCTCGGCTCCCGCGAGGGCCAGGGAGACGTCGCCCTGTTCGGCGGGGTGGTCGGCGGTGGTCTCGTCCAGGGTGACGAACAGCAGGTCCCGTGGTGTGGTCATGTCGGACTTCCTGTCAGAGGCGTCGGTGGTCCGCGGCCGAGTCGCCGTCCGCCGGAGCGGGTGATGGTACCCGGGCGGCTTCCCGCGCCACACGGTGGTGGTGCGGCCTCGACGAGGACACCACCTCCTGGTCGTCCTGGAACGCCTACGCCGAAGAACTCGCCCAGGACACCGGGGCCCACGCGGTACGCATCTCCGGCGGCGGCGTCACCGGACCCGCGTTCTTCGACCACGTCCGCCGCATCGGCCGACCGGTCATCAACTCGCCCAAGGGCCAGACCACTCCACTGCCGCCGGACCTGGTCCAACGCCCCGTCATCGCGCCGCGGATCTACTGGACCTGGTCCCTGGCATGGCGCCGCAGCCCTCGCCGTCGTCGACGTTCTCGGTGACGACGACGCGGACTTCGGAATCCATCGGCCGGACGCCTGGCTGCCCAAGGACGACCCGCACCGGCGGTAGCCGGCGCGGGACTCAGCGCGTCTTCGTACCGTCACTGCGCGCCCGCTGAAGCGTGAAGGTGTCGACCGCCTCGACCTGGCCGTAGAGACCGGTGACGGCGTAGTACGTGACCGCCATCGTGGTGCGGCCACCGGGCCGGATGCCCGGGTCGACGGTGAAGGCGACGAAGCCATAGGGGTTGACGCGGTCGCGAACCGCCGACCACGGCGCCGGCTCCGTCAGATGGACCGGGGACTTCTTGCCGTTGGCACCCGCGGGTCCGACACCCGTGATGACGTTGCACTGGGGAATGTCGAACAGGACGTCCATCGAGGGGATCGAGGTGCCTCCGCCCCCGATCACCATGTGGACGGTTCCGCCGGTGGTGTCGACGAGGTCGGTGCGGGTGGCCGCCGGGTCGGGCGTCATGGTGTCGTTGGGTTGGTGACCGCGGATCGGGTGTGATCGTTCGTAGTGGTGCTCGTGACCGCAGACGACCACGTCGACGCCGTACTCGTCGAACAGCGGCAGCCATTCCTGGCGGATGCCGAGATCGGCGCCGTTGCCGGGGTGGTCGGCGGTGGAGATGACGACCTGGTGCATGACCACGACGATCCAGTCGATGTCGTCGTCGGCGCGGGTGCGGGCGAGTTCGGCCTCCAGCCAGCGGCGCTGGGCTCCGCCGGAGTAGCCGCGGACGTAGGAGTTGCCGCCGTCCTGGAGGGCCACGTCGTCGTTGGCCAGACTCACGACACGCACCGAGCCGACGGTGAACGCGTACCACAGCCCTCGGGTCTCAGGATCACCTCCGTGGCCGGGCAGCGAGAAGTACGTCTGGTAGGCGCCGAATCCGATCGGCCCGTTGCCCAGCTCGTTCTCGTGGTTGCCGGCCGCCGGCATCCAGGGCCGGAAACGGGCCGACCGGCTCGTCATCTCGAACCAGTCCGCCCAGGTGCGGAGGCGGTCGGTGGCGAGATTGGCGTAGCACAGGTCGCCGTTGACGAGATGGAAGAGCGGAGCGATCCGTTCGACTGCGGTGGTCACGTCGTTGGCGTACGGCGAGCCGAGATTGTCGTTGAGGTAGGTGAGCTTCGCGGTGATCTTCGGCGGCATGGGCCCGTCCAACTTCCCGACCGTGGGGGTGCCCTGGTCGCCGAAGCTGGTGAAGGTGAAGGGCGCCCTGCCGCTCGGCCCCGTGCGGAAGGATCCCGGTTCGGGCGTCGCCCCGTCGTGGACCGCGGCGTAGACGTAGTCGGTGCCGGGCCGCAGTCGCTCCAGCCGGGCGTGGTGAACGTAGATCGTCCGGCCGGACTGGGCGTCTTGGTAGAAGGAGGTCTGCGCGTCGGTCTCGTTGCCAGGCCCGTGGGTCGGCGTGCCGAGCAGAACCCGTGGCCGTCGCACGGGCACCGGTGTCTGCCACGACACGACGACCTCGCGTGAGGCGTCGGCGCCGAACTGTAGATGAAGGCCGCTCACGGGCGGCATGCCCGACCCCTCTGGCCGGACCCACAGAGCGGGAGATGCTGCCGCCGGCCTCGAATCGACGAGGGTGGTGGCTCCCGCCGCCGCACCTGCCGCTCCCAGCAGAGCGCGTCGGCTCACGCCAGGACGCTCGCCTCGCCCCTGGGCCCCCGCTCGCTGTCCGGACTCACGCGTCGCACTGTCGGCGGAGTGATCGCCGCCTGCCGATGTCGTCGTCATGTGAGGGAACGTCCCACGCCCTGATATCCGGCCGACACCGGCCAGTTGTGAACACTCCGGCAAGGACCGCTACCGGCAATCGACGTGAACACGAACCCGGACAACCATTTCGGCGGCTGGGACGGTTGTGGTGTTCACGCGGCAGGCACCAGGCTGGCCGCGTGGACGAGCGAGCGATGAGTGTGCGAGGGCTGGACCACGCGATGCAGGAACTGCGCCATGGCCGATACGGGTTCTACGGACCCCTGGTCCGGGAGCGCTTCCTGGACAGGCTGCCAGGAACCGTTTCACCAACCGATTACCGGGTGCTGCGCTTCATCGAGGCCAGTTCCCCGCCACCGCCTCAACTGTCCGACGTCGCAGCGCTGCTGCTGGTCGATCGTGCCCGCGCGACGCGCGTCGTCGATCAGTTGGTGATGGACTGCCTGGTCGTACGTGTCCGGGACGAGGTTGATCAGCGGATCCGTCGAGTCGAGCTGACCGACGCAGGACGGCGCCATCTCGCCACAGCGTCCGCCCGGCGTTCACACCTGCTGGGCGAGGCGTTGGCGGACTGGTCCGACGAGGACCTCCGGAGCCTGGCGGCCTACCTCAGACGACTGAACGACTCGGTCGCGCGCCATCTGCCCGCCTAGGGCGGGCGGACCATGCCCTTCTCGCTCCCGTGATCCGTCGAAGTCGAAGGTCATTCCTGCGAGTTGGAGATCATGCACCGGTCAGCCCCTAGGATGGCTGGGCCGCAGCACTTGCATACGTGCAGAGCTGCGTTCACCACAGGGAGCATGCCGATGGGCGTCAAAGAGGCCGCACATACACCGTCCGACAACCGGGTTCTGGACGGCGGGTCGGCCGGCCCGATGATGCCGCGCCTGGTGCTGGGCGCACGGCTGCGCAGACTGCGCGAGGAACAGCAGATCAGCCGTGAGGCCGCGGGGCATCTCATCCGTGCCTCCCGGTCCAAGATCAGCCGGCTGGAGGGGGGCCGGCACGGGTTCAAAATGCGAGACGTGGCCGATCTGCTCACCCTCTACGGAGTCACGGACGAGGCCGAACGTGCCACCTTGCTGACCCTGGCCGAAGAGTCCAACACCCCCGCCTGGTGGCGGTACTACAACGACGTGGTGCCCACCTGGATGCAGGCCTACCTCGGAGCCGAACAGGCAGCGAGTCTCATCCGCTGCTTCGAGGTCCAACGCGTTCCCGGCCTGCTTCAGACCCCCGACTATGCGCGTGCCTCGATCCGGCTTGCCCACCCGGGCGCTCGGGCGGAGGAGATCGAACGGCGAGTCGGGTTACGGATGGCGCGCCAGCGGATCCTGCACCGTCGGCCGGCGGCTCAGTTCTGGGCCGTGATAGACGAGGCGGCGTTGCGTCGCCCGGTGGGCGGCATCAGCACGATGCGCGCCCAGCTCAGGCATCTCATCGAGATATGCCAACTCCCGCAGGTCACCGTCCAGGTCATGCCGTTCGTCGCCGGCGGCTACGCCGCGGAAGGCGGTCCGGTCACCATCCTGCGCCTGCCCGGTGGTCAGTTGCCCGACATGGTCTTCCTCGAACAGCTCACCACTGCCCTCTACCCCGACAAGCCGACCGAGATCGAGTGCTACTGGGATGTCATGAACCGCCTTGTGGTGGAGGCCGAATCGCCGGACGAGACTCCGACGATCCTCCATCGCATCCTCCAGGACACCTGATCCCGGATCTGGGTCGGTCGAGTCGGCGGGTCTCAGCGCTTGAGGGCGACACCGCCGTACTGATGCACCTCCGCGGGCAGGCCCCACGCATCGGCGTCGGGACGCCAGCGTGAGCAGGAAGCCACGCCCGGTTCGATCAGTTCCAGACCGTCGAAGTAGCGCGCGATCTGCTCGGGGCTGCGGAGGATGTACGGGAGCGAGCCGCCCTCGTTGTACTGCTGGATGGCTTCGACATACGACTTGCTGGTGTTGGTGCTGTCGTATTGCACGAGGTAGCTGCCGGCGGGCAGGGCGTCCACCAGCTCCCGCACGATCGAGCATGCCTCTTCGTGGTCCTCGACGTGGCCCAGGATGCCCATCAGCATGAGGGCGACGGGCTGGTCGAAGTCCAGCGTCTTCCCGGCTTCCCGGACGATGGCGCTCGGCTCTCGCAGGTCGGCGTCGACATAGTTGGTGACACCTTCCGGGGTGCTGGTGAGCAGCGCGCGGGCGTGTGCCAGCACCAACGGATCGTTGTCGACGTAGACGATCCGGCATTCAGGAGCCACCCGCTGGGCGATCTGATGGGTGTTGTCCACATTGGGCAGCCCGGTGCCTATGTCGAGGAACTGCCGGATGCCCTCCTCGGCAGCCAGGTGACGTACGGCGCGGGCGAGGAAGTACCGTGCGGCACGGGCTCCGGTCTCGATACCTGGAAAGATCGTGCGGAACGCGTCACCGGCCACACGGTCTACTTCGTAGTTGTCCTTGCCGCCCAACCAGTAGTTCCAGATCCGAGCCGACTGTGGCACGGAGGTATCGATCTTGGCGAGCGCCTCCTGCGCGGAATTGTCTGCCTCATTGGTCATGGACGCTCCTGTGTGTACGTGGTGGGAACCACGAAACCGTCGAACACCAGTCGTGGACACCCACGCTATTCCTCCAGGCTCGACTCATGTGAATCATCGGCCCCAACGGGCGTTGTTCGGACACCCGTTGGCTGGTTCGAGTCGTTCCGGCGGCTCGCACGGTCAGCCGGATTCGGCCTTCGCGACGAACTCCCACTTGCCGTGTGGCACGCGGTAGACCACGTGGCCGGATTCTGACCGCACGAACTCCGCCCCGCCCGGCGCGGCCGTGTCCTCCCGCCGGGCTGCCGGCACGTGTACTTCGGCCTGCGCGCCCACTGGCACCTCGACCGCAAGACGCAGACGGTCACCGGAGATTGCCCAGTCGACCGAAGCCCTGCCCCTCACCGTCCGGATCGACGTACGTGCCCAGTCCACTCCTGTACGAGCGTCGGGGCGCACGGTGAAGGTGCGGTAGCCCGCGTCGCCAGGACGCAGGCCGGCGACATTCTCGTGGAGCCACTGCGCGACCGTGCCATGGAAGTAGTGGTCGCGCGAGCGTGAGTCGAGCTGCCACATCTCCCACATGGTGTCGGCGCCCTGGTCGAACCAGTACCCCCAGCTCGGGTAGGTTCGCTGGGTGGCCAGGGCATGGGCGACCTCCGGATGTCCCTCGGCGGTCAGTGCCCGCAGCAGCACGCTGGTGCCCAGCGCACCGGTGTTGAGGTGGTTGCCACGAGAGACGATGTCGTCGACGAGGCTCTTGGTGACGCTCTCGCGAGCGGACTCGGGGGCGAGACCGAAGGTGAGCGGTATCGCGTTGCTCGTCTGCCGGTACCCGGGATCCTTGCTGGTGCGGTAGTGGCCGGCCGCCGGGTCGAGAAAGGCCGTGTTGAAGGCGGACTTGAGGTCCCTGGCCGCGGCACGGTAGCGGTCCGCGGTCGCCTTCTCACCAAGGACTTCGCCCATCTCCGCGGTGTGGACGAGTGCGCGGTGGAGATAGGCGGTGGCGGTCAGCCGGGTGTCTTCCGGGGGAAGGCCCTCGTAGCCGGGCGGCAGGAAGTCACCCAGAGCGGTGACGGCGAGACCGTCGTGCAGCCGGGAGAGCTCCCAGTCGAGATAGCGAGTGAGCGTCGGCCAATGGATCCGGGCGAGACGGCTGTCCCCGTACACCCGGTACATCTCCCGGATCACGAAGGGATAGACGGTCGTCCACTCCGGCGACGGCCCCAGTTCGTTGTATCCCCAGCCGCCGCTGGGGACGATGACCGGAAGATGGCCGTCGGAGAGCTGGCTGTCCGCGAGGTCGCCGAGCCACTTGGACAGGAAGCGATGGACCCCGAACGCATACGCCATGACGGGCGCCCCCAGCTGGGCGTCACCGGTCCAGCCGTTCTTCTCGTACATCGGGGTGTCGGTCGGGATACCGTGCAGGTTGTTGAGGATCGTGCGCCGCATCGCGTTGTCGAGCCGTTCGTAGAACGGCTCCGAGCAGCGGAACTCACTGACCTCATCGACCCTGGTGTGCACGACCCTGCCGAGGACCTGGTTGGGTGCAGGGCGCTGTGGAAGCCCGCTGACCTGGACATAGCGAAAGCCCTTGTACGAGAACCTGGGCTCCCAGACCTCTTCACCCGTTCCTGCGCACACGTATTCGTCCGTCTGGAAGCGCCCTGGAACGTGATCCGTCTGGGCATGCACGCTGCCGTCGTCCTTGAGTTTCTCGCCGTGCACCAGCCGGACCGTGGTCCCGGCGTCGGCGGTGACGGTGAGCCGGGTCCAGCCCGCCAGGGTGCGGCCCATGTCGACGACATAGACGCCGGGCCGCAACTCGCTGATGGCCGTGGGACGGATGGTCTCGGTGATCTCGATCGGGTCGTGCGGCTGGGCACGCACGGTTCCCTTCGGGGCACTCTGCACGCCGGCGGCCTGCCAGTCGCGGTCGTCGAAGCCGGGCAGGGTCCAGCCACGGGGCGCGCGCCGTGCGTCGTAGGTCTCGCCGGCATAGAGGGAGTTGGTGAGAGTCGGGCCCTCGGCGATCCGCCAGTCGGGGTCTGAGGCGACGGTGGTGCGGGAGCCATCGGGGTGGTCGATCTCCAACTGGGCGAGGAGCCGGGGTTCCCCGTGCCAGGGAGGAGTGTGCCAGTTCCACACGTTCGCAGTGGTCATACCGAAGAAGCCCCGACCCAGGGTGACACCGAGGGCGTTGACTCCACGGTCGATCTGTTCCGTGACGTCATGGACTGCGTACAGGACCGTCTCGTCGTAGTCGGTGAACCCGGGGTCGAGAACTTGTCGGCCCACCCGTCGGCCGTTGATCTCCGCGTCGTAGTAGGCCAGTCCGCTGATGTACAGGCGGGCGCGCGCGATCGGTTTGCGTACGGTGAACTCCCGGCGCAGCAGCGGCGCGGGCAGCTCCGGTGTGCCGATGCTGACGCCTCGGCCCCATGGGCCCTCCCCGTACGGGGCAAGAATGGTGGCCGCGGCCCAGGCGGCGTCGTCGTGGTCGGGCCGCTGCCATCCTTCCTGCTCCGTTTCGGCGGCCCGCCATCCTTCTCCGGTGACGAGCTGATGGCGGCCTGCGCTCGTCTCCACCTCGAGCCGAAGCAACAGCCCGGCCGGATTGACGTCGCTGCCGCGGTTGGTGGCGACGACAGCCACGACGATCCGCCGGCCCGCCGCACGTACCTGTTCGGTGACATCGGCCGTGTGAGCGGTGCGCCAGCTGTCCGTGCGCTCCGGCTGGTGCAGCAACTGCTGCCCGCCGAGATGAAGCGTGAAGTCGTCGTCGGCCGTGACGGTCACTCGTGCCTGCGTGACCGCAGCATCGGCAGGCAATTCGAGGGCGGCCCGGAACCAGCGCGGTCCGACCGGTGTGCTCCCAACGGGCGGGCCCGGCGCCCAGATCCATGAGGCGCCATCGAGGCCGGGCGGCGCCGGTGGTGCGTCCGCGCCGATCCAGCGGGCCTGCCAGCCGTCGGTGGGCAGCGCGGTCTCCCACCAGCGCACGGCACTCCAGGCTGAGGCGCGGCCATGCCCGTCCCAGACGCGGACCTGCCAGTGGTAGCGGGTACGGTCGCGCAGCGCGGGACCTGAGTACGGGACCCCTACCGTGCGGTCGGAGTCGACACGGCCGGAGTCCCAGAGCGGCCGTCGGCTCAGGTCGCCGCGGTCGGCTGCGACGCGGACCTGGTACGCGCTTTGCCGTGCCCCCTGGCCGCCGGCGGCGAGCTCCCAGCTCAGACAGGGAGCGGTGGAGTCCGTGCCCAGGACGTTCTCCGCGTACTCGACCGTGGTCCGCTCGACGCGCAGCCGCCCGGCTCTCGGTCTGGCCCGGTGAGGAGCTTTCGCCATGGCCCGGTTCACGGCGGTGTACGCCGACGATGCTCCGACTGCCGCGGTTGTCACGGCGGCGCGCAAGAAGACACGACGGTTCCAGCTTCGGCTCATGGCGCTTCGCTCTCTTTGTGGGTGGAGCGTGAAAGGAGAAAGAGAAGGGGGTTTGACGAGACCGGGTCAGTGCGCGGGACTCGCCAGGGCGGAATCCTGGCGACCGGCTCGGGATCGAGTACGACGCCGAGTGGGCCCATCGGCGCGGCAGCTCTTTCGTGGACGGCACGGTGGTCGATGCGGCGCCACGGCAGGACCGGGCTGGTACATGGGAGCTCCTCACCACGAGTGGGCCGACATCCCCTGATGCCATGAAAGGTTTCAGAAGGGCTGTGCGTCGGAAGTTAGAGGTGGTGCCCTCGTGAAGTCAATGGGCCTGCACGACCAAGTCGCTGCCTGGTGCAAATCGGCAACCGCCTGCGATAGGCATGCAATTGCCCCTGGGTAACCCCTTGACGCCTTTCGGTGATCGCTTGGCGGGGTGATGGGTGAATCGATTCACATCCAAGGCGTGAGGCCACTGATTCGCGCGATCTGAAGCCACGATGCGGGGGCGCCGCCAACCACCGCGGCCAGGACGAAATCCTGGGCTGCCAGGACCGGCTGCCCAGGATCACGCGGCCGTGTGCGAGCGGCTTGGCGACGGTCGGAGGGTGCGGAGGGTGCGGAGGGTGCGGAGGGTGCGGGCGCCGTGTCGGTGCGGCGCCCGGTGGTGTGTCAGGCGGCGTCGTCGTGGGCGGTGGCGGCGGACTTCTCGCGCCACGGGGCGAGGTCGTCCTGCACCTGCTGGTACTTGACGTCGAGCCGCTCAAGCGTGTCGCGGCCCAGGTAGAGGTGGGTGGGCAGCTTCTCGGCGGAAGCGGCCTCGACGATGAGGGCGGCGCCCTTGACGGGGTCGCCGAGCTGGGCGTGGTTGGCCTTGTCGATCCAGTCCAGCGTCACGTGGGCGGGGGTGTCGTCGTAGTCGGCGATACGGTTCGCGGCCACGGAGAGCGAGCTGGAGTCGAGGAAGTCGGTGCGGAAGACGCCCGGTTCGACGACCACGGACTGGATGCCGAAGGGGGCCATCTCGGCGGAGAGTGCTTCGCTGATGCCGGCGACGGCGAACTTCGAGGCGGAGTAGAGGCTGACGCCGGGCTCGCCCTCGAAGCCGGAGCGGGAGCCGATGTGCACGAGCCTGCCGGAGCCCTGCTTGCGCATGACGGGGAGCACGGCGCGGGTGACGTTGATGAGGCCGAAGACGTTGAGGTCGAACAGTGACCGGGCCTCCGCGTCGGTGATCTCCTCCAGGGCGCCGAGCAGGCCGCGGCCGGCGTTGTTGACCAGGACGTCGATGCCGCCGAACCGGTCCACGGCGGCCTCGACCGCCTGCGGGATGCTGTCGTTGTCCGTGACGTCCAGGGCGACCGCGAAGACGTGGTCGGAGTTCTTCAGGTCGTCCGGCACCCGCTCGGGGTTCCGCACGCCGACCACGACATTGTGACCGCCGGCCAGAGCGGCACGGGCGATTTCCGCGCCGATACCGCGGGAAGCGCCGGTGACAAACCACGTAGCCATGAACAGGCCTCTTTTCTCTGCTTCTCATTCACATGTCCATCGGAGGTTTTCCTCCGAGGTTTTCGATTCTGAGAGGTAACGCGAGAGGCAGGAAGGCCAGGAGTTTCCTGGGAGAAATATTCCCAGGCTATGGTGGGCCCCTTTCACTGTCGGCCTGCTGTGGGAACACGCAGGCCGATCGGTAACGCCCAATGAGCCAGGACATCCGGGGCGATCGAGGTATGGCTCTGCAAGGGGCCGGAAATTCCTGGGAGAAGCGCACCCCCCTTTCGATCCGCCACAGGCCTTCGAGCCGCCCTAACCTCGACGGCATGGACACAGAAAAGCACCCCTTGGCCGAGAATGCGCTGGGAGGTTTCCTGCGCGCACGACGCGCTCAACTGCGCCCCGAGGATGCCGGGCTTCCCACGTCGGGACGCCGCAGGGTGCCCGGTCTGCGCCGCGAGGAAGTCGCCACCCTGGCCGGTGTGAGCGCCGACTACTACATGCGCCTGGAACAGGGCCGCGAACGGCATCCCTCGCGGCAGGTACTTGAGGCCGTGGCCAAGGCCCTGCGTCTTGATGACGACGCGGTGGCACACCTGTACCGCGTGGCAACGCCCACTACGCGCCGCGCACGTCGCGCGCCCCGCATCGAACGGGTCAGTCCGCAACTCCGGCGGCTCCTGGACACCTGGTGCGGTACACCCGCCTTCGTCCTGGGCAACGCCCTGGACGTCCTGGCCCGCAACGAGCTCGCAGCTGCCCTGTTCACCGGCTTCAGATCCTGCGACAACCTGCTGCGCATGACGTTCCTGGACCCGGCCGCGCACCACTTCTACCGCGACTGGGACCGTGCCGCCGAATCATGTGTGGCCGCCCTGCGACGCGCAGTCGGCATTGATCCCGACGACCCGCGGCTGATCGAAATCGTCGGCGAACTGTCAATGAAAAGCGCCGAGTTCCGTGCCCTGTGGGCCCGCCATGACGTGCGGGGCAAGACCCGCGAGGCCAAGCTCTTCCACCACGCGGAGGTCGGCGACCTGGAGCTGCACTACGAAGCCTTCACCGTCAACAGCGCCCGTGGCCAGCAAGTCATCGTCTACCAGGCCGAGGCGGGCAGCCCCTCCGCCGACGCGCTGGCGTTGCTCGGTTCCCTGACCGCGGTGCCGTCCCTCCGGCGTGCCCCGTTCGTCGGCCCGGAATGAGGACGAGCCCCGGAGACAAGGCGCAGGACGCCCGCATCACAGACCTGCCGCGGTACAGCGCCAGTGTGCCTGCAAGCTTCTGCACCGCTCGCACATCCGCTGACTGCGTGCCATCGGAAAAACGCGTCCGCTCGCAGCCACAAGACTGCTCCATCGTTTCCTGGGTGTATTACGGCTACCCTTGCGCCTTCCCGCGCCCAGGGGCGTCGCTGAGAATTGCGGTATGAACCAGATCGTGGAGCTGGGAGAGTTCCTCCGTTCGTGCCGGGGCCGGCTCAATCCCGCAGACGCGGGAATGCCCAAGACCGCTCGGCGCCGCGTCCCGGGCCTGCGCCGTGAGGAGCTGGCCCAGCTGGCAGGCGTCAGCGTCGACTACTACACCCGCTTGGAACAGGGGCGCAGCCGCACCGCCTCGCCGGAGATCCTTGAGGCTCTGGCGACAGCCTTGCGACTGGACGACACTGAACGCGTACATCTGTTTGATCTCGCGAACCGGCGCCCCCTCCAGCCCCGGCGGTCCATGCCCTCCCCGGCCGAGCAGGTCAGCCCAGCCGTCCACCAACTGCTGGGCACCCTGGATGCCGCCTACTGCCCCACATTCGTCCTGGGGCGGCGCACCGACGTGGTGGCTTCCAACCCGCTCGCTCGTGCACTGATCGCCGACTTCGACGCCATGCCCGCGAACGAGCGCAACCAGAGCCGGTTCGTCTTCCTCGATGCCGCCGCCCGCCAGCTGTACGCGGACTGGGAGAGCGTCGCCGCAGACACCGCCGCCATGCTGCGCATGGACGCCGGGCGCCACCCCGAGGACCCGCAGCTCGGCGAACTGGTCGGCGAACTCGCGGTGCGCAGCGAGCAATTCCGCGCGTACTGGGCTGATCGCAGGGTTCACGAGCGAACCGAGGGGACCAAGAGCTACCACCACCCCGTGGTCGGGGACCTCACCGTCACCTACCAGGCTCTCGCCCTGCCCGGCGACAGCAATCAGACTCTGTTCATCTACAGCACCGAGCCCGGCTCCTCCTCCGAAACCGCCCTGCGATTGCTGGCGACATGGTCGACCGAGCCCCAGGAAGGGCAGGCCCGCACCGCCGCGCCCAATGAACCCGACACCGCCGCCTGACCCTCTTACGCCCAGCCGCTGCCCGGCCGAGGGTCGGTCCGCCCCGGTCCGCCACCAGCTTCCGCGCACCACCTGGCTGACCAGCGATGCTGTCTCTGCCCCTACGATCCGGGCGCCCCGGGACGGTGGCCCCGGGCGTCGCGCCTCCGGCACACCCCGCCCGGCGGAGGCAGCCGCCCACCACAGCGCATCGCGATCGGTTCAGCGCCCGCCGCATCCGAGAATCAGGCTGAACCCGCCAGTTACGCTGCGGCCGCATTCGCCGAGCTCCGCTCGCATGCCACCCACCGATACGCCGCGTCGTCGAACGACGCCTGACCGTGGCACCGGTGCCCGCAGCCTGGCCCTCGCGTACCCAGGAAGATCCCGGCCATTACAGCCCCACCTTTTGCTGGCCAGACTGGACGTACAGAAAAGCCGAGGACACCGACCCGCGAATTCACTGAGACAGCGAGCGCCTCCTCGGCAATTCCCACACGCCTCAGGAGGCCGGCGATGACCACTGTCAGCGATTTGCAGGAACACCCCTTGGATCAGGTCCACCGACTCATCGAGCCCGGCCCGGTGATTCTGGTGACCACGCAGAACCGTGGCATTCCGAACGTGATGACCAACGGGTTCAACATGATGATCCGCCACGCCCCGCCACTGATCGGCTGCACCATTGGTCCGTGGGACCACAGCTACACCGCGCTGCGCGACACAGGGGAATGCGTCATCTCCATCCCCGGCAGTGAACTTGCCGAGACCACGGTCGACATCGGCAACTGCTCAGGCCAGGACGTGGACAAGTTCCAGGAGTTCGACCTGACCCCGCTGGCCGCACAACAGGTCGGCGCACCGCTGATCGCCGAGTGTTTCGCGAACATCGAATGCGAGGTCGCCGACACCTCCCTGGTCGGCCCGTACAACCTGTTCGTTCTCGAGCCGTTGCGGGCGTGGGTCGATCCGTCCCAGCCGCACCCGCAGATGTTTCACCACCGTGGCGACGGCACCTTCACGCTGGATGGCGAGACCATCGACCTCAGAGACCGCATGACCAAGTGGCAGTACCTCCTGTGATACCTCCAGTGATACCTCCTGTGACGCTCCCCGCTACCGGCCCTGGCTTCGCACCACCGCCAACCCGGCGCCCGGAACACCCCACCGGGATGAGGGACGAATCATGAGCGGCCTCGAACTCATTGCCGTGGTCCTTGCCGCTGTGCTGCTGATGACCTGGCTCGCCCGCCGCCTCCACCTGAGCGAGCCGCTGATGCTGCTGGGCGGGGGCGTCCTCATCGGACTCACCCCGCACTTCGGCCATGTCGACCTGCCGCCCGACGTGGTGCTTCTGGTCTTCCTGCCGGCGCTTCTGTACTGGGAGACGCTGACCACGTCGGTGCGCGAGATCAAGACGAACTTCAGGTCGATCGCCCTGCAGTCGACCGGCCTCGTTCTGGTGACCGCACTTGCCGTGGCCGCGGTCGCGCATGCACTCGGCTACGCCTGGCCGATCGCCTTCGTCCTCGGAGCGGTGCTGGCACCCACTGACGTAGCGGCGGTCGCCGCGGTGGCGAAGGCCATGCCGCGACGCATCGTGACACTGCTGCGCACCGAGAGTCTCCTCAACGACGGCACAGCCCTGGTGCTTCTCGCGGTGAGCCTGGAACTCCTCACCACGGACGAGCCGTTCTCCTGGGCCGGGACCACACTGCGCTTCGCGGAGTCGTACGTCGGCGGCGCGGTCATCGGCGCGGCGATCGCTCTGGCCCTGATCCCCGTGCGCCGACGCCTGCAAGACCGGAGCCTGCACAGCGGACTGAGTGTCGCCACCCCGTTCATCGCCTTCCTGCCCGCCGAAATCCTGCACGTTTCGGGCGTCTTGGCCGTGGTCACCTGCGCACTGGTCACGAGCCGCGTAGGACCCAACCTCATCCGTTCCGACGCACGTTTGGAGGCCACCGCCTTCTGGGAAGTCACCGCGTTCCTGCTCAACGGCGCACTGTTCGTCCTGGTGGGCATCCAGACGCCCGCCGCCGTTCGCGCGCTGACCTCTGTCTCCCTGCTTCAGGCGACCATGATCGCTGCCGCGGTCAGCGCGACGGTCATCGCCGCCCGCGCCGCATGGTTCTACACGATCCCCTACCTGATCCGCCTGGTGGACCGTCGCCCGCAGCAACGCCGGAGGCGCATCGGCGCACGACAACGACTGCCATTGGCGTGGGCCGGCATGCGCGGAGCGATCTCTCTGGCCGCAGCACTGACCATCCCCGCGACGACGACCGATGGACAACCGGTGGCACAGCGCGACGCGGTCATCTTCATCACCGTGGTCGTCATCACCGTCACTCTTGCCCTACTCGGCCCGGCCCTCCCGGCAGTTGTACGCAACGCGCAATTCACCGTGGACGCCGACGAAGCAGCGGAGGAGGAGTTCGTCATACGTCACCTGGCCCACACCGCCCTGGCCGAGCTGCCCGCCCTGTCCGAACGGTTCCCCGTGCCCGAGACGACCATGGCCCACATCACCAAAGACCTGCGCAAACAGGCCGCTGCGGCTTCGGACGAAACCCGCGACCAGGCAATCCGCCGCGAGCAGCAGATCAGCGCCACATACGCGCTCGAGACCGCGCTCCTCGACGTCAAGCGAGCTGCACTGCGCGACCTGCACAACCAAGCCCGCATTGATGACATCGCGCTGCGCCGGGTGCAGCGCCATCTGGACACCGAGGAGCAACGACTGAGCGTGAAGATGTCCTTGCTCCCGCCGTCCGCCCGCGGAGCCGACGAGCCGGACGGCCCACTCCAGGGTGGCCCACCTGCCCCCTGACAGCGAATGCGGATGCGCGCTGGTGCGCGTGGCCACCGTCGAGCCCGCCATGGTCGCCACAGGACTCCTCGACCACGTCGTCGCAGGACATCGCCGAGATCACGATCCTGCCCACCGTCCTGTCCACCGAGCAGGCCATCCGAGTCGTCCCGCCCACGGGCACCGCCCACCCGGAGCGACGGTGAACGTGGGTGTGGCGCACCTGGGGAAACGGCGGCCTGGTTGCCCCGGTGAGACCGGTCGACGCTGGTGTCCACAAGCCGTTGAGCAACAGCCCACCGCACCTCTGCGAGGAGAACCTCCCATGAACGTCAACGACACCACCAGCGTCGCCGTACTCGACCAGCTCCAGCGCCGGTCCGCCGACCCGCGTCGACGCATTCTGTTCACCGGCGCGACCATCGTCTCGATGGATCCGGAGCTCGGCGTCATCGACCGGGGCGATCTGCTCGTCGAGGGCGACACCATCACCGCCGTCGGCCGCGACCTCAGCGCGGAAGGCGCCGTGGTCGTGGACGCCACCGGCACGGTCCTCACCCCCGGCTTCGTGGACACTCACCGGCACGCCTGGGAGGCCCAGTTGCGCCGCATCATGCCGGACGTCGACGACCTCGGCGGCTACGTGATGACCACCCTGGCCGGCTACGCCACCGTCTACCGGCCCGAGGACATGTACATCGGCACCAAGCTGGCCGCCCTGACCGCGATCGACAGCGGCATCACCACCATGCTCGACTTCTCCCACAACTCCCGCACCCGCGAGCACTCCGACGCCGCCATCCAGGCCCTCCTCGACACCGGCATACGCGGCGTACACGCCTCCATGGGCCCGCACTTCGGCGACTGGGACCGGCAGTGGCCGGGCGACCTGACCCGCATCAAGGATCAGTACTTCAGCAGCAACGACCAACTGCTGACTCTGCGCCTGGCGACCCTGGCCACTGACGAGATCTCCGGGCCCGCCCTCGCCTACGGCCCTGAACTTGCCCGTGTCGCCAAGGAGTTGGGTATCGGTGTGAGCGTGGACGCCGTCTTCGGCACGTCCTCCTCCGAGGCGGTCCTGCGCTGGGCCAAGGACGGCATTCTCGGCCCCGACGTCACTCTCATCCACTCCACCGGACTGACCTCCGAGGCGTGGAAGGCGATGGGGGAGACCGGCACCACCGTGGCGCTCGCTCCCACGTCCGACGCGCAGATCGGCCTGGAGACCGCGATTCCCGCCGTCGACGAGGCACTTGCCGTCGGTATCCGTCCCGGACTGAGCATCGACGTCGAAGTCGCCCTGGCCAGCGACATGTTCACGCAGATGCGGGCCCTCCTCGCCATCCAGCGGATGCGCGCGGTCAACGCCGCCTACGGCACCGACCAGCAGCCCTCTCGCATCACCACCCACGACGTCCTGGACTTCGCCACCCTCCAGGGCGCCCGCACCAACGGTCTTGCCGGGGTCACCGGCTCGCTGACCCCGGGCAAGAAGGCCGACCTGCTGGTCATCCAGGCCGAGGACCTCAACAACATGCCGCTCAACGACGCGATCGGCACCGTCGTGCTGGGCTCGGACGCCCGCAACATCAGCGCCGTCTTCATCAACGGTGAGCCCCGTAAGTGGAACGGCCAGGTCCTCGACGTCGATCTGGCCGCCCTGCGCGGCGAGGTGCACGCCTCACGCGAGTACGTCCTGAACACCACCACCGGCTGAACGACCGAAACAGGGAACACCATGACGAACAACACCCCAACCACAGTTCCGCGCCGCGACGACGCCGTCCTGCGCGAACTGCGCAACCCACAGGGCCGACCCCTGCTGCTGACCGGCGGCACCGTCATCACCGGCAACCCGCTGATGGGCGACTGGCAGGAAGCCGACGTCCTCATCGGTGGCTCGCTGATCGTCGGAGTCGGCCCCGGCCTGCTGACGGCAGCGGGCGACGACAACATGATCGTCATCGACTGTGCGGGCACCCTCGTCCTTCCCGCCACAGCCGACTTCACCGAGCCCGCCAAGAGCGGCACCCTCACCCCGGGAGAGGCCGCCGACATCGCCGTACTTCGGCTTGCCGACGCCCCCGGAACCCCGGCCGGCGCGGTCCCGGCCCGCGGCACGCACCTCGACATCCTGGTCACCGAAGGCCAGGTGCGCCTCTGGAACGGCAGTCCCCTGGACAAGGCCGCGACAGCCGCCACAGACGAGGCACCCGTCTACGACCAGACACACCCCTACGTGGGCATGTGGGCCGACGAGAACGACTTCGTACGCCAAGAACTGCTGCCCGACGGCCGCTACGACGAGGCTCGAGGTGATCGCCCCAGCGCCTATCAGGGCCGCTACTGGATCAACGGCACCCGCATCGACTACCTGGACGACCTGGGCTTCTGGGCCTTCGGCGAGTTCCAGGACGACCACCTGCACCACGCCGGATACCGCTTCACCCGACGCTGACGCCCTCACCCAGCGGCGCCCTCGGCCGGTCGCGCCCTTGTACGCAACGGCGTGCCCGGCCGACCTGACGCCCCGACTGGAGTTCCCATGTCCCACCCCACCACCTCCATGACTGCACAGGGGACCGGCGAACCGGACTCGCCCCAGGCCTGGGCCCCCGCCGCGCAGACCATCGGGCTGCTGACCGCGCTCGGCGTCCTGATGGTCGGCCAGATGTACACCGTCCTGGCCCTGCTGCACCCCATGGCCACCGCGCTCGGCACGACACCAGGGCAGGCCACCTGGACGGCGACGGCGTTCGGCTTCGCCTACGCCGCCGGATTCCTCCTGGCCGGTCCGCTGTCGGACCGCTACGGATCGCGCGCCGTGATCACGACCGGGCTTGTGGCCGCCACGGCAGCCACACTGGCGGTCGGCGCCGCTCCCGACCTCACCTGGGCCGTCGCCCTGCGGATCGTGCAGGGACTGACCGCCGCGACCTTCGCGCCCTCCGCGCTCTCCTACGTTGTCCATCACCTCGCGCCCCAGCGCCGTGGCACCGCACTGACCTGCATCACCAGCGGAATGTTCGCCGCCGCAGTCATCATGCAGATCGGCGCCCAGGCCGTCGCGGCCGGGCCCGGCTGGCGCGCGGTCTTCTGGATCAGCGCCGCCCTCATGACGTTGAGCGTGCTCCCTGCGCGCCGCGTTCTGCGGCCGACCCTCCGCCACGGTTCCGGCGGCGGGCTGCGCCAGGCGTTCGCGGCGATGCCGCGGCTGCTCGGCCGGCCACGCCTGGTCGCCCTCTACCTCTCGACCGTGGCCCTGATGTCCGCTTTCGTCGCCGTCTACACGGCGGTCGCCATCGCCGGACCGCCCGGCATCGCCGGAAACTCGTCCGCGAGCCTCGCCCTGCGGGCCAGCGCCCTGCCCGCCCTGGTCGCCGTCCCCGTGCTCGCCCCCGTGCTCCAGCGCCTGGCCGCACCTCTGCGCGCGGTACTCGCCTTCGTGCTGGCCGCCCTCGCCGTCGCGGCCGGCTCCTTCCTCGGCGGCCACACCGTGGCGCTGGCCATCGCCCTGCTCCTGTTCGTGGCAGCCGTCGCGGCAGCGGCACCCGCCGTCGTCGAGACCATCAACGCGAGCGCCCCGCACGCACGCGGCGCGGCTGTCGCGCTCTACGGATGCAGCATGTTCATCGGCGCGAGCCTGGGCCCACAGCTCACCGGCGCGCTGACCGGCCTGGGCTTCGCCGGCATCCTGCGCGTCGTCGCCGCCACACTCGCGCTGGGCGTCCTCCTGGCCTTGCCGGCTTTCCACGATCAGCGCACCGACTAGCCCCACCCGCAATCCCGGCAAACCGCTGGTGACAACCGGCGGCACACGCCGCCCGACGGCAGGAACGGAAAGAGGAAGCAGAGCCATGAGCACCCACGACAGCGCGAAGAACCGGCAGGAGCGTTTCGACCATGGCATGGCCGTACTGACGGGAATCGACGGCGAGAGCGGACAGAAGGTCATCGACTCGCTGGCCGACATCTCGCCCGAGTTGGGACACCAGGTCGTCGCCTGGGCATTCGGCGAAATGTACAACCGCCCGCAACTAGCCCCGAGAGACCGCCAACTGGTCACCCTGGGCATGCTGACCGCCCTCGGCGGCTGTGAGCCGCAGCTCGAAGTCCACATCAACGCAGCCCTCAACGTCGGCCTGACACCCGAGGAAATTGTCGAGGCGCTGCTGCACGCGGCCGTCTACTGCGGCATGCCCAAGGCTCTCAACGCCACCTTCGTGGCAAAGAAGGTCCTCACCGAGCGGGGCCTACTGCCCACCGCCTCCAGCGAGTAAGCGTTTTGCAGAGCTGGCCGCCGTCCATCCCGGCACGGGCGGCCGTCTGACGAGTGGTAACGGCGGTGGAAGGGCACGAGTTCGGGCTGCTGGAGCCACTGAGTGGCCGCCATGACGGGCGTGCGCTGGATCTCGGCAGCCCACCACGTCAGCGAGGACGAATTCCTCTGGCCCCGGCTCGCGGCACGGACCGCGGTGCGGGCCGAGGCGATCTCGAGTTCTGTGAGCAGGTGGCGGATCAACTCACGGAATTGGGCTCGGTGTTGAGTGCGTTGATGGCAACAGCAACCCCCGAAGAGCAGCGAACGCTTCTCGCCAAGGCACCACTGCCCGCCCGCCTCCTGTGGCGCCTGTCCGGCCGCCGCTACGGTGGACGGTGAAGCCCCTCGCAATCTTGCAGGCGAACGTGTCCGTCGGCCGGCTCGGCCGGGTGGGGCCGCAAGGCCGACCCCAGCACCGTTGGGAGCGGCGGGGCGAGGTCAGGCGTTGCCGACTTTCCGTGCCACGCGCTCCAGTCTGCGTCGATGGTTCTCCCACCATGCCTGATCGCCCGGCGGCATGTTGTCGTTGCCCTTCAGGTACCCGACGGATCCATCGATGAGCTCTCGCACGATGTCGGCGTGACCGGCATGCCGTTGGGTATCGGAGATCACGCGGACCAGGATGTGGTGCAGCGTCACCTCTCGTCGTTCCCGGGGCCACCACGGAACATGACCGATCGCGTCAAGCGCCAGCGTCGTTCGTTCCCGTGGGAGTCAGCGGGCGGCGGATGTCGTATTCCGAGAGCCCATCGAGCTTCCATAACAGGGCGTCACGCCCGTCTTGCAGGTAACGGAGAAGGTCCGTTTTCGGATTCGGTTCGATCATGCCCGGCAGTCTTCCACCCAGCGCTGACAGCCGGGCTCTACACGAACTGCTTCAGGGACTTGCCCCCCAGCTCTTGCCCGGCGCTCCCGGTTCGAGGGGTATTTCGGCTCATCGATAGCCTGGGTCATCATGACGCGTGCCTGGATCTTGCCGGTGCTGCTTGTGCTCTGCGGCTCAATCGTTGCGACGGGGCTGATCGTCAAGGGGAGCCCTGGCGAAGCCGTAGCGCTCCTGCTGGTGTTCGTGCTGTTCGCAGGCGTGAACTCGCCCCTTGTCTTCCCGAGGTCGATCGGTGCGTTGGAGGCACAACGCCGCAGCGCGGTCGACGGTCGGCCGGTCGTCTTCTGGCGGCCGGGCTGCATGTACTGTCTGCGGCTGCGCATCCGGTTGGGCCGTCGCGCTCGCCGCTTGCATTGGGTCGACATCTGGCGGGACCCGGCTGGTGCGGCAGTGGTGAGGGCGGCCAATGATGGCGATGAGACCGTGCCGACTGTTGTTGTGGCGGGCCGGCCGCACGTCAATCCCGATCCTCAATGGGTGCGCGAACAGCTTTCTCCTTCCGCATGATCGGCTGCGGGCGCCGTATCGGCAGGCGCCCGCAGCCGCGAACGACCGTCACTGTCAGCCGGTTTGGCGTCGAGACGGCGTCTCTCAGGTCCGGGTCGTGGGCCATTGCCCGATCGGGCTACTGAAAGGAACCGGCCGCTGCCGGACACGACGGGTTGTGGAATCCATGACGGAACAGGAGACGCGCCGGGAACAGCAGGCGCGTTTTGAAGGACTGGCGCACGTGGTGGCGGAACCGCTGCACCGGTATCTGCTGCGACGGACGAGCGCCGACGTGGCCGAGGACGTCCTGTCGGAGACGATGCTGGTGCTGTGGCGTCGTATCGAGGATGTGCCCGGGCTCAGATCAGGTTCCAAGCCCGATCCCGACGACGTACTGCCGTGGTGTTACGGAGTGGCACGCGGATGCCTGGCAAATGCACTCCGTGCTGACGGACGCAGGCTTCGTCTGGTGGAGCGGCTGGTGCAGACGCAGCAGCCTCCGGCAGAGGTCGCCGATCACAGCTATGTGCATGCCGCGCTCGATGCCCTCGGGACGCTGGAGCGTGAGGTGGTGCGGCTGTGGGCGTGGGAGGGACTGGCGCCGCGTCAGATCGCGGAAGTGACCGGGCTGACCTCCAATTCGGTGAGCATCCGGCTCCACCGGGCCAAAAAGAAGCTCGCCGCGCAGCTGGGGCGAAAGAACACAGAACGGCCCGGACACAAGACAGATGAAGGAAGGAGCAGTCAGTGAATGACGACGAGTTGCTGGCCCGGCTGAAGGCTGCGGACCCGGCACTGACGCCAACAGCTCCGCTGCCCGACATCAACCGCCTTGTGGAGGCCACCTTGACCACCGACACCACGCCCCAGTCAGCCAACACCGCCGTTGACAACACGACTCACCCCGCGAAGACCACCGCGGGACGCGGGCGCCGCCGTCTCTTCGGACTCGCGGCGGCCGCCGCTCTCCTCGTGCTCGGAGGCGTCGCCGCTGGAGGAATCATGGCCAACGACGACAACGGTCACGGGACCTCGGCCAACCCGCTGGTTCTCACCAACGAGAGCGGCTCCGCCGGCCAGAAGTGCCGGGAACCCCTCCCCGACAACCTGCGCGAATACCCGACGCTCTTCGAAGGAACAGTCACCTCCGTCCAGGGCTCCTCGGTCACCTTCCGTGTCGACCACTGGCTGATCGGTGACGGCACCGACACGGTGGTGCTCGACAGCGGCGCGGACCAGCCGGAGAGCCTGACCTTCGTGGACGGTGAGCACTACATCGTGGCCGCCGACAAGGACGGCGTCGTCCCGCCGTGCGGCGCTAACTCGGCCTCGACCGAGACCATGAACAAGTTCCGCCAGGCATACGGAAAGTGACTGCTCGTACTGAACCGTGTTGTTGCAAGGACCTGAGGTGGGCATCTCCTCCGGCGGCCGCGACTGTCCCTCTTCAGCGGGGTCGTGATGTCAGGATCTCGATCAGCGCGGTTGTGGCGGGTGGGTCCGGCGGGTCGCCGTACGTGGCGGCGTAGATCCGGCGGGCGTTGCCGGTGAGCTGTGCGGTGTGGATGCCCGGCGCCCGGTGAGCCTGCAACGCGAGTCCGTTGAGTATGGCGACACCCATCCCGGCGGCCACCAGCGCCTGGGAGACGACCGTGTCGTCGCAGGAGTAGGCAATGCGTGGGGAGAAGCCGGCGCGTTCGCATGCCGTGATCGTGGCGGCTCGGCAGCGTTCGCAGCCGCCGACCCAGGCGGAGTCCCGGTGGTCTTCGAGACGTTGATGGGGTTGGTCACTGACGAGGTAGAGGGGATCGTCGAGCAGGTGGGTGAGTCGGAATCCCTCCTCTTCCAGTGGCGTGTCGGCATGCCGGAAGATCAGGGCGATGTCGACGTGTCCGGAACGCAGCATCTGTAGGCCCTCGACCGGGTGGGCATCGACGAGGTTCAACTCGATTCCCGGGTACGACCGGGACAGTTCGGCGGCGGCCCTCGGTACGAGGGTGCTGAGGACGGTCTGGAAACCGGCGAGTCGTACCCGTCCGGCACGCAGTCCCACGCGGGCGGCCAGCTCGACGGATGCGGCGTCCACTCGTCCCAGAATCTCTGTTGCCCGTTGTGCCAGGAGTTCGCCTTCGGGGGTGAGCCGGATACCGCGGCCCGCTCGTTGGATGAGCCTGGCTCCGGTGACGGCTTCCAGTCGCCCCAGGTGGTGGCTGACCGACGGCTGGGAGTAATGCAGCTCCTTCGCCGCTTCGGTCACCGATCCATGGCGGGCGACCGCCTCCAGAACCTTGAGGTGCGTCAGGTTCAGCATGGATTAAGTTTATGTATGAGACATGGGAAGAAATGGCATTAGACGTCATGGCATCGGGACGCCCATCATCGCTTCATGACGAGCTGAGACGACGAAGCTCCATCAGCAGACGGAAGGGAACGCCAGCCATGTCACTAGCCCGCGTCCACAACTTCTCCATCTCGCTCGACGGCTTCGGTACCGGTGATGTGCAGAGCCTTGACGCGCCGTTCGGCCACGCCGGCGAAAGGCTGCACGAGTGGATGTTCACCACCGGGTTCTGGCACAGGATGACCCACAAGCCCGGCGGGACCGGCGGCGTCGACGACGCCTTCGCGCGGCAGTTCGAGCCCGGAGTCGGCGCCGAGATCATGGGCGCCGGGAAGTTCGGCCCTCCCGGTTGGCACAAGGACCCGGAGTGGAAGGGGTGGTGGGGGCCCAACCCGCCGTTCCACACACCGACCTTCATCCTCACCCATCACCCTCGCCCGTCGATCGAGATGGAGGGCGGCACGACCTTCCACTTCCTCGACACCTCGCCCGCCGAGGCGCTCAAGACGGCCCGCGAGGCAGCGGGCGGCCAGGACGTGCGCATCGGCGGAGGGCCCACGGTGATCCGCGACTTCTTTGCCGCCGGGCTCATCGACCGCATGCATGTCGTGGTGGTTCCGATCCTGCTCGGCCGAGGCGTGCGGCTCTGGGACGGGCTCGAGGGCACCGAGAAGGACTACGAGGTCGAGGCCGCCTCCTCGCCCAGCGGAGTCACGCATGTGACGTTCACCCGAGTGGGTCTCTGAACCGCCCGCGGTCGAGGTCCCGGCGCGGGGGCGTGATCAGGCGTATTCCTTGGTCTGACTGAGCCATGATCAGGCCCCGCGCCGAGCTCATCGCTCACGGGCCACCGCGACGACGCCTCCGCTCACGGGGTGCTGGGGCCCCCTGCGCACAGTGCGTGGTCGATCAGGGCGCTGGCCGCGTTCTCCTGCTCCAGTATGTGCTCGGGGGTGTCGCCGCGTGCCTCGGACATGGAGACCACGGCGCTTCGCCTGCCGTCGTCGGTGACGCCGTTGAGGGTGATGTAGCCGCCGTCCCCGCCCTCGTGGCTCCAGTAGGCGCCTCCGCAGCTCAGGGGGCGTTCGACCAGGCCGAGCCCGTATCGGCCGCCGGGCCACAGCTGTTGGACCTCCGCGCTCACGGGGACGGTCTGCTTCATCTCGGCCAGCTGCCGCTTCGGTAGCAGGCGGCCCGCGAGCAGCGCGCGGAAGAAGTCGTTCTCGTCCTGTGTGGTCGTGACCCACGAAAGGTTCTCGTGGTCCACCAGTATCTGGTCGGTGACGTCCACCACGGAACCGGGGCCGAAGAGCTCGTAGGCCTGGGCGTGCGGCTGGGGGAGGGTGGGCGAGGTGCCCATCCACAGGGTCCGGTCGAGGCCGAGCGGGCGCAGGATGCGGTCCTTGATCTCCTGGTGGGCGGCTTGACCGGTGACCCTCCGGATGATCATGTCGAGCAGTACGTAGCCGGTGTTGGAGTACTGCCAGCCCTTGCCGGGCGGGAAGTCCGGCGGGTGGGCCATGGCGCGGGCAACCAGCTGCTCAGAGTTGTATACGTCGTGGCGCTGCTGGTAGTACTCCTCCGGTGTCCTGTATCCGGGCAGATCGTCGTGGATGCCGCTGGTGTGCTGGAGCAGTTGGCGCACGGTGACCCGGCTGCCGTCGTTGCCGTTACCCTGCACCACTCCTGGCAGCCAGTCGTCGACCGTGTCGTCCAGGGACAGCCTGCCCTCGGCCTGTAGTTGGAGGATCACGGTGGCGACCAGCGTCTTGGACGTGCTGGCCATGCGGAAGTAGCCGTCGGAAGGCACCGCGCGGCCGGTGGTCAGGTCGGCGGTGCCGCTGGTGGCGACCGACTGCCGGCCATCAGGCGCGATCACGCGGGCCTGCACACCGCTGATACCGAGGGCGTGGATCGCCTCGGTGTCCTGGCGCAACTGCTTCACCGGGGAGGGCTCGGCGGGTTCGGCGACGGCGATGCCCGCCTCGGCGGCGAGCAGCGCAGCGACACCGAGTGCCATGGCGAGGTGCTTTCGCAGAGTCGCGGTCATGGCTGAACGCTAGTTTCACCCCCCGAGGGGGCGCGCTCCGGCGCACCCCAGGATCGGAATGGGGGATATCCCCCCGGCGCGGGCCGTCACCCGTCTGTCGCCGAGTGCGACGGCCTGGGCGGATCGACCCGCGACGCGCGTCTGGGGCAATGCAGAGGCCCCGGCTGGACGGGGGAGACCAGCCGGGGCCGTGTGCGGTGGCATGCGGAGGGCGGTCGCCTCTCGGCGGAAGGCTCCATGGGGCTTCAGCCGTACGATCGTCCCCATGGGCTATAGGTGAGGCCCGGGGACACTGTCCCCTCCGCAGCCACATGGTGAAGAACGGTCCACCGCCTCGGGTTGTTCCTCGCCCCTCCCGGCTTCCGTTGTGAGGTGCGGCACCCGCCGTCAACGGGTCATTCGAGGAAGTCGGCGATGAGGGTGGCGAATTCGTCGGGACCGGCCAGTCGGATGCCGAGGTCCTCGGCCTTGGCCCGCTTGGATCCGGCGCCCTCACCGGCGACGACCAGGGTGGTCTTCTTGGAGACGCTGGAGGAGGAGCGGCCCCCGGCCCGTTCGATGAGTTCGTTCATCTGGTTGCGGCTGAGCTTCTCCAGTACGCCGGTCATCGCGCCGGTCACGACCACCGTCATCCCGGCCAGCGGCCCGCCCGCCGCCACCGCGCTCCCGGAGGTGGTGTCGTCGCCAGCGGGGGCGGGTGGGGTGGCGCCGGGCTCGGTCATGTTCACCCCGGCCGCGGCGAGTTTGCCGATGAGCGGGGCGAGTTCGGCAAGTTCGGCGACGATGGACGGGGCCTTCTCGGTGCCGATGCCCTCGACCTGCTGCATCGCTTCGGCGTCGGCGGCGCGGATGTTGTCCATGGTGGCGAAGTACCGCGCGATCCGGCGGGACATGGAGCGTCCGGTGCCGCGCACCCCGAGCGCGCACAGGACCCGCGACAGCGGCTGGTCCTTGGCCGCGGCGATCGCGGTGAGGAGGTTGTCGGTGCTGGTCTCGCCCATCCGCTCCAGGCTCAGGAGCTGCTCGCGGGTGAGGGTGAAGAGGTCGGCGAGATCGGCGACGAGACCGGCGTCGACGAACTGGACGACGCGCGTGGCCCCCAGGCCTTCGATGTCGAGCTGGTCGCGGCCGGCGGCGTAGGACAGGGCGGCGACCAGATGGCAGTTGCGCCCGTTCTCGCAGCGCCAGCGCTGCTCGCTGGTGTCGATGCCGGCCCCGCAGCGCGGGCACGTCTCGGGGAAGGCGATGGGCTGTTCGTCGCCGGTGCGCAGGTGGGCGACGGGGGCTTCGATGCGGGGGATGACGTCACCGGCCCGGTGGACCATGACGTGGTCGCCCAGGCGCAGGTCGCGGCGGGTGATGTCGGCGGGGTTGTGAAGGGTGGCGTAGGTGATGGTGGCGCCGTCGATCTCGACCGGTTCCAGGA
>NZ_JAFFSX010000034.1 GCF_017948485.1 Streptomyces sp. GESEQ-35 | reverse complement strand
CTTGCGTTTCCGACTCTATCAGATCCTTTTTCTCGGCCTGACCCCCAGTCAGCGGGGTTTGCCTTCCCGGCCGTTGGGCCGTTCCGACGAGTGAGACTTTAGCGGATTCCTGGCTCCCGAGCTAATCGGGGGCTGCGGTCTTTCGAGCGCGGATTCCTCATTTCGTAAATACGCATACCAATGACGCGACGGCAGAATGATCACTGCTCGTCGAGTAGTGGCTGGTACCTACGGAATGGCTGTCCGGGGACCGACCGGAGTCGGCGCTCACGTCGGACAACTCGGAGAACAGTACGTACCGGGTCGGGGCGTGTCAACTTCGGTCCGGACCGGCCTGTGGGGGCGTAGCCTGGCTGCGTGACGACGCGTACGTGTACCCAGCTGTGGTGGGCCGCCTGACGGCGGCCGTGCTCACGTATGCAATCAACGGCCGCCGCCTTGGCGGCCGTTCTTGTATCTCCCTCCGGGAGGGTCGGCCGGCCGGGTGCGGCGGTCTCGACCAGGAGGTGGAGAGATGACGCGGGTCTTCAGCGGGGTCAAGCCGACCGGGCATCTGACGCTGGGGAACTATCTGGGAGCCATGCGGCAGTGGGCCGCGGTCGACCAGCATCAGGCTGACGCGCTGTTCTGCATCGTCGACCTGCATGCGCTGACCGTGGACCACGATCCGGCGCGGGTGCGGCGGCTCAGTCGACAGGCGGCGACGCTGCTGCTGGCGTCGGGGCTGGATCCGGCGCAGTGCACCGTGTTCGTGCAGAGCCATGTGGATGAGCATGCGCGGCTGTCGTATCTGCTGGAGTGCGTGGCCACCGACGGTGAGATGCGGCGGATGATCCAGTACAAGGAGAAGGCAGCGCGTGAGCGGGGGCGGGGCGGGAGTGTGCGGCTGTCGCTGCTGACGTATCCCGTGCTGATGGCGGCGGACATCCTGGCGTACGGGACCGATGAGGTGCCTGTGGGGGATGACCAGGTTCAGCATGTGGAGCTGACGCGGGATCTGGCCGTGCGGTTCAACCAGCGGTACGGGCATACGTTCGTGGTGCCTCGGGCGACGCGTCCGAAGGTGGGTGCGCGGGTGATGAACCTGAAGGATCCGACGTCGAAGATGGGGAAGAGCGACGACGTCGGGCCGGGGATCGTCTATCTGCTGGATGAGCCTGACGTGGTGCGGAAGAAGGTCATGCAGGCCGTGACCGACAGCGGGCAGGAGGTCGTGTACGACCGGGCGGGGCAACCCGGCGTCGCGAATCTGCTGGAGATCCTTGCGGCCTGTACGGATGGGAACCCGGAGGGCTTGAGCGGTGTATATGAGACGTATGGCGCCTTGAAGAAGGACACCGCAGAGGCCGTGGTGGAACTCCTCAAGCCCGTACAGGAGAGACACAAGGAGTTGTGCGCGGATCCTGGACATGTGGAGGGGGTGCTGCGGGATGGAGCTGAGAAGGCACGGGCGATGGCGCGGCCGACCGTGGATGCCGCTTATCGCGCGATCGGGCTGCTGCCGCCTGCCTGAGATAGCTGGAGTGCTCTCCTAGGTCCCGGCTGTCTCCCTTCGCCTTGCCACCCCGGCGAGGGCCAGCGCGAGGGGGCCCGGGACCAAGAAGGCGAGCGGGAGCATCATCCAGGCGCAGAGCGCTGCCGTGGCCACCGCCAGCAGGATGAGGGCGCTGCCGGCGGGGTCGCGGACCGTGTCGGTGGCGGCCGCACGGAGTGCTGTGGGCCAGTCGGATACGGATTCGGGGCGGGCGCAGGCGCGCAGGGCGACCGTCAGCGCGATGGCCGTGACTGTCGTCGCCGCGGTCGCGAAGAGCGGCGCTCCTGGCAGGCCTGCGCCTGCCAGGGCGAGGTCCGCTGCCACCAGAAGGGTGCCCGCCATGGCCAGGACGCCTGCCAGCAGGTCGCCGGGGCGCAGGCGTCGGCGCAGGAGGGCGAAGTAGCGGCCGGCGGTGGCCGGTTCGTCGTTCGCCACGCCTCTGAGCACCGCACAGGCCGTGGAGAGGGCTGCCGGCGCGGTGATCAGAGGGAGGGAGGAGACGGTGGTGGCGAGGCCGATGCTGAGGACGTCGGCGAACAGGGTGGTGCGCGGGCCGAAGAGTTCGCCCGGTTCGCGGTGGGGTGTGGCGCTCATCCCTTGACTCCCGAGTGGGCCATGCCCTCGACGAGGAAGCGCTGGAAGGCGAGGAAGAACAGGACGATCGGGAGGAGGGCGATCACCGACATCGCGAACATCGGGCCGAAGGAGGACTGGCTGGAGGCGTCCACGAACGACCTGAGCGCCAGCGTGAGCGTGAACTTCTCCGGCGAGAAGAGATAGATCAGCTGGGTGAAGAAGTCGTTCCAGGTCCAGATGAAGGTGAAGATCGCCGTGGTGATGAGTGCCGGACGGGTGAGCGGAAGGATCACCAGGAAGAAGCTCCTGAAAGGGCCGCAGCCGTCTATCCGCGCCGCCTCCTCCAGCTCGCGCGGCAGCCCCCGCATGAACTGCACGATGAGGAAGACGAAGAACGCCTCCGTGGCAAGGAACTTGGGGAGGATCAGCGGCCAGTAGGTGTTCACCATGCCGAGTTGGTTGAAGATGATGTACTGCGGGATCAGCACGGCGTGGTGCGGCAGCATGATCGTCGCGATCATGAAGGCGAAGAGCGGGCCGCGGAAGCGGAAGCGCAGCCGGGCGAAGGCGTACGCGGCCAGTGAGCAGCTGAGTACGTTGCCGACGACCGCGCCGCCCGCGACGAACAGGGAGTTGCCGAGCAGCTGCCACACGGAGACGTCGTTCACGCCGTCGAGGGCTGTCGTGTAGTTGGACCACTCCAGGCTGCTGGGCAGCAGGTCGAGGCTGGCGATCACCTCGTTGGCGGGCTTGAGGGAGGTCGCGAGCAGCCATGCCAGCGGGTACAGCATCACGAGCAGCGCGGCCAGACAGCCGAGGTGCAGGGCGATGCGACGCCAGGCAACCGGCTTGCGTACGGCGACAGTTGAGGTGGTCATCGGTCCCCCTCGGACGCGTAGAAGACCCAGGAGCGCGAGGTGCGGAACAGTAGGGCGGTGACGGCGCCAATGACGAGGAGCAGTACCCAGGCCATCGCGGAGGCGTAGCCCATGTGGGAGGCGACGAAGCCCCGGTCGTAGAGGTAGAGCGTGTAGAAGAGTGTCGAGTCGGCGGGGCCGCCCTTGCCCGCGCTCACCGCGAACGCGGGGGTGAAGACCTGGAAGGCCTGGATGGTCTGGAGCACCAGGTTGAAGAAGAGCACCGGGGACAGCATGGGCACGGTGATGGAGAGGAACTGCCGCCATCGGCTCGCCCCGTCCACCGATGCCGCCTCGTACAGCTCCGTGGGGATCTGCTGGAGCCCGGCGAGGAAGATGACCATGGGTGCGCCGAACTGCCACACCGTCAGCAGGGCGACGGCGAACAGCGCCCAGCCGGGCTTGTTCACCCAGCCGCCGGTGCCGAGGAGGTTGTCGACCGTACCGCCGTCGTTGAAGATGGCCCGCCACACGAGGGCGATGGACATCGAGGTGCCGAGCAGGGAGGGCGCGTAGAAGGCGGAGCGGTAGAAGCCCTTGCCGCGCCTCATGTTCTTCAGGGCGAGGGCCACGACGAGGGCCAGGCCCAGTTGCAGCGGGACGGCGATGACCACGTACGTCAGGGTCGCGACCACCGAACGCCAGTAGCGCGGGTCCTCGGTGAACATCTGTGTGTAGTTGCGCAGGCCCACCCACTTGGGCGGGTTGAACAAGTCGTAGTCGGTGAAGGAGAGGTAGAGCGAGACGGCCATCGGGAGGAGTGTCAGCACGCAGGCACCGAGCACCCAGGGCGAGAGGAACACCCAGGCGGCGCCCTCGCGTCGGCGTCGCGGAGGCTTGCTGGGCGCGTCAGCGTCGCGCGTACGTACAGCTGTTGGTATTTGCGTGGTGGTCATGACCTCAGCTCCGCCTTCGCCTCGGTGATGTAGTTCTCGGCCGCCTCGCGGGGCGACAGCCGCTCGTACGACACCTGGTCGTAGTCGCGCTGGAAGGTGGTCTGAAGGGCGCTGTCTCCCGAAGGGGGCGCCTGGGGCGGGGCGTTGAGCTTGCCTTCGAAGGGGGCCTGGTACTCGTAGATGGTCTTGTCGAAGTCCTTGAGGTCAGCGGCGACCTCGTCTCGGATGGACTCGTTGACCGGGATGCCGCGGCTCGCGCCGAGGATCTTCGCCGCCTCGCTGTCGTTGAGCATGAAGTCGACGAGCTGGGCGGATTCCTTGGGGTGGCCCGTGTCGGCGGCGATGCCCATGAACATGGAGGGCTTGAAGTACTGGCCGGGCGTGCCGTCCTCGTTCGACGGCATGGGGGCGAGCGAGACCCCGCCCGGGACGAGGACGAGGTAGCCGCTCGCCGGGGCGTCCCAGTTCATCTCGGAGAAGGCCGTGCCACGGCCCAGCGGAGTGTTCTCGACCGACCCGTCGAGCTGGGTCGTCTGCTCGGCTGAGGAGACGGCACCTTCGCGCCGCAACTTGTCGGTGAAGGTCCACCAGCGCGTGAGGTCATCGGCGGTGAAGCCGAGTTGGTTGTCCTTTGTGTACAGGGCCTTGCCCTGGCCGCGCAGCCAGACCTCGAAGGCGTCCTCGCTCTGCCCGGGGTCGGTGCCGCCGGGCTTGCCGGTCTTCTCGGCCAGTTCGCGCATGGCGTCGGCCCATTGGGTCCAGGTCCAGCCCGCCTTGGGCAGTTCGACTCCGGCGGCCTTCCACTGCTTGGTGTCGTACACCATGGTCTCGGAGCCCCGGCCCTGCGGGATGGCGTACAGCTTTCCGTCCACCTTGCCGGTGGCGAGCAGCCCCGCGTCGAACTCCCCTGTTTTCAGGACGGATCGCTGCTTGTCGAGGTCGAGGAGTACACCTCCTGAGGCGTACTGGTCGATCATCCGGTAGTCGAGCTGCATCACGTCGGGGGCGTCCCCGCCGGCGGCCTGGGTGGCGAGCTTCTGCTTGTACGGCTCGTATCCGGCGAACGAGGTCTGGACCTCGATGTCGGGGTGTTGCTTTTCGAAGAGGTCGATGGCCTTGTCGGTGCGTTCGGCCCGGTCGGGGTTGCCCCACCAGGTGTAGCGCAGCATGATCTTGTCGCCGGTCGCCTGGTCCGAGCCGGTGCTGCAACCGGTGCCGAGGGCACTGAGTGCGAGCGTGAGGGCTAGGGCCCAGGACCTCGTTGTCCTGTTTCCGGGCATGGGGACGTCACGTCTCTTCTCGTAGGGGCGGGGAGGGTTCCGGGCCCGGGGGCGGTCAGCCGCTGGGGAGTTGGTATTCGTCGCGGCGGCCGCACATGCCGTATCCGCCGAGGCGGAGGGGTTCGGTGCTCACGGCGGTGGCGGTGGCCAGGTACTCGGCCGGCGTGCCGGAGGCGAGGGCGTCCAGCTGGGCTTCGGTCTGCTGGGCGGCGGCGAGCGCTCCGCGCTCCCAGATGCCGCGCCAGACGGCGGCCTTGGGGGCGACCAGGCGGGCGGCGGCTTCCTGGAAGGCGCGGTACGGGGCGGGATCGCCCGCGCGAAGGGACTCGCGCAGGGTGAGGTAGCCCTCGACGGCGAGGTCTCGGCGTTTGCGGGCGGCAGCCTCGATGTCCGGGCTGTCGAGGGCCGGGAGGGTGGCCGCGGCGGCGTAGCGCTCGGGGTCGTCCAGGTAATCGGAGGGGAAGGTGAAGACGGCGTCGCCGGCCTCGGGCAGGCCGCTGTTCTGCATCAGGACGGTGATGCGGAGGTCCTCGCCCTGCACCATGCGGTGGACGGTGCCCGGGGTGAACCAGGCGACCGTGCCTGCCTGGAGCGGGAGTTCGCGGTAGCCGTCGGGGCTGAGGGTCTGCACGCTGCCGGTGCCGCCGGTGACCACGTAGGCCTCGGTGCAGACGAGGTGGAGGTGGGGGCTGCCGCCGCAGACGCCGTCGGCGGCCTGCCAGTCGTAGGGAGAGAGGTGGGAGAGCGCGATACCGCCGGGGAGAAGAGGGGTGGTCACCATGCCAGTTCCTTCAGTCGGGCGGCCACGCGGGCGGTGTCCCAGGCGCCGTCGGCGACGAGGATCCGGTAGCGGTACGAGAAGGACTCCCCCGGCGGGAGGGCGAACTCCTCGTGGAACGCCCAGGAGAAGGAGACGGTCGGGATCGGTTCGGAGCGGACGAACCAGTGGGAGGCGTGGCGGGCGTCCTCGTTCTCCGGGGCGTGGGCGAAGACGAGGGTGGAGTGGCCGTCGATGTCGTCGTGTTCGGCGGTGAAGGCGATCCAGGGGGACTGCGTGCCCATCAGGTCGTCGGAGGCGTCGCGGTCGTCCGGGCCGTCGGGGCCGAAGGCGCGTCCGCCGGTGAAGTCGCGGGGGCCGCGCCAGTGCAGTCCGGTGTAGCCGGCCTGCTCGCGTCCGGCGGTGGTCGGGGAGCCGAAGGTGAGGGGCTCGCCGTCCGCTCGGGTGTTGGTCAGCTGGATGGACCAGTCGAGGGCCCAGGAGCCGGAGTCCTCGTCGACGCCGTGGAGGGTGACCGTGCGGGTCTCGCGGGCCCATTCGGCGCCCTGGTTCTCGATCCAGGTGAGGCGCTCGGTGAAGGAGAGGCGGTCGTCGGAGACGTCGAGGGTGTCGAAGCCGTCGTGGCGCATGGAGCCGATGCGGTCGTGCAGCGGGAGGTAGCCCTCGCCGTGGATGTAGGAGTGGCCGCCCCAGAAGTTCTGGCCGGAGAGGTGGCTGGCGGTCATCTGGACGCCCTTGTGCCAGCGGTGGTCGCTGGGGCGGTAGCCGGAGACCGGGTGCCCGGCGAGAGTGCGCAGGGGGTGGATGTACGGCTTGCGGGCTTCGTACGGATCGGGGTCGGGCTTGTAGACGTACTCCATCAACGGGACGTCGCCGGACGCGACCTTGATGCGCTCGCCGTGGACGTGCGTCACCTGGATGTGGGGGGAGGTCACTTGGGGCTCCATTCCGGGTGGTTGCCGTGCATCGCGGAGTAGTACGGGTCGCCGGGCGCGATCTCGCCGGCCCGGACGGTCTCGCCGGTGAAGGCCGACTTGTAGAGGGCGGCGGCGAATTCGAGGGTGCGGCGGGCTTCGGGGCCACTGCCCGGGGGGCGTACGCCCTGGTCGTGGGCGTCGAGGAGCGCGCCGAGCTGGGCGGTATGGGAACTGGGAATGTCAGTGGCGGGTGGTGGAATGGAGGTGGCGCCAGGAGCGGGGGTGTAGGTCCAGTCGGTGTTGGAGTGACCGTAGAGGTGGGTGAGTTCGACGGTTGCGCGGTCGCAGTCGATGCGGATGCGGCTGACCTCGTCGGGTGACAGGACGCTGTTGACGACGGTGGCGAGGGCGCCGTTGTCGAAGCGGACGAGGGCGGTGGAGACGTCCTCGCTCTCGGTGTCGTGGACGAGGCGGGCGGCCATCGCGCGGATCTCGGTCCAGTCGCCGAGGAGGTGCAGGAGGAGGTCGTACTGGTGGATGCCGTGGCCCATGGTGGGGCCACCGCCCTCGGAGGCCCAGCGGCCGCGCCACGGTACGGCGAAGTAGGCGGCGTCGCGGTGCCAGGTGGTCTGGCAGTGGGCGACGCGGGGGGTGCCGAGGGTGCCGTTTCGGATGAGGTCGCGGGCGTGGACGGCGCCGGAGCCGTAGCGGTGCTGGAAGACGACGGAGGCGTAGGCGCCGGTGGCTTCCTCGGCGGCGGCGAGCTCGTCGTACTCGGCGAGGGAGAGGGTGAGCGGCTTCTCGCACAGGGCCCAGGCGCCGGACTTGAGGGCGGCGAGGGTCTGCTGCTGGTGGAGGGCGGGCGGGGTGCCGATGAGGACCACGTCGGGGCGCTCGGCCTCCAGCATCGCGGTCAGGTCCTGGTATCCGGTGACACCGTCGCCGGCCAGCTTCTGGAATTCGGTGAGACGGGCGGCGTCCACGTCTACGGCGGCTACGAGTTCGATGCGGTCGGCGTGGGCCCGCAGAGCGGGGAGATGGCTGCCGCTGACGATGGCTCCCGTGCCGACGACTGCGGCGCGGAGGGGGGAGGTGGAGCGGGATTGCATGTGGGGCACCTCAGGAAGGCGAGGGGAAAGCGCTTTCTGTTGGAGTCGACACTAAGCAGGCGCCCGAGAGTGGGACAAGATCCGTGCACCTCACAACGGTCAACAAGTTCCAACATGCGCGAGGTACGGGCGCAAGAAAAAGGTGACGTGCCGGGGCCGGCACGTCACCTTGTGTGGATATGCGTCAGTTGTTGTTGCCGGACGCCAGTTCGCGGCTGCGGTCGCGGGCGGCTTCCAGGGCCGCGATGAGGGCGGCTCGTACGCCGTGGCTCTCGAGTTCGCGGATGGCGTTGATGGTCGTGCCGGCGGGTGACGTGACGTTCTCGCGGAGCTTGACCGGGTGTTCGCCGCTGTCGCGGAGCATCGTCGCGGCGCCGATCGCGGACTGGACGATCAGGTCGTGGGCCTTGTCGCGGGGCAGGCCGAGGAGGATGCCGGCGTCCGTCATGGCCTCGACCAGGTAGAAGAAGTACGCCGGTCCCGAACCGGAGAGGGCCGTGCAGGCGTCCTGCTGGGACTCGGGGACGCGGAGCGTCTTGCCGACGGCGCCGAAGATCTCCTCGGTGTGGGCGAGGTCGGCCTCGCTGGCGTGGGTGCCGGCGGAGATGACGGACATGGCCTCGTCGACCAGGGCCGGGGTGTTCGTCATGACGCGGACGACCGGGGTGCCTGCGGCCAGGCGGTCCTCGAAGAAGGAGGTGGGGATGCCTGCCGCGCCGCTGACGACCAGGCGGTCGGTGGGGACGTGGGGGGCGAGTTCGTCGAGGAGGGTGCCCATGTCCTGCGGCTTGACCGTGAGGATCAGGGTGTCGGCGGTCTTGGCCGCTTCCGCGTTGGTGACCGGGGTGACTCCGTAGCGGGTGCGGAGTTCTTCGGCTCGTTCCCGGCGGCGGGCGGTGACCAGGAGGTCGGCCGGGGTCCAGCCGGCTCGGATCATTCCGCTGAGCAGGGCTTCGCCGATTTTGCCGGTGCCGAGGACTGCGACTTTCTGGGTCATGGCTGGGGTGCCCTCCGGGGGGTTTGTCGTCCGGGGTCATCCTCGCACTGGGGGTGGGGGTGGGGGGTGTTTGTCCGGTGGGCGGGACGTTGGCTGCGCTGGGTGGGCATGGGTTGTTCTCGCCCCCGCCGCCCCTACCCGTCCCGTCCTGAAGGGGCTCCGCCCCTTCGACCCCGCCAAGGGGCTCCGCCCCCGGGACCCCCGTCGGCCTGAAGGGCCTTGTCCTCAAACGCCGGACGGGCTGAATTGTGCGGACCGGCGCTTAGAGAACCGGCCTGTCAGGGCGTTCGGCGGCGGAGGGTTGCGGCGCCCAAGGTCAGGACCAGTAGGGCGCAGCCGGCCACGATGAGGGCGTCTCGGACGAAGGCGGCTGTCATGTCGGTGTGGTTGAGGACCTCGTTCATGCCGTCGACGGCGTAGGACATGGGGAGGACGTCGGAGATGGCCTCCAGGGCGGGGTGCATGTTGGAGCGGGGGGTGAAGAGGCCGCAGAGGAGGAGCTGGGGGAAGATCACTGCCGGCATGAACTGGACCGCCTGGAATTCGGAGGCCGCGAAGGCCGAGACGAAGAGGCCGAGGGCTGTGCCGAGGAGCGCGTCGAGCAGCGCCACCAGGAGCAGGAGCCAGGGCGAGCCTGTGACGTCCAGGCCCAGGAACCAGACCGCCAGGCCCGTCGCCAGGGCCGACTGGATGATGGCCAGCGCGCCGAAGGCGAGGGCGTAGCCCGCGATCAGGTCGCCCTTGCCGAGGGGCATGGCGAGGAGGCGTTCCAGGGTGCCCGAGGTGCGTTCGCGGAGCGTGGCGATCGACGTGACCAGGAACATCGTGATCAGCGGGAAGATCCCGAGGAGTGACGCCCCGATGTTGTCGAACGTGCGCGGGCTGCCGTCGAAGACATAGCGCAGCAGGAACAGCATCACGCACGGGACCAGGACCATCAGCGCGATCGTGCGCGGGTCGTGGCGGAGCTGGCCGAGGACGCGGGCCGCGGTGGCGGTGGTGCGGGCGACGTTCAGAGGGCTGGTCGGGGCGCTGGTCGGGGCGGTCGTCATCGTCGTACTCATCGCGTCGTCTCCTTCGTACGGGCGGCCGCGATCGCCTCGTCCACCAGGTGCAGGAAGGCCGCCTCGACCGTCTCGGATCCGGTACGGGTACGGAGGGCGTCCGGGGTGTCGTCGGCGAGGATCTCGCCCTCGCGCATGAGCAGCAGGCGGTGGCAACGCTCGGCCTCGTCCATGACGTGGGAGGAGATGAGGAGCGTCGCTCCGCGGGTCGCCGCGATGGAGTGGAAGAGGTTCCAGAGGTCGCGGCGGAGCACCGGGTCCAGGCCTACCGTCGGTTCGTCCAGGACCAGGAGTTCGGGGGTGCCCAGGAGGGCCACGGCAAGGGAGACACGGCTGCGCTGACCGCCGGAGAGGTTGCCGGCCAGAGCCTCGGCGTGGCTGGTCAGGTCGACGTCGGCGATGGCCCGGGTGACGTCGGCGCGGCGGTGGTCGGCGGCCGCGCGGCCCGGGTTCAGGATCGCCGCGAAGTAGGCCAGGTTCTGGCGGACGGTGAGGTCGTCGTAGACCGACGGGGCCTGGGTGACGTAGCCGATACGGGAGCGGAGCGTGGGGTGACCGGCCGGGCGGCCCAGGACCTCCAGGGTGCCCGTGGCCTTGGCCTGGGTGCCGACGATCGCGCGCATAAGGGTCGACTTGCCGCATCCCGACGGGCCCAGCAGGCCGGTGATCTGGCCGGGCGGGACCGTGAAGTCGAGGCCGCGCAGGACCGTGCGGGGGCCGCGGACGACGGTGAGGCCGGCGGCTCGGATGGTGGTCGACTCCGTCGGGTCGGGTGGGTCCGGCGTGTAATTCATCATGCGGTGAATAATGCTCTTGTCGGGGGTGGGCGTCAAGGTGGGAAGGGGGCTGGACGCGCGGTGAGGCGAGAGGGGGGTGGTTGGGGCCGGGGGCGGGGGCGTCAGGGCCGAACGAGGCGGAGAGGGCCCCGGGGGCGTCACCGCCAGGGAAGGGCCGGGGCACGTCAAGGCCGGAGGGAGCGGGGTGGCCGGGCGCCGGGCCGGACGGGGCCCGGGAATTGCCCAGGGCCGGAGGGAACGGGGGCGGGCGCATGCCGGGTGAGCCGGGCTGTCGTAGGGCGGCTGGACCGCGCGTGGTGCGGTCAGGTGTGGACGGCGACCAGGAGGTCCACCTCGTAGGTCTCCTCGACGGTGCCGTGTGGGAAGAGGGTCAGGAGGTGCTTCTTCTCCTCGGTGAGGAAGGCGGTGCGGGTCTCGTCGCTCTGGACCAGGAAGATCGAGTGACTGCCGATGTTGGCCAGGTGCCTGTCGACGGGGATACGGCGGCTCCAACGGACCCCGCGGCGGGCGAAGTCGAGGCGGCCGGAGGGGTCGGCGGCGCGGCTGCCGGCACCGTTCGTCTCGACGACGGGGTCGGTGCCGAGGGCGTGCTGGATGCGCTGCGACTGGGCGGCGATCCAGGGGACGTCCAGGGCGTACGTGTTCCACCACAGGGCGAGTGCACCTCCCGGGCGCAGGACGCGAAGCGCCTCCGGGACCGAGTGGTCCGGGTCGGTCCAGTGCCATGCCTGGGCGTACGTCAGGAAGTCGACGGAGGCGGTGGCCAGGGGGAGGGCGTTTCCGGTGCCTCGGACGAGAGGGATGCCGGGGTTGGTGCGGTGGAACTGTGCCGCCATGCCGTCGCCGGGTTCGACGGCGACGATGTCCGCGCCGCGGGCGTGCAGGAGGGCCGTGGCAATACCGGTTCCGGCGCCGATGTCTGCGACGCGGGCGCCGGTGAGGGGGCGTCCGGCGAGTTCGTCGATCGCGTCGAAGAGGGCGGGTGGGTAGGAGGGGCGGTTGGCTGCGTACTGGGCTGCGGCTGCGTTGAAGGAGAGGGCTCGGGTGGAGTGGGAGGAAGCCGTCATACGGACATGGTGGACGGGGGTGGGGGCGGCAGCGGTGAGATTCCGGTAAGAGGGGTGGGGGGCCGGGGCTTGAGGTGCACGGGGACCGGGGCTTGTCGGGGTGGGTGCCCTGGCCGCTGGTCCACGGGCCGGGGCAGTAGGCAGCCAGTAGGCCCGAGGCTAGCTACGCCGCCGCTTCTTCTTGGACGGGTTCCCCGACCGCCGCGTCGCCCGCTTCTCGTGCTCCTCGCGGGCCGTCTCGTACTCCTGGCGGTGGAGTTTCTCGCCGGGAGCCTCGATGAGGGAGCGGAAGAAGTAGGCGAGGAGGGAGCCGATGAAGCCGATGGCCAGGAGGCCGCGGAGGGAGGCCTGGCGGTCGGGGTCGGGGCGCTTGGCGAAGGTGTCCCAGGTGTGCCGGAAGGCGAGTGCGCTACAGACGGCGAACATGACGACGACCAGGAGCGTGACGAAGCTGCCGGTGTCGGCGATCTGGAGGCCTTCGTAGGCGAAGCGGAGGACGAGGCAGGAGACGGCCGCTGCCGCGAGGGAGCCTACGGCGGCTGCGAGGCGGCGGGCTGCGTAGCCGCTGTCGTGGTTCACCCAGGTCGTGCCGAAGAAGCGGATGGGCTCGGGGCGGGGGCCCGGGGTGTCGGGGGTGCCGTTGGAGCCCGCGGGGGTGGCCGGGGTGCCGGAATCGTCGCTCACAGGTCGATTATGGCGTCGACGCTCCCGCGGGCTCCTCGGGGTGTCAGGCGCAGCGGTCGGCGACGTAACCGTCGCTGCCTGTGTTCACATACGTGTCCGAGACATACTCGCCGTCGGCGATGTTGTCCCAGATCCTGCTGGTGCCGTAGGGACCGGTGACCGTCGTGCCCGGCGTCTGGCAGTAGATCGGGACGCGTGCACCCACGGGCAGGACGCGGACGATGGCGTAGTTGGTGCCGGGGCCCCTGCGGACGTTGAGACGGACCCCCGGTGCGACCGGGTAGTAGCGCACGGCCGCGGTCGCCATTGCCGTGACGGCCTCTTCCTCGCCGCCTTCTATGGCCTCGGTGCGGTCAACAGACATGTGATTCTCCCCCGTTGAACATGAAACCCCCCGGTTTCAGCCCCATGACTGCCATGGGGTCCCGTTGATTCCCCTAAATCACGCCATGAAACACATGTACGCAACTTGCACACGGAGGCTAGCAAGCCTCCTCCGTCTCGTACGAGTCATCGACTAGGCTCCGTGCGTCGCACGCGCCGACAAGCAGCACGGGGGTGATCCCATGGCGCCACAGCGGAATGCCGGAGCTGGCGCGGAAGCGGAACTTCCCGAGTACGCCGGTCACTACCGTCTGGAGTCATGCCTGGGCTCCGGCGGCATGGGCGTGGTGCACCTGGCCCGCAGCACCTCGGGCATGAAGCTCGCGGTGAAGGTCGTACATGCCGAGTTCGCGAGAGATCCCGAGTTCAGGGGCCGCTTTCGGCAAGAGGTGGCCGCGGCGCGAAGAGTAAGCGGTGCGTTCACGGCGTCCGTTGTGGATGCCGATCCGGAGGCTGAACGGCCGTGGATGGCCACGCTGTTCATTCCGGGCCCGACGCTGTCCGATCAGGTGAAGCGGAACGGGCCCATGGCTCCGGCCCAGTTGCGCCGTCTGATGGCCGGGCTCGCCGAGGCGATGCGCGACATCCATCGGGTCGGCGTCGTGCACCGCGATCTGAAGCCGAGCAATGTACTGCTCGCCGAGGACGGGCCGAAGGTCATCGACTTCGGCATCTCTCGGCCAAAGGACAGCGAACTGCGCACCGAGACCGGCAAATTGATCGGTACGCCGCCGTTCATGGCGCCCGAGCAGTTCCGGCGGCCCCGGGAGGTCGGGCCCGCCGCCGACGTCTTCGCCCTCGGGTCGGTGCTGGTGCATGCGGCGACGGGGCGTGGGCCCTTCGACTCCGACAGCCCGTATGTCGTCGCCTACCAGGTGGTGCACGACGAGCCGGACCTGACCGGCGTACCGGAGGATCTTGCTCCGCTGGTGCTGCGGTGCCTCGCCAAGGAGCCGGAGGACCGGCCCACACCGGACGAGCTCATGCGGGAACTGAGGTCGGTGTCGGCCTCGTACGACACACAGGCCTTCATACCCGCGCAGCGGACGAGCACGGGTGAGGTGCAGCAGCAGTCGGAGCCTGCGGATAGTTCCGAGCAGCCGCCCGTCAAGCGTCGGCGCAGACGAGCGGTCCTCGCGGCCGGCGCGCTCGGTCTGGTGGCGTGCGGTGCGCTCGTCGCGGTTCAGCTGCTCGGCGGAGAAGGCAACTCCCCGAAGGAGAGCGGCACTCGCTCCGCACCGGCGGCCTTCCGTGCCTGGGAGGCACAACCGGTATCCTCGGACGAGACCCCCCAATGCTCCTACGGAGCAAGGAAGTTGATCTGCGCGCAGGGCGGACAGGTCTACGCCCTCGCGCCGTCCGACGGAACCCTGCTCTGGCGACACTCCGTCACCTCACTGGGTACGAACGGCCCTCCGTTCATGTCCGGCGGCCTCGTCCAGCCCTCGCTGGACGTGTCGCGGCGCCTGGAGGCGCTCGATCCCGCTTCGGGCAAGCCGCGTTGGCAGCGAGACGCGCCCGCGCACATCGGCATGCAGTCCGCCGGGGGCATGCTCCTGTTCACCGGCGCCGACGGCACGGTCACGGCTGTGGACAGTGCCTCGGGCGACGAGAAGTGGAGCCGGCCGATACCTGGCCAGAAGGCCCCGCTGTTCGAGTCGTTCCCCGGGGACCCGCTGGCGTACGCGACGCGGACCTCCGACGACGGGTCGAGCACACGGATCACAGCCGTGGACCCCGCCACGGGTGACGTCCGGTGGGACGTTCGGCTGAACGGGACGCTGGACGCCGTCGGCAGCAGCGACGGATCCGTCTTCTTCCTCTCCGGCGACCCGGTCTACGGCGACGCGAAGGCCGTCGTCCGTTACACCCCGGAGTCGAAGTCGACCCGGCGGGTGACACTTCCCGTCTCCCGCCAGGGGGCCCAGGCGTCCGTACAGGGGAACCTCGTCTACCTCATGGCCGCAGGGGGCTCCCTGGAAGCCGTCGACATGAACGCGCGGAAGTCGCTGTGGCGCATCGAGACCGCGGTGAGCCGGGGTTCCACGCCCGTCGCCGGAGGCGGTCATGTGTACTTCTCCGGCGCCGACGGACGGCTGCTCGCCGTGGACGCACGCACGGGGACGCTCGCCGGGCAGACATCACCCCGGCTCGGCGCGAAGTCGGACCGAATCCCGGGCTCGCTGAACCAGCCCGTGATCATCGACGGCCACGTGTACACAAGTGCCCCCGACGGCACCGTCTTCGCCGTGGACGGCAGCAACCCGTCGGACTGGTGACAGACATCGGCCTGGTGACAGACAAAGGCCGCCTCCGAAGAGGCGGCCCCTGAAGCAGATCCTCAGCCCAGCATCGACACGTCCCGCACCGCGCCCTTGTCCGCGCTGGTCGCCATCGCGGCGTATGCCCGCAGCGCCGCCGACACCTTGCGCTCGCGGTTCCTCGGCGCGTACACGCCGTTCAGGGCCTGCTCGCGGCGGGTCAACTCGGCGTCGTCCACCAGCAGTTCGATCGTCCGGTTCGGGATGTCGATCCGGATGCGGTCGCCGTCCTCGACGAGGGCGATGGTGCCGCCGGACGCGGCCTCGGGGGACGCGTGGCCGATGGACAGGCCCGATGTGCCGCCGGAGAAACGGCCGTCGGTGACCAGGGCGCACGTCTTGCCGAGGCCGCGGCCCTTGAGGAAGGACGTCGGGTAGAGCATCTCCTGCATGCCGGGGCCGCCCTTGGGGCCCTCGTAGCGGATGACGACGACGTCGCCGTCGGTGACCTGTTTGTTGAGGATTTTCTCGACGGCTTCCTCCTGCGACTCGCAGACCACCGCCGGACCCTCGAAGGTCCAGATCGACTCGTCGACGCCCGCCGTCTTCACCACGCAGCCGTCGACGGCCAGGTTGCCCTTGAGGACCGCCAGGCCGCCGTCCTTGGAGTACGCGTGCTCGGCGGAGCGGATGCAGCCGCCCTCGGCGTCCTCGTCCAGGGCCGCCCAGCGCTCGGACTGGGAGAAGGCCTCGGCGGAGCGGACGCAGCCGGGGGCCGCGTGCCACAGTTCCACGGCCTCGGGCGACGGGGAGCCGGCGCGGACGTCCCATGTCTTCAGCCAGTCCGCCAGGGACGGGCTGTGGACGGAGTGCACGTCCTCGTTCAGCAGGCCCGCGCGGTGCAGTTCGCCGAGGAGGGCGGGGATGCCGCCGGCGCGGTGCACGTCCTCCATGTAGTACGTGCGGTCCTTGGCGACGTTCGGAGCGACCTTGGCGAGGCAGGGGACCTTGCGCGAGACCTCGTTGATCTCGTTGAGGCCGAACGGAACGCCCGCCTCCTGGGCCGCCGCCAGCAGGTGCAGGATCGTGTTGGTCGAGCCGCCCATCGCGATGTCCAGCGCCATCGCGTTCTCGAAGGCGGCGAAGGTGGCGACGTTGCGCGGCAGGACCGTCTCGTCGTCCTGGTCGTAGTAGCGCCGGGTGATGTCCATGACCGTGCGGGCGGCATCGACGTACAGCCGCTTGCGGGCCGTGTGCGTGGCCAGGACCGAGCCGTTGCCGGGCAGGCTGAGGCCGATCGCCTCCGTGAGGCAGTTCATGGAGTTGGCCGTGAACATGCCGGAGCAGGAGCCACAGGTCGGACAGGCGTTCTCCTCGATACGGAGGATGTCCTCGTCCGAGATCTTGTCGTTCACGGCGTCGGAGATCGCGTCGACCAGGTCGAGCGTACGGACCGTGCCGTCGACCAGCGTGGCGCGGCCGGACTCCATCGGGCCGCCGGAGACGAAGACCGTGGGGATGTTCAGCCGCAGGGCGGCGTTGAGCATGCCCGGGGTGATCTTGTCGCAGTTGGAGATGCAGATCAGGGCGTCGGCGCAGTGGGCCTCGACCATGTACTCGACCGAGTCCGCGATGAGGTCGCGGGAGGGAAGGGAGTACAGCATGCCGCCGTGGCCCATCGCGATGCCGTCGTCCACGGCGATCGTGTTGAACTCGCGCGGGATGCCGCCCGCCTCGACGATCGCCTCGCTGACGATCCGGCCGACCGGCTGGAGGTGTGTGTGCCCCGGCACGAACTCCGTGAAGCTGTTGGCGACCGCGATGATCGGCTTGCGGCCGATGTCCGCACCGGGTACACCGGAGGCGCGCATAAGGGCGCGGGCGCCCGCCATGTTGCGACCGTGGGTGACTGTGCGGGACCTCAGCTCGGGCATCGTCGCTCGCTCCTTCGAAGAGTTCTGGAGAGTTCTGCCGAGAGTTTTGACTGCTTCGAGCGTACGCCGGGGCACTGACAGCCGGACCCCGTGTCCGGAATGCGGGATGCGCGTCTCAGGGACAGCGGGTAGTGGACTCAGGGATTCACGGAGTGCGTGAGGTGTCCCTGCACCACCGGCGCCACCCGCGCGATGATCTCCTCCGGGTCCGCCGAAGCGATCGGCTCCACCTTGATCACGTACCGGAGCATGGCGATCCCCACCAGCTGCGCGGCCGCGAGCTCGGCGCGCAGCTCCGCGTCCGGGGCGTCGATCTCCCCGGCGATACGGCGCAGCAGCTGCGTGGAGATGAGCCGGCGGAAGACGGCTGCCGCGGTGTCGTTGTTCACCGCCGACCGGATGATCGCGAGCAGCGGGGTCCGGGTGACCGGGTTCTCCCAGAGCCCGAAGATCATGCGGGTCATGCGCTCGCCGACGTCGTCGAGAGGGCCTTCGAGGACCGCGTCCCGGATCTTCAGGGCGGGCGCGAAGGCGACCTCGACGGCCGCCGCGAAGACCTGCTCCTTGGTGCCGAAGTAGTGGTGGACCAGCGCGGAGTCCACGCCGGCCGCCTTGGCGATGGCGCGGACCGACGTCTTCTCGTACCCCCGCTCGGAGAACTCCTCGCGGGCCGCGTTCAGGATCAGGTCGCGGGTGTCGGCGGATTCCGTACGACGGGGTCTGCCGCGCTTCCGGGCGGTCGCGTCGGTCATCGCCGGGGCACCTGCACCGCCGACGCCAGGTGGAGGCGCGTGAAGGCGAGCGCCTCCGCGAGGTCGGCCTCGCGTTCGGCGCTGGACATCGCGCGCCGGGTGTTGACCTCGATGACGACGTGGCCGTCGAAGCCGGTCAGCGCGAGCCGTTCCAGCAGCTCGGCGCAGGGTTGAGTGCCGCGGCCGGGAACCAGGTGCTCGTCCTTCGCCGACCCCTTGCCGTCCGCGAGGTGGACGTGGCCGAGACGGTCTCCCATCCGGTCGATCATCTGGATCGCGTCCGTGCGGGCCGTCGCCGTATGGCTGAGGTCGATCGTGAAGTGGCGGTAGTCCTCCTTGGTGACGTCCCAGTCGGGGGCGTACGCGAGCATCTCGCGGTCGCGGTAGCGCCAGGGGTACATGTTCTCCACTGCGAACCGCACGTCCGTCTCATTGGCCATGCGCCAGATCCCGGTGACGAAGTCGCGGGCGTACTGGCGCTGCCAGCGGAACGGGGGGTGTACGACGACCGTGCTCGCGTCCAGCTTCTCCGCCGCCGCCTGGGCGCGCTGGAGCTTGATCCAGGGGTCGGTGGACCACACGCGCTGCGTGATGAGCAGACAGGGGGCGTGGACGGCCAGGACCGGGATCCGGTGGTAGTCCGAGAGCCGGCGCAGGGCCTCGATGTCCTGGCTGACCGGGTCGGTCCACACCATCACCTCGACGCCGTCGTACCCGAGGCGTGCGGCGATCTCGAAGGCCGTCGCCGTCGACTCCGGGTAGACGGAGGCCGTCGAGAGGGCGACCTTCGCGTCCGGGATCCGTACGACTGGGTTTGCCACGGAGACAGGGTACGGGGTGCCTTCCGGCGGTTGGGCCGGGTGCCTATTCGCGGTGGTCCAGATCCACCATGGGCGGCTGCAGGTTGTTCGTGGCTGGTCGCGCAGTTCCCCGCGCCCCTGGCGGGGCGCTGTCGGAACCCATGTGGTCAAGTCGCCGCAGGATCACACCCTCCCTCAGGGCCCACGGGCAGATTTCCAGCGTCTCGACGCCGAACAGGTCCATCGCGCCCTCGGCCACCATGGCACCCGCCAGCAGCTGGCCGGACCGGCCCTCCGACACTCCCGGGAGTTCCGCTCGCTGGGCTGCCGTCATGCCTGCCAGCTGGGGGACCCAGGCCTCCAGGGACTCGCGCTTGAGGTCGCGCTGGACGTAGAGGCCCTCGGTGGAGCGGGCGGCGCCGGCGATGCGGGCCAGTTGCTTGAAGGTCTTCGAGGTGGCGACCACGTGGTCGGGGCGGCCGAAGCGGGTGAACTCGCCCACGGTGCGGGCGATCTGGGCCCGGACATGGCGGCGCAGGGTCCTTATCGCCTCCGGGTCGGGCGGGTCGCCGGGGAGCCAGCCGGCGGTGAGGCGGCCCGCGCCGAGAGGCAGGGAGACAGCGGCGTCGGGCTCCTCGTCGATGCCGTACGCGATCTCCAGGGAGCCGCCGCCGATGTCCAGGACCAGCAGCTTCCCCGCCGACCAGCCGAACCAGCGGCGGACGGCGAGGAAGGTGAGACGGGCCTCTTCGGCGCCGGTGAGGACCTGGAGCTCGACGCCGGTCTCGGCGTGCACGCGCGCGAGGACGTCATCGGCGTTGCTGGCCTCGCGCACGGCGGAGGTCGCGAACGGCAGCAGGTCCTCGACGCCTTTGTCCTCGGCGGCCTGGAGCGCCTCGCGGACGACGCCGATCAGCCGGTCGACGCCGTCGGGGCCGATCGCTCCGTCGTCGTCGAGCAGTTGGGCAAGGCGCAGTTCCGCCTTGTGCGAGTGCGCGGGCAGGGGGCGCGCGCCCGGGTGCGCATCCACCACCAGGAGATGCACCGTGTTGGATCCCACGTCGAGGACACCGAGTCTCATGTACAGAACGCTACTGCCAGCGAAGACCTCGGCCGTCACCCGCGCGGTCCCGGAACCGGTTCCGGGCGACTTACCCTGGTCTCGTGCCAAAGACGAAAAAGGCGAAGGACGAGAAGTCGGCCAAGAAGGCCAAATCCGGCAAGGGTTCTTCGCAGGCGAAGACGGCCAAGCCGCCGACGGCCCCGCAGGTGAGCGATGAGCAGGGCCTCGACTTCGCGCGCGCGTGGGTGGAATTTCCTGATCCGGCGGACGACGAACAGGTCTTCCGCTGCGATCTGACATGGCTGACCTCTCGGTGGAACTGCATCTTCGGCAGCGGCTGCCAGGGCATCCAGGCGGGCCGCGCGGACGACGGGTGCTGCACACTGGGCGCGCACTTCTCCGACGAGGACGACGAGAAACGGGTCGCCGGGCATGTGGCGAGGCTCACTCCGGATGTCTGGCAGAACCACGACGTGGGGACGCAGACCGGCTGGGTCTCGGTCGACGACGACGGCGACCGGCAGACCCGCCCGTACCAGGGCTCGTGCATCTTCCAGAACCGGCCCGGTTTCGCGGGCGGCGCGGGCTGCTCGCTGCACATCCTCGCCGTGAAGGAGGGCCGGGAGCCGCTGGAGACCAAGCCCGACGTGTGCTGGCAGCTGCCGGTCCGGCGGACGTACGAGTGGATCGACCGGCCCGACGACACGCGCGTGCTCCAGGTGTCCATCGGTGAGTACGACCGCCGGGGCTGGGGTCCTGGCGGCCATGACCTGCACTGGTGGTGCACGTCGGCGACGTCGGCGCACGGTGCGGGCGATCCGGTGTACGTGTCGTACCGGCCGGAGCTGACCGAGCTGATGGGCAAGGCGGGGTACGACCGGCTGGTCGAGCTGTGCGAGGAACGGCTGGCCTCGCAGCTGCCGTTGCTGGCGCCGCATCCGGCGGACCCGGTGGACTGATCGGCCGCGGATCCCACGGGTTGACCTGCTGGTGGATTGATCTTCAGGACGTTGTGGGGCTCGGGTCGCCGCTGTCGCTCGGTGGTGGCGACGAGTCCCCTGGATCCCCCGGGTCGGACGGCGACGGCTCACTGGGGGTCGGGCTCGGGTCGGCGGAGGACGGGGGCGGGTCGCTCGGCATGGGCTCGGTGGGCGACGGGTCGGTCGGGGGCGGGCTCGGATCGGACGTCGACGGGGGCGGGTCGCTGGGAGTGACTGGCCCGGGTCCCGGGTGGGACGGGGTGGGCGCGGTGCCGTAGCCCTCGATGGAGACGACGGCGCCGACGGGTGAGATCGCCATGCGCGCGCTCCAGTACCCGGACGGCTCGCGCAGATGGTCGACGTGCACCTTGATCGTCAACGACTCGCCGGGTTCGAGCGTTCCCGAGGACTGGCTCGGATAGAGCCAGGAGGCGCCCGTGGTCGCGGACCAGTGGACGGGCGCGGAGCCGGTCGCGGTGAGGGTGAGGAGCGTGGTGTCGCCGCTGTTGTCGGCCGTCACCGCGAGGTGTGCCGCGCCCTTGGTGGCGGCGCCGGTGACGCTGATGACCTCCACCGAGACGTCGGGCCTGCTTCCCTGGCCGAAGCGGGTGCCGGGCTTGATGTCGGCGTTCCCGGCGTTCTCGTAGCCCCCGCTCGCCGCCTCGCCGTCCAGGCTGCCTGGGCCGTACGCCTCGCTCGCACTGGCCGGGCTGCCCTCCTGACCCTCGGCGACCGGCGTACCCCGGTAGGCGGCCCACAGCGCGAGCACGGGCGCGGCGACGACGGTGGCGACCACGGTTGTCGTGAGGGCACGCGCGCGTAGCCGGTCCCTGCGGGCCGCACGGTCCTTGGGGTCCATCGGGAAACCGCGCCGGTCGAAGCGGGGAGCGGCGGCCCGTGCGCGCGGGCCGTGCGCCATGGCGATGTGCAGGGCCGCGCGGGGCGCCTGAAGGACGGGCAGTTCGGCGGTGGTGGCGTTCGCGCCGGGCCAGCGGCCGGGGATCGCGCGCTCGGCGGTACGGCGGCAGCGCGGACAGTCGTCGACGTGCCGCACCAGCTCGCGGCGCACGGCGGCGCTGAGCACCAGCTGGTTGTCGCCGGTGAGCCGGGCGACGCCCGGGCAGCCGCCGGTCTCCACGACGGCGAGGGCGGCACGCGTGCGTTCCACCTCGCAGGCGGCGGAGGCGAGCAGTTCGCGGGCGGTGGCCAGGTCCAGGCCGAGGACGGCGGCGACCTCGTGCGCGGCGAGATGGTGGCGCACGGCGAGTTCGAGCGCCTCGCGCTGTTCCGGGGTGGTGCCAGCGGCCTCCGGCCAGGCGAGCAGGGCGAGTTCACGCCGCCGCTGCTCCTGGACCTCGTCGGAGACGGGCGGCGCGGGAGACTCCGCGGTGCGGCGCCGGTCGGTGGTGTGCCGGCCCGCCGCGTGGGTGGCCTGACGTTTCTGCTTGGCTTCGGCCAGCTTGCGCAGGCACGCCCAGCGGGCCAGCGCGTACAGCCAGGCCCTGCGGTCGCCGGCCGCGTCCGGCCCGTGCCGGCCACGCCGCTCGGCCAGCGCGAGGACGTCCCCGAGGGCGGCGGTCGCCGCGTCGTGGTCGCACAGCACGGACAGGCAGTAGGTGAACAGGCCGTCCAGGTAGGGCTCGTAGCGCGCGGGCGGCCGCTGCGCCAGCGTGCGCGCGGCAGCACGGTCTCGCGCCTCCCGGTGCGACCTGTGTGCGCCGGTGGTGCGGGTCGAGGTCTCCGAACTGCTGCTCATCACCCGTGGACCGTAGGCGGCGGGCGTTGGCGGCTTCCTGCCCCTTGAGCACTTTTAATCCATACGGGTGAAACGATCCCTCAATCGGGGACAGGAGCGCCGGATTCCATGACCGGTTCGGGGTGGTCGTGCCCGTTTCATTGCGAGTTGCCCGATGTCGCGGTCGAGGGGTGGACGGCGCAGTGCCCGCGTTGTCAGTGGGGCCCGTTACGGTTCCGTCCATGGCTGCCCGTACGAAATCCACGAAGGACCGTCCGTCCTACCGCTGCACGGAATGCGGCTGGCAGACGGCGAAGTGGCTCGGCCGGTGCCCCGAGTGCCAGGCGTGGGGGACGATCGAGGAGTACGGCGCGCCCGCGGTCCGTACGACGACGCCGGGGCGTGTCACCACCTCCGCGCTGCCCATCGGCCAGGTCGACGGACGTCAGGCCACCGCCCGCTCCACCGGCGTACCCGAGCTGGACCGGGTGCTCGGCGGCGGCCTGGTCCCCGGAGCCGTGGTCCTCCTCGCGGGCGAGCCCGGCGTCGGCAAGTCGACACTCCTTCTCGACGTCGCGGCCAAGGCGGCGAACGACGAGCACCGCACCCTTTATGTGACGGGCGAGGAGTCGGCGAGCCAGGTCCGGCTGCGCGCCGACCGCATCAAGGCCCTCGACGACAACCTCTACCTCGCCGCCGAGACCGATCTGGCCGCCGTACTCGGCCACTTGGACGCGGTGAAGCCGTCCCTGCTGATCCTCGACTCCGTGCAGACGGTGGCCTCCCCGGAGATCGACGGCGCACCCGGCGGCATGGCACAGGTGCGGGAGGTGGCCGGGGCGCTGATCCGTGTGTCCAAGGAGCGCGGGATGTCCACACTCCTGGTGGGCCATGTCACCAAGGACGGCGCGATCGCGGGACCCCGGCTCCTCGAACACCTCGTGGACGTCGTCCTGAGCTTCGAGGGCGACCGGCACGCGCGCCTCAGGCTCGTACGAGGCGTCAAGAACCGCTACGGCACCACGGACGAGGTCGGCTGCTTCGAGCTGCACGACGAGGGCATCACGGGCCTGGCCGACCCGAGCGGCCTGTTCCTGACCCGCCGGGCCGAGCCGGTGCCCGGCACCTGTCTGACCGTCACGCTGGAGGGCCGCCGCCCCCTGGTCGCCGAAGTCCAGGCCCTGACCGTCGACTCCCAGATCCCCTCCCCCCGCCGTACGACATCCGGCCTGGAGACCTCCCGCGTCTCGATGATGCTGGCCGTCCTGGAGCAGCGGGGCAGAATCAGCGCGTTGGGCAAACGGGATATCTACTCCGCGACGGTCGGCGGCGTGAAGCTCTCCGAGCCCGCCGCGGATCTGGCCGTCGCCCTCGCCCTGGCATCGGCCGCGACCGACACCCCGTTGCCCAAGAACCTCGTCGCGATCGGCGAAGTGGGCCTCGCGGGCGAGGTCAGACGGGTCACGGGCGTGCAGCGCAGGCTCTCCGAAGCCCACCGTCTGGGCTTCACGCACGCGCTCGTGCCGGGCGATCCCGGCAAGATCCCTGCCGGTATGAAGGTGCTGGAAGTGGCCGACATAGGAGACGCCCTCAGGGTCCTTCCGCGCTCGCGTCGCCGAGAGGCCCCACGGGACGAGGAGGACCGCCGGTAGACTTTGCCCTGGTCTCGCCCGTGCGTACGAACCGAGTGTGCGAAACGGGAGCGCCAGAAGTACCTGCGACCGGAGGAGTGCAGTGGCAGCCAACGACCGGGCGGCAGCTCCCGGAAAGTCCGGCGGGAGTTCCGGTGCCGATGGCCTGATGCGCGCCTCACTGAGCGCCGTGGCACCCGGCACGGCGCTGCGCGACGGCCTGGAGCGCGTGCTCCGCGGCAACACCGGCGGTCTCATCGTGCTCGGCTTCGACAAGACCGTCGAGGCGATGTGCACGGGTGGATTCGTCCTGGACGTCGAGTTCACGGCCACGCGGCTGCGCGAGCTGTGCAAGCTCGACGGCGGCATCGTGCTCACCTCCGACCTGTCGAAGATCCTGCGGGCGGGCGTGCAGTTCTTGCCCGACGCGACGATCCCGACGGAAGAGACCGGCACCCGGCACCGCACCGCGGACCGGGTCAGCAAGCAGGTCGGCTTCCCCGTCGTCTCCGTCTCCCAGTCCATGCGGCTGATCGCGCTCTACGTCGACGGGCAGCGCCGCGTCCTGGAGGACTCGGCGGCGATCCTGTCCCGCGCGAACCAGGCCCTGGCGACCCTGGAGCGGTACAAGCTCCGCCTGGACGAGGTCGCGGGAACGTTGTCAGCGCTGGAGATCGAGGACCTGGTGACGGTCCGGGACGTCTCCGCGGTCGCGCAGCGACTGGAGATGGTGCGCCGCATCGCCACCGAAATCGCCGAGTATGTGGTCGAACTGGGCACCGACGGGCGGCTCCTGGCCCTCCAGCTGGACGAGCTGATCGCCGGCGTGGAGCCCGAGCGTGAGCTGGTCGTCCGGGACTACGTCCCCGAGCCCACCGCGAAACGCTCCCGTACGGTCGAGGAAGCCCTCTCCGAACTGGACGCCCTCACCCACGCCGAACTCCTCGAACTCGTGACGGTGGCAAGGGCGTTGGGCTACACCGGATCACCAGAAGCGCTCGACTCGGCGGTGTCCCCGCGCGGCTTCCGCCTGCTCGCGAAGGTGCCGCGCCTTCCCGGCGCCATCATCGACCGCCTGGTGGAACACTTCGGCGGCCTCCAGAAACTGCTCGCCGCGAGCGTGGACGACCTCCAGACGGTGGACGGAGTGGGCGAGGCGAGGGCACGCAGCGTGCGAGAGGGACTGTCGCGACTGGCGGAGAGCTCGATCCTGGAGCGGTACGTCTAGACGCAGCGATCGGCAGCGTCCCTAAGGGGCGCGGGGAACTGCGCGACCAGCCACAACGGACCCGCAGCCGCTCAACGACCTACCCAGGCACCCCTCAGAGCGTCCGGCACCTCACAGAGCGCCTAGTCCTTCTCCAGCACGAACGACGTCTGCACCTTCGCGAACCCCGGCGCCACCGCCTCCACCAGATACGTCCCCGCCGCCGCCGACCCCGCCGAAGGCGTCCCGCACTCCGGCGCGCTGGCCTTCCGGTCCCACTCCACGGTGTACGTGACGCTGCTGCCGGCCGGCACCCGGTACAGCAGGCTCCCGGACGTCTTCGGACAGTCCTCGGACGACCAGAAGTCCTCGTCGCTGCCCGCCTGAGTGATCGTCAACACCGTGCCCTGCGGCCCGAGATCGACCTTGCAGTCACCCCCGGAGGAGTTCGTCGCGGTCAGCTCAAGGCTCGGCGTCTGCCCCAGCCCGTACGCGTTGTGCAGGCTGCGCAGGCTCAACTTGACCGCCCCGGTGGTGCAGTTGGGCAGCGTGGACCCGGCCGGGAGCGTGTCCCCCGTACCGCCACCGCTGCCGGCACCACCCTCGGACCCGCCACCCGCGGACCCGTCGTCGCCGTTGGCGCCGTCGGAGGTTCCACCCGTGTCCCCGGACCCCGAACCCGAGCCGGAGGAGGACCCGTTGGAGTCCCCGTCTCCCGTCTCGTCGCGTCCGCCCGGGGCCTGGCTGATCGCGGGACCGGAGCCGGACGGTCCGGGCGTGATGGTGGACGGCGTGGGACTTCCGTCGCCGTTGCCGCCGTCGGCGCCGTTCTTGCTGCCGCCGCCCATGGTGACGATCCATGTGATCAGCAGCGCCAACAGGGCGACCACAGACACAATGACGACCCTCCGACGCCAGTAGATGGAGGAGGGAAGCGGCCCGACCGGATTGCGCAGAGATCCCACGGCGCAAACTGTACGAGAGATCGGCACCGACGCTGCCCCCACCCGCCGCCCGGGGCCACAACTTTTCCGGATCATCATCCCGGAAACGACCGTCTCATCCCCGACTTTCGTCAGATACCGGGTTCATGAACTCCCCCCGCTCTGCGGGTGGCGGAACACCCGAGCCCCCGTCCTCCCGTGGCAGGATCGGAAGGCCATGACTGCGCCCACGATGCCCCAGCCCCCGCACAGCGCCGACTCCGCCGCCGACCCTCTCGTCGGTGCACCCCTGCACTCCCCCGTCATCGCCTGGTTCGACGAGCACGCCCGCGATCTCCCGTGGCGGCGCCCGGAAGCCGGACCGTGGGGGGTGATGGTCAGCGAGTTCATGCTTCAGCAGACGCCGGTGAACCGCGTCCTGCCCGTCTACGAACAGTGGCTGGCCCGCTGGCCGCGCCCCGCCGACCTCGCGAAGGAGGCGCCGGGCGAGGCCGTCCGCGCCTGGGGCCGGCTCGGCTACCCGCGCCGCGCCCTGCGGCTGCACGGCGCCGCCGTCGCCATAACGGAACGGCACGGCGGCGACGTACCGACCGACCACACCCAGCTCCTGGCCCTGCCCGGCATCGGCGAGTACACGGCCGCCGCGGTCGCCTCCTTCGCGTACGGCCAGCGGCATGCCGTCCTCGACACCAACGTCCGCCGGGTCTTCGCCCGCGCGGTCACCGGCGTCCAGTACCCGCCGAACGCCACCACCGCCGCCGAACGCAAGCTCGCCCGTGCGCTGCTGCCCGAGGACGAGCGCACCGCAGCCCGCTGGGCCGCCGCCTCCATGGAACTCGGCGCGCTCGTGTGCACCGCCAGGAACGAGACCTGCCACCGCTGCCCCATCTCCGCCCAGTGCGCCTGGCAGCTCGCGGGCAAGCCCGAGCACGAGGGGCCGCCGCGCCGCGGGCAGACGTACGCCGGCACCGACCGCCAGGTCCGCGGCAAGCTCCTCGCCGTACTGCGCGAGGCCCACGCGCCCGTTCCGCAGGCCGTCCTCGACCGCGTGTGGCACGAGCCGGTGCAGCGCGCCCGCGCTCTCGACGGCCTGGTCGCGGACGGGTTGGTGGAACCGCTGGCGGAGGGGCTGTACCGGCTGCCGCTGAGCTGACGTATCCACAGGTTCGTCGGCCGACGGACAGCCACGTCACAACACCTCACAGCGAAACCCCAGCCCCACCCGACCCCAAATCACCCCATACCCGCCCCATCTCATCTGCACCTTTACTCCCGCCCTACCTCTGTTACACAACCGACGGACAGCCGAGCGCTGGCCGCAGGCTGCTTCGGACAGCCCCGTGACAACCCCTCCGTAGCTTCATTTCAGTGCCCGACGGGGGCGCGACGGCTACAGACCACAGGCAGTGGACACCGGCGTTCAAGCGGGCCGGGTACGGGGATCGGGAGGCGGTTGATCATGGAGCAGTGCGAGGTGGGCGCAGTGGCAGAGGTGCTCGAGTTCGAGGAGTACGTCCGCACCCGGCAGGACGCGCTGCTGCGCAGCGCCCGCCGACTGGTCCCGGACCCTGTCGACGCACAGGACCTGCTCCAGACCGCGCTGGTACGGACGTACGGCCGCTGGGACGGCATAGCGGACAAGCGGCTCGCGGACGCCTATCTGCGGCGCGTGATGATCAACACCCGGACCGAGTGGTGGCGGGCGCGCAAGCTGGAGGAAGTGCCGACCGAGCAGCTCCCGGACGCCTGTGTCGACGACGCCACCGAGCAGCACGCGGACCGCGCCCTGCTGATGGATGTCATGAAGGTGCTGGCTCCCAAGCAGCGCAGCGTCGTGGTGCTGCGACACTGGGAGCAGATGTCCACGGAGGAGACGGCCGCCGCCCTCGGTATGTCGGCCGGAACGGTCAAGAGCACGCTGCACCGGGCGCTCGCCCGGCTCCGCGAGGAGCTGGAGCGCCGCGATCTGGACGCACGCGCGCTGGAGCGTGAGGAGCAGGAGCGGTGCGCGGCTTGACCGACGCGGATCCCGACGTGGGCCCTGGGCCCACACCAGGTCGAGGCACATTGCAGGCGGCGTTCACGGCGGTGGCCGTGCTCGCCGCCCTCGCCCTTTTCGCGTCCGGCTGCGGCACCGGCGGCACCGGCGCCCGTGACGAGGGCCCGGCGCACTCCGACTCGGTCGCGCCCGCGAGCATGTCGCCGCCCGCCTCCCCGTCCGCCACACCGGCCCGCGTGGACGGCGTCAAGCTGGTGCAGGACGACCCGAGCATCGCGGCCGAGGTCAAGCGCGAGCTGAAGCCCTGCGTCGGCGACGAGTACCCGGTCGACGTGTCGTACGGCGACCTGACCGGAGGATCCGCGAACGATGTCGTCGTCAACGTACTGACCTGCGGTGACGCGGTCGGTGTCGGCTCCTATGTGTACCGCGAGGAGCACGGGCGGTACGAGAACGTGTTCAAGGTCGAGGAACCGCCGGTCTACGCCGAGATCGACCGCGGCGACCTGGTGGTGACCAAGCAGGTGTACGAGAAGGGCGACCCGGTGTCGAGTCCGTCCGGCGAGTATGTGATCACATACCGATGGTCCGCGTCGGGCCGCTTCACCGAGAAGTACCGCACGCGCAACGACTACAGCAGTGTCGTCGGGGAGGATCCGACCGTGGCACCCGAGGCCAGCTGAGGCGTGAACCGATCGGGCGGCCGGGAACGATCCTCCAGTGAACCGCCCGCACGATTTCTACGTCGACTGACTGAATGCACCACGAGACCGCACGAGGACAGAGAGCACCGGGATGGCAGACCAGACCCACGTCCTGTTCGTCGAGGACGACGACGTCATCCGCGAGGCCACCCAGCTCGCCCTGGAGCGGGACGGCTTCGTGGTCACCGCGATGCCCGACGGGCTGTCCGGCCTGGAGGCCTTCCGGGCGAACCGCCCCGACATCGCGCTCCTCGACGTCATGGTCCCCGGCCTGGACGGCGTCAGCCTGTGCCGCCGTATCCGGGACGAGTCGACGGTGCCGGTGATCATGCTGTCGGCACGTGCCGACTCGATCGACGTCGTGCTGGGCCTGGAGGCGGGCGCGGACGACTATGTGACCAAGCCGTTCGACGGCGCTGTGCTGGTCGCGCGGATCCGGGCGGTGCTGCGCCGCTTCGGGCACGCGGGCGGCGGCGGGCAGTCGGAGGAGCCCGCGTCCACGTCGGCCGGCGGGGTGCTGACCTTCGGCGAGCTGGAGATCGACACCGAGGGCATGGAGGTGCGCAAGGGCGGGCAGCCGGTCGCGCTGACACCCACGGAAATGCGGCTGCTTCTCGAGTTCTCGTCGGCGCCGGGCACGGTGCTGTCGCGGGACAAGCTCCTGGAGCGGGTGTGGGACTACGGCTGGGGCGGTGACACGCGCGTGGTCGACGTCCATGTGCAGCGGCTGCGTACGAAGATCGGCCAGGACCGTATCGAGACGGTCCGTGGCTTCGGCTACAAGTTGAAGGCCTGAGCAGGGGTATGCGGGGGATCGTGGGGCGCCTGGTCCCGGCGCGGTGGGCGCGCACGGGCATTCGTACGGGCGTGCGGTGGAAGCTGAGCGTGGCGATCGCGTTCGTCGGCGCGCTGGTGGCGATCACGCTGAGCCTGGTCGTGCACAACGCGGCCCGGGTCTCGATGCTGGACAACGCGCGCGACCTGGCCGACGAGCGGATCCTGATCGCCCAGCGCAACTACGAGCTGTCCAGCCGGCTGAACTTCCCGAACGTGGAGATCGACGACCCGAACCTGCCGCCCGAGCTGCGGGCGAAGGTCGAGCAGGGCCGCCGGGCCACCTATGTGACCGACGACAAGGGCGGTGTGCCGGACATCTGGGCCGCCGTACCCGTCACGGACGGGCATGTGCTGTCCCTGCACACCGGGTTCACCGACCGCAGCACCGACATCCTCAAGGACCTCGACCAGGCCCTTGTCATCGGCTCGATCGCGGTCGTCCTCGGCGGCAGCGCGCTCGGTGTGCTCATCGGCGGGCAGCTGTCGCGCAGGCTGCGCAAGGCGGCGGCCGCGGCGAACCAGGTCGCCAAGGGCGAGACGGACGTACGGGTGCGGGACGCCATCGGCGGTGTCGTACGGGACGAGACCGACGACCTGGCCCGCGCGGTGGACGCCATGACGGACGCACTACAGAAACGGCTCGATGCCGAGCGCCGGGTCACCGCCGACATCGCGCACGAGCTGCGCACGCCGGTGACGGGGCTGCTGACGGCGGCCGAACTGCTGCCGCCGGGCCGGCCGACCGAGCTGGTCCTCGACCGGGCGAAGGCCATGCGCACCCTGGTGGAGGACGTCCTGGAGGTGGCCCGGCTCGACGGTGCCTCGGAGCGGGCCGAGCTCCAGGACATCATGCTGGGCGAGTTCGTCACCCGACGGGTGGCGGCGAAGGACCCGGACGTCGAGGTGCGCGTGGTCCACGAGTCGGAGGTCACCACCGACCCCCGGCGCTTGGAGCGCGTGCTGTTCAACCTGCTCGCCAACGCCGCCCGGCACGGCAAGCCGCCCATCGAGGTCACCGTCGAGGGGCGGGTCGTCCGGGTCCGCGACCATGGCCCCGGCTTCCCCGAGAAGCTCCTCGCCGAGGGGCCGAGCCGCTTCCGCACGGGCAGCAGCGACCGCGCCGGCCGCGGCCACGGCCTCGGTCTGACCATCGCCGCCGGTCAGGCCCGTGTGATGGGCGCCCGCCTGACCTTCCGCAATGTCCGCCCGGCGGGCGCGCCGGAGCATGTCCCTGCGGAGGGTGCAGTGGCTGTGCTGTGGTTGCCGGAGCACGCGCCGACGGCCACGGGGAGCTATCCGATGATGCCGTAGGGCTCCGGCTCAGCAGGCCCAGTCCTTGTCCGTGTCGAGTCCGCCCGCGCGGGGCTGTGTGAAGGAGAACCAGTTCCCGGAGTCGTCGCGGAACAGCGCCTCCGTGCCGTACGGGCGCTCCTGCGGCTCCTGGAGGAACTCCACGCCGCGGTCCTTGAGCTTCTGGTAGTCACCCTGGATGTCGTCGGTGGTCAGCACCCCCGCGCCCAGCACCCCCTTGGCCACCAGCGTCCTGATCATCTCGGCGGACTCGGGGTCCATCCCCGGCCCGTCCGGCACCATCAGCGTGAGCTCGAAGTCGGGCTGGTTCGGGGAGCCGACGGTGAGCCAGCGCATGCCGCCCTCGCCCATCACCATGTCCGTTCGGACCTCGAGGCCCAGCTTCTCGGTGTAGAACTCCCTGGCGCGGTCCTGGTCGAGGACCCAGACGGTCGAGATGGCGAGGCCCTTGATCATGGCGTGCTCCTGTCGGCTGCCGTTCGTGCTTGCCATGTCACCGTAGGCGGCGGCGAAGTCAGTCCGCTTCTCCAGAATTGCGCTGTGATCCGGCGGGAGCCGATCTGTAGCCGCCGGCCCAGTGCATGACGTAGCACCCCGGTATGAGGGCGGTGCCGCGCCCCACGTGCTTCGCCCGGTACTCGCTGGGGGTCAGGCCGGTCAACGCCTTGAACCGGGTCGAGAACGTGCCCAGACTGCTGAAGCCGACGAGGTTGCAGATCTCCGTGACCGTCAGGTTCGCGGTGCGCAGCAGATCCTCGGCCCGCTCGATGCGCCGATGCGACAGATACTGGCCGGGCGTCTCGCCGTACGCCGCCTTGAAGGCCCGTATGAAGTGATAGCGGGAGTACCCGGCATGGGCGGCCACCGCGTCCAGGTCGAGGGAGGGCTCGGCCCAGTCGCGGTCCATGGCGTCCTTGGCCAGGCGCAGCGGCCGCATCTTGTCCATGGCCCGATGGTGGCACGCGGCACTGACAACGGCCCCCGGGGTGTGGACCCCGGAGGCCGTTCGCTCCCCGCCCGTTCAGACCGTCTCGGCCACCTGCACCTTCGGCGCCGTGCCGTCGCCGTCGGCGTCTTCCTTCGGCCCCGCCCCCTTCAGCGGCACCTCCTTGACGAACACCGCCGCGACCAGCGCGACCACGGCGACCACGGCTCCCAGCAGGAACGCCGAGTGAGTGCCCTCCGACACCGCGTGCTGGTACGCCTCCCGCGCCGCGTCCGGCAGCTTCGCCAGGCTCGCCGCGTCCAGCTGGGCGGACTGCTCGGTCACCTTCGAGCCCAGCGCGCCGGCCCGCTCGGCCATGACGTCCTGCACCCGGTGGTTGAACAGCGCACCCATGATCGCGACGCCGAAGGAGGAGCCGAGGGTGCGGAAGAGGGTGGTGGACGAGGACGCGACGCCCATGTCCTTCATCTCCACGCTGTTCTGCGCGACCAGCATGGTGATCTGCATCAGGCAGCCCATGCCGAGACCGACCACGGCCATGTACACACCGGACGTGAGCCGGCTGGTGTCCGTGTCCATCGCCGACAGCAGATACAACCCGACGACCATCAGCGCGCTGCCGACGACCGGGAAGACCTTGTACCGCCCGGTGTTGGTGGTCACCCGACCCGCGATCATCGACGTCACCAGCATCGCGCCGAGCATCGGCAGGAGCAGCAGCCCGGAGTTGGTCGCGGACGCGCCCTGCACGGACTGCTGGTACAGCGGCAGGAACAGGGTGGCGCCGAACATCACGAACCCGACGATGAAGCCGATGACCGACATCAGCGTGAAGTTGCGGCTGCGGAAGATGTGCAGCGGCACGACCGGCTCGGCGGCCTTGGTCTGCCAGAACACGAACCCGACGAGCGCGGCCACACCGATGCCGATCAGCTCCATGATCATCGCGGACGTCCAGGCGTACTCCGTGCCGCCCCAGGTGGTGACCAGCACGATCGCCGTGATGCCGACGGTCAGCAGTCCGGCGCCCAGATAGTCGATGCGCGCCTGCGCCCGCTTCTTCGGCAGGTGCAGTACGGCGCTGATGGCGAGCAGCGCGACGATGCCCAGCGGCAGGTTGATGTAGAAGGACCAGCGCCAGCCCCAGTTGTCCGTGATGGTGCCGCCGACCAGCGGTCCGCCGATCATCGCGAGCGCCATGACGCCGGCCATCATGCCCTGGTACTTGCCCCGCTCGCGGGGCGGGATGAGGTCACCGATGATCGCCATGACGCCGACCATGAGCCCACCGGCGCCAAGGCCCTGGACGGCCCGGAAGCCGATCAGCTGCCCCATGTCCTGGGCCATGCCACTCAGCGCCGACCCGATCAGGAAGAGCACGATCGAGCTCATGAAGACGCCCTTGCGCCCGTACATGTCGCCGAGCTTGCCCCACAGCGGGGTGGAGGCGGCGGTCGCCAGCGTGTACGCGGTCACGACCCACGAGAGGTGCTCGAGCCCGCCCAGCTCTCCGACGATCGTCGGCATCGCCGTGCCCACGATCATGTTGTCGAGCATCGCGAGCATCATGGTGATCATCAGTGCGAGCAGCACGACCCGCACACTCTTTGGCTGCTTCGCCGCCGTCTCCGTCCCTGCCCCTGCCATCTTTCCCACTCCCCCAGCTCAGCTACTTACTTGCCGCCCGGCTAGTTGTCTACACTGGGAAGGTAAATGCGTAACTAGCCGGGCGTCAAGTAAGTTTTCTGGAAAGCCGAAGAGTACGAGGATGGGCGGCACCATGGACGGCACCAAGCAGCGGCGCCGCGGGGACACCCGCCAGCGCATCCAGGACGTGGCCCTCGAACTCTTCGCCGAGCAGGGCTACGAGAAGACCTCGCTACGAGAGATCGCCGAGCGCCTCGGCGTCACGAAAGCGGCGCTCTACTACCACTTCAAGACCAAGGAAGAGATCATCGTCAGCCTCTTCGAGGACCTGACGAAGCCGATCGAGGACCTGATCGAGTGGGGCAGGCAGCAGCCGCACACGCTGGAGACGAAGCAGGAGATCGTACGGCGCTACAGCCAGGCGCTGTCCGAGGCGTCGCCGCTGTTCCAGTTCATGCAGGAGAACCAGGCGACCGTGCGGGAACTGAGCATCGGCGAGATGTTCAAGAGCCGCATGATGGGCATGCGCGACATCGTCATAGACCCGGACGCCGAGCTGGTCGACCAGGTCCGCTGCATCAGCGCGCTGTTCACGATGCACGCCGGGATGTTCGTCCTGCGGGAACTCGAAGGCGACCCCGAGGACAAGCGCAAGGCCGTCCTCGAGGTCGCGATCGATCTGGTGACCCAGGCGCACACCGGCACCCGGAAGTCGTAGCTCCGTCTCAGACGGTCACGCCCTTGGTGCGCAGGAAGGCGACCGGGTCGATGGCGGAGCCGTAGTTCGCGGTCGTACGGATCTCGAAGTGCAGGTGCGGGCCGCTGGAGTTACCGGTGTTGCCGGACAGGGCTATCCGCTGGCCGGTCTTGACGACCTGGCCGACCTTCACGTTGATCTTCGACAGGTGGGCGTACTGGGAGTAGCTGCCGTTGCCGTGCTTGATGACGATGGCGTTGCCGTACGCGGGGCCGTCACCGGCGCCGTTGGAGCCGGCCTTGACGACGGTGCCGCCGTGCGCGGCCAGGACCTTGGTGCCGCTCGGCACGGCGAAGTCCTGCCCGGAGTGCGTGGACTGCCACATGCCGCCGGCCTGGGCGAAGCTCGCGGAGAGCGTGTACTTCTTCACCGGGTCGACCCAGGAAGCGGCCTTCTTCGCGGCGACGGTGGGCGCGGCCGACTTGGCAGCGACAGTGCCCTGCGCGGCGGTCGCGACTCCTGCCCCCAGCACGACCGAGGCACCCACGGCGGCAGCCATGACGGCCCCACGGGTGCGGAGCAGGGACGTACGGGAAGAGCGAGCGGAGACGCGCTTGAACATCAGAACCTCACGGGGGACGGGGACAGAAAACCACCCGGCGCACAGGCAGCCGCCGGATGGACCACCCCTTGGTACCCCCATCGCCCAGAGACCCCCAAACCCCTGATCTACGACGGAATCTAGTACTTCAGTACAAAACTTCCCGGTTCTTGACAGAGCCCCCATCAGGAATAAATCCACCCAAGAGGGCAAAACTCGCAGGCCGGTTCGGCACTAAACATCCGTTTTGCCCGATCATGACTTGCCACTATCCGCCCTAGTAACGGACAAATCGCCTGTGCGGCTTGTCACCGGGCGACAGGCTCAGGAGCCCTCGAAATGTGACCGGGGCTACGCCGCAGAAGGACGCACCCCGCGGCTGTCGTCGCGAGTGCGCACCCTGCGGTGTGACGCGCCTCTCGACGAGAGCTACCGTCCAGTAACCTTCCGGTTCCCCCCAGGCCACTGCCACCCACGAGCATGCCTCCGACAACCGGCAGCGCACGTGTGACGTGAGAGGACCCCCACCCCCATGACCAGAGGCACCTGGACGCGCCGCATAGGCATGACCGCCGTCACCACCATCGCCGTCACCGCGATGGCCGTCCCCGCCGGCGCCCAGGCCGCGACCACCACGAGCACCTCCACGGCCGCCACCGCCGCAGCCGCCGAGGACGTCGACTACGACACCTGGCAGAACGACTGCCAGGCGGTGATGGACCAGGCAATGCCGTACGTGCAGCAGCGCATCGCCAACACCAAGCCGGGCGAGAAGCAGGCGATCGTCTTCGACATCGACAACACCACCCTGGAGACGGACTTCGGCTTCAGCTACCCGCAGCCGGCCAACCAGCCGGTCCTCGAGGTCGCCGAGTACGCCCAGGAGCACGGCGTCGACCTCTTCTTCGTGACCGCCCGGCCGGGCATCATCTACGCCCCCACCGAGTACAACCTCAAGCACGAGGGCTACGACGTCTCCGGTCTCTACGTCCGCAGCTTCATCGACCTCTTCAAGGACGTCGCCGCCTACAAGACCGCCCAGCGCGTCGACATCGAGTCCAAGGGCTACACGATCATCGCCAACATCGGCAACAGCGCCACCGACCTCTCCGGCGGCCACGCCGAGAAGACGTACAAGCTGCCGGACTACGACGGCCAGCTGTCGTAGGACCGCCGTTTCAGGGGCCGGCGCCTTTGTGCGCGCCGGCCCCTTCGTCAGGTGACCCAGTTGGTGACGAAGCACCGTGTGACGCGCCAAAGCACAGTAAAATCATGGTAGTTACAAAGACTGCCAGGTGCACAGACGCGCACTCCACGGGGGACACATGGACGGTCACGCCATCGACGGCATCGATCTCGCCGACGCCATCGCCTCAGTTCGCGACCAGCTCATCGAGGCAACCACCCGCGCCACAGGCCAGCCGGTCTCCTTCGAAGTGGGCCCCATCGACATGGAGTTCACCGTGGAGCTGCGCAAGGAGACCAAGGGAAGCGGCAAGGTCCGGGCCTGGGTGGCGGAGGCGGGCGCCGACACCGCCCGCAGTACGGGCCGTACGCACCGCATCGCCTTCACCCTCACCCCACGCGACTCCCGGACGGACACGCCTTGGCAGGTCGGCAACGACGACCGCGGCAGCACGGCGGGCTTCGGCGACGACGACCGGGTAAGCAGCGCGGGCCTCGGCAACACCGCCCCGGTCCCCGTCCCCGCGCCGCCCGCCCGATGACCCCCGGAGACTCCCCCGCGAGCCGCGCCGTCGTGGTGCTCGGCGACCGGCAGGGCAGCGGGGTCGCGCTCAACGGACAGCTCGTGCTGACCTCCGCCCACGTCCTCGGCGACACCACCACGCCGGAGGTCGCCCTGCCCCGGCGCACCGGCCGCACCGCCGCCCAGGTCGTCTGGTCCGACGCCGAGCAGGACGCCGCCCTGCTGCACACCGCCGATGAACTGCCCTGCTCCACCCACGTCCGGGTCGGCCATCTCGCCGCGGAACAGGCGCTGCCGGACTGCGAGATCATCGGTTACCCGGACATCCAGCGGCACGCCGGGCGCTTCCTCGCGACGGACCAGTTCACCGGCCAGGTCCTGCCCGCCGCGGCCCACCCGCGCTCCGTGCTCACCTTCTCGTTCGACCGTGCCCCGGCGACCGAGTCACTCACGGACCGGGCCAGCCCACTGGCCGGGCTTTCCGGCGCGCCGGTCTTCGCGGGCGACGTCCTCCTGGGCATCGTGACCTCGATCCCGCGCGGCCGGGGCCACTTACGCGCCGAGGGCGTCCCGATAGGCGCCCTGAGGGGATTGCCGTACGACATCCCGGACACCGAGCCGATCACCCGGCACCATCCGCAGGACAGCGCATACGAGCGCGACTACGCGCGTGCCGTGCAGATCGCGTTCCGCAGGATGCGGATCTTCGGTCTGGACGACCTCACGCGCCGCGAGACCGAGTGGGATCTGAACACCGCCTATCTGAGCCTTGAGGCGGTACCCCGTGTCTCCGAGACCGCGGCGCGGAACCTGGACACGGCGACGACGCGGCAGCCCTTCTCCACGACCGGGCGCACCCCGCAGCGCATCGACACCCTGCTGTCCGTCCGTCCCCGCGTGCTGCTGCGCGGCGAGGCGGGCGCCGGCAAGACCACCCTGGTGTGGTGGCTGGCCGCGCACACCGCGGCCGGCACCCTGGGCCCCACCCTGGCCGGGCTCAACGGCCTGGTCCCGTTCGTCGTCCCGCTGCGCACCCTGCACTCCCAGGACGGCGCCTTCCCCTCGCCCGCCGGGCTTCCGCACGCCGCGCGGCTGGTGGTCGACCAGCCACCCGACGGCTGGTCGGGCCGGGTGCTGGAGGCGGGGCGCGCGCTGCTGCTGGTGGACGGCCTCGACGAGGTCCCGCAGACCGACCGGGAGGAGGCGCACCGCTGGCTGTGCGCGCTGCTCGCGCGCTATCCCCGCACGCGATGTGTGGCGACCGTGCGCCCCCTGGCCGTCGAGCCCGACTGGCTGGAGGAGGAGCGTTTCGAGGAGCTGCGCCTGCTGCCGATGCGGAACGAGGACATCCAGACGTTCATCTCCTCCTGGCATCGCGCGGCCCGGCTGGAGGACGACGACGAACTGCTCACGGAACTGGAACAGGACCTGTCCCAGCAGTTCCGGCACAACCCCGCGCTCAGCGACCTGGCGCGCACCCCGCTGCTGTGCGCGGTGATCTGCGCGCTGCACCGCCGCCATCAGGGATTCCTGCCGGAGACCCGGTTCAGGCTCTACCAGGCGGCCCTGGAGATGCTCCTCGGCCACCGCGACCGGCTGCGCCGGCTGGACGCCCCGGACGGCATCGCCATGACCGTCGAGGAGCACAACCAGATCCTTCAGCGCATCGCGGTCTGGCTGGTGCGCTGCGGCCAGTCCGAGTTCAGCCGCGACGAGGCCCGTCCGCAGCTGGCCGAGGCGCTGGCCGGCATGGAACGGGCCCGCGGCCTGGGCACCCCCGAGGCGATCCTCACGCACCTGCTCAACCGCTCGGGCCTGCTCCAGGAACGCGGGGACGACTCCTACCAGTTCATCCACCGCACCTTCCAGGACTTCCTCGCCGCCAAGCATCTCGTGGAGCGAAGCTCGCTGGGGGAACTCGTCCGCAACGCCGACGACGGGCTGTGGCAGGACGTGATCCTGCTCGCGGCCGGGCACTGCCAAGGGGAGACGATCGGCACTCTGCTGTCGGGACTCCTCGCCCGCGCTGACGCTCCCGGCCTCGGCAAGCCGCTGCGGACGCAACTGTCCATCCTGACCGCCCTGTGCGCCCAGCACGCGGCATGGCTCGCCCCCGGCCTTCAGGAGCGGGTACGCGCACGGATCGCCGACCTCATGAGGTCCCTCACCCCGGACGACGTCTCGCAGGTCGCACGGCTCGGGCCGTACGTCCTTCAGTTCCTGCCCGATCCCGAGGAGCTGGGTCCGGCACGCGGGCGGGCGGTCGCCGACCTGGTCGGCAGAGTCGGCGGTGCGCAGGCCATCCCGTACGCACGACGGCTCGTGAGCACTCCGGGGCTGCCGAGCATCGTGCAGATGCGGCTGATGCAGGCGTGGAACAACTTCCCCGCCGCCGAGTACGCCCGCTCGGTACTCAGCCGGATACCGGCCAGCCGCACGCTACCGGTGAACACCCGGGAGCAGCTGGACCTGGTACACGGGCTGCCGACGGGCGGGCGACTCGCCCTGAGCGGCCCCTTCACCTCCCCCGAACTCGCCGCCGCCCGGCTGCCACCCCTGCGCCAGCTGCGCCTGGAACGGCTGCCCGCCCTGGCGGACCTGGACTTCCTGCCTCCGCACGGCCGGCACCTGCATCAGCTCAGCGCGACCGAGCACGCCTCGGCCCTGAGGGACATCTCGGCCGTCGCCGAGCTGCCCGCGCTCACCCATCTGTCCCTGCGCGTGCCGCTACAGCCCGAGGACCTGGGAAAGCTGGCGGAGATTCCCGCGCTCACCTCCCTGACCCTGTCCACTCCCCACCTCACCTCGGTGGCGTCCCTGCCCGTGCATCAGGGTGTCGAGCGGCTGGCGCTGACCGCGCAGCGGCTGGTGGACACGCGGGGGCTCGACGCTTGGGGTGCGCTCACCTCCGTCGTGCTGCCCCTGCCGCTGAACCCCGCCGAGTTCTGGGAGTTCGTCCGCGATTCCGGGCGGATCCGGGAGGTCGACACGACCGTACGGTCCTTCGCGGAGCTCCGGCAGTTCGGCGCCATGCCCCGGGTACGGTCGCTGCATCTGTGGCAGCTGACGGAACTTCGGGATGTCGATGTACTGGCGGCCGTCTTCCCCTCGCTCGGCACGCTCAACCTGGTGTGTGCCCGGGGACATCGGCTGAACGCGGACGACCCGGGGCTTGCCCGGCTCCGGGCGAGCATGCCGCATGTGACGGTGGCGCTGGCCTGAACACCGCGAACGAGCCCGGGCACCACGAAGGGGCCGGTGCCTGCACGGCACCGGCCCCTTCGGTACGAGGCGCTGAGAGGCTTACGCCTCCTTGCTCAGGTTGGGCCCAGCCCCACCGGCCGCCTGCTCGATCGGCGGGACGTCCGGCAGCGCCGACTTCTCCTCGCCGCGGAAGGTGAAGGTCTTGGTCTCACCCTCGCCCTCGGTGTCCACGACCACGATGTGACCGGGGCGCAGCTCGCCGAAGAGGATCTTCTCGGAGAGCGTGTCCTCGATCTCGCGCTGGATGGTGCGACGCAGCGGACGCGCACCCAGCACCTGGTCGTACCCCTTGGTGGACAGCAGCTCCTTGGCGGACTGGGAGAGCTCGATGCCCATGTCCCGGTCCTTGAGGCGCTCGTCGACCTTGCCGATCATCAGGTCGACGATCTTGAGGATGTCGTCCTGGGTCAGCTGCGGGAAGACGACCACGTCGTCGACGCGGTTGAGGAACTCGGGACGGAAGTGCTGCTTGAGCTCGTCCGAGACCTTGTTCTTCATGCGCTCGTAGTTGGTCTTCTTGTCACCCGAGGCCGCGAAGCCCAGGTTGAAGCCCTTGGAGATGTCCCGGGTACCGAGGTTGGTCGTCATGATGATGACCGTGTTCTTGAAGTCCACGACCCGGCCCTGGGAGTCGGTCAGGCGACCGTCCTCCAGGATCTGGAGAAGGCTGTTGAAGATGTCCGGGTGAGCCTTCTCGACCTCGTCGAACAGGACCACCGAGAACGGCTTGCGGCGGACCTTCTCGGTCAGCTGGCCGCCCTCTTCGTAGCCCACGTATCCGGGGGGCGAACCGAACAGACGCGACACCGTGTGCTTCTCGCTGAACTCCGACATGTCGAGGGAGATCAGCGCGTCCTCGTCACCGAAGAGGAACTCGGCCAGAGCCTTGGAGAGTTCGGTCTTACCGACACCGGACGGGCCCGCGAAGATGAACGAACCACCCGGACGCTTGGGGTCCTTCAGACCCGCACGCGTACGACGGATCGCCTTCGACAGCGCCTTGACGGCGTCGACCTGGCCGATGACCCGCTTGTGGAGCTCGTCCTCCATGCGCAGCAGACGCGAGGACTCCTCCTCGGTCAGCTTGAAGACCGGGATGCCGGTGGCGGTCGCGAGGACCTCGGCGATCAGCTCGCCGTCGACCTCGGCGACGACGTCCATGTCGCCGGCCTTCCACTCCTTCTCGCGCTTCGCCTTCGCGGCCAGGAGCTGCTTCTCCTTGTCGCGCAGGGACGCGGCCTTCTCGAAGTCCTGCGAGTCGATCGCGGACTCCTTGTCCCGGCGGACACCGGCGATCTTCTCGTCGAACTCGCGCAGGTCCGGCGGAGCGGTCATCCGGCGGATGCGCATCCGGGAGCCCGCCTCGTCGATCAGGTCGATCGCCTTGTCGGGAAGGAAGCGGTCCGAGATGTACCGGTCGGCCAGGGTGGCGGCCTGGACCAGCGCCTCGTCGGTGATCGAGACACGGTGGTGCGCCTCGTACCGGTCACGCAGACCCTTGAGGATCTCGATCGTGTGCGGCAGGGACGGCTCCGCGACCTGGATCGGCTGGAAGCGGCGCTCGAGGGCCGCGTCCTTCTCCAGGTGCTTGCGGTACTCGTCCAGCGTGGTGGCACCGATGGTCTGAAGCTCACCGCGGGCCAGCATCGGCTTCAGGATGGAGGCCGCGTCGATGGCGCCCTCGGCGGCACCCGCACCGACCAGCGTGTGCAGCTCGTCGATGAACAGGATGATGTCGCCGCGGGTGCGGATCTCCTTGAGCACCTTCTTCAGGCGCTCCTCGAAGTCACCGCGGTAGCGGGAGCCGGCGACCAGCGCGCCGAGGTCAAGCGTGTAGAGGTGCTTGTCCTTCAGCGTCTCGGGCACCTCGCCCTTGACGATGGCCTGGGCGAGCCCCTCGACGACGGCGGTCTTGCCGACGCCGGGCTCACCGATCAGGACCGGGTTGTTCTTCGTACGGCGGGACAGCACCTGCATGACCCGCTCGATCTCCTTCTCGCGCCCGATGACCGGGTCGAGCTTGGACTCACGAGCGGCCTGGGTGAGGTTCCGGCCGAACTGGTCGAGGACCAGGGACGTCGAGGGGGTGCCCTCGGCAGGCCCGCCGGCGGTGGCGGTCTCCTTGCCCTGGTAACCGGAGAGCAGCTGGATGACCTGCTGCCGCACCCGGTTGAGATCTGCGCCCAGCTTGACCAGGACCTGGGCGGCGACGCCCTCGCCCTCACGGATCAGGCCGAGCAGGATGTGCTCCGTGCCGATGTAGTTGTGGCCCAGCTGAAGGGCCTCGCGGAGCGACAGCTCCAGGACCTTCTTGGCACGGGGGGTGAAGGGGATGTGCCCGGACGGGGCCTGCTGCCCCTGCCCGATGATCTCCTCCACCTGCTGGCGGACCGCCTCGAGCGAAATCCCGAGGCTCTCAAGGGCCTTGGCGGCGACACCCTCACCCTCGTGGATCAGGCCCAGGAGGATGTGCTCGGTGCCGATGTAGTTGTGGTTGAGCATCCGGGCTTCTTCCTGAGCCAGGACGACAACCCGCCGCGCGCGGTCGGTGAACCTCTCGAACATCGTTAATCGCTCCTCAGAGCGGTCAGGCAGTGGGGGGAACTTCCCCTCCCTGTCCTTCCGCAGCTTAGTCCCGCAAGCGGGGACCGCTCATTCCAACTGCCGACACCGTCGATGGCCTCCTGACCCCGAACGCCGACATCTGCTCCAACCCGATGGTGCGAGATGATGTTCCCGCAGGCCAGGCAGTTACCCTCACCATCAGTACGCCGATGGCGAACGTGAGACGGCCCGTCCTGCGTGTCGCCCCCTCCCACTAGGGATGTCTTACCCGCTCGGACCGACAGTCCATGCCGCGTGCACCGGTTCCCTCCGCTACGGGCGAACAACCTTGCACCACACCACACCCCCGCGCGCCCCCTTTTCCGGCACTCTGTGCGTCCGCAAGAACACCCAGCGTAACTTGAAGGGTTTTTCGGCAGTTTCACTTGGCATGGTTGCCACCGGCTGTTCGACTTCGCCCGCAATCTCCATGGTCCCCTCCCCCCGACGGTCACTCGACCCGAGCGATCAGGTCCGCCGGTGGTACGAGAACGAACTGGGGTGGGCGACGGTGCCCGGGAATCCCGTACGACTTCCCCTGGGCCTGCGCTTCGACGTCCTGGACATGCCGGCCGAGGCGGGCCGGTCCGCGCTGCGCCACCTGGCGCCGGGCTCTCCGGTGGCCGTACAGGGCGACCGGATGCGGCTGCTGGTGGCCGCGGGCAGCACTGAGGAGCTGCCTGGGCTGCTGGACTGGCTGGAGTGGGGCACCCTGGCGCTCGATCTGAGGGCGACCGGCGAGGGCGGCCTCATGGACGCGCCCCTGCCTCCGGGGAGTGGCTCCACGGGAGCCCGGCCGCCTTCGGTCCGCTCCGACGCTCTCCGGGGGGCCGCCGTGTGGCTGCGGCCCCCCGAGCCGGGATGCGAGGTCGAGGTCTCGCTGCCGACGCTGTCGGCCCTGGGGGGCAGTGGAGACGCCCCCGATCTGGTGCGCCTTCTGGACACGGTGGCAACGCGTTGTCACCGATTGCGGCTGTGGCGCGCGTGCGCTCAGCCATTGGCCCTGCCATAAGGCCTTGTCAAAGGCCTCGCGATCAGGCGTTGGCCTTCTCGTACGCCTCGCGAATGGTCGCGGGAACACGGCCGCGGTCGTTGACCTCGTAACCGTTCTCCTTCGCCCAGGCGCGGATCTGCGCGGTGTCCTGGCTGCCACCGGAAGCGGCACGCGCCTTTCCGCGCCCACCCGAAGCACGGCCTCCGGTGCGACGACCACCCTTCACGTAAGGCTCGAGAAGGCCGCGCAGCTTGTCCGCATTGGCGGTCGTGAGATCGATCTCGTATGTCTTGCCGTCCAGCGCGAACGTCACGGTCTCGTCCGCCTCGCCGCCGTCGAGGTCGTCGACAAGAAGGACCTGAACCTTCTGTGCCACCGGATTTCCTTTCATCGATAACTTGAGGGCTGGGGTCTGCGGCGTCCGCCGTTTCGCCGTCCCCTGTTATATGCAGTACTGCAGTACGTCGGAAAGCAAACCGCTTTTGCTGGAAAAACACAAACCCCTGGGAGAGACCCACTGGTCACCCCCGGTCCGGAAACATGCGCGTTTCGGACATAGGGAACCTGGGCAGTGCTGTCAGCTTGAAAACTTCTCGGCGATCACAGATGCAGAAGCATCCGGCTGTTGCCCAAGGTGTTCGGTTTCACTCGTTCGAGACCGAGGAACTCCGCCACACCCTCGTCATAGGAACGCAGCAGCTCCGCGTAGACGTCGGTGTCAACAGGTGTCTCGCCGATCTCGACGAAGCCGTGCTTGACGAAGAAGTCCACTTCGAAGGTCAGGCAGAATACGCGTCGAACACCGAGCCAGCGCGCGGTGTGCAGCAACTTCTCCAGCAACTGATGCCCGACACCCGCACCCTTCAGACCGGGCTTCACTGCGAGAGTGCGCACTTCGGCCAGGTCTTCCCACATCACATGCAGAGCGCCGCAGCCGACCACCTCAGAAGTTGAGCCGGCGCCCCGTTCCGCGACCCAGAACTCCTGGATGTCCTCGTAAAGCGTCACCGTGGCTTTGTCGAGCAGGATCCGGTCGCGGGCGTACGCGTCGAGGAGACGGCGCACGTCCGGGACATCGCTGGTGCGGGCCCGCCGGACGATGATGGCTTTTGCGGCGACTTCGGGGCGCTGTACTGACATGAGCGGACGCTATCGCCCGGGGGCCTCCGGCGCCGAGCCGGGGTTCTCCCCTCGGGTATCCGCTTCGGCGGTATCGGGAGTGCCGGCCGCTTGCGCGGCTTCGGCTGTTTCTTCCGGTCCTTGGACGATCCGTACGGCGTCCCGGAGCGACTGTCGCTGTTCGTCGCTCATCATGCCGAAGAAGGCGACGAGAGCGGCCGCCGGGTTGTCGCTCTGGGACCAGGCCTCGTTCATCAGCGCGGCGGCGTAGGCGGCTCGGGTGGAGACCGCCTCATATCGATAGGCCCGGCCTTCCGCCTCGCGGCGCACCCAGCCCTTCTGATGGAGATTGTCCAAAACGGTCATCACCGTGGTGTAGGCGATGGACCGTTCCTGCTGAAGATCTTCGAGGACTTCTCGAACGGTCACCGGGCGGTTCCACTTCCACACCCGCGTCATGACCGAGTCTTCGAGTTCTCCCAATGGGCGAGGCACAACTCGACAATAGTGGGAGATCTCCGCATTGGCGTGCCGGACGGGCACATTGACCAACAAACAGGAACGAAAAGGGCGTACGGCTTGAAAGTGCGCGGTGAGCGCGGGAGCGACCCCGTCAGGCGTCAGGCGTCGGTGCCGGAGGGGGTCTGACGGGCGCCCTCCACGCGCGCGATGGCGGCGTCGACGGCCGCGTCTTCCTTGGTCTTGTTGGCCCCGCCCTGGGTCTTCACGATCACCCGGATCACACCGATGAAGAACACGGCCATGACGGCCGGAGGCAGCAGCGCGGAGACGTAGTCCATGCGACCAGGGTAGCCACGGGGCGGGGAGGGGACGGGGCGGGGTTGGGGCTTCCCGGTTGCCGACGCCGAAGCCCGCCGCTCAACCTGCGACGAGCTGCCGCGACGGGTTCGGCGGCGAGGCGGGTTTGCGGCGCGGGAAGACTTCGCCCGGGGGGGGGATGGGGCGGGCGGGCCTCGGGGCGGCCGGGGCGGGGGCGGGCTTCGGGGCCGGCTTCTCCGCGGGCTTCTTCTCGGGCCTGCGCACGGGTTCCTCCCCGGCGTCCCCGACGAGACCGCCGGGAAGGGCCGTGAGGCGCCTGTGGGAGGCGGCCGCACTCGGTGCGGCGGATCGGGCCGTGGCGCGCGCGACACGCACGCGTACGTCCTGCTCGGCGAGCGTCCGGCAGCGGTCGAGGAGGGCTGCCGCGACAGGGTTGCCGCGCAGGGCCCGGAGCGCGGCGAGGTCGTCGGGGTCCGGCCGGTACCCCGCGCGCAGCGCCTCCTCCAGCAGCGTGAGATAGCCGGCGGCGGTGCCGGGCAGGGCGGCGCGGTACCTGGCGACGTCGGCCACCAGGAAGGCCCGCAACCGGGCACCCTCACGCACCGCCTCATCGAGGGACTCGGTGAGACGACGGCAGTCCTGGACATCCTCGGCCGAGACCGGGCTGGGCTGAAGGGCGAGGGCGAGAGCGCGGCGGAGCACACGCAGCTCCTCCGCACCGAACGCCATGCCGCCGCGGAATCCGTATGGCGTGGGCATGAGGTGACGATACGCGCTAATCAGACAAATTCCGTCATATCCCCCGGTGTGGCGCAAGAGCCACCCGCCCGGACGCGACCCGACACAGATCAGGCAACCTCACCGGACGGGTATGGGCGGCGAGGGCGGGTCACATGCGGGACACATTGCGCTCGTAGACCAACCGCAAGCCGATCAATGTCAGCCAGGGCTCATGCTCGTCGATCACCGAGGACTCGCCCAGCACCATCGGCGCCAGCCCACCCGTCGCGATCACCGTCACCTCATCCGGATCCTCGGCCAACTCCCGGGCCATCCGGTTCACGACACCGTCCACCTGCCCCGCGAACCCGTAGATGATCCCCGACTGCATCGCCTCGACCGTGTTCTTGCCGATCACGCTCCGCGGCCGCGCCACCTCGATCTTCCGCAGCTGCGCGCCCCTGACACCGAGCGCCTCCACGGAGATCTCGATGCCGGGCGCGATGACCCCGCCGATGTACTCCCCGCGCGAGCTGACCGCGTCGAACGTCGTCGCCGTACCGAAGTCCACGACGATCGCGGGCCCGCCGTACAGCTCGACCGCCGCCACCGCGTTGATGATCCGGTCCGCGCCGACCTCCTTGGGGTTGTCGGTCAGGATCGGCACCCCCGTCTTGACGCCGGGCTCGACCAGCACCGCAGGCACGTCGCCGTAGTAGCGCCGCGTCACCTCACGCAGCTCGTGCAGCACGCTCGGCACGGTCGCGCAGATCGCGATCCCGTCGATGCCGTCGCCCAGCTCCTCTCCGAGGAGCGGATGCATGCCCATGAGACCCTGTAGCAGTACCGCCAGTTCGTCGGCCGTACGGCGCGCGTCCGTCGAGATCCGCCAGTGCTCGACGATGTCCTCGCCGTCGAACAGGCCGAGGACGGTGTGCGTGTTGCCGACGTCGATCGTGAGGAGCATGGCTACTCCGCCTCACGGAGGTCGAGGCCGATGTCCAGGATCGGCGAGGAGTGGGTGAGGGCGCCGACGGCCAGGTAGTCCACGCCGGTGTCCGCGTACGCCTTCGCGTTCTCCAGGGTGAGGCGTCCGGACGCCTCCAGGGCGGCGCGGCCGTGCACGACGGCCACCGCCTCCTCGCAGTCGCCCGGCGTGAAGTTGTCCAGCAGGATCAGGTCGGCGCCCGCGTCCACGACCTCGCGCAGCTGGTGCAGGGTGTCGACCTCGACCTCGATCGGTACGTCCGGGAAGGCCTCCCGTACGGCCTTGAAGGCCTGCCCGACCCCGCCCGCGGCGACCACATGGTTGTCCTTGACCAGGGCCGCGTCGGACAGCGACATCCGGTGGTTCATCCCGCCGCCGCAGCGCACGGCGAACTTCTCCAGCGAACGCAGGCCCGGAGTCGTCTTGCGGGTGTCGCGGACCTTCGTCTTCGTGCCCTCCAGAACGTCCGCCCACGCGCGCGTGGCGGTCGCGATACCGGAGAGGCGGCACAGGAGGTTGAGCGCGCTGCGCTCTGCCGTGAGCAGGTCGCGCGTGCGCGTGGTGACGGACAGGAGCTTCTGGCCCGCCTCCACCCGGTCACCGTCCTCCACGTGCCGCTCGACGGCGAACTCGTCCTCGCAGACCACGGAGAGCACCGCCTCGGCGACCCTGAGGCCCGCCACGACGCCCGCCTCGCGCGCGGTGAAGTCGGCGGTGGCCACGGCGTCCTCGGGGATGGTCGCGACCGTCGTCACGTCCACTCCGTGGTCGAGGTCCTCCTGGATGGCCACGGTGGCGATGTCCTCGACCTCCACGGGGTCGAGTCCGGCCTCGGCCAGGAGCTCGGCGAGTGCGGGATCGAGCCCGCACTCCAGGTACTCGTCGCCGGTGTCCGCACCGCAGGCGCAGCCGTCGCCGCAGCCGTCGTCCTGTGCGAGGGGAAGGTCGGGGGTATCCACTGCTGTCACTGCTCCTGGGGACGCTGCGCCGGATGGTGCTGCCGGGTCGGGGGGAAGTCTGCGGTATCGGTGGTGTGTACGGCGAGTGTGCGGTCCGGATTCAGCCGTACGACGATGTGGCGCCGCCATGCGGTGTCGTCGCGCTCGGCGTGGTCCTCGCGCCAGTGGCAGCCGCGGGTCTCCTCGCGCTGCCGGGCGGCGGCGACCAGAACGCGGGCCACGCACAGGAGGTTGGTGGCCTCCCAGGTGTCGACGCCGGGCTCGGCCGTCTTGCCGTTCTCGTGCAGGGCGTCGCGGGCGTCGGTGTGCAGCCCCTGGAGCTGTTCGGCCGCCTTGGCGAGGGACTCGGCGGAACGCAGGACGCCGGCGCCCTCGGTCATGATCCGCTGGATCGCGAACCGCGCCTCGGGCTCCAGCAGGGGGTGCGCGGGCACCTCGGGGTACGGGACCGGGTGCGGCACACGCGCGTGGAGGCCGTTCCCGGCGTGGCTCGCCGCGATGTCCTCGGCGATGCGCTCGGCGTAGACCAGGCCCTCCAGGAGGGAGTTGGACGCGAGCCGGTTCGCGCCGTGCACGCCGGTGCAGGCGACCTCGCCGCACGCGTACAGGCCGGGGACGGTCGTACGGCCCTGGGAGTCCGTGCGGACACCGCCGGAGGCGTAGTGGGCGGCCGGGGCGACCGGGACGGGCTCGTGGACGGGGTCGATGCCGTGGGCGCGGCAGGCGGCGAGGATCGTCGGGAAACGGTGCTCCCACATGTCGGCACCGAAGTGGCGGGCGTCGAGGAACATGTGCTCGGCGTCCTGCTCCTGCATACGGCGCATGATGCCCTTGGCGACGATGTCCCGGGGCGCCAGTTCGGCCAGCTCGTGCTGTCCGGTCATGAAGCGCACCCCGTCGGCGTCGACCAGGTGGGCGCCCTCGCCGCGTACCGCCTCGGAGACGAGGGGCTGCTGGCCCTCCGCGTCCGGGCCCAGGAACAGCACGGTGGGGTGAAACTGCACGAATTCGAGGTCGGAGACCTCCGCGCCGGCGCGCAGGGCGAGCGCCACGCCGTCGCCGGTCGACACCGACGGGTTGGTGGTCGCGGAGAACACCTGGCCCATGCCGCCGGTCGCGAGGACGACGGCGGGGGCGTGCACGGCGCCCACACCGTCGTGCTGGCCCTCGCCCATGACGTGCAGGGTCACGCCCGCGGTACGGCCGTCCGGGTCCGTCAGCAGGTCCAGGACGAGCGCGTTCTCGATGGTGCGCAGTCCCGCCCGTCGCCCACCACCACCCTTGCCCGAGAGCGCTTCGCGCTCGCCCCTCCTGTCTGCGCGTACCGCCTCGACAAGCGCGCGGGAGATCTCCGCGCCCGTCGCGTCGCCCCCGGCGTGCGCGATACGGCGCCGGTGGTGGCCGCCCTCGCGGGTCAGCGCCAGCTCTCCCTCGGAGGACTCGTCGAAGTGGGCGCCCGTTTCGATGAGCCGCCGTACGGCGTCCGGGCCCTCGGTGACGAGGATCCGGACGGCTTCCTCGTCGCACAGGCCCGCGCCCGCGACGAGTGTGTCGTCCAGATGCTGCTCGGGGGTGTCGCCCTCGCCCAGGGCCGCGGCGATGCCGCCCTGCGCCCAGCGGGTGGAGCCGTCGTCGAGGCGGGCCTTGGTGACGACGACCGTCGTGAGGCCGGCCGCCTCGCAACGCAGGGCCGTGGTCAGGCCGGCGACGCCGGACCCGACGACCACCACGTCCGCCGCGATGGACCACCCAGGGGCGGGCGTGTGCAGTCGTATGCCGGTGCTGGTCACGAGGCGGCTCCGAAGGTTCCGAACGTGAGGGGGATGTTGTCGATCAGCCGGGTCGTCCCGACCCGGGCGGCGACGGCGAGGACGGCCTCACCGGTGAAGTCGTCCTCGATCTCGCTGAAGTCGGACGGGTCGACGAGGGCCAGATAGTCCAGTTCGAGCGGCGGGTTGAGACGTGCCGCCTCGTCGAGGACCAGACGAGCGGCCGCGCGGACGGCCGACGGGGCGCCCGGAACGGCCTTGGCGACGGCGTGCGCGTCGGCCGCCGCGCGGGACTCCCCTATGGCGCTGAGCGCCTCGGCACGCGCGCGCGTGGCGGGCACTTCACGCGCCCGCGCCCGCAGCGCCTCCTGCGCCGCGTGCCGGTCGAGGCCCGCGAAGAGCGCCTGGGACAGCGCGAGGGCCGTGCGCCGCTCCTGGGGCGACAGATAGCGGTTGCGGCTGGACAGGGCCAGACCGTCGTCCTCGCGCACGGTCGGTACGCCGACGATCTCGACGCCGAAGTTCAGGTCCCGCACCATGCGCCGGATCAGGGCGAGTTGCTGGGCGTCCTTCTGGCCGTACAGGGCGATGTCGGGGCGGGTGAGATGCAGCAGCTTGGCGACGACGGTGAGCATGCCGTCGAAGTGGCCCGGGCGGGAGGCGCCTTCGAGGCCTTCGCCCATGGGGCCCGCGCTGATGCGGACCTGCGGTTCGCCGCCCGGGTAGACCTCGTCCACGGACGGGGCGAACACGGCGTCCGCGCCCGACTGTTCGGCGATCTTGACGTCGGCTTCGAGGGTGCGCGGGTAGCGGTCGAGGTCCTCGCCCTTGCCGAACTGAAGCGGGTTGACGAAGACGGTGACGACGACCTCGCCGTCCGGGCCGGCGATCTCGCGCGCGGCACGGACCAGGGTGGCGTGGCCCTCGTGCAGGGCGCCCATGGTCATCACCACGGCGCGGCGGCCCGCACGCGCGCGTGAGTGCAGCTCACCGGAGGTGCGCAGCAGGGCGGTGGTCATCGGGCGTCCCCTTCGGTCCCGTCGGTCCCATTGGCGAGGACCCCCAGGAGGTCCTCGGCGAGCTCCGGCTTCAGCAGACCGTGGGCGAGTGCCCGGTCGGCGGTCGCGCGGGCCATCGCCAGATAGCCCGCGACGGTCTGAGGGGCGTGCCTGCGCAGCTCGGTGACGTGCGCGGCGACGGTGCCCGCATCCCCGCGCGCGACGGGGCCGGTGAGGGCCGCGTCGCCGGAGCGCAGGGCATTGTCGAGGGCGGCTCCGAGCAGCGGGCCGAGCATCCGGTCGGGGGCGTCGACGCCGGCCGTGCGCAGCAGCTCCATGGACTGGGCGACCAGCGTGACCAGGTGGTTGGCGCCGAGCGCGAGAGCCGCGTGGTAGAGCGGGCGGTTCTCCTCGGCGATCCACTCGGGCTCGCCGCCCATCTCGATCACGAGGGCCTCGGCGGCCAGCCGCAGCTGGTCGGGCGCGGTCACGCCGAAGGAGCATCCCGCGAGGCGCTGGACGTCCACAGGAGTGCCGGTGAAGGTCATCGCGGGGTGCAGGGCCAGCGGCAGCGCGCCGGCGCGCAGGGCGGGGTTCAGGACGTTCGCGCCGTACCGCCCGGAGGTGTGCACCAGCAGCTGCCCCGGCCGTACGGCGCCGGTCTCGGCGAGGCCCTCCACGAGCGCGGGCAGGGCGTCGTCCGGGACGGTGAGCAGGACCAGGTCGGCGCGCTCGAGAACCTCGGCGGGCGGCATCAGCGGCACGTCGGGGAGCAGCAGCGAGGCCCGCCTTCTGGAGGCTTCGGAGACCCCGGAGACGGCGACCGGGCGGTGGCCGGCGAGCTGGAGGGACGCGGCCAGCGCAGGGCCCACTCGACCGGCGCCGACAACGCCGACGCTGAGCCGCGCGGGGCGGTCCTTGGGGTCTGGCTGTTGGACTGTACTCACTCGACGGAGGCCTTCCCGTTCCAGTCCGCTCTGGGTACCGGACGATTTCTCGTCATGTTAACGCGATCGGTTGCAGGGGCGTCCGGTTGTCCACAGGCTGTGGGCGGCCACACGTCGGGTGGGGTCGACTGTGGAAAAGCGGGTGCCCTCCCGAATCGCCGACCGGCATGATCCGTCGCATGAGCGATACGCCGGAACAGGGCACGCGACCGGGCGAACCGGAGTCGGACGACGAGCGGCGCAAGCGAAACCGGGAGCGGCGCGTCAGCGCCTACCGCGGCGCGGAGAGAGTCCTCGCGCGCACCAGTGTGCTCAGCACCCTCCGGGAGCGCCTGGCGGTGCTGGAGGCCGCCGACGAGGTGTACGACCTGGATCAGACGGTGGACATGTACGGCAACGGCGTCGTCGAGGCCCTGGAGGAGAAGGTCGCCGGTCTGCTCGGCATGGAGGCCGCCGCGTTCTTCCCGACCGGCACGATGGCACAGCAGGTGGCCCTGCGCTGCTGGGCGGGCCGTACCGGCAGCCCCGTCGTCGCCCTGCACGCCTTCGCCCACCCCGAAGTGCACGAGCGCAATGCGTTCAGCGAGGTCAGCGGCCTGCGTCCGGTCCGGGTGACGAGCGAGCCCCGACTGCCGACCGCCGCCGAGGTACGCGACTTCGAGGAGCCCTTCGGTGCGCTGATGCTCGAACTGCCCCTCAGGGAAGCCGGTTTCGTGCTGCCTTCCTGGGAGGAGCTCACCGAGGTCGTGGAGGCGGCGCGGGAGCGCGATGCGGTGGTGCACTTCGACGGCGCGCGCCTGTGGGAGACCACCATCCACTTCGGCCGCCCCCTGGACGAGATCGCGGGCCTGGCGGACAGCGTCTACGTGTCGTTCTACAAGTCCCTGGACGGCTTCGGCGGGGCCGCCCTCGCCGGCCCCAGGACGCTGGTGGAGGAGGCCAAGGCCTGGCGGCACCGGTACGGCGGCACGGTCTTCCAGCAGTTCCCGACCGTGCTGTCGGCGCTCGCCGGCTTGGAGCGGGAGCTGCCCCGGCTCCCCGCATACGTGCGGCACGCGCGCGTGGTGGCCGCAGCGCTGCACGAGGGGTTCGCGGCCGCCGGAGTGCCCTGGGCGCGCATCCACCCCGAGGAACCGCACACCAACGAGTTCCAGGTCTGGCTGCCGTACGACGCAGATGCCGTCGCCGAGGCCGCGGTCCGGCACGCCGAGGAGACCGGGACCTTGCTGTTCGCCCGGCCCTGGGCCACCCCCGGCCCGGGGCTCGCCGTCACGGAGATCGACGTACGAGCCGCGGGCCTGGAGTGGACGGCCGAGGAGGTGACGTCGGCGGTCGCGGACTTCGTCGCCCGGCTGACCGAGGTGGTCGGCAACGCCGAGAAGGTCAGCGAGGAGGTCAGCAAGTAGAACGCGGGCGCGGGCGCAGCCACCGGGCCAGGGCCGGCCGTAGCCGCCCGTGGGCCGGGCGGCCCGCGACGACCGCGCTGAACTGCCGGTGGTCGCGCAGCTCGCGCACGACCTGCCAGTCGTGCGCGCCGGGCGCGGGCGGGGCGGGCTCGCCCAGCTGCCGGGCGCGGTAGGTGTCGAGGAGGTACTGCTGGGTGATGCTCATGGCGGATCGCCTTCTCGGGACGTAGAAATCGGGCTCCGCGGCTGCCCCGGGAGTCCCAGGTTGCGATGCCGCGGCCGGGAAGTCGCGTCGATTGACGACCGCCGTCAATCCGAGGTCGCGTTGTCAGTGGCGGCGTGCACCATGAGGGCATGAGCGTGACCATCGACATCGCGGGGCTGCGGCCGGAAAGGGTCGCCGTCGTCCCTTCGCCCGTGGCCGAGCTCGGCATGGCGCTGCACGCGCTGTCCGAGCCCGGGCACCATCCCGGCCTTCAGGGGTGGGTGACCGCCGTGACCGCCCGGCTCGACCCGCATCTGGCCGACCGGATGTGCGAGGCCGACTTCCTTTGGCGGACGACGTTCTCGGACGTGTTCCTGCCGTACGCCGGAATCCCCGGCGGGGCCACGCTCCCCGGCGCGACGCTCGCAGAGGAACTGGACCTGCTCGACAAGCTGACGGACGAGCAGTTCGTGGATGCGGCCATGGAGTTCACGTGCGCGATGCCCTACGGCGTGCTCGCCGACGCCGGGCTGCGCCGCCGTGCTCTGGAGCTGGCCGCCGCTCGGGGACCGCAACAGCAGCGGTTCAGCGAACTGCTGCTGGCCGACCCGCCCAGGATCCGGGCCTGGCTGCGGCAGTTCCTCGAGGACTGCGACGAGGCATTCTTCGCGGAGACCTGGGCCCGGCTGCGCCACCAGCTCACGGCGGACGCCCGCCACAAGACGGACATGCTGCGCCACAAGGGCCTGGCCGAGGCTCTGGCCGCGGTGTCCCCCGCGATCGCGCTCGACGAGGCCGCCGGGGTGATCACGGTCGACAAACTGAGCGTGGCGCGTACGGCCACGGAGGACGGCAACCTCCTCCTCATTCCGACCAGCCTCGGTCGGCCCCACTTGTCCGTGCTGTACCGCCCCGACTGGCAACCCGTGCTGCACTATCCGGTCGGTTCCCCCGAACTCTCGGCCTCGTCCTCCGTCGAGCAGCTCGCCCTGCGGATGACGGCGCTGTCCCACCCCGTCCGGATGCGCATCTGCCGCCATCTGGCCCGCACTGCCTACACCACGAGCGAGCTGGCGCAGATCCACGGCATGACGGCCCCGGAGATATCCCGCCACCTGAGCGTCCTGAAGAAGGCCGGCCTGATCACTACGCGCCGCCGCGGGCGGTACATCCAGTACCAGCTGGACATATCCGTGGTGGCCCGGCTGGGCAGCGACTTCCTGGAGGGCATCCTGCGCTGAGCCGGCCCCAAGGGCTCAGTCGAACCGGATGTGTCTGATCCCGATCCGCGCCTGTCTGAGCCGCGTCCGCACCGCCCCTTCGGTGTTCGGCCTGAGCGTCAGTCCGGCGAGCACGGCGATTCGGTCCGCGGTCTTCGGCACCGTCGAGTGGTCCGTCCACAGCTGCTCGGCGAACTCCGGCTCGCGCAGCCGCTCCAGGCAGTGATCGAGCTTCCGTACCGCCCAACTCTCCCGGCGCAGAGAGACGTTCTTGCCGCCGACGTACCCAAGGAGGTGTCCGAAGTTGCGCTCCCGCAAGCGCTTCAGGACGGTCTCGCGCTGCGCGAGGAGGGTGAAGTGGTGTACGTCGTGGCCGAGTTCACGCAGCCGTCCGACGGTCTCCGCGAAGGAGCGGGAGTCGGTGACCGTCATGGGCGCGATCACCACGCCGTCGTGCTTGGTGAGGGCGAGATCCAGCACCTCGACGACACCCCGCCGCCAAGCCACCAAGTCCTGGAAGTCGCCGCGCAGTTGGGGCGGCAGCGTGCGGTTCAGACCGAACCCGACGTGCTCGGGATCGCAGACGACACTGCCGGGCAGCCGCCGCTGGATCTCGTATGCGGTCTGTGTCTTACCGCCGCCGAAAGGACCGTTGATCCACAGGAGCATGCGCCGACCCTACCGAGGCGTGCGCACCCGCGATCAGCCGTGTCCGCCGGCCCGCACCAGCCCCGTCTCGTAAGCCAGGACCACCACCTGGACCCGGTCCCGCAGCCCCAGCTTGGTGAGGATGCGGCCCACATGCGTCTTGACGGTCGCCTCGGACAGCACCAGCCGGGCCGCGATCTCCCCGTTGGACAGCCCCTGCGCGACCAGCACCATGACCTCGCGCTCACGGTCGGTGAGCCGCTCCAGCTCCTTGTGCTTCGGCTCCTTGCCGGCGCTGGGCAGCATCGGCGCGAACCGGTCGAGGAGACGCCGGGTCGTCGAGGGGGCGACGACGGCGTCTCCGCTGTGCACGGAGCGGATGGCGGTCAGGAGCTCCCCCGGCGGCACGTCCTTGAGCATGAAGCCGGACGCGCCCGCTTTGAGCCCCGAGAAGGCGTACTCGTCGAGGTCGAAGGTGGTCAGGATCAGCACCTTCGGCGGGTCGGGCTCGGCGCAGATGCGGCGCGTGGCCTCGACGCCGTCGAGCTTGGGCATGCGTACGTCCATCAGCACCACGTCGACGGCGGTCGAGCGCACCACCTGAAGCGCCTCGACACCGTCGCCCGCCTCCGCGACGACCTCCATGTCCGGCTGGGCGGCGAGCACCATCCGGAATCCGGTGCGCAGCAGCACCTGATCGTCGACGAGCATCACGCGGATCGTCATCGGGGCCTCTTCCGTTCTCGTCTGTTGTCTCGGCTGAGTGCATGGCGGGGGCGTGACAGGTGTCAACAGGGGGCGTGCGTCGGCGTCAGTGCGCCGGTTTGAGCGGGAGCAGCACACTGATCCGGAAGCCGCCGCCCGGGCGCGGGCCCGCGTCCAGGGTGCCGCCGACCATACCGACCCGCTCGCGCATCCCGATCAGACCATGGCCCTGGCCGTCGGCGCCGCCCTCCTCGTACAGCTCGTGCGGGGCGCCCTTGCCGTCGTCCTCGACGAGCAGGCCGAGGCCGTCGTCGAAGTAGACCAGGCGCACGCTGGCGCCCGTGTTCGGCCCACCGTGCTTGCGGGTGTTGGTGAGTGCCTCCTGCACGATGCGGTACGCGGTGAGCTCGACGCCGCTGGGCAGCGGCCGCGGGGTGCCCTCGACCTTGAAGTCGATGGGCAGGCCCGAAGTGCGGCACTGCTCGATCAGCTCGTCTATCTGCTGAACGTCGGGCTGCGGGACGTACTCGCCGCTCTCCTGGTGCTCGCCGGTGCGCAGCACGCCCAGCAGGCGGCGCATCTCGGCAAGGGCCTGGCGGCCGGTGGAGGAGATCGTCTCCAGGGCCTTCTTCGCCTGGTCGGGCGCGGAGTCGAGGACGTAGGCGGCACCGTCGGCCTGGACCACCATCACCGACACGTTGTGTGCCACGACGTCGTGCAGCTCGCGTGCGATCCGGGCGCGCTCGGCGGCCACCGCGACCTTGGACTGCGCCTCCCGCTCCTTCTCGAGCCGGGTGGCGCGCTCCTCCAGCTGCGCGAAGTAGGCACGGCGGGTGCGCACCGAGTCGCCGAGCACCCAGGCGAGCGCGAACGGCACCGTCTGAAGGACCGCCAGGGCCACGTTCCCCGCGGCGCTCGTCTGGTACTCCGGCCAGCGCACCTGCGCCAGGGCCGCCGCACACAGTCCGCCCGCCAGCGCGAGGCGGGAGGCCCAGCGGGCACCGGTCGCGGCGACCGTGTAGACGATCGCCAGCATGGCGAAGTCGGCGACGACCGTCTCGATGTCCAGGATCAGCTGCGCCATCCCTGCGACCAGGGCCAGCAGGAGCATCCTCTCCGGCATACGGCGGCGCAGCGCGACGACCACGCAGAGGATCGCGGAGACCACGAACCCCTCGGCTACGGTTCCCCGGTGGTCCGACGATGGGTCGACACTGACGACGCCCGCGCCTGAGATCCCGAACAGGACGAGGGCCCAGAAGCCGTCGACCCATGTCGGGTGCCTGCGGAGGAAGTCGTAGAGGCGCTGCACGTAACCCAGAGTAGGGAAGCATGATGCGTGCAGGGGTCAACCGGAGGGCCGATCCGCACCGGGCTCGCATACTCCGCAAGGTGGAGGCTCCGTTCCCCTGTGCGCTTAACCTGACGGCGTGACGGACGAGACAGCGGGGCACTGGCGCGGTTGGCGGGCGGCGACCGAGGCCGCTCTGTACGGGCCGGACGGCTTCTACCGCAGGCCCGAGGGTCCGGGCGGTCACTTCCGTACGTCCGTGCACGCCTCGCCGCTCTTCGCCGAAGCCGTGGCCAGGCTGCTGTGCGAGGTCGACGAAGCCCTGGACGGACCCGAGCCGCTCGACTTCGTCGACATGGGGGCGGGGCGCGGGGAGCTGGTCACCGGCGTGCTGGCCGCGCTGCCCGCCGGCGTGGCCGCTCGCACGCGCGCGTACGCCGTCGAGGTCGCCACCCGGCCCGCCGGTCTCGATCACCGCATCGAGTGGCGCAGCGCGCCCCCACAAGGCATCACCGGACTGCTCTTCGCCAACGAGTGGCTGGACAACGTGCCCGTGGAGGTGGCCGAGGTCGACACCTCGGGCGTGCCGCGGCTGGTGCTCGTCCGGGAGGACGGGACCGAACTGCTCGGTGAACGTGTCTCCGGGGCGGAGGCGGAGTGGCTGGACCGATGGTGGCCGCTGTCGGCCGAGGCGGGGGTGCGCGCCGAGATCGGGCTGCCCCGGGACGAGGCCTGGGCGTCGGCGGTCGCGACGCTCGACCGGGGGCTCGCGGTCGCCGTCGACTACACGCACACGGCGGACGCGCGCCCGCCGTTCGGGACGCTCACCGGCTTCCGCCAGGGGCGCGAGACGCCGCCCGTGCCGGACGGGTCGTGCGACATCACGGCACACGTCGCGCTGGATGCGTGCGCGCCTCTCGACGCGCTCCGCAGCGCACTCCCGGACGCACGCTCCGGCGCCCACCTCCTGCGCCAGCGCGACGCCCTGCGCGCCTTGGGCATAGCAGGCGCACGCCCCCCACTAGCCCTGGCGACCACCCATCCCGCGGCCTACGTGCGCGCCCTCGCGAACGCGGGAGAGAGCGCCGAGCTCACAGCAGTCGGCGGCCTCGGCGACTTCGGGTGGCTGGTGCAGCCGGTGGGAATTCCGAACCCGCTCGCCTAGGGCTCCTGCTTCCCGCCCAGTTTCCCGCCCAGTGCCGTCTCCCGAATCGTGCCGCCTACTTGTCGATGTCCCCGACCACGAAGAACAGCGACCCCAAAATCGCCACCATGTCCGCGACCAGCGTCCCCGGCAGCAGCTCCACCAACGCCTGGATGTTGTTGTACGAAGCCGACCGCAGCTTCAGCCGGTACGGCGTCTTCTCGCCCTTGCTGACGAGGTAGTAGCCGTTGATGCCGAGCGGGTTCTCGGTCCAGGCGTAGGTGTGGCCCTCCGGCGCCTTGAGGACCTTGGGGAGCCGCTGGTTGATCGGGCCGGGCGGCAGTTCGGCGAGCCGGTCGAGGCACGCGTCGGCGAGGTCGAGGGAGTTGTGGGTCTGCTCCAGGAGGCACTCGAAGCGGGCGAGGCAGTCGCCCTCGTTCCGGGTGACGACCCCGAGCGTGTCCTGGAGTTCGCCGTACGCGAGGTACGGCTCGTCGCGCCGCAGGTCGAAGTCGACGCCGGAGGCGCGCGCGATCGGCCCGCTCGCGCCATACGCGTGCACGGCCTCCGGCGCGAGGACGCCCACTCCGCGCGTGCGCCCGCGGAAGATCTCGTTGCCGAGCACCAGGTCGTCGAAGCGGTCCATACGCGAGCGCAGGGCGGCGACGGAGGCACGCGCGCGTGACGTCCAGCCCGCGGGCAGGTCCTCCTTGAGGCCGCCGACGCGGTTGAACATGTAGTGCATGCGTCCGCCGGAGACCTCCTCCATGACGTGCTGGAGTTCCTCGCGCTCGGTGAAGGCGTAGAAGATCGGAGTGATCCCACCGAGTTCCAGCGGATACGAGCCGAGGAACATCAGGTGGTTGAGCACCCGGTTCAGCTCCGCGAGCAGCGTGCGCGTCCACACCGCGCGCGGAGGGACCTCCATGCCGAGCATGCGCTCCACGGCGAGGACCACACCCAGCTCGTTCGAGAAGGCCGACAGCCAGTCGTGGCGGTTGGCGAGCATGATGATCTGGCGGTAGTCGCGCGCCTCGAAGAGCTTCTCCGCACCGCGGTGCATATAGCCGATCACGGGCTCCGCGCTCGTGATGCGCTCGCCGTCGAGGGTGAGCCGCAGCCGCAGCACCCCGTGCGTGGACGGGTGCTGGGGCCCGATGTTGAGCACCATGTCGGTGCTCTCCGCGGCACCGCCGATACCGACCGTGGTCTCCGTCGTAGGAGTCATGGACACAGTCTCCCCTACGTACCTACGTACGCTTGCCGTATGGAGACGGGGAGCCGGGACAACCCGGAGGCGGCGGGGGTCGAGCAGGCGTGGATCGGGCTGCCGCCCGGGCTGCTGCGGATGCGTCGGTTGTTGCTGGTGGTGTGGCTGGGACTGCTGACGCTGGGCACGGGGCTGCTGCTCGGTCTGTTGGCCGGTCCCGTGTGGGCCGCCTTCGCGCTGCTGCCGCTGGCCCTGCTGATATGGGGCTGGGTGATGGTCGAGCGCAACTGGCGCTCCTGGCGGTACGCCGAGCGCGCCGACGACCTGCTGATCAGCAGGGGCGTGCTGTGGCGTGAGCTGACCGTCGTCCCGTACGGGCGGTTGCAACTGGTCGAGGTCACCTCCGGGCCCGTCGAGCGGCACTTCGGGCTGGCCAGCGTGCAGCTGCACACCGCGGCCGCCGCGACCGACGCGACGATTCCCGGACTCGATCCGGTCGAGGCGGAACGGCTGCGCGACCGGCTCACCGAACTCGGCGAGGCACGATCGGCAGGGCTGTGACAGTGCCGGGCGTCGACGACGCCGTACGCGAGAAGGAACCCGTGACCGAGCGGCGGCTGCACCCCGTGACGCCGCTCAGGCGGGCGTGGGCGCCGGTCGCCGTACTCATCGGGTGGGCGGTGCACGACCCCGACCAGGCGCAGCGCCAGCTGACCCGGCTGACGACGACCACACTGCTGATCGCGCTCGCCGTGATCGTCCCGGCCGCCGCCCTGTACGGCTTCCTGACCTGGTGGTTCACGCACTTCGCGGTGACCGACACCGAACTGCGCATCCGTACCGGCCTGTTGTTCCGGCGTGCCGCGCACATCCGACTCGAACGCATCCAGGCCGTCGACATCACCCAGCCGCTGCTCGCGCGGGTCGCGGGCGTCGCCAAGCTCAAGCTCGACGTGATCGGCACGGACAAGAAGGACGAACTCGCCTTCCTGGACGCGGACGAGGCGCGTGCCCTGCGCGCCGAACTGCTCGCGCGCGCGGCGGGTTTCGCGCCCGAGACGGCGCACGAAGTCGGGGAAGCGCCGGCGCAGGAGCTCCTGCGCACGCCTCCCGGTGTACTCGCCCTGTCCCTCGTCCTGACCGGCGCGACCTGGGGCACGCTCGCCGCCGCGCTCGTCGTACCGCCGCTGATCTGGCTCGCCACCCACAGCGTGTGGACGGTCCTCGCGGTCGGCCTGCCGCTGCTCGGCGCGGCGGGCGCGAGCAGTGTGGGGCGGTTCGTCGCGGAGTACGACTGGACGGTCGCCGAGTCCCCGGACGGGCTGCGCATCGACCGCGGGCTCCTGGACCGCGTCCACGAGACGGTGCCGCCGGGGCGCGTGCAGACCGTACGGATCGTGGAGCCGCTGCTGTGGCGGCGCCGGGGCTGGGTGCGCGTCGAGCTGGACGTCGCCGGTTCCTCGAACTCCCTGCTGCTGCCGGTCGCCCCGCGCGAGATCGCCGAGTCCGTCATCGCGCGCGTGCTGCCCGGAGCGACGGTGCCGCCGTCCCTCTCCCGGCCGCCACGCCGGGCCGGCCGGTGCGTACCCCTGTGGTGGCGCGGCTACGGCCTGGCGGTCACCGACACCGTGTTCGCCGCCCGGCACGGGCTCCTGCGCCGGCGACTGGCCCTGGTGCCGCACGCGAAGGTCCAGAGCGTACGACTCGTTCAGGGGCCCTGGATGCGCTTCTGGCGGCTTGCGGACGTCCACGTGGACACGGGGGCCAACAAGACCGTCACAGCGCGGCTACGGGACGCCGACGAGGCCGCCGAGCTGCTGCGGGGACAGGCGGAGCGGTCACGAACGGGGCGCAGGGATGCGCTGCCGGACCGGTGGATGGCACAGCCGTAGGTCTGGCGTAGGTCAGGCGTAGGTCAGGAAACCGCGCTGCGCAGCCCCTGCACATCGATCTGTTCCGTCTCGTCATGAGCCGTCAGATCGATGACCTGCCCGATCCCGCGCGACTCCGCGTCCGCCGGCTTGAACTCCGCCTCGGCCTCCGCCTTGTGCAGGGCGAGCGCCTCCTGACCGACGACGTCGGCGAGGTCCTCGTTCTGTACGGCTTCCAGGGCGGCGGACTCCGACTCCGCCTTCGTACCGAAGAAGTCGAAACCGCCCTCGACCGCCGGACGCCGCACGGGCGTCGCCGGTACGACGGCCACCGCGGTCGGGACCGCGAAGTGCCCGGAGTGCTGCTGGACAGGCTGGGCCTGCTTGGCCGTGAAGGTGGCGGTCGCGCGCTCATGCCCGTCGACCGCCTCGGGCTTCCCCTGCGCTTCGTCCTCCTGTGCGGCCTCCCCGGTACCGGCCTTCACCGGCGCTGCCTTGGCGGACGCGCCGCCCTTCGGGGAACCGTCGTCATCGGGGGAACCCTTGGGGGCGCCCTCGTCCTCCGCGGAACCCTTGGCAGCACTGTCGACGCCCTTGGAGGCACCGTCGGCCCCGTTGGAAGCGCTGTCCGCGTCGAACTTCGCCAGCGCCACCTTGGCGCGCAGGAACAGCTTGGACCCCTCCGGGGAGAAGACCGCGGCAGCCGCCGGCTCGACCTGTCCGGCCTCGGCTTCCTCTGCGGGCTCGCCCTGTTCGGCTTCGGCGGCTTCCGGCGGCTCGGGTTCGGCCGAGGCCGGGGCAGCCACCGTCTCGCTCTCCTCCGCGGGAGCGGTCGCCTGGGTCGGCACGGGCGGCAGCGCGCGGGCCGGCGTGGTGGCCTCTATCTCGAGCAGGCGGCGACCCTCCAGGGCGCTCGCGCGCTCGGTCTCCGCGGTGGCGTACCGGCGCAGCAGCGCCGCGTGCTCGTTGCGCAGCCCGGCCAGCTCCGCACGCTTCGCGCGCAGCCGCTGCTCCAGCTTGCCGCGCAGCTCGCGCGACTCCTCGAGATCCGTCTCCAGTTCGGCCACACGCTCCTCGTGCCGCCACTCGTCGCTGGCACGCGCGCGCGTGAGGTCGGCGACCTGCTTGCCGGCCTGCGTGTCCCAACGGCGGAGCACGAACGCGCCGACGACCGTCGTCGCCGCGGCGGCCGCGGCCAGACCGCGGAGCACCGTCTGTTCCGAGAACACCCAGGGGCCTAGCGCACAGACGAGCGAGACGCCAGCGATCGCCGACGGAGGCAGCAGCCTGTGCAAGGGCGGGGAATGGCGGTGACGTCCACGTGGCATGGCCAGAAACTTACCGCGCGTAGGCGAATCTTGGTGGCCCGCCCCGTAAAAACACAGCCATCCCGCTGCATTCACCCGGTCCAAGGGGGTTCACCGGTTCACCGATGGCTCAATCGCCCGCTGATCCACTCCAACGTCGCCGGAATCTCCCGCCGCCAGGTGTTGAAGTTGTGTCCGCCGCTTTCGAGGATGATCGACGAGATCCGGGTCCGGTCCGTCGCCTTCACCTGCTCTATGAACTTCAGAGTGTCCTTGTAGTTGGATTCCCCGACCTTGCTGCTGCTGACGAGCAGTGAAGTGTCGGGCGCGGGCATGTGCTTGATGAACCACCGCAGGTCAGCGCGGTTCTCCAGCGTCTTGTCCCCTTGGAAGAGGTCGCCCGTGGTGGGGTCGATCGGTGCCTTGTAGTACGCGGACAGGCCTGCGCCGGCCGCGTACGTCCGGGGGTGGTGCAGGGCGAGCTTCAGCGCGCAATAGCCGCCCGTCGAGTCGCCGATGATGCCCCAACTCCCCGGTTTTCCGCCCACCCTGTAGTGCGCTCCCACGGCGTCCGGCAGATCTTTGGCGAAAAACGACTCCGTCTGCGGCCCGCCCGGGATGTCCACGCACTCGGTATCCCGTGGCGGCGCGACGGTCGGGCGCAGCATCACCAGGATCATCGGCTGCATACGGCCTTCCTTGGCGAGCCCCCGGGCGGTGTACGGATAGTCGAGCTTGTCCACGAGCGCCTTCGCCGTGCCCGGATAGCCGGTGAGGACGACGGCCGCGGGGAATGTGCGCGTGCGGTACCGCGGCTGGAAGTACTCCGGCGGCAAGTACACGTACGCGCGCGTGGCGATATGGGTCGTACGGCCGACGAGGTCGACCTCGTGGATCCGGCCGCCGGAGCGCGCGCCGGGGCTGCCCGCCCCCGGAACGCGCCCGGTGTCGACGACCCGGAGCGGGCGCGTGGGGTCGCCGGGTGTGTGGTCGACGACCACTCCCTCGTCGGTCTCCTGCCCCAGCAGGTCGGCCCAACTGGCGTAGAACCCGAAGGCCTGGTTGGCGGCGAGACCGGCCGAGGCGAAGAGCGTCAACTGGGTGGCGAGGAGCAGGGCGACACGGCCGCTGACGGCCCGCCAGGTCCGCCGGGCCAGCCGCGGCCACAGCCACACCGTGCCGGCGAACAGCAGCACGGCGGAGAGGACCGCCAGCACCAGCACCTTGTTGCTCGTGAGACCCATGAACTGTTTCCTGCCTGCGCTTTCCGCCTCGCCCCACACGTCTTCGCAAGGGCTTGTCCAGGGCTTTCCCCGGCCTTTTCACCAGCTTTGAGGAGAGGAGTGAACCTCTGCCTCCGAGACACCGTCCTAGAGGGCGCAATGTCGCCGGATGCCCCAATCGGCACCGGATCCAAGCTCTCTCGCGGAACTATGGGATGCGATGTCTGTCAGGACAGATGTGGAAATGTCGGGCGGGGTTCCGCAGCGATCTTACCGAGTACGGCACCTGCTGCGCGGTCCACGCCCCGAAGCCGTTCCCGTCCTCGTCGCCCGAGCCTGTGCCCTCGTGGGCCTGCTGGACATCGCCGCGGGCGTCTTCCCACGGTTCCGGCACAGCCGTATGCACGCACTCGCCGAAGTGCTGCCCGGTTCGTTCGGCCCGTTCGCGGCCGCGCTCTCGCTGAGCGCCGGTGTGCTGTTGCTGCTGCTCGCCCACGGCCTCAGGCGTTGCAAGCGCCGGGCCTGGCGCGCCGCCGTCGCCCTGCTGCCGTTCGGCGCGCTGGCGCAGTTCACCTATCGCCACTCCCTGGTCGGGGCGGTCATCTCGCTGGCGCTGCTGGCACCGCTGCTGCGCCACCGCGACCAGTTCAGGGCCCTGCCCGACCCGCGCAGCCGGTGGCGCGCGCTCGCCAACTTCGTCCTGATGGGCGCCGGTTCGCTCGTCCTCGGGCTGGTCATCGTCAGCGTCCACCCGAAAACCCTGGTGGGCGATCCGAGCCTGGCCGACCGCCTCACGCACGTCCTCTACGGCCTGTTCGGCTTCGAAGGCCCGGTCGACTACCAGGGCACCACGTCGTGGACGGTCGCCATGTCCCTGGGCGCCCTCGGCCTGCTCACCGCCATCACGACCGTCTACCTCGCGTTCCGCCCCGAACACCCGGCCGCACGTCTCACCGAGGAGGACGAGACCCGGCTGCGTGCGCTCCTGGAGAAGCACGGCGGCCGCGACTCCCTCGGCCACTTCGCCCTGCGCCGCGACAAGGCGGTGGTGTTCTCCCCGAGCGGCAAGGCGGCCGTGACGTACCGCGTCGTGTCCGGCGTGATGCTGGCCAGCGGTGACCCGATCGGCGACGTGGAGGCCTGGCCGGGCGCCATCGAGCGCTTCATGGACGAGGCCAAGGCCCACTCCTGGACGCCTGCCGTCATGGGCTGCTCGGAGACCGGCGGCGAGGTGTGGACCCGCGAGACCGGGCTCGACGCCCTCGAACTGGGCGACGAGGCGGTGGTGGACGTCGCGGATTTCTCGCTCGCCGGGCGCGCGATGCGCAACGTGCGCCAGATGGTGAAGCGTATCGAGCGCGCCGGCTACGAGACCCGGGTACGACGAGTCCGTGACCTCGGCGATGCCGAACTCGAGCGGATCCGCCGCGCCGCCGACGACTGGCGCGGCACCGACACCGAGCGCGGCTTCTCCATGGCACTCGGCCGCATCGGCGACCCGACCGACGGCGACTGCCTCATCGCCACCGCCCACAGAATTGAAGGGGCGGCGCGCAGCGCCTCAGGCAGGGCGGTGGTGGGAGACGGGCGGGCAGCGGACGAGCCCGGCCCCTACGGCGATCTCAAGGCGATCCTGCACTTCGTGCCCTGGGGCACCGACGGCGCCTCCCTGGACCTGATGCGGCGCGACCGTTCGGCCGACCCCGGCATGAACGAACTGCTGATCGTGGCGGCCCTCCAGGCGGCCCCGAAGTTCGGCATCGCGCGCGTGTCGCTCAACTTCGCCATGTTCCGCTCGGCACTGGCACGCGGCGAGAAGATCGGCGCGGGACCGGTGCTGCGAGCCTGGCGCGGCCTGCTGGTCTTCCTCTCCCGCTGGTTCCAGATCGAGTCCCTGTACAAGTTCAACGCGAAGTTCCGGCCCCGCTGGGAGCCCCGCTTCGTCGTGTACCGCGCCTCCGCCGACCTCCCGCGCATCGGATTCGCCGCCATGCAGGCGGAAGGCTTCGTCGATCTCGCCCTGCCCCTGCCGCGCATCCTGCGCCGCCACCGCCCCGCCCCACGCGCGTGTGCCCACGCCATGGCGGAACGGGACGTCCGCGCGGCATGAGCGAGGCTGCGGCACAGCGCCCCGTCAGGGGCGCGGGGAACTGCGCGACCAGCCACGACGGCGCGGCAGCCTGCCACGGCGCATCTCGGCCTCTCATGCGTGGGCGCGACCGCCCCCACCGGGCCCGCGCCAAAAGACCCGCCCAACCAGCGGAGCGCCCTGGCCTACGCTGAAGATATGAGCAAGCAGAGCGGACGCGGGCGCGTCGCGGGCCTTCCGGAGTGGGACCGCTGCGCGGTCATGGGAGTCGTGAACGTCACCCCCGATTCCTTCTCCGACGGCGGCCGCTGGTTCGACACGACGGCCGCCGTCAAACACGGTCTCGCCCTGGTCGCCGAGGGAGCGGACCTCATCGATGTCGGCGGCGAGTCCACCCGCCCCGGCGCCACCCGGGTCGACGAGGCAGAGGAACTCAGGCGCGTCATCCCTGTAGTGCGCGAGCTCGCCTCCGAGGGCGTCACGGTCTCCGTCGACACCATGCGCGCCTGTGTCGCCCAGCAGTCCCTCACGGCCGGCGCCGCCCTCGTCAACGACGTCAGCGGTGGTCTCGCCGACCCCGCGATGGTCCCCGTCGTCGCGGAAGCGGGCGCCCCCTTCGTCGTCATGCACTGGCGGGGCTTCCTGGAGGGCGGCAACGCCAAGGGCGTCTACGCCGACGTCGTCACCGAAGTCCTCGACGAACTGCACGTGCGCGTGGAGGCCGTCCTGGCCGGCGGCATCGCCCCCGACCGCATCGTCGTCGACCCCGGCCTCGGCTTCTCCAAGGAGGCCGAGCACGACCTCGTGCTCCTCGCCCACCTCGACCGCCTGCACGCCCTCGGCCATCCCCTGCTCGTCGCCGCCTCCCGCAAGCGCTTCCTCGGCCGCGTCCTGGCCGGACCGGAGGGCGCACCGCCGCCCGCACGCGAGCGCGACGCCGCAACGGCCGCCGTGTCCGCACTCGCGGCGCACGCCGGCGCATGGGCAGTGCGCGTGCACGAGGTGCACGCGACGGCGGACGCGGTACGCGTCGCACGCGCCGTGGAGGGAGCGCGCACCCCCGGCACTCACCCCTCGCGCGACGTCCACACCCCCGGCGCAGAAGGAGCGCTCGGCGCCGAAGGAGCCCTGTGAGCGCCCCCCATACCGACGTCGAGCAGGTCGAACTCGCCAACACCGCCTACTACGAAGCGATGGAACGCGGCGACTTCGAAGAGCTGACCTCGCTCTGGCTCACCCCCTCCGACCTGGGCGTCGACGAGGAGTACCACGACCCGGCGGATGCCGGCGTGATCTCCTGCGTGCACCCCGGCTGGCCCGTACTGAACGGCCGCGGCGAGGTCCTGAGGTCGTACGCGCTGATCATGGCGAACACCGACTACATCCAGTTCTTCCTCACCGATGTGCACGTCTCCGTCACCGGTGACACCGCCCTGGTGACCTGTACCGAGAACATCCTCAGCGGCGGCCCCGCCCCCGAAGGAGGCGAGGAACTCGGCCCGCTGGTCGGACAGCTCGTCGTCGCCACCAATGTGTTCCGGCGCACACCCGGCGGCTGGAGGCTCTGGTCGCACCACGCCTCCCCGGTTCTGGCCGAAACCGACGAGGACGAAGGCGACGAGACCCCCACCTGAGTGGGTAGGCGCCCCCTACGGGACCAAGGGAATCCAAGAAGTGGTTGGAATCACGAAGCACCGGGTAGGGGCGGCTACCAGCCCGTGAGCCGCCGGGTTCCCCCGGGGAAACACACGATGAAAGCTGCGAAGCCCGACTCGGACCCCGGCCCCGTGGCCCGGCCCTGTCAGTGCCCGCAGGTAGATTCGTTTGAGGCCGGTGCGCCGCCCGCACCCGGTGCACCTCGGCCATGACCGACGATTGCAGGAGTGATTCGCGTGGATCGTGTCGCGCTGCGCGGCCTCAAGGCCCGCGGGCACCACGGTGTGTTCCCCAGGGAGCGCGAAGAGGGCCAGACGTTCATCGTGGACCTCGTCCTGGGCCTGGACACCCGACCGGCCGCCGCCGACGACGACCTGGCGAAGACCGTGCACTACGGCATCGTGGCGGAGGAGGTCGTGGCCGTCGTCGAGGGCGAGCCCGTCAACCTCATCGAGACCCTCGCCGAGCGCATCGCCCAGGCCTGTCTGAAGCACGAAGGGGTCCAGGAGGTCGAGGTCTGCGTCCACAAACCGGACGCGCCGATCACGGTCCCCTTCGACGACGTGACCGTCACCATCACCCGGAGCCGAGTATGACTGCGTCGTTCACCGAGGGTCACAGCGACCCGACCGTACAGCCGGTGCCCGCCTCCGTCGTCGAGAAGGTCGACGCCGCCGACACCACCCTCCAGAATCCGAAACGAGCCGTGATCTCCCTCGGCGCCAACCTCGGCAACCGCCTGGAGACCCTCCAGGGAGCCATCGACGCCCTCGAGGACACCCCGGGCGTCCGTATCAAGGGGGTCTCGCCGGTGTACGAGACGGAGCCGTGGGGTGTGGAGCCCGGCAGCCAGCCCTCGTACTTCAACGCGGTCGTGGTCCTGAAGACCACCCTCCCCCCGTCCTCCCTCCTGGAGCGGGCGCACGCGGTCGAGGAAGCCTTCCACCGCGTCCGGGACGAGCACTGGGGCGCGCGCACCCTAGACGTCGACATCGTCGCGTACGCCGATGTCGTCTCCGACGACCCCCAGCTCACCCTCCCCCACCCGCGCGCCCACGAACGCGCCTTCGTCCTGGCCCCCTGGCACGACCTGGAGCCGGGTGCCCAGCTCCCCGGCCGTGGCGCGGTGGCCGAGCTCCTCGGCATCGTCACCCGCGAGGGCGTCGCGGCCCGCAAGGACCTGGAACTCCGGCTGCCTGAATAGTCGTTAAGGTCGACACGACCACAGGACGGACCGGCCGGGTCAGCACGACCGCAGGACAGGCACCGATCCGGGGAGCTGAAGGGACACCGTGAGAGAGCTGCGCATCAGGCTGCTGGCCGGCGTTTTCGTCGTCGCCGGAATCCTGTCCTGGGCGGGAGCCCGCCTCTGGAACTCGATCGGGACGCTCCCCAGCGTCCCGCTTGCCGCCCCCATCGTCCTGGCCGTCATCGCCGTGATCCTCCTCGCCACGGCGCTCTCGCTGCGCGCCCGCCTCAAGGCCCAGCGCGAGCGCCGACCGGAGGCCAAGGGCGTCGACCCGCTCATGGCGGCCCGTGCGGTCGTCTTCGGCCAGGCCAGCGCCCTGGTGGCCGCCCTCGTCGCCGGGATGTACGGCGGCACGGGCGTCTTCCTCCTGGAGTCCCTCGACATCCCGGCCCGCCGCGACCAGGCCGTCTATGCGGGCTTCTCCGTCATGGCCGGCATCGCCGTCATAGCGGCAGCCATCTTCCTGGAGCGTGTCTGCAAGCTCCCGGAGGACGACGACGACCACAACACGGGAGCGGCGTCCGCCGCCTGACCCACCGCCGTGTCAGCGGGCCATGATGAGGCTCATGGCCTCGTTGCGCGTCGCCGCGTCCCGCAGCTGCCCACGCACCGCCGACGTTATGGTCTTCGCCCCGGGCTTGCGGATGCCCCGCATCGACATGCACATGTGCTCGCACTCCACCACGACGATCACGCCGCGCGGCTCCAGGATGTCCATCAGGGAGTCCGCGATCTGCGTGGTGAGTCGTTCCTGCACCTGCGGACGGCGGGCGTAGACATCCACGAGACGGGCCAGCTTCGACAGCCCGGTGATCTTGCCGCTGGTGGACGGGATGTACCCGACGTGCGCCACACCCCGGAACGGCACCAGATGATGCTCACAGGTCGAGTACACCTCGATGTCCTTGACGAGCACCATCTCGTCATGACCGATGTCGAACGTCGTCGTCAGCACATCCTCGGGCGACTGCCACAGCCCCGCGAAGATCTCCTTGTACGCCCGCGCCACCCGCGCCGGCGTCTCCCTCAGCCCCTCGCGGTCCGGGTCCTCGCCGACCGCAATCAGCAGTTCGCGTACGGCGTTCTCGGCGCGCTTCTCATCGAACTCGCCAATGGCGCCCTCGCCGTCCAGCATCACGGGGTCGATCATGTGGTGCCTCGTTCCTAGGTGACTTGCACAGGCATACGAAGATGCCGCGCCCCCCAGGTTAAAACCAGGGGGGCGCGGCAATCATTCCGGGCCTGGTGAGGTCACCGGTGCCAGGAGGGTCAGCTCTCCGGACGCTCCTCGGGGACCGGTTCCGCGGCGGGTTCCGCTGCGGTGGCCTTGGCCGTGGTGATCGCCGGAGTCGCGCCGTTGGCGCCGTTCGTCAGTGCGAGCTCCTTGGGGGAGAGCACCGGCGGGCGGGTGGACGGCGTGCGCCGCGAGGAACCGGTCCAGGCGGGCCGGGGCGGGCGCTTGACGATGGGAGCGAAGACCTCGGCGATCTGCTCCTTGCTCAGCGTCTCCTTCTCCAGCAGCTGGAGCACCAGCGCGTCGAGGACGTCGCGGTTCTCGACCAGGATTTCCCAGGCCTCGTTGTGCGCGTTCTCGATGAGCTTCTTGACCTCTTCGTCGACCAGCGCGGCGACCTCTTCCGAGTAGTCGCGCGGGTGCGACATCTCCCGGCCGAGGAACGGCTCGCTGTTGTCGCCACCGAACTTGATCGCGCCCAGACGCTCGGTCATGCCGTACTGCGTGACCATCGCGCGGGCCGTTGCGGTGGCCTTCTCGATGTCGTTCGCAGCACCGGTGGTCGGGTCGTGGAAGACGAGCTCTTCCGCCGCGCGGCCGCCCAGCATGTAAGCCAGCTGGTCCAGCATCTCGTTGCGCGTGGTCGAGTACTTGTCCTCGTCCGGCAGGACCATCGTGTAACCAAGGGCACGGCCTCGCGAGAGGATCGTGATCTTGTGGACCGGGTCGGAGTTCGGGGAAGCCGCCGCGACCAGGGCGTGGCCGCCCTCGTGGTACGCGGTGATCTTCTTTTCCTTGTCCGACATGATCCGGGTCCGCTTCTGCGGGCCCGCCACGACGCGGTCGATGGCCTCGTCGAGCATGTTGTTGTCGATCAGCTTCTGGTTGCTGCGCGCCGTGAGGAGCGCCGCTTCGTTCAGCACGTTCGACAGGTCCGCGCCCGTGAAGCCCGGCGTACGCCGCGCGACTGCCGACAGGTCGACGTCCGGGGCGACCGGCTTGCCCTTCTGGTGAACCTTGAGGATCTCCAGGCGGCCCTGCATGTCCGGGCGGTCGACCGCGATCTGGCGGTCGAAGCGGCCGGGGCGCAGAAGGGCCGGGTCGAGGATGTCGGGCCGGTTGGTGGCGGCGATCAGGATGACGCCGCCCTTCACGTCGAAGCCGTCCATCTCGACGAGCAGCTGGTTCAGGGTCTGCTCGCGCTCGTCGTGACCGCCGCCGAGGCCGGCGCCGCGATGGCGGCCGACCGCGTCGATCTCGTCGACGAAGACGATCGCCGGGGCGTTCGCCTTGGCCTGCTCGAACAGGTCACGGACTCGGGAGGCACCGACACCGACGAACATCTCGACGAAGTCGGAACCGGAGATCGAGTAGAACGGCACACCCGCCTCGCCCGCGACGGCGCGCGCGAGCAGGGTCTTGCCGGTGCCGGGAGGGCCGTACAGCAGGACGCCCTTGGGGATCTTCGCCCCGACGGCCTGGAACTTGGCCGGCTCCTGGAGGAACTCCTTGATCTCCTGGAGTTCCTCGACGGCCTCGTCCGAGCCGGCGACGTCCGAGAACGTCGTCTTCGGGGTGTCCTTGGTGATGAGCTTCGCCTTGGACTTCCCGAAGTTCATGACCCGGGAGCCGCCGCCCTGCATCTGGTTCATCAGGAACAGGAAGACGACCACGATGAGGACGAAGGGGAGCAGGGAGAGCAGGATCCCGACGAACGGGTTCTGCTTGGACGGCGAGACTGTGTAGCCGTCCGGGATTTCCTTCGCCTGGAACTTGTTCTGCAGCGTGGTGGCGATGGCCACGCCCTGGTCGCCGATGTAGCTCGCCTGGATCTTCGAGCTGCCCTCGACCTTTTGGTCGTCCTTGAGCTGGACCTTGATGATCTGCTCGTCGCCTGTAGTCAGCTTGGCCGACTCGACCCTGTTGTCATTGATCGCCTGGACGACCTGGCCTGTGTCCACCGTCTTGTAGCCGCCGGACGAGCCGACGACCTGCATCAACACGACCACGGCAAGGACGGCCAGCACGATCCACATGACCGGCCCACGGAAGTATCGCTTCACGTCCATCCATACGGAGCGGTGTCGCCCCGTCCCTCCTGCCATAGTGAGTTTGATAAGACAGTTCTTCTGACGGTACCCCAGCTTTGTGGGCCGAAGCCGCACAGGGCCGCTGGCAATCCCGTCTCATGCTCCAACGGCGCGAAACCCGCTGGGGTTCCCGATCGTCTTACAGGGCTTGGCCCGAGTGGCTCAGCCGCCGTACACGTGAGGCGCGAGCGTACCGACGAACGGGAGGTTGCGGTACTTCTCGGCGTAGTCGAGGCCGTAGCCCACGACGAATTCGTTGGGGATGTCGAAGCCGACCCACTCGACGTCGATGGCGACCTTGGCGGCGTCGGGCTTGCGGAGCAGGGTGCAGATCTTCAGCGACTCGGGCTCGCGCGAGCCGAGGTTGGAGATCAGCCAGGACAGGGTCAGGCCGGAGTCGATGATGTCCTCGACGATGAGGACGTGCTTGCCCTTGATGTCGGTGTCGAGGTCCTTGAGGATCCGTACGACACCGGAGGACTGGGTGCCCGCGCCGTACGAGGACACCGCCATCCAGTCCATCGTGACAGGGGTGGACAGCGCACGCGCCAGGTCCGCCATGACCATCACCGCGCCCTTGAGGACGCCGACGATCAGCAGGTCCTTGCCCGCGTACTCCGCGTCGATCTTCGCAGCCAGCTCGGCCAGCTTCGCGTCGATCTCTTCTTTGGTGATGAGTACCGACTTGAGGTCGGCACCCATGTCATTCGCGTCCACCCGCACACCTTCGGTCGTCCTACCGGCCGCCCACCCCCCGGAAGGGGGGCAAGGATTCAGCCTTGCCGAATCACCAGTCTGCCACCCTGCCGCTGGGCGACGACCTTGCCGGGAAGATTGATGGCCCCCTGGCCGCGCCAGCCGGTGATCAGCCGGTCGACTTCCTCGATGTGGCGGGCGAACAGCGAACCGGCGGGGGCGCCTGCCTCGATGGCGGCGCGGCGCAGGATCCGGCGGCGTACGGCGGGCGGCAGGGCATAGAGCTTGGCGCACTCCAGACGGCCCGCCGGGTCCCGGACGGCGGCCTCGGCCTGGCCGGCCCAGGCGTCGAGGGCGTCGGCATCGTCGCGGGAGAGCTGGGCCGTACGGGCGAGAGCTTCCACGACGCCTTTGCCGAGCGCCTTCTCCAGCGCGGGCAGGCCCTCGTGGCGCAGCCGGGAACGGGTGTAGGCCGGGTCGGCGTTGTGCGGGTCGTCCCAGACGGGCAGGGACTGGACCATGCAGGCCTTGCGGGCGGTCTGCCGGTCCAGGTGGAGGAAGGGGCGCCGATAGCGGCCGTCGGCCCCCGAGACCGCAGCCATTCCGGACAGGGAGCGGATGCCCGAACCGCGGGCGAGACCGAGCAGGACGGTTTCGGCCTGGTCGTCCCGGGTGTGGCCGAGCAGAACGGTGCCGGCGCCATGGCGGGCGGCAACGGCGTCGAGGGCGGCGTACCGGGCATCGCGGGCGGCGGCTTCGGGTCCACCGTCACGGCCGACGCGCACGGCGACCGACTCGACCGGGGCGAGGCCCAGTTCGTTCAGGCGCAGGACGACTTCTGCGGCGCGCAGGTCGGAGCCGGGCTGGAGGCCGTGGTCGACGGTGACGCCACCCGCGCGGATGCCGAGCTTGGGGGCCTCGAAGGCGAGGGCGGAGGCGAGGGCCATGGAGTCGGCGCCGCCGGAGCATGCCACGAGCACGAGCGGCGAGGACGGGCGCTCGTGCGGAGTCTCACTGGAGGGGTGGCTGTGCTCGTTGAGGATGTCGTGGAGAACGCGGCGAACCGCCAGGCGTATCGCCGCGACCGCAGGATGGGGACCCATGTCCGGTTCCCTTCATGAAGTTTTCGGGGGGTGAGCCCGGGTTCAGTCACTCAGAGTGTGTAGATGGTGACAGAACCGGGCCGTTCCCCGAGCATTGCACGCCTACCCAGGGCTCACGGTCCCTCGGACGGGTGATTGAAGGGGCGTTCGTCTGTCGACGGCCGGATTCCTTTCACCACAGCCGGGCTTCCCTTCACCACGTGGGGCCGGGATTCACGACTCGGCCTTGCGGTGCACCCGCGCGATCCAGTCCGCCGGTTTGGCGATCTCCACCTTGGTCGGCAACGTGTTCGGAGAAGTCCATACGCGGTTGAAGCCGTCCATGCCGACCTCCTCGACGACGGCGCGCACGAAGCGTTCGCCGTCCCGGTACTGCCTGAGTTTGGCATCCAAACCCAGCAGCTTGCGCAGGGCCAGGTCCAGTCGGGAGGCGCCCTTGGCGCGCCGTTGCTGGAACTTCTCGCGGATCTCCGCGACCGACGGGACGACGGCCGGACCGACGCCGTCCATCACGAAGTCGGCATGGCCCTCCAGAAGAGACATCACGGCCGTGAGGCGGCCGAGGATCTCCCGCTGGCCCGGAGTCTGCACGATCTCCACGAGGGAACGGCCGCCGTCGTCCTCCTCGCCCTCGGGACGCCCGCCCGCGAGGGACTGGGCCGCCTCCCGGATGCGCTCCAGAACGGTCATGGGGTCGACGTCGGTCTCCCCCAAGAACGACTGGATTTCGCCCTCCAGGTGGTCCCGCAGCCAGGGCACCGCGGTGAACTGCGTGCGGTGCGTCTCCTCGTGCAGGCACACCCACAGCCGGAAGTCGTGCGGCTGTACGTCGAGTTCGCGCTCCACGTGCACGATGTTCGGCGCGACGAGCAGCAGCCGGCCGCCGCCGCTCGGCGAATCAGGGGGACCGCCGGCCGGGAGTTCACGCGTGGCCGGGGCGAAGGTCTCGTACTGGCCGAGGACGCGGGAGGCCAGGAAGGACAGCAGCATGCCCAGCTCGACGCCCGTCACCTTGCCGCCGACCGCGCCGAGGACCGCGCCTCCCGGGGTATTGCTGCGCCGCTCCTGCATCTTGTCGAGCAGCGGCTTGAGGATCTCCCGGAACCCCGCAACGTTCGCCCGGACCCAGCCCGGGCGGTCGACGACGAGGACGGGGGTGTCGTGGGCGTCGTCCGTGCCCATACGGGTGAAGCCCCGGACATGTTCCTCCGAGGCCTTGGCATGCCGGCGCAGCTCCGCGACGACGGCCCTGGCCTCGTCACGGCTCACCTCGGGGCCCGGCCGTACGAGCCGGGTCGCGGTCGCCACCGCGAGATTCCAGTCGACCATCTCTGCACCACCGATGCTCGTCATGCGTCAACGGTACGTGAGCGTTCCCACTTGGGGCAGGCCGCGCGGGTCGGCAGGGGTGGCGTCGGTGTGCCGGGCGCCCGGCACACCGGCTACCGACAGCCGCACGAAGCAAGCGCCGTGGCCGTCCTGTCCAGGGCCGTCTGGGCCGCCCCCGCATCCGTCGTGTCCGACGCCAGGAACGCGAAAGCCAGCAGGTGCCCGTCCTGATCCACCACCGTTCCCGCCAAGGCGTTCACGCCGGTCAGAGTGCCTGTCTTCGCTCGTACGATGCCTGCCGCGCCGTCCGTGTAGCGGCTGGTCAGGGTGCCGGTGAAACCTGCTACGGGGAGGCCGGTGAGGGCGGCGCGGAGTTCGGGGTGGGCGGGGTCGGAAGACTTCACCAGCAGGCCCGTGAGGAGGCCCGCCGTGAGGCGGTCGTCGCGGTTGAGGCCGCTGCCGTCCTTGAAGTCGGCGCCCGCGACGGGGAGTCCGAGCTTCTTCAACCGGTCCAGGATCGCCTTGCCCGCGCCGTCGAAGCTCGCCTGCTCGCCCGTCGCGACGGCGGTCTGGCGGGCCAGGGCCTCGGCGATGTCGTTGTCGCTGTTGGTCAGCATGCGTTCGACCAGGGCGGACAGCGGGGGTGACTGCACCGTCGCCAGGGTGTCGGCGCGGCCCGTCGCCTTGGAGGGGCCGGGCGAGGTCGTCCTGATGCCGTGGTCCTTCAGGAAGGCCGCGAACCTGCGGGTCGCGTCCGCCGCCGGGTCCTTCACCCGCTCGACCTGGCCGCTCGTCGAGTCGTCGGTGCGGGCCTCGTCGGCCATCAGGGCGCTGACGGGGGCGAGGTTGGGGTTCTCGCCGATGGGGTGGAGTTCGGGACCGGCGTACAGCGTGGTGTCGTACGAGAGCGTCACCTCGCTGATGTCCCGCTTCTTCAGGGCTTCGGCGGTCTCGTCGGCCAGGGTGCGCAGGCTCGCCCAGCCCTCGGCGTCCTCGCGGGCCGTGAGGGTGGGGTCGCCGCCGCCGACGAGGACGAGTTCCCTGGTGTCGGGTTCGAGGGCGGCGCGGGTGGTGAGGCGATGGTCGGCGCCCATCGCGGAGAGGGCGGCGACCGCGGTGGCGATCTTCGTGGTGGAGGCGGGCGTCAGCGCCTCGTCGGCGCCGGAGCCGTAGAGCGTTTTGCCGGTGGCGACGTCCACGACCGACGCGGCGTGCCGGCGGCCGAGCGCGGCGTCCTTCAGCAGGGGGTCCAGGACGCCGGCGACGGCCTTGCCGTTCGGCGCGGACTTCACCGTGTTGGCGGTACCGCCGAGGCCGGTCAGTACGGATGCGGCGCTGGGGGCGGGCCCGGGCGCCCTGGCTGTCGTACCGGAATTACGTCCGTGATCTGCGCCACCCGTGAGGTCCTGGGCGGCGGCCCGATCGCGCTCGGCCGTACGCTGACCCGAGGAGTCCCAGGGGCCGACCGCGGTCACCACGGACGCGGCCAGGGCCAGTCCGGCGATGGCGGCGCCGGCGGTGTACTGCCAGGTCTTCACCCCCGTACCCCGCGCGACCTGCGGTTTCGCGGCCCGTGCCAGCCGCGTGACCCGCGGCCGCACAGCTGCCACGGCCCGTTCGACGCGCGGTCGTACGGCGTCCGCTGCTCGTGCGAGACGCGGTCGTACGGCGTTCGCGATCCGCACCACATGCGGCCTCGCAGCCCGCCACGGCCTCAGCTCTGGCACGACCACCAGCCCCTTTCGCGATCACACACCTGCGTGAGGGACACTTAACCACCAGAACTATGTGCTGATCATGGAGGAGCCACCGGTGGAGTTCGACGTCACGATCGAGATTCCGAAGGGTTCGCGGAACAAGTACGAGGTGGACCACGAGACCGGTCGGATCCGCCTGGACCGTCGACTCTTCACCTCGACCAGTTACCCGGCCGACTACGGCTTCGTCGAGAACACCCTCGGCGAGGACGGCGACCCGCTGGACGCGCTGGTCATCCTGGACGAGCCGACCTTCCCCGGCTGCCTCATCAAGTGCCGCGCGATCGGCATGTTCCGGATGACGGACGAGGCCGGCGGCGACGACAAGCTGCTGTGCGTCCCGGCGCACGACCCGCGGGTGGAGCACCTGCGCGACATCCACCACGTGTCGGAGTTCGACCGCCTGGAGATCCAGCACTTCTTCGAGGTCTACAAGGACCTGGAGCCCGGCAAGTCCGTCGAGGGCGCCAACTGGGTGGGACGCACGGACGCCGAGGCCGAGATCGAGCGGTCCTACAAGCGCGCCGAGGAGCAGGGCGGTCACTGACCCCTGCCACACGCGTAGGGGCCGCACGCGCGCGTGCGGCCCCTACGCGTGTGGGTGCGCATACTGAGCTTGCGATTCGGGTCGTACAGGGAGCGCTGCGCAGTGACGGACGCGGAGGACCGCAAGCCGCGGTCGGACGAGGCGAGGAGTGTCTACGACTCCGAGGTCACGTCGGAGTTCGCGATCCCGCAGGGGCTGGCCGTGCCCAAGGGGAGCCTCGTCGAGCCGGAGACCACGTCGGAGTTCGCCGTACCGGAGGGACTGGATGTCTCCCACCCGTCGGCCGACGAGCTGGAGGGGTCGGCGTTCACCACGCCGAGGATGTACAACGCGAGGCACGCGCCGGCCGCGTTCACGCCGCCGAGCGGCATCCCTGCGGTCAGCCTGACGAAGGACGTGCCCTGGCAGGACCGGATGCGCACGATGCTGCGCCTGCCGGTGGCCGAGCGGCCCGCGCCGGAATCGGTGCACAAGGTGGAGGACGAGGGTCCGGCCGTCCCCCGCGTGCTCGACCTGACCCTGCGTATCGGCGAGTTGCTGCTGGCGGGCGGTGAGGGCGCGGAGGACGTCGAGACGGCGATGTTCGCGGTCTGCCGGTCGTACGGGCTGGACCGCTGCGAGCCGAACGTCACCTTCACGCTGCTGGCGATCTCCTACCAGCCGTCCCTGGTCGACGACCCGGTGACGGCGTCGCGGACCGTACGCCGACGGGGCACCGACTACACGCGCCTCGCGGCCGTGTTCCACCTCGTCGACGACCTCAGCGACCCGGAGATCTCGATCTCCCTGGAGGAGGCGTACCGGCGGCTCGCCGAGATCCGCCGTAACCGGCACCCGTACCCCACCTGGGTGCTGACCCTGGCCAGCGGACTGCTCGCGGGGGCGGCCTCCGTGCTCGTCGGCGGTGATCTGGTCGTGTTCGTCGCGGCCGCGCTGGGCGCCATGCTCGGCGACCGGCTGGCGTGGCTGTGCGCGGGGCGCGGGCTGCCGGAGTTCTACCAGTTCACGATCGCCGCGATGCCTCCGGCGGCGATCGGGGTCGCGCTGACGGTCGCCGACGTCGACGTGAAGGCGTCCGCCGTCATCACCGGTGGGCTGTTCGCGCTGCTGCCCGGGCGGGCGCTCGTGGCGGGCGTGCAGGACGGTCTGACCGGCTTCTACATCACCGCTGCCGCACGCCTGCTGGAGGTCATGTACCTCTTCGTGGGCATCGTCGTCGGGGTGCTCGTGGTTCTGTACTTCGGTGTGAAGCTGGGCGCCGAGCTGAATCCGGACGCCGCGCTGGGGGAAGCCGAGCCGCTGTTGCAGATCGGCGCGTCGATGCTGCTGTCGTTGACCTTCGCCGTGCTGCTTCAGCAGGAACGATCCACCGTGCTCGCCGTGACCCTCAACGGCGGTGTCGCGTGGTCGGTGTACGGCGCCATGCACTACGTCGGCGAGATCTCGCCCGTGGCTTCCACGGCCGTGGCGGCGGGGCTGGTGGGGTTGTTCGGGCAGCTGTTGTCGCGGTACCAGTTCGCTTCCGCGCTGCCCTATACGACGGCGGCGATCGGGCCGTTGCTGCCGGGATCGGCGACCTACTTCGGGCTGTTGTCGATCGCGCAGAACCAGATGGACGCGGGGTTGGTTTCGCTGGCCAAGGCCGCGTCGTTGGCGATGGCCATCGCCATCGGGGTCAATCTCGGGTCGGAGATCTCCCGGCTGTTCCTGCGGATTCCCGGCGGGGCCGGGTCGGGGCGGCGTGCGGCCAAGCGGACGCGGGGTTTCTGAGCGCCTGGGAGCTCGGGGGCTGCTGTCCCACCGCGACTGCGGGTTGTCTGTGGTTGATCGCGCAGTTCCCCGCGCCCCTGTCGGGGCGCTCAGCGCACCCTCAGTTCTGCGGGTAGCCGTTGTCGTTGTACGGGTACTGCTGCTGGTAGCCCTGGCCCTGGGGGTACTGCTGCGGGTACTGCGGGGCGTACGTCTGCTGGGGCTGGGGCTGGTTGTAGTAGTCGCCGTACTGCTGGTCGCCGTACTGCTGCTGGTCCTGGTCGGCCGGCGGGATGCGGCGGAGCTGGGTCGTGGCGTCGTCCATGACCTGGGGCTGGGGCATCTGCTGGGGCTGGGGGGCCTGCTGGGGCGGGTTCTTCTTGTTCTTGGAGCGGGCCCGCAGGAACTCGATGATGATCGGGACCACGGAGATCAGGACGATCAGGATGAGGATCGCCTCGATGTTCTGCTTCACGAAGTCGATCTTGCCGAGCCAGGAGCCGAGCAGGGTCACACCGGCGCCCCACAGGATGCCGCCGACGACGTTGAAGATCAGGAACGAGCGGTACCGCATACCGCTGACGCCGGCGATGATCGGCGTGAACGTGCGCACGATGGGCACGAAGCGGGCCAGGACCAGGGACTTCGGGCCGTACTTCTCGAAGAACTCGTGGGCCTTGGTGACGTTCTCCTGCTTGAAGAGTCGGGAGTCCGGGCGGTTGAACAGCGACGGGCCGACCTTCTTGCCGAACATGTAGCCCGCCTGGTCGCCGAGGATCGCGGCGACGCAGATCAGGGCGATGGCGCCCCACAGGGGGAAGTCCAGCTGGTTCGACGTGATCAGCAGACCGGCCGTGAACAGCAGGGAGTCACCCGGCAGGAAGAAGCCGATGAGCAGGCCCGACTCCGCGAAGACGATGAGGAGCAGGCCCCAGATCCCGAAGTTGTCCAGCAGAGTGTTCGGATCCAGCCAGCTCGGTCCGAGGGCCATCGTCGTCACGGTTCCGGGCTCCTGAGGGGTTGGGAAGTACGGCGTCCAGTTGGGCCGGACAAAGCTATCAACGCAATGTGTCCGTCCCAGGTTCCACCGGTGTCTCCAGGATGCACTGTGGGCCGACTGAGGCGAAGCTGTGGGGCATGGGCATTGAGGACTACGGCGGCGGCCAGGGGCCCCAGCCGGATGTACTGGTCGTCACGACGAACGACGTCCCCGGTTATCGCGTCCAGGAAGTCCTGGGCGAGGTCTTCGGGCTGACCGTACGGTCGCGGCACCTGGGCAGTCAGATCGGCGCCGGGCTGAAGTCGATGATCGGCGGCGAGCTCAAGGGGCTGACGAAGACGCTGGTGCAGACCCGGAACCAGGCCATGGAGCGACTGGTCGAGCAGGCACGCGCGCGTGGAGCCAACGGAGTGCTGATGTTCCGCTTCGATGTGTCGGAGGCGGCGGACGTGGGCACGGAGGTGTGCGCGTACGGGACGGCGGTGGTCCTGACCCGGGAGTAGGGCAACGCCCGGGCCAGGACGCTAGGAGGAGTGCCGGGCCGCGTTGGCGAGGATCGCCTCGCGCTGGTAGGCCGCGAGGCCCGGCCTTGCCTGGTCGATGTTCCGCGTGAACCGCTCGTCCGCGACGTACATCTCGCCGAGGCAGGTGTGCATCTCGTATCCGCAGTCGTAGTGGTTGCGGGAGATCCACCGGCGGTGCTCCTCGGCGGCGTCCATCGCCGCCTCGGACTGCGCGGACTCGGCGGCCTCCATCAGGGCGACGAAGCGCTGCGTGACCTCTTCACCTTCGCGCTGGATCCGCAGCCAGTCCTCCTTGGTGTAGGAGGCCGAGCGCTGCTTGGACTGCCGATAGGCGTCGGTGTCGCCCCAGCGCTCCTGCACCTCGTCCTCGTACTGGTCCGGGTCGACGTCCCCGAACACCTCGAACTTCTCCTCGGGCGTGAGATTGATCCCCATCTTGCGTGCCTCCATGGCCTGTTCCACGGCCGACGCCATCTTCTGAAGCTTCTCGATCCGGACGGTCAGCAGTTCGTGCTGGCGGCGCAGATGTGCGCGCGGGTCCGCGTCCGGGTCGTCGAGCAGGGCGGCGACCTCGTCGAGCGGGAAGCCGAGTTCGCGGTAGAACAGGATCTGCTGTAGCCGGTCGAGGTCGGCGTCGCTGTACCGCCGATGGCCCGCGTGGCTGCGCTCGCTCGGGACGAGCAGGCCGATGTCGTCGTAGTGGTGCAGCGTGCGCACGGTCACGCCGGCGAATCCGGCCACCTGGCCCACCGAATAGCTCACTTCCGCTCCCTTCTGGGTACGCATTTCAGGCTGGGCCCTCACGCCACGTGAGGTGCAAGTCCCTGTCCCAGCCGCCCACACCAGGGGCACAATCCAGGATGTTGCGTCCCGTTTGTCCCTTTATCGTGAGCCCGTGGCCCAGGACACCGCGCAGCAGCCTTCCGCCGCCCCGGCGACCCCGGCACGCGCACTGCTGCCGCTGATCCTCCCCGCTCTCGTCGTCGGCGTGGGCGCGAGCCTGCTCCTGCTCGGGGTGGAGGCGCTGGCCGAGCAGCTCCAGGACGTGCTCTGGCAGGACCTGCCGGACGCGCTGGGCGTGGGCCGCTACTCCGTGCTGTGGATGCTCGTCATGCTCACCGCGACCGGCGTGCTGGTCGGGCTGGTGGTGTGGAAGGTGCCCGGGCACGCCGGTCCCGATCCGGCGACCACCGGTCTGGAGGCGGTGCCGCTGCCGCCCGTCGTGCTGCCGGGCCTGCTGCTGGCGACCGTGCTGATGCTGGCCGGCGGGCCGAGCCTCGGCCCCGAGAACCCGATCATCGCCGTGAACGTCGGGCTCGCCCTGTGGCTCGGCCATCGGCTGCTGCCCCGGATGCCGGGCGGGCTCTGGGCGATGCTGGCCGAGGCGGCGACGATCGGCGCGCTGTTCGGTACGCCGGTGGCGGCGGCGCTGCTCATCTCCGAGGCGCTGGCCGGGCGGCAGTTGAAGGGCGCACTCTGGGACAGCGTCTTCGCGCCGCTCGTCGCCGCCGCGGCCGGAGCACTGACCACCTCGCTGGTGGCCGAGCCGGCCTTCGACCTGGATCTGCCCGCCCTCGACCATCCCGGCTGGGACGATCTGCTGGCGGCCCTGGTGATCGCGTCCGTGGCCGCCCTGCTCGGCATGTGCGCGGTCCGCCTCCTTCCGTACGTCCATGGCGCCTTCGCCCGGCTCCGGCACCCCATGCTGGCGCTGCCGGCCGGCGGGCTCGTGCTGGGCCTGCTGGCGGCCCTGGGCGGGCATCTGACGCTCTTCAAGGGGCTGGACGAGGTCGGGGAGCTGGCCGCCGATCCGGACGGCTGGTCGGCGGGTGAGTTCGCGACCATGTCGGTCGTGAAGCTGGCCGCGCTGCTCGTCGCCGCGTCCTGCGGCTTCCGCGGTGGGCGGATCTTCCCCGCCGTGTTCATCGGCACCGCCCTCGGGCTGTGCGCGCACGCCCTCGTGCCCGGGGTGCATCCGTCGCTCGGAGTCGCCACCGGCGTCCTGGGCATCCTCCTCGCGATCACCCGGCAGGGCTGGGTGAGCCTTTTCACTGCCGCCGTGCTGGTGGCCTCGCCCGCGATCCTCGCCCTGTTGTGCATCGCCTCACTGCCCGCTTGGCTGCTGGTGACGGGGCGGCCGCAGATGCAGCTGCGCGAGGACGGAACCCCGGTCCGCTGAACCTCCCTGGGAGACTTTCATGCCGCTTCACCAAGGTCCTGAGAAGCCCGACGAGCGCCCGGTGTCCGTCAACCCGTTCTACGGGGAGACGAATCCGGTCGGCGGCATGACCGAGGCCCCGCCCAAGCACCGGCTCCCGGACACCCCGCTGGCGCCCACGACGGCGTACCAGATCGTGCACGACGAGCTGATGCTGGACGGCAACTCCCGCCTCAACCTCGCCACCTTCGTCACCACCTGGATGGAGCCGCAGGCCGGGATCCTGATGGCGGAGTGCCGGGACAAGAACATGATCGACAAGGACGAGTACCCGCGCACCGCCGAGCTGGAGCGGCGTTGTGTGGCGATGCTCGCCGACCTGTGGCACGCGCCGGATCCCTCGACCGCGGTGGGCTGTTCGACGACCGGTTCGAGCGAGGCGTGCATGCTCGCGGGGATGGCCCTGAAGCGCCGGTGGAGCAAACGGAACACCGGCGGCCGTCCCAATCTCGTCATGGGCGTCAACGTCCAGGTCTGCTGGGACAAGTTCTGCAACTTCTGGGAGGTGGAGCCGCGTCTGATCCCCATGGAGGGCGACCGGTTCCACCTCGATCCGCAGGCGGCCGCCGAGCTGTGCGACGAGAACACCATCGGGGTCGTCGGCATCCTCGGCTCCACCTTCGACGGTTCGTACGAGCCGATCGCGGACCTGTGCGCGGCCCTGGACGACCTCCAGGCGCGCACCGGCCTCGACATTCCGGTGCATGTCGACGGCGCGTCCGGTGCGATGGTCGCGCCCTTCCTCGACGAGGACCTGGTGTGGGACTTCCGCCTCCCGCGCGTGGCGTCGATCAACACCTCCGGGCACAAGTACGGGCTGGTCTACCCGGGCGTCGGCTGGGCCCTGTGGCGCTCCCCCGCCGAACTGCCCGAGGAGCTCGTCTTCCGTGTGAACTACCTGGGCGGCGACATGCCCACCTTCGCGCTCAACTTCTCCCGCCCCGGCGCCCAAGTGGTCGCGCAGTACTACACGTTCCTGCGGCTGGGCCGCGAGGGCTACCGGGCGGTGCAGCAGTCCACCCGGGACGTGGCGCGGGGCCTCGCCGAACGCGTGGCGGCGCTCGGTGACTTCCGGCTGCTGACCCACGGCGACCAGCTGCCCGTCTTCGCCTTCACGACCGGCCCGGACGTGAAGGCGTACGACGTCTTCGACGTCTCCCGGCGGCTGCGGGAACGGGGCTGGCTGGTACCGGCGTACACCTTCCCGCCGAACCGTGAGGACCTGTCCGTGGTGCGGGTCGTCTGCCGCAACGGCTTCTCGGCCGACCTCGCCGAGCTGTTCCTCGATGACCTGAGCAGCCTGCTGCCGGAGCTGCGCCGGCAGCCGCACCCCCTGACGCACGACAAGGAGGCGGCCACCGGCTTCCATCACTGAGGGCTCCGCCGGATGAGCGGTTCGCTTGCTGCGGGCCGGTGGGGGCTGGTCGCGCAGTTCCCCGCGCCCCTACGGGGCGCTGCCGCACCCGCCCCCACCAGTCCCTCTCAGCGGCTCAACCGCCCGAACCGCCGTACCGCCAGTGGGAAGAACACCGCCAGCAGGATCAGTGGCCAGACGACCGCCGCCCAGACGTGGCCCGGTTCGCCGCCCGGGGTTCCGAACAGGTCCCGGACGGCGGTCGCCGTCTGGGACATCGGGTTCCACTCGACGACCGTGCCCAGCCAGGCGGGCATGGAGTCGGGGGTGGCGAAGGCGTTGGAGAGGAAGCCGACCGGCCAGACCAGGATCTGGACGGCCTGCAGCATCTCCGGCTTCCCCGCCACCATCGCCAGGTGGATGCCGATCCACAGCATCGCGAACCGGAACAGCAGCAACAGGCCGAGCGCGCCCAGGAACCCTCCCACCGAGCCGCTCGCCCGCCAGCCGATCGCGTACCCGACGCCTATCATCACGACCAGGCTGACCGCCGACTGGAGCATGTCGGCGGTCGAACGGCCCACCAGGACCGCCCCGTTGGTCATCGGCATCGAGCGGAAGCGGTCGATGACGCCCTTGTTGAGATCCTGGGTGACGGCGAGCATCGTGCCCTCCAGGCCGAAGGCCATGGTGAGCGCCAGCATGCCGGGCACCAGGTAGTCGAGGTACTCGCCCTGCACCCCCCGGCCGCCGCCGATGAGGTAGCCGAACATCAGCAGCAGCATCACGGGGAAGATGAGCCCGACGATCACCTGGACCGGTTGCCGCGCCCAGTGGGCGAGTTCGCGGCGGGTCATGGTCCAGGAGTCGGTCAGTGCGTATGTGGTCACACGGCCTCCTTCACGCGGTCAGCCGTCAGGTGCAGGAACACTTCGTCCAGCGTCGGGCGCCGCAGGGCGACGTCCTCGGCCTCGATCCCGGCCGCCTCCAGGGCCCGTACGACCCCGGAGAGCGCCGCCATCCGGTCGGTGACCGGGGCACTGAGCAGCCGGCGGTCGAGGTCGACCGAGATGTCGTCCTTCGGTACGGGCAGCAGGGCCACGGCGGCCCCCAGCTGTCCGGCGTCGCGCAGGACGACGTCGATGCGGTCGCCGCCGATCAGCCGCTTCAGCTCGTCCGCCGTGCCGTCGGCGATGACCCGGCCCCGGTCGACGACCGAGATGCGGTCGGCGAGCTGATCGGCCTCTTCCAGGTACTGGGTGGTGAGCAGGACCGTCGTACCGCCGCCGACGAGGGAGCGGACCGCGGCCCACACCTCGGTGCGGCCGCGCGGATCGAGGCCGGTCGTGGGTTCGTCCAGGAAGAGCACCTCCGGGTCGGTGATCAGGGAGGCGGCCAGGTCCAGCCGGCGGCGCATGCCGCCGCTGTACTGCTTGACCGCCTTGCGTCCGGTGTCCGCGAGACCGAAGCGCTCCAGGAGCTCGTCAGCCCGCACGCGCGCGTGGCGGGCGCCCAGGTGGTAGAGGCGGCCGAACATCTCCAGGTTCTGGCGGCCGCCGAGTTCCTCGTCGAGCGCCGCGTGCTGGCCGAGCAGGCCGATGCGGAAGCGGACCGCCTGGGCCTCGCTCAGCACATCGTGCCCCGCCACCTCGATACGGCCGCCGTCCGGCCGCAGCAGGGTGGACAGGACGCGGACCAGGGTCGTCTTGCCGGCGCCGTTCGGGCCGAGCACTCCGTGCACCGTGCCGCGCGCGACCTTGAGGTCGAGCCCGTCCAGTGCCTTCTTGTCGCCGTACTTCTTGTGTGCGCCTTCGACGGTGATCGCCGTGTCGACCAATGCCACTCCTCGCTAGTCAACTTTGACTACCAGCGGAAGGGTAATACCCCGAGCTCGATTGGTCAAACTTGATTAGTGCCGCTTCGGCTCAGCGACGGTCCCCCGGGTGCCGCTCCTCCGTGGCGAACGGGTTCTCCTGCCCCTCGGCGAGGACGCCGACGAACGGCTCACCCTCCCCCGCGAACGTGTACGCCCCGCCCTCGATCCGCTCGATGAGCCCCAGAGCCCACGCGGCCTCGGCGTCGGCGGTGTGGACCCAGAGATTCATGATCTCGCCGATGTGACCGAGCTGTTCGGGGCCCTCCTCGGGCGAGTAGTGCTCGGTGACGGCGGAGCGCCACTCCTCGATGCGCCGGATGCGCTCCTTGAGCAGCGCCACCGCCTCGGCCCTCGGCAGGTCGACGATGAAGCCGATGGCCGCCGACTTCACGTCCATCTTCTGGTCGTACGAGGTCAGCGCCTCGCGCACCAGCCTGAGGTACTCCTCGATGCCCTCGTCGGTGATCTCGTACTCGGTCCTCGGCGGCCCGCCGGCCGTGGACGGGGCGATCTCGTGCGCGTGCAGCAGTCCCTGTTTCGCCATCTGCTTCAGGGCGTGGTAGATCGAGCCGGGCTTGGCGTTGGACCACTCGTGTGCGCCCCAGTACTCCAGGTCGTTGCGCACCTGGTACCCGTGGGCCCGCCCGTGCTGACGGACCGCACCGAGCACGAGGAGACGGATCGCTGACATGCGGTCCAGGTTATGACCTCAGCTTTCGGCCGGGGCAACCAGCTCGAAGGCGGACCGGCCCTAGAACGGGAACCCGCTCCGACCGTGCTGTACCGAGATCCACTTCACCGTGGTGAACGCGTCCAGCATCGTGTCTCCGTTCAGACGGCCGACGCCGGAGTTCTTCTCGCCGCCGAAGGGGACGATCGGCTCGTCGTGGACGGTGCCGTCGTTCACGTGGAACATGCCGGTGTCGATCTGCTTGGCGAAGTTCACGCCGCGCTCGATGTTGCCGGTGTGCACCGCGCCGCTGAGGCCGTACGGCGTGTCGTTGACGAGGCGTACGGCCTCCTCCTCGCCGTCGAAGGTGATGAGGAAGGCGACCGGGCCGAAGACCTCCTGCTTCAGGAGGGGAGAGTCGGCGGGGAGGTCGGTGAGGACCGAGGGCTCGACCAGGTTGTCGGTGGTCGTGCCGTGCACCAGGGCCGTCGCGCCGTCGGCGATCGCCTGCTCGACGGTGGCCGAAAGGGCGTCCGCCTGCGAGGAGTTGATGACCGGGCCGATGATCGTCTGCGGGTCGCGCGGGTCGCCGACCTTCAGCGTCCGGACCTTGGCGACGAACTTCTCGGTGAACGCGTCGGCGACCGAGCGGTCCACCAGGACACGGTTGGCGGCCATGCAGACCTGGCCCTGATGGACGTACCTGCTGAAGACCGCCGCGTCGACCGCGTAGTCGATGTCGGCGTCGTCGAGCACCACGATCGCGCTGTTGCCGCCCAGTTCGAGGATCGAGCGCTTGAAGAGCGAGGCGCAGACGGTGGCGACATGGCGGCCCACCTTGTCGGAGCCGGTGAAGGAGATGACCTTCGGGACCGGGTGCTCGATGAAGGCGTCGCCGATCTCGGCGATGTCCGTGATGACGACGTTGAGCAGACCGGCCGGGAGACCCGCGTCCTCGAATATCTTCGCGACCAGGGAACCACCGCAGATCGGTGTGTTCTGGTGCGGCTTGAGGACGACGCCGTTGCCCAGCGCGAGGGCCGGGGCGACCGACTTGAGGGAGAGCAGGAAGGGGAAGTTGAAGGGGCTGATCACGCCCACGACACCGACCGGCACGCGGTAGACGCGGTTCTCCTTGCCGTCCACCGGAGACGGGATGATCTTGCCCTCGGGGCGCAGCGCCAGGTGGATCGCCTCGCGCAGGAACTCCTTGGCGAGGTGGAGTTCGAAGCCGGCCTTCAGATGCGTGCCGCCGAGCTCCGCGATGATCACCTCGGTGATCTCCTGCTCGCGCTCCTCGATCAGTCGCAGAGCCTTCTCGAACACCCCGCGCCGCGCATACGGATTGGTCGCGCCCCACTCCTTCTGGGCGCGGGCGGCCGCCTGGTACGCCTCGTCGACCTCGTCGACCGTGGCTATGGTGATCGACGCCAGCTTCTCACCGTCGTACGGGTTGAAGTCGATGATGTCCCAGGAACCTGTCCCCGGGCGCCACTCACCGTCGATGTACTGCTGAGCCAGGTCGGTGAAGTAGGACGACATGTGATCCCTCAATCCCTAGCAGACACCCGATCGACAGCGCTCGTCGTCGATCGACTTCACGGTCTGATCACAAGTCATCGTACTTGTGTTTCAAGAGAGTTGAAGAAGACCCCGGAGAAGATCGCGGCTCTCGTCCGGCCCCGGGCTGTCCTGCTGGAGCTCCTTGAGCGCCTTCTCGTACTGGGCCACGTCCTCGTGCTTGTCGAGGTACAGCGCGCTGGTGAGCTGCTCCAGGTAGACGACGTCCGACAGGTCGGACTCGGGGAAGCTGAGGATGGTGAACGCGCCGCTCTCGCCGGAGTGGCCGCCGAAGCTGAACGGCATGATCTGAAGCCGTACGTTGGACCGCTCGGACACCTCGATGAGGTGCTGGAGCTGATCGCGCATCACCTCGCGGTCGCCGTACGGGCGGCGCAGGGCGGCCTCGTCGAGGACGATGTGGAACTCGGGGCCGCTCTCGTCGACGAGGTACTTCTGCCGCTCCAGGCGCAGCGCCACCCGGCGCTCCACGTCCGCCGCGCTCGCGCCCTTCATACCGCGCCGGACGACCGCGCGGGCGTACGCCTCGGTCTGGAGCAGGCCGTGCACGAACTGGACTTCGTAGGCGCGGATGAGGGAGCACGCGCCCTCCAGGCCCACATATGTGGGGAACCAGCTGGGCAGGACGTCCGAATAACTGTGCCACCAGCCCGCCACGTTGGCCTCCCTGGCGAGGGAGAGCAGCGAGGTTCGCTCCGCCTCGTCCATGATGCCGTACAACGTCAGCAGATCCTCGACGTCCCGCGTCTTGAAGCTCACCCGGCCCAGTTCCATCCGGCTGATCTTCGACTCGGAGGCGCGGATGGAGTACCCCGCCGCCTCGCGTGTGATGCCGCGCGTCTCACGCAGTCGCCTGAGTTGCGAGCCGAGCAGCATCCGCCGCACCACCGATCCGGGCTCTCCCGCGCTCACGTTCGCCAGCCTCCCCAACCGTCTTCAGGGCCCGAAGTCTGCCACTAAAACACTCCGAGCAGTACTCGTCCGATTACAGAGATGGAAAGAAGCCAAAGATTCCACTCAGGTTCAAGGGAGGAGAGGCACTCAACAGGAGAGAAGTGGGCAGAAAAAATGACCAAGAAGCGGTACGGGAGGGTCCAATTCGGTCGCGTGCACGTGCATCTGCCCTTGCATCTGGTTGGCTCATCAGAAACCATGGTCCCGCGTCACCGCTGCATCTGCATCGCAACGACCGCGATTCCCGGGAGTGCCTCGCATGGGGACGAATGGATCGACCATGCTCGAGCCGTTACGGCAGGGCCTTCCGCCGCTGGATCCCGCGGCCGTGTCCAACGCCGCCTCCTGTGCCCTGCCAGCCCGCTACGAAGCGGTGCGCGAGGCGCGGCAGTTCACCGGCAGAACGCTCGACCAGTGGGACCTGGGCGACCGCTTCGACGACGTGTGCCTGGTCGTCTCCGAACTGGTCACCAACGCCCTGCGACATGCCCTGCCGGCACCCGCCCCGCTCATCGGGGAGCAGATACCGCCCGTGCGGCTGCACCTGATGCGCTGGACCGAGCGGCTGGTGTGCGCGGTGCGCGACCCGAGCGATGACAGTCCGGTCGCGCGCGATTCGGACGACTTCTCGGCGGAATCCGGCCGCGGTCTGTTCCTGGTCGACTCGTTCAGTGACAGCTGGGGCTGGCATCCGCTCGCCGGCACGCTGGGCGGCAAGGTCGTCTGGGCGCTGTTCCTGCTGCCGACACCGCATTCTTCCGAGTGAGGAACCGCGGCCCTCTTTCGGGCCGCGGTTCTACGCGCGTTACGCAAGGTCAGGGGACGACCGCCCTCAGTTGCCACCCGGCCGACCGGGTCTCAGCCCGCTGCCAAGTGGTCGAACTCGCCGTCCTTGATACCCAGAAGCATCGCCTCGATCTCCGCGCGCGTGTAGACGAGCGCGGGACCGTCCGGGAAGCGCGAGTTGCGCACCGCGACGTCGCCGCCGGGCAGCCGCGCGAACTCCACGCAGGAACCCTGCGAGTTGCTGTGCCTGCTCTTCTGCCAGGCCACCCCGTGCAGTTGGGTGGCGGCCATGCCGTTGTACACGCCGGACGCGTCGGCAACGTCGTACACGTCGTACACGTCGTGTTCCACAGGTCGCTCCCCGGTGGTGCACTGGCTGGTGAGGCCATTGATGCAATGGTCAACTTGACCCGGATCATAACCTTGTTCCCGTGCAGACGCATGGGCAGATGCACGTGCACGCGGGGTGTTCCTGCGGTTACAGCCCGGACGACCCCTTACCGAAGCTTTTCCAGCGTCTGCCCCAGAGATCGCATGACATGCGACCGCCAGCCGCCGTCCATGATCTTCCGTGCCATCAGCTGCGCCGGGTCGTCCGGGTCGAATCCCTCGTGTACTAGGAACAGACGCGTTCCGCGCCCTTCCTGTTCCAACGTCCAGGTGATGGTCCAGTCCGTCGGGTTGCCCGGATCGTTGTCGGCCCAGTGGACGCTCAGCATCCGCTCGACGTCGTAGGCGAGGACGCGCACCTCCACGGTGCCGGAGAAGCCGGTGTTGGGGCGCGGGACGGTCGTCAGCGTGTAGCGGTGGCCGATCTCGAGCCGGAAGCCCTCCGACCCCTGCATCTGCCACTGCACGAGCAGCTCGGGGTCGGTGAGGGCGCGCCAGACCTTGGCGGGCGGGTGCGGGAAGTACTGGTCCACGCGGATGACCCGGAGGTCGTCATCGGGTGCGGTGCTCATGTCGCGTCATCGTCGGGCATGCGGTCGAGCAGCTCGCCGAGTTTCTTCATACGACCGCGCCAGAACCGCTCGTACGGATGGAGCCAGTCCTGTACCTCTGCGAGCGGAGCCGCTTCGAGGCGGTAGATGCGCTGCCGGCCGGAGCGCTGCTCGGAGACGAGGCCGGCGTCCCGCAGCACCTTCAGGTGCTCGGAGAGGCTGGGGCGCCGCATGTCGAAGTGCTCGGCCAGGGTCTGGACGGACTGGGGTCCGCCGTCGCGCAGCAGCCGCAGCACCTCGCGGCGCGTGGCGTTGGCGAGCGCGGCGAAGACGCGGTCCTCGGCGGCGGTGTCCGTCCCGGCCCCGGTCGTGGTCATGGTGCGGTCAGAAGCCTTCCTTCTCCGTCAGCAGCATCAGACCGTTGCCGTCGGGGTCCGTGACGGAGGCCATCCGGCCCCAGGGGAGCTCTTCCGGACCCTGCACGGTGATCCCGGCCGCGGTGAGCCGGGCGCAGTCCGCGTCGACATCGGTCGTGACCAACATGATCCCCCGGGTCTCACCGGGCCGGAAACCACCCATGCCCGGACCGGAGAGCGTGAAGACGGTCTGCGCGCCCTTGGGGGCCACCTGGAGCCAGCGCCCCTGGGGCATGTCCCGGTCGGCGGTGACCTCGAAGCCCAGGACGTCCGTGTAGAAGCGCAGGGCGCGGTCCTGGTCGGAGACGGGAAGCGTGACGAAAGAAGCGTGTGTGATGGTCATGGACCCCAGAATAGGTAGGGAATTCCCTACGCGTCAACCGTAGGAAATTCCCTACCTATGGGTCCTCACCTGCTGGCGTACGGCAACAGCGCCATCTCCCGCGCGTTCTTGATGGCGCGGGCCAGCAGTCGCTGCTGCTGGGCGGAGATGCGGGTGACACGGCGGCTGCGGATCTTGCCGCGGTCGGAGATGAACTTCCGCAGCAGGTCGGTGTCCTTGTAGTCGATGTACTCGACCTTGGCCTGGTCCAGCGGGTTGGGGCGGTTCTTGGCGGGCTTGCGTTCGGGCTTGCGGGCCATGGGGTCAGACCTCCAGGAAGGCGTCGAAGGCGGGCGGCAGCTGCTTCCAGGCGTCCCGCCCGGCGGCGTACTCGGCGTCGGTGAGCAGACAGGACTCCAGCAGCAGTTGAAGTCCGTCGCGGTCGAGGCCGGGGGACGTGAAGACCAGGTGCTGGCAGCAGTCGCCGTGCTCGGGGTGCCAGTCCAGCGCCGCGGCCGCGCGGCGCACCGGCGGCACCATCTCCCAGGCCGCGTCCGGCAGGGAGGCGAGCCAGGGGCCCACGCTCTCCACGCACAGGGCACCGCCCGCCGCGTCCCAGTGCAGCAGCGTGTCCGGCTTGTCGGCGAGCCAGAACCGCCCCCGGCTGCGGGCGGCCGCGCAGGTCAGGTCCTCCAGTGCCGCGTACAGCCGCTCCGGGTGGAAGGGCCGGCGACGGTGCCAGACGAAGGTGGAGACGCCGTGCGCGTCGGCGTCGGCGGGGAGGAGGGCGCACGCCGGGTGCTGGGCCGCGGCGGCGGCCTCTACGTCGAAACCGGCGAGGGCGGCGTGTGCGAGTGTCGGGTCCGTACCGCCGATCGGGACCTGACGGGCCGTCGGATGCAGCTGCGCGAGCAGCTCGCGGTCCTCGTCGTCGGCCTCCGGGGAGTCGACGAGGGCGAGGACCGTGGCGTACTCCAGCTGGCGCGCGAAGGTGTCGGCGACGGTCCGCTGGTCGGTGGCCGCGGCGGCGAGGCCGCCCTCGGCCAGGTCGTCGCCGTTGCCGAGGTACGGCAGCAGCAGCGCGGGGTCGACCGCGGTGATCACGCCGGTGACGGTGAGCCCGCCGGCCGCGACCACCTCGGCCATCGCCTTGGGCTCGACGGAGTCCCACAGCTCGACGACCGCGAGCCGGGTGGTCCCGGCATCCCTCAGGCGCAGGAGTTCGGGCACCAGGTCTTCGCGCAGCGCGCAGCAGGCACAGTCGTTGACCAGCGGGGCCTCGCCGGCGGACAGGATGCCGGTGGCGTCCCGGACCGTTCGTACGACCGTGCCGGCGGCGGCCGTCGCCAGGTCGTGGTGGAGTACGACGCTGCCGGGCACGTCGGCGAGCAGCCGCTCGACGGCCGCCTCGCGGGCGTCGGCGTGCAGCCCGCCGACGATGGCGACGGACAGCATCAACCCTTCTTTCCGTACCGGCGCTCGAAGCGCTCGACGCGGCCGGCGGTGTCCAGGACGCGGGCGGTGCCGGTGTAGAAGGGGTGGCTGACGTTCGAGATCTCGACGTCGACGACCGGGTAGGTGTTGCCGTCCTCCCAGTCGATGGTCCTGTCGCTGGTCATCGTCGAGCGGGTCAGGAAGGCGTAGCTCGCCGCCCGGTCGCGGAAGACGACAGGACCGTACTCGGGGTGGATTTCCTTGCGCATGGCGGTGGTTCAGCGCTCCTCTCGGAAGTCGACGTGACGGCCGGCGACCGGGTCGTACTTGCGCAGGGTCATACGGTCCGGGTCGCTGCGGCGGTTCTTGCGGGTCACGTACGTGTAGCCGGTCCCCGCCGTGGACCGGAGCTTGATGACCGGTCGGAGTTCGTTGCGTGCCATGCTGGTATCTTACTGAAAACGACTTCCATTTGCACTACCCCATCGAGAGAGGTGCGTCACCCTTGTCCGCCCACTGCATGCTGACCGGCGCCCGGCCCGGCTTCGGCAACACGATCTCCCACTCGCACCGGCGGCACTCCCGTCGCTTCGACCCGAACATCCAGTCCAAGCGCTACTGGCTGCCCGCCGAGGGCCGCCACGTCCGGCTGAGGCTGAGCACGAAGGGCATCAAGACCGTCGACACGATCGGCATCGAGGCCGCGGTGGCCCGTATCCGCGCGCGGGGGGTCAAGGTCTGATGGCGAAGAAGAGCAAGATCGTCAAGAACGGGAAGCGGCAGGAGATCGTCGCGCGGTACGCCGAGCGCCGGGCCGAGCTGAAGGAGATCATCCGGCGGCCGTCCTCGACGGACGCCGAACGGCTCGCCGCCCAGAAGGAGTTGCGCGGGCAGCCGCGCGATGCCGCCGCCACGCGTGTGCGCAACCGCGACAGCGTGGACGGGCGGCCCCGCGGCTACTTCCGCGCTTTCGGGCTGTCGCGGGTGAATCTGCGCGGACAGGCGCACGCGGGGTACCTGCCGGGGGTCCGGAAGTCCTCCTGGTAGGTCCCCCTACCGGTAAGTACTGGTAGCTTGCTGCGATCCTTCCGGCCAGAGCTTGGGAGCTTGCAGTGACTTCGGTGACGAACGTGCGGCTCGCGGTCGCGGGTGTGGTGGGGGCGCTGATACTGACCGCCTGCGGTGGCGGCGGCTCGGACGACGACTCCACGCCAGACCCCAGCGCGTCCGCCTCCGCGACGGAAACGGCGGACACGGGCGGCGGCACCGGCGGGTCGGCGTCCGCGTCCGACGACCTTGCGGGCAGTTGGCTCGCCACCACCGACGGCCAGGCCGTCGCGCTGGTCATCACCGGCACGCAGGCCGGGCTCTTCGCCACCGGCGGGACCGTGTGCAGCGGGACCGCGGGCGAGGAGTCCGGCACGCAGACGATCAAGCTGAAGTGCACCGACGGCAACAAGGACCGGGCGGCGGGGACGGTCGACTCCGTCGACGGGACGACGCTCAAGGTGACATGGAAGAACGGGCTCGGTGAGGAGACGTACACCAAGGCCGCGGGCGGACAGCTGCCTTCGGGGCTGCCCACGGCGAGCCTCGGCTGATTCCCGGGGCCCCGGGAGATTCCGGGGCGGGGGGGTCGGCAACCGCGCCTCAGGTTCATGCGTGATGATCCATGCACGCGATCGCCCACGCCCGTGAGGAACCCCATGCGCGCCACACCTCTCGCCGTCACCGCCCTCGCCGCGGCCTTTCTGCTGACCGCCTGTAGCGACGACGGCGGCGGCAGCGGCAGCGGCAGCGGCAAGGAGCGAGACGTCCAGGAGAGCACCAAGCCCGGTGCGCCCTGCAAGATGCACAACGTCACCGTGCAGGTCGGGCCCGCCAACACCGCACCTGCCGCCGGGGACACCGGCAACCTCCCCGTCACGATCATCAACCGCGACGCCGAGTGCACCCTGGACGGCCTGCCTGCCGCCGACCTGGACACCGGGGCCTCCACCAGCACGGTCCCCGTGGACAAGGCCGCGAAGTCACAGAAACTGACCCTTGCCAAGGACACGGGCGTGTCCTTCACTCTCACCTATGTGCGGGGCGAGGAGGGCGCCGGGAAGAGCCTCGCCGCGAAGACGCTGAAGGTCTACCTGCCCGGCGACACCAGCCCCCGGGACTTCCCTTGGGGGTACGGCGTCGTCGCGCTGAAGAGCGGAAGCGAGCCGGACGCCTCGCTGAGCGGGTTCACGCAGGCCGGCGACTGAGGTTCAGCGCAGGGGCTTGTGGCGCCCGACCTGCGCCCGGTCCGCCGCCTCGGCGCCCTCCGTCCAGCCCGCCGCGTCGCCGACCCCGCGCAGCCGGGTGGTGGTCGTCTCCGGGAACATACGGTCGAGGCGGCCGGTGACGGCGAGTTCGCGGGAGGCGAGGACCGGGAGCAGGTCGCCGGTCACCTGGGTCTCGGCGGCGGCTGCGAGGCGGGTGCCGACGCGGTGGGCGTAGGCCGCGAGGAAGGACTGCCGGAAGGTCTTGGTCCGCTTGCGTCCGCCCGCACGCTGGGCGGCCTCCGCCTTCGTCATCGCGGTCTGCGCCTGCACGAGCAGCGAGGTGTAGAGGAGTTCGACCGCCTCCAGGTCGGGTTCGAAGCCGACGACCGTGGAGAAACCGAGGGGTTCGTTCCACACGGCCCGGCAGTGGTTGGCGGTGGCGACCGCGTCCAGCAGCACCGCCTTGGCCTGCTCGTACGGCGGCTCGACCCCGATCCGGCAGGCGCCCGGTGTGTCCGCCGCGGGCGACTCGGCGGACAGCAGCGCCTCGTCGATGCTGTGCCGGGCCATCAGCTCCTGCGCCTTGGCGCTGAGCGCCTCCGCTTCCTGTGGGTATCCGGTCGCCTCCGCCTTGGCGAGCAGGGCGCGGATCCGGGTGAGCATGCGGGACGCGGGCCGGTGCTGCCGCCGCGGCTCGTCCAGCGGCTCCAGCGCGGGCAGCCGCAGCAGCAGCCGGTACAGCTCCAGGACCGCCGTCGCGTGCGAGAACCGGTCGGTGCGGGGCGCGTCTTCGGCGGTCAGCTCGTCGAGTTGTGCGGTCCAGCGGGGGCCGCGCGGTCGGTCCTGCGACGCCTGCGCCCGGATGAGGGCCGATACGAGGCGCTCGTGTACGTCGTCCAGCTCGCGCCGCACAAGGCGTACGACGTCGGCGGGCTGCCAGCCGCGCCGCCAGGCCGTCGCCACGAACTCCTCGCCCCGTCGCCCGAGTTCGGCATCCGCGCCCGGGTCGGCGGCGAGGAGGGACGCGCCGGTGTCGAGGGCGGTGTCGGTGTCGCCGTAGAGGGCGGACCGGAAGGCTCGTTCGACGGTGCTGGACGTGCTGCTCACCCGGCGATCGTGCCATGGAGCCGTCTCACACACCGAAACTCGGTCGCCGTCCTGATCCGCAGCTCCAAGCATGGCGCGCATGGTGGACATGTCTTTGTACGCGACGTTTCTGGTCGCCGCCTTCGCGCTCTGTGTCACTCCCGGCCCCGACATGATGTTCATCGTGGCGATGGGCGGCCGGGCCGGTCCCACGGCGGGGGTGATGGCCGCGTTCGGAGTCGCGTGCGCGATGTTCGTGCACGCGGTCGCCGCGGCGCTCGGTCTGTCGGCGCTGTTCCTGGCACTGCCCGCGCTGTACCACGTGCTGCGCTGGGCGGGGGCGGCGTATCTGCTGTACCTGGCGGTGAAGGCGTTCCGGGACCGGGCGGTGCCGGTGGAGGAGGGGAAGGGTGCCGGGGCCGGACGGGGCCGGGCGTTCTGGCAGGGAGCGGTGACCAATCTGCTCAACCCCAAGGTGATCCTCTTCAACGTCGCCTTTCTGCCGCAGTTCGTGAATCCGGAACTCGGCCATGTACAGGGGCAGTTCCTGGTCCTCGGGGTCACGATCGTGGTCATGGGCTTCGCGGTGGACGGGTCCATCGGGCTGCTCTCCGGGAAGCTGTCGAGGCTGCTCCGCCGGAGCCGGCGGGTGGCCCGGGGGCTGAACATCTTCAGCGGGACGGTGTTCACGGGGTTGGCGGTGCGGCTGGTTGCCTCGTCCCCGAAGTAGTCACGCGAGGGTGTCAACCGGCGGTTGACACCCCCAGGAGCGCAACCTACGGTTGACACATGTCGACGAACCCGACCATCACGTCATCCGTACGTCTCGACGAACTCATCGCGGCCATCAAGAAGGTCCACGACGAGCCCCTCGACCAGCTCCAGGACGCGGTGATCGCCGGCGATCACCTCGGCGAGGTGGCCGATCACCTGATCGGCCACTTCGTGGACCAGGCACGACGGTCCGGCGCGTCCTGGACCGACATCGGCAAGAGCATGGGCGTCACCCGGCAGGCCGCGCAGAAGCGGTTCGTGCCGAAGGAGTCGGCCGACCTCGACCCGCAACAGGGCTTCGGCCGCTACACCCCGCGCGCCCGCAACACGGTGATGGCCGCCCACAACGAGGCCATCGCCGCCCGCAACGCCGAGGGCCGCCCCGAGCACCTGGTCCTCGGGCTGCTGGTCGACCCGGACGGCCTCGCGGCGAAGGCGCTCACGGCGCAGGGCATCACCCTGGACTCCGTACGCCAGGCCGCAACCGCCGCCCTGCCCCCCGCCGCCGACGAGGTCCCCGACCTCGTCCCCTACGGTTCCGACGCCAAGAAGGTGTTGGAGCTGACGTTCCGTGAGGCACTTCGCCTCGGCCACAACTACATCGGCACCGAGCACATCCTGCTGGCCCTGCTGGAGTTCGAGAACGGCACGGGCGTCCTGTCCGGCCTCGGCCTCACCAAGCAGGTGGTGGAGGAGTACATCGTCGAGCTGCTCTCCCAGTTCCTGAAGATCAGCGAGGCCGACGAGAACGGTGGGGAAGGCGGCGAAGCCCAGAGCTGACGGCGTTGTCAGACCCGGGTGCCACACTCGCAGCATGACCGACCGCTGGGCACTCGCTCCGGCCGAGGACGGCGGCGCGGAGCTCGCCCCCCTCGGCCCGGACGGGCTGCCCGCCGCACCGGTCGTGCGGGAGCCCGACCTCGCCGCGGCGGTGCGCGGCCGGCCGGAGGTCACACGCTGGGTCTGGCGTTCCACCGCCGAGGTCTACCCGCGCCTGCTCGCCACGGGGGTGCGAGTGGAGCGGTGCTACGACATCGAGGACGCCGAGACCCTCCTGCTCGGCCACGAGGGCCGGTTGGGCGAGCCCCACTCGGCCGCCGCCGCGCTGGCCCGGCTGCGCGGCGGCCCCGTACCGCCCGATCCGCCCCAGCGCTCCGCCGAACCCGGCGCGCAGTCGCCCCTCTTCGAGCCGCAGTCCGCACATGTGCCGCTGGCCGACCTCGTCGAGGTCTACGCCGAGCAGCAGCGCCGGCACGACCGGGCGGCGCACCCGCAGCGGATGCGGCTGCTGACGGCCGCCGAGTCGGCGGGGATGCTGGTCGCCGCCGAAATGAACCGGGCGGGGCTGCCGTGGAGCGCCGACGTCCACCGCCAGGTGCTGCACGAACTGCTCGGCGAGCGGTACGCGGGCGGTGGGGAGCCCCGGCGGCTGGCCGAGCTGGCGGACGAGGTGTCGGCCGCGTTCGGGCGCCGGGTGCGACCCGATCTGCCGGCCGACGTCGTCAAGGCCTTCGCACAGGCCGGGATCAAGGTCAGATCGACCCGCCGCTGGGAGATCGAGTCCATCGACCACCCGGCCGTGAAGCCACTGATCGAGTACAAGAAGCTGTACCGCATCTGGGTCGCCCACGGCTGGTCCTGGCTCCAGGACTGGGTCCGGGACGGCCGGTTCCGGCCCGAGTTCCTCGCGGGCGGGACCGTCACCGGCCGCTGGGTGACCAACGGCGGGGGCGCCCTCCAGATCCCCAAGGTCATCCGGCGCGCGGTGGTCGCCGATCCCGGCTGGCGGCTGGTCGTCGCCGACGCCGACCAGATGGAGCCGCGCGTCCTCGCGGCCATCTCCCGCGACCCCGGGCTGATGGAGGTGGCCGGCCGGGAGACCGACCTGTACCAGTCCGTCTCCGACCGCGCCTTCTCCGGCGACCGCGCCCAGGCCAAGCTCGCCGTCCTGGGAGCGGTGTACGGACAGACGTCCGGCGACGGCCTGAAGAACCTCGCCGCCCTCCGACGCCGCTTCCCCAAGGCGGTGGCGTACGTCGACGACGCGGCGCGGGAGGGCGAGGAGGGGCGGCTCGTACGGACCTGGCTGGGGCGTACGTGTCCCCCGGCGGCCGGCGCGACCGACGACACGGCGGAGGAGGCGGGGATTCCGCAGGACGACCCGGTCGACGCGCCGCCCGGCAGCGACGGCTGGGTGCCGGGCTACGCCTCCACGAACGCCCGTGCTCGCGGCCGCTTCGCCCGCAACTTCGTCGTCCAGGGCAGCGCCGCCGACTGGGCCCTGCTGCTGCTCGCCGCGCTGCGGCAGGCCTGTGCGCGGATGCCGGCCGAGCTGGTGTTCTTCCAGCACGACGAGGTGATCGTGCACTGTCCCGAGGAGGAGGCCGAGGCGGTCGTGGCGGCGATCCGGGAGGCGTCGGACCTCGCGGGACGGCTGACGTTCGGTCAGACGCCGGTGCGGTTTCCGTTCACCACCGCGGTGGTGGAGTGTTATGCGGACGCGAAGTGACCGGCGGGCGCCGGGCCTTGGCCCCGGCCCGGCCGAACTCAGCCGCCACCTCCGACCGCAAGCCGGTCCGCACCCTTGTTCGCCCGGCACCCCGGACCTAGCTTCGCCGTCATGACGACGAAAACACGCAAAACACTCACCCGTGCGCTGCCTTGGGGTTCTCTGGCGAAGCGCCTGGGCGCGGCCGCCGGGGTCCTGACCCTTGCCGCCTCGGGCACAGCGGCACACGCCGCCGACGACCCCGGAACGGAACTCGCCGCCTACTACCGCCAGCACGTCACCTGGACAGAGTGCCGCCAGGGATCGGACGACGAGGTGGGTACCGCGCTTGACGGTGCCGGAGCCCGGTGCGCCCGGGTCACCGTCCCCATGGACTACACCCGGCCGACGGGCCCGACCATGGAGATCGCCCTGTCCAAGTTACCCGCGGCCGACCGGGCGCACCGGATCGGCACCCTGATGCTCAACTCCGGCGGTCCCGCCGAGCCGACCCTCGGCATGCCGCTGGAGACGCGTACGTACCTGGGCGAGGTCGGCTCGCGGTACGACCTGATCGGCATGGACCCACGGTTCGTGGGGCGCAGTCAGCCACTCGGCTGCGGCTGGCCCACCGGTATCTGGATCCGCTCGGCCGGGACCGGCCGAGCCGCGTTCGACCGCCAGGTCTCCTTCCAGCGGGACCTGGCCGAGCGGTGCGCCGCCCGGCACGGCGCTGTGCTGCCGTACGCCACCACCCGCAACACCGCCCGCGACATGGACATCGTCCGGACGGTGCTGGGCGAGCGCCGGATCTCCTACCTCGGCTACTCCTACGGCGCCTATCTCGGCGCCGTCTATCTCCAGATGTTCCCCGGCCGGACGGACCGGGTGGTGCTCGACAGCGCCGGCGATCCGGGCACGTGGGGTCCCCGACTGCTGCGGGGCAGGGAGGTCCCCACCGAGCGGGCGCTGCGCGCGTGGGCGTCCTGGGCCGCGGCGCGGCACGACGACTACGGCCTGGGCGCGAGTCGGCACGCCGTGCTCGCCACCGTGGGGCGGATCGTCGAGGCGGCGACGGACCGGCCGTTGCGCGTCGGTTCCCATGAGGTCGACGAGCACGTGGTGCCGTATCTGATCTCGAACGGCGTCGGCAGCGACCGCGAGGGCGACCGGGCCGCGTTCTCGGGCACCGTGCGGGTCCTGGACAAGGCGGCGAAGGGGATCGTCGTCGCGCCGACCCCGGAGCTGGAGGGCGCCCTCCAGTTCGTGCTCGACCCCGCGAGCTCGCACTTCGGCAGCCCCGCGGCGGCGATCATCTGCGGCGACGTGGCCGCGCCACGGGACCCCGAGGTCTACTGGCGCGACATCGAGCGCAGCCGGGACCGCCATCCCCTCTTCGGACCGGTGAACAACAACATCGCCCCGTGCGCCTTCTGGCCCGAGCCGCCGCGCGAGCAGCCGACCCGGATCGCGAACGACACCCCGGCACTGATCGTCTCCGCCACCGGCGACGCCGCCACCACCTACCGGGGCAGCAGGGCCATGCACCGCCTGCTGACCGGCTCCCGTCTGCTGACCCTGCACGGAGCCATCGGCCACGGCGTGTACGGCGAGTACGGCAACGCCTGCGTGGACGCGAAGGTGAACGCGTACCTGGAGTCCGGAAGGCTGCCCAACGGGAATCCGGCCTGCCGGAAGTGAGGGAGGAGATCCGCCGCCCGGTACGACTTTCGTCGGACGCGGGTGCGACGAACGGATGCTGTGGGCACGGGCGTCGGCCCCTACGGTTGGCCTGTGAATGTGACGACGACGGCCCGCGATGCCCTCGAACGCCTGGTCGCGAAGGGGATGTGGTCCCGGCGACGGATCGTCGGAGAGACGGTCCTGGCCATCGTGGCCGCCCTGTTCGGGGTGCTGAGCGTGGTGGACGACGGCACTCTGCCGACGGTCGCCGTGGCGGTTGCCGCTGCCGCGATATCCCTGCTGCGGCGGGCGCTCCCGGCGAGCGCGCTCGTTCTCGCGGGCGCGCTCGCCGGCGTACTCAGCGGCTTCTGGGTCCTGTTGATGATCGCGGGCTGGTCGGCCGGCCCGAGGATCAAGGCGCCGCGGCGGGCGCTGGCGGCGTTCGCGGTCTCGTACGTCCTCTATGCGGGGCTGTCCGTCCTCCAGGAGGGTTCCGTGCTCTCGGCGGCGCCGACGCTGGTGTTCACCACGCTCGCGTTCCTGGCGACGACCGTCGTGCCCGGCCTCGCCGCCCGCTACCGCACCCAACGCCGCACGCTGATGCACGCGCTGCACGAGCACAACGCCCAACTGCTGCGTGAACGCGAGATCATCGAGTCCCATGCACGTCTGCGGGAGCGCCAGCGGATAGCCCAGGACATGCATGACAGCCTCGGTCACCAGCTGGCGCTGATCGCCGTGCACACCGGCGCGCTGGAGGTGGACCGGACGCTGACGGACGGGCAGCGCGAGGCCGTCGGCGTGCTGCGGGACGCGTCCGTGGCCGCGATGCACGAGCTGCGCGAGGCCGTCGGCATCCTGCGCGACGGTACGCACGCGCAGGAGCGGGAGAGCGAGGCTGCGGCAGCGGCCCGGGGCGTGGCCGGGATCGACGGCCTGGTGGAGGCGTCGCGGGGCGCGGGGGCGGCCGTAGAGCTGCGGCGGGCGGGCGAGGCGCGGGCGCTGGCTCCCGCCGCGGACCATGCGGCGTACCGGATCGTGCAGGAGGCGCTGACCAACGCGCTGAAGCACGCGCCGGGGGCCGCGATCGTCGTGGAGCTGCGGTACGAGCCGGACTCGCTGGTCGTCGAGGTCGCCAACGGGCCGGTGCCCGTGACGGCCGGTGGCGGGCGGCGGCTCCTGGTGAGCGGCGGGCAGGGGCTGACCGGACTGACGGAACGGGCCCGGCTGGTCGGCGGCATGGTGCACGCCGGGCCGGCGGCGGGCGGCGGATTCCGGGTCGCGGGCGTACTGCCGTACGGGTCGCAGGCGCCGCACGACGGAGACGACCCGGGGTCCGTGACGACGTTCGTCGCGGCGACCAACGACTTCCGGGGGCAGAGCGAGGGGGTGCGGCCCGGCGACGGTGGAGCGGTCATCGACTGGTCCGGTCCGCCGGAGAAGCAGAAGGAGCTCGACCTCGCCATGGGACGCAAGAAGAAGAGCATCGCGATCGGGTGCGGCGCCGCACTCGTGATCACCGTCGGTCTCGGAGCGCTGGCCGTCTGGGGCGTCGCCAAGCTGTGGGACGAGGGCAACAAGGCCATGATCGAACCGTCCGTCTACAGGTCGGTGAAGGTCGGCGAATCCGAGACCGCGGTACGCGGCAAGCTGCCGGACGGCAAGTCGTTCCTGACCGACGGTCTGCGCGACAAGGGGCCCGCGAAGCCGAAGGACGCGGACTGCCTGGTCCTGATGTCGACGGAGATAGCCAACAACCTGGACGACGAGCCCGTCTTCCGGTTCTGCTTCAAGGACGGAAAGCTGATCGAGAAGCAGTCGTACACGGTCAAGTCCTAGTCAGATGGCGTGCCTTGGGCCGTGAGTAAGGTGGGGGCGTTCTTCGCGTCCTCACCAGAAGCCTTGCGGGAGAGTTGTGATCAGGGTCCTCGTCGCGGATGACGAACCGCTCATCCGGGCGGGTATCAGGATGATCCTCACCTCCGCCGACGACATCGACGTCGTTGCGGAGGCCGGCAACGGCCGCGAGGCGGTCGACCTGGTCCGGGCCCACGCCGTCGACGTGGCCCTGCTCGACATCCAGATGCCGGTGCTGGACGGCCTGTCCGCCCTGGCCGAGCTGCGGCGTGCCGCGCCGACCGTACGGCCGCTCATCCTGACGACCTTCGGCGAACGCGAGAACGTCCTGCGCGCACTGAGCCACGGCGGCGCCGGATTTCTGCTGAAGGACTCGGCGCCGGGCGAGCTGATCCAGGCGGTACGGGCCGCCGCGGCTGGGGACGCCTATCTCTCCCCGGGTGCCACCCGACATGTGGTCGACTCGCTCGCCTCGGGGCAGGCGGCGGCGCGCGGCGAGGAAGCGCGACGGCGGCTGGCGTCCCTGAGCGAGCGGGAGCTGGAGGTCCTCGCGCTGCTGGGCGAGGGCCTCTCGAACGCCGACGCCGGGACACGGATCCACGTCAGCGAGGCCACGGTGAAGACGTACGTCAGCCGGATCCTGACGAAGCTCGGGTGCGAGAACCGCGTCCAGGCGGCGCTGCTGGCACGGGACGCGGGGCTGGGGAGCACAGCCGAGTGACCTGAGTGAGCGGTCCAGCCAGTCCTTGATGTTCGTCGGCTCGGTCCCCGGAACGCGATGACGATCATGTCGTCGCTCGCCATGGTGAGGATCGGCACCTCTCAGGATTTCGGCAGGTGCACGTTGCCGCCCCCGAAGCGGATCAGTGGCGTGAGATCGCGGATGCCGCCGTATCGGCCGGGGTGGCCCAGAACCAGTGTGTGGTCGGCCACGGTGATGGTGTGCTCGACCTGGCAGACGGCGGTGGCCAGCGCCTCGTTCAGGAGCGGCACACCTTCGACGAAGTGGTGGGGCACCTCCGCGAACCGGTCGCCGGGGGCCGTGGCGAAGTGGCCGGCGAGACCGGTCTGTTCCGCGGAGAGCACGTTGACGCCGAACACGCCCTGTTCCTGGATCGCGGCCAGGGTACGGCTGCCCCGGGCCAGCGAAACCAGCAGCAGCGCCGGTCGCAGCGACACCGAGGTGATCGCGGTGACCGTGCAGCCCATGGGCCGCTCCGCCCGTCGGCCGGTGACCACGGCGATCCCCGTGGCCCACGTGCGCATGAACCGGTGGAAGTCGTCCTGGAGGGGCCCCGGGGCCGGGGCCACGTCGGGTGGCAGCGGGAGGGCGGTCATGCCGCACCGGCCGGTACGGCTTGGCCGGACGCCGTGCGAGCGGCGTCCAGGTCGGCGCGCTCCGAAGCCGGGTCGCCCAGCTCTCGGTGGCACACGGACCGCTGCCGGAGCAGTTCGCCCACGTCGGCGTCAGGGAGGCCCAGCGCCTGCGTGTAGTCGGCGACAGCGGCCGCCCAGCGTTCCGCCGCCTGGTACACGTAACCGCGGTTGTACAACAGGTCGGAGTTGTCGGGGTCGGTCTCGACGGCGCGGGTCAGGTCGCTCAGCGCCGCGTCGAAGTCGCCGGTTTCGACGGCGAGCGCGGCGCGGCTCGCCAGCGCCGGAACCAGCTCCGGGTCCGCCTCCAGCGCCAGGTCGAAGTCCTGCCGGGCCAGGTCTGCACGGTCGGACTCCCACGCGAGTTGGCCGCGTACCAGGATCAGGCGCGCGTCGCCGGGGGCGAGTCGCAGGCCCTCCTTGAGGAGGGGGTCCACTGCGTCGGCATCGCCGGTTTCGAGGAGCAGGCCGATGAGGTTGACGCGGGCGTCGAGCTGGTCGGCTTCGAGTTCGACGACGCGCGCCAGGTCGGCGATCGCGCCGTCGGTGTCGCCCAGCCGGGACCGCAGGTCGGCTCGGTTGAAGTGGATTTCCCAGAACGGCGGACCCAGCGTGATCGCCGTGTCGTAGTCCGCCAGGGCGGCGGAGGTGTCACCCAGCTTCTGCAGGAGGGCGGCACGATCGAGGTAGTAGTCGGGGTAGTTCGGGTCGATCTCGATGACCCCGGTGAAGTCGGCCAGGGCTTCGGGGAGCCGGCCGAGGGCCGCGAGGACCCTGGCCCGGTTGTGGATCAGGGCCGACCGGTGGACCCGGTGCCGTTCGGGCGGAAGTTCCCGGTCCATCTGTCGCAGCCCCTCGTCCACCAGGCGGAAGGACTCGTCGAGGTTGCCCAGGTGCATCTCGACCAGGGCGAGCCCGTTCCGCTGGAAGACCGTGTGGAAGGTCCGCAGTTCGGGGTCCGGCAGCAGGGCCGCCACGGCGACCGAGCTGTTGACGTAGGCCTTCGCAAGGTGGTGGTCCCGCCGCTCCGGTGGGTGAAGGCGGGTGTAGAGCATGGCCAGGGCGTAGCCGCTGAAGGTCTGGGCCAGCGGCTGGCTGTACCGGCCTCGCACCTCCAGGTAGAAGCGTTCGGCCTCAGCGCTGCGGCCCAGGAGGGCGAGTGCCGTGGACATCTTGCCGGTGAGGTGCCAGTAGGTCTCCGCCCGTTCGGGGCCGGCCGCCGCCCTGCCTCGCGGGGAGAGGTCGAGTACCACGTGCCAGAACCCCATGCGGGCGCAGTAGGACGCGGCATCGAGGAAGGCCTCGCCACCCGCCTCCGCCGGGTCGCGGCCATGTTCGAGGTGGTAGGGGACGGCTCCGAGACGCAGGCTCCAGTCACCTTGGCGTACGAGCTCCGCGGCCCGTTCGTCGTGGAGTTCGGCCCGGACGGCGGGATCGGCGGCTCGGTAGGCGCCCTGTTCGTCCGGGTTGCCGGAAGTGCCGTCCGAGTCGATGTACGCGCGGAGCAACTGGTCCTGATCGCGGACGGTCCCGGCGGCGGAGTCCTCGACGGGTGTGTCGACGGGACGGGCGTACCGGCTGAGCGCGGCAGCGAGTTCGTCCACGAGTTCCGCGCCCCGGGTGCCGACGGTGACGGCGATCGGACGTCCCTGAGTGCGCCGTAGCAGGATCGCCAGAAACTCCTGGTCGGTGTGGTCGGCCTCGTCGACGTCCCCGAACTCCAGCCGGAGGGTGCCAAGACCGCTCAGCGCGACGTAGGCGGCCAGGAACTCGACCAGGCCGTGGGCCAGCCGACGGGTGCGTACCGGCGCGTAGATACGTGTCTGCTCCTCGGGCACGGCCAACGACGTCAGGGTCCCCGGCGCGGCCCCGATGCGCTCCTTCAGCTCCGGCGCCACGGAGAGGATCTCGATGGCGTGGTCGCCCACCAGGCCGGGCCACCGTTCGTACACCGCGGGTACCAGCGCCCGCATCAGGCTGCCGGTCCCGGTGTACGGACCACGCAGCCGCCGATGGCAGCTGACCGTCACATCGGCCGGTTCCAGAATCGCTGCGTCGGGCCCGCAGCGCCACAGTCGGATGTTCATGGAGTCTCCTTCGATCGCGAGTGTGTGCCCTTGCGTGCCGCCTCGCGGCGCGAGACCAGGACCAGGAGGGCGACTTCGACGGCGAACAGGGTGAGCGACACGACGGAGTCCCAGAACCCGGCTCCGCCGGCCGTGCCGTGTGCCAGCTCCGGTCCGATCCGGGTGGCAAAGCCCCACAGCAGCGGTACGACGGCCAGCACGGCGGTGGCCAGCAGGAAACCCACGCCGCAGACCGTCACCAACGCGAACCAGGGAGCCATGAGCCTGTCCCGCGGCGACCACTGCGACTCGTCGCCGCGGTCGGGCGGCCGTACTCCCGGCAGCCTGCTCAGCCTCGTGCGCAGATAGGTGGACGTGGCGTCGTGCAGGGCGGAGCAGCCGAGCAGGGTGGTGAGCACGTAGTACAGGTCGGTGCGCAGAAAGAAGTAGAACTGCCAGGCCAGGCGGAGCAGAGTCGTGTAGGCGACGGCCAGCGACGGCCCGGCCGCCCACGACGGCCCCGACACCGCGAGCACGGTCAGCGCGCTGAACAACAGCACGTCGGCCAGCATCCCGGCGAGGAACGGCAGGTACCGCTTCCGCCTCGGGACGCCGTACAGCCCGTCGAGGTCGGTCTCCACCACCAGGAAGTACAACCGCCGGCTCATCGACAGCCGGGTCGGCACTCCGAGCCGCCGCCCGGCCAGGACATGGAAGAACTCGTGCCAGCTCACAGCCGGGACCTGGGCCAGCGCCAGCGACACCTGCACGACGACGAGCGAAGGGCTGAAGAACACGTGGTCCACGTGGGGCCTGACCCCCGGGTGCGTCACCAGCATGACGACGCACGCGGTGACGAGGGCCGTATATGCGACCCAGGCCGCCGGCGAGAACGCCCACGCGCCCAGTCGCCGCAGCCGCAGGGGCGCCAGTCGGGCGGGTTCGTCCGTTCCCTCCCTGACGAAGCCCAGCTCGCGCAAGGTGTCGAGGAAGTCGGTCATGTCGACGGACTCGCCGAACTCCGCGTGGTACCACTGGGCGGCTTCCTCCAGGGTCATACCGGAGGCGAGCCGGCGCAGCAGGGCCGCGCCGTCGTCGGGCAACACGGCGTAGGACTGCGTGTCGGAGCGGCCCACCACTACGCCGTCGGGTTCGTCGACGAACGTCAGCGGGTGGAATTCGACGGCTGTCATGAGTGACCCGGGCCTCCTCGCCGGCTCGAAGGGCGTCTGCAAGTGATGCGGTCCGTACCCCACCCGACGACCCACGGCGAGTACGGGTACGGACCGGCTACGTCAGCACCCGTCGGGGCTGTAGAGCGACGCCGAAGACGTGAGCTTGATGGACCCGGGCTTGCGGACCGAGATCTTCTTCATGTGATTCACCTCCCTGCGCTGATCGCTGCTGTCACGGAGAGGCCGCCGGAAGCGCGGCCCGGTGAACGACATCGACACTGCCAGCGGCGCCGCCGTACGACATGGGGTGAATGCCCCCATATTCCTGAGGCGCGCGGAGACCGCACATGGGGGCCTGGCCCCCATGTGGACGGAGCCCGGCGGGGGCAGGGTGAGCACATGCGAGATGACGCTCTGTCAGTGATCGCCTGCGGATCCAGCGCGGCGAGTCAACTCCCCGTCTACCTCATGTGGTTGCGCCAGGAGATCGACCTGGACCTGCGGGTGCTGCTCACCGGCAGCGCCACGCGGTTCATCCAGCCGCAGGTCGCCGCCTGGCATGCCGACGAGGCCTACACCAGCGACGACCCGGCACTCAATCCCACCGAGTTCGCGAAGCGGTCCGCGGCGATCGTCGTGCTTCCCGCCACCGCCAACACGCTCGCCGCCGCCGCACTGGGCCTGGCCGCCACTCCGGCGCAGACAGTCCTGCTGGCCGCGGACCGGCCGGCGATCTTCTTCCCGAACATGAACCGCTCCATGTGGGTCAAGGAACCCACCAGGCGCCACGTCGCCACGCTGCGTGCCGACGGCCACACCGTGGTCGATCCGCAGGAGCAGGTGGTCTACGAGCTCTGGCGGCGCGAGAACGCGCAGGGGATCACCATGCCGCCGCCCGAGGAGGTGGTGGAGACCGTCGTCACGTGGCTGGAGAAGAACCTTCAGTCGGGCGACTGAGACTGCCGTGGGCGGCTCTTCGGCTCTCAGGGCCGCCCACGGCGTCTACCGCTCGTCCCGGTGTATTCGGGCCGCGTACGCGTTGAGCGCCGCCCGGTTGGGCTGGTCGGTCTTGAGGATCAGGCTCGCGACGTGCTTTTCGACCGTACGCGGGGAGATGAACAGCCGGGCGGCCAGGCTGCGGTTGTCCGGCCGGTCCGTCATCAGGAGGAGTACCTCGTACTCCCGTTCCGTCACGCCGAGAAACCGGAGCCGCTGCGGCACCCGGCCGGCGTCCACGCGCTGCGGCACCACCACACCCGTGCGCCGCAGCAGTGTGCGGCAGACCCGCGCGACCACCGGAAACCCTGCCTGGTGGAAGTACTCCTCGGCCCTGCGCAGCCACCGCACCGGTTCGCCCCAGTGGTCGGCGCAGGCGGCCTCGGCGACCAGCCGCAGACCAAGATGTGCGGCCATCACGTACGGCTCCCCGAGCGCCGTGGCCTCCTCCCTGGCGACGGCCGCCTCCGCGCCCCGCCCTTCACGGCCCAGCAGGACGGCCTTCGCCAGCAGCAAGAAGTGCCGGTTCCACCGCAGTTGACTCGCCTCGGTGGCGGCCACTTCGTGATAGCGCGGCCAGTCGGCGTCCTTCGCCAGCACATCCAGCAGCAGGGCCAGCCCGTACTGTCCGGCCAGCGGATAGGGCGCGGGCAGTACGGCCTCCTCGGCCGCCGCATCGGCCAGGTCGAGGCGGGCCCGGTCACGGTCCTCCGCCAACAGCGCGCGCACCGCCTCGCCCAGCCCCCGGGTGAGCGGCGTCCACGGTGACGGCTCGACCTCTCCTCCAACGGGCACGTGTTCCGGCGCGTCGAGCCGCCCCTGGTGGGCAGCGCTGATCGCGCGGACCGCCGTAAGGAACCGCGCGTCGCTGCCGGAGAGAACGGCCCTCCCCGCCTCGGCCTCGGTCAGGGCGTCGGCCGTTGTGTACTCGCCGCGCAGGACGTGGTCCAGGGACAGCAGAAGGTCGACGCCGGTGCGCAGCGCCGTCGCGCCCAGGTGCCCGGCGTGCCGACGTACCCGGACGAGTGCGGCCCGGTCTCCGGAGACCAGCCACTGCTGACCGGCGCGGTGGAACATCGCGCGCATCCGCCACAGGGGCAGTCCGTGGCCGTCGGCCACGGCCTGCATGTGGTCGAAGCAGAGGGCCGCGTCGCGCGAGCCTCGCTGCTGTGCGACGAGACCACGTACCTGCCATGCCAGGCAGGCGAGCGCCGGCAGGCCCGCCCGCTCGGCCTTGCCGACGGCCTGGGTGGCGAGCTGCTGCGCCCGCTCCGGTGAGTCCACGATCAGCCGGGCCCATACGGCCTCGACCTGAGCGGTCTGCCGGTCCTCCGCGTCCGGGCCCAGCACGGTGAGCGCGGCCTCGACATGGGTCAGCCCTTCGGCCCGCTGCCCGTCGGCGTGGTACAGCCAGGCGAGCCGAGTGTGCAGGGTCGCCACGCGTTCCGCGTCCACGGCCGGGCCGCCCAGCTCGTCCAGGGCGGCGGCGAGCCCCAGGCCGCGCTCGGTCCGGCCGCTCGCCGCCAGCGCCGACATCAGCTCGGCCAGGACGTCGGCCCGCAACCGGGTGTCGTCACAGTCGTCCAGGAGTTCCCATGCCTGTGTCAGCGGGCCGACCGCGGCTTCGGCCCGGCCTCCCATGAGCGCCCGCCGACCGGCCTCGGCGAACAGCCTCGCGGCGCCCGGCCGGTCGTCGGCGGAGCGCTTGAGGGCGGCGCCGAAGAGACACCACTCGCCCGGCAGTCCGGGATGCAGTTCACCCACCGCCTCGGCGGCCTGCCCGGCCAGGGCGGCCCGGTCCGTCGGGGTGAGCCGGCTCAGCAGGGCCGCGACGGTCATCGGGCCGCGGAAGGCGTACCAGTCGGAGGTCGGTCCGTCGGCGGTGAGCAGGTCGGCCGCGACGGCCGATCGCAGATACCCGAACATCTCGGTCTCCGTCATACCCAGGGCCTGCCGGAGCACCGAGACGGGGAACCGCTCGCCGATCACGCCCGCCGCCGACAGCAGCCGGTGCGCTTCGGGCCCGAGCCGGCCGACGCGCTGGACGATGCTGTGCTCGACGGCGAGCGGGACCCCGGCGTCGGCACCCGGTACCGGCCGATGCCCCTGGGGGCCGTGCGCCAAGTGGCCGGTGGCGACCATGGTGCGCAGCAGTTCCTCGGCGATGAACGGGTTGCCGCCGCTGTCGCGGTACAGGTCGTCGAGCAGTTCGGCGGGCAGGGCCGTGACGCCCGTGTCCGGATGGGACGCGGCGAGCCGTTCGACTTCGGCGCGGTCGAGCCTGCGCAGCACCAGGAGCGTGCCGCTGCGCCGCCGGGTCAGGGCGCGGGCCAGGTCCCAGGGGGCGCCCGGACCGGAACGGAACGTGACGAGGAGGACGATGCCCTGGCGGGCGAGGTTGTCCGCCAGGTACTCCACCACGGCCAGCGTGCCGACGTCGGCGTCGTGGAGGTCTTCGAGAACGAGCAGGCTGCCCCGGCCTTCCCCGGCAGCCGCGACCAGACGGAGGACGGACTCGGCCAGCAGGACCGGGGATGCGTCCGGCTCGGCGTCATCGGGCCCTTCGGCGGGCGGGAGTTCACGCTCGGCGGCGGGCGCGTACTCGGGTACGAGGCCGCCCAGGACGGCGCGGTAGGAGCCGAGGGCCTTACCGTCGGGCCCCTGTCCGTCGCGGAACAGACACGCCAGCGCCTCGGCCAGGGGCCGCAGCGCCACCGTCGGGCCGACCGGGCTCGTCCGCCCTTCGAGCACCCGCATACCGTGCCGGCGTCCGGACCGGGCCGCTTCCAGGGCCAGTCGGGACTTCCCGATGCCGTCCTCGCCGGTGATGAGAACCGTGTGGCCGCGCCCGTGACGGGCCTCGTCCAGCGCCTCTTCCAGTACGTGACGTTCCAGGTCACGGCCCACGAGTTCGGACAAGCCAACGTTGTCCACGATCTGCATGCACACACCCCCGTGTGTTTCTGAAGTCGTGTCGTGCGAGTTCCGACGTTTTATGAACCGATGTGCGATGAATTGCCGGTAGGCAGCGTGGTGCCGGGGACCGGCCGTGTCACGGCCGGTTCCGTTGAGCGGACCGGGGCAAGGCGCGGACCTGGAGGGGGCGGAGCCGGTGGAGCAGGCCGGCACGCTGCGGATCCGTGTCCGGGAGACCGAGTTCGTCGGCGATGGCCAGGGCGCGGCTCCAGGCGCTGTGGGCGGCGTCGTGGCGGTCGGTGGCACGGTGGATGTCGCCGAGGCAGACCAGGCCCGCGACTTCGCTGTGCAGGTCGCCGGTCCGGCGGAAGAGTCCGATGGCCTGCCGGTAGCAGTCGACGGCCCCGGCATACCGGCCGAGGCGGTGGTGAATGTAGCCGAGGCTGTCCCATGTATGGGCCTGCCCGTTGAGGTCGCCGGTTTCCTGGGCCAGCGCGAGTGACTGCCGGCAGTGCACCAAGGCCTGCTCCTGGGCGCCGAGTTGCGCGTGCAGCCATCCGACGTGGTTGAGCGCGGCCGACTGCCCCGCCCTGTCTCCGGCGGCCCGGTAGTGCGTGAGGCTGTGATGGGCGTGGTCGAGGGCCTGCTGGTGGAGTTGCTGAGCGGCGGTCATCCGCGCGAGGTGCTGGTGGGTGCGGGCCTGTCCGGGATGGTTTCCGAGTGCGCCGAACAGCTGCAGGGCGAGCAGGTAGTGGGTGCGTGCTTCGTCGCGCCGGTTCAGCCGGTCCTGGGCCAGGCCGAAGCCGCGGTGGGCCTCGGCCTGGCCCGCTGTGTCCTCCCGGCGTCGTGCGGCCTCCAGGGCGGTTGCCTGGACGGTGGCCAGCGCCTGCCAGTGTCCGTGCCGGTCGAGGTAGGTGGTGATGGCTGAGGCGAGCCGGTAGGTGTGGGTGTCGAATCCGGCGGCCGTCGCCTTCCGCACAGCGGCGAGCAGCACCGGATACTCGGCCGTGAACCAGGTCTGTGCCTGCTGGTGGTCCGACAGCTCCATGGGCGCGGAGCCCGGGTCGGCAGGAGGCAGCGGCTCCGGATGGGGCTGGGGAGTCAGCAGTACGTCGGCCCGGTGGGCGGTGTGCAGATAGTGGTCCAGCATCCGACGGGTCGCACCACGGCCGACGGCGTCGTCGTCATGTGTGGCGACCAGGTCGGCAGCGTAGGCGCGCAGCAGGTCGTGGAAGGAGTAACGGCCCTCAGCGGGCTCCGCGAGCAGGTGTCCGCGCACCAGCTCCGTGAGCGGAGCACGGATTTCCGCCACCGGTACGCCCGCCAGTGCGGCTGCCGCCGGTAGCCCGATGTCCGGTCCCGGGTGCAGCCCCAGGAACCGGAACAGCTTGGCGGCCTCGGGGTGCAGCGCGCGATACGACCAGGAGAACACTGCACGTATCCGGCTGGCCGGGTCTCCTCCGTCGAGCGCGTCCAACCGGCTCTCGGCAAGGCGTAGTTCCTGGGCGAGCCGGGCGAGCGGCAGACCGGGTTGCGCGGCGGCTCGGGCGGCCACGATGGCCAGTGCCAGGGGCAGTCCGGCGCAGCGGTCGATGATCTCCGTGATGGCTGCGGGATCGGCCGCGGTCCGGTGCGGACCGAGCCGCGTGGTCAGCAGGTCCAGGGCCTCTGCGCGCGAGAGCAGCCCGAGCGTGAGGAGGTGGGCGCCCTCGGCCGCGGCCAGTCCGGTCAGTTGCCGTCGGCTGGTCGCGAGCGCCATGCAGCCGGGCGCACCGGGCAGGAGCGGCCTGACCTGTTCGGCGTCACGAGCGTTGTCCAGCACCACCAGCATCCGCCGTCCGGTCAGCAGACTGCGGTACAGGCCTGCCTGCGCGTCCAGCCGGGCGGGGATACGGCTGGGCTCCACACCCAGGGCGTCGAGAAAACCCCGCACGGCTTCCGCCGGGCTCATCGCCGGGCCTCCGGGGGCGAATCCCCGCAGGTTGACGTACAACTGCCCGTCGGGGAAGGCGCCTTGTGCCGTACGCGCCCAGTGCACGGCCAGCGCGGTCTTGCCCACGCCCGCGGTGCCGGACACCGCGGAGATCACCACGGCGGACGGCTGGTCGGCCGCCGAGGCGAGGACTCCGTCCAGGTAGGCGAGCTCCTCCTGCCGTCCGGTGAAGCCACGTACGCCCATGGGCAGTTGCGCGGGCACCCCGCCCGCCGGCCCCCAGAAGTGCTCCCCGTGGGCCGGGACGGCGGATGTCGTCGCCGGGGCGGGTGACTGGGCGGCGGTGGCGGGTTCGTCCGTCCCGTGGTGCGTCGGCCGGGGTGAGTGCTGGGGCAGGGTTCCTCGCAGGATGGCCTGGTGTACGGCCTGGAGGCCGGGCCCGGGGTCGGAGCCGAGTTCTTCTGCGAGGCGCTGCCGCAGAGCGGCGTAGCAGCCAAGTGCCTCCGCGTCCCGATCGGCGGCGTGCAGCGCACGCATCAGCACCTCGGTGAGGGGTTCCGCCATGGGATATTCGCCGAGCAGATCGCTGAGCAGCCCTGTCACGGTGACGGTGCCACCGGCGCGCAACTCCAACTGCGCCCACTCCACAGCGGCGTCCACGTGCTGCCGTCGCCAGGCCTCGCGCACGCGGGCCGCCCACTGGCCGCTCAGCCCTGCCAGTGGCTCCCCGCGCCAGAGCCCGAGAGCCTCGCTCAGAAGTGACATCCGCTCCTTGTCGCTCCGGCCTGCCTCGCGTGCCTGGTTTACCAGATGCCGGAAACGGAGGATGTCCACCCGGTCCGGGTCCGCCTCAAGGAGGTATCCGCCCGAGCGGCGCACCAGACGAAACCGCACGTTGTCCGCGTCGCCGGTGGTCTCGCACAGCCTTCGGATCCGGGCGATGTGTGCGTGCAGTGCCCGGCGCGCCCCGTCCGGGGGATCGGTGCCCCAGACGCGTTGGATCAGTAAGTCGGCCGCCACCGGCATTGCGGTGTCCACGGCCAGCGCGGCCAGCACGGCCCTGCGCTGCGGCGGTCCTACTTCTCTCGCCCGCCCGCGTTCCGCGAATTCCACCGGGCCCAGCAGTCGTAAATGCACCACCATGTCCGCACCCCCGTGCAGATCGCTTTTCACCGTTGCGCATCCGACAGGGCCTAGGACCTGTCCTAGTGCTGAGCGACAAGCTATCGACAACGTTCCGCCCCACGCTCGCGGTCCACGCTGATGCAGCGGTCGAAAGCGCATATGCACGCGGCGATTTCGCAACGGTTGTGGCGCCAGGAAATCAGGTGTCGCAAACGGGGGACAGCGACGGGGGCGATGAGCGTGAACGAGAGGCACAGCACGGCGACATGCGACTCGACGGATACGAGGGATACGCAAGGGATTTCGGTGAGGCCGTGGGGCCGACGGCCCGCGTCGGTCGACGTGCCCTCTGCGGACACCGGTGGACGGAGCGTGCTGGAAGGCGCCTTCGGGCTGCTGGGAGCGGTGGAGCGGGCCGGCGACGCGGGTTTGACCAGGCTGGCAGCCGATTGCGGACTGCCCAAAACCACCGCCTACCGGCTACTGGAACAACTGGTGGACGTGGGGGCGGTGGAACGCTTCGCCGGCGGATACCGGGTGGGGCCACGGATGTTCTCGCTCGGTCAGCGATGGCAGCCCCACCCCGGACTCCGGCCGGCCGCACGGGAACCGGCCCGCCGTCTGGCGCAGGTCACGGATGCCATGGTCGGTGTCAGCGTGCTGTGGGAGGGCCAGACACTGGTCGTGGAATGGACGTCGTCCACGCCGGATGACGTACGCGATCGGCTGCGTGACGAGGTCACGTGGCCGTGGCGTACCGCGGCGGGCAAGGTGCTGGTGGCCGGAGCACATCCGCGGCTGCCGTTGGGGCCGCTTCCCGCCACCTGGCAGCGGGAGGCGAAGGCGATCCGGGACCAGGGTGTCGCATTCGACCGGGAGGAGTTGGTGGCGGGCGTGTGCTGCGTGGCCGTGCCGTTGACCGGTTTCGGTGGTTCCCCGGTGGCGGCGTTGTGCGTGGTGACCGATCCCGCGCACCGGCTGGACCGCCTCGCCGATGTCGTCCAGCGAGCTGGAAGGACCATCAGCGCGAGGCTGCGTGGCGGGGCTCTCTGATCTCCCCGATCCGTTCGATCTCTCCGATCCGTCAGCGGCCGCCGTCCCCTCCCAGGGGCGGCGGCCGTGTTCGTGGGGGTGTGTCAGTTCGCCGCGTTCATCAGGAACCATGCGGAGCGAAACGGTCAGCTGTCAGGGAAGGGCGGCCGGCCGGCGGAGTCTTCGAGTGCGTCGTGGGAGGAAGGTTCGGACAGTGCCGCTTGGCGCAGGTGATGGGCGAGGGCCGCGGTGGCCGTCGGTGAGGCTCGGTCCTTGACGCCCCAGGCCAGCAAATGGTGGCGGCGGGCCCAGGGTTCCTGGAGCTCGCACATGTCGAGTGGCTGGTGGCGGTCGATGGCGCGACGCGGCACTACGGCGAGTCCAACGCCGGCGGCAGCGAGTGCGACGACGACGTTGAGGTCGGCGACGGTGGTGCGGTAGCGCACCACCGGAGCGTGTGGCCCGAGGTGCTTCTCGATCCAGCGGCGCAGCGAGGAGTCGGCGTCGAGCCCGACGAGAGGGTGCTCGGCGACCTCGCCGTAGGTCAGTGCGGTCCGCCCGTCGAGGATCCCTCCGGCCTGGCCGATCACGACCAGGGAGTCGTCGCCGAGGGGTTCCATCGGCAGGCCGCGGTCGCGGGCCTCGTCGTCGAGGACGACCCCCAGATCCGCCTCACCGTCCGCGAGCATCCGTACCGTGTGCGGGGTGCGGCTCTCGGACACCGTGACGTCGACGTCCGGGTGTGCGCGGAGGAACGAGACCAGGGCCCGCGGCACGAGCCCATGCATCGCGGAGCCGCCGCCCAGCAGGGTCAGCGGAGCGGTCGGGGACCGCGTGTAGCTCGCGACGGCGCTTTCGAGCCGCGCGGTCCGGGCGAGCACGTCGCGTGCGTGGCGGGCCAGGGTCGTCCCCGCCGGCGTGGGCCGCACGCCCCGCCGGCCGCGGATCAGCAGCGGTACACCGGCGTGCAGCTCCAGCGAGCGCACCCTGGCGCTGGCCGAAGGCAGGCTCAGGTGCATCTGGTGAGCGCCCGCCGTGATCGAGCCCTCCGTCACGATGTGCACAAAGAGCCGCAGGTCGTCCAAGTCATAACGCACCGCATCAGCCTATGGCCCAGCCTAAGGCTGGGTCCGTCGATTACGCATTGTGGACTCCCTTCCCACGGGGTGATGCTCGCCGTGTGTCCGAGATACTGCTTGTCCTGCTGGCCGGTGCCGCCGCCGGAGCGCTGAACGCCATCGGTGGCGGGGGCACGTTCGTGGCGCTGCCCGTCCTGGTGGCACTGGGCCTGTCGCCGGTGACGGCGAACGCGTTGTCCCGTGTCGCCCTCGTGCCCGGGGCCGTGGCCGGCGCGTGGGTCTACCGACGCGAACTCGCCCCGGTCGGGACGACGTCCACGAAGTCGCTGACAGCGGTCAGTGTGATCGGCGGCGGAGTCGGCGGCGGTCTGCTCCTGGCGCTGCCGGCATCGTCGTTCGACGCCGCGGCGCCGTGGCTGCTCGCCTTCGCCACGGTGATCCTCGCCTTCGGACGGCGCCTCTCGCAAGCGTTGAACACCGCGCTCGGCCGCTCGGTCGGCATGAGTTCCCGCGCCGTCCTGATCGGCCAGTTCCTCCTCGCCGTGTACGGCGGTTACTTCGGCGGTGCCGTAGGCATCATGATGATGGCCTTGTGGAGCATCGGCCTCGGTCTCGACGCCGCGGTCAGCAATCCGATGCGGATCGCGCAGCTCGCCGCCATCTATCTCAGCGCGACCGTGCTGTTCCTCATCGCCTCGGACACCCTGAGCGCTCCGCTCGTCCTCATTTCCATGCTGGTCGGCGCGGTGGCCGGAGGCTACGCCGGCGCCCACCTCGCCCGCCGTCTCCCCGCCCGGCTGCTGCGGGGCGTCATTCTGTCCACCGCCGTGATCATGACCGTCCTGTATTTCCTGCGCGGCTGACCACGCGGGGGAGCCGCGGTGATGAGTCCCCGTCGTCGAGGCATGCGAGCCGGCCGAACACGCGCGTGCCGCCGTCCCGATCGGCGAGCACGAGCTGAAAACCGACGGCACCACCCGTTCCCCGGGTGCGAGATCGTGCTCAACGAGATCGGGTGTGGTGTGCGGGCCTGCTCGGCTCAGAAATCGGCACCCGGTACCGAGTGGCAGGGGCCGGTACTGGAGCGGATGGAGACCAGCGGTCTCAGCATGACGTGCCGGGGAGCGGCGTCGGGCGTGTCCAGCTGCTCCATCAGCAGCTCGACGGCGGCCCGGCAGATCTCGCCGACCGGCTCGTCGACCGCGGTGAGCGGCGGGGTCACCGATTCCGCCCAGGGCCCTGCCGACAGGCCGACAACCGAGAAGTCGCGCGGTACGACGCGACCGGCGCGGGTCAGCCCGCGGTACACGCCGCCCAGGGACGCCTCGTTCAGGGTCACCAGCGCGGTGGTGGCGGGGTCCTCCAGCAGGATCCGCTCAAGGCACGTCTCGCCCGCGGCGGCGTCGTCCCCGCAGAGGTACGCGCGTCCGGTGAGCCCCAGCTCCTCCACACCTTGGTCGAACCCTTCGAGCCCACGGTGCGCGGACTCGTACCCGGCCTTGAAGAGCTGTTCCGACCGGTTGACGAAGGCGATCCTGCTGTGGCCCAGGTCGGCCAGGTGCCGTACGCAGGCACGGCCGAGGGCAACCCAGTCCAGGTCCACCCACCAGGTCTTCTCCAGGCCGGGCTGTCCGATGGCGACAAAGGGGAAGCCCAGCTCGGTGAGGTGGACGGCGCGGGCGTCCTCCAACCGGATCTCCATCAGGATCAGGCCGTCCAACCGGTGTCCGGCCAGGATCCGCTGGAACGGGGCGTCGCCGACCTCCCTGCCGGTGGTGAGCAGCACGTCGTAGTCGTATGCCTGGGCCGCCTCGGCCACGCGGCCGACGAAGTCCAGCTGCATCCCCGTGTAGCGGTCGCCGGCCGGCGGGAAGACGAGTCCGAGCGCGCGGCTCCGGCCGGTCGGCGGAGTCTCCTTGGTGGCGTCGGTGTTCACCGGTCTCCTCGTGCGTAGTTCGTCATGAGTGGCTCGTCGGCAGGAGCTGCTCGGCCCAGATGGTCTTGCCGCCGGTGGTCTGGCGGGTGCCCCAGCCCTGGGTGAGCTGGGAGACCAGGAGGAGCCCGCGCCCGCCCTCGTCGAAGGTGCGGGCGCGGCGCAGATGAGGAGCGGCGCTGTTGCCGTCGGAGACCTCGCAGATCAGGGTGCGGTCGCGGATCAGCCTGAGCTGGATGGGGACGGCGCCGTATCGGATGGCGTTGGTGACCAGTTCGCTCACCACCAGTTCGGTGACGAACGCCGCTTCCTCCAGCCCCCAGGCCTGGAGCTGGCGGGAGGCCTGGAGCCGGGCGTCGGCGACGATCTCCGGATCGGGGGGCAGGCCCCAGGTGGCGACCTGGTCGGTGTGCAGGGCCCGGGTGCGCGCGACGAGCAGGGCGACGTCGTCGGCAGGGCGGGGGATGTGAGCGGGGGCTCCCGGCCGAAGGGCGGGGGCGGCCGGCAGCAGCGAATCGATCAGGGTGTCGCAGGTGACCTCGAGCGAGGGGGAGGGGCAGGCCAGGGTCTGGCGCAGCCGGGCGAGGCCCACGTCGATGTCGCGGCCGCGGGCTTCGAGGAGGCCGTCGGTGTAGAGGGCGATCAGGCTGCCTTCGGGCAGTTCCAGTTCGGTGGCCTCGAAGGGCAGGCCGCCCACGCCCAGCGGGGGGCCCGGGGAGAGGCTGACGGTGACGACGGTGCCGTCGGGGTGGAGGACGCTGGGTGGAGGGTGCCCGGCGCTGGCGAAGGTGCAGCGGCGGGAGACGGGGTCGTAGACGGCGTACAGGCAGGTGGCGCTGATCCCGTCGGTGTCCTGTTCGTCGCGGGCGGTCGTGGCGTCGTCGGGGGCGAGGTGAGTGACCAGGTCATCGAGGTGAGTGAGGAGTTCGTCGGGCGGCAGGTCGACGTCGGCGAGGGTCCGGACGGCCGTACGGAGGCTCCCCATGGTGGCGGCGGCACGGACACCGTGGCCGACCACATCGCCGACGACGAGGGCGACCCGGGTTCCGGACAACGGGATCAGGTCGAACCAGTCGCCCCCCGCATCGGCCCGGGAGCCCGCCGGCAGATAGCGGAAGGCGGCCTCGACGGCCGCCTGCCCGGGAAGTCCCCGAGGCAGCAGGCTGCGCTGTAGCGTGAGCGCGGTGGTGTATTCGCGGGTGTAGCGCCGCGCGTTGTCCACGCAGACGGCGGCCCGGCCGGCGAGTTCCTCGGCGAGGACCAGGTCGTCCGGCCGGAAGGGTTCCGGACGCAGTCGGCGCCAGAAGACGGCCACCCCGAGGGTGATCCCGCGGGCGCGCAACGGTACGGCCATGCCCGAGTGGACACCCGCGCCCCTGACGTTGCCGGTCCTGACGTCGTCGCCCTCGATCCACCGGACGAAATCGGGATCCTCCAGCCCGCTCAGCAGGGAGCGGCCGGCGGCCAGACAGCGGGCGGGCGGTGAGTACGCCGGGTAGGTGTCGACCGCGCCCAGCTCGACGGCGGCCTCGGGGACACCCTCGACGGCGGACCGGTGCGCGACCCGGCGCAGGACGACGGCCGCGTCGATGAGTTCCGCCGTCGGTTCCTCCCCCTCTAGGACCGAGTCGAGCAGGTCCACGCTGACGAAGTCGGCGAGCCGCGGCACGACCAGCTCGGTCAGTTCCTGGGCGGTGCGCACCACGTCCAGGGTGGTGCCGATGCTGGTGCCGGCCTCGTTCAGCAGAGCCAGCCGCTGCCGCGCCCATTGCTGTTCGCTGCTGTCGAACGAGGCGGTGCCGACGCCGCGTACCCGGCCCGAGGGATCCTTGACCGGCCACATCTCGATGTTCCAGGCACGTCCGGCGACGATGTCGTCGTAGCGCGTCGGTGTCCCGGTCTCGGCGACTTGGCGCAGGTGTCGCAGGAATCCGCGTCCGGCGTCGTCGTCGGGCACCGTGTCCGCGTACCGCCGTCCGCGCAGCTGCGCCTTTCCGGTGCCGATCATGTCGCAGGTGATGTCGTTGAGCCACTGGTACCGCAGCTCGGTGTCGAACATGGCCATGGCGACCGGGGCCTGGGTGAACGACCGCTCCAGCGTCCCTCGGTAGCCGCCGTTCCCGACCGGGTCCGGTGCGAAGGCCATGACGAATCCGCTGGCCTTGCCCTCGCCGTCCAGCGACGGGAAGGCGCGCACACCGAGATCGAGCCGGCGACCGTCCCGATGGCGGACGGCGGCTGTCCCGCTCCACGCCTCCGCCCCGGCCAGTCCCGCCCAGGCGGCGTCCGAGGGGTCCACGGCGAGCAAATCGGTGACGAGGCCGCCCACGACCTCCGTGGCGGGGTGGCCCAGCAGGCGCCGAGCGCCCTCGCTCCAGCTCGTCACGATGCCTTGCCGGCTCACGGTGGCCGTGGCCATGTCGGCCGAGGAACCGTGATCAAAGGGCGTGGCAACAACAGCCCTGTCGTGATGTGCCATCGTCGCTCACCCCGCAGCCGTCGGGTCGCGCTCTGTAGGCTCCAACCACCATATCCGGCCAAAGTGCACCAGGCATCGAGATCCCGCGATCCGGGAACTCCGCCGCCCGACGTGGCAGGACCAGACACCACCCGACCACGCCGACTCCGCCTCGCCGGTCTTCCGGCTCCCGCCTCGCCGGTCTTCCGGCTCCCGCCTCGCCGGCCTTCCGGCTCCCGGCGCCCGCCTCGCCGCTCCCCGTGCGAACCGGCCACCGCGCCGGGCAGCGACGGCCGGGGCCGGAACACCCACCCCGCAGGCGGCTCACGCGCACTCGCGAGCGGGACGGCGTCCGCCTCCCCGGCGCGAGAGAGTGCTCCACGCCCGCCCTCGGCGCACCGGCGTTCTCGCCACCGGCGCGCCGTCACCGGTGCCGCCACGCCCCATAGGCCCCCGCACCTCTAGACCCCCGCACCTCGCATGGCGCGACGATACGGAGCAGTCTGTAGGCGAATGTAGATAAATAACCCGGATATTCTCGTCACCCAGGGAGCACGTCCATGTCTCTCCCTCCGTCCCCGGGGCCGCCCCCCGCCCCCACCCCCGCACTGGGCCCCGTCCGGCTCGGTGACCGGGCACAGGTCGCGCTGCGGCCGGCCGAGTCCGCCCGCGTCACCGGCGGTTTCTGGCACGAGCGCCGACGCGTCAACGCCGAGGTGAGCATCCCCCAGGGCCCGGCCCTGCTGGACTCCGTCGGCAATCTGCACAACCTCCGGCTGGCCGCCGGAACGGCGACCGGCGAGTACCGGGGCGAGCTGCCCTTCCTCGACACCGATGTGACCAAGTGGCTGGAGGCCGCCTCCTGGCAGCTGGCGGACACGGACCGGAAGGAGGAGTTCGCGCAGGCCGAGGACATGGACCGGATGATCCGCCTGCTGGCCGAAGCCCAGCAGGACGACGGCTACCTTCAGAGCTACTACCAGGTGGTCAGACCCACACTTCGCTTCGTCGAGCTGCGCTGGGGCCACGAGCTGTACTGCGCGGGCCACCTCATCCAGGCCGCCGTCGCCCACCACCGGGCCACCGGACGCGAGGATCTCCTCACCGTCGCCCGCCGCTTCGCCGACCACATCGACGACACCTTCGGCCCCGGCAAGCCCGTCGACGGCATCCCCGGGCACCCCGAGATCGAGACCGCCCTGGTGGAGCTCTACCGGGAGACCGGCGAGCGGCGCTATCTGGACCTGGCCGGGTACTTCGTCGACCGGCGCGGGCACGGCCTGCTGCGCGACGGGCGCCCCATGCTGGGCGACGCACACGCCGTCGCCCCGGGCCCCGCGTACTGCCAGGACCACATCCCGGTGCGGGAGGCCGAGACCGTGACCGGCCATGTCGTACGACAGCTCTATCTGCTGGCCGGTGTCGCCGACGTGGCCGCCGAGACCGGCGAGCCGGAACTGCGCGCCGCGATGGAGCGGCTGTGGGAGGCGATGACCACCACCAAGACGCATCTCACCGGCGGCCTCGGCGCCCACCACGAGTCGGAGGACTTCGGCGACCCGTACGAACTGCCCAACGAGCGTGCGTACTGCGAGACCTGCGCGGCCGTCGCCTCGATCCAGTGGAACTGGCGGATGGCCCTGCTCACCGGCGAGACCCGCTACTCGGACCTGATCGAGCGCACGCTCTTCAACGGCTTCCTGGCCGGAGTCTCCCTGGACGGACTGCGCTGGCTGTACGTCAACCCGCTCCAGGTGCGCGACGGTTACGAGTCCCAGGGCGGGGACAACTCAGCGCGCCGCACCCCGTGGTTCACCTGCGCCTGCTGCCCGCCCAATGTCATGCGGCTGCTCGCGAGCCTGCCCCACTACCTGGCCACCACCGACGCCGACGGTCTACAACTGCACCAGTACGCCACCGGCTCGTACGGCGGACTCACCGACGGCGGCCGGGTCGCGGTCCGGGTGAACACCGACTACCCCTGGCAGGGCCGCATCGCGGTGACCGTCGACGAGGCGGGCACCGGGGAGTGGACCCTGTCGCTGCGGGTGCCGCACTGGTGCGAGCAGTACACGCTGGAGGTCGGGGCCAAGCCCGCCGACCAGGTGTCGCAGGACGGCTGGCTGCGGATCCGCCGCGCGTGGCAGCCCGGCGACACGGTCGTCCTGAACCTCGGCATGGAGCCGCGGCTCACCGAGGCCGACCCCAGGGTCGACGCCGTGCGGGGCTGCGTGGCCGTCGAACGCGGCCCGCTCGTCCACTGCCTGGAGCAGGTGGACCAGCCCGGTGCTCCCGGCCTGGACGACATCGTGCTCGACCCCACTGCGGGACTGACCGTCCAGCACCGCCCCGACCTGCTGGGCGGGGTCACCACCGTGATCGGCTCCGGCTGGCTGCGGTCCCGCCCCGCCGGACACGGCGGCTGGTGGCCGTACCGCACGGCTCCAGCCACCGGTCCCAAGGAAACCCCCACGGACCCACCTCTCGAACTGACCGCCATCCCCTACTACGCCTGGGCCAACCGCGAGGACGGCAGCATGCGCGTCTGGCTGCCCACGAGCTGAAGGCGACCCCCACCACCTCTTAAGGACCGCCAGTCATGAGAACCAGCAGAGCAAGGGCAGCGGGTGTGCTGCTGACGTCCGTGGCGCTGCTCGCCACCGCGTGCGGCGGCTCGGGCTCGGACTCGGACTCGGGTTCCGACTCGGGAACCATCACCCTGTGGGCCCGCGACAGCCAGAAGGGCTTCATCAGCCTCGTCGCGGACGCCTGGAACAAGGACCATGACACGAAGGTGAAAGTGACCGTCGTCCCCCAGGCCAACTTCGTCCAGAAGTTCGGCACCGCGGCCGCGGGCGGTTCCGGACCCGACGTCGCCTCCATCGACCTCGTGTATCTGCCGTACTTCGCCTCCACCGGCGTACTCGACGACATCACGGAGCTGGCGAACGAGCTGCCGTACAAGGACGGCCTGAGCGCGGCCCACCGCAGGCTCGCCACGTACAACGACCGTACGTACGCGCTGCCGTTCACCGCTGAAGCGTCCGTCCTCTTCTACAACAAGGGCCTGTTCAGGAAGGCCGGTCTCGACCCGGACAAGCCCCCGACGAACTACGCGGAGATCGTCTCTGCCGCGAAGAAGATCCGCGCGCTGGGCAACGGCACCTACGGGTATGCCATCGCCGGGCAGTGCGGCGGCTGCCAGGTCTTCGAGTTCACGCCGCACATCTGGGCCAGCGGCGGCGATGTGCTCAGCCCCGACGGCAAGAAGGCCCTGTTCGACACACCCGAGGTCACCGACGCCCTCACCTTCTACCGGACGCTGTACACCGACGGCACGATGCCGGCCCAGTCCAGGACCGATGCGGGAACCAACCAGCCCGCCGCGTTCCAGAGCGGCAAGCTGGGCATGACCCCGCTCGGCGCCTTCTTCGTGCAGGTCCTCAACAAGGACGACAAAGTCGACTACGGCGTCGCTCCGCTGCCCGGCAAGAACGGCGGCTCGGCCTCCTTCGCGGGCGGCGACGAGATCGCCGTCACCAAGAACGCGAAGAACAAGGAGCAGGCACAGGAGTTCATCAAGTGGACGACCGGCGAGCAGGCGCAGACGGTCCTCGCGGACAACGGCATCGTTCCGGTACGCACCGATCTGATCGACAAGATCTACACCCCGCTCGATCCCCGGTACAAGGTGCTCGGCGAGGCGATGGAGAAGGGCCGTACGCCGTACAGCACGGTCGAGAACGCGCTGTTCAACGACAGCAACGGGCCCTGGGTCAAAATGATCAACCGGGCGGTCTTCGACGGCGACATCGCCCAGGCGCAGGAGGAAGGGCAGAAGGCCGCCCAGTCCATCATCGACGACGCGCCATGAACGGAGACCGCCACCGCGGCCGCCGGCGGTCACTGTCCCGGGCCGGGCGGCGCCGGCTGGCCGGTATCGCGATGACGACACCGGCCCTGGCGCTGATCACGCTCTTCTTCTTCGTCCCGCTCGTCATGATGCTGTGGATGTCGCTCCACAACTGGCCACTGCTGGGAGAGCACCGCTTCATCGGCCTGGAGAACTACCGGGACGCCCTGCACGACACCGAGTTCCGCACCGCCGTGGTCTTCACGGTCAAGTACACGCTCATCACCACACCGGTGCTGTTCGTCCTCGGCCTCGGACTGGCCCTGCTGGTCCGGCAACGGCGCCGCGGTGCCCGCTTCTTCCAGGCCGTGTACTTCCTGCCGGTCGTGGTCGGCCTCGCCTCGGCAGCCTTTCTGTGGCTCTTCATGTTCCAGTCCGACATCGGTCCGGCCGGTGACCTCGCCGACCATCTCGGCCTCGGCAGCCGTACGACCAACTGGTTCGCCGGATCGAACTCCGCGCTGCTCGTGGTCATCGGCATGGTGACCTGGAAAATCGTCGGCCTTCAGATGCTGCTGCTGCTGACCGGACTCCAGTCGATCCCCGTCGATGTGGAGGAGGCCGCCCGAATCGACGGCGCGAGCCGCCTCCAGACCTTCCGTTACGTCATCCTGCCGCTGCTGCGCCCGACACTGGCCCTGGTCCTGGTCTTCTCCGTCGCCGGTTCGCTGCTCGCCTTCGACCAGTTCTACGTCATGACCGGCGGCGGCCCGTCGAACTCGACGATCACCGCGGTCTACGAGATCTACCGCACGTCCTTCATCAAGTTCCAACTCGGATACGGCTCAGCCCTGTCCGCCCTGCTCATGATCGCGCTCGTCGGGGTCAGCGCGGCGCAGATGCTGCTACTGCGCTCTTCCGACCAGTGAGGACCCGAAACCTGAGGAGAAGTCCGGTGGAGAGGGACCCCAAGGACCCCAGGAACCTGCCGGCCGCCATCCGCCAGTCGCTGCCCCGGACCGCCTGGTGGGCCGTCTGCGCCAGCTTGGCCGTGCTGTTCCTGTACCCGCTGTACGTGATGCTCTCGCAGAGTCTCAAGGCACCGGGCGAGGCCGCCGCCGCGCCGCCGACCCTTTATCCGCACGAACTGTCCCTGGACAACTTCCGGTCCCTGGGCGGTGACACGGGGATCAACATCCTGACCAATGCCGGCAACAGCCTGATCGTCTCGCTGGGCGCCACCCTGGCGACGGTGGTCCTCAGCACCGTCGCGGGCTACGGCTTCGCCCGGCTGCGCTTCCCCGGCAGCAACCTCCTCTTCTTCGCCACCCTGGCCACCTTCATGATCCCCTTCCAGGCGATCATCACCCCGCTCTACCTGCTCCTCAACAACCTCGGACTCCAGAACTCGCTCCTCGGACTGACCGCCGTCTACACCACCTTCCAGCTCCCCTTCGGGCTGTTCCTGATGCGCAACTCCTTCTCGGCGATCCCCCGCAGCCTGGAAGAAGCCGCACTGATCGACGGCTGCGGAATCCTCAGCGCGCTGGTCCGGGTCGTCCTGCCGGTCGCCGTACCGGGCCTCATCACCACCGCGCTGCTCACCTTCTTCGCCTGCTGGAACGAGTTCTTCGCAGCGCTGATCCTCGTCACCGACCAGGACAAATTCACCCTCCCGGTCAGCCTCAGCGTCCTCGCCAGCGGCAACCTCGGCAGCGTCAACTGGGGAGTCCTCCAAGCCGGCGTCGCGGTGACCATCGTCCCCTGCCTGGTCATCTACCTGCTGCTACAGAAGTACTACGTCGGCGGACTGCTCAGCGGCGCGGTGAAATAGGCCCCCCGAGAGGCCGATTGGGACACTGTCGACGATGACGCTCCCCCGCGAGCCGGCCGACGGGCCGCCGGGCATTCGTGACGACGCCGAAGCAGCTCCTGCGAGGTAACGGACTTGACCGCCCTCACGAACGGGCCTTCAAGGTCGTAGCGATCACAGGTGCCAGCAGCGGCATCGGCGCGGCGACGGCGACCTACCTCGCCGGCAAAGGGGCCCGGCTCGTGCTCGGGGCCCGACGTGAAGACCGGCTCAACGCGGTGGTGGACCAGATCACGGTCCAGGGCGGCTCGGCCGTCGGGGCCGTCATCGACGTGACGCGCCGCGAGGACCTCAAGCGCCTGACGGACACGGCGGTCGACCGGTTCGGCCGGCTCGACGTCCTGGTCTCCAACGCCGGCACGATGGCGGTGTCACCGTTTGACGAGCTGCGTCAGGACGACTGGGACGCCATGGTCGCAACACATATCACCGGCCTGCTGAACGGTATCGGGGCGGCACTTCCCGTCTTCCGGCGGCAGGGCTCCGGCCAGTTCGTCAACGTCGCCTCACCGCGGCCTACGTCGTGAAATCCCCGCAGGGCGTCTACGCGGCCACCAAGACGGCGGTGAAGGTGCTGACCGAGGGCCTGCGGCAGGAGTCGGGACCCCACCTGCGTGTCACCCTCGTCTCACCGGGGTTCACCAACACGGAAGGTGTGGGCAAGGGGGCGAGTCCCGAAGCAGCGGCGGCCACCGCCCAACAGCGCGACGAGATCGCCATCCCGCCCACCGCCATCGCATCAGCGATCGGTTACGCGATCGAGCAGCCTGTCGGCATCGACATCAGCGAGATCGTCGTCCGGCCTACCGTGCAAGCCTGACGCCCAGCACAGTTGACGCGGGCCTGGCGCTCCGCTGGACCGCGAGGCCGCGCACGGCCTGCACCCTGCCGGCAAACTCCCGTCTCAGCCCGTCGCCCATCCCGCATAGAACAGGCCGAGACCGACGATGACGCACACGCCCTGGATGGTCCAGAAGCGGACCACGACCAGAACTTCGGACCAGCCTTTGAGTTCGAAGTGATGCTGTAGCGGCGCCATCTTGAAGACCCGCCTGCCGGTCGTCTTGAACGAGCCGACCTGGATGACCACGGACAGGGTGATCAGGACGAACAGGCCGCCCAGCAGGGCGAGCAGCAGTTGGGTACGCGAGCAGATGGCCAGGCCGGCCAGGGCGCCGCCGAGGGCGAGTGAGCCGGTGTCACCCATGAAAATCTTGGCGGGTGAGGTGTTCCACCACAGGAACCCGAAGCAGGCGCCCATGAGCGCCGAGGCGATGACGGCGAGGTCGAGCGGGTCGCGGACCTCCATACAGGAGGCGGGGTTGGTGAGGTTCATCGCGTTGGCGCACGAGTTCTGGAACTGCCACAGGCCGATGAAGGTGTATCCGCCGAAGACCATGACCGAGGCGCCGGTCGCCAGCCCGTCCAGACCGTCCGTCAGGTTCACCCCGTTCGACATGGCCAGGATCATGAACAGCGCCCACACGACGAACAGCACCGGCCCGATGGTCCAGCCGAAGTCGGTGACGAAGGACAGCCTCAGGGAGGCCGGGGTCTGGCCGCGGTCGTCCGCGAACTGGACGGCCAGGACGGCGAACAGGATGCCGACGATCAGCTGGCCGGACATCTTCGCCCCGGCCCGCAGCCCCAGCGAACGCCGCTTGACGATCTTGATGTAGTCGTCGAGGAATCCGACGGCGCCCATGCCCGCCATCAGGAACAGGACCAGCAGGCCCGGGTAGGTCACGCCCTCGCCGGTGACGACCTTGGTCAGTGCGTACGCGATGAGAGTGGCCAGGATGAAGGCGATGCCGCCCATCGTCGGCGTTCCACGCTTGCCGTGATGGCTCCGTGGCCCGTCGTCCCGGATGAACTGTCCGTACCCCTTGCGAGCCAGCAGCTTGATCAGCAGCGGGGTGCCGATCAGGGTCAGAAAGAGGCCGATGGCCCCGGCGAACAGGATCTGATTCATCGGACGGCTGTCTCCCCCTCGGTGTTACGCACTCCCCCTTACGGAACCACGCGTCCGGCCACGGCGTCGGCGAGGGGACTGCAGGACGGTGGTGTCCATTGTTCTGGGCCGCCGAACCGCGCCTGCTCGTCGGCTCACAGGAGACCGGATCGGATCGCGCTGGCCACCGCATGGGTCCGGTTGCGCAGGCCGAGCCGGTTCAGGACGGTGGACAGAACATTCTTGATGGTGCGTTCCGAGTAGGCGAGCTTCTCGCCGATCTCCCTGGTGTCGTGCCCGTCGGCCAGCAGCCGCAGCACGTCGAGTTCCCGCTGTGACAGCCCGAGTCCATTCATACCGCGCTGCGCGATCAGCTCGTCGCGGAGCTCGCGCACCTGGGTCAGGAGGTTTCCGAGCATGTCCGCCGGCATCGCCGCGCCACCGGCAGCCGCACAAACGACATAGTCGGTCAGCAAGTCGGTCGTTATCGCCGAGCGGAGCACGACCGCGACCACGCGGCATTGCACGGTGGTCAGCAGGTCCCCTTCGTCGAGGTCGTCGACGACGAGGACGACGGGGACGCCCAACTCGACGGCCTTCCGGCGTAGTCGGGTCGCCGACGCGGGATCGAACCGGTGGGTCGCGTACAGCAGGACGTGCGCCCGGGCCGGATCGCCTGGGCCGAGAACCTCGACCTTGCCGCCCGTCTCGATTTCCAGCAGGTGCGCAAGGCCGATACGAGAGAGGTGATCAGGCGAGTCGATGACGACCCGGACACTATCCATGGCAAGCTCCCGCCCGGTTCCAGAGATGTCGTGGACGACGTGATCCGCTACCGACGATGGCGCGACCAAGAACGCCTTCGCGTCGGTGAAAGCTACGTATCCCGGTGGCCGGAGAGCCGGCCGGGCAGTCGCCTGCACCTCACCCCCTGCCGATGCCCCCATCTTGCATCACGCGTCACTAAGTGACAAACTGTCCTTCAAGGACGCAAGAAAGGTTGGCGGCTCCATGGCTACGGAGAAGAGCGGCGGCGGGGGCATGAGTGACGTGCGCCGTACGCGACTGCGGCTGGAGATCTCCCGGGACGCGGCCCGCCTTTTCTGGGAGCAGGGGGTGGCCGCGACGAGCGGGGACCAGATCGCCCAGGCCGTGGGCCTGTCCACGCGGACGATCTGGCGGCACTTCCGCAGCAAGGAGAGCTGTGCCGAGCCGATCGTCATGCAGGGCGTCGTCACGTTGATGAGCGTGCTCCGCGGCTGGCTCCGGGAGACCTCCTTGGAGGACCATCTCGCCGCGGAGCTGACCAGGCTCGGCCACGAGAAGCCGCCCGTCGACCTCGCCGACGAGATGCTCGCGATGAAGATGATCCGCCTCGCCGACACCGAGCCGGCGCTCCGCACGGCGTGGCTGATGGCCTGCGACGAGATGGAACGAGAGATGAGTTCGGTCATCGGCTCCCGGCTCGATCGCCCGTCCGACGACCTGGAGGTACGGATGCACGCGGCCGCCGCCGTGTCGGTCGTGCGGGTGATGGACGAGCACATCGGCGCCGCGATCCTCGCCGGTGCCGACCCCGCGGAGTTCGGCGACGTGAAGGCCCTCGCGCGGCGGTACGCCCAGGCGATCCGCGCGGCCACCGGCGACGCCGTCACCTGAGCGAGCCGTGGCCGAGCCAGTCGTCCGCAAGTCGTCCGAGCAAGTCGTCCGAGCAAGTCGCCGACTCCGCCCGAGACCATCCCACAGGGAGATTCCGTATGACCGCCGGTCCGCGCAAGAGCCCGTCGCCTATTACCGTCGAGGACTTCTTCGAGGCCCCCGTACGCGCCGGCGCGTCGATCTCGCCCGACGGTTCGAGAATCGCCTTTCTGGCACCGTGGCGTATTCGCCGAACTCACCTTCGGCGGAAAGCTCGTCGCCGAGGGCGGCAAGGTCGTCCGCCCGGCCGTCGAGCCACCGTCCGACCCCTTCCTGGCCGACGTATGGCACGACGTGTCCGCGGACAGGCCCAAAGGCTGGCTCTCGCTCGTGCACAACAAGGCGCACACGGCGGAGGAACCCGTCCGCGACCAGCTCGCCGCGACACACGCGATCACGGTCCGGCGCGAGAAGCGGCTCGGGCTGGTCCCCGTCGACCGGGTCACCGTCGACGACCCCCGTCCGGTACGCACCCTGCGGGACGGGGTACGCGACGCCGTCCTGCGCGGAGCCGGTCACGCCTCGACGAGCCCGACGGAGGAGGTCACCATGGCCGTACTCGCCGCCGAGGCCGAGGTGACGAGCGTCTTCACCGGCAAGGAGCGGCGCGAGCACGCGCAGACGCTCAAGGCGCTCGCGGCACGGGTCGACGACGCCGTCCCCGGCCTGCGCACGGCACTGCGCGACTCGTACCTGTCGAGCGTGGTGGTCGGGGGCGGCTGGGGCAAGTGACCACGTGCCGCTCCTGAGGGCGGCCACCGGCTGTAGGGCGTCCGGTGGCCCCAGTCCCTGCCGGGAACGCTCTCGCCCGAGCCGCGCGGAATCAACCGGGTCCGCAGGCGTACGACTTGGTCCGAGCTCGTGTCGCCCGCCATACGGCGGAAGAGAATCTCCGCCGCGGCACGACCGGCCTCGGCGCACGTCGCGCAACGCCCGCAACACCGCGTAAGCGCATAGGACGTTGCCCGTGAACGTGCGGTCATGGGGTCGGGCCCACAATGCCCTAGCTTTCATGGTTCGCCGCACCTTTGACTCTCGTGGCGTACCCGGCCCGGCGGGTCTGCTCCACGGGCGTGAGCAGTCTGCCGGCGGGCGTGATCCTTTCGTGCCCCTTACTCGGCGGCGGCCTGAGCGTCCAGGGCCATCGCGGTTTCCAACGAGATCAGGCGCGCGTTCTGCAGCGTCGCGACCTCCCAACGGTCGTTCTGCCACACCACCGTGAGCAGTTGCATGAAGTAGCGGCTCGACAGCGGCTCCTGCTCGCCCGGCATCACCATGCCGACGCGGTGGTGCACCACGCCGCAGCCCGGGCGGACGATCCGGGCGAACGGCACCTCGCCCCGCACCAGCCGGGACCCCTTCAGTACCGTGTCGAAGAGCGGCTGATTGAAAGCGATCACCGCCTCGCGTCCCTTGTGAACGGTTCCCTCGAAGTCCACGAGCTCGGCGTCCTCCGCGAAATCGGCGACGAACGCGGTGGCGTCACCATGGTTCCAACCCTCGTTCATCCGGGCCGGGATCGCGCTCATCGCTTCGACCGACTGTTCCATGAGATCGCCTTTCTGCTATTTACGCTTTCAGTCACCATCCTCGGCGGGCCGGTCAGCGGACGCATTGACCATCTGTGCGCGGTAGTTGGACGTGAGTGCCACCGCGTTGTACCCGTAGGTGGCCTTGAACAGTCGGCTGAAGTGCGCCGGATCGGCGAACCCCCAGTGGGCGGCGACGGCTGCGACAGTGCGGTCGGTTCCGGCCAGGTCAGCGTGGCACCGCTCCAGGCGCCGCCGGCGAATCAGGGCCGCCACCGTCAGAGGCTGGTTCTCGAAAAGCTTGTGCAGTTGGCGTACGGACATGTGGTGCGCCGCGGCCACCTTCGCCGGGCCGAGATCCCGGTCGGACAGCCTCGCCTCGATGAAGCCGACGATCCGGGTGCGCAACGCGTCGTCGGCAACCGGACGTGAGTTGCCCAGCTGAGCCGAGAGCGCCACCGCGATCAGCTCGATCACTGCGGCCGCCGACCTGTCCGCCTCGTCGGCGCGGAACCCGTCCAGGGATCGCGCCATGTCCCGTGCGAGCGAGGACACCAGGGCCCCGGGGCCGCGGTCACCGCGAATGCGCACTCCGGCCAGCCGGGCGGCGTCGTCCGGTTTGAGCCGCAGCGAGCGCCGCGGTACCAGCATGGTCACGTGCGTGGTCGCGGTACTGGCGAACCGGACCGGCCGCACCGGGTCGATCAGGACCAGGTCGGCGGGCCCGAGCACAGCAGTGCTGCCGCCCTGCTCGGCACGCACCCGTCCTCGCGTCACCAGCTCGATCTGCCACAGCTCGCTGTCCTCGGCGCGAGCGGACTGCGCGTCCCGGAAGCACTCGCCCTCCGGGGTCACCAGCTCGGCCAACCTCAGGGGCCCCAGGTCACGGGTCACGACGTCGGCGCGGAATTCGTCGCCGACGTGCCGTCGGCCACGCAAGGGCGGCAGGCCGCTTGTCGCGAGAGTCTCCAGGAAAGCGTCAGCGCTGGTCATGCAACGTCAGCGCACGCGACGCACGGGCCCGCCGGGAACGTCGTGCCCCGGAAAACCAGGCGCATCAGCTCACGCTGCCTGAGGCTGTCGATTTCCCCTTTGCGGCACTCCAGCTCCTGCATGAATCCGATCCTCGCACGGCCCGAGCTCGGGTCATGTCCCCCACCGGCTGCCGAAACAGGTCCGCCGCAACCCCTGGCAACTCCCCTTTGCCGTGCGGCTTTTCACCCACTGCCGCCGCTCCACCGACCGTGCGGCACGGGAACTGACGAAACGTCACGACCAGATCGCGTCCGCCGAACGTCTTGTGGTCGGCCTGCCGCTGCTGCGTGAGGCGGGTCACGGTGGCCGGGGACAGGCGGGCTGCGGAGCCGAGGAACCGCCTCGTCCCTCT
>NZ_JAFFSX010000033.1 GCF_017948485.1 Streptomyces sp. GESEQ-35 | reverse complement strand
TGGCCGTGCGGCGCCCGCCCGCCCCCCCGCGCCCCCGCGGGGGGAGGGGGGGGGGGAGGGGGGGGGGGGGAGGCGGGGCGGGGGGGGGGCCGGGGAGGGGGGGGGGGGGCGCCCGGGCGGGGCCCGCCCGCCCCAGAAGTGCTCTCGCGCAAGTATCAGTAAGGCCAGATCGGCGGGTCGCTCACGAAGTGGCCGCCGAGGTAGGCGTGTGCCACGTTCTCCGGGTCCAGCTCGCCCTGCTCGGCGATGAGCTTCTCGGCGTACGGCTCGGAGTCGTCCTGCGGCGTGTAGCCGAGCGCTCGCGCGGTGGTCAGGTCCCACCACAGCCGGGTGTTGGCCGAGGAGCCGTAGACCACGGTGTGGCCGACGTGCTCGGCGGTCAGGGCGGCGTGGAAGAGACGGGCGCCGTCGGCCGGGCTCATCCAGATCGAGAGCATGCGCACGCTGGTCGGCTCGGCGAAGCAGGAGCCGATGCGCACGGAGACGGTCTCCAGGCCGTGCTTGTCCCAGTAGAACTGGGCGAGGTCCTCACCGAAGGACTTGGACAGGCCGTAGAAGGTGTCCGGGCGGCGCGGGGTGTCGATCGGGATCAGCGGGTCTTCGCCCTGGGGGCGGGGTGTGAAGCCCACCGCGTGGTTGGAGGAGGCGAAGACGACGCGCCGGACGCCCTCCTGGTGGGCGGCTTCGTACAGGTTGTACGTTCCCTCGATGTTCGCCCTGAGGATGTTCTCGAACGGGGCTTCCAGGGAGATGCCCGCGAGATGGATGATCGCGTCGACGCCCCGGACGGCCTCGCGCACGGCGTCCTTGTCGGCGAGGTCGGCGACGATCGCGTCCGGCTCGCCCTCGATCGGGCGCAGATCGAGCAGACGGAGTGTGTAGCCGTAGTCCGGGAGCAGCTCCCGCATCAGGGTGCCGAGCCCGCCGGCGGCACCGGTGAGCAGAAGGGTGCGGGGGGCTGGCATCCTCGGTTCTCCTTGAGTCCAGGGCCGTATGCATGCACGGTATTCACATTCATGGACAAGTTAAGGATCGGCGACCTTGCTCGTCAAGGGTGGCGCAGCCATCGTTCATAACCATAAACTCTGATCAGAACCCTGCATGCAGCCGTCCTCGTTTTAGGGAGCGCCAGTGTCGCCAGCCCCCCTTGCCGCACGCCTGAGCATCCCCAGCGGGCCGTTGTTCTTCCCCGTCACCGCCTACGGTCCCGATGGCTCGGTCGACCTCGACGTCTACCGCACCCATGTCCGCCGGGGAGTCGAGGCCGGGGCCGCCGCCGTGTTCGCCTGCTGCGGCACCGGGGAGTTCCACGCGCTCACGCCGGAGGAGTTCGAGGTCTGTGTGCGCACGGCCGTCGAGGCGACCGAGGGGCGCGTCCCGGTCGTCGCGGGCGCGGGATACGGCACCGCACTCGCCGTGCGGTACGCGCGTCTCGCGGCGGCGGCCGGGGCGGACGGGCTGCTCGCCATGCCGCCGTACCTCGTCGTCGCCGGCCAGGAAGGGCTGTTGTGCCACTACCGGGAGGTGGCGGCCGCGACCGCGCTGCCCGTGATCGTCTACCAGCGCGACAACGCCGTGTTCACCCCGGAGACGGTCGTCGAACTGGCCCGCACGGACGGGATCATCGGGTTCAAGGACGGGCTCGGCGACCTGGACCTCATGCAGCGCATCGTGAGTGCCGTCCGCACCGAGATCCCCGGCGACTTCCTCTACTTCAACGGACTGCCGACCGCCGAGCAGACCCAGCTCGCCTACCGCGGCATCGGCATCACCCTCTACTCCTCCGCCGTCTTCTGCTTCGTCCCGGAGCTCGCCCTCGCCTTCCACCGGGCGCTCGGCTCGGGCGACGACGCCACCGCGCACCGGCTGCTGGACGGCTTCTACCGGCCGTTCGTCGACCTGCGCGCCCAGGGCCGCGGATACGCCGTCGCGCTGGTCAAGGCGGGCGTACGGTTGCGGGGGCTCGACGTCGGACCGGTACGGTCACCGCTGCACGAACCGGCCGAGGAACATGTCAAGCAGCTGGCCGAACTCATCGACCGGGGCTACGAGTTGCTGAAGGAGGACGTGTGAAGGCGTCGGCATTCGTCTACCCCTGGGACGTCAACGGCGACCCGGAGGCCGCCGGGCGGATCGCCGCCCTCGGCGTGCGGCAGGTGACCCTGGCGGCCGCCTACCACTCCACCCGCGCCCTCACCCCCCGCCACCCGCACCGCCGCATCGTCACCGCCGAGCACGCCGCCGTGCTCTACCCGACGGACGACCGGTGGGAGGGGCGGGAGCTGCGCCCGTACGCGGCCGGTGACTGGGCCCCCGGGGACGCCTACGGTGAGGCGGCCGCCGCGCTCGCGGACGCCGGCCTGGAGGTGCACACCTGGGTCGTCCTCGCCCACAACTCCCGGCTGGGCGCCGAGCATCCGGACACGTCGGTCGTCAACGCCTACGGCGACCGCTACCCGTGGGCGCCCTGCATCGCCCAGCTCGCCACGCGCGCGTACCTGATCGACCTGGCCGCCGAGGCGGCGGTACGGCCCGGCGCGCGCGGCACCGAACTGGAGTCCCTCGGCTGGTACGGGCTCCAGCACCTGCACGCCCACGACAAGACCGGCGGAGTGCCGCTCGGCGACGCCGGGATGTACCTGATGGCGCTCTGCTTCTGCCCCGCGTGCCGGGAGGGGTACGGCGAGCAGGGCCTGGACGCCGACGCGCTCGCCGCCGCCGTACGGGACGCGCTGGAGCCGCTGTGGCGGGGGGCGCCGGAGGACGGGGGCTGGGCAGGCGTCGAGCAGCTGCTCGGGTCCGAGACGGCGGCGGCCACGCGCGCGTGGCGTGACGAAACCGCCCGCACGCTCCAGGAGGCGGCGGTGCGCGCGGTCCGTGCGGCTGCCCCCGACGGCTTCCAGATCCTGCTGCACGCCGACCCCGTGACGTACCACGTCGGCGCCAACGCCGGCGTCGACCCCGACCACATCCTCTCCGTCGCGGACGGCGTGGTCGTGCCGTGCGCGGGCGGACCGGCCCTGCTGACGCCGTTTGCGGAAGCCCGGCAGGGCGCGGTGCTCGCCGCGAACCTCCCCGTCGTCTCCGGCATGGGCGGCAGCCCGGGCACCCTGGCCGCGGACGCCGCGCGGGCGCGCGACCTCGGGGCGACGGAACTGCGGCTGTATCACGCCGGGTTGGCATCGGACGGCGATCTGGAGGCGGTGCGCTCGCTGCTCACCACGAGCTGAGCCGTCGCCACCGGTGTCCGCCCGGCGGGAACCCGTCGGAAGCTGTCGGCAATACCCCTGGGGCCGGCCTGGCGGCGGCTCTGGCGCCGGGATCATGAGGACCGGCGCCGTCTCAACGCCGTGATGGTGGGCGGGACGGGCGCCGCGTATCTGAGCGGGGGAGGGCTGGGCGGCTGGGAGTTCGCGTTCACCGCGGTCGCCACGTATGTCGCCTACCGGGGTCTGGACTCCTGGACCTTCATCGGCATCGGCCGGCTTCTGCACACCGTGTGGGATGTCGTGGGCTGTGCGATCTGCGATCCGGTGATCGCGCTGTGGTGCCCGGGCGGCGGGCGGACGCCGCGGGAGCTGGTCCGGGCGGTGCGCGTCGAGCGCGTCGGCAGCTTGGAGACGGGCGTGCGATGAGTTTCCGGGGCGCGGACGGTCCACACTTCAGGACCCCGGGAACCTGAGGTCCCTGGAACCGTGAGGAGCAGCCATGACCGACGACGCGATCCTGGACCTCGGACCGCAGGCCCGTGTGCTGGCGCGGCTCGCCGACGGCGTGAGCGAGGCGCAGCTCGCCGGCGAGACGCCGTGCCCGGAGTACGCGGTGCGCAACGTGCTGGGGCATCTGGCCGGGCTGGCGGCCGCCTTCCGTGACGCCGGCCGCAAGAGCCTCGGCCCGACCACGGACACCGACCCGGGCGGCTCCCTGCCGGACGTCGGCCCCGGCTGGCGCGAGGAGATGCCCAAGGTCCTCGACGAACTCGCCGACGCCTGGCGCGACCCGGCCGCCTTGACCGGCATGACCCGCGCGGGCGGCTTCGACATGCCCGGCGCGGTCGCCTGTGCCGTCGCCGTCGACGAACTGGTCATCCACGGCTGGGACCTGGCCCGGGCCACCGGTCAGCCGTACAGCCCCGACCCCGCCGCGCTCCAGGCGTCGTACGACTTCCTCCTCGCCGCCGCCGACGATCCCAGCCGGGGCGGGGGCATCTTCGGCCCGGTCGTCCCGGTACCCGACGACGCGTCCCTGCTGGACCGGACGGTGGGGCTCAGCGGGCGGGACCCCGGGTGGACGCCCAAGGGGTGAGCCGCGTCCTCAACTGACGTCGGGCAACGCCGACTTCTTTTGTCAGAAGCATTGACGAAACACAGCGCCCCTCCTACTTTCAACGCGTCGTACTTCGTACGTCATATATGAGACGCGATATGTGAGATCCGAGAGGCGCGCATGACCTCTGTGCCCACGCCGATCCCCTCCCGCACGCAGTATGTGCAGGAGGAGATCAAACGCCGCATCCTCACCGGGCAGTTGACGCCCGGCCAGGCCCTGGTCGAGACCGAGCTCGCCGCGCAGTTCGGGGTGTCGAAGACCCCGGTGCGGGAGGCGCTGAAGACCCTGGCTGGGACCGGGCTCGTCGTGATGAACCAGTACAAGGGCGTCACGGTGCGCATGGTGGACGCGGACATGGCACGCGAGGTCTACGACGTGCGCCTGCTGCTGGAGCCCGAGGCGCTGAAGCGGGCGGTGCGGCGCGGCGCATCGCTCGATGCCGCGCGCGCCGCGCTGACCCGCGCCGACGCGGCCGGCGACACCGCCGAACGCTCCCTGGCCAACCGCGAGTTCCACCGCGCCCTGTATCTGCCGTGCGGCAACCCGCTGCTCGGCCGGATGCTCGACGAGGTCCGCGACCAGGCCGCCCTGGTCTCCGCCGTCGCCTGGGCGGCCTCGCCCTCCTGGGAGCGGGAGGCCGGTGAGCACGAGGAGATTCTGCGGCTTGCCCTGGACGGCGACGCGGACGGTGCGGCGAGCGCCCTCCACGCGCACATCGCGTCGTTCGTGCAACGGGCCTTCCCTGGGGCCCAGGACGAGGTCCAGGCAGCGGAAGGCGCGGAATGAGCAGCGTGATGTTCGAGGCCCAGCGGGCGGCTCTGGCCGACGTGGTGGCGATCCCGGTGACCCCGTTCGCCGAGGACGGCAGCGTCGACCAGGACAGCCACCGGGCCCTGCTGCGTCGGCTGCTCGACGCCGGCGTCAACATCGTCACGCCCAACGGGAACACGGGCGAGTTCTACGCCCTGACCCCCCAGGAGCGGCAGCTCGTCACGGAGTTGACCATCGACGAGGCGGGCGAGCGGGCCGCCGTCCTCGTCGGGGTCGGGCACGACGTACCCACGGCCGCCGCCTCCGCGCGCCACGCCCGTGAGCTCGGCGCCCAGATGGTGATGGTCCACCAGCCCGTCCACCCTTACGTCTCCCAGGCCGGCTGGGTCGACTACCACCGGGCCATCGCCGAGGCCGTGCCCGAGCTGGGCGTCGTCCCGTACATCCGCAACGCCCAGCTGAGCGGCGCACGGCTGGCCGAACTCGCCGACTCCTGCCCGAACGTCATCGGCGTGAAGTACGCCGTCCAGGACGCCGCGAAGTTCGCCGCCTTCGCCCGCGACGCGGGCCTGGAGCGCTTCGTCTGGATCGCCGGTCTCGCCGAGCCGTACGCCCCCTCGTACTTCTCCGCGGGCGCCACCGGCTTCACCTCGGGGCTCGTGAACGTCGCCCCGTCCGTTTCGCTGAATATGATCGAAGCGCTTCGATCCGGCGACTACCCGGCCGCCATGAAGGTCTGGGAGCAGATCCGCCGCTTCGAGGAACTGCGCGCCGCCAACGGCTCCGCGAACAACGTCACCGTCGTCAAGGAAGCCCTCGCCTCGCTCGGCCTGTGCCGCCGCGACGTCCGCCCGCCGAGCAAGCCGCTGCCGGAGGACGAACGCGCCGAGGTCGCCGCCATAGCCGCCGGGTGGTCGACATGACCGACAAGAAGCGTCCCGAGGACCTCAGAAGCCATCAGTGGTTCGGCAGCGGCGTCTCGTCGGGCCTGCGCTCCTTCAGCCATCGCGCCCGCACCCGCCAGCTCGGCTACCTCCCCGAGGAGCACCTCGGCAAGCCGGTCATCGCGATCCTCAACACCTGGTCCGACATCAATCCATGTCATGCGCATCTCAGAGATCGTGCGCAGGCCGTCAAAAGGGGCGTCTGGCAGGCCGGCGGCTTCCCGCTGGAATTCCCGGTCTCCACGCTCTCCGAGACCTTCCAGAAGCCGACCCCCATGCTCTACCGCAACATGCTCGCGATGGAGACCGAGGAACTGCTGCGCTCCTACCCGGTCGACGGAGCCGTGCTCATGGGCGGCTGCGACAAGTCCACGCCCGCGCTGCTGATGGGCGCGGCTTCGGTGGACCTGCCGGCCGTCTTCGTTCCCGCCGGTCCCATGCTGCCGGGCCACTGGCGGGGCGAAGTCCTCGGTTCCGGCACCGACATGTGGAAGTACTGGGACGACAGGCGCGCCGGCCTCATCGGCGACTGCGAGATGACCGAGCTGGAGAGCGGCCTGGCGCGCTCGCCCGGCCACTGCATGACGATGGGTACGGCGTCCACGCTGACGGCCGCCGCCGAGGCGCTCGGGGTGACGGTTCCCGGCGCGTCCAGCATCCCCGCCGTCGACTCCGGCCACGACCGGATGGCCGCCGCGGCGGGCCTCAGGATCGTCGAACTGGTCCACAAGGACCGCAAGTTGAGCGACATCCTCACCGCCGGCGCCTTCGACGACGCCGTGACGACCGTCCTCGGCCTCGGCGGCTCCACCAACGCCGTGATCCATCTGATCGCCATGGCCGGACGGGCCGGCGTCCGCCTCACCCTCGACGACTTCGACCGCATCGCCCGCACCGTCCCGGTGCTGGCCAACGTGCGGCCCGGCGGACGGACGTACCTCATGGAGGACTTCCACTTCGCCGGCGGCCTGCCCGGGTTCCTCTCCCGGATCCCGGATCTGCTCCACCTGGACCGGCCGACGGTCTCGTACGACACCTTGCGGGAGCAACTAAAGGGCGCCCAAGTCCACAACGACGACGTCATTCGCCCGCGGGACAACCCGGTCGCGAGCGAAGGCGGGGTCGCCGTCCTGCGCGGCAACCTCTGCCCCGACGGCGCCGTCATCAAGCACATCTCCGCCGAGCCCCACCTGCTCAAGCACACCGGCCCCGCGGTCGTCTTCGACGACTACAGGACGATGCAACGGACCATCAACGACCAGGCCCTGAACATCACCGCCGACAGCGTGCTCGTGCTGCGCAACGCCGGGCCCAAGGGCGGTCCGGGCATGCCGGAGTACGGGATGCTGCCGCTGCCCGACGACCTGCTCAAGCAGGGCGTACGGGACATGGTGCGGATCTCCGACGCCCGGATGAGCGGCACGAGTTACGGCGCGTGTGTGCTCCACGTGGCGCCGGAGTCGTACGTCGGCGGGCCGCTCGCGCTGGTGCGCACGGGCGACTCGATCACTCTGGACGTCGAGGCAAGGACGCTCCGACTCAACGTGGACGACGAGGAGTTGGAGCTGCGCAGGGCGGCGTGGACGCCGCCGCCCGTGCGGTACGAGCGCGGATACGGCGCGCTCTACAACGAACAGATCACCCAGGCGGACACCGGCTGCGACTTCGAGTTCCTCGCGCGGCCGGGCAAGGTGCAGGACCCGTACGCGGGCTGAACCATCCTCGGCCGCACAGCACTTCGGCCGACATCTCGAACGTTGATCGGCAAGCGCTTCACCCGCACGAGCAAACGTAACCGAACGGAGAACAGTCATGGCCCAAGCCGCAGCCGTGGCGAAACCGCCCGCGCCACCGAGGCGGCGCCGTGCCTCCGCCACCCCGCGCAGGCTGCCGTACCTGCTGATCGCCCCGGCAGCCGTGCTGATGCTCGGCTTCATCGCCTACCCGGTGCTCAGCGTCTTCTACTACAGCCTCCAGAACTACAACCCCACCAAACCCTGGCGGAACGGCTACGCGGGCTTCGACAACTTCGTCCACGCCTTCACCGAGGACCCGGTCTTCTGGGACACGCTGGTCTTCAGCGCGAAGTGGGTGGTCGTCGAGGTCGGGCTTCAGCTGCTGTTCGGTCTTGCGCTGGCGCTGATCGTCAACCAGACGTTCGTCGGGCGGGGGCTCGGCCGCGCGATGGTGTTCTCGCCGTGGGCCGTCTCCGGTGTGCTGACCTCCGCGATCTGGGTCCTGCTCTACAACTCCCAGACGGGCATCACCCGTTACCTCGCGGACTTGGGGCTCGGCTCCTACGGCACCAGCTGGCTGTCGGACACCTCCACCGTGTTCCCGGCGGCGATCGTCGCGGACCTGTGGCGCGGCGTGCCCTTCTTCGCGATCCTCATCCTCGCCGACCTCCAGTCCGTCTCCAGGGACCTGTACGAGGCGGCCGAGGTCGACGGGGCGAGCCGGCTGAAGCAGTTCTGGCACATCACGCTGCCCCATCTGAAGGACGCGATCATCCTGTCCACGCTGCTGCGCGCGGTGTGGGAGTTCAACAACGTCGACCTGCTCTACACGCTCACCGGCGGCGGACCGGCCGGCGAGACCACGACACTCCCGCTCTACATCGCCAACACCAGCGTCGACGCCCACAACTTCGGCTATGCGTCGGCCCTGACCACGGTCGCGTTCGTGATCCTGCTCTTCTGCTCGATGGTCTATCTGCGGCTGAGCAAGTTCGGAGGTGAGGACAAGTGAGCACCACCCAAGAGGCCACCGCGGTCGCGCCGGCCGCGCGCCGCCCGGGCCCCGAGCCGCAGCGTCCGGCGAAGCACCGCCGCGCCTGGGACGAGGCCCCGCGCTGGCAGATCTACCTCCCGCTGGGGATCTACCTGATCTTCACCCTGATCCCCTTCTACTGGATCCTGCTCTTCGCGCTCCGCCCGGCCGGCTCCACCTCGCTGGTGCCCTGGCCGATGACCTTCGACCACTTCGAGAAGGTGTGGACGGACCGGGCCTTCGGCACCTACTTCCAGAACAGCGTGCTCGTCGGCGTCGCGACCCTGCTGATGACGACGCTCGTCGCGCTGGCCGGCGGATACGCCCTCGCCCGGTTCGACTTCAAGATCAAGCGGGCCTTCATGCTGGGGCTGCTGTGCTCCCAGTTCGTGCCGGGCGCGCTGCTCCTGGTGCCGCTGTTCGAGATCTTCGCCGAACTACAGATGATCAACTCGCTGGGCAGCGTCATCCTCGCGGAGACGGTCTTCCAGCTACCCCTGTCGATCATCCTCATCAGCAACTTCATCAAGAACGTGCCGTACTCCCTGGAGGAGGCCGCCTGGGTCGACGGCTGCAACAGGATGACCGCCTTCCGGATCGTCGTCCTGCCGCTGCTGCGCCCCGGTCTGATCGCCGTCGGCTCCTTCGCCTTCGTGCACTCCTGGAACCACTTCCTGTTCGCCCTGATGTTCCTCAACAACCAGGACAAGCAGACCATCCCCGTCGGCCTCAACACCCTGATGAGCGCGGACAGCGTCGACCTCGGCGCGCTCGCCGCGGGCGGCATCATCGCGGCCGTACCCGTGGTGATCGTGTTCGCCTTCATCCAGAAGTGGCTGATCACCGGCTTCAGCGCGGGGGCGGTGAAGGGATGAGACTCCGTCAGATCATGGCTGTCACAGCCCTGTTGGGTGTGCTCTGCGTCCCCGCCCACGCCGAGGCCCGTGACATCAGCCGCGACACCCTGGCCCCGAACGACGGCTGGGCGGCGTACGGCACCGGCACCACGGGAGGCAGCAGGGCCGACGAGGCCCACGTCTTCACCGTCACCGACCGCGCCGAACTGGTCCGCGCCCTCGCCGGCGGCAGCGACACCCCGAAGATCATCAGGATCGCCGGGACGATCGACGCCAACACGGACGACGACGGCGACCACCTGGACTGCGCCGACTACGCCACCGACGGCTACAGCCCGAGGAAGTACCTGTCCGCGTACGACCCCCGCACCTGGGGTGCGGCGAAACCGAGCGGCCCGCAGGAAGACGCCCGCCAGGCGTCCGCGGCGCGGCAGGCCGAACACGTCGTCCTGAACGTCGGCTCCAACACGACGATCGTCGGGCTCGAAGGCGCCGTCCTGAAAGGCGCAAGCCTCCAGATCAAGAACGCCGAGAACGTCATCGTCCGCAACCTCGAACTCCGCGACGCCTACGACTGCTTCCCCGTCTGGCAGCCCAACACCGGCGGCCTCGGCGACTGGAAGACGGCGTACGACAACCTGTGGCTGACCGGCGCCACCCACGTCTGGATCGACCACATCACGGCGAGCGACAAGGGCCACCCCGACGCCGCGGAACCCACCTACTTCGCCCGCAACTACCTGCGCCACGACGGACTGCTGGACATCACCAACGGCTCCGACCTGGTCACCGTCTCCTGGAGCCGGTTCGCCGACCACGACAAGGCGATGCTGATCGGCAGCAGTGACTCGGCGACGGGCGATCGCGGCAAGCTCCGGGTGACCCTGCACCACAACGAGTTCGAGTCCGTCGTCCAGCGCGCACCGCGCGTCCGCTTCGGCCAGGTGCACCTCTACAACAACCGGTACATCGCGAAGGACGACTACCGGTACTCGCTGGGCATCTCCACCGAGTCCGCCGTCCACGCCGAGAACAACGCCTTCCACACCCCCGGCCACATCGAGGCCGCCGACCTCGTGAAGAGCTGGAACGGCAGCGCCCTGCACCAGACCGGCACCCTGTTCAACGACTATCCGGTCGACCTGCTGGCCATCCACAACGCCTACAACTCCGGCAGCGAACGCGACCTCACGGCCGACGTCGGCTGGACACCTACCCTGCACACAAAGATCGACAGCGCTGAACGGGCCGACCGAGAGGTGGCACGCGGCGCGGGCGCAGGGAGGATCCCATGAACGTAGACATCGTCCTGGCGGGCGCGCGCGGGCACGGCCGCTGGCACGTCGAGAACATTCGCCGGCTCCAGGACAAGGGGCTGGTACGACTGGTCGGCATCTGCGAGCTGACACCGCTGACCGAGGAGGAGTTCGGCGGGGAACTGCCCGCGCAGTCCGCCGACTTCGGCGCCCTTCTCGACTCCACCGGCGCGCAGGTCGCCGTGGTCTGCACGCCGATCCCGACCCACACCGACCTCGCCCTGACGGCCGCCGAGCGGGGTGTGCACCTGCTGCTGGAGAAGCCGCCGGCCCCGTCGTACGCCGAGTTCCGCCGGATGGCCGACGGGGTCGCCCGGGCGGGGGTCGCCTGCCAGATCGGCTTCCAGTCGATGGGCTCGCACGCGGTGCCGGTGATCCGTGAGCTGATCGCCGAGGGCGCGATCGGGGAGCCGGCCGGCATCGGCGGAGCCGGGGCCTGGGCCCGCGCCGAGGCGTACTTCCGGCGCGCGCCGTGGGCGGGCAAGCGGCGCCTGAACGGCGTGGACGTGATCGACGGTGCGCTGACCAACCCGCTCGCGCACGCCGTCGCCACCGCCCTCGCGCTGAACGGCACGACACGCGCCGAGGACGTCACCGACGTCGAGACCGAGCTGCTGCGTGCCAACGACATCGAGTCCGACGACACCTCCTGCGTCCGCGTCACCACCGCCCACGGCCACTCGGTCACCGTCGCCGCGACCCTGTGCGCCGAGCACCCCGGCGAGCCGTACGTCCTCGTGCACGGCACCCGTGGCCGCATCACCTTCTGGTACAAGCAGGACCGCGTACTGCTCCAGCGCGCCGACCACGGCCCGGAGGAGACCGAGTACGCCCGCACGGACCTGCTGGAGAACCTCGTCGACCACCTCACCACCGGCGCCGAGCTGTTGTCCGCGCCGGACTCGACGGGCGCCTTCATGAAGGTCGTTGAAGCGATTCGACTGGCCCCCGACCCGGAACCACTGCCGCAGGAGGCCTGGCACCTCCTCCCGGACGAGGGCCGCCGCGTGATCCCCGGCGTCGACGGACTCGTGGCGGCCGCAGCCGACACCCTCTCCCTCTACTCCGAGCTGGGCGCCCCCTGGGCCTTTCCCCAAGTGCGCCCGAAAGAGGTGAGCACATGATGACGACCACCGACTCGCCGGTCCTGCGCGTCGCGGGCCGCCCGGTCGCCCGCTACATCACGCGGCCCGAGCTGCCCGCCCGGCTCTCCCCGCGCCCGTATCTGCACCCCGTCACCACCCTGGCCGGCACGGCGGTCACCGAGCTGAGCCCCGCCGACCACACACACCACCTCGGCGTCGGTGTCGCCGTTCCCGACGTCGAGGGGCACAACTTCTGGGGCGGACGCACCTACGTCCGTGACCAGGGCCCCACCGAGCTGGACAACCATGGAGCCCAGCGGCACACCACCTTCCAGCTCCGCGACCCCGACGGCTTCGTCGAGGAACTGCGCTGGGTGGCTGCGGGAGTCGAGCTGCTGCGCGAGCGCCGTACGGTGGCGGCCACCGAACTCACCGACTCCGCCTGGGCGTTGGACTTCACCTTCTCCGTCACCAACGTCACCTCCGCCCCCCTGTCGATCGGCAGCCCGGCCACCAACGGCCGCCCGGGTGCGGCATACGGCGGCTTCTTCTGGCGGGCCCGAAAAGAGGCGACCGCACCGGACGTCTTCACCGCCGGTACCGAGGGCGAGGCGCGGATCCACGGCACCCGGGCCGACTGGCTCGCCCTGACGGGCAGCACCTGGACGCTCGTCCTCGCCGGTGCCACGGACGACACCCGACGCGACCCGTGGTTCGTGCGCACCGCCGAATACCCGGGCGTGGGTTCGTCGTTGGCGTACGACGAGCGACTGCCGATCGAGCCGGGGGACACCGTCGTACGGCGCATCGTGACCGTCGTCGCCGACGGTCGTCTCGGCCGGGACGAGGCCGCCGCACTGGTCCGGAAGGCGGTGAACCAGTGACGTACACCAACCCGATCCTCAACGCCGACTGGTCCGACCCGGACGTGGTCCGGGTGGGCGACGACTTCTACCTCACGGCCTCCAGCTTCGGCCGCGCACCGGGCCTGCCCCTGCTCCACTCCCGCGACCTGGTCAACTGGACCCTGGTCGGCCACGCCCTCAACCGCCTCGAACCGGCGGCCGAGTTCAGATCCCCCCGCCACGACTGCGGAGTCTGGGCCCCTTCCTTACGTCACCACGACGACCGCTTCTGGATCTTCTGGGGCGACCCCGACCAGGGCATCCAGCAGATCAACGCCCCCGAGATCCGCGGGCCCTGGACCCGCCCCCGCCTCCTCAAGGCCGGCAAGGGCCTGATCGACCCCTGCCCCCTCTGGGACGACGAGACCGGCGAGGCCTACCTGATCCACGCCTGGGCCAAGTCCCGCTCCGGCGTCAAGAACCGCCTCACCGGCCACCGTATGCACCCTGACGGGACGTCCCTTCTCGACGAGGGCAAGGTGATCGTCGACGGCGACCGCATCCCCGGCTGGTTCACCCTCGAAGGGCCCAAGCTCTACCGGCACGACGGCTGGTTCTGGATCCTCGCCCCCGCCGGGGGAGTGGAGACCGGCTGGCAGGGCGCGTTCCGCTCGCGCGGATTCTTCGGGCCGTACGAGGAGCGGATCGTCCTTGAGCAGAAGGACACCGACGTCAACGGGCCGCACCAGGGCGGCTGGGTGCGCACCCCGTCCGGCGAGGACTGGTTCGTGCACTTCCAGCAGCGCGGCGCGTACGGCAGGGTCGTCCACCTCCAGCCGATGCGCTGGGGCCCGGACGGCTGGCCGGTTCTCGGCGACGACGGCGCCCCCGTCGCCGTACACACGCGGCCGGACCTGCCGCGGCAGCCGACCGCCGCGCCCGCCACCGACGACGACTTCCCCGGCGGACGCTTCGGCCGCCAGTGGTCATGGACCGCCAACCCGCAGGACGGCTGGGCCACCCAGCACTCCGGCGACGGCCTCCGCCTCACCTGCGTCCGCTCGGCCGACATGTACGACCTGCGCAAACTGCCGAACGTCCTCACCCAGCGGCTGCCCGGGACGCCGTGTGCGGTGGAGGTCGGGTTACGGCTGCACAGCGAGGATGCGGGGGCACGGGCCGGGCTCACGGTCCTCGGCGACGCGTTCAGCTGGATCGGGCTTCAGCGGGGCGCCGACGGGGCGGTCCATCTGGTCCACCGGTTCGCCGAGGCCGTGGCGGACAAGGAACGGGACGCCGCCCATCCGAGGCTCGCCCCGGAGGGCCGGGCACGGCTGCGGATCGAGATCGGGTCCGGGGCGCGCTGCCGCTTCTCGTACGACATCGGCGACGGCTGGACGTCCTCCGGTCCCGTCTTCGCCGCCACCCCCTGGCGCTGGGTCGGCGCCCTGCTCGGACTGTTCGCGCTCGCGCCCGTCGGCGGGGGACACGCCGGCGCTGCGACCTTCACGCACTTCCGGATCAGCCCTCTTTAACTCACTTCACCTGTACGCCTGTTGGGAGCCGCAATGACGCACTTCCCTAGCAAGCGCTTGCCCCACTCGTCGAGACCGGGGTACGGCCTGGTTCTGGCCGCGGTCCTGGGCCTGGTCGCAGCCCTGTGTCTCGGGGCCGTCGGGGAGGCCAAGGCAGCCCCGACCCCGGTGTCCCGCTGGAGCGACCGGCTGCACGGCTTCGCCTCGCTCGCCGGCGGTACGTCCGGTGGCGCCGGCGGCAGGGTCGTCACCGTCACCGACCAGGCATCGCTGATGCAGTACGCGGCCGCCGAGGAGCCGTACGTCATCCGGGTCCAGGGCACGATCACCGCCGAGCCGTTCGGCGCGAACATCGAGGTCGCCTCGGACAAGACGATCGTCGGGGCCGGCGCGAGCGGCGAGCTGGTGCAGGGCGAGTTCCATCTCAGCCCCGGCACCCACAACGTGATCATCCGCAACATGACGATCCGCGACTCGGCGATCGAGGGCAACTGGGACTGCAAGGACACCGACTTCGACGGCATCCAGATGGACACCGTCCACCACGTGTGGGTCGACCACAACCGCTTCTCGCACATCTGCGACGGACAGCTCGACGTCCGCAAGGACAGCGAGTACGTGACCGTCTCCTACAACCGGTTCGAGAACAACAACAAGACGCTCGGGCTCGGTTGGACGACCGACGTCAAGACGCAGATCACCATCGACCACAACTGGTTCGCCCACACCAAGCAGCGCAACCCGTCCGTCGACAACGCCGCCTACGCGCACCTCTACAACAACTACCTCACGGCGCAGGAGGATCCCGGCGACCCGGTGTGGACGTACGGGAACTGGTCGCGCGGCAAGACCAGGATGGTCATCGAGAACTCCTACTACAAGGACGTCCAGCACCCCTACCAGGCCGATGCCACCGCCGAGTTGGTGCAGCGCGGCTCGATCCTCAAGAACACCACCGGGCGGCACGACGAGTGGGGTGCGGCCTTCGACCCTCGGGACTTCTACGACTACCGGCTCGATCCGGCCGCCGCCGTGCCCGCGATCGTGCAGCGGTTCTCCGGGCCGCAGGAGTGGATCTCCTCGGCGAGCAGCCACTGACCCCCACAACTTCATGTCTCCGCTGGATCCAGAAGAAGAGAGCCGATCAATGAAGATCAGTATCCGCAGAAGCAGGCGCGCCGCCACCGCCGTTGCCCTCGGGTCCGTCCTCGCGCTGACCGCCACCGCCTGCGGTGACGACGGCAGCGGGGCGGGCGGTGACAAGGGCTCGGAAGGCAGCGGCAAGGGCAAGGTCCTGTTCTGGGACAACAACGGCGGTGTCCGCACCGACATCTGGAAAGAGATCATCGCCGACTTCGAGAAGGCGAACCCGGACATCGACGTCGAGTACGTCGGCATCGCCTCCACCGAGTACCAGTCCAAAGTCGACACCGCCCTCCAGGGCGGCGGCCTGCCCGACGTCGGCGGCGTCGGCGCGGCCATGCTCGCCGGGTTCTCCGCGCAGGGCGCGCTGGATCCGCTCGACGACCGGCTCGCCAAGTCGTCCCTGAACGGCAAGCTCAACGAGGACATGGTCGAGTCGCTGAAGGCGGCCGGCGGCCGTGACGACACGCTGTACTCGATCCCGACCTCGGCGAACAACGGCGTCCTGTACTACCGCACCGATCTGTTCAAGGGGGCCGGCCTGGAGGAGCCGCTCACCTGGGAGGCCTTCTACAAGGCCGCGGAGAAGCTCACCGACGCGGGCAAGAACGAGTTCGGGTACACGATTCGTGGTGGCGCCGGGTCCATCGCGCAGGCGCTGGACGCCATGTACGGGCAGTCGGGGATCACGTCCTTCTGGGACGCGAGCGGTGAGAAGACCACCGTCAACGACCCGAAGAACGTGGCGGGGCTGGAGAAGTACGCGGCCCTGTTCAAGAAGGTCACCCCCGCCGCCGACCTCAACAACGACTTCACCAAGATGGTCGCGCAGTGGGACTCCGGCACGATCGGGATGCTGAACCACAACCTCGGGTCGTACCAGGACCATGTGAAGGCGCTGGGGGTCGACAAGTTCCGGGGTATTCCGCAACCGATGGGCTCCGCCGGTGAGCGGGTCCAGGTGTCCAACCCCGTTGACGGGCTGGGGTTGTTCAAGAGTTCCAAGAACAAGGACGCGGCGTGGAAGTTCATCGAGTTCGCCTCCTCGCACGAGGAGAACTCGAAGTTCAACAAGTCTGCCGGGCAGGTGCCGGCGAACACGGATGCGGCGAAGGACTCGTGGATTTCTGAGGCCGAGCCTACGAAGTTGGCTGCGCAGGCGTTGAGTGATGGGTCCACGTCCATTGTGCAGTTGCCGTACTACCTGCCGGACTGGAACACGATTTCCAAGGCCGACAATGAGCCGAACTTCCAGAAGGTGCTGCTCGGGGACATGAGCGCGAAGGACTTTCTGGACACGATGGCTGAGCAGTTGAATGCGGCTCAGGCGGAGTGGAAGCAGCAGGGTTAATTGGCGGTGCTGGGTTTCGCCGTGGGGCGGTCTGTGGTGTGCAGGCTGCGGGCCGTCCCTGGCTGGTCGCGCAGTTCCCCGCGCCCCTAAGGGGCGTGACCTTGCCCTCTGTTGAAAGGCTCCCCTGTGTTCGTGCGTGCCCGGGTGTTGGAGCCGCGGGACGTACGCCGGATCGACGAGGAGATTCCCGAGGGCTGGATCACCTGGCCGGAGGCTCCGCGTAACCCGACCCCCTGTATCGAGAAAAGAGAGCCGCACAATGAACACATGGAAATGGCATGAGCATGTCATTACAAGGGCCGGTGTGGTTGCCGGGTGTGCCGCACTCGTGCTGGCCACCGTCGGGCCCGGCGCCCAGGCGCAGCCCCGTGACCTGGGTCGACAGACCCTTGGCGGGAACGACGGCTGGGGTGCCCATGGGACCGGGACCAGTGGCGGGGCGGCTGCTGACGCAGAGCATGTCCACACCGTCACCACCTGGGCTGAATTCAAGGACGCGCTGGCGGCCGGCGGTACCGCGCCGAAGATCATCAAGGTCAAGGGGACGATCGACGCCGTGGCCGAAGGGTGCGATGCCTTCGCCGCGGACGGGTACGACTTCGACGCCTATCTGGCGAAGTACTCGCCCGAGAGGTGGGGTCTGGACACCGACCTCAGTGCCGAGCCCGACGACAGTCCGGAGGGGCTGCGGCGCGTGTCCGCCGCGCATCAGTCCGAGGCGATCAAGGTCAGCGTGCCCGCCGACACCACCATCATCGGTGTGGGCAGGAACGCCGGGATCAAGGGCGCCAGCCTCCAGATCACCCGCGTGGACAACGTCATCATCCGGAATCTGACCTTCGAGAGCCCGGTCGACTGCTTCCCGCAGTGGGACCCGACCGACGGCTCCACCGGCAACTGGAACTCCGAGTACGACAGCGCGGTCGTCTACGGCTCCACCCATGTCTGGCTGGACCACAACACCTTCACCGACGGCGAGCACCCCGACAGCGCGGCGCCCACCTACTTCGGCATGCTCTACCAGCAGCACGACGGCGAACTGGACATCGTCCGGGGCGCCGACTACGTCACCGCGTCCTGGAACGTCTTCGCCGACCACGACAAGACGATCCTGGTCGGCAACAGCGACAGCGAGTCGACGGCCGCCGGTGACCGGGGGCACCTGAAGGTGACCTTCCACCACAATCTGTTCTCGGATCTCGTGGAGCGGGCGCCCCGGGTCCGGTTCGGGCAGGTCGACTCCTACAACAACCACTTCGTCGCCGACGACACCTACGCCTACAGCTTCGGCATCGGCAAGGAGTCCCAACTCGTCGCCGAGCACAACGCGTTCACGCTGCCCGACGGAGTCAGCGCGGCCAAGGTGCTGAAGAAGTGGAACGAGGCGCCGGTCACCGCCGCCGGCAACCACGTCAACGGCGTGGCGACCGACCTGATCGCCGTGCACAACGCGGAACTGCCCGGCGAGACCCTCCAGTCCGGCGCCGGGTGGACGCCGACCCTGCGCACCAAGGTCGACCCGGCGCGTGCCGTTCCCGCGATCGTCGATCACCGCGCGGGCGCCGGCCGACTGCGCTGACGTACCGCGAACGGGCCGGGGCGGGCCGTACCCCGCTCCGGCCCGACCGCCCCTCCCTATAGCCGCACCGCGAAGGAGCACCCGCATGCCCTCGCACGTCCCGCTGTCCCGCAGAGCATTCCTCACCGTGAGTGCCGGCACGGGCGCCGCTCTCGCGCCCGTCCCCGCACGGGCCGACGGCAGGCATCGCCCGTTCGGCCGCTACGGTTCACCGGCCGCCCGTCTCACCCCGCAGACCCTGTACGTCGATCCGCAAGGCCGCGGCGACTTCACCTCCGTCCGGCCCGCCGTCGCCGCAGCGAGTGGCAGCGGCTGGACGCTGGTCCTCGCACCGGGCACGTACCGGGAGACAGTCGCCGTCGACGTCACCCGGACGGAGGCGACCTGGATCGGCGCCTCGGAGAACCCCCGGGACGTCGTGATCGTGTACGACAACGCGGCCGGCACTCCCAAGCCCGGCGGTGGCACGTACGGCACCACTGGATCCGCCACCACGACCGTGCAGGCCGACGGCTTCACCGCCCGCTGGATCACCTTCGCCAACGACTGGCTGCGCGCCGACCACCCCGGCGTCTCCGGCACCCAGGCCGTCGCCATCAAGGTCCAGGGCGATCGCTCGGCGTTCCACCACTGCCGGTTCCTCGGCCACCAGGACACCCTGTACGCCGACTCCGTCGCCCTCGGCGTCCTCGCCCGGCAGTACTACTCCCACTGCTATGCCGAGGGCGACGTCGACTTCGTCTTCGGGCGGGCGACGGCCGTCTACGAGCACTGCCACTTCCGGACGCTTGAACGGACCGACCTCGCCGCCGCCCCGTACGGCTTCGTCTTCGCGCCCTCGACAGCGGTCGCGAGCCCGCTCGGACACCTGGCGACCAGGAGCCGGATCAGCAGCGAGGCCCCCGACGCCTACTACAAGCTGGCCCGCCCCTGGGTGCCCAGCTCCGACACCACGGCCCGGCCTTCGCTCGTCGTGCGGGACACGCGGATCGGTCGCGGCATCGACGCGGTCGCGCCCTACACCAACATGTCGGACAGCTACCCGTGGCAGAACCAGCGGTTCGCCGAGTACCGCAACACCGGGCCGGGCTCCGCGATCACCGTCCCCGAGAACCGGCCCCAACTCACCGACACCGAGGCCCAGTTGCACAGCCCAGCGGCCTACCTCGGCGACTGGCGTCCCTGAATGCCACCACCCCTTCCCCGACAGCACGACGAAAGGACCGCACTCCCATGTCTCGTCGTACCGCTCTCACCCTCGCCTCCGCCCTGGCAGTCGGCGCCGGCCTCGCCGTACTCCCCACCCCGGCCCAGGCCGCCACCGTCGTGGTCGACACGTCGGCCGAACCGACCAGCGCCCTCAGCAGCGCCACCGCGGGCACCACCATCCAGGTGCGTGCCGGCACGTACTACCCGACGGCCACCCTCCAGTCGACGGCGAACGGCACCTCGTCCAGCCGCATCAACCTTCAGCCGTACGGCTCCGAGACGGCAAGAACCTCGCCGTGAGCAACGGCGGCGGCTCGGTGAGCAAGGGTTCGTCGGTCGTCTCGGCAGGCAACAACTGGGACTCGGGGATCGCGACCCCGTCCTTCGTCTCCACGAACGCGACGACGACATACAACGCCCGCCAGTCCGACGGCTCGCTGCCCGCGACCACCTTCCTGACCACGGGCAGCACCACCATCGGCGCGACGATGGACTGAGCTACCGTCGTACGGGCTTGATCGACTCCAGGGTCGGCACCACCGGCTTGATGGTGCCGTCGGTCGCGAACTCCATGCGGTCGATGGTCGTCTCCCGGTGCGTGCCGTCCCCGCCCGCCTCACCGGGGCCGCCCAGGGCGAACCGGTGGTAGACGATGTACCAGTCGTCGGTGCCGGGGGTGTTCACCACCGAGTGGTGGCCGGTGCCCTTGATGCCGTACTCGGGGCGCTTGGACAGGATCGTGCCCCGCTTGGTCCACGGGCCGAGCGGGGACGGTCCCGTCGCGTAGGCGACGTGGTAGTTCTCGCTGCGGGTGTCGTCCTCGGACCACATGAAGTAGTACGTCCCCTTGCGCTTGACCACGAAGGAGCCCTCCCGGAAGTTGTCCGGGGTGATGTCCTGCACCTTCGACGGGTCGTACGAGGTCATGTCGTCGTTCAGCGGCACCACGTACCCGTGCCCGTTGCCCCAGTAGAGATACGACGTGCCGTCGTCGTCCGTGAAGACGGCCGGGTCGATCATCTGGCCGCCGAGAGAACCGCCCTTGGCGACGAGGGGTTTGCCGAGGGCGTCCTTGAAGGGGCCTGCGGGGGAGTCCGCGACGGCCACCCCTATCTGCTGCTCGGCGCAGAAGTAGAAGTAGTACTTGCCGTTCTTCTCGGCGATCGCGGGAGCCCAGGCGTTCTTGTCGGCCCAGGAGACATCAGCACCGAGGTCGAGGATCACGCCGTGGTCCTTCCAGTGGACCAGGTCCTTCGACGAGAACGCCTTGAACTGCGTACCGCTCCAGCCCGGGAAGCCGTCCGTCGTCGGATAGATCCAGTAACGGCCGTCCATGTAGCGGATGTCGGGGTCGGCGTACAGCCCCGGCAGCACCGGGCTGCGGGTCGGCACCGCCTCGACGGTCCAGGTTCTGGCCGTTCCGTCCGCCGCCGTCACCTTGTACATCTGCGGTCTGCGGAAGTCCCGGCGCGTACCGGACGGCGGGGTCACCGTCGCGCCGGCGCCGACGGCGAACCTGGGGGCCAAGTGCCGTAGATCCGCAGCGGGTTCCATCGGCAGCACGACCTTGCTTGTCGCCTCCGTGACGACCGCGTACGCCTCCTGGCCCTTCGCCGTGGCGTCCACGACGGACGTCGGTGTGACCGGGTAGGCGGCCAGCAGCCGGTCGTACTCCGCCTGTGTCACGGGAATCACCGTGCCGTGGCGGGGACTCGCGGGGAGCTGGTAGTTCGCGGACATCGTCCACTTGCCCGAGTCGAGGTCGGTGGTCTCGAAGGGGACGTAGCCCCGGCCGCCGTACTCGTCGATGAACAGGTACCACTTCTCCTCGGTGTTCGACTTGAACACCGTCGGGCCCTCACCGCGGTCGATCGAACCGCTGCCGATGCAGTCCGACACGAAGTCGTACGACGTGTCCGTCAGCGTCGTCGACTTCTCGGCGGTGATGAACTTCGAGCAGGGGCTGGAGGAGGTGGGGTCCCGCTCGTCCTTGGTGTAGCGGTAGTAGGTGTCCTGGTGCTGCACGACGGTCGAGTCGATGACCGAGTAGCCGGGGTCGTCCCAGACCTTCGGCTCGCTGAAGGTGCGGAAGTCCTTCGTCGTCGCGTACAGCATCTTGTTGTACGTCGATCCGGTGTGGCCGGGGTCGTCGTCGGCGTACAGCTTGGACGCCCAGAAGACGACGTACTCGCCGAGCGTGTCGTCCCAGTAGGCCTCCGGCGCCCAGGTGTTGCCCGCGCTGTCCGGGGACACCTTCACCAGGCGCTGGTCGGTCCAGTGGACCAGGTCGGTGGACTCCCAGACCATGATGGACTTGCTGCCGTGCCGCTGGACGTCGTCCCAACTGCCGCTGCTGTTCTGGTACATGCGCAGATCGGTGGCGATCAGATAGAACTTGTCGCCCTCGGGGGAGCGGATCACGAACGGATCGCGCAGGCCCTTCTCGCCGATGGTGGAGGTGAGGACGGGTTTGCCCGCGTTCAACTCGCGCCAGTGCAGCGGGTCGTTGCCGCGGCTGAGGGCGTAGCGGATCTGCTCGCCGTCGGCGGTGCCCTCGCCGGTGAAGTAGGCGAAGAGATAGCCGGCGTACTTGGACTGCTGGGTCACGGGTGGTGCTCCGGACTGTGCGGAACTGGGCGGTGCGGCCAGCAGGCCCAGCAGAAGGGCAAGGAACGGGATCAGGAACGTGCGGGCGGAACGGCGTCTCTGGCGTCGCATGACACATCCTGTGTGACTGTGGGGGTTTCTGTTGCCTTCGGAGTGTCACGGGGCAGCGGCAGGGCGTCAATCGGTGGAGCGGCAGGACCGGGTGAGCGAAAGTTTCGGTGGGACGCGGCAACCTCGTCCGGCTGCGGCGGCGACTGGAACGCGTAACTTCCCCTAGGAAAGGAACGCTCCGTGCGTCAGAGCATCGGACGCCACCGCAGGACCCGCACCCTCTCGATCGCCGCGGCGGTCGCCGTCTCCGCGGGGCGGGAGGCGTCTGTGTCGGCCTGTCGAACGGCGGCGCCCAGGCCGCATCGACGACGGTCACCGTCTCCTCCACCGCGCAGCTGGAGTCGGCCGTCGCGAGCGCGACCGCCGGTACGACCATCCAGGTCCGCGGCGGCACGTACACCCCGGCGACCACCCTCAAGTCCACGGCGAACGGCACCGGTTCGGCGCGGATCACGCTGGAGGCGTACGGCGGCGAGAAGGTGAAGATCGACGGTTCCAAGCTGGGCGACGGCTCCTGGCTGGCCGGGATCTACGGCGACTACTGGACCGTGCAGAACCTCACCTTCCAGAACTCCCCGGCCCAGGGCTTCGTCGCCACGTCGTCCGTCGGCGGCGTCTTCAAGAACCTCGTCACCGCGAACAACGGCGACTCCGGGTTCACCCTGCGCGGCGACGGCACGACCGGCAACCTCGTGCAGAACCTGGACAGTCACGGCAACTACGACCCGGCCGGGCATGGCCAGAACGCCGACGGGATCGCCGTGAAGTTCGGCTCCGGCACCGGTAACAAGATCACCGGGGCGCGGCTGTACAACAACTCCGATGACGGCCTCGACCTGTGGCAGTTCTCCTCGCCGGTCACCATCGAGCACACGTGGGCCTTCGGCAACGGCAGGAACCGGTGGGGCGACTCCGCGTTCGAGGGCAACGGCAACGGGTTCAAGCTGGGCGGCGGGGGCGTTGTGGTCGCGCATGTCGTCAACAACAACGCGGCCTGGGACAACACGTTGAACGGGTTCACCGAGAACTCCAACGCCGGGGCGATCGTGCTGAACCGCAACACCGCGTATGCCAATGCCGAGGCCGGGTTCTACTTCGCCACCGGTAAGGCGCGGTTGGCGCGGAATCTTGCGGTGAGCAACAAGGGTGGGTTGTCGAAGGTGGGTTCCGGCACGGTGAGTGTGGCGAACAACTGGGACGGTGGGGTGAGTACGCCGGGGTTCAAGTCGATGGATGCGAGTACGGCGTACGGGGGGCGTAAGGCGGATGGATCGCTGCCTGCGACGGTCTTTCTGACGACTGGTTCTACGACTATTGGGTCGACCATGAACTGAGTTGTCGGCTGCGGGTTCGTCGTGGCTTGTCGCGCCCACGCGGCGGAGCCGCACATTGATACAGCCCCGCGCCCCTATGGGGCGCGAATGGCCCCGCCGATCGTCATCGGCGGGGCCATTGCTTTGCCGGCTGAGGGGGGCTCAGGCCGGCTCTGCTGACCGAGGGGGGCTCAGGTCAGCAGGTCTATGCAGTCGAACTGCGAGGCGTCCCGTCTTCCACGCACTGGTAGGGACGTTGAAAGTGAGGGTGTGGTTGTTCCCCCGGTGCGAACCCGTTGTGAGACGGCCGTTCGCGAAGGCTAAACGAGGATACCGTCGTTGACGTCTTTCACTCACTGGTACGTGAGGTCGGATGCCGTGAACTTGCAGGAGGTTCCGTCCGGGCCTGTGCCGACTTCGGTGGGCTCGGCGCCCGTGTTGTTGCCCTTGAAGCGGACGCACGTCTTGATCTTCTTGCTGCTGTCGCCGTGGATACGGACCTTGCGCAGCGCGGCCGTGTCGCCGTAGTTCGAGTTGATCCCGACGATCGAGTTCATCGGCGCGGTCACGTCCACGTCGTTGATGATGACCGTGCGCTGGTACTGCGTGGAGCAGTTGCCGCAACTCCGCACCAGCTTGCCGGAGTTGGCCACCTGGAACTTGGTCACGACCAGCTTGCCCGCGCCGTTGAACTGGAGGACCTTGTCCGCCCCGTTCTTCGCACCGCCGCCGTAGACCGTGTACACGGATGACGAGGACTTGCCCTTGAAGGTCGCCGCGTCCTCGCCGACGTCCGTCCACCACACGTTCTGGATCGTGCAGCTGCCCAGGCAGTGGACGCCGTCCGCGGCCGGGGTGCCGATGATCACGTTCTTGAGGACGGCGCCGTCCGCCAGCTGGAAGACCGGGTCCTGACCCTCGTCCTGGCTGTCGCCCCCCAACGCCCCGCTGCCGTAGAACTCCTTGTTGCCGCCGTCGTACGTGCCGGAGACCTTGATGGTGCTGCTCACGGCCTGCTTGCCCGTGGCGGTCGGCCAGGCGGACGCGGCGCCCGCGGAGGACAGCATCGCCGTGGTGACGATCGCCGCGCCCGTGATGCCGAGGGCGGTCGCTCCACCGATCACCGCCCGCCGCCTGGTGACCCGGCGACGGTGGCGGACGCGCTGTTCAGCTCGTGCAGTCATGCCCATTCCTTGCGTGGGAGGGGATCCTTACGTCTCCTGGTCGCCACGTGTGCGGAAAGGGTTGCCGCGTCCTCGGAACTTCTTTACGAATCGCCCTCGGCCGTCGAGTCGTCGCCCTCGTGGGCCGCGAAGTCGCCCGCCACGGACAGCTGTTGGCCGCCGGCGGTGGCCGTCGCCGCGTAGCCGTCGTCGGCCGCGTCACGGCCGCCGCGGGCGTGGTTGTACTGGCCCGCGAACACCCACTCGCCCTTGGCGACCGTCCGGTCCTCCTTGAGCACCCAGGTGTAGACGAGGAAGCCGTCCTGCTCGCCGACGGTGAGTGTGAAGTCCTGCTCGGGCAGCGACCGCCAGGCACCGGCGGAGCTGATCCCGCCGGTCTGCTTGACCTTCAACCGGACGGTCAGCGCCGTCAGTTGCTCATCGACTTCCAGGGTCACATTGCTCTGCGCCCAGAAGTCATTGCTGTGCGGGTCGACCGAGCCGTCCGACCGGAGCGGGCCGTCCTCCTCGCCGTGCGCGGGCGCCAGGGTGGCGGAGGGCGCGGACGGGGACGGCGATGTCTCGGGAGTGCTCGGCGCCTTGGACTCCGGTGGGGTGCTCGGCGTCGGGTCCACCGGCGGGACGGGGGCGCGGCTCGTCGCGTCGGGCGACGGCGCGGGGGTCGGCGAGACGGCGACCGACTGCTGCGGGGAGGGTTCGTCCTGCACGGCGGACGCCACCGCGTAACCGCCGACCGCCAGTACGCTCGCGACCGCGGCGGTGGCACTCACCACCCGCACCCAGCCGAACACGGGCGGGAGGGTGGCCCGGTGGTCGGGCCGGGTCTGCTCGGTCATACCGCGTTCGACGCGGGCCAGGATGCGCGCGCGGTCGGGCTCGTGCTGTCCGGCCGCCTCGTGCAGCCGGGCGCGCAGCTCGTCGTGCACGTCCCGCCGCATCGTCATCGGTTCCTTCCTCCGGCGTCACCGGTGCGGGCCATCGCCGCGTGCACCCTCTGCGGAGCTCCCTGTGTGCCGAGCAGTCTTTGCAGCTCGGCCATTCCCTTCGAGGTCTGGCTCTTCACCGTACCCACCGAGACGCCCAGGGCGAGCGCCGTGTCCTTCTCCGAGAGGTCGAACGCATGCCGCAGCACCACACAGGCCCGTTTGCGGAACGGCAGTCTGCGAAGCGCCTCTTGGACATCGACCACGCCCGCTATGTCAGGGTTCTCGGTCTTCTCCTCGCGCTGCGACCAGAACAGGGCGATACGCCGCCGCTCGCGGACCGCGCTGCGGATCCGGGTGCGGGCGAGATTGGCGACGACTCCGCGGGCGTACGCCACCGGATGGTCTGCGGCACGCACCCGGTCCCAGCGGTGCCACAGCGCCAGCAGCGCATCGGCCGCCAGATCGTCGGCGGCGTCCGACTCACCCGTCAGCAGATGGGCGAGACGCGACAGTTCGGCGTAGTGACGCTCGAAGAAGGCATGGAACTCCACGGAGGCGGCGTCGTCGACGACTGTGCCCACGGGCGACCTCTCCTGGCTGTGCGTGGCGTGTGTTGGACATGTGATCGTCCGGCGATCATCCGGCCGAGGTGCGGAAGCGTAACAGTGCTCGAATGTCAGGTTCGTACGAGGCTTCGAACGACGTGTGGCAGGCCGCACGGTGAGCAGCTCTGATTCCGTAACACGGAGAAAACCTGAAACAGGTTCAACACGGGAACAATCCAGCCAGCACCCGCACCGATCATTCAGGCAACAAGGAGTACGTGACCATGTCCGATTCGCAGAAGGTGGCCGACCGGCCAAGTCCCACGCCATCCGCGGCGAGCAGCCTCGACCGGTTCTTCAAGATCTCCGAACGGGGCTCCACCTTCGGCCGTGAGATACGCGGCGGCTTCGCCACATTCTTCACGATGGCCTACATCCTTGTCCTGAATCCGATCATCCTCGGCAGCGCCAAGGACAAGTTCGGCGAGCAGCTCGACGCCGTCCAACTGACCACCGCCACCGCCCTGGTGGCCGCGGTCATGACGATCATCATGGGCATCGGCGGCAATCTGCCCCTCGCCCTCGCCGCCGGCCTCGGCCTCAACGCGGTCGTCGCCTTCCAGATCGCCCCGCTGATGAGCTGGGACGACGCGATGGGCCTGATCGTCCTGGAAGGCCTGCTGATCTGCGTCTTGGTGGTGACCGGCCTGCGCGAGGCCGTCATGCACGCCATCCCGCAGCCGCTCAAGCAGGCGATCAGTGTCGGCATCGGCCTGTTCATCGCGTTCATCGGCTTCGTCGACGCCGGCTTCGTCACCCGCATCCCCGACATCGCGAACACCACCGTGCCGGTTCAGCTCGGTGGCACCGGCACGCTCACCGGGTGGCCGATCCTCGTCTTCTGCCTCGGAGTTCTGCTCACCGTCGCGCTGCTCGCCCGGAAGGTGAAGGGCGCGATCCTGATCAGCATCATCGCCATGACGATCGTCGCGCTCATCATCAACTCGATCGCCGACATCAAGGCCTGGGGTCTGACCACGCCCGAGTGGCCCGACAAGATCGTCGACACCCCCGACTTCGGACTCCTCGGCCAGTTCAGCCTGTTCGGCGCCTTCGGCGAGACCACGGCCATCACGGTCGTCCTGCTGATCTTCACGCTGATCCTGTCGGACTTCTTCGACACCATGGGCACGGTCGTCGGTGTCAGCGCCGAGGCGGGCCTCCTCGACGAGCAGGGCAACGTCCCGAACCTCGGCCGTGTCCTGCTCATCGACGGTGCGGCGGCGGTCGCGGGCGGCGCGGCATCCTCGTCCTCCGCGACCTCCTACATCGAGTCGGCCGCGGGTGTCGGCGAGGGCTCGCGCACCGGCTTCTCCAACCTGATCACCGGCGGTCTCTTCGCGCTCGCCCTGTTCCTGACCCCGCTGCTGACCATCGTCCCGCTCCAGGCGGCCGCGCCCGCGCTCGTCGCCGTAGGGTTCCTGATGATGACCCAGGTCAAGCACATCGACTGGGACAAGTACGAGATCGCCATCCCGGCGTTTCTCACCATCGCGGTGATGCCGTTCACGTACTCGATCACCAACGGCATCGGGGCGGGGTTCCTGGCGTACGTGGTGATCAAGTCGGTGCTGGGGAAGGCGAAGGAGGTGCACTGGTTGCTGTGGGCTGCGAGCGCACTGTTCTTGGTGTACTTCGCGATCGACCCGATCGAGCAGGTTCTCGGCGTGAAGTGAGGTTTCGCTGCGCGATCGGCTGCGGGTTCGTCGTGGCTGGTCGCGCAGTTCCCCGCGCCCCTGAAGGGGCGCTACTCGATCGCTGCTTCCATCATTGCCTTGGCCACCGGGGCCGCCAGGCCGTTGCCGCTTACCTCGGACCTCGCCGCATCCGACTGCTCGACCATGACCGCCACCGCGACCTGCTTGTCACCGGCCTTCGCGTACGACGTGAACCAGGCGTACGGCGTCTTGCTGTTGTTCTCGCCGTGCTGGGCCGTACCGGTCTTGCCGCCCACCGTCGCGCCCGATATCTGGGCGTTGGTTCCGGTGCCCTTCGAGACCACCGTCTCCATCGCGGACTGCAACTGATCGGCCGTGTCCGAGCTGACGATCCGCGTGGTGTCGGCCCCGTCGTCGTAGTTCTCCAGCACATCGTCACCGCTGTCGGTGATCTCCGACACCATGTGCGGGGTGACCATCTCGCCGCCGTTGGCAATAGCGGCGGACACCATGGCCATCTGCAACGGCGTGGCCGTGACGTCGAACTGGCCGATGCCCGTCAGCCCGGTCTGGGCCTTGTCCATCCCGGACGGGTACACGCTCGTATAAGCCCGCACCGGCACGTCCTGCGTCTCGTCGTTGAAGCCGAACTTGTCGGCCATCGCCTTCAGCTTGTCCTGGCCGACGTCGACGGCCATCTTCGCGAAGACGTTGTTGCAGGAGTACTGAAGCGCGGTGCGGATGTTCGCGTTCTCGCAGGGGGCGGAGGAATTCTCGTTCTTCAGCACGGTCGTCGTGTCCGGCAGCGTGTACGGGTTGGGGCTGTCCGTCTTCTCGTCCACGGACGAGTACAGCCCGTCCTCCAGCGCGGCCGCCGCCACGACCAGCTTGAAGGTCGACCCCGGCGGCAGCGGCTGGCGCAGCGCCCGGTTGGTCATCGGCTTGTCCGAGTCCTTGTTGAGCTTCGTCCAGGCGTCCCCGGCCGTGTCCGCGTCGGTCAGCGACGACGGGTCGTACGACGGGGTCGACACCACCGCGAGGATCTTGCCGGTCGTCGGGTCGATCGCGACGGCCGCGCCCTTCTTCTCGCCGAGCGCGTCGTACGCGGCCTTCTGCACGGCCGGGTCGATCGTCGTGACCACGTTGCCCGGATCGGCCCGCTTGTCGGTGACCGTGTCCATCATGGTCTTCAGCCGGGTGTCCGTGCCGTTGAGCAGGTCCTGGTAGATGCCCTCCAGCTGCGTGGGCGCGTAACTCTGCGAGGCGTAGCCCGTCACCGCGGCGTACAGCTCGCCGTCGGTGTACGTGCGCTTGTACGCGAGGTCGCTGCCCTTCGTCGGTGCGGAACCGGTGATCGACTCCCCGGCCACGATGATGTTCCCGAGCGGCGACGAGTACGTCTCGATCGCGTTCCGCCGGTTCTTGCTGTCGTCTGCGAGTGCCTGGCCGTCGTAGAACTGCACCCAGGTCGCCCGCACCAGCAGAGCGAACACCAGCAGCAGCGCGAAGACCGATGCGCGCCTGATCGTCTTGTTCATCCCGCCAAGAAGACGATCGAGGCGGTGCGGATCGTTCCATTCCGCCCGCCATTCTCATCGGGTGTTCATGAAGCCGGTCAGGACGACTTCAGGAATCCCGCCTCGTACGCGGCGATCACCGCCTGTGTACGGTCCCGGGTGCGCGTCTTCGCCAGGACGGCCGCCACGTGCGTCTTCACGGTGGCGGGGCCGACCCCCAAGCGCCGCGCGATCTCCGCGTTGGTCAGCCCGGCCGCCATGTGCCGCAGCACGTCGCTCTCCCGTCCGGTGAGCCTCGCCACCCAGGCCGGCGGCGTGGCGTACGCGCGCGCGTGCTCGGCGGCGAGGGCCCGTACGGCCGACGGGAACAGCAGGCTGTCGCTGTGCGCGACCAGCCGTACCGCCTGCACGAGCGCCTCGGCCTCCGCCCGCTTGAGCAGGAACCCGGCGGCTCCGGCACGCAGTGCGTCGTACACATAGGAGTCGTTCTCGAAGGTGGTGACGACGACGATGCGGGGCGGCGCGTCGAGCGTGGCGAGGATCTGCTCGGTGGCCCGGATGCCGTCTGCCTCCGGCATGCGGACGTCCATGAGGACCACGTCGGGGAGGAGGTCCCGTACGACCGACACTGCCTCCGCGCCGGTCGCCGCCTCGCCCACGACCTCCATGTCCGGCTCGGCGGAGAGGATCGCGCGTAGGGCGGTGCGGACCATGCGTTCGTCGTCGGCGAGGACGATGCGGATCGGGGGGCGGGTCATGCGGGTCCCTTCGTCGGCAGCCGTACGTGCAGGTGCCAGGTCCCCTCGGCGGCACCTGCCTGCGCCGTGCCGCCGAGCAGGCGGGCCCGGTCTGCGATGCCGTGCAGTCCGCTGCCGGGACGGGTGGGGGCGTTTGGAGGCCGTCGTCTGTCTGCGGGTTCGTCGTGGCTGGTCGCGCAGTTCCCCGCGCCCCTAAAGGGCGCTGCACCGAGGTTGCTCAGTGGGTTCTCCAGGGTGATGTCCAGGTGGGCGCCCTTGACCTCGATGTGCAAGGTCACTTCCTGGTCGTCCGCGTGCTTGACGGCGTTGGTGAGGCCTTCCTGCACGATGCGGTAGGCCTCGCGGGAGACGACGGGCGGCAGGGTCCCGGGGTCCACGGCGATCATGTCGGTGATGTGCAGGCCGCCCGCGCGGGTGCGGCGCAGGAGGCCGTCGAGGTCGGTGGCGAGTGTCGGGGCCGGGACGGTCGAGTCGCCGTCTCTCAACACGCCCAGGACGGCGTCGAGTTCGCCCACCGTGCGGCGTGTGGTGTCCTCGATGGCGGCGAGGGCCTCGCGGACGAACTCCGGGTCGGTGTCGAGGACGCGGCGGGCGGCGCTCGCCTGGAGGGTGACGGCGCTGAGGGCGTGGCCGACGGAGTCGTGCAGTTCGCGGGCGAGCCGGTTGCGTACGGCGAGGTCGGCGGCGCGTGCCTCGGCGGCCGCGAGCCGGTCCTCGGGGGTGGGGCCGAGCAGGGCGGGCGCCCAGCGGGCCAGCAGCGCGCCGGCGCCGACCGCGCAGGCGGCGAGGGCGACGAGCATGGCCACGCCCGCGACCGGCGACAGCGCCAACGCCCAGGGGCGGTCGAGGGCTTCGGGCAGCCCGAGCCGGGTGTCGCGCAGCCCGGCGAAGACCGGCAGCACGATCAGCACGACCGCGAACGGCGGCACCGCGAGCGACATCCCGGCGATGATCCCGCCGAACCCGAGATGCAGCGTGAACCAGGCCGCCGTACGCCCCTTCGCGGACCGGGTCCGCGCGGGCCCGTCGGCGAGCCGGTCCCCGTCCACACCGCACAGCGACCGTACGGCGGCGGCCTCGAGCGGCCGGGTCAGCGGGAACAGGGAGGTGAGGGCGGCGAGGGGCAACCCGATGGCGAACGAGAGGAGTTGGAGGGCGAAGGAGCCGAACACGTTCGTGGAGCCGGTCGCCGGGCCCGCGACCACCGAGCCGACCAGAACGTACGGCATGGCGAGCGCGCCGCCGAGAATCAGATGGATCCAACGGCGGCGGGCCTGCCCCGCGAACAGGAACCGGCCGAACGCTCTCACGCCGGTCGGTCCGCCGGGGCGGTGGACGGCTCGGCCGGCGGTGTCCGTGCCGTCGTGGCGACGGACCGCTCCGGTACCGGCACCGGTCGCCGCACCGCCCCGGCGGACCGCTCCGCGAGGAAGTGGGTGACGAGAGTCGCCACGAGGATGCCGACGATCATCTGGCCAGCGTAGGCGAGGTGCATCACCGGCGTAGGACGGTCGGCGATGTCGTCCACGCCCGGGAGGGACGCGAACGCGAGCCAGCCGCCCCAGCAGGCGGCGACACCCGAGCCGACCCAGGTGAGGGCGAGGGGCACCTTGACGGGCAGGGAGGGGGCGCTGCGGTAGGCGAGCAGCCAGGCTCCGGCCACGGCCGCGACGAGGAAGACGGCGGTCATGGCTTCCAGGACGTAGAAGTCGGAGGTCCGGTCGTCGGCCCGCCCCGCGCTGAGCCCGGCCGCACTGCCGAAGGCCCACAGGAGGTGCAGGGCGATCGGCAGCAGGGCGAGTACGGCGGCCGCGCCGGCCGTGACGCGCTGGGCGGCGCCGACCGCACCGAGGGGCAGCTCCCACACCCGTCCGCGCCAGAGGTGGCCCCAGCGGTCGCGGGCGTACAGCACGAACAGCGTGCCGAGGGCCAGGCCCTGCACGATGAACCCGGTGTACACGACCCCGAACACCCACTCGTCGAGGAAGGGCTCCCGGCCGGTGTCGGAGGCTTTGTTCACGCTGCCGCCGAGCGCCTTCACGAGGAGCTGCAACGGAAACCCGGTCATGATCGGCGCGAGCAGCCCGGTCGCGACCCACACGGGAAACGCCGGCAGCCACGCGGGCAACCGCAGACCCCACGGCCGGGTCAGCACCAGCGCCAGCACGATCACGGCACTGTCCAGCACCACGGAGAGAGTGTTGGCGACGGCCATGGAGGTCCGGTGCTCCAGCAGCGAACTGCCCTCCGGAATCCCCACCCGACTCCCGGCGACCCAGGCGGCCTTGAGGGCGAGATACGGCACGCAGGAGACGACGGCGACGGCACGGAGGAGCCGGCGGGACCTGGTGGCGACGAGTGTCTGCGTCATACGCCCACGCTCCCGCGCGGACCTCGGGGAGCGCCTCCTGCCCCACGACGATCCGCCTCCGCCGGACGGGGGAGGCGGCCTCAGCTCTCCGGTCTCAGCCCTCCGGCTTCAGCTCTCCAGCGTCAGGACGACCTCGTCGATCTCCTCGCCCCGCGCCTGGGCGAAGCCCCTGTCCTGGCCGGTCACCCGGAATCCGCACTTCTCCAGGACCCGCCGGGACCCCTCGTTGTCCGTCGCCGCCCGCGCGTACACCGGGCGTTCGGGCACCTCGGCCAGCAGGTCTCGCAGGGCCGCGGTGGCGATGCCCTGCCCCCAGTAAGCCCGGTCGACCCAGTACGTCACCTCGCGCTCGCCCGGCTCGCCGTAGACCGCCGCGTGCCCGACCACGTCACCGTCCGCCAGGATCGTCCGCAGGACGACGTCCGCCGAAGACCGGTTCCGCTTCCAGTGCGCGTCGAAGGCGTCCCGGTCGGCCGGGTCCTTCGGTGTGAAGGCCGCCATCCGCAGGGCCTCCGGGTCGTTCAGCAGCCGGTAGAAGACCGGCAGATCGCTGTCGTGGACCTCGCGGAGAACGATGTTCATCGGTCAGAGCCTCCTGGTCGCCAGTGTCAGCCGGTCCCGCGCATCGAACAGTGCGTCCTTCACCATCTGCTCGTGGGCGGGGGTCAGCCGCGCCACCGGCACCGAGCAGCTGATCGCGTCCCGGGCCGGGGTGCGGTACGGGATCGCGACGCCGAAGCAGCGCAGCCCCAGCGTGTTCTCCTCGCGGTCGACGGCGAAGCCCTGCTCCCGGACCTGGTGCAGCTCCTCGATGAGCTTCTCGCGGTCCGTGATCGTGTTCTCGGTGAGGGCGGGGAGCGTCTCCGGGAGCAGCTTGCGGACCTGTTCGTCCGAGTAGGTGCTCAGCAGCGCCTTGCCGAGGGACGTCGAGTGCGCGGGCAGCCGGCGGCCGACCCGGGTGAAGGGGCGCAGATAGTGCTGCGACTGCCGGGTGGCCAGGTAGACGACGTTCGTGCCGTCCAGCCGGGCGAGGTGGATGGTCTCCGTCGTGTCGTCCGACAGCCGGTCCAGCGTCGGCCGGGCCGCCGCGACCACCTCGTCACCGTCGATGTACGACGTGCCGACGAGCAGGGCCCGTACGCCGATGCCGTAGCGCGTGCCCGTCGCGTCCGTCTCCACCCAGCCCAGCTCGACCAGTGTGCGGAGCAGCATGTACAGGCTGGACTTGGGGTATCCGACGGCCTCCTGGACCGCCGCGAGCGAGTGCATTCCCGGGCGTCCGGCGAAGTATTCGAGCAGTTCAACCGTCCGTACCGCGGACTTGACCTGCGCTCCGCCCCCCGTCTCGACAGCCGACATCGCCCTTGACCCCTTCGTTCGACGGGAAATAGTCTCCGACAGCATATTCACCATCAGAGACAGCGTTCAGTATATCGAACGACCCTGGTGAATGACCCGTACTGCGGCATTACATGTGTGGAGGGACCCGCGGTGGCAGCAGCACCAGTCTGGAGTGTCGACCCCCGAACCGGGAAGCAGCGGGAACAGGTTGCGGTGGAGGCCACAGCCCAGGAGGTGGACGCCACTGTGCGCGCCGCGCAGGACGCGCGCGGTGCCCTGGCCGACCGTACGGTCCGCTCGGCCTTCCTGCGTACCGCCGCCGACCGGCTGGAGTCGGCCAAGGACCAGCTCGTCGAGGCCGCCGACGCCGAGACCGCGCTCGGCCCGGTCCGGCTGACCGGTGAACTCGCCCGCACCTGCTACCAGTTGCGCGCTTTCGCCGGCATCGTCGACGAGGGTGCCTTCCTCGACGTCGTCATCAACCACCCCGACGCCACCGCGACCCCGCCGATCCCGGACCTGCGCCGCTACAAGGTGTCCCTCGGCGTCGTCGCCGTCTACTCGGCCTCCAACTTCCCCTTCGCCTTCTCGGTCGCCGGCGGCGACACCGCGAGCGCGCTGGCCGCGGGCTGCCCCGTGGTGGTCAAGGCCCACCCCGACCACCCGGCCCTGTCCGAGCTGGTCGCGGCCGTACTGCGGTCCGCCGCCGCGGCGCACGGCATCCCCGCCGGCGTCGTGGGCCTCGTCCACGGCTTCGAGGCGGGCATCGAGCTGATCAAGCACCCGCTAGTCGCCGCGGCCGGGTTCACCGGTTCGGTACGAGGCGGACGTGCCCTCTTCGACGCGGCGGCCGCACGTCCGGTCCCGATTCCCTTCCACGGCGAGCTGGGTTCGCTGAACCCCGTGCTCATCACGGAGGCCGCGGCCGCCGAGCGCGCGGAGGCCATCGGTACGGGGCTGGCCGGTTCCATGACGCTGGGCGTCGGGCAGTTCTGTGTGAAGCCCGGGCTCGTGCTGGCGCCGCAGAGTGCGGCGGGCGACCGGCTGGTCAAGTCGCTCACGGAGGCTGTCAGCGACACCGAGGCGGGCGTGCTGCTCGATCACCGGATGCGCGACAACTTCGTGGCCGGAGTCGCCGAGCGGGCCGAACTGCCCGACGTGGACTCGCCGGTGACACCGGGCGCGGGCAGTCAGCACACCGTCAGCGCGGGGTTCCTGACCGTGCCCGCGCAGAAGCTGGCGGCGGAGGGTGAGCACGAGCTGCTCCTCGAGGAGTGCTTCGGGCCGGTCACCGTCGTGGCCCGCTATGAGGACGAGGCCGAGGCCACGGCCGTGCTGTCGCGCTTGCCGGGCAACCTCACCGCGACCGTGCATCTCTCTTCCGAGGAGGCGGCGGGGGAGGGGCGTGGGCCCGAGCTGCTGGCGGAGCTGACGCCGATTGCCGGGCGTGTGCTGGTGAATGGGTGGCCGACGGGGGTTGCGGTGGCGCCCGCGCAGCATCACGGGGGGCCGTATCCGGCGACGACGTCGACGTCCACGTCCGTGGGCGGTACGGCTATTGAGCGGTGGCTGCGGCCGGTTGTGTATCAGGGGGCGCCTGAGGCGCTGCTTCCTGCGGAGCTGCGGGACGAGAATCCGCTTGGGCTGCCTCGGCGGTTCAACGGGCTGTTGGAGCGGTAGCGGTTGCGCCGTAGGGGTGCGGTCGTCTGCGGGCTGCGGGCCGGCTGTGGCTTGTCGCGCAGTTCCCCGCGCCCCTGGGTGGGCCCACCGGGCCTGAGACAATAGAGCGATGGACGTCCAAGTTCCCGAACTTCCTTTCCCCCTCCGTGCGTATGGACCCGACGGGCACTGGGCCTACGAGGACGGGTTCCTCTCCGGGTGGGCCGGGTCCCGGCAGGATCGGTTCGTGCCGCCCACCGGTGAGGGGCTGGACCCCGCCTCTGATGCGCCTCGCCTCCTGGGCGCCCCTGTCGGGGACTTTCAGCTGATCGCCCGGGTCACCGTCGGGTTCGCGGCGGCCTTCGACGCGGGGGTGCTGTACGTCCATGTCGGTGAGCGGGCCTGGGCCAAGCTGTGTCTGGAGTACTCCCCGGACGTGCCCACCGTCTGCACGGTGGTCACCCGGGGACACTCGGACGACGCCAACTCCTTCACCGTGGAGGGCAGTTCCGTCTGGCTCCGGGTGAGCCGGACCGGTCGTTCCTTTGCCTTTCACGCCTCCCGTGACGGCGAACGCTGGACCTTCGTCCGGCTGTTCACGCTGGGCGGGGCGGAGGAGACCGGCGCCGCCCTGGTCGGTTTCATGACGCAGTCGCCGATGGGGGAGGGGTGTGTGGTGACGTATGACCACATCGAGTTCAGGGCCGACTGGCCGAAGGACCTGCGAGACGGCAGCTGAGCGACCTGGCTAACCGCCGTCGGCCAGGTTGTTGCGGTAGGCGTATCCCACCGCCTGGGCGCGGTCGTTGGCGCCGATCTTCGCGAAGATGCGGTTGATGTGCGTCTTCACCGTGGCCCGGCTCACCACGAGCCGGGCGCAGATCTCCTCGTTGGACAGCCCCTGGGCGATGAGGGTGAGCACCTCGGCCTCGCGCGGGGTCAGACCGTCCGGCAAGGCATCCCGTCGGGTGTCGGACGCGGCGGCCTCGGGCTGGAGGTGGGCGACGAGCCGAGCCTGGACCACGGGGTCGAGCCAGGTGCGTCCGCGGTGGACGTTGCGGATCGCGGCCTCGACCTCGTCGTCGTCCGCGTCCTTGGTCAGATAGCCACGGGCACCCGCGCGCAGCGCCGGGAAGACGGAGTCGTCGTCGGCGTAGGTGGTCAGCACCAGCACCGCGCTCTCCGGCGCCCTCTCCCGTACGGCAGACGTGGCCGCGACGCCGTCGAGCACCGGCATGTTGAGGTCCATGAGGACGACGTCGGGACGCAGCCGCTCGGCCAGTTGGACGGCCTCCGCGCCGTCACGCGCCGCGCCGACCACCTCGATGCCGTCCAGCATGCCGATCAGCAGGACGAGTCCGCCCCGCACGACCTGCTGGTCGTCCGCGACCAGGACCGTGATCCGCTCGCCGTCGTGCTCGGTCATACCGGGACCTCCATCCGCACCCGCCAGCCCTCCGGGGTCGGCCCGGCGCTCGCGCTGCCGCCGACCGCGCTCAATCGCTCCCGCATGCCCCGCAGCCCCAGGCCGGAGCCCTCGACCGGCGCGGCCGGAGGCGGCTCGGGTGTGGTGCGCCGGTCCTCGACCGTCAGGATCGTGCTCCCGGCGTCATAGCGGAGGGCCACCGTCGTGCAGGCCCCGCGGGCATACCGGGCCGCGTTCGTCAGCGCCTCCTGGGCGCCGCGGTACAGCGCGAGGTCGGCGTCCGTGGACAGGGCACGGCGTGCCCCCGTCACGGACAGCGTGACGTCGAGTTCCAGATCGACGCGGTAGCGCTCGACCAGCTCGGGCAGACGGTCCAGCGAGGGCGTCTGCTGTCCGCGCAGCGCGCCCACCGCGCGGCGTGCGTCGCCGAGTCCCTCCTTGACGAGCTTCCCGGCCCTGTCGAGGAGTTCCCGCAGGTCATCGCCGGCGCCGTCGCGCCGCGCCATCCGCCGCGCGGCCTGCACCTGTACCGCGAGACCCGACAGGGTCTGGGCGAGTACGTCGTGCAGGTCCTGGGCGATACGGGTGCGCTCGGCCAGCGCGGCCGCCTCGGCCTCGGCCGCCCGGGCGTCCGCCAGCTGCGCGAGCAGCAGTTCCGCCCGTTCCTCGTTGTCACCGGCCTGCCGCAGGGCGATCGCCATCAGGGCGAGGACCACGCAGAACAGCAGCTGGCTGAGCACGTTCCCCGCGCTGACGTCCGCCCCCGCGAGCTCGGCGGCGACGAGACCGCCCACCACGACGCAGCCGAGTACGACGGCCTGGCGCCGCGGGAGTACGAGAAAGGCGGACAGCACCGCCACCGACGGCGGCAGGACGGACGTGGAACCGGGCTGGACGACACCGAGCGCGAGCCCGAACCCGGTGATCAGCAGGCAGAACAGAACACACGACGCAGGGGCCACCACCTGCCACAGCCCGGAGGCGACGGCGGCCAGCGGCAGCAGGCAACCGGCCAGGACGAGGGTGACGACGAGGTGCTCCCCATGCAGGCCGGGCGCCGGGTCGGAGTACAGCGCCTGCACCACGATGGTGGCCATGATGCCCCACAGCACGGGCCGCAGCCGCCGGCTCCGGCGCTCGCGCCGGGCCCGGACGTCGGCGAGCGCCACGGCCAGTCGCGGACTGACCACGGCCGACGCGCCGCCCGCGAGATCCGTCATGGTCTGAAGGATAGGGAGACGCCCGGTGGCAGGCGCGACGGGCACCGGCCCGGACCCGGGAGGCCGGGGCCGAGCCGATGGGTTGCCGCCGGGTCGGGGACGTTGCCGGAGCGCCATCGGGCTCAGACCCGGGCCGCCGCCGTGGGGGCGTGCGAGGAGATCTGCCGGGCCTTGAGCCGCACCACCGCGAGCCGGAACATGACCTGGGCCAGGGCCATCAGCAGCAGCGCTGCCGTCCAGGCGGCGGCACCGGTGATCAGGTTGTCCTCGCTGAACCGGGCGATCGCCGTGGCGCCGCTGTGGTTGGCCCAGTACTCGAACCCGGCGCGCGCGGCCATGCCCACGATCCACAGGGCCGCGGCCACCGCCCCGGCCTTCGCCAGGGCGACGCCGTCCGAGGCACGGCTCAGCCGCGTGGTGGCACCACAGGCGATGCCCAGGACCGCACCGGCGACGACACCCACGATGTACAGCTGGACGTCGTGCCCCTCGGTCGGGAAGGACTTCAGGTAGTAGGAGGCCGCGGCGGCGACGCACACCACGGGCAGCAGCGCGTTGCGCAGGGTCTGGCGGGTGCCGCGGATCTGCGGGATGACCAGGAGGACCAGGGCCGCGGAGATCAGATAGTCGGTCGTCGTCATGCCCACGAGCGTGCCGCGCGGGACGCCTTTGAACGTCGGCCCGCGAGTTGACCGCGGGGTTGATCCCGTCCTCAACCCACGGGTTGACGTGCCCGCCCCGGGAGCCGGCAGCTGAGCAGCAGTGTCACCGCCAGCAGGGTCGCGCTGATCCCGAGGCTCCACCGCATCCCCGCCACGAAACCGTCGGAGACCAGCGTCCCGAAGGCGGCGATCCCCAGGGCTCCGGCCATCTGCCGCGCCGAGTTGAGCACCCCGGCCGCCAGCCCCGCCCGCTCGGCGGGCACGGCGTCCATCATCGCCGCGGTCAGCGGGGGCACCGTCAGTGCGCAGCCCAGCGCCATGGGGACGAGGAGCAGGGCCACCACGACCGCAGGCGTGCCGGTGTCGACGTACAGCAGGACGAGCAGTCCTACGACGGCCAGCGCCTGCCCCGCCACCATGGGCAGCCGTGCGCCGTAGCGGCCCGCGAGCTTGCCCGCCACCACGTTCGTCACCGCGATCAGCCCGGTCATCGGCAGGAACATCAGCCCGGCGGCCAGCGCCGAGCGGCTCTGGACCTGCTGGAAGAAGAGCGAGAAGACGAACACCATGCTGTAGAAGGCCACGCTGACCGCGGCTCCCGCGGCGACCGTCACCGCGACGGTCCGGTTGCGGAAGAGGCCGAGGGGCACGACCGGATGCGGCCGGCGTGCCTCGACTCGGAGGAACGCGGCAGCGGCGACCACGGCCACGCCCAGCGCCGTCCATCCCGCCGTCCCCCCTTCGATCACCGCGAACGTCAGTGCCGTGAGAGCCACCACCGCCGTCACCTGACCGGGCACGTCCAGCGGTGCGGGACGGCGCTGTGAGCGCGGGGCCCGGAGCAGCAGCGCGAGGATCAGCGCACCGACCGGCAGATTGACGAAGAAGATCCCGCGCCAGTCCCAGGCCGTCGTCAGCACACCGCCCACCACCGGACCCAGCGCCACAGCCGCTGAACCGCCCGCCGCCCACACGGCCACCGCACGCGCCCGCCGCGCCGGATCGGCGTACGCCTGCCGCACCAGCGCCAGCGAGGCAGGGAGCACGACGGCCGCCGCCACGCCCTGCACCACCCGCGCGCCGATCAGGGCGGGCAGATTCGGCGCCAGACCGCAGGCCGCCGAGGCGAGCGTGAAGACGGCGGCCCCGAGCGCGTACGCCCGGCTCGCCCCCGCCCGGTCCGAGAAGGCACCGGTGGACAGCATCAGCGCGGCGAAGGCCAGGGTGTAGGCCTCCACCACCCACTGGAGACCGGACATCCCGCCACCGAGAGAGGAACCGATCGCGGGCAGGGCCACGTTCACGATGGACGCGTCGAGGCAGACCAGCGCGAAACCGAGGAGGCCGGCGGTGAGGGTGAGGGCAGGGGAGGAGCCGTCGGGCTCCAACTCGCCCTCGACAGAGACGAGTTGGTCACCCTTGAGGGTCCGGTTCGTTGGCATGTCCTCATACTGCGGATCTCGGCCCCGGTACAGTAGTGACCGGATTGCCACACACCCGGAGGTTCTGGCCATGTCTCGACCACCCGGCCCGCGCCGTATCGCCGTCGTCGCGCCGTCGCCCGTGTCGATGTTCAACCTCGCCATCCCGGAGATGCTGTTCGACAAGGTCGAGGTGGACGGACGGCCCGGCTACGAGGTGGTCATCTGTGCGGCGGAGCCGGGGCCGTTGCCCACCAGCGGCGGGCTCGACCTGTACGTACGGCACGGACTCGAAGCCGTGCGGGAGGCGGACACGGTGCTCGTCGCGGGGACCGGGGAACCCTTCGAGCCGGAGTCGCGGATCGTCACCGCCGTACGTGAGGCCGCCGCCGACGGCAAACGGATCGCGTCCCTGTGCACAGGCGCCTTCCAGCTCGCCGAGGCGGGCCTGCTGCACGGGCGCGGGGCCACGACGTACTGGGCACACGCCGAGGAACTGCGCCGCCGGTACCCGCAGGTCGACCTGCGCGGCGACGTGCTGTACGTCCAGGACGGGCCGTACCTGACCTCGTCCGGCTACGCCGCCGGCATCGACCTGTGCCTGCACATGATCCGCACCGACTACGGCGCCGCCGTCGCCAACGAGGTCGCCCGCCTCGCCCTCGTCGCCCCCGTACGCCCCGGCGGCCAGACCCAGTTCACCCAGACCCCGCTGCCGCCCGAGCGCGGCATCGTCTGCGCCGACACCCGCGGCTGGGCCATGCGCAACCTCGACAAGCCGCTCACCCTCACCGACCTGGCCCGGCACGCCGGCGTCAGCGTCCGCACCCTCACCCGGCGCTTCCACGCCGAGAGCGGCGTCAGCCCTTTGCAATGGCTGCTGCACCAGCGCATCGAGCGCGCCAAGGAACTCCTGGAGACCACCACTCTGCCCATGGACCAGCTGGCCCGCGCCTGCGGCCTCGGCACCGCCGACTCCCTCCGCACCCACCTGGTCCGCCGCACCGGCCTCACCCCCAGCGCCTACCGAACCCAGTTCACCCGCCTCGGAACCACAACGCAGACACTCACGTCCTCGGCGGCATGATCAACGACAAGCGCCTCCGGGTTGGACCACCCGACTGGGTCGGAGGCGGACGCACAAGCACCCGCAGTCGCGTACGGCGAGAAGGGGACGTGGTGGGGGTGTCCGCCCGCAGCGGTTGGCGCGTCAACACGGGCAAGTTGGTAAGAAACCGATTCCGCGCCGTTCCGAGGACGGACACCCCCACCACGTCCCCGACCCACCACACACACCCGCAGGCGCAACGCGCACCCCACCGAACCCGCACGGGCCGCCGCAGGCATCCCAACCCCACAGCCGCAGGCACCCGCGGAATGAATCCCCGCCGTTTGAACGTTCACCTACTCCGGCGGAGGGAGTCTCCGCTCCCGTGCGACCTGGAGAGCCGAAGACATGCGCGTCGAGATCTGGAGCGACATCGCCTGCCCCTGGTGCTACGTCGGCAAGGCCCGCTTCGAGAAGGCGCTCGCGGCCTTCCCGCACCGGGACGAGGTCGAGGTGGTGCACCGGTCCTTCGAGCTGGACCCGGGCCGCGCCAAGGACGACATCCAGCCCGTGATCACGATGCTCACGAAGAAGTACGGCATGAGCGAGGCCCAGGCGGAGGCCGGTGAGGACAACCTCGCCGCGCAGGCCGCCGCCGAGGACCTGGACTACCGCACCCGCGGCCGCGACCACGGCAACACCTTCGACATGCACCGACTGCTCCACTTCGCCAAGGAACAGGGCCGCCAGAACGAGCTGATCCAGATCTTCTACCGGGCGAACTTCGCCGAGGAGCGCTCCGTCTTCAACGACGACGAACGGCTCGTGGAACTCGCCGCGGAGGCCGGCCTCGACGCCGGCGACGTCCGCAAGATCCTCGCCGACCAGGACGCCTACGCCGAAGACGTCCGCGCCGACGAACGCGAGGCGGCCGAACTGGGCGCGAACGGCGTGCCCTTCTTCGTCCTCGACCGCAAGTACGGCCTCTCCGGCGCCCAGCCCGCCGAGCTCTTCGCCCAGGCCCTCACCCAGGCGTGGGGCGAGCGACCGCCGCTGAAGCTGGTCGGCGAGGGAGCCGAGGCAGACGCCTGCGGCCCCGACGGCTGCGCGGTGCCTCAGGACTGAAGTCGCAGGTCGGGCACGACGTATAAGGATTCCTTCGCGGAACCACGCAGAAATACGCAATGGACTACGACTTCATCGAGGCCCAGAGTGGACCCATGGAGACCTTCGAGAGCTTCGTCCGTTCCGAGTTCGCCCCGAAGAACACCTATCTCAACACCGCGAGCACAGGGCTGATGCCGGCCCGCACGGTGGCCGCCATGCAGACCGCCGTGGAGGCTTCGGCCGCCGGTCGGCCGACCGACATGTTCGCCGACGTCGAGGCCGCCCGCGCCTCCTTCGCGCGCCTGACCCGGGTACCCGACCGCCGGGTGGCGGCGGGCGCCTCGGTCGCCGTCTACACGGGCCTGATCGCCGCCTCCCTCCCCGAGGGCGCCGAAGTCCTCACCGCCGAGGGCGACTTCAGCTCCACGGTGACGCCGTTCCACATCCGCGGCGACCTCAAGGTGCGCACCGTGCCGCTGGAGCGGATCGCCGACTCCGTACGGCCCGGCACCGCGCTGGTCGCGGTGAGCGCTGCGCAGTCGGCCGACGGCCGGATCGCCGACCTGCCCGCGATCCGCGCGGCCGCGCACGAGCACGGGGCGCGTACCTACGTCGACGCGTCCCAGGCCACCGGCTGGCAGGACCTCGACGCGGACGCCTACGACTACGTCACCTCCGTCGCCTTCAAGTGGCTCGTCTGCCCGCGCGGCGTTGCCTTCCTGGTCGTCCCGGAGGACCTCGGCGCCCTCACCCCGGTCTTCGCCGGCTGGGTCGCGGGGGAGGAGCCCTGGGACTCCTGCTACGGCCCGGTCGAGGAACTCGCCCACTCCGCACGGCGGTTCGACGAGAGCCCGGCACTCTTCGCCTACGCCGGCGCCCGCCACTCCCTCGCCCTGCTGGAGGAACTCGGCGTGGACGCCGTGCGCGCCCACGACCTGGCCCTCGCCGACCGGTTCCGCGGCGGCCTGGCCGCCCTCGGCCACGCACCCGTGCCGGCCCCCGGGTCACCGATCGTGTCCGTGCCCGGACTCGGCCACCGGCAACCCGACCTGAGCAGGGCCGGAGTCGAGGTCTCCGACCGCGCCGGCAACCTGCGCGCCGCCTTCCACGTGTACAACACATCCGCCGATGTCGACCGTCTGCTGGACGTCCTGTCTTCGTGAACCACTGGCGCGGGCCGCGCGAGGACGCTAGGAAGGGCACCAGGGGTGGTGGTGCCGTGGAGTCCACGGGCAATACGTCCGTCGAGCTGCCCGCCGACGCGGAGCTGCACCGGCGGCTGGTCTACGGCGACGAGTCCGCGCTGGCCGAGGCGTACACGGCGTACGGCGGCCTGGTGCGGCGCGTCGCCATGCGGGTGACCCGCAGTCCGGCCGCCGCCGAGGACGTGGCGCAGGAGGTCTTCGCCCAGCTGTGGAGCAGACCGTACGCCTTCGACGCGGGCCGCGGCTCGCTGCGCACCTGGCTGTCCATGCTGGCCCACCGGCGGGCCGTGGACTGGGTGCGCAGCGAGGCCCGGCACCGTAAGCACGCCGGAGCCGACGACTCCATGCTCCAGGCCATCCCCGACGCCCGCCCCGGACCCGACGAGACGGTCGTCGACCGCGAACGCTCCCTCCTCCTGCACTCCGCCCTCGCCGAACTCCCGCAGCCGCAACGGGAGGTGGTGCACCTCGCGTACTTCGCGGGCCGCACCTACCGCCAGGCCGCCGTCGAACTCGGCATCCCCGAGGGCACCGCCAAGACCCGGCTGCGCACGGCTCTGCGCACCTTGGCCGAATCTTTGGCCGACCCGCCCGATCCGGCGCTGGAAAGAGGCGCATGATGGCCATGGACAGGGTGCGAGGAGGTGCGGGGTGACCACGGAACACGACGGTGTACGGGATCTGCTGGCCGCCTGGGCGTTCGGCGCCCTGGAACCGGCCGACGAGCGGACGGTCCCGCCGCACCTGGCCCAGTGCGAGAGCTGCGCCGCGCAGGCGGAGCGGTGGCGCCGGACGGTCCGTCTGCTGGACGGCCCGCGCCCGAACGACACCCCCGAACTCCCCGCGTCCGACGTCCTGTCCGGCGCCCTGCGCACCCGCCCCGCCGCACCCCGCGTCGCCGCACACGCGGCCCCGTACGCGGCGGCCGTCGCCGGTCTGAAGGCGCTGCTGCCCGAGGCCGCCGGCCGCTGGGGCACGCCGGTCGTACACGACTGGGACGTGCACGCGACGATCGCCCACCTCCTCGCCGCCGACGAACACCTCGCCGGACTGCTCGGCGTCGACGCGCGGGTGCCGCCCTCGACGATCGTGGACGGCGCACCCTGGGGGGACGCCTGGAACCGGCGGACCGCCGACGTCATCGCCCACGAGTACCGCCGCAGCCCGGACGAGACGGTCGCGGACTGGTCCGCGCAGGCGGGCGCGCTGCTCGCCACCCCCGAGGCCCTGGACGCCGAACGGGCCTCCCACGCCGTGACGTTGATGGGGACACGGCTGCCGGTCGCCGACCACTTCGTGGTGCGCGCCTTCGAGGCGTGGATCCACACCGACGACATCGGCCGCGCCCTGGGCCTCGCGGTCCCGCCGCCGCCCGAGCGGCACCTGTGGCAGCTGGTCCGCCTGGCGGTCCGCATCCTGGGCCGGGCCCTCGGACCCACCGCGCCGCCGGTGCTGTTCGCGATCACCGGCGGCGAGGAGTGGGTGCTGGGTTCCGAGGACGAGCCCGTACGGGCCGAACTCGTCCTGGATCCCCTCGACTTCTGCCTGCTGATCGGCGGCCGTCACACCGCCGACGAGGTCCCGCACGGCGCCACGGGCGACCGGACGGCCGTACGGAACGTGCTGGAGCGGGCGGCGTCACTGGCTTGGCTGTGACACCGCCCGCTCACTGAAGGGCTGCTACTTGACGGGCGTGAAGTCCGTGGCCCCGATGAATTCCGGCCGCCGGATGGGCGCCGCGAACGGGTCGACCGCCGCGTTCTCCACGCTGTTGAACACGATGAACACGTTGCTGCGCGGGAACGGCGTGATGTTGTCGCCCGACCCGTGCATGCAGTTGCAGTCGAACCAGGTCGCCGAACCCGCCCGGCCGGTGAACAGCTTGATGCCGTACTGGCCGGCCAGCGCGGTCAACGCCTCGTCGGACGGCGTGCCCGCGTCCTGCATCTGGAGGGACTGCTTGTAGTTGTCCTTCGGCGTGGCCCCCGCACAGCCGAGGAACGTCCGGTGCGACCCCGGCATGATCATGAGGCCGCCGTTGGTGTCGTAGTTCTCGGTCAGCGCGATCGAGACGGACACCGTGCGCATGTTGGGCAGACCGTCCTCGGCGTGCCAGGTCTCGAAGTCGGAGTGCCAGTAGAAACCGCTGGCCCCGAAGCCGGGCTTGACGTTGATCCGCGACTGGTGGACGTACACGTCCGAGCCGAGGATCTGCCGGGCCCGTCCGACGACCCGCTCGTCCCGCACCAGCGCGGCGAACACCTCGCTGATCCGGTGCACTTCGAAGACCGAGCGGATCTCCTGCGACTTGGGCTCGACGATGGACCGCTCGTCGGCGCGGATCGCCGGATCGGTGACGAGCCGCTCCAACTCCTGCCGGTACACGGCGACTTCGTCCTCGGTGATGATCTGTTCGAGGGCGGCGAAGCCGTCCCGCTCGAAGGCCTGGAGGTCGGCCGCCGAGAAGGGGCCCGGCGTGCCGGGCGCGGACCAGACGACCGGGTCCTGGCGGGGTACGGCCACCTCGGAGGCGCCTCGGGTGGGGTACAGGTCCGTGATCGTGGTCATGAGATGTCAGCCCTCCTCGGTGAGCAGCGGGTACACGCCGTTCTCGTCGTGGTCCTCCCGTCCGGTCACGGGCGGGTTGAAGACACAGATGCAGCGGAAGTCCTGCTTGATCCGCATCGTGTGCCGCTCGTGTCCGTCGAGGAGGTACATGGTGCCGGGCGTGATCGTGTACTTCCGCCCGGTCTCGTCGTCGGTCAGCTCGGCCTCGCCCTCCACGCAGACGACGGCCTCGATGTGGTTCGCGTACCACATCGACGTCTCCGTACCCGCGTACAGGACCGTCTCGTGCAGGGAGAAGCCGACCTTCTCCTTGGCGAGGACGATGCGTTTGCTCTCCCAGGTGCCGGATTCGGCCTTCACGTGCCGGTCGGTGCCTTCGATGTCCTTGAACGAACGGACGATCACGGTGTTGAACAGCTCCTTATCTCGGGTGATTCACACGGTTTCGCGTACGGCACGAGCGAGGACACGCAGGCCCTCGTCGAGCTCTTCGGGGGTGGTGGTGAGGGCCGGCAGCAGTTTGACGACCTCGCTCTCGGGGCCGGACGTCTCGATGAGCAGCCCGAGTTCGAAGGCGCGCTTGGCGACCCGGTCGGCGCGGTCCTTGTCGTGGAACTCCAGGCCCCACACCAGACCGCGGCCCCGGTACTCCTTGATGTCGGCGAGGTTCTCCTCGGTGATGGAGATCATCGCCTGCTCGATCTGCTCGCCCTTGGACCGGGTCTGCTTCTCCATCGCGGAACCGTCGGCCCAGTACGCCTCCAGGGCCGCGGTGGCCGTGACGAAGGCGGGGTTGTTGCCGCGGAAGGTGCCGTTGTGCTCGCCCGGCTCCCAGATGTCCAGCTCGGGCTTGAACAGGCACAGCGACATCGGCAGTCCGTAGCCGCTGATGGACTTGGACACGGTCACGATGTCGGGCGTGATGCCCGCCTCCTCGAAGGAGAAGAACGCGCCCGTCCGTCCGCAGCCCATCTGGATGTCGTCGACGATGAGCAGCATGTCCTGCCGCTCGCACAGCTCGGACAGCGCCCGCAGCCACTCCGGGCGGGCCACGTTGATGCCGCCCTCGCCCTGCACGGTCTCCACGATCACGGCGGCGGGCTTGTTGAGCCCGGACCCCTGGTCCTCCAGGAGCCGCTCGAACCACAGGAAGTCCTCGACCGTGCCGTCGAAGTAGTTGTCGAACGGCATCGGCGTGCCGTGCACCAGCGGGATGCCCGCGCCGGCCCGCTTGAAGGCGTTGCCGGTGACGGCGAGCGACCCCAGCGACATGCCGTGGAAGGCGTTGGTGAACGACACGATCGCCTCGCGGCCCTTCACCTTCCGCGCCAGCTTCAGCGCGGACTCGACGGCGTTGGTGCCGGTCGGCCCCGGGAACATGACCTTGAACGGCAGATCACGCGGGCGCAGGACGAGGTCCTGGAAGGTCTGGAGGAAGCTGCGCTTGGCGGTGGTCGACATGTCGAGCCCGTGCGTGACGCCGTCCCGCTCCAGGTAGTCGATCAACGCCCGTTTCAGCACGGGGTTGTTGTGCCCGTAGTTCAGGGATCCGGCGCCGGCGAAGAAGTCCAGGTACTCGTGGCCGTCCTCGTCGTACATACGGCTGCCCTGAGCACGGTCGAAGACGGTGGGCCAGCCGCGGCAGTAGCTGCGCACCTCGGACTCCAGGGTCTCGAAGACGCTGAGGTCGGGCTGGGTGATGGTCACGACGAATCGCTCCTCGAAGCGTAAGTGTGTGGGGGGAGGTCAGAGAGACAGGGGCCCGATGCGGTACAGCACCTCGGGATCGTGCGGACCGTCGGGGAACTGCCCGGTCTCGAAGAGGACTTCACGCTCGACGCGCGCACCGTGGCGTTCGGCGTACGAGATGAAGAGCCGCTCGGACGCGGTGTTGCCCGGCGTGATGGTGGTCTCGACGTCGGTCAGCGGACGCTCGGCCGCGACGCGCGCGGTGAGCCCGTCCAGCAGTCGGGCGGCGAGCCCCTGTCCCTGGTGCTCGGAGTCGACGGCCACCTGCCACACGAGCAGGGTCCGCGGGCGCTCGGGCCGCACGTACCCGGTGACGAAGCCGACGGGCCTTCCGTCGACGGCGCGCGCCACGGCCGACGTACCGGCGAAGTCACGGCACCACAGCAGATAGCTGTACGAGGAGTTCAGGTCGAGCTTCCCCGAGTCTCTGGCGATTCGCCAGAGTGCGGCGCCGTCCGACACCGCCGGACGGTCGATGTGCAGGTCTGCTTGTGCGGCAGTCATGCGAATTGAATTTACCGAGGGGAAAGCCGAATTGCATGGCCGGACGGGGTTACGTGTCGACGATACATGTGTTATCACGCGGGCGCGAGCCAGGAGGCGGAGGTGCGAGGTATGGCCCGGTTTGCACGGCAGATAAGGGGCAAATCGGCGGCGATGTGTAACGCGTCACAACCATGTAACCCTCACGAGATCTGCCCGAATTACACCGGTTGACGTTCGCGAAATCTTAGTGTTTAGGTCGGGGGAAAGCGGGCAGAAGAATACGGGAAGCTGCTCTCGATTGAATTCCCGAATTGCACGCCGTGAATCCTGTGATTCAATACGCAATTCAGGCTCCGGTCACCCCGTCGATCCGCTCCCGCAGCAGGTCCGCGTGGCCGTTGTGCCGGGCGTACTCCTCGATCATGTGGATGAGCACCCAGCGCAGACTGACCTCGAGACCGGCCACCGGCTGGTCCACCATCCGCCCGGTGTCGTCGAGCGAGTGCCCGGCACACAGCTCGTCACTCCGGGCGATTTCCCGCCGCCACACCGCGAGCGCCTCGTCCAGCCCGCGCTCCGGATCCAGGACGTACCCGGTCGCCTCCCCGTACACCGGCGGCACGTCAAGACCGGCGAACACCCGCTGGAACCAGTTCCGCTCGACCTCGGTGACGTGCTGCACGAGCCCGAGGAGCGTGAGCGAGGACGGCTCGACGGACGCCAGCCGTGCCTGGGAGTCGTCCAGTCCCGAGCACTTCAGCGCGAGCGTGGCCCGATGAAAGGCCAACCAGCCCTGGAGCATGGGGAGTTCGTCACCGGTCATGAAGGGGATGGGGCGACCGTCGGGGAGGGTGAGAGGTGTGTTGGTGGTCATGGGGCGAGCATGGCACGGGGCACTGACATCGGCGCCTTGCTTCGGTACCGCCCTACCGCCCTACCGCCCTACCGCCAGGCAGCCTCAGCCGCCCGCCGAGCCCCGTCCGGATCCACATCCAGCCCCTTCTCGGACAGCGCCGCCCCCAACGCCGCCAGAGACGCCTGGACGACCCCTCGCGTCGCGTCGACGCCATAGTGGTTCACCCGGATCATCTCCTTGGCCAGCGCGCCCCCGCCCGCGGCCAGCGGCAGCGCGGGATCCGACGCCAGCGCCCGGGCCACCAGCTCGGACGCCACCGTCCCGGCCGGTGCCCGCAGGGTCGTGGCCACCGGCGCCGCGTCCGCTGCCTCGTGCACGTACGGCTCCAGCCCTCCGCCGAGCGCCGACGCCCCGGCCCTCGTCGCCGCTGCGGCACCCGCGTGCCGGGCCATGACGGTGTCCGGACCGTCCGCCTCGATCCGCTCCACGCACGCTTCCAGTGCCAGCATCTCCAGCTGGGCCGGGGCATGGAGCAGCGCACGGCGTCCGCCGTCGATCCACCGCTCCTTCCAGTCGAGCAGCGACAGATACGACCGGCGCGGTGCCTGGGGATTCGCCGCCATCCGAGCCCACGCCCGCTCGCTCACCGACACGGCCGACACCCCGGCCGGTCCGCCCATCGCCTTCTGGGCCCCGATCACGCACAGGTCCACGCCCCACGCGTCCGGCAGCACCGGCTCGGCCCCGATGGAGGCGACGGCGTCCAGATAGAAGAGGGCACCGTGCTGCCGTACGACCTCACCGATCTCCCCGACCGGGTTCGTGTTGCCGGTCGCCGCCTCCGCGTGCACCAGCGACACGAAGTCGATCTCCGGGTGCTCGGTGAAGGCGTCCTGGATCTGCGCGGCCGTGACCGCCGTGTGGAAGGGCACGGCCAGATCGATCACCGTGGCGCCGCAGTCCCGCAGCCAGTCGCCGAAGGTCTGCCCGTACGGCCCGGTGATCACGTTCAGTGCGGTCGTGCCGGGCCCGGCGGTCCCGCGGATCGCCCCCTCCAGCGGCAACAGCGCCTCGCCCTGCATGATCACGACGTCCTGCCGGGTACGCAGCAGTCGTGCCACACGGTCCTCGATGGACGCGAAGTGCGCGGCGCTCAGCGGGGCCAGGTCGAGGAAGGGGTGGGTCACGGCGGTGCTCTCTTCGCTCACGGGGATCGACGGAAACGAGGGTAACCGGGTCCCGGATTCCGGACTGGACCGGCGACTTCTTAGGCCGGGCGGCCGCTTGGCCATCGGTTTGGTTTGAGGCGCTCAAACGTTTCCTTATAATCGGAACTCTGCCTTTTCATCGTTCCCCCCACAGGAGGTCCCCCGTGATCACGGTCCTCGGGCGCCGGGCCCGCATTCTGGCCGCCACCACCGCGACGGCCGGGCTGGTGCTCGTGGCCGGCTGCTCATCGGACGACGGCGGCAGCGGCACCCAGACCGCCGCCGGCGGCGTCACCCTGGTCAAGGGCGGTCAGCTCACCACCTGCACGCACCTGCCGTACCCGCCCTTCCAGTCGGAGATCGACGGCAAGGTGCAGGGCTTCGACGTCTCCCTGATCGACCTGGTCGCCAAGGACCTGGGCGTGAAGCAGGAGATCCTCGACACACCGTTCGAGAACTTCAAGACCGGCGCGTTCCTCAACTCCGACGAGTGCGACCTCGCCGCGGCCGGCATGACGATCACCGCGGAGCGCAAGAAGAACGTCGACTTCTCGGACCCGTACTTCGAGGCCACCCAGGCCGTCCTGGCCGACAAGAAGAGCGGCATCAAGTCCTTCGCGGACCTCAAGGGCAAGAAGGTCGGCGCCCAGGCGCAGACCACCGGCGAGGACTACGCCAAGAGCCAGGGCCTCGACCCGGTCTCCTTCGAGTCCTCCGACGCCGTCCTCAACGGTCTGCGCACCGGCCAGGTCGAGGCCGTCGTCATCGACTACCCGGTCGTCCAGGGCTGGCTGAAGGACAAGGCGAACGCCGCCGCCTTCGAGGTCGCCGAGCAGGTCAACACCGGTGAGCAGTACGGCGTCACGGTGAAGAAGGGGAACACCAAGCTCCTCGCCGCCATCAACAAGGCGCTCGCGGACGCCAAGGCCGACGGGACGTACAAGAAGCTGTACGAGCAGTGGATCGGCCCGTACGACGAGTCCGCCGCGTCGCCCTCCGCCTCCTCATGAGCGGCACCACCAAGAGCACTGAAGTCCAGCCCCGCAGGAAGGGGTTGACCCGGAGTCAGAAGCGGCGTGTCTCGCGCGGCATCCAGTACGCCGTCTTCGTCGCGGCCGTGGTCGCCTTCGCGGTCTCGGCCGACTGGGACCGGCTGAAGAACCAGTTCGCCCAGTGGGACATCGCCGAGCAGATGTTCCCGGACGTCATCACGCTGGCGCTGAAGAACACCGTGCTGTACACCCTGTCCGGCTTCGTCTTCGGACTGGTCCTCGGCATGGTGATCGCGCTGATGCGGCTGTCGTCCGTCGGTCCGTACCGCTGGCTCGCGAGCATCTACATCGAGATCTTCCGCGGTCTGCCCGCCCTGCTGATCTTCATCTTCGTGGGCGTCGCCGTGCCGCTCGCCTTCCCGGGCACGGAGATCCCCGGCGGCACGTACGGCAAGGTCGCGCTCGCGCTCGGCCTCGTGTCCGCGGCCTATATGGCGGAGACGATCCGCGCGGGCATCCAGGCGGTGCCCAAGGGGCAGATGGAGGCGGCCCGTTCACTGGGCTTCTCACCGGCCCGGGCCATGGTCTCGATCATCGTCCCGCAGGCGTTCAGGATCATCCTCCCGCCGCTGACGAACGAACTGGTGCTGTTGTTCAAGGACTCCTCGCTGGTGCTGTTCCTCGGCGTCACCCTGGAGGAGCGCGAACTGTCCAAGTTCGGCCGCGACCTGGCCAGCCAGACCGCCAACTCCACGCCGATCCTGGTCGCGGGCCTGTGCTACCTGCTCGTCACGATCCCGCTCGGCTTCGTCGTGCGTCGCATGGAGACGAAGGCCCAGGAGGCCATCAGATGAGTCGTCCAGAGATCCAAGTCCGGGACCTGCACAAGTCCTTCGGCGACAACGAGGTGCTGCGCGGCATCGACCTGGAGATCGGCCAGGGCGAGGTCGTGTGCGTGATCGGCCCGTCCGGCTCCGGCAAGTCGACGCTCCTGCGCTGCGTGAACCTGCTCGAAGAACCCACCAAGGGCCAGGTCTTCGTCGGCGGTACGGAGGTCACCGACCCGGATGTCGACATCGACGCCGTACGTCGCCGTATCGGCATGGTCTTCCAGCAGTTCAACCTCTTCCCGCACCTCTCGGTGACCGAGAACCTCGCACTCCCGCAGCGCCGGGTGCTGAGGCGGGGCAAGGCGGAGGCCGCCAAGGTCGCCGCCGAGAACCTGTCCCGTGTGGGCCTGTCCGAGAAGGCGGACGCCTACCCGTCGTCCCTGTCGGGCGGCCAGCAGCAGCGCGTCGCCATCGCCCGCGCGCTGGCGATGGGCCCCGAGGTGATGCTGTTCGACGAGCCGACGTCGGCGCTGGACCCGGAACTGGTCGGGGACGTCCTGGCCGTCATGCGCATGCTGGCGAACGAGGGCATGACCATGATGGTCGTCACCCACGAGATGACCTTCGCCCGCGAAGTCGCCGACCGCGTCGTCTTCATGGACGGCGGAGTAATCGTCGAAGAGGGCAACCCGGAGCAGGTCATCACCAACCCGACCCACGAACGCACGCGCCACTTCCTGTCCCGCCTACTCGACCCGGCGATGGCAGACGTGGAGGAGGACAGCGCCCCGTAAGGGGCACGGGGCTGTATCGATTTGCGGCTCCGCCGCGTGGGCGCGACCAGCCACAACGGACCCGTAGCCGACGAACTATCGTGCCTGGCATGAGCAATCAGGCGGTGCTGCATGTAAAGGGGCGGGTCCTCGTCGGCCCAGAAGACATCCGCGACGAACTCTGGGTGGTCGGCGGAAGGGTCACCTACGACCGCCCGGCCCGCGCCGGCGACATCCGCACGGTCGACGGCTGGGCCCTCCCCGGACTGGTCGACGCCCACTGCCACGTCGGCCTCGGCCTGCACGGCCCGGTCGACGCGGACGTGGCCGAGAAGCAGGCGCTGACCGACCGGGAGGCCGGCACGCTGCTCCTCCGCGACGCGGGCTCGCCCTCGGACACCCGCTGGATCGACGACCGCGAGGACCTGCCGAAGATCATCCGGGCCGGCCGGCACATCGCCCGCACCCGCCGCTACATCCGGAACTTCGCGCACGAGATCGAGCCGGACGACCTCGTCGCGTACGTCGCCCAGGAGGCCCGCCGCGGCGACGGCTGGGTCAAGCTGGTCGGCGACTGGATCGACCGCGACCTCGGCGACCTGTCGGCCTGCTGGCCGCGCGGGGCGGTGGAGGCGGGGATCGCCGAGGCGCACCGCCTGGGCGCCCGTGTGACGGCCCACTGCTTCGCCGAGGACTCGCTCCGTGACCTGGTCGAGGCGGGCATCGACTGCATCGAGCACGCGACGGGCCTCACCGAGGACCTGATCCCGCTGTTCGCCGAGCGTGGCGTCGCCATCGTCCCGACCCTGGTCAACATCGCCACCTTCCCGCAGCTGGCCGCCGGCGGCGAGGCCAGGTTCCCTCGTTGGTCGGCCCATATGCACCGGCTGTACGAGCGCCGCTACGACACGGTCCGCTCCGCCTACGACGCCGGTATCCCGGTCTACGTCGGCACGGACGCGGGCGGCTCCCTGGCCCACGGCCTGGTGGCGGGCGAGGTCGCCGAACTGGTCACCGCCGGTATCCCACCGGTCGAGGCCCTCTCCGCGACCGTCTGGGGCGCTCGGAGCTGGCTGGGCCGCCCCGGTCTCGACGAGGGGGCACCGGCGGACCTCGTCGTGTACGAGGGCGATCCGCGGGCGGACGTACGGGTCCTGGCGGCGCCGCGGCGGGTGGTGCTGAACGGGCGGGTCGTCGGCTGAGCGGCTCGCGGTCGCTCAGTGCGCGGCGTTCTGCGCCGGCAGGTTGAAGACGTGCTGCGGACTGACGATCTTGGTGATCGCGTCGCCGAGGAGCGTGCTGGGCTCCGTGTTCTTGTAGTTGATGTCGGTGTTCAGCAGCACGACGATGCCGGCCCGGGCCGACGGAAGGTAGATCGTCAGGGACTCGTAGCCCGGCAGTGAGCCGTTGTGCCCGATCCAGCCCTGGACGTTGAAGATGCCGAGGCCGTACCCGGCGCCCGGGATCGTGGTGGGCGGTGTGGTGAGCCGCTGCTTCTGGGTGGCGGGGCTGATCAGGGTGGTGCCGTCGGGCAGGACGCCGGTGGCGACGGTCGGCGCCCACAGGCGCAGATCCTCCAGCGTGGAGATCATCGCGCCGGCCGCCCAGGCCCAGGAGGGGTCCCAGCCGGCGCTGTCGGCGACCTTCCCGTCCGCGGTCTGGTTCGTGTACCCCTGGGCGTGCGGGTCGGGGAATGTCGCGTCGGTCGGGAAGATCGTGTCGTCCATGCCGGCCGGATCGAGGATGTTCTCCTCGATGTAGTCGTTCAGCGGCTGATCGCCGGCCTGCTCGACGACCAGACCGAGCAGGATGAGGTTGGTGTTGCAGTAGTAGAACTCCGCGCCCGGCGCGAACAGCACGGGGTGCTTGAACGAGTAGGCGAGCAGTTGCTGCGGGGTGAAGGGGCTCTCCGGATCGGACGTCAGCGCCTTGAAGAAGTCCGGGTCCTCGGAGTAGTTGAAGAGCCCACTGCGCATCCCGGCCAGCTGACGCAGGGTGATCTTGTCGCCGTTGGGCACGTCGTCGACGTACTGGTCGATCGTGTCGTCGAGGTTGACCTTGCCCTCGTCGACCAGCTTCAGCAGCGCCGTCACGGTGAAGGTCTTGGTCTCGCTGCCGATGCGCGTGAACAGGTCCGGCGACATCTTCCGGCCGTCGCTCTTGTCGGCGACTCCGAACGACTTCACGTGCGTCCCCTGGTCGGGCGTCCATATCCCCACGGTCACTCCGGGTATGTTCGCTTCGGCCATGACCTTCTGCACGGCGTCGTCGACCTGCTGTTTCACCGCGGGAGTGAGCGTCTCGAAATCGTCCGTCGCCGCGGGGGAGGGCGACGGTTGTTCGGTACTGGTTGTGGGGGTGGGCAGCGGCGCCCCGAAAGCGGTTCCGCCCCCGACGGGAACCGCGAGTATGCCTACCGCCGCGGCGGTGACGGCCCCCTTGCGCAGTCGTCCGCACGAACGCGTCATGGGCTGACTCCAAGCACCCGAAGCGAAGCCCGCGACCAGGGCCGCAAGGCCCTTTCCCTCAGCATAGGAGCGCTCGTGCCGCGTTGCCTGTCGGCGCGTGGCGCGGCGTCGTGTTGACGTTTGCGCCCCTTGGTGCTCCGGAGTGTCAACCGGCGCGTTCGAGTCAAGGCAGTTGAACGAGTGACTATGGGGAACATCCGTGCCGACTGATTCGAAAAGGTTCACGGAAAACCCACGATGGGGTGAAGTGGCACCGGAATGCCGCCGGTTCACCCTCAGTGCGTAATCCTTGCCGGGTCCCAGGCAAGTCTCCTTTGGGGGTCCCCACCTTGAATGGCACCAACTTCCGTATGCCCGCACGGCGTCTCGCCACTGTCGCGACGGCCACCGCCCTGGCCGCCGGTCCCGCGGCCCTGGCCGGCGCGGGCCCCGCCCACGCGACCGACGACGGCCGCGCAAGCGCTGTCGTACTGCGCACCGGGCTTGATGTGTCCCTGCTGAACAAGACCGTGAACGTCCCGCTCACGGTCTCCCTGAACGAGGTTCAGGCGCCGCAGAGCGCCGAGAAGACCGCGCTCACCGCCCAGTTGAACGGCGTCGAGGGCGGACAGCCGATCCAGGTGCTGCGCGCGGACGTGGCGGCCTCGAAGGCGACGGTCGCCGACGGCAAGGCGGAGGCCTCCACCAACCTCGCCCATGCGAACCTCCACGTCCCCGGACTGCCGCTGCTGTCGCTCATCGAGGTCGAGGGCGTGACGTCGAAGGCGACCTGCGAGGCCGGTGAGACGCCCAGCGCCTCCTCGAACCTGCTGGGAGCCGTCACCGTGCTCGGCAAGAAGGTGACGGTGAGCACCGGCGGCACAACGGACGTGAAGGTCCCCGGCGTCGGCGAAGTCCGGCTGGATCTGTCGAAGACCGAGACGACGACGACCAAGGCGGCCGCCACCGCCCTCGAACTCAAGGTCTCCGTCAACCCGTTGAAGCTGAACGTGGCCGAGGTGACGGGCACCCTCACGCTCGCCGAGGCGACCTGCGAGGCACCCGCCGCACCCGCCGCCCCCAGCCAGGAGCCGGGCGCCGAGGTCGAGCCGCAGGGAGACCAGGCCGCTCCGGCCGAGGACGGGCTGGCCGAGACCGGCGGCAGCTCGGCGACCCCGTACCTCGCGGGCGGCGCGATCGCCCTGGTGCTGGCGGGCGGAGGAGCGGTGCTGCTGTCGCGTCGACGCCGGAGCTGAGTCCCTAGACCTTCTGCTCAGCGCTGGGCCAGTGCCCGGCCCAGCGCTTGAAGGAACGAGTCGGCCGTCCCCCGGTCCCGCACCGCCAGCCGCAGCCACTCCTCGTCGAGGCCCGGGAAGGTGTCCCCGCGCCGCACCGCGAACCCCAGCTCGCGCAGCCGTCGCCGTACGTCGGCCGCGCGCGGCAGCCGTACGAGGACGAACGGACCTTCGGCGGGCTCGACGACCCGCAGCCCGTCTGCGGAGAACTCCTGGAGCCCGGCCACCAGATGGGCCCGGTCGGCGGCGACGCGGTGTGCGGCGTGCGCGGCCTCAGCCAGCGCCTGTGGCTCCATACAGGCCTCGGCCGCGGCCAGCGCGGGCGTGGACACCGGCCACAGGGGCTGGGCGCGCTCCAGGTCGGCGATGGTCTCCGGGGCGGCGAGCACGTAACCGATCCGCAGGCCCGCCAGCCCCCATGTCTTGGTCAGACTGCGCAGGACGACCAGGCCCGGTACGTCCGTCCGCCCGGCCAGCGTCTCCCGCTCACCCGGAACGGCGTCCATGAACGCCTCGTCGACCACCAACGTCCGCCCGGGACGGGCGTGTTCGGCGATCGTGTCGGCCGGATGCAGCACCGACGTCGGGTTGGTCGGGTTGCCGATCACCACCAGGTCTGCGTCCTCGGGTACGGCGGCCGGGTCCAGCCGGAAGCCGTCGTCCGCCCGCAGCAACACCCGGTCGACGGTATGGCCCGCGTCCCGCAGCGCCGCCTCCGGCTCCGTGAACTGCGGGTGCACGACGACCGGTTGGCGCACCTTCAGCGCCCGAGCCAGCAGCACGAAGGCTTCGGCGGCTCCAGCGGTCAGCAGCACCCGTTCCGGCGCGAGCCCGTGCCGCGCCGCCACCGCCGCACACGCGCGGCGCCCGTCCGGGTAGGCCGCGAGCCCGCCCAGCGAGGCGGCGATCCGCTCGCGCAGCCAGGACGGAGGCGTGTCGGCGCGTACGTTGACGGCCAGGTCGACGAGGGCCGAGCCGTCGTCCCGCACCTCGGCGTCACCGTGGTGCCGCAGGTCGTGCCCGTCCTCAGTGCGCATGCGCATGTCCGCCGTGGTGGTGCCCGTGATGGTGGTGGCCGTCGTCGTCCGGGTGGAAGTGCGGCTGCTGCGGCAGACCCACCTTGTCCTCGAAGCCGGGCAGCGCGATCCGGTAGACACAGGAGTCGCAGTTCATCCGCAGGTCGCCCCGCACGGCCTCCTCGTACCGTTCCATCACCAGATCGAGCAGCTCCGGCTCCGGGCCGATGACCTCGGCCGAGCGCACCTCGATCTCGGGATGCGCGGCCGACCACCCCTCGGTCTGCGCCTTCACCCGGTCCGGCAGGATGCCGGTGAACAGGAAGTAGGGGAGTACGACGATCCGGCGCGCGCCCAGCTTCACGCAGCGGTCGAGGCCGCTCGGCACGTCCGGCGCGGCGAGCGACACGAACGCCGTCTCCACGCCCGCGTATCCGCGCCCTTCCCACAGCAGCCGGGCCGCCTTGTGCACCTCGGCGTTGGCATCGGGATCCGTGGACCCCCGCCCGACCAGCAGCACGGTGATGTCCGCCCGGTCGTAGGGCGTGCGGGCCGGACCGCCGAGGGCCTCGTCGAGCCGCCGCTCCAGCACGCTCAGCAGCGCCGGATGCGGGCCCAGCGGACGGCCGTAGGTGTACGAGATCCCGGGGTGCCGCTCCTTCTCGCGGGCCAGCGCCGCCGGGATGTCGCCCTTGGCGTGCCCGGCGGACACCAGCATCAGGGGAACGGCGGCGAACCGTTGCACCCCCCGCTCCACCAACTCGGCCACCGCGTCGCCCAGCGGCGGCGGGGACAGTTCGATGAAGCCGCCCGCGACAGGCAGTTCGGGGCGGCGTAGCCCCAACTCCCGTACGAAGTCACGGAACGCCTCGGCTCCGGCTTCGTCCCGGGTGCCGTGGCCGGCGATGAGCAGGGCGGGCGGAGCGGTGGTCACTGTTTCTCCTCGGCATATGAAGTGGGGTGGTGCGGCAGGGTGCGGAGACGGTTCACAGGGCCTCCTCCTGCCAGCGGTAGCCGCGCGGCGTCACCATGCGCCCCGCGATGTCCCGGGTCGCGGTGTTGCCCACGGTGACGACCGTCATCATGTCGACCGTCGCCGGATCCAGGGCGTCCAGGGTCGTCAGCCGGCCTGACTCGTCCGGCCGTGAGGCATTCCGTACGACTCCGACCGGCGTCGTTCCCGTCCGGTGCTCGGCGAGGATCGTGAGCGCCTTCGGGAGCTGCCAGTCGCGGCCGCGGCTGCGCGGGTTGTAGAACGTCACGACGATGTCCGCCTCGGCCGCCGCCCGCACCCGCCGCTCGATGACCTCCCACGGCGTGTGCAGGTCGGACAGGCTGATCGACACATGGTCGTGCCCGAGCGGCGCACCGAGGATCGCGGCGGCCGCGAGCGCGGCGGTCACGCCGGGTACGCCCACCACGTCGATGTCGTCGGAGGCCTCGGCGAGCGCGGGGGAGGCCATGGCGTACACGCCGGCGTCGCCGCTGCCGATCAGGGCGACGGCCTGTCCGCGCCGGGCCTCCTCGACCGCGGTCCGCGCCCGCTCCTCCTCCGCGCCGAGCCCCGACTCCAGCACCCGGGTGCCGGGCCGCAGCAGGTCACGGATCTGGTCGACGTACTGATCGAGGCCGACGAGTACGGAGGCGCGCCGCAGTTCGGCCTTGGCGCGCGGGGTGAGCAGATCCCGGGCGCCGGGTCCGAGCCCGACGACCGCGAGGCGCCCGCGCGCGGGGCGTCGTACGACGGCACACGTGACCATCGCCGACTTCCGCTTCGGCACGAGGAGTTCACCACCGCCGATCAGCGCCGACGCCTCCGCCACGGAGGGGGTGCCGACGGCGGCGAGCGGCGCGTCGGAGGGGTTGGGCACCTCGACACGGGCCAACTCCTCGGCGGAGTACGTCACCAGCGGCACCCCGAGCCGCTCGGCGGCCGCGACGATCCCTGGCTCCTCGGCCTTGGCGTCGACGGTGGCGAGTGCGGCGAGGCTACGGCCGGACAGTCCCGCCTCCAGCAACGTGCCCTCGACGAGCCCGAGGACCTCGTCGACCGGGGCGTTCCTGGAGGCGCCCACGCCGACGACGAGCGACGGCGGGCGCAGGACCACCTCGTGCCCGGAGGGCTCGACCGCGCGATCGGTGACCCGGATGGTGTACGCACCGTGCGGTGCCACGGGGAGGGGCGGCAGCGGCCACGGCACCTCGGTCTCCAGGGTGACGGCTTCGCCGTCCAGCAGCGCACGGGAGACCGCGGGTACCGCCCCCTCCACCGGGAACCCGAACGTGTCGAGACCCGGCACCCCGACGGAGTCGGTCGCCGTGGTCACCACCGGCTCGGCACCCAGCAGCTCGCCCACTTCCAGGGCGAGTTCATTGGCCCCGCCCCCGTGCCCGCCGACCAGCGACACGGCGAACCGCCCGCCCTCGTCGACGCACACCACTCCGGGATCGGCCCGCTTGTCGGACAGCAGCGGCGCGATCAGCCGTACCACCGCCCCCGTGGCCAGAAAACACACCAGCTGCTCGCACTCCGCGAACGCGGTCCGTACGGCGTCCCCGACCGGTCCGTCGTACGCGCGAGTCCGATCCGGCCACGCCGCGGCCAGCCGGTCCCGCGCAGCCGCGCCCGCCGTGGTGGCGGAAATGAGGCCGATCACTGGGCAACTCCCTTGATGTCGTCGGGTTCTTGAGGTCTGACGCCCCACAGCAGAAAAACGGGATTGGTCGCCGCGAGCCGGGTCACGTCCCCCGGCAGCGGCGCCAGCCGCGACGACTGGAGCAGCACTCCGTCGCAGCCGAACCCGGCACCGGTGAGCGCCTCGCGCACCGCCGGTACCCGGTCGAGGGCGGCCATGGCGACGACGACCGTCCGCCGGGCGCGTAGCGCGCATCCCGCGACGATGGCGGGCAGGTCGCGCCCGCCCCCGCCGACGAACACGGCGTCGGGATCGTCGAGTTCGGACAGCACGCCGGGCGCGCTCCCGTGGACGGTCCGCACGTCCACCCCGTGTGCGGCGGCGTTCGCGCGGATCCGCTCGATGCCGTCCCCGGCCTTCTCGACGGCGACGACGGCGGCGCCGAGCCGCGCGCACTCGACGGCCACGGAGCCGGAGCCCGCGCCGATGTCCCAGACCAGATCGCCGAGACGCGGCCCGAGCCGGGCCAGGGCCAGCGCCCGTACCTCGAACTTGGTGATCATGGAGTCGCGGTGGGCGAACCCGGCCTCGTCCAGCGCCCATCCGGCGGGCCCGACGCCGGGTCCGGCCACCGTGCGCACGCCCTCCGAAGTCCGCGCCTCGTCCAGGCACAGCACCACACTCACCGCCGTGCCCCAGTCACGCCCGGCGGCCTCGCGCGGCGTCACCCGCTCCACCCGCTCACGCGCGGGGTCGCCCAGCGCGGACGCGACGACGAGGACGCGCTCGCTGTGCACCAGGGCGGCCCCCAGTTCGGCCGGACCGGACCCAGGACCCGTCAGCACCGCGACCTTCGCCTGCGCCCGGCAGACATTGACCGCCGTCCGCAGCTCCCGCCCGTGCGCGCTCACCACCACCGCGTCGTCCCACGTCAGCCGGGCCCGCGCGAAGGCGGCGGCGACGGAGGACACACCGGGCCGGATGTCGAGCAGCCCGGCACCGAAGCGCTCGGCGAGCACCCGGACGATTCCGAAGAACCCGGGGTCACCGGAGGCCAGTACGACGACCGGCGCCTGCTTGCCGACGTACGCCTCGATCCGGTCGAGCGCGGGCGCCAGCGGACCGAGCACGACCCGCTCGGCTCCCGACGGCAGCGGTACGGCGTCCAGATGGCGCTGCCCGCCGACCACCAGCTCCGCGGCGCCGAGGACATCCTCGGCAGGCGGCGCCCCCGTCCCCGTACCGACGACCGTGATCATGTACTCGCCCCTCGCTCGCGCAGCGCCTTGCGGGCCTCGGGGTCGGCCTTGCGGTAACCGTGGAAGTGGCCGGGGTGGTACAGGTGCGAGCGGGTGCCCTGGGCGTCGAGGGCGGGGCCGACGAGGAAGAGGGTGTGCTTCCAGAGCTTGTGCTCCTTGACGGTCTCCTCCAGGGTCTCGATCGTGCAGCGCACGACCAGCTCCTCGGGCCAGGTCGCCTGGTAGGCCACCACGACCGGCGTGGTCGTCGGATAGCCGCCCTCCAGCAACTCCCGTACGAGCTGCCCGCTGCGGGCGGCCGACAGGAAGATCGCCATGGTCGTGCCGTGCTTGGCGAACTCGCGGACCTCCTCGCCGGGCGGCATGGGCGTCTTGCCGCCGCCGAGCCGGGTGAGCACGACGGACTGCGCGACCTCGGGGATCGTCAGCTCCCGTTGGGCGAGCGCGGCCACGGCGGAGAAGGCGGAGACACCGGGCACGATCTCGGTGGCGATACCGAGCGAGGCACAGCGGTCGACCTGCTCCTGTGTGCCGCCCCAGAGAGCGGGGTCGCCGGAGTGGATACGGGCCACTCTGAGGTTCTCGTGACGGGCCCGCTCGTAGACGGCCACCACGTCCTCCAGGGACATCGTCGCCGAGTCGAGGATCTCCGCGTCCTCACGCGCATGCTGGAGGACCTCCTCCTGGACCAGGCTGGCCGCCCAGATCACGACATCGGCCTCGGCGATGGCGCGCGCGGCACGGAACGTCAGCAGATCGGCGGCGCCGGGGCCGGCACCGACGAAGGTCACCTTGCCGGCGGTGGCATCGGCCATGGGGAATCGGTCCTCTCGTACAAGCAAAGCGGTCCTACAAGCTGCAAAGCGGTCTTGCGAATTCGGCGGTCCTACGAAGTCGGGCGAAAAGTCAGTGCGTACGGGAGTGCCGGACATGCGCGCACGCACAGTGATCCGATAGCAAGGCCCTATGGCGGTCTTCGTCGCGCTCGGCGCGTTCCTGATGACGCTGGCCGGCGGCTGGACGGCACAGCGCGTGACCGACCGCCGTCATCTGGTCCTGGGCCTGACCGGCGGCCTGATGCTGGGCGTGGTCGGCCTGGACCTGCTGCCGGAGGCGCTGGAGGCGGCGGACACGGACGTCTTCGGCGTACCCGCGGCCCTGGTGCTTTTCGTGGCCGGTTTCCTCCTCGCCCACCTGGTGCAACGGCTGCTGGCCGCACGAGGAGCGGGCCGTACCCCCGAGGTGGGCATGTCGGCGGGGGCCGCGATGGTGGGGCACAGCGCCATGGACGGCGTCGCGATCGGTGCCGCGTTCCAGGTCGGCGGGGACATGGGCGTGGCGGTCGCCCTCGCCGTCATCGCACACGACTTCGCGGACGGCTTCAACACGTACACGATTACCCGCCTGTACGGGAACGCCCGCCGCCGGGCGATCGCCATGCTGGTGGCGGACGCCGCGGCCCCCGTCCTCGGCGCGGCCTCGACGCTTCTGTTCACCATCCCGGAGGAACTGCTCGGCTACTACCTCGGCCTCTTCGGCGGCGCACTGCTCTACCTCGCCGCGTCCGAGATCCTCCCCGAGGCCCACCATGCGCGTCCCGCCCGCTCGACGCTGCTGTGCACGATCGCCGGAGCGGCCTTCATCTGGCTGGTGGTGGGCATCTCCGGCTGAGCCGCCCGCACCGCGGCCGTTCACAGCTTGCCGCCCCGCCCGCCGTCGCGTCGCGCGGGCGCGATGAGCGTCGACAGATAGGGGAGGGGCGAACCGTCGAGCTCCGCGGCAGGCCGCACCGACTCCTCCGGCAGCCCGAGCGCCGACCCCCACACGGCGTCGTCGAGCCGCCCGGTCTCCCTGAGCGCCTCGGCGACCTCCCCGGCCTGCCGCCCGAACTTGTAGGCGACAACGGTCCCCGGCCCGGCCAGCGCGTCCTTGAGCACCGCGGCCCCGGCGGTCACCGGCACGAGCGTGAGCGGCTCGGTCCCCTCGGTGAGCACGGCCCCCGACCGCGCGGCGAGATCCTGCATGGCGGTGATGCCGGGCACGGTCTCCACGACCGTTCCGGGCACCAACTCGCCGATGGTCTGCGCGAGATAGGTGAACGTCGAATAGACGTTGGGATCGCCGATGGTCGCGAAGGCAACGGCCCCGTGTGTCCCGAGGAGTTGCGCAACCCGCTCCCCGGCAGCGTCCCAGGCGGCCTCCCGCCGCCCCCGGTCACTCCGCTCGTTCAGTGCGAAGACGACCCGTACGACCTTCTCCTCGGGCACGTAGTGCAACACGGTGGCCTCGGCCCGCCCCCGCTCGCCCGTATCCATCACGGGCACGACGACGACATCGGCGGCACGCAGAGCATTGACGCCCTTGACGGTCACCAGCTCCGGATCGCCGGGGCCCACCCCGACTCCGATCAACCTGCTGCTGCTCATGACGTCCGGCACCTCTCCACGAACCGACGGGCCACACCGGGCTCGGACGCCCAGTGCGTGTGCAGATAACTCGCGTGCACACCCTGTTGTACAAAACCTTCGACCCGCCGGTGAGGGGAGCGAACCCCCCAGGCGGGAGCCGCCCCCGAGCCCGGCTCGACGACCGTCCGATGAAACTCGTGCCCCCGCATCCGCGTCCCGGCCACAGCGAGCACACTGTCGCTCACGGCCACCGCGTCCCGATACCCGAGGCTGAGCCGCTCACTCATCCGGGCCGTCGCGTCCAGCACCCCGCACATCGGCCGCCCGTCCAGCTCCCGGCACAGATACAGCAGCCCGGCACATTCGGCGGCGACGGGAGCGCCGGTCTCCGCGAGGGCGGCGACGGTTTTACGCAGCGGTTCGTTGGCGGACAGCTGCTCGGCATACACCTCGGGGAAACCGCCCCCGATCACCAACCCGCGTGTCCCGTCCGGGAGTTGCTCATCCCGCAGGGGGTCGAACGTGACGACTTCGGCACCGGCGGCGGTGAGGAGTTCGGTGTGCTCGGCGTAGGAGAAGGTGAACGCTTCTCCGCCGGCGACTGCGACGACGGGCCCTCGCTTCTCAGCCGACCGAGTCGGGTGGTCGTGGGTGGGCGAGGCAAGGACCTCAGCCGCATCCCAAGCCGCACACGACAACGCACCCGCACTCCGCGCCAGCGCCACCAGCGCACCCAGGTCGCAACCGTCGGAGACCTGCGCGGCCATCGCCGCCACGGCATCCACCGCCTCCGCCCGCCGCTCCGCGACCGGAACCAGTCCGAGGTGCCGGGACGGCGTGTCCACCTGCGGGGCCCGCCGCAACGCACCCAACACCGGCACCCCCACCGACTCCAACGCCTCCCGCAACAACCCCTCATGCCGATCCGACGCGACCTTGTTCAGGATCACGCCCCCGACCCGCACCTCCGGATCCCACGACACGAACCCGTGCACCAACGCCGCCACGGACCGCGACTGCGACGACGCGTCGACGACCAGCACCACCGGCGCCCGCAACAGCTTCGCGACCTGAGCCGTAGACGCCAGTTCACCCTCCCCCGCGGCCCCGTCGTACATCCCCATCACACCCTCGACCACGGCGATGTCACACCCGTGCGCCCCCTGCGCGAACAACGGCCCGATCAACTCCGGCCCGCACATGTACGCATCGAGATTCCGCCCCACCCGCCTGGTGGCGAGCGCGTGATACCCGGGATCGATGTAGTCCGGCCCCACCTTGTGCGGAGACACGGCAAGCCCCCGCGCGGCGAACGCGGCCATCAAGCCCGTGGCAACGGTGGTCTTGCCGCTGCCGGACGAGGGCGCGGCGATGACCAACCGGGGAACGGACGTCACCACTCGATGCCTCTCTGGCCCTTCTGCCCGGCGTCCATCGGATGCTTGACCTTGGACATGTCGGTCACGAGATCGGCGAAGTCGACCAGCTTCTCGGGCGCGTTCCGCCCGGTGATCACGACATGCTGGTTCCCCGGCCGGTCCCGCAGCACGGCCACGACCTCATCGACGTCGACCCACCCCCAGTGCATCGGATAGGCGAACTCGTCCAGCACATACAGCTGGTACGTCTCGGCGGCCAGATCCCGCTTGACCTGCTCCCAGCCCTCGCGGGCCTTCTCCTCGTTGTCCATCTGGGAGTCCCGCTGGACCCAGGACCACCCCTCGCCCATCTTGTGCCAGGCGACGGACCCGCCCTCCCCGGAGTCCCCGAGCACCCGCAGCGCCCGCTCCTCGCCGACCTTCCACTTGGCCGACTTGACGAACTGGAACACCCCGACGGGCCAGCCCTGGTTCCAGGCCCTGAGCGCCAGCCCGAACGCCGCGGTGGACTTGCCCTTCCCCACTCCCGTGTGCACGACGACAAGAGGACGGTTACGGCGCTGCCGGGTCGTCAGTCCGTCGTCCGGCACCACACTCGGCTGTCCCTGAGGCATTACGCGGCCCTCCTCTGTACGTCCTTCACGAGCCCGGCGATGGAGTCCGCCCGCAGCTCGTCCAGCGTCACGGCCGTACCCCCCAGCTCACCCGCGAGCTGCCCGGCGAGCCCCAGCCGCACGGGCCCGGCCTCGCAGTCGACCACAACGGACGCGACCCCGTCGGCAGCGAACAACCGGGCCGCCCGCCCGGCCAGCGCAACGGGCTCGGGCCCACCGGTGGCCCGCCCGTCCGTCACCAGGACGACCAGCGCGCGCCGAGCGGGATCCCTGAGCCGCTCCACCCGCAGCACGTCATGCGCCTTCAGCAACCCGGCGGCCAGCGGCGTCCGCCCACCGGTCGGCAGGGACTCCAGCCGAGCGGCCGCGGCATCCACAGAGGACGTCGGCGGCAACGCCACATCGGCGGCGGACCCGCGGAAGATCACCAACCCCACCTTGTCCCGCCGCTGATAGGCATCGAGCAGCAGCGACAGCACGGCCCCCTTAACGGCGCTCATCCGCTGCCGGGCCGCCATCGACCCGGACGCGTCGACGACGAACAGCACGAGATTGCCCTCGCGCCCTTCCCGGGTCGCCTGCCGCAGATCGTCCCGCCGTACGACGAGCCCACGCCCGACCCGCCCACGGGCCCGCTGATGCGGGGCGGCCGCCTGCACGGTCGCCGCCAGGTGCAGCTTGGTCAACGCCCCTCGGGGCCGCCGCGACCCCGTCGTCCGCCCGTGCTCGGTCCGCGCCCGCGAACGCCGCCCGGCGGCACCCTCCCCGATGCCGGGGACGCTCAGCACCTTCGTACGAAACGGTTCCGCGGCCCGTACGGCGGACTGCTCCCCGGGGCCCGAGGGCTGCGGCTCGCCATCCTCACCGGCCTCGGGCCGGGCGCCCGTGTCACCGCCGCCCTGCGGACCGTCGTCCTCGGGCGGCTGCCCGCCGCCCCCGCCCGGTCCGCCGTCGTCGGGGTCGGGGTCCGGGTCGTCGTCGCCGGAGAACTCCTCCAGCGTCTCGTCGAGCTTGTCCTCGTCAAGTCCCGGCGCGTCAAAGGGATTCCGCCGCCGCCGGTGCGGCAGCGCGAGCAGCGCGGCCTGCCGTACGTCCTCCGCCAGCACCTCGGTCCGCCCGGCCCAGGCGGCGAGCGCGGTGGCCGTCCGGGCCATCACGATGTCGGCGCGCATTCCGTCCACCTCGAAGGCCGCGCAGGTCGCCGCGATCTGCCGCAGCGCACCGTCGCCGAGTTGCACGGACGGCAACAGCTTCCGCGCCGCCACGATCCGCGCCCGTACGGCGGCCTCCTCGTCGGCCCAGCGGGCGGTGAAGGAGGCGGGATCGTCGTCGTAGGCGAGCCGTCGCCGTACGACCTCCACCCGCTGGTCCGGCTCCCGTGACGCCGCGACCTCGACGGTAAGACCGAACCGGTCGAGCAACTGCGGCCGCAGCTCGCCCTCTTCGGGGTTCATGGTCCCGACGAGCAGGAAACGGGCGGCGTGGCGGACCGACACCCCTTCGCGCTCCACGTACGACGCGCCCATCGCGGCCGCGTCCAGGAGCAGGTCGACGAGGTGGTCGTGGAGGAGGTTGACCTCGTCGACGTAGAGGATTCCGCGGTGTGCGTCGGCGAGCAGGCCGGGCTCGAAGGCCTTGACGCCCTCGGCGAGCGCCCGCTCGATGTCGAGGGCGCCGACAAGCCGGTCCTCGGAGGCGCCGACAGGCAACTCGACCATGCGGGCGGGGCGTTGCACCCCGGCACCGGCTTCGTGCGGGCCGTCCGGACAGGCCGGGTCGGGCGCGCCGGGGGCGCAGGAGAAACGGCATCCGGCGACCACGTCCACCTCCGGCAGCAGCACCGAAAGCGCCCGTACGGCCGTCGACTTGGCGGTGCCCTTCTCGCCGCGCACCAGCACGCCGCCCACCGCCGGCGACACGGCGTTCAGCAGCAGCGCGAGCCGCAGATCGTCCTGGCCGACGACCGCCGTGAAAGGAAAGGGAGTACTCACTGGTCGTCGCCCTCCAGATCGCCTTCGAGCTCCAGGTAGGTGGCGCGCAGCCGTTCGAGGGTGTCCGCGTCGGGCTCGGCCCACAGTCCACGGTCGGCGGCTTCGAGCAGCCGCTCGGTGATGCCGCGCAGCGCCCAGGGGTTGGACTTCTTCATGAAGTCCCGGTTCTCCGGGTCGAAGACGTACTCCGCGCTCAGCTTCTCGTACATCCAGTCGTCCACGACCCCGGCCGTCGCGTCGTAGCCGAAGAGATAGTCGACGGTCGCCGCCATCTCGAAGGCGCCCTTGTAGCCGTGCCGCCGCATCGCCGCCATCCAGCGCGGGTTGACGACGCGGGCGCGGAAGACGCGGTGGGTCTCCTCGCCGAGGGTGCGGGTCTTGACCTGGTCGGGGGTGGCGCTGTCACCGACGTACGCCTCGGGGGAGGCGCCGGTCAGATGCCTGACCATGGCGACCATGCCGCCGTGGTACTGGAAGTAGTCGTCGGCGTCGACGAGATCGTGCTCGCGGGTGTCGACGTTCTTGGCGGCTACGGCGATCCGCTTGAACGCCGTCTCCATGTCCCCGCGCGCCGCCCGCCCGTCCAGCCCGCGCCCGTAGGCGTAGCCGCCCCAGACCGCGTACACCTCGGCGAGGTCGGCGTCGGAGCGCCAGTTGCGCGCGTCGATCAGCGGGAGCAGCCCGGCGCCGTACGCGCCCGGCTTCGAGCCGAAGATACGGGCCGTCGCGCGCCGTCGGTCGCCGTGCTCGGCGGTGTCCGCGTCGGCGTGGGCCTTCACATAGTTCCGGTCTGCGGGCTCGTCCAGCTCGGCGACCTTGCGGACGGCGTCGTCGATCAGCCCGACCACGTGCGGGAACGCGTCCCGGAAGAAGCCGGAGATACGGACCGTGACGTCGATGCGGGGCCGGCCGAGCTCCGTCAGGGGCACGATCTCGAAGCCGGTCACGCGGCGTGAGGCGTCGTCCCACACCGGGCGGCAGCCGAGCAGCGCGAGGATCTCGGCGATGTCGTCGCCCTGGGTGCGCATGGCGGACGTACCCCAGACGGTGAGGCCCACGGACTTCGGGTACTCGCCGGTGTCCTGGAGATACCGCTGCACCAGCGAGTCGGCGAGGGACTGCCCGACCTCCCAACTCAGCCTGGACGGGATGGCCTTGGGGTCGACGGAGTAGAAGTTGCGGCCGGTCGGCAGGACGTTGACGAGACCGCGGGTGGGGGAGCCGGAGGGGCCCGCGGGGACGTAACCGCCGTCGAGGGCCTTGAGGATGTGCCCGATCTCGTCGGTGGTCCTCGCCAGCCGGGGGACGACCTCACGGCATGCGAACTCCAACACGGCGACGGCGTCGGGGAGTTCGGTGCCGAGGACGTCACGGACCAGGGAACGGCTTTCCGCGACCGCCCAGTTGCGCTCCTCCATCCCCTCCGCGACCCGGCGGCACAGCTGCTCCAGCAGGTCGATCGCGTCGGCGGCCGAACGTGACGGCCCCTCGACGAGGTCCGTCAGCTCGACCGGAAGCTTCACCGGCGCACCCGGCTCGGCGAGCAACTCCTTCTCGACGAGACCGAAGTGCTGAGCGAGCGAAGCCCGCAGCCCCGGCAGCGCGTTCGCCTGACCGCCCCACACCTGCGAGGCACGCAGCACGGCGAGCACGAGATTCACGCGCGGTTCGTCGGCCGGCGCGCCGCCGAGAATGTGCAGCCCGTCGCGGATCTGCACGTCCTTGATCTCGCACAGATAGCCGTCGATGTGCATGACGAACTCGTCGAACGCGTCGTCGTCCGGCTGGTCGTCCACATGCAGGTCGTGGTGGAGCTCGGCCGCCTTGACCAGCGTCCAGATCTGCGCCCTCACGGCCGGGGCCTTCGTCGGGTCCAGGTCGGAGACGAGCGCGTACTCGTCGAGCAGCTGCTCCAGCTTGGCCAGGTCGCCGTAGGTGTCGGCGCGTGCCATCGGCGGCACGAGATGGTCGACGACGGTGGCGTGCCCGCGCCGCTTGGCCTGGGTGCCCTCGCCGGGGTCGTTGACGATGAACGGGTAGATCAGCGGGAGTTCACCGAGTACGGCGTCCGGCGCACAGCCTCCGCTGAGCCCGAGTCCCTTGCCCGGCAGCCATTCCATCGTGCCGTGCTTGCCCATGTGCACGATGGCGTCCGCGCCGAAGCCCCCCTCCGATGTTGCAGCCTCCAGCCAGCGGTACGCCGCCATGTAGTGGTGCGACGGCGGCATGTCGGGGTCGTGGTAGATCGCGATCGGATTCTCGCCGAAGCCGCGCGGCGGCTGGATCATCACGACGACGTTCCCGAACTGGAGGGAGGCGAGGACGATGTCGTCGCCGTCCACGTACAGGCTGCCCGGCGGCTCGCCCCACGCCTCCAGCATGGCGTCCTTGAGGTCGGGGTCGAGCTTGTCGAACCACGCCCGGTAGTCGGCCAGCGGCACCCGCGCGGGCGCGGAGGCCAACTGCTCCTCCGTGAGCCACTCGACGTCGTGGCCGCCGGCCGCGATGAGCCGGTGGATCAACTCGTCGCCGTTGTCCGGGTATTCGGTCAGGGAGTACCCGGTGTCCCGCAGCGCGTCGAGGACCCGTACCGCCGAAGCGGGGGTGTCGAGCCCGACCGCGTTGCCGACCCGGGAGTGCTTGGTCGGATAGGCGGTGAAGACGAGCGCGAGCTTCTTCTCCGCGTTCGGCTTGTGCTTCAACCGGGCGTGGCGCACGGCGATTCCGGCGACCCGCGCGGCCCGCTCGGGGTCGGCGACGTACACCGGCACATCGTCCGGACCCTGCTCCTTGAAGGAGAACGGGACCGTGATGAGGCGTCCGTCGAACTCCGGGATCGCGACCTGCATCGCCGCGTCCATGGGGGACAGGGCGGCATCGGACGCGTCCCAGGCCGCCTTGGACGAGGTCAGGCAAAGCCCTTGCAGGACAGGGATGTTGAGGATGTTGAGGGCGCCCACGTCCCAGGCGTCTTCGTCGCCGCCCGCGGACGCCTCCGAAGCGTGTGTGCCGCCGGCGGCGAGGACGGTGGTGACCAGCGCGTCCGCCCCGCTGATCAGCTCGTACACGCCCGACCCGGCGCTGCGCAGCGAACCGCAGTACACGGCAAGGGCGTTGGCGCCCCGGGCCTCGATCGCGTCGCACAGAGTGTCCACGAAGGCGGTGTTGCCGCTCAGTTCGTGGGCGCGGTAGAAGAGCACGGCGACGGTCGGACGCTCCGTGTCCAGTACGGGGTCGCCGTGGACGCCGTACTCCGCCATCTCCCGCGGCCCCTCGAAGCCCTCGCCCGTCAGCAGCACGGTGTCGGAGAGGAAGCGGGCCAGCTCGGTCAGGTTCTCCGGGCCGCCCTCGACGAGATAGCGCAGCGCCTCCGCGACCACACCGGCGGGCACGGACGACTCGGCCATCAGCTCCGCGTCGGGAACCGTCTCCCCGCCGAGCAGCACGGTCGGGATGCCGGACGCCCGGAGCGCGGCGAGCCCGTCCTCCCAGGCCCGCTTGCCGCCCAGCAGCCGTACGACGGCGATGTCCGCGCCCTCGACGAGTGCGGGCAGCTCCTCCGCCACATCCACCCGGGTCGGGTTGCCGATCCGGTAGTCGGCACCGGAAGCGGCCCGGGCCGCCAGCAGATCCGTGTCGGCGGTCGACAACAACAACACTGTGCTCATGCGGGCGCTCCCGGTGGAATGAAAGGCAGTCCTTGTGGCGCGCCCGACTCGATGAGCCGCCAGAGCGCGTCCGTGTCCGCGTGCTGTTCGATCAGATCGCCGAGCCGGTCGAGCTGCTCCTCGCGCAGCGCGGCGAACGACGTGTCGGCGGCCGGTACGAAACGACGGCCCGCGGCGGCCGCCACCTCACGCAGAAACGCCCGCCGGAAGCCGTCCGACTCCAACGAGCCGTGCCAGTGCGTGCCGTAGGTCTGACCGACCCGGCAGCCATCCAAGAAGGGTTCTCCGCCGACGACTTCGGCGACTCCGTGGTGGATCTCGTACCCTTCGACCGGCTCGCCGAGGGCCTCACCGAGGGGCCGGGTCAGGGTCTTCTCACGGGCGAACCGCACCCGCACGGGCAGGATCCCGAGCCCGTCCACCTGTCCCCGGCGGCTCTCGACGTCGTCCTCGATGTGCTCGCCGAGGACCTGGAAGCCGCCGCAGATACCGAGGACGGGCCGGTGGTCGGCGGCCCTGCGGACAAGGGCGTCCGCGAGACCGCGCTCATGCAGCCACTCCAGGGCGCGGACGGTCCCCCTGGTCCCCGGAATGACGACGAGGTCGGCGTCCGAGAGCTCCTCGGGCCGGTCCACGAACCGCACCACGACACCCGGCTCGGCGGCGAGGGCGTCGACGTCCGTGAAGTTGGACATGAGCGGGACGGCGCAGACGGCGACCCGCAGCACGTCCTCGCCGACGGGCGGGGCGACGTTCGACTCCCGCACGGTCCCCCGCAGCGAGACCCGCAGCCCGTCCTCCTCATCGATGCCGAGGCCGTGCTGGAAGGGCAGGACGCCGTAGGTCCGCCGCCCGGTGAGCCCGTGGAGCATGTCGAGCCCCGGTTCCAGGAGGCTGACGTCCCCGCGGAACTTGTTGACGAGGAACCCGGCGACGTGCCGCTGATCCTCGGGGGACAACAGGGCGACGGTCCCGAAGAACGAAGCGAAGACCCCGCCACGGTCGATGTCCCCGACCACGAGCACGGGCAGCCCGGCATTGCGGGCGATCCCCATGTTGACGATGTCGGTGCGCCGCAGATTGATCTCGGCCGGACTGCCGGCCCCCTCACAGATCACCGCGTCATACGTGCCCCGCAACTCGGCAAGACAGTCGAGCACGGTCCCCAGCAGCCGCTCCTGCCGCCCACCGTGATAGCCGCGTGCACTCAACTCACCCACGGGCTTCCCCATGAGCACGACCTGACTGCTCTGCTCGCCCCCGGGCTTGAGCAGCACGGGATTCATCAGCACGTTGGGTTCGACGCGACAGGCCTGCGCCTGCATGGCCTGCGCCCGCCCGATCTCCGCGCCCTCCTTGGTGACGAACGAGTTCAGGGACATGTTCTGCGCCTTGAAGGGCGCGACCTTGACGCCCTGTCGCACGAGCCAGCGGCAGATCCCGGCGGTGACGACACTCTTACCGGCGTCGGAGGTGGTGCCGGCGACGAGCAGACCGCCGTTCATGAGGCACGTCCCTTCACGACGAGGCGCACGGCGACACAGGCGCCGAGCGCGAGCAGACCGACGCGCCGGGAGAGCCGTACGGCCCGTTCGACGTCGGGTACGGCGACGGCGCGACCTTCTCGGTTCAGCACCGGCCGGTGCTCGACCCGTCCGCCGTACGACAAGGTCCCGCCCAGCCGCACGCCGAGCGCCCCCGCGAACGAGGCCTCCACAGGCCCGGCGTTGGGGCTCGGATGCTGCGCGGCATCGGCACGCCAGGCCCGTACGGCCCCCCGCGGCTCGTCACCGGTCACGGCGGCGAGTACGGCGGTGAGTCGCGCCCCCGGCCAGCCGGCGAGGTCGTCGAGGCGGGCCGAAGCCCAGCCGTAGCGCCGGTACTTGGGCGACTTGTGCCCGACCATGGCGTCCAGCGTGTTCACGGCCCGGAACCCGAGCAGCCCCGGCACACCGCCGACGGCGCCCCACACGAGCGCTCCGACGACGGCATCGGAGGTGTTCTCGGCGACGGACTCCACCACCGCCCGCGCGATCCCGTCGGCGTCCAGCGCCTGCGGATCCCGCCCGCACAGATGCGGCAGCCGGGCCCGCGCCCCGTCGACGTCCCCCGCCTCCAGGGCCCGCCCGATACCCCGCGCCTCACGAGCGAGCGAAGTCCCGCCGACGACTGCCCAGGTGGCGACGCCGGTCAGGGCGATGGAGGCGGCAGGGGAGGACCGTACGATCCGGGAGGCGACGGCGCCGAGTGCGACGGCGCCACCGGCACACACGGCGGTGTGCAGCGCGCCCCACCCGCGATGGTCGCGCCACAGCACCCGTTCCACGGCGCCGGCGGCCCGCCCGAACGCGGCGACCGGATGCCCGCGGCGCGGATCGCCGAGCAGCAGGTCACCGATGAGTCCGGCGGCGGCGCCGTACGCGAAGACGCGATCGGCACGCATGCGGCTCAGCCGGCCACGGGGTCAGGCAGAGACCTGGTACTGCACCTCGAACGGCAGCCGAGCATCGCGATTTGTCCTCACTCAGGGTGTCCACGCCCTGGTTCGACTGGACCGGCGGTGAGAGTTCCTGGCTCCCGGGGATTGCTACCCCGGTGACAGTGGCGGGACCGCGCCGGATTCACACCGGCTTCCTCTTCTGCCGCCGTACATGGCTCCGGCAGTCCACCATGGGGTTGGAAGGGCCGTCAACTTGCCGTTGACCTGCGACGGGGGAGTGTGCTGAGGCCCACACACGTGAGGTGCGGGACGGTGATCCGTCCCGCACCCCGGGTGCTTTCACGCGCCGTGTGTCACGCGACGATCAGATAGATCCCGTAGGCCACCGCCGCCGCGCACGCGGCGAAGCAGGTGTACGCGGCGGTGACCGCGAGCGCCGCGGAGTCGCCCTGCGCCGTGGCGCGTTCGCGCCGGGACAGGCCCGCGACGCCGAGGGTGAACAGGGCCACGAGGGCCACGGTGACCACGAGGCTGACGCCGAAGACGGAGCCCAGAGCCGCCCAGTCGATCTTCATGTTGCTGCTTCCTCGAGTACTGGGTGGGGGTCAGACCGTGGCCTGCGAAGACGCCGGCTCCGTGGACGGGGCGGGGATCGTGGCCGCCAGCTCCTCGGCCACCGTGCCCGCGGGCGGCGGGGTCACCGCGGCGATCGCCGTCGTCACCACGCTGGCCGGCTCCTCCGCCGCGTCGTTGACGTTCGTGTGGTCGACGACCTCACGACGGGAGCGCTGCCAGATCGCGGCGCTGGAGGCGATCAGGAAGACCGCGACCAGGGCGGTGCCCCAGCTGCCGAAACCGGTCACCCATTCCGCGACGGCGCCGACCAGGGCCGCCGCCGGCAGCGTCAGCCCCCAGGCGACGAACATCCGGGTGGCCGTGGACCAGCGGACGACCCCGCCCTTGCGGCCGAGGCCCGCGCCCATCACCGCGCCGGAGACGGAGTGCGTGGTGGAGAGGGAGAAGCCGATGTGGGAGGAGGCCAGGATGACCGTGGCCGCGCTGGTCTGGGCGGCGAAGCCCTGCTGCGGCTGGAGGTCGGTCAGGCCCTTGCCCATGGTGCGGATGATGCGCCAGCCGCCGAGGTAGGTGCCGAGTGCGATGGCCAGGCCCGCGGAGAGGATCACCCAGGTGGGAGGGTTCGAGCCGGGGGCGATGGCGCCGCCGGTGACCAGGGCGAGGGTGATGATGCCCATCGTCTTCTGCGCGTCGTTGGTGCCGTGGGCCAGCGAGACCAGACCGGCGGAGGCGATCTGGCCGGCCCGGTAGCCCTTCGCGGCCGCCTTGCCGTCGGCCTTCCTGCCGAGGGAGTACGACAGGCGCGTGGCGAGCAACGCGGCGACACCGGCGACGATAGGGGCGGCGATCGCCGGGATCAGCACCTTGGTGACGAGCGCGTCGCCGTGGACCGCGCCGACGCCGGCCGAGGCGATGGTGGCGCCGATCAGACCGCCCATGAGGGCGTGCGAGGAACTGGAAGGGAGCCCGACCAGCCAGGTCAGCAGGTTCCAGAGAATCGCGCCGACCAGGGCGGCGAAGATGACCTCGGGACGAATACCGGTCTCGTCGACGAGCCCCTTGGAGATGGTGTTGGCGACCTCCACCGAGAGGAAGGCGCCGACGAGATTGAGGACGGCGGACATGGCCACCGCGACCTTGGGTCTGAGCGCACCGGTCGAGATGGTCGTGGCCATCGCGTTGGCGGTGTCGTGGAAACCGTTCGTGAAATCGAACGCGAGTGCGGTGATCACCACAATCGCGAGGATCAGCGAGAAGCTTTCCATTTACCCAGGCAATCGTTCGAGGTCGTTGGCCGGTTGAACGTAGGTAACCTGAATGAACGGAAGATGAACTGAGCAGGGCCGCACGGTGTCCGGAAGGGGTGTTGTCGCCCCTTGGGGTCCGCGCGGCCCAGATGCCCCAAGGGTTAGGAGCCTCGGGCAAACTTCTTCAGTTGAGACTGGGATCCGTTGAAGAGATTCTGGTCGCCGGGCAGACTGCCGCTGTTGTCGTACTGCCAGAAGGTCCAGACCCCCCAGCCCGCCGGCAGCGTTCCCGCCGTCGACGAGTTGTAGCGGGCGACCCACAGCGCATGGTTCGAGGCGAAGGCCCGGCTGCTGCCGGTGCACTTGTTCCACCAGTGCGCGGTCGTGTAGATCACCGGGCGGCGTCCGGTGAGCCGCTTCACCTCGTTGCTGAACGCCTTGATCCAGGCGACCATCCTGGAATTGCTCATCTTGTAGCAACTGTGCTTCTTGTCGTACGGGTTGTACTCGATGTCGAGCGCGGGCGGCAGAGTCCAGCCGTCCGCCCGCCAGGCTCCGCCGTTGCGTATGAAGTAGGCGGCCTGGGTCTTGCCCGACGACTTGTTGGGCAGCGCGAAGTGGTAGGCCCCGCGGACCAGGCCCGCGTTGCGCGAGCCGTTGTACTGCTGGCTGTAGTAGGGGTTGCGGTAGGTGTGGGACTCGGTCGCCTTGACGTAGACGAACTTGGCGCCTTTGTTCGCCGCGCTCTTCCAGTTGACGTTCTTCTGGTGCGACGAGACGTCGTGTCCCTTCGGCTTGCTCGCGGCGAAGGCCGGAACCTCGGTGAGGGCGATCCCCCCGACGGCGAGCGCCGTCATGGATGCCGCTATGACGTGGGTGCGACGACGGAACGGTTTGCGATCACGAGCCATATTTCCCCCCGGAATGGCGACGTGCACGACAAATCCCCCAGAGGCTACTGGAAGATCCTTGAACGCTCATCGATCTCCGGCCAAGCCCGGAGCGAGGGGCATCTGTGCCTGTATGCACTCTTCCGGGCGTCCGTCTCCTGCCCTAAAGTGCCCCCGCCCGACGGCGGGTTGACGCCGCGCCTGGCAGGATCGCGGCATGGCTGAGCAGCGGCGGGATCAGCGGGGTGCGCGGGAGGAAGTACAGGTTGTGGGGGAGCCGTGGGGGAGGGATGTGCTCGAGGAGGAGGCGGACGCCTGGGAGGCTCTGGTCACCGCGGCCCGCAGGACCGTGTCCGACGGACTCGTCGTCGGCACGTCCGGCAATGTCTCCGTACGCGTCGGGGACACGGTCCTGGTCACGCCGTCGGGCGTCCCCTACGACCGTCTCGCGCCGGGCGACGTGACCGGCGTCGACCTCGACGGCCGGCAGGTGCTCGGCACCCTCGTCCCGACCAGTGAGCTGCCCATGCATCTCGCCGTCTACCGCACGACCGACGCCCGCGCCGTCGTCCACACCCACGCGGTCCACGCCACGGCCGTCTCCACCCTCGTCGCCGAGCTCCCGCTGATCCACTACATGGCCGCGGCGCTCGGCGGACCCGTCCGAGTCGCCCCATATGCGACGTACGGCACCGACGAGTTGGCCGAGAACATGCTCCACGCACTGACCGACCGCTCCGCCTGCCTCCTCCAGAACCACGGCACGACGGCCTACGGCAGCACCCTCGACCAGGCCTACGACCGCACGGCCCAGCTCGAGTGGATGTGCCGCCTGTGGCTCACGGCGTCCTCGGTACCGGGGCTGTCACCGAGCCTGCTGTCGGGAGAGCAGCTGCGGGAGGTGGGGGAGAAGCTGCGCGGGTACGGGCAGCGGGGGTGAGGATGCCTTCTGCACCGGCCGGACGCCCTGTACCACCGGAAAACGCACCTGTCGCACCCGCCCGATGACGTCCTTCGGCTGGCCGACAACCGGCTCCGCCAGGACACTGAACCCGTGCGCACTGTCAAAGCGGCGGCCGCGGCCGTCACCGTAGCCCTGGCAGCCGGCGCAGCCAGCGTGGCCGCCGGCCGGTACGCCAGCGATGCCGCGCTCAAGGCGCCCGCGGGACGGCCCCTGCCCAGCGAACCCCGGCTCACCGTGCACGCGACGGCCGCCGGCCAGATCGCGCTCACCCGGGCCCTGGCCTCCACGCGCCCCGGCACCTACGGCCTCGCCGGCGACGCCTCACACGCTGTCGTCGGCCCCGTCCTCGATGCGGCGAACCACTCCGCCGACTCCGTCGTACGCCGCCTGGAACGCGTCACCCACGGCACCCTGGAGCCCGGCGACAAGGTGTGGCTCACCCCGAACGTGTACGTCGGCAACCCCGGCGCCGCCCTCGGCCTGGACCACGCCGACATCGACATCCCCGGCGAACTCGGCTCCCTGCCCGCCTGGTTCGTGCCCGGCGCGCGGGACACCTGGGTCATCGCGGTGCACGGCCTCGGCACCACCCGGGAGCACGCCATGAACATCATGGAGTTCCTGGGCCGCCGTGGCTTCCCGGTGCTCGCCCTCGCCTACCGTGGCGACCTCGGCGCCCCCCGCTCACCGGACGGCCTGAACCACCTCGGCGAGACCGAGTGGCGCGACCTGGACGCGGCGATCCGCTACGCCGTGCGGTACGGCGCCCAACAGGTCGTCCTGCACGGCTGGTCCACCGGCGCCACCATGGCGCTGCGCGCCGCCGCGCACTCGGGGCTCCGCGACCGTGTCTCGGGGCTCGTCCTGGACTCCCCGGTGCTCAGCTGGGAGACGACGCTGCGCGCCCTGGCCTCGGCCCGGCGCACCCCGGGCGCCCTGCTGCCGCTGGCGGTCCGCGCCGCGCAGGGCCGCACCGGAGTGCACGGCGACCGCATCGCGGAGTCCGCCGACCCCGCCCGGCTCTCGGTACCGGCCCTGATCTTCCATGGCCCCGACGACACCGTGGCCCCCTGGGTCCTCTCCCGCCGCTTCGCCGCGGGCCGCCCCGACCTGGTCTCCCTCCACACGGTCCAGCGAGCCCCGCACGGAGCCATGTGGAACGCCGACCCGGAGTCCTACGAAGAGACGCTGCGCCGCTTTCTGACACCGTTGATGTGACCTCCCCGCAGCCCGGTCCCACAGATTCCGTTTAATGCCGTATCACTGGCCTGTTCTCGGCCCTCCACCGCTCGCAGAACCCCGTGCGTTGGCCCTCCCCGTCGCCCGCCGTGACATTCCGTTTGGGTTTTCTGACCGTCAACCGGAAGACTGCACCCGTGACGTCCCGTATCCCGCGCGACTCCAGGCTTCGACTCGTCCGCCCGCGACCCCTGGCCGCCGCCCCCCGAGCGATGAACCAGCGGCGCTCGCGCCGCCCCGCACCGCGCCCCCCGGAGGGCACTCCCGCCCAGGCGGAACTGGCCAGAATGGCTCGCTCCGGTCTTGCCTCCGCGGCCCGCGTCGCCCACTGGGCCGACACCGCACTGCGCCCCGGCCGCGACGGAGCGGGCCCCGACGGCAAGGGCACGCTGTCCGACTCGACCGCCGAACTGGCGGCCGGGGACCTGAGCCTGACCGTGGCTCAGGTCCGCGCCGACTGGGACACCGCCCGCCTCGCCGGTCTCGTCGAGGTGCACGGCGACAGCGCCCGCCCCGGCTGGCGGCTGCGCGCCTGGGACCGTGACGACAGCGCCGTACTGCGCGGCTGGGTCGCCCTCTTCGACGCCTGGTCGCTCGCCCATCCGGAACCCGCGGACCACGAGCCCGCCGCCGTCGCCGAGGTCGTCTCGGCCATGCCCCAGGTGCTCTCCTTCCTCCAGCTCTCCGCCGGCCCCGTCCCGGTCGAGCAGCTCCTCGACCTCCTGGAACAGCGGGTCACCGAACTGCGCACCGAGCGCTGCGAGATCCCTTACGGTCCGCAGCCCGAGCCGACGCCAGTGGCCACCGACGCCCCCCTCGACCCGCTCCTCGACTGGGCCCTGCACGCTCTGGCCGCCGTCGGAGCCCTCACCTGCGGCGACGGACAGGCCACGCTGACCCCGCTCGGCAGCTGGGCGGTCTGGGTCAAGCTGGAGCAGATCTGCGTCGCCGCGCAGAGCCCCGCCGGGAACATCGAGCAGGCGGCCGAGGGCATGCTCCGCGGCTGCGCCCAGCTGCGCCCGAAGGCGGCCCGCGACGAGTACCGCGCCTGGCTCGCCGCCCGTCCCGTCGGCAGCGCCGTCACCGAGCTGCTCGACGCCGCCCGCGGCGAGGACGCCCTGCTGCGCGGCCTCGCCTTCGAGGCGCTGCGCGTCGTCGGCGCCCCCGCCGAGCCCGACGTACGCTCCGTGGCCGACGAGCCGACGCTCAGGCCCTACGCCCTGCTGTGGCTCGCCGAGCACGACGGCGTCGACCCCGAGGACGCCCATGAGGCCCTCACCCGCGAAGAGGCCACCTGGCTGTGGGTCGACACGGCCGCCGCCGTCGCCGACCACGGCGAGGCCCCCCTGCTCGTGCGGCACCTGGAGTCCGCGGTGCAGCCGACGGTCCCCATGCTGCTCGACGAGGTGCGTGCCGTCGGGCACCCCCGCACCGTCCAGGTCCTCGTCGCCCTCGCCGCGGCACACCCCGACCCCGCCCTGGCCAAGGCCGTACGCCGGGCGGCCTTCCAGGTGCACACCGGGGGAAACTAGCGCCCGGTCAGCCCCCCATCCCTGGGGCTCAGCCCCCTATCTCCGGGGCGTACGTGCCGAAGCTCCAGATGTTGCCCTCGAGGTCCCGGGCCATGTAGTCCCGGGAGCCGTAGTCCTGGTCCGTCGGGGGCATCAGGATCTCCGCGCCGTGCTCCACGGCGCGCTGGTGGTGGGCGTCGACGTCGTCCACGACGACGTACACCCCCGTCGTGCCCGCGTCCTTCATCGCCGCGTCGAAGACACCGCCGCGGCCCTTCGAGCCGAGCATGATCGCGCCGTTGCCCTGCGCCAGCTCCGCGTGCATCACCGCGCCGTCCTCACCCTCGTACACCGACAGCTCGCTGAAGCCGAAGGTCTCGGTGAGCTGCCGGATCGCCGCCTTCGCGTCCGCGTACAGCAGTGTCGGGTAGATGCTCGGACTCGCGCCGCCCGTGGCCGCCATGACGATCACTCCCTTGTCCACGCTGGAAAACCGCCGGAAATTGCCGGGATTTGCTGCCTGTTGCCAGTCTTGCACCCACCACTGACACCGGGCTCTGCCGACCGCCGCCGACTGGCTCCCGGCCCGCGGCGGCACGGGCGTCCTGCGCCTCATCGTCGACGGGCACCTGCGCCGGGTGCTGCCCGCGCGCAGGGGCTGCGCCCACGAGCCTGAGCGTGCCGTACGTCACGGTGGAGCGCGCTGCTCATCGCGCACCCCTGTGGGGACGTCGCCTGGACTGCCCAGCTCGTCGCGGTCGACGGCCTGGGCCGGATCACCCCGCACCGCACCCACCTCGGCAACGAAGGCCCCGGCGCGCGGTCCGAACACCGGAACGACGGAAAAGCGCTTGCACCGCCCCGTTAGAATTGCCTCCATGGCCATTCTCCTCGCGCATTAGACGGCGGGAACGTCCTCAGCCGCCCACCCGCCAACCCCCCTCCGCCCTGGAGTCTGTCCGTGATTTCCGCCTCCGGTATCGAGCTGCGCGCCGGTGCCCGCGTCCTCATCGAGTCCGCCACCTTCCGTGTCGCCAAGGGCGACCGCATCGGCCTGGTCGGCCGTAACGGCGCCGGCAAGACCACCCTCACCAAGTGCCTGGCAGGTGAAGGCAACCCCGCCGGCGGCACCATCACCCGCTCCGGCGAGGTCGGTTACCTCCCGCAGGACCCCCGCACCGGCGACCTCGACGTCCTCGCCCGCGACCGCATCCTCTCCGCGCGCGGCCTCGACCTACTGATCCGCAAGATGCGCGACAACGAACAGCGCATCGCCAACGGTCAGGGCGCCACCCGGGAGAAGGCCCTCAGGCAGTACGAGCGCCAGGAGACCGAGTTCCTCACCAAGGGCGGCTACTCCGCCGAGGCCGAGGCCGCCACCATCGCCGCCGCGCTGAGCCTGCCCGACCGGGTGCTCGGCCAGCCGCTCCATACGCTCTCCGGCGGTCAGCGCCGCCGTATCGAGCTGGCCCGCATCCTGTTCTCCGACGCGGACACCCTGCTCCTCGACGAGCCCACGAACCACCTCGACGCCGACTCGATCGTCTGGCTGCGCGACTACCTGAAGACGTATCGCGGCGGCTTCATCGTGATCTCCCACGACGCCGACCTGGTCGAGACGGTCGTCAACAAGGTGTTCTATCTGGACGCCAACCGCGCCCAGATCGACGTCTACAACATGGGCTGGCGGCTCTACCAGCAGCAGCGCGAGGCCGACGAGAAGCGCCGCAAGCGCGAGCGGCAGAACGCCGAGAAGAAGGCCGCCGCACTGCACTCGCAGGCCGACAAGATGCGCGCCAAGGCCACCAAGACGGTCGCCGCGCAGAACATGGCCAAGCGTGCCGACCGGCTGCTCGCCGGGCTCGAAGCGGTACGCGCCTCCGACAAGGTCGCCAAGCTCCGCTTCCCCGAGCCCGCGTCCTGCGGCAAGACCCCGCTGATGGCGGAGGGACTGTCGAAGTCGTACGGCTCGTTGGAGATCTTCACCGACGTCGACCTGGCCATCGACAAGGGCTCCCGAGTCGTCATCCTCGGCCTCAACGGCGCCGGCAAGACGACCCTGCTGCGCCTCCTCGGCGGCGTCGAGACCCCCGACACCGGCGAGGTCGTCGAGGGCCACGGCCTCAAGCTCGGCTACTACGCGCAGGAGCACGAGACCCTCGACCCCGAGCGCACGGTCCTGGAGAACATGCGCTCCGCCAACCCGGACCTCGACCTGGTCGAGGTCCGCAAGACGCTCGGCTCGTTCCTGTTCTCCGGCGACGACGTCGACAAGCCCGCCGGAGTCCTCTCCGGCGGTGAGAAGACCCGTCTCGCCCTGGCCACCCTCGTGGTGTCGTCGGCCAACGTCCTGCTGCTCGACGAGCCGACCAACAACCTCGACCCGGCCAGCCGCGAGGAGATCCTCGGCGCACTGCGCACCTACAAGGGTGCGGTCGTCCTCGTCACCCACGACGAGGGCGCGGTCGAGGCGCTCCAGCCGGAGCGGATCATTCTGCTTCCGGACGGAGTCGAGGACCTGTGGGGCGCGGACTACGCGGATCTCGTCGCCCTGGCTTGATCGAATGCGTGATCCACAGCGTATGGATCATTCGGCTCATCCTTGATCCATCATCTGTGTGAGATCTCCTCGTACCGAGGTGTGTCCTACATCGATTTACCGGCCGAGCCCTTTATCGACAAGGGCTCGGCCGTCCTGCTTCTCTGACCAGGCACTTCGCGGAACAACCCGTTCGGCCGTACGGACAGTTCTCTGCGGAATCACAGATTCCGTATGTGGGGATGCGCTCCTGTCGTCAAAACCCTGTCTTACGGACCTTGCCGAATGGGTGGCCATCAAGGCCCGGAGGGGTGATCATGAGGGGACCAGAGCGCACTTCCCATGAGGAGGCACGGGTGGCCGAGACTCTGAAGAAGGGCAGCCGGGTAACCGGCGCCGCGCGCGACAAGCTCGCGGCAGACCTGAAGAAGAAGTACGACTCCGGTGCGAGCATCCGAGCGCTGGCCGAGGAAACCGGTCGCTCGTATGGCTTCGTACACCGGATGCTCAGTGAGTCGGGCGTCACGCTGCGTGGGCGTGGCGGGGCGACGCGAGGCAAAAAGGCCGCATCGTCCTGAGCCCGGGCGGCCCACCGCTTTCGATGGTGGCCACCCGGTCGGTCGACTGATCGGCCGGGTGGTTACTGTGCAGTCACTTAACGATGCCTACCGTGTGGTACGGCATCCAGGATGACCGCACTCATCGGAGGCGCTCCATGGCTTCGCCCGACCAGGACGTTGTTGCCCAAAGTCCCGAAGGTCCCGTACTCGACAAGGACGGCGTACTGCTCACCGTCGACGACGCGATCGCCACGGTGACGCTGGCCAACCCGGCCAAGCGCAATGCGCAGAGCCCCGCGATGTGGCGTGCGCTGGGCGAGGCCGGGCGGTTGCTGCCGGGCAGCGTGCGTGTGGTCGTGCTGCGCGGGGAGGGCAAGTCCTTCTCCGCCGGTCTCGATCGACGGATGTTCACGCCCGAAGGCATCGAGGGCGAGCCGTCGTTCATCGACCTCGCGCGCGGCAGCGACGCCGAGCTGGACGCGTCCATCGCCGGGTTCCAGGAGGGCTTCACCTGGTGGCGGCAGAGCGACATCGTGTCCATCGCCGCCGTCCAGGGGCATGCCATCGGGGCCGGGTTCCAGCTTGCCCTGGCGTGCGACCTGCGCGTCGTCGCGGACGACGTGCAGTTCGCCATGCGCGAGACCAGCCTGGGCTTGGTGCCGGACCTGACCGGCACGCATCCCTTGGTGGGACTCGTCGGATACGCACGGGCGCTGGAGATCTGCGTGACCGGGCGCTTTGTGCCGGCCGAGGAAGCCGTGAGCACAGGGCTGGCCAATCTTGCGGTGCCGGGTGAGCAGTTGGACGCGGCCGTACAGGATCTGGCGGCGGCGATCGTGGCCGCGCCCCGGGACGCCGTGATCGAGACGAAGGCGCTGCTGCGTGGGGCCGGGGAGCGGACCTACGAGGAGCAGTGTGCCGCTGAGCGGGCTGCGCAGTCTCGGCGGCTCAGGGAGCTGGCAGGGCTGGGCGAATGAACGGCGGGGTCAGGTGACAGCTGTCACCAGCACCGCCACCGTCGGGGCGCTCCGCAGCGCCTTCGACACCGCCGCGCGGACCTCTCGGGCCACGTCCAGAGCTCGGTGGTCCGCGGCTGTCGCCAGTTCCAGGCGTACGTGAGGGTGCGGCAGGGTCGTGTCGTCGGCCTGCCGTTCCTCGATGTGAACAGCCCGCCCCAGCGTGCCCGTCAGGGCCGTCACCCCCGGCACACCGAGCGCTGCCTCGGCCACACGGGCTTCATCGCCCTCCCGGACTTCCGAAGCCTCCCTCGGCTCGGGCGGTCGTACGGCTGCGGGCCCTGTGTCCTCGTCCAGCAGGGCCGTCACCCGCAGGTCCACGTCCGTCACCGTCAGGCCCAGCTGTTTCGTCGCGGCCGTTGCCAGCGTGCTGCGCAGGCGGGCGGCCGTCGTCGGCAGTGGCGCCGAGGGTGTCGCGGCGAAGTCCGCCGTCAGACGGAGCGGGCCGGGCCGTAGTGCGCTCGGCGGGGGCGCTACGGCGGGCTCCTGGGCGTCATCCGGATCCGTGAGCGCGATCCGCAGTGCGCCCAGGCGTACCCCGCGCACCCCCTCCGCCGCGCGCTGGAGTACCGCCTCGGCCGCCTTCTCCGTGATCCACGCGCCGTCGCGCGGGCCGCCCAGCGGGACGAGTCTGCCCAGCCCCAGCTGCTGTCGTACTGTCTGCGCCAACCGGTCGGACGTCATTGCCCCAGCCTGCCGCATCCCCGGCGCGCGAGAGCGGAACCGCACTTACCGTGGTCGAAGGGGACTACGACCGAAAGGGACGTGCGGCGATGACCGACATGACGGAACGGAACCGGACGCAGACCCCGGAGGGCGAGAACGAGCCGCCGGTGCAGACCCGTAAGGCGACCAAACGCGGGGGCGGGGAACCGGCGAGCCGGGGGCGGACCACGATCGCCGACGGGGTAGTGGAGAAGATCGCCGGGCTGGCAGCCCGGGATGTGATGGGCGTACACGCCATGGGGAGTGGGCTGTCGCGGACCTTCGGAGCCGTGCGGGACCGGGTTCCCGGCGGGACGAAGTCCGTGACACGGGGTGTGAAGGCCGAGGTCGGGGAGGTGCAGACCGCGCTCGATCTGGAGATCGTCGTCGACTACGGCGTGTCGATCGCCGATGTGGCACGGGATGTGCGCGAGAACGTGATCGCGGCCGTCGAGCGGATGACCGGGCTTGAAGTCGTCGAGGTCAACATCGCCGTGAGTGATGTGAAGCTCCCGGAGGAAGAAGAAGAGGAGCAGGAACCCCGGATTCAGTGACCCGTCGGCGACCGAACCGCCAAGGAGCGCACCATGAGCATGGCTGTGATCGGCATGATCGCCGGAATGGCCCTGGGCTTCGCCGGATACTTCGGCGGGTTCGGCGCCTTCCTGCTGGTGGCGGCGCTGGGCGCCATCGGGTTCGTGGTCGGCCGGTTCCTGGAGGGAGACCTGGACGTCGGCGACTTCTTCCGCTCGCGTAACGACCGACGGCGGTGACGTCCGTGAGCGCAGGGGCCGCCGAGCTCCGCAGACCCCGGGCTGCCGTACCGCCCGGAGAACGTGGCGCCACGCGGATCGCCGACCGGGTCGTGGCGAAGATCGCCTCGCAGGCGGCGCGCGAGGCGCTGGGCGCGCTGCCCCCGGACGCCGCTCCGCCGCACGCCTCGGTCGTCGTGCACCACGACACCGTCCGCGTCCGTGTCAGCCTCGACCTCGGCTACCCCTCCGACGTCGGTCACCAGTGCGCCTCCGTGCGTCGGCACGTCACACAGCGGGTAGTCGCTCTGGTGGGCATGGAGGTACATGAGGTGGCCGTACAGGTGGAGCGGCTGCATCCGGTACCGGTACCCGGCGTGGCACAGGGGAGGACGCAATGAGCGAGGCCCAGGGGTCCGAGAGCACTCAGCAACTGCCCGTCCTGGAAAAGACGGACGAGGGCGGGCTCGGCCAGTCCGCCTCCGCGGCGGACTACGAACCCGTCGGCGGAGAGAGCGGCGGCCGCTTCTGGTCGGCACGCCGTGTCCCGGCCGCCCTCGTCGCGCTGCTGCTCCTGCTGGTCGCCGGCGCCTTCCTGTACGACATCGCCGCCGTCCGCGCCGACCGGCCGGCCATGTCCTGGCGCCGTGAACTGGCCGTTCAGCTGGCCGAACGCCCCCTCGACGACATCTGGGTGCTCGTCGGCGCGGGCGTCGCCGCGGCTCTCGGCCTCTGGCTGATCCTGCTCGCGGCCACTCCCGGCCTGCGTGCTGTGCTGACGATGCGGCGCACCCACCCCGACGTACGCGCCGGCCTCCACCGGGACGCGGCCGCCCTCGTGCTGCGCGACCGGGCCATGGAGGTGTCCGGTGTGCAGTCGGCAAGGGTGCGGATGCGCCGCTCCAGGGCCGACGTCCGCGCGGTCTCGCACTTCCGCGAACTGGACGACGTACGCGCCGACTTGGACGCCACACTCGCGGACGCGATCAAGGGTCTGGGGCTGGCCCGGGCCCCTGCGCTGTCGGTACACGTCCGGCGGCCCGGACGGAAGGGGTGAGCGCGGTGCTCAGTGTCGTCAATCGGGTGCTGCTCGGGGTCGTGGGCCTGCTGCTGGTGGTGATCGGGGGTTCCGTGCTCGCCGTCGGGCTCGGTCTGAACCCGCCCTCCTGGTGGATTCACGACGGACAACACGACGTGCTGCTGAACGACGCCGAGCGCACCCGCTGGCGGGACGACGGCTGGTGGTGGCCGACCGTCCTCGCCGTACTTGCCGTCCTCGTCCTGCTCGCCCTGTGGTGGCTGACCGCCGTACTGCGCCGGCACCGCCTGGCCGAGGTCCTGGTCGACACCGGCGACGGCGAGGGCGCCCTGCTGCGCGGCCGGGCCCTGGAAGGCGTACTGGCCGGCGACGCAGCCCAACTGGACGGCGTCGCCCGCGCCCACGCTGAACTCACCGGCCGCCGCAGCACCCCCGAAGCCCGCGTACGCCTCCTCCTGGAACCCCACGTGGACCCCGGCGACGCCCTCAACCACCTCACCACCCAGGCCCTGGCCCACGCGAAAGACTCGGCGGGCCTCGAGTCACTCCCGGCGGAAGTACGACTGAGGGCAGCCAAGCACCGCGCGGAAAGGGTGACTTGAAACCAACAAAGGGTGCCTTGAAACCAACGGGGCAGCAGCGCACCTAAGGGGCGCGGGGAACTGCGCGACCAGCCCCCACGCACCCGCACCCGGCAACGATGCATCAGAACCCGTGACGTGCTCCGCCATCCACAGGCACCATGATCCCCGTCAGATAGGACGCGGCAGGCGACATCAGAAAAGCCGCCGTTCGCCCGAACTCCTCCGAAGTCCCATACCGCCGCAACGGAATCCGAGACTCGTGCGCGGCCCGAGTAGCCTCAGGATCCGCCGACAACCCGTCCAGCTCGCGCACGCGATCCGTGTCGATCCGAGCCGGCAGCAATCCGACCACCCTGATCCCGCGCGGGCCCAACTCGTCCGACAGGGACTTCGCGAACCCGGCAAGACCCGGCCGCAGCCCGTTGGAAATCGTCAGCCCCGGAATCGGCTCGTGCACGGACGCGGACAGCACGAACCCGATGACGCCCCCGGCATCAAGCTCCGCGGCCGCCGCCCGCGCAAGCCGGACCGCCCCGAGGAACACCGACTCGAACGCCGCCTCCCACTGCTCGTCCGTGTTGTCGGCGGCAAACCCCGGCGCAGGACCGCCGACGCTCACCAGAACCCCGTCGAACCCACCGAAGTGCTCACGCGCGGCCGCGATGAGACGCGCCGGCGCCTCCGGGTCGGCGTTGTCCGCGCCCACCCCGACGGCGTTCGCCCCCAGCTCGGAGGCGGCCTCGGCGGCAGTCTCGGCGTCCCGCCCTGTGATGATCACCTTCGCCCCGTCGGCGACGAGCTCGCGCGCGGCCGCGTTGCCCAGCCCACGGGTGGCTCCGGTGACGACGTACACCCGGTCCTTCAGTCCAAGATCCATGGCCCCTATCCTGCCGTGTCGCCCCCGAACAGGGCGAGGGCGGTGTTCACCAGACCGATGTGACTGAACGCCTGCGGGAAGTTGCCGAGCTGCCGGCCGGCGACCGGGTCGTACTCCTCGGCCAGCAGTCCCACGTCGTTGGCGAGCCCCACCAGCCGTTCGAACAGCTCGCGTGCCTCCTGCGTACGCCCCGTCATGTGCAGCGCCTCCGCGAGCCAGAACGAGCAGGCCAGGAACGTGCCCTCGCTGCCCGTCAGCCCGTCGACGGGCGCGGTGTCGGTGTCGTAGCGGTGCAGGAAGCCGTCATGGCTGAGCTCGGCGCGGATCGCCTCGATGGTGCCGGTGACGCGCGGGTCGTCGGGCGGCAGGAAGCCGACACGCGGGATGAGCAGCAGCGCGGCGTCGAGTTCACGGGAGCCGTAGGACTGCGTGAAGGTGTTCCGCTCGGCGTCGTAGCCCTTCTCGCACACCTCGCGGTGCACCTCGTCGCGCAGCTCGCGCCAGCCGTCGAGGTCGCCCTCCAGCTTCGGGTTCTTCTCCAGGGTGCGCACCGCCCGGTCCGCGGCCACCCAGACCATCACCTTCGAGTGCACGAACTGACGGCGGCCGCCGCGCACCTCCCACAGCCCCTCGTCCGGCTGCCGCCAGTGCGAGCGCAGCCACTCGACGAGGGCGACCTGAATCGCCCACATGTGCGGCTTGGTGGACAGTCCCGCGTCCCGGGCCAGCGCCAGCGAGTCCATGACCTCGCCGTACACATCCAACTGGAGCTGTTCCACGGCCTGGTTGCCGATGCGTACGGGGGCTGAGCCCGCGAAGCCGCACAGCCAGGGCACCTCGAACTCGGGCAGCCGCCGCTCGCCCGCCAGGCCGTACATGATCTGTAGGTCGGCCGGGTCACCGGCGACCGCGCGCAGCAGCCAGTTGCGCCACGCCTCGGCCTCCTCCCAGTACCCCGCCGACAGTCCCACGTTCAGGGTGAGGGTGGAGTCGCGCAGCCAGCAGTAGCGGTAGTCCCAGTTGCGTACGCCGCCCAGCTCCTCGGGGAGCGAGGTGGTGGGGGCGGCGACGATGCCGCCGGTCGGCTTGTAGGTGAGGGCCTTGAGGGTGATCAGGGAGCGTACGACCGCTTCCTTGTAGGGGCCGTCGTAGCGGCAGCGGTCCGCCCAGGCCTGCCAGTCCTCGACACTCGCGTCCAGCGTCTCGTACGGGTCGATGAGCGGCGGACGCGGCTCGTGCGATGGGTGCCAGGTCAGGACGAAGGCGACCCGCTCGCCCTTCTCGACCGTGAACTCCGAGTGCGTGCCGAGGTCCTCGCCCCAGGTGTGCACCGGGGGCTCGGTGCGCAGCCACGCCGAGTCCGGGCCCGCGATGGCCACGTGGTGACCGTCGGAGCGGCGCATCCAGGGCACGATCGAGCCGTAGTCGAAGCGGAGCCGGAGCGAGCTGCGGACGGTTACCCGGCCGCCGAGTCCTTCCACGATGCGTACGAGATCGGGGGCGATATCGCGCTGCGGCATCAGGTCGGTGACACGGACCGAGCCGTCGTCGGTGTCCCACTCGGTGTCCAGGACGAGAGTGTTCGGGCGATAGCTGCGGCGCGTGCAGAGACCTCTCGCGCCCTTGGGGGCGATGCGCCAGTGGCCGTTCTCCTCGTCGCCGAGCAGCCTGGCGAAGCAGGCGGCCGAGTCGAAGCGGGGGAGGCACAGCCAGTCGACCGAGCCGTCCCGGCCGACCAGGGCCGCCGTCTGTTCGTCGCCGATGAGAGCGTAGTCCTCGATGCGGGGGTGCACGGGTTCCGGGTTCCCGGCGGGGGTGAGGGGCAATCCGGTCCGGGCCGGGAGAGTGACGGGCCGGTCTACACCGCCGCGGGTTCGGCCGGCGCGGTCTCGTCCGCCCCGTCCTCCTTCTTCGCCCGCTCACGCGTCTCGCGGCGGACCAGGATCACCCAGCCGATGGGGACGCCCGCCGAGAACAGCCACCACTGGATGGCGTACGCGTAGTTCAGCGCCGCGTCCTCGTTGCCGGGACTGCCGAGCAGCTCCGGGGTGTCGCCCTTCGGCTCGGGTGCCGTCTGCGCGATGTAGCCGCCGAGCACCTGGGCGTCGAGGCGCTGCGCCTCCTGCGCGCTGTTGATCAGCATGATCTGCCGGTCCGGCAGGCCCTCGAGATTCTTGATGCCGCTCGCCTCGGTCGTCTCGTCGGGCATCAGCCGTCCGGTGACGGTGACCTCGCCGCTGGGCGGTGCGGGGATCTTGGGGAACGTGGTCTGGCTCGGGCTGTCCGCAGGGATCCAGCCGCGGTTGACGAGCAGGACCTTGCCGTCGTCGAGGACGAACGGGGTCAGGACGTGGTAGCCGACCTCGTCGTCGGAGTTGGTGCGGCGGCGGACGACGAGCTCGTGGTCGGTGTCGAAGCGGCCCTTCGCGGTCACCCGGTGGTACCGCTCGTCGGTGGTGACGGCGTGTCCGGGGGAGGTCAGCTTCTCCACGGGTACCGGCTTCGCGGTCAGCGCGTCGGCGACGAGTTCGTTCCGGGCGGTGCGCATCTCGTAGCGGTGCATCTGCCAGATGCCCAGCCTGATCATCGTGGGGATGAGGAGGAGGGCGACCAGCGTGAGGATCACCCACTGCCGGGACAACAGGAAGCGGTACACCCCACGACCGTACAACTCGGTCGTGGGGTGCGGTCAGGCGGGTACCGGGTCACACGTTGTCGACGATCCCCACCTTTCCCTCCGCGCGGGCACAGTGGGCGCCGCAGAACCATTGGCCCTCGACCTCGACGCCCTGCCCGATGATCTGGACGCGGCAGTGCTCGCAGATGGGTGCCATGCGGTGGATCGCGCAGGAGAAGCAGTCGAAGACGTGCACCGCGCCCTGCGCATGGACCTCGAAGGTCATTCCATAGTGATTGCCGCAAACTTCACATGTCGCCATGCGCCACAGGGTGGGCCGTCGCCGTGGCCCGGGCGAGACGGCTCCGGGCGAGTCGCGCGGCAATCACCCGTCCGTACGGTCACTGCTCCGACGCCAGTTCCACGTCCCCGAGGAGTTGTCCGAACGCCGCCTCGTCGACCACCGGCGTGCCGAACTGCCGGGCCTTGACGACTTTGGACGTGCCCGAATCCGGGTCGTTCGTGACCAGCAGGCTGGTCAGCCGGGACAGGCTCGTCGCGACATGGAGCCCGGCATCGGTCGCCCGGTCCTCCAGCAGCTCGCGCTCGACGGACGTGTCACCGGAGAAGGCGACGCGCATACCCTGCTTGAGCCTTTTGCCCGCTTCGTAGCGGCCGGGGTTGGGATACGGGCATGCGGGCCTCCTGCGGGCGGGCCGCCAACTGCCGGGCCGATAGCTGCTGTAGCCGCCCGCCTGCTGTCCGACCCGGGGCGCGGGCCGGTCCGTCCACTCGGTCAGCGGGCGGCACTCGTGCAGCGGCAGCCGTACGCCGTCCTGCGCGGCGGCGTACAGGCTCGGCCGGAACGCCTCCGCCAGCACGCGCGCGTCGTCCAGCGCGTGGTGCGCCCGCTGCTGTACGACGCCGAAATGCGCGGCGAGCGACTCCAGCTTGTGGTTGGGCAGCGGCAGACCCAGCTCCTTCGAGAGCGCGATGGTGCACAGCCGCTGCCGCACCGGCGCCTCGCTCCGCGCGCGTGCGTACTCCCGGGCGATCATCTGCCAGTCGAAGACGGCGTTGTGCGCGACGAGCACCCGGCCTTCCAGCCGGGTCGCGAACTCCTCGGCGATGTCCTGGAAGAGGGGCGCGCCCTCGAGCACGTCGCTCGTCAGACCGTGAATCCACACCGGGCCCGGGTCCCGCTCCGGGTTGACCAGCGTGTACCAGTGGTCCTCGACCTCGCCGCGGGCGTCCAGCCGGTAGACGGCCGCGGAGATGATCCGGTCGTCCCGGGCCAGGCCCGTGGTCTCCACGTCAACGACCGCGTATCCCTGGGGATACGCGGCCGGCCACACTGTGGGGGACGACACTGCGGTCGTACGGTCTTCGAGCATGGTCACTGAGGATACGGGCCGGGTCCGACAGTCCTGTCCGTCAGGTGCCGTATCCCGTCCGGGTGTTCGAGCGGCGCGAATGTCCGTGCGGTGCCTCGGGCGGGAGCGTCGGTACGACTCCGGCGGCGCCCCGGGTGCGATCCTCCCCGGTGTGACGGAACCAACTCACGACGAGCCCCACGGCGGCGCCCTCGGGGCACGGCTCAACTGGCTGCGGGCGGCGGTCCTCGGCGCCAACGACGGCATCGTGTCCACCGCCGGTCTGGTCGTCGGCGTCGCCGGCGCCACGGACGACCGCTCGGCGCTGCTGACGGCGGGGCTCGCGGGCCTCCTCGCCGGTTCCATGTCCATGGCAGCGGGGGAGTACGTGTCGGTGTCCACCCAGCGGGACTCGGAGCAGGCCGCGCTGGACGTCGAGGAGCGGGAGCTGCGGGAGGAACCTGAGGCGGAACTCGAGGAGCTGACGGAGCTTCTCGAGGAACGCGGGCTGTCGCGGGACGTGGCCCGGGAGGCCGCCGTCCAGCTGACGGAGCGTGATGCGCTCAAGGCGCACGCGCGCGTGGAGCTCGGCATCGATCCCGAAGCCCTGACGAACCCGTGGCACGCGGCCGGGGCGAGCTTCGTCGCCTTCACGGTGGGCGCCTTGCTGCCGTTGCTGGCGATCGTGCTGCCGGGAGCGGACTGGCGGCTCCCGGTCACGGTGGTGTCGGTCGTGGTCGCGCTGGTCGTCACGGGGTGGAGCAGCGCGCGGCTGGGCGGGGCGGAGCCCGGACGGGCGGTGCTGCGGAACGTGGGGGGCGGGGTGCTGGCGATGGGCGTCACGTACGCGGCCGGGTCGTTGTTGGGGGCTGCGGGGGTGTAGTGGGGTGCGATGAGGTTGCCCGACTTGGTGGAGATCGCCAACAAGTAAGCGCGTACCCCCGGTAATACTTGTGGGTAACAACGTCTAGCCCCGGACGACCAGCGGTTCTACGGTGCCTCCATGCCGAACCTGCCCGATGTCGTGCTGTGGTCGATACCCGCCTTTGTACTGCTCACCGTGATCGAGATGATCAGCGTCCGTATTCACCCCGACGACGACGCCGCGGGGTACGAGGCGAAGGACGCCGCGACGAGCGTCGGCATGGGCCTCGGCAGTCTCGTCTTCGACCTGCTCTGGAAGATCCCCATCGTCGCCATCTATACGGCGATCTACGAACTCACCCCGCTGCGTGTCCCCGTCCTGTGGTGGACCGTCCCGCTGATGCTGTTCGCGCAGGACTTCTTCTACTACTGGTCGCACCGCGGTCACCACGTCATCCGCATCCTGTGGGCCTGCCACGTCGTCCACCACTCCAGCCGGAACTTCAACCTCACCACCGCGCTGCGCCAGCCCTGGACGTCCCTGACCGTCTGGCCGTTCTACGTCCCTCTCGTCGCGTGCGGTGTGCATCCGGCCGCCCTCGCGTTCTGCTCTTCGGCGAACCTCGTCTACCAGTTCTGGATCCACACCGAGCGCATCGACAAGATGCCCCGCTGGTTTGAGTTCGTCCTCAACACGCCGTCGCACCATCGGGTGCACCATGCCTCGCAGGGCGGCTACCTGGACCGGAACTTCGGCGGGATCCTCATCGTCTGGGACCGCCTCTTCGGCTCCTTCGTCGCCGAGACCGAACGGCCCGTGTACGGGCTGACCAAGAACATCCACACGTACAACCCGCTCAAGGTCGCCACGCATGAGTACCTCGCCATCGCCAAGGACCTGAAGGCGGCGGGCAGTTGGCGCGAACGGGCGGGGCGGGTGTTCCGGGGACCGGGCTGGCAGCCCGCCCCGACCGCTCCGGCGCCCGTCGAGGAGACGACGGCCGCGTGAGCCGCTCGCGCGCTCTCCTCGGCGCCTTCGCCCTCGCCGCCGTCGCCGACCTCGTCTTCCTCGCCGTCGGCTCCGACGCCGGGCACACCGTGGCCAAGCCGCTGCTGATGCCCCTCCTCGCCGCCTGTGCGTACGTCCGCGGCGCCCCCCGTCTGCTCCTCGCCGCGCTCCTCTTCGGCTGGGGCGGCGACGTCCTGCTCCTGTCCGACGCCGAGCCCGCCTTCCTCGCCGGAATGGCCTCCTTCGCGGCCGGACACGTCTGCTACCTCGTTCTCTTCAAGAGGTACGGCGCCGTGAACACGGTCCCACGCGCGCGTGCCGCTCTCCTTGCCCTCGGCTATGCCACTGCCCTGGTCACTACCGTCGCCCTGCTCTGGCCGGACCTCCCCGCCGATCTCCGCGTCCCCGTCGCCGGCTACAGCGCCCTGCTCACGGCCATGGCATACGGGGCCGTCACCCGGTTCGGACTGCTCGCCGGGCTCGGTGGCGCCCTCTTCATGCTCTCCGACACCCTCATCGCCACCGGCGTCGCCGAGTGGCCGCAACTGCCACGGCCCGACTTCTGGATCATGCTGACCTACGCTGCCGCCCAGCTCCTGCTGGTCAGAGGGACGCCGAGGGTCGTCGAAGCGCCAACGGCACCCAAGGCGCTCGTCACCAACTGAAGGCTCACCACCTGATCGGCACCGGCAGCGCCGTCAGCAGCGCCGACGCCGCGACCACCACTCCCAGCACCATGACCTCCGCCCGTGCGGGGGAGCAGGCGGTCAGCGGGTCGGCCGCGCGGCGCAGCCGGATCCGGGCCCACAGGGCGAGTGCGGCCACGGCGGCCACGAGGAGCACCTTGGCGAGCAGGACGCGCCCGTACGCCGTCGTCGTCAGCTGCTCCAGGACGGTGTCCGGCGGCATCCGACGCAGCGAACTCCACACCCCGGTCGCGGTGATGGCGGCGAGCAGAACGGCGGCCACGCGCGCGTAGAGCCCCAGCAACGCCGCTCCCGTCGGCGTGTCGTGCCGCAGCCTGCGCAGCACGTGCAGCAGCCCGCCCGCCCACAGCGTCGCGCAGGCCAGATGAACGAGCGTCAGCCCGGAGCCGATCAGCGGGTCGTGCTCGGTCGTGGGGTGCGCGCGCAGCGCCTCCGCCACGACCACCGCGGCCAACGGCCAGACGACGGTGGCCGGTCGCCCGGAGAGGGCGCAGAGGCCTGCCACGAGGAACGCGTTGACCTCCACCAGCGCCAGCTTGCCGTCACGCGAGGCGTAGAGGCCGCCGACGTCGATCTCGGAGAGGCTGCTCGGCACCAGATTGCCCGTGGCCACGACCGAGGCGAGCCCCAACGTGGCGACGAAACCGACGCCGGCCGCGTACGGCGCCCAACTGCGCGGCGCCTCGCCCGGAGTGCCGGGCACGGCCCGGGCCAGCCGGTTCACGAACAGCTCGCCCACCGGGACGCAGAGCGCCGCGAACACCACCGTCCGGAGCAGGGCGATGCCCCCTGTGCCGGGCGCGGCGGCCTCCCCGGTGCCGTGCAGCGAGGCGGACGGACCGAGCAGCGGGATCAGTGCCGCCAGCACCGCCAGAACGAGCACGGCGACAGCCCGGCCGGCACCGGGGCGCCGTAGGGCCCCTTCGTCGTCCACCCCGGGAGTGGGTCTTGTCAAGGTCACCCCAAGATCTTCACCAACCGTCGCAGAACGGGCAAGCGCCACGTGGCCGGCGACACGGCATTCCACCCATGGGTACGTTTTCGGGCGCCCCGACACTCAGGGACTCGGTCCCCCTCCCACGCCGGCCATCCACCCCTCCGCCCCTCAGGCCCACCGCGCCGGATCGGACCCCCAGACCCCCGGTGGCCGCCCCCAGTCGACCGGACCGCCCACGAAGGAGACCGGCGGCAGGGCGTACCGCAGCCGCCCGAGCGGACTGTCGGTCTCAGCCAGTCGGCCATCCGGCCCGCCGTGCGTCAAGCCCCCGGCGTCCCCGGGACAGACCCCGTCCATCAGCCACGCCGCCGTCCGCGCCAGCGCCAACCGTACGAACCTGCTGCCGCCGTCGTACGAACGCTCGGTCAGTGCGCGCAGCACCCCGGCCGCCAGCAGATAGCCCGTGCCGTGGTCCAGCGCCTGCGCGGGCAGCGCGCCGGGCCGCTCCGGAGAGCCCTCGACCGCGGCGATGCCGGTCGCGACCTGCACCAGGCTGTCGAACCCGCGCCGCTCCCGCCACGGCCCGTACGCACCCCACGCCGACAGCTGTGCCACGACCACCCCGGGCCGACGCTCGGCCAGTGCCTCGGGCGACAGCCCGAACCGGTCCAGGGCGCCCGGCCGGTACCCGGTGACGACCACGTCCGCCGCCGCGAGCAGTTCCTCGAAGGCGCGCCGGTCGGCCACCAGGTCCAGCCTCGTCGACCGCTTCCCGAAGCCCGTGTCGGCGTGCTGGTCGGGCAGTTCGGGCAGCTGAGGCGCGTCCACGCGCAGCACGTCGGCGCCCAGCAGGGCGAGCGTGCGGGTGGCGACGGGCCCCGCGATCACCCGGGTCAGGTCCAGCACCCGCAGCCCGGCAGCGGGCAGCAGCGGACCGCTGCCGACCGGCGCGAGCACGCGCGCGTGCGTCATGTCCAGCCGCCCGCGCTCGACCAGCGGCCGCCCGGCCACTGCGAGGCCCTGCGGGTGCCCGGCCCACTCCTCGGGCGTTCGCAGCGCCACCGCCAGGCCGCCGGCGGCGTACACCGCCTCCTCGACCTCCAGGGCGGACCGCTCGGCGAGCACCGACTCGACTACGGACACCCGGTCGTCGGACAGTCCCAGCGCGGAGAGCAAGCGCGCCCGGTGATGCGGATAGTTCGCGTGCGTCCGCACCCAGCCGTCCGCCGTCCGCCAGAACCGCGACAACGGAGCGAAGCTGACCGGCGCCCGCCCGTCGACGAGCAGATGCCGCTCACTGACGAACGCCGTCGCCACGGCCCCGTCGTCCACCCGCACCCCGGGCACCTCGCCCAGCCCGCCCCGCAGCGCCCCCAGCTCGGCGGCCGCCAGCGCACACACGCCCACGCAGGCCCGCGCCAACTCCCGTACCGGAAGCCGCGCTTCGAGCGCCCCCTTTCGGGCGGTCACTGAGATCCGCGGGACCAGAGCGGGATCACCGCCGAGCGCGGACCAGACGTACTCGATGTCAGCCATGAGCAGCACTATGCGGCGTTGACCCGGTCAACACGCACGGGAGGGCCGGACGGAAGAACCGCCCGGCCCCCACAGGCCGTGCTACTTAGTCACCGCGTCCAGCGCGTCCGCGGTGCCCCAGCCGTAGAAGCCGTTGCGGTTCTTCGTTCCCTCGCACACCGCGTCGACCTTGCCGTCACCGTCGATGTCGTACGGGTCCGTGCACGGCGTGGCGTCGGCCTCGGCGTACAGGAGGGCCTTCACCAGGGCGGGCGGGGCATACGGGTGCGTCGACTTGATGAGCGCGGCGACGCCCGCGACATGCGGCGACGCCATCGACGTACCGGCCATGTAGCCCCAGGTGCCGCCGGGCAGCGTGCCCAGGATCAGGCCGCTGGTGGCCGGCGGGGCCGGGGTCTGGAAGCGGGTCGAGTCGCCGCCGGGGGCGGCGATGTCGATGATGCCCAGACCGTGGTTGGAGAAGGACGACTTGATGCCCTTCGCGCCGGTCGCCGCGACCGTCACGACACCCGGGAGCTGGGTCGGGATGTCGTAGCACTCGGACGGGTCGATGACCCGCTCGGTGGGCGTGGCGTCGTTCGGGGAGACCGGGTCGGTGATCTCGTCGGCGGAGAGGTCGTAGTTCTCGTTGCCGGCCGCCGCGACGTTGACCGTGCCCTTGCGCTCCGCGTACTGCGAGGCCCGGGAGACGGCGTCCACGAGCGCCTTCTGGTCCGGGTCGTCCTTGCAGTTGAAGTACCAGGGGTCGGTGTAATAGCTGTTGTTGGTCACGTCGACGCCGTGCGTGGCCGCCCACATGAAGCCGCAGACGACCGCCTCGGTGTAGAAGTAGCCGGCGGTGGTGGACACCTTGATGCCGGACACCTTCACCCCGGGCGCCACGCCCGTCATGCCGACGCCGTTCTTGGCGGCCGCGATCTCGCCGGCGACATGGGTGCCGTGCGGGCTCTCCGTCGCGCCCGGCCGCCAGGCCCCGTCGGTCGTGTCGGGCTTGCCCGTCACGCAGTTGACGGACGCGTCGCGGTCGAAGTTCGGCGCGATGTCGGGATGGGTGTCGTCGACACCGGTGTCGATGACGGCGACGGTCACCTTGGAGCTGCCCAGCGTCTTCTCGTGCGCCTTGTCCGCCTTGATGGCGGGCAGATCCCACTGCAACGGCTCCAACGGGTCCTGCCCGTCGGCGGCCTCGGCGGCGTCGGCCTCGGCCGCACTGATCACCTTCGGCGTGCCGACATCGGTCGTCGACTGCGCGGGCAGCGGCGCGTTGCGGGTGTTGCCGGCCGAGTCCACCCCGCGCACCGTGCGCAGGATCTTCGCGAAGTCGGGGTTCGCCGAGTGGACGACGATCACGCCGATCTTGTCGTACGACGTCACGATCGTGCCGTCGGCCTCGGCTATGGCCTTCTTCACCTGGCCGGGAACGCCGTGCCCGGGGCGGACGTTGACGACATAGCTGAGCGACGTCGCGTCGGCCGAGACGGGGGCCTCGGCTGCGGACGCGGTGACGTTCGGCAGGAAGGCGAGTGCCGTCGCCATGGTCATCCCGACCGGGATCGCCATCGCTCTGCGGTAGCGCGGGTGAGGCGCTGTCATGGTCTCTCCAGTTCGTTCGTGGTACGGGCGGACCGTGCGGGAAGCCCGGGCGGCGCGGCCCCGTCGAGACCGCGCCGTCGAGTTCGGGCTATTCCACCGCGTCCAGCGCGTCGACGATGCCGGATCCGTAGAAGCCGTTGACACGCTTCGGGCCCTCGCACACCGCGTCCTGCGTGCCGTCACCGTCCTGGTCGTACGAGTCGGGGCAACCGGGGTTGTCGGCCTGCGCCTTGAGCAGCGCCCGCAGCTGCGCCGGAGTCGCCTTAGGGTGCGTCGACTTCAGCAGCGCGGCGACACCCGCGGCGTGCGGCGAGGCCATCGAGGTGCCCTGTAGGAAGCCGTACGAGTTGTTCGGCATCGTCGACAGGATGCGGCCGTTCTTCGAGGGCGTGTCGGGTATCTGGTACAGCCGGTCGCCGCCCGGCGCCGCCACGTCGACGACTCCCTTGCCGTACGTGGAGTAGTACGACTTGAGGTTGTTCACGCCGACCGCGCTGACCGTGACGACACCCGGCAGCATGGTCGGCACGTCGAAGCACTCGTGCGGGTCGATGGTGCGCTCGACGGGAGTGGAGTCGTCGGGGCTGGAGTCGTCGACGAGGGAGTCCGCGTCCAGGTCGTGGTTGGAGTTGCCGGCCGCGGCGACGTTCAGGGTGCCCTTGCCCTGGGCGTACAGCTGGGCCCGGTTGACCGCGTCGACGATCGCCTTCTGGTCGGGGTCGTCCAGGCAGTTGTACAGCCACGGGTCCACGTAGTAGCTGTTGTTCGTGATCTCCACGCCGTGGTCGGCGGCGAACACGAACGCGCACACGACGCTCTCCGGGTAGAAGAGGCCGTTGACGGGGTCGGTCACCTGGATCCCGGCGACCTTGACGCCCGGCGCGACTCCGGCGACACCTATGCCGTTGCGGGCCGCGGCTATCTCACCGGCGACGTGCGTGCCGTGGTAGTCCTCCGCGGTGTACGGCCGCCAGGAGCCCTCACTGGTGTCGGCCACGCCGCCGACGCAACTCGCGGACTGCGAGCGGGAGAAGTTCGGGGCGATGTCGGGGTGGGTGTCATCCACGCCGGTGTCGATGACGGCGACGGTGACCTTCTTGCTGCCCGGGTTGATCTGCGCGGCCTTGTCGGCGCCGATCGCCCGCAGGTCCCACTGGTCGGCCTCGAGGGGCTCGCTCGCGCCCGCGGCGGCGGAGGCCTTGGCGACCTTCGCTGCCTGCTCCTTCGTCAGGAGCTGTGCGGCGCCTTCGTCCGTCGTCCCGGCGGCGGTCAGCGGTGCGGTGCGGGTGGCACCCGCCGACTGCACGCCGCGGACCGCGCGGATCTGAGCGCCGAAGTCAGGGTTCGCCGAGTGCACGACGATCACACCGATCTTCGCGTACGTCTCGACGACGGTGCCGCCGGCCGCGGCGATCGCCTTCTTCACCGAGGCGATGGTGCGATGGTCCGTCTTCGTGTTGACGACGTACGCCAATTCGGGTGCGTCCGCGGCCTGCGCGGCCGGCTCCGCGATCGGGGCGGCCGAGGCGGCCGCGGGCAGGAAGCCGAGGGAGGCGGTCAGCGACAGAACGACCGGCACGGCGAGAGCGAGCCGGCGTCTGGAACGCAGATGAGGCATGGGATCTCCACATCATCCGGAAACGAAACAGGCCCGAGGCACAGGTGGTGCTCGGGCAGGTACATGTCGGGTGGCGCAGGGCGAAACTATCCCCCGACAGCGCTGGCCAGCAATGACTTACCCGAGGTGACTTCGGAAAGAAGTGCCGGGAGTTGAACCGGTCCTCGCGTGGCGCCGTGACCTTGGGCAGGAGGCCCGAGCACGATCGAGCCCCCTGTTGGATCACGCTCGGAGGCCACTAACATCGCCACCCGGCTCAGGTGATCCACGTCACCACCCGTACAACGCCACCCGCAACGCGAGGAGACTCCGTGGCTACCGACGCACCGCCCCCCTCGAAAGAAGAACACCAACTCCCCTCCACAGAGGAGTTCGTCGAGGTGCAGGAGAGCGCGGAGTTCGGTGAACTGCGCCGCTCCTACCGCTCCTTCGCTTTCCCGCTGACCGTTGGCTTCATCGCCTGGTACCTGCTGTACGTCCTGCTGTCCAACTACGCGGGTGACTTCATGGGCACCAAGGTGGTCGGCAACATCAACGTCGCATTCGTCCTCGGCATCGCCCAGTTCGTCACCACGTTCCTCATCGCCTGGTGGTACTCGCGGCACGCCGCCGCGAAGCTCGACCCCAAGGCAGAAGCGATCAAGTCCAAGATGGAGGGCGGCGCATGAGCCCCGCGATCACCCTTGCGGCCGGCGAGGCCAGCGAGCACCGGCCACTGATCATCAGCCTGTTCGCGGTGTTCGTCGTCGCGACCCTGATCATCACCGTCTGGGCCGGCCGCCAGACCAAGGACGCCGCCGACTTCTACGCGGGCGGCCGCCAGTTCAGCGCCTTCCAGAACGGCCTCGCGGTCTCCGGCGACTACATGTCCGCCGCGTCCTTCCTCGGCATCGCGGGTGCCATCGCCCTCTTCGGCTACGACGGCTTCCTGTACTCCATCGGCTTCCTGGTCGCCTGGCTGGTCGCCCTGCTCCTGGTGGCCGAGCCGCTCAGGAACTCCGGCCGCTACACCATGGGCGACGTCCTCGCCTACCGCATGCGCCAGCGCCCCGTCCGCACCGCGGCCGGCACCTCCACGATCGTCGTGTCGATCTTCTACCTGCTGGCCCAGATGGCGGGCGCGGGCGTGCTCGTCTCGCTGCTCCTCGGCATCACCTCCGACGCCGGCAAGGTCGGCATCGTCGCCCTCGTCGGCGTCCTGATGATCGTGTACGTCTCCATCGGCGGCATGAAGGGCACCACCTGGGTCCAGATGGTCAAGGCCGTGCTGCTCATCACCGGCACCATCCTGATCACCTTCCTGGTGCTGCTGAAGTTCAACTTCAACATCTCCGACCTGCTCGGCACCGCCGCCGAGAACAGCGGCAAGGGATCCGCCTTCCTGGAGCCCGGACTCCAGTACGGCCTGAACGGCACCACCAAGCTCGACTTCATCTCCCTGGGCATCGCCCTCGTGCTCGGCACCGCCGGTCTGCCGCACATCCTGATCCGCTTCTACACGGTGCCCAACGCCAAGGCCGCCCGGAAGTCCGTGAACTGGGCGATCGGCATCATCGGCGGCTTCTACCTGATGACCATCGCGCTCGGCTTCGGCGCCGCGGCCCTGATCTCGCAGGACGAGATCATCGCCTCCAACCCGTCCGGCAACACGGCGGCGCCCCTGCTCGCCCTGCACCTCGGCGGCGTCGACTCGGCGTGGGGCGCGATCCTGCTCGCCACGATCTCGGCGGTGGCCTTCGCGACGATCCTTGCTGTGGTCGCCGGTCTCACGCTCGCCTCGTCGTCGTCCTTCGCGCACGACATCTACGCCAACGTCATCCGCAAGGGCGAGGCCACCGAGAAGGAGGAGATGCGGGCGGCCAAGTGGGCGACCGTCTTCATCGGCATCGTCTCCATCGCGCTCGGCGCCCTCGCCCGCGACCTGAACGTGGCCGGCCTGGTCGCGCTGGCCTTCGCGGTCGCCGCCTCGGCCAACCTGCCGACCATCCTCTACAGCCTGTTCTGGAAGCGGTTCACCACGCAGGGCGCCCTGTGGTCGATCTACGGCGGCCTGATCGTCGCCGTCGGCCTGGTGCTGTTCTCGCCGGTCGTCTCCGGGGACCCCAAGGCGATGTTCCCCGACGTCGACTTCGCCTGGTTCCCGCTGAAGAACCCGGGCATCATCTCGATCCCGTTCGGATTCCTGATGGGCTTCCTCGGCACCTACCTGTCCAAGGAGGAGCCGGACACCGGCAAGTACGCCGAGCTGGAGGTCCGCTCCCTCACGGGCACCGGGGCGCACTGACTCCACCCCGCTTCGCGGCCGCGTCGTAGGTCTCTACGACGCGGCCGCGTCTTGAGTGGTGGGATCGGGACCCTGTTGTTGTCAGTGACGTCGCGTAGGCTCGCAGGTGTCGGAAAATGATTGATCCGCTGCGAGGGAGGGGGCCCACGTGCTCATCGACACCTTTGGCCGAGTGGCCACCGACCTGAGGGTCTCGCTCACGGACCGGTGCAACCTCCGCTGCACCTACTGCATGCCCGAGGAGGGCCTGCAGTGGCTGTCCAAGCCCGACCTGCTCACGGACGACGAGATCGTCCGCCTGATCGACATAGCCGTCACCTCCCTGGGCATCGAGGAGGTCCGCTTCACCGGCGGCGAGCCCCTGCTGCGCCCCGGCCTGGTGGGCATCGTCGAGCGGGTCGCCGCCCTGGATCCCCGCCCCCAGATGTCCCTGACCACGAACGGCATCGGCCTCAAGCGCACCGCGAGCGCCCTGAAGGCGGCGGGCCTGGACCGGGTCAATGTCTCGCTGGACACCCTCCGCCCGGACGTCTTCAAGGCCCTCACCCGCCGGGACCGCCACAAGGACGTCATCGAGGGCCTGCACTCCGCCCGCGAGGCAGGACTGACCCCGGTCAAGGTCAACACGGTCCTGATGCCGGGGCTGAACGGCGACGAGGCCCCGGACCTCCTGGCCTGGGCCGTCGAGCACGACTACGAGCTCCGGTTCATCGAGCAGATGCCCCTGGACGCCCAGCACGGCTGGAAGCGCGACGGCATGATCACGGCAGGCGACATCCTGGCCTCCCTGCGCACCCGCTTCGAGCTGACCGAGGAGGGCTCCGAGGAGCGCGGCTCGGCCCCCGCCGAACGCTGGATCGTCGACGGCGGCCCGCATGTGGTCGGCGTCATCGCGTCCGTCACCCGCCCGTTCTGCGCCGCCTGCGACCGCACCCGTCTCACGGCCGACGGTCAGATACGCAACTGCCTCTTCGCCACCGAGGAGACAGACCTCCGGGCCGCCCTCCGCTCGGGCGCCCCCGACGAGGAGATCGCCCGCATCTGGCGCCTGGCGATGTGGGGCAAGAAGGCAGGCGCAGGCCTCGACGACCCGACATTCGTCCAGCCGCAGCGGCCGATGTCGGCGATCGGGGGCTAGGGCTGCTGGGTCGGGGGCTGGGACTGCTCGGAGCGCTCCCACTCCGTCAGCAGGACCACGTCCTTCAGGAACCCCCGTACACCGAGGAACTGCGAGAGGTGCTCGCGATGCTCCTCGCACGCGAGCCACGTCTTGCGCCGCTCCGGCGTGTGGATCTTCGGGTTGTTCCAGGCGAGGACCCACACGGCCGCGGCACGGCAGGCCTTCGCGGAACAGATCGGCGTCTCGTCACTCACAGGTTCGTCTCGCAAAAGGTCCACAAAAGGCGACGCCGAGCAGCCACGGGGGGAGCTGCCCGGCGTCGGTCTGTCGCTCCGACGGGGGATGCGGAGCGCCTACGAAGTATGTCACGGGATCCCGGTCGCCCGGCACCGGAACAACATGATTGATCTGAGCTTTTCCTGAGCTTGGTACGGAGCCGACCTCCGTTCGGAAGGGGCCCCTGGAGCTCATGTCCGGTCGTGCCGTTCGCTTCTTCCGCCCTGCCCCGGATCGGCCGTGACATCCTCCGGCACCGGTTCCGTGAAGCCGTCGTTTTCGCGCGGCGGCGCGATCATCGGCGGCGTCGGCGCGGTCACGAACGTCGACGGGAGCGACGGCGCGTTCTCCCGCCCGGCGTTGGCGATCACCACCGAGATGTAAGGGAGCACCGCCCCGAGCACCAACGCCACGATCGCGACGTGCCGTTCGACGTTCCAGAGCGAGACTGCGAGGATCACGGACACCGTTCGGACCGACATCGAGATGATGTACCGTCGCTGCCGCCCGCGCACATCATCCTGAAGGCCCGCCCGGGCCCCGGTGATCCGGAATACCTGGGCGTTGCCGCCGGTGTGCTGCTTCCGCATCACATTCCACCATCCGCCCGCATCGGACTCTCCCCGGCCCGTACCCGCTCCGCCCGGGCGGAGGAGCCGAGCCCGGACAGCCTCCACGTTACGCCGCACCTGCGTCGCCTACGAGACCGGGGCATCTCCTGCCAGGGCGAGTGGCCTGCGCCGGAGCGTGTACCGCCGTACCCGACATGCGCCGTAGCGCGAACGGGCCGACACTGGGCGTAATGCTCACGTCGAGCCGTACGAGGAGGCAGCCATGGGCTGGTTGTGGGCGATCATCGTGGGATTCGTGCTGGGGCTGATCGCGAAGGCGATCCTGCCGGGCAAGCAGCACAGCCCTCTCTGGCTGACCACCATCTTCGGCATGCTCGGCGCCATCGTCGGCAACTCCATCGCCCGAGGAGTCGGCGTCGACGAAACTTCCGGCATCGACTGGAGCCGCCACGCGTTCCAGCTGGTCGCGGCGATCATCATCGTGGGCGTGGGCGACATGTTGTACATGGCGACGCTGGGCAAGAGGAAACAACGGACGTGACTACAGCGCCCCGTCAGGGGCGCGGGGAACTGCGCGACAAGCCACGACGAACCCGCGGCCCGCAGACCACCGCACCCCTACGGGGCTACCCGCCAACAACCTCCACCGCCGCCAGATTCTTCTTCCCGCGCCGCAGCACCAGCCAACGCCCGTGCAGCAGATCCCCCTCCACCGGGACGGAGTCCTCCGCGGCGACCTTCACGTTGTTCACGTACGCCCCGCCCTCCTTCACCGTGCGCCGCGCAGCGGACTTGCTGGCCACCAGACCGACCTCGGCGAACAGGTCGACGACCGGACCGAGCTCGGCGACCTGGACATGCGGCACCTCGGAGAGCGCCGCGGCCAGTGTCCTGTCGTCGAGCTCCGCCAGCTCGCCCTGACCGAAGAGAGCCTTCGACGCGGCGATCACGGCGGCCGTCTGGCCGGCGCCGTGCACCAGCGTCGTCAGCTCCTCGGCGAGCGCGCGCTGCGCGGCCCGGGCCTGCGGCCGCTCCTCCGTCTGCTGCTCCAACTCCTCCAGTTCCGCGCGGGACTTGAAGGACAGGATGCGCATGTACGTCGAGACGTCCCGGTCGTCCACGTTCAGCCAGAACTGGTAGAACGCGTACGGCGTCGTCATCTCCGGGTCGAGCCAGATGGCACCGCCCTCGGTCTTGCCGAACTTGGTGCCGTCCGCCTTGGTCATCAGCGGAGTCGCGATGGCGTGCGCATTGGCGTGCGGTTCCAGCCTGTGGATCAGGTCGAGGCCGGCCGTGAGGTTGCCCCACTGGTCGCTGCCGCCCTGCTGGAGCGTGCAGCCGTACCTCCGGTACAGCTCCAGGAAGTCCATGCCCTGGAGCAGCTGGTAGCTGAACTCCGTGTAGCTGATGCCTTCCTCGGACTGTAGGCGCCGGGCGACCGAGTCCTTGGTCAGCATCTTGTTGACGCGGAAGTGCTTGCCGATGTCCCGGAGGAACTCGATGGCGGACATCCCGGCCGTCCAGTCCAGGTTGTTCACCATCACCGCGGCGTTCTCGCCCTCGAAGGAGAGGAACGGCTCGATCTGCGAGCGCAGCCGGGTGACCCAGTTGGCGACCGTCTCCGGGTCGTTCAGCGTGCGCTCCGCGGTCGGGCGCGGATCACCGATCTGACCCGTCGCGCCGCCCACGAGGGCGAGCGGGCGCAGCCCCGCCTGCTGGAGCCGGCGCATGGTGAGGACCTGCACCAGGTGGCCGACGTGGAGACTGGCCGCCGTCGGGTCGAAGCCGCAATAGAACGTGACGGGACCGTCCGCGAGCGCCTTGCGCAAAGCGTCCTCGTCAGTGGACAGGGCGAACAGCCCGCGCCACTTCAGCTCGTCGACGATGTCCGTCACGGTTCTCGTATCTCCCTGAAGCGATCTTGTCGGCGGTCGAGCGACAGCCGACTACGAGGTTATACGCCCTGACTGACAGAGCTCATATTGAAGTCCGGCACCCGCAGCGCGGGCATCGCGGCCCTGGTGAACCAGTCGCTCCACTCCCGCGGCAACGTCTTTTCCGTCCGCCCCGCCTCCGCCGCCCGCCCCAGCAGATCCACCGGCGACTCGTTGAACCGGAAGTTGTTGACCTCGCCGCTCACCTCGCCGTTCTCGACGAGGTAGACGCCGTCCCGGGTCAGGCCGGTCAGCAGCAGCGTCGCCGGGTCGACCTCGCGGATGTACCAGAGGCAGGTCAGCAGCAGCCCGCGCTCGGTGCTCGCGACCATCTCCTCCAGGGACCGGTCCGCGCCCCCGTCCAGGATGATGTTGTCGATCGCGGGCGCCACCGGCAGCCCGGTCAGACCCGCGCTGTGCCGGCTGGTCATCAGGTGCCCCAGCTCACCGGCGCGCACCCACTCGGTGGGTGTCAGCGGCAGCCCGTTGTCGAACACCGACTGGTCGCCACCGGAGGAGTGCGCGATCACGAAGGGCGCGGACTCGAGGCCTGGCTCGTTCGGGTCGCTGCGCAGGGTCAGCGGCAGCTCGGTGAGTGTGTCGCCGACGCGGGTGCCGCCGCCGGGCTTGGAGAACACCGTGCGGCCCTCGGTCGCGTCCCGGCCCGACGCCGACCACATCTGGTAGATCAGCAGGTCCGCGACGGCGGTCGGCGGCAGCAGCGTCTCGTACCGGCCCGCGGGCAGCTCGATCCGCCGCTCCGCCCAGCCGAGCCGTACGGCCAGCTCGGCGTCCAGCGCCGCCGGGTCGACGTCCTTGAAGTCCCGGGTCGACCGCCCCGCCCACGCCGAGCGGGCACGGTCGGGCGACTTGGCGTTCAGCTCCAGCGTCCCGTTGGGCTGGTCATGACGGAGCCGCAGACCCGTCGACGTACCCATGTACGTCGACACGAGCTCATGGTTGGCGAACCCGTACAGCTCGCGGCCGCCCGCACGCGCGCGTGCGAACGCCTCGCCGAGCGCCGGGGCGAAGTCGGCGAACACGGTGGACGACGTCTCGGCCGGGGCGTCCGTGAAGTCCGGCGACGCCGGTACGTCCGTGACCAAGGGCTGCGCGTCCTCGGCGGGCCCGGCACCGCGTGCGGCGGTCTCGGCGGCCCGCACCAGCGGCTCCAGGTCGTCGACGGTCACCGCGGAGCGCGAGACGACCCCGGAGGCGGTGCCCTCCTTGCCGTCGACGGTCGCGATGACCGTGAGCGTGCGCCCGCGCGTGACACCGTTCGTGGTGAGCGCGTTGCCCGCCCAGCGCAGGTTGGCGGTCGACTGCTCGTCGGCGATCACGACGCAGCCGTCGGCCCGGGACAGCTCCAGTGCCCGCTCCACGACCTCGTGCGGCTTGCTCGTACGCGCGCTCATCGACCGGCCTCCTGCGTGGTGTTCAGAATGTTGACGCCCTTGAAGAGGGCGGACGGGCAGCCGTGCGAGACCGCGGCCACCTGGCCCGGCTGGGCCTTGCCGCAGTTGAAGGCGCCGCCCAGGACATACGTCTGCGGACCGCCGACTGCCGCCATGGAGCCCCAGAAGTCGGTGGTCGTCGCCTGGTAGGCCACGTCCCGCAGCTGACCGGTGAGCCGCCCGTTCTCGATCCTGAAGAACCGCTGGCCGGTGAACTGGAAGTTGTAGCGCTGCATGTCGATCGACCAGGACCGGTCGCCGACGACATAGATGCCGCGGTCCACGCCCCCGATCAGGTCCTCCGTGGAGAGCCCGGCGGGGTCCGGCTGCAAGGACACGTTGGCCATGCGCTGCACGGGCACATGGCCGGGGGAGTCGGCGAACGCGCACCCGTTGGACCGCTCGAACCCGGTGAGCTTCGCGATCCGCCGGTCCAGCTGGTAGCCGACGAGCGTGCCGTCCTTCACCAGGTCCCAGGACTGGCCCTCGACGCCCTCGTCGTCGTACCCGATGGTCGCGAGGCCGTGCTCGGCGGTGCGGTCACCGGTGACGTTCATCAGCTCGGAGCCGTAGCGCAGCTTGCCCAGCTGGTCGAAGGTGGCGAAGGAGGTGCCGGCGTACGCGGCCTCGTAGCCGAGCGCCCGGTCCAGCTCGGTGGCGTGGCCGATGGACTCGTGGATCGTCAGCCACAGGTTGGACGGGTCGACGACGAGGTCGTACAGACCCGGCTCGACACTGGGCGCACGCATCTTCTCGGCGAGCAGCTCGGGGATCCGGGCGAGCTCGTCGTCCCAGTCCCAGCCGGTGCCCGTCACATACTCCCAGCCGCGGCCGACGGGCGGCGCGATGGTGCGCATGGAGTCGAACTCGCCGCTCGACTCGTCGACCGACACCGCCGTCAGTTGCGGATGCAGCCGCACGCGCTGCTGGGTGGTCACGGTCCCGGCGGTGTCGGCGTAGAACTTGTTCTCGTGGACGGTGAGCAGTGAGGCGTCGACGTGATCGACCCCGTCCGCCACAAGCAGCCGGCTGCTCCAGTCCGCCAGCAGCCCGGCCTTCTCCTCGTCGGGCACGGTGAACGGATCGATGTCGTACGAGGAGATCCACGTCTGCTCGGCGTGCACGGGCTCGCCGGCGAGATCGACCCGCTCTTCCGACCCCGCCGCCCGGATCACCTGCGCGGACAGCTTGGCCATCGCCACCGCCTGTGAGGCGACCTTCGCGGCGGCATCGAGGGTCAGGTCCACGCCGGACGCGAATCCCCACGTCCCGCCGTGCACGACGCGCACCGCGTACCCGAGGTCCGTGGTGTCCGACGATCCGGCGGGCTTGGCGTCCCGCAGGCGCCAGGACGCGCTGCGCACCCGCTCGAACCGGAAGTCCGCGTGCTCCGCCCCAAGCGCACGCGCGCGTGCCAGCGCGGCGTCGGCCAGGGCGCGTAGGGGAAGTGCCGTGAAGGTTTCGTCGATCGTATGAGGCACGGAGGTCTCCCTGCTGTCGTGGCCTGTCGCTCCGATCATGTCGCCCATCCCGCCCACGGACCACACGTTTCCGGCTGACGTGCGCGTCTTTCTGTAGGGACCCCACAGTGAGTGCCGTAAGCCGCTGTCGGTGCCCGATTGTCCGTAGAAGGGCGGGGACCGATAGGTTTTTGAGGTGAAGCCGCCTGTCATCCAGGTGTTTCGGGGGAACCAAACCGCTAGTGAAAGGGTGATCCGTTGAGCCGCTCGGTTCTCGTCACCGGAGGCAACCGGGGCATCGGCCTCGCCATCGCCCGCGCTTTCGCCGATGCCGGCGACAAGGTCGCGATCACATACCGCTCGGGTGAGCCACCGTCCGGCTTCCTCGCCGTCAAGTGCGACATCACCGACACCGAGCAAGTGGAGCAGGCCTACAAGGAGATCGAGGCCGAGCACGGCCCGGTCGAGGTTCTGATCGCCAATGCCGGCGTCACCAAGGACCAGCTCCTGATGCGCATGACCGAGGAGGACTTCACCTCGGTCATCGACACCAACCTCACCGGCACCTTCCGCGTCGTCAAGCGCGCCAACCGCGCCATGCTGCGCGCCAAGAAGGGCCGGGTCGTCCTCATCTCCTCGGTGGTCGGGCTGTACGGCGGTCCCGGCCAGGCGAACTACGCCGCATCCAAGGCCGGACTGGTCGGCTTCGCGCGCTCCCTCGCCCGTGAGCTGGGCTCGCGCAACATCACCTTCAACGTCGTCGCACCCGGCTTCGTCGACACCGACATGACCAAGGCGCTCACCGACGAGCAGCGCGAGGGCATTGTGAAGCAGGTACCGCTCGGCCGGTACGCGCAGCCGGAGGAGATCGCCGCGACGGTGCGGTTCCTCGCCTCGGACGACGCCTCGTACATCACTGGAGCCGTCATTCCCGTTGACGGCGGACTGGGAATGGGTCACTGATCACCATGAGCGGAATTCTCGAGGGCAAGCGCGTCCTGATCACCGGTGTGCTGATGGAGTCCTCCATCGCCTTCCACACCGCGAAGGTCGCCCAGGAGCAGGGTGCCGAGATCATCCTGACCGCGTTCCCGCGGCCCACGCTGACCGAGCGCATCGCCAAGAAGCTGCCCAGGCCCACGAAGGTCATCGAGCTCGACGTCACCAACGACGAGCACCTCGGCCGCCTGGCCGATGTCGTCGGCGAGGAGCTGGGCGGCCTGGACGGCGTTGTGCACTCCATCGGCTTCGCGCCGCAGGACGCCCTCGGCGGCAACTTCCTCAACACTCCGTTCGAGTCGGTTGCCACGGCCATGCACGTCTCGGCGTACTCCCTGAAGTCGCTCACCATGGCCTGTCTGCCGCTGATGCAGAACGGCGGCTCGGTCGTCGGCCTCACCTTCGACGCGCAGTACGCCTGGCCCCAGTACGACTGGATGGGCCCGGCCAAGGCCGCCCTGGAGGCCACCAGCCGCTACATGGCGCGTGACCTGGGCAAGCAGAACATCCGCTGCAACCTGATCTCCGCGGGGCCGATCGGCTCGATGGCCGCCAAGTCCATCCCGGGCTTCAGCGATCTGGCCGCCGTCTGGGACAGCCGCTCCCCGCTGGAGTGGGACCTCAAGGACCCGGAGCCGGCCGGCAAGGGTGTCGTCGCCCTGCTGAGCGACTGGTTCCCGAAGACCACGGGCGAGATCATCCACGTCGACGGGGGTCTGCACGCCATCGGTGCGTGACGCTCGGCGGACATCAGAGGGCTCGCGTTCCGGTCGGAGCGCGGGCCCTTCGTATGTCACCCGTTCGGCCCACCCGCCGGGCGGGGTGGGGGCACAGCCGCACACCCTGGATTACGCGTTCACCACACGCTTCCCTCCCCAGCACGGCCGAGGAGGTCCCCGTTGTGCGCCTTTCCAGCAGCCTGACCTCAGTGACCGTCGCCGTCGTTCTCGTACTCGCCCTGTCGTACGAGGCGATGCCGCACGCGCGTGTGGACGTACGGAAACCCGCCGCGCCGGAACCGTTCGGCGCGGCGTGCCGGAGCAGGCTCATCGGCTCGTATGTGACCGCGTTCTGCCACAACCCGTATCCGCGAACGGACAGCGTCCGACTGCACATCGAGTGCGACCGCTGGTGGGACGTCGACAGCGACGGTGCCGCGGTCGAGGCCGGGCCCGCGCAGACCGTGCGTCTGACCGGCCGCTGCTGGAAAGAGGTTCGCTCGGTGTGGGTCAGCCACCGGAAGCGGGCGCTGTGAACCGCCCGGGACGGCACAGGAACGGATAGCTCGCGGCCTCGTCGGCCGCCGCCGACGTGTCGCCCGCGCGGATCGCGTCGACCAGCCGGGTGTGGTCCATGTAGGTCTCCGGGGTCAGCTCCTCGCCGACGTCCTCGCGCAGCCAGTCCCGCAGTACCTCGCTCAGGTCCGCGTGCATGGCCGTCATCGCCTCGTTGTGGGAGGCGGCCACCACTGCCAGGTGGAAGGTCGCGTCCGCCGCCACGAAGGCCTCCGCGTCACCGGACGCCCAGGCCTCCTCGCGGCGCACCAGCAGCGCGTCGAGCTGTTTGAGGTCCTTCTCGGTCCGCCGCTCGGCGGCCAGCTTCGCGGCGCCGGACTCCAGCGTGGAGCGCAGCTCGGCGATGTGCCGCGGATCGGCGTCGGCGAAGCGGCGGTGCATCACTCCGGCCAGCTCGCTGGTCGCGACGACGTAGGTGCCGGAGCCCTGGCGGATGTCCAGCAGGCCGTTGTGCGCGAGGGCGCGGACGGCCTCGCGCACCGTGTTGCGGGCGACGCCGAGCTGCTCGACCAGCTCGGGCTCCGTCGGGATGCGCGAGCCGACCGGCCACTCACCCGAGGTGATCTGGTTCCGCAGTGCGGCGATGACCTGTTCGGACAGCGCCGACCGGCGGGTGTGGCTCAGGGGCATGGCTCACCTTCGCACGGGACGGGCGGCCGGGGACGACCAGAGGGTGGACAACCAATCATCCCATGATTCTATGATGGGCCTCATGGCAAGCGAGGAAACCCTGACGGCGAAGTCCATGGCGATACGTAGTTCGGCCCCCGGAGAAAGCGAATCCCCGTCGTCCCCGCGCGCGTGGACGACACGACTGGTCGTCCTCGGCATCGTGCTCGCCGCCGTCAACCTCCGCCCCGCCATCACCAGCCTCGGCGCCCTCCTGGAAGAGGTCCGCGACGGGCTCGGCATGAGCGGCAGCGTGGCCGGCCTGCTCACCTCCGTGCCCCCGCTCTGCTTCGCCCTCTTCGGCGTCATGGCCCCACGGCTCGCCCGCCGCTTCGGGCCGGGCGCGGTGGTGTGCGCCGGAATGGTCGCGATCACCGCGGGCCTGCTGATCCGGCCGTACGCCGGGAGCACGGCCGGATTCCTGGCCGCCAGCGCCCTCGCACTCATGGGCATCGCGGTCAGCAACGTGCTCATGCCGGTCATCGTCAAGCGCTGGTTCCCGGACCGGGTCGGATCCATGACCGGCCTGTACTCGATGGCCCTCGCCCTCGGCACCTCCGCCGCGGCCGCGGTGACCGTGCCCATGACCGACGCGCTGGGCGGCAGTTGGCAGTCCGGGCTCGCGGTGTGGGCGGGGCTCGCGGCCGCCGCCGTACTGCCGTGGATGGCGCTCGCACGGCAGCGGGGTGCTGAGCCGGCCACCGAGGCACGCGCGCGCGTGGAGCCCGCCCTGCGCATCACCCGCAGCCGTACCGCCTGGGCGCTCGCCGTCTTCTTCGGGCTCCAGGCCACCGCCGCCTACATCACGATGGGCTGGATGGCGCAGATCTTCCGCGACGCCGGTGTGCCCGCGGGCACGGCCGGGCTGCTCCTGGCCGTCACGATGGTGATGGGCGTGCCGCTCGCCTTCGTCATCCCGCGCATGGCCACCCGGTTGCCCCATCAGGGCCCGATCGTGATCGCGCTCGGCGTCTGCGGTCTCGCCGGATACGCCGGCCTGTACACCGCGCCGGCCGGCGGCGCCTGGGCCTGGGCTGTGCTGCTCGGCATCTCGAACTGCGCGTTCCCCCTCGCCCTCACCATGGTCGGGATGCGGGCCAGGACCGGCGCGGGTGTCGCCCAGCTGTCGGCGTTCGCGCAGAGCACCGGGTATCTGATCTCCATCCCCGGTCCGCTCCTGGTGGGCGTCCTCTACCAGCACAGCGGCGGCTGGGGCCTGCCGATCGCGCTCATGACCGGCCTGATGATCCCCCAGATGCTCGTCGGCGTCCTGGCGGGCCGCCCCCGCACGGTGGAGGACGAGGCGCCCCACTGAGCGCACCTGCGCGGACCAGGGCGGCCGTCTGTGCCCACCTCCGCGTCGGGGCGGTCTGCCGGGTCCCGCTTCCCGTGTCGGGGCGGCCGTCTGCGCCCGCCTCCCGCGTCGGGGCGGTCTGCCGGGCCCCACCTCCCGTGTCGGGGCGGCCGTCTGTGCGCGCCTCCCGTGTCGGGGCGGTCTGCCGGGTCCCGCTTCCAGCGTCGGGGCGGCCGTCTGCGCCCGCCTCCCGCGTCAACGCGGCCTGCCGAGTCCCGCCTCTCACGACCGGGCGGTCTGCTGAGCTCCGCCTCCCACGGTCGGGCGGCCCGTTGAGCCCGACGTCCGGGGACCTGGGCGGTCCGACGAGCCCTACCCCCGCAGACCTCGGCGGTTCGGCGGGTGCGAGACTTGGTGCATGTCGCCAGTGCTCGAGCCGAACCCGCAGAACGGCCAGAAGAAGATGCTGCTCGTCTTCGGCTCGTTCTTCGCCATCTTCGTGATCATCGCCATCATCGCGACGATCGCCTCGCCGTGACCGCCCACGGGTCCGATGGTGGGGCTAGCACCACCATCCCCTAGGGGGCGAGTGTCAGGGTCAACTGGGTGGATCACCGGATGGGTTGAGGGCTCAGGACTCCGTAACTTCGAAGTGTGACCGCGAGAGGCGGACACGGACCACTCGAAGACTCACGGAGGCGTCATGTCGGCCCCTACGCAGACCCGGCTCCACCCGGCGCGCTCGGGCCGCCCGGACATCAGGCTGCCCTGGTGGGCCCTGGCCCTTCCCGCACTCGCCTTCGTCACGCTGCTCCTGCTGATACTCAACCCGTCCGACGCGCAGGCGGCGACCGCCGATCCGGCGATCACCCAGCTCATCGAGCATATTCGGCAGTTGATAATGCGCTGAACACCTGCTGAGCCGCCGGTCAACTCCCTGCGCCCGTTGGCCTGTTTCATGCGAAGCTGGGACGCATGAGCGTCGCAGAACCCCGCAGGATCGTCCTCTTCCGGCATGCGAAAGCCGACTGGCCACAGGTGACCGACCACGAGCGGCCGCTCGCTGAGCGGGGCCGCATGGACGCCGCAGTCGCCGGACGCAAGCTGGCCGACACCCACATCCCCTTCGATCTGGCCCTGTGCTCCACCTCGGCCCGGACCCGGGAAACCTGGAAGCTCGCGGTCCAGGAATTCCCCCACCGGCCGAAAACGGTCTACGAGGAGCGGGTCTACGAGGCCTCGCCCGGCGAACTGATCGCCGTGTTCAACGAAACCCCGGACGACGCGCAGAACGTCCTGCTGATCGGCCACAACCCGGCCGTCCAGGGCATGACCGAGATCCTCGCGGGCTCGGCCGAGGGCGACACCCTGGAGCGGCTGAACCGCCGTGGCTTCCCCGCCGCCGCCTTCGCGGTCCTGTCCTTCGAGGGCTCGTGGAAGTCCCTGGAACCGGGCACGGCCACGCTGCGCGACTACTGGGCACCCTCCGAGTAACCCCCCACACGACCAGCGAGGGGCCCGGCACCACACCGGTGCCGGGCCCCTCGTACGCCGGCTCAGTCCTCGTCGTGGGTGTCCGCCGCCTCGACCTCTTCACGGGTGACGCCCAGCAGATACAGCACCGTGTCCAGGAAGGGAAAGTTCACCGCGGTGTGCGCGGCCTCGCGGACGACCGGCTTGGCGTTGAAGGCCACGCCCAGCCCGGCCGCGTTCAGCATGTCCAGGTCGTTGGCACCGTCACCGATCGCCACGGTCTGCGCCAGCGGCACACCCGCCTCGGCGGCGAACCGGCGCAGCAGCCGCGCCTTGCCCGCCCGGTCCACGATCTCGCCGGTGACCTTGCCGGTCAGCTTCCCGTCGATGATCTCCAGGGTGTTGGCCTGGGCGAAGTCCAGCCCGAGACGTTCCTTCAGATCATCTGTGACCTGGGTGAACCCGCCCGACACCACGCCCACTTGGTAGCCGAGCCGCTTCAGCGTACGGATCAGTGTGCGCGCGCCCGGCGTGAGCCGCACCTCGCTGCGCACCTTGTCCACCGCCGAGGCGTCGAGCCCCTTCAGCAGCGCCACGCGCGCGTGCAGGGACTGCTCGAAGTCCAGCTCCCCGCGCATCGCGGCCGCCGTCACCTCGGCGACCTCCTGCTCGCAGCCGGCGTGCGCGGCGAAGAGCTCGATCACCTCGTCCTGGATGAGTGTCGAGTCCACGTCCATGACGATCAGGCGCTGCGCGCGCCGGTGCAGCCCGGCGGCGACGACGGCCACATCGACACCCAGTGCCGCCGCGTCGGTCACCAGGGCGGTGCGCAGCGGCTCGGTCTCCACGCCGGACACCGCGAACTCGACCGCCGTCACCGGGTACTTGGCGAGCCGGAAGATACGGTCGATGTTGCCGCCGGTGCGGGTGATGCGGGCCGCGACCGCGGCGGTCGCCTCCGCGGTGAGCGGATGCCCGAGCACGGTCACGAGTGAACGGCCGAGGCCCCGTGGCCGGTTGTCGCCGGTGCCGGAGATGATCTCCGCCTGCATCTTCATGGACTCCGCCCAGCTGTGGACGGTGGCCCTCAGGTCCCCCTCGAGTCCGCGCGGCGGCTCGGTCACCAGGACGCACAGCACCATCCGGCCACGCGTGACGACCTGCTCGATGTCGACCACGTCGACCGAGTAGGCGGCGAGGGTGTCGAAGAGGCCGGCCGTGATGCCCGGCCTGTCCTTCCCGAAGATCTTGACGAGAAGAGTGGGGACCTCGGAGGTCTGCGAAGCGCTCATGGTGCTTCCACCGTATCCGGCACCCTGTGCCGACCGCTCCGGAGGTCCGCCTAGCGGACGCAGAACACTGAGTGACGCTCGGGTGACAGCAGGCTGACAGGTAGCTCACAGGGAGGCGGCGGCCGCCGACGGACACGGCACGGTCACCGGCCCGTCGGCTCACTGCCCCCTCGGTGTCCCCGGACGCGGAGGCGGAGGCGGAGGGGGTGGGGGTGGGGGAGGCGGCGGAGGCGGTGGCCGCCGCTCGTCCGGCGAGGCCGGTTCCTCGTCTCCCCGACGTGACTTGGCGGACCGCCGCGGCCACCGTGGCGGTGGGTCCATCGGCTGGGCCATGGTGGGCGCGCCGTATATGTCGCCGCCTGCCGGCGGGCCACTCGCCGGCCGGGGCTCGTCGGACGGCGACGTCGGTCCCCGGTCCGGGCCGGGCCGCGCATCCTCAGGACCTCGCAACTCGTCCGGCACCTGGAGATACGGGTTGGTGGCCGGGTTCGGCGCCCGGTACGGCGTACCGGGCGCGTACGGCCCGGACCGCCCAGAGTGCTGCGAAAGCGCGACCCCCTCGGCCGTCACGCCCGTGGCTCCCGCGCCCACGTCACCGCGTGCCAGCGGCGAGGCCGCCCGCCCCGCGGCCCCGGTCGCCCGGGCCAGCAGCGCCCCGGCGGCCCCCGCCCCCGCACCCCAGGCGGCGCCCAGGAGCAACGCCATGCCGAGATGCCCGTGCAACTCGATCCCGGCCCCGAAGGCGTCGACGCCCAGCACCGACAGCGAGGCGTCCACCGACAGGTCCGTGAGCCACGCGAGCAGCGGCAGCGCCAGCGCGGTCGCGATCCCGAGCCGCAGCGCACACCGCCCGGCGAAACCGAGGGCGCCTGGATCCCGTACGCCTCCTGGGTCCCGTACGGCCCCCGGATCCCGTACGAGCCCCGAAGCCCTCACTAAAGGTGTCCGCACCGCATGCAGCACTCCCGCAAGCAGCATCATCAGTGCGGCCGCGATCCCCAGCAGCCATACGCGCCCGTCCAGTTCGGCCAGTCGGCTGAGGGAGACTGACTGGTCGGCCTCCGAGCTCAGCAGGTCGTCCAGGGGATCCGGCAGAAGGGCGGTCAGGGGGCCGGAGGCGCGGCCGTCCCACGGGACGAACAGGCCGATCGGGATGCCCAGCCAGACGCCGTTCGGGGCGCCGAGGAGGGCCGCGCCGGCGATGCGCTTGGGGTGGTCGTCGCCGATCGCCGCGTACGCCGCCGCCGCGAGCCCCGCGGCGACCGCCACCAGCAGCACCGTGACGAGGGCGGACACGGCCGGCCGTACCACCCGGTGGACGACATCCCAGCCGGGCGGCAGGGGAGTGCGGCGGGAGGCCAGCAGGGCGATCAGCAGGATTCCGGCAGACCAGACCAGGCCGCCGAGCAGCGTGGGCACCGTGTCGACGGTGAAGCCGACCGCCGCCTTTGCGTCGATGAGGTCGCCGACCTGGTCGGGCAGCAGTCCGCCGATGTCCCCGATGTCACCCACGCCGGGGATCTCCAGGCCGCCGCCGCCCCCGCCGCCGCCGGGCAGGTCGTCGAGGCCCAGCGCGCTTCCGTCGATCGTGATGACGTCATGACCGGCCCAGGCCAGCCCGCCCAGCGTCGCCACGAACAGCGTGACCACCGCGCCCGCTCGGGCGAGGAGTTCGGACGGGGAGATCACAACACCGGCCGTGCGCAAGGACCGTAGAAAGAACCATGACAGCAGGAGCGCGCCGACCAGGCTCACTCCCAATGGCGTGATCTGGATGGCGGTGTTCGCCTCCGCCCCGGTCAGCCCGAACGCGGACACATCGCCCGACGGCGTGACCGAACCACCCGCCCCGAGTGCCACGACCGCCGCGGTCATCGGACCGAGCGAGGCCGTCGAGTCGGCCTCCAGCAGGTGCAGGCCGAGCGCGGCCGTGCCCGCCATGCCTATCAACGCCCAGCTCACGGCCGCGATTGCGGACAGCAGGACGTCTCCCCAGGGCACCTTCCTGACTCGGTGAACGGTCTCGACGCTGGTGCCGGTGCTCATGGCAGACCCCCCGATCCGCGGCGCGGCGCTGCCGCCGCGCGTGTCCCCCCTCGCGGGGGATTACCACTCTCCGGGCCGGTTTCAACCCCGTCAACGGAACCAGCCGATGCGTGTGTGCGTGGTGTGGAAAAGGCCCGGCTTTCGGTCAGGGGGCGGAGCCTGAAATAGTTCCCGACGATGTTCGACATCCCTAGACTCCCTGTGATGGGGGTAACTCGGGGGACTACTCAGTGGGGCATGGAGTGCCGGAACTCGTACTGGAATCGAATGGACGGACCTGGACGCTCGACCCGTCCAGGCCATACACCCTGGGACGTGATCCGCAGGGGGACATCGTGCTCGACGACGCCAGGGTGTCCTGGCGTCACGCCACGATCAGCTGGGGCGGGCGCAGTTGGGTGATCGAGGACCACGGCAGCACCAATGGCACGTTCGTGCAGGGCCAGCGGGTCCACCAGATGGAGATCGGCCCCGGCTCGGCCGTGCACCTGGGCAACGCGACCGACGGGCCGTGCCTGAACGCGTCCGGCACCGCGGCCGCTGTCGTGCAGCCCCAGCAGCAGCCGTACGCCGCGCAGGGCGCGAGCCCCGGCTGGGCGCAGCAGGCGCCACAGCAGCAGACTCCTCCGCAGCAGGGCTGGCAGCAGCCCGCGCCGATCCCGCAGCAGCAGGGTCCCAGCGGTGGTGCGGGGGCGCCGCCGGTCTACGGCGACCGCAGCCCGACCACGTTCCACCAGTTCTCCATCGGCCGTGTCATGCGCATCGGCCGTGCCCTGGAGAACGACCTGGTCGTCTCGGACCTCCAGGTCTCCCGCAACCACGCCGAGTTCCACTCGATGCCCGACGGCCGTATGGAGATCCGCGACCTGGGCTCGCACAACGGCACGTACGTCAACGGTCAGCCGATCGCCAAGGGCGGCGCGCAGCTGCTGGGCCCCGCGGACATCGTCGGCGTCGGTCACTCGACGTTCCGGATCGTCGGTGACCGGCTCGAGGAGTTCGTCGACACCGGTGAGGTCTCCTTCTCCGCACGCCACTTGACGGTCACGGTCGACGGCGGCAAGCAGATCCTCAAGGACGTCTCCTTCGGCGTCCCGGAGAAGTCGCTGGTCGCGGTCATCGGCCCGTCCGGCTCCGGCAAGTCGACCCTGCTCAAGGCGCTCACCGGCTACCGGCCCGCCAACGAGGGCGACGTCCTCTACGACAACCGGAACCTGTACAAGCAGTTCGCCGAGTTGCGCCAGCGCATCGGTCTGGTCCCGCAGGACGACATCCTGCACAAGGAGCTGACCGTCAAGAAGGCTCTCAAGTACGCGGCCAAACTCCGCTTCCCGGCCGACACCACGGGAGCCGAGCGCCAGGACCGCATCAACGAGGTGCTGCGCGAGCTGAAGCTGGACATCCACAAGGAGAAGAAGGTCACCTCCCTCTCCGGCGGCCAGCGCAAGCGCGTCTCCGTGGCTCTGGAACTGCTCACCAAGCCGTCGCTGATCTTCCTGGACGAGCCGACCTCCGGTCTCGACCCGGGCATGGACCGCGATGTCATGCAACTGCTGCGCGGCCTCGCCGACGACGGCCGTACGGTCCTCGTCGTCACCCACTCCGTGGCCGAGTTGGCGAGCTGCGACAAGCTCCTGGTGATGGCTCCCGGCGGCTCGGTGGCGTACTTCGGCCCGCCCGAGGAGGCGCTGAACTTCTTCGGCTACGACACCTGGGCCGATGTCTTCTCCGCCTTCGAGAACTACCGCGACTACGACTGGGCCGGACGCTGGAAGGGCTCACAGCACTATCAGATCTACGCCGCGGACATCGACGCCGTTGCCGCGCAGTCCGTACACATGCCGCCGGCCCAGGCGATGCGGCCGCCGAAGCCGCAGGGCTGGCTGTCCCAGTTCAGCACGCTGGTGCGCCGCTATGTCTCGGTGATCGCCTCGGACAAGGGCTTCCTGGCCCTGATGGTGATCCTGCCGGCCGTCCTGGGCGCGGTGAGCCTGCTCATCGACTCGGGAGAGAGCCTGCTGCCCAACCCCGCCAACGCGCAGGGCACGAGAATCCCGAACGGCACGGCCACCACCGTCCTGCTGATCCTCGCGGTCGGTGCCTGCTTCTCCGGCGCCGCCAACTCCGTCCGTGAGCTGATCAAGGAACGGGTCATCTACGAACGGGAGCGCGCCACCGGCCTGTCCCGCTCGGCGTACCTGATGTCCAAGGTGTTCGTGCTCGGCGTGATCACCGTGCTCCAGGGCCTGCTGGTCGGTGTCATCGGCTTCGCCAGCAGGGAGATCCCGAAGGAGGGCCTGGTCTTCAGCAGCGGCATTCTGATCGAGCTCTCGATCCCGATCATGGCGCTGGGCTTCACCTCGATGATGTTCGGTCTGATCATCTCGGCGCTGGTGAAGACGTCCGAGAAGACCATGCCACTGCTGGTCATGTTCGCGATCATCCAGGTCGTGTTCACCGGCTGTCTGTTCGCCCTGAACGGCTCGATCGGCGTCAACCAGTTCTCGTACCTGATGCCGTCCCGCTGGGCGGTCGGCGCCGCGGGCGCCACGCTGGACTTCAACAAGATCAGCCCGCCCGAGGCGGGCGGTAGCACAGACCCGCTGTGGGAACACACGGTCGCTGCCTGGGGCATGGACATGGCCGCCCTGATCGCCATCGGGGTGATCTGCGGCTTCTTCGTGGCCCGCTTCCTGCGGCGGCACGAGCCGGAGGTCATGCGGAAGTAGGCCCGGCAGCGAGCGAGCGAGCGAGCGAACGAAGCGCGGCGCCCCGTCCGGGGCGCCGCGCTTGTGCGTTACGCGAGGCTGAGGTCCGCGCTGACCTCAGTACGCGCTGTCGACGTTGTCGATCGAGCCGTACTTGTCGGCCGCGTAGTTGGCGGCGGCGACGATGTTGGCGACCGGGTCGTACTGGCTGTGGGCCGTGCCCGCGACGTGGTAGGCGTCGAAGGTCGGCTTGATGACCTGAAGCAGACCGATCGAGGGGACACCGTTGATGGCGTTGATGTCCCAGTTGTTGATGGCGTTCGGGTTGCCGGAGGACTCGCGGATGATGTTCCGGTGGAGCCCGCTGTAGGTACCCGGGATGCCCTTCTTGTCCATGATGTCGAGGGCGTTCTTGATCCAGCCGTCGAGGTTGTTGGCGTACGTCTTCGCGGCGACGGGCTTGACCGCGGCGCGCTGCGCGGACCGGCTGGCGGCCGCCTTCGCCTTGCGCGCGGACTCGGCCTTCTTCTTCGCGGCGGCAACAGCAGCCTTGTGCTTGGCGTGGGCCACGGCGGCCTTGTGCTTGGCATGGGCCGCGGCGGCCTTCTTCTTGGCCGCGATCTGCTCGGCCTTCAGGCTGGCGTCGGCGAGCTGGTCGGTGACGCTGGCCTTGACGTCCTTGATCTGCTCGGAGCTGTACGCCACCTTGCCGGCGGGGGCCTCGGCCGTGGTCGACTGCGCGTTGCTCGGCACCGCGGAGATCGCGACCGCGGCGGCGCCGAGCGTGGCGACTCCGGCGATGGCGATCTTGTGGGTACGCGTCAGGGCGCGACTATGACCAGGGTTCTTGGTGTTCTTCGGCATGGTAGATGGACCTCTTCGAATAGCGCGGAGGTCGCTCGCTGTCCGGCAGGGGGACACGGGTGCTTCCGGCACAAACGCCGCGGGGCGATACCCGCGGCGCTGAGCGACGGGAGCCATTGTTAGCGGCCGCAAAAACGCCATGCAAAGGTGTGACGTACGATCCCGGGTAGTGGATCAGGGAAGGGCAAAACGGGACAGACCGGAGCGTCTTTCCCGCTCATGCCGGGCCTCTTTGTCTCCTATTGACCTTCGTACGTGATCTGCGCCCTATGTGCGGCCTCACATCGGCCGGGTAACAGTCTCACCGGTAGTTGCTGAAGCAATGCTCTGTGTGAGCGTTCTCCGCCGACAGGACGAGATGTACGTCCCCGAACTCGTGCCACAGGTAGCGCCCGCGCAGCGCCTCCTCATACCCCCGGTGTACGGCCGCCTGTCCCGCGATCGCCTCCAGCATCAGCAGATGCGAGGCCTCCGGCTCGTGCAGCCCGGTCAGCAGCCCGTCCACCACCCGTACCCCGTGCTCCGGGGTGACGACCAGATCCGTCCATCCCGCACGCGCGCGTACGACCCCGTCGGGCCCCGCCGCCGACTCCACCGCCCGCACGGCCGTCGTACCGACCGCGATCACCCGCCGTCCGCCGGCCCTTGCCGCATTGATCAGCCGCGCCGATGCCTCCGGCACCGCGAAGCGCTCCGGATACGGCGGCTCGTGCACCTCGGCCGAGGCCACCCCGGTGTGCAGCGTGACCGGGGCGAACTGCACACCCCGGCTCACCAGCTCCGCCACGAGCCGTGCCGTGAAGGGCCGGGCGGCACTGGGCATCTCCGCGCTGCCCGAGCCGTCGGGGCCGGGGAGGGCGAAGACCGTCTGGTACACGGACAGAGGCTGGTCCTTCTCCGTGTACGAGTAGCGGATCGGCCGACCGTGCTCCCGGAGCAGGCCGAGCACCTCGGCCCCGGCCGCCCGGGCCCACCACAGCCGCTCGCTCACCGCCTCCTCCAGGACCAGCCGTACGCCCGCAGGCAGCCGCACCTCAGTACCCGCCGGGCCGCCCGCACGCGCGCGTGTGGTGCCCTTCCCGTCGGGATCCCGCAGCTCGACCGCCCACCGCCCGTCGTCCCCGCGCGTGGAGAAGTGCACGACCACACGCGCGTGCCCGATCCGCCCGTCCACGGCGGCGGCGAGCGTCGGTGACGTATTGACGACGAGCAGATCCCCGGCCCGCAGCAGCCGGGGCAGCTCCGTGAACGCGTGATGCGACACCTCGCAGCCTCGCGACACCAGCAGCCGTACGGCGTCCCGGCCGAGCCCCGGCCCACGCTGCTCGACCGGCACGCGGGCGGACAGCTCCTCGGGCACCTGCACGGCCAGGGTCATCGCCCCTCCACCAGGGAGGCCGCGCTGTCGGGTCCTCTTGACGCCGTCCTCGCACGGCTCGGTCCTGGTGGGCCTCCCGGGTTTCGGGTCGGCTGTGTCGGACTCTGTCGGTCGGTTGTGCTGTCCGTCATCGAGTCACCTCCAGCAGGTCCGGCGCCGCGTACCGGCCGCTCGGCGGGTCCTCTTGGCGCCGTCCTCGCACCGCTCGGTCCTGGTGGGCCTCCCGGGTTTCGGGTCGGCTGTGTCGGACTCTGTCGGTCGGTTGTGCTGTCCGTCATCGAGTCACCTCCAGCAGGTCCGGCGCCGCGTACCGCCCGCTCGCCGGCCGCTCGTCCAGCAGTCGTAGGAAAGCGGGCACCACAGTCGCCGGCGCCGGCCGCGGATCGTCGTCGTCCGGTACGGCCGCCGCGTACAGGTCCGTGGCCATGTCCCCGGGATCCACCGCCCACACCCGCAGCCCGGGCTCCTCCTCGCCGAGCACCGCCGCGAGGTGGTCCAGGGCAGCCTTCGAGGCCCCGTAGCCGCCCCAGGTCTCGTACGCCTCGGCGGCCGCGTCCGAGCTGACCGAGATCACCGCGCCCGCCTTCGACGCCCGCAGCCGCGGCAGCGCCTCCTGGACGAGACCCAGCGCGGCCACCACGTTCACCTCCAGCGCCCGCCGCAGGCCCTTCAGGGACAGCGTGTCCAGCCGTACGAGCGGCTCTGCGCCCAGCGCACTGGCGTTGTTCACCAGCAGATCGACCCCGCCCAGCTTCCAGGCGGCCGCGACCAGCTCGGCCCGGTGCCCGGCGTCCGTGACGTCACCCGGCAGCGCCGTCACGCGCGTGCCGTACGCCGACACGGCCGCGGACGTCTCGTCCAGCACCTGTGCCGTTCTGGCGTCCAGCACCAGATCCCAGCCGCGTGCGGCCAGCGCCTCGGCGAGCGCCCGCCCCAGCCCCTTCGACGCCCCCGTGATGATCGCTACCGGCATGGCACACGTCCCCTCGTCCTCGACGCCGTTCGACGTGCCCTCAACGTAGGAACGGGACTGCGTGCGGCGCCTCGGACGCGGGCCGCAATGCAGCAAGGCCTTTCGCCCTAAGCCCGCGACTCCGGGGACCTGCGGCCTAGGCCCACAGCCCTAGGCGGTGGCCGCCAACGGTCCGATCCGCGTTGTCCGACCCCGCCGGTACCGTGAGGGCATGAGTCAAGGCCCCCGGTCCGGCCTCGCCGCGGTGAGCTCCGCGCTGCTGGCCATGAGCAGACACCTGGAGGTGCGCGACGTCCTCAAGACGATCGTCGCCTCGGCCCGCGAGCTGCTCGACGCGGAGTACGCCGCACTGGGCGTGCCGGACGACCACGGAGGCTTCGCCCAGTTCGTGGTCGACGGGGTCAGCGACGAGCAGTGGAAGGCCATCGGCCCGCTCCCGCGGCAGCACGGAATCCTTGCCTCGATGCTGCACGAGGCGAAGGTGGAACGCCTCGCAGACGTGCGCAAGGACCGCCGGTTCGAGGGCTGGCCGTCGGCACATCCCGACCTGGTCGACTTCCTGGGCCTGCCGATCCGTGACGGCGACGAGGTGATCGGGGCGCTGTTCCTCGCCAACAAGCTGAGTCCTGCGGGGGGAAACGCCCCGTGCCCGAAACCGGACGGCAGCTGCGGCTTCACCGAGGACGACGAGGAACTGCTCTCGATCCTCGCCCAGCACGCGGCCATCGCCCTCACCAATGCCCGCCTCTATGAGCGCAGCCGCGAGCTGACCATCGCCGAGGAGCGCTCCCGCCTCGCCCACGAACTGCACGACGCGGTCAGCCAGAAGCTCTTCTCCCTGCGCCTGACGGCCCAGGCGGCCGCCGCCCTCGTCGACCGCGACCCGTCCCGCGCCAAGGGCGAGCTGCACCAGGTGGCCCTGCTCGCCGCCGAGGCGGCCGACGAACTGCGCGCCGCCGTCGTCGAGTTGCGTCCCGCGGCCCTCGACGAGGACGGCCTCGTCAACACCCTGCGCACCCAGATCCAGGTCCTCGACCGCGCCCACACCGCGCGCGTGACGTTCGCCGGGCGCGGGGTGCGGGCGCTGCCCGCCGCTCAGGAGGAGGCCGTGCTCCGTGTCGCCCAGGAGGCCCTGCACAACGCGCTGCGGCATTCGGGCGCGCAACACGTCGACGTGACGATGGACCGGCGCGGCAGCGGAGCCGTCCTGCGGGTCATCGACGACGGCAGCGGCTTCGACCCCCAGTCGATACGCCGCGCGGGCCGCCACCTCGGCCTGGTCTCCATGCGGGACCGGGCGAGCGGGGCCGGCGGCAGCCTGACGGTGGAATCGGCGCCCGGCAAGGGCACCACGATCGAGATGGAGGTCCCCGGTGGCTGACGCAATCAGGGTGCTGCTGGTCGACGACCACCAGGTGGTCCGCCGCGGACTGCGCACCTTCCTCGAAGTGCAGGACGACATCGAGGTCGTGGGCGAGGCCGCGGACGGCGCCGAAGGAGTCGCCCGAGCCGAGGAACTGAAGCCCGACATCGTCCTCATGGACGTCAAGATGCCGGGCATGGACGGCGTCGAGGCGCTGCGCAAACTCCGCGAGCTGAACAACCCCGCGCGCGTGCTCATCGTCACCAGCTTCACCGAACAACGCACGGTGGTCCCGGCCCTGCGCGCCGGCGCCGCCGGTTACGTCTACAAGGACGTCGACCCCGACGCCCTCGCCGGCGCCATCCGCTCCGTGCACGCCGGCCACATCCTGCTCCAGCCCGAGGTCGCGGGCGCCCTGCTGTCCCAGGAGGAGGCCAACTCGGGCCAGGGAAGAGGGGGTTCGCTCACGGAACGGGAGCGCGAAGTGCTGGGTCTCATAGCCGACGGCCGCTCCAACCGGGAAATCGCCCGCGCACTGGTCCTCTCCGAGAAGACGGTGAAGACGCACGTGTCGAACATCCTGATGAAGCTCGACCTGGCGGACCGAACCCAGGCCGCGCTGTGGGCAGTACGCCATGGTGTGACCGGATAGGACCCGTTCTGATCGGCAACATGGAGGGTTCCGCTCCGGACTGAGATTCATACCGTCGTGGGAATGTCCCCCGGATGGCGCATCCTTCGTGGATCTCCGCCGTTCTTCAGTGCGTGCTGCGGCGACTGCCGCGGCGATCGCAAGGAGGGCTTAGAAGTGAAGAAGCTGAAGAAGGTAGCGGCCGTGACGATGGTGGCCGGCGGGCTGGTCGCCGCCGGTGCCGGTATGGCTTCCGCCACCGACGGCGCCGTGGCCAATGGCAAGGCCGTGGGTTCCCCGGGCATCGGCTCGGGCAACGTCGTCCAGGCCCCGATCCACATCCCGGCGAACGTGGTCGGCAACAGCGTGAACGTCGTCGGTGTGCTGAACCCCGCCTTCGGCAACCTGGGCATCAACCGCTGACCTCCCTCGCGGAGCAGCAGTGACCTCCGGCCTCCCGGGAACCCACCCCCGGGAGGCCGGTCAGCGTCTCGCCTGCCGCAGGGCCGTCCCTTATCGCACCCCTCGCTCCCGCTCCTCCACAACCGCGTTGTACGCCGCCACCTGTGCCCGCCGCGCAGTCCGCTCCACCGGCCGCAGCGCAGCACCCCGCGCAGCCATCTCGCCCGCGCTCACCGCACCCCCGTGTCCGTTCTCGTACGCCACCGAGACCAGCACCCCCACACGCTGTGCCAACTCCAGCACCCGCACCGCCCGCGGCGGATACCCCGGCGCCAGCACCTCCCGCCCCCGTTCGGCCCGAGCCCGATACGCATCGATCGCCGCCTCGGCCACCGGCCCGGACCCGGCGACATCCAGCCGCGACAGCACCTCCGTCGCGTCCCGCAGCGCCTCCGCCAGCTCCCGCTCGGCCTCGCCCAACGACGGCACATCAGCCGGCGGAGCCTCGCGTACCGTCAGGCAGTGCCACACGACCTCGACATGCACATCACCGTCGGGCCCGGCTTCGTACACTTCGGGCACCAACCCGAGCGCGGCGCCGAAACAGATCACCGCTTCCTCGGCCTCCAGCGCCCGCGCGTTGAACTCCGGCGGCCCGCTCAGCCCCAGCGGATGCCCGGGCTGGGGCAGCGCGACCCGCAGCCCGGTCACCCCGAGCGCCCGCAGCCGACCCAGCGCGAGCGTGAGCCCGACGGGCGCGGTCTCACCAGGGAGCCCCTCCACTCGATGCACCGCGTCCTCGCCGACGATGGCGAGAACAGCGTCGTCCGGAGAGGCAAGTCCGACCAAAAGGGCATTTCCCCAAGCGGCAAGGCGTCCTGAACGCGGTTCCGAAAGCATGCCTCCACCCTAAGGACCGGACCGATGGAATGGAGCAGCCGACCGGTGGCGTAGATTTCGTTGAGGGCTGCGCCCACCGGCGCACGCGAGAAGCCGACGCCGAGACCGGTCACACTGCAAGGGGAGACAACGCGCTCATGAGCGATGTTCTGGAGCTTCAGGACGTATCCGTGGTCCGGGAGGGCCGGGCACTCGTGGACCAGGTCTCCTGGTCGGTGAAGGAGGGCGAGCGCTGGGTCATCCTCGGTCCCAACGGCGCCGGCAAGACCACCCTCCTCAATGTCGCGTCCAGCTACCTCTTCCCCAGCAACGGCACCGCCACCATCCTCGGCGACACCCTCGGGAAGGTCGACGTCTTCGAGCTGCGCCCGCGCATCGGCATGGCCGGCATTGCCATGGCCGACAAGCTCCCCAAGCGTCAGACCGTCCTACAGACCGTACTGACCGCCGCGTACGGCATGACCGCCGGCTGGCACGAGGACTACGAGGACGTCGACGAGCAGCGTGCCCGCGCCTTCCTCGACCGCCTCGGCATGAGCGACTTCGTGGAGCGCAAGTTCGGCACGCTCTCCGAGGGTGAGCGCAAGCGCACCCTCATCGCCCGCGCCCTGATGACCGACCCCGAACTGCTGCTCCTCGACGAGCCCGCCGCCGGACTCGACCTCGGCGGCCGCGAGGACCTCGTACGCCGCCTCGGCCGACTTGCCCGCGACCCGATCGCGCCCTCGATGATCATGGTCACCCACCACGTCGAGGAGATCGCCCCCGGCTTCACCCACGTCCTGATGATCCGTCAGGGCAAGGTCCTCGCCGCCGGCCCCCTGGAGCTCGAACTCACCTCCCGCAACCTCTCCCTCTGCTTCGGACTGCCTCTCGTCGTCGAGCAGGTCGGCGAGCGTTGGACCGCACAGGGCCTCCCGATGTCCTGAACTCCCGGGACTACAAGGTAAGAAGCGTGTGCCGACCCGATCTGCGCCCTGTCCGCGCGGAGTCCCCGGTCCTACCATGACCTTGTGGATATCGACCCGTGGTTGTGGTGGCTCATCGGTGCGGCAGGGCTCGGTATCGGGCTCGTGATCACCGCGATGCCCGAACTCGCCATGCTCGCGGTGGGCGCGGTCGCGGCCGCGGTGACCGCCGGCGTCTTCGGCGGTGACGCCGTCTACCAAGTCGCGGTCTTCGCCGTCGTATCGACCGCACTCATCGCCGTCATCCGGCCCATCGCAGCCCGGCACCGCGCGCAGCGACCCCAACTCGCCACCGGCGTAGAGGCGTTGAAGGGCAAACAGGCCGTCGTACTGGAGCGCGTCGACAGCTCCGGCGGCGGCCGGATCAAGCTCGCCGGAGAGATCTGGTCGGCACGCTCCCTCGACACCGACCGTGCCTACGAAGTAGGCCAGGAAGTGGACGTCGTGGACATCGAGGGTGCCACGGCAATCGTCATGTGACCTTGTCATTCGGCGTATGGCGCAACTGAACCGAAGAACCCACGAGTTACGCGACGGTCTGTCACACTCGACCAGCAAGATCTTCAACAACAAGATCTTCAACAGGCATAAGATCTTCCGAAGGCGTCTAGGCGGAGAAGGGTACGGGGAAGCGACGATGGAACCGGTCATCATCGTCCTGATCATTCTGGTGGTGTTGGTCTTCATCGCCCTGATCAAGACGATCCAAGTCATCCCGCAGGCCAGTGCCGCCATCGTGGAGCGCTTCGGCCGCTACACGCGGACGCTGAACGCGGGCCTCAACATCGTCGTTCCATTCATCGACACCATCCGCAACCGCATCGACCTGCGCGAACAGGTCGTGCCCTTCCCACCGCAGCCGGTGATCACCCAGGACAACCTGGTCGTCAACATCGACACCGTCATCTACTACCAGGTGACCGACGCCCGGGCCGCGACCTATGAAGTCGCCAGCTATATCCAGGCGATCGAGCAGCTCACCGTCACCACGCTCCGCAACATCATCGGTGGCATGGACCTGGAACGGACCCTGACCTCCCGCGAGGAGATCAACGCGGCCCTGCGCGGCGTCCTCGACGAGGCCACCGGCAAGTGGGGCATCCGCGTCAACCGCGTGGAACTCAAGGCCATCGAGCCCCCGACCTCCATCCAGGACTCGATGGAGAAGCAGATGCGCGCCGACCGTGACAAGCGCGCCGCGATCCTCCAGGCGGAAGGTGTCCGGCAGTCCGAGATCCTGCGCGCCGAAGGTGAGAAGCAGTCCCAGATCCTGCGCGCCGAAGGTGAGGCCAAGGCCGCCGCCCTGCGCGCAGAGGGCGAGGCCCAGGCCGTCCGCACGGTCTTCGAGGCGATCCACGCCGGCGACCCGGACCAGAAGCTCCTCAGCTACCAGTACCTCCAGATGCTCCCGAAGATCGCCGAAGGCGACGCCAACAAGCTCTGGATCGTCCCCAGCGAAATCGGCGACGCCCTCAAGGGCCTGTCCGGCGCCATGGGTAACTTCGGCAACCTGGGCGGCGGTTCGGGCAATGGAGGCTCCGCCCCGGCCACGGAGCGCCGAGAGAAGCCGACGCTGGACTAACAACTAACGGTGACCCCCGCGCCCCTCATTAGGGGCGCGGGGAACTGCGCGAGCAACCACAAGCAATCCGCAGGCAAACGAAGACGCGTACCCCTACGGTCTAGGCAGCCGGCTGCGCAAGCCAATCCGGCAGCGCAGCAAAGTCGTCCTGCCCCAAAGCCAAGAGCATCGCATCCGCAGGCGAGGGCTCGAACGGCTCCCGGAGCAGCGGCATCCCCGCCTCCACCGGCGTCCGATTCGCCTTACGGTGATTGTCCTCCGCGCAAGAAGCCACCGTATTCAGCCACGTGTCCTGCCCACCCTGCGACCGAGGCAACACGTGGTCCACAGTCGTCGCCCGACGACCGCAGTACGCGCACCTGTGCCGGTCCCGCACCAGAACACCCCGCCGCGACCACGGAGCTTGTCTTCGGAAGGGCACCCGGACATACCTGCACAACCTGATCACCCGGGGCGCCGGTATATCGACCGCGGCTCCGCGCATACGCAGTTCGGGGTGGGCCTGCTCGACAACAGCCTTGTCCTGCAGCACCAGAACGACGGCTCGATTCAACGTCACCGTCGACAGCGGCTCAAAGCTCGCGTTCAGTACCAGCGTGTCCCGCATACCAGCCCACCTCCCGTGTTGCACCGGCCCACCCCGTGGCGGGCTGGGATCAACTCTGGCCGGGCACGCCGAGATGGACAACGCAATATCTGCTGCTCCCACGGGGGGTAACCCCCGCGTCCCCCGGCAACAAAATGCCCGCCCCTGATCACTTCCAAGACCAGGGACGGGCAAACGTTCAATGAACGTCAGGCTTCGGCGGGCACCTCGTACTCACCGATGAGCTGGGCGCGCGCCAGCGCGTGGAACCGCAGATTGAAGCCCACGAAGGCCGGGCTGGCATCCGAGTCCGGGCCGAGCTTCTCCTGGTCCACGGCGTAAACCGTGAACACATAGCGGTGCGACCCGTCCCCGGGCGGCGGCGCGGCACCGCCGAAGTCCTTGGTGCCGTAGTCGTTACGGGCCTGGATCGCACCCTCGGGCAGCCCCTCGAACTTGCCGCTGCCCGCACCCTCCGGCAGCTCGGTCACCGAGACCGGGATGTCGAAGAGGACCCAGTGCCAGAACCCGCTGCCCGTAGGGGCGTCGGGGTCATAGCACGTGACGGCGAAACTCTTGGTCTCGGGCGGGAAGCCGTCCCACCGCAGTTGCGGCGACGTATTGCCGGCCGCATAGACCTGAGCGTCCTTGAGCGTCGCACCTTCCTCGATGTGCTCGCTCGTGACCGTGAACGACGGCACGGGCGGGTGGAAGTCATGGGGGAGCGGCCGCCGCTTGAGCTCGGTCACCTCGGTACCTCCTGATCGGTTCCTACTCAGTGGTCCCGAGCCTAGAACCAGTTGCGCTTGCTGCCGACCTCGGACAGCCACTGGTTGAGATACGCCACCCAGTCGGTGCCCTGGTAGTCGTGCAGCCCCACCTGGAAGGACCGGAAAGTGTCACTGCCCTCGCTGAACAGCCCCGGCTTCTTGTCCATCTCCAGGACGACGTCCATGGCGTTCGAGTCCGCGACAAAGGTCAACTCGACCTGGTTCAGCCCCCGGTACTGCTGTGGCGGCTGGAACTCGATCTCCTGGTAGAACGGCAGCTTCTGGCGCGTGTTCCGGATGTGACCGCGCTCCATGTCCGCGCTCCTGAAGCGGAAGCCCAGCTGAATGAACGCGTCCAGCAGCGCCTTCTGCGCCGGCAGCGGGTGCACGTTGATCGGGTCCAGGTCACCGGAGTCGACCGCGCGCGCGATCGCCAGCTCCGTGGTCACCCCGATGTTCATCCCGCGCAGCGGCTGCCCGTCGATCATGGTGATCGGCGTCTCCCACGGGATCTCCAGCCCGAACGGCACCGCGTGCACGGCGCCTGCCTGTAGCTGGAAGGCTCCGCCGAGCCGCTCCTTCGTGAACTCGATGTTCTGCTTGTACTCCTGGTCGTCGTGGCCTTCGACCTCGACCTTGGCCTGAAGCCCGACCGACAGCTCCTGGATCTCCTGATCGACGGACCCACCCTGGATCCGCACCTCGCCCTGGACGACACCGCCCGGAACGACGTTGACCTCGGTCAGGACCGTCTCGACCGAAGCCCCGCCGGCCCCCAGACTCGCGAGCAGCTTCTTGAACGCCATGTCTCTTCCCTCTCGCATGGATCCCTTGATCCCTACAAACGCACTACGGCCGTGGCCGGTTCCGCGCCTTCACCCTGGCAAGGAGAAGGCCTCCTGACCACCCCGCCGCACCCACCGGCCTGCACTACGCTCGGACGGCATGATCGCGACCCCCGACCGTACGCCCCTCCCCCGGGAGTTCTTCGACCGACCTGTACTGGAGGTCGCCCCCGACCTCTTGGGTCGCATCCTGGTGCGCACGACCCCGGACGGTCCGATCTCCCTGCGCCTCACAGAGGTCGAGGCGTACGACGGCCCGAACGACCCCGGCTCACACGCCTATCGCGGGCGCACGCCCCGCACCGACGTGATGTTCGGTCCGCCCGGCCATGTGTACGTCTACTTCACCTACGGCATGTGGCACTGCATGAACCTGGTGTGCGGTCCGGACGGCACGGCCAGCGCCGTCCTGCTCCGCGCCGGAGAGATCGTCGAGGGCGCAGAACTGGCCCGCAAACGTCGACTCTCGGCCCGAAATGACAAAGAACTGGCCAAAGGACCGGCCCGCCTCGCCACGGCCCTCGACGTGGACCGAGCCCTGGACGGCACGGACGCATGCGCCTTCGGTGCGACTCCGTTGCGCATCTTGACGGGTACGTCCGTCCCATCTGACCAGGTGTGGAACGGGCCACGTACCGGTGTCTCCGGAGACGGCGGCGTGCACCCCTGGCGCTTCTGGATCGCCAACGACCCGACGGTGAGCCCTTATCGGGCTCATACGCCCCGACGCCGCCCAACTTGACGCGCCCCTGAGCGGTCCGTAATGTAGCCCGAGCCGCTGAACCGGTTACGGCGATTCGCCAGCAGCCGGAAGCGGCCAACCCACTACCTACGACTCCCTCTCAGCGGGGGCGAATTCGGCGTGCCTGCATGCCTGAATTCCAAGCCTGCGGAACTCGATTATGAGTTGGCGAGGGAATCGGCTAGCGTAGTGAATGTCGAAAGGCCGACGGACGAAAGCCCGGGCCGCACGACGAATCCCGCCGACAGGGAATCGGATCGAGAAAAGGATCTGATAGAGTCGGAAACGCAAGACCGAAGGGAAGCGCCCGGAGGAAAGCCTTAAGAGTGTCTCTCGGGTGAGTACGAAGGAAGCGTCCGTTCCTTGAGAACTCAACAGCGTGCCAAAAATC
>NZ_JAFFSX010000032.1 GCF_017948485.1 Streptomyces sp. GESEQ-35 | reverse complement strand
GAGCGGATAAGCGCGAGGCTCACCGCACCAAACGATCTCAAGGCGCTCGCACCCGACGGCAGCCCGCTACACCGAAGACTCGGTAGGAGCGGCAACCAGGTGGCGGGTTGCCGGAGATCAGTAGCCCTCTCCAGCGGCTGCCTGGCGGAAGATGACAGCTGTCCTCTCGGCAGCTGTCCCCTGCACCAGTCGGCGCACGAGCGTGGGCACTCCCTCCAGCTGACAATCGGTCAGTCGGTCAGTCGAGAGCGTGGGCGCGGCAGGTCCGCAGAATCTCGTCGGACAGTTCAGGCTGGACGTGGCTCACTGCGCGGGCGAGGGCCATTGCCCCTACGAGTCGGCTGAACAGCAGCACCGCACGGTCCCGCGCCTCCTGTGAGGTGATCTCCCCTTCGTGCTCGCGGGCGAACTCCTGGGCGAAGCCGGTGAGGTATCCCTCCACGCCGCTCGCGTAGGCGCGCTGGACCGTGTCGCTGTGCCGTCCGGCGTCGGTGACCAGGGAGGCGGAGGGACAGCCGCCGTCCGGGGCGTCGCGGTGGGCGGCCGAAAGGTAGTTGTCCACCACTCGCTTCAGCGGTGGGCCGGTGAGATCGGCGCCTTCCTCAAGGGCCTGGTCCAGAGCGCCCAGAGAGGCTTCGAACGAGGCACCGCATGCCTCGGCGGCCAGATCGCCTTTGGATGCGAAGTGGTTGTAGAAGCCGCCATGGGTCAGGCCTGCTTCCTTCATCAGTTCGGCGATCCCTACGGAATCGACGCCCTGCGAGCGGAACATGCGTCCTGCCGCCTCGACGATGTTCTGCCGGTTCCTGGCCTTGTCTTCCCTGGTGATCCGCGGCATGGCCGCCCTCCTGCGTCGGCAGTATTTGACGTTTTCAATGTTACTCCTCATCATTCTGTTTAATGATGCTCATCATCAAAGAGTGAGTGGAGGCGCTTATGCGCACCGTGGAGTACACCCGCCAAGGGGAAGCCGTACAGGTACTGACGCTGAGGGAGGAACGCCACCGGCCGACTCCCGGCGTCGGAGAGGTTCTGGTCCGCATGCTGGTCCGGCCCATCCATCCGGGGGACCTGGTCGGTGTGGAGGGTCTGCCGGGGCAGCCCGAACAGCAGTCGGGGGCCCGGACTCCCGGAGTGGAGGGGATGGGCGTCGTCGAGAGCGTCGGAGCGGACGTCCGCACACTGCGCCCAGGTCAGCGGGTGGCGGTTTTCCCGGCGCCGGGAACATGGAGCGACTTCGTCGTGGTCCCAGCCGATCTGGCAGTGCCGGTGCCAGCCGGAGTCAGCGACGAGACTGCAGCCCTAATGCTGGTCAACCCGCTGACGCTGTGCATGCTGTATCGCGCAATAGAGAAGGCCCTGCGCGGGCAGACGGGTCCGGTTCTTCAGACCGCCGCCGGCTCGTCCATCGGCAGGTTGGTCAGCGCAGCCGCGGTCCGGCACGACCTGCAGTTGATCAACCTCGTGCGCAGCACCTCCGGTGCCGAGAAGGTGCGGACGTTGTACCCCTCCCAGCCCGTGATCGCGACATGCGACGACGACTGGCAGGGACAAGTCCGCCGCCATGCCGGCGAGCGGGGCGTCCATGTGGTCCTCGACTGTGTCGGCGGTGCCATGACCCAGGACCTCGCCGAACTGCTCGCCGACGGCGGCACTCTGATCTCCTACGGACATCTGAGTTCTGGCACGACACCGTTTGAGGCGCTGCCTCTCATGGCGCGGGAGCTGACGGTGCGGGGAGTGTCGATACTGCACTGGATGAGCCGCACCCCCAGGGAGCGGGCTGAGGATGTCGCCTTCGCTCAGGACCTGGCGCAGAGCACGCCGGACCTGCTTGACGTCGCGGCCAGCTACGACCTCGCCGACTTCAAGCCGGCCATCGAGCACGCCCGCCGCCCGGCCAAGAGCGGAACCGTCCTGCTCACCACACCGCAGACGGCCGACTCCGGAAACGAGGCCGCCTGATGAAGATCGGAATGCTCGGAGCTGGAGAAGTCGCCCAGGCCATCGCCCGGCATGCGATCCGTCACGGCCACGAGGTCGTGCTCAGCAACAGCCGAGGACCTGCCTCCCTGGCCCCGCTGGTCAAGGACCTCGGCGCGCTCGCGACGGCCGCAACCCCTGCGAAGGCCGCCGTCGCGGACCTCGTCGTGCTCGCGGTGCCCTGGCCGCAGATCCCTGACGCCGTCGCCGGGCTCCCCCGCCGGGACGGGACCGTCGTCATCGACGCCACCAACCAGTTCGCCTCCTATCCCCCGAACCTGAAGATCGCCGACCTGGGCGACCTCACCGGGAGCGAATACGTGGCCTCCCTGCTTCCCGGCGCGCGCGTGGTCAAGGCTTTCAACGCCCTCTACGGGCAGTTCATCGCACCCGATCCCCGCCACGAGGCGGGGCGGCAGGTGCTGTTCCTCGCCGGCGACGACGCCGACGCCAAGAACACGGTGAAGGTCCTGACCTCCGAGTTCGGCTTCGCCCCTGTCGACCTCGGAACGCTGCGCGAGGGAGGACGCCTCATCCAGCTCGGCGGCCCTCTGTCCGCCCTCCACGCCCTCAAGCAGGACTGATCCCACCAACCCGCTCGTGCTCCTCATGCCCACGAGGAGCGCCTTCCATTACGAATGAGATCCTCATGTCCGACCTGACCTCAGTACCCGGCACCCGGCCCCTCCTGCAGCCTGTTCAACTGGGCGCGCTCAAGCTGCCCAACCGCGTCGTCATGGCTCCCATGACGCGCTCCCGGGCCGACAACGAGGAACTGGCCCCCACCGACCTGCACGCCACCTACTACGCGCAGCGCGCCGGCGCCGGCCTGATCATCGGCGAAGAGGCCTGGGTCAGCACGGACGCGATCGGCTTCATCAACGTCCCCGGCATCTACACCGACACCCAGACCGCCGGCTGGGCCAAGGTCACCGAAGCCGTGCACTCCGCGGGAGGGATGATCGTCACGCAAATCGGCCACGCCGGCGCCGCCTCCCACCCGGACCACCACGGCGGCAGGCTCCCCGCCGGCCCTTCGGCGATCAATCCCCACCAAATGTCCTTCACCCCCGACGGCCCGAAGGACTCCCTCACGCCACGCGCCCTGAGCGCCGCGGAGATCGCCACCACGATCGACTCCTACCGCCAGGCAGCCGTCAACGCCCTGCGCGCCGGATTCGACGGCCTGGAGATCCACGCCCAGATATCCCATCTCGTGGCCCAGTTCCTCAACCCACGCCTCAACCAGCGCACCGACGCCTACGGCGGCAGCAGTGAGAAGCGGGCCCAGTTCCTCTTCGACGTCGTGGACGCCGTCAGCAGCGTGTGGGGCAGCGACCACATCGGAATCAAACTCTCCCCCTACTGGAATCACGGGCCTGCCTTCACCGCAGATTCCGAGACGCTGGCCGAGTACGACCAGCTCCTCAGGCGCCTCAACGGCAGCAACCTGGCCTACCTCCACCTCCTCGGCCCGGAACCCGACACGGGAACTGACGACACCCTCACCGCATTCACCCGCTACCGCGCCCACTACCACGGCGCCATCATCGCCAACCTCGGCTTCACACAAGCGAGCGGCAACGAGATCCTCGAACGGCAACTGGCCGACGCGGTCTCCTTCGGCGCCCCCTTCATCGCCAATCCAGACCTCGTCGATCGATTCACCCACGGCCACCCTCTCGCCGCCGACAACCGCGACACGCACTTCGCGGGTGGCGCGGAGGGATACACGGACTACCCCACAGTGACCGGCTCCTAATACTCCAGTTTTGTGGCCGCACCCGGCCGGGAACGGGTACGGCCACCGCGTGATCATCGGTTGGTGTGTGGACAAACGAAGATCGTGCGGTGGCCGCTGGCCATAGCGTAGACCCCGCCCGCCGGCGGGCGATGTTCGACCAGGCCATGGCCCGGATCGCGGGACATTTCGGCCGGGTTGAACCCCGGGCGAGTGCCCGCTCCTATCTGCTCGGGCTGCTGTCGCGTGCCGAGCGGAAGAACTGCTGGCAGCTGGCCGAACAGGCCGGCCCGGCCCGGCCGGGGCCGATGCAGCGCCTGCTGCGCTACGCCCGCTGGGACGCCGACGCTGTCCGCGACGACATCCGCGCTTACGCCGTCGAACACCTCGGCGCCGACGGCGGTGTGTTGATCGTGGACGAGACCGGCTTCGTGAAGAAGGGCCGGGCTTCGGCGGGCGTCCAGCGCCAGTACACCGGCACCGCGGGCCGCATCGAGAACTTCCAGGTCGGGGTCTTCCTCGCGCCTATGCCACCAGCCGGGGGCGGACGCTGATCGACCGCAGGCTCTACCTGCCCGAGCACTCCTGGTGCGCTGACGCCGAGCGCCGCCACGCGGCGGGGATACCCGAGGAGGTGCGGTTTCAGACCAAACCCCGCCTGGCCTGGGAGATGATCGCCGCCGCGCTGGACGCCGGGGTGCAGGCATCGTGGGTGACCGGCGACGAAGTGTACGGACAGGACCCGCAGCTTCGTGCCGCCCTGGAGGCACGTGGGACCGGCTACGTGATGGCCGTCGCCTGCTCAACGCGGGTGCGGATCAACCACGGCCGCACCACCATCCGCGCGACTGGTGGCGGTGATCGCGAGCGTTGTTCCTATAGCCAGCGCGGGTGCGGTGCGCTTGAGAACGGTGCCGATTCGCATGGAGAGTTGACCCTTCAGCAGGTGGGGTTCAGGTGGTGCGCAAGGCTTGCCGCGCCACGCGCGGGTAGTGCAGAAGCGCGGAGAACGGGGCGCGTCGGTGAGCGCGGGAGCGCAGATCACGGCAGCGGACAGCGCCGCGCCACCGCTTCGAAGGTGGCGGGGAACCCTTTCTGCGGGCTGTACCGGCGACTGCCGGAGAATTCGATGACTGGACCTTGTGACCCTGTTTGTGGTGCTTCTCATCTATGAGAGGGTTCGCTCGCGTTCCGTCTTAGCGCCGAATTTCCCTGATGACGCCAAGTGGAGATACCTTCTCCACATGGTCGGCGTGGTTGCGTGAACCGGTCGGCGGTCTCGCGCCGGGAGGAGAACGTCATGGCAGTATCCCGACAGGTCGGGCCGCCGGCCCGTGCGCTGGGGGCGTTGTACGGGAAGACGCTGGGTCTGCCCCCGGTGCGTACGCGGTACAGCATCCGTTCGGGGATTCGGGTGCCGACCCGTGATGACGCCGAACTGCTCACCGACCACTACATCCCCGAGCAGAACCCGCGGGGCACGGTACTGATCCGTTCACCCTACGGCCGTGGTGTGCCGCTGAACTGGACGCACGGCCGGATGCTCGCCGCCCGCGGCTATCACGTACTGGTGCAGAGCGTCCGTGGCACGGCCGGATCGACCGGGATGTTCCGGCCGATCGTCCAGGAGAGTCAGGACGCGCAGGACACCCTGGAGTGGCTGCGGGCGCAACAGTGGTTCGACGGGCACCTGGCCACGTTCGGCGGGTCGTATCTCGGCTGGGCCCAGTGGGCGCTGCTTCAGGACCCGCCGCCGGAACTGCGGGCTGCCGTAGTCCTGGTGGGCCCGCACGACTTCCAGCAGGCGATGTACGGAACCGGCTCTCTCGCGCTGGCCGACCTTCTCACCTGGAGCGCTATGGTCGGGGCTCAGGGCGACGGCGGTCTGCGGGGGCTGCGCGGCCTGGTCACCGCCCGGCGCCGGCTCGCGGCCGCGTGGGCGGAGCCGACACCCGCCGAGGCAGCCGCATCGGCGCTCAAGGGCACGGCGGCGGCCTGGTTCAGTGACTGGCTCGACCACTCCGCTGCGGACGACCCCTTCTGGGCCGGATACCGGGCCGATTCGGCTCTGGAGAAGGTCGACGTCCCGGTTCTGCTCCTGGGCGGCTGGCAGGACGTCTTCCTCGACCAGACCCTCCATCAGTACCGGACGCTGCGCCGCCACAATCCATCGGTCGCGTTGACGATCGGGCCATGGACGCACATGGACACCGCCGCCAAAGCAGCGCGAGTCGTCGACCGGCAACTGGTGCGCTGGCTCGACCAGAACCTGGGCGGTGACGCCGCGACTGCCGAAGCCCCCGTGCAGATCTACCAGACCGGAGCCCGAACGTGGCTCCGGCTTCCCGACTGGCCGCCGGCCGGAACCGAGCGTGTCCTGTGGCCGCGGCCGGACGGCGGCCTGGGACATCACGCCGCCGAGGGGACCGTCGGGTACCGCTACGACCCGGCAGATCCCACCCCCTCCGTGGGCGGCCGGCACATGCGTGCCAACGCGGGCACGGTCGACAACCGGAGCCTCGAACGCCGCGCGGACGTCCTCACCTTCACCACCGAAGCCCTCGCAGAACCCGTCGATGTCATCGGCGCGCCCACCGTGGAGCTCGAGTTCGCCGCCGACAACCCGCACGCGGATGTGTTCGTCCGGCTGTGCGACGTCGACGGCCGAAGCCGCTCGCGCGTCATCACCGAACGATTCGCCCGGCTCAGCCCGGCACCGCTGGAGCCCAGCAAGATCCGGCTCGAACTGGGAGCATGTGCACACCGATTCGCCGCCGGTCACCGGATGAGGCTTCAGATCAGCGGCGGCGCCTATCCGCGCTTCGCCCGCAACTCCGGAACAGACAAGCCAGGGAGCTTCGCCGCTGTCGCTGTTCGTATCGGCCTCGCCGCATCGAATCTCACTCTCCCCGTGCCGGGGACCCGCCCCGACTCCCAAGCAGCACAAGGTTCGTGACAGATCGCCTCGGAGGCGTGCAGACATGGCACCACCCCTCAACCCGCCCACGGATGAGGAACTCACCCGCAGGGCCCAGGCCGGCGAGACCGGTGCCCTCGGTCTGCTGCTGGCCCGGCATCAGGCGCCGATGCGCGCGGTGGCGCTGAGCCTGCTCGGCTACGGCCCCGACGCCGAGGACGCCGTACAGGACGCGGCGCTCACCGCGCTGCGGCGTATCGGAGACGTACGAGAACCCGCGGCCGTGGGTGCGTGGTTGAAGGCGGTCGTCCGCAACGCCGCCCGCACGCGCCTGCGCGCCACGCGAGAGGTTCCCGGCCTGGACGGCCTGGACCATCTGCATCTGCGCGACCATGAGCCTTCGCACCCCGAGCGGCTCATCGAGCAGCACGCGATGCGGGACTGGATCTGGAGCGCGGTGGAGGAACTGCCGCCGAAACTACGGCTGGTGCTGATGCTGCGCCACTTCAGCGGCATCACCTCCTACGAGGAGATCGCCGAAGCCTGCGAGGTGCCGGTGGGCACGGTGCGCAGCCGGCTCAACCAGGCCCGGGCCAAACTGGCCCGAGTGCTGCTGTCGACCGCGACGCAGACGCACGACGACGCCGCCACTCTCACCGAGGACAGCAGGCACGAGGCCGTGGCGACCATGGAGGCGTGGAAATCGGGTTCCCTGCCCCGGGAGATCTCCGAGTTGTGGCCGGCCGAGACCGAGATGGTCGGCAGACTCAGCCGGCCGGGCCGGCGCGTCCATCCCGTTCCCGTCATGCGCCAGTACCTGGAAGACGGGGTGCGCCAGCACGTGCGCCATGTGGTGGCCAGCCGCTCCATCGCCATCTGGGAAATGGACGTCACCCACCACAGTGCCGTCCACCGCTGCCCACCGACCCTGGCCTGGCTCATGTTCCGCCGCAACGGACGAGTCGAAAGGCTTCGGGTGGTCTTCCCCCGGCCGACGGCGTGAGCGTGGCATCCGGCGGACGGCAGCCCCGGCTCAGAGCGTCGCGTCGAGGATGTCGAGGATCTGCTCCTCGGTCGGCTGTCGCGGCGTGTTGCGGGTCACGGCGTCCGCGAGGGCGCCGGAGGCGATGGGGCGGAGCAGGTCCGGGCGGACGCCGAGGTCGCGCAGGGGCTGCTTGATGTCGAGCGCGCCGGAGATCTCGCGTACGGCGTCGATCGCGGCGCGTGACCAGTCGCCGTCGGCGGGCGGGGCGAGGTGGAGTGCGCGGGCGGTCTGCTCGTAGGCCTCCTGGGCGGCCGGGGCGCTGAACTCCAGGACCTCCTCCAGGACGGCGGCCAGCGCGACGCCGTGCGGGGTGCCGGTGTGGGCGGTCAGGGCGTGGCCGATGCCGTGGACCAGCCCCAGGCCGGAGATGGTCAGCGCCTGGCCCGCCAGGTGGGCGCCGAGCATCAGCTGCCCGCGTGCCTCCAGGTCCGAGCCGTCGCGGTGGGCGGCCGGCAGCCAGCGCCCGACCATGGCCACCGCCTGGGTCGCGTACGCCACCGAGACCGGGTTGGCGCCGCGCGAGGCCAGGGACTCGATGCCGTGCACGAGGGCGTCGATGCCGGTCGCTGCCGTGATCCTGGCGGGCAGGCCGAGCGTCAGCTCCGGGTCCAGCAGCGCGATCCGCGGTTTGACCGAGGGATGGCCGATGTAGACCTTGCGGCAGGCGGTGGTGTCCTCGATGACGCCGAAGCCGTTGGTCTCCGCGCCCGTGCCCGAGGTGGTGGGAATGGCGATCAGCGGCAGGCCGTCGAGCGCGTCCCACAGGGCGTCCGCGTCGGCCGCCGCCGCGTCGGCGTTGCCGAACAGCAGCGCGATGCCCTTGGCGGCGTCGAGGACCGAGCCCCCGCCGAGGGCGACGACGGCCGCAGGACCGAAAGCCCGCGCCCGGGCGGCACCCTCGTCGACGTTGCCCGTGGAGGGGTTGGCGCCGACCCCGTCGTACACGCCGTGCTCCACGCTCGCCGCGTCCAGGGCCTTGAGTACCCGGTCGACGATGCCGGCGGCGCGCAGCCCACGGTCGGTGACCACGAACGCGCGGTGCAGACCGAGGGAGGAGATCAGCTCGGGGAGGTGTTCGACGCGGCCGGGGCCGAACTCGATGCGGCAGGTCGGGTCGATGGTCAGCTGGTCGATGGTGGACTCGCCCATGGCGTACGGCTCCTGGAAACGCGGCGGGGATGGGGGGAGGGGTGTGTCCGCCGGGCCGGGCGGCTGGCCCCGACCGGCCCGGCGGACACGACGGAACGGATCAGACGGGGCTCAGCGCGGCGTCGTCGTGGGCGGCGGCCGGATTCGGGAGGCGGAACTCCCGGCCGGCCAGGGACTCGTAGAGGCGGACCGGGCTCATCTCCCCGGCCAGGTCTCCGTGCTGTGCCTTGGAGCGACGGTAGATCTGCTCCACGAGCGCGGACAGTTCCGTGGAGACGCCCACCTCGCGGCCGAGGTCGACGGCTAGTCCGAGGTCCTTGCAGGCGAGGACCATGGCGAACGAGTCGTCGTAGTCGCCGTCGGCCAGCACGGACAGGATGTCGTTCTCCAGGAAGGACGAGGCGGCCGGGCTGGCGAGCAGCGAGCTGCGCAGCACGCCCAGGTCCACGCCCGCCTTCACGCCCATGGCCAGCACCTCGGACGTGGCGACGAGGTGACTGAACCACAGCAGGTTGATCATCAGCTTGACCGTGTAGCCGGCGCCGAGCGGGCCCACGTGCAGCACCTTGTCGGGGTCGCCGACGGTCTCGAACACGGGCAGACACATACGGAAGTCGTCCGCCGACCCGCCGACGAATATCTGGAGTCGCCCCGCCTCGGCACCGTGCGCCATGCCGCTGACGGGAGCGTCGAGGCGGCGTACCCCACGCCGGTCGAGCACCTCGGCGGCGACCCGCTCCGCGGCGGCCGGAGTGGAGGTCGACATGTCGATCCACAGGGCGCCCTCGGACAGCGATTCGGCGGCTCCGCCGCGCAGCAGCACGTCCTCGACGATGCGCGGATTCGGCAGCATCGTGATCAGCAGTTCGGCGTCGGTCGCGCACGCCGCCGGTGTCTCGGCCCAGCGCGCGCCGAGCGCCAGGTGTTCGACGGCGGCATCGGGCCGGGTGTCGTGCACGGTGACCAGGTGTCCCGCGTGGATCAGGTGGCGGGCCATGTGGCGTCCCATGTTGCCCAGGCCGATGAAACCGGTCCTCATCGATGTCCTCGCTGCAGTTCGGAGGGAAAGGGGAGCTCGCCGTTCAGGCGAGGTTGATCCAGGTGGTCTTGAGCGCGGTGTACGCGTCCAGTGCGTGCAGGGACTTGTCGCGTCCCGCGCCGGTGGCCTTGAAGCCGCCGAAGGGGGTGATGACGTCGCTGGCGTCGAAGGTGTTGATCCACACCGTGCCGGCCCGCAGCCGCCTGGCGGTGCGATGGGCGACCGTCACGTCTCGGGTCCAGACGGAGGCGACGAGCCCGAAGTCGCTCTGGTTCGCGAGCCGTACGCCTTCGTCGACATCGCCGTCGTACGACACGACGGCCAGGACCGGGCCGAAGATCTCCTCCTGGCCGACGGTGGACGTGTTCGCCACGCCGTCGAGCACGGTCGGTTCGACGAAGGTGCCGCCGGTCTCGGTGAGCGTGCGTCCGCCGCCCAGCAGGACGTGTGCCCCGTCCTCCTTGCCGCGCTCGATGTAGCCGAGAATCTTGGCCAGTTGGTTCTCGTCGACGATCGGCCCCATGACGGTGGCCGGGTCGAGCGGGTCGCCGACGTGGAAGGTCTCGGCGGTGATCCGCCGTACGGCATCGAGGAGTCGGTCCTTCACCGACGCGTGGACGACGACCCGCGAACCCGCGTTGCAGGTCTGTCCCGCGTTGTAGAAGATGCCCCACGCCACGGCGGACGCGGCGGCCTCGATGTCGGCGTCGGCCAGTACCAGCTGCGGCGACTTGCCGCCCGCCTCCACGGCGATCTGCTTGCCGTTGGATTCGCCCGCGTACACCTGGAAGAGCCTGGCCACCTCCGCCGAGCCGGTGAAGGCGATCTTGTCGACGTCCGGATGGCGGCCGAGAGCCTGTCCCGCGATCTCGCCCCGCCCGGGGACCACGTTGAGCACGCCGTCGGGCAGCCCCGCCTCGGTGGCGAGCGCGGCCAGCCGGAGGGCGGCGAGCGAGGTCTGCTCGGCGGGCTTGAGGACGACGCTGTTTCCGGTGGCGAGCGCCGGGCCCAGCTTCCAACTCGCGATCAGCAGCGCGTAGTTCCACGGCACCACCGCGCCGACGACACCCAGCGGCTCCCGGGTGATCAGCGCGAGCGCGTCGCCGGGGGTCGGGGCCACCTCGTCGTACGTCTTGTCGATGGTCTCGGCGTACCAGGCGATGGTCTCGGCGGTCTTGTCCACGTCGATGCGCACCGACTCGGTGATCGGTTTGCCCATCTCCAGGGTGTCCAGCAGCGCCAGTTCCTCGGCGTCGGCCCGGATCAGCTCGGCCCAGCGCAGCAGGACGCCCTTGCGCTCCTTCGGTGCGAGGTCGCGCCAGCGGCCGTCGTCGAAGGCGGTACGGGCGGAACGTACCGCCCGGTCGACGTCCTCGGCCCCGGCCGCCTGCACCTCGGCGAACACCGAGCCGTCGCGCGGTGAGACGCTGGTGAAGCTGTCGCCGGAGGTGGCGTCGGTGAAGGCGCCGTCGATGAACAGGCGGGTCTCGACGGTGAGCTTGCTCGCCGCGGCCAGCCACTCGCCGTGGCTGCGCTTCAGCAACTCGTCGATCGTGTACGTCACTTGATCCTCCAGCGGTCGATCGCGTCCTCGTCCAGCTCGACGCCGAGTCCGGGCCGGCCCGGGACTTCGAGGTCGCCCTCGGCGTTCACCCGGACCGGTTCGGCGAGCATGAAGTCGCGGCGCTCGGGGGTCCAGCCGGGCGGGTCGTAGGGGAACTCGAAGTAGGGGCCGCCGCCGACGCCCGCCGCGACGTGCAGATTGGCGAGCACGCCGATGCCGTTGGTCCAGCTGTGCGGGGTGAACTGACGGTGCTTCAGCTGGGCGAGCTCGGCCAGGGTGCGGGCGCGGTGCATGCCGATCGCGAGCACCACGTCCATCTGGTAGATGTCCAGGGCGTCCTCTTCGAGGTAGCGCAGCAGCTCGGTGGGGGAGTGGTGCATCTCGCCCGCGGCGATCCGGATCCCCGGGTTCTCGGCGCGCAGCCGCTTGAAGCCGTCCAGGTCCGCGTACGGCAGCGGCTCCTCGACCCAGAACACGTCGAGTTCGGCGAGACGGGCGATGGTCTTGCGGGTCTTGGCGAGGTCGGAGGCGTTCGCCGTGTCGCCCGCCATCCGCCAGGACTGGTTGAGGTCGACCATGATCTCGAAGTCGGCCCCGAGCTCCTCACGTACCGCGCGCACCGCCGCGATGCCCTCGTCGACCCGGTTGCGGTCGATGCGGATCTTCATGGCGCGGAAGCCGGCCTCGCGCACCTTCAGGGCGGTGGCGACCCGCTCATCGGGCGACTTGAGCTCGCCGGAGGACGCGTACGCGGGCAGCTTCTTCGCCGTGTTGCCGAAGAGCTCCGACACCGGGCGGCCGTGCACCTTGCCGATGACGTCCCACAGCGCCGCCTCCAGAGGCCAGTAGTGCGCGCCGTGGAAGTTGGCGGTCTCGATGGCCTTGACGTGGCGGGTGATGTCGAGCGGGTCCTCGCCGACGAACAGGTGCTTGTACGTCTCGAAACCGTCCATGAGGTCGCCGGAGCCGATGCCGGTGATGCCCTCGTCGGTGTGGACACGGACGATCGTGGCGTCGAAGTGACGGCGCGGCTCCGGGTCCCATGCGGCGCGGAACGGCGGGTCCAGCTCCAGGCGCAGCCGGTCCAGCGTGATGTCGGTGATCTTCATCGGGCGAGTACCTCGGCGGTAGGTGTGTAGAACGGGTTCGTCGGCCCCTCCTTGGCGGCCGCCTGTACGTCGGAGACGGTGGGCGTACCGGTCACGGCGGCCCGCACCGCGCCGTACGCGGCGGCGCGCTGGTTGCGGAAGGAGACGTCCAGGTCGTCGACCGCCGGGTTGACCCACATGGCGGCGATGATCAGCAGGTCGTCGGCGTCCTCGGCGGGGATCAGCCCTTCGTCGACCGCGTCCGCGACCCCCTGTGCAAGACCGGCCTGGGCGGAACCCCAGGTGGCGCGCTGGTGCAGCTCGCCCTCCGCGGCGGCCTTGTTCACGAACAGGGTCAGCGGCTTCACCGGGACGGACGGCCGTACGACCGTCATGAACGGGACGTGCCCGGCGCTCGGTGTGGCCAGCGCCGTCGCCCAGGCGGTCTCGACGGGGCCGCCCTTGCGTCCGATCACGACGTTCGTGTGCGCGGCGTTGGCGCCCTCACCGACGAAGGACTCGCCGATGAGCGCGGTCGGGGCAAAGGGCGAAGACATGGAATCTCCTGGATCTCCGGGAGCGGGAAGCGGCGGCGGGCCGGGGAAGCGGTGGGCTGCGGAATCCTTGCCGTGCGGGCAAAGCTCGCATACCTCGCACTTCATCCGGTCCGATGCGGCGAATCTAGGTCTGCCGCCACCCCCTCGCAAGGCGGTCGCGGGAATCGAAATGCCGGTTGCTCTCCTGACAACTCGCTGGCTGACCTGGGGGTTCGTTCCGCATGCCGATGCCTAGGATGGTTCGAGTGACGGACACCCCCTCGGCCTCCCGCGGACACGGCCTGCGCCGCGACATAGACCTGCTGGAGGCGCTCGCCTCCGACGAGGCCCAGAACGCCGGCGGCCTCGGCGTCGTACGCCTCGCCCAGCTGGTGGGCCGGGAGAAGACCCAGGTCTCGCGGGCCCTGAAAGCCCTGGCCGCCGAGGGCATCGTCGAGCGTGACCCCGACACCCTTGAGTACCGCCTCGGCTGGCGGCTGTTCTCCCTCGTCGCCCGGACCTCGGAGAGCAGGCTGATGCGTGTGGCCGAGCCGGTCATGCACGCGCTGTCGGCCGACCTGGAGGAGACCAGCCACCTGTGCGTGCTGAGCGACCGCGACGTCCTCACCCTGCTCTCGGTCTCCGGCCACTCGTTCCGCGTCCATGGCTGGGAGGGGCGCGGGGTGCCCGCCTGGCGGTTGTCCGCCGGGCGCGTCCTGCTCGCCGACGCGACCCCCGACGAGCTGTACGTCCGCTTCGGCACGAGCAGCGAGATGCCGGTCCAGGAGCTGTGGACCCTCATCCAGGACGCCAGACGGCAGGGCTACGCGCGCGTGAGCGAGGAGTTCGAGGAGGGGCTGGTCGGCGTGTCGGCGCCGGTGCGGGACTTCCGGGGCCGGGTCGTCGCGGCCATCAACATCTCCGCCCCCAAAGCCCGGTTCGGCGACCGCCTCGACGAGGCGGGGCGTACGACGGCCCGGGCGGCGGCGAGGGTGTCGTCGCTGCTGGGCTGGGAACCGCGGCGGACGCCGCTGCTGCGGGCCCGGCTGACCTGATCTCCGTACGACTGCCATGATCGGCGAGTTGCCCTCACAGCAACCACGGTTGCGATCTGCCGGGGTTGCCTTGTCGGTCGTATGGCGCGCTCGTAAATTCACCGCGAACCGGACCAGCCACCCCTCGTCCCCGGTCCGGCACGGAGAAATGAGCAGCTCATGCCCCTCGTCGACCTCGACACCCTCGCCAAGGCACCGCCGGCCGAAGGCGATGTGTACGTCGGCGGCCGCTGGTGCGCGGCCGAGGACGAACGCACCTTCCCCGTGTACGACCCGGCCACCGGCGAGTTGGTACGCGATGTGTCCGCGGCCGGCCCGCGCGACGCCCTGGCCGCCGTCGAGGCGGCTGCCGCGGCGGCCGCCGGGTGGCGTGCCACGCCGGCCCGTCGCCGTTCGGAGATCCTGCACAACGTGTTCGTGCTGATGCGCGAGCACAACGACACCCTGGCCCGTCTGATCGTCCTGGAGAACGGCAAGGCCTACCGGGACGCGGCGGCCGAAGTCGGTTACGCCGCCGAGTTCTTCCGCTGGTTCGCCGAGGAGGCGGTCCGGATCGGCTCCTCCTTCGGGGACGCACCGGCCGGCGGTTACCGGCATGTCGTCCGCAAGCACCCCGTCGGCGTCACCGCCTTCGTGACGCCCTGGAACTTCCCGGCCGCCATGGCCACCCGGAAGATCGCCCCGGCGCTCGCGGCGGGCTGCCCCGTCCTGCTGAAGCCCGCGCCGGAGACCCCGCTCACCGCCCTCGCCATCGCCGCGCTGCTGACCGAAGCCGGCCTGCCCGACGGCCTGTTGAACGTCCTGCCGACCGACCGCGCCCCCGAGGTCGTCTCGGCCTGGCTCGGCGACGAACGGGTCCGCAAGTTCTCCTTCACCGGCTCCACCGCCACCGGCAGGCTGCTCCTGGAGCAGGCCGCGGCGAACGTCGTCAACGTCACCATGGAGCTGGGCGGCAACGCCCCCTTCGTCGTCTGCGAGGACGCCGACATCGACGCCGCGGTGCACGGCGCGATGGACGCCAAGATGCGCGGCGGCGGCGAAGTCTGCATCGCCGCCAACCGGTTCTACGTCCATGAGTCCGTCGCCGCCGAGTTCACCGAGAAGTTCGGCGCCGCCATGACCGCCGTACACACCGGACCCGGTCTGGCGGAGGGCGTCACCCTCGGCCCCATGGTCAACCGGGCGGCCGTCGACAAGATCCGCTCCCTCGTCGACGACGCCCTCGCACGCGGCGCGAAGATCGCCGCGCAGGGCACCACGCCCGACGGACCGGGCCACTTCCATCCCGCGACCGTCCTGGTCGACGTACCCGACGACGCCCGGATCCTGCACGAGGAGGTCTTCGGACCGGTCGCGCCCCTCACCACTTTCACAGACGAGGACGAGATGCTGGCGCGGGCCAACGCGACGGTGCACGGCCTCGCCTCGTACGTCTACTCGCGCGACGTCGGCCGCGCGCTGCGCCTCGCGGAGCGGTTGGAGGCCGGCATGGTCGGCCTCAACCGCGGCCTGCTGTCCGACCCGGCGGCGCCGTTCGGCGGCGTCAAGCAGTCCGGCCTCGGCCGGGAAGGCGGCCGCGAAGGCATCGAGGCGTTCCTCGAAACGCAGTACATCGCCCTGGACTGGCCCAACTGACCTCCCCCCACACCCCCCTTCCGCTCACGCCGCTCTTGACAAGGACCGCCCATGGCACTGACGCCTGCGACCCAGCACCAGTCCAGCAGACCGGAAGTCCCCGCCACCGAGCGCGAACGCCACCGTCTGCACACCAAGTTGAAGCTCGCCACGCAGATCGGGCAGGGCATCGACGGCTACATCATCGGCGGCATCGGCATGGCGATGGCCGCGCTCACCGTCGACCTCCACCTCTCCACCCTCATGCAGGGGCTGGTCGGCGCGTCCCCGCTCATCGGCATCTTCATCGGCGGACCGCTCTTCGGGCGGCTCGCCGACCGGATGGGCCGGCGGCCGGTGTTCCTGTTCGACATGATGATCTTCCTGGTCGGCTCGGTCCTTCAGTTCTTCGTCGCCGACGGACTCCAGCTCTTCCTCATCCGTCTGCTGATGGGCGTGGCGATCGGCGGTGAGTACGCGATCGGCGCGCCGCTGCTGTCCGAGTACGCGCCCCGACAGGGCCGCGGCCGGCTGCTGGCCAGCCTGGAGATCAGCTGGTACGTCGGATACGCGCTGGCGACCGTCGTCGGTGCCCTGTTCGCGAACGTCGACGGCGGCTGGCGGTGGTCCCTGGCCAGCAGCGCGGTCATCGCCGTGGTGTGCGTCGCGCTGCGTGGCGGGATCCCGGAGTCGGCGCGCTGGCTGCTGAGCCGGGGGCGCCGCGAGGAGGCCGAGGCACTGATCGAGAAGTACGGCATCGAAGTCGACGTCGACGCCGAACTCGAGGAGCGCGACGCACCCGCGAAGGAGGGCTTCCGGGCGCTGTTCAATCGACGGCATCTGCGCAGCACGGTGTTCGCGAGCGTGTTCTGGGCCGCGCTCGTCCTGCCGTACTTCGCCATCGGCACGTTCTGGACCCAGGTGTTCGAGGCCCTGAACATGGGGGACAACGCGGTCGCGGCGCTGCTCGTCTACTCCTTCACCGCGGTGGCGGGCGTGACGGCGGGCTGTCTCGTCGTCGACAGAATCGGCCGCCGCAGGCTGCTCATCCCGCCGTTCTGGATCACCGCCGGCTGTCTGGCCCTGGTCGCGGTGTGGCCGACGTCCACCCCGGTCATCGTCGGCGGCTTCCTGTTCTTCATCTTCCTCAACGCCGCCTCCAGCGCACTGACCGCCGTGTACCCGCTGGAAGTCTTCCCGACCTCCCTGCGCACCACGGGCGTCGGCTTCGCCACCGCGATGAGCCGGGTCGGCGCGGCCATCGGCACCTTCCTGCTGCCGATGGGCCTTGACCGCTTCGGCGCGGAGTTCGTGCTCCTCGTCGGCGCCGGGGTGCTCGCTGTCGGAGGCCTGGTCTCGCAGTTCCTCGCCCCGGAGACCACGGACATGGACCTCGCCAGGGCGGCGCGCGAGGCACGGGCAAGCCAGGCGTGACGCGTTCTTGCCCGACGATGGGGAAGGCCCCCGCAGGCGAGCGCCTGCGGGGGCCATCCTCTTCACACGGTCGGCGTCAGGCGTACGGGTCGAAGGGGATTCCGGCCGGGCTCGTGTAGTCGAGAGCCCACTGGAAGTCGCCGTCGTCGATCTTGAAGGTGGCCGAGCCGAAGTCGGCGCTGCTGAGCTTGTCGCGATAACCGGCCGGGTAGCCCTCCCAGCCGACGAGCCGCGGGTAGAACCAGTTGCCCGTGGCGTTCTCCGCCGGGTCGTCGCTGCTGTTGGCGAAGCGGAAGCAGTGGCTCCCGATGCCGTCCTTGTGGTACACGATCTTCGGGTGGGAGCCGTCGAAGCGGATCTCCGACCGTGCGAGCGTCTGGTAGGAGCTGTGCTGGGACGCCGACACGTACTGGACCTCGTTGTTGTTGATCCACACGATGACGTGTTCCCAGTCGTGGGTGTGCCCGAGGGCCGCCGGGCCGAGCGTGATCTGGTCCTTCTCGAAGTAGCTGGCGTACATGACCGCGCACCAGCCGTTGTTGCACTTCTCGCGCGAGTAGGTGTTGGAGTTGTTCAGCTGGGCGGGGTCGTGGCACTTGCCGTTGACGTCACCGCCGAGCGCCAGGCCGGGGTTGATGGTGCCGTCGGCACCGATGGCGGCGGTGGCGTAGCAGCCGTCACCGTCGTAGTCGTAGGCGGGGGAGAAGGTCTGCTCCAGGCCGTTGGCGTTCTGCGGCAGCAGGGTCAGGACGTTCGCGTGGGCGGTCGCCGGGATCGCGACGACGAGCGTCATCGCGCCGAGTGTGCCGAGCAGGACGTTGGCGAGGGATCTCAACTTGCGCAAGGGGGCTCCTAGTTGAGCTGAGCGGCCGTCGTCAGCAGTACAGGTTGCTGCCCGGCGACACGCCGAGAATCGAGGTGAAGCGGTTGTAGGCGTCCACGCGGCTCTGCACCTGCGCCGGGTTCTTGCCGTCGCACTCCAGGGAGCCGTTGATGGAGCGGATGGTCTGGCCGAAGCCGGCCTGGTTGACCATGGCGTTGTGCGGGGTCATGGTCCCGGGGCCGGACTGGGTGTTCCAGTACCAGAGCCCGGTCTTCCAGGCCACGGAGGCGTCGTTCTGCACCAGCCACGGGTTGTTGAGCAGATCCAGGCCCAACGCGTCACCGGCGGCCTTGTAGTTGAAGTTCCAGGACAGCTGGATCGGGCCACGCCCGTAGTAGGCGGCCTGGCCGGCCGGGCAGCCGTACGACTGGCTCCAGTCGCAGTAGTTGGGGTAGTTGGAGGTGTTCTGCTCGACGATGTGGACGAGCCCGCCGGTCTCGTGGTTGACGTTGGCGAGGAAGGCGGCGGCCTCTTGCTTCTTCACCGTGTCGCTGCCGGTGTTGGCGAAGCCGGGGTAGGCGCTCAGCGCGGCGGTCAGGCCGCTGTACGTGTAGAACGAGTTCCGGCTCGGGAACATCTGGTTGAACTGGGCCTCGGTGACGACGAATCCGGACGGCGTACCGCCACCACCACTCGCGGGCGCGCTCCACTTCTGGTTCGCGCCGCCCGAGCAGGTCCAGATCTGTAGCCGGGTGCCGTTGGCGCTGTTGTTTCCGGTGACGTCCAGGCACTTGTTCGCGGCCGGGTTGACGATGTCGTTCGCGCCGCTGACCACCCACTGCTGGTTGGAGCCGCCGGAGCAGTCCCACAGCTGCACCGCCGCACCATCCGCGGTGCTGCGCTCGACGACGTCCAGACACTTGCCGAGCGCACGCAGCGTTCCGTCACCGGAGTTGGACCAGATCTGGGCGCTGCTTCCGTTGCAGTCGTAGAGCTGTACGGCGGTGCCGTTGGCGCTGCTGGCCCCCGCGACGTCGACACACTTGCCGGCGAGGCCGGTGATCGAGCCGGTGGCGGCCTGGGCGGGCGTCACGGTGAACAGGGCGGTGAGGACGGCGGCGAGCACGGCGAAGACCGCGAACCGGCCGAGAAAACGGGGTCTGTGCATGGTTGAGGACGCTCCTTGGGTGTAGGGGGTGGAACGGCCGTCCCTTTGAGAGCAGGGACGGCCGTCGGCGGAGCTGGTGTGCTTAGGGGTAGCTGGTCAGATTGGCCACGTTGGTCGTGGAGTTGGACGGGCCGCCCGTGCCGTTCACGACGTGCCGGATGGTGCCCACTCCACCGAGGGAGACCGTCACCATGCTGGTGAAGCGCACATTGGAGTTGTTCGGCGCCTCGATGGCCCGCTCGGCGGCCACACCCGGGTTGACGTTGAAGTAGCAGTAGCTGCCGAGGCCGTAGGCCTGGTGGCTGGTGACCGAGTCGGCGACCTTGTAGGCGGCGTAGCCCTGCGTGGAGCCGTTCATCCAGGAGGCCTGGTTCGGCGGGTCGTACGGCATCTCGTTCTGGTAGAAGTACGTCCGGCCGCCGTTGCCGTTCCAGATGGTCTGGTACTTCTGGTAGTGCTCGACGAACAGGCCGTACATCGTGACGTTGTCACCGTTGACGATCAGGCCGGTGTCGCCGGTGTTGCTGTTCCAGCCGATGCCGGTGCCGTGGTCGCCGCGCCAGATCCAGGTGTGGTCGCCGATGACGTTGTCGCTGTTCACCACCAGGCTGGTGGTCGCCTTGCCGACGGCGGCGCCGCCGACGCGGAAGTACACGTCGTGCAGGGACGTCGGGTTGGCGGCGTGGGAGGCGGACGAGCCCGTCGGGCCGACCTCCATCAGGGTGGGCGAGTTGGTGGTGCCCGCGTCGAAGAGGACGCCGGCGACCTTCACACCGTCGACGTCGGCAACCTTCATCGCGGTGATGCCGTTGTCCGGGATGAACGTGGCGAGGCCCAGTCCGAGGACGACGGTGTCGGCGCGGTTCACCTGGAGCGTCTGGTTGAGGTGGTAGACGCCCGGGGTGACCAGGAGGTTCTTGCCCGCCGCCAGCGCCGCGTTGATGTCCGCGGCGGTCGCGCCCGGCTTCACGACGTAGAAGGTGTCAAGAGACAGCGAGCTGCCGGACGGGGTTCCGTTCGCCCAGCTGGTGCCGGTGGAGTTGGACCGCGTCGACGGCACGAACACCTGGTAGGCGCCGTTGCCGTCGACGTACAGGGACGGCTTCTCCCGGCTGACCGGGGTCTGCGCGACCGTGGTGTACGGCGGGCTGGGGAAGCTGGTGCCCGGGACGCCCTGGCTGCCGACGAAGACCATGTTCCAGTTGGAGCCGGTCCAGCTGCCGACCTGGGAGTTGCGGGTCAGCCACTGCTGCTGGCTGCCGGAGTTCACCTGGCCGTCGATCTTGGTGTCGGCGAGGAGACCACCGCTGGACCAGCCGTTGTCGTCCAGAGCGAGGTTGCCGCGCAGGTGCATCCGGCGGTACGAGGCCGCCTGCGAGACCGCCCAACGATCGGTGCCGCCGGTCGGGTTGACGGACAGGTTCTCGGCGCCGCGCCAGAAGTTCTGGGTCGCGTTGCCCTGGAACCAGTCGGCCTCGGCATGCACCGCGCCGTTGATCGTCACCGCGTCCGGGGTCAGCCCCAGACCCGCGACCTGGGTGTAGAAGCCGACGTTGACATCGGCGTCATAGGAGCCCGGCTTGAACAGGACGGAGTAACGCTGGGAGCCGAACTGGTTGGTCTCCTGCTGCTGGAAGATCGAGTTCAGCCTGCTCTGGATCGTCGACGACGACATCGACGGATCGAAGACGACGACGTTCGGGCCGAGGTCCGGATTGGTGCCGGACTGGGTCACGGGGACCACCTGGAAGCGCTGGGCGGCGCTGCCGTTGCAGGTGTACTGCACGAACTGCACGCTGTCCGCGGTCGCGGCGCCGGGGACGTCCAGGCACTTGCCGCTGTTGCGGTTGACGAAGTGGTAGGCGCCGCCGCCCTCGTCGACCGGCAGCCACTGCTGGTTGGTGCCGCCGCCGTAGGCCCACAGGTGGACGGGCGCGTTGTCGGCCGTGGACGTGTCGGCGACGTCCACGACCTGGCCGGTGTTGTTGCCGTTGTTGATACGGACGTAGCCGTCGCTGGTGGCGGTGAAGCTCCACTGCTGGGCTGTGGTGCTGTTGCACTTGTACTGCTGCACGACGGTGCCGTTGGCGGTGCCGGCCGCATAGGCGTCCAGGCACCTGCCGCTCGCGGCGTTCATGACGGTGGCGAAGCCGGTGGGCAGTGCCGCCGCCGCGCTCGCCGCCGCGCTCGCGGGCGCGGAGGTGAGCAGCGAGGCGACGGCTGCGGTGACCAGCGCGGTGGCCGTGGATCTGCGGCGGCGCTTGAGCGCGGTGCGCAAAGAGGTGAGCACGGAATCTCCTTGCCGAACAAGTCGGCGGACGGGGGGTGGCTGGATCAGCCGGTGTACGCGGCGAAGACGCGGGTGTAGTCCCAGTCGGACTGGCCCACACCGGAGCAGCTGTCGGCGGGGCCGCCGGTGCATGGGCGGTCACGGTTGACGGACCAGAAGGTCAGCCGGGCCAGGTGGTGTTGCTGGGCGTAGGCGAGCATGGTCCGGAAGTCGTTCACCGTGACGGTCTCGTTCTGATCGGTGATGCCGTTCATCGACGAGATGCCCATGGACCGGTAGGCCTGGTCGTCGCTGTAGCCGTACGCGGTCTTCAGCGCGTTCCTGAGGCCCTCGGCGGCCTGCACGGACAGGTTGCCCATGTTCTGTCCCACGCCGCCGAAGTTGAACGGCATGATCGTCCAGGCGTCGACGGTCAGGCCCGAGCCTGCGGCCCGGTTGATCAGGCTGGTGTCGGGGCCGCTCTGGCCGGTGCCGATGGTGACGTACACCTTCAGACCCGCGTTGTTGGCCTTGACGGTCTTCAGGGCGTCCACGGTGCGCTGCTGCACGGTCGGGCTGTTGTAGGCGTCGGCCTCGAGATCGATGTCGATCGCCTTGAGCCCGAAGGCGCTGATGACCTTCTGGTAGGCGGCCGCCAGTTCACTCGCGGTGGAGCAGGAACTTTCCAGCTTGTTGCCGCTCCAGCCGCCGAAGGACGGGACGATGTCGCCGCCATTGGCGCGCACGGTGTTGATCGTCTGCTGGTCCACACCGCCGGTCAGCGCCCGGCCGCCGTCCCACTGGGGGTTGCAGTAGCCGTTGCTGAGCACGAAGGCGAGCGTGAAGTACTTGACGCCGGTGGCGTTGGTGACCGTGGTGGGGTTCGGCGGGCTGCCCCAGCCGTTGTAGAGGTACGGCGCCACGGCCATCGGCGTGGACGGGGTGCCGCCGTCGCCGGGGGCGGGCGCGGTCCACTTCTGGTTGGCGCCGCCGCCGCAGCTCCAGATCTGTATGCGGGTGCCGTTGGCGGAGCTGTTGCCGGTGACGTCGAGGCACTTGTTCGCCTGCGGGTTCACGATGTCGCTCGCGGCTGTGGCGGTCCACTTCTGATTGGCGGCGCCGGTACAGCTCCACAGCTGCACCGTGGCGCCGTCGGCCGTGGAATTTCCGGTGACGTCGAGGCACTTGCCGAGGGCGCGGATGGTGCCGTCGCTGCCGACCGTCCACTGCTGGGCGGCGGTGCCGTTGCAGTCGTAGAGCTGGACGGCCGTCCCGTCGGCGGAGTTCGCGCCGGCGACGTCCAGGCACTTGCCGGCCAGGCCGGTGACGGTGCCGGTGGCCGCCTGCGCGGGGGACGCGGTCAGCAGGCCGGTGGCGAGGGAGAGTGCGGCGAGGGAGACAACTGCGGGGAGAGGTCTGGGCATGAGCGCAGAAGGCCCTTCGTGGGGGATGGGCGACCGAGGCCGCGTTCACCTCATGAACAGTGGATGCGTCACACGGTGCGATGCTGAGCCGTGAACCTAAAGGTCTGGACCGCTTTCGTCAAGAAGTGAAGTAAGTTGTGAAGGAAGCGAGTTGCAGCTTCCGGCCAGCCCTCGTCCGCACGCGGGGGTACGCATGCCCGGAGTTCGTCCCGCGTTGGTGCACCCGCAATCCAGTGACCCTGCGTGCGCACAGAACAGCCACCTGAGCTACCCCGGTCGCACAGCCCCACGTGGTAATTCTTGCCTTCCCGGCCCGACTGCCGTCCCCCTGCCCGTCAACGACCCCTGTGATGGCGCCGACATGAACAACCGCTCCCTTGGCCTTCCCCGTCGCGAGGTCTCCGTAGGCCCCGAACGGCTACTGCTGCTCGGCGACGCCGTGTTCTCGATCGCGATGACACTGCTCGCCCTGGAGATCACCGTTCCGGAGGGCCTGCCCGACTCCGAAGTCGCCCACGCCGTCCGGGAGGCGCTGCCGTCCATCGGCGCGTATCTGCTGAGCTTCGCCGTGATCGGTACGCTCTGGCTGGCCCAGCACGCCCTGTTCCGGGTGATCGGGGCACTCGACCGCTGGCTGCTCTACGTCTACTTCGTGCTCCTGGCGGTCGTGGCCGCACTGCCCTTCCCGACCCGGCTGCTCAGCGAATACAGCGAGACGACCACGGCGACCGCCTTCTACGGCGCGTCGATCGCCGTGGCCAGCGCTCTGCTGTGCGCGATGTACCTGCGCCTGCTCGCAAAGCCCGCGCTGACGGCGACGGACACCCCTCCCGCGGCCCTGAAAGAGGCGGTTCGCCGCGGCGTCCTGCTGATCCTGGTCTTCGCGACCTCGGTCCCGGTGGCCTTCTTCTCGCCGTCCCTGGGCAAGTACTGGTGGCTGCTGGCGATCCCGGCCCGGCTGCTGTTCCGCCGGACCCGCGAGACCACCGAGGCGCGGGCCTGAGTGGCCCTGGCGAAGCCGGCCGCGGTTCGGCAACTGATCGAACTGCTCCCATTTACCGATCGCCGGGCCGACCCGGTCGGCCCGGTGCCGTCTTTGTTCAGGAGTTCTTAAGGCCAGGCTGAGCCACTTCACAAGAACGGCCAGCAGGCTCGGGGGCAGTTGCCCCAGCGAAGGGAAGCTCCCTCATGAACGACCATGACATGACGCATGACTCTTCGCCCGAGTCGGCCCCGGAGACCACGACCCTTCAGGCCCCCCGGTCGTACGTGCGGCGGATGATGTTGAAGAAGGGGGGATGGATCGTGGTCGCCGGGCTGACCTGTGCGGCGCTCGGAACCACTCTCGGTGTCACGTCCGCCGCAGCGGACCCCGCGTCGTCCGCTGCCGCCGAGGCCGCTTCTTCGCCGGCGCCCGCACCCACCGGTGGCGGACCCGCGGCCGACCCGTCCGACGGGGGCGCGACCGGCATCGTCGACGCCACGTCCACGACGGGCTTCACCATGACGACGGCGACGGGAGTGCAGGTGACGGTGACCGAGTCCGCCGCCACGAAGACCGTCGGAGCCTCCGCCAGGGCGGTCAAGGAAGGCGCGAGTGTCCTCGTCCTCGGCACGGTGGACAGTGCGACCATCGACGCGACGCGCGTCATCCTGCAACGCGGAGGCGACGGCGGAGCCGCGGCCGCCGAAGCGGCCGGAGTCATCCCCTTCCAGCAGGGCACGCCGTCACCGGACAAGTCGGTGGGCCAGATCCCCGACTACACCGAGGGTGAAGGGACGATCATCAACGGGACGGCCGCGTACAAGGCGATCAAGGCCGCGCAGGCCGTCGTCCCCGGAGGCATCAACGACCGAGTCGTCGAACTGAGCAACGGCGAGTACGAGGTCCACAACATCAGCGTCAACTGGCCGCACCACGTCTTCGTCAGCAAGGACTTCAAGGTCCTCGGTTACGAGTAGGCGCCGGCGTCATCCGCCGCCATCGAGGTCGGCGCGGCGGCGGAGCACCCGGAGTTCGTGACCGAGGAGTTGCATCTCGTACAACTTCCCTCGCGCGTTGTCGAAGGGGCGGTGCAGGACCATCATCAGCCGGTCGTCGAAGGTGTGGAACAGCATGCCGTGACCGCTGTCGTTCCGGACGAGCGGCCCGCACTGCTGCCACGGACCTTCGATCGTGCCGGACTTCGAGACGGCACAGGTCTGCACATAGCCGCCGCTGATGGAGCCCTCCTGACCGGCCACGTCCTTTTCGTATGTCGACCACAGCATGAGCAGGGAGCCGTCAGGGGTGCGGTACAGCTGTGGGCCGTCGGTGACATAGGGCGGCAGCTGGTGCGGTACGCCGCTGGGGATCTGTTCGCTGATCCAGGACGCGTCCGAGGCCTTGAACAGGAAGACCGGAGCCCCGACGGTGCCCGACAGGTCCGGAGCCAGCCGGATCGCTTCCATGGTTCCGTCGATCGTCTGTAGCCACTCGTGGGCGTACACCATCCAGGGCTGCCCGGACGGGTCGACGTGGAGCGTGCCGTCGAGGGTCATGAGGTTCTCGGGCGGGGTGGGGCGTGACGGGTCGATGACGGTGAAGGGTCCCAGCAGTGAGTCGGACACGGCGGTGACCGTGCCGCGCATGTGGTTCGGGACCTGGAACGGTGTGCCCCATGGGCCGGGCGGTGGTACCGGAAGCGGCTTGTCCTGGTTGTGCAGCGTGGTGAACAGGTAGTACTTGCCGCCCCACGCGTGCACCTCCGGTGCCCATCCGCCGTCCGTCGCCCAGATGTCCTTCTGCTCGGCGGCCAGGAAGACCACGACAGGGCGCATCCAGTCCCGCAGGTCGTGGCTGCGGTAGACCATCGTGCCGACGCCGTCCACGCCCGACGTGGCCTGGTCGTTGGACGTGTAGAGGTAGTAGGTGCCGGACTGCTCGTCGGCGACGATGAACGGATCGTGGAGCGGCATGTCGGGGAGCCGCATCAGTTCGGTCTCAGCCACCGTCGAAGAATACGTCGGCGCCGTACCGCCCTTTCGTGCTCCCACGTCCAGACACCAGGGTATCCGCTAACATAGAATAAATAGTTAGATGAATACGCTGGCGCGAGGGAGTGGCCGTGGACTTCGGGCTGACCGACGAGCAGGACCTGTTGCGCGCGACGGCACGGCAGTTCGTCGCCGACGTGTGCCCGGCCGAGAAGGCCAAGCAGTGGGACGAGGAGGGTGTCGTACCGCCCGAGCTGTTCCGCGGTATGGCCGAACTCGGCTGGTTCTCGCTGCCGTTCACCGAGGAGGAGGGCGGCGACGGCGGGGGTCCGCTGGAGCTGATCCTTATCGCCGAGGAGCTCGGGCGGGCCAGCTTCGACGTCGCCATGTGCTACATCGGCGTGCTGATCCCCGGGATCACGGTGTTCCGCTGGGGCGACGAGGCCCAGCGCGACTTCATCCGCGAGCAGGTCATGACCGGGCGCCACCGCCTCGCCGTGGGCCTGAGCGAGCCGGACAGCGGCTCCGACGCCGCCGCTCTGCGCACCACCGCCGAGGACCACGGCGACCACTTCCTCGTCCGCGGCCAGAAGGCCTGGTGCACGGGCGGCGGGCTGCCCGACACCACCATCGCGACCTACGTCCGTACCGGCCCCCGCGAGCCCAAGCACGGCGGTATCAGCCTGCTGCTGGTCGACCCCGCCACGGACGGGGTCGAGGTCCGCCGGACACCGACGCTGGCCCGGCACATCCTCGGCACCAACGAGGTCTTCTTCAACGACGTCCTGGTACCGAGAGACAACCTCGTCGGTCCGCGCGACGAGGGCTGGAAGGTCATGCTCTCCAACATCGAACTGGAGAAGGTGATCATCACCGGCGGCTATCTGGGCGCCGCCCAGGCCACCCTGGACGAGATGCTGGAGTACTCCCGCACCCGGCACGCCTTCGGGCGCCCCATCGGCAACTTCCAGGCTCTCGCCCATGCCATGGCCGACCTCCAGACCGAGATTGACTCCGCCCGGCTGCTCGCCCACCGCGCCGCCTGGCTGCTCGCGCAGGGCAAGCCGTGCACACGGGAGGGCTCGATGGCCAAGCTGAAGGGCTCGGAGACATATGTGGCGGCGGCCCGGCTCGGCATGCAGGTCTGCGCGGGGCACGGCTTCTCCACGGAGAGCGTGATGAGTTTCCGCTACCGCGAGTCGATCGTGGCCACGATCTCCGGGGGGACGAGCCAGATCCAGCGGAATGGGATCGCTCGCAGCATGGGGTTGCGGTCGTACTGAGGCCGGGGCGGGGCGGTCGTATTGAGCGCCCGGCGGGGCGGCGGATCTGCGGAGCTCAGTCCGGGTGCTGCGGATCTACCCACCCCCCCGCCAGGACCACGGGCCTACGGTCCTACCGCCCCTCGGCGTCTGCGTCCTGGCCTGCCAGCCACTCCTGGTGCCGCGTGAAGTGGCTCTGGTCCCGCGTGACCCAGATTCCGGAGGCGCGGGCCAGGACGGCGTGGGTCGGCAGTAGGACCATCTCGCCCGCGATGTACCAGCGGCGGCCCTCGCGCTTGTCCACCCAGGCCCGGACCTCGAGCGGCCGAGCGATCGGCACCGGCTTCACGAAGCTGACGCTCAGTTCCGCCGTCACGCTCAACACGCGGTGCAGCAAAGGGAGATGGCCGAGACAGTCGTCCAGCACGGCCGCGGTCCAGCCGCCGTGGGCGACATCGGGCCCGCCCTCCTGATCGCGCGGGCAGGACAGCTCGAACCGCGCCGACCCGTCCTCGTCGAGCCGCTCGTGCTCCACGCCCAGCCGGCAGGAACCGGTGGCCCGGCACGCCCCGCACAGCGCCACGCCGCCCGGCGTACGCGGCGGCTCCTGGAAGTCGGCGCCCGCCCAGGGCCCGGTTGACGTCGTCGCAGACATGGCGTGACTCCTCGTGTCGAACAGTGGCGTGACTTCTCGGTCACACAGCCTCGGTCACACATCGGCAAGCAGCGGCCGCAGCTTCCCGGCGATGAGCTGGACCTGCCGGGCGACCATCTCCTCGGGCATCCCGGCCAGGGAGGCCCACAGGAAGACTCCCTCGACGGGCAGCCCGGTGACGTACTCCCGGACGGCCGCGGCGGTGTCCTCAGGCGTGCCGTAGAGGAACTGGCCGACGCCGGTCGCGCTCAGCCCCCGCTCCCGCCACTTCTCGGGGTCGATGGGGCGGGGGACGGGCTGGTCGGTGCCCTCGACCATGTAGCGGCGGTAGCTGTCCCACTGGTACGTCAGGTGCTTGCGGACCACCGGCCAGTCGGCGTCGGGATCCTCGGTGACGAACGTCGTGAACGAGCCCTGCATCCGCGCGGTCGAGAGGTCGTACCCGCTCTCCGCGAGCCCGTCGCGGTAGGGCGCCAGCAGGGCGGGGTTGAGGGACAGCAGCCCGGTGCCGAGCCGGCCGGCGCGGCGGGCGCCCTGCGGGCCCTGGTAGCCGAGCCAGATCGGCAGCGGATCCTGGACCGGGCCCGGAGTGACCAGGGACTCGGCCCACAGACCGCGGATCTCGCGGACCCGCTGATCGGTGGTGGAGTAACGCCTGCCCAGGTCGGCGCCGTACAGCCGGTACTCGGGCACGCGGTAACCGGTGCCGAGCCCGAGGTCGAGCCGCCCGTCGCTCAGGATGTCGACGAGGGCGGCCTGTTCGGCGATCTCGGGCGCCGCGTGCAGGGGCGCCGGGATGACGGCCGTACCCAGCCGTACCCGGCGGGTGCGTGCGGCCGCCGCGGCGGCCATGGTGAGCGGCTGCGGAAGGTACCCGTCCTCGAAGCCATGGTGTTCGGAGAACCACACCGAGTCCAGGCCCAGCCGGTCCGCCTCCTCGCACATCTCCAGTGCGAAGCCGTACACCCGCGACCAACTCTGCCGCCACGGCGGCGGATTGCGCAGGTCGAAATAGATGCCCACCTTCATGACGGGCTCCCTCCGGGTGAGTTGTGCGCCAGTCGGACCGTCACGTGTGCGACGGCGACCCCGTCCCCGGGCGGCAGCAGCCGTACCGGGCGTAGTTCCAAGGTCTCGATCTCGGGGAGGTCCTCGACCATCGCCGAGATCCGCAGGACGGTCTCCTCCAGCGCCGCCAGGTCCACGCCCGCCAGCAGCGGTGCCGCCCGCAGGGACCGGACCATCTCGCGGGCGTCCCGGTCGCTGAGCGGGGTGATGCGGTGGGCGACGTCCGCCATGAGGTCGGCGTAGTCACCGGTCAGGCCGAACGAGACCACCGGCCCGAAGACCGGATCGGCGCTGACGGACAGGAACGCGTCCGGGCCCCGGTTCTCGACATCCGCGACCGCGATCCCGTACGAGTCGAGCAGTTCGGCCGCGATGCGGGCGGGCACCGCACCCGTGCCGCACCCGCCGACCAGTGACCGCGCGCGGTCCGCGTCGACTCCCGTCAGGTCCGGTACGACACCCGCAGGCGTGCTGCGCCACGCCTGATACGCCGCCGCGTGCCCGAGGGACGCCGCCGCCGATTCGGGGAACGTATATGTCGGTACGACGAGTTCGCCCCGGCGCAGCAGGTCGGCGACGCCCGCGTCACCCAGGAAGCTGGCCACGACCGGCTTGTCCGGCACGGCCACGGCCGCGTCGAGGATCGCCGAGGCCACCTCGTCGGCCTTGTCGGCGAGCGGGGGCATGAACAGGACGATGGCGGCGTCGACTTCGTCGTCGGCGAGGACGGCGGCCAGGGCCTGCCGGTAGTGGTCGGCGGTGGCCATCGGGGTGAGGTCGATCGGGTTGGCGACATCGGCCCGGGGCGCCAGCGTCGAACGGAGCGCCTGCCGGGTGGGCTCTCCGAGCGCGGGCACCCGCAGGTCGCTCGCCGCGCACGCTCCGACGGTCAGCGCGGCGGGGCCGCCCGCGTTGGTGATGACGGCGACGCGGTTGCCGGGCGGCGGAGGCTGGTGGGCGAGGAGCAACGCCACATCGAACAGCTCTTGGAGACTGCGGGTGCGGATCACTCCGGACTGGGCGAACAGGGAACTCACCGCCGCGTCCTCGTGACCGGGATGCACCGCGACGATCGGCTTGCGCGGCGCGACCCGGCGGGCGATGCGGGCGAACCGGCGCGGATTGCCGAAGTGCTCGACGTGCAGCAGGATCACCGACGTCTCCGGATCCTCGTCCCACCACTGGAGCAGGTCGTTGGTCGACACGTCCACCGCGTGACCGACCGACACGAAACCCGAGAAGCCCAGCCGCAGCCGCCGGGCGAGATCGAGCACCGCCAGGCCCAGTGGTCCGGACTGGCTGGACATCGCGACCCGGCCGGGAGCGGGCAGCGCGGGCGAGAAGGTGGCCGCGAGCCGGGCCGCGGACGTCGTGTTGACCACGCCCATGCAGTTCGGGCCCACCAGCCGCATGCCGGAGGCCCGCGCGAACCGGGCCAGCTCCAGCTCGGTCGCCCGTCCGGCCGCCCCGGTCTCCCCGAAGCCCGTGGACACGACGACGACAGCCTTCACCCCGGCGTCCGCGCACTCCCGTACGACATCGGGAACCGCCTCCGCCCGCACGGCGACGAGCGCCAGGTCGGGCGCCTCGGGCAGGTCCCGCACCCGCGCGTACGCCCGCGCCCCCGCGATCTGCCCGGCGTGCGGATTCACCGGGAACACGTTCCCCGGGAAGCCGCCGCGCAGCAGGTTGGCCACGATCTCATGACCGATGGTCAGCGGACTGCGGTTGGCGCCGATCACCGCGACCGACCGGGGTTCCAGCAGCGGCCGCAGGGAGCGCCGTACGGCCGTGTGCTCGCGTCGCTCGGCCCGGGCCACGGCGTGGGCCTGCGGGTCGATGGCGATGTCGAAGTGGAGGATCTGGCCGGGCGGCCCGGTCTCGACCCGGTAGCCGGAGCCCAGGAACACGTTGATCATCCGGGTGTTGTCCGCGAGGACGTCGGCCTCCAGCACCCGGATGCCCCGGGCCCAGGCGGCGGCCGCGATGTGCTCCAGCAGCAGCCTGCCGAACCCCTCGCTCTGGTGGTCGTCCCGGATGGTGAACGTGACCTCGGCGTGGTCGGGTTCCCCGGGGTCGCGGACGTAGCGGACGAGGCCCGCGATCTCGTCGCCGGCCAGGGCGATGAGCGCCAGCTCGTCGAGGTAGTCGACGTGCGCGCCGCGCCGGATGACGTCGTCGCGCACCCGGACCACCGGGCCGAGCGAGCGATAGGCCAGCGTCGCCCGCGACAGCCCGCCCACGAAGGCCACCAGGCGGTCGGCGTCCTCCGGCCGGACGGGCCGGACGAAGGTCGAGCGCCCGGTCCGCACCAGCCCGGGCCGCTCCAGGTCCTCCGGATACGAGGCAGTGGTCACGGGCGTCGGCCGCGCCGGCCGTAGGGTTCCCGGACCCGTGCGTCCCCGGAGTCGGCCGGGATCTCCGTCATGACGCTCCTTCGGGTCAATGGACTGAATCAGTTAGCTACTTTAGATGTATGGGCCCGTTGCGGGGAAGTCTCAGACCCTGCGCCTGTCGATCTCGTCCACCAGCTGTGGCAGTACCTGGAACAGATCGCCCACGACGCCGTAGTCGGCCAGCTCGAAGATCGGCGCGTCCTCGTCCTTGTTCACGGCGACGATCGTCTTCGACGTCTGCATGCCGGCCCGGTGCTGGATCGCGCCGGAGATCCCGGCGGCGAGGTAGAGCTGCGGGGAGACCTGGGTGCCGGTCTGGCCCACCTGGTGGCTGTGCGGGTACCAGCCGGCGTCCACCGCGGCCCGCGAGGCGCCGACGGCCGCGCCGAGGGCGTCGGCGACCCGCTCGACCACGGAGAAGTCGCCGTTCACGCCCCGCCCACCGGAGACCACGATGTCGGCCTCGGTCAGCTCGGGCCGGTCGCTGCGCGTACGGGGCGTGCGGTCCACGACCTTGGCGGCGGCGGACACCGGACCGAAGGTGACGTCCACCTTCTCCACCGCCGGGGTGGCAGGGGCGGGCTCGGGGGCGGTGGCGTTCGGCTTGACCGTGATGACCGGGACGCCCTGGGTGACATGCGCGGTGACCTGGTACGTCGCCGCGAACACGGACTGCTCGGTGACCGGCCCGCCGTCGCGCGCGGTGACGTCCACGGCATCGGTGATCAGCCCGGACCCCAGCCGGAGCGCGACGCGTGCGGCGGTCTCCTTGCCGTCCAGGCTCGACGGCAGCAGGATCGCGGCCGGTTCGGCGCTCGCCGCGATCTGCGTGAGGGCGTCGACGGCCGGGGTGACGAGATACTCGTCGACCGACGGGGCGTCCACGACGTAGACCTTCTGTGCGCCGTACCGTCCGAGGGTCTCGATGGTGGTGTCCCCGCCCGCCCCGAGGAAGACGGCCGACGGTTCCCCCAACCGGCGTGCCAGCGTGAGCAGTTCGAGGGTCGGCTTGCGCGGGTTTCCGTCGACGTGGTCGACGAGTACGAGGATCTCAGCCACAGTGATGCACTCCTGGCTCGACGATGTCCGATGAACTTCGGTGTCAGATGAACTTCTTGGCAGTGAGGAACACGGCGAGTCCGGAGCCGCCCGCCCCCTCGTCGGCGACGATCTCCCCCTGGGTGCGCGGCGGCCGCTTGACCGCACGGTCCACGGCGGAGCGGGCCGCGCTCCGGCCGACCTGCTCCGGCTCGATGCCGAGACCGGACAGGTCGAGGCTCTCCAGCGGCTTCTTCTTGGCCGCCATGATCCCCTTGAAGGAGGGGTAGCGGGCGTCGCCGCAGCGGTCGGTCACCGACACCACGGCGGGCAGCGCGCTGTGCACCCGCACGGAGGCGGTCTCGCCCTCCCGGCGCCCGGAGACCGAGCCCTCCGCGACCGTGACCTCGTCGAGGTGGGTGACGGCCGGGACGCCGAGGCGCTCGGCCAGCATCGCCGGCAGGACGCCCATGCCGCCGTCGGTCGAGGCCATCCCGCAGACGACCAGGTCGAAGCCGTGCCGCTCGATCGCCTTGGCGAGGACCAGCGAGGTGCCGAAGGCGTCACTGCCCCGGATGTCCTCGTCGTCGATGTGCAGCGCCGAGTCGCCGCCCATGGCGAGTGCCTTGCGCAGCGCGTCCTTCGCGTCGTCGGGACCCACCGTGAGGTAGGTGATTTCCGCGTCGTCCGGGCCCGACTCGCCGATCCGCAGGGCCTGTTCGACCGCGTACTCGTCGAGTTCGGACAGCAGTGAGTCGACCGAGTCGCGGTCGGTGGTTCCGTCCTCGGTGAAGGTCCGGTCCGCCGTCGCGTCGGGCACGTGCTTCACGCAGACAACGATCTTCACAGCGGCACCTCCGAGTGCTTCAATGAGTTCTAATAGTTAACTATATAAGTCGACGGCATGCGAGAGTGGAAGTAGATTCCGTCGAATTAGTTGACTGATTGCGCTGATAGCTGGAACATCTGAGCAGCCGGGACGCGAGGAGGCGCCATGGTCGGTGACAGGTACTTCGAGCCACAGGTGGAGACCATGCCCCGCGAGCAGCTGGGCGCGCTCCAGGAGGAGCGCATCCTGGAGCTCGTCGAGTACGCCTACGGCCACTCCGCCTTCTACCGCGAGCTCTGGGACGCGCATGGGGTGCACCCACGGGACATCCGCTCCCTGGACGCCTTCCGGACCCGTGTCCCCTTCATCACCAAGGACATGATCCGCGCCCACCGGGCCCGCACCGGCGACCCCTTCGGCGGTCTGCTGTGCGTACGGCCCGACGAGCTGACCTCGGTGTCCTCCAGCTCGGGCACCACCGGAGACCCGGAGTTCTTCGCCGAGATCTGGGAGGGCGCGCCGCCCCTGGTGACCGCGCAGGTGCGGGACCTGTGGGAGCTGGGCCTCAGGCCCGGCGACCGGGTGCTGAGCCCGCCCGGCACCTTCCGCAACCTCATGGACCCCGGCTACCAGGCGCTCGGCGCGGTGGTGATCGAGGTCGACACCTGGATGGGCCGGATGGCCGACGTCGTCGAGGCGCTGCGCGAGTACCGCCCGGCCTACCTCCAGATGATGTATCCACAGATGGTCGAGTTGGAGCATCTGGCCGAGAAGACCGACCTCAAGGAGGCGTTCTCCTCCCTCAAGGGTGCCTCGTGCGCCGGCCAGCCGCTCAGCCGGAAGATGCGCGAGCGGATCGTCAGCGACTGGGGCATCGACGTCTACGAGTACACCAGCGCCGCCGACACCGGCACCGCCTGGGAGTGCCGTGAGCACGACGGCTTCCACCTCTGGGAGGACACGGTCTTCGCCGAGTGCGTCGACGTGAAGGGCAACGAGTGGGACGACGTCACGGAGGGCGACCTCGGTGAACTCGTCGCCACCGACCTCGACAACCGGGCCGCCCCGCTGATCCGTTACCGCAGCGAGGACCTGGTCCGGCTGTCCCGGGACCGCTGCGGCTGCGGCCGCACCCACGCCCGGATGTGGGTGGCCGGGCGGCGCGGCGACGAGACCCTCGTACGCGGGCGCTCGGTGGTCCTGCGCGACATCTGGCAGGCCGTCGAGGACCAGCCGGAGACGGGCGCGGGGGTGTTCCAGATCGTCCGGGCGCGCCGTGAGGTCGACGAGCTGCGGCTGCGCGTCGGATACGACCCCGGGCGCACCGCCGATGTCGACGCCCTGGAGGGGCGGTTGAGCGAAGCCGTGCGCGAGCGGACCGGGGTGAAGCCGGTGCTCGACCTGCGGACCGAGGAGGAGCTGTTGCGGACCATGCCGAGCGTCGCCAAGTTCCCCCGGGTGGTGAAGAGCTGATGGCACGCGCCGACACCCTCGCCCGGGCCAGGGACCTGGACCGTCCCGAACTCGCCTACCTCGTACGCTTCCCGGCGGCCGCAGGCATGGTCGACGCCGAGCTGACCTGGGCCGAGATCACCCGCGACACCGCCTGGGTCACCGACCGGCTGCGCGGCCACGGCCTCACCGCCGGACAGCGGGCCCTGCTGACCTCCTCCGGCTTCGAGGGCTTCTGGTGCCACTCGGTCATCGGCGCGCTGCGCGAGCTCAAGGTGACGTACGGCATCGCGGAGGCGATGGGCTGGGATCACCGCCGTACGTCCGTGTTCCACCGTGAGCTCGACCCGCACGCGGTGATCGGTCTGACCGCCGAGACCCTGGAAGGCCTCAGCGGCACGGCCGACCTCGGCGAGATGTTCCGTACGACACCCGTGGTGCTCGCCCGGCCCGCCGCGGTGCCGGTACTGCGCGCGGCCGGTGTCAGTGCCTTTCTGCTCGCGCCCGTGGGACCGGCCCTTGCGCTGGAGTGCCCGGAGCGGTCGGGTGCGCACGTCAACGCGGCCGAGTGGCGGGTGGGCGCGCGGGACGGGGAGCTGTTCTTGGCCGCGGGGGAGGGGCGCGCCTCCAGGCTGCCCGAGACCCCGCTGGGCCTGCCGGGGCGGATGGAGACCGGCCGCTGCGGATGCGGAAGCGACGATCCGCGCGTGTCATTCGCCGACTCGCCGTCATCACCTAGGAGTTGAAGAGATGTCTGAAGGAGTGGCCGCCGGCCGGGTCGTGGTCGTCACCGGTGCGGGCAACGGGATCGGGCGGGCGCATGCGCTGGCCTTCGCCGCCGAGGGCGCGAAGGTCGTGGTCAACGACCTCGGCGGTGCCCGCGACGGAGGGGGCGCCTCGGCCGGGCCCGCCCAGGCGGTGGTGGACGAGATCATCGCGGCCGGCGGGGAGGCCGTGCCCAGCACCGACGACATCGCGTCGTGGGACGGCGCCGAGCGCCTGGTCCGCCAGGCCGTGGACACCTACGGCGGGCTGGACGTGCTGGTCAACAACGCCGGAATCCTGCGCGACCGGACGATCGTGTCGATGACCGAACAGGACTGGGACAGCGTCGTCGCCGTCCATCTCAAGGGCACAGCCGCCACCCTGCACCACGCGGCCGCCCACTGGCGCGCACGCACCAAGGCGGGCCACGCCAACGACGCCCGGGTCATCAACACGACCTCGCCCTCGGGTGTCTTCGGCAATCCCGGCCAGTCCAACTACGGCTCCGCGAAGGCCGGAATCGCCGCCCTCACGATCATGGCCGCGGCCGAACTCGCCCGCTACGGAGTGACGGTGAACGCCATCGCGCCGACCGCGCTCACCCGGCTCACCGAGGACATCGAGGTGATGAAGCAGGCCGCCGAGAGCCAGGACCTGAGCCCGGAGGCCATCTCGCCGCTGGTGGTGTGGCTGGGCTCGGCCGCCTCGCGCGAGGTCACCGGCCGCGTCTTCGGAGCCGTCGGCAACCGGATCACCGTACTCGAGGGCTGGGTCAACGGACCCGGAGCGAGCGCCGAGTCCCGCTGGACACCGGAGGAACTGACCTCCGTCGTCCCGAACCTGGTGGCCAAGGCGGCCCCGAACGCCGACGCGCTCGGCAACCGGAGGGGCTGACATGACGACACGGAAACCGGTCGCCGAGGGCCTGTTCACCACCGACGCCGAGCCTCGTCTCATCGGCTCCGAGTGCACGGCCTGCGGCGAAGTGGCCTTCCCCGCCGCCGAGTTGTGCCTGCGGTGCGGCGGTGACGTCTCCAAGGAGCGGCTGCTGTCGGACCGCGGCACGCTGTGGACGTTCACCACGCAGAACTTCCGCCCGCCGTCCCCGCCGTACGACGGGCCGGACTCCTTCGAGCCGTACTCCGTCGGCTATGTCGAACTCCCCGGCGAGCTGCTGGTCGAGGCCCGCCTCACCGAACCCGACCCGGCGAAGCTCGCGATCGGCCAGGAGATGCGGCTGACGCTGGTGCCCTACCGGGTCGAGGACGACGGCACCGACGTCATGACGTTCGCGTTCGCCCCGGTCGAGGAGGAGGTCTGATGGAAGCCGTCATCATCGGCGTGGGGCTGCACCCCTTCGGCCGGTTCCCGGGCAAGCCGGCGATGGACATGGGCACGGATGCCGTCCGGATGGCCCTCGCCGACGCGGGCGTGAGCTGGCCGCAGATCCAGGGCGGCTACATCGGCAGCTACGAGGTCGCCAATCCGGACGCGATCGTCGGTCGCCTGGGCCTCACCGGCGTACCGCTGCGCGGTGTCTTCAACGGCTGTGCCACGGCCGGTACGGCAGTCGCCCTGGCTGCCCGCGCCATCGAGACCGGCGAGCACGACCTCACCATCGCCATCGGCATGGACAAGCATCCGCGGGGCGCCTTCGCCGCCGACCCGTCCGTGGCGGGCATCCCCTCCTGGTACGGGCAGACGGGACTCTTCCTCACCACGCACTTCTTCGGCATGAAGATCAACCGCTATATGCACGACCACGGCATCTCCCACGAGACGCTCGCGCGCGTGGCGGCGAAGAACTTCGGCAACGCGGCGGGCAACGACAAGGCCTGGCGCCGTACGCCCCTGTCGGCGGAGGAGATCCTGGCCTCACCCGTCCTCAACCACCCCCTCCGCCAGTACATGTACTGCGGCCCGGACGAGGGCGCGGCAGCGGTCGTGCTGTGCCGCGCCGACCAGGCCCACAAGTACACCTCGACTCGCATCCGGGTCCGCGCCACCGCCCTGCGCAGCCGCCGCCTCGGTGCCTTCGAGGTGCAGAGCCCGTCCTTCCCGGTCGGGGAGACGGCGGCCAGCCCCACCGTGGACGCGTCGCAGGCGGCGTACGAGAGCGCGGGCATCGGTCCCGAGGACGTCGACGTCGCCCAACTCCAGGACACGGACGCCGGGTCGGAGGTCATCCACATGGCCGAGAACGGGCTCTGCAAGGACGGCGAACAGGAACGCCTCGTCGCCGAAGGCGCCACCGAGATCGACGGCCGGCTCCCCGTCAACACCGACGGCGGCCTGCTCGGCAACGGCGAGCCCATCGGCGCGTCCGGACTGCGCCAGATCCACGAGATCGTGCTCCAGCTGCGCGGCACGGCCGGGGCCCGGCAGATCCCCGGCACACCACGCGTCGGCTACACACATCTGTACGGCGCCCCCGGCGTGTCGGCGGTCACCATCCTGAGTACGTGAGGGCCTGAGCGCACATGGACGACGACATGCAGGACTTCACCGCCGAGGTACGTTGCTTCCTCGACGCCCACGCGACGAAGGCCCCCGACCGCACCGCCTTCACCTGGGGCGAGGGCGACGACTCGATGGCGTACTTCAGCAGCCTCCCGCCCGAGGAGGATCTCCGGCACGTCCAGCGGGCCCGCGCATGGCAGCGCATCCGCCACGAGAACGGCTTCGGCTGGATCACCGGCCCCGAGGAGTACGGCGGCCGCGGCCTGACCCCGGTCCACGACGTCGTCTACGACACCATCGAGGCCGAGTACGACGTCCCCGACACCGGCACACTCAGCGTGGTCGGCCTGGGCATGATCGGCCCGACGATCCTCGCGCACGCCCAACCACACCTCAAGGACCGCTGGCTGCCCGCGATGTACCGCGGGGACGCCATCGCCTGCCAGCTGTTCAGCGAGCCCGGCGCCGGGTCCGACCTGGCGAGCGTGACCACCCGCGCCGTACGGGACGGCGAGGACTGGGTGCTCGACGGGCAGAAGGTGTGGACGTCGGTCGCCCAGCACAGCCAGCTCGGCCTCGCCCTGACCCGTACGAACCCGGACGCGCCGAAGCACCGAGGCATCACGGCCTTCCTGGTGCCCATGGACGCCCCTGGCGTCGAAGTGCGCCCCCTGCGGCAGATGACCGGCGGCGCCGACTTCAACGAGGTGTTCCTCACCGGCGTACGCATCCCCGACGACCACCGCCTCGGCGAGATCGACGCCGGCTGGACGGTCGCCCTGACCACGCTGATGAACGAGCGCGCGACGGTCGGCGGCGAGGGCGCCGGACCCGTGGCCGCCGCTCTCTCCCCGGACCACCTGGCCGCCCTGATGCGCGCCACCTGGACCTGGGAGGACCGGGCCCTGCGCGCCCGCCTCGCCGAACTCCTCGTGGACGTCATGGCCACCGGCTACCTCAACGCCCGCGCCACCCGCGCCCTGCGCTCGGGAGTCACGCCCGGCCCCGAGAGGTCCGTCTCCAAGCTGATGTACGGTCAGAACCTCACCCGGGCCGCCCACTTCGCGTCCGACGTCCTGGGCCCGCGGAGCGTCGCCGACACCGGCGAGTGGGGCACGTACGCCTGGTCCGAACTCCTCCTCGCCACCCCGGCGTTGCGCATCCTCGGCGGCACCGAGGAGATCATGAAGAACATCCTCGCGGAACGCGTTCTCGGCCTGCCCAAGGAGGTGCGGTCGTGACCGCCGACGACAGCGACCTGCGTGAACTGCGGGCGGCCGTACGGGAGTTCCTGGAAGCCAAGTCGTCCGAGGAAGCCGTCCGCAAGCTCATGGAGAGCGAGCAGCGCTTCGATCCGGTGGTGTGGGCGCAGGCTTCCGACCAGCTGAGGCTGCCCGCGCTGACCGTCCCCGAGGAGTACGGCGGTGACGGCTTCGGGATGGTCGAACTCGGCGTGGTCCTGGAGGAGATGGGCCGCGCCCTGCTCTGCGCCCCCTTCTTCGCCACGGTCGTCCTCGCGGTCCCGGCCCTGCTCGCCTCCGGCGACGACGAGGCCTGCGCCCGTCATCTGCCCGGTATCGCCGCCGGACGGACCACGGCCACGCTCGCGGTCGCCGAGGACACCGGATCCTGGGACCCCGCCCTGATCACCGCACGAGCCGTGGGGGACGGCCGGTGGCGCCTGACCGGCGCCAAGAGCTTCGTCATCGACGGTACGACGGCCGATCTGATGCTCGTCGTCGCCCGTACCGTCGCGGGTCCTTCCCTGTTCGCGGTCGACCGGACGGCCACGGGTCTGACCGCCGAGCCGATGGAGACGCTGGACGCCACCCGGGCGATGGCCAGGCTGACCTTCGACGCCGTACCCGCGACGCTCGTCGGCGCCGAGGGCGCGGGCGAGCGGATCGTGCGCCAGGTCCTGGACATCGCCGCCGTCGGACTCGCCGCCGAACAGGCGGGCGGGGCGCGCCGCTGTCTGGAGGAGAGCGCCGCATACGCCCGCACCCGGCACCAGTTCGGCCGGCCCATCGGCTCCTTCCAGGCCGTCAAGCACAAGTGCGCCGACATGCTGGTCCAGGTGGAGCTGGCCGAGGCCGCGAGCCGGGAGGCCGCGCTGCTCGCCGCCGAGGACTCGGACGAGTTCCCGGTCGCCGCCGCGGTGGCCCACGCCTGCTGCTCACGGGCGTACATGTTCACGGCGATGGAGAACATTCAGGTCCACGGCGGCATCGGCTTCACCTGGGAGCACCCGGCCCACCTGTACTTCCGGCGGGCCAAGTCCTCCCAGCTGCTGTTCGGCGGCCCTGCCGTCTATCACGAGCGACTGCTGGACCGGCTGGGCATCTGAGGCGCGCGTCAGCCCGCCGGCGCCGGAGAGGTGGCAGGGGTACCGGCCGTTCGAGCGCCCGATCCCGCTGGCCTCAGCCGCGAGCCGCCTCCCCGAGCAGCGCCTTGGCGATGATGACCTGCTGGATCTGACTGGTGCCCTCGTAGATGCGGAACAGCCGGGCGTCGCGGTAGAAGCGCTCCACGGCGACTCCGCGCATATAGCCCGCGCCCCCGTGGATCTGCACCGCCCGGTCCGCGACCCGCCACACCATCTCGCTGGCGAAGTACTTCGTGCAGGACGGGCCGATCTTGGTGTCCGTCCCGGCGTCGAAGCCGCGGGCCGCCTCCAGGACCGTGGCGCGCCCGGCGTAGTAGTCGGTCATCGAGTCGGCGATCAGGCCCTGGATGAGCTGGAAGGACCCGATGAGTTTCCCGGACTGTCTGCGGGTGCTCGCATACGCGACCGACTCGTCGACCAGGCGCTCGGCCATCCCCACCATCAGGGCCGAGATGTGCACCCGGCCGTGTGCGATACAGCCCATCGCCGTGGCGAAGCCCTTGTTGAGGCCGGCCTCGCCGCCGACCAGGGCTTCGGCCGGTACGCGTACGGCGTCGAAGTACACGTCCGCAGTCCAGGCCCCGAACTGGCCCATCTTCTGGTCCTTGGGCGCCACGGTGAGACCGGGCGTACCGGCCGGGACCAGGAAGGTGGAGATGCCTCGGGTGCGCGGAGCCTCGTCGTCGGTCCGCGCGAAGACCATGAAGACGTCGGCGAGCGGGGCGTTGGTGATGTACCGCTTGGCGCCGTTGATCACCCACTTGTCGCCGTCCAGGCGGGCCTTCGTCGTGAGCGTCGACGGGTCGGAGCCCGCGTCCGGTTCGGTGAGCGCGAAGGATGCCAGTACGTCTCCGGAGGCGATCCTCGGCAGCCAGTGCGCCTTCTGCGCGTCGGTCCCGCCGACCATGAGGACATGCCCGGCGATGCCGTTGTTGGTGCCGAACATCGAGCGCAGGGACGGGGTCGTGTAGCCCAACTCGAACATCAGCCGGGCCTCTTCGTACATCGACAGCCCCAGCCCGCCGTACTCCTCGGGCAGCGCGAAGCCGAACAGGCCCATCTTCTTGGCCGCCTCGCGGATCTCCGCGGGCATCTCGTCCTTCTCGTCGATCTCCGCCTCCAGCGGCACGACGCGCTCGCGGACGAAACGCCGGACCTCGGACAGCACCGCGGTGAAGTCATCCGCGTCCATGTCGCCTCCCTGGCTCACTGTTCTGTCTCGTCGGGAACGTAGGGATCGTCAGGGACATCGGGAACCGGCCGATAGCACACGGCGAGAAGCGCCGCCGCGCTCGCCACCCCGACCCCGGCGGCCAGCACCGCGGGCCCCGCTCCCGCGCGCCGGCGCCCCAGCAGCCCGTCCAGCGAGTACCGGCCGTTGCCGAGCGAGGCCAGCGCGACCGCCGCGCCGCCCACGACACCGACGTACTCCCAGCCGCCCTTGAAGACGAAGAAGCCCTTGCCGCGGTGGTCTGTCCGGGCGGCCACCGTCATCAAGCCCACCGCCGCCGCGGCGGGCAGCGGATTGGCCGCGCCCAGGGTGATGGCCGCGCCCGCCGCCATCTCGGTGCCCGCAGCCATCCGGGCATGCACCTCGGCCGGCCTGAGCCCGAGCGCCTCGAACCAGCCCGTCGTCCCCTTCAGCCCGCCCGGCCCGGCGACCTTGTTCCAGCCGTGCGCGAACAGCATCGGGCCGAGCGTGGCACGGAGGACCAGCGCGGCGGCGTCCTGGCCCTTCACCGGCCGACCCCCGTGGCACGTCCGGCGGGGGCGGCGCCGTACAACTGCGGTACGGCTTCGAGGAGTTCCTCGGGCGTGAGGGCCTGGCCGGACGTGCTGGGGTGTACTCCTGTCACGGTCCAGCCCTGGAGTCGGTTGAGCCGGTTGCCCTCGATGCGCAGCACCTGCCCGGTGAGCCAGGACGCGGCGTCGGAGGCCAGGTACACGACCACACCCGAGGCGTTGGCCGGGTCTCCGGGGTCGAAGCCGTCGACGGTCGATTCCGCCTGGCCGACCGCCAGGCCCTCGGTCATCCGGGTGGTCGCGATCGGCGAGATGGCGTTGGCGGTGACGCCGTAGCGGCGCATCTCCAGTGCGGTGACGACCGTGAGACCGGCGATCCCGGCCTTGGCGGCGGCGTAGTTGGACTGGCCCTGGTTGCCGAACAGCCCCGTCCCGGAGGTCGTGTTGATGACCCGGCCGGCGACCCGCTCCCCCCGCTTCGACGCCTCACGCCAGTACGCGCACGCGTGCCGGGTCAGGGCGAACGTGCCCTTCAGATGGACGGCGATCACCGCGTCGAACTCGGCCTCGCTCATCGAGAACAGCATGCGGTCGCGCACGATCCCCGCGTTGTTCACGACGATGTCGAGCCGTCCGAACTCCGCGACCGTGTCCGCCACCATCGCCTCTGTGGCCGCCCAGTCCGTGACCGAGGCGTGGTTGGCGACGGCCCGTCCGCCGAGCTTGGTGATCTCGGCAACGACGTCGTCGGCAGGGGAGTCGCCGGTCTGTTCGCCGTGCACGCCCGAGCCGAGGTCGTTCACCACCACGGTGGCGCCCGCCTCGGCGAGGGCCAGACAGTGCGCCCGGCCCAGCCCCCTTCCACCGCCGGTCACCATCGCGACCTTGTCGTCCAGGATGCCCACGACCTACCTCCCCAGCTCGTTGAGTACTTCGTCGGTGTGCTCGCCGAGCGTCGGCGCACCCGTGCGCGGCTTGTCGTCAACGCCCCAGAAACCGACGGGCGTTGCCACGGTGCGCAGCACAGGCGCCTCACCCATGCCCGGCTGCTCGACGAACGCGCCGACCGCCTCCGCCTGCGGATCTGCCGCCACCTCCGCCAGCGTCTGCACGGGCGCCCACCACACGCCCTCCGCGTCGAACCGCTCCGCCCACTCGGCCAGCGGCCGCTTCGCGAACTCCTCGTCGAACACGGCGATCAGCTCGCGTACGTGCCCCCGCCGGGCCCTGCCCGTCGCGAACCGTTCGTCGTCCGCCAGGTCCGCACGGCCCAGCGCCTTCAGCACGCCGGGCCAGTGCCGGTTGCCCTCCAGGCCGACCAGCCAGAACCAGCGGTCGTCGGCGGCCCGGTAGGAGTTGTAGAGCGGCGACTCGTGCTCGGTGCGCGGGCGGGTACGGCCGCGTTTGCCGAAGAAGTTCTGAAGGGCGAGGTCGTTTCCGTTGGCGTACGTCCCCGAGCGGAGCAGCGACACGTCGACCACGCCGCCCTCCCCGGTGCGTTCGCGACGGAGCAGCGCGGCCAGCACGCCGGCCACCAGGTTCGCCGCGGCCGTACGGTCGCCCAGGCCGGGACGGATGCCGGGCGGCGGCTCCCCGGCCGGGTTGAGCATCGCCGCGATGCCGGGACGGGCCCAGAAGGCGGAGACGTCGTAGCCCGCCCGGTCGCGTTCGGCGCCCGTCCAGCCGTACCCGGTCAACGTGCCGATGACCAGGCGGGGATGGCGTGCGCGTATCTCGTCGGGGGACAGGCCGAGCCGCTCCAGGGCGCCCGGCCGGAGGTTGGTCACGAACACGTCCGCGCACTCGAGGAGTTGCTCCAGGTGCGCCTTGCCGTCCTCCGCACGCAGATCCAGGACGATCCCGCGTTTGCCGCGGTTGTCCGTCTCGAACGGCGGTGCGCTGTCGATCTCCTGGCCGACATGGCGCAGGGTGTAGCGGTTGGGGTCGCCGGTCGGCGCCTCCACCTTGATCACATCTGCGCCCCAGTCGGCCAGCATGGTGGCCGCGGCCGGTGCCGCCACCCACATGCCCAGCTCGACGACGGCAATGCCCTCCAGTGGCCGCACGGCCCACCTCCACTTCGTCAAAGTCAGCCAACGTCCGCTACCGGCCGCGGAATTCGCCGGGCCGGCGCTCCCGGAACGCCTTCAGCCCCTCAGCGCGGTCCTCGGCCGAGAACAGCACCGTCACGGCCTCGCGCTCGTACGCGATCGCCGCCTGAAGATCCATGCCGAGCCCGTAGTCGATCAGCCGCTTGCCCGCGGCGAGCGCCAGCGGGGCACCGGCCGCCAGCCGGGCCGCGAGCGCCTCGGCGGCCGCGAGGGCACCGCCGGGCTCGGCCACCTCGTTGACCAGGCCCAGTTCGCAGGCCCGCCCGGCGTCGATCGGTTCGCCGGTGAGGATCATCTGCTTGGCGATCGCCGGCGGCAGCAGCCGCGGCAGCCGCTGGGTACCGCCCGCCCCCGGCAGGACACCGAGCTTCATCTCGGGCAGCCCGAGCAGCGCGCCCAGTTCGGCGACCCGCAGATCGCAGGCGAGCGCAAGCTCCAGTCCGCCGCCGTAGGCGAATCCGTGCACGGCCGCCACCGACGGTTTGGGAAAGTCCTCCAGGAGCGCGTACGTCTCCGTCAGGCGCCCCACGAAGGCACGGAACTGCCCGGGAGCCGTGAACGACTCGATCTCAGCGAGGTCGGCTCCGGCGGAGAAGGCGCGGCCCGCTCCGGTCAGGACGAGGGCCCGGACGTCGTCGTTGTGACGCAAGTCGACCAGGGCGTCCTTGAGCAGGCCGGCGGTCTCGGAGCCGACGGCGTTGAGCCGTTCCGGCCGGTCCAGGGTCAACACGGCGATCCGGTCGCGGAGTTCGACACGCAGCACGCTGCCCACCTCAGACCATCGTGAGGCCGCCGCTGACCGAGAGCGTCTGCCCGGTCATGTAGGCGGCGTCGTCGGACGCGAGGAAGGCGACGACACCGGCGATGTCGGCCGGCTGCGCGATACGGCGCAGCGGGATCGCGCGGGCGGTCGCCTCGTACATCTTCTGGCTGTACTCGGCGACCTGACCGAGCAGGGCGGTGTCGGTGGGGCCGGGGCAGACACTGTTGACGGTGATGCCGTGCCGGGCGACCTCGCGGGCCAGCGTCTTGCCGAAGGCGATCACTCCGCCCTTGGTCGCCGAGTACACGGCCTCGCCGGAGGAGCCGACCCGGCCGGCGTCGGAGGCGATGTGGATGACCCGCCCGCCGCCGCGCTCGATCATCGGGTCGAGGACGGCCCGGGTCATGGTGATCGTCCCGCGGAGATTGACCGCGATGATGCGGTCCCAGTCCTCCTCGCGGCTGTCGACGAAGCGCGCGATCACGTCGACGGCAGCGTTGTTGACCAGCACGTCCACCGGACCCAGCTCGGCGGTCACCCGCTCCACCGCGCCCCGCACCGAAGCGCCGTCGGAGATGTCCGCACCGACTCCCGTGGCGCGGACCCCGTACCGCTCGGTGAGCCCGGCGGCGACCTTGGCTGCGGCCTCCGTGTCCAGGTCGCAGACGGCGACCGCGCATCCCCGGGCCGCGAGCCGGTCGGCGATCGCCTCGCCGATGCCCCGTCCCGCTCCGGTGACGAGTGCCACCTTGTCCCGTTCGCTCACGCGCCCTCCCTGTCCCGACCGCCGATACAGCGCTATCGTATAACTACTTCAGTTAAATAAGCGAGATGTGTGTGAGTGGGGAGCCGAGCATGCGCCGTACGATCTTCACCGGGGAGCACGAGATGTTCCGGGATACCGCTCGCTCCTACTACCTGCGCGAATGTGCCCCGCACGCGGCGGAGTGGGAGCGGGACGGGCAGGTGAGCCGGGCCGCGTGGACGGCCGCCGGCAAGGCCGGGCTCATCGGCTGGCAGTTCCCGGAGGAGTACGGCGGCCAGGGCATCTGGGACTTCCGCTACAACGCCATCATGGCGGAGGAGATGCACGCCACGGGGTCCGTGGGCATCGGACTCGGGTTGCAGAACGACGTCATCCCGCCCTATCTGATGCACCTCACCACCGCTGAGCAGAAGGCACGTTGGTTGCCCGGCGTGACGAGCGGCGAGACGATCTGTGCCCTCGCCCTGTCCGAACCGGCCGCCGGATCCGACCTCAAGGGCATCCGCACCACCGCCCGCCGCGACGGCGACGAGTGGGTGATCGACGGCTCGAAGACCTTCATCACCAACGGCATCCTCGCCGACCTGGTCATCGTGGCCTGCAAGACCGACCCCGAGGCCGGGCACAAGGGCATCAGCCTGATCGTCGTCGAGCGTGGCACCGAAGGCTTCGAGCGCGGGCGCAAGCTCGACAAGGTCGGCATGAAGGCACAGGACACGGCAGAGCTGTTCTTCCACGAGGTCCGTGTCCCCGCCGAGAACCTCATCGGCCAGGAGGGTCGCGGTTTCTACCACATGATGGGCAATCTGCCGACCGAACGGCTGGCCATCGCGGTCGCAGCCCTCGCCTCGGCCGAGCGGGCCTTCGAACTCGCGCTGGAGTACGCCAGGACGCGGGTCGCCTTCGGCCGGCCGATCGGCGAGTTCCAGGCCAACCGCTTCGCGCTCGCCGACATCAAGGCCAGGCTGGGCGCCGCCCGCGTCTATCTGGACGGCTGCATCATGGCGCTCTATCAGGGCGAGCTGACCGCGGAAGAGGCCGCCGCGGCCAAGTACTGGACCACGGAGACCGGCTGGGAGGTCATCGACCGCTGTATGCAGCTCTTCGGCGGCTATGGCTACGTCAACGCGTACGAGATCGCCCGCATCTGGCGCGACAGCCGGGTCCAGCGGGTGTTCGGCGGGACCTCGGAGATCATGCAGGAGATCATCGGGCGCTCACTGGGTCTGTGACGGGCCGGGGCCGGTCCCGCGCATTGATTACCTTCGATAAATAGGTTATCTATTTAACCTGTACGGGCGGGACGGCTCCAGGAGGCATCCGTGGTCACGGTCGACGTGAAGCTGCACCAGGACAGAGCCGAGCGTGACCTTCCCCGGCCGCGGCTGGTCATCGGCGGCAAGGACGTCACCGACGGCAGCGGGGGAGCGTACGAGCACCGGAATCCAGCGACCGGTCTGGTCCAGGCGTACGTCCCGCTCGCGGGCGCCGCCGAGGTGGACCGGGCGGTGGCCGCCGCACGCGGGGCCTTCGAGGTGTGGGGCCGGATGCGGCCGGCCGAGCGGCGCCGTCTGCTGACCCGCTTCGCCGGGCTGATCCGCGACCACATCGAGGACTTCGCGGCGATCTGCCCGCTGGAGAACGGCGTCTGCATCGGCGGCTGGGCTTCGAGCGTCGGGCCGCATGTCGCCGAGTGGACCGAGTACTACGCGGGCTGGGCCGACAAGATCGAGGGCATGGTCGGCGCTGCCTACAGCCCGCACGAGAACGTCGAATACACCATCGCCGAGCCGTACGGCGTGATCGGCCACATCATCACCTGGAACTCGCCCGCGCTGTCGCTGGCGATGAAGGTCCCGCCCTCCCTCGCCGCCGGGAACACGGTCGTGATCAAACCGGCCGAGTCGACCCCGTTCACCGCACTGCTCTTCGTCGACCTCGCCCATGAGGCCGGGATCCCCGAGGGCGTCATCAACGTCGTCACCGGACTCGGCGACGCGGGCGAGGCCTTGGTCTCGCACCCCGGCATCGACAAGATCTCCTTCACCGGCGGCCCCGCCACCGCGCGCCGCATCATGGCGACCGCCGCCCGGAGCCTCAAGCCGGTCCTGTTCGAGCTCGGCGGCAAGTCCGCCAACCTCCTCTTCGCCGACACCGACCTCGACGCGGTCGTGCCGTACTGCGCGGCCTTCGCGATGAGCAACACAGGACAAGGGTGTGCGCTGCCGACGCGGCTGCTGGTCGAGCGGCCGATCTACGAGGAGGTCGTCCAGCGGGTCGCCGGGATCGTGGCGCAGCTGCCCGTCGGCGATCCGCTCGACCCGACCACATACATCGGACCGCTCATCAACGCCACCGCCCGCGACCGCGTCCAGAACATGATCGACAAAGCGCTCTCGGGCGGCGCGGGACGGCTCGTGCACGGCGGCGAACGCATCGACTCCGAGGGCTACTTCGTCACCCCGACCGTCTTCGCCGATGTCGACAACCGCAGCGACCTCGCCCAGCAGGAGGTCTTCGGCCCGGTGCTGGCCATCACGCCCTTCGGCACGGAGGACGAGGCGGTCGCGCTGGCCAACGACACCGAGTACGGACTGTCCGCGTACATCCAGTCCCGGGACATCGGGCGCGTGAACCGACTGGTCCCGCGCCTGAAGGCCGGGACTGTCTACGTCAACCCCGGGCCCAACCCGATCACTTCGCCCACCACGCCCTTCGGCGGCGTCGGCATCAGCGGGTTCGGGCGGGAAGGCGGACGGGCCGGGCTCGACGAGTTCATCCACGTCAAGGGCGTCGGCGTCGGCCGCGTCTGACCGAGCATGGGGAGCAAGTACGTGAATGCCGCCCGCCGTCTCACCTTCGGTGACCTCATCCGCGAGCACCGCCGGTCCTTCCCCGACGCCGTTGCCCTCGTCGACGGCGAAACCCGTCTGACCTGGCCGCAGTTGGACGAGCGCACCAACCGGCTCGCGAACGCGCTCAGCGTGACCGGCGTCGGCCCTGGCGACCGGATCCTCTGGCTCGGCCAGAACTCCTTCCGCATCTGGGAACTGCTCGGCGCCGCCGCGAAGATCGGCGCCATGGTGTGCCCCGGCTACTGGCGCTGGGCGGCCCCCGAGATGGCGTTCGCCGTCGAGGACTTCGACCCGAAGGTGGTCGTCTGGCAGGACGAGGAGATCGGCGAGACGGTCGGCAAGGCACGCGCCGAACTCGGCGAAGGACAACGGGCGTTGTGGCTGTGCCACGACACCGAGGGCGCGGGCTCCTACGAGGACTTCCTGGCCTCCGGCTCCGCCGACGACCCGCGCTCCGACGTCGACCCGGACTCCGCCCTCCTGGTCATCTACACCGCCGCGATCACCGGACGTCAGTCCGGCTCGATGCTCTCCCACCGCAACCTGCTCGCGATGGGCGCGAGCGCGGCCTGGATGGGCGACATCGGCCAGGAGACCGCCTTCCTCGGCGCCGGACCGATGTTCCACATCGGCAACTACCAGTTCTGGGGCGTCCCCGCCTTCGTGCACGGCGGCAGGAACGTGATCGTCCGCCGCGTCGTCGCCGAGGAACTCCTGCCGCTGCTCGCCGCCGAGAAGTGCACCCACGCCTATCTGATGCCCCCGACCATCGCCCAGCTCGTCGCCCTCAACCGCGAGGCAGGACACGACCTTTCACATCTCCGCGCAAGCGTCGCCGCACAGGTCTGGGAGGGCATGGTCCCCACCGACGTCAGCCGCTTCACCCGCAACGGCGGCGGCGAGGGCCGCGGCTACGGCCAGACCGAGGTCACCGGCTTCGCCGTCACAGGCGCCTACGGCGGCGCGGGCACCGGCAACGCGGGACGCCCCGGCCCCAGCACCGCCGTACGCATCCTCGACGAGCGGGGTGCGGAGTGCGAGGTCGGCGAGATCTGCGTCCGCGGTGATCTGGTGCACCTCGGCTACTGGAACCGCCCCGAGATCAACGAGGAGCGCTTCCGCTTCGGCTGGTGGCACACCACCGACCTCGGACGCCGCGAACCCGACGGCACGATCAGCTTCCTCGGCACGACGACCCGCATGCTCAAGTCGGCGGCCGAGAACATCTTCCCGGCCGAGGTGGAGAACTGCATCGAAGCGCACCCGCACGTCAAGGAGGCCGCTGTGATCGGGGTGCCCAACGAACGCTGGGCACAGGACGTCAAGGCGGTCGTGGTCCTCAACGACGGAGCGGCCGTCACGGGCGAGGAGATCATCGACCACTGCCGGTCCCGGATCGCCTCGTACAAGAAGCCGAAGACGGTCGAGTTCATCGACGCCCTGCCGCGCACGGGCGGTTACGCCAAGGACTACGACACGCTCGACGCCCGCTTCGGCGGTGGCGGATACCCCGGCGGCGACACCCTCGGCGCGGGGCGATGAACGACCGCAGGCCCGTCATCGCGGGCGTGTACGCCACCGAGCAGGCGCTGTCGCTGCCGGACCGCGACGCCATGGGCCTCGCCCTCGAAGCGGTGCGCGGCGCGATCGAGGACGCCGGGCTGACCCCGGCGGACGTCGACGGTGCCCAGGTCGACTGGCCGGGCCCGGGCGGCGTACCCGGCGAGGGCAGCTCCTGGGCCCGCATGCTCGGTCGGGACCTGCGGTGGACCAGCGACTCGATGCTCGACAACGCCGGCTCCCGGGGCCTGCTGAAGGCGGCGGCAGCTGTGCGCGCGGGCCTCGCGGACACCGTCGTGGTCGGCGGCTGCAAACTGGTCTCGCGCGGCGCCGGACCGGTCGGCGCCGGGGTGCCGCTGGAGTTCGCGGACGTGTGGGGGAGCTACGTCGTCGCCCAGTTCGCCCTCGTCGCGGCACGGCACATGCACGAGTACGGCACGACGTCCCGACAGCTCGCCGAGGTCGCCGCCACCATCCGCAACAACGGCACGACCAACCCGGAGGCGATGATGTACGGCCGCGGCCCGTACACCGCCGACGACGTCCTCGCCTCTCGCATGGTGGCTACCCCGTTCCACCTGCTGGACTGCTGCATAGTCGGTGAGGGCGGCGCGGCACTCGTCGTGACCACGGCGGAGCGTGCCCGGGACCTCAGGCACCCCGCCGTCGCCGTGCTCGGCGGCGGCATGGAGTACCACCAGGCCGCGTACGCCAACCCGGCACTCCACCGGGAAGTCGGGCAGCTCGGCAGGGACGCGGCGAGCCGCGCCTACGCGATGGCGGGCGTCAGCGCGCACGACGTCGGCGTGTTCTCCCTCTACGACCCCAACTCCTTCGAGATCATCCGCCAGTTGGAGATCCTCGGCCTGTGCGACGAGGGAGAGGGCGGCCCGCTGGCCGCGAGCGGCGCCATCGCCGTCGGCGGCAAGCATCCCGTCAATCCGGACGGCGGCTGCCTGGCGTACGCCTGGAACGGGACCCAGCAGATGACCCTCAAAGTCGTCGAAGCCGTACGGCAGTTGCGCGGCACGGCCGTGCACCAGGTCGAGGGCGCCGAGCTGGCCGTGGTGGGCAACGCCGGGTCGGGGGCGCAGCACTACGAGATGAGCGTGCTGGGGAGGATGCGATGACCGGCAGACCCGTACCCGTACCGACCGCGCTGTCGGAATGCTTCTGGGAGGCGGCCCGGCGCGGCGATCTCGTCGTCCCGCACTGCCCTGCCTGCGAGCTGCGCTTCTTCGTCCCCGAACCCGCGTGCCCCGGCTGTATGTCGGAGGACTGGCGGTACGCACCCAGCGCCGGCCGCGGCACCGTCTATGCGGTGACCGTGGTGCACCGCGCGCCCGGTCCAGGCTTCGAGACCCCTTTCGCACTCGCCGTGATCGACCTCGACGACGGCGGCACCCTGCTGTCCCACGTGGATGCCGGCAACCCCGACAACGTCGTCATCGGCATGCGTGTCCGGGTCGACTTCCGCCCGCTGACCTCGGAGATCACCCTGCCGTACTTCGTACCGGACACCGGTGACCGAAGGAGCTGGACGCCGTGACGAACACGCCGGTACGGGTGCCCAAGATGGCCGAGCTGGTCGCGGCGCAGCTGCGCCGGATGATCGTACGCGGGGAACTCGCCGAAGGGGACGCGCTGCCCGCCGAGACGGCGCTGATGGAGGAGTTCGCCGTGTCGCGGCCGACGCTGCGCGAGGCGTTCCGGGTGCTGGAGTCGGAGTCGCTGATCAGCGTACGCAGGGGAGCCCGGGGCGGGGCGCGGGTGCAGGTTCCGGAGGGCACGGTGGCCGCACGGTACGCGGGCGTGGTGCTGGAGTACCGGGGCACGACGCTCAAGGACGTCTACGACGCGCGTACGGTGATCGAGGCGCCCTGCGCCGGGCTGCTGGCCGAGCGGCGCACGGACGAGGACCTTCGGCGGCTGCGGGCGGCGGTCGCCGAGGCCGAGCTGTTGATGGACGCCCCGTCGGCCTTCATCCGCGCCCATATGGAGTTCCACGCCCTCGTCGTCGAACTCGCCGGCAACCAGACCCTGACCGTCCTCAACGGCATGGTCCGGCACATCATCGACCAGGCCAACTGGTCCCACGTCGACCTCGACGCCGGCAGTTCCGAGAACGTCCGGGCCAACCGACGGGGCTTCCGTGCCCATGTCGCCCTGGTCGACCTGGTGCAGGCGGGCCGTGCCGAGGCGGCGGAGGAACTGTGGCGGGTGCACCTTCAGGAGGCCGAGGACTATCTGCTCCAGAACAAGTCCATGACGACCGTGCTGGACCTGCTCGGCTGAGCCGGGCTCCTCATGCGTCCTCGGCGGGCGGCGGCGACGGAAAGGCCGTGCCGCCCAGCCACACCGGAGTCACCCGCACACTGCTGATGCGCCACCCGCCGTCCTCGCGGAGGTAGGTGTTGTCGTACCAGCCGCCGACCGACCACCAGTGGCTGGGATCGGTCTCGTCCGGCAGGTGGACGGCGTGGAGGTACGAGCGGGAGGCGGCCTCGTCGTCGTCCACGGTGATCTGGTGGTTCGAGGTGATGTGGTGGGTGCGGTGGTAGCGGCCGAGGTCCCGGGCCACGAAGGCGGCGAGTCCCGCGCGCCCCTGGTGCAGGACGCCGGGAAGTTCCAGGGTCCCCTTCTCGCTGAAGAGGGCCGCGTAGCCCTCGAAGTCCTTCTCGTCGAGGCAACTCGCGAAGCGCACCAGCAGGTCGCCGATGGCCATACGGTCGAGGAGCAGGCACACGTCCGCGTCAGAGGGCATCGTCCGGGAGGCCTTTCGTGGAGGTGGAGGGGTCAGGCGCCGCGCAGCAGGGCGGCGTAGAAGGTCAGTCCGGGGCCGAAGGCCATGGCCACGCCGTACCGCCCCGCTGCCAGCGGTGTACGGCTCTGGAGTTCGCGCATCACGAGGGGCAGGCCGGCGGAGGCGCAGTTGCCGTACTCGCCGAGGACGTACCGGGAGAGGGCGACCGCGTCGGCGGTGAGGCCGAGGCTGTTCTCCACGGCGTCGATGATGCGACGCCCGCCCGGGTGAACCGCCCACCAGCCGATGTCGGCGAGGCTCAGCGCGTGGCGTGCCAGCAGGGTGCCCACCGCCTCCGGCACCAGGCGTTCGAGGACGTCGGGCACGTCCGGGGACAGGCTCATCCGGAACCCGTGGTCCCCCACCGTCCACTGCATGTGGTCCTCGTGCTCGGTGTCCGTGTGCGCCATCACGTCCACGATGCTCAGACCGGCGCCGGGACCGGCCGGCGCGTCCGGCTGAACGACGGTGGCCGTGACCGCGTCGCCGAACAGGACGTGCACGACGACCTGGTCGCCGTCCCACGGCGGCGGCTGTAGATGCAGCGACGACAGTTCCGCGTTCAGCAGCACGGCCGGACGCTGCCGGCTGCGCACGAAATTGGCGCAGGCAGCCAGCGCGGGCAGCGCCGCGAAGCACCCCATGTGCCCCACGAGGAGCCGCTCCACCTGCGGCGACATACCCACGTCCCGGGACACCCGGGTGTCCAGGCCGGGTGCCGCGTAGCCCGTCGAGGACGCCACGCACAGCAGTCCCACATCGGCCGGGTCCACGCCGGTGGCGTCCAGGGCCGAGGCGACGGCGTCCTTGCCCAGCGGCAGCGCCTCCTGGAGATAGCGGCGCATCCGGGCGGCCGTGGACCAGCCGCTGAGGTCCTCCAGCAGCGGGCTCACCGCCAGGTGACGGCGTGTGATGCCGGAGTTCTCGGCGATCCGCTCCGCGACCCTCTTGTTCGAGCTGCTGCCCCGCAGATGGTCGACGACATCTTCCTGACGGCAGGTGATGGCCGGCAGTGCCACACCGAATCCGGTGATCACCGGTGACTCAGACATGCGCACCAGGTCCTCTCCCTGCGACTGATCGGAAAGCCTAGGGCGAAGGGGTCGTGGTGGTGGAGGGCGCGCCGGGGCACTGCGGATCAGTGTGGAGCGGGAGTGAGCCGGAGCGAAGGGCGCGCTTCCGGAGCGTCCGGCGCGTAGGCGTTTCACCGCCGCGCCGGGCGGGTCACGGGCTGTGCAGTTCCCGCACGATCGGCTCCCACACCTCGGCGTCGATCTCGTAGGCGGTGTAGAACGACACCCGGTCGACCAGCGCCCCGTACCGCTGCCGTATCTCCGCCGCCAGCCGTTCCGGCTCGGCCACCACCGCGAAGGTGTTCAGGACCTCGTCGTCGACCAGCCCGCCCATCGCCTCCCACTTGTCCTCTCGGGCGGACTTCGACAACGCGTGCAGCTCGTCGCCGAGGTCGCCCCAGCCGTGCAGCTCCAGGACTCCGCGATAGGCGGGCGTGCTGCCGTAGAAGGCGATCTGGCGCCGGGTGCCGTCCACCGCGCGGGTCATCTCCTCCTCGGTGCGGCCGGTGGCGGTGAGGAGGAGATGGCTGACGGAGAAGTCCTCCCGGCTGCGGCCGGACCGCGTGAGCCCGGCCTCGACGGTCGGCAGCGTGACCTCCCGCAGATAGCGCTCCGTGGTGAAGCCGTGCGCGAGGAGCCCGTCGGCGACCTCTCCCGCCACGCGGGTCATCGCCTCACCGACGGCGGCCACGAACACCTTCGGCGCGCCTCCCGGCGCGGGCGGGGGAGCGAAGAAGGGGGACATCAGGGTGTGCGAGTAGAAGTCGCCGCGGAAGTCGAGCTTCTCGCCGTCGTTCCAGGCCGCCCAGATGGCGTGGAGCGCACTGACGTACTCGCGCATCCGGGCCGCGGGCCGGCTCCACGGCATCGAGAACCGCCGTTCGATGTGCGGTTTGATCTGGCTGCCGAGGCCGAGTGAGAAGCGGCCGTCCGAGTAGGTCTGAAGGTCGTGCGCGGTGTACGCGAGCTGCATGGGGGAGCGGGCGAAGGCCACCGCGATGGCCGTGCCGACCTCCAGGCGGCCGGTGTGCTCGGCCGCGAGCAGCAGCGGCAGGAAGGGGTCGTGCTGGGACTCCGAGGCCCACAGGCCGTCGTAACCGGCCTTCTCGTGATGCAGGGCCTCCTCGACGACCTCGGCGGTGCGCCACACATTGAGCTTGCCGTCGACCTTCATGCCGCTCCCTGGGCTCGGATGACGTGCTGTGCGAGGCGTTCGCGGTGGTACGCCGGATCGCCGAACAGCAGTTGTGAGGTCTTGGCCCGCTTCAGATAGAGGTGGGCCGGGTGTTCCCAGGTGAAGCCGATGCCGCCGTGCACCTGGATGTTCTCGGCGGTCGCCTGGAGACAGGCGTCGGAGCAGAAGGCCTTGGCCAGGCTTGCCACGGCGGACAGTCCGGGGTCCTCGCCGTCGGCCGCGAGCAGTGCACAGTGGGCGGCGGCCCGCGCCGACTCCACCTCCAGCAGGACGTCGGCCAGCAGATGCTTGACGGCCTGGAAGGAGCCGATGGGCCGCCCGAACTGGTGCCGCACTTTCGCGTACTCCACGGCCATGTCGAGTGCCTGTCCGGCCACTCCGACCTGCTCGGCGGCCAGGGCGACGGCAGCCCGGTCGAGCACCTCCGACACCAGGTGCCACCCGTCCGCGTCGCCGTGCGTACGCAGCCGGGTCGCCGGTACGTCGTCGTAGTCGAGGCGGGCCTGGCGGCGGGTGGGGTCCATCGTGGGCAAGGGCACGCGGGTCAGGCCGGGTGCGTCACCGGCCACGCAGAAGATCCCGATGCCGTCGTCGCCGGTCCGGGCGACGGTGAGGACGACGTCGGCGGTCGCGCCGTCCAGAACGAACATCTTGTGGCCGCTCAGCCGCCAACTCCCCGCCGATTCCCGCGCGGTGAGACACACCCCCACGGGATCCCACCGCGCGGAGTCCTCGGTCAGGGCCAGCGTCCCGACGAGTTCACCGGAGGCGAGCCCCGGCAGCAGACGCTTGCGCGCGTCCTCGTCGTCCGAGCGCAGCAGCGCGGTGGTGGCCAGGACGGCCGAGGCGAGGAACGGCGCGCACAGGAGTGAGCGGCCCAACTCCTCCATGACGACGCCGACTTCGACGGGTCCGCACCCGGCGCCGCCGTACTCCTCGGGGACCGCGAGACCGTGAAGCCCCAGCTCGCTCCCCATCCGGCGCCACAGTGCCCGGTCGAAGCCCTCCGGGGTCTCCATCAGGCGGCGCACCTCGGTCTCCGGCGAGGTGTCGGCGAGGAACGCCCTTACGATGCGGCGCAGTTCCTCCTGCTCCTCGCTGAATGCGAAGTCCATGTGACTGCTCCCGTTCCGCTCAGCGTGCGCCGCGCGCGGCGATGATCTTCTCGACGGCCGCGATGTGCTCCGGGTCGGTCATGCTGTCCCGCTCCGCGAGCAGTGCCGGTTCCAGTACGGCGGCGATGGCCTGCTCCAGATGGAGGTTCACCGCCCGCTTGGTCTCGCGCAGCGCCCTGACGGGCAGGGCGGCCAGCCGCTCGGCGAGCCGCAGGGCCTCGTCCAGCAGCTTGTCCTTGGGCACAACGCGGTTGGCGATGCCGAGCCGGACGGCCTCCTCGGCGCTCACCCGGTCGCCGAGGAAGAGCAGTTCCTTGGCGCGGGGCAGGCCGACGAGCAGGGGCAGCACGAGCGCGCCGCCGTCGCCCGCGACCAGTCCGACCTGGACGTGCGGGTCCGCGACATACGCGCCGTCGGCGATCAGTACGAGGTCGCTGAACAGGGCCAGACTGCAACCGAGGCCCACCGCGGGCCCGTTCACCGCCGCGATGACCGGCAGCGGGCAGCGGACCATACCGGTGATGATCCGGCGGGCCTCGTCCACGTTCCGCTCCCGGAACGCGGCGTCGCGCTGGACCCTGGTCATGATGTCGAAGTTGCCGCCCGCGCTGAACGCCCGGCCGCGCCCGGTGAGGACGACGACCCGCGCCTCCGGATCGGCCGCCACGTCCTCCCACACCGACGCGAGACCCGCGTGCAGCTCCTCGCTCATCGCGTTGAGCTGCTCGGGCCGGTTCAGCTCGACCAGCTGGACCGGCCCTCGGGCGGTCACCACCAGATCCGTCATCTCCACCGCCGTCGACCATTCAGGAATGAGTCAGTAGAGTTGAATGCTATAACTAATTAAGCTGACAGGGAACCGAGTGCGGAGGGCACGTATGCCGGACCAGGAGTACGAGACCGTACGTGCCGAGGTGGCGGACCGGATCCTCACCGTCACCCTCGACCGGCCCGAGAAACTCAACGCCTTCAACCCGCGCATGATGCAGGACCTGCTGGACGTCCTGGACGCGGCCGACACCGACGACGAGGTGCGCGTGATCGTCGTGACCGGAGCCGGACGAGGCTTCTGCGCGGGCGCCGACGTCAGTACGGGCGGCGGATCCTTCGACCACCGAAAGGCCGGCGCCTGGCACCGGGACGCCGGTGGCCGGGTCGCGCTACGGCTCTACTCCGCCACCAAACCGGTCATCGCCGCCATCAACGGCCCGGCGGTCGGCGTAGGCGTCAGCATGACCCTGCCGATGGACATCCGGCTCGCCTCGACCTCGGCGAAGTTCGGCTTCGTCTTCGCGCGCCGCGGCATCGTCCCGGAGTCCGCCGCGAGTTGGTTCCTGCCGCGGGCGGTGGGCATGCAGCGCGCCATGGAGTGGGTGGCCACCGGCCGCCTCTTCGGCCCCGATGAGGCCCTGGCGGCCGGGCTCGTACGCTCCGTGCACCCGCCGGAGGAGCTGCTCCCGGCGGCGTACGGCCTCGCACGCGAGATCGCCGACAGTACCTCGGCCGTCTCCGTCGCTCTGTCGCGGCAGATGATGTGGCGGATGCTCGGCGAGCCCCACCCCATGGCCGCGCACCGCCTGGACTCACGGATCATGAGCCAGATCGGCGGCGGCCCGGACCCGACGGAAGGCATCGAGTCATTTCTCGCCAAGCGGCCGCCCGAGTTCCCGGGTCGGGTCAGCAAGGACATGCCGCCGGTGTTTCCCTGGTGGCAGGACGAGGAGTTCCGTCCCTTCGATGCGTAAACGCTCCGCTTGGAAGTGCCGCGATAGGCCGTTCGATCGTCTGCGGCGCCTTCGTGGCTGGTCGCGCAGTTCCCCGCGCCCCTTCAGGGCGCTGCCGAACCGCACCCGACTTCACCGACCTGTTTAGGCTGAAAGCACCGGGAGGTGTGATGACGACGTTCGACTACATCGTGGTGGGTGCCGGTTCGGCGGGGTGTGTGCTCGCCAACCGTCTGTCCGAGGACCCCGGGACGACGGTGTTGCTGATCGAGGCGGGCGGCAGGGACTCCACGCCGCTGATCAGGATGCCCAAGGGGTTCGGCAAGCTGCTCGGCGATCCCCGGTACGCTTGGCACTACCCGGTGGAGCCGGTGGGCCCTGCCCGGCGGGTCGAGCACTGGGTGCGGGGCCGGACGCTCGGCGGATCGAGCTCGGTCAACGGCATGGTCTACAACCGCGGCGACCGCGCCGACTACGACGAGCTGGAGCGGCTCGGCAACCCCGGCTGGGGCTGGGACACCATGCTCCCGGTCTTCCGGCGGATCGAGGACAACGCACTCGGCGGCTCCGGAGTCCGGGGCGCGGGCGGGCCGTTGCACATCTCGACGGCGGCACGGCAGGAACCGCTCTGCGAGGAGCTGATCGCCGCCGGAACACGACTCGGCTGGCGCCGCACCGACGACCTCAATGCGAGCGACGACGAACGCATCGGCTACGCCATGGCCACCATCAAGAAGGGACAGCGCTTCAGCGCCGCCCGCGCTTTCCTGCACCCGGTCGAGCACCGGCCCAACCTGACCGTGTCCGTCGACACCCTGGTCACGTCGGTCCTGTCCGAGAAGGGCCGAGCCGTCGGCGTACGGACCCGCAGCGAGGGGCAGCAGACCGACGTCCGCGCCCGGCGCGAGGTGATCCTCTCCGCCGGCAGCATCGCCACGCCGAAGATCCTGCAACTCTCGGGCATCGGACCGGCCGAGACGCTCAAGTCGGCGGGTATCGACGTCCTGGTCGACAGCCCGCAGATCGGCGGCAGGATGCGCGAGCACCGCTGCTTCGTCGTCCAGTACCGGCTCAGGGACAACCTCGGCTACAACAAGGCGCTCAGCACGCCGTTGCGGCAGGGCCTGTCCGGGGTGAAGTACCTGACGACCCGCCGAGGACCGCTGGCCGCCCCCGCCTTCGATGTCATCGCCTTCTTCAAGAGCCGCCCCGAACTCGACCGTCCGGACGCCCAGTTGCTGATGGCGCCGGTCTCCCTCGCACCGGAGATCCCCGGCAAGGAGCCCGGAGTCGAGCGCGAGCCCGGAGTGATGGGCCTCGGCTACATCCTGCGCCCCAACGCCGAGGGAAGCCTGCACATCACTTCGGCCGACCCCGAAGCGCCCCTCACCATCACGGCCAACTACTTCGGTTCCGACCATGACCGTACGGTCGGCACCGCCCTGTTCCGCAGGATGCGCGAACTCTTCGAGACCGAGCCGATCGCCGGACGGATCACGGCCGAAACGCTGCCCGGCCCCGAGGTGCGGGAGGACCAGGAGATCATCGACGCGGGCCTCGACCACGGACGCTGCGGCTATCACGCCATCGGCACCTGCGCCATGGGTCCGGCCGAGGGCGACGCCGTCGACGCCGAGTTGCGGGTGCGTGGCATCGAGGGCCTGCGGGTCGTCGACTGCTCGGTCATGCCGACCATGGTGTCCGGCAATCTCAACGCGCCGATCATGGCCATGGCCTGGCGGGCGGCCGACCTCATCCTCGGCGGGAGCTGACACGACACGCAAGTGATCACTCTGGTCGGCCCGGAGAGATCTGGCCGAAACATTGTCGTATTTTCCCCGAAGTGTTAGCGTCCGCACGGCGACCATTCAGTTGAATGCGCTAAACTATTCATCGCCTGGACGGTGACCATGAGCGATGGTTTTCTGTACGACTCGTACCGCGGTGTCCACTGGGGGACCGCCACCGCGGACGCCATCGCGGCGGCACCGCTGCCCCTGCCCGACCAGGGCGGACACTTCCGGCAGTGGACCGACGACATTCGCCATGTGCTCGGCGTCGCCCCGACCACACACCGTGCCGTCGTGGGATGGCCGCAACTCCAGCCCGACGGACCAGGCGTCTGGGACCGGGCCGCCCTCGACCGCTGCGACCGCGCACTCGACTCGCTGCTCGCACTCGGCCTGAAGCCCAGCCTCACCCTGCTCCATCTGTCGCTCCCCGGGTGGCTCGACGCCTCCGGCGGCTGGCTCGCACGCGACACCGCGAACCGCTTCGCCGAGTACGCCGCCGAAATGGGCCGCCGCTTCGGCGACCGGGTCGACCGCTGGATCACCTCGACCGATCTGGCGAGCCCCACGCTCGCGGACCACGTGGCCGGAATGTATCCCCCCGGCCGCGGCATCGGCAGGGCGGGACTGCCCGCGGTCCACCACATCCTCCTCGCCAACGGCCTCGCCACCCAGGCGCTGCGGGCAACCGGTGCGCGCGGCCGGATCGGCACCACGGTCACGCTCGTCGGCGGCTACGCGGCCACCGACGACCCCTACGACCGCCTGGCCGTGGAGCGACTGGAGAGCTGGACCAACCGTATGTTCCTCGACCCCATGCTCCTCGGCGAGCACATGGTCACCGAGGACGACGTCTCACCGGTCGAGGCCACTGGGTGCGTACGCCCGGGCGACCTGGACACCATCGCGACGGAACAGGACCTGCTGGGCCTGTCCTGGTACACGCCGTTCCGCGTCACCGCCCCGGAGAACCTGCCCCGGGCCCTCCCCGTCATGAAGTGCCTCAGCGCCCTCAACGAAGTGAACCGGCTGCTCGTGGGCCTCGGCTTCGCCGTGATCCCCTTCGACGACGTGGAGACGACGGCGTACGGCTGGCCGATCCTCCCCGAAGGCCTCGCCGACGCCGTCGCCGCCCTGCACGAGCTGTACGGCGACCTCCTGCCACCCCTGTCCGTCATCGACAACGGCATGGGCGACCTGGACCTCGTCGACAGCACGGGACGGCGCGACGACGGCAGGCGCCGGGCGCTCCTCCGCGCCCGGCTCTCCTGGCTGGCCGGAGTCATCGAGCGTGGTGTGGACGTGTGCGGCTACGAGTACTGGTCGGTGCTCGACAACCTTCAGGCGAAGCTCCGCTACACACGCCTCTACGCGATGGGCGTGCCAGACCACGATCTGCCGCCGCGCCCGCCGATGCCGGCGGACTGGGTTCGCCGGGGAGCGTTCGTCCCCGCCCCCACCGGGCTGCCCGCCGGACTCCACGTGGTGCCGAGGACTCAGGGCGCCGGAGCCTCGTAGTCCCTGCCGCGGATGAGCCGCACCGGCGTGTAGACGAGCACGTCCTCGTCCCGCTGGTTGCGGACGGTGATCCGGCTGGTCACCACGCCCCGGCCGGGCTTACTCGACGGCCGCGAGTCCGTCGTCTCGACGACGGCGTACAGCGTGTCACCGACGTACACCGGACCCAGAATCGTCAACTCCATGTGCAGGAACGCCAGACCGGTGCCGTGCAGCACGTTCGTCTGGAGCACCAGCCCCTCGGCGATGCAGTACGTCAGCGCCCCCGGCACCAGCCGGCCGGTGTATCCGCCGTCCGCGGCGTGCGAGGCGTCCCAGAAGAGCGGCTCGTTGAAGCCGCCCCAGGTGACGAAGTTGACCAGGTCGGTCTCGGTGATCGTGCGGCGGGCGGTGCGGAAGATCTGCCCGGCGGGCATCTCCTCGTAGGTCAACCCGCTGACCAGCGGGGGGACTTCGGTGGTGGTGGAATCCGATGTCATCACGGGCTCCTAGAGGTCGAGCGGATGCTTGGTGGCCACGCCCTCGAAGTCCGGGGCGCGCTTCTCGCGGTGGGCGGCGAGGCCCTCGGTGACCTCGTGCCCGCCGAACCCGAAGAACTCCAGGCCCAGGGAGGCCTCGAAGAGCGGCTGGGCGGTGCGGTACCAGTGGTTGAGGGAGCGCTTGGTCCAGCTCAGTGCGCTCGCCGGTCCTGCGGCCAGGGCGGTCGCGAGGCGCAGCCCCTCGGCGTGCACCTGCTCGTCGTCGACGCACTTGGACACCAGACCGATCCGCTCGGCCTCCGCGCCGGTGAGTGCCTCGCAGGTCAGCAGGTAGTACTTGGCCTTGGCCATGCCGCACAGCAGCGGCCAGCAGATCGCCGCATGGTCACCGGCGGCCACGCCCAGCCGGGTGTGCCCGTCGACGATCTTCGCCCGGCGCCCGGCCACGGAGATGTCGGCCAGCATGCCGATCACGAGCCCCGCGCCGACGGCGGGGCCGTGGATCGCCGACACCACGGGCTTGGAGCAGTTGATCACCCCGTAGACCATGTCCCGCGCCTCGCGCATCACCCGCGCACGCACCACGTAGTCCTCGGTCATGGCCTCGATGGAGTCGAAGGTCCCACCCGCCGAGAAGGCCTTCCCCGCGCCTTGGACCAGGACCGCGCGAGTCTCCTCGTCCCGGTCGACGACCGGCCAGATGTCGGCCAGCTCGCCGTGCATCCGGGGATCGACCGCGTTGAGGTTCGGGGCGTCGAGCACGAGCCGGAGCACCCCGGGCGCGGGCCGCTCGAAGGTCAGGCTCGTGAACTGCTGATAGGGATCCGTCACGTCATGCTCCTGGTGTATTCAGTGCGGATACTATAATTATCTAACTGTATCGTGAGCGGGCAACACCGAGGACGGGAAGCTCGGGATGGATCTCACCTTCAGCGAGGAGCAGGACGAACTGCGCAAGGTCATACGGTCGTTCCTCGCCAGACACTCCGGCGAGGCCGACGTCCGCCGACTGGCCGCCGAGTCGCGCGGCCATGACGCGGTCGTCTGGCGGCGCATGGCCACCGAACTGGGTCTGCAAGGACTCGCCGTACCGGAGAAGTACGGCGGTTCGGGCTTCGGCTACGCCGATCTCGGCATCGTCTTCGAGGAGGCGGGCCGAGCCCTGCTCTGCGCGCCCCTATTCGCCACCGTGGCCCTGGCCGCAGAGGCACTCCTGCGCTGCGACGACGAACAGGCCCGCGCCGACCTGCTGCCGGGCATCGCGTCCGGCGAGACGGTGGCCACGCTCGCGCTGACCGAGGAGAACGGCCGCTGGGACGAGGCGGGCATCGGGCTCACGGCAGGGGACGACAACCGGCTCACCGGCGTCAAGACCTACGTCCCCGACGGACACCTCGCCGACCTGCTCCTGGTCGCCGCCCGCACCCCGTCCGGCATCAGCCTCTTCGCGGTGGACGGCGACGCACCGGGCCTCGACCGCACCCCCCTCCCGACCCTCGACCAGACCCGCAAACAGGCCCGCGTGGAGTTCACGGACACTCCGGCCCGGCTGCTCGGCACCGAGGGCACGGCCTGGCCGGTGCTGAGCCGCACCCTCGCCACGGCCTCCGTCCTGCTCGCCGCCGAACAGGTCGGGGGAGCCGCCGCGGCCCTGGACTCCGCCGTGTCGTACGCGAAGATCCGCGTCCAGTACGGCAGGCCGATCGGCTCGTTCCAGGGCATCAAGCACAAGTGCGCCGACATGCTCACCGAGATCGAGTCGGCGCGCTCGGCGGCGTACGGCGGCCTGTGGGCACTGGACGCGGGGGACGAGACGCAGACCGCGATCGCCTCGGCTCTCGCCCAGGCCTTCTGCTCCGAGGCGTACACGCTGATCGCGGGCGACAGCATCCAGGTGCACGGCGGAATCGGTTTCACCTGGGAGCACCCCGCGCACCTCCACCTCAAGCGGGCCAAGAGCTCCGAGGTGCTGCTCGGAACGCCCGCGTACCACCGGGAGCTGCTGGCCGCTCGGCTCGGCATCTAGGAGAGCGACATGAGCGACATGGAGCTGGACTTCGGACCCGCGGTACGCGACTTCCGCGACGAACTGCGCGACTGGCTCGCCCAGCACCTGGTGGGGGAGTTCGCCGAACACAAAGGAGTGGGCGGCCCGACCGACGGCGCGGCCTGGGAGGTCCGGCTCGCCTGGGACCGCGAACTGTCCGCCGGGAGGTGGCTGGGCGTGGGCTGGCCCGAGGAGTACGGCGGGCGGGGACTGGGGCTCGTCGAGGAGATCGTCTTCGAGTACGAGTACGCGCGGGCCAACGCCCCCTACCGGGCGACGTGCAGCTCCCTCGACCTGCTCGGACCCATGCTGCTCGCGATGGGCAGCGAGGAACAGAAGAAGCGCTTCCTGCCGCCGATCCTCGCCGTGGAGGAGCTGTGGGGCCAGGGCTTCAGCGAGCCCGGCGCCGGCTCCGACCTGGCGTCCGTACGCACACGGGCCGAGCGGGTCGGTGAGGAGTGGGTGGTCAACGGGCAGAAGGTCTGGATGTCCTTCGGCGTCCACGCCGACTGGCTGTACGTCCTCGCCCGCACCGACCCGGCCTCCCAGCGGCACAAGGGCCTGACCATGCTGCTGGTGCCGACCGACCAGCCCGGCGTCGACATCCGCCCGATCCGCAACCTGGCAGGACAGGACGAGTTCGCCGAGGTGTTCCTCTCCGACGCACGCACCACCGCCGACCTGGTCGTGGGCGAGGTCGGCGGCGGCTGGCGCACGGCGATGGGCACGCTCGGCATCGAACGCGGCACCACCCTGCTGCCCCTGCAACTCGGCTACGAGCGCGAGGCCGACGCCCTGATCGAGCTGGCCCGCGAGCGCGGCGCCCTCGACGACCCGATGCTGCGCCGACGGATCCTGGACGCCTGGATCTCCGTACGGATCATGCGCACCACCAACATGCGGACCGTCGCCGAACTGATCGCGGGCCGCGCACCCGGCCCGCAGGCGACCACGGCGAAGCTGTACGCCTCGACACGCCACCAGCGACTCGGCCACCTCGCGATGGAACTGGCCGGCCCCGCGGGGCAGATCGTCGGCGAGGACTACGGCCTGGACACCCGGCAGCGGTCCTTCCTGCTCTCCCTCGCGGAGACGATCTACGGCGGTTCGAGCGAGATCCAGCGCAACATCATCGGCGAGCAGGTGCTCGGACTCCCGAAGGACCCCCGGCCATGAGCGGCCCGGCGGATCGCATCGACCGCATCGAGTCCCAGCTCGCCATCCAGCAACTCCCCATCCGCTACGCCCTCGCGGTCGACGCCCGCGACCTCGACGCCTGGGTCGGCTGCTTCCGGCCCGACGTGGACATGGGGCGCCGCGGCCGCGGCCGGGAGGCCCTCCGGGCGCACATCGAGCCGCTCGTGCGCGGCTTCCACCGCTCCATCCACCAGATCTGCGGCCACCGCGTCGAGTTCACCGGCCGCGACACCGCGACGGGCTCGGTCTACTGCCGGGCCGAGCACGAGGTGGGGGACCGGTGGATCGTCATGGCGATCCGCTATCTCGACGAGTACGCGCGCGTGGGCGGCGAGTGGTACTTCTCCCGGCGCCGCGAGCAGCACTGGTACGCGGCCGATGTCACCGAGCGCCCGCAGGCCGTCTGCTTCAACAGCTGGGCGGGGGCCGGTGAGCCACCGCTGCCGGACGCCTTTCCCACCTGGGCGCCCTTCTGGAAGGAGACGTGAATGCGACTGGACGGGAAGGTCGCGCTGGTCACCGGCGGTGGCCAGGGAGTGGGACGCGGCATCGCGCTCGCGCTGGCCGTGGAAGGGGCCGCGGTGGTGGTCACGGGCCGTACCGAGAGCAAGCTGAAGGAGACGGCCGCGGAGATCACCGGGCGGGGAGGCCGGGTGCTCGCCGTCGCGGGGGATGTGTGCGAACGCGCCGACGTGGACCGCATGGTGGCCGAGACGGTACGGGAGTTCGGCGCGCTGGACGTGCTCGTGAACAACGCGCAGTCCTCGGTGCAGCGGCGGTTGGAGCAGACGTCGTACGACGATGTCGAACTCGCCTATCGCAGCGGGCCGTTGGCGACGTTCCATGCGATGCAGGCCGCCCTGCCCTGGTTGCGGGAGAGTCGGGGCAGCGTCGTGAACCTGGGGTCGTCGACTGCCGTGCAGGGGGATCCCACGTTCGCGTCCTATGCGATGGCCAAGGAGGCGATCCGTGGGCTGACGCGGGTCGCCGCGCGGGAGTGGGGTGCGTACGGGATCCGGGTGAACGTGATCTGCCCGGCCGCGCTCAGTCCGGCTGCGGAGGCGTATCTCGCCGACCATCCCGACCATGCCGAACGGCTGGCCGCCGATATTCCGTTGGGGCGGCTCGGTGATCCGGAGGGGGATATTGGGAGGGCGGTGGCGGCGCTGGTGAGTGATGACATGGGCTATCTGACGGGGGCGACGCTGATGCTTGAGGGTGGCCGCACGCTTATCGGGTGAGGGGTGTGGGTTCGTCGGCTGCGGGCCGGTGGGGGCTGGTCGCGCAGTTCCCCGCGCCCCTTACGGGGCGCTGTGGTGCACCGGAATTCACCTGTACTGCTTAGACGACCCCTCGCTTGCGCAGCTCGGCCAGCCGTGTCTCCGTCACCCCCGCCAGCCTGGCCAGGACCTCGGCCGTGTGTTCGCCCAGCGTGGGTGGCGGGGTGTACCCGTCGATGGGGGTGGCTGTCAGGTGGATCGGGTTGGCGAGCAGGGGGAGGCTGCCGGATACCGGGTCCTCGATCTCGACCAGCATCTCGCGGTGTTGGATCTGGGGGTCGGCGAAGACCTCGGGCAGCTCGTTGAACGGGCCTGCGGGGACGTCGTGTTCGTCCAGGACCGTCAGCCATTCGTCGCGGGTCCGGGTGCGGAGGATCTCCTCCAGCATGGGCAGGATCTCCTCGCGGTGCGCGATCCGGGCGGACGTCGAGGCGAACCGCGGGTCCTGCGACAGATCGGTGCGGTCGGCCGCCGTGCAGAAGGCGGCGAACTGCTTGTCGTTGCCGGCGACGAGGAAGATCGGCTTGTCCTTGCACTGGAAGGCCTGGGACGGGATGCCGCCGTAACCGCCGTTGCCGCGCCGCTGCGGGACTTCCCCCGACACCAGGTAGTTCATCGCGAAGTGCGACAGCGAGGCCAGCCCGCAGTCCAGCAGGGACAGGTCGATGAACTGGCCCTCGCCGGTGGCGTCCCGGTGCCGCAGGGCGGCGAGCACGGCCGTGGCGGCGTACAGGCCGGTGAGGATGTCGACCATGCTGACGCCGACCTTCATCGGTTCCGCGGGGTGACCGGAGACGCTCATCATCCCGGACATGGCCTGGAAGATGCCGTCGTAGCCGGGGCGTTGCGCATACGGTCCGGTCTGGCCGAAGCCGGTCACCGAGAGATAGACGAGCCGGGGGTTCAGCGAGCGCAGGCTCTCCTGGTCGAGCCCGTACTTCGCGAGCGTCCCGGCACGGAAGTTCTCCACCAGCACGTCCGACCGGGCGGCCAGCGCGCGGATCAGTTGCTGTCCCTCGGCGGTGGCGTGGTTGACGGTGACCGACTGCTTGTTGCGATTGCAGGCGAGATAGAAGGCGGCGGTGTCCGTGCGTTCGCCGTCCGGGCCGGCGGGGAAGGGCGGCCCGTATGTCCGGGAGTCGTCGCCGTTGCCCGGCCGCTCCACCTTGATCACCTCCGCGCCCAGGTCGCCCAGCATCTGGGTGGCCAGCGGTGCCGCGAGGATGCGGGACAGGTCGAGGACGCGGATCCCGGCCAGGGCGGTGGACGGCATCGAGTACCTTCCCCTTCTTGAGACCTTGTTAATGAGTTAGATAAATAATACATCCAGTCCTCGCGGATGGCGCTGAATCATGTAACTATATGGATCTGCATCGCGAGGCAGAGACCGGAAGGTGCGCGGATGACCGTCGCGGCGAGGACCCTCACCGACCAGGAACAGCGCGAACGCCGCGAGTGGTTCCGGGCCCGCTGGGAGCGCGGGGTCAAGTTCAACCGCAGCTGCGGTATGCGGATCCTGCGCTGGGACCCGGACGGCATCGAGATGGTCCTGCCCTACGCCGAGTCGCTCTCCGCCCACGAAGGCGTCTTCCACGGCGGGGTGATCTCGGCGCTCATCGACACCGCGGGCGCCGGCGCCGTGATCGCCGGACATGACTTCGACAAGGGCAGTCTGCTGAGCACCGTGTCGATGTCCGTGCAGTACCTCGCGCCCGCCCGTGGCCGGGAGGCCGTCGCGCATGCACGCTGCGTCCGGCGCGGCCGCCGGCTGCACTTCGCCGACGTGGACGTGCGTATGCCGGACGGCCGGGTCTGCGCCCGGGGCCAGGTGGTGGTGACCATCTCCGGGGAACGGGCCGGCGTCGGCGACCCCATCGAACCGCTGACTCAGGAGTGACGACGTGCCCGAGCAAGCCGATCAGGACCTGGTGCTGTACGAGGTCGACGAGGACGGCGTCGCCACCGTCACCCTCAACCGGCCCGAGCGCAAGAACGCATGGAGCCTCCCGATGGAGCGCCGCTTCTTCACGCTCCTGGAGGAGGCCGCGCACGACCCGGCGGTGAAGGCCGTGATCGTCACGGGGGCGGGCAGGGCGTTCTGCCCCGGCATGGACGTCCAGCGGCTGGAGCAGAACGCCCAGCCGGGACAGTCCCTCAACCTCCGGGCCCGGGTGCCGATGTACGGCAAGCGGGACCTGCCGAAGCCGCTCATCGCCGCCATCAACGGCGCCTGTGCGGGCATCGGCCTGGTCCAGGCCCTGATCTGCGACATCCGCTTCGCCGCCCGCGGTGCCCGCTTCACCACGGCCTTCACCCGCCGTGGCCTCGCGGGCGAGTACAACCTGCCGTACGTCCTGCCCCGCGTCGTCGGCCTGGAGAACGCCCTCGACCTCCTGCTCTCCGGCCGTGTCTTCGACGCCGACGAGGCGAAGCAACTCGGCCTGGTCAGCCGGGTCGTGGCGCCCGAGGACCTGCTCGACGCCGCCCGCGCCTACGCCCGCGACATCGCCCGCAACTGCTCGCCGCGCGCCATGGCCGTCGTACGCCATCAGGTGTACGGCGATCTGGACCGGCCGTTCGAGGAGGCGCTGGCCCGGTCGTACTCGGCCATGGAGTTCTTCGCCGGGTCCCCGGACTTCCGTGAGGGCGTGGCGAGCTTCATGGAGAAGCGGGAGCCGAAGTTCGAGGGACTGCCTGCCGACTTCGATCCCGAGGACGCCACCCGCGATGCGTTCCTGCCGTACTGACCGAGGAGACAGCGAGACATGACAGGGCAGCCGTTCCCCGTCGAGGCCGGGCACATCATGGTGTTCGCCCGTGCCATCGGCGACGAGAGCCCGGCGTACGAGGACTTCGCACCGCCGACCTTCACCATGGCGAGCGCCCACTACGACCCGGAGTACCACCTGCGCCCCAAGCCGGGGCAGGAGTGGTTCGGCTCCGGAGCAGGCCCCGGGACGATGCCCGAGGGCGGCGGAGGTCTGCACGCCGAGCAGCACTTCGAGTACCACCGCCCGGTGCGGGCCGGGGAGACCCTGTACGCGCACACCGTGCCCGGACGCCGCTGGGAGAAGCAGGGCCGCACCGGCCGGCTGCTGTTCAGCGAGCGCATCACCGAGTACCGGGACGCCGGGGGAGAGAAGGTCGTCACCGCCCTGACCGTGGCCGTCGTCCCCGAGGGCCCCGCCACCCGGAAGGACTCGTGATGCACGTCGACGACATCAAGACCGGCGAGATGCGCGAGAGCGTGCTCGTCGAGGACCTGAAGCGCTCCCGGATCGTCCAGTACGCGGGCGCCTCCGGCGACTTCAACCCCCTGCACACCGACGAGGTGTTCGCGACCGAAGCGGCCGGGTACCCCGGCGTGTTCGCCCACGGCATGCTCACCATGGGCATGACCGGACGGGTGCTCACCGACTGGATCGGCATCGAGTCGCTGGTGACCTTCGGCGTGCGCTTCAAGGCTCAGGTGTGGCCCGGCGACACCCTGACGGCCACGGCCACTGTCGAGTCCGTCGAGGACACCCCGGCCGGTCCGGTCGCCCGCTTCTCGCTCCGCACGGTCAACCAGGACGGCGGCGAGGTGGTCACCGGCACCGCGACGGCCCGCCTGGAGCCCTGATCCGGTGGGCGGCACGCGGGAAGCCACTTGGACGGGCATGGTGGCCGCCGCTTACGACCATGGCCGTCCCGCCGCCCGGTTCGGCGACCTGACGTGGACCGGACGCGAACTCCTCGACCGCGCGGGCGGCGCCGCCGACTGGCTGGACACGCTCGGTCTCACCCCCGGTGAACCCGTCCCCGCCCTCGTCGCCACCTCCGCCGACGCCCTCGCCCTGGTGATCGGCGGCGCGGGCTCCGGACACCCGCTGGCGCCACTCGGGGTGCGGATGACGCCGTACGAGATCGCCTCGGTGGTGAAGCAGGGCGCGTCCCAAGTCATCGTCGTGCAGGCAGAGTTCACGAACCTCGGCCGCCAGGTCGCGGAGCTCTCCGACCGAAGGGTAGTGGTGGTGCCCGAACTGCCCTGTAATCCCAGGCCACTTACGGCCGTCCCGGAGGAACTCGCCGCCGTTCTGCACACCTCAGGAACGACCGGCGCGCCCAAGCCCGTCCCCATGACCCAACGCCGGCTGGCCGCCCGCGCTCGCGTCAACGGCGGGCTCTGTGCGCTGGACGCCGAGAGCTTCTACGGTGGCAGCGCGCCCTTCCACCACATCGCGGGCCTGGGCAACATCGCCGTCGCCCTCGCCGCCGGAGCGCTGGTCACCGGGCTGCCGCGCTTCACCGTCGAGGGCTGGGCGGAGCTGAGGGACCTCGGCACCACGCACACCAGCATGGTCCCCGCCATGCTGGAGACGCTGCTGGCCGCGGGCCAGGCCCACCACAAGAGTCTGCGCGTCCTCCAGTACGGCGGCGCGCCCATCCGCGCGGGCACGCTGCGGCGGACGTACGAGGCGATGCCCGGGGTCCGCATGCTCAACATGTTCGGGCAGACCGAGGGATCGCCCATCAGCGTGCTCACCCCGGACGACCATCGTGAGGCCGTCGCCGGGCGCACCGAACTGCTGCGGTCCGTCGGACGGGCGGCGCCCGGTGTGGAGTTGCGGGTGCGTGACGCCGGTCCGGACGGGGTCGGCGAGATCGATGCCCGTGCGGAGCACCTCTTCCGGGTGGACGAGACGGGCTGGCTGCGCAGCGGCGATCTGGGGCGGGTCTCGGCGGACGGGTATCTCTATCTGGCCGGGCGGCGCACCGACATGATCATCCGTGGCGGGGAGAACGTCCATCCGCTGGAGGTGGAGACCGTCCTCGCCGCCCATCCCGGCATCGTGGACGTCGCGGTCACCGGCGTCCCCGACGACCGCCTCGGTCAGACGGTCGTCGCCTTCGTCGTCCCCTCCGACCCCGCCGCCCCGCCGGAACCGGACGCGCTCAGGGCGTACGCCCGCGCCCGGCTGTCCGGATTCAAGGTCCCCGTCCGCTGGTGCTTCGTCGCCGACCTGCCGCGCAACGCCAACGGCAAGGTGCTGCGCCGGAGTCTGCGGGAGCCGCAGCACAGGAGAGAGACATGACACGCGAAGCTGTGGGTGTCGACCCGCACCGGCTGGATGTGCTGCTGCGCAGGATCAGGCTGGAGGTGGAGCACGGCCCGCTGCCCTCCGCTCAGGTCGCCGTCGCCCACGCGGGGCGCCTCGTGGCCTTCGAGACCTGGGGCGATGCCCGGCCGGACACCCGCTACATCCTTCAGTCCGTCGGCCGGTCGATCGTCGCCGGTGCGGTGTGGAAGCTGATAGGCGACGGCCTGCTCGACATCGGGGAGCAAGTCGCCGAGATCATCCCGGAGTTCGCGCCGAACGGGAAGGAGGCCGTGACGGTCGAGCAGGTGCTCACCCACACCGCCGGCTTCCCCTTCGCGCCGCTGGGCCACCCCAAGATGCTCGACCGCGAGCAGCGCCTCGCGGCCTTCGGTCGCTGGCGGCTCGACTACCCGCCGGGCAGCCGCTTCCAGTTCCATCTCACCTCGGCCGCCTGGCTGATCGCCGAGATCGTGGAGCGCCGTACGGGCCTGCCCTTCGCCGACCATCTGCGCGAGCGGATCGTCGGGCCGCTGGGCTTGTCCTCGATCGAGCTGGGCGTCCCCGTCGAGCGGCAGCCGAGCACGGTGGCTCCCATGACAGCCACCGACCGCACCGACGACGACCAGGAGCCCGACCCCTGGGGCCCCTGGTACCTCTCCGACCCGCAGGTGCTGGCGGCAGGCGAGCCCAGTCACGCACTCGTCGCCACGGCCGCCGATGTCGCCCTGTTCTTCCAGGCGTTGGAGCACTCGGGCCTGTGGAAACCGGAGACGGTGGCCGAGGGCACCCGGATCCGGTTGACCGAGCATCCGTACGGCGACCAGGTCTACGGCGGCGGGGGCGGTCGGCGTACGAGCATGGGGCTGTTCGTCACCGTCGCCGGTCCCGACGCGGGCAGCGGGCTGCCGTCCACCGGTTCGCCGTCGCTCTTCGGGAACGCCGGAGCCGCATATCAACTGGGCTTCATGGACCCGGAGACCGGGCTGTCCTTCGCGCTGTTGAGCAACGGCTACCCGCTCGCGGGATACGACCACTCGCGGCGCGGTACGGCCTTCATGACCGACGTCGCCGACCTGGCGGCCGACCTCACGGGCTGAGCGGTGTCAGTCGATCAGTTCGAGGACGGTCTTCGGGCCGGCCGAGTTCACCACGTCGTCGGCGCTGGAGATGTGCCGCTGCCACAGCTTCTCGGCCTCGTCGGCCTTGCCGGACTCGATCAGGCCGACCAGCCGGACGTGCGCGCGGTGGCCCTTGAGGGCCTGCGCCTTCTGCGTCTCGGTGTCGGTGGCACTCGCGGTGTACGAGGCGTTCGCACGGTCGACGATGGTGCGCAGCATGCCGCACAGCAGGATGAGGGTCTGGTTGCCGGTGAGCTCGACCAGCAGGGCGTGGAAGGCGTCCTGGGCCTCCACGAGGGCAAGGGGGTCGTCCAGCGCGGTCTTCTCGGCGGCCACGGCCTCGCGCAGCCGCTTGATGTCGTCCGCCGTGTGCTTGGTGGCGAGCTGGCGGGCGCAGGGCGGCTCGATGAGCGCGGCGGCGCGGTAGACGTCGCCGAGGGTGGCGCCGCGGTACTCCAGGATCAGACCGGCGAAACGGGCCGCGACCTCGGCGTCCGGCGCGCTGACCCGGGCGCCGCCGTGGGCTCCGCGGCGCACCGTGATCAGCGATTCCGACTCAAGGACGCGGAAGGCCTCACGCAGGGTCGGCCGGGAGATGCCGAACTGCTCCATCAGGCCCGACTCCGGCGGCAGCGCGTCGTCGGGCTTCAGCTCGCCCCGCACGATCTGGCGGCGCAGATGCGCGGCGACCAGCTCGGCCGTCTTCGGTACGCGCACCTGGCGTCCGACACGGTGGCGGGAGGGGGCGGGCACGGTGGGCGCTTCTGCACGGGCTGCCTCGGCCACGGCGGAGTCTCCTCGCTGACGATGTGTGGCGTATATAGCAAAATGAATCTTCTTAGTGCATCGAGGGTACCAGGTCAAGGGATCGGTGATCGTCGTCGGACTGCCCCGGATCTGGCGTGCGTCTGCCCCTTGGGTATATAGATGATTCATCTATCTATTATGGAGGACTCGATGGTGATCCTCTCCGACCTCACCGACGACGGGGTCATGCTGCTCACCCTCAACCGGCCCGAGCGGCACAACGCCTGGACGCTCGAGATGGAGCTGCTCTACAACGAGCTGTTCGACCGTGCCGAGTCCGATCCGCGGGTGCGGGTCGTGGTGCTCACCGGGGCCGGGCGCAGCTTCTGCCCGGGGATGGACATGAGCGTCCTCGACGGGGCGTCCTCCGGGGCCGAGCCGTGGCCGACCGACCGGTTGCCGCCGCGCACCAGGCCCATGAGCTTCCCGAAGCCCGTCGTGGCCGCGATCAACGGCGCGTGTGCCGGTATCGGCTTCAACCAGGCGCTGATGTGCGATGTGCGGTTCGCCGTGCCGGGCGCCCGGTTCGCAGCCGCGTTCAGTGCGCGCGGGCTCGTCGCGGAGGACGGGGTGTCGTGGATTCTCCCCCGGCTGGTCGGCTACGGGAACGCGAGTGACCTGCTGCTGTCCTCGCGCCGGATCGACGGTCCGGAGGCGCTGGCGATGGGCCTGGTCAACCGTCTCGTCGAGCCGGAGGAACTGCTCCCGACGGCACTCACGTACGCCACCGAACTCGCCCGCTCCGCCAGCCCGTACGCGATGTCCCTGATCAAGCGGCAGCTCGCCGACGATCAGTCGCGGAGCTTCGTCGCGAGCAGGGACGACGCGGCCGCGCTGCTGGCCACGGCAAAACGGGCCCCGGACTACCGAGAGGGCGTGCGCAGCTTCATCGAGCGACGGCAGCCGGAGTTCGCCGCGCTGGGTGAGGCGGCGTCGTGACCCGCGCCGAACTGCCCCTGCACCGCCGTACGATCACCGTGAGCGCCTACGACGAGGACGGCGGCGCGGAGCTGTCCGTCGAGGCGGAACTGGCCGACGTACGGCCGCGGGAGGACGCGTCGGCCGCGACGATCCACCGGATGGTGCTGGCCGTACGGATCCGGCTCGCGGACATGGTCATCGTGGCCGCCGACGCGGACATGCGGACCTTCCCGCACGCCGAATGCCCGTTGATCACCTCGGCCTTCGAGGGTCTGGTCGGTCTGAGCGTGGCCGCGGGTTTCAACCGGGCGATCCAGGAGCGGTTCCGAGGGGCCTCGGGCTGTACTCACCTGTACGAACTCGCCCGCGTGCTCGGCCCCGCCGTCGTGCAGGCGGCCATCTCGGCCAATGCGCGGCGCCGTGACTCGGGTCTGCCGTCGCACGGCCCGCGTTCCACCGCCGGCGTCCTGAACAGCTGCCACATCTGGGCACCGGACGGTGTGGGGCTGCGCAAGCTGGATGCCGGGTGGCGGCCGGGGGAGGGGCCGCGGCCGGTTCCGGAGGTCGAGGTGTTCGAGGGGAGACGCTCCGCTGGGTAGTGCCAGGATCTGTCGTCGTTCGTCTGCGGCGTCGTCGTGGCTGGTCGCGCAGTTCCCCGCGCCCCCAACGGGGCGCCATCGAACCCCGGGCTTGCTCAGTGTCCGAGCCGTATGTCACCCTCTCGGCTCCCTCGGCAGGCCCAGCACCCTCTCCGCGAGAATGTTCCGCTGCACCTGAGACGTCCCGGCGTAGATCGTGCCGGAGCGGGCGATGAGATACGTGGTCGACCAGGACGCCGAGGAGTTCGCGGCACCGGGGTCGTCGGTGCGGTACGTGCGCAGGGGCGGGCGGCCCACCGGGACCTGGCCGTGCAGGCCCATGATGTCCATCGCCAGGTCGGTGACCACCGTGTGGTACTCGCTCCAGTACAGCTTGGCGATCGACGACTCCGGGCCGGGCTCGGTGCCCTTGAGCCAGCCGGTGAGGATGCGGTAGCCGAGGAAGCGCATGATCTCGACCTTGGACCAGCACCAGGCGATCCGCTGCCGTACGACCGGATCCTGGTCCTTGCCGTATGCGCGGGCGAGTGCGACGAGACGCTCGACCTCGGCCTTGAACAGGATCGGGTTGGTCGCGGCCTCCTCCCCGCGCTCCACGCCCAGCAGGCTCTGGGCGACTTTCCAGCCGTTGTCGACGCCGCCCACGACGAGGTCGGCCCGGGTGCGGGCGCCGCTGAAGAAGACCTCGTTGAAGTGGAGTTGGCCGCTCATCATGCGGAACGGGCGCACCTCGACGCCGGGTTGGTCGAGTGGGACCAGGAGGAAGGAGATGCCGCGGTGCTTGGGGGCGTCGCGGTCGGTGCGCGCCAGGACGAAGATCCAGTCGCTGTGGTGGGCGCCCGAGGTCCACACCTTCTGGCCGTCGATCACCCATTCCTCGCCGTCCCGCACCGCCCGGGTGGTGAGCGAGGCGAGGTCCGAGCCCGCGTCCGGCTCGGAGTAACCCTGGCACCAGGTGTCCTCGCCGCTGAGGATGCGCGGCAGGAAGTGGCTCTTCTGCTCCTCCGTGCCCCACCGCAGCAGCGTGTTGGCCAGCATCTTCACGCCGAACGTGTCCTGCGGCAGCCCGAACGGCACGCCCGCCAGGGCCAGTTCCTCCATCAGGACGACCTGGTGGAGCTTGGACAGACCACGGCCGCCGTACTCCTCGGGCCAGGTGAGCGAGAGGTAGCCGCGCCGCGCGAGGCGCTTCCGCCAGTCACGGGCGAAGGCCCACGCGGCCTCCTCGTCGAGGGCGCCGATTCCCCGCCAGTCGGCCGGGAGGGCCTCCGCCAGGAACGCCCTGACCTCGCTCCGGAACGCCAAGGTCTCCGGGGGATAAGTGATGTCCACCTGCGCTGTCTCCTCCCGCGGCCGGGGTTCGCCTTATTGATACTTTCAGCGTAATAGGTTATCTATTTTAGAGGAATAGCGTCGAGCTGGGGACGGGCGGGCATGGGACTGCTGGACGGCCGTAACGCGGTGATCACCGGCGGAGCACAGGGCATCGGCTTCGAGATCGCCGGTGTGCTCGGCGGCGCGGGCGCCTCCGTGGTCCTCGGCGACATCAACGAGGACGCGGCCGCCGAGGCCGCCGAGCGCCTCACCAAGAACGGCGTCGCCGCCAACTCCCTGCGCTGCGACGTCACGGACGAGGACGAGGTCGCCGCCCTCGTAGCCCACTGCGTCGGCACCTTCGGACCCGTCGGGGTGATGATCAACAACGCCGGGATCACCCGGGACGCGACCCTGCGCAAGATGCCGGTCGCCGACTTCCGCGCCGTCGTCGACGTCCACCTCACGGGCGCCTGGAACGGCACCCGGTACGCGGCCGAGTCGATGCGCGCACACGGCGTGAGCGGCAGCATCGTCAACATCTCCTCCATCGCCGGCAAGGTCGGCAACTTCGGCCAGACCAACTACAGCGCCGCCAAGGCAGGCCTCGTCGGCCTCACCAAGGCGTCCGCCAAGGAGCTGGCCCGCGCCGGAATCCGCGTCAACGCCGTGCAGCCCGGGCTGATCCGCACCGCCATGACCGAGGCCATGCCCCGGGCCGCCTGGGACGCCAAGCTCGCCGAAATCCCCCTGAGCCGCGCCGGCGAACCCGCCGAGGTCGCCCAGGCGGTCCTCTTCCTCGCCTCCGACATGGCGAGCTACATCACCGGAGCCGTCCTGGAGGTGACCGGTGGCCGATACATGTGACGCTCGTTCGCGAGGCGTCCGCCCCCTGACGAAAGGCCTGACCGATGCGTGACGCGGTGATCTGCGAACCCGTGCGCACCCCCGTCGGCGGCTACGGAGGTGTCCTGAAGGACGTCACCGCGGCCGAGCTCGCGGCCACGGTCGTACGGGCGGTGCTCGAACGGACCGGCATACCGCCCGGCGCCGTCGAGGACGTACTCCTCGGCCAGTGCTACCCCAACGGCGAGGCCCCCGCGATCGGCCGGGTCGCCGCCCTGGACGCGGGCCTCCCCGTCGAGGTGCCCGGCCTCCAGATCGACCGCCGGTGCGGCTCCGGACTCCAGGCCGTGATCACCGCCGCCATGCAGGTGCAGACCGGCGCGAGCGACCTCGTGCTGGCCGGGGGAGTGGAGGCCATGAGCCAGGCCGAGTTCTACACCACCGGTGTGCGGTGGGGCGTACGCGGCGCGGGCACCACCCTCCACGACCGGCTGGCCCGCGGCCGGGTCACCTCCGGAGGCGTCAACCACCCTGTCCCCGGCGGCATGTTGGAGACCGCCGAGAACCTTCGGCGCGAGTACGGCATTCCTCGCGAGGAACAGGACGAGCTGGCCCTGCGCTCGCACGAGAAGGCCGTCGCCGCCCAGCGGGAGGGCCGGTTCGCCGACGAGATCGTGCCGGTCACCGTACGGACTCGGAAGGGCGAGACGGTCGTAGCGACCGACGAACACCCGCGCCCCGACTCGACGTTGGAGAAACTCGCGGCACTGCGCCCCGTCCTCAGCCGCCAGGACCCGGAGGCGACCGTCACCGCCGGGAACGCCAGCGGACAGAACGACGGCGCCTCGCTCTGCGTCGTCACCCACCCCGAACGCGCCGCCGAACTCGGTCTGCGCCCGCTGGGCCGTCTCGTCTCCTGGGCCGTCGCCGGCGTACCCCCTCAGACGATGGGCATCGGCCCGGTGCCCGCCACGGCCAAAGCCCTGGAACGGGCCGGGCTGAAGCTCGCCGACATGGACCTCATCGAACTGAACGAGGCCTTCGCCGCCCAGGTGCTCGCCTGTACCCGCGAATGGGCCCTGACCGAGGCCGACTTCGAGCGGCTCAACGTCAACGGCTCCGGCATCTCGCTCGGCCATCCCGTCGGTGCCACCGGCGGCCGCATCCTCGCCACCCTGCTGCGCGAACTCGACCGCCGCGACGCCCGCTACGGCCTGGAGACCATGTGCCTCGGCGGCGGACAGGGCCTGGCCGCGGTCTTCGAGCGAACCATCGAAACCAACGCTCAGGGAGGACGCTGATGGCCGGACTGATCGCATACGGCGCCTATGTGCCGTACCACCGCCTCGCCCGCGCCGATGTCGCAGCAGTACTCGGCACCCCAGCAGGCAAGGGCACGCGCGCGGTCGCGGGATACGACGAGGACACCACCTCGATGGCCGTCGAGGCGGCCCGCGGAGCCCTCGTCCCCGACGGACTGCGCCCCCGCATCGGCCAGCTCTTCCTCGCCACCGCGGCCCCCGCCTACCTCGACAAGACCAACGCCACCGCGGTCCACGCCGCCCTCGGACTCGACGAGCACGTCCTCGCCGCCGACATGGCGGGCTCCGTACGCTCCGGCCTCGGCGCCCTCGTCACGGCCGCCCGCTCCACGGTCCCCACCCTCACGGTCCTGTCCGACCTGCGCACCGGCCTGCCCGGCTCCAGCGACGAGTCCGCGGGCGGCGACGGCGCGGCGGCGTTCGTGTTCGGCGGCCATCGCGACAGCACCCCCGTCATCGCGGAACTCCTCGCCCACGACACCGTGAGCGACGAAATCCTCGACCGCTGGCGGCTGCCCGGCTCGCCCACCTCTCGGGTGTGGGAGGAACGCTTCGCCGAGGAGATCTACGTCGACCTCGCGGGCAAGGCCCTCGGCGCGGCCCTCGACCGGGCCGGACTCGACATCACCGCCGTCGACCACCTCATCGTCACCGGCCTGCACGCGCGCGCGTGCGCGGCGGTACGGCGCAAGGCCGGCGCCCGCCCCGAAGCCGTCACCGCAGACCTCACCGCGGCGATCGGCAACCCCGGCACCGCCCAGCCCGGCCTGCTCCTCGCCGACGTCCTCGACCGCGCCCGCCCCGGCGAGACCATCGCGCTCGTCGTGCTCGGCGACGGCGCCGGAGTCATACTCCTGCGCACGACGGACGCCCTGCCGGCCCACCGCGGCGCCCGCCCGGTCGCCGCGCAGATCGCGGCAGGCAGCGCGCCCATGCCGTACGCCACCTATCTCTCCTGGCGCGGCCTCCTCGACCGCGAACCGCCCCGCCGCCCCGACCCCGAACCGCCGTACGCCCCGCCCGCGCACCGCCGTAACGGCTGGAAGTACGGCTTCGTGGCGTCCCGTTGCGAGAAGTGCGGCACCCGCCATCTGCCGCCGGACCGCGTGTGCACGTCCTGCCGCAGCGTCGACGCCATGACCGACGAACCGATGGCCGACGCACGCGGCACCGTCGCGACCTTCACGGTCGATCGCCTCGCGCACACGCCGAGCCCGCCGATGCTCGTCGTGGTCGTCGACTACGACGGCGGCGGCCGGTTCCGCTGCCAGCTCACCGACGCCACCGAGGCCGACGCCGCCATCGGCGCCCGGGTGGAGATGACCTTCCGGCGCACCGTCACCGCGGCCGGCGTCCACAACTACTTCTGGAAGGCCCGTCCGTTGCGCACGGACGAGGACTGAGGAGGGGAACGAAATCATGGGCTCGCACGGAATTCGGGACCGCGTCGCGATCGTCGGCATGGGCTGCACGCCCTTCGGCGAACACTGGACCCGCTCGGCCGACGATCTGCTGGTCGACGCGGTCGGCGAAGCGGTCACCTCGGCCGGCATCACTCTCGACGACATCGACGCCTTCTGGCTCGGCACTCAGGCCTCCGGCGTCTCCGGACTCACTCTCAGCCGTCCGCTGCACCTGCCGTACAAGCCGGTCACCCGCCTGGAGAACATGTGTGCGACCGGCTCCGAGGCACTGCGCAACGCCTGTTACGCGGTTGCCTCGGGCGCCTACGACGTGGCGATGGCGGTCGGCGTCGAGAAGCTCAAGGACTCCGGCATGTCCGGGCTTTCGGGTACGACGATGCCGGGCGCCGGTGACGACAGCCGGGGCGAGATCACGGCACCGGCGAACTTCTCGCTCCTCGCGCCCGCCTATGCCGCCAAGTACGGCCTGGGCGAGGACGAGTTGAAGAACGTCATCACCCGCATCGCCTGGAAGAACCACGCCAACGGCGCCCGCAACCCCCGCGCCCAGTTCCGCAAGGAAGTCCCGCTGGAGCGCATCAGGTCCGCGCCCATCGTGGCGGGCATGCTCGGCGTCTTCGACTGTTCCGGTGTATCGGACGGCTCGGCCGCCGCGATCGTCGTACGCGCCGAGGACGCGTACCGGTACACGGACAAGCCGATCTTCGTGAAGGCGCTGTCGTTCGTCGCGGGACCGGCGGACGGACTTCTCGACCCGGAGTACGACTTCACCACCTTCCCCGAGGTCGTGGCCTCCGCCCAGGAGGCCTACCGGCAGGCCGGTGTCACCGACCCGCGGACCGAGATCGCACTCGCCGAGGTCCACGACTGTTTCACGCCCACCGAGCTGGTGCTGATGGAGGACCTGGGCTTCTCCGGGCGCGGCCAGGCCTGGAAGGACGTCACCAGCGGGGTGTTCGACCTCGACGGTTCGCTGCCGGTCAATCCGGACGGCGGCCTGAAGGCCTTCGGCCACCCCATCGGCGCCTCCGGCCTGCGCATGATGTTCGAGGCGTGGCTCCAGTTGCGAGGTGAAGCGCCGCCGGAGCGCACGGTGCGCACCCTCGCCGAAGGGCGCTCGCTCGCACTCACCCACAACCTGGGTGGCGGACCGGGCGAATGCGTATCGTTCGTGTCGTTGGTCGGCAACGAACTCACCGGCTGAGAAAGGGAGTTCGACATGGGACGACTCGACGAAAAGATCACCGTCGTGACCGGGGCCGCCTCCGGGATCGGCGCCGCCACCGCGCGCCGCGTCGCGGCCGAGGGGGCACACACGGTGGTCGCCGATCTGAACCTCGACGGCGCCAAGGCCGTCACGGAGGAGATCCGGGCCGTCGGCGGATCCGCGCTCGCGGTCCAGGTCGACCTCGGGGACATCGAGAGCGTACGGGCCATGGTGGAGGCGACCGTTCAGACATACGGCGGCCTCGACGTCCTGGACAACAACGCCGCCGCCACCCACCTGGCCGCCCGTCAGGACCTCGCGGTCGCGGAGGCCGACCCGGCCGTCTGGGACGACACCATGCGGATCAACCTGCGCGGCACCATGGTCGCGATCCAGGCCGCCGTCCCGCACATGATCGCGCGGGGCGGCGGATCCATCATCAACACCTCGTCCTGTTCCGGGATCGCGGGGGATCTGCGCAACCCCGCGTACGGCGCCTCGAAGGCCGCGATCATCAACCTCACGAAGTACGTCGCCACCCAGCACGGCAAGCAGGGCGTCCGCTCCAACGCCATCGCGCCGGGATTCATCGTCACGCCGGCGAGCGACGACTCGGCACACGGAGCGATCCGGGAAGCGATGCTGCGCCATCACCTCACCCCGCGGCTGGGCCTGCCGGAGGACGTCGCCTCGGCGGTCGTCTTCCTCGCCTCCGACGAGTCCCTGTTCATCACCGGGCACACCCTGCGCGTGGACGGCGGACTGCTGGCCCACCAGCCCTATGTGGCGGATCTGCGCGACAGCATGTGAGTCGGACCCGCCCAAACGATGCGCTCGCGTCCGTTGGCTGCCTGGGGACGCGAGCGGCAGCGCCCCGCAAGGGGCGCGGGGATCTGCGCGACCAGCCACAACGGCGCCGCAGCCGACCGACAACACCTCGCGGCACTTCCCATCCCGGCACCCTCAGCGGAGCGCTACGCGCTGACCGGATCCTCCGGCGACAGATCCCCCAGATACGCCGCCCGCACCGCCGGATCGCCCCGCACCTCCTCCGGCGTGCCGACGCTGATCCGCCGCCCGAAGTCGAGAACGACGACCTGGTCGCAGACGCTCATCACCATGTCGACGTCATGCTCGACGAGCAGGATGCCCATGCCCCAGTCCTCGGCGAGCCGCCGTACCAGATGGGCCAGTTCACGGGTCTCGTCCTCGGACAGTCCCGCCGCCGGTTCGTCGAGGAGCAGGACGGAGGGCGAGGCGGCCACCGCACGGGCGATGGCCAGCAGGCGCCGCTCGCCGTAGGACAGGTCGCCGACCGGTCGGTCCAGGCTGTCCTGGAGGCCGAACTCCCGTACGGCGACGAGTACATGGGCGGGCAGCGGGCGGCTGCCGGGGCGGATCAGGTCCGTGAGGTACGTCCACGGCCCGGGCCGGTCGCAGGCGGCGTACAGGTTGTCCAGGACGGTCATGTCCTCGAACAGTTCCAGTGACTGGAAGGACCGGCTGAGGCCGGCGGCGGCACGCCGGTGCACGGGCAGGCGCGTGATGTCCCGCCCCCCGAGGCGCACCTGTCCGGAGGCGGCCCGGGTGAAGCCGGTGACGGCGTCGATCGCGGAGGTCTTGCCGGCGCCGTTGGGTCCGATGAGGCCGACGACCTGGCCGGGCTCGATACCGAAGGAGAGTCCGTCGACGGCGACGACACCGCCGTAGCGCACGGTCAGGCCCTCCACCTGAAGGGGGAGCGGAGCCGCTCGGTCGACGGTCTGCTCGGTGGGGGCGTCGACTTCAAGCGTGGCGACGGCACGGCGTCCAACTCGGGCGGCCTGTCTGGCCAGTTCACGCCCGATGCCGTCCTGGTTGCCCACCAGCGTCAGCACCAGGACGATCCCGCCGATCAGCGGCATCCACTCACTGAGCCCCGGCAGGACCAGGTCCCCGAAACGGGCGCCGACCGTGCCCGCCGCGAACGTGGCGCCGAACAGCGGACCGACCAGGAAGCCGACACCGCCGATCACGGCGAGACCGAGCACGGTGATGGAGTCGAAGCTCGCGAACTCGCTCAACACCACGGACGTCGAGCGGAAACCGGTCAGCACACCGGCGAGCGCGGCGATGGCCGAGGACAGTCCGAAGGCGTACAGCTTGGCCGAGCGCACATCGATGCCGAGGGCCGCGGCGGCCCGCTCGTTCGCCCGGACCGCGACGAGCCGGCGGCCGCTGCGGCTGCGCCGGACGTTGGCGACGACGAGCGTCGCCGCGACGAACATCACCAGGACGAGAGCGGCGTACCGCTGCGGATGGTCCACTCCGGAGATACTGATGCCGAAGAGCGTCTGCTTGCCCACGGCGATCCCGTCGCTGCCCGGGGTCGTGGCGAGATCGGTGTTCTGGAAGACCATCGTCTCCAGCGTGGTGCCGAGGCCGAGGGTGATGATCGCGAGGTTCACCCCGCGGGTCCGCACCGCCGGGAGCGCGAAGAGCAGGCCGATCGGGACCGTGCCCAACACGCCCGCCAGCAGGGCGAGTTCGAACGGCCATCCCCAGTCGGCCGCAGTGTGCCCGGCGATGAAGGCACCGGTCCCGGCGAGGGCGTACGCCGCCAGCGACACCTGTCCCGCGTACCCGGTGACCACGACGATCGACAGGATGATCAGCGAGAGGACCAGGGTGGTGGTGATCGCGTCCGCCCACAGCGGCGACGACACACCCACGAGCAGAAGACCGACGGCCACGGCGACGACGAGCGGCACGGGACGCACCCGTCCGGTACCGAGGGCCGGCATCCGGTCCAGGAACGTGCCGCGCAGCGGCAGTGCCCGGCCCCGCGCCACCAGCACCAAGGCGATGAAGAGGAACGGCACCGAGGCGGCGAGCCCTGTGACGTCGGTGCCGAAGCGGGTCAGTTCGGACTGCACCACGCCGATCACCAGGCCGCCCGCCAGGGTGACGGGGAACGACGAGAACCGGCCGACCAGAGCGGCGGCCAGCGCGCTCAGCAGCAGAGTCGTCAGGCCCGTCACCGACAGGCCGATCACCGGCACGATCAGGATGCCCGTCAGACCCGCGAGCGCCGAGCCCAGCCCCCAGTTGGCGGCGGCGATCAGATCCGCGGACCAGCCCAGCGAGGCCGCGGCGCTCTGGTTCTCCGCGACCGCCGTGGTGCCCAGGCCGAACAGGGTGCGCCGGTACAGGACGTGGAGGACCGCGGTGACCGCGACGGCGATCCCCAGCAGCCAGATACGGTCCTCGGACACCGTGGCGCCGGCGATCTCCAGCAGCCGGTTCGGCAGCTTGCCCGGCACAAGTTGGACGCTGTCGCCGTAGCGCTTGACGGCGACGGCGGTCAGCACGATGAACACCGCGAGCGTGCCGACCAGCCGGGCCAGCGAGGACGCCCGGCGCAGCGGGCGGATCACCAGCAGGTGCGTGAGCAGCCCCAGCACGGCGGAGGCGACCACTCCGCAGGCCACGGCCGGCCAGTACGGCACGCCGTGCTGCATGGCCAGTTCCCACTGCACATAGGCGCCGGCCATCCCGATCGCGCCGTGCGCGAAGTTCAGGACACCGGAGCCCCGGTAGATCAGCACGATGCCCTGGGCGGTGAGCGCGTAGAGCGCACCGAGCCCCAGACCGAGCAGCGCGAAACGCAGGATGTCGTCCACGACAGTTACCTCCCAGGGCCCCAGGGCCTACCCCTCAGGGCTTCATGAGTAGCGAACGTCCGCGGGCAGGGCAAGGCTAGAGAGCACATTTATTTAAATAATTGTGACGAGAGTACTTCTCTAACCGAACATCACGCTCCATGCTGTTCGCCATCTCGACTTCGCCCATCCGGGCCGAGCCCCGCGGAGGGATCATGAACGACTCACGCCGACGCAGAACTGCCGCAGCGAGCTGTCTCGCGGTGACCGGAACCCTGCTCGCCGCCGGTTGCGGGGGAGAGGCCTCGAGCAGCTCGACCACCTCCGAGCTCAAGGGCACCCCGGTCAAGGTGATGGTCTGGGCCCCCGAGGACACCCAGGGCAGCGCCCAGCCCGGGGTCCGGATCACGGCCCAGGCATACGAGAAGTGGATCAACGACAACGGCGGGATCAAGGGCGGCCCGCTGAAGGTGATCACCTGCAACGAGAAGAACGAGGCCGACGAGGCCGAGAAGTGCGCCCAGCAGGCGGTCGCCGAGAAGGTCGTCGCGGTCGTGGGTTCGTACAGCCTGGCCGGCGACCGCTACATGCCGATCCTGGAGAAGGCCGGCATCCCCTACCTCGGCGGCACCGGCGTCTCGGCCGCGGAGTTCTCCAGCCCCATGTCCTTCCCGGTCAACGGCGGTACTCCGGTGGTGTTCGCCGCGCACGGCAAGCAACTCGTGGACGAGGGCTGCAAGAAGATCTCCGGCGTACGGTACGACGTGGCCGCCGCCGCGATCGTCTCGAAGTTCCTCACGCTGGGCGTGACCTCGGCCGGAGGTGCACCGCCCAAGGACCTGAAGGTGCCGGTCACCGCCACCGACCTCGCCCCGCAGGTCGCCGCCGCGACCAAGGACGCCGACTGCGTCAGCGTCATCCTGGGCACCCACTCGGACCTGTTCGTCACGTCGTACGTGCAGTCCGGCGCCGACACCAAACTGGGCAGCGTCGTCGGCAACCTCACCCCGGAGCTGGCCGAGAGCACCGGCGGCGCGAGCAGCCCGCTGGAAGGTGCCGCCATCACCGGCTACTACCCGCCGGTGTCCGACAGCGCCTGGAAGGACTTCGTGGCGGCCGCCGACGGCAAGGACATCGACACCACCAACGGCGCCAACGAGACCGCCTGGGTGGCGTTCAAGGTGTTCACCGAGGCCGCCGAGAAGCTCCCGAGCATCACGGCGAAGGCCCTGGTCGAGGAGCTCAACACGACGGACGGCATCGACACCGGCGGCCTCACCCCGCCGCTGACCTGGAAGGAGTCGACGGCCCTGCCCATGGAGGGCATGGGCCGGATCCACAACACCACCGCCACCGAACTGACCATCCGCGACGGCAAGATCGAGTGGGCCAAGTCCGGCTCAACGTTCCTCGACGTCCGGAAGCTGATGACCGCGAAGGCGTCGGGGTGATGCACCCGACGAAGGCTCCGCTGATCGAGGCCCGTGCCGTCGCCGCGGGATACGGCACCCGGCCCGTCGTACGCGACCTCGACATCGAGGTCCGCCCGGGTGAGGTCGTCGCCCTGCTCGGACCCAACGGCGCGGGCAAGTCCACGACGCTCAGAGTGCTGGCAGGCGACCTCGCCGCGATGAGCGGCGAGGTGCGCTGGCTGGGCGACGCACGTCGGTCGCCGCTGCACCGGCGCGCCCGCGAGGGCCTGGCGTACGTGGGGGAGCGGGCGGTGTTCACCGGCCTCGACACCGCCGAGAACCTGCGGGTGGGCCGGGTCACCACCGACCGGGCCGTGGCGCTCTTCCCCGAACTCGGCACCCGCCTGACGACCGGAGCGGGGATGCTCTCGGGCGGCGAGCAGCAGATGCTGTCCCTGGCGCGGGCGCTGTGCCGCTCGCCCCGGCTGCTCCTCGCCGACGAACTCTCCCTCGGCCTCGCCCCACTCGTGGTCGACCGCCTGCTGCGCGCCGTGCGCGAGGCGGCCGACCAGGGCCTCGGCGCCCTCCTCGTCGAACAGCACGTACGCAAGGTGCTGGACATCGCCGACCGCGTGTACGTACTGCGCCGCGGCCGTGTCGTCATGACCGGCACCCCCAAGGAACTGCGCCAGGACCTGGACGCGATCGAGTCGTCGTACCTGGCCGAGGAGCGTTCCCCGCAGAGGACGGATCGCTGAACCTCACTACCTGACAAGGGTGGGTTGCTGTGGCAAGCGCACGCGAGTACATCCGGACCCTCGTCGCCTCCGGCGACACCTTCGACCAGCCCGCCAAGAAGCTGCGGGCGCTGCAACTCGACGCCGCACGGGAGGCCTTCGCCCACCACCGCGAACGCATCCCGCTGCTGCGCACCCGGGCGGCGGAGACCGGCGTCCACGAGATCACCGCTCCCGCGGACCTCGTCCCCCTCCTCTTCTCGCACACCAGCTACAAGTCGTACCCCGTCTCCCTGATCACCGCCGGCCGCTGGGACCGGCTGCTGCGCTGGTACACCACGGTGTCCGTGGTCGAACCGGGCGACGTCGACATGGACGGCGTACGCGACATCGACGAGTGGACCGAGCGCATCACGGCCACGGGCCACCGCCCCTACATCACCAGCGGTACGTCGGGCAAGGTCTCCTTCCTCAACTCCGACGGCAGCGACCTGCGGTTCCTGCACGACATCCTGGAGAACCTCACCTGCTGGCCCGACCCGCTGCCGCCGAAACCCACCCGCCGCGGTTACCTGCTCGCACCCGCGAGCGGCCCGATGCGCTCCATCGACGGTTTCCGGTGGCACGCGGACGTCTTCGCCCGCGCCGAAGAGACGCACCTGCTGACCGACGAACCACTGCGGGTGTCCGAGCTGATGAGCAGCGCCCTGCTGCGCCGGCGGATGGCCGAGGGGACGGCGACCCCGCAGGAGATCGGCTCCTTCGAGACCGCGTCCGAGACCCGCGAGCGGGAACTCGGCGCCGCCATGACCCGGATCGTCGACGACATCGCCGCCCACCGCGACGAGCCGCTGCTCATCGCCGGCATGAACAACCAGCAGTTCGCCCTGATCCAGGCCCTGCGCGAGCGCGGCGTACCCGACGGAAGCCTGCACCCGGACACGCTGGTGCTCAGCGGCGGCGGCAACAAGGGTCGGGCGCTGCCCGACGACTACCAAGAGCAGTTCGCCGCCTTCTACCTCGGCGTGCGGCGGGTGCGCAGCTACGGCATGACGGAGCTTCAGGGCTCCTGCCTCGCCTGCGAGTCGGGCAGGTACCACGTGCCGCCCTGGGTGATCCCGCTGATCCTGGACGAGCCCGGCGAGACGCTGCTGAACCCCGAACACGGCGTGGTGGAGGGGCGGTTCGCCTTCCTGGACGTCTCCCTGTCGGGCCGCTGGGGCGGACTGATCAGCGGGGACCGGGTCTCCGTCGACTTCTCGCCCTGCGACTGCGGCAGGCCGGGCCCGGTCGTCCTGCCGGACATCCAGCGGTACGGAGACCTCGGCGGCGACGACAAGATCACCTGCGCCGCGACACTCGACTCCTATGTGCGGGGGATGATCCACGGATGACGCCGACGACGAGCGCGATCGGCACGGCCGTGGTCCATGTCGTCCGCGGCGAAGTCGCCGACGACGGCCCGTGCGTCGACCACGGACGCGGTGATACGGCCTTCAGCGCGCCGGCCCTCGACCTGAACCGCCTGGTGTGGCCCCGCACCGAACCCGGCCCCGCCTTCGGCGTACCCAGCGCGGAGATCGTCGACCTCCTGGTGGAGACCGGCGAGGCACTGAAGACGGACCGCCAGGGCCTGCTCGCCGAAGCCCTGGCGGCGATGGTCCGGGTCAGCCCGCTCCCCGAGGAGGTACTGGAACGCGCCTACGCCGTCCTGTGGCGCAGCTTCCAACGGCCCTCCCTGCATGCCCAGATCGACCACGAGCTCGGTGGTCCGGACGTACTCGACGGCTGGCGCGAGGTGCACCTGCCCGAGGGACGGCTCGCCTCCGTCCGCGCCTTCCCGCCCCGGCTGGTGCATGTCATCGCGGGCAACGCCCCGGGCGTGGCGGCCATGTCCGTCGTACGCGGCGCCCTCACCAAGGGCGTGAACCTGCTGAAGCTGCCCTCGAACGACCTGTTCACCGCGACCGCGATCCTGCGCACGATGGCGGCCGTGGCACCGGGCCACCCGGTCGTCCGCTCGTTCTCCGCGGTGTACTGGCGGGGCGGCGACGCGACGGTGGAGAGCGTCCTCTTCCGCCCGCAGTTCTTCGACAAGCTGGTCGCGTGGGGCGGTGAGTCCACGATCAGAGGAGCATTGCAGTACGTCGGCCCGGGCTTCGAGCTGGTCTCCTTCGACCCCAAGACCTCCATCTCGGTGATCGGCCGCGAGGCCTTCGCGACCGAGGAGACCCTCACGGCGGCCGCCGACGCCGCCGCCGCGGACGCCACGTTCTTCAACCAGCAGGCCTGCGTGGCCAGCCGCTTCCAGTTCGTGGAGGGCTCCGACGAGGACGCCGACCGCTACGCCGCGCTGCTCTGCGAACGCCTCGGCGTGGCCCGGGAGTTCAGCTCCGCCGACGGACCGCGCGTCCCCGCGGAACTCCGCGAGGAGATCGACGTACTGTGCTCGATGGACCCCGACTACCGGGTATGGGGCGGCTACGACGGCAGGGGCCTGGTCATCCGCTCGCCCGAGCCGGTGGACTTCCACCCCGACGGCAAGATCGTGAACGTGGTCCCGGTCACCGCCCTGCCCGACGCCGTCGCGCACGCCGGGGTCGCCACACAGACCGTCGGCGTATACCCGGACGCACGCAAGGCGGAACTACGCGATGCCCTCGCCTGCGCGGGAGTACAGCGCGTGGTGTCCCTCGGCCGGGCGGGGGGTATGGCGCCGGGACTGTCACATGACGGGTTCTATCCGTTGCAGCGGCTGGTTCGGTGGGTGAACGACGAGTAGCTCCGGCTCGGGGGCTGGACACCCTCTTGACGGCGGAACGAAGTGGATCGACACTCCAGAAAGGATTCCTAGTGAACTGGTAGGGAAACATGGCGCGCCTCGATTCGGTCACCGGCCCGGTGTGCCGTACGCGTGCGCAGTCGCCGCTTCTGACCTCCCGCCGCCACATCGATCTGCTGCGCGTCTGCAGCGCGATCGGGCTGCTGGGCTGAGCCGGGGCCACCGCCGCCCGCCGCCCCTGTCCGACGACGCCTGCGCCGTACGTCCGTCTGTGCGCCCACCCCCGGGGAGACTCATGTCCGTCACACCGCTCGCCGCTGTCCCCTCCGTGCCGTTCGCCCCCGCGTTCCGGGGCCGGATCGGGCGGGACGCGCGCAGTGGGCACTACGCCGTGCCGCGCCGCTATCGGCTGCATCTGTCGCCCGCCTGCCCGGACGGGCTGCGGATCGCCGTCGTGCACAGCCTGCTGGGGCTGGACGACAGTTGTCCGGTGACCTTCCTGGCCGACGTGCCCGACTGTCCCGACGGCGGTCACTCCGCGCTGCGTCCGCTGTACGAGGCGAGTGCGCACCGGTATGCGGGAGCGGCCGTCGGTCCGGTGCTCAGCGACGACTGGTCGGGGCGGATCGTCAGCACTCACGCCGCCGACATCACGCGCGATCTGGCCCGGCACTTCGGCACGGGCCGCGCCGCGCTGTACCCGTGCGGTGCGGAGGCGGAGATCGACGCCGTGGAGCGACTGTGCTCCCAGCGCATCGACGAGACCGCCCAGCGGGCCGGACGCGCCGGGGCCGATGCGGCGGAGCGTGCCACCGCGCTCCGCTCGCTGCTCGCGACCCTGAACTCGCTGGAGCACCGGCTCACCGTCGACGAATATCTGATCGGCCATCAACTCACCGCTGCCGACGTCGAGTTGTGGGTCACTCTGGTGCAGCTCGACACCGTCCACCGCCACCACCTGGACGCCGCCGCCGTGCACCGCATCGCCGACCACCCGGCCCTGTGGTCCTACGCCCGCCACCTGGCCGCCCACCCGTCCTTCGGCCGCCACCTCGACCTCGCCGGCATCGCCCGCCGGCACCAGGCGCACTGCCAGGGACTGGAGGCGGCCGGTGCGGCCGTACAGATTCTGGACTGGGCCGCCCATGCGGGTCGCGGCTGAGCGACCGGCGTCAGTCCGTCCAGTCGAGCTGATGCTCGGGAGTCCCCACCGAACCGACCTGCCGTACGCGATCGCTTCGGCGCGGCCCGCTCGTCACCCGCGGTGAAGTCATCCACCGAAGCTAAGCGGGCCCGGTGAAGTCGGCTGGTTCGGAAGCGCCCCGAAGGGGCGCGGGACGTGTCACTATGCGGCTCCGCCGCGTGGGCGCGACCAGCCACAACGGACCCGAAGGCGATCGACGGCCCATCGCTGCACTTCCCGCGGAGCGCTTAGCCGTCGCCACTGACAATGGCGTGGTGGCGGGACGTCCCCCTCCCCCGAAGGTGGCGTCCCGCCACCGCTCCCCCGTGCCGGACAGTGGTCCGACCGGCCGTGGCGAGCGGTCATGTGCTGTCACCAGCACATGACCGCCGTATCCCCCGATCCCCACGTCGAGTGGAGTCGCACACGGACGAAATAGCGGCGGCCCTTGACGAGCCTGGCCGTGACGGCTGCGTTGTGCGGTGTGCCCCCGTCGTCCTGGCCCGAGAGGTAGCGGGGCTCGCCGTCCCGTTCCTCGAAGACCACGACGACGGTGTCGCTGTCACCGAAGGTGCCCACGCTGTACTCCCGGGTCTCCGGCGGCTCGACGGTGAAGTCGGCCTGCTCGCCGGGGCCGAGGCGCAGCGGCGCCGAACGGAAGGGCACCAGCGCGGCCGGCCGCGGCACCTCGGCCGACGGGTACCAGCGCAGGACGAACTCCTTGTCGGACGGGGAGAGCGTGCCGGGCGGGTTCAGGCCCGCGCGGTACTGCTCGGGCTCCAGGATCAGCCCGTCCGAGAACGGATACTCCATGATCGACTGCGGGTCCCAGACGGAGCCGTTGACCTCGTCCCGGTCGAGCTTGCGCAGGATGTTGAAGTGCGTCTTGTCGCGGCTCCAGAAGTTCGGCGGGCCCGCCAGATCGGCGTAGACGGCCTCGTCGTCCCAGTGGATACCGGCGAACGGGTTCTGGTGCTCGTGCAGCATGCCGAGCGCGTGCCCTACCTCGTGCAGGGCCGTCCCGCGCTCCGCGGGCGCGGTCAGGTCCCAGCCGAAGTTCATGGTCCGCTCACCCCGGCCGACCCGCAGGGCGTCCTTGCCGACGGTCGACCAGGAGCCGTCGCCGAGCTGAAACCCGATACGCAGCTCGGCCTCCGAGCGGTCGCCGACCTCCACGAAGTGAAGACCGACCCCCAGGTCCTGCCACTCCTGGAAGCACTCCCGCACGACGTCCTGCTGCTCCTTGGAACCGACCCACGACACCCGGCGGGTCTCCCCGGTTCCCGGTACGGAAAGGACGGATCCGTCGGTGTCGCCGTCGAAGAAGTAGTAGTGCAGCACGGTGCCGTTGACCCACATCTGGCGACCGCCGATGAGCGCACTGAGCCGCTCGGCGGTCAGCCCCGGTGCGAAGACGGGAGCCGACTGCTGCGCGAGGGAGCAGTAGCGTGCGGTCATGCGATCAGAGTGCCGTCCACCGACGCCGGGCGCCTGAGTCGGGAGCTACTCAAGTCCCTGTGTATCAAGCGTGAGTAACCCTGCTCTTGTTGATGTGATGACCTATGAACGCGACGCGAAGACCCTGGAACTGCCCTGGCCGTTCACCGGCCGGGAGAACGAACTGGAACTGATCCGCGGGACCTTGACCGCCGGCCGGCACGGCATCGTGGTGACGGGCCCGGCGGGCTGCGGCAAGACCCGGCTCGTCACGGAGGCGGTCCGCGGCACCGACTGCGCCAGGGCCGCCGGGACCCCCGAGACCAAGCACATCCCCTTCGCCGCGTTCGCGCATCTGCTGCCCGAGACGGTCACACTGCACAAGGCGGTCCAACTGCTGGGCACCGTACGGACGTTGCTGGTGGACGACGCGCATCTGCTCGACGACGCCTCGGCCGCCCTGGTCCACCAGCTGGCGGTCCAGGGCCGCACCCGGCTGCTGATCGTGGCCACGGACGGCGTCCCGGTGCCCGGCGCGGTGTCGCGGCTGTGGACCGGTGAGCTGCTGCCGCGCTTCGCCCTGGATCCGCTGCCGCGCGAGGAGACGGCCCAGCTGTCGGCCGCGGGCTCCGGCGGCCGGCTGGAGCCGCTCACCGCGAACCGGCTGCACCGACTGTGCCGTGGCGATCTGCGACTCCTGCGCGACCTGTCGGGCGCGCTGCGCGAGCGGGGGTTGCTCACCGGGATCCCGGGCTCGGACGAACGGGCCTGGCGCGGCCCGGTACCCCTGACCCCGACCGTGCGCGAACGGACGACTTCGGTCGTCGACCGCATCGACCCCGAGGAGCGCGAGACCCTTGAACTCCTCGCCTTCGCCGAGCCCCTGCCGCCGACCACCGACGACTTCGATCTGCGGGTGCTCGAACGCCTGGAGACCGACGGACTGATCGACATCGACGACCATGGCGCCGTCCGTCTCGCCCACCCCCTGCACGGCCCGGTGCTGCGGGCCGCGGCCGGCCGGCTCCGGGCCCGGAGGCTGGCCCGTACACCGGACCAGTGCGGACCGGCCCTCAAGGACGAAGCGGCCGACCTGGCACAGCTGATCGACGAGGCCGACGTACGAGAGCTGCGGGCACCCGTGGGGGAGTGGCTCGTCGAGGCGGGGGAGCCGGTCCCGGCCGAGTACGCGGCCGTACGCGCGCGTGCCGTGCGGCTGCGCGGCGAGTTGCGTGAGGCCGCGGCCTGGGCGCAGGAGGGCCTGCGGGAATCACCCGACGATCCCTCCTGCCTCCTCGAACTCGCCCTCGCCGCCGCCCAGTCGGGCGAGGTGACGACGGTGCACGAGATCCTGGCCGGACGTCCGGCCAAGGGTGAGGCGGCGACCTGGCTGGCGGCGGCACGCGGCGACTTCGACTCCGCCGTCCGGTCGATCGCCGGGGACAGCGTGTTCGCCCGGTACGACGCCGTCCGCCTCGGCGCTCCCGCACAGGCCGCCGCCCGGCTGCCGGTGGGCAGCGTCTTCGCCGCGCACGCGGACGCGCTCACCCGTGGCGACGGACCGGCCCTGGACCGGGCGGCCGGACGGCTCCAGGAACGCGGCTTCCTGCTCTTCGCGGCCGAGGCGCACGCCCAGGCCGCACGGGCCCACCGCGACCCACGTGCCGCCCGCACCTCCCGCACCCGTGCCGTCGCCCTGGCCCGACGCTGCCAGGGCGCCCACACCCCGGCCCTGTCCGGCCTGGTCCTCGGCGAACTCACCACCCGGCAACGCCAGATCGTCACCCTCGCGGCCGCAGGCCTCAGCAACCGCCAGATCGCCGAACAACTCACCCTGTCCATCCGCACAGTCGGCAACCACCTCTACAGCGCATACGCCCGACTGGGCGCGAGCGACCGAGCAGCCTTGCCGTGGCTGATGGAACAACCGGACGCGCAACCGGCGTGAGCCTGCTCTAAGCGCACTCATGAAGTCCGCCGCGGTAAAGCGCCCCGTAAGGGGCGCGGGGAACTGCGCGACCAGCCCCCACCGGCCCGCAGCCAACGAACCACGCAACCAACGGAGCTAAGCCGCTCCGAACGCTGAGAACGCCCAACCCGTAGCCTGATGCACCGCATCCCCCGGCAGGGCCGCGCGGGCATCGCGCAGGGCCTCGGCCAAGGACAGACCGACGCTCAGCCCCTTGTGCAGGGCAAGCATCAGCGGAACCACCGCGGCATCGTTGACGGGCGCGCTGCTCGCCAGGACACCCGCCGTCCCGAGCGGCAGCAACGCCGTGACGAGGCCGAGGAGTTCGTCGGCGCCGACCGACGCGAGCCGGGCGGTGTCGCAGCTGGAGAGGATGATCCGGTACGGGCTGCGGTCGAGGCGCTCGAAGTCGTGCACGATGAGCGGCCCGTCCGCCATCCGCAGCGACGAGAACAGCGGGCTGTCCGCGCGGAAGGTGCCGTGCGCGGCGATGTGGGCCAGCGCCGCGCCGTCGAGCTCCTCCAACACGCGCGGCACGCGCGCGTGGTCGTGTTCCAGGACTGTCGGCGCGCCGTAGCGGTCGGCCACTTCCGGCACTTCCGCGCCACCGGTCGCCAGCCCCGGGGCGCGCACCAGGACATGGCGGCCACCCGGCGGCGGCTCGGTCTCCCTCGCGCGCAGCCAGCTGCTCGCCGACGGCGACACGCTGAGCACCCGCTCCCGCAGCGACGGCAGCAGCGCCCACGGCACGCGGTGCAGCCGGCCCGGCGGCACCACCACGACCGGGCCGCAGCCCAGATGCGCGGCCGCCGGGCCGAGCAGCAGCTCCTCCAGCCGCCGCCCCGCCGCCTCCACCACCGGCAGCCTGCCCTCCGCCCCGGGATGCGCCAGCCGCCGCAGCCCGGCCTGCACATGCTCGGCCTCGACGACCGCGTCCGCGAGCAACCCGGCCTCGAACCGCCTGACCCGCCCCTGCCCGCACAGCAGCACATGGACGCGTCCGTCGAGCACCGCGAGTTCGACCAGCCGTACCTCACCGAGCCGCGCCAGCAGCCGGGCCGGGTCGAAGGGAGCCCCGTCACCGGGCGCGTCGCCGCGGATGTGCAGGGTGCGGGAGCGGATCTCCCGTTCCAGACGCCGCTGTTCCCGTTCCAGGGCGGGAACCGGACGGCCGTCCAGGCGTGCGTGTTCCGCGCGCGCGGCGATCTCTCGGTAGGCGGTGAGGCTTGTCTGAAGCGCCGGGTCGGCGGGCGGCCGGGTGGGCGGCGTGGACAGTGCGGTGGCCCGCCAGCGTTCGCTCCACACCAGCAGCTGGCGCGGCCCGCCGGAGACCAGACTCGCCTGCTGGGCCAGCGCGGCCAGCTCGGCGCCCTGCTCGGTGGCGCGGGCGCGCAACTCCGAGGCGCCGAGCGTCATCCGGTGGTCGTCGAGCACGTCGAGACCGCGCCGGCACGCCTCCAGGACCCGTCGGCCGGAACCGGCGGCCTTTGCACGCAGCGCCTGCGCCGCCCAGCCCGTCAGCCGGGCCAGCGGCGGCCCGCTGTGCCGGCTGCGCGCGGCGACGGTCAAGTGCCGTTCCGCGTCGGTCCGCCAGCCCAGCGCGAGCGCGATCCGGCCCGCGAGCAGCGACGCCTCGGGCGCGGCCGGCGCGCCGAACGCGGCCAGCCGGTCCGCCACCCCGGCCGCGTCCGCGACCAGCCGCCCCGAGGTGCGCCCGGCGGCGACGCGCGCCTCGATCAGCACCAGCCGGGCGTGCGTCTCCCACCAGGTGCGCCGCTGCGCCGCGAACAGCCGTACGGCGAGATCCGCGCGGGCGATCGCGGTCTGCGGGTCGCCCGCGAGACGCGCCGCACGGGCGGCGGCCAGCAGCAGCTCCGCCTTGCGGGTGGACTGTCCGCCGATGCCGTCGAGCACTCCTATGGCCGTGTCGGCCTCGGCGAGCGCCTCGGGAGCGAGCCCGGCCGCCATCAGCACCTCGCAGCGCCGGATGTTGAGCATGAACGTCGGCGTGCCGAGCTTGGCGTACCGCTCCTCGGCCTCGTCGAGGAGCCGCAGCGCGGCAGGTACGTCCCCCGACCGGAACGCGGCGAGCCCCCGGCTCTCCACCGCGTCCGCCTTGTCGTGCTCCTGGCCGGTGGTGTCCCACAGCGCCTCAGCGGCGGTGAAGTCGGCCTCGGCCCGCTCCACCGCTCCCAGCGCCAGATGCACGGTGGCCCGCAGCGTCAGCGCCCGCGCCGTCCAGATGACGTCATCGGCCTGCCGCAGCACGGGAATGGCCCGGCGTACGTCCTCCAGCGCCTCCCGGTGATGGCCCAGCACCCACCAGACATAGGCCCGGCGGTACAGGACACGCGCCCGGGTGAGTCCCGTACCGCGTGCGACACCCCGCTCGAACGCCTCCAGGCCCTGCCGGGTGCTGCCCGCGTGGACCAGCGCCACGCCGAGAGTGCCCAGGACATCCGCCTCCCGGTCGGCCGACTCGGCGCGTGCCGCCAGGTCGCGGGCGCGCCGCAGATGCCGCAGGGCGATCCGCAGGTCGCCGAAGTCCCGCTGCCAGATGCCGATCACCTGATGGGCGACACTGGCGTGCAGCGGTGAGGGATCGTCGGCGAGCACCTGTTCCGCCCGCGCCAGAGCCTCTTTCGGTGAGGCGAACACCATCGGCAGCAGTTCGAGAACCGAGTCGCTTCCCGCTGTCACCCAAAGGATGGTAGTAGCCGCAGGTACACGCCACACGGGTTTGTTGCTGTATCAAGCGACGGCTCACTGACTCTGACTGACGACCGAAGCCTCAGTGGGAGGGGACACGCGATGGCACCTCAGCGATTCCATGAGCAGTTCGACCAGATCCAGCGTTCCATGCCCGACGTGCCGCTGGCGATGGGGCCGGACGACTCCGCCGAGTTCTTCTACGAGAAGGGCGTCGTCCTTGCCCGCGACGGCGAGGAGGCACGGGTCGTCGAGGAGGCCGTGCGCACGCACTTCACCGAGTTCACCGGCCTCACCTCGGACCGGGTGCGCCGGGCGGGCCCGGAGACCAACCGCTCGGGCATCACCCGTATCCAGGTCGGCGACCCCGGCCACGGCGACCGCACCGGTGACCGTGCGGTCGCGGGCGCCCTGCGCGCCCTGCGGGAGACAGAGGGCCGCGCCCGACGCCGGCTGGTCAGCCGCAACCACGTGGTGTCCACGACGGTCAACGCCTGCAACCCGGCGGAGCCCGTTCCCGCGCTGCTCACGCAGACGCCCAACCCGGCTCCGGCAGAGGCGAGGCACGACCCCGACACGGCCGTCGGCGTCCTGGTCATCGACACCGGCCTGGTGCACGACTACCGCTCCTACCCCCTCATGGCGCATGTGCAGGGGGACGCCCAGATCAAGGAGTGCGACGACAACGGAATCCTCCAGCAGTACGTCGGACACGGCACGTTCATCGCCGGACTCGTCGCGGCCCTCTCGCCCAACACGGACATCGACGTCAGCAACACACTGAACGACGCGGGCGCCATCCTGGAGTCCGAGTTCGGCGAGAAGCTCTTCGACGCCGTCGACCGGCACGGCTGGCCCGACATCATCAGCCTCTCCGCGGGCACACCGAACGGCAGCGCCGACGGACTGCTCGGCGTGGAGAACTTCATGCAGGCGCTGCGCGCCCAGCCCCGCACCCTCCTCGTCGCGGCCGCCGGCAACAACGCCAGCGCCACACCCTTCTGGCCCGCTGCCTACGCAGACCTGCCCGACTACGCGAACGTCGTGCTGTCGGTCGGCGCACTGCGCAGCGACGGTGAGTTCGGCGCCTGTTTCACCAACCACGGCTCCTGGGTGAAGGTCTACGCCCCCGGCGAGCAGCTGACGAGCCCTCTCATCGGCTTCGACGCTCCCGTCCCGTACGTGTACCAGCACACCACGTACGACGCCTGCCGGTTCGGCTTCTCCTACCTGTGCACCTGCCAACACCCCAGCCACACCGGTGTGTTGACCTCCGATTCGGTCAAGCCCGACCAGGTGATGTTCGAAGGGTTCGCGCACTGGAGCGGGACCTCGTTCGCCACCCCCGTCGCCGCCGGTCTGGTCGCCGCGCACATGACCGCGCACAAGGAGTCCGACGCTCGCGCCGCCCGGCAGCAACTCCTCACGGCGAACACCGAGTTCGCGGAGGTGCGCGGGGCGCAGGTACCGGCGCTGCGCCCGAGCACCTGGCGCGCGGTGCCGGTCGTGCAGCGCTCCGTAGGCGCATGAGGGCCGGAGTCGCCCCTTCCACGGCGTACGATGACATGCCGTACACGAGGGGTGGGGCCGTGGACCGTGCAGATGTCGGCGCGCTCGTCCAGTCCGCTGTGGACGGCGACGCGGCGGCCTGGAAAGCGCTGGTGGAAGGGCTGAGCCCGCTGGTCTGGTCCGTTGTGCGCGCCCATCGGCTCTCCGATGCCGACGCGCACGAGGTGTACCAGACGGTGTGGTTCCGCTTCGCCCAGCACCTCGGACGTATCCGAGAGCCCCAGAAGGCAGGGGCGTGGCTGGCCAGCACCGCACGGCACGAGTGCCTGAAGGTGCTGAAGAGCTTAAGGCGGCTGACTCCGACGGACGATGCCCAGCTGCTGGACCGGGTCAGCGAGGACCGTACGCCCGAGCAGTACCTGATCGACTCCGAGGAGGCGGCCGCGCAGACCGAGCGCATCCGGCGGCTGTGGGAGGAGTTCGAGGAACTCGGGGACCGCTGCCGACAGTTGCTGCGGGTGCTGATGGCCACGCCGCCGCCCAGCTACCAGGAAGTGTCCGCCGCACTGGGCATCGCCGTGGGCAGTATCGGGCCGTTGCGCCAGCGCTGTCTGCGACGCCTGAGGGCCCGACTCGACGCACGGGAAGCGCTGTGAACGAGATGAACGACGATGAGCTCTTCGCCGACGAGGTGTGGACCGAGGGGCGGGACGAGGACGTGACCGACGGCCTGCTGGACGAGCTCCGTCAGGCCGCCGCCATCCTCGACCCGGTCCCGGCGGAACTGCGGCGCGTCGCCGTCGAGGCCTATGCGCTGCGCGACCTCGACGCCCGGCTGGCCGAGCTGACGTTCGACTCGCTGGTCGACGCGATCCCGGTCAGAGGGGTCACGGACGCGCCGCGGATGCTGACCTTCCGCTCGGGGGACGTGACCGTCGACGTCGAGGTGTCCGGGCACGGTCTGTTGGGTCAGGTGCTGCCGCCGCAGCCGGCGAGCATCGAGGTGCTCGGTGGACCGCAGCTGGCCTCTCGTACCACGCTCACGGCCGACGACATGGGCCGCTTCACCTCCGACGCGCCTCCGGCCGGCCCGTTCGCGCTGCGGCTGCGGACCGGCGGGGAGGTCGTGGTCACGGAGTGGCTGCGGGCCTGACGCACCCGGGGCCATACGTGCCTCGGGTCGCCTGACTCACCATGCGCACGGCAGGGTCTGCGGCCCGCGGATCATCGTCTTCCGTCGCCAGACGACCTGGTCGGCGGGGACGGCGAGCCGCAGCCCCGGCAGCCGTTCCAGCAGCGTGCCGATGAGCAGTTCCGTCTGTAGCCGGGCGAGGACGGCACCGGTGCAGTAGTGCGACCCGTTGCCGAAGGCCATGTGCGGGTTGGGGGCACGGTCGAGGTCGATCCGGTCCGGCTCGGGGAAGACCTCCGGGTCACGGTTGGCGGCCAGATAGGAGACGTAGACGGCGTCGCCGGTGACGATGCGCTGCCCGCGCAGTTCGACGTCCTCCAGGGCGATCCGGGCCAGGCCGACCGAGGAGCGGTGCGGGATGTAGCGCAGCAACTCGTCCAGGGCGGCGTCCCGTACCTCTGGCCGGTTGCGCACCCCCTCCATCAGCTCGGGCCGGGTGAGCAGCAGGTACAGCATCTGGCCGCAGTTGTGGGTGACGGCCTCGCCGCCGATCTGGAGTGGACCGGCGAGGCCCACCGCCTCCGTCTCGCTGATCTCGTCGCGCCCGACAGCGGCGCCCAGCATGGAGTACACGTCGTCGCCCCCGCTGCCACCACCGCGGATCGTCTCCGTGATCCAGGTGTACATGCCGTTCTTCGCACGCTCGGCGGCCTCGGCGCCGCCGGACGTGGAGATGATCTGCCGCGTCCAGGCGTGCACCTGCTCCCGGTCGGCGGCGGGCACGCCCATGACCTCGCTGACCAGGTTGATCGGGAAGGGCTCGAGTACCCGCTCGATGAGGTCCGCTGGAGGTCCGTCCCGTACGACGCCGTCCACCAGGCCGTCGAGCATCTCCTGCGCCCGGGGCCGCAGCCGCTTCATCGCGCCCACGGTGAACGCACCGGCGACGGCCTTGCGCAGCCGGTTGTGGTCGGGCTGGTCGGCGAAGGCGAGCGAACCAGGTCTCGGCTTGAAGTGCGGTGCCATTCGGGTCACTTGACGTTGCGTCACCTCGGCGCGGCCGAACCGCGGATCGTTGGTGATCATCTTCACGTCGTCGTAGCGGGTGGCCAGCCACGCCCACCCCTCGCCGTGCGGCAGCCGGATCCGGGTCAGCGGGCCCTCGCGCATGAGGTCCGCGAGAAACGGGTCGAACTCCGTTCCGTCCAGGTCGAGCGCGGGCCAGTCCCGTACCGGCGGTGGGGCCTGGTCGGTCAGCGTGGTGGTCTCCTCGGTCATGCCCCCACCCTCACCGCCCCCGGCCCGGCTGTCGCGCGGGAGTGCTCCAGCCGGAGGTCAGCGCGGCAGGGCGTCGACCAGCCGGGCCAGCGCCGAGGCGAGCCGGGACAGTCCGAGCCCGGCGGGCCCGCCCGGCTCGGTCATGTAGGTGTCCCGGCGGATCTCCACCATCAGGGCGCTCACCCGCGGCTCGGTCCGATAGAACTCCAGCGGCACATACGTACCGCTGAACGGGCTGTCGACCCCCGTCTCCCCGAATGCCTCCCGCGCGGCCGCCAACAGCCCGGGCGGGGTGTGAAAGGAGTCGGTGCCCAGACAGACCGGCGGCCGTGGGCCCGCGCCGTGCAGTTCGTACGGCAGCGCGGCGCTGGGATAGGAGTGCACGTCGACGATCACGGCCCGGCCGGTCGCGGCGAGCCGATCCGCCACCGCGTCCGTCATGGCCTTCGCGTACGGCCGGAAGCAGCGGTCGATCAAGGGCTCGGGGTCGGTGTCCGCGGGCCGCAGCACGCCCCGGTGCGTGGTCCCCGTGTACACCGCGCCCATCCCCACGGTGAGCATCTCCTCCCGCTCGTCCGGAAACCGCTCCGGGTCGACGACCAGCCGGGAGAGCCGGTTGACGAACCGCCAGGGGGTGACCGCGGACAACTCGGCCGCCGAGTCGGCGAGTTCAGCCGTATGCGCGTCGGTGATGTGGTCGAGCTCCCGCTCCAGTGCCTCGTCGTTCAGCACGATGCCGGAGCGCACGTCAGGCGGTATGTCCCGCGCCCCGTGCGGCACATGGAGGATCGCCGGGGAGTCTCCGGCGCCGGGCAGCAGTTCGAAGGAGGGCGGTGAGTGGCGGGACATCGGGAGACTCCTCACAAGACGCGGGCAAGCGTGGCGCCTGGCGCGGCGCCCACCCGGCAGGCTGCGGGCTGGCTCTGCCCAGCTGCGGGCATGCGTGCCGCCTGGGGCGGCACGGGTGGGCGCAGGCGGCACCTCGTAAGCGCCGGGCTGCGTGACCCACCCCCGGGCACCCCGCACGGCCCGGCGATGAAACGCGGCTCCGCCCCGGCCGGGCAACGCCGGCCGGGGCGGAACACACGAGCGGGCCGCGAGGCCCCCGCGTCAGCTCAGCGACGCGAGCGTCTCGTTCCACGTGGCGGACGGGCGCATGACCGCGGCGGCCTTCGCCGGGTCGGGCTGGTAGTAGCCGCCGATGTCGGCCGGCTTGCCCTGGACGGCGATCAGCTCGTCGACGATCTTCTGCTCGTTCGCGGCGAGCGTCTCGGCGAGCGGTGCGAAGGCCTTGGCCAGCTCCGCGTCGTCGGTCTGCTGGGCCAGCTCCTGCGCCCAGTACAGGGACAGGAAGAAGTGGCTGCCGCGGTTGTCGATGCCACCGACGCGACGGGTCGGGGACTTGTCCTCGTTGAGGAAGGTCGCCGTGGCGCGGTCGAGGGTGTCGGCGAGGACCTTGGCGCGGGCGTTGCCGGTGAACTCGGCGTACTGCTCGAGGGACGGCACCAGCGCGAAGAACTCACCGAGGGAGTCCCAGCGCAGGTAGTTCTCCTTGACCAGCTGCTGGACGTGCTTCGGCGCGGAGCCGCCGGCGCCCGTCTCGAACAGACCGCCGCCCGCCATCAGCGGCACGACAGACAGCATCTTGGCGCTGGTGCCCAGCTCCAGGATCGGGAACAGGTCGGTGAGGTAGTCACGCAGCACGTTGCCGGTCACCGAGATGGTGTTCTCACCGCGGCGGATGCGCTCCACCGACAGCTTGGTGGCGTCGACCGGCGCGAGGACGCGGATGTCCAGGCCCTCCGTGTCGTGCTCCGGCAGGTAGGCCTCGACCTTGGCGATCAGGTTGGCGTCGTGCGCGCGGGTCTCGTCCAGCCAGAACACCGCCGGGTCGCCGGTGGCGCGGGCGCGGGTGACGGCCAGCTTCACCCAGTCCTTGATCGGGGCGTCCTTGGTCTGGCAGGCGCGGAAGATGTCACCGGCGGAGACGGTCTGCTCCAGGACGGCGTCGCCGCTCTGGTCGACCAGGCGGACGGTGCCCGTGGTCTGGATCTCGAACGTCTTGTCGTGGCTGCCGTACTCCTCGGCCTTCTGCGCCATGAGGCCGACGTTCGGGACCGAGCCCATGGTCGACGGGTCGTAGGCGCCGTTGGCGCGGCAGTCGTCGAGCACGGCCTGGTAGACGCCGGAGTACGAGGAGTCCGGCAGCACCGCCAGGGTGTCGGCCTCCTGGCCGTCCGGGCCCCACATGTGGCCGGAGGTGCGGATCATGGCCGGCATGGAGGCGTCGACGATCACGTCGGAGGGGACATGCAGGTTGGTGATGCCCTTGTCGGAGTCGACCATCGCCAGCTCCGGGCCCTCGGCGAGCTCGGCGTCGAAGGAGGCCTTGATCGCGGCGCCCTCGGGCAGGCCCTCCAGGCCCTTGTAGATGCCGCCCAGACCGTCGTTCGGGGTCAGACCGGCGGCGGCGAGCTTGTCTCCGTACTGCGCGAACGTCTTCGGGAAGAAGGCGCGCACCACGTGGCCGAAGACGATCGGGTCGGAGACCTTCATCATCGTCGCCTTGAGGTGCACGGAGAACAGCACGCCCTCCGCCTTGGCCCTGGCGACCTGCGCGGTCAGGAACTCGCGCAGCGCGGCGACGCGCATCACGGAGGCGTCGACGACCTCGCCGGCGAGGACCGGTACGGACTCCCGCAGGACCGTGGTGGAGCCGTCGTCGCCCTTGAGCTCGATTCGGAGCGACCCGGCCTCGGAGATCACGACGGACTTCTCGGTGGACCGGAAGTCGTCCACGCCCATCGTCGCCACGTTCGTCTTGGAGTCGGAGCTCCAGGCGCCCATGCGGTGCGGGTGGGTCTTGGCGTAGTTCTTGACCGAGGCGGGGGCGCGGCGGTCGGAGTTGCCCTCACGCAGGACCGGGTTGACCGCGGAGCCCTTGATCTTGTCGTAGCGGGCCTGGATCTCCCGCTCCTCGTCGGTCTTCGGGTCGTCCGGGTAGGCCGGCAGTGCGTAGCCCTGGCCCTGTAGTTCGGCGACCGCGGCCTTGAGCTGCGGGATGGACGCCGAGACGTTCGGCAGCTTGATGATGTTGGCCTCGGGCGTCTTGGCCAGCTCGCCCAGTTCGTGCAGGGCGTCCGGGATGCGCTGGTCCTCGGTGAGGTACTCCGGGAACACCGCGATGATGCGGCCCGCCAGCGAGATGTCCCGCGTCTCCACGGCGACACCCGCCTGCGAGGCGTACGCCCGGACCACCGGCAGGAAGGAATACGTTGCCAGGGCCGGGGCCTCGTCAGTGTGCGTATAGATGATGGTCGAGTCAGTCACCGGGTGCTCCGCTCCACGTCTGCAACATTGCTCGACATCAAGATATCTCCTGATCGACCCGGGCTCGACAGGGGTCCTCGCACGGTTTCGCGAATCCTGTGCATCTTCTGAGAGATCTCAAGCGTCTGATCTTGTGGTCATGCACCTTGATCCCACTTCATCCGACGGCCGGACCTGACCACCCGGCCGCCCGAGCGAAAGCGGACCATGAGATATCGCACCAGAGTGACGGCCCCGGCTGCCCTGATCGGCACCGCCGCTGCACTGTCCGTGGGCTCCCCGGCGCACGCGGCCAAGGCGACCGCCACCCAGAACGGCACCCCCGGCCCGGAGACCCTGGGGGATCCCGTCTACCCGAGCCTCGGCAGCGACGGCTACCGCGTATCGGCCTACCACCTCGACCTCGCGTACGACGCCACGACCAAGCTCGTCGACGCCACGGCCACCCTGAAGATCACCACCACCCAGGAGTTGACCCGCTTCTCCCTGGACGCCCTCGGCCTGGACATACACACCGTCACGGTGGCCGGCCGCGCGGCCGTGTTTGAGCAGGCCGACGAGAAGCTGCGGATCACGCCCGCCCGGTGCCTGCCCGCGGGCAAGAAGGTCACCGTCGTCGTGACGTACACGGCGGACCCGCGCCGCACCCTCGCGCACACCGCCTGGGTCCCCACCCCGGACGGCTTCGCGGTGTGCCCCCAGCCGAACTCGGCGCACACCGTCTTCCCGTGCAACGACCACCCGATGGGCAAGGCGGACTTCACCTTCCGTATCACCGTCCCGGCGGGCCTGCGCGGCGTCGCGAGCGGTCGCCTCGTGAGCACCGAGAACCTCGCCGACGGCCGGACCGCGTACACCTACCGCTCCAGGGAGCCGATCGCCACCGAGATCGTGCAGATCACGGTCGGCGACTACGTGGTCAAGGACCGGCCCGGCCCGCACGGACTCCCGCTCCGGGACGTCGTACCGACCGCCCGCGCCACCGCCCTGGAGCCGGCGCTCGCCCTCACGCCGAACCTGGTGAGCTGGATCGAGCAGCGGCTCGGGGCGTACCCGTTCGAGACGTACGGCCTGCTGCCCTGCAACTCCGACGACCCGAACGCCTTCGACTTCACCGGCCTGGAGACCCAGACCCTCACCCTGTACAAGCCGAACTACCTCCTCCAGGAGGAGTCCAAGATCGGCTCGCACATGATGCACGAGCTGGTCCACTCCTACTTCGGCAACCTGGTCTCACCGGCCACCTGGGCGGACCTGTGGATCAACGAGGGCCACGCCGACTTCTACGGGCTGCTCTACCGCTACGAGCGCGGCTGGCCGGACTCCATCGGCTTGACCACGATGGAGGCCCGGATGAAGAACACCTACGCGCGGGGCGACCAGTGGCGCCGTGACTCGGGCCCGGTCGCGGCCCCGAACGCGGTGAACCTCTTCGACAGCCAGCGCTACCTCGGCGGCGTCCTCGTGCTCTACGCCCTGCGCAACGAGATCGGCGAGACGGTGTTCAACGCCGTGGAGCGAGCCTTCCTGGACCGCTTCCGCAACTCCTCGGCGTCCACGGACGACTACATCGCCGTCGCCTCGGAGGTCTCGGGCCGCGACCTGTCCGGCTTCCTGCGGGACTGGCTCTACGGCACGAAGACCCCGCGGATGCCCGGCCACCCGGACTGGACCGTGACCCCGCCGAGCTCGGCACTGCGGCAGCCGGAGAGCCGGACGGACGGGCACCACGACAACTCGGCCACCCTGTAGGGAATCAGTCGAGCCGGGTGGAGGGGACCTTGCCCGGCTCGACCTCGATCTCCGCCCCGCGCTGCTCCGGAATCGACACCGAGCCCTGCTGAAGTGCCACCGTGCGGACCGGGGAGGGGATGCGGATGCCTTCCTCGCGGTAGCGCCTGTGCAGGCGCTTGATGAACTCGTGCTTGATGCGGAACTGGTCGCTGAACTCGCCGACGCCCAGGATGATCGTGAAGCCGATCCGCGAGTCGCCGAAGGTGTGGAAGCGCACCGCCGGCTCATGGTCCGGCATGGCGCCGGTGATCTCGGTCATCACCTCGGCGATCACCTCCATGGTGACCCGCTCCACGTGCTCCAGGTCACTGTCGTAGGCGACGCCCGCCTGGAGCAGGATGGTGAGGTCCTGTTCGGGGCGGTTGTAGTTGGTCATGTTCGTCCCCGCCAGCTGGCCGTTGGGGATGATGACCAGGTTGTTGGAGAGGTTGCGGACGGTGGTCTGCCGCCAGTTGATGTCGGTGACATAGCCTTCCTCGCCGCTGCTCAGCCGGATGTAGTCGCCGGGCTGGACGGTCTTCGAGGCGAGGATGTGGATGCCCGCGAAGAGGTTGGCGAGGGTGTCCTGAAGAGCAAGGGCGACCGCGAGACCACCGACACCGAGGGCGGTGAGCAGCGGGGCTATGGAGATGCCCAGCGTCTGAAGCACCACCAGGCAGCCGATCGCCAGGACCACGACCCGGGTGATGTTGACGAAGATCGTCGCGGACCCGGCGACCCCGGAACGGGACTGGGTGACCGTGCGGATCAGACCGGCGATCATCCGGGCCGCAGCGATCGTCACGACGAGGATGAGCAGGACGGTCAGGCCCTGGTTGACGTTGTGGTGAACCGTCCTGGTGAGCGGCAGCGCCGCGCCCGCGGCTGCCGCGCCGGCCACTGTCGCGGCCCAGGGCACCACGGTCCGCAGCGCGGCGACGATGACCTCGTCGCCCGTCCAGCGGGTGCGGTCCGCGTGCTTGCCCACCCAGCGCAGCAGCATGCGCAGCAGGAACGCCGCCAGCAGGCCCACGGCCAGGGCGATTCCGGCGATCACCAGGTCGTGCATGGTGAGTTCGCGGTTCACCGGTCACCTCCGGGGAGAAGATCCGCGGGGAGAACCCTCGCCGACGGCCGGATGTGAAGTCTCGTCACCTTGTCACCTGCTCGCTTCCGTGATGTGCGCCTCGCGCCGGACAGCCGCTTCGCGGACCGGCGCGACCGCTCATCCTGCCGTATCGGGCACAGGAGTTCGTACCTGGACCGATGCCCGGATCGCGCAGCTCAGACGATTCCCTCGGCGAGTTCGGCCTGTTCCCGGTCGTCGCCGTAGGCCGCTGTGGTGGGCGTCCCGTACGAACGGCGGGCCACGAACCACCACACTGTGGCGAGGACGAGTACGACGGCCAGGGCAACCGAGGCGTAGTTCATTGTGTCGACCGTCACGGGAGACGACTGGGGCAGGCAGAAGAGCACCGTGACGCAGGCCACCCACCCCACCGCGATCCAGCCGATCGGCTTGCTCCACCGGCCCAGGTTCCAGGGCCCCGGCTGGAAACGGTCGCCCGCCCGCAGGCGCAGGAACACGGGTATCGCGTACGCGGGTGTGATGCCGATGACGTTGATGGCGGTGACCGCGCCGTACGCCGTCGTCGAGTACAGGGACGGCAGGGCGAGGACGCAGGCGACCACCACCGACAGCCAGACGGCGGCGACCGGTGTCTGGGTGCGGCTGCTGACCTTGCGCCAGAGGTGGGAGCCCGGCAGGGCCCGGTCGCGGCTGAACGCGAACACCATGCGGCTGGTCGCGGCCACTTCGGCGTTGCCGCAGAACAGCTGGGCGACGATCACCACGAGCAGCAGCGCGCTGGCGCCGTCCGTGCCGAGGCCGTCGAGCAGGATCTGCGCGGGCGGCACCCCGGTCTCGCTGGCACGGGTGGCGTCGTAGTCCTGGATGGCGAAGGTGAGTCCGGCGAGCAGTACGAAGCCCGCTGCCCAGGACACCCAGATGGACCGCACGATGCCGCGGGACGCCGACACCGAGGCGTTGGAGGTCTCCTCGGAGAGGTGGGCCGAGGCGTCGTAGCCGGAGAAGGTGTACTGGGCGAGCAGCAGGCCGATCGCGGCCACGTAGACGGGGTTGGACCAGCCGGTGTCGTTGACGAACTCGGTGAACACGAAGGACGGCGACTGGTGGTGGTCGGGGACGATCGCCAGTGCGCCGACGATGACGGCGACGCCCGCCAGGTGCCACCACACGCTGATCGAGTTGAGGACGCTGACCAGCCGGACGCCGAACAGGTTCAGCGTGGCGTGCAGCAGCAGGATCACCATGAAGATCAGGAACGTCTTCTCCGGCGTAGGCTCGAAGCCCCACTGGAGGTTCATGAAGGCGCCGGTGAACAGGGCGGCCCCGTAGTCGATGCCGGCGATCGCGCCGAGCAGACCGAGCAGATTCAGCCAGCCCGTGTACCAGCCCCAGCGGCGGCCGCCGAGCCGGTCGGCCATGTAGTAGAGGGCGCCGGACGTGGGATAGGCGCTGGTGACCTCGGCCAGCGCGAGGCCCACGCACAGCACGAACAGGCCCACTCCGGCCCAGCCCCACAGCATCACGGCGGGACCGCCGGCGCCCATGCCGAAGCCGTACAGGGTCATGCAGCCGGACAGGATCGAGATCACCGAGAAGCTGATGGCGAAGTTGCCGAAGCCGCCCATACGGCGGGCGAGCACCGGGCGGTAGCCGAGTTCGCGCAGGCGCTGTTCCTCGTCATGGGGCGGGACGCCGGGCCGGGCGGGGGTGCGGGACATGCGGAACTTACCTCCGGGAGAGGGACGGGGTCAGGGGTGTGGGCGTAAGTGGTCCGCGGCCGACCGGCTGCGGGTGCGCGCCTGGAGGAAGACCTCCACCGCCTGGGTACGGTCGCCCGGATCGAGGGTGCGGTAGGACCAGGGGAGGGGCGTCCAGTACGGTCCCAGCGCGTCGAACACCCGGGCGGCCTCCGGGAACTGGAGGGCGCCCCACAGCGCGTGGGCGAGGTGGTTGAGGTCCAGCAGGGAGCGTTCGACGGGACGGGTGAGCTCCAGCCAGGAGCCGAACGCCCGGCGCGCCTCGCGCGTGGCGTCCTCCGCCACCCAGTGCAGATCGAGCGCGGCGTCCCGCCCGCCCGAGCGGCGGTAGCGCTCCACCCGCACATACAGGGGCAGGACGTGCAGCGCGGAGCCCGGTGGCGCCGAATCCGAGGCCCAGTGCGCGTACCCGGACGCCTCCGCCAGCCGCCCGGACGCGCCGCGCCCGTAGAGGAACTGGAGCATCCGGTGGTGGGCCTCACGGTTGTACGGGTCGCGTTTGTCTGCCTCCGCGAGCAGCCCCCAGGGGCCCGGGGGCAGCATCGGCTCGGGCGGTCCCCACCGGTGCTCGGACCAGCGCTGGTCCCGGTCCAGCTGGGCCAGCGCCAGCAGGCACACCCAGGGGACCGGGTCCTGCGGTGCGCTGTGTGCCGCCGTCTCGCACGCCCGCCAGGCCTCCTGCCACAGCTCGTGCGTACGGGGATGATCTTCCCGGTGTGCCCGCAGGGTGCGTTCCACGGTGACCCGGGCGTGCATCACGGCGGCCGGGACGCTGTGCGGTTCCTCGGACAGCCAGGCCCGCACCACGTCGGTGCCGGCCGCCGCGGTGGCGAGGACCTGGGTGCGCTGCGTCCACTGCCACCACTCCGTGGTGTCCAGGAGGAGACCGCGCATCGACATCCAGCGGCCGGTGCGCAGCTCCTGGAGGGTGGCGCGCAGTGCGGAGTCATGGCCGGCGGGATCGTAGGCGGGGCGGGTCTCTTCTCTGGCCATCAGCCGCCCGCCCCTGGATCGGGGCAGGTCGGGACGGCACGGTGGACTAACAACAGCCCTCCTCTGGGCGGCAGTTGAGGAGTCGCGCGGTCGGCGGTCACTATAGAGGCGGAGCTTCCGCATCACCCGGCGGTTTCCTGATCCTTTCGAACTCCTTTGCGTACCGCGCCGATTGGCCGTGACCCGGCCCTGCTTGACGGGGTGTGCGGCGCGGCGGCAGGCTGGCGCACGGTGATCGCCCAGGGGCGCCGACGGGAGAGGTCCGATGACAAGTGCGGTGCTCGCCGTCGACCAGGGCACGTCCGGCACCAAGGCCCTGGTGATCTGCCCCGAACGCGGCGTCATCGGCACCGGTTTCGCCGCCGTACGGCCCCGCCAGCTGCCCGGCGGGCTCGTCGAGGTCGACCCGGGCGAGCTGTACGCCTCCGTCGTCGAGGCCGGGGGCCGCGCCCTGGCCGAGGCACGGGAACCGGTCGTCGCGCTGGGCCTCGCCAACCAGGGCGAGACCGTGCTCGCCTGGGACCCGGACACGGGCCGGCCGCTGACCGACGCGCTCGTCTGGCACGACCGCCGTGCCGAGAGTGTGTGCGCCGAACTCGCCGACCACGGCGAGGAGTTGCGGGAGCTGACGGGGTTGCCGCTCGACCCGTACTTCGCCGCGCCCAAGATGGCGTGGATACGGCGCCACCTGACCGCCGAGGGAGTGGTCACCACCTCCGACGCCTGGCTGGTGCACCGCCTCACCGGCGCGTACGTCACCGACGCCGCGACCGCGGGCCGCACCCAGTTGCTCGACCTCGACCGTGCGGCCTGGTCTCCGCGCGCCCTCGACCTCTACGGCCTGTCGGGCGAACGGCTCCCGGGGGTCGTCGACGTCGCGGGACCGGTGGGTACGACCACCGCCTTCGGCTACGACATCCCGCTCACCGGTCTCGTCGTCGACCAGCAGGCCGCTCTGCTCGCCCAGCGCATCACCGAGCCCGGCGGCGCCAAGTGCACCTACGGAACAGGCGCGTTCCTGCTCGCCCACACCGGCGACACACCCCGGCGCGGCACCTCCGGGCTGGCCGGCTGTGTCGCCTGGCGGCTCGGCGGACACACCAGCTACTGCCTCGACGGCCAGGTGTACACGGCCGCGTCCGCCGTACGGTGGCTCACCGACCTCGGCGTCATCAAGGGCGCCGCGGACCTCGACCCCGTCGGCGGTTCGGTGTCCGACAGCGGCGGCGTCACCTTCGTCCCGGCGCTGGCCGGACTGGCCGCCCCCTGGTGGCGTGGCGACCTGCGCGGCTCGCTCACCGGACTCGGCCTCGACACCACCGCCGGGCACCTGGTGCGGGCGCTGTGCGAGGGGATCGCCGCGCAGGTCTCGGAACTCGCCGAAGCCGCCGCACTCGACCTGGGCGAGCCCCTCTCGGTGCTGCGCGTCGACGGCGGCCTGACCCGCTCCACCCTCCTCATGCAGACCCAGGCCGACCTGCTGCAACGCCCCGTCGAGGTGTCCGCGCTGCCCGACGCGACCGCGCTCGGCGTCGGCGCCCTGGCCCGACTGGGCGCCGAACCGGGGCTGACGGTCGCCGAGGTCCTGCCCGACTGGAAACCGGCAGCCGTGTACGAGCCACGGATCAACGCGGACGAGGCGACCGCACGCCTCTCCCGGTTCCGCCGAGAAGTCACCGCACTGCTCGACCGGGCGCCCGCATGACGGGGCCGACTTCAGAGGCGTATGAGGAGCCGGTCGACGCTCGGCCACTCTCGGCGACGCATGGAGTGGCGGTCGACGACGTGCGGTCTTGGGCGTCCCGTGGCGTGGCGGTCGACGATGTGTTGCCTTGGGTGTCCGGCGGCGTCACGGTCGACGGCGTGCTGCCTTCGGCGTCCCCCGGCGTCACGGTCGACGGGCCTCTGCCCTCGCTCACCTATGACGTCGCGATCGTCGGCGCCGGTGTCGTCGGCTGTGCGATCGCGCGTGAACTCGCCCGTCACCCCGGCCTCCGCGTCGCCCTCGTCGAGGCGCGGGACGACGTAGGCGATGCCACCTCGAAGGCCAACACGGCGATTTTGCACACCGGGTTCGACGCGGTGCCCGGCTCGCTCGAAGCCCGGCTCGTGCGTGAGGGCTCCCGGCGACTCGCCGCGTACGCCGCCGAGTCCGGCATCCCCGTCGAGACGGTCGGCGCGCTGCTCGTCGCCTGGGACCAGGAGCAGCTCGCCGCGCTGCCCCGGCTCGTGGAGAAGGCCGAGCGCAACGACTACCACGACACCCGCATCCTCGGCCCGGCAGAACTCCAAGAGCGCGAGCCGCACCTCGGCCCCGGCGCGCTCGGCGCGCTGCACGTGCCCGGCGAGAGCATCATCTGCTCCTGGACGACGACGCTCGCCTACGCCACCCAGGTTGTCCGGCACGGAGCCGACCTGCACCTCAACTGCCGTGTGGAGGAGGTGAGCCGGCAGGACGAGATTCATGTCCTCGGCACCGGCCGGGGCACGCTGCGGGCCCGGTGGCTGGTCAACGCGGCAGGGCTCCACGCCGACACACTCGACCGACGGCTCGGCCACGACGACTTCACGGTCACCCCGCGCCGCGGCCAGCTCATCGTCTTCGACAAGTTCGCCCGCGGTCTGGTGAGCCACATCCTGCTGCCCGTCCCCACGGCACTGGGCAAGGGCGTGCTGGTCGCCCCCACGGTGTACGGCAATGTGCTGCTCGGCCCCACCGCCGAGGACCTCGACGACAAACGGGCCACGCACTCGACCGAGGACGGGCTCACACTCCTGCGCGACAAGGGCCGCCGCATCCTGCCCGAGCTGCTCGACGAGGAGGTCACCGCCGTCTACGCCGGGCTGCGCGCCGCCACCGAGCACGACGACTACCGCATCAGCGCCCACCCCGGGCAGGCCGCGGTCACCGTCGGCGGCATCCGCTCCACCGGCCTCACCGCCTCGCTCGCCATCGCCGCCCATGTCACCGGGCTGCTCACCGACCTCGGCCTCGACCCGGGCCCGGCACGGGAGTTGGAGCCGGTGCGCATGCCGAACCTCGGTGAGGCGTTCCCGCGCCCGCACCAGCGGCCCGAACTCATCGCCGCCGACCCGGAGTACGGCACCCTCGTCTGCCACTGCGAGCGCGTCTCCCGCGGTGAGATCCGCGACGCCCTCGCCAGTACGATCCCGCCCCGCAACGTGGACGGACTGCGTCGCCGGACCCGGGCGAGAGCGGGCCGCTGCCAGGGCTTCTACTGCGGTGCGGCCGTACGGGCGCTGTTCGAGGGGGCCGGGGCATGACGTCCGAGCGCCGGGTCGACATCCTGGTCGTCGGCGCGGGCCCCGCCGGCCTCGCGGCAGCCGCCCGGCTCGCCGTCGCCGGCGCCAGCCGCGTCGAGGTGCTGGAGCGCGAGCAGCAGACGGGAGGTGTGCCCCGGCACTGCGCGCACGGCGGCTTCGGCACCTGGCTGCACCCGCTGACCGGACCGGCGTACGCCCGTCTGCTCGGCGAAGCGGCGACAGCGGCCGGAGCCGTCGTACGGACCGGAGTGACCGCCCTCGACTGGGCCGGCCCGCTCACGCTCACCGCGGTCGGCCCGTTGGGCCCGGAGACGATCACCGCACGGGCGGTCGTCCTGGCCACCGGCGCCCGCGAACGCCCGCGCAGCGCACGTCTGGTCCCCGGCACGCGCCCCGCCGGCGTGTACACCACGGGCGAACTCCAGCAGGCCGTACACCTGTTCCGGCAGCGCATCGGGAACCGGGCCGTCGTGATCGGCGCGGAGGACGTCTCGTACGCCGCCGCCGACACCGTACGAGCCACGGGAGCCGACGTCGTCGCCATGGTCACGGAGCTGCCGCGCGCCCAGACGGCACCCACCCGGGCCATGGACGCCCGGCTTCGACGCGGCATTCCGCTGCTCACCGACACCACGGTCACCGAACTCCTCGGCCACGGGCGGCTGTCGGGTGTCCGGGTGCGCCACCGCGACGGCCGTACCGCCGTGCTGTCGTGCGACACGGTCGTGTTCACCGGCGACTTCGTGCCCAACCACGAACTGGCGCGGCGCGGTGGAGTGCCGCTCGATCCCGGCACGCGCGGGCCCGGCGTCGACGGGGCGCTGCGCACGGCACGTCCGGGCGTGTTCGCCGTCGGCAGTGTGCTGCACGCCGTGGAGAGCGCGGGTACGGCGGCCCGCGAGGGTGCGCATGTGGCCGGTGCCGTCCAGGCGTGGCTCGCGGGGGAGGAGTGGTCCGAAGGCGTCCCCCTGGTGGTCGACCCGCCCCTGCGCTGGATCGCACCGAACCGCGTCACCCCGGCCGACCACCTCCCGTACGTGCTGCGCGCGCAGGTTCCGCTCAACCACCCCACGCTGCACGTCTTTCAGGACGGCCGGCTCCTGCACCGCGCGCGTCAGGGCTCGGTCCTCCCGAACCGCCCGCTACCCCTGACGGCACGCTGGACGCACCGGATCGACCCGAAGGGCGGGCCGGTACGCCTCAGAGTTCTGTGAACGAGCCGTGCCGTCCGGCACCGGAAGCGAACCGCGCCGCTCCCTCCAGGCTCTCCGCCAGCACACCCATGCCGTGCCGGAGCTCACCGCGCATCGCCGCCGGCTCGTCCAGCCCCTCCTGCTCCAGCACGGAGGCGCGGTCGGCGCGCAGACAGGCCTGCGGGAACCCGGCGACGGCGGCGGCCAGTTCCTCGGCGGCGGCGCGGGCGGTGCCGGTGGGCACGACACGGTTCGCGAGCCCCATGTCGTACGCCTCCCGCGCCGGTACCGGCCGTCCCGTGAGGATCATGTCCAGGGCGCGGCTCGTGCCGATCAGCCGGGGCAGACGTACCGTTCCGCCGTCGATGAGAGGCACGCCCCAGCGACGGCAGAACACCCCGAAGACGGCGTCCTCTTCGGCCACCCGCAGGTCGCACCACAGCGCCAGCTCCAGGCCGCCGGCGACGGCGTGTCCCGCCACGGCCGCGATCACCGGCTTGGACAGCCGCAGCCGGGTCGGACCCATCGGGCCGTCGCCGTCCTCCGTGACCGCGTTGCCGCGTTCGGTACCGAGCGCCTTCAGATCGGCGCCCGCGCAGAACGTGCCGCCCTCGCCCCACAGCACCGCCACCCGGGCCTCGTCGTCGGCGTCGAACTCGCGGAAGACGGCGGCGAGATCTGCCGCGGTCGGGCCGTCGACGGCGTTGCGGGCCTCGGGGCGGGAGAGGACGACTGTGGTGACGTATCCCTGACGTTCGATCCGGACGGACATGGCCCACCTCGTAGTCGTTCGAGGGGAGCCACAGTACGTCTTCGGTGTCTCAGATGACCTTCATCCGTACCAGCGCGCCCAGCGTCAACGCGCCCGGCAGGATCGGCACCCAGACGGTGATGATCCGGTAGGCGAGCACCACGGCCGTGGCCACGGCGACGGGTCCGCCCGCCGCGACCAGGGCGACGATCAGTGCCGCCTCGACGGAACCGATACCGCCGGGCGTCGGTATCAGCGCGACCGCGACGGTCGCCGCGAGATACGCGACCACCATGTGCGCGGGCGGCACCGAAAGACCCAACGCCATTCCCACCGCGACCAGTCCGGCCGCCTGGAGGGCGGGGAAGGCGAACGAGCCGCCCCACAGGGCGAGCGCGCGCCAGGGCCGGGTGTGCACGGCGCGGGCCTCGCCCAGCGCGGTTCGCAGGAAGGTGAAGACGAAGGTGCGCAGCTTCCGTACGACCAGCAGGACCAGCACCGCCACGGCGGCCACCACGCCGATGCCGATCAACAGCGGGCCCAGCGCGCCCTCCGGGAGGAGCGAGCCGACCCGCAGCGCGTGCGGGAAGGCGAGCAGCAGCGCCGCCAGCAGGCCCACGCGGGCGATCGACTCCGCCAGGAGATAGAGGGCGACCGCGGCCGAGGAGCGGGCCAGCGGAACTCCGCACACCGCCATGAACCGCAGATTGACCGCGCTGGCCCCGAGGCCGGTCGGCAGCAGGTGGTTGGCGGCACCCGCCGCGAACTGCGTGACGATCAGCCGCCGTACAGGCAGCCGCTCGACGAGCGCGCCCTGCCGGGCGGCCGACGCGGCGACCCAGGTGCCGCAGGTGGCCGCGGCGGCGGCCAGCAGCCACGGCCAGTCGGCGTGACGTAGGTGTCCGAAGCCCTCTACGAGCACGGACCAGTGGCGCACGGCGACCCACAGCACGAGCGCGAGCGGGACCAGCATGAGTATCTGCCGGTACGGGAGGCGCTTGAGGCCTCGGGGAAGACGCACGACCATCACATCGTGAGAGGTTTTCCGCGCCAGATCAACGGCAGGTTGCGGGAGAGGGGACGGAGGCTGTCACGCCGGGCACGGCCTCGCGTCCGTTGTGTGCCCGGACGGTGCCGATTCGGCGTTGACCTCAAGGACAGTTGAGGTCCTACGGTCCTCTCATGAGCATGGAGACCACAGCCTGGACACAGCTTCAGAGTGTCATGAGCGCCCAGCAGGAGCGCCGTCCTCTTGCCCGCGCAACGTTGCGCCGTATCGGCGTGTTCGCCCGCCCGCACCGTGCACGCATCGCGCGCTTCGTGGCGCTCGGGGTGGCGACGGCCCTCCTCGCCGTCGCCACACCCGTCCTGGCCGGCCGCGTCGTGGACGCGATCGTGACGGGCGGCGAGGAGGGGACCGTCGTACGTCTCGCCCTGCTGATCGCTCTCATCGCGGTCGTCGAGGCGGCACTCGGCATCCTCGGCCGGCGGCTGTCGGCGACGCTCGGGGAGGGGCTCATCCTCGATCTGCGGACGGCTGTCTTCGACCATGTGCAGCGCATGCCGGTCGCGTTCTTCACCCGCACTCGCACGGGGGCGCTCGTCAGCCGTCTCAACAACGACGTGATCGGCGCGCAGCGGGCGTTCAGCAACACCCTGTCCGGAGTGGTCAGCAACCTCGTCACCCTGGTGCTCACGCTGGCCGTCATGCTCACCCTCTCCTGGCAGATCACGCTGCTGGCGCTGGCCCTCCTCCCCGTGTTCGTGATCCCCGCGCGGCGGATGGGCAGCCGCATGGCCAAGATGCAACGCGAGGCGGCGACGCTCAACGCCGCGATGGGCACTCGGATGACCGAGCGCTTCTCGGCGCCCGGCGCCACCCTGATCAAGCTCTTCGGCCGCCCGGAGGAGGAGTCCGAGGAGTTCGCCGCCCGCGCCCGCCGCGTCCGGGACATCGGCGTACGGACGGCCACCGCGCAGTCGGCGTTCATCACCGCCCTGACCCTGGTGTCGGCCCTCGCACTGGCCCTGGTCTACGGCCTCGGCGGCTGGTTCGCCCTGCGCGGCACCCTGGAGCCGGGCGCTGTCGTCGCACTGGCGCTGCTGCTGACCCGCCTGTACGCACCGCTCACCGCACTGGCGGGAGCCCGCGTCGAGGTGATGAGTGCCCTCGTCAGCTTCGAGCGGGTCTTCGAAGTGCTCGACCTGAAGCCGCTGATCGAGGACAAGCCGGACGCACGACAGGTACCCGACGGCCCGGCCTCCGTCGCCTTCGACAACGTCCGCTTCGGCTATCCCTCCGCCGACAAGGTCTCCCTGGCCTCCCTGGAGGAGGTCGCCTCCCTCGACACCCGCGGCGGCGACCAGGTCCTGCACGGCATCTCCTTCCGCGCCGAACCCGGCCAGACCGTAGCCCTCGTCGGCTCGTCCGGCGCCGGAAAGTCCACGATCGCCCAGCTGCTGCCGCGGCTGTACGACGTCGACGAGGGCGCCGTACGCATCGGCGGCGTCGACGTCCGCGACCTGAGCGCCGGTTCCCTGCGGGGCACCCTCGGCATGGTCACGCAGGACGGTCACCTCTTCCACGACACCGTGCGCGCCAACCTGCTCCTCGCCGCTCCCACGGCCACCGAGGACGAACTGTGGGACGCACTGCACCGCGCCCGCCTGGCGGATCTCGTACGGTCCCTGCCCGACGGCCTCGACACAGTCGTCGGCGAGCGCGGCTACCGACTCTCCGGAGGCGAACGCCAGCGCATGACCATCGCCCGGCTCCTCCTCGCCCGCCAACGCGTCGTCATCCTCGACGAGGCCACCGCCCACCTGGACAACACCTCCGAGGCGGCCGTCCAGGAAGCGCTGACGGAGGCCCTGGAGGGCAGAACCGCGATCGTCATCGCCCACCGCCTGTCCACGGTGCGGGCGGCGGACCTGATCCTCGTCGTCGAGGCGGGGCGCATCGTGGAACGGGGCACGCACGTGGAACTGCTGGCGGCGGGCGGACGGTACGCGGAGCTGTACCGGACACAGTTCGAGTCCGGCGATGTGACGGAGGCCGCGGCGGCCTAGACAGCTGTTGCCGGAGGCGCTTGGCTCCGGGAACAGCTCGGACGGTCGGGGCGGTTGTGCCCCCGGCCGGGTGGTCACATGTGGACCACGGGTGCCGCGCCGGGATCCTGGGCCGGCACGCCGCGCCGGTAGAGGATCACGCTGATGACCAGTCCGGCGGCGAAGAAGGCGGCCGACCACCAGTAGGCGGTGGAGTAGCCCTCCAGACCGGCCTGGGCGACGACAGCCGGGTCCTTGGGGTTCCGGCCGGTCAGGTAGTCGGTGACGGCGCTGGTGGAGAGGGTGTTGAGCAGGGCGGTACCGAGGGAGCCGCCGACCTGCTGCATGGTGTTGACGGCCGCTGAGGCGACCCCCGCGTCCTCGGCGCTGACGCCCTCCGTGGCCAGGCTCATCGCCGGGGCCATCACCAGGCCGAGGCCGAGTCCCGCCACGACCAGCGGCGGGAGGATGTCGGTGGCGTAGCCGCTGCTGAGGCCGAGGCCGGTGAGCCAGGCCATGCCGGCCGCGGCGAGGCCCATGCCCAGCGGCACGACCGCCTTGGGGCCGATGCGGGGGATGAGCACGGTGGAGGCGAGGGTCGAGGTGAGCATCAGCGCACCGACCATCGGCAGGAACGCCAGCCCGGTCCTGATCGGGGAGTAGCCCAGGCTCTGCTGGAGGTAGTAGGTGAGGAAGAGGAAGACACCGAACATGCCGGCGCCGATGATCAGGACGGAGACGAACGAGGCGCCGCGGTTCCGGTCGAGCAGGACGCGCAGCGGCAGCAGGGGGTGCGCGGAGCGGGTCTGCCACCAGGTGAACGCGGCCAGCAGGACGGCGCCGGCGAGCAGGAAGCCCCAGGTGGCCGGGGAGCTCCAGTCGTGGCTCTCGGCGCCGGCGAAGCCGTAGACCAGGCAGAACAGGCCGCCGGAGACGAGGACGGCGCCGGGGATGTCGATGGTCGCGCTCTTGTCGCGGGTGGCGCGCTGGAGCAGAAGCACACCGCCGAGGAAGGCGACGGCGGCGAAGGCCAGGTTGACGTAGAGGGTCCAGCGCCAGTCGAGGTGCTCGGTCAGCACACCGCCGAGCAGCAGGCCGATGGCGCCGCCGGCCCCGGCGATGGCGCCGTAGACGCCGAAGGCCTTGGCACGTTCCTTGGCGTCGGTGAAGGTCGTGGTCAGCAGGGACAGCGCGGCCGGGGCGAGCAGTGCGCCGAACAGGCCCTGGGCGGCGCGAGCGACGATGAGCACTTCGAAGCTGCCGGCGGCGCCTCCCAGGGCGGAGGCCCCGGCGAAGCCGACCAGGCCGGCCAGGAAGGTGATCTTGCGGCCGAACAGGTCGGCTATGCGACCGCCGAGCAGCAGCAGACTGCCGAAGGCGAGCGCATAGGCGGTGACGACCCACTGCCGGTCTCCGTCGGAGAACCCGAGATCCTGCTGGGCCGACGGAAGGGCGATGTTCACGATCGTGCTGTCCAACACCACCATGAGCTGGGCCAGGCCGATGACGGCAAGGATCCACCAGCGGTGGCGGGGCGGTGCGTCGACGGCCGCAAGGGGCGTGACGGCCGCGCCGGCAGGTGCGTCGGCGGGGGTTCGGGGCATGGCGAACTCCAGAAGAAGTGGGACAGGGGGATGGGTGGTTCGGGGGTGCGCGGCGGGAGCTCAGCCGCGCTGTGATGCCAGATCGCGCGTCATCTGACATCTGTCAGATTAACTTCAATCTGACGGGTGTCAAGTAAGCTGTGTTCGGTCCCCAGGACGGTCGCGGGCAGTCCGCGCCGCAGGGAGGGGGCGCAGCGACGGAGGCAGTGGTGGGAGTACGAGGCGATTCCGTACGACGGCCGGGGCGCCCTGGTGCGGGCACTCCCGCGGTGCCCGAGGAGGAGAGCATCCTGCTGCGCGGGCTCGAAGCCTTCGCGGAGCTGGGCTACGACCATGCCTCCGCGCGCGAGCTGGCTCGCCGCCTGGGTGTCAGCCACAACTTCATCAACGACCGGTACGGATCGAAGGCGGCCTTCTGGCGTGCGGTGGTGGACCAGGCGCTGGGGTCGCAGTTGGCGCGTCTGCCGCAGGTGGACCCCGCACTCGACGATGCCGAGCAGCTGCGGCAGTTCATCACCGGCTTCTACCGGACCGCGGCGGACGAGCCACGGATGGGGCGGATCTTCGTCAACGAATTCACCCTGGACACCGAGCGATTGGACTACCTGTACGAGACCTACATCGCCCCGACCGTGCAGGCCATTGAGGCCATCATCGATCGGCTCGTGGCCTCCGGGCGCATGGCGCCCGTCCCGATGGACGTGCTGTTCTTCGTCATCATCGCGCCCATCTCGGGAATGGTGGAGGTGCCCCTGGCGCGACGCCTGGGGCGGCCCGAGGCCGCTTCGCCGGAACAGCTCACGGCCACGGCCGAAGCACTGGCGACGCTCGTGATCAACGGGCTGCTCGCCACAGGTTCACACCGCCCTTCGGCGTGAGCGCCGACACCCGGGAGCGGCTGACCGCACATCGCCATCACTGCGGTCCCCTGCCTCAAGCGGGCTGCGGGGTAAGGCGCTTGTGGCCCTTGCGGTCGTAGTACGAGGTCATCGTGAACCCGAAGAGCAGGGCGATGCCCGCGCCGATAGCGATCATGATCCAGGAGCGGGTGAGGCCGGCGTCGCCGCGTGCCTCGAAGTAGAGGATCGCGCGGACGCCGTCGCTGAGCTGGCGCATGGGCTCGAAGTGGGACAGGAAGCGGTAGAAGTCCGGGACCGCCTGGAGGGGGACGGTGGCGCCGGAGGACGGCAGTCCCAGGACGATGAACACGAACATGGACACCAGCTGGCCGATGCCGCCGAACGCGGCGTTGATGGCCTGGACGCCGATGCCGACGGCGAGGGACGCGCAGTAGGAGTAGATCCACAGCAGCGGGATGTGGGTCGCGTCCATACCCAGAACGGTGACGGTGGCGAGCAGCACGAGGGAGACGCTGATGAGGGTGATGCCGGCTGTCATGGCCATCTTCAGCAGCAGGGTGTGGGTGCGGTCGATCGGCACCGTGGGCAGTCGGGTGTGCCAGGGGCCGATCTCGTTGTCGGCGTAGCCCAGCGCGGTGTCGACGCCGTTGCTGATGACGTTGGAGCCCAGGAAGCCGGCGAGGACGAGCAGCAGGGTGTAGTAGAAGGCGCTCAGACCGAGACCGCTGTGGTCGCCGAGGAGGTGACCGACCTCGGTTACGACGGCGACCGGGTCTGCGAGCAGCAGCTTCTGCGTGGCGTCCGCGCCCTTGGCGGCCGCCGTCAGCTGCTTGCCGATGCTCAGGGAGGCCTGTCCGGCCGCCGTAGTGGTGATCTTGCTCGCGAGGGAGGAACCGAGGCTGCCCTTGCCGGGGTTGGTGAGCACCGTCATGCTCGGGCGGGCGGTGGCGCTCGTGGTGGTGAGCGCGGCGACCGAGTCCGTGAACCCCGCGGGGATGACCAGGGCGCCGTAGACCTTGCCGGAGTCCAGTTCGTCCTGGGCCTGCGCCCGGGTGAGCGTGCGCCACTCGGCCGTGTCGTCGGCGGTGTCGGCCGTGATGGCCTCGCTGATCTGTGCGCCCAGGTTCTGCCGCTGGCCGGGCGGCGGTTTGCCCTTGTCGGAGTTGACGAGGGCGATGGGCAGGCGGTGCAGGTCGCCCTGCGGATCGACGACGCCGCCCATGTAGAGCAGGGGCAGCAGCAGGGCGAGCAGCCCCGTGAGGATCGTGGGGATCAGCCACAGCTTGGGGCGACGCAGAAGCGCGGCGACGCCGACCTGCGGGCCGGTGTTCGGGGTCGTACCGTCGGCGGTCATGGTTCTCCGTCGTGTCCGGGACCTGGAGGGTGGGAGTCCGCAGTTCCTGCTGTAGCAGATCCGGTGGCCCGTACAGGGACGCAGCATCAGGCGGCTCGGGTCGCCCGTCTCGTACCCCCCGGAGGGAGTAGCGCCAAGGCCCCGTCGTGGGTTCGCTCCTATCGTGGAACAGCTCACTGACGGTCGGCGCCGAGGCAGGCGGGACATGAGGAAACCGCAGATCGACTATGCGGCGGTCTTCCGGGCCCTGCCCGGAATGGTGGCCCTGCTCACCCCTGAGCTGGTGTACGCCGACGCCAACGAGGACTTCCCGAACCTGCCGACGATAAGGATTGGACAGCAGCTTCCTCGACGGCTTGACGCAGAGGGGAGCCATGAGGGGACGTTGGCGGGGTCCGGCCCACCGGGCGTCGCCAGCAAGGCGAAGTTCGAACGAGGACGACGCTGACAACTGCAACACAGACGCACTGCGACAGCTTGACTGTTTTACGTAACGACGGGGCCGCTGTTTCGGTGTGTCCGGTCCGGGTTCGAGCTGTGGGTGTCCGGTGCCGCCTCGGCGGGAAGTGGTTCGCGGTGGTCGGCACGCAGCCCAGAAAGGGAGATGTGCAGCAGCCTGTTCCACATGTGCGGGCGGCACTCGTCGGTGACCTGCACGGCGTGTCCCAGGGAGAGCAGCAGGAGCAGTAGGTCGTCGGTGGTCACTCCGGGGCGCAGCGCGCCCGTGGCGCGGGCACACAGTTCCTCGATGACGAGGCGAAGCTGCTGGATGCCTTCCAGGTCGGGGACTGACCAGGTCAGTGCGAAGTTCTCCATGATCGCACTGTGGCGCGCGTAGCCGGTCAGGGCTTGCTGGTAGAAGTCGGTCAAGGCCGTCCAGGGGTCTTGGGCGTCGATGGCCGCCTGGCGTGCGGAGTCCGCCCATTTGGAGAAGTCCCTGCGCAGGACCGTCTGGATGAGATCTTCCTTCTTGGGGAAGTGCCGGTAGAGGGTGCCCATGCCCACTCCGCTGCGGCTGGCGATCTCACGCACGTCCACCGCGGTGCCCTGTGCGGCCAGGACTTCGGAGGCGGCCTCGATGATCGCTTCCCGGTTGCGGATCGCGTCCACGCGCGGCGCGCGGCGCCTGGTGGTGTCTTCCAGTTCAGTCGCTGCCATAGGGCCGAGCCTACCCCGCTTATCCGGAGCACGCGCTCCTCGTATGTTACTTTGAGGAGCACGTGCTCCGGATAGCGAAAGGGATGCCATGTCCGACCCGTCCACGACCAGCGCGAACGATGCCACGGCGCCTGACGTCAACACCTGGAACGAGCGGATCATCGCCGAGTTCCGGGCGAATGCCGGGTACGTGTCCTGGAGCAGCGAGGAGGAGTGGGCCGCTTCTCGCCCCGTCCCGCCCTGGATGCCCGGTTTCGACGAGCAAGGCATGCCGCTCATCCTGGTGCACAACATCGGGGCCAAGAGCGGGCGCGAGCGGATCAACCCGTTGTTCTTCCAGCCGGTCGACAACGGCTGGGCCGTCTTCGGAACCCACGGTGGCAGTCCGCGTGATCCGGCGTGGTACCGCAATCTCATGGCGAACCCGCGGGTCACCATCGAGGTGGGCACGGAGACCGTGTCGGCCGTAGCCCGGCTCGCGCAGGGAGAAGAGCGCGAACAGATCTGGGCGAAAGAGGTGGCGCTCGTCCCGAAGTTCGCCGAGTTCGAGGCAACTGCGGGGAGGCAGGTCCCCGTCGTCGTGCTGGAGCGCGTAGACGGATAGGGCTCACCCCATTTCCCTGACATTGCCGATCCAATTCACCAAGAAGCCTGACGGTCGGCCTCAAGCTGCCGCCGCAGAGCGTCGACGCGCGCTTACTCCAAGGAGTAACCCGGCATGACGATTTCCGCAGAATCCCGTTCCGTTCAAGAGCTGTTGGACAAGTCCGCCATCACCGAGATGGTCTACACCGTCGCGCACGCCATGGATGCCCGCGACTGGGACCTGTTCGTGACCTGCTATGCCCCGGAAGCCGAAGGCGACTACGTCAACGCCAAGGTCGCCGGCCGTGAGGCGATCATCGCGGGAACTAAGGCGTTCCTTGAGCCCCTTGACGCCACCCAGCACCTCGTGGGCAACCTCCGCGTCACCGTCGACGGCGACATCGCCACCACCCACGCCACCTTCATCGCCCAGCACGTGCGCGCAGAAGCGACCGGCAGCGGACGGTACATCCTCGGCGGCACGTATATCGACACCCTCCGACGCACGGACGCAGGCTGGAAAATCACCAGGCGTCAAATCCGAGGAATTTGGAGCAACGGCGACTCCTCGGTGCTGACTACACCCGTTTCCTAGCGAGCCTGGTCGCCCAACCGGGACGCATTGCTGCGTCCCGCCCGGCTTTCCTACGGCCGGGCCCGCGCCGCCCTCGACGCGGCGACCTGCGTCAGCGGCACGGTAAGCACCGGGCAGGACCTGCACGAACACCGGCACCCCGGACTGACACACCTCGGCGAACAGGGCGTCGGCCTGCGGGAGCTTATGGCCCAGTCGAGGCACAAGAAGCCGGACAACGTGAAGCGGTACGTCACGCCTCCCCGCGGCGATGCGCGAGCTCACCAGCCTGCTCGCCCCCGGAGCCGACCGGCGCTGATCAGCGCACCGCATCCCCGTTTGGGGCTGGTGACGTGTTCGTTCATGTCACCCGGACCACGCCCACAGCTCCCCGCCCCTCACGCGCAAGCCCACCGCAGCGAGTCCGCACCCAGACAGCGAGACCGTCAGGGACTTCCACACCGGGCCCCTCAGCCAGGGAGAGACACATGCCCCATCTTGCTCTGTACACGTTCGGCGTCCTCAAGTCACCCCTCACCGATCCCGCACGTCTTACGCGGGAGTTCCACGAAAGCGGTGAGGCCGTTTACCGGGGGATCGGCCAGCACCCCGGATATATCGCTCAGGCTGAAGCGGCAGACCACAACCGGGGCACACTGTTCGACTGGGACTGGGGTGAATGGGGAGAGTTTGCTGTTCCGCCCTGGTACGGGAAAGGCCGCACTGTGGAAACCACCGCCCTGATAGCGACCCTCTCACTCTGGACCGACCTACGATCCGCCTTCGACTCCATCTACACCGGTCCGCACCGCGCGGCGCTCAGCAGGCGTTACGACTGGTTCGAGAGAACGGGACACCCGGGTTACGTGTTCTGGTGGGTCACCGACGACACGATACCCACCTGGCAGGACGGCGTGACCAGACTGGAACACCTCCACGACCACGGCTACGCACCGTACGCCTTCACCTTCCACCACTCGTTCGATCCAGCCGGAACACCGACCAGGCTCAAAGGCATCGGATCGAGGAGCGACTTGCCCATACCCCACTCGCCTACAGGCAACTGACTATGTGCGAGGTGGCGTGCCTACCCTGAGGTGGTCCACCCCGCCTATGCCTGGCACCAGATGGCGCAGGTGTGGCGGACGCCCGGCTGTGGCGAGGAGTGGATGGCAGCCTTCGTCGCCAGCGAGCCTGCCGAGCCGGCCAAGGCGGGTTCACCCGGTGAACCCGGCTGGCTGAAGAGCGTCCTGCCGGCGGCGTGCCCGAGTGAAGCTGACGCAGCGGAGCTCAAGGCAAGCATCAACGAAACAATGGGCGGCTGCATCCTCGACCTCTATCGCTCCGCAACGTCAAACATCCATGCCGACTGGTCAGTGATGTCCGCGCACATGGTATGGCCGATGCGGGCGTCCGGGTGAGGTAAGGGCGACGGACGGGCATACGGCGGCCCGTCGCCCGTACCTCACCGGGCGTCATGCCGCCGACGGATACGTCACTGCGGGCTTCACGCCCGTCCGGTGGCCGGTGTCCGCGTCCGTATTCGCATCGTCAGGGGTGTCTGTGCTGACGCCCATGGCCAGGCGAAGGGCGCGGATCGCGTGATGGACGCGTGACTTGACCGTGCCGGAGGGAACGCCGAGTACCTGTCCGGCTTCGCGCATGGACCGGCCGGTGAAGAAGGTCTCGTAGAGGGCTTCCCTGTGGCGGGTCGACAGGTGCTGGAAGGCTTCCCCGAGGACCATCTGGGAGAGGACCTGTTCCACATCGTCGGTGCTGGTGAGGAGGTCTTCGAGCCAGCCGTTGCCGTCCACCTCCCGGGGGCGGGCCGTGCGCAGTCGGTACTCGTCGATGACGAGGTTGCGGACCACCCGGAACAGCCACGGCCGCAGGGGGCGGTCGGAGGCCAGATCCTGGGTGCGCCAGCAGCGCAGCAGCGCTTCTTGCACGACGTCCTCGGCGCGGTGCTGGTCGCCTCCCAGGAGCCGTACTGCGTAGGTGTACAGCGGGCCGGCCTGCTCTTCGTAGAGTGCGCGCATCGCGCGTTCCCGGTCGCTCGTCGCCGTCGAGAAGGAGCCCATTATGGTCCAGTTCACGATTCCTACCCCGTTTCACAGCCTGGTGCAAGTTCAGGTCCGGGGCCTGGCCGCCCCGTTCCGGGGAGTCTCGCGAGAGGGGTTCCACACCGGATTGACGCGCGTTTGACAGACGGAGCTGCGGACCGGTCGTCGGAAGGTGGCGTGGCGCGGTACCGGAACCGGATGTACCTCGGCGTCTACGCTGCTGACCTGCGCTTTCACTCCCGGGGTCGCACGGGTCCCGGCGCGGTGGCGTGGCGTGGATGCGCGTGTATCAGCCTCCTGCCCGTCAGGTCTGTGGCCTCGGCCGGGATGTGGGCGCCGGTCCTGACCGCGGGCCCGGGCATGGTGGTCAGGACCTTCGCGAGAGGGTGCCCCAGCAGGGCCTCGACGCGGGTCTTGAGCTCGGCCGGCCGGTGGGCACACGCTCTGCCGGAAATGCCCTAAGCGGGGTGGACCGTGGTACTCAGTGCCGCCTGCAGCTCGCCCCGGCCCTGGATGCCGAGTTTGCGGTAGGTGCTGGTGAGGTGGGTCTCGACGGTGCGCCGGGCCACGCTGAGGACGTTGGAGATCTCGGTGTTGGTCCGGCCGCCGGCCGCCAGTTCCGCGATGCGGCGCTCGCTGAGCGTGAGCGAGGCGGAGCCGGTGAGCGCCATGGTGATACGGCGGGCGCCCACCGCGCGCAGCGCCGTCTCGGCGGCGAGGCGCAGGCGGTCGGCCCCGAGGCGCTCGGCCTGTTCGGCGGCCTCGTGGAGGGACTGCCGCGCCAGGTTCCGCTGTCCTGCGCGGGTGAGCCGGTGCCCCCGGTCGAGCAGCGCGGCGACCAGATCGCCGCGGTCGGGGGAGAGCCGGAGCAGCTCCACTGACTCGTCGGCGAAGGCCAGGGCGCGCTTCCCGGAGGCCGTCGAGGCGAGGCAGCGCATGGCACGTCCGAGCGTGCGCGGGGTGTTCCACACCCGGGCCAGCCGTACCTCCTCGTGCGCCAGTGCCACAGCGCGCGGCTGGTCGCCCAGCGACAGAAGGCATTCCGCCGCGGCCGTCCGCCAGGGGGAGAGGGCCGGGTTGACCGCGTCGCGCGCCGTGTGCCGTCGGCCGCACTCCAGGAAGTCGTGGAGCGCGCCCGCAACATCCCCCAGTGCGGACCGCAGCGTTCCCCGGGCGTAGAGGAAGCGGCCGATCTCCGCCGAGTCCAGCGCCGGGTCCGGTGTGAAGCGCTCCGCGAGCTGCCGCGCCTCGGTGAGGCGGCCGGTCTCGACCAGGGCGCGCAGCACCCGCGCCGCGGCGTGGGCCGGCTCCGCGCGGCGGGCCGGGGTCGGCAGCGCCGGGGACGGTTGTGCTGGAGGCAGCTGCTCCGGAGACGGCCGCTCCGTACAGCCGGCGAGGAGCCCGGCGTGCTCGCCGCGGGCGGCAACCAGGTCCGCGCGGATGTCGAGCAGGGTCTGGCGCACCGGGTGCAGCAGGACTGCGGACTGCCCCGCCAGTCCGCGTTCCACGAGCGATTCCGCCTCCTCCAACTCGTCGGCCCACAGGGCGACGGTGGCGGCTGTGCCCAGGAGGAAGGGCTCCTCCAGCGCGTCGACGGGTCCGGCCAGCAGCTGCCGCAGCTGTGCCGTCGCCCCGGCGGCCGAGATCCTGCCGGACCTGGCCTCGGACAGGACCAGCACCGCCCGGCCCGCCCGGCCGACCGCTTCGGGGTCGTCCCCGGCCGTCTCGCGCAGCTGCCGGTACGCCTCCAGGTGTGCGTCCTGGTCCCGTTCGGACAACAGGACCGCGGCGGTCCGCAGGGTGCGGACGAGCAGCGGGTCTGCGGCCAGCTCCCGCTCGGTCCTGCGCAGGACGCGCACGGCCTGCTGCACCTCGCCCCGCTGGGCCAGCGCGGCGCCCAGGGCGAGCGCGGTACGTACCTGGTCGCGGGGCTCGGCCGGGAAGTGCTGAGCCTCGGTCAGACGCCGCACGCCCGCGGGCGAATCGGCGCAGACATGCTCCAGCGAGCCCAGCTCCGTCATCAGCGGCTGCCGCTGCTCGTCGGAGAGCGGCTCGCGCAGGGCCCGGCGCAGATACCGACGGGCGTCGTCGTGCCGGTCCTCGCGGACGGCGTCGGCCACGGCGTCCCGCAGCACGCGGAGCACCCAGGACTCTCCCACGGCCTCCACGCCCAGCAGCTGCCGGGCGATGGCCTCGGCACGGTCGCCGCGGCGCAGCATCGCCTCGGCTACTGCCCGCCCGGCCATCGCCCTGGCTCTGGTGGGCCAGCCCGCGAGGACGGCGTCGCGCAGCAGGGGATGCGCATAGCGCACATGGCCCGCGTCGTCGGGGCGCAGAAGACCGAGCCGGTGCATCGCCGTGAGCCAGCCTCCCGTGCGGGCAGGGTCGGACCGGGACGCCTCGGCGAGGAGTTCGGCCGGTCCGTCCACAGCGCACTCGGGGCCGGTGCGCTCCAGGACCGCGAGGGTCCGGGCCAGTTCGGCGGTCGTGGTCCCCGCGCTGTCCAGCCACCAGGCGACCGCCGCCGGGAAAGCGCCGGGGTAGAGCGCCGCGCAGGTCTGCGGCACGGAGCCGGGCGGGGTCTGGCCCAGGTCGTCCAGCAGCGCGCGCAGCAGCAGGGGATTGCCCGCACCGGCCCGTACGCACTCCGCCGTCCACCGCTCCGGAGCCGCTGGGACGGCGGCGCGGACCAGCGCGGCCGAGGCGTCGTCGGAGAGCGGGGCCAGGGTGTGGGCGCGCACCAGGGACGGCGACAACGCGTGGGCCAGCCCGACGGGTTGGGGCGAGAGATCGTACTGACTGCGCTCGGTGACGACCAGCAGGACGGGCATCCCGTCGAGGTAGCGGGCCACGTCGACGACCCAGCGGCGCGAGGCGGCGTCGGCGAGGTGGACGTCGTCCACGCCGATCATCAGCGGGTGTGCCGCGGCCCGCGCGCGCAGTCGGCGCCACAGCCGCGCGGCGCTGCCCCCGCCCCTCGGGTCGTGCCCGGCGTCGCCGTACCCTTCCGCGTATCCGTCCCCGTCCTCGGAGTCGTCCGCGCCGACGTCGGCGTCTTCGAGGAGGGGGCGGATCGCGGCGAACGGGACGGTCATGTCCTCCCGGGAGCAGCGCACATGGCGCACGCGCAGTCCGCGGTGCGCCGCGTGCGCGGCGGCGGCCTCCAGTACCGCGGTCCTGCCGGTGCCGGTGGCGCCGCGCACCAGGACGAGGTGGCTGACGCCGGTGAGGACGCGGTCCGTCTCAGACGCGATCAATGCCTGTACGGCGTCACGTTCGAGAAGTTCTCCGAACATCCCTTCCTCCTGATGCTGTCCTCGTGGCGAGCCGCATACCGTCCCGCGCCCGGGGCCTCGGAGCGCCCGAGCCTTCGGTGGGACAACGGGTCCACGGTGCGGACAGTTCAATCGGCAGACCGTTCGCGGTGGCCGCGCCGCTCCTCTCGTGGTGCATCCCGTGGTGCTCCACGATTGCGCCCGCCGCGAAGGCCGCAGAAGTATGAGCGGCGACCAGCCGTCACGGGCCGGCGCCGTCGCCTCACGTGCGCGTCCGTGCATCGCCGGCCCATCTCTGGCCAGCCCATCTCTGGCCGGGCCGCGAGCGGGAACGGGACCTGTGCGCGAACCGCTCCCGTGAAGGGGGGAACCCAGTGAACTCGACCGCCGAAGGCCGCCACACGTGGTACCGGCTGCTGGGGCCCGTCCAGGTCCAGCGCGACGGCGTCCTACTGGACCTGGGGCCGCGGCAGCGCAGAGTGCTGCTGACCCGGCTGCTCATCGAGGACGGCAGGCCCGTTCCTGTCAGTGAGCTGTGCCGATCGTTGTGGCACGACCACCAGCCGTCCGGCGCACTGTCCTCCGTGCGGGCCCACGTCAGCAGGCTCCGTGCGGTCCTCGACCCGGACCGGCGGGGCCGCCCCAGCGTGCTGGTGGCCGGGCCGGCCGGCTATTCCCTGAAGGTGCCCCCCGAGGCCCGCGACACCACTGCCTTCGAGGACTCCCTGCGCCGGGTGCGGGGCGCCCTGAAACAGGGCCGGCTCCCGGCCGCGCAGCGAGAGGTGGACGCAGCTCTCGGGCTGTGGCGCGGCGAGGCCCTCGGCGACGCGGCCGAGCACGCCTTCGCGATACGTGAGCGGGAGCGGCTGGACGCCCTCCACCAGGACGCCAAGGAGCTGCGGGCCACTATCCTGCTGCGCCAGGGCGATCTGGAGCTCGCCATTGAGGTCGCCGAGGAGCTCGCGCTCAGCGCCCCGCTGCGGGAGGCGTCGTGGGCGCTGCTGATGCGCGCGCTGTACGCCGCGGGCCGGTCGGTGGAGGCGCTCGGGCGCTACGACCGGTTCCGGGGGATGCTCGCGAGGGAGCTGGGCCTGGACCCGAGCCCCGCGCTGGGCAGGCTGCATACCGCGATCCTGCGGCACGAGACCGAGTACCTCGACGACCAGGGGCCCTACCCGGCCGGCCCCCTCGCGGCCGAGCGGAGGGCCGCCGCGCCGCTGGTCGGCCGGGCCGAGGAGACCGCGCAGCTGGCCGCGCTGCTCTCGGCGGCCGCCGCGGGGCACACCGGGTGGGCGGTGGTCTCCGGCGAGCCGGGCTCCGGCAAGTCCCGGCTGCTGGAGGACGTCGCCGACAAGGCCGCAGCGGCGGGCTTCGCCGTCGTCCGCGTCGCGGGCGGCGAGGCGGTCGGACCGCACCGCAAGTCGCCCTGCGGGCGCCCCGCCGCCGAACTCCTGGGCGCCCTGCGGCAGAACGCCCGGGACACGGGAGAGGAGCCGCGCTCCGGCCGGGGGCCGGACCGCTCGGGAGCCGCCGGAGGAGACCCACTGGAGCAGCTCGTCCGGGACCTTACTCGCGCCCCCACCCCCACCCTGTGCGTCCTCGACGACCTCGACTGGGCACCCCCGGACTTCCACGCCCTGCTGCTGCGGCTCGTCGGTGCGCTGCCGGACGCCCGCGTCGCGGTGGTCTGCGCGGTGCGCGAGGCTGACGACCCCTCCGCCAGCGGGCTGCTGTCGGCGCTCGCCCGCCGCGGCACGATCTGGCTGCCGCTGGAGCCGCTCACTGTGGCGGACGTGACCGAGCTCCTCGCGGCGCACGGCGGCGCCACCACGGCGGACGAGGCCGTACGGCTGCACCGGCGCGCGGCGGGAAGCCCGTTCGTCCTGGGCGAGTTGCTCAAGCTCCCGCCGAAGCGGCGCACCGGGCCCGCGGCCCGGGTGCCGACCGCAGTGCGCGGAGCGGTGCACGCCTGCCTGGCCGAACTCTCCGAGCCGGTACGGCAGATGCTCCGCTACGCGGCGGCCGACGGCGAATGGCTCGATATCGGGCTGCTCGCCGAGATCCAGTCCATGCCGCCGGATTTGCTGCTGCCGCAGGTCGACGCGGCGGTCGCGGTCCGGCTGCTGGCCTGGGAGGCGGACTCCGGCGAACGCCCTGAGGGCGGCTACCGGTTCCCCGAGCTGCCGCGCGAGGTGGTGCTGAGCACTCTGACCCCCTCCGCGCGGCAGATGGTGCACGCCGCGCTCGCCCGCAAGCTCCTCACCCGCCGCGGTGCCGATCGGGCCCGCCTGGCCCGCCACCTGCGGGTGGCGGGCCCGATGGCGCCCGCCGGCGAGCCGAGCCCGCCGGGAGTACGGCTGCCCGGGCCCCGGAGGGGGAACGGCTGAGACGGCGCCCCTGGCCGCAGCGCGCCGTCAGCGCGTCGTCAGCGCGTCGTCAGCCGGGCCTGCTGCGGCAGGTCGTCGGGCAGCAGCAGCCGCAGGTCGTCCAGGCTGGGCGCGGAGATTGCGCCGATCCGGCGGGCCTGTCGGGTCATCATCGCCTCCAGCGTCTGCCGCGCGGTGCGCGCGTTGCCGAACGAGCGGTCGCGCGGCAGCTGTTCCAGGTAGGCGCCGAGCGCCAGCAGGGTCCCGGGCGCGCAGTCGTAGCCCGAGCTCGCGGCGTAGCGGCCGGTGATCTCGACCAGCTCGTCGGTCGAGTAGTTCTCGAACGCGACCGAGCGGGCGAAGCGGGAGGCCAGGCCCGGATTGGAGGCCAGCAAGCGGTCCATCTCGTCGGTGTGTCCGGCGACGATGACGACGATCTCGTCGCGGTGGTCCTCCATGAGCTTCAGCAGCGTCTCCACGGCCTCCTGGCCGAAGTCGGAACCGGCACCTTCGGGAGTGAGCGTGTAGGCCTCGTCGATGAACAGCACGCCGCCCAGGGCGCGGTCGAAGACCTCCTTGGTGAGCTGCGCGGTATGGCCCACGTAGCGGCCCACCAGGTCGGCGCGGGACACCTCCACGAGCCGGCCCGTGGGCAGCACGCCGAGGGAGTGCAGCAGATCGGCGTAGAGCCGCGCGACCGTGGTCTTGCCGGTGCCGGGTGGGCCGGAGAAGACGAGGTGGTTGCTGACCTTCGGCACGGGCAGCCCGGCCGCCTGCCGCTGCCGGGTCGCGGACAGCAGGTTGACCAGGTCGGTGACCTCCTGCTTCACGGCGTGCAGGCCGATCATGGCGTGGAGTTCGGCCAGCAGCTCCTCGGAACCGCGCCCGTCGGCGCCGTCGTTCGCCGCCGCGCCGTCGCCGACGTCCTCCGGCAGCAGCAGCGACAGATGGACACCGGCGTCGGCACCGGCATCCCCGCGCTCTCCGGCCGGGTCAAGGCGGTCGGCGACGCGGGCGAGGACTGTGTGGGCCATGGCAGCTTCGCGGCAGGGTTGATCGCGGCCGCGCCCGCCGACGGCGTGGGCGTGGCCGGACTCGCGCCCAGGGCCCTCATCCTGGCGGTGCGCGGCACCGACACCCGGGGCGGGACGACGCCCGGGACACTGGCCGTCGGCATCCGCACAGCGGCCGACCAGGGGGCCGATGTCATCTACGTCGGACGCGCCATGGCCACCGGCAAGGACGAGCTGTCCGCCGCCGTCGAGCACGCGGCCCGGCGCGACGCCCTGGTCGTCGCGCCCGTCGTCCCGGACGCCCTCCCCAAGGACAGCAAGACCGGTGAGCCGGTCGAGCGGGCCCCCTGGTACTGGCCCGCCTCTGCTGACGGGGTGCTGTCCGTCGGCGACTACGGCCCCGGCGGCAAACGCCCCGAGCAGGCCCCGCCGACGACCGGAGCGGACCTCACGGCCCCGGGAGACGCGGTGGTCAGTGTCGGCCCAAGTGGCTCGGGGCACTACTACGGCTTTGGCTCCTCGCTGGCCGCAGCGCATGTGGCGGACGCTGCGGCCCTCGTCCGGGCCCGGCACCCGAAGCTGACGGCGGACGAGACGGCGCGTCTGCTCACGGTCGGCAGCTACCCGGACGACCCGCCGCGCCTGGACCCGTACGCGGCGCTGACGACGGTGCTGACCGACGGGCGCGGGGCCGCGCCCCGGCAGGCCGCGGCCCAGCTTCCCGAAAAGGCCCCCAACGGACCGCGCCACCGCGCGCTGGCCATTGTGGGCGCGGGCGGTGGGCTGGTGCTGCTGGTGGCGGGCGCCGCCGTGGTGATTCCCCGGGGCCGCGCCCGGGGCTGGCGGGCGCCGCGCTGAGGCCCCGAACGGTCCGGGGGGGCGGGAGCTGGGGATATCAGCCACGGTGCCGCTGGGCGAAGGTGATGTTCTCGTCGCGGAAGACGTCGTATTCGGCGACTGCGATGAAGGTGTCGGACAGACCGGTCACATCGGTGGCGCGGCCAGGTGCGCAGTAGGGGTGCACGTCGTTGGTGCCGGCACGCTCGCCCAGGACTGCTTGCTAGGCGTATGCGTTCTCCTGTCGGTCGTAGACACCGAGGTCGACGATTTCGTAGCTGGAGGGGGTGTCGTTGCGGTCGTCGAGCATCGGGTAGTTCAGCGACAGCAGGCGCGGGCGCCGGTCGCCGCGGTCTCGGATCATGAGGGCGGTGGCGGTGGCCGGCGCGCCGCCACGGCTGGCGCCGGCGAGCCCGGTCCGCGCGGGGTCGATGCCGTGCTCGGCTGCGTGGTTGAGGAGGTAGGTGTAGGCGAGGTAGCCGTCCTCGGCAGCGCCGGGTGCCTGCGTTTCTGGTCCGAGTCGGTAGTCGACCACGGCCAGCAGGCTGCCGATCTCCAGCGTGATGTTGGCGAGGTAGGCGGGATGCTGAGCGTTTCGATTTTGACGCGTGGGTCCGGATCGGGAACGGGGAGTCGGGCGCCGGCCGCTTCGGCCTGGGCGCGGACGGCAGGGATGTCGGAGCAGTCCATCAGGGCGCCGTTCGGGCCCTTGGGCATGGCATCCAGTGCGGCGGCCAGTTCGGAGTCGAGGTCGTACGCCATGGTCGTGGTCCTTGTCCGGGGATCAGAGCAGGGGAGGCCGGCCGCTGCCCGCAGTGATGCCGGGGGGCGTCTATCGAAGTGGAAAAAGCTCCTCCGCCCGATGGTACGAGGGGGCGGAGGAGCTTCGGAAGGGATCGGACGCCCCATCCGGGATGGCCGCAGGATGGGGGCCCGATTCTGTTCGGGGGCCCAGAATGCCCTTCCGGAGAGTAACTACGGATACGCGCGGCGTGTGGTTCAACCGGATGCCGATTGTTACGGGCACGGAAAAGGCGTTGGCGCATTACATTTCAGAAAGGAACTCCTGGCCGGAGCCAGGAATCTTACGCGGGCGGCGACCGCCCTTGGCGGCACTGCCCTGATGGTCACGGCGGTGGTAGCCGCGACAGCAAGCCCGGCGGGCGCCGCCGCAAGCGGGACGATAAAAGTCTGTGCCAGGGGCAGCTGCACCAGCGGGGGGCCCGCTCCCGATTTCGTCGTCAACTCCCCGGGTGGTTCGACCTGAACAGCCAGGAAGCCCCGCCGGGCCGAGGGCGGGGCGCCCCTGCCCGGGGTCACTGGGCTGAATTGTCGTGTCACGGTCTGTAATCTCTGCGATGTCTCGTTCCAGAATCCACTCACAGTCTTGAGAAAAGCGGAAATGTCGTCGTGCTAGCGTCCGCGGACGGGCATTGACCTTAGAGCGGATCGGGCTTGTGAGCGCATCCAACGAAGATTCTCTTTACTTTTCCGTACTGGGGCCGGTCCGGGCGTGGCGCGGCAAGCGTGAACTGAACCTGGGCTCGCCGCAGCAACGCGTGGTGTTGGCAGTGTTGCTGCTACGACGCGGGCGCCCCGTCACGGTGGCCGAGTTCGTTGACGCTGTCTGGGGGGAGGCGCCTCCGTCCGCTGCCGTGTCTGTGCTGCGCACGTACGCCTCGCGACTACGCAAGGTTCTGGAAGACGGACGTGGCGTCGGCGGGTCTCCGCGGGTGCTCGTCTCGGTTGCGGACGGGTACCTGTTGCGTGTCCCTGAGCGCGCGGTGGACTTGGGCGTGTTCGAGCAGCGGGTTGCCGAGGGGCGAAAGCAGCGTGCCGCGGGTGAGCTCGCGGCAGCTGCGGACCTGCTGCGAGCCGGGTTGGCGGAGTGGGAGGGGGTGCCGTTGGCGGGGATTCCCGGGCCGTTGGCGGAGGTGGAGCGCTCGCGGCTGGCCGAGGAGCGGCTGACGGTGCTGGAGAGCTGTCTGGAGATCGAGGTGGAGTTGGGGCAGCTGGGTGAGGCGGTTCCCCGGCTGATCTCGCTCACGGGTGAGTACCCATTGCGTGAGGAGTTGTGCCGGCTTCTGATGCTCGCGTTGTACCGGTCCGGGCGGCAGGCCGAGGCGCTGGCGGCGTACCGCAGGACGCGGGGCACGCTGGTGGCCGAGCTGGGCGTCGAGCCCGGCGTATCGCTGCGGGATCTGCACGACCGGATCCTGGCGGCCGATGCTTCGCTGCTACCGGAACGCTCCGGCCCGCAACAGCGGCTTTCTTCTCGTGAGCTCGGGGCTGCCGGGCAGGTGGCCGGTCCCGCGCAGCTGCCTGCCGATCTGCCGACTTTCACCGGGCGCCAGGCCGAACTCGAGCAGGTCCGGACTCTCGCGCCGGACACCGGAACGCCCTCGTCCGTCACGGTGATCAGCGGCATGGCGGGGATCGGCAAGACGACCCTGGCGGTGCACTGGGCCCACCGGATG
>NZ_JAFFSX010000031.1 GCF_017948485.1 Streptomyces sp. GESEQ-35 | reverse complement strand
CGGCCCGGCGGGGTAGCCGCGGGCCAGTTGGACTCCGGAGCCGCACACCCCCCCCCCCCCCCCCCCCCCCCCCCCCCCCCCCCCCCCCCCCCCCCCCCCCCCCCCCCCCCCCCCCCCCCCCCCCCCCCCCCCCCCCCCCCCCCCCCCCCCCCCCCCCCCCCCCCCCCGCCCGCCCCCCCCCCCCCCCCCGCCCCCCCCCCCCCCCCCCCCCCCCCCCCGCGGCCCCCCCGCCGCCCCCCGCCCCTCCCCCGCCCCTCCCTCCATCCCCTCCCCCGCATCACGCACCCCCGCCCCCGACCCCGACGGCTTCCTCGGCCTGGTCAACTCCGCCCGCACCGCGGCCGGTTCGCCGCCCGTCTCCCTCGACGCACGACTGACCTCGGCGGCGCGGGCCCACGCCTCCGCCATGGCCGCGGCCGGACGGCTCGGCGTCGAAGGCGGGGACGGCGTGTCGGTCTACCAGCGCGTCACCGCGAGCGGATTCACGTATGTCACCGTCGGCGAACATCTGGTCTCCGGCCCGCGCACCCCCGCCGAGTTCGTCGACTACTGCCTGCGTTCGGAGCAGCCCCGCCACACCCTCCACGACCCGGCGTTCACCCACGCCGGTCTGGCGTACGTCACCGGCGGCCGCTCCGGCGACACCTACTGGACCGCGCTGTGGGCGAGGCCGATGACGCCGGGAGAACTGGCGCGGACGGCCACCGACGTCGTCGACCTCACCAACCGGGAGCGTGCCGGCGCCGGTCTGCCGCCCCTGGCCGTCGACCCGGTCCTCACCACCGCGGCACAGGCACACAGCGCGGACATGATCGCCCGCGCCTTCTACTCGCACACGTCGCCCGACGGCAGCCAGCCATGGGACCGGGCCGCGGCGGCCGGCTCCACCCGGCGCTCGATCGGCGAGAACATAGCCTGCGGCCAGCGCTCACCGGCCGAGGTGGTGGAGGGCTGGATGAACAGCCCCGGCCATCGGGCCAACATCCTCAAGCCCACGTTCACCCACATCGGGGTCGGCTTCGCGGGCGGCGGCGCGGCGGGCACGTACTGGACGCAGCTCTTCGGCACCTGACGAAGGCCGTGGACGACCCGTTACCGCCGCGATCTTGGCGGAAGGGCAGCATCCGGGACACGATGCCGGTATGAAGGGTGATCTGTTTTCCAGCGAGCACATGGTCCAGCCCGCCGCAGCGCCGGGCATGACGGTCGAGAACGCCAAGTGCATCAAGTACGCGGTGAACGGCGAGATGTTGGCCCGCCAGGGCGCGATGATCGCCTACCGCGGGAACCTCCAGTTCGAGCGCAAGGGCCAGGGCGGCGTGGGCGGGATGCTCAAACGCGCGGTGACCGGCGAGGGGCTCCCGCTGATGGCGGTGCGCGGACAGGGTGAGGCCTGGTTCGCGCATGAGGCGCAGAACTGCTTCGTCGTCGATGTGAACCCCGGCGACGAGTTCACCGTCAACGGCCGTAACGTGCTGTGCTTCGACGCCTCACTGGCGTACCGGATCGCGACCGTGAAGGGCGCGGGCATCTCCGGCGGCGGCCTGTTCAACAGCGTCTTCACCGGTCAGGGCAGGCTGGGCCTGGTGTGCGAGGGCAACCCGCTGATCATCCCGGTCTCACCGCAGTATCCGGTGTACGTCGACACGGACGCGGTCGTCGGCTGGACCGCCGGTCTACAGACCTCGCTGCACCGTTCGCAGTCCATCGGGTCGATGTTGCGCGGCGGCTCCGGGGAAGCGGTGCAGCTGATGTTCCAGGGTCAGGGCCATGTCGTCGTACGGCCGAGTGAGGCGACGCCGCAGAAGGCACAGCAGCACTGAACAGTGCCGTGAAGTGATCTATGCCTCACGGGCAACCCCGTCGGTCCTTCCGGCGTCTTGATCGACAACAACAAACGAAGACACCAGGTGACGCCCTGGCCCCTGGGCCAGGGCTCCCTTTTAGCGCGCTATACACACCATGTATACACAAAGCGTATACATACCGTGTATAGGAAAAGGTATCCATGTACGGCAAGGCATTCGCTCCCGAGTATCAGGGCGCCCTCACCACCCTCTCCGTGAACTCGTCGCTCACCGACGTCCTGGCCGCCGGCACCGAGCAGCTCAAGGCCGCCGAGCGGGCCGGCCGGCCCGACGAGGTGGCCCGCTCCGGACTCGCGGTCGCCGAGGCCCAGCGCCGACTGGGCCGCGTGGGCGACGCGGACCGGGCGTGGAAGGCGAGTTACCGCGCGGCCCGGGAGGCCGGGGACACCGCGGCGATGGCCTGGGCGCTGTGGAGCGGCGGCACCCTGGCCCGGCAGCGCGGCGCGTTCACCCTGGCCCGGCGGCTCCTCGAACTCGCGGCCGAACTCGGCGAGCGCGGCGGCGACATAGTCGTCCGCGGGTACTCACTGGCGGGCCTGGCAGAGACGGGCCGAATCCAGGGCGACTACGAGGCCGTCGGCCGGCTGCACGAGCAGCTGCTGGCCGAGGCCCGCAAGCGCGGTGAGGCACGGCACACGGTGTGGGCGCTGGAGGGAATCGCGCAGATCCACCGCAACACAGGGTCCTACGACACCGCGTACGCCATGTTCGAGGAGGCGGCCGAGATCGCCGCGGGCGCCGACGACCGGCGCGGCAACGCCTGGGCACTGCGCGGACTCGCCGACATCGTCTCCGTGCGCGACGGGGACGTCGAGCGGGCGCTGGGGCTGCTGTCCGAGGCGGAGACCTCGTGCCGCGCGATGAAGCTGTCGAGCGCGCTCGCCTACAACCACAAGATGCGCGGCAACGTCCTGTACCGCGCCGGGCGTTACCCGGAGGCACGGGACCTCTACGAGGAGGCCCTCGCCGAGTTCCGCGCCATGAGCGAACCCCGCGGGGAGGCCCTCTCCCGGCTCGGTCTGGCCAAGTCCCTGGCCCAACTGGGCCGCGACCGCACCGAGACGGCGGCCGAACTCGCCGAACTGGACCGGACGTTGGAGCGGATCGGCCTGCGGCACGCGCGGGAGATGGTGGCTCGGGCGCAGCAGGAGTTCGGTGTCGCGGAGGACGTACGGTGACGGCGCACGGCTTGGCGGTGCAGTCACCGCCCTCGGCTGCCGAAGTCCTCGACCGCTGCCGTGCGCTGGTGCGCCCGGCGCTGCGGGACGCCGTCGCGCGGATGCATCCGTGGGTGGGCGAGATGGCCGCGTACTCCTTCGGCTGGTGCGAGGTCGGCGGCGCGCCGGTCGCCGCGTCCGGCGGGAAGGGCGTCCGGCAGGCGCTGGCGGTGCTCGGCGCCGAGGCGGCGGGTGCACCGGGGCGGGCCGGGGTGCCCGGCGCCGTGGCGGTGGAGCTGGTGCACACCTTCTCGCTGCTGCACGACGACATCATGGACGGCGACACGGACCGGCGTCGCCGCCCCACCGTGTGGAAGGCGTACGGCACGGGCCCCGCTGTCCTCGCCGGCGACGCACTGTTCGCCCTGGCGGTCGAGACCCTCGCCGCCGTGTCACAAGGACCGCAGACCGTACGTCTGTTGTCGACGGCGCTCGGCGACCTGGTGCGCGGACAGGCGGACGACCTGCTGTTCGCCGCACGGCCGTGGACGGGACCGGGGCGGGTCCGGCCGGACGAGTACCGGCGGATGGCCGAACACAAGACGGGCACGCTGCTGGGCTGTGCGGCCGCGCTCGGCGCCGCGCTCGGCGGGGCCTCGCCCACGGCGGTCGCCGCGCTCGACCGGGCCGGGCGGCAGCTGGGCATCGCCTTCCAGATCGCCGACGACATACTCGGGATCTGGGGCGATCCCACGGTCACCGGCAAGCCCGTGCACGGCGATCTGCGGGAGCGGAAGAAGACGTTCCCGGTGCTGGCGGCGCTCGACTCCCCGCTGCCCGAGGCAAGCCGCCTCGCCGCGCTCCTCGAGGCCGACGGCGAGCCCGCCGAGGCGGCCGCGCTGATCGAGGCGGCCGGCGGCAGGTCGGTGGCCCTAGCCGAGGCACGCCGTCACGTGGCCGCGGCGGAGGTCGCGCTCAGCGACGCCGGCCTTCGGCGGAGCGCCGTCGACGAGCTGCGGTCGCTGCTGGACTTCCTGGTACGGCGCGAGCTGTGATCCCGTGTTGACCTGCGCCGCTTCTCGGGTCAGGGTTCGATGCGACGCGGACCCACTCACCCGCGCCGGAAGGGTGGACTGTCATGATCGGGCTCACAGACATCGAGGCCGCGGCCGCACACATCACCGGACACGTCGTCCGCACCCCCACCGTGCCGAGCCCGGGCCTGTCCACGCTGCTCGGCGCCCCGGTCACCGCGAAGCTGGAACTCCTCCAGCGCACCGGGTCGTTCAAGGCGCGCGGGGCGACGGCGAAGCTGCTCTCCCTGAGCGCGGCCGAGCGGGCCGCCGGGGTCGTGGCGGTCAGCGGCGGCAACCACGGAATCGCGCTCGCGGTCATGGCCGCCGCCCTCGATGTGAAGGCCACGGTCGTCATGCCGCGCTCGGCGTCCGCCCGTGCCGTCGAGATCGCCCAGGACGCGGGCGCGTCGGTGCGGCTGACCGACGACATGGACGGCGCGTTCACGCTGGTGACGCGGCTCAGGGATGAAGGACTGACCCTGGTCCACCCGTTCGACGACCCGGTGGTGATCGCCGGACAGGGCACCGTCGGGCTGGAGTTCGCGGACGACGCCGGAGAGCTGACCGACGTCCTGGTGAGTGTCGGAGGCGGCGGGCTGATCGCCGGCGTCGCGGCGGCACTGCGGGCCCGCCGGCCCGACGTGCGGGTGTGGGGCGTGGAGACCGAGGGCGCCCAGGCGATGTCCGAGGCGCTGGCCGCCGGCGGGCCGGTGCCGGTGGCGCTGTCGTCGATCGTCACCACGCTCAGCGCCCCGTCCGTGTCCCAGCTGACGTACGACCATGTGTCGGCCCTGGTCACCGAGGTGCTCGTGGTTCCGGACCGGGAGGCCGTGCAGGGCGTCCTCGACCTCGCCGACCACGCCAAGCTGTGGACGGAACCGGCGGCGGGCTGTCTGCTGCCGGCCGCCCGCCGGGTACTGGAGCGGGTGGGCGAGGGGGCACGGCTCGGCCTGGTGGTGTGCGGAGGCAACGCGACGACCGGGGACGTGATGGCGTGGACGGAGCGCTTCGGACTGCGCTGAGCAAGCCCCAGTCGAATTGCTCGTGAAATGGGGCGAGTTCGGCACACCTCGGTCACAAGCCGAAAGAAGGTCACCAGAGTTGCGGATCCGTTGAACGCTCACCATCGCACCCCTCGTACCTGTGGGAAAGGTGAGAGCCAGGGGTTCAGCGAGGGATGACCATGGTCAAGGCGCACGTCTCCACGCACGAGTTGGTCGCCGGAAGGTACCGGCTCCTGGAGGTCCTTCACCGCGAGACGAACCGCATGTGCTGGTACGGAGAGGACGTCGAGGCCTCGCGGCCCTGCCTCCTCACCCAGACGGTGCTCCCGGCCGGCTCCGACGGGGAGACCGTGCGGCGGGCCACCGCCCGGGTGATCCGCATGTCCGAGACCATGGGGCTGCTGCGGCCGGGCAAGGTGGCCACGGTCGTCGACGCGATCGAGGAGAACGGCACCCTGTGGACCGTCACCGACTGGATCGACGGCATTCCGCTGGGGGAACTCCTCGCGCAGGAGGGCACGTTCAACTATGTGCGGGCGGCGCGGATCGGCCTGGAGCTGCTGGACGTACTGGAGGCGGCCCACGGCGAGGGCATCACACACGGCGAGCTGAGTCCGGGCCAGGTGTACGTGCGGGAGCATGGCCCCGTCGTGGTCACCGGCTTCGGTCTGGCCGGCACGACCCTCGTACCGCGCGTGACGGCACCGTCGTACGCCTCCCCGGAACAGGCCCGCGACGAGCGCATCGGACCGGCGGCCGACCTGTGGGCGCTGGGTGCGCTTCTCTACACGATGGTCGAGGGCCGCCCGCCCTTCCGTGAACGGGACCGGCCCGAGACCACGTTGAAGGGAGTCGACCGGCTTCCGCTGCGCACACCCCTGCGTGCCGGGCCGCTCACCCAGGCGGTGCAGGGGCTGCTCCGCAAGGACTCCAGGGAGCGGCTGACCCGGCCGGTGCTCCGCGAGGCGCTGGTCCGCGTCCTCAGCGAGGATCCCGAGATGGTCGCACCGTCGGCGCCGCGGCCCCGGCTGCGCCGGGTGTACGCGGCGGCCCTGCACGCGGGCCCGGGGTGGAGCAGGCGCACCATGGTCGCCGGGACGGCACTGGCTGTCGTCACCGTCTCCGTCGCCGTCCTCGCGGTGTCCCGTCAATTGTCCGACAACGATGGCACGTCGGAGGCGGGCGCGGCACCCCGGCCGCCCGCTGCGACCACCGCCCCGGGACGGCAGACCCCGTCTCCGTCCGCGACACCGTCGCCCACTCCCACACCGACACCCACGCCCACACCGACACCGACACCGACGCCCACTCCGACGTCCGCGTCCCCCTCTCCCACGGGTACGCCCCTGCCGCCCGGCTTCAGCCGCTACCACTCCCCCGAGGGGTTCTCCCTCGCCCTCCCCAAGGACTGGAAGCCGCTTCAGACCACCCGCCAGGACGATCTGGCCTACCGCGTCGTGCTCGGCAGGGACGGCGACCCGCGCACGCTGGCCGTCACCTACAGCGAGCGGGTGGGCCCCGATCCGGTCGCCGTCTGGCGGGACGACGTCGAGCCCGAGTTGCAGCAGGACGGCGGCGACTACCAGCGGATCGGCGAGATCCGCGCGACGACGTACCAGGGCCGCGAGGCCGCCGACATGGAGTGGGTCGCCGATGTCGACGGCACGCGCGTGCGTACGTTCGGCCGCGGCTTCCTCATCGGCGGAAGCCGGGGCTACTCGCTGCGCTGGACGACCCCGGCCGCCGGCTGGGACGACGACGCCAACCGCGAGGCGCTGGCCACCTTCCTGCGGACCTTCCGGGTGCCGTCAGACTGAGCCGCGCGGTGCGCGCATCCTGCGCAGCGGGCCCCGGTGCAGCGGCTGCGTGGACCACCGCGCGGTGAAGGTGGCGTCGGCGAGCGAGCACGTCACGACCAGGTGGTGCGGCGTCTCCAGGAAGGCGACGTCCACGACGAGGGTGTCCGCGTCGCTCCACCCGCCGCTCACGGCGGTGGGGACGGGTCCCTCGGTGACGGTCCATCCGTCGTCCCCGATCCGCACCTCCAGCGGCTGCCCGTCGTCGATCAGCGTCAGGCTCCGGCCGCCCGTGACCTGCACGGCGGTCAGCGTCGGCTGGTCCGCGCAGGCACCGCCGTGCGGAGTGAACTCGGCCGCGGACCAGGCCTCCGCGCGCTCCGGCGGAGCGGGTTTCCCAGCGGCCGGCGGCAGTGCGAGCCGCGCCAGCCGCTCGGTCAGGGCGGAGTCGCGCTCCTCGTGGCCCGGCAGTGGCCCGGGGCCGAAGGCGGGGAGCAGATGGTCCCAGACCAGGTTCAGGAACTTCTGCATCTGCTCGGTCGCCGCGGTCGTCGCGATCACGACGTCGTGCTCCGGCAGCACCAGGCAGTACTGCCCGAACGCGCCGTCGCCGCGGTACCCGTGCCGGGACATCCAGAACTGGAAGCCGTAACCCTGCTGCCAGTCGATCCCGCTCATCTCGACGTCGGCGTTGGAGATCTGCGCACGCGTGGCCTGCGCCACCCACGCCTCGGACAACAGCCGCTCGCCCTCCCACACGCCGCCCTGAAGATACAGCCGGCCGAGCCGGGCGACGGCGTCGGTGGTGGCGTGCAGACCGCTGAAGCCCAGTTCGCGGCCGGACCGGTCGCTGATCCAGGCCGTCTCGCCGATGCCGAGCGGATCCAGCAGCCGGGGCCGGAGATACTCCGTCAGCGACTGGCCGGTGACGCGCCGCACGATCTCGCCGAGCGTGTACGTGGTGGGCTGGTTGTACGCGAAGACGGTCCCCGGATCGCGGTCCGGCGGCAGCAGCAGAAAGCCGCGCACCAGGTTCTCGCGATCGAGGGCGAGGGCTGGGTAGAGGGTGTCGGTCTCGTGGCCGCTCGCCATGGACGCCACGTGTCGTACGAGCATCGCGCGGCTGCGCGGGTCGGTGATGTCGGCCTCGAACTCCGGGAAGTACGAGATCACCGGGGCGTCGAAGTCGATCAGCCCCGCGTCGGCCGCGAGCGCGGCGGCGGCCGCCGTGAAGCTCTTGCTGAGCGAGTACAGGAGATGGAGGCGGTCTTCGGTGTACGGCGCCCACCAGCCGGACGCCACGAGGTGGCCGTGCCGCATGATCATCAGGCTGTGCGGCTCGATGTCCGGGGCGGCGTCGAGGGCGTCGAGGAAGGCGTGGACGCCGGATGCGTCGACGCCCTGGGCGGCGGGGGTGCTCAAGGGCAGCGGGCGAACACTCATGCCCGCATCCTCTCCCGGCCGTCCCGCGCGATCGAGGGTCCGCCGGCGAACGGGAGACGAAACACATCGGCCCGAGGCCGGGAAAGGCATCGCCGTGAGCCCATATAGGCTGCCTGTCGCACGTGTTCCTGCCGCACCGGCACCACCCTTCAGGAGAGTCACCCGTGACCCTGGCGACCGTCCCGTCCGAGACGTCCCCCGCGCCCCTGTCCGACCTTGTGGCGCGGGACGCGCGCGAGTTCGGGGTGTATGCGCGGACCGGAGGCTGGGCCTTCGGCCTGATGGTGGCACGCAGCGTACGGCCCGGCGGACAGGGCGCGGAGGAGACGCCGAAGGTGTCCGCGAAGGAGTTCGCCGAGCTCGCCGGATGCTCCGCGGAGCGCGTCATGCGCTACTACAAGGCCTGGGACCGGGCCGCCGACGACGGTCTCGTCCCGCACTTCGAGGCGCTGGCGCCGGGCCAGGAGGTCGAGCTGCCGGACGCGGACGTGTGGCTCGGCTACTACGTCTCCCGCAACAGCGCCACCTCGGAGCGCGGCACCGCCATCACCGAGGCCGCCGAGGCCGAGGGCATCCGGCCGACCAAGGCCCTCGAAGTCGCGGAGAACCCCACCGCGCTGCGCGCCGCGATCCTCGCCGACCCGTCCACCGCCCGGGCGGCCCGCCAAGCGCTCCTGGACCGCGTCCTCGAAGACCCGGAACTCCAGGCCGAGTTGGCCCGGGACGTCGTGCGCACCGACGACCTGAAGAAGGCCGTCGCCACCGAGAGCAGGGCGGCCGACCGGATCGGATACGTCCGTCAGATCGCCGAGTCGGGCCAGATCAAGACCCCCGCCGGGCAGACCCTCGACGCGCCCTCCGACGTACGCCAGGAGGCCGAGCGGCATCTGTCCCTCATCGACGAGCTGGACGACGGTGAGGACTCCGGCGAGTGGGCCACCGACGCCTACGACACCATGAAGTCCCTCGTTGCCGAGACCGTCGAGGCCGACCCCGAACTCCGCGTCCAGGAACGGCGGACGAAGTTCTACAGCAGCCTCCAGCGGGCGACGAAGGTGTTCGAGGAGCTCACCTTCGACGACGTCGACGCCCAGGACTTCTACGAGGACGACATGGTCCAGCAGCTGGAGGAGCTCCAGCATGCGATCAGCACCTGCATCGCGGCACTGCGCGGGGCCCGCACTGAAGCCTCCTGATCACCCAGGGTGACGCACTTGATCTCACCGTGACGAGTGGCGGTACCGCGTCCACCACGGCACCCCGAACCAGCACATCACGTACCACACCACGACTGCGGCGACGAGCCACGGCACATAGTCGTCGCTGCCCGTCGCGACCCGGAGGATCAGCAGCAGCGCGGCGGTCATCGTGGCCAGCAGCAGCAACAGGCCGATGAGAGTCAGCCGGGAGGCCCACTCCACTGCCTGCGGTTTGATCCGCCGGCCCGACACGAGCCGGTGCAGCGTCACCGGGCCGACCAGCGCCCCGGTGGAGGCGGCGCCCAGGACGACGGTGACGATGTAGATGTTCTGGTCCGTGTCGTCCAGGTCCACGAACCTCGGCGTGAACACGACCGTGAGGAGAAAACCGAACAGGATCTGCACCCCGGTCTGGGCGACCCGGATCTCCTGGATCAGCTCGCCCCATTTCCGGTCGGCCTGCTCCTCGGGGGTCTCGTCGCGGCCCGAGTCATCGGCATCCGCGTTCTTTCGCGTGACCGACAAGGTTCCTCCCTGATCGATCGAACCCGCTTCTGTCTCGGACCCCGAGTGCCCAGATTCAGCCGGTTCGATCGGTCAGGGCTGCGGCTCCCTGACTACCAGCGACTCTCGACCTGGTCCTTGATCCGGCGGTCGTAGAGGTCCCGGATCGCGGTGAGCGTCTCGGCGGACAGGTCCGGCAGCTTGGCGGCGGCCGCGTTGGCGCGGGCCTGCTCGGGCGTGCGGGCACCGGGGATGACGGTGGTCACGCCGGGCTGCTGGACGATCCAGCGCAGCGCCAGCTGGGCCGGCGCGTACCCCTCCGGGGCGAGGGCGGAGAACTCGGCCGCGGCCACCACACCCGTCTCGTAGTCGACGCCCGAGAAGGTCTCGCCCTGGTCGAAGGACTCGCCGTGCCGGTTGAAGGTGCGGTGGTCGTTCTCGGCGAAGACGGTGTCCTTGGTGTACTTGCCGGAGAGCAGACCCGAGGCCAGCGGAACCCGGGCGACGATGCCGACGCCCGCCTCGCGCGCCGCCGGGAGCACCTTGTCCAGTGGCTTCATGCGGAAGGCGTTGAGGATGATCTGCACACTCGCCACGTTGGGCCGGGCGATGGCGGTCAGCGCCTCGGCGCAGGTCTCCACGCTGACCCCGTACGCGGCGATGCGCTCCTCGGCGACGAGCGTGTCCAGGGCGTCGAAGACCTCGTCGGAGGAGTAGACGGGCGTCGGCGGGCAGTGCAGTTGCACCAGGTCGATGCGGTCGACGCCGAGGTTGCGGCGGGATCGGTCGTTCCAGGCGCGGAAGTTGTCCAGGACGTAGTTCTCGGGGATCTGGTCGACGCGACGGCCCATCTTGGTCGCGACGAAGACGTGCAGATCGGGGCGCCCGCGCAGGAAGCCGGCGATGGTCTGCTCGCTGCGTCCGTCGCCGTACACATCGGCGGTGTCGAAGAAGGTCACCCCTGTCTCGGCCGCCGCCTCCAGCACCGCCAGGGCATCCTTGTCGTCGACGTCTCCCCAGTCGGCGCCCAGCTGCCACGTGCCGAGACCGACGACGGATGCCTGTTGACCCGACCTACCGAATACGCGCTCGTCCATGACGTCAGTCTGTCATCCGTCACCTGCATACGCGGAGTTGGCTCCTCCGGTCGCTTCCTGTGAATCGTTCACTCACACGAGTGACGGGAATCGCTGGGGAACATGCACGTGTCAACGCGCCTCTAGCGTGAGCCCGTGATCGAACATTCATCGCATCCGGGCGGCGACCGACCCGCCCCGTGGACCCGCCGGAGTTTCCTGCTCACCGCCGGCGCGCTGGCCGCGACACCGAGCACCAGGGCGGCCGCGGCCGCCGAACTGCCGGGCTTCCCGGCGGACATCGCCCCGTACCGCTCGGCGTACCGCAACTGGGTCGGCGAGATCACCGCGGACGGGCTCTGGGCCTGTGCCCCGAGCGGCCCGGAGCAGGTGGCGGCCGTCGTCAACTGGGCCTGGCGGCACGGCTGGCGGGTACGCGCGCGCGGTTCCTCGCACGGCTGGTCCCCGCTCACGGTCACCGAGGACACGCCGTCGGACGCGCGGGTCCTGCTGGTCGACACCGCCCCGCACCTCACCGGCCTGGCCCTGGACTCCCCCACCTCCGTGCGCGCCGGGACCGGCATCACGCTGGAGGCTCTGCTCACGTACCTCGAAGGGCACGGACTCGGGGTGACCGCCACACCCGCGCCCGGCGATCTCACCCTCGGTGGCGCCCTCGCCATCGACGCGCACGGTACCGCCGTACCGGCCGAGGGCGAGCAGGCGCTGCCCGGCCACACATACGGCTCGCTCAGCAACCTCGTGCTGGCGCTGACGGCGGTGGTGTGGGACGAAGCCGCCGGCGCCTACGTCCTGCGGACGTATCGGCGGGACGAGCCGGACTGTGCCGCGCTCCTCACCCACCTGGGGCGCGGTCTGATCACCGAGGTCGTGCTGCGCGTGGGCGCCAACACCAATCTGCGCTGCGTCAGCCGCACGGACATCCCGGCCGCTGAGCTCTTCGCGGCTCCGGGGACGGGCGGACGGACCTTCGCGAGCTTCCTGGAGGAGTCCGGGCGGGCCGAGGCGATCTGGTTCGCGTTCACGGAGTTCCCGTGGCTCAAGGTGTGGAGCGTGTCACCGACCAGGCCGCTGACCTCGCGGCGGGTGACGTCGCCGTACAACTACCCGTTCTCCGACAACGTGCCGACGCCGGTGGCGGATCTGGTCGGGCGGATGACGTCGGATGCGGCCTGGTATCTGGCGCCGGTGCTCGGCAACGCGCAGTACGACGTGGCCGCGCTCGGGCTGGTGGCGACACTGTCGGCGGACATCTGGGGTCCGTCGAAGAACACCCTGCTGTATCTCCGGCCGACCACGCTGCGGATCAACGCGAACGGGTATGCGGTGCTCACATCCCGGGACCAAGTCCAGCGTGTCGTCGCCGAGTTCACCGCCTTCTACCGGGAGCGGCTCATGGCGTACGCGGCCGTCGGCAAGTATCCGGTCAACGGTTCGGTCGAGATCCGGGTGACGGGTCTCGACGATCCGGCCGACGCCGAACTGGCCGGAGCGCAGACCCCGTTGCTGTCGGCGCTCAGGCCCGGCGGTCCCGGCCGGGACACCGCCGTCTGGCTCGACATCCTCACGCTGCCCGGCACCCCGCACGCCGAGGCGTTCCTGCGGGAGATCGAGCGGTTCCTGCTGCGGACCTTCGACGGAACCCGGGTCGAATGGTCCAAGGGCTGGGCCTACACCGACCAGGCCGTGTGGAGCGACGAGGAGGTGCTGGGCACGGTGGTGCCCGCGTCGTTCGGTGCGGACGTGTGGGGGCGAGCGGTCGAGACGCTCGACCGGCTCGACCCGCACCGGGTCCTCGGCAATGACTTCCTCGACCAGTTGCTGCGTTGAGTGCTGATGAGGGCTGGGCCCATCGCGTCGGCTTCCCGGATGATCAGGCGTCCGCCGTACGGCACTCCGGGTGGCCCCAGCCCTGCGCGTTCTTGGCGATCGGCTCGCCGGCCGCGTAGGGGCGGCCGCACATGCAGCGTCCCGGGAACTTCGCCTTGATCGTGCGGGAGGAGCTGCCCTCCTTGCGCGGCCGGGAGGCAGCGGCCTTGCGGCGCGGGGCGCCGGAGGACGGGGTGTCGGGCGAGGGCGGCGGCACCGGAGAGCCGAGTTCGCTGCCCGCGGGTTCCTGGACCACCGCGGCCTGGCTGGCGGCCCGGTCGGCGAAGTCGTTGAGCGGGTCGCCGTCGACCTGGTGGGCGGGGACGTAGCGGAAGTCGACCTTGCGGCCGTCGAGGAGTTCGTCGATGCGGACGACGAGGTCCTGGTTGGCGACCGGCTTGCCGGCGGACGTCTTCCAGCCGTTGCGCTTCCAGCCGGGCAGCCAGGTGGTGACGGCCTTCATGGCGTACTGCGAGTCCATCCGGATCTCCAGCGGCACGTCCGGGTCGATGGCCGTCAACAGGCGTTCCAGCGCGGTGAGTTCGGCGACGTTGTTGGTCGCCTTGCCGAGCGGTCCCGCCTCCCAGCGAGTCGGGTTCTCGGCTTCGTCCGCGACCACCCAGGCCCAGCCCGCCGGTCCGGGGTTTCCCTTCGAAGCCCCGTCGCACGCGGCCACCAGTCGTTCACGCATGTGCCGATCATGCCATGCACGGGCCGGGCCCTGGGTCGCGGTGCGGGTCAGACGTCGGTGAGGTCCGGCATCTCGCCCTGGGTGTTCGTGGTGTCGATCACGGAGAAGTTGGCGCCCTGCGGGTCGGTGAGAGCCGCGAACCGTCCGAACGGGCTGTCCATCGGCCCGAACCGCAGAACGGCGCCGAGCTTGGTGGCCTTGGCGACGGCATCGTCACAGTCGGCGACACCGAAGTAGACGTTGATGTACGCCGGTACCTCGGGCGGGAAGTCCTCGGTCATCTTCATCCGGCCCAGGGCGGGGTTGCCTCCGACGTTGTAGACCCGGAAGTCCATCGCGTCGTCGTCCATCTGCTGCGACGTGTACGGGAAGACGGCAGGGAAGAACGCGTCCGACTTCCCGGGCTCACGGGTGAAGATCTCCGCCCAGCAGAACGCGCCCACCTGGTCCATCGGCGCCTCGAACCCCTCGTGGGTGCCCGCCTGCCACACGCCGAACACGACGCCGCCAGGGTCGCTCGCCAGACACATGCTGCCGAAGTCGCCCACCTGCATCGGCTCCATCACGACCTGGCCGCCGTTGTCACGGATCTTGCCGGCGGTGGCTGCCGCGTCCGGCGACGCGAGATACAGGCACCACTGGGACTGCTCTTCCTGGCCGGGCATCGGCGGTACGACGGCGGCGACCGCCTTGCCGTCCACGTAGGCCTGGGTGTAGTTGCCGAATTCCGTCGCCTCTTCGCCGAACGTCCAGCCGAGGACGTCACCGTAGAAGCTCTTCGCTCCCTCGACGTCGCTGAACATCGCATCGGCCCAACAAGGGGTTCCCTCAGGTTGTACGGCCATGACTGCGGCCCTTTCGGGTGTGTTGGCTTGTCCGGATGGGGTGGGTTGGCTGTCCGAATTCTCACGCTAGTCACCCGTAGGCCGGATCGCGCGCCGAATGCGTGACTCCGTTCCAGACTGGAGGGGTACGGGGGCGGACTTCGGGTGGACGGGGCGCGGGATGGTGGACGGAACCATGCGGGCATGGGCCGTGGTGCGCCCGGGGCCCGTCGAGGAGGGGGCCCTCCGGTTCGTGGAGGAGCCACTGCCGGTGCCGGGGGACGACGAGCTGCTCGTGCAGGTGCGCGCGTGCGGGGTGTGCCGGACCGACCTGCACGTGGCCGAGGGGGACCTGCCGGTGCACCGGCCGGAGGTGACGCCGGGGCACGAGGTCGTCGGCGTGGTCGCGGGTTTCGGGGCGGCGGTGCGGGGGTTCGCGGTCGGGGACCGGGTGGGCGTGGCATGGCTGCGGCGGACGGACGACACCTGCGGGTACTGCCTGCGCGGGGCGGAGAATCTGTGCCCGCACTCCGAGTACACCGGCTGGGACGCCGACGGCGGTTACGCGGAGTACACGACCGTTCCGGCCGCGTTCGCCTACCGGCTCCCCGAGGGCCTCGACGACACGGCGACGGCGCCCCTGCTGTGTGCCGGGATCATCGGCTACCGCGCACTGCGGCGCGCGGCGCTGCCACCGGGCGGGCGGCTCGGACTGTACGGCTTCGGGGGCAGCGCCCATCTGTGCGCGCAGGTCGCGCTGGCCGAGGGAGCCACCGTGCATGTGCTGACCCGGGGTGCGGCGGCGCAGCGGCTGGCACTGGAGCTGGGGGCCGCGTCGGCGCGCGGCGTGCAGGAGCGGCCGCCGGAGCCGCTGGACGCGGCGATCCTGTTCGCGCCGGCCGGCGACCTGGTCCCGGTCGCCCTGCGCGCCCTCGATCGCGGCGGCGTCCTGTCCATCGCCGGGATCCACCTCACCGACATCCCGCCCCTGCGCTACGAGAGCGAGCTCTTCTACGAGAAGGAGCTGCGCAGCGTCACCTCCAACACCCGGGAGGACGGGCGGGAGTTCCTGGCGCTGGCCGCCCGGCACGGCGTACACGCCACGACGCACACCTACCCGCTGTCCGGGGCCGATCGGGCGCTGACCGACCTCAAGCACGGCCGCTTCGACGGGGCGGCGGTGCTGGTGAACGACATGGCGCCGGGCCTTGTGGAGCCGATGAAGGACGGGCCGCGCAGGTCGACGACGTACGACCCATAGCCCTCAAGACCGCGACGGAGTCCGGCCGGGAGCGTAGGCGGGGGCCGCCGCGAGGCAGATGCCGTCGTGCGGCCCCGCGACCGCCGGACCCACGGCGGGCAGCAGATCCGGCACGGGCGCGCGCGGCGACTTGGTCATCCCCGCACCGCACACGCCCGCGCCGGGTCTCCCCCTGGCGGCTCCCCCCTTGAACCGTGGGCATTTACTGTTCTACCTTCGCCACATGGTCGGGGCATCAACGCCCGCTCATTGGCGACACAACGCCGGGCGGCGGATGGGCCGGTGATGTGGAATGCGTCCGCACCTCGCTCTGATCGAGGACGACCCCGACTTCGCACTGATGTGCCGTTCCTATCTCGAGCGCGAGGGCTTCACCGTCACCTGGGCCATGGACGCCCGTGCGGGCAAGACCGTGCTGTACGAGGGCCGGGTCGATCTGGCCGTGCTGGATCTGGGGCTGCCGGACGGCAGCGGGCTGGAGCTGCTGCGCGCGGTGCGTTCCACCAGCCGTCTTCCGGTCATCGTGGTGACCGGGCGGGGCGCGGAGGCCGACCGGGTCGCGGGGCTGGAGATCGGCGCCGACGACTACCTCGTCAAGCCGTTCTCGCAGCGGGAGCTGGTGGCCCGGATCCGGGCTGTGCTGCGCCGCTCGCAGCCGCCCGAGATGCCTGATGTGCTCCAGGTGGGATCGTTGCGGGTCGACACGGGCGCGTGCCAGGCCTCCGCCGACGGCACGCTGCTGACGTTGCGCCCCAAGGAGTACGCCCTGCTGGAGGTGCTGGCCGGGGCGCCCGGGCGGGTGTTCTCCGCGCAGCAGCTGCTCGAACAGGTCTGGGGTGCCGCCTGGCAGCAGACCGCGACGGTGATCGAGCACGTGTACCGGCTGCGCGGCAAGCTCGCGGGGCTGCCCGCACCCGCTCCGCGGATCACCACCGTCCGCGGGTACGGCTACCGTCTGGACCCGTGAGCGCCGCCATGCCACTGACCGGCCCGGACTTCCGGAGTCTCTTCGACGCCACGCTGTCGCCGCTGCTGATCCTCAGCCCCGACTTCACGATCGTCGAGGTCAACCGCGCCTATCTGGCGGCCACCCGCACCGAGCGGAGCATCGTCGGGCGGATGATCTTCGAGGTGTTCCCCGACAACCCGGGCGACCCTTCGGCCGACGGCGTCGCCAACTTGCGCCGCTCGCTGGAGTCGGTGGTGGCCACCGGCCGCACGGACGTCATGGCGTTACAGCGGTACGACATCCCCACGGGCGAGGAGAGGGCTTTCGCCGAGCGCTACTGGAGTCCGGTCAACACACCGGTCGTCGACGCGGAGGGTCGGGTGACGTATGTCATCCACCGGGTCGAGGACGTCACGGAGTTCGTGCGGCTGCGCCGAGCGGGCCGGGAGCAGCGGCGGGCGGCGGCCGTGGGCATGGAGATCGACCTGTTCGTCCGGGCCCGGGAGATCCGCGAGGTGAACGAGCAGCTCAGCCGGGCCAACACCGAACTGCACGCGGCGGGGCGGCGGCTCAAGGAGGAGCAGCGGGCCAAGGACCGGTTCATCGCCACGCTCTCGCACGAGCTGCGCAACCCCCTGGCGGCCGCGACCGCGGCCATCGAACTGCTGGCGCTCGACCTGCCCGACGGGCATCCGGCGCTGTCGGTCCTGGAACGCCAGCTGGGCACGCTGGTGCGGATGACCAACGACCTGCTGGACGGCACGCGCGCGGTGAACGGGCGGCTGGAGCTGGTGCGGGAGCGGACCGACCTCCGGTCCGTCGTCGACGGCGCCTGCGCCGACATCCGAAGCCTGTTCGGGCACGAGGACCGGACGCTGCACGTGACCCTGCCGCCCGGCCCGGTGCCCGTGGACGGGGACCGGCTGCGGCTGGCCCAGGTCCTGACGAACCTGCTGTCGAACGCGCTGAAGTACACGCCGCCGGGCGGCCACACCGAGGTGCGGCTCACCGCCGAGGAGGGGCAGGTCAGGCTGACCGTGCAGGACGACGGCATCGGCTTCGACCCCGGTCAGGCCGAAGACCTCTTCGGAGTGTTCATGCGGGCGGCTCCGACCGGCCCCCACACCCCCGAGGGCCTGGGGCTGGGGCTCTCGGTCGCGCGGACGGTCGTGGAACTGCACGGCGGCACCATCTCGGCACACAGCGACGGGCCGGGCAAGGGCGCGTCCTTCACGGTGCTGATGCCGGTGGCGGACACCGCCGTACCGCGGCCGCCGCACCCCCTGTCCGCCGTCCGGCCGCCCCGGCGTCATCTCGCCATCCTGATCGTCGAGGACAACACGGACCTGGCGGCGACCTATCGCACTCTGCTGGAGCGGCAGGGCCACCACGTCACGGCCGTGCACACGGGCGCCGACGCGCTCACCGCCACGCGGGCCGATCTGTTCGACGTCGTACTGTGCGATCTGGGCCTGCCGGACATCGACGGCTACACGGTCGCGCGGGGTGTGCGGGCCCTGCCGCACGGGGACCGGATCCGGCTGATCGCGGTGTCCGGCTTCAGCCAGGGCACCGATCACGCGCTGTGCCGGGCGGCCGGGTTCGACACCCACCTGGCGAAGCCGCTGCCGCTCACCGATCTGCTTGACCTGCTCGAGCGGCCGTGACGCGTGTCTTCCCCCTGAGGCCCGGCTGTGCTTGCCTGAGGAGCCGTTTTCCGTGTCCGGGGCGGGAGTTGCTGCATGCGGAGACCGTGGATCGTGGGGATGCTGCTGGCCGGCCTGCTGCTCGGCGCGTGCGGGGATCCGGCCTCCGAGCCGGAGGAAGCGCCGCCCACGCCGTCCGCACCGGCCGGCACGACACGACAGCAGGCGCCCGCCACACCGACCAGGCCCGCGAAGGCGCCCACCGTGCTCTACCTCGGGGACTCGCTGGCCATGGAGAACCAGAAGGTGCTGGGCCAGGAGCTGCGCAAGGACCTCGACGCGCAGTACACGAGCGCCCCGTACTCGGGAACCACTCTCTGCGACTACCTGGAGGGCACGAACAAGCGCTCCCTCGTCCCGGACGCGGACAAGGCGGCCGCCCTGGTGCGTTCCCTGCACCCGGACTTCGTGGTGCTCCAGTTCTGGGGCAACGCCTGGGGCTACACCTGGTGCATGGACGGGATCACCCACGACAAGGCCCGCAGTACGTACTTCGCACGGTACGCCGCCGACGCCGAACGCCTCACCGCACAGATCACCGCGGCCGGCGGATCCCAGCGCCCGCGGATCGTCTGGGTGTTGCAGGGCCCGGACCCGGTCACGCCGGACCGGGTCCGGCGCGTGAACGCGATCTACGAGGAACAGGCCGCCGCCTCCGGCGACCTCGTCGCCGACGCCGGCAAGACGGTCAGTCCGGCCGACGCCCGCTACACCTGGACGAAGTACCTGCCCTGCTCGCCGTACGAGCGCTCGCACCCCGACTACTGCACCCAGCCGAGCGGCGACCGGACGGCGCTGCACTACGGCGACGACTACCTGCACTTCTGTCTGGCGCCCACGACGTCCACACCGAAGCCGTGCCAGGTCCGCTCCCCCGGCATCCTGCGGATCGCCCGGGAGATCACCCGGGTGGTCGGCGAACGAGCTCGGTCTCGATGAGCCGGTTGAGGTGACGGCGGGCGTCCTCGGTGCTCAGCGGGGGCGCCTGGCGCAGCCGTTGCAGGGCGAGTCCGTCGGCGAGCGCGGCGAAGCGGGCGGTGAAGCCGTCGAGGTCGTCACCGGTGAACTCGCCGTCGGTCACGCCCCGTTCGGCCAGGGCGCGGATCTGCTGATGCCAGGCTTCGTACCGCTGGGCCTGTCCGCGTGCGAACGCCTCGTCGTTGCCCTGGTCTCCGGCGTTCCAGTAGTCGAACCACATGCGCCAGTGCCGGTCGGTGTCCTCGGTGAAGAGCGCGTCGACGAGCAGCCGCAGCGCCTCGGCCCCGCCGGCCGCCTGCTCGGCCGCTTCGCTCAGGTCGCTGTAGTAGCGCTCGATGTGCAGCACCATCGCTTCGGAGAGGATCTCCTGCACGCTGCCGAAGTGGTAGGTGACGGTGCCGACGGACACTCCGGCCGCGGCGGCCACGTCCCGTACCCCGACGGCGGCGTAGCCGCGTTCGGCGATCAGCGGGACGGCGGCCTCCACGATGAGCCGGCGGCGCACCTCGGTGGGCTGCCGGGTGCGGTCGGCGGCGGCCACGGCACGGCGCGGGGACTTCGCGGTCTGCGGAGGCTTGGCGGGCGTCATCCGGAGGTCCTCGGGGTGGTGCGGTGCCATGCACGCTGGGCCACTGTCTCTCCGTTCGCCCGGGTCTCGATGCGACTGTCCATGATGAAGTCCGCCGCCGTGGCACGCAGCTCCGTGCGCGCCACGATCTCAGCGTCCCAGTCGTCCCCGCGCCGCAGCCGGATGTGCCACTCCGACACCGCCTGCGCGGACACCGGGTCGTCGCTGCGGATGCGGTACGTCTCCCGCGCGCTCTCCTCATAGCGCAGCCCGTCCGGATACGTCCGCGATCCCCCGTAGTTGGGGTCGACCTCCAGCGTCCACTCCCCCTTCGCCACGTCGTGCGTGACGAGCCGCTCGGGTGCGGTTTCGGCGGGCCGGTCGTAGGTGACGTCGAGCGGCGGGGCCTGCTCGGGTTCCTCGAAGACGATCGGCGGACCGGCGGCATCTTCGCGTACGGGCAGCAGTACGGCGCTCTCAGCCGGTACGACGCGCAGTTCGCCGCGTTCCCCGTGCGGCCACACCCACGGCCAGTAGGCGTCGGAGACGGCGACGCGGAGGCGATGGCCGGGCGGGAAGGCGTATCCGATGCCGGTGAGCTCGAACTCGACGTCCTCGTACGTCCCCGGCGTCCACTCGACGGCCCGGTCCCGGCCGTGCCTGCTCAGCAGGTTGAGCACGCCCCGGGTGACGAGCGTGGACGAGCCGTCGGGCGCGACGTCGCAGATGCGGACGATGACGTGGGCGCGTGGTGTGGCGCTGTCGAGGCGGAGTCGTACGCGCGGCCGGCCGAGGATCTCGACGCACTCGGTCAGCGGCTCCGAGTCGAAGCACACCGAACGGCCGTCCTCCGCACGCTGGTCGGGCGGCAGATCGCTCGCGTTGCCGAACGGGAAGAAGCGGCCGGCGTCGAGGCCGGTGTGGAGCGGGGACCGTACGAGGACGGGGTCGACGCCCGAGCCCAGTATGCGCTCATCGAATGTGATGTGCGGCGACGGCCAGTCGGTCTCGCCCACCCAGCGTCCTGGCATCACGTCGTACGAAGTGGCGGGCGGCACCGGGTCGTTGACCCAGGCGCGCAGCAGCGGCTCCTTCATGACGCCCGTGTCGACGCCCTTCAGGTGCTGGTCCCACCAGCGCAGGGTCTCCTGGAGGAAGCCGATCGCGGGGCCCGGCGGGAGTCCGCGGTCGGGGTACTGGTGGGACCAGGGACCGATCAGCCCCCGGACACGGTCGGCCGGCAGCTGCTCGGCGAGCCGCAGCACGGTGTCCCGGTACGGGTCGTTCCAGCCGCCGACCGCGAGGACGGCGGCGTCGATCGCGGTGTAGTCCTCGCAGACGCTCCCATGGCGCCAGTACGCGTCGCGCTGCTGATGCTCCAGCCATGTGTGCAGGAAGGGTTCGAGCGCGTCGAGGCGCTCGCGCCACATCGGCAGCCAGCGGTCGGCGCCGACGTTCGCCGGGTCCGGTGGGCGGGAGGCGAAGGCGAGCATGGTGCCGGCCCAGGCGAGCATGTCGATGCCGAGGACGGCGCCGCCCGTGTAGTGGACGTCGTTGTCGTAGCGGTCGTCGGTCGAGCAGACGGTGACGATCGCCTTTAGCGGCTCGGGGGCGAGGGCGGCGATCTGGAGAGAGTTGAAGCCGCCCCAGGAGATGCCGAACATGCCGACCTTGCCGGTGCACCAGGGCTGCGCGGCAAGCCAGTTGACGACGTCGACGCCGTCCGCAAGTTCCTGTGCGTCGTACTCGTCGCCGGGGACGCCCTCGCTGTCGCCATGGCCGCGGATGTCGACGCGGACGGAGGCGTAGCCGTGTCCGGCGTACCAGGGGTGGCGCTGGGCGTCGCGCGGGGCGGTCCAGTCGCTTTTCCGGTACGGAAGGTATTCGAGCAGCGCGGGCACCGGGTCGGACTCGGCGTCCGCCGGGCGCCAGATCCGGGCGTGCAGCCGGGTCCCTCCGTCCCGGGTGGGGATCCACACGTCCTCGCGGATCACCTGGCGGTCGAACTGCTCGCGGTACTTCACACAACTCCTTCCAGCGCGGTGGAGCGCCAGCGGCGGACCCGGTGGCCGTCTCCGTGGTCGGTCCAGACATCGTCCGGTGCGGCCGCGTCCTCCCAGTCGGCGGTGTTCTCGACCAGGGGAGTTGCGTCGGGGTCGGGTTCGAGGACCGCCGCCATCAGCTGCCGGGTGTAGGGGTGGCCGGGGTCGGCGAACACGGCCTCCGTCGGGCCCTCCTCGACCACGACGCCATGGCGCAGTACGACCACGCGATCCGCGATTCCGCGTACGACGGCCAGGTCATGGCTGATGAACAGACAGGCCAGTTCGCGTTCCCGGCGCAGGTCGTCGAGCAGCCGCAGGACGTCGGCCTGCACCGAGACGTCCAGCGCCGTGGTGATCTCGTCGGCGATCAGCACGTCCGGCTCACCCGCCAGCGCCCGCGCGATACCGATGCGCTGCCGCTGGCCTCCGGAGAGCTGTGCGGGCAGCCGGTCGGCGAGGGCCGGGTCGAGACGTACGTCGGAGATGAGCCGCCGGGCGCGCTCGGCCGCCTCGCCACGACCGCCCGCCGTGCCGAAGAACCGCAGCGGCCGCCGGACCGCGTCTCCCACCGAGCGCCGTGGGTTGAGCGAGGTGTCCGCGTTCTGGAAGACCAGCTGCACCCGGCGCCGCAGCGACAGCGGCCGCCGGTGCGCGGGCGCGGACAGATCGCCCGCTTGATGGGTCATCGCACCGCCGGACGGTGTGCGCAGCCCGGCCAGCGCCCAGGCCAGCGTCGACTTTCCGCTGCCCGACTCCCCGACGAGGGCGAGGACTTCGCCGCGCCGGACGCCGAAGGAGACGCCGTGCACGGCACGCGTCCTGCCGTAGTCGATCGTGATGTCCTGCGCGGAGACGGCGACCTCGGCATCGGCGGGTACCTCCGCCCTGGGCCTGACCTCCCGCTCGCCCGCTTCCCCGACGAGGGCGAGCCCGGCGTCGTCGAGACGTGGCACGCTCGCCAACAGCCGCCGGGTGTACGGGTCTTCGGGCGCCCGGAACAGTGTCCGTGTGGGCGCGGCCTCCACCACCCGCCCCGACCGCAGCACGGTCACCTCGTCGGCCATGTGTGCGACCACGCCCAGGTCGTGGCTCACCAGCACGGCCGCCAGGCCGAGTTCGTCGCGCAGGGCGGCGATCAGGTCGAGGACGCTGCGCTGGGTGACGACGTCCAGGCCGGTGGTCGGCTCGTCGAGGACCAGCACCTTCGGACGGGCCGCGATGGCCATGGCGATGGCGACGCGCTGCTGCTGGCCGCCGGACAGCTCGTGCGGATAGCGGCGGGCCAGCTCCGCGGGGTGCGGCAGCCGGACCTGTTCGAGCAGGTCGACGACCGGGACCTCGCCGCCCACCTCCTCGATCTGCTTGCCGATGCGCATCGAGGGCGTGAGCGCATGGCCCGCGTTCTGGGCGACCATGGCGACCGTCCCACCGCGCAGCCGTCGCAACTCCCGTGCGGGAAGGGCGAAGACGTCGGAGCCGCCGACGTGCACCGACCCTTCGGTTATCCGGGACCCGTGCCGCAGATGCCCCAGCAGGGTCGCGGCGACGGTCGACTTGCCGCTGCCGGACTCGCCGACGAGCGCGAGCGTCCGCCCCTCGGCGACCTCGAAGGACACCTCGCGCACCACGGGCACGGCACGGCCGCCCGAACGGTATGCCACGGACAGGGAGTTCACGGAAATGATCGGGGTCGTAGCGTTCGAGGCCATCAGGAGCCCTCCCTGATCCGGTCCACGCCCCACGCCTTGGACAGGCCGTCGGCCGCGAGGTTGAGCCCGACCACGAGTGTGGCCAGGGCGATGATCGGCGCGAGGCTCGCCATCGGGACGACCGTGATGGCGGTGCGGTTCTCGGCGACCATCAGACCCCAGTCGGGGGTCGGCGGGTCGGCGCCGAAGCCGAGGAAGGACAGCGAGGAGATCAGCAGCACGACCCAGGACGCCCGCATCGCGAACTCCACGCACACCACGTCCGTGATGTTCGGCAGCACCTCCCGGCGCAGGATCGACCAGGTGCTCTCGCCGCGGGCCCGGGCCGCGGTCACATAGTCGGCGGGGACCACCGCGAGGGCGGCGCCGCGCACGACACGGACGACCTGAGGGGCGTACACGACGGCGATGGCGAGCACGATGACCGCCGGGCCGGTGCCGAGCGCGGTCACGACGACGAGAAGTACCAGGATCGGCGGCACGGACAGGACCGCGTCCAGCACCCGCCCCAGCACGTCGTCGAACCAGCCGCCGCGCAGGGCGGCCGCGCATCCGATCACCGTGCCGAGGGCGACGGTCAGTACGGTGGCGCCGACGGAGACGCCGAGCGCGTACCGACCGCCGTAGAGCACGCGCGCGAGGACGTCACGGCCGTACTGGTCGGTGCCCGCCCAGTGTTCCCAGCTCGGGCCGAGCAGCGCCTCGGAGGGGGCGTTGGCGATGGGGTCGTACGAGGTGAGGAGTGGGGCCAGCAGGGCGATCACGAGGTGTACGGCGACGATCGCCAGGCCGATGACGGCGATGCGCGAGGTGCGCAGGGTGCGCCAGGCGCGGGCGGCCACCGGGGCGACGGCGAGTGTGGTCATCGGGTCCTCCCGCGCGTACGGAGCTTGGGGTTGAGGGCCATGGCGCCGAGGTCGGCGGCGAGGTTGCAGACGACGTAGACGACCGCGCTGATCAGGGCGATGGCCTGGATGACGGGCAGGTCCCGGTTCTGTACAGAGGAGAGCATCAGCTTGCCGATGCCGGGGTAGTTGAAGACGTTCTCGACGACGGCGACTCCGCCCGCGAGCCAGGCGACGTTGAGGGCGATGACGTGGAGGGTGGGCAGGAGTGCGCTCGGCAGGGCGTGCCGGGTGACGACGCGCCAGGTCGACAGGCCCTTCAGACGGGCGGTCGTGACGTACTCGCTCGCCATCACGTCGATCACCGAGGTGCGGGCCATGCGGATGATGTACGCGGCCATGACGACCGCGAGCGCCAGGGCCGGAAGCCAGACGGCGGGCAGGAGTTGGCCGACGGTGGCATCGGGGCCGTAGAGGACCACCGCGGGGAACCAGGGCAGCGCCACCGAGAAGCACAGCACCAGCACGGTCGCCACGACGAACTCGGGGACGCTCATGCCGACGAGGCTGACGGTGGAGATGACGTGGTCGGGCCAGCGGTCGCGGTACAGGCCCGCGAGGATGCCGAGCACGATCGATCCGGTGACCGCGAAGAGGACGGTCACCAGGGCTATCAGCGCCGAGTTGGCCAGATACGACGACACCTCGCCGCCCACGGACCCGCCGGCGACGAGGGAGGTGCCGAAGTCGCCGTGCACTGCGCCCGCGATCCAGTCGGCGTAGCGCTCCCAGGCGGGCTGGTCGAGCCCGAGCTGCTTGCGCAGCGCGGCGACCGCGTCCGGGGTGGCGTCCTTGCCGAGGACCTGGGTGGCGACGTCGCCGGGCAGGGCCTGGACGGCGAGGAAGACCAGCACGGAGGAGAGGAAGAGCGTGCCGAGGGCTGCGGCGATGCGGCGGGTGAGGAAGGAGAGCATGCTCAGGCTCCCTTCAGGCCGATGGCGAGATAGTCGAACTCGAAGCCGTACTCGGCGTATCCGCGCACCTTCCGCGAGAGCCCTACGAGCCGGTCGGCGAACATCGGGGTCATCGCCCCGCCCTTCTCGATCACCATCGTCTGCGCCTGGCCGTACAGCTCACTGCGCCGCGCGCCGTCCGTCTCGGCGCGCGCCCGGTCGAGCAGGGCGTCGAAGTCCTTGTCGGACCAGGCGGTTTCGTTGTAGCTCGACCCGCTGCGGAAGATCTGCGTGAGCAGCTGGTCGACGGGGCGGCCGGTGTACCAATAGGTGGCCATCAGCGGCTTCTTCATCCAGATCTGCGTGTAGTACGAGTCCGCCGACGCCGTCTTGACCCGGACGCGGATGCCCGCGCGCCTGGCCGAGTCCTGGTAGGCGAGGGCCATCGGCGTGAAGAGCGGGTCGTAGGCGGAGGTGTAGAGGTCCACGGCCAGGCCCTCCTGACCCGCCTTCTTCAGCAGGTACTTGGCCTGTTCCGGATCGTGCTTCGGGTGCGCGGAGATGTGGGCCGGGTCGCTCGGCGGCACCGGGTTGTCCCAGCCGGCCGTACCCGCACCCTGGAGGGCGACCTTGACGACGTGCTCGGGGTCGTAGGCGAGCTTCATCGCCTGCCGAACCCGGACGTCGGTGAAGGGCTTTTCCGTGGTGAGCATCGGCAGCACGTACCACTGGGCGTTCGTCACGCGCGCGATGGTGGCCCGGTCGGACGCGGCCACCACCCGGGCGGTCGCGAAGTCCAGGTTGGTCTGGGAGAGCAGGTCGACCTGGCCCGCGAGCAGCGCGTTGGAGCGGGCGGACATGTCGGCGACCGAGTAGAAGGCGATGGCGTCCAGGACGGGAGCGCCCGCCCAGTGGTCCCGGTAGGCGGTGACGCGGCCGGGGCCGGCGGGTGCGAAGGACTCCAGTTTGAAGGGGCCCGTGCCGATGCCGGTGCGGCCGATGGACTTCGCGCTGCCGTCGGGGATGACGTAGCAGTTGTAGTGCGTGAGGAGGCTCGGGAACTCGGCGTTCGGGGACTTGAGCGGGACGACCAGGGTGTGGGCGTCGGGGGTGCCCAGCCGGTCCGGGTCGATGAGCGGCGCCAGTACGGCCGCCTGCGGGGACGCGGTCGCCTCATCGAGGATGTGGCGGAGCGTGTAGGCCGCGTCGGCGGAGGTGAAGGCGCGGCCGTTGTGGAAGGCGACGCCCTTGCGGAGCCGGAAGGTCCAGGTGCGCGCCTTGCTGTCGGGCTCCCAGGACTCGGCCAGGTCGGGGGCGAGATCGCCGTCCGCGTCGACGCGGACCAGCCGGTTGTAGAGAGCGCCCAGGTATTCGTACGCCGACAGGGCACTCGCCGGGTCCAGCGTCTCGGCGTCGGAGGCGGGCGGCCGGGCGATGCGCAGGGTGCCGCCGCGGTCGGGGGCGCCCTTCGCCGCGGCGGTCGGCAGGACGGGGGCGGAGGCGGCCCCCGTACAGCCCGTCAGCAGCCAGGACGCACCGAGCGACGCCGCCGAGGCCACGCCCGCGGCAAGTACCGACCGCCGTCCCGGATGATGGATGTCGGACATGTACCGACCGTCCCTCTCGCTATTCGTTCAGCATTCGTTCAGCGGAACGATTGAGTGAAGTGCGTGAACGATAACTAGGGGTCGGTTTCCCGCCAACCCCTGAGCCCGGAAATTAACCGGAATTAACCGGCGAAACGCATTGGTTACGTGCGGGCCAGGGCGGCGGAAGACTGCCGCGAGCGTCGAAATCGTTGGACAGGGGGCGCCGTCGACCAGTGGGATGTCGCCCATGTGTGCTCTGAAGATGCGTCCGGACGAGGTGGACCTCGACGCAGCGTTGGTGGGCCGGCTGATCGCCCGGCAGTTCCCCGAGTGGGCGGACCTGCCCGTGGCGCGGCTGGAGTCGTCCGGCACCGAGAACGCGATGTTCCGGCTCGGTGACGACCTCGTCGTACGGCTCCCCCGGCATCCCGGTGCCGTCGGCGACGTCGAGCACGAGCAGCGCTGGCTGCCCCGGCTGGGCCCGCTGCTGCCGACCGCGGTGCCGGAGCCGGTCGGACTGGGGGTGCCGGGCGACGGGTTCCCGTGGGTGTGGTCGGTGTTCCGGTGGCTGGACGGGCGGAATCCGGCCGTCGACGCGCTCGACGATCCCGAGGGGCTGGCCAAGGATCTGGCGGCGTTCGTCGGCGCGCTGCGCCGCATGGACCCCGCGGGTGCGCCGATCGGCTACCGGGGTGTTCCGCTGGCGACCCGGGACACGCCGACGCGTGAGGCCATCGCGCAGCTGAACGGCGCCGTGGACACGGGCGCGGTGACGGCCCGGTGGGAGGCGGCCCTGCGTGTCCCCGTGCACGCGCGTCCGCCCGTCTGGGCACACGGGGACCTGTCACCCGGAAACGTGCTCGTCGCGGACGGACGGCTGAGCGCGGTGATCGACTTCGGGACGCTGGGGGTCGGCGACCCGGCCGTGGATCTGATCGTGGCCTGGAATCTCCTGCCCGCGTCGGTCCGTCCCGTCTTCCGCGACGCTCTGGGCGTCGACGACGCCGAATGGACGCGGGGGCGGGGCTGGGCGCTGTCGATCTCGCTGATCCAGCTGCCGTTCTACTGGGAGACGAATCCACCGCTGGCGGCGAACTCGCGGCATGTGATCAAGGAGATCCTGGCCGAGGCCGGGTAGCGGAGAACCGGCCGCCGGGTCCTCGGCGACCGGTCACCGCGCTGTGTGCCCTACTCGCCCGCGTACGCCTTCTCCAGGGCGGCGATGTCGATCTTGCCCATCTTCATCATGGCCCCGATCGCGCGGGAGGCCTTCTCCGTGTCCGGGTCGGTGGTCAGCTCGATCAAGCGGTCGGGGACGACCTGCCAGGACAGGCCGTACTTGTCCTTCAGCCAGCCGCAGGGGCCGGGCTCGCCGCCGCCCTCAAGGAACTTGTTCCAGTAGAAGTCGACCTCTTCCTGGTCCGCGCAGGCGATCATGAAGGAGATCGCCTCGGTGAACTTGAACTGCGGGCCGCCGTTCAGGGCCACGAACCGCTGGCCGTTGGCCGTGAACTCGACGGTCATCACGGTCCCGGCGGGCTGCATGGCACCCTCGGTGTAGCGGGCGACCGTGCCGACACTGGAGTTCTTGAAGATCGAGACGTAGTAGTGAGCGGCCTCCTCGGCCTGGTCGTCGAACCACAGGCACGTGGTGAATCCGTCGGTGGCCATGAGTTACCTCCTGGGGCGTGGAACGCGGTCACCTGTATCGACCGATCCTGTCCCCGGAACTCATCGGCCGTGCGGCCGATTCATCCACGTGGCCTCTACACCCTCCCGGCATAGCATCGCGAGCATGACTTCGACGCCCGCCGACGGCATCCGTCCCTTCCGCATCGACGTGTCCCAGAGCGACCTCGACGATCTTCACTACCGGCTGGACCACGCCCGGTGGCCGGACATGCTGCCGGGGGTGGGCTGGTCGTACGGCGTCCCGCGCGACTATCTCCAGGAGCTCGTACGGCACTGGCGGCACGCGTACGACTGGCGTGCGGCCGAGGCGCAGCTCAACGAGTGGCCCCAGTTCACGACCACGATCGACGGGGCGAACGTGCACTTCGCACACATCCGCTCCCCGGAACCGAATGCCACCCCGCTGGTCATCACGCACGGCTGGCCGGGCTCGATCGTCGAATTCCTCGACGTCGTCGGGCCGTTGACCGACCCGGCCGCGCACGGGGGTGATCCTGCCGACGCGTTCCATGTCGTCGTTCCGAGCATTCCCGGGTTCGGGCTGTCCGGGCCCACCTCCGACACCGGGTGGGAGGCCGGGCGGATCGCCGACGCCTGGGCCGAGTTGATGACGCGGCTCGGCTACGAGCGGTTCGGCGCACAGGGCGGCGACTGGGGATCGGCCATCTCCCGTGAGCTGGGCCGCGCCCACCCGGACCGGTTGATCGGCGTGCACCTCAACCTGCTGCCGGGCGCGCAGGCGACCCATGAACCCACGGCCGAGGAACTGGCCGAGCTGAGCCCCGAGGAGCAGGAGCGCACGCTCGCCTCCTGGCGCGGCTGGAGCGCCTGGTCGGCCGAAAGCGCCGGGTACGCGATCCTGCAGTCCACCAAGCCGCAGACCCTGGCGTACGGGCTCACGGACTCGCCCGTCGGTCAACTCGCCTGGATCGTGGAGAAGTTCCAGGAGTGGACGGACTCCGAGGAGCTGCCCGAGGAGGCCGTCGACCGGGACCGGCTGCTCACCAACGTGATGCTGTACTGGCTGACCGGGACCGCCGGTTCGTCCGCCCGCGCCTACTACGAGCGGGCGCACGCCCCGGCCGACCGGGCCGGAGCGCCCAGGCAGCCGTCGACCGCGCCGACCGCACTCGCCCTGTTCCCGGCGGAGCCGCAGATCCCGCTGCGGTACAAGGCGGATCGCACGGAGAACATCGTGCGGTGGACGGAGCTGGACCGGGGCGGGCACTTCGCGGCGATGGAGGAGCCGGATCTGCTGGTCGAGGACGTGCGGGCCTTCTTCCGGCAGCTGCGCGAGAAGAGCGACGGCTGACCCCCGCCGGAAAGGGCTCTGCCCACGGCGAATCTGCCGCGGGCAGAGAAATCCCCGGTGGGGGCGGTTCCCGGCCGAGAGTGGAGAGCGCAAGCAACGACGACTCGACACCTCGAAAAGGAGCGCGCCGATGTCTCCACTCATCGCCGGCCGCGGGCCGGCCCTCATGCCTCGGGCGGAGGAGGGCGACACCCCTGCGACCCGGTTCGACGACCACCTCGCCGCCCAGCTGCTCGCCCAGCGGATCGTCCTGCTCGGCACCCAGGTCGACGAGGTCTCCGCGAACCGGGTCTGCACCCAGCTGCTCATCCTGTCCGCCGAGGACCCGCGCACCGACATCAGCCTGTACATCAACAGCCCGGGCGGCTCGGTGCACGCGGGCCTCGCCATCTACGACACGATGCGGCTGATCCCCAACGACGTCTCGACACTCGCGATGGGATTCGCCGCCAGCATGGGCCAGTTCCTGCTCAGCGTCGGCACGCACGGCAAGCGGTACTCGCTGCCCAACGCGCGCATCATGATGCACCAGCCGTCGGCGGGTATCGGCGGCACCACCGCCGACATCGAGATCCAGGCGGACAACCTGGACCAGCTCAAGCGGACCATCGAGCGGCTCACCGCGGAACACACCGGCCAGAGCCCGGAGACCATCTCCCGGGACGGCGACCGCGACCGCTGGTTCACGGCCGAACAGGCCCAGGAGTACGGCATGGTGGACCGGGTCGTCGAGTCGCTCGACGACGTGCGCCCGGCCGCGACGCGACGACGGATGGGGCTGTGATCATGGGGACGTACACGATTCCGAACGTCGTCGAGCGGACCCCGCAGGGCGAGCGGTCCTACGACGTGTTCAGCCGGCTGCTGTCGGAGCGGATCATCTTTCTCGGCACCGAGATCGACGACGGCGTCGCCAACGTCGTCATCGCGCAACTCCTCCATCTGGAGTCGGCGGCACCCGAGAACGAGATCGCGATCTACATCAACTCCCCCGGCGGCTCGTTCACTTCGCTGATGGCGATCTACGACACGATGACCTACGTGCAGGCGCCGATCTCCACGTTCTGCGTCGGCCAGGCGGCCTCCACCGCGGCCGTCCTGCTGGCCGGCGGGGACCCGGGGCGGCGGATGGTGCTCGAGCACGCGCGCGTGCTGCTCGGCCAGCCCGCGTCGGGCGGCCGGCAGGGCACGGTCTCCGATCTGGCTCTCCAGGCCAAGGAGATGGTGCGGATCCGTGCGCAGGTCGAGGAGGTGCTGGCCCGGCACACGCACCACGAGATCGCGACACTGCGTGCGGACATGGACCGCGACAAGGTGTTCACGGCCGAGGAGGCCGTGGCCTACGGACTGGCCGACGAGGTGGTGAGCCGGCGCCTGGTGGGTGCCTGAGCCGCCGGTCCCGTCAGGCTGCCAGGCAGAGGCCGTTGTACTGCGATGTGCCCATGGCCCGGCTGCGGGTGAGCTCGCTGTGCGCCAGCGACAGCAGATCGCCCAGGCCCAGTCCGAGGGCATGGGCGGCGGCCGCGAGGACCTCCGAGGAGGCCTCCTTGCGGCCGCGCTCCACCTCCGACAGATACGGCATGGAGATGCGGGCGGTCTCGGCCACGTCCTTGAGCGTGCGCTCCTGCGCAAGCCGCTCACGCCGCAGGACGTCACCGATCAGGTCACGCCAGAGAGGTTCCTTGGGAGCGGCGGGCGACGGGGAACGGTCCGGCGCGGGGGCGACGGGCGCGATGGGGCGGGCGGAGGCTGGGCGGGCCGCGGTCCCCGGGCGGGCGGTCGCCGGGTGCTGGGCCGGCGGGCGCAGGGGGATGACGCGGGCTTCGTTCGGCGCTTGGTTGCTCACCTCTTCAGACTAGATTCCCTCGACTCCAAGGGAAGGGACCGGCGTTCCGCCCTGGGTGGAATCGCGCGGGCGCCCACCCAATTTCCGCCGCTCGTGGGCCCGATGGGCATGCGACGGGCGGACCTGGGTACTCGCTTCTGGGAGACCGAGGCCGAGTCGTGGATGACTTGCGTGGGGAGAGGACGACATGGACACCGCCGTGATGCGGTCGGAGGCAGAGGTCGAACAGACCGCCGGGACCAGCACGGAGATCGGGCCACTGCCGGACATCGAGAACCCCCGGACCGTGGCTCCGCGGGACGCGCGGGAGCTGTCCCGCCAGTTCTTCCACCGCCTGTCGGAACTCGACGAGGGCACGCACGACCACCAGTACGCGCGCAACACGCTCATCGAGATGAACATGTCCCTCGTGCGGTTCGCGGCCGGCCGGTTCCGGGGTCGCGGGGACGACATGGAGGACATCGTCCAGACCGGGATGATCGGCCTGATCAAGGCCATCGACCGGTTCGAGCTCAGCCGCGAGGTCGAGTTCACGTCGTTTGCACTGCCGTACATCGTGGGTGAGATCAAGCGGTTCTTCCGCGACACCACCTGGGCCGTGCACGTGCCGCGCCGGCTTCAGGAGCTGCGCGTCGACCTGGCCAAGGCACGGGACGAACTCGCCGGCCGGCTGGACCGGGAGCCCACCGTCGCCGAACTCGCCACGCTCATGAACATCGAAGAGACCGAGGTGATCGAGGCCCAGGTCGCCTCCAACGGCTACAACTCCGCGTCCCTGGACGCCGCCCTCACCGGCGACGGCCCGGAGGACGGGGAGGCGGTGCTCGCCGACTTCATCGGCGTCGAGGAGGACGGACTGCGGCTCGTCGAGGACTGCCAGTCGCTCGCCCCGCTCATGGCCGAACTCAGCGAACGGGACCGGCAGATCATCCATATGCGGTTCGTCGAGGAGGCCACACAGGCGGAGATCGGCGCCCGGCTGGGCTGCTCCCAGATGCATGTGTCCCGGCTGATCAAGCGGATCATCACGCGATTGCGCCAGGGCATGCTGGGCGAGCTCGGCTGCGCCTGACCCGGCCCGGAGCCGCCCTCACCGGCGGCTTCGGCCGCCTCATTCGCCGCTGAGGCCCACCACGACGCGGACGCGCTTGCCGACCGGCACACGTTCGACGACGACCTCCTCCGCCAACGCGTGCACTATCTCCAGGCCGTGCCGGCCCACGCGCTCGGGGTCCCGGGGGAAACGCCGGGGCAGCGCGGCGCTGCTGTCGTAGACGCACACGGCCACCGCGGCGTCCGTGCCCTCCAGATCCAGGATGTACGGCCCGTTGCTGTGCCGGTCCGCGTTGGTGATCAGCTCGCTCACCACCAGGAGCACCGCTCCCTCGGCCCGCTCGTCGATCTCGGCACACCACTCTGTTCTGAGCTGGTCGAGGAAGAACGCGGCGAAGGACCGCGCTTCGGCGATGCATCCCGCTGCGCCGGTGTAGTGCGCCGCGCGCCGTAGGGGTTCCACGGGGACGTCGAAACCAGTCGTTACCACTGACCCGTCCAGGTGTTCGATCATGCGTTTCTCTCTCGGAAGCCGGACTGGCCGGACGCTGCTGCATCAGTGCTCGTACCCCGAGTGGCGCGGGGCAGTCCCCACTGCTGCACAGCCGGTCAGCTGGTGGGCGTTTCCGGCGTGCTCGTGGTGTCGGAGCCCAGCGGCGCGTCGGCCGACGAGGACTCGGGCGAAGGCGGCTCGGTGCTCGTCCCAGGCTCGGAAGTCGGCGTCTCGGGGGACGGGGACTCGGTGGACGGCGACTCGGAACTCGGGGTCACCGAGGACGGGGCGGTCGAGGTCGGCGGGCACGGGGTCGTCCCGTCGGCCGGCGTTCGCGTGGCCGTCGAGTCGCAGGGCGAGGGGCTCTTGCCCGACGGCGATGTCGAGGTCGACACGCTCACCGAGGGTGTGGGCCGGACGGGCGGGTCGGTCTTCCGGTCCTTCTCGCCGGTGTCACCCCGCTCGCGGGCGAACCAGTCGTCGCGCTCGGGGTCGTACACCACGAAGATGTTGATGATCGTCGTCGAGGGTGACACCACCACGACATTCGAGGCCCGGTACGACGGCCACGAGTCGCCCGTCTGCCTGGGCGTCGTGCCCTGGGCGACCGGCGGGGTCAGCGGGTTGCCGCAGGCGCAGCGCACCCGGGGGACACCACGGTCGTCCACGAGAACGGCGGTGCCGGACTGTAGGACGGCCTGGTAACTGGTGGCGGTGCCGTCGCGGTAGCCGTGGTTGGTGACGCGCGTGTCCATGCGCAGCTGTACGGGGGTGAGTGAGCGCAGATAGGCGGGCACGCCGGACGGGTCGACGCCGGCGACGGAGGCGAACGCCCTGTTCTTGTCCGGGGCCGCCTGGAGCGCCTTGATCTGTTTCTCCACATCACAGCCGGCGACGTTCCGCGTGCCGCCGTACAGGCCGGGTGCGCCACCGTCGACACCGCGCACCGCGTTCGAGGGCGCGGGCTGGGTGGGGGACGCCGAGACCGGCGGGGCGGAGTTGTCGGCCGCCGTCGACTCCGTGAAGGGGTCGGGGCCCGTCTTGCCCGCCGCCTGGAGGAAGACCTCGCTGTCCTTGCCCGATCCGCCGTCGGAGCGGGTGAAGACGAGGCCCAGGACCACGGCGGCCACCACCACGGTGGTCAGGATCGCGACGCGGGGGGCCGACCGCCACCACGGCCGGCGGGGTTCGGGCGTCTCGTCACCACCACCCGGCGGCTGCGACGGCGGCCCGGGCGGCTGGGAAGGCCCCGACAGCGGCCCGGAGGGCGGTCCTGTGGGGCGTCCGGAGGACGGCGGTTCGACGCTCACGAGCCCTTCTTCCCGACGCGGCATTGCTTATATCTGCAGAGACTTCTCACATTTGTCCGCTACGTCCTCATTGTGTGCCGCGGTCCCGTGCCCCCCGCAAGCCGACGCGGACGGACCTCCCGGCGGGCGGGCCCACCGGGTACTGCTTAGCGTGGCGGCGTGAGCCTTCGTACCCGCTCCGACCAGGCGGTCGCCCGGCACGGCTGGGTCCAGGCCGTCGCCGTCGTGCTGGCCGGGCTGGTCGCGATGGGAGTGACCGCGGCCCTGGGGCTCTGGGCGGCCGACGCGACCGACCTGCCGGACGGCGCGTTCCCCCGGGTCGTCGCGGCGACGGTCGTCACGGCCGTCGGAGGCACCATCGAGCTGTCGGGCAACGCCGGGGACCTCGCCGACACTTCGGCCGGACTCACCGTGATCCCGCTGTCCGTCACCCTCGTCGGCGCCCTCGTCCTCGCCGCCGGTTTCCTACGGCCACTGCGGCACCGCGCGGTGGCCGGTGCCCAGGAGCTGGCGGGCTGGGCGGCCAGGATCGCCGGGCTGTGGCTGCTCGGACTCATCGGCCTCGCCCTCGCGGCCCGGCAGAGGTTCACGATCTCCGTCGGGGACGACTCGCTCGGCGAGCTGGTCGATCTGTTCGGCGCCTCACCGAAGGTCGGCTTCGAGACCGATGTGCCGCTGACGCTCGTGTTCGGCCTGCTGTGGCTGGCCGGTGTGCTGGTGCTGGCGCTGCTGGTCTCACGCAGGGCGCCGCTGCCGCCCCGGCTGCTGCGCTTCCAGGAGTCGGTGCGCCCGGCCGCGTACGCGATGGTCGTCCTGCTCCTCGCCTACGTCGCTCTCGGCATCGTCATCGCCCTCGTCACCGCCGCGACGCGCGGGAATGCCGCGGAGACCCTCGCCGTGGTGCTGCTCGGACTGCCGAACCTGGTCTGGCTCGCGTTCACGATCGGGCTCGGCGCGACCTGGAAGGGCCAGGTGGAGGGGCCGTTCGGGCTGCCGATGCCGCAAGTGCTGGACGAGGTGCTGCGCGGCCCGGACATCTCCACCCTCAACCTGAGCACGCTCGCCGAGCAGGACGGCCGGGTGTGGTGGCTCGTGGCCGTCGACGCCGTACTGCTCCTGTCCGCCGCGTTCCTGATGGCGTCCCGCTCGCCACGCCGGATGCGGGCCTGGCAGCACGCGGTCCACCTGGCGGTGGCGCTCGCACTCACCGTCCTCATGGTCTGCCTCCTCGGCCGGATATCCGCGCACTACGGCCTGTCCGTGCTCGGCATCGGCGACTTGGGCGGCGACCTCGGCGGGGAGCTGTTCCTACGCCCGGAACTGTGGTCGGCGCTGGGCCTGGCCGTGCTGTGGGGGCTGGTAGCCGGTTTCCTGGGCGCGCTGATGGCTCGACGGGTACGGCGGCGCGGCCAGGCATGAAGTCGCCCCGCTCGGCAGCGCCCCGAAGGGGTGCGGGGAACTGCGCGACCAGCCACGACGGACCCGCAGAGACGCACGGGCCCTCCTGCGGAACACCTAGTCCCGCCCTCCGAACACCGGTTCGGCCCAGCGCGGCGGCGCCTTCGGCTCTTCCCGCCGCACTCCGACGGCCCTCACATCGACCTCCGTCGCCGGGTGACCGGACCCCGCCCCGCCGCGCATCGCGGATCGCACCGCGGCGACGAAGGCGAGGCAGGAGTCGTACCGGTCGTCGGGTCTCTTGGCCAAGGCCTTGGCGAACACCGGGTCGACCTGCGGGGCGAGGTCGGGACGCGCCTCGGTCAGCGGCGGCGGTTCGTCGTACTGGTGGGCCCAGAGCAGGGCCATGTCGTCGTCGCGCCGGAAGGGCGGGCGGCCGGCCAGGCACTCGTAGACGACGCAGGCGAACCCGTAGACGTCGCAGCGCCCGTCGACGGGTTTGCCGGAGATCTGCTCGGGGGCGACGTAGTCGAGCGTGCCGACGAACTGGCCGACGGTCGTGAAGCCGGTCAGGGAGAGCGACTTCTTCGTCAGGCCGAAGTCGGTGAGGTAGACGTGCTCGGGGTGGTCGCTGTCGGTGCCACGGGAGACCAGGATGTTGCCCGGCTTCACGTCCCGGTGCACCAGACCGTGCTCGTGGGCCGCGTCGAGCGCGGAGGCGACCTGAGCGGCGATGCGCAGGACCGTCGTTGGCGGCAACGGGCCCTGGCGGTCGAGGAGATGACGCAGGTCGCTGCCGTCCACGTACCGCATCGCGATGTACAGGACGCCGTCCGTCTCGCCCGCCTCGAAGACCGGGACGATATGCGGGTGGTCGATCGCGGCGGCCGCCCTGGACTCGTGGGTGAAACGGCGGCGGAAGGTGTCGTTGCGGGCGAGTTCCGGGGCGAGGAGTTTGAGGGCGACGGTGCGCTCCAGACGCAGGTCCCGGGCGCGGTAGACGACGGCCATGCCGCCGCGGCCGATCTCGCGCTCGATGCGGTAGTCCGCCACCTGCGTGCCGATGAGTTCGGAGGGGCGGCCGGAGAAGAAGCTCGTGTCACGTGCCATCGGGCGTCACGATCTCGGTGGGGGCGCGGCCGGGAGCCTCGGCGGCGGCAAGGGGCTCGTCCTCGGCCGCGAACGTGCTCGCCCGCGCCCCGTCCGCGTAGACCCAGCGCGCCTGCTCGACGTCGTACAGCCACACATGCTCCCCGTCGACGACGATCCCGATGCGCAGCCCGCGCGTTCGGCTGCGGAAGGCCTCGCCGTCCAGGGCGCCGGTCGCGAGTTCACCGACGGCGGCGCGGTAGTGCGCGAGGGTCTGTTCGGCGTGGGTGAGCAGGGGGCGCGGGTCGTCGCTGCGGGTGAGCGGACCGCCGGGCACGGGCGGATCCTGGGGTACGGCGACCAGGTAGCGGCCGTCGACCCAGGCCGACCAGCCGTTGGCGCACAGGACGTGCCCCCAGTCGCCGCGCCGCTCGACGAGCTGGACCGGCAGCAGCGGGTCGAGGGGCGCCGTGGGCCGGGCGGGGTCGGGGGTCTCCCAGGCGGGCATTCCGTGCTGCGGGACCACGTGGGTGGGGCGGAAGCCGGGGGTCGCCATCATGGACGCCTACTTCCGCATCACGACGGGTTCGTGGCGGCGCAGCAGCCGGGACACCACGTACCCGAAGACCATCGACAGCACGACCAGCATGCCCATGTTGAGCAGCCAAACGCCCACCGAGTGCTTGAACAGCGGGTCGCCGGTCAGCTCGCCGGGCACGATCCGGGCCAGGTCGACCGTGCCGGCCATCGCGCCGAACGCCCAACGGGAAGGCACCAGCCAGGACAGCTGCTCCAGACCGATCACCCCGTCGATCTTCAGCAGCGCGCCGCAGAAGACGACCTGGACGATGGCGATCAGCACGAGCAGCGGCATCGTCACCTCCTCCTTGCCCACCAGGGCGGAGACCAGCAGGCCGAGCATCATCGCCGTGAAGGCCAGCAGGGCGACGGCGAGGGTGATTTCCACGAGGGGCGGCAGCAACACGCCTTGTCCGTCGGGCGCCTTGAGGTCGACGCCGAGCAGGGCCACGAGGGTGAGCACCACCGCCTGTAGCACGGTGATCGTTCCCAGCACGACGACCTTGGACAGCAGGTAGGCCGATCTGGACAGGCCCACGGCCCGCTCACGCTGGTAGATCACCCGTTCCTTGACGAGTTCGCGCACGGCGTTGGCCGCGCCCGTCAGGACTCCGCCGACGCAGAGAATCAGCAGCGCGCTCATCGCCTTGTCCTCGGTCAGCCCGCCGCCCGCCAGGGCCCTGGCCATGGCGCCCATCACGAACGGCAAGGCGATCATGATGGCGAGGAAGGTGCGGTCGGCGCTGAGCGCGGTGGCGTACCGGCGGATCAGGGTGCCCAGTTGGGCGCGGCGGCTGCGCGGCCGGGGCGGCGGGGCGACGGCCACCGGGGCCGATCCGCCCAGCCGGGGCTGCGCGGTCGCCTCGGTGATGTAGCGGCGGTGGAAGGGCGAGGAGCCGAACTCCCCCGCCCAGTCCCGTTCGGTGTCCCGTTCGAACGCCTCGAAGGCCTCCGGCCACTCCTCGAAACCGAAGAAGGCGAGGGCGTCCTCGGGCGGTCCGTAGTACGCGATCCGGCCTCCGGGCGCGAGCACCAGGAGCCGGTCGCAGACGTCGAGGCTCAGGACGCTGTGGGTGACCACGATGACGGTCCGGCCGTCGTCGGCGAGGCCTCGCAGCATATGCATCACCGAGCGGTCCATGCCGGGGTCCAGACCCGAGGTCGGCTCGTCGAGGAAGAGCAGCGACGGCTTGGTCAGCAGTTCCAGGGCCACGCTGACCCGCTTGCGCTGCCCGCCGGAGAGGCTGTGCACGGGCTGCCGGGCCCGCTGCTCCAGACCCAGTTCGCCGATCACCTCGTCGACCCGGGCCCGGCGCTCGGCCTTGGCGGTGTCCTGCGGGAAGCGCAGTTCGGCGGCGAAGGACAGGGCGCTGTGGACGGTCAGCTGGGCGTGCAGGATGTCGTCCTGCGGGACGAGGCCGATGCGCTGGCGCAGCTCCGCGTAGTCGCGGTAGAGGTCACGGCCGTCGTACAGGACGGCGCCTTGGTCCGCGGGGCGCTGGCCGGTCAGGGCGTTGAGCAGCGTGGACTTGCCGGCGCCGCTCGGGCCGACGACCGCGAGCAGGCACTTCTCCCCCACCGGGAACGACACATGGTCGATCAGCGTCTTGCGGCCGCGGTCGACGGCGACCGCGAGGTCCTGCACGTCGAGGGAGATCTCGCCGGTGTCGACGTACTCCTGTAGCTCGTCGCCGACCAGGCAGAACGCCGAGTGGCCGATGCCGACGATGTCGCCGGGGCCCATCGGCGCGCCGGTCACGGGCAGGCCGTTCAGGAAGGTGCCGTTGTGGCTGCCGAGGTCGACGATCTCGTAGCTGCCGTCCGGGAGGGCGCGCAGCTCGGCATGGTGTCGGGAGACCACCAGGTCGTCGATGACCAGGTCGTTGTCGTCGGCACGGCCGATGCGGACGGTGCGGGAAGGCAGCGGCCGTACGGTGGTGGGCCGGCGGAAGGTGCCTGTGAGTGCGGGCATGGAGACGGCGGACGGGCGCTCAGGAGCCGGTGCGCGGGCTCCGACCAGGACGGCGCGCGGGCCGTCGGACGCATTGCCGAAGCGGATGACGCAGCCTGGCCCCACGTCCCAGGCGTCGACACGGCGGCCGTCGGCATAGGTGCCATTCGTGCTGTGCTCGTCCTCGAGGGTCCAGTGGCCGTCCGCGGTCCGCAGTACCGCGTGGTGCCATGAGACCCGGGCATCGTCGATGACGATGTCGCTGAGTGGATCGCGCCCGACGTGGTATTCGTGACCCGGACTCATCACCGTGGAGCCGGTGTCGGTCTCCAGGACGAGTTCAGGTGCTGTCGACGCTACCGGCCGTTTCGCCATGCCGGAATTCTATCGATTCGTTCACATACGCGCCCAACGCAAGATTCAGGCGACCGGCGCGAACAGGGTCGCGGTGGTCCGCTGCATCCGCAGGGCGTCCACGGACTCCGCGAGCAGCTCGTACTCGGTGGTGTCGTCGCTCACGGCGACCCTGACTAATCGCCCCGCGGCCAACTCGTCGCCGACCAGGCCCTGTTGGGCCACGTCACGGCACCAGGCGCGCAGCACGGCGGGCACGTCGGCCACGGTGCCGGAGACGGGGACGAGCGCGCCGGGCGGAAGGTGCTCCGCCTCCGGCTGCGGATCCAGACGGTCGGCGATCCAGGAGGCACGGTCGCGCAGCCACCACAGGGCGAGGGCGAGCGTGGGTGCCCGGTAGGTTCCCAGGGGCACTCCGATACGCCGACCGTCGCAGGTGCCGTACCCCGTGACATGGCACAGGAATTCGTCGTGCACGATCCACTCCCCGTTTGTTCCGCTCGCCGGTGTTCCGGTCCTCGCTTTCGTGCGGCTCTGGTGCAGTGCGCGGCTTGTGCTCCGCGCGGCTCATGCGCGGTGCGTGACGGAACCCTCGCCTGCTGTGAAGGCCCTCAAGTTGAGTATGTTCACTACTGAATCACTGTCACCATGAATTTCCGGCCAGTCTCCTGGCATATTCACCACGGCCGTTGGCCGAAAGGCGGCGGGCGCGGCCATTACCCGAGGGGTAATCGACGGTCTCCCGCGGGCCGGGCATGGTTGCCGTACCAGGTCGCCACGGAGCGATCCGGGCTCCGACCAGCACCGTACGACCTCGATGGAGGCTGATCCCGCATGTCCGCGAACACCGACCGTCACGAGAGTGCCGTCGCCCGTTATTTCGAGGCCTGGAATGCCTCCGAGCCGGAGGAACTGGCCAAGGCGGTCGCCGCTGCCTGGACCATTGACGGCGCCTACACCGACCCCCTTTCCGACGTCGGCGGGCACGAGCAGATCACGGCCGTGATCGCGGCGGCGCACGAGCAGTTCCCGGGCTTCGCCTTCCGGCTGGTCGGCTCCGTCGACGGGCACCACGACACGGCGCGCTTCTCCTGGGAGCTGGTGAGCGAGGCTGGGGGTACCCCCTCTGGGGGAGGTTCGGCGCCGGTCGCCGGCTTCGACGTGATCACGCTGGGCGCGGACGGTCGTATCCGGTCCGTGCTGGGCTTTCTGGACCGGGTGCCCGCCGGGGCGTGAGACCGGCGATGAGTTTCTGCGCTCGCGGTGGTCTCTCCGGTACACGACCACCGCGAGCGGGAGGTCCGCGGCACGATGGACGGACATCCCTTCCGCAGCTCGTTCATGGCCCTGGGCGACGGCACGCACAAGCTGCCCGTCAGGGCCGCCCTCCGCAAGGCCATCGGCAAGGCCGAGGGCGACACGGTGACCGTGCACCTCGAAGAGCGGCTCAGCTCCTGACGGCGTCCCGGTAGCGCCGCGGTGCGACGCCGACCGCTCGCTTGAAGGCGTTGCTGAAGGCGCTCTCGGAGGTGTAGCCGACGGAGCGGGCGAGGGTCGCGACCGGGGCGGTGTCCTGCCGGAGGGCGCGGGCGGCCAGGCTCATGCGCCAGTTCAGCAGGTAGGTCAGGGGAGGCACCCCGGCCGCCTCCTTGAACCGTACGGCGAACGTGGTCCGGGACATCGCCGCCGCCCGCGCCAGCTCCTCCAGCTGCCAGGGGTGGGCCGGGTCACCGTGCATCAGGCGCAGCGCCGGGGCGAGGCGTTCGTCGGCAAGCGCGCGGAGCCAGCCGGGCGGCAGTCCGTCGGCCTCGGTGAGGCAGATCCGCAGCACCTGCACGAAGATCAGCTGGGCGAGCTGGTCCGAGGCGAACTCGACGCCGGCCCGGCTCGTCGTCATCTCCTGCGCCAGTTGGCCGATGAGCCAGCGCAGCACCTCCGCCTCGGCCACGTCAGCCCGTACGTGGATGAGCTCCGGCAACGCCCGGCGCAGCAGCTCGCCGCTGTCCCGGCTGACGTCGATGTGCCCGGAGACGCAGAGGACGTCCTCGTCCTCACCGTCGCCGAGCCGGGCCATCCGGGTCGCGGGGTCCATGAGGGGCCGACCCGACGCGAGCGGTTCCAGGCCGGGTTCACTGCACAGCACATACGGCTGCCGGCCGTCGGACACCGCGACATCCCCCTCGGCCAGCCGCAGCGGCTCGCCGCCGGTCTCCAGGACCAGCAAGCAGCTGCCCCGCACCACGGCGAGCACCTTCAGCTTGTCGCGCCCGTGCAGCCGGACGGCCCAGCTCCCGCCGGCCGTGAAGCCACCGGAGAAGACACTGCGGGCGTCGGCGACGGCGAGGGCGTCGGAGAGCGGGTCTGCGGACATGCTCGAACTATCACGCAAGTACTGCGGATTCTCAAGCATTCATCGTACGGATCCGTCGACTTACGGTGGTCTGGACGGCTCACGTTGAGGAGAGACAGGACATGACCACCACACAGCACCCCCTGGGTTCCGGCTTCGGCGCAGCGTCCACCGCCGAGGAGGTGATCAAGGGGATCGACCTCACCGGCAAGGTCGCGATCGTCACCGGCGGCTACTCCGGCATCGGCCTGGAGACGGCACGCGTCCTGCAAAGCGCCGGCGCCGACGTCGTCGTACCCGCGCGGGACCTCGAGCGGGCCCGGGGCGCGCTGAAGGACGTGCCCGGCGCCGAGGTCGCATACCTGGACCTGCTGGATCCGGCGTCGATCGACGCCTTCGCGGAGAAGTTCCGGGCGTCCGGGCGTCCGCTGCACATCCTGGTCGACAGCGCCGGGATCATGGCGACCCCGCTGATGCGGAACGCGCGCGGGTACGAGGGACAGTTCGCCACCAACCACCTGGGGCACTTCCAGCTGGTCGCGCGCCTGTGGCCGGCGCTGGTCGCGGCCGACGGGGCGCGGGTCGTGTCGGTGTCGTCGCGGGGCATCCGCTTCTCGCCCGTCGTCTTCGACGACCTGCAGTTCGAGGACCGGCCCTACGAGCCGTTCGTGGCCTACGGCCAGTCGAAGACGGCCAACGCCCTGTTCGCCGTGGAACTGGACCGGCGAGGCCGGGCGGAGGGCGTGCGGGCCTTCTCCGTACACCCCGGCATGATCGTCGACACCGGTCTGGCCAAGCACATCCCCGAGGAGGCCCTCCGGGCGGCCGGCGCCCTCGACGACCAGGGCCGCCCCGTGCGCGACCCCGCCCGGCAGTACAAGACCGTCCAGGAGGGAGCCGCGACCAGCGTGTGGTGCGCCACCAGCCCGCAGCTCGACGGGCTGGGCGGCGTCTACTGCGAGAACTGCGACATCAGCCCTCTGGTGACCGCCGAGACCGAGGCCGAGTGGCGCGCCGACGCGGGCCGGCCCGGAGTCCTGCCGTACGCCGTCGACCCAGAGGCGGCGGCCCGCCTCTGGGAGGTCAGCGAGCGGCTTACGGCGTGACGAGCGCGTCGATCCGGGCCAGCTCGTCCGCGTCGAAGTCGAGGTTGCTGATGGCGCCGACGCTGTCCTCGATCTGCTGGGGGCTGCTGGCGCCGACGAGGGCGGAGGTCACCCGGCCGCCGCGCAGGACCCAGGCCAGCGCCATCTGGGCCAGGGTCTGGCCGCGGGACTTGGCGATCTCGTCGAGCGAACGCAGCCGCGCGACCAGCTCCTCGGTCAGCGCCTCGGACTTCAGGAACGGGCTGTCGCTCGCCGCCCGCGAGCCCTCCGGTACGCCGTCGAGGTAGCGGGCGGTGAGCACTCCCTGGTCCAGCGGGGAGTAGGCGATGGAGCCGACCTGGAGCTCGTCGAGCGCGTCCAGGAGACCCCCGTCCTCGGGGCGGCGGTCGGTCATCGAGTAGCGCGGCTGGTGGATCAGCAGCGGGGTGCCGAGCTCACCGAGGATGCGGGCGGCCTCGCGGGTCTGCTCCGCCGAGTAGTTGGAGACGCCCACATACAGCGCCTTGCCCTGCTGGACCGCCGTGTGCAGGGCGCCCATCGTCTCCTCCAGGGGAGTCTCCGGGTCGGGGCGGTGCGAGTAGAAGATGTCGACGTAGTCCAGGCCCATCCGGGCGAGAGACTGGTCGAGCGAGGACAGCAGGTATTTGCGGGAGCCCCACTCACCGTACGGGCCGGGCCACATCAGGTATCCGGCCTTGGTGGAGATGACCAGCTCGTCGCGGTAGGCCGCCAGGTCCGTCTTGAGGGCCTCGCCGAAGGCGCTCTCGGCGGCTCCGGGCGGCGGACCGTAGTTGTTCGCCAGGTCGAAGTGGGTGACGCCGAGGTCGAAGGCGCGGCGCAGGATGGCGCGCTGTGTCTCGACCGGGCGGTCCGGGCCGAAGTTGTGCCACAGGCCGAGCGACAGAGCGGGCAGCTTCAGGCCGCTGCGTCCGGTGCGCCGGTAGGGCATGTCCGCGTAGCGGTCGGGGTGTGCGGTGTACAACGCGACTCCAGAGGGGTTGGCGCGGTTTCTGAGGACCTTTGTCCACTCTTTCGCGACCTGGAGCCATTGGTCCAACAGAAGAATCCGATGGAATTCAGCGGATAGGCTTCTCAGTCATGGAACTGCGTCATCTTCAGCATTTTGTCGCGGTCGCCGAGGACCAGCACTTCACCCGTGCCGCCGAGCGGCTGCTGGTGTCCCAGTCCGGGCTGTCCGCCTCCATCCGGGCGCTGGAGCGCGAGCTTCAGACCCCGCTGTTCGTGCGCACGACGCGGCGGGTGACGCTCACGCCGGCCGGGCGGGCGCTGCTGGGCGAGGCGGAGCGGATCCTCGCCCAGGTGCGGTCGGCCCACGAGGCGGTGGCCGCGGTGCAGGGCGTGCTGCGCGGCATGCTGGCGCTCGGGTCGGAGCAGTGCATCGCCGGGGTGCATGTGGCCGGGCTGCTCGCCGCGTTCCGGGGCCGGCATCCGGACGTGGAGATCTGTCTGCGGCAGGCGGGCTCGGGCGCGCTGGCCGAGGAGGTCGCGGCCGGGCGCCTCGATCTGGCGTTCACTGTCCGGACGGCGGGCGAGGACACCGATCAGCTGCGTGCCGTCCCGCTGACCAGCGAGCCGATGACACTGCTGTGCCATCCCAGCCATCGGCTGGCGCAGGCCGGTTCGGCCGTGACGCTGGGGGAGCTGGGCGGCGAGGTCTTCGTCGACTTCCACCCGGACTGGGGTCCGCGGCGCACCACCGACGCCGCGTTCGCCGACGCGGGCGTGCGACGGAAGGTCGCCCTGGAGGTGAACGACGTGCACAGCCTGCTGGACATGGTGGACGAGAACCTCGGCATCGCCGTCGTACCGCGGCATTTCCGGCACAAGCGCGAGTCGTTGACGGCGCTGTCGGTGAAGGACACCGACGAGATCGTGTACGAGACCGTCGCCCTGCTGCCGCCCGCGCAGGCCACCAGCCCGGCGGCCCGGGCACTGATGGCGTTGCTGGAAACGGAGAGCGGCTGAGCGGCGGGTGCGCGATGGTGGACGTATGCATGCAAAGGACGTCCTCATCGACGGGTTCAACCGCATCCAGGAAGAGGTCCATGCCGCCGTCGACGGTCTCGGGCCGGACGAGCTGCACACCCGGCCCAGCGCCGACGCCAACTCCATCGCCTGGCTGATCTGGCACCTCACACGTGTCCAGGACGACCACATGGCGGACGCCTTCGAGCTCGACCAGGTGTGGCTGGCGCAGGACTGGCAGAAGCGCTTCGGCCTCGACCTGCCCCGCCACGACACCGGCTACGGCCACAGCTCGGCGAAGGTCGCCAAGGTCCGGGTCGACTCCGCCGGCCTGCTGACCGGCTACTACGACGCGGTGCACGAGCAGAGCCTTCAGGCGCTGCGCCAACTGGCCGCGAAGGACCTGGAGCGCATCGTGGACGAGCGCTGGGATCCGCCGGTCAGCCTGGGCGTCCGGCTGGTCAGCGTCCTGTCCGACGATCTCGAGCACGTCGGACAGGCCACCTACGTCCGGGGGCTGCTTCAGACCGCGTAACCCGGCATGACGACGTCCTCGATGAGGGCCTTGCGCTCGTCGAACGGGATGAAGGCGCTCTTCACGGCGTTCACGGTCACCGCCCGCAGATCCTCGACCGTCCAGCCCGCCTCGGCGACCAGCAGGGACATCTCACGGGTCATCGTCGTGCCGGACACCAGACGGTTGTCGGTGTTGAGGGTGACCCGGAAGCCCAGATCCTTCAGGGCGGTGATCGGGTGCTCGGCGATCGAAGTGGCGGCGCCCGTCTGGAGGTTGGAGGTCGGGCACATCTCCAGCGCGACACGGCGGTCGCGCACCCAGCCCGCGAGACGGCCGAGTTTGCCGTCCACGATGTCCTCGGTGATACGGACGCCGTGGCCGATGCGCTGGGCGCCGCACACCTGGAGGGCCTGGTGGATGCTGGGCAGCCCGTGCGCCTCGCCGGCGTGGATCGTGAACGGGACGCTCTCGCGGCGCAGATGCTCGAAGGCGGCCAGGTGGTCGGCGGGCGGGAAGCCGTCCTCGGCGCCCGCGATGTCGAAGCCGACGACTCCGGCGTCCCGGAACGCGACGGCCAGGTCGGCGGCCTCCCGGACGCGGTCGAACATCCGCATCCCGCACAGCAGCGTGCCCACCCGGACCGGCGTGCCCGCGGCCGCCGCCTTGGCCATGCCCGCCGCCAGGCCCTCCTGGACGGTCTCGACGACCTCGGGCAGGGTCAGCCCGCCGTTGGTGTTCAGCTCGGGGGCGTAGCGCACCTCGGCGTAGACGACGCCGTCCGCGGCGAGGTCGAGGACGTACTCCTCGGCGGTGCGCAGCAGGCCCTCGCGGGACTGCATCACGGCGAGGGTGTGCTCGAAGGTGGCGATGTAGCGGACCAGGTCGCCGGAGTTCGCGGCGTCGTAGTACCAGGCGGCGAGGGCGTCCGGGTCCGTGGTCGGCAGGGTGTGGCCGACCTCGTCCGCAAGCTCGACCACGGTGGCGGGGCGCAGCCCGCCATCGAGGTGGTCGTGCAGGACGGCCTTGGGGAGGCGGCGGAGGGCGTCGGCGTCTATGCGCGTAGATGACATGTGCGGTGGTTCCTCGACGATCGGTTGAGCGGGGTCAGGCCGCCGGCTGGAGCAGGTCCCAGCGGTTGCCGTACAGATCCTGGAAGACGGCGACCGAGCCGTACGGCTCGTGCCTCGGCTCCTCCAGGAAGGTCACGCCCGCGGCGAGCATCCGGGCGTGGTCGCGGGCGAAGTCGTCGGTGTGCAGAAAGAAGCCGACACGCCCACCGGTCTGGTCGCCGACCCGCCCGCGCTGGGCGTCGCCCTTGGCGCGCGCGAGCAGCAGCCCGGTCCCCCGCGCCCCGGCACCGGGCTCGACCACGACCCAGCGGGAGCCGTCCGGGCGCGGCGCGTCCTCGACGAGCCGGAATCCGAGAGCCTCGGTGTAGAAGCGGACCGCCTCGTCGTAGTCGTCGACGACGAGGGTGACCAGGGCGATGTGTCTCATCGGGGCCTTTCGGGGTATGGATTTAGCGGGAGAGGTTATACGTAAAACCTCGCGCACGCCAGTCGCACGCATTCAGTGTCTCGGTCTCCGGCCCTAGGGCCTCGGCCCGAGGTGCCGGAGCATCGCGCCCGGTAGCGTCCCGGCCATGAAGATCACCGACGCGCCCCGGACCCCGGCTCACCGCAAGAGCGACCTGCTGGCCCGGCTGGAGCGGGAGACCGATGTATGGGTGGCCTCGGCGGACGGCGAGGGCGTGCCGTGTCTGGTCGCGCTGTGGTTCGTCTGGGACGGGGCGTCCGTCTGGTGGTCACCCGCGTCACCAATCCCACGGGGCGCAATCTGCGGGACGGTCGGCGGACCCGGCTGGCGCTCCCGGACAGCGGCGACGTCGTGCTGATCGACGGTGTCGTGGACACCTTCGCCACCGCGGACGTTCCCGGCGCCACGGCCGAGGCGTTCCTCGCGAAGACCGGCTGGGATCCGCGGAAGGACAGCCTCTCGTACGCGTTCTTCCGTGTGCGGCCGCATGCCGTACAGGCGTGGCGCGGGGAGCACGAGTTGCGGGGGCGGCATCTCATGCGGGACGGCGCGTGGGTGGTCTGACGCGTATGACCGTGGACGGTCTTCCCCGCGACCGTGGGGCAGACCGGTCCAGTGGTCAGCACATGACGGGGACCGCCGCTACGGGGCGTGAGTCTCCCCGAAACGGGCGTCGGGCGAAGGGGCGCCGAGCGTGGCGGCGCCGTCGTTCGTGTCTCCCCGGGCGCGGACGCGGTCAACTCGGCCTTGCCGTCCCGGTCTGCGTCGATGAGCCGCAGGGCGCCGCCGAACCAGTCGCCGTTCTCGTTGTCACCGGGAACGGACGGCGTGCTCTGGCTGAAGCCGGCCAGGCCTCTCGGGGTGAGGCTGTTGATGTCGTTGGCCGGGGCGGCGATCGCGGCGTCGGCGTTGACATTGACGTCCGCCACAGTGACGGCACCGCCGAAGCGGTCACTGGTCGTGTCGTTCGAGCTTCGTTGGACTCTTCGCCGCCGCAGGTCTCGCGACTCACCCCGTCAACTGGGGTTGCTCCCCTCCGACGCGGACCGATGGCAGGAGACCAGCGTGTCGATGAGGGTGAACACCTCGTCCGGGTCGCTGCCTTCCGGATCGGCGAGCCAGGCCAGGACCAGCCCGTCGAAGAGCACGGAGATGAGACGGCCGAGCGTCTCCGCACCGCCCGACACTTCGATGTCCCTGGCCGCCAGCCAGGGAGCGATCACCGTCGTGGCCGATTCCCGGTAGGCCTGGTATTGCCGGCGGGCCATGTCGCGCAGCGCCGGGGTGCGCAGTGCCAGTGCCGTCAGCTCATACATGGCCAGTTGCCTGCCCGGCTCCACCTGCTCATCACGTCGTACGACGTCGAAAGCGGCCCGCAAGTGGTCCCGCAGGCTCACGTCGGAGCCGCCTTCGGTGCTGGAGACGACGGTGGCCACGCCTTCCCCGAGCTCTCGGATGACCTCCGCGATGAGCTCCTCGAAGAGCTCCTCCTTCCCCGAGAACCAGTAGTGGAACGTGCCGTGCGGCAGCCCTGCCTCCTGGGTGATGCGCCGGGTCGTCGCCGCTGCCACACCCTCCTTGGCGATCACTGAACGTGCGGCAGTGATCAGCTCGGTGCGACGCGCGTCGTCGGCTCGGCGGCGGGGAGTACGCGGACCAGTCATGGCCACAGAATGCCATACATCTGACTTGGCCACTTGACCAAGCCAGATGGCCAGGATAGCTTCCCGGCCATCGTCGGCGCTGCGCCGCGCCGCTGGAACACCGACATTCCGGGAGCACCGCATGGCACGTCGAACCACGATCGAACCCTCCGGGCCCCCATCCCCCGGCGACCGTCGCGTCCTGTCCACGGGCCGGGTGGTGTTCCTGGTGATCGCCGCCGCCGCGCCGCTGGCGGCGATGGTCGGCAATATCCCGCTCGCCCTGATCTACGGAAACGGCGCCGGCCTTCCGGCCGCCTTCCTGGTCGGCATGCTGATCCTGCTGTGCTTCTCGGTCGGCTATGCGGCGATGGGCCGCCGGGTGGTGAACACCGGCGCCTTCTACACCTACATCGCCCGCTCGCTGGGCAAACCGGCAGGCATCGGCGCCGCCTATGTCGCAGTGTTGGCTTACACCGCGCTGACCTGTGGACTGGTGGGCTCCTTCGGGTACTTCACCCGGCTGGTGCTGCTGACCGAGAACGTCGACCTGCCCTGGTACCTGTACAGCGCGGTCGCGCTCGTCCTCGTCGCCGCGCTCGGCTACCGCTCGGCGGACCTGTCGGCGAAGGTCCTGGGCACGCTGATGATCGGGGAGTTCGCGGTCCTGCTCGTCTTCGACGTCGTCGCCGCCGGCCGACACGGCGGCGACGCGTTCCCCGCGGCCTCCTGGACCGGCGGTCAGGTCTTCTCCGGATCGGTCGGCATCGCGTTGATGTTCGCCTTCGTCAGCTTCGTCGGATTCGAGTCCGCCGCGCTGTACGGCGAGGAGACCCGCTCGCCCGAGCGCAGCATTCCACGGGCGACCTACATAGCGGTGACCGCGATCGGGCTGTTCTACATCCTCACCAGCTGGATCGTGATCGGTGCCGCGGGTGGCAGTCGGGCACCGGATCTCGCGGGCAAGGAGCTGGGTGACCTGGTGTTCACGCTGATCCAACGGGACGCGGGCACCAGCCTGTACAACATTGCCGCCGTCCTGCTGTGCACCAGCCTGCTCGCCTCCCTGCTGGCGTTGCACAACGCCGCGAGCCGATACCTGTTCGCGCTGGGCCGCGAACGGGTCCTGCCGCACCGGCTCGGGCGTTACCACCCACGGCACCTCAGCCCGCACATCGGCAGTCTCACCGTCACGGTCGTGGCCACGATCACGACGGTGTGCTTCGCGGTGAGCGGCGCGGACGCCTACACCGCCTTCGCCGCCAGCACGATCGGGCTCGGCACCCTCGGCGTCATCGCACTTCAGGCCGGGGCCGCCGTCGCGGTGATCGTGTTCTTCCGGCGACGCCCTGACCGTGACCTCTGGCGCGGCGTCGTCGCCCCGGCGATCGGGTTCGCGGGCCTGGCCACCGGGTTCGCCCTGGCGGTGGTCAACTACGCGACGCTGACCGGGTCGGCTTCGACGGTCGTCAACGCGGTTCCCGTCACCCTCGCGGTCGCCGCCGCGGCCGGCGTCGTGGTCGCCCTCCGGCTGCGCAGCAGCAAGCCTGCCGTCTACGCCGGCATCGCCGAATCCCAGCTGCGCCGACGAGACCGTACGGCCGCCTCACCGCCGCCGACCGCCTACCGGCGGAAGTACTGCCTGGTCGGTGCGGGACCCTCCGGTCTGGTCATGGGCCGGGCGCTGGTCCAGGAAGGGGTGCCCTTCGACTGGTTCGAGAAGCACACCGAGGTCGGCGGCATCTGGGACATGGACAACCCGGGCAGCCCGATGTACCGGAGCGCGCACTTCATCAGCTCCAAGTACACCAGCGGTTTCTACGGTTTCCCGATGCCCGCCGACTATCCGGACTACCCGACGTGGCGACAGATCCGCGACTACATCCGTGAGTTCGCCCACGCCTACGACCTGCCGCGGCACATCACGTTCGGGGTGGCGGTCAGCAGCGCCGAACCGCTGCCCGACGACCGGTGGAGCGTCACCCTGTCCACCGGTGAAGTCCGTGTGTACGACGGCCTGATCGCCGCGCCCGGTGTCACCTGGCACCCGAACGAACCGACACTGCCCGGCGCGGAGACCTTCACCGGCGAGATCCGGCACTCGGTGACCTTCCACGACGGCATGGAGCTGCGGGACAAGCGGGTGCTCGTCGTCGGCGCCGGCAATTCCGGCGTCGACATCGCCTGCGACGCCGCCCGGCACGCGGACGCGGCGTTCCTGTCGGTGCGGCGCGGCTACCGCTACGTACCGAAGCACGTCTACGGAGTGCCGACCGACGCCCTGCTGGCCGGGCTGCTTGAACCGCCCAAGGGGGTCAGTCTGCCCAGCGACCCGACCGAACTCGTGGACACGCTCGTCGGCGATCTCACCCGGCTCGGCCTTCCCGCCCCCGACCATGACCTGCTCACCAGCCACCCGATCATGAATACGCAGGTGCTGCACCATCTCGCGCACGGCGACCTCATCGCCAAGCCCGACGTCCGTCACCTCACCGCGACGGGTGTCGCCTTCGCCGACGGCAGCAGTGAGGACATCGACGTCGTTCTGCTCGCCACCGGCTACGAGTACCGGGTCCCGTTCCTCGACGAAGGGCTGCTGCGCTGGAAGGCCGGCCACCCGCAGCTCTATCTCAACGTCTTCTCCCGCGAGCACGACTCCCTGTACGTGCTCGGCTTCATCGAGTTCGCCGACGCCGCCTACAAGCGTTTCGACGAGATGGCCCAGCTCATCGTCATGGACATCCGGGCCCGCGAGACCGGCACCCACAAGGCCGACCTGGACCGGCTCAAGAGCGACGACACCCCCGACCTCAGCGGCGGGATGCGGTACCTGGACAGCCCACGCCACGCCAACTACGTCAACAGCCACGCCTACCAGACCTACCTGGCAGAGCTGCGGGACCGCTTCGACTGGCCGTACGTCACCGAGACGACCTACTCGGCGGCACCCGCGGAGCAGAAGGCCCCTGCCGCCCCCGAACGCACGACGGAGGTGCCGGCTTGAATCGCGCGTACTGGGCCGGACGGCACACCGTCGTCACCGGCGGCACCAGCGGCATCGGACTGGCGACCACGCGTGCCCTCCTCGACGCGGGCGCCCACGTCACCGCAATCGGTCTCGCCGACGACGCCGCGATCCGACTGGCCGCCGAGCAGCACGACAACCTCCTCGTCGCGCCCGCCGACGTACGACGCGAGGACGACCTGAGCGCCGCCTTCAAGGACGCCCGAACGCACTTCGGCGCGGTCCGGTCCCTGATCTGCTGCGCGGGCATCACCAAACCCGGCTACTTCACCGACCTCACCACCGACGACCACCGCCGCCACATGGAGGTCAACTACTTCGGCACACTGTTCGCGGTCCAGCAGGCCATCCCGGACCTCATGGCCGACGGTCACGGCACAGCCGACGGACGCGGGAGCATCACCTGCGTCTCCTCGGCAGCAGGCTTCCTCGGCGTCTTCGGCTACGGGGCCTACGCGCCCAGCAAGTTCGCCGTGAGCGGCCTGTGCGAAGTACTCCGCCAGGAACTCGGACCGCGCGGGGTCACCGTCACCGTGGTCTACCCGCCCGATGTGGACACGCCCATGCTCGCCGGCGAAACACCCCTCAAACCCCCCGAGTTGCGGGCCCTCTCCAGCGGCGAGAACGCACTGAGCGCGGATCAGGTGGCGCAGGCCCTCATCACGGGCACCGAAACCGGCAGACCCAGAGTCATCCCCGGGGCGAGCACCCGGCTCCTGCGTTTCGCGTCCGGAGCCGCTCCCGGCCTGCTCGCCCGATACATGGACCGAGTCATCGCCAGGGTCCAGCGAAACCCGGAGGTCCCCTCGCCCTGAAGGCCGCAACAGCGGCGGTACCGCGTCCAGCCCATCCCGTCCCCGAGGAGCTGTCATGCAAAGGCGCACCGCACGCACCATCCTGGACAGGCTGAGAACTCCCCATCGATTGCCCAAGGCCCTGAAGACGGCATCCGTATGCCTTCTCGTCGCCGGTCTCCTGTCGCCCCTCACCCAAGCGTCAGCCGCCCCCACGGCAATCATGGCGGCCGCTGCCAACGACTACTGCGGCGGCCAGTGTTCCGACATCCTGCCGCCGGGCGAGAACGGCAACGCCACCCTCGCCCAGATCCTGCTCAACCAGATCGCGGGCACCCAACCCGCCCACGCCGAGGACCAGCTCGGCCCCTACGCGAACCTGGCCTCGGGCTACTCCACTCTCACCGACGCCAAGATCAACACCTTCTTCAACGACGCCTCGTTCGGAGTCGCCGCCGACCAGGTCGAGTCGACCCTGAACCCCGGCGGGCGCACCGACGTCACGATCGTCCGCGACAAGAAGACGGGCGTCCCGCACATCACCGGCACCACCCGGTACGGCACCGAATACGGCGCCGGATACGCCGCCGCGCAGGACCGGCTGTGGCTGATGGACGTCTTCCGGCACATCGGCCGCGGCCGGCTGACCCCCTTCGCGGGCGGTGACCCCACCAACCAGGCCCTGGAGCAGCAGTTCTGGCGCAGCGCGCCCTACACCGAGGCCGAGCTACAGGCCCAGATCAACAGCGTCACCACCAACAACGGCGCCCGCGGCCAGCAGGCCCTCGCCGACGTCACCGCCTACGTCGCCGGCATCAACGCCTACATAGACGCCTCCGACAGCGGCCGCTACTTCCCCGGCGAATACGTCCTGACCGGCCACAAGGACGCCGTCACCAACGCCGGAACCATCGAGCACTTCAAGCTCACCGACCTGGTCGCGCTGGCCTCCGTCATCGGCGCGCTCTTCGGCTCCGGAGGCGGCGGCGAGGTCAACAACGCCCTCTCGCTCCTCGCCGCGCAGTCCCATTACGGCGTGACCCAGGGGACCGCGGTCTGGGAGTCCTTCCGCGAGCGCAACGACCCGGAAGCCGCCCTCACCGTGCACAACGGCCAGAGCTTCCCGTACGGGACGAAGCCCGCCGTCGCGCAGGGCCAGGCACTGCCGACCGCCGGCACGGTGACCCAGGAACAGCTCGTCTACGACCGTACGGGCAGCGCGGCCACCACGACCGCCACCAGCACCTCGACCGCAGCGTCGGACACCGCTCTCTCCTCGGCCAAGCCGGGCATGTCCAACGCCCTGGTGGTGAGCGGCGATCACACGGCGAGCGGCAACCCGATCGCCGTCTTCGGTCCCCAGACCGGCTACTTCGCGCCCCAGCTCCTGATGCTCCAGGAGATCCAGGGCCCTGGCCTCAGCGCCCGCGGCGCCTCCTTCGCGGGACTGAGCTTCTACGTCCAGGTCGGGCGTGGCCAGGACTACTCCTGGAGCGCGACGACGTCCGGCCAGGACATCATCGACACGTACGCCGTCGAGCTGTGCCAGGACGACTACCACTACCTCTACCACGGCGTCTGCACGGCCATGGACAAGGTCGAGCAGACCAACTCCTGGGTGCCCACCACCGCCGACCCCACGGCCGCGGGCTCGTACCGCATGCAGGTCTACCGGACCAAATACGGCCCGGTGTCCTACCGCGCGACGGTCGCTGGCAAGAAGGTCGCGTACACCACCCTGCGCTCCTCCTACATGCACGAGACCGACTCGTTGATCGGCTTCCAGATGCTCAACGACCCGGGCTACGTCAGCAGCCCGGCGACCTTCCAGAGCGCGGTGCAGAACATCAACTACACCTTCAACTGGTTCTACGCGGACTCGACGCACACCGCGTACTACAACAGCGGCAACAATCCGGTGCGCGCCACCGGTGTCGACGCCGAGTTCCCGGTGTGGGCACAGACCGCCTACGAGTGGCAGGGCTGGAACCCGGCCACGAACACCGCCGCCTACACCCCGGCCTCCGCGCACCCCAACTCCATCGACCAGGACTACTACATCTCCTGGAACAACAAGCTGGCCAAGGACTACACCATGGCCAGCTGGGGCGACGGTTCCGTCCATCGCGGCAACCTCCTGGACGACCGCGTGAAGAAACTCGTGGCCGCGGGCGGCGTGACCAGAACCTCGCTCACGAAGGCGATGGCCGACGCCGCACTCACCGATCTACGGGCCGAGGACGTGCTCCCGGACCTGCTCAAGGTCCTGGGCACCCAGCCCGTCACGGACCCCATGGCCACGGCCGCGGTCAGCAAGCTGTCCGCCTGGGTGACGGCGGGGTCGAAACGCACGGAGACCTCGGCCGGCTCGAAGACCTACGCCAACGCCGACGCGATCCGCATCCTGGACGCCTGGTGGCCGCTGCTGGTAAAGGCCGAGTTCGAACCGCGCCTCGGTACCAGCCTCTACAACGCCATCGCCACCAACCTCCCCGTCGACGAGTCACCGTCGGCCGCACACGGACCGACCGGCTCGCACGCCGGAAGCGCCTTCCAGTACGGATGGTGGAGCTACGTCGACAAGGACATCCGGGCGGTGCTCGGTGAGACCGTGCAGGGCCCTCTGGCGCAGAAGTACTGCGGCGGCGGCACCCTCACCGGCTGCCGCGACACCCTGATCAGCACCCTCAAGACCGCTGCCGGCAAGACCGCGGCCCAGGTCTATCCCGGCGACGAGCTGTGCGCGGCGGGCAACCAGTGGTGTGCCGACTCGATCGTCCAGACGATGCTCGGCGGCATCAAGCACTACAACATCAGCTGGCAGAACAGGCCGACCTACCAGCAGGTGGTGGAGTACACCTCGCACAGGTGACGACGCGGTACCTACGACTGTTGGCCAACGGGCGTTTCCCGTCCGCTCGTTGGCCAACGGGCTGGAGCGAGTCAGCGACAAAGGAGTCCGACATGACGTACGCGTTCGACCCCGAGCTGGTCCCCTGGATCGAGATGCTTCCGCAGACCCCTTTGACGGACATCGAACTGGTCCGGCAGTCGGAAAGCGACCTGATCGCGGATGTTCCGGTCTACGAGCCGCCGATACCGCTCGACGTGCGCGACCTCGAAGTCCCCGGTCCGCAGAGCGACCCGCAGGTGCCCGTCCGGGTGTACAAGCCCGCTGACGCCGACGGCACGCTGCCCGGACTGCTGTACCTCCACGGCGGCGGGTTCGTGCTCGGCAGCGTCGCGATGTTCGACTCCCACGCCGCCCGGATCGCGGCCGAAGTGGGCGCGGTGGTGGTGTCGGTGGAATACCGGTTGGCCCCCGAGCATCCGTTCCCGGCCGGCTTCGAAGACTGCTACGCCGCACTGCTGTGGACAGCGGCCCACGCCGCCGAGCTGGGGATCGATCCGGAGCGGCTGGGTGTGGGCGGGGAAAGCGCCGGCGGGGGATTGGCGGCGGCCATCGCTTTGGTGGCACGTGACCGTGGCGGCCCGGCGCTCTGCTTCCAACTGCTGGGCATCCCAGAACTCGACGACCGCCTGGACACCGTGTCGATGCGGGCCTTCACGGACACACCGTTGTGGAATCGACCCGACGCCGAACTGAGCTGGGACTACTACCTGGGCGTTGGTGTGCGCGGCACCGAGGGCGTTTCGCCATACGCTGCCCCTGCCCGCGCCGAGGACCTGTCCGGCCTGCCGCGCGCCTACGTGACCACTTGCGAGTTCGATCCCCTGCGTGACGAAGGCCTGACCTACGCCCAGCGGCTGCTCCAGGCCGGCGTTCCCACCGAACTGCACCACTATCCGGGCACGTTCCACGGCTCGGCCCTGATCGAGGACGCCGCCGTGACCCAGCGCATGATCGCCGACCAGCTCGGCGCGCTGCGCCGCGGACTGCGCGCCGCGCTCCCGGCCTCGAAAGCGTGACGGACAGGCGAGGCAGTATTCGCCGCCGGTGACGCGGCTCCAGATGATGGCAGACAGAGCCTCGTGGATGCTCCTCGGAGAGGACCGAGGTGGTGGGAAGGGCGAGACACCGGTCATCGCGAAGTGTCGCCAGTGCTGCCGGTAATCGATGTGGTTGGAGGGCGGCGGCGACGCCGGATGCTCGGCTGGCGGCCGCCGCACCGGTACGACACCGTGTTCTTCGCGTTCTTTCTCTCCCACGTCCCGCCGTCCCGGCTCGGCGACTTCTGGAGCACCGTCGCGGCCGCGCTCGCACCGAACGGCAAGGTCGTATTCATCGACGAAGGTCCCGCTGCGGCCGCCCGTGAGGAAGTGGCCGCGGACGTGCGCCGGCTCGACGACGGCAGCCGGTACCGCATCGTGAAGGTCCTCCATGAACCGGGGGAACTCGCCGGCGAACTCGCCGCGTTGGGATGGTCGGCCGACATCCGGCCGCAGGAGGAGTTCATCATCGGCATCGCAGAACCACGTTCCGTGCCCGTCACCCAGTGCTGTGACCGGGAACGTTCGCCGGGTCAGCTCGATCAGCCTGATCGTGCTGCTTCCCACCTCCATGAGGTTTGGCGAGGGAGACCGTCGAGTTCTCCGCGGCCGGTGCACCAGAGGAGTACCTGGGTGGGGTCTCCGGGCGGGGCGGCGGGGAAGAGCCGGTTGAGTACTGCTGCGCTCAGCGGTGCTGGTGGCAGCCAGTCCACGGACAGTCCCTGCGTGATGTCGTAGGTGTGCAGCAGAGTTTCGGCGACGCCCATCGCCGCGAACCCTTCGGGGTCGCACGGGCCCCAGTGCCAGGCCCTCAGGGCCGGGTTGGCTGTGACCAGGGCGCTGCTGAGCAGTCCGCCGCAGGCGGTGACGGCCTGGAGTACATCGGCCGGCGAAGCAGTGGGGCGAACGTTCAGGTCGATGGGAAGGTAGGCGTCAGCGGGCTGTGCTGCCAGCTGCCCTGCGTAGGCCAGCAGGTCGTGGCCGATGTGGGCCGCGGTTTGCCAGCACGTCCATTCGAGCGGCCCCGCCGACACCGTCCAGTCCTTGGCGGTATGGGGGCCAAGCACCCGCAGCATCTCTGCCACGGCGGCGCCGACGTCCTGATGGTCCATGCAGAGCTCCTCGCGGTCTGTGTTGTCGGAACCGACGTCACCGCCCATCCAACCGCCCCAACCATCAACCCTGCGAACGTTCTCGGTCACAGCACTAGCGTGCTCAGCCAGCTCGCTTTGGTGTTGTCGTGATCGTCCACTTTGTTCAGCGGACTCGGTAACCGGCCATGGCGGCCGCCGGTGCCCAGCCCGATCAGCAGGCGCGACTTGCCGGTGCCCGAGTCCCCGATCAGACACAGGGGGTGCTCCTTGGCAACGCACCAACTGGGGCCGCTCGAAGCCGTGATCGCGGGACTGACCCTGCACTGGAGCTCCGGCGGCACCGAGGGCGCCGTGACACGCGTGAAAAAGATCAAGAGGCAGCTCTACGGTCGAGCCGGATTCGAACTACTCCGCAAGATGATCCTGCTCCAGTGACGCTCTGGAGCTACTCCTCAAGATCTGCGCCAAAGCCTCGATCTCGTGAACAAAGCCAGTTGTCTTGCTCCGTGTCTTGCGAGACGAGGGCGGAGTCGGGCGCTTTGGTGCGGTGATGCAGAGGAGCAGCTGCGGCCGGAACTGCGGTGAGTGCAGTGAACGGCATCGCCGACGGACCTGGCCGTTCGATCCGGGCGTGAGTGCTCAGCTGGCCGGGCCGCCGACAAGGACCGACCAGCCGCCGTCGACCCGCAGGGTCGTGCCGGTGGCCGCGCGAAGTGCGGGGTCGGCGGCCAGTGCCACCGCGGCGGCGACGTCTTCGGCCTCAAGCACCCGGCCCAGCACGGACTCGCGGGCGAGGACGGCGCCGCGCTCGCCGGTCAGGACTTCGTCGGTGGCCGGCGTCCGGACTGCCCCGGGGGCGACGACGAGCACGCTGACGCCGTCGCGCGCGCTCTCCGCAGCGACGTGGCGGGCGAAGGTGGCCAGCGCGGATTTCGCTGTGCCATGCGCGAGCCTGCCTTCGCCGACGTAGTCCGCAGCGGTGCTGCCGATGTAGATGATCCGGCCCGCGCCCTGCGCCCGCATCGGCGCGAGGACGCGCTTGGTGATATGGAAGGCACCGGCAAGCTCGCCGGTGACCTTGGCCGCGAAGGCGGCCCACGACAGATCGTCCAGCGCAGCGAACGGCGGCGGAGCGGTATTGGCGTTGACGACGACTGTGTCGATCCGCCCGTGGGTGGCGAGGATCCCGGTCACCAGCTCATCGACGGCGGGAGGGTCGGTGACGTCGGCCCTGGCGCTCGACGCTCCCGGGCTCCTGGAGTGCGCGCTCACCGCCAGGTGAGCACCGCACCACGTGGTGAGCACCTTCCGCCGCACCCGCGGCGAGGCCGATGTCGACCAGCGATGACCGGCGCAGGCCAGCGACGGCGGGGATGCCCTGCTGGTAGTTACGGAACTCCTCCAGGACCAGAGTCAGGTTCCGGTCGCTCTCGTGCTTGTTGACCTCGGCCAGCAACTCGGCCTGAGCCCGCCGGGCGGGACGCGTACCCTTCCGTGGTGGCCACTGCGAGGTGCTTGAGGTGCAGTTCGGAGGCCAGCACGCCGCCCGGACGGTGGGCCATTTCCAGGGCCAATGTGCCACGCAGCCGCCTCAGATTGACCTGTCCATCGGGGATGGGGCGAGTCCGAGGCGGCGGCCTGCCGGGGAGTTGACCCAGTTGCGGAACCACTTGTAGCGGACGGAGAAGGCGAACCGTCCGAAGAGCAGAGCGCCTTCTTGCCGGTCGTCATGGAGATCTTCGGCGAGTTCGGCGGCGCGATAGACGAGCTCGATGACAACCCATTCGTCGTCGGTGCCGCCCAGCGGCTGCCCGTTGACGACTTTGCTGGCGAGCCGGTAGCGGGTGAGTTCGGGAGAGGCTCTTCGAGGCGTCGGCAGCCGATACGAAGCCGTTGAAGCCGTTACGGATTCTGCACGCACACCCCCGGCGCGATGGCCTGTGCCTCGGCGAGGTGCCGGGGTTCCACGACGGAGATGCCGAGGTGCCGGACCAGGCCCGCTTCGCGGAGTTCGGCGAGCGCGCCGAAGTGCTCGGCGATCGAGTCCTGCCGCATGCGGCGCCGGTATACGACGTCGAGGTGGTCGCGGCCGAGCCGGCGCAGGTTCTCCTCGACGTGGCCGCGCAACTGGTCGGGCCGGGCCGAGGTGCCCCAACCGCCTTGTGCAGCACGGCGATCGATCGTCCGCGCTCGCTCGGGGTGCCGAGGTGGAAGGCTGCACTGCCCGTCAGCCGCATCGCACCGAAGCCGATGCGGCTGACGGGCAGGTCACCGAGGTTCCAGGTGCCCGCGGCCTGCGCGATGATCATGCCCTAGGTCATCGGCGGAGTCTCGTACAGGCCTCGCGGCCGGCGTCAGCAGTAGAGGTTGCCGCCGGGCGAGACGCCGAGGATCGAGGTGAAGCTGTTGTAGTTGTTCACGCGGCTCTGGACCTGCGCCGGGTTCTTGCCGTCGCACTCCAGGGAGCCGTTGATGGAGCGGATGGTCTGGCCGAAGCCGGCCTGGTTGACCATGGCGTTGTGCGGGGTCATGGTGCCGGGGCCGGACTGGGTGTTCCAGTACCAGAGGCCGGTCTTCCAGGCCACGGCGGAGTCGTTCTGCACCAGCCAGGGGTTGTTCAGCAGGTCGATGCCGAGCGCGTCGCCCGCCGCCTTGTAGTTGAAGTTCCAGGACAGCTGGATCGGGCCCCGCCCGTAGTAGGCGGCCTGGCCCGCCGGGCAGCCGTAGGGCTGGCTCCAGTCGCAGTAGTGCGGGTAGTTGGCCTGGTTCTGCTCGACGATGTGGACGAGCCCGCCGGTCTCGTGGCTGACGTTGGCGAGGAAGGCCGCGGCCTCCTGCTTCTTCACCGTGTCGCTGCCGGTGTTGGCGAAGCCCGGGTAGGCGCTCAGCGCGGCGGTCAGACCGCTGTACGTGTAGAACGAATTCCGGTTCGGGAACATCTGGTTGAACTGCGCCTCGCTCACCACGAAGGTGGCGGAGGGCGTGTCGGAGCCGCCGTCGCAGGCGTAGGGCTCCCAGTACCAGGTGCTGATGATGGGATCGTAGCCCGGGTTGGCGTGCTCGGCGATGTACGCCTTGCCGTCGGTGTAGCGGACGATGTCCCCGGCGTTGTACGACCGTCCGGCCGCCCAGCTCGGATAGCTCGAGCACGCGGCGGCGGACGCCTCGGCGGCCGGGAGGAGCACCGGCACGCTGCCGGCGAGGGCGAGAACGGTCAGTACGGCTGAGATGCGGCGCCTCGACACAGGATCAACTCCTTTGCGAAGCACGGCCGACCCCGACAAGGCAGGGCTGAGCAGAGCCTTGTGCGCACGCGCCGGCGGAGCCGGCCACGGCGTTGGGGGCGGCCGTGGTGGGGGGTGTGGAGCCACACTCAACCGCATTGGTCTGTACCAGTCAAGGGTGTAGACCAGTCAACTCCGGGACCGCACTGGAGCCGTACCGCAACGGTCAGCTCAGCGGCTTCGCCAGGATCGCCTTGCGGTGGCTGAACGTCTCGATGGAGTAGCGGCCGTGGTAGTTGCCCATGCCGCTCTCCCCCACGCCACCGAACGGCAGGTCGGAGACGGTGAGATGGGCGAGCGGCAGGCCGTACCCGAGACCGCCGGAGGACGTCTCGGCGGCGATCCGCCCGCGCGCCTCGTCGGACTCGGAGAAGACGTACAGCGCAAGGGGCTTGTCACGGTCGTTGATGAACTCGATCGCCTCATCGAGACCCGGCACGGTGACGATCGGCAGGATCGGGCCGAAGATCTCTTCCTGCATGACCGGCGAGCCGGGGTCGACGTCGGCGAGGACGGTAGGCGCGATGTACTTCGCCGTACGGTCGCCGCCGCCGCCCACGACCACCCGGCCGGAGCCGAGCAGGCCGGCGAGCCGGTCGTAGTGCCGTTCGTTGACGATGCGGCCGTACTCTCCGGAGGCGGAGGGGTCGGTGCCGAACAGCTTCTCGACGGCCCGGGTGAGGGCGGGTTCGAGGGCGGCGGCGGTCTCCGGGTCGGTGAGGACGTAGTCGGGGGCCACGCAGGTCTGCCCGGCGTTGAGGAACTTGCCACGGGCCAGCCGGTCGGCGACGACGTCGAGATCGGCGTCGCGGTCGACGAACGCCGGGGACTTGCCGCCGAGTTCGAGGGCGACGGGGGTGAGGTGCTCGGCGGCTGCTCGCATGACGATGCGGCCGACGGTGCCGTTGCCGGTGTAGAAGATGTGGTCGAAGCGCTCGGCGAGCAGGGCCGTGGTCTCGGGGATGCCGCCCTCGACGACGGCGACGGCCTCGGTGTCCAGGTACGCGGGCAGCAGGCGGGCCAGCGCGGCGGAGGTGGCGGGTGCCATCTCGCTGGGCTTGGCGACGACCGCGTTGCCCGCGGCCAGGGCACCGACCACGGGCGCGAGCAGGAGCTGGGCCGGGTAGTTCCACGGGGCGATGACGAGGACGACGCCCAGGGGGTCGTACTGCGTCCAGGCCGTGGCGTCGGCGCCGAGGTGCGCCGGGACGGGCGCCGACTCGGGGCGCAGCCACTCGTCCAGGTGGTCGAGGGTGTGGTCGATCTCGCGGACGGTGAAGCCGATCTCCGTCCGGTGGGCCTCCGCGCTGCTCTTGCCCAGGTCGGCGTGGAGGGCGGCGGCCAGGTCGGGTCCGTTCTCCGTGAGCATCTCGCGCAGTCGGCGCAGCTGTGCGGTGCGCCATTCGACGGGCTTGGTGCGGCCGGTGCGGAAGGTGGCGCGCAGTCGCGCCACGATGTCGGCGGGCTGCTCGGAGGTGGGGTGGTTCACGGTGCCTCGCTGGTTGTGCGCGGGCCTGGCGGCGCGCGGATGCGGTCTGGGAACGACTAGCTCGATGTATATACCAACCATCGGTGCGACCCGCGCATTCCGCGCTCACGAAACTACGTTGCGCGAGGATCCCGTCACACGCGGGCGGACGCGTCGAGCGTCGCAGCCAGCCGCTCCAGCAGTCCGCGCAGCAGTTCGTCGTCCCCGTCGCTGAGGGCCGGCCAGTCGGTGCGAACCGCCCGGTCTATGCGACGCCAGTACTCCTGGCCGCGAGGAGTGAGGTGGGCGAGGATGCGACGGCGGTCGAGCGGGTCGACCCGCCGATGGACGAGGTTCTGGTCGACGAGCTGGTCGACGAGCTTGGTCAGCGTCGGCGGCGGCAGAAAGGCGGCCTCGGCGATCGCCGTCATGTGATGCCCCTGGCCGTCGGCGAGCAGCCCGAGCACCCGCCAGGCGTCCAGTGAGCAGCCCTCCTCGTCCAGGACGGCCTGCAGTCGCCGCGCGACCAGCCGCTCGGCCCGCGTCAGGAGCTTCATCAGGTCGCGGGGCTGACGTGCAGCAGAGGTAGGCATCCTGCTCCTAGGTCACGGGGTGCGTACATCGTATGAGACGGACTGGAGTTCACCAGGGCTACCCGGAATCATGACGTCATGTTCCGGCACGATCCCCCCGCATCCGACTGGTTCACGGCCGACGACTCCGTGCTCGGCGTGGCCCTGGTCTTTCCTTTGCAGGGGCCGGCCGGGATGTTCGGTCCGACCTGCGAGCTGTGCGCGCAGCTGGCCGCGGAGGAGGTCAACCGGGCGGGCGGGGTCCTCGGCAGGGAGCTCAAGCTGCTGCCCGTCGACGGCGGCGCCTCGCCGCGCGAGATCGCCGACCACGTCGAGGCGCTGGTGGACCTGGGCGTCGTGCAGGGCGTCACGGGCTGGCACATCTCCTCGGTGCGGCAGGCGCTGGCGCCGAGGATCGCCCATCGCGTTCCGTACGTCTACACCGCACTCTACGAGGGCGGCGAGCACACCTCCGGTGTCTTCCTGACGAGCGAGACACCGCACGACCAACTGCGGCCCGCGATGGGCCTGCTGGCGCACGAGCGGCGGGTGCGGCGCTGGTTCGTCGTCGGCAACGACTATGTGTGGCCCAGGCGTACCGCCCGGGCGGCGCATGCGTATGCGCGGGACTGCGGCGGGAGCATCGACGGGGAGGTCTATCTCCCGCTCGGCACCCACGACTTCGAGCCGGTGCTGCGGCGCATCGAGCGGTCGGACGCGGACGCCGTGCTGATGCTGCTGGTCGGCAGCGACGCGGTGCGCTTCAACCGGGCGTTCGCGGCCTACGGTCTCGACGCCCGCTGTCTGCGGCTGAGCACGCTGATGGACGAGAACATGCTGATGGCGAGCGGCCCTTCGGCCACCGTCGACCTCTACAGCACCGCCGGGTTCTTCGCTTCGCTGGCCAACCAGGACACGCTCGACTTCCACGGTCAGTACGCGGGCCGGTACGGCGTCGAGGCGCCCGCGCTCGGCAGTCTCGGCGAATCCTGTTACGAGGGCGTGCTGTTGCTCGCCGCGCTGCTCAAGCAGGCCGGGACGCTGGACGTGTCCGCGATCGGGGCGGCCGCCGACACCGTCTCGTACGAGGGTCCGCGCGGGTTGCTGCACCTGCGCGGCAGCCATGTGCGGCAGCGGATCTACCTGGCACGCGCCGACGGGCTCGTCTTCGACGTGCTCACGGAGCTCGATCTTCACGGTTCCCGCCCTTGACATGTCCGCACCGCGCCAAGATACTTCCCACAGAAAGTAATTAGAATGCCTCGGGCGAATTGTGAATTCGGTTTCTGAATGCCGTTCACATCCCCTCGGGGCGTTTTTTGTTGCCTCGGGGAAAGTCCCGCGAAACATCTTGGAAACAGGGTGACTTGAGGCTGTGGACCGCTTCGGGAGGTTGCTCCCGCCATCCCCGAGGGGGTTCTTTTGTCCACGGTTTCACTTGCTCTCCGACGCCGTTTCCTGGCCGGCGGCGCCGCACTCGCGGCCGTCGTCGCGCTGTCCGCGTGCGGTGCGAAGACCGACGCGACCGGCTCATCCGACAAGGCCGCGAAGGCCGATGTCAGCGGTGACACGGTCAAGGTCGGTCTGCTCAACTCGCTCTCCGGCACCATGGCGATCAGCGAGGTGACCGTACGCGACTCGCTGAAGCTGGCGATCGACGAGATCAACGCCTCCGGCGGCGTACTCGGCAAGAAGATCCGGCCGATCAGCGAGGACGGCGCCTCCGACTGGCCCACCTTCGCCGAGAAGGCGCAGAAGCTGATCAAGGAGGACCGGGTCGCCGCCACCTTCGGCTGCTGGACCTCCGCCAGCCGCAAGGCGGTCAAGCCGGTCTTCGAGCAGAACAAGTCCCTGCTGTTCTACCCCGTGCAGTACGAGGGCCTCGAGGAGTCCCCGTACATCTTCTACACGGGCGCGACCACCAACCAGCAGATCGTGCCGGCGCTCGACTACCTCAAGAGCAAGGGCCTGAAGAAGATCTACCTGGTCGGCAGCGACTACGTCTTCCCGCGCACCGCCAACAAGGAGATCGCGGCGTACGCGAAGGCGAACGGCATGACGATCCTCGGCGAGGACTACGCGCCGCTGGGCTCCACGGAGTTCAGCACGATCGCCAACAAGGTGAAGGCGTCGAAGGCGGACGCCGTCTTCAACACGCTCAACGGCGACTCGAACGTGGCCTTCTTCAAGGAGTACAAGTCGGCAGGTCTGACCGCGAAGTCCATGCCGGTCGTCTCGGTGTCGATCGCCGAGGAGGAGGTCAAGTCGATCGGCTCCCAGTACCTGGCGGGCCAGCTGACGGCCTGGAACTACTACCAGACCACTGCCGGCGCGGCCAACACCAAGTTCGTGAAGGCGTACAAGGCCAAGTACGGCGCGGACAAGCCGACCAGTGACCCGATGGAGGCCGCGTACACCTCGGTCTACCTGTGGAAGGCGATGGTCGAGAAGGCGAAGTCCTTCGACCCGGAGAAGGTCAAGGCGGCCTCCGACGGCATCACCTTCGACGCACCCGAGGGCAAGGTCACCGTGGACGGCGCAAGCCAGCACATCTACAAGACCGCCCGCATCGGCGAGATCGGCACCGACGGCCTGATCAAGGAGGTGTGGAACTCCGGCAAGCCCATCAAGCCGGACCCGTACCTCAAGGGCTACTCCTGGGCCTCCGGCCTGTCCTGACCGACCGTCACCGTCCGTGGGCCCTCCGGGGCCCACGGCCGCCGTCTCCCGGAGCCGCCGTATGACCGTGATCCTCGGTCAGACCTTCACCGGCATCAGCATCGGTGCCGTCCTGCTGCTCATCGCGCTCGGCCTTTCGCTCACCTTCGGCCAGATGAACGTCATCAACATGGCCCACGGCGAGTTCATCATGGCGGGCGCCTACACGACGTATGTCCTGCAGAAGTCCATTTCCGGTACGGGAATTTCACTGCTGGTCGCGCTGCCCGTGGCCTTTCTTGTCTCGGGTGCGCTCGGCGCGCTGCTGGAATGGCTGTTGATACGTCGCCTGTATCTGCGGCCACTCGACACGCTTCTCGTCACCTGGGGAGTCTCGCTGATGCTTCAGCAACTCGCCCGTGACATTTTCGGCGCGCCTAATGTGCAGACCCGTGCGCCGGACTGGCTGACCGGCAACATCACGGTCCTCGGCGGCGACGATCCGCTGACCTTCGCCAACAGCCGCCTGTTCATTCTGGGGTTGGCGATCGCGGCGGTGATCGCGCTGTCGCTGACGCTCCGGCTGACACCGCTGGGCCGGCGGATCAGGGCCGTGGTGCAGAACCGGGACCTCGCGGAGGTCTCCGGCATCTCCACGTCCCGGGTCGACCGCACCGCCTTCTTCATCGGCTCCGGGCTCGCGGGCGTCGCCGGGGTCGCACTCACCCTGGTCGGTCCGATCGGGCCGACGATGGGCACCAACATCATCATCGACGCCTTCCTGGTGATCGTCGTCGGCGGCATCGGCCAGCTCAAGGGCAGCGTGATCGTCGCCTTCGTGCTGGGCGTGCTCCAGTCGGTGCTGGAGTACTCCACCACCGTGAGCGTCGCCAAGGTGCTGGTCCTCGTGGCCATCGTCGCGTTCCTCCAGTGGCGGCCCCAGGGGCTGTACACGCTGCGTACGAGGAGTCTCGTATGACCGTTCTCAACGGACGCGCCCGGACGTGGGCCGGCTTCGCGGGAGCCGCCGCCCTCCTCTTCGCCATCGCCCCGCTCGCCCTGTCCGACTTCCGCCTCGGTCTGCTCGCCAAGTACCTGTGCACGGCGATGGTCGCCGTCGGCATCTGCCTGGCCTGGGGCCGCGGCGGCCTGCTCACGCTCGGCCAGGGTGTCTTCTTCGGGCTCGGCGGCTACGCCATGGCGATGCATCTGAAGATCGCCGACGCGGGGCCGGGCAACCTGCCCGACTTCATGGCGCTGTACGGCACCGCCACCGAACTCCCCTGGTGGTGGAAGCCGTTCGCCAACCCGGCGTTCGCGCTCGCCGCGACCGTACTGCTGCCGATGGCCGTCGCGGCGATCCTCGGTCTGTTCATCTTCCGGCGCCGGGTGAAGGGCGCGTACTTCGCCATCCTCAGCCAGGCCCTCGCCGCCGCCTTCGCGATCTGGCTGATCGGCCAGCAGGCGACGACGGGCGGCACCAACGGACTCACTGACATCCAGGGCTTCTTCGGCTACGACCTCAACGACCCCGTCAACCAGCGGATGGTGTACTTCATCATCGCCGCGTCCCTGCTGGCCCTGATCGCGCTCGCCCGCCAGCTGATCCACAGCCGGTACGGCGAACTCCTGGTCGCCGTACGGGACTCGGAGGAACGGGTGCGCTTCCTCGGGTACAACCCGGCGAACGTGAAGCTCGTCGCGTACGTCGTGGCAGCCGGCATGGCGGGCCTCGCGGGCGCGTTGTTCGTACCGGCCGTCGGCATCATCTCGCCCGCGATGATCGGCATCGTGCCGTCCATCGAGTTCGTGATCGGCGCCGCAGTGGGCGGCCGGGCCAGTCTGGTCGGCGCGGTGCTCGGTGCGATCGGCGTGGCCTGGGCCAAGACGGTGCTGTCGGAGGAGTTCCCGGCGGGCTGGACCTACTTCCAGGGCCTGCTGTTCATCGTGGCGCTGGCGTTCCTGCCGGGTGGGCTCGCCTCGCTGACCGGGATGGTACGGCGGCGGCGCAAGGCTGTTCAGCAGAAGCCCGCCCTTCCCGTGGGAGAAGCAGCATGAGCGAGTTGTCAGGACTCGAGATACGTCAACTGCGGGTGTCCTTCGACGGGTTCACCGCGGTGGACGGCGTGGACCTGGACGTTCAGCCCGGTGATCTGCGGTTCCTCATCGGGCCGAACGGCGCCGGCAAGACGACCCTCGTCGACGCCGTCACCGGTCTGGTGAAAGCGGAGGGCTCGGTGCTCTTCGGCGGTGAGGAACTGCTCGGCCGGAGTGTGCACAGGATCGCCCGATCGGGCATCGGCCGTACGTTCCAGACGGCCACCGTCTTCGAGGAGTTGACGGTGCTTCAGAACCTGGACATCGCGGCGGGCGCAGGCCGCGGCATGTGGACCATGCTGCGCCGCCGCAAGGACGTGCCGGAGTCCGTCGCGCGGGCGCTGGAGACGGTCGGGCTCACCGATCTCGCGGACTCCCCCGCCGGGACGCTCGCGCACGGGCAGAAGCAGTGGCTGGAGATCGGCATGCTGCTCGTGCAGGACGTACGGCTGCTGCTGCTCGACGAGCCGGTCGCCGGGATGAGCCACGACGAACGGCAGGCCACCGGTGAGCTGTTGGAGCGGATCAGCGAGGAGCGGACCGTCGTCGTCATCGAGCACGACATGGACTTCATGCGCTCCTTCGCGCGCAGCGTGAGCGTGCTGCACGCCGGCCGAGTGCTCAGCGAGGGCACGGTGGCCAAGGTGCAGGCCGATCCGAAGGTGCAGGAGGTGTACCTCGGGCACTCGGCCATCGAGGACGCCGCCGCCGTCGTACAGGAGGCGTGATGCTTGAGATCGACGACGTCCGCGTCGGCTACCACCGCAGCACCGTCCTGCACGGCGTCTCCGTGGCCGTCCCGAAGGACGGTGTGGCCGCCGTGCTCGGGCACAACGGCGCCGGCAAGAGCACTCTGCTCCGCGCGGCGGTCGGACTGCTGACCCCGGGCAGCGGCACGGTCCGGCTCGACGGCGAGGACATCACGCGCCGCAAGCCGCACGAGCGGGTCGCGCGCGGGATGGCGTACGTCCCGCAGGGCCAGCAGGCGTTCCCGCACTTGACGACCGCGGAGAACCTCCAGTTGGTCGCGGACGGCCGGAAGCGCGGGAGGGCGGCGGTCGCCGAGGCGCTGGACCTGTTCCCGGCGCTGCGCACCCTCTCGAACCGTCGCGCGGGCCTGTTGTCCGGCGGCCAGCGGCAGCAACTCGCCATCGCCCGCGCCCTGGTGACGGAGCCCAGGATGCTGCTCCTCGACGAGCCCACCGAGGGCATCCAGCCGTCGGTGGTGGCCGAGATCGAGGAGACGATCCTCGCGCTGGCCGCTCGGGGCGGGCTGTCGGTGCTGCTGGTGGAGCAGCACGTCGGCTTCGCGATGCGGGCGGCCCAGCGGTACTACGTCCTGGAAGCGGGTCGGGTCACGTCGTCCGGCGAGGGCGGCAAGGATGCGGAGCTGTCCGTGCGGGAGGCGCTGAGCGTGTGATCACAGGGCCTGCCGAACGCGTTCGAGATAGGCGCGTTCGGCCGGGTTCTCACTCAGTGCGATCGCCGCCTCGTACTCCTCGGCTGCCTCGACGGTCCGATCCAGACGGCGCAAGAAGTCGGCTCGTACGGCGTGAAAGACGTGGTACCGGTCCAGGTCAAGGGCGTCGACCAGGGTGAGCGCCACACCCGGTCCGCTCACCTCCGCCACCGCGACCGCCCGGTTGAGGGCCACGACCGGGCTTGGGGCCAGTGTCATCAGCTGGTCGTAGAGCTGGAGGATCTGACTCCAGTCCGTGGCGTCGGCAGTGGGTGCGTCGCTGTGCACGGCCTGGATCGCGGCCTGGGTCTGGTAGGGCCCGGGCTGGTTCCGGCGCAGGCAGCGGCGGACCAGTGCCTGGCCCTCCGTGATCAGGTCGCGGTCCCAGCGGCTGCGGTCCTGCTCGGGCAGCGGCACGAGAGAGCCGCTGTCGTCCTGCCGGGCGGCCCGGCGGGACTCGACGAGCAGCATCAGCGCCAGCAACCCGGTCGCCTCGGGCTCGTCGGGCATCAGCTCGGTGAGCAGTCGGCCCAGGCGTACGGCTTCGGCGCACAGCTCGGGTGAACCCTCGTACCCCTCGTTGAAGATCAGGTAGACGACGGCCAGGACCCCGTTCAGCCGGTCGGGGAGGTCGGCGTCGCGGGGCACGCGGTACGGGATGCCGGCGTCCCGGATCTTGGCCTTGGCGCGGACTAGGCGCTGGGCCATGGTCGGCTCGGGGACGAGGAAGGCGCGGGCGATCCGGTCGGTGGTGAGTCCGCCGAGCAGCCGGAGGGTGAGGGCGACCTGTGCCTGGAGCGCGAGCGCCGGGTGGCAGCAGGTGAAGACGAGGCGGAGCCGGTCGTCGCGCACGGGTCCCTCCTCGGCCGGTGTGTCGGGGGCGTGCAGCAGGGCGGCCTCGGCGTGGCGGGCGTCCCTGGATGACTCGCGGCGCAGCCGGTCGATCGCGCGGTTGCGGGCGGTGGTGATGATCCACCCGGCCGGGCTGGGCGGGATGCCGGTCTCCGGCCAGCGCTGTACGGCCGTGGTGAACGCGTCCTGGACCGCTTCCTCGGCGAGGTCGATGTCGCCGAGGAAGCGGACGAGGACGGAGACGGCACGGCCGTACTCCGCGCGGAAGACAGCCTCGACGTCAGGAGCCATCAGCCCTCTTCGTCTTCGTCGTGCAGGAACTGGAAGGGCCGGACCTCGATCGGCAGCGTGGTCGCCAGTGCCGCCTTGCGCCCCCACTCCAGGGCCACGTCCAGGTCGGGCGCCTTGATCAGGCAGATGCCGCCGAGCATCTCCTTGCCCTCGGCGTACGGCCCGTCGGTGACCAGGACGTCTCCGTCGCGGGGCCGCAGCACGGTGGACGACTCCGGGCCGTGCAGTCCGCCGGCGAACACCCAGGCACCCGCCTGTCGCAGCTCCTGGTGGAAGGCATCGAGGTTCTTGCCGATCTCGGCGAGGATCTCCGGGGCGGGCGGCTCCCCGACCGGCTGCATCACGTTGAGCAGGTAGTACTTCATGACGGCCTCCCAGGCGTCGTTGGGTTCTCTCACCTCCTACACGAACGGAAGAGCCCCGGATCGACACCTCGCTCCATGACACCGGAAGAATCTTGTCCATGACCACCGCATCACACCCGCTCGTCGTCCGTGCCCGACAGCTCGCCGCCGAGACCCTCGCACCCCAGGCGGCGCAGGTCGACCTGGAGGGCGTGCCCGTGAGCCATGTCGAGGCGGTCAAGCGGTCCGGGTTGCTCGGGGTGAGCGCGCCCGAGGAGTACGGCGGCTCGGCCGCACCCGCCGCGGTGGCCCGGGAGATCGCGGAGATCCTGGCCGGGGCGTGCTGCTCGACGTGGTTCGTGCAGACCCAGCACTACACGCCGGTGAAGCTCCTCACCGACTCCCGACTGCCCGTCCGGGAACGGCTGTTGCGCCCCTTGGCGACCGGGGAGCTCCTGGCCGGGATCGCCTACGCGCACGTCCGCGCCTTCCCGCGGATCCCCGTGCGGACCGTCGCCGAGCGCGGCGGCTGGCGCTTCGACGGCACGGTGCCCTGGTACACCGGCTGGGGGCTGAACGACGTGATGCTGCTCGCGGGAGTCACGGACGCGGGCGAGGTGGTGTTCGCGTTCACCGAGGCACGTGAGCAGGCGGGCCTGCGCCCGTCGGAGCCGATGCGGCTCGCGGCCCTGACCGCCGCCCGTACGGTGTCGTTGCGGCTGGCCGGGCTGTGGCTGCCCGACGAGTCGGTGGTGCTGCGCACGCCGCACGAGCAGTTCGCGCAGGTCGACCTGGCTCGCGCCGCGAACACCAACCCGGCCGTCTTCGGCGTCGCGTACGCGGCACTCGCCCTGCTGGACGGCGATGCAGAGGCAAAGGAAACGGCGTCCGCCCTGCGCACCCGCCTCGACGAGCTGCGCACCGAGGCGTACACCCTCGCCGACCACCCCGTGCCGCACGAACGCGTCGCGGAACGTCTGGCCCTCAAAACACGGGCGTACGACCTGATGCGCGCGGCGACGACCGCGGCCATCGTCGCCGGAGGCGGACGCACCATGGACCTGCGCAGCCCGGCGCAACGGCTGGCGCGCGAGGGCCTGTTCCTGCTGGTACAGGGCCAGACGGCCGGGGTACGCCGGGCACACCTCGACCGCCTGTCGGGCTGAGGCTCAGCTCGCGAACGGCACCTGCGCCGAGGAGGTCGTCTGTTCCCCGGACGGGTGCCGCCACAGGCCGCGTGTGGCGAGGCGGGGCAGGACGCCCTCGCCGAACCAGTACGCCTCCTCCAGGTGCGGATAGCCGGAGAGGACGAACTCGTCGATGCCGAGGGCGTGGTACTCCTCGATCCGCTCGGCGACCTCGTCGTGGCTGCCGACCAGGGCGGTGCCCGCGCCGCCGCGCACCAGACCGATGCCGGCCCAGAGGTTGGGGTGGATCTCCAGGCCGTCCCGGCCGCCGCCGTGCAGGGCCAGCATCCGCTGCTGCCCCTCGGACTCGCTGCGGCCCAGCCCTGCCTGGACGGACCGCACGGTCTCCGGGTCGAAGCCCTCGAGGAGCCGGTTCGCCTCCGCCCAGGCCTGTGCGGAGGTGTCCCGGGTGATGACGTGCAGCCGGATGCCGAAACGGAGGGTCCGGCCCTGTTCGGCGGCCAACCCCCTGATCCAGGCGATCTTCTCGGCGACCTGGGCGGGCGGCTCGCCCCAGGTGAGGTACACGTCGACGTGGCGGGCGGCGACCTGGCCGGCGATGGGCGAGGAGCCGCCGAAATACACCTCGGGCACGGGGTCCGGCACGCGGGCCAGCCTGGCGTCCTCGACCTGGAGGAACTCGCCGTTCAGGTCGACGGTCTTGCCGTCCCACAACTCCCGTACGATCTGGAGGAATTCACCGGTACGGCGATAACGGGCGTCCTTGTCGAGGAAGTCGCCGTAGGCCCGCTGCTCGTGGCTCTCGCCGCCGGTGACGACATTGAGGAGCAGCCGTCCGCCGGACTGCCGCTGGAAGGTGGACGCCATCTGCGCGGCGAGCGTGGGTGAGACGAAGCCTGGCCGGAAGGCCACCAGGAACTTCAGGCGCTCGGTGTTCTGGCTGACCATCGCGGTGGTCAGCCATGCGTCCTCGCACCAGGCGCCGGTCGGCGTGAGCGCGCCGACGAAGCCCAGGTCCTCGGCGGCGCGGGCGATCTGGCTGAGATAGCCGACGGTCGGCGGCCGGTCCCGTCCGGAGGCGGTGGCCGGGGTGCCGTGGCCGCCGCCGACGACATGGCGGCTGTCGCCGTTGGTGGGCAGGAACCAGTGGAAGGTGAGGGTCACCGGGGATCTCCGATCAGAGCAGGCCGTGCCGGGGCGGCTTCGTGCCGTTAAGGACGTACCGGCCGAGGTGCTGGATCTTCCAGCGGGCGGGGTCGTGCAGGGTGTGGGTGCGGGCGTCACGCCAATACCGGTGGAGGTTCAGGGAGTTCAGGGCGGACCGGGTTCCGGCGACCTCGAAGAGGGCACCGGCGACCTCCACGGCCGTGGTCCCCGCATGGGCCTTCGCGGCGGCCACCGCGAGGGACGCCTCGGCCGCCGAGTCGTCGGTGAGGTCCGCGCGAGCGGCATCCACCCGCAGGGCGGCTTCACGCAGCAACGCCTCCGATGCCCTTACTTGGAGAGCGAGTTCCCCGAACCGCTGAATCAGCAGCGGATCCTCCACGGCGGTCTCGGCCCCGCTCTCGAACCAGGGGCGGCTCTTGGTGCGGACGAACTCGGCGGCCTCGTCGAGCGCACCCCCGGCGATGCCCGTATCGATCGCCGCGTGCAGCAACTGGGCGACGGCGCCGTGGAGTTGCGGCCCCCGGAAGGTGAGGTGGTGCGGCAGCACCCGGTCGGCCGGGACGGGGACGCCGTCCAGGCGGACGGTCCCGCTGGCCGTCGTGCGCTGGCCCATGCCGTCCCAGTCGTCCACCACGGTCAGGCCGGAGGCGTCACTCGGCACATAGGCGACATGGAGGTTGTCGTCCTCGGCCCGGGCCAGCACGGGGATCCAGTCGGCGAGGAGTGCGCCGGTGGAGTAGTGCTTGACGCCGGTGAGGACGTACGAGCCGTCCGGCTGCACGTCCAGGCGGGTCCGGATGTCCTGGACGTGCTTGGTGCCCGCCTCCGACTGGGCGTTGCCGAAGCGGCGCCCGGCGAGCAGTTCGCCGTAGAAGAACTTCTGCTGTTCCTCCGTGCCCTGACGGCGGATCACATTGACGTAGACGAAGTGGCTCTGCGGGATCTGGGCGAGGCTGGCGTCGGCTGCGGCGAGCAGCCGGAAGATCTCCGCGAGAGTCTCCTGGCGGACGTCGGCGCCCCCGTGCTCGGCGGGGACGGTGACGGCGAGCACCCCGGAGGCGGAGAGCCGGTCCAACTCCTCCCGCGGGAGCCTGCGTTGGGCATCCCGTTCGGATGCACCGGCACGGAACTCGTCCGCCAGGGCAGCCGCGACGGAGAGGGCCTCGCCGTCGTCGGCGATCACATGGGCGGGCATCCCGCTCAACTCGCCGCGGCCAGCAGCGGGGTCCGGCCCAGGACCGCCGAGAACTGGTCGACCACCTGGGCGAGAGCCTCGGTCGCGGCGGGCGCGACGGCGAGGGACCCGTCGTCGTGCACGGTGATGTCCTTGTCCAACGTGAACCAGCCCTGCACTATGTGGCCCGCGCCCATGGAGCTGAGCACCGGGCGGAGCGCGTAGTCGATGGCCAGCACATGGGCGGTGGTGCCGCCGGTCGCGAGCGGCAGCACGGTCTTGCCCGCCAGGGCGTACTGCGGGAGCAGGTCGAGCAGCGCCTTGAGGATTCCGGAGTACGACGCCTTGTAGACCGGCGTGCCGACGACCACGCCGTCCGCGCGGGCGAACAGCTCGGTGGCCTCGACGATCGCGGGGTGCCGGAAGTCCGCGCCGAGCAGGGCGTCGGCGGGGAGAGTGCGGACGTCGAGCGGGATGACGTCGTGGCCCTGCGCTGTGAGCCGGTCGTCGAGGTGGCGCAGCAGGCGTTTGGTGCGGGAGGAGGCGGAGGGGCTGCCGGAGACGGACAGGACGGTGGCCATGGGTCCTCTTTCGAAAAGCGGCGGGGTGGAGTCAGGCGTGAGCGGGGACGGACTCGGCATCCGGCAGTTGGGCTTCCAGCTCGCGGACGAGGGGCAGCACGCGCCGGCCGAAGTACTCGACCTCCTCGTGGTAATGCAGGAAGCCGAGGAGGAGGAGATCGACGCCGAGCCGCTTGTAGGCGACGATCCGCTCGGCGATCTGCTCCGGGGTGCCGATCAGCCCCGTACGGAAGCCGTCGTTGTACTGGACCAGGTCCTCGAAGCCCGAGTCCTGCCACATGCCCTTGCCGTCGGCGGTGGACTTCCCCGCCTGCTTCACGGCCGCCCCGAAGCCCTCGACGGCCTCGGTGTCGGCCTTCGCGACGATCTCCCGCAGGGTCTCGCGGGCCTCGGCCTCGGTGTCACGGGCGATGAGGAACCCGTTGAGGCCGAACTTCGGCGCCGTACGGCCGACTTCGGCGGCGGCGTGCCGTACGTCCGCGAGCTGCTCGACGACCCCGTCGAAGTCCTTGCCGTTGGAGAAGTACCAGTCGGAGACCCGCCCGGCCATCCGGCGGGCGGCCGTGGAGTTGCCGCCCTGGAAGATCTCCGGGTTCGGGCGCTCGGGAGTGTTGAGGGGTTTCGGCTTCAGGGAGAAGTCCCGCAACCGGTAGAAGTCTCCGGCGAGTTGGGTGTGGTCCTCGGTCCAGATCTGCCGCAGGGCGCGGATGAACTCCTCGGAGCGCCGGTAGCGTTCGTCGTGCTCCAGCCAGGGCTCGCCGAGTGCGGTGAACTCGCCCTTGAACCAGCCGCTGACGACGTTCACCGCGAAGCGGCCGTGGGACAAGTGGTCGGCGGTGGCGCCGAGTTTGGCGAGGACGCCCGGGTGCCACAGGCCCGGGTGGACGGCGGCGATGACCTTCAGGCGCTGGGTGGCGAGCAGCAGGGCCAGGCTGAAACTGGTCGACTCGTGCTGGAACTCGGCGCCGTAGCTGGCCATGTAGCGGACCTGGCTGAGCGCGTAGTCGAAGCCGTTGTTCTCGGCGAGGACGGCGAGTTCGCGGTTGTAGTCGTAGCCCCAGTCGGTGCGCTGCTCGATGGTGCTGGTGACCAGTCCCCCGCTGACGTTGGGGACCCAATAGGCGAATTTCACAGGTGCTGCGGACATGCGGAACTCCTGTTGCGGAATGGTGCGAGGTTTTCGGGTACGCCAAAGCAGCACTCGGCCCCGGAAGGAGCGGAGTTGTGCGAGGCGGGAAAACTGCGGCGGATCGGCGAAGAGGATCAGGCCGCGGCGCAACAGGAGGCGCTGGAAACCCGTGCGAGGTCGACATGGCGTCGCCGCGTGAGGTCCAGTCGCATCATCATGCCTTCGATCGTGGCAGCCGCTCGTCGAGGCCGTCAAGGTAAACCCGACCGGTCTCGTATCGCGGACCATTGAATTTCACGAACGTGTGACAGGGAAACCCTTGAACGCGTCGGGAAATCGCCCGCATTCTGCTGCCGTGCGGACAGAACAGCTGGAATACATCACCGCGGTCACCCGACTCGGTTCGCTGCGCCGGGCGGCGGAGGAACTGCGCCTCTCCCAGCCCGCGTTGAGCGAGACCGTGCGGAATCTGGAACGCGAGCTGGGCGTGGATCTCCTGGAGCGCAAGCGGTCCGGGGCGACGATGAGCGCGGAGGGCCGGGAGCTGCTGCCGCACATCGTCAATGTGCTGGACGCGGTGGACCGGTTGCGGGCCGCGGCGGGCGAGCAGCACCGCATCAGCCGCATGGTGCGCGTGGGCACGGTCAACGCGGCGACGGTGCCGCTGCTGATCCCGGCGGTGCGCGAGTTCCGCGCCGCGCATCCGCTCACCCAGGTCGAGGTGGTCGGCGCCCAGCAGAGCGACATCCACCGGGCCCTGCTGGAGGGCGGTTTCGACCTGGGCCTGGTCAACCATCTGGAGGGCGACGACACGCCCGCCGAACTGGAGAGCACCGAGCTGCTCAGCGGCCGTCCCGTGGTGTGTCTACGGCCGGACAGTCCCCTCGCGGCACGCACCGCCGTGTCGGTGGCGGACCTGCTCGACGTGCCGTTGATCGTCATGCGCTCCGGTTACGTCATGCACCGCTACCTCCACCGGCTGCTGGAGGGCCGGGTGCCGTCGTTCTCGTACTCCACGGACGGCGCCGAGATGGGCAAGCTGATGGTCGCCGAGGGGCTCGGCGTGACAGTGCTGCCGGACTTCAGCGTGCTCGACGATCCCCTTCAGCGGTGCGGGGCGATCGTTCACCGCCCGCTCACCGGGGACGCGACCCGGGTCCTGCTCATGCTCCAGCGGCGCCGGGCCGAGCCCGTGCCCCAAGGGGTGCGCGATCTCCACGACGCCTTCGTGGCCCGCGCCCGGGCGATGGGCGACCGCAGCTCAGGCCACTACACATAAAGAAGAAATAAGAGCAGAATGGATGTATGCGGCGCTTACCGCAAACCGCACCAGACGCGGTCAGGCCTGCTAGTCGAAGGAGACGAGTTATGGCCAACGTCTCGCCCACCAGAGGCGACATAACCAGCCACCCCGATGCATCCGAAATGCGGGATCGCTACGCCCGCATGCTCGGCGGTCGCGATGTGACGCTCTTGGACGGACCGGTGTTCCTGCTCGGTCTGTACTGCGCTGTATCCCCGTGGATACTCCACTACACGACCAGCCAGCCCGACCTCGTGCCCCACAACCTGGTCATCGGGATCGCCATAGGGCTGCTGGCTCTCGGATTCACCCGCGCTCCGGAACGCATGTACGGCCTGAGCTGGGCCTTCTGCGGGCTGGGCGTATGGATGATCGTCTCGCCGTGGATCGTCGGCGACAGCCCTGACGCCGGAGTGGTGCTCAACAACATCATCATCGGCGCCCTTGCTGTGATCCTGGGGCTGATGTGCGCCGGTACGGCGGCGAGGAGCGCCCCCAAACCGTAGAGATCACAGAGGAAGGGACGAACACCCGGCCGGTCCGCATCGCGCGGACCGGCCTTCCGCTTCCCCTCACCGGCCGGGCACCGACCAGGGCTCCTGCGGCAGCGGGCTGCCGGTCTCCAGGAGGGACTTGAGGTTGGACAGCACGGCCGGCCAGCCGGACGAGACATCGGCCAGCTCGCCCTCGTCGGCGAGGTCCTGGTGGGTCACGGTGAGCCGGACGATGTCGGCGTGCGGCTCGATGTCGAAGGTGACCCGGGAGTACGTGTCCTCCCGCCCCTCCTTCTCCGGGTCGCCCCAGCTGGTGACCAGGCGGTGCGGGCGGTCGCTCTCGACGACGGTGCCGACGACGTCGGCGATGCCCGAGCCGTCGGTGCGGACGTGGGCCCAACGGGAGCCGGGCTGCCAGTCCGGCGACTCGTTGCGGTGGCCCCAGTAGGCGGCGGTCAGGTCGGCGTCGGTGAGCGCCTCCCAGACCTTCTCCGGTGTGCTCTCGATGTAGATGACGTAGACGTAGGTCGGCTTGTCGGTCATGGCTTCCTCGGCTCGTCGCTTCAGGTCGCCGAGCGCGCGCAGGCGCGGGCGCTCGAACTTGTCGATCCACCGCTCCTGGATCTCGTGGAGCGGGACGGGGTTGAGGTAGTGCAGCTTCTCCCGCCCCCGCCGCACCGTGCTGATCAGGTTCGCGGCCTCCAGGACGGCCAGATGCTGGGTCACCGACTGACGTTTCATGGCGATGCGCTCGCACAGCTCGCCGAGCGTGAGCCCGTTGTGCTCGTGCAGCCGGTCCAGCAGCCGTCTGCGGGTGTCGTCGGCCAGCGCCTTGAAGACCCGGTCCACCGCTGAGTCGCTCTCTGATCGCACACTCAAAGTTATGCAGGCAATTACCTGCATGTCAAGTTACCGTTTTCTTCCGCTATGCGCGGGATGACTGTTACACGACGTATGGGACCCCTTGATGCGCGGTCCGTACCGTCGAACACGTCGTCGCCCACGAGGTGGCGCCACTTCCCGGATGACCGAACCACCACCGAAGGACAGCTCTCTGATGCGTGCTTCCCGCACTCCGCGCACCGCCCTCGTCGCCGCCGGTGTCACCGCCGCACTGGGCGTCTCGGCCGCCGGCGCCGTCGCCCTCCCCTCGTCGCCGGCAGGTGACGTCGCGTCCGCCGGGCATACGACCGCCCACTCCACGGCGCAGCGCGTGCACGTGAAGACGGTGAAGCTCGCGGACAAGGTCTCCACGGCGAAGGTCTACAAGACCGGCAAGTACCGCTACGAGGCCGAGATCTGGGCCAAGGGCGTCAAGTACGGAACCCTCTACACCAACGGCAAGGCCGCCCCGCCCGCCCACGCCCAGAACAACGGCCTGCACGTCACGCTCCACCCGGACGGCAAGGTCACCTCCCGGGTCGAGCGAGCCAAGCCGCAGCCGGTCGTCAAGCGTGTCCTGGTCGCCGACGGACGTGCCGCGTACGGCCAGAACAACGGCCTGCACGTCACCCTTCAGCCCGACGGTCAGCTGGCGTCGTGGGTCGCGCCGTGATGAGGCGCCACGGGAAACGCGGTGGGGTGGGAGGTCTCGGCGCTGCTGAGAACGGCGGAGATCCCCCACGCCGTGATCGACGGCGATTTCATGGGACAGGTGCAACGAGACGGCCGAACAGCGGTTGACCGGGCGGGAGTTGGGCTCGGAGTTGGCACTGCTGGGCAGTGCACGCAAGGCCGCCACGGGATGGCAGACGGATCGCCGGCGGGAAGGCGGGGAAGCCGCCGGCGAGTCCGCCGCACGGCTCAACTCACATTGAGCGCCGTGTCGTCGACGACGAACGACGTCTGGAGGATGGACCCCTCGGTGCCGGTGAACCTAACCGTGACGGTCTGGCCCGCGTAGCTGCTGAGGCTGATGCTGCGCTGGGTGTAGCCGGAGGCGGCGTTGAGGTTCGAGTAGGTCGCCGGGGTGCCGAGGACCGTGCCGGAGCTGTTCAGGACCTGGACTTTCAGGGTGTCGTAGGCCGTGCTGGTGGTGGTCTCCGCGGTGTCGATGTGCAGATGGAAACTCAGGGTCGCGGAGCAGCCGGACGGGATGGTCACCGTCTGGGCGAGGGTGTCGGTGGACGCGGCGCCGTTGCCGTTCAGCCAGGCGTAGTAGGAGCCGGAACGCGCCGCCTTGCTGGTGGAGTTGGTGATGACACCGCTGGTCTGCGTCCATGTGGACGCTCCGGACTCGAAGCCGGTGTTGCCGAGCAGCTGGGCGTTGGTACAGGTGGGAGTGTCACCGCCACCGTCATCACTCCCGCCGGAGAGCCATTCCGTGGCGTTCAGGGCGAGAGCCGGGTTGGTGGCGCCGGAGTCGTTCCAGCCGTCGTACAGGGTGTTGCCGGACTGGCCGGTGCCGTCGTCGGCGGGCGAGGTGTCGCCCCAGAAGGCGACGCGACCGCTGCCGAAGGTGCTGGTCGCGAAGAAGGCACCGGTGTTTCCGGAGTAACCGGAGCGGTAGAGCAGGCCCTTGACGTTCGGGTTGTTCGCGGGCCGGAGCGTGGCGGTCGTGCCGCTGGCGATCAGACTCCTGGTGACGTTGCCGAAGGAGCCGTGCAGGACCGGGTTGGTGCTGTCGGTGATGGCAGCCGGGTACCCGGAGGAGACGTTGAGCACGTCGACGGAGAAGCCGAACGGGTCGGTGGAGTCGACGCTGTTGTTCGTCATCAGGTCGTTGAGGATCTCGACCGCGTCCTCGCCGTCGTTGTTGCGGTCGGCGCCGGTGTGGTCGGAGATCATGAACAGACCGCCGCCGTTCTTCACGAAGTTCATGATCGCGGTCTTCTCCGCGCTGGTGAACAACGTGTTGGGCTCCGGCAGGACCAGGGTGTCGAAGTTCGTCAGGTCGGTCGTCGACGAGCCTCCGTAACTGAGGGCGCCGCCGGACGGCAGTGTCTTGAGGCTGTAGTCGCCCGTCCGTTGCAGGGCGACTCCCCAGGCGGACAGGGCGCCCGTCCAGTCCGTCTCGGCCGACGGGGTGGAGTCCTGGCCGAGCGGGTCCGGCTGGCTGGTGGAGACGATCCAGTCGGCGTTCCCGGCCGTCTCGGCGTGCGCGTTGTCGAACAGGACGCGGTGCGGGGTCGCCGCACGGGCGGGGGTGGCGGTCTGGAGGGCTACTCCCGTGACGAGCAGTCCCAGACCGGCCAGGGCCCCGGTGCATCTGCGGCGGAATCTTCTGGATCCAAGCATCCGGCGAACCTCCGTGTGGGGTGGGAAGAGGCAGTGCGGGGGCTGAATCTGCGCGCGTAGAACAGTCAACGATCGTTCTACGCGCGTGGCACGTTTGAAAGGTACATGGCATGACCGGGTCGTGAACAGAAAACTTGCGCGCCACTCACCGGAGCGGACTGTCTCCGGCTCCAGCGGGCACTTGCTCAGCAACGGGGGTCCCGACAAAGAGGGGCGGAGATGGAGATCTCAGGCATCATCAGCGCCATCATTATCGGCATCATCATCGGTGTCCTGGGGCGGCTCGTCGTCCCCGGGCGTCAGCGCATCGGAATCCTGTGGACGATCCTCGTCGGCATCGCCGCCGCTCTGCTCGGCTCGGCGATCGCCAACGGCTTCGACGTCGCCGACACGGACGGCGTCGACTGGATCGAGTGGCTCATCCAGATCGGCCTGGCCGCGGTCGGCGTGGCCGCCATGGACCGGACGAAGGTCCGCCGCTGAGGGCCGCATCGCGGCAGGGACCACCCACGTGGGGACGCGGCTGCTTTGCATGAGGCTGCCGTAGCCGCGTCCCACGCAACGGCGCCGGGTACGTCCACGACGGAGAATTTGGCGCGACCTCTGAGCGCCTCGCACGGAGTTCGTCGGGCGGCGCCACCCGCCCGCCACGAGGGCGACCTGGACCAGCGGGTGTCCAGCCGACTCGGCTCGGCCAACCCGAACTCCCCGGCCACGCACAGCGGATGGCCCGGAACCCGGCGGCGTGCGGTCCACGATGCCGCACGCCCGCGTCGGTGCGCCCGGTTCACGGCAGGACCCGGCCGCGGTCATAGGCTCGCGAGCCACTCCTGGTACCAGGCCAGCGTGGCGTCCACCGTCTCGGCGAGCGGGGTCGGAGTCACGCCGAAGGCCTGCTCGAAGGCGGACGAGTCCATGATCTGGGGCTCGGTGTGCTGGTAGAACATCTCGGCGTACTCGGCCATGAACTCCTCGTCGAACGGGCCGAAGGGCCGGGGCTCGTCGACGGTCACGATGTTCAGCGGGCGGCCCACCTTCTCCTCGATCATGGCGAGGATCTCGCGGGTGGTGACCGCGGGCGCGGTGGGCAGATGCCAGACCCGGCCGTCGCCCTCGGGGCGCTCACCGAGGGTCGCGAGGCCGGCGGCCACGTCGACGATGCTCGTGTAGCTGTGCGGCAGGTCGATGTCCCCGAGCCCGGGAACCTCGCCGCCGGTGAGGGCACCGGGGAACACCGCTCCGCCGAGAGTGGAGCTGACCACGCCGGGGCCGACGAAGTCGGCGGACCGTCCGAGGACGACCCCGGCCCGGCCCTCGCGGTGCGCGGCGAGGTACCGCTCGTCGAGTTCGGCGCGCATCCGGCCCTTGCGGGTCGTCGCCTTCCAAGGGCTGTCCTCGGTCATCACCGCTCCCCCGGTCTCGCCGTACGGGTAGAGCGTGTCGAGTACGACCAGCCGCGCGCCGGAGGCTTCGACGGCACCGAGGACGGCGTCCTGGATGCGGGGCATCACCTCGACCTGGAGGTGATAACCGACGTTGAGGCAGTGGTACACGACGTCGGCACCGGCGACGGCCGTGCGCGCTCCGTCGACGGTGCTGACGTCGGCGGCGTACCGCTCGACCCCCTCGATCGCGGGCCCATCGCCCTTGCGGTCGACGAGACGCACGGCGTGACCGCGGCACACCAGCTCACGGGCGAGCGTGGTCCCGGCCGGGCCGGAGCCGAGGACGGTGTGCAGGGCGCGGGGCTCCTGGGCGGCAGACATGTTTGACCTCTTCTCTTTGTGATTCTCTATCGCTTACGTTAGACACCGTAACTCTTTCTATTGGGCATCACAATAGTGGGATACTTCGTCAGTCGTTAGGGTGTGTCGCGAAGCGGAGAAGGGAGTCGGCCGTGGCCGGGAGTACACAGAGCCCCAGGGCGCGCTATCGCGAGCAGACGCGCACGGAGGTCAAGGAGATCGCGCTCCGGCAGCTGGCCGAGGGCGGTACGGGCGCCGTGGCGCTGACGCGGATCGCCAAGGAGGTGGGCCTCTCGGGCCCGGCCCTCTACCGCTACTTCGACAGCCGGGACGCGCTGCTCACCGACCTGATCCGGGACGCGTACGCCGACTTGGCCTCGGCCGTCGCCGTGGCCGCGGACCAACTGCCTGCGACCACCTCACCGCGGGCTCGACTGCGGGCTCTGGCGACGGCGTGCCGGGACTGGGCGGTCGAGCAGCCGCACCGCTATCTGCTGATCCAGGGCACGCCCGTGCCCGGGTACATCGCGCCTCCGGAGACGGTCGACAGTGCGCGGGCGGTGCTCGGGCCGTTCCTGCCCGCCTTCGACGGGGCCGAGCCTTCGGCTGCGGTACGGCCGGTGGTCACGCAGATGCAGACCTGGGCCGATGCGGACCCCCCGGTCGCGGGATGGGTGAGCGGGCACTCGCCCGCAGGCGATCCGGGGACCGCGCTGGCCGGCGCCGTGCTCGCCTGGTCGCACATGCACGGGGTCGTCGGCCTTGAGGTGTCCGGCCAGTTCGGCGGCATGGGGCACGACGGAGGCACCCTGCTCATGGCCCAGATGGACTCGCTGGCCGACGCGTTCGGACTGGCCTGACCGGCGCGGCGTGCTACGGCACGTACACGTACGGCGTGGTGGTGGTCAGCGGCTGGAAGCCGAGCCGTTCGAGGATCGGGCGGCTCTGGCTCATGGCGTCGACCTGGAGGTACCGGTATCCACGGCCCACAGCGGCCCGCGCCCGGTGGGCGACCAGTGCACGGTAGATGCCGCGGCCGCGCCACTCCTCGACGGTGCCGCCGCCCCACAGGCCGGCGAACCGGTTGCCCGGCGCCATCTCCATGCGCGCCGCGCTGACCGGTATGTCACCGGCGAGGGCGACGACGGCTGCGACCGATTCGGGGTCGTCCGTGAGCCGGGCGAGCAGCTGGTGCCGCATCCGGGAACCGTCCGTGCCGAACGCCTTCTCGTGCACGTCGGCCACGAGATCGACGCCGGCCCGGTCGGTCACGGGAAGGATGCGGATGCCCTCGGGCGGCTCGGCGTCGAGGGTCAGATCGGCGACCTCGCCGATCATCAGCGTCTCCTCCGGCTGGGCGGTGAATCCGGCGTCCCTGAGCCGCTGACCGAGGTCGACGGGCAGGTCGTGGCCGTAGAGCTTCCACTCGAACTCGCGGCCGAGTCCGGAGAAGTAGGCGATCTGCTCGGCGATCGCCGTGTCCGCGCTCGACTCGTCCAGGTCGGACCACACGACGCCGTTCCAGCCCTGCGGGGAGGACACCTGGCGCACCACGCGCCCGGCACGCTCAACCCTGGCGTCGGGAGTGTCCGGCTGTGCACCTTCACGCATGTCCCGGTCGAAAAGGGCGAGCACACCGACGTGATCCATGTGCTCACTCCAGCACCGGGAGGCCCGCGTGGCAACCGCTTTACCGCTCAAATACGGCGGAAGTCCCGCTCACCGCGGCCAGATACGCACGCAGCCGGTCGCGGTTGCGGGCCAGGCAGTCGATACGGGACTGGATGCGGTCGATGTGGCCGCTGAGCAGCGCGGCGGTCTCGGGGGTCAGACAGACGGAGGGGAGCAGGATCTCCTCGGGCCCGGAGAGGTACGGCAGGATCGTGCGGATCATCTCCGTGGTCAGGCCCGAGTCCAGCAGTCCGCGGATCTGCTGCACGTCCTGGACGGCCGAGTCGCCGTAGTCCCGGTAGCCGTTCTGGGCGCGCTCGGGGTGCAAGAGGTCCTGCTCTTCGTAGTAGCGCAGCAGTCGTGTGGGCACCCCGGTGCGGCGGGACAGTTCGCCGATCCTCATGGCTTCCTCCGGAGGCCGCCCTTGCCTTCTCACTGATGTGAAGGTCCGAGCATGGTCGCATGTCCACCGCATCCCTGGTCAAGGGCGCAGCCGTGCCCACGTCCCTGCCCTGGTCCGGGCTCCTCGCCCTGTCCACGGCCGCCTTCACCGCCGTCATGACCGAGCTGCTCCCCGCGGGACTGCTCCCCCGCATGGCACCGGCGCTGGGAGTCCCCGAGGCCCGTGTCGGGTTCCTCGTCACCGCGTACGCGGTCACCTCCTTCGCCGCCGCGATCCCGCTCACCACACTGCTGCGCGGGCTGCCTCGCCGGCCGGTGCTGATGGGCGCGCTGCTCGGCTTGGCGTGCAGCAACGCGGTGGTCGCGCTGTCGTCGTCGTACGCCCTCACGTTCACCGCGCGGCTCGTGGCCGGGGTGATGGGCGGCATGCTGTGGGCGATGCTCGTCGGGTACGCGGCCCGGATGGTGCCGGCGGAGCGGCGCGGGCGGGCGATCGCGATCGTGCTCGCCGGGATCACGCTGGCGCTGTCGCTCGGCGTGCCCGCCGGGACGGCGGTGGCCGAACTGCTCGGCTGGCGCACGGCCTTCGGGGTGCTGGCCGGGCTCGCCGTGCTGCTGGCGTGGTGGGTGCGCCGGCGGGTGCCCGGCTTCCCGGGTGAGGCGCCGGGCTCCAGGCTGCCGTTGGGGCGGGTGGCCGGGTTGCCGGGGATTCCGGCGATCCTGTCGGTGACGTTGTTCCTGCTGCTGGGGCATCAGGTGATGTACACGTACGTCGCCCCGTTCACGGCACACGCCGGGTTCGGCCGGACCGGGCTGGTGCTGCTGGTGTTCGGGGCGGCGACGGTCGCCGGGATCTGGCTCACCGGCCTGCTCGTCGACCGGCATCTGCGGCCCACCCTGCTCGGCGCGCTCGCGCTGTGCGCCGGGGTCATGCTCACGCTGGGCCTGTGGGCCGGTGCCCCGGCCGTACTGCTGGTCTCCGTCGCACTGTGGGGTGCCGCGTTCGGCGGGGCGCCGACGCTGATCCAGACCGCACTGGTCGACGCCTCGGGTCCCGCCCGGGCGGACGTGGCGACCGCGTTGCAGACCACCGTGTACAACGCGGGTATCGCGGCGGGATCGCTCACCGGTGGTGTCGTCCTGGAGAGCGGTGGCGCGGGATCTCTGCCCTGGACCGCGCTCCCGCTGATCGCCGCCGCTCTCACCGTGGTGGCGCTCGGCCGCGGGCACGCCTTCCCGGCCGCGCGCGGTCGACCGTAGTGTGCGTTGCGAAGATCACCTCACGGGAAGGCCGTACGCCATGGTCGTGAAGGACACCGAGCTGCCGTATCTGCGCCGCTGTGTGGAGCTGGCGGCCGAGGCGCTCCAGGCCGGTGACGAGCCGTTCGGCTCGGTCCTGGTGGACGCGGACGGAGCGGTGCGGGCCGAGGACCACAACCGGGTGGCCTCCGGCGACCGCACGCGGCACCCCGAGTTCGAGCTGGCACGCTGGTCCGCGGCCCATATGACACCTCAGGAGCGGGCGGCCGCCACCGTGTACACATCCGGCGAGCACTGTCCGATGTGCGCGGCCGCGCACGCCTGGGTGGGCCTCGGCCGCATCGTGTACATCGCCTCGTCCGGCCAACTCACCTCGTGGCTGGCCGAGTTGGGCGTACCCGCGCCTCCGGTGCGGCCCCTGCCGGTCAACGAGGTGGCGCCCGGCGTGGTGGTGGACGGACCGGTGCCCGAACTGGCCGAGGAAGTACGGGAGTTGCACCGGCGCTTCCCACGCGGGCGCGGCTGAGGCCGTACCAGGACGTGGCCCCACCGATCACGGGTGCGGTGGGGCCGTCCGTCACCGGGAGGCCCCGGTCAGAGTGCCGCCTTCGCGCGGAAACGCCGGTACAGGACGGATCCGCCCAGCAACAGGGCCGCGCTGCCCGCGACCGCGGGGAGCATTCCGTCCGATCCCGTGTCGGCGAGGGTCGCCACCGTGGGCGGGGCCGCCTCGGAGCGGGGACGGGGCTCGGACGGCTTGGGCGGCTTGGGGACCGGCCGCGTCGAGGGGCGGGCGGGCCGGTCGCCGGAGGTGTTCACGGACTCGTTGCCGGTGGCCGGGTTGCCGACGCCGACCACATTGACGCTGTTGCCGCTGACGTTCACCGGGACATGCACCGGGAGCTGCACACCATTACCGGACAGCACACCCGGCGAATCCTTTCCGCGGCTCTCCGCCGTGGCTCCGCCGGGCTTGCCGCCCCGCTTCTTGCCCTCGCTCTTGTTGGCGCACTCATTGCCCACCGCCGGATTGAAGAGCCCCACCACGTTCACGGTGTTCCCGCACACGTTCACCGGGACGTGCACCGGGAGCTGGATGGTGTTGCCGGAGATCAACCCGGGCGAACCGGACGCGGCACCCTCGGCCGCGGAGTCGGCGTGCACAGGCGCTGTCAATGCCATCGCGCCAGAAGCGGCGGCGACGGCGATCACACCGTTTCGGGTAACCCGTTTCATAGGTTCCCTGCCTTCCAGACATGGTCGCGGGCACTCACCCGCACCGGATAAAACGCAGACGAACCATCCGAGTTATGGCTTATCGGCCTTTCACCCCATCGAGCGGCACAATTATCGAACTGGCGGCAAAACCGTCCCATTCATCAAGGGCGGACAGAGGGTAGGGCACTCCGTGCGGTCCCGCTCGTCCGGAGGCGTCGGTTCCGGGGGCCGCCTATCGTGAAGCGGAGGCGCCGATTCCCGGTCCACGGCAGGCGCCCTGGAGGCATGGATGCTGGCCAAGCTGACAACGCGCCTCACGGTCCGGCGCTCCGCGCTCACCGGTGCGGTCGGGCTGGCCGTGCTGGCGGCGGGGCTGCCGACGGGCGCCCCGCGCGACACCGACCCCGACCTGGCGCGGTTCTACCGGCAGAAGGTCGCGTGGGCGAAGTGCGACAGCTCGATGCCGAAGGATCTCCAGTGCGGCAAGGTCACCGTCCCGCTCAACTATGCGAAACCGAAGTCGGGCACGCTCGATCTGGCCCTCGCCCGCTACCGGGCCACAGGCAAGTCACGCGGCTCGGTGGTGCTGAACTTCGGCGGCCCCGGCGGCGCGGGAGTCCCCCAACTCTCCTTCGGTGGCGACGACTTCATGGGCCTGACGGACGGCTACGACGTGGTGACCTTCGACCCCCGCGGCGTCGGCAGATCCTCGCCGGTCAGCTGTGGCGACGGCTCCGAGCAGGCCGCCGAGGCGATGAACACGGACACGGACATCACCGACGACCCGCAGACGCTCCTCAGGCAGTTGCAGCGGGCGGCCGCCCTGTGCGTGAAGCACTCCGGACCCGTGCTCCCCCACATCGGGACCGTGAACGCCTCCCGCGACCTGGACGTCATACGCCAGGCCGTCGGCGACAAGAAGCTCAACTACCTCGGTTTCTCCTACGGAACCCGGCTCGGCGCCGTGTACGCGGCTCAATTCCCGAAGAAGGTCGGCCGGTTGGTGCTGGACGGCGTGGACACGCTCACGGAGCCGCTGACCAAGCAGGCGTACGTGGGGTCCGAGGGTCAGCAGACGGCGCTCGACGACTTCGTCGCGTGGTGCGCCGAGGACGACATCGCCTGTCCGCTCGGGACCGATTCGCGCATGGGCCGCGAACATGTCGTGGATCTCGTCGAATCGCTCGACGAGGACCCGGTGCCGACCGACTTCGGCGACAACTTCACAGGGCAGGACCTCGTCGCCGCCCTCAGCCAGGCCCTCTACAGCAGGGACATGTGGCCCACGCTGGAACGTGCCATCGCCTCGCTCGTCGAGAACGGCGATCCCCACGGCCTCCTCGCCCTCAGCGGTGGCGGCCTCGCCCGGAACGGCGACGGCGGCCTCGTCGACGAGGAGGACGTCCCCTTCGACAACCTCCAGGCCGCGTTGCTGTCGATCAACTGCGCGGACGACCCCGACCGCCCGACCGCCGACTGGATCACGAAGAACCTCGACCGGCTGCGCAGGCAGTACGAGGAGGCCTCACCGGTCTTCGGCGACTACCGCCTCACCGAGGTGCTGATGTGCTACGGCCGCCCCAAGGGCACCGACTTCATCCGGAAGGAAGTGCGCGACGTCGACACCCCGAAGATGCTCCTCGTCGGTACCCGCGGCGACCCGGCGACGCCGTACCGCTGGACCACGGAGACCGCGAAACGGCTGGGCTCCTCGGCCGTCGTGCTCGACAACAAGGGCGAGGGACACACCGGGTACGCCGCCTCCGAGTGCGTGCGCAAGAAGGTCGACGACTTCCTCCTGTACGGCTCTCTGCCCGCGAGCGGCAGCTCCTGCGGCTCCGAGCACGACGAAGACTGAACGCCGTGTCACACACCGGCGATGAACTAACCCCAATGCCCAAATTAGTTACCCCAAGTGCCCGATCGGACAATCAGGCCTATCGTGCTCTTATGGAGCACGCACTCAGCCCCGCGACCCTCACCGAACTGCGCCGCCCGCGCCCGTATCCGGCGGTGTCCGTGCTGACGCCGACGCACCGCCGCGAGCCGGAGAAGGCCCAGGACCCGGTGCGGCTGCGCAATGTCGTGGCCGCGGCCAAGAAGCAGCTGGAGTCCGATCCCGGGGTCAGCCGGGACCGCCGTGCCGACGTCGAACGACAGCTCGACCAGGCCCTCGCCGAGGTCGACCTCACGCATGCCGAGGACGGCCTGGTGATCTTCGCCGCACCTGGTGAGCACCAGGTGTGGTCGCTGGGCCGTCCGGTGCCCGAGCGGGTGGTGCTGGCGGACACCTTCCTGACCAGGAACCTCGTCTCGGCGCAGGCCGCCGAGCGGCCGTTCTGGGTGCTGTCGGTCTCCGCCGACCGCATCACGCTGTGGAACGGCGGCACCGACCGGGTCGCCGAGGTCCGCGCCGGCGGCTTCCCGCTGACCCGGTCCTTCGACAACTTCGACGCCGAGCGCCAGGAGCGGATCGGCGATCTGCCGAGCACCTTCCGTGACGAGGGCACCCGCCACTTCCTGCGCGACGCCGACACCGCGATGAGCAAGATCCTCCGGGACGACCTGCGGCCGCTGTACATCACCGGTGAGCAGGCCGCGCTGTCCGCGCTGGACGAGGTCGGCAGCGTCACCAGGGACGCGGTGCACATCGCGCACGGCGGACTCGCGCACGGCACGCCCGACGCCGTATGGCAGGCGGTACGGCCGCTGGTGGCCGCCGAGGACCGCAAGAGCACCGACGAAGTGTCCCGGGAACTCGAATCGGCGCGCGGGCGGCGGGCGTTCGCGGCCGGCCTGGACGAGGTCTGGCAGAACGCCCGCGAGGCACGGGTGCGGCTGCTCGCCGTCGAGGAGAACTACCGGGCCACGGTCCGCGACGACGGCGACCACCTGATCCCGGCCGAGAGCGGTGACCTCGACGCCCGGGAGGACATCGTGGACGAGATCGTCGAGCAGTGCCTGGAGACCGGCGCCGAGGTCCGCTTCGTACCGGACGGCACCCTGGCCGACGCCGACGGGATCGCGGGAGTACTGCGCTACTGACGGTCCCGCGCTTCCCGCGTCTACCCTTCGCCGGAGACAGTCGGCGACAAGGGAGCGCGCACGTGGGTGACCTTTTGGGCGTTGCGGTACTGGGTGCCGGACACATGGGGGCCGACCACATACGTCGGATCGACCGGGTGGTGAGCGGGGCGCGCATCGCCGCCGTGGCCGACCCCGACACCACGCGGGCAAAGGAGGCGGTGGCCGGGATCGAGGGGGTCGCGGTGCACACCGAGCCGGCGGCCGCGCTCGACGCGCCCGGCGTCGAGGCCGTACTGATCGCCTCGCCCGGCCCGGCACACGAGGAGGCGCTGCTCGCCGCGTTCGCGCGCGGGCTTCCGGTGCTGTGCGAGAAGCCCATGGTGCCCGACGCCAAGGGCGCCCTCCGCGTGGTGGAGGCGGAGGCACGACTCGGGCGACGGCTGGCCCAGATCGGGTTCATGCGGCGGTACGACGCCGAGTACCGGCAGCTCAAGGCGCTGCTGGACGGCGGTCGGCTGGGGCGCCCGCTGATGCTGCACTGCACGCACCGCAATGTGTCCTCGCCGCCCGGCTTCACCTCCGCGATGCTGATCAACAGCTCCGTCTCGCACGAGATCGACGCGGCCCGCTGGCTGCTCGGGCAGGAGCTGACCGCGGTGACCGTGCTGCGTCCACGGTCCTCCGCCGACGCCCCCGAGGGTCTCCTGGACCCGCAGTTCGTGCTCTTCGAGACCGAGCGTGGCGCCCTCGTCGACGTGGAGGTCTTCGTCAACTGCGGGTTCGGCTACCAGGTGCGCTGCGAGGCCGTCTGCGAACGGGGCAGCGCCCGGATCGGCGAGGGGCACACCATGCTCGTCACGACCGACGGCGCTGCCCGCGAGGAGGTGGCGCAGGACTACGTCGTACGGTTCGCGGACGCCTACGACCGCGAGGTGCAGGCCTGGGTCGACGCCACCCGGCAGGGACGGGTCACCGGTCCCGCGGTCTGGGACGGCTACGCGGCCTCCGTTGTCGCCGAGGCCGGGGTCCGGTCGCTGGAGACCGGCGCCCGCGTTGCCGTGGACCTCGCCCCGCGCCCGGATCTGTACGTCGGCCGCTGAAGCCGCACCGCACTCAGACGCTCCCGAACAGGGTGCCCAGGCCGGCTTCGACGGCGGCGCCGACGTCCTCCTGCCCCGGCGCGACCGCGGCGAACGTGCGCAGCAGGAAGCGGCGCAGGGCCGGCGTGTCGAACTGAAGCAGGGCCAGTCCGTACGGCGAGTGGAACTCCATGATCGTCCGGGCGCCTCCGCACGGCCAGATGTGCACGTCGCCGCTTCCCGCCGGGCCGCGCAGCCCGGCCTCGAGCAGGTCACGGCCGAAGGTCCAGGTGGCTCCCTCGCCGTCGAGGGCGACCTCGGGCGGGAAGTCGATGTGCACGGCCAACGGATCCGCGGAGGTGTAGCGGAGCGTGGCGGGCACAGGCAGCTCCTGCTCCTCGGCCGTGATCAGGTGGGCGCGGGCGGGCTGCTCGAGGCTGATGTCCATGGTCGGTCTCCACTGCGGGTGAGAGGTCGGCCTGTTGTGCCGGTGTGCTCTTACGACCCCGCAGGTGCCCTTTGCATTACGCGAAACGCCGAACAAGTTTGTGTGACCTGCATCACGCGAACAAGTGCCCATCGAACACGCACCTGAAAGTCGGCCCGGAGCCCGCGTCGATCAGTCAAGTCACGTACGCTGCCTACGACTTGACCCGTGGGCGACGTACACCATTCGCACCGCACGCTCACGCCCTGAAGACTGTGGCATATGCCAGGAGCACCACCGTATCGTGTGTTGCCAAATCCCTTACAGGGCGTCGCGGGCTGTGCGAGAGTCGTAACGGTCCCTCCGTCCGCCTTGGTCGTACCGTCCCCCTCGGAGTGCCTGATGCCGTCCCATCTCTCTGCGGACCGCCCAGCCGGCCAGCCGCCCGGACGCGGCTCGGTCGACGCGCTCATATCGCAGACGCGGCAGCTCAAGGGCGACATGGACGCCGTACGGCGGGATGCCCAGAGCGAGGGATCGGATCCCCAGGAGCGGTGGCAGCGCGCCCTGTACGACCTGGCACTGCACCAACTCAACGATCTGGACGCCCACTTGGCCCAGCTCCGGGAGGGCCCGCCGCCCGTCACCGTGGCACCCGAGCCCGTGTCCGCAGTCCGTGCCGTGCCGCCCGCTCCCCGGCGCGGCTCGCTGCTGAGCCGGGTCGGCAGCGCGGAGTGGAACCTGCTGACGGACGGGGCCAGTTGGTCCGGTGAGCTCTTCCAGATCCTGGGCCGCGACCCCGCCGCTCCCCCGCTCACCCTCGACGAGCTGCCGTCCCTGGTGCTCGACGAGGACCGGCCGAGGCTGACGGCGATGGTCACCGACTGCCTCGTCGACGCGAAGCCCATCGACGGGGAGTTCCGCGTCGTACGTCCGGACGGCGGCGTACGGACCGTGCACATGATGGGCGAGCCCGTGCTCGACGCCGACGGCAGCACCGCCTCGATGTGGGCCGTACTGCGCGATGTCAGCGAACTGCGGCGCAGCCAGCGGACGGTGAGCGAGACCCGTGACTCGCTGCAACGCCAGCGGCAGCGCGCGCAGACCGAGCACCGGCTGGCGGTCGAGCTTCAGGAAGCCGTGCTGCCGCCGTGGCGCGGTTCCCTGCGGCTCCCGCACCAGGGCGCCGAGAGCCTGGATCTCGCGGCCCACTACCTTCCGTCGTCGACGAGCGCGCTGATCGGCGGCGACTGGTACGACGCGCTCCAACTGGCCGACGGCGACACACTCTTGAGCGTGGGCGACCTGACCGGACACGGCGTCGCCGTGACATCGGGCATGGCGATGCTGCTGGGCGCGCTGCGCGGGATGGCGATGGCGGGCACCGAGCCCGGGCAGCTGATGTCCTGGCTCAACCAGTTGCTCGACGCCACCGTGCAGCCGGCCCTGGGCAGCGCCGTCTGCTGCCGCTACCGGCCCGCAACCCGCAAGCTGACGTGGGCGCAGGCAGGGCACCCCGCCCCGCTGCTGTTCCGCAACGGGACGGGGCGCACACTGGACGCACCGGACGGCGTCCTGCTCGGCGCGACCTCGGGCGCCGCCTACGAACAGGCCGAAGAGACCCTTGAGGCGGGCGACCTGCTCCTGCTGCACACGGACGGACTGGTGCCCAGGCGCAGCCGGGTTGAGGCCGTGCACCGGCTCCTCGACCTGGCACCCCGCTTCCGCGAGGCGCGCACCGCACAGGACTGCGTACGGACGGTCCTGGAGGAGCTGGGCGAGTTCGAGCGCGAGGACGACGCCTGCGTGCTCATCGCCCGGGTGGCGGACTGAACCAACGGCACGGTCTCCCTATGCCCGTGCGCTGTTACCGCCCTTCACCGGCTTCGGCAGCGCGAGCTTGATCTCCTCCCGCAGTTCGCTGATCCTCGGATAACTGGAGTACTCGGCGGTGAGCCGGTACATCTGGCGCAGCCGGTCCCAGGTGCGATGGGAGGAGTTGGATCCCATCGACATCAGGGCCAACCGCGCGTACCTGTCGGCCTGTTCGGGGTCGTCCGAGATGAAGCAGGCGGAGGCCATGGACAGATAGTCGAAGATCTTCGACCGCTGCCGCCCGTCGATCCGCAGGGCCAGGGCCTTCTCCGCGTAGTGCTGGGCGTGCGCGGCCGCACCCGGCTCGTGCTCGGCCAGGGTGCGGTAGGCCAGGGCCTGCATGCCGTACAGGTCCTCCTCCTTGAACATCTGCATCCAGCTCGGCGGCGGCACGTCGCCCCGGTCGGAGACGAAGAGGTCCTCCGCCTGTCCGAGGGTGCGGCGCATCGCCTGCCCCTTGCCCATCGACGCCTGTGCCCAGGCCTCGATGGTGTAGAGCATCGCCCGGGTGCGCGGCAGCACCTCTTCGCCGGAGCCGGACTTGGCGAGCTTCATCAGGTCGAGTGCGTCGTCGGGCCGGCCCAGATGCACCATCTGGCGAGCCGCTCGGGAGAGCGCCTCCCCGGCGCGGGGCCGGTCGCCGCCCTCACGGGCCGCATGGGCGGCGATGACGAAGTACTTCTGGGCCGTGGGCTCCAGGCCGACGTCATGCGACATCCAGCCTGCGAGTACGGCGAGGTTGGCGGCGACGCCCCACAGGCGTCGCTGGAGATGTTCGGGGTGACGGTAGGCGAGCATGCCGCCCACTTCGTTGAGCTGACCCACGACGGCCTTGCGTTGCAACCCGCCGCCGCGGGCCGCGTCCCAGGCTCGGAACACCTCGACCGAGCGCTCCAGTTCCTCGATCTCCTGCGACCCGATGGGGGCGGCCTCATAGCGGTCGAACCCAGCGGGGTCGGCGTGCAGGGGATTGTCGATGTCGGGAGCGTCGGCCGAGAGGGTCGGATCGGTGTGCAGCCAGTCGTGCATGGCGCTGCTGAGTGCTGATCCCGCGGCGAGCGCGGCACCCGCGCCCACCAAGCCGCGTCGGTTGAGCATGAGGTCCATTCCCGTGAATTCGGTGAGGACCGCGGCAGTCCGTTCGGGCGCCCACGGCACACCGTCGGGATGTTCCACACTCCCGCCGCTCTGCCGTTTCCCCGTACGCCCGTGCCGGACCAGACCGAGGTCCTCGATGGTCACGACACGGCCGAGACGCTCTGTGAACAGGGCCGCCAGCACCCGCGGCACCGGATCGCGCGGGATCTCTCCCACGTCGATCCAACGCCGCACCCGTGAGGTGTCGGTCGACAGCTGTGGGTGGCCCATGGCCGCCGCCTGCCGGTTGACCAGCCTCGCGAGTTCACCCTTGGACCAGCCGGCCAGGCCGAACAGGTCCGATAGGCGGGTGTTGGGTTCTCCGCTCACGTCAAGCCCCCAGGTTCTCGGCTGAGTTGAATGTAGCCCGGTGAGAGTTGCCGGGCGACTATTCGCCACGGTTCGCCAGGGTGCGCCAGATGGTGTGCCACTGGGCAACGGGTGTCAGGTAGGAACGCGCCACCCCGACCCGGTTGCCGAGGGACATTCCCCAGGGTGCACCCGAGGGGCCGGGCCGGGTAGCGCAACGTCGTCGCAGGCACACGAAGGGATCTGTTTCGCCCATGTACGCAGCATCGTCCTCCGTGTCCGCCCCGCCCCGGTCGCTGCGCCCCCGCCCTGCGGGCAGCGGCCCCTATCTCGACCCCGCGCGTCCCGCGCCCCCCCGGCTCGGAGCGGGCCGGCCGCCGCGCGCCGCGGGGCTCGGCACCCAACCGCTCAGCGGGAGACTCGACTTGTCCGGCCCTCAGGGCACGCAGCTGCGTACGGCGGTCGCGTCGGTGCACCGCATCTGCCCGGAGTTCGCTCCGGTTCAGGTACTGCGCCGCAGCGGGCGCTCCGTCCTCCTTGTCGGGACGACAGGGCGCAGCACGGCCGTCGCGAAGTGTTTACTCGACCACTCACCGGCGTGGGCCGAGCGGCTTCGGCACGAGATAGCTGCATACCGCTCGTTCGTCCGGCACCGCCCGCCCGTGCGGGTGCCCCGGCTGATCGCGGCGGACCCGGACAGCTGCACGCTCGTGATCGAGCGGATGCCGGGGCGGGTGGCGGCTCTCCAGCGCCACCCGGCCGAGGCTCCGCCGCGTGCCGACATCAGGACTGCGCTCGGCGCGATCTGCCGGCTGAACGCCTGGCGCCCGCCCGCGGGCACCTTCGACGCCCCACTGGACTACGCGGCGCGCATCTCCCGGTACCACGAGCTGGGTCTGCTCACCGACCGGGACATGGGCGATCTTCAGAAGCTGGTGCACGGCATCGCGCATTCGTCGGGACGGCAGGGCATGGGCCAGTTCTGCCACGGCGACGCCCTGCTGTCGAACATCCTCCTGTCACCGGCCGGTCCAGTGCTGGTGGACTGGGAGCACGCGGGCTGGTACCTGCCCGGGTACGACCTGGCGACGCTGTGGTCGGTCCTCGGGGACGCCCCGGTGGCCCGGCGGCAGATCAGCCAGATCGCACAGTCGGCGGGACCTGCCTCGCGGGACGCGTTCCTGGTGAACCTGATGCTCGTACTGACGCGGGAGATCCGTACCTACGAGACGGCCGTGCAGCGTTCGATGCACGACACGACCCCGGCGGCACCGGGAGTGGCCCACCCGGGTGCTGCGCCGTCCGGCGAGGAACAGCGGCTGCTGCTCAGGCGGCTGCACGACGACTGCCAGCTGGCCCGTCGGGCTGTGCGCGCGGCGGTCGGCACTCGCTGACGGGGACGGCGGTCCGCGGTACGCCCGGCACATCGGCGTACCGCGGATCTTCGTATGAGCGGGGGGCGCTGCGTGGCGGCGCGCGCCCTTGCACACCGCCGCCACGAAACTCCCCACACCCTACGATTGCACGATAAAACACCTCCCTCTGGGCATGATTGACGGATCGTCGGCAGGCCGGTAGCACAGACGCACACCCGGCCCCGCACGGCTCATCGCGCTCGACCGTCCCAGGAGGCTGCTTTGCGAGAATCCGCCACCGCCCCCAACCGAGGCCGCCGCAGAGCCGCCCAGGCAGTAGCGTCCGCGGCCCTGCTGCTGCCGCTCCTCGGCGCGGCACCGTCCGAGACGCCGGCGGGCGGGCTCCAGCAGGCGTTCGCCGCCGCGGCCGCCGAGTACCACGTCCCGCAGAGCGTGCTCCTCGGCGTCTCCTACCTCCAGTCACGCTGGGACACGCACGGCGGTGCGCCGAGCGTGACCGGCGGCTACGGCCCGATGCACCTCACCGACGTCCGTACCGCGCTGGCCGCTGCCCCGCACCACAGCGAGGGCACCGAGGACGCCCGCGGCGACGGCGCCCGCAAGCCGCTGCTGCCCGAAACCGAGGTGCCGGAGCCCACCGAACTCCCCGCCCGCCTCACGACGCTGACGAAGGCGGCGGAGCTGACGGGGCGTCCGGCCGAGGACCTTCGTACGGACCCGGCCGCCAATGTGGCAGGCGGTGCCGCGCTGCTGGCCGCCGCCCAGAAGGACCTGGGCCGGCCGCTCAGCGACGACCCGGCGGACTGGTACGCAGCGGTGGCCCGCTTCTCGGCCGCCGACGACACCACGACGGCGGCGGCGTACGCGAACGATGTGTACGACGTGCTCCGCACCGGCGAGAAGCGCACCACGGACACCGGGCAACTGGTCACCCTGGCCGCCCGGCCGGGCCTCGCCCCCGAGGCCGGTCAGCTGGCGCGGGCGGGGCTGCGTACTGCCTCGGCCGAGGGCACCGAGTGCCCCACGACGGTGTCCTGCGAGTGGATTCCGGCGCCGTACGAGGAGTTCGGCGAGGGCGACTACGGCAACCACGATCTCGCCGACCGGCCCGCCTCACAGAGCATCGACTACATCGTCGTCCACGACACGGAGGGCGCCTGGGAAGGCGTCCTCGACCTGGTGCAGGACCCGACCTATGTGTCGTGGAACTACACCCTGCGCTCCACCGACGGCCACATCGCCCAGCACCTCAAGGCCAAGGACGTCGGCTGGCACGCCGGCAACTGGTACGTCAACTCCAAGTCGATCGGCCTGGAGCACGAGGGCTTCCTGGCGAACCCGGACGCCTGGTACACGGAGGCGATGTACCGGACGTCGGCCCGCCTGGTGAAGTACCTGGCCGACAAGTACGGCATCCCGCTGGACCGGCAGCACATCCTCGGCCACGACACCGTGCCGGGCCCGACCACGTCGACGATCCCCGGCATGCACACGGACCCTGGCCCCTACTGGGACTGGGAGCACTACTTCACCCTGCTCGGCCGCCCGTTCGCGCACACCGCGCGAGCCGACGGCGGCCTGGTGACGATCCTGCCCGAATACGCCGCCCACCGGCCCCTCTACACGGGCTGCACGGCGAAGGACGAGCCCTGCGCGGCCCACGGCTCCAGCGCGGTCCGGCTGTATGCGCAGCCCGACGAGTCCTCCGCCCTGATCAAGGACGTCGGCCTGCGTCCCTCGGGCGCCGACTCGACGATCGACGTCAACGACATCGGATCACGGGTCTCCACCGGCCAGCAGTACGCGGTCGCGGGCCGGCAGGGCGACTGGACGGCGATCTGGTACCTGGGACAGAAGGCCTGGTTCAAGAATCCGAAGAAGCAGCCGACGGCCGTCAAGGCCTCCGGTGTCGTCGTCACTCCCAGGGACGGGCTGACGGAGATTCCCGTGTACGGGCGCGCGTACCCGGAGGCGGCGGCGTACCCGGCGGATGTGCCCGCGCAGGCGGTGTCGCCACTGCCGTACAAACTGCTCGCGGGGCAGAAGTACGTGGTGGGTGACAAGGTGCCGGGTGAGTACTACTACGCGGTGACCTTCGCGACGGACTCGCACAAGGTGGTGACCGGCAAGGATCAGTACTACGAGATCCAGTTCGGCCACCGGGTGGCGTTCGTGCGGGCGGCGGACGTGCGCGAAGCGCCGTCCAGGTAGGTCACGGTCAGCCCTGCTGGAACAGCTCCGCGGGCAGCGGTTTCAGCAGGGCGTACAGGTCGTCGGTGATGGGGCGGTCCCAGGCGGCGATGGTGACCAGGACCTTGTCGCTGCGGTCGAACTGGACGCAGGAGATCCGGCTCTCGGAGAGCTTGAGGCGGCGCACGATCAGCAGGTTGTCGCCCTGCATGACGGGCACGTCGTCGATGCCGACGACGGTCACCTCTTCCTCGTTCTCCAGCGCCAGCAGCAGTTGCGCCACCTCGAAGGGGATCTCGCCCTCGGTGACCTCGCGGGCCGGGGAGCCCTCCGGCAGATTGCCGATGATCATCGCCGGACCGCGGCCGCCGAACAGGTCGTACCGCAGGAAGACGCCCTGGCAGGTGCCGTCGGGGGCGGGCAGCAGGCCCGCGCCCAGATTGCCGGGCCAGTCGCCCGGGTCCATGGCCAGTACGTCGAAGTCGGGCCCGGCGGGAGTGGCGCTGCGGCGGCGGAGGAACGACATGCCGCCAATGGTACGGGGTGCCGTTCGGCGATGGGCGGGTGCTGTGTCGGGGGGTGCCGAGGTCGTGGTCCGGGTGCGGGTTATCTGTGGCTGGTCGCGCCCGCGCGGCGGAGCCGCATATCGATACAGCCCCGCGCCCCTAGGGCGTCACACTTCACGTGGGTTTCAGAGCGGCCGCCAGTCCGGTGTTGTCCGTGCCCATCTTTCTGTACACCGCCGACAGCAGGCGAACGACGCCCTGCTCGTCGATGTGCAGGTCCTTGGCGATCTCCGCCCCCGTTCGGCCCTCGGCCGCCAGGGTGGCCGCCGTACGTTCGCGGGTCGTCAGCGTGTCCGTCTCGGTGCTGTGCAGGCGGCGGGGGCGCAGGCCTGCCGCGGCGAGTTCGTCGCGGGCCGCTTCGACGAGGCCGTCGGCGCCGCACTGCACGGCCGCTTCGAGGCCGCGGTAGAGGTGTTCGGCGGCTTCCTTGGGGCGGCCGGTGCGGCGCAGTTCGGTGCCCAGGGCGACGAGTGCGCGGGCGAGTTCGTATGCGGCCGGGGAGCACTCCAGGTGGGCGACGGACTCTTCGAGGTACTTCACTCGGACCGAACCGGAGGAGACCTCGGCGGCGGTGTGCAGGGCCTGGCCCACGGCGGACGGGGCGCCGAACTGGCGGGCTCGGGCGACCGCTTCGAGCGCTGTGGTGACCGCGCGTTCGGGGGCGTCGTGGCTCTCGGCACGGGCGAGGTGGAGCTGCCAGGGGCACCAGGCGGGGTTGCGCATGCCGCGTGGTTCCAGGCGGCGTCCCGCGGCGGCGAGCTCGGCGGCAGCGTCCTTGGTGCGGCCGCGGGCGAGGAGCAGTTCGCCGTGCACGGTCTGGGCGTCGGGGAAGACGACGGCGGCCGGGAAGGGCTCGCCGAAGCGGTAGTCGTCGGCGGTCCGGGCGGCCTCGGTGATCCGGCCGCGCGCGAGCAGTACCTCGATGAGGATGCCGACGGCGTACCAGTGCGCGGGGGTGCCGGGGCCGACGCGTTCGGCGAGGCGCAGCCCCGCGCGGACGAAGTCCTCGGCCTCGGCCAGCCGGCCGCGGCGGTAGCGGACGTAGGCGAGGAGCGTGTAGCCGAAGGAGAGGTGGGCGCCGCGCCAGCCCTGCCCTTCGAAGTCGGCGATACCCGCGGCGAACAGTTCCTCGGTGCGGCCGGGACGGTCGGCGTACATGAAGGCGAGGGCGACCAGGACGGGCACCTCGAAGCCGCGGTCGGGCTCGGCCCAGCCGAGGCCCGAGGTGAGGGCGCGTTCGGCGTGGTGGAGGGCGACATGGGCGGGCTCGCCGCGCAGGACGGCGTCCCAGGCGCGCAGGCCGATGATGTAGCGCTCGGTGAGGTCGCGGCCGGCCAGTCGGTCGGCGAGTCTGGTGAGGCGGCGGGAGCGGGAGGGGTGGTCGGGTTCGTCGGCGCGGAAGGCGTCCCACATGAACTGTTCGGCGACCATGCGCAGCTTGACGCGGGCGTCCTCGGTCACGGGGATCTCGCGGGCGAGGGTGTCGGAGGCCTCGGTGAGGCGGTCGCTGTGGGCGAGGACCTGCCCGAGCCGGTAGACGATCTTGTGGCGCAGCCCGGGGTCGGCGATGGGCTCCACGAGGGCGGCGCGCAGATGGTTGACGGTGGTCGCCGGTTCGGTGAGGAGGGACGCCGAGCCCAGTTCGTACAGGACGGCGGCCCGGTCCTCGTCGGGCGGGGGTTCGCGCAGGGCGCGGGCCAGGTAGGCGCGGGCCGCGTCGGGGGCGCCGGCCCGCAGGGTCTCCTCGGCGGCGGCGCGCAGTTGCCGCACGACCCAGGTGTCGCCCTCGGGGTGGGTCTCCAGGAGGTGGCGGGCGGCGGCGGAGGGGCCCTGTCCGTCGTTGACGACGGACCAGGCGGCCTGGCCGTGGAGGGCGACGCGGACACCGGGCGGGATGGCCCGGTAGACGGCGGTGGCGATGAGCGGGTGGACGAATTCCAGGCTGTCCTCGCCGGTGAGGATGCGGGCGCCGCGCAGGGCGTCTGCCGCGTCGGCGGCCTCCTCGTGGCCGAGTCCGGCGACCGCCGCGGCGAGCAGGGGATGGATCTCGGTGCCGAGAACCGCGCAGGCCCAGGCGAAGCGGACGGTCGATGTACCGAGGCGTTCGAGGCGGGCGATCAGACCGCTGCCCTTGACGGCGGCGGCGAGATCACGCAGCAGGTGCGCCCCGGTCTCGGTCGGGGTGAGGTCGCGGTCGCGCACCTTGGCCATGAGCTCGACGGTCTCGAACGGGTTCCCGGCGGTGACGGCCCAGCACTCCCGGCAGAACGCGTCGTCGGCGTGGACGCCGAGCGCCTCCCGTACGAGCCGGGCGACGGCGCCGGCGCTGAGCGGTTCCAGGTCGATGGGACGTCCGCCCGCACGCCCGGGCAGTCCCCTGAACGACTCGGCGTGGTCGGGGAGTTCCTCCGGCCGGTACGCCACCACGACCAGCAGCGGGAGTTGCTCGGCCCGGGGCGCGAACGCGGCCAGCCAGCCGAGGGATTCGGGGTCTGCCCAGTGTGCGTCGTCGAGGGCGAGGACCATCGGCGCGTGCCGTACGGCGAGATGGGTGAGCACCCAGTCGAGGCCGTCGCGCAGTCCCTGCTGGTCGGGCGGCGCGCCGCCGGTCGGGGCGCACAGGCCGAGCGCAGGGCCGACGATGTCGTACCAACTGCCCAGCGAGGTACGGAGGTCGGACTCCGGGGAGCCGGCGAGCTGCGGCTGGAGGAGCTGGCGGGCGACGTGGAAGGCGACGCGTTGTTCCTGGTCGCCGCCGCGCGCGGACAGCACCATGCAGCCCTGGGCTGCGGCGCGGCGGCGGGTCTCGGCGAGGAGGCTGGTCTTGCCGATGCCGGCACGCCCGGCGAAGGCGAGCAGGGCGCCGCGGGGCCGGTCGGGTGGTTCGCTGCCGTCCACGCGCAGGCCGGTGAGTTCCGCCAACGCCTCGTCGACGGCGGCGAGTTCGCTCTCGCGCTCGAAGAGGGTCCTGTTGCCCCGTGCGCCGCGCTGCCCCATGGTGCACCCCCTGCCACGGTGGTACACCCGCGCGGGGAGCGGGGCGCGCACCGCGGCCTACAGGCCCCACAGCGTACGCCGCACGCCGCCCGCGCGGCCCCCGTCGGACCAGTACTGACCGAGGCTGTCCGCGGCGCTCTGCCGCCGGGTCCGGAAAGGCGGGCGGAACCCGCGGCTCGGTCCCGCCCACCCCGGCTCAGGTGAGGTCGAACTCGCCTTCCCGTGCGCCCGACACGAACGCGCCCCACTCCGCGGGTGTGAAGATCAGGGAAGGGCTCTGCGGGCTGCCGCTGTTGCGCATGGCGATGAAACCCTCGACAAAGGCGATCTGTACGTCCCCCAGCCCGCGGCTGCTCGAGTGCCAATCGGCGTTGCTGAGGTCCAGCTCCGGCTTGTCCCAGCCCGCGAGCGGGTGGTCCTGGATGGTGCTCTCGGCCACGTCCGTGCTCCTCCCGATTCGTCGTCCGCGGGTCAGCCTAGCGATCGGTACCGAGTGCCAACAGGCCACGTGAGGGGGACCTTTCAGGAGTCGGGCGGCCGCGACCCCACGAGCCACATGGAGAAGAACTGGGATCCGCCGCCGTAGGCGTGCCCGAGGGCCCTTCGGGCCCCCTCCACCTGGTGTTCGCCGGCCTGTCCGCGTACCTGAAGGGCGGCCTCCGCGAAGCGGATCATGCCGGAGGCGCCGATGGGGTTGGTCGACAGGACGCCGCCCGACATGTTCACGGGCAGGTCCCCGTCCAGTTCGGTCACCCCGGACTCGGTGAGCTTCCAGCCCTCGCCCTCGGCGGCGAAGCCGAGGTTCTCCAGCCACATGGGTTCGTACCAGGAGAACGGCACGTACATCTCGACGGCGTCGATGTCCCGGCGCGGGTCGGCGATGCCGGCCTGCCGGTAGACGTCGGCCGCGCAGTCCTTTCCGGCCTGCGGCGACACCGCGTCCTTGCCCGCGAACAGCGTCGGTTCGCTGCGCATGGCCCCGCCGTGCATCCAGGCGGGCGGCCGGGGTGCACGGGCCGCCCCGGCGCGGTCGGTGAGGACCATCGCGCAGGCGCCGTCCGAGGACGGGCACGTCTCCGAGTAGCGGATCGGGTCCCACAGCATGGGCGAGGCCTGGACCTTCTCCAGGGTGATGTCGTGCTCGTGCAGATGCGCGTAGGGGTTCTTCAGCGCGTTGCGCCGGTCCTTGTACGCCACGAGCGAGCCGACCGTGTCGGGCGCGCCGCTGCGTCGCATGTACGCGCGCACATGCGGCGCGAAGAACCCGCCGGCGCCGGCCAGCAGCGGCTGCTGGAAGGGGACGGGCAGCGACAGGCCCCACATCGCGTTCGACTCGGACTGCTTCTCGAACGCCAGGGTCAGGACGGTGCCGTGGACGCGGGCGGCGACGAGATTGGCCGCGACCAGTGCCGTGGACCCGCCGACCGACCCGGCCGTGTGCACGCGCAGCATGGGCTTGCCCACCGCGCCGAGCGCGTCGGCGAGGTACAGCTCCGGCATCATGACGCCCTCGAAGAAGTCGGGCGCCTTGCCGATCACGACGGCGTCGATGTCGGCCCATGTCAACTCGGCGTCGTCGAGCGCCCGTCGCGCCGCCTCCCGGACGAGGCCCGCGATCGACACGTCCCGGCGCGCCGCCACATGCTTGGTCTGGCCGATGCCTACGACGGCCACGGGCTCCTTGCTCATCGGGGATCCCCTTCGAGTACGGCGACCAGGTTCTGTTGCAGACAGGGGCCGGAGGTGGCGTGGGCGAGGGCCCGGTCGGACTCCCCGCGCTGGATGCGGGCCGCCGCCTCACCGATCCGGATCAGCCCGGCGGCGATGATCGGGTTGGCGGCCAGCGCGCCGCCGGACGGGTTCACGCGGACGCCGTCGTCGAGCCGGAGCGCCTTGCGCAGGACGACCTCCTGCGAGGTGAACGGCGCGTGCAACTCGGCGGTGTCGACGGGCCGTTCGAAGGCACCGGCCTTCTCGGCGGCCAGGCGCGTGGACGGCGAGTCGGTCAGGTCGCGGACGCCGAGTCCGTGCGCCTCGATGCGGTGGTCGATACCGCGGATCCAGGCGGGCCGTTCGCACAGCTCACGGGCCCGCTCCCCGGCGGCGAGAATCACGGCGGCGGCGCCGTCGCCGATGGGCGGACAGTCGCCGGTGCGCAGGGGCCGTACGAGATAGTCACCCTGCGGCACCGAACCCGTCAGCTGGGCGTGGGAGTTGGCGGTCGCGTCCGCGCGGCTGCGGGCGGCGACGGCGGCGAGTGCCGGTTCGTCGGTGTGGCCCGCGTCGATGAGCGCCTGGGCCTGGAGCGCGGCCAGGGCGACGGAGTCGGGCCACAGGGGTGCCACGTAGTACGGGTCGAGCTGCCGGGTCAGGACGTCGCGGACGGAGCCGGGTGAGGACTTGCCGTACGCGTACACGAGCGCGGTGTCCGCGTCGCCGGTGAGCAGCTTGGTCCACGCCTCGTACAGCGCCCAGGCGCCGTCCATCTCGACGTGGGACTCGGAGATCGGGGGCCAGGCGCCCACCCCGTCGAGGGCGAGGGTGAAGGAGAAGGCGCGGCCGGCCAGGTAGTCGCTGGATCCGGAGCAGGTGAAGTCGATGTCCGCCGTCTTCAACCCGGTCCGGTCGAGCACCTGGTGCAGGACGGGCATGAGCATCTCCACCTCGGAGTGCTCGTCACTGGTGCGCCGGTGGTCGGTCTGTGCGAAGGCGACGACGGCGATCTCGCGGGTCACAGCAGCTCCCTGTAGGTGTCGTAGTCCGCGTCGGGTTCGCCGGTCGGCCGGTAGTGGTCGGGGAAGCGGGCGTCTTCGGTCCACACCGGTTCGACCCGCAGGCCCATGCGCACCTGGTCGTAGGGGATGCCGCCGATCCGGCCGTGCAGAGCGAGGCCGGCCCCGTCGAGGGCGATGTGGCCGTAGACGTAGGGCACTTCGATGTCGAGGTTCTTGGCCTTGATGTTGACGATGCAGAAGGTGGTCACTGTGCCGCGCGGACCCACCTCCACCTGTTCCGATGTGGCCAGACCACATGTGGGGCACGCACCCCTCGGCGGGACGTACACCTTGCGGCAGGAGGGGCAGCGCTCGCCGACGTTGCGGTGTTCGGACAGGGCGCCGATGTAGGCGGCCTGGGCGCGGCCGGGGCTGTAGGTGTAGTCGAGGCGGGCCGGGGCGACGATGCCGGTGACCATGTCCTCGAACTCACCGCTGTGGCCGGTCGGTTCGGCAGTGCCGTCGTACGGCTCGAAGCAGGCGATGTCCGTGATGGCTCCGGTGCGTTCCTCGGCCCAGCGGACGCGGACGCGCATGCCGGTGTGCACGGCGTCGGGGCCGGGGGCGTCGAGGGCGTGCAGGAGCGCGGTGTCGGCGCCGTCGAGGCGGACCAGGGCCCAGGCGAAGGGGGTGCCGAGGGGCTGGCCTCGGCGGGGGGCGTGGTTCCAGGCCCAGGTGGTGACCGTGCCGGTGGGGGCCACTTCGACGAGGTCGCGTATCTCGTCGGCGGTGACGGGGTCGTACTCGACCGGCGGTACGAGAGTGCGGCCGTCGGTCGTCTTCACGCCGAGGACGACGCGTTCGCGCAGGCCGGTCAGAAAGGCACTCTGGACGGGGCCCAGGGAGCGGGTGAAAGGGAACTCGACGACGAGCGGGGCTTTGAGGACTTCGGGCATCGAGGGCTTGCCTCCTTCGAGGACCGGCGCTGGCGGGCGCCCGGACGGTGACTGAGCAGGATCGGCGAGTCGCGCCCCCGCAAGGGGCGCGGGGAACTGCGCGACCAGCCACGGACGGCCCGCAGTGTCCGAACCACACCAGCGGAGCGTCTACGCACGCTTGTAAATGGGCGGTCGCTTCTCCGCGAAGGCGCGGGCACCCTCCCTCGCATCGGCGGTGTCGAAGATCGGCCAGCCGCGCTTGAGTTCGGCGGCGAGCCCGTCGGCCTCGGTCATCTCGGCGGTCTCGTACACCGACGCCTTGACGGCCTCGACGGCCAGGGGGCCGCAGGCGTTGATCTGTTCGGCGATCTCCAGGGCCTTGGTGAGCGCCGTCCCGTCGGGCACGACGTGCCCGATCAGGCCGATGCCGGCGGCCTCCCGGGCGCTGTAGGGGCGGCCGGTGAGCAGCATCTCCAGGGCGTGCGTGCGCGGAATCTGCCGTTGCAGCCGGACCGTCGAGCCGCCGATCGGGAACAGCCCGCGCCTGACCTCGAAGAGCCCGAAGGTCGCCGTCTCGCCCGCGACGCGGATGTCGGTGCCCTGGAGGATCTCGGTGCCGCCCGCGACGCAGTGACCCTCGACGGCGGCGATCACCGGTTTGCGTGGGCGGTGATGCCGCAGCATGGCCTTCCAGTGCAGGTCGGGGTCGGCCTTCAGCCGGTCCCGGTACTGCTGCCCCTCCATGCCCTGGCCGGCCAGGGCCTTGAGGTCCATGCCCGCGCAGAACGCGCCGCCCGCGCCGGTCAGCACGATCGAGCGGACCTCGTCGTCCTCGTCGGCCGCGATCCAGCCGTCGTACAGGCCGACGAGCATGGGCAGCGAGAGCGCGTTCTTGGCCTCGGGCCTGTTGAGCGTGAGCACCAGTGTGGCGCCTTCCCGCCGTACGGCGAGGTGTTCCGTGCCACCCATCGACCGTCTCCCCTCTGACAGAACGAGAACAGGTTGCAGGAGGCGGCGAAGCACTTCAAGAGTTTTCTGACACTCAGTCAGATTTCTGTTGCGCGGACCCTTCCCAGTTGTGCCGCCCTTTGCTCTGATGACCGGCAACCGAGGGGCAGCGAGGTCAGGAGGGACCGTGGAGTACAACCTTGCCGACCTGTTCGAGTCGGTCGTCGACGTGGTGCCGGACCGTGAGGCGCTGGTGTACATCGACCATCCCGGAACGGGGGCGGAGCGGCGGCTGACGTACGCGGAGCTGGACGCGGCGGCCAGTCGCATCGGACACCATCTGCTCGACAGCGGGATCCGCCCGGGCGAGCACCTCGGCCTGTATCTCTACAACGGCGTCGAGTACCTACAGACGGTGCTCGGCTGCCTCAAGGCGCGGATCGTGCCGGTCAACGTCAACTACCGCTATGTGGAAGAGGAGTTGGTCTACCTCTACCGGGACGCGGACCTGGTGGCCCTGGTCTTCGACGCCGAGTTCACCGACCGGGTGGCGGCGGCCCTGCCACGGACGGAGCTGGTGCGGCATCTGGTGCGCGTGGGAGCCGGGGGCTCGCTGGGCGTGCCCTTCGACGAGGCCGAGGCCGCCGGTTCGCCGGAGCGCGGGTTTCCGGCGCGTTCGGGCAACGACCAGTTCATCATCTACACCGGCGGCACCACCGGGATGCCCAAGGGCGTGATGTGGCGCCAGGAGGACCTGTTCTTCTCCGGGCTCGGCGGCGGCGCACCGACCGGTGAGCCGGTCAAGAAGCCGGAGGAGCTGGCCGAGCGGGTCGCGGCGGGCGGATCGGGGATCACCTTCTTCCCCACTCCCCCGCTGATGCACGGCACGTCCACGCTGACGGCGTTCATCGGCTTCAACTTCGGCCAACGGATCGTGCTGCACCGCAAGTTCGTGCCCGAGGAGGCGCTGCGCACCATCGAGCGGGAGAAGGTCACCAGCGTGTCGCTCGTCGGCGACGCGATGCTGCGGCCGCTCATCGACGCCCTGAGCGGCCCCATGAAGGGCACCGACTGCTCGTCGATGTTCAGCGTGTCGTCGTCGGGAGCGATCATGTCGGACACGGTGCGCCGGCAGTTCCAGGCGCTCGTCCCGAACGTGCTGCTGCTGAACAACTTCGGCTCCTCCGAGTCCGGCTTCAACGGCACGGCGACGGAGGACTCCGGCCCCGAGCGCGGCTTCCGCATCCGCGTCAACTCCCGCACCCAGGTGGTCGATCCGGCGACCCGCGAACCGGTCACCGTCGGCGAGGTGGGCCGGGTCGCGCAGTGCGGGCACGTCCCGCTCGGCTACTACAACGACCCGGGGAAAACCGCCGAGACCTTCTTCGAGAAGGGCGGCGAGCGCTGGGTGCTGCTCGGCGACATGGCCACCGTCGACGAGGAGGGTGTCGTCACGGTCCTCGGCCGCGGCTCGCAGTGCATCAACACCGGGGGCGAGAAGGTGTACCCGGAAGAGGTCGAGCAGGCGCTCAAATCCCATCCGGATGTCTACGACGCACTGGTCGCCGGGGTGCCGGACGTGAAGTGGGGTCATCACGTGGCGGCCGTGGTGCAACTGCGCGAGGGCGCGCGGCAGCCGTCCCTCGACGACATCCAGACACACTGCCGTTCTCATCTGGCGGGCTACAAGATCCCCCGTCAGCTGGTGATCACCGATGCGATCCGGCGGTCGCCGAGCGGCAAGGCCGACTACCGGTGGGCGCGGGAGGTGGCGGTGGTGGCGGACCGGTGATCCGGAGGGCACCGAATCCGGGGTGCAGCGGTTCGCCTGTTTGAACAGCAGGTGACGTGCGACCGTACTGATGGTGGCGGAACGGGTTCTGGTCTGATCCGGTCCGCCGCACCATCGCCGGGTTTCGCACGGAAGGACCTTCGTGTCTCAGCACGTCACTCGTTCTCGTCAGCTGCCGGACGCCGAAGACGGGACGGCTGACAGCGGGAAATCGGACGCCGGGACAACAGACGTCGGGACAACGGACGCCGAGCCATCGGACGCCGAGCCATCGGACGTCGAGGCGCTCGAAGGCGGTGCGCCCGACACCGAGGCCCCCGAAGCCGCTTCCGAAGCCGCTCCCGGGGCAGCCGGCTGGTTCGGCTGGCGCCGGAAGTACCCCCGTACGGCCCGTGGCGTGACCGTGGGCACGACCGTCCTGGCCGCCGCTCTCGTCCTCTTCGCCCTCCTCGTACCCAACCGGCTCGAACGCCTGAACCTCGCCGCGTTCCTGCGCATCCCGGCCGAGGGCGTCCTGCTCGCCGGTCTGCTGCTGGCGCTGCCGCCCAGGCCCCGGCGGATCATGGCGGTGCTGGCGGGCGCGTCCCTCGGTCTGCTCACCGTCCTGAAGTTCGTCGACATGGGCTTCTACCAAGTGCTGGCCCGCCCCTTCGACCTGGTCCTGGACTGGATACTGCTCGACGACGCGACCGACTTCCTCCGCGAGTCCTTCGGCCGCACCGGCCAGGTACTCGCCGTGGTCGCGGTGATCGTCCTGTTCGTCGCCGTACTGGTCCTCACCACGCTCGCGACGGTGCGGCTCACGAACCTGATGGTCCGCCACCGTCCCGCCGCCGCCCGTACGACCCTGATCCTCGGCACCGCGTGGATGACCTGCGTCACTCTGAGCGTGCAGGTCGCCGGCGTCCAGGTCGCCACCAAGGGCAACGCCGAGTTCCTCGGGAACCGGGTGGAGCAGGTGCGCGCGGGCCTGAGAGACGCCGAGGTCTTCGAGAAGCAGGCCGCCGTCGACGCGTTCGCGGCCACTCCCCCGGACCAGCTGCTCACCGGACTGCGCGGCAAGGACGTCCTGTTCACGTTCATCGAGAGCTACGGCAGGGTCGCCATCGACGACCCCGCGATGGCACCGCAGATCGACGCGGTCCTCAAGGAGGGCACCCGCTCCCTCGACGCGGCCGGGTTCGCGTCGCGCAGCGCCTGGCTCAGGTCACCGATCACCGGTGCCGGGAGCTGGCTGGCCCACTCGACTTTCCTGTCCGGCCTGTGGATCAAGAACCAGCAGCGCTACCGCAGCCTGACCACCAGCGATCGCACGAACCTCACCAACTACTTCGGCAAGACCGGCGCCTGGCGGACGGTCGGGATCGTGCCCGGGGTGCGGCGGGCCTGGCCGGAGGGGAAGTTCTTCGGCCTCGACCACATCTACGACTCCGAGCACCTCGGCTATCAAGGCCCCTACTTCAGCTGGACGCCCGTGCCCGACCAGTTCAGCATGGAGGCCTTCGAACGCCTGGAGCACGGCCGCAAGGACCGCCGGCCGATCATGGCGGAGATCATCCTGGCGTCCAGCCACAACCCCTGGGCACCCGTCGCCCGCATGATCGACTGGGACGACCTCGGCGACGGCTCGGTCTTCCACGGGATCAAGGAGGAGGGCAAGGACCCCAAGGAGGTCTGGAAGAACCCGGAGAGCGTGCGCACCGAGTACCGGCGCGCCATCGAGTACTCCCTGCGCAGTGTGACCGAATGGCTCGAACGCTACGGCGACGAGAACACGGTCCTCGTCTTCCTCGGCGACCACCAGCCCGTCCCGACGGTCACCGCGGGCGACCGGAGCAAGGACGTGCCGGTCACCATCGTCGCCCGTGACCAGAAGGTGCTGGACAGGATCTCGGACTGGGGCTGGACGGACGGCCTCAAGCCCGCCCCGGACGGGCCGCGCTGGGGTATGGACGCCTTCCGTGACCGCTTCATGACGGCGTACGGACCTCAGAACTCCGGCTGATCTCCTCGGCGTAACCGCGGGAGCGGCGGTCCTCCCTCTGCTCTGCGGCGGCTAGGCCCCTCCGCTCCCGTCGAGGAAGGCGGCGACGCGGCGTACGAAGAACTCCGGGTCGTCCAGCCAGGGGTAGTGGCCGGCGCCTGGCTGGACCGCCCACTCTGCGTTCGGGAAGGCGCCGGCGGCGCGGCGGACGAGTGCGGGCCGAGGCCCACCGTCGAGCTCACCGGCGTACAGCAGGACCGGAGCGGCAAGGCGGGTCAGGGCGGCCCGGGTCGCGGGCGGGTCGTAGGCGCCGTCCGCGCCGTACAGGTCGGCGGCCTCGTCGTTCGTCTCGTCCTCCTCACGCGCCGCATGGGCCCGAGCCACATGGTCCCAACGCCCGTAGAAGAAGGGCACGAAGGCCGGATCGAAGTCGCCCGCACCGCCCAGCCAGGCCTCGAACGCGGGAAAGGCCCCCGCGAACCACGGCTCGTCCTTCCGCAGCCGCGCCGCCTCCAGGCGGTCCGCGGCCGTCGGCGGCATACCGATCGCCCGCGGGGCCGCGGAGATCAGTGCGAGCCGTGACACTCGCTCCGGATACCGGGCCGCGTACCGGGTCGCCAGTGCACCGCCCGCCGAGTGTGCCAGCAGGTCCATGTGGTGCAGACCCATGTGGGCCCGCAACACCTCCACGTCGTCGACCAGCCGGTCGCACCGATACGTCGCCGGGTCCACCGGCACCGCGGAGTCGCCCGTGCCGCGCAGGTCGAGCAGCACCAGCCGGCGGTGAGCGGCGAGTCCGCCCAGATCGCCGAGGTAGGAGGAGGCCCGCATCGGCCCTCCGGGCAGGACGACGAGCGGTTCCCCGTCACCCCGCAGGTGACAGGTCAGCCGGGTGCCGTCGGGCGCGCTGAAGATCGGCATGCGCCCGATCCTCGGCCCCGGGCGCACCGGCCCGCAACGGGGTTCGCCGAGAAATCGGCGCCAGAGCCCTTGCCTGAGGTCAGATGGCCTGGGTTACTGATCTAGAGCGAGTCGACCGAATGATCGGTCGTCCGGATTGATGCGGTTGTGTGAGGGAGTGCGCACATGGCGAACACGGCGGAGGACCTCCGGGACTCGGGGGAACGGCTCGACGCGGAGGCACTGCGGGCGCTCCAGCTGGAGCGGCTGCGCACCTCGCTGCGACATGCCTATGCCCACGTGCCCTTCTACCGGGAGTCCTTCGACAAGGCGGGCGTCCATCCCGACGACTGCCGTTCCCTCGCCGATCTGGCGCACTTCCCCTTCACCACCAAGGCGGACCTGCGCGAGAACTATCCGTACGGGATGTTCGCGGTACCCCGGGACCGTATCCGCCGTATCCACGCCTCCAGCGGCACCACCGGACGTCCCACGGTGGTCGGCTACACGGACAACGACCTGTCCCTGTGGTCGGACATGGTGGCCCGGTCGATCCGGGCGGCGGGCGGGCGTCCCGGCGACATCGCACATGTGGCGTACGGCTATGGGCTGTTCACTGGCGGGCTCGGCGCCCACTACGGCGCCGAACGACTCGGCTGTACGGTCATCCCCGCCTCCGGCGGTATGACGGCCCGCCAGGTCCAGCTGATCCAGGACCTGAAGCCCGGGATCATCATGGTGACGCCGTCGTACATGCTCACGATCCTCGACGAGTTCGAGCGGCAGGGCGTCGATCCGCGCGGCACGTCCCTGCGCGTGGGCATCTTCGGCGCCGAGCCCTGGACCGAGCAGATGCGCCGCGAGATCGAGGAGCGGTTCGCGATCGACGCGGTCGACATCTACGGGCTGTCCGAGGTGATCGGGCCGGGCGTGGCTCAGGAGTGCGTGGAGACGAAGGACGGGCTGCACATCTGGGAGGACCACTTCTTCCCCGAGATCGTGGATCCGATCACCGGTGAGGTGCTGCCGGAGGGCGAGGAAGGGGAACTCGTCTTCACCTCGCTCACCAAAGAGGCCATGCCCATCGTCCGGTACCGGACCCGGGACCTGACCCGTCTGCTGCCGGGGACCGCCCGTGTCTTCCGGCGGATGGAGAAGATCACCGGCCGCAGCGACGACCTGGTGATCCTGCGCGGCGTCAATCTGTTCCCGACCCAGATCGAGGAGATCGTGCTCCGCACTCCGGGTGTCGCGCCCCACTTCCAGCTCCGTCTCACCCGAGAGGGCCGCCTCGACTCCCTGACCGTCCGCGCGGAGGCCCGCTCCGACGCGTCCCCCGAGACGCGGGACGCCGCCGCTCAGGCCATCGCGGCGGCCGTCAAGGACGGCATCGGCGTGTCGGTCGCCGTCGAGATCGTGGACCCGGAGTCTCTGGAGCGGTCCGTGGGCAAGATCCGGCGGATCGTGGACCTGCGCACGTAGGCGCTCCGCCGGCTGTGTCGATAGGCGGCTCCGCCGCGGGGCCGCGATGTGTCGTTTGTTCGCTGCGGCGCCGTCGTGGCTGGTCGCTCCCCCATCGCGGCGGAGCCGCATAGCGACACAGCCCCGCGCCCTTTGGGGGCGCTGCCGGCCGACCTGACTAGGCGAACCGGTCCCTCAGCTCCCGTTTGAGGATCTTCCCGCTCGCGTTGCGCGGCAGCTCGTCCACGAACAGGACCCGCTTCGGGGCCTTGAAGTGGGAGAGCTTCTCGCGGGCGTGCGCCATGAGGTCGTCCTCCGTGACCTCACCGCGGCGCACGACGACTGCCGTGACGGCCTCGATCCAGCGCTCGTCGGGCAGGCCGATCACGGCCACCTCGGCGACGGCCTCATGTGTGTACAGCGCGTCCTCGACCTGACGTGACGCGACCAGCACACCACCGGAGTTGATGACGTCCTTGACCCGGTCGACGACGGTGAAGTAGCCGTGCGCGTCCCGCACGGCGAGGTCGCCGGAGTGGAACCAGCCGTCACGGAAGGCGTCGGCGGTCTCCTCCGGCTTGTCCCAGTAGCCTTCGCACAACTGCGGGGACCGGTAGACGATCTCGCCCGGCGTGCCGTCGGGTACGTCCTTCCCGTCCTCGTCGACCACCCGGGCGTCCACGAACAGGACGGGACGGCCGCAGGAGTCCATCCGGCCCTTGTGTTCGCCGGGTCCGAGAACCGTGGCCAGGGGGCCGATCTCGCTCTGCCCGAAGCAGTTGTAGAAGCCCAGCTTCGGAAGCCGCTCGCGCAGCCGTTCCAGCACGGGCACCGGCATGATGGACGCCCCGTAGTACGCCTTCCGCAGCGCGCCGAGGTCACGGCGGTCGAAGTCCGGGCGGTTGGCGAGGCCGATCCACACGGTGGGCGGGGCGAACAGACTGTCCACGCGGCCCTCTTCGATCAGGTCGAACAGCCGGTCGCCGTCGGGCGCGTCGAGGATGATGTTCGTGGCCCCGACCGCGAGGTACGGCAGCAGGAACACATGCATCTGCGCCGAGTGGTAGAGCGGCAGCGAGTGCACGGGGCGGTCGCCCGCGCTGAGGTCGAGGGCGGTGATCGCGCTGAGGTACTCGTGCACCAGCGCCCGGTGCGTCATCATCGCGCCCTTGGGCAGGGCCGTGGTGCCGGATGTGTAGAGCAGCTGCACCAGGTCCTCGGAGCGCGGCTCCGGGCCGTCGTGTGCGGGCGCCTGCGCCAGCCGCGCGAGCAGCGAGTCGTCGGCGTCGCGCAGCGACATCGTACGGACGCCGTCCGGGAGCCGGCCGGCCAGGCCGGGGTCGGTCAGGACGAGCGCGCTGCCGGACTGGCCGACGATGTAGGCGAGGTCGTCGCCGGTGAGGTTCTGGTTGACCGGTACGTGCACCAGGCCCGCGCGGGCGCAGGCCAGGAAGCCGATGAGGTAGGCATCGGAGTTGTGGCCGTAGGAGCCGACCCTGTCGCCCGGGGCGAGGCCCTGGTCGAGCAGCACACTCGCCGCCCGCGAGACGGCCTCGTCGAGTTCCTCGTACGTCCAGGAGCGATCGCCGTAGTCGACCGCTGTGCGCGCCGGGGTGCGCCGGGCGCTGCGTCGCAGGATCGCGTCAACCGTGCTGCCGTGTCCAGGCGTCATGACACATGATCCTGGTTGTGGCGCTGACGGAGGTCAAGGCGCATACCCGTTGGTACGCTCAACCGCTCCTTCCCTCAATGACGTTGGGAGGCACGATGCGCACCCGCTTAAGACGGTTCGTCGTCGCGGCCGTCGCCTTACTCACCGCGACCACCGCCCTGCCGGCGGCCGCGGCAGAACGCCAGAGCCCACAGCAGCATCCGTCGCACGGCGGACTGTCCGCCGTGATCCGCTACACCGAGTACGGCATTCCGCACATTGTCGCTAAGGACTACTCGAACCTCGGCTTCGGCACGGGGTGGGCGCAGGCCGCCGACCAGGTGTGCGTGCTCGCCGACGGTTTCGTCACGCTGCGCGGCGACCGCTCGCGCTACTTCGGGCCCGACGCGGCCACGGACTTCTCGCTCTCCGACGCTTCCGACAACCTCTCCAGTGACCTGTACTTCCGCGGGGTGCGGGAGACGGGAACGGTCGAGCGACTGCTTGCGCAGCCCGCGCCCCAAGGCCCGAGCCGCGCGGTCCGGGACCTCATGAAGGGTTGGGCGGCCGGTTACAACGCATGGCTGAAGCAGAAGCGGATCACCGACCCTGCCTGCGCGGGCGCCGCCTGGGTACGCCCCGTCACCACACTCGATGTCGCCACGCGCGCGTACGCGCTCTCCGTCCTGGGCGGCCAGGGCGGCCTCGTGGACGCGATCACCGCCGCAGGGCCGCCGGCCGCTTCCGCCGCCGGCACCGATGCCCGCGTCCCGGACGCCCGGTCGGCCGCGGCAGGCGCGCGCGAGCTGTTCGGCATCACCGACATGGGCTCGAACGCCGTCGCGTTCAACGGCAGTACGACAGCGAACGGACGCGGCCTGCTGCTGGGAAATCCGCACTACCCGTGGCAGGGCGGACGCCGGTTCTGGCAGGCACAGCAGACGATCCCGGGTGAACTGAACGTCTCCGGGGGTTCGTTGCTGGGCACGCCGACGATCTCCATCGGCTACAACGCACATGTGGCGTGGAGCCACACCGTGTCGACCGGCATTCCGCTCAACCTGCATCAGCTGAAGCTGGATCCGGCCGATCCCACGACGTATCTGGTCGACGGCAAGCCGGAGCGGATGATCCGGCGGACCGTGACCGTCCCGGTGCAGGACGGCGCCCCGGTGACCCGCACCCAGTGGTGGACCCGGTACGGCCCCGTGGTCGTGTCCCCCGGCGGCGAACTCCCGCTGCCCTGGACCACGACGACGGCCTATGCGCTGAACGACCCGAACGCGCAGAACCTGCGTCTCTTCGACACCTCTCTCGGCTTCAGCAAGGCTCGCGACACGGGCGATGTCGTCGAATCGCTCGGCCGGAGCCAGGGCATCCCCTGGGTGAACACCGTCGCCGCCGACTCCTCGGGGCACTCCCTGTTCACCCAGTCGCAGGTCCTCCCCCGGATCACCGACGAGTTGGCGACGCGCTGCTCGACTCCGCTCGGCAAGGTCACCTATCCGTCGGCGGGGATCGCGGTCCTCGACGGTTCGCGCGCCGACTGCGCACTCGGCAGCGACCCCGACGCCGTACAGCCCGGAATCTTCGGGCCCTCGAAGATGCCGACGCTGAAGGACGCGCCGTACGTCGAGAACTCCAACGACAGTGCGTGGCTCGCCAACCTCGACCAGCCGGTCACCGGCTACGAGCGGGTCTTCGGACCGGTCCGTACGGCCGCCTCGGTGCGGACCCGCGGTGCCGTCGCCGATGTCGCGGACCTGGCGGCGAAGGGCGGGCTCACCGTCGGGGATCTCCAGCGGCAGCAGTTCGCGAACCACTCGACCGCGGGCGAGCTGGCCGCGGGCGACGCGGCCAAGGCGTGCGCGGCGCTGCCCGGGGGAACGGCAACCGGCAGCGGAGGCACGGCAGTTGACGTCAGCCAGGCCTGCGGTGTGCTGACGTCCTGGGACCGCACGATGAACAGCGACAGCCGGGGCGCGCTGCTCTTCGACCGGCTCTGGCGCAAGCTGCGCACCGTGGTTCCGTCCGCGCAGCTCTGGAAGGTCCCGTTCTCGGCTGCCGACCCGGTCGGCACCCCGAACACGCTCAACACCGACGCGCCGGGCTTCACCACGGCCCTCGCCGACACGGTGACGGAGCTGCGTGCGGCGGGCATCGCGCTCGACGCCCGGCTCGGGGACCACCAGTACGTCGAACGGAAGGGGCAGCGCCTCCCCGTGGGCGGTGGCACCGAGTCCCTGGGGGTGTGGAACAAGATCGAGCCCGTCTGGGACACGGCCAAGGGCGGCTACCGTGACGTCACCTTCGGCTCCAGCCACATCCAGGCCGTGGGCTGGGACGGCAGCCGCTGTCCGGTGGCCCGCACGCTGCTGACGTACTCCCAGTCCTCGAACCCGAACTCGCCGCACTTCAGCGACCAGACCCGGTTGTTCTCCGGGGAGAAGTGGGTGACGCCCCGCTTCTGCGAGAAGGACATCATGTCGTCGCCCGCCCTGCGGGTGGTCCGGGTGACCGAGCGCCGGTGACGGTGGTGTGGGCCTGTCCCACATGGGGCGGGCCCACATGGGGCGGGCCCACACATCGCGTCACGTCGGTATGGGCGTGGCCGCTCACACCGGCCGCGTACGGCCCTCCCAGTACGGATCCCGCAGCCGCCGCTTGTAGAGCTTCCCGTTGGGATCCCGCGGCATCTCCGCGATGAAGTCCACGCTCTTGGGCCGCTTGTAGCCGGCGAGTTGCGCGGCGCAGTGATCCAGGATCGCGGCGGCGAGGTCGGGGCCGGGTTCGTGGCCGGGGGCCGCTTCGACGACGGCCTTGACCTCCTCGCCCCAGTCGTCGTGCGGGATGCCGAAGGCGGCGGCGTCGGCGACGGCGGGGTGCGCGAGCAGGGCGGACTCGATCTCGGCCGGGTAGATGTTGACCCCGCCCGAGATGATCATGTCGATCTTGCGGTCGCGGAGGAAGAGATAGCCGTCCTCGTCGAGGAGGCCGAGGTCGCCGACGGTGAAGAAGTCGCCGATGCGGTTCTTGCGGGTCTTGGTCTCGTCCTTGTGGTAGGCGAAGCCGCCCGTCGTCATCTTCATGTAGACGGTGCCGAGTTCGCCGGGCGGCAGCCGCTTGCCGTCGTCGTCGAAGATCGCGAGTTCGCTGATGGGCCAGGCCTTGCCGACCGTGCCGGGCTTCTTGAGCCAGTCCTCGGCGGTCGCGAAGGCCCCGCCGCCCTCGCTGGCCGCGTAGTACTCCTCCACACAGTCGCCCCACCAGTCGATCATGGCCCGCTTGACGTGGTCGGGGCAGGGCGCGGCGCCGTGGATGGCGTGCCGCATGGACGACACGTCGTACGACCGCCTTGTGTGGTCCGGCAAGGCGAGCAGCCGGTGGAACTGTGTCGGGACCATATGGGTGTGCGTGCACCGATGGGTGTCGATGACACGGAGCATCTCCTCCGGCGTCCACTTGTCCATCAGGACGAGGCGGTGCCCGATGTGCAGGGAGGCGCCGGCGAATTGCAGCACGGCGGTGTGGTACAGCGGCGAACAGACGAGGTGCACGTTGTCGTCGAACGGCTGGATGCCGAAGATGCCGAGGAAGCCGCCGAGGTAGGACTCTTCCGGGAGCTTGCCGGGCAGGGGGCGGCGGATGCCGCGGGGGCGGCCGGTGGTGCCCGAGGTGTAGTTCATCACCCAGCCGAGGGTGCGGTCGGAGGGCGCCGACTCCGGTTGTCCGTCGAGGAGTTCGGCGTACGGCCGGAAACCCTCGACCGTGCCGAGTGCGTACCGGTGGGAGAGCGGGAGGCCCGCCTCGTCGGCAGCCTGCCGCGCGGGACCCGCGAACCGTTCGTGGGCGAGAAGCACCTTGGCCCCGGAGTCGGCGACGATCCAGGCGATCTCGGGGCCGACGAAGTGGTGGTTGACGGGGACGAGGTAGAACCCGGCCTGGGTGGCGGCCAGATACGCGGTGAAGAACTCGGGCCCGTTGGGCAGCACGACCGCGAAGGCGTCGCCGCGTTCCAGTCCGGCCGCACGCAGGCCGTGGACGAGCCGGTTGGCGGCGGCGTTCAGGCGGCCCGCGGTCCATGACTCGCCGTCCGGTGCGATGAGGACCGTGCGGCCGGGGTCTTCGGCGGCCTGGGCCCAGAATCCGGTGGTCACGACTGTCCGCTCCTTCCGGCGATGCGGTTGATGTGGTCGACGGCCTTCTCGAAGCCGCGCGTGAGGTCGTCGAAGACGGCCTGGACGCTGCGTTCGCTGGTCATCCGGCCGACGATCTGGCCGACGGGCGTGCCCAGCAGCGGTTCGACCTCGTGCTTCTGGATGCGGGAGACGGCCTCGGCGACGAGCAGCCCCTGCAAGGGCATGGGCAGAGTGCCCGGCCCGTCCGCGTCGTCCCAGGCGTCGGTCCAGTCGGTGCGCAACTGGCGCGCGGGCTTCCCGGTCAGCGCGCGGGAGCGGACGGTGTCGCCGGAGCCGGCGGCGAGCAGTTTGCGGGTGAGGGCGGGTGAGTGGAGGTCGGCCTCTGTGGTGGTCAGCCATATGGAGCCCAGCCACACACCCTGGGCCCCGAGCGCCAGAGCGGCCGCCACCTGCTGCCCGCTGCCGATACCGCCCGCGGCCAGCACCGGCAGCGGGTCGACGGCCTCGACGACCTCGGGCGTGAGGACCATGGAGGCGATCTCACCGGTGTGGCCGCCTGCCTCGTAGCCCTGCGCCACGACGATGTCGATGCCCCCCTCCTGGTGCTTGCGAGCATGCCGGGCGCTGCCCGCGAGGGCGGCTACGAGCACATCCTGGTCGTGGGCCCGGGTCACCACGTCGGCGGGCGGGGAGCCGAGGGCGTTGGCGAGCAGCTTGATCGGGTAGTCGAAGGCGACGTCGAGCTGGGAGCGGGCGACCTGCTCCATCCACCCGGTGATGCGCCAGCCGGCCGCCTCGCCCTCGGCCAGCTCCGGCACCCCGTACTTGGCGAGGGTGTCCTGGACGAACTGCCGGTGCGTGTCCGGGATCATCGCCTCGACGTCGGCCTCGGTCAGTGTTTGATTTTTCGGGGCTTCGACCTTCTTGGCGGGCATGACGACGTCGAGGCCGTACGGCATGCCGTCGACGTGTGCCTCGATCCAGTCGAGGTCGCGTTTGAGGTCGTCGGGGGCCGTATAGCGGACCGCGCCGAGCACTCCGAAGCCGCCGGCCCGGCTGATGGCCGCGGCGACGGCGGGGAACGGCGTGAAGCCGAAGACGGCGTGCTCGACTCCCAGTTTCTTGCTCAGCTCCGTCTGCATGGGCGCAGGATGCCGCAGTCCCCCGGACGACGGAAGACCTTCTCTGACGTTCCGTCAGATGTTTTGCGCCCGACGCCCCGTTGACACCCGACACGCCTGACACAAAAGTTTCACTCCACAAGGGCAATCCGGAAAGATACTTTCAGGCGGCTCAGCGGGAGGCTTGTCGATGACCGAAGACGCAGTGCCCGGCAGACGACGTGGACTGACCCGCCGTCAACTGGCCCGACGGACATTCGCCGTGGGTGGCGCGCTGGCCGTCGCCCCGTTCCCCGCCGGACCCGCGGCAGCCGCCGTACCCCATGACCACCCCACGCTGCGGCCCGGCTCCCCCGAACGCGCCGGTCTGCTCCCCGCTCACCTGCGTCAACTCGTCACCGACGCGGAGACTTTCCTCGGCCCCTCCCCCAAGTACCCCTGGTACGCGGGCGCCGTGCTGCTCGCCGGGCGTGGCGGCACGGTGGCCCTGCATGAGCCGATCGGCATGGCGGTGCGCTACGCGGCGTACGACGAGAAGGCGGACACCGGCGTCGAGTTCCCGGCCGCGCAGCAGGTCCCCATGGCCGAGGACACCGTCTTCGACCTGGCCTCCGTCTCCAAGCTGTTCACGTCGATCCTCGCCGTGCAGCAGATCGAACGGGGCGCCCTGGAGCTGGAGGCGAAGGTCGCGTCCTACCTCCCGGAGTTCGGCGCCGCGGGCAAGCAGGACATCACGATCCGTCAACTCCTCACCCACACCTCGGGGTTCCGCCCCTGGATCCCGCTCTACAGCGCACCGACGTACGAGGAGAAGCTCCAGCTCATCTGGGACGAGGCGCCGCTCAATCCACCGGGCACCACCTACCTCTACTCGGACCTCAACCTGATCTCGCTCCAGCTGGTCCTGGAGCACCTCACCGACCGCACCCTCGACACCCTCCTCCGCGAGGAGATCACCGCCCCGCTCGGCATGCACCGCACCCGCTACAACCCGCCCGCCTCCTGGAAGCCGAAGATCGCGGCGACGGAGGACGCGCGCAAGCCGTGGTCGGGGCTGGACCGAGGGCTGGTGTGGGGCGAGGTACACGACGAGAACGCCTTCAGCCTGGGCGGAGTCGCCGGCCACGCCGGGGTGTTCTCGAACGCGTGGGATCTCGCGGTCCTCGGCCGGACACTGCTGAACGGCGGCGACTACGGGCGGGCGCGCATCCTCCGACCGGAGTCGGTGGAGCTGATGTTCACCGACTTCAACACCGACTTCCCCGGCGACGAGCACGGCCTGGGCTTCGAGCTCTACCAGCACTGGTACATGGGCGCGATGGCCACCCCACGCACGGCGGGCCACACCGGCTTCACCGGCACCTCGCTGGTCCTCGACCCGACGACCGACTCGTTCCTGGTCGTGCTCGGCAACTCGGTGCATCCGGTGCGTAGTTGGCGGTCCGGCTCGGCGCCTCGGGTGGCGGCCGCGAACCATCTGGCGCGGGCTGTCCCGGTCCGCCCACGCCATGGCCGTACGGCCTGGTTCTCCGGCATGGCGAGCTCCACCACCGCCACTCTGGCGCTGCCCGCGCTGGACACCTCGGCGGGCGGGGCCCGGCTGCGCTGTTCCCTGTGGTGGGACACCGAGCCGCAGACGGACGTCCTCGCCCTTGAGGGCAGCGCGGACGGCGGTACGACCTGGCAGCCGGTGCCGTTCACCACCGCCCGCCCCGGTGGGGAGCCGCAGGAGCGCCCGGCGGGTACGGTCACCGGCTGGTCGGGGCGCCTGTGGCACCGGCTGACGGCGGACCTCCCGGCCGCCCGACAGGTCGCGCTGCGCTGGCGGTACGCCACGGACCGGCTCTATGTGGGCCGGGGCACCTATGTGGACGGGCTGCGCGTCGAGGACCCGGACAGTGTTCTCTTCGACGAGGCACGGCCGGCGGACGCGGCGCGGATCACGGCATCCGGGTGGACGGCATCCTCCGGCTGACGGCTCGGCCGGGGCGTCCACGGCCGAGCCCAGGGGTGAACCAAGTGCCGGCAGCCCAGGTTCCGGACTACGGCGGATGTTGTTCTGCTTGTGCGCCTGATCCGCACAGACGGCGGGAACCCGGGTGGCATCCTCGGCGGTCAGCTTCCGCGCGACGGCCTTGATGTTCTCCTGCACGATGGCCGGAAGGGCGGGGGTTCGCCGAACGAGCCAGAGGACAGAAGCCTCGCCTGTTGGCGGCGAGAGCTCAGCCGGGCACGTCCATGCGCTGGGTGCCGACGACCGACAGCAGCCGCAGCGCCTCCTCGGACCGTGAGCCCGGCTCGGCGGTGTAGATCACCACTCGCTGGTCGCGGTCGGTGATGTCCAGGACATCGCAGTTGACCGAGACCGTCCCGACGAGCGGGTGGTCGAAGGTCTTGTGGAGGGTGGGCCGGGCGATCACGCAGTGCTCGGCCCAGAGCCGGGCGAACTCCTCGCTCCCGGCGAGGAGTTCGTCGACCAGCGCGGTCACCTCGGGGTCGTGGGGGTAGCGGGCCGCGGCGGCGCGCAGATGGTTGGTCGCGGTGGCGGCGAACTCGTCCGGATCCGACACTCCGTACAGCGGCCGTCCGTCAGGGTTCGGGCCGAGGAAGCCCCGCCGGAGCAGGTTCCGGTCGCGCCGGGACAGCGCCGAGAAGTCCTCCATCAGGGCGGCCGCCAGGTCGTTCCACGCGATGACCTCGTACGTCGCCGAGATCACGAACGCCGCGGCCTGCGGCAGCCGGTGCAACAGGTCGACGATGCTCTGCCGGACCTCCCGCGAGGGACCCGGCGGTGGAGCGGGCGGGGTTCCGGCGAGGTGATGGAGGTGGTCGCGCTCGGGGTCCGACAGGCGCAGGGCGCGGGCGATCTGGGCCAGTACCTCGCGCGAGGGGTGCGGGCCCCGCGCCTGCTCCAGCCGCGTGTAGTACTCGGTGGAGATGTACGCCAGCTGCGCCACCTCCTCGCGGCGCAGTCCCGGGGTCCGTCGTCGCGCCCCGGCGGGCAGGCCCACGTCGGCGGGGGTGATGCGCTCACGCCTGCCGCGCAGGAAGGCGGCCAGTTCTCGTCGGTCCACGCCTCCAGTGTGCGCGCGAGTCCGGGCGCTCAGCCAGGTACCGCCGGTGCCTGGATGCGATCGGCGGCGGGACGCAGGCTCGACGGTATGGACAACACACAGACCACCACGCTCACGACCGCGGGCCTGCTCGCCGACAAGGTCGCCTTCATCGCCGGTGCGGGCCGCGGCATCGGCGCCGCCGCGGCCCGGCTGTTCGCCCGGGAAGGCGCCCGGGTGCTCCTCGCGGCGCGCACCGAGACCGAGCTCAAGGCGGTGACCGAGGAGATCCGGGCCGCCGGCGGCACCGCCGACTACGTACGGTGCGACCTGGCCGACGCGGCGAGCGTCCGGGCCGCCGTCGACCGGACCGTCGAGCTGTACGGCAGGCTCGACGTCGCCTTCAACAACGGCGCGGCCATCCAGCAGCCCGGCCCGATGGACCAGCTGCCGGAGGCCGACTTCGACCACATCCTCGCGGTCAACCTCAAGGGCCCCTGGCTGGCCATGACCGCGGAGATCGCCGCCATCCGGGCCACCGCCAAGACCGGGGCGATCGTCAACACCTCCAGCGTCGGCAGCCTGGGAGCCAACCCCGTGCTGCCCGCGTACGGCGCGGCGAAGCGGGCCGTCAACAGCCTGACCGCGTCAGCAGCCGCCACGTACGGTCCGGAAGGCATCCGCGTCAACGCCATCGCACCCGGCACCACACAGACCGCGATGATCGACGCCTGGGAGGCGAACACCCCCGGCATCGTCGACCACCTCAACGCCCAGACCCCGCTGGGCCGCTCCGCCCACCCGGACGAGGTCGCGCAGGCAGCGGCCTGGCTCCTGAGCGACCGCGCCTCCTACGTCACCGGCACGGTCCTGCGGGTCGACGGCGGCATGCGGTCCTGACCCGACCGATCAGCCGTCGCCCCGCTCCAGCACCGCCATGGCGGCGTTGTGCCCCGGCACCCCGCTCACCCCGCCCCCGCGCACCGCGCCCGCCCCGCACAGCAGCACGTTCGCGTGCGCGGTCTCCACACCCCAGCGGCCGACGCCGTCCTGGGCGTACGGCCAGGCGAGGTCGCGGTGGAAGATGTTGCCGCCCGGCAGCCGCAGGTCGCGCTCCAGATCCAGCGGCGTCTTCGCCTCGATGCACGGCCGCCCCTCCGCGTCGGTCGCCAGGCAGTCGGCGAGCGGTTCGGCGAGGTGGGCGTCCAGCTGGGCCAGCGTGGACTTCAGCAGCTCGTCGCGTACGGCGTCGTTGTCCTGCGCGAAGAGCCGGGCGGGCGTGTGCAGGCCGAACAGGGTGAGCGTCTGGTAGCCCCGGTCGACCAGGGCCGGGCCGAGGATCGTCGGGTCGGTGAGCGAGTGGCAGTAGATCTCCGAGGGCGGCCGGGCGGGGAGCTCGCCGGCGGCGGCCTGGGCGTGGGCGGCGGCCAGTTGCTCGTAGCCCTCGGCGATGTGGAAGGTGCCGGCGAACGCCTCCCGTGGGTCCACGGAGCTGTCGCGCAGGGCGGGCAGCCGCTTGAGCAGCATGTTCACCTTGAGCTGGGCGCCCTCGGCGGGTTCGGGCGGCTCGTCGCCGGTGAGGGCGGCGAGCGCTTGCGGGGAGGCGTTCACCAGGACGTGGCGGGCGGCGGCGACGCCTTCGCCGTCGGCGGTCCGGTAGGTGATCTCGGCGGTACGGCCGTCCGTGGCGATCCGTTCCACTTCGTGGCCGGTGGCGATGACGGCGCCCGCGTTCCGTGCCGCGGCGGCCAGGGCGTCGGTGAGGGCCCCCATGCCGCCGACGGGTACGTCCCAGGCGCCCGTGCCTCCGCCGATCACGTGGTAGAGGAAGCAGCGGTTCTGCCGCAGCGAGGGGTCGTGGGCGTCGGCGAAGGTCCCGATCAGGGCGTCGGTGAGGACGACGCCCCGGACCAGGTCGTCGGTGAAGCGGTCCTCGACGGCGACGCCGATGGGGTCCTCGAAGAGGGTTCGCCAGGCCTCCTCGTCGTCGATGCGCCGGCGCAGTTCGTCGCGGGTGGGCAGCGGTTCGGTGAGGGTCGGGAAGACCCGCTCGGCGACCCGGCCGGTCATGCCGTAGAAGCGCTGCCAGGCCTGGTACTCGGTCTGGCCGCCGGTGAGCCGCGCGAAGGCCTCGCGGGTGCGCCGTTCGCCGCCGCCGACCAGGAGTCCCGTGGGGCTGCCGTCCCGCTCCACGGGCGTGTACGACGAGATGGTGCGTCCGCGTACCCGGAAGTTCAGCCCCAGATCCCGCACGATCTTCTTCGGCACCAGGCTGACCAGGTACGAGTAGCGCGACAGCCGTGCGTCGACGCCCGCGAACGGGCGGGTGGACACGGCGGCGCCCCCGGTGTGGTCCAGCCGCTCCAGCACCAGGACGGAGCGTCCGGCCCGGGCCAGGTAGGCGGCGGCGACGAGGCCGTTGTGGCCACCGCCGACGATGACGGCGTCGTACGTACGTCCTTCGTGTGCAGGCATGGTTCTTCGTAACACGTGATGATCTAGGTCGGCCATAGGTGCCGCGCCGGAGTCAGGTTCCGCCGGACGCCCGCTGCTGTCGTAGCACCGCGACCCTGCGGTACAGCTCGACCGCCTCCGCGCCCCGGCCGAGCTGTTCGAGGCAGTGGGCCTCGTCGTTGCGGCTGGCGAGGGTGTCGGGATGGTCGGCGCCGAGGACGCGTTCACGGGCGGCGGCGACGCGCCGGTATTCGGTGAGGGCGTCGGGCCAGCGGCCGAGCCAGCCCAGGCCGACGGCGACCTCGCGACGGCTGACGAGGGTGTCCGGGTGGTCGGGGCCCAGCACCCGTTCGCGGATCGCGCACACGTCGCGGGACTCCGCAAGGGCTTCCTCCCAGCGGCCGAGCCGGCCGAGGTTGACGCCGAGGCCGTGGCGGGCCCGCAGGGTCTCAGCGTGAGCGGGGCCGTGCACGCGGCTGCGGTCTTCGATCAGGTCCCGGTACAGCTTGAGGGCGTCGGCGCTGCGGCCGAGGCGGCCGAGGCTGATGCCGACCTCGTAGCGGGCGGCGAGGGTGTCGGCGTGGTCGGGACCGAGTGCCTGGGCGCGCGCCTCGGCGACCTCTACATAGGTCTGCAACGCCTCCGGCCAGCGGCCCAACTGGCCCAGCGCATAAGCGACTTCGTAACGCGTGACCAGGGTGTCGGGGTGGTTCGGGCCCAGCACGCGGGCCCGCGCGGCGGCCACGTCGCAGGCCATGCGGTACGAGTCCTCCAGGCGTCCCAGGCGACTGAGGTTGAAGGCGAGGTTGTGGCGGCAGCGCAGGGTGTCGGGATGGTCGGCGCCCATGGTGCGCTCCCGGGCCGCGAGCACCGACGTATAGACCTGATGGGCGTCGAAGTGCCGCCCCAACTGGCCCAGGACGTACGCCATTTCCTGGCGCACGGCGAGCGAGTCGGGGTGGTCGGCGCCGAGCACCCGGGTGCGGGCCGCGGCGACGTGCTTGTACTCGCGCAGGGCGTCGGCGGCGCGGCCGGTGCGGCTGAGGGTGAAGGCGACCTCGTAGCGGCTGGCGAGGGTGTCGGGGTGGTCGGGGCCGAGGAGGTGCTCGCGCTCGGCGACGACCGCGCGGTGCACTTCGCCCGCCTCGGCCCAGCGTCCGAGCCGTCCGAGGCTGAGGCCCGCGTTGTGCCGGCCGGCCAGCGCGCTGAGCGCCTCCGGGGGCGGAGCGGGCGGCTCCACCTGCATCGGTTCCTCGGTCCGGCCGGTGACCGGGCGGGCGATCCACTCGCCGGTGAGGCCGGCTCCGGCGTCCGGGGGTGTGATCCTGAGGTTGGCGCCGGTCGCCTTGTGGCCGGTGGTCATGCCGCGGGTCCAGGACGGCAGCCGGGTCTCGCGGGGCGCCGGTTCGGGCGGGCGGAGTTCCGGCTGGGGTGTCACGACCGTCGGCACGTACGTCGGTGTGGTGCGGCCCGCGTCGATCCGGCGGCACAACTCGCGGGCGTCGTGCGGGCGTTGCTCGGGCCGCTTGGCCAGCAGGTCCAGGATGACCTTCTCGAAGTACTCGGGCAGCTCGGCGCGGTGGGTGCGGGGCGGCTGCGGCGGCGTGTCCCGGTGGCCGATGAGGATCGCCCAGGCGTCGTCCAGGTCGAACGGGGGTACCCCGGTGGCGATTTCGTACAGCACGCAGCCGAGTGAGTACAGGTCGCTGCGCCGGTCGACCTCGGTTCCGCCGATCTGCTCCGGTGACATGTAGTGCGGGGTGCCCATCGCGATGCCCGTGCCGGTCAGCCGTGAGGTGAAGCCGATGTCGTGGCCGAGGCGCGCTATGCCGAAGTCGCAGATCTTCACCGTGCCGTCGGTGAGCCGCATGATGTTCGCGGGCTTCAGGTCCCGGTGCACGATGCCCTGCTGGTGGGTGTAGGCGAGGGCCGCGGCGACCTGGTCGGCGATCTCGACGACGTCCGGGACGGGCAGCGGATGGTGCTTGTTGTCCTCCAGGAGCTGACTGAGATTGCGGCCCTCCAGGAGCTCCATGACGAGGTACAGGACGCCGTCGTACTCACCGAAGTCGTGGACGACGGTCACGCCGCGGTGCTGGAGCGCGGCGGCCACCCGGGCCTCGCGGCGGAACCGCTCGCGCAGGACGCGGGTGAAGGCCTGGTCGTGGGACGAGCCGAGGGGCTTGAGGCACTTCACGGCCACCAGACGGCCGAGCGACTCGTCGCGCGCCCGCCACACCTCGCCCATGCCCCCGCGCCCGATCAGGTCGAGCAGCCGGTACCGGCCCTGGATCAGCCTGGTCTCCGCCATCTCGTGCCGTCGCCCCCGTCGATGGTCGCCCCGTTGCTCGTCCAGTATGGCGACCTATCGTCCGAGTTTGTACGGTGCCGGGCGCGAGCCGGGGCCGAGGCGCGCCATCGCGCGGAGGATGTGTTTGGGCGGGAGTTGCCAACGCACATGTGCGGGAACACAGCGCAACAGGGTGCCCGTGGCGCGCAACTGCCGGGTGACGACGGCGGGTTGCGGGGCCGGTCTGCCGTACAGCTCATGGGCGTACGACGGCAGAGCCGCATACGCCAGATGTGCCACACGCCGCCACAGCAGCTCGCGTGCCGGTATGAGCAGGGGGTGCGTCGGCGGGTGGAGGAGGAAGTCGTCCACCGTGCGTGCTTCGGGTCCCGCGGCGAGTTCGGGGCGCACCTTCTCGAAGTAGGCGGCCATCTCCGCCCGGTTCGCGGGTACGGCGTCCGGGGCGAGGCCCACCAGCCGGGCGCTGACCCGGTGTTCGCGGATGTACCGGTCGGCCTGGGCGTCGGTGAGCCGGAAGCCTGAGCGGCGCCCGACGCGCAGGTAGGAGTCTATTTCGGCGCAGTGCACCCACAGCAGCAGCTCTGGTTCGTCGACGCCGTACCGCTCCCCGGTGTCCGGGTCCGTCGCCCCGAGCATGCTGTGGATCTTCCGTACCCGGGCGCCCGCCCGTTCGGCGGCCTCGGTGGTGCCGTAGGTGATGGTGCCGACGAAGTTGGCGGTCCGCATCAGCCGGCCCCAGGCGTCGCTGCGGAAGTCGGAGTTCTGGATGACTCCGCGCACGGCGCGCGGATGCAGTGCCTGGAGGTAGAGCGCGCGGACTCCGGCGACCCACATCATCGGGTCGCCGTGCATCTGCCAGGTCACGGAACCAGGGCCGAACAGACCGGGATCACCCGTCATGTCCGCAGACTAACGCCGTACGCGCGGCATCCCCAGACCGATCCACGAGATGATCTCCCGCTGGATCTCGTTGTTGCCGCCGCCGAAGGTGAAGATCACGGCGGAGCGGTAGCCGCGTTCCAGCTCGCCGTGGAGGACCGCGCCCGCGGAGCCTTCCTTCAGGGCGCCCGCGGCGGCGACGATCTCCATGAGCCAGGCGTAGGCGTCGCGGCGGGCCTCGGAGCCGTACACCTTGACCGCCGAGGCGTCCTGCGGGGTGAGGGTGCCGTCGTGGACCGCGCTCACCATCTGCCAGTTGAGAAGCTTCATCGCGTCGAGCCGGGTGTGGGTGCGGGCGAGGAGGCGGCGCACCCAGGGGAGGTCGACGACGCGGCGGCCGTCGGCGAGCTTGGTCTCCGTCGCCCAGCGCTGGACGTCGTGCAGGGCGCGGATGGCCATCGTGCCGTGGGCGGCGAGGGTGACCCGCTCGTGGTTGAGCTGGTTGGTGATCAGCCGCCAGCCCTGGTTCTCCTCCCCCACGCGGCGCGAGACGGGGACGTGGATGTTCTCGTAGTAGCTCGCCGTGGTGTCGTGCGAGGCGAGGGTGTTGATCAGCGTGCAGGAGTAGCCGGGGTCGGAGGTCGGCACGAGCAGCATGGTGATGCCGCGGTGCGGCGCGGCGTCCGGGTCGGTGCGCACCGCGAGCCACACCCAGTCGGCGGTGTCGCCGTTGGTCGTCCAGATCTTCTGGCCGTTGACGACGTAGGCGTCGCCGTCCCGCACCGCGCGCGTCTTCAGCGCGGCGAGGTCGGTGCCCGCGTCGGGCTCGCTGTAGCCGATGGCGAAGTCGATCTCGCCGGAGAGGATCTTCGGCAGGAAGTACGCCTTCTGCTCGTCCGTCCCGTACTGCATGATCGTCGGGCCGACGGTGTTGAGTGCCATCAGCGGCAGCGGTACGCCGGCCTGGGCGGCCTCGTCGAAGAAGATGAACTGCTCCATCGCGGTCAGACCGCGGCCGCCGTACTCCTTGGGCCAGCCGACGCCGAGCCAGCCGTCGGTGCCGAGCCGCCGGAGGGTGTCACGGTAGAACCGTTTCTGGGTGGCGGGGTCCGCGAACCGGGCCTGGGCGTGCTGTGGCACCAACTCCGCGAAATAGGCACGCAGTTCGGTGCGCAGCCGCTGCTGCTCGGGCGTGTAGTCGAGATGCACGGCGCCTCCAGGCTTCCCCAGGCCGGTCCTGACGGCGCACACCGTAGAACGTGTTTCAGAAATTGGGAATGGCGAAGGGGGAATGCCTGGCTGCCCGAAGCACGGTCAGCCGAGGGTGGCGAGGAAGTCCGTGCACGCCCGAGCGCACTCCCGGCACGACTTGGCGGCCGCCTCGCCGTCCGACTGCCCGTCGTACAGGTGCGCGCACTCCAGGCACACCGTCCGGCACCACTCCAGCTGCATGCGCATCACCGCCTCGTCCTGGCCGCCCTCTTCCGACAGCACTCGGCAGGTCGCGTCGCACACCTCCGCGCACATGATGCCCTTGCGTCGTGCGAGTTCCTGGTTCTGTGTCCCGCCGGGGTCCAGGAGGCTCGCGCGCAGGGCACACACACGCGCGCACTCGGTGCACGCCTGCGCGCATGCGAAGCGGTCCTCCAGGAACCGGACGAGCTCCTGTTGGGATGTCGTCACAGGGGGCGGGTAGCCGGACCCGGTCGCGCCAAACCCGGTGTGCCGGGTTCACGGCAGGCACCTCGGGTACTCGCGCGCCATGAGCACCGCATGGATCGACATCGCAGGGACGGACCTCGCCATCAGCCGCGGGGTCGTCGGCGTCGGGCTGGCCCTGGCGGGAGTCGTGGTCGTGGCGCTGCTCCTCGGCGCCGTCCGGCTGGGCGCCCGGATACGGCGTCGCGAGCCTCCCCCGCCGCGCCCCGCGGAGCAGCCGCGGCTGCCGGACGGCGGTCCGGTCCGCGAGGTCCTGGAGAACCGTGAGCCCAACGAGGTACCCAGGGGCCGTCACCGTCTGACGCCGCACCGGCTGGACGGCCACGGCACCGCGGCGACCCGGCAGGCACCGCCACGTCGAGGGAGGTGAGACCAGGGCTCTTCGTCAGCTGTCGCTGCGTGAAGGGGCCCTGTCCGCATCCAGTCGTCCGACCCGGTCCACGTTCTCCCGGTCCTCCGCGTCCTCGCTGGCCGTACCGGCGAACCAGGCGTCGAGGATCTCCTTGAGCAGTGGTTCTGAGGTCAGCCGCAGGCTGAGCGCCAGCACGTTGGCGTCGTTCCAGCGGCGGGCGCCGTCCGCGGTGTAGGCGTCGGCGCACAGGGCGGCCCGTACACCCGGCACCTTGTTCGCGGCGATCGACGCGCCGGTGCCCGTCCAGCAGCACACCACCGCCTGGTCCGCCGTCCCGGCGACGACATCCCGGGCCGCCGCCTCCGAGCACGCCGCCCACTGCGGGTCGGCGCCGGGGTGCAGCGCCCCGTGTGTCACCACCTCGTGGCCGCGTGTGCGCAACTCCGCGACGAGGGCGCGGGCCACGGGTTCGTCCATGTCCGAGGAAACGGAGATCCGCATGTCCCGGAGCCTACCGAGTGATTCAGGTGAGCGTGGATACGGGCGTGCCGTCCGAGCGGAGCGGAAGCCTCCGTGTAGATCTTCCACGGCAGGCCTGCCCCTCATCGGCAGTCCAACAGCAGATCCGGTTCCGGCCGTCCGGTTCCCGATGCGAGGGCGTCGAGGTGCGCCCGGACGTACGGCTGGGCCACCGTGTCGAGTTCGCCGTCCACGAAGGCGGGCTGGACGTTGACCTCGAAGACGACGCCTCCGTTCTCGACGGCCAGGTCGACGCCGGCGAAGGACAGTCCGACCGAGGTGGTGGCGGCGACGGCGAGGTCGGCGAGGCGGGCGGGGAGGTCGTGCGGGGCGATGGCGACGGGTGTGGCGCCCTGGCAGGTGTTGCAGGGGGTGTCGGGCTCGGGCTGGAGGTGTTCCCGGGCGTGGATGACGCGACCGCCCAGCACGAAGACCCGGAACTGGTGACGTTGACCGTCGGGGGTGATGTTCCCGGCATCCCGGGACAGGAGCCATGCGGTGCGGCCCTCGGCGTAGCAGGCGGCGGCCCGCTCCAGCTGTCCGCCCGTCGTGATGTGGAAGACGTCGTCGCCGCCGGTCCCGACCACCGGCCGGGCCCAGGCGTCCCGGCCGACTTGGTCGAAGGCGGCGGCAGCCTCGTGCGGGTCGGGCGCGGACAGGACGACGGTCTCCATGTGGGCGATGCCGTCCCGCCGGAAGCGCTCGACGGTGAGGTCCTTCTCCGTCGCGGTCCGCCAGGCGGCCACACCGGTGCCGAGCGTCACCACGTCATGGCGGGCGAGGAGGCGCTGGAGGCCGGCGAGTGCGCGGCGGCGGTGCGGTGGAATCTCGTACAGGAGGACGATGTCGGGCACCAGGCGCACGTCCTGTTCCGGAACTTGGAGGCATAAGCGGTCTCCGTCGCGGACGCCGACGCCGGTACCGCCTACAGCGAAGTGCCGGGCGTCCACGCGGACCGGCGGCGCGCCGGTGAGCAGCTCCACGGCCCGGGCGAGAACGTCCGCGCACCCTTCGGGTGACGTCGGGTCGGCGATCAGGGCGATGCACGGTCGGTCCACAGCGGCCTCCAGCGGTACTCGACGCGCACGGTGCCGCGCACCGGCGGTGACGCGGCCCGGACGCTGTCACGGGGTGTCGTTTCGCGCGGGGCGGTCATCGGCACCCGTCGCTCTTCACGCCGCGCCGGCCGGCGAGCTGTGCCGGAACCGGACGGTGGCCGGGCCTGGATAGCCGGTGACCACGAGGTGGGGCTGCCCTGCCGGGATCCGTGGCGCAGGGCCGTGGCGCCACACTGTAGGCGCGCGGCGGGAGGCCGTACCAGGGCGCACGAAGAGCCGCCTCCTGCCCCTGCCTCTGCGCCGTCCGCCCCCTCCCGTGCGCCGTGCCGGACGCGTGCGGGCCACGCCGGTACGCGCCGCGAGTGTCGCCACACGTGACCAGCGCCGCTCGAACGCCGATACTGCCGGGAGCGGCTTCCGGGACCGTCGATCCCCACCACAGTCATGCCTGACGGTCCGCGGGGGCAGGTACGAGGTCAGCCGGGCTCATCAGGAGGTTCCCATGAAGATGTTGATCAACGTCCCGGAGACCGTGGTCACGGACGCCTTGCGGGGCATGGCGGCCGCCCATCCCGAGCTGACCGTGGACGTGGAGAACCGGGTGATCGTACGGCGGGACGCGCCCGTCGCCGGGAAGGTCGCCCTGATCTCGGGCGGCGGCTCGGGGCACGAGCCGCTGCACGGCGGTTTCGTGGGTCCCGGGATGCTCTCGGCGGCCTGTCCGGGCGAGGTGTTCACATCGCCGGTGCCGGACCAGATGGTGCGGGCGGCGGCGGCCGTGGACAGCGGGGCGGGCGTGCTGTTCATCGTGAAGAACTACACGGGTGACGTGCTCAACTTCGACATGGCGGCCGAGCTCGCCGAGGACGAGGGCATCCAGGTCGCCAAGGTGCTCGTCAACGACGACGTGGCGGTCACCGACAGCCTCTACACGGCCGGACGACGCGGCACCGGCGCCACGCTGTTCGTGGAGAAGATCGCGGGGGCGGGCGCCGAGGCGGGGATGCCGCTGGAGCGCGTCGAGGCGCTCGCCCGGCAGGTCAACGAGAACTCCCGGAGCTTCGGCGTGGCGCTGAGCGCCGTCACGACGCCGGCCAAGGGCAGTCCCACCTTCGATCTGCCGCCCGGTGAGCTGGAGTTGGGCATCGGCATCCACGGCGAGCCCGGCCGTGAGCGGCGGGCGATGATGACGTCGGGCGAGATCGCGGACTTCTCCGTGGACGCGATCCTGGCGGACCTCAGCCCGCGCAACCCCGTCCTGGTCCTGGTCAACGGCATGGGCGCGACGCCGCTGCTGGAGCTGTACGGCTTCAACGCGGAGGTGCAGCGGGTGCTCGCCGCGCGGGGTGTCGCCGTCGCCCGCACGCTCGTCGGCAACTACGTGACGTCCCTCGACATGGCCGGTGCCTCGGTCTCCCTGTGCCAGATCGACGAGGAGCTGCTCGGGCTGTGGGACGCGCCGGTGAAGACGCCGGGCCTGCGCTGGGGCATGTGAGCCCGGATCGGGACGCAGTCAACGCACCTACCACGCAAGGAGATCCAGTGCTCGACGCCGATTTCTTCCGCCGCTGGATGGCGGCGACGGCCGCGTCCGTGGACCGCGAGGCGGAACGGCTCACGGACCTCGACTCGCCCATCGGGGACGCCGACCACGGCAGCAATCTCCAGCGCGGGTTCACCGCGGTGACCGCCACGCTGGAGAAGGAGGCCCCGGACACGCCCGGCGGTGTTCTCACCCTCGCCGGACGGCAGTTGATCTCGACGGTGGGCGGTGCGTCGGGGCCTCTGTACGGGACGCTGTTGCGCCGGACCGGCAAGGCGCTCGGGGACGCCGCCGAGGTGAGCGAGGAGGAGTTCGCGCAGGCGCTGCGCACCGGCGTGGACGCGGTGATGACGCTCGGCGGGGCCGCGCCCGGCGACAAGACCATGATCGACGCGCTGGTGCCGGCCGTGGACGCCCTCGACGACTCGTTCGCCGCGGCACGGGCCGCCGCCGAGGAAGGGGCGCTGGCGACAACGCCGTTGCAGGCCCGCAAGGGCAGGGCGAGCTACCTCGGCGAGCGCAGCATCGGGCACCAGGATCCCGGCGCCACCTCGTCGGCGCTGCTGATCGCGGCTCTCGCGGAGGCGAGCGGTGAGTGACGACAAGCTCGTCGGGATCGTGCTGGTGTCGCACAGCGCGGAGGTCGCCGCGTCGGTGGCCGCGCTGGCGAAGGCGCTTGCGGGCGGCGGCACTTCGGTGCCCGTCGCCCCCGCGGGCGGCACCGAGGGCGGCGAACTCGGCACCAGCGCCGAACTGATCGCCGCGGCGGCCGCGTCCGTCGACCGGGGCGCCGGTATCGCCGTCCTCACGGATCTCGGCAGTGCGGTGCTGACGGTGAAGGCCCTGCTCGCGGAGGGCGACGAACTCCCGGACGGCACCCGCCTGGTGGACGCGCCCTTCGTCGAGGGCGCGGTCGCCGCGGTCGTGACGGCGTCCACGGGTGCCGACCTAGCGGCGGTGGAGGCGGCGGCCGTGGAGGCGTACACGTACCGGAAGGTGTGAGAACCCTGGGCCACTGCCGCCGGGGCCTGTCCGGCGGGTCAGGTCGCAGGAAAGCATCGGTGGCGGAGGAGGGAGTCGACGCGATGGGCCCCCGCCCGAGCGCTTTCGAGCGTGGGGCAGTCGGCGACTGGCGACCACGCGGAAGACGGGCGTGCCAGGCCCCGCGTCTGCGGCATGATCCGCCGGACAGGCCCTAACTGAGCCCCGCTTCCACGACGGCGAAGGCCGAGCGCATGGTCGCCAGCAGCTCGGCCTCCGCCGTCTCCGGGCCGGTCCGCAGGTCGGCGCTGCGCCAGGCGTAGTGCTCGACCGCCGCGCGCAGGGCCGCGTTGAACATCGCCGCCTGGATCGTCGGACGCAGATCGTCGACGCCGAGCCCGGCCCGCTCGGCGAGGGCGCGGGCGAACGCCGGCTCCGCCTCGTCGTACGTCTGGAGCCAGACCGCGCGCAGTCCCGGTTCGGTGCGGGTCAGCCGGACCAGGGCCCCGATCGTGGTCCGGTCCGGCCCGGCGACGAGACGGTGGCCGGTCGCGAGTTCCGGTGAGAAGACCTCGTCCAGTGGCTGCCCGGGCCGCCACTCCCGCAGCCGGTCGGCGATCATGCCGATGCCCGCCGAGAACAGCGGCGACACACAGCTCTCCTTGCTCGGGAAGTAGCGCCACACCGTGCGCGCCGACACGCCGACCGCCTGGCCGATCTCCTCGCCGGTGGTAGCGGCCACGCCCTGCTCGACGAACAGGTCCACCGCGGCCTGGGCGATCTCCAGCCGGATCTCGGCCTTGCGCGCCTCAGTGAGGGGTGGGCGTCCCGTGCGTCCGCTGGGGGCGGTCATGTGGTCCTCCGGCTCCGGTGGCTGCTCCCCCGGAATTCTCCCCCACGACTTTATGTCACTCGCAGACATTAAGTCGTAGAGTGGTGTCGAACGGGCTCGACGCCCTGACACGCCAGGGGCGTCAGCCCTCGTACGCACAGACAGGAGCACCTCATGGCCAGCGGAGTGGACGGTCGCAGCGTCATCGTCACCGGAGCGGGCTCGGGCATCGGGCGCGCGGCCGCTCTGGCCTTCGCCGCCGAGGGCGCCCGGGTGGTGGCGGCGGACCTCAACGCCGAGGGTGCGCAGGCCGTCGTCAAGGAGATCGAGCAGGCGGGCGGCACGGCGGTCGCCGTCGTCGGAGACCTGAGCGAGCAGGCCGTCGTGGACCAGGTGGCCGCGACCGCCGTGGAGCGCTTCGGCGGGGTGGACGTCCTGGTGAACAACGCCGGGATCATGGACCGGATGTCGGCACTCGGCGAGGTGAGCGACGCGGAGTGGGAGCGCGTCATACGGGTCAACCTGACCGCTCCGTTCCTGCTGACCCGCGCGGTGCTGCCGCACATGCTGGCAGCGGGCAAGGGCGCGATCGTGAACACGGCCTCCGAGGCGGGGCTGCGGGGCAGCGCGGCGGGCGCCGCTTACACCGCGTCGAAGCACGGCGTCGTGGGGCTGACGAAGTCCCTGGCCGTGATGTACCGCAAGCAGGGCATCCGCGCGAACGCCATCGCGCCGGGCGGCACGCGGACCGGCATCACGGTGGACGCCGATCAGAGCGCCCACGGCCCCGCCGCGCTCGGCCCGCACTTCGTCAATGCCGGCAAGCTGGCCCAGCCCGAGGAACAGGCCGCCGCCATCGTCTTCCTCGCCTCGGACGCGGCGAGCAACATCAACGGTGTGATCCTGCCCGTCGACGACGGCTGGTCGGCCGTCTGACCCCGGCCCGACGTCCGGGCACGGACCGCGCCTCCGGCTCACCCACCCCGTACGAACTGTCGCGCCAGCCGCTCCCCGAGGAGGACGGCTCCAGCGTGGTCCTCGATGGGCTTCACCCGGCTGTCCTTGAAGACGATGTAGGTGACGCCCGAGTCCGTGCCGCCGCCGCGCGGGTCGGGACTGACGCCCAGGGCCCGGGCGGTGGCGTAGGACGCCTCGCCGATGATGTCGTGCGGGCCGGTGTCACCGACGACGGCGTACTGGACCCGGTCCTGGTAGACCACTGCGGCCACCGCCCCGCCGCGCACTCCGTGGGCGCGGTGGTCCCAGATGTGACTCGGGAGCGGAACGACGATGTACGGGAGGCGTTCGGCGTCCAACTGGCGGCCGTCGGACTGCTGGTAGGCCGTGGTGTCGGTGAAGAACGGGTCGGTCCGGGCGTTGCACTCGGGGCCGGGCCTGCCGTCGCAGTCGATGTCCATGTCGGCCTTCCAGAAGACGGCGTCCTCGGTGCCGCACACCGGAATGGTCGCGGGCGCGCCGCTGTCGCTGCGGTAGCGGCCCTGGGAGACGGGGGCGCAGTCCTGCACCCTGGCCAGCAGGTCGGCGGCGAGGACGTCACCTTCGCGCCACACCGTCGGCCGCCCGTCAGGGACGGCGGGTTCGGCTCGAGGCGCGAGCGACACCGTCGGGGCGAGCACGGCGCAACCGGCCACCACCAGTACCAGGGACTGGACACGCACAATGAGGGACCCTCTCCTGGGACACAGGCGGACACGTGGCCCAATCTGATGCCGTTTCGATCTTGCGGCCAGCATTAGGGGGCCGGACGGCGCATGCCTCCGAAGATCCGACAAACGCCGGAGCGTGTATGCCGAGGTCCGACAGGGGCCGGGCGGCCGGGCCCGAATCGGCTCCGGCCGCCCGGCCGCCCACGCCGGCGCGGGATCAGCGACGACAGCGTTCCGCGCCACCGGCATGAACTCCCGATCCCTCAAGGGGAATTCAGCCGTGAAGAGCTTCAGCATACGTAACCCCGCCGGGACTGCCACCAACGACCGCCCTCTTGATGCGATCGCATCACTGGCGCATATTGGTCCGGACCATTGCTGCCGTGCCGTCCCCGGGAGGCAGAGCCGTGCGACGCGTTCCCGTTCCCGCTCCCTGGCGCACGATCGTGGCGCTCTGCACGCTGACGCTGGTCGCTTCCTGCGGCTGGGGCGGGTCGGGTGACGGCGGCGGCGAACGGCTGCCCGGGGCTCCGGTGGGCGTGACCGCCGAGGCGGGGAGCGCCACCAGCGTGCACGTCATGTGGAACGCGGTGTCATCGGATCAGGGCATCAGCCGGTACGAGGTGTATCGGGGCACCACGAAGGTCAAGGAAGTGCCGGGTTCCGAGCACATGGTGGATGTCACCAGGCTCCGGCCGTCCACCATGTATGTCTTCACCGTGCGGGCCCGGGACGCCGAGGGACGTCTCGGGCCGCAGAGCAAGCCGGTCCGGGCGAAGACCCCGCAGGCCGTGGCGGCGGACAAGGTGGCCCCGACCGGCCCCGGGAGTCCGAGCGGCCGGGTGGTCGGCAGCCGGGCCGTCCAGCTGTCCTGGTCCGCGTCGACGGACGACCGGGACGTGGTGTCGTACGACATCTACCAGGGCACCACGAAGATCCACAGTGTGGGCGGGAACCAGACGGCGACCGTGGTGACGGGACTGCGGCCGGGCACTCGCTATGTGTTCACCGTGCGGGCCCGGGACGCGGCCGACAACCTCTCACCGGCCGCCGGCACCGTCCGGCTCACGACCGCTCCGGGCACCGACGACGGGCGCGGTACGGCCCCGACGGGCTTCCGCGCGGCGACGCACCGCGCCGACGGGGCGTACTACATCGACCTCTCCTGGGTCCCGCCCCTCACGGACGGTGTGGTCACGGAGTATCAGATCCAGCTCGAAGGGCAACCGGCCACCTCTCTCGTCTGGGGCGGGACGGCACCGCGCGACCGGGCGACCTACAGCTTCTACGTGGGCCGCGACACCGGGATCACCCACCACGTACGGATCCGGGCGAAGCTGCCGGACGGCACATGGGGCGGCTTCTCGGCGGAACGGACGGTGACGACGGGCGGCTAGGCCGGTTCGTTTGGGCCAGAACGTCAGCGCATCCAGGCGCTGTACTCCATGACGTCGCCGGCCTTGACGCCGTACTCGGGCTGGGGCTTGGTGAACGTGGTCTCCAGTCCGAGGACGGCGGCGGTGCTCGTGTCGAGGATCAGCATCCGGCGGGTTGCCCGTTCGTCGTACACGTACGCCTGCCCGCGCCGCCCGAGCCGATCCGTCACCTGCCCGACGGGCCGCAGCCCCTCCGCGTCGGCCAGGAGCCGCAGCAGCGCGGCGGACTCACGGGCGCCCAGGGTCCAGTTGTCGAGCAGGATCTGCGTGGCGTCGAGAAGTTCGGATGTGCTCAGCGGCTTGCTGTGGTCGGACAGAAAGGCGCGCTCAGCTTCTTCGAGATAGTCGTGCAGCTTCACGGCGTCCGACGGCGGGGGCGACTGGGGAGGGGCGTCGCTCCAACTCGGCGGGTAGGTGCGGTCGCTGATGACGTGGCCGTCGTCGACCAGGCGTGGCTCGCCGTCCTCGTCCGTGAGGACCGGCCTGCCCGGATGCTGTGGGTCGGTCGCCACGACGAGCTCGGTGTGGCTGTCGTCCGCCCGCCAGCGCACGATGCGTTCCTCGGGGAGGGTGATCGGCGGCTCGCCATCGCTCATGCCGAGGCTCCACGACTGGACGTGCGTGCCCTTGCGCAGGGCCGGTGAGCCTTCGGCGGCGGCCGCACGTGCACGTTCGGCCATCGCCCTGAGGGATACGGGCGTGGAGTCGGCCTGCACCACCAGCGGGCGGGGTGCCGCGACGGCCGGCGCGGTGGTCTGGCCGGTGAACAGCAGCGCCGAGACCAGCGCGGCCACCACGACCGCGGCCGCGAGGGTCCATGCCCGTCGCGTACGGCTGCGGGGGCGGGCCGGCCGGTCGTGCAGCAGTCGGTCGAGGTGACGCTCGGCGGTGTGGTCCAGCGGTCCGTCGCCGAAGTGGGGGCCGTCGGCCGGCACCGGGTTGGCGCGGCGCAGGAGTTCGAGTTCGTCAGCCATGGCCGTGCTCCTTGGTGGGTGTCGCGTCAGCGGCGGTTGCGGGACGCATCCGGTCGATCTCGACTCTCAGCCGACGGCGGGCCCGGTGCAGTCGCATGGACGCGGCCCGTCGGCCGCAGCCGAGGACGACGGCGACCTCCTCGACGCCGAGTTCCTCCCAGGCCGTCAGGCGCAGCACCTCCTTGTCGGCCGGGGCGAGCCGGGCGAGCGCGTCGTGCACCCAGGCGCCGGGCGACTCGGCATCGGGGCCGGCCTCGATGTGCCGGTTGTGCGCCGCGTCGTCGTTGCCCAGCCGGTCGACCAGCCGCCGACGGCGCCCGTAGCCGCGTACCGCGTTCGCCAGGCAGTTGCGTGCCACGCCGTACAGCCAGGGCAGCGGCGTGGCCGGAAGGTCCTCCCGGCGCCGCCAGGCGACGGTGAACACCTCCGCCACGACTTCCTCGACCTCACTCGTACGCCCGTCCAGTCGCCGCGCGACATAGCGGCTGACCGCCCAGTAGTGCTCGCGATAGGCAGCGGCGAAGATCTCGTCGTTGCTCATGTTCCGTTCGTGTCCGGCATCCGGTCGATCGTCACACCCGATTTCTGTGACTCTCCTCCCCTCACTCGAGTGTGACGTCCGGTCGGGGCGCGGACACAGGCGGGGCGTGAAGAGCTTCGGAAACATCAAGGCCGTCC
>NZ_JAFFSX010000030.1 GCF_017948485.1 Streptomyces sp. GESEQ-35 | reverse complement strand
TTCGGGGCTTGCTGTCAGGGCCGGGTCCAGCGACACGGGCCGCCCGGGCCCGCGAGAAGCGGAGGCAATGAATCGCGGGGGGGGGCTCGCGGAGACGCAAATAAAGCCCCCCCGCTCCACGTTCACACGTACGAGGGGTCGTACGTGGGTCAGACCTCCACCACGACCGGGAGGATCATCGGCCTCCGGCGGTAGGTGTCCGAGACCCACTTGCCCAGCGTGCGTCGGATGAGTTGCTGGAGCTGGTGGGGCTCCACGACGCCGTCCTGGGCGGAGCGCTCCAGGACTTCCGTGACCTTCGGGAGGACGTCGCTGAACGCCGAGTCCTCGATGCCGGAGCCACGGGCCTGGACGTGCGGTCCCGCCGTGATCTTGCCGGTCGACGAGTCGATGACGACGAAGACCGAGATGATGCCCTCGTCGCCGAGGATCTTGCGGTCCTTGAGGGCGGGCTCGCCCACGTCGCCGACGGAGAGGCCGTCGACGTACACGTAACCCGCCTGGACCTTTCCGGAGATCTTGGCCTTGCCCTCGATGAGGTCGACCACGACGCCGTCCTCAGCGATGACGATGCGGTCGTGCGGGACGCCGGTCAGGGCGCCCAGTTCAGCGTTGGCGCGCAGGTGGCGCCATTCGCCGTGCACCGGCATCAGGTTCTTCGGGCGGCAGATGTTGTAGAAGTACAGGAGCTCGCCCGCGGACGCGTGGCCCGAGACGTGCACCTTGGCGTTGCCCTTGTGGATGACGTTCGCACCCCAGCGGGTGAGGCCGTTGATCACGCGGTAGACCGCGTTCTCGTTGCCGGGGATGAGCGACGACGCCAGGATCACCGTGTCGCCGTCGACGATGCGGATCTGGTGATCCCTGTTCGCCATCCTCGACAGGGCCGCCATGGGCTCGCCCTGTGAGCCCGTGCAGACCAGCACGATCTCGTCGTCAGGGAGGTCGTCGAGCGTCTTGACGTCGACGACCAGGCCGGGCGGGACCTTTAGGTAACCCAGGTCCCGTGCGATGCCCATGTTGCGGACCATCGAACGGCCGACGAAGGCGACGCGGCGGCCGTATTCGTGGGCCGCGTCCAGAATCTGCTGGATGCGGTGGACGTGGCTGGCGAAGCTCGCCACGATGATCCGCTTGCGGGCGGTTCCGAAGACCTGGCGCAGCACGTTCGAGATGTCGCGCTCGGGCGGGACGAAACCCGGGACCTCGGCGTTCGTCGAGTCCGAGAGGAGAAGGTCGATCCCCTCCTCGCTCAGACGTGAGAACGCGTGCAGATCCGTGAGGCGGCCGTCCAGCGGGAGCTGGTCCATCTTGAAGTCGCCGGTGTGGACCACCATGCCGGCCGGGGTGCGGATGGCCACGGCCAGGGCGTCCGGGATGGAGTGGTTGACCGCGACGAACTCGCAGTCGAAGGGACCGATGCGTTCACGGTGTCCCTCCGCCACCTCCAGGGTGTACGGGCGGATGCGGTGCTCCTGGAGCTTGGCCTCGATGAGCGCGAGGGTCAGCTTGGAGCCGATCAGCGGGATGTCGGCCTTCTCGCGGAGCAGGAAGGGCACACCCCCGATGTGGTCCTCGTGGCCGTGGGTGAGGACGATGCCGTCGATGTCGTCGAGGCGGTCTCTGATGGATGAGAAGTCGGGCAGGATCAGGTCGATTCCGGGCTGCTCCTCCTCGGGGAAGAGCACTCCGCAGTCGACGATCAGCAGACGGCCGCCGTACTCGAAGACCGTCATGTTCCGGCCGATCTCGCCGAGGCCGCCGAGCGGGGTGACCCGTAGACCGCCTTCGGTGAGCGGCGGGGGCGTACCGAGTTCAGGATGCGGATGACTCAAAAGACTCTCCTCACCACACGCGCCACGTACCGGTGGGGCACGTGGCGCGCGTGACGTTCGTGCAGTAGCAGTTGTCGTTGTGGGGCGCAGGCACCGGTGGCCCGCTTATTCAGTTGTGAAGTCTGTTGCGCGAAGCATCGCGCGAAGTCTGGTGCTAGAGCTGTACCCCGCCGGCGGCAAGATCGATCTTGAGTTGCTCGATCTCCTCTGGAGCGAGCTCGACCATGGGCGCGCGCAGCGGTCCGGCGGGCAGGCCCTGAAGGGCGAGCGCGGCCTTGGTGGTCATGACGCCCTGGGTGCGGAACATACCCGTGTAGACCGGGAGCAGCTTCTGGTGGATCTCGGTCGCCTTCTGGACGTCGCCCGCGGTGTACGCATCGACCAGGGCACGCAGCTCCGGCGTGACCACATGGCCGACCACGGAGACGAAACCGACGGCGCCCACGGAGAGCAGCGGCAGGTTCAGCATGTCGTCGCCGGAGTACCAGGCGAGGCCGGAGCGGGCGATGGCCCAGCTGGCGCGGCCGAGGTCGCCCTTGGCGTCCTTGTTGGCGACGATGCGCGGGTGCTCGGCGAGGCGGACCAGCGTCTCGGTGTTGATCGGGACGCCGCTGCGGCCGGGGATGTCGTAGAGCATGACCGGCAGCTCGGTGGCGTCGGCGATGGCCGTGAAGTGCCGGTAGAGGCCTTCCTGCGGGGGCTTGTTGTAGTACGGCGTCACGACCAGGAGGCCGTGCGCGCCCGTCTCCTCGGCCGCGCGGGCGAGCTCGAGGCTGTGGTGGGTGTCGTTGGTGCCGACGCCGGCGACGACGTGGGCCCGGTCTCCGACCGCCTGGAGGACGGCTCGTACGAGATCCTTTTTCTCCGCATTGCTGGTGGTGGGTGACTCGCCGGTGGTGCCGTTGATGATCAGGCCGTCGTTGCCTGCGTCCACCAGATGGGAAGCGAGCCGCTGCGCGCCGTCGAGGTCGAGTGCGCCGTCCGCCGTGAAGGGCGTGACCATGGCGGTGAGGACCCGCCCGAAGGGGGTCTGCGGAGTGGAGGTCGGAGCCATGGGTAACACGCTACTCGCTGCTCAAGGCGGGGTCTGCCCTCGGGATAGGCGACAAGTCATGACAAAGGTGGAGCCCGGCACTGCCTGCTCGGGGGTTCAGGCAGTGCCGGGTCCGTTTGATCAGGCTAGATGAACTTCTCCGAATGCCGCAATACGGACACTTCGCCCTGCCGCCCCGTACATCTGTGCCCGACAGGGAAGCAGGCGTGCGCTACGGCGCGACACGGCCGTTGGCGTTGAAGGCGGCGTAGGTGAGCGGCATGAGCTTGGCCCACTCCGCCTCCATCCTCTCGCCGACCATCTCGATCTCGCGCTGCGGGAAGGACGGGACCCTCGCCAGTTCGTGCTGGGTGCGCAGGCCGAGGAAGTGCATCAGCGAGCGGGCGTTGCAAGTGGCGTACATGGAAGAGAACAGGCCGACAGGGAGGACCGCGCGGGCCACTTCGCGGGCCACGCCGGCGGCGAGCATCTCCTGGTAGGCCTCGTACGCCTGCCGGTACGAGTCCTCCATCACTCGGCCGACCAGCTCCTGCTGGGCCTGGGTGCCCTCCACGAAGACGTACTTGCCGGGGCGGCCCTCCTGGACGAGCTTGCGGGACTCGTCGGGGACGTAGAAGACCGGCTGGAGCTCCCGGTACCGGCCCGACTCCTCGTTGTACGACCAGCCCACGCGGTGGCGCATGAACTCGCGGAAGACGAAGATCGGGGCGCTGATGAAGAACGTCATGGAGTTGTGCTCGAAGGGGCTGCCGTGCCGGTCCCGCATCAGGTAGTTGATCAGGCCCTTGGAGCGCTCGGGGTCCTTGCCCATCTCTTCCAGGGACTGCTCGCCGATGGTCGAGACGCGGGCGGCGAAGAGCACATCGGCGTCGGACGCGGTGTGTTTGACCAGCTCGACGGTGACGTCACCGCGGAAGCTGGGCTTGAGGTCGTCGGCGGGAGTGTCGGTCACGGCTCGGAGGGTCCTTCCATCACGTCTCTCGGGCGGCGTCCACTCTACGGCCCGGTACTGACAACGGGGCGTTCGGTGCCGGGCCGCGACATTCAGCCGCGAACGCTGCCGAACTTCTGCGAACTTCTGCGAAGTCTGGGAAATCGGGCACCTTTTGGGGTGATCGCTCGTCTGTCTTGATGACAGCGATTCGTTCGATCCCTGAGAGCCCCAAAGCGGCCAGGGTTCCTGAGAGGAGAGGTACCTCTGATGTTTCGTCGGCGCGAACCCGTCCCGTTCGCCTTCCTCGCCGAGGCCGACAGGTATCGCGGCAATGTCACTCCCCCACCGCGCGAGCGGGCGTCCGCGGGACAGCTGGCCGGGCGCTGGCTGCTGGGCTTCACCATCGTGGCCGGGCTGGTCGGTTCCCTGGTCCTCGGGATGCCGGCGCTGTCCCAGGACCAGTCGTCGACGCAGACCGAGCAGTCCCAGGCGTCCAACGGGCGCTGACTCCATCCGGACCCCAAGGGTGGTGAGCCGGGGCACCGCTCGATAGCCTCACCGGGCACAGCCCATGCATGGATTGAGTGAGGACCAGCCGTGCCCCTGCCCTTCCTGACGGCCGACCACGTATACGAGGCGGCGGACGATGTCGCGCTGCCGTTCGACGACCGTGACCGCTGGCGGCGCCCCTACCGTCCCGGGCCCTGGCGGGTGGGCGTGGCGGCGATGCTGCTGCTGCTCGCCTCGTTCGTACTGTTCGCGGCGGTCATCATCGCGTTCACCGGCACGCTCACCGAGTCCGGGGTGATCTTCGGTATCGCGCTGGCCGCGATCGTGGCCGCCCTGCGGATGCTGCGCATGGGCGTCTGGGTGAGCGCGCACGGGCTGCGTCGAGTGGGCTTCCTCGGCACACGTACGGTGACCTGGGACCGGCTCGTCGCCGTACGGACGGTGCAGCAGCCGGTGCGCTGGCTCGGACTGCCGCGCACGGTGCAGGGGCAGGCCCTGACCGTCGTACGCCAGGGGCGCGCTCCTGAGGACGAGCAGCCGCTGCTGACGACGCACAACGCCGACTTCCTGGCACGGCCGGAGGCGTTCGAGCGGGCGGCGGACACGATTGAGGCGTGGGCTGCGGAGGCGCTCCGCTAGGAGCAACGTGAGAATCTGCGGGCCAGTGGGGGCTGGTCGCGCCCACGCGGCGGAGCCGCATATCGATACAGCCCCGCGCCCCTTCGGGGCGCTCCTCAGCGCGCCGTCTCCCTCAGCGTGATCGCCCGCTGCATCGCCTTGCGGGCGCGGGGGGTGTCGCGCGCGTCGTGGTAGGCGACGGCGAGGCGGAACCAGCTGCGCCAGTCGTCGGGGGCGGCCTCTGTCTCGGCCTTGCGTTTGGCGAAGACCTCGTCGGCGGAGTCGCGGTCGATGCGGCCACCGGGGGTGCGCTTCAGCTCGTCGACGGGCAGGCCGCCCTCGGCGTCGAGTTCGGCGGCGAGCCGGTTGGCCTTACGGACGAACTCGGTGTTCTTCCAGAGGAACCACACGCCGATCACCGGCAGGATCAGCACCGCGATGCCGAAGGTGACGGTCAGGACCGTGCCGGCCTGTATGAGCATGACGCCGCGGCTGCCGACCAGGACGAAGTAGACGACCAGGACGGCAGCCGTGACGGCATAGGTGATTTTCGCGCCCATGACGGTCAGCCGAGGTCCAGGAAGTGTTCCAGGCCGAAGGTGAGGCCCGGAGTGGTCACCACGCGGCGGGCGCCGAGCAGGATGCCCGGCATGAAGCTGCTGTGGTGGAGCGAGTCGTGGCGAACGGTCAGCGTCTCGCCCTCGCCGCCCAGCAGCACCTCCTGGTGGGCGAGCAGGCCACGCATGCGGATGGCGTGGACCGGGATCCCGTCGACACTGGCACCGCGCGCGCCCCCCAGGGCCGTCACCGTGGCGTCCGGCGCCGGGGCGGAACCAGCCTTCGCCCGCGCCTCCGCGATGAGCTGGGCCGTGCGGGTGGCCGTGCCGCTGGGGGCGTCCACCTTGTTCGGGTGGTGCAGCTCGACGACCTCGACCGACTCGAAGTAGGGCGCGGCGATCTGCGCGAACTTCATCGTCAGGACCGCCCCGATGGAGAAGTTGGGCGCGATGAGCACGCCCGTCTCCGGGGACTGGGCCAGCCAGCCCTTGAGCTGCGCGAGGCGCTCCTCGGTCCAGCCGGTCGTCCCGACGACGGCGTGGATGCCGTGCCGTACACAGAAGTCGAGGTTGCCCATCACCGAAGCCGGCGTGGTCAGTTCGACGGCGACCTGGGCGCCGGTCTCGGCCAGCGTCTCCAGCTTGTCGCCCCGGCTGAGGGCGGCGACCAGCTCCATGTCCTCGGCGGCCTCGACCGCTCGTACCGCCTCGGCTCCGATCCGGCCCTTGGCGCCGAGGACCGCCACGCGCAGCTTGCTCATGTTCTTGCTTCCTTCGGGACTACAGGAGGGGACTTACGCGACCGCTTCGTGCAGACGGGACGCCTGTTTGTCCTTCAGCGGGCCGATGACCGACAGCGAGGGCCGCTGTCCCAGGATGTCGCGGGCGACCGCGCGGACGTCATCCGGGGTGACCGAGGCTATGCGGGCCAGCATGTCGTCGACGGACATCTGCTCGCCCCAGCACAGTTCGCTCTTGCCGATACGGTTCATCAGCGCGCCCGTGTCCTCCAGGCCGAGCACCGTGGAGCCGCGGAGCTGGCCGATGGCACGGTCGATCTCGTCCTCGGGCAGGCCGTGTTCGGCGACCTGGTCGAGTTCGTCGCGGCAGATCTTCAGCACGTCGTGCACCTGGGACGGGCGGCAGCCCGCGTACACGCCGAAGAGGCCGCAGTCGGCGAAGCCGGACGTGTACGAGTACACGCTGTAGGCCAGGCCGCGCTTTTCACGGACCTCCTGGAAGAGCCGGGACGACATACCGCCGCCGAGCGCGGTGTTCAGCACGCCGAGCGCCCATCGGCGTTCGTCCGTGCGGGCGAGGCCCGGCATACCGAGGACGATATGAGCCTGCTCCGTCTTGCGGCCGATCAGCTCGACGCGCCCGGCGGTACGCAGAGCCCGGCGGCCCTCACGCGGCGCGAAGGGCGTGGCGTCGACGTTCTTGAAGGCGCCCGACTTCTCGAAGGCCGCACGGACCTGTCGTACGACCTTGTTGTGGTCGATGTTGCCCGCGGCCGCGACCACGAGGTGGGTCGGGTCGTAGTGCTTCTTGTAGAAGCGGCGGATGCGGTCGGCGGTGAGGGCGTTGACCGTGTCGACCGTGCCGAGGACGGGGCGGCCGAGGGGGTTGTCGCCGAACATCGTGTGCGCGAACAGGTCGTGCACACAGTCGCCCGGGTCGTCCTCGGTCATCGCGATCTCTTCGAGGATGGCGCCCCGCTCGACGTTGACGTCCTCTTCGAGGATGAGGGAGCCCGTGAGCATGTCGCAGACGACGTCGATGGCGAGCGGCAGGTCGGCGTCGAGCACGCGCGCGTAGTAGCACGTGTACTCCTTGGCGGTGAACGCGTTCATCTCGCCGCCGACCGCGTCGATGGCGGAGGAGATGTCCAGCGCGGACCTGCGGGTCGTCCCCTTGAAGAGGAGGTGCTCCAGATAGTGCGTGGCGCCGTTCAGGGACGGCGTCTCGTCGCGGGAGCCGACGTGCGCCCAGATACCGAAGGTCGCGGAGCGCACGGACGGGAGGGTCTCGGTGACGATCCGGAGGCCTCCGGGGAGGGTGGTCTTACGGACCGTACCGATGCCGTTGACGCCCTTGATCAGGGTTTGGGTACGGGCGACGGCCCGCGCCTCCGAAGAGGTGCGGGCCGTCGCCGTGGAGCTGCTCGACGTCACTGGTCGGTGTCGACCTTCGTGTCGTCCTTCGTGTCGCCCTTGTCGTCGCCCTCTTCACCCTCGATGACCGGGATGAGGGAGAGCTTGCCGCGGGAGTCGATCTCGGCGATCTCGACCTGGACCTTGGCGCCCACGCCGAGGACGTCCTCGACGTTCTCCACGCGCTTGCCGCCGGCCAGCTTGCGGATCTGCGAGATGTGCAGCAGACCGTCCTTGCCCGGGAGCAGGGACACGAACGCGCCGAAGGTCGTGGTCTTGACGACCGTACCCAGGTAGCGCTCGCCGACCTCCGGCATGGTCGGGTTGGCGATGCCGTTGATCGTGGCGCGGGCGGCCTCGGCCTGCGAGCCGACCTGGGCACCGATGTAGATGGTGCCGTCGTCCTCGATCGTGATCTCGGCGCCGGTGTCCTCCTGGATCTGGTTGATCATCTTGCCCTTGGGGCCGATGACCTCGCCGATCTTGTCCACGGGGATCTTGACGGTGATGATCCGCGGGGCGTTCGGGGACATCTCGTCCGGCGTGTCGATCGCTTCCATCATCACGTCGAGGATGTGGAGGCGGGCGTCACGGGCCTGCTTCAGGGCCGCGGCCAGGACGGAGGCCGGGATGCCGTCCAGCTTGGTGTCGAGCTGGAGGGCGGTCACGAACTCCTTGGTGCCGGCGACCTTGAAGTCCATGTCGCCGAAGGCGTCCTCCGCACCGAGGATGTCGGTGAGGGTGACGTAGTGCGTCTCGCCGTCGATCTCCTGGGAGATCAGACCCATGGCGATACCGGCGACCGGGGCCTTCAGCGGCACACCGGCGTTCAGCAGCGACATGGTCGAGGCGCAGACCGAGCCCATGGAGGTCGAGCCGTTCGAGCTGAGCGCCTCGGACACCTGGCGGATCGCGTAGGGGAACTCCTCACGCGTCGGCAGGACCGGGACCAGGGCGCGCTCGGCGAGAGCGCCGTGGCCGATCTCGCGGCGCTTCGGGGAGCCGACGCGGCCGGTCTCGCCGGTGGAGTACGGCGGGAAGTTGTAGTTGTGCATGTAGCGCTTGCGGGTCACCGGCGAAAGGGTGTCCAGCTGCTGCTCCATCCGGAGCATGTTGAGGGTGGTGACGCCCAGGATCTGGGTCTCGCCACGCTCGAACACGGCGGAACCGTGCACCCGCGGGATGGCCTCGACCTCGGCGGCGAGCGTACGGATGTCCGTGACGCCACGCCCGTCGATGCGCTTCTTCTCCTTGATGACGCGCTCACGGACCAGGGACTTGGTCAGCGAGCGGTACGCGGCGGAGATCTCCTTCTCGCGGCCCTCGAACTCCGGCAGGAGCTTCTCGGCGGCGAGCGTCTTCACGCGGTCCAGCTCGGCCTCGCGCTCCTGCTTGCCGACGATGGTGAGCGCCTGGGCGAGCTCCGGCTTGACGGCGCCGGTGAGGGCCTCCAGGACGTCGTCCTGGTAGTCGAGGAAGATCGGGAACTCGCCGGTCGGCTTGGCGGCCTTCGCGGCGAGGTCGGCCTGGGCCTTGCAGAGCACCTTGATGAAGGGCTTCGCGGCGTCCAGACCGGCGGCGACGACTTCCTCGGTCGGCGCCTCGACGCCGCCCTTGACCAGCTGGATGGTCTTGTCGGTGGCCTCGGCCTCGACCATCATGATCGCGACGTCGCCGTCCTCCAGGGTGCGGCCCGCGACCACCATGTCGAAGACGGCGTCCTCGAGCTCGGTGTGCGTCGGGAACGCGACCCACTGGCCGTTGATCAGCGCGACGCGGACGCCGCCGATCGGGCCGGAGAAGGGCAGACCGGCCAGCTGCGTGGACGCGGAGGCGGCGTTGATCGCCACGACGTCGTACAGGTGGTCGGGGTTGAGCGCCATGATCGTGGCGACGACCTGGATCTCGTTGCGCAGGCCCTTCTTGAAGGACGGGCGCAGCGGGCGGTCGATGAGGCGGCAGGTGAGGATGGCGTCCTCGGACGGCCGGCCCTCACGGCGGAAGAAGGAACCGGGGATCTTCCCGGCCGCGTACATCCGCTCCTCGACGTCCACCGTCAGCGGGAAGAAGTCGAGCTGGTCCTTGGGGTTCTTGGAGGCGGTGGTGGCCGACAGCACCATGGTGTCGTCGTCCAGATACGCCACGGCGGAGCCGGCGGCCTGCTTGGCCAGGCGGCCCGTCTCGAAGCGGATGGTGCGGGTGCCGAAGGAGCCGTTGTCGATGACGGCCTCGGCGTAGTGGGTCTCGTTCTCCACTAGCGTTTTCTCCGTTACTTGTCGTCTTTTGTCCCGTGGCTGCCCGTGTGGCAGGGGGACGGTGGCGGAGAAGCGCTCCGTCTGGTGCGGGCCGGTCTTCGATCGAAGCACCCGGGGCTCTCATTCGCCCGGGGGCCACTACCGAGGACCGGCGGCGGCGAGGCGCGCTTCTCCTCTATTTCCTGTCGTGCTGTGTCGTGCGTATTGCGTTGTGCTACCACAGTACAAAGCGTGTGTGACACTCCGCACGTTTCCGCACGTACGGCAAAGGGAGCGGCCCCCGATCGTCTCGGGAACCGCTCCCTTCACGGCGTCTTACTTGGCGCCCGCCGCACCGCGACGGATGCCGAGGCGGTCGACCAGCGCACGGAAGCGCTGGATGTCCTTCTTGGCCAGGTACTGGAGCAGCCGGCGGCGCTGACCGACCAGGATCAGCAGACCACGACGGGAGTGGTGGTCGTGCTTGTGGGTCTTGAGGTGCTCGGTCAGGTCCGAGATACGGCGCGAGAGCATCGCGACCTGGACCTCGGGGGAGCCGGTGTCGCCTTCCTTCTGACCGAACTCGGTGATGATCTGCTTCTTCGTAGCGGCGTCGAGCGACACGCGTACTCCTCGTAGTCTGTAAAGGGCCACCGAGTGCCCCCGGTCCACTTCTCGGGGGAGCTTCCGTTACTCGGGAGGCGGGATCCGCTGGGCGCGGCCTTCGGGGCCTGGGGCTCCGGGGGTGCGTACACGAGCGGTCGTCACACAGCGTACCAGCCCACCAGCACGCTCTTGACAGGCGTCCTTCCGCCGGTCAGACGCCGCCGCGGACCTTGCCGTAGACGTCGAGGACGGCCAGGCAGATCGGGATCAGGGAGAGCAGTACCAGCGAGTCCGCGAGATCCAGCATGCGGCCCCAGAAAGGCGAGAGCCCCTTCTGCGGCACGATCAGAGCGATCGCGATCAGGACCAGGACTCCGCCGCCGACCGAGGCCGCAAGCCACAGGGTCCGTACGTCGACCGGACCGGAGTTGCCCTGGAGCAGTTCGGCGATGATGCCGGCCGGCGGTGAGATCGCGAGGCCGAGGACCAGCAGACCCAGCGTGACGACACCGGCGACGAACAGGCAGGTGACCTGGGCGGTGTACCGGAAGAGACGCGCCCGCAGCATCGCGGCGAGGCCGGTGCACAGGGCCAGCAGCTGGGCCCAGCTCCCGTCGCTGAAGCCGAGCACCGCGCCGCCCGCGCCGACGATGACGGCGGCACAGCCGCCGACCAGTCCGAGCAGCAGCTCGTGGCCCCGGCTGGTCCGGGCGACGATGCGCTGGACGTCGACGGCTTCGAGGTCGCCCTCCTGGCCCTCGCGGCGGGCCCGGGCCAGGTCCTCCGGGTTGCGGAAGCCGATCGGCAACTTGGCGAAGCGGGCCGACCAGCCGGGCAGGAAGCCGACGACCGCCAGGGCGACGACCGAGGTGCCTGCGGCGATCTCACTCGGCTTCGCTTCGGTGAGCACACCGCAGAACACGGCGAGCGTGCCGATCGCGGCGGCCAGCGCGGCGGCCACGAACGGAGCGTCTCCCTGCGGCAACAGCATGATCAGCACGACCGAGACGAGGAGTACGGCGACGCAGCCGACCAGGAACTGGAGCCGGCCGGGGCCCTCGCCCGCGTCCTGGGGAAGGACGCCGGAGCCCGCGATGAGCGCGTGCGGCAGGGCCGAGACGCCGAGCGCGACGGCGGAACCGCGGTCGTCGTACACCCGGGCTCGGATACCGGAGAGGGTCGTCAGGGCCAGTGCGACCACGCCGGCGAGGATGCCCTGGAGGCCGTGCATGTCGTGCCGTACCGGATCCGCGAACCAGAAGACGAAGCCGAGCATGATCAGCAGAAGCGCACCGGAGACGAGACCGGCCAGCCGCATCAGGTTGTCGTTCCAGCTGCGGAGGTCCTGCTTGACCGCGGCGGCGATCGCGTCCACCACGTCGTCGTGAACCGCCGGCGGCAGTGAATCGGCGAAGGTGCGCAGCAGCAGCACCTCGCCGTCCCTGACCCGGTGCTCCAGCAACGAACGGCTCGCGTCGAGGACCTGGCCCTCGCGCCGTACGAGGTGGTAGCCGGCGGGATCGCTGTCCGGCTGGACCAGGCCCGAGAGCCTGACGATCTCAGGAAAGAGGTCCTGGATCGGCAGATCCTCCGGCAGCGCCACATCGACCCGACTGTCGGGCGCTGCGATCGTGATTCGGCAGAAACCCGTCGATGTCCCCGTGCTCACCTGGTACTTCCCCCTGCTGGACAACGCTTCCTCGCGCCGCTCGTACGACGCGGAGCGCCACCTTATCCATTGCAACGGGGGGCGCGCCGCCCACCTCCCCGGTTTCCTCCCCGTGCCCCCTCGGCATCTCCATCCTCCTGACTCGCTGGCGCCCTCGGCGCATCAGTAGGATCGTCGCTCACACACGGATGACGCCTAAGCGAACGAGAACACGTCGCAGCACACGGGGGCGTCGACGCCAGGACGTAACAGACGTATCAAATCGCGAAGGATGAGTGCATCGGTGAGCGTCGTCATCATCAAACGACCACCGCGGATAGTGCCCCCGGTTGTCCCGGACGGCGATGTCAAGCTGGAAACGCCGCCCGAGATCCCACGTGAGGGCGACGACGGCATGCTGATGACCCTGCTGCCGATGTTCGGCATGCTGGGTTCCGTCGGCTTCTTCTTCATGCCGGGCCTGCCCTCTTATATGCGGGTCGTCGGCGGGCTGATGCTGGCATCGACTCTGGCCATGGCCATCGCCCAGTTCGCCAAGTCCCGGCAGGGCGGCGGCGCGGGGATGGCGCAGGACCGGCGTGACTACTTCCGCTATCTCGAACAGGTCCGCAAGGACGTGCACAAGACCGCCGAGCTTCAGCGGCGGAGCCAGCTCTTCCAGCATCCCGACCCGGAGCAGCTGTGGGCGGTGGCGGCCGACGGCAAGCGGCTGTGGGAGCGGCGCCCGACCGACGCGGATTTCGCCTCCGTACGGATCGGTCGCGGCATCCAGCAGCTGAACACTCCGCTCGTCGCCCCGGAGACGGCGCCCAAGGATGAGCTGGAGCCGCTGACCGCGGCGGCCATGAAGGCCTTCCTCGACGCACACGGCAGTCTGTCCGACCTGCCTGTCTCCGTCTCGCTGCGCGCCTTCTACCACGTGACGCTGTGCGGCGAGACCGACACGGTCTACGCCAACGCCCGTGCCACCCTGTGCCAGTTGGCGACGCTGCATTCGCCCGAGGACCTGATGGTCGCCGTGGTGGCGCATCCTTCCGCGGCATCGGACTGGGACTGGATCAAGTGGCTGCCGCACAGCCAGCACCCGAAGGTCAAGGACGGAGCGGGCTCGACCCGGCTCCTCTTCGACGACCTCGGAGAGCTGGAAGAGGCGCTGGCGGACCAGCTGGACGACCGGCCGCGCTGGAACCGTGAGGCCAACCCGGTCTACGACCAGCCGCACATGATCGTGGTGCTCGACGGCGGCACCGTGCCACCGGACTCCGAACTCGCCAGCGCCGAAGGCCTCCAGGGCGTCACCTTCCTCGAGATCGCCCCCGGCGAGCTGGAGGACGAGCTGCGTGCGGGCCTCACGATCTACGCCAAGCCGGACCGGATGCGGCTGTTCGTCGGCCACGAGTCCGCGTACACCGGCAAGGCCGACGTGCTGAGCGCGGCGCAGGCCGAGTCGCTGGCCCGGCAGCTGGCCCCCTTCCGGGTCGGCTCCGCGGAGGAGGGCGAACCCCTTCTGTCCAACCTGGACTTCACCGATCTCATGGGCATCGGCGACGCGGGTGCCGTCGACGTCTCCCGCACCTGGCGTCCGCGCACCCTGCACGAGCGGCTGCGTGTGCCGATCGGTGTCGGCGAGGCCGGCGAGCCGGTCATGCTGGACCTCAAGGAAGCCTCGCAGGAGGGCATGGGCCCGCACGGCCTGTGCGTCGGCGCGACCGGCTCCGGCAAGTCCGAGGTACTGCGCACGCTGGTGCTCGGTCTCGCGGTGACGCACTCCTCGGAGACGCTGAACTTCATCCTCGCGGACTTCAAGGGCGGTGCGACCTTCGCCGGTATGGCGGACATGCCGCACACCGCGGCCGTGATCACCAACCTCGCCGACGACCTCACCCTGGTCGACCGTATGCGTGACTCGATCATGGGTGAGACACAGCGCCGTCAGGAGCTGCTGCGCACGGCCGGCAACTACGCGAACCTGCACGACTACGAGAAGGCCCGGGCCGCGGGCGCCGCGCTGGAGCCGATGGCCTCGCTGGTGATCGTGCTCGACGAGTTCTCCGAACTCCTCACCGCCAAGCCCGACTTCATCGACATGTTCATCCAGATCGGCCGTATCGGCCGTTCGCTGGGTATCCACCTGTTGCTGGCGTCGCAGCGCCTGGAGGAGGGCAAGCTGCGCGGCCTGGACACCTATCTGTCGTACCGGATCGGTCTGCGGACCTTCTCCGCCGCCGAGTCCCGTACGGCGATCGGTGTGCCGGACGCCTACCACCTGCCGTCGATCCCCGGCTCCGGCTATCTGCGGTACGACACCGACACCATGGTCCGCTTCAAGGCCGCGTACGTGTCGGGGCCGTACCACGGCGAGGGCCCGTCCCGAGTGCACCGCTCCACCCAGCTGCGGCCCGCGCTCTTCTCCGCGCAGCACGTGGCGCTGCCTCCGCAGCCGGTGATCGACGAGCCGGAGGCCGACGACAGGGTCGACGACGCGCTCGCGGACACGGTGCTGGACGTCCTCGTCGGCAGGATGGTCAACCAGGGGCCGCCCGCCCACCAGGTGTGGCTGCCCCCGCTCGAAGAGGCGCCCTCGCTGGAGCAGTTGCTCCCCCAGCTCGCCGTCACCCCGGAGCGCGGCCTCACCGCGCCCGAGTACACGGCACTCGGGCGGCTCAACGTGCCCGTCGGCCTGGTCGACAAGCCGTTCGAGCAGCGGCGCGACGTGCTGTACCGGGACTTCTCGGGTGGTGCGGGCCACGGTCTGTTCATCGGCGGTCCGCAGTCCGGCAAGTCGACTCTGCTGCGTACGCTCATCTCGTCGTTCGCGCTCACCCACACCCCCTCCGAAGTGCAGTTCTACTGCCTGGACTTCGGAGGTGGCGGTCTGATCTCGATGGAGGACCTGGCACACGTCGGCGGGGTCGCCAACCGGCTCGACGCCGAGAAGGTGCGCCGTACGGTCAGCGAGGTCGAGGGGATCCTCAACGCACGCGAGGAGTACTTCCGCGCGAACAACGTCGACTCGATCCAGACCTACCGTCAGCGCCGGAACGCGGGCCAGCTGCCCGACCAGCCCTGGGGTGACGTCTTCCTCGTCATCGACGGCTGGGCCACCTTCAAGACGGACTACGAGCTGCTCGAGTCCACCGTCACCGAGATCGCCACGCGTGGCCTCGGCTTCGGTGTGCACGTGATCCTGACCGCGAGCCGCTACACCGAAGTGCGGCCCGCGCTCAAGGACATGCTCCAGAACCGCATCGAGCTGCGCCTCGGTGACCCGACCGAGTCGGAGATCGACCGCAAGGTCGCGCAGAACGTGCCCGCCACCGTGCCGGGCCGTGGTCTGACGACGGAGCGGCTGCACTTCATGACCGCGCTGCCCCGGGTCGACGGCTCCTCGGAGACGGAGGACCTGTCGGAGGCGACGGGGATCCTCGTCCGGGGCATCAACGAGAACTGGCAGGGCAGCCCCGCTCCGTCCGTGCGGCTGCTGCCGACGCTGCTGCCATGGGACCGGCTGCCCAAGGGCTTCGAGCACCCGGAGCGCGGTGTCGCCATCGGCATCGACGAGTCCTCTCTCGCGCCGGTCTTCGTCGACTTCGAGACGGACCCGCACTTCATCGTGTTCGGTGAGAGCGAGTCCGGTAAGTCCGCGGTGCTGAGGCTGCTCATCAAGCAGATCACCGAGCGCTACACGCCGCAGCAGGCGAAGATCGTCATGGGTGACTACCGACGCGCCCACCTGGAGGGTGTGCCCGAGTCGCACCTGTCGCGGTACTGCGCGTCGGCGCCCGCTCTGGCGGAGACGCTGGAGGGCCTGGCCGGTTCGCTGGGCCGCCGGATGCCGGGCCCGGACGTCACGCCGGAACAGCTGCGCAACCGCAGCTGGTACAGCAGCCCGGACGCGTTCGTCATCGTCGACGACTACGACCTGGTGGCGACGGGCGTGAACCCGCTGGCCCCGCTTCTCGAGTACCTGCCCTTCGCCCGTGACGTCGGGCTGCGCGTCATCATCGCGCGTTCCTCGGGCGGTGCCAGCCGGTCGCTGTACGAGCCGGTGATGCAGCGTCTGCGCGAGCTCGGCGCCCAGGGCATCGTGCTCTCCGGCGACCGGATCGAGGGCGCGCTGCTGGGCAACATCACCGCGTCGCAACTGCCGCCCGGACGTGGGCACTTCCACACCCGGCGACGGGGTGGGCAGTTGATCCAGACGGGGTGGATGGCGGCCCGTCACTGATCTCTGCGGAGCTGAGCGCCGAGGGGCGGCACCCGGGTGGGTGCCGCCCCTCTCCGTTGCGCGTCCGGGGTGGGGCTCGCACGGGCGCCACCGTTAAGCTGGCGTTGCGACAGAACAGGCGAGCCACGGGGGGCAGTTGTGCCGTCGGACTTCATGGACTCCGATCCCAAGGTCCTCAAGGACGAGGGCTTCAACATGTTCACGGTGGGCCAGGACTTCGGCAAGGCGGTGCAGGCCCTCCAGACCGGCCTGACCGCGCTCGAAGGCGGCAGCGGTTCCACTCCGCCCTGGGGCGACGACGACATCGGCGAGAAGTTCGGGGTTGTCTACGAGGGCCTGCGCGACGGCATGTACCAGTCGATGGGCAGCCTGGCGGAACGGCTCGCGGGGATCGGGCTGGCCTTCACGGAGATGGGCGTGCGGCACGAGCGGAACGAGGGCGACGAGGACGCCGCCTGGCGGGACCTGACGACCAAGTACGACGGCCAGGTGGAGATGGTGAAGGGCGTGCACCATGAGCGTCGTCGGCAGGACGGAGAACTCTGAGCCCTTGGGCTGTGGGTGACCTGAGCCTGTGGGCTGTGAATGACCTGACTCCGCGGGCTGTGAGTGACCTGCCGCTTCCGCAGCGTGAGCACCACCCGCGCCAGTAGGGTGAGGCACACCCTTCGTTCGCACGTCAGGAAGAGGCCCAGCAGCATGACCGAGGCACGGGACCACGAGGTCGAGACCCAGGTCGAGGACACCAAGGCGCGCAAGGAACGGGAGCGGGACGAGCTGTACGCCCTCGACATCTCCGGGGTCGAGTGGCACTCCGCGCCCGGTACCGAGTCGCACGAGGAGCGAGTCGAGATCGCGTACTTGCCTCAGGGCGCGGTGGCCATGCGCTCGTCCCTCGATCCCGACACCGTGCTGCGGTACACCGAAGCGGAGTGGCGGGCGTTCGTACTCGGCGCGCGGGACGGGGAGTTCGACCTGGAACCCGCGCCGCACAACGGTGGCGTGACCGCCGACTAGTACCGTCGCTCGAGGTCGATCGAGGTCAGTACAGCGAGAACCCGCCGCTGTGGCGTCCTTGGTTCTTCTTCGCCGTCTGCGAGCCCTGCCCCTCCGAGCTCCCCGGCTCGGACGACCCCGAGGAGGAGCCACCGCTCCCAGGCGTCTCCCCGTGCCTGATCCGGTCGCGCTCCTCCTCGGACAGCGCCTCCCACTTGCCCCGCAGAGACTCCATGCCTCCACCCAGGGCGCGTGCCACTGCCGGGTCGTCCAGGGCGTCGCGCAGGGCAAGGCGGCCGGAGAGCAGCTTCTTCGCCGCCTCCTGCATGTCCTTGCCGGCGCTGTCGGTCTCGGACAGCTTGCGCAGGGCGGAGTTCAGGGAACGGATCTGCTCCGGTTCGAGTGCCTCGTCCAGCACACCGCGGTCCTGGGAAGAGCCCTGCGGGTTAGGTGAGTTCTCGGGTTGCCTGGCCATCTCGCGTCTCCTCGCTGTTCGTTACCTCTCGCCACCCGCAGTATCTCCTGTCACGCACAGCTGCCATGCTGACCCCCACTGCCGATGAGGAGAAGGACCGCGTTGTCATGGCTCGCACGCAAGGCACAGGAAAAGGCACCGGAACCGACCGTTCCCTCGTCGGCCTCGTCGAACGGGCCTTCGGCCGCCTCGGGCGCGCGGGCGGGCTGGTCTTCCTTCTCGCGGGTCTCGCCCTGAGCGGATTCGGCGCGTACGAGGGGGCGTACGCGGCGGGTTGGGCAGGGACGCACGGCACCCTCACCGTGGACCGTTGCGATGTGAGTTACCCGAACAACGCCTCCCGCAGCAGCCGCAAGAACCGCCGCCCCGTCCGCTGCGAGGGCGCCTTCGCCTCCGATGACGGCAAGAGCACGGACGCCAACGCCGCGGTGCAGGTCAGGCAACGCTATGCGCAGGGCACCGAACTGTCGGTCCAGCAGACGGACCCGCCCACGTCGGACACCGCCACGGATGCCGACTACGTCCAGAGCGGCCTGGACCGGGCCTGGCGCTGGTTCGGCGCCTTCTTCGGCGGCTGGGTCCTCACGGGCCTCGGCGCCTTCTGTCTCCTCACCGGATTCGCGCCGTTCGGGCAGAGCCGTATCTCGTTCGACGCGGCGTGGGAGGCGGCGGGGCGGGGAGTGACGCGGTCGGCCGTGATCGGGATGATCGGGGTGGGGATCGTGGGGGCCGGGGTGTCGTTCCTGGTGAGCTACTTCGTCTGAACGGTGGCGACCAGCTGAGGCCAGAGAGTGGCCTGCGCCCAATTCGCTAGGCTCACGCACCATGTTGCCATCGCACACACCTTCCCCCGCGCCGGATGCCATGGTCATACGTACCGGCCGTCGCAGCGCCACGGTGGGGCTCCCCTGTTCAGTCCTCCTCATCGCGATGGGCGCCGTCGGCGTCTTCGGCGCTGTCGTGATTGCCACCGGGAACGAGAAAGGTGAGTCCGGCGTCGCGGCGTACGCGGGCCTCGTATTCATGTTGGCACTCGGTGTTCTCGGCGTGTTCCTGTTCATCGCCAACTGGGCGAACCGCCGCACCAGGCTTCTCGTCGACCACACCGGCCTGTGGGTCGCAAACGGAAATCTTCAGAACGTCATCCCTTGGCAGACGCTCGCCGGAGTCGGCCTCTACTGGAGCATGCTCGGCCGCAGCCAGAAGGTCTACTCCCTGGAGCTGTTCCCCACCGGCCCCATCGACCGTGACGACCCGGTCCTGTGGACCCTGGTCCGCGACGAGGAGCCGCTGCACCCCGGTCTTCCCCGCCTGCGCTACCGCCTCCCCTTCCCTGCCCCCTACCAGCAGCAGGTGGTTACGGCGGTCCAGAGTCACGTCCCGGACATCTGGCTCGGCGAGTCCGAGCGCGCGGCGGGCCACCTCGGCCGCCCCGACGTGAAGGGACACCGGCAGCGCACCCGGGGCCGCACGCCCTGACGCATCACATCGGCAACCGCATCGGCAACCGCTCCGGCAGCCGTGCCGTGAGCTGCCGCTCCGGGCAACAGCGGTGACCTGCAACAGATTTGTGACAGCAACCCTCTGAAGTTGCCTGCGGGTGAGTCCGTAAGCTGTGCGCACGGCTGTACAGCTATGTGTTTTCCCTTGATGAGTGAGGGAGTTGTACGGCCGTGTTGTCTGACGGGGGTGCTTTCTGCTGTGTCGATGATGCTGCCGGACGAGCTCGAATGGGTTCTCCAGATGCTCGGCTACAACTGGCCGACGGCAGACGAGGACAAGCTCAGAGACTCGGCCGCCCTGTGGCGGAAGTTCGGCGACGACGTCACCGGGCTGCACACTTCGGCGAACACCAGCGCCCGCACGGTGACCGCCCACAACGCCGGCGAGTCGATCGACGCGTTCAGCAAGACGTACGCCAAGTTCGACGGCGGAGGCGGCTCCGACGGCTACCTCGCGAACGCCGCCCAGGCCGCCCACATCATCGCGAATGTGATGGAGGCCTGCGCGTACCTCGTCGAGTTCGCCAAATGGGCGGTGATCGCCCAACTGATCGCCCTCGCCATCCAAATCGCCGCCGCCGCGGCCGCCGCACCCTTCACCTTCGGTCTGTCCTCGGTCGCGGGAATGGGCGCCACCCAGGCCGCCCGCCTGATCGTGCGCCGCCTCCTCGACGAGCTCAAACAGGCCTTGATGGAAGCGATCGTGGAGGCGATGAAGGAGCCCGCGGTCTCGGCGATCGAGGCGATCATCACCGACCTCGTCCGGCAGACGATGAACGTCGGCTTCGGCGCCCAGCAGGGCTACGACCTCTCGGAGACCGCCAAGGCCGGTGCCAAGGGCGGCTGGGAGGCCATCAAGCAGACCCCGCAGACCCTGGCCGAGGGGGTGCGGGACGGCCTCGGCAAGAAGGCGGGCGACCGCGCCCACCACGCGATCGACAGCCGCATCGACGGGTACGACGGGTCGTCGGGGCCGTCGGGCAGCGACGGCGGAGACGGTGGCAGCGGAAGCCGTGACGGCGGAGACAGTGAGAGCGGGAGCCGTGACGGCGGCGACTCCGACTCGCGGAGTTCCAACTCCTCCTCGGACTCCGGCTCGTCGTCATCGGACTCCTCCACCTCCACGCGTACGAGCACCGGCACCGGTCCGGGTGCGAACATCGGCGGCGGGATTTCCGCCGACTCCGGCGGCGCAGGCATCGGCACACCTGATGTGGGTGTCGGCCCCAACTCCGACTCGGGTTCCGGTTCCGGTTCCGGTCCCGGTTCCGGGCAAGATTCGTCTTCCTCGGACACGCCGTACTCGAGGCCGACGCCGTCACTGTCAGGGCCGTCCCTCTCGGACTTCGACGACCCCTCGCCCGGTACTCCGGACGCCAATGGTTCCTCCGGCAGTCCAAGCACGTCCGGCCCATCAGGCACCAACGGCGGCTCTTCCGTCTCCGGCCTCTCCTCACCGACGGCCCAGTCCGCGCCCACGCCCACGTCATCCGGCGCTACGTCGTCCTCGCCGGGAAGCGGCGCGATCGGCACCTCGATCGACAGCCTGGCCGCCAGCGTCCCCACCCAGTCCAACGCGGCTCCCACGCCGACGACGAGCGACCCCTCCCCCGCGGCTACCGGGGGCCGCGCGGATGGCGGTTCGGCCATTCCGACGTCGCCCGTGGCGCCGTCGACCGCGGGCGGTGCGGCGGGCTCGCACCACACCGGGAGTACGCCCGGCAGCACGCCCTCCGCCACGAGCCCGACCGGCCCGACCTCCAACTCGGGCGCGGCGAGGAACCCTTCCGCCGGTACGCCCTCCCCCACGGGAACCGGACCTGCCTCCACGCCGAGCCCCACGTCTGCGACGACGCCCCGGAGCACTCCGGCGCCGACGCCGGACGGTCGTGCTCACGGTACGGCGGACGGTCGTACGCCGGGCACGCCGGTCGGTCGTACCCCTGGCACACCGGATGGCCGTACGCCTGGTGCGCCCGACGGCCGTACGCCTGGTGCGCCGGACGGCCGAACACCGACGCAGCGGACTCCGGGTACGACGCCGGGTACGACCCCGAGCGATGGCACTTCGTCCCGCAATAACCCCGGTACGAGGCCGGGCGACAGCACCCCGACCCGCAACACGCCGGACCCGACCGGCGGCACGCGTACCCACACCCCGGGCCAGAACCCGAGTACGTCCAGCCCGAGCCAGAACCCGGCCCAGTCGACGCCCTCCAGGACCGCATCGCCGTCCACGAGCACACCGACGACGACGCCCTCTCCATCGTCCGGCGCCGGTCCGGAGCGCACCTCGACACCGAGCAGCAACACCCCGAACTCTTCAACCCAGCCCGGCGCTGCCACCAGCACGAGCACCCCCGGCACACCGGGCACCCAGAACCAGCCGGGCACCGGCCCCACCCCGAGCAGGCCGCCCCACCAGCCGGCGGGCAGCACCCCCAACACCCCTCACACCCCCAACACTCCGCAGCAGCCGGGCGCGCAGCCCAACACGCCAGCGCAGAACACACCGCCCAACCCGCAGCATCAACAGCAACAACAGGTGACGGCGGTCCCGATCCACACCGTCATCACCACCCCGGGTGCCTCGACGCCACCGTCGCACGCGACCCCTGACACGCCGCAGGCGCCGGGGTCGCCCCAGACCAACTCCGGGACCCCCGAGAACCAGCAACACCCCGAGCAGGACAGCCTGGAGGACATCCGCGCCGACCTGGACCACTACCCGGGAGGCCTGTCCGAACCGGACCCCGACGACCAGCAGGCCCTGGCCGACGCCGTCCCGCACAACGAGGACGGCACCCCGGAACGGTTCCCCGACCCCTTCGGCCCCTGGTCCCAGCTCCAGAACGACGGCGGCAACGAAGTCCCCGGCCGCAGCAACAACTGCGCCGACTGCTCCCGTTCCTTCCTGGAGACCTGGTACGGCAACCCCCAGGTCTCCGCCCCCCGCACCCTCGACAGCGACGAACACGGCAACCCCGACCCCTGGTCCCCCGAGGACAACGCCAACGAGAACCAGATCCGCTGGACCGGCGCCGCACACACCTACGCCGGCCCCGGCAACGACCCCGACACCGCCAACAACATCGCGTCGGTACTCCAGCAATCGGGCCCCGGCTCAGCGGCCATCGTCCAGGTCGACTGGCCCAACAACGGGGGCGGCCACGCCTTCAACGTCGTCAACCACAACGGCAACATCGTCTGGATCGACACGCAGAGCGGAGAGGTCAGCACCCAGCCCCTCCACATCGACAACGCCGAACACGTCTGGCACATCCCGCTGGACGCCGACCGGAACCCGATAGACCTCACCCAGCCGGACGCCGCCGACTCCGAGGGCCAGAACGACCAGTCCCAGCCGGAGGCCTCCGAGAACAACGGCCAGCCGCCACAGAACGGCGTCTCGCCCGACACCCCGGAGCAGGGCGACAACACCGACACGGGAACCATCTCTCCCGAGTCGGCGGCCCCGTCACCCCCAGACGCAGCGAACAACGCGGACCCTGCGCAGCCGTCGACGGCCGACCCGAGCATGTCGCCGGACCCGGACACGCCTGATGGCCAGGGGCCCTCCCAGGACACCCCGGAAACTCGAGACAGCGACGCTGACCAGCAGCAGCCGGACGGGGCGACACACCCCGACGAGCAGGGCCGCACCCCCGACAAGGAGTCCGAGCAGCCGACCGCGACGGCAGAGAGCCCGACCCGGCCCGACTCCCCTTCGGAACACGGGCAGCCGCCCAGCCACACGACACCCGTCGACACCGACAACGGCACGCCGGACAAGGACGCGACACCCACCCGGACTGCGACGGACCCCCCGAACGACCCCACCACCAACCGGGACACAGCTCAGCAGACCACCACGCCCTCGGACCCGCGTACATCGATTCCGCACCAGCAGAGCACGGACCCCCGGGCCACCGACCCGCGCACTGCGGATCCCCGCACCACGGATCCGCGTACATCCGATCCCCGCACTTCGGACCCGCATCGGGACACGGGCACGCAGAGGAAGCCGGAGACCAGCGACCGCCCAGACGGTCAGCGACCGGACCGGACGCGCCCCGATCACGTCGATGACAATCCGCGGTTGGAGACGCCGGACAAGGACCGGTCCGAGACTCAGTCGCCGGCCGACGACCGTCGCAACCGCCCGAGCGACATGACCAAGGACTCCGCGGTCCCCATACGCGAGAGCCTGCCGGACGGTAAGAACGCGGACGCGTCCCGGCACATCAACGAGTCCACGGCAGGCAAGAAGCACTTGTACGGGGAGGTCGCCCCCGAGACCTCTGCGAACACAGGGAAGCCGGAGACATCGCAGCGCCCCGAGGGCCCCGCACAGCCGACGGGCGACCCCATAAACGATCCCAGGACGGACGACGAGTGGATCGACCACATGGTCCACCTGGCGAATACCGATCCCGACTTCTTCGACGAGTACTACCGGGAATCAGACGGACACAGGCATTCGCGTGAAGCCAAGTACAAGGGCCACTATCTACCCATACTTCGTGCCACCGGTGACCCGCAGAGTCCGTGGATGCCAGCGAGCAGAGTCCCGCAGGCTCCGGCTCCGACGTACGTCGACCCGAACGCGGAGCCGGTGGGCCGGACCCATGGCAGCCCCTCCCAGGACACCCTCGACAAGCTCGATGAGCGTGCCGGGTCCCGGGCAGACGCGATCGAGGCGGACAGAGTCCCGCACGCGAAGAGGGAAACGGCAAAACAGGCGCTCAAGAACGACGACACTCCTGAGAACAGGGCCGCCTTCAAAGAGGCCGACGACGAGCACAGGCCATTCCATGCGAAGAGGGGCAAGGAAAGCGAGACGTACGGAGACGAAGTCGCCGAATTCCATGCGATCCCCAATGCATTCGCCGGCGCCGTCCGTATCGACAATCGCGGCGAAGGAAACAACCGATTCGATCAGGTATGGGACGCGCCGCCGAATGAGACCGAGTTCGACTACGTGGTCGTGGAGTGCAAGGGTTCCCTGACGGCCGGAGAGGGAGACCGTCAGGGACTCCCGCTGGACACGGATGACCCCGACCGCCCCGAGCCCGGCGAAGATGGTTACGACGAACAGCAGACAACCGGTGACGAGAACCAGGAGGCCGAGAGTGACGCTGACTCTGCGAACCCGGCCGTCCCGCAGGTCGCCCAGGGCACCCGCGAGTACTTCAAGACGATCATGCACGAGATGCGCAAGCGCGGTCTGCAAGGGTTGAACGAGGCAGCCGCGGAGACCGACCCCGTGAAGGCCGAGGCAATTCGCAAGGCCGCCCAGGATGAACTGGACCTGGCACGTAACCTTCGCACGGCACTGAAGGCGGGCCGTGTGAAGTACGTGCTGGTGAAGGGGAACTCCAACGAGACCACCAGGTCACACGAGGGATACCTGATGAAGGAATACGACATCAGGCCCAGGAAGGATGAAGATGATCAAGATTCCACGTCATGACTTCCTGACGGGAGCTCTACCTCAGGTACTTCGAGAGCTGGAGGCAGGGCTCGAAGAGGAACTCGAGGACCTTGAGGAGGATCCCGAGTGGTTCTCCACGGCCCTGAGCTCCGCGACCACCCTCCTCGCCACTCGCTGCTCGGGAGATCCCAAAGCCGACAAACTCGAGACCTGGGAAGCCTGTGTCGTCGCGATGCAAGTGGGCTCCGCCCTCTTCACCTCGGCCCTCGCGACAACGCCGACAGTCGAATGTCAGGTCGGCCACAAGGAGCGCGTCTTCGCCTCCGGTGCCAAGCCCTGGGCCCACGCAGGCAACTGGCTCACGGCTTTCTGGCTCACTTGTGTGTGCCGTGACAGGCAGCGTACGAACGACCTGTGCCGGGTCCCCGTTTCCCTGCTGCGCGAAGCTGGTGGCTTCGACGAGTACATCTACTCCTGGGTCGAAGCACTGCAGGCGTACTGGCTCAAGCGGCCGGAACTCGGCGACAAACTGCTCGCCGCGGTGGACGGCACCGACCCCGAGGTGCTCCGACCTGCCTCGCGAAGCGCCGTACTGAACCTCATGTACCCACCCATGAATCTCTTGACCCAGGTGGTGCGCGGCGACCAGGACAGGTTCAACACCGAGCTGGCCAAGACCGTCGGATGGCACAAGGACTACTGGACCCGCGACGAGGAACTGGCGCGCGATTCGGACGGACTCATCGCCCTCGGCCCCCTGGCCATCGCCTGCCTGGCCCTGGACTCGGGTTTCACCGTCGACGTCGAGTCCGAGTACCTGCCCAAGTACCTCCTCGACGGCGGCTGGTACGGCGAGTTCCCCACATAGTCAACGCACCAGTCGGTCACAACCCAAGTAGCGGACAGGACACCGAAGGCTTCCGACACCACCACCCCGGGCCAAGGCGTCGACATCGTCCGCATGTGTTATGCCCAGCGCAGACTCGGCGAAGGCACCCCGCCGAACTCCAGGTCCACGAGCTCGACAACCGGAAGCCGAAGGCCAGGCAGGAATGACTGCACAAGTGATATGTCACGAGGTGCCTGCCGACCGCATTTTCAACGTGCCAGCACTCATCGAGGACACCGAAGCGCGGGTGCGGAAGCTCGAAACCATGCCCAGCACGTTCAACACCGGTCTGAACAGGGCACTGGCGAACGCCAAGAACCACTGCGCGCTCGATCCCCGCGCCGCGCGCATTGAGACCTGGGAGGCATGGGTGGCGGCCATGCAGATCGGCTCCGCCCTGTTCCGGTCCGCCACCTCATCGGAACCCACCGTGGAATGCCTGATCTCAGGCAAGCTGCGCACGATCCCTTCCACCGGCTCCCAGCCGCCCGCAAACGCGGGCAACTGGGTCACCGCCTTCTACTTGGCGCTCGTCTGCCGCGAACCCGAACGACTCACAGAGCTGAGCGACGTCCCGATCTCGCTGCTGCGCGAGTCCGGAGCGGTATACGACGAGTACATCTACGACTGGGTCGACACGCTCCAGACGTACTGGAAGCAAGGTCCCGCTCTCGGCGACAAGTTGGTGGCCGCGATCGATGGCACGAATCCCGAAGTCCTGCAGACCGCCGACCGCAGTCTGATGCTGCATGTCCTGTATCCCCCGCTCAACCTGTTCCACCGCTTCGTCCGAGGCGACGGTGAGCGCTTCAATGCAGAGCTGGTCCAGGCCCTGCATTGGCACAAGAAATACTGGACTGCCGAAGAGTCGACGGCAGCGCAGGTGAGCGGTCTCGTCGCGCTGGGCCCCCTGGCCATGGCCTGCCTCGCCTACGACGGCGGCGTCGCCATCGAGGTGGAGTCCGGCTACATCCCGAAGTACCTGCTGGAACGCGGCCGCGTCGGCAACTTCCCCACCTGATCCCCAACAAGGAGTGCCCTCAATGACCCCGGACATCCCTGCCGCCGCCCCCCAAGGCCCACCCACCACCCCCGACCAGGCCATCGCAATCGTCCGCTCCCGCTACGCCCAGCCCAAACTCCCCGACGGCACCCCCGCCGAACTCCAGGTCCACGAGTTCGACATCGGGTACCTGGTGTACACGGTCGTCCCGCCCCGCACCAACGCCACCGGCCGCCCTCAACCAGCCCCACCCGGCGGAGCCAAGATCGTGGTGTCGAAGGAGACCGGTGAAGCCGTCACCGTCCCCAACTACCCGATCGAGCAGGCCATCGCGCTGTACCGGAAGAACCGCACGCGCAACACGTGACAGCCGGGCGGGCCCCCAGGGCAGCCCCTCCGCACCCCTCCCCCCGACCGCCCCACCACCCCAACCAGGAGTGATACCCATGGCTGGCGCACCCATTGGCTACGCTCCGCACCCCTACATAGGCGGCCGCACGGCAGTGCTGCGTGCCCTCGCCGCCTGGCGGATGGAGCGGCCGGGCACCCCGCGCGTCGTAGTCCTGACGGGAGACCCGGGTAGTGGTCGATCGCATCTGATCACCGGGTTCCTGATGCTCTGCGACCCGGAGTACCGCAAGCGGCTCCCCCTGGACGACCTCGACCCGTCGACCGTGCCGCCCGAGCTGCCCGCGCCCGCTGTGCCGGGGGCGGCCGGGATGACCGCGGCCCAGGTCGTCCGGCTTCTCGCCGATCATTTCGGCCTGGCGGCCGACGACGTATCGGACGTGTTCACCGAGCTGGCCAACCTCACGGACTCCGTGACCGTGGTCGTACCGGACGTCGATCAGGCCGGACCGGTACGGGCCGCGGACGAACCGGCACGGCTCACGCGAGAGCTACTCAAGCCTCTCGCTGCCATCGGGACGGTCCGCCTGCTCACGGAGATGCCTCGCCCGCTCGCGGACGAGTTCGCAGCCGGCCTCCCTGCCGGCACCGTGCAGGTCATCGATCTCGATGCACCGCAATGGGCGGACCCGCAGGGCCTGGTGTTGCAGGCCGAGGCGCTGCTCAACCCCCAACTCGGCGCGCCGGACACGCCGTTCACCACCGACGCTCCGACGAGACGGTCCCTCGCCGAGGCGATCGGACGCCGAGCCGGGACCAGTCCGCTCACCGTGCAACTCGCCGTGCAGAGCCTCCTGGCGAGTCCCTACACCTTCGCCCCGCGCGACGAGGCCCTCCTCCCTTCGTCCATCGGCCAGGCACTCGACCTGCACGCCCGCCGCCTCGGAGCCGACCCGCAGACATTGCGCCACCTCCTGGCGCCCCTCGCCCTTGCGGACGGCGAAGGTCTGCCCGTCGACGTCTGGGCGCGGCTCGCCAACGCCGTTGCGGGCAAGGACATGAGCGGAGTCATCGCGGGCAGCGGTGCGCTGACCGGACCGTTCGTCCAGTCGCTTCAGGCGGACGGAGACGACGGCACCCGTACGCTGCTCCAGCTGCTGCACCCGGCCATCGGTGACGAAGTCCGTGCCGGTCTGCCGAACGTCCGCGCCGCTCAGACCCAGATCGCGATGACGCTGCTCGAGGCCGTGCCGGAGCAGGACTGGGGCAAGGCCGACCCCTACGTACGCGACCACATCGCGGGCCACACCCTGGAGGCCGGCCTGCTGCCCCAACTCCTCACGGACCCGGGGCTGTTCGTACACGCCGACCCGGTGCCGCTCCGCGCCGCCGTCGAAGCCGTCCCGACCGATGAGCTCGGCGCACCGGCCCGTACATACCTGCGTACGGCCCCCTTGCTGACCCGCACCCAGGCGCCCGCCGTGCTGCGCGCCGCCCTGCTGGAGACCGCGTTCGTCGAGGACGGCCTGCCCGACTACGCGGACGCCATACACCGGCTCGGTCTTGACCTGCCCTGGCAGACCCTGTGGAGCCGGCCCGTCCCCGGCATCACCGCCGTGACCGTCGGCAGCCTGCCCAGCCATGAGGGGCCGGCCACGCCCGTCGCCATCCTCGTCGTACCCACAGGCACGCCCGGCGCACACCCGGTCGGCGAACCATCCGGCGCTTCCGCAGTGCTCATCCACAGCCTCGCAGGCGACACAGACACCGCCCCCGACCTGACGCAGGTCCTACGCCCCTCCGAGGACGAGCGCGCCGCCGCCCCACTGACACTGAGCCGCGGCGCCGACTACCTGCGCGTCCGGCACCGGCCGAACGAGGAAGTCGTGGCCACGCTGCTGTCCGACACACCCTTCACCGCCGCCGACCTCTCCCCCGACGGCATCCTCCTCGTCGCTACCGAGCGCGGAGCGAAGGCCCTCCGCATCCGCTGGACGGACCCGGCGACGGCCTCGTAGCGGACGTAACTCGACTCCGACGGCACCCTTCTGATCTCACTGATAGCTTGCTGCCTTTGCCAGTTCACTCCGTGGGAATTCAATGAGCCAGCCGCCGTTCCAGCCGCCACCGCCGCCTCCACAGCTACCGCAGAACCCCTACAACCCGTACAACCAGCCCGCCTCGCCCCAGCAGCCACCGGGGTTCGGACCACCGCCTGCTCCTGGACAGCCCCCGATGCAGGCCGGTCCGCCGCCTGTTCCTGGCCAGCCCCCGGCGTACCCGGGAATGCCGCCCGCCGTGGGGCAGCCGCCGGCCCAACCGATGCATCCGATGTACGCCGCGCCACCGTTCCAGGCGCCCACGTTCGGACAGCCGCCGAACGCAAGTGGTCATCCGGTCGGCGCGGTCTTCCTCGGGCTCTTCGCCTCGGTCATCGTCTCGCTGCTCTACAGCGGTCTCACCCTGGCCACGTACAAAGAGCAGTCGCTCACCACGGCCCACACCCTGTATTTGGCCCACGCGCTGGTCAACGGAGCGACAGTCGGCTGCCTGGTCGGCTTGGTGGGGCACCGCAGCATTGGCGCCCATGTCAGTGGGGCCGTCATCGCCGCGCTCGGCGCCTTCTTCGGCTTCACCAACGCCGTCCCGCTCATCATCGCCGAGAGCCAATCACCCAGCGCTATCGGCGACATGATGGAGGCCGACCCCTTCATCCCGGCCAAGGCCTGGTGGAACAACGAAATCGACGGCGGAGTCGACTGGTTCTCTCCGCTCGGCCTCCTGCTCGCCGCGGCCGCCGCGTGGGGTCTCGCCTATCTCATCGGTAGGACGCGCCGTCAGGTGTGACTTCGCATCAGGTGTCGGTCCGGGCCATCGCCTGCCGCCCGGTCGGCGGCCTGGACCGGTCATCGGATCCAAGTCGGTATGCCTCAGCGGAATGCGGGGCTGTCGCCGATACCCGCCAATGCTGCCCCGATACAGGTGACCATCATCGCCCAGCGCGTGTGGCCCATCCGGGCCAGGACGAAACCCCAACCGCTGAAGGCCATGCCCACGGCATACGTGGCGACCCAGACACCCAACGCGTCGCCCCCAGCGAGACGTACGACGATCAGGACAAGGCAGACCACGGCCACCAGCCCGGCGAACGCCGCGTACATCCCACGCGCCTGCCGCGCGTCACGCCGTCGGCTCTCCGCGAGCCCCGGACGGCCCTGAGCCTGGAACTGCGCCCGCAGTTCGTCCGTACTCACCCCGGAGGACAACGGCTGCTCGCCGGTCCCGTCCGGCCTGTTCGCCGCCTCACCGTCATGCGTCGTCATGGCAACGGAGCTTAGTGGTCGACGCTGAGCCGGACGGGAGCGCGGAAACGTTCACCAAATCTCCGCCGCTTGCCACATTCTCAAACACGTATGACCGCGGTCCGGCACCCGTAAGGCGCAGTCGCTTTTCAACGGCCCAAGAATGGGCCAGAGTTCGGACGCGCGTACGGCAATCGCACTCCGGCCATAGCCAACAGGGCACTCGAAGCAGGAAAGCAGCACATGACGCGGTCTGCCGACATCCGTCCGCGTGGCTTGCGGTAGCGTGTCGCAACGGCTGTGACCAATGGACAAAGGTGAGCAGATGGGATTCAAGGTTCAGGGTGGCGACCTGGAAAGCTACGCGACCCAAATAGGCAGAGCCGCTGACGACATTCAGCAAGCCAGGAAATACGAACAGGACAATACGGACGTAGGCGTCTCCGATCAGGGACTGATCGAATTGATCATCGGGGCCCACAGGTCAGTGGTCGAGGAGGTCAACTCCGCCATGACGCAGGCAGAGTCGCTGCTCCGCGCCGCAGAGGCGGAAATGAGGAAGAGCGCCAGCTACTACAAGACGACCGACGAATCAACGGCTCGGTCCATGGACGCCACCTTCCCGCCCAGCAAGCGCTGACTCCGCCAGCCCCCCCGAGAGGCCCCCGCATGTCCGGGTTTACCGATATATCCGAGCCCACGAGCCACCTGACCGCTCCGAAGAAGCCCGAGGAGTTCTCACAGGGGCTCCTGTTGGATGTCTTCAACGACGCCAGCGATCTCGTCAGCCCGTCGTATTGGATCATGGAGGCGTACAACGCGGTCTTCGGGTTCAACCCCCTGGAAGAAGCCATCCAGTGGTTCGCCGGCGACTGGGAGTCCTTCGCCGAGTGTGCTTCCGTATGGCAGAACATCGGCAAGGCGTGCGACGGCGTAGCGCAGAACCTGAAGTCGGGGAACGCCTCCCTCGATTCGACATGGGACGGCAATGCCGCGGATGCGGCCTATAACTACTTCGACGAGCTGGCAAAGAAACTTACCGGCTGCCGCGAGACCTTCGATTCCCTGCAATCCACGTACGAGAGCCTGGCGCACGCCGCCTATTCAACGGCGGAAGCCATCAAGGGCGTGCTCGGCGGGATCATCGACGGCCTGATCATCGTCGGTATCGAAATGGCCGCGGGTACAGCACTGTCGTGGACAGGGGTCGGGGCCGTCGTTGGATATGGGCTGGCCGCCCTTGAGATCACGCGGCTGCTCAAGATGTGGGGCGACGCGACCAAGATGGTTGCCCAGGCACAGAGCATCGTCAACGGCGGAGTTGGAGTCCTGGAAGCGCTGGGAGCCGAGATCTACGGGCACTTCCAGAATTTCCCGTCCGTGGGCGGAAACTACGACAACCCTGCGGTCGCCTGAGGCTGTCGCCCGATCGCTCACTGATCGCCGACAGTGACCACTGGTCAATTACCGACGGTAAGGAGAGACCTACACCATGCCTGAAGAGCGCCAAATCGGCGACGCAGACCTGATGGACATAGCGAAGGACGAGGCACGGGCCCGTGCTCTACGCAAGTCGCTGCAACGCCTCGCCGACAATCCGTCCGGCAACAGTGCACTCCGGGAGATGGCCCGGGAAGTCCTCTCCGGGCGGGTCGGCCTCCGCGAAGCCGTGCGCGTGGGCGCGTACTCCGATGCCCTCGGCGAGAGCATCGCCCAGGCCCGCCAGGAGTACGAGGAGCAGTCCCCGGAAGAGCGTGAACAGCAGCGCACCGAGGCCGAACGCTACCTCGAAGCTCAGCGCGCCGAGATCGAGCAGGAACGCCAAGAGGCCGCAGAGCGCTCGGGCACGGCACAGCGCCAGGCTCGTCACAGTGGCCACGACTGGAAACTCTGACCGGTGAACAACCTTCCGGCCGCCCATGGCGGGGGCACCGGATGAGCGAGCCTCCTGCCGACTACCCCGATCCGGGCCATCGCGTAGCCTGCCACCCATGCTGATGAATGACATGGGTGACGGCAGCCGGGAGCGACTGTCATCTCGCACCTGGTGGAACGCGGCGATGTTCGCCGGCATCCTCAGCGCGATGGTGGCCCTGGGCGGCATCGCAGCGACCGTCCTGCCGGGCGCCGACGTCGCCATGCGTGTGGTGACCGGCGTTCTGGCCGTCGTCGGCGCCACCGGAGTATGGGCGGCCTTGCGCAGCTACCGCAGCCGCAGCGCCAAGCTGTTGGCGCTCGCTCTGGCGTGTGCGCTGGGGAGCACGGTGGCGCTGGTGGTGCTCCGCAGCGTGGCGTGAGGCGAGGCCTTCGCACGCCGCCGCCAGCCGATCGCGTTACGAGCCCTCGATCGACGCCAGTACGAACGTCAGACCCTGGCGGCCCGCCAACCTCACGGTCGGCCGGCCGCCGTCGCGCTCTCCAAGCTTCCGCATCACCGGGGCCATCGGGCTGCGTCAGTCGGCGACGCGCGCACCGATGGCCCGGGCACGCTGGCGGGCTTCGGGGCTGATGCCTTTGCGGCGGGGGGAGGTGCGGTAGTTGTAGGCGGTGGGCTGGGCAAGGCAGCTCAAGCCGCGTAGGCCGGGCTTGGCCACCACGCAGGCGAAGCGCGGGTCACCCGCGTACCAGAGTTCCTCGTCGTAGTCCTTGAGGGCCTCGTGGGTCCAGGACCTGAACAGCCCTGCAGCCAGTTTCAGCGACACCGTCGTCTCGGGCTTGTCCGGGTCGGGCAACACGAAGACCGCCTTGCCCTTGTTGATCCGGACGGCACCCGGCTGCTGACGCCACGGGTAGACGGCGAGAATGCGCCGCATCCGCACCCCCTTGGCGAGTCGGCTGAGGGCCCGGCTCGCCAGGACCGTGATCGCGAATAGAACGAACACCATGGGAACCACCGCCGCTACGGGCAGCAACAGCGTGAGGTACAGCGCGCCCACCCACAGCGCCACCCAACCCAGCGACTTGGCCAGGTTCCACGCCGTCCAGCGGTGGAGTGCGCTTCGGGTGCCCGGCGTGTCCCACGCCACCGGGCCGTCGAAACCCTGCTTGTCGAGGTTCATGGTCATGTGTCCGTCCCGGGTCAGCCGAAGTCGGAGGCGATGTCGCCCGCGATGCCACCCGTGCCGTCGGGCCCGTCACCTCGTGCGGCGCGCTCGATCTCCGGCATCGGGTCGTGGAAGGACACCGTGTGCGCGATGCCCGCCATCATGTCGCGGTAGTACTTCCGGGAGCCCACAGCCGTACTGCTCAGCGTCAGGACGCCCAGCTGCGTGCCCGAGGGGGCAGGGATGTAGAGGGTGCACTGGTAGAGGTCCTGGCCGGGTACGCCCTCCAGGTCGGGCGTGGTGATCAGCGTGTCGGAGATCGACGCCGGACGACCGCCCGGCAGCGTCAACAACTCGACGTTCTCGCTGCTTTCGCGCAGCGAGACCGCGCGCACCGCCGTGATCTTGGCCGGGGCCCAGTCGATGTCCTTGAGTGCCACCGTGAACACGGACATGGCGGAGGTGCCGTTGTCCGCGATGTGCATGCCGAGCGAGCACGCGATGACGCCTTCGCTCCGCATCCGGGCGGTCATGAACCGAACGTCGCGCAGAGCGCCCGTGTACCGGTCGCGCTGGTCCTCGGGGGCCAGGCCGAGGACCAGCTCCATTGCCTGATCGAGGTACCTCTCCTGCTCCGAGCCCGGTTCGGGGTCGAGGGCGTCGAGGGGGACGTTGAGGTATCCGGCCGGCAGTGCGTACCAGATCTTCGAGCTCGGGTCTCTGGCCGAGTCGTCGATGACCAGACGCAGCGGCGGCTGCTCGGCGGCCTGTGTCATCGCAGCAACCTCGCTACGTCGCCGACGACCGCGAGGGCACCGGGGCCGTCGAACAGGCCCGCGCGGGCCGCGTCGACCCCGGTGGCGGTGTTCTTGCCGGCGTCGCTCTTCAGGGCGTCGATGTTCTCGGCGGCCAGTCCGTAGCCGGAGGTGACGACACCCGCGATCGGCGAGACGTAGTCCATGCCCGCTCTGACGGCCTGGCTGCCCCCTGCTGCCTGCGCCACCAAGTCTCCGACGGGGTTGAAGGAACCCGCGGCTGAGATCCGGCCCGCGGCCGTGACGGTGTCGTCGGCGAACCGACCGAGGAACTGCCCGGCGCTCACGGCTTCGGACGCGAACCTCGTCGACTGGACCGCACCATTGAGACCGCGGCTCACGGCTCCAGCTCCCGGCACCGCCCCCAGCGCGTCACCGACGAGCCCCACGGAGTTCTCCCAGAAGTCCGCGTCGAGCTCGCCCTTCGTGAACCCGTCCTTGAGCGAGGCCCGCACCTTCGGGTCGGCAAGCCGGGACCCCATCGTGGCCAGGCTCAACGCGCCAGCGGCAAGCAGCATCGCGATCCCGAACGGCCCCGTGCACAGCAGCGCAAGCAACCCCGCCACCGCAGCCAACACGCTGAGAATGTTGGTGAGGTTGTCCCCGATCCAGCTGAGCGCCTTGCTCAGCCACCCCGGCTCCTCGGGCGCCAGATCCTTCGTGGCGTCCTTCAGCTTCGTCGCGAGGTCCCGCGCCTCCGCCTCGTGCGTCCCCTCAAGCTCCCGCGCCTTGCGCATCACGTCGTCCAGGGCGCCCTGCGCGTTGTTGACGGCGGTGACGGCGTCGTTGAGCCGGGCGTTGGCGGCGTTGAGCCGGGCCTGCGCGGACTCCAGCTCAGTACCTTCCTGGAAGGTCTGCCCCGCGAGCTTCAGGTCCGGGTCCTGCTTGGCCGTCTCGTGCTGGGAGTTGGCGGTCTTCAGGTCACCCTTGTGGTCGGCCGCCTCGACGTCGTACTTGGACGCCAGCTCCCTGCGCCCGGTCAGGCCGCCGTGCCAGGTGCCGAGGTGACCGGCGGCCAGGGTCAGGGACTTGTGGGCGTCCTTCATGTACTTCGGCAGGTCGCCGTCGAGGGCCTCGCGGAAGCCCACCGCGGCGTCACCCTCCCAGAAGCTGGACTCGCCGAGCAGCTTGTCGATCTTCTGGTACGCGGTCTGCAGCGCGCTCGCCGAATTGTTGAGCTGGGTGCGGAGCTTCTCGACTTCACCCGGCTGTCCCGGCACGGGATTCCACCCGAGGTGCACATACGGATTCTGTGCCAACGTAATCACTTCCCCGCAGCCGCGGCACGCTTGAAGCTCTCCTCCAAGGAGGTCTCCACTTCGCGGTAGTTGTCCGTATTCTTCTGGAGCCCCTCGGTGAGCTTGCCGATGCGCTCCTTGATCTGCTCGTTCCCGTACTTCCAGCGCTCCTGGAACGTGTCGCACGCCTCGTCCAGCTCCGGCGTCCCGATCTGGTCCGCCCGCACATGCTGGAGGGCTGTCCGCACCTGCTCCAGGGAGTCATGGGCTCCCTGGAGGTCCTTGGTGAACGCAGCGAGCTGATCGATGTCCGTTTTGAAGTGGTCCCCCACGTAGATCTCCCCGTTCGCGTGTCGCCGGTCGCATCGGCAAACGACGACAACAGTTGGATGGGCCGATGATGCCATGGAGCAGCAAGCACATCGCAACGGGGGCGCGGAATGCACCTGGACCAACCTCGGCCAGTCGACCGGTTGCCAGCTCCAGAAGAATTGATCATGAGGTGCGCGGCATTGCGTAGGCCCCGCTGCCTTTTTCGCGGTCCTGCACGACGAAATCATCTTAGGAAGCGGGACTTCCCCGCCTTACCCGTGATCACGCGTGAGCGATCTTCACTGGCCGGGGGGGGTGGGTTGGCAACGCTCAGTCGTCGGTTCGCGGCCGGAGAAGCCTTGTCGTCGGCCTTGAAGTCGAAGTTGATCTGGTCATTGTCAACAGAGGAAACGGTGACCGTCACGCCCAAGGTGCTGCCGTCGTCCGCTGTGAGCGTGCAGCGGGTGGTGGTGCCGACCTTCCCAACGAGGTCCTCGGGACAGGTGATGTCCGGCTTCGGCTGCCCCGTTGTGGCGGCGAGCTTTTCGGCGACCATGGTGGCCAGCTTGTCCGCGGACATTTTCGGCTCGGATTTCCCAACACTGACCGAGGCCGAGCAGCCTCCGAGCAGCATGCCGACAGCGGCGGTCGAGAGGCTCCAAGTCACTGCGGACAAACGGGTTTTGGTCACGTGAGGGGTCCCTTCCGGGGGATCAAGGCAGGAAGACGCCGAAAGCATACTTGGCAGAACTGCTCCGGGATTTTGCCGGAGGGGCTCCCTGACCTGGGCCGGAGCAGCACCGCTTCCCCTCAAACAGAACAGCCGACGGTGCCCCATGAAATCCTCGCCCTACCTGCAAACGATCTTCACTCACACGGGGGGCAGATAGGAAATGGCGAACAAGCCGCGCACCTTGACCGAATCAATAGAAGCAGCCCCACGCCGTGAAGCTCCGGCTTCTCCACCCTCGGCGAATGGGCCTCACGCAGGCAAGCGGGTGTGGTCCCGCCAGCCTCACAACTTGCCGAAGACCACGCTGCGCCAAGTCCAGCCCGACTTGAGGACGGCGTTCTGTAGGGGGTTGCGCAGCTCCGAGCTGTCGAAGCGGAAAGTCTCCGTCGCTTCAAGGCCGCCGCTGTCCCCGCGTTGGACCGTGTAGTGGCGGGAGACGGTCCTGTCGGGCCCGCGCGAGTATGCCCCTGAGATCTTGAGCTGCGGCGGATTCCCGACCCGGGTGACCTCCCACCCTTCCTCGAGGACGCGCACCTCATGCTCCTCTGGGACCAGGCGCATCCGGATGCGGACGGCGCGAGTCAACTGCGACTCAACGAAGATGGCCTGCCAGGCGGGCTCCGCCATCCGCCACTCCGCCACTAGGTCGGAGTCCTCGGCAGCGCCGTCGCGAATCACGTACGGGGCATCGGGCCGGTTGACGCCGAGCAGGGCTGCCCGCACCTCCTCGGCTGAGCGTGGCACGACACCGTCGTCGGGGTGCTTGGTTCCGGTCAGCTTGTCGAAGAGTCCCATGAAGTCAACCTATGAGGGGTCGGGTTGCAGGTACAAGATTTGCCGCTTGCGCAGCACGCGTTACGAAGCCGCGGCGGTGTCCGGGCGGACTGTGCGTACGAAGTCCTGGAAGTCGCCCAGGACGTAGGGGAATTGGGACGCGGTGGTCGTCAGGACCAGGCGGATGACTGCGCGCTTGCGCGGGTCGATGACGTCCAGCATGGACAGGTACACCTGGGACTGGACGAGGTCGCGGGAAACACCGCCGACGACTGCCGAGACGGCCAGCGTCTGCGTGAAACCGGGCGCATCCGCCGAGCCGATCTCGCGGTGTCCGGTGACCTCGACCGACGTGGCGGCCTGGCGCAAGCGTTCCACGGACGCGTGGGCGATCTCGGACAGCGCCGTCGCATCCGGGCGGTACTCGCCGTCAATCGTGATGTTGGCACTGAATCCGGCATCCGGCTGCGGGTGCCGCGCGACGAATGCGGCACCCGGCGCGCCGACTGCGTCCGGCGGTTCGGCGCGCCAGCCTTCCGGCAGTTCGAACTGGATCGGTACGGGCAGGGTCGTGGGCATCTCAGGCCATCCTTACTACGGCAGTGGATCTTTCGGGAGTGTTCGTCAGAACAGGCTGCCGACCCCGTCGGCGACCCACCCGGCTGCATCCCCTACAACGTTGGCCGCATCGCCGGCAGTGTCGGCGATCTTCCCCGGGTCAACGGTGACCTCGAAGCCCACGGCGCCACCGAGGATGGGGGAGACTCCCACTTTTGGGGCCCAGTGCCACGCACCGTCGGCGTCCTTGCCGAAGTTCAGGCTTGCCTCCGCGCCAGGACCGGCCCATCCCTCGGCTGTCCCGCCCACTCCGATGCCCCCGATGTCCGCACCCCCGGAGATACTGCCCTTTGCGCCCGCGAAGGCATCTCCTCCGATGTTCAGGCCATCGACACCTGCTCCCGCATTGACACCCGCCTCGGCGCCCGCCATAGCTTCAGCCCGCCCGTAGATACCGACCGGACCAGCATCGGCGCGGCCGTTAGCCGAGGCCTCGCCCCCCGCCATGGCGCCTGCTTCGCCCTGGATACCCTCGTTGGTGATGTCGCCCGCGAGAGAGCCCTTGGCGCCTGCATAGGCTTCGGCTCCCCCATCGAGTTTCATCGGGCCGTTGGCGAGCGAGCCCTCCGCGCTCGCGCGGCCGAGGTCGGCATGCGCCTCGGCCTCGCCCAGCTTGCCGGCCCCGGTGTCGGGCCCGCTGGTCGATGTCCCGGCACCAAGGCCGGAGGCTTCGGCCTCGCCTTCGGCGACCCACCCGTCGGACTTCGTACCGACGCCCTTCTTCAACTCGGCCGCGCGGGCAACCTCGGCGGCGTCGAGGGAGGTGACGACCTTGGAGTTGAAGTCGCTCCGGCTTGCGCCGAGATCGCTGCGCAGGGCCCAGCAGGCGGTCTCGTCGGCATCGGCGGCGCGCTGCAGGACACCCTCCAGGCGGCGGGCGAATGCCTCGCAGGCTGCCTGCTGTTCGCGGATGGCGGCCTGGCCATCGGGGTCGTGGCGGGCGCCGGCGTCCTGGGAAAGGTCGCAGCGCGGGGTGACGGTGCCGGTGACGCTGACGTGGAGGTCCTGTTCCTTCGCCTCGACGTCAGCGAGACGGTGGAGGTCGTCCTTGGCCTTCTTCAGTTCAGCGTGCAGTGACGTGAGAACGCCGGCGATGCCCTTCGCCTCCTTGTGGGCGCTCTCGAACTGCTGCTGGGCAGCCTGTACGTCGTTGTCGGCCTTGGCCACAGTCAGGACCGGCTGGGTCCAGCCAGCCTGTTGGAAGGGGCGGCCGACCTGGTCACCGTACGCGGCATGCAGCCTCTTGAACTTGGCGGCGGTCTCCTCCCAGCGGTCGGCGGCCGCATTGAGGTTGCTGAGATTGAGGTGGTACAGCTGCTCGTACGTCGGCATGAGCTCGGCGAGGCCCCCGTGGAGTCGTGCGTCTTGTCAGGCTGGCGCGGTGGCGGTCAGTGCAGGGCCTGATTCAGCCGAAGTCACTGGCCAGAGAGTGCATGGTCTGCGTGTTCGCGGCTTCGGTGCGCTGATACAGCATTCCCGTACCGCCGCACTGGCCGGCGAGGCTGTCGCAGTCGGCCGCGAGTGCCGAGACCTGAGCCGACCAAGTCTCCGCCAGGCCGGTCAGCGCCCCGCCCAGCCCGCCATCCCAGTTCCCGGTACCGAAGTCACGGGATGCAGAGCGCGTCTCGTCCACCGGATGGGCGCCAGTGGTTCGCGTCCGCCCCGCGATCTCGCGCGCGCCGGCGCCCGCACGATTGAGCGCTGCCGGATCTTCGATTTCCGTCCCGGCTGACACGCCATGTCCCCCATGTCCCCTTGCGTTCCTTCTGGAACGGAAGGTATCGATACTTGACGCGAGCGCGTCAGCAGCGGGTAAGTATATCCCTGGCTACGCACCGGAGTTGAGTGAGCATCCCTCAGGCTTGAGGATGCAAATCGTGCGCCACAGCCCGGGCCCTACGAGCCTTCGACGTCACGACCGGTGTCGGCTTTGAGGTTGCTGATGAACGCCCTGAAGGGTCCGGCCGGGAAGGAGAGCGTGCCCTGGGCCAGGGCCTTCGAGTCACGTATCGCGACTTGGGCGTGGAAGTTCGCTATCTCTACGCAGTTGTTGCCGTCGCCGCTACCTGAGTACGAAGACTTCCGCCAGTTGTCGGGGGTGGTCACGGCACGCCTCACAGTTCCTTCGCCAACCTGTGGATGAAGTCACGCGACCGCTCGGGGTCGAGCGACACCGCCTCCACTTTACGGAAGAGCGTTCGAAACGCTCCGAGCTGGGCTTCGGAGTCGATGAAGCCGGCGCCCTGAGGCGCGTCGCGTACCGCCGTATCCAGCTTCGGCACGACACCACCCACGTACATCATCGAGTTTGTGGCCCCGGCAAAGCCGTCCAGGTCGAAGGGGATGACCCGCACCTTGATGTGATCGGCTTCGGACAGTTCGAGGATGCGGGCGAGTTGAGTCCGCGCCGCGTTGCGGTCGTCGACCCTGATGCGTAGTGCCGCTTCGTGGATCACCGCTGCATACGGGACGGGGGCCGGGTCCTCGAAGACCACCCTGCGTGCCATCCGGTGGCGGACCCTCCGCTCAAGCTCGCTGTTGGGCAGTTCGGGAACACGGTACGAGAAGACAGCGCGGGCGTAGTCCTCCGTCTGGAAAAGGCCGGGGACGTGCAAGAACTCCACATCCAGCCGATACGTACAGTGATGTTCCAACTCGGCCAGGTCCAGGAACGCGTTGGGGAGCTTGCCTCGGTACTCCTCCCACCAGCCTTGGGACCGATCGGTCGCCATAGCCACGAGAGCCTCAATCAACTCGCTATCGGCGCAGGAATAGTTAGCCGCAAGGCGACGCACCGTGTCCTCACTCACGCCCCCGACGCCGGATTCGATCTGGCTCAGCCTGGCCGCGTCGGTTCCGAGCAACGCGGCGGCTTCACGACCCTTGAGTCCCGCCGCCTCGCGCAGCTTCAGCAGTTCGGTACCCAGTCGTGTCTGCCTCGCGGTGGGCTGCCGTCTCCGCGGCATGAGCGCCTCCTTGCCCCAACAACCTTGGAACGGTGCCCCGTTCGGAGGCAAGATTACGGCAACGACTTGCGATGTTCCAACATTGGACCCTACGGTCGGTGTTGCGACGCACACGCTGCGAGACCCCGGGACCCCGGAAGCGCACCGCTCCGTCCTGCCATGACGGCTTCGGCACTGCCACCGCCCGCCCTCGCACGAAATCGCCAACTCCCCTTTCTTGAACAGGAGTTCCGTCGTGCCTGAAAACGAACCCTGGGAATACTCCCTCTACATCCCGAACGACCCACGCGCAGTAACCGTCTGTCGCCGTACCGTCCGCCTGATCCTCACGATGCACGGCTTGATCCGACTCGTCGACACGGCCGAACTCCTCGCGACGGAGCTGGCCTCCAACGCCGTACGCCACACCAAGGGACCCGCCGCCTTGCGTCTGCGGTGGCGGGGCGGTGTTCTGCGTATCGGCGCCTGGGATGCTGACCCGGAGCCGCCCGAACCTCCTTCGAAGTTGGGCGACTTGGTCGACGCGGAGGAAGGGCGCGGTCTTGCACTTGTCTGCGCCTGCGCTGACGTATGGGGGTGGCAGCCGCTGTCCAGAGACGGCAACCGGGGCAAGTACGTGTGGTGCGAGCTCGTTGCCGGATAGGTCCCGCGGTTGGATCAGGGGGAGTCGACCATCCGGCACTCGTAGGTGATCCCCTGTGGACTGGGCTTCGAAGAAGGCGCCAGGCCCAGCGCGTAAATTCTCGCGGAGACGGACCGGGCAGATGAGACGCCCCGACAACGGCCTGCCGGGCGCGGACCCATGTCACATCCAGGCGACGATCCCGTGGTGCTCCTGTGCCGGTTCCCGCAGGGCCGCGGGGACTCGGCACGTAACGCCTAGTCACTGCATGTATGGTGCCGAGGAAGCCTGGGTGATCAGTTGAGTCACCTGGGCCCCGATGCGTCCAGAGCCGAACGGGGAGAAAAACGGCCCATGGGGGACCACTTCAAGACGGATATCGGGCAGCTCGAACAGTTCCTGACGAATCTGGAGAGATGCGTCGACGAGCTGAACGAGGCGCGGTCCGCACTCGACCACGTGCGTGCCGACCAGATCGGCACCGCCCGGCTCGACGAGGCCTGTGACAGGTTCCAGGACGAGTGGAAGTACGGGTCCGGCAAGACCAAAGAAATGATCGATGCGATCAAAGAGGGCGTGAAGTCGAACAAGAAGGGCTACGAAGAGGTCGAGCAAGCCTTGGAGAAGGCCCTCAAGCAGATCGCGGACCAGAGCACCTCGGGCGGCGACGGAGGCGGTAAGTAATGGCCGCGAACCCATACCCCAACATCGGCTGGAACCCGGTACCGGGCATACCCGCCGAGGTCACGAAGCTGCAGCAGAAGGTGGCCGCGGCCGCGACGGCGCTGGAGAACACCCACCGGCAGCTGACGAAGCTCACCAGCGAGAGCAGCTACTGGCAGGGCGACGCGGCGGAGAAGTTCCGCGAGTCCCTCGATGGTGACCTGCCGAAGTACCTCAAGGACGCCGCCTCCTCCCTGCGTTCCGCCGCGACCCAATTGCACAAGTGGGACGGTCATCTGACCTCCAACCGGGAGCTGGCGAAGAAGTACGACGCCGAGGCCGCCGACAGGAAGGCCGCGGCCGACAAGGCCAAGAACGCCTACGACCAGACCGCCCAGCACCCGGACTTGAAGCTCGCGGGCCAGACCTTCCCATCCCAGGAGGAGGCCGACGCCGCGACCGCGCGGCTGCGCTCCGCCGAGCGGGAGATGAACGAGGCGAGTACGGCCCTCACCAAGGCCAACAGCGAGTACGAGTCACTCAATCGCAAGGTCAAGGAGCTGGAGTCCGAGCACACCAGCGAGGCCGAAACCGTCGCCAAGGCCCTGGAAAGCTCGACGAAAAAGGCTCCCGACGAGCCGGGCTTCTGGGACAAAGTCGGCGACATCCTCCAGTCGGTCGGCGATTTCCTGGTGGAGCACGCAGGAACCATCGGCGCCATCGCCGGTCTGCTCGCCCTCTTTCCGACTCCGCTTGCCCCGCTGTTCGCCGGTATCGCGATTGCCGCCAGCGCGGTGTCCATGGCCAAGAACTTCTCCGACCCGGAATTCCGTGACGCGTTCCTCCCCTGGGGCGACAAGTTCGGCTGGAACATGGACACCTTCTCCGCCTGGGCCTCCGTCGGTAGCGACGCCGTCGGCATGGTGCCCGGAGGCAGGGCGCTGAGCTCGGCGGCCCGCGGCATCCGCGGCGGGCTCGACGACGCTGCAGCGATGGGCGTCAGCGTCACGAGCCGCGAGGTCGGCACCGAGTTTGTGCGGGAAGTCGGCCACGTGCTGCGCACAGCCCCGAGAACCGCCGTGGACGAGGCGTGGCAGGCAGCCGGGGAGAGCGCCGCAGGCTCGGCCAAACTCATGACCGACATCAGCGTGAACGGCCTCAACGTCGCCGCGAACCTCATGCCTGAGGAGGGCACGGCAGGCACCGCGGCGGAAGTCACCAAGGCAGGAGCCGGAGCGTGGGCCGGGCAGGACATCGTACGGTCCCTCCTGGCGGCAGCGTAGCCAAACCGAGAGGTGAACGAAGCATGAATACGACCGCCGCCCTCTCGGGTTCCGCCGCAAGCGGCGCCGCCAAACCCGTCTTCTGGTACGGCATTCCGCACGGGTACGCGAAGCTGGACCTCGATCCGCCGCGCGAGCGCATCGAGGAGCTGGTCCGGGTGCTGAACACGCTGCCCGCAGAGCAGCGGGCGCAGGCCTCGCAGGTACTGCAGTTCTACGCGGGCATGGTCACCACGCTCAATGCACAGAACGTGCACATGTGCGCGGTCGGGTACCACCCCGATGACGACGGCACCGTCGTGACGTCCACCCTCACAATTTCTACTGTCCCGGCGTCCGGCCACAATGCAAAGCTGGTGATCGCCGGTCTCGCGGGGACAGCCGCCGACGACCCGGACTCCGGAATGCGCCCGCTGGAACTGCCCTGCGGTCTCGGCTACCTCGCGGAGGAGAAGAAGCGCACCGTCGCGCCCGGCAGAGACCCCGAGAGCCCCGAAGGCCCGCAGCGCGGGGACGTGTGGCAGGGCACGGTGGCGGTCACCGGCTCGGGCACACCCGACATCATCGTCGTCCAACTGGTGACGCCGGCTCTCCATCTCGCAGACGTATACCGGGACATCCTTCTCGGGGTTGCCCGAACGCTTACGTTCACCGACCCGACGAAGCCGGCACCGAGCCCGGACCAGCCGCCAACGGGCTCGGCCGAGGCGGCCATGCGCAGCGACTTCGGATAAGGACGGACCCAACTCATGGACAGTCAACCCATGGCACCCGACGTTGCGCAGGTGCTCAAGCACAACCGCACGCTGTTGTACCGGCACATCGCCACGCGCCTCGCGCTCGCCATGGCCTTCCTCGCCGTGCCGTTGGTGGCACACCTGGTCGGCTATGACGCCGCCCTACCCGTGTTCGGCATCCCAGCCGCCTTGTTCGTGCTGATCTTCCTGACGCTCCGGCTGCGTCACGGGTCACGGCTCAAGGTGTGCGAGAAGGTGCTGCACACTTATCCCCTGGAGTACCGCACCCGGGTGTCCAAGAAGGGCTCCGAGTGGAAGTACCTCGGCAATGTGCACACCGTCCGGCTCTCCGTGCGCGGGCAGCACGGCGCCCCTTCTCTGCGCGCGCTCAACGCCTCGACGGTTCGCCGCTGGCCGAAGGAGGCCGAGGAGGGCGGCGCCTGGTTCGCCGGTGACCCAGCCTTCGGCGGCGTCATGATCGTGCCGGGGAGCAACGACATGCTCTTCGTACAGCCCGCCGAGTGGGAGAAGTGCGAGCAGGAGCGCGCGCAGGCCGACCCGCAGCGTAGGGCCCTTGCCGAACAGGCAGGGATCTCCCGGCTGTTGGAGAGGGAACCGAGGATCTTGGTTGGTGGATGAAGCGCGTATTCGGCTGGGTATGCGGCGTCGTCCTCGCCCTCGTCACCGCCTTCTGGTGCGTCACCGCGACCGCCGACCTTGCGCTGTCCGCGGGGGTCTACGGCACCTCGGGCGCGTACAAGGTGGAGAGCTGCTATGACACCAACAACAGCCGTAAGAACTCCACCTACGACTGCTATGGGGACTTCACTCCGGACGGCAGCACCGCCGACGATGCCGTCTATGTGCACCTCGAGGACACCGGGCACGACTATCCGGACGGCACCGAGTTCGACGCGCAGCAGGGGATCGAGCCGGAGACGATTCAGCGGGTCGGGTTCTGGGGCTTCGTGGGCGAGCTCTGGCAGGTCGCGGTCTGCGTGGCCGTCCTCGCAGGCCTCGGGTACCAAGCGATCAAGCCACGGCGGGAGTCCCCCCACAGCCGGGAGCCCTCGCGGCGTCAGAAGGTGGCCGACCGGGTGGGCTACGCCATCATGGTCGCCATCCCTGTGGGCATCCTGAGCCTGATCGCCATGGTCGCAGAGCCGATCCCGTAGTACTCCAGCCGTAGATCGGGTTGCACTCGCACGCGCGCCTGAAGCCAGCGCCGAAACGACCCGGCCATGTGCCCGCGTTGGCGGCACGGCGTCAGATTCCTTTCGGTGTGCCGGCGAGTGCCTTGCGGAACAGCTGCCCGCTGTGCCGTTCAGGATTTCGTCCTGAAATTGCAGCGAAGGTCACGCCCGACTGCTTCTCGCGCACTGGGTCACCGATCATCTGGAATAGTGACCGCCGGGACATTCAGTCGAGTCGGTGTGATCTGACTCAAGCCTTCACCGAGGGCCTGCTGACCGTATGCCGACGAGCAGGTTGTCGTCGATAGCGAACTGGCGGCGAGCATGCTCGCGTTCGACTTCCCGAGTGGCATGAAACCCCGGGCCCGCCGTCCGAACCGTCCACGTCGGCACAAACTTGTAAGGCGCCGAACAGAGCGGGTGCCCCGGCCGGAAGGGCGGGGCACCCGCTTGCGTCGGGCGCTGCGTTGGCCGGGCCTGCCTGGGTCAGCCTGCGAGCTGCTTCTGCAGGGCTTCGGCGTCGTAGAGGGCCGACATGTGCAGGAACTTCCCGTCGCAGATCCGGTAGATGACGTACTCGACGATCTCGATCGACTTACCGGTGGGAACTGCCCCGAGCCACTCCTTGGCGGGGGTACCGGTGTTGATCAGACGGGCGGCGAGGCTGTCGCCGCTGATGGCGAGCTCCAGGGCCTCCCAGTGGAGGTCGGGGACCGCATCGGTGATGCTGTGCCGCTGCGCGACGAGGGCCCCGCCGGCTACGACCCGATCACCAATGAACACCTACTGACCCTGGTACGGGGGTTGCTGGCCGTAGGGGTTGGGCTGCTGGGGCGGCTGTCCGGGGGGAGTGGGGTATCCCTGCTGGGGAGTTGGCGAGTACGGCTGCTGGGCGGGCGGATAGGTCGGCTGCTGGGGCGGGTAACCCATGTTCTGGGGGTAAGTTCCGCCGGCGGGGCTGCCGTTGCCAGATGTTCGGCGGCTGCGGGTTACGGCGAAGACGATGACTGCGGCAATTACGGCTCCTACGCCGATGATGCCGACGGCAAGGACGATCGCGCCCATTGACGAAGTTCCCTTCTCTTATTCGGACTTGTTCGCTCTACTGCCCGACCGCCAGAGTGCGTAGAAATCCCCCTCCCCACCGGAGATGGGGTGTTACTCCTCCTACTACCCCTGGTACGGGGGTTGTTGGGCATAGGGATTGGGGTACTGCGGGGACTGACCTGGAGCAGTGGGGTACCCCTGGTTGGGGGTTGCGTTGGGGTACTGCTGATAGCCCATCGGAGGCTGGGGCGGGTAGCCCATGCCATGTACGGGGGTTCCGCCGCCGGAGCCGGGGCCGCCGTTACCTCCGTTGCGGCGGCTGCGGATCACCGCGAAGGCGATCGCACCGACGATCATGGCGGCCGCGATACCGCCAGCGACGACGAGGATGCTCCTGGAGGAGGACTCCTTCTCGGCCTGGGTCGAGGTGTCCGTTCCCTTGGATGCCCCGCCAGATGTGGAGTTGGGCGACTGGAGGTGGCCAAGAGGGTTCCTCTTCGGGCCAGCGGGGATATCCATCGTCAGTGCCGAGTAGGGCCGGGCAATCCCGTAGCCGTATTCTTCGTCGGGTGCTTGCAACCCTTTGTGATGCGCGAAGGTGGCCGACTTGATCAGGCGATTGATGACCTGACCTGCGGAGAGTTCAGGGAACTTTGAGCGGACCAAGGCGGCTGTAGCGGATACGTAGGCTGTAGCGTCCGATGTGCCGTTTGACAAACTGTACTGCTGCGACCGAGTCGTATCCGCGGCGAGAATCTCGGCACCGGGAGCCATGAGGGCAAGCCCCTTTCCGGTGTTGGATCCTTCCCAGCGGTTGGCGTCCTTATCCACAGCACCGACAGAAACAACCCCGGGCAATGCTGCTGGCTCGTCGACAGCAATGGACCCATCATTACCTGCGCCCGCAACAACAACAACGTCGTGAGCTTGCGCATACGCAATCGCGGCACGACCGTCACTCAAAGTCTTGCCACCATCATTACCGAAAGAGAGATTAATGACCTTTGCACCCTGGTTCACTGCATATCGAACCGCCGCGGCCCAGGTCTCATCATGATTTGGGTCCTCCTCCGTCTGGAGGGTGCGCAACGGAAGGATCTTCGCCTTCGGCGCCAGGCCCACCATGCCGGATGACTTTCCCGCGCCATGGCCATGTCCAGCGATCAGACTTGCCATACCCGTCCCGTGCCCGAGCACGTCCTTCTGCGCGTCGCCCCCACCAGTAAAGTCTTTCCCATCAAGGACCTGACCAGTTAGATCAGGGTGACTGCCATCCACGCCGGAATCAACGACGGCAACAGTAACGCCCTGTCCTTGGGATTCAGCCCAAACATCTTCTATTGCGAATGCGTTCAAGGCCCATTGTTGATCTCTGACGTAGTCCGCCGATGCGGTTGGGGCCGCAGTGAGGAGCAAAGCTCCTGTCGCCGCCACGACTCCCGCCGTAGACCAGACCCGCTTGAAACGCACTTCTTTACTCCTCGCTCAACTTCGGCAGGCGCCGCCAGTCTTCATGCAGGCGAGCCGCACGGTTACTCCGTGCGGCTCGCTGGTTTGCCTACTCGATGGTCCGTCACATTCCGATTGCGGTCTTCCGAATTCCAGACCTTTTCGCCATCGATCAAGTAGTCGGGACGATCAGACGGATCCAGGGAAACGGCCCTCCCAAACGACCTCTGCTGCGATTGCCGCGTCTATGGCTCACGTCGAAGGCAATGCCCAACATCGCCGGGGGTACGACGAGGACGATGCCCACGCACGATCCGCTGCTGGATGGTAGGTCACTCCTACTGGCCTTGGTGCGGGGGTTGTTGGGCGTAGGGGTTGGGGTACTGCGGGGACTGGCCTGGAGCAGTGGGGTACCCCTGGTTGGGAGCTGCGTTGGGGTACTGCTGATGGCCCGTCGGGGGCTGGGGCGGGTAGCCCGTGCCTTGAGCGGGGGTTCCGCCGCCGGAGCCGGGGCCGCCGTTACCTCCATTGCGGCGGCTGCGGATCACCACAAGGACGATCGCACCGACGATCACAACGGCTGCGATACCGCCAGCGAGGACGAGGATGTTACTGGAGGAGGAGGACTTCTTCTTCCCGGCCTGAGTCGAGGTGTCCGTTCCCTTGGATGCCCCACCAGAAGTGGAGCTGGACTCCTGGAGCTGGCCAAGAGGGTTCGCCTTAGGTCCTGCGGGGATGTCCATTGTGACCGCCTGGCGGGGGCGGATAATCCCGTAGCCATACTCTTCGTCGGGTGCCTTCAGTCCCTTGTGGCCGAGGAACGAGGCCGACTTGATGAGGCGGTTGATGACTTGGCCTGCGGTGAGGTCGGGGTACTTTGAACGGACCAGGGCAGCAGCTGCGGATACGTAAGCCGTGGACTCAGAGGTACCGCTAGACACACCGTACCCATTGGACATTGTGTTATTTGCACCGACGATTTCCACACCTGGCGCTGTGAGCGTCAGACCCTTTCCAGTATTCGAGTCTGTCCAGAGGCTGGCATCTTGATCCACAGCACCGACAGATACGACTCCGGGCAGTGCTGCTGGTTCACTTACAGCAACAGACCCTTCATTGCCTGACGCTGCAACAACTACAACGTCGTGTGCTTGCGCATACGCGATGGCATCACGACCTGCGCTTAGAGTCTTACTGCCACCATCGCTACCGAAAGAGAGATTTATTACGGTCGCGCCGTGGTCCACTGCGTATCGAACTGCAGCTCCCCATGTCTCATCCAGATTCCTGTCTTCTCTCGTCTGGAGAGTGCGCAACGGCAAGATTTTGGCCTTCGGCGCAAGTCCAATCACGCCGTCGGCATTTCCCGGGCCATGCCCATGGCCAGCAATGATGCTCGCCATCTTTGTTCCGTGGCCGATGATGTCCTCTTGGGCGCTCCCTCCGCCAGTGAAGTCTTTCCCTTCGAGGACCTGACCAGTTAGATCAGGGTGACTGCCATCCACGCCAGAATCGACAACGGCTACAGTCACGCCTTCCCCTTGAGTCTCGGCCCAGGTGTCCTGCATCGAGAATACGTCCAAGACCCACTGTTGATCTCTGACGTAGTCCGCCGAGGCAGTTGGGGCCGTAGTGAGGAGCAAAGCTCCTGTCAGCGCCACGACTCCCGTCGTAGACCAGACTCGCTTGAAACCCACTTCGTTGCTCCTCACTCAACTGCGACTGGTTCCGCCAGTCTTCATGCGAGCGAGCCGCACGTTCTCTCCGTGCGGCTCGCTCGTGTGCCTACTCGATGGTCCGCGGCACGTTTCGGTTGCGGTCCTCTTCCGAGATCCAGGTCTCTTCGTCCTCGACCAGGTAGTCGGGGCGGTCGCCCTGGCTATTCTCGTCGTTGGGCCGTCGACCGTTGCGACCACCCATACCGCCAGCCATCGCACCGGCTCCGCGCTGGCTGCCGCCGCGGCTGCCGTGCAGGCCCGCACCGCCACCGGTGCCCTTGCCTGTGATGCCCTTAGCCGCTCCGACTACACCGCCACGGGACTTCGCGAGGGCTCCACGTCCGCCAGCGCCAGCACCGCCTCGGCCGGCTGCGCCGGCTCCGCCGCCGCCCATGCCGCCCATACCGGCTCGGCCTCCGGCACCGCGACCTGCTCCCGCACCAGTGCCAGCCGCGCGACCGCCGCCAGCAACACCGATGCCGCCGCGTCCGGCCGTACCACGTCCGACGCCGGTCCCTCCGCCAGGAGCCACGATGCCCGGACCTTGAGCCCCGCCGGTCCCGACACCGCCCCCACCGGCGCTGGGGCCGCCAGTGCTGGTACCCGGCCCGGTCCCCGTCAGCCCGGGAGAGATGCTGTCCACCTTCGTCTTGGTGGTCGGGAGTTGTGTGCCTCCCGTGATGCCCTGGTCACGGGGCACGTTCGGGGCTGGCTTGACGCTCGTGGTCGGACCTGCGCTCCACGGCTTACTACCTGATACCGAGGCGCCCGGTCGGGACGCGCCACTTCCGACTGGCGTGACAGGCGGTGGGTACTCCACATCACGGTTCGGTTCCCCGACGTGCCCGTCTCCGCCGTCCTTTACCCGATTCCTTTGCAGATTCCCCGTGACACGCATGTACTGAGCACCCAGGTTCTCCATGACCGCAACACCATTGAGTTGGGCTTCTCGGCTCGCGCCGATCTTGCCCTCGTTGATTTCCGCTACTTCCTTAGCGGTCAACTTGCGGTCCTGGAGATCGCTGGCTACTGCTTCACCGTTGTCCCATTTCCAGTCACTGAGAGCGTCACCGACCTTCGCCCAGCCACTGGGCTCCTCGATATCGTCCAGCTGCGCCTTGAACCTGCGTAGCTGCGAGGCAGCGTCGGCCATCTGAGAGCGGTTGAGATCCGCATGCCAAGCCGCATTTCGGATGCTCTGCGCGATCTTGCGTGCCTCCCTCTCGAAGGCTCGGGCCGCTTCGCCTTCCCAGTGCTCAAGGACATTGTCGATCGACTTGTCCAGCAAGCCAGCAATGCCCCCTCCTTCGCCACCGGAAAGGATTTCATCGACCTTTCCCCAGTGCCGACCCGTCTCCTCAATCTGGCCCGGATTGGTTCCCTCAAGCATCTGCTTGAGCTCTTTGAGCGAGTAATCGATGAATTGAGTCTTGGTCTGAGGCCGCCCCGGGTCCGCGACGCAGACGTCATTCACGATCACGGGCTTAGGCAGCTCTTTGTCACCGGCCACTTGAACTCCTCCCCTTGTTAGGTACTTCTCGATCCGGAACGGCTAGTCCCACTTGCCCTTCGGCGCCCCGGAGCCACCGCCCATTTGCTGCTTGTTCGCGTATTCCTGCTCGGTGTACTTGTCTTTCACTTTGGAGGTACTATTGCCGAATTTGTCGATCAGGTCGTGCAGCCCCTTGATCGCGCCCTCAAGATCACTCTTCGCCTCTTTGTGGGCACTGAAGAGCTCTCCCGCCTCCAGGAACACGCAGTTGTTCCCGAACGCGCCCATAGTGATCTCCGTGTTGTACCGCGACGTCTGCCCCGCTTTATCCATGTCATCCAGCAGCGTCCAGAGCTTCCGGATGACCTCATCCATCGCGCTCAGATCAACCCGCATACCGTTACTCATACCCCGTTGTCCTCTCCCCTGTTCCTCAAGTTGTCAGCACCGGCTCGGTGCCCAAGTTGCCCAGCCATCACATAGATCGGCTACCCGACCGCCCCGCCCGTCCAACCCGCCGACCACGCCAGTCCCGCACAGCCACCCCACTCCCCGCAACCACCAGCGCCAGAGCCACGCCAATGCCCAACACGTACATGGCTACCCGGCGTTCGCGCTCCGCCTCGCTCTCGCCCATCGTCACTGCCATGGGCACAACCCCGCCCGCTCCCGCCGCCACCGGCGGATCCGGCTCGGGCGAGTTCGCCGGGGTGGAGTCGTCCGACAACGCGGCGATCGGGTCCACGACGCCCCACCCGATGAAGCGGTTGGGACCCCGACCCGGCCGTTGGGCCGTCTCCTCGAGGCGGGTCGCGATCTGGGCCGCGCTCCAGTCCTGGTGCTTCTCCTTCAGGAGAGCCGCGACGCCCGCGACGTACGGCGCCGCGAAGCTCGTGCCGTCGGCGGTGCACTGGCCGCCCTTGGGGACGGTGGAGACCATGCCGACGCCGGGGGCCGCGATGTCGACGAAGTCGCCGGACTGTGAGAAGAAGGCGCGTTCGTCGTTGCGGTCGGAGGCTGCTACTGCCAGGACGCCGGGGTACGAGGCGGGGTACGTGTCCGCGGACTTGCCGTCGGCTCCGTCGTTGCCCGCCGCCGCCACGATCAGGGCGCCCGAGTTCACGGCGTCCGCCACGGCGCCCGCCAGTGTCGGGTTGTCTTCCTTGTTCGCCGTGTCCGAGGAGATGTTGATGATTTTCGCTCCCGCGGCGACCGCGGCCTTGATGGCCGAGGACATCGTCCCCGAGTCACCCTGCTTCTCCTCCCCACCCGTGTACCGGTAGGAAAGGATCTTGGCGCCCGGCGCAATCCCCTCGAAGCCCGTGCCCGTCATCGGTCGGGCGGCGATGATGCCCGCGACCCGGGTGCCATGGCCCTCGATGTCGGCGGTGGCGGGGCCGTCGACGAAGGTCTTGCCGCCCGAGGTGATGGCGCTGCGGAGCTGGGGGTTGGAGTCGTCGACGCCGGTGTCGATCACCGCGACCGTGACGCCCTCGCCCGTTGCCTGTTCGCGGAGCTGGTCCAACAGGACCCGTTGGAGTGACCACGGTGTGGACTTGATGACGTCGCCGCCGAAGACGCACTCCGAGCTGGCCGCCAGGCCGAACTCGGGATTGTCACGGCCGACGGAGTCGGCCAGTGCCGGCGGGGCCGATGCGAGGCAGATTCCCGTGGCCGCGAGCACGCCAAAAGCCCGCTGCAGTGCGCGGGTTCCACTGTTGCGGCTGCGCGAACGGGCTGTCAGGCCCTCCACGTCCAGGCCCCTCATGATCAGACTCCCAGGGCTTCCATGCTTGCTTGGCTTGTTCGATTCGATTTACCGACTCGAATACTTCGTTGCCTCAAAGCTCGGTCATGCGCGTTAACGGCTCGTCGGCGGCTGTGAAGATTCGAAGGACGTGTTGTGTACGGCCGCGGAGAAAGGGGCGGCCCAGCGGACGCCTTGGCGTCTGCTGGGCCGATCCTCCGCATGTCACGTCCCACGGACCGTCTGCGGGCTCAGCCCCAGGTGTTGGCGTTGCTCTTCTCAGTGGCCTGGTAGTTGTCGGCCGCGCTCTGCAGCGCCGTCGAGATCTTCAGCAGGGTCGCGTGCAGATCAGCAGCGGTCTGGTCCCACTCGCGCTGCTTGCGCTGGTAGCCCTCCTGAGCTTCACCTTCCCAGGAGTTGGCGACGCGCTTGACCGCGGCCTCGAGGTCGTCGAGCTGCTGCTTGATGCGACCGGCGGTGGCCTTCACATCCGTGGAAGCGTTGGTGATGGTTGCGTAATTGACGAGAATCGACATCGTCGTTCCCTTTCAGGAAGAGTCGAAGGAAGTCGGTGGTTACCGGTAGAACCGGTGGAAACGGGAGAACTGTCGAGAGTCGACAGTCCTACGGCTTGGTCAGCCGAAGTCCGACATGATCTTGCTGATCTCGGAGTTCTGCTGCTCTTCCGACGCGGAGTAGTTGCTCCGCGTGGAGTCCACGGCTTCCTTGATGTCGTTGAGGATGTCGCTCATCTTCTTCGCGTCCGCGTTCCAGCGCTCCTGCAGCTGGCGGTACGACTGGGCCGCCCCGCCCTGCCAGCCACCCGCGATCTGGTCGATCACACCGTTGAGACGGCGGATCTCGCCCTGAAGCTGACCGTTCGCCGTGGTGATGTCACCGGAGAGCTTGCTCAGCTCGTCTTCTGTTACCCGGAACTGGCCGGCCATGTGAACCTTCCCCCATGTCGTCGTTAATCCGGGAACCCTGTACCAGCCCCCGGAGTTGCGTTCCGTTCGTGAACGCTGGAAGCACTCTATCCTCCGCCTGTCACATACCCACAGGCAAGGTCTTTCAGTTACAGCATTCACACACCCGCGCGAAGCGCAAGTGCTCGACCGCTGTCAAGTCCCCACGCCCATAACCTCGTTGGAGTGTCACTGGCTCTGCGGCTGCGCCGCGCTGCCGGTGTCCAGAGTGGGGCCCTTCGGGATGAATGTCGCCCAGGTCTGCGGCACGAACACGGGGTTGTTGAGGTCCTCGTAGCCCAGTCGCGTACGCGCCTTGGCGGTCTCGCTCGCGTCGCCCTCCGACGAGGACGAATCGCTCGCGCTTTCCTGCGCCTCACTGTCGTTGTTCGACGGCAACGAGTACCGCAGTCCCGTGTCCGTCAGCAGGTACGTCGCACCGCCGCCGCCCGTCGTACCGGCGACCTCCTGGAAGAGAAGGCCCGAGCCGGACGAGACGTAGGCGCTCAGTGAGTCGGTGATGACTGTCTTGGGGTAGTTCGTTCCCGCCCAGGCGGCGAGCTCCGGCTTCCCGTCCTCGCCCATGCTGCCCTTGTAGACGCTGCACGAGGTGGTACGGGCCTCGCTGGACGCCGTGGCCGCGGGGTTGGCCTGCCGCGGAACGGTCTCGGGCCAGCCCTTGTCCTTGTAGAAGCTGCCCGCCGAGCCGCCGTTGGCTTCGATGACGTCCCGGGTGTTGACCTGGATGGCACCGGTCCCGTCGTGCGCGGCCAGCAGGTTGGCGACGAAGGGCGTGATGGCGGCGACCTCGTCCTTGAGGACGACGTAGAACTGCTCGCCCTGAGCGTCCCGCGCCCTGAGTACCTGGCCCACCGTGCCCGCCTCGGCCGGGAGCCCCTGGACCGAGGTCGACTCACCGGCGGACGGCACCGTCGGGAAGGTGATGTCCGTGCCCTCGTTGAGGGTGCTCAACCACTCCTGGCTCACCGGCTGCGGATCGACCGTGGCACTGCTGCCGATGACGGCGGAACGCATCTGCTCCATGGACGTGTCGTCGAGGGCCGACTTACCGCCCATCAGGAAGCGGTTGCCCTTGCCGTCGACCAGGTATTCCTGGTTGGTCTTGGTGTCTTCGACGTACAGGGCCTCACGGGGGTCGACCTTGCCCGCGGTCTCGAGCGACTTGGCGTCGGCGGCGTCGAAGACGAAGACGGCGCGGTCGATGGCGCCCTGCGATCCCGGAGCCGGGCGCTCGCACACCGCCCAGGTCTTCGCCTCCTCCGCGTCCTCCTTGGCGGGCAGCCGGTCGGGGGCGTACGGGATGCCGATCGTCGCGCCGTGCCGGATGCCGCTCTTGTCGATCTCCTTGCCGGGGACCTCGAGGACGCTGCCCTTGCCCTTGTCGAGCAGCAGCTTCGCGGAGGCGTAGTTGAGGACCGGGTGGAGGACCTTCTCCACCTTGCTGTCCTTCGGGTCCGGGTCGAGGACGACGTACCGCGTCGTGGAGTCGCTGTCGACGATGATGTACTCGCCCGGCGTGTCCCAGCCCTTGGGTGCCGAGGGCTTGATCACGCCCCAGGCGATGAAGCCGATCACCAGCACAACACCCACGGCCAGGCTGGGCATCACCGTACGAATGGGACGCGGTGCGCCTTCTTCGGAGCCCCCCGGGGACGGCGCCAGAAACGCCGCGACGGTGCGCTTGCGAGCGAACGTGTAGGCGGCGAGCTCATCCCGACGCTGCTTTGCCATGGTCCCCGTGTCTCCCGAAATCTGGTCCCCGATGGTGCCCGGCCGTGACTGATCGTGCCTGACCTGCATCGTGAGGCGATGCCCTACCGCGCTGTGGTTCTCGATACCAGTTCTCGATACCGCGCTGTGGTGTGCGATCGCGCTCGACGACAGGCCGCCGCTTCGGCCGAGCAGGCACCTACTATGCCCTGCGCCGCGGGGCGGCGGTCCATCAGGGTACGGCCGTTCCCGCATCTTCACAGATCATCTTCACAGAGCTTCACCACAGCCCTCCACCATGTGCGGCCGGTCCGTGCGAGGCTGGCCGACCGGGGTTCGGTGTCCCCTGTGCCGCTGTGCCGTCTTTGCTCGGCAGCGGGTACCGTGAGCCACTCGTATGGACGAGGCGGGCCGATGGACGCCCGCCGAACGGCCACGACTTCGCGAAAGGGATGTCCCGGGGGATGACCAGCGCTACGAGCACTCGGCGCGGACGCCGCGCACAGCAGGAACCGGACGGTTCGGGCCGCGGACGGGTGCCGACTCCGGCCCCCGCCGCCGCGTCGCCGCGCACCCTGCCCAACCCCGGCGGTATGGGCCCGGTACGGCTTCAGCAGCTGATCCTGGTTGAGCTCGCGGCGGGCGTCATGCTGGCCGCCTGGGTCACCGATGTGTCCTGGCTGCTGGCCCCGGCCGGTGCCGTCGCGGCGCTGATGCTGCTCTTCGCGGTCCTGCGCCGCGGCCGTCGTCCGATGCCCGAGTGGTACGAGACGGCGCGCGCGCTGAGGCGCCGCCAGCGCGAGGCCAAGTTGCCCGTGCCGCCCGGGACGGACCCGATGCTGGCTCCGGTCGTGGAGAGCGACCCAGCCCTGCGGACCTACGCCTTCGTCTCCCGTGACGACCGCTCGATCGGCCTGATCGGCGACGGGACCTTCCTGACCGCGGTGCTCTTCGTACAGCCCGCGGACCAGCCGTTGCGTCCCGAGGCCGCGGGACGTCAGCTGCCTCTCCGGCTGATCCAGGACGCGCTGGAGGTCGACGGGATCCGTCTCGCCTCCGCACAGGTCGTACAGCACACCCAGCCGGCGCCCGCGCCGCACCTGCCCCAGCAGTCGATGGCCGCGCGATCGTACGGACCGCTCCAGGCGCAGGCCGGTTCGCCCGCGCTCCGGCTCACCTGGGTCGCCCTCAAACTCGACCCGGAACTGTGCCCGGAGGCGGTTCAGGCGCGCGGAGACGGTGTGCCCGGGGCGCAACGCGCACTGCTGCGCGTCGCGGACCAGCTGGCCAGCCGACTGGACGGGGCCGGATTCAAGGCGACCATCCTGGACGAGAACGAACTGGTACAGGCGCTCGCGACCTCCAGTTGCCTGAACCCGCGGGTCAGCACCCAGCAGGCCCAGGACGGGCGGGCGGCCCAGCGGCGTACGGTCGAGGCGGTACGGACCTGGCGGGTCGACGACCGGTGGCACACCACGTACTGGGTCTCCCGCTGGCCGCAGTTGGGGGTCGGCGGTGTGGCGCTGCCCGAGCTGATCACACGGTTCACCTCGCTCCCGGTGCTCGCCACGACATTCAGCGTGACTCTGAGCAAGGCCGGCAACCGGGGCGTCTCCCTCGCCGGGCACATCCGCGTCACCGCCCGTGGTGACAGCGAACTCGCCCAGGTGGGACGTGATTTGGAGCGGACCGCGAGTGCCGCGAAGGTCGGACTGATCCGCCTCGACCGGGAGCAGGTCCCCGGAGCCCTCGCCACTCTGCCGCTCGGAGGTACGTACTGATGTCCCACCCCGCATCCACCATGCCCCCGGGCCAGCCGGGCCGGGCCACCCCCGCCCACGTGGCCTCGCCCTCCGACACCGGCATGATCCCGATCATCCGGCAGCCGCAGGCGCCACGGCAGCAACGGCGCGTCTTCAGCCCCGGGTTCGGGCTGCGCGGGCCGCGCCGGAACCGCCATGTCGTCACCGTCGACGAACTCCCGGCGATCAGCATGCCCATCGGCGACGACGGCGTGATCATCGGCACCGACCGGGCATCGCAGCCGGCCGTGCTCGGCCTGTCCCGCCCCACCCCCTTCGACGTCGTGCTCGTGGGCGGGCTCTGGCTCGCCCAGGTACTGGCGTTGCGTGCCGCCGCGACGGGGGCACGCGTGGGCGTGGAGACCGGCCGGCCGCAGGCCTGGCAGCAGCTGGCCCAGACGGCGGGCGGCGGTCAGCAGTGCGTGACGGTCTACCCGGTGGGCCGGGTGCCCGCTCAGGGCCCCTCCGTTTCGAGCCCGGTCGTGCTGTTCCGGGACTGTGGCATCCGCCCGCCCCGCGGGCGCGTGACCTCCCTGCCGTGGCAGGCCGTGGTGACCGTGCTGCCCTTCGTCAGCGAGCACGCTCCGCGCTGGCTGGCCCAGGCCCAACTGGTCGGGATCCAGCGCATCTCGCCCCAGGAGACCGAGGTCGTCCAGGACACTCTGGGCATCCCGGACGAGCCACTCGGGTACCTTCCGAACCTTCACGACAGCGTCGCCATGTGGTGCACTCGCAAGCACCGCACCTTCGTGATGACCGAACCCACCGACGCGGAGACGGGTCTGCTCGGCACGGCCCGCCGTCTGGACTGACGCGTCCCCCTCCCGGGAACGCGTCGCCGTTTCCGGGAAAGCGGTGCGAACCGGCCATGGCCATGGGCCCTTTTCCGTACCGCGATGCAAGTGATTAGGCTTCTGGTGATGCGGTGACGATCGCAGCCGCGTGGGGTTCGCCACTCGGTCCGCCCGGCCGCGACGACGACCGACTCAGCAGCAGTGGTGACCAGGAGGCAAGCAGTGAACAGGGATCCGTACAACGGCGACGGCCCGTCCTCTGACGGGGACGAGCACGAGACGGAACTCACCAGCGAGTTCGAGATCGTCTACACGCCTCCCGCCTGGTACGCCCCAAGCACGCAGGCCGGTTCCGCGGCCGACGAACAGCGGAACGCCGGACCGGCCTCAACACCACCGCCGCCGACCGGAGCGCCCGTCGGATCGCCCGGCGGCTCCTCAGCCGGACCACCCGGTATTCCCGCACAACAGGCTCCCCCGCCGAGTGCTCACCCACCGGCACAGCAGTACCCCCATCGCGCACCTCAGCAGCCCACGCAGCCCGCACAGGGCGTGCCCGGCGCGAACCAGCAGGGCACGGGTGGCACGGACGGCTACGGATTTCCCCAACCGTCCCAGCCTCAGCCGCCACAGCCCGCACAGCCCGCGCAGCAGCAGCCGGGTACACCCCCGGCCACCCCAGGCGCGGCAACACCCGGCGGATACGGCTACCCCCAGCAGACAGGCGCAGGCGCACCCCAGCCGAGCCAGGACACCCAGGGCGGTCAGGGACCGACTCCACCCCAGCCTCCGCAGCAGCAGCCGGGCACGCCCCCGGCCGCCCCAGGCGCGGCAGCACCCGGCGGATACGGCTACCCCCAGCAGACAGGCGCAGGCGCACCCCAGCCGAGCCAGGACACCCAGGGCGGCCAGGGACCGACTCAGCCGCCGGCGGCCGCGCCCGGCTTCCCCGTGCTGCGGCCGGTGGCCGATGACTCCCAGGGCAACCCGCCCCAGGCCGCGGCCCCGGCAGCGGCCGCCCCCGAAGAGCCCGCCCCCGGGCAGTCGATGCCCGAGCTCAACCACGCCGCGGCCGCAGCCGAGGCGGCGCGGCTGTTCGGCGGTGGCGACGACGAGGAGCCGGAGGCAGAGCGGAGCGACGAGGCGGAGCCGGGTGGCTCCGCCGGGTCGGCGTCCGACGCTGACGGTACGGCCGCAGCGGATGGTCCGTCCGCTGCGGACGGTCCGGAGGGCGACGGGTCGGCGGACGTCCGGTCCGACGCGGACTCCCCCTCGCAGCCCGACAGCGAGACGGCGGCAGCGACGCCGGAAGCAGGGCCGGAAGCTGAGCCGGAGCCCACCGCTCCCGACGCCCCGCCCGCCCCGCCCGCACCGCAGGCACAGCCGCAGCCGCAGCCGCAGCCGCAGGGGCAACCCCCCGTCCAGGCCCCCATGCCCCAGGCCGGCCAGGCGATTCCCCCGCTGCCACCGGGCTACATGCCCGCTCACCCTGCCCAGGGAGCACCGCAGCAGGCAGGACACCCGGGCCAGGACCCCGCAGCCGCCGCGCAAGCTGCCGCCGCGGCACAGGCTGCCGCCGCCGGATACGGCTACCCACAGCCGCCCGCCCAGCCGCAGCAACCCGAGCACCAGGCCCCGCCTCAGGGCGCGTTCGGCCCGGTCCAGCCGCCGTCCCCGCCACAGCAACAGCCCGGGTACCCGGCACATCCCGGCTACCCGGCACAGGGCGGACAGCCGGCCCCGGTCGACCCCCGGCAGGCGCCTCAGCCCCCGCAGCCCGGACAGCCGCAGCCCTCCGCGTACGGCTACCCCCAGCAGCCACCGCAGCCCGGGCAACCCCAGCCCGACGGCTACGGCTACCCCCAGACGCCCGCCCCGCCGCCGCAGCCACAGCCCGGCTACGGCTACGGCTACCCGCAACCCGCCCAACCGCCGCAGCAGCCGTCGCCGTATCAGCAGCAGCCCGCCCAGCCGCAGCAGCCGGCGCCGCACCAACAGCCCCCGGCCCAGCAGCAGCCGCCCCAGCAGCAGCCTGCCGCTCCGCCCGCCGCGTACGGCAACCAGGGCTGGACCGCCCCGCCCGGCCCGCAGGCCGGTCCCGGTGCGCCCCAGCAGCAGCAAGCCGCGCCCGGCACCCCGCTCGGCTACAACGCCGCCGTCGAACTGTCCTCCGACCGGCTGCTGCGCAACCAGCCCAAGGCCCGCAAGAACAACCAGGGTCCGTCCCGCTTCAAGCTCGGCGCCAAGAAGGAGGAGGCGGAGCGGCAGCGGAAGCTGGGGCTGATCCGTACGCCGGTGATGTCCTGCTACCGGATCGCGGTGATCAGCCTCAAGGGCGGCGTCGGCAAGACGACGACGACCATGTCGCTCGGTGCCACGCTCGCCACCGAGCGCCAGGACAAGATCCTGGCGATCGACGCCAACCCGGACGCCGGCACCCTCGGCCGACGGGTGCGGCGCGAGACGGGCGCCACCATCCGTGACCTGGTGCAGGCGATCCCGCAGCTGCACAGCTACATGGACATCCGCCGCTTCACCTCGCAGGCGCCGTCGGGTCTCGAGATCATCGCCAACGACGTGGACCCGGCGGTCTCCACCACCTTCAACGACCAGGACTACCGCAGCGCGCTCGACGTCCTGGGCAGGCAGTACCCGATCATCCTCACGGACTCCGGTACCGGTCTGCTCTACAGCGCGATGCGCGGAGTCCTGGATCTCGCCGACCAGTTGATCATCATCTCGACCCCCTCGGTGGACGGCGCGAGCAGCGCCTCGACCACGCTCGACTGGCTGTCGGCGAACGGGTTCGCCGATCTCGTCCAGCGGTCGGTCACCGTGATCTCCGGTGTCCGTGAGACGGGCAAGATGATCAAGGTGGACGATATCGTCGCGCACTTCGAGACCCGTTGCCGTGGTGTCGTCGTGATCCCGTTCGACGAGCACCTCTCGGCGGGCGCCGAGGTGGACCTCGACATGATGCGTCCCAAGACCCGCGAGGCCTACTTCGATCTCGCCGCGCTCATCGCCGAGGACTTCGCCCGTACGCAGCAGGGCTTCGGCAACCCGAGCATGCAGTACCAGCAACCCCAGCAGGGGTACGCGCCCCAGCAGCAGCCCCCGCAGCACTATGCGCCGCCCGGTGGCGCCCCCCAGCCGGGGCAGGAGTGGCAGCAGCCTCCGCAGCAGCAGCCCGGGCCGGACCAGGGCTGGCAGCAGCAACAGCCGGCGCCGCCGCCCCAGGCTCCGCCGCAGCAGGGCGTCGTACCGCCCGGCTGGACGCAGCAGTAGGGGCGGCAGAAGCCGACAACGCCGGAGGGCCGGCACCTTGACGGTGCCGGCCCTCCGGCGTCCGTGCATGTCCCCCTGAAATCAATCAGGCGGTGGGGCCCTCCGCGGCCCCGATCAGTTCACGGCAGCGCTTCACGTCCCCCGCCATGGCCTCCAGCAGCGCCTCCAGCGAGTCGAACTTCTGCTGCCCGCGCACATAGGCGAGGAAGTCCACCGCCACATGCAACCCGTACAGATCAAGCCCGACCCGGTCGATCGCATACGCCTCGACCGTCCGCTCCGTCCCGTCGAACTGCGGGTTCGTGCCGACGGAGATCGCGGCCGGCATGGCCTCGTCCTGTGCGTGCAGCCAGCCCGCGTACACGCCGTCGGCCGGGATCGCGGTGTGGGGCAGGGTCTCGACGTTGGCCGTGGGGAAGCCGAGTTCGCGGCCGCGTTGGGCACCGCGGACGACCACGCCCTCGACGCGATGCGGGCGGCCGAGGATCTCGGCGGCGCCCTCGACGTCGCCCTCGGTGACCAGTCGGCGGGTCAGGGTCGAGGAGAAGGGCTGGCCGCCGCCGGCCTCGCCGGACACGTACAGGTCGACGACCTCGACCTCGAAGTCGTAGACCTTGCCCTGCTGGGCGAGGAAGTCGACGTTGCCCGCGGCCTTGTGGCCGAAGCGGAAGTTGGGGCCCTCGACGACCGCCTTGGCGTGCAGCTTGTCGACCAGGACCTTGACGACGAAGTCGGCGGGCGACAGCTTCGAGAACTCGGTGGTGAAGGGGAGGATCAGTACCGCGTCCACGCCCAGGTCGCCCATCAGCTCGGCGCGGCGGTGGTGCGGGGCGAGCAGCGGGGGGTGGCTGCCGGGGCGGACGACCTCGCTGGGGTGCGGGTCGAAGGTGACGACGACGGAGGGCACGCCCAGCTCTCGGGCGCGGTCCACGGCATGCCGGATGATCAGCTGGTGTCCGCGGTGGACTCCGTCGTAGGACCCAATGGTGACGACGCTGCGCCCCCAGTCCTGGGGGATGTCCTCCAAGCCACGCCAGCGCTGCACTGTGTCTGCTCCTTGTCGCACACTCGTCGAACCCGTGTCCGTGTCTGTGCCTGTTCCTACGCAGGTCTAAGGGTGCCATGCCGCGTCCACCCCGCCCGCATCGGCATGGTGGGCTGTGACGGGGCGCACGTTCACGCCAGGACGCGTACGCCCGCCAGGTTCTCGATCATGCGGCGTGTACTGGGGCCGACCACCGCCGCCCAGTCCCCGGGGGCGTCGGTGAGCCAGCCCGTGACCAGCGTGGCGAAGCCGGGCACCTGGCGGCCCAGGTCGACCAGGCCGCGGTCGAAGCGGGCCGCTCCGTCCGGGGTGCGGACGAGGAGGAGGCCGATGTGACGGACCAGGTCGCGGGTGTCGGGGCCGCGGTGCCGGGCGGTGGCATGCAGGAGGGCGTCGAGGACCGTGGGGGTGTGCTCGTGGGCCAGGAGGAAGTCGAGGAGTTCGCGGCGCAGCGGGCGGGAGGCGGGGGCGCCGCGAGCGGCCAGTACGGCGGCCAGGGCGGCCCGCACCTCGTCCGGACCGCCGTCCAGCAGGCCGGTGACCAGCGGGAACAGGATGGAACGGGCGGCCGGCCCCTGGTCCAGGCGCAGGTCGACGTACGCCGCCACATCCCCTGCGGTCTGCGGGCGCCGCTGTACCGCCTCCCGTACGAGGGCCGCGACCCGGCGCGCCAGGGTCGGGGTCGTGACGTCGGCGAGCGTGCGCAGCACCTCCCCTCCGTCCGGCCGGCGCAGCCGTTCCCGGAAGGCGTCGAGGACCGGTTCGGGGTGGGTCGTCAGCGCGGCGACCAGCGCGCTCGGCGGGAACTGCGGGTCCCCGGACGCGAAGTGCCGTAGCGCCTGCGGGAGATGGCGGGCGCGGGTGCGCGGATCCCGTACGAGGAGGGCGAGCGCACCGCCGTGCAGGGCGGGGTGGGCCAGCAGGGCGAGGGCGGCGTAGCGCAGCAGTTCGCGGTCGGCCTCGGTGCGTACATGGGGCGCGGCCCGCAGCCCGTACGCCACCGCCGCGACCCGCCGCGCGGGCCGCCCGTCGTGCGCCCATCGGTCGACGGCCCGGCACACGGCCGACGGCTCGTCCTCCGCCAGTACGGCGAGCAGCTCGTCGGCGCGGCGGTGCGCGCAGTCGACGAGCACCTCCGTGAGGTCGTCCAGGGCCCGGCGCCGGTGCGTGTGCAGCAGCGCCTGCGCGGCCTTCGCGACGGTCGCGTGCGGGGTGGCGGGCAGCGGCCGCTCGTCGTCGAACCAGCGGGTGAGATGCGGTTGTACGGCGGTGGGGTCGGCGGCGAGCAGTTGTGCGGCGGCGTCGAGGTAGCGGGGGCCGTCGGTGTCGTCCGGGGCAGGGTCGGCGAGGAGCAGTCGGCGGAGGAGGTCGAAGCGGGTGACCTCGGGCAGGGGAAGGGCGGTCCAGAAGGCCGGGCCGAACTCTCCTGGAAGTGCGGGGCGTTGGTGCCGCCATGCCACCAACCGGTCGGCGAGCAGCCGCAGTACGCCTGTGTACGGCGTTGCGTCGGGTACCCGGGGCAGAACCTCGGTGAGGAGGCGGGCGGCCCACCAGGAGTGTGGGTCGGTGTCCAAGGCGTCGACCAACTCCTGGAGGCGGGCGGCGAGTTCGGGGGTGCCCTGCTGGCGGGCGAGGAGGAGCAGGGCCTGGACGACCGGGCCGATGCGGTGGTGCGGGTCCTGCGGATGCGTGACTAGCGTGTGCAGGGCTTCGTCCAGGTCGAGGTGCATGCCCTGGATCCAGTCGGCGAGTTCTTCGTGGGCGAAGCGGTAGCCGGTGCCGGCGGGGACGAGGAGGCCCTCGGTGAGGACGGCGGATGCCCAGTCGGTGCCGGGCCCTGCGGGGGCGGGGCCCCGGGGGAACAGTTCCTCGAACGACTCCCTGTCCAGTTCGCCCTGGCCGGGGCCGAGGCTGCGGCGGGCGGCCTCGTGGATCTGTCCGGAGACCTTTGCGGCGAGCCTTCGCACGGCGGTGCCGCGCAGGTCGTTCTCGGCGGCGAGGCGGACGGCGATGCGGAGGCACGTCAGGTCGAGGTGGGCCGCGAAGACGTCATGGCGGTCGAGGGCGACGTCGAGGGGCTCCGGGAGGGCGGCCTGGACCTCGGAGAGGAGGCGGAGGGTGAGGGGGTGGCGGGCGTCGGGGGTGGTGAGGGTGCCTTCGGGGATGGCGTAGCGGGCGCGGGCCTGGGCCGCCTCGTCGGCGGTGAGGTCGCCTAGGCGGACGCAGGGGGGCAGGTGGGGGCCGGCATCAGGAGCCCGGCGGGCTGATTGGTGCAGCAGGTCTCCCGGAAAGCCGGCTCCCGCCTCCTCCCAGTACTCCTCCCGGCACGCCAGCACCAGCCTCGCCCCCGTCTCCCGCAGCCACGCCGCTGTCCCCGCTGTCCACTCAGGGAGTCGGTGAGCCAGAGCCGACGGCATCTCCTCCGGGCTGTCAAGGAGGAGGAGCAGAGGGCGGCCGGCGTCTCGGGCCACGTGGGAGAGGCCTTCCGGAGTGAGGCCTTCCGGAGTGAGGCGCTCCGGAGTGACGATTCGGACCGCCCGGTCCAGCGCACGGCCGGCCGCGTCCGCGATCGAGGTGTCCTCGGGTTCCAGGTCGGCTCCGCGCAGCCACAGCGTGGGGGCCGGTTGCGGGCCCCGGTGGCGGCGGGCGGCCAGCGACGCCAGCTCCGTCGTACGGCCGCTGCCCGGCGGACCGACCAGAGCGAGGAGGGACGCCGAGGCCTGCGTGAACTCGGCGAACTCCCTTGCCGCAGCCACCCGTTCGACCGGCTCGACCGCACCCGGCGGAGGCGGACCGTCCTGCCCGACCGACGTGGCCGTGAGTTCCAGTACCCCGGCGAGGTTGAGGTCGGCGCCGTAGGCGGGCACCGTCTCCGCGTTCCGGGCCAGCAGGTCCGCGAGTGGGCCGTCGTCGGTGCGGGGCAGGGGCACCGCGAAGCCCACGTCGCGGTGCCCGGACTGGAGTGCCGTACCCAGGATGCCCAGGACGGCGCCTGTAGCGGTGTCCAGGACCGGACCACCCGCCGCTCCCCCACCCAGCCGGAGCGCGTCGCGGCCCGCGGTGCCGATCGCCAACTCCAGTGCGCCGTCGAGGAGATGGAAGCGGTCGGTGGCCGTGTACGTCACGGTGGTCACATCGAGGACGCGGGCCTCACGCCAGCAACCCGCGGGCAGCCGGACGTACCTGCCGGTCTCGGCCCTGTCCCGGACCGTGATGGGCAGCGGGTCCACGCCGAGCCCCTCGGTGCGTACGAGGGCGAGGTTCAGGGCGGGCAGCGGGGTCACCGCGTCGGCGGTCACCAGGCAGGTGCGGTCATCGGCGCCGTACAGCACGAGCCGGGACAGGCCATCCACGGCTTCGTGGCTGGTGACGACCGTGCCCCGGTGGTCGGCGACGAATCCGGTGCCGCGCGGGCGCCCCGCCAAGTCCTTGATGCGGACGAGGACTTCGCCGCGCCCGCTCCGCGGACCCCGTCCCGCCATGGTCGAACCTCCCCGCCCTATACCCGTGTTCGTATTCGACCGTAGGCAAAAGGTGATCAGCGGGACAGATCGCGCCGCGAACGCGCCCCCTTCCGCTCCCTCGGTTCACTCCGAGCGCCTGCCCGGACGGGTGAATAGAACGGGGTCGCTGGATACACCCTAGGGGTGGGGGAACCGAGGGGGACCGTGGAGCGGCGGGCAGAGTACGCCCCCGTGCCCGCCGCTCCGCGGGCAGCGACGGGAAAACGGGCTCCTCAAGGGCTGCTCAGGCGAAGACCGCGAGGCTCTTCGCCTTGCCCTTCTCCTCCTCGACGAGCGCCAGGAAACGGCCGTCGGGGTCGAACACGGCCACGGCGCCCCTGCCGGTGTACTCGTCGGGCATCTCCAGCCGCACGCCGTTCGTCAGCAGCCGGGCCCGTCGGGCGTCCACGTCCCAGTGCGGGAACGCGGCCGTGGCGGCCTCGGCGATCGGCATCACGGTCAGCTCCTCCTGGAGCTGGTCCAGGGTGCGGGCCGAATCGAGCTTGTACGGTCCGACGCGCGTCCGGCGCAGCGCGGTGAGGTGTCCGCCGACGCCCAGGTCGGCGCCCAGGTCACGGGCGAGCGCCCGGATGTAGGTGCCGGACGAGCAGACCACCGAGACGACCAGGTCGAGCACGGCGGTGCCGTCCTCGGCGACGGCGTCCCGGACGTCGTACACCGCGAAGGAGGAGATGGTGACCGGCCTGGCCGGGATCTCGAAGTCCTCGCCGTCCCGGGCCCGCTTGTAGGACCGTACGCCGTCGATCTTGATGGCGCTGACCTTGGACGGCACCTGCATGATGTCGCCGCTCAGCTTGGCGATCCCGGCGTCGACGGCGTCCCGGGCGACCTTCGAGGCGTCGGCCGACCTCGTGATCTCGCCCTCGGCGTCGTCGGTGAGGGTGGTCTGCCCGAGGCGGATCGTGCCCAGGTACTCCTTCTCGGTCAGCGCGAGGTGGCCGAGAAGCTTGGTGGCCTTCTCGACGCCCAGGACGAGGACGCCCGTCGCCATGGGGTCGAGAGTGCCCGCATGCCCGACGCGTCGCGTGCGCGCGATGCCGCGCATCTTGGCGACTACGTCGTGCGAAGTGAAGCCCGACGGCTTGTCGACGATGACAAGCCCGTCGGGCGTCTGGTGTTTCTGCGTCATTCGGAGGCGTCGTCCTCGTCGTCTTCCGGCTTCTTGTACGGGTCCGCGTCACCGGCGTACGCCGCTCCCGCGGACACCTCGCGCACCTTCGCGTCGGAGGCACGCGCCTTGTCGAGGAGGTCCTCGATGTTCTTGGCGGTGTCCGGGAGGGCGTCCGCGACGAAGGCGAGGGTCGGCGTGAACTTCACGCCCGCCGCCGCGCCCACCGCGGAGCGCAGGATGCCCTTGGCGCTCTCCAGACCGGCTGCCGCGGCAGCCCGCTCCTCGTCGTCGCCGTACACGGTGTAGAAGACGGTCGCCTCCCGCAGGTCGCCCGTCACCCGGGTGTCCGTGATGGTGACGTGCGAGCCGAGCCGCGGGTCCTTGATCCCACGCTGCAGCTTCTGGGCCACCACCTCTCGGATGAGGTCCGCCAGCCTCTTGGCGCGCGCGTTGTCGGCCACTGGTCCGTCTCCCGTTCTTTCCTGTCTTGTTCTTCGGTCAGTCGTCGTCGCCGTGGAGCCGGCGTCTTACCGACAGCAGCTCCACTTCGGGGCATCCGGCGACCAGCCGCTCGCACCGGTCCAGTACGTCGGTCAGATGCCCCGTGTCGCCGGACACCATCGCGAGGCCGATCCCGGCCCGGCGATGAAGGTCCATGTGATCCACCTCGGCCGCGCTCACGGAGTACTTCCGCTGTAGCTCTGCGACGATCGGCCGGACGACGGAGCGCTTCTCCTTCAGCGACCGTATGTCGCCGAGAAGCAGGTCGAAGGAGAGCGTCCCCACATACATGTGTGTAACCGGTTCACCCGCCGGTACGGGATCGATGGCCCCGCCATCTGGTGGGCGGGGACATCAAGAACGGTACCGTGCCCTTGCTGGGGGCTCGACCGGGTTTTGCCTGGGCTGCGCCCGGCTCCCGCATAGTCGCCGTACGGATGGCTCTTGTCGTGCGAGTGCGGGTTCGCTGTGGCTTGTCGCGCAGTTCCCCGCGCCCCTTGAGGGGCGCGGCCGGGCCCGGCGACACAATGTGCTGGCCGGCGGGACCGAAGTCCCGCCGGCCAGCACTAACCGTCGGCATTACACCCGCGGCTTCTCGCGCATCTCGTACGTCGCGATGACGTCGTCGACCTTGATGTCGTTGAAGTTGCCGAGGTTGATACCGCCCTCGAACCCTTCGCGGATCTCGGTGACGTCGTCCTTGAAGCGACGCAGCCCCTCGATGTTGAGGCTCTCCGCGATGACCTTGCCGTCGCGGACGAGGCGCGCCTTGGTGTTGCGCTTGACCTCGCCGGAGCGGATGAGAACACCCGCGATGTTGCCCAGCTTGGACGACTTGAAGACCTCGCGGATCTCCGCCGTACCGAGCTCGACCTCTTCGTACTCCGGCTTGAGCATGCCCTTGAGGGCCGCCTCGATCTCCTCGATCGCCTGGTAGATGACCGAGTAGTAGCGGACGTCCACGCCCTCGCGCTCGGCCATCTGCGCCGCACGGCCTGCCGCGCGGACGTTGAAGCCGATCACGATGGCGTCCGAGCCCATCGCCAGGTCGATGTCCGACTCCGTGACCGCACCGACGCCGCGGTGCAGGACGCGGATGTCGACCTCTTCGCCGACGTCCAGCTGGAGCAGGGAGGACTCGAGGGCCTCGACGGAACCAGAAGCGTCACCCTTGATGATCAGGTTCAGCTGCTGGACCTCGCCGGCCTTGAGCACCTTGTCCAGGTCCTCGAGCGAGACACGGCGCGTGCGCTTGGCGAAGGCCGCGTTGCGCTCACGGGCGGCACGCTTCTCGGCGATCTGACGGGCCGTACGGTCCTCGTCCACCACCAGGAAGTTGTCGCCCGCACCCGGGACGTTGGTCAGGCCCAGGACCTGGACCGGCGTCGACGGGCCCGCCTCGGCGACGTTGCTGCCGTTGTCGTCGAGCATCGCGCGGACTCGGCCGTAGGCGTCGCCCACGACCATCGTGTCGCCGACCCGCAGGGTGCCTCGCTGAACGAGGACCGTGGAGACGGCACCGCGGCCCTTGTCGAGACGGGACTCGATCGAGATGCCCTGCGCGTCCTGGTGCGGGTTGGCCCGCAGGTCGAGCGAGGCGTCCGCGGTCAGGATCACGGCCTCCAGCAGGGAGTCGATGTTCAGACCCTGCTTCGCGGAGATGTCGACGAACATGGTCTCGCCGCCGTACTCCTCGGCCACCAGCCCGTATTCGGTGAGCTGGCCGCGCACCTTGGTCGGGTCGGCGCCCTCGACGTCGATCTTGTTGACCGCGACGACGATCGGGACGTCGGCCGCCTTGGCGTGGTTGAGCGCCTCGACCGTCTGCGGCATGACGCCGTCGTTGGCCGCGACGACCAGGATCGCGATGTCGGTCGACCGGGCACCACGGGCACGCATGGCCGTGAACGCCTCGTGACCCGGGGTGTCGATGAAGGTGATCTTGCGCTCTTCTTCGTTGACCTCGGTGGCGACCTGGTAGGCACCGATGTGCTGGGTGATGCCGCCGGCCTCGCCCGCGATGACGTTCGTCTTGCGGATGGCGTCGAGGAGGCGGGTCTTACCGTGGTCGACGTGACCCATGACGGTGACGACCGGAGGACGGACCACGAGGTCTTCCTCGCCGCCCTCGTCCTCGCCGAACTCGATGTCGAAGGACTCGAGCAGCTCGCGGTCCTCCTCCTCGGGGCTGACGATCTGAACCGTGTAGTTCATCTCGCCGGCGAGGAGCTCCAGCGTCTCGTCGGAGACGGACTGCGTGGCCGTGACCATCTCGCCGAGGTTCATCATGACCGCGACGAGCGACGCCGGGTTGGCGTTGATCTTCTCCGCGAAGTCGGTGAGGGAGGCACCGCGCGACAGGCGAATGGCTTCGCCGTTGCCGCGAGGCAGCATCACACCGCCGACCGACGGGGCCTGCATGGCCTCGTACTCCTGGCGCCTCTGCCGCTTCGACTTGCGACCGCGACGCGCGGGACCGCCGGGACGACCGAAGGCGCCCTGCGTGCCACCACGGCCACCGGGACCGCCGGGACGACCGCCGAAGCCGGGACGACCGCCACCGCCACCGGCGGGGGCACCCGGACGACCGGCGAAACCGCCGCCACCGCCACCGGGACCGCCGGGACGACCGGCGAAGCCGCCGCCACCGCCGCCACCGGGACGACCGGCGAAGCCGCCGCCGCCTCCGGGACGACCGCCGCCACCGCCACCGCCACCGGGACGACCGCCGCCACCGCCACCAGGACCGCGGCCGGGGCCACCGCCACCGGGACGCGGGCTGGCAGCAGGACGCTGCGGCATCATGCCGGGGTTGGGACGCGGGCCGCCGGGGCCACCGCCGCCGGGACGGGGACCGCCGCCCTGCGGACGGGGCATGCCGCCCGGGCTCGGACGCGCGCCGCCCGGAGCCTGCGGACGGGGACCGCCCGAGGCGCCCTGGGGGCGGGGACCGCCACGGTCGGCGCCCTGCGGACGCGGAGCGCCACCAGGGGCACCACCGGGGCCGCCGGGACGCGGGGCGCCGCCCGGACGGGGCGCCTGCGGGCGCGCCATACCGGTGGAGCCACCAGAGGTGAACGGGTTGTTGCCCGGACGGGGACCGGCCGGACGGGCACCGGGACGCGGGGCGCCGCCACCCTGACGCGGAGCGCCACCGGGACGGTCGCCGCGGTCACCACGGTCGCCACGGCCCTGGCCGGGACCGCTCGGACGGGCGCCCGGACGCGGAGCCTGGCCGGCCGGACGCGGGGCGCCCGGACGGGCGCCGGAGCCGGAGCCAGAACCGGAGCCGGAACCGGAGCCGGATGCGGCAGCCGGGGCGGCAGGAGCCGCCGGAGGTGCCGTGAACTCGGGCGCGGTCGGAGCCGGGGACGCCGGGGCGGGCCGCGGCGCGGGCTTCGGGCCCGGGGTGGGACGGGGGCCGGGAGCCGCCGGAGCGGCGGGAGCCGCAGCGGGAGTCTCGGCGGCGGCCGGCTTGGGGGCCGGCGGGCGCGGGGCGGCCGGACGGGCAGCCTGCGCCGGAGAGGGGGCGCCCGGCTTGGCCGGGGCAGCCTTACGCGCGGAGGCGGGCTTGCCGCCTCCGTTGCCCTGCTGGAGGGCGTCCGTCAACTTACGGACGACGGGCGCTTCGATGGTCGAAGACGCCGAACGGACGAATTCACCGAGTTCCTGGAGCTTGGCCATGACGACCTTGCTCTCAACCCCGAACTCCTTGGCGAGTTCGTATACCCGGACCTTAGCCACTTCGCTCCTTTTAGGTCCGGGTGCGTCCGGACCGTCGCTACTTCATGGGCGTACTCATCGCGTGCTCATCGAGTGCTCATCGCAATCTCGACCTACTTCCAACTCGCGGAATACCGGGCCGCACGGAGGTTCCGTACGACTCGCTCTTACGGTGTTGCCTGCTCGACATAGAAGCGCAACGCCTTTGTGTCGAGCGCTCCCGGGGCGCGCAGCGCCCGCGTGAACGCCCGGCGGCGTACCGCCAGGTCGAGACAGACCAGGGCGGGATGCACATACGCACCCCGGCCGGGCAGCGTACCGCGATGATCGGGGACGCATTCACCCTCGACCGCCACGATGCGCAGCAGATCCTTCTTGGCCGCTCGCTGCCTGCACCCCACACAGGTGCGCTCAGGGCATGCGCGGGCAGGCGTCCGGCCAGACACTGCTAAGTCTACCTCCCCGTGGCGACCTCACCCCTTTGGGGCAAGAATCGAACAGTTCCGCGCATACAACTGTCGTGATCCGAACCATGGGCGGCCTGGATCTATTCCCCGCCCTGCTCGGACGGCTGCTCGGTGTCCGGGCGGATGTCGATCCGCCAGCCGGTGAGCCGGGCCGCGAGCCGGGCGTTCTGCCCTTCCTTGCCGATCGCCAGCGACAGCTGGTAGTCGGGCACGGTCACGCGCGCGGAGCGGGCAGCCAGGTCGACGACCTCCACCTTGGAGACCCGGGCCGGGGACAGCGCGTTCGCCACCATCTCGGCCGGGTCGTCCGACCAGTCGACGATGTCGATCTTCTCACCGTTCAGCTCGCCCATCACCGCGCGCACCCGGCCGCCCATGGGGCCGATGCAGGCACCCTTGGCGTTCAGACCGCTCCGGGTGGACCGGACGGCGATCTTGCTGCGGTGACCGGCCTCACGCGCGATCGCGGCGATCTCGACGGACCCGTCGGCGATCTCCGGAACCTCCATGGCGAAGAGTTTCTTCACCAGATTGGGATGTGTGCGGGAGAGGGTGACGGAGGGGCCGCGGACGCCCTTGGCCACGCGGACCACGTACGAGCGCAGCCGCAGGCCGTGCGGGTAGGTCTCGCCGGGGACCTGCTCCTGCACCGGCAGGATGGCCTCCAGCTTGCCGATGTCGACGAGGACGTTCTTCGGGTCCCGGCCCTGCTGGACGACCCCGGTGACGATGTCGCCCTCACGGCCGGCGTACTCGCCGAGTGTGGCGTCGTCCTCCGCGTCGCGCAGCCGCTGGAGGATGACCTGCTTGGCGGTGGTGGCGGCGATACGGCCGAACCCGGACGGGGTGTCGTCGAACTCGCGGGGCTCCTGGCCCTCCTCGATGTCCTCCGGGTCCTCCTTCGCCCACACGGTCACATGCCCGGTCTCCCGGTTGAGCTCCACGCGCGCGTGGCGGCGGCTTCCCTCGGTGCGGTGGTAGGCGATGAGGAGGGCCGACTCGATCGCCTCGACCAGCAGGTCGAAGGAGATCTCCTTCTCCCGTACCAAGCCCCGCAGGGCACTCATGTCGATGTCCACGGCTACGCCTCCTCCTCTTCCTTCATGTCCTTCTCGTCCTGCTTGTCCTTGCGGTTGAACTCCACCTGCACCCGGGACTTGGCGATGTCGGCGAAGGCGAGCCGGCGGGTGGTGGCCTTGCGGCCCTTCACGCCGGGTACTTCGAGGTCCATGCCCTCGTCGTCCACGATCAGGATTCTGGCCACCAGTTCCCCGCCTTCGGCGAGTTGGAACTTCACCAGCCGGTCGACGGCGCGTACGTAGTGACGGTGTTCGCTGAGTTCACGCTCGGCACCGGGGGTTCCGACCTCGAGGGTGTACTCCCCCTGGCCCATCGCGTCCGTCTCGTCGAGTTTCGCCGAGAGCGCGCGGCTCACATCGGCGATCGCGTCCAGATCGGCACCTTCGTCGGAGTCGACGACCACGCGCAGCACCCGCTTGCGTCCGACCGAGTCCACTGCGATCTCTTCGAGATCCAGGCCCTGGGAGGCGACGAGCGGTTCGAGCAGTTCTCGCAGCCTCTCGCTCTGGGTGGTGCTCATCCGGGTGACTCCTCGGCCGCGTGTGCTGTTGTGGTTAGGTCGCGTGTCTGGTCAAAGGGTATCCGGTCACGGGGGGTGTTGCCGTCCACCTGAACTCGGCCGGGTGCCGGTGAGTGGTATCGGACGTATGCGCGGGTACCGTGATCACGGGCGTGCTGCCCTCCCCCTTCGTACGAGCCCCCGAGGACGTCTGCCATGTCGTTCCCCCTGCCGCCGCGCACCCCCTCGGGGCCGCGCAGAAGGAGCCTGTTCGCCGCCGTCGCAGGCACCGCCCTGCTCGTGGGCTGCTCCGCCGAGTCCGACGCCGACGGCACCGGCGGCAGTCCGTCGGCCGCCGACCGGGCACGCGCGCGTGCGGCCCGTGACAGCGAGGGGATGGTGGCGCGGTACGACGCCGTCATCGCCGTACATCCGGCGCTGGCGGAGCGGCTGCGGCCGCTGCGCACGGAGGCGGCGCGGCATGCGGAGGCGTTCGGCGGGACGCCGTCGAAGACGGCCTCGCCGTCCGCCTCCTCGCCGTCCGCTTCGGAGTCCCCCGTCGCCACCGAACCCGGCGCCGACAAGACCGCCCTCGCCGAACTGGCCGCCGCCGAACGGGCGCTCGCGGACCGGCGGACCGAGACGCTGCTGGACATGCCCGGCGAGCTGGCGCGGGTGCTGGCATCCGTGGCGGCGGCCGGGGCTGCGCACGCATATCTGCTGACGGAGGGTGACAAGTGAGCGAGGCCAAGGACGGGGACCTGAAGGCGCTCCAGGCGGCACTGGCGGCCGAGCATGCCGCCGTGTACGGCTACGGCGTCGTCGGCGGACGGATCGGCGAAGAACGTCGTACGGAGGCCAAGGCGGCCTACGACGCCCACCGGGCCCGGCGGGACGCGCTGGCGCGCGCGGTACGGGACCTGGGCGGGACGCCGGTGTCCGCGGCCGCGGGCTACGCACTGCCCTTCGCGGTGCCGGACTCCACGGCCGCCGTCCGGCTCGCCACCGAACTGGAGGACCGGGTGGCCGGGGTCTACTCCGACCTGGTGCGGGCCACCGACGGCGAGCGACGGCGGACGGCCGCCGAGGCGCTGCGGGAAGCGGCGGTGCGGGCGGTGCGCTGGCGCGGCGAGAGCGTAGCCTTCCCTGGGCTCGCCGAGCGGACCGCCGCCGCGTCGGCTTCGCCGACCGCGTGACGCCTCGTACTGGAAGGGAGATGCTCGCGTATGGCTTTCGAACCGCCGCGGCGTCTGGTCAGGGCGCTCGGTGAGACGGCACCGGACGGTGACGACTGGCTGGAGAAGCTGCCGCAGGCGGCGCAGCAGGCCGTCGCGCTACGCGAGTTGACCGTGGAGCGGGTGCAGGTGCCCGGCGGGCGCAGCAGCCTGGTCGTGCTGGTGCGGCGCCCTGACGGGACTCCCGCCGTGCTGAAGCTGGCCCCGTCCCGGGCCCGTCCGGAGAGCGAGCGGGCCGCACTCGCCCACTGGGGCGGGCGGGGCGCCGTACAGGTTCTTGAAGAGTCGCCCGGTGAGGGTGTGTTGCTGCTGGAGCGGCTGCATCCGGATGTGTCGGTGCGGTCGTTGCCGGAGGCGAAGGCGCTGCTGGAGGCGGCGGGGACGTTGCGGCGGCTGTGGGTGGAGCCGCCAGGCGAGTTTTCCTTCGAGACCGTGGCCGAGCGGACCGGGCGGCAGGCCGCGGCGATGCGGGGCGCGTCCGCGGAGGTGGCGGCGCTGGTGAGCGCGGCTCTCGAAGCGCGCGAGGAGCTGGTGGCTGCGCCGCCTGAGCGGCGATTGCTGCATGGGACGTTTCGGCAGAGCAAGGTGCTGGCGGGTGATCGGTCGCCTTGGCTGGCGGTGGGGCCCGATCCCGTGGTGGGGGAGTGTGCGTTCGATCTGGCTCGGCTGGTGCGGGATCGGGTGGAGGATCTGATTGCCTCGCCGTCCGGGGCCTCGATCACCCGGCGGCGGGTCAAGCGGCTTGCGGAGTCGTTGGATGTGGATCAGGAGCGGTTGCGGGGGTGGACGTTGTTCCGGGCGGTGGAGTCCGGGGTACGGGCGCTTCGGGTGGGGCGGCCGAAGGATGCGGAGCTGTTGCTCGAGTTTGCCGGGTGGCTTTGAGGGGTTGTGTTTTGTCTGCGGGTGCGTGGGGGCTGGTCGCGCAGTTCCCCGCGCCCCTTTGGGGCGCGTCAACTGGGCCTGAGTTTGAGCGCCAGGGCCGGGCAGTCTGCCGCTGCCCTGCGCGCCCGCTTTACCGTGCGGGCCGGCACTGGAGTGCCGTCCAACTGTGGGTAGCCCCACTCGTCCAGCGTGATGTGGTCCGGTAGGAGTTCCGCGCACAGGCCGTGGGCCTTGCAGGATGTCCAGTCGATGTCGATGTGCTGGTCCATGTCAGTGCTCCTCAGCCGTGCAGAAGCCCTGGGCGTGAGCGTCCAGGTCGGCCGTGAACGTGGTCAGCGCGCTGCGGACCAGGCGGACGGTGCCGTCGGGGTGGTGGCAGGCGCCGCGGCCCTCGACGAGGCCGGACCAGCGGGTGATGTCGGCGCGGGTGGTGCCCTGGGGGCCGGGGGTGGCCAGCGTGGTGAAGGCGGCGGCGATGCGGGGGAGGCCGTTGAGGCAGGGGCCGCACTGGCCGGCCGACTGCGCGGCCAGGTAGCGCAGGACGCGGGCGGTCTCGGTGAGGCCGCAGTGGTCGGCGGGGAGTGCGGCGAGGACGCCTGCGCCCAAGGTGGCGGCGTCCAGGCGGAGTTGAGCGGCTTCGGCGGCCGGGATCCAGGTGCCGTGGTAGCCGCCGAGGAGGACGGCCTGCATACCGTTCAGGGGCAGCAGGCGGCCCAGTGGTATGCCGAACGGGGCCTCGATGACGCGGACTTCATGTCCGGGCGCGTGCACCGTGCACAGGGCGCTGCCCGGTTGGGCCGGGGTGCCGGCGGAGCGGAACCAGTCGGCGCCGTAGCGGGCGATGAGCGCGAGGTGGGCCAGGGTCTCGACGTTCTGCACGAGGGTCGGGGCGCGGCGCACGCCGCGTTCGCGGACCGGCCTGCGCTGGTACGAGGGGAGCGCGGCGCCCCCGTCGACGTACTGGGCGAGGGCCGAGGACTGGCCGGACAGGAAGCCCGCGGGGAGCCTGATGATCCGGACGTTCAGCGGGTCGTGCCGGTGGGCGAGCGCCGACTCCAGATAGGACGCGCCGTCCTCGACCGCCAGGTGGGCCTCCCCCGCGCCGACCGCGGCGGCGGCCACCTGGAGTCCGTCCAGGACGAGGTGGGGTGACAGGCGCAGCAGCGTCTTGTCCTTGCGGCTCGCGGGCTCGCCCTCCGCGCCGTTGGCGATCACGACGGGCGCGCGGCCGCCGCGTCGTCCGGCCTCGGCGACCGAGACCAGCTTGCGGTACGTCGGGAAGGCGGCTCCGCCGCGGCCAGTGAGGCCGGACTCGGCGACGGTCCGCAGGAGGCCGGCCGGATCGCCGTACGGCAGGGAGCCGTAACGCTGCTCGTGAGTGCGGAAGTCGGCAGGGGTGCCGCCCGGGGCGAGCAGCCTCGGGGGCATGTAGAGGTCGGTGGTGGTCATGGTCACGGTCGGGCTCCTTCGGCCGTGCGGAGGAGGGCGGCGGGGGTGCGGCGGGCGGCGCGGGCGGAGTGCGCCACGCGGGTCCCGACGGCGAGGACCATCGCGGCCACGCAGGAGACGGTGAGCCAGGTCATCCAGTCGGTGCCGGTGTCCGTGCCGATGCCGATGCCGTGGATCAGGGCGAACGGCCAGGAGGCGTACGCCAGCCAGTGCGCTCCGCGCCAGACACGGTGCCCTATGCGTTCCCTCAGCAGGCTGGTGACCAGGACCGCGAGCATCAGGTCGAGGGCGACCGTGCCGAGGCCGAGCCACAGGGGCTGGTAGTCGGAGACGAAGGGGACGAGGACGTCAGCGGCCGTGATGTTGACGTAGCCGTCGACTGCCGCGGTGGAGATGTGGAGAGCCAGGAAGACGAGGGCGGAGAGGGAGAGAGTGCGGTGGAGGGTGACCGTGCCGAATCTGGGCAGGCCGGGAATCCTTGCGCGCAGGCGTACGGCGATGCCGAGCAGGACGACGACGGTGAACAGGACCAGGCAGACGGCACCGGTGGCTCGGTTTGCGTACCAGAGGGTTTCGGAGGTCATGCGGCTATCCCCCCGGTGGGGGCTGGTCGCGCAGTTCCCCGCGCCCCTGGGTTGGTCGGCCAGCCCGGCGTTGTGACGATCAGGCCCTCCTGGCTCACCAGGCGCGCCGGCAGTCCCTGCCTCGTCAGCCACCGCTCCGCGCCCGCGCCCTTCACCAGCGCCGCGGTGCTCGCCGCGTTGGCGTCGGCGCAGGTCTCCGCGGCGACCGTGACCGTGCGCCAAGGTGTGCGGACGGGCAGGCAGGTGCGTGGGTCGATGATGTGGTGGAGGGCGTGTCCGCCGCGGCGCCAGGTGCGGGCCGTCGTGCCGGAGGTGGCCAGGCCTCCGCTGTGCAGGCCGACGGTGGTGTACGAGCCCTGCGCGGGCGTTTCCTCGACCCGGCCCGTGATGTCCTGGACGCGGATCTGCCAGCCGCCCGCCGGGGGTTCGCCCGCGACGGCCGTGTCACCGCCCAGGCTCACCAGCACGCCGCAGTCCGCGGCCCGGGCCAGCGTCTTGGCGGCCCGGTCGGCGGCCCAGGCCTTGGCCGTGGCCCCCAGGTCCAGGCGGACACCGGGCGGGACGGTGACCGTGCCGGTCTCGCGGTCCAGGTTCAGCCGGCGCCAGCCGGGAGCCCGCCTGACGGTCAGGCGGACCGGACGGTCGTCCTCCCGGACAAGGGTGAAGTCGCGGTCGTAGCCGATCGTTTCCAGCGCCGAACCGACCGTCGGGTCGACCGCACCGTCCGTCGCCTCGGCCGCGTGCAGCGCCACGGAGAGGGCCTCCGCGAGCAGCGGGCTGACCCGGACGGGGCGGCCTGCCGCGTCGTCGAGGGCGGAGAGTTCGGAGTCCGTGCGGAAGCGGCTGCACGCCGTGTCCACCTCGGCCAGATGGCGGGCCAGCAGCAGGTTGCAGGAGTCCAGCAGCGCCGGGTCGGTGACGACCAGCCGGACGCTGGTGCCGAGGGCATGCCAGTCGGCGGCGGCGGTCGTACGCAGGGGTGTGCTCATCACGACGCCCCCGAGGTGGAGTCGGCGGAGTCACCGCTGCCGGAGGTCAGGCCGGAGGACGAGGAACTGCTCGACGTGGAGGAGTCCGTGGAGCTGTCCGACGTCGAGGAGTCCGTAGCGCTGGACGACGTGTCCGTACCGCCGCTCGTGGCGCTGCTGGAGCTGCTCGACCCCGTGCTGTCGCTCGCCGTCGTGTCGGCGGTGTCCGCCTGCATCGTGCCGATGAGTGCGAACACTCCGGCTGCCGCCGCCAGTGTCACCGCGGCGGTCGCCGCCGCCACGCGTCGCGTGCCTCTGCGGACCGCGGCGGTGGCTCGCCTCTCCCTGACCGTCATGACCGTTCCCCTCCGTAGTGACGCTGTGTCACGTCATACGGTCGAGGAACGGCCTGAGAGAAGTCTGTGAGGCTCCTATAGGCCCCCGGAGAACTTTCTGAGGGGTTCCTTTACGTTCCTTCGCTGCGTTCCCGCTACGCGCTCAGGCGGGCGATCGCCTCGTCGACCGTCAGCTCCTCGCGCTCGCCGGTCCTCCGGTCCTTGAGTTCGAGGACGCCCTCGGCGGAGCGGCGGCCCGCGACCAGGATCTGCGGTACGCCGATCAGCTCGGAGTCCGTGAACTTCACGCCCGGGGACACACCCGCCCGGTCGTCGACCAGGACGCGCAGACCGGCTGCCGCCAGCTTCTGGGAGACGTCGAGGGCCAGTTCGGTCTGGAGGGCCTTGCCCGCGGCGACCACGTGCACGTCGGCGGGGGCGACCTCCTGCGGCCAGCACAGGCCCTTGTCGTCGGCGGTCTGCTCGGCGAGGGCCGCGACGGCGCGGGAGACGCCGATGCCGTACGAGCCCATGGTGACGCGGACGGGCTTGCCGTGCCGACCGAGGACGTCGAGCTTGAGGGCGTCGGCGTACTTGCGGCCCAGCTGGAAGATGTGGCCGATCTCGATGGCGCGGTCGAGCTTGAGGCCGGTGCCGCACTTCGGGCAGGGGTCGCCCTCCTGGACGACCACGACGTCCACGTACTCGCCGACCTCGAAGTCACGGCCCGCGACCACGTTCTTCGCGTGCATGCCCTCCTTGTTGGCACCCGTGATCCAGGACGTGCCGGGGGCCACGCGCGGGTCGGCGAGGTACTTCACCTTCTCGCCCAGGCCCTGCGGGCCGACGTAGCCGCGGACCAGGTCGGGGCGGCCGGCGAAGTCCGCCTCGGTGACCATCTCGACGACGGCCGGGGCGAAGTGCGCCTCGACCTTGCCCATGTCGACCTCGCGGTCACCGGGCACGCCGACGGCGACGATCTCGCCGTCGACCTTCACGAGCAGGTTCTTCAGGGTCGCGGAGGCCGGGACGCCGAGGGAGGCGGCGAGGGTCTCGATGGTCGGGGTGTCCGGGGTGGGGATCTCTTCGAGGGCGGGCACGCCTGCGGCGTCCACCGGCTTCAGCTCGTACGTGATCGCCTCGGTGTTGGCCGCGAAGTCGCAGTTCGGGCAGTCAGCGAAGGTGTCCTCGCCGGCCTCGGCGGGGGCGAGGAACTCCTCCGACTTCGAGCCGCCCATCGCGCCCGCGGTGGCGGCGCAGATGCGGTAGTCGAGGCCGAGACGCTCGAAGACCTTCTGGTACGCCTGGCGGTGCAGGGCGTACGACTGGGCCAGGCCCTCGTCCTCCGTGTCGAAGGAGTAGGAGTCCTTCATCAGGAACTCACGGCCGCGCAGGATGCCGGCGCGGGGGCGGGCCTCGTCACGGTACTTGTGCTGGATCTGGTAGAGGATCACCGGCAGGTCCTTGTAGGAGGACGCCTGGTCCTTCACCAGCAGGGTGAAGATCTCCTCGTGGGTCGGGCCGAGGAGGTAGTCGCCGCCCTTGCGGTCCTGGAGGCGGAAGAGTTCGGGGCCGTACTCGTCCCAGCGGCCCGTCGCGTCGTACGGCTCACGCGGCAGCAGCGCGGGAAGCAGTACCTCCTGGGCGCCGATCGCGTCCATCTCCTCGCGGACGACGCGCTCGACGTTGGCGAGGACCTTCTTGCCGAGGGGCAGCCAGGACCAGATGCCGGCGGCGGTGCGGCGGACGTAGCCGGCGCGGACGAGCAGCTTGTGGCTGAGGACCTCGGCGTCCGCCGGGTCGTCACGCAGCGTCTTCGCCATCAACTGGGACATGCGTTGGACCGGTGCGTTCGCCATGTGTCTCGTACTCCTGCTGCGTAAGGGTGATGGCAGGAGGTTAGCCGGGGGGTACGGGACGGTGGAAATCGGTTAGCGGCGCCGGAGCGGCAAGGGGGCGCCCATCACGGCGTACGGCTTCGGAGCGCTCGGGAACAGGACCTGGCGGGCCAGGTCCTGGTAGCCGAGGGAGTGGTAGAGGCCGCGAGCGGGGCTGTCGGTGTCGATCGCGGAGAGGATCGAGCGGGGTTCGTCGACGCTGTCCGTGATCGTGGTGATCAGGGAACGGCCGATGCCGCGGTTCTGGTAGCGCGGGTGGACGTGCAGCTCGGTGATCACGAAGGAGTTCTCGAGCCAGTCGTCGTGCCCCTGGGCGCGGAGGTAGGGCTCTACGACCGTGGACCACCAGTGGGTACGGTCGTTGGGCATGCCGTAGACGAACCCGATGAGGCGGCCTCCGGTCGTGGCGCCGAGTGCTCCTGCCCCGGGGAACGTCATGTGGCGCAGGACGATCTGGCGGCGTACGGCGACCTCGTCCGAGCCGAGTCCGAAGGCGAGTGCTTGGACGGCCAGCGCTTCGTCCACCCGTGCGGCGAGGTCCAGGGGGCCGATCACGATGTCTTCGGGGTGGCGGGGGCCGTGACCGGGAAAACGCAGCATGTCGGGGAGACTACAGGGGGGGGTCGGGTCGTTGGTCACGTGCAGGTTTGTGGGGGCTGAGCACGCCCACGCGGCGGAGCCGCACGTCGATAACAGCCCCGCGCCCATTGGGCGCGTTCAGAACAGGACACTCATGAAAGCGCCGACCTCTGTGAAACCCACCCGCCGGTACGTCCTTCTCGCCGCGGTGTTGAAGTCGTTCACGTACAGGCTGACCACCGGGGCCACGTCCGCGAGCGCGTAGCGCAGGACCGCGGCCATGCCCGGGGCCGCGACACCCCTCCCCCGGTACTCGGGAGCCACCCATACGCCCTGGATCTGGCAGGCACGGTCCGTGGCGGCGCCGATCTCCGCCTTGAAGAGGACCTTGCCGTCGGGGTCGAGGCGGGCGAAGGAACGGCCGGAGCCTACGAGTTCGGCGACCCGGGCCTGGTAGAGGAGGCCGCCGTCGCCGGCCATGGGTGAGATGCCGACCTCTTCGGTGAACATCGCCACGCACGCCGGCATGATCGTCTCCATCTCGTCCTTGCGGATGCGGCGGACGTACGGATCCGGGGCGATGTCGGCGGGGAGGTGGTCGGTGACCATGAGGGGCTGGTGGGAACGGACTTCGCGGGCCGGGCCCCAGCTCGGTTCGAGCAGGCGCCACAGCTGTGCGGTGGCCTCGGCGGGGCCGACGATGGAGGAGCAGCGGCGGCCGGCTCTTCTCGCCCGGTCCGCGAAGGCCCGTACGGCCCTCGGGGTGGCGCAGATCGGGACGAGGTTGGCGCCCGCGTAGCAGAGTGACGTCAGCATGCCGTCCTCGTACCAGCCCCACATCTCGCCGCCGAGCCGCCACGGGTCGAGGCCCGCGATCTGCACCCGGGATGCCACGAAGGCGTTCGCGACCGGCTCGCGGCCGAGAACGGCGAGCGCGGCGTCCAGGTCGCTCGGTTCGAGAACCCGGGAGGTGGTCTGGGTCAACACGTGCGGGGGCCTCACCCTAAGGTCTGCTGATCTCCGCACTGTACCTGCGGAAGCTGAGCGGCGCCGCCCCCGTGGAGGTGGCCGCCCGTTCCTCGGTGGCCGCAGGTTTAGCTGACCGTCCCTGAGGGCTGCCGCCCCCAGACCCCCGCTTTCGGCCTGAACGGCCTCGTCCTCAAACGCCGGACGGGCTGGATTGCGCGGACCGGCACTGAGAGGTGAGCCCCAGCGGGTGGGTGGGGGCTGGGGACGGCTGCTCTCGTCCTCGGACACCGGACGGGCCGGATTGCACGGACCGGCACTGAGAGGTGAGCCCCAGAGGGTGGGTGGGGGCTCGGGACGGCTGCTCCCGCCCTCAGACGCCGGACGGGCCGAGTTGTGCAGACCGACGTCGAGAGGCGCGCCCCAACGGGTGGGCGGGGGCTCGGGACGGCTGCTCCCGCCCTCAGACGCCGGACGGGCCGAGTTGTACAGACCGACGTCGAGAGGCGCGCCCCCAGCGGGTGGGTGGGGGCTCGGGACGGCTGCTCCCGTCCTCAGACACCGGACGGGCCGAAAAAACCCGACCGGCATTGAGAGGTGAGCCCCCAACGGGTGGGCGGGTACTCGGGATGGCCGTTCTCGTCCTCAGACGCCGGTGCGTTGAGTTGCACAGGCCGACGCCGAGAGGCGCGCCCCCAACCCGTGGGTAGGGGGCTCTGGACGGCCGTTCCCGTCCTCGGGCACCGGACCGGCCGAGTGGTACACGCCGACAGGGCCATGCCCGTCCTCGGACGCCGGACCGCCGGGAGATAGCCGACCGGTGCCGAGAGATGAGCCCGAGCCTGACGTTCCTGGTCGGGGTCTGGGGGGCTTTCTCAGCCCGCCACCGAGATCGATGGCTCGCCGGACTCGATTCCGGCTGCCTCCATCTGTTCGGCCAGCTTCATGGCCTCCTCGATGAGGGTTTCGACGATCTTGGATTCCGGGACCGTCTTGATGACCTCGCCCTTGACGAAGATCTGGCCCTTGCCGTTGCCGGAGGCGACGCCGAGGTCGGCCTCGCGGGCCTCGCCGGGGCCGTTCACCACGCAGCCCATGACGGCGACGCGGAGCGGGACCTCCATGCCGGTCAGGCCTGCGGTGACCTCTTCGGCGAGCTTGTACACGTCGACCTGGGCGCGGCCGCAGGACGGGCAGGAGACGATCTCCAGGCCGCGCTCCTTGAGGTTCAGCGACTCCAGGATCTGGATGCCGACCTTGACCTCCTCCGCGGGGGGCGCACTCAGGGACACTCGGATCGTGTCGCCGATGCCCTCGGAGAGAAGCGCTCCGAACGCCACCGCCGACTTGATCGTGCCCTGGAACGCGGGGCCCGCCTCCGTGACGCCGAGGTGGAGCGGGTAGTCGCTCTGGGCGGCGAGCTGACGGTATGCCTCGATCATCACGACCGGGTCGTTGTGCTTGACGGAGATCTTGATGTCCCGGAAGCCGTGCTCCTCGAAGAGGGAGGCTTCCCACAGGGCGCTCTCCACCAGGGCCTCGGGGGTCGCCTTGCCGTACTTCTGGAGCAGCCGCCGGTCCAGCGAGCCCGCGTTCACGCCGATGCGGATCGGGGTGCCGTGGTCCTTCGCCGCCTTGGCGATCTCCTTGACCTTGTCGTCGAACTGCTTGATGTTGCCGGGGTTGACGCGGACCGCGGCGCAGCCCGCCTCGATGGCGGCGAAGACGTACTTCGGCTGGAAGTGGATGTCCGCGATCACCGGGATCTGCGACTTGCGCGCGATGGTGGCGAGGGCGTCGGCGTCGTCCTGGGTGGGGCAGGCCACGCGGACGATCTGGCAGCCGGAGGCGGTGAGCTCGGCGATCTGCTGGAGGGTGGAGCCGATGTCGGACGTACGGGTCGTGGTCATCGACTGGACCGACACGGGGGCGTCTCCGCCGACGGCCACGGAGCCGACCTGGATCTGGCGGCTGTGGCGACGCTCGGCGAGCTTGGTCGGAACGGACGGCATGCCGAGAGAAATCGCAGTCATCTGCTGTGCAACCCCAAGTCGTGGATCAAGTCCGGTTCCCGGAAGGACGGGCTCCAGGCTTCGAGATTACGGCACCTGCCAACGCCCGGGCACATCGCGCCCGTAAACCCACTCAATGGAGAGCGGCCTGGCACGCCGGGGGGTCTGGGGGGTGGCCCCCCAGAGAACACAGCATGCCAGGCCGCCACAAACTCCGTATGGCTAGGAGATTCTCACCGGGTTAACCACATCCGCGACCAGGACGAGCAGGGTGAAGCAGATGAAGACTCCGGCCACCACGTAGGCCACCGGCATCAGCTTCGCCACGTCGAACGGGCCCGGGTCCGGGCGGCGCAGCACCTTCGCCAGGTTGCGGCGCAGGGACTCCCACAGGGCGCCCGCGATATGGCCGCCGTCCAGCGGCAGCAGCGGGAGCATGTTGAAGAGGAACAGGGAGAGGTTGAAGCCTGCCACCAGCATCAACGCCATCGCCAGTTGCTGCGTCGGCGGGATGTCCAGGGTGAAGATCTCGCCGCCCACCCGGGCCGCGCCCACCACGCCCATCGGTGAGTCCGCCTCGCGCTCACCGTCGCCGAAGGCCGCGTCCCACAGGGCGGGGACCTTGCTGGGGATGGCGGCGAGGGAGTCGACGGCGTCGCCGACCCGCTCTCCCATCCAGGTCACGGAGGAGCCGAAGTCCTGTTTGACGATGCCGGTGGCGGCGCTGAAGCCGAGGAAGCCCGCCGAGACGAACTCGCCCTGGACGATCTGGCCGCTGGAGTCCTTCTTGGCGACCTGGTTGGCGACGATCTTCGCGTGCAGGGTGACTTCCGCGCCGTCACGGTCCACGACGATCGGGACGTCCTTGCCGGGGTTGGCGCGGATGAGGTCGGACAGCTTGTTCCAGTCGTCGGTGCGCACCCCGCCGAAGGAGACGATCTCGTCGCCCGCCTTCAGGCCCGCGGCCGCGGCCGGGGAGGCGGGGTCGGACTTCTCGCAGTTGTCGCGGTTCTCGGTCTGGGCGATGACGCACTGGGAGACGGAGCTGACGGTGGTGGTCTGCTGCGAGATGCCGAAGCCCATCAGGACGGTGAGGAACAGCGCCACCGCCAGGATTAGGTTCATGAACGGGCCCGCGAACATCACGATGACCCGCTTCCACGGCTTGCGCGTGTAGAAGAGGCGGGACTCGTCACCGGGCCGCAGTTCCTCGAAGGCCGCCGAGCGGGCGTCCTCGATCATGCCGCGCCACGGTGAGGTGGAGCGGGCCTCGAGGCGGCCGTCGGGGCCGGGCGGGAACATGCCGATCATGCGGATGTAGCCGCCGAACGGGATGGCCTTGACGCCGTACTCGGTGTCGCCCTTCTTCCGCGAGAAGATCGTCGGGCCGAAGCCGACCATGTACTGCGGCACGCGGATGCCGAAGAGCTTGGCCGTGGACAGGTGCCCCAGCTCGTGCCATGCGATCGAGACCAGGAGGCCGAGCGCGAAGAGCACTATGCCGAGGATGAACATCAAGGTCGTCATGCACGGGCCTCCGCCGTCTGTGCCGCCAGTTCCCTCGCCCGGGTCCGCGCCCAGGCCTCCGCTTCGAGGACGTCCGCGACGGTGAGCGAGGTTCCCGTGCGCGGGGTGCCGTGCTCGTCCACCACTCGCGTCACGGTCTCCATGATCCCGTTGAACGGCAGCGCGCCGGCCCGGAAGGCCTCCACGCACTCCTCGTTGGCGGCATTGAACACCGCCGGGGCCGTGCCCGCGAGCTGCCCCACGTGTCTCGCCAGACTCACCGACGGAAACGCGTCGTTGTCGAGCGGGAAGAACTCCCATGTCGACGCCTTGCTCCAGTCGAAGGCGGGCGCCGCGTCCGGGACGCGCTCGGGCCAGCCCAGCCCGATGGCGATCGGCCCGCGCATGTCGGGGGGCGTCGCCTGGGCGATCGTCGATCCGTCCGTGAACTCAACCATCGAGTGGACATACGACTGGGGATGCACGACCACCTCAATGCGGTCGAAGGGAATGTCGTACAGCAAGTGTGCCTCGATGACCTCCAGCCCTTTGTTGACCAGGGTCGCGGAGTTGATCGTGATCACCGGGCCCATCGCCCAGGTGGGGTGCGCGAGGGCGTCCTCGACGGTCACCTGGGCCAGGTCGGCCTTCGTACGGCCGCGGAAGGGTCCGCCGGACGCCGTGACGACCAGCTTCCGTACGTCGGCCCGCGTTCCGGCCGCCAGCGCCTGGAACAGTGCCGCGTGCTCGGAGTCGACCGGGATGATCTGGCCGGGCTTGGCGACCGCCTTGACCAGCGGGCCGCCCACGATGAGCGACTCCTTGTTGGCGAGCGCCAGGGTGTGGCCCGCCTCCAGGGCGGCGAGGGTCGGGGCGAGGCCGATCGAGCCGGTGATGCCGTTCAGCACGGTGTGGCAGTCGGCGGCGGCGAGCCGGGTGGCCGCCTCCGGTCCGGCGAGGATCTCAGGGAGCGGCTCCCCCGCGCCGTACTCGGCGGCAAGGGCCTCGCGCAGCGCCGGCACGACGTCCTCGCGGGCGACCGCGACCGTGCGGACGCGCAGCCGGTGCGCCTGCTCGGCGAGGAGGGCGACCCGTCCGCCGGCGGCAGAGAGTCCGGTGACCCGGAACCGGTCCGGATTGCGCAGCACGAGGTCGATGGCCTGGGTGCCGATCGACCCGGTGGAGCCGAGGATGACCACGTCCTTCGGACCGTCGCCCGACACCGGGTCGTAGACGAGGTGTGGGTCGGCCAGGGCGCGGATCGGAAGCCCCGTCGTCCGCCCGGAGGGCGGGCCCTGCGACGCCAGGTGCGTGCTCTCGGCGTGCCGGGCCCTGTCCCTCGTACTGGATGTACTTGGGTCAGGGCCCGGTGCGGCGAGAGTGCGTGCATGGCGCCGCGGGGCAGACGGGGCTTCCGATCCGCGCCCTGGGGGGGCTGGGCTGTCGCTCATTCCCCCATTGTGGCGGCAACCACTGACAGGAAGGACAGGGCGTCCCTCGGGAGGGTGCCTTATCAGTTGTTGGCGGTGATTGAGGCGACTTCCTCCTTTGTGAAGCTTGCGTGAAGGTCGTGTGATAAATCTTCTGGCGTGGTCGGCGGTCGACCGATCACCGGAAGACATCCAGGGGGGATTTCTCCATGCGCATACGCGCCGCCTTCGTCGTGCCCGCACTCGCGGGCGCCATGGCTCTCACCGGCTCCGTTCTCAGCACTCCGGCCCAGGCCGCCGGGGGCGTGGTCATCCGCCACGTCTGGTTCGACAGCCCGGGCTCGGACAACGGCTCCAACACCAGCCTCAACGGCGAGTGGGTGGAGATCAAGAACACCAGTGGTGCGGCGATCTCGCTGAAGGGCTGGGTCCTGAAGGACAAGGCCAACCACCGCTACGTCTTCCCGAACGTAAAGATCGGGAAGGGCAAGACGATGAAGGTGCGCACGGGCAAGGGCTCGGACACCACGGCGAACAAGTACCAGGACCGCGGCTGGTACGTCTGGAACAACACCAGTGACACCGCGACGCTGACCAGAGCGAGCGGCACCAAGGTCGACGCCTGCTCCTGGACGACGGCGAACCCGAGCGACAAATGGTGCTAGGCGCTCCGCTGAAGGGCCGCGTGTCATCTGCGGGTCCGTCGTGGCTGGTCGCGCAGTTCCCCGCGCCCCTATGGGGCGCGGGCCCTACCCGATAGGGCGATGCAGGTTCTCCTTCTCCGAGGGCCCGGGGGTTGCGTCCGCGATCCACGGGCCCTCGCCCGACGGGTCGACGATGCCTTCCTCCAGCCAGGTGTAGGCGCCGCCGAGGACGCCCTTGACGACCTTGCGGTCCAGGTCGTCGGTGTTGGTCCACAGGCGGCCGAAGAGTTCGTCGATGCGGATGCGGGACTGACGGCAGAAGACGTCGGCGAGTTGGTAGGCCTCGCGGCCGTTCTCGCCCTGGCTGCGCAGGAGTTCGGCCCGGACGCAGACCGCGCTCATCGCGAACAGCTCCGCCCCGATGTCGACGATCCGGCCCAGGAAGCCCTGCTTGGTCTCCATCCGGCCCTGCCAGCGGGACATCGCGTAGAAGGTGGAGCGGGCCAGCTTGCGGGCGGTGCGTTCGATGTACCGCAGGTGCGGGGAGAGGTCGACGGCGTTGTTGAACTCGCCGTATGCACACGGGAGTTGGCCTTGCCCGGCGACCAGCTTGGGCAGCCACTTGGCGTAGAAGACACCGGCGTTCCCGGCTGCCTTCGCCTTGTCCTGGAGGGACTTGTCCGGGTCGATCAGGTCGCCGGCGACGGACAGGTGGGCGTCGACGGCCTCGCGGGCGATCAGCAGGTGCATGATCTCGGTGGAGCCCTCGAAGATGCGGTTGATGCGCAGGTCGCGCAGGACCTGCTCGGCGGGGACCGCGCGTTCGCCGCGGGCGGCGAGGGACTCCGCCGTCTCGAAGCCGCGGCCACCGCGGATCTGGACCAGTTCGTCGGCGACGAGCCAGGCCTGCTCGGAGGCGAACAGCTTGGCCAGCGCGCCTTCGATGCGGATGTCGTTGCGGTCCTCGTCGGCCATCTGCGAGGACAGGTCCAGTACCGCCTCCATGGCGAAGGTCGTCGCCGCGATGAAGCTGATCTTCGCCCCGACCGCCTCGTGCTGCGCGATCGGCTTGCCCCACTGCTCGCGGGCGGCCGTCCACTCGCGGGCGATCTTCAGACACCATTTGCCGGCGGCCACGCAGGACGCGGGGAGCGAGAGACGGCCGGTGTTCAACGTCGTGAGGGCGATCTTCAGGCCGGCGCCCTCGGGGCCGATGCGGTGGGCGGCGGGTACCCGGACCTGGTGGAAGCGGGTGACGCCGTTCTCGATGCCGCGCAGGCCCATGAAGGCGTTGCGGTTCTCGACCGTGACGCCGGGCGAGTTGGTCTCCACGACGAAGGCCGTGATGCCGCCCTTGTGGCCCTCGCTCTTCGGCACCCGGGCCATCACGACCAGCAGGTCGGCGACCACGCCGTTGGTGGTCCACAGCTTGACCCCGTCGAGGACGTAGTCGTCCCCGTCGGGTACCGCCGATGTGGCGAGCCGCGCGGGGTCGGAGCCGACGTCCGGCTCGGTGAGGAGGAAGGCGCTGATGTCGGTGCGGGCGCAGCGCGGCAGGAACTGTTCCTTCTGCTCGGTCGTCCCGAACAGTTTCAGCGGCTGCGGTACGCCGATCGACTGATGCGCCGACAGCAGCACGCCGATCGCCGGGCAGGCCGAGCCCGCCAGGGCCAGCGCCTTGTTGTAGTACACCTGGGTGAGGCCGAGCCCGCCGTACTTGGTGTCGATCTTCATGCCGAGGGCGCCGAGCTCCTTGAGCCCGTTGATGACCTCGTCGGGGATCTTGGCCTCGCGCTCGATCCGGGCCGCGTCCACCTTGGTCTCGCAGAAGTCGCGCAGCTTGGCCAGGAACTCCTCACCGCGCTGCACGTCCTCGGTGGGCGGGGTGGGATGCGGGTGGACCAGGTCGAGCCGGAAGCGGCCCAGGAACAGTTCCTTGGCGAAGCTGGGCTTGCGCCAGTCCTGGTCCCGGGCGGCCTCGGCCACCTGGCGTGCTTCGCGCTCCGTGACGGAAGGGCGCGAAGAAGAGGACGGTGCTGCGGACATGAGGCTCACCTCGCCGCGAATAGGGATCTTGGGGCCGCACGTTACTGACTGGTGCTACTGGATCGTTACTACCCGATACGGGACGACCCCACCACCCCTCGCGCGGCCCCGCTCCCCGATCAGCCGATGTTCACCGAGTACGCCTTGGTGTCCAGCCGGCCGGTTCCCTTGAAGACCTCGGTGCCCGCCTCGATGCCGGAGACGTACTTGTCATTGCTCAGCAGCCCGCGCCGGACCAGGGCCTGGGTGAAGTCGTCCAGGTTGAGGGTGGCCCTGGTGGTGTTGGTGCGGCGGACGAAGGAGTACACCTTCCACCCGATGTCGCCCTGGTAGATGTCCCACATGGCACCGCCCAGGCTGACGCTGCCGTATCTGGTGCCCAGCGGGCCCGCGCCGCCCTGTCGGTTGAGCCAGATCATGACCTCGTCGGTGGGCTGGTCCTGCCAGTCGGCGGTGTTCTTGGTGTGCAGCCACAGGTCGTAGGCGACGTTCATCGTGCCGGGGTTCGAGCTGACGGAGAAGTCCCAGGTCGTCTTCACCGGCTTACGGTCACCGACCCGGATCGGCAGTCCGGTGGTCGCCTTGTCGACCTTCCAGCCCCAGTGCCAGCCGAGGACGCTGCCGGCGTACGTCTTCACGTCGTAGTCCTTGCCAGTGGCGCTGTTGGCCCAGCTGTAGTCGGTCCCCCAGGAGATCGTCGAGCCCGACTGTGAGTTGTCCCAGACGCACTGGCTGCCGGTGGCCTTCTCCTGGTTCCAGAGGTTGTTGTTGACGTAGTACTTGCCGAGCGTGATCGTGTCGAAGGCCGTGCACTTCTTGCTCTCCTCGCCCGCCTGGGCGACGGTCACACCGGCGGCGGCCGCGAGGGCGACCGCGGTGGCGGTGAGGGCCTTCGCCTGCTTGGACAGGCGGGGGCGGCGGTGCTGCATGGGGGTCCTTCCGGGGGCGGATCGGGTACGTCCTTCCAGTGGCCGCCGGTCGGGGGAAGGTTGCCGTCAGGTCAGCGGGTAGGCCCTCAGGCGGTCGCCGCGCAGGACGTACAGCGTCCGGTCGTCGGCGAGGAGTTGGGGCTCGGTGGCCGCGCCGTCGATGGACTTCAGCGTCCACGCCGTGCGGTGGGTGCGCAGGTCGACCGCGACGGCGTCCTCCACGGGGGAGGTGAGGTTGACGGCCGTCTGGGGGAAGACGTAGCCGCCCGCGAGCAGTGGGGGCGGTGCGGCGCCGAAGCCGATGGTGCCGGGGCGCTCCCAGTCCCACAGGGGCTTGCGGCGGTCGCTGCGGACGGCCATCAGGTCCTGGCCGACGAGGGTCAGATAGATCGTCGTGCCGTCGATCGTCGCCCCGCCGTAGAGGATGTCGCCCGCGATCTCCGTCCCGGTGTTCTCGGGGTCGAGGCTCCAGCGGGTGCGGCCGGTGCGCAGGTCGAGGCAGAGGCAGCCGCGTCCGGCGACGAACGCGATGCCGTTCCCGGCGGTGACCGTGCGGTCGGTCATGGCGTCGGTCGGGTCGGGCTTCAGGGCGGTGGTGGACAGCGCGCGGCGCCACAGCGGGGCGCCGGTGTCGGCGCGGTAGCCGGTGACGGCGTCGTTCTCCAGGAAGACCAGCACACCGTCGGCGACCGCCCCGACCGCACGTTCTGCGGGGCTGGGCGGCAGACTGCGGCGCCAGCGCAGGCGGCGGTCGGTGACGTCGTAGGCGAGGAGGTGGCGGTCGAGCTTCGCGCGGTCGTCGCCGAAGGTACCGCCGGGCTCGTGGCCGATGGCGTAGACGGTCCGGCCGTCGGTCGTGAACACCGGGTCGTTGTAGAGGTCGAAGCTGACGCCGAGCGGGGCCGAGTACCAGACGCGGCCGTCGGCGGCCTCGACTCCGGCCAGCCGTCCGCGGCGGACCACGCTGCGGATGACGGCCGCCGTGCCGCAGGCGGTGAGGCAGGCGCTGGCGAGGCGCTCGGCCGTCCAGCGCAGGGTGCCCCGGCGGGCGTCGATGCCGTAGGTGACGTGGTCGCCCGCCGGGACGAGGACGGTGCCGCCGATGAGCGCGGCCCGCTCGCCGACGCCCCGGTTCACGGAGAAGTCGCCCCGGTACTCCCAGCGTTCGCTGGGCGCACCGCCGGTGTTCCGCGACTTGGAGGGGGACGGCAGAGGCCGGGCGCTCGTACGCCGATCCTCTTCCGGCCGGGTCGCCCAGACGGCGCCGCCCGCTCCCGCGAGGGCCACGGCGGCGACGCCGGTGAGCAGCCTGCGGCGGGTGGGGCGGGGCTGGGGCGGGCGTGTGCGGGGTGGCGGGGCGTCGCCGATCCGTGCGGTGCGGGCGGCGATGTCGGCGAGGACGGCGCCGGGCAGCCGGTCCCCGAACCAGCCCGTGCCGCCCGCCCGCCCGGCCACGTCAGCTGCCGTGGGCCGCCGTTCGGGTTCCTTGGCGAGACAGTCGGCGAGCAGCGGCCGTAACTCGTCCGGTACGGCGGTGAGTTCGGGCTCCTGGTGGGTGACGCGGTAGAGCACCTCGCCGGGGGCGCCCTCGCCGAAGGGCGGAAGGCCGCACGCGGTGTACGTCAGCACACAGGCGAGGGCGAAGACGTCGCAGGGCGGGCCCGCCCTGCCGTCGGGCGTGAGCTGTTCGGGGGCCATGTAGGCGGGGGTGCCGGGCTCGGCACCGGTGTCTGTGAAGTGCTCGGAGGCTACGTGCGCGATGCCGAAGTCGACGAGGAGCGGACCCGCGGGCATGAGCAGGATGTTGGACGGCTTGAGGTCGCGGTGGACCACGCCCGCCCGGTGCAGCGCGGCGAGTCCGGTGGCGAGCCGGGCGCCCAGGGACCGTACGGACGCCTCGGGCCAGGGGCCGTGCGCGCTGATGGCCTCGGCGAGTGAGGGGCCCACCACATAGGCGGTCGCCAGCCAGGGCCGTCCGTCGTCGTCCGTGCCGGCGCCCACGAAGGGCGGGGTGTGCGGCAGTTCGCCGAGCGCCCGCACGGTCTCGGTCTCCCGGCGGAACCGCGTCACGAACTCCGGGTCGGCGGCGAGTGCGGGGTGCGCGGCCTTGAGGGCGACCGTGCGGCCGGCCTGGGTGCGGGCCAGGTAGACGGTGCCCATGCCGCCGGAGCCGAGCCGGGCCAACAGACGGTGGCCGCCGATGAGTTGGGGGTCGTCGTCGGAGAGAGGGTGCAGCGGCATCGCGGTCACCCGGCCGGGAAGGCGAAGACGGAGGGGCCGTTGGCGATCAGGGCCAGGTCCAGGTCGTCCACGATGTAGGCGTGGTAGAGCGAGGAGGCCGACTGGTTGGACTGGAAGGTCCACTTCACGGCGCCGGTACGCGGGTCGAGGGCGATCACTCCGGCGCCGCGGCCGAACGCCAGCAGCGTGCGCGCCGAGGTGGGCATGGACAGGCCCGGCGCGAGCGGCCCGTCCAGGATGCCGGGTGAGGGCGGGTCGGGGAGCAGGGTGCGGCGCCACAGTTCGCGGCCGCGGACCGGGTCGATCGCGTACACCGTGCGGGTGGTGTCGCTGGTGAACAGGACGGTGCCCAGGCCGGGGACCTTCGCCAGGCTCGGTGTGCTGACGGCCGGGGGTTCGCCGGCGACGGGGTCGGAGCTGAGGTCGAGCCGCCACAGGGGCTTGTTCTCACGGAGGGGCGCCGCCTCGATGCGGCCCGCGCCGAACGTGTAGATCTGCCAGGGGTCGACCGAGCCGACCCCCACCTTCCGGTCGGCGGGCCGCCAGGTGTGCCGGAAGGGACGGCCCGCCCTGCCCGTGCGCCGGTCGACCTCGACGAGGTTGAGGACGCCGTCGGCCGCGTACAGCACGTGCAGGGCGTCCTTCTCGTCGAAGACGGGCAGGAACTCCCCGGCCTTGTCCGCGGGCACCGGCAGCCGCCAGGCCTCGGTGCGGCGGCGCACGTCGAAGGAGATGAGATACGTCCGCCCGGTGGCGCCCGGGACGGAGTCCTCGGAGCCGGTGGCGCTGTAGTGCAGGAGGCCGTACTTCCGCTCGTAGCCGATGAACTGGCCGAAGGTGAGGCCGCGCAGGTCGATCGGCTCCGTCCACAGCTGGGAGCCGTCCTCGGCGGAGACGGCCTGGAATCGGTCCTCGCGGTGGAGGATCAGCGTGCCGGGCTCGGCGGACTCCAGCGAGTCCCGCGGCCCCAGCCCGCCGGTCCGCCACACCGGCCGCCCGTCGGCCAGGCTCAGCGTGGTCAGCTCGGGGTACTCCAGGAGGTGCACCCGGCCGGAGGAGTGGGCCAGCGAGCGGTTGCGCTCGGTCAGGCGCGGGTCCTGGGCGTCGTACCGCCACAGCACGGCGGGAGCGGTGCCGCGTACGGCCGTCGCCCGAGGTGTCGTCCGACGGGTCGACGCGGCCGGTGAGGTCAACGCGTCGGTGCCGCCCCGCCCGGCCACCCATCCGGCCACCCCGCCAGCGCCGAGCAGCAGCCCGGCTCCGCCGGCGGTGAGCAGCGTACGGCGGGTGGTACGGGCGGCGCGGGCGGGCGGAGGTGCGTCGGTGGCGGACTCCAGGGCCAGCGCGCGGTCGGCCTCGCGGGCGAGGGCGCCGACGAGCCGGGCGGGCAGCTCGAACGGGGCGTCCGCCAGCTCCTGCGCCAACTCGCGTGCCGTGGGCCGCTGTTCGGGGTCCTCGTGGGAGCAGCGGCGCAGCAGCGGATCGTCGGGGGCGCGGCCCGCGCCGGCGTGGGTGAGGACGGCGCCGAGGGCGGCGATGTCGTCCTGCGGGGTGCCGGTGCCTCGGGGGCGTACCAGGCGGGGGCCGTCGGGGGCGACGAGCACGGCGTCGGGGGTGAGAGCCCCGTGCGTGGTGCCGTGCGCGTGCAGCCGGGCCAGCGGCACCGCGAGGCGTGCGCCGAGGGCGCGCAGGGTCGCGCGGGGCAGCCCGCCGTACATCAGGGCGCCGGCCTCGGCGAGCGTGAGCGCGGGCACGAACCGCCAGGCCAGCCAGGGCGGCCGGGCCGCGCTGCCGTCCTCCAGCAGCTCCGGGAACCCCGGTCCGGCGGCGGCGCGCAGGGCGGCCGCCGATGCCCGTACCCCCTCCCCGCGGACGAGCGTGATCTCGGCGAGGCCGTCCCCCGCGGACCGCCGGGCCAGCAGACGTGGCTCGCCGCCCGCCGGTGTCAGGGCGGCCAGCAGGACGTACGGTCCCAGCAGACGCAGGTCGTCGGCGCGCAGCTCCTCCATGCGATCCCCCCATCGCGCTCCACGGCGTGCAGTACGACGCTCGCGCCGGGGTCGGCCGTTTCACAGCGTCGGCATGGCGCGCAGGGTCGTGCCGCGGGCGACGAAGACCCGTCCGGCGGCGCCCGCGAGCCGCCAACCGGGCTGCTCTGCCTGGTCGTCGAAGGTCCACAGCAGCCGGCCGGAGCGGATGTCGACGGTGAACACGCCCTCGTCCGCGCCCGTGCCGTCCGTGGAATCAGCCGGACTGCCCATCAGCCCGTACAGCGCGTGACCGACGACGACGTCGGACCGCATCGGTATGCCGCTGTACGTCACGGGTGCGGTCCACTCGGCGTCCCCCGTGCCGGCGTCCCTGCACCACAGGTCGGTGGGCAGTCCGGCGTACACCCGCCCGTCGGCCACGGTCGGGGCGCCGTACCAGCCGGACTCCGGCTCGTGCGACCAGCGCACCCGGCGGCTGTGCGCGTCGAGGAGGGCGAGCGAGTCGCCGCCGACGCAGAAGGCGCCGCCGTGCACGGCGGGGGCGGGGGCACCGGCCTGTCCGTCGTTCCACAGGACCGGTTTGCCGACGGTCCAGCGCCAACTCGCCGATCCGTCACGGGTGTCGAAGACCTGGGCGGTGCCGTCGTCGGTGCTGACCATGAGCCGCTGCCGGGTCACGGCCGCGCGGGCGGTACCGGTGCCGCCGACCGGGCGGGGCGAGGTCCAGCGTGACCGGTGGCCGGTCAGGCCCACGGCTTTCACGCGCCGTTCGCCGTCGAGGACGTACGCCGACCCGTCGTCGACGGCGAGTGTCTGTACGGCGCCGATGTCGCCGGTCTGCCAACGCGGGGCGCCGGTACGGGAGTCGAGGGCGGCGAGGCGGCCGTCGGCGGTGACGACGAGGATGGCGGTGCCGCTGACGAGGAGGTCGCCGTGCCGGTCGGGTGCCGTCCGGCCCGTCCAGGTCCAGGCCCCTCGGCCGGTGTGCTGGGTCCAGGCGGCGACTCCGTCGGCCGTGCCCGCGGCGACGACCGGGCCGACGGTGACCGGGCCGGGGCCGTCCGGGTGGAGGCCTTCGATGCGCCAGAGGGGGGCGGGGACGGTGTCGGCGGTGGGTGCGGTGAGGGGGGTGGCCACGGGGACGCCGTTCTCGGTGCGAGGGTCTTCGGCCGGGGTGGCCGGGTCGCGGGTGAGCCACCAGGCACCGGTCGCGATCCCGGCGACCGGGACGGCGGCGGCTGCGGTCAGCACGCGCCGGCGGGAAGGAGCGGCCGCACGGAGGAGGCGGTCGGCTTCCTCGGCCCGGCGGGTGATCTCGGTGGTGAGGGGGGCGGTGAGCCAGGCAGGGCCGGCCGACGAACCTTCCGTCCGGGCCACCCAGCCCGCCACCACCCCGGGCGTCGGCCGCCGCGTCGGCTCCTTCTGTAGACACGCCCGCACCACCGGCAGCAGCGCCTCGGGCACTCCGTCCAGCGGGGGTTCCTCGTGGACGACGCGGTAGCCCACCGCCGCCGGGTGCCCCGAGCCGAAGGGCCCTTCCCCTGTGCAGGCGAAGGCGAGCACCGCGCCCAGGGCGAACACGTCGGCCGGCGGTCCGGCACGGCGGCTGGTGATCTGCTCCGGGGGTGCGTAGCCGGGGGTCGCGGGGGCCACGCCGGGCTGGGTGAGGGTGAGACCGTACTCGGGGCGGGCGATGCCGAAGTCGATGATCCGCGCGCCGGAACCGGTGAGGACGATGTTGGACGGCTTGAGGTCGCGGTGGACGAGTCCGGCGTCGTGGATCACGGCGACGGTCCGGGCGAGCTCGGCCACCAGTGCCCGCGCCGCGTCCTCGGCGAACGGCCCGCATGCCGCCACCGCTTCCTGGAGCGTCGGCCCCGCGAGATAGGCGGCGGCGATCCACGGCACGGGCCCGTCGAGGTCGTACCCCAGGACCTGCGCCACCCCCGGCCCGCGCACGGCCGAGGCCGCGTCCGCCTCGCGCCGGAAGCGCCGCACCATCTCCGCGTCCTGCGCCAGTTCGGCGCGCAGCACCTTCACGGCCGCCGGTCGCCCGCGCCGGTCCCGTCCCAGGTGGACGGCGCCCATCCCGCCCTCGCCGAGCGGCGCGACGATCCGGTACGGCCCGATCCGCCGGACGGGCTCCTCCGTCCCCGTTCCATGGCCCCCCACGGCCGGTCATGGTAGGCAGGAACCCGCACCCCGGGAAGGCCCACCAGGCACGAACCAGCCCAGTCGCCGCCCCTTTCCGCAAGTCCGAGTCGAAGCGCTTCGACAACCTATGGACACCCACTCCCGGTGGAGCTACTGTCGAACCACCCTCACCCGCCCGTATTCGCAGTGCGCACTGTCGAAGCGCTTCACAAAACTTGGAGAGCTGGATGGTCACCCTCGCCGAGGTCGCCCAGCACGCCGGAGTCTCGGCGAGCACGGTGAGCTATGTCCTCAGTGGCAAGCGGTCCATCTCGACGGGCACCCGGCAGCGGGTCGAGCAGAGCATCCAGCAGCTCGGCTACCACCCGAACGCGGGGGCACGCGCCCTGGCCAGCAGCAGGTCGAACATCATCGCGCTGATGATCCCGCTGCGCACCGACATGTATGTGCCGGTGATGATGGAGATCGCCATCGCGGTGGCCACCACGGCCCGTACGCACGGGTACGACGTGCTGCTGCTCACCGGCGAGGAGGGCCCGGACGCCGTCCGCCGCGTCACCGGCAGCGGGCTCGCCGACGCGATGATCCTGATGGACGTCGAACTCGACGACGAGCGGCTGCCGTTGCTGCGCGGTACCGACCAGCCGTCCGTGCTGATCGGGCTGCCCGCCGACACCACCGGACTGACCTGTGTCGACCTGGACTTCAGAGCGACGGGCGCGCTGTGCGTGGAGCACCTGGCGATGCTGGGGCACCGCGACATCGCTGTCATCGGCGAGGCGCCCGCGGTCTACGAGCGGCACACCGGCTTCGCCGAACGGACCCTCGACGGACTGCGCGGCCGCGCCCAGGAGTTGGGCGTACGACTGCTGCACCGGCCCTGCGACGGCGGGTACGACGCGATGACCGTGACCCTCGCCCGCATCCTCGACGAGCGCCCCGGCACCACGGGGTTCGTCGTACAGAACGAGTCGGCGGTCGAACCGCTCCTCGCTCTCCTCCGCCAGCAGGGCCGCGCCATCCCCGAGGACGTGTCGGTGGTCGCGATCTGCCCCGACCAGGTCGCCGTCCAGGCCTCGGTGCGGCTCACGTCGGTCGCCATCCCCGCCCAGGAGATGGGCCGGCACGCCGTGGCGCACCTGGTCGCCAAGCTCGACGGGCGCGGAACCGATGAAGTCCTGCTGATCGCACCCGAGTTGACGGTACGGGCGAGCACGGGCCCGGCCCCGGCCGCGTCCTGACCCCTGCCCCTTCCACGTGTCGGCCCCCACCGGGGCTCCCCCATGTCCTGAGGAGTACGCCTCGTGTCTCAGCCTGCCGAAAACCCGACCCCGACCGGCGCGGTCAGCCTCGCGCAGTCGTCCCCCACCGTCGGCACGTTCCGCGAGCGGGGCGGTGCGCTGGAGTGGAGCGGCCGCCAGGAGACCGTCCGCATCGAGCCCTGGGGCCCGGACGCGGTGCGGGTCCGCGCCCGGCTCGGCGGTCCGGTCCTCGACGGACTGCCGGGCGCGCTGCTCGACGAGGCGCCGGTGACCGAGGCCACGGTCAAGATCGGGGACGGCGAAGGCCGGTTGACGGTCGGGGCGCTGACCGTCGAGGTCGACGCGGAGGGGATGATCCGGTTCCTGCGGACGGACGACCTCTCCGAGATCCTCGCCGAGGAACGCGCCCACTTCTGGTGGCCAGGACCTCGCCTCTACACGGCCGTCGGCAACGGCCACCACCGCCTGGAGCAGCGCTTCGCCGCCTACGAGGGCGAGAAACTGTTCGGCCTCGGCCAGCACCAGCACGGACGCCTCGACCAGAAGGGCCTGGTCCTGGATCTGGTCCAGCGCAACGCCGAGGTCGGCATCCCGGTGCTGACCTCCAGCCGCGGCTACACCCTGCTGTGGAACAACCCGGCGATCGGCCGCGTCGAGCTGGCGGGCAACGGCACCCGCTGGGTGGCCGACTCGGCCCGCCAGATCGACTACTGGATCACCGCGGGCGACCCGGCCGACGCCCAGCGCCGCTACAGCGCGGTGACCGGCCGCACCCCGATGCTGCCGGAGTGGGCGGCGGGCTTCTGGCAGTGCAAGCTGCGCTACCGCACACAGGACGAACTCCTGGCGGTGGCAAGGGAGTACAAGCGCCGGGGGCTGCCCATCTCCGCCATCGTCTGCGACTTCTTCCACTGGACCCACCTGGGCGAGTGGAAGTTCGACCCGAAGGAGTGGCCCGACCCGGCGGCAATGGTGCGGGAGCTGGCGGAGCTGGGCATCAAGCTCGTCGTGTCGGTCTGGCCGTCGGTGTCCCCGCTGAGCGAGAACCACCCGGTCATGGAGCAGCGCGGCTACTTCATCGGCACCCAGTACGGCCCGATGGCCCACGCCGACTGGCCCGACAAGGACGTCGCGTCGACCGTCCAGGTCTCCTTCTACGACGCCACGAACCCCGACGCGCGTGAGTTCATGTGGTCGAAGGTGAAGGCGAACTACCTGGATCCGTACGGCATCACGGCCTTCTGGCTGGACGCCTGCGAGCCGGAGCTGAAGCCGGGCTTCCAGGAGAACCTGCGCTACTGGGCGGGCCCGGGCCTGGAGGTCGGGAACATGTACCCGGCCGAGAACTCCCGCGCCTTCCACGAGGGTCTGCTCGCGGAGGGCGAGTCCGAGATCGTCACCCTCAACCGCTCGGCCTGGGCGGGCAGCCAGCGCTACGGCGCCGCCCTGTGGTCCGGCGACATCGGCACCGACTTCCCGACCCTGCGCCGCCAGATCGCCGCGGGCCTCAACACGGCGCTCTCCGGCATCCCTTGGTGGAACACGGACATCGGCGGCTTCCACGGCGGCGACCCGACCGATCCCGCGTACCGGGAAGTCATGGTCCGCTGGTTCCAGTTCGGCGCGCTGTCCCCGCTGATGCGACTGCACGGCTTCCGCGACCCGGGCATGCCGCTGGGACCCGACATGACCGGCGGCCCGAACGAGGTCTGGTCCTACGGCGAGGAGGCCGGCGCGATCCTGGAGCGGTACCTGCGGCTGCGCGAGCGCCTGAAGCCGTACGTCCTTCAGGTCATGCGCGAGGCCCACGAGGAGGGACTGCCGACCATGCGCCCGCTGTTCCTGGAGTTCCCCGAGGACCAGGCGGCCTGGTCGGTGGACGACTCCTACCTGTTCGGCCGGGACCTCCTTGTCGCCCCGGTGCTCACGGCGGGCGCCACGGCCCGCACGGCGTACCTCCCGGCGGGCGCCACCTGGACGGACGCGTGGACGGGTGCGACGTACGAGGGCGGTGCGGCGGTCACGGTCGACGCCCCGCTGGACCGCATCCCGCTGTTCCTGCGGGACGGGGTGAGCCTCCCGATAGCCGAATAGGAGGGCCGGTGGTCTCGCCAACTTCCTTGTCTTGCACACTTGTTCGGTGATCGTGCCGTCAGGTACCGGAGAAAGGAACCCCGCCTCGTGTCCTCCGCTCCCCTCCCTCTGACGCTGGCCAATCTGCTGCTGCGGCCCGCGTTCGGTTCCCGGCGCGACCCGGACCGGGTCTTCGACCGAATCGCCGGCAAGGCAGGGCAGGCGGACGGGGACGAGTGGTTCACCGACGGCTTCCGGCTGCTGCTGCGGGAGTGGGCGGCCGACGAGGAGCTGTCGCCGGTCGGGTGGCAGTCCGGGCAGGCCCACGTCCGCAGGCATCTCACCAACCGGGCCAGGATCCGGCGGCTGATCGCCGAGCACCCCGCCATCGAGCAGGAGACCGTCGAGAAGCCGGTGTTCGTGGTGGGTCTCCCGCGCACCGCCACCACGCTCACCCACAGCGTGCTGTCCCTCTCCGGCGAGCACCGCTGCCCCCGGCTGTGGGAGCTGCTGGCCCCGGGCCTGGAACCGTCGCCCCGCGAGCGGCAGAAGGCGATCACGTCCGCGCGCCGGACGGTCGACGGCGTCTTCCTGCTCAGCCCGCGCTTCCGCGACATCCACCTCATGACCGCCGAGGGCCCCGAGGAGTGCACGTTCCTCCTGCCGCACGCCCTGGTGCCGCTGTCCCAGGCCCACCTGCCGGAGTACCACGCCTGGCAGTTCGAGCGGGACTTCGTCCCCGACTACCGCCACCTCAAGCAGTGCTTCCAGGTGCTCCAGTACGGCCGCCCGCGCCGCCGCTGGATCCTCAAGTCCCCCATGCACACCGGGAATCTCGACGCGCTGCTCGACGTGTTCCCCGACGCCACACTCGTGTGGACCCATCGCGACCCGGCGACCGCCGTCGCCTCGTTCTGTAGCCTGGTCGAGTGCGGGATGGCCCTCGCACGTCGCAACGTCGACCTGCACACCCTCGGCGCCACCTGGCTGGACCTGCTGAGCCGCTCCGTGCACCGCGGGCTCGCGGCCCGTGCCGACATCCCCCGCGAGGCGCTGGTGGACGTGCCGTACTCCTGGCTCGGCTCCGACCCTGCCACCGGCGCCCCGAAGCTCTACGACGCGGTCGGCGCCCGCTGGACCGACGCCGACGCCGCCCGGCTCCCCGAGGTCGCCACCCGCCTCAAGGGCAGCCGCCCCCACCGGTACGACCTGTCCCGCTACGGCCTGACCCACGCCGACATCGAGTCCGCCTTCACCGGCTACAACGCGCTGCGGGCCGAGGTCGACCGCACCTGACGGCACGGACCGGCCCCGGCCCGGCAGGTCAACTGCTGCTGACCGTCAGGTTGTTGGTGACGAAGTCGAGTCCGCCGGACGACGAGGTGACCTCGTAGCCGAACTGGACGTCGCCGATGGTCTCGCTGCTGGACATCCAGCCCTTGGTGTTGGCAATCCAACCGAGGATCGGCTTGATGTCCACGTTGCCCGAACTGGAGTCGGACGTCCGCAGGAACGAGAACACCTCGTTCGCTCCGTTGTTGCCCTTGTAGACGGTCCAGGTGTGACCGCCGAGCGTGACGTTGCCCTGCGAGGTGCCGAGCGGGCCGACGGCGCCGTTGTAGTTGACCCAGAGCATGATCTCGTAGTCGTAGTCGGTGTCCCAGATGTCGTACGACGTGTTGTACGCGCCGGACGACGGCACGGTGACGTTGTAGCTGCTGGTGAGCGAGCCCAGGGAGGCGATCGTCTTGTTGATCACCTTCTTGGAGTTCGGGTAGGACTTGATGCCGCCCGTGTTGGGGTGATTGGCCCAGACTCCCCAGTTGGTGCCGGAGTTGGCCCAGATGCACTGGCTGCCGGCGCCGGAGCCCCAGATGTTGTTGTAGAGGGTGTAGCCGTTCAGGCTGGTGTTGCCCCACTGGTCGCAGGAGTTCCAGACGGCGGCCTGGGCGGGTGCGGATGCGAGGCCGACGGTGGCACCGAGCGCGAGGGCCGGGGCCAGCAGGGCCTTGGTGATTCTGTTCAGCGTGCGGGTTGTTGCCATGGTGTCCCTTCCATGGGTGGGGGGGAGTTGCACGGGAGGTGCGGGTGATTCACCACGTCTCCAGGGTGAGGACGTGGTCTTCTCCGGCTACGAGGTCGAGCGGCCGTGCGCCGGAGGAAGTCCGGAGTTCGACGCGCAGGGTGCGGGTGGGACGCAGGACGGCGAGCGCCCGGTGCGGTCTCCAGCTGAGGTCGAGTTCCGCCCCGAACCTCGTGCGGATGCCCCGGAGTTCGCCCTTCGGGTACGCCGCCGGAAGTGCGGGCAGCAGCACCAGCCGGTCAGGGGTCGACTGCACGAGCATCTCGATGACCACGGCGGGCAGGGTGTGGGCGGCGTCCGCGTTGTAGACGTCGAGGTTCGGGTAGTGCGAGCTCATCAGCGAGGCGTGGAAGAAGTCGCCCTTGAGTACCTGGCCGAGGGCGTGCGCCACGCGTTCGGCGTCGCGCAGACGGGCGGCGACGAGCGCGTGGTGGAGGTGGCCGTGCGCCGAGTCGTTCTCGGCGCCGCGCAGTTCGAGCGCGCGGTGGGCGGCGGCCGCGAGGCGCTCCGCGGGCTGTGCCGCCGTCGGCCGTCGCTCGTCTGCGGCACCGTCGTGGCTGGTCGCGCACGCGCGGCGGTAGTCGCAAATCGATTGCAGCCCCGCGCCCCTTTGGGGCGCTGCAAAGTCCGGGGTTTCGTAGGGGGCGATCTCGTCGAGCGGCCAGACGCCGTAGAGGTGGCTGAGGTGGCGGTGGTCGTAGGTGTCGTCGAGGCCGGGCCAAGCCCATTCCGCGAGTGCGCCGTCCTTGTTGATCCGGTGCGGTGGCAGCCTGTCGGCGAGCGCGCGCCAGCGATCGGCGTGCTCGGGGTGGTACTCGGCAGCCGTACGCAGGGCGTGCCGGGCCGCCGAAAGATCCATCGCCGCGTTGATGGCGCCCCAGCCGGCGTTGGCGGGCCGGTTCTCGGGCGAGTAGGAGGGGACGACGACGATGTGCCCGTCGTCGTCGGTACGGGTGAGGAAGTCCTCGTAGAACAGGGCGACTTCGGCGAGTGCGTCCGCCGTGCGCGGGTCGCGCTCGCCGTGTGTCTCGTCGTGGTCGACGAGCGGCTTGAGCAGCCAGTCGGCGCCGGCGGTCCACAGGTGCAGCGGGTATGCGCGGCTGTAGTGGTACGTCAGCCCGGACTCGCCGTCGCTGTGGGCCGGGGCCACGACACCCCGGGCGCCGAAGATCGCGCGGGCGTTGTCACGCCAGTCCGGTAGCTGACGGTGGACCAGGGCGGCGAGGGCTTCGGTGACTTCGGGGAGTGCGGCGGCCGCGGCCGACGCGGTCTGGAGGTTGACGTTGGCGTCGTTGGTGAACGCCCCTGACCACGCGGTGTTCCAGTCGCCGGTCCACAGGCCGGTGAGCCGGGGCGGGAGCAGGCCTGCGGCGGAGAGCAGGTGGTAGCGGCCGGCGGCGAAGAGGCGTTCCAGGAGGGCCGGGCTCTCGGGGTGTTCGAGCAACTCCGAGCCCGGCAGTGCGCGTTCGGCCGGGTTCGCGTCCAGGTCGAGCGTCACGCGCGCGTAGGCCGTGCGGTGGAGGGCGGTGTGACGGTCCAGGAGCCGGGTGTACGGGTCGTCGCCTTCCGGTGCCAGGTCGCGCAGGGCTCGGGACTGCGCCTGCACGTCGGGCTCGCCGGTGTGGCGCAGCACGCGGGTCAGCAGCAGGACCGAGTCGGCGCCGGTGACCCGGAGGCCGGGAGGTGTGAGCGTCGTACGGCCGCCCGTGATCTTGACCAGTGTGATGCCCGTGTACGCGCGGTCGCTGCCCGGGTATCGGGCGCGCAGGTTCAGCAGGGCGCCGTCGGGGGTGAGGACCGCGCCGTGGCCGACGGCGAGGTCGTGCGGGGCGCCGGGGAGGCGGTGGTCGAGGTCGATGGTCAGGTCGGAGGCGGTGACCCGCTGGACGATCACGTCGTCGGCGCGGGAGACGAAGACGCGGCTGTCCCAGCCGTCGCTCTCCGACCGGGCGACGCCGGTGGTGAAGTCGACGGAGCGGCGGTAGCGCGTGTGCGCGCCGGACGCCCTTCGCAGCCGTATGTGGAAGGCCGGGTGGAAGGGCTGCACCCACTGGAGGTCGCGCCCGTCCGTGAATGTTTCCGCCGCCCGCAGCTCTCCGGCGAGCAACCGGTCCTGGAGTTCGGGTAGTCGGGAGGCCAGTTCGGGCGGGCGGGCGCGCTCGGCGCCGTTGGGGCGGACGAGGGTGTGATGGGTGACGACCAGCCGCTCGTCGTTCGGATCACCGAACGCGAGGGCGCCGTGGTGGCCGTTGCCGCTGAGGAAACCGTCCTCCCAGCGGGTGGCGGGGGCGGGTTCCCAGGTGCCGTGGACGGGGCCGGCGACTGTGTTGACTGCATGGGCCGTCATGGGCGGAGCACCGCCACTCCGTAGCGGGCGAGGGTGAGCCGGCCGGTGACGGTCTCGCCGGTCAGCAGGTCGCGATGGGTGCCGGGAACGTCGACGGTCACCGCCTCGCGACCGTGGTTGAGGACGAAGAGCAGGTCACCGCGGCGGACCGCCTCGACCCGCTCGGGCAGCCCGTCGAGCACGGGCCGGGCGCCCGCGTCGCCGGCGATCCGGAGAAGCAGCTCGCGGAGCGCCTCCGGCTCGGGGAGGGTGGAGACGTACCAGGCGCGGCCCTTGTGGAGCACGGCAGGCAGGCCGTCGAGTTCACCGCCCTTGTACGGGACGGTCGTAGCGGCGCTCTCGGCCTCGATCTCCTCCGACCACAGCGTCCCGCGGAATCCGTCGCACTGGGCGGTCTCCCCGGCGTCCAGCGGCCACCACTCGTGCAGGGTGCGGATGCCGAACAGCTCGCGCAGCCGGGCGTCCATGCCGCCGGGACGCACCCGGTCGTCCTCGTCGGCGATGCCGGTCAGGAAGCCGCAGACAAGGGTGCCGCCGCCGCGGACGTACGCGAGGAGGTTCTCGATCGCCGCGTCCGTGAGGAGGTAGAGCTGCGGGGCCACCACGAGCCGGTACCGGGTGAGGTCGTGCTCGGGGTGGGCGAAGTCGGTGGTGAGGTGGGCCTCCCACAGCGCGCGGTGCCAGGCGCGGAGGATGTCGGGGTGGTCGACGTGGGTGGAGAGACGGCCGTCCTGGGCGCCGGCCCACCAGGAGTGCCAGTCGTGCAGGATCGCGATGTCGGACGTGCTGTGACTGCCCGTCACCTCGGCGCCGATGGTGTGCAGTTCGGCGCCGAGCTGTTTGACCTCCTGATAGGTACGGCCCTCCTCCCCCGCGTGGCTGACCATCCCGGAGTGGAACTTCTCCGCGCCCTGCCGCGACTGACGCCACTGGAAGTAGCAGACGGCGTCGGCGCCGCGGGCCACGGCCTGGAGGGACCAGAGGCGGTTCAGTCCGCGCGGCTTGGGGTGGTTGACGCCCCGCCAGTTGACGGGTCCGGCCGCCTGCTCCATCAGCACCCAGGGGCCGCGGGCCTGCGAACGGGTCATGTCCTGGACGAGCGCGCCGCTCTGGGCGCCGAGCGGATCGCGCGGGTCGGGGTAGAGGTCGACGGAGACGACGTCCTCCTCGTCCGCCCAGCGCCAGGCGTCCTGCCCCACCCACAGCGGCATGAAGTTGCTGGTGACCGGGGCATGGGGCGTGTGCCGCCGGACGATGTCCCGTTCGGCGGCGTAGCACTCCAGGAGCATGTCGGACGTGAAGCGCTTGAAGTCCAGTACGTGGGTCGGGTTCTTGAAGTAGTGGGCGTGGCGGGGCGGCAGAACCTCTTCCCAGTCGCCATAGCCCTGACTCCAGAAGGCCGTGCCCCAGGCGGTGTTGAGGGCGTCGAGCGTGCCGTACTTGTGGTGGAGCCACCGACGGAAGCGGCCGGCGGCCTCGTCGCCCCAGTCGAAGGTGCAGTACTCGTTGTTGATGTGCCACATGGTGAGGGCGGGGTGGCTGCCGTATCGGCCGGCGAGGTCCTCGGTGATCGCGGCGGCGTAACGGCGATACGCCTCACTGGAGTGCGAGAAGTGCTGACGCCCGCCCCACCATTCGACACGGCCGTCCTCGTCGCGGGGCAGGGTCTCGGGGTGGAGACGGCCGAGCCAGGGCGGGGGCGAGGCGGTGGGGGTGGCGAGGACTACGCCGATGCCGTTGTCGTGCATCAGGTCCATCAGCCGGTCGAGCCAGCCGAAGTCCCGTACGCCTGGCCGGGGTTCGAGCTTCGCCCAGGAGAAGACGCCGAGGGTGACGGAGTTGACGCGGGCCTCTTTCATCAGGCGTACGTCGTCGAGCCAGACTTCCTCCGGCCACTGCTCGGGGTTGTAGTCGCCGCCGTAGAGGATGCGACCGCGGGTGGCATCGCTGAGCTGAGGCATCGTGTGTCGGGGCATCAGACGGGCTCCCCGTACTGGATGCCGCGCCCGTTGGTGGCGAGGTAGACGCGACCGTAAATCCGCGGATCACCGACGATGACCTCGCCGGTCCAGCCCCACTGGTGGGCGTCGTCGTTGATACGCACCCACGTCTTCGCCTGGTCGTCGGAGCGGTAGACGGCGGTGATGGTCTCGGTGGCGCCGACCTGGTAGATCGCCGGGTAGTCGGCGCCGTCGGCGGCCCTGCCGAACCCGAGGGTGTACGAGGCCCAGCAGCTGTCGGCCTTGGCGAAGGTGACGCCGCCGTCGCCGGACCTGTACAGCCCGTTCCATTTGGTGCTCAGCCACAGGTCGCCGGATCTACCGGGTGCGGCGACGAGCTTGAACTGGCTGTCGCCGGAGGGGAGTCCACCCGCACGGGCCGTGAAGGTCCGGCCACTGTCAGTGCTGGCGTACAGCGTTCCTGTGTCGGTGTCGTACGCGTAGAAGAGCGTCGGGTCGGCCGGGTCGGCGACCGGCGTGGCGCCCTTCGGGAAGGAGGAGACCTCGGACCAGGTCGCGCCGTTGTCCGTCGAGCGGTGAGCCGCGTACTTCGTGCCGTCCCAGTGCACGAAGGTCCACAGCAGCACGCTGCCGTCGGCGTTGGTGGCGATCGGCCCCGGTGCGTCCTTGGCGATGCCGGGCTGGGCCGTGAAGGGCGCCCAGGTCCGCCCGCCGTCGTGGGAGAACGCCCCGTTGCCGTTGTCGCCCCACCCGGTGCGCACGACGTACTCCGTTCTGCCCGGGGCCTGTGCGAGTCCCGTCGCCGTCCCGAACACGGGGTTCGCCGCCATGCCGCGCAACGGGGACGCCGTGAGCCGCTCGTGGTACATCACGCCGATGTCCCCGAGCCCGCTGAGCAGATGCGCCTCTCCGGCCGGGGGCGAGATCAGCTGCCGCACGGAGCTCTCCTCCAGCCCACGGATCTGCGGGGCCCAGTTCTTCAGGTCCCGCGTTCCGTAGAGGGTCGCGCCGGTGCCGTGGACCAGGTGCTTCGAGTCGTACGGGTCGAGCGCCAGCGCCTGGATCCACCAGCCGAACTTGGGCTGCTCGCCACCCCACTTGAGGAAGGGAGTCTCGGACACGTCGAAGACGGCGGTGTCCTTCAGGGACGTCCAGGTGCGACCGCCGTCGGTGGAGCGGAAGAGGGTGTCGATGTCGGCCCAGCGGTTGTTGGTGGACACGACGACGGTCCCGGGGCGGCGGGCATCGACGGCGACGCCTCCGTACCCGAAGGTGTCGCTGCCGCCGGGCCGGACCGGGGTGACGTCGGCCCATGTGCCGGTGGTGACGGCCAGCTTGTGCACACTGCCGTCGGACTGGCCGTTGGGCCCGGGGGCGTTGGCGTACGTCACGTACAGCGCGCGGGTGTGGCGGTCGTAGGCGGCGCGGATCGGGACCTGGGCGGAGGTGCCGGAGGGCCGGCCGGGGACGGCTTCCCAGGTTGTTCCGTCGGCGGTGCGGTACAGGTTGGCGGATGTGCCGTCCGAGTCGCCCCATCCCGCATAGACATGGCGTCCGACGGCGAGGAGGAAGGTGACACCCTGCCCGGTGGCGCTCGGGCCGGCCGGAAACCCGCTCACGGCTGCCCAACCAGCCCCCCGGTCGGTCGACTTGAGCAACCCGTCATGCCGGGTCCCCAGCCACAGGGTGTCGCTGTCCCGCGGATCGACCAGCAACCGCTCACCGGTCCCCCGCCCGTCCTCGTTGGCCCCGAGCTTCACGGTGAGGTCGCCACGCGTCCAGGTGGCACCGCGATCATCGGAGCGCAGGACGGCGCCGTTGCCGGCCCAGGACTGTGCGTAGGTGCCGAGGGCGAGATACAGCCGGTCCGGGTGGGCGGGGTCGACGGCCATGGCTTCCACACCGAGGAGGTTCCAGTCGTCCCACCCGATGTGATCGGTGAGGGGTATCCAGCGGGCACTTCGATCGTCCCACCGGTAGGCGCCGCCGATGTCGGTACGTGCGTAGGCGAGCCCGGGGACGGACGGATGGAAGAGCACACCGGTGACGAATCCGGTGCCACCGATGACGGCGGTGCGCCAGCGGTAGGGGGGAGCGGCTTCGGCAGCTTGCGCGCGCCCTTGCAGGGAGGGAACGGCAGTGACCGTACCGGCGACCGCAGCCCCGGCAAGGACGGCCCTCCGGCTCAGTCCAGGCATGCGCATGACAGACCTCGTTCCATGAAAGTTGCGAGAAGTGGACCCACCTAGGGGCGCGGGGAACTGCGCGACCAGCCACGGATCACCTGCAGCCAGGGAACAACGCGCACCCCCGAGCTCCCCCCGTCAACCCTTCACCGCCCCGGTCAACATGCCCTTCTTGAAGTGCCGCTGCACGAACGGCGACAACACAGCCACCGGCAACAGAGCCATCACCATCACAGCCATCTGCACGGCAAGCCCGGACAGCTGCCCCGTCTTGATGGCCTGCCCCAGCCCCACCGGCGCCTCCTGCTTCTGCACCAGCTGAATCATGACGTTCTGCAACGGCATCATGTCCTGGTCGTTCAGATACAGCGACGCGTTGAACCAGGCACTCCAGTACCCCACCGCGTAGAACAACGTGATCACCGCGATGACGGCCCGCGACAGCGGCATCACGATCTGCCAGAGAATCCGGAAATCCCCCGCCCCGTCAATCCGCGCACTGTCGGTCAGCTCCTGCGAGATCTCCATGAAGAACCCCCGCAGCACCAGGATGTTGAAGACACTGATCGCACTGGGCAGGATCAGCGCGAGATACGTGTCGGTCAGCCCAAGGGTCTGCACCAGCAGATACGTGGGAATGAGCCCGGCGCTGAAGAACATGGTCGCCAGCAGCACCATCAGAATCCACCGGTGCCCCAGCGACCCGGTCCGGGACAACCCGTACGCACACAGCACGGACACGGTCATCGAGAACGCCGTACCGACCAGCGTGACCAGAACGCTGACGATCGCGGCCCGCGTGACCTGACCGCCGCTGAGCAGCTCCTGGTAGGCGATGAAGGTGATGTCCTTGGGGATCATCACCAGCCCACCGGCCTGGTCGATGGTCTTGCGCGTGGACAGGCTGGTCACCACCACGATCCACAGCGGAAAGAGAATCGCGAAGCAGGCAAGCGCCAGGACCAGCCCCTTGCCCGCCGCCCCCACCTTGGTGGGTTCTTCCTCCCACACGGGTCGGGGAGGTGCGGCCCAGAGCCCGGGCCTTCGCACGGGTTTGTCGATGACGGCGGTCACTTCTTGTACACCCCCTGCTCGCCCATGAGATGGGCCACCTTGTTCGCGGCGAGGACCAGTCCGATGCTGACGACGCCCTTGACGAGTCCGGCGGCGGCCGCGTAACCGAAGTCCTGGTTGCGGACGCCGTTCCACCACACGAAGGTGTCGAGGACTTCCGCGGCGCCCGGCCCCACCGCGTCGCGTTGCAGCAGGATCTGCTCGAAGCCGACGGTGAGGGCGTCGCCGACGCGCAGCACCAGCAGCAGCGCGATCACCGGCCGCAGCGCGGGCAGCGTGACGTGCCACATGCGTCTCCAGCGGTTGGCGCCGTCCATCGCGGCGGCCTCGTACAGATCGGGGCTGACGGCGGCCAGCGCGGCGAGGAAGACGATGATCCCCCAGCCGGCGTCCTTCCACACGGTCTGCGCGGTGACCAGGAACTTGAAGGTCTCCGGGTCGGTCATGACGCTCAGGCCGTCGTACCCGTGGTCGCGCAGCAGTGTCGAGAGCAGCCCGGCGCCGCCGAGCAGCTGCTGGAAGACCGCGATCACCAGCACCCACGAGAAGAAGTGCGGCAGGTAGAGAACGGCCTGCGCGATCGCCCGCACCCGGGGCCTGACCACGCTGTTGATGAGCAGCGCGAGCAGGATCGGGATCGGGAAGAACAACACGAGCTGGAGGAAGAACAGCACCAGGGTGTTCTCGAGGGCCTGCCAGAAGGAGGAGTCCTCGAAGATCCGCTGGAAGTTCTCCAGACCCACCCAGGGGCTGTTCAGCATGGACACGACGCCGTTGTCGCTGATGTAGGGGTCGTAGTCCTGGAAGGCGACCACATTGCCGAGGATCGGCACATAGTTGAAGAGCAGGACCAGGGCGACGGCCGGCAGCGTCATCAGGAGCAGGACGCGGTCTCGTCTGAGCCTGAGCCGCAGACTCAGCTTTCCCGAGGGTGGTTTCCTACGGCGTCCGGTGGCGCCGCCGGACGCCACCGGGGTCTTGTCCGTCGTGTCGGCCTCGGCCCTGCTCCGAGGCACCGTGCTGTGGGACACGGCCGTTCTCCTTGCCTCGGTGCCCGGTCAGTTGGCCGCGGAGCCGTTCTCGTCGAGCAGCTGCTTGTACCAGTCGCGCAGTTTGTCGCCGCCCTTGCTCTTCCAGTCGGAGACGGCCTGCTGCATGTCGCCGATCTTCTTGCGACCGCGGACGATGTCGTCCTCCAGCTGCTCGAAGTCGTTGGAGAGGTTGGTGTAGCGGCTCGGCTCGGTGATCTGCATGCCGTAGAAGGAGGACTTCTTGGTGAAGGCGCCCATCCGCTGCTGCCACTCGACCTGGCCCTTGGCGACCTCGGGGAAGTCGGGGTGTGCGATGGTCGCGGCGGGGCTCGCGACCATGACATAGGCGTTCAGCACATCGAGGTTGCCCTGGTCGGTCTTGGTGGGGACGCCGTCCTTGACGGTGTAGTGGGTGCCCTCCACGCCGTAGTTGGTCATCATGTACTCCTTGGTGCCGTACGGCGCCGCGGTGACGTTGGCGACGGCCAGCACGTCGCGGATGACCGACTCGGAGGCCTTCTTGTTGACGAAGGCGAAGATGCCGGCGGGCTGTTCGGCCCACATGGTGGGGTTGCCGCCGTCGTGGCCCCAGACGTCCATGCCCCAGATCTTGAACTCCGGGTTCTGGGTGGCCTGTTCGGCGGTGCGGCCCCACCACTGGGTGATGTTGTTGGGGTAGATCAGGAACTCGCCCGCCGCGAACTTGGGTCCCGGGTCGGGGGCGTTCTTGCCCATCTCGGAGTCGGGGTGGACCACTCCCGCCTCGAACAGCTTGCGGGACCACTCCAGCGCTTCGAGGTACTCGTCGGTCTCGACGCGGTAGACCAGCTTGCCGTCGACGAGGTTCCAGCCGAGCGGTTTCTCGCTGCCCGACAACACACCGAAGGCCTGGAAGGCGGTCCACTTCATGTCCAGGCACGCCCAGCGTTTGGCCTTGGCGTTGGTGATCTCCTTGGCCAGGGCCGTGAACTCGTCGCAGGACTTGGGTATTTCGTACCCTTCCTTCTCGAAGATGTCCTGCCGGTACAGGGGCACCATGCTGGGGGCCCATGGCGCCGGCATCGGCAGGCCGCGCAGCTTGCCGCCGAAGATGGAGCGCCGCCAGGCGTCCGTGGGGATCGCCGCGAGGTTCGGGTACTCCTTGACCGCGTCGCCGGACAGGTAGGGGCCGAGGTCGGCGAACTTGCCGATGATGGCGGAGGGTATCTTGCCGCTCATGTTCCACCCGGGCACCACCACCACGTCCGGGACGTCACTGGAGGCGAGCACCGCGCCGAGCTTCTGCTCGTAGGTGTTGCCGTCCTGGTTCTGCCAGACGACGTCGACGCCGATCAGGTCGTTCATGCCCTGGTAGTAGGGGTTGCCGCTCTTCGGCGGCGACCCCCAGAACGGCGACATGATGGTGACCTTGCCGCCCTTGCCGAGCTTCTTGGTGACCGAGGTCTTCAGGGTGGCGAGGTCCAGCTTGCTCGTGAACCCGATCGCGGAGCCGTTCTTGGCCGGGATGTCCGGCGTCACCACATTGCTCGCCACGTAGGCCGGCAGGATCTTCTTCGCGTCCTTGTCCGACGTGGTGCCGTCACGCGAGTCGCTGCCCGACCCGCCGCACGCGGCAAGCAGCGGCATCCCCCCACCCACCGCCGCGGCGGCGACCGCCGTGGAGGCGAGGAAGCTTCTCCGACTGGGAGCGGAGGCGGAAGCGGCGTTCGGCGTCATTGCGTCAACCCTTCATGGCGCACCAGGACACCCGGCGGGGGCCGTCGGCTGCGGTGTCTTGAGTGGAACTGGCTGAGCGGAAGCGATCCTCCGCCCCATACCGGGGCGATCAGTAGTCGAAGCGCTTCGATGTTGCTGCGAGGTTAAGTGAACACCGGGGGGTGCACAAGGGTCGCCTCCAAGATTCCTCCGAGGTATGAGAGGTGACCTTTCCTTATGCACTGCTTGAAGTGAGGGTGTTGATCTCTTGACACCTGCCCCTGAGTCGAATGAGCATCGAAGCGCTTCGAAAGCATCGGACCGATCCATCGCAAGGGGATCCCAACGTGACCGCACCCACGCCGTACACGCCGCCTTTCCGCGATCCGCACCTGCCGTTCGCGAAGCGCATCGACGATCTGCTGTCGCGGCTGACCCCGGACGAGAAGATCGGATTCCTGCACCAGTTCACGCCGGCCGTCGAACGGCTCGGCGTCGAGGCCTTCCGCACCGGCCAGGAGGCGCTGCACGGTGTGGCGTGGATGGGCCCGGCGACGGTGTTCCCGCAGGCGGTGGGTCTGGGCGCGACCTGGAACCCGGATCTCGTACGACGGGTCGGCGACGCGGTGTCCAAGGAGACCCGTGCCATGCGTGTCCGCGACGACCGCGTCGGTCTCAACGTCTGGTCCCCGACCGTGAACCTGCTGCGCAACCCCCTGTGGGGGCGTAACGAGGAGGGCTACTCGGAGGACCCGAAGCTCACCTCGACGATCGCCACGGCGTACACGCACGGCCTGCGCGGCGACCACCCGGCGTACTGGCGCACCGCCCCCGTCCTCAAGCACTGGCTCGCGCACAACAACGAGACGGGCCGCGACGTCACATCGTCCTCCGTCCGCCCGCGCGTCCTGCACGAGTACGACCTGCGCGCCTTCCGCGAGACGGTTCTTGCGGGCGCGGTGGCCGGGGTCATGCCGGCGTACAACCTGGTCAACGGCCGCCCGAACCACGTCTCGCCCTACCTCCGCGAGCAGCTGCGCGCCTGGAGCGACGACGAGCTGCTGGTCTGCTCGGACGCGGGCGCGCCCTCCAACCTGGTCGACTCCGAGCACTACTTCGACACCCACGAGGAGGCGACCGCGGCCGCGCTCCTCGCCGGCGTCGACAGCTTCACCGACCACGGCACGGACAGTTCGCAGATCGTCGCCCGTGTCCAGGGTGCCCTGGAGCGCGGCCTGTTGACGGAGGCCGACCTCGATGCCGCCGTACGCCGCCAGCTCTCCGTCCGCTTCCGGCTCGGCGAGTTCGACGCGTACGACGAGACGGGCGCATTCGACACCCCGGAGCACCGCGCGCTCGCCCAGGAGGCGGCCGAGCAGGCGGTCGTCCTGCTCAGGAACGACGGCCTGCTGCCCCTCGCCCACGACACCCGCCTCGCCGTCGTCGGCCTGCTCGCCGACGAGTGCAAGCTCGACTGGTACAGCGGCACACTCCTCCATCGCTCGACACCGCTGGAGGGCCTGTACGAGCGGTTCGGCGCCGAGCGCGTGGAGTTCGCGGAGGGGGTGGACCGGGTACGGCTGCGGACGTCGGACGGTTCCTGCCTGTCCGTGCCGCCCGCCGACGGCGTCGACGAAGTCCGCGGCACCGAGGGCGCGCTGGACCCCGCGCTCCTCGCGGGCCGCACGGATCTCCCGCCGCTCACCACCGACGCCACGGGCACCGAACTCGCGCTCGTCGACTGGGGCGAGGGCGTGCTGACCCTGCGCGCTCCCGACGGCCGCTACCTCTCGGTCGCCGACGACGGCTACGTTCGGGCCTCCGCCGACCAGCCCGGAGGCTGGGTCGTCCAGGAAACATTCCGCCTGGAATCCCACGAGAACGGACACCTCCTCCAGCACGTCGGTACGGGTCGCCACGTCTCTGTCGCCGCCGACGGCGTGAAGGTTGCCGAGGAGAACCCGGAAATCTTCCGGGTGGAGATCGTCGAGCGCGGCGAGGACGCGGTGGCGCGTGTCGCCGCCCAGGCGGACGTCGTCCTGGTCGTCGCGGGCAACGACCCGCACATCAACGGCCGCGAGACCGAGGACCGTACGACGCTGCGGCTCCCCGCCCACCAGGAACGCCTGCTGGAGGCGGCCCGTGCCGCGAACCCCAGCACGGTGCTTGCACTGGTTTCCGCGTACTCGTACGCGGTCGAGCCGGCCGCCCTCCCCGCGCTGCTCTGGACCGCGCACGGCGGCCAGGCGGCCGGCACCGCGCTGGCCCGGGTCCTGGCGGGTGACGTCTCCCCCGCGGGCCGCCTCCCGCAGACCTGGTACGCCGACGACGCCGACCTGCCCGACCTCCTCGACTACGACGTGATCGGCGGCCGTCAGACGTACCTCTACTTCGAGGGCACGCCGCTGTTCCCCTTCGGCCACGGCCTGTCGTACGCGTCCTTCTCGTACGGCGATCTGTCGGTCCGGGCCGAGGGCGAGGCGGTGCACGTCTCGTTCAGCGTCACCAACACCGGTGATGTGACGGCGGACGAGGTCGCCCAGCTCTACACCCGCGCCGTGGACCCGTCGGTCCCGCGCCCGCGCCGCGAGCTGGTGGCGCACCGCCGCCTCACGCTCGCGCCGGGGTCGAGCGAGCGGCTGTCCTTCGAAGTCCCGCTGTCCGCCTTCGAGTTCTGGGACGTCGCGCTCGGGAGGTGGCGGCGAGAGCCGGGCCCGTACGACGTACTGGCCGGCGCGTCCAGCGAGGACATCCGGCTACGCACGACCGTCGTCCTCGACGGCGAACCCGCCGTGCCCCGCCCGGTCGCCCGGTACGGCCTGGACGCCGCCGACTTCGACGAGCAGAGCGGTATCGAGATCGTCGACCGTACGAAGGTGGCGGGCGACGCGGTGACGTCGGTGGGCGACGGGACGGCCGAACTCGTCTATCGCGCCTGCGACTTCGGCGCGGGTGTCACACAGGTGAGCGTGACAGTGGCGGGCGAGGGTGCGGTGGAGGTGTCGCTGGACGGCGGCCCCGCGCCGGCCGTCCTGGATGCATCGGGATCGGGGCCGTACGACTACACCACCCTCGGCGCCGGTCTGGTCGCCGCAGGTGTGCACGACGTGTACCTCAGGCTGCGCGGCCCGCTGCGGCTCGCGCATGTCGGCTTCTCCGGCTGAGGGTCCGGAGGAGTCCGGCACAGAGAAGGGGCCCGGCACCGGAAGGCATCGGTGCCGGACCCCTTCGAGAACTCTATATGAAAATGGTTCCCATGAGCTAGAGGGTGAGGCCGGTGAGCACCAGCACCCGCTCGTAGGTGTAGTCGTCCATCGCGAACTTCACACCCTCACGGCCCACGCCGGACTGCTTGGCGCCGCCGTACGGCATCTGGTCGGCACGGTAGGAGGGCACGTCGCCGATGACGACGCCGCCGACCTCCAGGGCGCGGTGGGCCCGGAAGGCGACCTGGAGGTCATGGGTGAACACACCTGCCTGGAGGCCGTACTTGGAGTCGTTGGCGGCGGCGAAGGCCGCCGCCTCGCCGTCCACCTTCTGCACGGTCAGGACGGGGCCGAAGACCTCCTCGCAGGAGATCGTGGTGTCGGCCGGTACGTCGGTCAGGACGGTCGGCGCGTACGAGGCGCCGTCGCGCTTGCCACCGGTGAGGAGAGTGGCGCCGGCGTCGACGGCCTCCTGGACCCAGGTCTCCACGCGCTTGGCGGCCTCTTCGCTGACCAGCGGGCCGACATCGGTCGTGGCGTCGGACGGGTCGCCGGTGACCTGGGCCTCCACGGCGGCGACGATGCGCGGGAGCAGGCGGTCGTATACGGACGCGTCGGCGATGACCCGCTGCACGGAGATGCAGGACTGGCCGCCCTGGTAGTTGGAGAAGGTGGCGATCCGGGTGGCCGCCCAGTCGAGGTCGGCGTCGGAGGCGTAGTCGCCGAGCACCACGGCCGCGCCGTTGCCGCCCAGCTCCAGCGTGCAGTGCTTGCGCGGCACCGAGTCCATGATCGCGTAGCCGACCTTCTCGGAACCGGTGAAGGAGATGACCGGGAGGCGCTCGTCCTGGACGAGGGCGGGCATCTTGTCGTTGGCGACCGGGAGGATGCTCCAGGAGCCGGCCGGGAGGCCGGTGGTCTCGGCGAGCAGGTCGCCGATGATCAGGCCGGAGAGCGGGGTGGCCGGGGCCGGCTTCAGGATGATCGGCACGCCTGCCGCGATCGCCGGGGCGATCTTGTGGGCGCAGAGGTTCAGCGGGAAGTTGAAGGGCGCGATGCCGAGGACGACGCCCTTCGGGAAGCGGCGGGTGAGCGCGAGGCGCCCCTGGCCGCCGAGGTCGGTGTCGAGGCGCTGGGCCTCGCCGCCGTTGAAGCGCCGGGCCTCCTCGGCGGCGAACCGGAACACGGACACCGCACGGCCGACCTCGCCCCGGGCCCACTTGACCGGCTTGCCGTTCTCGGCGGAGATGAGCTGCGCGATCTCCTCGGTGCGCTCGACGAGACGCCGGCTGACGTGGTCGAGGGCGGCGGCGCGGACGTGAGCGGGGGTCGCCGCGAACTCGTCCCGTACGGCATACGCGGCGGCCACGGCCTCCTCGACCTGCGCGTCGCTCGGCACACCGGCCTTGCCGACGAGGCGTCCGTCCCACGGGGAGGTGACATCGAAGGTGGCGTCACCGGCGACCTGGCGGCCGGCGAGCCAGAAGGCGTGGGTGGAAGTCATAGGGAGTCCGGCCCTTCCGCGTTGGGGGTGATGGTTCTCGGTGTTCGGGGTCCACGGTAGGGGTGGGGAGGAGGAGAGGTGTTTGTCCGGGGCGTAGTGGTCGGCGGGTCGGGTGCGCCGGATTGGCGGATTTCCGGCACGAAGAAGAGGCCTACTCCGCCGACGTCGCCTTCAGCGCCAGCCACAGCTCCATCCGCGTGTCCGGATCGTCCAGCGACCGCCCGAGGATCTCCTCCACGCGCCGCATCCGGTAGCGGAGCGTGTGCCGGTGGACGCCCAGGTCGGCCGCCGCCGCGTCCCATTGACCGTGCCGGGAGAGCCAGGCCCGCAGCGAGGCGACCAGGTCTCCCCGCCCGGTGGCGTCGTGCTCGTACAGCGGCCGCAGCAAGCCGTCCGCGAACGCCTTCACCGCGTCGTCCGCGAGCAGCGGCAGCACGGACCCCGCGGCCAGCTGCTCGTGCTCGACGGCCACCCGCCCCCGCCGCCGGGCCACGGACAGTGCCTGTTCGGCCTGCTTGTAGGCGGCCGCCGCGGCGATGGGCCCTACGGGGGCCGACAGGCCGACGACCAGTTCGTTCTCGTCGGTCAGCGGCTGCTCCGGCGCGTTGGTCCGCGCCGCCTCCAGGGCCGCCGCGTAGGCCGCGCACGCCTCGACCGCGGCCCCGCCGTCCGCGGCCAGCGCCACCAACCGCTCCCCCTCGGGCACCACCAGCACGGCCTCCCCCGACCGCGCGCCCGCCGACTCGATGGCCTCCGCAAGGCCGGCCAGCGGGTCCCCGTTCGCGGTGGCAGGCTCGGCGACGATCACGCGGAAGGGGGCGTCGAGGAGACCGCCGTACAGGTCCCCGGCCACCGTGCGGGCATGGTCCGGCTCCCCGGCGAGCAACATGCGGAGCACCGCCGCCCCGAGCCGCTGCTCGGCGGCGTGCAGGGAGCGGGAGCGTTCGGTGGTCAGGGTCAGCAGGGCGATGGCCGAGTGGACGGCGTACCGCTCGGCGGTGCCCAGAGCCGCCGCCGTGCCCACCGCGAGCGCCGCACGCGGGCGGCGGCCGGTGCCCAGGGAGTGCAGCTCGACCCGGTCCTCGTGCTCCGGCCCGCCCACCACCGACGAGGCGGGCGCGGGCCGCTCCCGCAGCCGTTCCACGTCCGCCGTCAGCTTTGCGGCCCGGCGTCCCGCCCACTCCGGGGCGGTGGCGACGACGGCGCCCGAGGCGTCGTAGAGCGCCGCCCATCCGTCGACCTGCGAGGCGAGCGCGGAGAGCAGCCCCTCGGGTCCGTCCGTCAACGCCTGCTTGGTGAGCTCGCGTTGTGCCGCGAACCCCGCCGTCACCGCCCGGTACTGGTCGGCGGCGATCGCCGCCGAGACGGCCTTGCTGATGGCGAGGAACGGCGTGCGGCGCGGCACCTCCAGCAGCGGCAGGCCCTCTTTCCCGGCCGCGTCGACCAGGGCCTTGGGGGTCTCCTCGTAGTTGACGCCGACGGCGAAGCCGAGCCCGACGACCCCTGCCCCCGCCAGCCGCTTCACATACCGCCGCATCGCCTCCGGATCCTCCGCGTCCAGCTTCAGCGCGGTGATCAGCAGCAGCTCCCCGCCCTCCATGTACGGCACGGGGTCGGCCAGCTCGCTGACGTGTGCCCAGCGGACGGGCACGTCCAGCCGGTCCTCGCCCGCGCGCACGGTGAGCTTGAGCGCGGAATGGTGGACGAGCGAGGCGAGCGTAGGGGGCATGGAGCCTTCAGGTCGGTGAGGGTTGCGTGATCATTGCGATCCTTTGGCCGCCACGTATGAACGGCCTATGCAGATTCTGCCTCACCGTACGGTCGCCGTACTCCCCACCGTCCGGACGTCAGTCCCGCAGATCCACCAGCAGCGGCGGCGCGTGCTCACCCTGCACGGTCGTCAACGACAGCACCGCATGCCCCGGCGGCACCCCGTGCGCCAGCTCGGACGCGGACCACCGCTCCCGCTCGACCTGCCGCACGGTCACCGCCCGCGCGGTCGGCGCTTTCCCGGTGATCACGCGCCGCAGCATGTGCACGGCCTTCCCGGCCGGGGTCTCGGCGATGATCTGCCGGTCGGTGACGTCCCGTGCCTCGGTCCACTCCTTGCCCCACACCTCGGCGAAGTCCTGCCCGTCCCACGGCGTCAGCCCGGACAGCGCCATCCGGCATCCGGCGGCCCCGAGCAGCGGACCGCGCAACGGCCTCGGTACGTCGTCGAGGGTGCGCAGGGTCAGGACGACTCCGGCATGCGCGGACCGCAGCCGCTGAATCCCCCGTACGGCTTCGGGGGTGACGACACCCGAGGCGTCGTCCAGGATCAGACAGGCGAACAGCGAACGGTCCTCCCGCACCGCCACACTCGCCGTGAACTGCGCGAGCACCAGCCGCGCCAGCATCCGCGAGGCGTCCGCGTGTCCGCGCTCGGGCAGGTCGATCCGTACCCGCACCGGATGGTCGAGGGCCTTGAGCGAGAACGGCCGCGACTGGCCCGACGTGTCGAAGAACCCCGCGAACGCCGGCCGGTCCAGCAGCGCCACCCGGTCCGCGAGGATCCCGCCCACATCACTCGGCTGCCCCATCTGCCGCTCCCGCGCGTCCAGTTCACGCAGCAGCGACTCCTGGTCGGAGCCTGCGAGGCCCTGGCGCAACACGCCGAGCGGACCGGGCGACCCGTCGAGCAGCTGCCGCAGCTCCGGTACCGACGGGAAGCGCCCGTGCACCGCCCGGAACGGCCCGAGCAACTGCGCGAGCACGGTCGTGGACCGGCGGCTGTCACTGCCCGGATGCGGATCGGCGAGATCCCCGACGAGCCCCTCGGCCAGCACGGCCGCGGCTTCATCGGGGTCCGTGGTGCCGCCGTACAGGTCCAGGTCGTACACGGATTCCGGATTCCCGATCCGTACGACGACGTCATACGCGTCGGCCGGACCGAGCCCCGCGCCCGCTCCGCCGACCACGACGACGGCTGCCCGCCCGGCGAGAGCGTGCAGGCACAGCGACTCGGCGAGCGGACGGACGAGGCTGCCGGTCTTGCCGGAGCCCGCCGGTCCGACGGCGAGCAGCGAGGTGCCGAGCAGATCGGGGCCGAGGCCGAGGCCGGCGCCCCGGTAGGCGTACGGGTTGCGGGCGTCGTCGGCCGTCGTACCGAGCCGCACCTGGCCGGCGAGGAGGTCGTGCCGGGCGAGCCGGGCCGGCAGATCGCGCGCCCCGGAGGGGTGCAGACAGGCGGCGGCACCGTCCTTCAGCACGGCACCGGTGAAGGTGGCGAGGCTGTGCCGGCCGTTCCGTACACCCTGCCAGGCACGGGCGATCCGGGCATGGTCCACGTCCCGCATCAGCCCGTCGCGCGCCTCGGCGGCGAGCCGCTCGGCGGCGTCGGCGGCACCGGCGGCGCGGAGCTGGTTCCACTGGGCGGGGTCGTCTTCGGCGGCAAGGGGGCGCTCGTTCGTCCGGGGGGTCCGGCGCCAGGCGGGCGGGCCGTAGCGGCGCCAGATCTCCGACCAGCGGCCGAGCCGCCCGACACCGACCATGATGACCAGCGCGATCAGCAGGTAGTAGGCGTAGACGACCACGACGGCGGCGAAGCTGTGCGGTTCGACCCAGGACTCGGGGATCATCGCGTAGAGCGGCAGCAGCCACCAGCCGCCGAGATAGCCGTTCCACAGCAGCGACCAGATGAGCCAGCCGACCAGGAACGCGATCACGGCCCCGCTGATCAGCTGCCGCCCGGGAATGACCTCCGGCTCCTCCTCCGGCCGCGGCCGGTGCCCGAACCGCCACACCCCGGGCGCCGCCTCCGGCCGGGGCGTCCGCAGCCAGGCCAGGAAGGCCGAGCCGTCCGGGCGCGCGGGCACACCGGGTGCCTGCGCCGGGAGGGGCGGCATCGCGGGGGGCGGCCCCGCTGGACGCGGCACAGGGTTCGCATGCGTACCCCGCGCGTCCTGCGTCCCGTCGCTGTCCATCGCGCTTGCCCCCTGAGCAGCCGTTCCGTCCACCGTCAGCGAGTCAATCTAATGCCCCGGCAAGGGGAGTTCACCGCTTGCGCCGTCCGGCACGCGGAGCGGACCAAGACGCCCCGGATATCGTCGTCCCTTCATATCGCACGCGGCGAACGAAACGGGGATGCACAGGTGACGGATCAAGTGGCCGTCGGCGAGGGCGATTTCGCGGGGTCCGGGCCGGGGGCGGGGGCGGTCGCGTGGGCCGATCCGGCGACTCGGCGGGCGTGGTGGCGACAGGTGGGGCGCGGTCTTCTGCTCATCGCCTGCTGTGCCGCCTGGTGGATCTGGTACTCCGGCGTCGGCATCCCCGTGCGCGAGCGGGTGGTCTGGCTGAATGTCGTGTTCCTCCTCCTCACGGGCTTCCGCGTCCCCGTCGAGCTGCTCGGTGAGCTCCCCAACGCGTATCGCGTCCGCCGCGTCCTGCGCGCCCATCCCTGGCACCTCGCGGAGAACCCGCGGCGCGGCGTCGGCGGCCACTCGAAGGCGAAGGACGCCCACAGCGCGTGGTTCGAGGTCCCGGACCCCGCCGCCCCCGAACGCCGGCTTCCCTTGGTCCTCGGCTCCGTACCGATGTGGTGGCGCGGCCGCATGAGCCCCACCGCCCGCCCCGACCGCAGGGCCCAGATCGCCCGCCTCTGGTACAGCGGCACCCCCGGCGACCAGATGGTCATCGCCGCCTCGCGCGCCGACGAGAAGGCCCCGCACCGCCTGCGCCACCGCTACCTGCGCTACGGCACGATGCCGGAGAACCCCGCCCGACCGGACGTGGAGGCCCCCGACCCCTCCCTCGACGCCCTGTCCCATCCCCCCACCCGGCGCACACTGCGCCGCCGGCTGTTCATCCGCATCGCGCTGCTGTCCGTCCTCTGGCCCGCGCTGCTGGCGGTCCAGATCGCCGAGGTGGTCGCCGACCAGGATCACGACAAGATCGGGGTCTTCGTCGTGGCCTTGATGCTCGAGGTGATGGTCCTCCCCTTCCACATCTACGTGATCGTGGCCACGCGCCGCATGGCGCGCACGCTGGCCGCGCACCCCTGGCGCCTGGTCGACTCCGAGGTCCGCCTGCGCGGCAGGCAGCAGGTGATCACCGTGGACGGCCGGATCCTGACGCCGAGCCCGTTCCGGGTGTACGTGGACTCGACCGCCACCCGGCTGTGGATGGCGGGCGATCCGCACACGCGCTGCGTCGTTTCGGTACCCGGCGGTGCCCGCCCGATCGGCGTCGCTATGTCCACCAAGGACAACCGCACCCGCTGACAACGCCCACATGGAGCATGCCCACCCCCCTCTCCCGGTCCTAGCCTGCGAGAAAAGAAGAGAACGCAAGCTTCCGTAAAACCCCCAGGAGCCCCTCATGACCGCAATCCCGCAGGAGCGCCGCATCGTCACCGCCATCCCCGGCCCCAAGTCGCAGGAGCTTCAGGCCCGCCGTACCGCCGCGGTCGCGCAGGGCGTGGGCTCCGTGCTGCCGGTGTTCACCGCGCGGGCGGGCGGCGGGATCATCGAGGACGTCGACGGGAACCGGCTGATCGACTTCGGGTCGGGTATCGCCGTGACGTCCGTCGGCGCGTCCGCCGAGGCCGTCGTACGCCGGGCGTCCGCTCAGCTCGCCGACTTCACCCACACCTGTTTCATGGTCACGCCGTACGAGGGGTACGTCGAGGTCGCCGAGGCCCTCGCCGAGCTGACGCCGGGCGACCACGCCAAGAAGTCCGCCCTGTTCAACAGCGGCGCCGAGGCCGTCGAGAACGCCGTCAAGATCGCGCGTGCGTACACCAAGCGGCAGGCCGTCGTCGTCTTCGACCACGGCTACCACGGCCGTACGAACCTCACGATGGCGCTGACCGCCAAGAACATGCCGTACAAGCACGGCTTCGGGCCCTTCGCACCCGAGGTCTACCGCGTGCCGGTGGCGTACGGCTACCGCTGGCCGACCGGCCCGGGGAACGCGGGGCCCGAGGCCGCCGCGCAGGCCATCGACCAGATGTCGAAGCAGGTCGGCGCGGACAACATCGCCGCGATCATCATCGAGCCGGTGCTCGGCGAGGGCGGCTTCATCGAGCCCGCGAAGGGCTTCCTGCCGGCCGTCCGCCAGTTCGCCGCCGACAACGGCATCGTCTTCGTCGCCGACGAGATCCAGTCGGGCTTCTGCCGTACCGGTCAGTGGTTCGCCTGCGAGGACGAGGGCATCGTCCCGGACCTGATCACCACCGCCAAGGGCATCGCCGGCGGCCTCCCGCTCGCCGCCGTGACCGGTCGCGCCGAGATCATGGACGCCGCGCACGCAGGTGGGCTGGGCGGCACCTACGGCGGTAACCCGGTCGCCTGCGCCGGTGCGCTCGGTTCGATCGAGACCATGAAGGAGCTCGACCTCAACGCCAGGGCGAAGGCGATCGAGGCGACGATGAAGGCCCGGCTCTCGGCCATGGCGGAGAAGTTCGACATCGTCGGCGAGGTGCGTGGCCGTGGCGCCATGATCGCCATCGAGCTGGTCAAGGACCGCGCCACCAAGGAGCCGAACCCCGAGGCCACCGCCGCGCTCGCCAAGGCCTGCCACCAGGAGGGCCTGCTGGTCCTGACCTGTGGCACCTACGGCAACGTGCTGCGCTTCCTGCCCCCGCTCGTCATCGGCGAGGACCTGCTGAACGAGGGCCTCGACATCATCGAGCAGGCCTTCGCCCGCATCTGAGCCGACGCACAGCAGCTTCACCCGCAGCTGCTCCGACGCGCCCAAAAGCGCAGTTCAGCCACAGCGGCCTCATAGCTGGTTGATCCATGGATCACCTCATGAGTCCCACCCGCCCCAGCCCTGACGTCCGCCGTGATTCCAGGGCCGGGGCGGCGGCCGTCAGAGCGTGTGAAGAAGGTGTGCGAGGTGGATGACGGGACGCGATTCCGCCTGTCGTAGGCCCACCCCCTGCCGTAGGTTCTACCCAGATGAGAGATACACCCCGCCCACAGGGGACTGTGGGCGGTAACAGGCCGGGGCCTCCCCAGCTTCGACCTGGTCGTGCCCTCGCGCACACACCCGGAGCTTCCGGCTCCGGATCTCCTCACCGATCGGACAGTCGCCCGCCCCAAACCCCCCGGGGCGGCCGACCATCCGATCTGATCGGCCGCCCCGGAACCACCCCCCCTGTTCCGGGGCGGCCGACCTCCTTCTTTCTCCTCCTCGGGCTTCCGGCCCTTCTCTTCGCGCTGATCACCTGGCAGGTCGTCGTCGACGGCCCGCTGCTGCGCGTCGACGAACGCGTCAGCCGGGCCCTCGTCCACCCGGACCGGTTCTCCGAACTCCTCGCTGACCTGGGCAATGCCCCGGTCGCGATCCCGGTGCTCGCCGCCGCCCTGGGGTACGTCGGCCGGCGCACCCGCCGCAGTGGTACAGACCGCTGGTGGCTGCCGGCCACCGCGGCTGCCGTCCTGATGGCACTGGTTCCGGCCTTGATCGTCCCGCTGAAGGAACTCACGGACCGCCCGGGCACCCCGGCCGTGCCGCCCGCCACCGGCTACTACCCCTCCGGCCACACGGCCACGGCCGCCATCGCCTACGGCTGCGCGGCCCTGCTCCTCCTCCCCTGGCTCCGCACCGCCCCGGCCCGCCGCGCCCTGGTCCTCGTCTGCGCCGCGCTCAACCTCGGCGTCGGGTTCGGACTGGTCCGCCGCGGCTACCACTGGCCACTGGACGTGGTGGCCAGTTGGTGCCTCTGTACGGTGCTGCTGACGACGTTCGTGCTGTTCGTCGAGCGAAGTGCTCGCGCTGTTCGTCAGCCGAAGTAGCCGTCGAACGTCCGCTGGAACTCCCAGTTCGAGTAGCGGTCCCAGTTGATCGACCACGTCATCAGGCCGCGCAGGGCGGGCCAGGTGCCGTGGGTGGCGTACGAGCCGCAGTTCGTCTTCTTCGTCAGACAGTCCAGGGTCTTGGTGACCTCGGCCGGCGGGACGTATCCGTTGCCCGCGTTCGTGGAGGCCGGCATGCCGATGGCGACCTGGTCCGGGCGCAGGGGCGGGAAGACGTTGCTCGCGTTGCCCGCGACCGGGAAGCCGGTGAGCAGCATGTCGGTCATCGCGATGTGGAAGTCGGCGCCGCCCATGGAGTGGTACTGGTTGTCGAGGCCCATGATCGGGCCCGAGTTGTAGTCCTGGACGTGGAGCAGGGTGAGGTCGTCGCGCAGGGCGTGGATCACCGGGAGGTACGCGCCCGCCCTCGGGTCCTGGCCGCCCCACTGGCCCGTGCCGTAGTACTGGTAGCCGAGCTGGACGAAGAACGTCTCCGGGGCCATCGTCAGCACGAAGTCGTCGCCGTACTTGGCCTTCAGGGTCTTCACGGCCGAGATCAGGTTCACGATCACCGGCGTGGTGGGGTTCTTGAAGTCCGTGTCGTTGGCGTTCAGGGACAGCGAATGGCCCTCGAAGTCGATGTCCAGGCCGTCGAGGCCGTACTCGTCGATGATCTTCGAGACGGAGGAGACGAAGGCGTCGCGCGCCGCTGTCGTGGTCAGCTGCACCTGGCCGTTCTGGCCGCCGATCGAGATCAGCACCTTCTTGCCCGCCGCCTGCTTGGCCTTGATCGCCGCCTTGAAGTCGGCGTCGCTCTCCACGTTCGGGCACTCTGCGACGGGGCAGCGGTTGAAGCGGATGTCGCCGGAGGTCACCGACGTCGGCTCGCCGAAGGCAAGGTCGATGACGTCCCAGCTGTCGGGGACGTCGGCCATGCGTGTGTAGCCGGAGCCGTTGGCGAAACTGGCGTGCAGGTAGCCGACCAGGGCGTGGGCCGGGAGCTCCACCGGAGTGCCGGTTCCCGCGGTCGTCGTCGTGGTCACCGTGGCCGACTTGGCGGACTCGCCCGCGTCGTTCACCGCGGCCACCTGGAAGCTGTACGCCGTGGACGGCGACAGGCCGGTCACGGTGGCCGAAGTGCCGCTCGCCGTCCGGACCTTGACGCCGTCGCGGTAGACGGCGTAGCCGGAGGCTCCGGCGACCGCCGACCAGGACAGCGCGACGCTGGTGGAGGTGACCGCGCCGACCTGCGGTTCGTTGGGCGCGGCCGGCGGCTGGCCCGCGTCCACGCCCGGTCCGGTGAGTGATATGTCGTCGGCCTGGTAGGCGCCGGTGCCGTACCAGCCGTGCGTGTAGATCGTGACCTTGGTCGTCGAGGCGCCGGTGCGGAAGGTCGTGGTGAGCTGCTGCCAGTCGGGGGCGGACTGGGTCCAGGCGGAGACGTCGGTGGTACCGGTGCCGGTCGCACCCAGATAGACGTAGGCGCCGCGGACGTAACCGGAGAGCGTGTACTGGGAGTCGGGTTTCACGGTCACCGTCTGGGCGCACCGTGCGTTGTCGCTGCCGGCCGGGGTTGCCTGGAGCGCTGAACTTCCGCTGCGCACGGGCGAGTTGACCGTCGTACCGGAGGCGCAGGTCCAGCCGTCGAGGCCGGATTCGAAACCTCCGTTGCGCGCGAGATCCGCGTCGGCCGCACGGGCGGCCGACGAGAGTGCGGTGACGCCGGGCACGGCCAGGACGGCGGCCGTGACTACGGCGACGAAGGGTCTGGGGCGATCCACAAGGGCCTCCGAGCATGGGGGAATTGGAGGGGTGGAGCGCCCACAATTTGGTCCAGACCAATCAGCTTGTCAAGACCCCTCACCGGCTCCCGCAACGCCCCCAAGGGGCGCGGGGAACTGCGCGACCAGCCACGACGCTGCCGCAGCCGACACACAACCCACCGCGGCACCTTGCTCAGTCGGAATCGGCCAAGCCGGCGGCGGCCTCATGCATAGCCAGTTCCAGCAGCGCCGGGTCTGTGAGCGTGCCGGAGCCGTCCGGTGGGACCAGCCATCGGACTCCCCCGGTGGCGCGTCCGGGGTACGGCACGACGATCCACGTCCCCGCCCCCGCCGTGCGGATACCCGTGCCGAGCCAGCGGGCGGCCGTGCCCGGCGGCACGAAGAAGCCCATCCGCGCGTCGCCGAAGTCGGCCAGCACGGGCCCCAGTTGGTCGATGATGCGGGTCAGTACGTCGAGGGTGGGGTAGCCGAGTTCACCCGGCAGGATCAGGACGTCCCAGGCTTTGCCGGCCGGGAGCAGCGCGACCCCGAGGGGGTTGCGCTCCCACTCCCAGCGGCAGGCCTCGGGATCCGGTGCGACGGACGCGAGCCACTCGACCGCCGTCTTCGCCCCTGTCATGAGGGGTCCTCCCTGTCTCTCGTCGACGCAGTCGCGTCACGAGGGAGAGGGAGGTCGCCCGGCAGCATTACGCGGGTTCGCTCAACCCGTCGGAGTGAACTGAATCACAGCCATGTGTCTGCCTCACGGTCAGCTGTCGAAGCCGAGCCCCAGCTTGTCCATGGTCTTCAGCCACAGGTTGCGCCGCCCGCCGTGCGCGTCGGCGCGGGCCAGCGACCACTTCGTGAGCGCGATCCCGGTCCAGGCGAAGGGCTCCGGCGGAAACGGCAGCGGCTTCTTGCGCACCATCTCGAGCTCCGTGCGCTCCGAGCGCTCCCCCGCCAGCAGGTCCAGCATCACATCGGCCCCGAAGCGGGTGGCGCCGACGCCCAGGCCCGTGAAACCGGCCGCGTACGCCACCTTGCCCTGGTGCGCGGTGCCGAAGAACGCCGAGAAGCGCGAGCAGGTGTCGATCGCGCCGCCCCACGCGTGCGTGAACCGCACGCCCTCCAGCTGCGGGAAGCAGGTGAAGAAGTGGCCGGCGAGCTTGGCGTACGTCTCCGGGCGGTCGTCGTACTCGGCGCGCACCCGGCCGCCGTACGGGTAGATGGCGTCGTAGCCGCCCCAGAGGATGCGGTTGTCGGCGGACAGCCGGAAGTAGTGGAACTGGTTCGCCGAGTCCCCGAGGCCCTGGCGGTTCTTCCAGCCGACGGCCGCCAGCTGGTCGGCGGTGAGCGGCTCGGTCATCAGCGCGTAGTCGTAGACCGGGACCGTGTACGCCCGTACCCGCCTGACCAGGCTGGGGAAGATGTTGGTGCCGAGCGCGACGTTGCGGGCGTGGATGGAGCCGTAGGGGGTGCGTACGGCCATGCCGGCGCCGTACGGCTTCAGGGTGAGCGCGGGGGTGTGCTCGTAGACGCGGACGCCGAGTCGGAGGCACGCCCGCTTGAGGCCCCAGGCCAGCTTGGCGGGGTTGAGCATGGCGACGCCGCGGCGGTCGTAGAGGCCCGCCTGGAAAGTCGGTGAGTCGACTTGTTCCCGTAGCGCTTCGGCGTCCAGGAACTCGACACCGCCGGCAAGGCCCAGGCGCTCCGTCTCCTCGTACCAGTCGCGCAGTTCCGACGCCTGGTACGTCTCGGTGGCGACATCGATCTCGCCGGTGCGCTCGAAGTCGCAGTCGAGGTCGTAGCGGGCGACCGCCGCCTCGATCTCGTCGAGGTTGCGGGCGCCCAGCTGCTCCAGCTTGTGGATCTCGTCCGGCCAGCGGGCGAGCCCGTTCGCCAGACCGTGCGTGATCGACGCGGCGCAGAAGCCGCCGTTGCGGCCCGAGGCGGCCCAGCCCGCCTCGTGGCCCTCCACCAGCACCACGTCCCGCTGCGGATCGCGCTCCTTGGCGATCAGCGCGGTCCACAGTCCGCTGTAGCCACCGCCGACGACCAGCAGATCACAGGTCTCGGCGCCGGTGAGGGCGGGCTCGGGGTGGGGCTTGCCGGGGTCGTCCAGCCAGTACGAGACCGGCTGGGCTTCGATGAGTGCCTTTGTCCAATCACTGCCACGGCTCATGGCGCTTGGGGCCATGATTTCAACTCCCTACAGGGTTTTTCGGTTATGCCTTTTGCTTGTTGCGGCGATTGCTGATGACCATGGAGGCCAGCACCAAAAGTACGGCGACGAGGAACATGGCCGTACCGATGACATTGATCTGAACGGGTGTTCCGCGCTGCGCCGAGCCCCAGACGAACATGGGGAAGGTGACGGTCGAGCCCGCGTTGAAATTGGTGATGATGAAATCGTCGAAGGAGAGCGCGAAGGCGAGCAGCGCGCCCGCCGCGATTCCCGGGGCGGCGATCGGCAGGGTGACCCGGACGAACGTCTGGAACGGTCCGGCGTACAGATCCTGCGCCGCCTGCTCCAGCTTCGGGTCCATCGACATGACGCGCGCCTTGACGGCCGTCACGACGAAGCTGAGGCAGAACATGATGTGGGCGATCAGGATCGTCCAGAATCCCAACTGTGCACCCATGTTGAGGAACAGGGTGAGCAGCGAGGCCGCCATGACGACCTCGGGCATCGCCATGGGCAGGAAGATCAGCGAGTTGACGGAGCCCCGCGCGCGGAAGCGGTAGCGGACCAGTGCGAAGGCGATCATGGTGCCCAGGGCGGTGGCGCCGAGCGTCGCCCAGAACGCGATCTGGAGGCTGACCGAAAGGGAGCCGCACATGTCGGCGACACCGCACGGGTCCTTCCAGGCGTCGGTGGAGAACTCCTGCCACTGGTAGTTGAAGCGCCCCTTCGGGTTGTTGAAGGAGAACACCGTGACGACGACGTTCGGCAGCAGGAGATAGCCGAGGGTCACCAGTCCCGCGATGACGACGAAATGACGCTTGAGCCAGTTGACGAAGGCCATTTAAACCAGATCCTCCGTTCCGGACCTGCGGATGTAGAGGGTGACCATGATGAGGATCGCGGCCATCAGGATGAAGGAGAGGGCCGCGGCCGTCGGATAGTCGAGAATCCGCAGGAACTGGGTCTGGATGACGTTGCCGACCATGCGGGTGTCGGTGGAGCCGAGCAGATCGGCGTTGACGTAGTCACCGGCCGCCGGGATGAAGGTCAGCAGCGTGCCGGAGACGACACCCGGCATCGACAGCGGGAAGGTGACCTTCCGGAAGGTCGTGACCGGCCTGGCGTACAGATCGCCCGCCGCCTCGTGCAGCCGTCCGTCGATGCGCTCCAGCGAGGAGTAGAGCGGCAGGACCATGAACGGCAGGAAGTTGTACGTCAGACCGCACACGACCGCCAGCGGAGTCGCCAGCACCCGGTCCCCGGCGGTCCAGCCGAGCCAGCTGGTGACGTCCAGGACGTGCAGCGTGTTGAGGGCGCCGACGACCGGGCCGCCGTCCGCGAGGATCGTCTTCCAGGCGAGCGTACGGATCAGGAAGCTGGTGAAGAACGGCGCGATCACCAGGATCATGATCAGGTTCCGCCAGCGGCCCGCGCGGAACGCGATCAGGTACGCGAGCGGGTAGCCGAGGATCAGACAGAGGATCGTCGCGGCGCCGGCGTACAGCACCGAGCGCAGGAACTGCGGGTAGTACTCGGACAGCGCGTCCCAGTAGGTCGCGAAGTGCCAGGTGACCTTGTAGCCCTCCTCCAGGGAGCCCGTCTGCACGGACGTGGAGGCCTGGTAGATCATCGGCAGAGCGAAGAAGACCAGCAGCCAGAGGATGCCGGGCAGGAGCAGCCAGTACGGCGTCCAGCGGCCCCGCTTGCGTGGAGGCTTCTTCTCTTCCGGTGCGGGCGCCAGGGGCGGCGCCTCGGTGACGGCCGCCATCAGGCCGCCTCCTCGTCGACGGTCTCGACTCCGGCGTCGATGTCCTGGTCCGCGTCCAGGCCGAAGGTGTGCGCCGGGCTCCAGTGCAGGACGACGTCCGCACCGGGAACCAGCCGGGCGTCGCGGTCGACGTTCTGGACGTAGACCTCGAACTCGGGGCAGACGGCGCTGTCGATCACGTACTGCGTGGAGACCCCGATGAAACTGCCGTTCGTGATCTTGCCGGTGATGCGGTTGCGGCCCTCCGGGATGGAGCCCGCGTCGTCGGCGTGGGTGAGGGAGATCTTCTCCGGGCGGACGCCCACCAGGACCTTGCCGCCGGTCGCCGTGGGCGCGGCACAGCGGGCCTCGGGCAGGACCAGCTTGCCGCCGCCTGCCTTGAGGACGATGTCGTCGCCGCTCTTGGCGTCCACCTCGGCCTCGATGAGGTTGGAGGTGCCGAGGAAGTTGGCGACGAACGTGGTGTTCGGGTTCTCGTAGAGGTCGGTCGGCGAGCCGAGCTGTTCTACGCGGCCCGCGTTCATCACGGCGACCGTGTCGGCCATCGTCATGGCCTCCTCCTGGTCGTGCGTGACATGGACGAAGGTGATGCCGACCTCGGTCTGGATGCGCTTGAGCTCCAGCTGCATCTGGCGGCGCAGCTTGAGGTCGAGGGCGCCTAGGGGCTCGTCGAGGAGCAGCACCTTGGGGGTGTTGATCAGCGCGCGGGCGACCGCGACACGCTGCTGCTGGCCGCCGGAGAGCTGGTGCGGCTTCTTGCGCGCCTGCTCGCCGAGCTGGACCAGGTCGAGCATGTCCCCGACCTGCTTCTTCACCGACTTGATGCCGCGCCGGCGCAGACCGAAGGCGACGTTCTCGAAGATGTCGAGGTGCGGGAAGAGGGCGTACGACTGGAAGACCGTGTTCACCGGCCGCTTGTACGGCGGCAGGTTGGTGACCTCCTGGTCGCCGAGGAAGACGGTGCCGCTCGTCGGCTCCTCGAGTCCCGCGATCATGCGCAGAGTTGTGGTCTTGCCACAGCCGGAGGCGCCGAGCAGGGCGAAGAAGGAGCCCTGCGGCACGGTCAGGTCGAGCGGGTGTACGGCGGTGAAGGAGCCGTAGGTCTTGCTGATCCCGGAGAGGCGGACGTCGCCGCTGCTGTCGTTCGTCATGGTCGTCACGCCCCTGTCAGCTTCGCGAACTTCTCTTCATAGGCCGTCTCTTCCTTCGAGCTCAGGGAGCGGAAGGAGTGGGACTTCGCGGCCATTTCCTTGTCCGGGATGATCAGCGGGTTGTCCGCCGCGCTCTCGTCGATCTTCGCGAGGTAGGGCTTCACCCCGTCCACGGGACAGACGTAGTTGATGTAGGCGGCCAGTTCGGCGGCCGGTTCGAGCTCGTAGTAGTAGTCCATGAGCCGCTCGGCGTTCGTCTTGTGGCGCGCCTTGCTGGGGATCAGCATGTTGTCGGTCGACGTCATGTAGCCGCTGTCCGGGATGATGAAGTCGATGTCCGGGCTGTCCGCCTTGAGCTGGACGACGTCACCGGCCCACGCGATACAGGCCGCGAAGTCACCGCTGGTGATGTCGGACGTGTAGTCGTTGCCGGTGAAGCGGCGGATCTGGCCCTGGTCGACGGCCTTCTGGAGGCGGGCGATCGCCGCGTCGTAGTCGTCGTCCGTGAACTTCGCCGGGTCCTTGCCCATGTCCAGCAGCGTCATGCCGATGCTGTCGCGCATCTCGGTGAGGAAGCCGATGCGGCCCTTGAGCTTGGGGTTGTCGAGCATGTCGGAGACCGACTTGACCTCGATGCCGTCAAGCGCCTTCTTGTTGTACGCGATGACGGTCGAGATGCCCTGCCAGGGGTACGAGTAGGCGCGGCCGGGGTCCCAGTCCGGGCTGCGGAACTGGCTGGACAGATTGGCGTACGCGTGCGGCAGGTTGGCCGGGTCCAGTTTCTGGACCCACCCCAGGCGGATCAGCCGGCCGGCCAGCCAGTCGGTGAGGACGATGATGTCGCGGCCGGTGTCCTGGCCCGCGGCGAGCTGCGGCTTGATCTTGCCGAAGAACTCGTTGTTGTCGTTGATGTCCTCGGTGTAGTTGACCTTGATGCCGGTCCGCTTGGTGAACGCCTCGAGCGTGGGGTGGTGCTTCTCGCTCTCGTCGATGTCGATGTACTCGGTCCAGTTGGAGAAGTTGATCTCCTTCTCCTTGGCCGAGTGGTCCTCTTCGGAGGTGCCGCCCTCCGTCTTGCCCGCCGCGGGGATCCCGCAGGCGCTCAGCGCCCCGAGGCCGCCCACCGCGAGCGCGCCGCCCGCGGAGGCGCGCAGCAGCGAACGACGGGTGAGGGCGCCCCTGCCGTTCCGGAGGCTGCGCCGCATGGCGGCCAGCTGGACCGGAGTCAGCGGTTCGGGCTCGTACTGCTCCATGCGCTTGGTGCCCTTTCGGGAGGATGGGCGGCCGCGGTCGGACGGCCTGCGTGCTATCGGTCCCCGAAGATCGTGCGGTGCCAGTCCTTCCTGGACACCGCCGTGTTGTCGAACATGACGTGCTTGATCTGGGTGTACTCATCGAAGGAGTAGGTTGACATGTCCTTGCCGTAGCCGGAGGCCTTGTAGCCGCCGTGCGGCATCTCGCTGATGATCGGGATGTGGTCGTTGATCCAGACGCAGCCGGCCTTGATCTCGCGGGTGGCGCGGTTCGCGCGGTAGACGTCCCGGCTCCACGCCGAGGCGGCCAGTCCGTACGGGGTGTCGTTGGCCAGCCGGATGCCTTCGTCGTCACTGTCGAAGGGGAGGACCACGAGGACCGGTCCGAAGATCTCGGACTGCACGATCTCGCTGTCCTGCGCGGCGTCCGCGACCAGGGTGGGGCGATAGTACGCGCCGTTCTTGAGCTCCCCCTGTGGTGCCTCGCCGCCGGTGACCACGCGCGCGTAGGCACGCGCCCGGTCGACGAATCCGGCGACGCGGTCGCGCTGGACGTGCGAGATGAGGGGGCCTAGGTCCGTGCCCGGGGCGAAGGGGTCGCCGAGCCGAACGGTGTCCATGAGGGCGGCGGTCCGCTCCACGAACGCTTCGTAGAGGGGCCGTTGCACGTACGCGCGCGTGGCGGCCGTGCAGTCCTGGCCGGTGTTGATGAGCGCGCCCGCGACGGCGCCGTTGACGGCCGCCTCCAGGTCGGCGTCGTCGAACACGACGAAGGGTGCCTTGCCGCCCAGCTCCAGGTGGATGCGCTTGACGGTCGCGGTGGCGATCTCGGCGACGCGCTTGCCGACGGCGGTGGAGCCGGTGAAGGAGGTCATCGCCACGTCGGGATGGCCGACGAGGCGCTCGCCGGCTTCCTTGCCCGTCCCGGTGACGATGTTGATGACACCGTCCGGGATGCCCGCCTCGGTGGCGGCCTCGGCGAACAGCAGCGAGGTCAGCGGGGTGAGCTCGGCGGGCTTCAGGACGATCGTGTTGCCCGCGGCGATCGCCGGGAGGACCTTCCAGGCCGCCATCTGGAGGGGGTAGTTCCAGGGCGCGATGGAACCGACGACGCCGATGGGTTCACGGCGGATGTACGACGTGTGGTCACCGGAGTACTCGCCCGCCGACTGCCCCTGGAGATGCCGGGCCGCGCCCGCGAAGAACGCGGTGTTGTCGATGGTGCCGGGAACGTCGAATTCGCGCGTGAGCTTCAGCGGCTTGCCGCACTGGAGGGACTCGGCGCGGGCGAACTCCTCGGCGCGGTCGGCGAGCACGGCGGCGAAGCGGTGCAGCGCGTCGGAACGCTCACCGGGGGTGGTCGCTGCCCAGCCCGGGAAGGCTGCGCGGGCGGCAGCTACAGCCGCGTCGACGTCGTCCGCGCCGGCCAGCTCGTACGTGTAGACGTCTTCCCCGGTGGCCGGGTCGACGACCGCATGCGTACGGCCGGAGGTGCCCTTCGTCAGACGGCCCGCGATGTACTGCGCGCCGGCCGCGAGGCGCTCCTGTGCGGGGAATCGGTCCGGGGTTCCCGGGTTGTGCATGTCGTCGCTCTCTTCCGCCGTCGTCCCCGGTGACAAGGGGTGGGTGGCGTAGCTTCAGCTCGATTTGAGTGCCGATCCTGACAGAGCTAAGGGCGTCCAACAAGTGATTCCGTTGTTTCCTTTTGGTTACGCGACGGAATCTGTCGACCAGGTGTCGAGTCGGCATGGAAAACGGGGGACGGGTTGTCAGTGGTGGCTGCCAGACTCGCATGTATGGGGAAGATCGATTCTTGGGAAGCCCTGGTCAGGGAGGTCCGCGCGGGGGCGAGGGTGAAGTACCTGCACTTCTGGGGGCACCGGGCGCGGCGGGACGGCCGGGTCGACGCGAGCTGTCTGAGTCAGTGGTGGCCGTCGCCCTTCGTGGTGGACGGCGTGACCTATGCGACCGCCGAGCACTGGATGATGGCCGGTAAGGCACGGCTGTTCGGGGACGCGGAGGCGGAGCGGCAGGTGCTGGCCGCAGGGAGTCCGGCCCAGGCCAAGAAGGCCGGGCGTCTCGTGCGTGGCTTCGACGAGGCGACATGGGAGCGCGAGCGGTTCGAGATCGTCCGCACGGGCAGCGTGCACAAGTTCGCCACGCATACCGAGCTGCGTGAGTTTCTGCTGGCCACGGGCGACCGGGTGCTGGTCGAGGCGAGCCCGGTGGATCGGGTGTGGGGGATCGGGCTGGCGGCGGACGATCAGGCTGCGATGGATCCGGAGCGGTGGCGGGGGCCGAATCTGCTCGGGTTTGCGTTGATGGGGGCGCGGGAGAGGTTGGTGGCGGGCGGGGGGTGACGTGGGGGCGGCAAGGGGGTGGGGCCAGGGGGGGGCGGCGGCCCTGGGGGCGGCGGGGGTGGCGGCCAGGGGCGCCGGGGGCGGTGAACCGGAAGGCGCGTGGGGGCGGTGACCGGGAGGCACCTGAGGGCGGCGACCCGGAAAGCACCCGAACGCGGCGACCCGGAAAGCACCTGAAGCCGGTGACCGGAAAGCACCCGAACCCGGCGACCCGGAAAGCACCTGGGGGCCGGTGGCCCGGAGACGGCGGCCCTCGGATTCGTCGTCCGGTCAGATTGCCAGCACCAGGGCGAACACGCCGATGGCCAGGACGATGCCGACCGCACCGCAGATGATGCCGCCGAGGGCCTGGCCCGGGTTCGTGGCCTCGCCTCTGCGGGCCTTTCCGCGGCCGAGCGCGCCGAAGATCACGGCGAGGATGCCCAGGACGATGGCCACCGGCCACAGACAGAAGACGACGGCCGCCAGGATGCCGAGCACCAGGCCCGCCGTGCCCATTCCGTTGGCCGGCGTCTGCTGCACACCGGGCCAGCCGTAGTAGCCCGCGCCGGACTGGGAGGGGTATCCCGGACCTGCCGGGTATCCGTGACCGGCCGGGTAGCCGTACGGGACCTGGCCGGGACCGTCGGGGGCTATGGGCGGCGGAGGGACGGGCTCGCCATGGGCGGCGTACGGGGACGCCGGTGCGGGCGGTGCGAAGGGGTTGGCGGAGCCGTTCGCCGGGGGCGTGGGGGTCGGGGGTGCGAAGGGGTTCGCCCACGGCTGGGACGGCTGGGGTGCCTGCGGTTGCCCCTGGTCGGCGTCCGGAGCTACCGGGTTCGCCCACGCCTGGTTCCCGTCCGGCGTCGCCGGAGGCGCGCCCGTCGACGGCGTCCAGGTGGCTGTCTGCCGATCGTGAACGGAGGGATCGGACGGGGACGACGTAGGGGAAGAGGGGGAGGCCGAAGAGGCGGGCCACGCCATGGGCTCGCCCGACGCGACGGTGGTACCGGGACCGCCGGGTCCGGGTGCGGGCGGGGTGTCGTTCGCGGGCGGCGCCCACGGGTTCGGCTCGGGCCGGGCGTCGGCAACGGTCTCGCTCCCCGACTCCGCCCGGTCCCCCTTCTTCAGGTCGACCTCGGGGTCCGCGCCCTCGGCCAGCGGCACCTCGGCGGCGTCGGCCGCGGCGCCGCCCGCTGCTGCCCAGGGGTCGCCGGTGTCGTCGGGCGGCGTGGGCCAGTGCGCGGCGGCGTTGTCACGCGCTTCCGGCGTCTGCGCGTCGTCGGACATGCGCGGGATCCCCTCTGTCGAGCGTGCCGTCATGCTACGGCCCGTGCCACGACCGCGTGGGTCCGGCCTACGATGATCCCCGAGTCATCGATCAGCCGATCACCCGCGTCCCGCCGGACACCGGCCGGGGACGCCGTTCCGGGGAGGAACCTTGACCCGACACGTAGCCGCAGAAGCCGCGGGCGCACCACGCGACCTGCACGCCTTCATCGCCGGACTGCCCAAGGCCGAACTGCACGTGCATCACGTCGGTTCCGCCTCCCCGCGGATCGTCTCGGAGCTGGCCGCCCGCCACCCCGACTCCAAGGTCCCGACCGACCCCGAGGCCCTGGCCGACTACTTCACCTTCACGGACTTCGCCCACTTCATCGATGTGTACCTGTCCGTCGTCGACCTGATCCGCACACCGGAGGACGTACGGCTGCTGACGTACGAGGTGGCCCGGGACATGGCCCGCCAGCAGGTGCGCTACGCCGAGCTGACCATCACGCCGTACTCCTCGACCCGCCGCGGCATCGACGAGGGTGCCTTCATGGACGCGATCGAGGACGCACGCAAGGCGGCCGAGGCCGACTTCGGGACCGTGCTGCGCTGGTGCTTCGACATTCCCGGCGAGGCCGGTCTGGAGGCCGCCGAGGAAACGGCGCGGCTGGCCACCGACGACCGGCTGCGCCCCGAGGGGCTGGTGTCGTTCGGGCTCGGCGGGCCCGAAATCGGCGTACCGCGGCCGCAGTTCAAGCCGTTCTTCGACCGGGCGCTGGCCGCCGGGCTGCACTCGGTGCCGCACGCCGGTGAGACGACCGGCCCGGAGACGGTGTGGGACGCCCTCACCGAGCTGCGGGCCGAGCGCATCGGGCACGGCACCAGCTCCGCGCAGGACGCGAAGCTGCTCGCGCATCTCGCCGAGCACCGCATCGCGCTGGAGGTGTGCCCGACCTCCAACATCGCCACCCGCGCGGTCCGCACCCTCGACGAGCACCCCATAAAGGAGTTCGTGCGGTCCGGGGTCCTCGTCACCATCAACTCCGACGACCCGCCGATGTTCGGCACCGACCTCAACAACGAGTACGCGGTCGCCGCCCGGCTCCTCGAACTCGACGAGCGCGGCCTCGCCGGCCTCGCCAAGAACGCGGTCGAGGCGTCCTTCCTCGACGAGCCCGGCAAGGCCCGTATCAAGGACGAGATCGACACCTTCACCTCGGCCTGGCTCGCGCCCTGACCTCCAGAACAATGAGGCCCATGCAGAACGTGACCGCCGTGGCCCACCGCGGCGACCCCTACCGGCTCCGCGAGAACACGCTCGGCTCGCTGCGGTCCGCGATCAGACGAGGTGCGGACGCCGTCGAGACCGACGTACGGCTGACCCGGGACGGCGTGCCCGTGCTGCTGCACGACGACACGCTCAAGCGGCTGTGGGAGCACGACCGGCCGCTCGGCTCACTGTCGGCGGCCGAGGTGCACGGCCTCACGGACGGCGGAGTGCCGACGCTGGCGGAGGCCCTGACCGCCACCAACGGCAGCCGGATCATGCTCGACCTGCCCGGCGAGCCCAGCGAGAAGGCGGCGCGCCGGGTCGTGGACGTCGTACGGGAGTCGGGGGCGGCCGACCGCGTGTACTACTGCGCCGGCGCCCCCGCCATGCTCGCCGTACGCGCCGCCGACCCGGCGGCCGAGATCGCGCTCACCTGGACGACGCTGGCGCCACCGCGCCCCGCGCTGCTGGACGCGGTGCGGCCGCGGTGGCTCAACTACCGTTTCCCACTGGTGGATCGCGATCTCGCCACCCGCATCCACGCGGACGGCTACCTGGTCTCCGTCTGGACCCCCGACACCCGCCGCTCCATGCGCCGCCTCCTCGACATGGGCGTCGACTCGATCACGACGAACCGGGTCGACGCCCTCTGTGCCCTGCGCGGGAACTACACGCGCGAGCGCTGAGCCACCGTCGCCGGGTCGGCCGGGGTCGTGCGGGTGACGTACTGCGGTACGGGGGCGGTGTCCTTGCCGTTGTCGCGGACGAGGCCATAGCGGATGGCGCCCTGGGGAGGGCCGTAGCGGACGTCCTCGTTCGCCTTGTCCCAGCTCGATGGGAAGACGGTCAGGCCGTAGGAGGCGCCGCGTTCGTTCTGGTTGAGGGTGACGGTGCCGTCGACGTAGAAGTACTCGTTCTGCCACATCTGCTGGGTGCCGTCGGGCAGGACCGTGTAGCCGATGTCGGGGCCACCCATGCCGGTGACGTAGCCGCGGTCGGAACCGTCCCCGATGACGTCGTCCATCCGGCGGCCTCCCCCGGACGCGACGTGGAAGAGCTTGCCCTTCAGACCGGTCCAGGTCGGCATGGCCAGCCCGCCGGACCGGTCGTCCGGTGCGATCTGCCAGCGCACCAGGACGTAGCCCTGACCGCTGAGGGTCACGCTCTCGCCGCGGTGCTGCATGACGGCCTGCCGGCCGCCCGTGCTGGTGATGCCCGACTCGGGGCGGTGCGGCAAGGCGCCCGGCGGTGTGTTCGGGTCGGGGGCCGTGTCGACGGCGTCCACGACGGTGCCGTACAGCTCGGGCTTCTTCGTCGGGGACGGCGAGGGCGACGGCGTCGGCGAGGCGGACGCGGAGGGGGACGGCGGGCGGGCCGTGCTCGCCGCGGTCGGTGCCGCCGCGCGCGGGGGCGGGTCGTCCGGGGGCTGGGTGACGACGTACGCGCCGCCCGCGACGATGCTCGCGCCGGCCGTCATCGCGACGGCGGGCTTGGTCAGCGCGCCCAGCACCTTGGCGGACCAGCCGACGGAGGTGGCGGCCACGGCCGTCTTGCCGCCGAAGGCCAGCGACAGCGTGAAGCCGACCGGCAGCGGCACGAGCGCGATTCCGACGAGGAGCCGCTCGGCCGGTACGACGGACTCGCGGGCGTCGCCGCAGTAGCCGCAACCGCGGAGGTGCCGGGCCAGCCGCTTGCGCCAGACGGAGTCGGGGCGGCCGTTCCAGCGGGCGGTCAGCTCGCGCAGTTCGGGGCAGGCGCCGTCGAGGGCGCGCACGATGCCGCGCGCGGTCTCCACACGTTCCTTCAGCCGCTGGACGCGCACGGCCGCATGCCGGCGGCTGATGCCGACGGCCGAGGCCAGCTCGCGTCGGGTCAGTTCGCCCGCGACCTCCAGCCACCACAGCGACAGCAACTGCCGGTCCTCGTCGTCGAGCCAGCGCGCCGCCTCCGCGACCTCGCGCCGCTGTCCCTCCAACTGGAGCCGCAGGACGGTGAGTTCGGCGAAGTCGGCGGCCTCGTGCGTGGCGGACTCGTCCAGTCGGTCGGGCTGCCTGCGGCGTGCCCGGTCCCGTATCTGCCGCATGGCGATCGCCACCAGCCAGGACCGGAAGCTGTCCGGGTCGCGCAGCGAGCCGAGGTTGTCGACGGCGCGCAGCATGGTGTCCTGCACGACGTCGTCGACGTCGGCGTGACCGTTCAAGGCGCGGCCCACGATGTTGTAGACCAGCGGCAGCCAGCCCGAGACCAGCTCGTCCAGCGCCTGCCGGTCACCGGCCTGCGCGGCCGCGATCGTGGAGCGCCACTGCCGCCCTTCCACATCCGTCCTCTCATGTGTCATTCCGTGTCCGTACGCACCTTCTCAGCAGCGACCGCGTGACTCGCCATGAGGAAGATCACAGATATGGAGACGGGGCGGAGGCGACACCGATAACACTTTTTCGGCGCCGGTGCGGCTCCCGTAGGGGCGATCCCCGACAACTCCCTTGATACACACGAGAGTTGCTCGGGGTTCCATCAGGGTGGGCGCCCTCCTCGCTGACGATCCGGTCACCCTCGTACACCCGGAGGATCGTCACAAACACCCCGGCCTCACCTCAGGAGCAGCCCATGCGCACAGCTGTCCTCGCCGCCTCGCTCGCCGTCGCCCTGACCGCCGGCCCGCTGGCCGCCCCCGCGTTGTCCGCGCCCCCGTCCGCCTCCGCCCGCGCCACGACGAGCCCGGACGCCAAGGCCCTGTCCGCGGCGATCGCCGGGCTCCCGGACGCGGACGCGACGGCGGCCCTGGTCCGGATCGGCGGCACCGACGGCAGCTGGCGCGGGAGCGCGGGCGTGCGGGACCTGGACAGCGGCCGGGCGGCGGACCCGGACGCGCGGTTCCGGGCCGGTTCGACGACGAAGGTGGTGACGGCTGCGGTCGTCCTCCGGCTCGCGGCCAAGGACAGGGTCGACCTGAACCGGACCGTCCAGCACTACCTCCCCGGCCTGCTGGACCGGCGCTTCGAGCCCATCACCGTACGGCAGTTGCTGAACCACACCAGCGGTATCCAGCCCGGTGACGGCTTCGCGGATCCGTATGCGCACCGCTTCGACACGCTGCCGCCGCGGCAGGTGGTGGCATCGGCGGTGGCGAAGGGGCCGGAGTTCCGCCCCGGGAAGCGGCAGCGCTACCTCAACATCAACTACACGGTCCTCGCCCTGCTGATCGAGAAGGTGACCGGACACTCGTACGCCGCCGAGGCATCCCGGCTTGTGCTGCGCCCCGCCGGGATGCGGGACACGTACTTCCCCGGCACCGATCCGCGCATCCTCGGCCCGCACAACCGCGGCTACCAGGCGATGAAGCAGCCGGACGGGACGACCCGGCTGGTCGACGTCACCGAGTGGAACCAGGCGGACCGCTTGGCGGCCGGCGACATGATCTCCACGACCGCCGACCTGGAACGGCTCATCGACGCGCTCTTCCGGGGGCGGATCGTGCCGCAGCCGCAGCTGCGGGAGATGTTCACCGTGCCGCGCATCAAGGACGCGACGATGAGCGCGGGGCTCCAGCGGTACGAGTTCGGGGGCAAGGTCTACTGGATCAAGACCGGCGCCCGGTACGGCTACAGCACGGCGATCGGCGCGACCCGCGGCCTGAGCCGGACCATCGTCTACTCGATCAACGACACGAACGCCAAGGACGAATCGATCAACCCGGTCGCGGAGCGGATCGTCCTGGCGGCACTCAAGTAGCCCGGGGTGCGTGGCCGAGGCCACTTGTGCAACTAGTTGCATAATCGGGGAGCCGTCCTCTACAACAGTGAGGACGACCCCCGCACCGGAGCACCCGGAGACCCCCAATGAGCCGTTACCCGCACCTGCTGAGCCCGCTCGACCTGGGCTTCACCACGCTTCCCAACCGCGTGCTCATGGGCTCGATGCATGTCGGGCTGGAGGAGGCAGAGCGCGGGTTCGAGCGGATGGCCGCGTTCTACGGCGCCCGGGCGCGCGGCGGTGTGGGGCTGATCGTCACCGGAGGCATCGCGCCCAACGACGAGGGACGGCCGTACGAGGGCGGCGCGAAGCTGACCACCGACGCCGAGGCGGCGCAGCACACGGTGATCACCGAGGCCGTGCACCGCGAGGGCGGGCGGATCGCGATGCAGATCCTGCACTTCGGCCGGTACGCGTACCACCAGGACCTCGTCGCCCCGAGTCCCCTCCAGGCGCCCATCAGCCCCTTCCCGCCGCGCGAGCTCACCGACGAGGACATCGAGCGGACGATCGACGACTACGCACGGGCCGCCCGCCTCGCCCGGCAGGCGGGATACGACGGGGTCGAGATCATGGGCTCAGAGGGCTATCTGATCAACGAGTTCATCGCGGCGCAGACCAACCACCGCACCGACCGCTGGGGCGGCTCGTACGAGAACCGCATGCGGCTCCCCGTCGAGATCGTCCGGCGGGTGCGGGAGGCGGTCGGCGAGGACTTCATCGTCATCTACCGGCTGTCGATGCTGGATCTGGTGCCGGGCGGCTCGACGCTCGACGAGGTGGTCACGCTGGCCAAGGCCGTCGAGGCGGCCGGAGCGACGATCATCAACACCGGCATCGGCTGGCACGAGGCCCGTATCCCCACGATCGCCACCTCCGTGCCGCGCGGCGCCTACACCTGGGTCACCAAGCGGCTGATGGGCGAGGTCTCGATCCCCCTCGTCACCACCAACCGCATCAACACCCCGGAACTGGCCGAGGAGTTGCTCGCCGACGGCGGCGCGGACATGGTGTCGATGGCCCGTCCGATGCTCGCCGACCCCGACTTCGTCGCCAAGGCCGCGGCCGGCCGCCCCGAGGCGATCAACACCTGCATCGGCTGCAACCAGGCCTGTCTCGACCACACCTTCAGCGGGCAGATCACCTCCTGCCTGGTCAACCCGCGCGCCTGCCACGAGACCGAGCTGATGCTGTCCCCCACCCGGCTGCGCAAACGCGTCGCGGTCGTCGGCGCGGGCCCGGCCGGACTCGCCTGCGCCGTGAGCGCCGCCGAACGCGGCCACGAGGTGACGCTGTACGACGCCGCGAGCGAGGTCGGCGGCCAGCTCAACGTGGCCCGCAGGGTCCCCGGCAAGCAGGAGTTCGACGAGACGCTGCGCTACTTCCGCCACCAGCTCGACGCGCACGGTGTCGACGTACGCCTCAACACCCGCGTCGCCACCGAGGACCTGTCCGGCTACGACGAGATCGTCGTCGCCACCGGCGTCACCCCCCGCACCCCGGACATCCCCGGCGCCGACCACCCGAGCGTCGTGGGCTACCTCGACGTCCTGCGCGACAGCGCCCCCGTCGGCGACCGCGTCGCGATCCTCGGCGCGGGCGGCATCGGCTTCGACGTCGCCGAATACCTCACCGACGGCGGCGACAAGGCGAGCGAGGACCCGGCGACGTACTTCCGCCACTGGGGCGTCGACATGACGTACGAAGGCCCCGGCGGACTCACCGCACCCGAACGCCCGGCCCCGCCCCGCACGGTGCATCTGCTCCAGCGCAAGACGTCCAAGGTCGGCGCGGGCCTCGGCAAGACCACCGGCTGGATCCACCGCGCCGAGCTCAAGCACCGCGGCGTGCGCATGGTCCCGGGCGTGCGCTACGACCGGATCGACGACGCCGGACTGCATGTGACCGTCGGCGACACCAGCACGGTCCTGGAGGTCGACACGATCGTGCTGTGCACCGGGCAGGAGCCGCGGCGGGAGCTGTACGACGCCCTGGTCGCCGCCGGACGCAGCGTGCACCTCATCGGCGGCGCCGACGTTGCCGCCGAACTGGACGCCAAGCGGGCCATCAAGCAGGGCACGGAGCTGGCGGCGGCGCTCTGACGGTCGTACGGCCGTCCTTAGGATGTGCGGCATGTCCCTGCCGCACGCGATCCTGACCGCCCTGCTGGAAAGGCCCTCCTCGGGGCTGGAGCTGACCCGGCGGTTCGACCGGTCGATCGGCTACTTCTGGTCGGCGACGCATCAGCAGATCTATCGCGAGCTGGGAAAACTCGAGGCCGACGGCCAGATCCGCGCGCTGGCCTCCGCGCAGCCGACCCGCGGGCAGAAGAAGAGCTACGAGGTCCTGCCCGCCGGTCGCGCCGAGCTGGCGCGCTGGACGGCCGCCGCCCAGGACCCCAAGCCGCACCGCGACGCGCTGCTGCTGCGGCTGCGCGCCGCGGCCGTGGTCGGAACGGAGGGGCTTGAGGCCGACCTGCGCCGCCATCTCGCGCTGCACCGGCGGCAGTTGGCCGAGTACGAGGATATCGAGCGGCGCGACTTCCCTCCGGGTAAGGACAGTCCCGAGGACCGGTTGCGGCATCTGGTGCTGCGGGCCGGGATCGACCTGGAGACCTTCTGGACGGGGTGGCTGACGCGGGCGGTGGAGGAGGTCGCGGCGATGCCGGATCGCTCCGCTGGGTAGTGCCGCGAGAGGCCGTCGGGTCGCTGCGGCGCCGTCGTGGCTGGTCGCGCAGTTCCCCGCGCCCCTTTGGGGCGCGTTGTAGCGTGCCGGGTATGGAATGGACCCTTGAGGTAGTCGTGAGCGCGGTCCAGCATGTGGGGTCGTCCGGCTGGGAGGACGGCAGGGGCGGGGAGACCTGGAACTCCTTCCTCTTCTTCAACGACCCCGACGGCAACGGCTGGGTGGTCCAGGAGGCGCCGGCTCCGCTCGGGCAGCGCTGACGTGGTCCCAGTGGTACCGGGGTACCACTCGGGCGCCGAGGATTCCCCTGTGGTCCCAGAGTCCTGACGTGTGGCGCTCTTAGCTTCGAATGCAGACACCGCGGTACGTCCGCGGCCGAGTTCGAGGCGAGAAGGGCCCACTTCCATGATCGAAGCGCGTGAGCTGACGAAGCGGTACGGCGACAAGACGGTCGTCGACCACCTGAGCTTCACCGTCAAGCCCGGTGAGGTGACCGGCTTCCTCGGCCCCAACGGCGCGGGCAAGTCCACGACCATGCGCATGATCGTCGGCCTGGACTCCCCCACCAAGGGCTCGGTCACCGTGGGCGGCCGGTCCTACGCCCAGCACGCCGCACCGTTGCACGAGGTCGGCACCCTGCTGGAGGCCAAGTCCGTCCACCCCGGGCGCAGCGCGTTCAACCACCTGATGGCGCTCGCGTACACCCACGGCATTCCGCGGCGCCGGGTGGACGAGGTCATCGAACTGGCCGGACTGACCAGCGTGGCCGGCAAGCGCGTGGGCGCCTTCTCGCTCGGCATGGGCCAGCGGCTCGGCATCGCCTCGGCCCTTCTCGGCGACCCGGCGATCGTCATGCTCGACGAACCGGTCAACGGCCTCGACCCCGAAGGTGTGTTGTGGGTGCGCAACCTGCTGCGTCAACTGGCCGACGAGGGCCGTGCCGTGATGCTGTCCTCGCACCTGATGAGCGAGACCGCGCTGATCGCCGACCACTTGGTGATCATCGGGCGCGGCCGGCTGCTCGCGGACACCACGGTCGACGACTTCACCAGGGAGGCCGGCGGCGGAGGTGTGCGGGTCGCCACCGCCGAGGCCGTGAGGCTGCGTTCGCTGCTGGCCGGCCCGGACGTCACGATCAGCTCGTCCTCCGACGAGGAACTGCTGGTCAGCGGACGTGACTCCCGTGAGATCGGAGCGATCGCCGCTCAGCACGGGGTGGCGTTGTACGAACTCACCCCGCAGTCAGTGTCCCTGGAGGCGGCCTTCATGGACCTCACCCGCGACGCCGTCGAGTACCAGAGTGCTCCGGCCGACGCCGAGCGAAAGGCCGCCTGATGACTGTCACCAGCCTCGCCCCCGCCCCTGCCCGCACGACGAACTACAAAGTGACCGGCCTCCGGGTGCTCCGCTCGGAGTGGGCCAAGTTCTGGTCGCTCCGCTCCAGTTGGATCACTCTGGGCGTCGCCGTGTTCCTGCTGATCCTGTTCGGGGCGATCGCCAGCTATACATACAGTCCGGACGCCGTCGCCGGTGACGGGCCGCCCGGCCCTGGGTCCGGCGGTGACAGCGACGCCGTCAGTCTGGCCCTGACCGGCGTGACCTTCGCGTCGCTGGCCATCGGCGTGCTCGGGGTGCTGCTGTCCGCGGGCGAGTACAGCACCGGCATGATCCGGTCCACGCTGGCCGCGGTTCCGCGACGGCTGCCGGTCCTGTGGTCCAAGGCCGCCGTGATCGGGCCCATCGCCCTGGTCCTCACCACCGTCGGCGCGCTGGCCGCCTTCCTGCTGGGCACTCCCGGTCTGGACGGCGAGAAGATCGCGCTGACCCTGGGCGACGACGGCGTACTGCGCAGTCTGGCCGGCGCGGGGGTCTATCTCGGTCTGGTGGCCGTGTTCGGTGTGGCCCTGGGCGTGCTGATCCGCTCCTCCGCCGGGGCCATCGCGGCCCTGGTCGGCGTCCTGCTGATCCTGCCCGGCCTGGCCTCGCTGCTGCCCGACTCGTGGTACGACACGCTCAGCCCCTACTTCCCCAGCAACGCGGGGTCGGCCATCTACACCGTGCAACAGTCCTCCGACGCCCTCTCACCCGGCGCTGGGCTCGCGGTCTTCGCCGGCTGGGTGGCGCTGACCCTCGCCGGGGCCGCCTTCCGGCTCGTCCGGACCGACGCCTGACCAGGGCACGAGGACAATGGTGTCCATGAGCGCGGAACGCGCGGCAGCCGCCGCGGACACCCGCCAGGGGGCGGCGCTCCCGCCGCCCCCTGGTTTCGACGCCGCCTGGGCGCACCCGGTCCTGGGCCGCATGTGGCGGGGCCAGCAGGACCGGCACCGGCTGGACCGCCGGCATCCGTGGCTGCTCGACACCGCGGTGGTGCTGTTCGTCGTGTTCGTCAGCCTCCCCGACCTGCTGGGGGGCGGCGGCAACTCACCCTTCGGGGACACGGACTCCCCTGCCCAGGTGCCGACCGGAGTCCTGTTCGCCTTCACCGCCGCACTCGCCGTTCCGCTGTGGTGGCGGCGCAGGGCACCGGCCGTCACGTTCTTCGTGATCTCGCTGGTGTCCCTGGCCCAGTGATCGCTGGGCGTCTGGCAGCCGGCCGGCGTCAGCCTCCTCATCGCCCTGTACACCCTGGCTCGGCAGGGTTCGTTGCGGGTGCTGGGCTGGGCCGTAGCGACAGCTGCCGCCAACCTGATTCTGTGCGTCTGGGTCCTGGTGCCGGTCGACAATCCGCTGCGCGGCCTGTTCTTCCTGCTGGGGACGGTGACGGCGGCCACCGCCATCGGCCTGACGCTCCGTATCCGCCAGATGTATCTGGCGGCGCTGGAGGACCGTGCCAGGCGCCTGGAGATCGAGCACGAGCAACGCGTCCGGCTCACCGCCGCCGCCGAACGCTCCCGGGTCGCACGCGAGATGCACGACATCGTCGGCCACAACCTCTCCGTCATGGTCAGTGTCGCCGACGGCGCCGCGACCCTCGCCGCCAACAGGAACGAGCAGTCCGCCGAGACCCTGCGCATCCTCGGCGACACCGGCCGCCAGGCCATGAGCGAACTGCGCCGGGTGCTGGGCGTCCTGCGCGAGGAGCAGGACGACGTGACGATGCTCAGCCCGCAGCCGGGGATCCGTGATCTGGACGCCCTCCTGGCGCGGGTGCGCGCGGCGGGCCTGCGAGTGGCCTACCGGACCGTGGGCGATCTCGACTCGCTGAGCGGCGGTGTGCAGCTCACCGTGTACCGCATCGTTCAGGAAGCGCTGACGAACACGCTCAAGCACGCGGGTACGGGCTCCACCGCCGAGGTCTCCGTAGCGGTCGACGCCACTACGGTGCGCGTCAGGGTCGCCGACACGGGTGTACCGCCGGAAGCATCCGTACGGACAGGGGCTGAACCACGGACCGAGGGCCCCGGCCACGGCCTGGTCGGCATCCGTCAGCGGGCCGCCATGTACGGCGGCTCCGTCACCATCGGCCCACGCGACACCGGACATGGCTGGATGGTGGACGTCGCACTCGACGCGTCCTCCGCACCCGCCCCGTCGGCATCAGGAGAAAGTCTGCCATGACCACCGTTCTGATCGCCGACGACCAGCCCCTCCAGCGCATGGGCGTCCGCATGCTCCTTGAGGGAACGCCGGGCCTGACCCCGGTCGGCGAGGCCGAGCACGGCGCCGAGGCCGTCCGCATGGCCGCGCAACTGCGCCCCGACGTCGTCCTCATGGACATCCGCATGCCCGGCATGGACGGCATCGAGGCCACCCGCCGCATCATCGCCGCTGGGGGCCGCACCCGCGTGCTCATCGTGACCACCTTCGATCTCGACGCATACGCCTACGACGGCCTCCGCGCAGGAGCCAGCGGCTTCCTGCTCAAGGACGCCCGCCCCGAGGAACTCGTGGCCGGCATCCACGCCGTCGCGACCGGCGACGCCGTTGTGGCCCCCCGCCTGACCCGGCGTCTGCTGGACGCCTACGCCCACCAGGTCCTCGCACCGGCCGACGCCCCCGCCCCGGCGGATCCCCGGCTGGGGACCCTCAGCGTTCGCGAACGTGAGGTGCTGATCGCCATCGGCCAGGGCTGGACGAACACGGAGATCGCCGAACGGCTCGTGCTCACCGAGTCCACGGTGAAGAAGCACGTCGGACGGGTCCTCGCCAAGATCGGGGCTCGCGACCGCATCCAGGCCGTGATCATGGCGTACGACGCCGGGCTGGTCAGGGCCAAGTCCTGACCGCCACCGGTCACGCCCGGAGAACTGCCGGAACTGCGCCTGCGCCGCTGCTACTCCCGGGCCAGATCGGCCGGCTGAGCATGCTTCGGCTCGGCGGCCATGGCCCTCAGCGTCTCGAAGGCGGCCGCCGTCGGGCCGGCCGGTTCGGCCTGGTAGACCACCAGTTGCTGATGCGGCGCCCCGTTGACCGTGAAAGCCGCGAACTTGATGTTCAGGTCTCCGACCTGAGGATGCTTGAGATGCTTCCCTTCCTGGGACTTGCTCTTCACCTCGTGCATCCGCCAGATCTGGGCGAACTCCTCGCTCTGGGCCGACAGTTCCGCCACGACCTCGGCGATGCGGGCCGATTCGGGATCGTGGCCGTACGCGGCCCTGATCTCGGCGACGCAGGAGTGCGCGGCCCGCTCCCATTCCTGGTAGAACTCGCGCCCTGCCGGGTCGACGAACACCATGCGGGCGAGGTTGTCGAACTGGTCGAACCCGCTGTGGAGGGCCGTGGCAAGGGAGTTGGCCGCCATGATGTCGAGGGCCGGGCCGACGACGAAGGCCGGGGTGTGCTCCCATCCGTCCATGAGCTGTAGGAGTTGCGGGCTGACGTCCGCTTTGCCCCAGTCGCGCGGGCGCTGCGGGGCCGTACGGCAGAGACGGTTGAGATGGTCGGCGGCCTCCGCATCCAGTTTCAGCGCCTGCGCAACGGCTTCGAGGACCTGCGGGGACGGACTGTTCTCGCGCCCCTGCTCCAGCCTGACGTAGTAGTCGGAGCTGACGCCGGCGAGCAGCGCGACTTCCTCTCGGCGCAGCCCCGGCACTCGTCGTCGGCCGTATTCGGGCAGACCGACATCCTGAGGCTTGAGGGCCTCGCGGCGGGCTCTGAGGAAATCACCCAAAGGCGTTCCATTGCTCATGGGGCAAGACTAGATGGTTTCCGGCCGATGAGTAGTGTCGGTCGCGCAAAATTGCGTGAGGACGCACGCCCTTCACGCAGAGTAAAAGGGGAGTCGTAATCCTGGGTGTGACGCACCCACCGTCGGCCGAGCCTTTCCGGGCGTTTTCCGCCTAGCCTCAGCAGCATGGACGACGACGCGCGCCCTGACCCGGTTGAAGGGCTGGGTCAGTTCCTCCGCTCCCGCCGGGAACGCCTCAGTCCCGCGGACGCGGGCCTGCCCAGCGCCGGACGCCGAAGGGTGCCCGGCTTGCGGCGCGACGAGGTCGCGGCGCTGGCCGGTGTCAGCGTGAGCTACTACAGCCGACTCGAGCAGGGCCGCGAACTCGGCCCCTCGCTCCGGGTGCTGGAAGCCATGGCCCGCGTGCTGCGATTCGGGGAAGAGGACAAGCGGGAACTCTTCCGGCTGGCCCGGCCGGCGGGTCGCCGCCGCACCAGGTCCCCCGGCCGGGTCGAGCGTGTCCGCCCGCATCTGCGGCGACTGATCGAGAGCTGGACCAGGACGCCGGCCTTCATCGTCGGCCACGCCCAGGATCTGCTGGCCACCAACGCACTGGCCGACGCCCTCTACCGTGACTTCGCGCTCCACGACAACGTACTGCGCATGCTCTTCCTGGATCCCGCGGCGAAGTCCTTCTACCGGAACGCGGAGCCGGCCAAGCATCGCGCGGTCGCCGACCTTCAGCAGACCGCCGCGAGTACCCCCGATGATCCCCGCGTCCTGGAGCTCGTCGGCGAACTGTCGGTGCGCAGCGGCGAGTTCCGCTCCCTGTGGGCACGCGAGTACACCCGGGTCCCGCATTACGACGTCAAGCAGATGTGCCACTCCGTCGTGGGCGACCTGGAGTTGCGGCACGAGGCTCTCACCATCCGCAGCGCTCCGGGACAGCAGCTCGTCATCCTCCAGGCAGAGCCGGGCTCCCCCTCCGCGGACGGCCTCGCCCTGCTGGGCTCCATCAGCGCACCTGAGATCCCTCATCAGCAGAATCCCGCGGACGGCACCTCGCGTTCCTAGGTATGGGACTCCCAGGAAAATCGCGGCCTTCATAGCGCAGTAGCCGACAGGCAGACTCAAACACGTCAACAGGAATTCCCCGAAATGGGGAATCGACGAAAGAGGCTTTCTCATGGCTACGTGGTTTGTCACCGGCGCTTCCCGCGGTATCGGTGCGGAAATCGCCCGTGCCGCTCTGGCCGGCGGTCACAATGTCGTGGTCGGCGTGCGGAACCCCGAGCGGGTGCCGGACGACCTGAAGAACTCCGACCAG
>NZ_JAFFSX010000003.1 GCF_017948485.1 Streptomyces sp. GESEQ-35 | reverse complement strand
CCCGCCACAACGGTGTGAACCTGTCGGCCGCGACCATGCTGGTGGTCGGCGGCCATGTCTGGTACTCCTACGGCGCGTCCGACAACATCGGCCGTGAGGTCCGGCCCTCGAACGCGATGCAGTGGACGATGTTGCGCGACTCCTATGCGCTCGGCGCCACCGTCTACGACCTGCGTGGAATCTCCGACTCGCTGGACGAGACCGACCACCTCTTCGGTCTGATCCAGTTCAAGGTGGGAACGGGCGGGCAGGCCGCCGAATACCTCGGCGAGTGGGACTTCCCGCTCAACAAGCTGCTCCACAAGGCGCTCGACATCTACATGTCCCGCCGCTGACACACCACAATTTGCTTTCACATCTCTGATACACCGCAGCCACGAGAAAGGTTCCAGGTCCGGCCATGGCGCTCACGCTTTACGTCGACACCGCGCGCTGGCGGGCGCATCACAAGCACGTGCAGGAGCAGTTCCCGGGCCTTGTCCCGGTCTGCAAGGGCAACGGCTACGGCTTCGGACACGAACGGCTCGCCGAGGAGACCACACGGCTGGGCTCGGAGGTCCTCGCCGTCGGCACGACGTACGAGGCCGCGCGCATAAAGGACTGGTTCGGCGGTGACCTGCTCGTGCTGACGCCGTACCGGCGCGGCGAGGAGCCCGTTCCGCTGCCCGACCGGGTCATCCGCTCCGTCTCGTCGATCGACGGCGTGTACGGCCTCGTGGGCGCCCGGGTGGTCATCGAGGTGATGTCCTCGATGAAGCGGCACGGCGTGAGCGAGCGGGACCTGCCACAGCTGCACGCCGCCATCGAGAACGTCCGCCTGGAGGGCTTCGCCATCCATCTGCCGCTGGACCGCACCGACGGCTCGGACGCCGTCGAGGAAGTCATCGGCTGGATGGACCGGCTGCGTGCGGCCCGTCTGCCGTTGCACACCATGTTCGTCAGCCACCTCAAGGCCGAGGAACTGGCCCGTCTCCAGCAGCAGTTCCCGCAGACCCGCTTCCGCGCCCGTATCGGCACCCGGCTGTGGCTGGGCGATCACGAGGCCACCGAGTACCGCGGCGCGGTCCTGGACGTCACCCGCGTCTCCAAGGGCGACCGCTTCGGCTACCGGCAGCAGAAGGCGGCCTCCGACGGCTTCCTGGTGGTCGTTGCGGGCGGTACGTCGCACGGGGTGGGCCTGGAGGCCCCCAAGGCGCTGCACGGCGTCATGCCGCGCGCCAAGGGCGTCGCCCGCGCCGGCCTCGCCACGGTCAACCGGAACCTTTCTCCCTTCGTCTGGGACGGCAAGCAGCGCTGGTTCGCCGAGCCGCCGCACATGCAGGTCTCCATCCTGTTCGTGCCCGCGGACGCCTCGGAGCCGAAGGTCGGCGACGAACTGGTAGCCCATCTGCGGCACACCACCACGCAGTTCGACCGGCTCGTCGATCGCTGACGGCTGTCCGACAGAAGACAGAGCCGCCTGCGCGCGTCACAACGGCAGAAAAGGCCGTACACGGAGACACCGTGTGCGGCCTTTTACGTGGCCCGCCTACGCCTCGTTCGCTCAGGGCGAACGCTCCTCGGACGGCCCGGGGCTTGCACTGCCCCACTCCACTTGAGGTCCTTCGAAGTGAGCCGCGTGCCGCGGCGGGTGGGCTGCCGCGCCGAACACGAAAACGTCCTCCGCGCCGTCGAGGACGCCACCCGAAGGGTCGTCGTCGCCGGCCCTGCGCACCACGTCCCGCTCCGGCATGAAGATGTCGCGCACGATCACCGCGCACAGGTACAGCGTCCCCAGCAGGTGCAGGCCGATGGCCCAGTGGTAGCCGTCGGCCGGAAGGCCCTTGTGAGCGTCTCCGCTGGTCGTGTACGCGAGGTACATCCAGATGCCCAGGAAGTACGCCACCTCGCAGGCCTGCCAGATCAGGAAGTCCCGCCACTTCGGCCGGGCCAGCGCGGCGAGGGGGATCAGCCACAGTACGTACTGCGGCGAGTAGACCTTGTTGGTGAGGATGAAGGCCGCGACGATCAGAAAGGCCAACTGGGCGAAGCGCGGACGGCGGGGCGCGGTCAGTGTCAGCGCCGCGATGCCCGCGCAGCACACCAGCATCAGCAGAGTGGCCAGAGTGTTCACGGTGTCGGTGCTGAGCGGGTTGGTCGAGTTCTGGGACATGATCAGCCAGAAGGAGCCGAAGTCGACGCCCCGCTCCTGGCTGAACTCGTAGAACTTCGACCAGCCTTCGTAGGCGAACAGCATCACCGGCACGTTCACCACCAGCCAGGCGATGACCGCCCCTCCCAGTGCCGTCCCGAACTCCCGCCATTTGCCCGCACGCCAGCAGAGCACGAGCAGCGGGCCGAGCAGGAGGAAGGGATAGAGCTTGGCGGCCGTGGCGAGCCCCAGGAGGACGCCGAAAGCGAGCGAACGGCCCCGCGACCACATCAGCATCGCCGCGGCCGTCAGAGCGACCGCCAGCAGGTCCCAGTTGATGGTGGCGGTCAGCGCGAGGGCGGGGGCCAGGGCGACCAGCAGACCGTCCCAGGGCCGCCGGGCGTGCGTACGGGTCACGCAGACGGCGATGACGGCGGCGCACACCATCAGCATCCCGGCGTTGACCATCCAGTACCACTGCTCCTGGTCCTGGATGCTGCCGCTGCCGGGTGTGAGCCAGGCGGCGACCTCCATGAACACTCCGGTCAGTACCGGGTATTCGAGGTACTGCATGTCGCCGGAGAGCTTGTCGAAGTACGGCACGAGCCCGTCGGCGAAGCCGCGCCCCTGGTAGAGGTGCGGGATGTCCGAATAGCAGGCGTGCGTGTACTGCGAGCTGGCGCCGAAGAACCAGGCACCGTTGTAGCAGGGCGCCTTCTGGACCAGGCCGAGAGCGAACATGCCGATCGCCACGAGCGCGATGATCCGTACGGGGGTCCACCAGGACGTCCCGAACAGGGCACGCCGGCCGATGGGACCGCCGATCAGCTCGCTGCCGCGCGCGGCGACCACGTCTTCTTTGGTCGGCGGCACCGGGTCCGGCTCGTGCACGCTCGCTTGCGTCGATTCAGCACTGGGCATGGGGGACATCCTGCCGTACGTCCCTGAGAGTCCCCCAGGTGCAGCCGTCCTGGGTCGTCGCGGACCCCGACGTGCCCGTCCAGGGCAGCAGGCGCCCTGCCGACGGCTCGTACGGTCCGTCGTTCGGGCGCCACACGGCCGCAGAGCTTGAGGAGGGCGTCGTCATCCAGACAAAACGCCACAGCATTCTGCGTACGCTGAGCGGAGATGCCATCGTTCGCGTCCGGGACGCCGTACATGCTCTGCGGGCGCGCTGCGACGAAGGGAAGAGGTTGGACGGAATTCGGTGGCTTGCGACGGCAGAAGAAGTGAATCTCGGCTATTGGGTTCTGTTCGTTCGAGGGCTGCCCCCGGCTGACCTGCTGACGCGGCTCGGACTGGACGTCGACCCCGATCAGGTGCTGACGCGGGAGGAGGCCGGCGACCTCGCCGACGAGACCGACGACGTAGTGGTGCGTGCCGGAGCGAGCGGGAGATGGGCGTATGCCTTCGTCGAGGGCGGTCCCGCCGGCCCGGATTCGCTGGACAGAGTCCGACAGCTCTCGACCGGCACGGATGCGATCGACATGTGGCGGACGGTGAACGCGGACATGTCGCTCGGCTACGCGGAGGACGGCCGGTTGGTGTGCCGGTTCGAGCCCGGCCGCGAACACGAGCGCACCGGCGACGATCCCGACCGGCTCGCAGGGGCGATGCGGGAGGCGGGTCTGCTGCTCCCGGACGGCAGGTCGCCGTATCAGCATGGTGTCGACGTAGTGCAGCCCGAACTGCGGGCTCTGGGCCTGGCCGAGTCGGTGTTCGGGCTGGATCTGCCTCGTGCCGAGGTCCTCGAAGGACCGCTTCTCGCGGCCCGGCTCCAGGAGTGAGCGAAGCCGGGGGATCGCCGACGCATGCGGGGCCCGGCACCCAGGGTGCCGGGCCCCGCATCACGCGATCAGGGCGTCAGGGACGTACCTGGCAGAACGTCGCCGGATCGCAGCCCTCGAACCCGGGCAGGTACACGTAGTACGCGTCCCCGTCGAGCACCCGTGCCTTGGGTGTCCACCGGCCCAGACCGCCGCCCGCGCTCGTGTTCTGGCCCTGCGGGATGTTCCCGCGGCCGCACACCTCGTTGTAGGTGGGCAGGTCGTAACGGTCGTCGAGGTACAGCTTCCAGCCGGTGCTCTCCTTCGTCGCAAAGAACTGCGCACAGTCGGCGCCGGACTCGACGCCTGGCTGCATACCGCCGCTTTCCCGGGACGCCGCGAACGCGTACTCGTCGCAGCTGGCGTCGGGGGTGGCGTCATGCTTCAGGAACTTGGCGGCAGCGAGCTTGCACATGATGTTCCGGTTGGCCTCCTGGAGAGCCGTGTCCGCCAGGCGGTGCAGCGGCATGTTGTGCTCCTTGCTGCCCGGGTGGTTGGCCAGCTTCTGCTGGAGCACCCAGTACAGCGTCGCCGCGGCGGGATACGCCTTGGTGTTCACCGGGTACGACGGAACGTACTCCTGGAAGACACAGCCGGCGTTCTTGCCGGAGAACTCGTTGTCGCAGCGGACCTTCAGCTCGGGTTCGTCGTAGTCGACGCCCGTGGTCTCCTTGCCGTCGACCTTGCCGGACAGGATCCAGTTGAGGTAGTCGGTGGCGTGCCCGACCTCTCCGTCCCAGTCGAACTTGATGGTCGTCGTGGCCTCGTGGAAGTCGGTGTACGTCGTCCACTGCGGGGACCCGGACCAGGTCTGGTTCGCGACGGTGCAGGCCGGCAGGCAGAAGCCCTGGATGTTGATGCTGAACAGGAACTCCGAGACCGTGGGGTCGTACCTTTTCGGCTTCAGCGACACCCGCTGGGTGATGGTCTTGCTGTTGACCGCGAGGTCGATCTCGTGCCGGTAGTCGAGGTAGGCATTGCCCTGCGGGACGCCGTTCTTGATGATGCCGACCGTCACCTCGGAGGTCATACAGGCCTCGAACCGGGTGTAGCTCTTGGACCGGCCGGCTATCGAGCAGCTGGCGTTCTCGTCGGGCGTGACGGCGGCCGCCGCCCTTGACGTCTTCGAGTCCTTGGCCGTCGTGCCGATGCACACCTCGGTGTCGTCACGCCCCGGCGTCTCCCGGCACTCCATGCCCTTCATGGTGCGGGCGGCCGGCGACAGGTCGGCCGACTGCTCGGCGCCGGCCACACCGGTCGGGAACACGTCGCCCGCGATGGTCTTGGGCGAGTCCGGGATCTCCGGGTCCGGCGCGTCGGGGTCGGCGTCGGGGAAGGAGATCTCCCCGAAGTCGTCGTAGTCGCCCGGCACGAACGCCACCGCGTCCCAGGCGATGTCCTTGTCGCCGGTGCCGCCGCTGTTGAAGTTGGACAAGCTGACTTCCGGGGTGGTGCCGTTGAAGCGGTAGGCACCCAGGTCCACCCACTTGTTGGACTCGTTGGCGGTCTGGGAGATCGTCTTGGTCCTCGTGCCGGACGCTGTCTTGATCTTGTAGTTGGCTTCGGCCGTCTGCGCCCCGTGGTCGGGAATGTGGGCGTAGACCTTGGCCTGGCCGGAGATCGCCTGGCCGAGCTTCCAGGTGCCGGTGACCTCCATGCGGTTGGCGGTACCCGTCGTGGACTCCGGCTGACGGGTGTGGGCGAACCAGAAGTGGTTGCCGTATCCGGCCCCGATCTGGTGGGTGTCCATCTTCCCCGGATAAGTGCCGTTCCACATGTTGTAGTTGAAAGTGAACGTTCCGTCGGACTTGGCCGCTCCGCAGCCACGCGAAGCCGAGCCGGCCGGGGTCACGCCGTTGGGGAGATCGTCGATGACGAACGCGCCGCTGGGCAGCCCGCTGGTGCAGCGCGGCGGGTAGGAGTTGGCGTCGGGCTGCTCGGGGTAGCTGGTGTTGAACCGGTGGACCTGGTTGCCGCACTGAGCGAGGGCCGTGCAGTTCTTCCACTCCACCGACTTGTTCCACCAGCAGTGCAGCCAGTGCGGGTTGGTCTCGTCGTTCCCGCTGTCGAGCGTGCAGGCACCCTGACCGGGATCGTTGGAGTCGTTGTCGCCGATCTTCGATGGGACGCAGGAGTTGGACGAGTCGCAGAACAGGTCGACCGGCGGCTTGGCCGATGTGCGGTAGGCGTTGTTGTTCCACCACGCGGCGACATAACCCGCCGTGACCTGGCCCGGCGCGGACACGGCCGCGATGGGGCGCGCCGCCCAGCCGATGACTTTCTCCTCGTACGGCCAGTCCTGCGGGTGTGCGGCGTCCGCGTAGTTGTCGCCGCCTGACGCGTTCTCCAGGAACGGCAGCCGGTTGGCCTTCCACAGTGGGTTGGCGGGATTGTTGGTCCAGCCCACGCCCCAGTGCCCGGAGGAGTCCGCGTCGGACTGAGGGTAGAAGCCGGAGTTGTAGGCCCACAGGGCGAAGAACCAGTTCTCGATCGACTTGGGATGACCGTCGTTGACCTTCATCCCCGCCTTGCGGGTCTCGTTCCACTTCTGCGAAAGGATCTGAGCACCGGCCGCGATGTTGGCGGTGTAGTCCAGCGCGATGGCCTCTTGCTGGAGTACGGACTTGGTGGGCTGGTCGTGGCCGGGCAGGCGCATGCCGTCGGTGGCCTGGGTGATGCCATAGCCGCAGTCGGCATCCGCCCAGTTGATCGCCCACGGGTCCTGCTGTTCGCCGCTCGCGGTGTAGTCAACGCCGTAGTAGTTGCCGATGAGGCTGTTGGCGGTGACGCCGGGCACGGCGTAGCGGGTGGCCTGCCACATGTTGGATTCCTGGGCGGTGATGCCGAGGAGGATCTGGGACGGAATGTGCCAGCGGTCGTTGTCACCGTCTTCGGTGTCCAGCGACCCGTTGGGGTCACCTTCGAGGAGGATCGGCGGGAAGAGGCCCTGAGGCTGATAGCCGCCCATGCCGGTGTTCTTCCAGTTCGCGGCCCGGTAGAAGTCCAGCTTGCCGACAACGGCCTGGTCCACCGCCCACTCGACCTGGCGTGGAGTCGGCTGGAACGCCTGTTTCTTCACGTCGTTGCGGGCAACGCTGCAGGTGCGCTCGGACTCGTCCTCACTCGGGTCGGAGGGCGAGGCGGCCAGCAGCTGGGTGCGCGGCGTCTGCGTGGCCAGGCTGACGCCGCCGGCCGTGGAACCCGCCGAGTCCTTCTCCGGTCGGGACGTCATGCTGGGCTGCGGCAGTGCCGGGGATGCTGCCGCACCTTGCTCTTCGGCCTTCTGTCCGCCGATACGGTCCTTGCCTGGCCGGGCGTCCAGGGTGACGGCTTTCTCTGTGCCCAGCAGGTGCAGCCAGGTGCGTGCGGTGCGCTCGGTCAGGGCTTCTTCGGGCCGGATGCGAGTGTCCTTGCCGTCCGCCCAGGCGGTGGTGACCGCGGCGTGGCCGTGGCTGGAAAGCAAGGCGCCCTTGGTGATGCCGCCGGGGTTCCGCACTGTTCTCGGCAGGGTGCTCTCGCCGGTGGCTTTGCCGGTGATGTAGACAGTGCCGTCGGCCGAGGAGGCGAGGTCCCAGTCGGTGAGCTTGCCGGAAGCCACCGTGGCGGCCTTGGCGCTGCTCGTGCGGAGTTGGCCGGCGCCCATGTGTTGGGCGTAACCGGTCGATGACGTCGTCGTGCCGGTTGTCCTGGTGCGGTCGATGTAGGTCAGGCCGCCGTCGGCGTCCACCGTGAGCTGGAACGGGACCGCCTTGGTGCGGGTGATCTCCCTCAGCCTGCCCTTGGCTCCGGCGCTGACCAACCGGTTCCCGTGGGCGGCGACGATGCCGCCCTTGGTCGGGACGGCCGAGGTGACCTGCCCTGGATACGTGACCGACGTGCCGGCCCTGCCTGTGGTGGCGTCCACACTGATCAGGCGGGTCTGCTGCTGGGTGTCGCCCTCGTGGGAGAGCTGTGTGAACACGGCCTGCTCGCCTGAACCGCAGCCGGGGCTGAAGTAGGCCAGCGATGCCTGGAAGGGCAGCTTGGTGACCTTGCCGGTGGTGAGGTCCACGGTGGCCGCGAAGGCTCCCCGCGCCATCAGTTCGGGCTTGTTGGTGAAGGTGCGCGGGGCGTAGGAGACAACTGCCCGCTTGCCGGAGGCGGTCAGACAGGCGTTGCCGATCCAGGTGTCGGTGTCGAACCCGGGCTCGGAGAGGGTGGCAGCGGTCTTCCAGGCGTAGCCGTTGCTCTCCTCGGCGACGAGGAGGTGGAAGCCCGTGCCGTCACCTGAGGTGGTAAAAGCGGTGTCGGTGGACTTCTTGTAGGCGCTGCCGAGGAGAGCGGCCCGGTCCTTCGAGGCGACAGCGGCGGGCTTGTCGACATCACTGGTGTCCGGGGCCTGCCACTGCGCGGCGTTCTTCGGCGGGGTCGGCTCGGATGCCTGCGCGGGCATGGTCAGCGGAATGGCCAGTGCCGTGGCCACGCTGACCGTGACCGACGCCAGGAATCGCCTTCTCATGCGTCTCGATATCAATGTTTTCTCCCCATTGAGGTTCCCGCAGCAAGGCGGGACGCCCTGATGACCACCCGTCAATAGACACCTGCGGGGGTAAATCAATAAATGACATCACGGACGGGGCTACGAAATCACTTTTCAACCCTGGCGTATTTACGTCACGCTGGCCCGTGACTAAACTAGGCGAACCGATAGATATTCCCTCACAAACATGTGAAACACCTGCGGATGTGGCGCAATTACGCCAGCTTTTCGCCCCAACATGCCCCATAGGCGAGCATCGTGGACCTTGCTCGTGCGGAGTTCTCGTCAGTAAAGTGAAGAAAGAGCGCGGAATTTACCACCACAGCCTGATGGTAGTTTCGATCACTGGGGGATCAGGAGTGCGTAACCAACCGTGTGCCGATGACTTGGATCTGGAAATCCTCCGCCTCATGCGGAACGGCCTCCCGGATCAAGCAATTGCCCAGCATCTCGCGTTGGGACACCGGACCATCCAACGCAGAGTGAACCGGTTGATGGAACATCTGGAAGCGCGTGGGCGATTTGCGCTCGGATTGCGTGTGAGTGAACTCGGGCTGTTGGACGAAGCCGCTTAACAAACACATGGCGATGGACGTAGCCGCAGCATATTCAGCCCCTTCATATGCCGCCCGGCAGCAACAGCTATGCAACCCTTCTTCGATGGAGGTTCAGTGAGAAAGAAACTGTCGGCCAGAGTTTCCGTGGTCGTCACCGCGGCCATGGCGGCCGTACTGATACCACTGGCCGGAACGTCATATGCCGCCTCGTGTTCCGGAACAGGCTGTGACAACAAGGGTCCGGTCACCTACGGCTGCGACGGCGACGCGGTGACCAAGAAGACGGTCTCCGACGGGATCAGGAAGGCGGAACTGCGATGGTCGGCAAGCTGCCAGGCCGCATGGGTTCGCGGGAGTGACCCGACCCCTGGCAACGACTTCTGGCCACACTATGCATGGATCGAGAAGCACAGCACGGCGAGCGGCCAGCCGCTGGTGAAGGCGCTGTACGTGACAATCCCCGATGGCGGCTCCGACTGGTCCAACATGCTCGGTGGATCGAATTACTACTACCGCGTCTGCCATGAGGACGGCGGCACGGGTGAGCTGTGGTGCAGCAGCTACTGGTAAACCCGGCCCTGCCGCGACATGACGAGGGCCCCGGAGTTGCTCCGGGGCCCTCGTCATTCCTGCCGTTGGCGACGAACGATGGTTCAGCCGTGCGCAGCAGGCCTTTTTTTAGCCGCTTGAGCCTCCAAAAAGGCCTCCGTTGCCGTTGCCGTTGTTTCCGCTCTCGTCGCCCGTCTCCGTGGCCGTTGGTGAGGACGTCACGCCGCCGTCCGTGCCTCCGGAGTCCGTACCGCCCGAGTCGGTGCCACCCGTTTCCTCACAGCCGAAGAAGCCGCAGGTCTCGGTCTCCGTGGGCGTGGGAGAGGTCAGGGACTCACTGGGCGTCGGAGTCGGCGTCGGGCTCTCCTCCTGCGTCTCCGTGATGGTGGGAGTCGGGGTCGGCGTCGGCTCGTTGACGATCTTGCCGATGGGCTTGGGCGTCGGGAAGTCCTCCGACGGCAGACCCTTCAGCGCTTCTTCCATGTAGTCGTGCCAGATCTCGGCCGGGAACGAAGCACCGTGGATCTTCTCCTGGCCACCCGTGCCGAACATCTTCAGGAACTCGCGGTTCTTCTGGGACTCGTCGTCGTCGTACCGGAACATCGTGATCGACGTGGACAGCTGCGGTGTGTAGCCGACGAACCAGGCGGACTTGTTGCCGTCCGTGGTACCGGTCTTGCCGGCCACATCACGGCCCTCCAGCTGGGCACTGGTACCCGTTCCGTCCTCGACGACCGTCTTCAGGACGTCCGTGACGTTGTCGGCGACATCCGAGGTGAACGCCTCATTGGTCGCCGTCTCGTGCGTGTAGACCGCGCCGTCCTTGCTCGTGACCTTCAGCACGGAGAACGGTTCGCGCTGCTTGCCGCTGGCCGCGAACGTGGCGTACGCACCCGCCATGCGGATCGCGCTGGGGTCGGACGTGCCGACGGAGAACGTCGGATAGTTGGTGCCGGCCAGGCTGTCCTCCTTGAGGCCCGCGTTCATGGAGGCCTCCTTCACCTTGTCCAGGCCGACGTCCATGCCGAGCTGCACAAAAGCGGAGTTCACCGACTCCCGCATCGCCTCACGGAGGTCGATCTGGTAGTCGGGTGGAGTGCCGTACGACTCGTCGCCGTCATTGACCTGCAGCCACTCTTTATCCTCCTCGTTCTTCCAGATATCTCCGTTGTAGTCCTTGATCTTGAGCTTGTTCTTGCCGCTGAAGAGGCTCTTCGGGGACACCTGGGTCCGCTCGTCCTGTGCTTGTGCCGCACCCAGCTCCGGATCCCGCACACCCCACGTCATCGCCGCCGCGAGCACGAACGGCTTGAACGTCGAACCGACCTGGGCGCCGGTGACGTCGGCGTTGTTGGTGAAGTGCTTGGTCGCGTCCTCACCGCCGTAGATGGCCTTGATCGCACCGGTCTTCGGGTCCACGGAGGCACCGCCGAACTGGACGTGTGTGTCCGTCTTCGGGCGCTTCTTCGGGTCGATGTTGGCCTTCTGGACCTTCTTGACCGAGTCCTCGAGCTCCTTGACCTTCTTCTTGTCGAAGGTCGTGTAGATCGAGTAGCCACCCTGCTCCAGATTGCTCTGCGTGATCTTCGTGTTGTTGACCAGATACGCCTTGGCAAGGTCGACGAGATAGCCGACCTGGCCGCTCAGCGCCGCGTTCGAGCGCGGACTCTGGGTCTTGGGGAGCTCGGTGTACTTGGCCCGCGTCGCGGCGTCCAGATGGCCGTACGCGACCATCTTGTCCAGGGTGTCCTGCATTTGAGCCTTGGCCCGCTTTTGGTTCGCCTCGGCACTGGCACCCACCGAGTCGATGGAGGGCGAACCCGCCGGGTCGTAATACGTGGCGCCCTTGAGAGTCGCCGCCAGGAAAGCGCACTGGCCCGGGTTCAGGTCGATGGCGTCCTTGTTGAAGTACGCGCGCGCGGCCGCCTGGATGCCGTAGGCCCCGCGGCCGTAGTACGCGGAGTTCAGGTAGCCCGCCATGATCTCGTCCTTGGAGAGCTGCGAGCCCACCTTGATGGACACGAAGATCTCCTGGAACTTCCGGGAGATGGTCTGCGACTGGTCGTTGAGCATCGCGTTCTTGACGTACTGCTGGGTGATCGTGGAGCCACCCTGTGTCTCGCCGCCCCTGGCCATGTTGAACACGGCGCGGCCGATGCCCTTCGGGTCGATGCCGCTGTCGGTGTAGAAGGTCTTGTTCTCCTGGGAGATGACGGCGTTCCGCATCGCCTCAGGGATTTGCGAGAGGTTGACGATCTGGCGGTTCGTCTCGCCACCCGTGGAGACCATCTCGCTGCCGTCGGACCAGTAGAAGACGTTGTTCTGTGCCTCTGCGGTCTTCTGGATGTCGGGGATGCCCACCATCGCGTATCCGATGCCCGCCACGGCAACCAGGCTGCCGAAGAAGCCGATGCACAGGCCGGAGACCAGCTTCCATGACGGCACCCAGCGCTGCCAGCCGTACTTACCGGCCCGCGGGTAGTCGATGATCCGCTTCCTGCCGGGAGGGACCGCACGCCCTCGGCCCCGTCCGGGACCGCCCGGACCGGCTCGCCGGCCGCCATGGCCGGGGTCGGCCGCTCTGCGGCGGCCGGCTCCGCTTCTCTGTGCCGCACGCCGGGCCTCGGCGCGGCCGCCGTACGGCCGCTCCTCGCCACCCGACCCGGAATCCGACCCGTACGCGTCGGAAGGAGACCCGGTGGCGCCTCGCGGTGCCGCGCGGCGGCCGGTGGGCAGGCTGGACTGGCCGCGTCGGGCCGCGGCACGTCCGCCTCCCTGCGGCTGCGGCGGTTTGCGACGGTGCTCGCTCATCGAACGACTACTCCTAGGGCAGGCGCACCGTGGCGCGCCTGGAAACGGCGGCAGGTTTCCGGTCCCCCCGAAGTACGGATGTGGTCGGTCCTGCATTCACCCGTACTGCACCGGGGACGAGGACGTCCCCAGGCGTCACTCGGTTCCCGGTGGTCTGCATGCCGCACAGACTACGCACCGTCAAAACCTACCGAGTCCCGAAGTTCACCCCAAAACAGGCAACTTACTTCCTACGAATCGGTGATGTGATCCCGTTCACCGTCCTCCCTCTTGTCGCATCCGCAAGGTCGTTCTATCGTCGTGATGTATCGAGTCGATACATCAGCTCGGCATAAAGACCGTCACGGCGCCCGTCTGGCGGGCCGCGGCAGAGAGGAGGCGACGATGAGCCGGCGTTCCGGGATCCTCGAGTTCGCCGTACTCGGCCTGCTCCGCGAATCCCCGATGCACGGCTATGAGCTGCGCAAACGACTCAACACATCACTGGGTGTGTTCCGTGCGTTCAGCTACGGGACGCTCTACCCCTGCCTCAAGACGCTGGTCGCCAACGGCTGGTTGATCGAAGAGCCGGGGAACACGTCCGAGGACGCCCTCGCCGCGCCCCTCGCCGGCCGCCGCGCCAAGATCGTCTACCGGCTGACGGCGGAAGGTAAGGAGCACTTCGAGGAACTGCTCTCGCAGACCGGGCCCGACGCGTACGAGGACGAGCACTTCGCTGCTCGCTTCGCCTTCTTCGGGCAGACGTCGCGCGACGTACGCATGCGCGTGCTCGAGGGGCGACGCAGCCGGCTGGAAGAGCGCCTGGAGAAGATGCGCGCCTCCCTGGCGCGCACCCGGGAGCGCCTCGACGACTACACGCTTGAGCTCCAGCGCCACGGGATGGAGTCCGTGGAGCGCGAAGTGCGCTGGCTGAACGAGCTCATCGAAAGTGAGCGGGCGGGCCGGGACCTGAAGGGTCCCGCCCACGGGGAAGCCGCTCGCGACACCACAGAGGGAGCGCCGGGCGTCCTGCCCCGGACCGGGGACACCCCCGGTCCGGATACGCCCGGCGACACCACCACGTGAGACCCCTGCCAGGGCCTCACTCGTACACACAGGGAGCAACCGGAATGGGTTCGGTTCGCGTAGCCATCGTCGGCGTCGGCAACTGCGCTGCGTCGCTGGTGCAGGGAGTCGAGTACTACAAGGACGCCGATCCGGCGTCGAGGGTCCCCGGCCTGATGCACGTCCAGTTCGGCGACTACCACGTCAGTGACGTGGAGTTCGTCGCCGCGTTCGACGTCGACGCGAAGAAGGTCGGCCTGGACCTCGCGGACGCCATCGGCGCCTCCGAGAACAACACCATCAAGATCTGCGACGTGCCGAACAGCGGCGTGACCGTCCAGCGCGGCCACACGCTCGACGGCCTCGGCAAGTACTACCGCGAGACCATCGAGGAGTCCGCCGAGGCGCCGGTCGACATCGTCCAGATCCTCAAGGACAAGCAGGTCGACGTCCTCGTCTGCTACCTGCCCGTCGGCTCCGAGGACGCGGCGAAGTTCTACGCCCAGTGCGCCATCGACGCCAAGGTCGCCTTCGTCAACGCCCTTCCGGTCTTCATCGCCGGCACCAAGGAGTGGGCGGACAAGTTCACCGAGGCGGGCGTCCCGATCGTCGGCGACGACATCAAGTCGCAGGTCGGCGCCACCATCACGCACCGCGTCATGGCGAAGCTGTTCGAGGACCGCGGCGTCGTGCTGGACCGCACGATGCAGCTGAACGTCGGCGGCAACATGGACTTCAAGAACATGCTGGAGCGCGACCGCCTGGAGTCCAAGAAGATCTCCAAGACGCAGGCCGTCACCTCCCAGATCCGCGACCGCGAGCTGGGCGCGGACAACGTCCACATCGGCCCGTCCGACTACGTCGCCTGGCTCGACGACCGCAAGTGGGCGTACGTCCGTCTCGAGGGCCGCGCCTTCGGTGACGTCCCGCTGAACCTGGAGTACAAGCTCGAGGTCTGGGACTCCCCGAACTCCGCCGGCGTCATCATCGACGCCCTGCGCGCCGCGAAGATCGCCAAGGACCGCGGCATCGGCGGCCCGATCCTGTCGGCGTCGAGCTACTTCATGAAGTCCCCGCCGGTCCAGTACTTCGACGACGAGGCGCGGGAGAACGTGGAGAAGTTCATCAAGGGCGAGGTCGAGCGCTAAAGACCCAGGTCTTGCTCGAAATTGAGGGTCCCCGGGGCACTCCGCTCGGGGACCCTCCCCGTATGTGAGGCTGTGCCCCATGGCCGTCGTCCGTGACCTGCGCGTCCTCCTGCGCTTCCAGGGCTTCCGACGCCTGCTCGCCGTACGCCTGCTCTCCCAGGGAGCCGACGGTGTCTACCAGGTCGCACTCGCCTCCTACGTCGTCTTCTCTCCGGAGAAGCAGACCTCGGCCACCGCGATCGCCTCCGCGATGGCGGTCCTGCTCCTCCCGTACTCCCTGGTGGGCCCCTTCGCCGGCGTCCTGCTGGACCGCTGGCGCCGCCGTCAGGTTCTGCTGTACTGCGGCCTGCTGCGTGCCCTGCTCGCCACGGCGACGGCCGCCCTGATGGTCAGCCACGTCCCGGACTGGCTCTTCTACGTCTCCGCCCTGTGCGTCACCGCCGTCAACCGCTTCGTCCTCGCGGGCCTGTCCGCCGCACTGCCCCGCGTGGTCGACACGGACCGACTGGTGATCGCCAACTCCTTGTCCCCGACTGCCGGAACGCTCGCCGCGACCGCCGGCGGCGGCCTCGCCTTCGTCGTACGGCTCCTGTTCGCGGACTCCGACGCGGCGGTGGTGCTGCTGGGCGCCGTGCTGTACCTGTGCGCCGGGCTGGCCTCGCTGCGGATCTCCCGGGAACTGCTGGGCCCCGACCGGGAAATGGTCCAGCCCCGCCTCAGAGCGGCACTCTCCGGCACCGCGCGCGACCTGACGGCAGCCGTACGTCATCTCGCCGCGCCACAGCGCCGGGAGGCGACGTGGGCGCTGTGCGCGATGACGATGATGAGGTTCTGCTACGGCGCCCTGACGGTCATGGTGCTGATGCTCTGCCGGTACGCCTTCACCTCCACCTCGGAGGACGGACTCGCCCTGCTGGGCCTGGCGTTGGCCATTTCCGGCGCCGGCTTCTTCGCGGCGGCGGTACTGACTCCCTGGGCGGCGGGTCGTCTCGGCCCCGGCCGCTGGATCGTCGTGTGCGCGGCGGCGGCCTCGGTCCTGGAACTCGCTCTCGGCCTGCCCTTCGCCACAACACCCATACTGGTCGCGGCATTCGTCCTGGGCCTCACCACCCAAGGCGCGAAGATCGCCACGGACACGATCGTGCAGTCCTCGGTCGACGACGGCTTCCGTGGCCGGGTCTTTTCGGTCTACGACGTCCTGTTCAACGCCGCGTTCGTCGGCGCCGCCGCTGTCGCCGCCGTGATGCTGCCCCCGGACGGCCGGTCGGTGCCGCTGGTGGTCACAGTCGCCGTTATCTACGGGGCAGTTGCTTCCACTATGTCCAGACTTGAACGCCAGTAAGTGTCACATCAATGACACAGAGCCACTCCTCGCCACAGAGTTGTCAGTGGGGACCGGTAACTTACGTGCGTCTTATTTCGCGCCATGTTCGCGTCATGCATCCAGTTCCAGGGGGACCTCAGTGACAACTCCGCCGCCTCAGGGCCAGAACCCATTCGCGCAGGGCCAGAACCCTTACGCCCAGCCCCAGGGTCAGGCCCCGTACCCGCCCCAGGGCAGCTACCCGCAGCAGCCCGGCCAGCCCGGCTTCCCCCAGCAGGGCGCCGCGCCGTACCCGCCGGTCCCGCCGGAGCAGCCCCGCCGCAGGGCCAGCTTCAAGTTGATCAGGAACATAGTGATCGCCGTAGCCATCATCGGCGCGGTCATCGGCAGCATCATTGCCAGCCAGGATGACGCCAAGACGGCCGCGGTGGGCGACTGCATGCACCGCGGAAGCACCAACAACAACGAGCCGGACCTCGAAGTCGTCGAGTGCAGCTCTTCGGACGCCCAGTACGTGGTGCTGGCCAAGATCGAAGGTTCCTACACCACCGACGCCGCGGCCAGCACCCAGTGCGAGGCCAAGACCAAGGACTTCCAGTACGTGTACACCGAGAGCGGCGACAGCAGCGACTTCCTGCTCTGCCTGAAGGACTACACGAAGTAGGACAGGCACTCAGAGGGGCAATGTTTCACGTGAAACACCGCCCCTCGGCGCGTCTCGGGCGGGGCAATGTTTCACGTGAAACATTGCCCCGTTTCACGCACTCAGCCCTGCTCGGCCCACCACTCCTTGAGCACCGCCACTGCCGCGTCGTACGCCATCGGCCCGTTCTCCAGGCGAAGCTCCAGCATGTGCTTGTACGCACGCCCGATGGCCGGCCCAGGGCCGACACCCAGGATTTCCATGATCTGGTTGCCGTCGAGATCGGGACGGATCGCGTCCAGCTCTTCCTGCTCCTGGAGTTGCGCGATCCGCTCTTCCAGGCCGTCATAGGCACGCGCGAGCGTGGCCGCCTTGCGCTTGTTGCGGGTCGTGCAGTCCGAGCGGGTCAGTTTATGGAGGCGGTCGAGGAGGGGGCCGGCATCACGGACGTAGCGGCGGACCGCGGAGTCCGTCCACTCTCCGGTGCCGTAGCCGTGGAAACGCAGGTGGAGCTCGACCAGACGGGAAACATCCTTCACGAGCTCGTTGGAGTACTTCAGCGCCGTCATTCGCTTCTTGGTCATCTTCGCGCCGACCACTTCGTGGTGGTGGAAGGAGACCCCGCCGTCCTTTTCGAAGCGACGGGTGCGCGGCTTGCCGATGTCATGCAGGAGCGCAGCCAGGCGGAGGGTGAGGTCGGGGCCGTCGTCCTCAAGCTCGATCGCCTGCTCCAGAACGATCAGCGTGTGGTCGTAGACATCCTTGTGCCGGTGATGCTCGTCGCGCTCCAGGCGGAGTGCCGGAAGCTCGGGGAGCACATGGTCGGCGAGCCCGGTGTCGACCAGCAACGTCAGTCCCTTGCGGGGGTGCGCGGACAGGATCAGCTTGTTCAGCTCCTCCCTGACTCGCTCGGCCGAGACGATCTCGATACGCTCCGCCATTTCCTTCATCGCCGTGACGACCTCGGGAGCCACCTCGAAGTCAAGCTGCGCGGCGAAGCGCGCGGCCCGCATCATTCGCAGCGGATCGTCCGAGAAGGACTCCTCAGGGGTGCCCGGGGTGCGGAGCACACGCTCAGAGAGGTCCTTGAGACCGCCGTGCGGATCGATGAACTCCTTCTCCGGGAGCGCAACCGCCATCGCGTTCACCGTGAAGTCACGCCGGACGAGGTCCTCCTCGATGGAGTCGCCGTACGACACCTCGGGCTTGCGTGAGGTTCGGTCGTACGCCTCGGACCGGTAGGTGGTCACCTCGATCTCAAAGCGTCGATCAGCGTCTCCGACGCGGGCATCCTTCTGCACCCCGACGGTCCCGAAGGCGATTCCGACCTCCCACACGGCGTCCGCCCACGGTCGGACGATCTTCAGTACGTCCTCGGGTCGGGCATCCGTCGTGAAGTCGAGGTCGTTGCCGAGCCGGCCGAGCAACGCGTCCCTGACCGATCCGCCGACCAAGGCGAGTGAGAACCCGGCCTCCTGGAAGCGGCGGGCGAGGTCGTCGGCGACAGGAGCGACCCGCAGCAGTTCACTGACCGCGCGGTGCTGCACCTGGCTCAGGGCACTGAGGTTGTCTTCGTTGGCGTTCGGCACAACAGAAGAGGGTACGTGGCGCGGGCGGCCCAGAGCGCCCCCATTATGGAGGGGACCGGCGGCTCGCCCAAAAGTGACTGGCACCTCGCCTCCCTGATACCCGCACAAGATCTGTCCTGGCAACGTGCGGCAGACGCTCCTCTTTATACGGGCATATACGGGACAGCCCGGCGGCGTCCCCCGATCTTGTGGAGCGGTCCGCGGCACTTCCCCTCAGCGCGCATCGTTACCATGCGTGGGCGGACATTCCGACGACCACTGACGACGACGAGGGACGGACGAGCGCGTGGCCGAGGCGGCAGACTTCCAGGGGACCCGTCCCTCACCTGCCCGCCGGTGGCTGCGGCGCACGGGAGCAGTGCTCGCCGGGGCGCCCCTGCTGGCCGGGCTGCTCCAGCTGCCTGCCGCCATGCCCGCGGGCGCCGCCGGACAGACCTCCGCGAAGGCCGCCTCGGGCTCGAGCACAGTGGCCATCGCTCTCGACTCGCTCAGCCCCAGCGCCCCCGTCGAGGGCGACACCCTGACCGTGTCCGGCACCGTGACCAACAACGGCAAGCAGGCCGTCACCGGCGCCGAGGTCGATCTGCGCCTGGGCCCCCGGCTGACCACCCGCTCGGCCATCGACACCGCCGCCCAGCGCACCGGCTACCAGGAGGGCGCCGACGGCACGCCGGTCGGCGAGGACTACGTCGAGGAGTTCTCGAAGCTCACGCCGGGCGTATCCGAGCGCTTCAGCATCGCCGTACCCGTCGACAAGCTGGACCTCGGCCCGGACGGGGTCTACCAGTTCGCCGTCTCCCTCTCCGGCGAGACCTCCGCGCAGCCGTGGCAGCAGGTGCTCGGCATCGAGCGGACGTTCCTGCCCTGGCAGCCCGGGGAGGCCGACACCAGGACGAAGACGACCGTCCTGTGGCCGCTCGTCTCCACGGTCCACATGACGGCGGAGACGGGGTCGAACGAGCAGCAGACTCCGGTCTTCCTCAACGACGACCTCGCCAAGGAGATCTCCCCCGGGGGCCGGCTGGACCAGCTCCTGTCGCTGGGCAAGAACCTCGACGTCACCTGGGTGATCGACCCGGACCTGCTGGCCTCGGTCGATGCGATGACGCGCGGCTACCGGGTGAAGAACGACGACGGCACCACCACGGCCGGCACCCGTCAGGCGGTGGCGAAGAAGTGGCTTGCCTCGCTCCAGGAAGCGGTGGTCGACAAGGAGGTCGTCGCCCTGCCCTTCGCCGACCCCGACCTGGCCTCCCTCGCTCACAACGGCACCAGCGTCACCGGTTCGCTGAGTCACCTCAAGGAAGCCACCGACGTCGTCGCCAACACGGTGGAGACGATCCTCCACGTGGAACCGATCACGGACTTCGCCTGGCCCGTGGACGGCGCCGTCGATCCGTCGATCGTGAAGGTCGCCACGTCGGCCGGCGCCGACAAGGTGATCGCGCGCAGTGACAGCCTGGAGGAGACGGGCGGCCTGCCGTACACGCCCTCGGCGGCGCGTCCGATCGGCGGTGGCACAACGGCGGTGGTCGCGGACGCACGGCTGTCGACGGGCTTCCAGGGCGACATGACGAAGGCGTCGGCGTCCACGCTCGCCGTACAGAAGTTCCTCGCCCAGAGCCTCACGATGAACCTCCAGACGGACAATCAGCGCAGCATCGTCGTCGCCCCGCAGCGCATGCCGACGGGCCGACAGGCCCAGGCGATGGCCGAGGCGGTGACGGCGCTCCAGAGCGGCTCCTGGTCCGAGTCCCAGGAACTCACGGCGACCGCAGCCGCGGAGCCGGACGAGGGCGCCACCACGGAGGTGCCCTCCAGCTCCGCCTACCCCTCGTCGCTGCGCAAGCAGGAGCTGCCCCGGTCGGCCTTCGAGCAGATCGCGTCCACGCAGAACAAGCTGGACAACTTCAAGGTGATCCTCTCCGACCAGTCCCGTGTGGTGACCCCCTTCGGGCGGGCGATGAACCGCGAGATGTCCACGTCGTGGCGCGGCCGGGCCGACACCGCGTTGAGCTTCCGGACCGACGTGGAGTCCTATCTCGAGTCACTCGTCGGTCAGGTCACGTTGATCGAGAAGTCCGAGACCAAGCTCTCCGGACGCAGTGCCACCATCCCCGTGACGGTGCAGAACAACCTGGTGCAGGGCGTCGAGCACCTGGTTCTGCGCCTCACCTCGACCAACCCGAACCGGCTCCAGATCGGCGGCGCCACCTACGAGGAACAGCCCGTCACGGTCTCCGGCGGGCACAGCCAGACGGTGAAGTTCACCACCTCGGCCAAGGCCAACGGCCGGGCCACGGTGATCGCCCAGCTGTACACGGAGGACGGCCAGGCGTACGGCCGACAGGTCACCTTCGACGTGAAGGTCACCGAGATCACGGCCACCGTGATGCTGGTCATCGGCGGTGGTGTCCTCCTGCTCGTCCTGGCCGGCTTCCGGATGTACACCCAGCGCAAGCGCGCCGCCGCCCGCGAGGCCGACGGGGACGGCCCCGACGCGGCAGGCGAGGGTGAGGACGGCCCGCAGAACCCCGGGGGCCCCGAAGACCGTCTCAAGAAGGAGTCCGGCGCCCGGCCCCAAGCAGGCGACCCGGAGCAGCCGAGTGACCCGGCACCGGACACCCCAGCGGAAAGCACAGACCCGTCCGGCACGGGTGAGAGAGTGGACCGTTGAGGATGTCGTGGCCGGTCGGCCCGGGACGATGAGGTGGGGTAACCATGAACGCGCCGTACGACGGTGACGGCGGCCAGGCCGCGGGCAGCTCGGGCCATCCCGAGGGCCAGCCGCCCGAGCACGGCCAGGTACCGCCGGAGCCTCCCGCGGACATGTACCTCCAGGACGCCTACGACCAGGACCCCTACCGGGCGCAGGACCTCTCGGCCCAGGACCCGGTCGCCGAGGCGCTCTACGACCGTGCCGCACACCCGCCGCCGCCCCCGGGCACGTACCCGCCGCCGCAGCAGCTCTACGCCCAGCCGCCGCAGTCGCCGTACGCCCCCGACCCGCGCGTGTGGGCCCAGACCCCGGCACCCGAGCCGGACGGCGCGACCCAGTACCTGCCGTACGGCGACGATCCCCGCACCACCCAGTACGTGGGCGTCGACGACCTCGTCACCCACTCCTCCGAGGAACGCCACGAGCCGGACGCCTTCGCGCATCTCTTCCGGGACCAGCAGCAGGGCAGTGGCCATCCCCAGTACGAGCCCCCGTCGGTACCCGGCCCGTCCCCGGCGCCGGGACAGTACGGCCAGCCCGCGCCAGGACAGTACGGTCAGTACCCCGCGGCGACGCCGCCTCCTCTTGCGGACGAGGCACCCGCTCCCGCCCCGGCGGCGACCAGGAAGGGCGGCCGGGCGGGCGGCCTGCTGAAGTCGAGTGCCGTGATGGCGGCGGGCACGATGGTCTCCCGTCTCACCGGTTTCATCCGCTCCGCGCTGATCGTCTCCGCGCTGGGCCTCGGCCTTCTCGGCGACTCCTTCCAGGTCGCCTACCAGCTGCCGACGATGATCTACATCCTGACCGTCGGCGGTGGTCTCAACTCCGTCTTCGTGCCGCAGCTCGTGCGCGCCATGAAGGACGACGAGGACGGCGGCCAGGCATACGCCAACCGTCTGCTGACCCTCGTGGTGGTCGCCCTCGGCGTACTTACCGGACTCGCGATGTTGGCGGCGCCGCTTCTGGTCCGCATGCTGTCGAACCCGATCGCCAGCAACCCCGAGGCCAACGAGGTCGCCGTCACCTTCACTCGCTACTTCCTGCCCTCGATCTTCTTCATGGGCATTCACGTGGTGATGGGACAGATCCTCAACGCCCGTGGAAAGTTCGGCGCGATGATGTGGACCCCGGTCCTCAACAACATCGTCATCATCGTGACGCTCGGGATGTTCATCTGGGTGTACGGCACCTCGGGGACTTCCGGGATGGACGTCACGAACATCCCGCCGGAGGGCCAGCGGCTCCTGGGCATCGGTGTCCTGCTCGGCCTCGTCGTGCAGGCCCTTGCGATGATCCCGTACCTGCGCGAGACCGGGTTCCGGCCGCGGCTGCGCTTCGACTGGAAGGGCCACGGCCTGGGCAAGGCCGCGATGCTCGCCAAGTGGACCTTCTTCTTCGTCCTCGCCAACCAGGCGGGTGCCATGGTCGTCACCCAGCTGTCAACCGCGGCCGGTGTGGACTCGGACGTCAAGGGCACCGGCTTCGCCGCTTACGCCAACGCCCAGCTCATCTGGGGCCTGCCGCAAGCCATCATCACGGTCTCCCTGATGGCGGCTCTGCTCCCGCGGATCTCGCGGTCGGCCGCCGAGAGCGACGCCGGTGCCGTGCGGGACGACATCTCCCAGGGGCTGCGCACAACGGCCGTCGCGATCGTCCCGATCGCCTTCGGCTTCGTCGCTCTCGGCATCCCGATGTGCACGCTGATCTTCGGCTCCTCGGGCACCAGCGAGGCGACGAACATGGGATACATGCTGATGGCCTTCGCCCTCGGCTTGATCCCGTACTCCGTGCAGTACGTCGTCCTGCGGGCCTTCTACGCCTACGAGGACACCCGGACCCCCTTCTACAACACGGTCATCGTGGCCGCGGTGAACGCGAGCGCCTCGGCCGCCTGTTACTTCCTGATCCCGGCCCGCTGGGCCGTCGTCGGCATGGCCGCCTCGTACGGCCTCGCGTACGCAATCGGCGTCGGTGTTGCCTGGAGCCGGCTGCGCAAGCGCCTGGGCGGCGACCTGGACGGCACCCGGGTGATGCGGACGTACGCCCGGCTCTGCATCGCCTCGATCCCCGCGGCAGTGCTCAGCGGCGCAGCCTGCTACGGCATCGGCCACTCGCTCGGCCAGGGCGTGGCAGGCTCCTTCGCCGCGATCCTCGTCGGCGGAGCCGTACTGCTCGGGGTCTTCTTCATCGCCGCCCGTCGCATGCGCATCGAGGAGCTGAATTCGCTCGTCGGCATGGTCCGCGGGCGTCTGGGGCGCTAGGTCGGGGGTAGGCGCACAACCATCGACCGCCACCGTGTGTCGTGCATAGCGGCGGACTGTGGGCACAATTGGTTTCGGTGTCGGACGGCGCGCACGGAAGTCGAACGGCGCGCAATGAATGGGGAGGCAGGAACGACGGTGGCGGATCGGAGTACGGCTGCCGTCGACGTGGCAGACAACAGCGGTGACGAGCCGCTGACCGCACAGGCGGACCAGTCCACGGCCGACGGGGTGGTCAAGAATCGGGAGCTGGACACGGACACCGACGAGGCACAGGGGAGCGGCGGGACCGAGCGTCCCGAAAAGGCCTCACCGCCCGAGCTGCACAGCGGTCACAAGCTCGCCAGACGCTACCGCCTCGAGGAGTGCGTCACCCGTCTGGACGGATTCAGCAGCTGGCGGGCGGTGGACGAGAAACTCCGTCGCGCTGTCGGCGTCCACATCCTGCCCGCGGATCACACGCGGGCGCGTTCCGTCCTCGCGGCGGCCCGCTCCTCGGCCCTGCTCGGTGATCCCCGGTTCGTCCAGGTCCTCGATGCCGTCGAGGAGAACGATCTCGTCTACGTCGTCCACGAATGGCTTCCCGACGCCGTCGAGTTGACCTCGCTGCTCGCCCCCGGGCCGCTGGAACCGCACGACGCGTATCAGATGGCCAGCCATGTGGCCGCCGCGATGGCCGCCGCGCACCGCGAGGGTCTGGCCCATCTGCGTCTCAACCCCAACGCGGTCCTGCGCACCTCTTCCGGTCAGTGGCGGATCCGCGGCCTTGCCGTGAACGCCGCGTTGCGCGGCATCAGTTCGGACACGCCGCAGCGCACGGACACGGAGTCCATCGGCGCCCTGCTGTACGCGGCGCTCACCCAGCGCTGGCCGTACGAGAGCGATGCCTACGGCCTGTCCGGGCTGCCCAAGGACGTCGGGCTGATCGCCCCCGACCAGGTGCGGGCCGGCGTCCACCGCGGTCTGTCCGAGCTCGCCATGCGCGCGCTCGCCAACGACGGAGCGACCGCTTCCCGTCACGAGTCCCCGTGCACCACGCCGGAGGAACTGGTGAAGGCGGTCGGCGAGATGCCCCGCATCCGCCCGCCTGAGCCGACGTTCACCGCCCCGCCCGAGTACCAGCGCACGACGTACCAGCAGGGCACGTACGGCCGTCAGGCGCCGCGCCCCGGAGCCCCCCAACCGGTGCAGGCGCCACCCCCTCCGCTACAGAGCCGTACCGGCAAGGCTCTGAAGTGGGCCGTCTCTGCCCTTTTGATCGCGGCCCTGGGACTGGGCAGCTGGCAGCTCGCCGATGCGCTCATGGACCAGGGCAACAAGTCCGACGACACCGACCAGACGCAGACGACGGACGACAACGACAAGAACGGCGACCAGGGCAAGCCGACCGAATCGCTCGGCATCAAGGGTGCCCAGGAGTACGTGGCCGGAGGCGATGCCCAGCATCCCGGCGATGTGGACCTGACGTACGACGACAGCTCATCGACGGGGTGGCGGACCAACAGCTACAACGACGGCCCGAAGATACTGATCAAGCCCGGTGTCGGCATCGTCTACGACCTCGGCTCCGCCCAGGAGGTGTCGACCGCGTCGCTCTCCCTCCGCTACGGCGGCCCTCACACCACCGTCGAGCTGTACGCGACGGACTCACTGGATTCCTCCACGCCCCTGAGCTCGATGAAGGAGCTGGGCGAGGTGACCACGAGCAGCACCTCCGCAAAGGTGACGGTCGACAAGCCGGAGAAGAGCCGCTACGTGCTGGTCTGGCTGACAGCGATGCCCTATTCGGGAGAGGATTCCGCCAACTACAGCCAGCCCGGCTACAAGCAGGCCATCACCGACGTGAAGTTCGCAGGCTGACGGCCCGCCGCGTCCCAGGGGAGGAGGTCCGATGGCAGATGGCACCGCATACGGCGACGCAAGCGATCAGGACCTCCTCGCTCGCCATGTGGAAGGCGACCCCGACGCCTTCGGCGAGATCGTACGGCGCCACCGTGACCGACTCTGGGCCGTGGCCCTGCGGACGCTGGGCGACCGCGAGGAGGCCGCTGACGCGGTGCAGGACGCCCTCGTCTCCGCCTACCGGGCCGCCCACACCTTCCGGGGCCAGTCGGCCGTCACGACGTGGCTCCATCGCATCACGGTGAACGCCTGCCTCGACCGCGCCCGCAAGGCGGCCTCACGCAAGACCTCTCCCGTCGATGACACCGAACGCCTGGAGCAACTGCTGGAGCCGCATGAGTCGGCCTCGGCCCCCGCGGAGCGCAAGGATCTGCACCGCCAGCTCCTCGAAGCACTCGGTACGCTTCCACCCGACCAGCGCGCGGCCCTCGTTCTGGTGGACATGCAGGCCTACCCGGTCGCCGAAGCCGCCAGAATCCTCGATGTACCGACCGGCACCGTGAAGAGCCGCTGTGCCCGGGGCAGAGCGCGACTCCTCCCCCTTCTCACCCATCTGAGGCCGGAAAACGCCGACGACGACAGAGAACCCGGCCGGGGACGGAACCGGCCGCACGGGACATCCGTCCCACCGGCAGCGGAACCACAGGACCCCGGTTCACGCGATACAGGACCCAGTGATTCAGCTGCTGTGAAGGGCGGAGGTGGGCGAGCGTGACATCCACGACAGACACGGCCGGGCACCCGGACGTCGCCGAGATCTCCGACCTCACCGAGGGCGTGCTCCCGCCGTCAAGGACCGCAGACGTACGGCGACATCTGGACGAGTGCGAGCTCTGCGCTGACGTCCACGCATCGCTCGCAGAGATCCGGGACCTGCTCGGAACGCTGCCGGATGCACAGCGCATGCCCGACGACGTTGCCGGCCGCATCGATGCCGCCCTCGCCGCTGAGGCCCTTCTCCATGCCACCGCGCCCGGTGCCGTGAATGCCCCAGCACCCGTCGGCACTCCCACGCCCGACGACCACGCTCATGTTTCACGTGAAACATCGGCATCGGCAGACCGCCCCACAGGGCACGCCCGTACGACGACCACCGGCCCGGGCCGCAAGGAACGCAAGCGAGGCGGGCGCCGCAAGGCCACCGTTCTTGGCGCCGTCTTCGCAGTGGCCGCTCTGGGATTCGGTTCCGTGCTGCTGACATCGTTGAATGACGGCAAGCCGTCCGGTGATACGGCCAACGCCGCGGACACCTTCTCCGAGGGGAAGCTGGAGAACCAGGTCGCCGATCTGGTCGCCGAGAGCCAGGGCTCCGGGAACGGCTCCCGGGCCCCGCACAGTCTGGGGGCGCAGACGGCTCCCAACAGCGACGGCCCTCGAGTCTTCAAGCAGCCCACAGTCCCGCCGTGCATCCAGCAGGGCATCGGCAGCAACGACATGGCTATCGCAACCCAGGACGGTACCTACCAGGGGACCGACGCCATGCTCGTGGTGCTGCCCGACCCCTCCGATGCCACCCGGGTCATCGCCTATGTCATGGATGCCACCTGTGTCGCCCACCCGTCGTCCGACACGGCCAAGGTCCTGCTGAAGCACTCCTACACGCGTTCCTGAGCCCGGACGCTTCGTCTTCGTCCTACGTGGTATCCCGTACGGTGTTTCCCTCTTCGTGTGCCCGGACACACCGGGAATGCACGCCCCTTAGGATCCGTTGGGTGGGGTGAGAGTTCCGCGAGGGCTCCACCGGCCGTACTGACGCAGTCCAGAGACGAGGAATCAAGTCGTGAGCGACGTCCGTAACGTGATCATCATCGGCTCAGGGCCCGCCGGCTACACGGCGGCGCTGTACACCGCACGCGCGTCGCTGAAGCCGCTGGTGTTCGAGGGCGCCGTCACCGCGGGTGGCGCCCTGATGAACACCACCGACGTGGAGAACTTCCCGGGCTTCCAGGACGGCATCATGGGTCCCGAGCTCATGGACAACATGCGCGCCCAGGCCGAGCGCTTCGGTGCCGAGCTTGTCCCGGACGATGTGGTGGCTGTCGACCTGGCCGGTGAGATCAAGACCGTGACGGACACCGCGGGCACGGTCCACCAGGCGAAGGCCGTGATCGTCGCCACCGGCTCGCAGCACCGCAAGCTGGGCCTGCCGAACGAGGACGCGCTCTCCGGGCGCGGTGTCTCCTGGTGTGCCACCTGCGACGGCTTCTTCTTCAAGGACCAGGACATCGCCGTGATCGGCGGCGGCGACACCGCGATGGAAGAGGCCACGTTCCTCTCCCGCTTCGCCAAGTCCGTGACCGTCGTCCACCGCCGCGACACCCTGCGTGCCTCCAAGGCGATGCAGGAGCGCGCCTTTGCCGACCCGAAGATCAAGTTCGTCTGGGACAGCGAGATCGCCGAGGTTCAGGGCGACCAGAAGCTGTCGGGCCTGAAGCTGCGCAACGTCAAGACGGGCGAGCTCTCGGACCTGCCGGTGACCGGCCTGTTCATCGCGATCGGCCACGACCCGCGCACCGAGCTCTTCAAGGGCCAGCTCGACCTGGACGAGGAGGGCTACCTGAAGGTAGGCGCTCCGTCGACGCGCACCAACCTGACTGGTGTCTTCGGCGCCGGTGACGTGGTGGACCACACCTACCGCCAGGCGATCACCGCGGCGGGCACGGGCTGCTCCGCCGCTCTCGACGCCGAGCGCTACCTCTCCGCCCTCGCGGACGAGGAGAAGGCCGAGCCCGAGAAGACCTCTGTCTGACCCCCATCCGCCCCACGCACCAACCAGTTAAGGAGCCCGCCGTGGCCGGCACCCTCAAGCACGTAACCGACGACTCTTTCGAGCAGGACGTCCTCAAGAGCGACAAGCCCGTTCTGGTGGACTTCTGGGCCGCCTGGTGCGGTCCGTGCCGCCAGATCGCGCCGTCCCTCGAGGCGATCGCCGCCGAGTACGGCGACAAGATCGAGATCGTCAAGCTGAACATCGACGAGAACCCGGGTACGGCCGCCAAGTACGGCGTCATGTCCATCCCGACGCTGAACGTCTACCACAACGGCGAGGTCGCCAAGACCATCGTCGGCGCGAAGCCGAAGGCCGCGATCGTCCGCGACCTTGAGGACTTCATCGCCGAGTAGTCGATGTTTCACGTGAAACACGAATGGGCCAACCCTTCCGGGGTTCGGCCCATTCGTGTTTCACGTGAAACGCCTCTACAGCGGCCGCAGCACCGGCTCCTTCTGCACCGCCCCCAGTAGCCGGTCCAATGCCATCTCCACGTCTTCCTTCCAGGAGAGGGTCGTCCGCAGTTCCAGACGCAGACGCGGATATGTGGGGTGGGGCCGAACCGTCTTGAAGCCCACGGCCGTCAGATGATCGGCGGGCAGAACGCAGGCAGGCTCCGACCAACGAGCGTCCCCGAAGGCTTCGATCGCCCTGAAGCCCCGACGCAGCAGATCCTTGGCGACCGTCTGAACCATCACTCGGCCCAGCCCCTGCCCCTGGTAGCCCGGCATGATGAACGCGGTCATCAACTGCACGGCGTCGGGTGAGACAGGGCTCGTGGGAAATGCTGTCGCGCGAGGGACGTATGCGGGGGGAGCGTAGAGCACAAAGCCCACGGGCACGTCGTCGACGTACACGACACGGCCGCAGGACCCCCAGTCCAGCAGGACTGCGGAGATCCAGGCCTCCTTCTCCAGGGCCGGGGTGCCCGCCTTTACCGCTGCTTCGCCGCTGACTGGGTCCAGCTCCCAGAAGACACACGTGCGACAGCGCTTGGGAAGGTCCTGAAGGTTGTCCAGCGTGAGCGGTACGAGCCGGCGCCCCATGAAGGCTGTTCCTCGCTTCCTTCTCCCGCCGCGTCGCGGGCGGCCGTCAGTGCGCTTCGCTCCCGGAGCAGGCTGCCGACGAATCCGCCGACCGCGCCCAGCCCCAAGCCCGCGCTCACCAGTCCGGTGCGGCTCACCGTTCGCATGGCCTCTGCCTCCCCTGAGAGGTGCTGCCGGGTGGATGCGCCATACCCGAACGCATCGTATCCACGATGCGATTCCATCGATACTGCCAAAAAGCAAAGAGCAGGCCGTGTTCCGGTACACACCGGACACGGCCCGCTCTGTCGGCCGACGCGGGCGGAACTCCCGTCCCATCGGCCGAACACTCAGTCCTCGGTGTCCTCCGCGTCGTCGTCCAGAAGACTCTTCTGGAGAACGGGTCCTTCGCCGGGAGCAATGGAGCCGAGGATGCGCTCAAGATCCTCTATCGACGCGAACTCGACCGTGATCTTGCCCTTCTTCTGGCCGAGGTCGACCTTCACCCGCGTCTCGAAGCGGTCCGAGAGACGGCCTGCGAGGTCGGTCAGCGCCGGGGAAACCCGGGCACCGGCCCGCGGCCCCTTGGCACGCTGGGCCTTCTGCGGGCGGGAGCCCATCAAGGTCACGATCTCCTCGACGGACCTGACCGAGAGCCCCTCCGCCACGACCCGGTAGGCCAGCCGCTCCTGTTCCTCCGGATCATCGACGGAGAGAAGCGCCCGCGCATGCCCGGCGGAGAGCACCCCGGCAGCCACCCGGTTCTGAACCTTCGGCGTGAGCTTCAACAGACGCAGGGTGTTGGACACCTGCGGACGGGACCGGCCGATGCGGTCCGCCAGCTGATCGTGCGTGCAGTTGAAGTCCTTGAGCAGCTGATCGTAGGCAGCCGCCTCTTCGATCGGGTTCAGCTGAGCACGGTGCAGGTTCTCCAGAAGGGCGTCCAGGAGAAGCTTCTCGTCGTCCGTGGCTCGCACGATCGCCGGGATCGCCTCGAGCCCCGCCTCACGGCAGGCCCGCCAGCGCCGCTCGCCCATGATGAGCTCGTAGCGGGCGGGGCCGACCTGCCGTACGACGACGGGCTGGAGGAGACCGACCTCCTGGATGGAGGTGACGAGCTCCTGCAGCGCATCCTCGTCGAAGACCTCACGCGGCTGACGCGGGTTCGGCGTGATGGCGTCGAGGGGAATCTCAGCGAAGTGGGCGCCAATCGGCGGCGCCGGCGTCTCCGCCACACCATTGACCGACGGCTCCTCGGTTTCATGTGAAACAGGCGGCAGCATTGCCACCTTCGCCGCGGCCACTCCGCGGTCGGTAGTCAGCACCGGTACCGCCGCGGGTGACGTGGCAGCGCCCCCCACAGCTGGAGGCACCGCCTTTTCCGTCGGGGCAGCAGGGATCAGTGCGCCGAGACCACGGCCCAACCCCCTCCGTCGCTCGCTCACTGGATCCCCTCCACCATGCTCGGGTCACTCTGGGCACCGATATGGGCGTTCGTCGCTTCGTAGTTGACGCCGACGCCCTTCAGCGCGATTTCTCGTGCCGCCTCAAGATAGGACAGGGCACCGCTCGATCCGGGATCGTAGGTCAGTACCGTCTGCCCGTAGCTCGGTGCCTCGGAGATACGGACCGAGCGAGGGATGCTCGTTCGTAGCACCTCGTCACCGAAGTGGTTGCGCACCTCGTCCGCGACCTGGGACGCAAGGCGCGTCCGGCCGTCGTACATGGTGAGCAGGATCGTCGATACATGCAGGGCGGGGTTGAGGTGCCCCCGCACCAGGTCGACATTGCGCAGGAGTTGGCCCAAGCCTTCCAGCGCGTAGTACTCGCACTGGATGGGGATGAGGACCTCCGCCCCGGCCACCAGCGCGTTGACCGTCAAGAGGCCGAGCGAGGGCGGGCAGTCGATGAGGACGTAGTCCAGCGGCTGCTCGTAGGCCTGGATGGCCCGCTGGAGCCGGCTCTCACGGGCCACCAGGGACACCAGCTCGATCTCGGCACCAGCGAGGTCGATCGTGGCGGGCGCGCAGAAGAGCCCCTCGACATCAGGGACCGGCTGAACGACCTCCGAAAGCGGCCTGCTCTCGACCAATACGTCATAGATGGATGGGACTTCGGCGTGATGGTCGATTCCCAGGGCGGTGGACGCATTGCCCTGTGGGTCGAGGTCGATCACCAGGACACGGCCGCCATGAAGGGCCAGCGAAGCGGCAAGATTGACGGTCGTCGTTGTCTTGCCCACGCCTCCCTTCTGGTTGGCGACCACCATGACCCGGGTCTGCTCCGGCCGTGGCAGACCCTCGCCGGCGCGGCCCAGGGCCTCCACCGCCAGTTGGGCAGCACGACCGATGGGAGTGTCGTCCATCGGGGGCGGTGTTTCACGTGAAACATCGTCCCCCATCGATTCGGTACGGGGACCGGGGACCGGATCGGTCATCGGTCCCGCGATGTTGGCGTCGGACCGCAAGGATTCACTCTCCTCGACTTCAGGCTCGCAATGAACAGAGCCTCCCATGCCTTCGGGGTCGTGAACCAGTGAGGCCTGTTGTTCTGTGGAGAAATCCACCTCTGTGGACAACTCCGTTACCTCTCGGAGTGACCCGAGAGGCTTCCGATCGCGGGGTTCGGCCGCGCGACCGCGGCTGATGATGCCGTGGAGCAGTGAGCGACGTTTCACGTGAAACACGATGCACACCAGGTGCGGCCGAACTGTCGCGACACTCCGGCATGGGTAGGTTTGGCGGCTTGTGTGGAGTACGTCTCGTCATCAGGACGGATCAGCGGCGCCGCCGCGCACGTCCAGTCCTGGCCGCCTTCGCACGCTTCGCCGCGAAGCGCACACCGCCCGGACTCTCGCCCACCTCAACCCGTACGACCGTGGACAGCGGATCCACCACTCCTTCGCCCACATGGATGATGGACGTCTCCACCGCACCAAGCTTGCTCAGCGCCGTAGTGGCCGCCTTGAGCTCCTCCTCAGCGGTATCGCCCTTGAGGGCGAGCATCTCGCCGTACGGGCGCAGTAGCGGGATACCCCAGGCGGCCAGTCGGTCCAGCGGAGCCACGGCACGTGCGGTCACGACATGCACGGGGGTGACCTTCCCCATGACCTCTTCGGCGCGCCCGCGCACGACGGTCACATGGTCGAGGTCCAGAAGCTCGACGACCTCGGTCAGGAAGGTGGTACGCCGAAGCAGCGGCTCCAACAGCGTGATCTTCAGGTCCTCCCGAACCAGTGCCAGAGGAATGCCGGGCAGGCCGGCACCCGAGCCGACGTCGCACACAGTCACCCCCTCGGGCACGACCTCGGAGAGCACCGCACAGTTCAGCAGGTGCCGCTCCCACAGGCGGGGCACCTCACGCGGGCCGATCAGACCGCGCTGAACGCCCGCCTCAGCGAGCAGCTCGGCATAGCGCACCGCATCCGCGAAGCGATCGCCGAACACCTCACGCGCCTGCTCGGGCGCGGGGGGAAGCTCCGCTGCCTCCGTCACGGGGGACCGTCCTTCCGTACCGCATCGGCGTACCGAGCGCCGACCACGAGAACCACCAGAACTATCAGGCTGACAAAGTTCGGCCCCGCCTGCCGGGCAGACGGGGCCGGAGGACCGTAAGGACCGATCAGGCAGGAAGTACAACGACGAAGCGCTGCGGCTCCTCGCCCTCGGACTCACTGCGCAGACCCGCGGACTTGACCGCGTCGTGCACGACCTTGCGCTCGAATGGAGTCATCGGATTCAGCTTTACGGGCTCACCGCTGCTCCTGACCTCGGCGGCGGCCTTCGCGCCCAGCTCGGAAAGCTCCGTGCGCTTCTTGGCCCGGTAGCCGGCGATGTCCAGCATCAGACGGCTGCGATCCCCGGTCTCCCGGTGCACGGCCAGGCGCGTGAGCTCCTGGAGCGCCTCCAGTACCTCACCGTCACGGCCGACCAACTTCTGCAGGTCACGGCCGCTCGAGTCGCTGATGATCGACACAGCGGCGCGGTCCGCCTCGACATCCATGTCGATGTCGCCATCGAGATCGGCGATGTCCAGCAGACCCTCGAGGTAGTCCGCAGCGATCTCGCCCTCCTGCTCCAGGCGGGACAGGGTGTCTGTGTCTGCACCCTCGGCAGCAGCGGAGGTGGTGCCTTCCGTCACGGGATGGACTCCTTCTTACTTCTTGGACGGGGACTTGGGCCGCTGCGGGCCCTTGCGCTGCCCGGACTGAGCCTTGCTGCGGCCACCGGAACTACCGGAGCCGGGCTTCTGCTCGGTCTTCTTTGCGGCAGGCTTGGCGTCCTCGGGCTCGTCGGACTTGCTCAGCGACGTCTTCGGCTCGGAGGACTCACCGGCCGCCTTGGGGCTGCCGGACTGCCGCTGAGCCTTGCTCTGCCGCTTGGGCTGCTGGCGCTTGGGGGTGCCGGTCGTCGGCGCACCGTCCTCGGTCTCGACAGCGGTCGCGGCCTCGCCCTTCACGACGAAACCGTCCGCCTGCGCCACGAGGCCGGCCTTGCTCAGGCCGTTGATGAACTTGCGCTCGTACTCGTTGCGGTCACGGCCCTTGGCGACGATGGCCTTGACGATGTTGCGCTCACTGCGCCGACGAGCCTTGCCCTGGTGCGTGACGTGCTTGGTCAGGCGCTCCAGGTACGCGGCCTGGGCCTTGGAACCCGGGGTCGGGTTGTTGCGGATGACGTACATCTGCTGGCCCATGGTCCACACGTTGGTGGTCAGCCAGTAGACGAGGACACCGACCGGGAAGTTGATGCCGAAGACGGCGAACATGACCGGGAAGATGTACATCAGCATCTTCTGCTGCTGCATGAAGGGCGTCTTCACCGTGGTGTCGACGTTCTTCGTCATCAACTGGCGCTGCGTGTAGAACTGCGACGCAGACATCATGACGATCATGATCGCGGTGACGATCCGGACGTCGGTCAGCGTGGCGCCGAGCGCCTCCACCTTCGACGAGCTGTCGGTGAACTTCGAGGCGAGGGGGGCACCGAAGATATGCGCCTTCTGCGCGCTCTCCAGCAGACCCTTGTTGATCACGCCGATCGTGTCGTTCGTCGCGATGCTGTTGAGCACGTGGTACAGGGCGAAGAAGAACGGCGACTGCGCCAGGATGGGAAGGCACGAGGAGAGCGGGTTGGTGCCCGTCTCCTTGTACAGCTTCATCATCTCTTCGGACTGACGCTGTTTGTCGTTCTTGTAGCGCTCCTGGATCTTCTTCATCTCGGGCTGAAGCGTCTGCATCGCCCGGGTCGACTTGATCTGCTTCACGAAGAGCGGGATCAAGCAGATACGGATCAGAATCACCAGGGACACGATGGACAGGCCCCAGGCCCACCCGGTGTCGTCGCCGAAGAGGGCGCCGTACACCGAGTGGAACTGGACGATGACCCAGGAGACAGGTGTCGTGATGAAGCTGAAGAGGCTGGCAATCGTGTCCACTAATCATGCTCCTTGGGCATGGGACGGGGTCTCTGCGGCCGGGCTCGAAGGACTCTGTCCCTCTGTGGCCGTTTCGGCGGCGGAGTGCCCGCCCTTGCGTGCACGCCAGGCGTCACGCAGCATTTCGTGCCACCGCGGGCGCTTGCGCGGCGGGACATGGTCCACACCACCGAGCGACCACGGATTGCACCGCAGGATGCGCCAGGCGGTGAGTGCCGTTCCCTTGATGGCACCGTGCCGGTCGATGGCCGTATAGCCGTAGTGGGAGCACGACGGGTAGTACTTGCAGACCGGCCCGAGCAGCGGACTGATCGTCCACTGATAGAGCTTGATCAGAGCCAGTAGCGGGTACTTCATCGTGCGCCCCCTCCCAGCAGCCGCTCCAGAGCGGCATCCAGGTCTTGGGCCAGTTGTCCATGGTCGGCGTCGCCCGCGCCGGGCAACGCTCGTACGACTACCAGGCTACCGGGGGGCAACAGGGCGACTCGCTCCCGCATCAGATGCCGGAGTCTGCGCTTCACCTTGTTCCGTACGACCGCACCGCCCACCGCCTTGCTCACGACGAAACCCGCACGCGTCGGGGGAGCGCTCTCCCCAGGCGCGTGCGGGTCCGTGGCACCGCTACGAAGGTGGACGACAAGAGTCGGGCGGCCGGCCCTGCGTCCTCGCCGTACAGCGGTCGCGAAGTCTTCGCGCCGCCTCAGCCGATGCTCGGTAGGCAGCACGACGTCATGACCTGATCAGAATCAGGCGGACAGGCTGGCGCGACCCTTGCTACGGCGGTTGGCGAGAATCGCGCGACCGGCACGGGTACGCATCCGCAGGCGGAAGCCGTGGGTCTTCGCGCGACGACGGTTGTTCGGCTGGAAGGTGCGCTTGCTCACTCGGGGGCTCCAGAAATCAATCGGTAGTGGCGGGTGCCGTCCTGGCTGTCACCGTGCGCCCACGAGTAGCTCGCGTTAACGCCCGAGTGCACCGCTTCCCGATCACCTTGACGCGATCTGTGCCCATCGGAGGCAGGCGGCAGCAGCCATCGACAACTCGACCTGGTCACGGTACGCGGGGCTACGCCATCCGGTCAAACCAACAGCCCTCAGGAGACACTATCCACAGCCTGGGGACAACAACTTGAACCGCACCCGTCGCCCTGACTACCGTGGCTGGACTCCCATTCGCCCGTCCCACCCGATTTGAATCCCAAGCCGTCCCACAACCACACGTTCGTGGGACCCACGAGAGAGCGTGCCCTGTGGCTGATGTGCCTGCCGATCTTGCCGCAGTGTGGCCACGAGTACTCGAGCAGCTCCTCGGCGAGGGCCGCGGACAGGGAGTCGAGGCGAAGGACGAGCGCTGGATCCGCCGCTGCCAGCCGCTCGCACTGGTCGCGGACACCGCCCTGCTCGCCGTACCGAACGAATTCGCGAAGGGCGTACTGGAAGGCCGTCTCGCGCCCATCGTCAGCGAGACACTGAGCCGCGAGTGCGGCCGCCCGATCCGCATCGCGATCACCGTCGACGACTCCGCCGGCGAGCCCCCGACCCCGCCGGCACCACCCACGCGCCCTCGGTACGACGAGCCGGAACCCCCCTCCCAATACGAGGGCTACGGCCGCCACCGCGCCGACGACCGCCCCGGCACCCCGAGCGACCAACTGCCCCCGCCCCGCGCGGATCAGCTCCCGACAGCCCGTCCCGCGTACCCCTCGGAATACCAGCGCCCCGAGCCCGGCGCCTGGCCGCGCGGCTCCCAGGACGACTACGGCTGGCAGCAGCAGCGGCTCGGCTTCCCGGAACGCGACCCGTACGCGTCACCGTCGCAGGACTCGTACGGATCCCAGGATTCCTACGGCTCTCAGGACTCGTACGGATCCCAGGACTCGTACCCCCCGCCGTCCCAGGACTACCGTCCGCAGTCAATGGAGCGCCCGTCCTACGACACACAGCGCTCCGAGTACGAGCAGTCCCGCTCCGAATACAACCAGCGTGACCCCCGCCGGGAACGGCCCGAGCCGCCGTCCGCCTCCGGTCATGTGCATCGCGGCGGACCGGTAGGCCCCACCCTTCCCACCACCGGCGCTCCCGGTCCGCTGGCCGCGCAGCCCGCGCCGGCGACCGGTCCCGGCGAACCGACCGCGCGCCTGAATCCGAAGTACCTCTTCGACACGTTCGTCATCGGCGCCTCCAACCGCTTCGCACACGCGGCCGCGGTGGCCGTCGCCGAAGCACCGGCGAAGGCGTACAACCCCCTCTTCATCTATGGGGAGTCCGGGCTCGGCAAGACGCACCTGCTGCACGCGATCGGGCACTACGCGCGGAGCCTCTACCCGGGCACGCGCGTGCGCTACGTGAGCTCGGAGGAGTTCACCAACGAGTTCATCAACTCCATCCGCGACGGCAAGGGCGACAGCTTCCGCAAGCGGTACCGGGAGATGGACATCCTGCTCGTCGACGACATCCAGTTCCTGGCGGACAAGGAGTCGACGCAGGAGGAGTTCTTCCACACCTTCAACACCCTCCACAACGCCAACAAGCAGATCGTGCTCTCCAGCGACCGGCCGCCGAAGCAGCTGGTCACGCTGGAGGACCGGCTGCGGAACCGTTTCGAGTGGGGTCTGATCACCGACGTCCAGCCGCCCGAGCTGGAGACCCGTATCGCCATCCTTCGTAAGAAGGCGGTGCAGGAGCAGCTCAACGCCCCGCCCGAAGTACTGGAGTTCATCGCCTCCCGGATCTCGCGCAACATCCGCGAGCTGGAGGGCGCGCTGATCCGGGTGACGGCGTTCGCGTCGCTCAACCGGCAGCCGGTGGACCTGGGCCTGACGGAGATCGTCCTCAAGGACCTCATCCCGGGTGGCGACGACTCGACGCCGGAGATCACCTCGACGGCCATCATGAGCGCGACCGCCGACTACTTCGGCCTCACGGTCGAGGACCTGTGCGGCAGCTCTCGCGGCCGCCAGCTCGTCACGGCACGCCAGATCGCCATGTACCTGTGCCGCGAGCTCACGGACCTGTCGCTGCCGAAGATCGGCGCGCTGTTCGGCGGCCGCGACCATACGACGGTGATGCACGCCGACCGCAAGATCCGCAATCTGATGGCCGAGCGACGCTCCATCTACAACCAGGTGACCGAGCTGACGAACCGCATCAAGAACGGCTGACAGCCACAGAGTTACGACGACGAGGGCGCCCTCCGGAGGAGATCCGGAGGGCGCCCTTCTTCGTGCCGCGGCAACCCGGTGTTCGAATACGGGCCGCGTTACGGCCACTCTCCACAGATTCGGTGACTTTCTGCCGTCCACACCCTGGGGACTGGGAAGTTGTCCAGATCCTGTCCACAGCCCACTCTGTTGACAGAGCATCAAGCCAGGTCAGGTGCCTGTGGATTCGTGGACGAACGATCTCCACAGACTGTGGACAGCGAGAGGATCCACAGGGTGTGCACGAAGTTGTCCACCGGCAACCCACAGGCTGGGGCAGGTTGTCCCCAGTGATTGCCAGGTTCTCCACACCGCTGTCCACTGTTCGGCAACGCGACGCGCCTACTCACCGGGTCGAGTGAAAGCCGTCACATCAAGGTGCCGGGTTGGGCTGTGGGAAAGGTGGGTAAAGCTGGGGACGGCCCTGGGGAGAAGTCACCTCAGGCTGTGCACGGGGTGTGCAGAACTTTCCGTTCTCCACAGATTCGCCTAGTTGTCCACCGTCGTCGCCCACAGGGCCCGTGGACAAAATCTCCCTGCTGACCTGGGAAAACAGGGTTATCCACCGTATCCACAGGCCCTACTACTACTCCCAACTAGAGAGAGCTAGGAATTCGTTTAGAAGGGGGTCCTGTGCACAACTCGCTCTTCGGCGTCCGACTGCCCCTCGTCACGACTTGACCCCGAGAGGCACCTACTGTCAGTGCCGTGCGTCAGACTGTTCCCCGGTGTCCTTCCCCTCACAGGGGCCGAACACACCGAGACAGACGACGAAGCCAGGCAGGCCGAGAAGCGCCGGCAACAGCAGGAGGCGGCAACAGTGAAGATCCGGGTGGAACGCGACGTACTCGCGGAGGCAGTGGCCTGGGCGGCGCGCAGCCTCCCGGCCCGTCCGCCGGCGCCTGTCCTCGCCGGCCTTCTGCTGAAGGCCGAGGAAGGCCAGCTGAGCCTGTCCAGCTTCGACTACGAGGTCTCCGCGCGGGTGTCCGTGGACGCCGAGGTCGAGGAGGAGGGCACGGTCCTCGTATCGGGCCGGCTGCTCGCCGACATCTGCCGCGCACTGCCCAACCGCCCGGTGGAGATTTCCACAGACGGTGTACGGGCGACGGTGGTCTGCGGCTCCTCGCGGTTCACACTCCACACACTGCCTGTGGAGGAGTACCCGGCGCTGCCGCAGATGCCGACGGCGACCGGCACCGTCCCCGGCGAGGTCTTCGCCTCGGCCGCCTCCCAGGTCGCCATCGCCGCAGGCCGTGACGACACGCTGCCCGTCCTCACCGGTGTGCGTATCGAGATCGAGGGCGACCGGGTCACCCTGGCCTCCACCGACCGCTACCGCTTCGCGGTCCGCGAGTTCCTGTGGAAGCCGGAGAACCCCGAGGCGTCCGCGGTCGCCCTGGTGCCTGCCAAGACGCTCCTGGACACCGCCAAGGCGCTCACCAGCGGCGACAGCGTGATCCTGGCGCTGTCCGGTTCGGGTGCGGGCGAGGGCCTGATCGGCTTCGAGGGTGCCGGCCGGCGTACGACGACCCGTCTGCTGGAGGGCGACCTCCCGAAGTACCGCTCGCTGTTCCCGACGGAGTTCAACTCCATCGCCGTGATCGAGACCGCCCCCTTCGTGGAGGCCGTCAAGCGCGTGGCCCTGGTCGCCGAGCGCAACACTCCGGTGCGGCTCAGCTTCGAGCAGGGTGTGCTCATCCTGGAGGCCGGTTCCAGCGACGACGCACAGGCTGTGGAACGGGTGGACGCCCAGCTGGAGGGCGACGACGTGTCCATCGCCTTCAACCCGACGTTCCTGCTGGACGGCCTCAGCGCCATCGACTCCCCGGTGGCCCAGCTGTCGTTCACGACGTCCACCAAGCCCGCGCTGCTCAGTGGCAAGCCGGCGCTGGACGCCGAGGCGGACGAGGCCTACAAGTACCTGATCATGCCTGTGCGTCTGAGTGGCTGAGCGGCCGACGCCGCGGTCGGTTGTCCACAGGGTGTGAGCTCCGAGTGGACAACCGGGCTCGCCCGTCCGTCGAAGCCGCAGGTCGGGGTGTACGTATGAGCGCGTATGCCCACAGGTGTGCGTGAGCGTCCGGGTTTAGGCTCGGACGTGGGTACGAAGGTGCCTCACACGCCACACAGCAACCTAAGGAACAACTGATGGATCTCGGTCTCGTCGGCCTCGGCAAGATGGGCGGCAACATGCGCGAGCGGATCCGCCGCGCAGGCCACACCGTCGTCGGATACGACCGCAACCCGGACCTCGCCGATGTCCACAGCCTGGAAGAGCTTGTGGGCAAGCTCAGCGGTCCGCGCGTCGTATGGGTGATGGTCCCGGCCGGTGCCCCCACCCAGTCGACCCTCGACGAACTGGCCGAGCTGCTGGAGCCCGGTGATGTCGTCGTGGACGGCGGCAACTCGCGCTGGACGGACGACGAGAAGCACGCCGAGGAGCTGGCCGCCAAAGGCATAGGTTTCGTCGACTGCGGTGTCTCCGGCGGCGTCTGGGGCCTGGAGAACGGCTACGCGCTGATGTACGGCGGCGACGCGGAGAACGTCGCCAAGGTGCTGCCGGTCTTCGACGCCCTCAAGCCCAAGGGCGATCTCGGCGCGGTGCACGCCGGCAAGGTCGGCGCGGGCCACTTCGCGAAGATGGTCCACAACGGCATCGAGTACGCGATGATGCAGGCCTATGCCGAGGGCTGGGAGCTCCTGGAGAAGGTCGACTCCGTGACCGACGTCCGGGAGGTGTTCCGTTCCTGGCAGGAGGGGACGGTCATCCGCTCCTGGCTGCTCGACCTCGCGGTGAACGCCCTCGACGAGGACGAGCACCTTCAGCAGCTGCGCGGTTATGCACAGGACTCCGGCGAAGGCCGCTGGACTGTGGAAGCCGCCATCGACAACGCCGTGCCGTTGCCCGCGATCACGGCGTCCCTGTTCGCGCGGTTCGCCTCGCGCCAGGATGACTCTCCGCAGATGAAGATGATCGCGGCGCTGCGGAACCAGTTCGGCGGTCACGCGGTCGAGAAGAAGTAACCAGCACCACAGGACACTGGGGGAGGTCGGCGAACGACCATGCACGTCACGCATCTGTCGCTGGCCGACTTCCGCTCGTACGCCCGGGTCGAAGTTCCGCTCGACCCGGGTGTCACGGCCTTCGTGGGCCCCAACGGGCAGGGCAAGACGAACCTCGTCGAAGCGGTCGGCTACCTCGCCACTCTCGGCAGCCATCGCGTCGCCTCTGACTCCCCCCTCGTCCGTATGGGCGCCGACCGTGCGGTCATCCGGGCGCAGGTCAAGCAGGGTGAGCGGCAGCAGCTGGTCGAGCTCGAGCTGAACCCCGGCAAGTCGAACCGTGCCCGCATCAATAGGTCCTCGCAGGTCAGACCCCGTGATGTGCTGGGCATCGTACGGACTGTGCTGTTCGCGCCGGAGGATCTCGCGCTGGTCAAGGGCGACCCCGGGGAGCGGCGCCGTTTCCTGGACGAGCTGATCACCGCCCGCTCCCCGCGTATGGCGGGTGTGCGCTCGGACTACGAACGGGTCCTCAAGCAGCGCAACACCCTGCTGAAATCGGCCGCGTTGGCCCGACGGCACGGCGGTCGCTCGATGGACCTGTCCACCCTCGACGTCTGGGACCAGCACCTCGCGCGTGTAGGCGCCGAGTTGCTCGCCCAGCGCCTGGACCTGGTAGCCGCGATCCAGCCGCTGGCCGACAAGGCGTACGAGCAACTGGCCCCCGGCGGCGGCCCGGTCGCCCTGGAGTACAAGCCGTCCGCACCGGGTGAGGCGCACACGCGCGAGGACCTCTACACGCAGCTGATGGCCGCGCTCGCCGATGCCCGCAAGCAGGAGATCGAGCGGGGCGTCACCCTCGTAGGGCCTCATCGAGACGATTTGAATCTCAAACTCGGTCAGTTGCCCGCCAAGGGATACGCCTCCCACGGCGAGTCCTGGTCCTATGCGCTGGCGCTGCGGCTGGCGTCGTACGACCTGCTCAGGGCCGAGGGGAACGAGCCGGTGCTGATCCTCGACGACGTGTTCGCCGAGCTGGACACCCGTCGGCGCGAGCGGCTGGCCGAGCTGGTCGCGCCGGGTGAGCAGGTGCTGGTGACGGCCGCGGTGGACGACGACGTACCGCACGTACTGACGGGGACGCGGTACACCGTGTCGGACGGGACGGTGGAGCGCGCATGACGACCGACGACTCCAAGAGAGCACCTGAGGAGAAGGCACCCGAGCCGTCCGGCGTCGACCTCGCGCGCGTGGCGCTGCGCGCCGCGAAGGAACAGGCACGCGCGCGTGGAGACGCGGCGCAGCAGAAGAAGCAGGCGCGCCGCGGCGGACTGCGCTCCGGCGCGCGTGCCGATGGACGCGACCCCATGGCGCTCGGTGCCGCGATCAACCGCCTGATCAACGAGCGCGGTTGGGAGGCCCCGGCCGCGGTGGGCGGTGTGATGGGCCGCTGGCCGCAGATCGTCGGCGAGGACGTGGCCAAGCACTGCGAGCCGGAGAAGTACGACGAGGACGAGCATGTGCTGATCGTGCGCTGCGACTCCACCGCGTGGGCGACGAATCTGCGCCTGCTCGCCCCCACGCTGGTCGCCCGTCTCAACGAGGACCTCGGCCACGGCACCGTGAAGATGATCAAGGTGAACGGCCCCAGTGGCCCCGCCCGCCGCTATGGCCCTCTGCGTGCTCCGGGCAGTACGGGACCCGGCGACACCTATGGGTGACGGACATCACGTCGGCGGTGCCGATCAACGCGCGTCGACGCCTGCGAAGCACAAGCAGACGCGGTTGCGAATCCCGACCTGACTCCGAAGTAGCCAAGGGTTGACAGCCGGAAGCGCTGAGTGCCTCCGTGAGCCTCTTGGAGCCCCGCTCCGCATATGGGGACCCGGCAGAGACCGATTCGGGGCGCCACATGAGGACTCAGGTACCGGCAAACCCCCATCACTGTCGGCGCTACCGGTAGACTGGAAGCTAATCCCGCCCCATCCGTGGGGACCGCCCGGGAGAAGCTGAGCAACGCTGATCAAGGCTTACCAACGCAACATGCCGCAGCCGCTCCGGCAACCCGCCGACGAGCCGTGCTGGTGCTGTGCCAGAAAGGGCGCTTCGTGGCCGATTCCGGCAACCCCAACGAGAACATCCCGTCCACCGACGCCGGCGAGATCGGCGCGGTGACCTCGTCGAACGGCGAGGTCACCGCCTCGTACGACGCCAGCGCCATCACCGTCCTCGAGGGTCTGGACGCGGTCCGCAAGCGACCCGGCATGTACATCGGCTCGACCGGTGAGCGCGGACTTCACCACCTCGTGTACGAGGTGGTCGACAACTCCGTCGACGAGGCGCTGGCCGGCCACGCGGACACCATCGAGGTGACGATCCTCCCCGACGGCGGGGTGCGCGTGGTCGACAACGGCCGTGGCATCCCGGTCGGCATCGTCGCCTCCGAGAACAAGCCGGCGCTTGAGGTCGTGCTGACCGTGCTGCACGCGGGCGGCAAGTTCGGCGGCGGCGGCTACGCGGTCTCCGGTGGTCTGCACGGCGTGGGCGTCTCCGTGGTGAACGCGCTGTCCGCGAAGGTCGCGGTCGAGGTGAAGACCGACGGCCACCGCTGGACGCAGGACTACAAGTTGGGTGTCCCCACGGCGCCGCTCGCCCAGCACGAGGCGACCGAGGAGACCGGCACAGCGGTCACCTTCTGGGCCGACAGCGACATCTTCGAGACCACCGACTACTCTTTCGAAACGCTGTCGCGGCGCTTCCAGGAGATGGCGTTCCTCAACAAGGGTTTGACGATCAAACTCACTGATGAGCGCGAGTCGGCGAAGGCCACCTCCGGGGCGGACGAGGCCGGCGCGGACGAGACCGCCGAGGTCAAGACGGTCACGTACCACTACGAAGGCGGCATCGTCGACTTCGTGAAGTACCTCAACTCCCGCAAGGGAGACGTGGTGCACCCGACGGTGATCGACCTCGAGGCCGAGGACAAGGACAAGGCCCTCTCCCTCGAAGTCGCCATGCAGTGGAACAGCGGCTACAGCGAGGGTGTGTACTCCTTCGCCAACATCATCCACACCCACGAGGGCGGCACCCACGAAGAGGGCTTCCGCGCCGCGCTGACGAACCTGATCAACAAGTACGCGCGCGACAAGAAGCTGCTCCGCGAGAAGGACGACAACCTCACGGGTGACGACATCCGCGAGGGTCTGACCGCGATCATCTCGGTGAAGCTGAGCGAGCCGCAGTTCGAGGGCCAGACCAAGACCAAGCTGGGCAACACGGAGGCGAAGACCTTCGTCCAGAAGGCGGTCTACGAACACCTCAACGACTGGCTGGACCGCAACCCGAACGAGGCCGCGGACATCGTCCGCAAGGGCATCCAGGCCGCCACCGCGCGCGTGGCCGCCCGTAAGGCGCGTGACCTGACCCGTCGCAAGGGCCTGCTCGAGACCGCGTCGCTGCCGGGCAAGCTCTCCGACTGCCAGTCGAACGACCCCATCAAGTGCGAGATCTTCATCGTCGAGGGTGACTCCGCCGGCGGCTCGGCCAAGTCCGGCCGCAACCCGCAGTACCAGGCGATCCTCCCGATCCGAGGCAAGATCCTCAACGTCGAGAAGGCGCGGATCGACAAGATCCTTCAGAACCAGGAGATCCAGGCGCTGATCTCGGCCTTCGGCACCGGAGTCCACGAGGACTTCGATATCGAGCGGCTGCGCTATCACAAGATCATCCTGATGGCGGACGCCGACGTCGACGGCCAGCACATCAACACCCTGCTGCTGACCTTCCTGTTCCGCTTCATGCGGCCGCTGGTCGAGGCCGGGCACGTGTTCCTCTCCCGCCCGCCGCTCTACAAGATCAAGTGGGGCCGGGACGACTTCGAGTACGCGTACTCCGACCGCGAGCGCGACGCGCTGATCGAACTCGGCCGGCAGAACGGCAAGCGCACCCGCGATGACTCGGTCCAGCGCTTCAAGGGTCTCGGCGAGATGAACGCCGAGGAACTGCGCATCACCACGATGGACCAGGAGCATCGCGTCCTCGGCCAGGTCACCCTCGACGACGCCGCCCAGGCCGACGACCTGTTCTCGGTCCTGATGGGCGAGGACGTCGAGGCACGCCGCCAGTTCATCCAGCGCAACGCCAAGGACGTCCGCTTCCTCGACATCTGAGTCGGTCTCAGCTGACCGCACCAGGAAGGATCTTCACCAGCAATGGCCGACGAGAACACTCCAGGCACTCCGGAAGATGAGGGCTTCACCCTGCGCGTCGAGCCCGTCGGGCTCGAGACGGAGATGCAGCGCTCGTATCTCGACTACGCGATGTCCGTCATCGTCTCGCGCGCGCTGCCGGACGTCCGCGACGGACTCAAGCCCGTCCACCGCCGCGTCCTGTACGCGATGTACGACGGCGGCTACCGCCCCGAGCGCGGCTTCTACAAGTGCGCCCGCGTCGTCGGTGACGTCATGGGCACCTACCACCCGCACGGCGACTCCTCGATCTACGACGCGCTGGTCCGCCTGGCGCAGTCGTGGTCGATGCGGATGCCGCTGGTGGACTCCAACGGCAACTTCGGCTCTCCGGGCAACGACCCCGCGGCCGCCATGCGCTACACCGAGTGCAAGATGGCGCCGCTGTCCATGGAGATGGTCCGTGACATCGACGAGGAGACCGTCGACTTCACGGACAACTACGACGGCCGCAACCAGGAGCCGACGGTCCTGCCGGCCCGGTTCCCGAACCTGCTGATCAACGGCTCGGCCGGTATCGCGGTCGGCATGGCGACCAACATCCCGCCGCACAACCTGCGTGAGGTCGCGTCCGGCGCCCAGTGGTACCTGGAGAACCCGGAGGCCTCGCACGAGGAGCTCCTGGACGCCCTGATCGAGCGCATCAAGGGCCCGGACTTCCCGACCGGAGCCCTGGCGGTGGGCCGTAAGGGCATCGAGGAGGCCTACCGCACGGGCCGCGGCTCGATCACCATGCGGGCGGTGGTCGAGGTCGAGGAGATCCAGGGCCGCCAGTGCCTGGTGGTGACGGAGCTGCCGTACCAGGTCAACCCCGACAACCTGGCGCAGAAGATCGCCGACGGGGTGAAGGACGGCAAGATCGGCGGCATCGCCGACGTCCGTGACGAGACCTCGTCCCGTACGGGCCAGCGTCTCGTCATCGTCCTGAAGCGCGACGCGGTCGCCAAGGTCGTACTGAACAACCTCTACAAGCACACCGATCTGCAGACGAACTTCGGCGCCAACATGCTGGCGCTGGTGGACGGCGTGCCGCGCACGCTGTCGCTCGACGCGTTCATCCGCCACTGGGTGACGCACCAGATCGAGGTCATCGTCCGCCGTACGCGCTTCCGCCTGCGCAAGGCCGAGGAGCGGGCGCACATCCTGCGCGGTCTGCTGAAGGCCCTGGACGCCATCGACGAGGTCATCGCGCTGATCCGGCGCAGTGACACCGTCGAGATCGCCCGCGTGGGCCTGATGCAGCTCCTGGAGATCGACGAGATCCAGGCCAACGCCATCCTCGAGATGCAGCTGCGGCGGCTCGCGGCCCTGGAGCGCCAGAAGATCGTCCAGGAGCACGCCGAACTCCAGGCGAAGATCAACGAGTACAACGAGATCCTCGCTTCGCCGGTCCGCCAGCGTGGCATCGTCAGCCAGGAACTCGCCGCGATCGTCGACAAGTTCGGCGACGACCGCAAGACCATGCTGGTGCCCTACGACGGCGACATGTCCATCGAGGACCTCATCGCCGAAGAGGACATCGTGGTGACGGTCACCCGCGGCGGTTACGTCAAGCGGACCAAGACCGACGACTACCGCGCCCAGAAGCGCGGCGGCAAGGGTGTGCGCGGCGCGAAGCTCAAGGAAGACGACATCGTCGACCACTTCTTCGTGTCCACCACGCACCACTGGCTGCTGTTCTTCACCAACAAGGGCCGTGTCTACCGGGCGAAGGCGTACGAGCTCCCCGACGCCGGCCGTGACGCGCGAGGCCAGCATGTGGCGAACCTGCTCGCCTTCCAGCCGGACGAGGCGATCGCCGAGATCCTCGCGATCCGCGACTACGACGCGACGCCGTACCTGGTGCTCGCCACCAAGGGCGGCCTGGTCAAGAAGACGCCTCTGAAGGATTACGATTCGCCGCGTTCCGGCGGCGTCATCGCGATCAACCTCCGTGAGACGGCGGACGGTTCCGATGACGAACTGATCGGAGCCGAACTCGTTTCGTCCGAGGACGATCTGCTTCTGATCAGCAGGAAGGCGCAGTCGATCAGGTTCACCGCCACGGACGAAGCCCTTCGTCCCATGGGCCGTGCCACCTCGGGTGTCAAGGGCATGAGTTTCCGCGAGGGCGACGAGCTGCTCTCGATGAATGTTGTTCGACCCGGTACGTTCGTGTTCACTGCCACAGACGGCGGGTACGCGAAGCGGACCCTTGTCGATGAGTACCGCGTCCAGGGACGCGGCGGCCTCGGTATCAAGGCCGCCAAGATCGTGGAGGACCGCGGATCGCTCGTCGGTGCGCTGGTGGTCGAGGAGACCGACGAGATCCTCGCCATCACGCTGTCCGGCGGTGTGATTCGTACGCGAGTCAACGGGGTCAGGGAGACAGGCCGTGACACCATGGGCGTCCAACTGATCAACCTGGGCAAGCGCGATGCCGTGGTCGGTATCGCACGCAACGCCGAGGCTGGGCGCGAGGCGGAGGAAGTCGACGGCGACGTGGCCGTGGACGAGACCGCCGAGGATGTCGTGACCACCGGCACGGACGAGGGTGAGGCGCCCTCGGCCGAGTAGCACGAGGAGTGAGTCATCGTGAGCGGAGCCACGGGCGCCGGATCGACCGGTACGAACACGGACGGCGGCGCCTCTGGCTCCGCGGCGCGTGTGACGGACTCGCACACGACCAATCTGCAAGCGATCAAGTCATCCGCGACCGACTCGCACTCGCCTGATACTCAAGGACCCCAGGGGGGAACTGTGCCGGACACCCGAGGCCCGCAGACCCAGCAATACCCGGCTGGAGCGGGCCCGGCCGCTCCGGGCGCCCAGCCCCAGCCGCCGGCCCAGCCCGCCGCACAGGCGGCGCCGCAGCCGTCGCCCTCTCCGCTGCCGGGGGAGCGCCAGCCCCAGCCCCAGCAGCCCGCCGGGCCCTACCACCCGCCGCAGGCCTACGAGCCCGCGGCGGCGCCCGCCGGCGCCGTACGTCGGCCCCGCACGGGCGCACGTACGACGCCCCGCACCCGCAAGGCTCGGCTGCGGGTCTCGAAGGCCGACCCGTGGTCGGTCATGAAGGTGAGCTTCCTGCTCTCCATCGCGCTGGGCCTCTGCACGATCGTCGCTTCGGCGGTGCTGTGGATGGTCATGGACGCGATGGGTGTCTTCTCGACGGTCGGCGGCACGATCTCGGAGGCCACCGGCTCGAACGAGTCGAACGGCTTCGACCTCCAGTCGTTCCTGTCACTCCCCCACGTCCTGATGTTCACGTCGATCATCGCGGTCATCGACGTCGTCCTCGCGACGGCACTGGCGACGCTCGGCGCGTTCATCTACAACCTGTCGGCGGGCTTCGTGGGCGGCGTCGAGCTGACGCTGGCCGAAGACGAGTGACATTAACTGCGAACGCCGTTTCAAACCTCGGCCTACGGTCCTCTGACTATCGATTTTGGGACTGCCCACGTCGTGCGCTAATCTTCAGGGGTCAGCGCGCGGGACACACACCGCAGAGCGCGGCGGGGCTATAGCTCAGTTGGTTAGAGCGCATCCCTGATAAGGATGAGGCCACAGGTTCAAATCCTGTTAGCCCCACCAGCATGAAGACCCCCAACCGAACGTGGTCGGGGGTCTTTGGCATATCCGGCTCCATGAGAAAGGCCCGGCCGCTCGGTGAGCGGCCGGGCCTTGGTCCGGGCGGTGCTGTACGCAAGTTCGCCTTTGCCGGATGGGGGAGGAAAGAGCGTGCCGGGGGTCAGCGCTGGAGGGTGGTGACGGGCTCGGCCGGGTCGCAGAGGGAGGCGGCTTCGAGAGCCGTGTCCTCAACCGTGTCCGCCGACGGGCGGTGGCGGCAGCTGGGGGACTTGCCGTGTGCCTCGGCGTGGATGCGCTGCTTCATGGTGGGGGGCAGTGAGCGGGACCAGGCCCAGGGGATCGGCGGTGTCGTCACCTGCGCGACGCTCTCGCTCGCCGCCTCGGTCTGCGGTACGGCCGCCGCGGCGGCCGTGGTGATGAGTCCGAGCGTCGTGCACAGCGCCAGGAAGGCGGTGACGATGGCGGTCCACAGCTTCATGACCTTGGTGCGGGCCATGGCCCCTCACTTTCGGGTTGGGCGATTTGCGTACTTTCCTCATGATGTGTATGTGGGTCGCGAAGTGGTGGACCGACGCCCGTGACGCGTCGATCTTCCGATCAACACCACTCGGATGGGTGCAAGAGGGCTGAAAGGTAGATAGAGGGACCCAAAGTCGCCCTCCGTGGCGATGTGATCACCCTCCGATCGGAGCGTCGACGTCCGCTTCTACTGCGCTGTTCCGGACGGCAGTTGGCTGCCGATACAGGTCACCGATCGGTATCGGTCGGTGTGTATAGTCGGGCGCCAGAGGTCCCCTACGTCAAGGAAAGACGAGGTCGCGCGGTGAAGAAGCTTCTCCTGGTCGCACTGGCCGCCATCGGCGGGCTCCTCGTGTACCGCCAGATCCAGGCGGATCGCGCCGAGCAGGATCTGTGGACGGAGGCGACTGACTCCGTGCCCACGGGTTCGTGAGTATCGACAACGGATTCTGAAAGACCCCGACCGCCCTCGCGGTCGGGGTTTTGTGTTGCGGGGTGTCCCCGGATGTGTCAGGGGATGCCTTTGAGGCGGGTGTTTCGGCCGCTCGTACGGATTGCGCGGATGACATACCCCCGATCGGGGCAGGATGGGCCACGGTCCCGGTCCGGCGACGACGAGGGGTGGCGCGTGATGGGGCGGCGCTGTACGGCGTGGTGGCGTGCGAGGGGGTGGCACGGCCATCGTCCGTCGCGGCACGCGCGCGTGGCTGTCGTGGCAGCGGTCCTGGGCGCGGCGACAGTCCTGCCGGGTGATGCCGCCTTCGCCGGGGTGACACCCGGCTCGTACGCCTTCGAGGCGCCTGGCCCGTACTCCTTCGATGAGGATGCCCGGTCCGTCGACGGGGCGACCGGCACCACGGGCGCCGACCGGCTGGACGTGGGCACTACGTACCGCAGCTCCCTCCCACAGGACGGCAAGCTCTACTACCGCCTCGAACTCGACGCCACGTCGAACGTCTACGTCTCCGTGACCGCAGTCCCACGCGCAGGCACCACGGTGGCCCCCACCGACAACCTCAGGGTGACGCTGCGGGACGCCAACAGCCGCCCCTGTTCGTATGAGACGGTCGGCTTCGGGAGCCGCAGCCCGCACCCGATCGCCGCCTGGGGAGCACGTGAGACCCACGCGACCGGCTCCTCCTGCCAGGGCACGGGCACCTATTACCTGCTCGTCGAGCGCGCCGACCGAAGCGACTCCTCACCCGGCGCCTGGGACCTGGAGCTCGCCCCCGTCTCCGAGCCGCGGCTGAGGCAGACCGCTGAGACCGAGGCACCCGAGGACTGGAACTCCGCCTCGCCCACCCCCCTGCTCAGCGAGGCCGAGCACCGTGAGGGCGGCGGCGGCTTCACTCGGGCGACAACCCTCGGGCAAGGCGTCTGGCGCGACGACCTGCGGCCCGGGCAGACCGTCTTCTACAAGGTGCCGGTCGACTGGGGACAGCAGCTCTACGCCACCGCCGAGTTGGGCAGTTCGAGCGGCGACGGCGGCCTGGTGGCCGTCGCCCTGGACATGTCCCTCTACAACCCCGTGCGCGCCCGCGTCGACGACGTCAGCGTCAGCTACAACGGCAGCCAGAAGTCGGGGACACTCGATCCGCTGCCGCCGGCCGCGTACGCCAACCGGTACGACCATTCCGACCAGGTCAACGGAATGCGATTCGCCGGCTCGTACTACCTCGTCCTCCATCTCGCTGAGCAGGTGGGCGAACGGTTCGGCGACGGGCCCTTCGAACTGACGCTGCGGACACGGGTCAGCGGCGCGGCAGAGGCGGGGCCCGGTTACGCGGGATCAGCCCAGCCGCCGAACCTCTTCGAGCTCACGGCTCAGGACCGGGAAGCCACGAACGAGGGCGGCTCCGACAGGTCCGGGAGCGGCGACGCCACGATGGCGGTGGTCGCCGTGGGCGGGATCGGCGCGGGCACGGTGCTGTTGGCGGTGCTCGGTGTGTGGACGCTCGTGGCGCGGAGGCGGGTCGGGGCCTGGTAGGGCCGAGGCCGGGGTGACTTCGGGTCCCTCCCGACATGGGTGACTTCGGGTTCTTGCGGGCTGAGCTCAGAGGCGCGTCAGCGCCCAGAACCCCACCGCGTAGCAGGCCAGGGCGAGCAGCAGCAGCGGGACGGCCACCTTCGCCGGTGGGCCGGGGCGGCGGGGCCGGCGGGCCGCACGGTGGCGTGGCTGCGAAATTGCCTGCGCGGAAGGTGGAACCTGCGGGTCTTGAGCGGTGTACGAAGCAGTAGAGGCATCAGCGCGAGGGTGCGACACCGGTGTCAGGGCCTGAGTGGAGTGGCGCGGTGTGTGCGGCTGGGGGGAGGACAGGACATGCGTGGGGTCGTAAGGCGAGTAGGGGGACAAGGGGGCAGGGCTTGGTTGGCTGCCCTCGTATGGCTGGGGCTCTGGATGCCGATGGTGCTGAGCCTGGGCTGGGGGCTGTGCCTGGGCCTGGGCGTCCGCGGGCGGCGTCCGACGAGAGGAGTCGGTGGCCTGAGGGGGCGGCAGGTGGAAGCTGCCGGTGTCCGACATGCTCGGCGGCTGCGAGCCCGTTGGCAGTCGGGGATCGGTGCCCTGCCCCGGAGTGCCCGGCTGCCGTGGATCGGTCTCCTGCCGCAGATCAGCCGGTACGACGACGGCACCCGGACCGGTCGGTACAGAGCCCATGCCGGAGCCGTTCGGTCGGGAACCCGCACCGGAGCCAGCCGGTATGTGCCCCGCACCGGAGCCGGCCGGTCCGTGCCCCGCAGGGTCGGCCGTCATGTACCCCGGGGCGGAGCCGGCCGACACATGCCCTGTGCCGGAGTCGTTCGGTACGGAACCCGTGCCCGACGCATCCCCTTCGCCTCGCCCGGCGGTCGGCCCGCGCCCGCCCCTGAGCGGATCCACTCCCGGTGCGGGCTTGAGCGGTCCGTCGGGGACGAACCCCGGGGGAAGCGGGCCGAGTTGGTCGAAGATCTCGATCAGCTCGTCGTCGGGGCCGCCCTCCGGGAGGAGCTCCGCGGCCGAGGCGAGCGCCTTGCGCGCGCCCGTGGCCGTGCGGAACCGTGCCTGCGGATCCGGTTGCAGCAGCGTGGCCACGACCTGCCACAGCGGCTCGGGAATGCCCGTGGGCGCCCCAGGCGTCCCGTGCTCAGCGAAGTACTGGATGAGTGCCTTGGCGTCCGGCTTGGCGCCCTCCAGCAGATACAGCGCCACCAGCCCGACGGCGAACAGGTCTGCGGGGAAGTCCGGTTCCGCGCCCATCATCTGCTCGGGCGCCAGATAACCGGGCGTTCCCACCACGAGATTGGTCTCCGTCAGCCGCGGCTCGCCCAGGCGCATGGCGATGCCGAAGTCCGACAGCCGCAGCCGCGGCCGACCCGTGCCGGTGGCCTCCAGCAGCACGTTCGCGGGCTTGATGTCGCGGTGCACGACGCCTTCCGCATGCACCGCGGCCAGCCCCGAGAGGAGCTGGTCGAGCAGAGTGCAGACGAACGGCGCCGGCAGGGGGCCGTAGTCCCCGATCAGATGGACCAGCGAGCCGCCGGCGACCAGATCCATGGTGAACAGGACCTTGTCGTCGTCGGCGGCCCAGCTGGCGGGCGCGAGCACATGGGGGTGATCGATCCGCAGCGCCTGCTCCCGCACAAAGCGCAGCAGCGAGTGCGCGTCGCTCTGCTGAAGCACCTTGGCGGCGACATAGCGGCGCCTGCGGTGGTCCCAGGCGCGCCACACGGCGCCCACACCGCCGCGTCCGATCGGGTCGGCCAGTTCATACCGGCCAGCGAAGACCTCACCCATGGCTGTGCGTCGCTCCTCCCCCTTCGGCTGTCCCCCTTGCTTCCCCCTCGACGAGCAATACGACTCCTGCCGCCCTCAGTTGGATGAGCGATACCCCCGTAAGCCTGCGGTCCCGCAAGCCTGTGGCCCCCGTACCCCACCAGCCCCCGTAGCCCGCGGCCCCCGTGCTCCGCTGACCCTGGCGCTTCTCCTCGGCCGTCGACCCGGCTGCCGAACCCCCTTCGGTGACCGGGCCCGCCGTTCAGCTCTGGTGGGACTGGTAGTGCGCGACTGCGTCGGAGGTGCGGCCCGCGCCGTACACCCGGAGGAACTCTGCCAGTTCCGGGTGGGTCGGGGCGAGGGTGTCCGCCGCCTCGATGATGTCTCCCGCCGCCGCCACCGAGCGCAGCAGCGACTGGATCTCGCGGACCACGCGCTTGACCGTCGGCGCTCCCGAACTGCTGGTTGTGGTCGTGGTGTTACTGAGCACCGAGCCCCCCTGCGACTTCTTGATCTCTTCCATGCGTTCAGTCGCCTCGGCCGCACTCACGCTGCCGTCCGCGACCTGCCCGGCCAGGTCCTGCAACAACTGCACCCGCTGGACCACGGCGGGATTGCCGATCTTCGCCCGCTGGCCGCTCATCAGCTGCGACAGCATTGGTGCGGACAGGCCCAGTACCCCCGCGAGACGAGCCTGGTTGAGGCCAAGATCGTCTATCAGCTTACGGAAGAGCGCCCCCAGCGGCTCCCCATACCAGTTCCGCTGCAGTTCCCGCGCTCTTGCGGTGGCTTCCTGCTGTGCGGCGTCCATTGCGTCTCCCCATCGCTTTCCCCAAAACGGCGGTTCGCTGTCGCGAACCACGCCGAGCATCTTACGGAGAGTGGCCGTCCATCGGGACCCCCAATCGTTTTGCGAGATACGGGGGGCGACCCGGTACTCTGGTCTGCGGCGCCCGCCGGTATGCGGTTCTTCCGGTCGGACGCCTGTCTTCCGGGGCCTTAGCTCAGTTGGTAGAGCGCTGTCTTTGCATGGCAGATGTCAGGGGTTCGACTCCCCTAGGCTCCACACCTCGGACCGGTCAGGTGCCTTAGTGGCTCCTGGCCGGTCTTTTCGTTGGGCTGGATTTCAGGGGTGACGTGCGTCACGCGATACAGGCCCGGCGGCGTTGCAGATATTTGCGCAAACAGGCGCAGCGAGTGGAGGCGGCGGGATGGTCACGCCCGTGTCCGACGTGGTGCGAGTGGGGCGCTCCGACCTGCGTGCGGTGTGTGAGCTGGCGTGAACGGATGCGGGTAACCAGGGGAATGCGTTCCGTTAAGGAAGTCTGTGCGGAACCTGCACAACTGGACCGTTGCAAACGTCATCGTGAGCGGAGCGCGTAAACACGTGCCCGGCTGGACAAGGCACGACTGTTCCACGTGAAACATCGCGGTGGGGCGGGAGACCCTCAAGTCTCCCGCCCCACCGCACAATTGACGCGATCTGCCGGAACGCTCACCGACCCTCGTCGCGCTTGGCGGCTTCCTCCTCGGCCTCCTTGGCCTGCACCTCGGGATCGAGCACGGCCTGACCCGTGCCGTCCACCGACGTGAGCCTGCCACCCTCGGACACCTCCGTCGCGGCGGGCGGCTCGACCAGCCAGTCGGGGTTGGCCTGCTTGTCCCACCACTTCCAGGCGGCGAAGGCGCCACCCGCCAGCACACCCAGAACTGCCAGTGCCTTGGCCAGCCGACCGGCTCGCGCCCGCCGCTCGTGCCTGCGGTCCAGCTTCTGGATGTCCTCGGCCGAGACATGGCTGCGCAGCGCGGCCAGCGCGGCGGCGCTCCGAGCGGTGGCCTCGTCCTTGGCGGGCCCTGCCGCGGCCACCGCCTGCTCGATCCGCGGCTTGGAGTAGTCGGCGGCCTGCCTGGCAGCCTTGCGAGTACGGACGGCAGCCTCATGGGCGGCCTGGTCGACCTTCGGCGGTACATGTGTACGGGCCTGCTCCAGGCGCGGCACGACATACACGCCGTACTGGGTGCGGGCCTGCTCGGCGGCCAGCGACACCTTCGGCGCAAGCCGTACGCGTGCCTCGTGCGCATAGTGCGTGGCCCTGTCCTTGGCCGTGTCGGCGTAGGGCGCCACCACTTCCGCGGCGTGCAGCACGCTGTCCTTCGCCGAGCCGGTCGCGGCGCGCACGCTGTCGATGCGGGTCACGGGATCCTCCTCCTCGGTGGCGTACGGTATTTCGGCTATCCACCCTTTTACGGATCATGCCTCCAGGTGCACCCCGAGGCATGTGAGAGCGGGCATCCGGGTCATGGATCAAGTGCAATAGCGGATGAATACGGGGCAACAGGAGCTTGTCGTCGACAATGCCACGGATCGCTGCTCCGCGCCCCCGCCCCGGGGCCACTCGCCCGGATTTCTCCCAAGCGACACGCAGGCAAACCGGTGCGGAACAGGGCGGCGGGCGACGTAGGGCGTGGACCGTGCGAGGATCAGGGGGTCACAGGAAGACAACGGAAGGCAGATCGTGGCTGAGCAGCTTTACGCCACCCTGAAGACCAACAGCGGCGACATCGAAGTCCGGCTCCTGCCGAACCACACGCCCAAGACGGTCCGGAACTTTGTCGAGCTCGCCAACGGCGAGCGTGAATGGACCAACCCGACCACTGGCGAGCGGTCCACCAACAAGCTCTACGACGGCACGGTCTTCCACCGGGTGATCAGCGGCTTCATGATCCAGGGCGGTGACCCGCTGGGCAATGGCACCGGGGGTCCCGGCTACCAGTTCGAGGACGAGTTCCACCCGGACCTCTCCTTCGACAAGCCCTACCTGCTGGCCATGGCCAACGCCGGTCCGGGCACCAACGGCTCGCAGTTCTTCTTCACCGTCGCCCCGACGACCTGGCTGAACCGCAAGCACACCATCTTCGGTGAGGTCACGGACGCGGCGAGCCAGAAGGTCATCGACGCCATCGCGACCGCCCAGACCAACCCGCGCACCGACCGCCCGGTCAACGACGTCGTCATCGAGTCGGTCGTCGTCGAGACCCGCGAGGGCTGAGCCCTCGAGGGGCGGATGCCCGAAGCGCCCCGCAGGGAACCAAACGCCCCGCTCATCCGTAAGGATGGGCGGGGCGGTTCTTATGAGCACGACGACCGAGGGGATCCCATGGACCAGGCGCCAGGCAGCCCGCAGGGCCCGGACGACCAGGGCCCTCAGCCCGCACAGAGCGCACCCGTCTGCTACCGGCACCCGGGCCGCGAGACCGGCGTGCGCTGCACCCGCTGCGAGCGCCCCATCTGCCCCGAGTGCATGGTCAGCGCCTCCGTCGGCTTCCAGTGCCCCGAATGCGTCCGTGGCGCCGCCGGCACCGGCGTCTCACCCACCGCAGCCCGGCCCCGCACCATCGCAGGCGGCACCGTCACCGCCGACCCGCGACTGATCACCAAGATCCTGATCGGGATCAACATCGCGGTCTTCATCGCGGTCCGGTCATCGTCGTCGCTCCTGAACGACCTGTATCTCATCGGCGAATGGCCCCCGGCCCCCTTCGTACCCACCGAAGGCGTCGCCGAGGGCGAGTGGTACCGCATGTTCACGGCGATGTTCACACACGAGGCCCCCTGGCACATCGCCTTCAACATGCTCAGCCTGTGGTGGCTCGGCGGCCCCCTCGAAGCCGCCCTGGGCCGGGCCCGCTATATCGCCCTCTACCTGGTCTCCGGGCTGGCGGGCGGCGCCCTGACCTATCTGATCGAGTCCCCGACCACGGCCTCGCTCGGCGCCTCCGGCGCCATCTTCGGCCTCTTCGGCGCCACCGCCGTCCTCGTACGCCGCCTGAACTACGACATGCGGCCGATCATCGCCCTCCTGGTGATCAACCTGATCTTCACCTTCGGGTGGAGCAACATCGCCTGGCAGGCCCACATCGGCGGACTCGTCGGCGGACTCGTCATCGGCTACGCCATGGTCCACGCCCCGCGCGAGCGGCGGAACCTCGTCCAGTACGGCAGCTGTGTGCTGTTCCTGGCCGTGATCGTCGGTGTGACTCTCTTGAGGACCGCCCAGCTCACTTGATCCCCAGCATTGTCCACAGCGTGTGGCGGATCTTGTGCACGCTGTGTGGGAACAGTTGTGCCCCCTGCCATGGACCTGTGTTTCCGCAGGTCAGGCAGGGGACGAACGTGTTTCCGAATCTGTCGTGCGACTGTCGTACCGGCGTCAACACTCGGTGGGTTATCCACAGATCGTCGTTCTTTATCCCCAGGCGGGGTGTGGAAATCTTTGCAAGTTGTGGATAACTCAGCGGATAGCCCTGGGCAGAGCTGTGTTCACCGGCCGGTGGCCGCTACTTCCACTGCGTCGAGACGCCGAAACCGGCGGCGATGAAGCCGAAGCCCACGACGATGTTCCAGTTGTCGAGACCGTCGATGGGCAGTGAGCCGTCGGTGACGTAGAAGACGACGATCCATGCCAGGCCGATGAGGAACATGGCCAGCATGACCGGCGCGACCCAGGTGCGGCTGGTGAGCTTGATCGCGGTCGCCTGCTTCGCCGGCGGCGGCGTGTAGTCGGCCTTCTTGCGGATACGTGACTTCGGCACGAGGGTCTCTCCTGTCGATGCGCTGCGTGGCCGCGCAGGGAACTGGGGCGGGCTCCGGGGCAGCGTACAAGGGGACTCTTAGCGCTCCCCCGGGCGTCCGTTAGCGTAGTGCTTCCGCGGCGCCGAAGGAGATAAGGGTACGTTGAGCAATTCTGCCGACTCTCCCGGTACGGGGTCCAGTCCTGCCCGCGGACGCCGTTTCCGGCCTGTGCGGGTGCTCACGGCGGGTGTCTTCGCCCTCGCGGGACTCATTTTCTTCACCAGCTTCAATACTGCCAAAGGCACCAATATCCGCACGGACGACTCCTTGCTCAAGTTGTCCGACCTCATTCAGGAGCGCAGCCACAACAACGGCCGGCTCGACGAGTCCAACGCGGGTCTTCGTGATGACATCGATGCGCTCGCCGAGCGGGACGACGGCAGCAGCAAGGCCGAGGACGAGAAGCTGGCGGGCCTGGAGAAGGGCGCGGGCACGCAGAAGCTCAAGGGCGAGGCGATCACCGTCACCCTCAACGACGCCCCGCCGGATGCCACCGCCAAGCTCCCCGGCTATCCCGAGCCGCAGCCCGACTACCTGGTCATCCATCAGCAGGACCTCCAGGCCGTGGTGAACGCGCTCTGGCAGGGCGGCGCCGAGGGCATCAAGGTCATGGACCAGCGGCTGATCTCGACCAGTGCCGTGCGCTGTGTGGGCAACACCCTGATCCTTCAGGGCCGCGTCTACTCACCGCCGTACAAGATCACGGCAGTCGGGGACCCGGAGAAGCTACAGAAGGCGCTTGTCGAGAGCCCTGCGATCCAGAACTACATGGTGTACGTCAACGTCTACGGGCTCGGCTGGAAAGTCGAGGAGGACGGGACGGTGACTCTGCCCGGCTACTCGGGCACAGTGGATCTGCAGTACGCCCAGCCCGTGGAGTGAGAGTCCGTTCAGGAGCTGCCGGTGCGCGTCGTCGTCAGGACCGTCAGCGAACTCTGTATCACCGTAGGTACGTTGATCGTCCTGTTCGTCGTCTATGTGCTGTTCTGGACCGGTGTGAAGGCCGACCATGTCATGGCCGACCAGATCGACCAGCTCGAGGAGCAGTGGGCGCGCGGTGCTGTGCAGCCCACACCGACGGCGACCCCCGGTCCTTCCGCTGCGCCGGCCGCTCCCGCGCGGCCGGCGGCGTACGAGAGCGGCAAGCCCTTCGCGGTCATGTACATCCCGCGTCTTGGTTTCACGTGGAACAAGCCCGTGCTCGAGGGGACCGCCACCGGCACCCTCAAGAAGGGCCTCGGCCACTACGCGCGCACCGCCCAGCTCGGTCAGAAGGGCAACTTCTCGGTCGCGGGCCATCGGCGCACGTACGGGGACCCGTTCAAGGACTTTCCCGAGCTGAGGCGCGGCGATGCGGTGGTGCTGACGGACGGGACGACCTGGTTCACGTACAGGGTCGACAAAGGGCCCTACAAAACCGTGCCCACCGACGTTGAGGTGATCGACCCTGTGCCACGTAATTCGGGGTACACACGTGCGGGCCGCTATCTCACGCTGACCACCTGCGATCCGGAGTGGGGGCACAGCCACCGGCTGATCGTCTGGGCGCATCTCGACTCCACGCAGCCTGTGGAGGCCGGGAAACCAGATGCCCTGCGCCGTTAGTCTGGTGCGGGTACGGCGTGAGTCTGGTGCCGTGGTGCGACGGAAGGGACGGCATGTACGGCTGGATCTGGCGGCATCTGCCGGGGAACGCGTGGGTGAGGGCGCTGCTCTCGCTCATGCTCATCGTTGCCATGGTCTACGTCCTCTTCCAGTACGTCTTCCCGTGGGCCGAACCGCTGCTTCCCTTCAACGATGTGACGGTGGACAACCAGTGAGCGCGCGGATTCTCGTCGTCGACAACTACGACAGCTTCGTCTTCAACCTGGTCCAGTACCTGTACCAGCTGGGCGCCGAGTGCGAGGTGCTGCGCAACGACGAGGTGTCGACGGCGCACGCCCAGGACGGTTTCGACGGAGTGCTGCTGTCACCGGGCCCCGGTACACCGGAGGAGGCCGGGGTCTGTGTGGACATGGTCCGGCACTGCGCCGCCACCGGGGTGCCCGTCTTCGGCGTGTGCCTGGGCATGCAGTCGATGCAGGTGGCGTACGGCGGTGTCGTGGATCGTGCGCCCGAGCTGCTGCACGGCAAGACCTCGCTGGTCGAGCACCAGGGCGAGGGCGTCTTCGCGGGTCTGCCGACGCCCTTCACGGCGACGCGCTACCACTCCCTGGCTGCGGAGCCGGGGACGGTCCCGGCCGAGCTGGAGGTCACGGCCCGTACGCACGACGGCATCATCATGGGTCTGCGCCACCGCGAACTCCCGGTCGAGGGTGTGCAGTTCCACCCCGAATCGGTGCTGACCGAGCACGGTCACCGGATGCTGGCCAACTGGCTGGTGGAGTGTGGCGACCAGGGTGCCGTGGCGAGGTCGGCGGGGCTCGCCCCGGTGGTGGGCAGGGCCACGGCGTGACCGCCCTGCGCCCCGAGCGCGAGTCCGGCGCGGCCGCCTACGGCAACGCCGGCGACCAGGGGACCTCGTACGGCGAGCAGCCGTACGGGGCGCCGGGTGCGTTCGAGGACTGGCAGGGGACGCAGGGGACGTACGGCCAAGGCGTGCAGGAGCCGTACGGCCAAGGCATGCAAGAGGCCTACGGCCAAGGAGTGCCGGAGGCCTACGGCCAAGCGGTGCCGGAGGAGTACGGCCAGGGAACGCAGGCGTACGGGGTGGCGGAAACGCAGGCCTACGCCGCGCAGGAGCCGTACGCACCCTCGTATCAGCCCCCCGTCGACGACCCCTCCATACCGTCCGGCGGTGAGTCCTTCCTGCCTCCCGCCGACGAGGAGACCGTCGCCCTGCGGATACCTGATCCGCCCCCCATGGCCGGCGGCGAGTCCATATCGGCTTCTGGCGCCTCTTCCGCCGCGTCCGCTCCCCACCCCGCCCCGGGTGGGCGAGCGGCCCGCAGAAAGGCCGCCAAGGGCCGTCACGGGCGGCATGGCGGTGCACGGGAGGAGTCTCCGTCGGCCGAGGCGGAGGACGACCGGCCGCTGTCGCGTGTGGAGGCCCGTCGGCGGGCGCGCGCGAACAAGCCGGGCGCCGGAGTCGTGGCCAGCCGGGCGATCGGCGAGGTGTTCATCACCACCGGTGTGCTAATGCTGCTGTTCGTCACCTACCAGCTGTGGTGGACGAACGTCCGGGCGCACGCGCAGGCCGGGAAGGCGGCGAGCAACCTCCAGCAGGACTGGGCGAGCGGCAAGCGAGCCCCGGGGACCTTCGAGCCGGGGCAGGGTTTCGCCCTCCTGTACATCCCCAAGCTGGACGTGGTGGTGCCGATAGCGGAGGGCATCAGCAACAAGAAGGTGCTCGACAAGGGGATGGTCGGCCATTACGGCGAGGGCGAGCTGAAGACGGCGATGCCCAGCGCGAAGACCGGCAACTTCGGGCTCGCGGGGCATCGCAACACGCATGGCGAGCCGTTCCGGTACATCAACAAGCTCCAGCCGGGCGATCCGATCGTCGTGGAGACCCAGGACACGTACTACGTCTACAAGATGGCGTCGATCCTGCCGGTGACCTCGCCCAGCAATGTGAGCGTGCTCGATCCCGTGCCCAAGGCCGGCGGTTTCACCGGTCCCGGCCGCTACATCACGCTGACGACCTGTACGCCGGAGTTCACCAGTAAGTACCGGATGATCGTCTGGGGCAAGATGGTCGAGGAACGGCCGCGCAGCAAGGGGAAGCCGGATGCGCTCGTCTCGTAAGGGCGGATGAACGTGGCAGCGACCACTGACGACACCGAGCACGCAGAGCGCACCCACGCGCCCGGATCGGCGTCCGCGCCGCGCCGCCGCGGCCCCGGGCGGATCGCGATGGCGGTCAGTGTCTTCGGCGAACTCCTCATCACGGCGGGCCTGGTGCTCGGCCTGTTCGTCGTCTACTCGCTGTGGTGGACGAACGTCGTCGCGGACCGGGAGGCCGGCAAGCAGGCCGACAAGGTCCGTGACACCTGGGCTCAGGACGACTCCCGCCCCGCCACGTTCGACAGCAAGAACGGCATCGGCTTCCTGCACGTCCCCGCGATGAGCAAGGGCGAGATCCTGGTCGAGAAGGGCACCTCGTCGAAGATCCTCAACGACGGTGTCGCCGGCTACTACACCGACCCCGTCAAGTCCGCGCTCCCGACCAGCGGCAAGAACGGCAACTTCAGCCTCGCCGCGCACCGCGACGGCCACGGCGCCAAGTTCCACAAGATCGACAAGATCGAGAAGGGCGACCCGATCGTCTTCGAGACCAAGGACAAGTGGTACGTCTACAAGGTCTACGCCGTCCTTCCCGAGACCTCGAAGTACAACGTCAAGGTCCTCGGCCCCGTCCCCAAGGAATCCGGCAAGAACAAGGCCGGCAAGTACATCACCCTGACGACGTGCACGCCGGTGTACACGTCCCGGTATCGGTACGTGGTGTGGGGGGAGTTGGAGCGGGTGGAGAAGGTGGACGGGGAGCGGACGCTGCCGGAGGAGCTGCGGTAGCGGACAAGCCGAAGAGGACTTGCCCGCAGGTCGCGCGGGCAAGTCCTCTTCGCTTTGTCGCTACCGCCGACGGCTCAGGTGGTGAGGTCGTACTTGAAACCGCTGAACTTGTCGCCGCTCTTGATGAGTGAGACGCGCACGCCGACCTTGGTGTTCTCGGGCACCTGGCTCCCGAAGCACTTGTACTCGTGCGACTGGGCGGGCTGCGTCGTCCTCAGTTCGGCGATCGTCCTGTAGTCGCTCATCCGGAAGAGGTGGATCTCGACGGCGTAGCCGTCACTCTGGTCGTCGTAGACGGTCAGGCAGTCCCCGTCATGACCGAAGGCCCCCTTGCCACCGGGATCCCAGTCCGTCGTGTAGACGAAGCCGCTGTTGGTCCCGGCACTCGCCGTTCCCGCCGTAAGGACGGTCAAGGCACAGGCAGCCCCGAGGACGGCCATGATTCGCTTCTTGATGATTACCCCCATATGTTCAGATCGCGTTCAACGCGATCATGACGCATATTAACTGATCAGTAAGCCATGCCCATGAGGCCCGGATGTGGTGGCCGTCACTCGTCCTCGGGCATGGCTGAGCCCCGGTCCCTGAGCAGGGAACCGGGGCTCAGCCATGCGTGCCGGGGAAGCAGTCCTCCGTGCGGGTCGCTTCCCTAGTCGGAGTCGTTGCCTCCGATGATGCCGCCGTTGCCGTTGCCGCCGTTGCCGAAGCCCACCGTCGTGAGGGTGACCGTCGTGCCGGCGGGGTCGTCGACCGGGTTGCCCGCGCCGGGGTCCTGGGCCGTCACGATCGCGTTGTCGCTCTGGTCGCTGCCGTCGGCGAACTGGATGTTGGTGAAGCCCTGCCCCTGAAGCGTCTGCCGGGCCTGCGCCACCGTCCCTCCGACGACGTTCGGCACCTGGGTCTGCTGCTCCTGGGCCTTGCCGATGTTGATCTGGACCGTGGAGTCCTTGTCGACCGAGGAACCGGCGGTCGGCGAGGTGTTGATGACCTTGCCGACCAGGTTCGGGTCGGCGGTCTCCACCTCGACGCAGTTGCCGGTGAGGTCGTTGGCCTCCATCTGGGCCTTGGCATCGTCACAGGTCTGGCCGGTGACGTCCGGGACTGTGGCCTTCTCCTCGGCCTTGGCGATGGTGAGGGTGATCGTCGATCCCTTCTCCACCTCCTTGCCCGAGGTCGGGTCCTGGTCGAGGACGGTGCCAGGATCGTCCGAGGAGACCTCGCGGGTCTCCGTCTTGACCGTGAACTGGTAGTCGTCGCCCTCGAGTTTCGACTTGGCCTCGTCCAGGGTCAGCCCGATGACGCTCGGCACCGCCACCTTCGGCGCCCCCGTGGACACCACGACCTCGACCGAGCTGCCCTTCTTGACCTCGGTCGGGGCTGCCGGGCTCTGTGAGCAGATGGAGCCCTTGGGAGTGTTCTCGCACGCCTTGTTCGTGGGGTCGAGTGTCAGCTCCGCGTTCTTGGCCTGCTGCTTGGCGTCTGCCAGCGTCAGGTCCACGAAGTTCGGCACCGCCACGGTGTCGTTGCTGGCGCCGCTGGAGCCGTCGACCACCCACTTGCCGATCAGCACCGCACCGATCAGCACCAGCACACCCGCGACGACCAACAGGATCGTCGAGGTGTTCGACTTCTTCTGGCGCCGCCGGCCCGGCCGGTCGTCGTAGCCGAAGCCGCCGTCGTCCGGATTCATGGGCGGAAGCATCGACGTGGCGGCGCCGCCGCCGTCGGCGGAGCGCAGGGCGGTGGTGGGCTGGTCGTCCGGGTAGCCGCCGTAGCCGACGGAACCCATCGCGGCGGTGGCCGCGACCGGCTGGCCGTCGAGGCAGGCCTCGATGTCGGCGCGCATCTCGTCGGCGGACTGGTAGCGGTAGTTCGGGTCCTTGGTCAGCGCCTTCAGGACGATGGCGTCCATCTCGGGCGTGATCTCGGGGTCGAAGACCGACGGGGCCTGGGGCTCTTCCCGTACGTGCTGGTACGCGACCGCGACCGGGGAGTCGCCGACGAAGGGAGGACGGACGGTCAGCAGCTCGTACAGCAGGCAGCCTGTTGAGTAGAGGTCCGACCTCGCGTCCACCTGCTCGCCCTTCGCCTGCTCCGGCGACAGGTACTGGGCGGTGCCGATGACCGCGGACGTCTGCGTCATCGTCATGCCGGAGTCGCCCATGGCGCGGGCGATGCCGAAGTCCATCACCTTGACCTGGCCGTTGCGCGTCAGCATGACGTTGGCCGGCTTGATGTCGCGGTGGACGATGCCGTTGCGGTGGGAGTACTCCAGTGCCTGGAGGATCCCGATGGTCATCTCCAGGGAACGCTCCGGCAGCAGCTTGCGGCCGGAGTGGAGCAGCTCACGGAGTGTCGAGCCGTCCACGTACTCCATGACGATGTACGGGATCGACACGTTGTCGATGTAGTCCTCGCCCGTGTCGTAGACCGCCACGATCGCGGGGTGGTTGAGCGAGGCGGCCGACTGGGCCTCCCGGCGGAAGCGGGCCTGGAAGGACGGGTCGCGCGCGAGGTCCGCGCGGAGCGTCTTCACTGCCACGGTGCGGCCGAGGCGGGTGTCATGGGCGAGGTATACCTCCGCCATGCCACCGCGGCCGAGCACCTGGCCCAGCTCGTACCGGCCGCCGAGGCGACGCGGCTCTTCCATAAGCTACCTACCAGCCCTCTCCGTCGGTCCCGACCCGCACTGATGTGCGGCTCGGAGGCTGCCGTCCGGGCCTACCGTACCCGGCTCGCTTTGTATGACCTGGCCAAGCCCGTCAGCCGATACAGGACCGGTATCGCAACGTGCGGCGATGTGAAGACGACGTGACGGGGTTCTCACTTCTTGCTGTTGATGACCGCCTCCATCACGCTCTTCGCGATGGGTGCCGCGAGGCCGCCGCCGGAGATGTCGTCACGGACGGCGTTCTCGTCTTCGATGACCACGGCGACGGCGACGGGCGCGCTGCCGTCGTCGGTCTTGGCGTAGGAGAGGAACCAGGCGTACGGGTTCTCGCTGTTGTCGACGCCGTGCTGGGCGGTACCGGTCTTGCCGCCCACGGTGACGCCGTCGATCTTCGCGTTCTGGCCGGTGCCGTCGGCGACGACGGTCTCCATCATCGACTGGAGGATCTGCGCGTTCTTCGCCGACAGCGGCTTGCTCATCTCCTCGGGGGTCGTCTTCTCGATGGCGTCGAGGTTGTGCGTCTGGAGCTCGTCGACCATGTACGGCTTCATCAGGGTGCCGTTGTTGGCGACGGCCGAGGCGACCATGGCCATCTGGAGCGGGCTCGCGGCGGTGTTGAACTGGCCGATGGAGGACAGCGCGGTCTGCGAGGGGTTCATGTCGCCGGAGAAGACCGAAGCGCTGGAGCGGGTCGGCGTGAACTGCTCCTCGGTGAAGCCGAACTTCTTGGCCTCTTCCAGCATCTTCTCGTTGCCGAGGTCGGATCCGACCTTGCCGAAGACGGTGTTGCAGGACACCCGCAGCGCCTCCCGCAGGGTGGCGTTCTTGCAGGGGATGTTGCCCTCGTTCTTCAGCTCGGTCGTGGTTTCCGGCATGGTCCACGGCAGCGGCGACTTGGTCGGTGAGTCCGCGTCCGTGTACAGGCCGTTCTCCAGCGCGGCGGCCGCGGTGACGACCTTGAAGGTGGAGCCCGGCGGGTAGACCTCGCGCAGCGCCCGGTTGAGCATCGGGTCGTCGTCGTTGTCCTTCTTCTGGAGCTTCTTCCAGGCGTCTTCGTCCGAGGTGCTGCCGCCGGCGATCGTGGAGGGGTCGTACGACGGGAAGGAGGCCAGCGCCAGGATCTTGCCGGTGGACGGCTCGATGGCGGCGACGGCGCCCTTGCCGCCCTGGGCCTTCAGGCCGTCGTACGCGGCCTTCTGCGCGGCGGCGTTGAGGGTGGTGACGACATTGCCGCCCTCCTTCGCCTTGCCGGTGATCATGTCGAGGGTGTTGCGGAAGAAGAGCCGGTCGTCGTTGCCGGTGAGGATGCCGTCCTCGATGGACTCCAGCTGGTTGGCGCCGTAGGCCTGAGAGACGAAGCCGGTGACGGGCGCCCACATCGCGCCGTTCTTGTACGTGCGCTTGTACTTGAAGTCGCCCGAGGTCTCCTTGTACCCGGTGATCGGGTTGCCGTCGACGATGATGTCGCCGCGCGGGGTGGCGTACCGGGCGATGGCGACTCGGCGGTTCTTGGGGTCTTCCTTCAGGCTGTCGGCCTGGGCGTACTGAAGCCAGTTGTCCCGGATGAGCAAGGTGAGGACCAGCAGTCCGCAGAAGATCGCGATCCGGCGCAGGGGCTTGTTCACGGGCGGACCACCTGGGTCATCTCGGCGTCGGGGTTGGGTGCGGGGGCCGGGGCGGGACGGCGGGCGGTGTCGCTGATTCTGATCAGGATGCCGATGAGCGCCCAGTTGGCGATGACGGAGGAACCGCCGTACGCCAGGAACGGCATCGTCATACCGGTCAGCGGGATCAGGCCCATGACGCCGCCGGCGACGACGAAGACCTGGAGCGCGAAGGCGCCGGAGAGGCCGATGGCGAGCAGCTTGCCGAACGGGTCGCGGGCGGCGAGGGCGGTGCGCACGCCCCGCTCCACGATCAGGCCGTACAGCAGCAGCAGCGCCATGACGCCGGCCAGGCCCAGCTCCTCGCCGAAGGTGGCGAGGATGAAGTCGGAGTTGGCGGCGAACCGGATGAGCTCGGAGTGGCCCTGGCCCCAGCCGGTGCCGAGGGTGCCGCCGGAGCCGAACGCCCACAGCGCCTGCATGGCCTGCTCGGAGTGGCCGTAGACGCCTTCCTGGCTGAGCGTGTACTCACGCATCGGGTCGAGCCAGGCGTCGACGCGCTGCTGGACGTGCGGTTCGAAGCTGGCCACGCCGACGGCGCCGACCGCGGACATCATCAGACCGAAGACGATCCAGCTGGTCCGCTCGGTGGCGACGTACAGCATGATGACGAACATTCCGAAGAACAGCAGCGACGTACCGAGGTCGGTCTCGAAGACCAGGATCAGGATCGACATCGCCCAGACGACGAGGATCGGGCCGAGGTCGCGGCCGCGCGGCAGGTACAGGCCCATGAAGCGGCGGCTGGCGAGGGCGAGCGCGTCGCGCTTGACCATCAGGTAGCCGGCGAAGAAGACCGCCAGCACGATCTTGGCGAACTCACCGGGCTGGATGGTGAAGCTGCCGACCTGGATCCAGATCTTGGCGCCGTAGGTGAGTTCGGCGCCGAGGCCCGGGACGAGCGGCAGGAGCAGCAGGATCAGCGCGCCGACCATGGAGATGTAGGTGTAGCGCTGAAGGACCCGGTGGTCCTTGAGGAAGATCATCACGACGGCGAACAGCGCGATGCCCATGGCCGTGTACAGCAGCTGGTTGGTCGCCTTGCCGCCGGCCACGCCGATCTCCCGCAGCAGTGCGGACTGGTCCAGCCGCCAGATGGCGACAAGTCCGAGTCCGTTCAGCAGGGTTGCCAGCGGCAGCAGCAGCGGGTCCGCGTACGGCGCGAACTTGCGTACGACGAGATGGGCGACGCCGGCCAGGAGGCCGAGGCCCAGGCCGTAGCTGAGCAGGCCGGCCGGGATCTCGTCGTTGATGGCGAGGCCGACGTTGGCGTAGGCGAAGACCGGGATGAGGACGGCGAACACCAGCAGGGCGAGCTCGGTGTTGCGCCGGCTCGGGGTGCCGATCGAGCCGATCGTGGACGTGTGGTGCGTCGACGTGTTGGTAGAACTGCTCATCGTGTGACGGGGCCTCTCACGGCTTGCCTACTGCGTACCGCACTGCGAGACGACCTTCTGCTCTTCCTCCGAGAGAGTCGGGCCGGGCGTGGGTGTGGGTGCGGTCGGGGACGTGGATGGATTCGGAGCCGCCGACCCCGACGGATTGGTGGGTGTCGGTGTCGCCTTGGACGTGAAGGAGGAACGGGTGGTTCCCGTGGTGCCTCCGGCCTCGCCCTCGCCGGTCTTGGAGTTGTTCGTGCTCTCGGCCGCCTGCTGCTCGGACCGCTTCTTGCACGCGGAGGCCTGAAGGGCCAGTTCGTCGATCTTCTTCTGGGCCTGCGTCAGATCGCCCTCGGCGATGGTGCCCTCGACCAGCTTCTGCTGGTACGGCGGCAGGTACTTGAGTTCGATCTCGGGGTGGTCCTTGGACACGTCCGACAGCGACACCCAGGCCAGGTCCTGGCTGATGCCCCGGTACAGCGCGACATGTTCGTCGTTGACGCCGACGTAGTACTGCGTCTGCGTCCAGCGCCAGCCGCCGTAGAGGCCGCCGCCGATGACGGCCAGCGCCAGGACGCCGTAGAAGGATCTTTTCAGCCACTTTCCGCGCCTGCGCGGTTTCACGAAGTCGTCGTCGGTGTAGTCCCCGAAGCTGCCCTCGGGGACGTAGCCGGTGGTGTCGCCGGAGCCGGGCGGGCCGAACTCGCCGCCGCCGCCCTGTCCGGGGACCTGGCGGCCGAGCCCGGAGGCGCGTCCTGCCGGGGTCTGCATGATGCCGTTGTCGTGGAGCTGGAGCTGGTTCTCGGCGACCGCGCCGACCACGACCGGTGTGTCGGACAGCTGCCCGGCGAGGGTGTCGCCGGTGTCCAGGTCGAGGACGTCGGCGATGATGACCGTGATGTTGTCGGGGCCGCCGCCGCGCAGCGCGAGCTGGATCAGCTCCTGCACGGTCTCCTGCGGGCCCTGGTAGCTGGCGAGGGTGTCCTCGAGCGTCTGGTGGGAGACGACGCCGGACAGGCCGTCGGAGCAGATCAAGTAGCGGTCGCCGGCGCGGACTTCGCGGATGGAGAGGTCGGGCTCGACGTGGTCGCCACTGCCGAGCGCGCGCATGAGGAGCGACCGCTGCGGGTGCGTGGTCGCCTCTTCCTCTGTGATACGTCCCTCATCGACCAGCCGCTGCACCCAGGTGTGGTCCTGCGTGATCTGGGTGAGGACGCCGTCGCGGAGCAGGTACGCGCGCGAGTCGCCGACATGCACGAGACCGAGCCGCTGGCCGGTCCACAGCAGGGCGGTCAGCGTGGTGCCCATGCCCTCGAGCTGGGGGTCCTCCTCGACCATCGCGCGCAACTGGTCGTTGGCCCGCTGTACGGCGGTGCCGAGGGAGGTGAGGATGTCGGAGCCGGGGACGTCGTCGTCGAGCGCGACGATCGTGGAGATCGCCTCGGAAGAGGCGACCTCGCCGGCCGCGGCGCCGCCCATGCCGTCGGCGATGGCGAGCAGGCGGGGTCCGGCGTATCCGGAGTCCTCGTTGCCCTCCCGGATCATGCCTTTGTGCGATCCGGCGGCGAAGCGCAGTGACAGACTCATGCGCACCTCGCCCGTCGGCTCCGGGTACATCCGCACGGTGCCCACCCTCCGGTCGGGAGCGCGCCGGGGTCCGGGGTGTGGACCGCCGTTGCGTGCTCGCTCCGCTCGCTCATTGTCGTACTACTTCCGCAGCTCGATGACTGTCTTGCCGATGCGGATCGGCGCGCCCAGCGGGATCGGTGTGGGGGTCGTCAGCCGGGACCGGTCCAGGTACGTGCCGTTGGTGGAGCCCAGGTCCTCGACGATCCACTGGCCGTCACGGTCCGGGTAGATCCTGGCATGGCGGCTGGAGGCGTAGTCGTCGTCCAGCACGATCGTGCTGTCGTGCGCCCGGCCCAGGGTGATGGTCTGGCCCTGGAGCGCGACCGTGGTGCCGGTGAGTGTGCCCTCCGAGACGACCAGCTTCGAAGGGGCGTTGCGGCGCTGCCGGCCTGCGGCGGGCTGCTGCCGCTGCTGCGGGGGAGCCTGGCGTTGGGCCTGCTGCGCCCGGCCAGCCTCCCGGCGCGAGCCGCGCTGGGTGACACGCGTACCGAACAGGTCGCTGCGGATGACCTGCACGGCCACGATCACGAACAGCCACAGTACGGCTAGGAAACCCAGCCGCATGACCGTGAGGGTCAGCTCTGACATTGCCCCCGCTTCACCCTTCGGCTTGCCGGTAAATGATGGTGGTGTTGCCCACGACGATCCGCGAGCCGTCGCGGAGCGTAGCGCGGGTGGTGTGCTGCCCGTCCACCACGATGCCGTTGGTGGACCCGAGATCCTGGATCGTCGAGGGCGTTCCGGTCCGGATCTCGCAGTGCCGGCGGGAGACGCCGGGGTCGTCGATCCGCACGTCGGCGTCGGTGCTGCGGCCCATCACCAGGGTCGCGCGGGAGATCTGATGGCGGGTGCCGTTGATCTCGATCCAGTGGCGGGTGCGCCCGCCGCCGGCCGCCGGGGCCGCGGGACGCTGGCCGCCCGCGGGCTGCTGCGGGTAGCCGTAACCGCCGGGGCGGCCGGCGGGCGGCGGCGCGGACGGCATGGGCGGAGCGCCCGAGGGCGCGGCGGGCGCGGCGGCCGGCGGGTAGCCGTAGCCACCGGGGCGGCCGGCCGGCGGTGCCGCCGGGGCGCGCTCGGGAGCCTGCTGGTTGGTGGAGGACGCGAGCGTACGGCTGCGCACCCGGTACAGGCCGGTGTCGAGGTCGTCCGCCTTTTCGAGGTTGACCTTGATGGGGCCCATGAAGGTGTAGCGCTGCTGCTTGGCGTAGTCGCGCACCATGCCGGCGAGCTCGTCGCCGAGCTGGCCGGAGTAGGGGCTGAGCCGCTCGAAGTCCGGCGTGCTCAGCTCCACGATGAAGTCATTGGGTACGACGGTGCGGTCCCGGTTCCAGATGGTCGCGTTGTTGTCGCACTCCCGCTGGAGTGCTCCCGCGATCTCCACGGGCTGCACCTCGGACTTGAAGACCTTGGCAAAGGTGCCGTTGACCAGACCTTCGAGACGCTGCTCGAACTTCTTCAGGACTCCCATGGGGCACCTCCTCCTAAGCTGCCGTCCTGCGTACTGCTTCTTACCTGGTACTGCTTACTGATCGTATCCACGCGCCGGTGAATCGGCTGGTTCCCCCTGTCGGCCCCGTCGACAGATGTCGACGCCTGTCGAAGTTCCCTCCGGAGGTCCCCTTCGAACTCCTTCGGGGACACAGTCCTGCCAAGGATCGTAGAGGCGGCCGCAGACAAGTGTCCCGCACCTGACTGTGGACCCCGACCGGCTCCTGGGGAGACGGGCGGTACCGGTACGAGGTTGATACGTGAACCGGTACACGTTGATACGTAGCCCGGGGTTCGGAGGTTTGGCCGGCCGGCGGGCCGATCGGAGAGACGTCGCTGGTCGGCGGCTTCCCGGGGGTAAGGGATGTGAACCCACCCCGTCCACCGTGCTAATGTTCTGCGTGTCGGAGGGCGCCACACCCCAAGGGGGAAGGGCCCGAGGACACACCCAATGCGCGGGTGGCGGAATAGGCAGACGCGCTGGATTCAGGTTCCAGTGCCCGCAAGGGCGTGGGGGTTCAACTCCCCCCTCGCGCACCAGGAAGAACCGACGGAACGGGTCTTCGCCAGTGACGAAAGTCATGGTGAGGGCCCGTTCCTCGTTGTGGTGGTGGGCTGCGGCCCGGACGGAGACGTGGCAGGGCCCCGGCGGTGAGGTATCTCACGGTCGGGGCCCTGCTTTTTTGCGCTGCCGGTTGTTCTTCGGGTGGCGCTGTGCCGGGTCAGGAGGCCGGTGGGTGTCCAGGTCCCGGGGTCTTTGGTCTTGCGCCTGTGGTGGGTGCGGCGGCGGGGCGCTCGCCGCCGAGTGCCAGCGTCTCAAGCCACCTCTTGACCTTGCGGCGGTTGGCGTGGGCGAGCTGGAAGGCCAGAAGGATCGTTTGGGCCGCGATGCCACGGATGCGGCGGGAGCCCGCAGCCTCGATGCCCTCGGCCAATGGATTCTTCGCGTAGCCGTTGCAGCCCTCGACGCTGTTGCGGAGCCGGAAGTAGATCTTCTGCCATTCCGGGCCGCCGTATTCCAGGGCTTGCCACTGCTTGGCGCCGGCTTCCGGGCTCACGGTGATGGCGTTTTGGCGGCAGACCTTGACCGGGCCGGCCGGGCTGGGCTCCGGGTCGATGAGGGGGAGGTGGATTCCGCGGCCCAGGGTGTGAGGCTTGATGAGGCACTGGGCCTTGCCCGCTTCAGCGGGGCACATCATCCGCTGATAGCCGTCGGCGTCGGCGCTCTGCTTAGGCATGAGGCGGATCACGCCCTCCGTTCCGGCCTGCTTTCCGAGCTGGTCTTCCCGGTGGTCGTAGACGGGCTTGTACCCCATGGCTCGAACGGGAAGCTGCCACTCCGTGGGCTCGGAGTTGTTGTAGGCGCGGTCTCCGGCAAGGTAGCCGGGTTTGTATCCCCGTTCCTGGAGCCGGTTGAGGACCTTCAGACCGTTGTACGCAGGGCGCTGACCGGGCTTGTCGAGGGCGACGCCGAGGACGAGAACCGGGAGGACCTCGGGGTTCGGGGCGCCGTCGTCGAGGAGTACGGCGTCGTGTTCGGCGTCGCGGGTCACGATGAGGTGGGCGTCGTAGCCGTAGAGGTACTTCTTCTTGAGTGAGGTCTTCTTCTTGCGCTCGGAGGTCTGGGCTTTGCCCCACGGCCGCGGGAGAACGTACGGACAGGAGCGGCGTCGATGCCCAGGGAGACTTCCGCCAGCTCCGCCAGGAGGCTGTGGAGAGGGCGTACGGAGGCGTCCAGCACGAATTCGGTGAACAGGGCCAGACGCCGTTCGCGCTCCGCCAGGTCGTCCGTGTCCGCCGCTGCGGTCAGTTCGTGGGCCTCGCTGCGGAGAGGTGCCCGTTGGGCGGCAGCGGGGACGGGTTCATCGCGTCCTTCATCGCGTGGAAGAGCCGGCGGACGACCGCATAGGCCGCTTCGAATCCCTGGTCGTGGTCGTCGTATTCAGGGATGTCGAGCAGCTCGCGCAGCCGTGGGGAGATGCGGAAGTACAGGATTTCGGTAACCCGAACCAGGACGATCTTTCCGCCGGTTTGCCGCGCGCGTACGGAGCCGGCGGTGCGTGGCCTGAGGCCGTCATGGAGGAGCACCACGGGGCGCGGGTCGCCCAGGCCATGGCCGCCCGGCTCAAGGCTGCGCTCGACCAGCGGGACTGGTCCGTCGCTCAGTTGTCGCGTGAGAGTGGTGTCGCCCGCTACACGATCGCCGAGGCGCTCGCCGGTGAGGCGTGGCCCGACCTGCTGACCATTGCCAACCTCGAAAAGGCGCTGGACTGTGATCTCTGGCCCGGACGGAATGGGGCGGGCGACCTTCGAGATCATCGAGAAGGCCTGGTCTGCCGATACCGGGCCGTATGCCGAGGCGATGAACAACATTCCCAAGCTCGTCGTGACGAGACCGCCCGCCTCCGCTCACTGGCCGACGTCGCGACCTTCCTCGCTTCCGACCCCACCCAAATCAAGGTCAAAAAGACGAGTTAGAGATCTGCATGCCCTAACGCGAGTTGGGCCCTGCGTCCGGCGGTGGGCAGGTCCGCCGGAAAACGAAGGTAGGAGCTGTGAACCGCTCCGACCGCTGGGCGCAGTCCGGATAGACAGCCCCCGACGAAGTGCACCGGGCCTCGATGTGTGTCGCCTCGCTGTCCATGCGTATGGCTACGAGCGATTTCAAGGCGACTTCCGCACCGCCCGAAACGAGACCAACAACTGCAAGGCGTAGCCGCCGCACCGAACTTGTGCCAGACCCCGGAGAATGGTGCCCAAGCTTCCCTGCTACGTAGCCTTTGCGCGTTGGCGAGCTCGCGCAGCGCGAAGGTTGACGAGGTTGCCGCAGGCCGAGGTGTTGTGCCACACCCTGGACTGGTTCTTCGAGCTGTCGTAGAAGATCACTGAGCAGGGCGGATTCCGACAAGCTTTGAGGCGGGGCCACAGTTCGTGCTGCTGGGCGAGCAGGATGTCACCGAGCAGAGTGCCGGCGACTAGGCGCCAGCCGTCGCCTTCGGCTGAGAGGACGAGCCGCCCCTCCTCAAGGGTCATTCCCCAGCGGAGCTGCTCCAGGTGGCGTGCCAGGTCAAGCTGTAGCGGGGATTCCGATGGCGCTCGGCCGGCTTCGAGTTGGGTTTGGAGGGCTTCGCGCAGTTGGTAGAGCGGGGGCAAGTCGTCCGTCGTCAAACGGGGCCGGGCGGGCCACTCGAGCGTGCGCATCCAGCTATTCGCCGACGCGGGACTCGCCAAGAGGTCGGCCTCGGGCGGGCTGCCTGCGGAGCGGGTGTTCAGGAAGGACTGCACACGTCGCAACAACGGCGGCGCCGCGGCCGCCGCGTAGCGCTCGGTGGCAAGATCGGACATAGTGGTCACTCTATCTGGCCCGACTGCTATGAAGCAAGTATAAGACTTATGCTTACGTTCCTGTGGTTCTCGAGCCTGCTGGATTCCGGGGCGCAACGCCGATGAAGGAGCGCCTGGTGCGTCGCACTTGGTAGGCGTTCTCCGGGCGTCCGGTGCCTTTCGGCTTCGGCAAGAGGATCGCATGCCAATGCCGCTCTCGTCCTGCGGTAGGCAGGGCCAAGCACGTCAGCACTACCGATGTCGACGACGTAGCCACTCCGTTCGATGCCATCTCGCAGGGCGATGGACAGTGCCGCCATCGCTTCGACCGGTGAATCTCCCGGACCGCTGCGCCCCCGGCAAGGCGCGCAACGGTCGAGGAGCCCTGCCGGGCCGTGCGTTCAGCCTCAGATCAACTTCTCGACCGGCTCGAACTCGAACATGAGCAGCCCCTTGCTGACGAAAGGCAGGCGCCCGACCTGCTTGCGAGCGTCCTCCACGTCGTCGGCCTCGAGGATGAGGTACACCACCGGACGATCGTTGAGTCGGAAGAGGCTCTTCACGATGCCCTCGGCGTGGAGTTCGGCCAAGACTCGCGACTCTTCGTCCCAGTACGGGGCGAGCTTTTCGACGTCCGGGGTGGTGCCTGTCGCATGCAGGTACATGAGTGATCCTCCGATTTCCGGGGGCGCCGCCGAGCGGCGCGAGAAGGTCGCACTTCCGTTCGCGGATCGCTTGGCGGTTCTCGCCACGTCCACCCGCCCAACAGGCTGGCGGGTGGACGTGGCGTTGTGGCCGTCCGGTTGAGGACTCCGCCTCGACGCGGTGGTGATTTCCCGCGTCCGGGTTGGCCGTCGCCCATCAGCTTCGATCCCCACGCTGGCGGACACTGCACCGACCTCCGGTCGAGGCCTGGGTGGAGCCTTTCAGTGGGAGATAGTGAAAGAAGCATACACGTTATGTCGATGTCATGGAGCATCGCTTCGACGCGGGCCGTACACGGGCAAGCGGCGAGCGGGCGGACGGGCTGGTCGGGCGGCGAGTGTGAAGGTGGCGGAGGTATTCGAGTTTCGCGCGCGTGTCGGCGTGGGCAATCCGGCAGGCCACTTCGGTCGTGTCCGGGATTTGCCGGTCTGCGTGGCGGTGATCGGTAGCCGGGCGGCGACTCTCTGCGTCTTGGGCGGCAGTGGTGCGAGTACGCGGAGATGCGGACAGAAGCAAACTGTGTTTGACTATGTCTAAGTGTCTGCCGCCTCTCACCGGGAGTCCCTGTGCGTGCCATCCAGATCACCCACTTCGGAAAACCAGAAGACGTCGTGCGCGTCGTCGATCTCCAGGAGCCGCCCGCTCCCAGCGCCGGCGAGGTCAAGGTCGCGGTCGAGTTCTCGCCGCTGAACCTGCACGACCTCCTGGTCGTCGGCGGCGCGCTCGTGCGGCCGCCGCTCCCGCTGGTCCTCGGCAACGAGGGGGTCGGCCGGGTCATCGAGGTGGGCGTCGGCGTCGCGACGGTAGCGGTGGGTGACCTGGTAGTCCTGCCGCTGTTCGGCGGGGCCTGGCGCGAGCGGCTGCTGTTGCCCGCCGACGGGCTGTTCCGGCTGCCGGAAGGCAACGTCGAGCAGTTCTCGATGCTGGGCAGCAATCCGCCCACGGCCGGTCTGATCCTGAGCGAATACACGGATCTGAAGCCCGGGGACTGGATCGTGCAGAACGCCGCGAACTCCGGTGTCGGCCGTTCCTTGATCGCCCTGGCGAAGAAGCGCGGATTCCGGACGATCAACCTCGTCCGAAACGAGTCCGTGTTCGCCGAGCTGACCGCAGCCGGCGCGGACATCGTCCACCTCGACGACGCGACGGCGGCCGAAGACGTTCGCAGGGCGATCGGCGATGCCCGGGTCGCGCTCGCGGTCGACTCGGTAGGCGGCGACGCCCCTGCCCGCCTGCTCGACCTGCTGTCCGACGGCGGTTCGCTCGTCACCTACGCCTCGGCGACCGGACAGCCGATGTCCGTCAACGCACTGACGCTGATCGGCAAACGCGCGACGGTCCGCGGATTCTTCGCCGGCCATTTCGACTACGCGACCAAGGCGCTGCCCGTCATCCGCGAAGCCGCGCCTCTGGTCGCGAGCGGAGCTCTGTTCGTTCCGCCTGCCGCCGTGTTCGACCTCGATGACATTCATGCGGCCATCGAGCAAGTCGTGCGCGGCGGAAAGATCCTGCTCAAGGTGGCCCGCTAGCGACCCTGTGCGAGCCCGGCTCGGGGCCCGCGGCTATGAGAGAAGGACCGAAATGACCGAACCTGCTGCCATGTCCTACGAAGTCCTCGTCTCTGACGGCGTTCCCAGGAAGATCGATCTTCGGCTGCCGAACGGCGACGGGATCGTGTCCTCGCCGATCTCATCCACCCTCATCTCTGGGCAGCACGATGCGGTCCTGGTGGACCCGCCGCTGACTCACGGTCAGATCGCGCAGGTCGCCGAAGGTCTGGCGCGCTCCGGAAAGCGCCTGGCGTTCGTCTACATCACTCACGGCCACGCCGACCACTGGTTCGGCACGGCGACGCTGCTGGAGCGGTTCGGCGACGCCGACACAGTCGTGTACGCCACCGAGGGCACCATCCGGCAGATGCGCAGGCAGTGGGAGAGCAAGGACACCGGATTCGCGAAGACCTTCCCCGGGGTCCCGGAGAGCACCCCGGTCCTCGCCGTCCCCGTGTCGGCCGAAGGATTCCGACTGGAGGGCCGAACCCTTCGGGCCGTGGAGACCGGCCACACCGATACCGACGATTCCAGCGTCCTGCACGTGCCGTCGATCGGTCTCGTCGTCGCCGGGGACGTCGTCTACAACGGCGTACACCTGATGATGCTCGAAGGCGGTGGCGGCGGTCTCCAAGCATGGCTGGACGGCATCGACCGGCTCGCCGCGCTCGACCCGCGCCACGTGGTCGCCGGCCACAAGAACAGGGACCTGCCTGACGACCCGAAGATCCTGGACGAGACCCGCCAGTACCTGCGTGACGCGATCCGGCTGCTGGCCGGCAAGCCGAAGCCGCTGGAGTTCTTCGAGCAGATGATGGCGCTCCACGGTGATCGGCTCAACCCGGGGCCGCTGTGGTACAGCGCCCTGGGCCTGCTCGCCTGAGACATGCCGGGTCTCCACCCTGCGAAGACAGGCGAATCGCTGGACGAAAGACGGAGGTTACCCACGATGGCCACCCAGATGAAGATCGCGATTCTCGACGACTATCAGAACGTCGCGACGAGCCTGGCCGACTGGGGCTCGCTCGCAGCCGAGGTGGTCGTTTTCACCAAGCCGTTCGCCGATGCCGACGAGGCGGTCCGTAGCCTCGCCGGGTTCGACGTGCTCGTGGCCATGCGGGAGCGCACGCGGTTCCCGGCCGACGTCCTGGAGCGGCTGACCGACCTTCGACTCCTGGTCAGCACCGGCCCGGCCAATGCCGCCATCGACCTCGCGGCCGCGCACAGGCTCGGTATCACGGTGTGCGGGACCCGTTACGAGTCCCATCCCACCATTGAGCACACCTGGGCGTTGATCCTCGGTGCCGCGAGGAATCTGGTCGTCGAGGCGGAGTCGATGCGCACCGGTGGCTGGCAGGTATCGGTCGGCGAGGGGCTGCACGGCAAGACTCTCGGCATTCTGGGTCTGGGCCGCATCGGCTCTGGAGTGGCGCGGGTCGGACAGGCGTTCGGAATGGAGACCATCGCCTGGAGTCAGCACCTGACCCCCGAGGCCGCCGCCGAGCACGGCGTGCGGGCGGTGACGAAGGAGCAGTTGTTCACCGAGAGCGACGTGCTCTCGGTCCACGTGCTGCTGAGCAAGCGCACGCGCGGGCTGGTCGGTGCGGCAGAACTACGGTCGATGAAGCCCTCGGCCCTCTTGGTCAACACCTCCCGTGGGCCGGTCGTCGACGAGGTCGCCTTGATCGACATCCTGCGCGACGGCGCGATCCGAGGGGCCGCCCTCGACGTGTACGACGTCGAGCCGCTGCCTGCGGACCATCAGTTGCGGGCGCTGCCCAACGCGCTGCTCACGGGGCACATCGGATACGTGAACCGCGACTTGTACGAGATTTTCTATCAAGACTCCGTCGAGGACATCGCCGCATTCCAGGCGGGTTCTCCCTTGCGGCTGATGAAGTAGGAGTTGAAGATGACGACCCGACCGACCGACACACCGCGTCACTCCCATGTGACGGCTCCGACGCAGTTCGTCACGGCGAACGGGATTCGGTACGCCTACCGGCGCTTCGGCACTGAGACCGGCACGCCGCTGGTGTTCTTGCAGCATTTCCGAGGTGGTATGGATCACTGGGATCCGGCGGTCACAGACGGACTGGCCGCGAATCGTCCGGTCATTCTGTTCAACAACACAGGCGTCGCAAGCTCCAGCGGCCAGACCCCGGACACCGTTGAAGCGCAAGGTGATGACGCGGCCGCGTTCATCCACGCGCTGGGCCTGACCCGCGTCGACATCCTCGGCTTCTCCATCGGCGGCTATGTCGCGCAGGCCCTCACACTCCGCCACCGCGGACTGGTCCGCAGACTCGTTCTCGCCGGCACCAAGCCCCGAGCCGGCGACGACACGGACCGGCACCCCGACGTGAACGACGTAGCCACCCGGCATGAAGTACCGACTCTCGAGGACTTCCGGTTCCTCTTCTTCGAGCCGACACCGACCAGCCAGGCCGCCGGTGAAAGGTTCTGGGAGCGTCGCCACCAGCGCACCACTGACGTAGACCCGCCGACGTCCAAGCAGACCATGCACGCGCAGACAGCCGCGATCGTCGACTGGAAGCTTCCGCACGGCGAGCCTTTCGCCGAGCTCGAGACGATCACTCAACCGACCCTGGTGGTCAACGGCCGGCGCGACGTCATGGTCCCCACCATCAACTCGTACCACTTGGCCCAACACATCCCCGCCGCCCAGCTCATCGTCTACCCCGACGCCGGCCACGCCTCGCTCTTCCAGTACCCGGAACTGTTCGTCGCCGATGTGGGGCGCTTTCTGGACCGGCCGGTTGCCTTTGCCTGATCAGTGTCTCGATGCCTTGGTCATGACGCAGGCCGACCGTCCCCGCAGGTTTGCCCGCGCCGATCAGGAGGCCAGCGTTGCGAGATTTGACATAAGTGTAATCGGTACAGCGCTGCCCAGACGAGCCCCACTGCATGCAAGTACGCAGCATCTCTCCAGAATCTTGCACGCGACAACATCGCCCATCCCATCTTGTCCAACAGTAGTGAACGAGATACGGTTATGTCATACGGAGATCGGCTGACACCGCAGAGTCCGGGCTGGACCGCCGTTGCGAAGGCTCCCCTCCCGTTGGTGCCCGTCTGGTCAGCATCCACTTGTTCAGGCAAGGAGCCCTCATGGCGACCTCAGCAATGATCCCGAACAGCGACATAGTGTTTCGCCGCGACGGAGTAGGCGACCGCGCCGTTGTGTTCATGCACGGCTGGATCGACGACCTGCACGTCTGGGACCCGGTCATCGCGGAACTGTCAGGCTCCGGGTTCGAGACCGTGCAGTTGGACCTGGCGGGCTTCGGAGACCGCACGCCGGCAAATGGGCCGTTCACGTTCGACCGGTTCGCCGCCGACCTGTTGGCCGTCGTCGACGCGGTGGACAAGCCGTTCGTGCTAGTCGGCCACAGCATGGCGGCCCCCATCGTCGAACTTGTCGCCGAGGCGCGCCCCGAGGGCGCGTTGGGCCTGGTACTTCTGGCACCCATTCCGATGGCCGGAGCCCGGTTGCCCGACGAAGTCATCGAGAACTTCCGCTCGTTGGCCGGAGCGGAGGCGTCGGCAATTCAGGCCATGCGTCAGCAAGCGGGGCCGTCGGCTCCCGAAGCCGAGTTGGTCCGCATCGCCACGGTAGCCGCGAAGGCGCGCCCCGAGGTCGTACGGGCCACAGCCGACCTATGGAACAACGGTCACCCCATCGAGCGGCCTAGCGGGTTCTCCAATCCGGTGCTGATCCTGGCGGGGAGCGACGACCCGATCGTCACCTCGAAGGTCGTCGCCTCCGCGGTGGTGGCGCGGTTCGACTCGGCGAAGACGACCACGACGGAGATCGAGAAGTGCAGCCACTGGCCGCACATCGAGCAGCCCTCCCTCGTAGCAGCGCAGATCAGTCGTTTCCTGGCCAGCAGGCTCGCGACCGAGGCAGTCGGTGCGGACGCAAGGCACAGCTAGATCGATGGGCCCGTGACCGGGCCGACGCGATCGATGCCGGCCTCAGAAGACCGGCGCTGGGCCTCACCCGGGTCAACGTCCTCGGTTTCTCGATCGGCGGCTACGTCGCGCAGGCCCTCACCCTCGACCACCGCGACCTGGTACGCAGGCTCGCCCAAGCGGCGCTGTTCTTGGCCGCAGACGACTCGAGCTTCGTCACAGGCATCGAACTGTTCGTCGACGGCGGCCGAGCACAGATCTGATATCGCGACGCATTTTGACACGCAGCGGCATCGATCGGTGGCGTACTACGGAACGCGGACGGAGTTACTGTAGGCACGCCAGTTGATCTTAAGTTTCTGGGATGTTCTACGAAGGCGTCGGCTCTGATCGAGGGGCAGACGGCGGTGGACGCCAGCCACCCATCGGTGCCTTCACCGCCCAGCGTTTCGGGATCGGGGTGAATCCCCTCGGGAGCCCTGGTTGAGCTGGTCCTCGGCGGGAGCTCCGGCGTCTCACCGGATTACTGCCCGGCGTCGACCAGTTCCTTGTTCCTGGCTGCAGCGTCGAACAGCGCCGCGGCTGCCACGCGGGCGGTCGTCGCCGCGGAGGGGTCCCGGTCCATCCGCGCCGAGACTCCCGCGCCGTCGTACAGCAGGTGCAACTGCCGTGCCAGGTCTTCGGGGTTGGCGATGCCGGCCTCCTGCGCCAGATCCGTGAACAAGGTCCGCACCCACAGCCGGTACCGGTCTGTGGCGCACTCGACGGGGCTGCCGGGTCGGGCCTCCGCGCTGGCCGTCATGTGTGCGCAGCCGTTGAAGTCGGGCTCGGTGAACAGCTGGCCCTGTGCGTCGAAAACCCCCAGCAGCCGCTCGCGTGGCGTCCGGAACCGGGTCAGGGCGCGTTCGACCTGTGCGCGGGTGTTGGCGTGGCGGGCGTCGAGGTACGCCTGGACCAGTTCTTCCTTGCTGCCGAACAGGTTGTAGAGCGAGGCCTTGGCCACGCCGGCCTTCTGCACGATGCGGTCGATGCCGACGGTCTGCACGCCCTCGCTGTAGAAGAGCTCGTCGGCGGCGGCCAGCAGACGCTCACGCGCGGACGGTTTCGCGGCGGTGGCCTTGCTGGGCATGGGGCTTTCCTTCCTTCAGACCAGTGGTTCAGTTTACAGCTCCGCTCAGGGGCTTTTTCGGCTGCTGGTCATGGTTAACAAGGCTAGACAGGTCTGTCTTCCCGAGCCATGTCCGGAGGCGGTCACCGCGCTGCGGGACCGCCTCCGGACATGGGGTCGGCTATCGGGTCGTCGGGTTCCTAGCCGTCGAGGAAGAGCTTGGTGTGGGTGACGAACCGGTCGGGGTACTGGAAGTGGGCGCCGTGGTTGGCGTCCGGGTAGAGGATCAGCTCGGCGTTCGGCAGGAATTGCTGGAGGATGTACGAGTTGATCGTCGGGATGATGATGTCGTCGGTACCATTGACCACCAGGACCGGGATCTTGATGTTCTTCAGGACCGAGTACGCGGGGTCCTTCGTGGTGCCGTACGTGTGGATCGCGGCGCCCTGGCCGGCGTAGACCTGCTCACCGAACGGGGAGGCGTCACGCTCCTTGCGGGCCACGATCCGCTCGACGTATTCGCGGCCCAGCTTCTGGCTGGTCTCGCTCGGGGCGAACAGGACCGGCAACCACATGTCTTCCTGCCGGGGCAGCTTGACAGTGAACAGTGCGGCGGTCTCCGCCGGCGTCTCGCCGATGCCTACGCCGCCGCGCGGGCCTGTGCCGACCAGGACCAGCATGCGGGCCAGGTCGGGGCGCTGGATGGCGACCTGCTGGGCGACCAGGCCACCCATGGAGTGGCCGACCAGGTCCACGCTCGCCAGCCCGAGGGCGTCGATGAACGTCCCGGCGTCGGTAGCCATCTGCTCAATGGTGTCCGGGACGAGGCCGCTGGTGGACGCCACTCCGGTGTTGTTGAACAGGATGACCTCGCGGTCGGCGGCGAATCCGTCGCTGATCGCCGGGTCGTGGTCATCCAGGTTGCCGATGAAGTGCTGGAAGAACACGACCGGGGTCCGGCCGGCGGCCGCATTGCCGAACCGCCGGTAGGCGAAACGGATGCCGCCGGCCTCGAGGAACTGGGTCGGGGCGGTGTCGTGGGTGTGGTCGGTCATGGTGGCGCTTCTCCTTGAATCAGTGTGTGGAGGCGGGGCGGTGGGCCGGACGGCGGTTTCTGGCAGCCGCACGTAGGGCATCCGGGCACGCGGGGGGCGTTCACCATGCGGAGCGGATCAGTTGGCGGTGTGGCCGCCGTCGGCGTTGAGGATGTGGCCGGTGATGAACGACGCATCGTCCGATGCGATGAACACGATCGCGGCGGCGACCTCCTCCGACAGGCCGAGGCGGGCCAGCGGAACTTCGCTCACCAGGGCCGCCTTGTTCTCCGGCGTGCCGGTGAAGCGGGTCAGCATGCCGGTGTCCGTGGGGCCCGGGGCCACGCCGTTCACGCGGATTCCCGAGGCGGCGACCTCCAGGGCCACCGACTTGGTAATGCCTTCCACGGCGTGCTTGCTGCCGACGTAGACGGAGGCCCCGGCCGCGCCCTCGTGGCCGTACGTCGAGGAGACGTTGACGATGCTGCCGCTGCCCTGGTCCTTCATGACGCGCACCTGGTGCTTCATGCTCAGGAGCACACCGAGGACGTTCGTGTCGAACGTCGCGTTGTACGTCTCCGCACTCTGTTCGGTGATCGGGCTGGGCCGGCCTTCGGTGCCGGCGTTGTTCACCGCGACATCGAGACGGCCGAAGCGGGCGACGGTCTCGTCGACCATGGCGCGCACCTCGTCCTCGTCGCGGACGTCGGCGTTGATGAACTCGGCCCACGAGCCGAGCCCGCGCAGCTCCTCGACCAGGGCCTTGCCGGCCTCATCACGGCGTCCGGTGGCGACCACACTCGCGCCCTGCCTGGCGAAGGCGACGGCGGCGGCACGGCCGATGCCCGTGAGGGCACCGGTGATCAATACGACGGGCTTGTCCATGGTTTTGCTCAGTTTCTGTAGATGCGGTGGGGGTCAGACGGCGGTGCGTCCGCCGTCGGCGGGGATGACTGCGCCGGTGATGTAGCCGGCGGCCGGCGAGGCCAGGAACGCGATGACGTCGGCGATCTCCTCGGCCTCCGCCGTGCGGGCCAGGAGCGTGGTCTTGCCCAGGGCCGTGAGGTTCTCCCTGGAGGAGCCGCCGGTGTAGACCGGTCCGGGGGCGATGGTGTTGATCCGCACGCCCTGAGGGCTGTACTCGGCGGCCCAGGAGCGGGTCAGCGAGGTGAGCGCGGCCTTGGTGGCGCTGTAGGCGGCCCCGCCCGCCAGACCCACTTGCCCGGCCATGCTGCCCAGGTTGATCACGACGCCCTCGCCGCGCTCGGCCATCGCCGGCGCGATGACGGCCGTGAGGTAGTAGGCGCTGCGCACGTTGGCGTCGAACAACGCGTCGAACGTGCCGGGCTCCAGGTCGGCGGTGGGCCCGAACCAAGAGAACCCGGCGTTGTTGACGAGGACATCGACGTCCTTGGCCGCAGCCGCCAGCTGCATGATCGCGCGGACATCGGCGAGGTCGGCGGTATGGAACTCGGCCCTGCCGCCCGAGCTCTCGATCTCCTTGACCACCGCGGCCCCACGCTCGGCGTCGCGGCCGTGAACCAGGACCTGGAATCCGTCCCGGGCGAGCTTCAGCGCCGCGGCCCGGCCGATACCGGACGTCGCGCCGGTCACAAGGGCTGAACGTGTTTCGGTCATGGCCGTGCCTCCTACTGATTGGTTAGACCGGTCTGTCTACTTCTTGGGCTCAGCTAAACAGACCTGTCTGGTCTCGTCAACTCCCGGACGGATGATCCAACACTTCTGGCGCCTCAGACTGGCGTTTGACGTGGGCGAGAGGTGGTGCCTACGGTTACAGCGCCAGAGAGACAGACTGGTCTAATCAGTCGACGAGAGCAGAGAGCAAGGAGCAGCGCATGAGCACGACGAAGTTCTTCGGCGCGTCCTTCGACGCCACCGACGCCGCACGCGTCGCCCGGTTCTGGGCCGCAGTCCTGGACCGCAAGGTCGCCGACGGGGCCGACGAGCACGATGCCGTCGTGGAGGCGGGTGATCCCGGCAGCGGACCGCGGCTGGCCTTCCACAAGGTTCCCGAGGCCAAGAGCGTCAAGAACCGGTTCCACCCGGATCTGATCACCGGCGACTACGAGGGAGAGACCGCGCGTCTGCTCGCGCTCGGGGCGACGAAGATCGGCGAAGTCCAGCGAAACGGCGCCCGATGGACGACGTTCGCCGACATCGAGGGCAACGAGTTCGACCTCATCGCCGGCTGAGCCACCCGCACCAGAGCGAGGAGAGAACCATGACGGCACAGGAACCCAAGATCCCCGGACCCGACCACCCGATCACCATCGAGACCACCGGCGTGCGCGTGGTGGCCGGCATCGGTCCGCATATCGTCGCCGACACCACCAGGGCCCTGACCCTGCGCGAGGCCAACTACCCGCCCGTCCAGTACATCCCGCTCGACGACGTCGACCAGACGCTCCTCGCACCCAGCGCCACCCAGACGTACTGCCCCTACAAGGGCAACGCGTCCTACTACAGCATTGCCCTCGCCGAGGGCGGCCCGGCCGACGCGGTGTGGTCCTACTCCGAGCCCTACGAGGCGGTCGCGGACATCGCCGGCCACGTTGCCTTCTACACCGACCGGGTGGAAGTCGTGGTCGGGGCCTAGCAGCCAAGGAGGCCACCGGCCGCCTCTCTCCGGAGACGGTCTGAGCGACATCCGCTCGCCCGCAGCGACCAGTCCCTCTCACGGCCCTGCGCCCCAACCCGTCGGCCACGTGCCCACCAGGCACTGTGGGTGGTACTGACGTCACCACCTTTGATCGTTTTGTTCCGATGGGTCGCGGTAACCCCTGATCAGGGGTTACCGGATCAAGGAGCGCTCATGTTCAACTACTTCCCGAAGAACTACATGTGGTCGTCGGCGTTGATGTTGTCGATCATGGCCGGTGGCGACCTGGGGCAGATCGACCGCCAACTCGCCCCCTTGCGCGAAAGCGAAGAGGCGGACACCGACGCGTGGACGAAGGCGTGGGACAGCGCGGGCGCGTTGCAGGCGGAGTTCGCCGAGGAGGACCTTCGCCGCGGATTGCGGCGTAGCGCCGTCAACCGGTTCCTGCGCGCATCCGCCTACTACCTGACCGGCGAGCGGCAGACCCCGCCGGGGCCGGAGAAGACGAACAGCTACCAGCGAGCGTGTGCGGCGTTCACAAAGGCCGCCGCGCTCATGGACCGTCCGCTGGAGCGGGTGGAGGTCGAATCACCGGACGGGATCCTGCCCGGCTACCTCATCCCCGCCCGCGATGTCGACGGCCCCGCCCCCGTGGTGATCTTCTACAACGGTTTCGATGTCACCAAGGAACTGCTGTACGGGTTCATCCGCGACGAATTCGCCGACCGCGGCATCGCCTGTCTCGTGATCGACACGCCCGGTACGGGGGAGCCGCTGCGGCTGCGCGGCGTGCCGTCCCGACCCGACTACGAGGTTCCCACCACCGCGATCGTGGACTACCTCGTCACGCGCCCGGACGTCGACCCCGCCCGGATCGGGCTGCTGGGCATCAGCCTGGGCGGCTATTACGCCCCGCGCGGCGCCAGCTTCGAGCACCGGATCAAGGCCGTGGCCGCGTGGGGCGGAGTATGGGACTACGGCGCGCTGTGGCAGCACCGCTGGGACACCCGGTCCAAGCACACCCCTGTGCCGTTCTGGCAGCTGCCGTGGGTGATGGGCACCGAGACGATGGAGCAGGCACTGGCGCGGGTCCGGGACTTCAGGCTCGCTGATGCGATCCCGCACCTGACCCAGCCGCTGCTGATCGTGCACGCTTCGGACGACAAGGGCATCCCGTTGTCCGACGCGGAGCAGGCGTTCGAGGCCGCCGGCTCCAGCGACAAGGAACTGCGTGTCTTCGACGGCGTGGACGGCGGCGAGGAGCACTGCAACGTGGATGACCCCGATCCCGCGCGACAGGCGATCGCCGATTGGTTCGCTGACCGGCTGTGACTCCCCAGCACTCGACTCCGGCGGCAAGGGATGGCGGCAGTCGGCGGCTTTCCGCCGGCCCCACTCAGGCAGGCGATGCAGGCCAGGGCATCGTGCCCAGCCGTAGAATCGAAGCCGTGGCGGCTTCGACCAACGAGTTCGGCGCGACGCTGCGCGGCTGGCGGGACCGGGCGACTCCCGAGGAGTTCGGGCTGCCCACGGCTGCGAACCGGCGGGCCCGCGGCCTTCGCCGCGAGGAACTCGCCCGCCTGGCAGGTGTGTCCACCGACTACCTCGTCCAGCTCGAACAGGGCCGCGCGAGCGCACCGTCGGTCCAGGTACTGACCGCGCTGGCCCGTGCCCTGCGCCTGACCGACGCCGAACGCGAACACCTGTTCCGGCTCGCTGGGCACCTGGTACCCGAAGACAAGCCCATCACCGGCGCGCTGCCACCCAGCACGCGCCGGCTGGTGGAGCAGCTTTCGGGAAGCCCCGCAGCCGTCTACGACGCGGGGTGGAACCCGGTCGCGTGGAATGCGATGTGGGCCGCGGCGATAGGCGACCCGCTGGAGCGCCCCGAACCCGAACGCAACATGGCGTGGCGACAGTTCATGGAGTTGCCCACACACGTGGTGCGCACACCCGATCAGCAGCACGAGTACGAAGAAGCCATCGTCGCGGACCTGCGGTCGAGCTCCGGCAAGTACCCGGCAGGCCAGCGCCTGGCGCAGCTGATCAGCGACCTGCGCGAGGCCAGCCCGAGGTTCCACAAGCTATGGGACCTGCGTCGCGTCGGTCTCTACGAACAGGAACACAAGACCATCGACCATCCGCGACTGGGGGTGCTGCACGTGGACTGCGACATCCTCACCACACACCGCAACGACCTCCGGGTGGTCGTCTACACCGCGGCTCCCGGAAGCCCGTCCGCCAAGGCTCTGGAGGATCTCAGCGCCAGCTGCGCCGACGACCTGCGCTTGATTGACCTCCCTCCAAGAACAAGCGCGGGATGAGGCCGATCAGCGCAAGGAGCACCGCAAGGCACTGAGGGCGAGGCACCCGCCCCGGCGATCGCGACCGGTGACAGCCCGATGGCTGCTGTGAGCCTGACGGCCTTGCCCTGCTCGCCGCGGCGCCGGGGGCCTGCCGGAGCGTGCCTCCCAGCAGGCCCGGTCAGCCGCTCGGGAAGCGACGCTTCGGTGCGGTTCCGGCTGCGCGGAGGCGGCCGAATCGGACGTGCCTGCCGGTGTTCGGGCCCCGTGAAGCGTGCGCGATCTGGCCGTCCGCGCCATGCTCCGGGCAAGGCGTCGAGCCTGCCCGAACACCGCCGGGCCTTCCTGGCGGGCGCTACCTCGTCGCTGGGCCGTCCCGTTCCCAGATCGTCGGGGAGGCGGACACCGCCGAGGAAGCCGTTGCTCTGGTCGTCGGTGGTCTGCCGCCAGGCTGCGGCCCAGCGGTCGTCGGGGGCCGGGAGGAACTCGACGGAGTACAGAATCCGCACGGTTCACCACCGCGCCCGAGTCCCGGTCCTCAGGGAACGAACACCCGGGACCCGGGCGCGGCGCGACTTGGTTCACTCCTTGCCGAGCAGTCTGCGGGCCGTCTGGACGATCTCGGGGTTGGTGTAGGCGTGCCCGGCGATGCCCCAGCCGCCTTCCACCGCCTCGCACAGCGCCACCCACGTCCGGTCGGCGAGACCAGGGTCCTGCGCGGCTCGGGCGATCAGGGCGGTGATCTCCGCGACGACGCCGAGTTGCTGTTCGCGGTTGAGCGCTCCGGCGTTGGTGGTGACCTGGACGCGGACGTGGTTGCCCGCGCCGGCCGCAGTGGAGATCGCGGCGGGCTCCAGGTCGTGGATGAACGCTGCGGTGTTGTCGGAGAAGAAGGGGATCTCGGGGACCTGCTCCCAGTGCATCAGCGTCCTGGCGAGGTCCTGGGCCAGGGTCTGCTTGTCGGCGAACGTTCCGGCAGCGGCCATCACATCGATCAGCGGCATGAGCTGTCCTCCCTGTCCTCTCGTATCTGGCGGAAAGTTGGCGCGCCAGGGGTGTCAGGGCTCGTCGGGGAACGCGGTTCCGTACATGGGCAGACCGCTGGCGGAGTTGGTGCGGGAGGCTTCGTCCTCGATGACGTCCCAGTGCTCCTTGAGCAGTCCGTCTTCGATGCGGACGAAGTCGACGGCGATCCACGGCCTGGGCTGGCCGTGGCCGCTGAACCGGCCGCGGACCATGACCATGTCGTCCTCGGCCATGGTGAAGTCGACCTCGTGCCTGAAGTGCGCGGGCAGGGCTTTGATCAGGTCGAACAGCCCGTCACGTCCGGGGCCGATGTGGGCGCTGTGCTGGATGTAGTCGGGGGACCAGTAGCGTTCGGCGGCGCCGTAGTCGCGCCGGTTGAACAGGGTGTCGAACGCTTCAAGGACAAGGGCCCGATTCTGCTCGGGCGTAGTGGTGGTCACGGGTTCTTCTCTCTCTCCAGGTCGGTGTGCCGGTGCGAAGGGCGTGGTGGAAGCACCCGTCCTCCGGGTCGGCACAGGCAACTGAGGTGTCGGCCGGCTCCAGGCGGCTTCACCCGCCGGCTCGACGACAGGCACCGGGATCTCACGTCGGCCGGCGGCCCGGTCCGTGGCAAGGTCGGCGTCGGGCGTGTCGGTGGTCTTCCGCCGCTCGTCCTGTTCCGTGCCGGCGACCTCGCCCGCTCGGCGCAGGACCGGGTGACCCTCAACCAACTCGGCGGCCACCGCGATGTTGCCCCGGCCGTCGGCGCACTGCACGGTCTGTGCCGGCAGCGCCACGCCCCGCGCCGGCCTGCCCGCCCCTCCGGAGTCCGCCGCGCGGACTGTGTGGGAACCAGCAGGACTCCCGGTCTCCCTGCTGCAACTCCACCGGACCGTAGAACTCAGGGCCGGGAAACTAGACGGGGAACGACACACCTGTCACCTGCTCCGACTCCTCCCACAGACGGTGTTGCAGGTTTGCGTCGTGGGACTTTTTGCTGGACTTCACCCGCACGGGACGGCCTCTGCCCTCGAGGAACCCGTCCGGGCCGTAGAACTCCCCGCCCTGCACGCCTGGATCGGTCGCCGCGCGCAGTGTGGGCAGCGCTCCGCGCTCCGCGGTCTGCAACAGCCACGGACGGATCACGGCGGCCAGCGCGCGGACGGGCAGAGGTGAGTTGCGCATCAGGTCTGTGTCCGCGATGCCCGGGTGGGCGGCGACGGCGATGGTCGAGCCCTTGCCGGCGAGCCGGCGCTGGAGTTCGTAGGTGAACAGCAGGTTCGCCAGCTTCGACTGACCGTAGGCACCTCCCCGGCTGTAGGTCCGGCGTTCCCACTGGAGGTCCTCCAGGTCGACGTCGGCCTGGACACGGTGGACGATGCTGCTGACAGTCACCACCCGGGAGCCGGCGACCGGCAGCATTCGCTCCAGCAGCAAGCCGGTCAGTGCGAAGTGGCCGAGGTGGTTGGTGCCGAACTGCAGCTCGAAGCCGTCGCGGGTGGTGCTCTTGGGCGTGTACATCACCCCGGCGTTGTTGATCAGCAGGTCGATCGTGGGGTACGTGGCTCGCAGCGTGTCAGCCGCGGCGCGTACGGAATCGAGCGAGGTCAGGTCGAGGGGCTGCACGGTGACATCCGCCTGGGGAACGGCTGCGGCGATCCGGGCGGCGGCCTGGTGGCCCTTGTCCGTGCTCCGCACCGCGAGCACCACCGTCGCGCCGTGCGCGGCGAGGACCTGGGCGGTGTCGAATCCGATGCCGGTATTGGAGCCGGTGACCACGGCGACACGGCCGGACTGGCCGGGAACGTCGCTGGCGGTCCATTTGTCGTTCATGATTCCTCCAGGGGCCGGGGCGGTTGGTCAATGGCCTGTGGCCTGCTGCTGTCGGATCGAGGGGAACCGCGTCGTCGTCCGGTTGTGCTGCGGCCACCCCTGCCCTCGCCGGCGCAGGCCGGCGAGGACGGCTCCTCGTCAGTCGGCCAGCTCTCCGGCGAGGCGCCAGGTGCGCTCCCGGTCCGCCTCCCCGGCCAATTCGGTGAGGTAGAGCGTGATTTCGGTGGCGCCCGCATCGAGGTAGCGGCGCAGCCCGGCGGCCACGGTGTCCTCGTCGCCGGCCACGACCAACTCCGCGGCCCTGTCCACGCCTTCCCAGGAGAAAACCCGCTGGTGGGAGGGGATCGTTTCGTAGAAGGCCAGCTGCTCGGTCGCGGAAGCGGTCACCTGCTCGGCCTGGTCGGTGACCACGGCGAGTACGGTGACGATGATCCGGGGTGGCGGGCGGCCCGCGTCGACAGCGGCCTTCGTGAGCGCGGGGACGATGTGTTGCTCCAGCGCGCGCGGGCCGGCCAGGAACGTGACGGTGCCGTCCGCGAGTTCGCCGGTGACTCGCAGCGCCTGTGGTCCCATCGCGGCCACCACCACGGGGATGGGCTGCTCTGCGCCAGGCACTGCTGTGGGGCCGAACGGGTGCGAGGTCACGGTGGCGCCGGTGAAGCCGGTGTCCGCGCCTGCGAGCAGCGGCCGTAGCGCGCTGAGGTACTCGCGGAGGTGGGTGATCGGTGGTGGGTAGGGCAGGCCGTAGGCGGGTTCCAGCACGTGCTTGGCGCCCAGCCCGATGCCCAGTTGAAACCGGCCGGTGGTGGCGGCTTGTGCGGTCTTGGCCGCGGACGCGAGTAGCTGCGGATGCCTGGGGAAGATCGGAACCACGGCGGGGCCGACGCGGATACGGGGTACGGCGCGGCCCACCGCGGAGGCCACCGCGATCGCGTCGTAGCCGCCCAGCTGCGGGAACCACACCGAGTCGAGTCCGAGGCGCTCGGCCTGGGAGCCGAGATCGACGGCACGGTCGACGACGTTGGCGGCGCCTGGGGTTGCCTGGAGGGAGGACAGGGTGACGCCGATGTTCACGAGGTTCCTCCGTGATGGCCCTTGGGTTCGGCTGCCGGTGTGGGCAGGCTGCGGAAGTAGTGGCCCTCGTCGAGGTCCTCGATGAGCCCGGGTCGGGTCGGCTGCCAGCCCAGTAGCTTGCGGGTCAGCACACTGGAGGCCGGGTTGTCGAAGGCCAGGAAGGGCGCCAGGGGGCCGAAGTGCTCGTTCGCGTCACCGGCGGGGACGGAACGTACCGGGAGTTCGAGGTGTCGCCCGATCACCTCGGCGATGGCGCGGGTCGGCACGCCTTCGTCCGCGACCGCGTGCAGCAGCGATCCCGCCGGGGCTTTCTCCAGAGCCAGGCGGAACGCGTGTGCCGCATCGAGCCGGTGCACGGCCGACCAGCGGTTCGAGCCGTCGCCGAGGAAGCCGGAGACTCCCCTGGCCTGGGCGATGGCGATCTGGCTCGCGAGGAATCCGCGATCCCCGTCGCCGTAGACCGTCGGGGGAAGGCGCACGGCCGACGCGCGGACGCCGCGCGAAGCGAACGACAGCGCGGCCTGCTCCGGGACGATTCGGGCCCGCGGCCCGACGGCGTCGGCCGGGTCGAGACCGGGTGCGTCGGTTTCGGTTCCCACTCGCCCCGGTTCCAGCACGAGCGTCACGGAGGCCATGACCAGTGGCCGATCGGAACCGGTGAGGGCCTCGCCCAGCGCCTGGACTGCGCGTCGGTCCGCGTCGACCGCGCCCTGGAAGTTCCCGGAGAGCGCAAGGCCGACGTTGAAGGCGAGGTGGATCACGCCGTCCGACGCCTGGGCCGCGCTGCGCAGAGCGTCGAGATCGTCGAGATCGCCGCGATGTACTCGGGCCCCGGCCTCGGTGAGGGCGGCGGCCGAGGCGTCCGAGCGGGCGAGGCCGGTGACTTCGTGGCCCGCGCTGATGAGTTCGGGGATGAGGGCGGAGCCGATCCATCCGGACGCGCCGGTGACAAAAACGCGCATACTCACTGTAATCAGCCTACTTCCAGGGGGAGTTCGGGGTTATTGGTCCACTGTTCGAGCGAGCCGTCGTAGAGCGCGACGTCGGGCTCGCCGAGCAGCATCAGGGCAAACGCGTCGCTGGTCGCCGCGATCCCGGCGCCGCAGTAGGTGACCTTGCGTCCTGGTTGGGACAGCACGTCGGCGAAGATCTCGCGGAGCTGGTCGGGCGGCTTGAATGTGCCGGTGGCCGGGTCGAGCAGGTGGGCCATGAACACGTTGACGCTGCCGGGGATGTGGCCGGGACGGGCGAAGTTGTCGGTCTGGACCGCGTGGTGGTCCTGTGGGGAAAGGCTGTTGATCAGGCACGCGCCGGCACCGGCGTCGACCACCCGCTTGACCTCGTCGAGTTCGGCGAACATTCGCGGTCGCGGCTCGCCGACGAATTCGGTCGCTGGGTAGGTTTCCACGCCGGTTGCGGTCGGCCGCCTTTCGGCGGTCCACTTGCGCAGTCCGCCGTCGAGCACTGCGGCGTTGTCGACACCGCCTGCGCGCAGCAGCCACCACAGGCGGGTGGCCCAGTGTGGCTCGAGCGCGTAGACCACCACCCGGCTGCCTGGGCCGAGGCCCAGGCGGCCGGCTGCCGCGGCGAACCGCGCCGGGGAGGGCTTGCTGGCGATGCCCCCGTCGGGCTCGGACAGCTCGCCGAGGACGTCGGCGTACGCCGCGCCCGGGATGTGTGCGGCGAGGTAGTTGTCCAGCCCGGGGCGCAGACTCCACCCGGCGGAGCCGGATTCGGGCCCCTCCAGGTGAGCGGTCGCGTCCAGGATCCGCAGGTCCGGGTCGCCGAGGTGTTCTGCGAGCCAGTCGGTGGAGACCAGCGGTTGGGGCAGGGCTGGCTGGTTCGTCACCACGTCACTTCTTCCAATGGGTTTGGCCGCCGGCTGGGTAGGCGGGGCTGTCCCCGCGTGCCCGGCCGGCGGGTTCGGAGCCGTTGCAGGCGTCTGTGCTGGTGGGATGGTCGCTGCGAGCCGTCGGTCGTGAGAGGCCGGGCCGGTCATGATTGGCGCCGGAGGCTTACAGGGCGTAGCCGCCGTCGACGTTCCAGGAAGCCCCGGTCACGAACCCGGCCTCAGCTCGGGCCAGGAACGCCACGGCATCGGCGATGTCGCGGGGTTGGGCGTAGCGGCCGACGGCAGTCATCGCCCGGATGGCGTCGGCGAACTCGCCGGAGTCGGGATTCAAGTCGGTCTCCACCGGACCGGGCTGGACGGTGTTGACGGTGATGCCGCGGGGGCCGAGTTCCCGTGCCAGGCTGCGAGACAGCCCGGCCACGGCGGCCTTCGTGAGCGAGTAGACGCTGACACCGGTGACCGGGGCCCGGTCGGCCAGCACGCTGCCGATGCTGATGATCCGCCCGCCCGCGCCAAGGTGCGGCAGGGCGGCCTGGACCGCCACGAAGATCGCCCGGACGTTGACGTCGACAAGCCGGTCGAACTCGTCCAGCGGGAACTCCTCCACGGGTGCCATGTGAGAGACGCCCGCATTGTTCACCAGCACTTCGAGGCCGCCGAAGCGCTCGACGGCTCCCTTGACCGCCGCGCGGACTGCCGCGGGATCCGCGCTGTCGGCCTGGACCGCCCAGGCGTGGCCGCCCGAGCTGGTGATCTCCTGCTCGAGGCTTTCCGCGGCACCCTTGCCCTCTCGGTACGTGAACGCCACGGCGGCCCCGTCGGCCGCGAGCCGGCGGACAATACCGGCGCCGATCCCCCTGGAGCCCCCGGTGACCAGCGCCCGCCGGCCTGTAAGTGAGGCGCTGAAGACGTCGTCGAGTTGTGATGGCACAGTCATGACGCTCCCTGTGTGACGGTCTCGAGGGCCGGGTAGTCGCTGTAGCCGCGCGCACCGCCGCCGTAGACGGTGGCCCAGTCGATGTCGGCGAGCGGGGCGCCGGCGGCGAAGCGGGCGGCAAGGTCGGGGTTGGAGATGAACGGCCTGCCGAAAGCGATCAGGTCGGCGTCGCCGGAGGAGATCAGGGCGCCTGCGCGTTCGAGGTCGAAGTCGACGGTCCCGATGAGCGTGCCCCGGTACAGGCGGCGGAAGTGGCGGAACATCCCGTCGCCCGCCAGGGCCTGGAGCGGCGTACCGGTCAGATCGCGGGTGCCGCCCATCATCAGCAGGTGGGACAGGCCGAAGTCGTTCAGGCGGCCGACGGCGTACTCGGTTACGGGCAGCGTCTCGTCGTTGGCTTCGAACGGGCCGGTCTCGTGCATCGGACCCAACTTGATGCCGGTCCGTTCGGGGCCGACGGCCTCGGCGACGGACTCCACGACCTCCAACAGCAGGCGGGCCCGGTTCTCGAGGCTGCCGCCGTATTCGTCGGTGCGCAGGTTGGTGGAGCGGTTGAGGAACTGGGCGATCAGGTAGAGGTAGCCGGCCAGGATCTCCACGCCGTCGAACCCCGCGTCGTGCGCGTTGCGCGCGGCGGTCGCGTAGTCCGCGACGGTCTGGCGGATCTCTGCTTTGGTCATGGCGCGCGGGGTGACGGTCGGCACGCGCCCGGCCGCGGTAGCGCTCTCCTGGAGCGGGTTGACGGCGGAGGCGGACATCGGCGTGCGCCCCTGCAGCAGGTCCGGGTGCGAGATCGCTCCCAGGTGCCACAGCTGCGCGATGATCCGTCCGCCCGCGGCGTGCACGGCGTCGGTCACCTGGCGCCAGCCGGCGACCTGCTCCGCGCTCCACAGGCCGGGGCTTCCCGCCCAGCCGAAGCCGTCCGGGCTGATCGCGGTGGCTTCGCTGATGATGAGGCCGGCGCCGGCTCGCTGGGCGTAGTACTCGGCGTGCAGCGCGGTCGGCGCGCTGTGGGGGTTGTCGGCGCGCATGCGGGTGAGCGGGGCCATGACGAAGCGGTTGGGCAGCTCGATCGGGCCCATCTTGTAGGGCTCGAACAGCGGGTGCCGACCGGTCGCGGACTGCGGCGGGATGAGGGACATGAGAGTGCTCCTCGCAAAGACAATGTCGCTTGACATCGTTCTACGCTCAGCCAGTCCGCATGTCAATGTCGATCGACATTGTCTGATTGATCCCATCGGGCTAAAGTCGAGGTGACGCGGTGGGACGGGGCGAGATGGGATGGGGCCGTGGGTGTGACACGCGAGAAGGCCGCGGAGAACCGAGAGGCGATCATCGCCGCCGCCGAGGAGCTGTTCCGTGACCGTGGTGTGGACGCAGTCGGTCTCGTCGAGCTGATGAAAGCCGCGGGGCTGACCCGGGGCGGGTTCTACAACCACTTCACCTCGAAGGGTGCGCTCGTGGACGAGGTGGTCACCCGGGCCATGACACGCGGGCTCGCCGACCTCGACTGCGCCGCTGCCGCTTCGGCGCAGCAGGGCACCGACCCGCTCACGGACCAGTTCGACTACTACCTTTCGCCCGACCATCGCGCGGACATAGCGCACGGCTGCCCGAACGCAGGCTTCGCCGGCGACGCGCGCCGCTTCGACCCGGCCGCCATGTGTGACTACGCGAAAGGCCTGGCTGCGAACATCGAGCGCCTCGAGCAGATCGTGCGGGACGCGACCCGGATCGAGGAGCCGCAGCGGGTACGCGCCCTGACGCTGGCGACGTTCAGCCAGATGGTCGGCGCCCTGCTGCTCTCACGGGCCGTCGCCGAGTCCGCCCCCGGTCTCTCCGACGAGATCCTGGATGCGGCCCGGGGTGACCTTCGTCGGCGCATCGCGTGATAGCTAGATCCTTGCCGCCGTACACGCCGCCGGAGTCAACCCGACCGACGGCCAGCACCGCAGGCTCGGCCTGTTCCTGGGCGAGCCGCCCTTCACGCTCGGCTGGGACGTGTCCGGTGTCGTCGAGGCGGTCGGGCTGGGCGTCTCGCTCTTCGAGGTGGGCGACGAGGTGTTCGGCATGCTGCCTTACCCGAACGGAGCCGGAGCCTACGCCGAGTACGTCACCGGTCCCGTCCGCGCCTTCGCGCCCAAGCCCGCGGAGCTGAGTCACGCCGAGGCAGCCGCGCTGCCGATGGCGGGCCTGGTCGCCTGGCAGGCGCTGGTCGACACCGCCGATCTGCGGCCGGGGCAGCGGGTGCTGGTGCTCGGCGCGGCCGGCGGTATCGGGCACCTCGCGATGCAGGTCGCCAAGGCGCGCGGCGCGTACGTGATCGGCACGGCGTCCGGCGACAAGTGCGGCCTCGTGCGCGGCCTGGGTGCGGACGAGGTCATCGACTACCGCACCGCCGACGTCGTCAAGGAGGCCCACGGCATCGACGTGGTCCTCGACGTGGTCGGCGGCAAGGTCCGGCTGCGCGCCCTGGACTCCCTCAGGCCCGGCGGCATCCTGGTCTCCAGCCTGCCCGTCGATTTCGACGAAGTGACCGCGCGCGCCGCCGAGTTGGGAGTGCGGGCGAAGAACCTGGTCATCGAGCACGACCGGTCCGGCATGACCGGCCTCGCCGCTCTCGCCGAGGCCGGGCGGCTGCGCCCGCACGTCGCCGCCACCTTCCCGCTCACCGAGGCCGCCAAGGCCCACGCGCTCGCCGAGTCGGGCGGCGCCACCGGCAAGCCGGTGCTCACCGTCCACCCGCAGACCGAGAGCCGGTCGTGACGACGCTCGGCTTCATCGGCGCTGGCAGTGTCGCCGGCCAGGTCGCGGATTGCGGACGCGACCTACTCCGGGAGGTGCCCACTGTTCTCGCCGTGCAGGTCTCTGATTGCCATGCCACCTATCGCAGAGGGAGCAGGCGACGACAAGGTGAGGCGTCCTACGTACAGAGCCGCCAATTGCCTGGCGGCTCTGAACGCGGCGGTCGGCGCGGGAAGGCCATCCGTCTGACCTGACCGGGAGCCCGTGGGACCTGCGCGGTGGGAAAGGATCAATCTCTCCCCGGGAAACGATCTCTGTTGCTCACGGGTAGCCGCTGACCAGCGCATTTCGTCGGTTCCCCACCAGACGGAAGCCCCGCAGGTCCTGGACCTGCGGGGCTTTTTCGTTTCCCGGACGGTCGGGCGCAGGGTCGCAGGTGAGAGGACAATCACACCACGGCCGCCCCTCGGGGGCGCCTACGCGGCGAAGCGCTGCGCCAGCTTCTTGGCCTTGGCGGCGGCGTCATCGAGGGAGCGTTCGCGGGAGGCCTCGAAGAGCGGGACCAGCTCGGCCATCGCAGGGTTGTGCGGGGCCATGGTGAGCTCCGGGACGATGAAGTCGAGGTCCATGGCGAGGAGGCCGGTGAAGATCGCCGACAGGTAGTTCTGCACGTACTCGGAGTCCTCGCGCGGGGTGCCCGGGGCGTAGGAGCCGCCGCGGCTGGCGACGACGGTGACCGGGGTGCCCTTGACCTCCGAGTCCTCGTTGGCGGCGGTGCGGCCCATCAGGATCACGTGGTCAAGCCAGGCCTTCAGGGTGGACGGGATCGTGAAGTTGTACATCGGGGCGCCGATCAGCACGGCGTCCGCCCGCTCCAGCTCCTCGATCAGCGTCAGGCGCTCCGCGAAGGCGGCCGCCTGCTCGGGGCTGTGCGCGGCCGGGTCGGCGAAGCCGGCGGAGTGGGCGTCGGCGGTGATGTGCGCGACGGGCTCCGCGGAGAGGTCGCGGTAGATCACCGTGCCCTCGGGGTGCTGCTCCTCCCAGGTCTTGCGGAAGGCGTCCGCGACGGCGCGGGACGCGGAGGCGCCGTGGGGGAACACGGACGAGTCGATGTGCAGAAGCGTGGCCATGGGGGTCTCCAAGAAGAGGGTGGCCGTACGGGGATGACAAAGAGGGGTGCCCGCACGAAGGCGCAGTAACTAAGTTTTCGTACTCGACTATGAATAACACAGGTACTTACTTTTTTTCATCCCCTTGTTGTCAGGGCAGTACCCTGAAGCCATGGCGGGTGAGCAGATTCACGACGAGTCGACGTGCAAGCGGGTGGACGGCGGCATCAGCCGTGTATTTCTGCTGCTCGGCAAGCGCTGGACCGGCCCGATCGTGTCCGTGCTGGTGGAGCAGCCCGCGCACTTCGCCGATCTGCGCCGGGCCGTCCCCGGGATCAGCGAGCGCATGCTCTCCGACCGCCTCACCGAACTGGGCGCCGCGGGACTCGTCGTGCGCGAGGTCGACGACGGGCCGCCGCTGCGGGTTCTGTACCGGCTGACGGACGCGGGAGCGGCGCTGAGGCCGGCTCTCCAGGAGCTCGGGGACTGGGCGGCGAAGCATCTGCCCGAGGGCGGGCGGGACGGCGGCTGTTAGCTCCGCGTGCGGTGGGCCTCCACAGGGTGGAGTTGTCCACAGGGTCTGACGCGTTTCGGCTGCCGGTTGTACCGTCGGCACGAGTTGATGTTCGTGCGTGTACGCGTCTACGCGTGTACGGGGGAGGCGGTCGGTGTGACCCAGGTGGATGCGGGAGTGGCTGAGGTGGCCCAGGGGGCTGCCGTGAGTGCTCGGGCGGCGCGTCGGCTGCCGCGCGTGCAGGGCTTCGCCGAGTGGTCCGCCACGGGGGCGCAGTCGCCCAAGGAAGAGGGGAAGGCGCTGCGGAAGCTGGTTCCGCGGAACACGCACGCCGCACTCGACGCGGACGGCTCCCGCCCCGACGCGGTGAGCGCGGTCGAGGAGTCCAGCCGCGGCCGGCTCCCCGAGCTCACCCCGCTGCGGATCGGCCGCATGGCCGCGACCCCCTTCGCCTTCCTGCGCGGCTCCGCGGGCCTGATGGCCTACGACCTGGCGCGCACCCCCATGACCCGGATCCGCGCCCAGATCTGCGGCGACGCCCACGCGGCCAACTTCGGGCTGTACGGCGACGCACGCGGCAGCCTGGTCATCGATCTGAACGACTTCGACGAAACGGTCCACGGCCCCTGGGAGTGGGACCTCAAGCGGCTCGCCGCCTCGCTGGTGCTCGCGGCCCGTGAGGCGGGCGCCGGCGAGGACACCTGCCGCAAGGCCGCGCACGACACGGTGGGCGCCTACCGCCGCACCATGCGGCTGCTGGCCAGGCTCCCGGTCCTGGACGCGTGGAACGCCATCGCGGACGAGGAACTCGTCTCCCACACTGACGCCCATGACCTGCTCGGCACGCTGGAGCGGGTCGCCGAGAAGGCGCGGGCCAACACCAGCGGGCGCTTCGCGGAGAGGTCGACGGCGCCGACCGAGGACGGCGGGCGGCGCTTCGTCGACGCCCCTCCGGTGCTGCGGCAGGTGCCGGACGCGGAGGCGGCGGCGGTGGCAGCAGGCCTGGAGGAGTATCTGACGACGCTCTCCGAGGACCGCCTTCCCCTCCTGGCCCGGCACGCGGTGCACGATGTGGCCTTCCGCGTGGTCGGCACGGGCAGTGTGGGCACGCGGTCGTACGTCGTGCTGCTGCTGGACCACCGTGGCGAGCCGCTGGTGCTCCAGGTGAAGGAGGCCAGGTCCTCCGTGCTGGTTCCGCACCTGGTGACAGCGGGGTTCGAGGCGCCGAAGGTGGGCCACGACGGGCGCCGGGTGGTGCTCGGCCAGAAGCGTATGCAGGTCGTCAGCGACATCCTGCTGGGCTGGACGACGGTCGACGGACTCCCCTTCCAGGTACGCCAGTTCCGCAACCGCAAGGGCAGCGTCGACCCCGCCGCCCTCTCCACCGACCAGATCGACGACTACGCCCGTATGACCGGCGCCCTCCTGGCCCGCGCCCACTCCCACAGCGCCGACCCCCGCCTCATCTCCGGCTACTGCGGCAAGAACGAGGAACTGGACGAGGCGATGGCCACCTTCGCCGTGGCCTACGCCGACCGCACGGAGGCCGACCACGCGGAGCTGGTGGCGGCTGTGCGGTCGGGGCGGGTTGCGGCGGAGACGGGGGTGTGACGGGGCCGGCGTTTGGTGGGGCTCGGGTTTCGGCCGGTGCTCTGCCGGGCCTGGCTGTCGGTGGGTGCCGCGGGGCTCGGTTGTCGGTGGGCGTTCGCCGGGTCCGGCCATAGCGGGGCTTGGCTCTGCGGGGCGCCGGGGCCCTGGCTTTCGATGGACGTTCGCTGCGCTTGGCCTTCGGTGGGCGGGGCCATGGACGGTGCGCGCGGTGAGGCCGTCGGGCCGGGCGGGCCGTGGCCTACGCTGGGCGGGTGACGAGGTCGGAAGCTGAGCAGGGTGGGGTCGCAGGAGAGGCCGGGGTGACGCCGGAGGACGGCGTGCCGTCGGCCGAGGCCGAGGACGGTGCGCCCGGGCTCCAGGACGCCGGCGCCTCCTCCGAGGACGCCGCGCCCCGGCCCGAGGAGCGGCTGGAGCGGGCTGTGCTGGCCGCTGAGCAGGCGCTCATCGAGTACGAGATCGCGATGGAGACCTTCCGTGTGGAGGTGGAGAACTTCTCGCGGCTGCACCATCAGAGGCTCGGCCCGATGTACGCCCGGCTCGACGAGCTGGACGCGCGGATCGCCGAGGCCGTGGCCGCCCGTACCGGCGACCCCGAGGACGTGCGTAAGGCGGACGAGGCCCGGGCCCGGGTCATGCCGATGCCGGGTGTCGAGGAGCTGTTCCACGGCTGGATGGACGGGGACGGACTGTCCCCGGAGGCCGCCGCGATGCTCACCGAGCAGCCGGTACGCCCCCCGCAGCGGGTGCGCCCCAGCGACGAGGCCCGCAAGCTCTACCGCGAGCTGGCCCGCAAGGCCCATCCCGACCTGGCCCAGGAGGAGGGCGAGCGCAAGCGGCGTGAGGAGTTCATCACGCGCGTCAACGCCGCCTACAGCCGTGGCGACGAGGCCCTGCTGCGGGAGCTGTCCGCGGAGTGGGCCGCAGGACCGGTCCCCGAGGAGCGGCGCCCGAGCCCGGCCGAGGAGCTCTACGCCCGCCTCGAATGGCTCGCCCAGCGCAAGGAACTGATCGCCGTCGTCGCCCGGGAACTGGAGGAGAGCGCGATCGGCGCCATGCTCCGGCTGGCACCGGACGACCCCGACCGTCTCTTGGAAGAGGTCGCCGAACAGCTTCTGGCCCAGGTCGCCGAGCGCGAGGCGCAGCTGGCGGAGCTGCTGCGCTGACCGGCCTTGGTGCAGTCGCCTGCGGATCGTCGGCTGCGGATCGACAGCGCCGCAAAGGGGCGCGGGGCTGTGTCGATATGCGGCTCCGCCGCGTGGGCGCGACCAGCCACCGCCGGGCCGCAGACGATCGACGACCTCTCCTCGCCGCACTTCCCGCGGAGCGCTCGCCCCGTCGGGCCGGGTAGCCGGTCCGGTAGCGTCGGGGACATGAGTTTCGGAGCTGGTGTGCCCACGGTCGAGGTCGGTGACCTCAAGGACGGCGACTTCCTGCTGGATGTCCGCGAGGACGACGAGTGGCGGGCGGGTCACGCCGATGGGGCGCTGCATGTCCCCATCAGCGAGTTCGTGGCCCGGTACGGCGAGGTGACCGAGGCGGCTCCGCAGGACGGCCGGGTCCATGTGATCTGCCGTTCCGGCGGACGTTCGGCCCAGGTCACGATGTACCTCGTCCAGCAGGGCATCGATGCCGTGAACGTCGACGGCGGCATGGAGACGTGGGCACACGCGGGCCGGCCGGTCGTCACGGACGAGGGGCAGCCCGGGTTCGTCCTCTAGGCGCGTCCGGGACTCGTCCAGGACTTCACCGGGGCTCCGCGACTTGGGAGGCGCGCGGCGCCGTCAGCCCAGTGGGTGGGCGGCCAGCAGATCGCCCAGGGCCTCCTCGTGTGCCGCCGCCGGGCCGAGCGACAGCTCAAGGTGCTTGGCCCAGGCGTGGTACCGGTGCAGCGGATAGTCGGTGTCGGCGCCGAATCCGCCGTGCAGATGCTGTGCGGTCTGCACGATCCGCCGTACGCCGTCACTCGCCCAGATCTTCGCGACGGCCACGTCTCCGGCGGCGGGCAGCGCGCCCGGCGCCCCCGACGCGATCCGCCAGGCGGCCTGCCACAGTGTGGCCTCCATCGCACGGAGGTCGATGTAGCGGTCGGCGGCCTGCACGGCGACCGCCTGGAAGGTGGCCACCGGGAACCCGAACTGCTCCCGTTTCCCGGTGTATTCGCTGGTCATCCGCAGCACCTGGGAGCCGAGCCCGAGGGCCAGCGCGCAGGTCCCGGTGGCCAGCAGATCGCGCAGCCACTCCCAGGCGCCGTCGGCTTCGATGATGTCGCGGGCCGCGATCCGCGCGGAGTCCAGGTGCAGTTCGGCCAACCGCTCCCCGTTCGTGGAGAACTGCTCGGCGAGCACCACGCCTTGGTGCACTCGCGGAACCAGCGCGAGGACGGTCCGGCCGGCGTCCGTCCGGGCCGGTACGACGACGAAGTCGGCGTTGTACGCCCACGGCACCGCGGTCTGCACACCGTCCAGCGTCCAGTGGTCGCCCTCCTGACGTGCGGTGACGGCGAGTTCGGCGGAGTCGTGCCCGGTGCGGCCGGCGGCGGCGACGGTCAGGACCACCTCGCCATGGCCCGCCCGCGCCAGCAGATCGGACTTCAACTCCTCGCCGCCATAAGCCTGTACGGCCGCCGCGGCCGCGCAGCTCTCCAGCAGCGGCACCCTCGCCAGCACCTTCGCCGACTCCCGCAGAACGAGGCACAGCGCGACGGCGTCCAGGCCCGCCCCGCCGTACTCCGGGGCGAGTAGCAGGCTCAGCAGGTCCGCGTCGCCGAGCCTGGCCCACAGCTCCCGGTCGAAGTCGTCGGCCACGGCGCCCAGGGTGAGCGCCGGGCTGGGCACGGCGTCCGGCGCGACCCCGCCGAACACCCCTCGCGCCGCCTCGGCCGCCGCCTGCTGCTCCTCGGTGAAGGTGAAGTCCACAGTCCTTGTCCCTCCGGCGGATCCGCTGATCTGACGGAGCGTCAAGATAGAACAGGTTCTAGGAGAAGGGAACGGCCTGGCGGCTCCGGGTGAGGGAACGGCGAGGTGGTGATGCCGGGTGAGGAAGCCGCCGGGCGGTGATGCGGGGTGGGGAATCTGCCGGGCGGTGGTGCCGGGTGGGGAAGCTGCCGGGCGGTGGTGCGGGGTGGGAGGCTGCCGGGCGGCGCGTGGTGACGGCGCTAGCGGTCGAAGTCCAGCTCCACCTTCTCCGTCACCGGATGCGACTGGCACGCCAGCACATACCCCGCCTCCGTCTCCTCCGGCTCCAGCGCGAAGTTGCGGTCCATCCGCACCTCGCCGGAGACCAGAAACGCCCGGCATGTCCCGCACACCCCGCCCTTGCAGGCGTAAGGCGCGTCGGACCGGTTGCGCAGGACCGTCTCCAGCAGGGACTCGCCGTCCTGGACGGGCCAGGTCCCGCCGCGGCCGTCGAGGCGTGCGGTCATGGTGCTGTGTGCCGGGGCCGAGACCGCAGTCGCGGGAGCCGTCAGCGGGTCCACGTGGAAGATCTCCTCGTGGATGCGGGTCCGCGCCACTCCGAGCGCGCGGAGCGCCCGCTCGGCCCCCTGCACCAGCCCGAACGGTCCGCACAGGAACCAGCCGGCCACGTCCTCCACCGGCAGCAGCGCGGGCAGCAACCCGGTGAGCCGGTCCCGGTCGAGCCGCCCGGACGGCAGCCCCGCCTGCTGTTCCTCCCGGGACAGCACCGTCACCAGCTGCAGCCGCTCCGGGTAGCGGTCCTTCAGATCGGCGACCTCCTCAAGGAACATCGTCGAGGCGGACGTACGGTCGCTGCGGATCAGGCAGAACCGGGCCCCGGGCTCACGCGCCAGCAGCGTCGAGGCGATCGACAGCACCGGGGTGATGCCACTGCCGCCGACGATCGCGGCGTACAGGCCGGGCGCGGGCGCCAGCGTGAAACGGCCGGCCGGGGTCATCACCTCCAGCTCGTCGCCGACGTCGATCTCCTTGAGCGCGTACGTCGAGAAGGCCCCGCCCTCGACCAGACGCACCCCGACCCGCAGGGTCCGCGGGCCTTCGGGCCCGGGCGCCGGGGAGCAGATCGAGTAGGTGCGCCGGATCTCCGTGCCGTCGGCCTTGCGCCGCAGGGCGAGGTGCTGGCCCGGTGCGTACCGGTACTCCTCCCGCAGCTCCGGGGGCACGGTCAGGGTGAGGGCCACGGAGTCGTCGGTGAGCCGGTCGACCGCGGCTACGGGGAGCGTGTGGAAGCGGGCCATCACAGCTCCTTGAAGTGGTCGAACGGTTCGAGGCAGGACCGACACCGCCGCAGCGCCTTGCACGCCGTGGAGGAGAAGCGGCTGAGCAGCTCGGTGTCGGCGGATCCGCAGTGCGGGCAGCGGACGGGGTCCGTCTCGCGGGTGCGGGTGGGCCCGAACGCGACCGGCACCGGCCCGGTGTCCCCCTGTACGCGCGGCGGGGCGATGCCGAACTCCCGTAGCTTGCGGCGCCCTTCGGCCGAGATGTCGTCCGTCGACCAGGCGGGCGAGAGCACCGTACGGACCGAGACCTCCCGTATGCCGTGCTCGTGCAGCGCCCGCTCTATGTCCAGGGACATTGCCTCGATCGCCGGGCAGCCGGTGTACGTCGGGGTCAGCTCGACCTCGACCAAGTCCGTGCCGCGGACGCGCACCGCACGCAGGACGCCCAGCTCCAGGAGGGTGAGCACGGGCAGCTCGGGGTCGGGCACCGCCCCGGCGACCTCGAGGAGTTCCGCCTCCAGGGCGGTGACCGTCACCATGACGCCCCCGGGTGACTGCGGTGCAGATGCTGCATCTCGGCGAGCATCCGCCCGAACGACTCCGTGTGCAGGCCCTGACGGCCCGCCCCGGCCGTCCACGCACCGGACCGCGGCCCTTCGGGGACGGTCAGGGTGGCCCGGCTCAGGACGCTCGTCACGGACTCCAGCCAGGCCGCCTCCAACTCCTGGGCGTCCATGTCCAGGCCCTCGACCGGCCGGAACATCTCGCCGGTGAACCGCCACAGCGCCTCACCCGCGCGCTCCATCCGCTCATGGCTGACGTCCGTGCCGTCGCCGAGCCGCAGGGTCCACTGCTCGGCGTGGTCGCGGTGGTAGGCGACCTCCTTGACGGCCTTCGCGGCGAGCGGAGCGAAGGGGCCCTCTGCGGTGGCGAGGCGGGCGTACAGCAGGTGCTGGTAGGTGGAGAAGTACAGCTGGCGGACGATGGTGTGGGCGAAGTCGCCGTTCGGCTGCTCGACCAGCTGGAGGTTGCGGAAGGCGCGCTCCTCGCGCAGATACGCCAGCTCGTCCTCGTCGCCGGCCAGCGACAGCAGCACCCGGGCCTGGCCCAGCAGGTCGAGGGCGATGTTGGCGAGGGCGACCTCCTCCTCCAGCACGGGCGCGTGGCCCGCCCACTCGCCCAGGCGGTGCGAGAGCACCAGCGCGTCGTCGCCGAGGGCGAGCGCGGCCGTGGTGGGAACGGCGACGGTCACAGGTGCTTCACCCCTTCCGGGATCTCGTAGAACGTCGGGTGCCGGTACGGCTTGTCGGCGGCCGGCTCGAAGAAGGGGTCCTTCTCGTCCGGCGAGGACGCCGTGATCGCGGACGAGGGCACGACCCAGATCGAGACACCCTCGCCGCGCCGGGTGTACAGATCACGCGCGTTGCGCAGGGCGAGCTCCGCGTCCGGCGCGTGCAGGCTGCCGGCGTGGGTGTGCGAGAGGCCGCGGCGGGAGCGCACGAAGACCTCCCACAGGGGCCAGTCGGTGTTCGTCATGCGTGTGCCGCTCCCGTCTCATGAGTGCGCGGGGCAGGAGCGGCGTGCTTGGTCGCGTACGCCGCGGCCGCCTCCCGGACCCACGCACCTTCGTCGTGCGCCTGCCTGCGCTGGGTGATCCGCTGTTCGTTGCACGGGCCGTTGCCCTTGAGGACCGCCCAGAACTCCGTCCAGTCGATCCGGCCGAAGTCGTGCTGCCCCCGCTCCTCGTTCCACCTCAGGTCCGGGTCGGGGAGTGTGAGGTCCAGGGACTCGGCCTGGGGGACGCAGATGTCGACGAAGCGCTGGCGCAGCTCGTCATTCGAATGGCGCTTGATCTTCCATGCCATCGACTGCGCGGAGTGCGCGGACTCGTCGTCGGGCGGGCCGAACATCATCAGGGACGGCCACCACCAGCGGTCCACCGCGTCCTGCGCCATCGCGTGCTGCTCCGGGGTGCCGCGGCTGAGGGCCAGCAGCAGTTCGTACCCCTGGCGCTGGTGGAAGGACTCCTCCTTGCAGATGCGGACCATCGCGCGTGCGTACGGGCCGTACGAGCAGCGGCACAGGGGGACCTGGTTGGTGATCGCGGCGCCGTCCACCAGCCAGCCGATCGCGCCGACGTCCGCCCAGGTCAGCGTCGGGTAGTTGAAGATCGAGGAGTACTTCTGGCGGCCGGTGTGAAGCTTGTCCAGCAGTTCGTCGCGGCCGGTGCCGAGGGTCTCGGCCGCGCTGTAGAGATACAGGCCGTGCCCCGCCTCGTCCTGGACCTTGGCCATCAGGATGGCCTTGCGGCGCAGTGAGGGTGCGCGGGTGATCCAGTTCGCCTCGGGCTGCATGCCGATGATCTCGGAGTGCGCGTGCTGGGCGATCTGCCGCACCAGCGTCGCGCGATAGGCGTCCGGCATCCAGTCGCGCGGCTCGATGCGCTCGTCGGCGGCCACCGCGGTGTCGAAGGCGTGCTCGTACGCCGCCGTGTCCGCGGTGTCGTCCTGTCCGCCGTACACCTGTGTGCCGGCCGTCTGCTGCGCGGCTGCTGTCGCCATGGGGCCCCCTCGACCTCGGGCTCTGTCCGGAGCCTGCTCCCGACCGATCGTTCGGTTCGTGCGATTCCATGGTGTGACGGGCGCCGTAAGGTGTCAACCGCTGTGGATAACCTGCCGGGATCCTCTGTGGAAAACCGGCGGGAGAACTGATGGGGGTGTGCCGGGCGGGTGGGTCTGAGTACCGTTCCCGTCCAAGCGGCCGGAAGACGGACCGGAATCGGGAAACGGGGCGGAATGGACGCGTACGACGGTGGCTCGAACGCCCCGGACGGGGCGGACGGGGTGGTTGAGCCGGACGAACGCCAGGCCTCCGACGAACCGGCCGCCGACCCCCGCACCGGCGTCGCCGCTCTCTCCCTGCGCTACCAGATCGGCGTCGCCATCGCGCTCGCCTGCGTCGCCGTCGCCGTCTGTGTCCACATCGGGATGGTGTTCCTGCACGTCGCGCCCTCGAACACGGTCACCAAGCAGCACGGCCGGGCGATAGACGACTGGATCTACCCGGAGTTCGAGCAGAACTGGAAGCTCTTCGCGCCGAACCCGCTCCAGCAGAACATCGCCGTCCAGGTCCGCGCCCAGATCAGCACGGCGGACGGCGGCAGGCGGACCAGCGGCTGGTACGACCTGTCCGCGCAGGACGGCCGGGCCATCGACGGCAATCTGCTGCCCAGCCACACCCAGCAGAACGAACTGCGTCGGGCGTGGGACTTCTTCGTCGCCACGCACGACGCAGAGAACCGCCCGTCCGGCCTGCGCGGCGCCCTCTCGGAGACCTATCTGCGCCGGACAGTGATGCTGCGACTCGACCGCGACGACGCGGCCGGGCAGGGCGGCACGATCGAGCGGGTCCAGGTCCGGTCCCGCACCACCAATGTGCGCCCGCCCGAGTGGAGCACGGACCAGGTCTCGGACCGGCCGGTGTACCGCGTACTGCCCTGGTGGTCCGTTTCGACCAGCGACTCCGAGGGGGGTGCCCGGTGAACCGCTTCGCGCTGGCGATCTCGGGCGGCATCGCCCGTGTCACCGAGGCCGCCCTCGGCCCGTACCAGGCCGCCGTGATCCGTATCGGGTTCAGCGCCACCTGGCTGCTGTTCCTGTTGCGGGAGTTGCCCCACCGCCAGGAGCTGTACGGCCCCGACGGTCCCTGGGACTTCACCCTCGCCGAGCAGCTGATCTCGACGAACGGCGCTTTCACGGCCCTGATGTGGTCCGACAGCGGGGTCTGGTTCGAGGCCGTCTACGCGCTCGCCGTACTGACGAGCGTCCTGTTGCTGCTGGGCTGGCGCACCCGCACCATGTCCGTGCTCTTCATGGTCGGCGTGCTCTCGCTCCAGAACCGCAGCATCTTCATGGGCGACGGCGGCGACAACGTCCTGCACCTGATGTGCATCTACCTCGTCTTCACGCGCTGCGGCCAGGTGTGGTCGCTGGACGAGCGCCGAGAGCGGCGCGCGAGTGCGGCACGCGCGCGTGGAGAGTGGGTGGTGGACCGGGTGGGCCCCGTCCTGTGGGGTGCACTCGGGCTGGTGCTGGTCGCGGTCACCGCGGGAGGCGAACTCGACGGCGACCCGGCCGTGCCGGTGATCCTCTGGGGCGTGTGGGTGGCCCTGGCCGTGTGGTGGGTCGTCGGCCGCCTGGCGAAGAGCGACGAGCCGCGGATTCTGCTCGACGTGGTCGGCAACATCGTGCACAACGGCGCCCTGCTCGTGATCATGGCCGAGGCCTGTCTGATCTACGCGACCGCCGGCTGGTACAAGATCCAGGGCTCGCGCTGGCAGGACGGCACCGCCGTCTACTACCCGCTGCACCTCGACTACTTCTCGCCCTGGCCCGCCCTCGCCGACCTGCTGTCGGCCAGCGGTACCGCGGTGATGCTCGTGACCTACGGAACCGTCGCCGTCCAGGTCGCCTTCCCGTTCACGCTGTTCCACCGGCGGGTCAAGAACATCCTGCTGGCCGCCATGATCACCGAGCATGCCGTGATCGCCGTCGTCCTCGGACTGCCCTTCTTCTCGCTGGCGATGATCGCGGCGGACGCGGTCTTCCTGCCGACGTCGTTCCTGCGCCGGCTGGGCGGCTGGGCGGCACGCGCGCGTGGACGCGTGTTCCGGCGCGAGGGCGGCCCCAAGGTGCCGGGGCAGCGGACCGGGGACGCGGCCGCCACCCAGAACCCGGAGAACCCCGAGCACACGCACGTAGGCTTCACGGCATGACCGCCGCCGACCCCCTGGCCACCTGGCACCGGCTCGTCGAGGCCTCCGTCCTGCTCGACGGATTTCACGCTCTCAAGCACGCGGTGCGCTTCGGGGCCGGTATCCCGGTCGCGGTGGCCGTCGACCGGACAGCCGCGCTCGCCCTCGCCGACGAGCTGGCGCCGGACGTACGAGACACCCTGGACGCCCTGCTGACGGAGGTCCCGGAGCCGACGTACCGGTCGCTCGTGCCTCGCCCGCATCCGACCGCCGTGGCGGCCCTGGCCGTACGACCGCCCCGTGCCGCCAACCTCGAGAAGCTGGCGCACTCTCCCCGCACCGCGCCCGTCGTCGTCCTCGACAACCCGCGCAACCTCGGCAACGTGGGCGCCGTCATCCGCCTCGCCGCCGGATTCGGCGCCACCGGCGTGGTCACCACCGGCACCCTCGACCCGTGGCACCCCACGGTCGTACGCGGCGGGGCGGGCCTGCACTTCGCGACCGCGGTGGAACGCCTGCCGCCGGACGAGCTGCCACCTGGCCCGCTCTTCGCCCTCGACCCCGAGGGCGACGACATCCGGGGCGTGAAGCTCCCGGACGACGCCGTCCTCGCCTTCGGGTCGGAGCGCAGCGGCCTGTCGGCCGAACTACGCGCGCGTACCGACCATTTGCTGTCCTTGCCGATGCGCCCTCAAGTCTCCAGCTACAACCTCGCGACGAGCGTGGCGATGACGCTGTACCACTGGAGCGCCGGGTCGGATAGCGCCCCTTAAGGGGCGCGGGGCTGTATCGATATGCGGCTACCGCCGCGTGGGCGCGACCAGCCACATACGGCCCGCAGCCACGCACTTCACCAGGCCCCGAGCTCTTAGGCCTCCCGACGCACCTCGACAACCCGGAACCGGTTGGCGACGAACGCCCCATCGCACAGCGCAGAGTTGGCCGCCGGGTTGCCGCCCGACCCGTGGAAGTCCGAGAACGCAGCCGTCTGGTTGACGTACACCCCACCCGTGAGGTTCAACGACAACTGGGCCGACTCCTCAAGGCAGACCTCGACGACAGCCTCCTCCACTTCCTCGTCGATGGTGTACGCACCGACCGTCATCGCACCCTTCTCGCGGATCGTCCGCCGCAGCAGCTCCACCGCGTCGGACGCGGAGTCGACGGCGACGGCGAAGGAGACGGGCCCGAAGCACTCGCTCATGTAGGCGGCCTCGTCATCCGGCTTGGCCCCGTCCAACTTGACGATCACCGGGGTACGGACCACCGCGCCAGGGAACTCCGGGTTGGCGATCTCCCGTGAGGCGAGGGCGACTTCGCCCAGCCCGGCCGCGGCCTCCAGACGAGCCTTCACGTCCGGATTGACGATCGCGCCCAGCAAACCGTTCGCGCGCGCGTCGTCGCCGAGCAGGCCGTCGACCGAGCGGGCGAGGTCGGCGACGACCTCGTCGAAGGTCCGGGGGCCCTCCTCGGTACGGATACCGTCGCGCGGGATGAGCAGGTTCTGCGGGGTGGTGCACATCTGGCCGCTGTACAGGGACAGCGAGAACGCCAGGTTGGACAGCATCCCCTTGTAGTTGCCGGTCGACTCCACGAGCACCGTGTTGACGCCCGCCTTCTCCGTGTAGACCTGCGCCTGGCGGGCGTTGGCCTCCAGCCAGTCACCGAAGGCGGTCGAACCGGTGTAGTCGATGATCCGGATCTCGGGGCGCACGGCCAGGGTCTTGGCGATGCCCTCGCCCGGGCGCTCGGCGGCCAGCGCCACCAGGTTCGGGTCGAAGCCGGCCTCGGCCAGCACCTGGCGCGCGACCTGCACGGTGAGCGCGAGGGGCAGCACCGCGCGCGGGTGGGGCTTGACCAGGACCGCGTTCCCGGTGGCCAGGGAGGCGAACAGGCCCGGATAGCCGTTCCACGTCGGGAAGGTGTTGCAGCCGATCATGAGGGCGATCCCACGCGGGACCGACGTGAACTGCTTGGTGAGCGCGAGCGGGTCGCGCTTGCCCTGGGGCTTGGTCCACTCCGCGGTGTCGGGGGTGCGGACCTGCTCCACATACGCGTACGTCACCGCCTCCAGGCCGCGGTCCTGCGCGTGCGGGCCGCCCGCCTGGAACGCCATCATGAAGGCCTGGCCGGAGGTGTGCATGACCGCGTGCGCGAACTCGTGCGTCCGGTCGCTGATGCGCTTGAGGATTTCGAGACAGACCACGGCCCGGATCTCCGCGCCGGCGTCGCGCCATGCGCGCTGTCCGGCCTTCATCGCGGGCAGCAGGACGTCCAGGTCCGCGTGCGGGTAGGTGACGCCCAGCTCGATGCCGTACGGCGAGACTTCGCCGCCCGTGAAGTCGTCCGTGCCGGGCTGGCCGAGGTCGAGGCGGGTGCCCAGGAGGGCGTCGAAGGCGGCCTTGCCCGCCGCCGCGTCCAGGCTGCCCTGCTCGCCGTAGGCCTTGGGATGCTCGGGGTGCGGAGACCAGTACGCGCGTGTGCGGATCGCTTCCAGCGCCTGATCGAGGGTGGGCCGGTGGGTGGCGATCAGCTGGTGCGTGGTGAGTGCGGCGGCCATGCAGGACCAACTCCTCGTCTCAAGAACTCGTCTTTGAGCTCATGACCTGGGCAGAGACATGGGCAGAAACAGCCAGACAGAGTTAGAGTAACCGAACGATCGGTCGGGACAAGGGGGTCCGCCGCATCTGTGGAAAACCCCGTGCGGGAGGATCGCGCACATGACAGCACTCGACCTAAGCAGCCCCGTGGCCGTCGTCGGCACCGGCACCATGGGCCAGGGCATCGCCCAGGTCGCGTTGGTCGCCGGCCATCCCGTGCGGCTGTACGACACCGTCCCCGGACGCGCCCAGGAGGCGGCCGCCGCAATCGGCGCCCGCCTCGACCGGCTCGTCGAGAAGGACCGGCTCACCGCCGCCGACCGGGACGCGGCACGCGCGCGTCTCCTGCCCGCCGAGAACCTCGCCGACCTCGCGGACTGTGCCCTGGTCGCCGAGGCCGTCCTGGAGCGGCTCGACGTCAAGCAGGAACTGCTGCGCGAACTGGAGGGCATCGTCGGCGCGGACTGTCTGCTCGTCACCAACACCTCGTCCCTGTCGGTGACGGCCATCGGCGCCGCGCTCGGCGACCCCGGCCGCTTCGTCGGCCTGCACTTCTTCAACCCCGCACCGCTGCTGCCGCTGGTCGAGGTCGTCTCCGGGCACGCCACCGACGTCACGATGGCCACGCGCGCGTACGAGACGGCACGCGCCTGGGGCAAGACACCGGTCGCCTGCGCCGACACCCCCGGCTTCATCGTCAACCGCATCGCGCGGCCCTTCTACGCCGAAGCCTTCGCGGTCTACGAGGCCCAGGGCGCCGACCCCGCCACCATCGACGCGATCCTGCGCGAGTCCGGCGGTTTCCGGATGGGCGCCTTCGAGCTGACCGACCTCATCGGCCAGGACGTCAACGAGTCGGTCACGCACTCCGTGTGGCAGTCCTTCTTCCAGGACGTGCGCTTCACGCCGTCGCTCGCGCAGCGGCGGCTGGTCGAGTCGGGCCGGTTCGGCCGCAAGACCGGACAGGGCTGGTACGACTACCGGGAGGGCGCCGAGCCCTCGGAGCCGCACACCGCGGAACGGGCCCAGCAGCCCGCGTACGTCGTCGTCGAGGGCGACCTGGGCCCCGCCGCCGAACTCCTCGCGCTGGTACGCGAGGCGGGCATCCCCGTCCGCGAGGAGGAAGAGGACCACGGCACCCGGCTGGTGCTGCCGAGTGGCGGGCAACTGGCGCTCGCGGACGGCCAGACCTCCGTGGAGTTCCGGGACGTCGTCTACTTCGACCTCGCGCTCGACTACCGCAGGGCCACCCGTATCGCCCTGTCCGCCTCCCAGGACACCACCTCGCAGACCCTCACCGAGGCGATCGGTCTCTTCCAGGCGCTCGGCAAGGACGTCAGCGTCATCGGAGACGTGCCCGGCATGATCGTCGCCCGCACGGTCGCGCGGATCGTCGACCTGGCACACGACGCCGTCGCCAAGGGTGTGGCCACCGAGGAGGACATCGACACCGCGATGCGGCTGGGCGTCAACTACCCGCTCGGCCCCTTCGAATGGAGCCGCAAGCTGGGCCGCAACTGGGCGTACGCCCTCCTCGACGATCTGCACCTGCGCGAACCCTCGGGGCGTTACGCGCCCTCGCTCGCGCTCTACCGTCACGCGTACGCCTCCGACAAGCGGGAGGGCAGCACGTCATGACCACCGCCAAGCGGGACACGTACACCCCGGAGACCCTGCTCTCCGTCGCCGTGCAGGTCTTCAACGAGCGTGGCTACGACGGCACCTCCATGGAGCACCTGTCCAGGGCGGCCGGTATCTCCAAGTCGTCGATATACCACCACGTGGCCGGCAAGGAGGAGCTGCTGCGCCGTGCCGTGAGCCGGGCGCTGGACGGGCTCTTCGGGATCCTCGACGAGGAGCACGCGCGCGTGGGGCGTGCCGCCGAGCGCCTTCAGTACGTGGTCCGGCGCATGGTCGAGGTGCTGATCGGCGAACTGCCGTATGTGACGCTGCTGCTGCGTGTGCGGGGCAACACGGACACCGAGCGGTGGGCCCTGGACCAGCGCCGGGACTTCGATCACCGGGTCGCCGAGCTGCTGAAGGCCGCCGCCGACGACGGGGACGTGCGCGGTGACGTGGAGGTGCGCCTCGCGACCCGGCTGGTCTTCGGGATGATCAACTCGATCGTCGAGTGGTACCGGCCGGACGGGCGCGGCATGAACGAGCGCGAAGTGGCCGACGCGGTGGCGCAGCTGGTGTTCGGGGGACTGCGCAAGGCCTCCTAGGCGTGCCCTGGATCGGCCTTGCGCCTCCAGGCCGGGCCCCGGGGGTCAGCCCTGCGGCTCCAGGTCCTCCTCCTCGAACACCAGCAGCGTGCGGGTGCTGAGCACCTCGGGGATCGCCTGGAGCCGGGTCAGCACCAGCTCGCGCAGCGCCCTGTTGTCGGGCGTGTGCACCAGGAGCAGGACGTCGAAGTCGCCGCCCACCAGGGCGATGTGGGCAGCCCCGGGGAGCTGCCTCAGCTGCTCGCGCACCGTGCGCCAGGTGTTCTGGACGATCTTCAGGGTGATGTACGCCGAGGTGCCCTGGCCCGCGCGCTGGTGGTCGACGCGGGCCCCGAAGCCGCGGATGACGCCGTCCTCGATGAGGCGGTTGATCCGCGCGTAGGCGTTGGCGCGCGAGACATGGACCCGTTCGGCGACCGACCGTATCGAGGCACGGCCGTCGGCCTGGAGAATCTGAAGGATGTCCTGATCAATGGCGTCCAGGGGCCGCGGCGGCGGCAGGGCGCCGGTGCTCTCGGGACCCTCGGCCATTTGTTCAGGTGCCATGTCCCCCCGCCTCTCTACCATGGACGTACTGCGTTCATTTCAGGCTGTGGAGAACCGTTTGTCCACAGCCTGAAGGTGCCTGTAGCCAAAATGTGCCGTCGACCGAACAATCGGTAGGTGAGGCGCATCACAGCCGACGCGCCTCTCCAAGCCACTCCCACGAGGAGGTGCCGTCATGACGGTCATGGAGCAGCAGGGCGCATATCGGCCAACGCCGCCGCCCGCCTGGCAGCCCCGTATGGACCCCGCGCCGCTGTTGCCCGACGCGGAGCCGTACCGTGTGCTCGGCACGGACGCCGCCGCGAAGGCCGACCCCGCACTGCTGCGCCGGCTCTACGCCCATCTGGTGCGCGGCCGCCGGTACAACGCGCAGGCCACCGCCCTCACCAAGCAGGGCCGCCTCGCCGTCTACCCCTCCAGCACCGGCCAGGAGGCCTGCGAGGTGGCCGCCGCCCTGGCCCTGGAGGAGCGCGACTGGCTCTTCCCGAGCTACCGCGACACGCTGGCCGCCGTCGCCCGCGGCGTGGACCCCGTCCAGGCTCTTACCCTCCTGCGCGGCGACTGGCACACCGGATACGACCCGCACGAGCACCGCGTCGCCCCCCTGTGCACCCCGCTCGCCACCCAGCTTCCGCACGCCGTGGGCCTTGCGCACGCCGCCCGCCTCAAGGGCGACGACGTGGTCGCGCTCGCCCTGGTTGGCGACGGCGGCACCAGCGAGGGCGACTTCCACGAGGCGCTGAACTTCGCCGCCGTATGGCAGGCCCCGGTCGTCTTCCTGGTCCAGAACAACGGCTTCGCGATCTCCGTCCCGCTCGCCAAGCAGACCGCGGCCCCGTCGCTGGCCCACAAGGCCGTCGGCTACGGCATGCCCGGCCGCCTGGTCGACGGCAATGACGCGGCCGCCGTGCACGAGGTCCTCGGCGACGCCATACGGCACGCGCGGGCGGGCGGCGGCCCCACGCTGGTCGAGGCCGTGACGTACCGCATCGAGGCCCACACGAACGCCGACGACGACAAGCGCTACCGGGCCGACGCCGAGGTCGAGACCTGGCGGGCCCACGACCCGATCGCCCTCCTGGAGCGGGAGTTGACCAAACGGGGCCTGATCGACGACGACGGCATCCGGCACGCGCGCGAGGACGCCGAGCGGCTCGCCGCCGACCTGCGTGAGCACATGAACCAGGACCCGGTGCTCGACCCCATGGACCTGTTCGCCCACGTGTACGCCGAGCCCACCCCCCAACTGCGCGAGCAGCGGGCCCAGGTGGCGGCGGAGCTGGAGGCAGAGCGGGAAGGGGCGCACTGATGACCACCGTCGCCCTCAAACCGGCCACCATGGCGCAGGCCCTCACGCGCGCGCTGCGCGACGCCCTGGCCGCCGACCCCGCCGTGCACGTCATGGGCGAGGACGTCGGCGCCCTCGGCGGTGTCTTCCGGGTCACCGACGGACTCGCCAAGGAGTTCGGCGAGGACCGGTGCACGGACACACCCCTGGCGGAGGCGGGCATCCTCGGCACGGCGGTCGGCATGGCGATGTACGGCCTCAGGCCGGTCGTGGAGATGCAGTTCGACGCCTTCGCCTACCCCGCGTTCGAGCAGCTCATCAGCCATGTGTCGAAGATGCGCAACCGCACGCGCGGGATGATGCCGCTGCCGATCACCATCCGTGTCCCCTACGGTGGCGGCATCGGCGGCGTCGAGCACCACAGCGACTCCTCCGAGGCGTACTACATGGCGACTCCGGGGCTCCATGTCGTCACGCCCGCCACCGTCGCCGACGCCTACGGCCTGCTGCGCGCCGCGATCGCCTCCGACGACCCGGTCGTCTTCCTCGAACCCAAGCGTCTGTACTGGTCGAAGGATTCCTGGAACCCCGAGGAGCCGACGGCCGTTGAACCGATAGGCCGCGCGGTGGTGCGGCGCTCGGGCCGGAGCGCCACGCTCATCACGTACGGGCCGTCCGTACCCGTCTGCATCGAAGCCGCCGAGGCGGCGCGGGCCGAGGGCTGGGACCTCGAAGTGGTCGACCTGCGCTCCCTGGTGCCGTTCGACGACGAGACGGTCTCCGCTTCGGTACGGCGGACCGGGCGCGCGGTCGTCGTACACGAGTCGGGCGGGTTCGGCGGCCCGGGCGGGGAGATCGCGGCCCGTGTCACGGAGCGCTGCTTCCACTACCTGGAGGCACCGGTGCTGCGCGTGGCCGGGTTCGACATCCCCTACCCGCCGCCGATGCTGGAGCGGCATCACCTGCCCGGCGTGGACCGGATCCTGGACGCTGTGGGGCGTCTGCAATGGGAGGCCGAGAGCTGATGGCACAGGTGTTGGAGTTCAAGCTCCCCGACCTCGGAGAGGGACTCACCGAGGCGGAGATCGTGCGTTGGCTTGTCGAGGTCGGCGACGTCGTCGCCATTGACCAGCCGGTCGTCGAGGTCGAGACGGCCAAGGCGATGGTCGAGGTGCCCTGTCCGTACGGCGGCGTGGTCACGGCCCGCTTCGGCGACGAGGGCGCGGAACTGCCCGTGGGGGCACCGCTGTTGACGGTGGCGGTGGGAGCGGCGGTCTCCGGCGGTCCGGCAGAGGGCTCTGGCGTGGGCTCCGGCGAGGACGCGCGCGAGGGCTCTGGTGAGCGCGCCCAGGAGGGCTCCGGCAACGTGCTCGTGGGGTACGGCACCGGAGCCGCCCCGGCCCGGCGCCGGAGGGTGCAGCCGACGGCTCGTACGGCTGCGGCACCGGTGACGCCCGAAGCGAATGACGCCGGGCCCGTGTCCGGCAACGGACACCGTGCCGACGGCCCCGTCCCCGTGATCTCGCCCCTGGTGCGGCGGCTCGCCCGGGAGAACGGGCTGGATCTACGGGAGTTGACGGGCTCCGGACCGGACGGTCTGATCCTGCGGGCCGACGTGGAGTACGCGCTGCGGGCAGCCGCCACGTCGCACGCCCGACTGCCGCAATCCACAGCCGTGCCGCCCGCCCCAGCCGCCGAGTCCCCGCTCGCCCCGGTCACCCCGCTCGCTCCCACACCCGCCGAGTCCCTGGTCGCCCGTGTGGCGCACGCACCCTCCGGGTCCCCGGCCGCTTCCGCACCCGGCGGCACCCGTATCCCCCTGAAGGGCGTCCGGGGCGCCGTCGCCGACAAGCTGTCCCGGAGCCGGCGTGAGATACCGGACGCGACCTGCTGGGTGGACGCCGACGCGACGGAGCTGATGCGGGCGCGCGAGGCGATGCAGCGCTTTTCCGGGGGACACCCCCAGGCCTCCAGCACCGGGGGGACGAAGATCTCCCTCCTCGCCCTGCTGGCACGCATCTGCACCGCCGCCCTCGCCCGGTTCCCGGAGCTCAACTCCACCGTCGACCTCAAGGCCAGGGAGGTCGTCCAGCTCGACCACGTCCACCTCGGCTTCGCCGCGCAGACCGAGCGCGGGCTCGTCGTGCCCGTCGTACGGGACGCGCACGCGCGGAACGCCGAGTCGCTGACGGCGGAGTTCGCCCGGCTGACCGAGGTGGCCCGGACGGGGAAGCTGACCCCAGCGGAACTCACGGGTGGCACCTTCACGTTGAACAACTACGGAGTGTTCGGCGTCGACGGCTCCACGCCGATCATCAACCACCCAGAGGCGGCCATGCTCGGCGTCGGCCGTATCGTCCCCAAGCCCTGGGTCCACCAGGGCGAGCTGGCCGTGCGGCAGGTCGTCCAGCTCTCGCTCACCTTCGACCACCGGGTGTGCGACGGCGGCACGGCCGGCGGCTTCCTGCGGTATGTGGCGGACTGCGTGGAACAGCCGGCGGTGCTGCTGCGCACCCTGTGACACCGGCCCGGCGCCGCTGCGCACCATGTGCCAACGGCACGCGGACGTTCCCTCCGATCATGACGGCACGCATACTCGGGGAGTGACCGCGTACGAGCCTTCCAGCGATCCCGGCGCCGTGTACGACGCCGTCGTTCTCGCCGGCGGCGCCGCCCGCCGGCTCGGCGGTGTGGACAAACCCGGCGTGCGGGTCGGCGGGCGGGCGCTGCTCGACCGGGTGCTGACCGCCTGCGCCGGGGCGCGGACCACCGTCGTCGTCGCCGATCCCAGGCTCACCGCGCGGCCCGTGACCTGGGCCCACGAGGAACCGCCCGGCGGCGGACCCGTTGCCGCGCTCGACGCCGGGCTCCGGCACACCACGGCCCCGTACGTCGTCGTACTCTCCGCCGACCTGCCGTTCCTCGGCGAGCGGACGGTCGGGCGGCTGCTGACAACGGTGTGGGACGGCACCGCCGACGGCGCGGTCCTGACCGACCCCGACGGCCGCGACCAGCCGCTGGTGGCCGCGTACCGCGCGCAGGCGCTGCGCCGGGAGCTGGCCGTGCTCACTCAGGAGCACGGCGGCCTCACCGGCCTCCCCCTGCGCCGGCTGACCGCCGGGCTGGGCCTCACCCGCGTCCCCGACCCCGTCGCGTCCTTCGACTGCGACACCTGGGACGACATCGCCACTGCCAGGGCACGTATCAGGGAGCATGGTCACGTGTTGGATGAATGGATTTCCGCAGCCAAGGACGAGCTGGGCCTCGATCTCGACGTCGACACCGGTGTCCTGCTCGACCTCGCGCGCGACGCCGCCCACGGAGTGGCCAGGCCCGCGGCTCCGCTGACCACCTTCCTCGTCGGCTACGCGGCCGCACAGGCCGGGGGCGGCCCCGAAGCCGTCGCGGAGGCCGCCCGAAAGGCCGCCGCGCTGGCGCTGCGCTGGGCCGAAGAGGCCGAGACGGACGCCGAGAAGGGCGCCGCCAAGCCCGACAGCGCCCCGGACGCCGGATGACCGCCCGCGCCGTCCGGGCCGGCGACGACGCCGAGGACTTCGACGTCGAGGAGGTGCTGGCCCTCGTGAAGCAGGACAGCGGCGGGGAGGACAACGCCGTGCCCGCCCCGCACAGCGCCCCCGAACCCCCGGCACACCCCCGCCACCAGGCCACCCCCTGGCCCGAGGCCCGGACGATCGCCGAACGCGCGGGCCGCTCGGGTGCCCGCCGGGCCCCCGTCTCCGCCACACTCGACGCCGCACTCGGCCTCACCCTGGCCGCTCCCCTCACCGCCCTCACCGACCTGCCCTCCTTCGACACCTCCGCGATGGACGGCTGGGCGGTCGCCGGACCGGGACCCTGGGACGTACGGGACGAGGGTGTGCTGGCCGGGCACGCCGAGCCCGAAACGCTCACCGACGGCGAGGCCGTCCGTATCGCCACCGGCGCCCGGATCCCCCTCGACACCACCGCCGTCATCCGCAGCGAGCACGGCCGCAGCGACGCCCAGGGCCGCCTGCACGCCACCCGCGAGGTGGGCCACGGCCAGGACATCCGCCCACGCGGCCAGGAATGCCGTAGCGGCGACCAACTCCTCCCCGTCGGCACTCTGGTGACCCCGGCGGTGATCGGACTCGCCGCGGCCGCCGGATACGACACCGTCACCGCAGTCCCCCGCCCACGCGTCGAAATCCTCGTCCTCGGCGACGAGTTGCTCACCGAAGGGCTGCCGCACGACGGACTGATCCGGGACGCGCTCGGCCCGATGCTGCCGTCCTGGCTAAGGGCGCTGGGCGCCGAGGTCATCGGGGTGCGCCGGCTCGGCGATGACGCCAAGGCCCTGCGCAAGGCGCTCACCACCTCCGACGTCGACCTCATCGTCACCACGGGCGGCACCGCTTCCGGGCCCGTCGACCACGTCCATCCCACCCTGGATCGCATCGGCGCGGAGCTGCTGGTCAACGGCGTCAAGGTGCGCCCCGGCCACCCCATGCTGCTGGCCCGCACCAAGGAGAACCAGCACCTCGTCGGCCTGCCCGGCAACCCCCTCGCCGCCGTCTCCGGCCTGCTCACTCTCGCCGAACCGCTGCTGCGTACCCTCGCCGCCCGTCCGGCCCCCGAGCCGCTCGCGCTGCCGCTCCAGGACGCGGCGCACGGGCATCCGTACGACACCCGGCTCGTCCCGGTATCGCTGCGCGTCGACAGTGCCGTGCCGCTGCACTACAACGGTCCGGCCATGCTGCGGGGCATCGCGGCGGCCGACGCGCTGGCCGTCGTACCACCGGGCGGTGCCCGGCCGGGTCAGGAGGTCGAACTCCTTGATCTGCCGTGGGCGTTCGCCGGTATCGAGGTGTGTTTCACGTGAAACAACCGGGCCATGATGTGATCGCCCGCGAGGCGGGTGAACATCTCACAACCCATCGGGTGAAACTCCCGCGGAAGGTGGTCGAGCACCCCTTCCGGCAGGTCGCAAAACGGCTGTCGATCGCCCTGCTGGTCCTCGTGGTGACCGCGCTCATCGTCTACGCCGACCACGACGGCTACAACGACAACTCCGACGGCTCCGTCGACTTCCTCGACGCCTGGTACTACGCGACCGTCACCCTATCCACCACCGGATACGGCGACATCACCCCGGTCAGCGATGCCGCCCGGCTCACCAATATCTTCGTCATCACGCCATTGCGCGTCATGTTTCTGATCATCCTGGTCGGCACCACGCTCGAGGTTCTCACCGAACGGACCCGGGACGAATGGCGCTTGACCCGCTGGAGGTCCGCCTTGCGCGATCACACCGTTGTCGTCGGTTTCGGGACGAAGGGGCGCTCGGCGATCCAGACCGTGTGTGCGTCGGGGCTCAAGGCGGAACAGGTCGTCGTGGTCGACCCCAGCTCCAAGGCGATCGACGCCGCGACAGCCCATGGGTATGCGGGAATTGTCGGCGATGCGACACGCAGCGACGTGCTGAAGCGGGCCGAGGTGCACAAGGCGCGGAAGGTCATCATCGCGACCCAGCGTGATGACACGGCCGTCCTCGTCACACTGACGGCCCGGCAGCTCAATCGCGCCGCCAAGATCGTGGCCGCGGTGCGGGAGGAGGAGAACGCGCCGTTGCTGAAGCAGTCCGGCGCCGATGCGGTCATCACCAGCGCCAGCGCGGCCGGTCGGCTACTCGGCCTCTCCGTGCTCAGCCCCGCCGCCGGCATGGTCATGGAGGACCTCATCCAGCAGGGCAGCGGGCTCGACATCGTCGAACGGCCGGTCATAAAGGCCGAGGTGGGCAAGGGCCCACGGCAGACGGACGACCTGGTGGTGAGTGTCGTACGAGGGCATCGGGTGCTCGGATACGACGATCCGGCCATCGGGACGCTGGAGCTGACGGACCGGCTGATCACCATCGTGCGGGTGACGCCGGGCACGCAGATCGCACCCGACGTCCGCCCCTTGCCTCAGGACTGAACTACAGGACTGAACTACTTGCGGTTGTACAGCCGCATCGTGATCGGCCCGAAGACCAGCACGAACAGGCCCGCCCAGCCCAGCGACCAGGCGATCTCGTCGGCCGGCCAGTCGCCCGCCATCAGTCCGCGGACCGCCGAGGACACATGGGTGATCGGGCTGTTGTTGACGAAGGCCTGGAGCCAGCCCGGCATGGTGCTCGGGTCGACGAAGACGTTGGACAGGAAGGTCAGCGGGAAGATCACCATCATGCTGACGCCCATCACCGACTTCTCGGAGCGCAGCATCAGCCCGAACATGGTCCAGATCCACGAGAACGCGAACGAGAAGGCGACCAGCAGCGCGATCCCGGCGAGCACTCCGCCGACGCTGTCCGGCCGGTAGCCGAGGATGATGCCGACGGTGAGCATCACGATGGACGCGATGGTGTAGCGCAGGGCGTCGCCGAGCAGATAGCCGACCATCACCGACGGCCGCCAGATCGGCAGCGTACGGAAGCGGTCGAAGACACCCTTCTCGATGTCCGTGTTGACCGAGACGCCCGTGTACATCGTGATCATCACGACCGACATCACCAGGATGCCGGGCAGCAGGAACTGGATGTACTCCTTCGGGGAACCGGCCAGGGCGCCCCCGAACAGGTACGTGTACATCAGCACCATCATGATCGGGAACGCGGTGACGTCGAAGAGCTGCTCCGGAACGTGCTTGATCTTGAGGATCGCCCGCCAGCCGAAGGTGAGGGAGGCCGACAGGGCGCTGGGTCGCGGCGGTCGTTCGCCGGCGATGAGCAGCTCGGCGAGCGACTCGGCGCTGACGGGGGCGAGTTCCTTGGCTTCGGTGGTGGTGGTCGCGGTGCTCATGCTGCTGCCCCGTCCTTCACGTCGTCGCTCGTCTTTGCATCGTCGGTGGCGCCTGTGCCATGGCCGGTGAGGGCGAGGAAGACCTCGTCCAGGCTGGGCTGGCCCAGCGAGAAGTTGTCGACGACGATGCCGCCGCGGGCCAGCTCGGAGAGTGCCCGGGCCGCCTGCTCGGCCGCGCCCTGTCCGTTGGCCGCACCGCCGCCCACGCGTGCGGTCAGGGCCACGGGATCGGGCTCCAGTTTCACCTCCGCGTCCAGGGCCAGCCGCAGCACCTGCTCGGCCTGTGGCCGCTGCGCCGGATCACGCAGGCGCAGATGTACGGACCCGGCTCCGACGGACGCCTTCAGCTCGCCCTTGGTGCCCTCCGCGATCACCTTGCCCTTGTCGATGACGGCGATCCGGGAGGCCAACTGGTCGGCCTCGTCCAGATACTGCGTGGTCAGCAGCACCGTCGTGCCCTGGGCGACCACCGCGCGCACGATGTCCCAGACCTGGTTGCGGCTGCGTGGGTCGAGCCCGGTCGTCGGCTCGTCGAGGAACAGCAGCTCGGGGGTGTTCAGGATGGATGCGGCGATGTCGATACGGCGCCGCATGCCGCCCGAGTAGTTCTTGACCTGCTTTCCGGCCGCGTCCGTCAGCCCGAAGGCTTCCAGAAGCTGCGCGGCCCGGTCCCGGGCGGCCTTCTTGTGGTGCCCGAGCAGGCGGCCGAGCAGGACCAGGTTCTCGGTGCCGGTGAGGTCCTCGTCCACGGACGCGTACTGGCCGGTGAGGCTGACCCGGCTGCGCACCTCGTCGGCTTCGCGCACGACATCGTGCCCGAAGACATGGGCCTGGCCGCCGTCGGGGCGCAGGAGTGTGGCGAGCATCTTCACTGCGGTGGTCTTTCCGGCGCCGTTCGGACCGAGGACGCCGTAGACCGTGCCGGCGGGGACGGCGAGGTCGACGCCGTCCACGGCCCTGGTCTCGCCGAACGTCTTCACCAGGCCCGCGGTCTCGATGGCCAGGCCTGAGGTCTGCTGGCTCATGGTGGTTTCCTTCCGCGTTCGTGGGTTACGCATGGGGAGACCTTTACCGTCCATCAAACTCATCGGTGGTGCACAGGTTTTTCTTCACGGTCCCGCCCAAGGACCTAGCGGCATAGGACCGGAGCCCGAGGAGCAGGGGAGTAGCGTCCTGCCCATGCATGCGATCACGATTCCCGAACCTGGTGGGCCCGAGGCGCTGGTGTGGAACGAGGTCCCCGATCCCGCCCCCGGCGAGGGCGAGGTGCTGGTCGAGGTGGTGGCCGGCGCCGTCAACCGCGCCGACATCCTGCAACGCCAGGGCTTCTACAACCCGCCGCCTGGCGCATCCCCCTACCCCGGCCTCGAGTGCTCCGGGCGGATCACCGCGCTCGGCCCCGGTGTCTCCGGCTGGGCGGTCGGCGACGAGGTGTGCGCGCTGCTCGCCGGCGGCGGCTACGCCGAGAAGGTCGCCGTCCCGGCCGGCCAGCTGCTCCCCGTACCCCAGGGCCTCGACCTCAAGCAGGCCGCCGCACTGCCCGAGGTGACCTCCACGGTCTGGTCGAACGTCTTCATGATCGCTCACCTCCGTCCCGGCGAGACCCTCCTCGTGCACGGCGGCTCCAGCGGCATCGGCACCATGGCGATCCAGCTCGCCAAGGCCGTCGGTGCCAAGGTCGCTGTCACCGCGGGCACCAAGGAGAAGCTGGAGCGCTGCGCCGAGCTGGGCGCCGACATTCTGATCAACTACCGCGAGCAGGACTTCGTCGAGGAGGTCAGGCAGGCCACCGACGGTGCGGGCGCGGACGTCATCCTCGACAACATGGGCGCGAAGTATCTTGATCGCAACGTTCAGGCCCTTGCCGTCAACGGTCGGCTCGCGATCATCGGTATGCAGGGTGGCATCAAGGCCGAGTTGAACATCGCCGCCCTCCTCACCAAGCGCGCCGCGATCAGCGCGACCTCGCTGCGCGCGCGTCCCCTTGGCGAGAAGGCGGCGATTGTCGCGGCCGTCCGCGAACATGTCTGGCCGCTTCTTGACGCCGGTCATGTCCGCCCCGTTGTGGACCGGGAGCTCCCGATGAGCGATGCGGCGGCTGCCCACCGGGTGGTCGAGGAGAGCGGCCATGTCGGAAAGGTGCTGTTGGTCGTGGCCTAGGGCCGGTCCCCTAGGCGCCCCGCGGGGTGCCGTGATCGGCCGTCGGCCGTCTGCGGGGCCGTCGTGGCTGGTCGCGCAGTTCCCCGCGCCCCTTTGGGGCGCTGGTGCTCAGCGCCTTCGCAGACGCAGCCCCAGCAATGCGAGCCCCAGTCCGAGTCCGATGAGGACCAGGCCGCTGCCTAGCGGCAGGATCCGCAGTACGGGTTCTGCGGGGCTCTCGGCCTCCGCCGCAGCCTGCTTCACGGGCTGCGGCGGGGCGGTGGACGTCGGCTGGTGCTGAGGCCGCCGGGTCGCCCGGGTCGCCTCCTCCACCGGCTCCGCCGCGCCCTGCCGCCCAGGCCGCTCCCGCCCCTCACCGGCCCGGCTCCCGGCCCGGGACGGCTCCTCGGAGGGTGAGGCGGAGGCGCTGACCTGGATGTCGTACGACGAGACAGCCCCGTACGACTGGACGCTCCCGTACGAGACATCCCCGCACGGCAGCAGGACCACCCCCGCCACCAGCCCCGGAAGTACCCGCCACCACGGAGTCACGGAACAAGCCTCACATCGGCTGGCCATTCAGGCATTCCGGGTTGCGCCACCGGGTCGAAGTCGGAGCACCGTAAAACGGTGGATCAGCTGCCACCGGGGGCACCACGGTGATGAGGTGTACGGGTGCGAGAGAATGGCGGCATGGAGATGCCGAGGAACGAACGGTCGTCCGAGAACCCGCAGATCCTGGTCGTAGGCCAGGACGGGATGGCGCTGGGCGGCGGAGGAGACGAGGACTCCCGCGAGGTTCCCGTGACGGAGATGGTCGAGCAGCCGGCCAAGGTCATGCGGATCGGCAGCATGATCAAGCAGCTGCTCGAAGAAGTCCGCGCGGCTCCCCTGGACGAGGCGAGCCGGGTCCGGCTCAAGGAGATCCACGCCAGCTCGGTGAAGGAGCTGGAGGACGGTCTGGCCCCCGATCTCGTGGAGGAACTGGAGCGGCTCTCGCTGCCCTTCACTGACGACGGGATCCCGAGCGACGCGGAACTGCGTATCGCGCAGGCCCAGTTGGTCGGCTGGCTGGAAGGCCTCTTCCACGGGATCCAGACCACTCTGTTCGCCCAGCAGATGGCGGCCCGCGCGCAGCTGGAACAGATGCGCCGCGCCCTCCCGCCGGGCGTCGGCGGCCACGAACAGGGCGAGGACGGTCCGGGCGGCCACGCGGGAGGGCCGTACTTGTAACCCCGTACGACCTGTAACCCCGCACGACCTGTAATTCGTACGACCTGTACCCCGTACGCAAAGGGCCCGGCAGCGCAGGCTGCCGGGCCCTTTCCCATCGGCGTTGCTCGTTCGGGTTCTCCTTTAGTGAGCTTGCCCACCGCGTGGTGCCCGATCCGTGACCGTACGCGAAAGAAGCGTCGCGGAAGCGTTACAGGGGGTGTGCGGGCGGTACACGGAATTTGCACACAACCCCGGATTACGGGTTTGATGGCCGGTCCGTCTCATGCCGGTACGGGCGCCCGTACCGGACCGGAGGCTTGCACGGAGGCTGTAGCGTGGCCGACGGAGACCGTAACAACACCGCGCACCGCGGGCAGAAACGACGGCGAGGACTGATGGCACAGCAGCGCGCTCAGGGCCCGTCCGACCCCGAGGCGGCTGGCGGCGGCATGTCAGACGCGCCGGAGCTGTGGGGTAACGGCGGGTTGGTCGGTGACGGCCGCTACCGGCTCACCCACAGACTCGGCCGGGGCGGTATGGCGGAGGTGTTCGCGGCCGAGGACGTGCGCCTCGGCAGAACCGTCGCGGTCAAGCTGCTCCGCTCCGATCTCGCCGAGGACCCGGTCTCCAAGGCACGCTTCACGCGCGAGGCCCAGTCGGTGGCCGGGCTCAACCACCACGCGATCGTCGCCGTGTACGACTCCGGCGAGGACTTCGTGGCCGGCCAGTCGGTGCCGTACATCGTGATGGAGATCGTCGAGGGGCGGACGATCCGCGACCTCCTCATCAACGCCGAGGCACCCGGGCCCGAGCAGGCTCTGATCATCGTCTCCGGCGTCCTGGAGGCGCTCGCCTACTCGCACCAGCACGGCATCGTGCACCGCGACATCAAGCCGGCGAACGTGATCATCACGCACACCGGTGCGGTCAAGGTGATGGACTTCGGCATCGCGCGCGCCCTGCACGGTGCGCAGTCGACGATGACGCAGACCGGCATGGTCATGGGCACGCCGCAGTACCTCTCCCCGGAGCAGGCGCTCGGCAAGGCCGTCGACCACCGCTCCGACCTGTACGCGGTGGGCTGTCTGCTCTACGAACTCCTCGCGCTCCGGCCCCCGTTCACCGGCGAGACGCCGCTGTCGGTGGTCTACCAGCACGTTCAGGACATCCCGACGCCGCCGTCCGAGGCGTCCGACGCCTGTCCTCCGGAGCTCGACGGTCTCGTCATGCGCTCGCTCGCCAAGGAGCCGGACGACCGGTTCCAGACGGCGGAGGAGATGCGCGGGCTCGTCCAGTACGGCCTCCAGATGCTGTACGAGCAGGGCGGCCACACCGGCACCTGGAACACCGGCCCGGTCACCCTGCACGACGGTCGGCAGACCCCTGCGGCGGGCTTCGCGAGCACGACCGTGCTGGGGCACCCCGGTGACGGCTCCAGCACCTCGCAGATCCCGCAGCAGATCCTGCCGGCCGGATACGGCGGCGGGGACGACGGAGGCTTCGAGGGGCGCGGCAACAAGGGCAACGGCCGCGGCAAGCTGTGGATCCTGGCCGTCTTCGCGGTGATCGCCATCGCCGCGGGCGTCGCGCTGGCGCTGAACAACGGCGACGGCGGCGGTGGCAGTGGCGGTGTCAAGGAGTCGCCGACCACCTCGCAGACCACTGAGGACCAGCAGGCCAGCGAGACGCCGAGTGACGATGTGACCGACGAGCCGACCGACACGGAGACGGACACCGGCTCGGACACGGGCGGCGGTTCGGATTACACGCCGTCGTACACGCCTTCCTACACACCGTCGGAGACGACCTCTTCGGAGCCCTCCTACACGCCGTCCGAAGAGCCGACGGAGCCGACCGACCCGGCGACCGAGCCGACGGATCCGGCGACGGAGCCGACCGACCCGGCGACGGAGCCGACGGACCCCGGCAACGTCACCGAGGGCGGCGAGGGCGGGAACTGATCGGCAGGCCAGAAGACAGCGTCCACGCGCGCGTGCGGCCCGGAAACGGGCTCCACGCGCGCGTGCTGCTTTGCAGGGCCCCGCACATCGGTCGCTTCTGCCGGGCCCCGGACATCAGTCGCTGAACGCCTCGCACACCGCGTCGTACTCCCGTGTCCACCACACCGCGAGCGCCGAAGCGGCCGGGAACTGGGGATCCGCGCGGGTGTCGCCGCGCTCGTAGTGCCAGCGCAGCATCCAGAAGTCGTTGAGGCGCTCCCACCACACGCGGTGCACGGCCGCCGCGAGCTGGGAGGGCGTGGCGCCCGCCGTGCGCCGGTACGCGCGCGCGTACGCCCGTACCTTCGACAGGTCGAGCGTGCCCGCGGGGCGCACGAAGAAGATCATGGCGGCGCGTACGGCCTCCTCGGCGCGGGGCTGTACGCCGAGCCGGTCCCAGTCGACGATCGCGGCGGGCGCGTCCCCCTGGTACAGCAGGTTGAACGGGTGGAAGTCGCCGTGCACCCAGCCCACCGAGCCCCCGTGCGGCGGACGCCGGTCCGCGTGCCGCTCCAGGAGCACGCGCCGCTCCAGCAGCCGGTGCCGGGCCAGCTCGTCGAAGGAGTCGGCGGGGCGATGGCGGCGTACACGGGCGAGCAGGTCGTCGATGAGGGCGAAGGTGTCGGCGGGGTCGGCGCCCTCGGCAGGCTCCGTACGCCTGCGCGTGTGGGCCGGCATCACCCGCTCCAGGCTGGCGTGCACCACTCCGAGCAGCGCCCCCAGCCGTCCGCACTGCTCCGTGCTGAGCTGGCCGCCGTGCCGGTGCCGTCCCTCGATCCATGGATGGAGGGCGTAGACGTGGCCGCCGACCACCGCCACCGTGCGCCCGTCGCGCGCGGCGAGTGGGGGTGCCACCGGGACGCCGAGGTCGGCGAGGCGCTGGGTGGCACGGTGCCGGCGTTCGATCGCGGTCGGGTCGGCGGTCTCGGGGTCGAAGTGGTGCTTCAGGAAGTAGCGGCCGCGACTCGTGCAGAGCCGGTAGCCGCGGTTGAGGAGCCCCTGGTCGACGGGCTCACAGGTGAGTGCGGAACCGGCGGCGTACTGGCGGAGCAGGGCGCCCAGCGGGGGCGCGTGGAGCATGAGGGGTGGTACACAGGGGCGCGGCACGCGCCAGATGCTAGGGCACGATCCGGGCCCGTGAGCTGGGCGTTGTCACAGCAAGTCGTCGGTGGTCGCTTTCGGTCACAGGACGTCCTCGAAGTGGCGCCGGCCGTCGTTCCCGCCTCGCCGGACGGCCTCATGGTCATCGAGGAGGAATGCGCTGATTTTTCCTTCTTCGCGCATGGGTAAGTCAAAGACGTAACCCCTTCCGGTGGCCCGGGTCGGCGGGATAACGTGCCGTTGCTCCGGCCTCCTGCAAGGCTGTGACCAGCACCCCTTCGAGTACTTCTCGATTTACTTGGAAATCCAAGCAAAATCGCAGGTCAAAGGGGGTTTCACAGAAATGTGGAGCACTGGGTAACGTGATTCTTGCAGGGCGCTCGCCGGGGCACCTGTCACGCCTGTTCCGGCCGAGTGGCACCCACCCCGTGCACGGGTGTCGGACCAGGTGAGCCGCACTGGCTTTGCCCGGCAACCCCGGGGGCCGGACCGACGGAGGAGCACACGTGACCGTGGAGAGCACTGCCGCGCGCAAGCCGCGACGCAGCGCCGGGACCAAGAAGTCCCCGAGCACCAAGCCCGAGCTGGTTCAACTGCTGACCGCCGAGGGCAAGCGCGTCAAGAACGCCGAGTACGACCCGTACGTCGCCGACATCACCCCCGAAGAGCTGCGCGGCCTGTACCGCGACATGGTGCTCACCCGTCGCTTCGATGCCGAGGCCACCTCTCTCCAGCGCCAGGGCGAGCTGGGCCTGTGGGCCTCGCTGCTCGGCCAGGAGGCCGCCCAGATCGGCTCCGGCCGGGCCACCCGCGAGGACGACTACGTTTTCCCGACCTACCGCGAGCACGGCGTCGCCTGGTGCCGCGGCGTCGACCCGGCCAACCTGCTCGGCATGTTCCGCGGCGTGAACAACGGCGGCTGGGACCCGAACAGCAACAACTTCCAGCTCTACACGATCGTCATCGGCTCGCAGACCCTGCACGCGACCGGCTACGCGATGGGCGTGGCCAAGGACGGTGCGGACAGCGCGGTGATCGCCTACTTCGGCGACGGCGCCAGCAGCCAGGGCGATGTGGCCGAGTCCTTCACCTTCTCCGCGGTCTACAACGCCCCGGTGGTCTTCTTCTGCCAGAACAACCAGTGGGCGATCTCCGAGCCGACCGAGAAGCAGACCCGCGTGCCGCTCTACCAGCGCGCACAGGGCTACGGCTTCCCGGGCGTCCGCGTCGACGGCAACGACGTGCTGGCCTGTCTGGCCGTGACGAAGTGGGCGCTGGAGCGGGCCCGCAGCGGTGAGGGCCCGACGCTCGTCGAGGCCTACACGTACCGCATGGGCGCGCACACCACCTCCGACGACCCGACCCGGTACCGGGGCGACGAGGAGCGGCAGTCCTGGGAGGCCAAGGACCCGATCACCCGCCTCCGCGCGTATCTCGAGGCCGCAAACCACGCGGACGAGGGATTCTTCGCGGAACTGGAGGCCGAGAGCGAGGCGTTGGGCAGGCGAGTGCGCGAAGCGGTCCGCGCCATGCCGGACCCGGACCACTTCGCCATCTTCGAGAACGTGTACGCGGACGGGCATGCGCTCGTCGACGAGGAGCGAGCCCAGTTCGCCGCTTACCAGGCGTCGTTCGCAGATGGAGAGGGGGCCTGATCATGGCAGCGGAAAAGATGGCTTTGGCCAAGGCGATCAACGAGTCGCTGCGGCGCGCTCTGGATTCCGACCCCAAGGTCCTGATCATGGGCGAGGACGTCGGCAAGCTCGGCGGTGTCTTCCGGGTCACCGACGGCCTTCAGAAGGACTTCGGCGAGAGCCGCGTCATCGACACCCCGCTCGCCGAGTCCGGCATCGTCGGCACGGCGATCGGCCTGGCCCTGCGCGGCTACCGCCCGGTGGTGGAGATCCAGTTCGACGGCTTCGTCTTCCCGGCGTACGACCAGATCGTCACCCAGCTCGCCAAGATGCACGCGCGCGCGTTGGGCAAGGTCAAGCTCCCGGTCGTCGTCCGCATTCCGTACGGCGGCGGAATCGGCGCGGTGGAACACCACTCGGAGTCCCCGGAGGCCCTGTTCGCGCATGTGGCGGGCCTGAAGGTGGTCAGCCCTTCGAACGCGTCGGACGCCTACTGGATGATGCAGCAGGCCATCCAGAGCGACGACCCGGTGATCTTCTTCGAGCCCAAGCGGCGCTACTGGGACAAGAGCGAGGTCAACAGTGAGGCCATCCCGGGCCCGCTGCACAAGGCGCGCGTGGTGCGCGAGGGCTCGGACCTGACCCTTGCCGCCTACGGCCCGATGGTGAAGCTCTGCCAGGAGGTCGCCGACGCGGCCGCCGAGGAGGGCAAGAACCTTGAGGTTCTCGACCTGCGCTCGGTGTCTCCGCTGGACTTCGACTCGATCCAGACGTCCGTCGAGAAGACCCGCCGCCTGGTCGTCGTCCACGAGGCGCCGGTGTTCTTCGGCTCGGGCGCGGAGATCGCCGCCCGGATCACCGAGCGCTGCTTCTACCACCTGGAAGCTCCGGTGCTCAGGGTCGGCGGCTACCACGCCCCGTATCCGCCGGCCCGCCTGGAGGACGAGTACCTGCCGGGCCTGGACCGGGTGCTCGACGCCGTCGACCGCGCCCTGGCGTACTGAGGAGAGGGGCGTGACGACGATGACTGAAGCGTCCGTGCGCGAGTTCAAGATGCCCGACGTGGGCGAGGGACTCACCGAGGCCGAGATCCTCAAGTGGTTCGTCCAGCCCGGTGACACGGTGACGGACGGCCAGGTGGTGTGCGAGGTCGAGACGGCCAAGGCCGCGGTCGAACTCCCCATCCCGTACGACGGCGTGGTCCGCGCACTCCACTTCCCCGAAGGCACGACGGTGGACGTGGGCACGTCGATCATCGCGGTGGACCTGGCGGGCGGGACCCCGGTGGAGGCGGCCCCCGCGGCACCCGCGGCACCCGCGGAGGAACCCAAGCCGGAGGGTTCGGGCCGCACACCGGTGCTGGTGGGCTACGGCGTCGCCGCGTCCTCCACCAAGCGCCGCCCCCGCAAGGGCCCGGAGGTCCCGGTCCAGGCGGCCTCGGCGGCGATCCAGAGCGAGCTGAACGGCCATGGCGCGGCTCCGGCTCCGGCGGCTCCAGAGGTGCCGGCCCCCGCTGCGGCTTCCGCCCCCGCCCCCGCTTCCGCCCTGGACCGCCCGCTGGCGAAGCCCCCGGTGCGCAAGCTGGCCAAGGACCTGGGCGTCGACCTGGCGACGGTGATCCCTTCCGGCCCGGAAGGCATCATCACGCGCGAGGACGTACACGCGGCGGTGGCGCTGCCGAAGGCCCCCGAGCCGGTGACGTCGACGCCGGCGGCAGCCCCGGTCCCGACCCCGATGACGACGTACGACACGGCGCGCGAGACCCGTATCCCGGTCAAGGGCGTCCGCAAGGCGACGGCGGCGGCGATGGTCGGCTCGGCCTTCACGGCGCCGCATGTCACGGAGTTCGTCACGATCGACGTGACGCGCACGATGAAGCTGGTCGAGGAGCTCAAGCAGGACAAGGAGATGGAGGGCCTGCGGGTCAACCCGCTCCTCCTGATCGCCAAGGCCCTGCTGGTCGCGATCAGGCGCAACCCTGATGTGAACGCGTCCTGGGACGAGGCCAACCAGGAGATCGTCCGGAAGCACTACGTCAACCTTGGCATCGCGGCGGCCACACCGCGCGGCCTGATCGTCCCGAACATCAAGGACGCACACGACAAGACGCTTCCCCAACTGGCCCAGGAGCTGGGCGAGTTGGTGACGACGGCGAGGGAAGGCAAGACGTCCCCCGCCGCCATGCAGGGCGGCACGGTGACCATCACCAACGTCGGCGTCTTCGGCGTCGACACCGGCACCCCGATCCTCAACCCCGGCGAGTCCGCCATCCTCGCCGTCGGCGCGATCAAGCTCCAGCCCTGGGTCCACAAGGGCAAGGTGAAGCCGCGCCAGGTGACGACGCTGGCGTTGTCCTTCGACCACCGATTGGTGGACGGGGAGTTGGGCTCCAAGGTCCTCGCCGACACGGCGGCGATCCTGGAGCAGCCGAAGCGGCTGATCACCTGGGCGTGACAGTGCGGGCGGGATAGGTTGAAAGCCGAAGGGACGGCCGCAATTTCGGGTTGCGGCCGCCCCTTCACCAGTGAGGCCGGTCAGGAACGCTCGAGTACGTAGATCGGGTTCCCCGTCCTCGCTTGCCCCGCGGGAGTGGATGCAGGCGTCGACGGCTTTACCCCGGGTCACCTGCGCGGCGGCGGCTCCAGCCCCAGCACACGATCCTTCAGCGCCGGGAACTGTTCCCGCGTCACGCCCACCTTCGCCGGGTCGAACTCCACCGTGAGCACCTGCTCCCCGGCACCGGCCTCCGCCAGCACCTCGCCCCACGGATCCACCACGATCGAGTGACCGGCCTGTGGAACTCCCGCGTGCGTCCCGGCCGTTCCACAGGCAAGTACGAACGCCTGGTTCTCCACCGCCCGCGCCTGAGCCAGCAGCGTCCAGTGCGACCGGCGGCGCTCCGGCCAGCCCGCCGGGACGACAAAGGTCTCGGCCCCGGCGTCGACGAGACCGCGGAACAACTCGGGGAAACGGAGGTCGTAACAGGTAGCCACCCCGACGGTCGTCTCCGGCAGACGAACCGTCACCAGTTCCTCGCCCGCGCCCATCAGCACCGCCTCGCCCTTGTCGAACCCGAAGCGATGGATCTTGCGGTAGGCGGCGACCAGGTCACCGGAGGGGGAGAAGACGAGAGAGGTGTTGTAGAGCGGCCCCTCACCCGCTGCGGAGCCGCTGTCGGATGCAGTCCGCTCCGGAATCGACCCGGCATGCAGCCACACGCCGGCATCGCTCGCGGCCTTCGCCATCACCTCGTACGTCGGCCCTTCGAGCGGCTCGGCCTCGCTGCCGAACTCCTCGTAGGCGAAGGCCCCCGTCGTCCACAGCTCCGGCAGTACGACGAGATCGGCGGTCCCGGCCTGTTCCCGTACCAGCGAAGCCACCCGCCGTCGGCGCGATTCGGTCGATTCGCCCTCGTTTACTGCGATCTGGAGCAATGAGGCGCGCACGCTACCACCGTCCTGGCATTCGAGCCGTCCACACGGCCTACGATCGTCACACGAAAGCACTGCCGGGGTGCCTCACAGCAGCGTAACTTAGCGTCTCAAGACACCCGCCGACAGCAGCCACCTCCCACTGGCAACGCCGCCACCACCAACCCTGTACCGACCGCCGAGGGGTCCCGTTCCGTGAGTCTGCATCCCACTCTCCAGCCCTACGCCGACGCCTGGACCCACTCCATCGAAGCGATATCCGAGCTGGTGCAGCCCCTTGTGGAGGGCGAGTGGAACCGGCGCACACCGTGCCCCGGCTGGTCGGTCCGTGACGTCGCCTCCCATGTCATCGGCCTCGACTGCGAGATGCTCGGCGACCCGCGCCCCATCCACACGCTCCCGCGCGACCTGTACCACGTCACCAACGACTTCCAGCGCTACATGGAGATGCAGGTCGACGTACGCCGTCACCACACGGGGCCGGAGATGACGTCCGAGCTGGAGCTCGTCACGATCCGCCGCAACCGCCAGCTGCGGAACGAGTCCCGCGACCCCGGCACGAAGGTGCGCGGCCCGCTCAGCTCCGAGATCACGCTCGAAGAGGCCATGCGCAACCACGCGTTCGACGTGTGGGCCCACGAGCAGGATCTCCGCGTCGCCCTCGGCCGCCCCGGCAACCTCGACTCACCCGGCGCACACGTGGCCCGGGACGTCCTCCTCGCCGCCCTCCCCGACATCGTCGCGAACAAGGCGAACGCGCCCCGCAGCTCGGCGATCGTCTTCGACGTCCACGGCCCCATCGAGTTCCTGCGCACCATCCGCGTCGACATCCAGGGCCGCGGCACCCTCGAAACGGCCCCCGCCCTCGGCCCCGCCGCCACCCTCACCCTCGACTGGGAGACCTACCTCCGCCTGGCATTCGGCCGCGTGACCCTGGAGTCGGCCGCCGACCGCATCAAGGCGGAGGGGGATGTGGAACTGACGGCGGCGATCCTGCGGAACTTCACGGTGACGCAGTAGGGAACCTTTCATCCGAGCGAGTCGGGTGGTGGGCGCCCTCACGCAGGGACGTGCACCGTCGACACCCGGCTCGCCACCAACCGCTCCCGCTCCCGCCGGGCCGCCCGCTTCCGCAACCGCAGAATCTGACTCACGCCCAGCACCTGAAGCACGAACACCGACGAGAACGCGACGCTGTAGTCGTCCCCGGTCGCATCCAGCAGCACCCCGACCGCGAACAACGTGGTCATCGAGGCGACGAAGCCCCCCATGTTGGTGATCCCGGACGCCGTACCCTGCCGCTCCGGCGGATTCGCCGGCCGCGCGAAATCGAACCCGATCATCGACGCGGGCCCGCACGCCCCGAGCACCGCGCACATCACCACCAGCAGCCACATCGGCGCCCGCTCCCCGGGATACGCCAGCACCGCCGCCCACAGCAACGCCGTCGCCCCCACGGTCCCCAGCGCGAGCGGCAGCCGCGCCGCATGATGCCGGGCGACGACCTGCCCGTACACCAGACCCACGAGCATGTTCGACAGCACGACGAGCGTGAGCAGTTCCCCGGCACTCGCCCGTGACAGCCCCTGCGCCTGAACCAGGAACGGCAGCCCCCACAGCAGCAGGAACACCATCGCCGGGAACTGTGTGGTGAAGTGCACCCACAGCCCCAGCCGCGTCCCCGGCTCCCGCCACGAGGCGGCGATCTGCCGCCGTACGTATGCCGCCCCCTGATGCGGGAAGGGCTCCGGCTCATGCCCCTCGGGATGGTCCTTGAGGAAGAGCAGCATCAGAACCAGCACCACCACACCGGCGAGCGAACTCCCCGCGAAGGCCGCCGTCCAGCCCACCCCGTGCAGCAGCCGGGCGAGCACCAGCGTCGAGACGAGGTTGCCCGCCATGCCGGCCAGCCCGGCGAGCTGCGCCACCATCGGCCCGCGCCGCGCCGGGAACCAGCGCGTGCCGAGCCGCAGCACGCTGATGAACGTCATCGCGTCACCGCAGCCGAGCAGCGCACGCGAGGCGAGGGCCATGCCGTACGACGACGAGAAGGCGAACCCGAGTTGCCCGGCCGTGAAGAGGACCACGCCGATCGTCAGCACCTTCTTCGTGCCGAGCCGGTCGACCAGCAGGCCCACGGGTATCTGCATGCCCGCGTACACCAGCAGTTGAAGGATCGAGAAGGTGGACAGTGCGGAGGCGCCCACGTCGAACCGCTCGGCCGCGTCGAGGCCGGCGACCCCCAGCGACGTACGGAAGATGACGGCGACGAAGTAGACGGAGACACCTATGCCCCAGACGGCGACGGCACGGCGGCCGCCGGGCGGGTCCCCGGGGAGGACGACGGCGCTCAACGGACCTCACCCCGTGCGAGATGCGAGAACCAGCCGACATGCCGGTGGACGACACCGACGGCCGCTTCCGCGTCTCCGGAGCGCAGAGCGTCGAGAATCTCCTCATGCTCGACGAGTGTCTTGGCGATCCGGTCGGGGTGGGAGTGCATCACGGCGACGCCCATGCGCAGTTGCCGGTCGCGCAGCTGGTCGTACAGCCGGGAGAGGATCTCGTTCCCGCCGCTGCGGACGATCTCGGCGTGGAAGCAGCGGTCGGTGACGGCGGCCGCGGCCAGGTCACCCTCGGCGGCGTGCGCCTTCTGCTCGGCGAGCAGTTCCTCAAGCCGCGCGATGAGCTGCGACGACGCGGGTACGGCCTTCCGCGCGGCGTGCTCCTCGACCAGCAGCCGTGTCTCCACCACGTCCGCGATCTCCTGGGCCGAGACGGGCAGGACCAGCGCGCCCTTCTTCGGGTAGAGCCTGATCAGCCCCTCGACCTCCAGGCGGAGCAACGCCTCCCGCACCGGGGTGCGGGAGACCCCGACGGCCTCGGCGAGTTCGCCCTCGGTGAGGAGGGTGCTGCCCTCATAACGGCGTTCCAGGACGCCTTGCTTGACGTGGGCGTAGACGCGGTCGGCGGCAGGTGGTTGCTTGACGGGTGCGGGCGGGGCTGAGGGCATGGCCACAGCTTAGATACAACACGTACGCATGCGGTCGCTCATTCCAGCATGCGGACGTGATGAGACCCGTCCCAGAAGCCACACAACCTTCTGTGCTACTTACGTGTCACACGTATGCGGCCTGCCTGCTTTGCCTACCAACTCGGCCGCACTTCAGGGGAATTCGACGTATTCGGGGTATTTGAGTTGACAACCGCCATCAAGGGCATCCGTGTCCGCAGAGCCGTCGCCGTCGCCGTCACGACCGGCGCGATGCTCGCCACCGGAGCCCTCACCGCGGCACCGGCACAGGCCGTCACGACGCCCACCATCACGGCCAAGGGCGGATTCGTGATGAACAGCGCCACCGGCACGACCCTCTACACCAAGGCGGGTGACACGAAGCGCCTCACCGCCTCCACGACGAAGATCATGACCGCGAAGGTCGTGCTCTCGCAGTCGAACCTGAACCTGGACGCCAAGGTCACGATCAAGAAGGCGTACAGCGACTACATCGTCTCCAAGGGCGCTTCGTCGGCCCGGCTGATCGTCGGCGACAAGGTCACCGTCCGTCAGCTGCTGTACGGGATGATGCTGCCGTCCGGCTGCGACGCCGCGATGGCGCTCGCCGACAAGTACGGCTCCGGCACGACGGTGTCCGCGCGCGTGAAGTCGTTCATCGGCAAGATGAACACCATGGCCAGGACCCTTGGCATGGCGAACACGCACTTCGACTCGTTCGACGGCATAAGCAATGGCGCCAACTACTCGACGCCGAAGGACCTGACGAAGCTCGCGCGCAGTGCGATGAAGACCTCCGCGTTCCGGGGCGTCGTCAAGACCAAGTCGTACACGGCGAAGACGGTCACGAAGACCGGCTCCACCCGCACGATGGCGGCCTGGAAGAACACCAACACCCTGCTCGGCTGGAACGGCACGCTCGGCATCAAGACCGGCTCCGGCACCGAGGCCAAGTACTGCCTCGTCTTCTCCGCCACGAAGAACGGCGAGTCGGTGGTCGGCGCCGTCCTCACCTCCTCCTCGGCGGCCAACCGCACGACGGACGTACAGAAGCTGATCAACTACGGCTACGCGAAGATCACCTGATACCCGCAGCCTTGAAGCAGCCTTGAAGAAGGGGCCCGCCACGACGTCCTGAGCGGACGGGCGGGCCCCTTTGGCGTTCTCACCCCTCCGGCGTCCCCGGTGCTTTCGCCTTGTCCTCCAGCGGCTGCTCGGTCCAGATCACCTTCCCGCCCCCCGAATAGCGCGTCCCCCACCTCTCCGCGAACTGCGCCACCAGGAACAGCCCCCGCCCGCCCTCGTCCGTCGACGCCGCCCGGCGCAGATGGGGGGCCGTGCTGCTGCCGTCCGAGACCTCGCAGATCAGGGAGCGGTCGCGGATCAGACGGACGTGGATGGGAGGGGTGGCGTGGCGGAGGGCGTTGGTGACCAGCTCGCTGAGGATCAGCTCGGTCGTGAAGGCCTCCTCCGACAGTCCCCAGGCCTGAAGCGTTCGGCCGGCCGCCGCCCGGACCCGCCCCACCGCCGAGGGGTCGGCCGGCACGTCCCAGGCTGCCGTGCGGTCGGCGGCGAGTGTGTGGGTACGGGCGACGACCAGGGCGATGTCGTCGCGCTGCCGGTCGGGCAGCAGGGCGTCGAGGGCCGCGTCGCAGGTCTCCTCCGGCGTCCGCCCGGGGCCGGTCAGTGCGCGGCGCAGCAGCTCCAGGCCCTCGTCGATGTCCCGGCGCTGGTCCTCGACGAGCCCGTCCGTGTAGAGCACGAGACTGCTGCCCTCGGGCAGTCGCACCACCGTCACCTCGAATGGAAGCCCGCCGCTCAGCCCCAGCGGAGGCCCGCCGGGGACGGTGAGGAACTCCGCCTCGCCGTCCGGATGCACGACCGCCGGTTCGAGATGGCCCGCGCGGGAGATGGTGCACACCCCGGACGCGGGGTCGTAGACGGCGTACAGGCAGGTCGCGCCGGTGACCGGCGCGCCCTTCTCCTCGCTGCCGTCCCCGCCCTCGTCCTGGTCGATGCGCGCCACCAACTCGTCCATGTGCCACAGGAGTTCGTCGGGCGGGAGGTCCAGGGTCGAGAAGTTGTCGACGGCCGTCCGCAGCCGGCCCATGGTGGCCGCCGCGTGCAGGCCGTGCCCGACGATGTCCCCCACGACCAGCGCCACCCGCGCGCCGGGCAGCGGGATGACGTCGAACCAGTCTCCGCCGACCCCGCCCTGCGCGGCCTGCGCGGGCAGATAGCGGTAGGCCACCTCCAGGGCGCTCTGGTCGGGCAGGGCCCGCGGCAGCAGGCTGCGCTGGAGGGTGACGGCCATGCCGTGCTCGCGGGTGAAGCGGCGGGCGTTGTCCACGCTGACGGCGGCGCGGGCCACCAGTTCCTCGGCGAGGGAGACGTCCTCCTGCTCGAAGGGCGCCTGCTGGTCGGCGCGCCAGAAGGTGGCCATTCCCATGATGACGCCGCGGGCGCGCAGAGGCACCGCGAGCATCGAGTGGATCCCGAACTCCACCAGTCCCCGGGCCCGTTCGGGATCCTGCACCTGCCACCCGGAGAACGTGGTCATGTCCTCCTCGAGCATCGTCTCCCCGGCGAGGAACCCGGCGGCCTGCGGGGTGGCCGGCACGAAGTGGATCAGCCTGCCGAGCCCGTACAGCGGGCTGCCCTCTTCGACCCCCCGGAACGCGACGCGCCGCATGTCCGTCTCGCCCTCCTTCGGCTCCCCGCCCCGCAGCACGGGATCCGCCAGGTCGACCGTGACGTAGTCGGCGAACCGGGGGACCGCGAAGTCCGCCAGTTCCTGCGAGGTGCGTGTCACGTCGAGGCCGGTGCCGACCTCCAGTCCGGCGTCGTAGAGCAGTCGCAGCCGCTCCTGCGCCACCTCCGCCCGGCCGGTGAGGGACTGGAACTCGGTGGTGTCGCGCAGGGTGGCCACACTGCCGGGCGGGCCGTCGTCGCCCGCGGTGGACCGCTGGCTGACCGCCAGCAGTCGGCCCCGCGTGGGATGCACCTCGTCGGTGGCGTCCCGGCCGGAGGCCAGCAGCCGGGCCAGGTTGCGGCCGATGGCCAGGTCGAGGGTGGGCCGGCCCTCCGCGTCCGGCCCCAGCGCGAGCAGCCGCCGCGCCTCGTCGTTGGCCAGCGCCAGCCGCCCGTCGCCGTCCGTGATCAGCACGCCTTCCCGTACGGCGTGCAGGACGGCGTCGTGATGCTCGTACATCCGGGTCATCTCGGCGGGCCCCAGCCCGTGCGTCTGATGCCGCAGCCGCCTGCTGACCAGGGCGGTTCCGGCGGTGGCGACGACGAGCGCCACGCCGGCCGAGGCGATCACCACAGGCAGCTGGTGCTCGACCACCCCGCGCACGCTGGCCAGCGTCACCCCGGCGGCGACCAGACCGACGACCTTGCCGTCCGCGTCCGTCACGGGGACGACGGCACGCACGGAGGGGCCCAGTGTGCCGGTGAAGGTCTCCCGCACGACTCCGCCCGCCGCGGCCGGGGCGATGTGGCCGATGTAGGGGCGGCCGATCCGGGCGGGGTCCGGGTGGGTGTGGCGGATCCCGTCCGTGGTCATCACCACGACGAAGTCCACGCCGGACGCCTTGCGTACCGCCTCCGCGCGCGGCTGGAGCACCGCGGACGGGTCCGGCCCCGCCAGGGCCGCCACGACGCCCGGCGAGTTCGCGACCGTCTCGGCCACGGCGAGGGAGCGGTTCCGGGCCTCGCGCTCGCTGTCGCTGCGGACCTGGAGCACGACGGCGATCACCGCGGCGACGACGAGGAGTACCACGATCGCCGCCTGGAGCACGAAGACCTGCCGGGCGACGGTGGGGGCGCTCAGCACCGGGCGCAGCCGGTCGAGAAGTCCGGCCATGACTCTTTTGTCTCACATCGCGCGCCGATGTGGACAGCTCGGCAGCGCCCCGAAGGGGCGCGGGGAACTGCGCGACCAGCCCCCACCGGCCCGCGGTGAACGACCGCGTATCCAGCGGAGCGCTCAGTCCGCCTCCCGCTCCTTCTCCGCCAGGTGGATCACGCACACCGCCACCGCGATCAGAAGCGCCGGGTCCGCGTCGTCGCGGACGACATCGACGCCGTACGTATCCCGGATGTGCAGAAAGCGCCGGGAGATCACGGCGAGGAGTTCGCCGTCGTACTCGACGGCGAACTCACGGTCGAGGATCTTGCCGCTGACATCGAGGTCGGTGCCGTCGATCAGGGACACCCGGTAGTGGTTGCGCAGCAGCGACAGCCGCTTGCGCTTGATGCGGGCCAGGAGGTCGCCGTTCCGCTCGATCACCATCGTGTCCCGCAGGGCGAACATCTTCTGATGGATGTCGATGAGGACGCGCCCCTGCGTGTCCTTCAGCTCGAAGGTGTCCCGCAGCCGCATCGCCTTGCCGTCGACGAGGTACACCTTGTTGCCGCGGTCGTCCTCGATCCAGTAGTCGTCACCGAAGCCGAGGAGCCGGTCGCGTACGAGGAATCTCATGAGACGAGGGGTTCCCCGCCGACGGCTCCGAAACGCCGCCGGTAGGCCGACGGGGTACGCCCTGGCCCGACTGTCAGACGCCGTAACCGTCGCTGTACCCGTCGCGCCGATGGTGGTGCCCTTGCTCCTCGACGACCGGCGTCGAAGGTGGCACCACGACTCGCCGGCGTCGCGCGATGCTGCTGAACGTCGTCGTTCCGATCAGCCCGACGATCATCAGGATCACGCCGACCAGGTCGAGGTTGACCCCCTCCATGTTCCAGTCGGTCGCGAACGTGAGGATGGCTCCAACGGCGATGAGGATGATGCATCCGCCGAGGCCCATGAGCTGTCGCCTCCCTTTCCGGTCCGGTCGTTCCGGCCGGCTCGGCGACGGGTACCCGGCCGGGCGGGCGTTACCCCTCCAGGAACGCCACCAGCGCGTTCGCCAGCAGATGCGGGTCGTCCACGCCGCACAGCTCCCGCGCACTGTGCATCGACAGGATCGCCACGCCGATGTCGACGGTCTTGATGCCGTGCCGGGCCGCGGTGATCGGGCCGATGGTCGTGCCGCAGGGCATGGAGTTGTTGGAGACGAAGGACTGGAAGGGGACGCCGGCCCGCTCGCAGGCCGCCGCCCACACCGCACGCCCCGAACCGTCCGTGGCGTAGCGGTTGTTGACGTTCACCTTCAGGATCGGCCCGCCGTTGATGCGCGGGTGGTGCGTCGGGTCGTGCCGCTCCGCGTAGTTGGGGTGGACGGCGTGGCCCGTGTCGGAGGAGAGACAGACGGTGCCCGCGAAGGCGCGCGCCCTGTCCTCGTACGATCCTTGGCGCGCGAACACCGAACGCTCCAGCACGCTGCCGAGCAGCGGCCCGTCCGCGCCGGTGTCCGACTGCGAGCCGTTCTCCTCGTGGTCGAAGGCGGCCAGCACCGGGATGTACGGCAGCTGTCCGCCGCCGGTCGCCGTCGCGGCCAGCGCCGCCGTGCCCGCGTGCACCGACAGCAGGTTGTCCATGCGCGGTCCCGCGACCAGCTCCTTGTCGCGGCCCAGGTACGCCGGCGGTTCCACGGAGTGGACCATCAGGTCCCAGCCGGTGACCTCGCCCGCGGCCAGATTGCTCTCCGCCTCCAGGAAGGCGATCAGATCGCCGTCCCGCACGGTGTCGCTCAGCCCCCAGACCGGCTGGAGATGGCGCTGCTTGTCGAGCTTGAGGCCCTCGGAGGAGACCGAACGGTCCAGGTGGATGGCGAGTTGGGGGACGCGCAGGAGCGGGCGGTCGACGTTCACTAGACGGGTCGAGCCGTCCCTGAGCGTCAGCCGGCCCGCCAGGCCCAGGTCGCGGTCCAGCCAGGAGTTCATCAGCGGGCCGCCGTAGATCTCGACCGCCACCTGCCGCCAGCCGTGCGCCCCGGCGTCCGGCAGCGGCTTGACCCGCAGGTTCGGCGAGTCGGTGTGCGCGCCGACGATCCGGTACGGCGTGTGCGGCGCGGCGCTCTCGGGGACGTACCAGGCGATGATCGCGCCGCCGCGCAGCACGTACTTGCCGCCGCTCGACCCGTCCCAGGCGTCCGTCTCCGCGACCTGCTTGAAGCCGGCCTTCTCCAGCCGCTCGGCGGTGTTCGCCACGGCGTGGTACGGCGTGGGGCTCGCCGCCAGGAAGGTCATGAGGTCGTCGGTGTGGCCGCGGTCGAAGCGGTGGGGTTCGCTCATGGGTTCACCTTAACGACGTACGAGGCTTCCTTGACGACGTACGAAGGCCCGCTCCCGATGACTGGGAACGGGCCCTCGTAAAGGGGGACAAGCGGGCTAGAACGCGGCTTCGTCCAGCTCCATCAGGTCCAGGTCGACGCCCTCGGCGAGCTTGCGCGCGCCGGTGACGCCCGGCAGGACGGTGGCCGCGAAGAACTTCGCCGCCGCAATCTTGCCGGTGTAGAACGCCTTGTCCTTGGCCGAGGCGTTCGGCAGCTTCTCGGCGGCGACCGCGGCGCCCTTGAGGAGCAGGTAGCCGACGACGACGTCACCGGAGGCCATCAGCAGGCGGGTGGTGTTGAGGCCCACCTTGTAGATGTTCTTGACGTCCTGCTCGGTGGCGGCCAGGTCGGTGAGCATCAGGCCGACGATGGCCTCCAGCTCGACGGCGGCCTTGGCCAGCTGCTCGCGGGCGCCGGCCAGCTCCTCGCCGCCGGTGCCGAGCGCGAGGAACTTCTTGATGTCCTCGGCGAGGGAGTTCAGCGCGGAGCCCTGGTTGCGGACGATCTTCCGGAAGAAGAAGTCCTGGCCCTGGATCGCGGTGGTGCCCTCGTACAGGGTGTCGATCTTGGCGTCGCGGATGTACTGCTCGATCGGGTACTCCTGGAGGAATCCGGAGCCGCCGAAGGTCTGAAGCGACTGGGCGAGCTGCTCGTAGCCCTTCTCGGAGCCGTAGCCCTTGACGATCGGCAGGAGCAGGTCGTTCAGCGCGTGCTCGGTCTTGACGTCCTCGCCCGCGGCCTCCTTGACGGCGATCGCGTCCTGGATCGAGGCGGTGTAGAGGACGAGGGCGCGCATGCCCTCGGCGTACGCCTTCTGCGTCATCAGCGAGAGGCGGACGTCCGGGTGGTGGGTGACGGTGACCTTGGGCGCGGCCTTGTCCATGAAGTTGGCGAGGTCCGGACCCTGGACGCGCTCCTTGGCGTACTCAAGGGCGTTGAGGTAGCCGGTGGAGAGCGTCGAGATGGCCTTCGTGCCGACCATCATGCGGGCGAACTCGATGATGCGGAACATCTGGCGGATGCCGTCGTGCTTGTCGCCGATCAGCCAGCCCTTGGCGGGGTGCTGGTCGCCGAAGGTCATCTCGCAGGTGTTGGAGGCCTTCAGGCCCATCTTGTGCTCGACGTTCGTGGCGTAGGCGCCGTTGCGCTCGCCCAGCTCGCCGGTCTCGAAGTCGAAGAGGTACTTCGGCACGAGGAAGAGGGACAGGCCCTTGGTGCCGGGACCGGCGCCCTCGGGACGCGCCAGCACGTAGTGAAGGATGTTCTCCTCCATGTCGTGCTCACCGGAGGTGATGAAGCGCTTCACGCCCTCGATGTGCCAGGAGCCGTCCTCCTGCTGGATCGCCTTGGTGCGCCCGGCGCCCACGTCGGAACCGGCGTCGGGCTCGGTGAGCACCATGGTGGAGCCCCAGGTCCGCTCGACCGCGATCTGCGCGATCTTCTTCTGGACCTCGTTGCCCTCGTCGAAGAGGATCCCGGCGAAGGCCGGACCGGAGGAGTACATCCACACGGCCGGGTTGGCGCCCAGGACCAGCTCCGCGTACGACCAGATCAGCGAAGGGGGAGCAGTGGTGCCGCCGATCTCCTCGGGCAGGCCGAGCCGCCAGTACTCGGAGTCCATGAACGCCTTGTAGCTCTTTTTGAAGGACGCGGGGACCGGCGCGGTGTTGGTCTCCGGGTCGAAGACCGGCGGGTTGCGGTCGGCGTCGGCGAAGGACTCCGCCAGGTCGTTCTCCGCGAGGCGGGTCATCTCGTCGAGGATGGATTTCGCGGTCTCGGCGTCCATCTCTTCGAACGGGCCCGTGCCGTACAGCTTGTCGCGCCCGAGTACTTCGAAGAGGTTGAACTCGATGTCGCGGAGATTCGACTTGTAGTGCCCCATGGCGACGGCTCCGTAAAGAGAGATCGGCGAGGCACTGGATCCTCGCGCTAGTTCACATACCAACAAGTAGCTACTCGATGATGCTACCCGTCGGTAATAAGACGCAACCCCGATCCGGCCATCTGTGACAGGTCACACCGGGACCGTCAGCGTCGCCGTGTACCCCTTCTCCACGCTGCCCTCGACCGCCGCCAGCTGCTGGTCGTAGCCGTCGCTGAAGATGTTGTCCGTCTCCAGGGACAGCTGGCTGAGGTTCTGCACGCTCTGGCTGTAACCGTTCGATGCGTACACCGTGTCGCAGACGTCCTCGGGGAACGCGAGCTGCGAGGTGTTCGTGATGGAGGTGGCGGCGGTGGCGTCCTCAAGGCTGCCGTAGACCTCGAAGTGGATGTGCGGCCAGCGGCCGGTGTAGCAGGCCGGGAAGATGCTCTTGAAGGTGACCTGCCCCTTGTCGTCGGTCTCCTGGACGCCGCGCAGATAGTTCTCCTCGGTGACGCCCTCGGAGTACAGGGAGTAGTTGCCCTCCCGGTCGCAGTGCCAGAGGTAGACGGCCGCGCCCTGTTTCGGGGTGCCGCAGCCGGAGTCCGCGTCGACGACCGTGAGCGTGATGGTCAGGGGCACGCCCTCGGCGGTGCCGCCCGCGGAGTCGCCGAAGCTCTTCGTGATGTCGCTGCGGACGACACCGCTCTCCTTGAGGACGTTCACGCCGTTGGAGCCGTCGCCGGGGTAGGGGCCGGCGGTCTCGTTCGGGATCGTCGCGCAGTCGGCGGACGAGGAGGAGGACGATGACGAGGAGGAGGACGCGGTCGATGACGAGGCGGAGGAGGGGGACACGGCGGTCTCGTCCTCGGAGCTGCATCCCACCAGCGGTATCAGGCTCGCCCCGGCCATCAGCCGGATCATGCGGCGGCGGGCGAGGACGGGAAGGTCGTAAGAGAGCCCTCTGTCGTGCTCGTGGACCTCGTCGTCGTGGTGTCGGTGCATGGCTGTCCCCTCGCTGGTGTGCCGTTTCCGGTGCCCCCCTGGGCACGACAGACGTTATGAGCGTCAGCTGTGGGAAACCAGGACGGTGGCTGTCGGGTCGCTGTCGGTTTGCCAGGACACCCGTACCGGCCCGTATGCCCCGGGGCTCTCGGTACGCTTGCGCCCATGTACGGCTACGACCAGAACGCCGGTGCCCAACAGGGTTACGTCCCCCCGCAGCAGCCGATGCCCGGCGGGTACGGGCAGCAGCAGTCTCCGCTCTACCCCGAGCCGTCTCCACCCTCCCTTGCGGACGCGGTGCGTGCCTTCACCACGGGACAGGTGTCCGCCGAGGACTTCCAGCAGGTCTTCGCGACGTCGAAGGTCTACTGCCCGCGCGGTGACAACCCCGGCTTCCTCGCCCTGCACAACACCCAGCAGCCGGTGATCCCGATGTTCACCTCGCTCAAGGAACTGCGCCGGTACGCGGGCAAGGAGTCCAAGTACTTCGTGATCACCGGCGCCGAGGTGATCGACCTGCTGCCGACCGGCTACGGCTTCGTCCTGGACATGGAGGGCGAGCACCGGATGGTGTTCGACGCGAAGGCGGTCGAGCAGATGGTGGAGTTCGCGATGCGGCGGATGTACGGGTAGACGCCGCCCGTTGGCGGGAAGCCCCGGTCGCAAAATCTCCACTCGATTGTCACAGCCATGCCATAGAGTTGCCCCCGGCAGCCGCGCCCCGTACGTCACCGCCTCCAGGCGGTTCACGTCCGGGTGCCGCGCGGCGCTCTCATCTCCCGGCGAACCCGGGATTTCTTGTGGGGGTTTCACTACTGTGCGCATGCGCAGCACTTCGGCCGCGACGGCACTCGCGGTCCTCTTCAGCTCGGTGGCGCTGACCGCCGTATCGGCCGGGACGGCATCGGCTGCGACCGTCACGGTCGGTTCGCCCGGGGGCATCGTCGTGAGCGACACGCTCAAGCGGGTCTTCGTGGGCGACGACACGAACGACAGGATCGTCGCCGCCGACTACAACGGCAACCGCGTCGACTCGGTGGACGGCATCGACGGCATCTTCGACCTGGCGCTCTCCGACGACGGCACCACCCTGTACGCCACGGCCCGGGTCAGCCACGAGATCGTGGCCCTCGACGCGGCCACCCTCGACGTGAAGGCCCGCTACCCGGTCGCCACCAACACGGGCCCCATACACGTCGAGTTCGCCGGCGGAAAGGTCTGGTTCTCGTACGGCGACCAGTGGGACGGCGACCTGGGCTCCGTCGACCCGGCGGTGGACCCGGCGAGCGGCACCGACCCGGTGGCGCTCGTCCAGCTCCCGACCGAGGGAACGGGGTCCGGCCTGTGGGGGCAGGCCCTGCTGGACACCGACCCGCTGCGGCCGGGCCTGCTGGCCGTCGGTGAGACCGGGGACTCCACCGGCACCGAGGCCGTCCTCGACGTGTCGAGCGGCACGCCCAAGGTGACCGCCTGGCACGACACCTCGTACGCCCTGAACGACGGCGTCGGGGACATCGACCTCGTCGCGGGCAGCGATCAGGCGCTCGTCAACGGCACCGACCGGCACGCCTACGCGAACGGAACCTTCGCCAAGGCCGGTGCCTACCCGGCCGGACAGCGGGCCGACGTCGGCAGGAGCGGCCTGATCGCTCAGATCTCGGGCACCAAGGTCGCGGTCTACCGGCCCAACGGCACGCAGCCGGTACGCACGTACAGCGCCGGCACGTGGGGCGCGGCCGACGTGGCCTGGGCCCCGGACTCCTCCCGGGTGTTCGCCCTGGTGAGCTCGTCCGGCGGCTACACCCTCAAGGCACTCACCGACCCGACGCTGAACGTCCCCACCCTCACGGTCAACGCCCCGGCCACCGCCACCCGCGCCAAGCAGCTCACGGTCACCGGCAAGCTCTCGGCGACGATTCCGCTGCCCTCCGGCGCCAAGCTCGCGGTCACCCGCACCGACCTGGAGAGCCCGAACGGCAAGGCGCTTCCGGCTGTCACGGTGAAGGCGGACGGCACCTACTCCTTCACGGACACCCCGCCGGCCGGCGGCAAGGTCACCTACAAGGTCTCCTACGCGGGCGACTCCACACACACGACGGCCGGCGCCTCCGACACCGTCGAGGTGTCCCGCGCCTCGACCTCCCTGAGCCTGAACAACAACGGCAAGCTGTACAACTACGGCGCCGACGTCAAGTTCACCGCGCACCTCGGTACGACGTACAAGAACCGCTCGGTTCAGATCTACGCAGACCCCTTCGGCGGCGACAAGCCGAAGAAGCTGATCAAGTCCGGCAAGGTCAACTCCGCCGGCGACATCAGTGTGTGGGTGGACATGACCCGCGACACGGCCGTGACCGCGGTCTTCTCGGGCGACGCCCGCTACAAGCCGAAGACGGTCAAGGTCACGGCGTACGCCAGGGTCAAGGTCTCCACCGCCGTCTCCAAGCACTACAAGACGGCGAAGATCGGCTCGACGTCGTACCACTGGTTCCACAAGAACACCGACCCGCTGCTCACCACGACGATGAGCTACTACCCGGGCCGTCAGCAGCGCTTCGATCTCCAGGTCTACTACCAGGGCTCGTGGTACTCGGCGGGCTCGGAGTACTTCCCGATCGGTACGAACGGGAAGTCGGCCGTCAGCCTTGAGGCACCCGGTGAGTCGGGCATCCGGGCGCGGATGCGGTCGGTGTACGTCAACGGCTCGTCCGGCGACACCGTGAACTCGACGACGTACGGGGCCTGGAAGTACCTGTACTTCAGCAACTGACGCGGGCCCCGGTCCGCACGGCGCAGCCCGGAGGGAATGTCCTCCGGGCTTTCGTCGTTCTGGGGTGGCAGGAAGTTCAATGCTCAACTAAACTGGCCGCACAAGGAGGTACCGACATGCCTGCAGTGACCGTCGAGAACCCGCTGACGCTGCCCCGCGTGGCCGCGCCGGCCGAGGGCGTGGCACGTCCCGTGCTCACCGTCACGACCGCGCCGGGCGGTTTCGAGGGTGAGGGCTTCCCGGTGCGCCGGGCGTTCGCCGGGATCAACTACCGCCATCTCGACCCGTTCATCATGATGGACCAGATGGGCGAGGTGGATTATGGGGCAAATGAGCCAAAAGGTACGCCGTGGCATCCTCACCGTGGCTTCGAGACCGTCACGTACATCATTGACGGCACCTTCATTCACCAGGACTCCAACGGTGGCGGTGGCACCATCACGAACGGGGACACTCAATGGATGACAGCGGGCTCCGGCCTGCTGCACATCGAGACCCCGCCCGAGTCGCTGGTGAAGTCCGGTGGGCTGTTCCACGGGCTTCAGCTCTGGGTCAATCTGCCGGCCAAGGACAAGATGAAGGACCCGCGCTACCAGGACATCCGCGGTGGCCAGGTACAGCTTCTGACCACGCCGGACGGCGGTGCGCTGCTGCGGGTGATCGCGGGTGAGCTGGACGGCCACCAGGGGCCGGGCATCACGCACACGCCGATCACGATGATCCACGCGACGCTGGCGCCGGGTGCGGAGATCACGCTGCCGTGGAGTGAGGACTACAACGCCCTCGCGTATGTCCTTGCAGGACGCGGCAGCGTCGGTGCGGAGCGCCGTCCGATCCACCTGGGCCAGACCGCCGTCTTCGGCTCCGGCTCTTCTCTGACCGTGCGTGCGGACGAGAAGCAGGACTCCAACGCGCCGGACTTGGAGGTCGTAATCCTGGGCGGGCAGCCGATCCGTGAGCCGATGGCGCACTACGGCCCGTTCGTGATGAACACCCGCGAGGAGTTGCAGCAGGCCTTCGAGGACTTCCAGAAGGGCCGGCTGGGGACGATCCCGGCCGTGCACGGGATGTCCGAGGGGGGACTGTAGCCACTTGGCAGATCGTCGGCCGGTTCGGAGGCCGGCCGACGAAGTCCTGCTCCAGGCCGTTGTTCAGGCGGACTCGCGCAACTTCTCGATGTCCGGCAAGTCGTCGAGAGTTACGCCTCCTGCCCAGGTGATAGTGACGCGCGACACGGTGGGCACGCCTTGTCCGGCGTGCTGGTATGCCTTGCAGACCTCCACACGGTCTAGGAAGAGCCGGAAGAAGGCGCGTCTGTCGTCTCGGGTGGCCTGGTGCCACCAGGAGCCCTGACCGATGGGGTCCGAGCCGTCACGCGGTAGCCATGCGGAGCAAGGTAGTTGGACTTGTTTGCTGTTCCCGAGCTCTGCGATGCGGGCGTCAAGTGCCTTCATGTGCTTCGCGAGGCCACGCTCGGTCTTGTCCCACTGGTCTTGAGCGACGGCGTCGGCGAATCCGCCTTTGAGCAGGGTGTGTTGCTTGTCCGCATGGTGCTTCTGGAGTGAGTGCCGCAGGTTCGCGCGTTCGGCCAAGAGGCGATCTCGTTCTTGCGTGACTTGTGAGGACTCCTGCTGCTCTTGTTCATGCGCATACCGTGCCGACGCGTGTGCGAGAACGGTCATGGTCGCTTCATCGCCCTGGGCTGTCGCGATCACAGCGAGAACCCGGCGGGCGACATACTTCTCGATGCCCTTTGCACCGATGGTCACCTCACCCATGTGCTGGCCCGGCTTCACGGCCCGGCGGCGGCATCGGTAGTGCTTCTTGGAGCCGGTTCCGCCGTGCGTCATGGACGACCCGCACTCGCAGTACAGGAGTTTCATCGCCGACAGGACCCCTGAGGGTTCGCTCTGCCAGTCCCCACCGCCGGGGTGACGGTCGATGACCCACTTCTGTACGCGGTACCAACGCTCAGGGCTGACGATCGGCTCGTACGCCGGTACGGGATTGCCGCTGTCGTCCCGGATGATCCGGTACTCGGTGATCTTATTGCTCGGTGTGCCGTCACGGCGGAAGCCGTACACACTCTCACAGGCGAGCCCGGCGATACGCGGGTCCGTCAGGATGCGCTTCACAGTCTTGCCGTCCCAGGGCGCGTCGGCGTGCTGTTGCGCCGCCTTCTTGCCGCGGGTCAGGTGTCCTTCGGCTTCGAGACGGCGGGCGAGCTTCCAGCACGAGCCGGACATGGCGTCCGTCGCGATCCACTCCTCGACGATCTCCACGATGCGGCGGACGACCGGTGCTTCGTGCTCGTCGTCAGGGGTGAGGATCTTGACACTGACCGGTTTGCTGTCGGCGGACCTGCGTGTCTCGCGGATGAGGGTGAAGCCGAAGGGAGCCTTGCCCGTGTAGCCGCCCAAGCTGGTCTCCAGGGCCTTGGCTGCCTTGACGGCGTGGCTCTTGTTCAGGCTCTCTTCGTGGTTGGCCTGAAGCTTGAACAGGAGCTCCATGAGAGCGAGTGGGTTGTCGGTGTGGAACTCGCGGTGCTCGCCGACGCTGATGATGCGAACCCGGCTCGTGAGCAGCGGGCGCAGTTCGTCGTACGTCTCTGCGGCGTTCTTCCGGCTGAGCCGAGACATGTAATGCACCATGATCACGTTGATGCGGCCGGCTCGTACGTCGCGCAGCAGCCGTTCGTAAGCGGGGCGCTCCACGTTCTTGAAGGCGCTGATCCCCAGGTCCTCGTACACCTCGACGTGAGCCGGTGGGACGTCCCATTGGGCCAGGGCCTTCATGCACTCTTCGTGTTGAGCTGCGGTGCTGGCCTCGCTGCCGGTGGTGCGACGCTCGGATTGGCGTAGGTACACACCCACGTGGATTGCCATGCCGGTCACAGCTACGAGGCGTGCGGGAGCGGGCAGGGCAACGTTAGAGTCGCTGTTATCCATGAGATCGGTCCGTTCGATCCTGTGGTGAGACCCCGGCGGGTGCTGGTAACACCCGACCGGGGTTGTTTGTTACAGCGAACGCTAAGTGATCGCGACGGAGTGTCGCAGCCGATTGCGAAAAGTGATCTGTGCTGGTGTGCTCGGCAGTTGGCGTGTGGGCAGGATGGGAGGTTGGGTTCAACTTCCCGCCCATTTCACGCAAAAGGGTCTCGGATACCGGGGCTTGGAGCTCGGGCTCAGGCTCCGTTGCCGTGCGCGTGTGCAACGAAGGCCGACCAGGCGTCGGTGGACACGCTGAAGCGGGGGCTTCGAGCGCCGAGCTTGACGCCGATCGGGATCGAGATGACCAGGGCGAGAGCGGCAAGCGCGCCGAAGAGCAGACAGAAATCGGCGTCGCGCAATGCGATCATCAATGCCCACGCGCCTGCCGCCACGAGACAGACCAGGACGCACACCAGGACCAGCAGCCAACGCCAGCCGTCAGGGCCCTCGACGACCGCCCACGACATGCCTGCCACCCCTCCGGCGAACAGTGACGGCAGCCCGATCACAGACCGAAGCGTGGGACCGTCGTGCACATGAGGCGCCTCCCAGCGGCGCGGGTCAGCTGCCGGCCCGCACACCCCCTCGCGGTGTGAGACGCACCCGCGCCGGCCCCGTCGCCTGGAGGGTGATTCCGGCGGACACCGGGACCTCGGTGTCGACCGCGTGGAGGTCGTACGACCGTAGGAGCGCCGCCAGGGCGAGCACCGACTCCAGCATCGAGAAGTGCTGGCCGATGCAGGCCCGAGGGCCGCCGCCGAAGGGGAACCATGCGTAACGGTGCCGGGCCGCCTCGCGTTCGGGGGTGAAGCGGTGGGGGTCGAAGTGTTCCGGGTCGTCCCAGAGGTCCGGGTGGCGGTGGGTCACCCAGGGGAAGACCAGCACGTCGGCGCCGGCGGGGATGAGGTGGCCGTCGATCTCGGCCTCTTCGACCGACCTTCGGCCCACCACCGGGGCGGCCGGATACAGTCGCATCGCCTCCTTCAGCACCATGGTCAGGTAGGGGAGTTGGGCCAGATCGGTGGCGGAGGCCTCCCTTCCGTCCGTTAGTCGATCCACCTCCTCGTGTGCTCGCGCCCTCGCCTCCGGGTGCCGGGCCAGCAGGTGGAGAGCGAACGCCATGGACGTCGCCGTCGTCTCGTGACCCGCCACCAGGAAGACCACGACCTGGTCGCGGATCTCGGCGGCGTCGAGGCTGCCGTCCTCCTCGCTGTTCGCCACGGCGAGGAGGGAGAGCAGGTCGTCGCCGGTGGGCTCGTCCTTGGCTCGGCGTTCGGCGATGATCCGGTCGCAGACCGCGTACACCGCGCGGGTCGCCGCTTCGGCGCGCCGGTTGGCCGGGGTGGGCCAGGTGCGGGGCGGGTTGAGAGGTGAGTAGCCGCGTTGCGTCACATAGGCGTTGACGACGGGGAAGTTGTGGTGGATGACGTCCACGGCGGCTTCGACGTCGGCGCCGAAGAGGATGCGGGAGACGGTGCGCAGGGCGAGCCGGTCCATCTCGCGTACGACGTCCACCTCGGGTGAGTCGGACTCCCGCCAGCGCTCCACCGTGGCGGCGGCCTCCAGCGCGATCGCGCTCGCGTATCCGTCCACCCGGCGTTTGGTGAACAGCGGCTGGATCAGGCGGCGTTGGCGCAGGTAGTCGGCGTCCTGGCTGGTGACCAGGCTGTTGCCGGCGGAGAGGCGCAGTTCCTCGTAGAACTGGTTGTCCTTGCGGAAGTTGGCGGCCTGGGAGGCCAGCACCTGCTGGGCGCCCTCGGCGGAGAACACGCAGTAGACGACGGTACGGAGTCCGGGCGGGCCCGCGTGGATACGGACCACGTCGCCGTACTCCCGCCGCGCACGGAGGAAGGCCCCCAGCGCGTCACGCCGCAGGTCGAGCGCCGAGCCGAGCAGCGGGAGGCCCTTGGGGCCGGGTATCTCGGTGATGACGGTGGCCATGCCTCCATCATCACGGCTCAGGCCCGGCGGCGGATCCCCCTGGGGTGAGGCTGGGCGTGCGGGCGTCAGCGGGGGTGGATGCGGTCGTCGGCTGCTTCGACCTCCTGGCCGAAGACGTCGTCTTCGACTACGTGATCTCCGTTCCCGGATACCCGCGACGAGTTGAGGGACGCCGGGCCGTGGCCGAGCTGTACCGCGGCTACGGCAGCACCATGATCCTGCGGAGCGCGCTGCACCCGTCCTCCTTTCGGCCCCTCCTGAGGCGACATCCCGTCTGACGCATGATCAGGTGGGCCCGTGCAACTGCTTCCCGAGCCCGTCCGCCGTTTCGCGGCCTGGTGTGTTGTCGTGCTGCTCGTCGCCGGGGTCGGGTGGGTGGGGGTGGTGCTGTGCGGGGAACTGCGTACGGCCGTCGTGCCGGTGCTGCTGGCTCTTCTCGGTACCGCGCTCCTCGGGCCGCTGCACCGGCGGCTGGTGAAGGCGCGGGTCAACCGGTCCGTCGCTGCCGCCGTGACCTGCGTCGCGGTCGTTGCTGTCGTCGGTGGGGCCGTGTACATCGTGGTGGCCGCGCTCGTCGACAGCGGGGACGAGATCGTCGCCTCGCTGAAGGAGGCGGGGCAGTCGCTCACCGAGCACTTCGGGGCGGCGGGGACCTCGCTGGAGGACCTCGCGTCCAACGCGAAGGAGCTGCTCACCAAGTTCGGCGGGACCGCCGCGTCCGGTGTCATCAGCGGGGTCAGTGTGGTGGGCGAGACGATCGCCATTGCCGTACTGGCGCTGTTTCTCGTCTTCTTCTTCCTACGTGACTCCCACAAGGCCGCAGGCGGCCTGCGCGCCATCGCCCCGCACGCTGCCGCCGACACCGTCGAGGCCATGGCGCGGCGGGCCTTCGAGGCGGTCGAGGGGTTCATGCGCGGGACGACCTTCATCGCGCTGATCGACGCCGTCTGCATCACGGTCGGTCTGCTGGTCCTGGACGTTCCGGGCGCGGTCGGTCTCGGCGCCCTGGTCTTCGTCGGCGCCTACATCCCCTACCTCGGCGCCTTCCTCTCCGGCGCCGTCGCCGTGCTGGTCGCGCTGGCCGACCGCGGGTTCGTCATCGCGCTGTGGGCGCTGGGTGTCGTCCTCGCCGTACAGGTGCTGGAGGGACATGTCCTCCAGCCGATGATCCAGAGCCGGACCGTGCAGATGCACCCGGCGTTGGTGATGGTGACGATCACCGCGGGCGCGTCCGTGGCCGGAGTCCTCGGCATGCTGCTGGCGGTGCCGCTGACGGCGGCCGCCTTCGGGGTCGTACAGGAACTGCGGACGCGGTACGGGGCTGCCGAGCCGCCGGATTCCTAGGCCCTACCCCGCCTCCTCGTACAGCTCGAACCAGATGCTCTTGCCCTCGCCCCGTGGGTCCACGCCCCATGCGTTCGCCAGCAGTTCGATGAGCATCAACCCGCGTCCGGAGGAGGCCAGTTCGCCGGGGCGGCGTCTGTGGGGGAGGTCGTCGCTGGTGTCGGTGACCTCGACGTGCAGGCGGCGGATGGCGGCCTCGCCGGTGACCTCGGCGAGCAGGAGGGCGTCGGCGTCGGTGTGGACGAGGACGTTGGTGAGCAGCTCGGAGAGGAGCAGGACGGCGGAGTCGACCTGCTCGGGAGAGGCCCAGTCGTGGAGGAGTTCGCGGAGCTGCTGGCGGGCGGTGGCGACTCGCTCGGGCTCCGCCTGGGCCACCGAGAGCATCGTCCGCCGTACCGGGTGACGTTCGAGGACCGACGTGTCCTCGTGGTCGCAGCCCTTCCCCTGCCGGCAGAGCAGGAGTACGGCGATGTCGTCCTCGCGGCGGTCGGCCAGTGGGCCGGTGGTGTGGTGGGAGGAGGGGCCGTGCACCGCCTGGACCAGGGCGTCGGAGAGCTCGTCCAGGTCGCCCTTGTGTTCCTCGAGGATCGTGCGGATCCGCTGCCAGCCGGTCTCCAGGTCGTGCCCGCCGGTCTCGATCAGACCGTCCGTGCAGATCATCATCGTCTCGCCGGGTTCGAGGGTGAACCGGGTCGTCGGGTAGTCGGCGTCCGGGTCGATGCCGAGCGGCAGGCCGCCCGCCGTGGGACGCGTCAGCACCGTGCCGTCCGCCATGCGGATCGCCGGGTCGGGGTGCCCGGCGCGGGCGACGTCCAGTGTCCCGGTCACGGGGTCGGCCTCGGCGTACAGGCAGGTCGCGAAGCGCAGGTCGTCGTCGTCCGAGGTGATCCCGTGCAGAAAGCGGGAGGCGCGGGAGAGCACCGCGTCCGGGCGGTGGCCCTCGGAGGCGTACGCCCTGAGCGCTATCCGGAGCTGGCCCATCAGGCCCGCCGCCCGCACATCGTGGCCCTGGACATCGCCGATGACGAACGCGAACCGGCCGGAGGGCAGCGGGATCATGTCGTACCAGTCGCCGCCCACCTGGAGGCCGCCGCCGGTCGGCACATAGCGAGCGGCGACGCTCATGCCCGGTATCTCGGGGCCGAGCGTGGGCAGCATCGAGCGCTGGAGGCCGTCCGTCAGCTCCCGTTCCGACTCGGCGAGCCCGGCCCTGGACAGGGCCTGCGCGAGCATCCGGGCCACCGTCGTCAGCACGGACCGCTCGTCCGGCGTGAACGCCACCGGGTAGGTGAAGGCCGCCATCCAGGCGCCCATCGTCCGCCCGGCCACGGTCAGCGGCAGGAACGCCCACGACTGGCGGCCGAAGTGCTTGGCCAGCGGCCAGGTGACCGGGTAGCGGGACTTGTACTGGTCGGGCGTGGACAGATAGACGGCGCGGCCGGTGCGGACCACCTCCGCCGCCGGGTAGTCGGTGTCCAGCGCCATATGCGAGAAGGGGCCCTCGTCGCCCGGCTGGTGCCCGTGGTGGCCGATGATCGTCAGCCGGTCGGCCTCCACGCCGAAGACGGCCAGTCCGTCTGGTGAGAACCCCGGCATCGACAGGGCCGCCGCGACCCGCAGCACCTCCGACGTGGAGCGCGCCTCGGCCAGCGCCCGGCCCGCGTCCAGCAGGAACGCCTCCCGGGAGCGCCGCCAGTCGCCGGTCACCGCACGACGGCCCGCGGGGGTGCCCGGCTCCGGTTCGGTGACCTCCTGGAGGGTGCCGATCAGCTCGTACGCCCGTTTCTCCGGGTCGAAGGACGGCTTGGAGCGGCTGCGTACGGTGCGGATGTTCCGGCCCTGTCCGTCCATGATCCGGATCCGAACCTCGGCGAGGGTGCCCTCCGCCACGGCGAGCTGGACCACGCCGGTGATCTCGTTCCAGTCGACCGGGTGGAGCCTGGCCCGCGTCTGGGCCTCGGTGAGGGTGGTCTGCTCGGCGGGCAGCCCAAGCAGCCGAGCCGCCTCGGCATCCACCGTGACCTGCCCGGTAGCGGTGTCCCAGTGCCACACGCCGGTCGCGAGGGTGGCAAGGACCTCCCCCACGGGAGGCAGGGACTCACCAGTGCGCATTGGCCCACTGTATGGAGAGGTGATCGAAAGGTGCCACTGAAGCGGAGCTTCGGCTTCGTCGCCGTGACCGGCGTTATCGGTGGGAAGGCCGTCCCGGGCGGCCGGTACCCTGGGGGTGTTTCACGTGAAACGACCCCGATCTGCGAAGGCTGGATGAACGACGATGCATCGGTACAGGTCCCACACCTGCGGCGAGCTCCGCGCCTCTGACGTCGGCACCGACGTCCGGCTGAGTGGCTGGCTGCACAATCGGCGCGACCTGGGCGGCATCCTCTTCATCGATCTGCGCGATCACTACGGCATCACGCAGCTGGTCGCCCGACCGGGCACGCCCGCGTACGAGGCCCTGGACAAGCTCTCCAAGGAGTCCACCGTCCGCGTCGACGGCCGGGTCGTCTCCCGCGGCACCGAGAACATCAACCCCGACCTGCCGACCGGCGAGGTCGAGGTCGAGGTCTCCGAGGTCGAGCTGCTCGGTGCCGCCGCCCCGCTGCCCTTCACGATCAACACCGAGGACGGGGTGAACGAGGAGCGGCGCCTGGAGTACCGCTTCCTGGACCTGCGCCGCGAGCGCATGCACCGCAACATCCTGCTGCGTACGTCGGTCATCTCGGCGATCCGGCACAAGATGACGGCGCTGGGCTTCAACGAGATGGCGACGCCGATCCTGTCCGCGACCTCCCCCGAGGGCGCCCGCGACTTCGTCGTCCCTTCCCGTCTGCACCCGGGCAAGTTCTACGCGCTGCCGCAGGCCCCCCAGCAGTTCAAGCAGCTGCTGATGATCTCCGGCTTCGACCGCTACTTCCAGATCGCGCCCTGCTTCCGTGACGAGGACGCGCGGGCGGACCGCTCGCCGGGCGAGTTCTACCAGCTCGACGTCGAGATGAGCTTCGTGGAGCAGGAGGACGTGTTCCGCCCGATCGAGCAGCTCATGACCGAGCTGTTCGAGGAGTTCGGCGGCGGCCGCCACGTCACCTCCCCCTTCCCGCGGATCCCGTTCCGCGAGGCGATGCTGAAGTACGGCTCCGACAAGCCGGACCTGCGCGCCCAGCTGGAACTCGTCGACATCACCGACATCTTCGAGGGCTCGGAGTTCAAGGCCTTCGCGGGCAAGCACGTCCGTGCCCTGCCGGTGCCGGACGTCTCCACGCAGCCCCGGAAGTTCTTCGACCAGCTCGGCGACTTCGCGGTCACGCTCGGCGCGAAGGGCCTGGCCTGGGTGCGCGTGACCGAGGACGGCTCGCTGACCGGCCCGATCGCGAAGTTCCTCACCGAGGAGAACGTCGCCGAGCTGACCAAGCGCCTGTCGCTGGCCGCCGGGCACGCCGTGTTCTTCGGCGCGGGCGAGTTCGACGAGGTCTCGAAGATCATGGGCGCGGTGCGGGTGGAAGCCGCCAAGCGTGCCGGGCACTTCGAGGAGGGCGTCTTCCGGTTCTGCTGGATCGTCGACTTCCCGATGTACGAGAAGGACGAGGAGACCGGCGCGATCGACTTCTCGCACAACCCGTTCTCCATGCCGCAGGGCGGTCTTGAAGCCCTTCAGACCCAGGACCCACTGGACATCCTGGGCTGGCAGTACGACATCGTCTGCAACGGCGTCGAGCTGTCCTCCGGCGCGATCCGGAACCACGAGCCCGAGATCATGCTCAAGGCCTTCGAGATCGCCGGGTACGACCGCGAGACCGTCGAGGACAAGTTCGCCGGCATGCTGCGCGCGTTCCGCTTCGGCGCCCCGCCGCACGGTGGTATCGCGCCGGGCGTCGACCGCATCGTGATGCTCCTCGCCGACGAGCCGAACATCCGCGAGACGATCGCCTTCCCGCTCAACGGCAACGCCCAGGACCTGATGATGGGCGCGCCGACGGAGCTGGAGGAGGCGCGGCTGAAGGAGCTGCACCTGTCGGTGCGGAAGCCGCAGCCGAAGTAGGGCCTCAGGGCCTGAGGGCTTTACGAGGGTGGCTCGGAATCGGCGCCGATTCCGAGCCATTCTCATGTGACCCTCATGAATCACAGGCCTTTGACAGGTCCCGTTCATATTTTTCAGGGCCATGACGGAAACCAACCAACAGGCAGCAGCAGAACGGGAATTGACGCGCCGTAAGGTCGTCGTCGCCGGAGGTGCGACGGTCGCGGCAGCGGGCCTGGCCGCCGGCCTGGGAGCGAACGCCTTCGCGGGCGACGCGAGCACCGGCGGTCCCGCCACCGACGCGTGCTACTTACTGACCACGGAGACCACCGAGGGCCCGTACTACATCGACGCGGACAAGATCCGCCGGGATGTCACCGAGGACCAGGAGGGCATCCCGCTGATGCTCGCCCTCAAGGTGATCGACGCGGAGACCTGTAGACCGGTACGGAATGCCGCGGTCGACATCTGGCACTGCTCGGCGACAGGCATCTACTCGGGCTACGAGGACATGGGCAACGGAGGTGGCGGCGGGACCCCGCCCACCGACGCCCCCACCGGCCCGCCTCCCTCCGGTGGTCCCGGCGGTCCCGGCGGCCACCAGGAGCCGACCGACGACGAGCGCTATCTGCGCGGCACCTGGCGTACGGACAAGCACGGCCAGGTCACCTTCAGGACCGTCTTCCCGGGCTGGTACCGGGGCCGCTGTGTGCACATCCATGTGAAGGTCCACGTGGACGGCACCTGGACGGACGCGGGTTACGAGGGCGGCCACACCTGTCACACGGGCCAGCTGTTCTTCGACGAGGAGTCCGTCCTGGCCTCCGCCGAGGTCGAGCCGTACTCGGCGAACACCGCCACCCGCACCACCCTCGACGAGGACACGATCTACCCGGACAACGGCGCCGAGGGCGGTCTGCTGTACCTCCGCTACGACGAGCGGCACATCGCACGTGGCGTCCACGCCCGCCTGACGATGGGCGTGGCTCCGGACGAGAATGAAAATGGGTAAGGAAAGCCTTACCTAATTTGTTTGTGAAAGGGGCTCGAAATCACCGTAGATATCGAGCCCCTTTGCCTTCTCATGAAAAAGCACAGTCCTTTCCCATGGTCCTGACAGCCCTCTTACCTAGCGTCCTGGCCATGACGGGAAACGAGAACCAAGGACCGGCGCACAAGCGGAACGTGACGCGGCGCAAGGTCGTCGTTGCAGGTGGAGCGGCCGTGGCCGCCGTGGGTGTCGGCGGCACCCTGGCCGCGACCGCCAACGCCGGCCAGAGCGGAAAGGGCGCCGCGGCGAAGGCGTCCGCGAGCTCCACGTCGGCTGAGACGTGCTACACGCTCACCTCGGAAACCACCGAGGGGCCTTACTACATCGACGCCGACAAGCTCCGTACGGATATCACCGAGGACAAGGAGGGCATTCCGCTGACCCTCCGTCTCAAGGTGATCGACGCGGAGAACTGCAAGCCGCTGAAGAACGTGGCCGTCGACATCTGGCACTGCGACGCGCTGGGCATCTACTCCGGCTACGAGGACTCCTCCACGGGCGGTGGCGGCTCCGCCCCGACCGACGCCCCCTCCGGTACGCCGACGGGTGAGCCCCCGTCCGGCGCGCCCTCCGGCGGCACCGGTGGGGGCGGCGGCCACCAGGAGCCCACCGACGACGAGCGCTACCTGCGCGGCACCTGGAAGACCGACAAGCAGGGCATCGTCACCTTCAAGACGGTCTTCCCGGGCTGGTACCAGGGCCGTTGCGTCCACATCCACACCAAGGTCCACGTGGACGGCACCTGGACGGACGCCGGCTACGAGGGCGGGCACACCTGCCACACCGGCCAGTTCTTCTTCGACGAGGAGTCCGTCCTCGCCTCCGCCGAGGTCGAGCCGTACTCCACGTCCACCACCGAGCGCACCACGCTCACCGAGGACACCATCTACGACCAGTCCGGCACGACCGGCGGTCTCCTCAAGCTGAAGTACAACAAGAAGAACATCGCCAAGGGCGTCATCGGCACCATCACGATGGGCGTCGCCCCGGACGAGACCCACGACAGCACGGACACGGTGCCGGGGGCTTCGGCGTCGGCGTCGGCGTCCGCGTCGTAGTCACCGGTACGTGAGCGAGGGCGCCCAGGACGTGAAGTCCTGGGCGCCCCGCGCTGTTTGGGCTCGCGTGGTTCCGCTACCTCGCCACGAACTGAGTGAGTATCGCCTGGACTTCGTAGATGTCGACGCCCTTGGTGAAGGTCTTCTCGATCGGGGTCTGGGAGCCCGAGAGCCAGATCTTCAGCTCGGCGTCGAGGTCGAAGGTGCCGGCGGTCTCCACGGCGAAGTGGGTGATGCTGCGGTACGGGATCGAGTGGTACTCCACCTTCTTCCCCGTGATGCCCTGCTTGTCGACCAGGATCAGACGGCGGTCGGTGAACAGTATGGTGTCGCGGACCAGCATGTACGCCGCGTGCACCTGCTCGCTCTGACCCAGCAGACGTGCGTAGTCGTGCTGCGCCGCGCCCGGGTCTATGGTGTGCGCGTTGCCGAACAGTGCCATGGATGGATCCCCCCATTCAGTTGGCTCACGTGATCTTCGCGATGTGTATCCCCTGGGCAGCTGCGCGTACAGAGGATCGAGGGCTTCGGATCACCCAGATTGCGTCAGGCGCTTGCTGACGGTTCGTTGAACAGATCCATCGCGTCGGTGACGGTGACGGCTCGGTCGAGGAACCGGGTGAGTGCATCCGCGTCGGGGCACGTACTGAGGGCGCGGTAGATCTCGGTGGAGACGGGGATGCCGCGTGTCTCCAAGACCCGCAGAACGGCTGCGCCCCAGGCCGACACGTAGCCCGCTACAAAACCCTCGGTCCACTCGGTGGCGTGCTCCTGGGATCTCCTGCCCACCTTGCTGCGCACGTCGGCCAGCTGCTCGAGCGATAGCGAGCCGCGCTGTCTGAGATCCTCAAGCCCCGACTGGAAGTCGGCGACGACCCGGTTCGGCGGTACCCCCAGTGCGAGGGTCACCGCCGTGAACCGGACGAGGTTGTTCAGGTCTGGATGTTCGTCCAGCTCGTCGTCCAACGTTCAGGCCTCTTCAGGAGCGTTCCGCGGAACCTCCGCGTCCTCGGCGAACAGATCCTCCGCGCGCATGACCGTGCGGGAACGCTCCAGCCAGGCGCCCATGCGGTCGGGGTCGGTGCAGGTGGTGATGCGTTCACGCACACTGTCCGGTACGGGGATGCCGCGCACCTCCAGCACGGACAGGATCCCCTTCGCCTCGCCTGCGGCCTGGCCCTCCAGGTAGGCCGTCTCACGGACTGTTCCCCGGCCGGGGAAGTAGCTGACGAACGACATGATTTCCTTCCATTTCTGTCCGGCGGGGGTGTTCCCCAGGTTGATTTCCAGGAAGTCGAAGAAGTACCCGGCGGTTTCGGGGTCCGTTTCCCGGAGTTCGTGGAGGGCCTTCTCGATTGCCTCCAGTATGGCCTCACAGTCGGCGCTGCGGGCGTGTGCCAGGGCGGAGAGCACGGCCAGTGCGAGGTTCTTCGCCGCGGTCCGGGCATCGGTGATCACCGGTAGGTTGTCCGGCCCGGCGACCAGGGGAAACGTCCGCTGGGCAGTCCAGCCGCGGGTGCCGCAGTCGAAGGGGCCCGCCGCCCACTTGGCCGTAGCCATGTCCTGGCAGACCACCAGAAGCAGCACGGGCAGGCCGTACTTCGCCTGGAGGTAGGCGACGTAATACGCCCAACTCGCCTCCTTGCCCGGGACCTTCTTCGACTGCGACTCTATGGCGAGCAGGAAGTCCTCACCGTCGGACGGGCCGATGCGCAGAACGGTGTCCACGCGACGCTCCAGCGGCCGAGCCTCCGTCACGTCCGTGGTGACGGCGTCCACCGTGGCCTTTGCGGGTAACGGGACGCCCAGCACCCCGAAGACGGGAGCCAAGATCTCGGGCCGCTCCTGGAAGATGCGGTGCATGCCCTCGTGAGCTGATGTGACCATGTGTGCAACCTAGGTTGATCAAGGGGTTGGCTGGTCGGGGGATTGGGATGCGTTCACCCTTTCGAGCGGCGGGGAAACGTTCACGCCGCCGACGTCAGCTCGCACCACACGTACTTGCCTCGGTTGCCGTGTCTCGACAGGGGCTGCCAGCCCCAGAGGCCGGCGCAGGTTCGGACGAGGATGAGGCCGCGGCCCGCTTCGAGGTCGGTGATGTCGGCCAACGTGCCTGGAGGTTCCGGGGGTTCCGGATCCGCGTCCCATGCGCCGATCCGCAGCACGCCGGCCGACCAGCGGACGCGGAGTGCTGCGGGGCCCTTGGTGTGGCATACGGCGTTGCTGATCAGCTCCGTTGCGAGGAGTTCGGCCGTGTCTACGAGGGTGATCAGGCCGTGCGCGGTCAGGATCAGGCGGAGGGTGCGGCGGCAGATGGGGACGGCTCGGAGGTCGTTGGGGATGTAGAGGGAGTACTCCCAGGAGTCTCCGGATTCGGTTTCCGTTTCGGGCATGCGTCAACTCCCGGTTGGGTGGAGGGGGTTGCGGATGGGCGGGCGGTGGCAGTGCCGCGGCCGTCATGGCAGGGCGGAGCGGTGCGCTTCCGGGGTCCCGGTTCCGCAGGGTGTGCGTCGCGTCACTGACGGTAGAGAATAAAGTTAGTCCGCCGCAACTCCTTGTCGTAGTCTGGTCACTCGATGTGGTGGCCAATCGGCGGATGTACGAGTGCCGTTGGGGAAACGAGGAGGCGCGGGTGCCGCGGAAACAGCCGACGGTTCGGCAGGAGCGGCTCGGCCGTGAGCTGCGCAAACTGCGGGAGGCGGCAGGCCTGACGGCCCGCGAGTCGGCCCGGAGGCTGGGCACGATTTCGGTGACGATGAGCCAGATCGAGTCCGGTGTCTCGGGGGTCAGCGAAGCGCGGGTACGGCGGATGGCAGCTCAGTACGCCTGCGCAGATCACGAGTTGATCGATGCACTGGCGGAGATGGCGACGGATCGCACGCGTGGGTGGTGGGAGGAATACCGGGACGAACTACCGGCGGAGTTCCTGGACTTGGCGGAGCTGGAGCATCACGCGCACTTCATGCAGGTGATCGCGACTGCCCACGTGCCGGGGCTGCTCCAGACCGAGGACTATGCACGGGCGGTGTTCGGATACTGGGTTCCGCCACTGCCCGACCCTGAGCTGGAGTTGTGGGTCGCCTACCGTATGCGGCGCCAGCAGGTGCTGTCGCGAGAGGATCCGGTTCCGTACGAGGCGGTCCTGCATGAGTCCGTACTGCATACCCGCGTCGCGGACCGACGGGTGGCTCGTGATCAGCTCGACGAGCTGCTGCTTCGGTCGGAGCACCCAAATGTCACGGTGCGGGTGATCCCCTTCGACGTCGACGGATTCGGCGGAGCGAGTACGTCCTTGGTGTATGTCGGCGGGCGGGTGCCCGCCTTGGACACCGTGCAGCGGGACGCATATTACGGCTCGGCCTTCGTGGACGCCTTTTCTCAGCTCCAGGCCTTGCGAACGTTCTTCCGTAAGGTGGAGTCGGCATCCCTCGACTCACGCAAGTCGCGGGACTTCATTCACCGTCTGTCGAAGGAGCTGTAGACGTGACCCAGTGGCAGAAGTCCACGTACTCCGGCGGCGGGGCAGGCAACGAGTGCGTCGAACTCGCTCACGGCGAAGCCACGTTGCTCCTCCGTGAAAGCGACGACCCCACCCGAATAATCACCGTCACCCCCACCGCCCTCGCCGCCCTACTGCAGCGCACTCACGTGTCGTACGTGCCGTCCCACGGTGGGCCGAAGCCCAGGTGGTCCGGGTAGAGCTCCGCCCAGGGTTCGCCCTCGTCCTCTTCGGTCACCAGGCCGAACAGCACGTCGTCGACGGTGAGCTGGAAGGGGCGGATCGCGATGTCCGTGTAGGTGCGGCGGGGCAGTGCCCTGAGCAGGGTCGCCAGATGGGCGCGGGCCCGGGGCAGGACTGCCGGGGTGCGTTGCTGCTCGGCCCAGGTGCCCGCGCACAGGATCTGCGAGTCGCGGTATATGCCCTTGGCGTCGAAGGTGTGCAGCGCTGCGTAGAGGCGCTTGTGCTCTTCCCAGCCGGCGTCCAGACGGAAGCCCTTGGGGAAGGCCCAGGCGACCGTCCCCAGGAACTGTCCGTCCGCGTAGTGACCGATGGCCTCCGTACGGCCGTGCGGCTCGTAGGCGATCGGGATGACCTCAGGTACTGCCATGGCGGAGACCTTACGGTCGTGTCCTGGGCGTCGTGCAGTCAGGGCACACACAGGATCGACCGCTCGGGCAACTTTCTCTCTTCGTCCGCGAGTTGATCACCGCTTTCTCACTCCTACTCGCCGCCGAAGCGCTCCTTGTACGTCTCCAGGTCCTCGTCCGTGAGCTTGGCGAAGAGGACCGGGGGGACGGTGAAGGGGGCGCCGGCGGGGACCGAGTTCAGTGTCTTCGCCTCGTCGGTGCTGACCCAGGTCGCCGTGTCTTCCGTCAGGGAGAACGCCTGGCGCATGGCCGCCGAGGTCGTCGGGATGAAGGGCTCCGAGATCACCGCGTAGAGGTGGATCAGGTTCATCGCCGTACGGAGGGTCAGGGCCGCCCCCTCCTTGTCGGTCTTGATCTCCAGCCAGGGGGCCTTCTCCTCCAGGTAGGAGTTGCCGGCCGACCACAGGGCGCGCAGCGCGGCCGCCGCCTTGCGGAACTGGATGGCCTCCATCTGCTCCTCGTACTCGGTGAGCAGACGCGCGATCTCCTCGCCGAGCTTGGCCTCCGCCTCGCCGGGCTCCGCGCCCGCCGGGACCTCTTCGCCGAAGCGCTTCTTCGAGAAGGAGAGGACTCGGTTGACGAAGTTGCCGAGGGTGTCCGCCAGGTCCTTGTTCACCGTGGCCGTGAAGTGCTCCCAGGTGAAGGACGAGTCGTCCGACTCCGGGGCGTTGGCCATCATGAAGTAGCGCCAGTAGTCGGCGGGGAGGATCTCCAGAGCGTCGTGGGTGAAGACGCCTCGCCGCTGCGAGGTGGAGAACTTGCCGCCGTAGTAGTTCAGCCAGTTGAAGGCCTTGATGACGTCGACCTTCTTCCACGGCGCGCGGGTGCCCAGCAGGGTCGCCGGGAACATCACGCTGTGGAAGGGGACGTTGTCCTTGCCCATGAACTGCGTGTACTGGACGTCCGCGTCCGACTTCCACCACCAGGAGCGCCAGTCACGGTTCTCCGGGTCCTGGTCCGCCCACTCCTTCGTCGCGCCGATGTACTCGATCGGGGCGTCGAACCAGACGTAGAAGACCTTGCCCTCGGCCGCCAGCTCCGGCCAGGTGTCCGCCGGGACCGGGACGCCCCAGTCGAGGTCGCGGGTGATCGCACGGTCGTGCAGGCCCTCCGTGAGCCACTTGCGGGCGATGGAGGACGCCAGGATCGGCCAGTTGTCGGCGCGCTCGTCGACCCACGCCTCGACCTCGCCGGCCAGGGCCGACTGGAGGAGGAAGAGGTGCTTGGTCTCGCGGATCTCCAGGTCGCTGCTGCCGCTGATCGCGGACCGCGGGTCGATCAGGTCGGTCGGGTCCAGGACGCGGGTGCAGTTCTCGCACTGGTCGCCGCGGGCCTTGTCGTAGCCGCAGTGCGGGCAGGTGCCGATGATGTACCGGTCCGGGAGGAAACGGCCGTCCGTGACCGAGTACACCTGGCGGATGGCCCGTTCCTCGATGAAGCCGTTCGCCTTCAGCTCGCGGGCGATCTCCTGGGTGATCTCGCGGTTCTGCGGGGAGGAGCTGCGGCCGAAGTAGTCGAAGGCCAGGTTGAAGCCGTCGTAGATCGCCTTCTGCTGGTCGTGCGCCCGTGCGCAGAACTCGTCGACCGGCAGGCCCTCCTCCTTCGCGGCCAGCTCGGCGGGGGTGCCGTGTTCGTCCGTCGCGCAGATGTAGAGGACGTCGTGGCCGCGCTGGCGCAGGTACCGGGAGTACACGTCCGCCGGGAGCATGGACCCCACCATGTTGCCCAGGTGCTTGATCCCGTTGATGTACGGAAGGGCGCTGGTGATGAGGTGTCGAGCCATTGCGGGCTGCTCCCAAGTCGCTACACGGGGTGACGGTTTCGGTGTGTTTCGACCGTCTACGAACCTTGAAATCGTAGCCGACGGGCAAGGGGCGCCCGCCTCCCGTTTTACGGGGTGACGGGCGCCCCATGGGGTGCCGGGCCGTTGCGGTCCGCTACGGACGCCAGGTCGCCAGTACGCCCTCGTAGAGCTCCGCGTCCGTGAGTTCCTTCGGGGCGGGGCCCGCGTGGAAGAAGGCCGTGTTCTCGGTCTTCAGTTTGCGGAGGTAGTCGAAGGCCTTGTTGTCGTGCTCGCCGAAGGCGACGAAGGAGAAGAAGAGGGCGGGGTGGGTCTTCGCGGCTTCGGTGAGGGACTGGGTGGCGGGGGTCTTCGCGTCGGGGGCGCCGTCGGTCTGGAAGATCACCAGGGCGGGGAGGGTGGTGCCGGACTTGGTGTAGTGGGTGGTGATTTCTTCCACGGCGGCGTGGTAGCTCGTACGGCCCATGCGGCCGAAGGAGGCGTGGAGGTCGTCGATCTTGGTGGCGTGGTCGGGGAGGGTGAGGTCACCCGTGCCGTCCACTTCCGTGGAGAAGAACGTGACGTGGACGGTGGCGTCGGGGTCGAGGTGGGCGGCGAGGGCGAGTGACTGGTCGCCGAGGGCCTGGGCCGAGCCGTCCTTGTAGTAGGCGCGCATGGACGCGGAGCGGTCGAGGACGAGGTAGACCTTGGCCTTGGTGGTGGTGAGGTTGTGGGTGGTGAGGGTGGTTTCTGCTGCGGTGTAGGCCGTCCGCAGGGTGGTGGGCACCAGGCTTTCGGCCTGGTTGTCGCTCCCACCCGCACCGCCCGTGCCGGTTTCGTCGTCGGGTGCGGGTTCCTCGGTGGCCGGCTCCGGTTCGGCCTCGGCTTCGCCTTCGGCCGGGTTGTTCCCACCCGCACCACCCGTGCTGGTTTCGTCGTCGGGTGCGGGTGGCCCCTGTGGGGTGTCCTCGCCATCGGCGGCGAGCGGTTCGTTCACCGCGGCAGCCACGGGCTCGGGCTCCTCGGCAACCGGCTCCTCAACGGCCGGCACCTCGGTCACCGGTTCCTCGACTACAGGCGCCTCGGTCACCGGCTCTTCAGCCACCGGTTCCTCGGTCACCGGCGCCGCCGTAACCGGTTCCTCGGTCACCGGCGTCTCCGCCACCGGCTCTTCAGTCACCGGCGCCTCGGTCACCGGTTCCTCGGTCACCGGCGTCTCCGCCGCCGGCTCTTCAGTCACCGGCGTCTCCGCAACCGGCTCCGTAACCTGCTCCTCGGCCGTCGGCTCCCCCGCCGGCCTCGGCACCGTCACGTTGGTGAACGCTGCCGCGACGAGGTCGTGCTCGTCATCGTCGTCCGGGGTGGACGGGCGGGGCTCCGGGATGGAGGCCGTGGGGGTGGGTGGGGTGAGGGTCGGCTCGGGGGACGGGGAGGGGACCGTCGGTTCCGATGTCTGCGAAGGTGTCGCACCCTCTGCTTCGGTCGTGCGGGCTTTTCGGCTGCGGCCGAACGCGTTCCGCAGGAGAGTGAGAATGCCCATGTGCGCAACCCTTCGCGTGAGTTGATGCCCGTAAATCCCTGGCCAGGACGGACACGTAAGGTTAGCGGCCCCAGATGGTGATCTTGGGGAGGGGCAGGGTGGGCGGGATGTCTTGAGTCAAGGGCCGGACCGGTCAAACATCCGCCCGGACGGCAACGGACTTACAGATACCTCCAGTTCACCTATCGTTCACCGTGCCGCCCCGCTCCCGCACAAACATCCGCCTACCGTCCGTCACGCTGGTACCAAGGGGAAGCAAGGGGAGTACAAAGTGCGCATTCCACTACCGCTCGTCAGAACGCCGTCCGACTCGCATCCCGGTGGCCGGTCGGCCATGACCTGTCTTTACCGGTGTGGGAACGCCTGCTTCCACGAGGTGCCCAACACCACCACCAACGAATACGTCGGCGACGTCATCCAGGGCGCCCTCAGCCGCCGTTCGGTGATGCAGGCCGCCGCCGTCGTCACCGTGGCCGCCGCCGCGGGCACCGCCGTGACCACTGCCGCGGCTCCGGAGGCCGCCGCCGCTCAGACGACGTCCACCTTCGGTTCCTCCAAGGGTGCGCGTGGCCTGCGGTTCACCGCCGTCGTCCCGAACACCAACGACGCCGTGACCATCCCGGAGGGCTACGCCCAGAACGTCGTGATCCGCTGGGGTGAGCCCATCCTGCGTGGCGCGCCCGCCTTCGACCCGGAGAAGCAGACCGCCGCGGCGCAGGCCATGCAGTTCGGGTACAACAACGACTTCCTCGCGCTACTGCCCCTCCCGGGCGAGCGGAACCGGCAGGTCCTCGTCGCCAACCATGAGTACACCGACGAGGTGCTCATGTTCCGTGGCTACGACGCCGCCAACCCGACCAGGGAGCAGGTCGAGATCGCCTGGGCCGCCCACGGTCTGTCCGCCGTCGTGGTCGAGGGCGACCGGAAGACGGGCAAGCTCACGCCCGTGCTCCGGCACCCGCTGAACCGCCGGGTCACCGCCACCACCGAGTTCAGGATCACCGGGCCCGCCGCCGGCTCCGACCTGCTGAAGACCTCCGCCGACCCGACCGGCACCAAGGCGCTCGGCACCCTGAACAACTGCTCCGGCGGCACCACCCCGTGGGGCACCACGCTGCACGGCGAAGAGAACTTCAACCAGTACTTCGCCAACGCGAGCCGCGCCACCGACAAGCGGTACGGCATCGGCACCACCGCCTCCGAGCGCAAGTGGGAGCTCTTCGACAAGCGCTTCGACGTCGCCCAGGAGCCGAACGAGGTGCACCGCTTCGGCTACGTCGTCGAGCTCGACCCGTACGACCCGACCTCCAAGCCGCGCAAGCACACCGCGCTCGGCCGCGTCAAGCACGAGGGCGCGACCGTGCGGCTCACGGAGGACGGCCGTCCGGTCGTGTACACCGGTGACGACGAGCGGTTCGACTACTTCTACAAGTTCGTCGGCACCAAGCGGATGAAGAAGGGGTCGAGCCGGGCGGATCGCGAGCACAACCTCTCGCTGCTCGACGAGGGCACCCTCTACGTCGCCAAGCTCACCGGTGACTCGCCCGCCATCGAGATCGACGGCACCGGCAAGCTTCCCAGCGACGGTGAGTTCGACGGTTCCGGCGTCTGGATTCCGCTGGCCACCGCCACCGCCGACGGTGCCGAGAGCCACGTCGAGGGCATGACCGCAGAGGAGGTGTTCGTCTTCACGCGGCTCGCCGGTGACAAGGTCGGTGCCACCAAGATGGACCGGCCCGAGGACATCGAGCCCAACCCGCACACCGGCAAGGTGTACGTGGCGCTCACCAACAACACCAACCGCGGTGTCGGTACGAACGCCAAGGTGGACGAGGCCAACCCGCGCAACGCCAACAAGCACGGGCACATCCTGGAGCTGACCGAGCGCTGGAACCGCGCCGACAGCACCAAGTTCGCCTGGTCGCTGTTCCTCGTCGCGGGCGACCCGAACGACCCGGCCACCTACTTCGCCGGGTTCCCGAAGAACAAGGTCAGCCCGATCTCCTGCCCGGACAACGTCGCCTTCGACGGACACGGAAACCTGTGGATCTCCACCGACGGCGCCCAGCTCGGCTACCACGACGGTCTCTTCGGCGTTGCTACGCGCGGTGACCGGCGCGGTGAGCTGAAGCAGTTCGCGACGATGCCGATCGGCGCCGAGACCTGCGGTCCGCTCGTGCAGGACCGGCGGGTACTGGTCGCTGTCCAGCACCCGGGCGAGATCAGCGGCGCGACCGTCGAGAAGCCCGCCAGCCTCTGGCCCGACGGACCGGGCAAGTACGTCCGCCCGGCGGTCGTGGCGGTGTGGCGCAAGGACGGCTGCGACATCGGCGTCTGAGGCGACTGGTTCGTCTGATCGCACCCACCCATACGTATGCGGGCCGCCCTCCTGACGAGAGCGGCCCGCACGCGTGTCCGATGCGCTCAGGGAGCCAAGCAGCTCACGCCCGGGGCCCCGGCCGGGTCGAGCAGGGCGGCGGGGTCGGTCAGGGCGGCCGGGTCGACGAGGCCCGTGACGTCGGCCGGGGCCGCGGTGAGGCAGGTGACGGTGCCCACCGGGTCCGGCACGGCGGTGGCGGCCGGGGTTGCGGCTCCGGCGAGGGCGAGGCTTCCGAACAGGACGGCAGCGGTACGACGCATGGAAAATCCCCTTATCGGGAGGGCGGCTGAACAGGATTGATGATTGATCATTACCTGTGTGCGCCTCTGAACTCGCCCTCGGTCACTCGCACGAGAACGACGTAACGATTCACCGCCTGCGCGTAGTTGACCCTGCCGGTGTCACGGCAGTGCCGGGACCGGTGACCGGTCCGCACCGTCGCGTTCCAGCCACTCCCGGTACGCCGGTGCCTCCCGCGCCGCCTCCCGGTACGCCTCCTCCAGTCCCGGATACACACCGTCCAGGTCCGTCTCGGTACGGGCCGCGAGCAGCAGCCGTACGCCGAGCGGGTCGCCGTACAGCCGTCGTACCGCCATCTCGGGGCGGGACAGACAGGTCGGCTGGCAGACGGTGACGACCTCGCCGGTGGCCACCAGGGCGGCGGCCGTGTGGTAATCGCCGTGCAGGACCCGGGGGTTGACCCCGGCCGCGCGGAACATGCGCTGTACGGCGTCCCATTCGCCGTCGACCGTGGGGTCGATCATCCAGCGGTCACCGGCCAGTTCGGCGAGCCGGACGACCGGGTGCGCGGCCGCCGGGTGGCCGGCGGGCAGGGACACGAACTGCGGCTCGCGGGAGACCAGGACGCGCAGGCGCAGTTGCTCGGGGATGCGCAGCGGACAGCCCTCGACCTCGTGCACGAAGGCGACGTCGAGCTGGCCGTCGGCGACCATGCGCAGCAGGGCGTTCGGGGAGACGTCCATGTGGAGGGTGGGTTCCTGGCCGCGTGCGCGCAGCCGGCGCAGCCAGCCCGCCAGGGCCGCGCTCGCGGTGGAGCCGACGCGCAGCTGCGGTCCGCCGGTGGCGGCGGCGCGCGCTTCGGCGACGAGGGAGCGCATATCGGCCACCACCGGGCGGGCGCGGCTCAGCACCAGCCTGCCGAGCGGGGTGGGGCGGCAGCCGCTGCGTTCCCGGGTGAAGAGCGTGCCGCCCAGTTCCTGCTCGATCCGGCGCAGCTGTGTGCTGAGCGACGGCTGGGCGACGCCGAGTTGGCGGGCCGCCCGGTGCAGACTGCCGGTGTCGGCGATGGCGCACAGCGCGCGTAGATGTCTCACCTCGAGCTCCATGCCCAGGGAGACTATGGCGGGAACACAGGTTCCACCAGACGCATAAATCGCTGCTGACTTACGCGAATTGGGCGCGCGATAGGACGGTGCTATCGCCGTTTGCCATCATCACAGCCGCGCCACAGCCGCCGAGACTCACCGATGACGACTCACCCCCCACCAATGGAGTCATCGATGCGAATCCACACGTCTGTCATGGCCGCTGCAACATTCGGCCTCAGTGTCGCGACGGTCGGCCTCGGTATGGCGGTTCCGGCCAGTGCGGCCCCCGCCACCCCCGTCGGCTACACCGCCGCGTCCGCCGACACCGACGCGAGCCGCGCCTTCTTCGAGGCCGTCCTCAAGTCGGTCGCCGAGAAGCGCGCCGCCAACCCGAACGCCGCCGCGGCCGTCACCGTCACCTACGACGCCTCCGCCGCGCCGACGTTCAGCGCGCAGATAGCCCGCAGCACCGAGATCTGGAACGGCTCGGTGTCGAACGTTCAGCTCCAGCAGGGCTCGAACGCCGACTTCACCTACCGGGAGGGCAACGACTCGCGCGGATCGTACGCCTCCACCGACGGGCACGGCGGCGGCTACATCTTCCTCGACTACGCGCAGAACGAGGAGTACGACTCGACTCGCGTCACCGCCCACGAGACGGGGCACGTCCTCGGTCTGCCGGACCACTACGAGGGTCCGTGCAGTGAGCTGATGTCGGGTGGCGGTCCCGGTCCGTCCTGCACGAATTCCGTCCCGGATGCCAACGAGAAGGCTCGCGTCGAGCAGCTGTGGGCGAACGGGTTCGCTGGGGCGCTGGCCGAGGCGATGAGCGACAAGGCCCTTCACAAGTCCCGCTAGGCGCTCCGCGGGGAGTGGCGTGATGGGCCGTCGGTCGGCTGCGGGTCCGTCGTGGCTGGTCGCGCAGTTCCCCGCGCCCCTTGGGGCGTTGCTGAACCGCAGCTGATTCGCCAGCGGCGCTGAAGAGCCGCATTGGTTCCCACCCCCCACATGGTGCGGGGCCGCCCTCCTGCACAGGGCGGTTCCGCACCGCGGTCAGTGGAGAGAGACGTCGACCAGCAGCGACCGGTGGTCGGTGTCGGCGAGGTCCAGGAAGCGGGCCGTGCGTGCGGAGAAGTCCGGGGACAGCAGCACGTGGTCGATCTGCGTGCCGAACGTCGGGGTCGTCCGGGTCGGCCAGCTGGGCGTGCGGACCTCGCCGGTGAGCCGGGCCGCGTCGCGCAGGCCGGCGTCGAGGATGCGGCGGAACGCGGCGTGGTCCTGGGAGGCGTTGAAGTCGCCGGCCAGGACGGTGGGGGTCCCCTTGCCGGCGCTCGCGTAGTCGCGCAGGGCGCCCAGTTCACGGCGCCACACGTCCGTCTGTCCGGGCAGCGGCGGCATGGGGTGCGCGAGCTGGAGCCGTACGGAGTGCCCGCGCACGTCGGCGACGGCTCCGGGCATCGCCATGGTGCCGGGGACGCCGTCCGTGCCCTTGAGCGGGAAGCGGCTGACGATGACCGACCCCTCGGAGCCGCCGGCCACCACGGCCTCGCGGTGCGGATAGTCGGTGCCGAGGTCCCGCTTGAGCGTCGCGTCGCAGGTGTACTCGCACTCCGCCACGAACACGATGTCCGGCCTCTCGCGGCGGACGGCCTCGACGAGGGCGCCGGTGGCCTGTCCGAACTCGACGTTCGAGGTGAGGACACGGAACGAGGCGAGGGCGGGCCCGGTGGGCTGGGCGCTCTTGCCGTACGGCTCGATGAACCACGCCAGCAGACCCAGCAGGACGACGCCCCAGACCGCCCCGACCCACCATCGCGCGACCAGCGTGAACAGCAGGCCGAGGCCCGTGGGCACGAGCAGCCAGGGCAGGAAAGCGAGGAACTGCGGGACGGGGGTGATGCCGTCGGTGTCGGCGAGCCGGCAGCCCACGACGACGCTGACGCCGGCGAACAGCAGGGCGGCCGCCCAGACGCCGAGTCGCGCCCTCGCCCGAGGCTGTGGACGAGCGGCGGGAGCCTCGACGACCGGCTGGAGTGTCATTGCCCCGAGACTACGAGGCCCCATCCACGCGCACCAGGAACTCCCGCAACAGCTCGTCGAATTCCGCCGGACGCTCCAGATTCGGCATATGGGCCGCCCCCTCCACGACCCTGAGCGTCGAGTCGGGAAGCGCCGCGTGCATCTCCTCCGCGTCCGCTACCGGCGTGTACTCGTCGTCGGCGCCGACCACCACCAGCGCCGGGACGGTGACCCGGGTCAGCAGGGTGCGGTAGTCGGGGCGTTCGGCACGGCCGCGCAGGGCGGCCGCGGCGCCCTCCGGGGGCGTGGCCGTCATCATGCGGTGGACGTGGGCCTTGACCTCCGGCGAGGCGTACGGCGCGACCATCTTCTCCAGCACCTCGTCGGCGTACCCGTCCATCCCCTCGGCCAGCAGCCGGTCCGCCGTCTCGTTGCGGATCACCTTGCCTCCTGCCGTCTCCGCCGTCGGGAAGGTGTCCGCGAGGACCAGGCCCCGGATGCGCTCGGGGAAGAGGCGATAGCACTCCATCGCGATCTGGCCGCCCATCGACAGACCGGCCAGGACGAACTCCCGCACCTTCAGCTCGTCGAGCAGCGCTTCGATGTCGCGGGCGAAGTCGGACAGGGCGGTGAGGCCGGGGACCACCGGGGAGGCGCCGTAGCCGCGCAGGTCGGGGGCGATGACCCGGCGGGAGGCCGAGAAGGCCTCGATCTGCGGGGCCCACATCGTGCGGTCGAAGGGGTGGCCGTGGACGAGGACGAGGGGGACCGGAGAGCTATCCGCTCCTTTGTCCTCGTATGCGAGGAAGGGTGCCATGTGGATGACCCTAGATCCGGTCAACTCCTCGGTGCAATAAGATCTTTGCCCTCGGTGCAATCCTGGGAGGGCCCGCATGGACGACTACCGGCGCCTCGCCGACCGGATGGCCGACGACATCGCCGCCGGCCGGCTCCGCCCCGGGGAACGGCTGCCCCCGCAGCGCGTGTTCGCCCGCCGCCGCGGGATCGCCGGATCGACGGCCGGGCGGGTGTACGGCGAACTCGTGCGCCGGGGACTGGTCGTCGGGGAGGTCGGCCGCGGCACGTTCGTGCGGGCGGCGCCGGTCATGTCGTACGGCCGCGCCCTCGCCGAAGCGGCGACCACCGCGCCCGTCAACCTGGAGCTGAACTACCCTTCCGCACCGGGCCAGTCGGAGCTGCTCGCCCCCGCCCTGGCCCCGCTCCTGCGCCCCGACGTCCTGGCGGAGGCACTGCGCCCGGCGGCGGCCACCGGTACCGCGCCCGCCCGGGAGGCGGCGGCCGCCCTGCTCGCCACTCCGGGCCGGCACCCCGACCCTGCCCAGCTGCTCTTCACGGGCAACGCCCGTCAGGCCATCGCCGCCGCCCTCGCCTCCCTGGTCCGGCCGGGTGGCCGGGTCGGTGTCGAGCCGTTGACGTATCCGCTGGTCAAGGAGGTCGCGGCCCGGCTCTCCGTCACCCTGGTCCCGCTGGCCACGGACGAGCGCGGCCCGCTCCCCGAGTCGATCGCCGCCGCCCATCGCACGGCACGGCTGTCCGCGCTCTATCTCCAGCCGACGCTGCACAACCCGACGTCCGTGACGACGGATGAGCCGCGGCGGCGTGAACTTGCCGGTGTCGTCACCGACTTGGGCATTCCCGTCGTGGAGGACCGCATCTGGTCCTTCCTCAGCGATGCCGAGTCGTTCGCCTCGCACGCCCCCGGGCTGACGCATGTCGTCGACGGCCTCTCCAAACGGGTCGCCCCCGGGCTCACCGTGGGCTTTCTCGTCGTACCGGCGCAGCGGACCGAGGCCGTAGCGGCCGCCATCCGGTCGGGCGGGTGGAGTGCGGGGCGGTTCGCACTGGAGGCGGCCGTGCGGTGGTGCGGGGACGGAACGGTGGCACGGCTGGTGGCGGCGAAGCGGGAGGACGCCGCCCGCAGACAGCGGCTGGTCGCCCGGCACCTCGACGGGTTCGCCGTACGGTCCGATCCGCACGCCTACTACGCCTGGTGGGAGTTGCCCGCACCCTGGCGTGCCGACACCTTCACAGCCGCCGCGGCCGACCACGGGATCGCCCTCACACCGGGCCCCGCGTTCGCCGTCGACCCCGCGCGGACACCGAACGCGGTCAGGCTCGGGCTCGGGTCGGCTGCCTTTGCGGATCTGGAGCGGGCGTTGCGGACGCTCGCCGACGTCGCCGTACATGGCTCGGGGGGCTGGTGAGCCAGCCGGCGGAGGCCTTCGCGGCGCGCGGTCAGGCTCGGGCTCGGGTCGGTTCCTGGGCCGGATCCGGAGTGGGCGCCGGGGATGCTCGTCGGCGTCGTAGGAGGTGGCATGCGAGGGCCACGGTGAGGCCGACGGCGACCAGGATCCAGGACACCGTGCGCAGGGTGGCGGTGAGGGCGTCGTAGACGGCGCCGGCGGCCGGGCGGTGGACCTCGTCGGACAGGTCGGCGAGGGTGAGGCGGCGGCCGATCGCGATGGCGAGGCAGAGGAACGCGCCGCCGAGCGCCGTGCCGAGCGCGGTCGCGGTGACCGCGCGACGACGGCAGGCGGCCACCGCGATCCCGGCGACGGCGAGGACGGCGGCCGTCAAGGGCAGCCAGAAGCCGGCGACTTCGAGCACGTGGAACCCCTTCCGGAAGTGGGCCAGTTCGCGGGCCGGGAACACGGCGACCGCCGTGTGCTCGACCGGGATGCGCTGTGCCAACGGCATGTGGTCGTCGGCGAGTTGACGCCTGACCTGCGCGGTGACGGGGGCGAGATCGACGGTGACCGGCCGGAGGTCGTCCCGGTGCAGCGCGTGCAGCACGGCGTCATGGAGGGCCCGGTTGCCCGAGTCCCACGCCGTGCGGAACGCCTCGGTGCGGGTGAAGGAGCGCACCGCGTCATGCACGAAGGGCGCGACCGTGGCGCGGAGGGGGCCTACGTCGATCTCTTCCATAATTCCGGTCCCGACCGTGTCCGCGACCGCCTCCCGCACCGCCGGGTCGTCGGCGAGCGGCGCCATCGTGGTGACGTACCGTCCGGTGTCGGCGAGCCCGTACGCCGCCCAGGCCGCCAGCGTGCCGAAAGGCACGAGGAGGCAGGCGAGGGCGATGAGGGCGGCCGACAGGCCGTTCCGGAAGCGGGTGGGCACCTCTTCAGGCAACGGCCTCAGCGCCGGGTGCGCGACCGCACCGGCGCATGCGTCCGCCCTCCGGTGGAGGGTTCACCCGATCGGGTGTCTCATGGTTCTGGGGAGAAGGAGGCCGATCATGCGCACCACTCCGGCCCTGCGGACCCTGGCCGTAGCCCTGCTGACCGGCGGAAGCCTCGCCGTCGTGACGGCGGGCGGCACGGCATATGCCGGCGATGCCGGCGACGGATCCTCCGGTTCGATCTGGGGCACTGTCGCCTCCGCGACGAAGCTCGACCTGAGGCAGTCGCCCACCGTCCACTCGGCCGTCGTCGCCCGGCTGGCACCGGGCAGTCAGATCCGTGTCGAGTGCCAGGTCGTCGGACAGAGCGTCAACGGAAACCCGCACTGGTACTGGGTCGTGGGCGCCGGCGCGTGGGCGAGCGCGGCCTTCGTCGACACCGGCGGGCACAGGGTGCCGAGTTGTGCGGACCCGTGCCCGCAGTGGAAGAACGTGTGGTGACCGGGGGAAGGGAACAGGGGAGCGCATGGGCTCCGGCTGGTCGTGCCGGGGCCCACGCGTGCGCGTGTCCCGTCTAAGCGGGTCCGGCGAAGTCCGGTGCGGTTGGGCAGCGCCCCGAAGGGGCGCGGGGAACTGCGCGACCAGCCACGACGGACCTGCGGCCGACACACCGGACTTTCAGCGGAGCGCTTAGCGGGGGAGGCGGTTTCCCTCCGCGTCCTCGTGCGTGTAGTAGCGGTAGAAGAACACCGCGAAGATGGCCGCCGTGATCAGCAGGCTCATGACGACGGAGCGCAGAACGCTCGCCCCCGTCTGGCTGTAGAGGAACCCGAATGCCCCGCCGGCGAAGGCGGACTTCGTCAGCGAGTGCAGTTCCCGCTTCAGACGCGGCGCCAGCGTCGCCACGGCGATGCAGAGCACGATGAACGCGAGCGCGGTGACGAAGCCGAACAGGATGTTCCAGCCGGTGATCTCGCCGCCGCCACGCCGGTTGGCCGCGGCCCAGTAGCCGTAGACGAGCCCGAGGACCACGGGAATCGCATACCTGGCGACCTCGTGGGTCCGCGCGCTGAAGACGTCGGGTGTCGGGAGCCGCGTGGCCGCCGGGCCGGACGCGGGTGCCGCTTGAGCCATGAGAGGACTCCTCTCTTGTCGCCCCTGTCATCCAGAGCACACCTGTGCGGGTGCGCTGGCAAGTCGGTGGCAAACACGGTCGGCCCCGGTCCGGATGCGGTCCGCGGACTGCCGTGCTTCGCTGGGCGTCATGAGCGGGCGCGGACTGAGGCCGGTGGGCGGTCGGCGCCCGCTCGCACGTCTGCCGCACGCCGTGCCCCGGGACGAGCTGCAACAGCACCAGATGCTGCGGGCCCGGGACCGCAGCGTCGCCTGGCTGCCGCCGTTGCTGGTTCTCGTCGCCATCCTGGTCGTCGACTGGAACACCACACAGGACTTCCGGATCATCACCTGGATCGTGCTGGTGCCGGGTATCGCCGCCGCGATCTGCGGGGTGTGGGGCACCGCCGCCTACGCACTGCTCGCGACCGTCGTCTACCCCATCGCGGACAGCGCCTGGCCGAACGAGTACCAGGCCGGACCGGCCGACTTCTTCCTCGTCGCCATCGGAGGTGTGCTGGCCACGCTGGCCTGCACGATCCGGGTGCGCGGCGAGCGCCGCATGCTGCACATGCGGGACGTCGCCGAGACCACCCGGCGTACCGTGCTGCGTCCGCTCCCGCCGGGCTGGGGCGGCCTGGAGCATGCGGCGGTCTACCTCACCGCCGACGTGGAGGCCCGCGTCGGCGGTGACTTCTACGACATCCAGCCCGGCCCGCACGGCACCCGCGTCCTCCTCGGTGACGTCCAGGGCAAGGGCCTCGGCGCGGTCGAGGCGGCGGCCGCACTGCTGTGCACCTTCCGCGAGGCCGGCTACCACGAACCGGACCTGGCGACGGTCGCCGACCGGCTGGAGGTGCGGATGCTGCGGCACGGCGCTCACATCGCGGCTCTCGGCCGCGACGACGGCGACCGCTTTGCCACCGCTGTCCTGCTCGGCCTCTCCGAGTGGGAACCCGACGCCGTCCGGTCCGTCGTCTTCGCCCACGAGCCCCCGCTCCTCGTCGGCCCCGACGGCGTACGCGCCCTGCCGCCCGGCGACACCCTCCCGCTCGGCCTGAGCCCCCTCGCCCCCGCCCAGGGCCCGCCGCCCGTACACCGGGTCACCCTCGCCCCCGGCGAGACGCTGCTGCTGACCACCGACGGTGTCACCGAGGCCCGTGACACCGACGGCGACTTCTACCCCCTGACCACCGAGGTCGCCCGCGCCGTCGCCGCCGACCCGCGCACCGTCGAACCCCGCCGCCTCGTCGACTTCGTCCGGGAGGGCGTGCTGCGGCACTGCGGCGGGCACCTGGCCGACGACACGACGGTGTTCGCCGTACGGCGGCTTATGCCCCCTGATGGGCAGTCCGGTTTGCGGTCCTGACACCCACCTTTGCGGCCGCAGCGGTTACCGTGCTGCGGGTAAGTGATCCACGGGGGATGTCGACGGGGGACTGGGAGGGGCCGATGCCCGGAACCGTGCTGCTGCTGGCGGCCTCGCCGCTGGGCAAGGGGAGTCTGGTGGACGCCGCGTCCGTCCTCCCGGTCCTCGCGGCGGTTCCGCCCCCCGTCCTGTCGGGCACGGACACCGCGAACGTCGTCGAACTCGCCGACCCCCTGGAGCCGCAGGCCGTTCTCACCCGTCTGCGCGCCGCCGCGGCGGCCCCCGGCCCGCTCACCGTCTTCGTCACCGGCCAGCTCCAACTCGACCGCAAGCAGTACCTGCCGCATCTGGCGCTGGCGCGGACGACGCCGTCGACGGTGCGGTACACCGGCTTTCCCTGGCACTGGGTGCGGGAGGAGCTGCGGTTGCGGGCGGCGGGGAGCACGACCCTCGTCCTCGATCTGCACGCGGACGCGGAGACCTGGGACCACTTGCGGAGCCGGCCCTTCGACTCGGGGAACAACGTCGCCGTCTACGGTCGCATCGCACCGCCGCCGCCCCGTCGGACGGTGGCTGTGCCGTCGTACATGAAGGCGGTGGCGACGATTCTGCGGAGCGGGCACCGGCCGCCGCTGGAGCAGTTGCATCAGCAGGCGTTGAGCCGCATCGCGGGCGACGGCTCGTACGGGGACATCGTGCTGACGCCGTCGTCGGTACGGGTGCCGGTGCCGGTGCCGGTGCAGGTACCCCGCCCGCAGCACCCGCCGACGGTCGCCGACCCGCACTCCGCCATCAGCTCCGCCGTGCAGTCCGGGCGGCACAACGAGGCCGACGCGCTCGCCGCGCACCACGAACAGGCCGCGCTGAGGGCGTACGGTCCCGGCTCCGAGCAGGCGCTGCACTGGGCCGAAGTCCGCGCCGACCTCGCCATGTTCGCCGGGGACTCCGTCCGCAGCTGCCGTACCTGGCTGTCCGTCGCCGGCGCGCGGCTCGGCGCCGGGCAGTCGCCGGGCGACCCGGCCGTGGAGGCCGCCGTCGATCGCGCGCACCACCAGTGGGGCCGGATCGCCGATCCGGCGCCGGCCAGGGAACTCGGGTCGGCGCTGGCCGACTTGCGGGCGCGGGTGCCGGGGCGGCGGCAGGGGGCGTTGGATCACATCCGGCGGCAACTGCACCAACTGCTGGCGCAGAGCTGACGCGATGGGTTGTCGGTCGGCTGCGGCGCCGTCGTGGCTGGTCGCGCAGTTCCCCGCGCCCCTTTGGGGCGCTGCCCAACCGCAGGCGGCTCCGGCGCACGCCCGCCGAACCCTGGAGCCCTGGCAACACCACTGACATGATGGTGAGTTATGGCTGAGGGGGATGCAGTGGCTGACCGGGACGATCGGGAAATCCGCGTCCGGCTGGACGGGACCGCGAGCGGGAGCGACCTGGACGCGCTGCGCAAGTGGCTGGAGCGGGAGCAGCCGCTCGACGAGATGGTGCGCGAGGGCAGGCTGCGCATCCAGGAGCGGGCCCGCACGGACGAGACCGGCGCCCCGATGGGCGTCGGCACGGACATCGTCATCCAGCTGATCGGGGCGGCCGCGGGCGCCGTCTTCCTCCAGCTGCTCAACCAGGTCGGACGGTCCGTCGAGGCCTGGCGTGCCAACCGCCGTGAGGTGCAGGACGGCGAGCCGCCCACGGGCACGGTCGACCCGTTGGACGGCGACGGGTAGGCCGGTGAGCCCCAGCAAGAACCGGGCACTGCTGGTGGGAGTGTCCACGTACGAGGACAAGCAGCCACCGCGCGGCGTCCCCGGCGATCTTCCCGCCGTCGAGCACAACCTGACCATGCTTCGACGGGCCCTGCTGCGGGGCGGTGTGTTCGACGAGGACTCGATCACCGTATGCCGGTCGCCCTCGCAGGACGAGTTCAACGACGCGCTGCACACGGCCGCCGCGGAGGCCGACGGGCTGCTCCTGCTGTACTTCGCCGGGCACGGCGCCACGCCCAGCTCCGGCGACCGGCTGTTCCTTCAGATGCGCAACGCGCGCGTGATCGCGGGCGGTCACACCGTCTTCCACGGCGCGGTGAAGTACGACGACGTACAGACCGTGCTGCTCAGCAGCCCGGCCGAGCGGATCGTGGTCGTCCTCGACTGCTGCTACGCGGGCAACGCGGGCCTCGCCTGGGAGCACGAGTACCGCGACAAGCGGCGGGTGCTGCTGCTGATGAGCGTGCAGGCCAACCACCGTATCGACGCGGGCGACGCCGCCACACCGACGCCGTTCACCGCCGAGCTCGTCCAACTGCTGGAGAAACCGGGCAAGTTGTCGTTCCGCTGGCTCTCCGGCGAACTGCGTGAGCGGATGGCCGGCCGGCAGACCATGCGCCGTGAGCCATGGGTGCCGCAGAGCCGGGCGGAGCCCGGGGAGGACGCGCTGCTGTCCGAGTGGGAGGAGACCGGCGCGGTGCAGCCGCCGATCGTGCCGCCTCCCCCGTCGAAACCGTCGGCCCTGGTGCAACGACTGCGCCGTCGCGCCGCCGTCCTCGGCACGCTCGTGCTCACCGTCACCGCCTTCGCCTTCGGCACGTACGGCCTGTACGCCCTCGTCGGCTCCTCCCCCGCCTGCGCGCCGCCCCTCGAACTGCGCCTGGTGACCGACCCGGATCTGGAGCCGACGCTCACCGCGGCGGCGGACGCCTATCTGACGTCGGAGGAGAACACGGACGGCGACGGCTGCCGGGTCAGCGGCATCACCGTGTACAGCGCCCGTTCCGCCGACGTGGTGACCGCGCTGCGCGAGGAGTCCGAGGCCTGGCAGGAGCCCCGGGCGGAGGAGACCAACCCGCAGCGGGACGTCGGGCCGCAGGCCGACATCTGGATTCCGGGCTCGCCCGCCGATGTCGAACGGGCCGAGCACGACCGCGACACGAACACCAAGGCCCGGCTGGAGGCGGAGCAGCAGCCCTTCGCGTACTCCCCGATCGTCCTCGCCGTCCCGGCGGACATCCCCGCCACCGCTCAGCGCACCGGCCGTTCGCTCACCGAGCTGGTCGACGCCCTGCGTGACCGCGCGGACGACGCCGAAGTGCGCCGTACCGACCCGGAGTCCGCGGACTCGGCGCTGCTCGCCACGATCGGCCTCTACGACGGCGCCGACGGCGCGCTCGACGTCGAGAAACAGCTCGACCAGCCGGGGCCGCCCTCCGACACGGCCGCGGGCCTGCTGTGCGAACTGCCCCGGAACGACACGGTGGACGACCGCACGGCCGCCCTCGTCCCCGAGTTCCTGCTGAAGACCGGCGTCGGCTGCGACAGCGCGCGGCGCAGCCCCCGGCTCGCCGAGTACCCCATGAACGTCCCCGGCCTGGAGCCCACGTTCGTCCGGGTCCGCTGGCAGGACGGCGACGACGACCTGGCCGCGCGGGACGCCGCCGTCGAGGACTTCCGTGCCTGGCTCACGGAGGGCCGGGGGCGGGACGCGTTCGCGCAGGCCGGTTTCCGTGAGGCCACCGGCGACCGTCCCCTGCTGGACGAGAGCGGGCCGGCGTTCGGGGTGCTGCCGGCGCCCTCCCCGCTCCAGGAGTCCGCCGGACTGAACGAGATGGAGACGGCACTGAAGGAGTACCGCGCCGCCCACGGTCCCGGCCGGGTCCTCTTCCTGCTCGACGGCTCCAGCTCGATGGCCTCGCTGTGGGACGGGCCCAGCGGCGGCCCCGGCCTGCTGAAGCAGTCCCTCGGCGGGCTCGGCGGCCAGGACGAGTACGGCGTGCGGATGGTGGCGGACACGCCCGGCGGCGACAAGTACGAGACTCTGCTTCCCCTCACCACCCACCCACGCGGGGAGGCCGCGAAAAGGGTCGACCAGGCCGAGGTACGGCCCGGCGCCGACTCCGATCCGCACGCCGCGCTGCTCGCCGCGCTCGACGAGATGGCGGACCGGGGCGCCGACGACCGCCCCCAGCTGATCGTCTACATCACCGACAGCGGGGACCACGACCGGATGACGGGCGGAAGACTCGACGACGTGCTGACCCGGGCCGAGTCGGCGGACGTGCCGGTGGCGATGGTGTCGCTGCGGAGCGGAGCCTGCGCCGCGGGCAAGCCGGACGCCCGGATCTCCGCCGCGAGCGGTGGCCGCTGCCTGGACGCCGACGACGACATCGGCAAGGGCCTGTCCGCCGAGGTCGAACGGACGGGACTGGGGGAGGACCAGTGATCCGACGGACGGCGGCCCTGCTCGCCCTGCTGCTGGTGGCCGCCTGCACCGGCGGCGGGGACGGCACGTCCGCCGAACCCTCCGGCGACGTGGTCGGCGACATCGTGATCGCCAGCGGCCTGGATGTCACCGGCAAGGGCGGTATCCGGCAGCAGCTCATCGACGCCTGGAACGACCGGCAGGACAAGGAGGGCACCGGATTCACCGCCCGCCTGGTCGAACTCACCGGCAGCGCCGACGAACAGCGCTCCCAGCTCCTCGGCGCCCTCCAGTCGGGCAGCGCGCGCTACGACGTGGTCAACCTGGACGTGACCTGGGTGCCGGAGTTCGCCGAGTCCGGTCTCGTCCGGGAGCTGCCCGATGACCTGCTCGACGACGACGTCATCGAGTCCGTCGCCGACACCGCCCGCTGGGACGGCAAGGTGTACGCGGCGCCGTTCAACAGCGACGTCGGGCTGCTCTACTACCGGCGTGACCATCTGAAGGCCGCGGGCCTGACGCAGACCGAGCTGACGGGCGACCTCACCTGGAAGGGCCTCCTGAGTGCGATGGACTCCCTCGGCGACGACGAGCCCGGGGGCTACGAGAAGGGCTGGACCACCCAGCTCGGCGCCTACGAGGGGCGTACCGTCAACGCGGTCGAGGCGTTCGCGTCGGCCGTGGCGGACCTGGAACTGACCGATGACCGGGGCCAGTACAGCGGCGACGCCGACACCTTGGAGAAGGGCATCAGGGAACTGCGCGAGCGCACCCGGACGCCGTACGTCCTCCGGGACGCCTTCGACTCGAACGAGGCCACGTCCATGGCGGACTTCGCCACGGGCCGCACCACGTTCCTGCGGCACTGGCCGTACGCGTACGGCACCCTGCACCAGACCTTCGGCGAGGAGCAGCTCGGGGTGGTCCCGCTGCCCGGCAAGGCGGTGCTCGGCGGGCAGAACCTGGCGGTGACGAAGGCCTCGCAGCGGGCGGGCAAGGCCAAGGAGCTGATCGAGTTCCTCACCGGCGAGGAGAGCGAACGCTGCCTGCTGGACGCGGGGTTCGCGGCGACCCGGGAGTCGGCGTACACCGACGACCGGGTGCGCTGCACGGCGGCGGCCACGCCCGTTCCCTCCGCGACGGGCGAGCGCCCCGACGACATGCCCCGCGAGGAAGGCCGCCCGGCCTACGCCCGCTCCACTCTCCTCCCCGCGCTCCAGCACGCCGTGCAACGCCCGCGTACCGCCCTGTACGGCGCCTTCACCCAGACCCTCATCGCGCAACTGGGCCCCCTGTTCACCGACGACCCGCCGCCCGAGGAGGAACTGGCCAAGAGTCTGCACACGGCACTGAAGAAGGCCCTCCCCCGCTGATCAGCCCACGAGATACGCCAGCGCCCCCGCCACCAGTGTCCGCACCCCCGGCGCGAGCACGGACAGGTCGGGTGCGAACAGCGGGCTGTGGTTGCTGGGGACCGCGTCGAACTTCTCCATGAGGTCCTCGCCCTCCGCCGCGTCCCACACCTCGGCCGGGGTGCTCGTCACGAACCAGAAGCAGTACGGCAGCTTGCCCTCGGCGAGCTGTGCGAAGTCCTCGCTGCCCATCGCCGGGCCCGGGTCGAAGACGGCGGCCGCGCCGAACACCTCGCGGTGCACCCCGGCGATACGGTCGTCGGTCTCCGGGTCGTTCACCGTCGCCGGGAAGTCGTTGCCCAGCGTGACCTCGGGCTCGCGCGGACAGCCCGCGGCCAGGCACTCGCCGGCCGCGATACGCCGGATCGCGGCGACCATCCGGTCCCGGACCGCGACGGACTGCGTCCGCAGGTTGAGGGAGATCCGGGCGGTGGCGGGGATGATGTTCGCGGCCGTGCCCGCCTCGATGCGGCCGACGGTCAGTACGGCGGACTCGCGCGGGGCGATCTCCCGGCTGATGACGGTCTGCAACCGGGTCACCAGGTACGCGGCGGTCACCACCGGGTCGACGGTCGTCTCCGGACGCGAGCCGTGCCCGCCCCGCCCGTGCACCACGATGTCGACGTCCGTCGTGGCGGAGAGGATCAGCCCGGGATGGTGCCCGTACAGTCCCGCAGGACCGGGCGCCACATGCTGGCCGAGCAGGACGTCCGGGCGCGGCAGGCGGTCGTAGAGCCCGTCCGCGACCATCGCGGCGGCGCCCTCGCCGGACTCCTCGGCGGGCTGTCCGACCACCAGCAGCGTCCCGGACCAGGCGTCCCGTCCGGCGGCCAGCGCCTGCGCCGCGCCCGTCAGCCAGGTCACATGCATGTCATGCCCGCACGCGTGCATCAGACCGGGCGTCTCGGACGCGTACGGCAGCCCGGTCTGCTCCTCGACCGGCAGTGCGTCCATGTCGGCGCGCAGCAGGACGATCGGGCCGTCGCCATTGCGCAACACCCCGGTGACTCCGGTACCGCCTATGCCCTCGGCCGTGTCGAATCCGGCCGCGGTGAGGCTCTTGGCGAGCCCGGCGGCCGTGCGGTGTTCACGGAAGGCCGGTTCGGGGTGGCGGTGCAGGTCGCGGTAGAGGTCCTCAAGGGCGTCGAGGGGGAGGTCGGCGGTGAGGTCCAGCGCGGTGCGTGCGGCAGCAGACGTCATGGCGTCAGGGTATGGCGATCAGTTGTGAGACCTGTGTAAGGCGTGGTCCGACGGCTCCCTCAAGGGCGAGCTGAAGCGGGAGACGTGGAAGTGCTGACGTGTCCGCTCGGCTCCGCCGCTCTCGCCGGCCCCGCGTTCGCTGCCAGGAGCAGGGTCGCTACGGCGATGACGGCGGCGGTGATGCCTCTGACGTATCGCTCTGTGGGGCTGGTGCGTTGGAGCACGACGACCTCGCAGCGGCTGTGTGTGGCGACGTGTGGTGACGTATTAAGCGGGTCTCCTACGCGCGTTTAATACGCCGTTTAACCTAGAGGCTGTGCTTGCCGAACGGCAAGAGGGGCCAGGGGAGTTGGACGGCATGCCGGAGCGGGACGAGCCGGAGGTCATCGGGCGCCGGGTGCAGCGGCTGCGAGTCGAACAGGGGCTGACGCAGCGGCAGTTGGCCGAGCCCGCGTACACGCCCGCCTATGTCTCCACCATCGAGTCCGGACGCGTACGGCCCTCCGACGACGCGCTGAGGCATCTCGCCGAGCGGCTCGGCGTCGCCTTCGACGAGCTGGCCGGCGGGCGGGCCGCGCGGCTCGTCACCGAGCTGCGGCTGCGGCTCACCGGCGCCCAGCGCACCCTCGCCACCGGCGCCACGGAGGCCGCCGCCGAGGAGTTCCGGTCCGTTCTGGAGGAGGCCGAGCGGCACGGGCTCGCGGAGGAACAGGCCGCCGCGCTGCTGGGGATGGGGGAATGCGGGATAGAGACCGGCGAGCTGGTCGAGGCACGGAAGTGCTTCGAGCGGGCCGAGACCGTGCTCGCCGACTCGCCCCTTCCCGTCCGGGTTCCGGCCCTGCGCGGCCGGGCCCTCGCGCACTACCTCGCCGGTGAACTCCGGTATGCCGTCTACCTGCTGGAGTCCACCCTCGACGAACTGAACCGGGGAGGCCTGCACGACCCGGACGCCCTGCTTCTGCTCTATGCCTCCGCCATCGGCCCCTATATGGACATGGGCGCTCACGCCCGTGCCGCCCAGGCCGCCGAGTTCGCGCTCGCGCTCGCCCCGCAGGCGGGCGACCCGGCGCTGGTGGCCCGTATGCACCGGCAGGTCGCCCGCACCCTGCTCGCCGAGGGGCGGCTCGCCGAGGCCGACGCCTCGCTGGTCAAGGCGGCCGAGCTGTACCGGCAGCTTCAGATCCGTACCGAACTCGCCAACTGCCACTGGATGCGCGGGTACGTATGCGCCCAGAACGGCGAACTCGACCGCGCCGAGGGCGAGTTGAGAGCCGCCCTGGACATGCTGTCCGCCAAGCGGGCCGCCCTCTACAGCAGCCAGGTCACCGTCGAGCTGGCCGACGTACTCCACCGGCGGGGGAAGTCCGAAGAAGCGGCGGCCATCCTGCACGCGGTCCTCGGCGATCTGTCCTCCGAACGCGGGGCCGTCCACTCCGCCGCCGCGCACCGGCTGCTCGGGATCATCGCCGAGGACACCGGGGACACGGACGACGCCGAGGAGCACTACGTACGGGCGCTCAGTCTGCTGGAGCGGGCCGGTGCCGCCGGTGATCTCGCCGACCTGTGCCGGCTGCTCGGCGATCTGCTGCGCCGCACCGGGCGGATGGAAGCGGCCCTGGACGCGTACCGGACGGGGCTGGGACACCGTACGGCCCCCGGCACGACCACCCTCGGGCCGGCGCCCGCACAGCCCCCTCTTTGAGAAGGCCGAGCCTTCCCACAGCGGCTCGGCCTAGTCTGCGTGGGGAACAGGGGACGACCGGGACGAGGCACGTGGAGAACCAACGGACGACGGTGGCCGACGGCCTGCGGCTCGCCGTACGCACCCTCGTGTACGCCGTCCTGGGCGGCGCCGCCCTCATCGCCATCGCCACCGTCGTCTCCGTGCTCGGGCCGATGCTGGCCCTCGACCTCTACACCCCGCCCGTCGCCGCCTGGTGGACCGTCTTCACGGCCGTGGTCGTCCAGGCGGTGCCCTTCCTGCTCCTCGGGACCGTCGTCTCGGCGGCCATCGGCGCCTTCGTGCCGGAGAAGGTCTTCAGCCGCCTGCTGCCGAAGAACCAGGCGCTCGCCGTGCCGGTGGCGGGCGCGGCGGGGATTGTGCTGCCGGGGTGCGAGTGCGCGTCCGTGCCGGTGGCGGAGAGCCTGATGAGGAGAGGGGTGGCCCCGGCCGCGGCACTCGCCTTCCTCCTCTCCGCGCCCGCGATCAATCCCGTCGTCCTCGTCGCGACCTCCATCGCCTTCCCGGCGCAGCCGATGATGGTCCTCGGACGGCTCGTCGCCTCGCTCGCGACCGCCGTCGTGATGGGCTGGCTGTGGGTCCGCTTCGGCAAGGAGGAGTGGCTACGGCTGCCGAAGGGGCGTACGGCATCGCAGGCCACCGGGGTGCGCGCCTTCGCCTCCGGGCTCCAGCACGACTTCCTGCACGCGGGCGGCTTCCTCGTCCTCGGTGCCGCGGCCGCCGCGACCTTCAACATCGCCGTCCCCCGCTCCGTACTGGACGTCTTCACCGGCTCCGCCTGGCTGTCGGTGCTGCTGCTGGCGGTCCTCGCCGTCGTGCTGTGCGTGTGCAGTGAGGCGGATGCCTTCGTCGCCGCCTCACTGACCGGCTTCTCGCCGACCGCACGGCTGGCGTTCATGGTGGTGGGCCCGATGGTCGACCTGAAGCTGATCGCCTTGCAGGCGGGGACCTTCGGGCGGTCCTTCGCGCTGCGGTTCTCGTCCGTGACCTGGGTGGTGGCCGTCGTGAGCAGCGTGCTGACGGGGTGGTGGCTGCTGTGAGGCGCTACGGCCCGGCGGTCCTGCTGCTCCTGACCGGCGCGGCGATCCTGCGGATCTCCCTGTTCAGCGAGCTGTACCTGCGGTATGTGCAGTCGGGGCTGCGGCCGTATCTGGTCCTCTCCGGGGTGGCGCTCGTGCTGCTGGGGGTGGCGTCAGGGGCCGTACGGTGGCGGGGTCGGCACGCGGATGAAGAGCACGAGCACGGGGACGGGCACGATCACGTGCATTCCGGCCCCCGGCCGGCCTGGCTGCTCGCCCTCCCCGCACTCGCCCTTCTCCTCTTCCCTCCCCCCGCACTCGGGTCCTACAGCGCCGGGCGCGAGGCGGCCCAACAGGCCGCCCAAGGGATCGGGACCTTCCCCGCGCTGCCCTCCGGGGACCCGGTGGAGCTGACGCTCGGCGAGTTCAGCTCCCGGGCGATCTACGACAGCGGACGCTCGCTGAAGGGCCGTACCGTCCGCATGACCGGCTTCGTCACCCAGGACGACGACGGCACCTGGTACGTCACCCGCCTCTACGTCAACTGCTGTGCCGCCGACGCCACGACCAGCAAGGTCGAGATCAGGGGCGAGGACGCGCCGCCCACCGACGCCTGGGTCACCGTCACCGGCACCTGGCATCCGACGGGCGCGCTGGGCAGCGACGAGGCCTGGCCGCCGGTGCTGGACGCCGGGTCGGTGCGGCGGGTGAAGCAGCCGGCGGATCCGTACGAGAAGCGGTAGGAGGGCGTTTCGGGTGGGGTGCCGAGGGTAGTCGGGCGTCGTTCGGGACCATGAAGGAGGCGGTGGCCGTGCAGCGCAGGGACGACCGGTACGGCGGTCCCGGCGGCGGCGAAGGGCCCCGGCGCACGGGGAAACGAGAACATGATCCGGCCGCCGGTGTGATCGGCGAGGAGGTGCGGGGCGCCCGGCCCGCGGAGATTCCGGGACGGCTGTGCGCGGTCGCGGTGCGGCTGGTGGGCGTGAACGGGGCGACCGTGTCGCTGTACAGCGGCGGAATGCCCGTACAGCTGTGTGCGAGTGACCCGCTGGCGGGGCATCTCACGGAGTTGCAGGCGACGCTGGGGGACGGGCCCTGTCTGGCTGCCGCGGAGGCCGGCGCGGCGGTGTTCGCCCAGGATCTGGCGGGTGCGGCGGATTCCGGGCGGTGGCCGTTCTTCGCGCAGGAGGCGACGGCGGCGGGGATACGCGCTGCGTATGCCCTGCCGCTGGGCGGCGAGGACGCCGGGGCGGGCCCGGAGATCGCGGAGTGTGTGGGCACGCTGGACCTGTATCGCCGGGAGCCCGGTGCGCTCGGCGCACGTGAACTGCGGACCGCGCGGCTCATGGCCGGGGTCATGACCGTGGCCTTGATGGCCCTGCCGCACGAGGAGGACGGAGCACTGGACCCGGGGCTCTGGCTGAGCGGGCTGGCGACCGACCACGACGAGATCTACCAGGCCACGGGCATGATCATGGCTCAGCTGGGGGTCGGGGCGGACGAGGCGATGGCGCGGCTGCGAGGGCGGGCGTTCGCGGATGACCGGACCGCGGTGGATGTGGCGCGGGACGTGGTGGCGCAGCGGACGAGGTTCGACAGCGACTGAGCGCTCCGCTGGGTGTGCGGTTCGTGGTGTGGTTCGTTTGTCCGCGGGCCGGTGGGGGCTTGTCGCGCCCGCGCGGCGGAGCCGCATATCGATACAGCCCCGCGCCCCTATGGGGCCGCGATGGTCGAACCCGCGTTCAGCAGTTCTGCGGCCGGTTCAGACCTGTTCGCGGCCTTGTCTGCGGATCTCGGCGAGGCGCTCGGCGCCCAGTTGTGCGATGCCCTGGGTGACGTCGGCCGATACGTCGCCGACGCCGCCGTTGGTGAGGGCGAGGGCGTCGTCGCCCACGCGGACGGCGGCGACGTCGAGGGTGAGGGTGAACTCGCCGTCCGCCGACTCTCCGGTGAGCGTGAGCCGGAGGGCCTCACGGGCGTCACCGATCTCGGGGAGTTCGAAACCGCTGACCTGGCCGGCGCGTACGGCGCCCTGTGCGGTCGTGGCGGTGAAGGAGGCGCACTTCTTCGGCAGCGTCCGCAGCCAGGCCAGGGTGCTGTCCACGTCCGCCGGGCGCTGGGTGACGACCTGGTAGCGGAGCTGGGCCTCGTCCCAGGCGTCGTCGAGTGCGGTGACCGCGCGGGACCTCGTGGTCGTGCCGAAGAGTTCCTCGCTGTAGACGGTGTCGAGAAGCCGCTGGCACTCGGGCCGGTTCGCACGCGCCTTGAGCAGACCGTCGCGCCAGGTGGCGGCCCCTTCCGTGGGGATCCAGGGTTCACCCAGATCGGTCTCCGTGACCAGCGCGGCCCGCGCCTGGGCCTCGGTGAGGGCGGGGGCCGCCGCGGCGGACGGCGGCTGTACGGCGGTGGGGCTGCCGGGCGGCACGGCTGCCGAGGACGCGCGGTCCGGCCGTCCGACCGAGCATGCGCCGGCAGTCAGCAGTGCGGAGACGAGGAGGAGACAGACGGCCGGGGTGCGGGGCATCGAGAGGACTCCTGGGGTGCCGGGGCGAAGGCGTGTCTCCCTACGGCACCACCGCATCCGGGGGCCCACCAGCGTGCCGGTCCGTACGGGTGAGGGGGCCCGCCATAAATCCGTCGCCGTCCTTCCGGCCCCTTGTTACCGTCCCCCCATGAAGCGCGCCCAGCCGTCCGCGATGACGACGACGCCGGAGAGTGTCCCGGCGCGCTGACTGCTGACGTAGATCACCGAAGCCCCGGGGCGAGTGCCCCGGGGCTTCGGTGTTGCCGGCCGCCGGGTTCCTCGCCCCCCACCCCGGAGGAGCCCGAGATGAATGACCACCGCCGCCTCGGCCGTGAGCTCGAGTTGTTCGACACCGACCCGCTGATGGGCGCGGGACTGCCCTACTGGCTGCCTGACGGTGCCGTCGTACGGCATGTGCTGGAGGAGTACGTCCGGGAGATGGAGCGTGCCGCCGGGTATCGGCATGTGTACTCACCCGTGATCGGGAAGCGGGAGCTGTACGAGATCTCGGGGCACTGGGATCACTACAGCGACGGCATGTTTCCGCCCATGGAGCTCGGTGGAGAGCAGGTCGTGCTGCGGCCGTCCTTGTGTCCGCACCATGCGCTCATCTATCGGTCCCGTTCGCACAGCTACCGCGAACTTCCTCTCCGTATCGCGGAGTTGGGCGGCATGTACCGCTCCGAGCTGTCCGGCGTCCTCGGTGGACTCACCCGGGTGCGGGCCATCCAGCTCAACGACGCGCATGTCTTCTGCACCCTGGAGCAATCCGTCGACGAGGCCCGTGCGGCGCTGGAGCTGATCGGGCGGGCGTATGCGGATCTGGGGATCCGTGCGGCGAGGTACCGGCTGTCACTTCCCGGGGACGGCGGCAAGTACGTCGCCGATCCCGAGCTGTGGCGCCGCGCCACCGCCCTGCTCGAGGAGGTCCTCGACGGGGCCGGGATCGCGTACGACGCGGTAGAAGGCGAGGCCGCCTTCTACGGGCCCAAGATCGACGTGCAGATCGTGGACTCGGCGGAGCGCGAGGCCACCCTCTCCACCGTGCAGATCGACTTCCATCAGCCGGAGCGCTTCGATCTGCACTACATCGGTGCCGACGGCGCCAAGCACCGCCCCGTCATGGTCCACCGCAGCATCATCGGCAGCGTCGAACGCGCCGTCGCCCACCTCGTCGAAGTACACGGCGGTGCCTTCCCGGTCTGGCTCGCGCCCGTGCAGCTGGCGGTGCTGCCGGTGTCCGGGGCGCAGGAGGAGCAGGCGCAGGAGGTCGTACGGCGAGCCGTGCGGCGCGGGCTGCGGGCCGAGCTGTACGGGCCCGGCGACGGCACCCTCGGTGCCCGTGTCCGGGGGGCGCGGTTCGTGCCGTACCAGGCGGTGATCGGGGCTCGGGAGGCCGATGGCGACCTGGCGGCGGTACGGCTGAGGGACGGGCGGCAGCCGGGGGCGGTGCCTGTGGGCGCGCTTCTCGACCGGATCGCGGAACGGGTCGCCGATCGCGGCGCCGAACTCTGGGCGGCTGCGTAAGGTCATTTTCGACAGTGTTCGACAGTGACTTACGCGGAAGCGGAACGTGGAAAGAGGAGCGCCGACGTGACCGGTCAGCCCATACCCGTGATCATCGACTGCGACACCGGTGTCGACGACGCCCTGGCCCTGCTGTTCGCCGTACGCCACCCGGGAATCGACCTGCGGGCGATCACCTGTGTGGCCGGGAACACCGATGTCGAAGGGGTCGTACGCAACACGCTCACCGTGCTGGAGCAGGCGGGCGCCCCGGACATCCCCGTCGCACGCGGCGCCGAGCGGCCGTTGATCGAGGCCGTGCGGACGGCCCGGCACGTCCACGGGGAGGACGGGATGGCCGACCTCGGGCTGCCCGCGCCCACCCGTGCCCCGGTCGACGTGGACGCGGTGACTCTGCTGAGGCGGGAGATCCTCGCCTCGCCGAGGCCGGTGACCCTCGTCCCCACCGCGCCCCTCACCAACATCGCGCTGCTCCTGCGGACCCACCCGGAGGTGGTCCGCAACATCGAGCGGATCGTGTTCATGGGCGGCGCGGTGGCGACGGGGAACGCCACGCCGGTCGCGGAGTTCAACGTGTGGCACGACCCGGAGGCGGCGGCGATCCTGCTCACCGCGGGGGTGCCGATCACGATGTACGGCCTGGATGTGTTCCAGCGGGTTCTTGTCCCGGCGGCGGACGTCCAGCGGCTGCGGGGAAGTTCGGAGCCGGCGCTCTGGATGGCCGGTGAGTTGCTTGCGCACCGGGATCCGGACGCGTCCGGGGATCCCACCCCGACGGGGGGTCTGGGCGACGCCGGGGCGGTGTGTGCGGTTGTTGATCCGGCGGGGATCCGTACGGAGTTGTTGCCTGTTGAGGTTGGCCTTGCCGCGGGGCCCGGGCGGGGGCAGACGATCGTTGACCGGCGTCCGCGTCACGGTGAGTCCGAGATCCACGTCGGGGTGCGTGAACAGGCGCTGGTGGATGTGGCGTTGGACGTCGATGTCGAGAGGTACGTGAAGCTGTACCTCTCGACCGTCGAGCGTTAGTCGGTTTTTTGTCTGCGGGCTTGTGGGGGCTGGTCGCGCAGTTCCCCGCGCCCCTAAAGGGGCGCTATGGCTGCCCCTAGTTCGTTGTGCGGCGGCGGCGTGTCAGGACCACCATTCCCGCGCCGCCTGCCAGCAGGACCGTCGCGCCGATGGCGATCGGCATGGTGGCGCTGCTGCCGCCGGTTTCGGCGAGGTCGTCGCCGCCGCCGTTCGGGGTGGCGGCGGGGGCCGTGGTCGACTCCGAGGCGGTCGGGGTGGACGGGGTCTCGGACGGCGGCTCCGTCTCCTCCGCCGGAGGTGTCGTCTCCTCCGCCGGCGGGGTGGACTCGGCCGGCGGGGTGGACTCGGCCGGGGGCTCCGAAGGCAGCGTCGTGCAGTCCTTCGTGCCGCCGTTCCAGGCCGCGATCAGCTTGTCCTTGATGACCGGGCGGTCCGGGCCCTTGGGCAGGTCGCCGTGTTCGAAGCCGTCGCCGATGTCCGGGTCTTCGCCGTCGTACTTGACCGCGCCCCGGTAGAGGTCGATCTGCGCGAAGCAGCCCGCGTCCGGCACCGCGATGTCGAGGGTGTCGGTCTGGCCCGGCTTGGCGGTCACGGTGTCGAAGTCGATGAAGACCTGCTCGCCGGAGGTGGCGAAGGTGGCGCCGTGGGCGAGGTAGGAGGCGAGCGAGGCGGTGCAGGTGGTGGCGTCGCCGGCGGTGCGGACGGAGATGTGCACCTTGCCGTCGTCGGTGGGCTTCAGGTTCTGGTCGTCGACCTTCACCGAGTCGTAGAAGTTCGTGCCGTCGAGCGAGAACTGGCAGCGGTCGGTCTCGGTCTCCGTACCCGCGCCGGTGCCGGGCTGGTAGGCGCCGCCGGACTTCCAGCCGTCGCCGCCGGGCGTGCCGTGCGCCCAGGCGCCGGAGGCGGAGGCGACGGTGGCGGCGCAGAGGACGAGCGACGCGGCGCCCGTGGTCAGCAGGCGGCGCGCGGTGACACGTCTCGCTATGGACATGCGGATCCCCATCTTGGCGTGAGCAGACCCGGGCACAGAGCGTGGAGGGCAGCGCGATGCCGCCGGCTGTGCCGGGGCGGAATGGTCGTAGATAAAACACTGGGCCCATCGGTCACATGCGCCACAGTGAGCACCATGCTCGTCGTGCCGTCGAACGCTGTCAACCTGCGGAGATACAAAGGAAGTTCAAGCGTCATCACATTTCCGTCACACAAGGAATGCATCACTCCACGCCCGACGCAACCGCCCGGTGGTTCACTTTTCAGGCGATCTGGACAGGGATTTTCCTGTCGCTCCACCGCACCGCAGAGGAGACCGCGTGCCCGATCTCTCGTCCCGCGACCCCAACTGGTGGCGTCAGGCCGTCGTCTACCAGGTCTATCCGCGCAGCTTCGCCGACGCAGACGGCGACGGGCTCGGTGACCTGAAGGGCATCACCCAGCGCCTGACCCACCTCGCCGCCCTGGGCGTCGACGCCCTGTGGCTGAGCCCCTTCTACCCCTCCGAACTCGCCGACGGCGGCTACGACGTCGCCGACTACCGCGATGTCGACCCCCGCCTCGGTACCCTCGACGACTTCGACGCCATGGTCGACGAGGCCCACCGGCTGGGCCTGAAGGTGATGGTCGACATCGTCCCGAACCACACCTCCCAGCAGCACGTCTGGTTCCGGGAGGCGCTGCACGCCGGGCCCGGCTCGCCGGCCCGCGAACGGTACGTCTTCCGCGACGGCAAGGGCGCCAAGGGTGAACTGCCGCCCACCGACTGGCAGTCCGTGTTCGGCGGCAGCGCGTGGCGACGCGTCCCCGACGGCCAGTGGTACCTGCACCTGTTCACCCCCGAGCAGCCCGACCTCAACTGGGACAACGAGGAGGTCCGCGCCGACTTCCGCACCACCCTGCGCTTCTGGTCCGACCGAGGCGTCGACGGCTTCCGGGTGGACGTCGCGCACGCCCTCGCCAAGGACCTGAGCGAACCGCTGCGCGACCTCGGCGAGCCCGAACTCAGCGCCGAGGACGCGCTCCCGCGTTTCGCCCCCGGCACCCACCCCTTCTACGACCGCGACGAGGTCCACGAGATCTACCGCGACTGGCGCAAGATCCTCGACGCCTACGTTCCGCCCCGGATGGCGGTCGCCGAGGCCTGGGTCCCGGGCGCCCGCCGAGCCCGGTACGCCCGCCCGGACGAACTCGGCCAGGCCTTCAACTTCGAGTATCTGCAAGCGAGTTGGGACGCCGGCGAACTGAAGCAGGTCATCGTCGACTCGCTCGCCACGGCCCGCGCGGCGGGCGCCCCGGCCACCTGGGTGCTCTCCAACCACGACGTCGTCCGCCATGCCTCCCGTCTGATGCTCCCGCCGGGCACCGACGACAACGCCTGGCTCCTGTCGGGCGGCACCTCCCCCACCGTCGACGAGCCGGCCGGGCTGCGGCGCGCCCGTGCGGCCACGCTGCTCATGCTGGCGCTGCCCGGATCGTCGTACGTCTACCAGGGCGAGGAACTCGGTCTGCCCGAGGTCGCCGAGCTGCCCGTCGAGGTCCTCCAGGACCCGGTCTGGCAGCAGACCGGCCACACCTCCAAGGGCCGCGACGGCTGCCGGGTGCCGCTGCCGTGGACGACGACCGGTCCGTCGTACGGCTTCGGGGCGGGGGCCGCCTGGCTGCCGCAGCCGGCGCGCTTCGCGTCGTACGCCGTCGAGGCCCAGGACGGTGTCGAGGGCTCGACCCTGGAGCTCTACCGCAGGGCCCTCAGGCTGCGCCGCAAGCTGCTCGCCGGGGAGGAGCTGAGCTGGGCGGAGGACTCCCCGCCCGGCGTCCTGGCCTTCGCCCGCGGCGACGGCTGGCGGTGTGTCGCCAACCTGTCCGGTACGGCGGTGCCGTTGCCGCCGGGTGAGGTGCTGCTGAGCAGCGCGCCGCTCGACGACGGACGGATCGGGCCGGATACGACGGTCTGGCTGGCGTAGCCCTGGTGCGTCACCCCGTCGTCGGCTCGGGTGAGCTGGTCGCCGGCGGGGTGAGGACCACCTGGGACTGGCCCGGAGCCGGGGGCGGCGGGGTCATGTCGTCGGCGGGGAGCTTGGGCGGGGTGGTCTCCTGGAAGAGGACCTGGTCGAAGTTGACCAGGCCGGTCTTCTCCATGACCGTCATATGGTCCAGGACGGTGTCATTGGCCTGGTCGGCGAGTTGGCGCACCAGCGAGTTCTTGGTGGTGGCGCGGATCTTCGCGATGGTGTTGAAGATCTGGCCGTGCGTCACCCGCAGGATGTTGGCCATGTCGCTGTCGAACTGCTTGCCGGTGTCGGACTGGAGCGTCGCGACGAAGCCCTGCTGCTGCGGGCTCGGCTGGTTGGGGATCGCGATGCCCAGCTCGGGCGCGATCTTGCGGACCGCGGCGTCGAGTCCGGCGTGTCCGTCGATCAGATGCTCCCCGGCGGTGACGACCGCCTTGGTCGTGCCCTTCTCCAGCGCCATCTGCCCCACCGGGTACTCCCACAGCCCCGCCGCCCGCACCTTCACCACGAAGTCCCGGTCCGACTCCGTCAGCGGCCCCGCCGAGGTCTGCGCGATGATCCGGTCCCCCGAGCTGGAGACGGTCTGGAGGCCGAGCATCCCCGGGTAGGCGAGCGCGGCCAGGGTCAGGCTCAGGGCTCCGCCGATGAAGAGCGTCCCCATGGCGTTCCGCGACAATCGCACCGTTCCTCCTGGCGGCCGGCGTCCGCACTCCCGTACGCGGTCGTGCGTACGGGAGTACGGGTGCGGGGGCGGGCGGCGCCTTTTGACTTCGTAAGGCTTCGTATGGACTTCGTAAGGCTTGACGACGCTTCGTAAAGGGATGGTCAGGTGCCTCGCCCGGAGGAGCCGGCGTCAGCCGGGCGGCAGCGGGGGGATCACCTCGGCCGGGGCCGGCGGGGTGTGGAGCTCCGCCGTGCGCGACTCGGGGTTGAGGTTGTCGTGGATGGCGCGGGCGACGGACTGGATGGTGTTCACGCCGTACGTCTTGGTGTGGTTGCCCTCGGTGAGCACGGTGATCGTGTAGGTGCGGCGGTTCCCCCGGAACACGCCGGTGCTGTGGACCCGCCAGCCGTGCGTGGCGCGCGGCAGCCAGCCGTTCTTTACGTGCACGGAGACGCCGGCGGGGGCGCCGGCCGGGGTGCCCCAGCGTTGGGTGTCGGTGACCTGGTTCATCAGCCTGAGGATGGCGGCGCGGGCGTCGGCGCCCAGGAGCGGGTTCTCCCTCGTGAGCAGGGCCAGCAGGCGCTGTTCATCGCGGACCGTGATGCGGGTCAGGCCCCAGTAGCCGTACGAACCGGGGACGGTCTGCGTCATCCCGGCCTCTTTGAGGAACGACCGGACCTTGTTCACCCCCACCCGGCTCCACAGCGTGCCCGTCGCCTTGTTGCTCGACTTCGTGATCATCGACCACGCCAGGGACTCCTCCCAGTCCGTCAGATAGCGGTCCTTGCGTTCCGCATCCCACAGCAGGGTCGCCAGGAGCGTGACCTTGACGATGCTCGCCGAGTCGAAGCGTCTGTACGGGCGCAGCGTGCACGTCGTGTTCGTCCTGCGGTCGCGCAGGCCGATCGCGACGGTGCCGCCACGGTCCGCCAGCGCGGCCGTGAGCTCCCTGCGCAGCTTCGCGGCGAGGCCCGCCTTGCCGGACGTACAGCTGACGGCCGGCGCGGCCCGGTCGGGAGCGGCAAGAGCGGTGACGGCGAGTGTCCCGGCGAGGGCCAGGGACATGAGGGCCATGTCGCCTCCAAGGGTCGGTGCCTCCCAGTGAAGGACCGCCCTTCGGCTCCCGCACGTCAACATCGCCCGATCGGCCCGGCCTCTTTTCGGCGCCGCCCATCCGCAGCCGACTTCGCCGGAGCCGCTTACCTCACGTCACAGCCCCTTTTCAGGCGGTCAGCGGTGGCCCAGGCCGCCGCTTCCGAAGCCGCCGCTCGATCCTGGCAGCCAGCGCTTGCGGTGCTGGTCGTCTCCTCGCTTGCTGCCCGAGTGGTGGAGCTCGTGCGGCAGGAGCCGCTCCCGCTCCGACCGGGGGACCTCGTCCGGCTCCCGCATCTCCCGGGTCTCACGGACCGGGCCGGTGTCGGGAAGGTGGGGTTGTTCATCCGGGCGAGGCCGTGGGGACTCCTGGTCCCTGACCCGCATGCCGAACTGCACGGCCCAGACCAGGGCACCGGCGATGAGCAGGCCTCCGGCGAAGGCGCCTATCACGTTCAGTACGTCACTCGCCGTGGCTGCTACCTCAAACGCTGCCGTACTCATGCTTCCGATTATCGCCGATATCGACTGAATGGGCAGTGCTGGGGGAGGACAGGATTCCGGGGTGGCTAGTCGGTCGTGCGACCCCGGCGGTAGGCCACCCAGCCCGCGCCGAGCAGCGTGGCCGCGAGTGCGGCGACGGAGAGGACCGTGACGCCGGTGGAGGCGAGGCTGCCGCCGCCCGAGGCCGTGGGTGTGGAACCGGAGGAGCCGGAGGTGCCGGAAGAACCGGAGGAGGCCGTGCCGCCCGTGCCCGACGTGCCGCCCGACCCGCCCGTGTCGCCGTCGTCCGTGTCCACCGGGTCCTGGCCGACGAAGCTGACCGGGACCTTCACGTCCTGGGTGCGGTCGCCGGAGAGGGTGTGGTCGGCGCGGGTGGCCAGGACGCACGTCGCCTCGAAGCAGTCGGTGTACTCGTCCTCGGCGTCGACGGTGAGCTCGACCTCGAAGGTGCCGCCGGTGCCGTAGGGGATCGCCAGGTCCTCGCCGTAGTCCGGCGGGTTGGAGGAGATCCAGGCGGAGGAGTGGGAGGTGCCGGACATGTCGACGCCGCCGATGCAGGGCGTGGGGAGTTCGCCGGCGCCGTTGTCGACGCACAGGGCGACGTAGATGCCCTTGTCGGTGTCGTACCCGGAGCCGGTGATCTTCAGGGTCTGGTCCTCGGTGGCGAGGTTGTTGACCGGGGTGACGGTGAGCTTCTGTCCTTCGGGGCCGGTGACGGTCTTCGTGCCGGAGGGGTCCTCGTCCGTGCCGCCGCCGTCGTCGCCGTCCGACGGCTCCTCGACCGTGAGCGTGACCGGTGAAGTGCGGGTCGTGCCTGCCGAGTTGGTGAACTCCGCCCGGTAGCGGTAGCCGTCCTGCGATGCCTTCGCGGTGAAGGCGTACGCGTTCCGCGTCGCGCCCTCGACCGCGGTCCAGGTCTGGCCGCCGTCGGGGCTGACCTGCCAGCGCACGGCCGGCTCCGGGGTGCCCTCGGCCGCCGCCACGAAGGTGACCTCGTCGCCCGGGGAGACCGTCTGGTCCGTGGGGGACTGCACGACCTTGGGGGAGACGCGGACGTCGAACTTGAGGACCTTGCTCTCCGCCTGGCCCGTGACATAGACGGAGGTGGCGCCGGGAGCGACGGCCACCGCGGCGCCGGTGCCCGCGAGGCTGCCCGGGAGGGCGACGGTCGCGGCGGCCTGCCGGAAGGTGGTGCTGTCGTACGTCTCCAGGGAGCCGGTGCTGTCCGAGCCCTCCGCGGCGGTGTCCTCGCGGAGGACGAAGGCGCGGTGGGTGGTCGCGTCGAAGCCCGCCGCCTTCGCCCTGTCCTTGCCTTCCAGAGTGGTCAGGAGCTTGGCGTCCGCGTCGTAGACCAGGACGTCGTCTCCCACGCCGACCCAGACGTTGCCCGTGTCCGGGTCCGGCTCGATGAACGTGAGGAAGCCCTCGGGGAGTTGGGCCGTGGCCGTCACGGTGAAGGAGCCGGTGTCGATGCGGCTCAGCTTCCCGGAGTCGTGGCCGGACCAGGCGGCGGCGTGAGCGGTGCCGACGCCGAGCTTGCTGCCGCCGTCGAGGGTGAGCACGGGCTTGGCGGTGCCGGTGGCGTAGTCGACCTCGGAGAGGGTGGCGCCCTGCTGGACCAGGACCGTCGACGCCTTGGTCCCGGGGCCGGTGGCGGTGACCGACGCGCCGGTCAGCCAGACGCCCTTCGCGACCGTGTCGCCGTCCTTGGCGTGGCCCAGGCCGCGCAGCGGGTAGTGGAAGACGACCCCGTCACCGGCGAGCGGGACGGTGATCTCCTTGGCCACGCGGGGGGCCAGGGTGCCGGTGGATCCGGGGGCCTGCGCGACATGGCTGAGCAGCTTGCCGTCGCCGGCGTCGAGTGCGTACAGGCCCTGCTCGGCGATGTCCGCGGTGTCCGGGATGTTCTCCGAACCGACGTACAGCTTCCCGGAGTCGGGGTGCAGCAGCAGATCCACCGGCCGTCCGGCGGTGGTGAACTCGGCCGCCTTCACATAGCTGACGGTGCCCGGAGGCGCGTCCACGCCGTCGCCGTCGTCACCGCCGGGATCCTGGCCCTCGAAGGCGACCGGGATCCGGACGTCCTGCGAGCGGTCGCCGCTGTTCCGGTGGTCGACGCGGGTGACGACCGAGCAGGTGACCCGGGTGCAGTCGAGCCCGCCGTCCTTGGCCTTGACGGCGATCTGCACGTCGAAGGTGCCGCCCTCGCCCCAGAGCACGGCGAGGTCGCCCGCGTACTCGTCGCCCTCGGGCACGATCCACTTCGACGACTCGCCGCCCCCGGTCATGTCGGCGCCGCCGAGGCACGGGGTGGGGATGCGGTTGTCGCCGTTGTCCTTGCACAGGGCGACGTAGATGGCCTTGGTCGCGTCGTAGCCCTCGCCGGTGACCCGGAGCGTCTCGCCGTCGGGGTCGAGATTCGCGGAGGCGGAGACCGTGAGCTTCTGGCCGCTCTTGCCGAGGGCCGTCTTCGGGGTGTCGGAGGCCTGCGCCGCCGAGCCGGCGCCCACCGTGACGGAGGCGGCCACGAGCGCGGCGGCGCCGAGCAGCGCCGCCACCGGACGTCTGCGACGCGGACGGGGCTGGTCAACTGCCGTGGAGATCATGGGAGTTCCTCATCGGTGGGTCGGCTCGGCAGGGGGTGGTGCGGGCCGGTATGACGGGAGTCCGGCCCGCACCACGTGCGGGGGTTACTGGAAGGCGATCGGGACGTGGACGTCGTACTTGCGGTCGTTCGTGTCGAAGTGGTCGGCACGGGTGACCACCGCGCAGGTCACGTCCTCGCCGCAGACGCTGCCGTCGTCGAGGGTCGCCTTGACGAAGATGCTCACGCTGAAGGAGCCGCCGGCGGAGAACTTGGAGCTGTTGGCGAACATGCCGCCGAAGGTGTCGTTCACCCAGTGCGAGGCGCCCGTCGCGCCGGACTCGTCCTGGCCGCCGAGGCACGGGGTCGGCTTGTTGACGCCCGCCGCGCCGTCGACCACGCACAGGCCGACGTAGACGCCCTGGCCGGTGTTGTAGCCGGCGCCGGAGACGGTGATGACCTGGCCCGCCGCGGCGGCCGTGTCCGGCGACGTGAGCGACAGGTTGTACGTGGTCGTGCCGTCGACGACCGTGCGGGTCGAGGTGGCGGCGGAGGCCGAGGTGGCCAGGCCGAGGGTGAGCGCGCCGGCGGCGGCCACGGCGAGTGCGACACGGGCGGAGTTACGTCTCATGGGGTACCGAGAACCTCTCTGGGTGAGCTGAGCGAAGGCTCAACTTAGGTTAGGCAAACCTAACTTCGATCCCTGTGGTTTTGTCAACGGGAAGCAAAGTCCGAGGACTCGACCGCGAACTGCGCGGATACGCCCGGCTGTTCACCGGTCGGCGAGTACAACTCCACTGCGTGCGCACCCGCTTCGGCGGTGGCGTACACCGGGAAGGCTCGCTCGACGCGGCCCCGATCGTCGGCCACCGCCTGATGGCGGGTGTCGCCGTCGATCGCCACGAGCACTACTGCGCCCGGCTCGAACCCCGTTCCGGTGACGGTCTGTTCGCTGCCAGCGGTCAGGTTCGGGTGCGTGACGGTCGCCGTGGGTTTCGCCGAAGTCCCCGTAGGGCGCTGGGATTTGGGCTGTTCGGTGCCCGGCTCGGCACCGGGTGATTCGGCGGTCGGCGTCGGCTCAGGTGTCTCAACAGGCGTACCGCTGCCCGTCCCCACCGTCACATCCAGCACGCCCAGCCCGTCCCCCGCCGCGAACTCCGCGCCGCTCCACGCGGCCAGCAACTCCGCGCCCTCCTCCGTGAGCGACGCCTGAAGGCCGGTCCAGGTCACCCCGCCCGCCCGTACGGCGAGTGCGGCGCCGTCCGTCGCCACCTCGGCCAGCGTGAGGTCACGGGCCCGGCCGCCGACGGCCGTACGGGCGTGGAGGGCACCGTCGTCGCCCTCCAGGCTCAGCCGCAGGGTGCCCAGGACGAGGGGCTGCCCGGCGGAGCCGTCGAGGCGGAGCGTGCCGCCCAGGTCGATGTCGGCGGCGCCGGATTCGGGGTCGGCGCCACCGCCCGTGGCCGGGAACGAGGTCCGGCCGGCCGAGCCCTGCACGGCGGGCCGTACAGCGGTGAGCGTCACGCCGTCCAGCTCCGCCGAGCCCGTGGCCCAGGTCGCGTAACCGCCGGACACCTCACGCGGGAAGGTCTCCTCCGCGTCTGCCGGGCCCGCCGGGCCGAGCAGTGCGAGCAGGGCGCCGCCGGCCAGGACCGCGGCGCCGGGTCTCTTCAGCATCTTCAGTTCTCCTTGCGCATTCCGCTGGCTGTGTCGGTGTGCGGCTCCCGCGGTCGTCTGCGGCGCCGTCGTGGCTGGTCGCGCAGTTCCCCGCGCCCCTTCCGGGGCGCTGCCGAACCGGGGTCAGATCGCCCGTCGGCGCCGTCGCGCCACGTACCAGGTCCCCGTGCCCGCCACGACCAGCCCGGCCGCGGTGATGCCGAGCGGCAGGGCGAGGGAACCGGTGCTGGCGAGCGGACCGTCGGAGCTCTCCCCCGTACCGCCCGTGCTTCCGCCGGTCGTACTCGCGCCGACCGTCGCACTCGGCGTCGCGGAAGTCCCCTCCGCCTCCGACGACCCGCCTCCCCCGAAGCTCACCGGAATCCGCACCGTCTGCGACTGGTCCCCGCCGCGCGTGTGGTCGTTGCGGGTGATGACGGCGCACTTCACGCCGGACTTGGTGCAGTCGGTGTTGGCGTCCTTGGCGCGCACCTTGAGCTGCACGCTGAAGGAGCCGTTGTGTCCGCTGCCCTGGTACGGCTTGGCCAGGCCCTCGCCGTACGAGGGCGGGTTGGAGGAGATCCACTGGGACGCCCCGGATTCGCCGGACATGTCGACGCCGCCGACGCAGGGCGTGGGTGTCTTCCCGGCTCCGTTGTCCACGCAGAAGGCGACGTAGATGCCCTTCTCCGTGTTGTAGCCGGAGCCGGAGACGGTGACCGTCTCGCCGGCCGCGGCGAGGCCGGAGGCCTTGGAGACGGTGAGTTTCTGGCCCTCGGGACCGGTCGCCGAGCTGCTCGCCGCGGACGCCGGTGCGGCGGCCGTGAGCACCAGGGCGACCGAGGCGGCTGCCCCGGCGAATCCGACAACTCTCCTGCCATGCAGGCCACTTGAGGAAATCAAGTCACACCCCCACCTCGGGTAGTTAAGGTAAACCTAACCTAAGCTAATGCTCAACCGTGTGTGAGATACGAGACGTGAAAGGACCGGCGATGCAGAAGTCCGGTAGAACCCCGCGCCTACGGGTCCCAGGGCCCGTGTCGAAAGTGGCGTCGTCCGCCCGGAGGGCGGGCCGGGCGGCGTCTGGTGCGTGCTCTCGGTGTGCCGGGCGGAAGCCCTCGTACTGGACGTACTTGGGGTTTCGCCCGGTGCGGCGAGAGTGCGTGCCAGGCGTCGCCCGGCAGACGCCACTTTCGACACGGGCCCTGGCCCCGCTAGCTCTGGCGGTCGTCCTGCTCACCGGCGCCTGTGCGGGCAACTCCGTCGATGTGGGCGGTGCTTCGGACGCGTCCCCGGTGTCCGCGGGCGAGCGAGCCGCCGTGGCCGAGAAGCAGCTTGCGAAGAACACGCTCGTGCCGCTCGAAGGCGAGGCGCCCACACCGGAGTTGCCGGTGACCGTCGACTCCTCGGACGGCCGCAAGGTGACCGTGAAGGACGCGTCGCGGATCCTGCCCCTCAACGGCGGTGTGGCGGAGATCGTGTTCACGCTGGGGCTGGGGAAAAGGGTCGTGGGCCGTGACATCACCGCCACTTTCGAGGAGGCGAAGAAGCTCCCGCAGGTCACCAAGGCGCACGACGTGAGCGCGGAGAGCGTGCTGTCGCTGAAGCCGACCGTGGTCCTGGCCGACACCGACACGGGCCCCTCCGAGGCCGTCGACCAGATCCGGGACGCCGGCGTCCCCGTGGTCGTTCTCGACCCGGCGACGAAACTGGCCGACGTCACCACCCGCACCACGCGCATCGCCGAGGCCCTCGGCGTCCCCGAGGCGGGCAAGGCCCTCAACGACCGTATGGACGACGAACTCGCCGCCGCCCGCGCCGCCGTTCCCAGTGGCAGCAAGCCCAAGGTCGCCTTCCTCTACATGCGCGGCAGCGCGGCCGTCTATCTCATGGGCGGCAAGGGCTCCGGCGCCGACTCCCTGATCGAGGCGGCCGGCGCGGTCGACGCCGGCGTCGAGACCGGCCTCGACAAGCCCTTCACCCCGCTCACCAGTGAGGCCCTGGTCTCGGCCCGGCCGGACGTGATCCTGATGATGGACAAGGGCCTGGAATCGGTCGGCGGCGTCGAAGGCCTCGTCGGCATCCCGGGCATCGGCCAGACCCCGGCGGGCGCCGACCGGCGGATCGTGACGCTGGAGGACGGCGTCCTGCTGAGCTTCGGCCCGCGCACGCCGTTGGTCATCGACATCCTCGTGGACCGGATTCACCAGGCGTGAGATGGGGTGTGAGGTCGGACATGAGCCAGCAAAACGGTCCGAACGTGAGCGACGCAACGGTTACGGATCGAACAACCCCTGGTAGCGATGGGGCGATCGGGTGACGATGGAGCCATGACTCTGGCCCGGCGCGCACTGGAGCGACTGGAAGCCTGGCCCGATCTCACGGTGGTTCCGGCCAGTTGTGGGACGGGCCGGGCTCTGCGCACCCCTCGCAACGAGATCGTGCACTTCCATTCCGACCACGAGGTCGACCTGCACCTCACCAGCGCGGCCATTCAGCGCTTCTCCGACGACCTGGTGAAGTCCACCGCGATCCGGCTCGTTCCCGGCTCCCGGTGGGTGACCGTCCATCTCGACTGCGACACGGACGTCGACCTGCTGGCCAGCCTGGTGAGCGTGGCCCTCCAGGCCCACGACAAGCCACTCCCGGCCGACGGCCCGCCGGCCCAGCGCTGCAACTTCCACCACGTCACCGTCCTGCCCCGCGACTCGGCACGCTGGCGCGACACGGCGTAAGGACCGCCGACTCCCTGCCTGCCATCAACTCCTGACTCCACCCTGCACGTCACCCGGCCGTAAGCGGCCCGTGTCACTCTGCAGCGATGGATACGGACAAGACGGACACCACCGCGCTCGCACGCACCCTCTTGGACATCCCCGCGCACCGTACGGCCGCCATCGAGGTCCTCACCGCCGCCGACGGCACCGCCGAACTCACCTGCCCCACCCCGCAGCCACTCACCAACGTGATCGGCTCCCTCCACTCCAGCGGCCTCGTCGCCCTCGCCGACGCGGCGGGCCTGGCCGCGATCATCGCCGAGAGCAGCGGCCCCGACGACATGACGGGCGTCGTACCCCTCGGCACCAAAGCGACCATGGAGTTCCTGGCCCCCGCGCGCGGGCGCCTGGTCGCCACCTGCCGTCTGACGCAGGAAGCCCGGGACGCCGTACGACCGCTGCTCTCGCGCGAGACCGACCGGGCCCGTCTCTCCACCCACACCGAGATCACGGACGCGTCGGGGGCCGTGGTGTGCCGGGGGACGTTCGACTGGAGCGTGCGGCGCAGGGCCTGACTCGCGGTCAGCCCAGGCAGATCACGAGCAGGCACAGCTGTGCCGGCGGCGGCGTCGTGGGCGCGGTGGAGGGTGTCGTCTGCGACGGCGTCGGAGTCGGGGTGGGGGCGGTCGTCGCGGGGTCGGACGGCGTGCTGGACGGCGTCGGTGTCGTCACGGGCGTGTCCGGCGCGCTGGGGAGCAGGGGCAGGCTCTGCCGCTGCTGCTGCGGGGCCGTCGTGGTGACGGTGTGCGACTGCGTGGCCGGTGGGGTGGTGGCGGACCGCTGGCCGGGGACCCGGGGGGACGCCGGGTCGGAAGCCTGGGTGCTGGGGGTCGGCGAAGCCGGGCGGCTGCCCTGCTCCGGCGTCGCTTCCTCCACTCCCGTCGTCTGCTTGCCCGCGCCGCCCATGATCGTGTCGTCGGGGGCCGTGGTCGCCTGTGCGCGTTCGGTGGTGCCGCGGTTCATCGTGGCGAAGCTCAGGCCGCCGCCGACCAGTGCGATGGCGGTCGCGATCACGGCTCGCCGCTGGTGCTTCCGCAGCCGGGCCAGCTGCCGGCGCCGCGCGGCCCGGCCGCCGTGCGCTGCGGATGCCGCGACCGGGGCGTGGCGAGGGCCCTGGACGCCCGTGCCGTCGTCCCTGCCGGACCCGGCGTCGGCCTCGTCATGGCGTCGGTCGTCGAACCAGGTCGCCATCGCCACCGGGGCTATGTCCGGGGCGTAGGCGCCGCACCCGGGACAGACCAGGGCGCCGTTGAGATGCCGGCGACACGTGGAGCAGTAGTCCATCTGTGATCTTCCTGGGGTTGACAGCACCGACTGGCCAGCAACCTAACGATCCTTTTGAAAGCCTGTGTGCAGCCCGTGTGGTGCTCTTGCGCAGATTCCACGCCGGTGAATACATGCACCCCGCGTGGGAAGCGGGGTGCATGTGGTGCATGTCCTACGAGAACAGCAGTCGCCACGTCAGCGGTCCGGGCCGGCCGTCCGCGTCGCCGCGCAGTTCCTTGCGGGACTTCTGGAAGTCGCGGACGTTGAGCCGGTCGGCCTCGCCCCAGGCCTTGCTGGGGCCGACCCGGTAGTGGTCGCCGAAGCCACGCTTCACGAGCTGCTTGCCGAGCTGGAGGACGTACTTGTTGGAGGCCCCGTCGCGGAAGTACTTGCGGCCGGGGAAGGCGGGCACCTTCGGCTTCGCGGGCTTGGACGGTTCGGTCTCCGACGGAGTGTCGTCGTCGAGGTCCAGCTCCGCCTTGGCGTGCTTGAGAATGCGGGCGAAGTCGATCGCGCCGGGGTCGCCGTGGAGGTTCTCCGGCACGTGCATGTGCCCGCAAATGCCCTTGAAAGCGCTCCACTTCGCGCCCGGCATCCGCTGGTCGCCGCCGTCCGCGTACGACGTCGGATATGCCGGCCAGGCCTTCGGCCCGGTCAGCGGCACGCCGTGCTCCTCGTGCATCCAGGCGAGGAAGCGTGCGACGCCGAGCAGCGCCCACTCGGGGGCGTCGGGCCAGTAGACGTGCGACTGGTCCGCGGCCTGCCACTTCTTGTGCGTCTTGGGGTCACAGGTGCCGACGAGTTCGACCTGACAGACGTTCAGGGTGTTCGTCTCGACGCCGCCGCGCAGGTTCTGCAGCGCTCTGGACGAGGACTCCACGTCGAAGTGCTGGTACCACCTCAGCTTCTTGGCGGAGAGGTCGGGCACGGCCGTGAGGTTCGGGGCCGATCCGCCACCGCCGTATCCCGGCAGGCTGCGGCCCTCGGTGGTGTGCAGGACGACGACGTTGACCTCCATCGCGTCCCCGCCGAAGTCGTCCTGGTACCAGTTCGCGCGGCTCGCTCCGGGGTACCGCTGCGGTCCTGTCTTGGTGCTCACTCCGGCCTCCTCCTGATCACTCTGCCCAACTGCCCTGAAATGTAAGGGCATTGGCTGTGTGGGCGGAGGAGGCTCGAGCGTCCTGTAGCAGGAGTGTTGCGTCAGCCGGTGCCGAGGGCCGTGCGCAGGGTGGTGATCGCCTGGGTGATCGCGCCCTCGGCGGCGTTGGTCCCGCGCAGGGCGTTGAGCATCACGAAGTCGTGGATGACGCCCTGGTAGCGGACGGCGGTGACGGGGACGCCGGCCTCGCGGAGCTTGTTGGCGTACGCCTCGCCCTCGTCGCGCAGGACGTCCGCCTCGCCGGTGATGACCAACGCCGGCGGGAGTCCGGTGAGCTGCTCGGTGGTGGCGCGCAGCGGGGACGCGGTGATCTGGGCGCGCTCCGCCTCGTCGGTCGTGTACTGGTCCCAGAACCACTGCATGCCGTCCCGGCGCAGGAAGTAGCCGGTGGCGAACTGGTGGTAGGAGGCGGTGTCGAAGCTCGCGTCCGTCACCGGGTAGAAGAGGACCTGCTGGACGAGTGGGACGTCGCCGCGCTCCTTCGCCATCAGGGTCAGCGCGGCGCTCATGTTGCCGCCGACGGAGTCACCGGCGACCGCGATCCGGGTCGCGTCCAGGTTCTTGGCGGCGCCCTCGCGGACGACCCACTGGGCGACCGCGTAGTTCTGCTCGATGGCGACCGGGTAGCGGGCCTCGGGGGAGAGGTCGTACTCGGGGAAGACCACGGCGGCCCGCGCGCCGACGGCGAGTTCGCGGACCAGGCGGTCGTGGGTGTGGGCGTTGCCGAAGACCCAGCCGGCGCCGTGGATGTAGACGATCACCGGGAGGGTGCCGGTGGCTCCGGCGGGCTTGACGATGCGCGCCCGGACGCTGCCGGTGGGACCGCCGGAGACGGTGATCCACTCCTCGTCCACCACCGGCTTCTCGATCTCGCCCGACTGCACCTCGTCGACGGTCTTGCGGCCCTCGGCGGGGTCGAGGTCGAAGAGGTACGGCGGGTTCGCGGTGGCCTCGGCGAAGTCGGCGGCGGCGGGCTCCAGGACGGGGTGGGGGGCGGTGGTGTCGGTCATGGCGATCTCCCTTGGATCGGGTGCCGTCGGGAGTGGCGGCATGTTGTGAAGGTACTGCACGATTAAGTCGTGCGCAACTTATTTGTGCTCGACTTATTTGGCATCGATTGAATCGGGGAGACTTGAAAAGTAGGGTAGGAGCAGGTCGGACATGGAGGAGGGTGGCGTGAGCACTGCGGAACCGGACGCACGACAGGGTTCGCTGCTCCTCGACGACCAGCTCTGTTTTGCACTGTATGCGGCATCCAGGGCGGTCACCACTCGCTACCGCCCGCTCCTGGACGCGCTCGGTCTGACCTATCCGCAGTACCTGGTGATGCTGGTGCTGTGGGAGCAGGACTCGATCTCCGTACGGGACTTGGGAGCCGCCCTCCAGCTGGAGTCCAGCACCCTCTCCCCGCTCCTGAAGCGCCTGGAGTCGAGCGGCCTGCTCCGCCGCGAACGCCGCCCCGAGGACGAACGCTCCGTCGCCATCCGCCTCACCGAAGCAGGCGCGCACCTCCGCGAACGGGCCGCCACCGTCCCCCTGGCCATCGGCGACGCGATGGGTCTGACCCCGGAACAGGACGCGCAGGCCAAGCAGTTGCTGCGGCTGCTGACGGCGAACGTGACGGACGGCTGACGGCACCGACCGCGCATGCGTGACGGGATGTGTCTCGCGTAACGGAGTTCTGCCGTGTCCCGTAACTCCTCAGCCTCAACAGGCAACCCACACACGGTGTTTACCGGTCTCACAGAGTGCTCACAGAACCGGTCGGGTCCGGGGGGACCCAAGGCCGGCCGGTCGTGGGCTGTCCAGTCCGATGCCATTGACCATGGCACTCGCAGACGAGGAACCGATGACCAGTCAGCAACATCGCACGCGCGTGAAACGCTCGGCACTCGCCGTCTCCGCCGCACTCGCCGTCGTCGCCGGGGTCGCCGCCACCGCTCCCGGCGCCGACGCGGCCCCGAGCACGCCCGGCAAGCCGAAGCTCAAGCTGATCGCCGCCTCGAACTCCGTGACGCTCGACCGCTGGGAGGGGGAGTCCGGCGTCTACCTGGACCTGGGGACGTATGTCACCGTCGACGACGCGCCGCTGGAGTTCAAGGTCACGCGCAAGTCGTACAAGGACCCCGTCGTCGCCCAGCAGATCTTCCGCGACGGCACGAAGACCACGACCAAGAACCTGCCCGCCGGCCTGGTGAAGGACTTCTCCGGGCTGCCCGGCTTCCTTGAGGTGTCCGTCAAGAACGCGGCCGGCCAGGAGGTGGCGACCAGCAAGGGCGCCTTCTGCCCGAACAACGCCTCCGGCCGCCTGCGCCCCGACGCCCCGGCGACCTCGCACTACCCGGAGAGCTGCCCCACCAACCCGTTCACGCTGGGCTCGGTGTGGGGAACGGAGAAGGGGTGGGCGTCCAACTCCAGCACGGTCGACTACGACAAGCCGGTGGATCTGCCGGCCGGTGAGTACACGGCCAAGGTGCGGGTGGCGAAGAAGTACCGCGACCTGTTCGGCATCCCCGACGACCAGCCGACCATCAAGGTGACGGTGCGTCAGCAGAGCGACGGGGGCGGCGGCGAGGGCCTGACCGCCCGCTCGGGCCACTCGGGTCATCAGGGAGCCGCCGGCCACAGCATGCACCAGGACGGCCCCCGCGGCGCCGACGCGCCCACGCCGGGCGCCCTGTCGCACGCGCTCGAAGACCGCGGCCTGGCACACCACTTGGGCGACGGACGCGGTCACACCGACGGCTCGCGCATCGCGCCCGCGCTGAAGCCGGCCACCCAGCGGCCCACCGGCCGGGCGGGCGCCCCCGCGAACGTGCCCAAGCCGGACCTGCGTTCGCTGCCCGCGTGGGACATCGCCATCACCGACGGCGAGGACGGCGACGTAGCGGGCAAGGACTACCTCGCCTTCAGCGCCAACGTCTGGAACGCGGGCCCCGCGCCCCTCGTCGTGGACGGCTTCCGCAGCCCCGGCAAGGACCTGATGGACGCGTACCAGTACTTCTACGACGCGGACGGCAAGCAGGTCGGGTACACCCCCACCGGCACCATGGAGTGGGACCCGCGGATCGGCCACGAGCACTGGCACTTCACCGACTTCGCCAGCTATCGGCTGCTGAGCGAGGACCAGACCAAGGAGGTGCGCAGCGGCAAGGAGGCGTTCTGCCTGGCCAACACCGACGCCGTCGACTACACGGTCAAGAACGCCAACTGGCACCCGTACAACACCGACCTGTCGACCGCCTGCGGCCAGCAGAACTCCATCTCCGTCCGCGAGGTCCTCGACGTCGGCTCCGGCGACACCTACACCCAGTACCGCCCCGGCCAGTCCTTCGACGTCACGGACCTGCCGAACGGCACGTACTACATCCAGGTCATCGCCAACCCGGAGAAGCGGCTCCAGGAGACCAACACGAACAACAACGTCGCCCTGCGCAAGGTCGTCCTGGGCGGTGAGCCGGGCGCCCGCACGGTGACCGTGCCGCCGCACGACCTGATCAACGTCGGCTGACCCTCTGCACCACCGACCCCCGGGCCGCCACCCGGGGGTTTTCCATGGGCGGGACTACACCTGGCGAATGACGGCCGCATGGCACCGCAGTACCAGTGCCTGCGCCGTATTCACCTCTTGAGGCCCACTGAGTCGCGGCGAGACGTTCCTAGCGTGGTGACACGTTCCTCGTTCCCCCATCCGGGAGTTCTCCGTGGCCACGTTCCTCTACCGGCTGGGCCGGTTCTCGTTCCGACGACGACGGCTCGTCCTCATGCTGTGGATAGCCGTGCTGGCCGCCGTCGGCATCGGCGCCGCCGGTGTGTCGAGCAGTACGTCGGACTCCTTCTCCATCCCCGGCACCCAGTCCCAGAAGGCACTGGACCTGCTGGAGAAGGAGTTCCCGCAGGCGTCCGCCGACGGGGCCACGGCCCGGGTGGTCTTCGAGGCGCCGGACGGACAGAAGCTGACGTCCGCCGCGCACAAGACCGAGGTCGAGTCCCTCGTCGCCGACCTCGGCAAGGCCGGCCAGGTGGCGAGCGTCGCCGACCCGTACACCAGCGGCACCGTCAGCAAGGACGGCACGATCGCTTACGCGCAGGTGACGTACAAGGTCGCGGAGGCCGACGTCACCGACGCCGCCCGCGCCGACCTGGAGGACATCGCCCAGCAGGGCGAGCGGGCGGGCCTCGCGGTCAGCATGGGCGGGAACGCCGTCGCCGAAGAGGCCCACCAGAGCGCGGCCGAGCTGATCGGCATCGCGATCGCCGCCGTCGTCATGGTCATCACCTTCGGCTCGCTGGTCGCGGCCGGACTGCCGTTGCTGACCGCGCTGTTCGGGGTCGGCATGGCGATCCTCGGGATCACCGTCGCGAGCTCGTTCATCGACCTGAGCTCCAACACCAGCACGCTGGCGCTGATGCTGGGCCTGGCGGTCGCCATCGACTACGCCCTGTTCATCGTCTCCCGCTACCGAGGGGAGCTGCGGGACGGGCACAGGCCCGAGGAGGCCGCCGGGCGGGCGCTCGGTACGGCCGGCTCGGCAGTGGTGTTCGCGGGGCTGACCGTGGTCATCGCGCTGGCCGGACTCAGTGTCATCGGCATCAAGGCCCTGTCCGACATCGGCCTCGGCGCCGCCTTCGCGGTGGTCGTCGCCGTGGTCATCGCGCTCACCCTGCTGCCCGCGATGCTCGGCTTCGCCGGCCCCCGCGTCTCGACCGGGAAGCTCAAGACGCGCCGGATGCGGGCGATCGAGAGCGGTGAGCGCGAGCCGATGGGTGTGCGCTGGTCGAAGTTCGTGCTGCGCAACCCGGTCAAGGTCCTCGGCGTCTCGGTCGCGGGTCTGCTCCTGCTCGCCATCCCGGCCCTGTCGCTCCAGCTCGGCATGCCCGGCGACGAGTCGGCCACCCCCGGCAGCACCCAGCGCACCGCCTACGACACCGTCACCGAGGGCTTCGGATCCGGCTACAACGGCCCCCTGACGGTCGTGGTCGACGCCCGCGGCAGCGACGACCCCAAGGCCGCCGCCAATGAGGCGGTCACCTTCCTCGACGGTCTGCCCGACGTCGCCTCGGTGAGCCCCGCGACCTTCAACCAGACCGGCGACGTCGCCCTGATCCGCGCCGTCCCGGGCTCCTCCCCGACCAGCGAGAAGACGGTCGACCTGGTCTCCGAGATCCGCGACCGGGGCCCGGCCCTCCAGGACGACACCGGCGCCGAGCTGATGGTCACCGGCACCACCGCCCTCAACATCGACATCTCCGACAAGCTCAACGCCGCCCTCATCCCGTACCTGTGCATGGTCGTCGGCCTGGCGCTGATTCTGCTGATGCTGGTGTTCCGCTCGATCCTCGTCCCGGTCAAGGCCGCCGCCGGCTTCCTGCTCAGCGTCCTCGCGACCCTCGGCGTCGTCGTCGCCGTCTTCCAGTGGGGCTGGCTCGCGGACCTCTTCGGCGTCGAACAGACCGGCCCGATCGTGAGCGTGCTGCCGATCTTCCTGGTCGGCGTGGTGTTCGGCCTCGCGATGGACTACCAGGTCTTCCTGGTGACCCGGATGCGGGAGGAGTACGTCCACGGGGCCGAGCCGAGGGAAGCGGTCGTCGCCGGTTTCCGGCACGGGGCCCGGGTGGTCACGGCCGCCGCGGTCATCATGATCTCCGTGTTCGCCGGGTTCATCTTCAGCGACACCGCGATGATCAAGTCGATCGGCCTGGGCCTCGCCGCCGCCGTCCTCTTCGACGCCTTCGTGGTCCGGATGACCATCGTCCCGGCGGTCATGGCCCTGCTGGGCCGCCGCGCCTGGTCGCTGCCGGGGTGGCTCGACCGTCTGTTGCCCAATGTGGACGTGGAGGGCGAGAGGCTGCGGCACCTGCTGGACAAGGAGCCCGAGAGCGCATCGGAGCCGGAGCCCGTGCCCAGCGGAAAGGGCTGAGCGGTCGGCCGTACGATCCGAAGCAGGGCGTACGGCCCGACCTCAGCCGTGACCACCCGCCCCGCCCGTCGGTCCCACTCCCCCGGGGACCGGCGGGCGGCCCCCGTACCGAGAGGGCGTACGACGTGACCGCATCGACCGCTGCCGGGCCATCGGCTTCCTCCGTCACGCCCGAGACCCTGCTGGGCGGGGACGAGCGGCGCGCGGACGTCGTGGTCATGCGCTCGCTCATGCGGGTGGTGCAGGCGGACCACAACCGTCCGTGGGTCAGGCGCTGGGCGGTGCCGTTGATGTGCGTGTTGTTCGGTATTCCGGCCCTGACGGACGTACAGGACGGCAGCGGGCGCGACGTGCCGACGTTGCTGGTCCTGATGGCCGCCTTCTGCGTCCCGCTGCTGTGGCGGCAGCATCGGCCCCTTCTGGTGTTCGCCTTCACCTCTGTGGTCTCCGCGGTGGCCCTCGCCCTGGACACCGCCACCGGGTCCGAGGCCGCGCGCGTGGTGGCGCTGCTCAATGTGGGCCGCAGCAGCCGGCCCGTTCAGCTGGCGGTCTGTCTGGGGGTCGCCGTCACGCAGACGACCGTGGCCACCATCATGCGCGACGAAGGCCAGGACATCGGCCTCCAGGCTCCGGTGGTGGCGATCATCCAGTCGGCCCTCGTGGCGGCGGTCGCCGCGGCGGGCCTGGTCGGCCGGGTGGTGAACGCGTACATCCGGGCCCTGCGCGAACGCGCCCGCCGCCTGGAGGTGGAGCGAGACCAGCGCGCCCGCCTCGCCGTCGCCGCCGAACGCGCCCGCGTCGCCCGCGAGATGCACGACATCCTCGGCCACACCCTCGCCGTCATCGTCGGCCTCGCCAACGGCGCCGCCGGACTGACCGAGGCGAAACCCAAACGGGGCGCCGAGACCCTGCGCATCATCGCCGACAGTGGCCGCGGCGCCCTCGCCGAACTGCGCCGCCTCCTCGCCGTCATCGGCGACGACGAGAAAGCCACCGCAGAGGGCACCCCGCTCGCCCCCCAGCCCGGCTTCAACGACCTCACCCCCCTGCTGGAGCGCGTCCGCGCCGCAGGCCCCGCCGTCACCCTGCACACCGAAGGCCGCCACCGCACCGACCTGCCCCCCAGCCTCCAACTCGCCGTCTACCGCGTCGTCCAGGAGGCCCTGACCAACACCCTCAAGCACGCGGTGGCCGACACGACCGTCCAGGTCACGCTCACCGCCGACGACACCGCCGTGGACCTGACCGTCCAGGACACCGGGCCCGCTCTGCACGCGCGCGTGAGCGACGAGGGCCGCGGCCTGGTCGGTATGCGCGAGCGGGCCGCGCTCTACGGCGGAAGTGTCACCGCGGGCCCCAACGACCTCGGCGGCTGGACCGTCCACGCCCGCTTTCTGATCGCGACCACCTCGGCACCCACGGAGAAGCGACCCGGATGACCACCGTCCTCATCGTCGACGACCAGGCGCTTCAGCGCCTCGGCTTCAGCATGCTCCTGGAGCAGCACCCCGATCTGACCGTGGTCGGCGAGGCCACCCACGGCGCTGAGGCGGTGCGCATGGCCGCCGAACTCCGCCCCGACGTCGTGCTGATGGACGTCCGGATGCCCGGCATGGACGGCATCGAGGCGACCCGCCGTATCGTCGAGTCCGGCGGCCGCTCCCGGGTCCTCATCCTGACCACCTTCGACCTCGACGAGTACGCGTACTCGGCGCTGCGCGCCGGCGCCAGCGGCTTCCTCCTCAAGGACGCCCTGCCCGACGAACTGATCGCCGGCATCCGGGCGGTGGCCGCCGGGGACGCCGTGATCGCGCCCGGTCTGACCCGCAAGCTCATCGACGCCTTCACCGACCGGATGCCGGGCCAGACCCCCGACCAGGAACGCCGCCTCGTCGCCCTCACCGAACGCGAACGCGAGGTCCTCACCGCGATGGCCACCGGCTGGAGCAACACCGAGATCGCCGAACGCTTCTCGCTCGCCGAGTCCACTGTGAAGTCCCATGTGAGCCGGGTGCTGGCGAAGATCGGCGCACGGGACCGGGTGCAGGCGGTGATCTTCGCCTATGACACGGGGCTGGTGAGGCCCGCGTGAGCCGGTCGGTCAGCGGAAGGCGGCGACATGACGCCGGGCCCAGCCGCCGTATGCGCCCGGCGCCCGCCCGAGGACGAGTTCGATGTCCGGGCTGATGCGCAGCTCCGCCGGGTTCGGCTCGCCGAGGATGCCGAGGGTCGTGTCGACCACGGGCCCGGGCATGAACCGCAGCATCTGGGCGCGGGCCTCGTCACGCGACTGCCCGACGAACCGCACGGGTTCACCGAGCGCCGCCGCGATCGCCTCGGCCTGCTGCCGGGGCGTGACGAGGGCCGGTCCGGTCAACTCGTAGATCCGCCCGGCATGTCGGCCTTCCGCCCGCAGCGTCGCAGCCGCGACCTCCGCGATGTCGTCCGGGTCGACCACGGGCAGCCCGACGTCACCGAACGGCGCGGCCACGCTCCGCGTCGTGCGCACCGACTCGGCCCAGGCGTAGGTGTTGGAGGCGAACCCGCCGGGCCGCAGGACGGTCCACTCCAGCCCGGACTGCCGTACGGCGTCCTCGATGCGCCGGGCCACCTCCCCGTGCGAGGCGGAGTCCGGCCGGGTCGCGACCCCCTGGGACGACAGCAGCACGATCCGCCGTACGCCGCCTGCCTTCGCGACATCCACGAGGTGCGCGGGGTCGAGCCGATGCGCACTCGGACCCCCGTCCTGGAGGAACAGCGCGTCGGCGCCGTCGAGAACGGGCCGCAGGCTCTCCGCGTCGAGGAGATCGGCCGCCTTCCGCACCACCTGTTCCGGCAGCTCGGCGTCCGCGACGGAGCGCGAAGTCGCGGTCACCGGCTCACCGGCGCCCACCAGGAACCGTACGAGCGACCGCCCCACGTTGCCGGTCGCCCCCGTCACTACGATCATCGTCAACTCCCCTTGTGATCTGGGCATTTGCGCCAGATTCCGTGCCGATGAGAGGACGCTAACAGCCTCGGTATAGTAGGTACCTAGGGGAAAGTGACTACCTCAGGGGAGCGCGCATGGCCGCAGCAGCGAAGACCCGAACGCCGGTCTCCGACCCCGAACTGGCCTGTCCCATCAGCCCGGTCGTGGACATCGTCTTCAGCCGCTGGACCACGCCGATCCTGTGGAGCCTCCACACCTACGGCCGGCAGCGCTTCGTCGAGCTGGAGCGGGGGATCTCGAAGATCACGCCGAAGGTGCTGACCCAGCGGCTGCGGCAGCTGGAGCGCGACGGCCTGGTCATGCGCACGTACCACCCGGAGGTCCCGCCCCGGGTGGAGTACGAGATCACCGAACTCGGCCGCAGCCTCGCCCCCCTCTTCGCCCACCTCGCCGAATGGGCGACGGACAACCTGGACAAGGTCGATCGCGCCCGGCAGGACTACGACGCCGAGCCGTCCTGACCCGTCACGGTGTGCAGACGTCCTTGAACGCGTCGGCCGCGGCGTCGATCCTCCCCGTGTCCGGGTCCGTGTCGCCGTTCAGGATGGCCTTGTTGTAGTCGGCCATGGCCTGGTTGAGATCGTCGATGGACTGGGCGAGCTTGTCGTTGTCCGTCCTGCAGTCGATGGCGTTGTCGGCGCTGTCGGCGGAGTCGTCGCAGCCGGTGGCGAGTGCGGCGGTCAGGACGACGGCGGCGAGGGCGGTGGCGAGGGTGACGGCGAGGCGCTTCGTGGGCATGGAGGGGTCCCTTTCGGTGTGGACGTCGATGGAGTCAGGCCGAGGCCCGGAGTGCGCCCGCGGCCCGCTTGCGACGGCCGGTGACGAGGCCGCCTGCCGCGCCCAGGGAGACCAGGCCCATGCCGGCGGCGGCCATGATCCCCTTCGCGCCGTCCATGGTCAGGTAGCTGACCCCGGCCACTCCGCCGTTGAACAGGAACAGGAACCACAGCACCGGACGGGTCGAGAGGAACGCCTTGATCTTCGGCTTCCTCGCTATCTGCGAGCCGGCGAGGAGCGACACGGCGATACCGGCGTAGGTGGCGATGTCCTTCTGCGTCCCGTCCAGGACGGCTCCGGAGGCGGAGCTCGCGGCGAGACCGCCGACGAAGAACGACCAGAGCAGCAGGTTCGCGGCGAACGACTTCAGGGCGGCGGGCTTCGAGCGCATGGGAGTGTCCTTCTGGGAGGGGCGCGGGCCGGGATCGGTCGCGATCTCTGCCGTCAACGATCCCGGGCCAGGCCCGCCGCCACGAGGGACCGACCTCCCGAAGGAATGGTGTAGCCCGCTACACCACGGCCCCCTCGATCCACGACGGCCCACATCAGCGCCCCAAAGGGGCGCGGGGAACTGCGCGACCAGCCACAACGGCGCCGCAGCCGAAAAACGACCCAAAGCGGCCCAACCCAGCAGAGCGCTCCGTCACCAGGTGACAGGCAGCTCGTACACGCCGTAGATGAACCCGTCGTGCTTGAAGGGAATGTCGTCGACGTCCGCCGCCAGCCGCAGCGTCGGGATACGCCGATACAGGGTGCTGTAGACGACCTGGAGTTCCATCCGCGCCAGCGACTGGCCGACGCACTGGTGGATGCCGTAGCCGAAGGTGACATGGCGGCGGGCGTCGCGGCCGAGGTCGAGCCGGTCGGGGTCGTCGAGGAAGGCGGCGGCGTCCCGGTTGGCGGTCTCGTTGACGACGATGATGCCCTCGCCGGCGCGGATGACCCGGCCGCCGATCTCCAGGTCCTCCAGCGCCACCCGCCGCAGCCCGCCGTGGGTGATGGTCAGATAGCGCAGCAGCTCCTCCACCGTGGCGGCGACGAACTTCGGGTCGTCGCTCTCGCGCAGGAGGGCCAGCTGGTCGGGGTGTTCCAGCAGGGCGAGCGTGCCCAGCGCGATCATGTTCGCGGTGGTCTCGTGCCCGGCGAACAGCATCAGCACGCCCATCTGCACCGCTTCGTCGCGGGACAGCTCGCCGTCCTTGATCCGCCCGGTCAGCCCGGAGAGCAGGTCCTCGCCGGGGGCGTCGAGCTTGTCGCCGACCAGTCCGTCCAGGTACTGGTACAGCCGGATCATGGCCTCCATCCGCTCCTCGCCGGTGGAGTCGCGGTTGATGATGACCTTGCTGTTCCGCTGGAAGAAGTCATGGCTGTCGTACGGCACTCCGAGCAGTTCGCAGATCACCAGCGAGGGCACCGGCAACGCGAACGCCTCGACCAGGTCGGCCGGGTTCGGGCCCGCCAGCATGGCGTCGATCTGCTCGTCCACGATCCGCTGGGTGACCGTGCGCATCGCCTCGACCCGCTTGACGGAGAAGGCGCCGGTGACCATCCGCCGCAGCCGGGCGTGCTCGGGATCGTCCATCATGATGAAGCTGAGCGCGGGGACCGACCCCTCCTCGCGGACCTCCGACGCGGAGAGCCTCGGCAGGCCCGGGGTGGTCGGGGAGGCACTGACCCTCGGGTCGCTGAGTACGGCCCGGTGCTCGGCGTATCCGGTGACCAGCCACGGGGTGCTGCCGTCCCACAGCCGCACCCGCACCACCGGCCCCTCCTCCCGCCGGTCCCGCATGGCCGGTGCGGGATCGAACGGACACCCCGGCGCCCTGCTCGTCCCGAACTCCGGAATGGTCTCGGCCATCGACTTCTCCATCGGTCGTCCCTTCAACCCATCGGCGCCACGCGGTACTTGACCATCGTGATTCCGGTGCGGTGTGGCACGAAAGGAGGGATGCGGCCGGGTTGTGTGAAGACCCGGAACGCGGCGTTCCGGGTCTTTTCGGCGCTTATCCGGTCGTTGTCGGGCTGTTGTCAGGTTTTTGTCAGGCTTGTGTCAGGCGCAGAGCTCTCCGTCGATCAGCTTGTTCTGCGCGTGCTCGGTGGACAGATCGGCCGCGCCGTCGCCGGTGGTCGCCAGGACGACGACCCGGCGGCCGTCGGCGCTGACGCCGTCGCGGGTGGTGTAGCCGGGGAAGTCGCCGGGGTGGCTGTAATACGCCCCACCGCAGGAGAGCGGGATCCGCATCAGGCCGAGGCCGTAGCCGGCGCCGGGCCAGACGACGTCCAGGTCCGGGGTGGGCACGGTCGTCTTCATCGCCTTCAGCTCGGCCGGGCGGAGGAGGTGCCCGCCGAGGAGCGCCTGGTAGAAGCGGGTCAGATCGGCCGTCGTACTGATCATGGCGCCCGCCGCGCCGGCCGCGGTCGGGTTGAACTCGGTGACGTCGATCGTCGCGCCGGAGTCGCCGAAGTCGGAGTAGCCGTGCAGATGGCGGCCGCGGATCCGGGTCTCGGTGGTCGGGGCGGAGGTGCTGCGCAGATGCAGCGGCTCGATGATGCGGCGCGTGACCTCCTGCTGCCAGCTGTGCCCGGTCGCCTTCTTGATGATCATTCCGGCCAGGATGTAACCGGTGTTGGAGTACGACCACTTGGTGCCGGGCTCGAAGTCCGGCTTGTGCCTCATCGCGATCGCGACCAGCTGCTCGTCGGTCCAGGTGGTGTACCGGCCGGCCTCGAAGCCGTCGACCGTGGCGAGCACCGGGAGGTCGGCCGTGTAGTTGAACAGCCCGCTGGTGTGCTGGAGAAGCTGTCGTACGGTGATCCTGCCGCCGTCGTTGCCGTTGCCCGCGACGACGCCCGGCAGCCAGTCCTCGACGGTGTCGTCCAGCGACAGCCGCCCCTCACCGGCCAGTTGCAGCACCACCGTCGCGACGAACGTCTTGCTCGCGCTGGCGATCCGGAACCGGTCGCCGGGGCGCACGGCCTCACCCGTGGCGGTGTCGAGGTCGCCCGCGGTCGCGGAGCGGTGTCCGCGCGGGCCGGTCGAGCGGGCGAGGGCGCCGACGGTCCCGGTCTCCATCACGGCGTTCACCCGGTCCCGCAGCGAGTCCTGGGGCGTCCTGGTCGCGGCGGACGCGGTGGGGACCGTCAGGAGGGACGCGGCGATCGCGGCGACCAGGGCCGTGGCGGTGAGCTTCATGGCGGGTGCTCCTTGCGGGTCTGTGTCCGCACCGCTCTCTGCGATGCGGACACCAACTTAGGAAGCCGGCCGCTTCCGTACGATCTCGCCAACTGGCCTCTGTGCGGTGGTGGCCGGGGCCGTGCCGGGGTACGGCCTGCTGTACCTCAGCCCCGCTGCCGTACGTCCTCCAGATACCGCAGGACCGCCGCGACCCGCCGGTCCACCTGGTCCGTCGGCGACAGGTCGAGCTTGGCGAAGATGCTGCGGATGTGCTTGTGCACGGCCCCGTCGGTGACGACCAGCCGCTCTGCGACGGCGCTGTTGCCGAGCCCCTCGGCCATCAGCGCGAGCACGTCCCGCTCCCGGGGGCTGAGCCGTTCCAGGCGGGTGTCCTGACGGCTGCGGGTGAACAGCTGGGCGACCACCTCGGGGTCGATGGCGGTACCGCCCTCCGCCACCCGCCGCAGCGCGTCGAGGAACTCCTCGACCCGGCCCACCCGTTCCTTCAGCAGATAGCCGAGCCCGCCCACTCCGCCGCCCAGCAGATCGCTGGCGAAGCTCTGCTCGACGTACGCCGACAGCACCAGCACGGCGAGATCGGGCCTGCGCCGCCGCGCCTCGACCGCCGCCACGATCCCCTCGTCGGTGTGCGTCGGCGGCATCCGTACGTCGAGGATGGCGACGTCGGGCTTGTGCTCGTCGATGGCGTCCAGGATGCCGTCGGGGGTGCCCGCGGTGGCCACGACGTCCAGACCCTCGGCGCGCAGCAACAGCGCGAGGCCCTCGCGCAGCAACGGGTCGTCCTCGGCGATCACGATCCGCATGGCAGTTCCACTTCCAGAGTTGTCGGACCGCCCTGGGGGCTGGTCAGGGAGAGGGAGCCGTCGTGCGCGGCGACGCGGCCGCGGATGCCGGTCAGTCCGGAGCCGCCGCCCTCGTCCGCGCCGCCCCGGCCGTCGTCGGTCACGGTCAGACACAGCTGCCCGCCGCGTGAGCGGACGGTGACGGAGGCCTCCTGGGCGCCACTGTGCTTGGCGATGTTGGTGAGGGCCTCGGCGACGACGAAGTAGGCGGTCGCCTCGACGGACGCGGCGCACCGCTCCGGCGCCTCGACATCGGTCCGGCAGGGCACCGCGCAGTTCGCGGCGAGGCCGGAGAGGGCGCCCTCGAGTCCACGGTCTGCCAGCACCGGCGGCAGGATGCCCCGGGCGACCGTACGGAGTTCCGCGAGGGCCTGTTCGGCGGCGCCCTGGGCGCGTTCGAGGAGTTCGTCGGCGCCCGCCGGGTCGCGGGCCACCATGCGGCGGGCGGCGCCCAGCAGCACGGTGACGGTGACGATCCGGTTCTGGGTGCCGTCGTGCAACGAGCGCTCGATCCGGCGCAGTTCGGTGGCGTGCGCGTCCAGCGCGGCGGCCCGGGTGGCGGTGAGCTCGGCGACCCGCAGGGACAGGTCCACGTCGGGCCCGGCGGACAGCAGCCGCCGTCCGGGCGCCGCCTGTAGCCGTGCCATGCCCGGGGTGAGCCCCACGATGATCGCGATCCAGCCGAGGCCCAGCAGCGCCACGGCGAGGGCGTCCGCCCACGACTGTGCGGGCCCGAACCCTATCGACGTACTGCTGGCGTCCTTCGGGATCAGCCACCAGTACGCCGGGAACAGGGAGTCGCGTACGGCCATGAGCGGCAGCAGGACGCCGAACATGCCCAGCAGGAGCCCCAGCGTGGCGTGGCGCACCAGCCAGCGCAGCTCCCGCCGGGTGGTGGTGTCGACGAGGGCGAGCCGCAGCCGTGTCGGTGCCGGACCGGGGCCGATGACCTCGGGCCCCCAGCGGCCGAGCCGGTCGCGTTCGCGGTCGGCCAGCGAGTGCAGGGCGCGCAGCGCCCTGGGCGCCATCAGCAGTCCGACGCCCAGCGGAACGGTGACGGCGGCGAGCACCAGCCACAGCAGGACGGCCAGCGCGACCACGGCGGTACCGAGCCCGCCGGCGAGCTGTTCCAGCGCGGCGACGGCCGCACCGGCCGCGCGGACGAAGGTCTCCCGGATGCCGGGGCGCGCGGGGGCGGCCTTCTTGCCGTCGGTGATCTCGGCGGTTTCGGCGTGCACGTCAACGACCCTAGGGGGTCGGCCGGTTCGCCGTCAGGCGGAGGAGGCAGAGGTACAGCCTGCTGTACCCCGAACCGGGCGGCCTGCGGGCTCGGAGACGAGGGGTCACGATCCGTAACTTCGGTGACCGACAGCGGATCGCCGAAGGAGCAGGCCATGACGACCACCGACCCCTACCGGATCACCACCGACCCCCGGACCCCGCAGCAGCGCGCCCTCTCCGGCGCCGACCCAGGGCCTGTGTCGAAAGTGGCGCCTGCCGGGCGACGCCTGGCACGCACTCTCGCCGCACCGGGCGAAAGCCCAAGTACGTCCAGTACGAGGGCTTCCGCCCGGCACGCCGAGAGCACGCACCAGACGCCGCCCGGCCCGCCCTCCGGGCGGACGACGCCACTTTCGACACAGGCCCTGGCCCGAACGACCCTCTGGGTAGTGCTGGTGATCAGCGTGGCTGGCAACATGGCGGCCTCTTACACCGGCGCCGCGACCCACATCCACCTCGCCTGCGGCGCGGTCACCGCGCTCTGCGTGACCGCGCTCGTCATCCAGCGTCTGCGGGGCCGGTGATGAGGGCGCCCTTCACGGGAACTCCCCGTACGGTCACGGGCCATACCCCCGCCATCACGCTGGCGCACGTCAGCAAGACGTATCCGGGCGGCGTACGAGCCCTGGACGACGTGTCGCTGACGGTGGCGCACGGCACCTTCCTGGCCGTGATGGGGCCCTCCGGGTCAGGCAAGAGCACGCTGATGCACTGTGCCGCCGGGCTCGACTCCCCGACCGAGGGCAGCATCGCCATCGACGGCCACGAGATCGGCGGCCTGAACGAGACCCGCCGCACCGAACTGCGCCGCGAGCGCATCGGCTTCGTGTTCCAGTCCTACAACCTCGTGCCCTCCCTCAGCATCGCCGACAACATCACCCTGCCGCTGCGCCTCGCGGGCCGCGCTCCCGACAAGGAGTGGCTGACGACGCTGGTGGAGCGGGTCGGACTGGCCGACCGGCTCAGCCACCGGCCCGCCGAGCTCTCCGGCGGCCAGCAGCAACGCGCCGCCATCGTCCGGGCGTTGGTCGCCAAGCCGGCCGTCGTGTTCGCCGACGAGCCGACCGGCGCGCTGGACCTGCGCACCGCCCACCAGGTCCTGAACCTGCTGCGCGAACTCGTCGACGAACTCCGGCAGACGGTCGTGATGGTCACCCACGACCCGGCCGCCGCCGCCCAGGCGCACCAGGCCCTGGTCATGGCCGACGGCCGGGTCACGGAGACGCTCCACCAGCCCACCGCGCCCGAACTGGCCGCCCGTCTCGTCGCGTTGGGGGAGGCGTAGATCATGTTGCATCTCGCGGTACGCATGGCCGGTCACCGGATCACCGCACTCCTCGCGGTGGCCTGCGCGGTCCTCGGCGGCGCGGCGCTCATCACCGGCACCGGCGTCCTCGCCGAGTCCGGCCTCCGCTCCCAGCTCCCCACCGGCCGCCTCGCCGGCGCGGAGGTCGTGGTCTCCAGCGACCAGAACTACCACCCCGCCGGTGACCTGCCGATCGCGCTCCCGGAGCGCGGGACGGTCCCGGCCGAGCTGGTCGACGACCTCTCCCGACTGCCGGGTGTCACCAAGGCCGTCGGCGACATCGGCTTCCCCGCCGCCCTCGTCGACGCCCGCGGCCAGGTCGTACCGGCCGAGGAACCGCAGACCGCAGGACACGGCTGGTCCTCGACGCAGCTGCTGACGGACTCGCGGGTCGACGGTGACGAACCCGCTGCGGGTGAGGTCGCCGTGGACACCGCGACCGCGCGGGCCGCCGGAGTCGAAGTCGGTGACCGCGTACGGATCGTTGCGGTGGGTCGCCCCGCCGCCGACTACCGCCTCTCCGCCGTGGTCGACGCACCCGGCGCCGGAATCCTCTTCGCCGATACGACGGCCCGGCAGCTGTCCGGCGGCGACACCGTCGATCTGGTCGCCCTGCGCACCGAACCCGGTGCCGAGGACGAGGTCGCCGCCGCGGCCCGCGACAAGGTGCAGGGCACCGGCCTGACGGTGTCCACCGGGGCCGACCGCGGCGACGTCGAGTCCCCCGGCGCCGGGGCGGCCCGCTCCCTGCTGATCCTGCTCGCCGGTTCACTGGCCGGCATCGTCCTGCTGATCATCGGCTTCGTCATGGCGAGCGCGCTGGCCGTGGCGGTCGGCGGGCAGCGGCGCGACCTCGCGCTGATGCGGGCCGTGGGCGCAACTCCCAAGCAGATACGGCGACTTGCGGCCACGCAGGCGACCCTCATCGCGGGCGTGGCCATGGTGCCGGGAGTCGCCCTCGGCTATCTGCTGGCCGGTCGGTTCCGGGATCTCCTGGTCGACCGCGGAGTGCTCCCGGACGCCCTGCCGCTGACCCTGAGCCCGATCCCCGCAGCCGCCACGATCCTGCTGCTGGGCGCCGCGGTCCAGGTGTCGGCCCGGGGTGCCGCCTGGCGCACCTCGCGCATGCCGGCCACCGAGGCGGTCGCCGAGTCCCGCAGCGAACCCCGCAACCCGTCCAAGCTCCGCACCCGTGCCGGCCTCCTGCTGATCGTCGCCGCGACCGTCCTCTCGGCCGCCCCGCTGCTGAGCCGCACGGTCCTCGGCTCCACGGCCACCTCCCTCTCCGGAATCCTCGGCGCGATCGGCCTCGCCCTCGCGGGCCCCGCACTGGTCCGGGGCCTCGGCGACACCGCGGCCCGCCGTCTGCGCCCCGGCGTCTCGGCGCCGACCTGGCTGGCGGTGTCGAACATCCGCGGGTACGCCATGCGGCTCGCGGGCGTCGTCAGTGCCCTCGCGATGGCGGTCGTGTTCGTGCTGACGTACACCTTCACGCAGACGACGGTGATGGCGGCCACCGAACAGGACGTCTCCACCGGCACCCTCGCCCAGCAGCGCCTGACCGCCCCCGGCCTCGGCGGACTGCCCGCCGACGCGCTGTCCGCCGTACGCGACACCGACGGTGTACGAGCGGCCGCCCCCGTCAGCTCCACGACCGTGGTGTGGCCGTACAAGATGTTCGGGGACGACGCGGTCGAGTCCGCCACGGCGATGATCCTCACGCCGGACGCGAGGTCGGTGCTCGACCTCGGGGTACGGGAGGGCAGTCTGGACCGGCTGACCGGGGACACCGTGGCCGTCAGCAGCGAGGTCGCGCGGATGCGCGGGGCGGAGCTGGGCAGGATCGTGCGGCTGGTGCTGGGTGACGGCACCCGTGTCGAGGCGGAGGTCGTCGCCGTCTACGACCGCGGCCTCGGCTTCGGGCCGGTGGTCCTGTCCCACAACCTCGCCGAGGGGCATACGACCGCAGGGCTGGACCAGAGCATCCTCGTCCGCACCGACGGCACCGACACGGCGGAGCGCAACCTCGCCGCCACGGCCGCGGCGCAGCCCGGCCTGGTACTCGAACCCACGGACAACGGTGACGCCGACAGCCTGAGCGAGGCCCCGCCCGAGGTCTGGATCAACCTGGCCGTCATCGTCGTACTCCTCGGCTACCTGCTGCTGAGCATCGCCAACAAGCTCGTCGCCACCACCGCCCAGCGCCGGAACGAGATCGCCACGCTCCGCCTGAACGGCACCACACCCCGCCAGATCCTCGCGATGATGCGCCGCGAGGCCGCGGTGATCGGCGCGGCGGCTCTCATCACGGGCGTGCTGCTGTCGGTGATCCCGCTGGCCCTGCTCGGTATCGGCTTCCTCGACCGCCCCTGGCCCGCGGGCCCGCCCTGGCTGCTGCCCGCCCTCGCGGTCCTGGTCGTCGGCACGGCCTTCCTCACCGTCGAACTGCCCACCCGCCAGTCGCTGCGGACGGCCCCCGCGGACGCGCTCTCGGTGCGCGAGTAGCAGCACCGCTGGAGACGGCGGACGGCGAGGCCTTCGCAGAGCTCAAACGGGTGACCGCGGCTACGGGAACGAGGGAGGCGCGACCTCGGCACCGGTGCGGCAGGTGAAGCCGAGCGCGACCATGGCCCGGGTGACCTCGGCGGCGGAGAAGTCGCGGCGGTCCTGACCTGTGACGATCTGGCCGACCTGCTTGACGGGGTACTGGCGGCGGCCGACGATCACGGACTCTCCCGTGACCGGCTCGGGCTCGACGCCCGCCATCGAGTCGATGACACCACTCTTGGTCAGCTCGAACGGGAAACGGGCGATGATGACGCGCATGATGCCTCTCAGGGGGTCAAGGGGTTGTCACGGGGAGGAGAGCGGGACGGAACTCCTGATCACGACGGCCCGGTTCAGGCCGCCGGGTCGTTGACGGACCGCCGCCGGTCCGGGTGCCGCCTCGGCCGCCCACCACGGCCCCCGCGGCGGGCCCGGGCCGCGGAAGAGGCGTCGGCCCGGGGGCGTTCCGTGGCCTGCGCGGTGATGGTGACCGGGACGCCCGAGGGTGTCCGGGCGCCGGTGATGTCGGTCAGCTCCGCGGCACCGGAACGTACGCGTGTGGTCCGGGCGTTGACTCCGGCGGCAGCCATCATCCGGCTCACCTCGCGCTGCTGGTCGGGCGTCGCCAGAGTGACGACGCTGCCGGACTCGCCGGCGCGGGCCGTACGGCCGCCACGGTGCAGGTAGTCCTTGGGGTCGGTGGGCGGATCCACGTTCACGACCAGATCGAGGTTGTCGACGTGGATACCGCGTGCCGCGACGTTCGTGGCCACCAGCACGGTCACGTGCCCGTCCTTGAACTGCGCCAGGGTCCGGGTGCGCTGGGACTGGGACCTGCCGCCGTGCAACACGGCGGCGCGCACGCCGCTGTTCAGCAGGTGCTTGGTCAGCCGGTCGGCCGCGTGCTTGGTGTCCAGGAACATGATCACCCGCCCCTCGCGGGCCGCGATCTCGGTGGTCGCCTGCCGCTTGTCCTCGGTCTGCACATGGAGAACGTGGTGCTCCATGGTGGTGACCGTGCCCGCGGACGGGTCCACCGAGTGGACCACCGGGTCGGTGAGGTAGCGGCGGACCAGCCGGTCGACGTTGCGGTCCAGGGTGGCCGAGAACAGCATCCGCTGTCCTCCGGGACGCACCTGGTCGAGCAGGGCGGTGACCTGGGGCATGAAGCCCATGTCGGTCATCTGGTCGGCCTCGTCCAGGACGGTGATGTCGACCTGGTCCAGGCGGCAGTCGCCTCGGTCGATCATGTCCTTGAGCCGTCCCGGCGTGGCGACGACGACGTCCACCCCCGCACGCAGGGCCGCGGCCTGCCGGCCGATCGACAGGCCGCCGACCACCGTGGTCAGCCGCAGCCGCACCGCCTTGGCGTAGGGGGTCAGCGCGTCGGTCACCTGCTGGGCCAGCTCACGGGTGGGGACGAGGACCAGTGCCAGCGGCTGCCGGGGCTCGGCCCGCCGGCCGGCCATACGGGACAGCAGGGCCAGTCCGAAGGCGAGGGTCTTGCCCGAGCCGGTGCGGCCACGGCCGAGTACGTCACGCCCCGCCAGGGAGTTCGGCAGGGTCGCCGCCTGGATCGGAAACGGAACGGTCACGCCGGCGGTGCCGAGCGCTGTCAGGATCGACGCCGGCATCGCGAGGTCGGCGAACGCCTCGACGGCGGGCAGCGCGGGGGTGATCGTCTCCGGCAGTGCGAATTCGCCCTGCTGGGGCACGGTAGGACGGCGTCGGGCGTTGCCCTTGCCGGTGCCGGAATGGGCGTTGCCCTTCCCGGTGCTGGATCGTGTCGTTCGCGTACGGGCCACGCGGTCGTTCGTACGCGTGCGGTTTCGGTTCATTCGAAATCTTCCTTGACGTGGCGCGCATCAAGGAATTCCCGCAGCGAATGACCAGCGCGGTGAATTGCGAGAACGAGCCTGATTGAAAGAGAAAGGGGTGTGCGAGTCCGTGCCGGGCAGAGCAACGAGCTGGGGCCCGCACCCCAAGGTGCGGGCCCCAGCTGCGAAGCAGGTGTCAGCGTCAGGCCGGAACGATGTTCTCGGCCGTCGGGCCCTTCTGGCCCTGCGCGATGTCGAAGGTCACCTTCTGGCCTTCCAGCAGCTCACGGAAGCCCTGGGTGGCGATGTTCGAGTAGTGGGCGAAGACGTCGGGGCCGCCGCCGTCCTGCGCGATGAAGCCGAAGCCCTTTTCCGCGTTGAACCACTTCACGGTGCCAGTAGCCATGTCATATCTCCTTAGGGGTGGTGCGTCGGAGTCCGCACCGTGCGGACTCCGTGTCGTCGCGATGATTACCCCGCCGGAATACAACCGGTAAGACAAAGCGCCGCCGCCGCTGCGATGGAGCGGCGGCGGCGCTGAAGTTTTGGGAACCACAACTACAACTGGGCTCGACGGTATCACGACGCGATCGGCCGTGCGCAGCACGTGATTTTTGTCCCTCTCGTCCGGAGGAGGCGAAAATCGTCTTCGCCGACAGCCTTGTTTTCGCACCGCCGGGTCGGGTGCGGGTGCCGCGCCGAGTGCGGCGACGCTCATGAGCGCCGCCGCACCGGATGTGCCGCCTCGTGGTGCTGTTGCTCAGCTGCCGGTGAGGCTGATCGCCAGGTCTGTGATGGGCAGGGGGAACTTCGGGGACACCGGTGACTCGACCGGAGTCGGTTCACCGGTGAAGAGGTTGATGCTGTAGAGCGTCGGGGTGCTCGCGCCGTACGGGGTGAGCGAGGCGAAGGCGGCGACGGAGGTCGTCTTGCCGTTGGTCAGGTAGCTGAAGATGTCCAGGCCGGCGTTGGGCTGCGCGTCGAAGCCGAGGGAGCCGACGGTGGTCAGGGGGCCGTTGTTGGCCGGCGCCTGGATGACGAGGGTGTCGTTCGTGGTGTCGATGTCGAACAGGACGGTCCCGGTGGCCGCGACGAGGTCGTTGTTGGTGTAGCCGGCGGCGGTGACGCCCCGGGCCGGGCCGGTGAGCGGGGGCGTGGTCAGGGTGGTGTCCTCGACCGTGGTGTGGTCATTGAGGTTGTGCCGCAGGTTCTGGCCGTTGTCGCTGATCACCCGGAGCCGGTCGGCCGCAGGGTTGAAGTCGAAGCCGAAGTTGGTGCCGTACAGCGGCACTTGGAGCTGGGAGACCTTGGTGACGACGACATCGGCGGTCTGCGGCGGGGTCTTGATCGTGTAGAGGCCGCCCTTGTCGCCGAGGCCGTACATCAGGCCGTTCTGGACCCGGAAGTCGATCCCGAGCAGCTTTGTGTCGCCGGACAGGCCGGTGATGAGCTGGACCCAGTCCAGCTTGTCCGGCCGGTCGGTGGTGAACGTGGCCATCAGGGTGCCGTCGCCGGTTATCCCGAAGGCCCGCAGGCTGGGGGTGGCGGCGGGGGCGGCCGAGCTGGTGCCGGGTGCGCTCACCAGGAGCGCCGCTGAGACGGACAGGACCGCGGCCGCCGCCGCGAGTCTCTTCCTGATTCCTGCATTCATCGCTGTTTCCCTCCCGTTTGATCGAACGCCAACGAATGTCATCGAATGCAATCGCAGGAGCAACGCGAATCTCTGCGAGTGCGAATTTCGAAGTGATGGCGGCTCCCATTTAGCCGCCTTCACAGCAGCTCCACAACCGGATCGGCCCACAACAGCCCCTGGATCAGCGAACTTTGCGCACCATGACAAATGTTCCGGTGGTGCAACGTCCTTCGCATCACGCGAAGTGATAAACCCCGTCCGGATTTCGTCTGTCGAGCCGCTCACCTGCGATGGCAGGCTCCCGCCCATGGGGAGCCTCTACGCCGAACTGGCCCGGCAGGCGTCGACCAACGCCCGCCGGGAGGTCGAGACGTACGCACGTGAGATTCCGGAGTTCCGTTTTCTGGATACAGACCCTCGGGCCAGGGCCGAGACCATGGAGTACTCCGTGTGGCTCCGGCGCCGGACGATCGAACTGTCCCCGGACAACAGCGAGCTGTCCGCCGACGACCTCGGCTACATCGCGGCCATCGGCGAGGTTCGGGCCGGTGCCGGAATGTCCTCGGATTCACGGCAGCGGGTGCTGCGTGTGCACACCGCGCTCATGCTGCGCGACATCCACGAGGCGACCGAGAGCCGGCGCGGCGGCGATGTCGAGGAACTCATGCGGGTGATGACCTGGTTCGCCCCGCAGGGCGACCGCGGCATCGTCGCCTACCGGCGGGGATTCGTGACGGTGCTGCGCCGCCGGCTGCCCTACGTCGAACAGGTCGCCCTGCTGGCCAGATCACTGCTGACCGGCGACCCGCTGGCCGCGGACCTCGCCCCCGCCCTCGACCTGGAACTCCCGGAATTCTGCGCCGTGACGGTGATCCGCGTGCCGGACCGTCCCGCCGGGGAGCGCGAACTGGACAACGAGATCGAGACGCTGGTGAAGGCGCACCGGGTGCCGGTCGTGTGGTGCCCGGAGGGCGGGACGCGGGGTGGTGAGCTGATCGCCGTGACTCCGGGTGCGGACGAGGAGTTACGGCCGTCCCCCGCGCCCGTGGCGGATCTCGTACGGGATTTCGCCGAGGCCCTCGGCCGTCCCTGCGCCGCAGGCACCGCCACCGCACCGCTCGCCGAACTCCCCGACGCCCTCGAACGGGCCCGCCGGATCAGCAAGGCGGCCCCACTGGGGAAGCCGTCCCCCCGGCTGCGGCCGCACACCATGGCGGACGTCTTCGTCGAACTCGCGGTCGCGGACGTGCCGTTCGTCGACACCTGGCTCCACTCCGTGGCCCGGCGTCTCGCACCCGGCCCGGACCTCGTCGTCACGCTCGACGCCTACTACGGCCACGACATGAACCGTGGCGCGGCGGCAGCCGCCCTCAACGTCCATCCGCGCACCCTCGACTACCGCCTGCGCCGGGTCCGGGAACTCACCGGCATCGATCCGGCTTCGGCACATGGCGTGCGCACGCTCAGCGCGGTTGTCAGGAGGCGGTTGTCGGGGGCGTGGGGCTGAGGGGTTGTCGGGGGTGTAGGGCTGAGCGGGCGCGTGGCGGCCGGTCCTCTTGGGCTACCGGCTGGGCCGGGCGCGGGAGTTCGCCGGTATCGATCCGGGTTCCGCGCACGGCGTACGCACGCTCAGCGCGGTCGTCACGCGGCGGCTGTCGGGTGCGTGGACCTGAGGAGGAACACGGCGGCGGCCGGCCCCTTCATCGACTTTGCCATCTCTTTACAACCCGCCTCACCCCTGCCTCGTCTCTCCGCTCGATCCGTCATTCAGGCCGCCCGCGTACCGGGCGGTCCGACGAAAGAGAGCGATTCCATGCGCCGAACTGTCCTCAGCGCCCTGGCACTTGCGTGCACCGCCGTACTGGCGAGCACCGCGCCCGCGCTCGCCGACGAGACGTCCCCGGCCCCCAGGAGGGCCGCCCCGAGTGCCGAACCGGCCCGGGACGCGAGTGCGAGCGCCGAGCCGACCCGGGACGCGTCCCCCGTTCCCTCGGCTCGCGACACCGGACCGACCAGGGCCCCGTCGGACCAGGTCTCCGTCGTACCGAGCGGCGCGCCCGACACCGGAGTGGCGTCGGAGAACTCGGGGCCCGGGGCCGGGCTCATCGGCGGCGGCACTGCCGCGCTGCTCGGCCTGGGCGGCGCGGCGGTCTTCGTCGTACGCCGGCGGGCGACCGGGGCATGACCCCGCCGCTCTCCAGGCGCGCGTTCGCCACGGCGGCGGGCGCGCTGACGGCCTCGCTGGTCGCGGGCTGCGGCGGCGGGACCGCCGGGACCGACCGGACCGACGGGACCGACCAGGGCGCCGGCAGCGCACCGCCGTCCTCGTCCGCCCCCGCGAAGGCGACCGGCCGTTCGGTTCCCGTCCGGCTGCGGATCCCGGCCATCGGGGTCGACACCCCGGTCATCCGGCTGGGGCTGGCGGCGGACGGCACGGTGGAGGTGCCGCCGATCACCGCGGACGACCGGGCGGGCTGGTACGGGCACTCGCCGGTGCCGGGTCAGGTCGGCCCGTCGGTGCTCCTCGGCCATGTCACGGTCGGCGAGTACGGCGACGGAGTCTTCCGCCGTCTCGGCGAGCTGCACCGCGGCGACCGGATCGAGGCGCGCCTGGGGAACGGAACGAGGGCGGAGTTCGCCGTGAGCGCCGTACGGACGGTGGCCAAGGCCGACTTCCCGACCAACGAGGTCTACGGCGACGTGGACCGCCCCGAGCTGCGGCTGGTCACCTGCGGCGGCCCCAGGAGCGGAACCGAGTACCGCGACAACGTGATCGTCTTCGCCGCGCCGAGCACCTGAGAAGGATCCGGGCCGACGGAACGTACGCCGACGGCCCGGCATCCTTCCTTACGACCGCCCCCCACGACGATGGAGAGCGTTGAAACCCTCCCGTGACAAGGCAGCATCCGAGCTGTTCGCGGCCCTCTACCCGCGGCTGGCCGGCTGGTGCCGCCGTCTCGTCGACGACGACGAGACGGCGCACGAGATCGCGTCGGAGGCGTTCGCCCGGCTGTGGGCCCGCTGGACGAAGGTGGAGGAGCCCCGCGGGTTCCTCTTTGTCACGGCGGCCAACCTCGTCCGGGACCACTGGCGCAAGCTGGAGCGCGAGCGCAAGGCCGTGCGCCGCGTCACCAACGAAGCGGCGGTCCGCCCCCACGACGAACAGACGGACCCGTCCGTACGGCTGCTCGTGCAGTCCCTGCCGGAACGACTGCGCGTGCCCATCCTTCTCCACTACTACGCTGACATGCCGGTCCGGGAGGTGTCCGTGCTGACCGGACGCAAGGAAGGAACCGTCAAGGCCGACCTGCACGCGGCCCGCGAACTGCTCCGCGTCCATCTGAGGAGAAGCCTTGACCACACGCCTTGACGAGGACCCGGAGTTCGGACCGGACGACCCCCTCGCGGTGATCCTCCGCCCCGCCTCCGAGCACCTCGCCCCGCCGCCGGGGCGCTACGAGTCGATCCGCCGCACCGCGTCCCGCCGCCGGCTGTTCCGCGCCGCGGCCGGGGCGGGCCTGACCTGCGCGGTCGCCACCCTCATCGCGCTGCCGGTCCAGCTGGCCGGGTCCGAGGCCCCCGCACGTCCGACGGTCCCGCTCGCACCGCCGCCCGCGAGCGGTCGTACGACACCGCCGACCACCCAGCCGGTCTCGCCCGTGCCCTCGAAGTCCCCCGAGGACCTCCGCCCCAGCCGGGACCCCGCCGCCACCGACATCTCCCGCCCACCGAGCGCCACGGCGGTCCCCACACCTGGCTCCGTACGGGATTCGCCGAGCCGGGGCGTCCCATCGGAGGCGAGCCCGCGGTCCTAGGAGTGGTGCGGAGTGGCCGCTTAGTGCTCCGCTGGGTGGGCGGTTGCTTGTCCGCGGGCCGGTGGGGGCTTGTCGCTCCCCCACTCTCGGCTTCGCTCGAGCGGGGGGACCCCCATCGCGGCGGAGCCGCATATCGATTCAGCCCCGCGCCCCTTATGGGGCGCTACCGCACCGGACTTGACCAAGGCCGCCTCAGAGGCCGAACTCCTGGGGGGACAGGCCGAGTGCCGCGCACGCCTCGCGCAGGACCTGCTCCTCGGCCGGTGCGATGTATCCGTCCGCGCCCGCGACGACGAAGCCGGTCTGGACGACGGCCCGGGCCTCCGTCGGCTTCTTCGCGGCCTTGGCGATCTCCTGCATGGCTTCTGCCTTGCCCTGCTGGAAGTTGACCGCCATCTGGTCGACGTGCTTGTTGAACCGCGTCCGGAGCTGGTCGGGCGGGAAGTTCTGAAGGACGTCGTTGCTCACGATCAGCGACTCCACGTGCTGTCGCTCGGCCGGGTCGACATTTCCGTCTGCGGCGGCGACCAGGGCGCACATGGCCATGCTCGCGTCCCGGTAGGCACCGCTCTTCAACTCCGTCTTGAGAGAGGTGAGCTGGGTCTTGAGCGTGCTCACCAGCTGCGCCTTCGATCCCCCGCGGGATCCCGCACCCGGCCGCCCGAGCCCGCCGGAGCCGCGCGACCCCTGCGACTGCTGAAGACCCTTGGCCTGGTCCTTGATCCGATCCCACATCGCCATGCGTGCCACCTCGGCTTGAGCCCATGTCGTTCCGTCCTCCTGGGAACGCCTCCCCACACCCCGAAGTTCCAAGCGTGCCATGTACATGACCCACTTTCTCCGGTAAGCAGTGGGGCGGAGGTGGCAGAAGTTGCAGTCCTGGCGGTTGATCACTCCTGTGAATGTGGCTGATCTGCGGCTGTCGAACGGAGTATCGATCCAGCATGTGGGCCTCGTATCGGCCACACAGGAAGTGACTGATTGTCCATGTGCTCCACCGTCTGCCCGCCGGGCAATGGCCTGATGGGTGGGCGCATGTCCGGATCGGTTGAACCTTGTTCAATGCTGAACGGTTTCTCTCCGTAACATGCCTGGTCGGGATCAAGTACTGTTCCGTATCGCACAGTTGGGGCGGAACGCAAGGTACCGCTTTTCGGTCAACCCTCCATGGTGATCTTGGCTGGGATGGATCGATAAGTAGACACTCTTTTGGGCGGTCGGCCCTGGGGCGAGGAACCACTGCCCGACGAATGACCTCCGGTTCCGCTTGGATCCGGCGGCAGCGTGCAGGAGGGTTTGTGGAACGCTACTTTTTCACCAGCACGTGGCACGAAGACCTGCGACGAACGGTGCGCGAGTTCGCCGAGCGGGAAGTACGGCCCCGGATAGCGGAGATGGAGACTTCGCGAGCCGTGGCACACGAACTGTCCCGGCTCATCGCCCGGCAGGGCTGGATCGGCGTGACCATCGACAAGATGTACGGCGGAATGGGCGCCGGACACCTGGCCAAGACCATCATCATCGAGGAACTCGCCCGCGTCAGCGGGGCCATGGGGGCCATGGTGCAGGCCTCCCAGCTGGGAGTCGCCAAGATCATTCACTTCGGCGACGAACTCCAGAGGCGCACCTGGCTGCCGCGTATCGCCGCGGGCGACTGCCTGCCGACGATCGCGGTCACCGAACTGGAGTCGGGCGGCCATGTTCTGGGGATGAGCAGCACCGCCGTCCGCGACGGCGACGACTACATCCTGAACGGGCACAAGGTCTTCGTCGGCAACAGCCACGTCGGCGACGTGCACGGAGTGGTCGTACGCACCGGCGAGGGCGCCAAGGGACTGTCGGCCTTCCTCGTCGAGGCGGACCGCCCCGGCTTCTCACTCGCCGAACACCAGCCGGCCATGGGCCTGCACGGCTTCAGTTTCGGCAAGCTGATCTTCGACAACCTCCGGATACCCGCGGCGAACCGGCTCGGCGCGGAGGGCCAGGGCCTGTCCGTCGCCTACTCGTCCAGCATCCTCTACGGCCGCCCCAACCTCACCGCCGTATCCCTCGGCATCCACCAGGCCGTCCTGGAGGAGACCACCGCGGTGTGCATCGAGCGTGAGCGGTACGGCGCACCACTCGGCGCACTCAACAGCATCAAGCTCAAGCTGGGCAGGATGAAGTCCCGGCTGATGACGGCCCGGCTGGCCGCGTATCACGCCGTGCACCTGCTCGACCAGGGGCTGCCGTGCGACGCGGAGCTGATGAACGCCAAGTTCCTCAACCACGAGTCCGCCGTCGAGTCGGCCACCGAGGCGATGGAGATCCATGCCGCGGCAGGCCTGTTCACCGACCGCCCGGTGGAGCGCTACCTTCGCGACGCCCACCACATCTACGCCCCCGCCGGCACCTCCGACATCCAGCTGCTCCGCCTGGGCGAGGTAGCCCTCGGCACCTCGAAGGGCCAGTGGTCCGAGCGCCTGGCCGACCTCGTACGCCACTCCAGGCAAGACCAACTGGAGCCGGCAGCAGGCTGATCCAAAGGGAGCCCCGGACACAAAGAGGTGCCCGCGGCTCCCACACGTACGCCAGCAGAAGCGCCCCGAAAGGGGCGCGGGGAACGGCGCGACCAGCCCCCACAGACCCGCAGCCGAAAAACTGCCTACCCGCGGAGCTCCCTCGCATGGATCCGCTCAACCAGCTCCTGCGCCAGCGACTTGATGGTGGCCAGCCCCTCCCGCCCCCACGGATGGGTGTCCGTGTCCACCACACAGATCGTCCCCAGCGCCATCCCGGTCTTCCAGTCGATCAGCGGCGCACCCATGTAGGAGCGGATGCCGATCTCGTCGACGACACGGTTGCCGGCAAACCGGGGATAGTCGCAGACATCCTCAAGTACCAGCGCCTTCTTGCGCACGACGACATGCGGGCAGTACCCCTGGTCCCGCGTCATCGTGCGGCCGACCTCCTGCGGCGCCGTGTCCAGTTGCACTCCGGGCCGGCCGGCGGCGTAGAGCCCGGCGAAGTACTGGCGGTTCTCGTCGATGAAGTTGACCATCGAGAAGGGCGCGCCGGTGACCTGGGCCAGGTTGCGTGCGAACTCGTCGAACTCCGGGATCGGGGCGTCCCCGATGCCGAGCTCGCGCAGCCGCGCCACCCGGGCGGGGGCGTCCCGGTCCTCGGGGGTCAGCAGCAGATGGCTGGTCGGGTCGAACGCCGACGGGGCATTCGGGGGCGTGTAGGGAACCGGGGCTGACATGCAGGCTCCATTCGGCCGCGCTGAGCGTGCCTCAGCGCAGCGGGTTGAGTTCCGCGGGCGATGTGCCGGGATTCGAGGCGAGCAGGTGCTGTACGAGTGCGATCAGTACGCGGGTTGCGGAGTTGCACTGCCGTGCGTCGCACATCACGACGGGTATCTCCGGCTTGAGGGCGAGGGCCGCGCGAACCTCCTCGGCCTCGTAGCGATAGCCGTTGTCGAACTCGTTGACGGCCACGATGAAGCCGATGCCGCGCCGTTCGAAGAAGTCGACGGCGGCGAAGCAGTGGTCCAGCCGGCGGGTGTCCGCGAGGACGACCGCGCCCAGCGCCCCGTTGGACAGCTCGTCCCACATGAACCAGAACCGTTCCTGCCCGGGCGTACCGAACAGATACAGCACATGGTCCTTGTCCAGGGCCAGCCGGCCGAAGTCCATCGCCACGGTGGTGGTCGTCTTGTCCTCGATGCCCACCAGGCTGTCCGTGCGGGCGCTGACCTGGGTCAGCAGTTCCTCCGTGGAGAGCGGTTCGATCTCGCTGACCGCTCCGACGAAGGTGGTCTTGCCGACCCCGAAGCCTCCCGCGACGAGGATCTTCAGGGCGGTGGGAAAGGGGTCAGAGCCGCTATAGGGGTCAGAGCCGCTTTCGAAGGCCATGCAGCACCGCCTCCAGGATGTTTCGGTCGGTCGGGGAAGCTGCCTCGACGGGACGCGGCGACCGCATGGCGAGCGCCTGGTGCGTCACGAGGTCGGACAGCAGGACTTTGGTGATGACGGCGGGCAGCCGCAGATGAGCGGCCACCTCGGCGACCGACACCGGCGCGTCGCACAGGGCGAGGACCTGGTCGTAGTCGGGGCCGAGGTAGGTCTGGGGCCGGACGCCGGTGGCGATGACGAGCGTGAGCAGGTCGAAATGGGCCGAGGGACGGGTGCGACCGTTGCTGACGGTGTACGGCCGGACTAAGCGCCCGGCCTCGTCATCGAGCCACGACCCGTCCTCGGCGTCCGACATCCTCAACGCCCCGTGTCCGGCGAGGCGCCGGAGACCTGCTGCCGGGCCGGGGTGGCGAGATACGGGCGCACGCTCTTGACCAGCATGGCCATCTCGTAGCCGAGTACGGCCGCGTCGGCGTCCCGCTCGGCCAGCACGGCCAGACAGGCGCCCGAGCCCGCCGCGCAGACGAACAGCAGGGCGGTGTCCAACTCCACGACCACCTGCCGTACGTCCGCTCCCTGGGCGAACTGCACGCCCGCGCTGCGCGCCAGGGAGTGCAGACCGGACGCCAGGGCGGCCAGGTGTTCCGCTTCGGTCGGTGTCTCGAACCCGTCAAAGGCCTTCGCCAGTCCGTCGGAGGACAGCAGCAGGGCGCTGCGGGTGTAGGGGACCCTCTGGACGAGGCCGGCCAGAAGCCAGTCCAAGTTCTTCTGCTGGCCGGCATACATGTCGCTCACGGTGGGGTTCTTCTCCTTGTGCGAATACGGAGCCTGTGGTCATCGGGAGCCGTCGGCGCGCGGCTCATCGGGTTCGTTGGCGGCCAGGTTGACTCCGCGCCGGAACATGGCCATCAGTCCCGGATCGTGCTCCACCTCCTGGTCGTCGGCCCTCCGCGGGGCCGGACCATTGCGGAGTTCCGGCACCAGGTGCTCCTGCGCCTGTCGCTGCGGCAGCGGCGGCCGCCCGTCCTGGGAGTCCGAGCCGAGCCCGGGGCCGCGGTCGTACGGCGACGGCGCTCCGGTGGCCCGCGCATGCTGCTGCGCCTGGGCGTACGCCGACGGCGCATGCTGCTGCGCCATGGGGCCGGGTGCGGCAGGTGCGGCGGACTGGGCTTGTGCCTGGGCCGGCGGCAGCGGCTGCCGCAAGGCCGGCGGCGTCATCACGGGCCGCGCGGCGGGCGCCTGCCCGGCCTGCTGCTGCGCACCGGCGACCGGCTGCTGCGCCGGGTGGACGGGACGCCCGGCCGGGGGAACCTGCCCGGCCTGATGGTGAGCGGCGGCGACCGGCTGGGGCGGTCTGTGCATCTCGGTGGCCGCCTGGACGGGCGCGTCGCCGCCCTCCTCGCCGAGCAGCCCGGGCGGGATGATCAGGACCGCCTGGATACCGCCGTAGATGTTGCTCTGGAGCCGGACCGCGATGCCGTGGCGGCGGGCCAGCGCCGAGACCACGTACAGGCCGATACGGCCGTCGGCGAGCAGCTTGCTGAGGTCGATGTGGTCCGGCTCGGCGAGCAGCATGTTGATCCGCTGCTGCTCCTGAAGCGGCATGCCCAGACCGCGGTCCTCGACCTCGATGGCCAGCCCGGCGGTCACCCGCTGGGCGCGCAGCAGGACTTGGGCGTGGGGTTCGGAGAACATGGTGGCGTTCTCGACGAGTTCGGCCAGCAGGTGGATGACGTCGGCGACGGCGTGGCCGCGCAGCGTCCCCTCGATCGGCGGCACCAGCTTGACCCGGGAGTAGTGCTCGACCTCGGCGATCGACGAACGCAGCACCTCGGTCAGGGTCACCGGGCGGGTCCACTGGCGGCGGGAGACCGAACCGCCGAGCACGGCGACGTTCTCCGCGTGGCGGCGGATACGGGTGGCGAGGTGGTCGACGTGGAAGAGGCCCTTGAGCAGTTCCGGGTCCTCGACCTCGTTCTCCAGCTGGTCGAGCATGTTGATCGCGCGGTGCACCAGCGACTGGAGCCGCCGGGCGAGGTTGACGAAGACCTCGACCCGCTCCTCGCTGTCCGGCGCGGAACTCCGGGGGAGCTGGACCGACTGGGCAAGGACGGTCCGGGCCTGCCAGGTCCCGACCCTGATCTCGTACGCGAGCCGGTCGATCGGATCGGCCGGCGGCGCGGAGTGGGCGAACGGAACCTGCTCCAGCTGCTCGCCCCGCTCCAACTGCCGCATCATGCCCTGAAGTTCGGCCTGGCCGTCGGCGACGGCGCGGCGCAGCGGCGCGTACTGCCGTGACGTGTCCCGGGCCTGGGCGCGGCCGGCCAGTACGGCACCGGCCAGCACACCGCAGCCGAGGACGGCGCCGGCGCCGAGCACGGTCCAGGTGGCCGCGTCCGCGGTGCCGTCCTGGGTGAGCAGGACGAAGACGATCAGAGTGGCCGAAAGGACTGCCATGAGGGCCGCGGGAAGGACGGCCAGGCGGACGGTCCGGGACAGTGTGGCTGAATCAGTCGGCGTGTCCTGCGCCGGAGGCCTGGCATGCCTGTTCCGTGCCGAGCCCATGCCGGCCGCCCCGCCGGGCTCCGATCGCACTGCATAGGTCGGGGATTCGGGCATCGGAGTCCTCTCGATCAACCAGCTCGGACATACGGCGCGCAGCGCGAAGTAGCCGTCAACTCGGGCGCAAGATTGGACAGTTAATAGGACAGCCACACTAGACCACCCCCCTCACGGTGGCGTAATCGGATCACCACAGAAACGGAATCCCGGACTGTGGAAACCATTTCTCTTACACTCTCGACAAGATTCAGACACACTGCGTTGACCCGACGGCAGTTGACAATGGCCGGAAAGACGCGCTGCCGTCTGCCGCTCCACTAAGCGGAATGCCCTGGAGATCCGCCTGTCGGGGAGCCGCCGCCCGCCCGGCGAACAGCGAAAGCCGCTATCATCCCGGCTTGTGGAACGTTCCCAAAACGCCTCGCCGACCGTCGTCTGGGACCTCGGCGGCGTCCTGGCGCCCTCGGGCCGGGCGCTGAGCGCACTCGCCGAGGTCCTCGGTACACCTCGGTCCGAACTGGCCGACGCGTACTGGACCCACCGGGACGCCTACGACCTGGGCGCATCCCCGGACACGTACTGGCGCGGTGTCGCCGAGGCGCTGGGGCGCACGCTCGACGGCTCCTGGGTCGAGCGCCTCGACCGGATCGACAGCGCCTGCTGGGTGACCCTCGACTCCGACGCCGAGGCGCTGCTCGTCCGGCTGGCGGAGCGGGGAACGCCGTTGGGGATCCTCTCCAACGCGCCGGGCTCGCTGGCACGGGCGGTGCGCCGGGCGCCGTGGGCCGCTCCCTTCGAGACCCTGGTCTTCTCCTCGGACCTCGGCCTGATGAAACCGGACCCGCTGGTCTACCGGGCCGCCGACGAACGGCTGGGCCGCTCACCTGCTCAGGTGGTGTTCTTCGACGACCGGCCGGAGAACGTCGCGGCGGCCCGCGCGCACGGCTGGCGCGCCCATGTGTGGACCGGAGGCGAGGCGGCCGCGGCGGGGCTCGCCCAGGAGGGCGTGCTCGATGACTGACCGGCCGAGAAACCCGACGATCATAGACGTGGCCGAGCGGGCCGGGGTGTCCAAGTCGGTGGTGTCCCGTGTCGTCTCCGGGCGCGGCAGCGTCGGCGAGGCCACCCGGAAGCGGGTCCTGGCGGCCGCGCAGGAACTCGGCTACGTCGTCAACGCCTCCGCGCGGGCGATGGTGGCCCATCGGACGTACACCTTCGGGGCGTTCGTGCGGGACGCGGCGACTCCCTTCTACGGTCATCTGCTCACCGCGCTTCAGGAGCGCGCCGCCTTCCACGGCTACCGGGTGGTCACCGCGACCGGGTCGGGCGGGTTCGAGGTGGCGGACGAGTACCGGGCCCTGGAGACCCTCGCCATGCTGCGGGTCGAGGCGCTGATCGTGTGCAGCGGGCTGCTGCCGAGCGAGGGGATCGTGCCCTTCGCCGCGCGGCTGCCGACCGTGGTGGCGGGGCGCCCGGAGACCCATCCGAGCATCACCAGCGTCTACTGCGACGAGGTCGAGGGCGGTACCGCGCTGGCCGACCACCTCCTGGCGCTCGGGCACCGCGAGGTCGCGGTGGTGACCGTGCCGACGAGCCGTTCCGTGACGCTGGGGCCGCGTTCGGCGGCCATGGTGCGGCGGCTGCGGGAGCACGGGGCGCGGGTGCTGGAGATCGCGGAGCGACCCCGGGAGTCGGCCGGCGCCATGGTGGCCGAGGCGCTGCGGCATCCCGGGGTCACCGCGGTGATGGCACCCAGCGACCGGATCGCCGTCGCCGTGCTGGAGCAACTGCTGATGCGGGGTGTGGACGTGCCGGGAGACCTCTCCGTCACCGGCTACGACGGCATCGGTGAGCTGACGACGTCACTGATCGCGCTGACGACCTGGCGCCAGCCGATCGGCCTGATCGGCAGCGGGGCCGTGGACGCGCTGGTGCAGTTGCTCGACGGCGAGCGGCCACCGGACCACCACCGGGCGCTGCCCGGTTCGCTGGTGACCGGCCGCACGACGGCACCACCGGCCGCCTGACGGGCGTTTGCCCAACAGGCGCGGAATTCGCCACCCGGCCGCATTTTGCCGAGAGTTCACCCAACGGGTGCTGCACTGGTCCCATCGGGAATGGGAACGTTCCACACATGCTTGGGAACGTTCCACTTCGCATCGGCCGCCGCCTCCGCGGCCGACTGGCAGGACCCCTCATGGTGCTGCCGTGCGTCGTACTGCTGCTCGTCTTCGCGTACTGGCCGGTCGTCCGCGGTGTCGTCCTGAGCCTGTACGACAGCGATCTCCTCGGCGATCCGACCGTCTTCGTCGGCGCCGCTCACTACGTCGATCTGGTCACCGACCCCGACCTGCGCAAGGCCCTGTTCGCCACCGGTGTCATCGCCGGGCTCAGCGTGGTGCTCTCGGTGGGCGGTGCGCTCGCCGCGGCGCTGCCGCTGCGCAGGGCGGCGGCCAAGCCGCGGGCCGTGGTGTCGGTGGTGCTGTCGATGCCCTTCGCCTACTCCGCGGCGGCCTCGGCGGCCGTCTTCGCCGGCCTGTTCGCCCCGGCCGTCGGCACCCTCAACGAAGTACTGGCCCACCTCGGCGTCACCGGCCCGGAGTGGCTGCGCTCCCCGGGCTGGGCCGTCCTCGCGATCTCGATCGCCACCGCCTGGTACGAGTTCGGCTTCGCCTTCCTCGTCCTGCTGGCCGCGCTGACCCAGCTCGACGAGTCGGTGATCGAGGCGGCCGCCCTCGACGGCGCCTCGGGGCTGCGGCTGGCCCGGTCGGTGATCATCCCGATGCTCCGGCCGAGCCTGGTGTTCCTGCTGGTCACCCAGACCATCAGCGGGTTGCAGATCTTCACCCAGGTCCAGGTGCTGACCCGCGGCGGGCCGGCCGGGTCGACGTCGACGCTCGTGTACGAGCTGTACAAACGGGCGTTCGGCGAGGCGCTGCCACAGGTCGGCACGGCCTCCACGCTCGCCGTGGTGCTGCTGCTCCTCGTCCTCGCGATCACCGCGATCCAGTTCCGGGTGCTGAGGAGGTGGGCATGAGAAGCCGTCAAGCCGGGTCCGTGCTGCGGTGGTTGTGGCTCGGCGTGGTGGTCGTGGTCGTCGCGTTCCCGGTGTACGTCACCGTCGTCACCGCGTTGCTGCCGCCGGCGGACGTCGCCGCGGGGCGGCTGGTGCCGGCGCCCGGCCGGCTGACCCTGGCGAATGTGCGTACGGCGCTGGACTCGGCTCCGCTGGCCCAGCAGTACGGAGTCAGTGTGGCCGTCACGGTGCTTCAGTCGGCGGCACAACTGGTCACGGCGGCGCTCGCCGCGTACGCGCTGGTGTTTCCGCGCTGGCGTGGGCGGGGGCTGGTGTTCGTCCTGGTCCTGGCCACCCTCGCGTTCCCCGGGGAGAGTCTCGTCATCCCCAACTTCGAGACGGCCACGGGGCTTGGGCTGCGGGACACGCTGCTCGGGATCGTCGTGCCGTACCTGGCGGCGGGATACGCCGTCTTTCTGCTCCGGCAGGCCTTTCTCGCGCTGCCGAGGGAGGTGTGGGAGGCCGCGCGGATGGACGGGTGCGGGGAGGTGCGGGCGCTGGTTCATGTCGTACTGCCCATGACCCGGCCGCAGTTGATCACGGCGGGGATGTGGTGCGCGTTGTCGGCGTGGAACGGGTACTTCTGGCCGCTGCTTATCACCGATTCGCCATCTCGGCGGACTGTGCAGGTGGGGCTTGCTCAGCTTGTTGTCGATCAGGGGGCGGCGCCTGCGGTGATTTATGCGGGGACGTTGCTTGTTCTGTTGCCGACGTTGGTGTTGGTGCTGTTCGGCCAGCGGTTTCTTGTGCGAGGGCTGGCGGCGCGGGTCACGAGCTAAGCGCCGTCGGGCTCCTGTGTGTTGCCGGCTGCGGGTCGTCTGTGGCTGGTCGCGCAGTTCCCCGCGCCCCTATCGGGGCGCTGAAAGTAACGTTCGTATCCAGTTAGGAAGTTCGTCATGCCCATACGTCCCAGACCACTGCACGTCACAGTCGCCTGTCTCGGTGCCCTTGCTCTCACCGCCTGCGGTGGGTCCGGGACCTCTGGCAAGGCCACCGGTGCTGCTCCCGGGCCCTCCGCCCTAGCCTCTGCCAAGGGTGAGGTGACCGTCAGCCTCTGGCATGGGCTCGGGGGGCCGGCCGGGGAGGCGTTTCAGGCCGAGGTCGATGTCTTCAATGAGGCCAACAGGGGGAAGATCGTCGTCAAGGCGTCCTTCCAGGGCAGTTACGCCGACGCCATCGCCAAGTACACCTCCGCCGTGCGCAACGGCGACACCCCGTCCGTGATGGTCACCAACGACATCACCACCGGTTATCTGCGCGACGCCGAGCAGACCGTCTCCGCCGAGGCCATGGCGGCCGCCAATCCGAAGGATCTCGACCTCGGCAAGCTCCGCCCGGCGGCTCGCAACTACTACACGGCCGACGGCAAGCTGCTGGCCGTACCGCTCAACACGTCGATGCCGTTGCTGTACGTCAACGACAAGCTGCTGGCGAAGGCGGGCGTGGACCGGTCGACGCTCGGCACGCTGAGCGGAGTGGATGCCGCCGCGCGCAGGATCCATGCCGCGGACCCCTCCGTGAAGGGCATCGACCAGCCCTTCGACGACTGGTGGTTCGAGCAGCTCACGGCGGCGGCCGGGGAGCCGTTCTGCACGCCGGACAACGGCCGGAAGGGCGACGGCGCCACCGCTCTGTCCCTGACCGGCGACGCGCAGCGCGGCGCGATCGGGACCATGGCCAGGCTCTACACCGACGGGGTCGCCCTCGACACGGGTACCGACGGCAACGCGGCGCTGACCGCGTTCGCGGCCGGCAAGACCGCCATGATGTTCAACTCCAGCGGCGCCATCGGTGGTCTGACCGAGGCGGGCATGAAGGGGTACTCCGCCCTGCCGTATCCGCTGTCGGGGTCCAAGTCCTCCGCCGGTGCCGCGATCGGCGGGGCCGCGATGTGGGTGGACCAGGCCGGGCACAGCGCGGCCGAGCAGGTGGCGAGCTGGAAGCTGATCAGTTACCTGGCCTCGGCCGAGGTACAGGAACGGTTCGCCAGGGCCTCTGGGTACGCGCCGATCAACACGGACGTCGACAACTCGGCGACCTGGCAGGCGTTCCTCGCGAAGAACACGTCGTACGCCGTGCTCGCGAAGCAGTTCGCCGACACCCCGGCGACGACCGCCACCTCCGGCTGCCTCAGCGGGGCCATGCAGGGCGTGCGGGACGTCGTCGTGCCGCAGATGCAGCGGGCGTTCAGCGGCAAGATCTCGCTGGACAGCGCGCTGAAGGCGGCCGAGAACGCGGCGACGGAGAAGATCCAGGACTACCGGAAGCAGGCAGGACAGTGACAGAGACCACCCAGCCGGCCGGGCTGACCGACCTCGACCTGGAGGTCAGGGCGACGGCACGTTTCGACCGGGCCGCGGGCGACCCGTACCGCTACGGCGTCTACCTCCGCCCCGACCCCGTGACCTGCGCCGCGGTGACCGCCGTGACGGCCCAGGTGCGGGCGCAGTACGGGTTCGTCTCGTCCGGCGCGTTCCCGCCCCACGCGACCCTGGTGGGCAGCCGCCACCTTCCGGTCCCCGAGGCGGAGATCGTCGCCGCGGTGACCGCGGGACTGGCCGGGGCCACCCCCTTCACCGTGCACAACGCCGGGGTACGGCGGCAGGGCATCGGTCTGGTCTACGACGTCGCCCACCTCGCCGACGGCACCACACCGAACACGGCGTTCACCGAACTGGCCGCCCTCGTCGACGAGGCCATAGCCCCCTTGGAGACCCCGGCCCCGAACCCCGCTGAACACCGTTTCGACGCGGCCAGCTTCCTGCCGCACCTGTCGCTGGTCTCGCACGACATGTACGTGCGCCCGGATCTGTACGAGGAGGTGGTGGAGTACGTCGACGGGCTCCCCGTCCCCTACTCGCCCAGCTTCCCCGGCGACACCGTCACCCTCTACCGCACCGGCAGCGACGACTGGACGGGCCGCTGGTGGCAGACCCTGACCTGGCAGCACGTCCACACCTGGCGGCTGCCTCGCTGAGCGGCCGTCAGCGCGCAGGGCGGATCGACACCCGCGGCCGAGTGACCGGCCGCGGGTGTCGAGGGGGACAGGGTCGCGGCGCCGCCCGCGTGCGCGACGGCCGGATGTAGCCGTCGGCCTAGAATGGACGCGCTCCTCGCCCAGCCCTGACCTTGACTCTCCGTACTGACCCCTTGAGGTTTCCGTGGCCAAGCCTGTCGTCCGCGAGCCGTTGCGCCGCAATTCGCGGGCCAACCGGGCGCGCATCCTGGCCACGGCCCGCCGGGAGCTCGGGCGGAACCCGGACATCACGCTGGAGGAGCTGGCGCGCGCCGCCGGTGTCGTACGGCGCACCCTGTTCGGCCACTTCCCGGGGCGCGAGGCGTTGTTGGAGGCGCTCGCCGAGGAGGCCGCCGAGGCGCTGCGGCTCGCGTTGCCGGGCGGTGCGGAACCCACCGGGCAGGAAGCGGGGAAGGGGGCGGAGCGCGAAAGCGACGAGGGGGCCCTTGCTCGCCTCGTGTACGCGCTGTGGCCCGTGGGGGACCGCTACCGTCTGCTCCTCTCGCTGGCCCAGCGCGACCTGGGTGCGGAACGCGTGGCCGAGGTTCTGGCGCCGGCCCGTGAGCAGGTCACGGCGATCCTGGAGCGCGGGCAGCGGGACGGTGTCTTCCACACGCATCTCCCGGCCGCCGTGCTGAGTGCCGGGCTGGAGGCGATGACGGTCGCGTTGCTGGAGGCGGTCAACACCGGCGCCCTGGAGGACGACGGGACCAGGGCCGCCACCGCCATGCTCATCGCGGCCGGCGTGCCCGAGGTACGGGCGCATGCCGTGGTCCAGGCGGTCGGGGCGGTCGAGGCGGCGTCGGTCGTGGTCGCGGAGTCCGCGGACGACGACTGAGCTGTCGTAGTCGTATCCGAGCGGCGCCGGCAAGGAGTTATTTGCACATCGATGAGCAGGCTAGTTTTTTGCTCGTCGATGTGCAAATATTGCCGTGATGCCTCCCTCCGTATCGAGGCGTGCCACCCGTGCCCGCATCCTCGACGCGGCGCTGCGGGAACTGGCCCGCAACCCCGACAGCAGCCTCGGTGACATCGCCGAGGCCGCAGGCGTGGCGCGGCGCACCGTCTATACGCACTTCGCCGGCCGGGCGGCGCTGGTGGAGGGGATCGCCGAGGACGCCGCGGAGGCCATACGCCTCGCGATCGCCGTCACGAGCGGGCCGGGCCCCGGCCCCGCGAGCGCGCTGGCCCGCTTCGTCCTCACCCTCTGGCCGGTCGGCGACTGCTACCGCGCGCTGATCGGTCTCGCCCCCCAGGACCTCGGCGCCGACCAGGTGAGCGAACTCCTCGCCCCGGCCCGTGAGACGGCCGCCGGCATCCTCGCCGAGGGGCAGCGCCAGGGCGTGTTCCACACCGTCGTACCGCCCGGCCCGCTCAGCACCGCCATCGAGGCCCACCTGCTGGCACTCCTCGCCACCGTCAACTCCGGGATCTGGACCGACGACGGGACGAGTGCCGCCACCGCCGCGCTGATCGCCGCCGGAGTCGACGGCCCCACGGCCGCCGCCACGGTCCGCCGGCTGCACGGCGCCGAGCGGCAGCACGCCGTTGTCAAGGACGTGTGAACTCCGCTGGACAAACGAACAACCCCCAGGTCATGACCTGGGGGTTTCTATGAGGACAGGGTGCCGTTTTCGGACCATGGTTGTCGATTTCCGGCCGAACAAGATCTGATGCTTTACAGAGAGCGTCAGTATCGATCGACAATGTCCCAGAATCGGAAGGTCCGGTTCACTGAGTGGTGCGGCTGAGCACACCGCTCACGTTCAGGACCTCGTGGCACCCCTGCGCCTGTCGACCGGTAGCCGGTGTACCAGGCTTTGCGCAGGTCACGTTGATGGTCACGGTGTCGTTCTCAGCGATCTCGATGGGGGTCACCCAGTGGTAGTCCTGGTTCCGGAAGGTCTCCAGCGCGATCGTGGTGATCTTGCGGTCGCCGAACGAGATCGTCAACACCCCTTCGTCGCCCTGGAAGTTGGCGACGACGATGTCCGTGACCCCGAACACGCTGTCCTTGGGCACCTTGTAGGTACCGGTCTTGGTCTCCCCGGCGGACGTCTGCACATCGATGGTCTGCGACTGCTGGCCGCCGGCCGCGGTGCCACCGCCCGCCGAAGTGCCCCCGCCACCCGATCCGGCCGGCGCGCCCGACTCCTGGCCGCCACCGCCGGGTTGGGCGCTCGAACCGGCGCCGGTGCCGGCGCCCGGAGTCTGCTCCCCGGCGGGCGTGGGGCGCGGCTGGACCGCTTCCTCGGCCGCTTCCTTGGCGGCGCTCTTCACCACCGGACGGACCAGTGCGAACCAGGCGAGCAGCAGCGCGAGCAGCGCCGCAAGCAGAATCAGCAGCCACCTGGGGAAGATCGGGATCTGGACGAACTCCGCGTCCAGCGGCGGCCGGACGGCGGGCTCGTCCCACCGGGCCTCCTCCTCCCGGTCACCCTTCTCGGCGGTGTCAACGGTGAACGGCCACACCACCGGCGCGCCGAACCACACCGGCTTGGCCGTGCGGACGCGCAGCCCGACCTCGGTCGACTCGCCGGGCTCCAGCTTCGGTTCGGCCGGGTTGAAGGCGAACCCCAGCTCCTCGCCCGCCTGTCCGGGGGTGAAGCCCACCTGCACCGGCGTGTTGCCCTGGTTGCGCACCGCCAGCTTGTAGCGGCCGCGCAGCCAGCCGCGGCGCCGGCGCGGGGCCAGTTCGGTCTGGAGCTCGTGGAACGCCTCGATGTGCACCGTGGTTTCGAGGACCCGCACCGACTCGGGGTGCTCGGTCGGCAGGACCCGCACACCGAGAGGCAGCTCACCGGCCCGGATCTCCGGGGACCGCGGCGGCGACAGACGGATCGTCACCGCTTCGGAGGTGCCGGGATACAGGGAGACCCGGGCGGGCTCCACGGTGGTCCAGGGGGCGCAGTCCCCCACGACTTCCAGGCTGTACGCCTCGACGATGTCGCTGTCGTTGCGGACGGTCAGAGTGGTCGTGGCGATGTCACCCGGCGCCACCGTCACGGCCGGGATGTCGAGGCCGGGCGCACCGGGGCCGGAAGAGGCAGCAGAAGGCGTCACGCCACCACGGTAGGAGCGCGCCCGGGGACGCCACGAGAAGCGCGAGGGCAACACCCGGGCAGTCGCACTGCCCGGCAAGCCCATGTCAACTCCGTTGTAACGGTGCGTCGTTAATGTCGCACGAGTTCTCCCGTGCGCCGCCTTCGGTGGTCGCCTCGACCCTGCATACCCTCCCCCCACGCACTCAGAAACAGGTACCTCCATGTCCTGCGCCGAGGAGAATGGCCCTGAAATGACCGTCGCCACACCGCGTGAGCCCGCCAGAGCCGGCTCCGCCCACTGGGCCTCTCGATCCGACCGCACGAGCAGGGTGACCGTTGCCGTCTACGCGGCCGATCCGATCCTGCGCCTCGGTGTCGTCCAGCAGTTGCGCCAGCGCCCCGAGGTCGACCTGGTCGACGACGCCGACGTGGACCTGGCCGAGGTGTCGCTGGTGGTCGTCGACACCGTTGACGACGACGTGGCCGCCCTGCTCCAGCGGCTGCGGCACAACACGGCCACTCGTACGGGACTTGTGGTGGGCACCCTCGGATCGGGCGCGCTGCAACGCGTCATCGAGTGCGGTGTGGCGGCGGTGCTGCGGCGCGCCGAGGCCGACCGGGACCAGCTCCTCCACCTCGTCCTGGCCATAGCCAACGGCGAGGGCGTGTTGCCCGGCGATCTGCTCGGCAAGCTGCTCAGCCACGTCGGCAGCAGCCTCCAGCGCTCGGCCCTCGACCCCGGCGGCCTGTCCCTGTCCACGCTGACCACGCGCGAGGCGGACATGCTGCGCCTGGTGTCGGAGGGCCTGGACACCGCGGAGATAGCCCGCAAGACCGCGTACTCCGAACGGACCGTCAAGAACGTGCTGCACGAGATCATCACGCGCCTGCAACTGCGCAACCGGGCCCACGCGGTCGGCTACGCGCTGCGCAACGGGCTGATCTGACGACGGCCAAGCGCTCCGCGGGAAGGGCAACGATTGGTCGTTGATCGTCCGCGGGCCCGTCGTGGCTGGTCGCGCCCACGCGGCGGAGCCGCACATCGATACAGCCCCGCGCCCCTTTGGGGCGCTGCCGAACCGCAGCTGACTTCGCAAGGGCCCCAGGGAACCCCCCGCTGCCCGAAAGCGCACCCCGCGTTTCCCCCAGGTACGTCCCCTCCGCCCTGCCGCGCCGCAGACGGCCGGTGCAGGGTGGCGGGGGCACATCCAGATGCCGCATCGGACTGCGAAGGGGACCGTGATGGAATCCGCTGGCCCCGGCGGGCGGTACAGCCTGGGGAGACTCGGGATGTCGCTGCTGCTGCTGATCCCGCTGCTCGGGGTGACGGCGGCCGCAGGACCGGGCAACGCCGAGCCCCAGGCGAAGGCGGCCGCCGACGCCGCGGACACCCGGGTCGCTTACGCCGGTACCCGCCACCGCAGTCTCGGCAAGGTCGACTCCAACGCCTTCAGCGCACCGCTGTTCGGGGACGGCCCGGCCCACTACGACACCCAGCCGTCCGCCCTCGGTGACCAGATGGTCTTCGCGAGCCTCCGCGACGAGACGAACCCGCAGATCTACCTGCGGGCCGCCGACGGCTCGGTACGCAAACTCACCACCGGCATGGACGTGGCGCACCCCCAGCTGACCCCGGACGGGCAGTCCGTGCTGTTCGACGCGGCCGAGTCCGGTGGCCTGGACGGCGGGACCCAGCGTGACCTGTGGCTGGTGCGCACCGACGGCACCGGTCTGACACAGCTCACCGACACCCCCGCGAACGAGGAGGACCCGACGGTCTCCCCGGACGGGCAGCGGATCGCGTACTCCAGTGACAGCGACCAGACGGTCGGACAGCAGATCTATGTACGGCCCCTGGCGGGCGGTACCGCCACCCTGCTCACCGACCCCGCGAACGGCACGGCCACTCAGCCGGCGTGGAACCCGGTGAACGACGACGTGAACCGGAACTGGATCGCGTACACCGCCACCACCGTCGACGGTCAGTCGAAGCCCCGGCTGCGGATCACGGACGGGACCACCGACGAGCCGCTGTTCGGCGACGTGTACGCCGACTGGCGTGCTCACTCGGCGGCTTGGCAGCCCGACGGGAACGGGGTGGTGTTCCTGAGCCCTGAGATCACCTGTACGTGCTCGGGCGACTACGACCATGTGTTCAAGGCGCCGCCGCATACGACGACGGAACCCGAGCTGGTGCTGAACGAGGACCGGGAAGTCCTCTCGCCCACCTGGCTCGGACCGGTCGACGGCGGCGGCGTAGTGGTGGAGCGCACCACGGCGGACGACCCCAACGACGACCCCAACGACGGCCTCGACGGCGCCCACGTGGTGACCTTGCAGGACTCTCGGCTGGACGGGTCCGACCCCCGCGACCTGGGTCTGACGATCCTCAACGAGGACCCGGCGGCCGACACCAACACCGATCCCGCCAAGGACCCGCTGTTCCAGCCCGCGGCCGGGTTCGACCCGTGGACCGAGCGCCAGAACTACACACCCGACGGCCGCCGGATCGTCGTCACCCGCTTCGAGACCGTCGACGGCCAACGCGTCGAGCGGATCTGGATGGTGGACGCCGACGGCTCCAACGCGGCGCCCATGCCGCTCGCGGGACGCGCCGCGACGGACTGGGACACCGACCCGACGTTCTCCCCGGACGGCAAGTTCCTCGCCTTCACCCGGACTTCGCCGGGCGGCGTAGGCGAGGCCGCCGGTCCCAGCCGCATCCTCATCGCGGACGCGGCGACCGGTGCGATCACCGGCGAGATCACCGCGCCGGCCGGGCAGCTCCAGGGCCAGGACGCCCAGCCCACCTGGTCCTCCGACGGCACCACCCTGGCCTTCACCCGCAACATGGAGATCGACGGGGGCGGCGGCAACAAGCACATCTGGACCGTGCCCGTGAACAACCTGACCCAGCAGACCGACCTGAGCGCCACCGACTGCCCGGGCAGCTGCGAGGTCATCGACGACAGCCCGGCGTTCTCCCCGGACGGGCTCAGCATCGCCTTCAACCGCAAGAACGGCGGCGGCGCGGTCGACGAACAGAACGGCCTGCTCCTGACATCCCTGTCGGGCGACGGCTGCCAGGTGCTGCTGCCAGCCTCCGTCCTCGATCTCCCCGGCGCCTGCGGCCGGGCGCTGCCGGACACCTCGGCCACCGGCCCGTTCCAGCCGCGGGACGCCGCCTGGACGGCCGACGGCAAGAGCCTGGTGTTCAGTTCACGCGCCGACGTCGCGGTCAACAGCCCCGAGAAGCTGAGCACTCTGGACGTCGAGTCCGGCGAGATCACCCCGTTCACCACCGGTCTTCCGGGCCGGCAGAAGGAGCCGGCCGTCCAGCAGTCCGTGGACCTCGCCCTCCAGGCACCCGGCAGCACGCCGGAGGTCACCGTCGGCGACTCCACCACGGTCACCGTCGACGTCGTGAACAACGGTCCCGCCGCCTCTCCCGGCACCACCCTGACCATCGCCCCGCCGGCCGGCGTGCAGATCACCGGGATCACCTGGCCCGGCGGCACCTGCGATGCCGCGTCCCTCCAGTGCAACGTCGGTGTGGTGGAGCCCGGCACGACCGTTCCGGTGGACGTCACCCTCACCGGGGTCACACCGGGCGACGCGCCGATCGACTGGTCCGTCACCGGTACGGTCCTGGATCCGGAGCCGAGCGACAACGCGGGCCGGACCGTGGTGCCGGTGGTCGAGGAGGAGACGCCGCCCCCGACGTCCCCGCCCCCGACGCCTCCCAGCCCCACTCCCACTCCCACTCCCACCCCGACTCCGACGCCCACCGTGCCCCCGGAGCCGGAGGAGCCGGAGGCCGGGCCCGGCGTGCGGGTCTCGGCCCAGCCGAACCCCGGGTACGTCGGCGGGCGCGTCGTGGTGACGTACACCGTGCGCAACGGCCGTAACGCGCTGGCGACCGGGCTGCGGCTGAAGGTCGGCCTGCCCAAGGGCATCCCGAACAGCGGGCCGCCGGCGGGCTGCGACACCTCCTGGGTGTGTGCGCTGCCGGACCTCAGGCCGGGTGCGAGCACGGTCGTACGGGTGGTCCTCAGTCCCAAGAAGGCGACGACGGGCCAGGCGGTCGGCATCCTCACCACCACCGGGACCGACGCCGACAGGAACGACAACACCGCCCGGGAGCGGCTGCGGATCCTCCAGCCGCGGATCATCGCGGTGCCGGAGATCGGTAAGCCCGGCTTCGTCACCTCGGTGCGCGGCAAGGACTTCCCGCCGGGCGTGCCGGTGCGGTTCAAGTGGAACCCGGGGATCACCGCGGCGGCGGCGCCGACGGTTCCGTTGCGGGACGGCACGTTCATCGGCCAGCTGCTCATCCTCTCCAAGGACCAGACCGGACCGCGCACCATCACGGCCGGCGGTCCCGGGTTCTCACCGGTGAAGACCGACTTCCTGGTGGTCAGCGGCAGCGTGCAGCCGCCGGACGAGGTGACCCGCCGGTGATCCACGAGGTCGACGAGGGGCTGCGCCGGCTGCTCGGCGAGTCCGGTCTTGAGGCATCGGGCGTCGAGGTCGCTTTCGACGCCCCCACCCGGGACTGGGCGGCACGCCGCAGCGCCCCGACGGTCTGCGTCTTCCTGTACGACATCCGCGAGGACGCCACCCGGCGGGGCAGCGGCGCCGGGGAGGTGTACGACGAGGACGGGTACCTGGTGGCGCGGCGTTCCCCGCCGCGCTGGTTCTGGCTGTCGTACATGGTCACGGCGTGGACGAGCCGCCCGCAGGACGAGCACCGGCTGCTCTCGCAGGTGCTCGCCACGCTGGTGGCCACCGACACGCTGCCGGCGGGGCTGCTCACCGGCACGCTCGCCGAACTCGGCCTGACCGTGGGGCTGGACGCCGGCGGGTCCGCGCTCGACGCACCGGCCGCCTCCGACGTCTGGTCGGCGCTCGGCGGCGAGCTGAAGGCATCGCTCGGGGTACGGGTACGGGCGCCGCTCGCCGGCCTGACCAGGGCCACCGCGCCGCCGGTCACCGAAGGCCTCGTCGTACGCACCGCCGCCGCACGCGAGGGCGAGGACGCGACGCCGGGCCGCCGCCTGCGCTACAAGGAGGTCACCGACCCGGGCCGGGACGGCTTCGCCGGCCCACGCGAACGGGGCCCCGCCCCGGCCCGCCGCCGCCGGGGTGACCGCCAGCCATGACCCACACCACCGAACCACCCACCCCCACCGACTCCTCGGCCCGGCCGACCGCCGAGACCCAGCCCCGGCCGACCGCCGAGACCGCCGCCGATGCCGACGCCCGACCGGCCACCGCCGCCCCACCCGCCGCCGAGGCTTCCGCCCGACCGGCTGCCGAAGATTCCGCCCCACCCACCACCGAACCCGCACTCCGGCCTGCCCTCGGTGTCCTCCCCGTCGACGTGGACCACCTCTGGGTGCGGCTGGGTGTGGTGGAGGAGCGGGTGCGGTATGCGGTGGGGGTGCGTCGGGCCGGGGATCCTGATCCCGACGACCCGTACCGGGGGCAGTACCTCACTCCCGAGGCGGCCGCGCGCATCCTGGATGAGCCGGGTGGTCTCGATGTGCCGGGCGGTGAGCCCTGGTGTCCGCCGGCGGGGTCCGTGCTCGACGGGCTCGCCCGACGGTTCGGGCTGTCGCCGCTGGACTTGGATCTGCTGCTGGTCGCGGTGGCGCCGGACCTGGACGCGCGGTTCGAGCGGCTCTACGGCTATCTCAACGACGACCTGACGCGTCGTCGGCCCACGGTCGGGCTCGCGCTGGAGCTCTGCGGGCTCGGCGGTGCGGCGGACGCGCGGTTCCGGCTCGCCCCCGGAGCGCCGCTGATCGAGGGCGGTCTGGTGCAGGTCACCGAGCCTGAACGGCCGCCGCTGTCCCGCGTGTTGGTGGTCCCGGACCGGGTCACCGGGCACCTCCTGGGCAGCGAACAGCCCGACGCCCGGCTCGGTGGTCTGCTCGGCGAGGTCCGGGACGATCCGACCGCCGAGGCGGCCGAGGTCCGGCGGACGGCGGCCGCGGCCGGGACCGGCGTAGGACTGGTCCATCTGCGCAGCCGGGGCGGCGACGCCGAGGGGCTGGCCGCCGCTGCCCTGCACTCGGCCGGGCTGCGCACGCTCGTCCTGGACGCGGCGGCACTCGCCCGGCGCTCGGGCGACGTGCCGGAGCTTGCCCGGACGGCAGCCCGCGAAGCCCTCCTCACCGGCGCCGGGGTCGTCCTCGGCCCACTGGAGGCGCTGCCCGCGGAGCCCGCCGAACGCGCCCGTACGCTGCGGGCGTTGTGCACGGAGCTGCGCGGAATCCCCCTGTTCACGCACGGAACGACCGGCTGGGACCCGGCGTGGGCGGCCGACACCCCCGTCACCCTGACCGTGTCGGCACCCTCCCCCGAACGACAGGCCGCGCGCTGGCGACACGCCCTCGAACGGTCGGTGGGTGGCGGCGCCTTGGAACGGCCGGTGGGTGACGCCGCCGCCTTGGTCTCAGCCGCGCGTGAGGGTGCCGTCCTCGAACGGTCCGTGGGTGGCGGCGCTTTGGAACGGTCGGTGGGTGACGGCGCCGTCTTGGGCTCGGGTGCGCGTGAGGGTGCCGTCCTCGAACGGTCGGTGGGTGACGGTGCCTTGGAACGGTCGGTGGGTGACGGCGCCGTCTTGGGCTCGGGTGCGCGTGACGGTGCCGTCCTCGATCGCGCCGCGGGTGGCGGCATCATGACCGGCGACGCCGACGCCCTCGCCGATGCGGTCGCCGCGCACCGGCTGGACTCGGGGCAGTTGCGCCGCGCCGCCGACGTGGCGGTACGCACGGCCGCCATCGAGGGCCGTCCGGTCGGCCCCGACGATCTGCGGGCCGCCGTACGGGCCCAGAACGGCGCGGGGCTCGACCGGCTGGCCCGCCGGGTGGAGCCGGGCGTCGGCTGGGACGACCTGGTGCTCCCGCCCACCACCCACCGGCGGCTGCGCGAACTCGCCCTGCGCGCCCGCCATCGCGAGCAGGTGCTCGGGCAGTGGGGGATGCGGCCCGGCGGCGGCCGCGGACGCGGCGTGATCGCGCTGTTCGCCGGTGAGTCGGGCACCGGGAAGACCATGTCCGCGGAGGTCGTCGCGGCGGACCTCGGCATGGACCTGTATGTGGTGGATCTGTCCACAGTTGTGGACAAGTACGTCGGCGAGACCGAGAAGAACCTGGAGCGGATCTTCACGGAGGCGTCCGCGGTCAACGCGGTCCTGCTCTTCGACGAGGCCGACGCGATCTTCGGCAAGCGCTCGGAGGTGAAGGACGCCCACGACCGGCACGCCAACATCGAGTCGGCGTACCTGCTCCAGCGCATGGAGTCGTTCGACGGCATCGCGGTGCTGACCACCAACCTGCGGGCCAACCTGGACGAGGCGTTCACCCGCCGCCTGGACGTCGTCGCGGACTTCCCCGTGCCCGACGCCGGCCAGCGCCTCGCCCTGTGGGACCGCTGCCTGGGCGACCGGCTGCCCCGCGCCGACGACCTGGACCTCGCCTTCTGCGCGGACCGCTTCGAACTGGCCGGCGGCTCCATCCGCGCCTGCGCGGTCACCGCGGCCTACCTCGCCGCGGAGTCCGGCAGGCCGCTCACCATGCGGCAGGTGGTGACGGCGGTCGCCCAGGAGTACCGCAAGCTGGGGCGGCTGGTCCTGGAGGGTGAGTTCGGGCCGTACCTTGCCGTCGCCACCGGCGCGTGAGTGACGGAACCGTCTGGCAAAGAGGCGGCCTCAAGGCACGTTGGGGTTGACCGGCCGCTCCTCGCCCGCCGGCACGCGCCGCCCCTTTCCGCGTTTGACGATGACCACCGTCTTCATGGTGACGCCGGGATGATTCGGGGTGTAATAGGCGCCCGTCCAGTAATCGTGGAACGAGTTCACCGTGCCGATCGAGTAGGTCATGGCATTCGGGGCTGTCTGACGGCTGCCTGCGAAGGCCTCCATGGTCACCGTGTCTGTTCCGTCCAGTCCCACGACCGCGGCCGCGTGGTACTGCGACATTGTCGTTTCCCCCGGATTCATGGCAAGCATCAGGTAGGACTGTCCGACAACCGGACTGGCGTGACGATCCGTTGCCCCCTGGAAATCGCCCGCCCGCTCACGGTTCGATTCGTCCGACATCCCGAAAGCCTTGAGTCCGGCACTCGTGCGCACGTTGCTGTTCGCGCCGTCGGCCAGCTCTCCCACAGCGTCATGCATGATTTCCTCCGCTGTGTGGAGGCAGTCGTCCAGGATGTTCCTGGTGAGCTCGTGCTCCTGGTAGTCCCCGGTGCCGAAGAGGTTCTGCGCTGGTGTGCTCGTCGGGCGCAGTGCCGGGGAGAAAGCGCCCTGCGCGGTTCCGACACGTATCCAGATCGAGGTGGGGCCGGCGCTCGGGACCGCGAACAGCCCGCCGGCCGAAACCTCCATGTCCGCTTGGTTCTGGGTGACCTGGTCCGCCCAGCGCTGGACCGTCTGCCGCTGGGTTCGCTCTGCCGGCGGTGCGGTCTGCCCGGCTTCCCGGGGCGTCCGCGCGGCGCTCATGACGCGACGCGCGTTGCTCTCCGCCTCCCGCTCGAAGCGGTCGGAAGGGTCGGAGATCCTCAGCCCCGCACCGCTGTCCGTGCCGGCCACGGGCCCCTGGCGCTGCTGGACGACATGGGTCAACTCATGGGCCAGGGTGTGCTTGTCGCCCCCGCCGGGGCCGAGGACGACATGGCTGCCGGAGGTGTAGGCGCGGGCGCCGATGGCGCGGGCCGAGCGGGCGGCGGCGCCGCCGGTGTGCAGGCGTACGTCGGAGAAGTCGGTGCCGAAGCGGGACTCCATCTCCTGGCGGATCGGCCCCGCGAACTGTTTGCCGCCCGAGCTCAGGACCTCGGGCACCTCGGTGTCGAACTGCTCCGGCGCGGGCGCGGGCGCGGGGCGGGCGCGGCGGGCGATCATGCCGGTCACCGCGGCGTTGCCCGCGCTGCCCTGCGCCGCCCGCAGCACGTCGGCGGTGAGCGGGGGCGGGACGGCGGCGCCGGCCGAGGATGTCTCCCGCCGGGCGGCGACCGTGTCGCGCACCGGCCGCTCGGCTTCGTTCCCCTCGGTGCGCCGTCCGGACCTCTGCATCTACTGCCTCCTTGTCGGCGCACGCCTGCTGCGTCCCCCAGTGGACAGCATGCGCCGACCGGGCGTCCAGGTCCGCACAGGCAGTGTGAGGGCAAAGGCGTGTGATGTCCGGACGGTCCGTGCGGGAGGTACGGAAAGGCAGCGGTCTTGCCCCCGACCAGGTCCCCGGGCCCCTGTCACCTGCCCCAACCGCCCACGCAAACTCGGCCTGGACACAGGTGACCGCAAGGACGCTAAGGAGCGAGCATGCCGACGTACCTCACCCCGGGCGTGTACGTGGAGGAGGTGCAGTCCGGTGCCCGACCGATCGAAGGGGTCGGCACGGCCGTCGCCGCGTTCGTAGGGTTCGCCGAGCGCGGATCCTTCCACGCACCGACGCTGGTCACCAGCTGGGACCAGTACACCCAGGAGTTCGGTGGCTTCACCGAGGGCACCTACCTGGCCCATGCGGTCTACGGATACTTCGCCAACGGCGGCGGCGCCGCGTACGTGGTGCGCATCGGCGGCGCGGCCGAGGACGCCTCCGCCCCGGCGGCGAACGGCGCCCGGAGCAAGCGGGACGCCAGGGCCGTGGATCCGGTGGAGCTGGGCGGCTTCCTGGTCGCCGCCAAGCCGGGCGCTTCCGGGGTGTCGGTGGAGGTCGCCGAAGCGAACGGCGACAACCCGCCGGAGGACCGCTTCAAGCTCCTCGTCCGCAAGGGCGACGAGGTCGTGGAGACGTACGAGGCCTCCACCCGCAAGAACGTCAAGGGCTACCTGGTCAACCAGGCCCGCGCCTCCAAGCTGATCGAGGTCACCGAGCAGCGGGGCGCCACCCAGAGCAGGCCCGCCGCGGGGACCGTGGCAGTGCCCGACGCCCCGGCCTCGCCCGCCACGAACGGCGCCGGAGAGGTGGCCCGCCTCAACCCCGCCGAGTACGTCGGCGACTCCGCGGCGCGCACCGGGTTCGGCGGCCTGGAGAGCATCGACGAGATCACCATGGTCGCGGTGCCGGACCTGATGAGCGCCCACCAGCGCGGCGACATCGACGCCGAGGGCGTCCGCACCGTGCAGCTCGCCGTGATCTCGCACTGCGAGCAGATGGGCGACCGCGTGGCCGTCCTGGACGCCCCGCCCGGGCTCAACGCCCAGCAGGTGCGCACCTGGCGCAACGACGAGGCCGGCTACGACTCCCGGTACGCCACCCTCTACTACCCGTGGGTGCGGGTCTTCGACCCGGCCGCCGGACGCAACACCACCGTCCCGCCGAGCGGTCACGTCGCCGGCGTGTGGGCCCGCAGCGACGCCGAGCGCGGTGTGCACAAGGCGCCCGCCAACGAGGTGATCCGCGGTGCGGTGGACCTGGAGATCCGGCTCAGCAAGGGCGAGCAGGACCTGCTGAACCCGATCGGCGTGAACTGTGTACGGGCCTTCCCCGGCCGGGGCATCCGGATCTGGGGTGCCCGCACCCTCTCCTCCGACCCGGCCTGGCGCTACCTGAACGTGCGCCGCCTCTTCAACTACCTGGAGGAGTCCATCCTCCTGGGCACCCAGTGGGTGGTCTTCGAGCCGAACGACGACCGGCTGTGGGCGAGCATCCGGCGCAACGTCACGGCGTTCCTCCAGGAGGAATGGCGCCGGGGCGCGCTGTTCGGCCGCACCGCCGAAGAGGCGTTCTACGTGAAGTGCGACCGCGACAACAACCCGCAGGAATCCATCGACCAGGGCCGGGTCGTCTGCGAGATCGGTGTCTCGCCGGTCAAGCCCGCCGAGTTCGTGGTGTTCCGGCTGGCCCAGTTCTCCGACAGCACCAGCCTCATCGACGAGTGACCTCCGGGTCCTCAAGGAAAGGTGACAGACAGTCATGGCAACGGGCGATGCTCTTTCCACCCACGTCTTCGGCGTGCAGCTCGGTGGCTACCTGGTCGAGTCGATCCAGGAGATCAGCGGGCTGACCGTCGAGGAGGAGGTCGTCGAGGTCAAGCAGGTCAGCGACCAGGGCAAGCAGATCATCCGCAAGCAGCCCGGCGCGCGCCAGGCCGGTGAGATCACGATCACCCGGGGACTCGACCAGAGCAGCGAGTTCACCAAGTGGATCAAGGAGACGCTGAACAACGGTGCCGTCAACACCGCGCGGCAGAACCTCACCATCGAGATCAAGGACTCCGAGGGCAACACGGTCCGCCGTATCCAGCTGATGCAGGGCTGGGCCTCCAAGTGGGAGGGCCCGTCCCTGAAGGCGGGCGAGTCGTCCCCGGCCACCGAGTCCGTCACGATCACGTTCGAGGAGATCGTCGTCGAATGAGGCGCCGTACGGTCACGGCGGGCAACCTGGAGGAGATCCTCCAGGCGACGGCGCCCGCCCAGGCGTCGGAGCAGGCGGCGGCCGCTCCGGCCGCCGCCCCGCCGCGCCGGCAGGAGGATCACGGGCTGCGCACCGAGTTCGAGTTCGAGCTGCCGCGCGGGTACGTCGACGACGAGGGCACGGTGCACCGGCACGGCATGATGCGCCTGGCCACCGCCCGCGACGAACTGCGGCCCCAGATCGACCTGCGGGTGAAGGAGAACCCGGCGTACCTGAGCGTGGTGCTGCTGAGCCAGGTGATCACCCGGCTCGGCAACATCACCGATGTGCACGCCGGGATCGTGGAGCGGATGTACGCCACCGACGTCGCGTTCCTCCAGGACTTCTACCGCCGCGTCAACAGCGAGGGCCACACGCGTGCCGCGGTGACCTGCCCGCACTGCGAGGGCGGCTTCGAGGTCGACCTCTCGGGTGGGCGCCTGGGGGAATCGTGACGTACGCCCTTCCCCGGCTCCGGGAGGAGATCGCGTACATCGCCTATCACTTCCACTGGCAACGCGAGGAGATCCTCGATCTCACCCACGGCGAACGCCAGCAGTGGGTGGCCGAGATCGCCCGTATCAACACCCGCGTGAACGAAGGCGGTTGAGCACATGGCATGGCGGGACAGGCTGCGCCGCCGGGCCACCGGAGCGGACGGCTCCGGCGCCGGGCCGGGCGGCCTGTCCGGTGCCGGTGATTCGTCCGGGTCCGTGACGGCCGGTTCGCCCGGCGACGGGGGCCGGGAGGCGTCCGGTGCCGCCGGCTCCGCCGCGCGCGGTTCCTCCGTGCCCGGCGACTGGGACGGCGGCTGGCGTCGAACCGCGCCGCCGACCCTCACCGTCGCCCGCGCCCCGCTGGGCGTCAGCGACGGCCTCGCGTTCCGTTCGGGCCTCGCCGCCTGGCAGAACCCGTCCTTCGACAACGGCCTCGGCCACGCCCTGATGCCGACCGCTCCGGCCGGCCTGGTCCGTGGCGTGACACGCCCGGCCGCCCCACAACCCACCCGCACCGGTGGGGGGCCGTTGCTGCTCCGGGCCATGCGGCCGGAGGGGGCGGACGGACCGCAGGACGGTGCGTCGGACGCCGGGAACCCGGGCAGTGCGGGTCGGCCGTCGTCCGCCGCGGCAACTCCCGTCGCACGTCGGACGCGTCCGGGAGCGCGGCCGTCCGGATCGGCGGCGTCCGGTCCGGGCTCGTCTGGGTCGTCGGGCGCGGGTTCAGCTGCGTCTCAGACGTCGGGCTCCGGTTCGGCTGCGTCTGGTTCGCCGGGCTCCGGCTCTGGTTCGTCCGGTCCGACGCCGACCGGCTCAGCTTCGTCCGGCTCGGCGGGCGCGGGCTCCGGGTCCGGGCCTGTGATCGCGCGTTCCGGCGACGACAGCACTGCGGGGGCGAGGCGTTCGGCCGACGCTCGGCGAACCCGTGGCATCACGTCCGCGGATTCCCCCGCCGTGCTCTCCTCGTCGCCTCCCGCCGTCCAACGGGCCGTGGAGCCGGGTGCGGCCCCGGTCGTGACGCCCTCCGACACCGGCCGCGCGGCCGCCGCGCGGGAGATTCCGCTGGTACGACGGGTTGCGGTGATCCCGGGCACACCCGCCGACGGTTCCGTGAACCGGCCCGCCCCGGCCGCGCGGCCCAGCGCGCCCAGGCCGGACTCCGGGAGCGCGTCCCGGTCGCCGGGCGGTTCAGGGGGGCGTACGACGTCCGGCCCGGCCGTCCAGCGCACGGCGACGTCGGGGACGACGGGGTCACAGTCCGTCCGGGGAAGCAGGCAGCCGGAGGCATCGCGTGCCTCCGGCGTCGACGTGTCCCCCGTGCCCGTCCCACTCCGCCCGGTGGGGCACCGCCTGAACGTCGCCCGGCGACAGGCAGGACCCGCGCGCCGCGTCCCCGCCCTGCGGCCGGCCCCCGCCGCTCAGGCGCCGGTCGCCACCTCTGACGCACCCGGCCCCGCCACGACAACACCGGCCGGTACGACGCCGTCCTCGACGCCTCCCGTGCAGCGTGCCGCCACACGCACGGGCAGCCGCGCACCCCTCGGCGCCCCGATGACTGAACTGCCCTCCACGGCAACCCCGTTGGCGGACGGCACCCCCGCCCAGCGTCCCGCGCCCGGTCCGGCGCTTCCTGTTGTCCAGCGCCAGACGGATGGCACGAGCACGTCCGACGGCGGTGTGCAGGGCACGGCTCAGGAGGGCCCCGCCCCGCGCCGTACGTCCGACTCGGGCCGTTCCGGGGCACGCGCGCGTGGCGGTTTGGGCGCGCCGTTGCCCGCGCTGCCGGCGAGCGCCGACGTACCCGGTGCGGCCGCGTCCGGCGCCCGTGCTTCCCGCCCGTCGCCCGGCCCGGCCGTCCAGCGCGCTCCGGCCCGCCGGGACGATCAGAGGTCCGCGGCTGATTCGGCGCCGCCCGCCATGGATCGCGACGGGACGCCCACCGGGTCCGCTCCGCCCGCGCGGGGCGAGGGCGGAGCGGACGCGCCGTTGCTGGGAGCGGTCGACGTCCAGCGCAGCGTGGCGGACCACTCCGCCACCCACGGCACCACGACGCCCGGCCCGACGGACCACGGAAACGGGCCCGCCACACCGCTGGTGACACCGTCTCCGGCCGCCGCGCCGCACGGTCCGGCACCGGAAGGCGCCGTAGGCCCGACCGGTACGGCGTCCCGACCCGCCGCGACGTCCGGCGGGCCGGGGCCCGGCGGCCACCGGTCCCACGACCCCGCGGGCCCGGGCCCGGTCGTCGTCGCCCGTGCCCCGGCCGAAACCGAAACCGGCGCCCCGGCCACGACCGGAGGCATCCGGCCCACCACCGAAACCACCGCGGGCGTCCGGCCCACGGCCAAGGGCACCGGAGGCGCAGCCGTCCCGCGCCCTCTCACCGTGACCCGCTCCGCCCCGCCGGCGGCACCCCGCACCCTCCAACTGCTCCCCGCGCGCCCCCTCACCCTGAACACCCGGGCCCCGGAAGGGGTTTCACAGCCCGCCGCCTCCCGTACCGGTGGCCGTCCCGTGGTGGCGGCGCGCTGGCCCGGGGCAGCGGCTGCGCCCGACGGCGACCCCGCGGCGTCCGCGCGGCCGACGCCGGGACCGTCCTCGGGCGCTGCGGCGACGCCGCCGGTCCAACAGGCCGCGACGGCGCACGGACCGCGGAACTCGGGCGCAGGACGGACCGGTTCCCCGGGCGTCGTCCAGCGCGTCCCGGTCGTCAAGCCTGCGCCGCCGCACGGGACATCCGCTACGGCGGCGGCTGCCCCGGCCACCGCCGTACCCGGCCGGTCCCTGCCGGTGACCGCCCCGCAGTCGCCGCCGCTCGCGGACCGCCCGTCGGCCACGTCGGCACCGGCACCGGTGGGGCCCGTCCCTGTGGTCCGGCCCCGAACCGTTGCGCCGGGCGGCGGGACCGGCGGCGCGGCAACCCCGGTCCAGCGCGAGGCCTCCAGGGCGGACGACGCCGTACTCAAGAGGGATACGGCCAAGCGGGACGCCGTACCCAAGGGTGTGCCGGTCAAATCGGTGCCGGCGGGCAGTCAGTCACGCACGGACTCCAAGGCCGCGAAGCCCGCCGCCCCTGGCAAGCGCGCCGAGACACCGCAGGACCCCGGCCTCGACCTGGACGACCTGGCGCGCCGCCTGCTCGACCCGATGGCCCGCCTGCTGCGCACCGAGCTGCGGCGCGGCAGGGAACGTACAGGCCGCCCCTACGACGGACGCCGCTGAGGGCCCGGCACGGAACGGATGACGGACGAATGACGGACAACATCTTCGCGACGAGCGTGTTCTTCCGGCTCGCGATCGGAGGCAACGACCTGGGCGCCTTCCACACCTGCTCCGGCATGGGCGCCGAGGTGGAGATGGAGAGCTACCAGGAGGGCGGCAACAACGGTTTCACGTGGAACCTGCCCGGCCGCGTCACCTGGTCGAACATCACGCTCACCCGGCCGGTCACCAAGGACACGGCGAAGATCGGCCGCTGGCTCGACGAGACGCTGAAGCGGGTGGAGCCCAAGGACGGCGAGATCGTGGCGCTGAAACCGGACCTGACCAAGATCATCAGCTGGCAGGTGTTCGGGATCGTCCCGGTGCGCTGGCAGGGCCCGTCCTTCGACCCCAGCAGCTCACAGGCCGCGGTGGAGACCCTGGAGATCGCCCACGAGGGGCTGCGCCCTTCCTGACCCGCGCTCATGAACCGCCCGCCGCCCATGTGACCGTCCCGGAAAGGAAGTCCCGGCATGTCCCCAGCGTCCCGCACCAGTCGGGCCAGGGCTCAGCTGACCCTGAAGGAGCCCCCGGCCTCGGTCGGCGCCAAGCCCGGAGGGACGCTCGCGCGGATCAACCTCCAGTTCAACCCCTCCACCCTGGAGCTGAGCAAGACCACCGAGTGGCGGCGCACCCCGTCCCGGATGGCGGCGGAGTCGGCGCTGCCCGAGTTCGTCGGCAGCGGCCCGCGTCAGCTGAGCCTCGAGGTGTTCCTGGACGCCACCGCCAAGCACGACAACTCCGTGGAGCAGGCGGTCGAGAAGCTGATGAAGGCCTGCGTGCCGACCAAGGCCAGCCTGGGCCGCAAGAAGCCGGCCAGCCCTTGGGTGCGGTTCGAGTGGGGCACCGCGCGGACCACCTCGTTCGACGGGGTGCTCTCCAGCCTGTCCGTGACGTACACGCTGTTCGACGTGGACGGCAAGCCGCTACGGGCCACCTGCCAGCTGTCGATCGAGGAGGCCAGCGTCGGCCCGGCGGGCCAGAACCCGACGTCCGGCTCGCGCACCGCCCGCAGTACGCACACCGTCGTGGCGGGCGACAGCCTGGCCCTGCTGGCCTGGCAGGAGTACGGCGACGCGACGGCCTGGCGGGTCATCGCGGAGGCCAACGACATCGACGACCCGATGGCGCTCGTGCCCGGCACCGATCTGGTGGTGCCGGGACTGGGCGACGAGGGCGCGGAGGAGGAGCAGTGAGTCCAGCCGGGGAACGGGACGGCCGGTCGTTCGCGGCGGACCCCGTCGTGGAGGCACCCGGCGAACTGCCGCCGACCTGGGCCGCGCAGTTGGTGAGCTGCGTGGTGGACGAGAACGTGGGTCTGCCCGACGCGGCGGTGCTCACCTTCCGCGACCCCGACCACGAGTTCCTGAAGAAGACCGGCATCACCATCGGCACCCCGCTCAAGGTGTCGGTGGTGACCGTCACCGGGACGGCGCGCGAGCGGCTGTTCAACGGTGAGGTGACCGCCCTGGAGGTGGACCGGGACCGCACGGGCTCGTTCACCGTCGTGCGCGCCTACTCCAAGGCACACCGCCTCCAGCGGGGCCGGAAGGTGGTGGCGTACCGGAACATGACGGCGTCCGCGATCGTCCGCAAGGTGGCCGCCGGGGCCGGGCTGGCCTGCGGCACGGTGCAGGCCGCGCCGGTCACCTACAAGCAGCTCTCCCAGGCGAACGTGTCCGACTGGGACTTCCTTCAGTTCCTGGCGGCCGAGAGCGGCGCGCAGGTGCGCGTCGACGACAAGGGGATGCTCCAGTTCACCAAGCCGAAGAAGGCGTCCGGCGCGCCCGCGCCGTCGACCTCCGCCGCGAAGAACCCGCTGGTGCTGGAGTACGGGCGGAACCTGCTGGCGTTGCGGGCCTCGCTGTCCGCCTCCGACGGTGCCTCGCAGGTGGAGGTGCGCGGCTGGGACGTCACCACGAAGCGGCCGTTGGTGGCCAAGAAGCCGTCGGTGAAGAGCGACACGGTGGTGCCGGGCCTGAGTCCGGCGCTCGCCGCCAAGTTCGGCAAGTCGTCGAAGCTGACCGTCACCGACACCCCGTACCGCACCCAGGCCGAGACGAAGGCGGTCGCCGACGCGGTGGCCGATCAGGTCAGTGCCGGCTTCGCGGAGTTGGAGGTGCTGGCCGAGGGCAACCCGCTGCTGCGGGCGGGCAAGCCCGTGGCGCTCGGCAACGTCGGGCAGGCGTTCTCCGGCAAGTACACGGCGACGGCGGTGCAGCACGTCCTCGAACCGCACGGCGGATTCCGCACGACGGTGTGGGTGAGCGCCAGCCCGGACCGCTCCCTGACCGGCCTGGTGACCGGCGCCAACGCGCCGTCCCGCGGCCCGCGCATGCCGGGTCTGGCGATCGGCGTGGTGACGGACGTACGCGAGCCGGCCGGCGCCGAGAACGGCTCGGTGAAGCTGAAGTTCCCCTGGCTGGACGACACTTACACCACCGACTGGGTGCGCACCGTGCAGATGGGCGGCAAGGGCGGCGGAGGTGTGGTCAGCCCCGAGGTCAACGACGAGGTCCTGGTCGGCTTCGAGCAGGGACTGCTGGACAGCCCGTACGTCATCGGCGGGCTCTACAACGGCGTCGACAAGCCCTCGCCGCACGACGTGCCGCTGATCGACAAGACCAGCGGGAAGGTCAACCGCCGCTCCATCGTGTCGCGTTCGGGGCACCGGATGGAGCTGCTGGACGCGCGGACCAAGTCCGGCCTCAGGCTCGTGACCGCGGACGAACTCCTCGAAGTCTTCCTCGACGACCGGATGAACCGGATCGAGGTGACGGTGTACAGCGGGAAGGGCCGGGCCCGCACGGCCCGTACCTCCGTCGTGCTCGACAGCAAGGGCATCACGCTGGACGCGAAGATGGGCAACGTGACCGTGAAGGGCAGGCAGGTGGACATCAACGGCACGAACGGGGTGAACATCGACGGCCGTTCGGTGAACGTCACCGGCAAGACGGGGGTCACCGTCGACGGCGGTCTCCTCGGCGTCCTCAAGGCCAGGCTAATCAAGATCAACTGATCCCCCCCCGCCCAGCGTCCGCCGTCCCCCTCCCGACTCTGTCTCCCGACTCCGTCTCCCGATTCCGTAAGGAGCACCGCATGCCGGCCGCAGCCCGTACCGGTGACCCCACCAACCACGGCGGCACCGTCACCACCCCGCCGCCCGCCGCCGCCAGGTCGGTGGCGACCGTGCTGATCGGCGGCCGCCCCGCCGCCGTCGTGGGCAGCCTGGTCGTCTGCCCGATCCCGCCGCACGCGGCCCTGGGCCCGGGCAACGTGATCATGCCCAACCCGGGCGCGCTGGCCGGCGGCCCGGTACTCATCGGCGGCCTGCCGGCCGCCCGCCAGCGCGACCAGTCCACGTGCGGCGCGATGGTCGTCACGGGCGCCATGAACGTGCTGATCGGGGGCGTGTGATGAGCGGGCGGATCAGTCGGTGTGGCTGGTTGGTTCCGTTGTCGGGCGGGCGCCCTGGGTGTGGTGCTGTGGTTCTGCCTGGCGCTTCGGGCGTTCAGATCGGGGGTGTGTGATGAGCGAGCGGTTCATCGGCCGTGGTTGTTTGCTTCCGTTGCGGGTCGGGCGGGCCGCGTGTGGTGCTGTGGTTCTGCCCGGCGCTTCGAGCGTGCTGATCGGGGGTGTGTGATGAGCGAGCGGTTCATCGGACGGGGCTGGGCGTTTCCGTTGCGGGTCGGGCCGACCGGGGGGATCGCCATGGTCGAACGGGAGCGGGAGATCGAGGAGGCGATCCGGCTGGTGCTCGGCACCGCGCCCGGCGAGCGGCCCATGCGCCCCGAGTTCGGGTGCGGCATCCATGACTACGTGTTCGCCCCCGGCGACGGCGCCACCGCCGGACGTATCGCACAGCAGGTGCGTGAAGCCCTGGAGCGGTGGGAGCCGCGGATCGCGGTGGACGACGTGGTGGTCGCCTTCGACGCGATCGAGGACGGCACCCTCTACATCGACGTGCACTACACCCTGCGTTCCACCAACGACCGGCGCAACCTGGTCTTTCCCTTCTACACGATCCCCTCCGAGGAGGGGGCCGAGGAATTGGTCGCGGACTGATGGCGCTGCCCTCCCCCAACCTGGACGACCGACGGTTCCAGCAACTCGTCGACGAGGCGAAGCGGTACGTGCAGCAGCGCGCCCCGGAGTGGACCGACCACAACGTCTCCGACCCGGGCGTCACGCTGATCGAGACGTTCGCCTACCTCGTGGACCAGCTGCTGTACCGGCTGAACCGGGTCCCGGACAAGAACTACACCGCCTTCCTCGACCTGTTGGGCATCCGCCTGTTCCCGCCGGCCGCGGCCCTCGCCGACGTCGACTTCTGGCTGTCGGCGCCGCAGCCCGACACGGTGACGCTGACCGCGGGCACCGAGGTGACCACCGCGGGCGGCGAGAACGACGACGCCGTGGTGTTCACGACCACCGACGAACTGCGCGTCGTACCCAGCGAGTTGACGCGTCTGGTGACCGCTCCCAAGACCGGTACGCAGACCGACATGACCGGCACGCTCGCCGAGGGCCATGACATTCCCTGCTTCCAGGCGGCACCGGAGCCCGGCGACGCGCTGCTGTTCGGCCTGCCCACGGCGGTCCCGCGCTGCATCGTCGCGGTGCGTCTGGACAGCCGCGTCGAGGGCGTCGGCGTGGACCCGCGCCAGCCCCCGCTCGTGTGGGAGGCGTGGGACGGCGGCGGCTGGCAGCTGTGCGAGACCGGTACGGACACCACCGGCGGCCTGAACCGGCCCGGCGAGGTCATCGTGCACGTCACGGCCGGACACACCGCGTCGGTGATCGGCGGGACCCGGGCCGGCTGGCTGCGCTGCCGTGTCACCGAGCCGGAGCCGGGCCAGCCGTTCTACTCGGAGTCCCCGACGGTGCGCGAGGCGGAGGTGTTCACCGTGGGCGGCACCATGTCCGTCGAGCACGCCGAGACCGTGACCGATGTGCCGCTCGGCACCTCGGAGGGCGTCGCGGGGCAGACGTTCCGGCTCGGCCGCCCGCCGGTCCTCCTCGACCGCGAGCCTCCCGTGGTGGAGGTGTCCTCGCCCGAAGGCTGGCAACACTGGGACGTGGTCGACCACTTCGGCCGCTCCGGCCCCGCCGACCGGCACGTCCGCGTCGACGCCACCACCGGCGAGTTCGGCTTCCCCCCGGTCCTGCGCGAACCGGACGGCACGCTGCGCCAGTGCGGCGCCGTGCCCCCCAAGGGCGCCCAGATACGGGTGGCCCGCTACCGCACCGGCGGCGGCCCGGCGGGCAACGTCGCCCGCGGCGCGATCAACGTGCTGCGCAGCTCCGTTCCGTACATCGCACAGGTCACCAACCGGGAGGCGGCGCGCGGCGGCGTCGCCGGTGAGACGGTGGAGAACGCCAAGCTGCGGGCGCCGGAGGTGCTGCGCATGCAGGAGCGCGCGGTGACCGCCGAGGACTACGAGATCATCAGCCGCCAGGCCGCGCCCTCGGTACGCCGGGTCCGCTGTCTGCCCGCCGCGGACGCTCCGGGCGCGGTACGGGTCCTCGTGGTGCCGGACGCGGTGGCCGACGAGGGCGACGACCGGCTCCGCTTCGAGCAGCTCATCCCCTCCGACCAGGTCCTCGAAGCGATCACCGCGAGCCTCGACCAGAGACGCCTGATCGGCACCCGCCTCGTCGTGGAACCGCCGGTCTACCAGGGCGTCACCGTGGTGGCCCGTCTCGCGGCGGCACCGGCCGACACCGACCGGGTCCGCGACGACGCCCTCGACGCCCTGTTCCGCCACCTCAACCCACTGCACGGCGGCCCGGACGGCACCGGCTGGCCCTTCGGACGCCCGGTCCAGTACGGCGAGGTCTTCGGCATCCTCCAGAACGCCACCGGCAACGCCCTCGTGGAGGAGATCCTCCTCTTCCCCGCCGACCCGATCACCGGCCGCCGCGGCGCCCCCTCGGACCGCATCGACGTGTCCGCGGGCGCGCTGGTCTTCTCCTACCAGCACCAGGTGGTCGTGACGGCGCTCGATCCGGAGGGACGGGGATGAGCGTGCGTGACATGGCTGTCGGGACGGAGGTACGGGGATGAGCCGTGCCGCCGTGCCCGGTCTGCCGAGCAGGTATCCGATCGGTGGGCAACTGCCCGCCCTGTACGCCGACGACGACTTCGCGCAGCGGTTCACCGCCGGCCTCGACACCGTCCTCGCCCCGGTCTTCGCGACCCTCGACAACCTGCCCGCATACCTCGACCCCCGGGTGACCCCGACCGACTTCCTGTCCTGGCTGGCGTCGTGGGTGGGCGCCGCCGACGACCCGGCGTGGCCCGTGGAGCTGCGCCGCGAGGCGGTCGTCCGCGCGGTGGAGCTGCACCGGTGGCGCGGCACGAAGCGCGGGCTGGTCGAGGCGCTGCAACTCGCGCTCGGCGTGCACGTCGAGGTGACCGGCGAAGGCGGCGCGTGGTGGTCGGGCACCGCCGGCGCCGAACTGCCGCCGGAGCCCGCCGCCGAGATCCTGGTCCGGGTGTGGCCGGGCCGCGAGGCGCAGGTGGACGTGGACAGGGTCCGCGAGATCGTCCGGGCCATGTGCCCGGTGCACACGGCGTTCCGGGCGGAGGTCCTGCCCGGCCCGCCCACTGACGAAGGGAGGTGACGTCATGCGCGCATGTCCCGCGTGCGGGGCGTCCAACGGCTCCACGGACGACTTCTGCGGCAACTGCGGCGCGTACTTGGGCTGGTCGGACACCACACCGACCCCGAGCGCACCCTCGCCCACGACGCCGGAGCCCCCGGCCCCGACCACCCCCTCACCGCCCCCGGCGGAGGAGCCCGGGTCCGCCGAGCCCCCACGCACCCCGTCACTGCGCGCCCGCCTGACCGGCCTCGGCCGCGGCGAGGCGAGGAGGCCGAGCACCACGCAGCCCGCGGACCCACACTCCGGCGCCGACCCCGGCCAGGACGAGCCCACGAACTCCCCGCCCCAGACCGGCGCCACGCCCCCTGTCCCGGCGCAGGCCCCGACCACGGGCGGCACGACCGGCGACTCCGCAACCGGCGGCTCCACGACGGGTGACGCTCCGGGCGGGACCACCGGCGCAACCGCCGAGGGAACGGCAGCCACGACTGGCGACAAGTCCCCTGGCGCGTCCACCGATGGTCCGACGGCCGCGACGGCCAGCGACTCCACCAGCGCGTCTGCTCCTGGGCCGGCGGCCACGATCGCCGGCGACTCCACCAGCGCGTCTGCTCCTGGGCCGGCAGCCGCGATCGCCGCCGACTCCACCAGCGCGTCCGCCCCTGGACCGGCAGCCGCGACCGCCGCCGACACAACCAGCGCGTCCAGTGCCGGTGACGCAGCCCGCCCCACCGCAGCCGCGCCACCCACCACGCCACCCGCGCCGTCCACGCCACCCATCACACCCCCTGAGCGGCCGTCCACGCCCCCCACGCCACCGTCCGGCCCTTCCGCGTCCGCACCCACCGCACCACCCGGAACGCCCGTACGCCCCCCGCAAGCCCCGGCACCCGCCCCGCAAGCCCCAGCGCCCGCACCGCAGACCCCGCAACCCGAATCACCACCACCCCCCAGCACCCCGCCCGTTCCGCCAGTCGCCCCCGTCGCCCCCGTCGCGCCGGTTCCGCCCGCTTCCCCCGCCCGCGACATACCGCGCCCGCGGACCCCGGCCACCCCCACCCCCACCCCCACCCCCGAGGCCTCGGCGCCGGAGGCCATCGTGCCTGTCCGCCCGGCGAAGGCGGTGGCTCCGCGCCCCGTTGTGCGACCGGTGGAGGTGACGGACGAGGGGACGGGGTTCCCCTGTCCCGCCTGCGGTACGGCCAACCAGCCGGACCGCAGGTTCTGCCGACGCTGCGCGGCCGAGCTGAGGCCCACCGCGAAGGCCGCCCCGCTGCCGTGGTGGCGGACCGTGTGGCCGTTCCGCCGCCGGGTGCGGGCGAGTTCGGGCGGGATGACGCGGTTCCTGGTGATCCTGCTCGTGGTGCTGGCGCTGTGCGCGGGCGGCTTCCTGCTGCTGCCGGCCGGCCGCGCCCTGGTCGAGGACACCCGGGACAAGCTGGGCAAGCCCAAGCCCATTACGCCGATGGACATCGTGGCGAGCGCCTCGGTGCCGGGGCACCCGGCGAAGAACACCACGGACGGACTGAACAACCGCTACTGGGGCGCGCCCGCGACGGGCGCCTCGGTGACGTACACCTTCAGGAAGCCGTTCCGGATGGTCAACCTGATCATCACGAACGGCGCGTCCAAGGAGCCGCAGGAGTACGCCCTCCAGGCACGCGCACTCCAGGTGGAACTGGAGGTGACGGCGGCGGACGGCACCAAGCACACCAAGGAGCTCACCCTCAGCGACAAACCGGGCGACCAGCCGATCGAGACCGGGTACAGCGACGTGAAGACGGTACGGCTGGTCCTGCGCTCGGCCGTCGGTCTGTCTCCGGGCCGTCATCTGGCGCTGGCGGAGGTGGAGTTCTTCCAGCGAACCTGACCCGGCGTCGCCGGTCCGGCTACGGCCTTGTCTGCTTGGGCCCGTTCACGGTGTCGGCGGCGTGCTTCGGCCCCCGGTTCGAGAACTGGCCGACGAGTTCACGGAAACAGACCAGGGCGGTGATCGGCGGAATCCCGACGATCACCATCGCAAGAAGAGAATGCGGTGACTGGCCGATGCACAGAGCTACCGCCGTGCTGGAGGAGATCAGCATCACGGCCCAGGACCGCCGAGCGGTTCGACGCTGAACGGATGCCCGCAAGATCGATAAACCCGCCACCAGCCACGGTCCGTACACCGTCAGCGGCCACCATTGCGCCAGGTTCTCGGACACCACCAGCAGTGCAATGGTGCGCAGTTGGTCGTACGAATAAGAAATGGACCAGTACAGCATCGTCACCGCGCACATGGTGATCATGGCCACCAGGATGGTGACCGTGACGACCCGCGGGTTTCTGGTGAAGAGCTGAACGCCCGGCCGGGGCCGCCTGCGATTCACCGGGCGGCGCGGGCGCCGGTGGCTGTCCAGCGGGGGAGGGACGGGATCCACCACGCTTGGCGGCGTCGTGTTCAGCATCTGGGCCAGCTCTTGGTCCAGATCCCAGCCGCCCGACGAGATCATCGGGTCGGGGATGTGCCACATGTGCTGGGCGTCGAGCGGCTGAGTGTCGTCAGGGCTCTGATTCACCGCATACAGCAGATTGTCGTCCTGAAGCCTGTCCATTGATCACTCCTTCCTTCGGCTCAGGACGCTTCATCCAGAGTGTGAGCCTCGGACTGGAGTGGGGATTGTGGTGGCGGTGTCAAGTCCGTCCAGCGTAGCCCGCAGATATTCACTCTTGATACTGCTGATCGCTTCGAGGAAGTCCTCAAACAGGTCCGAGCAGTGCGGGTGAGCCTCTTCTGCATGCCTTTCCTCCCAAGTCACGTCCACCTAACGAGCATCCGAGGGAGCAAGGCATCGGGCATTCGGGGGAATATTGGCCAGCGGTGATTATTTTATGCATCGGATTAAGATGCCCAGCCGCTGAAATTCTGACCATGAATTACGCGGTACTACCAGGTCACCGGCAGTTCGTAGACGCCGTAGACGATGCCGTCGTCCTTGAACGGGATCTTGTCCGGTTCGGTGGCCGCGCGCAGGGTGGGGATGCGGCGGAAGAGTGTGCTGTAGACGATCTGGAGTTCCAGCCGGGCCAGTTGCTGGCCCAGGCACTGGTGGATGCCGAAGCCGAAGGCCATGTGGTGGCGGGCGTCCCGGTGGACGTCGAGCCGTTCGGGGTCGGGGAAGACGCCGGACTCCCAGTTGCCGGTGGCGCCCGGGATGATGATGCCCTCGCCGGCCCGGACGAGCCGGCCGTCGATCTCCAGGTCCTCCAGGGCGAGGCGGCGCTGGCCGTTGTGGACGACGGTCAGATACCGCAGCATCTCCTCCGCCGCGCTCGCGAGGACCTTCGGGTCGTCGGTGTCGCGGACGACGGCGAGCTGGTCGGGGTGTTCCAGGAACGCGAGGACGCCCAGGGCGATCATGTTGGCGCTGGTCTCGTGCCCGGCACCGAGCAGCAGGAGGCCGAGCATGGTGGCTTCCAGGCGGCTGAGGTCGCCGTCCCGCATCCGGGCGGCCAGCTCGGAGAGCATGTCGTCGGCGGGGTCGGCGAGTTTCGCGTCGAGTTGCTGGTCGAGGTACTGGAAGAGCGCGCCGAACGAGTCCCGCACCTCTCCGGCGGACACGTCCCGGCGCAGGCTCACCTTGCTGTTGCGCTGGAAGAAGTCGTGGTCGTCGTAGGGCACTCCGAGCAGTTCGCAGATCACCAGCGAGGGCAGCGGCAGCGCGAGCGCCTCCACCAGATCGACCGGTTTCGGGCCCGTCAGCATGGTGTCGATCAGGTCGTCGGTCATCCGCTGGATCGCGGGCCGCATGGCCTCGATGCGCTTGAAGGCGAACGGGGCCGTGACCATCCGGCGGATGCGCGCGTGGTCGGGATCGTCCATGTTGAGGAAGGAGGGCGGAGTCTTGGCGGCCGTCTCCCGGAAGGCCTCGTTGAGATAGGGGAAGCCCGGGCGGGTGGTGTCGACGCTGAGGCGCTGGTCGCCGTAGAGGGCCTTCTGGTCGGCGTACCGGGTGACGAGCCAGTGCGTGCTGCCGTCCCACAACCGCACCTTGGAGACCGGCTTCTCGGCGTGCAGCCTCAGCATCTCCGGGGGCGGTGCGAAGGGGCAGCCGGCCGCCCGGGGCATCGGAAAGTCGGGAACGGCCTCGTCCGCCGTCTCGGTCTCGGCCAGGGCGTCGGTCATGGCACTCCTCAGGGTGGGGAACTGAGTCGTGGACATGCAAGCGCACCAACCTGACAACTTCCGGTCGGCAGCCTGACGGAAGCCGGATTGGCCGGATCATGCGGTCCGGCTCGCCGAGTGCGATGTGCGCAGCCCGGTGAACCCGATCAGTTCGGGTGGCCGGCGGGCGAACCGGCGCGGAGGTGCGGGACGCCGCGCGGATGACGAGGTAACCGGCCGTTTCGCCCAGGGTGTTGGAGATGAGGTCGTTGACGTCCACCGGCCGGGCGTCGTTGCACAGGACGTAGATGAGGCACTGTGGACCGGCGATGACGAGTGGTCCGGCGCTCAGACCGGGTAGGCGTGGGTCTGCGTGGCCTTCACCGTCGCCCAGACCTCCGCGCCCGGGTGCAGATCGAGTTCGGCGGCGGCGACCGTGGTGAGGTCCGCGGCCAGGGGAAGCTCACCCGTGAGGTCGGCGCGGATCTGGTCGCCGTGCGTCTCCAGGCCCGCGACCTCGCAGTGCCAGAGGTTGCGGGCGCTGGCGCCGTGGGGGCGGTCGCGGTAGAGGGTGACGGCGCTCGGCGGGAACGCCACGAACACCGGTCCTGCGAGTTCCTCGGTGGTGGTGATGGGCGGGCCGGCGTCGAGGCGGACGGTGTGGCCCTCGGCCTCGCCCCGGTAGAGGTTCAGCCCGACCAGCTGGGCGATGTAGTCCGTACGGGGGTGCCGGGCGATGTCCGACGGGGTGCCCTCCTGGACGACCCTGCCGTGCTCGACGACGACCAGACGGTCGGCCAGCACCATGGCGTCCAGCGGGTCGTGGGTGACGAGTACGGCGACGGCCTCGAACTCGGCCAGGTGGCGGCGGAGTTGGGCGCGGACCTCCAGGCGGGTACGGGCGTCCAGCGCCGCCAGTGGTTCGTCGAGGAGCAGCAGCCGCGGGCGGGTGGCCAGCGCGCGGGCCAGGGCGACGCGCTGGGCCTGGCCGCCGGACAGCTTGCGGGGCTTGGCGCCGGCGTGCTCCGCGAGACCCAGCCGGTCGAGCCACTCGGCGGCCTGCGCTCGCGCCTCCGCCTTGTTCGCGCCGTGACAGCGCGGTCCGAAGGCCACGTTGTCCAGGGCGGTCAGATGCGGGAACAGCAGGTAGTCCTGGAAGACGACGCCGACCGGGCGGGACTCCGGCGGCGTACGCTCCAGCGCCGTGCCGTCCAGCCGAAGCCGGCCGCCGCCGAGCGGTGTCAGGCCGGCGAGGGCGCGCAGGGCGGTGGTCTTGCCGGCGCCGTTCGGGCCGAGCAGGGCGACGACTTCGCCGGGCGCGACGGTCAGTGCCACGTCGAGACGGAAGGCGCCGCGCTCCACGACGAGGTGGGCGTCGAGGCCCTCCTCGGAGGTGTCGGCGCGGACATCGTGGGCGGCCTTGTGGGTCTCGGTCATCCTGCTGTCATCCAACGGTCGCGCAGGCCGGCCAGCACCGCGACGGACACGGCCAGCAGCACCAGACTGAGGGCGATGGCCGCCTCCGGGTCGCTCTGGAGGGCCAGGTAGACGGACAGCGGCATGGTCTGGGTACGGCCGGGGAAGTTGCCGGCGAAGGTGATCGTCGCGCCGAACTCGCCCAGCGCCCGCGCCCAGGCCAGTACGGCCCCCGCCGCGATACCCGGCGCGATCAGCGGCAGCGTGACCCGGCGGAACGCGGTGAAGCGGGAGGCGCCGAGCGTGGCGGCCGCCTCCTCGAAGCGTGGGTCGGCGGCCCGCAGGGTGCCCTCCACGCTGATGACGAGGAACGGCATCGCGACGAACGCCTCGGCGATCACGACCCCTGTCGTGGTGAACGGCAGCGTGATGCCGAACCAGGAGTCCAGCCACTTCCCGACGATGCCGTTGCGGCCGAGCGCCATCAGCAGCGCCACACCGCCGACCACCGGCGGCAGCACGAGGGGGAGGGTCACCAGGGCACGGACGAGGCCGCGCCCGGGGAACTCGACCCGGGCCAGCAGCCAGGCCAGCGGTACACCGATGACCAGGCTCACCGCGGTTGCGGCGGTGGCGCAGACCAGGGACAGCTGGAGCGCCTGCCACACCTCGGTGCTGGTCAGCAGGTCGGGCAGGCTGCGCCAGGGAGCCCGTACGAGCAGGGCGATCAGCGGCACGATCAGGAACGCCAGGCCGATCAGCGCGGGCACCAGCAGCGGCAGCGGCGCGCCGCGCGTCCGGGCCCGGACAGGCCGACGCCGCGGCCCGCCCCGGAGGGCGTCGGGCGCGGCGTCGGCCTTGCCGGTCGGGATCACGGCTTGAGGAACCCGGCCTCGGTCAGGGCCTGCTGACCTTCGGCGGACTGCACGAGCGCGATGAACGCCTTGGCGGCGTCGGCGTTCTGCGCGTCCTTGAGCTGGACGATCGGATAGTCGTTGATGGCGTCGGCCGACTCGGGGAACTCCACGCCCTCCACCTTGTTACCCGCCGCGTGCACATCGGTCTTGTAGACGACGGCGGCGTCGGCCTCCTTCAGCTCGACCTTCGTCAGGGCGGCCTTGACGTCCTGCTCGTACGAGACGGGGGTGAGCTTCAGCTTGCCGGCGTCCAGCGCCTTCTGGGCGGCGGCGCCACAGGGCACCTCCTTGTCGCACAGCACGACCTTCAGGTTTGACTCGGTGAGGTCCTTCAGGGAGGCGATCTTGTCGGGGTTGCCCGGCAGGGTCGCGATCTCCAGCTGGTTGCGGACGAAGGTGGCGGGCGTGCCCGAGGCGTCGCCCGCGTCCGTCACGATCGCCATCGTCTTGGGGCTGGCGGACGCGAACACGTCCGCCGGGGCGCCGCCGGTGATGCTCGCGGCGAGAGAGTCGCTGCCGCCGAAACTGAAGGTGACCTTCGTGCCCGGGTGCTCCCTCTCGAACTCCTTGCCCAGGGCCGTGAAGCTCTCCTTGAGGGAGGCGGCGGCGAACACGGTCACCGTGCCGGACAGCTCGTCCGAGGAGTCCGACTTCGCCGACGAGGAGTCGTCGGACGACGAGCAGGCGCTCAGGGCGAGCAGGGCGGCGGCGCCTGCACCGGCCATCTGCAGGGTCCGGCGCGCGGTACGGGTCATCACGGGTCCACTCCCTCTGAACGGCATGCGCTGATGATAATGCCGCAGATGCGAGGGCAAAGTCTCCTGTCACTTCGCATGAGCCGTGATTGAGATCGACGTGGATGGCATGTGCGTTTGTACGGGAGGCGAGTCCGGGTACGGTCATCCGGGAGGTGGTAGTCCCTCCCCTCGATGGCGCCGGTCCCCAGCTCGTCCTCCCCCAGGACCGTTGCCGCGCACGGCACATCAGCGGCATCGACGTGATACGTGTGGACGGGGGTTACGCCGGGGAGGCCACGCATGCAGCTGCGTCAGCTGGAATACCTGGTCGCTCTCGCCCGTGAGCGGCACTTCGTCCGTGCGGCGGCCGCCTGCTACGTCTCCCAGCCCTCGCTGTCCGCGGCGATCCGCCGCCTCGAACACGAGCTGAACGTGCCGATCGTGCGCCGGGGGAGGCGGTACGAGGGGCTGACCCCGGAGGGCGAGGTGGTCCTGGCGTGGGCGCACCGCATTCTCGCCGAGCGCGACGCCCTCCGTCAGGAGCTGTCCGCCCTGGGCGACGGCCTCACGGGCACGCTCCGGCTCGGCGTGGTCCCCACCGCGCTGCCCGCCGCCTCCCTGCTGACGACCCCGTTCTGCGACCGCCACCCGAGCGCCCGGGTGAGCATCGAGTCGCTGTCCTCGGCCGACATCACCCACGGACTGGCCGAGTTCGAGCTGGACGCGGCGATGACGTATCTCGACGACGGCTCCCTGCGAGGAGTGCGCCGACTGCCTCTGTACGAGGAGCGGTACGTGCTGCTGACGCCGGTCGGCGGGCCCCTCGGCGACGCCACCGCGGCAAGCTGGTCGAAGGCCGCCGCCCTTCCGCTATGTCTGCTCAACTCCCGTATGCGCAACCGCCGCATCATCGACGAGTGTTTCGCGGCCGACGGAGCCACCGCTACTCCGGCGATCGAGTCGGACACCGTCGCCGGCCTGTACGCGCACCTCCCGGGCGGCCGCTGGTCCAGCGTGATCTCGCACGCGTGGCTGCACATGTTCGGCGTACCGGAAGGGATGCGGGTCGTACCGCTGGAGGGACCCGTGCACGGACCGAGGGTGGGGCTGGTGACCGGCCCCGACGATCCGCCCTCCGTCCTGGCCGGTGCGCTCCTGGCGGTGGCGCGGGAGGCGGGCGTACGAGAGGCGCTGGACGCGTTGCTGCGGACGTATCTCGATGGTGGCGACCACTGATAGCCGTGCGCTATACGGGCATAGCGAAGTTCGCTTTGACCAGCGACGTTTCCGGCGAGGATCGTGAAGTGCACCTTCCGTAAACGGAGTTGAGGAGCCGCGACCATGGCCAAGGTGCTCTGCGTCCTGTACGACGACCCCACCGACGGATACCCGACCACGTACGCCCGTGACGACCTCCCCGCCATCGACCACTACCCCGGCGGCCAGACCACCCCGACCCCGTCCGCCGTCGACTTCACGCCGGGCCGTCTCCTCGGCAGCGTCTCCGGCGAACTCGGCCTGCGCCGCTTCCTGGAGGCCGCCGGGCACACTCTCGTCGTCACCTCGGACAAGGACGGCGAGGGCTCGGTATTCGACCGGGAGCTGCCCGACGCGGACGTGGTGATCTCGCAGCCGTTCTGGCCGGCGTATCTGACCCCCGACCGCGTCGCCGCCGCGAAGAACCTCAAGCTCGCGATCACCGCAGGCATCGGCTCCGACCACGTCGACCTCGATGCCGCGATCGCCCATGGTGTGACGGTCGCCGAGGTGACGTACTGCAACAGCATCAGCGTCGCCGAGCACGTGGTGATGATGACCCTGTCGCTGGTCCGCAACTACCTGCCCTCCCACCAGGTGGTGCTGGACGGAGGCTGGAACATCGCGGACTGCGTGGCCCGTTCGTACGACATCGAGGGCATGCACGTCGGCACGGTGGCCGCCGGACGCATCGGCCTCGCGGTCCTGCGCCGCCTCGCGCCCTTCGACGTGAAGCTGCACTACACCGACCGCCACCGTCTGCCCGAGGACATCGAACGCGAACTGGGCCTGACCTTCCACCCGACGGCCGCCGACATGGTGCCGCACTGCGACGTCGTCACGATCAACGCGCCGCTGCACCCCGAGACGGAAGGGCTCTTCGGCGACAAACTGCTGGGCGAGATGAAGCGCGGCGCCTACCTCATCAACACCGCGCGGGCGAAGATCGCCGACCGGGACGCCGTCGACCGGGCGCTGCGCAGCGGCCAGTTGGCGGGCTACGCGGGCGACGTCTGGTACCCGCAGCCGGCCCCGCCCGAGCACCCCTGGCGCACCATGCCGCACCACGGCATGACCCCGCACATCTCCGGCTCCTCCCTCTCCGCCCAGGCCCGCTACGCGGCCGGCACCCGCGAGATCCTGGAGTCCTGGCTGGCGGGCACCCCGATCCGCGACGAGTACCTGATCGTGGACGGCGGCGCGCTGGCCGGAACGGGGGCGCATTCGTACTCGGTCACCAAGTGAGCCGAGGAGGCCCCGCTCAGGCCCGGTCGATGTGCACGTTCGTCGACTTCACCCGGGCGGTGGCCTCCACCCCGACCTCCAGCCCCAGCTCCTCCACGGCCTCCCGCGTCAGCAGCGACACCAGCCGGTGCGGTCCGGCCTGGATCTCCACCTGGGCCGCGACATCACCGAGCTTCACGGCCGTGACGATGCCGGGAAAGGCATTGCGGACCGAGGTGTACGACACGTCCTCCTCGCCGCCACCGCCCTTGGCCAGCTCCACGGAGAACGCGGCCAGATCCTTGCCGTCGATGAGGCGCCGGCCGCCCTCGTCCCGATGGGTGGCCACTCGCCCGGCGTCGGCCCAGCGCCGCGCCGTGTCGGGACTCACACCGAGAAGCCGTGCGGCCTGGCCGATTGTGTAGGACTGCATGGGGTCAAGATAGGCGGAGGCCGCCGGCAACGCGTTCGCGTCTCGGCCCGAAGAGTTCTCCGACCGCAGCCGGAACCTGTTCCTCGTAGCGCAGGACGAAGCCGAAGCGGAACAGGCCCAGGTAGTCCGGGCCTCGATCGTCGACCTGATGACGCCGACCGGGGTCACACTGGTGGGAGCCGGCTGCCTGGGCTACGCCGCACCCATGCCGGAGACGTGTCCCTGCGTGTCCTCGAACACGGAGGTCTCGTCGTCCCCGAAGTCCGGGGCCTGGAAGGGGTCGGTCGTCGGAGGCGGCAGCGCTGTGGCAGCACTGCGCGGTGCCCCTTCCAGGGCGGAGAACAGCGAGGTCAGATCGATGAGAGGGCTTCCTTTCGTTAAAGCTTGGTCATCTTGGAGTAGGGGCTCAGGATCCGCTGTTGCGTCGAGCCGAAGTCCACGAGAGCCGCGACTCCGTCCTCGATGCCGACGACTCGGCCGAGACCGTAGATGTCGTGCGTGACCTGGTCGCCCACGGCAAAGTGCTTGGGAGCCGGTGCGACGGGGGCCTTGAAGGGGCTGGTAGGCAAGTGACGCTTAGGTGCGGCAGGCTTTGTCATTGCCCCCAGTATGCGCCAGCGGATGCCCCCTTGGCTGCGGCCGTCCATACTTCGGCTCTTCTACACGTACCGTGACAGGATCGTCACCTGTCAGCCGGCCGCCACATGCCGGAGGAGTTCGGCGACGGCTTCGGGCTCGGTGATCATCAGGTCGTGGCCGGTGTCGATGTCCCACAGGCGGCCGGCCGCACGGGCGGGTTCCATGTCGGCGGGGTCGCGATAGGGCAGGGTCGACGTGCACACGATCTGGGTCTGCGGGATCTTGCGCAGACCGGGCTCGTTCTCCAGGCACAGCGGCTGGGCGAAGCACTTCCAGGGGTGGGGGGTGATCTTCGGTTCCAGCCAGGCGACGGGTCGACCTTCTACGAGCACTACGGCGACGTCCACGATCTGGCCGTCGCCGCGTGCACCGCGACCTATGACCGGCTGGTGGCCGCGGCGCCGATTCCGCGGGGGCCGCTCGGGCCCGACGGCGAGCCGCTGAGCAACCCCATGCCCGGGTTGTTCGCCCATGTGGCCGAGCACGCTCCCCTCTACCGCGCCCTCCTGTGCGACGAGGGCAGCGCTCGGATGATCAACCACCTGCTCCACTGCATCGCGCTCGCCGCCCGCATCAGCCGTGGCCTGGCCGATGACGCTCCGGCTGCCGGAGCCGACCACTTCGCCGAGACACCGCACGACCCGGTCGACGCCTTCCTGGCGGGCGCCGTCCTGGGCACGGTCATCGACTGGCTGAGCCGTGACTGCCCCGGGACGCCCGACGAGATCGGCGCCACGATCTGGCCGTACGCCCTCGCCTGCGCGGAGGTGCCGGCCGGCCCGACAGGCTAGGGCCCGTCCAGCTCTCTCCCACGCCCTGCAACTGCACGCAGCAGACCCCGCTCACCAGCAGTCACAGGGCGCCGCCGATTTCCCGCGGCTTGATCCGCCGGACAGGCTCAGGCGTCGGGCAGTGATGCCGCGAGGTGTTCCCAGGCCGCGTGTACGTCCTCCCCGACCATTCCGAACTGGGTGATGACCGCGACGCAGCGGCCGTCCTCGTCGTCGAGTTCGAGGGCAGAGGTCGGGCCGTGCGCCGCCGTGGAGCGGACGAGGTGGCAGGCCCGGACGCCCGCGAGGTCGATCTCCACCGAGCTGTCCGCGATCGCCGCGAACACCCGCCCGCCGACGGTCCGGTCGGTGACGTGCACCCGGCCGCCGCACGCCTGCATGGCCGCCGGGGCGAACACCGCGACGCCGACCGGCAGTCCGACGGAGTAGACGTGGTCGAGCACGGACGCGATGACGTCGACGTCGATCGGCCGGTGCTCGCCGCGGTACCGGTCGAACGCCTCGCGCCGGGCCACCCCGCCGTCCGCGAGGACCGCGTCGAGCTGCGCGAGCTGGTCGCCGTTCTCCCACGCCGGCACCTCGGGCGCCGGGGACGGACCGGCGACCGACGCCCCCGCCTCGACCGTACGGGCGAGTCCGACCAGCAGGCGGTCTCCCTCGGAGAGGAGCCGCCCCTGGTGCACGGTCCGGCCGTCCGCGTCGAACAGGTGCAGGGCGACCGAGCCGGTGCCCTCGTCCCGCGCGACCACGGCCGAAGCGACACCGTCGGCGTCGATGCGCAGCGCGATCGAGCCCGGGCGGACGGCGAACGCGTCGCCGCGCAGGCTCGGGACCGCGTAACTCCCGGCCTGGTCGATCCGGGCGACCGGACCTCCGGTGACGGCCTGGACGTACTGGAAGAGCGTCAGGCACCGGGCCAGCTCGGGCATGCGTGAGTCGATCAACCGCACACGGCTGTTCCGCCTGCCGCAGCACCCCTCGAACGCGCAGGAGCCATAGGGCTCGTGGTCCGTCATGCTCAGTACACGTCCCGTACGTAGCGCTTCGCCCGTCGCAGCTCCGCGAGGTACTCCGCGGCGTCGTCGTCCCCGCGTCCGCGCTGCTCGGCGATGACGCCCAGCAGTGCCGCCTCGACGTCCTTCGCCATGCGGGAGGCGTCACCGCACACGTACAGGTGCGCGCCGTCCTCCAGCCACCCGTACAGCTCGCGCGACCGCTCCCGCATCCGCGTCTGCACGTAGACCTTCTCGGCCTGGTCGCGCGAGAACGCGAGGTCGAGTTCGGTGAGTACGCCGCGTTCCCGCAGCCCGGTCAGCTCGTCCTCGTACACGAAGTCCGTCTCGCGGTGCCGGTCGCCGAAGAACAGCCAGTTGCGCCCGGAGGCGCCTCGTGCGGCGCGCTCGTGCAGGAAGCCGCGGAAGGGTGCGATGCCCGTGCCGGGGCCGATCATGACCATCGGGACGTCGTCGTCGGACGGGACGCCGAAGGAGGCGTTCGGCTGCAGATAGACGCCCACGGTCGCGTCCTCGCCGGTGCGGTCCGCGAGATACGTCGACGCGACGCCCCCGTACCTGCCGTACCGGACGGACGCGACCGTGAGGTGGACGCGGTCCGGGTGGGCGAGCGGGCTCGACGAGATCGAGTACTGCCGTGCCTGCAACGGCCGTAGCAGGGGCAGGAGTTCGGCCAGGCCGGGTGCGGCGGGCCCGGCGTCCCGGAGCAGGTCGAGCACATCCCGGCCCCAGAGCCAGGAGTCGAGGTCGCAGCGGTCGCCGTGCGCGACGACCGAGGCGAGTTCGCTCGACGGTGCCCGTTCGACGAGGTCGGCGATGAGCTCCTTCGACGGGGTGCGGATCTCCCGCTCGGTGCGCAGGAGTCGGGCGGATTCCCCGTCGGTGCTCGCGCCGAGGTGATCCAGGAGGGCGCCGACCAGCGCGCCGTCGTTCAGCGGTACGACGGCCAGCGCGTCGCCGGCCTCGTACGTGATGCCGCTGTCGCCGAGGTCGAACTCGTAGTGGCGGATCTCCTTCGCGCTGCGCGGGGAGGACAACAGTCTGTTCACCGCGAGCCGGGACGGGTAGGGGGTGCGCTTGTTCCAGGGGGAGCGGGGCGCTGGGGCCGGCGCCGCGCCCGTACCGGTTGCCCCGGTCTCGGCAGCCAGCCGTTCCAGCACCGCGGCCGTCCACTCGGCAGCCGGCTCCTCGAAGTCGACGTCGCAGTCCACGCGTTCGTGCAGCCGGCCGGCCCCGAGCTGCTCCAGCCGGGTGTCGATCAGCTTCGCGGCCTGGCAGAAGTCGTCGTACCCCCGGTCGCCGAGCCCGAGGACCGCGTACCGCAGACCCTCCAGCCGCGGTGCCGTGTCCGACTGGAGCGCCTCCCAGAACAGCCCGGCGTTGTCGGGCATCTCGCCCTCGCCGTACGTCGAGGTGACGACGAGGACGTGGGACATCGCGGCGAGCCGTTCGGGTGTGACGTCGTCGAGCGCGGTGGCGGTGGAGCCGAGGCCACGGGCGCCGGCCCCGGCGACGAGTTCGCCGGCGAGGAACTCGGCGGTCCCGGTCTGCGTGCCGAACAGGACGTCGACCGTCGCCACGGGTGCGTCGCCGGTCGTGGTGTCCCGGTGTCCGGCGGCCGCGATGCCGGCGATGAACCCGGCGAGCCAGGCCTCCTGCTGCGCGGAGAACGGCGCGTCGGCCGGGATGAGGGACCCGGTCGGGGGCATGAGGGTCATGCGGTCACCGTCTCGGTCGGGGCCTGCGGGATGCGGCGGCTCGCGATGTCAGCGATGTCGGCGAGCGCCGCGTTCGCGAGCAGCTCGTCGAACCGGGCGGCGCGCACGCGGCCGGCGTTCTTCGTGGTCTGGTGGACGATCCAGCCGTAGGTGCCGGGGGCGTCCACGCTGAGGTTGTTGCGCTGCCGGAGCGCGCTCTTGTAGTCGTCGAGGCGCTTGATCGCGATGAGCGTGGCCAACTCGCCGTCGTCGAACCGCTCCAGCGTCCCGCGCAGGTACTTCACGACCCGCTGCTTGACGAAGAAGTCCTCGGTGAGCACGAGGTTGCGGACGGCCTCGGCGACGCGCGGATCGTCCGGGCCACTCGCGCCCGGCACCCGCTTGAGCGCGAGGTCCTGCGCGGCGCCGAGCACCGTGTACGACGACAGCAGCGAGAACATGTCGTCGCTGCCCTGGTCACCGAAGGCCGGGGCCCGGCCGCCGAGCACGGTACGGCGGTCGCGGTAGTCGACCTTGAACGCGCGCAGCTTGTCCGTCGCGATCGAGGTCGCCAGTTCGTCGAGGAGTTCGGCCCGGGTGGCCGCGGCGAGGATCTCGGTGGCGTCCTGGTACAGCAGCAGGGCGCGGGGCATCCCGCAGTACACATGCCGCCGCTCGGACTCCCAGTCCTCCAGCAGCCGGGCCGCGAGCGGGGATCCGGTGGCCTCCGAGTGCCATGCCAGCAGCAGTCGTACGGCCTCCTCGTGGAAGGCGCCGTGCCCGGTGTCCGTCACCGGGAACACGAGCAGCGAGTCGGCGCTCACCCGGTCGCGGACCTCGCCCGAGGGGTCGTACTGGTACAGGAACCCGCCGCTCATGCCGTTGCCGAGGCCCTTGCCGAACCCGCCGAGGTTGAGGACCGTACCGCCGGTCATGTACTCGCAGCCGAAGTCGCCGACGCCCTCGACGACCGCTGTCGCGCCGGAGTTGCGCACGGCGAACCGGTCACCGGCCTCCCCCTGCACGAACGTCCGGCCGCCGGTCGCGCCGAACAGCGCGAAGTTCCCGACGAGCACGTTGCCCCCGCGCTCGGCGCTGCCGCCGCCCGGGGCGCGGACGACGATCCGGCCGCCGCTCTGGCTCTTGCCGACGCCGTCGTTGGCGGTGCCGGTGTGTTCGAGGGTGATGCCGTCGTTGCAGAACACGCCGTACGACTGTCCGGCGGATCCCGTGGTGCGGATGCGGACGGCGTCGTCGACGAGGCGGCGGCGGCCGCGGTCGTCGGTGGTGATCGCGGGGGCATCGACAGCGAGTCGGTGGTTGAGTAGCCGCTCGATGTCGATGGAGAGCTGCCCGCCGACCGACTTGTCACTGTTGCGGAGACGGATGCCCTCCACGAGCACGGCCGGCTCCCGCCGCTCGACGAGCGTGGCACGGACCCGCTCGATGAGGGCGTCGTCGGTGGTGAAGTCCTTCTCCAGGTACTCCGGATCTTCTACGACCTTCTCGGGCACGCGCGCGAGCAGGCGCCGCACGTCCAGGCGCCCCACGCTCGCCGGGTGGTCGAGGAGTTGCAGCAGATCCGTACGCCCGCGCGCTTCCCTCAGCGACCGCAGGCCGAGGCGGGCGAGGATCTGCCGTACGTCATGCGCGATGTTGAGCAGGTACTGGGCCAGCGCGCGCGGGTCGCCCTCGAAGGCCTCGGGGTTCGTGGTGAGCCCGGCGGGGCACTTCACGTTGCAGTTCTTCGCCATGACGCAGCCGAGCATCATCAGCGCGGTCGTACCGAACTCGAAGCTGTCGCCGCCGAGCAGCGCCGACGTCACGACGTCGCCGCCGGTCTGGTGGGCGCCGGAGCAGCGCAGGACGACCTTCTGCCGGAGCCCGTTCGCGACGAGCGCCTGGTGCACCTCGGCGACGCCGATCTCCGCCGAACGCCCCGCGTACTTGAGGCTCGTGACAGCCGCGGCGCCCGTGCCGCCGGTGTTCCCGGCGACGTTGATGACGTCCGCGCCGGCCTTGGCGACACCGACCGCGATGGTGCCGATGCCCTCCGAGGACACGAGCTTGACGATCACCCGGACCCGGGCGGCCTTGCAGTCGTGGATGAGCTGGGCGAGGTCCTCGATGGAGTACGTGTCGTGGTGCGGGGGCGGTGAGATCAGCTCGATGCCCGGGGTGCCGCCACGCGCGGCGGCGATGTCGACCGTCACCTTCGGCGCGGGCAACTGACCGCCCTCGCCCGGCTTCGCGCCCTGTCCGATCTTGATCTCCAGTTCCTGGAGCATCGGGTCGGCGAGATAGCCCGCCCAGATGCCGAACCGGCCGGACGCGAACTGCTTGATCCGGGAGCCGCGGATGGTGCCGTACCGGGTGTGGTGCTCGCCGCCCTCGCCGCTGTTCGACATCGCGCCGACCATGTTCGTGCCGTGCGCGACGGCCTCGTGCGCGGTCGCCACGAGCGCGCCGTGGCTCATCGCGCCGGAGGCGAGGGCGCGGGTGATCTCGTGGGCGGGCTGCACGTCGGAGAGCTGGACGCTGTCGGGGGCGCTGTCCAGGAGGGCGAGGAGGCGGGCGGCGGTGCCGGTGGCGGTGACGAGGACGCCGTCGGTGTCCGTGCGGATGGTCTCGACCTCGCCGGGGTGCGCGAGCGCGAGGCCGTCGGCGAGGGCGGTGTGCAGCTCCGTACCCCCGTTGAGGCTCAGCCGGAAGGTCGACTCGTCCACGACCGACGCGACCACCCCACGAACCGTGACGCTCGCATTGCCGCTGGTCGAGAACCGGCCCAGCTCACGGGCGAAGTCCTCCGCCGTACGCAGCCCGGTGACATCCGCGGGCAGCGCGAGCACATCACGCAGCGCGGCCGGGCGCCGTGACCGCTCCTCATGGGTCGTCCGCAGGAAGGCGCGGTACCCGGGCGTGATCCGGAACGCGTCGATCTCGGCGTCGCTGAGCGCGTCGTACCCGGTGTTGCGGTATGCGGCGTCGGTGATGCCGAACGCGTCGTCGAGCTGGCCGAGCGTGAGCAGGCGCAGCGCGTCCGAGTCGTCCGGCCGCCCGAACTCCGGCCGCTCCTCGGTCATGTCACCGAAGCCGCGCACGGCCGTGACACCGAAGGAGTGCCCGGCACCGTCCGACCGCTCCTTGAACAGGCCGAGCAGCGGGACCTGTTGCTCGGTCTCCACCGTGCGGGCCCGCTCGTGCCAGTCCGTCGCGGCCTGTGCGATGCGGGCGAAGCCGACACCGCCGACCGGGGCCTCCATGTGCGGGAAGGCCCGCGCGAACACGTCGTCGCGGGTGTCGAGGTAGTTCGGTTCGAAGAACGCGCCGCCGATGTAGCTCTCGGCGGTGCACAGTCCGACGCGGCCCATGGTCTTCGCCAGGGACTTCTCGGCGGCCTTGCGGAACTTGGCCAGCGCCCGGTCGGTCCCGGTGATCTCGCCCGCGGGCGCGGGCGCGCTCGGGTACTTCTCCTCGGCGCGCAGCCGTGCACTGAGGCTGTAGACCGCCGAGGCGCCGAAGCCGAGGGCGGTCGCGACGTGGTGCGACGACGCCAGCTGACCGCTCTCCGCCACGATCGAGAGGCGCAGCCGCAGCCCGGTCTCGATCAGGCGCTGGTTCACGGCGGCGACGGCGAGGATCACCGGCAGCGGCGCACGCGTCGACGAGATCGCCCGGTCGGTGAGGACCGCGATACCGCCCCCCTCCGCCGCGAACCGCTCGACGTCGTCGCAGAGCCGCCCGAGCGCGGCCCGCAGCGCGTCGGCGTTGGCGGTCTCGTCCCCCGGCACCGGGTCGTAGAGCATGGCGAACCGCTCCAGCGGCACGATCCGCTGATCACGCAGCCGGACCATGTCGAGGTGCCCGAGCACGGGCGAGGACACCACGATCTGACGCGCGTTGGTGTTCCCGGTGCCGTCGGGCTTCGGGCCGAGGGCGACCCGCATGCTCATGCCGTCGGCCTCCCGGATGCTGTCCAGCGGCGGGTTCGTCACCTGGGCGAAGCGCTGCGAGAAGTACTTCGCCATGCCGCCCTCGGTGTCGCTGAGCGCGTTGATGGCGTTGCCGTAGCCCATCGCCGAGATCCGCTCGGACCCGTTGGCGAGCATCGGGTCGAGCATGAACCGGAAGCTCTCCTGGTTCAGCGCGTACGCCACGTACCGCCCTGCGAGGGTCAGGTCGCCGTCGTATCCGAGCGTCGTCGTGCCGCGGTAGTAGTCGGGGGCCGGCAGGTCGTCGAGGTTCACCCGGGCCGCGGTGAGCAGTTCGCTGTACGGCCGACGCGCGGCGAGGGCGTCGAGCACCTCGCGCGTGCGCATCCGGCGGCCGGTGCGGTGGTCCACGACGAGCATGCCACCGGCCTCGATACGGCCCCGGTGCACCACTTCGCCGTCAGGGAAGGCGACTTGGCCCGCCTCCGACGCCACGATCAGGTACTCGGCGGTCTCGACGGTACGCAGCGGACGCAGGCCGAGCCGGTCGAGGCGGGCGCCGACCACGTCCCCGTCGCTGAAGATCACGGCCGCCGGACCGTCGTTCTTCTCCTCGTAGAGGGAGAAGTACTCGAGCATGTCGCGGACGGCGACGGGCAGGGTGCGGTCGTTCTCCCACGCGGGCGGCATGAGCGAGACGACCGCTTCGACGAGGTCGAGGCCGTCGTCGAACACCCGGCTCTGGAGGGTCTGGTCGAGGCGGCTGGAGTCGGACTGCCCCGGCGGACGCACGATGCTCCGGGTGCGGGCACGCGCGAGGGCCTCGTCGCTCAGCCGGTTCTTGCGGTCGGTGTTGAGCTCGCCGTTGTGCGCCATGAGGCGGAACGGCTGCGCCATGGTCGGGTGCGGCTCGGTGTTGGTGGAGAACCGGGTGTGGAAGTACAGCGACCGTACGGAGTGCCGCGGATCGCACAGATCACGGAAGTACCCGATGACCTCACCGGAGTTGAGCCGCCCCTTGAGCACCTGCGTCCGCGCGCTCAGCGACAGCGGGTACAGCCCGGCGTACGTGTCATCGGCGTAGGCGACGGCTTCGACGGCGAGCAGGGCGCGATGGCAGGCGGCGTCGACATCGGCCCGCTCCCACCCTGCCGGCGCCCGGAACACCCACTGCACGATGGGGAGTTGGTACTGCTCGGCGGCGGGCCGGGCGACGCCGTGATCCACGGGTACGTCCCGCACGAGCAGCATCTCGAAGCCCTGCTCGGCGATGCACCGCCCGACGAGGCCGACCGAGCTGTGGCGCCCGGCCGAGCCGGTCGGCACGAAGCAGTTGGCGACGCCGAACTGCCCTGCGCGCAGCTCCTCGCCGGTGATCGCGCCGAAGAACTCCACCGACAGATCGACGCTCACCCCCGCGCCGTCACCGACCCCCTCGGCGGACGCACCGCCCCGGTGCGGGATGGCGCAGAGCGCCTCGTCGCCCTTGCGGATGACGTCATGGCTCGGCGTCCCGTCGAGCCGGGTGATGAAACCGACGCCGCAGTCACTGTGGTCGCGGGCGGGGTCGTACAGGCCGAAGGCGGAGCGATCGGCAGACCGATGGACAGGGCGAGGCACAGGGCGGTTCAAGTGCGGGTCCTCTGAGCGGGTGCGGGTTCCGGCAGGGGGTGCCTCCCAGGCCCTTGAGGCACTGGGGGAGGACGGCCAGGCTGCGTCGGTGGAGCGCTCGCCGCGGGCGCACCGGGGTGACGGCCGGGGCCCTGAGTGGTGCGAGTGAATACAGTAAGGCTTACCTAACTTGCGCCGCAAGTAGGTGACCTGCGCATACGTAGCGCCAGGGCACCGGCGTGCGGGACTATCCCGCCCCCGTGGTGGCCAGCCGCCAGATCTCCTCCGCGATCTCCTCCGCGGTATCGGCCGGCGCCGGACTGTTCGGCAGCTGAGCGGGCACGGTCGTGTTCTTCTTCTCGCCGGGCCGGTCGGCGAAGAGCGCGACCGTCAGGGCGAGCCGGGAGTCCAGCGCGGTGGACCACACGGTCCGGCGGGTGATCCCGCCGCCCGCTCCGGCAGTGAAGAAGGCCTGCGAAGCGGCCCGGGCCGCGGGGGCCGACGGGGGCACCTCTTTGTAGACGGGCGCGTCCTTGTACGGCTCCACCCTTTGGGGCAACTCCGCGCTCTTGTACATCTGGGCGTTCACCATGAGCGCATCCGTTTCGTCCAGCGCGCGCCGTGTGTCGGGGCGCGCGGCGTAGACCTGCCGCCCGTCCCGGGTGATCTTCGTGACCGTGTACGGAGTCGCGTACACGCCGTTCGCCGCCACGGTCGCATACGCCGAGGCCAGCTTCAGCGGTGTGGGCGCCGCGGTCTTCGGCAGCGTGGCCAGCGGGGCGCCGAACAGGACCTTGCCGAAGGGATCGAGCGCCGCCCCCGCCTCCACCGCGCCGCCCACGGCGTCGTTGAACGGCTGCCGGGCGTAGTCCGACCCCCCGTACAGCAGCCGCACCGCCCCGTCCCCGGGCTCGATCGCCACAACGGCGGTGTGCAGCCGGGCGCCCTTGCGGCCCTTGAGGTCCTTCACCAGCTCGGTGGTGGCGTCCTGGAGCGCCAGGTCGAAGGTGGTGTGCACGGTGTAGCCGCCGCGCGCCAGCTGGTCCTCGGTGATGCCGAGCCGGCCGGCGGCCTCCTTCGCGGCCACGTCGATCATGTACTGCCGCTGCCCCTCGGTGGTGCCCGGCGGATAGAAACGGAGCGCCGGAAAGGCGGCCTCGGCTCGCTGCTTCGCCGTGATGCTGCCGCTCGCCGCCATCGCGTCGAGCGCCCACTCCCAGCGGTTCTTGAGCTTCGCGGTCACCTCGGGGTCGGAGCCCGCCTTCTCGTAGTACGAGGGGATGTTGACGATCGATGCCAGGGCGGCGCCCTGGGAGACGGTCAGGTTCCGGGTGTCCACGCCGAAGTAGTTGCGCGCGGCCGCCTGGATGCCCGCGGAACCCCGGCCGAAGTACACCGTGTTGAGATAGCCCTCCAGGATCTCGTCCTTGGAGCGGGTGCGATCGAGCTTGATGGCGATCAGCGCCTCGCGTGCCTTGCGCGACAGCGTCTGCTCCGGGCTCAGCAGCGCGTTCTTCACGTACTGCTGGGTGATGGTGGAGCCGCCCTGCCGCTCGCCGCCGGTCAGCGAGGCCATCACCGCGCGGGCGATGGCGGGCGCCGAGACCCCGTTGTCCGTACGGAAGGAGCGGTTCTCGGCCGCGATCACCGCGTCCTGGACGTACCGCGGGACCTGCGACAGCGGCACCTCCTGGCGGTCGACGGGACCGCGCCGGCCCAGATAGGAGCCCTGGTCGTCGATGAAGACCGTGCTCTGCGTGACGGTCTCCGGGTGCGGCTCGGGGATGCCGGTCAGCTGGTACGCGACGACCGCGGCCGTGCACAGCGTCGCGACCAGCGCCAGGAAGGCGATGACCAGCCGGCGCAGCAGGCGGCCCCGGGTGCGGCGGAGGCGGAGGCGGAGCGGGATGCGCAGGCGGAGGCGGTGCGAGCCCGCCGGGCCTTTCGAACGCCGAGGGGCGGACGTGTCCTGAGCGGCAGGCGGTTCGTGCACGGGAGGCCTTTCAGAAGGGGCTGGCGCCACCAGTGGGGGGTGAGTGCCGGGCATCGGACGCTTCACCCGTCGCCGCCGGACCGAGCGACGACCTTGCCGGCCGCGTCGTACACCGTGATGGTCGGACCGCCCTCGGCGTAGCTCGTCTTCAGCTTCGCCGCCGACAGCGGGGCGCGCGCGTACCAGACGCCCCAGCCCGGGCTGCCCGCCAGCGTGAGGACGCTGCCGGTGATCTTGCTGTCGTCGACGGTCACTTCGACCCGAGCCGGGTCGGCGGACAGGCCGTGGTACAGGCCCGACAGGAAGTACGCGCTGTTCACCGGCTCCAACTGCGCCGAGACGCCTGGCTTCTCGCTCTCGCCCCCGTCCTCGGCGAGGCCGCGGAACTGGTTGGGCCGCTGCGGCGTCGACCAGTGCTTGCCGTCGGTGGTCAGCCAGACCTGCATTCCCGGCACGGCCTCCACCCGCTCGCCGGGCGCGACGATCCGTATGGGGCTCGACGCCATACCGACCGTCTTCGCGCCCGGCTCGTCCGCGCCGCCGGCGCCCAGGATCCGGTCGGCCGCGAACACGGCCGCAGGGGCGAGCAGCAGCGCGCAGACGGCCGTGACCGCGCCGACCCGGCGACGGCGCAGGGTCCGGCCCCGGTGTTCGATCGCACCGAGCGGCACGGCGAACGGGACGACGCCGTCGGCGGTTTCGGCGGTTTCGGCGCCCTTGGCGGCCTCCGCGGCTTCGGCGAAGAGCCCGCGCAGCCGCTCCGCGTCGCCCCCGCAGAGCGCCAGTCCGCGCCGGGCCCGGCTCCTGACCGCGCCGGCCGAGCAGCCGAGCATCTGGGCGATCTCCGTCTCGCCCAGGCCCTCCCAGTGCAGCATCACGAGCACCACCCGCTGCCGGGCGGACAGGGCCCCCAACTCCTCCTGGGGCAAGGCCTGGTGGCGGCGCGCCCGGCGCAGATGCTCCTTGACGAGGGAACGCCGTACATAGAAGTCCACGTCGTCCCGCGGTATTCGGCGCCACCGCGCGCACACCCCCACCAGCGCGTTCCGCACCAGCTCCGTCGCCTCGCGGGGGTCGCCGGCGAGCAGCTGCGCGGTGGTGACCAGCCGGGGCCAGCCGGCCTGCGCGTATACGGCGAAGTCATCGTGGGGGTGCGGCACTTCGGTGGTCCTCCGGTACGGCTGCGGGTGCGGGCGGACATACGAGAGCTGACCGATGGATCCCGGGACTCGAGTTCATCGTCTTTCCTGTGGGGTGTGTTTCGATGTACGCGACCTATGGGACCTGTACGCACGGCTGGGGCGACCGGGTTGCACGGGAATCCAATACTCCGGTGAGGGCATGACCGAGGACGAGTTCGACGCTTTCTACGCGGCCACGTTTTCCCGTCTGACCGGCCAGCTCGCCGCGTTCACCGGGGATCGCGAGGAGGCGCAGGAAGTGGTCCAGGAGGCGTTCGTACGGGCCTGGGGCCGGCGGCAAAGCTTCCTCGCGGACGAGGCGCCGGAGGCGTGGATACGCACGGTGGCCATGCGCCTGGCGGTCAGCCGCTGGCGCCGGGCCAAGCGCTGGCTGGAACTGGTGCGCCGCAATCCGCCACCCGAGTTCACGCCGGGACCCGGTCCCGACCGCACGGCGCTCGTCGCGGCGCTGCGCCAACTGCCCAAGGCCCAGCGGCTGGCGATCGTCCTGCACCATCTGTGTGACCTGACCGTCGAGCAGGTAGCCTCCGAGACGGGTGCGCCCGTGGGGACGGTCAAGGCCCGGTTGTCCCGGGGGCGGGCGGCGCTGGCGAAGCATCTGGCGGTCGGCGAAGAGGCCGAGGTGGACGGGCCGGTTCGGAAGGAGAGCGGCCGTGTCTGATGACCTCTCCACTGAACGCTCCGCCGAACTCTCCACCGCGCTCCGCGAGTTCGCCGCGGAACACGAGACTCCTACGGTCCTCACCGGCGCCGAGGTCCGCGGCCGTGCCGTGCGCCGGGCGCGCCGCCGCAGGGCAGGCACGCTGGCCGCGGGTGCGGCAGCCCTCGCGCTGGCGGCCTTCGCACTGATCCTGGACTCCACGGGGGAGGAGAACCAGCGCCGGCTTCCGGCTGCCACGCCCGCGGTTCCGTCACCCGCCGCCACTTCCGCGGTTCCGTCACCCGCCATGCCCGTCGACGGCGTCATCGACCTCGACCGGCGCACCCTGACCGTCGGGGCCCGGGTCATGGCGATCACCAAGGGCCTCGCCGACAGCCCCAGGCTCGTAGGGCCGCTGACCGTGTTCAAGCGGCACGACATCAAGGATCCGACCGTCGCCGCTCCGACCGCCGGCGCCCGCTACAGCGCGGAGATCTCACTCGCGGTCGAACTGCGCGATGCCAACGACGAGCCGGTCTATGTCGGCGTCGCCCTCACCTACGTCAAGAGCGACGCCAAGTACGACACCCGCGGCAACTGGATCGGTCTGGACCCGACCGACGCCAAGTGGTTCTACTCCAGCGTGAAGGCCGGCAGCGTCCTCTCGGTCACCGCCACGGGGTCCTGAACCCGACGAGACGTAGCGTCAATCATCGTCACCCACGACCGACGCCTGCGCTCGTCCCTGCCCGGACCGGTCCACGAACTGACCCCTGTCCGCTGACGGACACTCACAGCGCACGGCAGAACACCCCCGGCACCCGATTCCTCGTGCACGGCTATGGGAAGTTTTGGGGTGCATCGTTACTCTCCGGCCATGATTCCCACGGTGGTTTGGGGCACGGGCAACGTCGGGCGGGCGGCCATTCGGGCTGTCGTTGCGCACCCGATGCTCAGCCTGGTGGCCGTGCTGGTGTCCAGTCCCGCCAAGGTCGGCAAGGACGCGGGTGAGCTCGGCGGACTCGGCCGGCGCCTCGGGGTGGCGGCGACGGACGATGTGGACGCGGTTCTGTCCGGAGCCGGATCGGGAGCCCCGCGAGCGGTCGTGTACGCGGCGTCCGGTGACGTGCGCCCGGACGGCGCCATCGAGGACATCAGCCGTGCGGTCCGCGCCGGCGCGGTGGTCGTCACACCGTCCGTGTACGGCATGTACGACTGCACGAACGCGCCGCCCGAGATCCGCGACGTACTGCTCGAATCCGTCGAGGCCGGGGGCGGCTCGCTGTTCGTGTCGGGTGTGGACCCCGGGTGGGCCAACGACGTGCTCCCGCTGCTGGTCAGCGGGCTCGGGTCCGACATCGACACCGTCCGCTGCCAGGAGATCTTCGACTACTCGACCTACGACCAGGAGGAAGCGGTCCGCCATCTGATCGGTATGGGACATCCGCTGGACTATCAGCCGCTGATGCTCGCCGAGGGCATTCCGACGATGATCTGGGGCGGACAGCTGAGGATGATGGCACGGGCCCTGGGCGCCGAACTGGACGGCATCGAGGAGACCTTGGAACGTCGTCCGCTCGACACGTCCGTCGTCACGGACACGATGGGGGAGTTCTCGGCCGGTACCCAGGGAGCGGTGCGTTTTGAGGTGCAGGGCGTGGTGGAGGGCGAGCCCCGCATCGTCATCGAGCATGTCACCCGCATTCACGCCGGCTGTGCCCCGGACTGGCCGGTACCGCCCGACGGCGGGGCGGGCGCACATCGCGTGATCATCGAAGGGCGCCCCCGTATAGAGGTCACGGTCGAGGCCACGGACGAGGGAGAGAACAGGGCCGCGGGCGGCAACGCGACGGCGGCCGGCCGGCTGGTGAACGCCATCGACTGGCTCGTCGAGGCCGAACCGGGTCTCTTCGACGCACTCGACGTCCCGCTGCGCCCCGCGGTGGGCAGACTGGGAAAGAAGTGATCATGCAGATCGACATTCCCCAGGGCGCCGAGCCCATCCCGTACGTCTGGGCCGACCTGGTACCCAGGATCGGCCAGGCCGCCAGCAACTTCTCCCTGGCCGTCTATGAGTACTCGACCCTCGGACTGCGTGAGTTCGAGGCCGCCCGCCTGCGCATCGCGCAGATCAACGGGTGCCTGTTCTGCCTGGACTGGCGCACCGAACGCGACGGGGAGAAGGTCGAGGAGGCGTTCCTCGACGCGGTCACGCAGTGGCGGACCACGGACACCTTCGACGAACGGACCCGGCTCGCCGCCGAGTACGCGGAGCGCTACGCACTCGACCATCACCACCTGGACGACGCGTTCTGGGACCGGATGAAGGCGCACTACAGCCAGGCGGAGATCGTGGAGTTGAGCATGAGCATCGGCTCCTGGCTGGCCTTCGGCCGGCTCAACCATGTGCTGGGGCTCGACAGCGTCTGTGTACTGCCCTCGGCACAGGGTTCGTGAGGCGTTCGGGGTTGCGGGCCGGGGCACTTCGGCCACGGCCCACAGGTGTGTGTTCGTACGGTCAGAAGTCCTCGGCTATGACCTTCTCGATGTTGCGCTCCGCCAGCGCGGTGATGGTCACGAAGGGATTGACGGTGGTGTTGCCGGGGATCAGCGCACCGTCCGTCACATACAGGCCCGAGTGGCCGTGCAGGCGGCCGTAGTTGTCAGTGGCCCTGTCGAGGACCGCGCCGCCGAGCGGGTGGTACGTGAGATGGTCGCCCCAGATCTTGTAGGCGCCGAAGAGGTCCGTGCGGTAGATGGTCCCCTCGGTGGCGTTGATCTTGTCGAAGATCGTCTTCGCCATGGTGATCGACGGCTGCTTCCACGCGGTCTGCCAGTCCAGGTCCACCTTCCCCGCCGCCGCGTTCCACGTGAACCGGCCGCGGTGGGGGTTGTTGGTGATCGACAGATAGAACGACGCCCAGGTCTCGATGCCGGTCGGCAGCGGCGCCACCTCCGCGAACGCACCGCCCGCGGTCCAGTTGTCGATGCCCGCTGTCGGGATGGACGACTGGAGCGCACCGGTCGGGTCCCACAGGTGGTTCGCCCGGCCGCACATGACGTTGCCGTTCTCGCCCCACCCGTTCCCGACCTCGTTGTTGAGGCCGGGCAGCGCGCCCGTCGCCTTCAGCCGGACCAGCAGCTTGCTGGTGCCGACGCTTCCCGCGGCGAAGAACACCCTTTGCGCCACCACGGTCTTGGTGGTGGTGACGGCCCCACTCGTGTCGAGCTGCTCGATGGTCACGGAGTAGCCGCCGGTGGCTGGCCGCACCGAAGTGACCCTGTGCAGCGGTGAGATGGTGACCCGACCGGTCGCGCGGGCCTGCGAGAGATACGTCTTCGGTAGGGACTTCTTGCCGTGGTTGTTGCCGTAGAGGATCTCGCCGGCCAGGGCCGACCTGGTCACCGCTCCCGTGGCCTCCTGTTTCATGTAGCCCCAGTCGTAGACGTTGGGCACGAACATGAAGGGGAAACCGGACCGCCCCGCGTGCTTACGGCCGACGCGCGCGTACTGATAGCACTCCGCCGTCTCGAACCAGGCAGGGTCGATCGTGCTGACGCCGAGGGTGCCGTTCGCCCGCGGGTAGTACACGTCGTACATCTCGTCGGCGTCGACCGACGGGAGTACTCCGGGGAAGCGGGCCCGCTGCGGTGTCACCGCCATACCGCCGTTGACGAGGGAGCCGCCCCCGACTCCCCGCCCCTGGTACACCGCGATGCCGCCCATTTCCTCGGCGTCCAGGATGCCCGTGTACCGCGGCACGTCCTTGTCCAGCGGGAAGCCGAGGAAGTTGCTCAGGGGCTGCTTGGTCCGGGTGCGCAGCCAGAAGGACCGGTAGTCGGGTGTGGTGGTGTTGGCGAAGATCTTGCCGTCCGTTCCCGGGGTGTCCCAGGCCATGCCCATTTCCACCATGTGGACGTCCACGCCGGCCTGCGCGAGTCGCAGTGCGGCGACGGATCCCCCGTATCCGGTGCCTATCACGAGTGCGGCGACCTGTGCGCCGGGTTCGATGACGTCGGCCTCACGGGGCAGTGCTGCGGCGGTCGGCACTCCGAATGCACCCAGAGCGGCGGCGCCAAAAATAGAACCAGTTCCTCCAACGAATCGACGTCGAGATAAACTTCTCCCTTGCAGCGTACTGTCGGGTCTGGTGTCCATGTAGATCTCCTTCCTCTTCCTCAATCGGAACGAGTTCTACTAAGGAGTTTGAAATAAGTCAGGAGAAACCTACGGGTAACTTGAGTGTAATTCGTGGGTTTTTGGAATCAGGAATCAACCGATAACCCACCCCTCCCTTTGGCATCACCGCCGTGTCACAGGCGCGTGACAGCGGTGTCCTGGACGTGAGACGGCATGAACCCGCGGTCAGGAGTGGTCGTCTTGGTGATCGTCAACGCGCGGTGCCGAGCAACTGGTGCCCCGCAACTGTCACCTTGGAAGGAATTCCGAAATGGACCGTCGTCTGCGCACCGCCCTTGCCGTCACCGCCGTGTTCGGCGCGAGCCTGCTGATGACAGCGTGCGGGGGCGATGACAAGTCGTCGGCGTCGGACTCCTCGGGGGCAACCGGCCAGGCAAGCACGACGGCGCCCAGCGGCGGCGAGGGTGCGGACAAGAACGTCTCAAGCACCGGTTCCGACCCTTCGAAGTCTTCCGGTACGGGCGGCGGCGACACGGCCGGAGACAAGACCGGCTACGGGCAGAGCTGTGGGACCAACGACATCTCCTGGAGCGTGAGTTCTGAGACCCAGGCGGGCGGCTACTACCTGATCAAGGCCGAGGCCAAGTCCGGCATCACCTGCGTCCTGCCCGCCGCGCTGCCGGTCGTGGCCTTCGGATCGGACGGCACGGCCGCCGCGCCCGCGGAGCAGTCCGCGGGTCAGGAGATCACGCTGCGCGATGGGGTCACCGCCTACGCCGGTGTGAACCCGAAGACCACCAAGGAGAACGGCGGCAAGGAGCTGGACAGCCTCATCGTCTCCGTCTCCAACAGCGACCCCAACCCGGTGTCCCTGAACGTCGGATCGTTCGTCGTCGACAAGCCGATCGTCACCAGCTGGCACACGTCCGCCGCCGATGCCGTTCCCTTCTCCGACTGAGGCACACCGCCGCCGAAGCAGGACTGTCCGACCCCGAGCGCTCGCCCTACCTCGACACCTACCTGAGCCAGTACACGGTGCAACTGCCCACCGGCCCGGCAGCGTTCACGGTGCCAGGACCGGGTCGCTGAACCGGGCCCTCCTGTGGGTGGCCCGCCGTCGCGCCGACCGGCACGCTGTCCGGTCCGCCGCTCCCGCTACGCTCTCCCGGTGATCGGTTCTCCGCGGGTCCCGGAGCTGTGGCAGCGGTTGGATGCAACGGTCCGGGATCTGCCGCTGGGGCTGCTGATCTTCGCCGGGTCGCTCGTCCCGTCGTTCCAGAACCACGGGACGGACCTGGGCGGCGTACCGGCCCGCCCCTTCGACGCTCTGGCCGTCGTGGCCGTCGCGCTCCAGTGCTTCCCGCTCGCCGTGCGCCGGCGGTGGCCGGCCGTCTGTCTCACGCTGGTGTCGCTCGGCTTCGCCGCCGACCAGCTTCGCGGCTACCACTCGTTCGCCGGCACCGCGGTGGCCGTCGCGCTGATGAGCGCGGGGGCTCATCTGGAGCGGCACCGGCGGGCCACGGTGCTGGTCTTCTCCGTGGCGTTCGTGCCGCTGGCGGTCGCGCTACACCGGCTCGGTGCGGGCGCCGAGTCGCCGGCCGAGTTCGTGCTGTACTACGTGGCGCTGGCCCTCCCGTGGGGCATGGGCGCCTGGCTGCGCTACACCCGGTCACTGGAGGCCGAGCGCCGCCGTCGGATCGCCGAGGACACCCGTGCCGCCGAACGCACCCGGATTGCCCGCGAGTTGCACGACGTGGTGACCCACCACGTGACCGCGATGGTCGTGCAGGCCGAGGCGGCACGCTATCTGACGGCCGCGCCCGACCGCCTCGATCAGTCGCTGACGGCGGTGACCGACACCGGCCGGCAGGCCATCACCGACCTGCGGCATCTGCTGGATCTGCTCAACCCCGACCACGGTGTCGAGGCCAGGACGCCGACGGTCGGCAGGCTGCGCACGCTCGTGGAGCAGACCCGCCGGGCCGGGCAGCCGGTGGAGTTCACGGAGGAGGGCAGGCCGGCGACGTCGACCGGCAGCGCCGACCTGGTGGCCTACCGGGTGGTGCAGGAAGCCCTGACGAATGCCCTCAAGTACGCTCACGGCAGCCGCACCTCGGTGCAAGTGCACCACGGCGCAAGGGAGATCACCGTGGAGGTCAGCACGGACGGCTCCGGCTCCCGGACCGCGTCCCCGGGCGGGGGCGGGCGGGGCCTGGCCGGTCTGCGCGAACGGGTCGACGTGTTGGGCGGCGACTTCAGCGCGGGCGCGCGGACGGACGGCGGCTTCGTCGTACGGGCCCGGATACCTGCCGGGAGCCCGGCGTGACCGAGCCGCTCAGGGTCCTCGTCTGCGACGACCAGATGCTGGTCCGCACCGGACTGGTGACGATCATCGACGCCCAGCCCGACCTGGAGGTGGCGGGCGAGTGCGGGGACGGACGGGCCGCGGTCGATCTCGCCGGCAGGCTGCACCCGGACGTCGTGGTGATGGACGTACGCATGCCCGTGCTGGACGGCATCGAGGCCACCCGCCGACTGGCCGGTGCCGGAGTACCGCATCCGGTCAAGGTGCTCGTGGTGACCACGTTCAACCTGGACGAGTACGTCTACGAGGCGCTGCGCGCGGGAGCGAGCGGGTTCCTGCTCAAGGACGCACCGCCCGCCCAACTGCTCCACGGGATCCGCACCGTGGGCGCGGGCGCGGCCCTGCTGGACCCCGAAGTGACGCGGCAACTCGTGGGCAAGTACGCCGCCCGCATCCGGCCCGCCGAGAGCACCCCGCGCGGCATTCCGCTGACGCCGCGCGAGCTGGAGGTCCTGCGCCTGATCGCGGAGGGCCTGTCCAACAGCGAGATCGCCGCGGCCCTGGTGATCAGCCAGGAGACCGTCAAGACCTTCGTCTCCCGCATGCTCGCCAAACTCGATCTCCGCGACCGCGTCCAGGCCGTCGTCTACGCCTACCGCCACGGCCTGGTGACCTGACGGGCCTACCCGCGGTCCGCCGCCTGCGAGGTGACGCGCTCGATCGCCCGGACGGCGACGTCGGGCTGGTCGACGTAGATGTAGTGCCCGCTGTTCTTGGCGGTGCTCAGCTTGCTGCTGCCGGAGACCGCGAGCCACTTGCGCTGGCCCTCGGTCCACGCCCGCTCCAGGCCCGGCCCGTAGTCGGGCACCTGCGCGAGGTACTGCTGTCCGTGCTGGATCACCTCCACCGGGATGTCCCCGGCGGACCGGACCTTCCCGTCGGGGACCATGAGCCGCTCCGGCTTCCCGCCGTGCAGGATCGCGAGGGTCTGCTCCCGCAGTTCGACCGCCGGGCCGGTGGCCGACTGGGGGATCCCCTTGTTGAGGTCGGCGCTCTGCGTCGGCGAGGTGGCGTCCATCAGGACCAGGCCCTTGACCTTGTCCTGATGGTCGGGGGCGTACCGGGCGGCGATCAGCCCGCCCAGCGAATGCCCGGCCAGGACGACCGGACCGTCCCCGGCAGCGCGATCGATCACCGCGGTCAGCACCTTTCCGGTGCTCTCCAGGGTCTGGGGCCCATCGGGCTGATCGCTGGCGCCTTCGCCGAGCCGGTCGTAGGAACAGACCCGGTTCTTCTTGCTCAGGGTCTCTTGAATCCCGGCCATCTTCTCCAGCCCGTCGCCGCCACCGGCCACCAGCACGACGGCCGGCCTGCCGTCCGCCGCGCTGCCGGAACAGGACACGTTCACCGACCGGCCGTCGACCGTGATCTTCCTGGTGCCGGTGAGCAAGTCCTCGTCAGCCGCCTTGTTCCCAGCGGCGGTTGTCCTTTCGGCGGACGCGTCCGAGCCGGCCTTCGACGATTCCTCGCAGCCGACGAGCCCCAGACCGGACACGGCGCAGGTCAGCGTGACGACGACAGCAGGCAGCCTGCCATTGATCATGATTGCTCCCCGTAAGAGACATCGGGCGCCGAAAGGAGAACGCGCGCCGAAGGGTTGATTCCGGGTCCGCGACCGGAACGCCGCGGCCGAGGGAAAAGCTACGGATCCGTCGGCCCGGAATCGTCACCACACGGTGGACACCTGCGCGTAGCTCGCACGGGGGACAGGCTCAGTCCTTGTAGTCAGGGGCGATGCGTTCCACGAGCCGCAGCAGTGCCGACCAGGCGAGGTCGTACGCCTTGTCGTCCTGGAGGTCGGAGCCGTGGTCCTCGCCCGCCAGCTGGCGTGCGGTGAGCTCGCGGACCTCGGGGTCGGGGAGGACGAGCTTCGCGCCGCCGGCTGCGGCGGTGGTCTGGATCTCGCAGGCCTTGTCCAGGTAGTACATGCGCAGGAACGCCCGGGCGGGGGTCTCGCCCACGGTCAGCAGGCCGTGGTTGCGAAGAATCATCGCCGGGTGGTCGCCGAGGTCGCTGACGAGCCGCCGCTGCTCGGCGAGATTGAGGGCGACGCCTTCGTAGGCGTGATAGCCGAGCCTGCCGTAGAACTCCATGGAGATCTGGTTGAGCGGGAGCAGGCCCTCCTCCTGGGCGGCGACCGCGCAGCCCGCCCGGGTGTGGGTGTGCAGGACGCAGTGGGCGTCGGGCCGGGCGGAGTGGATCGCGCTGTGGATGACGAAGCCGGCCGGGTTGACGGGGTGGGGGGTCTCCCCGACGGGGTTGCCGGTGAGGTCGATCCTGACCAGGTTCGAGGCGGTGATCTCCTCGAAGAGCAGGCCGTAGGGGTTGATCAGGAAGTGGTGCTCCGGGCCGGGGAGCCGGACCGAGATGTGCGTGAAGATCAGATCCGTCATCCGGAAGTGCGCCACGAGGCGGTACACCGCGGCGAGTTCGCGGCGCAGCCGCAGCTCCTCGACGTGGGGGGTGGGGGCGGTCATCGGGGTCCTTTCAGGGGTGGGGGGTGACATGACCGTAGCCACGGGGTGTACTGGTGCTGAAGTGCCGTTTCTGTCCAATATGGAGACGCTCATTGGATGAATCCGCCACGACCGAGCAGCCGTCCGTGCGCCTCGGCGTGCTGCTCGACGACCCGGGACTGGGCCTCAGCCAGGTGGCCGGTCCGGCTGCCGCCGACCGCCTGGTCGGTGCGGTCGGCACCACGGAGATCGAGGATCCGACGCCCTACCTCGTCGGCGGCGAACTTCTCCTCACCGCGGGGGTACGGCTCCCCGACGACGCGGACGGCGTCGACACATACGTACGGCGGGTCGCCTCCGCCGGTGTGGCCGCGCTCGGCTTCGGCGTCGCCCCCGTGCACCCGGAGGTGCCGCCCGAACTCGTCAGCGCCTGCGACCGGCACGGCCTGCCCCTGCTGCGGCTGCCACCGGGCACGCCCTTCGTCGCCGTCGGACAGGCCACGTACGCGGCGATCGCCGAAGCCCGCAACCGCGAGTTGCGGGAGATCTCCCGGGCGCAGTCCGCGCTCGCCTCGGCGGCCGCCCGCCCGGACGCCCTCCGGGCCGTTCTCAGCCGGCTCGCGGACCACACCGGGGCCTGGTCCGTGCTGTACGACGCCCAGGGCATCGAACTCTTCTCCGCGGGCCGCCGTCCCGCATCACCTGCCGCTCGGCAGGCCCTCCGCGAACTCACCGGACGCACGCTGCTGCGGGGCGGGCGTCCGACGGCGGCAGCGGCTCACCATCCGGGAGGGGTTCACCCGGACCAGGGGAGCGGCCCCGGCCATGAGCTGCACCTGACCGTCCACACCCTCCCCGGTGCGGACGGCGTCACCGCGGCGCTGGCCCTCGGACAGGCCGCCACCACGGCCCCCACCGTCGTGCACCGCCAGGTGACCAGTACGGCGACGGTCCTGCTGGCCCTGCTCACCAGCCCGCGGCACGCCCTGAGCACCGACACCCACAGCGTCGGCGCGCTGGTCCGGCTCATGCTCGGGGCGACGCCCGCCGAGGTCGCGCCCGCCCTCGTGCCCGCCGGCGGGGCGAGGGGCCGGCACTGGACGGTGGTGCACGGCCGGCACCTGCCCGCGGGGTCCGCGGCAGCGCCGCAGAACGACGGTGATCCCGCCCAACTGGCAGCGCTGGCAACCCTGTTGGGTACGCCGTACGTGCACATGGACGGCCCCCACCTGAAGGCACTGGTGCCCAGCGCCCCCGACGCCCGGCCGAGCGTCCCCGACCAGGCGGCCGACCTCGGGTGGGTTCTCGGTTTCAGCGCACCCGCGTCCGCGCACGACCTGCCGCACGCCGACACCCAGGCCGAACGCGCCCTGCAACGCGCGATCGCCGCCGGGGCACCCGCCGTCGTCCACACCCCCGACGCCCTCACCGTCCACGCGCTCGTCTCCCCCGCCGACGCCAGGGAACTGGCCCGCACGCGCTTCGCCCCGCTGGACCGGGCGGGCGCACCAGGGGCCCCGGTCCTCGTCGACACCCTGCGCACCTGGCTGACTCTCCACGGCAGTTGGGACCGCACCGCAGCGACCCTTCAGGTACACCGCAACACCGTCCGCCACCGCCTGGCCCGCGTCGCCGACCTCCTCGACGTCGACCTCCAGGACCCCGGCGTCCGCATGGAACTCTGGTTCGCCCTTCAGTGGCTGCCCGGAGAGCCGGCCGACGCACAGCACACGCGTTCCTGAGACGGAACCGCCTCTCGATGTGCCTCAGACGACGGCCTTGTACCCCTGCCAGCCCGTCGCGATCTTCGTACGGCCGCCGAACGACCCCTTGCCGTTACCGCTGTTGCGGTACAGGTTGCCGCTGGTGTCGCGCGAGACGAGGTCCGTCCTGCCGTCGCCCGTGATGTCGCCGACTCCGACGACCGCGTTGTAGGAAGCGCCCCAGTTCGAGAACACCTTCACACGCGCCTTGAACGTGCCGCGGCCGGTGCCGTCGTACCGGTACAGGTTGTTCGACTTCTCCTGGGCGAGCAGATCGCCGATGCCGTCGCCGTTCAGGTCACCGGCCCCGACGAGTTTCTTGTACGTCTTCCAGTTGTCGTACAGCTTCACTCGCGCCGACAGCTTGTCCGCGCTGGTCCCCTTGTACAGGTAGACCGTGCCGGTCGAGGCGTTGCGGGCGATCAGGTCCGGGCGGCCGTCACCGCTCAGGTCACCCGGCGAGGTCAGCGCGTCGTACTGGTTCCAACCGGAGCCGGCGAGGGTGGTGTACGGCGTCGAGGGCGTCGGCGCCGTACCGCAGGCCGGGCGATAGGCACGGAGGGCGCCGCTGCTCGGCCGGACCAGGACGTCGTTGCAGCGGTCGCCACTGAGGTCGCCGAACGGCACGAACCTCGCGGTGCTCGGCCAGCCGGCGCCGGAGACCTTGCTGCCCAGCGTGCCCGTGCCGGTGCCGCGATGGACGGTGAGGGCGCCGGAGGAGTTGAGGGTGAGCACGTCGCCGACGCCGTCCCTGCCCGCGTGGTCGCGCGGTGCCGCCGCTCCGGCCGTCACCTTGACGGTGCCGGAGAGGGTGAGGGCGGCGCCCTGGCCGTCGGCGGGCTGGGCGGTGAGCGTCCAGGTGTACGTGCCGTTGGTGACGAGGCGGCCCGCGGAGTCCTTGCCGTCCCAGGCGGCCGTGAGGAGACCCCGGGCGGCCGAGCCGGTCAGGGTGCGCACGGTGGTGCCGGACGCCTTGTTCCTGACGGTCACCTGCCAGGCGGCGGCCGGCTTGGACAGCCACCAAGTGCCGGACCAGCTCGCGGACTTGGGGGTGACCGTGGAGTCGATCGCCGTCAGCGCGGACGCCGGGACGCCGGTCGGCACGAGGTGGACGCGCTGCTCGCGGTCGGCGTAGGCGACGCCGCCGCCGAAGCGGTCGACGGTCCAGTTCAGGCCAACCCTGAGGTTGTCCTGGCCGATGTCGGTCCAGGCGGCGAGCTTGCGGCTCGGCAGATCCGTGTGATCGCCGCTGGACGGCAGTCCGTTGTGCAGGTCGATGAGGTTCAGCCCGCTGACCGACTGGATGCCGCCGACGCGCTCGACGAGATAGCCGTCACCGAGGAGGACCCTGCTCGCCGGCGCGGTGGCGGTGCGCTTGGCCGTACGGTCGTAGACGCCCGAGCCCTGGACATCGCCCCAGGCGTCCACACAGACCCAGTACACCCAGCGGCCCACGGCCTGGACGCTGGACGGAGTGCAGCCGTTGCGGGTGGTGAAGGACTCCACGGCGGTGCCGGACGGGAGCCGGGTGGCCGTGACCTTGCCTCCGGTGGCCGCGGCGCTCCACAGGGTGTTGCCCCAGACGGCCGCGGCGACCCGGTCGCGCTTCTGCAGGACCTTGCCCGCAGCACCGTCGGCGAACTCGCCGATGTACTGGTAGCCGGACGCGGCGCCGTCGACGACCGCGTACCGCCCGGAGAGGTCCTTGAGGTAAGGGCTGTCGTCGCCCGTGTCGAGGGTCGGGCCCCAGGTGGTCGTGCCGTTGGTGCGCAGCATGGTCAGGTCGGACTCGGTGGCGTCCTGGCGGCCGTGGTGGCCGGTGCCGTCGGCGAACATCCGGATGCAGCCGGTGTCGCTGCCGGTGCAGTCGCCGTCCCAACCGCTGACCAGGCCGTCCACAGAGGCCTTGGCGACGCCCGGGGTGCCGCTCGTGGTGAGCCAGGAACTGCGGTAGGCGCCGAGGATCGTGTTCGGCTCGTACAGCGTGCTGTTGTCGGCCGTGGTGAGGATGCCGCTGCCGAGCGCGAGTCCGCGGACCGTCGCGGGCATCGGCTGCACGGAGGTCAGCCGGCTGCGGGTGACCGAGCCGTCGGCGGCGCGGGCGACTCGGTACACGCCCCAGTCGAGGTCGCCCTGCTCGACGTACTGCTCTGCGCCCGCCACGAGGACGGAGCCGTCCGGCGCCTGCACGATCCCGTGGGCAGCCGGGTCCATGACCTTGGCCAGGTCGGTGTCCGTGCCGTCGGACGTGAGGGCGAACAGCGGCTGGCCCCGGTACTTGTTGTCGCCCGGCGACACCGGTTCGACGCCGAGCAGCCTGTCGCCGACGATCCCGTACGAGGCCTGGTAGGTCAGGGAGCCCGTCTCGAAGGTACGGGGCGCGGCGGACAGGTCGTCGCGGTCGTACAGGTCCGCCTTGCCGCGCCCGGTCCGCAGCCGCAGCACGGAGTCGGCGCCGAGGCGGAAGCCGGTCGTGTCATAGCCGTCCGCTGTGCCGTCGCGGTCGGGCAGCGCGCTGAAGGCGCCGGTGGCGAGGTCGACGATGCCCCAGCGGCCCCAGCCCTCGTCGCTCGCGCCGGTGCTGTACTTGACGATGACGGAACGCGCGTCGCCGTCCTCGACCTGGATGCCGCCCGCGCCGTCCGGCAGCCCGGTCACGGACGTCCCGGTGACCTCGCCCCCGTCCTGGACGCGCCACAGCCGGTACGCGCCTGTTCCGTTGTGGCTGGTGAGGACCGCGTCGCCGAAGGTGCCCTGGTAGGTGTGGTACTCGGGCACCGGCACGACCGCCGTGCCGCCGCCCTTGAGGAGGGTGACCTGCGCGGCCTCTTCGGAGTACAGGGCCACGGTGTCGGAACCGGCCCCGTAGTACCCGGTCTTGAAGGACGCGGCCGACACGAAGTAGCCGCTGTCGATGTCGTACTGCACCGGGACGTCCAGCCGCTGCTCCAACGCGGTCGTGGCGCCGGTGGCGTAGTCCGTCCACAGCAGCCGGTCGTCGCCCTCCTGAACCCAGAGAAAGCCGCTGGTCCCCGCGGTGAGGATCTGCGTCGCCCTGGGGACGGCACGCGGGGCGGCGGGCAGTACCGACTCCCCTGCCACGGCGGCCGACTGCGGAGCGGCTGCCGCCGCGGACGGTAGGGCGACAAGCGGGAGGCTGAGCGTCAGCGCCGTCGCCAGGACGGCCGCGGTACGTGCCGCCCGGGTGCCGAGTCGTGCCACCGTTCCTCCTGAAAGGGCAAGAAGAAGCATGGCGGGACATACGGCAACGCCCTGGCATTCCCCCGGCCCCCCGGCCGCTCCCCCCACGCACGTGGGGGGAGCGTAACAGCATGGTCATGACCAGACACGCCCACAACCACCCGAGACGGAGCGGCGGCGGGCAAGATGGCCTCATGACAAAGCAGTCCGTACGGTCGGTTCGTCGTGACGCCTCTGGTTCGGTGCTGTCGCTGTGGTCGCAGGACTCCGTGTTGTCGATCGGCTCAGTGGGTTCGGTGCTGTCCGTGGGATCCGTGGGTTCGGCCCTGTCGGTCGGCTCGATCGGAAGTGCCCTCTCGGTCGGCTCGATCGGTTCCTCCCTGTCGCTGATCTCCACCGGGGCGTGGCTGAGTACCGGATCGTTGTTCTCCGCGCAGTCGCGGTGGTCGGTGCTGTCCTGGCGTTCCTCTCGCGGTTTCCTGGCCGTGGGAGCGGTAGGGGCAGCGACCGGGGGCGCCCTGCTGTTGGCCCAGACGCTGCGCAGGGCCAGGTAGGTCGTCGTCGCGGGCCGGACGACGGTGATGCATGGGTGGGCCTGCGCCGCCTCTGCTAGCCGGCGCGTGCCGCGGTCCAGGTGATGTGCGGGGGCTCGACGCGTGCGCACAGGGGGCCGCCCTGCGCGTCGGTCAGGCCGAGGCGTCCGAGCAGCAGGCCGTCGCGTGCGGCGGCGGCGAGTACGTCGGCGGGAATGACGTCGAGCATGAGCTTGGCGCGGCGGAACATCGAGAAGGTGCCCGACTCGTCGACCGTGCCCCACGACAGGTAGATGAACCGTCGGCCCAGACGGTCCTGCACGTAGGGGCCTTTGACCTCGGTGCCGGTCGGCGAGGCGCTCGCGGTGCACTCCAGTGTCCATGTCGCGGCCGGTGCGTCACCGGGCTGTGGATCGAGGAGTTCGGCCGGACGGTCGCGGCGTTGCACGGCGACGTGGATGTTGCCGTACGCGGGGACTCCGCCGTCGGCGGAGGCGGGCCGGGTGAGGCCGGGCAGGTCGACGGCGTCGATGCGGATGTGCATGGCGGCCATCATCCTGGACCGGGCCGCTTGCGGTGAGAGCCGGTGTCAGCGGATGGGACGCCGCCCGGTACGCCGGAACCCTCGCACCGCGATGAAGGCCACATCGGCCACGAAGAGCACGATGCCGATGGCCAGCAGATAGCCCAGGCCGTCCGCTGCCGCGCCGATGATGCCCAGTACGACGGCCACGAGGACGAGCAGCAGGAAGAGCACCATCACCCGGACGCCTCCTTTGCCGCGTGTGGGTGGTCAGCGGCGCGCGAGCTGGCGTTCGCCGTTGGCACCCGGTTGGTACGTCATGTCGTAGTGCCGGAAGATCGCTTCCTCCTGTTCGGCGGGCAGTACGTCGTCCGTACCGATCGAAGGGGCCTGGCGTACCTGCCCCTTGGCGTACGGGACCTTGACGTAGCCCGGCCCGAGGACCGCCTCGTCGAGGGGGACGAAGACCAGCCGCTGGCGGCTGAGCAGACCGGTCCGGACCGTGGCCATGGCGGGCTGGTCCGTGGCGGTGTCCACATAGATCGCTTCGAGCATGCCGATCTTGCGCTGCTTCAGGTCGACCACGTCATGGTTGCGCCACTCGCGGATGTCGGCTGAACGGATCATGCTGCTCCCTGGCACGTGAGGGTGCACCGGCCCACTTGTCATCGTAGGACTGAAGCACTTTTCCGGCACCGGGGACGCTTCGGGCTCAGCGCACCGGGAAGCCGAAGGAGTAGCCCTGCTCCTTGAGCCGGGGGAGGATCCGGCGCAGGGCCTCGACGGTCTGGGAGCGGTCGCCGCCCGCGTCGTGGAAGAGGACCGTCGGCCCGCCCGGCAGCTCGCGCTCGACGGTGGCGACGATGGCGTCCGTGCCCGGCTGCTCGAAGTCCTCGGTGTCCACGTTCCAGCCCAGCGGGCGCATGCCGTGGGAGGCGGCGAGCGTGCGGCTGTAGGGGGTGAAGGCTCCGCCGGGCGCTCGGTAGTACATCGGCCGTACGCCACCGGACGCCTCGGTGATCATGCGTTCGGCGTCGAGGATCTGCTGCTTCTGGTAGGTCTCGGACTGCTTGTCCATGGTGGTGTCGTGCGACACCGAGTGGTCGCACAGCCGGTGCCCGGCCGCGACCACCTTCTTCACGAGGTCCGGGTGGGCCTGCGCCTGCATCCCCACCATGCAGAACGTGGCCTTCACCCCGTACTCCCGCAGCACGTCCAGCACTTGGGGGGTCCATACGGGGTCGGGGCCGTCGTCGATGGTGATGTTGACGCCGCGCGCCCCCGCGTCCGAGGCGTGCGCGATGGTCACCGCGACCGGCTCGACCTCGCTGCCCGGCGTGGCCGACGCGGTCGCCTTCGGCGACGAGCCGCCCGCGGCACCTGCCTGCGCGGTCCACATCGACGCACCGGCGGCGAGCAGCGTCACCCCGAACGCCGCGCCGAGCACCTTGCCGTACCATCCCCGCCCGCCGCCGTGCCGTGCCATGTCCGCCCCGCTTCCACGCAGTTCCTCGCCGATTTCCTTGGTCATCCCGCGACCAACTGTCAGGACGAGGGGCGGCGGTCACGGGATGCGTCCGTTACCGATCAAGGACAATCCCGGGGGAGTTCGCGGACAACTCGGCGAGCGGCACTCGCTGCGGCGCCCAGTCGCGGATCGCCGGCGTCCGGGCCGATGCCGGCTGCCGGCCGGTACACCGCCGAGTGCGCCCCCTCCCCGAGGGTGCCGCCACCGCCCACCGGGCCGGCCCCCTTGACCGCGGTGGCCCCGGCCACTAATTTGCGGTAAACGTCGACCCATAATCACCGAAAGGAGGCGACCAGCGGATGAACACCAGCTCTGATCTTGGTCGCCTCGCCCAGCGCACGGTCTGGGTTCCGGGTCGGATCGCGCACGGCAGCTGAGTACGCCGTTCTGATGTGCCCGTCCGTGGCACATTCCGGGTTTCCCGTCACCACCTTCCGGCACGTCGCTGATGCGTGCCATTTTGCGCCCGCTCCCCTTATGTGGCGCGCCTGAACACAGAAAGCTGCCTGAAATTGGCGAACATGATGAATCGATCGATCACGCACCGAAACGAAGGCCTGTCATGACAGAGGCGCGGATCACGGTCAACGGGAAAGAAACACCGATCTCACCGGCTGCGCCCCACACCACAGTGCTGGATTTTCTGCGCGAGCGCGGCCTCACCGGCACCAAGGAGGGCTGCGCCGAGGGTGAATGCGGCGCCTGTTCGGTCCTGGTGGCCCGTCCCGGGGTGAACAAGCCCACCGACTGGGTGGCGGTCAACGCCTGTCTGGTCCCGGCCGCGGCGCTCGACGGTCAGGAGATCATCACCTCCGAAGGTCTCGCCACCGTCGGCGAACCCGGCACGCCGCCCGCCCTGCACCCGGTGCAGGAGGAGATGGCGGTCCGCGGCGGCTCCCAGTGCGGTTACTGCACACCGGGATTCGTTTGCAGCATGGCCGCGGAGTACTACCGGCCGGGCCGCTGCGCGCACGCGGACTCGGCCGACGGCGCGGATTCGACCAAAAGCGCCGACTCGACCGAAAGCGCCGACGCCGAGCACGGTCCAAACGGTTTCGACCTGCACGCGCTGAGCGGAAACCTGTGCCGCTGCACCGGTTATCGCCCGATTCGCGATGCCGCGTTCGCCGTGGGGGAACCCAGCGACGAGGACCCGCTGGCGCAGCGCCGTGAGCAGTCCCCGCCCGCACCGGTTGCCACCGAATACGCCCGGGACGACAGCACGTTCCTGCGGAAGAGCACCCTGGCCGAAACGCTTCAGGTGCTGCGCGAGCGGCCCGACGCGGTGGTGGTCGCCGGCTCCACCGACTGGGGCGTGGAGGTGAACATCCGTTTCCGCCGGGCGGATTGCGTGATCGCCGTCGACCGCCTTCCCGAATTGCGGGAAATTCGGGTCGAATCCGGTTCCATCGAGATCGGGGCGGCGCTGACGCTCACCGAGATCGAACGCCGCCTCGACGGCAGCGTCCCGCTGCTGGCAGAGCTGTTCCCGCAGTTCGCATCCCGGCTCATCCGCAACGGTGCGACCCTCGGCGGCAACCTGGGTACCGGATCGCCCATCGGTGACAGCCCGCCGGTGCTGCTCGCCCTTGAGGCATCGCTGGTGCTCGCCGACGCCGACGGCGAGCGCGAGGTCCCACTGGCGGACTACTTCACCGGTTACCGGCAGAGCGTGCGCCGTCCCGGCGAGCTGATCCGCGCGGTGCGCATCCCGCTGCCGCTGTCGCCGGTCGCGGCCTTCCACAAGATCGCCAAGCGGCGCTTCGACGACATCTCCAGCGTGGCGGTCGCCTTCGCGCTCGACATCGAGGACGGGATCGTCCGCAAGGCACGGATCGGCCTGGGCGGCGTGGCCGCCACCCCGATCCGCGCCCTCGCCACCGAGGCGGCCCTGGAGGGCAGGGCGTGGGCGGCGGAGACCGTCGAGGCAGCGGCCCGGTTGCTGCGGGCCGAGGGCACGCCGATGAACGATCACCGCGCCAGCGCCGAGTACCGCTCCGCGATGCTCGGCCAGAGCCTGCTGAAGCTGCACGCGCAAACCACCGAGGCGGTGTCGTCATGAGCCATTTGTCAGAGCGCCCCGAGAAGTCAGCCGTCGGCGTCTCGATGCCGCACGAGAGCGCTGTCCTGCACGTCACCGGTACCGCGCTCTACACCGACGACCTGATCCACCGCACCAAGGACGTGCTGCACGCCTACCCGGTGCAGGTCATGAAGGCCCACGGCCGGATCACCAAGCTGAACACCGGGCCCGCGCTGGACGTGCCCGGCGTGGTCCGTGTGCTGACCGGTGCCGACGTGCCCGGCGTCAACGATGCCGGCATGAAGCACGACGAGCCGCTCTTCCCCGACGAGGTCATGTTCCACGGCCACGCGGTGGCCTGGGTGCTCGGTGAGAACCTCGAGGCGGCCCGGCTCGGTGCCGCGGCCGTCGAGGTGGAGCTCGACGAGCAGCCCGCGCTGATCACGCTGGAGGACGCCATGGCGGCCGAGAGCTACCACGGTGCCAGGCCGCTGATGGAGACCGGCGACATCGACGCCGGCTTCGCCGACTCCGCGCACGTGTTCACCGGCGAGTTCCAGTTCGCCGGCCAGGAGCACTTCTACCTGGAGACCCACGCGGCACTCGCCCAGGTCGACGAGAACGGGCAGATCTTCATCCAGAGCAGCACCCAGCACCCGTCGGAGACCCAGGAGATCGTCTCCCATGTGCTCGGTGTGCCCGCTCACGAGGTGACCGTGCAGTGCCTGCGGATGGGCGGCGGCTTCGGCGGCAAGGAGATGCAGCCGCACGGGTTCGCGGCCGTCGCCGCGCTCGGCGCCAGGCTGACCGGCCGCCCGGTCCGCTTCCGGCTCAACCGGACGCAGGACCTGACCATGTCCGGCAAGCGGCACGGCTTCCACGCCTCGTGGAAGATCGGCTTCGACGCCGACGGCCGTATCCAGGCCCTCGACGCCACGCTGACCGCGGACGGCGGCTGGAGCCTGGACCTGTCCGAGCCGGTGCTGGCCCGCGCGCTGTGCCACATCGACAACACGTACTGGATCCCCAACGCGCGTGTCGCCGGTCGCATCGCCAAGACCAACACGGTCTCCAACACCGCCTTTCGCGGCTTCGGCGGACCGCAGGGCATGCTGGTGATCGAGGACATCCTGGGCCGCGTCGCGCCGCGGCTCGGCCTCGACCCCATGGAGCTGCGCGAGCGCAACTTCTACCAGCCGGACCAGGGCCAGACGACGCCGTACGGTCAACCGGTCACCCAGGCCGACCGGATCTCCACCGTCTGGCACCAGGTCCAGGAGAACGCCGGCATCACCGACCGGGGGCGCGAGATCGCCGCGTTCAACGCCGCGCACCCGCACACCAAGCGGGCGCTCGCGATCACCGGCATCAAGTTCGGTATCTCGTTCAACCTCACCGCCTTCAACCAGGGCGGTGCGCTGGTGCTGATCTACAAGGACGGCTCCGTCCTGATCAACCACGGCGGCACCGAGATGGGCCAGGGCCTGCACACCAAGATGATCCAGGTGGCCGCGACCACCCTGGGCATCCCGCTGCGCAAGGTCCGCCTCGCCCCGACGCGTACCGACAAGGTGCCCAACACCTCCGCCACCGCCGCCAGCGCCGGCGCGGACCTCAACGGTGGGGCCGTCAAGAACGCCTGCGAGCAGCTGCGCGAGCGGCTGCTACAGGTGGCCGCCTCCCAGCTGGGTACGAACGCATCCGACGTACGCATCGTCGAGGGCGTCGCGCGCGCCCTGGGCAGCGACAAGGAGCTGGCCTGGGACGACCTGGTGCACACCGCGTACTTCCAGCGGGTGCAGCTGTCGGCGGCCGGGTTCTACCGGACCGAGGGGCTGCACTGGGACGCGAAGTCTTTCCGCGGCACGCCGTTCAAGTACTTCGCCTACGGCGCCGCCGCGACCGAGGTGGAGGTCGACGGCTTCACCGGTGCGTACCGCATCCGGCGGGTGGACATCGTGCACGACGTCGGCGAAAGCCTCTCCCCGTTGATCGACATCGGTCAGGTCGAGGGCGGCTTCGTGCAGGGCGCGGGCTGGCTGACGCTGGAGGACCTGCGCTGGGACACCGGCGACGGGCCGAACCGCGGACGGCTACAGACCCAGGCGGCGAGCACGTACAAGCTGCCGAGCTTCTCCGAGATGCCGGAGGAGTTCAACGTCACGCTGCTGGAGAACGCCACGGAGGAGGGCGCGGTCTACGGCTCCAAGGCCGTGGGTGAGCCTCCGCTGATGCTGGCGTTCTCGGTGCGCGAGGCGCTGCGGCAGGCCGCCGCCGCGTTCGGGCCGAGCGGCATCAGCGTCGATCTGGCCTCGCCCGCGACGCCGGAAGCGGTGTACTGGGCGATCCAGGAGGCCCGTAAGAACGCTGCCGGCCAGGTCAGGACCGACGCCGAAGCGCTGAGCGGTGTCTGACATGACATGGATCGCCGCGGTCGCACGGTTGCGGGCACGCCGGGAGACCGGCGTCCTGGTGACCGTCGCGACCGTGCGCGGCCATGCCCCGCGTGACGCCGGTGCGAAGCTCGTCGTGGGGCAGACCGAGACATGGGGCTCGATCGGCGGCGGCAACGTCGAGGCCGTCGCGATCGACCGGGCCCGGGAGATGATCGCCGCGTCCAGGCCGGAGCCGGAGCTGATGGAGTTCGCCCTGAACGACAAGGTGACCAACCAGCATGGCGTGCAGTGCTGCGGCGGCACGGTCTCGGTGCTGCTCGAACCACTGCCGGTGGTGAGGGCGGTGGCGATCTTCGGTGTCGGGCACGTCGGTCTCGAACTGGCGCGCATCCTGGCACGTCAGGACCTCGACCTCCATCTGATCGACACCCGCTCCGACGTCCTCACCAAGGAGCGGCTCGACGTGTTGGCAGACGCGGTGGCGCAGGTGCACGTGCATCACACGCCGCTGCTGCCCGAGGAGGTGCTGGAGGAGCTGCCGCGCGGCACCCACATCCTGATCATGACCCATGATCACGCCGAGGACGCCGCTCTGTGCGACGCCGCCTTGCGCACCACCCATCTCGGCTCCATCGGGCTGATCGGGTCGGCGGCGAAGTGGGTGCGGTTCCGCAAACGCCTCGCCACCGAGGGCGGCCACGACGACGCCACCATCGACCGGATCAAGACCCCGATCGGGCTGGCCGACATCACCGGCAAGGAGCCCGCGACCATTGCCGTGAGCGTCGCCGCCGATGTGCTGCGCACCTTTGAAACCGGGGAGAACTGACTTCATACGAATCTCCAAGAGTGGTCGGCCGACCAGTCGACTCCTTCATGGTTTCGGTGACTGACCCTCGACGGGGCCCGGCGGGTGTACTTGCGAACGACGCCGATACGGAGAGTCCCCACCGTGTGCAGAAGAAGGAGTGACCGTGACCGCGTACACCCAAGAAACGAGCATCCAGGAGATCGAGCGCGCCTGGATGGGCGAGGCCATCGGCCTTGCCACCAACAGCGTGAAGAACGGCGGTGGCCCGTTCGGCTCGCTGATCGCCAAGGATGGCGGGATCGTCGCGATCGGGAACAACAAGGTCACTTCGAACCTGGACCCGACGGCGCATGGCGAGGTGAGCGCGATCCGTGCCGCCTGTCAGAAGCTGGGCACCTTCTCGCTCGAGGGCTGCGTCCTGGTCACCTCGTGTGAGCCGTGCCCGATGTGTCTTTCCTCCGCGCTGTGGGCGCGAGTCGACCGGATCATCTTCGCTGCTGATCGAGATGACGCCGCGGTGGCCGGTTTCGACGACCGCAGGTTCTACGACCTGTTCGAAAAGAAGCCCGCGGAGCTGTGGCCGATGGCGATCGAGCGGGTGGACATGCCGAACCGTACGGCGCCGTTCGACGCGTGGCTGGCGAAGACCGACCGCGTCGACTACTGAGAGCCCGTTCGAACGAGGCCTCTGGGCCGCCGTGTTGAGACGTCAGACGCCTCAACACGGCGACCCGGGGGCCTCGTCGGCTTTCTGCCCTTGTGTCATTGGCCAAGCCCATCTGAGCTGCGGTTCCGTAGAAACACACAAACTGCGGGTCCCGGGCCGATCAAGGTTTCATGCTTTCAACGTCTGCCCGGAACAGGCCAGTTGGCGATGGACTCCTAGGACAAGCCGAACCAACGAACGGGGAAAGCCTTGTCCGAGAAGCTGCCTGGCCGTCAGATCGAAATCTCCTGGCCCGACCTCGGCATCACGGTCACCGCCGACCTTGACGACCGCAACCCGGCACTCGCCGACGCCCTGTGGGAGTCCCTGCCCTACCAGAGCCTCCAGGGACACGCCCTCATCGCGGGAGAACACCTCTACCACGTGGCGCCGATACCCACCCTGCTGCACACCCCCCACGCCACCCGTATCCCCGACCGGCGCGAGGCCCCCGACGGCACCGTGTTCTGCTCCGGCTTGCAGCACCTGGGCATCAAGTACGGCACCCTGACCGAGCCGATGCCGGCCAACCCCGTCGGTCGGATCCGTGCGGCGGACATGCCCGCCCTGCTGGAAGCCGGGGCCGCGATCTGGGACGCCGTCTACTCCACAAAGAAGCAGATCCTCGCCGAAGTCCGCCGCGCAGGCGAGCCGGGCGGTCATCGCATCCCGATGCTCCAGGCCACCGACACGGCCGCAAGCCGGCTGATCGCCGACATCGTCGCCGAGACCGAGAAGATCTGGCTCGCACCCCCGGCCGAGCTGGACGACCTCCACCAAGGCATCATCCCCTCCCGGGCAGGCAACTTCGGCACCGTCCTTCCCACCCTGCTGTTCGTCAACGGCGAGACCCGGCCCCTGGGTTACGCCGCCTACGGCGGACTCGTCCGCGCCGCAGTCCAGGACATGCCCACGGACTCCCTCGTCCACATGGCCCGCCTCCTGGTCGGTGTCCCCGCCGAGTTCCTGGGCTACTGCGGTCTGGAGAAGCTGTGGGCGTTCACCCAGCGCTTCCTCGACGTCCTCGACGACCTCGACCGTGACGACTTCTACGCCGTCACCAGCCAGATGGCCCTCTACATCAACTGCCTCGGCGGCTGGAACCTCCAGCTGTACCCGTGGGAGACCGGAGACCATCTGCGCCAGCAGGGCGCCGAGGTGGGCGCGTAGCCATGAGCGCCCTGCCTGCCCACGCTGACGCCGTCGTCATCGGCGGGGGAGTGATCGGAACCTCCGCCGCCCACCACCTCGCCGAAGCGGGCGTGGACACCGTGCTCCTTGAACGCGGAGGCCTCGGCGGCGGGGCCTCCGCGCACACGGCGGGCATGGTCCGCACCTACTTCCCCGGCAACCCCGACACCGGGAAAAGGGCCGTGCGCAGTCTGAACGCCTATCACGACTTCGCCCGCCACACCGGGACCCCTCTCGCTCTGAAGCGGCTCGGGTTCATGGCGCTGTTCACCGGTGAACAGCAGATCGCCGACTTCGAGGCCGACCAGCGGGCCCAGCAGGCCGCCGGCGCCCAAGTCGACCTGATCAGCGCCCGCGAAGCGGCCGAGCTCAACCCGCTGATCAACGAGCGCGCCGTCCTGGCCGCCGCCTGGTCTCCGGAGGCGTACCACGTGGACGGCCTCGACATCGTCCGCGGCTATGCCGCCGCCGCCCGCAATCACGGCGCCCGCCTGTTCACCCACACACCCGTCACACGCATCGACGAGGACAACACCGTCCACACCCCGCAGGGCAGCATCAAGGCGGACAGCATCGTGTGTACGGCCGGGCCCTGGTCCGGCGAGGTGGCATCCATGGCGTCGGTCGACCTGCCGCTGACACCCCGCGCGATGGAGATGCTGTTCACCGGCGTCCCGCCCTCCCCGCACCGCGAGATGCCGATGACGATGCACGCCGCATCCGGCCTGCGGATCCGCTCGTGGAAGGACCGCATTCTCCTCGCCATGGGCGTACCCGGGGCCGGCGAATCACGCGAAGCCTGGCTCGGCCGCATCGCCGGCCATCTCGGCCTCCTGTTCCCCGCCTTGGACGGCATCGGCCTGCATCGCGCGTGGAGCGGCGATTTCGACGCCGGCCCCGACAACACCGCCGTCATCGGCGAACACCCCACCCGCCGCTTCCTGTACGCGGCCGGATTCACCGGCGCGGGCCTGTGCCAGGCACCCGCCGCCGGGGAAGAGCTCCGCGACCTGCTGATCGTCAAGTAGCCCCAGAACAGGGAAGAGTGCTGTGATCGTTCTTGGATGTAATGGTTTCAGCCGGGTGTCGGAGTTCTTCTCCGAACGTCTCGGTGCGACCGGCATCAACAAGCATTACCTCTTGGGCCACGACGCCGCCGCCGCACTCCTGGTGGACGGCCGCCTGGTCGCCGCGGTGGAGGAAGAGCGCCTCAACCGGGAGAAGAAGACCACCGACTTCCCCGGGAACGCGATCGACTGGTGCCTGAAGGAAGCCGGGCTCACGTTCGACGACGTCGACCTGTTCGCCTTCCCCTGGAACTGGTCTCCCCAGGTTCTCAACGAGATCCTGGACGGCATCCGCACCTCGCCGATGCCGCAGGACGCGAAGACCCGACTCATGTGCGACATGGCCGACCTGTTCGACCAGGTCGTCAGCCACGAAGCGATCCTCGCGGACTTCGAAGCCCGCACCGGACACCGCCCCGACCCGGCCAAGGTCCGCTTCGTTCCTCACCACCTGGCCCACGCCACGACCGGCTACTACCTCGCCGGCATGACGGACGCCGCGTTCCTCGTCAGCGACGGCCGCGCCGAACGCTTCTCGACGTTGACGGGCGAGATCCGCGACGGCCGGATCACCGTCTTCGACGACACCGTCACCGGCGCCCAGTACTCCATCGGCACCCTGTTCTCCGCCATCACCCGTTTCCTCGGCTTCGTCCCCAACAACGACGAGTACAAGGTGATGGGGCTGGCCGGCTACACCACTCCCCCGACCCCGAACCCGTTCGTCGAGCACCTTCTGACGCTGCACGACGACGGCCGCTACACCTTCACCAAGCCCCTTCGGACCGACGACCTGCACAGTCACGACGCCCTGTTCGAGGAGTACTTCGGACCCTTCGAAGACACCCTCGAATACAGGGCCCGCGTCGCCGCCGCCGCGCAGGAGATGCTGAACGTCGCCACCGCCCACCAGGTCCGACACCTGGAGAAGAGGACGGATCTCGACCGGCTGTTGTTCGAAGGCGGCGTCGCCCTGAACTGCCTGAACAACACCCCGATGTTCGAAGGCTCCCGCTTCGAGGACATGCAGGTCAGCTTCGGCGCCTCCGACACCGGCATCACCATCGGAGCCGCGGCCCACGCCTGGCTCGACCACCCCGGCACCGACCCCGCGGACATCCTCGCCGCCTCCGCACCCGTCACCCCCTATCTGGGCCCGGCCTACGACCAGGCCGAGATCGAGAAGGCCCTGGAGGACTTCACCGGCCGGGTCGTCGTCTCACGCCTGGACGACGACGAGGTGATCGACCAGGTGGCGAAACTGCTGACGAAGAAGGTCGTCATCGGCTGGTTCGAAGGCCGTATCGAGCACGGGCCACGCGCGCTGGGGCATCGCAGCATCCTCGCCAACCCCGGCTTCACCGAGATCAAGGACATCATCAACACCCGGGTCAAGCACCGCGAACCCTTCCGCCCGTTCGCTCCCCTCGTCCTCGAAGAGCAGGCGCCGAAGATCTTCGACATGGGGCGTAAGACCAGTTCCCCGTATATGACGTTCGTCTTCCCCGTCCGCGACGAATACAAGGACCGCATCCCCGGCGCCGTACACGTGGACGGCACCTCCCGTATCCAGACCCTGACGGACGAGGGAACCCCACGGCTTACGGCGCTGCTGCGGAAGTTCATCGAACTCACCGGCACCCCCTGCCTGATCAACACCTCGTTCAACGTGGCCGGCGAACCCATCGTCTGCACCCCCACCGACGCCCTGAACTGCTTCATGGGCACCGAGATCGACTATCTGGTCCTCGGAAACCACCTCATCGCCAAGAGCGACGGCTGACCAGAAGAAGGAGCACCCGTGCCGATCCAGCGCAAGCACACCATGTACCACTCCACGATCCTCGAGGCCGACCCCGACACCGTGTGGGCGACCGTCCGTGACGCCATGCAGATCCTGGACATGGTCTCCCCTGGCGACCTGGACATCCACCGGGACGTCAGCTGGGTGGAGGGAGGCTCGGTCGAGACGGTCCCGGCCCGCTACGACTTCAAGCTCACGCTGAGCGGCCGCGTCGTCCAGCAGGAGATCGCCGCCCGGGACGAGATCAACAGGACCCAGTCCTACCGGGCCGTCGCCCCCACCAGCGGAGTCGCCGGCTACGAGGCCACCATCCGCGTGTTCCCCATCACCAACGACCCGGCCCGCAGCTTCTTCGACTGGTCGAGGACCCTGGAGATCGCCGAGGACGCCGACCTGAAGATCGTCGAGGGCATCATTGACGTAATGGAAAAGCAGACCGACGCCGTACGGGACCACTTCGCGCAGACCGCGAAGTGAGCGTGACGACGCTCGTACTGCTGCGGCACGGCGAAACCCTGCTCACCCCTGAGCGGCGGCTCTCCGGCAGCGGAGGATCCAACCCGGGGCTCTCACCGGTTGGACGACACCAAGCCCGGGCGGCAGCAGACGCCCTCGCCCACCGCGGCGACATCGAGGCGGTCGTCACGTCACCGATGCGGCGCTGCCAGGAGACCGCTCATTCCGTGGCCGTGCGCCTCGGCCTGAGCGTCCAGGCCGACCGGGACCTGCGGGAAGCGGACTTCGGCGCCTGGGAGGGTCTGACCTTCAGCGAGGTCCGCGAACGCTACCCGGACGACCTGAGCGCATGGTTCGCCTCGCCCGGGAGTCCCCCCTCGGGCGCAAGCGAGACCATGCAACAGGTCACCCGCCGGGTCGCCGCCGTACGAGACGGCCTCATGGCCCGGTACGCCGGCGCCACGGTCCTGGTCGTCTCCCACGTCGGCCCCCTCAGAACCCTGCTCCGCCTCGCCCTCCAGGCCCCACCCCACAGCTTGTTCCGCATGGAAGTCGCAGCGGCCTCCCTGTCGACGGTGACGTACGACGAAGACGGCACCGCCACGGTGCAGGCCCTCAACGACACCCACCACTTGAACTGAACTGCATGGCAACTCCGCGTCCTCATATGGGAGTTGTGTGACGGCGACTCCCTGTACGATCCCGTTCCGCACCCTCGATCAGCGATTCGAACTCCGCGCTCCAGAAGGAACTCATGCGTACATTGACGTCAATCGCCGCCGGCGCCGTGATGGCAATCACCGGGCTGACGGTGATGGCCGGCGCCCCCGCCCAGGCCGCGGAAGATCTGGAATACGTGGCCCTTGGGGACTCGTACGCGTCCGGGGTCGGCGCGGGCCATTACGACACCGCCAGCGGTGCCTGCAAGCGCAGCACGCTCAACTACCCGGCCCTGTCGCAGGCCGTGCACCCGGAGTACACGCTGAAGGACGTCTCGTGCAGCGGTGCGACCATCGCGGACGTGCGCGCCAATCAGCTGTCCACCGTGACCAGCGGCACCGACCTCGTCAGCCTCACGGTGGGCGGCAACGACGCCCAGTTCTCCACGGTGGTCAAGAACTGCCTTGAGGAATCGGACAGTTACTGCAAGACGTCCACGATGTGGATGTCGTACTACGCCAGGAACCAGCTGGTGACCGAGCTCGCCGGGCTGTACAAGGACATCAGGGCCCGGGCGCCGCAGGCCGAGATCATCGTCCTCGGCTACCCGCAGGCGCTCTCCCCGACGGGGACCTGCCCGGTGATCGACCTCAGCGCCGCCAAGCGCACCTACATGAACGGTTTCGCCGACGCTCTGGCCGAGGGCGCCAAGGCCGCGGCGGCGCAGGAGCCGGTCACGTTCGTCGACGTGCGCGACACGTTCAAGGGCCACGGGGCGTGCGGCTCCGACTCGTGGATCAACGACCTGAACAACGCGTCCGAGGTCTTCCACCCGAACCTGACGGGCTACGTGGCGGGCTACTCGGACCAGCTCAACAAGGCACTGACATTCAGTCGGTGAACGAGGCTGCGGCGTACCGCCCCGGCATGTCCGCCTGGTGTGGCCCCAGTTCGGCCGGGCCGTCACGGCCTCGCGCCGGCCGCGGGAACGGCGTATTTCGCGGCGGAGACGCCCGTCACCACTGGTCGATGGCCGGCGCGTCGGGTTTGTGCTGCCGCCACATCCCGGTGAGGCGGGCGAGCCGTTCCGCGGCGGCGAAGCCGTGCAGCGCCGCCACCTTGCCGTCGCTGATCTCGAACGCCGTGGCGCCCACGATCCGGTCATCGAGCACGGCGAGGACGGCGGGCCAGCCGTTGACCTGCCCGATGTGGATCGTGGGTGAGCCGCCGACCAGGCGCCGCTTCGCGGGAGTGGGTTTGAAGGCGGTCCGCATCACGGCGGCGACGCGCTCGGGGGTCTCGTAGCGCCACAGCGTCCTGGCGAGGCCCGCGCCGTCGGAGATCGCGGTCGCGTCGTCGGTGAGGAGCGCCACCAGACGTTCGGTACGACCCGAGGACGCGGCGGCGAGGAACTCCTCGAGGACCTTGCGCGCGGACGCCGGGTCGACCTCACCGCCGCCGCGGCGCGCGTCCGCGACCCGGCGCCGGGCCCGGTGGACGTGCTGCTGGCTCGCGGACTCCGAGATGTCGAGGATCTGGGCGATCTCGGAGTGGGGGTAGGAGAACGCCTCGCGCAGGACGTAGACGGCCCGTTCGACGGGTGCGAGCTGCTCCATCAGGGTCAGGACGGCGAGCGACACCGATTCGCGCTGCTCGAAGGTGTCGGCCGGTCCGAGCATCGGGTCGCCGTCGAGCAGCGGCTCGGGCATCCAGGCGCCGGCCGCGCGTTCGCGGCGTACCGGTGCCGAGCGGAGCCGGTCCAGGCACAGGTTGGTGACGACTTTGGTCAGCCACGCCTGAGGCACCTCGATCCGCTCCCGGTCGGCGGCGTGCCAGCGTAGGTACGCGTCCTGCACGATGTCCTCGGCGTCGGCCGCCGAGCCGAGCAGACGGTACGCGAGCGAGGCCAGCCGGGCCCGGCCGGCCTCGAAGCGATCAGCGACGTTGCTCTCCATGCAGGCGACCCTATGCGGCAGCGTTCTCGGGCGCGGTGGCAATGGCCGTGGTGCCGGCGGCCGTCGCGGTGGCGATCAGACGGCGCCCCCGCTTCGGCATGCCGAAGGTCGGGTGCGAGATCGCCCACAGGCTGCCCCAGAGGATGCCCGCCTTCAACCGCGCGGCCTTCCGGCCGCCCAGGAACCAGGACTTCGCCCGTGCGTCGCCATCGACCATCTGAAAGATCGCGTCGTACCGCCCGAGGCTGATGTGGTTGCCGACGTAGGTCTTCTTGACGATCGGAACCCGGCGTCCGGCCAGCCGTGCCACGATCGCGTCCGTCGCCTGCATGTTGGTATGTCCTGCCGAGGCGCAGGACATCGGCAGCGGCCGGCCGTTCTCGCCGATCGCGTACACGCTGTCGCCCGCGGCGTAGACGTCCGGGTGCGAGACCGAGCGCATGGTGTCGTCGACGACGATCCGGCCGCCCTCGGTGACCTCGAAGCCGGCGGCGGCCGCGATGGGGTCGACGGCGAACCCGGCCGTCCACACGGTCGCGTCGGCCGGGAAGGAGGTACCGTCCGCACCGGTCGCGTACGTCGCCCCGACGGCTTCGATGCCGGTGTGCTCGTGGACGGTGATGCCCAGCCGGTCGAAGGCCTCCCGCAGGTGGAGCCGGGCCCCTGGGGAGAGCCGGGCCCCCAGCTCACCTCGGGCGGCGAGCGTCACGGAAAGACCGGGACGCGACTCGGCGAACTCGGCGGCGGTCTCGATGCCGGTCAGGCCCTCGCCGACGACCAGTACGGTGCCGGCTCCGCCCAGACCGTCCAGGTGGGCGCGCAGCCGCAGCGCCGACGGCCGTCCCGCGACGTCGAAGGCGTGCTCGGCCACACCGGGGACGTCGTGGTCGGCGACTCGGCTGCCGAGCGTGTACAGCAGCGTGTCGTACCCGAGCTCGCCGTCACCGTCCTCGCCGGTCACGGCGACGGTCCTGCGCTCCGGGTCCACGGCGGTGACGCGCGCCACGCGCAGCCGTACCCCGGTGCCCTCGAACACGTCGGCGAGCCGCCGGGTCGCGAGTTCCCGGCCTGCCGCGAGCTGGTGCATGCGCATCCGCTCGACGAAGACCGGCTCGGCGTTGACGACGGTGATCTCGGTGTCGGCGGGCGAGAGGCGGCGGGCCAGGTTCCCGGCGGCGAAGGCCCCGGCGTAACCGGCGCCGAGGACGAGAATGCGGTGCTTCATGGTGAGGCTCCCGTCTGAATCTGAATCGCTTGCCCCTTGAGCGGGACAGCACAGCGATTCCTGACAGGAGCCGGATGTGAGGTGGGTCACCCCGAGGGTGGCGTTGATGCATCAATCTGGCTTGATGTAACTTCGACGTATGGGAACCCGACCCTCGGACGCGGCCGTCGCGCCGCCGGAATTCGTCCGGCTGGCCGCGCATCCGCTGCGCTGGCGGCTGCTGACGGAACTCGCCGACGGCGACTATCGGGTGCGTGAACTGGTGGAGCGTGTCGGGGAGCCGCAGAACCTGGTCTCGTACCACCTGCGGCTGCTGCGCGACGGCGGCCTGGTCACGGCCAGGCGCAGCAGCTTCGACGGCCGGGACAGCTACTACCACCTCGACCTGGAGCACTGCGCCGAGGGGCTGGCCGCCAGCGGTGCCGCCCTGCACCCGGCGCTGAGCCAGGCCCCCGCACCGACCCGTCGCCCGGTCGCCCGGGAGCGATCCCGCCGTGCTGCGGTGCTCTTCGTGTGCACCGGCAACAGCGCCCGCTCGCCGATCGCTGAGGCCCTGCTGCGTCACCACACCGCCGGCCGCGTCACGACGGCCAGTGCGGGCACCAGCCCCAAGCCGCAGGTGCACCCGCATGCCGTCCGGGTGCTGCGCGAGTCGTTCGGCATCGACCTCTCCGGTCGGCATACCCAGCACGTGGACGACCTGGTCGGCCGCCGCTTCGACCACGTGATCACCTTGTGCGACAAGGCTCGCGAGGTCTGCCCGGAGTTCGGCCCGCGGCGGGTCCACTGGAGCATGGCCGACCCGGGGGCGGCCGGGGACACCGGGCAGGCCGGTTACGCGGCCTTTCAGCACGCGGCGGCAGACATAGACACCCGTATCAGGTACTTGATGCCGGTCCTGAACACCCCCGAGACCGTTGCGAGGTCCGAGCCATGACCACTTACGACGAAGACGAATACGTCAGCGTCCGCTACCTCGTCGATGACGTGCAGGCCGCCACCGACTTCTACACCACCCACCTCGGGTTCACGCTGCGCTTCAGCGCCGCCCCTGCCTTCGCCGACGTGGTCCGTGGCCGGCTGCGGCTGCTGCTGTCGGGCCCGGCGAGTTCGGGCGCCCGGGCCACCCCGAAGGCGGCTGCCGTCGTGGGCGGCAACCGTATCCACCTCACCTTCGACGACCTCGATGCCGAGATCGCTCGGCTGCGCAGCGCCGGTCTCTCCTTCCTCGGTGAGGTCGTCTCCGGTCCCGGAGGACGTCAGATCCTGCTGGCCGACCCGGCGGGCAACCTCATCGAACTGTTCCAGCCCGCCGGCCGTGACCAGGCGCGACGCTGACCGCTCCCTCACCCGCAGCCGCGCAGCGTGCCGTGGCGCGTCGCCGGGCTCATTCATGTCGTCCGATATCGGTGTCGCAGAGGCGTGCTGGGCGCGTCGGCAAGGAGTCAGTGCATGACCGGCGAGGCGACGGCGGATGCCGCGGACGGCAAGCAGGGGCCGGGGGCGCCGCGGGTGGGACTGGCCGTGATCGCCCGGGAGTGGGGCCGGATCGGCTGTATCGGCTTCGGCGGGCCACCGACCCACATTGCACTGCTACGGCAGTTGTGCGTGCAGCGCCGGGGATGGATATCGGCCTCGGAGTTCGAGGACGGGATCGCGGCGACGAATCTCCTGCCGGGACCGGCCTCCACCCAGCTGGCGATCCTCACCGCGTGGCGGCTGCGCGGCACGCCCGGCGCGCTGGTCGGCGGTGTGTGTTTCATCGTGCCGGGGCTGGTGTTGATCCTGGCGCTGGCCGCACTGTTCCTGGCCGGGGATCCGCCGCTGTGGGTGCTCGGGGCGGCCGGCGGAGCAGGGGCCGCGGTGGCGGCGGTTGCGGTGCAGGCCGCGGGAGCTCTGGTGCCGGCCAGCTGGAAGCGGGCCGGCGATGGACACGCTGCGCAGGCAAGGTGGGTCGGCTACGCGTTGGCAGGCGGGTCGGCGGCTGCGCTGGCGGGCCCGTGGATGGTTCTGGTGCTGGTGGCCGCCGGCCTGGTGGAGATGGGGGTGCGCACCGGCCCCGCGGTGCCGCGCCCCAGGGGCAGGGCGGCGTGGCCGGTGCCGCTCGCCCTCGCGGCCCCGGCGGCAGGCGGGCTGGGGGCGCTGGCGTGGGTGGCGTTCAAGGTCGGGGCGCTGTCGTACGGCGGCGGCTTCGTGATCATCCCGCTGATGCAGGCGGACGCGGTGGACCGGTACCACTGGATGAGCGACGGTCAGTTCCTCAACGCGGTCGCGCTCGGCCAGATCACCCCCGGGCCGGTGGTGCAGACGGTGGCCGTGGTCGGCTATGCCGCCGCCGGGCTCGGCGGCGGGCTGCTGGCCGCCGCAATGGCCTTCGCACCGTCGTTCCTGATGGTGATCTTCGGCGGGTCCCGGTTCGACCGGCTGCGCAGCAGTACGGCGGTGCAGGGCTTCTTCACCGGTGCCGGGCCCGCGGTGATCGGTGCGATCGCCGGGTCGGCGATCCCTCTCGCCCTCGTGCTGGAGCACAGCTGGCAGTACGGCGTGCTGGCCGCAGCTGCCGTCTGGCTGCTGGCGCTGAAGCGGGGCGTGGTGAGCGCCCTGCTGGGAGCCGGGACGCTCGGGATGGTGGCCGCGCTGGCCGGCTGGCCGGTCACCTGACCCGTCCCGTCACCGCGAAGTCGGCGACCGCTGCCCGGACGTCAGTGGTTGCGTGGGGCGACCAGGCCGGATTCGTATGCGAGGACCACGAGTTGGGCCCGGTCGCGGGTGTGGAGTTTGGTCATCGCCCGGTTGATGTGGGTCTTGGCGGTCATCGGGCTGATCACCATGCGGTCGGCGACCTGGTCGTTGGACAGGCCCTGTGCGACCAGGGCGACCGCTTCGCGTTCCCGGCCGGTGAGTTCCTCCAGTGCGGTGCCGGTGGTGGGCAGGGGCTGGGTGACGTATCGGTGGATCAGCTTGCGGGTGATGGACGGGGCGAGCAGGGCGTCGCCGCGGGCGGCGACCCGTACGGCATGCAGGAGGTCCTCCGGCACGATGTCCTTGACCAGGAACCCGGCGGCGCCGGCGCGCAGCGCTTCGAAGACGTACTCGTCCATGCCGTAGTTGGTCAGCATGACGACGTGCACGCCGGCCAGGGCCGGGTCCGCGGCGATGCGCCGGGTCGCCTCGATGCCGTCCATGACCGGCATCTGGATGTCGATGAGCGCGACGTCGGGCAGATGCCGCTCGATGAGTGCCAAGCCCTCCGTGCCGTCGGCGACTTCGGCAACCACCTCGATGTCGTCCTCGAGGTCGAGCAGTGCGCGGAAGCCGCTGCGGATGAGGGGCTGGTCGTCGACCAGCAGGACACGGATCATGATCCTCGTTCCACGGGGAGTTCGGCCTGGACGGTGAAGCCGTGCCCGGTGCGCGGCTGCGCACGCAGTCGACCGCCGAGGGCGGTGATGCGTTCGCGCATGCCGATCAGCCCGAGACCGGGGGCCGGGGCGCCGTCCGGGGTGGCCTTGCCGTCGTCGTCGACCTGGACGGCGAGGGCGTCGGGCCGGTATTCGATCCGGACCGTCGCAGTGGTGGCACCGGCGTGCCGGGCGGTATTGGTCAGCGCCTCCTGGACGATGCGGTAGGCGGTACGGCCCACCGCGGCCGGCACGTCGTGCCGTTGCCCTTCGATCGTCAGCGTCGCGTCCAGGCCCATCGCACGGGCGCGCTCCACCAGTTCCGGCACGTGCTCGAGGCCCTGCGGCGGGGCCGTGTCGTCGTCACGCAGGGCCTCCAGGGTCGCGCGCAGCTCCCGGGTCGCCTCACGTCCGGCCGCCTGGATCGCCAGCAGGGTCTCCGGCACCTGTTCGCCGCGCCTGCGAGCCACGTGGACGGCGACCTCGGACTGCACCTTGATGATCGAAATCTGGTGGGTGAGCGAATCGTGCAGCTCCCGCGCGATGTGCAGCCGCTCCTCGTCGGCGCGGCGCCGCGCGGTCTCCTCCCGGGTGCGCTCGGCTTCGTCCGCCCTCCGCTCGGCCTGCCGCAGCGCCTCACCGGCGGCAAAGGCGGCGATCAGCCAGGCGATTTCGAGTACGTTCCGGGCCTGCGTGAACGCCTCGCGCGCGGGCCCGTCGCGGAAGACCAGCGCCGTGAGAGGGAGGACGACGAGCAGGGCTACGGATGCCGCCACCGTCAGCGCACGATGCCCGGCGCGCACGGCGCCGTACACCGCAACCAGGTACGACACAGCGAGCACCTCAAAACCCGCAGCCTCATAGCCCACCGCGCACAGGCCGGTGACGGCCAGCACGGCAATCGGAGCCCTGCGACGCGCGACCAGCGCCAGACTCCCCGCTGCCAGCAGCACGGAGCCGAACAGCTCGCGCGCGCCGGCAGGGTGCTGCCCGGACAACCCGGTGCCCAACAGCAGTGCCGCCACGCCGACCGCAATCGCCCAGTCCATGGCACCCGCGGGGACACGAAAACGCCCTGTGCCCATGCGCGCACCCTAGCCGGACGCCGCTGCGAGCGAGTCCCGCCGACGGACGAGCGGCCGGCTACCGCACGTGCGGTACCCGCGCGCCGCCTGCCGCATCCGCAGCAGTCGACTGCCATGCCGACGGCAGTCCGAAGAGACTGCGTCTGCCGGACGACCGGCAGCACGGTCGGCAGGCACGCTCAAGGCACAGCGAAACCTCGTAGTTCGCCGTCCAAGAAGGAGGAGAGTGGCATGAGCGCAGCAGCTGCCCTGATGGTCGCCGCCGAGGGCGGAGTCATCGGCGACGGGCGGACCGGAGCCAACCTTGCCCTCGGCGTGGGACTGATCGGCGTGGCCCTCGCCGCTCTGGCCCTGGCCCGCGTCGCCGGCCGGATCAGCACCGGCAACGCACGCCTCGGCGCCCTGTCGGCCATGGCGGTGGGGCTGGCCGGCACGGCCCTCGCGGCGCTGCATCTGGCCACCTCCAGCGGTGGCCCCGGCACCGGCAACGGGACCGTGGGAGCCATCGGAGCCATCCCACTGGGGCTGATCGCCATGGCCCTCGGCCGGCGGGCTCTCACCCACTCCCGACGCACTGAGCGGACCGCCGAACGCATCGAACACGATCGGGGGTTCGGGGCCGCCTGATACGTACTGTCCTGGTGATCGTCTCCGGCGTCGGCGAGGGTGGCCGCCGGCGTGTGCCGGCCCGGCTCGGCCAGGATCCGTTCTTCCAGCCACAGGCCAAGCCCTGCACAGCCGGGCATCAGGACGTGGGAACGCCTGCCTGTGCGGCGAGGCGGTCCGGGTTGGTGGTGAGCCCGTCGTAGCTGATGCTGTTCCAGAACGAACACTGGTGCCGGTCCGCGTACACCTCGGACTTCAGGGCCTGGCTGTCGTCGCCGGGCAGCAGGGACATGTACGTGCCGCTGCGGTATGACGGCCAGGCTGCCAGTCCTCCGGTCGTGGGGTTCGCGTGCTTCACGAACGCGCCCCAGTAGCGCACCATCGCCGTGGACAGCTGCTGTTGCTCCGGAGTCAGCAACTTCGATGTCTCCATGGGCCACAGGTAGCCGAGCTCGCTGGCGTGCGGGGCGCCGGAGTCGAAGCCGGCCGGAGTCGTCGCGAGGGTGGGCGGGTGCGGGTCGTCGAACTCGTAGAAGTACGTCCTGGGTTGCCGAGTGGCGAACTGAGCGGTGAGGTTCTGGTACCGGCAGCCGCCCAGTCCGTAGAAGACGCTGCTGTCGTCCCACAGCGCGCTGATGGCGTACGTGGCGGTGTACGGGCCGGCGTAGGCGCTGTAGGGGTAGTGCGCGAGCACGGCGTCCGCCGTCCGCGCACCGAACTCCAGCCTGACCGCCCGCTCGTACTGCTCCTTCGTCGCGTTCGCGAACGGCAGTGCCCACTGGCGCACCTCGTCGCGCGTGCTGCCGATGAGGAGGGGGACGTTGTGGATCCGTCCGGATCGTACGGCGACGCTCGGCGACAGGGGCAGTTCGGGAACCCCGGACACGGGAAGGGGGCCGCTCAGGATGCCGCCGGTGAATCCGCCGGCTGCGCCCAGCAGTTCGCTCGCCGGCTTGGCCCGCAGACAGGACACGACGGACGTCGCCGCGTCGGAACAGCCGGCGGCCGCGGCGTAGTCCTCGCCCTTGGCGGTGGCCTGGGCGACCGTGAGGCTCGGGCATCCGCCGCTCTGGATGATCGCACCGGCGAACAGGCCGCGCGCCGGCGGCGAGGACAGCAGAGCGCAGACGGAGTGGCCGCCGGCCGACTCACCCGCGATGGTCACGCGGCCCGCGTCCCCGCCGAAGGCGCCTATGTTGCGCTGCGTCCAGCGCAGCGCCGCCTCCTGGTCGAGCAGGCCGTAGTTGCCCGCACCCTGCCTGCTCAGTCCGGGCACGTCGAGGAAACCGAACACGCCCAGGCGGTAGTTGATGGTGACGACCACGATGTTGTTGGCCTTCGCGATCTGCGAGCCGTCGTAGAGGTCACCCGCGCCGCTGGAGAATCCCCCGCCGTGGATCCAGAACATCACCGGCAGGGGGCGGTTGGTGCGCCGTTCGGGGGTGTAGACGTTCAGAGACAGGCAGTCCTCGCTCATGCCCGGGCCGGTGCCGGTGGGCGACTGGAGGCAGCGCGAGCCGTACGCGGTGGCCGACCGCGTGCCCGACCAGGCGGAAGCGGGTGCGGGCGGCTGCCAGCGTCGGGTACCGACCGGTGGTGCGGCGTACGGGATGCCGAGGAACCGATCGACCCCCTCCGCCGTGGCTCCCCCGACCGCACCTTTGTCCGTGGAGATCGTCAAGGGGCGAGGGGCCGCGGACGAAGGTATGGCCGATACGACGGTCAGCAGGGCGAGCAGGCTCACAAGAGCCGCAAGTTCTCGTCGGACAACGGTGCGCACTGAACCTCCCGAGAGGCAGGAACGAGCGGGAAGACCACATGCTCCGTTTCGAGCGACGGGTGTGCAACGCCGCCAGTCCGCTCAACGGACCCGTGCCCTGCCGGGCCACGGGGCCGTCCTCGGCACCTCGTCAGTGGTCGAGGGCCAGGTGCAGGGCGAGGAGGTCCTTGCCGTAGTCGTTGCCGTTGGGGGTGCGGATGACGGCGTGGATGTGCCGCTGAGTCATCCCGGTATCCCATCCCGCCGCTTTTCCGATGGGCCCTAGGTCCTGGGAGTCGAGCTCGATGAGAAGGACGGGGCTGTGGACGCGGTAGTACATCGGTACGTCGTCGTCGGTGGCGCCGTGCCAGGAGAAGTGGGTCTCGTCCTTGTGCTTCTTGACCTCGGCCATCTTGACCTCGGCGTGCCCCTCGTCGACGTTCCCGACGAACAGCTCGACGATCTTCCACAGCTTCGCCAGTTGCGCGGAGTCCAGGTCGGTGGCCTTGATGCCCTCGTACGCCATGACCGCGTTGTCCGAGTACGCGCCGGCCGTCAGGTCCCGGTCGCTGGTGGCGGTCGTGGTGATCGCGACCGACTGCTGGTCCGCGCTCAGCGAGCGCACGAGGGCGTAGCCGGCGGCGAGTTCGTCCTCGAAGCTCTTCGTGCCTTCGTACTCGCTGTCGATGCCGTAGTTGGCGACGCGGGGCTCGGTCCCCATGAAGGTCGGGGTCATGACGACCTGGTCGCCGAGGACGAAGTAGTTGATCACCAGGTGGTGACCCTCGAACTGCCAGCCCCACGGCTGGGTGGTCGACGGGGTTCCCATGATGGTGAGCCAGTACAGCTCGTCGTTGAACTGGTCGGTCTCGTCGACCAACTGCCCTCCGTAGAGGTTGAGATGGCGTACCTTGTCGGCGTTCTGGAGTCCGCGGGCGCTCATGCCCGGCTTCAGGATCGCCATCGCCTTGGTCCGCTGTGCCGTGGTCATGTCCTTCAGGCTCAGGCCGGCGTCCCGGTCCCCGTCCACGTTGGTCCACAGGCGCCACTGATCCTTGGTGTAATCAGCTGCGTTGACGGGAAACGTGACGGCCTTGCGCTGCGCGGCCGTGAGGGAGGCGAGCCATGCCTCGGCGGCGGCCACGACTGCCTTCGTGCTCACGCCTGTCTTGTGGATGCTGTACAGGTCCTTGATCACGGTGCCGTTCGTGGTCACACCCACGAACTTGTCGGTGATCCCCGGGCCGCCGCCCCCACCCGGGCCTCCGGGCCCACCGCTCGGCTCACTCGACGGCGCGGCCGACGACGTAGCAGACGAAACGGATGAAGCGGACGACGAACCCGATCCGCACGCGGCGAGCATCGTGGAGAACGCGGCGGTTCCCGCCACCGCGAATGCCTGTTTCATGAACCGGCGACGCGCCACCGAGCCAGGTGAACCGGGTTCGTGGTGACGGTGTCCGTGGACATGCGGACTTCCTTGGTCGTCATGGGCGGCGTGGGGTTCGCTCACGGGTTACTCCTCTGCTGCGTGGATCGCGACTCACGCTAGGAGGGAGCCCTGTGCACGGTATGTGGGACGAACTGAGCGTTCGGTGTGAGCCGCCGGCTCGGGCACGGCGGGCGCTTGCCACGGCGGATGAGAAAACCTTTTGCCGGACTTCCCGGCGTGGCTTGAGACTGAGGGACATGCTCGGATTCGCCAGAACCGACAATGAAGCCCTCGTCTCCTGCCTGGGCGACCCTCAGCGCACGGTCGCGGCCTACCACGCACTGCTGCGGCGCGGCGAGGACGCGTTGAGTGCCATCCGTGCCGGCCTGCACCACGAGAATCCGGCAGTCCGCGAGGGCTGCTGCCGCCTTCTCGATCACCTGGTCGACACCGATTCCATGGACGAGCTCATCGCTATGGCCGACGACCCCGACGCCCGGGTCAGGGTCTCCGCCTTCCATGCCCTGGCCTGCGACCGGTGCAAGGGTGACACCTGCGCACCCGGCCCGGACCGGGTCCTCGAACCCGCACTGCGCCACTTGGCCTCCGACCCCGACCCGCACGTCCGGAGCAGGGCCGCCGAACTCGTTGGCAAGTTCGCCCACACCGATGCCCGCGCCGTCACCGCCCTGGAGGCATCCCACACCCAGGATCCGAGCCCGGCCGTCCGCAAGAAGGCGGGCTGGTACACACACGGCGGGACCATCTACGAACGGACCGTCCCACGGGTCTCCAAATAGGCACGACAGCCCCTACTCGCGCTCTCAGCTTGGGAAGCGCCGGCGCACGCTATGGGCACGCCGTCCGATCGGAGTCGCCGGGAGCCCCTCTCAGTGGCTGACGAGTTGACCGGGGTTCGACGTGGGGGCCGAGTCAGTGGAGCCGGCGCTGTGTCAGGGGCGGGGGAAGCCCTCGGCATCGAGGCGGAAGACGAGCTCGGCCTCGTCGCGCTTGGTGGTGTGCAGCTGCCAGTAGAGGGGCGTGATCTGCTCGGGCTTGGCCGCCTCGACGCCGGGGATGACGGAGACGCCGATCGACGAGTCGATGCCGACGTGGGCGGCTTGGACGCCGGTGCCGTCCAGCTCCTTGTGCAGGTTCATCGCCCAGTTGCGCAGCGCCGCGGCGGCGGCGTTGACGTTGGAGACCCGCGGGTCGGGCCAGATCGAGCCGGCGCCGGTGGTGTAGAGCAGGGTGCCCGCGCCGGCCTCCCGCATCGCCGGCAGCACCGCCTTGGTGGCGGAGATGGCTCCGTAGAGCTGGAAGTTCATCTCGAACTCCACATGAGACGGTTCGGTCTCGGCCGGAGCGGTCAGCGTGGTGACACCGAACGTCCCCACCGGGGAGTACTCCAGGACATCGATCCCGCCGAACCGTGCGGCGGCGTCCTTGAGCGCCTGGGTGAGCGCGTCGCGGTCGAGCACGTCCGCGGGGAACGCGGCGGCGGTGACGCCCTCGGCAGCGAGCTTGCCGACAAGACCGTCGAGCTTCTCGCGGTTACGGGAGATCAGGGCGACGTCGAAGCCCTGGGAGCCGAAGGTACGGGCGATGGCCAGGCCCATCTGAGGGCCGGCTCCGACGATGGCGATGCTGGTCACAGCGATCCTTTCGTAAAACCTCGTTGGGGGATATCGGTGTGTCGGGCGTTGGTGGGAGCGCCTTGCCGCCGGTGCAGGCACCGGGCGCCTCAAGGCCTCCAATTTGGATAGGGCTATCCGTTTCCTAACCGGATAGTCCTATCCGGTTCGCCGTGGCAACCGTACCACCGAAAATGGATAGGGCAATCCGATTGCTAGACTCGCCGGCATGAACCCTGGCGCCCAGCCCACCGGCGACTCCGCCACCCCGCCTCTGCGCAGTGACGCCGAGCGCAACCGGGGGAGGATCATCGCCGCCGGGCGCACGGTGTTCGGGCGTGACGGCCTGAACGCCTCCATGGCATCCGTGGCCCGCGAGGCAGGAGTGGGGATCGCCACCATCCTCCGCCACTTCCCCACGAAGGAGGACCTGGTCGCCGCCGTCTTCCTCGACCGCATGGATGCCTACGCCGACGCGGTCGCCGTCGCCCTCGACGACCCCGACCCCTGGCACGGTTTCACCGGCTACATCGAGACCGCCTGCGCGATGCAGGCCGCCGACTACGGCTTCGCCGACGTCCTGACCACGACCTTCCCCACCGCCAAGGCCCTGGAGCAGCGCCGCAACGAGGCGTACGAGGCCATGGTGCGGCTCATCGACCGCGCCAAGGCCACAGGCCGCCTGCGCGAGGACTTCGACCCCTCGGACCTGGTGTTGATCCACATGGCCAACGCCGGCGTCGTCAACGCCTGCGGCGATGCCGCTCCCGACGCCTGGCGACGCGTCGTCGCCCTGATGATCCAGTCCCTCGAGACCCCTGCCCGCGGCCCCCTGCCCGCCTCGCCCGAGCACGACGCCCTCTACAAGGCCATGCTCCGCGCCGGCCCGGCAGGCGGCACCGCACCGAAGCCGGGGAAGAAAAGCTGAGCCCTACTGGGCGCGGACGCGGAATTGGATGGTGACGCGGTCGGTGGCCGGCATGGCCATGCAGCAGGGCTCTCACAAGTCGCCCTCTCCCCAAGCGACTTCTGCGCCCCAGGGCCCTGGACAACAACAAACCCCAGGCCACTGACCTGGGGTTTCAATCTGGAGCGGGAGACGAGAATCGCCGATGTCGCCGCCTGGGCAACGCGCCGAAAGTGTTATGTACATCAATCCAGTACATGGACTACGCTTGGTACATGTCCATGAAGCGCACGAACGTCTACGCCGACCCCGAAGACCTGGCGATCATCAAGGAGGCGGCCAAGCGGCGGGGCATAAGCGAGGCCGAGATCATCCGACAGGGGATCCATCTCGCGGCCATGGCGAACCGGGTCTGGGACGAGCCGCTTTTCTCGCGGACGTTCGAGGGGTCGGGGCGTACGCCGTCCAAGGCTGAGGTCCGTGACGCGGTCGCCGATGCGGTCCGCCGCGAGACGGACTCCGGAACCGCTGCGTGATCATTGTCATCGCGGACACGTCCGGCCTCCTGGCCGCTCTCGACTCGACGCACCCGGAGCACGGGGCGGCGAACGAGGCGATCATGACGGCCGGTCTCCTGATCATGTCCCCGCTCCTGCTGGCGGAACTCGATCACGTGGCCACGCGCGAGCTGGGACGCGCAGCCGCCGTCAGCGCGGTCGACGACCTGCGGCGTTGGATGAGCCGGGGCCGGGTCGTCATGCCAGAGATTACGGAAGACCACCTGGGCGCCGCTCAGTCCGTCCGGTTCCGCTACGGCACTCTCGACCTGGACCTCGCCGACGCGGTGAACGTGGCGCTTGCGGCCGACTACGACACCGATGCGATCCTCACCTTCGACCGAAGGGACTTCCGGGCCGTACGACCATTGGGCCGCCACAAGGCGTTCCGGGTACTCCCGGACGACCTTCCGCTCTGACGCGGGATCCTCGGCGGCCAAGCGCCTGCTCCCGCAAGGACGTTGCGCCTCCTCTTGTCGAGATGCGCGATGAGCGGTATGCGTCCGGCGTCGTTCGGGACGGACAGGCTGAGTGCTCTGGCCACGCGAACTTGCTCATGGTTGACGTGAAGTCGCAGGTCAGTGCCGTGCTGCAACGTGAGCGGGCTGCACCCGCAAGGCACTCGTGCCCTCCGCGTGCCCCATCTTCGAGCGCGACCCGCACCAGAAAATGCATGCCACGAGCCTTGGGGCCTCAGGGAGGGGCGAACCGCTGCCATCAGGCGGCTCGCCCCTCAAGAATTGTTCCGTTACGCCACGACGGGCTCGGGTTCAGCAGCGTTGAGTGTCAACCGGCCGGCCCGGTGCAGCCCGTACAGGGACCCGGCGCAGGCCAGGCCGAGGACGAGCAGCGCCAGCCACGGCAGCGCGGACATGCCTGCCGCCCGGGCAGCGTCGAGGGCCGCTCCGGTGAGCAGGTTGCCCAGTGTGATACCGACGCCGCAGATGGTGTTGTAGAGCCCGTAATGGGTGGCGACGAGACGGTCACCGGAGAGCCGGACGATCGTGTCCATCTCGAAGGGGTACGCGATCATCGTGCCCAGGGCCAGCATCAGCGCGGCCAGCGTCGGCGGAACGGCGGCGAGCAGCCGGCGTCCGATCCCCTCGTCGGGCACGGGCACAGCCGTCGCCGCGAGGAGCGGCACGAACGCCAGCCCCATGGTCAACAGCCCCCAGGCCAGGGCCTGTCCTGGCTCCAACCGCGCCGTGCACCACGCCGTCACCCGGGTCTGGCCGAAGATGGTGGCGAGACCGGACGCGGCGAAGAGGAGCGCGACGGCCGCAGTTCCGAACTCCCCCTCGCCGCCCAGTCGTCGTACCTCCAGCGGCAGCGCCAGGTAGACCTGGAAGGACAGGACGTACGAGCCGATCATGGCCGTGGAGAAGAGCAGGAAGGCGCGGTTGCGCAGGATCCCGCCCCACTGGGACAGCACCCGCTCCCGGCCGCCGGCCTTCGTGCGCGCCGCGTCGTCCGCCCGGCGAGCCGGCAACGACCGGATCTGCACAACGCTCAGCAGCGCGAAGATCGCCGCCGAGACCAGGCAGGTGATCCGGAAGTCGACGCCGGTCAGCAGCATGCCCACCAGCGGGCCGAGCAGGATCCCGGCCTGGTAGAAGACGTTGAACAGCGCGAACGCCTCGACTCGGCGCTTGCCCGTGTCGGCCGCGAGGTAGGCGCGGACGGCCGGGTTGAACAAGGCCCCCGCGAAACCGGTCGCCGCCGAGGCCGCGAGCAGCGCCGGGACCGAGTCGACCAGGCCGAGCGTGGCGAAGCCGACGGTCCGCAGCACGCAACCGGCGACAATCAGGGGCTTGTAGCCGAGCCGGTCGGCGAGGGTGCCGCCGATGAGGAACATGCCCTGCTGGCTGAAGTTCCGTACGCCCAGGACGAGCCCGACCAGCCAGCCGGCCAGCCCGAGGGTTCCGGACAGGTGGGCGGCCAGGTAGGGCATCAGCATGTAGAAGCCGAGGTTGATGGTGAACTGGTTCACCATGAGCAGCTGGACGCTTCGGTCGTAGGTGCGGACCTGCGTGAGTGTCGTCTTCACAGCGCCCCGCCTTCGGCACCGGCCGTCTCGGCAGGCAGGGAGAGCGGGTCGCCGACGGTCGCGCAGCGGGTCCAGCGGATGACCTCCTTTTCGTCGGGGCGTCCGATGACCTCCGGTTCGGGTGCCGGGGGTGCCGCCAGCAGCCCGCGCTCGGCGCAGTATTGGTCGTCGTAGATGGTCTCCAGATATCGCTGGGGTCCGTCGGGGAAGATCGCCGCGATGCGGGTGGGCGGCGGGGCCGTACGAGCGAGCCAGCCGGCCACGAGCGCGACCGCTCCGACGCTCCAGCCGCCCGTGGCGTAGTGCGAGGCGGCCAACTGCCGGCAGGCCCAGACGGATTCGGCGGGCGCCACCCAGTGCACCTCGCTGAAGTTCTCGTACGCGACGTTGCGCGGGTAGATGCTGGAGCCGAGGCCGCGCATGAGGCGGGGCCGGGCGGGCTGGCCGAAGATGGTCGAGCCGACGGTGTCCACGCCCACCAGCCGCATCCCGGGGTACAGCTGGCGCAGGACGCGTGAGATGCCCGCGGAGTGCCCGCCGGTGCCGACGCTGCAGACGAGTGTGTCGATGTGGCCCATCTGCGAGGCGAGTTCGAGGGCGAGCGGGGTGTAGGCGGTGACGTTGTCGGGGTTGTTGTACTGGTCGGGGCACCAGGCTCCGCGCTGCTGCTCCAGCAGTTCGGCGACGCGGTCGCGGCGGGCCTGCTGCCAGCCGCCCGTGGGGTGCGGTTCGGACACCATGTCGACGGTGGCGCCGTAGGCGGTGAGGAGTCGGGTCATGGATGATTCCAGGCCCGGGTCGGTGACGAGGGTGACGGGGTGGCCGTAGACCATCCCGGCGAGGGCGAGGCCGAGGCCCAGGGTGCCGCTGGTCGACTCGATGATCGGGCGTTCCGGCTGCAAGTCCCCCCGGGTCCGGGCCCGTTCGACCATGTGCAGTCCGGGGCGGTCCTTGATGCCGCCGGGGTTGAAGCCCTCCAGCTTGGCCCAGAAGCCACGGTCGGCCGGTGTGAAGGGCTGGGAGACCTGCAATACGGGGGTGTTGCCGACGAGCCCCTGGAGGGTGGAGCCGGCGGGGATGGAATCACTCGTGGTCAGAGAGTGCATCTGTGTTCGCTCTCATTCGGTGTGGACGCGTGCGGATGCTCATCTCGCGCTCCGTCAGAAGGGCGCGGTGCGCGGCAGGTCGGCCGGGGCCGACCGCCGGGGCGGCGTCTATGTGCGCCACCGGCAGATGGCGATGAGAGCGGGCCGGCCGCCGCTCGGCGGCCGTCTTCGCGACGCCTTGGTAGAGACACGCGTGAGGTTGTCTGCCGTGTCCGCCGGCGACACGGCGGCGAGGGCGGGCGGCAGAACGCGAGCGGTCGCCGGCGCGAACGCGGCAGGTCCAGGACCGGGACCATGACAGCGGTCCGGGGACTCGGCGGCTTCGAGGGTTTCCTTCTCGAAGCTCGCCTCCGGTAACGGGACGTCACTCGACGCGGCGGCCGAGCGACCGTACGACTGCTCCGAGGCATGGAGTTGGTCGCCGACGCACGGCGGCACCAGGAGCAACAGAATGCAGAGCGCGGTGCGCACGAGTCCGTTCTTTCGAATCTTTCGAAGCGAACCCGTTCTTGGGGCAGGAACACGAGATGTGGCAGGGGAATGCGGCACAGGTCCTCCGCGCGGCGGCCGCCCTCGCCGGAAGACTCACGGCACGGGGCAGCGATCAGTGGGGGGTGGTGGAGAGCCGTCGACCACCCGGCGCCGCACTGTGGGCGACGCGCAGGAGGTCAGACGCCGATGAACCGACCGACCGGAGAGTGGGCACGACTGTGGCTTCTGGCCGAGTCGGTGCATCCCCGGGAAGTGTCGACCGGTTCGTGAGGGCGCTGACCTAGATGCGAAGAACCGCAGTTTCTGCCGCATGGTGCGCTGTCGGCACCGCGAAGTCCCGTGCCACGGAGGGACAAGCATGCGCTGGGACGACAAGGCAGTTGTCCGTGACCGAACTCAACGGCCACAGGCTGGGCATCCCCACGTCAGGCCCCTGCGGAGGCTGTCCCAGCGTGCATTCCCCTCCGGCGGGGTGCTTCCCATGACCACCGTGATGGTCTTCCGAAGAATCGCTCGCCGTCAGAACCCGCGTGGCACTTGCAACCTTCTCCGGCTCGGCAGTTGACTCGATGAGAACGTCGGACACCGGGGCGGCTTCCGCGGAAGTGAGGTGACTCACCGTCGCATCAGGGCTGACCGCATGCGTATACAGCAGGCCGAAGAGGAGCAGGCCCAGTCCCAGCACACGCCACAGAGCCGCTGATGAGCGGCTCCGCTGTACGCCAGACGGAGACCAGGCCGTAATCACGCCGTGATCCTAGCCTGACTCGGAAGGCACCTGTACTTCGAACCATGCGAACACCGCGTGAACAAGCCACGTGGGCACGGGCCCGCCGCCCGGCAGGGCCAACCGCCGTGATGGGCCGGGCACTTCATCGGCTGCAAACAGTCCGCCAGGCGTCCCGACGGCACAAGAACGGTGGACCGACGGGATCTCGTCCTGTCGGCCCACCGCCTTGACGGTATGTCAGCTCTTGCCGAGCATCTTGTTCATCTGCCCGATCTCGGCGGTCTGGGCCGTGATCACGTCGTCCGCGAGCTTCGTGGCGGGACCGTACTTGCCGTCAGCCTTCTCGGTCCTGGCCATCTCGATGGCGCCCTCGTGGTGTTCGACCATCATCTCGAGGAACATCGTGTCGAACTCGGCGCCGGATGCCTTGTCCAGCTTGTCCATGTCCTCGCTGCTCATCATGCCGGGCATGGAGGACGACATGTCGTGGTCCATCCCGGGCATGGCGGACGACATGTCCTCGGGGACTTCCTCGCCCCACGAGGTGAGCCAGCCGGACATCGTCTTGATCTCCGGGTCCTGCGCAGCCTTGATCTTCGTGGCGAGGTCCTTGACCTCCTGCGAGGAGGCACGGCTGTCCGCGAGGTCGGCCATCTCGACGGCCTGACGGTGGTGCTGGATCATCTCCGTGGCGAAGGCGACGTCCGCGCCGTTGTGGGTGCCGGCCTCGGCCGAAGCGGAAGCGGAAGCGGTCGCGGTCGGGCTGGAGTCGGACTCCATGGACCCCATGTCGTGACCGCCGCTGTCGCTGCCACAGGCGGCGAGGACGAGGGCGGCGACTCCCGCGGTGGCGGCGAGGGCGGTACGGCGGATGAGCTTGCGGTGTGCAGGCATGGTTGAGCTCCTGGGACTGGATCTGTGAGGGGGCATGCCGATGCGCGGCGTCGCGCCTGTTCGGGCGTGCGTCGACGCGCGGGCTGCTCTATATCCGCAGGAGTTGGAGTTCGGAGAGTGAAGGCGGGGCTCTGCCGCCGTCGGGACCACAGCCGGACGGAGAAGTGCGCAGCTGCGTGGGCGCTGCCCAGGCCGCCACGTCGGGCAGCATCATGGGAACGACAGTGGGCGATCCGTTCGCGGACGCGGAGGCGCACGTCGCATCCGCGTGGTCCGTGTGGCCCTCGCAGCCGCCGTCGCCGTGATCGCAGGTGCCCGGCATGGACGCCACGACACGCATGTCCTCGACCGCCGCCATACGCTCGTGACCGGGGGCGGCCGCGACTGGCGGAACCGGCCCGAGGCCGTGCATACCGAGCAGCCCCAGCAGCAGGGCGCACACGAGCAGCCCGGAGAACCGCACCGTCGAGTGCGGTCGAGCGAGCTGTCCGAGGCGAGCCACGGCCTCATCGTAGGGGCGGGTCATTGATCCCTTGCATCTCGGGCGTCGCCGGAGTGGGCACATGACACGATACCCGCCCGGGGTATCCACGGCGCAACGTGGACGACGTAATCGCCGAAGCCGGGTACGAGCTGCCCGGCCAGGTGTAGCCGTCCGCCAACGCCCCCAAGGGCCTGACAGACCCCCGTCTACTATGGCTTTGCGTACTGGGCGGCGAAGGGAAGTCAGGGCCATGCGACGGCTGGGGGATCTCGAGGCGGAGATCATGGACCGCCTCTGGAGGTGGAAGCGTCCGGCGACGGTGCGTGAGGTCGTCGACGACATCAACAAGATCCGCCCCGTCGCGTACACCACGGTGATGACCGTCACCAACATCCTGTACACGAAGGGCTGGCTGCTGCGTGGCAAGCAGGGCCGAGCCTGGCTCTACACCCCGGTCCGCAGCCGCGAGGCGTACGCCGCCGCACTCATGGAGGACGGTTTGGAAGCCAGCCAGGACCGCTCGGCCGCACTGGTCCACTTCGTCGAGAACATGTCCGAGGAAGAGGTCGCCGCCCTGCGCAAGGCCCTGCGGAACGTAGGACGACAGGCGAAGTCGTGAACGCGGCCCCCGTCCTGGTCGGCTACACGGCAGCGGTGGGATTCGTCGCGCCCCACGTCATGCTGCGCAGCAGCTGGCCGCACCGGGCCCCCGCCCTCGCGGCAGCGGTGTGGCACGCCCTGGCGGTGTCGTTCTCGATCGGGGCCGCGCTCACCGCGTACAACCTGGCCATGCCGGCCGAGCACCTGCACGCAGGACTCGTGGGTCTCCTGCACTCCTGCGGCCTGGGTACGAGCGCAGGTCACCCCGACCCGGACACGGCGGACCGGCTCGCTCTCGGCGTGCCCGCCGTCATCGGAATCGCCCTGCTCGCCAGCTTCTCCTTCCATGTCGTACGAGCCCGCCGGGCCCGGGAGCGGCACCGGGAGGCGGTGGACCTGGTGGGCCGTCACTCGGACCGGCTGTGCGCCACTGTCATGCCCTACGACGTACCCGCCGTGTACTGCCTGCCCGGCCGCCGCCCCCGGATCGTGATCAGTGACGCGACCGTGCGCCATCTGACATCGGAGCAGCTCGGCGCCGTGCTGGAACACGAGCAGGCTCACATCGCGGGCCGACACCACCTGGTTCTCGCCGCCGTGGAGGCATTCCGCTCGGTGTTCCGGTGGCTGCCACTGGCCCGGCACGCCCGGGAGCAGACGGCGCTGCTGTTGGAGATGATCGCGGACGACCGCGCACTGCGCAGCCACTCCCACGAGGTACTGGCCACGGCCATGTGCGAGATGGCGGCGGCTCGCGCGCCCAAGGGCGCATTCGCTGCGGGCGGGCACACGGTCCTGATCCGCCTGAAGCGAGTACTCGGCCCGCGCAAGGCTCCTCATCCCGCCCTGTGGGGCTCTGTCGCCGCCGCGGCCGCGGCCGTACCGCTGCTGCCGCTGCTGGTCGCCTGCCCGCCCCCTCTCGGCTGACCAGGTTTCGCGTGGGACGGATGTGACTCGGACTCGCTTGCGATCCGAACTACGAAGCTACTAAGTTCTAACGCGTTTGCATGGTCGATGCCTGGGCACCCCCAGACGTCGGCTCGACGGCCTGAGCCCGTCGCTTGTCCACAGACGCCCGCAGAGGAGCCACTCCACGATGGGAACGCACCGTCGGCCGAAGCCGCCCAGCCGTGCCCGGATAGCCACCCTCGGCATGGCCGCCGGTGCCGTCAGCCTCTTGCCGACGCAGAGCCAGGCCGCTCCCAAGCCCACGGTGGACGAGGTGCGCAAGCAGGTGGAGAAGCTCTACGAGGAGGCAGAGGCTCCCACCGAGGAGTACAACGAAGTCCGCGAGGAGGAGAAGAAGCTCCAGGGCGAAGTGGACAGCGCACAGGACCGGCTGGCTCGCAAACAGCAGGAGATCGACGAACTGCGCGCCAAAATAGGCCCGTTGGCGGCAGCGCAGTACCGCAGCGGCGCCGTCGACGAGAGCGTGCAGCTCTTCCTGGCCGGCGACCCGGACGACTACCTCGACAAGGCCGAGATGCTCGGCCGTACGAGCGACCGGCAGGCCGACGCCCTGCGGGCGCTGGAGAGCAAGCAGCGCGAGCTCGCGCAGGAACGCGCGACCGCCACCCAGCGGCTGAAGGACCTTGAGGAGGCGCGCACCAAGGCCGGCGAGAAGAAGGACGAGGTCCAGGGCAAGCTCAGAGAGGCCCGCAAGCTCCTCAACAGCCTCACCGCCCAGCAGCGCGCCAAGATGGAGGCCGACCAGGAGCGTGCGGACGCCGCCTCGGGCAGCAGCGACGCGCCGGCCGGCTACAACGGTCCGGCCGGCGGTCGCGCCAGAACCGCCGTCGAGTTCGCGTACGCCCAGCTCGGCAAGCCCTACGAGTGGGGTTCCACCGGCCCCAACTCCTACGACTGCTCAGGACTGGTGGGCGCGGCCTGGGGCTCGGCGGGCGTCTCACTGCCCCGCACCGTCAAGCAGATGTACGACGCCGGCCGCAGGGTGGCCAGGTCGGACCTTCAGCCCGGCGACATCATCTACTGGTACAACGACAACCAGCACAACGGGATGTACGTCGGCGACGGCAAGGCCATCCACGCGCCGCGCACCGGAAAGAACATCGAGATCGTCCCCCTCGACAGCATGCCGTTCTTCGCCGCGAGCAGGCCCTGAGCACCAACACCCGTACCGCCCAAGGAAGTTCTGTGACTGCACGCCCGGCCACCCGCACCCTCTTCGCCGCGACGGGCACCGCTCTCGCTTCACTCGCCCTCACCGCCTGTGGAAGCGGGGCCTCCAACACGGGCGCCGCCTCGGATGAGTCCACGCCGCTGGCCCATGTGCATGGTCTGGGCGTCGACCCGGCCGACGAGCGCGTGTACGTCGCGACCCACAACGGCGTCCACACGGTCACCAAGGGCGAGGAGCCGAAGCTCGTCGGCGAAAGCAAGGACGACTTCATGGGCTTCACCGTGACCGGCGACAACACCTTCGTCGCCGGCGGACACGGCGCCCCGGGCAGCGACCGTCCGGGCAACGTCGGCCTCATCGAAACCACGGACGCGGGCCGCACTTGGACGTCCCGGTCACTTTCGGGAGAAGCCGACTTCCATTCCCTGGACTCGGCCAAGGGCATCGTCTACGGATACGAGGGCGGCCGCATCCGGGTCAGCAGCGACCTCAAGAGCTGGGACGACCGGGCGAGGCTGGAGGCCCTCGACCTCGCGGTGAGCCCCAACGGCGACAGGCTGCTGGCCACGACCGCGGAGGGCGTCGTCAACAGCACCGACGGCGGGCGCACCTTCGCCAAGGGGGCCGAGCCGGTGCAGGCGTTGCTGTCCTGGCCCTCGGAGAAGTCCCTGTTCGGCATCGACCCGTCCGGGAAGCTGAGCCGCAGCGAGGACGGCGGCACAACCTGGAAGCAGCTCGCGGCCGTGCCCGGCGGACAGCCCCAGGCTCTGACGGCCGTCAATTCCGACCACATCCTCGCCGCGACGCAGACGGGCGTGTACGAGTCCCGCGACGGCGGCAAGACCTTCACGGAACTCGCGCCGCTCGCGTCGTGACACCGCCGACGGGCGGCGGATCAACGACCCTTGCCCCCAGCACCTGCACGAGCAGCGCCAACTCCGCGGTACCGATTGCGCAGACCTTCGCGCTCAGGGCACAGCTGCCTGCTCAGGCCGGCATGTGCGAATCGAGGAAGGCTCTGAGGGCCGGAGCGAGTGCCTGCCCGAGGTCCTCGGCAGTCTCCACCGTGTCGAACGGGGCCGCAGGCGCGAGTTCGCCGTGGGGCAGGACCTGGACGGCGGCCGCGGCGATTTCGCCGGGATGCCGCGCGTCGGCGCCCGGCACGATCAAGGTCGGGACGGTGACGGCCTTCAGGTCGTCGACACTGCGGAACGCGCGGTCACGACCGATGGCGCACGCGGCGACGATGCTCGCGGGATCGGCGCGGTCAATGGCCTCGCGTACGAGGTTCCCAATGACGGGGGCCAGGGACGGCAGTAGATCACTCCACGCGGCGCTGAGCCCGCTGGACCGTACGCGGGCGGCGAACCGCTCCAGCATCTCGGCCTCGGCCTGCTTGGCCTCGTCGTCCTCGATGTCCTCCAGGCTGATCGCCAGTGCCGCGCGTACCCGCTCGGGGTGGGCCGAGGCGGCGCGCAATGCGATGGTGCCGCCCAGACCGGTGCCGCCGACAGCGGCCCCAGACAGTCCGAGGTGGTCCATCAGCGCAAGGACATCGTCTGCGTATCGGGACCACGTGTGGAGGGCCGGATCGACACAGACCGACCGGCCATACCCTCGCACGTCCGGCAGCACGATTCGGTAGCGGTCGGCCAGCAGACGTGCCAGGGGCAGAAGGCTGCGATGATCCGGTCCGCCGCCGTGCAGCAGGAACACCGCTGGACCCGCTCCAACGCTCACTGCATATAGGGGGCACCCATCGCTGCCCCGGTAGGTGATGTCCATCGTGTCGCCTCCCCGCAGGCCAGGACTGAGTCGTCTGAACAGGCCACCGACCATACCCGGCGGGGGTACCTCACCGGGGGGCTGAAGGAACAGCACGTACCACAGAGGGTTCGTCCTGCATCAGCTGACCGAGAGCCCAGCCACCCGATCTCCCGGCCGGCGGTTGGACCCTCATTCCGACATGATCGCCGGAGGACAGGCTCGCCGCGGCTGCGGCGCGCGGTCACCGAGGAGGAATCCGGTCACGCGGAGGACGGCCACAGCCACTGATGCCGGGAGCGAGCGCGACGCTTCGACTTCCTTCTCAACTGCCGTACGACGCCCAACTCTCCCTGCGTCATCGGGGTCGCGCACAAGCCGGAGGGTTGAAGAGACTCAGCCTCACTGCATGACCGGCTTCACTCGGCGTGCGGCCGTCCACTCCTCCGCCCAAGGGATCAAGAGGCCGATCAGGTCGGCACAGCGCGGAATCCCACCGGCAGTCTGAACGCTCTCCAGCCCCCAAACGTACTAAGGGCACTAGCAGTTAGAGCCCACGCTGCGCCCCCAGGTGCCCCGTACGGCGAGGCGGAGTCGGCAGCGCAGGCCCGCCGTGTCCGGACGACCGGGAAGGTGAACATGGGAACCATGGCGCTCAGTTGGGCCATCGCGCTGGTCGCCGCCCTGGTGGCCGCCGTCAGCGCGGTCCGGGTGGTGACCACGCGCGGTGAGGCCCGATTCGCGGCGGGCGGCGACCTGCTGATGGGCCTGAGCATGGCCGCCATGGCGCTGCCGGCGACGGTCGGCTGGTACGCGGGCTACGGCATGTGGTGGGCGGTGGCATTCGGTGTTCTGGGGCTCGGGGGTGTCGCGGTGGCGGTCAGGCACACGCGCGAGGGCGGGTGGAAGCGCGGCCGTCACTGGGTCCACCTCATCGTCGGCAGCGCGGGCATGGTGATCATGACGCTCGCCATGACGAGCACGTCGTCCGGACCGGTCCTCGCGCTGGGCGGCGGACATTCCATGGCGCACATGCCAGGCCTGGAGAACACGGCGAGCACCACGGACACGCACCACACGGGCGGCATGGACATGCACGGGATGGGTGCCACGCACGGGATGGACATGCAGGGCATGACGCATACCGCAGCCGACACGGCTTCCTCTGCGGGCTCCGCCTCCGTGTGGCGGTTCGTCATCGCGGCGCTCGCCGTCTACTTCCTGCTGTCCATCGGGGCGTCCGTGTGGGCGAGGGCACGCGGTACCGGCAGGGGCGGCCGCACCGCCGGCTCCGGATTCGGCCTGGGCCGCTGGCTGCTCGCCATGCCGGACACCGTATTCGTCTTCCTGGCGTCTTTGACGGTCTCGATATGGGACAGGGCGAGGACGGCGGAGCGGCGCGGTCACGGCCGACGCCGCAAGCTCGGGGCCGCGCCGGACGCGGCGCTCGCGGCGCACATCGGCATGGGCGGGACCATGTCCGCGATGCTGCTGATGATGGCCGCGTGACCGTCGAGCCCGACCGAGCAGCAGGGCGGCGCCTGAGCGCACCAGCGGGGAGCAGGTGCTTCGCATTCGGCGTCCGGAATGGAGACAACCCCCGCTGACCTGTACGTAGTCGGCCAACGCCGCGAGAGCGATCAGCCCGTCTCGCAGCGGGTGGACGATCAACCCTGTGGCCGGTCGCGCCTCATCCCCGGTCTCAGCGGCGGGACCGTCCCGGATTCTCACCAGGGTTCCTGCTCGCCGTCGCCTCAATGTGCAGTTGTCGTCGCAGGCCGCGACACCTACTAAGCAAGTTGGTGAGACGTGAGCCGACTGCACGGACCCGTGTGGGCGGCACCACAGGCGAATGTAATACCCCCAGGGGGTATAGTGTCGACATCCGGTGAGGGACCCGAAGCAACACCTGTCCCGGATGACGACCCACGCACCCACATCCAGAGGAAGAAGCCAATGACCACCGAGACGAACTCCGGCTCCTGCTGCGGCTCCTGCGGCTCCGGCACCACGGTCGACGTCCAGGGCGTCGGCGTCACCACCGTCTACAAGGTGTCCGGCATGACCTGCGGCCACTGCGAGGGCGCGGTCTCGCAGGAGATATCCGCGCTGGCCGGCGTCACCGCGGTCACGGCCGTCGCCAAGACCGGCGAGGTGACCGTCACTTCCGCCTCCCCGCTCGACGAGGAGGCCGTCCGCGCCGCCGTGGACGAGGCCGGGTACGAGCTCGTCGGCCGGGCCTGATCAGCCCGCCGGGGCTCCTGGCCCCAGCAACGCGAATCCCTCCCCGCGCCGGGACGTATCGCTCCGCTGATACGGACGCCGTACGTCCCGGCCTCCCCCTGGAGATACGCACATGCCCAGCACGGCTCCCGAGACGATGGCCGCCGGCACGGCGCCCACGCCCGCCCAGGAGGTCGAACTCTCCATCGGCGGCATGACCTGCGCCTCGTGCGCGGCCGGCATCGAGGTCACCGACCTGATCGCCACCGTCGACAAGACCGGCACGGTCACCACGGGCCGCATGCAACTCCAGGACGTCTTCACCGCACCCGGCGTGGACGAGCGCGAACTGCTACGGCTGGCGGGCGCGTTGGAGCACGCCTCCGAGCACCCGATCGCCCAGGCCATCGCGGCAGGCGCCGCCGAGCGAAGCGAGATGGGGTCCCCCCGGCCGAAGTCCCCCCAGCCTTCGGCCGGGGGGACCCCAGGGGGAGGGCCGGAAGCCTGCCGGTGCCGGAGAACTTCGAGGATCTCGCCGGCCTCGGCGTCCAGGGTGTCGTCGACGGTCACGCCGTACTCGTCGGGCACGAGAAGCTCCTCACGGAGTGGATCATCGAGCTGCCCCGCGAGCCGGCCGAGGCGAAGGCCGCGCCCCCGACAGCGGTTCGGTGCCCTCCAGGCGGAGTACATGGCCCGTGTCCCATCGGCCGACCGCAAGGATTGGATGCCTGGCTGAATACCCCTGGGGGGTATAAAGTTCGGAAGTGTGGATGACCCGGGAACGGGCCACACCGGATGAGAATGGGGAAGAGGTCATGGACCACAGCGCTCACCACACCGGACCCGCTCACGACCACGCCACGCACGAGGGTCACGCCGAGCACGGCGAACACGCGGGGGCAACGTGGGGAACGGCCGTGAAGGCGACGCTGCACTGCCTGACCGGCTGTGCCATAGGCGAGATCCTCGGCATGGTCATCGGCACCGCCCTGCTCTGGGGCAACGTGCCCACCATGGTCCTGGCGATCGCGCTGGCGTTCCTCTTCGGCTACTCCTTCACGCTGTTCGCCGTGCGCCGGGCCGGTTTGGACCTCAAGACCGCCATCAAGGTCGCACTCGCCGCCGACACCGTCTCCATCGCCGTCATGGAGCTGGTCGACAACGCCATCATCGCCCTCACCCCGGACGCGATGGACGCCCACCTGTCCGACGGTCTGTTCTGGTCCGCTCTGCTCGGCGGCTTCGCGGTCGCCTTCCTGATCACCACTCCGGTCAACAAGTGGATGATCGGCCGCGGCAAGGGCCACGCGGTCGTCCACGCCTACCACTGACCATCAGTCGGACTGGCTCCAACGCGCCTGGGGCGCCCCGAGACCATGGGGCGCCCCAGGCGCGTTCGTGGCACGCCGTGTGAATGATCGTGGCTTCAGCGGCCTTCCCGGCAGCCGTACGCCATGGCCGGTGCTCAGGCGGTAGCGGGTGCCGGTCCGACCAGCTCTGACAGGACGTCCTCCATGATCACGAAGCCGAGGAGCGCGCCCGCCTCGCCGGTCACCGCAGCCAGGTGGCTGTCTGGAGCGGCGTATGGGGTTACACGACACCGGGACAGTGCTGTTCGGCTCGTACGAGGAGGCCGAGCGGCACGCTGGTGAGGGTCGGGTGCGTCCCCCGTTCCCGCGCCGGATGAGGGCACACGACGGAATGCGCCGGACCAGGGTGGGCGAAAGCCACCGATGGGTGGTGAGGGCTACGGCGCTGAGTTGGGCCGCGGGTGTGCTTGGCATTCCGGCTGCTTCTGGCTCTTGGTGCATTGCTCTGCCGGCGTTGGTGGCGTGGGCGCTGCTGAGTTGGTGGTGTGCAACCGTCATGCTTCCGTTTGTCCGTCGACGTCGTATCGTCCGTCGGCGCCGAACCAGCCCGCTCACGTCGGATGGCCGTTGCACGGCAACCGGGGACGGGGGCGAGGCTCTGCGAGACGAGGAAGTGGTGGTCCATCGGCGCCGGCGCAGTCACGCGTTGCTGGCGGCGCTGGCGACCAGCGGAGCGCTCTTCGCGGTCACAGCTTGGGTGACCTGGATTGCTGATCCCACTGCCGCTCTACGCCTGCACCTGCTCCTGGCAGGCGCGGTGTTCGTCACGGGCGCACCCGACGCCTGGCCCGCGCGGGTAGCCGGAGACCGTTTCTGGTGGCGGTGTTCGTTGCTCTGTTGCCAGTGGTTGTTCCGGCAATGGGCGGGCTCAGCCCTGTGCTCTTCACGTTCTATGGTGCCGCGTTCCACGTCCGCGCCGAGGAGATGGACGTTGCGGAAGTGTGGCAGTTCCTGGCCTCGATGTACGTGTTGGGGATCTCGGTGGCGCTGACCCTGTTCTTTCTGGCCTGCTGGGGCTATGCGGAGCCCCTGTTCCGCCACCGTACGCTGCGCCTGCTCCTTCCGATCGCCGCCTTGACCGGGGTCATGGCACTCACTTTGGCATGGGCACTGACCGTACTGGACGGCGCCGGCGCGGCCGGAGACGAGGTGGTAGAGCAATGACGATCGGGCCGAGTACCAGATCACTACTACGGTGCCAATCCTCAACCAGTCTGTGTCACTCCGATCGGCTCCGTGGACGAACTGCCGCTGTACGGGCACCGATTGGACCCCGAGCACGTGTACGGCACGTTCGGCGTGGTCGGCGGTAAGGTGACACTGTGGGACCCCGAATCGGGCGACACCTTCGCCGTTCCCTCCGATGCGGTACAGGTGCTCTCTGCAGGGCAGGGCGAACCAGGCGCCGCGATTCCCCGCAGTTGTCGTTCCTGAGCGGATGACGATCTCGGTGAAGCCGAGCTCCATGTGCTTGCCAGTAGTGTGGTGCCCCGTGCGCAGCGCGGACCTGCGCGTCCGCCAGCTGACGGACGCAGCGAGGCGTGCAGGGCCACCGCCCGTTGCGTACTTGGGCACGGAGGTCAGGGCGTGATTGCAAGCGTTCGTAGGGCTGCCGCCGAGGCGACCAGGCCCTGCCGCTCCAGCCTAGCGATCACATCGTCCACTGTGCCAGGCGGTTTTCGCCAGCTGTCCGCGATTCTCTGCACCGCGCCGTAGACGACCTGCGGGGACAGATCGATCTGTGCCTCCAGGAAGGCGTCCGGATGCACAGCTTCGACGTCCCAGGGAGTCAGGGCATCGGTTGGGAAGTCCTTCAGGTTGAAGGTGACGATGGCCTGTGCTTTGGCCCGGATCGCCGCGGCCAGGACATGCCGGTCGTCCGGATCTGGCAGCTTCACGGCATCGATCAGTGGTTCGTGTCCCCTGACCAGGCAGTCCCGGATTGCAGCGTTCATCAGTGCGCGGACGCGGTCGAGCTTCTCGGGCGGGATGTCCGGGCGGTTCTTGAGGATGTTACGGAACGTCTCGTCGAGGATCTGATCGGTCCACTTGGCTTGGACGAGGCCGCTCTGCGCGACTCGGATGAGGACGTCGCGCAGAGTGCTGGGGTAGAGGACGTTGGCGTCGTAGATGGCGACGAAAGCCATGCGCTAGTCCATTCCCATTTCCTGGCCGAGCTGGGTGAGCTCGTCGGCGGCTTCGCGGCGACGCTGGTCGTCCTTGCGCTTGTACTCCAGGAGCGAGGACGCGGTGATCCGCCGGTGTGTGCCAACGGTTCGGTACTCGATTTCTCCGACGTCGAGGAGCCCGATCAGGAATGGCCGCGACACGTTGAGCATGTCCGCTGCCTGCTGTGTGGTGAGCTCGGCGTCGGACGGGACGACTGAGACGGCGCGGCCGGCCCCCAGGTGGGCCAGCATGCCGGCGAGCAGTTCCACGGCCTCGCGGGGTAGGGCGAGGGGTTCGCACTCTCCGTCCTCGACCGTCACGGTGATCTCTGCGAGGTCTTGGTGTGCCGCCAGGTAGCTGCGGACCTGTGCGAGCGCGTGAGCAGCAGCCGCGGCCTTCTCAGGTGGCAGCTTCACGGGCCGGGTGTCTGTCTTGGTCATGGTGCGCCCCTGTCGGTGCGGGAGGCAGACGTCGAGTCTGCGTATACGCATTATCCGAAACAATCGAAGTAAACGCAACAAGTGAAACATAGTGATGGTTCGGGGTGTCGAGCCTGCGGTACTCCGAACATCCGGCCCTCTTCGTCAAGGGAACGGCAAGCTGATGGCTTTGACTCGTGCCTTGCCAGGGCCCTTGCGTCAAAAGGTCTGCCAGGTCGTGCAGTTGAGGAGACGGTAGGTGGCGGCCAAATGTGCCGACGGGGACCCCTTGCCCTCCGCGTGCCCTATCTCGAGCCGCGTCGGGGGCGCGAGGGGCGCCAAAATGCCTGGACAACAACTAAGCCCCAGGCCACTGACCTGGGACTTCAAAAAGAGCGGGTGACGAGAATCGAACTCGCGCTCTCAGCTTGGGAAGCGACGGCGCTTGCGGAGCGAAGTGTCTTCTGAGCTGGGCTTATGTGCTCTGGCGTAGGGCCTGAGGGGGCAGGATCGCACCGCTGTTGACCGTGGTCGACCGTTCTTACGGGCACACCGTGGGCACGACGTAGGGGCAAGCCGAAAAACCGGGGCAGGGTACTGGCAGGGGCGCTGGCGACCCCGTGTTTCACCGTCGAGCGGGGTAGGCCGTTGCCATCGCGCAGGTGAGCCGGATCCGAGGCCGTGACGGCGGCCGAGCCCGTCAGGTCAGCGGATGCTCAACGCCAGGCAGAAGTCCACGCGGTCACGAAGGGTGGCGAGGCTGTGCCCGGTGAGCTGCTCGACGCGCTGGAGGCGGTAGCGCAGCGTGTTGACGTGCACATGGAGCTGTTCCGCGCAGCGCTGCCAGGAACCGGAGGCGTCGAGGAAGGCGGTGAGCGTGCCGACGAGGTCGCTGTGGTGCTCGGCGTCGTACCGCTCCAGGACGCCGATGAGCCGCTCGCGGTAGAGCGCGCGGACGTCGTCCGGCACCGAGGCGAGCAGCAGCAGGTGCGAGGAGAGGTCCTCGACGGTGGCGGTGCGCACGGTGCCGGTTTTGAGGCGGGCGATGCCGTGGGCGTGTCGTGCCTCGTCGAGAGAGCGGCGCAGTCCTGCCGCTCCGGCGGCGGGCCCCGACGTACCCATCGCGGCCCAGCCGTGCGCGAGGAGCGGGGCGAGCCGTCGGGCGACCTCCTCCAGGCGGGCGGAGACGCGGCTGTCGTCGTCGGCCGGGACCAGCATCAGGTAGCCGTCGCCCTCGGCGACGGGCGCGGAGCAGCCGGGGAGCTGGTCGAAGACGTCGTCGAGGATGACGGCGGCGAGCTCCGCGCCGTACGGGTGTCCAGTGGTCGTGACGTACACGCTGGTCAGTGGCGTGTCCGGGGGGAGGCCGAGACTGCGCAGCCGGCTCTCGGCCGCGCTGCCGCGGCCCTCCCGCAGCAGGTCGACGGTCTCTCGCAGGAAGCGCTCCTCGATGCGCCGGCGCTCCTGCCGGGACACCCGGTCCAGCGCGAGCAGCGCGCAGACCTCGGCGGCGGCGTCCGCGACGCCGGGCGCCCAGTCGCGGTAGTCACCAGAGGCGGCGAGGTATCCCGCGGGCGGGCGGCGGGCGATGGGCGACTGCACAGGGAACAAGGTGAGGTGCCCGCCCCCGGGCAGGGGTTGGACGCAGGGGAAGGCCCTCGCGGCGAGGGCCTCGCGGTGCGTACGTTCGAGGTGGTGGTCCGACACCTCGGGCACCGCGCCCGCGACAGGGCTGCCCGTGGCGGACAGTACGGCGCACCACACCCCGGTGGACCGGGCCAGGACCTCGACGAGTCCCTCCGGCCCGGCGCCCGACGCCATGCTGGCGACCAGGCCGCGGTGCAGGCCGGCTCCCGGTGACCGGCCGACGGGCCCGGCGAGCGCGGCCAGCACGGTCTCGGTGAGGGCCGCGTACGACACGTCGTCGCCGACGGTGAACAGCGGCAGGGCGTGCTGCTCGCACGCCTCGGCGAGCGACACGGGCAATACGCCGACGGCCGCCGACCCGGCGACGAGCGCGGCGGCGCCCGATCCGGCGAGCGCGGCGACGAACACCTCGGCGTCCCGAGGCTGCCGGTACCAGGTGGTGGAGGTGAGGACGAGCTCACCGCCGTCGATGTAGCGCCCGGGGTCGGGCAGGTCGGTGGTGTAGACGCCGCGTACCCGGCGGTCGCGGGGGTCGCCGGGCACGACAGGCAGCAGGCCGAGGCCGGGGATGTCGAGCAGTTCGGTCAGCAGCACCGGGCGTCCTCCCTCCGCACGTGTTACGGGCACGTACCTCGGCGGGCCCGGGGTTTGGAGAGTAGTACAGGCCGCCAGGCGTTCCGCCGGCCGTCGTCTGTAGATCCGTGCCAGTCCGCGCCCCGTGCCGCCGGGGGTTCACTGAGGGCTCGTCGCGGAGCCGGCCGATGCCCGTCCGTACCGGCCGGCTCCGCGCGTACCACCGCCCGAGCCGCATGCCCCGCGCCCTGGACGTCCCCGTGCCCGATGCCCATCGCGCTTCCGTCGCCCTGAGGAGACCCCGTGCATGCCAATCCCCACCCCGCGCCATCCCCCTCGCCCACCACCACCCTCGGCATCGAACGGGCGGGCGTCGAACCCGTACCCCTCGACCGCCGCCACGGCCGCCCGTGGTCGCTGTTCACCCTGTGGTTCGGCGCGAACGTGCAGTTCGCGACCCTCAGCGTGGGCGCCCTGTCGACATCGGTGTTCGGCCTCGACCTGCTCCCGGCGATCCTCGCCGTCACACTCGGCACGCTGCTCAGTTCGGCCCTGGTGGGCCTGTTCTCCACCCGCGGGCCGCTGACCGGAGTGCTCCAACTCATCCAGGTCCGGGGCCCGTTCGGCCGCCTGGGGACCCTGCCGTCGGCCGCGTTCACCGTCGTCAACGGCGTCGGCTGGTGCGTGGTCGACACCCTCCTCGGCGTCTTCATCCTGCGTGAACTGACCGCCCTGGGCTTCGGTCCGGCGCTGCTGGTCATGGCGGCCGCGCAACTGGCGGTCGCCGTCCTCGGCTACCGGATGATCCACGCCGTGGAGCGCGGTCTCGCCGTCCTCCTGGTCGCCGTGTTCGCGGTGGTGTCGGTGTACGGCTTCGGCGACGCCCGGGCCGCCGCCCCGGTCGAACCGTTCGCGGGCAGCACCACCGCCTTCCTGCTGGCCGTCGCGGTCACCTCGGCCCGGGTGCTGGGCTGGTCGGCGTACGCCTCCGACTACAGCCGCTACCTGCCTCCCTCGGCCGGTCCGAAGCGGGTCTTCCTCGCGGCGGGCGGCGGCAGCGCGGTGGCCGGGGTGTGGATCGGCGCCCTCGGCGCCGCGCTCGGCACCCTCGGCACCCTGGCCGACCCCAGCTCGATGGTGAGCGGTCTGCTCCCGGACGCCCTCGGCATGGTCGTCCTTGTCTCCCTCCTCCTCTCCACCCTCGCCTCGACCGTCATCGACCTGTACTCGGGCGCGATGGCCGCACTGGTCGCCGGGTTCAGGATCCCGCGCTGGGTCTCGGTCCTGGTGGTCGGCGGCCTCGGCACGGCACTGTCCTGGTACGCCGGGCACGGCGACTTCGCCCAGCACCTCCAGGACTTCCTCCTGATGACCGGCTACTGGCTGGCGCCCTGGGCCGCGGTGATCGTCACGGCGTACTGGTGGCGGGAGCGCGGCACGTACGACATCACACCGCTGTACGACACCGGCCACCGCTTCGGCTGGGGGCTCCCGGCGGTGCTGCTCGCGCTGGTCGCCGAGGTCCCCTTCATGAACCAGTCGCTGTACACGGGCCCGCTCGCCGAGGCCCACCCGGTGTTCGGCCCGCTCGGCCAGTTCGTCGGCTTCGCGGTCGCGGGCACGGCCTACGCCGCGTTGTCCACCCGGAAAACCCATCGCCACACACCAGTTGAGGAGACCTCATGCCCGACGACGACACGTTCCTGATCGCGTCCATCGACCGCGCCGAACGCTCCCGCCACGAAGGCAACCACCCGTTCGGCGCGGTGCTGGTCCTCTACGGCACGGTCGTACTCGAAGCCGGCAACACCGTGGTGACGGACCAGGACTCCACCGGCCACGCCGAGACCAACCTCGTACGGCTCGCAACCCGCACGTACGCCCGCGACGAACTCGCCGCGGCGACCCTCTACACCAGCACCGAACCCTGCGCCATGTGCGCGGGCGCCGTCTACTGGAGCGGTATCGGGCGGGTCGTCTACGCCCTCGGCGAGGACGAACTCCTCGCTCTGACCGGGGCGAACGACGAGAACCCCACCATGGCGCTGCCCTGCCGAGAGGTGTTCGCGGCGGGCCAGCGGCCCATCGAGGTCTCCGGCCCCCACCTGCGCGAACGCGCCGTCGCCGTCCACGACGGCTTCTGGAACTGAACCCCTGCAAGGAGAATCCCGTGACCCGCACGACCCGCACCCTGATCCGCAACGGCATCGTCATCCCCTGCGAGGGCCGCAGGACCGTGTACGACCCCGGGTCGGTCCTCATCGAGGACAGCAGGATCACCGCCGTCGGCCCGGTGGCCGATCTCGACGCGGCCGTGGCGGACGCGCAGGTGGTGGACGCCACCGGCCATGCCGTCATCCCCGGCCTGCACAACACCCACCTCCACTCGGGCCTGTTGCGCGGCACCGCCGAGTCCAAGTCGTTGTGGGACTGGCTGCGCGACTACGTCGACCCCGCCCACAAGGCCCTCACACCGGAGATCGCCGAGGCGGCCTCCCTGCTCTGCTACACGGAGTCGCTGCGTGCGGGGACCACCTCGGTGATGGACATGTGGCGCCACATGGAGGGCTCCGCGCACGCGGCGAAACAGGTCGGAATCCGCGCGACGCTGGTCCCGTACGTGGCGGACCTGCCGGGCTACGACTACTTCGAGACCCTCGACACCAACCGCCGCCTCCTGGAGGACTACCGCACGTATGCCGATGACCGCGTCCGCTCCTGGGTCGGCCTGGAACACCTCTTCTACTGCAGCCCGGAAGCCTTCAAGGCGGCGGCCGCGCTCGCCGACGAGTTCGACACCGGCCTGCACACCCACTCCTCGGAGACCACCTGGGAAGTCGAGGAATCCCTGCGCCGGTTCGGCCGCCGCCCCATCGAGGAGTTCCACCACCGGGGCATACTCGGCCCGCGCACCGTCGTCGCACACTGTGTCTGGCTCGACGACCGTGAGATCGAACTCCTCGCGGAGACCGGCACGAGCGTCGCGCACTGCCCCTGCTCGAACATGAAGCTCTCCTCCGGCCCGGCCCGGGTCATCGAGATGCGCCGGAGCGGCATCGCGGTCGGCCTGGGCAGCGACGGCGAGAAGGAGAACAACAACCTGGACCTGCTGGAGGAGATGAAGTTCGCCTCTCTGCTGCAGAAGGTCACCACCTCCGACCCGACGACGGGCGACCCGTGGGACATCCTGACCATGGCCACTCTGGAGGGTGCGAGGGCACTGGGCCTCGACACGGTGACGGGCTCGCTCGAACCCGGCAAGAAGGCCGACATCGTCACCGTGGACCTCCGCAAGCTCCACACCACCCCCCTCCTCCACGGCGACGACTTCAACGCCACGGCCCACCTCGTGTTCTCGGCCGGCGCCGCCGACGTCGATCACGTCTGGGTGGACGGCCGCCTCCTCGTGGACTCCGGCCGTGTCCTCACCGTGGACACGGAACAGGTCCGCCAACGGGCCCAGACGGCAGCCGAGGAACTCTTCCGCCGCCGCGCGGCACTCACCCCCTGACCCCGAACGTCGGCCATCCCCGAGTGCCCCGTCCTTCAGCGAGTGGACGGGCGTGTTCATCGGCTCTTCGGTGCCCGTCGCCGGTTCGGTCACCGAGTACGCCACCCCGGGCGGCTGGAACCTCCCGGACCGGGCACTGGCCGACGGAACCAGCGCGGGCGAGACCGTGGGCGTGCGCGCGGTGCTTACGGTCGACCGGACCGCATCGCCTCTCGGGCCGATCCGGAGTGTTCGTCGCGACTGCTCATACCGGGATTCGGCACTCAGACGTGGACCCGCGAATGTTGGTGACGTATTCTTCGATGTACATCACCAACATTGAGCGGGAGGTGCGGTATGTCTGTGACCCAGATCGACATCGACGATGACGCCCTGGAGCGCGCCATGGCCCTGTCCAAGGTCAGGACCAAGAAGGAGGCGGTCAATCTCGCTCTGCACTTCTACGCCGAGCAGCAGGAGCGCGCGGCACGCATCAGCCGGCACTTCGAGCGCGCGCGTGAGTGGGGTGCCGTCGAGGACGCCGAGCGCCTGCACCGGGCGGAGAAGGACAGCCGGTGATCTACCTGCTCGACACGTCCGGCCTGGTCCGGCTGCTCAGCGACCCGAAACTGCAATCGGCCTGGTACGACGCGATCGATGCCGGGGCCATCGCATCCTGCTACCTGCAACGCGCCGAGTTCCTCCACAGTGCCCGGAACGGCCGCGAGTACGACGAGATCATGGAGATGTTCGTCGACCTCTATCCAGATGTGTCGGTGCCGAAGAACGCGGGGCGCTGGATCGGTTCGGTGCAGCACCGCATGGCCCGGGCCGGGGAGCATCGCAGCGCCTCAGCGGTCGACCTTGTCATCGCTGCCACCGCGGCTCACCATGGCCTGGCTGTCCTCCACGACGATGCCGACTACCGTGCTGTCGCCCGGCACGCATCCGACCTGACCGAGCACAACGTTCACGACATCGCCTGAGGGATTTCTGCCGAGCCTGCGTCAGGCGAGGGTGGCGGCCCGCGTCGTCATACCGGAGATCTCGGAGCAACACCTGGGTGCCGCCCGGTCCGCCCGTGTCCACCGTGGCGCGCTCGTTGAAGTCATGTCTGTTGGGCAGGAGTTGGGCAACCGACAGTCCTGCAGCGTCCGTAAACGCCATCCGTCTCTCCGAGGGGACGGGCAAGCTGAGGGCTCACAGGTGTGACCGATGTGGTTGATGCAGCAAAACCACAGGTCAGAGGCGCCGTTCGATGCCAGGGCCGGTGAGCCGGCCACGGCCGCCGAGAACTCGTGCCCTCCACGTGCCCCATCTTCGTACGCCCAGAGGGCGGATCCTGCGGAAAATTCCCCGCCAATGCACAAGCCCCAGGCCGCTGACCTGGGGCTTCGAGAAGAGCGGGTGACGAGAATCGAACTCGCGCTCTCAGCTTGGGAAGCTGATGTTCTACCATTAAACTACACCCGCGTAAGACGCCGGATGAGGTCCGGTGTCAGAATGCCTGGTCACTCTACCTCATGACGGGCCCCCGGTGCTGAAGCCGTGGGGCCCGAGGGCGTTTTGAGGGGGTGATGGGGCTGCGGGGGGCGGGAGTTGGGGCGTACGGTGGAGGGGTGGAAGAGGGTCTGGGCGGGACTGGAGTGCCGTCTGGAGGCCGTCCCATTCATCCCGTAATGTGGGCTTTCGTCGTCCGGCGGGCAGCAGCCGGACGCAGCTCTTGGGGAAGGGACTCTTGGACTTGATGGAGCGCACCGTCGTCCGTTGTGCCGATGGGCACGTGTTCAGCACCGCTTCGTTCCCGATGCAGCAGGCCGAGCGACTCGGACCCGGACGGCTCGTCCGATGTCCGCGGTGCGCCCGGCTCCGCAGTGTCGTGCAGGTGACGCTGGAGAAGCGGTAAGCGATCAGAAACAGGCGCGTGGAGTCGTCCGGTTGTGGAGGCTCCGCGCGCCTTGCGTATCCTCGGGGCGTGCTTCTCTCAGACAAGGACATCCGGGCCGAGATCGATGCCGGGCGGGTACGGATCGATCCCTACGACCAATCCATGGTGCAGCCGTCGAGCGTGGATGTGCGGCTGGACCGCTATTTCCGGGTGTTCGAGAATCACCGGTACCCCCACATCGACCCCTCCGTCGAGCAGGCCGATCTGACGCGGCTCGTGGAGCCGGACGGCGACGAGCCCTTCATCCTCCACCCGGGCGAGTTCGTCCTGGCCTCCACCTACGAGGTCATCTCTCTCCCCGATGATCTTGCGTCCCGCCTGGAGGGCAAGAGCTCCCTCGGGCGGCTCGGGCTCGTCACCCACTCCACCGCCGGGTTCATCGACCCAGGCTTCTCGGGGCACGTGACGCTGGAGCTCTCCAACCTCGCCACGCTCCCCATCAAGCTCTGGCCCGGCATGAAGATCGGCCAGTTGTGCTTGTTCCGGCTCAGCTCGCCCGCCGAGTTCCCGTACGGCAGCGAGCGGTACGGGTCGCGGTATCAGGGGCAGCGGGGGCCGACCGCCTCCCGGTCGTTCCTCAACTTCCACCGGACGCAGGTGTGATGGGCGGTATGAGCGACGTACGGGAGAACCTCACCTACGAGTTGTTCGGCACCGCCGTGCGCGAACTCGCGCAGACCATCGCCGACGACGGGTACGAGCCCGACGTCGTGCTCAGCATCGCCCGCGGCGGCGTCTTCGTGGCGGGCGGGCTGGCCTACGCCCTGGACTGCAAGAACATCCACCTGGTAAACGTGGAGTTCTACACCGGCGTAGGCACCACCCTCGAAATGCCCGTCATGCTCGCGCCCGTCCCCAACGCGATCGACTTCTCCAACAAGAAGGTCCTGATCGCCGACGACGTCGCCGACACCGGCAAGACCCTACGGCTCGTCTACGACTTCTGCGTCGACCACGTCGCCGAGGTCCGCTCCGCCGTCATCTACGAGAAGTCGCAGTCCCTCGTGAAGTGCGAGTACGTGTGGAAGCGGACCGATGACTGGATCAACTTCCCGTGGAGTGTGGAACCGCCCGTCGTACGTCGTGCCGGGCAAGTGCTCGACGCCTGACGGCAGCGGACCGCAGCCGGCACAGAAGAGGGGCTCCCGGCGGACCACGCCGGGAGCCCCTCTCCGTATGCCTCGAAGAACGTATGCCTCGAAGAACTAGAACGTGCCCAGCTTCACGATCGACAGCAGGGCGATCAGCTGGATGGCCGACGCGCCGAGGGCCTTGGGCCAGGGGAGGTCGTGGGAGCGGGTGACCATGAGGGTGAGGAGGGCGCCGGCCGCTACCCAGGTGGCCCAGCCGAGGAGCTGGACGAAGGGGGCGTCGCCGCCGAGGAACATGGCGACGATCAGACGGGGGGCGTCCGTGATGGACATGATCAGCATGGAGAGGCCGACCGTGGGCTGCCAGGCGCCGTCGCCGCCGAGCTGGCGGGCGAGGGTGTGGGTGACCACGCCCAGGATGAAGGAGGAGAGGACCATCGCGACGGCCGTCGTCAGGACGATCGGGACCGCGTTCGAGAGGGTCGCGTTGATCGCGTCCTCGCGGGCGCCGTCGAAGCCGAAGACCGCCAGCAGGCCGTAGAGGAACGACACGATGAGGGCCGGCGCCCACATCGCGTAGTCGCGCATCTGGAGGAAGGTCTGGTTGGGGGCGACCACGATGCCCCTCAGCAGCGCCTTCCAGTGCAGGCGCGGGCCGACGGGACCGGACGGCGCGGTCGAGCCCGCGTGGTACGTCCCGCCCTGGTTGTACGGCTCGTCGCCGACCGTGAACGCCTGGGTGTGACCAGGGTTGTTGGCCGCGTACGGGTCGTGCGCGGGCTGCGGCGCGTGTGCGCCGCCGTCGCCGAAGTACTCCGGCTCGTCGTAGCCTCCCGCGCCCCGGCCGCCGTAGCCGCCGTGGCCCTGGTTGCCGTAACCCCCGCTCTGGCCGCCGTTGCCCTGCGGCCACTGCCGCTGCGGGGCGTACGGCTGCGGAGCCGGGGGATTGCCGTACGGCGGACCCTGTGGGGTCTGTCCGTACGGAGGTTGTTGCGGTCGCGCGTGAGGAGCGCCGTTGCTTCGGCCGCGTCCGATCCTGAATCCAGCCACGTCATCGAACGTACCTGGTTCTCGGGGGTCACGTGCCGGGCCCGGGGTTTCGGGCCCGGCTTTGCTGCCGAGCTGTGACATCCCCTAAGGGGCGGATGGGGCTGTTCTCCGTGGTCGGTCAGGGTGCAGCCCTACGGGAGACTCCTTGACCCGCCTCTGAAGACAGCTAGCCCGTGGCCGCCGCCTTCGGGAGGAACCAGGCCGCTCCCGCGGGGCTGTTCTCCCCGACGCCGATGGCGGTGAGATCGGCGCGGCCGTCGCGGTTGATGTCCGGGGCCGGCGGGGTGGCGCCGACGCCGTCGCCCCACTCGTTCGTGCCGGGGATCCCGGTGCTGTTCTGTGTCAGCAGGACCGCCCCCGTCGTGGTCAGTCCCGACGCCGAACCCTTCAGCAGCGTGATCGAGCCGGGGTCGGCGTCGCCCGGAGCGCCGATCGCCGGCTCGCCGTAGCCGTTCTTGTCGAAGTCGCCGATCGCCGGCGCCCGGCCGAACCGGTCTGCGTACGCCGAGGTGCCGGGGACGCCCGCCGTGTTCCGGGTGTACGTGACGCGGCAGGTCGCGCTCGGGCCCGAGCCGGTGCCGTGGATGACGTGGATCTTGCCGCCCTTGGAGGCGGACGGCTCGGTGTCGGGGTCGGCCGGGTTGCCGAGGACGATGTCGCCGTAGCCGTCCTTGTTGAGGTCGCCGATCGCGGCCGTCGAGGCCGTGCGCAGGTTCGCCGCCTTGGTCAGGCCGCTCGGGGTGCCGCGGTAGTACACCGCGGTGGCGAGGTGCGTGTCCGCGGTGGGCTTGGCGCCGGTGACCACGAGGTCGGCACGCCGGCGGCGAGGAGGGCGGCGGTCAGCAGGCCGGCGGTGCGCTTGCGCAAGGGGTCTCCTGAAGCGGTGAGCGGGCTGGGCTCGCGATGAGGAGGCACGCGGCAAGACGCGTGGGTTGTGCGGGAGGCGGGTGAGCTTCTGGGATTGCTGTGAGGTCAGAGGCCGAGGAAGGCCGACGTGGAGAAGGTCACCGCGGGTTCGGCCGCGATCAGTCCGCTCTTCTCGCCCGGGTAGACGGCGACGGTGTCCTTCGTCTCGCCCCGGTACGTCCGTACGGCCAGGTCGGCCCGCCCGTCGCCGTCGAAGTCGGCGGCGGTGAGGACGCGGGTGGTGCCGCGGGCGGCGGGCTCGACGGTCACCGGCTGTGCCGCGGACAGTCCGGCCGTACGACCGCGGAACAGCCGTATCCGCGAACCGCTGGAGACGAGCTCGTCCTTGCCGTCGCCGTCGAAGTCGGCGGTGTCGAGCATGGAGCCGGGGGAGGAGAGGGTGGCTCGGGTGGGGGCGGGGAGGTCGTAGCGGAGGGCGGTGTGGTCCATGGCGCCGATGGCGGCGTCGAGTTGGGGGGCCTTGCCGAAGGCGCCGAGGGCGACGTCGATGCCTTCCGGGAGCGTGGCCCCGGTGCGGGTCGGTCCGGTCGGGCCGCCGAGGACGAGCGCCGCGGTGGCGGTGCCTTCCGCCGTACGGACGACCAGGTCGTCGTATCCGTCGCGGTCGACGTCGGCGGCGGGACCGGTGGGCAGGTTGCCGGGCGCGGGGATCGGGGCGGTGGCGGCGCTCGGACCGCCCTTACGGCTGAACGGGCCCGGCAGGAAGCTGAGTTGCTGGTCGGAGGCGTGGACGACCAGATCCTCGGCTCCGTCGCCGTCGAAGTCGCCGCACACCGGCTGGTCCGGCCAGTCGTTGCCGGCGCGGGCCCGGTCGGGGACGGCGAGGGTGACGGCCTTGCCGGTCAGGCCCTCGGGGGAGCCGAAGAGGAGCTGGAGGGGGACCGGGGGTTGCCCCTGGCCGTCGTAGGGCGGGTCGGTGGACACCACGAGGTCGGTGAAGCCGTCCCCGTCGAGGTCGCAGGCCGCCTCGGCGTCGAAGAGGGCCGGGAGTTGGCCCTTGGCGCGGGCGGCGTTCCTGGTCGGTGTCAGCAACTGCCGGGTGGCCGGGACGAGTCCGCGCGCCGAGCCGTAGACGATGCCGATACCGGCGTCGTCGGCGTGGCTCTGCTCCTTCACCAAGTCGTCGAGGACCAGGTCGCGGTGGCCGTCGCCGTTGAAGTCGTCGGCGACCTTGCTGCCCTTGCCGCGGGGGACGGGAAGCCGGGCGGGACCGTCGTCCTTCGCCACCTTCACAGGGGTCTGCTCGGCGGTGCCGGTGTGATGGGTCGGCCCGCAGGCGGCGAGTGGAAGAAGCCAGGCGACGGTGACCGCCGCCACACCTATCGCGCATCTCCGCACGCGCACCGCTCACCTCGTCAGCCTCTTTGACAACGACTCAGTAATGATGCGCGTGTTCGGGCTGCGAGTTAAGAGGTGTGACGTGGTTGAGAGGTGTGACGTGGTTGAGAGGTGTGACGTGGTTGACGGGTGTGACGTGTTCAGGACTGATACGGCTGCTGCTGGTGCGGCTGCCCGTACGCCTGACCGCCACTCGCCGCCTGCACCTGAAGCTGTTCCGCCTGCTCCTCGGTGATCTTCTGCTCCGCGCCGCAGAAGGTGCACTGCGTCGCGTACTTCGTCGAGAACGGAAACAGCGGCACGAAGAACAGCGTGAACTTGGTGACGCGCTTGCGCAGGGTGTGCGCGGCGGGGTTGCCGCACTGGCCGCACAGGAGCGTCAGTATCGCGAGCTGGTACAGGTAACCCTTGGTGCCGAAGATGATCATGCCGGGCCTTTCTCGGGGACGAGGCGGTCAGCGTACGGCGACGCCCCCCGCCCGCGAGGGGTCAGGGGGCGTCACGGTACAGAGCTGTACAGCGGTTGTTACTTCACCGGCTCCGGCTCCGGCGTGCTCTCCGCCGCCGCCTCGCCCGCCGGATCGACCGGCGTCCGCACGGAGTCCAGCAGCAGCTGGGCCACGTCGACCACCTGGATCGACTCCTTTGCCTTGCCGTCGTTCTTCTTGCCGTTGACCGAGTCGGTCAGCATGACAAGGCAGAACGGGCAGGCGGTGGACACGATGTCCGGGTTCACGGACAGAGCCTCGTCGACGCGCTCGTTGTTGATGCGCTTGCCGATCCGCTCCTCCATCCACATCCGCGCACCACCGGCGCCGCAGCAGAAGCCGCGCTCCTTGTGGCGGTGCATCTCTTCGTTGCGGATGCCGGGGACGCTGGCGATGATCTCGCGCGGGGGCGTGTAGATCTTGTTGTGGCGGCCCAGGTAGCAGGGGTCGTGGTATGTGATGATGCCCTCGACCGGGGTCACCGGGACCAGCTTGCCCTCGTCCACCAGGTGCTGGAGCAGCTGGGTGTGGTGGATGACCTCGTAGTCGCCGCCGATCTGCGGGTACTCGTTGCCGATCGTGTTGAGGCAGTGCGGACAGGTCGCGACGATCTTCTTCGCGGACTTGGGCTTCTTGGTGCTCTCGTCCTCGTCGTCCTCGCCGAACGCCATGTTCAGCGCGGCCACGTTCTCCATGCCGAGCTCCTGGAACAGGGGCTCGTTGCCGAGGCGGCGGGCCGAGTCACCGGTGCACTTCTCGTCGCCGCCCATGATCGCGAACTTGACGCCCGCGATGTGGAGGAGTTCCGCGAAGGCCTTGGTGGTCTTCTTCGCGCGGTCCTCCAACGCGCCCGCGCAGCCCACCCAGTACAGGTACTCGACCTCGGACAGGTCCTCGATGTCGCGGCCGACGACCGGGATCTCGAAGTCGACCTCCTTGGTCCACTCCAGGCGCTGCTTCTTGGCGAGCCCCCAGGGGTTGCCCTTCTTCTCCAGGTTCTTGAGCATCGTGCCCGCCTCGGACGGGAACGCGCTCTCGATCATCACCTGGTAGCGGCGCATGTCGACGATGTGGTCGATGTGCTCGATGTCCACCGGGCACTGCTCGACACAGGCACCGCAGGTGGTGCAGGACCACAGGACGTCGGGGTCGATGACGCCGTTCTCCTCGGCGGTGCCGATGAGCGGGCGCTCGGCCTCCGCGAGAGCCGCCGCGGGGACGCCCGCCAGCTGCTCCTCGGACGCCTTCTCCTCGCCCTCCATGGACTTGCCGCCACCGGCCAGCAGGTACGGCGCCTTGGCGTGCGCGTGGTCCCGCAGCGACATGATCAGCAGCTTCGGGGAGAGCGGCTTGCCCGTGTTCCAGGCCGGGCACTGCGACTGGCAGCGACCGCACTCGGTGCAGGTCGAGAAGTCCAGCAGGCCCTTCCAGGAGAACTGCTCGACCTGCGAGACACCGAAGACGTCGTCCTCACCGGGGTCGGTGAAGTCGATCGGCTTGCCGCCCGACGTCATGGGCAGCAGGGCGCCCAGCGATGTGTCGCCGTCCGCGTTCCGCTTGAACCAGATGTTCGGGAAGGCCAGGAAGCGGTGCCAGGCGACGCCCATGTCGGTCTTGAGGGCGACCACGATCATCCAGATGAAGGAGGTCGCGATCTTCAGGCCGGCGAAGAAGTAGGTGAGGTTCTGGAGCGTGGAGAGGTCCAGGTGCTCAAGACCCGACACCACCGGGTACGAGATGAAGAACGACGCCTCGTAGCTGTCGACGTGGTGCTGGGCGCCCTCGAGCGCGTGCAGCATGAAGATGCAGACGCCGACGGTGAGGATGACGGCCTCGACGAAGTACGCCTGGCCGAAGTTGGAGCCGGCGAAGCGGGACTTGCGGCCCGGCCTGTTCGGCTTGCTCAGCTGGCGGATCACGATCAGGACCAGGATGCCGAGCACGGTCATGGTGCCGATGAACTCGACGAACACGTTGTACGGCGCCCACTCGCCGACGACCGGCAGCAGCCAGTCGGCCTGGAACAGCTGGCCGACGGCGTTGACGATCGTCAGCAGCAGGGAGAAGAAGCCCACCGCCACGAACCAGTGCGCGACGCCGACGATGCCCCAGCGGTTCATCCGGGTGTGGCCGAGGAACTCCTTGGCCACAGTGACCGTGCGCTGCACGGGCTCGTCGGTGCGGGTGCCCGCGGGCACGTTCTGGCCGAGCCGCATGAAGGTGTAGATCTGTACGACGGCGCGGGCGAACAGGGCCACGCCGACCACGATCAGAACCAGCGACACGATGATCGCGGCGAGTTGCATTTCGGGGCTCCTCGGGCCTGCGAGGTGATTACTAAGCGGTAACTTATGCAGTCCGTCTGAGACTACCCACATCTTCCGTCGCACTGTAGCCAGGTGCACCGTGATCTGGATCGCTGAGGGTTACCTCAGGAGTCGACCGTGTTATTCGTACCAATTACGGCAATTTATGACTAATTTAAGACCGTGCTCTACGGGATCGTCGCCGCCTCCACCGCCTTCCTCCTAGCCGCCGTCCTCGCCGCCCTGCTCCGGATGCCCGCCCAGCGGATCGGGCTGCTCGACCGGCGGTGGCAGCGGCCCGTGCCGGTGGTCGGCGGGGTGGCCGTCGTGCTCGCCACCTGTGCCGTGGCGGCGGTGGGGAACAGGGCGGGGTTCGCTCCGCTCGGGGATGGCGTCGGCGCGCTCGTCTGTGCCGCCGTCGCCGTCGCCGGGCTCGGGCTGATCGCCGACCTCAGACGGGTCAAGATGCGGTTCCTCGTCGGCGGTACGGCGATCGCGGCGACCTGTGTCGTGCCGTACGGCGAGACCGGGCTCGTCGTCGGCGTGCTGGCCGTCGGATGGATCGTGTTCGTCGCCGTCGGGTTCCGAGCGCTCGATCACGCGGACGCGCTGGCGGGGACCGTCGGGGTCGTGACCGCCTTCGGCTCCGGTGCCGTCGCCGCGGCGGAAGTCCTGGACGGGCTCGCGGTGTTGCTGAGTGTGCTGGCCGCCGCGCTCACCGGGTTCCTCATGCACAACTGGCCGCCCGCGCGCGTGGCGCTCGGCTCGTGCGGGTCGCTGTTCACCGGGTTCCTGCTGGCCTCGACGACCGTGTTCGCGCGGGCCGGAGGTGATCCGGTGTCCGGTGCGGGGGTGCTGTTCTCCCTTGCCGCCGTCGCCGGCGCCGATGTCGTCCTCGTGCTGCTCTCCCGCCGCCTGGCCGGGCGGCCCCTGCTGCGGCGCGGGCCCGACCATCTCGCGCACCGGCTGCGGCGGCTCGGGCTCACCCCGCACGGGGCGGTGGTCATCCTCGCCGTCGCCGCGTTCTCGGCGGTGGTCGTCGGGGTGCTGGTACATGTCGGGTGGGTGGTCCAATCCGCCGTGCTGTGGGTGGCGGGGGGAGCCCTGGTCATCGTGGTCGGGCTGCTCTGCGTCCCGGTGTACGGGCCTCGACGGTCCGCGTCACCGCAGGTCACGACCCAGTTGCGTGTAAGGAACGGATAAGAGTTGAGTCCCTGCGACTCAGGTCTGTTGACCCAGTCGCGGACGTCATGCACACTTGAGTCCGTTCCACTCAAGTCAGCTGGAGGAATCAACCATGGCACGTGCGGTCGGCATCGACCTGGGCACGACTAACTCCGTCGTCAGCGTTCTTGAAGGCGGCGAGCCCACCGTCATCACCAACGCAGAGGGCGCCAGGACCACGCCGTCCGTCGTCGCCTTCGCGAAGAACGGCGAAGTGCTCGTCGGCGAGGTGGCCAAGCGCCAGGCGGTCACCAACGTGGACCGGACCATCCGGTCCGTCAAGCGCCACATGGGCACGGACTGGAAGATCGAGCTCGACGGGAAGCAGTTCAACCCGCAGCAGATGAGCGCGTTCATCCTTCAGAAGCTGAAGCGCGACGCCGAGTCCTACCTGGGCGAGAAGGTGACCGACGCGGTCATCACCGTCCCCGCGTACTTCAACGACTCCGAGCGCCAGGCGACCAAGGAAGCCGGCGAGATCGCCGGTCTCAACGTCCTTCGTATCGTCAACGAGCCGACGGCCGCCGCCCTCGCGTACGGCCTCGACAAGGACGACCAGACGATCCTCGTCTTCGACCTCGGCGGCGGCACCTTCGACGTGTCCCTGCTGGAGATCGGCGACGGCGTCGTCGAGGTGAAGGCCACCAACGGTGACAACCACCTCGGTGGTGACGACTGGGACCAGCGCATCGTCGACTACCTGGTCCAGCAGTTCCAGGCCGGTCACGGCGTGGACCTCGGCAAGGACAAGATGGCGCTCCAGCGCCTCCGCGAGGCCGCCGAGAAGGCCAAGATCGAGCTGTCCTCGTCCACCGAGACCTCGATCAACCTGCCCTACATCACCGCCTCCGCCGAGGGCCCGCTGCACCTGGACGAGAAGCTCACCCGGGCTCAGTTCCAGCAGCTGACGGCCGACCTGCTGGAGCGCTGCAAGACCCCGTTCTTCAACGTGATGAAGGACGCCGGCGTCTCCATCAACGAGATCGACCACGTCGTCCTCGTCGGTGGCTCCACCCGGATGCCCGCCGTCGCCGAGCTCGTCCGCGAGCTGACCGGCGGCAAGGACGCCAACAAGGGCGTCAACCCGGACGAGGTCGTCGCCATCGGCGCCGCTCTCCAGGCCGGTGTCCTCAAGGGTGAGGTCAAGGACGTCCTGCTCCTCGACGTCACGCCGCTGTCGCTTGGTATCGAGACCAAGGGCGGCATCATGACGAAGCTCATCGAGCGGAACACGACGATCCCGACCAAGCGGTCCGAGATCTTCACCACCGCCGAGGACAACCAGCCCTCCGTGCAGATCCAGGTCTACCAGGGCGAGCGCGAGATCGCGGCGTACAACAAGAAGCTCGGGATGTTCGAGCTGACCGGTCTGCCGCCGGCCCCGCGCGGTGTCCCGCAGATCGAGGTCGCCTTCGACATCGACGCCAACGGCATCATGCACGTCACGGCCAAGGACCTTGGCACGGGCAAGGAGCAGAAGATGACCGTCACCGGTGGCTCCTCGCTGCCGAAGGACGAGGTCAACCGGATGCGCGAAGAGGCCGAGAAGTACGCGGAGGAGGACCACGCCCGCCGCGAGGCCGCCGAGACCCGCAACCAGGGCGAGCAGCTCGTCTACCAGACGGAGAAGTTCCTCAAGGACAACGAGGACAAGGTCCCCGGCGAGATCAAGACCGAGGTCGAGGCCTCCGTCGAGGAGCTGAAGGAAGCCCTCAAGGGCGAGGACACCGCCGAGATCCGCACGGCCACCGAGAAGGTCGCGGCCGTCTCGCAGAAGCTCGGCCAGGCCATGTACGCCGACGCCCAGGCCGCGCAGGCCGCGGGCGGTCCCGAGGGTGCCACCGACGGCGGTGCTGCCAAGGCCGACGACGACGTCGTGGACGCCGAGATCGTGGACGACGAGCGCAAGGACGGTGCGGCGTGACCGAGGAGACCCCGGGCTTCGACGAGAAGCCCGACGTCCCCTCCGGCGCGACCCCCGACGACGCCGAGCCGAAGGGCGCTCCCGAACAGGGGGCGTCCCCGGCCGGGGACGTGAACAACGCAGACGCGGGCCTGCTGGCCCAGCTGGACCAGGTGCGTACGGCGCTCAACGAGCGCACCGCGGACCTCCAGCGGCTCCAGGCCGAGTTCGCGAACTACCGCCGCCGGGTCGAGCGTGACCGGATCGCGGTCAAGGAGATCGCCATCGCGAACCTCCTGACCGAGCTCCTGCCCGTGCTCGACGACATCGGCCGGGCCCGGGACCACGGCGAGTTCGTCGGCGGATTCAAGTCCGTCGGGGAGTCGCTGGAGACCGTCGCGGCGAAGATGGGACTTCAGCAGTTCGGCAAGGAGGGCGAGCCCTTCGACCCGACGATCCACGAAGCGCTGATGCATTCGTACGCGCCGGACGTCACCGAGACGACCTGCGTCGCGATCCTCCAGCCGGGGTATCGCTTCGGCGAGCGCACCATCCGCCCCGCGCGGGTGGCCGTCGCCGAACCCCAGCCGGGTGCGCAGACGGTCAAGGCCGAGGACGGGACGGAGACGTCCGCCACGGACGACAAGGAGAGCGGTGGCCCGGACGAGGGCTGACGTTGAACCCATGAGGAAGGAGGGGCGTCGAGGATGAGCACCAAGGACTTCATCGAGAAGGACTACTACAAGGTCCTCGGCGTCCCCAAGGACGCCACCGAGGCCGAGATCAAGAAGGCGTACCGGAAGCTCGCCCGCGAGTACCACCCGGACGCCAACAAGGGCAACGCCAAGGCCGAGGAGCGCTTCAAGGAGATCTCCGAGGCGAACGACATACTCGGCGACCCCAAGAAGCGCAAGGAATACGACGAGGCACGCGCCCTCTTCGGCAACGGCGGGTTCCGCCCGGGGCCGGGCGGCGCGAGCGGCGGCAACTTCAACTTCGACCTGGGGGACCTCTTCGGAGGCGGCACCCAGGGCGGGGCGAATCCCGGCGGCTTCGGCGGCGGCATCGGTGACGTCTTCGGGGGCCTGTTCAACCGCGGCGGCGCCACCACACGCACCCAGCCGCGGCGCGGCCAGGACATCGAGTCCGAGGTGACCCTCAGCTTCACCGAGGCGATCGAGGGCGCGACGGTCCCGCTGCGGATGTCCTCGCAGTCACCCTGCAAGGCCTGTTCGGGCACCGGCGACGCGAACGGCAACCCACGGGTGTGCCCGACGTGCGTGGGAACCGGCCAGGTGGCAAGGGGCTCAGGCGGAGGTTTCTCCCTCACCGACCCCTGCCCGGACTGCAAGGGCCGCGGTCTGATCGCGGAGAACCCCTGCGAGGTCTGCAAGGGCAGCGGCCGCGCCAAGTCGTCGCGCACGATGCAGGTCCGCATCCCGGCCGGGGTGTCGGACAGCCAGCGCATCCGTCTGCGCGGCAAGGGCGCACCCGGCGAACGGGGCGGCCCGGCGGGCGACTTGTACGTCGTCGTGCACGTCGACGCCCACCCCGTGTTCGGCCGCAAGGAAGACAACCTGACGGTGACGGTGCCGGTCACGTTCACGGAGGCGGCACTGGGCGGAGAGGTCCGGGTCCCGACGCTGGGCGGCCCGCCCGTGACCCTGAAGCTGCCGCCGGGCACGCCCAACGGCCGCACCATGCGGGCGCGGGGCAAGGGCGCGGTCCGCAAGGACGGTACGCGCGGCGACCTGTTGGTCACCGTCGAGGTGAGTGTCCCGAAGGACCTGACGGGGAAGGCTCGTGACGCACTCGAGGCGTATCGCGAGGCGACCGCGGGCGAGGATCCGCGGGCTGAGCTGTTCCAGGCCGCGAAGGGAGCTTGATGGACATGGACGGCCGTCGACGCAACCCGTATGAACTGACCGAGGAGACCCCGGTCTACGTCATTTCGGTGGCGGCCCAGCTGTCCGGCCTGCACCCGCAGACACTGCGCCAGTACGACCGTCTGGGCCTCGTGTCTCCGGACCGCACCGCCGGACGCGGTCGCCGCTACTCGGCCCGCGACATCGAACTGCTGCGCACCGTGCAGCAGTTGTCGCAGGACGAGGGCATCAACCTGGCCGGCATCAAGCGCATCATCGAGCTGGAGAACCAGGTCGCGGCGCTACAGGCCCGGATGTCCGAGATGCAGGCGGCCCTGGAGGGCGCGGCGACTGCGATGCAGCAGCGTGAGGCCGCGGTGCACGCCTCCTACCGGCGGGACCTGGTTCCGTACCAGGACGTGCAGCAGACGAGCGCGCTGGTGGTGTGGCGACCGAAGCGGCAGTCCTCGGACTGAGAGTTACGTGCGTGCAGGGGCCCGGAGGTTCGAGATGAACCTCCGGGCCTCTTTCACGTCAGGATGCCGCCGGTACGGCCACGCTCACCAGGACCGGCAGTGAGGTGGTGCCGTCCTCGCGGACGCCGACGACCTGGTACCACAGGGACGTTCCGGTCGGCACGTTCGCGTCGTGGAGCGGCTCGGAGTCCGGCAGCGCCTCGAAGGCGCCGGTCTGCGGGTTCCAGCGGGCGGCGCGGAAACCGGCGAAGTCCTCCGTGCCCGCGGGCGCCCAGCCGCTCAACTGCACATTGCCGAGGGCGGAGAGCGACGCGTAGGCCGCGTGGGTGGCCCCGGCCGGAGTCTCCACCGTGGGCCGCAGATCGTGCTCGGTGATGTGGACCGTGGTGCCGGCACTGAGGTTTCCGGCGAAGTCGGCGGGCCGGACGACGTAGCAGAGACTCTCGCCGTCCGCGACATCGACGTTCCGCCACGACGTCTCGGTCACGCCGGTGTAGTCCAGCTTCTCGGTGTCCGTGCAGACGCCGTCGACGCTCGTGCCGCGCCACAGGGTGTACTCGTCGAGGTCGGCGTCGGACACCTGCGACCAGGTCAGGACCGTGCCCCAGTCCTTGACGGTGGCGGTCACGGAGGCCGGAGCCGCGGGCGCCTGGCGGTCGGTGCCGGTGGTGGCCGCCACCTCGCCGCTGCGCAGGCCTTCCTTGTCGTTGTTGTCGTAGCCGCTGACGGCGTACCGGTAGGCGGTGTCGGTGCCCGCCGACCAGTCGTTGCACAGGTACTGGTCGCTGCCGTCGGCGAGTTCACGCTCGTACCAGTGGCAGCGCTCGGTCACCTCGACCCAGTCGGTGCTCGTGCCCTTGGCGCGGTAGATCCGGAAGCCCTGGTAGGACCCGCCGGTCTTGTGGTCCGCGTCCCAGGTCACGGTGACCGCGCCGGAGTGCGGGAAGGCCCTGCCGATGGTGGGCGCGGCCACCAGACGGCGGGCGGTCCTGGACGTGGAGTAGGCGGTGACCCGGCCGCTCGCGTCGATCGCGGCCACGTGGTACTCGTTCACGGCGGAGCGGGTCGCGCGGGTGTCGGTCATCGACGTACCCGTGGTCTCCCAGGTGGCGCCGTCGTCGTCGCTGTGGGCAAAGCGGACCACCCGGTACTTGACCGCCCCGGGCACCGCGTTCCAGCTCACGGCGACCCCGGTGTCGGTGCCGGTGGCGGTGAAGCCGGCCGGCGTGGTGACGGCGAGGCTGGTCACCTTGACGATCGGGGTGTCGGCCGAGAAGTTGCCGGCCTTGTCGTACGCCCGGAGCACGTACTCGTAGGTCTCCCCGGTGGCGGGCGGGGTGTCGGTGTACGAGGTGGCGGTGGTCCCCACGTTGCGCAGGACCTGCCAGGTGGTGGTGCCGGCCACGCGCCGGTGGACCCGGTATCCGGCCAGGTCCATCTCGGCGTTCTTCCGCCAGCTCAGCTTGGTCTGCTGGGTGGCATCGGTGTAGGCCGCGGTGAGGCCGGCCGGGGCGAGCGGCTTGACCTTGTCGACGGTCGCCGAAGTCCGGGGCGAGTACGTGAACTTGACCTTGGCGGCGCCGGTCCAGTTGACGTAGTCGATCCGCAGGGTGTGCTTGCCCTTGGGGATCGTGAGGTTCAGGCTCTTGGCCCGCGAACTCGTGGTGTTCGACCAGAGGTTGATCTTGCGCGTGCCGTCCAGGTACACGCGGATGCCGTCCGTCCCGGACGCGGCGAACGCGAAGGGACCGCCGGCGCCGAAGTCACGGGTGACGGTCCAGCGGACGCCGAAGTTGTCCTTCGGCAGCCCGGAGGCGGGGGCGCCGCTCCAGCTCTGGTCGATCGCGCTGTCGCAGTCGGTCTTCTTCGCCGCGCCGGAGAAGCCGGTGTTCGCGAAGAGCTGCCGCTTGAAGACCGGTGAGGCGCAGCCGACGGCCGCGGAGGCGGGGGTGACGGCGGCGCTGAGCAGGCCACCGGCGGTGGCGAGCACGACGACGGTCGCTGCCGCGGTCGTCGTGCGTCTGGCTGAGTTCATTCGGTCCTCGGGTCGGGATCGGAACGACGTGAAGAAGCTGCCGTGATCACGACTCGCGAGGTATGGCCTTGGTTGTACTGATCTTCGCTCTCTCCTCGGGGTGTGTTGAATGAAGGGTCCGTAAAGGGAGTTTGGAGGTGAATCTCCCGAGTCTTCACAAGCAAATCGGAGTCTTCACAAGCAAAGCGGAGGGTGATGTTGTCATCTCGTTAAGTAGTTCCGCTTGACGCCGATGGGCCCGGACGCGTTGGCTTTTCAGTCACCTGGGTCGCAACGCTGCGCCCATGTCCAGAAGACACCAGAAGTGAGCCCCTTCATGCGTCGTACCGCCATAGCACTGGCCGCGTCCACGATGACCCTGTCGCTTGCCTCGTGCGGGGTGCTCAACGCGTCAGGGGACGCCAGTGACGCGAGCCCGACCAAGGGCAACGACATCACCCTGGGGCTGCTGCTGCCGGAGAAGGCGAACTCCCGGTACGAGAGCTTCGACTACCCGATCATCAAGAAGAAGGTCGAGTCCCTCACCAGGAACCGGGGCAAGGTCGAGTACGCCAATGCCGAGGCGAGCGCCGACAAGCAGGCGAGCCAGCTCCAGCAGATGATCGACGACAGGGTCGACGTGATCCTGCTGGACGCGGTCGACGCGCACACCATCGCGAGCGGCGTGAAGAAGGCCAAGGAGGCCGGTATCCCGGTCATCGCCTACGACCGGCTGGCCGAGGGGCCGATCGACGCGTACATCTCCTTCGACAACTCGCTGGTCGGCGAGGTCCAGGGCCGCTCCCTCGTCGAGGCGCTGGGCAACGGCGAGGACACCTCCAAGAAGATCGTCATGATGAACGGCTCGCCCACCGACCCCAACGCCAAGCAGTTCAAGGCGGGCGCGCTCGACGAGCTCACCGGCAAGGTGACGATCGCCGAGTCGTTCGACACCAAGGACTGGAAGCCGGAGAACGCCGAGGCCAACATGGAGCAGGCGATCGACGCGATCGGCGTGGACAACATCGCCGGTGTCTACTCCGCCAACGACGGCATGGCCGGCGGCATCGTCGCGGCCCTGAAGGATGCGGGCGTCACCGAAATGCCGCCGATCACCGGCCAGGACGCCGAACTGGCCGCCGTACAGCGGATCATCGGCGGCGAGCAGTTCATGAGCGTCTACAAGTCGTACCCGCAGGAGGCCGAGGCCGCCGCGGAGATGGCCGTCGCCAAGATCCAGGGCAAGGACATCCAGTTCGACGCCCTCACCCGCGACAAGGTCGACAGCCCCACGGACAAGGACATCCCCGCCCAGCTCGTCGCCGTCGTCGCGCTGACGAAGAACACCATCAAGGACACGGTCCTCGCCGACGACATCTACCAGCTGTCGGACATCTGCACGTCCAAGTACAAGGCCGCGTGCGACGAGATCGGGCTGAAGTAGGCGCTGCGCTGCCGCGATCTGCGTCGATCGTCCGCGGCGCCGTCGTGGCTGGGCGCGCAGTTCCCCGCGCCCCTTCGGGGCGCCGGCGGGCCGGAATGACTCTGGCCCGCCAGCTCCTCCCCTCCGCTCATCCCACCTGCGTGAACTCCACCGTCACCTCCGGCGGGCCGCCCGCCACGCCACGGTAGATGCCCTTGTGCGGGGTCACGTCGTCGTAGTCGCGGCCCCGGCCGACCACGACATGGGACTCGTCGGCCCGTGTCCGGTTCGTGGGGTCGTAGCCGCACCAGTCGCCGGCCCAGTACTCGACCCAGGCGTGGCTCTGGCCGGCGACCGGGCGGTGCAGCTCCGCCTCGCGTTCGGGGTGGAGGTAGCCGGAGACATAGCGCGTGGGCAGGCCGACGCCCCTCAGGAGGGCGATCGTGACGTGGGCGATGTCCTGGCAGACGCCCGCGCCCTGCTCCCAGGCCTCGGCGGCGGACGTGTTCACGCCCGTGGTGCCGGGGAGGTAGGAGACCCGGTCGGCGACCAACGCGGACACCGCGATCGCCGTCCCGTGCGGGTCGAGGCCGGCGGACGCCTCCCTCGCCTTCGCCACGAGCTCCGCCGGGACCGTCGTACGCACTGTTGCGTTCGCGAATTCGAGGAGGCGGGAGTCCGCGGTGCGTCCCGCGATCTCGGTCCACTCGGGCGCCTCGGGCAGGGCCTGGGGCGGGGCCGTCTCCACCAGGCTCGTCGCCGTGATGGTGAGGTCGGCGTGCGGGTCCATGAGGTCGAAGCCGGTCACCTGGGTGCCCCAGTAGTCCCAGTACGACCAGGTCGCCGTCGCCGGGGTGATGCTGACCCGGGCGTCCAGGGTGGTCTGGCCGGGCACCGTCAGCGGGGTCATCCGGACCTCGTTGTGGGACGAGGCGGCCGGCTGCGCGTACGAGACGCTCGTGATGTGCTTGATACGGAGGCGGCGGGTCATGCTCACGCTCCTTCCTGGGCCCACTCGACGGGCCCCTGGTACGGGAAGAACCGCTCCGCCACCGCCTCCGCGGAGGCCATGCAGGACTGCTGCAAGTCGCTCAGCAGCAGGGGCAGTTGCTCTTCCAGGGCATGCGAGTCCAGATACTCCAGCCGGGTGCGTATCCGGCCGATCGGGCGGCGCGCCGGGTCCTGGCGCGGGCGGCCCAGCGCCGTCAGGCACTCCTCGGCCGTCGTCAGCGCGTGCAGCGCCGAGCGCGGGAAGGCCCGGTCCAGGAGCAGGAATTCGGCGACCCGCGGGCTGTCGCCGAAGCCGCTGTGCACGCGCGCGTACGCCTCGTCCGCCCCGCTCGCGCTCAGCAGCGTCGTCCAGTCCGGGGCGTGGACGGCGTCCAGCACGCGCACGGACAGCAGCCGTACGGTCATGTCCACCCGCTCCAGACTCCGGCCCAGCACGACGAAACGCCAGCTGTCGTCCCGGCTCATGGTGGAGTCGGCGAGGCCGAAGAAGAGCGCGGCCCGGCTGCGGACCAGCTCGAGATAGGCGTAGGGGCCGGTACGGCGGGCCGCGCGCCGCTGTTCGCCGAGCGCGTGCCACGTCGCGTTGAGGCACTCCCACATCTCGGAGGACACCGCCTCACGCGCACTGCGCGCGTTCAGCCGGGCCGCGCCCAGCGCGCCCTCGATGGAGCAGGTCGAGTGGGCGTCGAAGGCCAGCTGGTCGAGGACCTGTTGCATGTCCACGCGGTCGTCGCCCGCGTCGACGCCCAGGATCGCGTACAGCGACCGGCAGGCCACGTCCTCGTCGCGCCAGGGGTCCTCCAGCAGGCGGTGCAGATACGCGTCGAGGATGCGCCCGGTGGCGTCCGCCCGCTCGACATAGCGGCCGGTCCAGGTCAGTGCCTCGGCTATCCGGGAGAGGATCACGTCGTTCACTGCTGCTGCGCCCCTTCCTGTACGACGGTGGGGGAGCCGTCGGGTCCGTGCTGGCGGGGTGCGACGTCCGGCAGGCCGCCGGAAGGCGCCGGGGCCGGCTGGTCGGCGGGGCCCTCCGCCAGCACCCAGGTGTCCTTGGAACCGCCGCCCTGGCTGGAGTTGACGATCAGGTTGCCCTCCTGGAGGGCGACCCGGGTGAGGCCGCCGGGGAGCACCCAGACATCGTTGCCGTCGTTCACGGCGAAGGGGCGGAGGTCGATGTGGCGCGGCGCCATCCGCTCGCCCGCGAGGGTGGGGGAGGTGGACAGGGCGACGGGCCGCTGGGCGATCCAGCCGCGGGGGTCGGCGGCGACGGCCTTCCTGGCCCGCTCCAGCGTCTTCTGGTCGGCCTTGGGCCCGATCACGATGCCCTGCCCGCCGGCCCCGTCGACCGGCTTCACGACCAGCTGGCCGATCTGGTCGAGGACCGCCTCCAACTGCCCTGGTTCATCGGGCCGATAGGACTCCACATTGGGGAGAACCGGTTCCTCGCCGAGGTAGTAGCGGATGAGATCCGGGACGTACGTGTACAGCAGCTTGTCGTCCGCGATGCCGTTGCCCACGGCATTCGCGAGTGTGACGTTGCCGGACATGGCGGCGTTGAGGATGCCGGGGCAGCCGATCACCGAGTCGGGCCGGAAGTGCAGCGGATCGAGGAAGTCGTCGTCGAGCCGCCGGTATACGACGTGGACGGGCACCTCGCCGCGCGTGGTCCGCATCCAGACCCGGTTGCCGCGGCACACCAGGTCGTGCCCCTCGACCAGCTGCACACCCATCAGCCGGGCGAGCAGGGCGTGTTCGAAGTAGGCGGCGTTGCTGGGGCCCGGGGTGAGGACGACGACCCGTGGATCGGCCGTACCGCCGGGCGCCGCGGCCCGCAGTGCGGCGAGGAGCCGCTGCGCGTACCCGTCCACCGGCACGACATGCTGCTCCGCGAAGAGCGAGGGAAAGATCCGGGTCATCGCCCTGCGGTTCTCGATGACGTACGACACCCCGCTGGGGACCCGCACATTGTCCTCGAGCACCCGGAAGTCCCCGGCCTCGTCCCGTACGAGGTCGATGCCGGCGACATGGATGCGCACGCCCCCGGGTGGTTCGACCCCGTGGGCCGCCCGGTGGAAATGGGCCGAGTTGAGAAGCAGGCGCCAGGGCACGACGCCGTCCTCGAAGGCACGGCAGTGCCCGTAGGCGTCGGCGAGATAGGCCTCCAGGGCCCGCACCCGCTGGCTCACCCCGCGTTGTATGAGATCCCATTCCAGGGCGTCGAGGATCCTCGGCACAAGGTCCAGCGGCCAGGGCCGCTCCTCGCCCGCGAAGGCGTAGGTCACACCACGGTCGGTGAACGCCCGGGCCATCTGGTCCGCCCGGAAACGCAGTTCACTCGGCTCGATCGGCTGCAAAGCCGCCAGCACCGGCTCATAGGCGGCCCTGACCTCACCCAGCCGCACAAACATCTCGTCCCACGCATCGGCCAATGCGTATGCGTCAAATATGTCCGCCATGGAGGGACGTTAAGGGCGGTACGTAACACAACGATCACTCGGTGATTTCCGGCAGCTCACGCGTTCGGCCCGGGAGCCCTGTCCCCGCCGCGCCGGGCGGATACGCCACACCGACATCAGCTTGTTGCAATTCAACGTACTGAGGGATGCAGATAGCCGGGCAAAGAGGCCGAATATCGTCGCCACGCTGAGAGGAGGCGTGTTGCGGAGCAGGTCCGGTCCCTTCATAGTTGCGCTGCAAAGAGGCTGAACCGGGGGTGGGATGGGCGATGGCCGGGCACGGGACGGACGAGCATCCACACGGTGCTGACCGACTGTGCGGGGCCGGGGATCGCGTGTATTCCCGGGCCGTACGGCGGGGCCGCGTGCCGCGTCAGGACGCGGAGCCGGTGCCGTGTCTGCTTGAGCTGGCCCTGCTGCACCCGGACCCCGACGACATGGACTGGCTGGTCCCCACCTCCCCGCAGGAGGTCATGACCCGGCTGCTGCGCGGGGTGTACGACGAGGTCAGCGCGAGCCAGCGGCGGGTCGGGTCGGCCGTCGCGGCCGTCGAGCGGTTCGCCGGACTCGGCCCGCGCCTGTCGTCGGCGTCCGTCGAAGGCACCTCGCTCCGTGTCCTGGACGGTCTCTCCCGTATCCAGGCCGCCATGGACGAGGCGACAGAAGCGTGCACGACCGAGGTGCTGACCGTGCAGCCCGGCGGCATCCGCCCCGAGCACGAGCTGACGGAGGGCCTCCACCGCGCCCTCGCCCTGCGCGGCCGGGGGGTGCGCATGCGGGACCTGTACACCCATGTGGCGCGGCACGGCCAGGGCCTGCGGAACTACCTGGAGCTGATGGGCGACGCGGTCGAGGCGAGGACCCTCGACGAGGTCATCGACCGGCTGATCCTCTTCGACCGCACGGTGGCCTTCATCCCGGCGAACACGGACCGCACGCTGGCCCTGGAGATCCGCCACCCGGCGCTCGTCGGCTACATGGTGACGGTCTTCGAACGCCTCTGGCGCCTTGCGATCCCCCTGACCGCGCCGCTTCCGGACACCGGCATCGAGGGCATCTCACACCGGGAGCAGTCCATCGCGGCCCTGCTGGCGGAGGGCCACCAGGACGCGGTGATCGCGGAGCGGCTGGGCATAAGCGTCCGCACCTGCCGCGCCCACATCGCGCGTCTGTCGGAGACCCTGGGCGCGGCCAGCCGTACGCAGTTGGGCGTCCGCATCGCCCAGGTCGGCCTCAACGGCCCGCCCCAGTCCCTCACCCTTCCGGGTCAAGAATCCCCGACTGTCCGATGAGATAGCCCAGTTGGGCACGGCTCTCACTGCCGAGGGTCGCCGCGAGCTTGGCGATGTGCACGCGGGCCGTGCGGATGTTCATGCCGAGGCGTTGCGCGATGACGGCGTCCGTGTGGCCCTCGACGAGGAGGCCTGCGATGGCTCGCTGGCGGGGGGTGATGCCGTTGAGGGTGGGGCGTTGGACTGCCTCGGGGTACATCGGAGTGGCCAGACGCCAGAGGCGGTCGAAGGTGGTGGCGAGGTAGGAGACGATCGCGGGGTGGCGGATCTCCAGGGCCGCTGTGCCGTCGGGGTTGGCGGGGATGAAGGCGACGGTGCGGTCGACCATGACCAGGCGGTCGGTGATCTCGTCGAGCGTGCGGGCCTCTGCGTCGCCGCTGAGCTGTTCGTAGCGGGCCTGGGCAATTGGTGAGTAGCGCTGGGTGTGCTGGTACAAGGTGCGGATGCGTCCGCCGCGGTCCAGGAGGGCCTGGTCGCGTGGATGGGCCACGCGCTGAGCCGCCGCGCCGCGTTGGTCGGAGTAGTGCGAGTTGGGCTGGACGCAGAGCACTTCCTCGCAGGCATCCGCCATGCCCTGGGTGATGGCTCGGTTGATCTGTTCCGTGCCGCTGAGCAAGGTGACCGTCGGTGTGTCCGCCGCTGTCGTATGCCTGCCGTCGATCCGCATCAACGGCTGGAACACGGCCGCCAGTTGCTCCTCGAGTCGCCGCTCGTCGGCAATGCGGTCCTCGATGGTGCGCAGCAACCGGTGGAGGGCGAAGGCCGGCGCGACGGGTTGCAGCCACCCCAGGTCGCCGACGTCCGGCTGTAGCAGCCCCAGATCGATCAGGCACGGCGCCGCTTCCACGGCTTCGGTGCGCACTCGCCCTTCGCGCAGGGCATGGGCGTAAAGGTCCAGACCCGCGTCGCACAGTTCCTCCGCTGTGTGCGTGTGAGCCTCCGTCACGGGTGGTCTGCTCCTCCCGCTGCCGGCTGGTCCTCGTTCAGGATTTCGGACTGGGCGATGAGGAAGCCGAGTTGGGCACGGCTGCCGCTGCCGAGGGCGGTGGCCAGCTTGGCTATATGGGCCCGGCACGTGCGGACGTTCATGCCCAAGCGGCGGGCGATGGCCTCGTCCACGTGGCCCTCGACGAGGAGTTTGGCGATGGAGCGTTGAACCTCGGTGATTCCGCCCTGGGTGGTTTCGTAGGGGGCGCCCGCGCTCAACGGGACTGCCCGGCCCCACATGAACTCGAAGAGCTTGACCAGGTAGCGGACGAGGCCCGGGTGACGGAGCTCCAGGGCGACCTGTTGGTCGTCCCGGGTCGGTATGAAGGCGACGGTCTCGTCACACACGATGAGGCGCTCGACCACCTCGTCGATGGTGCGGTACTCCACCTTGCCGTCGGCGAGCTGAGCCACGTAGGCAAGTTTCTCGGGGCTGTACCTCGCCGTGTGCTGATACAGGGTCCGGATCCGCACACCACGTTCGATCAGCGGCCGGTCGCGCTCAAGACCTTTGAGGAGGCTGCGCTCGGAGAAGCGCTCGCGGTCACTCGGCTGGATGGTGAGCACCTCGGTCTGGCAGGACCCGGTGGCCAGGTCGAGCGCCGCGTTGATCTGCTCGTTGCCCTCCAGCACAGTGACCCAATCCGTACTCGTAATGGTCTGAGTACTCAGGGTCATGAACGGCTCGAAAGCATCGGACAGTTCGATCGACAGTCGTCTGTGCTCGGCGATCTCCCGCTCTACGGCGTTGAGGCGCTGCGCCAGGGCGACCGACGGGGGTACGGGGCGCAGCCAGTCTGCGTCGTCAGGGTCCGGGCGGAGCAGGGCGAACTCCAGCAGGCAGGGGGCGGACTCCGCCTCTCCCCGGGCGATGCGTCCCGTGCGCAGGGCGCTCGCATAAAGTCGGCCACCTTCCTCACACAGCTCGGTCACCGCATGGGGATGTGCCCTATTGGTCTGATTCATTAGTAAATCTCCACCCCCCAGGGTCCTGAACATGCAGGAACATGATGCATCGATCGTGTGGCCATCACGTGCCTGAATGAGCCATCGTCTTATCCGACGGGGGAAATGGGGACCTTCGAGTGAGGACGAAGCCGACAATGCGTAAGAGACTGCTTCGCTCAATGCTTGTTGCCGCCTTCTCCGTCGCAGTGGCTTTCGGTGTGCTGAGTGGCCACTCTGACGATGAGCGCAACCTGCAGGCGGACACGCACTGGCCGTCAGTGGCTGTGAGCAGCGTCGCCGACGACGCCGATGCTTCGACGGACGGAGCCGGGAGCTGACATGACCACCCCACCGGACGACCGCTCCTTCCGTCGCGAAATGGCCACCGCCTACCGCTCCGGCTGGCACTTCATCGACCTGGCCACCGCCATCCCCCACAGCGGTGACTCGCTGATGGTGACCGTGTTCGGTGAGCCGGTCGTCGTCACGAGGGACGACGACGAGGACCTGCGGGCGTACCGGTGCCTGCGGCGTCCTCGCGGGGCGCCGCAGCCGGTGAGGTGTGCCATCCGGTATGGAATGATTTTTGTGAACCTCGACCAGCGTGACCACCAGCTGGACGAGCCCGAGGCCCCGGCCGCCCCACAGGCCGTCCCAGCCACCCCCCGCAGTGCCTGACGCGATTCCCCCGTCGTAACAGATCGCTCAGGTGCTTCCCCCCGCAGCGGCGTCACCGTGACCTGAACACGGTGACGCCGCTGCAGTTTTACGGGATATTTCGGCATATCGGCGTCCCCGGTCCATGGTCGTCCATGGCCGGAAAACATCAGCCCCTCCCCATCGCAAGCGTCACCTCGATCTCGACGTCGAGTCCCCTTCGGGGCGCGTTCCCGCCAGAAGCTGAGATACGACGCGTCGGGATCGCCCGGATCCACGGAGTGTGTCGTCGCCATGAGGGGGAACTTAGCCGCCGTACCCTCCCGGACACCTACTTGAGTGGAATAGACTCAACTTTGTGTACGTTGGTCAAGTCAGTGTGGACGGCTGACGCCTAGGAGGAGAACGGATACGTGGACGCCGAGCTGACCAACCGGAGCCGGGACGCGATCAACGCGGCCAGTAACCGGGCTGTGCAAGAGGGACACCCCGATCTCACGCCGGCTCATCTGCTGCTCGCCCTGCTCGCGGGGCAGGAGAACGAGAACATCACCGACCTGCTCGCCGCGGTCGACGCGGACCAGGCCGCCGTACGCGCCGGCGCGGAGAAGATCATCTCCGGGCTGCCCAGCGTGACCGGGTCCACCGTCGCACCGCCGCAGCCCAGCCGTGAGCTGCTCGCGGTGATCGCCGACGCGCAGGCCAAGGCCAAGGAGCTCGGGGACGAGTTCCTCTCCACCGAGCACCTCCTCATCGGGATCGCCGCGAAGGGGGGCCAGACCGGCGACGTACTCTCCCAGCAGGGCGCCAGTGCGAAGAAGCTGCTGGAGGCGTTCCAGAAGAGCAGGGGAGGACGCCGGGTGACCACACCCGACCCCGAGGGCCAGTACAAGGCGCTCGAGAAGTTCGGCACCGATTTCACCGCCGCCGCCCGCGAGGGCAAGCTCGACCCGGTCATCGGGCGGGATCAGGAGATCCGGCGGGTCGTGCAGGTGCTGTCCCGCCGTACGAAGAACAATCCCGTCCTCATCGGCGAGCCCGGCGTCGGCAAGACCGCCGTGGTCGAGGGGCTGGCCCAGCGGATCGTGAAGGGCGATGTGCCCGAGTCGCTCAAGAACAAGCGGCTCGTCGCGCTGGATCTCGGCGCCATGGTCGCCGGTGCCAAATACCGCGGTGAGTTCGAGGAGCGGCTGAAGACCGTGCTCGCGGAGATCAAGGACTCCGACGGGCAGATCATCACCTTCATCGACGAGCTGCACACCGTGGTGGGGGCCGGTGCAGGCGGGGACTCCGCCATGGACGCCGGCAACATGCTCAAGCCCATGCTCGCCCGCGGTGAGCTGCGCATGGTCGGTGCCACGACCCTCGACGAGTACCGGGAGCGGATCGAGAAGGACCCGGCGCTGGAGCGGCGCTTCCAGCAGGTGCTGGTCGCCGAGCCGTCCGTCGAGGACACGATCGCGATCCTGCGCGGGCTGAAGGGGCGGTACGAGGCCCACCACAAGGTCGTCATCGCCGACAGCGCGCTGGTCGCGGCGGCCACCCTCTCCGACCGGTACATCACCTCCCGCTTCCTGCCCGACAAGGCCATCGACCTCGTCGACGAGGCGGCCTCACGGCTGCGTATGGAGATCGACTCCTCGCCCGTCGAGATCGACGAACTCCAGCGTGTCGTCGACCGGTTGAAGATGGAGGAGCTGGCGATCGGCAAGGAGACCGACCCGGCCTCCCGCGAACGCCTGGACAAGCTGCGCCGCGACCTCGCCGACAAGGAGGAGGAGCTGCGCGGCCTGACCGCCCGCTGGGAGAAGGAGAAGCAGTCCCTCAACCGGGTGGGTGAGCTGAAGGAGAAGCTCGACGAACTGCGCGGACAGGCGGAGCGGGCCCAGCGGGACGGTGACTTCGACTCCGCGTCCAAGCTGCTCTACGGCGAGATCCCGGGCGTGGAACGGGACTTGGAGGCCGCCTCCGAGGCCGAGCAGGAGGCCGGCCGGGACACCATGGTGAAGGAGGAGGTCGGCCCGGACGACATCGCCGACGTCGTCGGCTCCTGGACCGGCATCCCCGCGGGCCGCCTCCTGGAGGGCGAGACACAGAAACTCCTGCGCATGGAGGAGGAGTTGGGGCGTCGCCTGATCGGACAGGCCGAGGCCGTGCAGGCGGTGTCGGACGCCGTACGGCGCACCCGGGCCGGCATCGCCGACCCCGACCGCCCGACCGGCTCGTTCCTCTTCCTCGGCCCCACCGGTGTCGGCAAGACCGAACTCGCCAAGGCGCTCGCCGACTTCCTCTTCGACGACGAGCGGGCGATGGTCCGTATCGACATGTCGGAGTACGGCGAGAAGCACAGCGTCGCCCGCCTGGTCGGCGCCCCGCCCGGCTACGTCGGCTACGAGGAGGGCGGGCAGTTGACGGAGGCGGTGCGGCGCAGGCCGTACAGCGTCGTCCTGCTCGATGAGGTCGAGAAGGCACACCCCGAGGTCTTCGACATCCTGCTCCAGGTGCTGGACGACGGCCGTCTGACGGACGGTCAGGGGCGGACCGTCGACTTCCGCAACACCATCCTGGTTCTCACCTCGAATCTCGGCAGTCAGTTCCTGGTGGAGCCGCTGACGAGCGAGGAGGAGAAGAAGCAGCAGGTGCTTGAGGTGGTGAGGGCCTCCTTCAAGCCCGAGTTCCTCAACCGGCTCGACGACCTGGTCGTCTTCTCCGTGCTGAACAAGGAGGAGCTGGAGCGCATCGCCGGGCTCCAGATCGGCCGCCTCGCCAAGCGGCTCGCCGAACGACGGCTCACACTGGAAGTGACGCCCGAGGCGCTCGCCTGGCTGGCGGACGAGGGCAACGATCCGGCGTACGGTGCCCGGCCGCTGCGCCGACTGGTCCAGACCGCGATCGGCGACCGGCTCGCCAAGGAGATCCTGGCGGGCGAGGTCAAGGATGGCGACACGGTCCGGGTGGATGCCTTCGGGGAGGGTCTGATCGTCGGGCCGGCCACGGGGAAAACCCTGTGACCGGCGCCGGAAAACCCGGTGACGGGCTCGGTAAACACGCTCAGAGCTGAATTACGCCAATGAGAGGTGAACCGTCCGGGGCGGGGGTTGCCACCCCCCGCCCCGCATGGGGGAGGATGGCGGAATCCGTACGAAGGGAAATTCACGGTGACCATCGACCCGTCCTCGATTCCGAACTTCGGGGGCCAGCCCGAGCCGCAGCCCCAAGGACCGGCGGGCCCCGTCGTCCCGGATCAGGACCTCGTGAAGCAGCTCCTCGACCAGATGGAGCTCAAGCACCTCGTGGACGAGGAGGGTGACCTCGTCGCGCCGTGGGAGCAGTTCCGTACGTACTTCATGTTCCGCGGCGAGGGTGACCAGCAGGTCTTCTCGGTACGGACGTTCTACGACCGGCCCCACAAGATCGACGAGAAGCCGCTGCTGCTGGAGTCCATCGACGACTGGAACCGGCGCACCCTGTGGCCCAAGGTCTACAGCCACACCCACGACGACGGCACCGTCCGCCTGATCGGCGAGGCCCAGATGCTGATCGGCACGGGCGTGAGCCTGGAGCACTTCGTCTCGTCCACGGTCAGCTGGGTGCGGGCCGCGATCGAGTTCGACAAGTGGCTCGTGGAGCAGCTCGGCCTCGAGCAGGAGGTCAACGACGCGGAGACGCCGGAGGACGACGAGTAAGTCCCGGCCACAGCGGAGCCCGGCCAGGGCGTGGGCCAGTGCGGCCGCGCGCCAGGGCCGGGTTCTCGTCGTCCACAGCCTGTGGAAAACTCTGAAACCCTGCTGACCTCAGCCCTCCGCCAGGGCCTTCAGCCGCTTCACCGCCTCCTCCAGCACCCCCGTCTGCTTGCAGAACGCGAACCGGACGAAGGGCGCGCCCGCCTCCCGGTGGTCGTAGAAGACGGCGTTCGGGATGGCGACCACCCCGGCGCGCTCCGGCAGCGCGCGGCAGAAGGCGAAGCCGTCGCTCTCGCCGAGGGGGCGGATGTCGGTGGTGATGAAGTAGGTCCCGGCGGGCTTGAAGACCTCGAAGCCGCTCTCCGCAAGCCCGGCCGCCAGCAGGTCCCGCTTGGCCAGCATGTCCGCGCGGAAGGCGGAGAAGTAGGTGTCGGGGAGGGCCAGGGCCTCGGCCACCGCGTACTGGAACGGGCCGGACGCGACATACGTCAGGAACTGCTTCGCCGACCGCACCGCCGTGACCAGCTCCGGCGTCGAGGTGATCCAGCCGACCTTCCAGCCGGTGAAGGAGAAGGACTTCCCGGCCGAGCCGATGGTGACGGTCCGCTCGCGCATCCCCGGGAACGTGGCCAGCGGCAGATGCTCGGCGTCGTCGAAGACCAGGTGCTCGTACACCTCGTCCGTGACCACGAGCAGATCCCGCTCGACCGCCAGCTCGGCGATCGCGGTCAGCTCCTCGCGGGTGAGGACGGTGCCGGTCGGGTTGTGCGGGGTGTTGATGAGGAGGAGGCGCGTCCGGTCCGTCACGGCGTCGCGCAGCTCGTCGAGGTCGAGGCGGAAGCTGCCGTCGTGCGGGCGCAGAGTGACCGGCACGCGCGTGCCGCCCGCCATCGCCATGCAGGCCGCGTACGAGTCGTAGTACGGCTCGAAGGCGATCACCTCGTCACCGGGCTCCAGCAGGGCCAGCAGGGAGGCGGCGATCGCCTCGGTGGCACCCGCCGTCACCAGCACTTCACGGTCCGGGTCGTACGACAGCCCGTACCGCTGCTGCTGATGCGCCGCGACGGCGCCGCGCAGCTCGGGGATGCCCGGGCCCGGCGGGTACTGGTTGCCGCGGCCGTCGCGCAGGGCGCGCACCGCAGCCTCCCGGATCTCTTCGGGGCCGTCGGTGTCGGGGAAGCCCTGGCCGAGGTTGATCGAGCCGGTCTTCAGAGCCAGGGCGGACATCTCGGCGAAGATCGTCGTCCCGAACTCGGCGAGCCGGCGGTTGAGGAGCGGGCGTGCGCTGGAGGTCATGCCCGTCATCCTGCGCCCAAGCTCTGGACTTCCTCAACTCTGCTTTGACCGTCGGGGCGGCCGGGCATTCCCAGGTCACGCAACCAGCGAGGCGCCCACGGGGGGCCGCTTCGGGGGAAACGGAAGGAGGGTGACGCCATGACCTTCGGCATCATCCTGACGGTCTTCATCATTCTGTTCTTCGCAGCCCTGATCGCCAATGCGCGCAGGAGCGGCCAGTCTCGTCGCCGGCGTGCGGGGCGGTACAGCAGCAGCGGCTCCAGCGGCTCCAGCGGCGGCGCCGGCGGCAGCTGGTGGGCCGGCGGGGGAGACAGCGGCGGCGGCTCGTCGTGCGGCGGCGGCTCGTCCTGTGGCGGCGGGTCGTCGTGCGGGGGCGGCGGCGGGGGTGGCGGATGCGGTGGAGGAGGCAGCTGACACGGGGCAGCTGAGCTCCGAGTAGGGGGAACCGCATCCGGACCATGGGGTCCGTGCTCTGTGCCGGGCCCCAATGCGCGCCCGCCGGGAACAAATCCCGGCGGGCGCTCGTGCGCTCCGGCGCGCGCCGTACGAGCTCAGGCGCACGCCGTGGTTGAACAGTTGAGCTGTAGAGCCCACTGAGGGATGGAAACCCCACGAAGTTGGGTAAAAACGCTGTGGCGGCGCCTCAGTTCATGATTCCCTCTAAATCACCAAAGCGGCCCCTCGGACGTCCCGCGGACACCTGTTCCCGACCGGGCTGACCGGGCCGATCTCCCGGCGTGGGCCGGGGATGCGCTGGACCCACCCCTCCCTTTCTTTGCGTGCTAGCGGAGCCGACCCATGCTCACGACCCTGACAACCTCGTACACCGACACGCGCGCGGCCGACCTCGCCTGGGCCCTGGGGCGGGAGCCGCTTCCCGCACTGGCCACGCTCGACCTCGAACTTGCCGGGGGCAAGCTCCAGTTGAGACTGCTCGGCGCGTCCCACCAGGTGCTCCTGGAGGAGGAACAGGGCGTGTGTTCGGAGACGGTGGCGTGCATCGCCGGCAGCAGCACACCGCTGCCGCTCGGTGTCGCCAAGCGGGTGGGCGACTGGGAGTACGAGTTCGCGGCCCGTGTCGAGGTGCTCTCCCCGGGCTCCTTCGCCGGCCGCGCCCAGGAGTTGCTGGCCCTGGTCTCCGACCACCCCCACGGTCTCGCCGGAGTCTTCCCCGGCAGCCCGCACGCCTTCACCGCGCTGCTGGCCCAGCGGTACGAGGGGCAGGTGCACTGGCGGACCTGGCACGCGTATCCGCAGGACGGCCAGTTGGTGGCCACACGGACCCGGGTGGGGGTGCGGGTACCGGTGGGCCGACTGGGTCCGTCGGGGGAGCTTGAGGCCCAAACCAGCATCCGGCGACTGTAAACCGACTCCACACGTGTGGGTGACGAAGCGTGCCCGCGGTGTGACGTACCGTCGCAAGGTGATCGAACCGCACGCGCCCGCCCCACCCGGCACACCGCCGCCCTGGGGCGGCCCCGCGCGGCTGCCCGTCCGGCCCGGCGTCGGCCGGTTCCTGGTCCTGGCGGGGGTGTTCGTCTGCGCTGCCTGCGGACTCGTGTACGAACTCGAACTCGTCGCCCTCGCCTCGTACTTGATCGGCGACTCGGTCACCCAGGCGTCCGTCGTGCTGTCCGTGATGGTGTTCGCGATGGGCATCGGCTCCCTCGCCGCGAAACGGCTGCGCAGCCTCGCCGCGGCCGGCTTCGGCGCGATCGAGGCGACGCTCGCGCTGGTCGGCGGCTCCAGCGCGATGGCCCTGTACGCCGTCTTCGCCTGGACCGGCGACTGGGGCGGGCTGTGGGTGCACGGCCCGCGGCTCCTGCTCGTCGGTTTCTCCCTCGCCATCGGTCTGCTGATCGGCGCCGAAGTGCCGCTGCTGATGGAGCTGATCCAGCGCATCCGGCGCCAGGACCCGGGCGGTGCGGTGGCCGACCTGTTCGCGGCCGACTATGTGGGCGCGTTGGTCGGCGGCCTGGCCTTTCCCTTCGTACTGCTCCCCCTGCTGGGCCAGTTGACGGGCGCGCTGCTCACGGGCGCGGTCAACGCGGTGGTGGGTGGCGCGCTGGTGCTGGGCCTGTTCCGCAGCGATCTCACCCTGCGCGGCCGGTGGTTGCTGGTGCTGGCCAACCTCACCGTGCTCGGCGCCCTCGCGACCGCCGCCGTCCACGTCGACGACTTCGAGCGGGCGGCTCGGCACGCGGTGTACGGCAGGGACGTACGCGTGGCCGTGCAGACCGACATCCAGGAGGTCGTCCTCACCGGCGGCACCGACGGCCGGCCCCTCGACCTCTACCTCGACGGCCGGCTCCGGGTCGGCGGCCACGACGAGCGCCGCTACCACGAGGCGCTGGTCCACCCCGCGATGAACGGCCCGCACGCGCGCGTGGTGATTCTCGGCGGCGGGGACGGGCTGGCCGCCCGCGAGGTCCTGCGCTACCCGGACGTCCACCGCGTCGACGTCGTCGAACTCGACGCCGGGGTGGTCAGCCTGGCCCGCACCGACCCCGCACTCTCCGCGCTGAACGGCCACGCCTACGACGACCCCCGCGTCCATGTGACCACGGCGGACGCCTTCGCCTGGCTGCGGTCGGCGCCCAGATCGGCGTACGACGTGGTGATCTCCGATCTGCCGGACCCCGGGATCACGGCCAGCACCAAGCTGTACTCACAGGAGTTCTACGGCCTGGCCGGGCGGGTGCTGGCGCCGGGCGGCCGTCTCGTCGTGCACGCCGGCCCGGTGTCCTCGCGCCCGAAGACGTTCTGGACGGTCGACACGACGATGCGCGCCGCCTCCTTGCGGACGTCCCCCTACTGCGTCGCCGGCCGCGACGCGGGCTTCCTCGCCGGGCCCGACCGCTCGACCGGCGGCCCGACCCGTACCCCGCACGACTGGGGTTTCGTCCTGGCGACGACCGGGAGGAAACCGCCGCTGAGCCTTGCCGCCTCGCCGACGCTCCGGATGCTGACCCAGGGGGAGTTGGAGACGGGGGCGAGGGCGCTGGAGGGGATGCGGGTGCGGGGGCTGGAGACTTCGACGCTGGTGCATCCGCGGTATTGAGAGGGGTTCCTTTCTCGGCGCAGGTCCGCATGTCCAGCCCGTCCGGCGTTTGAGGACGAGGCCGTTCAGGCCGAAGCGGGGGTCTGGGGGCGGCAGCCCCCAGTCGACGCCCTCACAAAGGCACGGCAACTTGCAGCCAACGGGAGCGTACGGCCGGCTCAAACGGGTACGCTCGGCCGACATGGAGCATGAGGTGTTCGTTCCGGTTCCGGCCGAGCGGCTCAGGGAGGCGCTGGCCGACCCCGCACGGGTTGCCCGGGCGGTCCCCGGGTTCCAGCAGGACGCGGGCGCCGAGCCCGTCACCGGCAGACTGAAGGTGCGCATCGGCGGCCACACCATCACCTACCGCGGTTCCGCCCGGCTCTCCGGCCAGGACGACGGGTCGTACGCCGTCGAGGGCGACGCGACCGAGGCCCGCGGCACCGGCTCGGTCAAGCTCTCCCTCACCGTCCGCCTCCGGGACACGGACGGCGGCACGACGTTCACGTTCGACGGGACCGCCACCGCCGACGGACGTGTCACGGAACTCCCGGCGGAGACGGTCGCCTCGGCTGTGACCCGTCTGCTGAACCGTTTCGCGGAGAACCTGGGCGCCGAGGCGGGGGAGGAGCCGAGCGGTGCGGAGTCGGAGTCCGAGTCCGAGGACGCCGTCGCCGAGACGCCGGAGGCCTCCGAGTTCGACACGGAGGTGCCCCCGCCGACGCCGCCGCCCGCCGACGCCGTGGAGCCCCCCGCCGCCGAAGCCGCCCACGCTCGGCGCACGATGATCGGCCGCAGCGCGGAGGAGGTCGACCATGCGCCGCCGCGCGGCCGGTACGCCCCCGTTCCCGCGCCCCAGACGGTCGCCTCCCACTCCACGCTCCGCTGGGCGGCGCCGGCGGCGGCGCTCGTCCTGGCATCGGCGATCGTGGTCGGCCGGGTCCTGCGGAAGCGGCGCTAGAGCAGTTTTTCGCCCCCGCCGCCCCTACCCGTCCCGTCCCTGGGGGCGGCCGCCCCCAGCCCCCCGCTGTCGGCCCGAAGGGCCTCGTCCTCAAACGCCGGACGGGCTGAATCATGCTGGGTGGGGCACTGTGAAACGCCGCTGACATCACCCACCTAGGGGCGCGGGGAACTGCGCGACCAGCCCCCACGGTCCGCACTTTGACGACGCACCGCCCCCAGTAGGGTCATCCCGTGAGCAACGAAGACATCAAGCTGACCGCGGGCGACGCGGAGGTCACCGTACGGCCGGGCAACGGCGGCCGCATCGCCGGCCTCCAGATCGCCGGCACCGAACTCCTCCGCCAGGGCGACCGCTTCGGCTGCTTCCCGATGGTGCCCTGGTGCGGGCGGATCCGGGACGGACGGTTCCGGGACGGGGCCGTCGTCCAGCAGATGCCGCTCAACTCCCCGCCGCACGCCATCCACGGCACCGTCCGCGAGGGCGCCTGGCGCACGGCCCGCGTCACCACCGACGAGGCCGTCATCACGTACGACCTCGTGGACCCATGGCCCTACCCCGGCCGCGTCACCCAGGCCGTGAGCCTCACCGAGGACGCCCTCACGCTGACCATGGCGGTGGAGACGTACGACTCCTCCTTCCCGGCGCAGATCGGCTGGCACCCGTGGTTCAACCGGAACCTGGGAGCGGAGGACGTGCTCCTCGACTTCGCCCCCGCCTGGCAGGAGGAGCGCGGCGACGACCACCTGCCCACCGGGAAGCGGATCGACCCCGCGCCCGGCCCCTGGGACGACTGCTTCGGCATGCCCGGCGGTGTCGGCGTCACCCTCACCTGGCCGGGACAGCTGGAGCTGACCGTCAGCAGCCGTGAGGAGTGGGTCGTCGTGTACGACGAGCAGGAGGCGGCCGTGTGCGTCGAGCCGCAGACCGGGCCGCCGAACGGGCTCAACACCCTGCCCCGCCTGGTCACCCCGCTGGAGCCGCTGGAGGCCTCGACCACCTGGGCCTGGCGGCGTCTGGGAGCTGTCTAAGCTGACAGGCATGACGACGGACGTACGCGGCGCGCTGCTGCAGCAGATCAAGGACAAGGCCGTGGTGCACGGCAAGGTGACCCTCTCCTCGGGTCTGGAGGCCGACTACTACGTCGACCTGCGCCGGATCACCCTCGACGGGGAGGCCGCTCCGCTGGTCGGGCAGGTGCTGCTGGACCTGACGGACGATCTGGACTTCGACGCGGTCGGCGGCCTCACCATGGGCGCCGACCCGGTGGCCGCCGCCATGCTGCACGCCGCCGCCGCGAAGGGGCAGAAGCTGGACGCCTTCGTCGTCCGCAAGGCCGCCAAGGCGCACGGCCTACAGCGCCGCGTCGAGGGCCCGGACATCGCCGGCCGCCGTGTCCTCGTCGTCGAGGACACCTCCACCACCGGCGACTCCCCGCTCACCGCCGTCGAGGCCGTGCGGGAGGCCGGTGCCGAGGTCGTCGCCGTCGCCACCATCGTCGACCGGGCCACCGGCGCCGCCGAGAAGATCCAGGAGGGCGCGGGGGTGCCGTACCTCTTCGCGTACTCCAAGGACGAGCTGGGACTGGACTGACGGGGCGTCCCGATCATCCGGTCCTGTCTGGAAAGATGGGCGAGACGATGACGTCACCCCCTAGGTCAGGGCCGTAAGCAAGCAGAACGCCACCCGCATAATCAAGGAGCGGACAGATGCCCATCGCAACCCCCGAGGTCTACAACGAAATGCTTGACCGGGCCAAGGCGGGCAAGTTCGCCTACCCGGCCATCAACGTGACCTCGTCCCAGACCCTGCACGCGGCCCTGCGCGGTTTCGCGGAGGCGGAGAGCGACGGCATCATCCAGATCTCGACGGGTGGCGCCGAGTTCCTGGGCGGCCAGCACAACAAGGACATGGTGACCGGTGCGGTGGCCCTGGCCGAGTTCGCGCACATCGTCGCCAAGAAGTACGACATCACCGTCGCCCTGCACACGGACCACTGCCCGAAGGACAAGCTCGACGGGTATGTGCGGCCGCTGATCGCCGTTTCCGAGGAGCGCGTCGCGCGCGGTGAGAACCCGCTGTTCCAGTCCCACATGTGGGACGGCTCCGCCGAGACCCTGAACGACAACCTGGCCATCGCCCAGGAACTCCTCGCGCGCGCCCGCGCCGCAAAGATCATCCTTGAGGTGGAGATCACCCCGACCGGCGGTGAGGAGGACGGCGTCTCGCACGAGATCAACGACTCCCTCTACACCACCGTCGACGACGCCCTGCGTACGGCCGAGGCGCTCGGCCTCGGTGACAAGGGCCGCTACCTGCTCGCCGCCTCCTTCGGCAACGTCCACGGTGTGTACAAGCCGGGCAACGTCGTGCTCCGCCCCGAGCTGCTGAAGGACCTGCACGACGGCGTGGCCGCGAAGTACGGGCAGCCGGCCGGCTCCCAGCCCTTCGACTTCGTCTTCCACGGCGGCTCCGGCTCCACCGCGGAGGAGATCGCGACCGCGCTGGAGAACGGCGTCGTCAAGATGAACATCGACACGGACACGCAGTACGCCTTCACGCGTCCCGTCGCCGACCACATGCTCAAGAACTACGACGGCGTCCTCAAGGTCGACGGCGAGGTCGGCTCCAAGAAGACCTACGACCCGCGCACCTGGGGCAAGCTGGCCGAGGCGAGCATGTCGCAGCGCGTTCTCGAGGCCTGCGGCCACCTGCGCTCCACCGGCACGAAGATCAAGTAGCCGTAGTCGCACGTTTGCAGCGAGCCCGGTGCTACGGCGCCGGGCTCGTTGTATACCTGTGGGCATGCCCGACGTCCGGATCGCCTCCCCGCAGGGCAAGTGGATCCTGCTCACCACCGTCCTCGGCTCCAGCATGGCCCTGCTGGACTCGACCGTCGTCAATGTCGCCCTCCCCCGTATCGGCGAGGACCTCGACGCGAACCTGTCCGCCCTCCAGTGGACCGTCAACGCGTACATGCTCACGCTCGCCGGTCTGATCCTCCTCGGCGGCTCCTTGGGGGATCAGTACGGCCGCCGCAAGATCTTCGTCATCGGCGTCATCTGGTTCGCCGTGGCCTCGCTGCTGTGCGGGCTCGCCCCGAACGCCGGCGTGCTCATCGCCGCGCGGGCCCTCCAGGGCGTCGGCGGCGCGCTTCTCACGCCCGGCTCGCTCGCCCTGATCCAGGCCTCCTTCCATCCCGACGACCGGGGCCGGGCGGTGGGCCTGTGGTCCGGCTTCGGCGGTATCGGCGCGGCCGTCGGCCCGTTCCTCGGCGGCTGGCTGGTGGACGGTCCCGGCTGGCGCTGGGTCTTCCTGCTCAACGTCCCGCTGGCGCTGCTGTGCGTCCCCATCGCCCTGCGCCATGTCCCCGAGTCCGGGGACGGCCGCAAGCACGGCCACTTCGACGTCCTCGGCGCGGTCCTCGGGGCGCTGTCCCTCGCGCTGGTGACGTACGCGCTGATCGAGGCCCGCGGAGGGTCCCTGGTCGTCACCGTCACCGCGATCGCCGGGGTCGCCGCCGGAGTCGCCTTCGTGTACGTCGAGAAACGGCGGCCGGACCCGATGATGCCGCTCGGGATCTTCGCGGTCCGCCAGTTCACCGCGGTCAACCTGGTCACCATGTGCGTGTACGCGGCGATCGGCGGCTTCTTCTTCCTGGCCGTGATCCAGCTCCAGGTGGTCGTCGGTTACTCGGCGCTCGCCGCCGGTACGGCCCTGCTGCCGTCGACCGTCCTGATGCTGCTGTTCTCCGCCCGTTCCGGCGAACTGGGCGAACGCATCGGCCCCCGCATCCCGCTCACCGTCGGCCCCCTGGTGTGCGCCGCCGGCCTGCTGCTGATGCTGCGCGTCGGCCCGGACGCCTCGTACGTCGCCGACATCCTGCCCGCCGTGCTCGTCTTCGGCGTCGGCCTGGTCACCCTGGTCGCGCCCCTGACGGCCACCGTCCTCGGCTCTGTGGACACCTCGCGGGCGGGCCTGGCCAGCGGCATCAACAACGCGGCGGCGCGGGCGGCCGGCCTGATCGCGGTGGCGGCGCTGCCGCTGCTCGCCGGGATGGGCGAGGACGCCTACCGCTCGCCGGACGCCTTCGACGACGCCTTCGGCCGGGCGATGGTCTGGTGCGCGGGCGTCCTGGTGGCGGGCTCCGTCCTGTCCTTCGCGACCGTACGAAGCCTGCCACCCGACTGCCGCCGCCCCGAATGCCGCACCTTCGGCTCGATCACCGCCCCGCCACTGGAGGGGGAGCGCGCAAAGGGCCGTATCGAATAGGGCCCAGCACATTCACAGGCCGGGCGGCCCGCGCCCCAAAGGGGCGCGGGGAACTGCGCGACCAGCCACGACGGACCCGTAGCCGATCGACGGCCCTTCGTGGCACAACCCGCGGAGCGCTTGGCGCTACCGCTTGAGCGCGGTATACGCCTCAGCGCTGCTGTCCTGAAGGAACTGCCAGCATCGCTCCGTCTCGTCCTTCTCATTGATCTCGCCGGCGGCACGGCCCAGCGCCGCGAGGCAGCGCAGGAAGCCGCGATTGGCGCGGTGGTCCCAGGGGATGGGGCCGTGCCCCTTCCAGCCGGCCCTGCGCAGGGAGTCGAGTCCGCGGTGGTAGCCGGTACGGGCGTAGGCGTACGACTCGATCACGCGACCAGCCTCGAAGGCGTCGTCCGCGAGCATCGCCCAGGCGAGCGAGAACGTGGGGTGCTGCGCCGCGACCTCGGCCGGCGCCTTGGAGTCCTCGCCCAGCAGGCGGTACGCCTCTTCGTTCTCCGGCAGGTACGTCGGCTCCGGGCCGCCGAGCAGGTTCTTGTGAGTCGTCATGCATGCAGTCTCCCACTTACGGCCGGGCCTCCGGGGCAGTGCGGGCGGGCCTTCGCCGCAGCCCCGCCGCCTCTTCCGTAACACAGCACGCAGCCTTCATCCTGACTCCCAAGGGGAGGGGATCACGTGCTGAACGACGGACGAATGACGCGCCGCCAAAGCCTGCGGACCGTGGCGGCGGTCGCCATGGCCGCACCGCTGCTGACCGTGGCGGGCTCCACCCGGCAGCCCGCCACGACGGAGTCCACCCGGCCCGCCACCGCCGGGGCCAACCGGCCCGGCACGGTCGCCGGGCCTCCGCCCGCGCTGAACGTCATGACGTACAACGTGCGCTTCGCGAGCACCACCGGCAGCCACCGCTGGCCCGTGCGCCGCCCGGCGATGCGGGAACTGCTGCGCCGGGAACGGCCGCATGTCATCGGCACCCAGGAGGGCCTCTACCAGCAGCTGCGGAGGATCGAGCAGGACATCGGCCCGCACTACGACTGGCTCGGCACGGGGAGCGGGGGCGGCCGCGAGGACGAGTTCATGGCGATCTTCTACGACACCGGACGGCTGAAGCCGACCGAGTTCGACAACTTCTGGCTCTCCGACACGCCCTATGAGATCGCCTCCAACACCTGGGGCGCGCGCTTCCCGCGCATGGCGACATGGGCCCGTTTCAGCGATCTGGGCGACGGCGGCCGGGAGTTCTACGTCCTCAACACCCATCTGGACCATGTGAGCCAGTACGCGCGCGAACGCTCCGCGGAGCTGATCGCCCAGACGCTCGCCCGGTTCGACCGCTCCTTACCCGTCCTGGTGCTCGGCGACTTCAACGCCGTGGCCCACGACAATCCGGTCTACGACACCTTGCTGGCCGCCGGGCTCGTGGACACCTGGGACACCGCGGCCGAGCGCGGCCCGCAGTACGCGACGTTCAACAACTTCCGGCCGCTTCAGCCCGACGGCTGGCGCATCGACTGGATCCTGGCCACCCCCGGGGTGACAACGCACTCGGCGGCGATCAACACCTTCTCCAGGGACGGCCGGTTCCCGAGCGACCATCTGCCGGTGCAGGCCTCGCTGGCCCTGAGACGATCCGCCCGCTCCACGAAACCGTAGTGGCGCGTGTTGCCAGGACCGGGACTAGCCTGATCCCCGGGGACCAGGCGAAACCTCCGGAGGTTGCAGCCATGTCCGACTGGCGTGGACGCGCGGTACGAGCGGGCAAGCGGCCGTTCACCCGCTCACCGGGTGGCACCGGGAAGGAACAGGCGCCCGAGCACTCACTGGACCCCTGGACCGACGAGTCCACGGAGCCGCCCGCCCTGTCCGTGGAGCGCAGTCTGGTCGATGCCGCCCTCTACCGGAACGGGCACCGGGTCAAGGGCCCCACCTCACTGGCGGAGATCTACGGGCAGCTGCCCGGCGAGCCCGGCACCATGGCCTGGATCGGCCTGTACCGGCCGGCCGAGGCGCAGGTGCTGGCCGCCGCCGAGCAGTTCGGCCTGCACGAGCTGGCCGTCGAGGACGCCATCGTCGCCCACCAGCGGCCCAAGCTGGAGCGCTACGGCGACACCCTGTTCGTCGTCCTGCGCGCCGCCCGCTACATCGACGAGGCCGAGGAGGTCGACTTCGGAGAGATCCACCTGTTCATCGGCCCCGACTTCGTCCTCACCGTGCGCCACTCGCAGGCCCCGGACCTCGGAGTCGTACGCCGCCGTCTCGAAGCGGACCCCGAGCTGCTGGCACTCGGCCCCGAGGCGGTGCTCTACGCGGTGCTGGACGCCGTCGTCGACGGCTACGCCCCGGTGATCGCCGGGCTCCAGAACGACATCGACGAGATCGAGACCGAGGTCTTCAGCGGCGACCCCAAGGTCTCCCGCCGTATCTACGAGCTGTCCCGCGAAGTGATCGACTTCCAGCGCGCCGCCCGCCCCCTGCTGACGATCATGCGGGACCTGGAGGCCGGCTTCGAGAAGTACGGCACCCACGAGGAGCTGCGCCGCTACCTCCGTGACGTGGCCGACCACGCCACCACCGCCGCCGAGCGGGTGGACGGCTTCCGGCAGATGCTGGAGAACATCCTCACCGTCAACGCCACGCTGGTCTCCCAGGGCCAGAACGAGGAGATGAAGCTGCTGGCCGAGGCGAGCCACGCGCAGAACAACGAGATCAAGAAGATCTCGTCCTGGGCAGCCATCCTCTTCGCCCCGACCCTGATCGGCACGGTCTACGGCATGAACTTCCAGCACATGCCCGAGCTGGGCTGGGTCCTGGGCTACCCCTTCGCCATCCTCCTGATGGCCGTGGTCTGCGTCGGCCTGTACCTCGTCTTCAAGGGCCGCGACTGGCTTTGACGTCGCTTGACCTCGATGTCAGACCCTCCTGTCACACTGTCCGGAAAGCAGTGGTCGGAGCTCGTCCGAGCTCAGGGGGGAAGAGAGTCCCGTATGTCGATGGTGGGCAACCTGCGCAGAGTCGCCCGGCTGGCGCGGCGGGGCGGCCGACGTGTGGACCTCAGCCACCCGGCCCGCTCGCCGCTCGGCTCCGCGGTGGTCAACTGCGTCGTCTACCGCGACGGCGTCCGGCAGCCCGGCACAGACACGGTGGACGAAGCCGTCCGGCAGGTGCGCAAGCACAAGGACGGGTTCGTCTGGCTGGGCCTGCACGAGCCGTCGGAGAAGGAGTTCGCGGGGGTGGCCGAGCTGTTCGGCCTGCACCCGCTGGCCGTCGAGGACGCGGTCCAGGCCCACCAGCGCCCCAAGATCGAGCAGTACGACGACGTCCTGTTCGCCGTGTTCAAGACGGTCGCGTATGTCGAACACGAGGAGCTGACCTCGACCAGCGAGGTCGTGGACACCGGCGAGATCATGATCTTCGCCGGCCCCGACTTCGTCGTCACCGTCCGCCACGGCCGCCACGGCTCGCTCGGCCCCCTGCGCGAGGACCTGGAGGCCGACCCGCGACAGCTGGCCAAGGGCCCGTCCACGGTGCTGCACGCCGTCGCGGACCACGTCGTCGACGGCTACCTCACCGTCACCGACGCCGTGCAGAACGACATCGACCAGGTCGAGACCGACGTCTTCTCCCCGCGCAGTCCCCGGGCCGCCGACGCCGGCCGTATCTACCAGCTCAAGCGCGAGCTGCTGGAACTGAAGCGGGCCGTCGTTCCGCTGACCCGCCCGCTGTCGAAGCTCGCCATCGAGCCGATGCGCGCCGTCGACAAGGAGATACAGGCGTACTTCCGGGACGTCGCCGACCACCTCGCCCGCGTCTGTGAGCAGATCGCCGCCTTCGACGCCCTGCTCGACTCCATCCTCCAGGCCCATCTCGCGCAGGTGACCGTCGCCCAGAACGAGGACATGCGCAAGATCACCGCCTGGGCCGCGATCGTCGCCGTACCGACCATGATCTGCGGCGTCTACGGCATGAACTTCGACCACATGCCGGAACTGCGCTGGACCTTCGGCTACCCGCTCGTGCTCGGGGTCATCGCGGTCGCCTGCTTCGTCATCCACCGGGGGTTCAAGCGCAACGGCTGGCTCTGAGCCGCACTCGCGCGGGCCCGTCGGGTGTGACCAGGCGGGCCTTGCCTTTTCGTCGGACCATCGAAGAGGATGCCCGGCGGGGACCGGGGCCCCCGTGTCGGCATCGGCAGGGGCGGACCGCTACCCGGAGTACACAACAGGAGACAGCGATGTCCCACGAGGCTCACGAAACGCAGGAGCCCGAGACCCCGCATCTCGACTTCGCAGGCACGACGCCGTACGAGGACTACGTCAAGGCGGACGTGCTCACCCACCTCCAGCACACCCTCTCCGACGATCCCGGAGAGATGGTCTTCCTGGTCACGACCCAGGTGATGGAGCTGTGGTTCACCGTCATCGTCCACGAGTGGGAGACGGCCGCGCACGCCCTGCGCGAGGACCGGACACCGGTCGCGGTCGACGCGCTGAAGCGTTCGGTACGGGAGCTGGAGGCGCTGAACGCCTCCTGGAAGCCCCTCGGACAGCTCACCCCGGCCCAGTTCAACTCGTACCGCTCCGCGCTCGGCGAGGGTTCCGGCTTCCAGTCGGCCATGTACCGCCGCATGGAGTTCCTGCTCGGCGAGAAGTCCGCGTCCATGCTGGTCCCGCACCGCGGCGCGCCCCGTGTCCACGCCGAGCTGGAGAAGGCACTGCACGAGCCGAGCCTGTACGACGAGGTTCTGCGGTTCCTCGCGCGGCGCGGGCATGCGATCCCGTCGTCCGTCCTGAAGCGTGACGTAGCGCTGCGATACGAGCCGTCGCCCGAGGTGGAGGCGGCCTGGACGGCCGTCTACTCGGGCGATGCGGGCAGTGAGGTCGCCCGGCTGGGCGAGGCGTTGACCGATGTCGCCGAACTGGTGTGGCGCTGGCGCAACGATCATCTGGTGGCCACGCGCAGGGCCATGGGCTCCAAGGCCGGCACGGGCGGCTCCGCCGGGGTCGCCTGGCTGGAGAAGCGCGCGCAGAAGAACGTGTTTCCCGAGCTGTGGACGGCGAGGTCTCATGTCTGAGCAGGTGATGCGGGCCGGGAAACTGGACGCGGCCGACGAACTGGCCGGGGTGCGTTCGCGGTTCGTGCTCGACGAGGTCGTGTATCTCGACGGCAACTCGCTGGGCGCGCTGCCCGCACCCGTCCCCGGCCGGGTCGAGGACGTCGTCCGCCGGCAGTGGGGCGAGCTGCGGATCCGCTCCTGGGAGGAGAGCGGCTGGTGGACCGCTCCCGAGCGGATCGGCGACCTGATCGCTCCGCTCGTCGGGGCGGCGGCGGGACAGATCGTCGTCGGGGACTCGACAAGTGTCAATGTTTTCAAGGCACTTGTGGCGGCCGTCAGGATGGCCGGTTCCGGTCGGGACGAGATCGTCGTCGACGCCACGACGTTCCCCACGGACGGCTACATCGCCCAGTCCGCCGCCCGGATGACGGGCTGCACGCTGCGGCCGGTGACACCGGCGGAGGTGCCGGGGGCGCTGTCCGGCCGTACGGCGGCGGTGCTGCTGAACCACGTCGACTACCGGACGGGCCGGCTGCACGACCTGCCGTCCCTGACGTCCGCGATCCACGCGGCCGGCGCCGTGTCGGTCTGGGACCTGTGCCACAGCGCGGGCGCCCTGCCGGTGGGGCTCGACGAGCACGGGGTCGACCTGGCGGTGGGCTGCACGTACAAGTACCTGAACGGCGGCCCGGGTTCACCGGCGTACCTCTATGTGCGTCGTGAGCTTCAGGACCGCTTCGACTCCCCGCTGCCCGGCTGGAACTCCCACGCCGAGCCCTTCGGCATGCGGTCGGCGTACGAACCGGCGGCGGGTGCGCTGCGGGGTCGGGTCGGGACGCCGGACATCCTCTCGATGCTGGCGCTGGAGGCGGCGCTGGAGGTCTGGGACGGTGTCTCGATCGAGTCCGTGCGCGCCAAGTCCCTCGCCCTGACGGACTTCTTCCTGGAGTGCGTGACGTCGTACGTCCCCGAGGGCAGGGTCGAGTCCCTGACGCCGAGCGCGCACGAGGAGCGGGGCAGCCAGGTGGCGCTGCGCTGTGACGACGCCGGGGACGTCATGAAGCGGCTCATCGAGCGGGGCGTCGTCGGCGACTTCCGCGCTCCCGACGTGCTGCGGTTCGGGTTCACGCCGCTCTACGTCGGGTTCGCGGACGTGGAGCGGGCGGCGCGCGTGCTGGGGGAGACGCTCACCGGAACCGGGTGACAAAACGGGGCGATCCGTCGAAGGCGGTGAGTGCGGTGGCACGGCAGAACCGTTAACCCTAACCGAGCGTGACATCCCCGTGTCCGCGCACGTCACCGGCCTGATACCGTCCCCGCCAACGGCCGAATTCTCTCCTGGTCCGCCAAATCTGTTTCGTCGCTGAGAGGTTGGAGCATGCCGGACGATGCCGCAGCCCGAGCCGCCGCCGAAGAGGAGTCGGCCTTCTCGCACCCGCCCGTCGACCCCGACGCCACCGCGGCCTACGGCGACCACCCCGACCAGGTGATCGACTTCTACGCCCCGCGCACCCCCGAACCGCCGTCCTCCGCGCCCCCGGCCCCCCTCTCCCCGCTGATCGTCGTCCTGCACGGCGGCGCCTGGCGAGCCCCGTACGACCGCCGCCACATGACGCCGTTCGCGGACTACCTGGCCCGGCGCGGCTTCGCGGTGGCCAACGTCGAGTACCGGCGCGGAGCGGACGGGGCCGGGGTGACCGGGGAAACCGCCCCGGTCGCCGGGCGCTGGCCGGACACCTTCGACGACGTGGCGGCCGCCCTGGACGCGCTCCCCGCGCTCGTACGGGAGACCCTCCCGTATGCCGATCCGCGCCGCATGGTGGTCACGGGCCACTCCGCGGGCGGTCATCTGGCCCTGTGGGCGGCCGCCCGCCATCTCCTGCCGGACGACGCACCCTGGCGTACGGCGCGCCCCGTCCCCCTGCGCGGAGTGGTCGCCCTCGCCCCGATCGCCGACTTCGCGATCGCCGAGAAGCTCGACGTCTGCGGTGGTGCGGTACGTCAACTCCTCGGCGGCGACGACAAGTTCGCGGAGCGGCAGCCGTACGCGGACCCGTCGCTCCTCCTGCCCACCGGCATCGCCACCACCCTCGTCCAGGGCCGCAGCGACATCGACGTCCCGCAGGCGGTGGCCGAGTCCTACGCGGACGCGGCGGCCAAGGCGGGCGAGGTGGTGGGCCTGACGCTCCTGGAGGACGTCGGGCACTTCCCCCTGATCGACCCGGCGGCGGACGCGTGCGCGGTGGTGGCGGAGGAGATCGCCCAACTGGCGTGGTGACAGGGGCTTTTCGGCGCCCCGGCGCGTAGTGGCGGCTTGAGCGCGGCGAAAGGCGCTCTCGGGGCTACCCGTAGTACCTGAGACGGATCCCGGAGGACCCCTCTCGCTGGTGACGACCGCGACCCCCATTGACCTCTACCGTCTTATACGTGACCGAGACGACCCAGACGCCGACGCCGCCGGGCGGCGAGTTCGATGCGTATCAGCCGCGCAGCCCGGAGTTCCGACTGGCCGCGGACGCCCTGCGCGGGCTGCGGCAGGACCTGTTCCACGACGCGTTCGCCTACCGGCCGCTGCCCCGTAGGGCCGTGGACGGCCCGATCGTCCGGCGACTGCCCGGCCGTATCCGGGAGTCCGCGGCCTGGCTGCCGCACGCCCTGATCGTCTGGGCCGGGCTGATCGCGCTGTTCGTCGGCTCGGCCGACAGCAACGTGCTCGTGGGCCTGTGTGTGCTGGCTCCGATCCTGCTGACCATGGCCCGGCCGGTCGGCGCGTTCTGGCTGTCGCTGGCCATGACCCCGGTCACCGCCGTGCTCGGCAACAGCGGGGACGGCTGGCCGTGGCAGCCAGGCACCTTCATCTGCCACACGGTGGTGCTGTACGTCGTCGCGTTGCGCACCCGGCCGCGCACGGCCGCCTGGATGTGGCTGCTGACCGCGCTGTACGGGCTGATGGCGGAGAGCGTCGGCGGCGGGGGATACGGATACAGCGGCTCGGACCTCGTACCGATGCTGTTCTTCAACGCCCTGCTCCTCCTGGGCGTCACCGTCTGGCACATCCGCCGTGAGGCCCGGCAGGAGGTGACCGCCCAGCAGACGGTGACCGCGCACGAGCGCTCCAAGCGCACGCTGCTGGAGGAGCGCACGACGATCGCCCGCGAGCTGCACGACGTGGTCGCCCACCACATGTCGGTCGTCGCCATCCAGGCGGAGGCCGCCCCCTACCGGGTGGAGAACCCGCCGCCGGAGCTGGAGCGCGCCTTCGCCACCATCAGGGAGAACGCGGTGGCGGCCCTCACCGAACTCCGCCGCGTCCTGGGCGTCGTCCGGGCCGAGGACTACGAGGCCCCGGACGCCCCGCAGCCCACCCTCGCCGACCTCGACGCACTGCTGGCGAACGTGCGGGACACGGGCCTGAGCGTGGAGAAGACGGTGACCGGGGCGGTGCGTGAACTCCCGCAGGGCGTCGAGCTGTCGGCGTACCGCATCGTCCAGGAGGCACTGAGCAACACCCTCCGCCACGCACCCGGCGCAACCGCCCGCGTGGAGATCGGCTACGTCCTGGGCGGCCTGGGCCTGCGCATAGTCAACGGCCCGCCACCGGCCCCCGCCCTGGTCAAGCCCTCCCCCGGCGCCGGGCACGGCATCACGGGCATGCGGGAGCGCGTCTCCATGCTGAACGGCGAGATGACGGCGGCCCGTACCGACGACGGCGGCTACGAGGTAGCGGTGTTCCTGCCGGTCTCCGCGGTGATCGAAGGTGAGGCATGACCATCCGCGTCCTGGTCGCGGACGACCAGATGATGGTCCGCGAGGGCTTCTCGGTCCTGCTGAACGCGATGCCGGACATCGAGGTCGTCGGCGAGGCCGTCAACGGACGGGAGGCAGTGGACCGGGTCCGTGAACTCGCCCCGGACGTCGTGCTGATGGACATCCGTATGCCCGAGCTGAACGGCATCGAGGCGACCCGGGAGATCGTCGCGGCGGACGGCGCGGCGAAGGTGCTGGTGCTGACGACGTTCGACCTGGACGAATACGTCTACCAGGCCCTGAGGGCGGGAGCCTCCGGCTTCCTCCTGAAGGACGCTTCGGCACGCCAACTGGCAGACGGTGTCCGGGTGGTGGCATCCGGAGAGGCCCTGTTGGCCCCCTCGGTAACCAAGCGCCTGATCACCGAGTTCTCGAAACTCTCCGAGGCCCCCCGCCTCATGCCGTCCGCCCAGGCGGCGTACGGCGACCTGACCGAACGCGAGACAGAGGTCCTGGTCCTGATCGCCCAGGGCCTGTCGAACGCGGAGATCGCGGAGCGGCTGGTGGTGGCCGAGTCGACGATCAAGACCCACGTCAGCCGAATCCTGGTGAAGCTGGGGCTGCGGGACCGGACACAGGCGGCGGTGTTCGCGTATGAGGCGCGGTTGGTGACGCCGGGGTGACGAAGGGACGGCTGTAGTCGCCGACTTCAGCGCCGCGTTCGTCCCTGCCTGCTCACGCCGCGGCCAGTTCGCACCAGACGTACTTGCCACGGTTGCCGTTCCTTGACTGCGGCTGCCACCCCCACAGGTCGGCGCAGGCGCGGATCAGGGCGAGACCGCGGCCGTTCTCGGCCTCGGCGAGGTGGGCCAACGGTTTCGGCGGCTCGGGCGGCTCGGGGTCCGCGTCCCACGCGGCCAGCCGGAGAACGCCGGCCGAGTACCGGACGCGTAGGGCGGCGGGGCCGTCGGTGTGCAGTACGGCGTTGGAGATCAGTTCGGCGGCGAGGAGCTCCGCTGTGTCGACGAGGGTGATCAGGCCGTGCAGGGTCAGGATCAGGCGGAGGGTGCGGCGGCAGACGGTCACGGCTCGGGGGTCGTTGGGGATGTGGAGTGAGTACTCCCAGGCGTCGGGTTCGGGTTCGGGCATGGCTGACTCCTGTGGGGGCGAGGGGAGTTGGAGGGGAGCGTCGGTGGCAGTGCCGCAGCCGTCGTGGCAGGACGGAGCGGTGCGCTTCCGGTACCCCGGTGTTCCGCAGCGTGTGCGTCGCGTCACCGACGGTATGGCACCAATTCGTGCCACTGCAACTCGTTGTCGTAATCTGGCACCCGAACGTGGCCCCCTGACAGGGGTGTTGGGAGCGGAGTGTGTATGCCACCGAGGAGTAATCCCACGGCGCGGCAGGTGCGTTTGGGAACCGAACTGCGCAGGCTGCGTGAGGCCGCCGGTCTGAAGGCTCGGGAGGTGGCGGCTCTCCTGAACTCGACTTCCGGGCAGATGAGCCACATAGAGCTGGGCATCGCGGCTGTCAGTGCGGAGCGCGTGCGCCGTTTGGCCAGTCACTACGACTGCACGGATGAGGTGTTGATCGACGCCCTCGTGACGATGGCGACCGATCGCGCGCGCGGCTGGTGGGAGGAGTACCGGGGAGTGCTGCCCCCGGCGTTCCAGGACACCGCCGAAGCCGAGCACTATGCAACGTCACTGCGTGAGGTCGTGATCACCTACGTTCCGGGGCTGTTGCAGACCGCCGACTACGCCCGCGCGGTTTATACGTATGTGCGCCCCGGTCTGCCCGAGAGTGAGCTGGCCCCTCGGGTGGAGCACCGGATGATGCGGCGAGCCGTGATCGAGGGCGACAACCCAACCCCGTACGAGACGTTCATCCACGAGTGCGCTCTCCGCGTCCGGGTGTCGGACCGCGGTGTCGCTCGGGCTCAACTCCAGCAGATCCTCGACCAGATCGAGCAGGGCCACGCAACTGTGCGCGTTATCCCCTTCGACCAGGACGGCTTCGGCGGCACCGGAATCTCGATGATGTACGCGGGTGGTCCAGTGCCGCAGTTGGACACCGGCCTGCGGGACGCTCCCACCGGCGTCGCATTCATCGATGCGGAGGCCCAGCTGAAACAGCTTCGAACACTGTTCCGTAAAATTGAGGCAGCGTCGCTGGACCCTGCCGCGTCGCGGGACTTCATCCACAGCCTGAAGAAGGAACTCTGATGCACTGGCGAAAGTCCACGCACTCCGGCGGCGGCGACGGTGACACCTGCGTCGAGGTCGCGGAACTGCACCCCCGAATAGCCATCCGCGACTCCAAGGCCCCTCTCCGAGCCGCCCTCTCCTTCCCCGCCCCCGCCTTCACCGCCCTCATCGAGCACCTCAAGGCGCGCACGCCCGCACCATGAGCGTGGAGGCCGGGTCAGGGGCTGCCGGCGATCTCGGCGTACATCTGGCAGCTCTCCTCCGCACGGCAATCGGGGAAGAAGGAACTCCAGAACGCAGGGACTCCGGACCAGCCTCGGTTGAGGGAGGCCAGGTGATTCCCCCGGACGTAGGTCGGGCCTCCCTGCGACCAGCGTGGGGGCGTTTCAAGGAGGCGTGCGAGCTCGGCCAGGTCGAGGCCGTACTCGTCCCGCCACATGGCCACGATCTCGTTTCCGTCGCACCCCTGGCATGCGTTGGTCTCAAAGTGCTGTGCCCCGCCGGAACCGGTGTCGATCAGCTGGGCCAGGCGGCGGCCGTCGCCGGCGCATGCCGCCCTGTAGACCGGCTCAGCCAGGGCGCGGTAGAACGTCGCGACCTCGTCGGACCCGGATACGTTGACGCCAGGGCAGGGCGCCGCCGTCCGCGTCCGGTCATGGTCGGGCCGCGGAGTGCTCCCCCCGCTACCGCAGCCCGGCAGTAGCAGCACGGCGAGGCAGAGGGCCATCAGCCGGCCGGAGCGAGTCGCGCGGTGCACGCTCAGCCTCCCTCGCAATGTCGTGCCGGGTCGGGATTCGGCCCCGCGGTCTGGCACATCGAGTAGTCGCCCTGCCAACTGAAGACGCGGCCGTAGTCCTCCCGGTCGTCCGTGCTGCGGCTGGCGCCGGTGACCTGGAAAGGTCGGCCATGGTCGTCGATCACCGTGTGCTTCCTCTGGTCGCCGAGCATGTACGTCACGTCGAGGCGGAACGCCACGTAGAAGCGCTCTGTCGTGGCCCGAACCATCACCACGTTCTGCTCGTCGCGGTGGAGTGTGATGGTGGTACCCGCGAAGAACGGCGGCCCGGGCCTCCACTCGGAGGTGTCCTTGTCGATCGCCGCTTTGCGGGCTGTGGGGTTGGGCCGGTCCAGGTCGTACAGGACCTGGAACGTGGGCGATCCCGCCTGACTCCCCAGGGCGAAGAGCGTGCCGGACAAAGGGCTCGCGCGGCGGGCGATGACCGGGCGGATATCGAGAACATTCACCTGCTGGTCGCGCCGTCCGGTCAGAGTGAGACGAAGCGTCTGCTTTCCGATGTTGACCGCCCCCGTGGCCCGCAGCAGGTCTTCGAACTTCTTCGAGGCCGAGGACATCGGCTGCGCCAGGAAACGGGACTGCGCCGGGCTGGGCCGGAAGTCGCCACTCGTCGCGAACCAGGCCCCGTCCTCGTCGAAACGGACCACTTCCACGGACGCCGCGAAGTCCGGGCCGGACGTGGCCCCGGCGTGGCCGTCCTGGGACCACATCCCCGAGATGCGCGACGGCAGTTCGACGATCTGCTGCTGGATCGCCAGTGCGAAACCGGCCGCCAGGACGGGTATGAGCCACAGCTTCGCCTTGCGTACGGCCGCGACCCACCTGGCCCTCACCCCGGCCCCGGCGTCGGCCCCTCCCTCCGCACGGCTTGAAGGCTCCGTGGTCGTGGTGCCGTTCTGTTCCCGGACCTCGACCTCTATTCGTACGAGCCGGGGCTGTCTGGGCAATCTGATTCTGGGACGTCTCACGGGCGCAGAGTGCCACTCCGTCCCCAGCGCCGCAGGCGATGGGAGAGCATTCACCGAATCGGAGTGCCTTCAGGCCGTGGCCAGTTCGCGCCACAGGTACGTGCGCGGGGGACGTACCGTGAGGGCATGGAACAGCGAGTCACCCTGATCACGCTCGGCGTCTCCGATCTCGCCCGCTCCAAGGCCTTCTACGAGGCCCTGGGCTGGCGGGGGCAGGAGGTCGCGGAGACCGTGTTCTTCCAGGCGGGCGGGCTGGGGCTGGTGCTGTGGGGTCGGGAGAAGCTCGCGCGGGACTGCGGGCTGGAGCCGGGGCCGGCGGCCGGGTTCGGTGGGATCGCGCTCGCGCACAACGTGCGGTCCGAGGCCGAGGTGGACGAGTTGCTCGCCGTCGTCGAGCAAGCAGGCGGCACCGTCACCAAGCCCGCCGCCGTCAACGAGATCGGGTTCTACTCCAGTGCCTTCGTCGATCCGGACGGCCACGCCTGGGAGGTCGCCCACAACCCGGGGTTCCCGCTCGCCGAGGACGGCACGGTCACGCTTCCCGATTTCGGCCCTGGTCAGTGAGGGGTCTGCCGGGCTAGCGTCCGTTCATGGCAGCCTTCGATCCCTGGGACCCGGCGTTCCTCGCCGACCCCTACCCCGCCTACGGCGAGCTCCGAGCCACGGGCCGGGTGCACTACTACGAGCCCACGAACCAGTGGCTCGTCCCGCACCACGCCGACGTCTCGGCGCTGCTCAGGGACCGCCGGCTGGGGCGGACCTACCAGCACCGCTTCACGCACGAGGACTTCGGACGGACGGCGCCCCCGGCCGCGCACGAGCCGTTCCACACCCTCAACGACCACGGGATGCTCGATCTGGAGCCGCCGGACCACACCCGTATCCGGCGGCTGGTGTCCAAGGCGTTCACGCCGCGCACGGTGGAGCAGCTCAAGTCGTACGTGGCCGGGCTGGCCGGGGAACTGGTCGACGGGCTGGTCGAGCGGGGCGGCGGTGATCTGCTCGCCGATGTCGCAGAACCGCTCCCCGTCGCCGTCATCGCCGAGATGCTGGGCATCCCGGAGTCCGACCGGGCCCCTCTGCGCCCCTGGTCGGCGGACATCTGCGGGATGTACGAGCTGAACCCGTCCGAGGAGACGGCGACGAAGGCGGTGCGGGCCTCGGTCGAGTTCTCCGACTACCTCCACGAGCTGATCGCCGAGCGCCGCAAGGAGCCCGGCGACGACCTCATCTCCGGCCTGATCGAGGCGCACGACGAGGGCGACCGGCTCACGGAACAGGAGATGATCTCGACCGCCGTCCTCCTCCTGAACGCCGGCCACGAGGCGACGGTGAACGCCACGGTCAACGGCTGGTGGGCCCTGTTCCGCAACCCCGACCAGCTGGCCGCCCTCCGCGCGGATCACTCCCTCATCCCCTCCGCCGTCGAGGAGCTGATGCGCTACGACACCCCGCTCCAGCTCTTCGAACGCTGGGTCCTGGACGACATCGAGATCGACGGGACCACCATCCCCCGTGGCGCCGAGATCGCCATGCTCTTCGGCTCCGCCAACCACGACCCCGAGGTCTTCCAGAACCCCGAGCACCTCGACCTCACCCGCAAGGACAACCCGCACATCTCCTTCAGCGCCGGCATCCACTACTGCATCGGCGCGCCCCTGGCCCGTATCGAACTCGCGGCGTCCATGACGGCTCTCCTGGAGAAGGCCCCGACGCTGACCTCGACGGCCGAGCCGGAGAGGAAGCCGAACTTCGTGATCCGGGGGCTGGAGGGGCTGAGCGTGGAGATCGGCTGATCACCCGTTCGGCTTATTGAGTGGGTGATCCGGTCCGCGTTGCCCGAGGGGCTCGGCAAGTTGGTGCGCGCCTGCGAAGGAGGGCACCATGACGGTTATGGCGCAGCACACGGCTCAGATGTCGGTAGAGGAGTTCGAGGAGCTCGCCGCACTCGTGTCCAAGAAGTTCGACGCCGTCAGGTTGGAGTTCATCAACGGACGGGTCGGGATCAAGGGCATGACGGACGGCAATCACAGCGAGGTCATCAGGTGGCTACAGGAGAGCTTCCTGATGGCGGGCACCGGGTTGTGGCTGTACGGCGGCGGAGAGCTGGGCCTACGGATCGAGAAGTACCGCAAGGGCCGGGCGCTTCCCGACGCCGTGCTCGCGCCCAGGGGAACCTTCGCGGGGAAGGGCGACTGGGCCGACACCGGGGGCGTGGCCATGACGGTCGAGGTCACCTCGTACGACGCGGACACCCATCGTCGGGATCGCGAGGAGAAGCCCGTCGGATACGCGGATGCGGGGATCCCGTACTACCTGCTGATCGATCGGGACGACTGCTCGGTCACGCTGTACAGCGATCCGGACCCCAATGAGGGTTACCGCAGCGCCGTCAAGAAGACCTTCGGTGCGAAGCTTTCGCTGCCGGAGCCCCTCGGCATCGAACTCGACACCCAGGAGCTCAAGCAGTACGTCAACTGACCGGCCCTCAGCTCGTCACGTCACGCCTCCGCAACCCCGCCAGCCCCGCCGCCACGAGCACCCCCGCAATCCCGGTGAGCAGCAGCACCGGCCCCCACTCCATCCCCCCGCCCGGCAGCTTCGGCAGGTGGCCGAACGGGGACAGGTCCAGCACGATCTGGGGGGCGTCGAGGGCCGGGCCCACCCAGCCGATCAGCAGTACGGCTCCGGCCACCCCCCACGCCGCCATCGCGGCCTGCGGCAGGATGCCGTAGAGCAGGACGGCGAGAGAGCCGATGACCCAGATCGCCGGGAGCTGCACCAGACAGGCGCCCAGCAGCGGGCCGATCTCCTTGCCGTAGCCGATCGCGAAGCCCAGCCAGGCGAGCAGCATGATCAGTGCGGAGCCGCCGAAGGCGATCACGAGATGGCCGGCGGCCCAGCGGAGCCGGCCCACCGAGTTCGCCAGGATCGGTTCCGCCCGCTGCGAGGTCTCCTCGCCGTGCAGCCGCAGGACGGAAGCCACGACATACAGCGCGGCGATCAGGCCCAGCATGCCGACCATCGAGGCCAGGAACGCGTCCGTGATGCCGGACTGGCCGCCCATGCGCTCAAAGATCTCCCGGGCGTTCTCGTTGTCGCCGACCAGGTCGGCCACTCCGTCGGTGAGCCCGCCGTAGACGATGCCGGCGAGGAAGAAGCCGATGCTCCAGCCGAGCACGCCGCCGCGCTGAAGCCGCCAGGCCAGCGCGCCGGCCGTGCCGAGGCGGCCGAAAGCCGGCCCCGGACGGGCGGGCAGGAAGCTCATGCCCACGTCCCGGCGTCCGGCGAGTTCGTACGCCACCACGCCCTGCACCACAGCAGCCGCCACGAACAGGAGCAGGACCCACCACCTCTCGTCCGCGTACGGCCGCAGGTTCTCCAGCCAGCCGAGCGGGGACACCCACGTCAGCACCGACGAACCGTCGTCCGAGGCCGAGTCGCCCGCGGCGCGCAGCACGAACGCGGCGCCCAGCAGTCCCGCCGTGAGCCCCCGGGCCAGCCGGGCGCTCTCCGTGAACTGGGCGACGATCGCCGCCATCGTGGCGAAGACCATGCCGACGCCGGCCAGCCCCAGCCCGAAGGCCAGGGCCCCGGAGACGCCCTGCCCGGCGAGGCCGACCGTGACGAGGAGAGCGAGTGCGGCGTTGGCGACCACCGCGGTCAGCAGCGCGGCGGTGAGAGAGGCCCGGCGGCCCACCATCCCGGACGCCACCAGCTCCTGACGGCCGCTCTCCTCCTCGTCCCGGGTGTGCCGTACGGCGAGCAGCAGGCTGACGACGGCCGCCAGCGCACCGGCGTACACGCCGACCCGCCAGGCCGTGATCGCGCCGGTCGAGTCGTCGAAGAGCGGGCCGATCAGCGCGCGGAACGAGGCGTTGCCCGCGGTGTCCTCGATCAGCTTGGCGCGGTCGGCCGGGGTGGAGTACAGGCCCTCCACCGTGTTCGGCATGGAGAGGATCATGAGTGCGTTCACGGCCACCCAGACCGGGATCATCAGCCGGTCGCGGCGCAGGGCGAACCTCAACAGGGTCCCGGTGCCCGCCAGTTGGCGCGAGCCTCCCGGTCGTACCTCGAACGTCGTGGCGGTCATCGGTCGCCCGCCTCGTCCTGGTAGTGGCGCAGGAACAGCTCCTCCAGCGTCGGCGGCGTCGAGGTCAGCGACCGTACGCCGGACTCGCTGAGCGCCCGCAGTACGGCGTCGAGCTTGTCGGTGTCGACCTGGAGCCGGACGCGACGGTCCTGGACGTCGAGGTCGTGGACGCCCGGCAGCCGGGCCAACCCGTTGGGCGCGCCCACGAGTTCGGCGGTGACGCTGGTGCGGGTCAGATGGCGCAGGTCGGCGAGGGAGCCGGTCTCGACCGTGCGGCCCTTGCGGATGATGCTCACCCGGTCGCAAAGCTCCTCGACCTCGCTGAGGATGTGCGAGGACAGCAGGATGGTGCGGCCCTTGGCCCGCTCCTCCTCCACACACCGCTGGAAGACCTCCTCCATCAGCGGGTCGAGGCCGGACGTCGGCTCGTCCAGGATCAGCAGATCGACGTCCGAGGCGAACGCGGCGACCAGGGCGACCTTCTGCCGGTTGCCCTTCGAGTACGTCCGTCCCTTCTTCGTCGGGTCCAGTTCGAACCGCTCGATCAGGTCGGCGCGGCGCTGCTTGTCGAGGCCTCCGCGGAGCTTGCCGTAGAGGTCGATGACCTCGCCGCCGGAGAGGTTGCGCCAGAGGGTCACGTCGCCGGGGACGTACGCGATCCGGCGGTGCACCTCCACCGCGTCCGTCCACGGGTCGCGGCCGAGCACCTGCGTGGCGCCCGCGTCGGCGTGCAGCAGGCCGAGCAGGACGCGGATGGTGGTGGACTTGCCGGCGCCGTTGGGACCGAGGAAGCCGTGGACCTCACCGGTCTCGACGTCCAGATCGAGGCCGTCGAGTGCATGCGTCTTGCCGAACGACTTGTGCAGTCCGGAGACGGTGATTGCCTTCGTCATGGTTCAGAACGTACGCTTCTTTCAGAAATTTGTGAAGTTAAGGAAGCGTATGAACCCCGGATAGGATGTGGGTATGACGGAATCAGTGGAGGTCGGCCGGGACGCGGAAGCCGTGTCGAAGTTCGTCGAGTCCTTCGCGGCGCAGCTCGTCGAGGCCGGGATGCAGCGCATGGCCGCCCGGGTCTTCGCGGCGCTGCTGTCCTCCGACGCCGGGGTGATGAGCTCCGCCGAACTGAGCGAACAGTTGCAGATCAGCCCCGCGGCGGTCTCCGGGGCGGTGCGCTACCTGGCCCAGACACACATGGTGTCGCGCGAGCGGGAGCCCGGTTCGCGCCGGGAGCGTTACCGGGTGCACGGCGACCAGTGGTACGAGGCCCTGACCAACCGCGAGGCCGTCATCAAGCGGTGGGAAGGTGCCCTGCGCGAAGGCGTCACCAGCCTCGGCGTCGATACGCCGGCCGGACGGCGCATGGCCGAGACGCTCGCCTTCTTCGAGTTCATCGAGGGCGAGGTCTCGGCCATGATGGGACGCTGGCGGGAGCACCGCCAACAGCTGTTCGGTGACTAGGCGCTCCGCTGGAAGGCCGCTGCGTCGTCTGCGGGTCCGTCGTGGCTGGTCGCGCCCACGCGGCGGAGCCGCACATCGACACAGTCCCGCGCCCCTTCGGGGCGCTGCCGAACCCACCCGACCAGCTTGGGAGTTACCGCTCCTTCGTCTCCTCAAGCACCGTCCGCCCGAGCAGTTGGTAGCGCTCCGGCGAGCGCTTCTTGAGGTATTGCGCGTAGCCGATGCCGCCCACCGCGATCAGCGCGACCAGCCACGGCGTCGCCTTCAGCACCAGCGACCCGGACTCGGGCCCGGCCGCCACGCCCATGTTGGACACGAGCAGCACCACCACGGCGAGCATCGCGACGCCGCCGACGAGCGGGGCGGTGAAGGTCCTGAACCAGTGGCGGCTCTCGGGGTGGTGCGAGCGGAAGTACGCCAGCACCGCGAAGGAGCACACGGCCTGGACAACGAGGATCGCCATGGTGCCGAGGATGGCGAGCAGGACGTACGTACCGGTGTACGGGTCCTTGCCCGCGATCCAGAACGCGGCGAGCAGCACCCCGGTGACCCCCGTCTGGACGAGGCCCGCGATGTGCGGGGAGCCGTGCCGGGCGTGGGTGCGGCCGATGGTGTTCTTCAGGGACGGCAGGACGCCCTCGCGGCCGAGCGCGTACATATAGCGGGCGGCGCAGTTGTGGAAGGCCATGCCGCAGGCCAGGGACCCGGTGATCATCAGCCACTGCATGACGACGACCGCCCAGTGGCCGACGTACTGCTCGGTGGGGTTGAAGAAGAGGGCCAGCGGGTTGTCGGTGGCGACCTTGACGGCGTTCGCCTCGCCGTTGCCCGTGATGGCCATCCAGGAGACGAAGACGTAGAAGACGCCGACGCCCAGGACGGAGATCATCGTCGCCTTGGGGATGATCTTCTTGGGGTTGCGGGACTCCTCGCCGTACATCGCCGTCGACTCGAAGCCGACCCACGACCAGAAGGCGAAGAAGAGCCCGAGCCCGGCGCTGGTCCCCTGGAAGGCGTTCACCGGGTTGACCGGGTCGATGCTGAAGCCGTCCGGGCCGCCGCCGTGGAGGGCGACCGAGATCGCCATGGCCGCGAGGATCGTCACCTCGGTGGCCAGGAGTACGACGAGCAGCTTCTCCGCGAGCGAGACGCCGAACCAGGTGCCGGTCGCGTTGATGGCGAGCATCAGGATCGCGAACGCCCACCAAGGGATGTCGGCTCCCGTCTGGTCCTTGAGCGTGTCCGTCGCGAAGGTCGAGAAGATGCCGATCAGCGCCGGCTCGAACACGACGTACGCGAAGGTGGCGAGGAGGCCCGACGCCAGACCGACGGAGCGGCCGAGGCCGTACGAGATGAAGCCGTAGAAGGCGCCGGTGGACGTGATGTGCTTCGCCATCGAGGTGAAGCCGACGGAAAAGATTGCCAGTACGACCATTGCGACGAGATAGCTCGCCGGGGCGCCGATGCCGTTGCCTGACGACACCATGAAGGGCACGTTGCCCGTCATCGCGGTGATCGGCGCGGCAGTCGCGACGGCCATGAAGACCACGCCGAGCAGGCCGATGGCGTTGGGCTTCAGCCGGTGAACGGCGCTGTCTTCGCTTGCTTTCGCCGCTGGGGCGACTCCCTCGTCCACTGCCATCGGGCTGGCCCCTCTCCTGCTGGTCGGCTGGTGTGCTGGACCGGAACTCTGCGCCTCGAATGAGTCGGGCAAGGATGTCGGGATGTTAAATGCTTGTCAACCAGACCTTTAGAAATCTGGCGGCAACACGTGGCTCGTACGGTCACCGGCATGAGCGCCCACACCTCCACCCTCAGCGGCGAGCGCTACCGCTTCGACTCCCTTGCCCGCCTCCTCGCCGCCGCGAGCCCCGAGCGATCCGGCGACCGCCTGGCCGGGCTCGCCGCCCGGAGCGCGCGGGAGCGGGTGGCGGCGCGCTGGGCGCTGGCGGAAGTGCCGCTGGCGCAGTTCCTGGCCGAGCCGGTGATTCCGTACGAGACCGATGACGTGACCCGGCTGATCATGGACGGCCATGATGCCGCGGCCTTCGCGCCGGTGGCCGGCCTGACGGTCGGCGAGTTCCGGGAATGGCTGCTGTCGGAGGCGGCGGACGCGGGGACGCTGGCCGCGCTGACGCCCGGGCTGACGCCGGAGATGGTCGCGGCCGTGTCCAAGCTGATGGGGAACGCCGACCTGGTCGCGGTGGCGAGGAAGGTGCGGGTGGTGACGGCGTTCCGGTCGACGATCGGACTGCCGGGACGCCTGGCGACCCGCCTCCAGCCCAACCACCCCACCGACGATCCGGCCGGTGTCGCGGCCGCCCTCCTCGACGGTCTGCTGCTCGGTTCCGGCGACGCGGTGATCGGCATCAACCCGGCGACGGACAGCCCGAAGGCGGTACGGGACCTGCTGGAGCTGCTCGACGGGGTGATCGGCCGGTACTCCATCCCGACCCAGTCGTGCGTGCTCTGCCACGTCACCACCAGCGTCGACCTGATGGAGCGCGGCGCCCCCGTCGACCTGGTCTTCCAGTCCGTCGCGGGAACACAGGCGGCGAACGCGTCCTTCGGCGTGACGCTCGGCCTGCTCGACGAAGCGCACGAGGCGGCGCGGGCCCTGCACCGGGGCACGGCCGGCCGGAACGTCATGTACTTCGAGACCGGCCAGGGCAGCGCCCTGTCCGCCGACGCGCACCACGGTGTGGACCAGCAGACGGTGGAGGCGAGGGCGTACGCGGTCGCCCGCCGCTACGACCCACTCCTGGTGAACACCGTGGTCGGCTTCATCGGCCCGGAGTATCTGTACGACGGCCGCCAGATCCTCCGCGCCGCCCTGGAGGACCACTTCTGCGGCAAGCTGCTCGGCCTGCCGATGGGCCTGGACATCTGCTACACGAACCACGCCGACGCGGACGACGACGATGTGGCGACCATGCTCACGATGCTGGGCGTGGCCGGGGCGTCCTTCGTGATCTGCACGCCCGGCGGCGACGACATCATGCTCAACTACCAATCGGCCTCGTACCACGACGCGTTGTACCTGCGAGAGGTGCTGGGGCTGCGCCCGGCGCCGGAGTTCGAGGCATGGCTGGAGTCCATCGGGCTGCTGGACGAACGGGGCGCGATCCGGGACGTGTCCGGCACGGGGCACCCGCTGACGGCCATCGGAAGGGAGCTGGCGGCATGACGGACAGTCAAGTACAGCCGCTGGCAGGCGACTTGGCCCTGTGGTCGGCGCTACGACGCCACACCCAGGCCCGGATCGGCCTCGGCCGGTCGGGCTCCGGACTGCCGACCCGCCACCGCCTGGAACTCCAGTCCGCGCACGCGGCGGCCCGGGACGCGGTGCACTCGCCGTTCGACCCGGAGGCGGTGGCGGCACAGCTGCTGGGCATGCCGACGGTACGGGTGCGCAGCGCGGCCCCCGACCGGCTCACCTACCTCCAACGCCCGGACCTGGGCCGACGGCTGGACTCGACGGACCGGGCGCACCTTCCGGTGGGGGAGTGGGACGTGGTGTTCGTCGTGGCGGACGGGCTGTCCAGCCGGGCGGTGCACGAGCATGCGGCGGCGGTGGTGCGGGAGACGGTCGTGCGCGTGCCGACCTTCCGGATCGCTCCCGTCGTCCTCGCCGAGCAGGCCCGTGTCGCCCTCGGCGACGACATCGCGGCGGCCGTCGGCGCGTCGATGGTGGTCGTCCTGGTGGGCGAACGCCCGGGGATGTCAGCGGCCGATTCGCTGGGCGCGTACTTGACGTACCGCCCCAAGCCGGGCGTCACGACGGACGCCGACCGCAACTGCCTGTCCAACATCCGGCCGCCGCTGGGGCTGTCGTACGAGGGGGCGGCAGGGAAGTTGGCGGGGCTGATGGGGAGGGCGCGGGAGCTGGGGCTCACCGGCGTGGGGCTGAAGGACGAGTCGGACGCGTTGCCCGGGTAGGAATCACCTCTGGCCACATCGGGCCCGCCCGGTCACCCCGGCAGCGTCAGCCCCCAAGCCCCCTCCCACACCGTCCACGTCCGCGTCCGCACCGGCCCGCTCACCACCGCGTCCGCCCGGTAGCGGAAGTCGGCCCCGGACACCGTGATGGCGCGCCCCACCGCCCGCAACGGTGACGCCTCCGCGCCCACCGAGGCCGGCCGTACCTCCACCTCCGCCGTCCCCGCACTCCCCGGCATGACGGACACCGCCTCCACCGGCTGGTCAAGATCCACCAGGGTCACCCCGTCGACTTCGACGCGCAGCCGTGCGGGCCCCGGCACGGGACCCGAGGACACGACCCGTCCCGGCCGCGACGCCAGCGTCCGTACGAGCGACTGGCACGTCCGCAGCCACGGATGCCCGGAGGACGACAGGGCCGTCGCCCCCGCCGGGGGCTCCCGCAAGGGCAGCGGCGGAATCCGCAGGGCACCGAGGACCAGACCGTCACTGTCGTCGACGAGCAGGTCCAGTCGCCGTTCCACCCCGTCCAGCACGGCCCGCGCCGCCGCCACCGCCCCCGTGGGCACCCCCAGCGACCGGGCCAGGGACAGCACACCGCCCACCGGCACCACCGACAGCGCACATCCGGCCAGATCCCGCTGCCGGTGCAGCAGGGACACGGCCCGCAGCAGAGCCCGGTCGTCGCCGACCACGACCGGGCGCCGTGCCCCTCGCCTGGCCAGCGCCCGGGCGAATTCCTCCGGACCGTCGGGCAGGCAGACCTTCGTCGTGGCACCCGCGCTGAGCACGTCTTTCGCGATCCGTACGGACTCTGCGTCCGTCCGACGGGCGACCGGGTCGACCACCACCAGCAGCTGTTCGGACGTCGGAGAAGTCGCCACCTCGGTCATGCCTCGCTTCCTCGGGTAGCATCTTTGTGCAAGAGCCCCTTGCGCTATTGCGCCAGGGGCTTCGTCTATTCCGGGGCATCCGGTCCGACGGGTTGCGGCCAACGAAGGCCGCCGGTGTACGAAACAGGCTGTGCGAGGCACAGTCAATGTCGCGTACGCCCCTGACCTTGGACATGCCCCGCCCGGAAGGGGTGTACGCGCGTGCCCGCACTTGTGCTGCTCGGTGCTCAGTGGGGTGACGAAGGCAAGGGAAAGGCGACGGACCTGCTAGGCGGCTCCGTCGACTATGTGGTGCGCTACCAGGGCGGCAACAACGCCGGCCACACGGTAGTCGTGGGCGATCAGAAGTACGCCCTGCACCTCCTCCCTTCCGGAATCCTGTCCCCGGGGTGCACCCCGGTCATCGGCAACGGTGTCGTCGTCGACCCGTCGGTCCTGTTCTCCGAGCTGAACGGGCTGAACGAGCGCGGCGTCGACACGTCGAAGCTCCTGATCAGCGGAAACGCTCACATCATCACGCCGTACAACGTGACGGTGGACAAGGTGACGGAACGCTTCCTCGGGAAGCGGAAGATCGGCACGACCGGCCGCGGTATCGGCCCCACCTACGCGGACAAGATCAACCGCGTCGGCATCCGCGTCCAGGACCTCTACGACGAGTCGATCCTCACCCAGAAGGTCGAGGCGGCCCTCGACATCAAGAACCAGATCCTCACCAAGCTCTTCAACCGGCGCGCGATCGCCGTCGACCAGGTCGTCGAGGAGCTGCTGACCTACGCCGACCGGCTCGAACCGTACGTCGCCGACACGGTCCTGGTCCTCAACCGGGCCCTGGAGGAGAACAAGGTCGTCCTCTTCGAGGGCGGTCAGGGCACGCTGCTGGACATCGACCACGGCACGTATCCGTTCGTGACGTCGTCGAACCCGACAGCGGGCGGCGCCTGCACGGGCGCGGGCGTGGGCCCGACGAAGATCAGCCGAGTCATCGGCATCCTCAAGGCGTACACGACCCGAGTCGGCGCGGGCCCGTTCCCGACCGAGCTCTTCGACGAGGACGGCGAGGCGCTGCGTCGCATCGGCGGCGAACGCGGTGTCACCACCGGCCGTGACCGCCGCTGCGGCTGGTTCGACGCGGTGATCGCAAGGTACGCGACCCGGGTCAACGGCCTGACGGACTTCTTCCTCACCAAGCTGGACGTCCTGACCGGCTGGGAGCAGATTCCGGTCTGCGTCGCGTACGAGATCGACGGCCGACGCGTCGAGGAACTCCCGTACTCCCAGTCCGACTTCCACCACGCGAAGCCGATCTACGAGATGCTGCCCGGCTGGTCGGAGGACATCTCGAAGGCCAAGACCTTCGCGGACCTGCCGAAGAACGCCCAGGACTACGTCAAGGCGCTGGAGGAGATGTCCGGCGCCCCGATCTCCGCGATCGGCGTGGGCCCGGGCCGGGACGAGACGATCGAGATCAACTCGTTCCTCTGACAGGGAAGATGAACGCGCCCCCGGCGAGGCCAGTGCCCGGCCGGGGGCGCGGGCCTGTCACGATGCCCTCATGACTCGGGCGACGGTTCGTGAATGGGACGACGAGCAGGGCTGGGGAGTCCTCGACTCCGGCGAGACGCCCGGAGGATGCTGGGCGCACTTCTCCGCCGTGGAGATGCCGGGGTTCCGTTCCCTCGCCGCGGGCCAGAAAGTCACCCTGGAATGGGAGTCCGGCGAACAGGACGGCTGTCAGTACCGAGCTCTCCGGGTTGTCGTCGCCGACTGAGGTCCAGTGATTCGTCGGGGCTCAGGGCCTGTGCGCGGATCCTCGCATAGCGGTGCGCCAGTTGGGACGCCTCGGCCGGATCGCTGATCAGAATGCCCTGGTCCTCGATCTCCATGTAGACGACGTGCTGGTGGTCCTTGGTCTCCACGAGTTTCATGGCGCCGCGGTCGCCCGCGTACGTTCCGCGCAATCCGCGGTCCAGGGGCAGCACCTGCACACAGACATTGTCCCTCCGGGCGTCCTCGGCGAGCGAGCGCAGCTGCCCGCGCAGAATCTCCCAGCTGCCGAACGGCCGCCGCAGCACGCTCTCTTCGAGGATCAGCTCGATCAACGGGGCGGAGTTCCAGTCGAAGAGTGCCCGGCGGGCGAGCCGCGCTTCGACCAGCTCTTCGCGCTTCTGCTCGGACACGGGCGGATAGCTGCCGCCGATCAGCGCCCGCGCGTAGTCCTCCGTCTGGAACAGGCCGTCGACCACCAGCGTCATGTACGAGCAGAGCGTGATCGCCCCGGCCTCCAACTCCGAGAACCCGCGGAAGCGTGTGGGGTACTTCTCCAGCAGCATCCATTTGCGCGCCTTCTGGAAGACGCCCAACCCACCGCCGATGCCGTGTACCCGAGCAGATCGCCCAACTGCGGCTGTGACAGCCCCTGTTGCTTCCGCAGCGCTTTCGCCAGGGCGGCGACCATGTGGGCCGTACCGCCTGCCTCCGTCTTGTTCTCCGCCCGCGCCATTGCGGTCACCTCCGAACTCAACCGAACTCAACCGGTCACAACTGCCGACGTCGCCACACAACTGTGCCCCGGTGACCGGCGTCCAACTCCGCAAGGCAGGCGTCCAGTTCGACGCCCTCAGGATCGACGGCGAGGATGGCCGAACCCTCGCTGACCGTCTCGCCCGGATGACCGGCGGTGATCCGGGGCCGATCGTCGAGACGGCAACCGGACGCCGCGGGGTCTACTTCCTCGTGCCCGTCGGCAGTACGTCTCACCGCCCGTGGCCCGTCGGCGTCACCCGCCTCACCGCCGGCCCGGACCACGTCTCGTACATCCCGGTTCCGGCGATCAATGGCCTGACCTGGCCCTTGAGTTGGCGCTACCGCCCGACGGCTGCCGACCACCTCGTACACACGCTCCTGCTGCGCACCGCCCTTCACTCGCAGGGGTGAAGAACATGAACTTCCGCCTGGGAAAAGGTGGTTTCGGCTTGCATTCGTCGCTCTGCGTGCCCGTAGAGTCACGCCCAACGAACGAAATGCCCCCGCGGTGCGCCAACACCCGGGGGCTTGACACCAGGAGAAGACCCTCCGGATGCGTTTTCATCGTACGACGCCTGCGCGCGTCTTTTCAGGCCTCTTGGCGGCCCTCCTCCGCTACCGGCGCATCTCCCGGTGCGCGGTGAGCGCACTGACGTACCTTTTGACCCTCCCGGGCGGCCTTGCCGCGCAGTGCCCGCAGGATCGGGCTCGGATCGCCGCCGCCCTGCGTGAGCTGGATGAACCGCGGTATCTGCGGCGGGTGGTGCCCGGGGATGGGGAGGCGGGTCAACTCCCCCTCGTTTACAAGGTGTTCGACGCCCCGTGCGAAGTCGAGCCACCAATGGGTGAAACCGAAAAAGTCCGGGATCGGCACGTGCCGAGCAGGCATACCGCGCTCGCCGCGCAGCTGCTCATCTCGCTCGGGCTGATCGATTCCCGGCTCACACTCGACGCCACCGAGGCGCTGCGGCTCGCGCCGCTCGTCGAGGAACGGTGGGCGCGAGGGGCCAGCAGTGCCCAGGTGCGGGCGGCGCTGGTGTACGGCTGGCCGCCGCAGCCGGTGCGCTCGGCGCGCGCCCTCGTCGAGGACCGGTTGCGGAGTGGGCGTCCGGTGCCCGCGTAGGCACACACAGACTCCCGGCCCGCATTCGCGCGCCGGGCCCATCGAAAGAAACGGAGAGTCGATGACCGTCACACTCGTACGCCCCGAGGTGGTATACCGCCAGTATACTGTGCTCATGGCTGACACCACGATCAAGGTCGACCCCGCTGTCCGAGACCGCCTTCAGGAGCTGGCCAGGGAGCGGGGGATGAGCATGCGGGACCTCCTGGCGGAACTGGCCGGGGCCACGCCCACCAAGGAAGAGCTGCGCAAACGGTACGAGGAGACCAAGGCGTACGTGGAGGAGCACTTCCTCGGCAGGCCGTACACCGAGGAGGACGAGAAGGCCGGCGAGAAGCTGTGGGCCGACCTCGAGGCCGGGCGGATCGGGGAGGTCCAGTGACTGAGAAGGACCGATATCCGCTGCCGCGTGCCGTCATCTTTGACGACACGGCCGCGCTTGCCCTCGGGGCAGGGAACAGCATGGCCTCGCGGCTCGTCGTCGAGGCCGAGAAGGACCCGGCCCTACGGGTCTACATCCCGGCGCTCAGCCTCGCCGCTGCCGAGCAGGAGCGGGCCGGGGTCGCCGAGCATCTGGGCGCGCTGCCCTCCGTGAACATCGAGGGGCTCGACTTCGTGGCGGCGACCGCCGTGGGTAAGCGGCTCCGGACGGCGGCCGTCGGGGACGAGGAGCAGAGCGGGAAGGGCGAGCCCGACTGGAGCGGCGCTCACGTGCTGCACCTCGCTCTGCCGACCGTCGAGTGGCCGCGAGGTCGCCCCGTCCTGACCAGGACGCCTACGCGCTATCGCGGTACCGGCATCCGCGCCATCCGCATCGTCGAGCAGAACTGACGGCACCCGGGCCGGGGCGGGCAGGCAACCTCCGACTCCCTGCCCGCCCCGGCTGATTCGCCCCGTTCGCCCGGAATGTGGCATATAGGCATACCCTGAAAGTGTGCGTGCCGTGCGGCCGCACCGGTCGTGCGTCGACAAGAAGAAGGTGAGTGCGATGCGCGTTCTGCTCAGGGCACAATTCGACACGGAGAGGTCGAACGAGGCCATACGGAATGGCACTTTGGGGAAGCTGATGCAGTCCTCCATGGAGCAGGTCAAGCCGGAGGCGGCCTATTTCACCGCCGACAACGGCCACCGCACCTGCTTCCTCGTCTTCGACATGCAGGACAGCTCCCAGATGCCGGCGATCGCCGAGCCGTTCTTCCTGGAGCTCGGTGCCGATGTCTCGTACACGCCGGTCATGAACCCGGAGGACCTTCAGAAGGGGCTTTCGGCGCTGGGCCGCTGACCCTCAGCTGAAGATGATCATCGACCCCTGTGCCAGGCTCCGCGTCGCCGCCGCGTGCAGGCCCAGCCAGACGTGCCGTTCGCGGGCGAAGGGGCTGGGGTCGTAGGGGGCGGGGACCGCCGGTTCCTCCAGCTCCGTGGGGGCCAGTGGGGCCTGCGGCGCGGCCGGCGGGTTGGCCGGGTCGATGCCGATCGAGGCCGCTACGAACTCCAGCTCGCGCAGCAGCGATTGCGAGGAGCCCAACGGGCCGCCGCCCGCGAGGAGTTCGTCGCTCGACAGCGGGTGCGGGAACTCGACCGGGACGTACGCGCCCGCATGGTCGTAGTGCCAGACCAGGTGCGACTGCTGGGCCGTCGTCTCGAACATCTCCAGGAGCTGTTCGTAGTCGCCGCCGAGGTCGTCCACCGGCGTCACCGGGAGGCCGCACATCTGGAGCAGGTAGACGCGGCGCAGGAAGTGCAGCGCGTCGTAGTCGAAGCCGGCCACCGGGGCGACCTCGCCGGTCAGGCCCGGCATGTACTGGTACACCGGCACCGGTGGCAGCCCGGCCTCCGCCAGCACCTTGTTGTATTGCGCGAGTTCCTCGGCGAACGGGTTGTCGGGGGTGTGGCACAACACATCGACAAGCGGTACCAGCCACAGGTCACAGGCCAAAGGAGGTCTCCTCGAAACGACTCGGAGGAACAGAGGAACAGTAGTCGGTGCGGTGCCGATCAGCTCCCCGCGTGCAGGTCCCATACCCACACCCCGCCGGTCCACTTACCAGGGCTGCCCACCAGCTTCTCCACCGTCTCGCGCAGCTTGCCGTCGTTGGGCTGCGGCGCCAGCACCAGCACGCCGGCCTTCCAGAATTCGAAGTCCTGCCGGGCCACCTCGCGCCAGTTCTCCCCGATCTCGGGAACCTCGCCGGTGTAGCGCACCTCCCGCAGGAGATTGGAGGTGTGGCGGGGGGCGGCGCCGTAGATGCCGGTGCGGTCATCGCCGTAGGGGCCGTTGAAGTAGCCGCCGGGGAGCTTGAAGTCCATGTCGGCGACCGTCTGCCAGTGCAGGGCCTCCGCGTCGCCGGGATCCGGGAGGGGCACCGGGACGAGTGACTCGCCCTTTCCGAGGTACGACTTCCAGGTCCCGTCCGCGATGAACGCCGGCACCTCCGCGCGGTCCACCGCCTTCAGCGGGGCGGGGACGAGGGGGAGCAGGGCGAGGCAGACGCCGAGGAAGCCGACGTACTGCGTGGTCCTGGGGCGGGTGGCGGCCAGTCCGTCCACGGCCAGCGCCACCAGCAGGCCCAGCGCCGGTGCGCAGACCATCGCCACCCGGCTCTCGATGACCGACTCGAACAGCGGCTTCTCGGCGAGCAGCGCCCAGGGGCCGGGCAGGACGACGTCCGTCAGCGGGATGCGGAACTCCGGGCCCAGGGAGAGGAAGGCCGCGGCGACCGCCGTGAACGCCAGCGCCTTGACCAGGGTGTGCTCCCACAGCCGTACGACGATCGCGAAGGCGAGGGCGACCAGCGGCCAGCCGTAGAAGGCGTTCTGCTCGGTGGGGTTGAGGGAGAGGGCGTTCGCCGTGTCCGCGTCTCCCGCGATGAGCGAGCGCTCCGCGAAGGAGAGCAGGGCCAGCGGGCTGTTGCCCGCGTTGTCGCCGTGCAGGACGCTGTGGTAGCTCTGCGGGCCGTAGAACTGCCAGGCCAGGGGGTAGACGACCAAGGGGAGGCAGACCGTGGCGCCGATCAGCAGGCCCTTGAGGAGGGGGCGCCAGGACGTCTTCGCCACATCTCGTCGTACGACTCCGTAGGCGGCGGCGAACAGCAGCATGCCGATGGCCGCCAGGAGGAGGGGCTCCTCGCCGAGGAAGATCTGGTACGCCGCCATCAGGCCCAGCACGATCCCGTCCCGTACGACCCGGGTGCCCGCGCACAGGCGCAGGGCACGGTCGATGATCAGCGGGATCATGAACAGGATGATGAAGTTCGGGTGCGCGTTGGCGTGGCTGACCATCGGCGGGGCGAAGGCCGCGAGGGACGCCCCGACGAAGGCCGCGGCGCGGTGGCGTACGACCCGTTTCACGATCAGCCAGTACCAGGCGGCGGCGGTGGCGGCGAGGCCCAGCGTCATGACGACGCTGAGGGAGATCGCCGGGCCCGCGAGCAGGGTCAGCGGCGCGAAGGGGACCGACAGGCCGAGCATGACCGTGTTGGCCATGAGGTTCACGCCGTCCGGGAAGCCCTGGAGGTCGGTGAAGAGGGGGTTGCGGAAGTGGGCGACGTTGTCGGCCGTCACCGCGAAGAACCACTCCCACTGGTTCTGGTCCCTCATGGAGTCCGGCAGGTAGCGGTGGTCCGGGTCGAAGAAGCGGCCCGAGTAGAGGACGACCGCCATCAGGAGGAAGAACGCTACGGCCAGGGCGTCGGCCGGGCGGAGCGTGCGGGCCTTGAGACGGGCGAGTTCGGCGAGGACGCGGCCGTAGTCGAGGGCGCCGACCTTCGAGCCCGACTGGTGCGACCAGCGCACCGGGACCTCGGCGACCGGCCAGTCGGACCGGCTGAAGTGCTGGAGGACCTCGACGTCGATGCCCCAGCCGTCGAGGCGGGAGTCGGCGAAGGCCTCGCGGGCACGGTCGCCGTCGAACAGCTTGAAGCCGCACTGGGTGTCGCGGATGCCGGGGACGGCTATCCGGCGTATGAGTACGTTGCCCGCGCGGCCGAGCAGCTCACGCAGCGGATGCTGGCGGTCTCCGATCGTCGCGCCGGGCACGGAACGTGAGCCGATCGCGGCCGCGTAGCCCTCGCTGAACGCCTTGTCGAGCCGCTCCAACTCCTCGATGGGGGCGGCCAGATCGGCGTCGGTGACCAGGATTCGGCGGCCGCGGGAGGCGCCGACGCCGAGGCGGAGGGCGTGGCCCTTGCCGCGGTTGCGGGGGCCGGCGACGAGCCGGACGCGGGGGTCGTGCCGCTCGGTGACCAGGTCCCGGGTGCCGTCGGTGGAGCCGTCGTCGGCGACGATTATCTCCCAGTCGCCCCAGCGGCCCTCGTCCTCGCCGAGGTAGCCGGCGATGGCGTCGAGGGTGGGGCCGAGACGCCGTTCTTCGTTGTAGGCGGGGATGACGACGGAGAGGTCCACGGGGGCGGCAGGGCCCTTCATCCGGCCGCCAGCCGTTCGATGAGGGCGAGGGAGTCCGCGTTGTAGGAGGCGACGATCGCGCGTGCCTCGGTGGTGTCGCGGCGGGCCAGCGCGTCGACCAGCTCGGTGTGGCCCGACCACAGGTGGCCGCGCAGGTCGGTCACCCGGCGCAGGTGCTGGACCGCGCACACCCAGGACTGCACGCGCAGCCGGTGCAGGAAGTCGGTGAGGTAGGGGTTGCCGAAGAGGTTGCCGAGCTCTCTCCAGAAGCGCAGGTCGTAGCCGATCAGGACGCTGACGTCACCGGCGGTCGCCGCGCGCTGTGCCTCCTCGCCGCGGCGGCGTACCCCGGCGAGAACGGCGGCGGCACGGGCGTCGTCGTTGTTCACGTACCCCATGTGGCCGGCGTCGAGGGCCAGGAACATGCCGTCGGTGACCAGGCTGCGGGCCTCGAGGATGCCTCGGTAGTCCGCTACGGAGTACTCGTGGACGCGGAAGCCGCGGTGCTGGTCGGCCTCCAGGAGGCCCTGTGCGGAGAGATCGACCAGTGCCTCGCGTACGGGGGTGGCGGAGACGCCGTACTGGTCGGCGATCTCCTTCACCGTGAACTCCTGACCCGGCTTCAGCCGCCCCGCCAGCACCTCGTCGCGAAGCGCTTCGGCGATCTGTTGCCGCAGGGTGCTGCGGGTCACGGAGCCGTTGCCGGGGCTGCCGGGCATGGTCGGGGCGTCTCCCTACGTCGCGTTGGGTTGGCGTGCACGCATATGACTACGAGCACGCCACCTTACGCGTTCGGGTTCGGCGGGGCGCCGTCCCGGCGGGGGTGACCGTGGAGCTGATTTCGCCCCCGCCGCCCTTACCCGTCCCGTCCCCGGGGGCTGCGCCCCCGGACCCCCGCCATCGGCCTGAACGGCCTCGTCCTCAAACGCCGGACGGGCTGGTTGTGGCTGCCCTACTCCGTGTACTCGTCCGCCACCGCCAGCGCCGTGTCCAACGCCGTCAGCCCCTCCTTCAGCTCGGCTTCGCTCACATTGCACGGCGGCACGACGTGCGTGCGGTTCATGTTCACGAAGGGCCAGATGCCGGCCGCCTTCGCGGCGGAGCCGAACGCGGTCATCGCGGGGTCGGCCGCGTTGTACGGCACCAGCGGTTCGCGGGTCTCCTTGTTCTTCACCAGCTCCAGTGCCCAGAACATGCCGACGCCGCGCACCTCGCCCACGCAGGCGTGCCGCTCGGCCAGTTCTCGCAGGGCCGGTTCCACGATCTCCGCGCCCAGCTTGGCCGCGTTCTCGACGACCCCTTCCTCGGCCATGACGTTGATCGTCGCGACGGCGGCCGCGCAGGCCAGCGGATGCCCGGAGTAGGTCAGCCCACCCGGATACGCCCGCTTCCCGAACGTCTCCGCGATCGCCCCGGAGATCGCGACTCCGCCCAGCGGCACATACCCGGAGTTCACGCCCTTCGCGAAGGTCATCAGGTCCGGTACGACGTCGAACAGGTCCGCCGCGAACCATTCGCCGGTCCGCCCGAACCCGGCCATGACCTCGTCCAGGACGAACACGATCCCGTACTTGTCGCAGATCTCACGGACGCCCGCCAGATATCCCGGCGGTGGCACCATGATCCCCGCCGTCCCCGGAATCGTCTCCAGGATGATCGCGGCGACGGTCGACGGCCCCTCGAAGGCGATCGTCGTCTCCAGGTGTTCGAGGGCCCGCGCGCACTCCTGCTCCTCCGTCTCCGCATAGAAACGGGAGCGGTAGAGGAAGGGTGCCCAGAAGTGCACGACCCCGGCGGTCCCGGTGTCCGACGCCCAGCGGCGCGGGTCACCCGTGAGGTTCACCGCCTGCTGCGTACCACCGTGATACGAGCGGTACGCCGACAGCACCTTCGGGCGGCCCGTGTGCAGCCGGGCCATCCGCACCGCGTGCTCCACGGCGTCCGCGCCGCCGTTGGTGAAGAAGATCTTGTCCAGGTCGCCCGGCGTCCGCTCGGCTATCAGCCGTGCCGCCTCCGACCGCGCCTCGATCGCGAACGCGGGCGCGAACGTCGTCAGCTTCGCGGCCTGTTCCTGGATCGCGGCGACGACCTTCGGGTGCTGGTAGCCGATGTTCGTGTAGACGAGGCCGCTGGTGAGGTCGAGGTAGCGGTTGCCGTCGTAGTCCCAGAAGTACGACCCCTCCGCGCCGGCGACGGCGAGCGGGTCGATGAGCTCCTGCGCGGACCAGGAGTGGAAGACATGCGCACGGTCCGCGGCCTTCACGGCGGCGCCGACCTCGGGGTTTGGCTGAGGGGTCATGCGGGCGAGCGTAAATGTCCGCGATACGGAAGCGGTATCGGCGTCCTGTCTGTGGGACGACGCTTTCCGCGACAGGTTGTCGACGACCGGCGACTCTCCTTCGGGATATTGACAGCATGCTGCGTAAGTGACAGCATGCTGTCATCGAGCAAAAGGGAATGCCGAGGAGGAGCCATGCACAAGCAGCCCGTACACCTCGCCGTCTACGACACCCTCGCCGACTGGGAGCCCGGTCACGCCACCGCCCACCTCGCCCGCGCCGGGTACGAGATCCGCACCGTCGGCCCGACCCGTGAGCCGGTCACCAGCGTCGGCGGACTCCGTATCCAGCCCGACCTCGCCCTGGCCGACGTACACCCCGAAGGCAGCTCCCTGCTGATCCTCCCGGGCGCCGACCTGTGGGACACCAGCGACGACCTCGCGCCGTTCGCGCGCACGGCGCGGGAGTTCCTCGACGCCGGCGTCCGCGTCGCCGCCATCTGCGGAGGCACCGCCGGACTCGCCCGCGAGGGCCTGCTCGACGACCGCGCCCACACCAGCGCCGTCTCCTTCTATCTCGCCGCCACCGGGTATCAGGGCGGCGACCGGTACGTCGACGCAGACGCCGTGACCGACGGCAACCTCGTCACCGCGGGACCCACCGAACCCGTCGCGTTCGCCCGGGAGATCTTCCGGCTCCTCGGGGTGTACGAGGGCGAGCTGCTCGACGCCTGGTACCGGTTGTTCCACGACTCGGACGCGGAGGCGTACGCCGTGCTCGCGAAGGCGGGAGCGGCGTGAGCAGGGAGCGGCAGGATCTGCTCAGCCGCAGCGCCCTCGGGGTCTTCCGGCTCAACGGTCAGTTCCTCGCCGTGGCAGAGGAGTTGGCGCGGCCCGCCGGGCTCACCGCCGCCTGGTGGCAGGTGCTCGGCGCGGTGCTGCGGGAACCGCTCACCGTCTCCGGGATCGCGCGGGACATGGGCATCACGCGGCAGAGCGTCCAGCGGATCGCCGACCTGCTGGTGGAGCGCGGACTCGCCGAGTACCGGCCCAACCCCGCCCACCGCCGCGCCAAACTCCTCGCACCGACCGAGGAGGGGTACGCGGCGGTCCGCCGGATCGACCCCGGGCACACCGTCTTCGCCGACCGGCTCGCGGAGGCATTCGGGGAGCGTGAACTCGCCGACGCCGTACGCCTCCTGGAACGGCTGTCGAAGGTCCTCGAACAAGTGGGTCCGCCCGTTACGGAACCGTAGACGCCGCCCCACTCGCCTCCCCGTATCCCCGCACTATCTTTGATCTGTTGCACAGCGCGTATCGGGGGAAGGCGGCGCGGCGATGGAGAAACTGGGGGCCGGGGATCCACCGCGGATCGGGGCGTACCGGCTGCTGGCGCGGCTGGGCGCGGGCGGCATGGGGCAGGTGTATCTGGCCCGGTCGGATCGTGGCCGGACCGTCGCGGTCAAGCTCGTACGGGAGGAGCTGGCCGCGCAGGAGGAGTTCCGGGCCCGCTTCCGGCAGGAGGTGCAGGCCGCGCGGCAGGTCGGCGGGTACTGGACGGCGCCCGTGCTGGACGCCGACACCGAGGCCGCCGTGCCCTGGGTCGCCACCGGGTATGTCGCCGGGCCCAGCCTCCAGCAGGTCGTCGGTCGTGATCATGGGGCGCTGCCGGAGCGGTCCGTACGGATCCTCGCGGCCGGGCTCGCGCACGCGCTCAAGGACATCCATGCGGCGGGGATCGTCCACCGCGATCTGAAGCCGTCCAATGTGCTGGTCACCATCGACGGGCCCCGGGTCATCGACTTCGGGATCGCCCGGGCGATGGAGACCGTGACGGACGGCGGGCTCACCCGTACCGGCGCGCTCGTCGGCTCACCCGGTTTCATGGCGCCCGAGCAGGTGCGCGGGGACCGGATCACCCCGGCCTGCGACGTCTTCTGCCTCGGCTCCATCCTCGCCTACGCCGCCACCGGCAACCTCCCCTTCGGTACCGCCAACAGCGGTGTCCACGCCCTGATGTTCCGCATCGCCCAGGAGGAACCCGACCTGGAAGGCGTGCCGGAGGGCGTCGCCGATCTCGTACGGCACTGTCTGCGCAAGGATCCGGCGGCGCGGCCGGCGCTCGACGAGATCCTGGAGCGTACGGGCGTCGAGGAGACCGTCTCGGACGGGCGGTCGCGCGATCCCTGGCTGCCCGGTGCGCTGGTGGCCCAACTCGGGCGGCACGCCGTGCAGTTGCTGGAGACGGAGAATCCGGAGGCGGCGGAGGCGTCCCCTCAGGCATCGCCCGAGGCGTCTCCTGAACACGCTTCGGCCGCGGACGACGACCCTCCTACGGTCGTACAGGCCCCGCCTCCGCCGGGGCAGCCGGGCGGCGGCAGCCCCTTGAACCACCTGCCCACCATGGTCGCCGGTCCGGGAGCCCAGACGCCTCCGCCCGCGCCGACGCCGCACCCCGCGTACGGCTATCCCCAGCAGCACCCGCAGCCTCCGGCCTACGGGTACCCGCAGCAGCAGGGGAGTTACAGCGCCCCGTACAACCCGTACAGCGGCTCCGGCGCGACCCCGCCCTACGGCCCCACTCCGCCGTACGGGCCCGGCGCACCCCAGGAACCGCCGCGCCAGAGCGGGCGTTCCACCGTGCTGCTCGTCGTGATCGCCCTGGTGGTCGCGCTGGCCGCCGGTGGCTCGGTCTTCGCGCTGATGAACGGCGGCGGCGACGACGCGAACGACGGCAAGGCGACCGAGTCCCCGAGTGTGAGTGCCCCCGCCTCGTCCGGTCCGACGACGGCGCCGGAGTCCTCCCCGGCCACCTCGGCGCCCGCCGGCGGTGTGATCCCGACCGCGTTTCTGGGCACCTGGTCGGCGACCATCGACAACGACGCCGGGCGTCACACCCGCCGGCTCACCGTCCAGCAGGGCGAGGTGGGCGACACGGTGCTCTCGCTCGCGGCCGACGGTTCGGACTACCACTGTGTGTTCCAGGCGCAGCTGACCGAAGAGCCGGGCACGGACGGCCCGTTGGAGATCGGCCCCTCGACCGTCACCGTCGGTGAACCGGCCACCTCCTGCACACCGGGTGCCGCCACCGAGCTGACGCTGCTCCCGGACGGGCGTCTGGAGCGGGTGACCACGAGCAATGGGGAGAAGCTGACCTACGCGCGGCAGTGACCAAGTCCCTCTCCGTGTGCGCCTGTTGAAGGCACTGTGCGTTGGTTGAATGTCAAGCGAACTTCTGCGGACGTAAACGGAGTATCACAGCCCGCGACCGTACAGTGACCGGAAATTGTCCGGTTCTGGGAGTTGCGGGGGCACCCAGTGGAGTGGCTGAGCGCAGAGAACGTCGTCGCCGTCTCGACCGCCATGGTCGGCATCGTGGCTTCGGCCGTCATGGTGTGGTACGAGCGTCACATACCGCGGCGCAAGCGGATCGGCTACCGCGTCCAGATGGACAACCCGATAGGCGACGACTTCCAGTCGGGCCGTCCGAACGTCCGGCTCGGTTCGTTCGACGCGCCCAACATGGCCAACGGGACGCTCGTACTGCTGCGCATCGAGAACGACGGCTCGGAGAGCATCGGCCTCGACGACTACACGAGTCGTGAACTCAACGGCCTCACCGTGGAGTTCACCGACCGGAACATCCACGGTGTGTCGGTCACCCAGCCGGCAGGCACCGACCACCTGATGAGCCACTTCACGCCGCACTCGGGCTTCGGCTACGACGAGGACGGCAACAAGCTGCGCATCCCGCGCGTCCCGCTCAACCGCGGCGAGTACTTCAAGCTGCTCGTGCTGCTGTCCGGCGGTGACGTGGGCGCGGACATCAAGCTCGTCGGCGGCATCCGGGACGGTGTGGTGCGTCCCAACCGCGGTGCGCTGCCGGACGACAAGCCGCCGCTGTTCAGCCGGGCGGCCCGGGTGATCACCATCATGCTCACCGTCTCCGTCGTCCTCCTCGCCGCCATCGTCATCGCCCGCGACGACAATCCGCCCCCGCTGGGCTGCGAGAAGGGCAAGCTCACGGTCACCGGCTCCACCGCCTTCGCGCCCGTCGTCCAGGACCTGGCCAAGGAGTACAAGAAGGACTGCGAGGGCTCCGACATCGACGTCGAGGCGCGCGGCAGTTCGGCCGGCGTCGATGAACTCGAGGACCTGGAGGGTGAGTCGGCGAAGACCCGGGCTTCCATGCTCGCGTTCTCGGACGGCCGCAGCGCACGCGCCGGCCGCACCCTGGAGGCCGAGCCCATTGCCCTGTCCGTCTTCACACTGGTCGCCCATGACGGCCTCGACCTCTCGAAGGGCCTGTCCCTGACGAGCGTCCGGCGCCTCTACTCCGGGGAGATCGGGTACTGGGACGAGCTCGACCCGTCGCTGCCGCACCGGCGTGTCGTCCTGGTCAGCCGGAACGCCGACTCCGGCACCCGGCAGATCTTCCAGGACCGGGTGCTCGACGGCAGGTGGGAGGGCGTGCCCACCACGTCACTGGACTGCGACCTCCAGGGCGACAGGTCCGCCCCCGTGCGCTGCGAACTCAACTCCACGGAGGACGTGCTGAGGACGGTCGCCGCCACCCAGGGCGCCATCGGCTTCAGCGAGCTCAACCAGGCGACCGACGAGAAGGGCGTCAGGCTCGTGGCCCTCAACGGCGACCTCGCCGACGTCGACGCCATCGAGCACAACGGCAGCCCCTACCCGTATCGCGGAGTGGAGTACGCCTACACCTACGGCTCCCCGCCCCCCGGCTCCCTCGCCGCCAGCTTCCTCAACTACGTCCGGAACCACGGCCAGATCGTGATCCGCAGCCACGGTCACGTGCCCTGCTCGACGACGGCGGGCGAGCAGCTCTGCCGCGACGACTGACACACCCTCAACTCTCCGCCCGGCAGGCCCCCTTGCGCCGCACTTGACGCGTCCACAACGATGGGTGCCGGTTCGTTCGCATCGGCCACGGGAGACGACATGCGCCCCAGCCCCTCCAGAAGAACGGTGCTCACCGCGACGGCGGCGAGCGCGGCGGCACTGGGAACGGCCGGCGGGGCGGAGGCGGCGCCGGCGTCCGGGGGCGGCGGCCCGGCGACGGCACAGCCGCCGACACGCGAACTCCGGGCCCTGCTGCGGGAGATATCCGAGACCCGCATCGAGTCGACGGTCCGCAAACTGGTCTCCTTCGGCACCCGCCACACCCTCTCCGTCCAGGACGACCCGGTCCGGGGGATCGGCGCGGCCCGGGACTGGATCGCGGCGGAACTGCGCAAGTACGCCGCGAGCTCGGACGGCCGTATGACGGTGGAGCTCCAGTCGTACATCCAGGAGCCGGGGCCCCGTATCCCGGTCGCGACCCGTATCACCAACGTCGTGGCGACCCTGCGCGGCTCGGTGACGCCGGACCGCGTGTACGTCGTCTCCGGCCACTACGACTCCCGCGTCACCGACGTCATGGACGCCACCTCGGACGCGCCGGGCGCGGACGACGACGCGTCGGGCGTGGCCGTGGCGATGGAACTGGCGCGGGTGATGGCCCGGCGCAGGCCCGCCGCGACGATCGTGTTCGCCGCGGTGGCGGGGGAGGAGCAGGGGCTGTTCGGGGCGGCCCACATGGCGCAGCAGTACCGGTCGGCGGGGACCGATGTGCAGGGCATGTTCACCAACGACATCGTCGGCAGCCCGAAGGCGGACGACGGCACGGTGGACCCGTACACGATCCGTCTGTTCGCGGAGGGCGTGCCGTCCTCGGAGACACCGGAACAGGCGGCGCTACGGCGCTCGGTGGGCGGTGAGAACGACTCCGCGACCCGCCAGCTGGCCCGCTTCGTCCGTGACGTCGCGGACAACGACGCGACGGGGATGCACGTCCGTGTGATCTACCGCCGGGACCGCTACCGCCGGGGCGGCGACCACATCCCGTTCCTCGAACGCGCCTATCCCGCCGCCCGCTTCACCGAACCGACCGAGGACTACGCCCACCAGCACCAGGACGTACGCGTCGACGAAACGGGCAAACAGTACGGCGACCTGCCCGAGTTCTGCGACTTCCCGTTCATCGAAAGGGTGGCCCGGGTGAACGCCGCCACCCTCTGGACCCTGGCCCAGGCTCCCGGCGCCCCGACGGGCGCAAAGATCATCACGGCCACGCTGACCAATTCGACCGAACTGGTGTGGACGAGGGGCACGGAACCGGACCTCGCGGGATACGAGGTCGTCTGGCGTGAGACGACGTCCCCGGACTGGACGCATGTGATCCCGGTGGGGGACGTGACGGGGTACGAGGTGGACCTGTCCAAGGACAACGTGTTCTTCGGGGTGAGGGCGGTCAACCGGGCGGGGAACAGGAGCCCGGTGGCATTTCCGAACCCGCAGTCGTAGCCGTCCACCTCAAGACGCCGGTCCGCGCATTCCAGCCCGTCCGGCGTTTGAGGACGAGGCCGTTCAGGCCGATGGGGGTCTGGGGGCGCAGCCCCCAGGGATGGGACGGGTAAGGGCGGCGGGGGCGAAACTCACCGCGGTTCCGGCGGCCGCTGCCGAGGCATGTTCGGCCGCGCGGAGCCCCCCGACGACATCGGGAACCGACCTTGCACGACAGCCCCCTCGCCCCGAGCGCCTCCGGCCACCGCCGACTGGATCCCCATCGGCGCGGACCCCGTCCGGAACTCCACCATCCAGTCCGCCGTCTCCGCCCGCACCAACTCCGTCACATCCTCGGAGAACCTCCGCAGCACGGCGAGACACCGGTCGGCAGCCTCGCCCGCCGTCCCCTCCGTCGGCCCCAGCACCTCGCGCACGCTCTCCGAGGCCCAGTCGAACTGAAGCACCTGAAGCCGCCGCTGCACAGCCTGCGCAGTCGCGACGTCCCTTATCCATCCTGACGTCACCCCGAAGCACCGGTCGACGGCCACACAGGCCACCCCGAGCAGCAGCGCCAGATACCCCCACGCGGCCGCCCCGCCGATCACCCCCGTCAGATCCAGCAAGGGCAGCACACCCCCGGCCACCGCCCCCACCGCGGCGCCCGCCCGCAACCCCCGCGCCCCCCGCCGCTTCCACACCCGGTCCGCGAGATACCAGGCCGCGGTGTCGAGCGCCCCGCGCTCCACCCACCGGTACAGCTCGTGCAGCCGTTCCGCCGGCTCGGCCCAGTCCCCGGGCGGAAACGCCCGCCCGATGAGATCGCCCGGCCGCGGCCCGGCAGCGTCCTCGCCGCGCCTGTCCTGAGGCCGACCCTCGGGCTGCATCTCCGGCTGACCCACCCGGCACTCCCTACTGATCACGGTGCGTGACGCCTGCATGGCGCTCACGTGACACCTGATGCTGACGCGCCTGACCCTTCCTACCTCCCAATGGGTGGCGAAGACCCGGTTTTCGCCTCTTTTCCGCCCGGAAGTGGGTCTTGATCAGGTATAGGACTCACGGCCGCCTCACTCGAAAGAGTGCTGGGGCGACGGCTGCGCGGACCACGTAGGCTCGTGCCGAGCGGGAAAAACGAGCGGGAAAAACCCGTACGCGGAAGAGGAGCTGATCGTGATCCCCGGTGGTGGCCAGCCCAACATGCAGCAGCTGCTCCAGCAGGCCCAGAAGATGCAGCAGGACCTGGCGCAAGCGCAGGAGGAACTGGCGCAGACGGAGGTCGACGGCCAGGCCGGCGGCGGCCTGGTGACGGCCACCGTCACCGGCGCCGGCGAGCTGCGCGCCCTCAAGATCGACCCGAAGGCGGTGGACCCCGAGACCGCATCTGCTGAAGAGACGGCCGAGACGCTCGCCGACCTGGTCATCGCGGCGGTGCACGCGGCCAACGAGAACGCGCAGACGCTCCAGCAGCAGAAGCTGGGCCCGCTGGCGCAGGGTCTGGGCGGCGGCAGCGGTATCCCCGGCCTGCCGTTCTGACTTCTGTTCTGTGACGGGGCCTGCCTTTCTAGGACGGGCGTCCGGCAACTACCGTACGAACTGAACAGCACCAGGAAGGGCGGCAGTCCGTGTACGAAGGCGTGGTCCAGGACCTCATCGACGAACTGGGGCGGCTGCCCGGCGTCGGTCCCAAGAGCGCGCAGCGGATCGCCTTCCACATCCTCCAGGCCGAACCGACGGACGTACGGCGTCTCGCGCAGTGCCTCATGGAGGTCAAGGCCAAGGTCCGCTTCTGCGCGATCTGCGGGAACGTCGCGCAGGAGGAGAACTGCAACATCTGCCGCGACACCCGCCGCGACCCCGCCGTCATCTGCGTGGTGGAGGAGCCGAAGGACGTCGTCGCGATCGAGCGCACGCGTGAGTTCCGCGGCCGCTACCACGTCCTCGGCGGCGCGATCAGCCCGATCGAGGGTGTCGGTCCGGACGACCTGCGTATACGAGAACTTCTCGCGCGGTTGGCCGACGGGTCGGTCACGGAACTGATCCTGGCAACGGACCCGAATCTGGAAGGCGAGGCCACGGCCACGTACCTCGCCCGCATGATCAAGCCCATGGGCCTCAAGGTCACCCGCCTGGCCAGCGGCCTCCCAGTGGGTGGCGACCTGGAATACGCGGACGAGGTGACCCTTGGCCGCGCCTTCGAGGGGAGACGACTCCTAGATGTCTGACGCCACGCTGCACGCGACCACGCAGGACCCGGACGACTTCGCGGTCCAGATCGCGGACCAGGTGGAGAGCTTCCTCGTAGCGGTGAGCGAGGTGGCGAAGGGCGACGAGCCGGAATCGGCGATCCCCTTCCTCCTGCTGGAGGTCTCCCAGCTGCTGCTGGCCGGCGGCCGTCTCGGCGCGCACGAGGACTTCGTGCCCGAGGAGCGCTACGAGCCCGACCTGGGCCCCGAGCCGGACGTGGACGAACTCCGCGAGAACCTCGCCCGGCTCCTCGAACCGGTCGACGTCTACTCGGAGGTCTTCGACCCGTACGAGCCCCGCAAGGCGCCGGTCCCCGCCCGTATCTCCGACGATCTCACCGACGTCATCACCGACCTTCGCCACGGCATGGCCCACTACCGTGCGGGCCGCACCGTCGAAGCCATGTGGTGGTGGCAGTTCTCCTACTTCTCCAACTGGGGCGCCACGGTCTCCGCGGCGCTGCGCGCGCTTCAGTCCGTCCTCGCCCACGTCCGCCTCAACCAGCCCCTCGAAGAACTCGACGGCCTCGACACCGACCAGGCCATGGGCGACGACACCCTTGAGTTCGAGGCCGGGAAGGTGATGGCGGAGGAGATCGCGGGTCCGCTGGGGCTGCCGGCGACGAAGGCGAAGGCCAAGTCCAAGGCCGAGTCCAAGTAGCCAGGGCGCCGTCGGCGTCGTCAGTCCCCGCAGTCTCCGCCGGGGGCGGGGGGCGTCGAGGGCGCCGGCTCCGGGTCGGCGGGCACGGGTTCAGTCGGCTCGGCGGGGTCCGTCGGTTCGGTGGGGTCGGTGGGCTCATACGGGCCTGACGGCTCCGTCGGTTCGGTCGGCTGAGTCGGTTCGGCCGGCTCCGGAGGGGCCGGTGTCTCCTCGACGGGGGCGGGCTCCGAAGGCTCCGGCGCGGGCGACCCCGGCTCTTCCGCCCCCTCCTCCGGTGCTTCCGGAGTGGCGGGAACCGGCTCTGAACCGTTCGGCGCCGACCCGTCGATCGCCGTCACCGGTACCACCACGGCGGCGTCGGCCGGGGCGTCGACGACGGTGTGCGCGGGCCCGGTCCGTTCGTCCGACCCGGCCTGCTCGCTCCTCTGCCGGTCGACCGGCACCTCCGCGGCCACGTCCTTCGGCGGCTGCTCCACGGGTATCTCGGTCACCGGGCCCTTCGCCACCGGCACGCCCTCCGGCGGACCCGAAGGGGAGTCGAGCACGCCGAGCGCGAGGACGAGCGCGGCGGCGGCGCTCACCACCGTCGTACCGACCGCGACCGACGTCGGCACCTTCGAGGCGCCGGTCACGGCTTGGTGTACCCCGTGCAACAGTCCGCTGCCGTGCCCGCCCGCCGCGGACGCCGCAGTCGCCGCGGTCGCCGCACCGGCGGACCCCGCGGCGAACGGCAGCAGGAACTTGCCGGCGCCGCCCAGCGCGAAGACGAGCAGCGCGGGACCGGTGAGCGCGGGCAGCCGGTCGTTGGCGCGCATCAGGACCGCGAGCCGGTGGCGGCAGTCGTCGCAGGCGTCCACATGACCGAGCAGCCGTTCGGACTGGCGCGCGGTCGCGTTGCCGCGCACATACGCGGGCATGCGCCCCCAATGGACCTCGCAGGCGGGGTCGTCGGGGGCGCCGTCCTGGGTCCGCAGGAAGGCCTGGCGCATGCCTTCACGGGCCCGGTGCAGCAGGACCGCCGTCGCTCCCTGCCGGATGCCGATCTGGGTGCCGACCGCGGTCAGCGGCTGGCCCTCCGCCTCCGCCAGCCACAGCGCCTTCACCCAGCGCTCGGGCAGCTGACCCAGCACACGTACCAACAGGTCGACGGAGGAGACCTGTTCGGCCGGATCGTCGACGTGCGCGTCGGGTCCGGCGTGCTCGTCGGTCTGCGGATCCCGCGGCGTCTCGCGTGCGCCGCTTCCGGCCGCGGCGGCGAGATGGCGCACCGTCGTCATGAGATACGCGGGCACGTTGTCGATCTCGTGCCCGGCCGCCAGCCGCCGCCAGACGCGGAAGTGGGCCTCGGCGACGAGGTCCTCGGCGACCCAGGCGTTCCGGGTGAGCGTCCGCGCGTAGGCGACGAGGCGGGGCTGGTGCTCCTCGTAGATCCGCGCGTACGCGGCGGTGGCGGACGCGAACTCCGGGGCGGGCGCGGCGGCGAGGCCGTCGGTCATGGCGGGGCTCCAGTTGCCTGCGGGTGTGGCAGGGACAGGTTTGTAAGCCTAGATGCCATAACATTCAACAAAAGTTCCCGGCTTCAGTGGGAGTGATGTGGATCACATCAACTTGCCTCTGGTTTCGGCGTAATGAGCGAGCCGCCCGCGCACTCAAGGAGGGCATCGGCCGAAACAGGCGCCCCCACCTCATCCGAATCGGAGTCCGACCATGGACATCACCCTGGAACACCCCGTCCACGCCCGCCTGATCACCACCGGCCGCGAGCTCCCGGTCCCCGTGACCCTCCGCTACACCTCGGCCGATCCCCTCGCCGTGCACCTCGACTTCCCGGCCCACATCTCGCTCAGCGGCGAAGTGGCGACCTGGACCTTCGCCCGCTCCCTGCTGGAGGAGGGGCTGGACGCGGCCGCCGGGATCGGCAGTGTGCACATATGGCCCTGCGGACCGCTGCGCACGGTCGTGGAGCTGCACGCGCCGGAGGGCGTGGCCATGGTCTGGTTCGACCCGGCCGTCCTGCGCCGCTTCCTGCTCCGCTCGTACACCGTGGTCGAACCAGCCGACGAGAGCCTGGGAGCCGCCCTCGATCAGGGCCTCACCTCGCTGCTCGGGGGAGTCTGAGGTGAGCTCCGCTCAGATGCGTACGGCGGTGCCGCTGACGCCGATGCCGGGCTCCTCCCGCACCGACACCGAGATCGTGCTCGGCCGTCCCATGTCCACACCCTGATGGATGGTCAAGGCCGCCGGAACGGGCACGAGCCGCAGCTCCCTGAGATAGCCGCCGAACGCTGCCGCCGCCGCGCCGGTGGCCGGGTCCTCCACAACACCGCCGGGCGGGAAGGGATTACGGGCGTGGAACACCGTGGGCGACTCCCGCCAGACCAGGTCGACGGTGGTCCAGTCCTTGCGGCGCATGAGCGAGCTGAGCGCGGACATGTCGTAGTCCAGGTCGGCCAGACGGCTCCGGGAGCCGGCGGCGATCACCGGATGCCAGGCGCCGGCATAGGCCGCGCGCGGCGGCAGCGCCGGATCGAGATCCTCGGCGGACCAGCGCAGGGCGGCGAGCAGTTCGGCCAGATCGACGTCCGGAATCGGCGCTGTACGCGGCTCGACGCTGGTCAGGGTGGCCACGATGGTGCCGTCCTCCGCCCGGGCCGTCGTGACGGGTACCGGGCCCGCCTTGGTGTGCAACAGCAGGGGTCCCGGTCCGTGCCGGTCCGCGTACGCGACCGCCGTGGCGATCGTCGCATGACCGCAGAACGGCACCTCGGCGAGCGGGCTGAAGTACCGCACGTCCAGGGCGCCTTCGACCGAGGGCACCACGAACGCCGTTTCCGAGTAACCGACTTCGGCCGCCGCCGCCAGCATCGTCGCCTCGTCGACCCCCGAGGCGTCGAGGACGACACCCGCGGGATTGCCTCCGGCGGGCTCGGTGGTGAAGGCCGTATAGCGCAGGATCTCCATCCGACCGACCGTAACGACGTGCGCTACCGAAGGCCACCCCAATACGTCCACACCCCCTTCCCCACCGCCCCGAGCCCGCCCGCCAGGGCCAGCAGCAGTACGAAGGACCGGACCCGCTGCTCCGGTATGCGCCCGGCGAGTCCCCGTCCGGCGAGCGCGCCGACGGCCAGCGCGACAGCGAGGACGGCCCACTGCGGCCGGCCCAGCCGAGGCACCCCGTTCGCGGCCACGGAGAACACGTTGACGACGACGCCGTAGAACAGCGCGTTCGGCACGAAGTCCCGTACGGACCACCCCGCGTTGACCGCGTACAGGGACACGGGCGGCCCGCCCACCCCGGCCGCCGAGTTCATAAAGCCGCCCACCGCACCGGCCGCGACCGCTCCTGAGGTGCCGCGCAGCGCGGGCACGCGGGCGCCCCGCATGACGAGCAGGACGGCGACCGTCACCAGCCCGCCCATGACCAGCATCAGCCCGGCTTCGGGCAGTTGGCGGGTGAGCCAGGTCCCCGCCGGCACCGTGCACACCGCCGCGACGCACAACGGCAGCGTCGCGCCCGGCCGCACCCGCCGCCACCCGGCGGCCAGCCCCACGGCACTGATCACCCCGGCCGCGCAGTTGACCAGAGCGACCCCCTCACCCGGCCCGAGCAGCACCACCAGCGCCGGCACGGCGACCAGGGCGAACCCCATTCCGGTGAGCCACTGGACGCAGGAGGCGACCAGCACGACGGCGCCCAGCAGGAGATCGGCTGTCATGGGTGGGGATCCTCGCTGCCGGGAACACCACGGTCAACGGGGTTGAATTCCAACCCAACCAACCAAGTCTGTAAGTGAGTTGGGGGAGCGTAACCCGAAAGGGTGACGTTCCGTGATCGGCTTGCGTCGGAACGTAAAGCCGCTCTAGGTTCGCCGCAAACGTGCAAATAGTTCGGCCCCGGTCGGTGCTACCAACACCGGCGCCGGGGCCTGACCTACGGATCGAATGCGAGTCGATCGTGGCTTACGCCCAGCCTAGTCCTGCCCTGCCGTCCCCGTCGCACCCCCTGGCCAAAGCGGGCTACGGAAAACGCGCCACGGGTGACGAAGACCCGCACGCTGACCCGGACTTCGCACACCTGAGCCCCCGCGACCGTGAGATCGCCGTCTTCGTCGACCACCTCGACGAAGGCCACGCGACTGGCTACAAGGCGATCGCCGTCGTACACCCGCTATGGCCGGCAAGCCGTGCGCACTTCACAGAAGCGCATCGCCGAGGCCGGCCACCTGCGTCACATCCGGGAGCACATCACCGTCGAGGACAAGTCGATGCGGTGGGTGACACGCGCCACGGCAGGGACGTGACGGAGCACTACCAGTCGGGTCTGGCCCGGATCGATGAACCTGCGGCACCGGAGGCCGTGCCGGATGAGCCGGACGATATGCAGACTCCTGAGCTGAAGCCCAGCGCCTCCTACCGCACCCTCGCCGAACTGCACGACCGTGGGTCGACTTCCCAGGACATCACCCGCGCCCTCACCGACAGACTCCCGCCCGCAGTCAGCAACCCGGGCGGACTCGCCCGCAACCGATTGGAGGGCAAGATGCCCCCGAAGAAGGCGAAGGTCCGGCAGAAGGCCGCGCGGCGAGCCTGTGTCAGCCGCGTGATCATGGCCTGCGTCACCTGTGACGCGGACGAGCGGACAACCGAGATCACCAACGGCATCTGCCGTGAGTGCCACGCGGAGTTCGAGGCCGAAGAGGCGAATGAGCCGGAGTGGACGCCCATCCCGGAGACGTTCCTGCCGAGCCCGGTCCCCGAGGCCGGGGTGGTGGACGTGACGCACTGGGCGGACGAGGTGCGCAGGGCGGGCGGCCTGCGGTCGAAGGCCGGGATGGCGTTGTGAGCGTGCAGGACGTGCCGGTCAGGGCACCATGGAGTCAAGGAGGCGACGCCATGACCCCCAGGACCGAGCACCGGCAGCCGCAGATGTCCGTCGAGGAGTTCGAGCAGCTGCAACGCCATGCCCCCGAGACCGTGCGGCTGGAGTTCATCAATGGAAGGGTCCAGGTCAAGCCGGTGCCGGACGGAAACCACAGCGAGATCTACATGTGGCTCCTGGAGCGGTGCATGCAACTGCGTCCGGATCTTCGGTTGCATCCCGAGCGGGGTCTCAAAACCGAGGCCTACCGCAAGGGGCGGGCCCGAGCAGACGCGATCCTGGTTCCCAGAGGCGGCCTCAAGGGTCATGGCGAGTGGTCGGAAGGCGACGGTGTACTGATGGCTGTCGAGATCACGTCGTTCGACTCCGACACCAACCAGCGCGACCGGGTCGAGAAACCTGACGGCTACGCAGCCGCCGGTATTCCCGTCTACCTCCTCGTCGACCGCGACGATGGCTCGGTCGTCGTGTTCAACCAGCCCGAGGGCGGTCGCTACCGACATGAGGAGAAGCTGCCCTTCGGTGCCGCCGTCAAGCTCCCGGACCCCGTGAATATCAACCTCGACACCGAGCCCCTCAAGGAGTTCGTGGACTGACAACTCCCTGCGCCCCGCCCCTCCTGGGCGCCATCATGACCGTATGACAGGGCAGTCAAAGGCGTTGATGTGGGCGGGGATCGGGCTGTGCGTCGCGGGTGCGGTGGGGCTGATCGTGGGCGCGATCCTGGACGTCGACGCGGCGGATCCGTGGGCGAGTGTGGCCGGGGGCGCGGCGGCGCTCATCGGGCTGGCGCTTCCCCTCTATGCGTACTTCGGTCAGCCACGGGCAGCAGCGCCTTCCCGGCGCTCCGTACAGGCGAGCGGTGACCGATCGGTGGCCGCAGGCGGAAGCATCGGCTCTGTCTCGACCGGCAACGGCGTGTCCGCCCCGCCCCCGCCCACGCTGCCCGCGCCCACGTCGCTGCCTCCGAGCGGAAACGTCACCGCCTCCGGTGACCGTTCGGTCGCGGCCGGGGGTGACGTCGGAAGCGTGTCGACGGGGAACGCGTGAGCGACGGCGAGTCGGTGGAGGCGTCGGGGGAGCGGTCGGTCGCCGCGGGGCGGGACATCGGGAGTGTCTCGACCGGGGACTTCCCCATGCACGTGGAGCGGGCGACGATGCTGCCGGCGGAGGCGTTCGGTATGGCGCCGTGTGCATCCCGGGTGTGCCATCTTCCGTACCGTACAGATCAGTTCGTCGGGCGTGAGCGGCAACTGGGTTTGCTGGACGAGTCCTTCGGTGACACGGGCGGAGTGGTCGTGCACGCCATCCACGGTCTGGGTGGCATCGGCAAGTCGACGCTGGCGGCGCGCTGGGCATCGGAGCGGACGGCGGACTTCAACCCTATCTGGTGGATCACTGCAGAGACGCCCGTCGAGCTGGACGCCGGTCTCGCCGCCCTCGGCCGTGCCCTTCAGCCTGCCCTCGTCGACGTCCTGACGGAGGACGCTTTTAGAGAGCGTACGATCCAGTGGCTCTCCGCCAACGACGGCTGGCTCCTCGTACTCGACAACGTCTCCGCCCCGGCCGACATCAAGCCGCTGCTCGCGCGGGTCACACGCGGACGGTGTCTGATCACCACGCGCCGGGGTGCGACGAGCTGGCGCGGAATCGCGAGGACGGTAGACCTCGATGTACTCGAACCCGCCGAATCCGTAGAGCTGTTCACGAAGATCTACGATGGTGACCGCTACGGCGTCGAGGAGCTGTGCGCCGAACTCGGCTGCCTTCCCTTGGCCATCGACCAGGCTGCCGCGTACTGCAGGGAAGCGGAGATCACTCCGCGCGCCTACCTGGACCTACTCGCCCGGCATCCCGCCGAGATGTACGCCGCCACGGCAGAGGACGGCGACGCGCGGCGCACGCTCGCCCGGGTCTGGCAGGTCACGCTGGATCGGCTGGCCGACTGTCCGCTCGCCGTGGAGATGCTGCGGACCGTTGGCTGGTGGGCGCCGGACGACATTCCTCGGGCGTATCTGGACCATCTCGGTGGTCCGGTGGAAGTGACCGAGGCGATCCGTCGGCTGGCGGCGCACAGCATGGTCAAGGTGCGCGGGGAGCTGTTGTCGGTGCATCGGCTGGTGCAGGCGGTCACTCGGGCCGGGGATCGGGAGACGATGGCCGAGCGCCGGGAAGCGGCCGCAGCTCTGCTGATCGAGGTGTGGCCAACGACCCATCTGTTCGGCGAGGCCGAGCGGTTGTGGGCGGGGCACGCCGACGCGCTCTCGAACTGCATGGACGGTGAGTTCGACACGGAGCGTGTCACCCTGCTCCTCACCATGGCGTCAGGCCACCTCGCGAGAGCCAATCGCGAGCGGAGTGTCGCACTGATCGAACGCGCCCTGGCCGCAGTCGAGCGCAATCCGAGCTGGGAATGCTCGGACATTGTGCGCGGCCAGGTGCTTCCGGTTTACGTCATCAACGGCTACATGAACCGAGCACAGCCGCTCCTGGAAGCAGACCTGGCCCAGAAGAGGGAGAGGCTGGGGGCCTTTCATCCGGAGACGTTCATGGCTCGCCGGATGCTAGCTCTGGCCCTGCAGGGATCTGCCCCCGAGCAGGCAAGAGATCTGAGGCGTTTGATTGTCGAGGATGCCATGACGGCATTGGGAGCGGACCATCCCGTGACGTTCGAGTCCCGCATGGAGCTTCGGAGGGGAGCCTCCAGTGAGCCGTCGGACCGGCAGGTCATCGAGGCCCGGATCGCTGAGGCGGTAAGGATCCTCGGGCAGGACAGCTGGACGGTCACGACACTTGAGCAACAGCTTCTCACCGCGTTGAGGAAGTCGGGTGACCTCGGCGAGGCCGTCGAGCTTGCGGAGAAGGTCGTTGGGAAGTACCGGGCACTCCTGGGTGATCGCGACGCCCAGACGGTGGCGGTGCGCTCCGAGCAGTGCGGGATTCTGGTGGAGGCGGGCGACCTGAGACGTGCTGTCGAGCTGATGCCCGCGCTCACTGCCGATCTGGCGCGGGTGGCGGGCGACACTCCGGAAGCCCGCGACCTTGTCCGTCGCGTCAAGGCCATCTTGCAGCGCATCGCAAAGTGACGGCCCGCCAGGGTGTAGCCCACTACACCCCCCATTCGGGACCGCACTCCCTCCTCCCACCCTCTCGCGACCGGGATCGTTGATCACACAAGGTCAGCCACCCCAAGCGAAGGAAACCGTCATGAAGTCCCTGCTCTCCTCCAAGCCCGCCCTGTGGTTCCTGTTCCTCTTCAACGCCGTCGTCGCCGCGGTCGCACCCTTCGTGGTGGACGGGACGCAGGGGGTGGCGACGGGGATCGGGATGGCGGTCGTGTCCGCCGGGGCGGGTGTCAGTCTGGTGCGGGAGCGGGGGCCGAAGGGTTCCCGAGCGTGATCGTGAGGTGACCCTGCGTATGTTGGGCGGGTCTTGGTCGTCCCCTGTACGTCGGCTGCACGGGCACTAACCGGCGGAAAGCGAGTCTGGAGTCACTTCCACCGCGGCGAACGCGGAGGGAAGCACAAGCCCCCTGACCCGCACTGGAGTTGCGATGACCCGCAAGACCCGTATACGCGCCGCCGTCGTCACCGCCACCGCTGTCGTCGCCGCAGGCACCTTCGCCGCCGGCGCCGCGGTGGCCGGGCCGAAGGAGGCCGCCAAGCCCACCAAGGCGCAGGTCCTTTCGCTGTTCGACGGCTGGAACGCCGCGCTGGAGACCGGTGACCCGGAGACGGTGGCCGACCTGTACGCCAAGGACGCGGTCCTGCTCCCCACCGTCTCCAACAAGATCCGTACCGACCGGGCCGGCATCGTCGACTACTTCGAGCACTTCCTGGCGAACAAGCCGGCCGGGAAGAAGGTCACGTCGGTCGTCAAGGTTCTCGACGACAACTCCGCGATCGACACGGGGGCGTACGACTTCACCCTCACCGACCCGGAGACCGGCGAGCAGCGCGTCGTCGAGGCCCGCTACACCTACGAGTACGAGAAGCAGCGCAACGGCGAGTGGAAGATCGTCAACCACCACTCCTCTGCGATGCCCGAAGGCTGATCTCCACGCTCAGCCCGCCCCCGGGAGCGTCCCGCAGGACCACGGTCCCGCCGTCGTCGGTCACCAGCTGCTTGACGACGGCGAGGCCCAGGCCGGAACCCGCGCGCCCGGTGAGCCCCTGGCCCCGCCAGAAGCGGTCGAAGGCGCGGGACTTCTCCGCGTCCGACATGCCGGGGCCCTCGTCCAGGACGGACAGCACCACCGTGTCGCCCTTCGGTTCCATCCGTACGGTGATCGTGCCGCCGTCCGGCGAGACCTCCAGCGCGTTCGAGAGCACGTTGTCCAGGACCTGGTCCAGATTGCCGGGACTGGCCAGCACAGTCGGCCGGCCGTCGGCACTCCCCCCGAGCGCGACGGTGACTCCGCGCTCGTCGGCGGCCGGTCTCCACACCGCGAGGCGTTCGTTCACGATGTCCCGCAGCGCCAGCGGTTCCGCCGCGGTGACCTTGGCCTCCGCGCGGGCCAGCACCAGCAGGCCGTTGACCAGGCGGCTCATCCGGACCACCTCCGCGGTCGCCTGCTCCACGTCCTCCCGTACGAACTCGTCGTCCACCCCGTCCGCGATGTTGTCCAGCGAGAGCCTGAGCGCCGTGAGCGGAGTGCGGAGTTGGTGGGAGGCGTCCGCGACGAAGATGCGCTGGGATGCGACCAGCGTGTCCAGCCGCTCCGCGCCCTGGTTCAGCGTGCGCGCCAGGGTCTGTGTCTCCGGGGGGCCCGTCACGGGGGAACGGGCCGTCAGGTCGCCGTCGCTGAACTTGCTCGCCATGTCGTTGAGCTGGCGCAGCGGCCGGGTGATCCGCCGGGCCGCCGCGGCGCCGATCACGGCGGCCACGGCGAGGACGGCGACCGCGAGGACCGCGCGGAAGCCCCAGATCGTCCACAGCCGGGTGGTCAGATCGTCGGTCGAGTACACGACGCGTACGGCGCCGACGACCGGGCCCTCGTTGCGGCCGTCACCGGGCACCTTGCTCTCGCGCGCGGGGACGGTGATCACCAGCTCCGGCCCCCAGATGAAGGAGGAGCCCCAGTCGGTCGTGGGTTCGCCCTTCTCCAGGGCCCTGGTCAGGGCCGCGTCCTGCTTCGGCGTCGGCAGGGCGGTGTCGCAGCGCTCGGTCACCTGGACCTCGCCGGGTGTCTGGCCGGCATACGCCTCGGCCATCTCGTCCAGCGCCGCGCACGAGAAGTCGTCGTCGTTGCCGAGCAGCAGGGCCATGGTCTTGGCCTCACGCAGGACGGAATCCGCGGTGTCGTCCCGCAGCTGGTCCGTGAGCGTGAAGGCCACAGGCACCGTGAACAGGGCGATGGCGACGGCGACGAGCAGGACGTAGCTGCGGATGAGCTGGCGGATCATGAGGAGCTGCTACCGCCGTCCCCGATCCCGAGGATCTCCAGGCGGAATCCGACACCCCGTACCGCCTCGATCGTGATCGCGCCCGCCAGCTTGCGGCGCAGCGCGGCCACATGCACGTCCAGTGTCTTCGTCGGCCCGAACCAGTTCGCGTCCCAGACCGCCTCCATGATCTGCTCGCGCGACATCAGCGCGCCGGGCTCCTCGGTGAGGAAGGCCAGCAGGTCGTACTCCTTGGGGGCGAGGGACACCTCCTCGCCGTCCAGCCGGACGCGGACCGCCTTGCGGTCGATCGTCAGACGGGGGCCGTAGCGCTCGGGGCCGGACTCCGACGCGGCCGCAGGGGGCTGGACGCGCCGCATCACCGCCCTTATCCGCGCGATGACCTCCCGTACCCCGAACGGCTTGGACACATAGTCGTCCGCGCCCAGCTCCAGGCCGACCACCCGGTCCGTCTCGTCGCTGCGCGCGCTGATCACGATGATCGGTACGCTGCCGCGCTGGCGCAGCGCCTTGCAGACGTCGAGGCCGTCGGTGTCGGGCAGCCCGAGGTCGAGGAGGACGACGTCGTACGCCCCTTCGTGCGCGAGTGCCGCCCCGCCCGTGGTCACCCACTCCACCTCGAAGCCGTAGCGGATCAGGCCGCGGCGCAGTGATTCCGCCACCGGTTCATCGTCTTCCACCAGAAGTACGCGCACAGGCCGAACCCTAGTGCTTGAAAGTTGATGCACAGCGGCCCCTTGTGACCCGTGGCACTTTTCTGCGTGCCTTTGCCGCGCACCGGGCATGTGCAGTCCGAGAACGAGCGGCCGGACATCTCACCATGCGGTTTTCCGGAGGGGATATTCGGGCGCTCGTTAAACTGAGCCGACACACACGGACTGAGCGAGGAGCGCACGTGGGCCTTGTCGTGCAGAAGTACGGAGGCTCCTCCGTAGCCGATGCCGAGGGCATCAAGCGCGTCGCCAAGCGGATCGTGGAAGCGAAGAAGAACGGCCACCAGGTGGTCGTCGTCGTTTCCGCGATGGGCGACACGACGGACGAGCTGATCGATCTCGCCGGAGAGGTATCCCCGATGCCTGCCGGCCGGGAATTCGACATGCTGCTGACCGCCGGAGAGCGAATCTCCATGGCGCTGCTGGCCATGGCGATCAAAAACCTGGGGCACGAAGCCCAGAGCTTCACCGGCAGCCAGGCAGGCGTCATCACCGACTCGGTCCACAACAAAGCCCGGATCATCGATGTCACGCCCGGTCGTATCCGGACCGCGCTGGACGAGGGCAACATCGCCATCGTCGCCGGGTTCCAGGGCGTCTCCCAGGACAAGAAGGACATCACCACGCTCGGGCGCGGTGGTTCCGACACCACGGCCGTCGCTCTCGCCGCCGCCCTCGACGCCGAGGTCTGCGAGATCTACACCGACGTCGACGGCGTGTTCACCGCCGACCCGCGTGTGGTGAAGAAGGCGAAGAAGATCGACTGGATCTCCTTCGAAGACATGCTGGAGCTGGCCGCGTCCGGCTCGAAGGTGCTGCTCCACCGCTGTGTGGAGTACGCCCGCCGCTACAACATCCCGATCCATGTCCGGTCCAGTTTCAGCGGGCTCCAGGGCACCTGGGTCAGCAGTGAGCCGATTACGCAAGGGGAAAAGACGGTGGAGCAGGCCATCATCTCCGGTGTCGCGCATGACACCTCCGAGGCCAAGATCACGGTTGTCGGCGTGCCGGACAAGCCGGGCGAGGCCGCCGCGATCTTCCGCACGATCTCCGACGCCGAGATCAACATCGACATGATCGTGCAGAACGTGTCCGCCGCCTCCACCGGCCTGACGGACATCTCGTTCACGCTCCCCAAGACCGACGGCCGCAAGGCCATCGACGCCCTGGAGAAGAACAAGCACGGCATCGGCTACGAATCGCTGCGCTACGACGACCAGATCGGCAAGATCTCCCTCGTCGGAGCCGGCATGAAGACCAACCCGGGTGTGACGGCCGACTTCTTCACGGCCCTGTCCGACGCCGGCGTGAACATCGAGCTGATCTCGACCTCCGAGATCCGTATCTCGGTCGTCACCCGCGCCGACGACGTCAAGGAGGCCGTGACCGCCGTGCACAGCGCCTTCGGACTCGACTCCGACAGCGACGAGGCCGTCGTCTACGGAGGCACGGGACGCTGATGGCGGGGACGGGGTCCGTACGACCGACGCTCGCGGTCGTGGGAGCGACCGGAGCCGTCGGCACGGTCATGCTCCAGATCCTGTCGCAGCACGCGGACATCTGGGGCGAGATCCGTCTGATCGCCTCGCCGCGCTCGGCCGGCCGCAAGCTGGCCGTGCGCGGCGAGGAGGTCGAGGTGGTGGCGCTCACCGAGGCGGCCTTCGACGGCGTCGACGTCGCCATGTTCGACGTACCGGACGAGGTCGCCGCAGAGTGGGCGCCCGTCGCCGCCGCCAAGGGCGCGGTGGTGGTGGACAACTCGGGCGCCTTCCGGATGGACTCCGATGTGCCGCTTGTCGTGCCCGAGGTCAACGCGCACGCGGCGCGCGTCAGGCCCCGCGGGATCATCGCCAACCCCAACTGCACGACCCTCTCCATGATCGTGGCCCTGGGCGCGCTGCATGCCGAGTTCGGGCTGCGCGAGCTGGTGGTGTCGTCGTACCAGGCCGTCAGCGGGGCCGGGCGCGCCGGCGTCGAGACACTGCGCCGGCAGCTGTCCCTGGTGGCCGGTACGGAACTGGGGACCCACCCCGGTGATGTACGGCGGGCCGTCGGCGACCTCACCGGGCCGTTCCCGGAGCCGGTCGCGCTGAACGTCGTACCGTGGGCCGGTTCTCTGCGCGAGGACGGCTGGTCGTCGGAGGAGATGAAGGTGCGGGACGAGACCCGCAAGATCCTCGGACTGCCGCAGCTGCCCGTCGCCGTGACCTGCGTACGGGTGCCGGTGCTCACCACGCACTCGCTGACCGTCCATGCCCGCTTCGAGGGCGAGGTCACCGTGCAGGGCGCCCGCGAGATTCTGGCCACGGCACCCGGCGTCGTTCTCTTCGACAACCCGGCCGCCGGGGAGTTCCCCACGCCCGCCGATGTGGTCGGCACGGATCCGACGTGGGTGGGGCGGCTGCGCCGGGCGCTGGACGACCCCACAGCGCTCGAACTCTTTGTCTGCGGGGACAATCTGCGCAAGGGTGCCGCCCTCAACACCGCGCAGATCGCCGAGCTGGTGGCGGCGGAGTTCTCGTGAGGCGTTCCGCTCACAGGAAAATGGCCTGGGCATGGCCGGAATTGTTTGTAGGATTCAAGTACAACATGTGAGCTGGACGATGGTCCGGACCACTTGTACCGGGCCCCATCGGCGTTCGAAGATTTCCTCCCCGTCTTCCGCAACCGTGCGGAGGGCGGGGAGCGTCTTTGCGGTCGCCCTTCCAGGGGCGTGGAGACGCGATGTGGTCGGCGTGGGGACGCCGTGAGCCGAGCGTGGGGACGCTCGGTTCATATGGGACATAGGGGAAGAGCGGGTCGCATGAGGGCTTGTGAGGCACCTTCAGTTGTGCTGCCTGAGGAGAGAACGGCGCCCGGCGTGAACGTGACGCCCGGCACGTACAACCCTCAGAGGGGGTCGCGTGTCCAACTGGCGTGGCAGAGGTACTCGATTTCACAGCGGCGACGCGCGGCACAGCCCTGCGTCCCCGCCGGCCCCGCATGTCCGGCGCGGCCGGCGGCATGCCGGTGATCGCGCCCATGCCCGCAGCGCGACCCACCCGCATACCCGGCCCGCGTGACGGCGCGGACGACGTCGTGGCGGCCGGTACCACGGTCGACCACCTCACCGAGACCTACCGGGCCCACTACCGTTCGCTGCTGGGGCTCGCGGCACTCCTCCTCGACGACACGGCCTCCTGCGAGGACGTCGTCCAGGAGGCGTTCATCCGCGTCCACTCGGCGCGCAAGCGGGTCCGCGACCCGGAGAAGACCCTCGCCTATCTGCGCCAGACGGTCGTGAACCTCTCGCGTTCCGCCCTGCGCCGCCGCATCATCGGCCTGAAGCTGCTGTCGAAGCCGATGCCCGACATGGCGAGCGCCGAGGAAGGCGCGTACGACCTGCTGGAGCGCGACTCGCTCATCAAGGCGATGAAGGGTCTTCAGCGCCGACAGCGCGAGGTCCTCGTCCTGCGCTACTTTGCCGACATGACCGAGGCGCAGGTCGCCGAATCGCTCGGCATATCGCTGGGCTCCGTGAAGGCCTACGGCTCGCGCGGCATCGCGGCGCTGCGGGTCGCGATGGAGGCGCCGGCATGAGTGACGACGACGAGGGACGGCGGCATCTCCGCATCCCTCATGAGCCCTACGAAGCGCGTGAGCCGACAGAGTCGGACCCTCACGAGCCGAAGCAATCGCACGCTGGGAACGGAACTGTGAACCACGGCCCCGACGACCAGAGCCTCCCGGGGCTCGACTCGGACGAGCTGGCACTGCGCAGGATGCTGCACGATGCGGTCCAGGAGGTCGAGCCGCGCGACGGCACGCTGGACCATCTGCGGCGGGCGGTACCCGCACGGCGGGCCCGCAAGCGCCAGGCCCTCGTCGGCATGGCCGCGGCCGCCCTCTTCGTCGGCACCGCGGTCCCGGCCCTCCTGCACGTCTCGAACGTCACCGGCTCCGCCACCAACACCTCCAACGCCGGCCATGCGTCCCAGGCACAGGGCGGCGTGGGACAGGACAAGGGCCCGGACGGCGGCGAGAACACCTCCGGCGGCAGTTCGGGCCAGGGCGAGGACAAGGGCCAGGACGGCGGCAAGAAGGACGACGACACGGACAGCGGCAGCGGGACCGGCGGCCCCGACGCGACGACGGCCGGGGCCGACCCGACGGCGACGACCACGGTGGGCGCGCCCCTGTGCACCGCCGAACAGCTCGGCACCGCCACGCCGACCACCGACGCCCCCGACTCCGCCAACGCGGTCTACGGCACCTTCCGCGTCACCAACATCTCCACCACCGACTGCAAGGTCACCAGTCCCGGCACGGTGAGCATGACCCCCGCGGGCGCCGCCGACGCCACCAAGATCTCCACCCTCCGGCATGTCTCCGGGGACGCCGCGGCCTCGCTGCCCGACCCGTCCCTGGAAGCTCCCGAACTGCTCCTGACGCCCGGCGCGGCGTACGAGGTCAAGTTCGCCTGGGTGCCCTCGGAAACCTGCCCGACCACCGGCGACAGCGACGGCGGCAACACCGGCGAGCCGACGCCCGACCCGACGCCCACGGACGGCACCGGCAGCACGACCGGCACGACCACCGGCACCGACACCGGCACATCCACCCAGCTGGTGACGGAGGACGGCACGGCGGACGGCAGCGTGACCGTGGCGAACACCGCGGAGCCCGGAGCCCCCACGGCCTCGGCGACCGTGTCGGGCGCCTGCGCGGGGTCGGTCTACTGGACGGGCCTGCTGACGGTGTCGTAGGCCGTCGCGGACTATGCCGATACGGGGTCGCGCTCTTCCTCGGCCACCAGGCCCAGCTCCGCGTCCCGGACGAACTCCACCTCGCGCCGCAGCAACCGGAACCACATGAAGACCACGAACCCGGCGAAGACGAACCACTCGCCGGTGTAGCCGAGGTTCTGGAACGCCTTCAGGTCCAGCCCGGTGTCCTGCGCGGCAACCGCCGGCACCGCCTTCATCCCGGCGTCACCGGTGTTGAGCGTGACCCAGGCGTCGTACACGTCGTACGACACGAGGTTCACCAGCGACGCGGCACTGATCGCCGCGGTCTGCCCGGCCGGCAGCCCGCCCTGCGCACTGACCCCGTTCTGGCCGGGCGTCTCGGACGCCTGGAGCGCACCGGTGACGGTGACCTCACCGGAGGGCGCGGCGGGCGCCTTCGCCGAGTCGGCATCGCCCGGCAGCCACCCCCGTACGACGGGCAGTGCCTTGTCCTCGTCCGTGTGCAGCAGCGTCAGCACATAGAAGCCGCTCTTGTCGTCCAGCTCCCGGCCCGGCACCAGCAGCTGCTTGCCGTACCGCCCGGTCGCGGTGACCTGCTCGCCGGAGGTCTCCTTGTCCACGGGCAGCAACTCGGCCAGCGGACGGGCCGCTTCATGCTGGTCCGAGGCGGCCTTCTCCTGCGCGCCGCGGGCACTGTCCACCCGCTCCTCGAACCGGCTCAGCTGCCACGACCCCATGTAGATGCAGAAGGGGATGGCAAGGAGTACGAAGACGTTGATTCCCCACCAGCGGGGGGTCAGCAGGAACCGGTACACGCCCATAACGGTACGGGGCGGGTGGGCGCGGCCGGGCCGCGGGGTGGGCACCCTGGTGGAACCGTCGTGGAGTTATCCACAGGCTGGGGACCTGGCCAGCGAATTGTCACAGGGAGCGGGCAGTATGGAGCCATGACTGAGAGCAACGGGTCCGACTCTCCGGAGCGGAAAGAAGACATGCCGGACTGGGAGAAGCGCTTCCGGGCGCCCCGGGTGTCGCTGCCCGACTGGGCGGAGGACGCACCGGACCGTTCCCTGTTCGTGTCGAACGCGACCGGGACATACGAGTTGTACGCCTGGGACCGCTCGACGGAGGAGCAGCGCCAGGTCACCGACCGGCCGAACGGCACGACGGACGGCGTGCTCTCGCCGGACGGTGCGTGGATCTGGTGGTTCGACGACAAAGACGGTGACGAGTTCGGCGTATGGCGCCGCCAGCCGTTCGGCGGGGGAGCGGACGAGGCTGCCGTCCCCGGTCTCGAGCCGTCCTACCCGGCGGGCCTCGCCCTCGGCCGGGACGGGCGCACGGCGGTCGTGGGCCGCTCCACCGACGAGGACGGTACGACGATCCATCTCGCGCGCGCGGGCGGGGACCCGGTGGAGGTCTACCGGCACCGTGAGTCGGCGGGCGTCGGCGACCTCTCGCACGACGGCTCGCTGATCGCCGTCGAGCACACCGAGCACGGCGACGCGATGCACTCGGCGCTGCGCGTGCTCCGCCCCGACGGCACGGCACTCGCCGAGCTCGACGACACCAAGGGCGGCACCGTCGAGCTGGGCCTGGAGGTGCTGGGCTTCGCGCCGGTCGACGGGGACACCCGGCTGCTCATCGGGCATCAGCGGCGCGGCCGCTGGGAGCCGCTGGTGTGGGACGTGGCGAGCGGCGTGGAGACCGATCTCGCCCTCGACCTGCCCGGTGACGTGAGCGCCGAGTGGTATCCGGACGGCTCCGCGCTGCTCATCGTGCACAGCTTCGAGGCCCGCAGCGAGCTGTTCCGCTACGACCTGGCGTCCCGCGCGCTGGATCAGGTCCCCACCCCGGCGGGCTCCGTCTCCGGCGCGACCGCCCGCCCGGACGGCACCGTGGAGTTCCTGTGGTCGTCGGCCGCCGAGCCGTCCACCGTGCGCTCCACGACGGGCGGTGTCGTCCTGGACCCGCCCGGCATGAAGTCCCCCGGATCGGTGCCGGTGGAGGACGTGTGGGTGGAGGGTCCTGGCGGCCGTATCCACGCCCTGATCCAGAAGCCGGTGGGTGTCACCGGCCCCCTCCCCACCGTCTTCGACATCCACGGCGGCCCGACCTGGCACGACAGCGACTCCTTCGCGGCCGGCCCGGCCGCCTGGGTCGACCACGGGTACGCGGTCGTGCGGGTCAACTACCGCGGTTCGACCGGGTACGGACGCGCGTGGACCGACGCCCTCAAGCACCGGGTCGGGCTGATCGAGCTGGAGGACATCGAGGCGGTGCGTGAGTGGGCGGTCGCCTCGGGGCTGGCGGACCCGGACCGGCTGATCCTCACCGGCGGCTCCTGGGGCGGCTACCTCACCCTGCTCGGCCTCGGCACCCAGCCGGACGCCTGGACGATGGGCATCGCGGCGGTCCCGGTCGCCGACTACGTCACCGCGTACCACGACGAGATGGAAGCCCTGAAGGCCATGGACCGCACCCTGCTCGGCGGCACCCCCGAGGAGGTCCCCGAGCGCTTCGAGGCGTCCTCGCCGATCACCTACGTCGACCAGGCCAAGGCCCCCGTCTACATCTCGGCGGGCGTCAACGACCCGCGGTGCCCGATCCGCCAGATCGACAACTACGTCAAGCGACTTGAGGCCCGCGGCGCGGCTCACGAGGTGTATCGCTACGACGCGGGGCACGGCTCGCTGGTCGTCGACGAGCGGATCAAGCAGGTGCGCCTGGAGCTGGACTTCGCGCGCCGGCACCTCAAGGGCTGACGTCGGGTGACGGCGGGGTCGGGGGCGGCGGCAGCCGTACGACCGCGACCCCGCCGTCCAGATCCACCCGCGTCCGGTGCGGCGGCGCCCCGTCCTCCTCGTCGTCCCGCAGCACGAGCGACGACTGCCGTTCCTTCAGCTCGTGCTGCTTGCCCGCCGGAACCACCACGCCCGGTTTCACGTCTCGCCCCTCGACGAGGCGTAACTGCCCTCCGCATACCGGGCATTGGGCTCACAACAGGGAGAGAACGCATGATCGCCACGCTCGTCTGCTCAGTGGTCGGGCCGCTGCTGTTCCTGGCCGCATGGCGGGACACCCGCATCGTGCGACGGCTGCGCAGGCGCGGCATCACGGTCCCGGGACTCGTCACACGACGGGAGCGCTCGGGGGACCCCGACGGACCGAAGTGGGCGTTCGTGATCGCGTACACCGACCACCGCGGCCTGTACCGCGAGTTCACGCCGCAGGCCCGTGGGGTCGGGCTAGGCCTGCCGGTCGGCCGCCAGGTCCCCGTCCTCTTCATGCCGGACAAGCCCGAAGCGCCACGGGTGGGCACCCGCGCCCACACGGTGATACCGCCGGTCGCGATGGCGATAGGCGGCGCGCTGTTCCTGGGTGTCGGCGCCTTGGCGGCCGTGGCTGGCTGATTCGCGCCGGTCAGCTCAGCGCCCCTTCAGGGGCGCGGGGAACTGCGCGACCAGCCCCCACCGGCCCGCAGATTCACACAGCACCAGCGAAGCCCTTACATCCCCGCAGGCTCCCGACGCCTACGCCCCAACAACTCCGCCAACCCCCTCCGCGTCGCCGCCAGCACCACCCGGTCCTCGGCCTTCAGCACATACCCCTCGTGCAGGTCCCACACGAGCCCGGACGGCCGTCCCTCCCCGTCATCGGCGTTCTCCGGCGCAGACGGGTCGGGCTGGCGCTCGCCGGACGTCGCCGTGTCCAGCGCCAGCACCCGCCACGCCCCCGGCCGGAACGCCTCGCCGACCGTCCTGCCCTCCAGCTGCGGATGCCCGCCCACGTCCACGGCCGCGAACAGCAGCACGCGTCGCTCGACCGGGATCGCGCCCAGGATCTGCCGCCCCATCATGGCGCCGGCGAAGGAGGGCGCGGCGAGATGGGTCACGCTGCGGCTGCGGGTGACGGCGTTCGGGTGGGCGGCGCGCAGGGTGCGGTACACGGCGGTCGCGAAGTCGTCGTCGTAGAGGCGGAGGACGACGCGCAGGTCGGGCCGTACGGAACGGGCGTAGAGCACGGCCTCCAGGTTCGTGGTGTCCGCGCTGGTCACCGCGAGGAGCGCGCTGGAGCGGTGGATCTTGGCGGACTCCAGGACGCCCTCCTGGGTGACGTCCCCGAGGATCACCGGCACGCGCAGCCGGCGCGCGGTCGCAACGCCGCGCGCCTCCGGGTCGGCCTCGACGCACACGACCGGGATACGCAGCTCGTGCAGCCGGGTCAGTACGCGGGTGCCGATCTTGCCGAGGCCGAGCAGCACGACGTGCCCGCCGAGTCCGCGCGGCGGCTTGCGCAGGGCGGAGGCGCTGCGGAAGGTGCCCAGCGCCTCCAGCACGGCGGCCAGCAGCACGGGCAGCAGCAGCAACCCCAGCAGCCCGGAGAGGAGTTGGAGGATCTGGCGGCCGAGGGGCTGGTGCAGGGCGGGTTCGTTGATGGCGAAGAGGTCGAGCAGGGTCTCGTAGGTCGCGTACAGCGGATGCTCGTCGGTGACCACCGTCAGTGCGACCGCGAGCGCGAGCACACACCCCACCAGGCCCGCCAGCGACCACCGCAGCCGCCGCGAGAACAACGACGCGAAGGCCGGTACGACGCCGACCGCGCGCCCGGCGGTCAGCGAAGGACCCGAGTACGACACCTGCTCCAGGACGACGGCTCCGCGCCCGGTGGCGGCCCGTACCGTGGCGTCGTCGGGCAGGAGCTGCGGGCCTTGTTCGTCGGTGTCCGTCGAGTCGTTGTTCGTGGGGGACAGCAGTGCCAGCGTGGCCAGTCCGGGATCGGCGATCCGGCCGCGCCACGGCTGCCGTTCGACCGCCCGCAGCAGCAGCCCGTCCGTCTGTACGACCTTGCTGGTCCCGGCGAGCGCGGTGGCGGCCAGCGCGGGCGCGGCCGTGTCGGCGTCGGACAGGACGGTCGTGGAGGCGTCGGCGCCGATGTCCTCGTCGCCGGTCGCCAACGCGGCCGCCTGGTCGAGGAGTTCCTCGATGTGCTGCCCCAGCCGCCGGTTGTACAGCCGCAGGACGAGCCGCAGCCGGGGGTTGAGCCGGCGGGCGGTGAGGGCGGCGCGGATGTTGGTCTCGTCGTCGTCGTACACGAGCGCCAGCGCCTCGGCCCGGTCCACGCCGGCGTCGGCGAGCACGGCCTCGGTGATCTCGGCCGCCTCCACTACCCGCCCGTTGCCGGCGGGGTCCCCGTTGGCCCGGCTGACCCATCGGTCCAGCAACGCCGCCGAGGCCGCCCGCGCCCGCCCGACCACCGGTGGCCGGACGCTGGTCACCGAGGGTGGCACGACGAGGGTGACCTGCTCGCCGTACACTCCGCGCAGCTCGGCGGCGAGCCGGTGCGCGAGGCCGTCGTCGCCGCACACCACCATGTGCGCGGACGTGCCGCCCGGCTGACCTTGATTCGGAACGCTGCTCCCCACGAGGGGACAGACTGCCTCAATGAGACGCGTGGTTCCAACAACTGGTTGAACGCCTGGCATTGTTCGGCCGTACTAGACGGGAGGGGGGTTCAGCAGCGCCCCTTTAGGGGCGCGGGGAACTGCGCGACAAGCCCCCACCGGCCCGCACACAACGAACCACCTACCCAGCGGAGCGCCCAGCACCGGAGGTACGTCACCCGTGGCCATCACCAAGCCGCCCCCGCCGCGGGCCGCCGCGCCAACGGAAAACCCGGAAGAACCGCAGGCCAGACACCTCAACTCCCCCCTCCTGCTGACCATGCTGCTGGTCCTCGCCGTCCTCGCGCAGGGCCCGATCCGGGGGATGCTCGCCGCGCCGGTGATGCAGAGCTGGATGACGGTGTTCGTGGCCGTCGTCGTACAGGCGCTGCCGTTCCTCGTACTCGGCGTGCTGCTGTCGGCGGCGATCGCGGTGTTCGTCCCGCCGTCGTTCTTCGCCCGCGCGTTGCCGAAGCGACCCGCACTCGCCGTGCCCGTGGCGGGCGCGGCGGGTGCGGTGCTGCCCGGGTGCGAGTGCGCGTCCGTGCCGGTGGCGGGCGCGTTGGTGCGCCGCGGGGTGACTCCGGCCGCGGCGCTGGCGTTTCTGCTCTCCGCCCCGGCGATCAACCCGATCGTCCTCACCGCGACGGCCGTGGCCTTCCCCGGCAACCCCGAAATGGTCCTCGCCCGACTCGTCGCGAGCCTGCTGGTGGCGTGTGCGATGGGCTGGTTGTGGCTGCGGCTCGGCCGGGCCGACTGGCTGCGTCCGCCGGCCCGTTCGTCGTACGACGGTCAGGGCAGGGGCGCGGCGTTCTGGGGGTCGGTCCGGCACGACGTGATGCACGCGGGGGGATTTCTGGTTCTGGGCGCGATGGCGGCGGCGACGCTGAAGTCGGTGGTGCCCGAGACCTGGCTGCGTACGGCGGCCGACAACCCGGTCGTGTCCGTGCTGGCCCTTGCCGTGCTCGCCGTGCTGCTGTCGATCTGCTCGGAGGCGGACGCCTTCGTGGCGGCCTCGCTGACGCAGTTCTCGCTCACCGCCCGGCTGACGTTCCTGGTGGTCGGGCCGATGATCGACCTGAAGCTGTTCGCGATGCAGGCGGGCACCTTCGGCCGCTCCTTCGCCCTGCGCTTCGCGCCCGCCACCTTCGTGCTGGCGGTGCTGATGTCGGTACTGACCGGGGCGGTGCTCCTGTGAACCGGCAGGCCCAGGCGGCCGTACTCTTCCTGCTCGGCGCGACCCTGCTGCACGCGGGCCTGACCGACCTCTACCTGCGCTACGTCAAGGCGGGCCTGCGTCCGATGCTGTTGCTGTCCGGCGTGGTGCTGATCGCGGCGGCGCTGGCGACGGTCTGGTACGAGCGGCGGAAGTCCGACGGACACGCCCATCCCGAACCGCGCGTCTCCTGGCTGCTGGCCCTCCCCGTCCTCGCTCTGATCCTGGTCGCCCCGCCCGCCCTCGGCTCCTACAGCGCCGAACGCACGGGGACGGCGCTTCAACAGCCGTACGGATTCACGAAGTTGCCGCAGGGTGACGGCCCACTGCGCCTCGCCCTGGCCGACTACGCGGGCCGCGCGGTCTACGACAAGGGCCGCTCGCTCGGCGGCCGCCAGCTGAAGATCACCGGCTTTGTCTCGCTGGACCGCGACGGCACGCCCTACCTGGTGCGTATGACCCTCAACTGCTGTGCGGCGGACGCCCAGCCGGTCAAGGTCGGCCTGGCCGGACACATCCCGCCGGTGCTGCAACCGGACACCTGGCTGGAGGTCACCGGCACGTACACCGCCCGCCGGACGCACGACCGGGTCAACGACGGCCCGATCCCGTTCATCGAGGTCAGCGAGGCCCGACCGGTGGCTCAGCCGCGGGATCCGTACGACGAGACATGGAACTCCTGACGGGCCGGCCCAGCCGGACGGGCACGCCGGGGGAGTACAGCACGCTGACCGGGGCGCCGGTCGGGGCGGGCAGCCCGGCCGCCGCGATCAGGTTCTCCTCGCAGTCGATCAGGTCGGCGCGGTGCAGGGGCCAGCTGGGGTGGTCGTTGGGCAGGAACGCGACACCGCGGGGGAACGCGTTGTGCATGCCCCAGCGGGCGGTGAGGAAGTACTCCAACCCGGTTGGTTCCGCTATCGGTTCACCCGCCCGCACGGTGATACGGCTGTAGGCGCCGCGCGGACCCGGCCAGCGGCGGACGCTGTCGTACGAGACGGTGTCGCCGTCGGCGCGCACGCTCATCCGGGACCAGAGATACGGCAGCCGGAAGCCGACACGCCCCATCGCCACCGGCAGCAGCCGCGAGGCGTCCATCGACCGGAACACCACACCACGCCGCCCGTCCGCGCCGACGGAGTACAGCCGTACGTTCGTCTCCGGGAACGACCCGAAGTACGGCACCCCCGGCAGCCGCAGCCACCCCACCTTGTCCATCCGGAACGCGACCAGCCCGACGTACGTCATCCCGTCGTACGTGTCCGGAACGGTGCCCCTCGGCAACAGCCCCGCCACCACGTCCGGTTCGACGGCCCAGTGGATGAAACAGAGGTCGAGCCAGTGCTGGGTGAGCAGCGGGCCGGGTATCGGGACGGGGGCGTCGGGGGTGACGGGGGAGGGCTTCGGCACGGGGCAAGGATGGCAGGGGGGTGCGGGCGCCGGGTCCGCGGGTCTCCGGTCGATGGGTCAGCCGAGGTCGAGGCCGAGTTCGTCGTCGGGACGGCAGAACGGGCACGCCTCCACCTGCGGGTCGATGAGGGCCGCTCGGGCGTCATGGGCGCTGATGCGATGCTTTGTCCCCCCGTGCGGGCAGTCGTCGGTGTGGATGCGTGCAGGCTCGGGACCCATGGCCCGCGGCTGCTGCTCGACGGCGAAGCCCGTCGAGCCGTGTCCGCGGCGGGCGGCCGTGAACGCCGGGAGGGCCGCAGGGCGTTGCTGCCGGGGCCGGGGCTCCGGTGGCCGCTGCCCCTCGGCGCGGGCAAGCGCCGCCTCCACGGCGCCGCGCTGGAGCCGCAAGTAGATGCCGACGGTCTCGTTCTTGGCGATCTGCTCGTCGAGGTAGGCCATGATCGCCCGAAGCCGGGCGGTATCAGGCGGCAGCTCGGACATGGCGTGCCCTGGCCTCGCATCGGAGCCGGGTCATCACCCCCCGCTCCTTCCTCCCCGCCCCAGGCCGCGCAGCTCCGCCCACGCCGCCGAGGTCCGGCCGCGCTCTCTCCAGTACGGATGGAAGAGCACCGCGGTCGACAGCCGGTACAGCCGACGGCGCAGATCAGCGCGGGGCCGTTCGGCGAGGAGCCGGTACGTCGCGTGCCACTCCTGCTGCGCCTGGGCGAGGTCGTCGGGGATCGGTCGCATCACCAGATTCAATCATGTGTTCGATTCTTTGCGCTTGCCGTGACGCTCGTCGGCCGAAGGTTTCTGTCAACGGCGGCGCAGGGCCGGGTCGAGCAGTGCGGGCGGGGTGTCGAACTTCTCGTGCGCGGCGAGATCGGTGCCCGGCGCGACGATCGCATCGATCGCGTCGAGTACGTCGGCGGAGAGCGCGGTGTCCGCGGCGGCGAGCTGTGAGTGCAGATGGTCCGTCGTGCGGGGGCCGACGAGCGCGCTGGTCACGGCAGGATGCGCGGTCACGAATCCGAGCGCGAGCTGGATCATGGTGAGACCGGCCTCGGCGGCGACCTCGGCCAGCTGCTCGACGGCGTCGAGCCTGGCCCGGTTGGACGGGATGGTGAGGTCGAAGCGCTGCGGCATGAACGTCGAGCGGCTGGTGGTGATGGACCGGCCCTCGCGGACCGCACCCGACAGCCAGCCCGAGGCCAGCGGGCTCCACGCCAGCACGCCCATCCCGTACTCCTCGGTCACGGGCAGTACATGGCTCTCGATGCCGCGCTGAAGGATCGAGTAGCTGGGCTGTTCGGTGACGTAACGGCCCAGGTGGCGCTCGTGGGCGGTCCACTGGGCCTGCACGATGCGGTAGGCGGGGAAGGTCGAGGAGCCGAAGTAACGGATCTTTCCCGCGCGTTGCAGGTCGGTCAGTGCCGACAGCGTCTCCTCGTCGCTGGTCTGCGGGTCCCAGCGGTGGATCTGGTAGAGGTCGACGTGGTCGACGCCGAGGCGGCGCAGGCTGTCGTCCAGCGCGGTGACCAGCCAGCGGCGCGAGCCGCCCTGATGGTTGCGCTCGTCGCCCATGGGCATCTGCGCCTTCGTGGCGAGCACGATGTCGTCGCGGCGGCCGGCGATGGCCTTGCCGACCATCCTCTCCGACTCGCCCTGGCTGTACGCGTCGGCCGTGTCGATGACGTTGATCCCGCCTTCGAGGGCGGCGTCGACGATGGCGGTGGCCTCGTCCTGGGTGGTGCGCCCGATCGCGCCGAAGTTCATCGCGCCGAGCGCGAGGGAGCTGACCTGCACACCGGTGCGGCCCAAGGTGCGGTACTGCATGGCCGTGTTCCTCCATTGCTCTGGCATCATGGGTAAACGGAACATTGTTCCGGTAGCGACGATACGGAACGCTGTTCCGTTTAGCAAGCCTGACGGCGGAGGAGCGGCGCGGTGAACGACGGCGACGAAAATGCGGGGCGCGCGGCCCGGTCCAAGCGGGCGGACGCCCGACGCAACAAGGAGACGCTGCTCGACGCGGCCGCCGCGGTCTTCGTCACGTCGGGCGTGGGAGCGCCGGTACGCGACATCGCGGCCGAGGCCGGCGTCGGGGTGGGCACGATCTACCGCCACTTCCCCACCCGGGCGGATCTCATCATCGCCGTCTACCGGCACCAGGTGGACGCCTGCGCCGAGGCCGGCCCGGCCCTGCTGGCGACCGGCGCGACCCCGCACGCCGCACTGGGGCAGTGGATCGACCTCTTCGTCGACTTCCTGGTCACCAAGCACGGACTCGCCGCCGTGCTTCAGTCCGACGACGCCGGCTTCGACACGCTGCACCGCTACTTCCTCGACCGCCTCGTGCCCGTGTGCACCCAACTGCTCGAAGCCGCGGCCGCGGCCGGCGAGATCCGCACCGACGTGGACGCCTACGCAGTCATGCGCGGCGTCGGTAACCTCTGCATCGGCGCGGACAGCGACCCCCGCTACGACGCACGCCGACTGGTGGAACTCCTCGTCGCAGGCCTCCGCCGACCGCACTGACCAGTGCCCTCGCACCCCGGACAGGAGAGCCATGACCAGCAGTGGACCCGACCTGGAGATCGGCGCGTCCGAGCCGGAGCTCATCAATCTCGACCCGGCGACGACGGCGGCCGTCCGCCGCGTCATCGCGATGGCCGAACTGCGGGACTTCTTCGACACGTCCTTCCGCGTCCTGGCCGACACCATCGCCACTCAGCGGGTCGCCATTGTGGGCCCCGCCTTCTGCGTCTACCACGGAACACCGGGGCAGACCCAGGACCTCGAGGTCGGATTCGTGACGGACCGGCCCGTCCACGCGGTGGGTGACGTCGTCGTCGGTTCGCTTCCCGGGGGCAATGTGGCCCGGCTGACGCACTTCGGATCGTTCGACGGTCTCGAATCCTCCTGGCAGCGCCTACAGTCCTGGCTGGAGGGCCGGGGGCTGTCCGGCTCAGACGTCAGGTGGGAGTGCTACGTCACCCAGCCCACCCCGGACATGGACCCCCGTGACCTGCGCACCGAGCTCAACTGGCCGGTGACGGACTGACGGCGACCGGCTACCCGAAGAGCCCCAGTGCCGCGTCCACAGACCACGACTGCCACCCCATCGCGAACAGGGTGACCAGCGAGATCAGGGCCATCATGAGGTTCTGCCCCTGCTCGGCCCAGTCGTGGATCATCAGGACGAGATAGACCAGGTTGAGTATGAGGCCGCCGACGAGGGCGACCGGCGTGAGGAAGCCGATGACGAGCCCGAGTCCGAGGGCGAGTTCCGCGTAGGCGACGACGTACGCCATCAGGCGCGGGCGGGGTCGGACGATGCGGTCGAAGCCCAGCCGGACGAATCCCCACCGGTGTTCCGCCGCGATACCGGCCGCCCATCGGATGCCGCCGCCGGCGAACCAGTCCCGCTTGTCCTTGTGCCGCCAGCTCTCCAGCCACCACAGGCCGAGACCGACACGGAGGACTGCGAACCACTCGGCGCCGCTGAGCCAGATGCTCTGCACATGGACCTCCCACCCGGTAACCCGGTCAGGGCGCCGGTTCCCGTGCCGCCGTTCCCTTGCTGCCGTGAGAAGGCTGCCCTAACCTCTAAATCTGATGGATCGTCAGATTAGGGGTACAGCGTGAGCGATACCAGGGATCTGCCCAAGGTCATCAGCGTGGACGATCACGTGATCGAGCCCGCGCACCTCTTCGAGACGTGGCTCCCGGCCAAGTACCGGGACAAGGGCCCCAAGCCCTTCACCGCCGGTATCGGCGATCTCGCGTACGTCGGCGGGAAGTACCGGTTCACGACGGATCCGGACGGCCAGATCACCGACTGGTGGGAGTACGAGGGCGAGTTCTTCCCGTACAAGCGCATCATCGCGGCCGTCGGCTTCTCCCGGGACGAGATGACGCTCGACGGGATCACGCGGGAGCAGATGCGGCGGGGCTGCTGGGATCCGAAGGCCCGGCTGGAGGACATGGACCTCAATCACGTCGAGGCCTCGCTCTGCTTCCCGACCTTCCCCCGCTTCTGCGGGCAGACCTTCGCCGAGGCCAAGGACAAGGAGGTCGGCCTCGCCTGTGTGCGCGCCTACAACGACTGGATGGTCGAGGAGTGGTGCGGGGACAGCGGCGGCCGGCTGATCCCGCTGTGCCTCATCCCGCTGTGGGACATCGAGTTGGCCGTCGCGGAGATCCGCCGCAATGCCGCCCGGGGCGTGCGCGCCGTCACCTTCAGCGAGATCCCGACCTATCTCGGGCTCCCCTCCATCCACTCCGGCTACTGGGACCCGTTCTTCGCTGCCTGCGAGGAGACCGGGACCGTGGTCAACATGCACATCGGGTCGTCCTCGCAGATGCCGGCCGCGTCACCCGACGCTCCCCCCGCCGTGCAGGCCTCCCTCAGCTTCAACAACGCCATGGCGTCGATGATGGACTTCCTGTTCAGCGGCGTGCTGGTGAAGTTCCCCCGGCTCAAACTCGCGTACAGCGAAGGGCAGATGGGCTGGATCCCGTATGCCCTGGAGCGCGCGGACGACGTGTGGGAGGAGCACCGGGCGTGGGGTGGCGTCCGGGATCTGATTCCGGAGCCGCCGTCGACGTACTACTACCGGCAGATCTTCTGCTGCTTCTTCCGCGACCGGCACGGCATCGAGGCCATCGAGACCGTCGGCGTCAACAACGCGACCTTCGAGACGGACTACCCGCACGTCGACTCGACCTGGCCCGAGACGAAGAAGGTGGCGGCCGAGCATGTCGCCGGTCTCTCCGACGACGTGACCTACAAGCTGCTGCGCGGGAATGCCATCCGGATGCTTCAGCTGCCGTTCGACCAGGAGAGGCGGGCGTAGGGGCCCGCCCTGTGGGGAACGGAAAGGGGCATGAAGGTCTCCGTCGACCCCAACCGCTGTTACGGCTCCGGCGATTGCGTCTACCGGGTGCCGTCCGTCTTCACCGTGGAGGACGGCTTCGGTGCCGTCATACCGGGTCGCGAGGACGCCGGTGACGATCCGCAGGTTCGGGAGGCGGCGGAGGGGTGCCCGTCCCAGGCCATCGTCATCTCCGATTAGTTGGAGAGTTCCTCGGCATCGATGCGCGAGAAGACCAGCTCCGTCTCGCCGACGATCGGCCCCCGCCACCGCACCGGCGGGGAGGGGCTGCGCAGGGCGTCGGGGTAGCTCTGCGGCTTGTAGTCGTTGGGGAGTCGGTAGGTGTGGAAGCCGTGGCTGCGCATGGTTTCCATCAGCTCCTCTACGGAGTCGCCCAGTTGGGCCATCCGTTCGGGAGTGACCTCCACGGCGATCTCCGCGTCGTCCCGGAGCCGGTCGAGGACGGGAGCCAGCCCTCGTACGACGCTGCCCTCCGCCCCCTCGACGTCGATCTTGAGCACGCGGGCCCTGGCGAGGTCGTCCGGGTCGAGGAGTTCGGAGAGCGGCCGGGCCTCCGCCTCGAAGGTCGACTCCGCCGGGCCGTCGTACGGGACGATGGAGTTCGCGCCCATGTTGCGGGAGCTGGCCAGGACGAACGTGAGCGTCCTGCGGCTGTCGGAGACCGCGGCGTTCACGGTGCGGACGTTGGTGCAGCCGTTGAGCGTGAGCTGCTGCCGCATCCTGTCGTGGAAGGCGGGGGACGCCTCCACGGCCACGACCCGGCCCGTGTCGCCGACGAGCCGGGAGCCGAGGACCGCGAAGTAGCCCACGTTGGCGCCGACATCGACGAAGGTGTCGCCCGGTCGCAGCCGGCCCCGGAGCCACGCCGTCATATGCGGCTCCCACACCCCGAACAGATAGATGTAGCGCTGGATGAGGTCCTGCGTGTCGACCGCGAACCGGGCGCCGAACCGGGTCTCCGCGACCCGGCACCGCGGATGATCACGCAGCTGGGAGTTGAGGTACCGCGCGGCCAGCGGCGCCTTGCCGAGCGGCACCGGGGCGTCGCGCACATACCGGCGGCCCAGGGTGACCAGGGCCTCGGTGAAGCCGGTACTCATCGCGCGCCTCCGGTGCGGCTCCCAGGCCGATCAACGGGTGATCAGCTGCTGAGCATTGTTGTACATGATGTCGTCCTGGACGGAGTCGTCGAGGCCCTCCATCAGTTTCCAGTACTCCGCCGGGGCCGCGACGCCCTCCGCGTGCGGGTAGTCCGAGCCCATGACCAGCGACTCGTGGTACCCGAGCCGCGCCACCAGGCTCGGGATGTCGTCCTCCGGATACGGCACCACCCGTACGTGCCTGCGGAAGACCTTGCTGGGGCGCTCGTCGAGCTTCCCGCCGATCCAGGGGCCGTTGCGGCCCATGCCGCGGCTCTTGTCCATGTGCCGGACGAAGTGCGGCACCCACTCCGCGCCGAACTCCGAGACCAGGATGTTGATGTCGGGGAAGCGGCCGAAGAGGTTGTCGAAGATGAGCGCCGAGAGCGTCTCCTCGATCGGGCGCTGGCCGTACGTGTTCATCCACTGCCACGCCGACATCCGGAAGTGGATCGGGTTCGGCTCGAAGCCCCAGGCGGGCGCCACCTGCGAGTTGTAGTAGAACTCGCTGATGTGGTAACAGACGCTCGCCTTGGCCTCGTTGACCAGTTTCCAGAACGGGTCGAAGTACGGGTCGCCCGGCGAGCGGCCGTACACCGGTCCGGTCGGCAGCAGGATGAAGCGGGCGCCCTGCTCCAGGACGTACTCCAGCTCCTTGACCGCGCTGTCCAGGTCGCGCAGTGACAGCAGCGCGGGGGCGTAGATACGGCTCTGGTGGTCGAAGCCCCAGACCTCGTTCATGTACCGGTTGAACGAGTGGACGTTGGCGTACAGCGCCTCGGAGGACTTCACATACTCCTCGGCGACCAGGGCCCAGCCGCCCGGATACATGATGGTCTGGTCGACACCCTGCTCGTCCATGAGCGTCAGCCGGGCGTCGCGGTTCTGGTACGCCTCGTGCATCGGCTCGAACTGGTAGGTCTCCGCGGGATTGCCCGAGCCCATCGCCTTCAGCATCTCCTTGAGCGATCCGGGCCGGTACACCTGGCCGAACTCCGGCTCCAGGCATACGACGATCCGGTCGCCGGCGAGGATCACCTCACGGCCGTCCGGCAGGGTGATCGGGGCGACCGCCGTGCCGAGGAACTCCTTGGGGAGGTAGCGGGTGAAGGAGTCCCGCTCCTCGTACATGTGCTGGTCGCAGTCGAAGATCCGCTTGCGCTGATCGGTCATCGCCATCGCCTCCCGGCGCGTTGGGTTACGGGGTGAACATCAGGAGTTGGTGTGCCGGCGGGCGAGCCGCAGCCCTTCTTCGCGGCTGGGGGCGACGACCTCCCAGCTCTCGCAGGAGCAGGCGCAGACGTAGCTGCCGTCGTCCTGGGGGATCACCGACTGGGCCATGCAGCGGTTGCCGGAGCCGGCGACCTCGTGCAGGAACTCGGTCGGGGAGTCGTACATGACGTTGTCGGACATGGCGGCCTCAGGAGGTGGCGGCGGTGGGCAGCGGCGGCACCTCGGGGAAGAGTTCGGCGAAGGCGCCCACCGTGATGCGCTCGCGCAGGGCCGGGTCCACGCCGTCGAAGAGACCGTGCAGGGTCTCCTGGGTGTGGCCGAAGGTGCCCTCCATGTGGGGGTAGTCGCTGCCCCACATGACGTTGCGGTAGCCCATCGAGGAGGCGGCGGCCACCGCGGTGGCGTCGTGCTGGAAGGACGCGTACACCTGCGAGTAGATGATCTCGCGGGGCGAGCGCCTGAGCTTGGGGCGGACCATCTGGGCGTGCTGCCGGTAGCCCTCCTCGATCCGGTCGGCGATGAAGGGCACCCAGGTCGCGCCGCCCTCGGCGACCAGTACCTTCAGGGCCGGGTGCCGGTCCAGTGCGCCGGAGGCGACCATCTTGGTCACCGCGCGCTGGCCGCCGTAGGTCGTCTCGGTGTAGTTGAGCACCGCGCCGCCGGGGCCGCGGAAGACGACGCCGATCTGGCCGCCGGTGGCCATGTCGACCGGATCGGTGCCGATGTGGAAGGCGATCACGACGTTCGCCTCCTCGGCGAGCGCCCAGAAGGGCTCCCACACGTCGTGGTTGTAGTCCTTCTGCCTGGGGTGCGGGGCGGTCGGCAGGAACACCGCCCGGTAGCCCATGGCGGCGACCCGCTCCAGCTCGTGCACGGCGTCGTCGACGTCCAGGGTGGACACCTGGGCGGCCGGCACCAGGCGCGGCGTGGCCTGCGCGATGGTCTCCCAGGCCCAGTCGTTGCTGACCCGCAGTGCCTCGCGCAGCGCCTCGGGCGTACGGAACGAGGACGACCACATGCCCAGCGACGGGAAGACCAGCTCGCCCCAGACGCCCTCGTTGTCGAGGTCCTTCATCCGCAGGCCGATGTCCCGGGCGCCCGGCGCGCGATGCGTGGCCTCCATGAACTCCTGGACCTTCACCGGAGGCGTCGCACGACGGAAGGACATGCCGTCGATGTGGACCGTCTCCCAGGCACCGTCGGGGTCCTTCTCCGAGCGCGGCATCAGCTCGGCCAGATGTTTGGGGAGGTTGCTCCGCCAGAGGTCGTCCGGCTCCAGGAAGTGTGAGTCGGCCGAGTTGGCCCAGATCTTCTCCATCGTCGTTCTCCTTCGATCGACACGCCTGGAGGTGCGGGGCGGTGAAAATGCCATTTTCATGGTTGGCTCGGCCGGGGAGGCGTGTCAAGAGCCGTGCAGGCTCCAACCTGGAAGCGCATACGTGGCTAGACTGATGCCGTACGAGATCGGGATTTTCGTCAGAGACCAGAGATCAGACACCAGGGACCAGGGACCAGGGATTCAGAGAGTGGGGCGATGGCGGAGCAGGACCAGCGCGCGGAGCGGGCGCGCATCATCGAGGCGGCCCATCGCTGTCTGGCCTCCACGGGCGGGGCTTCCGTCTCGGTGGGCGACATCCTCGCGGAGACCGGGCTCGGCACCCGTGCCTTCTACCGGCACTTCGACTCCAAGGACGATCTGCTGCTCGCGATGTTCCGCCGCGACCACGACAAGGTCACCGCGGAGCTCCAAACGGCCATCGCGTCCGCGGACTCCCCCGAGGACGCTCTACGGCGCTATGTGCAGTGCAGGATGCGCCTGGTCTCGGAGAAGCGCCGACGGCAGCGGGTGCTCGTACTGACCTCGGAGGAGGTACGGCGAGCGCGTGGCTACGACGCCGAGTGGAACCGTGCGGCAGAGGGCCAGGAGGCGATCCTCGCGCTCATCGTGGAGCAGGGGCGCGACAGCGGTGACTTCCCGCTGGTCTCCGACGTCCGGGCGGACGCGCGAGCGATCGCTGCCGTGCTGCAGCGGGCCTTCGACGAGCAGATCCTCCGGCCGAGCACACAGAGCGCCGAGGAGGCGAGCGAGCAGGTCATCGACTTCGCGCTGCGTGCGCTCGGGGGCTCTGGTCGGGGCCTGTCCGGCGGATCAGGTCGCGGGAAGGCGGCGGTGACTGATCGGCACGGGTGAGTGCGGACGGCAGGGGAGCCGACGTCCGACGGCAACGCGGCAGCCGGGCGGCGTGCCGGGCCACTCACAGGGCCCGAATCGCCGTTGAGTGAGAAAATTGTCCGGAGTTCCATGGTGTCGAGAAGGCGTCGAAAGGGCTCCGATGGACCTGGACCTGGACGCTGTCGCCGACGAGCTGTACGGACTGCGGCCGGAGGACTTCACCGCCGCCCGCGACACCCGCGCGGCAGCAGCCCGTACGGCCGGGGACCGCGCCCTCGCGGAGCAGATCGGACAGCTGCGCCGCCCCAGCCTGTCGGCATGGGCAAGCAACCTCCTCGTACGCGAGCAGCCCGATCAGATCGAGCCCCTGCTCAGGCTCGGGGAGGCCCTGCGGCAGGCGCACCAGGACCTGGACGGGGCACAGTTGAGGACCCTCAGCCGCCAGCAGCGGGCCCTGATCGGCGCCCTGTCGAGGCAGGCCGGGCAGCTGGCCGCGCGGGCCGGCCACCCCATCAGCGAGGATGCGCAACGCGAGATCGAAAGCACCCTGCACACCGTCCTCGCCGATCCGGAGGCCGCCCGGGAATGGGCCAAGGGCCGGCTGGTCAGGCCCCTCACCGCCACGGTCGGTTTCCCCGCGGCCTCTCCGCCGGCCAAGCCACGCGCCGCCCCGGCCGCGAAGCCCGCTCCCGCCGACGAGCAGCGCCGCGAGCGGCTGGCCCGGGCTCGGAAAGGCGCCAAGGAAGCCGACCAGGAACTGCGCGCCCGGGAGAAGGAAGCCGCGGCCGCCACCCGCGACGCCGACAAGACCCGGAAACTGGCGGAGAAGCTCCAGCGCCACATGGACGAGCTGGCCGCCGAACTCAAACGCGTCCGAGTCGAGCACGAACAGGCGCGTACGGCCGAGCACAAGGCGCGCGAGGACGTACGACGCACCGAGCGCCGAGTCCGCGAAGCCGGACGCCACGCGGAGACCGCCGCGGCGAAGGTCGAACGGGCGGGCTGAGCGGGGCGGTTGGGTGGGTGGCCTGAGCCAAGCCTGAACGGCCGAGCCGAGTCAAGCGGAACGGACGGCACCGCGCCCTTCACCTGTCCCAGCCGGCGACCCAAGTCTCAGACGGCGTCCGGTGTCCCGGTCGGCGGGGGATGCTGCCACCGTAGGTCCGCCAACGCACGTGCCCGTGCCTCCACCACGGCCATCCGCGCCTCCCGCTCGGCGGGATCGGTATGCGAGGCCTGGCCCGTGACCTGGCCCTCCCACTTGCGGTACAGGAGCCCCACCTCGGCCGAAAACCACCCACGGCTCACGGAGTTGAGGGCGAGCAGCAGCCCGGTGTCCTCGGACGCCGGCAGGGCCATCCAGCCGCCCAGCGCGAGCAGCAGGTCACGCCGGACGAACAGCGTCGCCGGATGGACCTGGGCGCGGAAGGCGTTGGCCTTCCAGAAGTCGAGTACGGCTCCGCGCTCGACGGGCCCGTGGTCGGGGTCGCCGGGAAAGCCGGCCGTCGAGCCGTCCGGCAGCAGGTCCAGGGCGCGCGACGTCGCCCAGCCGATCGCCGGGTCGCGCTCCAGGGCCGCCAGGTCGCGGCCCAGCGTGCCGGGGGCGAGCTGGTCGTCGGCGTCGAGGATCTTCACGTAGTCGCCGTCGGCGTACGCGAGGGCCATCGTGCGCGCGACTCCGGGGCCGCCCGGCCGTCCCTGGCGGAAGGTCACACGGTCGTCGTCGGGGACGTGCGGGGCGACGGCGTCCGTGTGGCCGTCCTCCTGGATCACCCAGTGCCACTCCCAGCCGGCGGGCAACTCCTGTTCGCACAGCGACTTGTGCGCGTCCGCCAGGAACACGGCCGAGGGCGCGTGCACAGCGGTGACGACGACGATGCGCCCGCTCACGGCAGCGCTCACCACCTTTCCGGGGGAGTGGTGAGGACCGAGAACCCCGGCCCCCACGAAAAGACCCGACCGCTGGCGACGGGGGATGCACCAGCGATCGGGCTATGGCCAAGGCTAACAAGGCTGCGAGTGCTGTGGGAGGCGACTGCTCAGCCACACCGAGGCGGTGTGATCGGGATCACTTTCCGCAGGGGGGCTCGTACGACAGCCGGGGCAGGTATTCGTGCCACTTCTCCCTGGTCAGAACACCCCTGGTGACCGAGCAGATACGGTCGATCGCCTCGTCGACGTCCAGGTTCCACAGCCGGACCGTGTCGGAGCCGCTTGATACCCCGATCATGTGGCTGTTGGGGCTGAAGGACAGGAAGTTGCCCGTCTTGGCGTTGGGGCTCATCGACTGGCCGATGGGCGAGGCATCGGAAGGGTCGGCGACGTTCCACAGCCGGACGGTGTTGTCGTTGCCGCCGGTGGCGAGAGTGCGGCCGTCATGGCTGAAGGTGAGCGACACCAGCGCCTCGGTGTGGCCGGTCAGGGGGGAGCCCAGCAGGGTCGCCCCGCCGGGGTCGGTGACGTTCCACAGGCGGACGGTGTTGTCGTCGCTGCCGCTGGCCAGCGTATGGCCGTCCGGGCTGTAGGCGAGGGCGTTGATGGGGCCGAGGTGCCCGGTGAGCGGCTTGCCGCGCGGCGTCGCGTGGCTCGGGTCGCTGACGTTCCAGAGCCGGATGGTGATGTCGGCGCTGCCGCTGGCGAGGGTGCGTCCGTCGGGGCTGAACGCGAGGGCGTTGACGTACCCCTTGTGACCGGTCAGCGGCTTGCCGAGCCGGACCGGACGGGCCGGGTCGGAGGCGTCCCACAGCTGGATCGTGCGGTCGTCGTAGGCGCTGGCGAGGGTGCGGCCGTCCGGGCTGAAGGCCAGCGAGTCGGGGCCCGCGTACCGCGTGTGCAGCAGGACGGGACGGCCGTGGGCGACGGGGTGGGCGGGATCGGAGACGTTCCACAGCTGAAGCGTGTTGCGGACGCCCGTCAGGACGGCGAGGGTGCGGCCGTCGGGCGAGAACGCCATCAGCCTCAGGTCCTTCTCCCCGGTCGGGAACGGCTCGCCCAAGGCCACGGGCCGGTCGGGATCCGCCACGTTCCACAGCCGGACCTTGCTGTCGCCGCTTCCGGTGGCGAGGATCCGCCCGTCCCCGCGGAACGCCCCGATGCGGCCGATCATGTCCGACGTCGGGATCGACCACAGCCGGACCTTGCTGTCGCCGGTGCCGGTGGCGAGGGTGCGTCCGTCGGGGCTGAAGCCGAGGGCGTACATCTCCCCGCTGCTGCCCGCCAGCGGCATGCCGACCTGCGACGGGTACGCCGGATTGCGGACGTTCCACAGACTCGCCGTGCTGTCCGCGCTGCCGGCCGCGAGCATGCTCCCGTCCGGGCTGAAGGCCACGGACCACACGGGACCGGTGTGCCCGGTCAGCGGCGCGCCGAGCGCGGTCGCGTGGCCGCGGTCGCTGACGTCCCACAGCCGGACGGTGTTGTCCGAACTACCGCTGGCGAGGGTGTGGCCGTCGGGACTGAAGGCCACGGAGTGCACGGTGTCGGTATGGCCGGTCAGCGGCTTGCCGATCGGATCCGGACGGCGCGGATCGCGCATGTCCCACAGCGTGACCGTCCTGTCGTCGCCGCCCGCCGCCAGCGTCCGCCCGTCCGGGCTGAACGCCACCGAGCGCACGGGTGCGGAGTGGCCGGTCAGGGCGCCGAGCGTCGCCGGCCGCCGCGGGTCGCTCACATCCCACAGATGTACGGTCCCGTCCTCGTCGGCGGTGGCCAGTGTGCGCCCGTCCGGGCTGAAGGCGGTCAGGTAGATCGTGCCGTTGTGCCCGGCCAACGGCGCGCCGAGCGACCGCGGACGGCGCGGATCGCTCACGTCCCACAGCCGGACCACGCCGTCGTCCCCGGCGCTGACGAGGGTCTGCCCGTCGGGGCTGAAGACCGCGCTGCTCACCCAACTGGTGTGCCCGGTCAGGGGTTTGCCCACGGCCTTGGGGCGGGTCGGGTCCGACACGTCCCACAGGCGTACGGTCCGGTCGTAGCTGGCGGTGGCCAGGAGCCGTCCGTCCGGGCTGAACGTGGTGAGGTAGACGGCGCCGGTGTGGCCGAGCAGAGGTGTGGCCAGCGGTGCGTTGACGATCGAGATCAGCCGGTTGTTGGCGTCCTCGTCGCCCGACCGCAGACGGTGCGCCACCAGGGCGAGTTGGGCGGACAGCGACGGATCCGTGGACTGGACGCGATCGGCCTCGGCGAGCACCTGCGCGAACACCGCGTCGTCCCGCTGCTGCGTCGCGACGACCGCCCCGCCGACGGCTACCAGCGCCAGTACCACCAGCGCCGCCACCGCGCCGCGGCTGATCCAGACCACGCGCCTGCGCAAGCGCACCGCGGCGGCCAGGAAGTCCACCGCGCTGCGGGTCAGGAAGGTGTCACCGGAAGTCTTGGCCCAGGCGCGGGCCTGTTCCAGCCGGGAGCCCCGGTACAGCAGCGCCGTGTCGCGGTTCGAGCCCTCCCAGGACCTGCTGTCCTCCTCCAGCCGCTGGCGCAGCAGATGGTCGCTGCGGCCCTCGTCGATCCAGTCGCGCAGCCGCGGCCAGGCGTGCAGCAGCGCCTCATGGGTGATCTCCACGCTCCCCGCGTCGAGCGTCACCAAGCGGGCCTGAACCAGGGCTTCGAGCGACTCCTCCGTCTTGCCGGGGTCCGTCGACTCGTCCGCGAGCTGTCGCCGCGTCCCCCGCCGCCGTGTGGCCTGGGTGTCCTCGCCCAGCCGGACCAGCCGAAGCAGCAGCAGCCGCGCGGCCGTACGTGCCGCCGGGTCGAGGCTGGACCAGGCCCGCTCGGCGGTCGCCGCCACCGCGCCCTGGATACCGCCCGCCCCCCGGTAGCCGGCCAGCGTCAGCCGTCCCGACTTGCGTCGCTGCCAGGTGGCCAGCAGGGCGTGGGAGAGAAGCGGCAGCATCCCGGCGTCGTGCGCCCCCCGAGGGCCGTCGGCGCTCACCTCCCGGACGATCAGCTCCGCCAGCCCCGGCTCGAGTTCGAGACCCACGGCCTTGGCCGGTCCGGTCACCGCTTCACGCAGCTCTGTGGTGGTCAGCGGCCCGAGCACCATGTGCCGGTGCTGGAGCGCGTCGGCCAGCTCGGGATACGCGAGGCACTGCTCGTAGAAGTCGGCGCGAATGCCGAGGACGACGAGGACGGGGGCGGGGCCGTCGGGCTCGGGTGCACAGGCGGCATGCAGGAACTGGATGAACGTATGCCGGTCGGTGTCGTCGGAGCAGAGGGTGAATGTCTCCTCGAACTGGTCCACGATGATGACGGGGCGAGTGGGGGAGCAGGTCGTCGCCCATTGCGTGACGGCGTCCCGTACCGCCTGCGTGTCTGTCTCTGTCTCTGCCTCTGCCGCGGAGACGAGGGGCACGAGCTCGGGGATCCGCTCGGCCAGCTCGGCGAGCGGATTGCCCCCCGGCACCAGCTGCACCACTTCCCGCGCATCCTGCTCCAGGGCCGGCACCAGGCCGGCGTTCAGCAGGGAGGACTTGCCCGCACCGGAGGCGCCGACGAGCATGACCAGGCCGCCGCTCTCCTCCGCCGTGTGAAGCTGGGCCATGAGGGCATCGGTGCTCCGCTCCCGGCCGAAGAACCACCGGGCGTCCTGCTGCCTGTACGACGCGAGCCCCCGGTACGGACACACCCCACCGGGGACGGCCGCACCTTCGCCCGAAGGCCGCTCCTCCTCGTCTCCGGACACGGCGGCACGCTCGCCGATGGGATCGGCCACCGCCTGCTCCCAGATGCGCTGCCACTGACCCAGGTCGTACAGGCCTGTCGACACCGGCGTGGGCCGTGCGCGCCGCGCCTGCGGGATCAGGATGGACAGCACGGCGGCCAGGGCGGTGAAGTGGGCAGGCACGTTCTTCGCCCGTCGCCAGTCGCTGATCCGCTGAGCGGACACCCGCACGGGCCGTCCGCGTTCGTCGACCCGCTGAAGCTGTACGACCGCCTCGGCCACCCGCTTGAGCGGAGGGTTGCCGGCCTCCTTGTACAGCAGCGCAAGACGCTCCGCGAAGGCTGTGCGCGCCCCTGAGTCGGAACTCAAGGTGTCCACCCCTTACTTCCCTCGCTGCCGAACATCCGGACCGGAAAACTCACTTTATACAGCTGACCTGCGAGGAAGGACCGGACCGGACGCCGCAACCTCCTCGTCAGGAGCTCCAGATGGCAGGATCACGACGCAGTAGCGAACCGACTGCGCGCCGTTATGACAGGCCACCAGCCCAGTGCTCGGAGAGGCAGCCAATGACGCCGTACGTTCTCGGCCAGCTTCCGCCGAAGTTACGAGTCGGCGGTGTCGGACCCGTCCCAAGGCCTGAGAGATCCGTGGAGCCGGTCCCATCCGGACCGCTCATCGCCGACCACGGATCCCGCCCCGCCTCGGCCGGCGCCGCGTTGGCGCGGACCGAGGCCTCGCGCGTCGTCCGGTACCGGTCCCCACGTGGGGAGGGACCGGTTCCGGACGACGCGGCAACGGCCCACACAACACATCAGGCCCGTGTACTTCAGGATGCGAACTACAGGCGGGACGGTCGCTGAGGCCCGCTCGACCGGTCAGCAGTCCGAATACGAGCGCTCCGCCCGCGCCGAAGTTCGTGAACTGCTCATCGACGTTTGTCGTGATCACGTTCGACTCCGTCGACGACGAGGTCTGCGATCAACCCCCCGACGGGAAAGCCGGTCAGAACCGCAACCGGCCAGAGCCACATCCCACGCGCGGTACTCGTCCAGTCGCCCTGCGCCTCCATGGCCGTACCTCCTCCGGCGGGAAGTGACGGTCCCACGCCGGTCGCCGCCCGTCGCTGAGGGGAGAGGCCGGGTGGACGAGAGGCCGGCACCGCCGTGTGTCGGCGCATCGTCGGATCACACCCTTTTGACGACGATCGTGTCCGGTAGCAGCTCCTCCAGGTCGTCGACGTCCGAGGTGAAGACGGTGACCTGCCCCTTCTGCTGTCGCGCGATGACGGCGAGCGAGCACTGCGTCGATCGTTCTGCCGTCGTACGCCTCGACCAGGGGCATCGGCGACGTCACCACCTCGGCGTCAAAGTCCATGCCCGCGGCGCGCGCGAGGTCGATGCGGACCGGCAGCGTCCGCTCCTCGGGGTGGGACGGCGATTCCCATTGCGCGGGGCGATGCGACGATCAACGTCAGCGCTCCTCACTTCCACACCAGTGGGAGACGCGTTTCACATGATCTACCGTGGGCGGCAAGTACCAGAGTGGGTACGGAAGTTCCGCGACGGATGGCTGAGACGGGGGCTGTGGTGCGGACCGGATTTGTCGACCGCGTGGAGCACATGGACGAGCTGCGCTCGCTACTGGCGGACGTGACCACAGGGCGCGGTGGCCGGGCGCTCGTGGTCGACGGCGTCTCGGGCATGGGTAAGTCGGCGCTACTGCGGGCGTTCGAGGCTGAGGTCGCGGCCTCTCACGGGTCGGGCGTCGGACGAGCCGTATCCGTGCGGTGCCAGCCGTCGATCGGATCAGGGCTGCACTACGGAGTGATTGTCGAACTACTTCTACAGCTGGCCCGGGACCAGGAGTTCAAGCAGCCCGGGGTCTTCCGTCGGCTACTGAGCTTCACCGGTCAGGGCGTCGTCCGCTCTGCGCCGGAAGTGCTGTCCGCGATCGTGCCCGGCCTGGGTGCCCTGTTCACCCTGGGCAAGGAAGTCGCAGAGTCCTCCCTCGCTTCGGGATCGATGCCATTCGACAGCCTGCTGCCCTTCCAGCAGGGAGCGGCCGCGCAGATCGTGGACGCACTGCTGGACCTCGTTCGGCAGGGGCCGCCCACGGTCGTGCTCATCGACGACATCCAATACGGCGATCCCAGCAGCCTGCTGGTCCTCGACCGGTTGCTGCGGCGGCTGCCCGACGAGCCGATTGGCCTCGTGCTCGGCCACACCACGGACGGAGCCTACGTTGATGGCCCGGCTTCCACGGTCGAGGATCTGCTGCACGACTGGGCGAAGGACGGACTCCTGCGCCGACGGGTGCTGAACGGCCTGCCGCGGGACGCAGTCGCCGAGTTGGTGCGCTCCCGGCACCCGGAGGCCCCGCGGGCTCTGTCGGAACAGCTGAGCCGGCTGACCGCCGGCCACGCCGTCTTCGTCACCCTCTGCCTGGAGGAGTGGCGTCCGGAAGACGGGTCCGTCGTTGAACTGCCCAGCAGTCTGTCGCGCGTGGTGGAAGACCGTCTCCGGCTGCTCCCCGAGCCGGATCGCGAACTGCTCATGATCGGGTCGGCTCAGGGCGAGACGTTCCTGTCACGCACGGTTGCCGAGGTCAAGGGAGCACCGCACGACGAAGTGATGGAGCGGCTGCGGCTGATCGCCGCCCAGCACCGGCTGATCCTGCCGGAACAGCCTCCCGGGTGGGCGCGCTTGGACGCGTCCGACTGCTATCGGTTCGAGCACAACGCCTTGTGGGGCGTGGTGTACGGCCGGCAGACGCCTCAGCAGATGCGGTCCCGGCACGCCCGTATCGCGGCGGCGCTCACTTCTGAGGCACTGGACGGTATGCCGCTGGAACGCCGACTGGAGATTGCCCGCCATCTCCGCAGTGGTGGAACCGAGTGCCTGCTCGCGTCGGCCGAGGCGCACTATGGGCTGGCCCGGGACGCCGCGATGGAAGGACTGTCCTTCGCCGAGGCGGAGCGGCACTGCGAAGAAGTGATCAAGGCGGTCCGGGACCTGCCGAAGCAGGAGGAGAGCCGGGACCGGTGGCTCATCCAGGCCGTGGAACTGCTGCTGTCGCTGACGGAGGTGCGCTGGCGGGGCCAGCACCGGCCGGCCGGCGGCCCGGACATCGACGCCCTGGCCGCCGAGGCCGAGGCCGCGGCGAGCCGCTGTGGAACGCCTGAGCTGGCGATCCGTACGACGCTCCTGCGCGGCAAGACCCTGCTCGCGACCCAGGGACTGGTGCCGTCCCTGGACAAGCTCCGCGCGGCCGTGGAGCTGGCCGAGCAGCATGGTGACCCGGTCGCCCTCTTCGTGGCTCGGGTCGAATACGGGCGGCAGGTGTCCAAGCGGAGGCTCGCCGACGGTCTGACCCAGCTCCAGGAGGCGGAGCGCATGTACGCCTCCGATCCGCGTCTCGGCGGTACCGGTGACCCGGTGCTCCAGCATGCTCGCAACCTGGGAGAGATGCAGCTCGGCATCACTCTCTTCGACAGCGGACACCTCAGTGAGGCACTGACCAGGCTGAGCCGCTGCGTTCAGCGGCTGCGCGACGAGTCCTTGAAGGCCGAGCTGCCCATAGCGCTCAACTACCTGGCGCAGGTGCACATGGGCCTCGGCGCCTACGAGGAAGCCGAGGAGATCCTTCGCGAGGCTCTCGACTTCGAGGCGGGCCGCGGCGGCGACAGCGGCTGGCACGCCTACAACAAGGCGCTGCTCGCTCACCTCCTCGTGCAGCAGCCGACGCGGCGCGATCATGCCCTGGAGCTGATCGCTGACGCGTGGGCGGAGACAGAGCGGACCTGGCTGGCCAACCTCGTCCCCATCGTCCGCAACCTGTACGCCGAGATCCTGCTTCTTGCTGCTGACGAGTCCGGAGAATTCCTGGATCAGGCCGACCGCCTGGCGGTGGCCACCTGTGTCGAGACCCGGCGCAGCGGCATGATCCGCAGCGAGATCGCCGCACATTCCCTGCGCAGCCGCATCCTGCTCCGGAAAGGCGACACGGTCGGAGCCCAGGATCAGGCCCGCCGGGCCGTGCGCATCCTGGACGAGGTCGGGGACATGCCCGCTCTCCGTACGGAGGAGGTCCTGTACTTCTCCGCAGTCGTCCAGACCGCCGCAGGAGTGCCGGAGGAAGCGCACGCACTCCTCGAGCGAGCCCGGCGCGAGGTCGCTCGCAAGGCGGAGAAGATCACCGGCGACGTGTCGCCCGACCGGTTCCTCACGCGGGTCCCTCTCAACAACGCCATCCTCCAGGGTGCAGGGGACGACCAGTGACCAGGGCGGACGGCCGAGGAAGGGTTCTGACGGCAGGTGGCACACTGGAGCCGCCATGCTGACGATCACCAAGGAGTTCCACTTCTCGGCCAGTCACGTCCTCGACCGGCTGCCGAGCTGGCACCCCTGCGCCCGCATGCACGGCCACAACTACATCGTCGTGTTGGAACTGTCCGCCCGCCGCGAGGATCTCACCGAGGCAGGCTTCGTCCGCGACTACCGTGAGCTTGATGCCTTCAAGAGATGGATGGACGAGACCCTCGATCACCGTCATCTGAATGAGGCGATGGGGGGGGGTATCTCGCCTTCGGCGGAGAATCTGGCCGTATGGATCTTCGGCCTCTGGACCGATCGATTTCCGGAGCTGACCGCAGTCAGGGTCTCCGAGACACCCAAGACGTGGGCCGAGTACCGGCCGGAGTGATTCGGATGACCCGCTCGTACATGAGCAGCAGATCGGCCTCATCGCCGAGGTCGTACACGCAATGCGGGCCCCAGTCGATGTGACGGGGCAGTGTCATGGCGCCGGATGCCGGCCCGACGAATCCGTCCAGCGACTCCGGCAGCGCGTAGATCCTGGCTGCGGCGTACCTGCTCATGCCCCAAGCTGCCCGAACGCGCTCCTGAGGCGCGAACTCGGTGTCAGCGGCCCGACGCTGGGAGCCGAGACAGCGACGGTGCGGTCGACGAGGTTGTCGCTCTGTCCGGTACACCAGACGATGAACCGGGCCTTGACCGTGTCGCCGTCCGGATCGGAGATTTCGGTGTACAGCTGGATCTCGGTGTTGCCGATGGTGGCCGGGTAGAAGGCCGCCTGCGCCGGTCACGACGGTTCGGGCCGGGTGCCCTCCTCTCGCCATCGGGTGGCGGCCTCCCGCCATTTGGACTCCGCCTTGCACTCCTTGATGCGCTCCCGGATCGAGCGCTCGGCCTTGAGTTCCTTGGGGATCTTCGTGTCGTCGTAGAGCCGAGCAAGCCGCAGCTGCTCGGTCGTCAGCCCTTGCGCGCCCCTGAGGTCAGCCGCCCTGAGGTCCGCGTCCACCAAGTGCGCCATCCCGAGGTGCGCTCCCCTGAGATCGGCCCTCCAGAACACCGCTTCGGTCAGGTCCACCGCTCCGAGATTCGCCCCCGAGAGCCCCGCGTTCGTGAAGTCCGCCTGCCTCAGATGCGCGGTCCTGAGATCGGCCTCCGTGAGGTCGGCACCTCTCAACTGGGCGCCCGTGAGATCCACGCGCCCCAGACGCAGCCCTCTGATGTCCACCCCCGTGAGGTCGACCCCTCGCAGGTGCACCCCTCTCAGGTCCACCTCCCTAAGGCCGGCTCCGGTGAGGTGCGCCCCCTGGAAGTCCGCTCCCTTCAGGTGTGCGCCGGTGAGGTCCGAGCCTCTGAGGTCCGCGCCCTTGAGCCGGGCCCCTCTGAGGTCCGCGCCCGTGAGGTCCACGTGCTGGAGGTTCGCGTGCTCCAGGTCGGTGTTGCTCCAGTCGATGCGCCGCAGGTCCGCGATGGGCGTCGCGTCGGGATCCGGGCGACGACCGACGACCGTCAGGGCGGCCGAGACGTCGACGGCCAGTGGAACGGTCGCATCCGTGTCGCCCTCCTCATCGGACGGGTCGTCCAGCGCGAGGTTCCCCTGCCGCTGGTCCGAACTCGGGGTGCGGATGAACGCCGCGAGCACCTCGATGATCGTGGCGTGGTCCTTCTCGCTGTCCTTCATGATGCGTTCGAGGCTGTAGATGCCGCCAAGCCGTTCGTGCAGGTTCTCCGAGCCCAGGAGCTTGATGGCTTCCACGTAACGGTCGGTGACCTGTTCTTCCCGGCTGAGCTCATGGTTCTTGTGGGTGTACCAGAGGCCAAGGGCCGCGATGGCACCGGCGGCGATGGCGATGACGGCGGTGCGCAGTCCGGTGATGATGATGCCCGCGGACGAGGCGAGGTTGCCGTTCTTGTCACGCACATGGTGGCCTTCGAGGAGCCAGGGCCCCCAGATGAGAGCCGCGACGAACAGGGCGGCCCCGGCGACACCTGCCACCCACACCCATGACCGCCTGGTCTCCGGCTTCATGGGTGCATCATGTCCGGCCGCCGGTCGGGTGATGCGCGCAACTCTCATGTACGGAAAGGGAATTGAGCCACGCACTTGCACGCCCTTCCCGAAGGCGCACTCCCCTTCCAGAGCAGGTGGTGAACTGTGGCGCGCATTCGGTGCTCGCCGATCAGGTCGGGGCTGAACAGCCTGTCCTTGCGAAAGCCCGCCAAGGTCGATGTCCCAATGGTCTTGTCAGTTCCGGTGAGCGCCGACCAGGCAAGTGGCAGAACCACAGAGACCCCGCGGCGGTGTCCTACCGAAGCGTGGTCCCTCTCGACACGTTGTGTGACACCTACGGCTTGGCCGACGAGGTGATCGGCGATCCGGCCGGGGCTGCGGAGTCCGGCACCCCCGCGTAGTCGGGCAGCTCGACGCCGTTGATCGCGCGCCCGACCAGCTCCGTGAACCATTCGCCGGCGAAATCGGGGCCCGGCTCGGCGTCTGGCCCGGGGACGTCGCGGCTGCGGGCGTTCAACCGGCCGATCTCCTGGTTGGCCTCGACGAACGAGCGCATCCGTGCCTCGTAGCGAGCGAACCCGGCGTCGGGGTCCCATCCGGCGGCGGCCAGCTCTCCGGCCAGCAGGTAGGCACCGACCAGGGCCAGCCCGGTGCCCTGCCCGGACATCGGCGACGAGCAGAACGCCGCGTCCCCGAGCAACCCCACCCGTCCACTCGACCAGCGGTCCATCACCACCTGGGCGACCTGGTCGAGGTAGAAGTCCGGAGTGTCGTCCAGGTGCGCGAGGATGTCCGGGGCCAACCAGCCCAGGCCCGCCATCCGCTCCCGCAGCAGGACCTTCTGGGCCGCGACGTCACGGTGGTCGACGTCGAAGTCGGCCGAGGCGAAGTAGAACATGGCCATCGCCCGGGTGGCGTCCTGGACGGGCCGCAGGAGGGCGGAGCGCCCGGACTCCTGATCCTGGTACTCCAGCAGCCAGCGGTCCAGCCCGAACTCGTTGGGCACACTGTAGAAGGCCAGCACGTGCCCGAGGTGGCGGAGGAACCGCTCATGCGGCCCGAAGACCATCGCCCGCAGCTCCGAGTGCGGCCCGTCTGCCCCGACCACCAGGTCGAAGCGCCGCCGGTTGCCGCCCGCGAAGACCACGTCGACCCCGTCCGCGTCCTGGGCGAGCTCGGCGATTCGGTCGCCGAAGACGTACTCGACGCCGTCGCGGGTGTCGTCGTAGAGCACCTGGGACAGGTCCCCGCGCAGGATCTCGATGTCCGCGATGAACCCGTCGCCACCGTCGTCGTCGGCACGGAAGGTCTCCAGCACCTGCCCGTCCGCGTCCACGGTGTGCGCGCCGGCGGTGTCGGTGCACGCCGCGCGCACCGCCGCGTCCAACCCCATGCGCCCGATGACCTCCCTGGCGACCCCGCGCGCGTCCACCGCCTGCCCGCCGGGACGCAGCTCGGGAGCCCGCTCCACCACGGTCACCTCGGCCCCCCGCCGGCGCAGCCAGTGGGCCAGCGCGGGTCCCGCGATGCTCGCCCCCGCCACCAACACCCTGGGACCGCTGACCCGCGTCCCCTGCCCGCCCGTCCGGATCGCGTGCCCCTGGTCGGAGTCGTCGACGCTCATCACAGCCACCCTCTGCTTCCTCCCGCGCTGGAACGTCCCCAGCACAGGCCCACCGCTGTCGGTGTATCCAGCCGTATCGACCACGGATCCGCACAAAACTCATCGGTCACGGCAGACATCGATGAGAAACGCCAACTCCGATGAGACTCACATCAACCCAGACTGGTGGAAACCAGGCGAACCAGCCTGTCAGCCAGGCCGCGGCTCTGTGACCTGGGCCTTCCGCGCTGTCTCAGGATCCTTCATCGGTGGGCCGTCTCAACTCCACTGCGCTTTCCCGGAGTCGTTCGCCCGGCCACGTTCACACAAAGGTTCCATTCTCTCGGGTGTCTGACGCTGTACAACCATCGGCCGCCGCGGTCGGTCGTCTCTGGGAGCAGGGCTGCCGGGAGGTGACTTGGCATGCGACGAGTGCGAGGGATGGCGTCCTTGGCGGGCGTGGCGTTGATCGTCGGCTGCTCGGCTACGGGCACCGCACAGCCCGCTCCCTCCACCACGCACACGTCCGTGGCCGTCGACGGTCCGTGGCGCGCGTGGACGAAGTCCCTCTCCCGGCAGGAGGCGTCCGGAACCTGTGGCGCCACGGCCCACCAGGTCGTGTGCAGTACCGCCCCCGACGGCCTCGTCGGGGTCTCCCGGGCCACCGGCGCGATCACCTGGACAGTCCCCGCCACCGGTGGCGGCGGAAAGAACGGCGGGCTCGTGGTCGACGCAGCCGACGAACGCGCCGCCACCAGCGGCGGTCACACGCTACGCGCTGCGAATCTGCGCACGGGCAAGGCGGCCTGGACCCACCGGCTGCCCTCCACGCGCTCCTACGTCGGCATGGCCGCGGCGGACGGCGTCGTCTACGCCCTCGACGCCAAGAGCGACGCCGTGCAGAGCGAGGGCTACACGAACGTCGCCCTCGGTGCCTTCCGGGCGTCCGACGGTGCAGTGCTGTGGCACAGGGCCGTCGACGCGATCCCGTACGAAGGCATCGCCGCGTTCGGCGGCCGGGTCTACAGCACTGACGGCACGAAGGTCACCGCCCGCGACGCCCGTACCGGCAGGAGCGTCGCGACCAGCCCGCCAGGCACCGCCTCCTACGGCGGCGTCCCCCTGGACTGGTGCCCGCACCTGATCTCCGGCGGCGGCTACCTGGTGTGCGCAGGCAGCTCCGTTACTGCCGGCGACGCCTTCCCGCCCCTGCGCCGTCTCGACCCGGTCACGCTCGGGCCACTCAGGACCGCCGCCGAGGACCCGGGCCTGAGGCCCGAACGCGGTGTGATCTCGTCGGACGGTGTGCTGGTGCTGTTCGAGGACACCCCGGAGGACCCGGGCACCGGTACCTGGAACGCCTACGATCTCAACCACCCCCGCAGGCTGTGGAGCTACGACACCACCACGGAGGAAGGCGAGCTGTCCGGTGGGCGGTTCGTGACCTTCACCCCCGGGAACGACGACACCAGGGGACGCGTGATCACGATCGACCTGCACGCCGGCCCGGACGGGACCGGAGCCGCCGCGCCGCGCATGTCCCCGCCGTACCCGCAGTCCAGGGGCGGCGAACACCCCGCGCTCATCGCGCCGGGAGGCCGCTCGGGCCATGTCGTCGTCGAGCCGAGGACCCATCACGCCCTGCGCTCGATCCCGCTTCCTTGACCTGCCCGTTCTGGCCGTCCCGAGACATGCCGTGGACCGCTCAGGAGCCGGAGCATGGATCTGCCTGTGATGCCGCCCGTGAAGCCCATACTCGCCAAGTCCGTGGAACAGATGCCACAGGGCATGCGCTGCGAGCCGAAGTGGGACGGGTTCCGGGCGATTGTGTTCCACGACGGGGACGAGGTCGAGCTCGACAGTCGAACGGCTGCGCAGCCCGGATTCACCTCCGGGGTGTGAACTCGAAGCCCGGATCCGGGCGTGTCAGGCGGTGGTGTCGTCGTAGGCCAGCTTGCCGCCCAGTTCGCGGGATGCCTGGGCCTGGGCGAGGAGTTCCCGGGCCTTGGCCTCGATGCCTTCGATGGCGTCGGCGCCGGCGACGAAGCGCAGCGGCGGCTGCTCCTGGTCGGAGATGGCCAGTAGGGCGCGGGCGAGCTTGGCGGGGTCGCCGCTCTGCTGGCCGTTCATGCTCTTCCAAGCGGCGATGGTGGCGGTGGTGCGCTCGGTGTAGTCGTCGATGGTCGGCTCGGGCCAGGTGGTGGAGGCGTCCACGAGCAGCTCGGTGCGGAAGAAGCCGGGCTCCACGACCGTGGTGTGGATGTTGTACGGCTCGACGTCGTACCGCAGCGACTCCATCCAGCCCTCGACGCCGAACTTGGAGGTGGCGTAGGCGACGCAGAACTCCTGGCCGATGATGCCGGCGGAGGAGGACAGGGTGACGACGTGCCCGGCGCGCTGTTTTCGCATGACGGGCAGGACGGCGCGGGTGACGTTCATCGGGCCGAAGAGATTGGTCTCGATCTGCTGGCGCATCTGCGCGGGCGTGATCTCCTCGAAGTAGCCGGCGAAAAAATTGCCGGCGTTGTTGATCAGGACGTCGATGCGGCCGAAGCGGTCGACGGCGGCCTGCGCTGCGGCCTCGGCGTCCTCCGGGCTGGTGACGTCCAACTTGGTGACCAGCAGGTTGTGCTGGGGTCCGCCCAGGGTCTTCTCGACCTCTTCGGGGCGGCGGCCGGTGGCGACGACCTGGTGACCGGCGGCGAGGGCCTCGCGGACGATGTCCGTGCCCAGACCGCGTCCGGCACCGGTGACGAGAATGACCTTGCTCATGGGGGGTCCTTTTCCGGGTTCAGTTTCAGCTGATGCTGATGCCGATGCTGATGGGGTGCGGAGGCGGTCAGGCCTGGTCGGTGGGCATGATCCACAGTTCGCCGATGGAGGCGTGGCAGGGGCGAGTGACCATGTAGGCGACGCCGTCGGCGATGTCGTCGGGGGCGAGGACCTCGGTCTGCTCGTAGAAGGTGCCGATCGCTGCACGGACCTCGGGCTTGTGGTCGTTGTGCGAGCCGAGCCCGGTGTCCACGCCGCCGGGTTCGAGGACACCGACGCGGACGTGCCGCTGGGTGACCTCCTGGCGCAGGGACTCGGTGAAGCCGTTCACGCCGAACTTGGTGAGGTTGTAGACGCCGTAGCCGTTCCAGGCGACGCGGCCGGCGATCGAGCTGATGTTGACGATGTCGGCGACCCGGCGCGGGTCGTCCTCGGCGGCCCTGAGCATGTGAGGCAGAGCGGCGCGGGTGGTGTACAGCAGGCCCTGGACGTTGATGGCGATCATGCGCTCCCATTCGTCGGCGTCTGCGCCGACGACGGGGCCCAGGAGCATAAGGCCGGCGTTGTTGACCAGGGTGTCCAGCCGTCCGAAGTGCTCGACGGTCTGCTGTACGGCGGCTTCGGCCTGGGCGCGGTCGGTGATGTCCGCCTCCACCGCCAGCGCGGTGCCGCCCGCCTTCTCGATCTCGGCGGCGAGGTCTGTCAGACGGTCCTTGCGGCGGGCCACGAGGGCGACGGAAGCACCGTCCTCCGCGAGCCGACGGGCGGTGGCGGCGCCGATACCGCTGCTCGCGCCGGTGACGAGAGCGACGGTGCCGGTCAGATTCGTTGCCATGGGGGGTGTCCTGTTCTTCTTTGGTTCTCTGGATGTGCGGCGCAGGGCCGGCGGAGGGCCCGTGCCGCGCCGAGGGGAGACGGCGAGTGCCGGTCATCGCGTCGGCGTGGGGCGTAGGCAGGTGGCGCACAGCGCTCCGCTGCTATGCGGCGGGTATGGCGCCCATCTGCTGGAGGATGCTGAGCATGTCGAGCTGGGCACGCTCCTCGACGATCTTGCCGTCGGCCAGGCGGTAGAACGCCATGCTCTCCGCGCGGATGACCTTGCCGGTCGCCTCGACCCCGGCGAAGGGTCCCTCGTGGGTGCCCGTCATGGTGTACCGGATGGCCACCGTGTCGCCCTCGGCCCGCATGTCCTCCACCGTCCACTTGAGGTCGGGGAAAGCCTTCATGTTCGCGGCGACGATGCCGAGATACGTGTCCCGGCCCTCCTGCGTCTGGCCGCCGAAGTGCATGACGATGTCCGGGCTGATGAACTCTCTCGCCTGCGCGGGGTCGCCGGTGGGCAGGAACTCGCTGGTGAAGCGCTCCATGATGCGCTTGTTCAGCTGCGCGGTCCCGTGGTTCCACGTGACGGATTCCGCCGTGACGCGAGACGGCGATCCGGAGCCGGTGTTGGCGTTGTCCGTGCCGACCGCGTCCGCGGCACCCGTTCCGAAGGCAGCGAGGCCGAGCGCTCCCAGCGCCGTGACTACGACGGCCGGCTTGGTGTATCGACGCATGATTCATCCTTCTGATTCCGAGGATCGCAGCGCCGACGGCGCCGCAGAGGGGCTGGAGACCGGCGGCGGAAGCGCCGCCGTATCCGGGCCGTTCACACCGCCGTGGGCGGTGCACCACCAACAGAACCGGTTGTCACGGGAGCGTGGGAGTCCCTGATGAGGGGGTCCCTGAGAGGGACCCCCAGCCAGCGGGAAGCGCTCGTAGAGTGGAGCGCATGGCAGGCAGAAACGACCCTTACGGCACCAACCGCGACATCCGTGATGATTTCCGTGCGGAGATCCGGGAATTCCTGGGCACGCGACGGGCCAGGGTCACCCCTGAACAGGCCGGACTGCCCGCTTACGGTGGAGACCGCCGGAGGGTCACCGGGCTGCGCCGCGAGGAGGTCGCCCTACTCGCGGGAATCTCCAGCGAGTACTACACCCGGCTGGAGCGCGGCAACGCCACCGGTGTCTCCGAGAGCGTCATCGACGGCATCGCGCAGGCACTGCGGCTCGACGAGGTCGAGCGCATCCACCTGCTCGACCTCCTGCGCGGCGCCGGCACGACCCGTCCCCCGCGCCGTCGGCCGGCCCAGCAGCGCGTCCGGCCTGCGGTGCAGCACGTCCTCGACTCGATGACCCGCACACCCGCGTTCGTACTCAGCGGACGCCTGGACATCCTGGCCGCGAACCACCTCGGGCGCGCGCTGTTCTCCCCGCTCTACGGCGACCCGGTGCGGCCACCGAGCAACGCCCGGTTCGTCTTCCTCGACCCGCACGCACCCGAGTTCTTCCGCGACTGGGACGAAGTTGCCAACGACACGGTCGCCATGCTGCGAGCCGAGGCCGGCCGCGACGCCTACGACCGACGGCTGACGGACCTGATAGGGGAACTGTCCACCCGCAGCGAGGAGTTCCGTCGCCGCTGGGCCGCCCACAACGTCCGTATCCACACCACGGGCCTGAAGCGCCTCCACCACCCGGTCGTCGGCGACCTCGACCTGCCGTTCGAGACCTTCCCACTCGGGGCAGACGCCGGCCAGTTCCTCCTCACCTACACCGCCGAGCCCGCGTCACGTTCGCAGGACGCCCTGAACCTGCTGGCCAGCTGGGCCGCGACCCATCACATCGACGAGTACGCGTCGACCAACGACTCCGAGTCGGCCGAGTCAGCCGAAACACCCGACTGATGGCCGACACGCTGCGCACCACACTCAGCGCCTGACACCGGTCGGCCTCGTGGACTTTGCGGATACAGCCCTGCGCGGTCGATCGCTGCGGCCCGTCGAGGACACGGCGATACGCCCGCTCCCGAAGTCGACTCCCAAATGGCCCCCAAAACGGGCCCGCACAACAAATCAGACCCGGCGCTGATCTCTCAGCACCGGGCCTGACCTGGTATTTCAGCTGTCGGGGTGGCGGGATTTGAACCCACGACCTCTTCGTCCCGAATGAGGTTCGGTTGGTGATCTTGCCAGCGCGGATGGAGTTTGCCCTGGTCAGAGTGTCGGGGTGGCGTGGTCTCGGGTGGTCTCGAAGGGGTTTGTGGAGCGGGTTGGCTCCCAGATGGCTCCCAGCCTTGCTCCGCGTTAGCTGGCCTTTAGCCGTGCAGCGCGGCCACCGCAGCCGTGAGCCCCTGCAGGATGGTGATGATGGATGCCACGGCTCCGACAGCCAGACCGAGGTCTTCCAGGTTCTCCGTGATGCGTCGCCGGTCGGGGTTCCGGCTGGTCAGTTCCTCGCCGATGCGGGAGGCAGTACGGCGGGCGAGATCCGGATTGCTCAGCTCGGCGGCGTGCTCCTCAAGGGCGGCGTTCAGCTCGGCCAGCTTCGTCTGCGCGGCCAGGAGGAGTGAGGTGTCCTCGGCGTTACCGCTGACGTAGACCTGTCGCTGGTCTCCGCCGACATTCCCCGTATTGATTTGGGCTCCGCTGCTGGTGATGTGTATTCCGCCGCTGCTCGCGTCACGTCGCGTGGTCATCTTTTCGCCTTCTGGACGTAGGAGTTCCCGGAGGGCGTCGATGTCGCCCAGGACGGCCGCCACTGAGTCGCCTTCAGCGATCATTGGGTCGGCGACCGGCTGTAGGGCGTGGTCATTGAGCGCCGAGGCCATTGCTGTGACCTTGGCATTGAGAACTTCGGAGACGCGTTCATCGATTGTGTCTTCGGCGATGAGGACGGTGCACGTGGGGTTTGCGTCCGCAGGCAAGCCAAGCCTGTGTGTCCTGTCAATCGCCTGAAGCCATGTCCCAGCAGCGTAACCACGGTCAACGTGCACTTGGTCTATCGCGGTCTGGTGCAAGGAGACGCCCTCCCCGAGTGTTTGCGGCGTTGCGATGAGGGCCCAGCAGTCGTCGTCAGTCCGGAATCGCTCCAACTGCCGGCGCCGATCGGTCGGCGCCGATGCCTCATCGACGGCGGTAGCGCCAGTGATGACGGCAGGGTTGTGCCGCGCTAGCGCTGTGGTGAGCGCGGCAATGTTCGCGACGAAGGTGGACCACACGACAGTTTTGCGGCCAAGGGCCCGGTTTTCTGTGACGAGCTGTGCGGCGCGCACGATCTTGGCAGGGCGGATGTGCAGGGTTGGATCCGTAACGACTGATCTAAGGTCGGTGAAGTCGGGGCGGTCGAATGGAAGCGACCATGGCTGGTCCGGTGTGAACACCGCCGCTGGATTTGTCGCGGCGGCAATCAAGTGCATCACCGCACGTCCAGCATCGGCCGCTACATCGTCGGAGTGGCTATGCGCGTTTGCCCATTCCGACATGCGCAACCTCATCGCGTCGTACAGCGCGCGGTGTGGGCCGTCGAGCGCCACCCGTTCTACCCGGACCTCCAAGGTTGGAAGGTCCAATTCGGCCTTCGTAGCTCGCACATAGGCACGCTCGCGGGCGTTGGCGAGGTCACCGCGTACGAGTCGGCTGCCATGCCCCGGCCATGCCAAGTCAAAGACTGCTTCCAGGTCTGTGGGCCTGTTCGGCATTGGTGTCCCTGTCAGAACCATCGTTGCGTCCGAACGACGGGCGAGCGCCGCGGCCTCCGCGCCGCGTCTTGAGGTTGGGCCAGCTTTCGCACGGTGGGCCTCGTCGAACACGGTGAGCACCTTGCGGCCGCGTGCCCATCCGGAGAGCCCAGCGCGGCTGGTGGCGTCGCTCAGACGCTCGTAGTTGAGTACGAGGATGGTGTCGCGGCGGGAGGGGAGGTCTGGGCGGACGGTGACGACCGGCGTTCTGTCGTCCGCGAAGCATGCCTTGGCTTCATCCACCCACGCTTCGAAGGCAGATGGTGGCGCGACGACGAGCATCGCATGTGCCGAGCCCCGAGAGCGTAGTGCCGTGAACACGGCATAGGTCACCGCCGTCTTGCCGGAGCCGGGGACAGAAAAGTTTGCCCCGCCGCCTGCAGCGAGCAAGCGGGCGACGGCGACCTGCTGGAAGGGCCGCAGCCGCCGGACGAACCCAAGAGCCTCCAGGTCAACATCGGATGGCCACACTGCTTGTTCGGCGATATCTGTGGCGAGTAGCCGACTCAGCCCTGTTGCGCTCCTGGCAACGTCCTCACGCATAAGTGTGGCTGCAGGCGTCCAAACCCAGCTGACCGCTGTAGCGGGATAGCGAGCCAGAAGCCGTGTGAGCGCCCCCGCGCGATGCCGATGCACAGTCACCTTTGCTGGTGAGATGCTGTGGAGGGCGGGTCGCAGCAAGGCGGTGACCGAGCGCCACCATTGATCGGTGACGTCGTTCGGGCGATGGACTACCGGCCGCCCCTCGCAGTCAACCCCGACTGTTCCCAACGCGCTGCCGCGGGGCACCTGGATCGTCACAGCCGTGCCCGTTGCTTCAGGTAGCCCAAGACACCGCGCTTGAGGAAGTTGCGGAGCTTGTCGAGAGACTCGTCCGACCCGTTCTCCACCTCCGGATCGATCCCAATCTTATCGATCATGAAGGGAAGACTCTCATCATCGGGATCGAAGTCTTCTTCGTCGACATCTGCCAGTTGGGCATTGGCGCGGACCTGCGAAAGAGTCGCAATCCTGTCTGCCAGTTGGGAAATTTCGTCGATGAGCGTGATCACTTCCGCATTCCACTCGTGGGAATCCGATAGCGGATCGAAGTCTGGTGTTCTCGAAGTGCCGACTTCGCTGGCCTCATCGTCCAGATCGAGTTCGGGCTGCTGGAACCCGTTGGTCGAGGTCATACCGCTGGCGGTTGCGGTCCGCTCGGCTGGCTTTCCAGTCGCATCCGGTGCCACTTGCCAGCGGATACGCAGCCACTCCTCCAGCAACTCCTCACCGGTCTCCGGGTCGAGAGGGACCGTTGGAGAGCTGAGAGTCGCTGCGTTGATGATCGATTCGAGTTGATTGATCCCATGAGGCGAACGAGCAGCGTTGAAGCAGATCGTGTCTGCGTCGATTGGCCTGACACCGCCACGTCCCCCGCGACCGGTCAGCGTCATTGAAGACGGATACCGCCGGGTCCTACCGCTCTCGTCCCCCGCGATGGGTTGGCGGTAGTCGCGCAATGCAGGGTTGGCTGCGTGTGCAACCAACGCCAAGATGGCCAAGGCGCGTTGGTGTTTGCCTGGGACACGAGTGTTGCCGGCACCGATGGCATCGAGAAGCTCCTTGCGAGCCCCCGCGGCAATTTCCTTGGCGTCAAGGTCAATTACGTCGGTCCAGCTACCACGGTGCTTCGTGGTGTCACTGATTTCGCGTAGTTCAGGCTTGCGGAATGTCCGCGAGATCGCAGCTGTGAACTGCCCCATTTCCCCGTCACCGTCGAGTCCAGCGACGAGTCCCGCGAGCGATGCGGTCGTGGTGGCCGCCTGCAGAGGAGAGTTGGATACACGCAGACGCTTAAGTGTGCGACGGACCTCTGGGTAGCGGCCGGGAGTCGCAGGGTCGGCGACTACGGTGGACACCATCACCTTGGTGATGGCCACGACGCGGTTCCGGAACGGGGCTCGTAGGGCGTCGTCTGCCCACGGTACGACAACGTCGCCGAAGAAGATGTCCCGCTGCTCCGGGGTGATGTAGTTGCGTCGAACGAGGTCCTTGACGACCGTACGCGCCTTGAAAGCCTCGTCATCTGCTTTGCCCCAGAGCGTGGGGTTCTGGCCCTTCACGTGGAAGCGCGCCATGTCTGCATACACGACATCGTGATCGCTGTTCTCACGGTACGGACGAACGGCGATCCCAATGTCCATACGCGCCGTCATCATTCGAATGGTTGCGAGGGCTTCGGGTGAAGCTCCTGCGACCCATGAGGAAACACCAGATCGGGTATGCGTGGTAGGCCACACGGCGAAGGGCGCCTCTTCGAACTGGAGCGCCTCGTGTGCCCTCAGAATTGTCTCTGCTGTGTGAGGGCGGACGGTAAGGGTGCCATCAGGGTTTTCCCAATGCAGCGTGGAGAGGTCCGCGTCTGTCTCCATCAGCGCTCCCATGAAGGATTGCGCGACTGTCACCCGGGTCCAGCCGTCGTCAGTCTCGACCAGGTGGCCGCGCTCGTCGTCCGACACATGAAGGTCGTAGACGTAGCCCCGCAGCTCCTCGCGGATCCCTTCTAGCGCGAGCGAGTCAGCGAACTCCTTCTCAGCAGGACCAACGTAGGTGTGTGGGTGCCGCACGTTCTTCTGCGCGTCTGTGATGTTGCGCAGGTGCTCGGCTGACTGCGCGTGGATCCTGAGATTGGGGCTCACTTCGTGGATGAGCGACTGACTGTAATTATCTCGCATGATCCGTTGAGCGGAAGCTGCCATGCGCGGCTGGACAGTTGCAGGTCGGATGAGCGGAACGAGTACCTCTAGCTGTGCGACAGAGAACTGCCCAGCATGGTTGCGCCGCCAGCGAGCCTTACGGACCGCATTGAAGTTGTCAGGGGTAGCCGAGATTGCTTCGATTGCACGTACAACGCTGGTCGGCGTGGCAGACGGGTCGCATGCGTGCGCGTCGCCGTACCACTCCATGACGGCCTTGCCGAGCTTCGTCGGAGGGACACCGTCGTCGAGGTTCGGCTCGGCATCGAGGGGCTCGAACCGCGGAGGGAGTAGAGGGAAGACTCCCTCTACCTCGACCGCGTCGGCGATCACATCTTCCGTCGGGGGGCGGAGGAAGCGGAATGTGCTCTTGCGTGCCATGTCAGCGATTCCCTGCTGACACACCCGTATCGGCGGCTCTGTTTGGCCTGTGAGGAGTGCACGGTGGAGACGGATGCGTCGTCGTCGCGCCGGCGTGGGCGCTTGGTGATTGACGACGCGAGCGCCGCCCCCATGGAGACGTACACCAGAGCTGACCAAGCGCGTCCACATGCGCGTGCGAGGGCAGTTGGACTTCCGAGTCCGTGGAGCGACCACCTGTCGGAGGTGGTTGCGTCGTGGACCCTAGTGGAGCCGAGCCCTGGTGGCGGGTGAGTTTCGAGGATTTAGTCCAAGAAAGCTCACTTGAGGCTCAACTCTCCTATACTGCACGCCTGTTGCGGGCCAGTCCGGCCTCTCTGCGCCCCGCAGTTCGCCCGCTGGGGTGCTCGCTCTGGCCTGCTGGCCAACTCCTGGACGTTGGCTCGGGAGCCCCCGAGCGTGGTGCACCCCGATATTCCGAAAATGCTATTACTCAAGTTGAATTGGCGATAACCAGTTCGTCGATCAGCCCGAAGAGGCCCAGACCGGTGGTCGGCAGACAGCCGGTGATCAGGTGCGGGCGGTACTGGATCTTCTTCTTGCGGATACCGCACCTCGCCCTCGTCGCCAGACGTCCCGCGGTCGTCATTCCGCTTGCGGATGCGCTAATACTCGACAGCCAGTCGGGTCGCGGTCTGCGCAACGAAGTCCTCCAGATCATGAGTGCCCACGAGGTGCTCCTTGTCGTCCGAGAGTTCGACAGCTGGCTGCGGTGCAGTTATCCACAGGCACACCTGTTCCCGTGATCATCGATCTACTGTGGCCAAACGTCGGCTACACCATCCAGGGCGTGTGGCGGTTGTAGCGGTGGCACGGCTAGAGCTACCAGGTGCCGGTCCGTCGGGCGCTGGAACGGGACGAGGAGGCGATTGAGTGTGGAAGACCGAGGTGTGGCCGCGGGTAAAAGTACCGCGCACGACTTGGGCGCCCATATCTGCTTCGCGGACGAGAGCGGGCGGTCGCTGATCCCGCCGAAGGGGCGCACATGGGCGCCGCGCGGGGCCCGACCGGTGGTGCGGGTGGCCGGTCGCCGCGGCGGGCGGGTAGACATCGCCGGCGCGGTGTGCTTCCGGCCCGGGCGCCACCCGCGGATGTTCTTCAAGCTGCACATCTACCACGGTCGCAAGGGCGAGTCGAAGTCGTTCGCCTGGAACTCGGCACCCCAGTGGTCTGGGTGTGGGACAACCTCAGCGTGCATCTCCAGCAGGAGCACTTCGACTTCGCGCCGGAGCAGAAGGAGTGGTTCGTCATCTTCCACCTGCTGCCGTACGCACCGGAGATGAACCTGAAGGAAGGCATCTGGAGCCTGCTGAAACAGGCCCTGACCGACTTCGCCGCCGCGGAGCTCAGACACCTGACCCGAGCGATCAAGCGGAAGCTGAAGAAGATCCAGTACCACCCGTACCTGATCACCGGCTGTCTGCCGACCACCGGTCTGGGCCTCTACGGGCTGATCGACGAACCGGACATCGCCAATTCAACTTGACCCTTCGCGGGCGTTTGGCTGTGCTGGAAAGAAGGAGAAGCAAATTCGGCGCAACGTTTCTCAGGTGCGAGTGGGCCGCGATGTGTAGGGAGCCACATCCGAATCCTACGGGTGGCGGGAGCATGAGGTAACTAGGTGGATGAGGTGTTCTACATTTCTGTTCGTAACCTGAGAAATGGGCCCGTTCATGCGTTTTGAGGCGAACGTTGAGATAGACTGCAAGTTCGCTGGGGGCAGACGCGAATGACTGGAAACACCTTCGCGAGGCATGTCACAGTTACCTCATCGCAAATCGCAGACCCTCAGAAAAGGATTTCATTGATGGCGAATGTTGCCTCTGCTTCAGCCCACATCCCTCAAGTCGCGCGTTCAAAGGATGGAGCGGACCTTCCGGCAGGAACGCTTGATGACGCCCTCTTCGCGGTCGACGTGGCCGCCGGAGACGATAGCCTCACGTCTGTGTCTCTCACCAGCCCGCCTAGCGCCGCTGTCCATGCCGAAGCGATCCCCGCAGAGGCCGTGGCCAATGGCGAGGTCTACACTCGCCGATGGGTCGTCGACATGATCCTCGACCTGGTCGGGTACACCACCGACCGGGATCTTGATCAATTGACCATCGTCGATCCCGCCTGCGGTTCCGGCGCGTTTCTTCTTAGCATCGTTGAGCGCCTCAGTGCCGTATGTCGAAAGCATGACAGGGACCTCCCCGGTCAGGGGGTCCGCGCCCTCGACCTGCTGAGTCGCAACGTGAAGGCAAGCCGTGAGGCAGTGGCGGACGTTCTGTTGGCGGATGGTTGGGATCGCGAGACGGTCGATACTCACGTCAACCAGTGGATTCAGCATGGAGACTATCTCCTTAACGCTGCAAGGGAGGCTGACTTCGTTGTCGGCAACCCACCGTATATCCGTCTGGAAGATGTTCCAGATCAGCGGATGAAGATTTACCGGAAGGGTCATCCGTCTATGGTTGGCCGCTCTGATATCTACGTCGGATTCTTTGAGAGGGGTCTACGTTCCCTCACGCCCGGTGGGGCACTCGGATTCATCTGTGCGGATCGCTGGATGCGCAATCAATATGGTCGTGAGCTGCGTAAGTTGGTCGCTGACCGTTTCAGCATGGATTTCGTTGCAACTATGCACGACGTGGATGCTTTCGACGAGCAGGTGTCGGCCTACCCGGCGATCACGGTTCTGCGTAATCGCCCGCAAGGCAGGTCAGTAGCCGTCGATACCACGAAGTCCTTTGGAGTAGACGAGGCTCGCCAGCTGATGAGCTGGATCGGCGACGAAGATCGCGCTGCTGCGAGCACAAGCAGCTTCAAGGCGGCCCGCTTGCCGCATTGGTTCTCGGCAGCGGACTCGTGGCCGGCGGGCAGCCCCGCGCGCCTCGGGTTGCTTGAGGACCTGAACGACCGGTTCCCTGTGCTCGAAGAGACCCTGACGAAGGTGGGGATCGGCGTCGCCACAGGATCTGACGCTGTCTTCCTCACCGAGGACGACACGCTCGTGGAGGGAGATCGGCTTCTCCGCATGGCGATGGTGAAGGATGCCAAGAGCGGGCACCTGAAGTGGCATGGCACTCACATGGTCAACCCGTGGGATGAGGATGGTGAGCTGGTAGACCTCGACAGGTACCCCAGGCTGAAGGCTTACTTTGAGAAGCATCGGACAGCTCTTGAAGGCCGGTACGTGGCACAGAAGCAGCCTGACCGTTGGTACAAGACGATCGACAAGATCGATGCGAGCCTCACTGATCGACCGAAGCTACTGCTGCCGGACATGAAGATGACTATTCATCCTGTACTGGATGAAGGTGGCTACTATCCCCACCACAACCTCTATTACGTCGTGTCCGACACATGGGACATGAAAGTCCTGGGAGGGCTTCTCCTATCTCGCGTGGCCCAGACCTTCGTTGAGGCGTACGCCGTGAGGATGCGGGGCGGCACACTCCGCTTCCAGGCCCAGTACCTGAGGCGCATCCGGGTACCTCGCCCCGAGGCCATCTGTCAGACCGATGCTCTAGCGTTGGCACACGCGTTTGATCGCCGTGATGTGCAAGCAGCCACAGAGGCCGCCCTCCGCGTCTACGGGATCGAGCGCATCCCGGACTGACGCTGACATGGGGGACTGATGAGCACCCAACCGAACTGGGACAACGACGCCTTGAACCGGGCCGTCCACGCGATGTGGGCGGCCCGTTCGCGTGGCACTCAAAGCGGGAAGCATATGGCCTCGGTCGAAGACCTCGTGATCAAATTCGCGAAGCAGGCTTGCAAGAACACGCCCATTACCTTCTTGAGAGGTGAGGCCGCCACACTTCCTGGGGTGTACCGGCCGCGCAAGAACTGGGACATCGTCGCGCTGGATGGTGACCGCCTTGTTTTTGCCACTGAGATGAAATCGCAGTCTGTGGAAAAGATCAGCAATAACGCGAATAATCGGAACGAGGAGGCCATTGGGAGTGCCACAGACTTGAGGCTTGCCCACAAGAGAGGGCTGCTTGGAAGGGATAGGGGAGATGATCATAAGCCCTGGATTGGGTACTTCTTCATTCTGGAGGAGGCACCCAAGTCGACGCGGCCGGCCCGCCAACAAGTGAGTGCCGCCCTTCCGACGGATCCCGCCTATGGGACTAACCCATCCTATGAGGAGCGATATCGCTTGCTTTGTCAGCGACTGTTGGAGAACAAGCTCTACGATGGAGCGTGTTTCCTTCTTTCGAATACCGATCCTGGCACCCTGATTAAGCAGCCGGACCCGGGCACTGGTATTGACTTTAGCGGCTTTATGGCCTCCCTTGGGAATTATCTCGCAAAGTACTGTGCAAACAGGACGTGAACCGGCTTGGGTCTGGAGGCTGCGTTCCAGCCATGCCAAGCGCCGAGACGGCACAGTCCACTAGCCTGATCATCGGCTTCGGTGATCGAGGCCCGCAGTGTCGAGAGCTGCGACAGTCTCGTGCGGCCTACCCGCTGGCTGCACGCCTATGGTGGTGGGTCCATGGACGGAAGATTCGAACTCGCAGTCCGGAAGTACTGGGAGACGCGAGAGCAGCAGACCGCGAGGCAAATCGCCGAGGGGAAGCAGGACTCAGGGCTCCGAGGCGCCGTCACAGGGGGTGCCCACCTCGATGCCCTGACGCAGCTGATCGTGGAACACTTCGTGGATGTCCTTGACTACCCCGCTAGCTCGATTTCTCTGGGTAAGAAGGCTGAGCTGCCGGGCTACTATCGGCCAACCAAGCAATGGGATCTCATCGTTAAGGATGGAACCCAGCTGGTTGCAGCTATCGAGTTCAAGTCGCAGTCCGGGCCATCCTTTGGGAACAACTTCAACAACCGAACGGAAGAGGCAATCGGTAGTGCCATAGATACTCAGCGCGCCATCTCCAAGGGCCTTCTTGGTGATGCCCGACCATGGCTTGGATATGTCTTCCTGTTGGAGGATGTAGAAGCTTCCACGCAGAGCGCTAAGCGAGACTTCAGGCCGAGCTTCAAAGTAGATGAGGCATTTGAGGGGCGACCTTCATATGCTGACCGTTATCAAGTGCTCTGCCGCAGGCTTGTCGAGGACGGGCTGTACGATGCCGCCTGTTTTGTGTTGGCTCCCAAAGACCCCGAGCGTTCGATAAGTCAACCCGATTCGAAGCTAGCCTACGCCGGATTCATTGAGTCGCTTACGAAGCATGTGCGCAAGGAGCCGGGGCTATAGCCGAAGGCGGCTTCACCCTCAGATGTCAAGAGTAGGAGAGCTGGGCGACATGATGCTGCTGAGCTCTTTCTGCTCCTTCAATTATGTCCCTGGTTATCCTGATAGTGAGGCTCTGGCCAGGGGCTACTGTCTGTCAGGCGCCTACGACACTGCCGCCGGGCCCAGCAGTAGCCTCCGGCTTTCAGGTCGTTACATCTAGCGCTCCTCGGGTGGCGCAGGATGCGAGATTCGAGCTGGTGCCCCCACACGCTTTCCAAAGGTCGCCTGGGGGTGCTGTGGCGTACGGGAGCGTTCTGACCTGCGGTGCAGCTGTTGCGGGTGGGGCTTCCGAACGGTGCTGTACGCCGGTGAATGCAACCAGAACTGCAACCACGGAGCGACTGTCTTCAGCCCCTCCGACCTGCGCCCACTCCGTGAACAGACCCGGTCGCCACTCCTCGATGTCGCAGTCGAGGTTGAAGAACACACGTCGGCGCGTGGGGGAGGCGCCCTTGTGTCATTGCTGGTGCACACGGGGCGGAGTATCAGTAGGGTGCTGGAGTCGTCATCGACCTGGGGGAACCGTGATCGAACTGTCGGAGATGATTCGCGAGCTGCGCCGTGAGTTCACGACGGCACTGTCCGCGGGGGACGGGGAGCAGGTGCGGTTCGAGCTGGGGCCCGTAGAGGTGGAGGCGTCTGTGACCGTGAGCAAGGAAGCGAGCGGCAATGCGCGGCTGCGCTTCCTCGTGGTCGAGGGAGGAGGCGCAGCCAAGATGGCGCAAGCCGAGACGCAGCGGATCACCTTCACCCTGCAGCCGCGTATTGCGAATTCCGGTGCGGCCGTGTTGATTTCCGGCGACGATGTGGCCGACGAGCGCTGAAGTGTCTACAGGGGTGCCCGCTGGCTTAGACGTGCGTCGAGCCGCGGAGGTCATCGTCTCCGGCAACAACGACAAAGGGGGGCGGGGGTCGGGCTATCTGGTCGCCATCGGACGGGTGCTCACCGCCGCTCATGTGGTGAGGGGTGCACGTACGGTCGAGGTGAGGTTCGACGCCGATCTGCCGACCGAGAGGGTTCACCGTGCCGGTGTTCTCTGGCAGGACACGGGCATCGATGTCGCCGTGTTGGCGGTCGAGGGCGATCGACAGAGCGTCGCCTGCACCGAGTTTGGACGCGTTCCCGATCGGGATGTCGTGCTGCAGTGCACTGCCGTCGGGTTCCCTGCCTTCAAAATGCGCACCGCTGCCGACGGCTCGCGGTATCGGGATTCGTGCCACGCCCATGGGACTTGCGCCGTGTGGTCCAACCGCCGCGAGGGAACCTTGGACTTCAGAGTCGCGGCGAGCCCTACGGCGACGGGGCCTAGGCGGGTCGCCGACCGATCTCCGTGGGAAGGGATGTCCGGCGCCGCCGTCTTCAGCGGTGGCACCCTCATCGGCCTCGTGGGCCGTCATCATCTGGCCGATGGGCCTGAGCACCTGGCGGTTCTTCGAGTTGATGGCTGGCACGGCAACCTGCCGGCCGATGCCGCCCGGCGCCTGGAGGACGCCATCGGCGTTTCGTTGCTGCCGAGCCGCCTCTCCACGGCGTTGCGCGAGCCCGACGATGTCAACGAGGCCAAGGACAGCCCATCGCTTGGGCGTTGGGTGAGCTTCTTACCGGCTGAGCACGCGCTGGCGCTGGAGGTTCATCCGGCGATCGAAGTACACGAGCCCGATCAGCAGCTCGACATTCTGCCGCCCTACCTCCAACGGCCCAGCGTGGACCACAAGTTACGTTCAGCCGTAGCCGATGCCGAAAACGGCAGTCGGCTGGTGATGCTCGTCGGCGGATCGTCCACAGGCAAGACGCGCGCGGCGTGGGAGGCGGTGCGCGCCTGTCTGCCGGACGGCTGGCGTCTATGGCACCCTCTTACCCCGGACCGGCCCGCCTCGGTGCTGGAGGCACTGAACTCGGGGCGCATCGCTCCGCGTACTGTGCTGTGGCTGAACGAGACCCAGCTGTACATGACTCCGAGTCCCCACGGCGAGCATGTCGCCGCCGCCCTGCAGGAGCTGCTGACTGACGGCCGAACGGGGCCGTTGCTCATCCTGGGGTCCCTCTGGCCCAGGTACTGGGAGGAGCTCACTGCCGAGCCAGAGAAGGACGGACACGCTTCCGAACCCCATGCGGCTGCCCGTTCGCTGCTCCGGCTTGCCACTGTGGTTCACGTACCGGAGAACTTCAGCGAGTACGAGCTGCTCGGCCACAAGCAGCTGCTCGATGCCGATCCCCGTCTCACGCAGGCTACTGAAGCAGGCGATGGACGTGTGACTCAATTCCTTGCCGGAGCACCGGAGTTGATCCGTCGCTATCGCCATGCCTCGATTCCCGCTCGTGCCCTCCTCTGGGCAGCGATGGACGCACGGCGACTCGGCCACGGTGCGCGGTTGCCGCGGGCATTCCTGCAGCATGCAGCGTCTGGCTACCTCAGCGACGACGAATGGGACCTGTTGGAGGACGACTGGTTCGACCAAGCGCTCCGGTATCTTTCCGAACCGTGTCGCGGCACACGAGGCCCGCTCAGTCCGATTCGCCGCCGCCCCGCTTCGGCCGGCGTCGACAGCAGACCGGGGTACCGGCTCGCCGACTACCTGGAACAACATGGCGGTACAGAGCGGTGGCACATCAGCCCGCCAGCCGCCTTCTGGGAGGCGGCGGCCCATGCGGAGACCCCGCAGGACGTTTCCCTGCTCGCGTACGCCGCCCGGCAGCGCTGGAGGCTTCGGGACGCGGCCAGCCTGTACGAAAAGGCGGCCGTGCAGCAGGACGTACAAGCGCTTGAGGGCGTCGCCCTGCTGCGCACGCACACTGGCGACAGGGCGAATGACCCGAGTCGGGTCGACGCGGGGGGTACAGGAGCCGCAGCAGCTGCCGAGTCCGATATTCACTGGAGCCTGCGGCAGAGCGTTGTACGCGAACGGTTGGCTGCGAACGACGAGGCGAAAAGGCTGAAACGACAGAACGGCACTGATGCCATAGCACCCTGGGGGCGAGCCGAGATGGCGGACTCCCGGATGTGGCGGGAGATGGCCCCGTTGCGAGAAGCCGCCCCGAATATGGAGGCCACCGAGGGCCTGTTGCTGGAGGCGGTGGTGGAAGGGAATACTCGGCTCCTGTTCAACTTGGCCTTGATCAGAGAGCTGGCGGGCGACCGCAGTGGTGCTGAAGGAGCCCTCCAGCAGGCTGTCCGGGCCGGTCACGTACGTGCTCTGAGTGACCTTGGGCGGCTGAGGGAACTGGCCGGTGACCGCGAGTCGGCTAGCCAGTACGCGCTCGAAGCGGCCTCGCATGGACACATTGCGTTCCTCAAGTCCTTGGTCGAATACCGCGACCAGTACGACCCTCGGTCGGCAGAACGACTGGCGCAACGCGCGGCCGACGCCGGGCATGCGCAAATCCTGATGAGACTGGCAATCCGTCGCACCTGGACAGAGGGCCTCGTCGGCCCATGGATGCGACTGTGGCGGTACGGGTTGACGGCGGAGGGGGAGATCAGCCGACCATGGCGGTGTCCACCGGGGCCGGAACGAGGCGAGTGTGGAGCGTAAGCGGGAGTTGGTTTCCAGGCGCGTTCGTGCCTAAGTCCGTGGGCGTTCGCACCGCACAACGGCTTCGGCATCCCTACCGCTTTATCTCAACGGCCATCCTTAGCAAGGAGATCGCCAGGCAGCCCACTCGATCGAGTGACTGCTTTCGGAGGGAATGGGCCCAGGTGGGCATTCCGATGGCAGAGTTCACCACACACGTCGGTGGTCCATCCTCGGCGTCCGCCTCATGCCGCCGTCGGCGGAGTAGGAAACCAGGCGAGAGATTCCCAGGCCCATGGTGCCGTTCGGGTTGATCCTTCTGCGGGCGTCGGCAGCTGGACCGTACGAAGCGGAACATGCCGAACAACCAGGGTTGTCGGCTTGCGTCCCGCTGCCCCGAGGCTCCGCCTCGGGCGCGTGTCACGCGCCCGGCGGACGGGTGCGTGCTGTCACCCAGCTCCGGCTGGGAGAAGGACAACTCCGTTGGCAACCAAGCGGCCTGACGGCATCTATCCCTACATCGGCACCGATAGCTGGGGCGAGCGACTCGCGGACGCCGTCGAGAACACCTGTGAGCAAGCGGGTGTGATCCCGCCCCCGCGCTCCGCGATCACCGAGGGTATCGCCACCGCCCTCGGCGACACCGAGATCAAGAAGATCGTCGTCACCTCGCGTGGCAAGAAGGTCCTCACCCCCTCCGCTTGGCGCGAGGTCAACTCGGGTGACGACAAGGTGCTCTTGCTCATCTGCGACGTCCACGGCGCTGCCGTGGTCCCCTGGGACCTCAATGACCGCACCGTCAGTTCCTGGGCTCCGCCGAGCCCGGAAGCCACCCAGCGCGTCGTTGAACTCGTAACTGCTGAAGCCGACTTGGAGAACGCGGAGAAGGCCAAGAAGCTCGCCGAGAAGGAGTGTGATGCCCGGCGACGCGCACCCGGCGATGATCCGCACGCCGCTGCGGCCCTCGCCGCGGCGCAGGAGAAGTACGTGCAGGCCACCAAGCGGGTGCGGGAGGCTGAGCGCACGAAAGCCGCCTTGCTTGCCGCACTTGGCCAGCGCCGGCCACGCCCGGTGGTGCACGCGGCAGAGGAAGGCGGCGAGCCCAAAACCGCCCTCGTCCTGGCCGAGCAGCCGTACGAGGTGGCCGTCCACGTTCACCGCTACGCCGTGGAGAACCTGCGACGCTCCGGCAAAACCCGCGGCTACGACCTCGCCGAGTCCCTCGTTACTGCCGGTCAGCTGACGCGTGGCATGAGTGTTCTCCAGCAGTGGCAAGTCGCCAACGCCGATGGCAGTACCTCCCGGCTGTGGCGGATGGCCGCAGTGACTGCCAATAACCGCGCCCTAGCCCGACTAGATGTCTTCGGTCTGCGCTCCGAGCACCTGGTAACCGGGATGCCTCAGGCCGCTGTGCCGCTTTCCAAGGGGCCGAACGACCCCACCGTGCTGCTGCTCAGCCAGCGGGAGATCCTCAACCGCGTCTCGCACGGCTTCAACGAGGACAGCGCCGCAGAGGTGACGGAGCCGGACCACAAGGCGCTGCGGGCAATGAAGATCGCCACCGTGCCGGCAGAGATTGTCATCGGCTGCAGCAAGCCTGCCGCGCTGGAGCACGTGCTGCGGGCGTTGAACGTCAACGACCACCTGCGCGGAATCCAGCCGTACGACGAGGACGCGCGCCTGATCGCTTTGTTTGCCACGCTCGTGGACACCTACGCCAAGGAGGGCAAGCTGGGTCCGATCCTTGCCGACGCCTTCCCCACTACTCAGGGGGCTGATCTGTTGGACCTGGGCGGCGTGCGCGACGCCCTCACCGCGAACGGTTCCCTCGACCCGCTGGCTCCCCTTCTGCCCGCCGACGAGAAGGTCTCGCCGGTCACCCTGCGGGACATCGCCATCCGGGCCATCACCACCCTCGTTTTCCCGGACGTACCCCCCGCCGGTCCGGAGACGGGCAAGCGCCAGGTTCGGGACACCGGACCCTACTGGCCCATCGTGAAGGCCGCCCTGCAGGAAGCTCCGTGGAGCCAGATCCGGGCCAAGACCGCCGAGGCCCGTACCAGGCTCTGGTCCGCTGCCATCGCGCAGATGTTCCTGCACCGCGCCAACATTCTCTCCGCGCTCGGCCTGTTCGGCGTGCCCGAAGTCAAGGACGGCTCCGGGCAGGACCCGCGGCCGCTCAAGGAACTGCTTCTCGGGGCCGAGGCTGGAGACGCCACTGCGTGGGCCGCGTTGGTGCGACGGATGACACCCGCGCTGATCCACGCTCCCGAACCTCTGATCACTCCCGGTCAGGGCAGTGAAGCGGGAGCGGGTCGCAAGGGCGTTCGCCGTACGCCGACGAATGCCCTGGCGGCCTTGACGCTGGCTTACACCGAGAATGCGCTGGGAGTCAGCAGGGAGCTTCTGCTCGCGTTCGCCCGGTCCGTCCTGGAGCACCCGGACGCGACCCAGGCGCCGGAGGCACCCGGCGGCGGACGGCTGGTCTGTTATGGCGAGAGCCTCTGGAGCGAGGAAGACCAGACCCCGATCGTGCCGGGGATGGTGCTCGCTCCTGACCTCAATGGCGATGCCACCTCCTTTGTCGCCGACAAGGAGTGGTTCGATCACCTCTTCCCGGCAGAACTGGGCCGTGCCTCACGGACCGGTGCCTCTGGCAGTGACGTCGGCGACGGGGGGACCGACTCCGAGAGCACTAACCAGGTGGACGGCGCCACGACCCTCCACGGGCAGGTACCGCCATACGACCCGCGCGACCGACTTGCCGAACTCCGACGAGAACTGCCGGCCCGGATCGAGCTGGCCGAAGGCATCTACCAGCGTGCCGTCGAGGCGACCAACACCCTCCTAGAGGACTTCGGCGAAGCGAGCCGCCTGCGCTCTCAGATGGGTGAGGATCCGCTGCCTGCCGACCAGAGGATCCAGTGGATGGAACGCCTGGCGTCCGCCCGTAAGGCGGCTCAGGACAGTGCGACGGTGCTGAGCCAAGTGGAGGCCCTCATCCTGCAGGTGTAGGGCTTGCCCGATCTTGGAGATCAAGCTCTCGTGGTGCGGGTATCGGCGGCCAACAGGTCGGCTTGAAGTGGTGCTCGGCTAGCGGCCCCACCGGCCGCTGGGGCTCGTGCACGTAGCCGTGGTCCGCCCAAGTCCAGCCAGTGCAACTGGGTCCATGGCACGACGAAGGCTTCGACCGAATTTTGGTCGGAGCCTTCGTTTGCCCAGATGGGAGGCTGCGGAGGATACGAGATTCGAACTCGTGAGGGGTTGCCCCCAGTACGCTTTCCAAATGTTCGTCTGGGGGTTCGGGGTGGGACGGGGGCGTTCTGACCTGCGGTGGAGTGGGCGCTGACGCGGGTTCTGGACGTCGCCGGACGGGGGTGAATGAGACCAAAAGTGAGACCAGTCTGTCCCGGCTGCCGTTGATCACCGTGACACGGTCGGAATCGCTTAGGTGAGCGATGAATCCGCATCTCGGAGCGCTTGTCCCGCGATGTCAGCGATGTGCCCGACACGCTCGCGCAGCCGGGCAAACTCTCTGGTTTGCTGTCGGCCAGCCACGACCTTGGAAAGGGCAGCAATCACGGTTTCCTGGTGGTCACTGGTGCCCAGAACCTTGGCGGCACGGCGGAGCATGGCTGCATCCACATTCACGGAGCAGGTCGGCTCAGGTGGAGATGGAGTGGTCGGCTCAGGGGCTCGCCTGGCCGTGCGCCGGGCGGGCGAGGGTGCCGACGAAGGCGTGGGTGCGGCTGTTGGCGGGGGTTCCGGCGTAACGGTGTCGGGACTGCCGAGCACCGTGACTACCGGCTTCCGGTAGCAGACGTTCTGGCCTGCCTTGGTCGTTAAGGAAACCAGTTCCATCGTGAGGTCGCAGACCGCAGACCCGCCGACACGTTCCAGCGCCTCCATCAGATCGGAGAGCTGCTCGGCCAGCATCCATGAGCTTGTCATGAAGTGGAACTCGCCGAGCATGGGTGCCGCTGCGATTCGGAAGGCGAGGTCGATGGAGGGCGTCGGGCCGCGGCCGTATCTGGCCGCCAGCCTCTTCTCCTCAAGCCGCGGAGGGCAGCCGCAGGAGTGACCCTCTTTCTCTTGCGGTGACAGGAACACCGAGCCGTCGCAGTGGTGGATGACCCCCTTGCTGCTCCAGAGGACCATGCGAGCCGTTACCGCGCCAGGCCCATCCATGATTACGCGTACGCTCTCACGGTTCGTCAGGACTTCGTGGGCGAGGCCCCCTCGTCCTTCGTTTGGCCGAGGTTGGCCTCCCAGGAGGCCGGCGATGCGGGCAGCCACCTCAGCGTCGTCGGTGGTGACACGCCACGCATCCAGCGTCTGGGGACGTCCTTCGGATAAACGGCCTTGGTGGAAGCGCCCGGCTCGGGCGGCTGTGCTCTGCGTCATCTGGGAACCTTGATAGAGCGGACAACAGATGAGGTCCTCACCTCTGCGTGCCGAAGATGTGGCACGTGGCGGGCAACAACTCCGACAACAAGGCGGCGCTCAATCATTCACCTTGCTTCCGGTGACCGCCCTCCGGCCTTACCTCGACAGAGTGAAGCTTGACCGTATTGCTGCGGTGATGCCGAGGCATTGAAGACGACCGAAGGCGATCAAGGTGCACCGCTGTCCAACCGTGCTCACCGTCGTCATCCAGAAGCCCTCGGCAAGGGCCTACCTGCATCACCACTATGCCCGCCGGACAGACAGCGGAGGCCGTGCACTTCAGGGAGCTCGGGTTTCCGCGCTCGTCATGGCCGTCGGCTTTGGTACCGGGCCTGGAGGCTTTGCCGACTCGCCGGCGTCTCCTAGGCCGAGCAGGAGTGCCAGGACGGTCATGACACCCACTGCCGCCCCGATCGAGCCCACGAGGTCTCCTCGGGTTGGGGCACCAGTGTGGGTCCGCGCGGTGTGTTTGTAGACGGCGAGCCCGACGACGCAGCCGATGACGAGGAGCATCATGGCTTCGGGGGCGATCTGTACGGTCATCGCTGGCCTGCCGGGCAGAGTCGTGGCCAGCTGATCTTCCCGCTGGCCGCGAGCCCGCGAGCGGTCCTGCGGAGTCGGTGCAGCTGTCCCTCGACCGCGCGGGCGCTCATACCGCCCAGGAGAGCGCCAATTTCGCGCTGGTTCAGCTCCGGTCGGCGCAGCATCAACGTGCAGATGGCAGCAGCCTCCGGAGTGGCTTCGTCGAGTATCCGCTGCAGCGTGTCACGCGAGGCGACCGTTTCAGCGGGGTCGTCAAACAGGCTGAGCTGACCGGGGAAGATAGCGCTGGCCTCCGCGGAGTTGAGGAGGCCGGAGGCCATCACCGCCACTTCCCGGCGCCGCTTCCTGGACCAGGTCTTGAACGCATCACCGAAGGCCATGACGCATCCGCCCACGAAGAAGGTGAACATGCTGGCGCCTTTGTCTGGGTCCCATTCACCGCCGCGCAAAGAGCGCTCCAGGAAGCGGGGCGCGGCCGCCGTGACGCTGTCCACCGCCAGGGCTTCTCGCACTTCTGAGGTCCGGGCGAGGATGGACAGTTCGATCTCGGAAGCGTCGAAGGCGACGCTGTACCGGTGGCAGTGGTGAGTAATCGCGCCCGTACGCATCCACGCGGTCAAGGTGCGGATGCCATACGTCCACAGCTCCTGAGCGAAGGCGTCATACCGGGGTCCGCGAAATTCCGCCCGTAGCAGCTCGTCGTAGATCTGCCTGTCCTGCTCGAGGGCTAGGGGAGGCGGAGGCGGATCCTCTGTGTACTCGAGTGGCATCTCCACTTTCAGCTCAGCCTCGTCGCCGCTGGTGATCATTTTGAGCAACACCAATCCTCGTACGGTGGTTTTAAGTCTTGGCGACTCATATGGATGCGGAGACTCGAGATCCCACACCTTCGCCGCGACTTTTTTGGTGCTGCTCCTTGGGCAGTCATGGGAGGACGCGGGGACTGCTGAAGGTCCTTGGCTCCCACGACGTCAACGCCCACTACGAGCTCGCGTCCAGACTCCGGATGAGTTCGCAAGTCCGGAATCCGTTCCGGCTGAGTCCTCCGGGCGAAAGGAGCACTGGGCCGATCACGGCAACTCATGTGCTGTGGCCCGGCCGCTCCGACGCCGTGACCCCAGACGTAGCGTCACGCTCTGAGGGCAGGAGCCATTCCCTCGGACCCGCCATGCCCGCAGAGAGCGGACGAAAAAGGGGCTGTCAGTGCCGCCTGGTATCTGCTGTGGTATCAGATAGGCCGCGATATGCGCCGGATCGCCAGGAGAAGCGATTCATGCCCTTCACCGCACTGCACCCCACCGCCGGACGACTTGATGCCACCCAGCCCGATCTTGGGTGCGCGATGGACTGGGCCCAGATCCACAAGTCGGGTCCCCGCGTGCTGCTCACCTGCCCAGAGTGCTCCTGGGGCGTCCACGCCAAGATCTCTCGATACGGTGTGCGGTTTTTCTGCCACGACCCTGGGCGGCCGCCGTCATGCGAGCTGTCGAATGAGTCGTGGGGACACCACATGCTCAAGCTGGAGCTGGCGGGCGCGATCCGCGCCGCCGGATGGTACGCCGAACTGGAAGTCCCGGCGGAGGACGGCTCATGGCGGGCGGATGTCATGGCGTCCTCGCCAGATGGCACGGAGCGCATGGCGTGGGAGGCGCAGCTCTCGCCGATCACCGTGGAGGACATCCGAGCTCGAACTGCCCGCTACCGGGCCGAGAAGATCGCGGTGTGCTGGGTCAGCCCGCACAAGAAGCCGCCGCAGTGGATGGGCGCTGTGCCGGGAGTACGCGTGCGTGCCCCGGAGGCCGACGGGCCCTGGATGGTGGATGACGGAGTCGCAGGGTTCAACTACACCGCTGGCGGCTGGACGTTCCGAGAGGCGGAGCTGCAGAGGTTCGTCCGGTGGGCACTACATGGGCAGCTCTTGCCCTGCCGTAGCCTGCCGCGGTATCGACGGGTGACCCGCGTGGTCGAGGACCGGTACTGGGTGTCCCTGCGGGACTTGTGGTGGACCTCCCGGCAGTCGGTGCGCTCCCAGAACGAACACGAGGAGATGCGCCAGCGCCAGGAGAAGGCGAAACAGGCGCGCGAGAAGCAGCAGGAGGCGGAGGCAGAGCGACGGCGAAAAGAGCAAGAGGAGGCGGATCGGCTCCGCCGTGCTGAGGAGGCTGCCCTCCGCCGAGAAGAGCAGGAGAAGCGCAACCGCATCCGCATGGAGGAGATGCGCCAACGGCAGACCGAAGAGGAGACCCGCCGCGCTCGTGAACAGGCTGAGCAGGAGGAGAGGGACCGGCAAGCGTTGGAGGCAGCGAAGGCATGGTGGGGTCGGCTCTCACGACAGCAGGTCGAGGAACTGTTTGCTGCCGTTGCCGCACTGGCCTGGCGGGAGGAACAACTGCGAGTGGAGATACCAGAGAACCCGAGCTTGGCGGCGCACTTCGCCTACGGTGTGCCGGTGTACTCCCAGGGGCGATATCACGCGCTATACGGCATCGTGCGTCCGTGCCCCGCCCTCGTGTCGCTCTCGCCCCAGCTGTCGTATCACCGAGCCTTCGTCCGTAACGCCCAGGAGATACGGGAGTTCGGTGAGACGCCAGCCGGCCGCATCACACACCTCGACCTGCCCGATCACGAGCAGCTGACCATGGACTGAACTTGGTTGTGGCTGCCCTATTGGGTCGCCCTGTGGGATTGAGACGACCGATCGTCACACTGCTCACTCGGAGTGGTGACGGTGCCATTTACACCAGTGACCTTCGCACTGCGGCAACCAGCGAAGCTGCACGCACATCGTCGGCCCCTCCGATGATGTTGTTCATCACGTAACCGAAGGCAATGCCGTGCTCCAGGTCGGCGAAGCCGAGTGAGCCGCCTCGCCCTGTGTGGCCGTAGGCGCTCGGGCTGGTCATGGGGTTGGCTTCGGTGGGCAGCATGTATCCGGTGCTGAATCGGCTCGGGATCAGCATCACCCGGTCCTTCCCGCTGGCCTGTTCCTTGGTCGCTGCCTGCAGGGTCTCCGGGGTGAGCAGGCGTATGCCGTCCACCTCGCCGATGAGCGCGGCGTACATGCGCGCCAGTCCGTGTGCGGTGCTGATGCCGTTGGAGGCTGGGAGTTCCACGGCCTGCACCTCGGGCGAGTCGAAGTCGATCTCGGTGGGGTCGGTGACGGCGTACGCCCTGTTGCTGAATGACTTGGGGTTGCGCCAGGCGGCGACCAGTTCGCGGAGTTCTTCGGGAACCGACTCGGCGGGCACGGTGGTGAGGTCGACGTCCGGTCGTTGGTACACCATGCGGCTGACCCGGGCGCGTTCCTCCGCCGGCAATCCGATGAAGAAGTCCAGCCCGAGGGGAGCGGCGATCTCGTCGGCGAAGAAGCGGCCCGGCGTCCGGCCGGACACCCGGCGGATCACCTCGCCGACAAGCCAGCCCCAAGTGCGACCGTGGTACCCGTGCGCTGTGCCCGGCGTCCACAGGGGACGCTGAGCGGCCAGTGCGGCCGCCATTGGATGCCAGGCCAACGCCTCGTTCAGCGGGACCGGTTGGTCCAGCGCGATCAAGCCAGCCTGGTGGGACAGAAGCCAGCGCACCGGGATGTCCGCCTTGCCGTTCGCGGCGAACTCCGGCCAGTACTTCGCCACCGGCGCGTCCAGGTCCAACGAGCCGCGCTGGGCCAGCATGTGAGCCGCGGTCGCGGTGGCCCCTTTGGTAGCCGAGTAGACGAGCTGCAGCGTGTCCCGCGTCCACGGTCGATGGGTTTCGGGGTCGGCGACGCCGCCCCACAGGTCCACCACCGGTCGGCTGTGCTGGTACAGGCACACCGCCGCGCCGATGTCCCCATGCTGGGAGAAGTTCGCCTCGAACGCCTCACGCACCGGTTCGAACCCAGCCGCGACCTCGCCGTCGATCGTCGTCATGCCATCCATCCTGGCATTTGGATCGTCTACTCCGGCGAGGCGGGCTGGCCTTCGACGTACGAGAGGGGGCCTGTCAGGCCGCGACGGGAAGGGCCTGAAGACGCTCGCGGAACTCGCGGACGGCGGAGACGGACTTGCGCGGTTCGAGTCGAGCGTTGAACTCCTTCAAGCGGTCCAGAGCCCGTACGGAGCTGACACTGCTCTCCAAGAGCCCAACGCCGTAGTTCGCGGCGTCCAGAGCCCCCTCCAGGTCTCCGCCGGCGAGCCGTGCCTCTGCCAGGCGACTGGAGCGTACGGCTTTGTCCCGAGGAGCCGCGCTCTCCACGGAGGTCTCCAGGGAACTCGTCGCGCGCTCCACCTGCCCGGAACGCAACAGGACCTTGCCCTCGGTCGACTTCAACTGCGCCTCGCCGAACCAGTTGAGCCAGTCCGGGTTCTCCTCCGCCGCGCCGTGCTCCCAGAGCGACACGGCTCGGTTGAGCGCCGTTCCGGCGTTCCGATGGTCGCCGTCACGTGACAGTGCCTCGGCCTTGTGCAGGTAGAGGAAGGAATGGGTGTACGGCGACAGAGTTTGAGGCGCGTTGTCTATGGCGGTCGAGATGAGGTCGACCCGCTCGGCGGTCCGTCCAGCCTCGGAGACCTGGACTCCCAACTCCGCGAGGATGAAGGCGCCGAAGGCGTCGTCTCCAGAAGTTCGAGCGCTGCGCAGGGCCCCGACGTAGTAGTGCTGGCCGGCGGACCGCAGGCCGGCGTCGTAGGCCATCCAGCCGGTCAGGTGCGATACCCGGGCCGCTAGCGAGTAGAGGCGGACTCGAATCCTGTCCGTGTACCGGCCGGCGCCGAGGAGACCAGTCACCAAGGCGAGGTCACCGCGTGCCTGCTCCAGGAGCCGGGCGCCTCCGAGTTGGTCGTCGAGCGTGCGGAGCGTGCTGATGCGCTGCTCGATCGTCGAGACCATCGTGTCCGTGACCTGGTCGCCGTTGAGCGCTGAGGCGAAGGCGGAAGGCGCGTCCGCCCAGCTCGCTGCGAGGCCCGTCAAGGCGGCGCCGGTTATGGTGAGAAAGCCCCGGCGGTCCATGCGGCCACTCCCCACGAGTTCGGACAAGGCTTCAACGGTACCGGCCTCGGTCCACGGCGTGGCGAGCCCTGCAATCTCCCAGACCGGTAGCCATCGGGGCCATCCTTCCTCCCGGACCTGCTCGAACGGCACCCGCAGCAAGTTGGCCAGCACACGCTGGGTATCCGCGTCCGGCTCCTGGCCCTGCTCCCACTTCCACACGGTTGTGCGGTTGGTCGCCAGCGGGATTCCGAGTGATCTCCCGTGCGCTTGCATGAGGCGGG
>NZ_JAFFSX010000029.1 GCF_017948485.1 Streptomyces sp. GESEQ-35 | reverse complement strand
GGGGGTGGTGGGCGGGGGGGGGGGGGATCTTGGTGGTGGATTCGCCGGTGGGTGGGCCTACCAGGGTGACCGCGGAATTGCCGTGGCGGGGGGGCGGGGGGGGGGGAGGGGGGGTGGGGTGGGGGTGGGGGGGGGGGGGGTGGGTCGCGCAGGCACAGCGCCATGGTGGCTGGGCGAGGTGCCTCCCGGCGGGGGTGCGGGTTTGTGTGGGTACGCGTAGCGCCATCGGTTTCGTCGTGGGTCGGGGCCGGGGGGGGGGGGGTCCGTCCTCGGAACGGCGGATCTGTCGATTTTCGATGCACCGGAGTCGACGCCGTCCTCTGCGGGCGGACACCCCCCCCCCCGTCCCCTTTCCGCCGTGGGCGGCTGCGGGTTCGTCGTGGCTTGGCCCCCTTTCCGCCGTGGGCGGCTGCGGGTGCGTCGTGGCCCGGCCGACTTTCCGCCGTGGGCGGCTGCGGGTTCGTCGTGGCCCGGTCGACGCCCTCGGCGGCAAAGGCGGAGCGTCGGCCGCTCGCAGTCGCGGGTGGCCTGTTACTGCCCCCTCCAGCACCCGCCCACCCATCCCTCCCTCCCCCATTTCCGCAGCGTGGGCGCAGCCCGGGGCGTTTGCTGGAATGCTGGAGGCCTTGGTGGGCGCAGTTGGGCTGTGGGGGGCCGAGGATCGTGGAGGACAGGGTGCGTGTGGTCATCGCCGAGGACTCGGTGCTGCTCCGGGAGGGGCTGACTCGGCTGTTGACCGACCGGGGGCACGAGGTCGTGGCCGGTGTCGGTGACGGGGACGCGCTGATCAAGACCATCGGTGAGCTGGACGCGGCCGGCACACTGCCCGACGTCGTCGTGGCCGACGTACGGATGCCGCCGACGCACACGGACGAAGGGGTCCGGGCCGCCGTACAGCTGCGCAAGGCACATCCCGGACTGGGCGTGCTCGTGCTGTCGCAGTACGTGGAGGAGCGGTACGCCACCGAACTGCTGGCAGGTTCCAGCCGCGGGGTTGGCTATCTGCTCAAGGACCGGGTAGCCGAAGTGCGTGAATTCGTGGACGCGGTGGTCCGGGTGGCGGAGGGGGGCACTGCGCTTGACCCTGAGGTGGTCGCGCAGCTGCTGGGCCGCAGCCGCAAGCAGCACGTGCTCGCGGGACTCACCCCACGGGAGCGTGAGGTCCTGGGCCTGATGGCCGAAGGGCGGACCAACTCGGCGATCGCCCGGCAGCTGGTGGTGAGCGACGGCGCCGTCGAGAAGCACGTCAGCAACATCTTCCTGAAACTCGGCCTGTCCCAGAGCGACGGCGACCACCGGCGTGTTCTCGCCGTTCTGACCTACCTGAACTCCTGAGGACCCGACGCCGTGTCAGTCGTACAGGGGGACGGACAAGCGAGACCCAAGCGGCACGAGAGATCAAGGGACGAGCGTAGAACCGAACCCTGTGTGGGGGCGTCTTTCAGGGAAGCGTCAGAGGGCGGGAAATCATGACAAGTCAGGGCGGCGAACCGTCTCAAAGGCACGTCCATCATGCGAATGGCCCAGGGAAGGCGACCCTTACGGACGTAGGGTTGATCCTGGGAAGGCCCGCGGGAGGGCCCCTCCCGGACAGCCGCCTCGAGGGAGGTCCAGTTCAGTGACCAGCCAGGTCAGCAGCCCAGCGGAGCAGGCCGACGAAGCCGTCGTGGGAGAGCAGCGCAAACCGGCAGGAACGAAGGACGTCCGCCGGCTGGACAGAGTCATCATCCGGTTCGCGGGGGACTCCGGTGACGGTATGCAGCTCACCGGTGACCGTTTCACCTCGGAGACGGCGTCCTTCGGCAACGATCTGTCGACGCTGCCGAACTTCCCCGCCGAGATTCGCGCGCCCGCAGGCACCCTGCCGGGCGTTTCGTCTTTCCAGCTGCACTTCGCCGACCACGACATCCTGACCCCGGGCGACGCACCGAACGTGCTGGTCGCGATGAACCCGGCCGCCCTGAAGGCGAACATCGCCGATGTGCCGCGCGGCGCGGAGATCATCGTCAACACGGACGAGTTCACCAAACGGGCGATGCAGAAGGTCGGCTATGCCGCGAACCCCCTGGAGGACGGGTCGCTCGACGGCTACAACCTTCATCCGGTGCCGCTGACGACGCTGACGGTCGAGGCGCTCAAGGAGTTCGACCTCACCCGCAAGGAGGCCGAGCGCAGCAAGAACATGTTCGCTCTCGGCCTGTTGAGCTGGATGTACCACCGGCCCACCGAGGGCACGGAGCGGTTCCTGAAGACCAAGTTCGCCAAGAAGCCCGAGATCATGAAGGCGAACCTGGCGGCGTTCCACGCGGGCTGGAACTTCGGTGAGACCACCGAGGACTTCGCCGTCTCGTACGAGGTGGCTCCGGCCGACACCGCGTTCCCTACGGGCACCTACCGCAACATCTCCGGGAACCTCGCCCTGTCCTACGGACTGGTCGCCGCGTCCCGCCAGGCGGACCTGCCGCTGTTCCTGGGCTCGTACCCGATCACGCCGGCCTCGGACATCCTGCACGAGCTGAGCCGGCACAAGAACTTCGGCGTACGGACCTTCCAGGCCGAGGACGAGATCGCGGGCATCGGCGCCGCCCTAGGCGCGGCCTTCGGCGGCTCGCTGGCCGTCACCACGACAAGCGGTCCCGGTGTGGCGCTGAAGTCGGAGACCATCGGGCTTGCGGTCTCCCTGGAGCTGCCGCTGCTCATCCTCGACATCCAGCGCGGTGGTCCTTCGACCGGTCTGCCTACCAAGACCGAGCAGGCGGACCTGCTCCAGGCGATGTTCGGGCGTAACGGCGAGGCGCCGGTTCCGATCGTCGCCCCGCAGACGCCCGCCGACTGCTTCGACGCTGCCCTCGAGGCCGCCCGGATCGCCCTGACCTACCGCACGCCCGTCTTCCTGTTGAGCGACGGCTATCTGGCCAACGGTTCCGAGCCCTGGCGGATCCCCGACGTCGACGACCTCCCGGACCTGCGGGTGCAGTTCGCACAGGGCCCGAACCACACGCTCGACGACGGCAGCGAGGTCTTCTGGCCGTACAAGCGCGACCCGCAGACCCTCGCCCGCCCCTGGGCGATCCCGGGCACACCGGGCCTGGAGCACCGCATCGGCGGCATCGAGAAGCAGGACGGCACGGGCAACATCTCGTACGACCCCGCCAACCACGACTTCATGGTCCGCACCCGGCAGGCGAAGATCGACGGCATCGACGTACCCGACCTGGAGGTCGACGACCCGGACGGCGCGCGGACGCTGGTCCTGGGCTGGGGTTCGACGTACGGACCGATCACGGCGGCGGTACGGCGGCTGCGCACGGCCGGGGAATCCATCGCGCAGGCGCATCTGCGGCACCTGAACCCCTTCCCGCGGAATCTGGGTGAGGTGCTGGAGCGTTACGACAAGGTAGTGATCCCCGAGATGAACCTCGGTCAGCTCGCCACACTGATCCGGGCGAAGTACCTGGTCGACGCCCACAGCTACAACCAGGTCAACGGAATGCCGTTCAAGGCCGAACAGCTCGCCACGGCTCTCAAGGAGGCCCTCGATGGCTGAGACGTCCACGGAAGGCACGGGCACGATCGAAGCACTTTCGCTCGTCCCCAAGGCCGAGGCCCGCCAATCCATGAAGGACTTCAAGTCCGACCAGGAAGTGCGCTGGTGCCCCGGCTGCGGTGACTACGCGATTCTCGCCGCCGTGCAGGGCTTCATGCCGGAGCTGGGCCTGGCCAAGGAGAACGTCGTCTTCGTCTCGGGCATCGGCTGCTCGTCCCGCTTCCCGTACTACATGAACACGTACGGCATGCACTCCATCCACGGCCGCGCGCCCGCCATCGCGACCGGTCTGGCCTCCTCGCGCCGGGATCTGTCGGTGTGGGTGGTCACCGGTGACGGCGACGCGCTGTCCATCGGCGGCAACCACCTCATCCACGCCCTGCGGCGCAATGTGAACCTGAAGATCCTGCTCTTCAACAACCGGATCTACGGCCTCACGAAGGGCCAGTACAGCCCGACTTCAGAGGTCGGGAAGATCACCAAGTCGACGCCGATGGGCTCGCTGGACGCGCCCTTCAACCCGGTGTCCCTGGCGATCGGCGCGGAGGCGTCCTTCGTGGCGCGGACGGTGGACTCCGACCGCAAGCACCTCACCGAGGTACTGCGCCAGGCCGCCGCCCACCCGGGCACGGCGCTGGTGGAGATCTACCAGAACTGCAACATCTTCAACGACGGCGCGTTCGACGCGATCAAGGACAAGCAGCAGGCCGAGGAGGCGGTGATCCGGCTGGAGCACGGACAGCCGATCCGCTTCGGCGCCGAGGGCGCCAAGGGTGTCGTACGGGACGAGCGCACCGGCGACCTCAAGGTCGTGACCGTGACGCCGCAGAACGAGGCACACGTGCTGGTCCACGACGCCCACGCGACCTCACCGACCACAGCATTCGCCCTGTCCCGCCTCGCCGACCCGGACACCCTCCACCACACCCCCATCGGCGTCCTGCGCTCCGTCGACCGACCCGTCTACGACACCCAGATGTCCGACCAGCTCGACACGGCGATCGAGCAGAACGGCAAGGGGGATCTGGCGGCACTCCTGGCCGGCGGCGACACCTGGACGGTTGTGGGCTGACGGCCACACGGCACGTGGGGCGGTGTGGTGCGCCCGCACGGCACACAGGGCCCGGGCGACACGGCACCCGGGCCCTCGGCGTTCGGCCTCAAGTCCGCGCAGGACGCGACGGGGGCGCACGGGTGCGCTACTCGTCGGGGATGTCCTTCTTGGCGCGGATCAGGGTGTCCCGGTCGATCACGACGATGCGCTCGTAGTCGGCTCGGGCAGCGTCCGGGGGAAGGTGCGGGTCGAGGTCGGCGGTGGCCTCCGTGCCGATCACGGCGAAGTTGCCGTCACTCAGCTCGAAAAGGTCGGGGCATGTTTCATTCGTGTGGCTTCCCCTAAGGCGGGGGGAGTCTCCGAGGCGACGGACGACGGTGACGACACGGGGTTCGCTGAACACTCGGAGGCCTCTTCATGATCCGGACGTAAGGACGTCCGGTTAAGGCTAGGCGGCCAGGCGAAGAAACCAGCCACGTTCACAACTTCAGCCCCACGGGCTAGTTTTCACACCCGTGTGCGGGACGAGGTGCGGCCGCTGTTGACAAACGTGTCACTCGGGCGACGCATCGACCGAACCCACGATCCACCACCGGTCCGGATCGTCGGCGAGTTCCTCCAGCATGCCGTCGACGACCCTGCCCAGTCGTCGTTCCAGAGAATCCCCGGGCAGGCTGCGCCGATGCTCGGCCGTGCGATCCCAGTACTCGGCGAAGATGTCGTTGCGGCACAGAATCCTTAAGTGCCCCAGGAGTTCACTCCATTCGAACGTTCCGACGCGATATGCCAGCAGGAGCGAGGCGTACTGCCGATTAGCGAAGATCATCTGTCGGCGTTTGGCCTCGGAGACCCCGGCCAGCGTGGAGCGGGCGTCGGCCAGCGAAGGGTCGTCGATCGTGCGGTCCATCTGATCCATCGTGATGCGGTGCTCCTGGATCAGGTTCGCCCGATGGATCTCCTCGGTCATCAACGTGAGCTGCTGGAGGAGGCCCAGAAGGATCTCCTCCTGGCGTCGGCGACGGGTCCCCGGAGTGAGAGATTCCCGCAAGAAGCCGAGCCCCACCGCAACTGCAGAACCGATACTTCGCCCTATCGCGACCGAAGTCTGTGTGCTCATGTCAAAACATCCCCCTGGATCTGGTGTCCGTGCACCGACGGGTGGCGACGCGCGCGGCACACAGTGGGCGTGACACCCCGCTCCCAGCGTGCCCGGCAGCACAAGCAAGCGTGGGAGGCGGAGAGGGGGCGCACCGAAGGACGTGTCTCGCATGTCGAGCAACGCCCCGACATATGTGTGCCCTTCGAGCGCCGTCCGCATGCGCGTCAGCCGACCACGACCGCACGCATCAGACCTGCTCAGCCCTGCCTTTTCGTCGCGTCATACGCTTCCCGCGCCTCCTGCACCGCGTCCATTCGCTTCTGCGTCCACAGCGCGAGGTCGCGTACCTGTTCCGCCGCCTCGCGGCCGAGGTCGGTGAGGGAGTAGTCGACGCGCGGCGGGATCACCGGCTTGGCGTCGCGGTGGAGCATGCCGTCGCGTTCCAGGGTCTGCAGGGTCTGCGTGAGCATCTTCTCGCTGACCGGGCGGACCTCGCCGATCGCCCGGCGCAGTTCACTGAAGCGGTACGGGCGGTCGAGGAGCTGGACCAGGACGAGGACGCCCCACTTGCTGGTGACGTGCTCCAGGACCAGGCGGTACGGGCACATCGCCTCGCCGCCGGGCTGCCATTCGCTTACTGCCATGCCAGTACCTTACTTCAAAGTGGGTACTTTCGCAGAGTTAGTACAGCTCCTAGGGTTAGCGCCTACGCACCCCACAAGGAGTTCTGCATCATGAGCATCGTTGTCACCGGAGCCACCGGACACCTCGGCCGCCACGTCGTCGAGCAGCTGCTGGAGGAGGTCGCGGCCGACCAGATCACCGCCGTCGTCCGCACCCCGGAGAAGGCCGCCGACTTCGCGGCCCGCGGCGTGCGGATCGCGGTCGCCGACTACAACGCCCCGGAGACCTTCGACGGCCTGTTCGCCGCCGGCGACAAGGTGCTGCTCATCTCGGGCAACGAGTTCGACAAGGGCCGCGTCGAGCAGCACAAGGTCGTCATCGACGCCGCCAAGGCGGCCGGTGTCGCGCTGCTCGCGTACACCAGCGCCCCCGGCAGCCTGACCGCCGCGCTCGCCGACGACCACCGTGCCACCGAGGAGGTGCTCCTGGCGTCCGGCCTGCCCTACACCCTGCTGCGCAACGGCTGGTACCACGAGAACTACACCGAGCAGCTGGCCCCGGTGCTGGAGCACAACGCGGTGGTCGCCGCCGCCGGCGAGGGCCGGATCTCCTCCGCCTCCCGCGCCGACTACGCGGCCGCCGCGACCGCGGTGCTGACCGGCGAGGGCCACGAGAACAAGACGTACGAGCTGGGCGGCGACGTGGCGTGGAGCTTCACCGAGTACGCGGCCGAGCTGAGCAAGCAGACCGGCAAGGAGATCGCCTACAGCTCCGTGCCCGCCGAGGCGCTGGTCGGGATCCTGACCGGCGCCGGGCTGCCCGAGGCGTTCGCCACGATCCTGGCCGGCGTGGACCAGTCCATCGAGAAGGGCGAGCTGGTCGTCTCCACCGGCGACCTCTCCCGTCTGGCCGGGCGCCCGACCACCCCGCTGTCCGAGGCGATCGCCGCGGCCCTCAAGGCCTGAGCCCGCGACACCCCCGCTCGTCATGACCGTATGCCGATACGGACATGACAGGCGGGGGTCCTCGGCGCTACCTTCGTGCGGGCGAGCGACGCATGAAGGAGGAGCCGGTGACCGGGGAGCCGAGGGGCGAGCGGCGTACAGGACTGCTGAACGGCTTCGCGGCTTACGGGATGTGGGGGCTCGTCCCCCTCTTCTGGCCCCTGCTGAAGCCGGCCGGCGCGGTCGAGATCCTCGCCCACCGGATGGTGTGGTCCCTGGCCTTCGTCGCCGTCGCGCTGGTCTTCATACGCCGCTGGGCCTGGGCGGGCGAACTGCTGCGACAGCCACGCAGGCTCGCTCTGATCACGGTGGCCGCGGCCGTGATCACCGTGAACTGGGGCCTCTACATCTGGGCCGTGAACAACGGTCAGGTGGTCGAGGCCTCGCTCGGGTACTTCATCAACCCGCTCGTCACCATCGCCATCGGCGTCCTGCTCCTCAAGGAGCGGCTGCGGCCCGTGCAGTGGACGGCGGTCGGTGTCGGCGCCGCGGCCGTCCTGGTGCTGACCATCGGATACGGCCGGCCCCCGTGGATCTCCCTGATCCTCGCCTTCTCCTTCGCCACGTACGGCCTGGTGAAGAAGAAGGTCAACCTCAGCGGCCTGGAGTCGCTGACCGCCGAGACCGCGATCCAGTTCCTGCCCGCCCTCGGCTATCTGCTGTGGCTGAGCTCGCAGGGCGACGCGACGTTCACCACCGAGGGCGCGGGACACGCGGCGCTGCTCGCCGCGACCGGTGTGGTCACCGCGCTGCCGCTGGTCTGCTTCGGCGCGGCCGCGATCCGCGTACCCCTGTCGACGCTGGGGCTGCTTCAGTACCTGGCCCCCGTCTTCCAGTTCCTGCTCGGCGTCGCCTACTTCCGCGAGGCCATGCCGCCCGAGCGCTGGGCCGGGTTCGCACTGGTCTGGCTGGCGCTGACGCTGCTCACCGCCGACGCCTGGCGCGCGGCGCGCAGGGGCAGGGCCGAGATCAACAGGCCCAGCACCACCATCCAGACGGGCACCCAGAGCGCCGTACGGAACCCGGACAGCGTGGCCTCCGGCCCCGATCCGGTCGACGCCAGGCCGTAGACCGCGGTCACCGCTGAAATCCGATCGCCGACCCGAACTGCGTCGCGGTGGTCAGCAGCCCGCCGGCCGGCCACTGGCCCCTGCCCCTCCTCGGCGATCCCGTCCGTCGCCGCGATGGTCGACGGCCCGTACGCGACGACCGACGGCGCGAAGCAGCCGACGATCACGCGGGCGTTGTCGTAGCGGGCGACCGGCTTCGGGGTGAGCGTCGGGGCGACGATCGCGGCGCAGCCCATGATCAGCAGGGCGGGGGAGATCGTGGCGGCGCGGACGGCGTATGACCGGCGCGAGGCCGAAGCCGTCCAGGGCGTGGGCCGGCGGAGCTGCATGAGTCGTAGGCCGAAGCCCTGTGACCCGCAAGCCGAGGGCCATATAGGACAGCCTGAGACCGGGTGCGCCGCTATAAGTGACCCATGACACAGACAGCAGCCACACCCATCCACTGGAAGCTCGTCATCGACTGCGCCGGCCCGCAGCAGCAGGCCGACTTCTGGGCCGCCGCGCTCCACTACGAGGTGGAGGACAACAACGCGCTCATCGAGCGGCTCCTCGAACTCGGCGCGCTGCCGCGTGAAGCCACCGTCGAGTTCCATGCGCGGCTCGCCTTCAAGGACCTGGTCGCCGTGCGGCATCCGGACGATCCGTACGACGAGGACAGCGGCACCGGGCTGGGGCGGCGGCTGCTGTTCCAGCACGTACCCGAGGCCAAGACCGTCAAGAACCGGCTCCATCTCGATCTGCACCCGGGCGAGGGTCGGCGCGCGGACGAGGTCGAACGGCTGCGGGGGCTGGGGGCGAGCGTGCTGCGGGAGGTGAAGGAGCCCGCCGGGGCGTGGGTGGTGATGGCCGATCCGGAGGACAACGAGTTCTGCGTGCACTGATCGCCCACAAACGCCCGGTATACGAACACCTCTGTCCTGATACCGCTCTTGACTGAGCGTTAGCCAGAGCTTCACCATCCAGGCACCCCATTCACTGTGGAATCCCTGTGATTCCCCTGGAATTCGGAGCCCCCCACATGAAGCTCTCGGTTCCCGGACGCGCCACGGCCACCGCCGTGATCGCGGCCACCTCGCTCTTCGTCGGCGGATCCATAGCGGGGGCGGCCCCCGCACCCGCGCCGGCCGCCGCCCCCGACATCCCCGTGGCCAACGTCCAGGCCCACCTCACCCAGCTCCAGTCCATCGCCACCGCCAACGGCGGCAACCGGGCGCACGGCCGGGCCGGCTACAAGGCCTCGCTCGACTATGTGAAGGCCAAGCTGGACGCGGCCGGATACACCACGACCATCCAGCAGTTCACGTCCTCCGGCAGCACCGGTTACAACCTGATCGCGGACTGGCCGGGCGGCGACACCAACCAGGTCGTCATGGCCGGTTCGCACCTCGACAGCGTCTCCTCCGGCGCCGGAATCAACGACAACGGCTCGGGCTCGGCGGCGGTTCTGGAAACCGCGCTCGCCGTGTCGCGGGCCGGCTACCAGCCCACCAAGCATCTCCGGTTCGCCTGGTGGGGCGCGGAGGAGCTGGGCCTCGTCGGCTCCCGCTACCACGTCAACAACCTGTCGTCGGCAGACCGTGCCAAGATCAGCGGCTACCTGAACTTCGACATGATCGGCTCGCCCAACCCCGGCTACTTCGTCTACGACGACGACCCGGCGATCGAGAAGACCTTCAAGGACTACTTCACCGGCCTCGGCGTCGCCACCGAGATCGAGACCGAGGGCGACGGCCGCTCCGACCACGCGCCGTTCAAGAGCGCGGGCGTGCCGGTGGGCGGACTGTTCACGGGCGCGAGCCGGGCCAAGACGGCGGCACAGGTGACCAAGTGGGGCGGTACGTCCGGGCAGGCGTTCGACCGCTGCTACCACTCGTCCTGCGACACGACGTCCAACATCAACGCGACCGCGCTGAACCGCAACAGCGACGCGGTGGCGCACGCGGTGTGGGAGCTGTCCTCCTAGGGCCTGCCCGGCGGATCAGGTCGCAGGGAATCGACGGTGACTGATCAGCGCCGGTGAGCGGGGTCTGGTGCCTCCAACTGCAAGGCGGAGGAGACGTGCCAGACCCCGCGTCCGCGGCATGATCCGCCGGACAGGTCTAGGAGTCCAAGGTCCGGGCGCGCTCGGCCAGGCGGCCCATCCGTGCCCGGGCGGACTCCAGTTGCTCGATGTCCTCGGACGCGGGCCCGTCCTCGGTGGTCAGTCCGGTCCACAGGCCGATCAGGTCGACGCCCAGGCTCAGGCCCTGCTCCGGGTCGCGTACGGCCCGCCAGGCGGTGGCCGCACTCTGCACGTTGGCGTACGCGGCCTCCGCATCGCCGGCCTGGCTGCGGATCCCGGCCAGGTCGAGCGAGAGGCCGAAGGCCCGGACCGGGTCGCCCGCCAAGTAGGCGACGTAGGCGGTGAGTTCACGCAGCCGCAGCACCTCGGGATGCTCCGGCCCAAGCGTCCCCGACGCCTGCGTCACCGTCTCCTCCGCCAGCTCCATCGCCGCCTCGATCCGCCCCGCCTTCACCGCCTCCCCGATCCGCGCCACCGGCTCCGCGAGCTGAGCCACGCCCTCACCATGCGCACCAGCCAGCGGGTCGTCCCCCAGCACGGCTTCAGCGACCGCGTCGAACCCCCGGGGCGGGGTCGGCCTGGGGTCCGGGTCGAGACCGGGGTCGGGCGCGAAGGGCACGTCGACGGGTGGGTGTGCTTTGCGGTGCTGGGGCGGCAGGGGCTGCGGGTCCTCGGGCGGGAGGGGCCGCGGTTCCTGCGGCAGAAGCGGCTGCGGAAGATCGGGCTGCCGGAAAGGCTGCACATCCTGCGGCGGGAGCGAGCCGCCGTCCGGGGCCGGGAGCGGCCGGACGTCCCGGGGCGGGGGCGGCGGCGCGTCCATGGGACCGGACGGAGCCAGGTCCTGCGGCAGGCTCGGATCGGCATCCGGAGCCGGGAGCGGCTGGACGCCCTGGGATGGCTGCGGCGGCACGTCCATGGGACCGGACGGAGCCACGTCCTGCGGCAGGACCGGACCGGCGTCCGGGGCCGGAAGCGGACCAGCGTCCGGGGCCGGAAGCGGACCGGCGTCCGGAGCCGGGAGCGGCTGCGCGTCCATTACCGGCGGTGGGCCGAATTCGCCCGTCGGTGGTGCGACCGTGCCGGGCGGGATGTCCTGCACCGACTCCGGTACGGCGCGCAGCGGGAAGGTGGGGGCCGCGTCGCGGGTTGGCTGCGGCTGCGGTTCCGGCTCCGGAGCCCTTAGGGCGTGCAGCACGTGGGTGGACGGGTCGCGGGGCGGCGCGGGCGGACCGGTAGGCGGTGGTACGGCGTCTCTTACGGGATCCGCCGGGGGTACGGCGCTCTGTGCTGGCCCCCGTACCGCCTCCGCCGGGGGTACTGCACCCTGTGCCGGCCCTCGTCCTGCCTCCGCCGGGGGTACGGCCCCCTTTCGCACTGCCTCCGCCGGGGGTACGGCACCCTGAGCCGGCCCTCGTACAGCCTCCGCCGTGGGTACGGCCTCCCCGGCCTGCCCCGAAGCCCCAGCCGAACGAGAAACCCCAGCTGAACCCGGAGTCCCAGCCGCACCAGGTACACCCGCCGCACTCGGAGCCCCGGTCGTACCAGGAACATCCGCCCAAGCCGGAGCCCCCGTCGGCCCAGAAACACCCGCCGAACCCGGAGCCCCCGTCGGCCCAGACCCCCCCGTCCCCCCCACCCGCACCGGCTCCGCCGTGAACCGTGTCGAGCCGTCGCCGTTCATCTGGAGTGGGACGACGTACCCGATGCGCTCGTCGTGGATCGTGGCGTGGACGGGGTGGCCGGTGGCGAGGGCGATGCGGTGGAGCTGGTTCAGGACGGTGTGCTGGATCTCCTCGCCGGGAGGCGCGGCAACCGGGACGCCGCCGACGGATGCGGTGCCCGCGCCGGACCCCGCCGCGGGGACGTGGACGTCGATCGGGGCCACCACGGGCGCCGCCGACTGGACGGCGTGCCGCTGTTCCCGCTTCTTCTCGCGGCTGAGTCGAAACATCGTTCCCTCACTCGGATGCGTCGGGTAGTCCGCGGACGGGACGTTCGGGTACAGGTTCGGTTTCCATGGTGCTCCCTCCGGCCCCGCGGCTTCCGCCCGCTCCCCCCGACAACAAGATCCGGTCGTACACGTACTGTTGAGTAGTCTCTCCGCTCGCCCCCGGTTCCCACGTCACCGTGGCGTCACAGCCTCGTCCCAGGACTCACGCCCCGTCACGGAACCAGCCCCGGCGGGGTGAGATCGGCGACGCAGGAGGAAGGAGTGCGGCATGCGGACGGATGCGCAGCAGGGGCCGGAGATCTGGCTCCGCGGGCCGACGGCCACGGCGGGATCGGAGGGTCCCGCGCACGCCGGTGTCACGGCCCGGCGCTACTCCTGGGTCGGCACGCACGGCGGGGCGGGCGTCTCCACGCTGACCGCCGTCTACGGCGGTCACGACGGCGGACGCGACTGGCCCGGCCCCGGTGATCCGCACTCGGTGCTGCTCGTCGCCCGCACCCACGCGGCCGGTCTGGCGTCCGCCCTGCACGCCCTGGAGGCCTTCCGGCGCGGAGAGGCACCGCCGGGGCTCGACCTCGACGCCGTCGTCCTCGTCGCGGACGCACCCGGCCGGCTGCCGCGCCCGCTCGCCCAGCAGGTCAGGGCGATCGAGTCGGTGATCGACGTGTACCACGTTCCGTGGGTGCCGGGCTGGCGCCTGGGCGACCTGAGCGGGACGCCGCCGCGCGAGACGGCGGATCTGGCGCGGCTCACCGGGGTACGGGCTCGCTGAGCGCCGCCGAGATCGCCGCCGCCGTACGGTCGGGGGCGCTGCGTGCCGTCGACGTCGTGGCGGAGTCGCTGGCGCGGATCCGGCGTGCCGAGCCCGAGCTGCGCGCGTTCGTCGAGGTGTGGGGCGAGGAGGCGCTGCGGCGGGCGGCCGAGGTGGATACCCGGGTTGCCGCGGGCGAGCGGCTGCCGCTGGCCGGGGTGCCGATCGGTGTGAAGGGGCGGCGGCGCGGGCTGCGTACGGCGGCTCCGCTGATCGAGGCGGGGTGCGTCGCGGTGGGCGCCACCTCCGTTCCCGGGCCCGGAACTCCCTGGCAGACCTGGGGACTTGGCGCGTACGGCCGTACCGTCAATCCCTGGCGCGCCGACCGTACGCCTGGCGGCTCCTCCGCCGGGTCCGCCGCCGCGGTGGCCGCGGGCCTGGTGCCGCTGGCGACCGGGAGCGACGGGGCGGGTTCGGTGCGGATCCCTGCCGCGTGGTGCGGCGTCGTCGGCCTGAAGACGACGAACACCGACCGCGCGGGCCTCACGGCGCCCGGGGTGCTGGCGGGGTGCGCGGCGGATGCGGCGGCGTACTGGCAGGTGATGGCGGGGGAACGACGCCCGCCTTCCGATCCGCCGACCGTGACTGCCGACTCGTCCGCCGACACCACTCGCCACATACCGACTACCACCCCCACCGACACCACTCGCCACGTACCGACTGCGACAGCCACCTCGCCCACCGACACCGCCTGCGACGGGTCCACCTCGCGCACAGACACCGATTCCCTCTCTCCCGCATTGACCGCCGCCTGGTCCCCCGACCTCGGTTTCGCAGCCCTCGATCCGGACCTCGGCGCGATCGCCCGTACGGCGGCGCAGCGCCTCGCGGTCGCCGGCGTTGTACGGCTCGTAGGTGCCGCTCCCCATCTCGAGGACCCGGCCTCCGCCTGGCTCACCCTCCGCACCCCGGGTGCCGATCCCACCCCCGCCCACCGCATCCGCGCGGAGAACGACCGGCGCCTGGACGCCCTCTTCGCGGACGTGGATCTCCTGCTGACCCCGACGACCCCGAACCCGCCCCACGGCCACGAGGGCCCGGGCGACCGCTACTCCACGGCGCTCACCTGGGCGTTCAACCTGAGCGGGCACCCGGCGATCAGCATCCCGGCGGGGTTCGACGCCGACGGCTGTCCGGTCGGGCTCCAGCTGGTGGCGGCGCGCGGGCGGGAGGCGCTGCTGCTGGGGGTGGCACGGGAGGCGGAGGGGCGAGCGGGGTTGCGGGTGATCCCAGTGCCGGGCGGATGAGCCCTGGCAATGCCGCGCGGATGAAGCCCTGGAAACCCCGGGCGGATGACCCCTGGAAGATTTACATGTGTGCGCATATACTGCGTACGCATGCAACCGCCGTACGCCGACCAAGTGAGGGATGTCATGAGCCGCCGTTTTCTGTTCCTGCTGGGCAGCAGCCGTAGCGAGGGCAACACCGAGCTGCTGGCCCGCAGGGCCGCCGAGCAACTGCCCGCGGGCGTCGAGCAGGAGTGGATCGACCTCGCCACCCATCCGCTGCCCGACTTCGAGGACCTGCGGCACGACAGCGACCATGTCCGCCCCACGGAGGGCAACACGGGGTTCCTGCTGGACGCGACGCTCGCGGCGACGGACATCGTGATCGCCTCGCCGCTGTACTGGTACTCGGTGTCCGCCTCCACCAAGCGCTACCTCGACTACTGGTCGGGCTGGCTGCGCACCCCCGGCCTCGACTTCAAGGAAACCCTGGCCGGACGCACCCTCTGGAGCGTCACCGCCCTCGCGCACGAGGAGGAAGAGGTCGCCGACCCGCTGATCGGAACCCTCAACCACTCGGCCGCCTATATGGGGATGCGCTTCGGCGGAGTGCTGCTCGGCAACGGCAGCAAGCCCGGTGACGTACTGAAGGACGCCGAGGCGCTCGCCCGCGCCAAGACGTTCTTCGCGCAGGAGGCGCCGCTCGCCCGCTTCCCCTACGACGCCTCGTAGCCCTACGCGGTGACGTCCTTCGTCGTGAACCGCGCCCAGGCGGCCGCGCCGAACACCGCCGCGTAGAGGCCTTGCAGTCCGAGGTTCTTCACCAGGTCGTCCCAGTAGACGGGGTCGCGCATGAGGTCGGCGAAGGACAGCCAGTAGTGGGAGAAGAAGTACGGCTGGAGCGCGTGGAGCTGGGGGATCTGGTCGAGGATCTGGATGGTGATCAGCAGGCCGACCGTCGTCGCCATCGCCGCGATGCCGCTGTTCGTGAGGGTGGAGACGAAGAGGCCGAGGGCCGCCACGCCGATCAGTGACGCGGCGACGATCAGCGCGATCATCAGCGCCCGGCCCAGGCCCTCGGCGAAGCTGATCCGCGTTCCGGAGATCGTCGTCAGATCGCCGAGCGGGAAGAGCAACGCGCCGACCGTGAGCGCCGAGACCGCGACCACCAGCGTGGCCACCAGGCAGAAGGCCATCGTGGTCGCGTACTTGGTGAGCAGCAGGCGGGTTCGGCCGGCCGGGGCGACGAGCAGATAGCGCAGCGTCCCCGCGTTCGCCTCGCCGGCGATCGCGTCGCCCGCGATGACGCCGATGGCCATGGGCAGGAAGAACGGAAGCGTGGCGGCGAGCGCGGTGAAGACCAGGAACAGGCCGTTGTTGGTGATCTGCGAGATGAACGCCGGGCCCTCGCCGCCTCCGCCGCCACCGCCCACGCCCGAACCGTCGCTCGTCTCGATCTTGAGGGCGATCCCGATCAGGATCGGAACGGCCGCCAGCACACCGAGGAGCGCGAGCGTGCGCCAGCGTCGGAACGTCGTCACCAGCTCGCTGCGGAGGAGGCCGAACGTCCACAACGGGCTCTGCGGCCGGGGGACTTGGACCTCACTCGAACCGACCAGCTCAACCTGCGACATCGAAGCCCTCCCCCGTCAGCGCCACGAACGCGTCCTCCAGGGAGGCCCGCTCGACCCCGAACCCGCGGACCCGGACGCCTGCCGTCACCAACGCGGCGTTCACCTCGGCAAGATCGCGGTCGGGCGGCTCCGCTGTCACCCGGTCGTCCCCGGCGATGACATCAGCCGCGCCCTGCTCCTTCAGCACCCGGGCCGCGTCGCCGGTGTCGGGCGTCGTGACGACCAGGCGCCCGCGCGCCCCGGCCGCGAGATCCGCCACCGCACCCTGCGTGATGAGCCGCCCCTGCGCCATGACGGCGGCGTGGCTGCACACCTGCTCGATCTCGTCGAGCAGATGGGAGGAGAGAAAGACGGTCGTGCCGTCCGAGGCCAGCTCCCTGATCAGCGAACGGATTTCGCGCATGCCCTGCGGGTCGAGGCCGTTCGTCGGCTCGTCGAGGACGAGGAGGCGGCGGGGCTGGAGCAGAGCGGCGGCCAGTCCGAGCCGCTGCTTCATCCCCAGGGAGTACGCCTTCGTCTTCTTGCTCCCGGCGGCCGTCAGCCCCACCCGGTCCAGCGCGGCCGCGACGCGCGCACGCCGGGTGCGCGGGTCGGCGGTCGGGTCGGCGGCGTCGTACCGGATGAGGTTGTCGCGGCCGGAGAGGAAGCCGTACAGCGCGGGCCCTTCGATGAGCGCGCCGACGTGCGGCAGCACGGTGCGCGTGGCCCGCGGCATGGGCTGCCCGAGCACGCGTGCCGTGCCGGAGGTCGGCTCGATGAGGCCCATCAGCATGCGGATGGTGGTGGTCTTGCCGGAGCCGTTCGGACCGAGGAAGCCGAAGACGCTGCCTGCCGGGACGGTCAGATCCAGACCGTCGACGGCGAGCTGCCCGCCGCGGAAACGCTTGGTGAGCGCGCGGGTCCGGATGACACCGTCATCCACACCCTCCGCATCCGGCTCCGTGGCGGGCGGCTCGTCCATCGGCTCCCTCGATTCGTCGTACGCGTACGGTACTTCGCGTACGAGTGTTCTGCGTACGGCTGTTACTTGGCCGCGTCGGCCGCCTTCACCAGGGCGTCCTTCGTGACCGTGCCGACGTAGACCTTGCCGTCGTCCGTCATCAGGGCGTTGACAAGGCGGGTCTTGAAGACCGTGCCCTCGCCGAACTTGCCGGTCACCTTGTCGCCCAGGGAGTCGAGGAAGCCCCCGAACTCGCCACCGGCCTCGGCGCCGGAGGGCATGCCCTCGCCGCCGGTGTCGAAGACGGCGATGGAGTTCCAGCCCTCGCCGATGATCTCCGGGCCCTCCTCGGAGGGGACCGCTTCCGGCTTCTGGGCGTGCTCCTCGGCCCCGGCCCCGGCCGCGACCTCGCCCTCCTCGGTGACCTTCGCGCCCTTGGGCGGGCTGAAGTCGAAGGTCGACGCGGCCGGCTTGGCGAAGCTGACCTGGGTGAAGCCCGCGTCCACGACGGCGGAGCCGCCACTCGCCGGAGTCAGCGTGAACTTCAGCGGCAGACCGGTCTTCGAGTCCACCCCTATGGTGATCGCACCGACCGTGGAGCCGGAGTCCTTCGGCTTGATGACCAGCCGGTAGGCATCCCGGCCCGCGATCTGCGTGGTGCCGTCGACGGTCACGGAGGTCGTGTCGTCGACCGACTTCAGGGCCTCCTCGGCGAGCTCCTGGGGCGTGGTGGGGGCGTCTTCCTTCGTCTTCCCGTCCGCGCTCTCGGTGGCGGTGCCGTGGTAGACCTCGTTCGACGCGCTGTCGTAGCCCCAGACGTCCTTGCCGTTGTGGATCAGGCTGTACTCCGCCGCGTTCTCCAGCAGCGAGAGCTTCTGCTTGTCCGGGCCGTCGGCGGCGACGCGCAGCGTGTGCGTGCCGGACGCCAGCTCCATGAGCTTGGAACTCGGATCGGCGGACGAGCCATCGCCCGACCGGGTCGCGCCGGACATCAGACCGCTCTCCAGACCCCCGAGGTCCGGCAGCCCCAGATCCGTGCTGACCTTCACCGTGCCGGACAGCTGCTCCACGTCCGATGCGGCGATCTTCTCGATGAGTTGCTGCGCGGTGATCTTGGGCAGGTCGGGGTCGCCGGAGTCGGCGATCGCCGGGACGAGCCCGATGGTCGCTGCGGCCACGCCCACCACCGCGACCGGGACGACGTAGCGCGCGGCCTTGCGGCGTCCCGCGCGGAGGTCGTCGACCTCCCCGGCGGTCGTGCTGTCGTCGGTTTCGTACGGTGCCATGTGTGCCTTACCTCCGTCGTCGGCGGCGGCTGTCGCTTAACTGCACTACGTCCCCTGAGCCGCCATTCTCACCCGAATCGGTGAGGAGTGGTGTTTTCCGTGGTCTCCAGTTGACCAAATCGACGGGAGGGAAACGTCAACCTGCGGAGCCAACTCCGTGTACTGCTGCGGTATGACACGAGAGGGCGGCGCCTCCCCCGACCCGTAGGGGTCGTGCGGGGAAGACGCCGCCCTTCCTTGTGGATCAGCGCTGCGTGGATCAGCGTTTGGGTGGATCAGCGCTGGATGAACACGTAGTCCGCCTGGTAGGGCACGCCGACGATGGCACCCGGCTCGCAGGAGCCGGCCGGGGCGACGCCGCCGACGGTGTTCAGTCGCAGGATCTCCGCCGTGTTCGCGAGGAGCCCGCGGTGCTTGCCGGACTGGGTGGCCTTCAGGTCCAGCTCCGGGATGTTCGTGTCGCCGTTGGGTGTCTTGCTGATGACGGATCCGGTGACGGCGCTGCGGTCGGGCGCGATCCACTGCGGCGTACCGGAGTTGGGCTTCACGAAGGAGTGCGCGATCGGGCCGGCGAGCACGGCGGCGACGTCCCGCTGGGCGAAGGCGAACCCGCCGCCCTCGGCCGCCTTGCACTCGTAGATCTGCTTGCCCTTGAGGACGGATGCCTGGAAGTTGTCGAGTGCGTCGCGGAAGTCGAAGGCCGTGGTCACCTTGTGCAGCTGGCCGCGGACGGCTCCGCCCGGGAACTGAGCCGTGTGCAGGTTGGCGTAGAAGGAACCGGGGTCGGACTTCAGCGAGTTGAGCAGGGCGGGGTCGTCGACCTTGACACTGCCGGTGACGGTCTTGCCCTTGCTGCCCGCGAGCAGCTTGGTGAAGTCGACCTTGATGCCGCCGTTGGTGCCCTTGGCGCCCTGGTGGATGTGAAGGAGGGTCGGCTTGCCGGTGGCGCGCCACTTCACGGCGACGGACACGGTGTTGCCGTCCACCTTCACGAACTGGAGCGCGGCGCCGTCCTTGTCCCCGACGGCCGGACCGCCCTCCACGGGCACCTCGTTGGCGCCCCGCAGACTGGCGGCGAGGATGGTCCCGCCCCTGCCGCCCGCCACGGTGCCACTCTGGCTCACAATGCCCTCGCCTCCGTGCCCCGCGTGGTCAGCGCGGTTGTCTCCGGCGGCGAACGCGGGAATCACCGCGGCGGCGATACCACCGGCGGCGGCCACCGCGACAGCGGTGACGATCAGGCTCTTACGGCGCGTTGAGAACGTCGCGTTCATGCCCATTTTCTTTTTTCTCCCCGTAATGCAGCCGACGCCCCCTGCGTCAGCTTCTGGGCATGAATACGGAGGGGATCTTAATTTGGACTCAGTCCAGAACTGTGACCTGTATCACGTACGTCTGTCCGTGTCGGTCGGCGCCGCTCGGGGGACGAGATCTAACCGGCCCGATGCACCACGGCGTCGCACAACTCCACCAACGCCGCCTTCGCATCGCACTCCCGCAACGGAGCAAGAGCCGCCCGCGCGTCCTCCGCGTACCGCACCGTGTCCCGCCGCGCCTGCTCCAGCGCCGGATGCCCACGCAACCCCGCCAACGCCTCCGCGAGTCGCGCGTCGTCGCTCAGGTCGGAGTCCAGCAGTTCGCTCAGCGCGACATCCTCGGCCAGCCCCAGCCGGGCCGCCCGCTCGCGCAGCCGCAGCACCGGAAGCGTCGGAATCCCCTCGCGCAGGTCCGTCCCGGGCGTCTTCCCGGACTCGCGCGCGTCGGAGGCGATGTCCAGCACGTCGTCGGCGAGCTGGAAGGCGACTCCCAGCCGCTCCCCGTACTGCGTCAGCACGTCGACCACCGTCTCGTCGGCGCCCGACATCATCGCCCCGAACCGGCACGACACCGCGACCAACGACCCGGTCTTCCCGGCCAGGACGTCCAAGTAGTGCTCGACCGGATCCCGACCGTCCGTCGGTCCGGCCGTCTCCAGGATCTGTCCGGTCACCAGCCGCTCGAACGCCTCGGCCTGTACCCGCACCGCCTCCGGACCGAGATCGGCGAGAGTGTGCGAGGCCCGGGCGAACAGGAAGTCACCGGTGAGGACCGCGACCGAGTTGCCCCAGCGGACGTTCGCGCTGGGCACCCCGCGCCGTACGGCCGCCTCGTCCATCACGTCGTCGTGGTACAGCGTCGCCAGGTGGGTCAGCTCGACGACCACCGCGGACGGCACGACCCCCGGCGCATACGGGTCTCCGAACTGCGCGGCGAGCATCACGAGCAGTGGCCGGAACCGCTTGCCCCCGGCCCGGACCAGATGCTGCGCGGCCTCCGTGATGAACGGGACCTCGCTCTTGGTGGCTTCGAGCAACCCTTCCTCGACAGCCGCCAATCCGGCCTGGACATCGGCTTCCAGAGCCTGGTCCCGCACGCTCAGCCCGAACGGCCCGACGACGGTCACGAGGGGTCTCCTGTCTGCTGGTGTCTACTGCGGTTACACGGCTTGTCGATAGGTCGCTGCCATCACTCGTGTCAGCGTATCCGGTCATCTTTCGATCACCGATGCCGCCCACCCGTGCAGCACGGGCGGTATCGGATCACGACCGGTATGTTTTCGATCATCTGAAAAGAATGGATATCTATCGACTTACCCGGAAGTAGTGGAGCGTGTCCGGAACCACCGTCGATGCCGAGCCCGGCAGCCAACCGCCTCCCGAGGACGACACCGCCTTCTTCGGCCAGCCGAAAAGCCTGCTCACACTCTCCGGCGCGGAGGTTGCGCCGCACCATGCACCCCGTCCACCGAGGTCACTGCGATGAGCATGCACATCCGTACGTCCTTCCCCTACGAGACGACCCACGACGACCTCCGCATCCCGCTGTCGGACGGGACCCTGCTGTACGCGCGCGTGTGGCGCCCGCTGACCGACGAGCCCGTACCGGCGCTCCTGGAATACCTCCCGTACCGCCTGACCGACTGGACGGCCCCGCGCGACTTCCAGCGCCACCCCTGGTACGCGGGCCACGGCTATGCCTCCGTCCACGTCGACGTGCGCGGGCACGGCAACAGCGAGGGCGTGCCGGGCGACGAGTACTCGGTGACGGAGCTGGCCGACGGGGTCGAGGTGGTCAACTGGCTGGCGGCGCAGCCCTGGTGCGACGGCAAAGTGGGCATGTTCGGCATCTCCTGGGGCGGCTTCAACTCCCTCCAGATCGCGGCCCTCGCTCCCGAGCCGCTCAAGGCGATCGTCACGGTCTGCTCCACGGACGATCGCTATGACAACGACGTGCACTACATGGGAGGTTCCGTCCTCGCGGTCGACATGCACGCCTGGGCCGCCACCATGCTCGCCTTCGTCTCCCGCCCGCCCGATCCGCGGTACGCCGGCGAGGCCTGGCGCGACATGTGGGTCGAGCGCCTGGAGGCCGTCGAACCCTTCATCCACACCTGGCTCGCCCACCAGACCCGGGACCGCTACTGGAGCCGTAGCAGCGTCTGCGAGGACTACGGCGCGCTCAAGGCGGCGGTCCTCGCGGTGGGCGGCTGGCACGACCCGTACCGCGACACGGTGCTGCGGCTCGTCGAGCACCTTCCCTCCGATCGCGTACGGGGCCTGATCGGCCCCTGGTCGCACCAGTACCCCGACCGCGGCCTGCCACCCGGCCCGGCGATCGGCTTCCTCCAGGAGACGCTGCGCTGGTGGGACCACTGGCTGAAGGGCGAGGGGCGACTCCCCGAGCCCCTGCTGCGCGCCTACGTCACCGACTCCCACCCCCCGGCCACGCTCTACGACACCCTGCCCGGCCGCTGGGTCGGCGAGCCCGCCTGGCCCTCCCCCAACATCACGACAGTGTCGTACGGCTGTCAGGGCGCCCCCGTTCTCGTACGGTCGCCGATGCACACCGGGATCGACGCCGGGCGTTTCTTCCCCTTCGGCAACGATGCCGACCTGCCGCCGGACCAGCGGGAGGAGGACGCGCGGTCGGTGTGCTTCGAGTTCCCGGTGGCCGAGGCGACGTGGGTGCTGGGGCGGCCGCGGGTGACGCTGCGGCTGACCTCGGACGTCCCGCGCGGCCAGGTGATCGCCCGGGTCTGCGACGTGGCCCCGGACGGCTCGTCGACCCTGGTCACGCGCGGGGTGCTGAACCTGTCGGCGCGGCAGGGGCGCGACCGGGCCGTGCCGTGGACGCCGGGTGCCACCGAGGACGTGACCTTCGAGCTGAACGGCATCGGTCACGCCTTCCCGCCCGGCCATCGCATCCGGCTCGCCGTCTCCTCCGCGTACTGGCCGTGGATCTGGCCGCAGCCCGACTCCGCGGCCGGCTTCACCCTCGACCCGGCGGGCAGTTCCCTCGAACTACCCGTACGGAAGCAGGAAGTGGACCGGAATGTCCGTTTCGAGGAGCCCGAGCAGGCCGAGCCGCTGGGGGTCACCCACGGCGTGGCCGCTGGTGGATGGAGCCCCGCCACGCTCGATGAGCCGCGCCCCGAGCGCCTGGTGGTGCGGGATGTCGCCCGGGGCTCGTGGCGCCTGGAGGTCGACCCGCGGTACGGCGGCACGCGCGTGTACCCCGACGGCCTCGAGTTCACCGAGGACGCGCTGGAGACGTACACGATCGAGGAGACGGATCCGCTCTCGGCCCGTACCCGCTCGGACTGGTCGATCCGGCTGCACCGCCCGGAGTCGGCCTGGGACACCACGGTCCGCACCCGCTCGGAGATCAGCTGCGAGGGGGACGACTTCATCACCTCCGACGAAGTGATCTGCACGGAGGGCGGCCAGGTCCTCTTCCACCGGACGTGGGAGAAGCGCATCCCGCGAACGGCCGGTTAATTAAACCCTCTTGGCCCGATTGCCCGATTTGCCATTCTTGCGCACCGACGTGACTTGACTCACGTCCGGGCCCGCACGGCAATCACACAGATATGAGCGGATCCGCCTTTTCTTTGCGGCCAGTTGGGCTTGGCGACCGCAAAGGATCAAGCGCCGCATTCACCTCAGACCAAGGTCAATAGGTGCGATGTGTGAATCCGGTACTTGTTCCGGACATGTGCTCTCGCATACGTTCCCGGCCTGTCGGGCGGACGCCGAATCCTGCCGCCGCCCGAACGACCCGTTGACGAACTCACCGCACGGCAGGAGCGGGGGACCCAGGTAAGCCGCCGGACCGGAGATCACGACGGAACGGCTTGGGGTCAAGTCACGCCCGTGAGGGTGTGGCCGGGCACCTCCCAGCCCGAACCCGACAGCTCACCTCGCAGGCGCCGGAGAGGAACTTCGCCATGTCCGCAGCCGGAAAGCACCGCCGCACCAGAACCGCCCGAGTCACCCGCGCCATCGCCGTCGCCGGCACCGGCGTCGCCGTGCTCGCGCTGCCGATCGTCGGCGCGACCAGCGCCTCCGCGGCCACCCCGACCGTGACCACCGCCACCTCGCTGGGCTACTCCGACACCCTCGACGGCTGGATCCAGGCGTCCCTCCAGGTGATGGCGCAGAACGGCATCCCCGGGTCCTACGACGGCATCTACCGCAACATCATGCGGGAGTCCTCGGGCAACCAGTACGCCATCAACAACTGGGACTCCAACGCCGCCGCGGGCACCCCGTCGAAGGGCCTCCTCCAGGTCATCGACCCGACCTTCCAGGCCTACCACGTGGCCGGCACGTCGTTCGACTCGTACGACCCGGTCGCGAACATCACCGCCGCCTGCAACTACGCGTTCCAGCGGTACGGCTCGATCGACAACGTCTTCGGCGCGTACTGAGTCCCCGACGCGCGCCGATTCCTCGACGGGTACGGAGAACTACCCCTTCGGGAAGAGTCGTTCGAGGACGACGGCAATGCCGTCGTCCTCGTTCGACAGGGTGACCTCGTCGGCCACCGCCTTGAGTTCGGGATGGGCATTTGCCATGGCAATGCCACGAGCCGCCCAGTCGAACATGGGAATGTCGTTGGGCATGTCCCCGAAGGCGATGGTCTGTTGAGGCCCCAGCCCCAGGTGCTCGGCGGCCAGCGCGAGACCGGTCGCCTTGGTCACTCCGCATGGCTGGAGTTCGACGGTCCCGGGCCCCGACATGGTGACCGTCGCGAGAGAACCCACCACCGATCGCGCCGTCGCCGCCAACTCGTCGTCGGACAGGGCGGGATGGCGCAGCAGCACCTTGCTGATGGGCGCGCACCACAGGTCGTCGCGGCGCCCGACGCGTACGGCGGGCAGGGTCGGGTGCGGCATCAGGTACCCCGGTTCGATGAGCGTGAGCCCTTCGACGCCGTCCTGGTCGACGGCTGCGTACACCTGCCCGACCTCGGCCTCGATCTTGCCCAGCGCGGTCTCGGCCAGCTCCCGGTCCAGGGTGACGGACCACAGCAGACGGTCCGCGCCGGCGTCGTACACCTGCGCGCCCTGTCCGCACACCGCGAGCCCCCCGCAGCCGAGGATGTCGAGCAACGGCCGCACTCTCGGGGCCGGCCGCCCCGTCACCACCAAGTGCCGGGCGCCGAACGCCGCCACCTGCGCAATCGCGGCGAGCGACCGGTCGGAGAGCGTGTCATCGCCCCGGAGCAGCGTGCCGTCCAGGTCAGTGGCGATGAGTGAATATGCGGTGGGTGCGGCCATGATCAGAGAATACGGACAGAATCCCTGACCGACTCGACGTGAACCGGACGCCTCCCGCGCACACATGCGCCCCCGGCGCCCCGAACACCCCGTGAACCGGGCCTCGTTGAGATCTTGACGCCGGCCGGCTCCTCGACGACTTCGTGACCTCGCTGACCTGCGCCTCCCCCGGCGGGCAACGCACCCGTAACGTGTGCCGCGACCGCATGACACAGCCGGCATACGGACCGCACGAGAGCGAGGCAGCACCCATGCCCCCCTTCGATGTCCCCGAGGGCGACCCCTTCGGCCCGCACAACCTTCCGTACGGTGTCTTCTCCCCCGCCGGTACCGCCGAGCGCAGGGTCGGTGTCCGGCTCGGCGACCACGTCCTCGACGCGGGCGCGGCGGCGCACGCGCTCGGCTCGCCGTACGCCCCCCTGCTCGCCCGGCCGACCCTCGACGCGCTGCTGGCCGCGGGCCGCACCACCTGGTCGGACGTACGGCGCGCCCTCACGGCATGGCTGACGGTCCCGTCCCACCGCGAGACCATCGAGCCGCTGTTCCACCCCCTGTCCTCCGTGACCCTGCACCTGCCCTTCGAGGTCGCGGACTACGTCGACTTCTACGCCTCCGAGAACCACGCCCGGAACGTCGGCCGTATCTTCCGCCCCGACGCCCCCGACTCCCTGACCCCCAACTGGAAGCATCTGCCGATCGGCTACCACGGCCGCTCCGGCACGGTGGTGGTCTCGGGCACGGACGTGGTACGACCGTCCGGCCAGCGCAAGTCCCCTGCCGACCCCGCGCCTGTCTTCGGCCCGTCCGTCCGCCTGGACATCGAGGCGGAGGTCGGCTTCGTTGTGGGTGCGCCGTCGCGGATGGGCCGACCGGTGGGTCTTGGCGACTTCCGGGACCACGTCTTCGGCCTGTGCCTCCTCAACGACTGGTCCGCGCGCGACATCCAGGCCTGGGAGTACGTCCCCCTCGGCCCGTTCCTCGGCAAGTCCTTCGCCACCTCGGTGTCGGCGTGGATCACACCGCTGGAAGCGCTGGAGGAGGCACGGACGGCGCCGCCGGAGCGCACGCACGCGTTGCTGCCGTATCTGGACGACACCGCGTCCGACGTGGAGCCCGGCGGCTACGACCTGCGCATCTCGGTCGCCGTCAACGGCCACGTGATCTCCGAGCCCCCCTTCTCCACCATGTACTGGACGGCCGCCCAGCAACTGGCCCACATGACCGTCAACGGCGCCTCCCTGCGCACCGGCGACCTGTACGGATCCGGCACGGTCAGCGGCCCCACGGAGTCCGAACGCGGCTCCCTCCTGGAACTGACCTGGAACGGCCGCGACACCCTCGAACTCCCCGACGGCAAGCGGACGTTCCTGGAGGACGGGGATGTGGTGACGCTGTCGGCGTGGGCGCCGGGGGCGGACGGGGTTCGGGTGGGGCTGGGGGAGGTTGTCGGGAGGATTGTGGCGGGGAGCTGACGCGGGGATCGGGTGACGGCTGTCCCGGACTCGGCCGGGGATCGGGCGGCGACCGTCCATGACCCGGGCGGGAGTCGGGTGACGGTTGGCCCATGACGCGGGCGGCCATCGCCGTCATACTTACGGCGGGCGACGTGCCCGACGCGCCCGTCGCGCCGTCCGCCCCCGTACCGCACAGCAAGTGCCACCCGTACCGCACAACGAGTAGCCGCACCCTTCCCGACCAGGATCCGGAGCCCTTGGCATGACTGTCTGCCTGCTCCTGCTGAGCGTCGTCGCCCTCACGGCCGCCGTGCCGGTTCCGCGTACGCTGACCCGGGCCCTGTGGCCGGAGCGGGAACCCGTGGTCGGGCTGTGGGTGTGGCAGTGCCTGGTCGCCACCGTGCTGCTGTGCTGTCTGACGGCCCTCGTGCTGGGCGCGGCCGCCGTCTTCCACACCGTCCGCGACCATGTGTTCGCCCCGGCGCCGCCGTCGGTGACCGCCGCGTACGACCTCTCCACGGCCCCGGCCTGGGCTGCCGCCCTCACCCTGCTGCTGGCCTGCGGTGCCGCCTGGACGACGGCGATGCTCGCCCGCGAGCTGGTGGAGGCCCGCAGGCGTCGCGGCCAGACCCGAGCGCACCTGCGTGAACGCGCCCCGGAACTGCCGGCCGGGCTGGGTGCCGCCGCGCGCGGTCCCCTTCTGGTCCTGGAGGACGAGTACCCGGACGCCTGGTGGATGCCCGGCAACCCGCCCCAGCTGGTCGTCACCACCGGCGCCCTGCACCGCCTCACGGACCACCAGCTCGACGCCGTCCTCACCCATGAACGCGACCACGCCCGCGCCCACCACGACTGGCTGCTGCACCTGTCCACCGCGCTGGCCACCGGATTCCCCCGCATCCCGTTGTTCGCCCACTTCTGTGACCAGACCCATCGCCTGGTCGAACTCGCCGCGGACGACACGGCGTCCCGCCGGTGCGGCCATCTGACCACCGCGCTGGCGCTGATCGAGCTCAACCAACACCGCGGCGTCCTCTCCTGTGCGTCCAGCCATCGCCTGCTGGGCGAGCGTGTGGACCGTCTGCTCGAACCGCGGCCACGGCTCGGCCGCCGGCACCGGGCACTTGCGACGGCCACGGCCGCGCTAGTGCCATTGCTGCCGCTGCTGATCGTCTTCGGCCCGGGGTTGTCGACGCTGGCGTAGGGGGCCGTCGTTCGGCTGCGGGCCGGTGGGGGCCGTCGTTCGGCTGCGGGCCGGTGGGGGCTGGTCGCGCAGTTCCCCGCGCCCCTAGGTATGTCGCAGTCGCGGTGAGTCGCATGGCGCCGCCGCTGCGGGTGGGCGCTGCCTCCCCGCACAGCTGCGGGCATTCGTGCCGCCTAGGGCGGCACGGGTGGGCGCAGGCGGCACCCCGCCATCGCCGGGCTGCGCAACCCACCCCCGCCCAGCCCTCACCCCGGGCAAGCCTCAAGCCCGGGTGGCAGATCTCCCCCGAACCCTCCAGAAACCCCAGCTCAACGGCCAACCCGGCGGAGCCCCCGGTGGCGCAACATTCACGCAACACAGCTTTCCCTACCGGATCGCTATGGTTCAAAACATGCCCCCCTCCGACCGCATCCGAGACCACGCCGGCCAGGGCGCGACCACCGTCGCCGCCCACCGCGCGCGGCGTCGGCTGCGCGCGGACCAGGCCCGCCAACTCGCCGACCTCCTCCGCCACCAGCTCCTCACCGGCGGCTTCCCGGACGGCACCCTCCCCCACGAGTCCACCCTCGCCGCCGACTACCGGGCCTCCCGCAACACGGTCCGCCAAGCCCTGGATCTACTCCGCGCGGAAGGCCTGGTAGAACGCCTCCCCGGCGTCGGCACAGTGGTCGTCGCCCAGAAATACCCGCACGGTCTCGACCGCCTGATGGGCCTCGCGGAAACCCTCCTCGAACACGGCCGGGTCACCAACGAGGTCCGCACGATGGGCCCCGCCCCGGCGCCCACGCCCGTGGCCGAACGCCTGCACATCCCACCCGGCACCGACGTCCTCTACATCGAACGCCTGCGCCGCCTCAATGCCCTCCCCCTCTCCCTGGACCTCACGTACATCCCCCTGGACATCGGCACCGACCTGCTCGGCGCCGACCTGGAGAACACCGACGTCTTCCGCCTGCTGGAGACGATCACCGGACAGCACCTCGGCCACGCGGAGATCACCCTGGAGGCGGTGAACGCGGACGCCCACTCCGCCGCCGTACTCGAAGCCCCGCGCGGCACGGCCGTCCTGATGCTGGAACGCCTCACGCACCTGGCCGACGGCCGCCCCGTCGACCTGGAGTTCATCCGCTTCCGCGGCGACCGCATCACGATGGGCGGCCTGCTGCACCGCTCCCTCTGACCCCTGCTTGCCTCGTTTCCTGGAGACAGCCATGCCCTTGGCGCCCCAGCGGGCCGACGTGCCCGTGACCATCGACGAGTCGAAGTGCATCGACGGCTGCACGCTCTGTGTGGACATGTGCCCGCTGGACTCCCTCGCCATCAATGAGAGCAGCGGCAAGGCCTACATGCACGTCGACGAATGCTGGTACTGCGGTCCGTGCGCGGCCCGCTGTCCCACCGGAGCCGTCACGGTCAACATGCCCTATCTGCTCCGGTGAGAGGCCTCGAACTCGCATGAAACACAAAGCAGTTGCCGCGGCAATCCTGCTGCTGGCGCCCCTGACGGCCTGCGGCGGCAGCGCCGAGGCGGGCGACGGCTCCACGGTCACCGTCACCATCGGCTACCAGTCCAAGACCATCAACACGGTCACGGCCGGAACCCTGCTGCGCTCCCTCGGCTCCTTCGAGAAACAGCTGAACTCCCTTCACGACGGCACCACCTACAAGGTGAACTGGCAGGACTACGCCACCGGCGCCCCCATCACGGCCCAGATGACCGCGGGGAAGATCGACATCGGCTCGATGGGCGACTTCCCGCTCCTCATCAACGCCGCCCGGGGCAAGCAACTCGGCAAGCCCACCCACCTCGTCTCCGTCACCGGCTACAACCTCCGCGGCGGCCTCAACACCATCGTCACCTCCCCGGACTCCGAACTGGCCTCCCTCGCCGACCTGCGCGGCAAGAAGGTGTCGACAAGCGTCGGTTCGGCCGCCGACGGCACCCTCGTACGAGCCCTCCAGCGCGCCGGCATCGACCCCGACCAGGACATTGAGAAGCTCAACCAGCAGCCCGCGGTGGGCGCTTCGGCCCTCTCCTCCGGCAGCGCGGACGCCCTCTCGCAGTTCGTCGCCTGGCCGGGCCTGCTCGCCTACCAGGGCAAGGCGAAGGCCCTGTACGACGGCGCCCAGCTGAACCTCCCCACCTTCCACGGCGTCACCGCCCGCGAGGACTTCGCCCAGCAGCGGCCCGCCGTCCTGGAGGCCTTCCTCAAGGCACAGGCGGAGGCCACCGACTACGTCGAAGACCACCCCGTTGCCGCTGCCGAGAAGGTCGCCGAGGCCACCGGCCTGCCCGCCGAGGTCGTCTACCTCTACAACGGCGCCCACGGCATCGCCACCTTCGACCCGGCGATCAAGCCCCAGCTGGTCTCCGTCCTGAAGGACGACGTCGCGGTCCTCAAGTCGGCGAAGCTGACCGGCGATGTGGACGTCGACTCCTTCGTCGACGACCAGTACGTCAGGAAGGCCCTCGGCGCGGACTATGCGAAGCGCCTCGCCGCCACGCCCGCACCCGCGGCGAGCGAGGTCTGGCCCAAGGGCGCCGAGGACACGCGAAGCTTCAAGTCCCCTGCCGAGCTGCTGAGTTACGTCGCCCAGCACAAGGACGGCACCCGCGCCGCCTACGTCCCCGACGCCACCACCGGCACCCTGTGGTTCGCCGACAAAGCGGTGTGGGTGGCCGACGGCGGCCGGCTCCTCCCCTTTGTCGTACCGGCAACCGCGCAGGCGTACGTCGCCGGTCACGGAGGCGCCCGCGTCATCACATACGCCGACGCGCTGGAGCGGGCGTCGTGACCCGGTATGCGCTGCGGGTGTCCGCCCTGGCTGCCGCCCTCGGCCTCTGGCAGCTGCTGACCAGCCTGAACGTCGACCTGTGGCTGCGCTTCTCGCAGTTCCCCACCGTCGCGGACGTGGCCCGAGCCTTCGCCGACCGTGTGACCGGCCCCGACTACTGGACGGACCTCACCGACAGCCTCACCCGCATCCTCACCGGCTTCCTGCTCGCCGCCGTCCTGGGCGTGGCCACCGGCGTGCTCGTGGCCCGCTCCCGGCTGGCCGAGGACCTCCTCGGCCCGGTCCTCGAAGTGATCCGCCCGATCCCGGCGATCGCCCTCGTCCCCGTCGCGATCCTCCTCTTCCCCTCCAACGAACAGGGCATCGTCTTCATCACCTGCACGGCAGCCTTCTTCCCCGTACTGGTCTCCACCCGGCACGCGGTCCGCGCCCTGACTCCCGTATGGGAGGAGGCAGTTCTCACCATGGGCGGCGGCCGGTGGAGGATCCTCGGCTCGGTCGTCCTGCCGGGCGCCCTGCCCGGCATCTTCGGCGGCCTGTCGGTCGGCATCGGCGTCTCGTGGATCTGTGTGATCTCCGCCGAGATGATCTCCGGCCAGTACGGCGTCGGATACCGCACCTGGCAGGACTACACGGTCGTCGACTACCCGGGCGTGTTCGTCGGCATGGTCACGATCGGCGTGCTCGGCTGGGTCACCTCCACGCTCGTGGAACTCCTGGGCCGCCGTCTGACCCGCTGGCTGCCGCGCACGTCGTACGTCCCCGGCGCCCGGCCCCGGACACCCCGGGCCGCCGCCGCGTCCGCCGCCCCCGTACTCACGAAGACCGAGGCCGAGGAGGCACGTGATGAGCACCTCGTCTGAGACCCTCGCCGATGCGTCGGCGCAGGCGCAGGCCGCGCCCGGCACCCGGCTCACCCTCCGCGCCGCCACGCTCGGCCGGCCCGGTGCCCCGGTCCTGACCCATCTCGACCTGGACGTGGCGGCCGGCGAGATCCTCACCGTCGTCGGTCCTTCGGGCTGCGGCAAGTCGACCTTGCTGCGCACGCTCGCCGGCCTGCTGCCCGCGCTCGCCGGCTCGGTCGAGCAGGACGGGAAGCCGCTGCCCGGCCCGTCCGCCGACCGCGCGCTGGTCTTCCAGGAGGATGCCCTGCTGCCCTGGCGCACCCTGCGCGCCAACCTCGAACTTCCGCTCGCCATCAAGGGGTTGCCACGAGCCGAACGCCGCGCCCAGGCCGACTCCTGGCTCACCCGCGTCGGACTCACCGCGCAGGCACGGCAGTTGCCGCACCGCGTCTCCGGCGGCCAGCGCCAGCGCGCACAGCTCGCCCGCGCCCTGGCCGGCAGCCCGCGCGCCGTCCTCATGGACGAGCCCTTCGGCGCCCTCGATGCCCAGACCCGGGCCGGCATGCAGGAGCTGCTGGTGGAGGTGTTGCGGGGCACCGGCGCGACCGTCGTGTTCGTCACCCACGACGTGGACGAGGCGCTGTTCCTCGGCGACCGGGTGGCGCTGCTCGGCACCGGCCGGCCGGTCTCCGTGCGCGATGTGCCGCGCCCGCGCGACCGCACCGCCCGCCACGACCCGGCCCGCGTGGCGCTGCGCCGCGACGTCCTCAGCTCACTCGGTACGTGAAAGGCACCCCGGTGGACACCCCTGTGCAGATTCCGGCCCTCACCGACGCCGAGGAGATCAGCTGCGACGTCCTCGTCATCGGCGGCGGCACCGCCGGCATCATGGCCGCACTGACCGCCGCCGAGCACGGCGCGGACGTGCTGCTCCTGGAGAAGGCCCACGTCCGCCACTCCGGCGCCCTCGCCATGGGCATGGACGGCGTCAACAACGCGGTCATCCCCGGCCGCGCCGAACCCGACGACTACGTCGCCGAGATCACCCGCGCCAACGACGGCATCGTCGACCAGTCCACCGTCCGCCAGACCGCGACCCACGGCTTCGCGATGGTGCAGCGCCTGGAGTCGTACGGCGTGAAGTTCGAGAAGGACGAGCACGGCGAGTACGCGGTCCGGCAGGTCCATCGCTCCGGCTCGTACGTGCTGCCCATGCCGGAGGGCAAGGACGTCAAGAAGGTCCTGTACCGGCAGTTGCGGCGGCGCGAGATGCGCAAACGGATCCGCATCGAGAACCGGGTGATGCCGGTGCGGGTGCTGACGGCTCAGGGTCGGGCCGTAGGAGCCGCGGGCTTCAACACCCGTACAGGGCAGTTCGTCTCGGTCCGCGCCGGCGCGGTGATCCTTGCGACCGGTGCCTGCGGCCGCCTCGGTCTGCCCGCCTCCGGCTACCTGTACGGCACGTACGAGAACCCGACCAACGCGGGCGACGGCTACGCCATGGCCTACCACGCGGGCGCCGAGCTGACCGGCATCGAGTGCTTCCAGATCAACCCGCTGATCAAGGACTACAACGGCCCGGCCTGCGCCTACGTCGCCAACCCCTTCGGCGGCTACCAGGTCAACCGGCACGGCGAACGCTTCGTCGACTCCGACTACTGGTCCGGGCAGATGATGGCCGAGTTCGCGGCCGAGGTGGCCTCGGACCGGGGCCCGGTGTACCTCAAGCTGAGCCACCTTCCGGAGGAGTCGCTCTCGGCCCTGGAGTCGATCCTGCACTCCACGGAGCGGCCGACCCGCGGCACCTTCCACTCCGGCCGCGGTCACGACTACCGCACCCATGACGTCGAGATGCACATCTCCGAGATCGGCCTGTGCGGCGGCCACTCGGCCTCCGGCGTCCGCGTCGACGACCACGCCCGTACGACCGTGCCCCGCCTGTACGCCGCCGGCGATCTGGCCTGCGTCCCGCACAACTACATGATCGGCGCGTTCGTCTTCGGCGACCTGGCGGGCGCGGACGCGTCCCGGTACACGCCGTACGAAGGGGAGTTGCCCCTCGACCAGCTCCGCGAGGCGCACGAGCTGATCTACCGCCCGCTGCGCAACCCGGACGGCCCGCCGCAGACCCAGGTCGAGTACAAACTGCGCCGCTTCGTGAACGACTACGTGGCCCCGCCGAAGTCGGGCGCCCGCCTCTCGCTGGCCCTGGAGGCCTTCGAGCGGATGCGCGAGGACATCGCCTCGATGGGAGCCCACAACCCGCACGAGCTGATGCGGTGCGCCGAGGTCTCCTTCATCCGCGACTGCGCGGAGATGGCCGCGCGCGCCTCCCTGGCCCGCACTGAGTCCCGCTGGGGCCTCTATCACGAGCGCCTCGACCACCCCCGGCGTGACGACGCGTCCTGGTTCCACCATCTCGATCTGCACAAGTCCCCCTCTGGTGCGATGGAGTTCACGGCCCGTCCCGTGGCTCCGTATCTGGTCCCGATCGAGGAGTTCACCCCGACCGGCGGCCCCTCCCGGCATCTCGGCGAGATCCGTCCCGAGCACGTGGCCACGGCCGGGGCGCGGGACGTGCCGCTGGTGGCGACAGAGCCCACGTCCCCGCGCGTTGCCGAGTCCCTGGACAGCCCGCGCGACACCGCCTCACCCAGGCTCCTGGAACTGCTGACCCTCGCCGAGGAGGAGCCCGAACTCGCCCTCGTCAAGCCCTACTTGACCGACCCCGATCCCTCAGTACGCCGAACGGCGGTCACCGTCCTCTCGGAGACCGCGCCCTCCGGCACCGGACAGGCGCTGGCCGGTGCCCTCTCCGACCCCGACGCCGGCGTCCGCTCGGCCGCGGCAGCCTCCCTGCGCGAGCTCGTCGAGACCCTCCCGCCCGAACCCGCCCTGCGGGACGCCCTCACCGAGGCGCTCACCGAGGCCGACCCCGTCGTCCGCGCCGCCGCCCTCGACGTACTGCGCGCCCTACGGCTGGGCGACACCGACGTGTTCGCCGTCGCCCTGGACGACCCCGACATCGCCGTCCGCATCGAGGCCGTGCGCGCACTCGTCTCGGTCGACGCGGTGCCCCCTCTGGCACGGGCCGCCGTCGACGCCTCCCGTGAGGTTCGCGTCGCCGTGGCCAAGGCGCTGGCCGGCGTCGGCGCGACCACCCTCCCGACGGTGGACCGGGAGCTCCCCAACAGCGCCCTGGACCGGCTCACCTTGGACTGGGACGCCCTTGTCCGCGGTGCCGCCTACACCGCGCTGGGGACCACCGGCTGCCCGGCCCCGCTCGCCGCCCGCGCCGTGACCGCCCTGGCCGATCCGGCCTGGCAGGTGCGGTCCGGTGCCGCCACGGCGCTGTCCACCACCGAGCCGGAAGTGGCCGTGCCCGCCCTGACCAAGGCTCTCGCGGACCCGAACGCCGACGTCCGCAAGGCCGCCGTGCTGGCCCTGACCCGGCACCGCCACACCGAGGAGGCCCGCGCGGCTCTCGCCACGGTCACGTCGGACTCTGACGCGGACGTCAGGGCGTACGCGGTCCGGGCCCTGTGAGGAGGGCCGTCGGCCGACCCCGCAGGCGGCCGGCGGCCGACCGCTGAGAGCCGACGGCCCAGACCGTCATATCCAGTCGTCCGGTTCCGGTTCCGCGTCCATCTCGGGCCAGTGGTCGTCGTCTCTCGCCGTGTCGGCGGCCGCCGGAGCGGAGCCGGACGGCCCGCCCTCCAGCGAGGCCAGTACCGCGATGACGCCCTCCCCGTACGTGGCGAGCTTCTTCTCACCGACCCCGGTGATGCCGCCCAGCCCCCGCACGGACGTCGGCCAAACCGTGACGATCTCCCGGAGTGTGGCGTCGTGGAAGATGACGTATGCCGGGACGCCCTGCTCGCGGGCCTGTTCGGCGCGCCAGGCGCGCAGCGCCTCGAAGGCGGGCAGCAGTTCGCCGGGCAGCTCGGCCGCGGCCGCCTTGGGCTTGCGCTCTCCCCGGCCGGACGAGGAGGACGTGGTGCGCGCGGACGCCGGCTTCTTCGGCTCCTTGCGCAGCGGCACCTCTCGCTCCCGCCGCAGTACCGCCCCGCTCGCCTCGGTGAGCACCAGAGTGCCGTACTCCCCCTCGACCGCGAGCAGCCCCTGTGCCAGCAACTGCCGTACGACGCCTCGCCATTCGCCTTCGGACAGGTCCTCGCCGATACCGAAGACGGACAGCTGGTCGTGGTCGAACTGGATCACCTTGCCGGTGCGCTTTCCCAGCAGGATGTCGACGATCTGCACCGCGCCGAACTTCTGCCCGCGCTCCCGCTGGAGCCGCACCACCGTCGACAGCGCCTTCTGCGCCGCGACGGTGCCGTCCCATGTCTCCGGCGGAGTCAGGCACGTGTCGCAGTTGCCGCAGCCCACCGGATCGGGGTCCTGACCGAAGTAGGCGAGGAGCTGTGCCCGGCGGCACTGCGCCGTCTCGCACAGCGCCAGCATGGAGTCCAGGTGGGCGGCGGCCCGTCGCCGGAACGCCTCGTCACCCTCGCCCGACTGGATCAGCTTGCGCTGCTGTATGACGTCGTTGAGCCCGTACGCCATCCAGGCGTTGGACGGCAGTCCGTCTCGACCCGCACGTCCTGTCTCCTGGTAGTACCCCTCCACCGACTTCGGCAGATCCAGGTGCGCGACGAACCGTACGTCCGGCTTGTCGATGCCCATCCCGAAGGCGATGGTCGCCACCACGACCAGGCCGTCCTCCCGCAGGAACCGGGACTGGTGCGCCGCGCGCGTGCCCCCGTCCAGGCCCGCATGGTAGGGCACCGCCTCGACGCCGTTGCGGCTCAGGAACTCGGCCGTCGACTCCACCGACTTGCGGGACAGGCAGTACACGATGCCCGCGTCCCCCGGGTGCTCCTCGCGCAGGAAGCTCAGCAGCTGCTTCTTGGGGTCGGCCTTCGGGACGATCCGGTACTGGATGTTGGGCCGGTCGAAGCTCGCCACGAAGTGGCGGGCCGTCGGCATGTTCAGCCGCTGGGTGATCTCCTGGTGGGTCGCGTGCGTGGCCGTGGCCGTGAGCGCGATCCGCGGGACGTCCGGCCAGCGCTCGCCGAGCAGGGAGAGGGCCAGATAGTCGGGGCGGAAATCGTGGCCCCACTGGGACACGCAGTGCGCCTCGTCGATCGCGAAGACGGCGATCTTGCCGCGGGAGAGCAGGTCGAGGGTGGAGTCCAGCCGCAGGCGCTCCGGCGCCAGGTACAGCAGGTCCAGCTCACCCGCCAGGAACTCGGCCTCGACCACCCGGCGCTCGTCGAAGTCCAGCGTGGAGTTCATGAACCCGGCGCGCACACCGAGCGCCCGCAGCGCGTCGACCTGGTCCTGCATCAACGCGATGAGCGGCGAGACGACCACTCCCGTACCCGGTCTGACCAGGGACGGGATCTGGTAGCACAGCGACTTGCCGCCGCCGGTCGGCATGAGCACGACGGCGTCTCCGCCGGCCACGACATGCTCGATGACCGCTTCCTGCTCGCCGCGGAAAGCGTCGTACCCGAAGACCCTGTGGAGCGTGGCAAGAGCCTCACTCTCGGCTACCGCTGTCATTCCACCGATCCCGCCCGTCCCACCCATCGCCGTGCCCCCGTACGTCGTGCCTCGACCACTGCGTCCACGATAGGCGCCCGCACCGACAGTCCCGGAGTTATCCACAGGCTTCACCCGTCCCCTCTCGTGATCGCCCGGCAGTCCGCGGTGACCGCGCCCCGGTCCGTGAACCGGCAGTCGCCCCCGCACACACAACCGCCCGGCATCCCGAAACCAGGGATGCCGGGCGGTTGTGTGTGCGGATCGGTCAGCGCACGAACACTCCCGCCTGGCTCGCCAGGTCCAGGAAATACTGCGGTGCCACACCGAGTACCAGCGTGACGGCGACGCCCACCGCGATGGCCGTCGTCGTCATCGCCGACGGCACGGCGACGGTCGGGCCCTCGGGCGTCGGTTCGCTGAAGAACATCAGCACGATGACGCGGATGTAGAAGAACGCGGCGATCGCCGACGAGATCACGCCGACCACGACCAGCGGGGCCGCGCCACCCTCCGCCGCCGCCTTGAACACGGCGAACTTCCCGGCGAAGCCGGAGGTCAGCGGAATACCGGCGAAGGCCAGCAGGAACACCGCGAACACGGCCGCCACCAGCGGCGAACGGCGCCCGAGACCGGCCCACTTGGACAGGTGCGTCGCCTCACCACCGGCATCCCGTACGAGCGTGACCACCGCGAACGCGCCGATCGTCACGAACGAGTAGGCGGCCAGATAGAAGAGGACGGACGACACTCCGTCCGGCGTGGTCGCGATGACGCCCGCGAGGATGAAGCCCGCGTGCGCGATCGACGAGTACGCCAGCAGCCGCTTGATGTCGGTCTGCGTGATCGCGACGATCGCACCGCCGAGCATGGTGACGATCGCGACCGCCCACATGACCGGCCGCCAGTCCCAGCGCAGGCCGGGCAGCACGACGTACAGGAGCCTGAGCAGCGCTCCGAACGCGGCCACCTTGGTCGCCGCCGCCATGAATCCGGTGACCGGGGTCGGTGCGCCCTGGTACACGTCCGGCGTCCACATGTGGAACGGCACCGCGCCGACCTTGAACAGCAGGCCCATCACGAGCATCGCGGCGCCGATGAGCAGCAGTGCGTCGTTGCCCATGGTGTCCGCGAGGGCCGGGGTGATGTTGGTGACCGTGCCGTCGACGACCTGCGCGATCGTCGCGTACGACACCGAGCCCGCGTAGCCGTACAGCAGCGCGATGCCGAACAACGTGAACGCGGAGGCGAACGCGCCGAGCAGGAAGTACTTGACCGCGGCTTCCTGCGACATCAACCGCTTGCGGCGGGCGACCGCGCACAGGAGGTACAGCGGCAGCGAGAAGACTTCCAGGGCGATGAACAGCGTCAACAGGTCGTTGGCCGCCGGGAAGACCAGCATGCCCGCGATCGCGAACAACAGCAGGGGGAACACCTCGGTGGTGGTGAACCCCGCCTTGACCGCGGCTTTTTCGCTGTCGCTGCCCGGCACGGAGGCCGCCTGTGCGGCGAACGAGTCCACCCGGTTGCCGTGCGCCGCCGGGTCCAACCTCCGTTCGGCGAAGGTGAACAGGCCCACCAGCCCGGCCAGCAGGATCGTGCCCTGAAGGAACAGCGCCGGCCCGTCGACGGCGATCGCTCCCATCGCCGCGATACCGGCCTTGGTCGTGCCGTATCCGTCCGCCGCGAGCGCGACGACCGCAGCGAAGGCGGCGACGAGCGCGACTACGGAGATGAACACCTGCACGTAGTAGCGGGCCTTGCGCGGCACAAGCGCCTCGACCAGCACCCCGACCACCGCCGCACCGACGACGATCAGGGTCGGCGACAATTGTCCGTATTCGATCTTCGGCGACTCGATCTTCGAGATCGGATCGGCCGCGGTTGTCCACAGGCTGTGGACGACTGCTGTACTCACTTGGCCGCCTCCACCTCGGGCTGAGGATCCTTCTGCTCTACGTCGGACATGGTCTGCTTGACCGCCGGGTTGACGATGTCCGTGACGGGCTTCGGGTAGACGCCCAGGACGATCAGCAACGCGACCAGCGGGGCGACGACCACGAGTTCACGCACCCTGAGATCCGGCATCGCCGCCACCTCGGGCTTCACCGGGCCCGTCATCGTCCTCTGATAGAGGACGAGGGTGTACAGCGCGGCGAGGACGATGCCGAAGGTGGCGATGATGCCGATCACCGGATAGCGCGCGAACGTGCCGACCAGAACCAGGAATTCGCTCACGAACGGCGCGAGTCCCGGCAGCGACAGGGTCGCCAGGCCTCCGATCAGGAAGGTCCCGGCGAGCACCGGAGCGACCTTCTGCACGCCTCCGTAGTCCGCGATGAGCCGCGAGCCACGCCGCGAGATCAGGAAGCCGGCCACCAGCATCAACGCGGCCGTCGAGATTCCGTGGTTGACCATGTACAGCGTCGCGCCCGACTGGCCCTGGCTGGTCATCGCGAAGATGCCCATGATGATGAACCCGAAGTGCGAGATCGACGCGTACGCCACCAGCCGCTTGATGTCCCGCTGGCCGACGGCGAGCAGTGCCCCGTAGATGATGCTGATCAGCGCCAGTACGAGGATGGCGGGCGTCGCCCACTTCGACGCCTCCGGGAACAGCTGGAGGCAGAAGCGGAGCATCGCGAAGGTGCCCACCTTGTCGACGACCGCCGTGATGAGGACGGCGACCGGAGCGGTGGCCTCCCCCATCGCGTTGGGCAGCCAGGTGTGCAGCGGCCACAGCGGGGCCTTCACCGCGAAGGCGAAGAAGAAGCCCAGGAACAGCCAGCGTTCGGTGTTGGTCGCCATGTCCAGCGAGCCGTTGGCCCGCGCCTCGGCGATCTCCTGGAGCGAGAAGTTCCCGGCGACCACATACAGGCCGATCACCGCGGCCAGCATGATCAGGCCGCCGACCAGGTTGTAGAGCAGGAACTTCACGGCGGCATACGACCGTTGCGTGGACGCCGCCTTCTCGCCGTGTTCGTGAGCACGGTCCCCGAAGCCGCCGATGAGGAAGTACATCGGGATCAGCATGGCTTCGAAGAAGATGTAGAAGAGGAAGACGTCGGTGGCCTCGAAGGAGATGATCACCATCGCCTCGACGGCCAGGATCAGGGCGAAGAAGCCCTGCGTCGGCCGCCACCGCTTGCTGCCGGTCTCCAACGGGTCGGCGTCGTGCCAGCCCGCGAGGATGATGAACGGGATCAGCAGGGCGGTCAGCGCGAGCAGCGCCACCGCGATGCCGTCCACACCCAGCTCGTATCTGACCCCGAACTCCGCGATCCAGGCGTGGGATTCGGTGAGCTGGTAGCGGTCGCCGTCCGGATCGAAGCGCACCAGGGTCGTGATGGCCAGCCCGAGGGTGCCCAACGAGACCACCAGCGCAAGCCACTTGGCGGCGGTGCGCTGCGCGGCCGGTACGGCGGCCGTGGCGATCGCCCCGATCGCGGGGAGCACCGCCGTCGCTGTCAGCAGTGGAAAGGACATCGGTATCAGACCGCCCTCATCAGCAGGGTCGCGGCGACGAGGATGGCCGCACCGCCGAACATCGAGAACGCGTACGACCGCGCGTAGCCGTTCTGCAGCTTGCGCATGCGTCCGGAGAGGCCGCCGACCGAGGCCGCCGTGCCGTTGACGACTCCGTCGACCAGGGTGTGGTCGACGTACACCAGGGACCGCGTGAGGTGCTCGCCGCCGCGGACCAGGACGACGTGGTTGAAGTCGTCCTGGAGCAGGTCACGGCGGGCGGCCCGGGTGAGCAGCGATCCGCGCGGGGCGAGGACCGGGACCGGGCGACGGCCGTACTGGGCGTAGGCGAGGGCGACGCCCAGTACCAGGACCACCATGGTGGCCAGGGTGACCGTCAGAGCGCTGACCGGGGAGTCGCCGTGGTCGTGCCCGGTGATGGGCTCCAGCCAGTGCAGGAAGCGGTCGCCGATGCTGAAGAACCCGCCTGCGAAGACCGATCCGAAGGCCAGCACGATCATCGGGATCGTCATGGACCTCGGCGACTCGTGCGGGTGCGGCTCATTGCCGTTCGCATCGGGCTGCCAGCGCTTCTCGCCGAAGAACGTCATCAGCATCACGCGCGTCATGTAGAACGCCGTGATGGCCGCGCCCAGCAGGGCCGCGCCGCCGAGGATCCAGCCCTCGGTGCCGCCCTTGGCGAACGCCGCCTCGATGATCTTGTCCTTGGAGAAGAAGCCGGACAGACCCGGGAAGCCGATGATGGCGAGGTAGCCGAGGCCGAAGGTGACGAAGGTGACGGGCATGTACTTGCGGAGGCCGCCGTACTTGCGCATGTCGACCTCCTCGTTCATGCCGTGCATGACCGAGCCGGCGCCGAGGAACAGCCCGGCCTTGAAGAAGCCGTGCGTCACCAGGTGCATGATCGCGAAGACGTAGCCGATGGGACCGAGGCCCGCGGCGAGGATCATGTAGCCGATCTGCGACATGGTCGAGCCGGCCAGCGCCTTCTTGATGTCGTCCTTCGCGCAACCGACGATCGCACCGAACAGGAGCGTGACGGCTCCGACGATGGTGACGACCAGCTGCGCGTCGGGCGCCGCGTTGAAGATGGCGCCGGAGCGGACGATCAGATAGACGCCCGCGGTCACCATCGTCGCGGCGTGGATGAGGGCCGAGACCGGGGTCGGGCCCTCCATCGCGTCCCCGAGCCAGGACTGCAGCGGCACCTGGGCGGACTTGCCGCACGCTGCCAGGAGCAGCATCAGGGCGATGCCGGTGAGCGTGGCCTCACTGGTGTCCGCGGAGAGGCCCGCCTCTTCGTGGGTGCCGAGCACCGGGCCGAAGGCGAAGGTCCCGAACGTCGTGAACATGATCATGATTGCGATCGACAGGCCCATGTCGCCGACCCGGTTGACCAGGAAGGCCTTCTTCGCGGCGGTCGCCGCGCTGGGCTTGTGCTGCCAGAAGCCGATCAGCAGGTAGGACGCGAGACCGACGCCCTCCCAGCCGACGTACAGCAGTAGGTAGTTGTCGGCGAGGACGAGCAGCAGCATCGCCGCGAGGAACAGGTTCAGGTAGCCGAAGAAGCGGCGGCGCCGCTCGTCGTGCTCCATGTACCCGACCGAGTACAGGTGGATCAGCGAGCCGACGCCGGTGATCAGCAGCACGAACGTCATCGACAGCTGGTCGAGCTGGAAGGCGACGTCCGCCTGGAAGCCCTCGACCGGCACCCAGCTGAACAGGTGCTGGCTGAGCTCGCGTTCGTCGGCGCCCTTCCCCAGCATGTCGACGAAGAGGACGGCGCCGATCACGAATGAGGCGGCCGCGAGGACCGTCCCGATCCAGTGGCCGACGGCATCGAGCCGCCGACCGCCGCACAGCAGCACGGCCGCTCCGAGCAGAGGCGCCGCGATCAGCAGCGCAATCAGGTTCTCCACGATTCAGCGACCCCTTAGAGCTTCATCAGGCTGGCGTCGTCGACCGAGGCCGAGTGGCGGGAACGGAACAGCGACACGATGATCGCGAGCCCGACCACGACCTCCGCGGCGGCGACGACCATCGTGAAGAACGCGATGACCTGACCGTCGAGGTTGCCGTGCATCCGGGAGAAGGCGACGAGCGCGAGATTGCAGGCGTTGAGCATCAGCTCGACGCACATGAAGACGACGATCGCGTTCCGCCGGATCAGCACGCCGGTGGCGCCGATCGTGAACAACAGGGCGGCGAGATAGACGTAGTTGACCGGGTTCACTTCGACGCCTCCCCGCTGTTCGTGCGCTCCAGACGGTCTTCGGAGCGCTGTTCCAGGGCCTTGAGGTCGCTGATCGCCTCGGCGGACACATCACGGATCTGGCCGCGCTCGCGCAGCGTCTTGCTGACGGTGAGCTCGGACGGGGTGCCGTCGGGCAGCAGGCCCGCGATGTCCACCGCGTTGTGCCGGGCGTAGACGCCGGGCGCGGGCAGCGGCGGAAGGTGCTTGCCCTCGCGCACGCGCTCCTCGGCCAGCTCGCGCTGGGTCTTGGCCCGCTCGGTGCGCTCGCGGTGGGTGAGCACCATGGCGCCGACGGCGGCCGTGATGAGCAGGGCGCCGGTGATTTCGAAGGCGAAGACGTACTTGGTGAAGAGGAGGGTGGCGATGCCCTCCACATTGCCGTTCGCGTTCGCCTGTGCCAGGCCGTTGAACTCCGTCAGGGAGGCGTTGCCGATGCCCGCGACCAGCAGGATGCCGAAGCCGAGCCCACAGAGAAGGGCCAGCCAGCGCTGGCCCTTGATGGTCTCCTTCAAGGAGTCCGCCGCCGTCACGCCGACGAGCATCACCACGAACAGGAACAGCATCATGATCGCGCCGGTGTAGACGACGATCTGTACGACGCCCAGGAAGTAGGCGCCGTTGGCGAGGTAGAACACCGCCAGGATGATCATGGTCCCGGCGAGGCAGAGCGCGCTGTGCACGGCCTTCTTCATGAAGACGGTGCACAGGGCGCCGATCACCGCGACGGTGCCGAGGACCCAGAACTGGAAGGCCTCTCCGGTGGAGGTCGAATAGGCGGCGAGTTGCTCGTTCACGCGCCCACCCCCTCGTCCTCGGGCTTCTCGCCCTTGGAGACGGCCACCTGCGGCTCGGTGCCGGGCGCGGCCTCCGTCACCAGGCCCCGGTAGTAGTCCTGCTCATCCATCCCCGGGTAGATGGCGTGCGGCGCGTCGACCATGCCGTCTTCGAGGCCGGCCAGCAGCTGTTCCTTGGTGTAGATGAGGTTGGCGCGGCTGGAGTCGGCGAGCTCGAACTCGTTCGTCATCGTCAACGCGCGCGTGGGACACGCCTCGATGCACAGGCCGCACAGGATGCAGCGGGCGTAGTTGATCTGGTAGACGCGGCCGTACCGCTCGCCCGGCGAGTAGCGCTCCTCGTCCGTGTTGTCCGCGCCCTCGACGTAGATCGCGTCGGCGGGACAGGCCCAGGCGCACAGCTCGCAGCCGACGCACTTCTCCAGGCCGTCCGGATGGCGGTTGAGCTGGTGCCGTCCGTGGAACCGGGGTGCGGTGGTCTTCTGCTGCTCCGGGTACTGCTCGGTCAGCCGCTTCTTGAACATGGCCTTGAAGGTCACGCCGAAGCCGGCCACGGGGTTCTGGAAACCAGGCTTCGTCTGCCCGGCCTCCTTGGGCTCCTCAGCCATCGGACGCCTCCTTTCCATCCAGAGATCCGTCACTGGCAGTATCCGACCCACCACTGACAATCAACTCCCGCTCGCGGCGCGAACGGCGCCGGGGCACCGGCGGCAAGTCCTGTCCCGGCAGTGGCGGTACGGGGAATCCGCCCGCCATCGGGTCGAAGGCCGGGGGTCCATCGGCGGGCCGATCGGCCGCCTTCCCCTTCTCGCGGAACATGTCGGCGACGAAGGAGAGCAGCAGCAGGGCGAGGACACCGCCGCCGACGTAGAGGGCGATGTCGGCGAAGTCGTAGTTCTCGTTCCGCAGCGTCCGCACCGTGGCCACGAGCATCAGCCAGACCACGGAGACCGGGATGAGGACCTTCCAGCCGAGCTTCATCAACTGGTCGTAGCGGACCCGCGGGAGCGTGCCGCGCAGCCAGATGAAGAAGAACAACAGCAACTGGACCTTGACAACGAACCAGAGCATCGGCCACCAGCCGTGGTTCGCGCCCTCCCAGAAGGTGGTGACCGGCCAGGGGGCCCGCCAGCCGCCCAGGAAGAGCGTGGTCGCCACCGCCGAGACGGTCACCATGTTCACGTACTCGGCGAGCATGAACATCGCGAACTTGATCGACGAGTACTCGGTGTTGAAGCCGCCGACCAGGTCGCCCTCGGACTCCGGCATGTCGAAGGGGGCGCGGTTGGTCTCGCCGACCATCGTGATGATGTAGATCACGAAGGAGACCGGCAGCAGGATGATGTACCAGCGGTCCTGCTGCGCCTCGACGATCGCCGACGTGGACATCGACCCCGAGTAGAGGAAGACGGAGGCGAAGGCGGCGCCCATGGCGATCTCGTAGGAGATCATCTGTGCGCAGGAGCGCAGACCGCCGAGCAGCGGGTAGGTGGATCCAGAACTCCAACCCGCAAGGACGATGCCGTAGATGCCGACCGAGGCAACCGCGAGGATGTAGAGCATCGCGATCGGCAGGTCGGTGAGCTGCATCGTCGTGCGGTGGCCGAAGATCGAGATCTCGTTGCCGGCCGGTCCGAAGGGGATCACCGCGATCGCCATGAAGGCCGGGATGGCCGCGACGACCGGCGCGAGGACGTAGACCGCCTTGTCCGCGCGTTTGACGATGAGGTCTTCCTTGAGCATCAGCTTGATGCCGTCGGCGAGCGACTGGAGCATGCCCCAGGGGCCGTGCCGGTTGGGGCCGATGCGCAACTGCATCCAGGCGACGACCTTGCGCTCCCAGACGATGGAGAAGAGCACGGTCACCATCAGGAAGGCGAAGCAGAACACCGCCTTGATGACGACCAGCCACCAGGGGTCGCGGCCGAACATCGAGAGGTCTTCAGCAGCGAAGTACGCGTTCATGCCTCCACCTCCTTGGGGGCCTCGCCGGCGAGCGTCGCCGGGCCGATGCGGACGAGGGCGCCGGGCAGCGCCCCGGTGTCGGAGGCGACGCCCCCACCGGCGGAGTTCAACGGGAGCCAGACCACCCGGTCGGGCATCTCAGTGACCCGCAGCGGGAGTTCGGTTACTCCGGCTGAGCCCGTCACCGCGAGCACGTCACCGTCCTTGACGCCCGCCTCGGCGGCAGTCGCGGCCGACACACGCGCGTGGGCCGCATGTCGCGTCCCGGCGAGCGCGTCGTCGCCCTCCTGGAGGCGCCCCTGGTCCAGCAGCAGCCGGTGCCCGGCGAGCACGGCCTCCCCGGCGGCCGGCCGCGGCAACACGCCCGCGGTTTCCAGCGGTTCGGTGGCTCGCGGCCCGTCCCAGGCACCGAGCCGGTCCAGCTCCGCGCGCGCGGTGCGCAGATCCGGCAGCCCCAGGTGTACGTCCATGGCGTCGGCCAGCATCTGCAGCGCACGCGCGTCGGTCGGCGCGAGGGTGCGGGTCATGTGGTCGGGCTTGAGAGCGGCCTCGAAGAGACGCACTCGGCCTTCCCAGTTGAGGAACGTGCCCGCCTTCTCGGCCACCGCGGCGACGGGCAGCACGACGTCGGCGAGCTCGGTGACCTCGCTGGGCCGCAGCTCCAGCGACACCACGAAGCCCACTTCGTGAAGCGCTTCACGCGTGCGTGCCGGGTCGGGCAGGTCGGCGATCTCGACGCCCGCGACAAGCAGCGCCTGGAGTTCGCCGGCGGCGGCGGCCTCGACGATCTGGCCGGTGTCACGGCCGTACCGGTGCGGGAGTTCGGCGACACCCCAAACCGCTGCGACCTCATCACGCGCGCGTGGGTCGGTGGCCGGGCGCCCGCCGGGCAGCACCGACGGCAGCGCCCCCGCCTCGATCGCGCCCCGCTCGCCGGCCCGGCGCGGAATCCACACCAACTGGGCGCCGGTCGCGGACGCGGCCCGTACCGAGGCGGTCAGTCCGCCCGCCACCGCGGCCAGCCGCTCGCCGACGACGATCACCGCACCCTCGGTGCGCAGCGCCTCGGCGGCCTTCGCGCCGTCGTCCTCCAGGCCGACCCCACTCGCGAGCGCGTCCAGCCACTCGGTCTCGGTGCCGGGAGCGGCGGGCAGCAGCGTGCCTCCTGCCTTCTCCAGCCCGCGCGTGGCATGCGTGGCCAGCGCGAACACCTTCTGTCCGTGTCCCCGCCAGGCCTTGCGCAGCCGCAGGAAGACGCCCGGCGCCTCCTCTTCGGCCTCGAACCCGACCAGCAGGACCGCGGGCGCCTTCTCCAGAGAGGTGTACGTGACGCCCGTACCGTCGAGATCCCGTCCGCGCCCGGCGACCCGGGCGGCCAGGAAGTCGGCCTCCTCGCCGGTGTGGACGCGCGCGCGGAAGTCGATGTCGTTCGTGTCGAGCGCCACGCGCGCGAACTTGCTGTAGGCGTACGCGTCCTCGACGGTGAGGCGTCCGCCGGTCAGCACACCGGTGCGACCGCGCGAGGCGAGCAGCCCCTGGGCGGCGATCTGTAGGGCCTCCGGCCATGAAGCGGGGACCAGTTCGCCCTCGGCATTGCGCACCAGCGGCGTATCGATCCGGTCCCGCTGCTGCGCATACCGGAAGCCGAAGCGCCCCTTGTCGCAGATCCACTCTTCGTTGACCTCGGGGTCGTTGGCCCCGAGGCGTCGCATGACCTTGCCGCGCCGGTGGTCGGTGCGGGTCGCACAGCCGCCGGAGCAGTGCTCGCACACGGAGGGCGAGGAGACGAGGTCGAAGGGCCGGGAGCGGAAGCGGTACGCCGCCGAGGTGAGCGCGCCGACCGGGCAGATCTGGATGGTGTTGCCGGAGAAGTACGACTCGAAGGGGTCGCCCTCACCGGTACCGACCTGCTGGAGCGCGCCCCGCTCGAGCAGTTCGATCATCGGGTCGCCCGCGATCTGGTTGGAGAACCGGGTGCAGCGGGCGCAGAGCACGCACCGCTCCCGGTCCAGCAGCACCTGCGTGGAGATCGGGACCGGCTTCTCGTAGGTCCGCTTCTTTCCTTCGAAGCGGGACTCGGCCTGGCCGTGCGACATGGCCTGGTTCTGAAGCGGGCACTCGCCGCCCTTGTCGCAGACGGGGCAGTCCAGCGGGTGGTTGATGAGCAGCAGCTCCATCACACCGTGCTGCGCCTTCTCGGCGACCGGCGAGGTGAGGTGGGTCTTCACCACCATCCCGTCCGTGCACGTGATCGTGCAGGACGCCATCGGCTTGCGCTGGCCCTCGACCTCGACGATGCACTGGCGGCAGGCGCCGGCCGGATCGAGGAGGGGATGGTCGCAGAACCGGGGGATCTCGATGCCGAGTTGCTCGGCGGCCCGGATGACCAGGGTGCCCTTGGGCACGCTGATCTCCACGCCGTCGATCGTCAGCGTGACGAGGTCTTCCGGCGGGACCGCCGCCTCTCCCCCTCCGGAGGGAGCGTTGGTGGTCACGGTCATGCGTTCACCTCCGTGCGGTCGGCCCAGGCCGTCGACTTGGCCGGGTCGAAGGGGCAGCCGCGGCCCGTGATGTGCTGCTCGTACTCCTCGCGGAAGTACTTCAGCGAGGAGAAGATCGGCGAGGCGGCACCGTCGCCGAGGGCGCAGAAGGACTTGCCGTTGATGTTGTCGGCGATGTCATTGAGCTTGTCGAGGTCAGTCATCACGCCCTTGCCGGCCTCGATGTCGCGCAGCAACTGCACGAGCCAGTACGTCCCTTCGCGGCACGGTGTGCACTTGCCGCAGGACTCGTGGGCGTAGAACTCGGTCCAGCGGGTGACGGCGCGCACGACGCAGGTCGTCTCGTCGAAACACTGCAGAGCCTTGGTGCCGAGCATGGAACCCGCGGCACCCACTCCTTCGTAATCAAGAGGGACGTCGAGGTGCTCGTCGGTGAACATCGGCGTCGAGGACCCGCCCGGCGTCCAGAACTTGAGGCGATGTCCCGGCCGCATGCCGCCGCTCATGTCGAGGAGCTGCCGGAGTGTGATGCCGAGCGGCGCCTCGTACTGGCCCGGATTGGTGACATGGCCGCTGAGCGAGTAGAGCGTGAAGCCCGGGGACTTCTCGCTGCCCATCGACCTGAACCATTCCTTGCCGTTTTTCAGGATGGCGGGAACTGACGCGATCGATTCGACGTTATTCACCACAGTCGGGCAGGCATAGAGGCCCGCGACGGCAGGGAAGGGGGGACGGAGCCGCGGTTGACCCCGACGGCCTTCGAGCGAGTCGAGCAGCGCGGTCTCTTCACCGCAGATGTACGCGCCAGCGCCCGCGTGCACGGTGATTTCGAGATCGAGGCCGCTACCGAGGATGTTCTTGCCGAGGTAGCCGGCCGCATAGGCCTCGCTCACGGCCGAGTGCAACCGCCGCAGCACTGGGACGACTTCACCACGCAGATAGATGAAGGCATGCGACGACCTGATGGCATAACACGCGATGATCATGCCCTCGATGAGGCTGTGCGGGTTCGCGAAGAGGAGCGGGATGTCCTTGCAGGTTCCGGGCTCCGATTCGTCGGCGTTGACAACTAGATAGTGCGGTTTTCCATCACCCTGCGGAATGAACTGCCATTTCATTCCCGTCGGGAATCCCGCGCCACCGCGGCCACGCAGCCCGGAGTCCTTCACAAACGCGATGAGGTCGTCCGGTGACATGGCGAGTGCCTTGCGGAGCCCCTCGTATCCTTCGTGCCTTCGGTAGACGTCCAGCGTCCACGACCTGTCCTCGTCCCAGAAGGCCGACAGCACGGGTGCGAGCAGCTTCTCCGGACTCGTGTCCTTGAACTCGGGTGCCAAGGTCATCACTCCCCCTCCTCGGCGGTGGGCCCTGCCGGGTGGGCAGGGTCGGAGGCCGACGTGTCCTGCGGCGCGTCGTGCGAGCTCAGGTGCTCCCCCGGTGACGGGTCGTGTACGGCCCCGTCCCGTGGCTCGGTGTGCGGGCCGCCCTCCCTCGGGTGGACCACGCGCGCGGGTGCGGCCTCTCCCCTGGCCAGGCGGAGGCCCACCAGCGAAGCGGGTCCCGCTCCGCCGCTTGCCTCGACGGCCCCGGGCCGCTCGTCGGGGAAGCCGGCCAGGATCCGGGCGGTCTCCTTGAAGCTGCACAGCGGCGCCCCGCGCGTGGGCTCGACCGGGCGTCCCGCGCGGAGGTCGTCGACGAGTCGCTTTGCGCTCACCGGGGTCTGGTTGTCGAAGAACTCCCAGTTGACCATCACGACCGGCGCGAAGTCGCAGGCCGCGTTGCACTCGATGTGCTCCAGGGTGACCTTGCCGTCGTCGGTGGTCTCTCCGTTGCCGACCGCGAGGTGCTCCTGGAGCTCCTCGAAGATCGCGTCCCCGCCCATCACCGCGCAGAGCGTGTTGGTGCAGACGCCGACCTGGTAGTCACCGCTCGGCCTGCGCCGATACATGGTGTAGAAGGTCACGACCGCGGCGACCTCGGCCGTGGTCAGGTCGAGCAGGTCCGCGCAGAACTGCTGCCCCGTGCGCGTGACATGGCCCTCCTCCGCCTGCACGAGATGCAGCAACGGCAGGAGCGCGGACCGGGAGTCCGGGTAGCGGGCGATGATCTCCCGCCCGTCAGCCTCCAGCCGGGCTCGAACGTCGTCCGGGTAGTCGGGCGCGGGCAGTTGGGGCATGCCCAGGCTGACACCCTCAGGGATGGTGGTCACCGGTCGACGCCTCCCATCACGGGGTCGATGGACGCGACGGCGACGATGACGTCGGCGACCTGGCCGCCCTCGCACATCGCCGCCATGGCCTGAAGGTTGGTGAAGGACGGGTCACGGAAGTGGACCCGGAAGGGGCGGGTGCCTCCGTCGGACACGACGTGCACCCCGAGTTCGCCCTTGGGTGACTCGACCGCCGCGTACGCCTGCCCCGGCGGCACGCGGAAGCCCTCTGTCACCAGCTTGAAGTGGTGGATCAGGGCCTCCATGGAGGTGCCCATGATCTTCTTGATGTGATCGAGGGAGTTGCCGAGCCCGTCCGGTCCCAGCGCGAGCTGGGCGGGCCAGGCGATCTTCTTGTCGGCGACCATGACCGGTCCGGGCTGTAGCCGGTCCAGGCACTGTTCGACGATCCTGAGCGACTGGCGCATCTCCTCAAGCCGGATCAGGAAGCGGCCGTAGGAGTCACAGGTGTCGGTGGTCGGGATGTCGAAGTCGTAGGTGTCGTAGTCGCAGTAGGGCTGCGTCTTGCGCAGGTCGTGCGGCAGGCCGGTGGAGCGCAGGATCGGGCCGGTGGCACCGAGAGCCATGCAGCCGGACAGGTCGAGATAGCCGACGTCCTGCATACGGGCCTTGAAGATGGGGTTCCCGGTGGCGAGCTTGTCGTACTCCGGGAGGTTCTTCTTCATCTTCTTCACGAACTCGCGGATGTGGTCCACCGCACCGGGCGGCAGGTCCTGCGCGAGTCCGCCGGGGCGGATGTACGCGTGGTTCATCCGCAGGCCCGTGATGAGCTCGTAGATGTCGAGAATCATTTCACGATCACGGAATCCGTAGATCATGATCGTGGTGGCGCCGAGTTCCATGCCTCCGGTGGCGATGCACACCAGGTGCGACGACAGCCGGTTCAGCTCCATCAGGAGAACCCGGATGATCTTGGCGCGCTCGGTGATCTCGTCCTCGATGCCGAGGAGTTTCTCGACGGCGAGACAGTAGGCGGTCTCGTTGAAGAAGGACGTCAGGTAATCCATGCGCGTGACGAAGGTGGTGCCCTGCGTCCACGTGCGGAACTCGAGGTTCTTCTCGATGCCGGTGTGGAGGTAGCCGATGCCGCAGCGGGCCTCGGTGACCGTCTCGCCGTCGATCTCCAGGATCAGGCGGAGCACCCCGTGGGTGGAGGGGTGCTGGGGGCCCATGTTGACGACGATCCGCTCGTCGTCGGCGCGGGCCGCGGACTGGACGACCTCGTCCCAGTCGCCACCGGTGACCGTGTACACGGTGCCCTCGGTGGTCTCACGCGGAGTTGCGTGCTGCGTGCTCATGAGTACGACCTCCGCTGGTCCGGAGCCGGGATCTGGGCGCCCTTGTACTCGACGGGGATGCCGCCGAGGGGGTAGTCCTTGCGCTGCGGGTGGCCCGGCCAGTCGTCCGGCATCATGATCCGCGTCAGGGCCGGGTGACCGTCGAAGACGATGCCGAAGAAGTCGTACGTCTCGCGCTCGTGCCAGTCGTTCGTCGGATAGACGGAGACCAGGGACGGGATGTGCGGGTCCGCGTCCGGGGCGCTGACTTCGAGGCGGATCAGCCGGTTACGAGTGATCGAGCGCAGGTGGTAGACGGCGTGCAGCTCGCGGCCCTTGTCGTGGAGATAGTGGACACCGCTGACGCCCGTGCAGAGCTCGAAGCGCAGGGCGGGGTCGTCGCGCAGGGTGCGGGCGACGCGCAGCAGGTGCTCACGTTCGATGTGGAAGGTGAGCTCGCCGCGGTCGACGACCGTCTTCTCGATCGCGTTCTCGGGGAGGAGACCCTGTTCCTCCAGCGCGCCCTCGAGTTCGTCGGCGACCTCGTCGAACCAGCCGCCGTAGGGGCGACTCGCCGGTCCGGGGAGCCGGATCGAGCGGACCAGCCCGCCGTAGCCGGAGGTGTCGCCGCCGTTGCTGGCGCCGAACATGCCGCGCTGGACGCGGATCTCCTCACCGCCCTCGCCGCGCTGGCCGGGGAGGTTGTCGGTGCCGAGGTCCTTCTCGGGGTTCACACCGTTCGCGCCGGTGCCGTTGGCGTCGCTCACCGCAGCAGCCCCTTCATCTCGATCGTCGGCAGGGCCTTGAGGGCCGCTTCCTCCGCTTCACGAGCCGCCTCCTCGGCGTTCACGCCGAGCTTGGAGGTCTGGATCTTGTGGTGGAGCTTGAGGATCGCGTCCATCAGCATCTCCGGCCGTGGCGGGCAGCCGGGCAGATAGATGTCGACCGGGACGATGTGGTCGACGCCCTGGACGATGGCGTAGTTGTTGAACATGCCGCCGGAGGAGGCACACACCCCCATGGAGATCACCCACTTGGGGTTCGGCATCTGGTCATAGACCTGCCGCAGCACCGGCGCCATCTTCTGGCTGACCCGGCCCGCGACGATCATCAGGTCCGCCTGGCGCGGAGATCCGCGGAAGACCTCCATGCCGAAGCGCGCCAGGTCGTAGCGGCCGGCGCCGGTGGTCATCATCTCGATGGCGCAGCAGGCGAGGCCGAACGTGGCGGGGAAGACGGACGACTTACGCACCCAGCCCGCGGCCTGCTCGACGGTGGTCAGCAGGAAGCCGCTCGGCAGCTTTTCTTCGAGTCCCATGACTAAGGCCCCTCAGTCCCATTCCAGACCGCCGCGCCGCCATACGTACGCGTAGGCCACGAAGACGGTGAGCACGAAGAGCAGCATCTCCACGAGCCCGAAAACACCCAGGGCGTCGAAGGTGACGGCCCACGGGTAGAGGAAGACGATCTCGATGTCGAAGACGATGAAGAGCATCGCCGTCAGGTAGTACTTGATGGGGAAGCGCCCGCCGCCGGCCGGCGTGGGGGTCGGCTCGATACCGCACTCGTAGGCCTCGAGCTTGGCCCGGTTGTATCGCTTCGGACCGATCAGCGTGGCCATGACCACGGAGAAGATCGCAAAGCCTGCCCCGAGGGCTCCCAGTACGAGGATGGGCGCATACGCGTTCACCGCTCCTCGCTCCTCTCAGTCGGCACTGACTGCTGGCGGTTGGTCGGGTTCACACCCGCCTCACCCATCCCACGAGCCCCGCTCGTCCCGGCGAAGATCGAGAACATGTGAAGCAGGTCACAAGCCCAACTGCCTCGCATCTTATGCCCGGCGCTCTGTGATCTGCGACACGGGGTATTGCACAAGCTTTGTGATCTCCACCACCTGACGAAGGATCATGAAGTCGGATCAGCGGTGATCTTCGTACAAGAAGCGTCCAGCTGATCACCAGAGGTGATATTTCCGCTCGTCGGCGCAGTTGAGGGGCGGCGTCTCCATATCAAGAGACTTCCCTTGCATGCAAATTCGCGCTGGACGGGACGCCTTGGTAGAGGCCGCATTCACACGTCGGAGGGAGGTGCCGGGTGCGGCGTGGACGCGTGCACGGGTTCACGAGCGGATCCACTGGAGGCGTGCACACAGGACGCACCCAATGCCGTGACCGTTGCGTGACCTCGGACACACCCATGAGAGGCGGCTGAGAGCGGGGCTTGGCCACCCGTCCCAACCAATGGTAGGTGGGGGGCAATTCGGGCGTAACAAGGAAAGGCCGTGATCACCGGCGTAATGAGCTGCGTCCACAATGTCCGTTACGGCGTCAATAAAGAGTGACGCACCCAGGATTCGGGGCGCCGATTGAACAACTGTGGCGCACCACACGTTTCTTGAAGGTATGGAGGAGCCCCTGATACCGGTTAGTCCCATGTCCCACACCGCTCACATACGCAGCCACCGGAAACCCCGCCGCAGCGCGTCGACAGTCGCGATGCGAGCCGGAGTTGCCGGTGGCATCATCAGCACCGTGGCAGTGGCCGGCGCGTCCGCTTCGGCTTACGCTGCCGAGCCGGTGACGCAGACGCTCGAACTGCCCACGCTCACCGCCGACCTGGCCGCTCAGGTCGAGCAGTCCGCCGCGGCCACCCAGCTGGCCGCGGCAAACTACGAGCTACAGGCCGAGCGTGACGCGGCCGCCGCCGAGGCGGCCCAGGAGGCCAAGAAGGACCTCGCCGAGGCGAAGCAGAAGGCCGAGGCCAAGAAGAAGGCGGAGGAGGCCCGCAGGGCCGCTGCGGAGGAAGCCGCCTCCCGCGCCGCCGAGCGGACCACGCTCTCCGCCGACACGTCCACGTCCACGTCGGTGTCCGCACCGGCCAGCGGCAGTGTCGCGACGGTCGTCTCCTTCCTCCAGTCGCAGCTTGGCGACGCCTACGTCATGGGCGCCTCCGGCCCCGACGCCTGGGACTGCTCCAGCCTGGTGCAGGCCGCGTTCAAGCAGGTCGGCGTGGACCTTCCGCGGGTCTCGCAGGACCAGTCGATGGCCGGCACCGATGTCCCCCTGTCCGACGTTCAGGTGGGCGACATCCTGTACTGGGGCGGCAAGGGCTCCGCGTACCACGTGGGCGTCTACGTCGGAAACGGCCAGTACCTGGACGCGGCCAACCCCTCCAAGGGCGTTGTCGTCCAGGACCTGTCCGGGTACCCGGCGTCCGGAGCGGTGCGCGTGCTCTGAAGCCGCGCACAGCGAACGTACGACCGGTAGGGCCGCAGCCGCTCGGGGGCAGCGGCCCTTCCGGGGCGTTCTACGGGGCGTTCAGCCGAGGTCGAAGGTGTTGGGCAGGCCCAGCCGGTAGCGGACCTCGTCGATGCGTTTCAGCGGCTCCATCTCCGGCGGGCGGAACAGCTCCTGGATCTCACAGCGCTCGGCGTCCGAATTGTCCGCGTCCAGTAGCGCGTTGACGGCCAGCCGCGCGGACTCGTTGGCGCCCTCCATCGTCGCCAGGTCCACATCCGTGCGGACGTAGTCGCCCGCGAGATAGAAGCCGGGCACCTTTGTACGGGCCGTAGGGCGGTTGTAGAGGGTGCCCGTGGGGTGGATGAGGAGTTGCTCGCGGTTCTGCGGGTCGCCGCCGCCCAGGCCCGTCACCGCCGGGTCCATGAACCAGCCGAGCCGGTCCTCGTCGGTGAGGGTCGTCTTGCCGGAGTCGTTCAGGCCGTCCTTCAGTTGGGCCCAGAGTTCGGCGACGACCTCCTCGCGTGTGCACTCGCGGGCAGTCTTGCCGTACAGGATGCCCGGCTTGTCCCACTCGGAGACGATGGCCGAGAGGCAGTCGTGCGCCCGGCCGTCTCCGTAGTCGCGTGAGAAGTCCCGTCCGTCCCAGAACTGGGCCTGGCCGACGGCCGTGACCGACCAGGGTGAGTCGAGGCAGTTGATGTGCCCGTTGACGACGGGCGTCGGGGTGCGCAGGTAGAACATCACGCCGACCATCCAGTCCGTCTGAAGCACGTCGCAGCGCCCGAGCTGCGGGTCGGCCGCGCGCAGGGCGGAGCCCCAGGTGAGGCGGGCGTGTTCGACGGGGAGGGCGGAGATGTAGTGGTCGGCGGTGACGGTGCGGTCCTGGCCGCCGCCCCGCGCGGAGACCCGTACGCCGGTCACCCGGCCGGCTTCGTACTGGATCTCCTTGACCTCGGTCCCCAGCACGAACTCGACGCCGAGGGAGCGCAGATGTGTCTCCCAGGGGTCGATCCAGGCCTCGCTGGTGGGGGCGTTGAGGACGCGGTCGACGTCGGCGTCACCGTCCATGCCGCGGCCGAGGAGGCCCCACAGCAGCAGGGCCTCGATGATGATGCGGCCGACGGTTCGGGTGGAGGCGACCTCCGCGCGCGTGGCCACCAGGTTGCGGGTCTGGCCGATGCCGAGGAGGGTCTGGTACTCCTCGCTCATCTCCTCCGCGCGGATGAAGTCCCACCAGGAGGTCTTCTCCCACTGGTCCTGGCGGCGGGCCTCGCAGCTGGTGAGGTGGACGAGCAGACGGTCGGCGAAGTAGGCGGCCTCGTGGGCGGGCAGGCGGGTGCCGAGGTCGAGGACGGACAGGAGCTGGTCCCGGATCCAGGACGGGGTGAGGTCGCCGGGGGCGGGCGGGGTGGTGAGGCGGCGCAGCGGGAAGTGCAGGTCGGGGCGGCCGGCCTCGCGGGCGAAGAGGGCCTCCGTGCCGCTGCGGAGGTTGTCGTGGACGCCGTTGGCGTTGCCGGGGAAGGGGATGCGGCGCATCGTGTCCGGCAGGTTGCGGTAGAAGCCGGGGAAGAACCGGAAGCCGTGTTCGGCGGGGAGGTCCGCCCGTCCTCCGGCCGCCGTGCCGGGGAAGGGCATCGAGCGGGCCTTGCCGCCGAGGGTGTCGTAGTACTCGTAGACGGTCACCGCGTAGCCGCGCTCGGCGAGTTCCTGGGCGGCGCTGAGTCCGGAGACCCCGCCACCGAGAACGGCGACGCGCTTGCCGGACGCCGCGGCGACGGCGCCCCCGGCGGCTCCTAAGGCGAGGGCCACTCCCCCGGCGACGCCCGCGCCCGCACCGGCGAGGAAGCGTCTACGGGTGTGGCCGGACTGCTGCTCGGGCTGTTGCGTGTGTTCTGTTGTCATGACTACGGGAGGGTAGGGAGGGGCGCCGGAGGCCGGAACCCCGTTTCCCGGCCACCTACAGCATCCTCACAACAGACAGCGGACGAAGGGGAGTTCGGCGTTGCCGACTCAGGTCTTCGGCGTTGCCGGCTCAGGCCTTCGGCGCCACCTTGCTCAGCCCGTTGATGATCCGGTCCGCCGCGTCGCCGCCCGTCGGGTCGGTGAGGTTGGCCAGCATTTTCAGGGTGAACTTCATCAGGAGCGGGTGGGTCAGGCCGCGCTGGGTCGCGATCTTCATGACCTTCGGGTTGCCGATGAGCTTCACGAAGGCGCGGCCCAGCGTGTAGTAGCCGCCGTAGGTGTCCTTGAGGACGCGCGGATAGTGCTGGAGGGCGATCTCGCGCTGGGCCGGCGTGGCACGCGCGTGTGCCTGCACGATGACGTCGGCGGCGATCTGGCCGGACTCCATGGCGTAGGCGATGCCCTCGCCGTTGAAGGGGTTCACGAGGCCGCCGGCGTCGCCGACCAGCAGGAGGCCCTTGGTGTAGTGGGGCTGGCGGTTGAAGGCCATGGGCAGGGCGGCGCCGCGGATCGGGCCGGTCATGTTGTCCGGGGTGTAGCCCCAGTCCTCGGGCATGGAGGCGCACCAGGCCTTGAGGACCTCGCGCCAGTCCAGTTCCTTGAACGAGTCGGAGGTGTTCAGGACGCCGAGGCCGACGTTCGACGTGCCGTCGCCCATGCCGAAGATCCAGCCGTAGCCCGGGAGCAGCCGGTCCTCGGCCCCTCGGCGGTCCCACAGCTCCAGCCAGGACTCCAGGTAGTCGTCGTCGTGACGCGGTGAGGTGAAGTACGTACGGACCGCGACGCCCATCGGGCGGTCCTCGCGGCGGTGCAGGCCCATTGCCAGGGAGAGGCGGGTGGAGTTGCCGTCGGCGGCGACCACCAGGGGCGCGTGGAAGGTGACCTCGCGTTTCTCCTCGCCGAGCTTGGCGTGCACGCCCGTGATGCGGCCGGTGCGGTCGTCGATGACCGGGGCGCCGACGTTGCAGCGCTCGTACAGGCGGGCGCCCGCTTTCTGGGCCTGGCGGGCGAGCTGCTCGTCGAAGTCGTCGCGCTTGCGGACGAGGCCGTAGTCGGGGAAGGAGGCGAGATCCGGCCAGTCCAGCTGGAGCCGCACACCTCCGCCGATGATCCTGAGCCCCTTGTTGCGGAGCCAGCCGGCCTCTTCCGAGATGTCGATGCCCATGGAGACGAGCTGTTTGGTGGCTCGCGGGGTCAGGCCGTCGCCGCACACCTTTTCGCGGGGGAAGCTGGTCTTCTCCAGCAGCAGTACGTCGAGTCCGGCCTTCGCGAGGTAGTACGCGGTCGTGGAGCCGGCTGGCCCCGCGCCGACGACGATCACATCGGCGGTGTTTTCGGAGAGGGGCTCGGTCACGACGGGATCTCCCCAAGTTCGAAATCTGCGTGCCGACGGGCACTGGACATGGGCAGTCTATTCAGCGTTACTGATCACCTGGCTGAAGGGCTGCCCCGTGAACCGAGCGCTCCCCCTGGTACGGCTCCGTGTCCCCACCGACGAGGACGCCGTCGCCTGGCACCGGATCTTCGACGACCCGGACGTCATGGAGTTCCACGGCGGCAAGTCGGCCGAGCTGTCCGTCTACGAGGAACTCACGGCCCGCCAGCGCCGGCACGACGCCGAACGCGGCTTCTGTCTGTGGACCATGCTCGACGAGTCCGGCGAGGCCATCGGCTTCACCGGGGCTCAGCCGTGGGAGCGGGAGTGGGGTCCCACGGGCGAGATCGAGATCGGCTGGCGGCTCGGGCGGGCGTACTGGGGCAGGGGATATGTCACCGCCGCCGCGCAGATGACGCTGGAGCGGGTGCGGGCGGCGGGGGTGCCGAGCGTCGTGGCGATGGTCCTCGCCGGCAACGCACGGTCGATCGCGGTGACGCAGCGGCTCGGTATGCACCTGGCCGAGGTCTTCACGACGCAGGAGTCGAAGCAGGAGGGGCACTGCTACCGACTTGATCTGTAACTCTGGGTAACTGGCTGCTACAGAAAGCCACTTGATGCTTCCGGATAACACCCCCGGGCGGTTACCCTGCCAGTACCGCAGGGGGTGACATCTGTGCGCATAACACCCAAGACGCCCGAAGTGCGCGTACCGAAGCTGGTCGGTCTGATGGCCATGGACGCGCGCGAGACGGCAGAGGCACACGGAGTGCTGCTCGCCGCACCCGACCGGCCCGACTTCCATCTCACGGTCGTCGACTACGTCGTACGGCAGTACCCGCTGCCCGGTGCCGAGGTGCCGCGCGGGGCCGTGGTGACCGTGTGGTTCGACTTCGGTGAGGGCGAGGGCGGCGGAGGTGCGGGCGTGCGCGAGCCGAGGCTTCCGAATCCGCCCAGGGGCGGAATGCAGCGCGAGCTGGACGCACCAGGGGACGCCTTCGAGGTCATCCGGTGAAGGCGCTCCGGTGACCTGAGCTCAGCTCTCCTTGAAGCCCCGGTGCAGGGCGACCACCCCGCCGGTCAGGTTCCGCCAGGCAACCTTCGACCAGCCGGCCTTGCGCAGCCGCTCCGCCAGCGCGGGCTGGTCGGGCCAGGCGCGAATGGATTCGGCGAGGTAGACGTAGGCGTCGGGGCTGGAGGACACCGTGCGGGCGATCGGCGGCAGGGCGCGCATCAGGTACTCGGTGTAGACCGTGCGGAAGGGCGCCCACGTCGGGTGCGAGAACTCGCAGATCACGACCCGGCCGCCGGGCTTGGTCACCCGGTACATCTCGCGCAGGGCGGCGTCGAAGTCCTGGACGTTGCGCAACCCGAAAGAGATCGTGACGGCGTCGAAGACATCGTCCGCGAAGGGCAGCTTCGTCGCGTCCCCCGCGGTCATTGGAAGCCAGGGATGGTTCCGCTTCCCCACCTGGAGCATGCCGAGGGAGAAGTCGCAGGGGACGACGTAGGCGCCGGTGCGGGCGAAGGGCAGTGAGGACGTCGCCGTACCGGCCGCCAGGTCCAGGACCTTCTGGGCGGGGCGGGCGTCGACGGCCCTGGCGACCTCCTTGCGCCACACCCGGTCCTGGCCGAGCGACAGCACGTCGTTCGTCAGGTCGTACCGTTCCGCGACGTCGTCGAACATCGAGGCGACTTCGTGCGGCTGCTTGTTCAGGGAAGCGCGGGTCACGCCGCCATTCTTGCAGTACGGCCTCCAGTACCTGCTCAGGGGAGGAGCCGCGGCTTCTTCTTCCCGGCCACGTCCTCGACCCAGCCGCACAGCAGCACGAAGGCCGCGATCAGGATCCAGCCGATGCCGAACATGAACCACTGGCTCTCCAGCGGCAGGTACTTCTCGAACGCGGGCACGTTCCAGAACTGGTCGATCAGCGGAACGGCGAGGATCAGCGCGATCTCGTGCCAGAGATAGATCGTCACCGCACGGGCGTTGAAGATCGTGACGAGACGGTCCAGCCGCTTGAAGCGGGTCAGCCCGGCGAAGTCGATCCCGAAGTACGCCTTGGCCCACATCAGCAGCATCACGAACCCGGCCGACCAGAAGGCCTGCGCGAGCGGGATCTCGTCGAGGTCGTACGTGCCCACCTCGCCCTGGTGCGTGAAGGCGTACCAGCCGCCGAAGCCGATCGCGGCCAGCGACAGGACGACCACCAGGGCCGGCTTCATCTTCTGAAGCACACCGTCGCGGTGCGCGAAGCCGAGCATCCAGCAGAAGAGGTACGTCGACAGGTCCCACAGGGCGTTGCCGAAGCGGTCGGGCGGGCCCGCCCAGACGAAGTTCACGACCAGGATCGGCGCGAGGGACAGCAGCAGCACCGGGACCGGCGCCTTGCGGAAAACCCACAGCAGCGCCGGGGAGAGCAGCACGAACCAGAGGTACGTCCGCAGGTACCAGAGGATCTCCCAGGCCTGCACCCCCCATCGGTTGCCCGGCGGATCGCCGAGCGGCACGATCCAGAAGACGATCTGCCAGCCCGGCATCCAGTCATGGATCAGCATCGCGACGACCACGAAGAAGCCCCAGAACCAGAACGGCGGCAGGAGCCGGCGCAGCCGGCTCCTGACCACCTTGACCGCGGGGCGCTCCAGGGACTTCGCCATCAGGGTGCCGGCCAGGCCGAACATGATGCCCATGGAGGGGAACACCATGCCGGCCCAGGCCCAGCCGAAGGTGTGGTAGGTGACGACGCGGATCAGGGCGAGTGCCCTCAGGGTGTCGAAGTAGCGGTCGCGGCCGGCGGGTTTTGCCGGTGGCGGAGGCTTCTCCTCCTCCGCCCCGACAGCAGCCTCGGCCTTGAGCCCCCCCACGGGCTCCGGTTGCGGCTTCGGCTCCTCCATCACGGGCAGCGTCGCGGTCGAGTCGGCCGCCTGCTGCTGCCCGTAGTCCGTGTACTGCTGTGGATACGGCTGCTGCTGCCCGTACCCGTACTGGTAGCCGTACGGATCCTGCTGCTGGCCATACCCATAGCCCTGGCCGTGTCCCTGGCCGTACCCCTGGCCGTACCCCTGCTGCTCCCAGCTCATCAGCTCGCCCCCGCCGGTGTCCCGACCTCGCCGGTGCGCTTCAGCTTCTGCCAGCGGAGGCGGCCGCCGGTGAGGGCGGTGATGCAGGAGTGGATCAGGACGAGGTACATCATCTGGCGGTAGGCCAGTTGCTGGAGCGGCATCATCAGGAGGTAGCGGTACTGCTCCCGGTCCAGGCGGAAGGCGTACGCCGCGCAGAACAGCTGGACGCCGAGGACCGCGAGCCACGCCAGCAGCGCCGCCTGGAAGTCGACGAAGATCATCGAGTAGACGGTGAAGACGTCGATGAGCGGAGCGAAGACCGGCGTGACGATCTGGAAGATCACCACCAGCGGCATACCGACCCGGCCGAAGCGGCCCGAAGGACCCTTGTCCGTAAGGGACTTGCGGTGCTTCCACAGCGCCTGCATCGTGCCGTACGACCAGCGGTAGCGCTGCGACCAGAGTTGCTTCAAGGACCCCGGCGCCTCCGTCCAGGCCTTGGCGTGCTCCTGGTAGACGACCCGCCAGCCCGCGCGGTGCATGGCGATGGTGATGTCGGTGTCCTCGGCGAGGGTGTCCTCGCTCATCCCGCCGACCTGGAGGACCGCCTCGCGGCGGAACGCGCCGATCGCGCCCGGGATGGTGGGCATGCAGCGCAGCAGGTCGTACATGCGGCGGTCGAGGTTGAAGCCCATCACGTACTCGATGTGCTGCCAGGCGCCGATGATCGTGTTGCGGTTGCCGACCTTGGCGTTGCCGGCGACCGCGCCGACCTCGGGGTCGGCGAAGGGCTGCACGAGCTGGTGCACGGCGTCGGGCTCGAAGACGGTGTCGCCGTCCATCATGATGACGATGTCGTAACTGGCGTTGCGGACACCGTTGTTGAGGGCGGCGGGCTTGCCCGCGTTCTCCTGGCGGATGACGCGGACGTTGCGCATGCCGAACGAGTCGGCGGCGTTGCGCGCGATCTCGGACGTACCGTCCGACGAACCGTCGTCGACGATGATGATCTCGATCGGGTGGGTGCTCTTCGCCAGCGACTCCAGGGTGTTGGCGATGCACTCCTTCTCGTTGTACGCCGGGACGATCACGCTCACCGGCCGGGTGACCGCCGGCCCCCAGCTGAACCGGCGTTTGTTGCGCTGTCTGTAGTGGCGGCGGGCCAGGATCAGCATCATCCCGAACCGGCCCATCACGGCCACGCCGACGACCAGCAGCCCGACGGACAGCGTCGGCACGGTCAATTCGGCGACCGCGACGGCGATGATGAGGGCCTTGCCCTCGTAGAGGGTGGCGCCGGTGGCGGTGCGGTGGGCGGCCTGGAGGTTCGACGTGCCGTTGCCCGTCCGGCCGTTGTCCGCCTGGCCGTCCAGCTGCCCTCCCGGCCGCTGGCCCTCGGCCTCCGGAGCGCCGGTCGCAGCCCCAGCAGCCCCCGCCGCTCCCGCTGCCCCCGCCGCTCCCGCAGCCGCGCCCGACTGCTGCCCGGCGGCGGCCTGCTGGCTCTCGCGCTGGTCCTGGATCACCCCGCTGATGGTGGTGAAGGTGTACCCCTTCGCCTTCATCTTCTTGATGTACGTCGGCAGCGCCTTGATCGTCTGCTCACGCACACCGCCCGCGTCGTGGAAGAGGACCGACGCGCCCTTGCTCTTCGACGGCGTGGCCCACTTGATGATCTTCGAGACGCCCGGCTGCTTCCAGTCGTCGCTGTCGGTGTCGACGAAGACGCTGGTGTAGCCGTCCTCGCCGAGCTTCTTGTAGACGGGCCAGCTGTAGTTGTCGATGGCGTCCGTCTCCGAGGAGTACGGGGCTCGGAACAGGGTGGTCGTGATGCCGGCGGCGCCGGCAAGAGCGAGCTGCGTCTGTGTCATCTCGCGCTTGATGCGGGCATCGCTCTGGTACGACAGGTCGACGTGCGTGAAGGTGTGGATGCCGACCTCGTTGCCCTGCTCGACCAGGTCCTTCACGATGCTCGGGTAGCGGGAGACCATCGAGCCGACCACGAAGAACGTGGCCGGGACGTCGTACTCCTCAAGGATCTTCAGTACCTGGGGCGTGTACGTCGGGTTCGGACCGTCGTCGAAGGTGAGCGCGATGGTCTTCTTCGGGACGGACATCGAGGTGGCCTCGCCGGCCCGGAAGGTGACGATCGGGCCGCCGTCGAGGATCTTGTCCGGGACCTTGCTGGAGCTGGCTCCGCTGCGCACCCGCTGATCGCCGCCGACCTCGGCACGCAGATAGCCGTCGAGCAGCATGATGCTGGTCAGCGCGAGCAGGAGCAGCAGGGCGAGGATCACACGCGGTTTCTGGAGCGCCGCGGCCTTGCCGGCGACCCGCTGCACTTTCGAGGGGGCTCGCCTGCGGCCGCGAGAGGACGTCGTCGAAGTCATGTGAGTGGCTGCGTTCCGGTCAGTTGGCGGCGGAGGTCGCGGACGGGGCGGCGCTCGGTGGGGCGCCGGTGGCGGCTCCCGTGGGGGGAGTGCCGGTGGGCGGAGTGCCGGTGGGGGCGACGCCGCCCTGCGGCTGATAGCCGCCGGGCCCCTGGTTGCCGCCGGGGGCGCCCTGGCCGCCGACGAAGGGCAGCAGCTGGGACGGGTTCAGCGAGATGCCGACACCCATGAACGCCATGCCCAGTACGACCGCGTACCCGAAGCAGACGACACCGACGAGGACGCCGATCCGGCGCAGGGCCTTGGACCGGCGCCCGGAGTTGTCAACGAACACGGGGCCCTCGCCGGAGGGCCCACTGCCGCTTTTGCGGCGGCGACCGCGCACCGCGGCGCGGGTTTCGATGGCAGGCTCGGAATGCATTCCCCGGATATTAGGGAGCCTATATGTGGCAAAAACTCAGGAGTTCATGTGAGACGCCCATGAGAAACGCCTTAACCTGTCCATTCGCTGAGAGATTGCCGAGACGGCTGCGGAACCCATCGGTCAGCAAAAGGAGTTGAATGTCCCGCCCCCTTGCCCGTATGGCCCGCTTTGCTCACCTGAATCTGTGCGCCGTCTGTACGATACCTGTCCTCATGAAGCTCAGCTCCGTGTGAGACCTTTCCACTCGAGAAAACACACTTTGTTTCCGTCCTGAGACAGAAATCACGAGAGCGGGTGCATACGCAATGCGGAGTTTCCTGAAGCCGGCGGCCGGGCTCACCTGTCTGATTGCCCTGGCCACCGCGGGGTGCTCCAGTGGCTCCGACGACTCCTCGGACTCGGCGTCCGAGACGCCGACACAGGCGGCGTCCCCCTCCGAATCCGCGTCGTCCAGCACGTCGTACGCCCCGTACGTCAGTGCCACGACCGCGTCCGACAACGACTCCGCGGGCTCCCCCACGACGTACAACCTGGCCTTCGTGATCTCCGACGGCAGCAGCTGCACGCCGAAGTGGAACGGCACGAACGCCATCGGCGACACGGCCGTGCAGTCCCGTATATCCGCGCTCAAGGAGTCCGGCGCGTCCGTGCGCGTCTCCTTCGGCGGGGCGTCCGGCGAGGAGCTGGCGGAGAGCTGCGACAGCGCGAGCGCGTTGGCCAAGGCGTACGGCAAGGCACTGGACGCCGCCGGGTCCACACAGGCCGACTTCGACATCGAGGGCGACGCGCTGACCGACACCGCGTCGGTCGAACTCCGTTCCAAGGCAATCGCGTTGCTTCAGGAGGAGCGCAGTGACCTGACGGTGTCGTACACGCTGCCGGTCATGCCGTCGGGGCTGGACGACGACAGCCTGTCCTTGCTGGAGTCGGCCAACAACAACTCCGTGCAGGTCTCGACGGTCAACATCATGACCATGAACTACGGCGAGTCGTATGCCGACGACATGGGGGCCTACGCGATCACCGCGGCGAAGGCCGCGCACGACCAACTGGCCGATGTCTTCGGGCTGTCCGATGCCGCCGCGTGGCGGGGGATGGCGCTGACTTCGATGATCGGGGTCAATGACGTGGACAACGAGACGTTCACTTTGTCCGACGCGGCGCAGGTGCGGACGTTCGCGGAGGAGAAGGAGGTCGCCTGGGTGTCGATGTGGTCGACGTTCCGGGATCAGGAGTGTGAGGACGGGAACGCGGACGACGATGACGCGGCGACGAACTGTAGTGGGGTCGAGCAGGAGGCGGGGGCGTTCGCGGAGGCGTTCGCGGAGTGACGGTGCGATGGTTGTCTGCGGCGCCGTCGTGGCTGGTCGCGCCCACGCGGCGGAGCCGCAAATTGACACAGCCCCGCGCCCCTATCGGGGCGCTGTAGCTAGCGGCGTCTGTGGACCAGTCGGCCCGCGCACACCGTCGCCATGCACTCGCCCGTCTCGTCGAATACGGCCAGGTCCGCCCTGCCGTCGACGATGATCGCCGTGGGACGCGTGCGCATCAGCACGACCACGTCGTTCCGTGCGGCCGCTGCCCGGAGTTCGGGTGTGTCGGCGTACTCGGCAAGGACGGCCACCGCCCCGGACTTCAGCACCGCGTGCATGCGTTCGCGCGGTGTCGGCGCGACCGGGAGCGGGGCCTCGTACACGCGCGCGGGCCCGAGCACCCCGCCGGGCCAGCGCCGTACCCTCGCGTCGGGGAACCGCTCCGTCAGCTCGGCGAGCGGCCCCACGGCGGCGACCTGGGCTCCGTCGACGACGACCGCACCGTCCTTGACGGACTCCCCGCCCTCCCAGGCGTACCGGACTTCGTCCGCCGCGTGAATCGTCAGCACGCGTACATCAGTTGGAAGCGAGCAGCTTCAGCTCGGGGTGCGCGGTGCCGCCCTCGATCGCGGTGGACGAGATGTGGGACATGACGCGCTCGTCGACGGGGTCGTTCGCCGGGTCGTCGTGGACGACGAGGTGCTCGTACGTCGTCGCACGCTGCGCCGGGACGCGTCCCGCCTTGCGGATCAGGTCGATGATCTCCATGCGGTTGGAGCGGTGCTTGGCGCCGGCGGAGGAGACGACGTTCTCCTCCAGCATGATCGAGCCGAGGTCGTCGGCGCCGTAGTGCAGGGAGAGCTGCCCGACTTCCTTGCCGGTGGTCAGCCACGAGCCCTGGATGTGCTGGATGTTGTCCATGAACAGCCGCGCGATGGCGATCATCCGCAGGTACTCGAAGAGCGTCGCCTGCGTGCGGCCCTTCAGATGGTTGTTCTCGGGCTGGTAGGTGTACGGGATGAAGGCCCGGAAGCCGCCCGTCCGGTCCTGCACCTCGCGGATCATCCGCAGATGCTCGATGCGCTCGGCGTTGGTCTCGCCGGTCCCCATGAGCATCGTGGACGTCGACTCCACACCCAGCTTGTGCGCCGCCTCCATGATCTCCAGCCAGCGCTCGCCGGACTCCTTGAGGGGCGCGATGGCCTTGCGGGGGCGCGCGGGGAGCAGCTCCGCGCCGGCGCCGGCGAAGGAGTCGAGGCCGGCGGCGTGGATGCGCGAGATGGCCTCCTCCACGGACACCTTGCTGATCCGGGCCATGTGCTCGACCTCGGACGCGCCCAGCGAATGGATCACCAGCTGCGGGAACGCGTCCTTGATCGCCTTGAAGTGCTTCTCGTAGTACTCGACGCCGTAGTCCGGGTGGTGGCCGCCCTGGAACATGATCTGCGTACCGCCGAGCTCGACGGTCTCGGCACAGCGCCGCAGGATGTCGTCGAGGTCGCGGGTCCAGCCCTTGGCCGCGTCCTTGGGGGCCGCGTAGAAGGCGCAGAACTTGCAGGCCGTGACGCAGACGTTCGTGTAGTTGATGTTGCGCTCGATGATGTACGTCGCGATGTGCTCGGTCCCGGCGTACCGGCGGCGTCGTACGGCGTCGGCGGCTGCACCCAGCGCGTGCAGCGGGGCGTCGCGGTAGAGGTCGAGCGCCTCCTCGGGGGTGATCCGCCCACCCTCGGCGGCACGGTCGAGGACGGACTGAAGGTCGGCCTTCTCGGTCACCGGGAGCGTCCCTTTCGTCAAGGGTTGTGGACGGACCCAGCCAGCCTACGCCAGCCATGAAGCCCGCCCCACGTCAGGCCGTGTACGCACCGATCAGCAGCCCGACGTACGCGCCGGCGATCAGGAACGGCCCGAACGGAATCGCCGTCTTGCGGCCCGCTTTCCGCGCGACGACGAGCACACCGCCGTACAGCGCCCCCAGCAGGAACCCGGCGAGGGTGCCGAGCATCACGGTCGCCCAGCCGTACCAGCCGAGCACGGCGCCCGTCCCGAGCGCCAGCTTGACGTCCCCGAAGCCCATGCCGCCGGGGTTGATGAGGAAAAGGACGAAGTAGCCGCTGCCGAGGGAGAGGGCGCCGAGGAGGGCGGTGAGCCAGTCCCCGGTGTGCTCGGGGACGAGCGCGACCGCACCGAGGAGGACGAGCGCCGCGACCGCGAGCGGGAGAGTCAGGGCGTCGGGCAGCCGCTGCACCCGGAAGTCGACGACCGCGAGGAGGACGCCGACCGGCGCGAGGAGGAGCCATACGGCGAGTTCGGGGCGGGTGTCGGTGGCGGCGGCCAGGGCGGCGCAGACGAGGGCGGTGGCGAGGGAGAGGAGCGGGACGGAGGGACCGTACGACGGATCATCCGTGCACTCTCCGCAGCGCGCCCGCCCGATCCATCCCCGGATCGCATGCCCGCCCGGACACCGCTCCCGCCATTCCTCCTCCGACGGGACGGAGAGGCGGTAGGCGGCGCGGGGCAGGAACACCCCCGCGGCAGCGCCCCACAGCGCGGCGACGGCGATCAGCGAAACGGTGCTCACGCCGGCAGATCCTCTTGACTACGCGGCAGCATGATCGTGCGGGAGACGACGAAGGTCGCCGGAATCGCCACCATCGATGCGAGGAGCGGGGCGAATCGGCTCCCGGCGTGAAGGATGTCGACGATGACGTACACGCCTGCCGTCGTGACGACGAAGCTCGTGGCGTTCGTGAGGGGGAACAGCAGGAACTTCCGCCAGGTCGGCCGGGTCCGGTAGGTGAAGCGGGTGTTCAGGAAGAAGGATCCGACCATGCTGAGGGCGGATGCGAGGAGATGTGCGGCCATGTAGGGCAGGTGCGGGAGGAGGAGCAGGTAAAGGCCGTAGTACGTCCCGGTGTTGATGACACCGACAATGGCGAAGACGAGGATCTGGCCCGATATCGGGCGCGCCTCCCGTGCCGCGGTGCTCGTGCTCGTGCTCGTGCTCATCAGGGAATGAGATCCTTGGTCGGGTGCCCGCCGCAGGGCGCCTGGTGCTGGACTCGCTTCACATTTGTCGCCTTCACCAGGAAGTGCGGGCGCCCCTTGACCTCGTAGTAGATCCGGCCCGTGTACTCACCGATGATCCCCAGCATGATCATTTGCATCGCGGCGGCGGCGGTGACGGCCGTGATGATCGTGACATAGCCGGGTGTCTCCACTCCGTTGACGATAGCGGCGCCCACGATCCACGCCGTGTACAACCCGGTGACCAGCAGCAGCCCCATGCCGAGGTAGAGCGCGGCGCGCAACGGCCGGTTGTTGAAGGAGAGCAGGCCGTCGAGCCCGTAGTTGAGCAGGCTGCGGAAGCTCCAGGAGCTGCGGCCGTGGGTGCGTACGGCGTTCTCGTACTCGAAGGTGGTGCTGGGGTAACCCACCCAGGCGAACAGGCCCTTGGAGAAGCGGTTGTACTCGGTGAGGTCCACGATCGCGTCCACCACACGCCGGGAGAGCAGACGGAAGTCGCCCACGCCGTCGACCAGTTCGACATCCACGAGGCGGTTGATGAGGCGGTAGTAGAGGCGGGCGGTGACCGTGCGGGTGATCCGGTCGCCGGTCCTGGTGCGTTTGGCGATGACCTGGTCGTGGCCCTGTGCGTGCAACTCGACCATGCGGTGGATCAGTTCCGGCGGGTGCTGGAGGTCCGCGTCCATGACGACCACGGCGTCACCCGAGGCGTGGCGCAGGCCGGCGAGCAGCGCCGCCTCCTTGCCGAAGTTACGGCTGAAGGAGACGTACCGTACCCGCGCGTCGAGTTCGGACAGTCGCTGCAATTCGGCGAGAGTCCGGTCGCGGCTGCCGTCGTCGACGTACACGAATTCCATGTCGTGGCCGAGCGGCAGGAGTTCTTCCGCGATCTTCTGGACCGCGTCGTGGAATCGGCTTATGACGTCTTCTTCGTTGTAACAGGGTGCGACGATCGATATCAGCATGGTGCGAGTTCTCCCCGTGGGATTCGGTCAGAGAGCGGTGGTCATGCGCTCGCGTGGTCGTGTGCGCGCCGTCGCCTGACGGCGGCGAAGGTGCCGAGGACGATGAGGGTCAGCAGGGACGCGGCCCCCACTGCTCCGCCCAGTCGCAGGCCCGGTGGGTGGAAAGTGCAGGTGAGGCTGGTCGAGGAGCCGTCCAGGGGCACGGCGATCAGGCCGTAGTACTGCCGTGCGGGTACGGCGTCGGCGTCGCCCGTCGTGCACCGCCACCCGGCGATGCGGGGTGCCGCGACCACCGCGGTTCCCTTGCTGCCGGCGGGGAGTTCGGCACGGATCGTGCCGTCGGAGACGGTCACCTTCGTGGCGCCGGTGGTCCTGAGCCGGTCGACGGCCGCCCGCAGGCGCGCGGTGTCCAGACAGCCGACCGCTCCGTCCGCGACGACGCCCGGCCGGTTCGGGGACAGCTCGATGCGGAGCCGTCCGGAGGCCGGGACCGTGCCGAGCCGCTCCATCGCGGCGATCTTGGTCCCGGGGTCGGACCGGAAGCGCCCGGGGGTGTCCGAGCCGGTGATGCTCGCGGTGCCCGAGAAGCGCGGGGCCCAGAGGTACGCCTCGCTGCCGGCCGGGCAGGTGGTGGTGATCGTCGACCTGGCGGAAGTCTCGACGCGCTTGATGCGGGGCACGGTGTACACCCGGGCGCCCAGCAGCAGTTCCTGATTGCGGTACGCCGACGGACCGAAGGCGGAGACGCCCGCGCCGCCGGACGGCCGTACCGTCACCAGGGGCGGCACCTCCTGCCGGGACACGGTCACCTTGCTGCCGTCCTGCGGGAACCATCCCTGATGCGGGTCCGGCGGGGAGTGCACCCGCGCGCCGACGGAGAAGATCGCGTCCGTGACGGCGTTGTCCAGGCTCTGGATGTTGCGGCCGCGCGAGGTGTAGCCGTCGCCGAGGGCGATGAGCGTGCGGCTGAGGACGTCGGAGGTCAGGCTGCTGTAGTACTGGGCGCCCTGACCGCCCACCATCAGCGGGTCGTTGCCGACGGTCTGCTCCCGGCCCGGGTCGGTCCGGTACCGGGGCCAGCCGTCGGCCTCGGCGATCGCGTCCGCCTGTTGCTGCTGCCGGTCTCCCCAGGGCGCGTAGTCGTCCAGGTGCCCGAAGCGCAGCCGGGTGGCCACCGCGGAGGTGGCGGTGGCCTCGCCGAGCTGCGTGCCCAGGAGCAGGGTCACGGCCAGCCCCGCCATCAGAGCGGGGCGCTTGGCGGGGCGTTGGGCGAGCAGGGCCAGCCCGCCCAGTGCGCCCACGGCGGCGAGCAGCGTGAGCGGCAGGATGAAGGAGCGGTCCGTCAGCGCACTGCCGATCGCGACGGCGATGACCAGCACCAGCAGCCCACCCGCCGCACCCAGCGCACGCAGGCCGGGAGGGCCGTACGACAGCGCATGCCACGCGGCGATCACCAGCAGCCCGCAGAGCACGAAGGTCTGGCGGTACGGGCTGCCGTTCGGGGTGGAGAAGGCGTGCCAGAGAAGGTGGGTCGGGCCCCACTGGAGCGACAGCGCGACGGCGGCCACGAGCAGCGTCCAGCCGTAGCGGACCCGGCGCGGGACCTTTCGGTGGAAGGGCAGGGCGAGGGCGAGCAGCAGCGCTGTCATGCCGACGTACACGGCGGGCGAGCCGAAGCTGTACGTCGTCGGCAGCAGCCGGGCCAGCAGGTCTTCCGTCGGTGCGGGCACGAACGTCCGGACCATGCCGGGGTAGGCGTGCTTGGTGCCGAAGTACACGACCACCACGAGCGGAGCCGCCAGGCCCACGCCGAGTGCGACGGTCAGGGCCGCCCGGCCCGCGGCCGCGAGCTTCTGCCGCACCGGTGAGTCGGCGAGCCAGAGCCGGAGCAGCAGCACCAGACCCACGGCGAGCGTGGCCATGTACGCCGTATAGAAGTTGGCGATCCAGGCGACCGCCACGACCACCACACCGAGAACCCGGCGCCGGTCGTCGAGCGTCCACTCACCGACCAGGCACAGCAGCGGCAGGGCGATGAGGCCGTCGAGCCACATCGTGTTGTAGACGGACGTCGCCAGGGTCCAGCCGCACAAGGCGTACGACGCTCCGAGCAGCCCCGCCACCCACCAGCGGCCGGGGCGCATCCTGAGCAGCAGCCAGGCCATGGCGGCCCCGGCGGACGCCACTTTCAGCAGGGTGATCACATACACCGCGAGGTCGATCTCGTCCCGCGGGAACACCCCCACGAGCAGGGCGAACGGGCTGCTGACGTAGGTACCGAGGTCGGGGAGGAAGCTGGAGCCGTAGCCGGACTGCCAGTTGACGAGGAGACCGCCGTCGGCCCGTCCGTGCAGCAGGTCCCACAGGTGGGCGTGGAAGGGTACGTACTGGTTGCCGAGGTCGTTGACGCTGCGGGTACGGAAGCCGAAGGGGTAGCTGCGGGCAACGATGTCGCCGGCGCACAGGACGGTGACGGTGAGGGCCGCGGCGAGCAGAGCGGCGGTGGGGGCCGGACCGGTGGGCCGGCCCGGCAGGCGGAGGCGGAGCCGTGTCCAGGGACCGTGCGCGGCTCCGGGCGACTGCGGTGCGGGGGTCGCCTGTTGCGTCCGCTCGGGACGGGTGGTCGGGTTCACACCCTGTCCCTGTCCGGTCGGCGGTTTGCGTTCCTGTGAGTAAAGCCACTTCCACTCAGGGAACCGGCCAAGGACAGGCTCGGACTGACCATTCTCGGCAAGCCTCCGGCGAATTGCGGGTGATTCGCCGTCTTAGATGAGCGTGCTTCACGAATGGTTGTCTGACATACGGAACCGTGGGGAGGAATGGACGAAAGATGTCCTGACAGTGCGGCCGTTACTTGATCTTCGACATCCGGGACGTCGGATTCCCCGACTCCGCGCTGTCCGACCGGTAGTTGAGATCGTCCCCGACCGGAGTGATCCGAACCGTCGCCGCGGCCTGACTGCACCCCGAGTGATTGCCCTCCGCCCCCACGGACGTCGCCACGATCTGCTTCTCGGACACGCTCTTCAGGGTCAGTACGTCATTACAGGCCAGGCCGAGCTGATCGGTCTGCCGGAGTCGGCCCAACTCCTCGCCCACGTCCGCCTTGTGGACGGTGAGCCGGAAGGTCCCCATGGGCAGGCTGCCGCCGAGCCCGGTGGCCTGGCCCTCCCAGGTGCCGAGGTAGGCGGCGGGGACGGCGGACCCGCCGGCACCCGGCGACTCGGTCTCGCTCCCGCCGGCCGAAGGGCTGGCCTGGGTGTCCGAACTGCCCCCGTCGCCCTGGCCGTTGCCCGGCAGCAGGTCGAACACGAACACCGACCCGACCGTCACCGCAGCCAGCGCTCCGGCGACCGCGAGAGCCACCGTGCAACTCAGCCGACGCCCACGCCCACCGGCCCCCGGCGCCGACGTCGCCGCGACGGAGACGGAGAGCTTGCCGGGCGGCTGGGCGGCCCCCGGTTCGGCGTCACGCGGCTCAGGCACGGAAGCGTCACGCTGCTCAGGCACCGAAACAGACGGCGGGCTCATGACAGGCGGCGGCCCGAACTCCCCCACCGACGGACTGCCGGAGCCCACCGACGGACTGCTGAACCCCACCGGCCCGGACGGCCGCTCCCCGACCGCGTCAAGATTCAGCAGCTGTACGGCACTACGACTGACCTGCTCGACCAGCGCCCCCGGCAGCCACCCACCCGCGACCAGCCGAGCCGCACCCTCGGGAGCCAACCGCCGCGCCACCTCACCAGGCGCGGGTCTCCCACCCGGGTCCTTCGTCAGACAAGCCGCCGTCAACTCCCGCAAGTCCCCTGTCATGGAACCGAGTTCGGGCTCCTCGTGCACGACCTTGTAGAGCAGCGCCGCCGACGAGTCACCGGGGAACGGCGGCTCGCCCATCGCCGCGTACGCCAGCACCGCCCCCAGCGAGAAGACGTCCGCCGCGCCCGTGACGCTCTTGCCGAGGATCTGCTCGGGCGACATATAGCCGGGCGAGCCGATCGAGACGCCGGTCGACGTGAGGGACGCCGTACCGTCCGTGGCCCGCGCGATCCCGAAGTCGATCAACAGCGGCCCGTCGAGGGTGAGCAGCACGTTCGAGGGCTTCACATCCCGGTGGACCAGGCCCAGTTCGTGCACGGCCGCCAGCGCCTCGGCCAGACCCGCACCCAAGGCCCGTACGGAATGCGGGGGCAACGGACCCACGTCCGCGACCGCCGCGGTCAGCGACGGGCCCGCCGCGTACCCCGTGGCCACCCACGGCACCCGCGCGTCGGGATCGGCGTCCAGCACCGGCGCGGTCCACGCTCCGCCCACCCGGCGCGCGGCCTCGACCTCGCGCCGGAAACGGGCGCGGAACTCCTCGTCGAGCGCGAAGTGCGGGTGCACGATCTTGACCGCGACCGTGCGGCCGCCGGAGCTGCGGCCCAGGTAGACCCGGCCCATGCCGCCGGAGCCGAGCCGGCCGAGCAGCCGGTAGGGACCCACGGCGGTGGGTTCGTCGACGTCGAGCGGTTGCATGGCGCCCCCTTTTCCCCGTACGCCTGCGCCAACCGGGAGCCTATTGGTCCAGACGCTCCTACGGCTGCAACAGATCCACCTTCACGTCCGCCGGGAAGCCGGTCGTCGGACCGACGCGGCGTGCGAACTCGGCGACCGCCTCCAGCTGCGGGCCCCCGAAGCGGAAGTCGAGGGTCGTGAAGTACTGCTCCAGGGTCCGTTCGTCGAAGGCCTCCCAGCGGGCCGCCTGTTCGGCGACCTTGCCGACCTCGTCGAGGGAGAGGTTGCGGGAGGCGAGGAAGGCCTCGTGGACCTGTCGGGTGATGACCGGCTCGCGTTCGAGGTAGTCGCGTCGGGCGGCCCACACCGCGAAGACGAACGGCAGCCCCGTCCACTCCTTCCACAGCGCGCCGAGGTCGTGCACCTCAAGGCCGAACCGCGGCCCGTCGAGCAGGTTGGCGCGCAGGGCGGCGTCCCCGATGAGTACGGCCGCGTCGGCCTCCTGCATCATCAGGCTGAGGTCGGGCGGGCACGTGTAGTACTCGGGCCGTACGCCGTAACGGTCGGCGAGCAGCAACTGGGCGAGGCGGACCGAGGTGCGCGAGGTCGAACCGAGGGCGACCCGGGCCCCGTCCAGCCGGTCCAGCGGGAGCTGCGAGACGATCACGCAGGACATCACGGGTCCGTCGCAGCCGACGGCGATGTCCGGGAAGGCGACCAGGTCGTCGGCGTTGCGCAGGAACTCGACGAGCGTGATGGGCCCGATGTCGAGGTCTCCGCGCACCAGCCGCTCGCTGAGCTTCTCCGGCGTGTCCTTGGTCAGCTCGAAATCGAGGAGGGTGCCGGTTCTCGCGAGCCCCCAGTAAAGGGGCAAGCAGTTCAGGAACTGGATGTGGCCGACGCGCGGCCGGGTGCGAGAAATGTCCACATCGCGAGACTAGACCCCATGAGGTACGGTGCACTCTTCAGGGTGCCCGCGAACCACCACACAGGCCCCGTCAACCTCAAGCCGAGGTCCTCAAACTTCCGAGTGACGTGATCTTGGCCTCTATTGCTTTCGGCTGCCTGCGTGCTAGGCTCGCCGCAAGTTGCAGTTTGGTTTCCCTTGCAGTACAGAGCCTGCGGAGCATGTAACCGCGGGCTCTCGTCGTTTTCAGACGTATGCAGTTGTGCGGCACTGTTTTCACACTTGCAGGTTCTGGAGCAGGGCAACCCTTTGGGCCCAAGGAGGGCTTATGGCTACCGGAACCGTGAAGTGGTTCAACGCCGAAAAGGGCTTTGGTTTCATCGCCCAGGAAGGCGGAGGCCCCGACGTCTTCGTCCACTACTCCGCGATCAACGCGAGCGGATTCCGCTCCCTCGAGGAGAACCAGCAGGTTTCCTTCGACGTGACCCAGGGCCCGAAGGGCCCGCAGGCGGAGAACGTCACCCCCGTCTGATCATTCGGTCCTCGGAGCCTGGTGCTTTGATCCGGAACTGAGAGCAGTACCCAAGGAGCCCCGTGCCGCAAGGCAGCGGGGCTCCTGCCTTTCACATGTGCTGCATGACCAGCACGAACGTGGTCCCGGGCAGCAGTGCCTCATACGAATGGGGCGCATCCCCGCGATACGACATGTAGTCACCGGGCCCGAGATCGACCTCGCCCCCGCGCGGCCCTGCCTTCAGCCGCCCCGAGCTGACGATCAGATGCTCCACGGTCCCCGGAATGTGCGGCTCCGACTCCCGGGCCGCCCCCGGCTCCGCCCACAGGTGGTAGATGTCCCGCCGAACACCGGGCGGACTGGCCGACAGCAGCGTGGCGACATAGTCCGCCCGCTCGGACGCCACGGTCGGTCCCTGCCCGGCTCGGACCACCTGTACGGCCTGCGTCGGCGGCTCGACCAGAGCACTGAACGGCACCCCCAGCGCGACGCCCAGCGCCCACAGCGTCTCCACGCTGGGATTTCCACTGCCCGCCTCCAGCTGGGAAAGCGTGGACTTGGCGATCCCCGCCCGCTTGGCCAGTTCCGACAGTGACAGCCCGGTCCGGGCACGCTCGCGCCGCAGCGAGGCGGCGATCCACGTGAGGGGCTCGCTCATGCGGTTCACTTCCGTCTGTTCGCTCTGCAAGTACGATCGTTCGCCTTGACGAACGATAGCTGACCGTTCATTGTGGAAAACATGCGTTCGCTGATCCGAACACCGATGATGACACCCCTCCTACGCGACAGCGCCCTCGTCTGGCTGGCCAGCGGCGTCGTCGGTGTCTCGTTCGGCGCGATCGCGGTGGCCGGTGGGCTGCCGGTGTGGGTGCCGGTGGTGATGTCGCTGGTCGTCTATGCGGGCTCCGCCCAGTTCAGCGCGGTCGGCGTGCTGCTCGCCGGTGGCGGCCCGGTCGCGGCGGCCGCCACCGGTCTGCTGCTCAACACCCGCACGGTCGCCTTCAGCCTCGCCGTCGCGGAAATCATCGGCCCCGGGCGCCTGGCCCGCCTCCTCGGCGCACACCTCGTCACCGACGAAACGGTCGCCTTCGCCCTCGCCCAGGCGGATCCCGTACGGCGACGTACGGCGTTCTGGGTCTCCGGGATCGGCCTGTTCGTCGTCTGGAACGCGGGCGTGGCGGCCGGGGCGCTCGCCGGGAGCGCGCTCGGCGACACCGGGACGTACGGCCTCGACGCGGCCTTCCCGGCCGTCCTGGTGGCGCTGGTGCTGCCCGCGCTGCGGAAGGACGCGGGGGTACGGCGAGCCGCCGTGCTCGGCGCGGCCCTGGCGCTGGCGGTGACCCCCGTCGTCCCGGCCGGCGTGCCGGTGCTGGCGGCACTCGCCGGGCTGTTCATATACGGACGGAGGCGGGCGGCGATATGAGCGCGACGATCGCGATGATTCTGGCGCTGGCGGTCGGGACGTACGCCTTCCGGCTGGTCGGACCGGTCCTCTACGGACGGGTCGAACTCCCCGCGAGGGTCCAGGAGTTGATGTCGGCAGGCGCGGTCGTCCTGCTCACCGCCCTCCTCGCGACCGGCGCGCTGACCGAGGGCGGGGACTTCGCGGGGTGGGCGCGGCCGGGTGGGGTGCTGGTGGCGGGGGTGCTGGCTTGGCTGAGGGCGCCGTTCGTGGTGGTCGTGCTCGGCGCGGCGGGCACGACGGCGGTGCTGCGGGCGGCGGGAGTGGGGTGAGTGTCAGTGGGGGTCGATAGGGTCCGCGACCATGACCGAAGCCGAATTCCTCACCGCCACCCGCACCTTCTACGACGCCATCGCCGAGGACTACGCCGACCTCTTCCACAACGAGCTCGCCATCAAGCCGCTGGACCGGGCGGTGTTCGCCGGGTTCGCGGAGCTGGTGGGGACGGGCGGTCGCGTGGCCGACCTGGGCTGCGGACCCGGGCGGGTGACGGGGCATCTGGCCAAGCTGGGGCTGGATGTGTTCGGGCTCGACCTGTCGGAGTCGATGCTCGCGATCGCCCGGCGGGAGAATCCCGGGCTGCGGTTCGAGCAGGGCTCCATGCTGGAGCTGGACCTTCCCGACGGTTCGCTCGCGGGGGCGGTGTCCTGGTACTCCTCCATCCACACCCCTGTGGACGAACTCCCCTCCCTGTTCGCCGAGTTCCGCCGCGTCCTGGCACCCGGCGGCCACCTCCTGATCGCCTTCCAGATCGGCGACGAGCCCCGCCGCCACGACCGGCCCTTCGGGCACGAGGTGGTGCTGGACTTCCAGCGGCGACAGCCGGACCGGATCGACGGACTGCTCCGGGCCACCGGCTTCGCACCCGTCATGCGGATGGTGCGCGAACCCGCCCCGAACGAGACAACCCGACAGGCAAGCCTGATCGTCCACAAACCCGCCGAGCGGTAGCGCCCCAAAGGGGCGCGGGGAACTGCGCGACTAGCCACGACGGGCCCGCAGACGCCAGGCGGCCATTCGCGGCAGCCTCAAGGGCGGGCCGACTACTTCAGGCCGATGGCCTCGCAGTCCGCCTGGTACGCCGAAGTGCAGATCTGCTTGACGGTGTAGACGCCGTCCTCGATCACCGTCTCCTCGATGTTGCCCTTCGTGACGGCGACCACGGGCACCAGCTGCGCGGGGATGTCCTTCTGCGTCGGGCTGTCGACCGAGTCCTGGGTCAGTGAGTCGAACTGGATCGAGCGCCCCTGGACCCTGTACACGGCCATCTTCGCGGCGTTGGTCGCCTCCAGCTGGAACGGCTTGTACACGGTCATGAACTGCTCACCGGAGACGATCCGTTGCACCGCGTCCAGATTGGCGTCCTGCCCGGTCACCGGCGGAACACTGGTGGCGCCCGCGTCCTCCAGGGCCTCGATGACGGCGCCCGCCATGCCGTCGTTCGCGGAGTAGACGGCGGCGATGTTGTTCAGCCCGACGGCCTCGATCGCCTTCTTCATGTTCGCCCTGGCGACTTCGGGCGACCACTTGTCGGTGTCGTACTGCTTGACGATCTCGACCCTGCCGTTGAGCTCGTCGAGTGCGCCCTTCTTGAACCGCGCCGTGTTCGGATCGTCGGGATCGCCGTTCATCATGACGACCTTGCCGGACGCGGCCTTGGAACCGAGCTGGTCCACGAGGGTGCGGCCCTGCACCTCGCCGACTTGTTCGTTGTCGTGGGAGACGTACGCGTCGATGGGCCCCTCCGCGAGCCGGTCGTAGGCGATGACGGGAATCTCCGCGTCCTTGGCCTTCTGCACGTCCGACGCGATGGACTTGGCGTCCAGCGCGTCGACCAGGATCACGTCCACCTCGTCGTCGATCATCCGCTGGAACTGCCGGCTCTGCTCGTCCACGCTCGCCTCGGCGTTCGCGTAGACGACCTTGCCCTTGTTGTTGGTGAGGGTGGCGACTTCCTTCTTGATGAGCGGGTAGTCGAACTTCTCAAAACGTGCCGTGTCCTTGTCGGGCAGGAGGAGACCGACCGTGATGTCGTCGCCCTTCTCCGGGGACGCGGAGCTGTCGCCGCCCCCGATCCCCTCGACGACACCGCAAGCGGTGAGCGAAAAGGCCGAGGCCGAGGCGGCGAGGGCTATGACAACACGACGTGCGGCTGACGTGTGGGGGGAACTAGCGTTCACTGCTGGCGCCTTCCGAGCGGACGAGCGACATTGCTAACCCGAGTGGCGGTAGCAAACGCGGAGAGGGCATGTCACGTCAAGCTGTTGTCGTAACGAGACAGCAACCGTTTTCCGTGATCACTGCTCGGGTTCCTTGAGCGCGAGCTCCGCCCATACCGTCTTGCCGACGCCCCGCTCGGCTACACCCCAGGTGAGAGCGAGGAGAGAGACCAGGATCAGGCCTCGACCGCTCTCGCCCTCCGGTTCATTGACGAACCGGAGTTGCCGGTCGCCTCTCGCGTCACTCACCTCGATACGCAGAGTGCCCTCCGGGAGGAGCAGCAGGCGCAGCTCGAAGTCCCGCCCGGGAACACGGCCATGGGTCACGGCATTTGCGGCGAGCTCGGCGACGAGTTGCTGGGCGGTGCGGTTGACCTCGCTGTCGTACGGGTGCCCCCAGGCCGTGAGTTGCAGGGCGGTGAGGCGTCTGGCGAGGCGGGCGCCTCGGGGGGTGGCGCTCAGGCGCTGCGTGAGGACGGTCGCGGGGGTGGAGATTTCGGCTTTCACATCACTGAGCGTGGTCGGTTGTATCTACGCTGACCAGGGGCGACGGAGCGACTCTGCGTAGCTGTACGGCTGCGAGGGGTACGGAGTCGGGCGGTCGGCCGTGACCACGACGACGTGAGGGCGGTGACGCGTGTGACGGACGAGCGGAGGCCGGAGACTCCGGCGGAGGCCGAGGGGACGACCGAACTCTTCAGCGCGCTGGGCAAGATGATTCGGCTGCTGCGGGAGCGGAAGGGGTGGACGCAGAAGGAGTTCGGACAGAAGGTCGGGTACGGGCCGGACCAGATCGGCGCGATGGAGCGGGGGGTGCGGGTCACTCGGCCGGAGTTCCTGGAGAAGGCGGATGAACTGCTGGATGCGGGTGGGTTGTTGAAGGAGGCGATTCCTGACGTCAAGAAGGCGATGGCCAAGACTCGGACGCGGCACCCGGAGTGGTATCGCGGCTATGCGGTGCTGGAGGCCGAAGCCACGGCTCTGCACGTGTACAGCAACCAGTTGGTGCCGGGACTGCTGCAGACCGGGGACTACGCGGGAGCCGTGTTCACCCAGTGGCGTCCGCTTCTGCACGAGCTGGCCATCGAAAAACGTGTGGCGGACCGCATCGCTCGGCAGCGGATCCTCGAGAACGGGCCGTCGCCGACGTTCAGCTTCGTGCTCGACGAGAGCGTGCTGCTGCGGCCCGTCGGCGGGCGGGACGTGCACGCCGCACAGTTGGAGTACCTGCTGCGGCTCGGGAGCCTGCGAACCGTTGCCCTCCAGGTGATGCCCATGGATCGCGAGGAACAACCCAGCATGGATGGCCCGTTCAACCTGCTGACAGTCCGGAGGGGGGAGCAGGTAGCGTACGTGGAGATCCATACGTATCCACGACTGATCACCGACGTGGAAGAAGTGCGCGTTCTGAACGAGCGCTACGGACTCCTTCAGGCACATGCCCTCAGGCCCAACGAGTCACTGGACCTGATCGAGAGACTGCGGGGACGGCTATGAACGCTGAAGAACTCACCTGGTTCAAGAGCAGCTATAGCAGCGGCGGGGGCGGCGAATGCCTAGAGGTCGCCCCCTGCCCCCACACCATCCACATCCGCGACTCCAAGCACCCGGAGGGAGACGGTCCCCGACTCGCCGTCTCGCCCACCGTCTGGGCCGACTTCCTCACGTACGCCCCCACCACCTACCTCGCGTAGAGCCCCTCGATCTCCTGCGAGAAGTCCCGCATGACCGCATCGCGCCGGAGCTTCATGGAAGGGGTCAGGTGGCCGGAGAACTCCGTGAAGTCCTGGGGCAGAATCGCGAAGCGGCGGATCGACTCGGGGCGGGAGACCAGCTTGTTCGCCTCGTCCACCGCGCGCTGGAGGATGGCGATCAACTCGTCGTCGTTGACGAGGAGTTCCGCGGGGACGGGGTGCTTGCCGTTCATCTGGCGCCAGTGGGTGATGCCGTCGAGGTCGAGGGTGATCAGCGCGGAGACGTAGGGGCGGCCGTCGCCCAGGACGATGCACTGGGAGATCAGGGGGTGGGAGCGGAGCCAGTTCTCCAGGGGGGCGGGGGCCACGCTCTTGCCGCCCGCGGTGATGAGGAGCTCCTTCTTGCGGCCGGTGATGGTCAGGTAGCCCTCGTCGTCCAGGACGCCGATGTCCCCCGTCGCCAGCCAGCCGTCGGGGGCGGCGGGGACGACACCGCCGGCCTGCGGGTCCCAGTAGCCGCGCAGTACCTGATCGCCGGCCAGCAGGATCTCCCCGTCCGCCGCGATCCGGACCTTCGTGCCGGGGAGCGGCCAGCCGACCGTGCCCAGGCGGGGTTTGAGCGGGGGCGTGATGGTCGCCGCGCCGGTGACCTCGGTCAGGCCGTAGCCCTCGTAGATCTCGATGCCCGCGCCGGCGTAGAACGCGGCCAGCCGCCTGCCCAGCGGTGAGCCGCCGCAGATCGCGTACCGGACGCGTCCGCCCATGGCGTTGCGGATACGGCGGTAGACCAGAGGGTCGTAGAAGGTGCGCGCGGCTTTCAGGGCCCGGTTCGGGCCCGAGCCCGACCTCGCCTGTTTCGCCTCCGTCGCCTCGCCGTACTTGATGGCCACGTTCGCCGCGCGGTCGAAGGATGAGACCCGGCCGCCGGATTCCGCACGGGCCCGCGCGCTGTTGAAGATCTTCTCCAGCATGTACGGGATGGCCAGCAGACAGGTCGGCTTGAAGCTCGCCAGATCCGGCAGCAGTTCGTCCGGTTTCAGGCTCGGCGCATGGCCCAGCCGTACTCTCGCCCGGACGCAGGCGATCGCCACCATGCGGCCGAAGACATGCGACATCGGCAGGAACAGCAGCACCGACGGCTCTTCGCTCGTCCTCGACTTGAAGATCGGGTAGAGGAGTTCGATCGCGTTGTCGACCTCGGCGAAGAAGTTGCCGTGGGTGAGCGCGCAGCCCTTGGGGCGGCCGGTCGTGCCCGAGGTGTAGATGAGGGTGGCGAGGGTGTCGGGGACCAGCATCCCGCGGCGTACGTCCACTTCCTGGTCCGGCACCCGCTCGCCCAGCTCCGCCAGCCGGTCCACATGGCCCTTCTCGATGACCCACATATGACGCAGGTCGGGCAGGCGTTCGCGCTCGGGGCCGAGGGCGGAGGCCTGTCCGACGGTTTCGGTGACCAGGGCGACCGCGCCGGAGTCCTGGAGGATCCAGCGGACCTGGAAGACGGAGGAGGTGGGGTAGACGGGGACGGTCACCAGGCCGGCCGCCCAGGCGGCGAAGTCGAGGAGCGTCCACTCGTACGTCGTACGCGCCATGATGGCGACCCGGTCGCCGGGGACCAGTCCCTCGGCAATCAGCCCTTTGGCCACCGCGTGCACCTGCGCGGCGAACTCGGCCGCCGTCACGTCCGTCCAGCTGCCGTCCGCCGTCTTGCGGCTGAGGACCACCTGTCCCGGTGCCGCCTCCTCGTTGTCGAACGGCAGGTCGGCGAGCGAGCCGTGCGCGGCCGGCGCGACCAGCGGAGGGATGGACACCTCCCGGACCACCCCGTCGAGCCGGCGTATCTCCGGTGCCCTGAGGACCGGCTCGCCGTCGTAGTCGAGGTCGATGCCGAAGTCGGGGGTGTAGCCGGACGATGACGCTTGCGGGATCGACATGGCAGCTCCTGGGGCGTGCAGCTCGTACCGCTCTGCTGCATGAGGTACGCGCAGCGCGTACTGCGGCGTTCACCAGCGGGTGTGCGGCCACGCGTGTTACCGCTGGTTAGGTGGGAGATCGTACGGTGCCCAGGTGTGGAGTTGGTGCGGGTTACGGGGTGGTACAGGGCCGGGGATGTGCAACCTCGGCGGTCACCGAGGCCCCTGCCGAAACGAGGTCAACTTACCCAATCTACCTGGCCGTTGACGGCCTCCCAAGGTGAGAAATCCTCACCTCCGACGCCCTCCGAGCGTACTCCTCGACCTAGCCTTACCTGCGGTAACCTTACTTCCGAGTAAGCGGAGACCTTCACGTGGGGAGTTGGACATGGCCGTCCTGACCGATGCGCCCGCCCTCGCGCCGTTGCTCGCCCGCGGCGCGCTCCTCTCCCCCTTCAAGCGGCCCCGCCCCGACGCCGACTTCCCCCGCACCCGGCTCGTCCTGCCCGGCGTGCGCGTCGACCTCGCCCGGCTGGCCGCGTACGAGCGCGTGTGCGGGTTCGCCACCGGGGACGACGCGCTGCCGGTGACTTACCCGTATGTGCTGGGCTTTCCGCTGGCCATGCGGCTGATGAGCGGACGGGGCTTTCCACTGCCGCTGCTGGGACTGGTCCACACGTCGATCGAGATCACGCAGCGGCGGGCTCTGGCGGCGACCGAGGAGTACGAAGTGACGGTCTACGTCGACGGACTGGCGCCGCATCGACGGGGCACGGAGGCCGCGGTCGTCACGGAGGTGCGGGCGGCCGGGGACGTCGTATGGGAGTCGAGGAGCACGTATCTCGCCCGGCACCGGACGGACGGCCGTATGGACCGGGCGCCGCAGGAAGGGCCGGGGCCGCTGCCCGACATCGCCGAATGGCGGCTCGGTGAGGACATCGGGCGGCGGTACGCGGCCGCGTCCGGGGACCGCAACCCGATCCATCTCCATCCCCTGACCGCCCGGCTGTTCGGCTTCCGGCGGGCCATCGCGCACGGGATGTGGACGGTGGCGCGGTGTCTGGCGGCGCACGGGGTTCCCGAACGGGCGCTGGTGCGCGCCGAGTTCAGGGCGCCGGTGCTGTTGCCGGGGACGGTGACATACGCGGCGCGCGGAGAGCGGTTCGAGTTGCGGGGCGGCGACCGGACGCACGTCAGCGGCGGGGTCTACCCTGTCTGACCCTCCGGCGGTGACCAGGGTCGGCCCTCCGTCAGATCGCCCAGGCCCGCCCAGGCGAAGTTCATCAGGGTCGCGGCGGCCTGACGGGCGGTCACGCCGGGGGTCGCGTTCGCCCAGGCGGCGAGCGACTCGGCGGCGCCGACCAGGGCCTCCGCGAGACCGGCGACCTCACGCTCGGGCAGATCGGGGTCGCGGTGCGCCTCGCGGGCGCCGGCCAGGATCAACTGGGTCACGAACGCGACGATCTCCTCGCGCATCGCGGTGACCTCGGCGGCGAACCGCTCACCGTGCGTACGGGCCTGGAGGTGCAGCACCGACCAGCCGTCCGGGTTCCGCGCGGTGTGCGTGAAGAACGCCCGCAGCCCTGCCCAGAGTTGGCGGTCCGCGGGGAGGCCCGGGTCGACGCCCTTGCGCACCGCTTCGGTCAGAGCGGTCGCCTCCCGGCGGATGCACGCCGTGAAGAGGTCGTCCTTCGAGTTGAGGTACAGATAGACCAACGGCTTGGAGACGCCCGCGAGTTCGGCTATCTCATCCATCGACGCGGCCATGTATCCACGCTGGCCGAAGGTCTGTACGGCGGCGTCGAGCATCTGCTGCTCACGTACGGCACGCGGCATCCGCTTGGTCTTCACGACACCCATGAGGGTCAGCCTACGGTTCGCAGGCCGCGGCAGAGCCCTAAGAAGCGTGCCCCTGTGCGCGGGAGGTGTCGTCCGCCACGTCCTCCTGGGAGCGGTTGGCGTCCAGGTTGGCCTTCACCCGGTCCACCTTCTGGACGATCTTCACCGACGCCCGGTCCCGCTCCTTGCGCAGGAGAACGAAGCTGAGCGGGGCGGAGAGCACGAGCGCGAGGAGGACGACCCACATGCCGTTCGAGGCGCCGAGGCCGCGCGGGGCGAGGCCGGAGTAGACGAGGCCCCAGACGACCACGAAGCAGCCCGCGAAGATCCCGAGGCGCATCAGTGTGTAGCGGAGCATCTCAATCCACTCTTCCGTAACGAACAGTCCCGTCCAGTGAAGCACGCGCCGCATCCGATCTTGGAGGGGGGTGCGTGGCTCACCTCAGCGACAGCAGCATGAGGATGTCGTCGCGGTCGTCCCCGGGAGCGACGCGGATCGCGCCCGGCACCCGGCCGACCTCCTTGTAGCCGCAGGAGCCGTAGAACCGCTCCAGGCCGTTGCCGCCGCGGCAGGTCAGCCGGATCGCCTCGACGCCGTCGAAGCCGCGGGCCGCGTCCTCGGCGGCGGCGAGGAGGTCCCGCCCGTACCCCTTGCCCTGGTGCCGGGGGTGCACCATCACCGTGTACAGCCACAGCCAGTGCGTCATCAGCCGGTGGGTGTTGAAGGCGAGGAAGGCCGCGGCGGCGACCTGCCCGGTGTCGTCGTGCCCGACGAGCAGCCGGGTCCGCCCCTCGGCCATGGCCACGAGGTGCTTCACCAGCTCCGGACGTATCGCTTCCCGCGTCACCGGCGGCACGAAGCCGACGGATCCGCCCGCGTTGGAGACATCGGTCCACAGGTCGAGGACCCCGTCGCGCAGGGCGGGGTCCACGGCGGGGTCGAGAGTGAAAGTAAGGGACACGGACCGATCGTACCTATTACGGCGGGTCAGACCCGCATCGGCTGCGGCGACTCCCGGCGCTCCGGGTCCGGACCCTCGTACTCCCGGATGATCTCGTACCGCGTGTTGCGCTCCACCGGACGGAAGCCGGCGTCCGTGATGAGGTCCAGCAGGTCCTCGCGGGTCAGCTTGTTCGGCGTGCCGTAGTTGTCCGCGTCGTGTGTGATCTTGTACTCGACGACCGAGCCGTCCATGTCGTCGGCGCCGTGCTGGAGGGCCAGTTGGGCGGTCTGGACGCCGTGCATGACCCAGAAGACCTTGACGTGGGGGACGTTGTCGAAGAGGAGGCGCGAGACCGCGAAGGTCTTGAGGGCCTCGGCACCCGTGGCCATCTGCGTACGCGCCTGAAGGCGATTACGCACCTTGCCGTCCTTCATGTCCACGAAGTCGTGCTGGTAGCGCAGCGGGATGAAGACCTGGAAGCCGTTCGTCTCGTCCTGGAGCTCACGCAGGCGCAGGACGTGATCGACCCTGTGCCGCGGCTCCTCGATGTGGCCGTACAGCATGGTGCACGGGGTCTTCAGACCCTTCTCGTGCGCCAGGCGGTGAATGCGGGACCAGTCCTCCCAGTGGGTGCGGTGGTCCACGATGTGCTGGCGCACCTCCCAGTCGAAGATCTCCGCGCCACCGCCGGTGAGGGACTCCAGCCCGGCGTCGATCAGCTCGTCCAGGATCTCGCTCGCGCTCAGCCCGGAGATCGTCTCGAAGTGGTGGATCTCCGTCGCCGTGAACGCCTTCAGCGACACGTTCGGGAGGGCGGCCTTCAGCTCGCGCAGGGAGCGGGGGTAGTACCGCCACGGGAGATTGGGATGAAGCCCGTTGACGATGTGCAGCTCGGTGAGGTTCTCGCCCTCCATCGCCTTGGCGAGCTTCACCGCCTCCTCGATGCGCATCGTGTACGCGTCCTTCTCGCCCGGCTTGCGCTGGAAGGAGCAGTAGGCGCAGGAGGCCGTGCAGACGTTGGTCATGTTGAGGTGACGGTTGACGTTGAAGTGCACGACGTCGCCGTTCTTGCGGGTCCGCACCTCGTGCGCGAGACCGCCCAGCCAGGCCAGGTCGTCCGACTCGTACAGCGCGATGCCGTCCTCGCGGGTCAGCCGCTCACCGGCCCTGACCTTCTGCTCCAGCTCGCGCTTGAGCCCGACGTCCATGCTCACACCTTTCTCCGACAACCTGTCCAACCGTACGTCTACGCTTCCTCGGGCAGTTCCCCGACCCGGTTCTCCCACTTCGTGGAGAGCACGATCGTGGTGCGGGTCCGGGAGACGCCCTTGGTGCCGCTGAGCCGGCGGATGATCTTCTCCAGACCGTCGACGTCCGCGGCGCGCACCTTCAGCATGTAGGAGTCCTCGCCCGCGATGAACCAGCAGTCCTCGATCTCGGAGAGGTCCTTCAGCCGTTGCGCCACGTCCTCGTGGTCGGTGGCGTCGGAGAGCGAGATGCCGATCAGGGCGGTGACGCCGAGGCCGAGCGAGGCGGCGTCGACGGTGGCGCGGTAGCCGGTGATGACGCCGGCCGCCTCCAGCCGGTTGATGCGGTCGGTGACGCTGGGTCCCGACAGGCCGACGAGGCGCCCCAGCTCCGCGTACGAGGCCCGGCCGTTCTCTCTCAGGGCCTGGATGAGCTGCCTGTCCACCGCGTCCATGCGATTCGAAGCCTTCCGCTGATTCCGCCGATTCCGACGATTCCGATGTTCTGGTGTGCTGAGTGGCTCAGGTGGCGCCTCAAGTGGTGCCGCCTCAAGTGGTGCCGCCTCAAGTGGTGCCGGCCCCGCCGCCGAGTTCGCCCGTCCAGCGGCGGTAGAGGTCGTGCTCGGCACCCGCCGCGTCCAGGACCCGGCCGGCCACGAAGTCCACCAGGTCCTGGATGTGCGTGGCCCCCGCGTAGAAGGCGGGCGAGGCGGGCACCACGGTCGCGCCCGCGTCGTCCAGTGTCACCAGGTGGCGCAGGGTCTGCCCGTTCAGGGGTGTCTCGCGTACGGCGACGACGAGCTTGCGGCGCTCTTTCAGGGTCACGCTCGCCGCTCGCTGCAACAGGTCCTTGGACAGCCCGAGCGCGACGCCCGCGACGCAGGCGGTGGAGGCGGGCACGATCAGCATCCCCTTGGTGGGGTACGACCCCGAGGACGGGCCCGCGGCCAGGTCACCCGGAGCCCAGTGCCGTACGCCCGTGACGTCCACGTCCACGTCGAAGGAGTCCGGCTTGCCGTCGGCCCCCCGCGACAGCCATTCCCGCAGGTCCTCCCGCCAGTGCGCGTCCCGGAAGGAGATGCCGGTCTCATCGAGCAGCGTGAGCCGGGAGGCCCGGCTGACGACCAGGTCGACGCCCTCCCCGGCGGCCAGCAGCGCGCGCAGCACGGCAGCGGCATACGGGGTGCCGGAGGCACCGGACACCCCTACGATCCAAGGCACACGCCCCGTCTCTCCTGGCTTGACTCGGTTCACAACCCCGAGCCTATCCGGCTTCACGGGGTGGGAACCGGCCGAGGGTGCGGGCCGTTGCCATGAGTGACGGGCTAGGACTGCTAGGGCTGGGGGACGCCATGGCGGATATGGGTGCGGGCTCCGGCTGGAGGGCGGGAGCGAGGCAGCGTGCCGCGGCGGCGAAAGCGGGTGTCGGCGCGGGTGCGGGCCCGGTGTTGGCGCGCGGCGACCGTGCGAAGACCGCGGCCAAGCTGATGGTGGGCTGGGTGGCCCTGCTGTGGCTGCTCGAAGTGGTCGACGTGGTCAGCGGCCATGCGCTGGACGGCCTGGGCATCACCCCGCGCGAACCGTCCGAGCTGGTCGACATCGTGCCCGCCGCCTTCCTCCACTTCGGCTTCGCCCATGTCGCCGCCAACAGCGTGCCGCTGCTGATCCTCGGCTTCCTCGCGGCCCTCGGCGGCCTACGCCGGTTCGCGATGGTCTGCGCGCTGATCATCGTCGCGGACGGACTGGGTGTGTGGCTCATATCCCCGGCGCACAGCAACACCGCGGGCGCCTCCGGCCTGATCTTCGGCCTCTTCGGCTTCCTGCTGGTGACCGGCTTCGTGGAGCGCCGGCCACTCGGCATCCTCGTCGGCCTGCTCATCGCCGCGGTCTGGGGCGGCTCGATCCTGGCCGGCCTCGCACCGACCCAGACCAGCGTCAGCTGGCAGGGCCACCTGATCGGCCTGGTGTCGGGCGTCGTGGCGGCGTATCTGTTCCGCCGCCCGGCAATAGGTCCGCGCGCCGCGTAGGCGGGGACTGGCGAATCCCGGTGCACCACAGCCCGCCGCACAGGCGGGGACTGGCGAATCCCGGTGCACCACAGCGCCCCGCAAGGGGCGCGGGGAACTGCGCGACCAGCCACAACGGCGCCGCAGCCGACCGACAACAGACCGCCGCACCTCCCACGGCCACCAAACCCACCCCGGTTCCGCAACGCCCCCAGGGGCGCGGGGAACTGCGCGACCAGCCACAACGGCGCCGCAGCCGACCGACAACAGACCGCCCTAGACGGTAAGTCCCCGCACCAGCAGATCCATCAGCGCACACACGAACAGGGCAATCCCAATGAACCCGTTGACGCTGAAGAACGCCCTGTTCAGGCGGGACAGGTCGTGCGGGCGGACGATGTTGTGCTCGTACACAAACGCGGCCGCGACGATCAGCAGACCGAACCAGAAGAAGGCGCCGGCGCCGGTGTCCAGGGCGTACCAGACGAACAGCGCCGTCGTGATCGCGTGGCAGACGCGCGCGCCCCAGATCGCGGCCGGAATCCCGAAGCGCGCCGGAACCGACATGACACCGACCTCACGGTCGGTCTCGACGTCCTGGCAGGCGTAGATCAGATCGAAGCCGCCGATCCAGATACCGACGGCGAGCCCCAGGATCACCGCGTCCCAGGACCACTCACCGGTGATCGCCAGCCAGCCCCCGACCGGCCCCATCGCCTGGGCGAGACCGAGGATGGCCTGCGGGAAGTTCGTGAACCGCTTGCCGTAGGGATAGATCACCATCGGGATGACGGCGACCGGGGCGAGGGCGAGGCAGAGGGGGTTGAGGAGCGCCGCGGAGCCCAGGAAGATCACTACGGCGATCAGCGCGCCGGTCCAGGCGTGCTTCACCGACATCGCACCGGTGACCAGCTCACGGTGTGCAGTCCGCGGATTGCGGGCGTCGATCTCGCGGTCGATGATCCGGTTCACGGCCATCGCGAAGGTGCGCAGACCCACCATGCAGACGGTGACCAGCAGCAGCCGGCCCCAGTGGATGTTCCGGTCCCACTGGAACATCGCGGTCAGCGCCGCGATGTAGGCGAAGGGCAGGGCGAAGACCGAGTGCTCGATCATCACCAGACGCAGGAACGCCTTGGTGCGTCCCGGCTGCGGGATCGCGGCGGATGCCGAACTCAAAGCCCGTACTCCTTCCACCGGCGGTCGACCGTCGCCGCCGTCTCCGGATCGGACAGCACCATGTCGGGCCAGCCGCCGTCTCGCGTGTAGCCCTCCTCGGGCCACTTCTTCGTTGCGTCGATGCCCGCCTTGCCGCCCCAGAACTGCTGGTAGGAGGCGTGGTCGAGATGGTCGACCGGACCTTCCACGACGGTGAGGTCGCGGGAGTAGTCCGTGTTGCCGAGTGCCCGCCAGGCGACCTCGTGCAGATCGTGGACGTCACAGTCGGAGTCGACGACCACGATCAGCTTGGTGAGGGACATCATGTGCGCACCCCATACAGCGTGCATCACCTTTTGGGCGTGCTTGGGGTACTTCTTGTCGACCGAGACGATCGCGCAGTTGTGGAAACCCCCGGCTTCCGGCAGGTGGTAGTCCACGATGTCCGGGACGATGATCTTCAGCAGCGGGAGGAAGAAGCGTTCCGTTGCACGGCCCAGCGGTCCGTCCTCCGTCGGGGGGCGGCCTACGACGATCGACTGTAGGAGCGGCCGCTTCCGCATCGTCACACAGTCGATCTTCAGCGCGGGGAAGGGCTCCTGCGGGGTGTAGAAGCCGGTGTGATCGCCGAAGGGCCCCTCGGGCAGCATCTCGCCGGGCTCCAGCCAGCCCTCGATGACGACCTCCGCCTGCGCCGGAACTTGCAGCGGCACGGTCTTGCAGTCGACCATCTCGATCCGCTTGCCCGCGATGAACCCGGCGAACAGGTACTCGTCGATGTCGCCGGGGAGCGGGGCGGTGGAGGCGTAGGTCACGGCCGGCGGGCAGCCGAAGGCGATGGCGACCGGCAGGCGCTCACCGCGCCGGGCAGCGACCTGGTAGTGGTTCCGGCTGTCCTTGTGGATCTGCCAGTGCATGCCGATGGTGCGCTTGTCGTGGCGCTGGAGGCGGTAGAGCCCGAGGTTGCGGATGCCGGACTCGGGGTCCTTGGTGTGGGTGAGCCCCAGGTTGAAGAAGGAGCCGCCGTCCTTGGGCCAGGTGAAGAGGGCGGGCAGGTCGTCGAGGTCGACCTCGTCGCCGTACAAGGTGACTTCCTGGACGGGTGCGTCCTTCACCTTCTTCGGCGGTACGTGCGTCATCGCGCCGAGTTTCCCGAAGGCCTCGCGCACGCCGACGAAGCCGTGCGGCAGCTCGGGGCGCAGCAGGCCGCCGATCTTCTCGGAGATCGCGCCGTACGACTTCAGGCCCAGGGCCTTCAGCAGGCGCCGGTCGGTTCCGAAGACGTTCATGGCGAGCGGCATGCTCGAACCACGTACGTTCTCGAAGAGCAGCGCCGGGCCGCCCGCCTTCTGGACCCGGTCGACGATCTCCCCGACCTCCAGATACGGGTCGACCTCGGCCTTGATGCGCTTGAGGTCACCCTCGCGCTCCAGCGCCCTGAGCAGGGAGCGAAGATCGTCGTAAGCCATGTGTCCCAGTATCGGCCACGGGCTACCCTGGCCCCGTCACCGGGGCCGTCCCGAGCCCCTCGCCGTCTCTTGGGGGATCGCCGCGTTCATGCTCAGGTATCTGCCCCTTCTGCTGGTCCTGGCCCTGTGGATCTACGCCTTCATCGACTGCCTGAACACCCCGGAGAACGAGGTGAAGGGGCTGCCGAAGGTGGCGTGGGTGTTCATCATCCTGCTCTTCGGCGAGGTGCTGGTCGGCCCGGTCGCCTGGTTCGTGGCGGGCAAGGTCCGCAGGACCCCATCGAGCGGCATCACGCCCTTCTCCCCGGGCCGCCGTACGAAATTCGTCGCGCCCGACGACAACCCCGACTTCCTCAAGTCCCTCAAGGACGAGAAGGAACAGGAAGAGGAGGAGGACAAGAAGCGCGGCGACGACCCCAAGGGCGACTGACACGCTGCGCGACCCACAGGCTGCGCGACTGACAGGCTGTACGCCTCCGAGCCCCCCGAAGCGGACAATGCGCCCCTGGGCCGGGGTGCGTGCGGGCCGGACACTTGTCACGCATGACGACAGCTCCCGCCGACTCCGCCGGCACGATCGCCCCCGAATACGGTGACAAGGTCATCGCCGTCGAGACGGCGGGCTCGGAACCCATCCCCGACGCCGAACGGCACGGCAGTCCGCTCCAGTTGCTGTGGACGTGGGCGTCTCCGAACATCGAGTTCGCGACCGTCTACATCGGCGTGATCTCGGTCCTCTTCTTCGGCCTGAACTTCTGGCAGGCGACGGCGGCCCTGCTGCTGGGCACGGCACTCGGGGCGCTGACCCACGGGATCCTGTCCCTGGACGGCCCGCGGTTCGGGGTCCCGCAGATGGCGATCGGCCGCTTCGCCTTCGGGTTCAAGGGGAATCTGCTGCCCTCCGGGGTGAACGCGCTGGTCGCGGGTGTCGGCTGGTTCGCGGTGAACAGCGTGAGCGCGGCCTTCGCGCTCAACACGCTGACCGGTCTACGTCCGCTCCCCTCCCTCCTGCTGGTGGTGGCGGCCGAGATCGTGATCGGCTTCATCGGCCACAACTTCGTCCATGCCTTCGAGAGGTACGCGTTCCCGGCCCTCGCGGTGATCTTCCTGCTGGCCGGGGTGTGGACCTTCAAGGAGGCGGACCTCGGCGCCCCCGACGCGGCCGGCGGCATCGGCGGCTTCCTGCTCGCCTTCAGCGCGGCCTGGGGCTACGCGGCGGGCTGGAACCCGGGCGCCTCCGACTACTCCCGCTACCTCCCGCGCACGGCGAACCGCTTCCGGACGGCCCTGTACCCGGCCGTCGGCCTCTTCGTCTCCGTCGCGGTGGTCTCGGTGATCGGCGCGGCATCGGCGACGATCGTCGCCCCCGAGGACGCCACCCCGACAGCCGCCTTCACGGGCCATCTCCCGGGCTGGCTCAGCAACTTGGTCCTGCTCGCCATCATCCTCGGCGCGGTCTCCGCCAACGCCCTGAACGTCTACTCCTCCGCCATGTCGATCACCTCGCTGGGCCTGAAGCTGCCCACGTGGCTCGGCCGCGGCGCGATCGTCGTGCTGTGCGGTCTCGCGGGTACGGCGGCGGCGTGGGCGTCGCTCGCGGACGCGGGGCATGCGTACGAGGCGTTCCTGCTGGTGATCGCCTACTGGGTGGGTCCGTGGCTGGGGGTGGTCCTGGTGGAGCGGTGGCTCCAGGCCCGTACGCCGGACCCGGTGCTGTCCCGCCGCCTGAGTGACCGTACCTTCGCCAACTGGCCCGGTATCGCCGCCCTGTTGACCGGCATCGCGGTGTCCGTGCCGTTGTTCTCCAACCAGGAGAAGTTCGTGGGCTGGGTGCCGGAGCAGTGGCCGTCCTTCGGCGACATCACGTGTCTGGTCGGGTTCGTGGTGAGCGCGGGGCTGTACCGGGTACTGCGGGCCAAGGCTCAGGTGGAGACGGAGCCGCCGGTCACGGCAGGGTCTTGATCCGGGCGGCGGTGAGGGCCTGGCCGAAGACGCGGACGTCCTTGATGGATCCGGGGAAGAAGCCGCTGGGCCGGCCTTGGTACTGCGCCCGGCCGATCAGCAGAGGGCCGGTGGAGACGGTCGGGTTGGTGTCGTCGATCGCCGCTTCCTGGACGCCGTTGACGTACAGCCGCAGCTTGCGGGCGGGGCCGTCGCAGACGCCGGCCAGATGCGTCCAGGTGTTCATGGCGGGCACGGTGTATCCGACCGCCCACAGGCCGGGGCGGGCGAAGGCCCAGCGCTTCTCGGCGCCCGAGTACTGAAGGTAGAAGCCGCTGTCGGAGGCGGCCGCCTGGCTGACGGCGGTGGCGAAGGAGTCCGGTTCGGCGGGCAGGCAGACCCAGGCCGCGACCGTGAAGCTGCGGCCGGGGCCGGTCTGTAGCACGGGGCCGTCGATGACGACCTGGCTGCTGGACCCGTCGAATGCGGCGGCACCGTCCTTGCCCGCGTTCCAACGGACGTCGGTCGCCGTGCCGTTGCGGCCGCCGACGGTGGCTCTGACGACGTTCCCCGAGGCTTCGCCGAGCCGCCATACGCCGACGGGCTGGGGGCGGCGGGGCGTGGCGGACGGTGCGGGCGAGGCACCGCCCGCCGCGCCCGTACCGTCGGTGCCGGCCCGTTCCTTGTCCGCCGCGTCGTCCCGTGCGGACCGGTTGAGCCAGAAACCGGCGCCGGTCCCGGTCGCGGCGAGCACACCGGCGCCGGAGAGGAGGAAGGCGCGGCGGTTGCGGGCGCGGGGCGGTGCGGCGGGGGTGGAGAAGGCGGTCTGCTGGTGCGGCTCACTGAGAGAGGGCGGGGCGCCGGCCGAGTCCGACTGCGTGGCCGGATGGTCCGGGTCGGGCTGGGTGGGGGTGCGCGGGTGCGGCCGGGTGGCCGGGGTGGGGGCGACCGGGGGCGTACCCGCCTCATGGGCGGCCGGGTGCGCCGATGCGTCATGAACGGCCGGGTGCGGGAGCGGGGCCGCCCCCGATGCGGGAGCCGACTGCCACTGGGCGGCGCGCGACATGGCAACGATGTCCTCGCCGCCCGCCGGGCCCACGCGGGCGAGTATCTCGCGCGGTGTGGGACGGCCCGCGGGGTCCTTGGTCAGGCATGCGCTGATCAGGGACCGCAGGGCGGGGTCGGCGATCGCCTGGACGTCGGGTTCGTTGTGGACGACGCGGTACAGCAGGGCGGGGGTCGGGCCGCCGCCGAAGGGGTTGCCGCCGGTCGCCGCGAAGGCGAGGACCGCGCCGAGGCAGAAGACGTCGCTGGCCGGCGCCACCTCGTCGCCGCTGACCTGCTCGGGGGACATGAATCCCGGCGAGCCGGCCATGCTGCCGGTGCTGGTGATCGAGTCGGCCTCGATGGTGCGGACGATCCCGAAGTCGATGACTCTCGGGCCGTCCTCGGCGAGCAGCACGTTGGAGGGCTTGAGGTCGCGGTGGACGAGGTTCACGGAGTGGATCGACAGCAGCGCCTCGGCCAGCCCGGCCGCCAGGCCCAGCACGGCCTCCGGGGACATCGGACCGTTCTCGGCGACCCGCTGCGCCAGTGACGGCCCGGCGATGTAGCTGGTGACCAGCCACGGCTGGGTCGCGTCCGGGTCGGCGTCGATCACCGGTGCGGTGAAGGCCCCGCTGACCAGCCGGGCCGCCCGCACCTCCCGGCGGAAACGGGACCGGAACTCCGGCCGGCGGACCAGTTCGGCGTGCACCACCTTGACCGCGACGAGCCGCCCGCCGGGGGACCGGCCGAGGTACACCCGGCCCATGCCGCCCGCGCCGAGTCGGCTCAGCAACCGGTAGTCGCCCACGGAGGCCGGGTCGTCGGGCTCCAGCGCTGCCACAATCCCCTCCAGGTACGTTCACGCATGCCCGGTGGCCAGGGTGACCGTATGAGCCCTGTGGCTCTGGTGACTCCTGTGACCTGTGCGGGCACGCTCAGCATAAGCGCAGCACCGAACGCCTACATCGAAACCCCGTACCCTGTGCGGCTGTTCGACCCGCCCCGGCGCCCGCTGCCGGACTCACCCGGCGTCCTGCGCCTGCTCCACGTGCCCGACCTTGAGGTACCTCTCCCCGTAGGCCTCCTTCAGGATCGGTTCGGCCTTCGCGGGATCGTCGACGCCGATGCCAACGAACCCCTCCTCCTGCACACCGACTTCACGCATCTGGAAGGTGCCGTCCCAGCGGTGCATGTCCTCGCTGATCCGGTCCGCGAGGGCGTCGAGGGTCTTGCGGTTGACGTCGGTGTCGTACAGCCGGATCTTCACGCCCTTCTCGGCGGCACCGCAGAGGTCGGCGTCGAGGGCGGCGGAGGGGATGCGCCAGACCTTCAGGGTCCGGTGGGGCTCGTCGATGGACAGCCCGGTGAAGGCGGCGGAGTACCGGCGCTTGGCATCCAGATCGATGTAGGCAAGCGTCCGGTACAGCGGGGTGTCGTCGGAACTGCCTTCGGGGACGCCCGGGAAGCCGGGGAGGCTGCCGGGGGGTCGGGTGCCGGTGCAATCGGTCACCGCACCGGACGGTGACGTGCCCTTGGCACCGGCAGGGCCGGCCTTGAGGCCGCCGTCGGTATGCCCTGTCCGCGACGCGTCTGCCCACAGGCTGACGGCGACCATCACGGCGGCGGTACCGATGGCGGCTGCGATCCACGTTCGGTTCTTCATGTCCCCCTCCGTCCCTTTCGTCAGTACGTAGACGGGGGAAGGGGGGGAAGGGTTCAGGTGAATTCGGCTACCGCCGTGCCAGTGCGGTGGGAGAGACGGGTACCGGAGTGCGGGCCGCCGAACGCGTTACCCGCACCCGGCGGAGTGTCATGCGGCGGGTCGGGCGGCCTTCCAGGCGTGGTAGTGGCGGGTGGGATCGTCGGTGAAGGAGGTGTGGCGGGGGGTCCAGCCCAGGAGGCGGTGGGCCTTGGCGCTGGTCACCAACTCGTCCTGGTCGGCAGCCAGTTGCATCATGCCGCCCACCTCGGCGCTCTCCAGGGCGATCTCGCCGGTGTATCCGGCGGCTCGTACGGCGGTGCGCTGCATGTCCAGGGCGGCCAGCCGCTGGTCGTCGGCGATGACGAAGGTCTCCCCGTCGACGGCGGCGGGGTTGTCGAGGATGCGGACGTAGGCGTCGGCGAGGTCGTCGACGTGCACCCAGCTCCAGCGCTTGGCGGTGTCGCCGTAGAAGACGGGACTGCCCGCCTCGGCGGCGGCGAACCACTGGCCGGTCATGGAGGTGCTCGCGGGGCCTCCGTACATGAACCCGGGACGGACCACGGTGTGGGCGAGGCCGGAGGCGGCCAGTTCCTTCTCCAGCGCGAAGCGGAAGCCGATGGGGCTCTCGGGGTTTCCGGGGGTGTTCTCGTCCATGAGGGGCAGGCCGGTGCGGCCGTAGGAGGAGATGCCGGTGGTGAACACCAGGTGGCGGCGGCGGCCGTCACGCTCCTGGGCGGCGAGCAGCTCGGCGAACAGGGACTGGTCACCGCCGACGGGGTCGCTCATGTCCATCAGCAGGTGGACGACCGCGTCGGTGGAGTCGAGGTGTCCGCGCCAGGTCTCCGGCTTGGCGAAGTCCCCTTCGACGGGGGTGACTTCGTCCACGGTGAGAGCGCGGGCGGCGGGGGCGGAGGTGTCGCGCGCCAGGCCCAGGACGGTGTGCCCGGCGCGGGCCAGAGCGGCTGAGACGCGGCGGCCGGCGTAGCCGGTGGCGCCGATGACGAGGATCTGCATGGGGAGTACTCCGTGTGCTGTGTCGTGGTGTTTCGCGGGTCAGGCTGCGGGAGTGGTGGTGAAGAACCGGGCGAGCCGGTCGGCCGTCCAGGCCGGGTTGTCGGCCGCGAAGGTGTGCGCGGCCCCGGGGACGGTGTCGTGGCGCACGTCGGCCGCGGCTGCGCGGGCGCCCTCCAGGAGGACGTTCTGGGGCAGGCCGTGCTCACCGTTCAGGACGAGGACGGGCATGGCCAGGCGGCCGCCGGTGCGGGCCGCCTGTCCGTCCTGGACGAGGGTGGCGTAGTGCTCGAAGCCGCCGCGCATCGCGTCGGGGCGGGTGTGGGCGCGCAGCAGGTCGGCGCGGTCGGCGGCGGTGATGCCGCCGCCGGTCATCATCGACCAGAAGCCGGACAGGTATTGCTCCTCCTTGCCGGCGGTGAGCATGGCGGCCAGGTCGCTCTGGGCGTGGAAGCCGAAGTGCCACGAGCCGCCGGTGGCGGGGTTCATGTGTTCCTCCAGGCCGTAGCCGGGCAGGAACGTCTCACTGAGCACCAGCCGGACCACGTCGTCGGGATGGCTCTGGGCCCAGGCGTGGGCGGTCATCGCGCCGACGTCGGTGCCGACCACGAAAGCCCGGTCGTGGCGCAGGTGCCTCAGCAGGCGGTGCAGGTCCTCGGCCTCCTCGCGCTTGGTCCAGTGGCCGGCCGGGATCTGTGAGTCGCCGGATCCTCGCAGGTCGGGCGCGATGACCGTGAAGCCTCTTGCCGCGAGCAAGGGCATCAGCGCCCGCCACTCGATCCAGCTGAACGGCCAGCCGTGCACGAGGACGACGGCTGGCCCGGACCCGCCGGCCACGTAGTGGAGTCGGACCCCGCCGACATCGGCGACAGCGTGCTCGAATCCGCCCGGTGCGGATGCTCGGGGAGACATACGATCACCTCATACTTAATTAGTTAAGCAAGCATCACACTGCTTGCTTAACTAGTCAAATACAGTGGTCGCATGGAGCCCACCGCCGCTGACACCAGTCCCACCAGTGATCCACTGACTGCTGATGAGCTTCTGCTGTGGCAGAGCCTGGGACGTCTCGTCCACTCCCTGCCGCGCGCTCTGGAGCAGGACATGGCCCGCACCGGCGTGACCATGACCGAGTTCGCCGTCCTGCTGCTGCTGAGCGAGGCGCCCGACCGCCGTATGCGCATGTCCGCGCTCGCGGAGGCCTCCGGCGTCACCCCGCCGCGCATCACCCGCATCATCGAAGGCCTGTCCCGCCACGACCTGGTGCGCAAGGAACGCCACACCCTGGACGCACGCGGCAGTGAAGCCGTCCTCACCGATGCCGGACTACGGGCCATGCACGCGGCTCAGCCCGCCCACCTCGCCAGCGCCCGGCGCCGGGTCCTCGACCACATCCCGGCCGACCTCCTGCCGGGCATCGCCGAGACACTGGCCAAACTCGCCGAGGTCCGGCACCCACATTCAGAGGGCCACCGCCCGGCTCCTGCTGCACACCCGCCCGTGATCCCCTGATCCCCTGGGCTCACGCAACCGTCCGCAGTCCATCCCCCGAAGCCGCCGCCCCCATCCCCCGCACCACCCGATGCGCACAAGCCGCCGCCAGCAGCTCACCCAGCAGATCCGGATCGTCGATCTCCAGGCCGAGCAGGGACTCGATCCGCTCCAGGCGCTGGTACAGCGACTGCCGGCCGATGTGCAGCAGTGCAGCCGTGCGCGTGGGTGAGCAGCCGTGGCGCAGGTGGACCTCCAGGGTGCGTACGAGGTCGCTCGGGTGGGCCGCCTCCCAGGCGAGCAGGGGGCCGAGTGCGTGCTGGACCATGCCCGCGAGCCGTTCCCGGTTGGCGTCCACGCCGCCCCGCGTCAGCTCCCGTTCCAGGGCGAGGGCGCGGGAGGAGGTGACGAGCGGGCCCTCGGGTACTCCCGGCTCCGCGGCCGGGACCGTCAGCGCCAGTTCCAGCGTCGTACGGGCCGCCCGCAGCGTGTCGCTCCAGCGCAGCCAGCCGCTGCCGGCGGCGACCGAGTGGCCGACCGCGTGGCCGACCGCCACCGTCAGGCCGTTGTCGGCTGCCGTACGGAACGCTTCCTGGACCGCCCGCACCGGGTCCCGTGCGCTGCCCGGGCGGGACTGCGCAGGCAGGGCCAGCAACGCCAGTACGTCCCCGGGGAAGGCGGCCCGCAGCACGCCCGCCCCGCCCAGCAGCCGTACCGCCCGGTCCACGGCGCCCGTCTCGCGCGTGCCGTGCACGGAGACGCCGATCAGGCGGGATCCCGGGCCCGGGTGGAATCCGGCGAGGGCGGCCCGCGCCTCCACTTCCGGCTGGTTCAACGCCGCCCGGTCGGCCAGATCGGCCAGCAGCGCGGCGGTGTGGTCGTCACCCCACGGCCGTACGACCGAATGCCGGCCCGACAGACCCCGCGCCACGATCGCCCGGTTCGCGGCCTCCGTGATCCGTACGAAGGGCACGACCCGGTGCAGCGCCAGCAGCGGCAGGCCCACGCGGCCCGCCTCGTCGATCACCTCGGGAGGCATGATCGGCAGGGAGCGGCCCACCTCCACGGCCAGCCCGGCCGCATCGCGTGCCGCCAGCTCGCGCACATACCGCCGGCGGACCCCGTCGTCGGCGTCCGTCAGTCCGAAGCCGTTGGTCAGCAGCAGCTCGCCGCCGTCTAGGAAGTTCGCGCCCTCGTAGACCTCGCTGGAGTGCACCCAGCGCACCGGGCGGTCCAGCGCGCCCGCGCCGGCCAGCAGCTCGGGCTCGGCCGCGCGGACCGGGTCGAGGGCCAGGACTTCACGGAGGGTGAGTGCGGGCACGGGAACCTCCAGGGCGCTGACATTCCGTCCGGCTGCGGGCTGCCCGGAGAGTACTTTCCGCACGTTGCCCTGGTGTTTCCGCGCCAGCAGAGTGGACCCATGGATCAGGCACAGGCACGCACCTGGCTCACCACCGCGATCGACGAGGCACGCGCCGGGCTCGCCGAGGGCGGCATCCCGATCGGCGCCGCGCTCTACGGCGCCGACGGCACCCTCCTCGGGCGCGGCCACAACCGGCGCGTCCAGGACGACGATCCGTCCATGCACGCGGAGACGGCCGCGTTCCGCGCCGCGGGACGGCAGCGGTCGTATCGCGGCACCACAATGGTGACGACCCTCTCGCCCTGCTGGTACTGCTCGGGTCTGGTCCGGCAGTTCGGCATCTCACGGGTGGTGATCGGCGAGGCGACCACCTTTCACGGCGGCCACGACTGGCTGGCCGAACACGGCATCGAGATCGTGCTCCTTGACGATCCCGAGTGCGTCGAGATGATGCGCGACTTCATCAAGAACAATCCGGCCCTGTGGAATGAGGACATCGGTGTCTGAGCCCCGTATCCCCACGATCGACCTGAAGCCCTGGTTCGACGGCGACCCGGAGGTCCGGGCGCGGATCGCCCGCACCGTCGACGAGGCGCTACAGACCGCCGGGTTCCTCCTCGTCACCGGGCACGATGTGGACCCGGAACTGCGCTCCCGGATCCGGGTGGCCGCGAAGGCGTTCTTCGCGCTGCCCGTCGACGTCAAGCAGGCCTACGCCGTGAAGGTCGGCGGGCGTGGCTGGCTCGGGCCGGGAGCGGAGGCCAACGGGTACTCGGAGGGGACCGAGACCCCGCCGGACCTGAAGGAGTCGCTCACCTTCGCGACGCACGAGCCATTCGAGGACCCGGAGATCAACGCGGAGTGGTACGCGCCGAACGTGTGGCCGGCGGAAGTGCCCGAACTCCAGAAACTGTGCGAGGAGTATCTGGCGCGGATGGCGGACTTGGAGAAGGCGCTCCTCTCCCTCCTCGGTGACGCCCTCGGCCTCGAACCCGACTTCTTCTCCCGGCACATGGACCACCCGACGTACGGCTTCAACATCAACTGGTACCCGGGGACCGAGGTCGTCGGCGAGCCCGAACCCGGCCAGTTCCGGATCGGCCCGCACACCGACTTCGGGACGGTGACGATCCTCGACCGGCAGGCCGGCAAGGGCGGGCTCCAGGTCTGGACGGACGAGGGCGGCTGGGAGGACGCCCCCTTCGACCCCGACGCGTTCACCATCAACATCGGTGACCTGATGGCCCGTTGGACCGGCGACCGCTGGCGCTCCGGCCGCCACCGCGTCCTGCCGCCGCCCGCCGACACGCCCGCCGAGGAGCTGATGTCCCTCGTCTACTTCGGCGAGTGCACCCCGGGCACGCTCGTGGAGTCCGTACCGGCACCGGTGGGACGAGTGGCGTACGGGCCGGTCGACTCGCATGTGTATCTGCGGGAGAAGCTGGACTCGATCACGGTCGACTGAGGTTCTCGATCAGCCGCTCGAACCGGGCCCGCCACCGCTGCTCCGACTCCTGCCCGCCCCGGAACTCGTGGGTGAAGCGGAGAGCGCTCGCGTTGTCGCCGTCGCGTTCCAGGTGGAACCTGAGGCGCGCGCCGCCCTCCACCGTGTACTCGGCGATCCGCTCCACGTCCCAGGCGGTGATCCGCCCGGAGCCGATGCCGTGGAGGGTGACCGCGCCGCCCAGGTGGGGTTCGAGGACGTCGGCCGGGGTGAACCAGGTGGCGAGGCCGTCCGCGGTGGCCAGGGCGGGCCAGACCGTCTCCATGGGCCTCGGGATCCGCACCAGGAAGTGGAGTATGTGCGTGCTCCCGCGGGTCCGGCCGGCGCCCTGCTCGATGGAACCGCTCATGACACCAGCCTGACCCTCGGAGAGGGGTTCCGCACGTGGTTAGGAGCGCTCGCCCCGCTTGTCGACGACCGTCCGCTCCAGGACGGCGGTGCGGGAGGTGACGTCACCCTTCTTGATGCCCATGGAGCCGTCCTCCACAGCCACCTGCCGCTCGCCGAGGAATTCCTTCGTCTCCTTGTCGAAGATCAGCTCTTGGCGCTGCCCTTCGTCGATGCGGGCGACCGCCACACCGTGCCGTCCGGCGGCGTCCACCGCGTCGTCGATCACGAAAACGCCGGGGATCCTGGCGGCCGCACGGTAGAGGGCGGCGGCCTGCGCCGGGGGGATCAGCGACTCGTGGACAAGGTCTCCGACCAGGGCGAAACTGGCCGCTTCCTTGCTGCTGCCGCCCTGGCTCTCGCGGTTCAGCCAGTCGTACATCTTGTCGGGGTCGGTCGGCAGCTTCTGGAGGTTGCGGTAGGCGGTGAGGGACTCGGCGTCGGCTTCCAGGAGCTGGTGCTCGAGGCCGCGGTAGGGGTCGTTCGCCTCGCCCTTCTTGCTGCCGTCCACCGACAGCCACACCTCACGCTCGCGCAGCGGCTCGATGGTCGCGGTCTTCTTGCCCATGTCGTACCCGGTCCAGCTGACCTTGCTCCTGATGTACACGAACTGGTCGTCGCGGATCGTCGGCGCCGTCGCCTCCCCGGCGCGCCCGGTGGCGTTCTGCGAGGCGGCCGGCGCGGGCCGCTGCTCGTCGGACGGCACGGCGATCGTCAGGGTCACGGCGCTGACGGCCGCGACGGCTCCCGCCACGAGCGCGGGGCGCAGCCACGACCTGCGTGCGGGGGCCTCGTCCGCCTGCCGGATCTCGGTCATCAGATGCTCCTTGAGGAGTCGGTGACGGCCCGGCGGAAGATCCCGTTCCGGAAGTTCGGGAAGCTGGTTCATCGGTCTCCCTCCCTGATGGGCCCGACCGCGGTGGTGCGGTCACCTGTCATCTGTCCGTGCGCGTAAGGCAGTTCCATATATTTCGCGAGTTTTGTCCGCGCACGCGAGAGCCGGGACCGTACGGTCCCGACGGGCACCCCGAGCGCCTCGGCCGCCGCCTCGTAGCCCAGCCCGGACCACGCGCACAGCGCCAGCACCTCACGCTCGGCCCGCCGAAGCTTCGCCAACGCGGTCTGTACGACGGCCAGTTGCGCCGCGTCGTCCAGTCGGCCCGCGACCTCGTCGGCGAAGTCGCGGACCGTCTCCGGGGGCGGCAGCCGGGCGACGGCCGCCGTGTGTCTTCGGGCGGCGCGGCGGGTGTTGCGGGTGACGTTGGTGGCGATGCCTAGCAGCCAGGGCCGCAGGGAGCCGCCCTCCTCGTCGAGCCGGTCGCGCAGCCGCCAGGCGTCCAGGAAGGTCAGCGAGACGACGTCCTCGGCCGTGCTCCACTCCCCCGTGAGCCGGAAGGCATGGTTGTAGACGGAGCGTGCGTACGCGTCGAAGAGGTCGCCGAAGGCGTCGTGGTCCCCCGCACGGATGCGTTTCCGTAGATTCGTATCCACGTCTCTCTACCTGTCCGTACGACGAAGGCCGGTTCCGTGACTCGCGTCACAGGAACCGGCCTTCACCGTAGGCGTGTCACACGCCGGCGTAGGAGTGCTTGCCGGAGACGAAGATGTTGACGCCGTAGTAGTTGAACAGCCAGCAGCCGAACGCGACAAGGGCCAGGTAGGCGGCCTTGCGGCCCTTCCAGCCGGCCGTGGCGCGCGCGTGCAGGTAGCACGCGTAGGCGACCCAGGTGATGAAGGACCAGGTCTCCTTGGGGTCCCAGCCCCAGTAGCGGCCCCAGGCGTCGCCCGCCCAGATGGCGCCCGCGATGATCGTGAACGTCCAGAGGGGGAAGACGGCCGCGTTGACGCGGTAGGAGAACTTGTCGAGGGACGCCGAGGCGGGCAGCCGTTCCAGGACGGAGGTCGCGAAGCGGCCGGGCGTGCCGCCGGTGGCGAGCTTGTTCTCGTACGAGTCCTTGAACAGGTACAGGATCGTGGCGACCGCGCCGACGTAGAAGACCGCGCCGCAGAAGATCGCCGTCGAGACGTGGATGTACAGCCAGTACGAGTGAAGGGCGGGAACCAACTGGTCGCTGGCGGTGTACAAGACAGTGACGGCGAGGCCGAGGTCGAGGAGGACCGTGGTGATCAGGAAGAGCCCGAGCCAGCGGATGTTCTTCTTCAGCGCGAGCAGTGCGAGGTACACCCCGACGGCGACCGTCGAGAAGGTGAGGTTGAACTCGTACATGTTGCCCCACGGCGCCCGCTGCACCGACAGAGCACGGGAGAGCACCCCGGCGAACTCGATCAGGAACGCGAGGACGGTGAGGGAGATGGCGATACGCCCGTAGAGGTCGCCCTGCTCGTCCCCGCCGTGCGCCCCGGGCCCGTCGGGCACGTCACGCGCACCGGCCGCGGCCCGCACGACGACCTTCGGCCGCTCCAGTACGGCGGTGCCACCCGCGTTCTTCACGGTGACGGCCGGAGCCTTCGCCGCGGTCTTCTGCCCGGTGAGCGCGGCGGCGGTCCGGCCGACCCTGCTGCGGCTGCCGAGCAGCCATTCGGCGATGTACGCGAAGAAGGCCAGGGTGTAGACGGCCATCGCGGAGTAGATCAGCGTGTTGCTGAGGTTCGCGAGGTTTTCGTTGGTGGCGGCGGCGAGAGTCACTGCTCAGCCCCTTCGGCAGGTACGACTTGGGGGTCGGGGGATGTGGAGGGGTCATCGGAGTCGTCGTCAGGGTCGGGGGCCCCCGGCGCCTGGTCGTACAGGATCCCGGCCAGATCACCGAGTTCCTCGGGCACCTTGGCGGACTCGCTGCGGCCGAGGCCGGCCATTTCCACGACCGTCACCCCATCCGCGCTGCGCGTAGCGCGCACCCAGACGCGACGGCGCTGGATGAACAGGGAGGCGGCGAGACCGAAGATAGCGGTGATGGCACCGGCGAGCGCCCAGCCGCTGGCGGGCTGCTGCGTGACCTGGAAGTTCGCCCACTCCTTGGTGCCCTCGTAGGTGACCGAGCCGGCGCCGTTCGGGAGCTTCATGGTCTCGCCGGGCTTCAGGTTCTCCCGCAGCTGCGCGCCCTTGGAGTCCTTGAAGTTCTTCATATGGGACTTGTCGAGCTGGTACACGCTCTGCGGGATGCCCGAGTTGACGCCGAGGTCGCCGTGGTAGGGCTCCAGGTTCAGGACCGGGTTGAGCAGGGCCGGGAAGGTGGAGGAGACCTCGTTGCCCTTGACGTAGGAGGGCAGGAAGAAGGCCTGGAAGCCGAGCTGTTCGCTGACGCCCTTGGCGTTCTTGTAGCCGTCGTAGACCTTGATCACGCCGGAGGAGGTGACGTTGGAGTCGAGCGGCAGCAGGGGTACGGCGTCGCTGTAGACGACGTCGCCCTTGCCGTCCCGGACGGTGACGACGGGCGCGTAGCCATGGGCGGTGAGGTAGACCTTCGAGTCGCCGATCTCCAGCGGTTCGTTGACCTTGACCCTGGTCTTCGTCTCCTTGCCGTAGGCGCCTTCGCTGTAGCTGATGTCCGCCTGGTAGATGCGCGGGGTGCCCTTGTTGGGGCCGGAGGCCTCGTAGGTGCCGGTGAAGTTCTTCAGGTTGAAGCTGAACGGCGCCAGGTCGTCGGTGTCGAAGAGGGTGCCGGACTTGAAGTCGTCGTACTGGGTGAGGGTGTTGGAGAAGCCGTCGCCCTCGACGACCAGCTTGTTGCCCTCGGTCTTGAACAGCTGGCCGAAGGCGAAGGCGATCAGCATCACGATCAGCGCGATATGGAAGGCGAGGTTGCCGACCTCGCGCAGATAGCCCTTCTCGGCGGCGACCGCGTCACCGGCGGGGTGGGCCCTGAAGCGCCGCTTCTTCAGCAGCGCGAGCGCGGCCTCGCGCACCTGCTCCGGCTCGGCCCGAGTTCGCCAGGTCGTGTACGCGGGCAGCCGGGTCAGCCGCTTGGGCGCGCCCGGCGGACGGCCGCGCAGCTGGCCGACGAACTGCCAGGTCCGGGGCACGATGCAGCCGACGAGGGAGACGAACAGCAGGATGTAGATGGCGGAGAACCACACCGAGCTGTAGACGTGGAAGAGGCCGAGCTTGTCGTAGACCGGCGCGAGGATGTCGTGCCGGTCGCGGAAGTCGGCGACCTTGGTGGCGTCGGTTCCGCTCTGCGGGATCAGCGAGCCGGGGATCGCGCCCAGCGCCAGCAGCAGGAGGAGGAGCAGGGCGACCCGCATGGAGGTGAGCTGGCGCCAGAACCAGCGGGCCCAGCCGATGACGCCCAGGGAGGGCAGGCCCGGCAGCTCTTCCTTGGGGGCGGTGGAGAGCTGGGAGCCGGCGGCGCTCAGGTCCCGGTCCTCGGCCTCGGCCGGGGTCGCGTCGGAGGTGGTCGTCTTGCTCATCGATCAGATCCCCACAGTGAAGCCGTTGGACCAGTTCTGCATCTCCGACACGAGACTGTCCCAGGCGCCGGTCAGCAGCAGCAGACCGGTCGCGATCATCATGGTGCCGCCGATCCGCATCACCCAGACATAGTGGCGCTTGACCCAGCCGAAGGCGCCGAGCGCCTTGCGGAAGGCGATCGCCGCCAGGACGAAGGGCACGCCGAGGCCCAGGCAGTACGCGACGGTCAGTATGGCCCCGCGGCCCGCGCTGCCCTGCTGGGAGGAGAGCGCGATCACCGAGGCGAGGGTCGGGCCGATGCACGGCGTCCAGCCGATGCCGAACAGCGCGCCGAGGAAGGGGGCGCCGACGAGCCCGGTCACCGGCCGCTTGTGGAAGCGGAACTCGCGCTGGGTCAGCCAGGGCATCAGGCCCATGAAGAAGACGCCCATGGCGATCATGAGCACGCCGAGCACCTTGTTCAGCCAGCCGTGCTGTTCCTGGAGGTCGGCGCCGAAGTACCCGAACAGCGCGCCGCTGGAGACGAACACGGCGGTGAAGCCCAGCACGAACAATGAGGCGCCGGCGACCATCCGCCCGCGCCGGGCCTCGGCCAGGTCGGTGCCGGCGACTCCGGTGACGTACGACAGATAGCCGGGGACGAGTGGCAGGACGCACGGGGAGAAGAAGGAGACGAGGCCGCCGAGCAGCGCGATGGGCAGGGCGATCAGCAGGGCGCCGTTGAGCACGGTGCCGTTGACGCCCGTCGCGGCCAGCGTGGACACTCCGGTCACGTCACTTCTCCGCGAGGACCGGGTTGAGCATCTTGCGCAGCTTGTCCTCGCTGAGCGCGGCCAGCGAACGGGCCGCGATCTTGCCGTCCCGGTCGAGGACGAGCGTGGAGGGGATCGCCTGCGGGTTGAGCGTGCCCTTCTCGAAGCGGAGCATCAGCTTGCCCGTGGGGTCGTACAGGCTGGGGTAGGTGACGCCGTACTGCTTCTCGAAGGCGAGGGCGTTCTTGGTGCTGGTGTCACGGGTGTTGATGCCGACGAACTGCACGCCCTGGCCCTTGAGGTCCTTGTAGACCTTCTCGAAGCCCGGCGCCTCGGCGCGGCACGGGGCACACCAGGAACCCCACACGTTCAGCACGACGACCTTGCCCTTGTACGAGGCGACGTCGAGCTGCTTGCCGTCGATGGTGCCGCCGGACAGGTCGGGGGCCGCGGCCCGCTCGCCCTGCTGCACGGTCGAGACGCCGTCCTCGCCCATGACGAAGTTGGTGTTGCCGCCTCCGCCGGAGGTCCCTCCGGAGCCGCAGGCGGACAGCAGCAACGCGGCGACGGCGGCACCGGTGAGGGTCAGGGGGGCGCGGCGGGCGGCACTCATGTGAAAAGTTTCGCATGTCCGTTCCGGGGATCTTGCGCACCCCCCTTCCGGGCGGAAACTCCCATTTCAGAGCTGCTTCCACCCCGCGGCGGGCGCCTGTCCGACGTCGAGGGTGCGCAGCTTGTCGAGGACGGCCGGCGTCTGTACGTCCATCCAGTCCACGAACTGCCTGAAGGAGACCAGCCGTACGTCCTCGCCCTTCTCCTTCTCGCGCGCGATGTACTTCAGCGCTTCTTCCACGGCGTCCATGTAGATCCCGCCGTTCCATTGCTCGAAGTGGTTGCCGATGAAGAAGGGTGCGCGATTTGTCTCGTACGACCGCTTGAATCCGGATATGTACGCCTGCGCCGACTGCTGCTGCCACCCCGGGTAGTTGTACGAGGGCGCGTTGGTCGAGTTGATCGACTGGTTGGCGAGCATGTTGTAGTCCATGGACAGGACCTCGAACGAATGTCCGGGGAAAGGTATCTGCTGAAGCGGCAGGTCCCATATGCCCTGCTTCTTCTCCGGCCAGACCTGACGGCCGCCGGGCGAGGAGGCGTCGTAGCGCCAGCCGAGTTCACGGGCCACGGGCAGCAGGTTGTCCTGGCCGAGGAGACAGGGCGTGCGACCGCCGACGAGCTCCTTCTCGTAGTCGAAGGGCAGGGCGGGCATGTCGGTCCACCCGGTGTTGGTCCGCCACTCCTTCACGAACGCCTTCGCCTGCTGGATCTCGCTCTTCCACTGCTGCGGCGTCCAGTTGCCGACCGTGCCGTAGCCGGAGCAGAAGTGGCCGTTGAAGTGGGTGCCGATCTCGTGCCCGTCGAGCCAGGCCTGCCGGACGTTCTTCAGCGTCTCCTTGATGTGCTCGTCGGTGAGGTAGCCGATGTCGGAGGCGCCACGCGCGTTGTTCGGGGGGTCGTAGAGCCGCTTCTTGCTCTCGGGCAGCAGATACAGCCCGGAGAGGAAGAAGGTCATGTGCGCCTCGTGCTGCTTCGCGAGTTCGAGGAAGCGCGGAAAGAGGCCGTTGCCGACTTCCCCTGCCCCGTCCCAGGAGAAGATGACGAACTGCGGCGGGGTCTGGCCGGGCTCCAACGGCTCGGGCTTCGACGGCTGGTGGGGCTGCTTGCCGGTGAAGGAGGTCGAGCCGTCGCCGATCGGCCGCGCGGTGGCCGTCGGCTTGCCTGAAGGGCTCTTCCCGGAACCTCCGACGCCCGTCGACCCCTCTGACGGGGTGAAGGTGCCGCAGCCGGCCAGTCCGGCGGCGGCCGCGGCACCGGCGCCGAGTCCGAGTGCTCCCCTTCGGGTGAGAGTGCGCATTGCGTCCCCGATCATCACGTTCTCTGGTGGTCACCCAGTCAGAGGACGCGAGGAAGGGGGAGGTTCCGGATAATTGCCAGCATTCCGGAACAATTGCAACAACGGCGCAACAACAGGCCTTTAGGGGCGCGGGGAACTGCGCGAACAACCCCCACCGGCCAGGCAGCCGAACAACTACCGGCAAAACCCCCGCACAACCCGCGGAGCGCTACGCGCCGAAGGCCTTGTCCTTGCCCTTAACCGGCTTGGCTCCTGCAAGGAGATGTGCCGGCACAAGATCACGCGCAGGCTCGGTGTAGCCGACGGAGACGATCCGGTCGTCCTGGTACGTGAAGGTCGTCAGGGACGCGAGCGTGCACTGCCGCTTGCGCGGGTCGTGCCACAGCCGCCGCCGCTCGACGTACGACCGCACGATCCAGACCGGCAGCTGATGGCTGACCAGCACGGCCTCGTGCCCACGGGCGGCGTCCTTGGCGGCGTCCAGCGCCCCCATCATCCGTACGACCTGGTCGACGTAGGGCTCGCCCCAGGACGGCTTGAACGGATTGACGAGGTGCTTCCAGTTCTCGGGCCGGCGCAGCGCCCCGTCGCCGACACCGAAGGTCTTGCCCTGGAAGACGTTGTCGGCCTCGATGAGCCGCTCGTCGGTGGCGAGGTCGAGGCCGTGCGCTTTGGCGATCGGCGTGGCCGTCTCCTGTGCGCGCTCCAGCGGGGAGGAGCAGACGTAGGTGATGTCGCGGGGGGCGAGGTGCTCGGCGACCCGGTCGGCCATCTGCCGCCCGAGCTCCGACAGGTGGTAGCCGGGCAGCCGCCCGTACAGCACCCCGTCCGGGTTGGCGACCTCGCCGTGCCGCATGACGTGTACGACGGTGATGTCGGGGTTGCTCATGCCTGGGCCTCCGCCGCCGCTCGGGCCGCCGCCGGGAGAGCGTCGGCGATCCGCTGCACGGCACGTTCGTCATGGGCCGTGGACACGAACCACGACTCGAAGGACGACGGCGGCAGATAGACGCCGTTCGCCAGCAGCGAGTGGAAGAACGCGGTGAAGCGGAAGGACTCCTGCTTCTTGGCGTCCTCGTAGTCACGCACCGTCCGGTCCGTGAAGAAGACGGAGAACATGTTGGAGGCGGTCTGTAGCCGGTGCGCAACGCCTTCCTTGGTGAGCGCCTCGGTGACCAGGCCCTGGATCTGCGCCGAGACGGCGTCGACGGTGTCGTACGCGGCGTCGTCGAGGAGACGCAGCTGGGCGAGCCCGGCGGCGGTGGCGATCGGGTTCCCGGAGAGGGTGCCGGCCTGGTAGACGGGCCCGGCGGGCGCGAGGTGGGCCATCACGTCCTCCCGCCCCCCGAAGGCGGCGGCGGGGAAGCCTCCGCCCATGACCTTGCCGAAGGTCATGAGGTCGGGCTTGACGCCGTCGATGCCGTACCAGCCGGCCCTGCTGGTCCGGAAGCCGGTCATGACCTCGTCGGAGATGAAGAGGGCGCCGTTCTCCCGGCAGGCGTTCTTCAGTCCCTGGTTGAACCCGGGCCCCGGAGGCACCACCCCCATGTTGCCGGGCGAGGCCTCGGTGATCACACAGGCGATCTCGCCGGGGTGCCGGTGGAAGGCCTCCTGCACGGCCTCGAGGTCGTTGTACGGCAGCACGATGGTGTCGCCGGCCTGGGCGCCGGTGACGCCGGGGGTGTCGGGCAGGGCGAAGGTGGCCACGCCACTTCCCGCGGCAGCGAGGAGCGAGTCGACGTGACCGTGGTAACACCCGGCGAACTTGATCACCTTGGTGCGTCGCGTGAACCCGCGGGCGAGCCGGATGGCCGACATGGTGGCCTCGGTCCCGCTGGAGACGAGCCGCACCTGCTCCAGGGGCTCGATCCGGGCGACCATCTCCTCGGCGAGCGCGACCTCGCCCTCGCCGGGGGCACCGAAGGACGTACCGCGGGAGACGGCGTCCCGGACGGCGGCGATGACCTCGGGGTGGGAGTGCCCGAGGATCATGGGTCCCCAGGAACAGACCAGGTCGACGTACTCGCGGCCGTCGGCGTCGGTGAGGTAGGGCCCGCTGCCGGACACCATGAAGCGAGGTGTCCCGCCCACCGCCCGGAAGGCGCGGACCGGGGAGTTCACGCCGCCGGGCGTGACGGCGGCCGCACGGTCGAACAGAGCCTGCGAGACAGGCGCATCGTATGAATAAGGCAGTTCGCTCATGTCCTGCGACTTCTCCGACCTTCTCCGGGTTCTTGGGCTTCTCGGTCTCCGGTTGCCAGTGACTTCCCAAGGGTAGGCGGCGGGAGAACCGGGCGACGGCCCCCACCCGTCCAGCCGTCTGCGAAACTGAGACCTGACACACACAAGCCCATGCCGGATCCCGTACGTATTCATACGGGAGCCCTCACCGGCCATGCTGTGGCAAGGCTTGTTCAGGGGCTGCGAAGATCCTGCGGACAGGTGTTTCAACGCACGTTTCGGCGGGCGGCCGTGGGGGAGGTCACTGACACGATGATCGGGTTGCGCGGCGGGGGCCACGCGTCCTAGAAAAGCAGTCGGGTGGAGATATGCATCGCGGTGGCGGACTGGGCGAGGGGACTGATGACCTGGGTCCTCGACGTGCCCGGCGGGGAAGGCACCGGCGCGACGCGGAGGAAGCGGCTGAATCACGGCAGACTCAGGGTGGACAGATGGAGCCCGAGGGGCACGAGCGGCGGGCGGGGAGCAGGAATGGTGGTCGGGTGGGGGTGACGTACAAGTACTTCGGCGCACCTGACGGCGCGACCGCGGCCCGCGTCCCGATCTCGATGCGCCCCGAAGAACTCGGCGGCGACGAGCTCGGCATGAACGGCATGTTCACCAAGATCAAGCCGGAAACGATGGCCGCGATGGTCCTCACCGGCATCGAGGGCGTCCCCCTCAACAAGGTGCCGCCGCTTGAGCTGGTCGTCCTGCATCCCGACTACGCGGTGGTCAAGCTCCCGATGACGGTCGTCGATCCCCTACGGGGCATCGGCGAGGAAGCGGTCGGCGCGGCGGCGTTCATCTGGTCCACGGTGCCGGACCGGGGCGGGCCTCGGGACGCGTTCAACGTGTACCAACTGCTGCATGAGTGGCAGGACTTCAGCCATCGGTTGCATGAGGCGGGGCATCAGCCTTATTGCTTGGTTTGGCCCTGAGCTGGGGTTTCGTGGTGTGCGGGCGGGGTTTCCGGACCCCGCCTCTTTCATGTCTCCGAGGGATGTCGTCGACCCGGTTTGCCCGAAATCTAGGTCACACTGCCGATGCCACCGCAAAGCACTCCTCATAGCCTCCATGGCGTACACCGATCAAGCCGCCCCGTGGGCGGCTGAGCCCGCCGACCGGGCCGAACTGAGGAGTCCCATGAGGACCGATGTTTCCCGACGTCACGTACTGGCCGCCGGAGCGGCGCTTGCCGGGTCGGCGGCGCTGATTGCCGGCTCAGAAGGAACGGCCGGCGCGGCGACGGCCCCGACCGGTACCGGTGAGGAGCAGCAGAAGGTGAAGCCCACGATCGTCTTGGTGCATGGCGGCTACGCCGATTCGTCCTGCTGGAACGCCACCATCGAGAAGTTGCAGGACAAGGGCTACACCACGGTCTGTGGGTCGAACCCGCTGCGAGGTATTCCGACCGACGCCCCGTACATCGGGAGCCTGCTGGACTCCATCAGCGGGCCGGTCGTGCTGGTCGCGCACTCCATGGGCGGAACGGTCATCACGAATGCCGCTGCCGGGAAGGCCAACGTCAAGGCGTTGGTCTACATCGCGGCGTTCGTGCCCGACGTGGGCGAGACGCAGGGGGAACTCATCACCAAGTTCCCCGGCAGCGAGGTCGAGCCGGTGAGCGTGCCGGTCCCGTACACGAAGGCCGACGGCACGACCGGAATCGATCTGTACCTGAGCAAGGACGGCCAGGCGGCCTTCGCCACCGACATACCTACCGCTGACTTCCGGGTGCTTCAGGCCACGCAGCGGCCGTTCGACGCCGATTCCTTCATCTTCCCGACCACGGCCGCGGCTTGGAAAACGATCCCGTCGTGGGGGCTGGTCGCCGGCCAGGACAAGGCGATCCCGCCGGCGTGCGAGCGCTGGATGTACAGCCGTGCGAACGCGCGCAAGATCGTCGAAGTCCCGCGCTCGTCCCACGTCGTGATGATCAGTCACCCCAAGGTCGTCGCCGACCTCATAGTGGACGCCGCCCGAGCGACCAGCTGACGCTCGCGACAAGTGCCCCGGTCCACCACCACGGACCGGGGCGTGCACCGCTGCCCAAAGCTCGGCTCAAAGCAACGCCTCGGCGGTGATGGGCAGTTCGCGCACCCGTCGGCCGGTGGCGTGCGCAGACGCTTGATCCCGTCGCGGAAGACGTGCACGTCCTGGGAGCCCCACAGCACGCGGAAGGCGCTGTCGGGCGGCCGGAAAAACCCGTTGGCGGGCCACGGCGACCGCTGCTAGTTTTCCGGAGGCCGTGCGAGAGAACGAGGAGGTGGTACCCGTGAACGCAGTATCGACATGGGTGCTCCCCTCCGGGGTCACGGTCGGGCGATAGGTCGTCCGGGAGCGCCGTTCAAGCGCACTCCCGAAAGGCACGACCATGCAGTTCACTTCCGAACAGCGCCTCGACGACGGCGTCCTCGAGCGCGAATTCACCCTCGGCGAGATCCCCGGCACCCTGTGGACGCCTGAATCCGCCGCACCGGCTCCGCTGATCCTGATGGCCCACAACAACGGCCTGCCCAAGAGGGAACCCCGGCTGGTGGCCCGGGCCCGGCACTGCGCGGCGTACGGCTATGCGGTGGCCTCCATCGACGCAGCCGGGTGCGGTGACCGGCCCCGTTCCGCCGCCGACGAGCAGGTCCGCGCCGACCTCCGCCGGGCGATGCAGGGCGGCGAGCCGGTCGACGAGATCTTCGAGTCCCTCGTCGGCCCGCTGGTCGAAAAGGCGGTCCCGGAATGGCGGACCACCCTGGACGCCCTCCTGTCGCTGCCCGAGATCGGCGGACCGGTCGGGTACTCGGGGTGGACCGCCCTCGGCATTCGGCTGGCGGTGGTCGAGCCGCGCATCACGGCCGCCGGTTTCTTCGCCGGGGGTTTCGTGCCCCGCGCCCAGCGCGAGGAGGCCCGGCAGGTCACCATTCCGCTGCTGTTCCTGCTCCAGTGGGACGACGAAGGGAACCCCCGGCAACGGGCCCTGGACCTGTTCGACGCCTTCGGCAGCAAGGAGAAGACGCTGCACGCCAATCTGGGCGGGCACACCGGCACCCCGTGGTTCGAGGCGGAGGACGGGAACCGGTTCTTCGGGCGGCACCTGCGGTGAGGCCGGGCCGTCAGGCCGCATGAGCCAGGGAAACGGCGTTGATCCGTGAGAACTACGGATAGGAGTTTTCGCGGGTCTCAGGCGTCCCCATGCGCCGGAATCCGCAGGCTCACCTCGTAGCCGCCGTCCGGCGTGCGCCCGAATTCGAAGGTGCCGGCGAGGAGTTCGGCGCGTTCCTTGAGGCCGATCAGGCCCTGGTGGGCGCCGGGCAGGGGCAGCGAGGGGCGGGTGGGGGGTGTGTTCGTGACGGTCACGCCGTATGCGTCGGGGTCGTGCCAGAGGTGGACCGTGGCGGTCGCGCCGGGGGCGTGTTTGCGGACGTTGGTGAGGGCTTCCTGGACCGTGCGGTAGACGGCGCGCTGGGCGGTGGTGCTGACGTCCGGGGAGAGGTCACCGGTCAGTTCGGCGTCGATGCCGCTGGTCGTGACGAGCTTGTGCAGGTCGGAGAGGGTCGGCTGCGGGGTGAGCTCGGTGGCCCGGCCGCCGGAGGCCCGCAGCAGGGTGACCATGTGGCGCAGTTCGTCGAGGGTGTCGACGCTGAGCGAGCGGATGGCGCGGGCGCCCTCCTTGAAGTCCGGTTCTTTGGCGGCGACTTGCAGGGCGCCGGCCTGTACGGCGATCAGGCTGACCTGGTGCGAGACGACGTCGTGCATCTCGCGGGCGAGCTGGGCGCGTTCGCGGGCGAGGACGGCCTGGGAGTGCAGCAGGCGTTCGTGTTCGCGGGCTTCCTCGATCTCGGCGAGGCGGCGGGCCAAATCCCGGCGGGCCTGGACCAGTTGGCCCAGCAGGACGGGGGCGGCGGCGGTGGCGAGTGTGTAGAAGAAGTAGACCAGGGTCCACGTGCGCTCGTGCGAGGAGATGTCGTCCAGCGGCCAGGGTGCGGCGGAGGCGACGGCGAACAGCACCGCGCACACGACGAGCAGGCGGCGGTTGCGGGACCGCTCGGCCAGTGTGAACAGGGCCGCGAACGGGGCGACGACGATGTCCAGCATGAGGCTGGCGGGGAGGGTGAGCAGGAAGACCGGAAGCGGGAAGTAGCGTCGTACGGCGAGCGCGGCGCAGCCGAGCGCGACCATGGCCTGCTCGACGGAGCCGCCCTCCCCCAGGTTGACCACGCCGTCCCCGGCCGCGGCCACGACGACCACGGCATCGATGACCGGGGCGGGAATCCGCGCCCACCAGTCTCTGGGCGCGCTCATCGCCCCGGCCCCGAACACCACTGCCCATCACCAAGCAGCCCCACCCGCATCCACGCCCACCAGACGCAACGCGCGCTCATAGCCCCGGCCCCGAACACCACTGCCCATCACCAAGCAGCCCCGCCCGCTGGGCGAGCAGCGCCGCCTGCACCCGGCTGCCGACCCGCAGCTTGGTGAGGATCGCGCTGACGTGGTCCTTGACGGTGCCCGCGCTGAGGTGGATCCGGCTTCCGATGTCGGCGTTGGACAGCCCCTCCGCGATCAGTACGAGGACGTCGCGCTCACGCTCGGTGAGCCGGCCGACGCGGGTGGCCTCCTCGTCGGCGACCGCAGAGGCTCCGGGGTGACTCTGCCAGACGGCACGGGACGCCTTCGGTGACATCACGACCCCGCCTGCCGCCAACGTCCGTACCAGTTGGGCAAGTTGATCGGGCTCGGTGTCCTTGAGCAGGAATCCGGCCGCACCGGAACGCAGCGCGGTCACGATGTACTCGTCGGCGTCGAACGTCGTGAGCATCGCCACCACCGGCGGCTGCGGCAGCGCACGCAGCCGGCGCAGCACGGTCAGCCCGTCGACGTCCGGCATCCGGATGTCGAGGAGCACGACGTCGGGGTCTTCCCGCCGGACGGTGTCGACGGCCTCCGCGCCCGCCGTCGTCGCGACCACCTCGATGTCGTCGGCCGCGCCCAGGATGAGCTTGAAGCCGGACCGCACCAGAGCCTCGTCGTCGACCACCACTACCCGGATCACGCGCCCTGCCTCGTCAGTCACTGGTCGGTGTGCGCACGTCGTCGGCCGCACGTCGGTCTCGATAGTCGATTGTCACCGCTCCGACCGTAGAGCGGGAGCCGCCTCGCGAGGCGGCTCCGGGGAGTGACTCCAGCCACCTGGGGGGAGGGTTCCCGCCGGACGGGGGGAGGCGGTGACCGGACGGCGGGGTGGGACCGGACAGGTGCCGGATACTCCGGCCCCCGGGCCGCTCCCGAGCCTGGGAACCATGACCCAGCACGCAGACGACATGGCGCTCGCGGCGCCGGCCACCGCCCGCCCCGGGGCCTCGGACAACGAACCGCCCAAGACCGCCGGAACGGGCCGAGTCCCGGTGGGCCGTCTGATCGGCGTGGATCTCGCCCGGGGGCTTGCGGTCTTCGGCATGTACGCGGCCCACGTCGGCCCCGACCCGTCCCGGGGCGGCATCACCGGGTACCTCATGGAACTGGCGCACGGCCGCGCCTCCGCGCTGTTCGCCTTCCTGGCCGGCTTCTCGATCATGCTGATCACCGGACGCCGCACCCCGAAGACGGGCCGGGCGGGCCGGCAGGCGGTCGCGAAGGTGGTGATCCGGGCGCTGGTGCTGCTGGTCCTGGGCACCGCGCTCACCCTGGCCGGCACGCCGGTCGAGGTGATCCTCGCCTTCTACGGCCTGTTCTTCCTGCTCGTCCTGCCGCTGTACCGGCTGAGCGCGGGCCCGCTGGCGATCATCGCCGCGGGCAGTGCCCTGGTGCTGCCGCAGGTCCTGTACGTCATCCTGCACGCGCTGCCCGCGGACGGCGCGAGCGGCCTCTGGGCCTGGCCCGCCGACGCCGACGGCATCGTCCCGCTCCTCTTCACCGGCAGCTACCCGGCCCTGGCCTGGGTCCCCTTCGTCATCGCCGGCATGGCGGTGGCCCGCCTCGACCTGACCGCCACCGCCGTACGCATACGCCTGGCGATCACCGGCGTCTCGCTGGCCGTCATCGGCTACGGCGGCTCCTTCCTCGCCCTGCACCTGGTTCCCGGCGCGCTCACGGCACTCAGTCCTCTGGCTTGGGGCGAGGACGGATCGGCCGCGTCCGCCTGGTGGTCCGACACCTGGGGCTACGCCGACGGCAGCACCCCGGCCGGCCTTCTGGTCGCCTCCCCGCACAGCGAGACGACCCTGTCGATCATGGCCAACACCGGCGTGGCGATCGCGGTGCTGGCCGGCTGCCTCGCCGCCGTGGACGCCTTCCCCCGCTTCCACCGCCTCGCCCGCCCGGTGATCGCGGTCGGCTCGATGTCCCTGACCGCCTACGTCTTCCACATCGCCGGCATCCACGTCCTCGGCATCGAGGAACTCCCCGGCCCCACCCTCCACATGCTGCTCGGCTTCATCGCCGCCGTGACCGCGTTCGCCACCCTCTGGTCACGCCACTTCCGCCGCGGCCCCCTGGAGTGGCTGCTCGGCAAGGCCACCAAGCCGGCCGAACTGGTCCGGTGAGCGGGGCCGGCTCCCGCAGCGGTCGACCGGGGGGAAGTGGCATTGGGGGCCCCTTCACGCGCCGAACGCCCGTCGCGGGATCGTCAGCCCTGCCCGGCCAGCACCCCGAGCGCCGCCTCCGCCGAATCCTCTGGCCCCTCCCGCCCGCCGACGCACACCTCGACGTACCGCGTTCCGCTCGCCGCGTGGCGTGCACGCACCGTTGGCACGCCCTCATCGGCGCACGGGACGATCGCCACGATGCCGTTGCGGGCGAGCACCTCGGCCATCAGGCCGATGCGTTCGGCATCCGTGTCATGGTCGTTGAGCCGGTCGAGCACCTCGACCCGGCGCTGTCCGGCCAGCAGTCGTTCGGCCAGCGCATAGGCGGCCGCGCGCCGGTCGGCCACCGACGGCCCGGTCACCCACACCGTCGCTCCCGGACACGTACATCGGCACTTCACATCGGACATGTCGCGCAACACGGATACCTCCAGAGACGCGGCGCCGCCGGAACCTCACGCTCCCATTGGGCGCTTGACCATACTGTGGCCTATCCCTGGTCTCACCATGGGGAGCGGATGAGTTTCTCCTGAGACGCAGCGCCCCGGATCCCGGTCACGCGTCGCCGTCGGCCTCCTGGGCCGCGCGCTCCAGTCGGCTTCGATGGTTCTCCCAGAATGCCGAGTCGCCGGACGGCAGGCTGTCGTTGCCCTTGTTCATGCCGGCGGCGCCGTCCGTGAGCTCCCGGATGATGTCCGCGTGCCCGGCGTGCCGGTGCGTGTCGGCGATCACGCGGACCGCGGCATGGTGCAACGTCACCTCGTCCCTGCCGCTGGGCCACCACGGCACCCTGCCGACCGTGTCCAGCGCCAGCGCGTCGATCGTCGCGTCCGCGTGCGCCCACGCCCGGCGGTAGAGCTCCACGATCTGCTCGCGTGACTCGTCGGCGGTGGCCCACATGTCCGCGTTGGGCTCGGCACCGTCCTCGATCCAGGGCAACGGCTCGCCGGACGGCCGTCCGAACGTGTCGCCGAGATAGCCCAGTTCCACAGTGGCGACGTGTTTCACCAGGCCCAGGAGGTTGGTGCCGGTCGGCGTCCGTGGGCGGCGGATGTCGTACTCCGAGAGTCCTTCGAGCTTCCACAGCAGGGCATCACGGGCGGACTGGAGGTAGAAGTGCAGGTCGGCCTTGGCATCGGATGCGGTCATGGGGCCAGTCTGCTGCGGGCGCGATCTTTGTTCACCGGCTTTTCCGTACGGTCGTACGGCCGCCGGACGGTACCCGGCGGCCGTACACGACCAACCTCACGACCTCACATGTCGGCGGCGTCCACCACCGCGCCGAGGTCGACGAACTTGAAGCCGGTGGCCGTACGGTCCTCCGCGGCCGGGGTCTCGGCGCCGTCCTGGACGACGAGCAGGCCGCGCGGGTAGCGGCTGCCCAGCGGGGCGTTGAGGATGGCGGCGCCGTCGCACTCCTCGACACTGTCGAGCGTCGACGACGCGGCGCCGACCTTGAACCCGCCCTCGTACTCGTTCCGTTCGCCGACCTCACGGTCGTACAGGGCGAAGGTGTTGTCGCCCTGGCTGGAGGCGAGGAGGTAGCCGTCGCCGTCCCGCTCCTGGAAGAGCGTCAGGCCCTCGACGTCGGCCGACAGATGCTTGCCGCCGAAGCCGGGGTCGGCGCCCGGTGTGCACTCCTCGGTCGCCTCGTCGTACGTGCCCGGGACGCCGTACTCCTTGGTCTTGTCCAGCAGGACGGGCGTGCCGGTGAGGTCGGCGCGCAGCCGCCAGATGCCGATGTCCTCCTGTCCGGCGTACAGCGTGCCGGTGGCCGGGTCGACGACCATGCCCTCGACCTGCGGGAGTTCACCGGGCTCCAGGCAGGGGTTCCAGGTGGTGCCGTCGGGCAGGCGGAAGGAGGAGGGGAGGTCGAGGGTGCGGACCTTGCGGTAGCCGACCTTGCCGTCGGCGGCGGGGAGGAGTTCGAGGAGGGCGAGGCGGGTGCGTTCCCGCTGGCTGACCAGGGCGTACGTACGGCCGGTGCGCCCGTCCTGCCACGTCGCCAGCCCGTACGTGGTGCGCTGGTCGTTGATCTCGCCCTGGTCGGCGGAGAACACCGGGGCGGCCGCCGGGTCGGTGATGTCCGTGAGCGGGGCGCCCGGGCGGGAGGCGTCGACGCGGTAGATCCGCAGCCGGTCGTTGCCGCGGTCGCTGACCACGGCGACGTCGGCCCGGCCGGCCGGGGTGCGCAGGCCGGTGACGAGGTCGACGTTGTTGTACCGGCCCGGCGCGTCGTCCGCCGACGGCGGCTTCGGGGCGGCGATCGACTGCACCAGGTGCGCGTCCAGGTCGTAGACCCGCAGCCCGCCCTCCTTGGCGGTCGCCATGACGAGGCTGCGCCCGGGGTCGGCGGGGTTCCGCCAGATCGCCGGGTCGTCCGCGTCGGCGTTCCCGCCGGCCTCGTCGTCGAAGAGCGGGGCGGACTCGCTGCGCGCGGTCACCACCGGCAGCCCGGCCCCGGCCCCGGCGGGGGCCGCCGCGAGGAGGGTGGCCAGTGCGGTGCCGGCGGCGAGGGCGGCGGCTCTGTGTGCGGCGCGGGGCGTCGTTCTCACGGGCGCTTCCTTACGTCGGGAATGTCGAGGACATGCCGATAGTGGGTGAGGAAGTTGGCGTCCAGAGGGACGTCGGCTGTCCGGAAGGCGTCGCAAGTGCCCTACGGGGAGGCCGAGTTGGTGTGGAGCACCCCAACTCTCGCCCTGCGCTCCCACCCGGACGACTCCCGCCCCGTCACTTCACCCCGACCGTCCGCAACACCGCCACCGCCAACGTCCGCGCCACCTCCACCACTTCGCGCACGGACACGTACTCCCGCGCACTGTGCGCCACCGCAATGTCCCCCGGCCCGTACTGCAAGGTCGGCACCCCGGCCCCGGCGTACAGCCGCAGATCGCTGCCGTACGGCGCCCCGCGTTCCCGCAGACCCGAGTCACCGCCGACCGCGTCGGCGTAGGCGGCGCGGATCGCATCCGGAAGGGGATGCCCCGGCGCCAGCCGCCCGCTGGCGAACTGCCCACCCGGCCATGTCACCGTCGCCGGATGATCCCGCAGCCACGGGTCGGCGGCACACACCTCGGCGACGCGGCGTTCGAGGGAGGCCCGCGCCTCGGCGGGGTCCTCCCCGAGCCGTACCCCCAACCGCCCCTCGGCGACGAGCAGATCGGGCACGCTGCTCGCCCAGTCGCCGGCCTGGAGGGTGCCGACGGAGAGGGCGTACGGGATGGGGTACTCGGCCATGAGGGGGTCGGGGTCGGTGTTGCGGGCGGCCTCCAGGCCGGCCAGCGCCCGGTGCAATGTCACATACGTGTCGATCGCGCTGACACCCCGCTCCCGCGAACTCGCATGCGCCGCCTTGCCGGGCACCGCGATCCGGAAGGTCAGCGCACCCGCGTTCGCGGTGACCAGGGTCCCGGCGGTCGGCTCACCGATGACGCAGACGTCCCCGCGATACCCCCGCTGCAACGTCCCGAACGCACCGAGCCCCCCGTCCTCCTCCCCCACCACGAAGTGCGCAGCGATCTGCCCTCGCAACCGCACCCCGCTGGCCCGTATCGCCCCCAGCACAGCAAGATGCGCCGCCAGCCCGGCCTTCATGTCACAGGCCCCGCGCCCGTGCACAACATCGCCGACGACCCGCGGCACGAAGGGATCCCCCTCCCACGCGGCCGGATCCCCCGCCGGCACGACATCAACATGCCCCTGCAACACGAACTCCGGACCGTCACCCCCATCCACCGTCCGCCCGACCAGCCCCCAAGCCTCCTCGCGCGGCGCCTCCGACCCGGGAAAGCCGGGATGCTCCCGCAGCGCGCCCAGATCCAACGGCCACAGGTCAACATCCAGCCCGAGCCGCTCCAACCGCCCCGCCATCTGATGCTGCAACTCCGACTCAGCCGCACTCCCGGTCACACTCGGAACAGCGATCAACTCAAGCAACATCCGGGCAACGACGCCCTCATCGATCTCCGAGAGCACCAAGGCTTCTTCACGACTCAACACGCGGCGGAATCCCTTCCAAGGGGCGGACCAGCGCCCCTTCAGGGGCGCGGGGCTGTATCGATATGCGGCTGCGCCGCGTGGGCGCGACCAGCCCCATCAAACCCGCACCCGCCAACGAACAGAAAGCCCCGCCCCAGAGCGCGCGCTTTCGAATCAGCCCGGCCTACCCGCTCCTTCAAGAAGCTGCGCGGTAGCCACCCACAGCCGCCGCTCCCGCTCGCGATCCTCGGCCACGGGCCGCACCTCTCTCACCACATCCCGAACGACAAACGCACCATCGCGCAGATGCGCCCACCTGCCATCGAGCGCGACCGACGCCAGCGCGGGCCCGGAGCGTTCCGGAGTGGAGACCCCGGGCAGGCGCGCCAGGCCACGCGAGATCGCCTGGACGGCCGCCGGCGTACCCCGGCCCAGTGCGGTGCCAGGCATCCAGCCGGGTTCGAACACCGAGACGTTGATGCTGGGCCCGGTGTGGCGCTGGAGTTCATGGGCGTAGTAAAGGATCGCCAGCTTGGCGTTGGAGTAGGCGACACCGGAAGCCTTCATGCCCGGCTTCCTCTCTCCGGTCACGGGCCGGGCGATCTCGACTGGGTCGCGCCACTTCGCCTCGGGCACGCCCATGAGCCGCCGCCAGACATTGGCGTGGTAGGTGTTCGAGCCGAGCAGCACGATCCGGGCGGGCTCGGCGAGCGAGCCGAGCAGGTCGCCGATGAGCTGGGCGTGCGCGAGGTAATTCACGGCGAAGGTCATCTCGTAGCCGTCGGCGGAGGCGGCACGGGTGTCGGCCGACATCAGGCCGGCGTTGGCGACCAGCGCGTGCAGCGGCCGTACCGCTTCGGCGTCGAGCAGGTCCCGTACGGTGGCCGCCGCGGCCCGTACGTCGGCAAGCCGGGACAGGTCGCAGGCGATCGCGTGGACCCTCGCCCCGCGCGCACGGACCTCGTCGGCGACGTCCATGAGTGCCTTACCGCCACGGCCCACCAGCAGCAGGTCGGGACGTTCGCCGTCCGGGCGGTCCGCCATCGCCAGGGCGGCGGACCGGCCCAGGCCCCGGGTCGGGCCCGTGATCAGTGTCGTTGTCATGAGTCGAGCGTCGGAGAACGAAGGACGGTCAGCCAGTCGTCCCGTTGTCGTAGGAATGCCAGGGCCAGGACACCGTCGGCACCTCCACGCACACTGGAACGCATGGAGTCATGGGAGTTCGGCCGGATGGTGCGCCGCTGTCGTGATCGCATGGCGCCCGAGACCGTCGGCGTTCCGGCCGGACGGCGCCGCCGGGCGACCGGGCTCCGACGCGAGGAACTGGCCGGGCTCGCCGGGATCTCGCCCGACTATCTGACCCGGCTGGAGCAGGGGCGGGCGACCGCGCCCTCGGCGCAGGTGGTGGAGGCGCTCGCGCAGGCGCTGCGGCTGTCCGACCCGGAGCGCGACCTCCTGTTCCGGCTGGCCGGCCAGACTGCTCCCGGGCCCGGCGTCGTGCCGACGCGCGTCACGCCGAGCGTGCAGCGGCTGCTCGACCGGCTGGCCTGCACCCCGGTCGCCGTGTACGACGCCTGCTGGACACTCGTGCTCGCCAACGCGCCCTACGACGCGCTCATGGGCGACACGTCGGCCTGGCGCGGGATCGAACGCAACGCCATCTGGCGCAACCTCGTGGGACCCGGGACCCGCGTCGTACACACCGCGGGAGAACAGGCCGATCACGAGGCGCGGCTCGTCGCCGACCTGCGTCTGACCGCCTCCCGGTATCCCGCCGATCGAGCGCTCCGGCAGCTCATCGGTGAACTCGCGGGCATGAGCCCCCGCTTCGCCGAACTCTGGGATTCCGACGCCCCGGCTCCGCTCCCGGACCCGTCACGACACAAGGTGATCGGTCATCCGGCGGTCGGCCGGATCACGCTGGACTGCGACCCGCTCATCGTCGCCCTGGACGATCTGCGCATCACGGTCTACACCGCCGAGCCCGGCACCGAGGACGCCGAGCGCCTCGCACTCGCCATCGCTCTGGGCACCCAGACGCTCGTCGAACAGACCCATGGCGATGGCCGGGGCGCGTAGTCGGTTGTGATCAAGGGGCGCCCGTCAGCTCAGCCCCGATCATGCCCGCCCACGGTGAACCCGATCACCGACCCGCCTCCCTCCCGCCGAAAGGCGAACGGCGCACCCCCATGCGCCAACGCCACCTCCCGCACGATCGACAACCCCAGCCCGGACCCCGGCAGGGCCCGCGCATCCGCAGCACGGTAGAACCGGTCGAAGATCCGCATCAGGTCCTCGTCCGCGATACCGGACCCGCGATCGAGGATCTCGACCCGGATGGTGCCGGGCCGGGCGGGCCCCGAGACGGCGATCTCGATCGGCGCCGAGCCCTCCCGGTCGAACTTCGCCGCGTTCTCGACGAGGTTGGACAGCGCGCGTTGCAGCATCGCCGGCCGCCCGTCCGTCGTCGTGTCGCCGCTCGCCCGCACCACGATCTCCCGCGCGGTGCGTCGCCGCGCCAGCACGGCGACGTCCTCCGCGATGTCGGCGAGATCGACGCGCTGCGGCGGTTCCGTGTCCGACTGCCCGGCCGCCAGGTCCACCAACTCATTGACGAGATCGGTCAGTTCACGCGCCTCCTGACCGAGATCGGCGACCAGCTCGTCCCGCGTCTCGGTCGGCAGCTCATCGATCCGCCTCAACAAAGAAATGTTCGTACGCAACGATGTCAGCGGCGTCCGCAGCTCGTGCCCCGCGTCCTGCACCAGCCGCCGCTGGTCCTCCTCGGACTGGGCGAGGCGCCCCAGCATGCGATCGAAGGCGCGGCCCAGGCGGCCCACCTCGTCATAGCCGGTGACGGGGACCTGGATGCCGAGCCGCCGGGTGCGGGCGACGTCCTCGGCGGCGGAGGTGAGGATGACGAGGCGGCGGGTGATGCGGCGGGCCAGCCACCAGCCGAACAGCCCGGCGCCGACGACGACCGCGGCCATCAGGATCAGCGTCCGCTGCTGAAGCGCCCGCAGCAGATCCTCGGTGTCGCTGAACTCCTGCGCCACCTGCACCGCACCCCGCCCGCCGCCGAGCGCGACGGTCGCGACCCGGTACACGTCGTTCCCGACGTCGACGTCCGCGTGCTCGGTCAGCGCCCCGGCGGCGGAGCGGGCGGCGATCCGCCGGTCGGCGTCGGTGACGGGCAGCCCCGGTCTCCCCGGGTCGACCACGGCACCGTCCGGCCCCAGCACCTGCACATCGGTCCGGGCGGGCCGTACGAGATCATGTCCCGGCGCCGACGACGAGAAGTCGCCCGGCGTCATCCGGTCCTGCTCCAGCGTGTCCCGCAGATCCTGTACGACCTCGTCGAACACGGTCTGCTGGTCCACGCGGACGAGCCGGGCGGCGGCGCCGTACGACAGGATGCCGACCAGGACGGTGACCGCGGCGGTCACGGCCGCGAACGACACCGCGAACGTCGTCCGCAGCGACAGCAGCCGCAGCCGCCGGGGCCGGACCACTCAGTCCTCCCGCAGCACGTAACCCACGCCCCGCACCGTGTGGATCAGCTGCGGAGCGCTCGGCTGGTCGAGCTTGCGGCGCAGATAGCCGACGTAGACGGCGAGGTTCTTGGAGCCGGGCCCGAAGTCGTAGCCCCAGATACGGTCGTAGATCGTGGAGTGGTCGAGCACGATCCCGGCGTTGCGCACCAGCAGCTCCAGCAGCTCGAACTCGGTGCGCGTCAGCTCCAGCTCCCGCTGCCCACGCCACGCCCGCCGCGCCCGTACGTCCATCCGCAGCCCGGCGGCCTCCAGGAGCCGCTCGGGAAGCTGCGGCTCCGCGGCTTTCGCCGGCACCTCGACGGGAGCCGCACTGGTCCTGCGCAGCAGCGCCCGCAGCCGCGCGAAGACCTCCTCGACGTCGAACGGCTTGACGACATAGTCGTCGGCGCCCGCATCCAGTCCCGCGATCCGGTCCTGCGTCTCCACGAGCGCCGTCAGCATCAGGATCGGCGTCCGGTCCCCCTCCGCCCGCAGCACCCGGCACACCTGAAGACCGTCGATCCCCGGCATCATCACATCCAGCACCAGCACGTCCGGCGGCGTGCGATGCGCCTGCGCCAGCGCCTCCACCCCGTCAGCGACCGCGGTGACCTGGTAGCCCTCCAGAGTCAGGGCCCGTTCCAGGGCGTGACGGATGGCGCGGTCGTCTTCGGCGAGCAGAACAGTCTGGGGCACCAGACCAGTGTGGCAAAGCCCGGGGATCGTACGACCTGATGAGCGGGCCCGGGCGATCCTTCTTACTGACGTCTCACCCTGCCGGACGCAACGCCGCAAGCTGCTGCTCGAACGGAACGATCTCGTCCGTGGCGGGCCGTGCCGCTTTCGGGGCCCCGGTCATGAGCCCCGCCAGCTCCCCCGCCGCCCGCTCGATCCGCCCGTCCAGACCGTCCGCGCCCCAGTCCTCCGAGGCGGCGTACACGGCGGTCGGGACGACGATGGCCCGGAGATAGGAGAAGAGGGGGCGCAGGGCGTGCTCCAGGACCAGGGAGTGGCGGGCGCTGCCGCCCGTCGCCGCGATCAGCACCGGCTTGCCCGCGAGCGCGTCCGGGTCGATCACGTCGAAGAAGGACTTGAACAGTCCGCTGTACGACGCCGAGAAGACGGGGGTGACGACGATCAGCCCGTCGGCCCCGGTCACGGCGTCGATCGCGGCGGACAGGTTCCGCCCGGGGAAGCCGCTGGTGAAGTTGTGCGCGATCTCGACGGCGAGTTCGCGCAGCTCCACCACCTGGACGTCGGCAGGGGAGGTCCGGTCGACGGCCGCGGCCAGCCGGTCGGCCAGCAGCCGGGTGGACGACGGGACGCTCAGCCCCGCCGAGACGACGACGAGCTTCATACGGTGGTCACCTCCTGAGAAGCCTTGAGAGAAGCGTGGGTCGGCGCGTCCGGCACATCCGCGGAGCGCACCGCGGCGAACTCCTTGCGCAGCACCGGCACGACCTCCTCGCCCAGCATGTCGAGCTGCTCCAGCACGGTCTTCAGCGGCAGCCCGGCGTGGTCCAGCAGGAACAGCTGGCGCTGGTAGTCCCCGGCGTAGTCGCGGAAGCTCAGCGTCTTCTCGATCACCTGCTGCGGCGAGCCGACGGTCAGCGGGGTCTGGTCGGTGAAGTCCTCGAGGGAGGGCCCGTGACCGTAGACCGGCGCGTTGTCGAAGTAGGGCCGGAACTCGCGGACGGCGTCCTGCGAGTTGCGGCGCATGAACACCTGCCCGCCGAGCCCGACGATCGCCTGCTCGGGCGTGCCGTGTCCGTAGTGGGCGTACCGGGTCCGGTACAGCTCGACCATCTGCTTGGTGTGGTCGGCCGGCCAGAAGATGTTGTTGTGGAAGAAGCCGTCGCCGTAGTACGCGGCCTGCTCGGCGATCTCGGGCGAGCGGATCGAGCCGTGCCAGACGAAGGGCGGTACGCCGTCCAGCGGGCGGGGCGTGGAGGTGAACCCCTGAAGGGGCGTGCGGAACTTCCCCTCCCAGTTCACGACGGACTCGCGCCACAGCCGGTGCAGCAGGGCGTAGTTCTCGATGGCGAGGTTGATGCCCTGCCGGATGTCCTGACCGAACCAGGGATACACCGGGCCGGTGTTGCCGCGGCCCATCATCAGGTCCACGCGGCCGTCCGCGAGCTGCTGGAGCATCGCGAAGTCCTCGGCGATCTTCACCGGGTCGTTGGTGGTGATGAGCGTGGTGGAGGTGGAGAGCACCAGCCGCTCGGTCCGCGCCGCGATGTAGCCGAGCATCGTGGTCGGCGAGGAGGGCACGAAGGGCGGGTTGTGGTGCTCGCCGGTCGCGAAGACGTCGAGCCCGACCTCCTCGGCCTTCAGCGCGATGGCGACCATGGCCTTGATGCGCTCGCGCTCGGTCGGCGTACGGCCGTTCGTCGGGTCCGGCGTGACATCGCCGACGCTGAAGATCCCGAACTGCATGGTCGCTCATCCTCCGGATTGTTGATGGTTCAACTATACCGGAGAACGGCGCCCCCGCGCCTCCTATTCCCTCACACCGCCGACACCCAGTACGGGTCCCGCCCGGTCTGTGCGAGCAGCCGCTCGAAGGGCGACGCATCCGCCCCCACCGGCACCGGATCCGCGAACACGCCCGTCGTCCGGGCGGTCGGCGCGAGCGTGGCGACCGTGCCCGACAACTGCTCGACGACCGGCTCCGCCCAGCCGGCCACCGGATACTCCTGGCCCGTGGCGCGCGCCAGGTCCCACACATGCACGGTCAGGTCGAGCAGCGCCATCGAGCCGACGAGCCTCGCGGGCATCTGCCACGCCCCGGCCACACCGTCCTCGGCACCCGGCGCGGACCAGGCCGTCACGAGCCGGTCCGCCTCGCCCGCGAACCGCTCGCGCCAGTCCGGACCCGCGCCGACCCGGTCAGGGGTCGAGGCGAAGTCCGACTCCCCCTTGGCGGCCAGCTTCTGAAACTCCACGACCACCTGGAAGAGGTGGTTGACCAGGGACTTCACGTCGTATTCGGCGCACGGCGTGGGTGCGGCGAGCGCCGAATCGGGCACCGCCACCAGCACCGGAACGGCCCGGTCACGGGCCATGCCGAGCAGCTCGCCCACGCCGTACTTGCTCTCCTGCATGCTCTCGATGTCCATACTCCGACCGTAGGGACGCCAGGGCCTGCCCCGCTTGAAGAAACGCGACGTACGATCCGGCCATGGCCGCACCCCGCCGCGACACCCGCGGGATCGTCGACCCGGCAGCGCTGCTGACCCGTGTGCGGTTCCGCCGCCACCGGCCCGCCGAGCCGCTGCGCCGGTACGTCGAGACGTACTGGTTCATCGACTGGGACCTGCCCGGGCCCTACGCCTCACATGTCGTCCCGCACCCCTCGGTGAACCTCACCTTCCAGTGGGACGAGGAAGAAGGTCCGCCGTACGGCGAGGTGACCGGCATCCCGCTGGGCCTGTTCACCAGGAAGCTGACCGGGCGGGGGCGGGTGTGCGGGGCGAAGTTCCGCCCCGGCGGCTTCCGCCCGTACGCACCCGACGCACCGGCGTCGCACTGGACGGGCCGCGCGCTGCCCGCCGGGGAGGTGTTCCCGCAGGCCACACCCGACACGGCCCGTTCGATCGTGGGCCCGGCCGACGACGCAGCCCGGCTGACCGCCCTCGACGCCTTCCTGCTCTCCCTCGCCCCCACGCCCGACCCGCAGGCCGACCTCGCCATGGACCTCGTCCAGCGCATCCGCGCCGACCGCACCGTGCGCCGCGTCGGCGACTTCGCCCACACGCAAGGCCTCTCGGTGCGAGCGCTGCAACGGCTCTTCTCGGCGTACGTCGGAACCACCCCGAAGTGGGTGATCCTCCGCTACCGCATCCACGAGGCCCTGGAACTCGCTGGCGCCCGACGCGACGTCGACTGGTCCGCCCTCGCCGCCGACCTCGGCTACGCCGACCAGGCCCACCTGGTACGGGACTTCACCGGCACGATCGGCGTCCCACCGACGACGTACGCGGCGAGCGCGCGCTCCGACGGCGACGCGAACTGAGGCGGGCTACGGGACCAGCACGATCCGCCCCCGCATCCCGCCCTCCGCCAGCCGGGCGTGCGCCTTGGCTGCCTCGTCCAGGGGGTACGTCCCGGCGACGCGCAGCGTCAGCACGCCCTCCTCCACGAGCGCGGCCAGTTCCGCGAGGCGTGCACCGTCGGCGACGACCCCGAGCTCGGCGACCCGGATGCCGCGCACGGACGCCGGTGCGGTCCCGGGGATGACGCCGACGTAGGCACCGCCGTCCCGCACCCGCTCCAGGGCCGCCGCGCCGAGGATCGCCGCGTCGAGCACCGCGTCGAAGCCGCCCCCGTCACCGGTCGTGAAGTGGGCCGCGCCCAGGGACCGTACGAACTCCTCGTCCGCCTCCCGGGCCATCCCGGTCACCGATATCCCGCGGTGGGCGGCGAGTTGGACGGCGTACCCGCCGACCGCGCCCGCGGCGCCCGTCACCAGCAGAGACCGCTCCGGCGTCAACTCCAGCTGATCCAGGGCCTGTACGGCGGCCAGGGCGTTCAGCGGAAGCGTGGCGGCGTGTACGGCGTCGACCCCCGCCGGCGCCTTCGCCACCGCGTCCGTGTCCACGACCACGTACTCGGCGTGTGTGCCCAGCGGCTTCACCGGGCCGTGATGCAGGGCCACCACCTCGTCGCCGACGCTCCAAGCGCTCCCCGCGTCGGTTGCGTCGACGGTACCGGCGACGTCCCAGCCGAGGCCGATCCGCTCGCCGTCGCCGCCGAAGACGCCCGAGCGCGCCCCGGCATCCACCGGGTTCAGCGCGGCCGCGGCGACCTTGATCCGCACCTGTCGCGCGGCGGGCTCCGGTACCACGGTCTCCACGACCTCCACGGCCTCGGGCCCGCCGAAGGTCGTCACCACAACAGCTCGCATGACTGACAACTCCCAAGTGTCACTGCTGGCCGGGGTATCTCCCCTGCTGCAACAACCCTAGGAAGAGCTACTATCTCCTGGTAAGTAGTTACCTGAAGGTGCGTACGTACCCCGGAGGTGAGCCATGGCGACCCGGACCGCGGCCCAGCGGCGTGAACAGGCCCGCGTCGAATACGACGCGTTCCTCCGCAACTGCCCCACCCACCAGCTCGTCGACCGCATCAGCGACAAGTGGGTCTGCCTCGTCATCGCCGCCCTCTCCACCGGGCCGATGCGCTACAGCGACCTCAGCCGCAAGATCGCCGGCGTGAGCCCCAAGATGCTGACGCAGACGCTGCGTTCACTGGAACGCGACGGCGTCCTCTCCCGCACGGTGACCGCGGCCGTACCCGTCCGCGTCGACTACGAACTCACCCCGCTCGGCACCGGCCTCGCCCACGTGCTCACCGCGGTGAAGGACTGGGCGGAGACCCACATCGAGCAGGTCCACGAGGCACGGGACCGGTACGACGCGGAGAGCCGGAGCAGCTAGGCCCGCTCCGCCCGCAGCCGCGCGACCTGCTCCCCGCTGAACTCCACCGTCCGCCTCATGTGCCCGATGATCAGGGCGAGTTCGGCGTCGTCCAGTTCGTCGAAGAGGGCGGACCAGCCGCCGCTCAGCCGCTCCCACATCCGTCCGAACTCGGCGGTCTTCTCCGGCACGGGCGCCACCAGCACCCGCCGCCGGTCGCCCGCGTCCCGCTCCCGGACGACGTACCCCGCCTTCTCCAGCCGGTCCACCAGCCGTGTCGCCGACCCGGTGGTCAGCCCCGTGAGCGCCGCGATCCGGCCCGTCGTCACCGACCCGCCCTCCAGCGTGAGCAGATTCAGACACTGCAGGTCGGTGGGGTGCAGCCCGATGCGGTCGGCGACGGCCTGGTTGAACAGGGCGTACGAGGCCATGTAGCGGCGGGACACCGCGGACAGCTCGTCGAGCAGCCGCGTCCGTGCGTCGCCGGTCATGCCGCCCGCCCTTTCGTCTGCACCGTCCAGAAGTAGTACCTGTCTAGAAGTAGTACTCGTCCCCGGAGTCCAGGACCAGCACCCGCTGCCGGTCGTTGTCCCGGTTGCGGTCCACCGCCCCGCCGTTCCACACCGTGTCGATCTCCAGCAACACCTCGGACGGCGTGCCCCGCAGCCCGACCCGCAGACTGATCTGCTTACCGAGCCCGTCCGCGGACAGCGCCCCGACACGGCACACCACATCCCGCTCCCCGGCCCGCGCACACCCGCCCGGCAGCGTCTGCCCGTCGGCGAGCGGCTCCGACCAGCGCAGCCGCACCGAGGCGTCGGAAACGGCGGACGGCCCGTGATTGCGCGGCGTGAACCGTACGCCGACCCGGCCGGCGGCGATGGACGCGGCACCGTGATAGGCGAGATCGGCCTCGGGGACCGCGTCGGCGACGGCGAGCGGAGCCGCGCCGCCGATCATCATCAGGGCGGCGCCGCACGCCGCCAAAACCCGCGTCGTTCTCATCCAGCCGACTCCTCACTCCACGGTGGTCGTACGGATGTATCCCACGTGGAGCGGGCGACAGGCGCCGTCCAACAGGTGACGCGAACCCCGGAACCGGGGCATGCAAAGCTGCCGACATGCTGATCGTCCGCTCCGCAGCCCTCTTCGTCGTCGCCGCGCTCTTCGAGATCGGCGGCGCCTGGCTGGTCTGGCAGGGCCTGCGCGAGCACCGCGGCTGGCTCTGGATCGGCGGCGGCGTCCTCGCCCTCGGCGCCTACGGCTTCGTCGCCACCTTCCAGCCGGACGCCCACTTCGGCCGCATCCTCGCCGCATACGGCGGCATCTTCGTCGCCGGTTCGATCGCCTGGGGCATGGTCGCCGACGGCTACAAGCCCGACCGCTACGACGTGACGGGCGCACTGATCTGCCTCGCCGGCATGGCAGTGATCATGTACGCGCCGCGAGGACAGTGACGCGGCGGACTCAGGCCGACGGACTCAGGCCGGCAGGTCGGGCAGCAGCCCCAGCTGCTCCAGGAACTCCATCTGGTCGAAGTAGAGGCGATAACTGACGATCCGGCCGTCCCGGACGGTCGCGAAATCAACCCCGCGGATCCTGATCTCCTTCTGCGTGGCGGGCATCGACTCCCCGGACGGCAGCTGGATCGGTCCCGTGTTCCTGCCGCTGAAGAACCCTTCGTCGACGGCGGTGTCCCCGATCTCGTACGCGTACACAGTCTCGAAGGTCCCCTCGGGAACCGCGTCCGTCATCTGCCGCCAGTACTCCACGATGTGGTCGCGCCCATGGATCTCTCCGCCGTCCGGCGTGATCGCCACCGCATCCTCGGCGTAGACCTCGGCGAGCGCCTTGAGATCCGGCGAACCGGTGACCGCCTCGGTGAGCCGGTCCATCACGTCACGAGCTTCACCCATGACCCGCCTCCTCACTGGGGAGAGGATCACCCACCTCATTGTCTCCCCCGGACCGGGCGTCCCGCCCCTTGAACCCGCGCCCGGACACCGCCGCGGCCCACCTATCCTGGCGGACAGGCACACACGCGCACGAAGACCGCCTGGACCCACCTGGAGCTGCCGTATGACCCCCGCCGCCGCGTCCCGTATCGCCGTCATCACCGGTGCCAGCAGCGGCATCGGCGCCGCGACGGCACGGCAACTGGCGGCCGCGGGCTACCGCGTCGTCCTCACCGCCCGCCGCAAGGACCGCATCGAGGCGCTGGCCGAGGAGATCAACCAGGCGGGCCACTCGGCAGCGGCGTACGCCCTGGACGTGACGGACCGCGCGGCGGTCGACGAGTTCGCGAGCGCCTTCAAGACGATCGGCGTCCTCGTCAACAACGCCGGCGGCGCACTCGGCGCCGACCCCGTCGCCACCGGCGACCCGGCCGACTGGCGCCAGATGTACGAAACGAACGTCATCGGCACCCTCAACCTCACCCAGGCCCTGCTCCCCGCCCTCACCGCAAGCGGCGACGGCACGGTGGTCGTCCTCTCCTCCACGGCAGGCCACGGCACCTACGAAGGCGGCGCCGGCTACGTGGCCGCCAAGCACGGCGCCCACGTCCTCGCCGAAACCCTCCGCCTGGAAATCGTGGGCCGGCCGGTCCGGGTCATCGAGATCGCGCCGGGCATGGTCAAGACCGACGAGTTCGCCCTCACCCGCTTCGACGGCGACAAGGAGAAGGCGGAGAAGGTCTACGCAGGCGTCGCGGAGCCCCTGACCGCCGACGACGTAGCCGACACGATCACCTGGGCGGTAACCCGCCCCAGCCACGTCAACATCGACCTCCTCATCGTCCGCCCCCGCGCCCAGGCATCGAACACCAAGGTGCACAGGGAGTTGTGATGCCGGAGAGCGAACAGGAGCAGCACGACCGCGAGCAGCGCCAACTGGCCCTGGAAAAGAAACGCGAACGCATCGTCTGGTACTACCTCGCGTACTTCCTCTTCGGCATCCACATCGTCGCGTTCGTGATGATCTATGCGGTGACGCACGCGAAGTGAGAGGGCCGAAACCCCCTCAGCCTCAGCCCTTCACGCACACGACCTGCTTCAGCTTCGCCACGACCTCCACGAGGTCCCGCTGCTGATCGATGACCTGCTCGATCGGCTTGTACGCACCCGGGATCTCATCCACGACACCGGAGTCCTTACGGCACTCCACGCCCCGCGTCTGCTCCTCCAGGTCCTTCGTCGAGAACCGCCGCTTGGCCGCGTTGCGGCTCATGCGCCGACCGGCGCCGTGCGACGCCGAGTTGAAGGACTTGTCGTTGCCGAGGCCCTTCACGATGTACGAACCTGTGCCCATCGAGCCCGGGATGATGCCGTACTCCCCGGCCCTGGCGCTGATCGCCCCCTTGCGGGTGACGAGCAGGTCCATGCCCTCATAACGCTCACGGCTCACGTAGTTGTGATGACAGCTCACCTCGGGTTCGAAGGTGACCCGGGCCTTCTTGAACTCCTTGCGGATCACGTCCTTGAGGAGAGCCATCATGATCGACCTGTTGTACTTCGCGTACTCCTGCGCCCAGTAGAGATCGTTCTGGTACGCCGCCATCTGCGGGGTGTCCGCGACGAAGACCGCGAGGTCGCGGTCGATCAGCCCCTGGTTGTGCGGAAGCTTCTGGGCTACGCCGATGTGGTGGTCGGCCAGCTCCTTGCCGATGTTCCGGGATCCGGAGTGGAGCATGAGCCAGATCGATCCGTCATCACCTATGCACACCTCTGTGAAGTGGTTTCCGGATCCGAGCGTTCCCATCTGCTTCGTGGCGCGTTCCTGACGGAATTTGACCGCCTCGGCAACCCCGTCGAACCGCCCCCAAAACTCGTCCCACCCCCCGGTAGCGAACCCATGGAACCGCCCCGGCTCCACAGGACTGTCATGCATCCCCCGCCCCACCGGAATCGCCTGCTCGATCTTCGACCGCAGCCGCGACAGATCCCCCGGCAGGTCGTTCGCCGTCAGCGACGTCTTCACCGCCGACATCCCGCACCCGATGTCCACCCCCACCGCCGCGGGACAGACGGCCCCGCGCATGGCGATGACGGACCCGACCGTCGCGCCCTTTCCGTAGTGCACGTCCGGCATGACGGCGAGGCCCTTGATCCAGGGCAGGGTTGCCACGTTCCGGAGCTGCTGGAGTGCCACGTCCTCGACTGTCGCCGGGTCGGTCCACATACGGATGGGTACCTTCGCGCCCGGCATTTCCACGTACGACATATCGCCCTCGATCCCCCATGAAAAAATAAAAGACTCAAACCGCAAAACCCGCGCCAAGGTCCACGAAAGAGACAACGGACCGGCGTCCACGGTGTTGCGTGCGATACACATTGTCTCCAGCGGGCACCCCCGCGCGGCAAGCGATTAACCAGCGGGGACACTGGCAGAGCGGGCAAGCGGGCCCGGTACGAGACACCGTCGAGAGGAGCCTGACCGTGCAGCGGAAGGCGTACGTACCCGGCGTCGCAGCGCTTCTCGCGGCGCTGCTGGCCGGCTGCACCGGCGGCTCGGCGGACGGCGGTACGACGGACAACTCCAACGCCGGCGACACCGGCACCACGGCCGCCGAGGCCCAGCCGGGCCGCTACCGCACACTCCCGGAACCGTGCGGCGTCGTGAGCCAGGGGACCCTCGACTCGCTCCTGCCCGGCATCAAGCAGATCCCGAACGGGGAGCAGCGCGAGAACGCCTACGCGGGCACCCCGACGTTGACGTACGACACGGACCGGAAGGTCGGCTGTCGGTGGAAGGTCGAGTCGACGGACGCGACCGACCATCTTCTGGTCGACTTCGAGCGGGTGGTGTCGTACGAGAACGCCGTCAGCGACGACAGTGAGGCGCAGTCGCTGTTCGCGACGAGGGAGGAGGCGGCCGACCTTCCCGAGCCGACGGTTTCGGCGTCGGGTTCCGCGTCGGAGTCGGAGTCGGCGACTCCGTCGGACTCCGCGTCCGCCTCCTCGTCCCCCTCCGGGTCCGCGTCGGGTTCCGACTCCGCCGATCCGAGTTCCAGCGGCAGCACGTCCCCGTCCGCCACGCCGTCCGACCTTCAGCCTCGTGTCCTGGAGGGTCTCGGCGACGAGGCGTTCCTGGACGACGCGTTGAGCAGTGCCGGTTCGACGGCCCGGCAGCGCACGGTGACTGTGGCGTTCCGCACGTCGAATGTGATGGTGACCATCCAGTACGAGGAGCAGCCGGCGACGATCGGCATCGTGCCGGACAGCAAGGAAATGCAGGACAGGGCACGGAAACTGGCCGCCGAGCTGGCGGAGTCGCTCGCCGAATAGCGTGCCGTTCGGCCCGTTTGCAAAGCGGGTGAACCAGGAACGCACAACTCCTTCACCGCGTACCGTGGCCCCTCGGACCCGATCCGACCGCAGGAGCCGCAAGCGTGATGAGTGAAGGAACCATGCAGCAACCAGCACAGCGCGATCAGCGCGCGAAGCGCCTCAACCGCGTCCTCGTCGGCGCGGCCGTAGTCCCTGTGATGCTGATCGCCGCCGGCTGTTCCTCCGACTCCGGTTCCGACTCCGGGTCCACTCCGGGCTCGGACGACGCCGGAAAGAGCGCGAACAGCGGGGCTTCGGCGTCCGTGAGCGCGTCGCCGACGGTGCAGGCGGCGGCGTACAGCAAGCTTCCGGATTCGTGTGCGGTGCTGTCGAAGAAGACGTTGGGTGATCTCGTACCGAAGGCCAGCAAGTCCGGCAAGGCGGGTAAGTCGGACGATGCGTCGTCGCGTGGCAACTGCTCTTGGAGCAGCCTGGACGACAACGGCGTGAAGGGCTCGCAGTTCCGCTGGCTCAATGTCTCGTTGAACCGCTTCGACTCGGACACCACGCGTGGCGCCGGCGACGAGCTGGCTCAGGAGTACTACGACAAGCAGGTCCAGGCCGCCCAGGGCGTGGACGGTGCGAAGGGCGTCAAGTCCGAGCCGGTCGCGGGTACGGGCGACCAGGCGACGTCGGTGCGCTACGACCTGAAGAAGAAGGAGGGGTCCTTCAAGCAGCAGACGGTCGTGGTGCGGGTCGAGAACGTCGTGGTGACGCTCGACTACAACGGCGCGGGTCTGGCGGGCGAGAAGACCCCGAGCGCCGACACCCTCTCCAAGTCGGCACAGAAGGCCGCCAAGGAGGCCGTTGCGGCGGTGTCCAAGGCCAACGGCAGCGGGGCGCCCTCGGCGTCCAAGTCACCTTCCAGGTCGGCAAGTTCTTCGCCGTCGAAGTCCCCGTCCAAGTCCGCCGCCAACTAATAAGTCGCGGTTTCTGCCGCGCCCCAAAGGGGCGCGGGGAACTGCGCGCCCAGCCACGACGAACCCGCAGCCAAACCACCGGACCTCCAGCGGAGCCCTGGCGCTGGCGGCGCGAAGAACAGGCCCCGGCTGCAGCGCGCCCACACCACAGCCGGACCGCAGGTCAGTCCGTGCCGGACTCGATCGCCGCATGATCCAGCGCATCGGGATCGACCGGCGCGGTCTCGTCCCCGGCCGAAATGGCTTCCGCGCCACCCGGGGGCAGTTCGCCGATGAGGCCGTTCCACGCGGTGAGCCGGCCGTGCGCGGCGTACTGCTCCAGCTTGGTCCGGGAGTCGGCGATGTCGAGGTTGCGCATGGTCAGCTGGCCGATGCGGTCGTCGGGGACGAACGCGGCGGTGACACTGCGCTCCATGGACAGCTTCTCGGGGTGGTAGCTGAGGTGCGGCCCGGTGGTGTCGAGGACGGTGTAGTCGTTCCCGCGCCGCAGCCGCACGGTGACGCTGCCGGTGATGGGGAAGCCGACCCAGCGCTGGAGGCTCTCGCGGAGCATGAGCGCCTGTGGGTCGAACCAGCGGCCCTCGTAGAGGAGGCGGCCGAGCCGGCGTCCCTCGCCGTGGTACATGGCGACGGTGTCCTCGTTGTGGACGGCGTTGAGCAGCCGCTCGTAGGCGATGTGCAGCAGCGCCATGCCGGGGGCCTCGTAGATGCCGCGGCTCTTGGCCTCGATGATGCGGTTCTCGATCTGGTCGGACATGCCGAGCCCGTGCCGGCCGCCGATGGCGTTGGCCTCCTGGACCAGGTCGACCGGTGACTCGAAGGCGCGCCCGTTGATGCGCACCGGCCGTCCGTCCTCGAACTCCACGGTGACGTCCTCGGCCGCGATCTCGACCTCGGGGTCCCAGAAGCGGACGCCCATGATCGGGGAGACGATCTCCAGCGAGGTGTCGAGGTATTCCAGCCGCTTGGCTTCGTGGGTGGCGCCCCAGATGTTGGCGTCCGTCGAGTAGGCCTTCTCGGCGGAGTCCCGGTAGGGCAGGTCCCGTTCGGCCAGCCAGGCGGACATCTCGTGCCGGCCGCCGAGTTCGGTGACGAAGGCCTGGTCGAGCCAGGGCTTGTAGATCCTGAGGGCGGGGTTGGCGAGCAGGCCGTAGCGGTAGAACCGCTCGATGTCGTTGCCCTTGTAGGTGGACCCGTCGCCCCAGATGGAGACGTCGTCCTCGCGCATCGCGCGCACCAGCAGGGTGCCTACGACGGCCCGGCCGAGCGGGGTGGTGTTGAAGTACGCCTGTCCGGCCGACCGGATGTGGAAGGCACCGCACGCGAGCGCGGCCAGGCCTTCCTCGACCAGGGCCTCTCGGCAGTCGACGAGCCGTGCCTGCTCGGCACCGTAGGCGCGGCCGCGCGCGGGCACGTCGGCGAGGTCCGGCTCGTCGTACTGGCCGATGTCCGCCGTATAGGCATAAGGCATGGCGCCGCGCTCCCGCATCCACGCCACTGCGACAGAGGTGTCCAAACCGCCGGAGAACGCGATTCCGACCCGCTCACCGACTGGAAGTTTATTCAGTACCTTCGACATGTATGCAGTCTAGACCCGCGGCCCGGAGTCATACCATCCGCAGCATGTGAGGGTTCGGCCACGCCGCGGCGGACGATCTCGGGGGACGCCATCCAGTTCACGCGCACTGCGGCGGCCCACTTCCATACCGGCAACGCACCCGACGCACAGGTGTGCCACCCTGTTGCGCGCAACAACACGCACTGGGAGGGGAGTACGGGGTGGCCGCGCCACTGAAGCTGACACGCACGCACCGGATACTCATCGGAGTAGTCGTCGCCGGTGCCGTCATCATCGCCGGTATCGGCTTTGCGGGTTCGTATGCCGCCGTCCGCGAACTGGCTCTCAAGAAGGGCTTCGGGGACTTCAGTTACGTCTTCCCGATCGGCATCGACGCGGGTATCTGCGTCCTCCTTGCCCTGGATCTGCTCCTCACCTGGATACGGATCCCCTTCCCCCTCCTGCGCCAGACGGCGTGGCTGCTGACGGTGGCGACGATCGCCTTCAACGGCGCGGCGGCCTGGCCGGACCCGCTGGGCGTGGGTATGCACGCGGTGATCCCGATCCTGTTCGTGGTCTCGGTCGAGGCCGCGCGCCACGCGATCGGCCGCATAGCGGACATCACGGCGGACAAGCACATGGAGGGAGTCCGCATGACCCGCTGGCTCCTCTCCCCGCTCCCCACGTTCCTTCTGTGGCGCCGGATGAAGCTGTGGGAGCTCCGCTCCTACGACCAGGTCATCAAGCTCGAACAGGAGCGCCTCGTCTACCAGGCCCGTCTCCGCTCCCGCTTCGGCCGCGGCTGGCGCCGCAAGGCCCCGGTGGAGTCCCTGATGCCGCTGCGTCTGGCGAGGTACGGCGTCCCGCTGGCGAACACGGCCCCGGCGGGCCTGGCGGCGGCGGGGATCGAGCCGGCACTGATACCTCCGGCGCCGAAGCAGGAACTCAAGGCGGAGGTTGCGGACACCCCCGCGCTGGAGGAGGCGCCTCCCGTCGAGCAGTTCCCGCGACGTGAGGACGCTCCCGACGCCGAGCAGCTTGCCTACGCACCCGAGCCGGAGCAGAACCTCTGGCTCCACGCCCGCGACCCGCAGGACATCGCCTACCAGGGCGGCTACGACCCGACGTACGAGCCGGCGTACGACCCGCAAGCGGCGTACGCCCAGCAGCAGTACTTCGAGGAACCCACCCTCCCCGAACCTTCGATGGAGGAAACCGGCAGTTTCCCCATCCCGGTGAGCCCGGGCCGTACCCGCGAACTCGGCGAGGGCGGGGGTACGCCCGCCGCCGACCCGACCGAGGAGGACTACTACCTGGTCTTCAAGAAGTCGATAGGCACCACCGGCTACCCGACCCCGCGCGAATACAGCGAGAACGTCGAGGCGGAGTTCAGCAGCGCGCTCCCGCCGGACGAGGCCAAGCGCATGGTCAACCGCTTCACGAACCGCTACAACGCGGAACTGGAAGAGGACCACATCGCATAGAAAAAATCGCAGAGAAAAAGGGGCCCTCATGCGAGGGCCCCTTGATCACTCCCCGAGCAGCGCGGTCACTCCCCGAGCAGCGCCCGTACCCGCTCCTGACCCACCGCCAGCAGCAGCGTGGGCAGCCGGGGCCCGGTGTCCCGGCCCACCAGCAGGTGGTACAGCAGGGCGAAGAACGTCCGCTGGGCGGTCTTGATCTCGGCGGGCAGTTCCTTGGGCGTGGCGTCGGCGGGGAAGCCGGCCTGCACCTTGGGCACGCCGTACACGAGGTGGGTCAGCCCGTCGAGCGACCAGTTCTCGGCGAGCCCGTCGAGCAGCAGTCGCAGGGACTGCTGGGACGCCTCGTCGAGGGACTTCAGCAGGGCGACGTCGGGCTCGTCCCGCACGATGGTGCGCTGGTCGGCGGGGACCTGCGTGTTGATCCAGGCCTCGGCCTTGTCGAACCGCGGCCGTACCTCGTCGAGGGAGGCCAGCGGCTGCTCCGGGTCGAGCTCGGAGAGGATCCGCAGCACCTGGTCCTCGTACCCGGCGGTGATGTCGGCGACGGACGCGAGGGTCCGGTACGGCATCGGCCGCGGCGTACGCGGAAGTTCACCGCCGGCGGTCCGCACCGCGCGGGAGTGCGCGGCGACGTCGGCCGGGAGAGCCGATCCGTCGGTGACCTTCGCGTCCAGCTTGTCCCACTCGTCGTAGAGCCGCTGGATCTCCTGGTCGAAGGCGATCTTGAAGGACTGGTTGGGCCTGCGCCGGGCGTAGAGCCAGCGCAGGAGCTGCGGTTCCATGATCTTCAGGGCGTCGGCGGGAGTGGGCACCCCGCCCCGCGACGAAGACATCTTCGCCATGCCGCTGATGCCCACAAAGGCATACATCGGCCCGATGGGCTGCTTGCCGCCGAAGATCCCGACGATCTGCCCGCCCACCTGGAACGAAGACCCGGGCGAGGAGTGGTCGACCCCACTCGGCTCGAAGACGACACCCTCGTAGGCCCACCGCATGGGCCAGTCGACCTTCCAGACCAGCTTGCCGCGGTTGAACTCGCTCAGCCGCACGGTCTCGGCGAAGCCGCAGGCGTCGCAGGTGTACGACAGCTCGGTCGTGTCGTCGTCGTACGAGGTGACGGTGGTGAGGTCCTTCTCGCAGTTGCCGCAGTAGGGCTTGTACGGGAAGTACCCGGCGGAGCCGGAGCTGCCGTCGTCCTCGGCGGCCGCGCCCGAACCCTCCGCGGCCTCCAGCTCGGCCTCGTCGACGGCCTTCTGCGACTGCTTCTTGGCCGGCGCCTTCTTGGTCCGGTACTGGTCGAGGATCGCGTCGATGTCGCCCCTGTGCTTCATGGCGTGCAGGATCTGCTCGCGGTAGACGCCCGAGGTGTACTGCGCGGTCTGGCTGATCCCGTCGAACTCCACGCCCATCTCGGCGAGGGCGTCGATCATCGCGGCCCTGAAGTGCTCGGCCCAGTTCGGGTACACCGACCCCTTCGGCGCGGGCACGGAGGTCAGCGGCTTGCCGATGTGCTCGGCCCAGGACTTGTCGATCCCTGCGATGCCCTCCGGCACCTTCCGGTAGCGGTCGTAGTCGTCCCAGGAGATGAGGTGCCGGACCTGGTGCCCCCGCCGCCGGATCTCGTCCGCGACGAGATGCGGGGTCATGACCTCGCGCAGGTTCCCGAGGTGGATGGGCCCGGACGGTGACAGCCCGGACGCGACGACGACCGGTTTGCCCGGGGCCCGACGCTCCGACTCCTCGATGACCTCATCCGCGAAACGGGAGACCCAGTCGGTGGTCTCGGTGCTCTGAGCCACGATCGGCACGTCCTTCTTTCTGACATGGGGCAGCCGGTACGGTCGCACGGCTGACCGCTTCATTGTCCCAGGCGGCACGGCATCCACGAAAACGCCTTTTCACGACGGCGCCCCCTTGGCGGCGCAGCCGCCTTTAGGGGCGCGGGGAACTGCGCGACAAGCCCCCACCGGCCCGCAGCCAAAAAACCGCTACACCCCCCATGGGATACTGACCGTGTCTATCTGATCCCACGAGGAGAACGGCTCCCACCCCATGGCCCCGGTCACGTCGCTCACCGATCTCGTCAACCAGCGCCTCACGAACGCCCTCTCGGCCACCCTGCCGGAGGCGGACGTCGACCCGCTGTTGCGACGCAGTGACCGCGCCGATTTCCAGGCCAACGGGATCCTGGCCCTCGCGAAGAAGGCGAAGTCGAACCCGAGGGAGCTGGCGACACAGGTCGTCTCCCGGGTGGTCGCCGGTGACGTGATCAAGGACATCGAGGTCTCCGGCCCCGGCTTCCTCAACATCACGATCACCGACAAGGCGATCACCGACAACCTCGCGAAGCGCTACGCGGACCCCGACCGCCTCGGCGTACCGCCCAAGGACAACGCCGGCGTCACCGTCATCGACTACGCCCAGCCGAACGTGGCGAAGGAGATGCACGTCGGCCACCTCAGGTCGGCGGTGATCGGCGACGCCCTCCGCGGCATGCTCGACTTCACCGGCGAGAAGACGATCGGCCGGCACCACATCGGCGACTGGGGCACCCAGTTCGGCATGCTCATCCAGTACCTGATCGAGAACCCCGGCGAGCTGGCCCCGGCGACGGACGTCGACGGCGAGCAGGCGATGTCGAACCTGAACCGGGTGTACAAGGCGTCGCGCACGGTCTTCGACTCCGACGAGGAGTTCAAGGAGCGGGCCCGGAAGAGGGTCGTGGCTCTCCAGTCGGGAGACAAGGAGACCCTCGACCTGTGGCAGCAGTTCGTGGACGAGTCGAAGGTCTACTTCAACTCGGTCTTCGAGAAGCTGGACATGCGGGTCCGGGACGACGAGATCGTCGGCGAGTCCGCGTACAACGACCTGATGCCTCAGACGGCACGGCTGCTGGAGGAGTCCGGCGTCGCCGTGCGCTCCGAGGGTGCGCTCGTGGTCTTCTTCGACGAGATCCGCGGCAAGGACGACCAGCCGGTGCCACTGATCGTGCAGAAGGCGGATGGCGGCTTCGGCTACGCGGCGAGCGACCTCTCCGCCATCCGGAACCGTGTCTTCGACCTGCATGCGACGACGCTGCTGTACGTCGTGGACGTACGCCAGTCCCTGCACTTCAGGATGGTCTTCGAGACGGCCCGCCGGGCGGGCTGGCTGACCGACGAGGTCACCGCGCACAACATGGGCTACGGCACGGTTCTCGGCGCGGACGGCAAGCCGTTCAAGACCCGTGAGGGCGAGACGGTGAAGCTCGAGGACCTGCTGGACGAAGCGGTGCAGCGGGCCGCCGAGGTCGTGCGGGAGAAGGCACAGGACCTCACCGAGGACGAGATCCAGGAGCGGGCCGTACAGGTCGGCATCGGCGCGGTGAAGTACGCGGATCTGTCGACGTCGCCGAGCCGCGACTACAAGTTCGACCTGGACCAGATGGTGTCGCTGAACGGCGACACGTCCGTGTACCTCCAGTACGCGTACGCCCGGATCCAGTCGATCCTGCGCAAGGCGGGAGACGTACGGCCCTCCGCGCACCCCGAGCTCGGACTCGCCCCGGCAGAGCGCGAACTGGGCCTGCACGTGGACGCGTTCGGTGACACGGTCTTCGAGGCGGCCGCGGAGTACACACCGCACAAGCTGGCCGCCTACCTGTACCAACTGGCGTCCCTCTACACGTCGTTCTACGACAAGTGCCCGGTCCTGAAGGCGGAGACGCCCCAGCAGGTGGAGAACCGCCTGTTCCTGTGCGACGTGACGGCCCGGACGCTGCACCAGGGGATGGCGCTGCTGGGGATCAGGACGCCCGAGCGGCTCTGACGCACGCGAGCCCTCGTACCCCGGTCCGAGGACGTCCAGCGGCTTGCCGCCGGACAGCGCGGCGGCGTGTTCGACCAGCAGCGCGCTCAGTGCGTCGTGGACGGCGGCCGCGTCCTGCGGCCGATCGTCGGGTTGTTTCGCGAGCAGGCTCATGAGCAGGTCGTCCAGCGCCTCGGGCAGGCCCGCGACGCGCGCGCTCGGCGCGACCGGTGCGTCGTCCACCTGCATGCGCATCACGGCCAACGGGGCTTCGCTGGTGAAGGGCGGACGGCCGGTCACCGCGTGGAAGAGGAGACAGCCCAGGGAGTAGAGATCGCCTTGACCGCGACGTTCCGCCGCATCCGCTCGTCCTGCGCGGACCAGACCTGCCCCATACCGCCCGAGCCCAGCACACCGCCGATCCGAAACCGCCCGGCGAGCAGTACGCCCTCCAGCACCTGTGACCTCCCCGACCGCTCTGCGGCTGCTCACCGTTCCGACGTGGCTCAGCTCCTCGCCGAGCTGCCCGAGCTTCCGTACGACCCACCAGCCAGGCGCCGCAACCGCCGTGACTCCTCCTCGATACGGCGGACGACCTCGCCGGCGCCGGTGGTGTCGTCGAGCCCGCCGGCCAGGAGTTGGGCGGCGAGGGTGTCGAAGTAGTGCGTGGTGACCAGGAGCCGGTCTTCCAGATAGAAGGTCGAGCCGGTGTGCGTCGCCATGGTGTTGACCTCGTCGAGCACCCGGTTGATCTGCTGGGTGATCTCGTCCCGGGCGTCGGGTGCCAGGTTCACCGCTCTACTGGTCTGGGCCAGGATGGAGTGGCAGGAGCGCCGCAGTTCGAGCACCAGCCGGTGGTCGCGGGCGATGACCGTGGCCCCCACGTTGTCGGCGAAACCCTGGGGGATGCCCTGGACCAGGCGGTTGGTCGCGACGAGGGGCTCGAAGTGCCGCAGATCGATCGCGCTGGTCGCCCCGAGCGCCGCCCGGAAGCAGGGGTGGACGTGGAACTCCGTCTCATGGGCCTGCACGGGCAGGTCGTCACCCCCGGCGAACACCACGTCGTTGCCTCGGCGTACCCCGAGGAAGCCCACGGCGAAGAGGACGTCGATGATGCCGGGGAGCGTCAGCGCGTCGGCGTACGCCGGGAACAGCCGGTGCAGTGACTCGGCCGCCGCCTCGAAACGGCTGTCGAGGGCGGCCCGCGGGACGACGTACCCGGTGTTCTGGAAGAGCGGGAAGAGGTGCTTGAGGAACGGATGCGCGACGAGGTACTCCAGCGCGAGATCCTTGAGCTTCCAGTCGGAGAACTGCCGCCCCGCCTGGACGACGTCCGCCTCCGTGATCCGGTCCCGCCCGTTGATCAGCCAGGCCGTCTCCTGGCAGAGGTTGAGGAACTGGATGGCGTCCCTCGGCCGGGGCAGACAGCGCCGGAAGAGATAGGCGGCGGTCTCCTCGCCCTCCACGGCCGCGGGGAACAGCTCGCCCTACAGCAGCTCGGCGGTCATCTCCGCCCCCGCGGAAGCCCGCGCGCGGGCCAGGGCGAGATCCCGCAGGGCCTGTTCGGTCCAGGTGATCCGCAGCTCGTCGCCGCGGAACTTGTCGCCCTCACCGAACGACAGCGAGTCGTAGATGTCCGCGCGCAGGAACAGCAGGAACCGCACGGCACCGCCGTACAGGCTCGCCGCGTGCTTGGCGGCGAGCAGCAGCCCGATCACCATCGAGTTGCTGTCCGTCTCCGCCGACCACACCTGCTCCAGCTGGTCGACCATGAGCAGCAGCGGTCCGTGCGCACCGGCACAGCCGAGGTCGGCGAAGGCCTGCGCCACGCCCTGCTCGACGACCTCCAGCTGCCGGGCGGCCTGAGCCCCCTCCGACGGCGCCTGCGCGAGGTCCAGCCCCGCCTTGACCCCGAACGCCTCCAGGGACAGCGAGGTCTGAAGTCCCCGCGCGCCCTGCGCGAGGCGGTCCCCGAGCCGCCCGCCCGCCAGCTCCCCGTTCTGCTTCAGAAACCGCACCAGCGCCTTCACCGAGTCGGGCCTGCGCCGGTGTGCGTCCTTGGCGTGCGTCACCAAGTGGCGAGCGGCATGTACGGCGAACACGTACCGCCAGATCAACGACTTCGCCGAGTCCCCCGGCAGCCCCTGAAGCTCGAACCGCCGGATCTCCTCACCGGCGGTCTCGTCAGGGGTGACCAGCACGGTCCCGGCATGCCGGCCGCCGTCCGCCGACAACCACATGCAGATCGCGCTCTTGCCGGACCCCTTGCGGCCGATGATCAGCATCTTCCGCCCGGACAACGCGGCGCGGTACGCCGCGTTGGGCAGAAAGCCGCCGCGGAGCAACAGCCCCTCCGTCACATCCCGTTCGGCGTCCTCACGCCCGAAGTGCAGCTGCGCGAGTACGGGCCCGTCAGCCATCCCGTCCCCCAAGGTGTCGTCCCGTCGGCCGACACGGTATCGGCATCGCACACGTTCTCGGGACGAACGGACCCACACCACACCGCTTTCCCCAACTCCCTTTTCCTCACCCCCCACATGTCACTCGGAGCAGCGAGGAGCGACGACCTCCGCCCGGCGAAGTCCACTGTCAGTGGCTGCCTCTACAGTCGCTGACATGGCAACTCTTCCCAACCCGCTGCCCACGCTCGCGGCAGACCCGAGTGGCCGGGCACTCGGGCTCGCGCTGCCGCCGGGGCGACTGATCGACGCGACCGACGAAGGCCCTTGGCACGAGCCGTTGTTGTGGCATGCCGAGACCCCGGCGTCGGTCGGTGTGTGGACGAAGCTGGGCGCGCCCGCCGCGCGGGCCGGGCTGCTGCCGGCGCTGATAGAGGTCGACGGGAGTCAAGGCGGTCCGGAGGACTGGGATCTGATGCCCGGGGAGCCGTCGTACCCGGGCGATCATGACGCGGACGAGGTGCTGGAGGAGCTCTGGGAGGACTGCGCGGCGGAGGGGGAGGAATGGCCGGGGCTCGCGGATTTCCCTGAGACTGCCGCCGACCCGGACTCCGTCGCCGCCGACATCGCGGACTCGCTCCTGGACGGCGGCGGGCCGCTGAAGAACCCGTGTCTCGCCCTCGTGCCCGCCCGCCGCAGCGCCGACATTCCCGCGGTGATCGGCTGGACGGGCCCGGCGAATCATGAGGGCGACGTGGCCCGCCTGTGCGCCGTGCTCCGTTCCTGGGAGGACCGCTTCGGCATACGGGTCGTGGCGCTCGGTTTCGACCATCTGCTCGTGTCGGTCGCGGCGCCGCCCTCGACACCGGCCGAGGCGGAGGCACTGGCCGCCGAGCACTTCGCGTTCTGCCCGGACAACATCTGGCAGGGCAGCGACACCACCCTGCGCGCCTACGCCGAGCGCCGGCTGCTCAACCAGCCGGCCTGGCACTTCTGGTGGGACTGAGTCACGTCAGCAGCGTCGCCCCGTCGGGGGCCGTGATCCCGAACTCCTCGTCCAGGATCCGGCGTACCTCCGTCTCCTCCGCAATCTCAAGCTCGGTGACGGTGCCGTCCGCGCGGGTCTCTGTCAGAACGCGTCCGTTGAGGAGGAGGTGGCGGTCCGGGGTGACGCGCTGGACGTAGAGGCGCTGGGTGAAGGGGGAGCGCGGGTTGGTGCCGATGTGCCAGTTGATGACCTCGAAGTCGGGTTCCTCGAACGGCTCCAGGGTGAACGCGTACTGCCCCTCCCAGGAGTCCCCGTGGTACGCCTCCAGCACCCACATCTCCAGGGGCCCGTCGTGCGGGACGTGGACCAGCCGGTGCCGGCGTCCGGCATCCGTGAACTCCACGCCCGCCGTCAGCGGCACCGGCTCCAGCAGCGCCATGTGGGTGCGCGGGCGGCACTCGATGCGGTCCGCGGCGGCCGTGGACCAGCTTGGCCAGCAGGTCGGCGGGGTCGAGAGAGGGGGCGGTACGGGTCAGGGCCTCCAGGTTCTCGAACGGAATGGCCCGCATGTGCGCCAGATGCACACCACGCAGCGTCGCCGCGTCGGCCCGCCGCTCCCCCGCCCAGCCGATCCGCCCGAGATACGCGTCGAGGTCGAACTTCACCGTGTCGGACATGACCTCACCCTAGGGAAGACCCACGGTGAATCCGCGGTCAGTCCGCCCCGGCGGCCTGGCTCATCGCCGCGTTGAACTCCGCGGACAGCCCGGGATGTCGGGCGAGGTGGCTGAAGAAGTCCGTGGGGATGTCCCGTACCGGCGAACCACCGATGGAGCGCGCCCGCGCGGCGGGACGGCGGCGCGGGCTCGACGACGGTCACGTGGCGGCTCTTCGGGACGATGACGCTCGGTTTCTGCCTGCACCCTGAGGAACTACATGCCGCCTACAAGCAGGTTTCCCCGATCCGGACAGCGGCACAGCACGCGCGGCCGTCCCGCACCCCGTCCCAGGGAAGGCGCATCCACGCAGGTCAGAAGCCATCCCACCGATCCCGCGTCCCGAATCCCCGGCCGGCACTGGCGGCCGGGGCCGATCACCACGCAAGCTGAAGCCCTCCCCAGAGGTCCCAGCAGCCACCACCGAAAGGGCCACCATGTCCGCACGCCCCGCCGCCAGTACCCGGCTGCTCGCCGCGACGACGGCCGCGCTCGCCACCCTCGTACTCACGGGCATGCTCGCCGGGTGCGAGGACGGCGAGGGCCTGCGCGACGAGGGCCCGTCGGCCATGACCGGCTCGACGCCTGCCGTCACCCCGCCCCCGGCCTCCACATCACCGACGACCCGCTAGGACCCCTGCTCGGGCGACTCGACCCACTCCTCGCCGCCGAGCGGGAACTCGTACGCGGGACGGCCGTTGTTGCCGCTCGTGCGGAACGGCTCACCGCCGTCGTCGATGACCGACGTGCCCTTCTGTGAACCGCTGGACCAGTCCAACTCCAGGTACCAGCGCACGTCGTACGCCGAGGCGTCGGCCGTGATGCGGAAGACCTCCGGGTCCGACTCACTCACCTTGAACGGGAAGTCCCGCTGCCCGGACCCGGCCACCACGACCGGACGGGCCGCGTCGAGGGCGACGGTGAAGGGCCGGGTCGGCACGCTGCCGCCGCAACCGACGCCCATCACATAGTCGTTCCAGGCCGGCGGCGTGTCCTTGCCGACCACATGGACCGTGAGCCGGTCCAGGACCACGGTCTGCTTCCCGGTGCCCTGCACGGTCAGCGTCACCAACTGCTCCCCCGCCGACACCGCCCCTTCCGCCGACACCCACGCCGTCGCGTCCTGTTCGAAGGGCGGCGGAGGCACCTTGGTCGAGGGCTCGTCGATCAGGTAGTGCTGGGAGCAGGGGCCTTCCCAGGTGTACGGCCGTGTGGCCACGGTCAGAGGCGGACCGGCGTCGGCATCATCACCGGCCGGTGCGCCGGTGTCACCCCCGCCCGTACGGGACGCGGAGGGGGAGGCGGACGGCGTGGTCTTCCCGCCGGGCCCGGTGTCCTTCGCGGTGGGCCTGGGCGAGGTCTTCGTCGGCGGGGCGGAGACGCCCTCCTTCGACGCCGAGCCGACGGGACTGCGCCGGCCGTCGTCGCCCTCACCCTCGGACAGAGGATTCACGGCGAAGGCGACGGCACCGAGGACGGCGGCCACGGCGACGCCGGAGAGGACGGCCGTACGGCGACGGAGACGTCGGGGCGACGGCCACCGCGCAGGACCGCCGGAGCTCTCATCGGGGCCCTCGCGATGCTCAGAGCCGCCCGCGGACCCACCGGCCGCAGCCACCTCCACCGCACCACCCGCAGGGGCCGCATCACCCACAGGAACCGTCTCCGACTCGGCCACCCCCGCGATCGCGTCCTCCGCCCCCTTGCGGGAGCCCCGCAGCGCGTCGGCCAGCACCCACCGCCGGTGCAGCTCCACCAGCTCCGTGGGCGACGCCTTGCAGAGGCGGGCGAGTCGCTCGACGGGCGCGTAGTCCGTGGGTACGGCGTCCCCGTTGCAGTACCGGTGCAGCGTCGACGTACTCATATGCAGCCGTTTGGCCAGCACCCCGTAGCTCAGCCCGGAGCGGTCCTTCAGCCCCCGCAGAAGCGCCGCGAAACCGCCCGCGGCAGTGCCTTCCGACACCGTTCCTCCAACCCCATCGTCCCGTTCCCCGTTCCAGGGAACGGACGTTTCCCCACGTCAGACCCCTACAGGCGTTCCAGTGTCCCTGATCGCCCGCCGAACGCTGCGGCTGGGACGAAATATCCCACAGGCTCTCCTCATCCACAGCACGCCGCCCCCGGCAAGGGACAGGCGGCGGGCACCGAACCCGCTCATACGGACAAGGAACCAACCATGCGCACCTTCCGCCACGCCCGCCTCCTGGCCGCCGCAGGCATCACCGTCGCGACCCTCGCACTCACCGCCTGCGAGAACGGGACGGGCACCAAGGACGAGGGTGCATCGACGCCCAATACGGCGACGTCGAAGTCTTCGGGCTCCCAGCAGTCGACGCAGAACCCGAACCCGAACTCGAACCCGAACTCGAACTCGAACCCGGACTCGGACTCGGACTCGAACTCCGGGAGCACCTCACACACCGAGCAGCCCACTCAGCAGGACGGCGACAAGACCACCGAGCAGTCCTCGCCGAACCTCACCATCTGCAACGGCTCCAACACCAGGACCACCGCCCGCCCCGTCTCCCGGCCGCTCAACACCATGCTGCTCACGGTGACCAACACCGGCTCGAAGCCCTGCTCGCTGATGTACTACCCGGTGATCCGCTTCGACGAGATGCAGTGGGTGCCCCAGCCGACGGACGCCAGCAAGCCGCAGGCCGTGCCGACCCTCAACCCCGGCGACTCCGGCTACGCGGGCGTCCTCCTCGCCTCGGCCGACGGCAGCGGCGACGGCGGCACCACCGCCAAGAAGCTCACGGTCGCGTTTCAGGGCAAGACCCCGAACAGCTCCGGCGGCGCCTCCGCAACTCCGACGCTGCCGGCCAAGGACGTCTTCTACGACAGCTCGATGTCCGTCACCTACTGGCAGCAGGAGATGGCGGGCGCCCTGAGCTGACCGCCCCCGATAAGGCGAAGGCGGCCAACTACCTCACCTTCTGGGCCACTTCGGTCGCCCAGTAGGTGAGGATGTTCCGCGCACCGGCCCGCTTGATCCCGGTCAGCGTCTCCAGGATCGCCCGGTCCCGGTCGATCCAGCCCTTCTCGGCGGCGGCCTCGATCATCGAGTACTCGCCGGAGATCTGATAGGCGGCGACCGGCACATCCACGGCATCCGCGACCCGCGCCAGAACGTCGAGATAGGGCCCGGCAGGCTTCACCATCACCATGTCGGCCCCTTCCTCCAGATCAAGGGCCAGCTCCCGCAGCGACTCGCGCACATTGGCGGGATCCTGCTGATAGGTCTTCCGGTCACCCTGCAACGACGAGGCAACAGCCTCCCGGAACGGCCCATAAAAAGCGGAGGAGTACTTGGCGGTGTAGGCAAGAACCGCCACATCCTCCCGCCCGATCTGATCAAGAGCGTCCCGGACGACCCCGATCTGCCCGTCCATCATCCCGCTGGGCCCCACCACATGCGCCCCGGCATCGGCCTGCACCTGAGCCATCTCGGCATACCGCTCAAGGGTGGCGTCATTGTCCACCCGCCCTTGATCATCAAGCACCCCGCAATGCCCATGATCAGTGGTCTCATCCAGACACAGATCGGACATCACCAACAGCTCGTCGCCGACCTCGGCCCGCACATCCCGGAGGGCGACCTGGAGAATCCCGTCCGGATCGGTCCCAGGAGTCCCGATCCCATCCTTCTTGGACTCCTCCGGCACCCCGAACAGCATGATCCCGGACACCCCCGCCGCCACAGCCTCGGCAGCCGCCTTCTTCAGACTGTCCCGAGTGTGCTGCACAACCCCGGGCATGGCCGCGATCGCCACCGGCTCGCTCACTCCCTCCCGCACGAACGCGGGAAGGATGAAGTCGGCCGGATGCAGCCGAGTCTCGGCAACCATCCGCCGCATGACAGGCGTGGTCCGCAGCCGACGAGGACGCGCACCGGGAAAAGAACCGTACTTCGTCATGCAACGAGGCTACGCCCGACCGCCCCCCGCCTTTGCCGACGAGCCGTCGGGAGACCCCACGACGAAAAGCCACGACGCACCCGCAGCGGCCCACGGCGGCAAGGGGCCGTGGCGGGGGTGTCCGCCCGCAGCGGTTGGCGCGTCAACGCGGGCGAGTTGGTAAGAGACCGATTCCGCGCCGTTCCGAGGACGGACACCCCCCCCCCCCCACCCCCTCCCCCTCCCCCCCCT
>NZ_JAFFSX010000028.1 GCF_017948485.1 Streptomyces sp. GESEQ-35 | reverse complement strand
CGACACCGGTCACCCAATCCCAGCCCGTCCCGCGTTTGAGGACGAGGCCGTTCAGGCCGAAGGGGGGTCTGGGGGCGCAGCCCCCAGGAGGTCTCAGCCGTCCGATCGCCGCGCGTGGGGTCGGGGGGGCGCAGCCCCCAGGGGGCTCAGCGGTCCGATCGCCGTGCGTTCCGCACTCGCCGCAGTCGATTCACCGTCACCGGGTCATGAGCCAGCGCCCGAGGATCATCCAGCAGGGCGTTCAGCAGCTGGAAATACCGCACCGGCGCCAGCCCCAACTCCTCCCGTATCGCACGCTCCTTCGCGCCCGGCCCCGGAAAACCCCGGCGTTCGAGCGCGAGGATGTCCTGCTCCCTGCGGCCCAGTTGCTCCATGCCCCGCACGCTATCCCCCGGCACCGACAGACGCGGCACCAAGCGGAGCTACTCCGCGCTCGCCGCCGACGCGGCCGTCGTCTGGAGCTGGGACAGCACTGCCGACGGAGTGCCGGCGGAGGACACGGCCTGGCCGATCCGCTTCTTGACGGCCGCGCTGACCTCGGCCCAGGAGGTCTTGCCGACCGGGTACAGCTCGGAGAGCGGCAACTCGTCCAGGAACGGCTTGAGATCGGCATCCTGCTCGGCCTCCGACATCGTCGCGGACGCGGCCGTCGTGACCGGCAGCAGGTCGTACTCGCGCGAGAAGTCCAGCACGTTCTTCTCCGCGTACACGAAGTCGAGGAAGTCGCCGACCTCCTCCGCGTGCCCGTTCTGCTTGAACGCCGTCATCCAGTCGGCGACCCCCATCGTCGCCTCGCTCTCACCGTCGACGCCGGGCATCGGCACCATGCCGAACTTGACGCCCTTCTTCGCGGCCATCTTCATCAGCGAGGGGTGCCCGTTGAGCATGCCGACGTCCCCCTTCGCGAACGCGGCGAACGCGTCGGCGCGGTTCAGCTCGCCCGGCGCGACGGGCCCGGTCAGGCCCTTGCCGACCAGGTCGTCCTTGAGCCAGGTGAAGGTGTCGACGTTCTCCGGCGAGTCGATGCCGTAGATGCCGTAGCCGTCCGTGTAGCCGCCGCCACCGCTGAGCAGCCACTGCATGGTCTCGGCCTGCGCCTCCTCAGAGCCCAGCGGCAGGGCGTACGGGTACTTCACGCCGTCCGCCTTCAACGCCGCGGCGTCCGCGGCAAGCTCGTCCCAGGTGGTCGGCGGGGTGAGGCCGGCGTCCTCGAAGAGGGTCTTGTTGTAGAAGAGCAGCCGGGTGGAGGCGGCGAAGGGCATGCCGTACTGCACCCCGTTCACCTGCCCGGCCTTGGCGAGCTGCGAGGCGAAACCGGCCTGGGAGGTGATGGAGAGCAGGTCGTCGGCGCGGTAGAGCAGCTTCTTGTCCGCGTAGTCGGCGTACGCGCCGATCTGCGCCATGTCCGGCGCCTTGCCGGCCTCGACCAGCTCCTTGACCTTGCGGTCGACGTCGTTCCAGGAGTAGACGCTGACGTCGATCTGCACGCCGGGGTGCTCGGCCTCGTACTCCTCGACCAGCTTGCCCCAGTACTTCTCGGAGCTGTTGGCCGCGCTGTCGCCGTAGTCGGCGGCGACCAGCTTCAAGGTCACGTCCTTCGAGTCACCGCCCAGGCCGCAGCCGCCGAGGGCCGCCGTCATGCCCAGAGCGGACACCACCGCGATCGCCCCTGTCCTCTTACGCCGCTGCACTGCTCTCCTGCCCCACCATCGCGAAAACTTTCGAAACTCAGCCATAAGGTCTACACCACGTAAGTGGACTAGACCTCTTCCGGGTCCACGGGCCACACTGTCCTCCGTGAGACATGTCATCGCCCTCGACGTGGGCGGCACCGGGATGAAGGCCGCCCTGGTAGGGGCGAAGGGCGAGCTGCTGCACCGGGCCCGCCGCGCGACCGGCCGCGACCGCGGACCCGACGCCGTCGTCGAGAGCATCCTCGACTTCGCCGCGGAGCTACGGGCCTACGGCGAACAGAGCTTCGGCGAGCCCGCGTCCGCAGCAGGCGTCGCCGTGCCCGGCATAGTCGACGAGGTCCGGGGCATCGCGGCCTACTCGGCCAACCTCGGCTGGCGCGACGTACCCCTGCGCGACCTGCTCACCGCAAGGATCGGCGGCGTCCCCGTCGCCCTCGGCCACGACGTCCGCACCGGCGGCCTCGCCGAGGGCCGCATCGGCGCGGGCCAGGGCGCCGACCGCTTCCTCTTCGTGCCCCTCGGCACCGGCATAGCGGGCGCGATCGGCATCGAGGGCCGGGTGGAGTCGGGCGCACACGGCTTCGCCGGCGAGATCGGCCACATCGTCGTACGCCCCGCCGGCACCCCCTGCCCCTGCGGCCAGCGCGGCTGCCTGGAGCGCTACGCGTCGGCGGCGGCGGTGAGCGAGGCCTGGGCCGAGGCTTCCGGCAACCCGGACGCGGACGCGGCGGACTGCGCCAGGGCCGTGGCCTCCGGCGACCCCACGGCCCTGACGATCTGGCAGCAGGCCGTCTCCGCCCTCGCCGACGGCCTGATCACCGCCCTCACCCTGCTGGACCCCCGCACGCTCATCATCGGTGGCGGACTGGCCGAAGCAGGAGAAACGTTGTTCACACCACTGCGGGACGCGGTGAGAGAACGCATCACCTTCCAGAAGCCGCCGACGATCGTCCCCGCGGCCCTGGGCGACACAGCCGGATGCCTGGGTGCCGGGCTACTGGCCTGGGATCTCCTCGACATGACCGACCGCAAGGAGGAATCGGCCTGATGGCAACCCCCTCAGGGGCGCGGGGAACTGCGCGACCAGCCACACCAAACCCGCAGCCCGCGACGGCGAAGACGCCCCTCGTCCTGTCCGGCGCCAACGTGGTCATGCCGACGGGAACCGTTTACGACGGCCAGGTGATCGTCGAGGGCACCCGCATCACCGGCGCGGCCCCGGAAAACGCCCAGCTCATCGACCTAACCGGCCACTACGTAGTACCCGGCTTCGTAGACATCCACAACCACGGCGGCGGCGGCGCCTCGTTCACTTCAGGCACGCAAGACGACGTAGTCACCGGCATCCACACCCACCGCCTCCACGGCACCACCACCCTCGTCGCATCGACCGTCACCGGCGACATGGACTTCCTGGTCCAACGGGCGGGCCTGCTCAGCGAACTCGCCGAACAGGGCGACATCGCCGGCATCCACTTCGAGGGCCCGTTCATCTCGCCGTGCCGCAAGGGCGCGCACTCCGAGGAACTGCTGCGCGACCCGGACCCCGCGGAGGTCCGCAAACTGATCGACGCGGCGCGCGGCAGGGCGAAGATGGTCACGCTCGCCACCGAACTCCCGGGCGGCATCGACTCCGTACGCCTCCTCGCCGAGCACGGCGTCATCGCGGCGATCGGCCACACGGACGCGACGTACGAGCAGACGGTGGAGGCGATCGAGGCGGGCGCCACGGTCGCGACCCACCTCTTCAACGCGATGCCGACGCTGGGACACAGGTCGCCGGGCCCGATCGCCGCGCTCCTGGAGGACGACCGAGTGACGGTCGAGCTCATCAACGACGGCACGCACCTCCACCCCGCCTCCCTCCAACTCGCCTTCCACCACGCGGGAGCGGACCGCGTGGCGTTCATCACCGACGCGATGGACGCGGCCGGTTTCGGCGACGGCCGCTACATGCTCGGCCCGCTGGAGGTCGAGGTGAGCGAGGGCGTGGCCCGCCTGGTGGAGGGCGGCTCGATCGCGGGCTCCACCCTCACCCTGGACCGCGCCTTCAAGCGCGCGGTGACGATCGACCGCCTCCCGGTCGAGGACACGGTCACGGCCCTGTCCGCCAACCCGGCCAAGCTGCTGGGGATGTACGACACGATCGGCTCCCTGGAGCCCGGCAAGTACGCGGACCTGGTGATCCTCGACCGGGACTTCACGTTGAAGGGCGTCATGCGCCGGGGCGAATGGGTGCTGAGCCCCCAACTGGGCTGATACGTCCGGCAGTCAGCGAGACGGTGGCCGACCCGGGACTGGGCCGGCCACCGTCTCTTTGGCATGATCGGTCATCCGGACGGACAGACAGTAAGCGCATTCTCCACATGCGTTCTTCGGGGGAGGTCGGCCCAGGTGATCCTCACCGTCACGCTGAACACCGCTCTCGACATCACCTATCGCGTACGGGGCCTGCGGCCCCACACCTCGCACCGGGTGGCCGAGGTGACCGAACGGCCGGGCGGCAAGGGCCTGAACGTGGCCCGCATCCTCGCCGCCCTCGGCCACGAGGTGACAGTCACCGGCTTCACGGGCGGCGCGACGGGACGCGTCGTACAGGACCAACTCACCGGCATACCAGGCGTGGTGGACGCGCTCATTCCGGTCACCGGCCCAACTCGCCGGACCATAGCGGTCGTAGACGAGAAAACCGGCGACACGACCCAACTCAACGAACCCGGCCCGGTCATCACACCCGCCGAGTGGTCCGCCTTCCAGGAGGCATACGAGGATCTGCTCCCGTCCGTGACCGCAGTGGCCCTGTGCGGCAGCCTGCCGCCGGGCGTGCCGGTGGGCGCGTACGCCGGACTGATACGGGATGCGCGGGCGGCAGGCGTCCCGGTCCTCCTGGACACCAGCGGCGAGCCACTCCGCCGCGGGGTCGCCGCCCGCCCCGACCTCATCAAGCCCAACGCCGACGAACTGGCCGAACTCACCGGCTCCCACGAGCCGTTGCAGGCCACCCGCGACGCCCGCCGCCGCGGCGCCCACGCGGTCATCGCCTCACTCGGCCCCGCCGGCCTGCTCGCGGTCACTCCCGAGGGCCACTGGCGCGCAGCCCCACCAGCCCCCGTCCACGGCAACCCGACCGGCGCCGGCGACTCAGCGGTCGCGGGCCTGCTCTCGGGCTTGGTGGAGCGCCTCCCGTGGCCGGACCGACTGGCCCGCGCGGTCGCCCTGTCGGCGGCGACCGTACTGGCGCCGGTGGCGGGCGAGTTCGACCGGGCGGCGTACGAGGAGTTGGTGGAGCGGGTGGCGGTGACGGGGGAGGTCAGCGCGGCCTAGGGCCTATTCCTTGACCTGCCCGGCCTTCAGCCAGAATTGGTCGAGCAGGACATCACACTGGTCACCGCTCTCGCAGGACAGGGAGATCGTGTTGGTGCCCTTGTTGAGCGCCGGCCACGCGTAGGTCTGGGTCCAGGCTTTCGCGTAGTCACCCTCGCCGGCTTTCGCGAAGTTGCCCAGGTTCATCTTGCTGCCGAACGCCTTGCCGTTGACGGTGAGCGTCATCGACTGATCCTTGCCAGGGACGCTGTATCCCGCGAAGAGCGTGTAGACGCCGTCCTTGGGGATCCCGTTGACCGTCCAGGTCACCGAGTTGCCGACCTGGTTGAGGTTGCCGACGTAGACGCCACCGTCCGACTGGGCACCTTCGACGTCCGAGGCCAGAGCAGCGCTCCCGCCCAGCCGCAGCGCCTTCGCGTCGTTGGCCGGCAGTTCCACCTCGCTGTCCCCGCCGTCGCCGGCCGACTTACTCGGCTCCGCGCTCTGCTCCGCGGTCGGCGTGCTGGACGACTGATTCCCGTCGGCCTTGTTGTCGTCGTCGCCGCCGAGCATCGCCACGCTGATGCCGATCACAACCGCAGCAACCACAGCGACCGCACCGATCAACAGCCCTTTGGTGTTGGGCCCACGCCCCCGGCCACCGCCGCTGTCGCTGTACGAGGTCTGCTGCGGGCCGGAGGGACCGCCGCCGCCGGGAAAGGTCTCCGGCGCGGCGTAGTGGGCGGTGGGCTGGCCGAAGGCGCCCTGCTGCTGCGGCAGGGTCTGGCCGTACTGCTCGGTGGGTGCGGTGGGCGCCGCCTGCTGGCCGTACTGGCGCTGGCCGACCGATCGCGCTCTGTTGACGGAGCCGACGGAGCCGGGGTAGCCGTAACCGCCGGAGGGCGGCTGGGCGCCGTTGGCCTGGCCGTCGGCGTAGAGATAGCCGAACGGGTCGTCGTCCTCGGGCGTGCTCGCGCCGTTGTTGCCGGGCGTCATCCCTTGGTCTCCTCAACAGGTGCGGTGCGGATGCAGTGCATGGGGTCAGAATGGCGAGCCTACCCGCTCCGTGAGGCCCAAACGGGTGACTCCGGTCGCATCAGCTCACTGACCTGCGATCATCCCGCACGTCTGTGCTGTTTGGGACGCGATCGTTTCTCGACGTACATCCGCTCGTCAGCCGACTTCAACACTTCGTCCGCAGTCATGCCGCAGTGTGCCCAGCCGATACCGAAGCTGGCGCCGACCCGCATGCCGCGGCCGTCGACCCGGATCGGCTGGATGATCTCGGTGCGCAGACGGGCCGCGAGATCCGCCGCGTCGGCGCGGGCGAGGCCGTCGGCGAGGACGACGAACTCGTCGCCGCCGAGCCGGGCCACCGTGTCGCCGTCGCGCACGCCGCCGCTGAGCCGCCGGGCCACCTCGATGAGCACGGCGTCGCCCGCGTTGTGCCCGAACCGGTCGTTGATCGACTTGAAGCCGTCGAGGTCGCAGAAGAGAACCGCGAGCCCCTTGGTGCCGTCGTCCTGCTCGCCCTCGGGGGCGGTGGTGTGGACGTGGTGGTCGTAGGCGTCGTACACCTCGATGCCACCGCTCGGCCGGTAGTCGAAGCCGTGGCCGTTGGCATCGAAGGCGGGATGGCCGAACGCCGCGTCCACCGGTTCGAGGGCGCCGGGGTGGGTGGGGCGCTGGCAGAGGCGGGAGGAGAGCCGGGCGCGCAGTTCGGCCGAGTTCGGCAGGCCGGTGAGGGAGTCGTGGGAGGCGCGGTGGGCGAGCTGGAGCTCGCGGCGCTTGCGCTCCTCGATCTCCTCGACGTGGGTGAGGAGGAAGCGGGGGCCGTCGGCTGCGTCGGCGACGACGGAGTTGCGGAGGGAGGCCCAGACGTACGTGCCGTCCCGGCGGCCCAGCCGTAGCTCCGCGCGCCCGCCCTCCGCCGAGGTCCGCAGCAGTGTGCCGATGTCCTCGGGGTGGACGAGGTCGGAGAAGGAGTAGCGGCGCATCGCGGAGGCGGGGCGGCCCAGCAGCCGGCACAGCGCGTCGTTGGTCCGGAGTATCCGGCCGTGCTGGTCGCCGCCCATCTCGGCTATGGCCATGCCGGAGGGGGCGTACTCGAAGGCCTGCCGGAAGCTTTCCTCGCTGGCTCGCAGGGCTTGCTGCTCACGTTCGAGTCTGACCAATGCCCGCTGCATATTCGCGCGTAGACGTGCGTTGCTGATGGCGATGGCTGCCTGGAAGGCGTACATCTGGAGGGCCTCGCGGCCCCAGGCGCCGGGCAGGCGGCCGTTGCGCGGCCGGTCCACGGAGAGCACGCCGATCAGCTCGCCGCACGAGCCGCCCTGCACGCCGGGCGTGCGCATCGGCGCGAAGAGCCGGTCCGACGGGTGCCACTCGTCATCGAAGCGGGGCGCGGGCCCGTCGGTGTACCACTGCGGTACGTCGTCGTCATCGAGGACCCAGCCCTCGGTGTGCGGGATGAAGACCAGGTCGCCCCACTGCTCACCCATGCTCAGCCGACGCTCCCAGGACTCGCGGGAGCCGACACGGCCGGTGATGAGCGCCTCCGCGGCCGGGTTGCCGGCGAAGGCGGCCACGACGAGATCGCCGTCCGGCCGGACGAGGTTGACGCATGCCAGCTCATAGCCGAGGCCGGTCACGACGCCGTCGGCGACGGTCTGCAACGTGTCTGCAAGGCTGCGGGCCGTGTTCATGTCCGCCATGACCTGATGCAGCTGTCGCAGAGTCGCAAGACGGACGTACGGCTCCGACTCGGTCTCCATGCTCGCCCTCCCCCCGAGACCTCGCAGCGAATCAAGGGTTCTCATCGGCGCTTCTTGATCAGTAGTGCCCTTGTATCTTCCCGACACTGAATCACAGCGCGCTGCTCACTCGGTACACAGGGTCAACAATTAATGCTTCTTGTGACTCAAGTCACAGCGAAACATGAACAATTGAGCGGTGTTTCTGCGTTTTTCCTGTGCGTTTACTGAACGCAAACTTTGTGCATCTGTGGAGATTGCGGAGGCGATTGCGTCTGTGGTCCTAGGACCCGTCTCGGGCGGACGCCCGATGCGCCGCACGCGAGCCGAAGATTAGCGTTTCCGCGTGCTGAACACTCCCTCTGCCACGACCCCGCCCGCCCCCGTGTCCCCCGCCGGGCATGCTGAGGGGGTGAGCAACGAAGAGTTCCGCGCCGCCATGTCCCGGCTGGCCGCGGGCGTGGTCCTGGTGACCGCGCAGGAGCCCCCGCTCGACCCGGACGACCCCACGTCGCCGAAGGTCGAGGACGTCGGCATGACGGCGACGGCCTTCATGTCGGTGTCCCTCGACCCGCCTCTGGTCCTGGTCAGCCTGCGCGACGGCTCCCGCATGGACGACCTGCTCGCCGAACAGCCCCTGTGGGCGGTCTCGGTCCTCTCCGAGAGCCAGCGCCACATCGCCGGCCGCTTCGCCATGAAGGGCCGCATCAGCGACCGTCTGCTGTTCGAGGACATCCCCTACACCCGCGGTGAGGCGACCGGCGCCCCCGTCGTGGGCGGCGCCCTCGCAACCCTGGAGTGCCGCACGGAACAGCGTGTGCTCGCCGGGGACCACACCCTGGTGATCGGCCGCGTACTGACGGCCGCCGTACCGAGCGCGGACGGCGGCCCACTGGCCTATTTCCGGGGCCGGTACCGGCAGTTGGGGTAAGCGTGAATTCCACCCGCAAAGTCCCGCACGGACGGCAGTTCAGACTTCCGCTCGGACCCACATTCTGACTTCCGTTCAAACTTCCGTTCAGACGTCGAGCAGTGTGATGTCGAGTTCGGCGGCGCGGGTCGGTTCGTTCGTGATGTCGATCACGGTGATCCGGTCGTGTGCGACCGTGAAGGTGAGCGCCCGCTCGGGGCGGCCGTCGACCAGGACGACGATTCCGGTGGCACCACCGATGAGGGCGGGCCGTGCGATGCGGGCGAGGTGGGCGAAGCTCGCCGCACCGGCGGCCACCGCGGCGGCGCCCGTGAGTACGCCGCCCTCGTGCCGCGCGACGACATCCGGGTCGAGGACCTCGACCAGCGCGTCGAAGTCACCGTCCCGCGCGGCGGCCAGGAAGGCGTCGACGACCCGGCGCTGCCGGACCAGATCGGCGTCCGGGGCCTCGGCGCCCTGCACCCGCCGCCGGACGCGACTGGCCAGCTGCCGGGCCGCGGTCGGCGTCCGCCCCACGATCGTGGCGACCTCCTCGAACGGCACCGCGAACAGATCGTGCAGCACGAACGCCAGCCGCTCGGCGGGCGTCAGCATCTCCAGTACGACGAGCAGCGCGACGCCCACCGAGTCGGCGAGCAGCGCGTCCTGCTCCGGGTCCGGTGCCGTGTCCGCCGGCCCGGGCGCGCCGGAGTCGAGGGGCTGCTCGGCACGGGACTTGCGGGAGCGCAGCATGTCGAGGCAGACCCGGCCGACGACGGTCGTCAGCCAGCCCCCGAGGTTGTCGACCCGGCTGGTGTCGGAGCGGCTCAGCCGGAACCAGGCCTCCTGCACCGCGTCCTCGGCCTCGGCGCGGGAGCCGAGCATGCGGTAGGCGACGGCACTGAGGTGACTTCGATGGGACTCGAAGCGCTGGGCGAGGAATTCATTGCTGTACGGCGCGTCGGTCATGGCCGGGCCCCTCGTATCGCGGTCGGTCGACACGAACATGACGGACGGCGTGCGGCAAACGTGACAGCGCGCGCCGATCGGCTCAGGACCAGTCCCGCCCGGACCGCCCTCGCTTGGTGTCCGACCGCGCCTTCTTCTCGCGCAGCCGCCGCTCGTTGATCCCGCGCGGAATGCGGGTCGCCCGGCGCGGCTTGGGCGGCGGCGCGGTGGCCTCCGCCAGAAGCGCGGCGAGGCGTACGGCGGCGGTCTCGCGGTTGCGCCACTGGGAGCGGTGCTCGGAGGACCGTACGGTGACGACGCCGTCGACGAGCCGGGCGGCCAGCCGCTCCAGGGCCCGCCGCTTCCACACCTCGGGCAGCGCCTCGGTCTTCGCCAGGTCGAAGCGCAGTTCCACCTGGGAGTCGCTGGTGTTGACGTGCTGTCCGCCCGGCCCCGACGACCGCGAGAAACGCCACATGAGCTCGGCCTCGGGCAGGGAGACGGAGCCGCGGATGGCATAGGGACCGGACATGGCTCCATGGTCCCGTGCCTGTCCGGTCCACGTCACCCGAATATCCCGTCCGGCCCAGGTAAAGAAAGTAAAGCCACCTGGAACCTCGCGTACCCTCCCGGCGTTCATAGGGGTAGCTGTAGCGTTCTTGCCGTACGTAAACGAGGGAAGGGACTCCCAAACAATGGCTGTAAGCCTGTCCAAGGGTGGCAACGTCTCGCTCACCAAGGAGGCTCCGGGCCTGACCGCCGTCACCGTGGGTCTCGGCTGGGACGTCCGCACCACCACCGGCACGGACTTCGACCTCGACGCCTCCGCGATCGCGGTCAACCCCCAGGGCAAGGTCTACTCCGACGCCCACTTCATCTTCTTCAACAACAAGCAGACGCCGGACAGCACCATCGTCCACACCGGCGACAACCGCACGGGCGAGGGCGCGGGCGACGACGAGGCGATCAACGTCAACCTGGCCGGCCTCCCGGCCGACATCGAAAAGATCGTCTTCCCGGTGTCCATCTACGACGCCGAGAACCGCACGCAGAACTTCGGCCAGGTGCGCAACGCCTACATCCGCATCCTGAACCAGGCCGGCGGCGCCGAGATCGCCCGCTACGACCTGTCGGAGGACGCGGCCACGGAGACGGCGATGGTCTTCGGCGAGCTGTACCGCAGCGGCGCCGAGTGGAAGTTCCGCGCGGTCGGCCAGGGCTACGCCTCGGGCCTGGTGGGAATCGCGCAGGACTTCGGCGTGAACGTCTGAGAGACGCGCTGACTCACGGAGCCCCCGGCCTTTCGAGGCCGGGGGCTCCGTCGTCGTCGGCGGCAGAGCCGCACGAATGAAAGGTGCTACTCCAACGGGGGGTGTGTCCGGTGCGGGTTGGCCGTAGTCCCGGCCACCGCTCCTTGAGGATCTTGGGCGTCTGCTTGTGCCCGATCCTGCCTAGGAGCGGAAAGTGTCACCTCGCCCTGCCCGGTCTGCGCCGCGTTCCCGCCTGATCACCTGGCTGGCCGCCGTCGGCGCGATCACAGCCCTGGCACTCGGTTGCCCGGGTACGTCGGTCGCGGCTGACCGCCCGAACCCGCCCGTGACTGCGGGCGTCTCGGCCCCCGAAGCCTTCCTCCGCGGAACGCTCCAGCCGGACGTCTCGCCGCCGGGGGCCAACGACTGGAAGTGCCGGCCCACCGCCGCGCACCCCCGACCCGTCGTCCTGCTGCATGCGACCTGGACGAACGCCCACATGAACTGGAGTGGGTTGTCCCCCTTGCTCAAGCGGGCCGGGTACTGCGTCTTCGCGCCGAACTACGGCGGGCAACCGGGAGTTCCGTTCAAGGGCTCGCGGCACATCCCCGACTCCGCCCGCGATATCGCCCGCTACGTGGACCGGGTGCTCGCCGCCACCGGCGCCCGTCAGGTCGACCTGGTGGGGCACTCTCAGGGCGGCGGCGTGCTGCCCCGCTGGTACCTGCGATTCGAGGGGGGTACGAACCCCGCGAATCCAGCGAAGAACAAGGTGCGCCGGTTCATCGGCCTGGCCCCGTCCAACCACGGCGCCGGCGCTTCCGGCCTGGGCAACCTCTCCACCGCCCTCGGCCTCAACGCGACGGCCTCCCTCGTGCTGGGGCAGGCGTACGCGGACCAGATGCCCGGGTCCCGGGTGAACACCACGCTCGACCGGGACGGCGACACACAACCAGGAGTCGACTACACCACGATCGTCACCCGCTACGACGAGGTCGTCACGCCCTACCACAACCAGTTCCTCAAAGCAGGGCCGGGCGCGACCGTACGAAACGTCCTGCTCCAGGAGGTCTGTCCCCAGGACCTGTCCGAACACATCTCGATCGCCTACGACTCCAACGCCCTCCAACTCGTCCGCAACACCCTGGACCCCGCCCACGCGAAGCCGGTGCGCTGCCGCCTCTCGGCACCCCTCATCGGCGGCTGAGTCACCACGAACCTCATACGATGGGCGGGTGCATGACACCGTCGTACTGCATGTGGACGCGACGACGTCCGCACCCGCCCTCGTTCTCCGCCCCTGGTGCCCGGCCGATGTCGACGCACTGGTCGAGGTGGGCCTGGATCTGGTGTCGCGTCGCCGGACGAGCTTCGACGTGGAGAGCGCCGCGGACGCGTTGCAGTGGGTCCGGGCCCAGGAGCAGGGCTGGGCGGTGGGTGACCGGTTCGGCTTCGCGGTCCTGGAGACGCAACCCGGAGCCGATCGGCGGCAGTTGGTCGGGCATGTGATCCTCAAGGAAGTGGCACCCGGCAAGCCCTCGGCCGAGGTGGGCTACTGGACCGCGGCGCACGCTCGCGGACGCGGAGTGGCGCCCCGCGCTCTGGAGGCCCTCACCGGATGGGCCTTCAACCAGCTGGGTGCCGACCACCTCACACGGCTGGAACTCCTGCACCAGGTCGACAACCCGGCCTCGTGCCGGGTCGCACACAAGAGCCGCTACGCCTTCGACCGGGTCCTGCCCGCCGCGCCACCGGCCTTCCCGCTCGACGGCCATCTGCACTCACGGCGCAGGGACGGCTGAGAGCCGTCGGCACTGCCGGTGGACGTCAGAGCTTCGGCGGACCTCACGCAACCCGCGGAAACCTCGACTGCAACGTCCAGATCGCCGGATTCTCCGCGAGGTCGTCATGCAGATCGCACAGGTCCGCGATCAGGTCATGGAGAAAGTCCCGCGCCTCCCGCCGCAACTCCGCGTGGGAGAAGTTCAGCGGTGCCTCCTCCGCCGGCATCCAGTCGGCCTCGATGTCCACCCACCCGAAGCGGCGCTCGAAGAGCAGGCGGTCGGTGGACTCGGTGAAGTCAAGTTCGGCGTGCTGCGGCCGGGAGGCCCGGGACCCCGCAGGATCGCGGTCGATCCGCTCCGCGATGTCGCACAGCGCCCACGCGAAGTCCAGCACCGGCACCCATCCCCAGGCTGTGGACAATTCCCGGTCCGCCTTGGTGTCGGCGAGATAGACGTCGCCGCAGAACAGGTCGTGCCGCAGCGCGCGGACGTCCGCGCGGCGGTAGTCGGTCTGGGGCGGGTCGGGGAAACGGGTGGAAAGGGCGTAGCCGATGTCGAGCACGTACGCGATGTTGTCATGGCCCGCCTAGGATCACAGACGTGTCCCGATCTGCACCCGTTGTCCCGGCCTGCGCCCTCGCTCTGCTCGCCCTCGCACTGACCGCGTGCGGCAGCGGAGTCACCGGCACCCCCGGCGGTTCGGGCGTGCGCGACCCGTACTTTCCCAAGGCGGGCAACGACGGCTACGACGTCACGCACTACGGCCTCACCCTCGACTTCGTCCCCGAGGCACAGCACCTCTCCGGCACCGCCGAGATCACGGCCACGGCCACCCAGGACCTCTCCGCCCTCGACCTCGATTTCGAGGGCATGGACGTCGAGGCCGTCACCGTGGACTCCGAGCCCGCCCGCTGGAACCGCGCCGGCCAGGAACTGACCGTCCGTCCGCGCCACGACCTGGCCGACGGGAACACCTTCCGCGTCACCGTCCGCTACTCCGGCACCCCCGAGACGCTCACCGACCCGGACGGCTCACAGGAGGGCTGGCTGCCCACCGCGGACGGCGCCCTGGCGCTCGGTGAGCCGATGGGGTCCATGGCCTGGTTCCCGGGCAGTCACCACCCGTCCGACAAGGCGACGTACGACCTCGAAGTGACCGTGCCGAAGGGCCTGGAGGCCGTCTCCAACGGGGAGTTGACCAACGAGACGAGCACGGGCCGCCGTACGACCTTCACCTGGCACACCGCGGAGCCCATGGCGAGTCACGCCGCCACGCTCGCCGTGGGCGACTACGACATCAGCCGCAGCACCGTCGCGGGCGATCTGCCCGTGTACACGGCCGTGGACCCCGACCAGGCCGAGGCGAGCAAAAAGGTGCTGGCGGAGCTCCCCGAGATCATGGAGTGGGCCGAGTACAACTTCGGCCCGTACCCCTTCTCCTCCACCGGCGCGATCGTCGAGCGCGAGGACGACATCGACTACGCCCTGGAGACCCAGAACCGCCCCGTCTTCCCCGGCGCCCCCAGCACGGAACTCCTCGTCCACGAACTCGCCCACCAGTGGTACGGCGACTCCGTCTCCCCGAAGACCTGGCGGGACATGTGGCTCAACGAGGGCTTCGCGACCTACGCGGAGTGGCTGTACCAGGAGGACCACGACGGCGACACCGCCCAGGAGATCTTCGACGCGCTGTACGACGGTGAGTACTACGACGATGCCGAGGACAACGAGGCGATCTGGGACTTCCCGCCCGCCAAGCCGACCGACGCCGCGCACATCTCCGACCCTCCCGTCTACGAACGTGGCGCGATGGTCCTCCACAAGATCCGGCAGACGGTCGGCGACGACACCTTCTACGAGATCATCCAGGGCTGGGCCGCCACCCACCGCCACGGCAACGCGGACACCGACGACTTCACGGCGTACGTCGAGCGGAAGGCGCCGGGCAAGAACTTCACGCGCATCTGGCAGGAGTGGCTGTACGGGGAGGGCAGGCCGGACCAGCCCTGACGCCATACGATGGGAATCTCCCGCAAACGGCGACAAAAGGTCTCTGAGGGGTGCTGCACGTGCGATCCATATGGAACGGCGCCATCTCGTTCGGCCTGGTCAGCATCCCGATCAAGCTGGTGAACGCCACCGAGAGCCACTCGATCTCCTTCCGCCAGATCCATACGGAGGACGGCGGCCGCATCCGCTACCGCAAGGTCTGCGAACTGGAGGACCGCGAGGTCACCCAGGCGGAGATCGGCAAGGCGTACGAGGACGCGGACGGCTCGCTCATCCCGATCACCGACGAGGACCTGGCCTCCCTCCCGCTGCCCACCGCCAAGACGATCGAGATCGTGGCGTTCGTGCCGAACGACCGGATCGACCCGCTCCAGATGGACGCCGCCTACTACCTCGCGGCGAGCGGTGCCCCGGCCGCCAAGCCGTACACGCTGCTGCGCGAGGCACTCAAACGGAGCAACAAGGTCGCCATCGCGAAATTCGCGCTGCGGGGGCGGGAGCGGCTGGGCATGCTGCGGGTGGTCGGCGACGCGATCGCCATGCACGGGCTGCTCTGGCCTGACGAGGTCCGCGAACCCGAGGGCGTCGCTCCCGACGCCGGCGTCACGGTCCGCGACAAGGAGCTCGACCTCGCGGACGCCCTGATGGACACGCTGGGCGAGGTCGACCTCGAGGATCTGCACGACGAATACCGCGAGGCCGTCGAGGAGGTCATCGCCGCGAAAGCCGCCGGCGAGGCACCGCCCGAGGCCCCCGAACCCGCGAAGGGCGGCAAGGTCCTGGACCTGATGGCCGCCCTGGAGAAGAGCGTGCGGGACGCGAAGGAGTCCCGCGGCGAGGAGACCGAGGAGGAATCCGCCGAGGTCAGACGCCTCCCGGCCCGCAAGACCGCCCGCGCCGCCCCCAAGCAGCCCGCCGGCAAGAAGACGACGGCCAAGAAGACGGCCGCGAAGAGGACAGCTGCGTCCGCGAAGAAGACGGCCAAGTCGACGCAGGCCGCGAAGAAGTCGACGACCGCCAAGAGCACGGCGAAGAAGACACCGGCCAAGAAGTCGTCGGCTCGGAAGCGGTCGGCCTGAGCGGAGCGGACAGGCGGCCGCGTCCTGATTCCGGTTGCCGCGCGCAGGTGCGAGGCGGGCCGCGGGTTCGAGCACGGCGGCCGGCGACTCTCAGATCATGGCACCGCGAACGAGCTCGAAGGCGACCGCCGGCACCGGCCACAACAGGGCGCGCGGGCCACCGAAAAAAGTTCGCCCCCCCCGGCAGTCCCTACAGCTCCTTGCGCAACACCGCGCACGGGCGGGCGAGGCGGCGGTCCTCGCGGTGGTCGACGACCTCGTAGCCAAGGGCTGTCCAGAAGGCGAGGGCCTTGGGGTTGCCGGCGAGGACGGCAAGGCGCACGGCGGTGCGGCCCGCGGTGCGGAAGCGGTTCTCGACGAGGGACGCCAACTGGCTTCCGTATCCCTGGCGTTGGGCCGTCGCATCCACCATCAGCAGGCCGATCCACGGGTCCGGGTCCGCCGGGTCGGGGTGGTGGGCGAGCGTGATCGCCACCCCGACCAGCACGCCCTCGCTCCTCGCCAGCAGCACCTCCACATCCGGGTTCGCCAACTCGTCGGCCAACGCCACCGCCACCTGTTCCGGGCGGATGTCGTCCGGGTCGGGGAAGTCGCCGCTGAGGGCCTGGAACGCGCGGTCCGAGGCGTACAGGGCCGTGAGTTCGGTGAGGAGCGGGGCCGGGATGTCGTGGTCGGCGGTGAGGGCGAGAGGGGCGAGGATCACGCCGGGCAACCTATCGCGGAGCCGCCCCGTCACCGCATCACCCGTCCACCCGAATCCCCAACGCCCCCGCCAGCACCCCCGCCAGATCCAGCAGTTGCCCCGAGCTGATCACCGCCCCCGACAGCCGGTCCACGCCGCGGGCGATGCCCAGCTCCGCCGCGTCCCTGAGGTCGACGTCCGTCATCGTCGCCGAGGTGAGGTCCGCCTCCTTGAGGACGCAACCCGGGAACTCCACCCGCTCCAGGCGGGCACCGCCGAAGTCCGGTTCGACCAGGACGCAGTTCTCGAAGACGACGTCTCTGAGGCGGGCGGCGCGCAGATTCAGGTAGTCGATCTTGCCGCCGCGGATGACGACGCGTTCCAGAACGGCGCCGTGCAGCTGGGTTCCGCCGAGCCGCGCGTCCAGCAGCTCGACATCGCGCAGGGTCGCCTCCGCGAGGTCGGTGCCGACGCCGCGCGGGGCCGTGAGGACCGAGTCGAGGAAGCGGGCGCGGTGCAGTCGCGTCTCGTCCAGCGCGCAGCCCGTCAGCGTGCAGTCCATGAAGCGGGCGCCCCCGCCGTCCTGCCCGGCGAAGTCGGCCTCCCGGAACTCCAGCCCGTCATAGTCCCCGTCCGGCTCCAACTCCCCGCCGCCGTACGGCTCCAGGACCGGCAACCGCACCTCCGGCCGCTTCGCACCCTTCACGGCCCCTGCCTTCTTCGCCACGCCCTGCCTCCCGTCACACCCGCATCACACCTCATGCTGCACCAGGCCACTGACAATCCCTCTGACCTGCGCAGACTCATAAGAGCCGGCAGTCATGTCACATTCCGGGGCCCTCCCACCGTCGTATGCACAGCAACGCAGAGAAAAGGCGACCCCAAGAACAAGGGAGACCCCCAGCCATGCACCGCATCACCGTCATCGGCGGCGGCTTCGCCGGACTCACCGCGGCCATCACCGCCGCCGAGGCGGGCGCCAAGGTCACCGTGCACGAAGCCCATCACACCCTCGGCGGGCGAGCACGGACCGCGGAGGGGCCGTACCGGACGAACGAGGGCCCGCACGCCCTCTACAACGGCGGCCCGCACTGGGCCTGGCTCATGCAGCGCGACCTCATCGGCCCGCTCGCCCCGATCCCGCCCCTGGAGGCCGCCCGGCTGCGGCTGAAGCACCACGGCGTACTGCGCCGCACCCCGCCCTTCGCCATGCTCAAGCTGCTCCGCCGCAGTGCCCGACAGGCGCCCGTCGACGTCGACTTCATGACATGGGCCGAGCGGGAGGCGGGCGAGGAGGGAGCCCGCGCCGCCGCGCACTACTCCGCCGTCGCCCTCTTCCACCACGACCCGGGCAGCCTGTCCGCCGCGTTCGTGCAGGAGCGGCTGCGGCGCGCCACCAAGCTGCCGCCGGAGGCGCACTATCCGCGCGGCGGCTGGGCCACCCTCATCGACCGGATGGCCGCCCGGGCGTGGAATCTGGGCGTGCGGATGGAGACCCTGTCCCGGGTCGACACTCTCCCGACGGACACCCCTGTCGTCGTCGCCACCTCCCTCGACGCCGCCCGCCGCCTGCTCAAGGACGACTCCTTGACGTGGACGAGCGGGCGTACGGCGCTCATCGACCTCGCGGTGCGGACCCGGCGCGGGGACGCCTTCGTCGTCTCCGATCTGGACTCCCCCGGCTGGCTGGAGCGGTTCACCGCGCAGGACCGGTCGCTCGCGCCGGCCGGTGAGCAACTCGTCCAGGGGCAGATCCCGATCGCCCCGCACGAGTCCCGGGCCGACGGCATCGCCCGTGCCGAGCGGCTGCTCGACCTCGCCTTCGAGGGCTGGCGCGGACGCGTCACCTGGCGGAGTGAGGCCGTGGCGTACGGCCGTACCGGCGCCGTCGACCTGCCCGGCACCAGCTGGCGCGACCGGCCCGCCGTGGACCGCGGCGACGACGTCTACCTCGCCGGCGACCAGGTCGCCGCCCCGGGCGTGCTCTCCGAGGTCTCCTTCAACAGTGCGCTCACGGCGGTCTCACTCGCGCTCGGGCGGCACGACCGCCGGAACACCCTTGACCTCAAGCAAGCTTGAGGTTGAAGAGTGGGCGCCATACCGAGCGCATACCGAGTGATCGCCCAGGAGCCCGCCATGCACGCCATTCGCCTGTATACCTTCGGCCCGGCCGAGAACCTCACCTACGAAGAGGCCGAAGATCCGCTGCCGGGCCCGGGCCAGGTCCGTATCGCCGTCGAAGCGGCCGGAGTCCACCTCCTCGACACCGCGCTGCGGGAGGGCATGCAGGGCCCGCTGCCCGAACCCCCGGCTCTCCCCAGCATCCCCGGCCGCGAGGTCGCCGGCGTGATCGAGTCCCTCGGCGACGGCGTCGCCGCGCTGTGGCTCGGCAAGCGCGTGGTCGCCCACCTCGGTTTCGCGCCCGGAGGGTACGCCGAGCTGGCCGTCACCGATGTCGACCGCGTCCACGAGATCCCCGAGCGCCTGGACTTCGCGCAGGCCGTCGCCATGATCGGCACGGGCCGTACGACGATGGGAATCCTTCAGTTCACCGAGCTCGGCCCGGACTCGGTGGCCGTGATCCCGGCGGCAGCCGGCGGCATCGGCACCCTGCTCGTGCAGTACGCGCGGGGCGCAGGCGCCACCGTGATCGGCCTGGCGGGCGGCCCGGAGAAGACCGCGCGTGTACAGGCGAACGGCGCCGATCTCGCCGTCGACTACAAGGACCCCGCCTGGCCGGACAAGGTCCGCGCCTTCCTGGGCGGACGGGCCGCGACCGTCGTCTTCGACGGGGTGGGAGGCGACGTCGCCCGTGCCGCCGTGGACCTGCTCGGGCCGGGCGGGCAGCACCTCGTCTTCGGCTGGTCCGGCGAGGGACTCCAGGACGGCGCGGCATACGTCGTCGAAGGCGTGACCGAGCAGGTCCTCGGGCCCGTGATGATGCGGAAGGCGGGCGGCCCGAACCCCGTACGCACCCTCGAACTGCGCGCCCTCGCCGAGGCCGCCGAGGGCCGCCTCACCCCGGCCGTGCAGCGCTTCCCGCTCGCCGAGGCGGCCGCCGCGCACCGCGCGCTGGAGACCCGCGGAACCACCGGAAAGGTCGTACTGGAGCCATGAACAGGAAGAATCCCGACGCTGGTGGGGCCTGGTGGTCATCGCCCTCGCTCAGCTGATGGTCATCCTGGACGCGACCATCGTGAACATCATGCTGCTGGCCGGTCTGATCGCAGGCCTCATGGTGACGGCGAAGGCCCCGAAGTACGGCGCCCCGGCCAATGCACCGGTGCCGGAATCGGTGCCCTGAGCGGGCGGGGAGCGCCCGCGCGGCAGAGCCGCATATCGATACAGCCCCGCGCCCCTTCAGGGCGCTGCCGAACCGCCGTCGACTTCGCCCGACCCGCTTGGCTCACCGCCCCGCAACCCGATCCGCCCACCTGGCAAGCCGCGAAGACTCACCACTGTGCGTCGCCGACTCCCGCCGGTCCGCCGCCCGATACGTGGCGTACATGCCGTGCACGCCCAGCCAGCGCAGCGGCTCCGGTTCCCACTTGCGGACCTTGTGCCCGACCCACGGCAGATCGGTGAGTTCCGTCCGGCTGCCCTGGCCCGAGTCCTGCTGGACCAGGTCCCGCAGGGTGCGCGCGGCGAGGTTCGCGGTGGCGACGCCCGAGCCGACGTAGCCGCCCGCCCAGCCGATCCCCGTCGACCGGTCCAGCGTGACGGTCGCGCACCAGTCGCGCGGCACGCCCAGCACTCCCGACCAGGCGTGCTCGATCCGTACTCCGGCGAGCGACGGGAAGAACCGCACGAGGATCTCGCGCAGTGCCTCGATCGTCGCCTGCTGCGTCCGCCCGTCGTTGTCGGTCCGCGACCCGAAGCGGTACGGCGCCCCGCGCCCGCCCAGTGCGATCCGCCCGTCGGCGGTGCGCTGCGCGTACATATAGGCGTGCGCCATGTCGCCCAGCGTCTCCCGTCCGTCCCAGCCGACCGACTCCCACTGCTCGTCGGTGAGCGGCTCGGTCGCGATCATGGAGGAGTTCATGGGCAGCCAGGTGCGCTTCTGACCCTTCAGGCCGGCCGTGAACCCCTCGGTGCAGCGCAGCACATACGGCGCCCGGACGGTCCCGTACGGCGTCACCGCATGCTTCGGCCGGATCTCCGTCACCGGCGTCCGCTCGTGAATGACCACCCCGAGCGCCTCGACGGCCGCCGCCAGCCCCTTCACCAGCTTCACCGGATGCACCCGCGCCCCGTGGGGCGTCCAGCTGGACCCGACGGCATCCAGCACCCGGACCCGCTCGGCGGTCTCGCGGGCGCCGTACAGCTCGCGGTCCTTCTCGCCGTACGACAGCTCGTGCTCATGGAAGGCCTTCAGCCGCGCCAACTGCGCAGGCGTACAGGCGACTTCGAGGACCCCGCCCCGATGGACATCCGCCTCGATGCCTTCCGCCTCGGCCACCGCGACGACCTCGCCGACGGTGGCGTTCATGGCCTGCTGCAACCGCACTGCGGCCTCGTGGCCGTGCAGTTTCGCGTACCGGTCGCGCCCCGCGATCCCGTTGTACAGCCACCCGCCGTTCCGCCCCGAGGCCCCGTACCCGCAGAACTTCTGCTCCAGGACGGTGATACGGAGGAAGGGCGCCGCCTTCTTCAGGTAGTACGCGGTCCACAGTCCCGTGTATCCGCCGCCGACGATCACGACATCCGCCGACGCGTCACCGGCGAGCGGCTCCCGCACCGTCGGGAGGCCGTCGTCCGCGTACCAGAAGGAGATACCGCCGTTCACGGCACCGCTTGAGCTGCTCATGCCGGGACGTTAACCCTTCGCGGCAGGAGCTGTCTCCTTCGGATTCCGTGCTGTTACCCGCCCTGTGACGACCGGACGGCACGCCAGCCCGATCAGTACGGACGTGAAATGCCCGAGATCGGTAAAGGTGCGTCCGGCCACCAAGGGCACCCCGTACACAAGGAGCACGACACCGGCGTACGGATACCGCCACGGCACCGCGATCCGATACGTCGGCACGGCCCTCGCTGATCAGCGACGCGAGCACATGCGCGGACGCACAGACCACCAGTACCCGCCGTCGATCCACATCGCGCTGGCGACCAGCACCCGCACCGGGTTGCTCGACAGCTCGTGGATGTTGGTGGACCGCTGCCGCAGGAACTCCGCCTCGAACTCCGGCGACATACGGTGCAGCGCGACGGTCGTCACGAACAGGATGCCCAGCCAGACATAGGTGCCGGGGGCGCTGCGGACGTACGCCCACACCTTGCTCGGACCCCGGTCAATTCCCATGAACCGATTCACGCACGCGGGTAGGGTCCGGAAGGTGATCGACATTCCGGACGAACTGATTGCCGGGCAGCGTCCGGCCTTCGTCGCCGAACTCCCGGGGCGGGCCGCGCGGTTCCTGGACTCCTGGGAGCTGCGACTGAACGGGCCGTCGATGTACGGCCAGTGCGCTCTGGTCCTCCCGGTGCTGCGGGCCGACGGAACGCCGGCCGTGCTCAAGCTCCAGGACATCGACGAGGAGACCGTGGGAGAGCCGGTCGCGCTGCGGGTCTGGAACGGCGACGGGGCCGTACGGCTGCTGGAGTCCGACGACGACACGGGCACCCTGCTGCTCGAACGGCTCGACTCGAAGCGGCAGTTGGCCGGCCTGCCCGACTCCCGCGAGGCCACACTGGTCATCGCCCGGCTGCTGGCCCGGCTGACGGCCGTCCCGGCCCCGCCGGGGCTGCGGCGGCTCGGCGACATCGCGGCGGGACTGCTGGACCGCGCCTCGGCGGTACTGCCCCGCGTCTGGGAACCAGCCGTACGACGGCTGCTCGCGGACTGCGCGGCAGCGGTGCGCGAGGTCGCCGACGAGCCCGGTGACCGGCTGCTGCACTGGGACCTGCACTTCGAGAACGTGCTCGCCTCCGACCGTGCACCCTGGCTCGCCATCGACCCCAAGCCGCTCGCCGGCGACCCCGGCTTCGACCTCCTCCCCGCACTGTGGAACCGCTTCGACGCGGACGAGGTCCGGTGGCGGTTCGACGCGATGACGGAGGTGCTGGGGCTGGACCGCAACCGGGCGCACGCCTGGACGCTGGGCAGGGTGCTACAGAACTCGGTGTGGCAGATCGAGGAGGGCCACGCCCCTGTCGCGGCCCACCTCGAAATCGCCCGCCGCCTGCGCGGCCACCCCGGCTAGCCTCCCCCCATGATTCGCACCGCGACCCCCGCCGACATCCCCGTCATCCACACCCTGATCCGCGAACTCGCCGAGTACGAGAAGGCCCCTCAGGAGGCCAGGGCGACCGAGGAGCAGCTGCGCGAGGCACTGTTCGGCGACCACCCGGCCGCCTACGCCCACATCGCCGCCGACGACACGACGGGCGAACCGGTGGGCTTCGCGCTCTGGTTCCTCAACTTCTCCACCTGGCGCGGCGTCCACGGCATCTACCTGGAGGACCTCTACGTCCGCCCCACCGCCCGCGGCGCCGGCCACGGCAAGGCCCTGCTCACCGAGCTGGCCCGGCTGTGCGTGGCACGCGCCTACGGCCGCCTGGAGTGGTCCGTCCTCGACTGGAACCGCCCGGCGATCGACTTCTACGAGTCGCTCGGCGCCCGCCCCCAGGACGAGTGGACGGTGTACCGGCTGACGGACGAGGCGCTGACAGGGCTGGGCACGGCCTAGGTACACGGACGGTTACCCACGGTGCCGCCGGTCGGCACGTCGCGAACCTCGTGGCTTGGGGAAACGCACTCTGTGTACAGTGGTGGCGCCTTCGCGTACGGCGTCGTTGTACGCGCTGCCTCCTTAGCTCAGATGGCCAGAGCGGGTCACTTGTAATGATCAGGTCGTCGGTTCGATTCCGACAGGGGGCTCTGACAGTACGAACGGGGCTATTGCGCGGACGAGTTGGAATGAAACTCCGCGCATAGCCGGCCTCCCCCCATTCCGGCCCTCAAAGGCTCCGGCAGGCCGATCTTCACACCTTAGGCAATTAAGCCCGCGCCAGGCACGGTTGAGCCGTCACCACCGCAGGCCGAGTGCGCGCCACGGTGCATTCCACCGAGTTCCGAGAAGCCCTCATATGCCCCCATGTCCCCGCCGGGACACGGGATATCACCGGTGTGGAATACGGTAGATCGCTACTGCTAGTGTTCATTCAGTCACGGTAGGCAATCAGCCTCGACGTACAGGTAATGAAAGACCGAGGGTTCCATGCGCAAGCTTCAGCAGGTCATGATCGCCGCAGCGGCGGCCGGCAGCCTTACCGCCGTCGGTGCCAGTGCCGGTACCGCCTTCGCCTACGACGGCGGGCGCGCACCGAAGGCCGCCGACCGGCAGCACGTGTCCGACCTCTACCGCCCCTACCAGGAGTGCAGCCCGCAGACGGTGGCCGAGGGCGACCTCCCGATCGGCGTGCTCGGTTTCGCCGAGACCTTCGACACCACCTGCGGCCAGTTCAACAACGCCTTCACTGGCTGACGTCGGCGGCGTAGTCGTGCGCGACGCCTTCCACGGGCCCCTCGGGGGCACCCCCGAAGGGGCCCGTTCACGTGCGGCCGCCCGGAGCACGCGGCCTCCGGTATCCCCCACAAAGGAGACGCAACACATGTTCAACGGGAAGAAGATCGCGGCCGTCACGGGACTTCTCGGCGGCCTCGCCATGACCTTCATCGGCACCTCCCAGGCCTACGCCGCAGGAGGCCCGGGCGTCTGCACGTTCGACGCCGAGGGCAACATCGTCTGCGCCCAGCGGATCGTGGGCCAGACCCCCGAGGGTGACGGATTCACCGTCAACCGGACAGTGAACTGCCAGCCGACGCAACCCTTGACCCTGCCTGCCCCTGGCCTGCTGAACAACGGGCAGACGCGGATCGGGCCCCAGATCACCTGTGCCGACCTGACGCCCGGAGCGCCGGCACCCAACAGTGACAGCAAGGACGGCGGCCCGTTGCTGGCTCGCCTGCTGGGCGGCTGAGCCCTCCCCTCGAACAACGATGGCCGGACCAGGGCGACTTGGACCGGCCATCCGCCGTTTCGGCAAACGGGTGACCGCGCCCCGCTACCCGTGACTCCCCCTCGGGGAAACGTCGTTTCTACATCGCCAGCTCTCTCATCCGACACGACACACAGAAGGACAAAAGGTCCCAAATTGCTACGGTCTGCGTGTATATGCTCACACTAAGTAGTCAAGCCAGGGCATCAAGCCCCGGAAAGAAAGGGTCAATTCAATGCGCAAGTTTCAGCGCGTTGCGGTCGTAGCCGCAGCCATCGCAGGTCTGTCCGCCATGGGTGCCGGCGCCGGTACGGCCTTCGCCCACGAGAACGACGGTACGGACGTCGTCGCGGTGGCAACCTCGCAGGCCAACGCTGTGGCCACGTCGGGCACCCCGCACGGCGGGACGCACTCCGCTCCGCAGGCCGCTCCGCAGGCTGCCCCCCAGGCTGCTCCGCAGGCCGCCCCGCAGGCTGCCCCCCAGGCTGCTCCGCAGTACGCCGCGCCCGAGGGCTACGGCGAGTACTCCGCTCCGTACATCGCCAGGTAAACAAGCGCCGTGGGTTCGACGCGCGAGTTTCAGGGCACTGCGATTTTCGTCGTGACAGCGGCGGGTCGGGTGGCTCCGCATTCCGCGCCACAGTGGGCCCCATAGGAGCGTCACGACAAGCGCGTCGACCTCCGTCGGAACAACGTATGCACATTGCACGATCTGAAGGCAGCCCGGACGCGCAGCAAACCCACCAGGGTGCGCGCCCGGGCTGCAGCAATGCTCGGGCCCGCGCCGGTCAACGGCCCAGGCGCCGGGCCTCAATTGCAAAGGAAAGCAGCACATGATCGGTCGACAGAAGATCGCAACCGTCTCTGGGCTCCTTGGAACTCTCGCCGTGATCTACGGCGGTGCCGGGCAGGCGTACGCCGAAGTGCCCGCGCGTGATTGCAAGACCTCCGCCCAGGGCGACATCACGTGTGTTCGCAAGAGCGAGACCGTCCGCAAGGACAAGCAGGGCGGGTACGCCATCCAGCAGAAGAGCGACTGCTCGACGATCGAACGGCCGCGCCTGGCGTTCCCCCAGAGCGCCACGGTGAACGGCGGGTCCACCAGGATCGGGCCGGTCGTGGAGTGCTCCAACAAGATCGAGCTGCCCAAGGGTGTCAAGGTGCCGAAATTCGACTTCTGAGGCCAGATCAGAAAATGCCGGACCGGGATTGATCCCGGTCCGGCATTTTCATTCTGAGGCTTTGGCTTAATTTACTTGTCGAAGGCGGTGTTGTCGCAGCCCATCGACGAGCCCAGACCGGTCTCCTGCGTGCCCGTGTTGCCCTCGCCGTTCAGCAGGTTGCCACCCACGCCGTTGAGGACGCCGACCTGGCCGAGGACGGAGACGTTGGCGTCGTGCGACCTACAGTTGGTGCTCTGCTGGACGTTGATGGTCGTGCCGTTCTTGCCCCGGCCGCCCTTGCCCCCGTGCCCGTCGTGCCCGTCGGCGAGGGCGGTGCCGGCGCTCAGGAGTCCGACGCTGCCGAGGGCGACGACCAGGACGGCGGCCTTGCGGAGCTTGTGCATGTTCATCTCCGGTGGAGTGGAGTGGGTGCGATCTGCAACAGATCGACTTCGTACAGTTACGGAGGGTAATAGGAAATATTTCAAAGCACCTGACGGCACGCCGAATTCGAGAAAGAGTCACCACCTTGGCCGAAGGCCGGAAATTAAAAGGGGTCCCGGCACCGGGCCTGAGGCTCGATACCGGGACCTGTTTCCGGCTCTAGGCCGCCAGTGCGGCCATCACGCGATCAGAACGCGCTGTTGTTGCAGCCCATCGACGAGCCGAGGTGGGTGTCCTGCCCACCGGCGTTGCCCTCGCCGTTGAGCGCGTTGCCCAGCAGGCCGTTGAGGATGCCGACCTGGCCGAGGACGTCGAGGTTCAGGTCGTGCGACTTGCAGTTGGAGCTCTGCAGGACGCTGAACTTGCCCCCGTCCTTGCCGCCGTGACCGTCCTGGCCGTTGGCGCTGGCGGAGCCGGCGCTCAGGATCCCGACGCTGCCGAGGGCGACGACCACCACGGCGGCCTTGCGAAGCTTGTGCATGTCATCTCCGGTGGAGTGAGGTGGGTTCGATCTGTGAAAGATCGACTTCGTACAGTTACGGGAGATTAATAGGAAATATCCCAACATGCCCGGCGACGCGCCGGGGTTCGTGATCTCGTACTAGAAGCCACCCTTAAAGCCGCATCGCGCATGAGCGCGCCATTCGTCTACGGCCACGACCTGCACAGTCGCTTCGCGGCGGACGCCGAGCCCGTGGTGGCTCGCGGTGACCGCGCGGTGCTGGGCGGCGTCGATGCCCTTCGGTATCAACGCCGCCCGGCCTTGGTCCACTTCTGGAATACGCCCTAGCGGCCGGCGCGGGCGTGGGCGAAGGAATTCGCCTGGCTGTTCGCCTGGTCGCAGTCGACGCCCTTGTTCTCGGCGGCGGCGAGTACGGCGACCGGGACAGCAGCGTTGAGCACGGACTGCGGGCTGCACTCCTGGGAGGGGCGGAAGAGGTTGGTCTGGCTCAGCGGGTCACCCTGCGCCGGGGCCGGCGCGGCCTGCGGGGTGATCTGCGGGTTGAGCTGGGGGCTGAGCTGGGGGTTGACCTGCGGGCTGACATCGGCGCCCCGCTGCGGGGCGGCCTGCCGCTGCATGCCCGGGCCGGAACTGTGCGCAGTGGCCTGAGATGAAGTCAGCGAGGCGGCCTGCGCGTCCGGCTGCGAAACGGGGGGCGGGGCACCGTTGTACGCCACGGGAGCGGCGGAGAAACTTGGGCCGGCGCCGACGGTGGACAGACCGCCGGCTGCTGCGACGACGAGCGCGACCTGCTGAAGCTTGCGCATGGAACCTCGGCCCTTCATTGACCTGTGCACGGAACGTATTGAAATGCTGATGTGTGCCAGTGCAGCCAACGAGATAAGTACGGTGCCAGTCACGTGAGTCGGGGTGCGGTCACCCATTTGCAGCGTGAGCCGATAATCCGATCGATGGCAAATGAGTGACGAGGTTTTGGACCCCGTGACCAGGCCGGGGGAAATTTCGTTGCCAGCTGAGAGAGGGCGGCGATCTTGAATTCAGAGAGGGGCGCCGGATCCGCTGCCGGCTCCAGCGTGAAGTCCACATGACAGCCCAGGAATTACCCCTGTCAGGGCGCAGCACGAACATCAGACTGAGCGCACGCAAGACTGCACTGAATACAACGGATTTCCTTGCACAGGTAATGAAGGGCATGAGGGTTCCATGCGCAAGCTTCACAAGGCCGCGCTCGTCGTAGCAACGGCCGGCGGTCTGTCCGCCATCGGCGCCGGCGTCAGCCATGCCGACTCTCCCGTCGGGTACGGCGCCGCCGCGGCGCCTGCTCCCCCGTACTACCCGGCGCCTCAGTACGCACCGGCGCCCGCTCCTCAGTACCAGGCGCCCCAGTACTACGCACCGGCGCCCGCTCCCCAGTACCAGGCGCCCCAGTACGCGCCCGCCCCCCAGTACCAGCCGCCGCAGCAGGCTCAGGCGGTGGCCAATTCGACGGGCACCGCGGAGGCCAGGGGGCCGCAGTCGTACCACCAGCCGGCGCCCCAGTACGCACCGGCCCCGGCGCCGGCCCCGGCCCCCGCCCCGGCTCCTGCCCCGCAGCAGGGTGGCCAGGCCTCCGCGTGGGCGTCGTCGGCGGGCACTGCGCAGGCCTCCAACTCGCCTTACGGCCAGCAGCAGCAGGCCGCTCCGCAGCAGCCGCAGGTGGTGCCGCAGGTCTCCCCGCAGTCGTCACCGCAGGTCACTCCGCAGGTCGCCCCGCAGGTCGCCGTTCCGCAGGTGTTCAACCCGGAGCCGCCGCCGCGTGTCGCCCCGCAGGTCAACCCGCAGGTGAACCCCGAGGTGAACCCGCTCATCAACCCGCTGATCGCGCCGACCGGCGGCGGCGTACCGCAGGTACCCGGGCTCGGCCTGGGCCAGGTCGCGGCGCCTCCCGTGGGCCAGTTGGGTCTGCCCCGACTCGGCTGACCGTCTCCCCGCAGTAAGTACATCCGCTCGTTCAACGGAGAAGAAATGCACAAGCTTCAGAAGGTCGCCCTCGTGGGCGCTGTCCTCGGCAGTGTCGGCTCCTTCGGCGTCAGCCCCGCCCTCGCCCACGACCACGGTGGTCGCGGCGGCGAGCGGGGCAACGACTTCGACGTGGCGCAGAGCATCGAATGTCGCTCGCACGACATGAACATCGACATCCTCGGCAGCGTCGGCGCCATCAACGGCGCGCTGGGCAACGCGCTCAACGGCGAGGGCAACCCGGGCGCGCAGCCGACCGACCTCGGTTCGGACATGGGCTGCAACAGCGAGGCGTTCTGAGCAGACCGTTTGAAGTCGACGCCCGCACCATCACGGTGCGGGCGTAGTTCTTCCGCCGATGGGAAGGGTATGGCGACCTGTCGCATGAGGCTGTCCTGTGCCGACGAGATGCTGCTGCTCAACGGATGTCCGGGAGTTGTCGGCCTGGCGGCGGTCTTCTCCGGTGAGCTGCCCGATGTGGCCGAGGTACGGGCGCGCGTCGCCGAGCGGTGGACGGGCCTGGAGCGGATGAACTGTGTGCTCGACCGCGCGCGGTGGGCCGTACCGGGTCCGTTCGATCCCGCCGTGCATGTCGTCGTGGCCCGGAACAAGTTGGACGACCTGTGGGCGGAGAGTGTGGACCGGCCGCTCGCCGACGGGGTACCGCCCTGGCGGCTCTTCGTGGTCCCGGATGCGGCGCACGGCGGCGGTTTCGCCCTGGCGCTGGTGGCCCAGCATGTGCTGCTGGACGGACGCTCGCTGATGACGGTGATGCGGTCGCTGATGGACGGCACCGCGGAGGTGAGGGGGTCGGCCCGGCCGGCGCCGCTGTCGCGTACCGGGCTGCGCGCGGCGGGCAGGGAGCTCAGGGCGATGACGGCCCGGGGACAGGCCCTGCCGATGGAGTCGCCGGGGCAGACGTCCCCCTCGGTCGCGGTGAGCGCGCTGTCTGCGCACACGGTCCGATCCGCACGCCGGCAGCCTGCCGAGGGCCGCGGTGCGACGCTGAACGAGCTGCTCGTGGGCGCGGTGGCCGGCGCGCTGCGGGCCGAGTACGGGCCCGTACGGCGGTGGCGCCGGCGGGACGAGCCGGCGTACACGGCCGTGCCGTGCGATCTGCGCACCCGGACCGATCCGAGCGAACTCGGCAATGCCCTCACGGTGGTTCGGGTTCCGTTGCCCGTCGACGTGGACGAACCCATGGCGCGGCTGCGGGCGTGTCAGGCCGCGCTGGCCGGGGTCCCCGCGCGGGCCGCCGTACACGACACCGTGCTGTTTCCCGCGGCGGAAGTGGCACGGCGGACGGGCCCGTGGGTGACCAGACTCCTCACCAACCGCGGTCGCCACTCCTGCTTCGCGGCGACCGCGACCACAGCCATCAAGTGGCCCGGCGGATCGAGCACCTTCCAGGGCCGCGCGCTCGTACGCGCTGTCGGTCTGCCGCCCCTGCACCACCCGGGCACCGCCAGCTTCGCCCTGGCCCAGGCAGGGGACGCGGTCACGCTCACTGTGGTGTGCAACCTGCGCCCGAACGACGCGAGGCGGCTCGCCGACGCGGTCGTCACGGAGTTCGAGACATGGGCTCGGTACCCGCAGCCCTGACGGCACCAGGAAACGGAGACAATTGCATGGAAGCGGAATACCCAGAAGTGGCTGACGTATGGGAAGCGCTGCGCCCGTTGTGCGCGCGGGTGATGTCGGTGCCGCCGGAGGCGGTGGTGCCGCAGGCCCGGCTGGTGGCCGATCTGGGGGCCGACAGTCTGGACATCACCGAACTGCAAGCGGCGTCGGAAGACTTGTTCGGGGTGTCGTTGCGGGGAACCGAGACGACCGGAGTGTCCACCGTGGGTGATGTCGCCGACCTCATCGTGCAGCTGCGCACCCAGGCCACCCACAGCCCCCTCGCCGCCCGGTGACCCCCCGGCACGCCGTCGCCGTCACGGGCCTGGGAGTCCGCTGCGCGGCCGGAGCGACGCCCGCAGCGCTGTGGGAGAGCCTCCTTCAGCGCCGTTCAGGGACGTCGCTGCATGCTTTCGACGACGAGGGCACCGTCGTGTACCCGGCAAGTCCGATGACCGCCTTCGACCCCACGGGCTATCTGACGCCCAAGGAGGTACGGCGGGCCGACCGGTCGGCGCAGCTGGCCGTGTGCGCCGCCGCGGACGCCGTGGAGGACGCCGGAGGACTTCACGTGTCTCCCGGCCGGCGGGCGGTGGTCACCGGCACCGGCTACGGCGGCGTGATCAGTCAGGAGAACGGCATCGGACGTCCCGATGTGCTGTACGCGTCCCGGCTGATGCACAACGCGGGGGCGTACTGGGTCAGTGCCGGGCTCGGTGTCACCGGCCCCAGTCTGACGGTCTCCACCGCGTGTGCCTCCGGAACGCACGCCGTGGGTGAGGCGATGCAGATGATCCGGGCGGGGTCCGCGGACGTGGTGGTGGCGGGAGGGCATGAGAGTCCCCTGACTCCTACGACCGCGATGGCCTTCGGCCGGTCCGGCGCGATGGTCACCGAGTGCGCGGATCCCGCTGCCGCGTCACGGCCGTTCGACGTCGGGCGGCAGGGGTTCGTCCTCGCCGAAGGCGCCGCGTTCCTCGTGCTGGAACGGCTGGACCTGGCCCGTGCGCGGGGCGCCCGGATCTACGCGACGCTGACCGGATACGGGCGTACCTCCGACGCCTACCACCTGACGGCACCGCATCCGGACGGTGCCGGCGCCCGGGCGTGCATGGAGCAGGCGCTCGCCGACGCCGGCACGACGGCCGACGCCGTCACCCATGTCAACGCGCACGGCACCGGCACCGAGCTGAACGACCTCGCGGAAGCGCGGGCCATCACCGCCCTGTTCGGCCCGCGCGCGGTGCCGGTGACCGCACCCAAGGCGATCACCGGGCACGCGCTGGGGGCGGCGGGGGCGCTGGAAGCCGTGATCGTGGCCTGGTCGGTGCACGAAGGGCTCGTGCCTCCGACCGCCCATCTCACGCGGCTGGACCCGCGCTGCGAACTGGATGTGGTCACGGCCGAACCCCGCAAGATCTCGGACGGCGCGGTGATCAGCAACAGTTTCGCCTTCGGCGGCCACAACGCCTGTGTCGTGTTCGATTCACCCGACGGTTGATCACCGAAGGCGGGGCCTGGACAGCTGCACCACCAAGGAACGAGAGGCTGTGGAACATGAGGCTGTCGGCCTTCGACGAAGGGCACCTCCGCAATGGACTGCCGGGAACGATCGGCATCGCCGCGGTGTTTCCCGGAAGGCCGTTCGACCTGGCGCAGGTGCGGTCCCGCGTCCGCGAACGATGGAGCGGACTGGACCGGATGAGCTGGGTCCTGGAGCCCCCCAGCGGGCCGGCGGCGCTGTCGGGCCACCGGTGGACGGCCACCCGGCCGTTCGATCCCGCGGCACACATCGTCGCCACGGACCAGGATCTGGATTCCCTGCTGACGGCCGGCGTCAGTCACCCGCTGCCGCCCGAACGGCCCCTGTGGCGGCTGTTGGTGACGCCACACGCCACCCCGGCGGGCGACCACGCCATCGTGCTGCTCGCCCATCACGCGCTGCTGGACGGCAGATCGCTGGAAACGCTCTTCCGGCTGCTGATGGACGACGCCGTACCGCCCTCCGCGCTCGGCCCGGTCACGACAGCGGGCCGGCGCCCGCGCATCGGTCCCGCCACCGTGCTCAGGGAGTTGCGCCGTATCGGAGTCCCCAGCCAGCCCCTTCCGCCGGCGCCCTCCGGCGACCTGCGGCCGTCAGTGGCGATGGTCGAGCTCGACCCGCAGATGATGCGTACGGCCCGCCGCCAGCCGGCCGGCGGGCGGGGAGCGACCCTCAACGAACTTCTCCTGAGCACCTACGCCGGCGCCCTCCGCGCCTGCTACGGCCCCCTGCGATCCTGGCCGAAGGGACCGACCCCCCTCTACGCCACGGTGCCGGTCGACCTGCGGACCCGCCACAACGCACAGCAGCTCGGCAACGGCGTCACCGTGCTGCGCAGTCCGCTGCCCATCGACGTCGAATCCCCGGTGGACCGTCTACAGGCCTGCCAGGACCTGGTCGCGGCGCTGCACCACCGGTGCGACGCCCACCGCGTGTTCCTCCCCGCACTTCAGGCCAGCGCACGGACCATGCCGTGGCTGGCCGAGGCGATGGCCAGGCGCCTCGCCCGCCCCGAGCTCACCACCAGCCTGTGCACCGCGTTCAAGTGGCGGGACAACCCCAGCCACTTGCACGATCGCCCCCTGTCCCGCATCGTCCCTTTGCCGCAGCTCTCCCCACCGGGCACGGCGAACCTCTGTCTCGTCCACACCGCCGACGCCTACACGCTCACCGTCGTCAGCCATGTGGGTGCGGGGGACGCCGAGATGATCGGCGCTGCCGTGGCCCGGGACCTGAAGGCGGTCGCGGCGTCCGGCGCCCATGCCGTGAGCCGTGCGGAGCCGCAGCTCATCGCCCCGCAGCACGCTCCGCCCGCTGCCAAGCCGCCTCCCGCAGCAGCCGCAGACCGTTGAGCCCGACCAGCACGGTCGACCCCTCGTGCCCCAGCACACCGAGCGGCAGCGGCAGGGTCCCCGCCAGGTCCCAGGTCACCAGCGCCGCGATGAACACCCCGGCGACCACCAGGTTCTGCACCACCAGCTGCCGGGCCCGCCGCGAGAGGGCGATCACCGCGGGCACGGTGGTGAGCTCGTCCCGGACGATCACCGCGTCCGCAGTCTCCAGCGCGAGATCCGAGCCCGCGCGCCCCATCGCGACGCCGGAGTGGGCGGCGGCGAGGGCGGGGGCGTCGTTGACGCCGTCACCCACCACCATCACCCTGCGGCCGACAGCTTGGAGTTCCCTCACCGCTGCCACCTTGTGCTGAGGCAGCAGCCCGGCGCATACGTCGTCGATGCCGGCCTCGGCGGCCAGGTGGGCGGCGGCGCGCGGGTTGTCGCCGGTCAGCAGGACGGGCCTGGTTCCGGTGAGGGTCGTGAGGGACGTGATCGTGGCGGCCGCGTTCGGGCGGAGGCGGTCGGCGATGCCCAGCACGCCCGCCGGGACGCCGTCGAGCGTCACCAGGACCGCCGTACGGCCCTCGTCCTCGAGTCCTGCGGCCAACGCGGAGGCGAAGGCCGAGGCGACCGAGTCACTGGCGCCGTGCAGCAGGCGTGCGGGTGCGCCCACGGCCACGATCCGGTCGTCGACACCCGCGGTCACCCCGACACCCGGTGTGGAGTCGAAGTCCTTCGTCTCCGGCAACGTGAGACCGCGTTCGCGTGCCGCGTCCACGATCGCGCGGGCGAGGGGGTGTTCGCTGGGGTGTTCGGCGGCTGCGGCCAGGGTGAGGAGGGCGGAGTCGTCGAGGCCGGAGCCCGGCAGCGGCCGTACGTCGGTGACCCGCGGCATGCCCTCCGTCAGGGTGCCCGTCTTGTCGAGGGCGACCGTGTCGACCTGTCCCAGGCGTTCCATCACGACCGCCGACTTGACCAGGACGCCGTGCCGTCCGGCGTTGGCGATGGCGGACAGCAGCGGCGGCATGGTGGCCAGGACGACCGCGCACGGCGAAGCGACGATCATGAAGGTCATCGCCCGCAGCAGTGAGCCGGTGAGCGCGGCGCCGAGGGCGAGCGGGACGAGGAAGACGGCGAGGGTGGCGGCGACCATGCCGATCGAGTAGCGCTGTTCGACCTTCTCGATGAACAGCTGGGTGGGGGCCTTCGTCTCGGAGGCTTCCTCCACCATCCGTACGATCCTGGCGATCACGGAGTCGGAGGCGTCCCGTTCGACCCGTACCCGCAGGGCACCCGTGCCGTTCAGCGTTCCCGCGAAGACCTCGTCGCCCGGCTCCTTGGCGGCCGGCAATGGTTCGCCGGTGATGGTCGCCTGGTCGACCTCGCTCGCCCCGTCGAGCACGCGCCCGTCGGCGCCGACGCGCTCGCCGGGCCGTACGAGGATGAGGTCGCCGACCGCCAACTCCTCGACGGGAACGGTCTGTTCGCTGCCGTCGGCCACGAGACGTGTGGCGGTGGCGGGGGCCAGGTCGAGCAGGCCGCGGACCGAGTCGGCGGTGCGGGCGGTGGCCAGGGCCTCCAGTGCGCCTGAGGTGGCGAAGATGACGACGAGGAGAGCGCCGTCCATGACCTGGCCGATGGATGCGGCGCCGAGGGCGGCGACGATCATCAGGAGGTCGACGTCGAGGGTCTTGTCCTTGAGGGCCTTGAGGCCTTCCCAGCCCGGCTCCCAGCCGCCGGTCACGTACGCCAGGGCGTACAGCGGGCCCCAGGTCCAGGCGGGGGCGCCGGTGAGCTGGAGCGGCAGCGCGAGCAGGAAGAAGGCCGTGGCCGCGGCGGCCCAGCGTGCCTCGGGGAGGGCGAGGATGCGGGTGCGGCGGCGTGGGGCTTCCTGGGGGCGCGCCGACGCGGTCCGGTCGGCCGTCGGCCGGGTGACGGTGGAGGTCATGGGGCGGGTGTCCTTCACGAGGCACGGGGCACGGGGCATGAGGCACGAGGGGGCATGGCGGGGTGGCGGTGAGCCGTGAACCCGGCGCCGCTTCTTCCACCGTACAGGACCACATGAAGAGCAATTCATGCGTTCATGTGTTGGCCTCCGTAGGATGAAGGGCATGGGCCACGGAGCTGACGCCAAGACCCCCGCCACCGCGCGCGAGCGCCTTGAGGCCGTGGGCGCCGCCGATGTGGCCACGACGCTTCAGGCCCTCGCGACGCCCTCGCGCCTGCGGATCCTGGCCCGGCTCCAGGAGGGCCCGTGTGCGGCGACCGAACTCGCGGACGCCGTGGGCATGGAGCAGTCGGCCTGTTCGCATCAGCTGCGGCTGCTGCGCAACCTTGGTCTGGTGACGGGTGAGCGGCGCGGCCGTTCGGTGATCTACGCGCTCTACGACAACCATGTCGCCGAACTGCTCGACCAGGCCCTCTATCACGTGGAGCATCTGCGACTGGGGCTGCGCGACACCCCGGAGGAGCAGGTCAGGGACGGTGCCGCAGTCGTCCGTTGACGAGGGCGAGCATCGGGTAGGCCGCGATCAGCACCGCGAGGGCCGCGTAGCCGTACGTCAGGGTGGCCAGCGAGGCTACGCCCGCGACGAGCAACGGCCCGCCCGCGTCGCCGAGTTCGCGGCCCAGTTCGGCGGAGCCCATGGTCTGGCCGAGCCGTTCCGGGGGCGTCGAGGCGGCCAGGGCGGCGAAGCCGAGCGGGGTGATCAGACCGGTGCCGATGCCGATCAGGGCGGCGGCGCTGAGGATGCCGGTCAGGCCGGGGAGCATCGCGCACGCCAGTCCTCCCGCCGTGGTCAGCAGCCCGGCGGTGAGGCCTGCGCGCACGGTCAGGCGGCCTTCGTCCAGTGCGCGCCCGGCCCTCGGCTGGACGACGGCCGCGCAGGCCGCCAGCACCGACACGGCCGCGCCGGTGGCGACGGTGCCGAGTCCTGCGACGGCGCCGGAGACCGGCAGGAAGCCGACGCCGACGGAGAGGGCGGCGGTGGCGGCGGCGAGCGCGGCGGTCGGTCCCAGGAAGACGGGGTCGGCGAGGCGGCGGGCCAGGTCGAGGACGGTCTGGCGGGACTTGGTTAGCGGGGGGACGTGCGGGACGGCCACGGCCGCCCAGAGGGCGACCGCTGCGCCGAGTGCGGCCAGTACGGCGAACAGCAGCGGGAGGCCGCCGGCCCACACCAGGACGCCGCCCAGTAGCGGGCCGAGGGTGTAGCCGATGGACTTGTAGAAGCCGTAACTGCCGAATGCCCGCCCGTGCTTGGCCGCCGGGTTCAGCCGGGCGACGAGCGCGGAGGCGGAGGGCGAGAAGGCGGAGGCGGCGGCGCCCTGGCCGAGACGGGCTGCCCAGAGCCAGCCAGGGCTGTCCACGACGACGTACGCGGCGGACGCGAGCGCGAAGGCGACCAGCCCGCCCAGGAGTACCGGCCGGGCCCCGATCCGGTCGGCGAGCGTCCCGAACAGGGGCTTGAGCACAACCTCCGCACCGTCGTAGAGAGCGAGCAGTCCGCCGAGGACGAGCAGCGAGGTCACCGCGTCCTCGGAGTGCCCACCGAGGTTGGCGGCGATGCCGTGCGCACCGAAGGCGGTGGTGAAGCCGGCGGCGTAGAGGGGCCACATCTGGCGGCCGGGGGCGGTCTGGAGGGTGGGTGCGGTGCTCATACGTCCGCCCCCTCGCCGTCAACGGTGGGCAGCGGGCGTATCCGCGGCCGGTTCATTCGCCCGGCTCCGCCTCGGGTGACCGGTGCAGGGCCGCGAACACGCGCTCCGCGTAGTCCTCGCAGGCTGCCGTGCAGGCCTTCAGCCGCTCGCCCGCCTCGGCCGCCTCGGACGCGCCGAACACATCACGGGCCGTCAGGTCCCGGTGCCAGCGCCGCAGTCGCTCCAGGGACTGTTCCTCCTCCTCCAGCTCGGCCAGCGTGAACTTGGCGATGCGGACCTCTTTGGCCAGCTCCTCCTCGAACTTGCCGCAGTCGGCGAGGAATTCGGCCCAGTCGGCGGAGCGGGCGGCGTTGAACAGGGCGCGCAGCCGCTGCCCGTCCTGCGCCCCGCGTCCGGTCGCGGCCAGCGCGACGGCCTCGCCCGCGGCGCGCTCGGTGAGTTCCAGCGCGCGGTCGGTCCCGGCGGCGAAGACCGGCACGTCCGGTACGGCCCAGACGCCCGGCCCGAGCGAGAGCGCCCCGATCTTGCGCAGCTCGCGCCAGACGGCCACCCGGTGCCGGGAGGGTTCGGCGGCGATTCTGAGCACGAGGACAAGCCAGCGCACATCATTGGTCACGGCGGTGAATGTAGCAGTGGTTACATCTCAGTGTGTGCAGCACGCGCAGGACGTTCCGGCGGCCGGCGCACAGCACCCCTCCCCGCGCCATGCGTCCCGGCCCTCCTTCACCGCGATCCCGGCGATGACCAGCGCGGCGACGGGGTCGGCCCACGTCCAGCCGAACGCGGCGTTCGCGACCAGCCCCACCAGCAGCACGCCCGACAGGTACGTACACAGCAGGGTCTGCTTGGAGTCGGCCACGGCGGAGGCCGAGCCGAGCGCCCGCCCGGCCCGGCGCTGCGCCGCCGACAGCACCGGCATGACCAGCAGGGAGAGCGCGGCGAGGGCGATGCCGACCACCGAGTGGTCCGCGTGCCCGGCGCCCGCGAAGGCCCGTACGGCGTCCACGGTGACGTATGCGGCAAGCGCGAAGAAGGACAGGGCGATGATCCGCAGGGTCCGCTGTTCCCGCGCCTCGCGCACGGCATGGTCGCGGGCGGAGAACTGCCAGGCCACGGCGGCCGCCGAGGACACCTCGATGACGGAGTCCAGGCCGAAGCCGATGAGCGCCGTCGAGGAGGCGGCGGCACCGGCGGTGAGGGCGACGGCGGCCTCGACGGTGTTGTAGGCGATGGTGGCGCCGGCCAGGAGGCGTATCCGCCGGGCGAGCGCGTCGCGGCGGACCGGGGAGGGGCCGATGGATATCCCGGCCATCAGCAGCAGCCCTTCTCGTCCGCCTCCGCGCAGGTGCGGTCCGTCTCGACGGCGACCACGGCGGTCCGCAGGTCGTCCAGCGCGTGTCCGAGCCGCGGGTCGGCGAGTTCGTACCTGGTACGCCGGCCCACGGGCACGGCGACGACCAGTCCGCAGTCGCGCAGACAGGCGAGGTGGTTGGAGAGCCGGGTGCGCGAGATGCCCAGCGTCTCGGCCAGGTCCGCGGGATGGGCCGGCGCCTCGCGCAGGGCGAGCAGCAGTCGGCAGCGGATCGGGTCGGCGAGGGCGCGGCCGAACCGGGTGAGTACGTCGATCTCGGTGGTGAGGGTCAGCACCACGCCGACGATACAGAGAATCCTGAATTCAGGAAACCCTGAACGCACATGGAGTCCCTACTCGAAAATTTCGTCGAAGTTCACACCGACCCGGGTACTGACAGACGAGGTGAACGCCAGGTACCGTCCTGACCCAGTTCACCTGTGTGGACTACACCACAACGGCGTCAAGCCGCCGTGGCACACCACCTTCCTACAACGGATCGTCCGGCACGTTCCTGCCGGTAGAAGGGGGCCCTTCACCATGGCCACTGTTTCGTTCGACAAGGCGACCCGGATCTACCCGGGCACCGAGAAGCCCGCCGTCGATGGTCTGGAGATCGAGGTCGGGGACGGCGAGTTCCTCGTCCTCGTCGGTCCGTCCGGCTGCGGCAAGTCCACCTCGCTCCGGATGCTCGCGGGGCTCGAGGACGTCAACTCCGGCACCATCCGTATCGGTGACCGCGACGTCACGCACCTCCCGCCGAAGGACCGGGACATCGCCATGGTGTTCCAGAACTACGCGCTCTACCCGCACATGACGGTCGCCGACAACATGGGCTTCGCGCTCAAGATCGCCGGTGTGCCGAAGGCGGAGATCCGCCAGAAGGTCGAGGACGCGGCGAAGATCCTCGACCTCACCGACTACCTCGCGCGCAAGCCGAAGGCCCTCTCCGGTGGTCAGCGCCAGCGTGTCGCCATGGGTCGCGCCATCGTGCGTGAGCCCCAGGTGTTCCTCATGGACGAGCCGCTGTCGAACCTCGACGCCAAGCTCCGTGTCTCCACCCGTACGCAGATCGCGTCGCTCCAGCGCCGCCTCGGCATCACCACCGTCTACGTCACCCACGACCAGGTCGAGGCCATGACGATGGGCGACCGGGTCGCCGTACTCAAGGACGGTCTGCTCCAGCAGGTCGACTCGCCGCGCAGCATGTACGACCGCCCGGCCAACCTCTTCGTCGCCGGCTTCATCGGCTCCCCCGCCATGAACCTGGTCGAGGTCCCGATCACCGACGGCGGTGTGAAGTTCGGCAACAGCGTGGTGCCCGTCAACCGCGAGGCGCTCACGGCAGCCGCCGACAAGGGTGACACGACGGTCACCGTCGGCGTCCGCCCGGAGCACTTCGACATCGTCGAGCAGAACGGCGGCGCCGCGAGCTCCCTTTCGAAGGAGACCGAGGACGCCCCGGCGGGCCTCGCCGTCTCCGTCAACGTCGTCGAGGAGCTCGGCGCCGACGGCTACGTCTACGGCAGCGCCAAGGTCGACGACACCCTGAAGGACCTGGTCGTCCGCGTCAGCGGCCGCGCGGTGCCGGAGAAGGGCGCCACGCTGCACGTCGTGCCGCGGCCGGGCGAGACCCACGTGTTCTCGACCTCCACGGGCGAGCGACTCTCCGACTGAGAACAGGCAGTACAACCCCGGGTAATTCACCCAGGTTGACGAAGAGGGCCCCGCAGAGCGCTGCGGGGCCCTTTTCGCTGTCGACAAATACCCCGGCAGAGACGGTCATTTCGAGCAGCGTGCGTCAACGCGTCACCCAATCCGAGGCACCTCTCTATCCCCCGAACCGGTGACTGAATGTCGCCAAATCATTACCGGACGCTACCCTCACTCGCGTGAAGCACTCCACTACCCAACAGATGCGACGCGGCCGGGGCCCCGCCCGCCGGATCGGCCGCTCCCTCGCCCTCGTCCTGCCCGTCGTCCTGGTGCTCTCCGGGACCCTCGCGGTCACCCGAGTCAACTGGTCGGGGAACTCCTCGAACTCGGTGCTCACCGCGTCCTCCGAAGACCTGGCCGCGCCCGTCAAGAAGCGCGCACCCCAGGAGGTGCTGCGCGACCAGCTCCTGACCGAACTCCAGGAGAAGGATCCCGGCATCGCGCTCACCCACCTCCAGCAGGCGGTCAACGAGCGCCCGTCACTGGCCCGGCACTGCGCCTCGCTCGCCCGCGATCTCGGCCGCGCCGCGGTCCGTGTCTACGGCGCGAACCGGGCCCAGTCCTTCTCCCGCCCGGTCTGCGACACCTCGTTCGCCTCGGGGGTCGCGGGCGCGCACAGCTGAACCACAACGGTTGGCGCCCGAAGCAGCCGGTGGGACGCGACGTACAGTTCGGTCATGACCGATCCGAACGTCGCGTCCCGCCCCGTTCAGGCCGTCGTCCTGGCCGGGGGCCAGGGCTCCCGGCTGCGCCCGTACACCGACGACCGGCCCAAGCCGATGGTCGAGATCCCCGGTACGGGGACGCCGATCATCGGCCATCAGCTCGCCTGGCTCGCCGATGAGGGCGTCACGGACGTCGTCATCAGCTGCGGCCACCTCGCCGACGTCCTACAGAAGTGGCTGGACTCGGCCGACCTGCCCGTCCGCGTCACGACCGTCGTCGAGACCGAGCCGCTCGGCCGCGGCGGCGGGCTCAAGTACGCGGCCGCGCATCTCCCTCATCCGGACCGGCACTGGTACGCCACCAACGGCGACATCTGGACCCGGTTCTCGCTGCGCGACATGGCGGACTTCCACGCCGAGCGCGACGCCATAGCCACGCTCGCGCTGGCCCGTCCGCGGATCCCGTGGGGCGCCGTGCAGACGGACGGCTTCGGTCACATCACCGACTTCATCGAGGCGCCGCCGTCGACGTTCGAGATCAACGCGGGTGTGTATGTGTTCTCGCCCGAGTTCGCCGAGATGCTTCCGGAGCGGGGGGATCATGAGCGGACGACGTTTCCGCGGTTGGCCCGGGAGCGGCGGCTGGCGGGGTTTCCCCTTCCGCAGGGGGCGTATTGGCGTGCCATTGATACGGCGAAGGATCTGACCGAGGCTGCGAAGGAGCTGCGCTCGCTGCGGGGTGGGGGTGCGTAGGTCGTCGTTCGGCTGACGGCCGGTGGGGGCTGGTCGCGCAGTTCCCCGCGCCCCTGACGGGGCGCTGTGGTCCCGTACGACACCCCGCGCCCCTAAAAAGAAGGGCGTCCTGGTCCCCGTACGTCAGTGGGGTCCCGCACATTCCGTGCGGGACCCCACTGTCGTCGTGTCAGCCTGTGGGCTATCCCAACAAGCCGCCCACCAGGCCCGGTTCCTCCGGGGTGGTGTCTCCGCCGCCGCCGGTGCCGCCCGGGGAGCCGCCGGTGCCGCCGCCCGAGGTGGGGCCGCTGCTGGTGCTGGGGGCCTCGTCGGCCGGGGAGGACTGCTGGGGTGGGGCCTGGCCCGCGGTGCCCTGGGTCTGGCTGGGGGAGCCGGTGGCGGTGCCGGCGTTGCGGGAGGCGCCGGGGGTGGTCGCGGCGCCGGAGGGGCTTCTCGCGCCCGATGTGGCGCCCTGGGTGGGTGCGTTGGAGGCGCTCGGAGTGCGTTCCTGGGCGCTTCTGCCGGGCTTCTGCGGGAGCGGGGAGCCCGGCAGTTCGTTGCGCGGTGCCTCGCCGGGGCCGGGTACGACCACGCGGTCGGCGTCGCGGACGGCGCCGCCGAGCAGGGAGCCGACCAGCAGAGTGAGCCCGGCGACGACGGCGGTGACGAGGGCACCGCGGCGCAGCACGTAGCTGCGCAGCTCCCAGATGTCGGCGCGGGGGCCGAGACGGCGCCAGGCGCTGCCGCCGAGGCGGCCGTCGATGGAGTAGACGGGGGCGCCCGCGATGATCAGCGGGGACCAGGCGGCGAGATAGATGATGTCGGGGGCGTCGTAGGCCGGGACGCTCTTCCAGCTGACGGTGACGAGCAGCGCGGCCGACAGCAGCGCACCGACGACGGCGGCGACCCGCTGCCAGCAGCCCAGGACCGTGAGGACACCCACGATGACCTGGAAGAAGGCGATGACGAGACCGGAACCGACGGGGTGCTCAAGTGCGAACTGACGCAGTGGCTCGGCGACTTCCCAGGGGTGCAGGGTGTTGAGCCACTTGGTCATGGAGCCGCGTTTGCCGCCGTCGAAGTAGACGGGGTCGCAGAGCTTGCCCATGCCGGCGTAGATGGAGATGAAGCCGAGGAAGATACGCAGCGGGAGCAGGACGACGCCGAGGTTCATCCGGCGGCCGGGGTAGTAGGCGTGCCGGGCCGGGTCGTCGCCGTAGCGCCTGCCCGGTGTGTCGGTGTCCTCGTCGTCGCCCTCGTAGCCGTAGTCCTCGTCGAACTGCTCGCCTTCGTAGGCGGGTTCGTCGTAGGCACTGCCGGCCGAGCGCATCTGCGGCAGGAGCCGGGTCTCGCCGGAGTCCGGGCCGCGCTGGGCGCCGACGAGCGGGGTTTCGAGGGTCTGCGCCGTGACGTCGTCGTATCCGCCGTAGCCGCCCTCGTCGATGCGCGGGAGGACCTGGGTGGCGCCGGCGTCGGTGGCCGGCTCCTCGCCGTGCCGGACGCTGCCGCCGCGCACCGCCTGGAGCAGCCGGTGGGCGCCGGTGTCGTCCGGATCGGACTTCCCGCTCCAGACGACGGGAGCGCGGCGGCGGGTACCGGGGGCGGAGGCGGCGGCCGGGATGCGGGCGGAGTCCTCGGTGGCGCGCATGTGCCGTGCGACCCGCGGCGACTGGGTCCGCCGGGTCGAGGCGCCCAACTGCACGCGGAAGCTCACATGATTGACGATGATCTGCGCCGGATCGCTCGGCACCTTCACCATGCTCAGCGCGGGAGCGTCGTCGTAATCCGACGAGCGGTCCCCCGTGGGTGTGCGGGGTGTTCTGGTGTCCACACTCAACTAACCGAGTGACATGGAGTTAGGACACTGCTTTGACCCGCCGGAAGTGTCCGGACCGCGTCAAGGTTGCCCTGGACGCCAGGAATACCCCGTACGGGCGAGCCCGCGGACGCGTGTTCAGGCCCGCCGCCTGGCCGCCTCGTACAGCACGATCCCCGCCGCCACACCGGCGTTGAGCGACTCGGCACCGCCCGGCATCGGAATCCGCACCCGGTAGTCGCAGGTCTCCCCGACGAGCCGGGACAGGCCCTTGCCCTCGCTGCCGACCACGATGACGACCGGGCCGCCCAGGGCCTCCAGCTCGCCGAGTTCGACCTCGCCGTCGGCAGCGAGGCCGACGACGGTGATGCCCGCCTTCTTGTACGACTCCAGGGCGCGGGTGAGGTTCGTGGCGCGGGCGACCGGGGTGCGGGCGGCGGTGCCCGCGGACGTCTTCCAGGCTCCGGCCGTCATGCCGGCCGCGCGGCGCTCCGGTACGACGACGCCGTGGCCGCCGAAGGCGGAGACGGAGCGGACGACGGCACCGAGGTTGCGCGGGTCGGTCACACCGTCCAGGGCGACGATGATCGGGTCCTCGCCCTGATCGGCCGCGTCGGCGGCGAGGTCCTCGGGGTGGGCGTACTCGTACGGCGGGACCTGGAGGACGAGGCCCTGGTGGTTGAGGCCGTTCGTCATCCGGTCCAGCTCGGGGCGCGGCGCCTCCATGAGGTTGATGCCGCCGCGCTCGGCCGCGAGCTGGAGTGCCTCACGGACCCGTTCGTCGTTGTCGATGAACTGCTGGACGTACAGCGTGGTGGCGGGCACGCCCTCGCGCAGTGCCTCGAAGACGGGGTTGCGCCCGACGACCAGCTCGGACGTCGACCTGCCGCCACGGCCCCGGGGCGCGGGACGCCGTACCGTCTGCTTCGCCTTGGCATTGGCGACGCGGTTCTTCTTGTGCCCCTTGCGCATCTCGGCGGGCGGGGTCGGCCCCTTGCCCTCCAGGCCCCGGCGCCGCTGGCCGCCACTGCCGACCTGCGCGCCCTTCTTGCCGGACATGCGGCGGTTGTTAGCGGCCATGACCTACCTGTCTGTGTGATGCGGTGAAATTACGTACGTCAGTAGCAAGTGTGCCGCCCGGACCGCCGGGCGGCACAATCGATCAAGAAAGGCTCAGCGCGGACCGAGCGTCCAGCGCGGCCCCTGCGGTCCGTCCTCGATGATGAGTCCCGACTGGTTGAGCTGGTCGCGGATCGCGTCGGCGGTGGCCCAGTCCTTGCGGGCGCGGGCCGCCTCACGCTGGCCGAGGACCAGGCGTACGAGGCTGTCGACCACGCCATGGAGATCTTCGCCCCGGTCGCTCTCACCGGCCCAGTGCGGGTCGAGCGGGTCCAGACCGAGGACGCCGAGCATGGCACGGACCTCGGCGAGGCGGGCCACCGCGGCTTCCTTGTCGTCCGCCGCGAGCGCCGAGTTGCCCTGCCGGACGGTGGTGTGCACGACGGCGAGCGCCTGCGGGACGCCCAGGTCGTCGTCCATCGCCTCGGCGAAGGCGAGCGGGACCTCGGGGGCGGGGTCCACGGCTCCCCCGGCCAGCTCGACGACGCGCTGCACGAAGCCCTCGATCCGCGCGAACGCCGACTCCGCCTCGCGCAGGGCCTCCTCGCTGTACTCGATCATCGAGCGGTAGTGCGGGGTGCCGAGGTAGTAGCGCAGGACGATGGGCCGCCAGTTCTTGACCATCTCGGAGACCAGCACCGAGTTGCCGAGCGACTTGGACATCTTCTCGCCGCTCATGGTGACCCAGGCGTTGTGCACCCAGTACTGGGCGAAGTCGTCGCCGTACGCCTTGGCCTGGGCGATCTCGTTCTCGTGGTGCGGGAAGATCAGGTCGAGTCCGCCGCCGTGGATGTCGAAGGCGGGGCCCAGGTACTTGTGGGCCATCGCCGAGCACTCCAGGTGCCAGCCGGGGCGGCCGCGTCCCCAGGGCGTCTCCCAGGTCGGCTCGCCCGGCTTGGCGGCCTTCCACATGGCGAAGTCACGCGGGTCCCGCTTGCCGGTCTCGCCCTCGCCGGAGGGCTGGAGCAGGTTGTCCAGCTCCTGGTTCGACAGCTGGAGGTAGTCCGGGAAGGACCGCACGTCGAAGTAGACGTTGCCGTCGGCCTCGTAGGCGTGACCGCGCTCGATGAGCCCGCGCATCATCTCGACCATCTCGGTGATGTGGCCGGTGGCCCGCGGTTCGTACGTCGGCGGCAGGCAACCGAGGGCGCGGTAGCCGTCGTTGAACGCCCGCTCGTTCTGGTAGCCGATCGACCACCAGGGCCGGCCCTGGTCGGCGGCCTTGGTGATGATCTTGTCGTCGATGTCCGTGACGTTCCTGATGAAGGTCACGTCATAGCCGCGGTACTCGAACCACCGACGCAGGATGTCGAAGTTGAGCCCCGAGCGGATGTGCCCGATGTGCGGTGCGGCCTGCACGGTGGCGCCACACAGGTAGATCGAGACACAACCCGGCGTGAGCGGGATGAAGTCACGGATCTGCCGGGCGCTGGTGTCGTACAGGCGAATGGTCACGAGGTCCAGAGTAGTAGGCGGTGAGGGGTGTACGGGAACGTTGTCGGCTGCGGGCCGGTGGGGGCTGGTCGCGCCCACCCGGCGGAGCCGCATATCGACACAGCCCCGCGCCCCTTAGGCCGGATCAGTCAGCCCCTCTTGACCACCAACGCCGTTGCCACTGCCATGAGGCCTTCGTTCCTGCCCGGGAACCCCAGCCCGTCCGTCGTGGCCCCCGACACCGACACCGGTGCCCCCGCCGCGTCCGACAGGATCTTCTGCGCCTCGTCCCGCCGCTTGCCGATCTTCGGCCTGGGCCCGACCACCTGGACCGCGATGTTGCCGATCCGGAAGCCCGCCTCGCGGACCAGCCGGGCGGCCTCGGTGAGCAGGGTGACCCCGGAGGCCCCGGACCACTCGGGCCGCCCGGTGCCGAAGTGCTGCCCAAGGTCGCCCAACCCGGCTGCCGAGAAGAGGGCGTTGCACGCGGCGTGGGCGACCACGTCGGCGTCGGAGTGTCCGGCCAGGCCCGGTCCCTCGCCGTCCCACTTCAGGCCGGCGCACCACAGTTCGCGGCCGTCCTCGAAGGCGTGGATGTCGGTGCCGATGCCGACCTGGGGAAGGGGTGCGTCAGAAGCCATCGTTCAGCCTCCGGCGGGCGAGGACCGCCTCCGCGAGGACGAGGTCCAGCGGGCGGGTGACCTTGAAGGCCTCCTCGTGGCCGGGCACGACCACGACGCGCAGGCCCAGCTGTTCGACCATGCCGGCGTCGTCGGTGACGTCGGAGGTCACCGTCTCGTGCGCCTGGACCAGCGTCGCCCGGTCGAAGCCCTGCGGCGTCTGTACGGCCCGGAGAAGGGAGCGGTCCGGCGTGGCGACCACCGGCTCGGGATCGCCGGGCGTCCGGGCCGGCTCGACCTGCTTGACGGTGTCGGCGAGGGGGAGGGCGGGCACCACGGCCGGCGCACCGTCCCGTACCGCCTCGATCACGGCGTCCACCGTGTCCACGGGTACGAGCGGCCGCGCCGCGTCGTGCACCAGCACGATGGCGTACTCCGCGGGCAGGGCGTCCAGGCCCAGCTTCACCGAATCCTGCCGGGAGTCACCGCCGGACACCACGAGGAAGTCCGTGCGCTCCGGCAGCGCGTGCGCGTCCAGCATGGACTTGACCTCGGCGGTGCCGTCCGGCGGGGCCACGACGACCACGAGGGAGACGGCACGGGACGCGGCCATCGCGCGCACCGCGTGGATCAGCATGGGGGTGCCACCCAGCGCGCGGAGCGCCTTGGGGGCGCCCGGGCCGAGGCGCACGCCCCGGCCGGCGGCGGGAATCACCGCGGCGGTACGTGCGGCGGACGCGGGCGAAGGGCGCGAATCGTCAGACATCGGTTCCTGTCAGGTTTGTGTGCTCGGCCTACTTGGGTATGGCCACACCGTGCCGGGCGCGACGCCTTGACCGGAACCCTTCCGTGACCCTGGTCGAGCCAGCTGCCCGGGCCCGGCACACCATTATCGGGGTCCCTTCCCCGACCGTACGGAAATGCGTACGACATCACCGCGCGGTGTCTGCGGCAGCTCTGGGCGCGAACATGCCGCAGCGCCCGGCGACGGCAATTACGTCATCGGGCACCGCGGCATTCAATGTTCTGAGCAGTACGGCGTGGTTGTCGCCTGCGTCAGGACGCGAGGACCTCGTCGAGCAGGGCCTCGGCCTTGTCCTCGTTCGTGTTCTCCGCGAGGGCGAGTTCGCTCACCAGGATCTGGCGGGCCTTGGCAAGCATGCGCTTCTCACCGGCGGAGAGTCCGCGCTCGCGCTCACGACGCCACAGGTCACGTACGACTTCCGCGACCTTGATGACATCGCCGGAGGCGAGCTTCTCCAGATTTGCCTTGTAACGACGGGACCAGTTCGTGGGCTCCTCGGCGTACGGCGCGCGCAGCACCTCGAAGACCCGGTCCAGCCCGTCCTGACCGACCACATCACGCACGCCGACGAACTCCGCATTGTCCGCTGGCACACGCACCGTCAGGTCACCCTGGGCGACCTTCAGCACCAAGTAGGTCTTGTCCACGCCTTTGATCTGGCGAGTTTCGATAGCCTCGATCAGCGCGGCCCCGTGATGGGGATAGACCACGGTGTCGCCAACCTTGAACGTCATGTGACAGGTACCCCTTCCGTGGCTATCCAGGGTAACACGGAAACGGCGGGTTCTGAATGGCGTTTTCGCAGGTCAGGGCATATCTCGGGGCTTGACAACAGCAACAGGAACGTGCTGCACGGGCCGATCGGAAGAAGGTATTCGCAGGTCGGAGCGGCTCTCCGGGCAGAGAGAAACCCGCACGTTACACACATCCAGAGCCCCCTCCAAGTGGACGAACGTCCTCATATGTCCGCTTCCAAGTGCTCGACTTCCGCTACTCCGTTCGGTGCGTGGAGTCGGGTACGGGACGAATCCGAATTGATCACGGGAGACCGACTCGCCGGTCGGTGATCAATTCCCGGGACGGCCGTGCATTCCTTCACGGAAAATTTGCGCACGGGTGGTTCGGGTATGCCGACGCTATGTCGGCGTGTTGTCGGCTGTGTTGTCGGCCGCGTTGTCGGCCGCTTGATCTCGGCCACTTATGTGAATGGCGGACGAGCGCCGCGGCTAAGTGACTCGCGGGTCACTTCTGCGGGTACGTCGACTGCCGCCTGCTGAGGGAAGCGGGGCTCTTGGGGAGGGTCGGGTGCGGTCGCGCGGGAACGGCTCGGTAACCTAAGGCCGCTGACAGACACTTAGGGCGGCTTTATGCGCCCTCCTCGTTCGAGTCAAGGAGTTGCCGCCGCCGTGAGCAGCAGCCTTCGACGCGGTGCCCTCGCGGCCGCCGCCATCGCGTTCTCGATCGCCTCGCTCTCCGCGTGTGCGGCCGGCAACAACGCCCAGACCCTGGAAGTCAAGCCGGACAACGCCGCCACGACGGTCGGCGACATCAAGATCCAGAATGCCGTCATCATCACCCAGCCCGACGCCGAGTCCACCGGCCCGGCCGCGGTCGCCGCGACCCTGTTCAACAGCGGCGACACCGCGCAGACGCTCGACGCCATCACCGTGGACGGCGCCGGCACCGCCAAGCTGACCCCGGCCAAGGGCAAGAACCTGTCCATCCCGGCCGGCGGCTCGCTGACCCTCGGCGGGAAGGACAACGCCTCCGCCGTCCTGTCCGGCAGCCGCGAGGCGATGAAGGACGGCGACGCCCAGAAGACCACCTTCACCTTCAGCACGACCGGCGACGTGAGCCTTCAGGCCTTCGTCGTCCCGGCCGAGGGCTACTTCTCCAGCTGGGGCCCGACCGAGGTCCCGGCGGTGCCGGGCGGCTCGGAGACCGGCTCGCAGAAGCCGGGCGAGGACACCTCCGGCTCGCCGACGGACACGGCGACCGGCACCCCCGACGAGACGGAGACCGGCGCCCAGAGCGGCACGCCGACCGACGCGGCCTCCGCGAGCGCCACGGCCACCGGTTCCGCCTCGAACGAGGCCGCCGGCCACTGAGCAGCCGTACACGAACGAAGGGCGGGACCTCCGGAGAGGTCCCGCCCTTCATCGTCGTACCGACGGGGCCCACGGCCCGAACTCCGTCCGTCGGCTCCTGCCGAGCTCGGTCTACGGCTCGAACTTGTAGCCCAGGCCGCGCACCGTCACCAGGTACCGGGGCGCGCCCGGGTCCGGCTCGAGCACCCTCCTCGACGCACCCCTCGCACCGCTGCGCGGGCTTCGAGGCGCTGCGCCGACGTAGCCCTTGGCCGCTACCGCGGCGGGCGTCCGGCGGCTCCGGCCCAGCTCGGTTTACGGCTCGAACTTGTAGCCGAGGCCGCGCACCGTCACCAGGTACCGGGGCGCGCCCGGGTCCGGTTCGATCTTGGCGCGGAGGCGCTTGACGTGGACGTCGAGGGTCTTGGTGTCGCCTACGTAGTCGGCGCCCCAGACGCGGTCGATGAGCTGCATGCGGGTCAGGACGCGGCCGGCGTTGCGCAGGAGCATCTCCAGGAGGTCGAACTCCTTGAGGGGGAGGTCGACCTTGGAGCCGGAGACCGTGACGACGTGGCGGTCGACGTCCATGCGGACGGGGCCGGCCTCCAGGGCCGCCGGGGTCACCTCCTCGGGCTCGCCGCGGCGGCGCAGGACGGCCCGGATACGGGCGACCAGCTCGCGCGAGGAGAACGGCTTGGTGACGTAGTCGTCGGCTCCTATTTCGAGGCCTACGACCTTGTCGATCTCGCTGTCCTTGGCGGTCACCATGATGACGGGGACATTGGAGCGGCCGCGCAGCTGGCGGCAGACCTCGGTGCCCGGCAGGCCGGGCAGCATCAGGTCGAGGAGGACGAGGTCGGCGCCGTTGCGCTCGAACTCGTCGAGTCCGTCGGGCCCGGTGGTCGCGACCGCGACCTCGAAGCCCTCTTTGCGGAGCATGTATGACAGGGCGTCGGAGAAGGACTCCTCGTCCTCGACGACGAGCACTCGGGTCACGGAAGGACCTCCGGGGCGGGAAGCGGTTCGTACTGGGATGAATCAGGGGTTGGGACGGTGGCGGACTGCCCGGCCTCGTCGTCGAGGGCGGAGTGCTGCTGAGCGCGGTCACGGGCCACACCCGCCTCCGGCAGCCGCAGAGTGAATGTGGAGCCCTGTCCCTCGGAGCTCCACACCGAGACCTCCCCGCCGTGCGAGGCGGCCACGTGTTTGACGATCGCCAGCCCGAGGCCCGTACCGCCCGTGGCACGGGAGCGGGCGGGGTCGACGCGGTAGAAGCGCTCGAAGACGCGCTCCTTGTCCTTCTCCGAGATGCCGATGCCCTGATCGGTCACGGCGATCTCGATATGGGGGCCGCCGGGCGCGGACAGCTTGCGGGCGGCTATGCCGACGCGGGTCCGGGCGGGCGAGTAGTTGACGGCGTTCTCGACGAGGTTGCCGAGGGCGGCGGCGAGCTGGCCGCGGTTGCCCCAGACATGCAGGTCGGCGGTGCCCGCCCGTCTCCCACCACCACCCTCAATCGAAGGCCCTCCGGGCCCCCCAATCGCGGCGGCCATGGTGATCTGCTTGGTGCCGGCCGCGTGCCGGCAGCGGTCGATGGCCTCGGCGACCAGCTCGTCCACCCGAACGGGCTCGGCGTCCTCGAGCGGATCGTCGTTCTGCACCCTCGACAGGTCGATGAGCTCCTGGACCAGGTTGGTCAGGCGGGTCGCCTCTATCTGCATACGGCCGGCGAAACGCTCCACGGCCTCCGGGTCGTCCGAGGCGTCCATGACGGCCTCGGAGAGGAGGGAGAGAGCGCCCACCGGCGTCTTCAGCTCGTGGCTGACGTTCGCGACGAAGTCGCGCCGTACCGCCTCGATGCGTCTGGCCTCGGTGAGGTCCTCGACGAGGAGGAGCACGAGGCGGGAGCCGAGCGGAGCGACCCGGGCGGAGACCGCGAGGGCCTCTCCGCGGCCGGTGCCGCGCCGGGGGAGGTCCAGCTCTACCTGGCGTATCTCTCCGTCGCGCCGGGTGTCGCGGGCCATCTGGAGCATCGGCTCCACGGCCAGCTTGCCGCCGCGGACCAGGCCCAGGGCGTACGCCGCCGAGCTGGCCTTGACCACGGCGTCCCCCTCGTCGAGGACGACGGCCGAGGAGCGCAGCACGGACAGGACCGTGTCGACGCCCGGCGGCAGGACCGGGTCGGTGTGCAATGAGGTTCTGGTCGGTCGCTTCTGGTCGCGTTCGCTCCAGCGGAACGCCAGCATGGCGATGACACCGGTGAGCACACCGGCGATCGCTGCCGCTGCGGCGACCGCCGCGTTCACGTCCATGCACCCAGGTTAGGCATGGCAGCGTCCGTGACCACAGCCATCGGAGTGCGACCTCGAACACTCGTCGCCCAGAGTTCACCTTGGAGCTAGGGTTGGTTCATTTGGGGTGGCGAAAACGGACGCGTGCAGGCCGGATCGTATGAGCGTGGGGTGCGAAGCGCCGGTTTCAGCAGGACCTGATGCACCGGGCCCGGCCCCCGGCAGCCACCGAAACAGACGTACGAGAGGAACCCTGATGCGGGACGCGTACCACGAGGAACTCGACTCGATCGGTGACGGTCTGGTCGAGATGGCCCGGCTGGTCGGATCGGCGATCGGGCGTGCCACGACGGCGATCCTCGACTCCGACCTGAAGCTGGCCGAGAGCATCATCGAGGGCGACAAGAAGGTCGACGAGCTCCAGCACGACCTGGAGGCGCGGGCCATAGCCCTGCTGGCGCGCCAGCAGCCGGTGGCGACGGACCTGCGCATCGTCGTGACCTCGCTGCGGATGTCGGCCGACCTGGAGCGTTCGGGCGACCTGGCCCAGCACGTGGCCAAGCTGGCCCGGCTGCGGTTCCCGGAGCGCGCGGTCCCCCACGACCTGCACGCCACCATCCTGGAGATGGGTCAGCTCGCCCAGCGCCTGATGGCGAAGGCCGCCGAGGTCATCATCACCAAGGACGTCGACCTGGCGATGCAGCTCGAGCAGGACGACGACGCGATGGACCTGCTGCACCGCACGCTCTTCCAGCACCTCCTGGACGACAAGTGGCAGCACGGCATCGAGACCGCCGTCGACGTCACTCTGCTCGGCCGCTACTACGAGCGGTACGCCGACCACGCCGTGGCGGTCGCCAAGCGCGTCGTCTTCCTGGTCACCGGCGAGCACGCGGACGAGCTCCAGCCCGACATCCAGCCGGACATCCAGCCGGTGCCGGGCACCGAGGGCGCCTGAGACTCGACGGATTCCGCGCGGGGGCGTGCGAGAGAGCCTCCGTGCGCCGTTGATGCGACCGGCGGGGAGGGCATGGAATGGGCAAAGGCACCAGCCTCGAGGAGGGTCCATGGCCGAATCCCCCAGCACGCCCGGTACGACAACCGATCCCACGCAGGAACGCCCGACCGAGCAGCCCGCCGAGATCAAGAGCCTGACCTTGATAGGCGCGTGCGGCTGCGGCTCGGGCTGCCAGTGCGGATGCCAGTCCGGCAATCCGTGCCAGTGCGGCTGATCGAGCAGTTCTTCGGAGGGGCCCCGGCATCACGCCGGGGCCCCTCTTGCGCCGGTTGATACGGACTCCGGATCTTCAGGTTCTTGAGGTGCGCTCACATCACCGGCGAGCCGATGGCGAGCAGGTTTCCCTCGCTGTCCCGGAACCAGGCACCGCGCTCGCCGCGTGCGCCGGTGCTCGGGTAGTTGCCCTCGACTTCGAGGATCCCGTCCTGCGTCCGGCCGCCGCCGTACAGTGCGGGCATCTCGACGTCCTCGAACTCCACGCCACGTGCCTTGAGTTCGGCCACGACCGCGTCGATGTCGTCGACCTTCCACCCCATCTGGGTGAAGGTGCCGGGCGAGGTCCCCGTCGACTCGAACACCACGAACTCCACCCCGCCGGTCCGGTACTTCAGCCCGCCGGGCCGCTCCTCGACGGGGTCCAGCCCGAGCCGTTCGGAGTAGAAGCGCCGCGCCCGCGCCAGATCCTGCGCGGGCAGCCGGGTCGCCGGGGTCGCCCCGGCCAACAGGTTGGTGCGATCTGCGTCCACTGCGTCCATACGTCCACTGTGGCGCGAACGGGACCGGGACGCCGTACGAACCAGCCCCCGGCCCGGGGTGGTGCTGGCTGCACCCTCGATTCGGTAGGGCACTCCATGGTTCCGGCGGGCGTACGGCGACATGGTTGTAGCCAGCAGATCCCAAACGCCGGCAGTCCCCATCCGGAAGGAAACTCCCATGAAGTCGCTGCTCTCCTCACCGACCGGCACCACGGTGGACGCCCTGACCGGGGCCCCCGGCGAGACCGAACTCGCCCCGCTGCTCACCGCCTGGGATCAGGCCCACGCCACCGTCCCCGACCCCGAGTGGCGCCACCTGCTGGACGAGATCGTCCACCCCGCCACCACCCAGGCGTTCCACCGCCTGGCCGAGGCCGCAGCGTGAGCCCGTAGGCCTCGGAATGCCGACGGAGTTCCGCCGTGCCACGCTGAGATCAGGGATCCAGCCAGTCCGGGATGCTCGACCGACCGGATGGCCCTGCCAGCCAAGGAGGCCGACATGGCCAGTGGTGCCACCCGCCCCGGATGGGCCGACGCCGACCCGCGTCCCTGGCACGGGCCCACATCCGGTACCACCGTCTTCGCGGCAGTGTTGATGATCTTCGGCGGAGCGATGGCGCTCTTCGAGGGCATCGCGGCCATCGCCGAAGACGACCTGTTCCTCGCGACACGCCACTACGTGTTCGAGTTCAGCCTGACGGGCTGGGGCTGGGTCCACCTGATCCTGGGAATCGTCCTCATCGTCGCAGGATGCGCCGTACTCACCGGAGCGCTGTGGGCCCGCTTCTTCGGTGTGTCCGTGGCCGGCTTGGGCGCATTCGCCAACTTCCTCTGGGTGCCGTACTACCCCCTGTGGGCCCTGGCGCTGGTTGCCATCAACATCTTCATCGTCTGGGCGCTGTGTACGGGGATGCACAGAGAAGCCGAGGGCGGCCGGGTGGCCTGACGCAAGCTGCCGTCGCGTGGCGGCGGCCAACCCTCGGGCTGCACTGCTCTTGTCCCGGCGGCTGAGCTGTGGATGACTGGCGGCGGAGCCGAGGGGGAGTGAGCATGGGCAACTGGGCCGTGATCGCGCAGTACGACAATGCCGCGTACACCACCGAGTTCATCTGCCGTGGGCGGGAAACGAAGGATCAGGCACTGGAGGAGATGCGTGCTGTCCTCCACACGTATGTACCGAACAAAAACATCGTCGAGCAGTGGCGCCAGGTGTACCGCTTCGCCGATCAGGAGTCCTACCTGGTGGTGATCAAAGGCCGGATGTCGAAGTGGGAGTGCACTCTACGCATCGCGGAGCTGGTCTCGGACTCGACCGACCCGGCCGTGGCCAAGGGAGCGCAGATGGTCGACGGCGCTGCGGAGGTGGCTGCCGGTCCGCAGGACCGGATCCCGCCCAGCTACTGAGCGTCACAAGCAGCGTCTTCGATGGACTCGTAAATCGAACACATGCTTGAATCTGGCCATGCGATCGTTCCCGGCAGACCTGACCCAGGCGCAGCAGGAATGGAGCGCCACCCACCGGCAGCTCGCCGAGCGGCCCGGCCGTACCGAGCTGCGCCGGAGCCCCGCAGCGTGGTGGGAGCCGCGTGACCTGAGACGGTCACACGGGGACGTGACTGGGCGGCTCCATCAATGACGCGCTGGGATGCGGGGCCGCATGTGCCCGATGATTCTGAAGGCATGTCCGGACCGATTCGCGTGACCGTGCATCCGCCGTCGCCCGCAGGTGGCCGACGTGTGCGCGCGGATGGCGAGATCCTCGGGCTGGCCCACAACGTGGCCGACGTCGCCGAGTTCCTCCGCCGGGCCGGGCTGGAGGTCGATTCGGCCGAGGTGGCGGAGTTGCCGTGGATCGACTGGTGCGGTGTGGGGCCTGAGCGCTGGGGCCCGGAGACGAGCGGCTGACGCTTCTTGACGCCCTGCTGCGCAGCTAGCCTCCAGACATGCGCCTGCCGGTGGGTACAGGAGTCTGCCGCCCGAAGTGAAGCGCGACATCCGCCGAGTCAGTCTCTTCTACGACGACGTCGGCAAGCTGGTTGCCCATGGCGTGGTGGAGGAGAGCCTGATCATCGGCTCGTACGGCCTGAACATCGTGAACATGTGGGACGTCTTGGCCCCGTACATCTACCGGGAGCGCATCCTCACCACCAAGGCGATGCTCTATTTCGAGGATCTTGCTGCACGAGCCAAGGCGAGGCCCATGGACTCGGTTCACGCGCAGCTCAAGCTGAGGCAGAGTCCGCCGTAGTACTTCGCCTCACGAAGGACCCACGGCCCAGCGACGGCCCAGGCCCACCGAAAAGCCCCCTACCAGCGGAGAACCCGCAGGCAGGGGGCTTGATCAGCTCAGGTTACTTCTTCTTGCCCTGGTTCTTGACCGCCTCGATGGCCGCCGCAGCCGCATCCGGGTCGAGGTATGTCCCACCCGGGTTGACCGGCTTGAAGTCGGCGTCGAGTTCGTAGGCCAGCGGGATGCCCGTCGGGATGTTCAGGCCCGCGATGTCGGCGTCGGAGATGCCGTCGAGGTGCTTCACCAGGGCGCGGAGGCTGTTGCCGTGGGCCGCCACCAGGACCGTACGGCCGGCCAGCAGGTCCGGGACGATGCCGTCGTACCAGTACGGGAGCATGCGGATGACGACGTCCTTGAGGCACTCCGTGCGAGGGCGGAGCTCCGGGGGGATCGTGGCGTAGCGCGGGTCATCGCTCTGCGAGAACTCCGTGCCGTCCTCCAGCGCCGGCGGCGGGGTGTCGTAGGACCGGCGCCACAGCATGAACTGCTCCTCGCCGAACTCGGCGAGGGTCTGGGCCTTGTCCTTGCCCTGGAGGGCGCCGTAGTGGCGCTCGTTCAGGCGCCAGGAGCGGTGGACCGGGATCCAGTGGCGGTCCGCCGATTCGAGGGAGAGCTGCGCCGTGCGGATCGCTCGCTTCTGGAGCGACGTGTGGACCACGTCGGGCAGCAGGCCGGCATCCTTGAGCAGCTCACCGCCGCGGACTGCCTCCTTCTCGCCCTTCTCGTTGAGGTTGACGTCCACCCAGCCGGTGAACAGGTTCTTCGCGTTCCATTCGCTCTCGCCGTGGCGGAGGAGGATCAGCTTGTACGGTGCGTCGGCCATGCGTCCGAGCGTAATCCAAGCCCCTGATCGCTTGTACGTCCGCCCGTAGAGCGGACGGTTGACGGGATCTGTTAATTCAGTGGCCGCGAGTGACAGCGTCCTCGTAATTTGTGCTCACCGCCTGAGCCGCTTACACCAGCTGACATCCGTGGGGGACACCTATGCCGCTCGCCTCCCTGAGACGCGCCGCCCGAGAAACCGTCTCCGGACTCCCCCGCGAGTTCTGGTGGCTGTGGACCAGCACCCTCGTCAACCGGCTCGGCGGCTTCGTCGCCACCTTCATGGCGCTCTACCTCACGCTCGACCGCGGCTACTCCGCCTCCTACGCCGGTCTGGTCGCCGCGCTCCACGGCCTCGGCGGGGTCATCTCCTCCGTCGGCGCGGGCGTGCTGACGGACCGTCTCGGGCGGCGGCCGACGCTGCTCGTGGCGCAGGTGTCGACGGCCGGCTCGGTCGCGCTGCTGGGCTTCGTGCACCACCCGCTCGCCATCGCGGCCGTCGCCTTCCTGGTGGGGATGGCGAGCAACGCCTCCCGGCCCGCCGTGCAGGCGATGATGGCCGACATCGTCCGCCCCGAGGACCGTGTGAGGGCCTTCTCGCTCAACTACTGGGCGATCAACCTCGGGTTCGCCGTCTCCTCCATGGCGGCCGGCTTCATCGCCGAGTTCAGCTACCTCGCCGGCTTCCTGATCGAGGCGGGCATGACCATGATCTGCGCGATCGTGGTCTTCCTGAAGCTGCCGGAGTCCCGCCCCGAGCGCACCCCGGCCGAGCAGGCGGCGGACGAGACCGGCCTCGGTACGGTCCTGCGCGACGGCCGTTTCATGGGCGTCGTCGGCCTGTCCTTCCTGGTCGCCCTGATCTTCCAGCAGGGCATGGTGGGCCTGCCGGTGGCGATGGGCGAGGCCGGCTTCACCCCGGCCGACTACGGGATGGCGATCGCCGTCAACGGCGTCCTGATCGTCGCCCTCCAGATCCCGGTCACCCGCTTCATCGAACACCGGGACCCGCGGCGCCTCCTCGTGATCTCCTCCCTCCTCGCCGGATACGGCTTCGGCCTCACCGCCTTCGCCGGTTCCGTCGGCGTCTTCGCGCTCACGGTCTGCGTCTGGACGCTGGCCGAGATCGTCAACGCCCCGACCCAGACCGGGCTCGTCGTGCGCCTGTCGCCGCTGCACGGCCGCGGGCGCTACCAGGGCATGTACACCATGTCCTGGGCGGTGGCCTCCCTCGTCGCCCCGCTGATGTCCGGTCTCGTCATCGACCGGTGGGGAGCGGAGTGGCTGTGGGGGCTGTGCGCGGTCGTCGGGACGGGGGCCGCGGTGGGGTACGGCGTCCTGATGCGCCGCCTTCCGGCGGAGCAGCCCGCAGCGGGAGCGCCCCTCACGAAAACAGAGGTCAGCAACGCCTGACTCACGGATGCATCCGCGCCCCCTTCACCGCCTTGTCCACCGCGTTCCGCGGCCCGTACACCGCCAGCCCCACCAGGTCCAGCTCCCCGGTCGGTACGGCCCGTACGGCCGCCCGGTTGTCGCGGTCGTTGCCGGTCGTGAAGAGGTCGGAGGTGAAGACCGCGCGCGGGAGGGCACGGGACAGCACGCGCGCGTGGGCTGCCGTCAGGGTCTCCTTGGCGACCTCGAAGACCAGGACCGGCTGGCGGAACATGGGGAGGTACAGGACGTCGTCCGCGTCCTCGTAGGGCTCGCCGATCACCTCGGGGACCTGACTGCCCAGGCCGCTGACCAGGAACGCGGTGACGTTCAGGCGCTGCCAGGGCTCCAGGTCGTCGCGCAGGAGGACGGCGATCTTCGTATCGAAGCGGATGGGTTCAGTACTCATGCCTTGAGACTGCCGACCGCCGTACGACACCGTCTTGTACGTTCTTTGCATGGCCCCGCAGCGTGCCGCCGCCCAGCGTGATGTCTCCGCGTGGCGCCCGCGTATCCCGGGCGTCGTGGAGGTGTTCCACGCGCACTTCACCGAGTACGCCTATCCGATGCACGTGCACGAGGCCTGGACGCTGCTCATCGTGGACGACGGCGCCGTACGGTACGACCTGGACCGGCACGAGCACGGCACCCCGCTCGACACGGTGTCCCTGCTGCCTCCGCATGTGCCGCACAACGGCTCCCCCGCCACCCCCCACGGCTTCCGCAAGCGCGTCCTGTACCTGGACAGCACCCGGCTGGCCGAGGACCTGATCGGCCCGGCCGTGGACTCCCCCGACCTCCGGGACCCCGTGCTGCGCCAGCGCGTCGGCCAACTGCACTCCGCGCTCGCCCTCCCCGGCGACGAGCTGGAGGCCGAGAGCAGGCTGACGCTGGTCGGGGAGCGGCTGCGGGAGCATCTGCGGGCGCGGTCGATCGCCGGGGAGCGCCGTGATCCCGCCCTGGCCCGCCGTATGCGCGAACTCCTCGACGCGCACGTCACCCAGGGCCTCACCCTCGACGAGGCCGCCCTGCTCCTGCATGCCCACCCCGCCCACCTGGTACGGGCGTTCAGCACCGCCTACGGCATCGCCCCGCACCAGTACCTCAACTCCCGCCGCGTCGACCGCGCCCGCGCCCTGCTGCTGCGCGGCACGAGCCCGGCCGAGACGGCGACCGCGACCGGGTTCTACGACCAGGCCCATCTCACGCGGCACTTCAAGAAGCTGGTGGGAGTGACCCCCGGGCGCTATCGCATCAGCTCGCGCTGAGCGTCGTACAGATTGCGCGGTCGTACGGCGTCCGTGGTGCCGTACAGCTCCAGACGGGAGTGCAGGTCGCCGGTGAAGTCGGGGACGTCGATCTGGTCGAACTCGCGCACCTCGTTGATGCCGACCGTGGCGCTCCAGGGGGCCAGGCCGTCGATCTTCATCAGGCCCGCGCGGCCGTTGGTCACCCGGATGTTCCAGTGGGTGAAGCGGGCGCCGAACAGCGGTCCTGCGATCGCGTCGCCGCCGTGCCGGCCGTTGTTGTCCACGGTGATGTCGGTGCGGACGTTCGCGAAGGGCAGTCCGCGATGCGAATCGAAGGTGCCCATCCGCATGTCGCCGTGGGACCAGACGTTGTACGAGGACAGGCCCTCGACATTGATGCCGTGCAACTGGGTGCCCGTCGGGGCCGGGTCCGTGCGCTGCTCGATCGTGAAGTCCTCGACGAGGTTGTCGTGCGAGCCCTCGCGGCAGAAGTACGGGTGGTGGGCGCCCCGGCCGGACACGCGTGTGCGGCGCAGGGTGCAGGCGGAGGCGGCGACCAGGCCGAAGCCGTTGTCGACGTGGCGGACCGTCACATCGTCCACCCAGCAGTCGTAGGCGCATTGGAGTACGACGCCGTTGTAGCCCTTGTCGAGCAGGTGCGGCTGTTGCGGTGTCTCCATCGCCTCCAGGGTGAGGCCCTCGACCCCTGAGCCCGTCAACTCCTCCGCGTGCGTGGTCAGTCGTGGGTCCCAGTCGGGGCGTACGTCGAGCGGGAGCGGGCGTTCGAGGGTGACCTTGCGGCCGCGGACGTGGGCGATACGGACCGGCCACTCGTAGGGGACGTACGACGTCAGTTTCGTCATGTCGTCCCAGCTGTACGCCTCGGGGCCGGGGCCGCCGCCGCACATGTGCTCCAGGAGCGTGTGGTCGGGGTCGTCGGCGAGACGGAGGAGGACGAGGGTGCCGGGGCGGAGTTTCGAGGGGTCGGCGACCGTGATCGTCCAGGAGCCCCGGCGGGCGGGTGCGACGGTCGTGAGCGTCTGCCACTCGTCGCGCTTGTTGCCGGTCCAGCCCTCGAAGGGCCAGGCCTTCGCCCTGATCGCGGCGGTGAGGGAGTCCCAACGGGCCCTCGGGGCAAGCCAGATCAGGCCGCCCGCCCAGGACCACGACGACTTGTCGCCGCCGTAGCGCGATCCGTAGACGCCGATGAGCTCGGTGAGGTTCTTCGTCGCGTACAGCGTCGTACGGCCGCTGCCGGCGCCCCGCAGGACCACGTTCGAGTCGCCGATGTGGATCACGTCGTCGATGACGAAGGTGCCCGGCGGGATGGACACCGTGCCACCGCCGGCCTGTCCGGCAGCGGCGATGGCACGGTTGATCGCGGGGGCGGAGTCGGTGGTGCCGTCCGCCACGGCGCCGTAGTCGCGCACGTCGGCGACGACCGGGCGGCGTGGGCGACGGGACGCTCCGCGGTGGCAGCCTGCCCGGCCGACGTACGGGATCTGCGGGTGGGTGAAGGGGGTTCGGGTGAACTCCCGCCAGAGGGTGGGGACTTCGTGGCCTTCGGCGGCTTTCGCCGTTCCGCCGGTCATGGCGGCGGCCGCCACGGCTGTGGCGGCGGTGAGCAAGGTGCGTCTGGTGACTCTTGTTCCGTATCGATGTGTTCCATATCGATGTGTTCCATACCGATGGCTCATGTCCGATCGTCCTTCCATGCGGCTCTTCATGGATGTGAACGACGTTCAGATCTGCGTCGGCGGTGAGCATGACACGAGACCTCTGCGCCGGGGAAGGGTCACGCAGGGGTCGGTTAGTCCGTACCTGAAATCAGCTGGTGGGTCGTTCGATCAGATGCGTGAACGCATCCAGATTGCGGGTCGATTCACCGCGCGACACCCGCCACTCGTACTCCTTGCGGATCGCGGACGCGAAACCGAGCTCCAGAAGGGTGTTGAAGGAGCCGTCCGCCGCTTCCAGGACCTGGCCGAGCAGCCGGTCGATCTCGTCCGGGGTGATGGCGGACAGCGGGAGCTTGGCGGTGACGTAGATGTCGCCGAGCGGGTCGACGGCGTAACTCACGCCGTACAGCTTGAGGTTGCGCTCCAGGAGCCAGCGGTGGACTCCGCCCTCGTTCTCGTCGGGGTGGCGGACGACGAAGGCGTTGAGGGAGAGCGAGTGGCGTCCCACGAGGAGGGAGACGGTCGTCGACAGCTTGCGGGTGCCGGGGAGCTTCACCACGTAGTTGCCGGGCTCGGGGCTCTCCCATTCGAGTTCGGCGCCCCTGAGGAAACCCTCGATGACCTGCGGTGCCTTCGGTGCCTCAGCCATGGTGGGAGCGTACGCGACGGCGGTAGGCCTGCGTCGCCGCCGTGTAGACGTCCGCCGTGGCGGCGGCCGAGGTGTCCCAGCCGAAGGACTGCGCATGCCGGGCGGCGGCCGCGCCCATACGCGCCGCCAGTGCGGGGTCGTCGGCGATATCGCCCAGCACGCGCGCGTAGTCGACGGGGTTGTGTCCCTGGACGAGGAATCCCGTACGTCCGTCCTGTACCGCCACCGGAAGCCCGCCCACCGAGGCCGCGAGCACCGGCGTGCCCGCCGCCTGCGCCTCGATGGCGACCAGACCGAAGGACTCGCTGTAGGACGGCATGACCAGGACCGAGGCGGCCCGGAACCAGTCGGCGAGCTGGTCCTGGTCGACGGGCGGGCGGAACCGTACGACATCGGCGACCCCGAGCCGGGCGGCCAGCTTCTGTAGGCCCTCCGGCTTGGCGAGCCCGCTGCCGCTGGGGCCGCCGACGACGGGGACCACGATGTTGCCGCGCAGTTCGGGGCGCTCGTCGAGGAGGACGGCCACCGCGCGCAGGAGCACGTCGGGTGCCTTCAGGGGCTGGATGCGGCCCGCGAAGAGCGGGATCAGGGCGTCCTGCGGGAGTCCGAGGCGGGCGCGGGCGGCTGCGCGGCCGTCGGCCGGGCTGAAGCGGCCGAGGTTGACGCCGGGGTGGACCACGGCGACCTTGTCGCGCTCGGCGGCGTAGTGCCGTACCAGCTCCTCGGCCTCCTCCGCGGTGTTGGCGATGAGCCGGTCGGCGGCGGCGACGATCTGGGTCTCGCCGATGACGCGGGCGGCGGGCTCGGGGGTGTCGCCGTCGGCCAGGTTGGCGTTCTTGACCTTGGCCATGGTGTGCATCGCGTGCACCAGGGGCACGCCCCAGCGCTGGGCGGCGAGCCAGCCGACGTGGCCGGAGAGCCAGTAGTGCGAGTGCACGAGGTCGTAGTAGCCGGGGCGGTGACCTGCCCAGGCCTGCATGACGCCGTGGGTGAAGGCGCACAGCTGGGCCGGGAGCTCCTCCTTGGCGAGGCCTTCGTAGGGGCCCGCGTCGACGTGCCGGACCAGCACGCCCGGGGCCAGTTCGACGGTCGGGGGGAGGGCGGCGGTGGTCGCCCGCGTGAAGATCTCTACCTCGATGTTGATGGCGGCGAGACGCTGCGCCAGCTCCACGATGTAGACGTTCATGCCGCCGGCGTCGCCGGTGCCCGGCTGGTGGAGCGGTGAGGTGTGCACGGAGAGCATCGCGACGCGACGGGGACGACGGTGCAGCCGCAGCCGCGAGTGCGCGGCCGGGGAGCGCCGACCGAGCCTGCTGACGTACTGGCTCACGTGGCGTCCTCCTTGTTCCGGGCATGCCTTCGAGAGGCCGTGCGGGGCCTTCCAAGAAGGGCGAACACCGGAAGGTGCAACTCCATTTCCGGTTCCGGGTTCTTTGCGGAATCATTACCCGCGATCGCTCAACCGTTCGAGCTTGAGCCGCGTTCGCATACCCTCGTACCCATGACATCCCGCGCCGCCGCCAGCCCCGTCGGAACGGTGACGCGCGGGACCACGAATCCCAACCGGCTCCGCCGCATGGACCGCTGGATCACGGCCACGCACGGCGCCGAACTGCGCCGCAGCGCCGACCCGGTCGCGATCGACCTCGGCTATGGCGCGGCCCCCTGGACGGCCGTCGAACTGCTCGGCCGCCTCCGCACGGTCGCACCACGCGCGCGTGTCGTCGGCGTCGAGATCGAGCCGGCGAGGGTCGCGGCCGCGCAGCCGTACGAGCGTGAGGGGCTCGCGTTCCGGCACGGCGGCTTCGAGATCCCCGTCCCCCGGCGGCCGTTGCTCATCCGCGCCGCCAACGTCCTTCGGCAGTACGACGAGGACGAGGTCGCCGCGGTCTGGGAGCGGCTGTGCGCACGGCTCGCGCCCCGGGCGGACGGCTCCGGCGGCGGACTGCTCGTCGAGGGCACCTGTGACGAGATCGGGCGGCGGCACGTGTGGGTGGCGCTCGGTCCGGAGGGGCCGCGCACCGTCACGTTCGCGACCCGACTCGGCTCCCTGGAGCGGCCGTCCGACCTCGCCGAGCGCCTTCCGAAGGCACTCATCCACCGCAACGTCCCCGGCGAACCGGTCCACGCCTTCCTGCGCGACTTCGACCGAGCCTGGGCGGCCGCCGCGCCCTACGCCTCCTACGGCGCCCGGCAGCGCTGGATCCGCGCGGTCCGGGACCTGGCCGCCGACTGGCCGGTGACGGACGGGCCGGTGCGCTGGCGACAGGGTGAAGTGACCGTGCGCTGGGCGGCGTTGGCGCCCAGGTTCTGACGGTGGGAACGATCTCCATGAGTCGTTCGTCACAGAGGCGGGGAGATCGTCGTACCAGGGGCTGAATGGGGGGAGAGAGTCACTGCCTCTGTCGTTTTGTGCCGGGTCGTGGCACGATCCCCCGGGTGTCCGTAAGTTACTGACGGTAAATCAGTTTGGGGGCAGGGGTATGGGTACGGGCAAGCGGGGCCTGATCTCGGCGGCCGTGACCGTGGTCTGTGCGGTCACCGTGCTGGCGGCGACACCCGGCATGGCATTCGCCGCACCGAGCCCCACGCCGACCCCCTCAGCCTCCTCCGCCTCCTCGACTCCCGTCACGAACGCGGACCTTGAGGTCGTTCGCGAGAAGATCGACAGGCTCTACCGCGAGGCCGCCGCCGCCACGGACGCGTACAACGCCGCCGAGGAGATGGCCGAGCACCAGTCCGCGGAGATCGTCGACCTCGCCAACAAGATCGTCAAGGGCCAGGAGCGGCTCGCCGACCTGAGGAAGCGCGTCGGCGCCGCGGCCCGCGCCCAGTACCGCACCGGCGGACTGCCGGACGAGGCGCAGTTGATGCTCAGCGACGACCCGCAGGAGTTCCTCGACGGCGCGGGCCGGGTGCTCCAGGGCGAGCGCGCCACCAAGGCCCTGATAGGGCAGATGACCCGCACCCAGCAGGACTTGGAGCAGTACGCCAAGGACGCCTCGGCCCAGTGGACGAAGCTCGACGCGAACCGCAAGGCGAAGGCGACCGCCCAGAAGACCATCAAGAAGCAGATCGCGGCCGCCGAGAAGCTCGAGTCCGCACTGGAGAAGGAGGAGAAGGAGCGTCTGGCCGAGCTGGAGCGGCAGGCCGCGTACAACGCGCAGACCGCCTGGCTCGACTCCGGCATCCTCGACGAGATCAAGGGCAAGGCCACCGAGGAGGGCAAGAAGGCGGTCGCGTACGCGACGGCCCAGATCGGAAAGCCGTACGAATGGGGTGCCGAGGGCCCGAAGACGTACGACTGCTCGGGCCTGACCTCACAGGCATGGCTGGCGGCCGGCGACACCATTCCGCGCACCTCGCAGGAGCAGTGGAAGCAGCTGAAGTCGGTCGACGTCAAGGACATGCTCCCCGGCGACCTCATCATCTACTTCGACGACGCCAGCCATGTCGCGATGTACATCGGCGACGGCGCGATCGTCCACGCCCCGCGCCCGGGCCGGACGGTGACGATCGCGGGCGCCGGGTCGATGCCGATTCTCGGGGTGGTACGGCCGGGTGCGTGAGGTTCTGTTCGGCGGAATGAGCCATCACCCCGTGCGGCACGATGCGTAAGGGTCCGTCCGTTTCGTGACGTGCACAACGTGACCTGGCCCACCTCGCACGACCGTTCAAACCTCCGCGGACGTGACCTTCGTCATTCCCGCCCCGCGGCCACCCTGTCCAACTGCGGTACGGAACGCGGCATATGACAGTGGCCGACTGCCAAGCGGCGTGCGTCACACCATTCCTTTACGGCGGCGACTACCGCTATGGTCCCGGTCGGTGGGAGGACTTCCTCGTCCCCCTGCCATGCCCTCGGGGGGAGGGAAGGAACCCAACACGATGCCCGTACCCGTACCGCGGCAGAGAGCGATCCCGGCCGTGGAAAGTGGTCAGGCGCCGGCCGCGTCCACAGTGCGCGGCCCCTCCAAGCAAGAGGCCCCGCGCACGGCAGAGCCGGTCGAGAACCCGAGCGGCACCGCCGCGAACAACCTGACCCTGCTGCTGATCGAGGACGATCCCGGCGGCTCGCCGATCGTGCCCGAACTGCTCGATGCCTCCGGCAAGCCGATCCGTATCCGCACTGCCCGCAACCTCACCGAGGCCGAGCGGCTGCTGACCGACGACGTCTACTGCATCCTGCTCGACCTCGCCCTCCCGGCGCCCGGCCGAGCGGACGACGCCGACGAGCTCGCCGTACTCAAGCACGTACTGGAGCTCGCGCCCCGGCACGCCGTTCTCGCGCTCACCGCGTCCGGCGACGCCGAGCGCGCCGCCGAGGCGGTCCGCGTGGGCGCCCTGGACTACCTCTTCCGGGATGAACTGGACGGCCGGCTGCTGAGCCGCGCCATCCGGTACGCCGTGGAGCGGAAACGTTCCGACACGGCCGAGCGGCGGCTCGCCGAGGGCCGGATGCGGGCCCAGGAGAACCGGCGCCTGGAACGCGGCCTGCTGCCCACGCCCCTTCTGGAGGGCTCCTCGCTGCGCTTCGCCGCCCGCTATCGCCCGGGCCGCTCCCGCGCCCTGCTCGGCGGCGACTTCTACGACGTCGTCCGCACCCCCGACGGCACCGTGCACGCCATGATCGGTGACGTCTGCGGGCACGGCCCCGACGAGGCGGCGCTCGGCGTGGAGCTGCGCATCGCCTGGCGCGCGCTCACCCTGGCGGGGCTGTGCGGGGACGAGCTGCTCGGCACACTTCAGCAGGTGCTGGAGCACGAGCGCTCCGACGAGGAGATCTTCGCGACGCTCTGCACGGTGGATATCGCGCCGGACGGGCGTCGGGCGGGGCTGTGCCTTGCCGGGCATCCGGCACCGCTGGTGGCCCAGCCCGGCCGGCCCGCGCAGCTGCTGCCGTACGACAACAACGGGCCCGCGCTCGGGCTGCTGCACGGTGCTCGCTGGCCGCGGATGCAGGTGGAGCTGGGGCGGGAGTGGAGCCTGATGCTCTACACCGACGGGCTGATCGAGGGGCATATCGGGCAGGGCCGGGAGCGGCTCGGGCAGGACGGCATGGTGTCACTGGTGCGCCGCGAGCTCTCCGAGGGGTTGGGTGGGGAGGCGTTGTTGCGGGCGGTGGTGAATGAGGTGCGCTCGCTCAATGGGGGCGAGTTGACTGATGACGTGGCTGTGCTGCTGCTTGATCGGTCCGCCTGATCGGGAGCCCGCCGTTGTGGGTTCTGTCGTATGCCGACTGCCGGTCCGCTGTGGCTGGTCGCGCCCACGCGGCGGAGCCGCAAATTGATACAGCCCCGCGCCCCTGAAGGGGCGCTGCCCTCGCCTGCGTTTTTAGCGGCCGCCGTTGTACGGGCCGTAGGGGCCGTCGCTGCTTGAGCCTCGGTTGGGGCGGCCGCCGCCGGGGAGGCTGCGGATGGCGGGGCGGACGTCGACCATGTATACGATGGTCGCGATGAGGCCGATGATCGGCAGGAACGACAGGATGTTGAAGATCAGGTTCACCACGAAGGCGATCCCGAGGATGATCAGCCAGAACGGCTTGGTCTTCTTGTCGGCCGCTCGATAGGCGTCCTCGCGGCGCACAGCGGCGTCAATGAGAGCGAAGCCGCTGAAAAGGATCAGGGCCATGCTCAGCAGCCACATGAACCCTGCGAACCCCTGCATCAGCACTACGTCCACCACCCGACTCGGTTAGTCCCTACGCGGTCACCGTACCCGCAACCGGAAAGCCGCTACCCGCAGAACGGGCCGAGCACTCAAGGAGTGCCCGACCCGTTATCGCTCTATCGCTCGACGGACGTATCCGCCCGCCCTACTTGGCCGGCGGCGTCGTCTTCTTGGCCGTGGTCTTCTTGGCCGGAGTGGCCTTCTTCGCCGCGGTCTTCTTGGCCGGGGCGGGCTCGGCCTTGGCCTCGGTGGCCGCGGCGGGCTTCGCCTCTTCCTTGACCTCGACCGGCTCGGCCTTGGGCTCGACCACCACGGCGAGCTCCTCGATCTCCTCGGCGGCCTCGCCACGCCAGGTCTTCACGGCCTGCTCGCCGTGCTCGGCGACCTTCTCGTAGGTCTCGCGGGCCTTGACGGCGTACTCGGCGGCGACGCCGACGGAGCGCAGCGCGATGTCCTGGGCGGTCTCGCCGAGCTTCTTCAGGTCGGCGTCGAGGGTGCTGCCGAGCTTCTTGATGTCGGCGTCCAGCGAGCCGATGAAGCCGTTGACCTTGGTCTGGACGTTCTCCTGCGTCCCCTTGACCCGGGCGCCGACCTCCTTGGCGCGGGCGGCGGCCTGCTCCTGGACGGCCTTCGGGTCGGTGTTGCGTACGGCCTCGATGCGAGCCGGCGCCTCGGCGCGCAGCTGGTCCACCAGGGTCGGCACCTTCCTGGCCTGCTGGAGGGCCAGGTCGGCGGTGCCGGCGGCGAAGTAGAACGGCGTCGGGTCGCTGAAGGTCTTACGGAGGTCGTCGGTGATGGCCATGGTGATGGTCCTCCCGGATCACTTGCGCTTGAGGGTTTTGGGTCCCGCGGGTCAGTCGGCGAGGTGCCGGGTCACGTCAGCCTGCCGACTGCTGCGGGGCGGCGTCGCTGCCGCCGGCCGTGCGGATGCCGCGTACGGCGGTGTCGCCGGGTCGGGCGTCGTCCCGAGCGTCGTCGTCCTGAGCGTCGTCGTCCGCTATGTCCTGAGGGTCTGGATCAACCGCGTCATCGCGGCCCTTCTCCGCCTCGCCGCCGCCGGCCTCGAATCCGTTCTCCTTGCGGAAGGACTCGTAGACCTGGAGCAGCACCTGCTTCTGCCGCTCGTTCAGCGTGGGATCGGCGAGGATGACGGCGCGCGTCTCCACCTCGTCACGATCCCGTTCGGCGTCGAGGATCCCGGCCCGGACGTACAGCGTCTCCGCGGAGATCCGCAGCGCCTTGGCGACCTGCTGAAGCACCTCCGCGCTCGGCTTGCGCAGCCCGCGCTCGATCTGGCTCAGATACGGATTGGACACCCCGGCGGCGTCGGCGAGCTGCCTGAGCGACAGCTGCGCAGTGCGCCGCTGTTCGCGCAGGTACTCACCGAGATTGCCGACGTTGAGCGATGCCATGCCTCCACCTTGCACCACCCGCGCTAACTATTGCAAGCAGCCGCTTGCAAAAGTGCGCCACGCCACGCCCGTTCGGCCGTGCCCGAGCACAACGTCCACGACCGTCCGGTCCCGCCGAGGTGACAGTTTCGCCGTTTACCCTGCCGGAATGACCGACACCCCGCTGGAGACCACCGCTGCCCTCGCCCCGGCCCGGGCAGCCGTCGATGCCGTGGTGCGCCGTCTCGCCGATGTCCTGTCGTCAGGGCCGGTGTGCTGCGGGCCCCTCGACGGCGAGATCGCCGACGTGGTCATCGCCGAGCCGGGCGAGCCGCTCGACGGGGCGGCCGGCGCCCTGGTGCTGGCGGTCGGGGCGCGCGAGACGGAGGCGGCGGCGATGGTGACGGCGGCCGGAGCCGTGGGCGCCGTGGCCGTCGCGGTGCGGATCGTCGGCGATGAGCTGCCGGATGCGGTGGGCGCGGCGGCCGAGGAGGCCGGGGTCGCCGTGCTCGGCCTGCCGCTGGGGCTGCGCTGGGACCGTGCGGAGGCGGAGATACGGGCGGCACTGGCGGCACCCGCCGACACCTTCGCGCCGGGCCGTGATCTGTTCTCCCTGGCGCAGACCGTGGCGACGCTCACCCAGGGCGTGGTCAGCGTCGAGGACGGCGCCCACCGGGTGGTCGCGTACGCCGGTTCCGGCGACGAGGCCGACGAACTGCGCCGCCGCTCCATCCTCGGCCGCAGCTGCCCGGAGCCCTATCTGGCGCTGCTGCGGCGGCTCGGGGTCTACCAGCGCGTCCGGGCCGGCGAGGAGGTCGTCATGGTCGCCGAGCAGCCGGAGCTGGGTGCCCGGCGGCGGCTGGTGATCGGGATCAACGCCGGGCGCCGGCCGCTCGGCACGATCTGGGTGCAGGAGGGCGACCGGCCGCTCGCCGAACGGGCGCCGGAGCTGCTGCGCGGCGCCGCCCGGATCGCCGCGACCCAACTCGTCGACCACTACTTCCAGGGCGACGCCCGGGCCCGGCTCGCCTCCCGTGAGGAGCTCAGCCATGGGCTGCTGACCGGCCGCTTCGACGCCGCCGCGCTCGCCGCCCACCTGGGCATCGACCCGGCGGCCGAGGCCGACGTGATCGCCGTGGACCTGCGCGAGCAGGGCGACGCCACCGCCGTACGGGCGGACGCGCGGCGTGCCGAGGCCGCGGGCGTGATGTCCGTGCATGCCGCCGCCCATCGCGACAACGCCCTCGTCGTCCACGCCTGCGGTCAGCTCTACGCCATCCTGCCGACGCCCGCCGAGGAAGCGCCTCTCGTGCGCTGGGCCGAGGAGTTGGTGACCACGTTGCGCCGGCTGACCGGAACGCCGGTCCAGGCGGTCGTCGCCGGTCGCGCCGAACGTCTCGCCGACATCCCGTCCGTCAAGCTGCGCGGCCATCGCGCGCTGCAACTGCTCGGCCGTACCCCCGAAGTGGCCGTGGGCACCCACGCCCGGCTCGCCCCCGCCCTGCTCGTCCGGGACACCTTGGAGCTGCTCGACCAGGCGCCGCGGCTCCGCTTCCCCGCGGTGGCCGCCCTCGCCGACCGCGACCGCACCCAGGGCACCGAGCTGGCCCGGTCGCTGCTGCTCTACCTCGACGGCTTCGGGGACGTCGGGGCGGTGGCCAAGCAGCTCAACGTGCACCCCAACACCCTGCGCTACCGCATCCGCAGGGCCGTGGCGCTGACCGGCCTCGACCTCGACGACCCCGAGCACCGGCTGGCGGCCATGCTCCAGCTGCGCCTGGACCTGAGGGAGCGGGACGCGGCGGCCTTTCCGGGGGCCCTGAGCACGGCAGGAGCGGCGCGGAGCCTGTCGTAGCGGACACAACGCCCGCCCGAGAGCTGTCCGGCCGGACAAGGAGCGGGAGACACCCGTCGGCTTACGTTCACACCCTGTTCGCATTCTGCGACGGCGTCCTGTCCCTCACCGCTCCTTCCGGAGGCCAGCCATGGCTTCAGCCGCACCCCCCGGCCCCGCCCAGTCCGGTACCGCCCCCGCCGTATCCCCGACCGGCATGCGCCGGATCGCCACGGCCAGCTTCATCGGCACGGCCATCGAGTTCTACGACTACTACATCTACGGAACCGCGGCCGCGCTCGTCCTCAACGACGCCTTCTTCCCCGGACTCTCTGAGACCGCAGGCACGTTGGCGACCCTGTCCACCTTCGCGGTCGGCTTCGCGGCTCGCCCGCTGGGTGCCGCGATCTTCGGCCACTACGGCGACCGCGTGGGCCGCAAGGCCGTCCTGGTCGTCTCCCTGCTGATGATGGGCCTGTCCACCGGCCTGATCGGACTCCTACCCGGCTACGACACCCTCGGCGTCGCGGCGCCGGTCCTGCTGGTGCTGCTGCGCCTGATCCAGGGCCTCGGCCTCGGCGGCGAGTGGGGCGGCGCGGCGCTGCTCGCGGTGGAACACGCGCCGAGGGAGAAACGCGGCCTGTACGCGGCGGCGCCCCAAATGGGTTCTCCCGTGGGCTACTTCGTCGCCACTCTCACCTTCCTGCTGATGTCCTCGCTGCTGGACGACGACGCCTTCGAGAGCTGGGGCTGGCGGATCCCGTTCCTGATCTCCTTCGTCCTCGTCGCCGTAGGCCTGGTCATCCGCCTCAAGATCGCCGAGACGCCGGCCTTCGCGAAGGTCACCGACCGGCGGGAGACCGCCAAGGCACCGCTGGCGGAGGCGTTCCGCAAGCACCCCAGAGAGATGCTGCTCGGCGCCGGGATGATCACGGTCGTGTACGTGATGTTCTACACGGCCGCCACCTACTGCATGACGTACACGACGGGCGACCTGGGCATCCCCAAAAACCACATGCTCCTGCTCACCCTCGTCGCGGTGACGGTCCTGGGCGTGTCCACGTACGCCGTCGCGCGCTGGTCGGACCGGCTGGGCCGGCGTCGGCTCATCGTCGGCGGCGCGGCCTTCGGCGTCGTCTGGGGCGCGGTGCTGTTCCCGCTGCTCGACACCGGCAACTACGCCCTCATCGCCGTGGCGCTGAGCGGTGCCCTGCTGTGCATGGGCATCATCTACGGCCCCGCGGGCGCCTACATGCCCGAGCTGTTCGGCACCCGGATGCGTTACTCCGGCGCCGGTTTCTCCTACAACCTCGGCGGTGTGCTCGGCGGCGCCGCGGCCCCGCTCATCGTCACGGCGCTGGCGGAGAACTACAGCGCCTCCGTGGGCGGCTGGTTCATGAGCGGCATGGCCCTGCTCTCGCTGCTGTGCGCCCTGGCCCTGCCCGAGACCAAGGACCGGGACCTCGACACCATCTGACGTCCCGTTGCTCGCCACTCCTACGAGAGTACAAATCCCTGCCCGGACTTGTCCGAGACAGGACACTAGGCAGTCTGACGCACCCGCTCGGCGTCCACCGGACGACGGGCGGGTGCCCGCAGGTTCCGGCCCCGCCGGGTCAGCCCCCACGGCTTGAGGATCGAGATCACGGTCATGAAGACATAGGCGGTCAGGGAGACGATCGGCCCCATCACGATGTCCGTAGTGTCGGTCACGGACCCGCTCGCGGCGACGGCGTCGACCGTGGAGCTCAGGCCGGGGCGCAGCGCGAAGGTGGTGCCGGCGATCGTGGCCAGGGTCAGCCAGAACTTGACGTAGACCCAGCGGTGCCGTGCGAGTCCCCACGGGGTACCCAGGGACAGCAGCAGGCCGCTGAGAAGCGTGAGGAACGCGACGGGAAGCAGCAGCCAGTCGGCGAACAGCTGCATGGCCCGGACGGATGCCTCGACGGTCACCGCGGACCCGGTGGTGATCGCGGTGACCGCCAGCGCGAGCAGCCCGAGCGTGAGCCCGAGCCAGCTCGCCGAGGCGACGACATGGACGACAACGGAAGCCCGGCGTGCGGGACGGCTCAGTTTCAGGCTCGGATTCATGTGAAACACGGTGCCGGGCGAGAGCGCCGAGGTCGTCTGACAGCGGGAGTAACCCCGCGTACTAGCGTCGGCGTACCGAAGAACTCCCGCCGGCACCGCCCTGGAGTACCCACTTTTTTGTGGGTACTTGGCAGGGCACGGCACGGACGGGTTCATCCGGGTCACCGAGCTGCTGGGCCGCCGTTGATCCACTCCGCCAGTGCCGCGAAGTCCCGGTCGGTGAGCCCGTACCGGTGATCGACGCGGTGCAGCAGCGCCCGTACGGGGTGATGGGCGGCGACCCACGCCCGGTCCAGGTCGGTGATCTCGTCGTCGACCCAGATGAAGGGCCGTCCGTCCGCCCGGGCCACGAGTGGCCGGGTCTTCCAGTGCAGCCCCCGCGGCTTGCTCCCGTCCCCGTCGTCGTCCGGCCAGTCGACCAGCGGCAGCGGGGGCAGGCCGAGCCAGGGCGCCAGGCACTGGTTCGCGTCGTCCATCCAGGTCGTGGCCCACACCAGCTCGCAGTCCAGCGCCGCGAGCCGCGCCCCGAGCCCGGGGTCGACGCGGGGCAGCAGCGGATGGCCGGCGCCTTCCGGCAGCGCGAACCGTGCCTCGTACTCCGGGTACGGCCAGGTCGCCCCGAACGGGATCAACGTCCCGTCCACATCGAGAAATAGGAGCATCGTTCAACAGGATCGGACAAATGAGCTTGCCGCGCATCCTCTCCCCCGGTTAGCGTCCCCTCCATGACTGCCGGGTCGGCCTTGTGCCGTGAGCGAGTTGGGTGCCCGGCCTCTGAGTGAGGCCACCGCGGGCGAGAAGCCCGCCTTCTCTTTCTCTTCGCCGTATCTCCCGCCCATGCATCCGCATGGGCGCATCAGCGATCGAGAAAGAGACGTATGCCCAACGACTTCAACCAACAGATCATCGACGAGTTCCGCGCCAACAACGGCGCTGTGGGCGGCTGGTTCGAAGGCGCCCGGCTCCTCCTGCTGACCACCACCGGAGCCCGCACCGGCACCCCGCACACCACCCCCCTCGGCTTCCTCCCCGACGGCGCCGACCGTGTCCTGGTCATCGCCTCGGCCGGCGGATCCTCCCGGCACCCCGCCTGGTACCACAACCTCCTCGCGAACCCTCAAGTCACCGTCGAGAGCGGTGCGTTCACCTATCCCGCACGGGCCGAGATCCTTGAAGGCGAGGAGCGGGACGAGGCGTTCGCGCGGGCCGTCGACACGGACCCGGGCTGGGCGGCGTACCAGGAGAAGGCGGGCCGGGTGCTGCCCGTGGTCGCCCTCCACGAGCTCGCCCAGGACGGCCCGCCGAACATCAGGGCCGGCTCCTTCGGCGAGGCGATCAAGGTCGTCCATGACGGCTTCCGCCGCGAACTCGCCCTGATCCGCAAGGAGATGGCCGACGGCACCGCCCTCGGCGCCCAGCTCCGCGTCAACTGCCTGACCTTCTGTCACGGCCTGCACAACCACCACACCGGCGAGGACCTGGGCATGTTCCCGGTCCTCGCCGACCGCAACCCCGAGTCCGCCCCCGTCCTGGCCCGGCTGCGCGAGGAGCACGAGCGGATCGCCGCGGTGGTGGAGGAGTTGCGCGCCGCGGTGTCCTCCGACGGAGTGCCTTCCGACACCGACGGAGCGGCCGCCCGCGCCGAGATCGAACGCCTGGCGACCGAGCTGGAGGCACATCTGACGTACGAGGAGGAGCAGTTGATCCCGCTGCTGGAAGGCGTCTAAAGCCTGTTCCAGAGGTCTGTGAGCGGGCTTTAGGTCGGGCGGCGGGCGGCCGGGGCCCTAGAACGGCAACGGCCGCCCGTGCACCACCTCCAGCCGTGACACCGCCCGCGTCAGCACGACGTACAGCCGGTGCAGCCCGCGTTCCTCCGCCTCCGCAATCGTCGCGGGCTCGACGGCGACGACATGGTCGTACTCGAGCCCTTTGACGACGCTCGCGGGGACGACGGACACCCGGGCACCGAGCTCCTCCGCCCCGCCCACCGCGATCCCGGCCGCCCCGAGCGCCGCCCGCACCCGGTCCACGTCCACCTCGGCGGCCACGACTCCGACGGAGCCTTCATGGCCGAGCGCACTCCGTACGGCGTCCACGACGGCCCCCGGCAGCTCACCGGGTGGCACCTCCCGGAAGCCCAACTCCCCGTCCCCGCGCAGGGACCGGGCGGCCGGCACCTCGACGTCGAGCCGTGCGAGCAGCCGGTTCGCCAGGCCTACGACGGCCCGCGGCATCCGGAACCCGATGGTGAGCGGCACCACGGCGGCGTCGGGTTTCCCGAGGTGGGCGAGGAGCGTCGGCCAGGACCGCGCGGCCCACGGCGTGGTCCCCTGCGCCAGGTCCCCGAGCACGGTCAGCGACCCGAAGGACGCCCGGCGGGCGATGGCCCGGCACTCCATCGGGGAGAGGTCCTGCGCCTCGTCGACGACGAGATGGCCGTACCCCTGGGGATGCTCCATCAGCCCGGCGACCTCGTCGAGCAGCACGAGATCGGCGGCCGACCAGCGCGCCGACTTCCACGAACGCGGCGGCCGCGTCCACAGCAGCGCCTTCTGCTCGTCGGCGTCGAACAGCCCGTCGGCGGCGCACGCCAACACGTCCGCATCACCGAGGAGTTCGGCGACGACCTCCTCGGGCCGCACCCGTGGCCATACGGCGTCCAGGTGCGCGCCGATCGCCCGCGCCCGCTCGATCTTCCGCACCCAGGCGCCCGGCACCGCCCCGGCCCGCCGCTCGGCCTGCGCCCGAATGCGCTCCACGATCCTCGTCCGCACCCGCTCCCGCCCGATGACGTACGGCGGCTGCTCGGCGCGCACACCGGCGACGATCCGCGACAGCTCGTCGGCGGAGACGCGCCACCGGTACGAACCGTCCGGTACGGCAAGGGAGTCGGCGCTCTCGATGGCCACGCGCGCGTACAGCGCACGCCGCAGGACGTCGGCCATCCGTGCGTCGTGCTTGAGAGCGGCGGCAGGCGGCTCGTCGGCACCGCTGACCGGATGCCGGGCGATCTCGTCGATGAGCGTCGACTGCCGTACGCCGGTCTCGCCGAGGGCGGGCAGCACCTCGGAGATGTACGAGAGGAACGTGCGGTTGGGCCCGAGGATGAGCAGTCCGCCGCGCCGGATGCGCTGCGGGTGGGTGTAGAGCAGGTAGGCGGCGCGGTGCAGACCGACGGCGGTCTTCCCGGTCCCCGGGGCGCCCTGCACGCACACCGACGCGGCGAGATCGGCTCGTACGAGATCGTCCTGCTCGGGCTGGATGGTCGCCGCGATGTCCCGCATGGGCCCGACGCGGGGCCGCTCGATCTCGCGGGTGACGATGCCACTGACGCGCTCTTCGCCCCGCCCCAGGTGCTCGTCCTCCAGCCCGGTCAGGTCGGCGGAGTCACCGCGGCTGCCGGGCGCCCACCCGAAGCGCCGACGCACCACGACGGACTGCGGGTCACGGGCACCGGCCTGGTAGAAGGCCCGGGAGACGGGCGCGCGCCAGTCGACGACGAGGGGCGGGGCGGCAGGGTGCTCGGTGATCCGCAGCCGCCCGACGTGATAGTGCTGCCCGCCGTGCTCGCTGTCGGTCCGGAAATCCAACCGACCGAAGAACAAGGGCCCTTCGGGCAGTTCACGCATCTCCTTGGCCTGGCTGCGCAACCGATACCCGAGCACTTCGGCGTCGGCACCGGAGGCGGAGACGTCCTCGCCGGTGACGACCTGTTCCTGGGCGCCGTCGACCATGGCGGCGAGGGCGGTACGGCAGCGGTCGTGGTGGGCGCGTTCGAGACGGAGGGAGTTCTGGAGGGCGGGGTCGGGTGACGTCATTCCAGCGAGCGTACCGGAATAACGTTACCGAGTAACATTTCTTACCCGGTCTCACCTCACGCGAGATGCGGCAACGCACGCTCCAACTGCGCAAACGCCCGCTCGGCAGCCACCACGGCATCCCGCCGTACGTCCTCCACCGACTCCCCTCCCGCAATCCGCCGCCAGTTCTCCAGCGCGAGGATCCGCCGCACCGCCATGATCTGCCCCGCGGCGAGCCGGGCGTCCAGATCCCCGCCGAGCACCTCGGCCAGCGCCGCCTCCGACCGCTCGACATGGGCGTACGCCCGGGCGACGAGGGACGGAGTCCCGTACAGCAGCCCATGAAACGCCAGCACCTCGGGATGGTCGTTCAGCCCGGTGACGGGATCGCCCCGCTCCAGCCCGTCCAGGAAGTGCCGCCGCAGAGCGACAAGCGGCTTCGGCTCCCCGGCGACGACCCGCGCGGCCTCGTCCTCGTGATCGGCGATCCGGTGCAGGACGAGGTCCTCCTTCGCCGGGAAGTACCGGAACAGGGTCGGCTTGGAGATCTCGGCCGCGGCGGCGATCTCGGCGACGGAGACGGCATCGAAGCCCTTCTCCAGGAACAGCCGGATGGCGATGTCCGACACGGACTGGTACATCCGCTGCTTCTTGCGCTCGCGCAGGCCCGCGTTGCCGGTGCTCATGGCTACGAAGCGTAGCCGCGGCGCCAGCGCGTCAGGGCCACCGCGGTCTCGCACGGCGTCGGCACCGCGGACAGGCCCAGAGGTACGGCGCCGTCCCGCAGCACCTCGCACAACAGGGGCACCGTCGCCCGCAGGGGAGCGCCGTCCGCCAGGTCGAGTGCGGCTCTGATGACGTCGGTGAAGACGGACTGGGCGCGCTTGAAGCCGAGGATGCGCGGCAGGTCCTCCTGCCAGTGCCGGGAGGCGCCCGCGGCGGCGTCCTCGACGGTGGCCGTCCAGAGTTCGGCCATCCGGCGACGCTGGCCCTCGGGATAGCGCGTCAGATACAGGTGCGTCGCCAGGTCGTAGAGCGGGTCCCCGAAGACCGCCAGTTCCCAGTCGATGGTCCACAGCCGGCCGGAGGGATCGAGGATCAGGTTCTCCCGGCGCAGATCGCCGTGGAGGAGATGGAACGGGCGCTCCGCGACCCCGTCCAGGTGCCGCCGTAAGCGTTTGAAGGCGTTCGCGTCGACTCCGAGGTCCCGGAAGAGCGTGCCGAACCTGTGCTCGTTGCGCGCGTACACCTGCTCCTCGGCGAAGTGCACCAGCCGTGCCAGGAATCCGCGGCTGTCACCGTCCGCCTCCCGGTCCTCAGCGGGAACGCGCCATTCCACGGGGAGGGAGTCGGGCCGTATCGCGGCCAGGTCCCGTACCAGGCCCATGAGCTGTGCGACGACGGCGTTCGGTATCTCCGTCCCCGCGGCGAAGCGGGAGCCGAGGGTCTGCCCCTCTATGAACTGATGCAGGGTCGCGGACCCCACGCGGATCACGTCCGGAATGCCGCGGACCCGGTCGGCCAGGGCGGTCAGCAGTTCCACCTCGTCGAAGGCCCTGCGGTCGAACCAGATCACGTTCGGCCGTGGTTCCCGCAGCTTCATTCGGCGTGCGCCGGGCACGCCGTGGTGCGGGAAGGCGTACGCCTCGTGGTGGTACCCGGCGAGCGGTCCGTGCAGAGGCTGGTCCCCGGCGATTTCCCTCGCACGCCGGCGGGTGCGCCCCACGGATTCGAGTGCCGCGTCGTCACTCCTCATCAAGGAGTCGAGCATACGAGCTCAGGACCCACTTGGCTCCCGCGCGTCGCAAGTCCGCCTCCTTGCGCTTGTTACGGCCGTACCCGACGAAGAGAACCCCCGCCTTCTCCGCCGCCTCCGCGTCCACCCGGGAGTCACCGATCATCAGCGCTTCATGGCTGAACAGACCGAGGCTGTCCAGGGCCCGGTTCACGACGTCGGGGTCGGGTTTCATCCGGTCGATGTCGCGGGTGCGCCCGTGAACGGCGGTGAAGCAGCCCCGCAGCTTCTTCGAGTCGAGGTAGTACGACGCCGCCCGGGCCGAGTTGTTGGTGACCACGGCGAGTCCCAGCCCGCGCTCGGCCAGCCTCCGGATGAGCCGGCCCGCGTCCGGGGTGAGCTCCGGCTTCTGCCGAGCGGCGTACAGCTCACCCTCGGTGACCGTCTCCTCCAGAGTCCCGACGAGGTCCGTGTCGTCCCACCCCGCCCGGTGCACGGCACGCAGGACGGCGTGCGGATCCTTGTCCCGCTCCTCTGCGGCCGTCAGCAGACCGTCCGCGCCCGCCTCGGACACGAGCGTCCGGACCTCATCGGCGACGCGCCGCGAGGAGCCGTTGGGGAAGAGCCGGCAGACGGGTCCGTCGAAGTCGAAGAGGACACCACGCACTCCGTCGAGCAGCGACCGGACTTCGCTCGCCTCGTCGACCTCAACAGACATGCCGCTCCAGGCTCTCCAGGGGCTCCATCGCCTCGGTGCTCATCGGCCGGCCCGTCAGCGGATCCGGTTCCCGTCCTGCGGTGAGCCGGATGCCTCTGGGCCGGTCCGCGTCCGGACACCACCCGTTCCCGTCTCTGCTCCGCCGGCCGCCGGACCGCACGGAGTCCGTCTCGGCGACGGGTCCGGCGGCACTGTCCACGGCATGCCACTCACGCAGCGCGCCCACGGCCGTGGCCTCGTCGACGGGCTTGCTCTCCGGGTTCAGCCACTCCCAAGCCCGGTGCAGAGCCCGGCGCACCTGGCCCGCGGCCGTGACGAAGGCCTTCGTGTCCGGCTCGTCCGGCAGTGCGAGGGCGGCCCGCATCACGTCCGGAAAGACCGACTGGACGCGCTCGAAGCCCTCGTAGGTGTCGAGATCCCGGTCCAGACCGACCGTCAGCGGCGCGTGCCCTGCCTGCTTCATCGCCTCGGCCCAGCACTCGATCGCCAGCTTCCGCTCCGACTCGGAGTAGCCCATGCGGACCACGTGCGTCGCCAGGTCGTGCAACGGGTCGCCGTACAGGCTGAGTTCCCAGTCGAGCACCAGGAGCCGTTCGCCGTTCTCGGTCGGCGTCAAGATCACGTTGGCCCGGTGGACGTCCGTGTGCAGCAGGGTGAAGGGGCGCCGGGTGAGCTGCGGCCTGGAGCGCACGAATCGGTCCACCATGCCGGGCGGGATCTCCAGGGCGTCGAAGAGCCCGCCGAAGCGGGGCCGGTTGCGCCGGTGGACCTGATGCTCGGTGTAGTCGGCCAGCCGGTGCAGGAAACCCTGACTGTCGCCGCTCTCGGGCCAATTGGCCGGACGGGCCGGAAGGGCGTCGGCCGGTACGTCGGCCAACCGGGCGAAGAACCCGGCCAACTCCGCGATCCGCTCCTCGCCGACCGGCTCCCGTCCCGTCTTCTCGGACAGGGACCGGCCCGGGACATAGGCATGCAGTGACCAATCACCGAAGTCCCGGAGACAGCACGGGACGTCGTCCATCCACCCGCTCACCACGTGCAGCACGTCGGACTCCCGCCAGATTCGGGGCACGACCTCAACTGTCTCGAAGGGCACCCGGAATTTGGCTCGCATCCGCCCGGAGCCCATCCCCAGCAGATACGCCAGGGGCTGCCCCAGCGGGAGGATGTGGTTGCTGTTGTGGTGCCCGACGACGACGTCGCCGACGGCCATGCGGCGCCGCCCGGCGAAGAAGCGCACGAGCGCTTCCTGGGGTCGGTGGGGCAGATTGAGCCGCATGAGCGGGGAGCGTACTTCAGGTGGTGACGGTTCTCACGTTTGACCACGATGCGGACACCCTTTGCCGGAAGTGGCGGTTACTGCCCCTGGCCTGCCGGCTTTGAGTCGCGTTCCGGCCTCTCTGCGAGCACATTCCAGTACGCGTCGAACCACGCTCGGTAATTGCCGTAGCCCGCGCCGCCATCGACTCCGCCGGTCTTCGCAAAGTTGGTCAGGCTGACTCCGACACCCTTGACGTCGATCGCTTCCTTGATCATGGTGCCGTCATCGAGCCGGATCGGCCCCTTCACCGGCTCGTAGAGCCCCGTGAGCGCTTCACCGCCGTTGAACAGGTAGAGCTTGAAGGTGGGCGTCCAGATCGTCACCCTGCGGACCTCGAGGGCGGCGTCGACCCCCCCGACCCTCAGCCGCTCGCAGTAGTCCCCCATCTCCGCCACATGCACCCGGGCCCTGTTCCGCCAGCGCTCCCGGACCCGCTCGTCGTCCTTCGGGTCCTTCGGCGCCCGGGGATACGGCAGGTCCGTGCTCTCGGAGGGAAGCATCATCCGGACCGCCACCCGGCGGGGCGCGAGCTCCCCGGCCTCGACGCGTTCCACCTGCGCCCTGAAATGCCCGACGAACGACTCACTGGTGAGCGACGCGACATCCAGTGACACCTCGGGCTCACCGAACGCCCTGTCGATGGAGTCGTAGAGGGTGGGTTCCCCTTTCGTGCTGCGCGGCAACCGCACCACCCAGCTGTGGCTGCCTCGCTTGGTCGCGATGTAGCCCTCGTCGACCAACTGGCTGAACACCTTCTGGACGACGTCACGTGAGACACCCAGGTCCTCGGCCAGCTCACGCTGCGTCTTCAGCTTGGAACCCTCACCGTACGTCCCGTCCCGCATGCGCTCCATCAAGTGGTTGCGCACGAGGCGGAACTGACGGCCGCCGCCCTCGTCACTCTCCGAAGTACCCACACGCAGAAGCTACCGCCTTCATGCCACCGTGGCACCACTTACCGTCAATACACCCCAACTATTGGACGGTTGGTTAGCGGATCAATCAGGCCGGGAACAGTCCAGTCAGACAGAACCAGTCCAATTGGTAGGACAGTTGTCGAGAACTTGGTGGGGGACCCATGGAAACGACAGAGCGCCCGAAGTGGCCGCAGGTGCCGGTGAGTTACCCGGCGACTGAAGTTCAGCAGGTGACAGGGAGGCGGTACGGCCGTTGGACTCCACTGGCCGCCTGGACGCGGCCAATTGGACTGCGAACGGTCATCAAAGTGTCGCCCGCCTTCCTCCTCGCCGTGACCTGTCTGCTGCTGACACTCCAGGCCTGAGGGCCGAGGGGACGGAGGCTCAGGAATGCTTCACGGCACGCACGGCATTCAGCAGTGGCTCCAGCGAGTTCATGATGTCCCGCTCCGGAACCCCGGCGTCCCGCATCCGGCGCACCGCCCGCGCGCTACTCGCGTAGCCCAGGAACCGGACGCCGGCAGCGCGAGCGGCGTTGGCGTCGGAGTCGGTGTCCCCGATCATCAGCGAGGCCTCCGGCGCCGCTCCCATCGCCCGCAGGGCGCGGTTCAGGGTCTCGGGATGCGGCTTGAGGAAGTGCATTTCCCGCGCCGTACGGCCGTAGATATGGGGGGTGAAGCAGGAGAAGAGCCCCCTGTCGTGCAGGTACTTCGTCACCGTACGGGCCGAGTTGTTGGTCACGATGGCCAGCTGAGCCCCGACCGCCACCCAGGTCTGGATCAGCGGATCGGCGTACACGGTCGGCCATGCGACCCTCGCCGCCCGCAACTCGTGCCGGGTGAGGTGCTCTTCGAGGTCGGTGAGCAGGTCGCTGCCCGGGTATCGCGCGGCGAACGTGCTCAGCACACCGTGAGGATCCTGACTGAAACGTTCCTCCTCGGTGAGCAGGCCGTCCCGCCCCTGATCCTTCAGCCACTTCACCTGAGCCCGGGCTATCTCCGTGGCCGGATAACCGTGGAACAGCCGACAGATCGGTCCGTCGAAGTCGAAGAGGACATACCGTGTGCGCTCGACCAGTTCCCGAAGTTCCTCGGCAGCTCTCGTCACCAGGTCGGCCCGTCCAGTCTCAGGAGTCACTAGCTGAGTGTGTGTCGCGGAGCGTTCGATTCCCAGAGGGCATCGAAGCACTCTTTCGTGTCCTGCACGATCTCCGCGTCCTGTCCTCCTCTGTCGCGTCGGAACTCGAACAGCATCGACTTGAACCCGCTGACGTCGAAGACCTCGAACGCCTCCTCGCCGGGCAGATCCTCGTAGGAGCGCCTGGCGACTTGGTAGTTGCCCTGGAGTGCCAGCGTGCCGTTCAGCACGTACTGCTTCACCGAGGGCACGAACGCCAGCGACCGGAAGGCCAGCTTCGTTTCGATGCCGCGATCACGCATGACGGAGGAGAGATAGAAGTCGATCACCTTCTGCTGCTCCTCGATCTGCGCCTTCAGCTTCCTGTGCACCTCCCCTCTGAGCTCCGGCCGGTCCACCGGATCGGGATAGGGCAGGACCACGTCGGGCCCCGGCAGCAGACAGCGCACCTCGACGGACTTGGGGTGCACCTCGCCCCTGGCCACGGCCGTGCACATCTCGCCGAGTGCCCACATCAGGGTCTCCGCCGTGAAGGAGATGGCGTCGATGCGCACCTCGGGCGACCGGAACGCCTCCTTCAGATAGGAGATCAGGACCACCCGGGCCGCCCTGGACCGCTGCGGCTCCGCCTGGACCTCGGCCACCCTCGGCGGGCTCCCCTTGCTCACGTTGGTGAGCAGGTGCTGCGACTGGAGGATGCGCAACGCCTGCCGGACCGTGCCGCGGTCCACGCCGAACTCCTCGACCAGCTCGGCCTGGGTGGGCAGACGGTCTCCCGCTTTCAGGTCACCGGCCTGGATCCGTTCGCGCAGGACGTCCGCGATCTCCGCGGACGAGCTTCTGTTGCCGTTCACTGCCACGTTCTCCTGGTTCACCGCCGCACTTCGAGCGACGCCGGGGGCCGGCGGGGGCATCGGTCAGGGGAGGGTCAGGTCCGTAGTAATGGTTCCCCAGAGTGCGTCGAACCACTTCTGGGATTGTTCGACGAACGCGGCGTCACGCTGGTCGGCCCCCTGAACGAAGGAGAAGAGGAGGGACTCCGTGCCGAGAGTGCCGTACATCTCGAGCATGCCGCTGTCCGTCGGCTCCTCGCGACGCGTGATCATGTAGTACGCGATCAGCGCCTCCGTCCCGTTGAGCAGGTACAGCTTCACCGGCGGTGTGAAAGGCAGCGCGCGAAAGGCGACGTTTACGTCGATGCCGTGCGAGGAGCGCAGGGCCAGCAGGTTGTGCCGCAGGACGTGGCCCTGGGCGTTGCGCATGGACAGCCAGCGTTGGTGGACCGACTCGTCGTCACCGTCGACCGGCGCCGGGAACGCCAGCGTGATGTCCCGCGAGGGCAGCAGGATGCGCACGTCGATCGAGATCGGGCGGGCGGTGCCCTCGTGGATCCGGCGAACCGGCTCGCCCATGGCCAGCATCAGGCTCTCGGCGGTCAGACAGGCCGCGTCGATCCGCACATGCGGCTCCGCGAACGCCTCCGTCAGCCGCGGCGCCAGCCCGACCATCGTCGGCTGGGGCTCGCCGCGGGCCGGGGCGGGGACCGCGATCCGGGGCGGGCTGCCCTTGCTGACGTTGTTCAGGAGGCCTTCCTCCTGGAGTGCCCGCAGGGCCTGGCGCACGGTGCCGCGCTCCACGCCGAACTCCTCCGCGAGTTCGGCCTGGGTGGGCAGGCGGTCCCCAGCCTTGAGTTCACCGCCGCGGACCCGCTCCCGCAGGGTGTCGGCGATCTCCTGGGACGACATTCTGTTGCCGTTCACTGCCACGTTCTCCTGGGTCACGACCAAACGCTACAACTCCTATCCAGCCATGGGGAGTTGTCCGGAAGTTGTTTTGAGATGGCTGCCAAGTGGGCACACTATAGTCAGAGTTGGTTGCCAAGTTGGTCAAGTTGGCAGAATGTTTGCCTCCTCGTCCGCCCCGCCCAGGAAGCCCGAAGGGGGAATCACCGTGCCTGCCCTCGCCCTCATCTCAGCAGTCTTCGTCGTCGGCATCGAACAGATGGTCCGGTGGAAGTTCGGCGCCATCGGCATCCTCGGTCTGCTCCTGCTCACCATCGGTATCAAGGCCAAGAGCCCCACGGTCAGCTCCATCGGCGCGTTCCTGCTCGCCGTGCTGGTCGCAAGGCCCGCTCTATGAGGTCGAACGCACAGCAGACCACCCTGTGGGAGACGTCAGCTCGTGAGCATCAGCTCCGAACTGATCGTCTCCCACAGTGCGTTGAACCACAGCTGGGACTGTTCCACGAAGGTCGTGTCACGCAGGCCGGCGCCCTGCTCGAAGGCGAACAGCATCGACTGGGAGCCCTCGGCGTCGTACATCTCCAGATGCTCGTGTTCGACCTCCTGCTCGCGCCGCGTGAGCGTGTAGTACGCGAAGAGTGCCTCGGCGTTGTTGAGCAGGTACAGCTTCACCGGCGGTGTGAAGGGCAGGGCGCGGAACGAGACGTCGACGTCGATTCCGTGGGTGGCACGCAGGGCCAGCAGGTTGTGCTGGAGCACCTGGCCCTGGGCGTTGCGCTGGGACAACCAGCGGCGGTGCACGGCGTCGTCGTCGGCGGGATCCACCGGCGCGGGGAAGGCAAGGTCGATGTCACGGCTGGGCAGTAGGACGCGGACATCGACCTTGGCCGGTTTCATCTGCCCGGCGTGTATCTGGCGCAGTGGCTCGCCGATGGCGAGGGTCAGGCTGATCGAGGTCAGGCACAGGGCGTCGATCTCGACGTGCGGGGCGGCGAAGGCGGCCGCCGTGCGGGGCCCCAGGGCCACCATCGTGGGCAGGGGCGGGGCTCCCGGGCCGGCCAGTGCCCTGCTCAGGTCGGGTGCGACGGTCGCCGGGCTGCCCTTGGAGACGTTGATGAGCAGGTGCTCCGACTGGAGGATGCGCAGCGCCTGCCGTACGGCCCCCCGCTCCACGCCGAACTCGTCGGCCAGCCTGGCCTGGGTGGGCATGCGCTGGCCCGGCTGCAGCTCGCCCGACCTGATGCGGGTGCGCAGCTCGTCGGCCACGTCTCGATGTGACGTCTGTGGCCGCTGTGACCTCGCCCGTCCATTGACGGCGGCGTGTTTCGGGTCCACGACCAAACAGTACAACTTCTCGCCATCTTGCGTCAGTTCAATGAAAGGTGGTTATGAGACGCTTCCAAGCGGAGATAAGTACAGTGAAGTTGGTCGCCAACTTGAGCAACATGGTCAAACTTCCCGGGGGTTGGCCACCAGGGTCGGATCCTTCGACCAGGTGGCCGGTCCTCAGCAGGGTTCCGCCTCACCGTCCAAGGCGGACCCGTCCCGAAGGAGGGACCGTCATGCCGCTCGCCGCCATCGTCCTCGCCGTCCTCGCCGTCGCCTTCGAGCAGCTCATCGAGTGGAAGTACGGCCCCATGGGCATCATCGGCTTCATCGCACTGGCCATCGGCATCAAGGCCAGGAACACCCTCTTCGGCGGCATCGGAGCGGTCATCATCGTGATGCTGCTCGCCCAGTCGGGCTGAGCACCGCACCGGCCGCACCGCCCAGGAACGGCTGGCCGGGCTCCCTTCCGGAGGGGAGCCGGGAGCCTGGTCAGTCTGCACCAAACGCACAGCCACAACTCCATACCGACAACTGAACAGCAGCGACAGCTGCACACAACGGCACAGCCACAACTGAAGAGCACAGCTACGGATGCACAGTCAGTCGCCGTCGGCAGGAAGGAGACTTCAGAACATGTCCGGGCACCAAGGCCGCCTGGACGTACGCAGCAGGGCGTCGGCCATCTTGGCGGCGCCCGCTCGTTCTTCCTGGACCCGCCCCAGCGCCGCGAGCCGCACAGCCGACTCGTCGCCGAGCCAGAGGGTGCCCAACTCGCTTACGTCGAGGGTGAGTTCGGCGGAGGCGGTGGTGGGCGCACAGGAAGCTCCCGTGGGCGAGGCGTCGAGCCGATACCGCCCGCCGGTGAACCCGTCCCCGTCGCGTACGTCGACGACGAGCGTCCCCTCCCCCTCGTACGTCCGCGCCTCCAGGGCCCGTACGACATCGAGGACCCGCACCCACATCCAGTCCGCCAGTGTGACGATCCGGGCGGCACGGGGATCGGGAAGCAGGAACGGAAGCAGATCATCGGGCGCCCGCCACCCGCTCTTCACCGTCGTGATCCAGTCGATGGAGCAGAGGTAGCGCCACAGGGTGCGTTCGGCCCGCGGGCTGACGGCGATCAGCCAGTTCACCTGGGCCGTGTTGTGCGGTTGCTTGTCGTGCCAGTTGTCGTCCGACTTGTACGACACCAGCCCTTCGACCTCGCCGGCCGCCGAGCGGTACACGGCGTAGTGGGGTTCGGTCCACGACTCGTCGAAGCGTACGGCGCCGGTGTTGAGCTGCCACCACAGGTCGTCGCGGCTGACGGCACCGGGCTGGGCGCGGCGCAGCCGCTCATGCAGTTCGGGGCCGGCCTTGCGGACGTCCTCGGCGTCCACGAGGTCGATGCGCGCGCCGTCCTCCGGACCCGCCCACCGGGGGTCGAGACCCGCCCGCGGTACGTCGACCGACCACTCACTCATCCAGGTGGCGGGCCCGAAGCCGTACCGCCCGTAGATCGGGTACTCGGCGGCGATCAGTGTGGCGACCACGTCCCCCCGCTCCTTCGCCGCGCCGAGGTCCTGGGTCATCATGCGGGTCAGCAGACCGCGGCGACGGTGAGTGGCGGTGACGGTGACACCCGTGACGGCGTCGGCGGGGACCGGCCTGCCGCCGACAGCCGTGACCTCCTGCGCGAAGGACCGGAACGTGGCGACGCACCGACTGCCGTCGAAGGCCCCGATGAAACGCCCGGGTTCGAACTGACTCCGCCGGCCCTCGACCTCCGCCTCCGGCGGCGTCGGCGGCCGCAGGAACCCGGTGTTCACTGCACGCAGCCAGTCGGGAAACTCGGCTTCACTGATCGGACGGACGTCTGTGTCGGCGCGGCGGGTCATGCGATCACGGTAGGCACACGACGGTGACGGTGTCGCGGGTTTTTGCACGCACCCCCCGCGTCACGTCAGCTAAGCGCTCCGCTGGAAGTGCCGCGATAGGCCGTCGATCGTCTGCGGCACCATCGTGGCTGGTCGCGCAGTTCCCCGCGCCCCTTCAGGGCGCTGCCGAACCGCATCGGACTTCACAGGACCTGCTGAGTCATCCCCCGCGTCACATCAGCAAGTCGTCCACCTGCGCCTCCCCCTCCCGATACCGCCGAGCGATCTCCCCGCTACAGTCGTCGGCCGTGCGCTGGAGGCGCTGGCGGCGGCGGGAGACCTGCTGTTCGTAGCGGACGAGGCGGCCCATCGCGGTGTTCAGTTCCAGGTCCGTCCGTGCGCCGAGGTCGGAGAGTTCGACCTCGGCGAGCATGTCGGCGGCCAGCTGCCGGTACTCCTCGCTGTGTGGCGTGCCCAGCGTCACATGGCGGGCCGAGGAGCGATGGCGGGCCGGGGCGTCGGTGAGGATCTCCGGGAGGCGGTCGACGACGGACGACTGCCCGGCGGGGCCACGTCGGGCCAGTTCCGCCCGCAGGATGTCGATCCGGCCCTGCAACAGCCGCCGTACATAGCTCAGGTCCGCCTCGTCCCGCTGTGCGTCCCGGCGCAGCGTGCGCAGTTCCGGCAGGCTCGACGCGGTCAGGTCGTGCTCGGGCGACGCCACGGCCGGCCAGGGCCACGGGCTGTCGGTGCGCTGCGCGGGCGGCCGGAGATTCGTGGCGTCGGCCGCGCGGACCGTCGGCGGCTGCCCGGTACTCGGTGTGCTCATGTGCCTCAACCGTCCCCTCGACCGGCGTGTGGAAGCATCGTGCCACCCCAAGTGGCCGCTATGTGAATGAGTGCCCCCGATCAGCCCCAGATGGGGGGTTAAGGAGCAATAAAACTGAGCACACAGCCCGTCCCGGACCACTCCCGACCGCAGGGCATCATGGGTGCATGCGTGCAGTGGTGCAGAGGGTGGACGGCGCGAGCGTCGTCGTGGACGGTGAGACGGTCGGCGAGATCGTCGGCGAGGGGCTGTGCGTCCTGGTCGGCGTCACCCACGAGGACACCAAGGAGAAGGCCGCCCAACTCGCCCGTAAGCTCTGGTCGATCCGCATGCTTCAGGACGAGAAGTCGTGCAGCGACATCGACGCCCCGCTCCTCGTCATCAGCCAGTTCACGCTCTACGGGGATGCGCGCAAGGGCCGCCGCCCCACCTGGAACGCCGCTGCCCCCGGCGACGTGGCCGAGCCCCTCGTCGACGAGGTCGTCGCCCGGCTCCGCGCCCTGGGCGCGACGGTGGGGACGGGCCGTTTCGGCGCGCGGATGCGCGTCTCGCTGACGAACGACGGCCCGTTCACAGTCCTGCTCGAAATCTAGGGCTCTACATCTAGGGCTCCACGACGACTTCCTGCGCAGCGGCCGTCGTATCCGCCATCAGCCGCGCGTCCAGCGGCACGTTCCGCTTCACCAGCGCCAGCGCGACCGGACCCAGCTCGTGGTGGCGTACGGACGTCGTGACGAAACCGATCTTGCGGCCGTCGGGCCCTTCGTCCGCGAGCCGGACCTCCGTGCCGGCGGGCGGCAGATGGACCTCGCTGCCGTCGAGGTGGAGGAAGACCAGGCGGCGCGGAGGCTTGCCGAGGTTCTGCACGCGGGCGACCGTCTCCTGCCCCCGGTAGCAGCCCTTCTGGAGATGCACCGCCGTACCGATCCAGCCCAGCTCGTGCGGGATGGTGCGATGGTCGGTCTCGAAGCCGAGCCGGGGGCGGTGGCTCTCGACCCGGAGGGCCTCGTACGCCAGGATTCCGGCCGCCGGGCCGGCCTTCTCGGCGTACGACTCCAGGTCCGCGCGCGGGAGGAACAGATCACGGCCGTACGCCGTCTCGCGTACGACGACGCCCTCCGGCACCTCCGCGATCGAACCCGCGGGCAGGTGGACGACGGCGAACTCGCCTGTCCGGTCGGCGACTTCGACCCGGTAGAAGAACTTCATCGACTCCAGGTACTCGATCAGCGCGGCCTCGGTCCCGGGCTCGACATGGGCCCAGGTCGTCGACCCGTCGTCGACCAGATACAGCGCGTGCTCGATATGACCGTGCGCCGACAGGATCAGCGCCTCGGTGGCCTCGCCGGCCGACAGGCCGGTGACGTGCTGGGTGATCAGGAGGTGCAGCCAGCTCAGCCGGTCCTCGCCGGTGACGGTGACGACACCGCGGTGCGAGAGATCGACGAAGCCGGTGCCGTCGGCGAGGGCGCGCTGTTCGCGGAACAGATCGCCGTAGTGGGCGGCGACGCCTTCGTCCACGCCCTCGGCGGGGACGGCGCCGGGCAGGGACAGCAGAGGGCTCTTCATATGCCTAAGCCTACGACTCGGTAGTTGAATTCTTGAGTGTGCAGTCCTTGCACCGGCCGAAGATCGCGAAATGCTTCATGTCGGTCTCGAACCCGAAGGTGTCCCGCAGTTTGGCCGTGAACTCGGCCGCCACCGACACATCCGCCTCGATGACGTTCGTGCAGTCCCGGCAGACCAGGTGGATGTGGTGGTGCCGGTCCGCGAGGTGGTACGTCGGCGCTCCGTGCCCCAGATGCGCATGGCTGACCAGCCCGAGCTCCTCCAGGAGCTCCAGCGTCCGGTAGACGGTCGAAATATTGACCCCCGACGCCGTCTTCCTCACTTCCACGAGGATGTCGTCGGGGGTCGCGTGCTCAAGGGTGTCCACAGCTTCGAGCACGAGTTGCCGCTGCGGGGTCAGCCGGTAGCCGCGCTGCCTCAGGTCGCTCTTCCAATCGGTGCTCACCACACCAGAGAGTCTAGAACCACTCGCGCGGAGACCTACTTGCCGAGACCTACTTGAAGAAGGCGATCCCGTCGTCCGGCATATCGTCCGGGAGGGCCTTGGCCCAGCGCTCGACGTCCTCGGGAGTGACGACCTTCTTCAGGTGGGCGGACATGTAGGGGCGCAGCTCGACCTCGGGGGTCTGCTTCTCGCCGACCCACATCAGGTCGCTCTTGACGTAGCCGTAGAGCCGCTTGCCGCCGGTGTAGGGGCGGGCGGCCGCCGTACGCGCCACCGCGTCCGTCACCAGGTCGATCTGCGGCTTCTTGTCGGCCAGGTCGCCGTACCAGATCTCGATGACGCCGTCGTCGCGGACCATCGTGACCTCGACCTTGCGGTCGGCGTCGATGCGCCAGAAACCGGACTCGGACTCCAGGGGCCGGACCTTGTTCCCGTCGTTGTCCAGCACCCACGTGTGGGACCGGTACTCCAGAAAGTCCCGGCCGTCATGGCTGAAGGTGACCTCCTGGCCGAAGTTGCACTTCTCGGCGCCGGGGAAGTCGTGCACGCCCGCTCCGGCCCAGTTGCCGAGCAGGAAGGCGAGGGGGACCAGGTCCTTGTGGAGGTCGGACGGGATCTCGATCATGAGGTGGGAAATTCCTTGGTGGAGGTCAGCGCTGGCCCTGGTACAGCTTCTTCACGGTCAGCCCGGCGAAGGCGAGGACGCCTACGCAGACAAGGACCAGCAGGACTTCGAAGAAGATCTCCACGGAATGCTCCTCGGATGAGCGTGAGTGGGCGGTACTAGAGCCGGGCCCCAGCTTACGCGGCCGGGGCCCGGCCCTCCCGGTGAGGGGGCTCAGCCGAGCAGCTGGCTCTGGAGGGTCACCGTCTGCTGGAAGGGGACCGCTGCGGCCGCGCCCTTGCGGGACTGCACGACCACGGCGATGACGTCACCCGCCCGGAGGTACGCCTGCCGGACGTGCTCGGCACCGTACGGCTTCACCTCGTCGTAGGCGTAGCGCGAGATGTCCTCGATGCCGGCGGCGATCGGGTAGGCGTCGTCGAAGTCCGTGTCGGTGGTGCCGCGGGCGGCGAAGGCGGGCTCGTCGTACTCGGTGAAGTTTCCGTAGACCTCGTCGGCGACCGCGCCCGTGTCGAACTGAAGCAGGTAGATGCCGGTGCGGGTGCCGTCCTCGGTGGTCCAGCCGCGGGCCGCGATGTGCCGCAGCCCGTGGTCGGTGAGCAGTTGCCCCGCCTCGTCCCGGTCCTCCTTCTCCCCGAACACGGCGAGGAAGCCCTTCGTCGCCAGCCAGCCGTCCTCACCGCGCAGCGCCCTGTCCTCCGTCGCCCCCTCGGGTGCGGGCAGCACCAGCGCACGCAGGTCGGCATAGTGGGCCTCGGCCCAGTTCTTGGTGTCCAGCGGTCCCCGGCTCCCCGACGGCACCGGCGCCCGGCTGATCTCCGGATACGGCCACCGCCCGTCCGACTCGGTGGCCAGCCCCGGCAACTCCGTCCGCTCCGCCCCCAGCACTCCGTACGCCGTCCCGGCCCCCACCCCCGCGAACACGGCAACAACGGCGACCCACCGCGACACGGCTCGCAGAATCCGCCGGTCCTTGCGAGCCGAGGGGACCGGCTGCTGACCGGGCTCGTCCGACCCGTGGGCCGCTTCGGCCACGAGCTCCGTTCCCTCGGAGGGAGTCGGCTCGTGTGGTTGGTCGGTCATACGGCCTGTCCCGGGTCGTCGATGCGGTCGAGTTGTGCGGCGAAGAGCTTGGCGACGAAGGTGCCGTCGAGCGGGCCGGGTCCGTCCACGGTGACGTTGACCAGGATGTCGCCGACGGAGGTGGTGCAGAACGCGCTGCCCAGTTCCTCGTCGTCGCCCTTGGGCGTGAGGAAGCAGCGGGCGTCCTGGTGGCCCTCGATCTTCGGGCCCTTGCGGAAGACGTCCGTGGCGTTCAGGAACTCGTTGTAGGACGTCGCCATCCGACGTACGGCGGCACGGTCCGCGAGCCGTGTCAGCGTGACGTCGAACGTGATCGCGTCGGTTCCGTTGTAGTCGCGCCGGCCGACGACGTAACTGCGCAGCGCCATGCCCTGGATGCGCTGCTTGTCGATCAACTTCTCCACATTCCGGCGGGTGGAGCGGGGCAGATCCCTCACCGACTCCTTGCTCAGCGCCGTGGCCTGCGCCCCGCTGAACTCCTCGTCCGTGCCGAACTCCGCGAGATCGGGTCCACGCGTGTAGCCGTCGGTCCCGAACGGCAGGAACAGAGCGCTCAGCCCCGACGCCGACTGCTCACTCTCCTTCTCGTCGCCCCGGTCCGCCGCCGGGAACTCCCACCGGGGCGCCCCCGGCGTACGGTCCGCGTCCCGCACGCTCACCACGGCGTAGCCGACGCCGCCGATCACCGCACCCGCCAGCAGTACCGCTCCGGCGGCGGCCGCGATCCGGCCGCTCCGCGCTCTCACAGCTTCCCCATCTGTCGCACGGCCAGCTCCATGATCTTCGCCTTGGGGATCGGCTTTGTGTCGCTGATCCAGATCTCCATGTAGACGTCCCCGCGCCAGGCATGCGCCTCGGCCCGGTACACCGGGAGATAGCCCGGCTTCTGTTCGGGCGAGTCATGCACGTACGCCTGCCCGTCCCCGGTGCCGGGCACGGGCCAGCTACGGATGTCGTCCTCCTCCTCGGCCCAGTGGTGGCCGTTCTCCGCCCACTCGGACGCCGCCGGCTTGCTCTCCTGGAGGAACTGCACGAGAGCGATCTCGGCCACGTACGTCTCCCCCACCTGCCAAGCGGTCACGGCCGCCCGGCGGAACTCGTCGTCGACGAGGTTGCTGAAGGTGGTGGCCGGCCTCTCGTACCTGTCCGCGTACGTGGACAGGGACTGCCAGCCGTCGTCGCCCACCGGGAACAGGCTGTCCTTCGCCCCCTTCGGCCGGGACAGCAGCAGCTTGCGCAGATCGCCGTCCGTCTTCACCCGGCGGTCCTGCGCCGCCGACAGCGGCTCGACCTCGCCCGCGGCCTGCCGCAGCACCGGCTGGGAGAGCGGCGGCAGAGCGGTGGGCTCGCGCCCGGCCTGGACGACGTACCCGGTGCAGGCGCCGGCGACGACTCCCAGCACCGCCGCCGCGGCGATCATCAATGTCGTACGGCCTCGCCGACGCGGACGGGACGGCTCCACCGCCCCCTCGACTCTTTCGGGTTCTTCCCCAGCATCCACGGCATCCACTGCGTTCCCCTCAACACCTTTTTCACAGGTGACCCGCGGGCAACACGAGCAGTTGTAAGGGAGTTGATTACGATTCAGGCATGGCGAAGAAGCTCGTGATCAAGGTGACGGCGGGGGCGGATGCCCCCGAGCGGTGCTCGCAGGCGTTCACGGTGGCGGCGGTGGCGGTCGCCAGCGGCGTCGAGGTGTCGCTGTGGCTGACCGGGGAGTCCGCGTGGTTCGCGCTGCCGGGCAGGGCCGCCGAGTTCGAGCTGCCGCACGCGGCTCCGCTCCCCGACCTGCTCGCCTCCGTCCTCGCGGGCGGCACCCTCACCCTCTGCACCCAGTGCGCCGCCCGCCGCGACATCACGGAGAAGGACGTCATCGAGGGCGTACGGATCGCGGGGGCGCAGGTGTTCGTGCAGGAGGCGTTGGGGGACGCGACGCAGGCGCTGGTGTACTGAGCCGGAGTGAGTTCGCCCCCGCCAGGGGGCTCTGCCCCCTGGACCCCCGCTCCTCAAACGCCGGAGGGGCTGAATTTTCAGCCCGTCCGGCGTTTGAGGACGAGGCCGTTCAGGCCGAAGCGGGGGTCTGGGGGCGCAGCCCCCAGGGACGGGACGGGTAGGGGCGGCGGGGGCGACATCCATGCGGCGTCCGCCGTGCAGCAACCGGCCCGCGTTCCTACTGCCGCCGCTTCTTGCCGTCCAGTTCGTCCCACCACTCGTCGGACTTCGGGTCGCCGGACGGGTCGTCCCACCAGCGGTCGTCGGGGCCGCGGCGGTTGGCGACCATCGCGGCGAGGGGCGGGATGACCATCGCCACCACGCACATGCCCACGGCCACGGGGATCGACCAGAGACGTACGACTCCCCAGGCCAGGACGAAGAGCCCGATGCACGTCCCCATCATGGCGAAGTAGAGGTGGCGCCGGCGCGCGTACATACGTCCAGCGTAGGTCCGGGCAGCCGGAAGGGCCGCACCCGTGGGTACGGCCCTTCCGGCGATCAGGGTGCTGCTCAGACCGCGATCGCGACCTCCGCCAGGCCGCCCTGCTGGGCGATGACGGTGCGGTCGGCGGTGGCGCCCGGAACGAGGGCGCGGACGGTCCAGGTGCCCTCGGCCGCGTAGAAGCGGAACTGGCCCGTCGCGGAGGTGGGGACCTCCGCCGTGAACTCGCCGGTCGAGTCCAGGAGACGCACGTAGCCGGTCACCGGCTCGCCGTCACGCGTCACCTGGCCCTGGATGGTGGTCTCACCGGGCTTGATCGTCGAGGCGTCGGGGCCGCCGGCCTTCGCTCCACACATATGTCTTGTCCTTCGGTCGCAGCGATTACTTGTTGGCGCCGAGCTCGATCGGCACGCCGACGAGGGAGCCGTACTCGGTCCAGGAGCCGTCGTAGTTCTTGACGTTCTGGACGCCGAGCAGCTCGTGCAGGACGAACCACGTCAGCGCGGAACGCTCACCGATGCGGCAGTAGGCGATGGTGTCCTTGGCGAGGTCGACCTGCTCCTCGGCGTAGAGCTCCTTGAGCTCGTCGTCCGACTTGAAGGTGCCGTCGTCGTTGGCGTTCTTCGACCACGGGATGTTGCGGGCGGACGGGACGTGACCCGGACGCTGCGACTGCTCCTGCGGCAGGTGGGCGGGGGCGAGCAGCTTGCCGGAGAACTCGTCGGGCGACCGGACGTCGACCAGGTTCTGCGAGCCGATGGCCGCCACCACGTCATCGCGGAAGGCACGGATGGAGGTGTCCTGCGCCTTGGCCGCGTAGGTGGTGGCCGCGCGCTCCGGCACCTCCTCGACCAGCTCGCGGGCATCCAGCTCCCACTTCTTGCGGCCGCCGTCGAGCAGCTTGACGTTGTCGTGGCCGTACAGCTTGAAGTACCAGTAGGCGTACGAGGCGAACCAGTTGTTGTTGCCGCCGTAGAGGATCACCAGGGTGTCGTTGGCGATGCCCTTCGCCGACAGGAGCTTCTCGAAGCCCTCCTGGTCGATGAAGTCACGGCGTACCGGGTCCTGGAGGTCCTTGGTCCAGTCGATCCGGATGGCGCCTCGGATGTGGTTCTTCTCGTAGGCGGACGTGTCTTCGTCCACCTCGACGATGGCGATGTCGGCGTTGTCGAGGTTGGCCTCGACCCAGTCGGCGTCGACCAGGACGTCGCTGCGGCTCATGCTCTTTCTCCTCCGGGGCAGTTGCGGCGGGGCGTGCGAGTGAGAGGGGCGCGCGGTCCGAGAGCGGGACGGCGCACGAATGCCCTGGGCAGGGCGCGGGGAATGCGGAAGTCGATGCTTCCGCTCAGAAGGTGCGACAGAGCATGGCGGCGACGCGGCACAGGTCTACTGCCCGCCGCTTCGTGAGGTCCGCCTGACGCTTCATGGGCTTGAGCTTAGGGACGGACAGGCAGGCATGTCACCGGTGTGTCGCATTTTGAGACGCGATCGTCCGGGATGTGGGATGGAGTGACCTCGGGGGCGGGTGCCTCTGGGTTCCCGGGCCGGTGCGTCCGTCATCACATCTACGGTACGGACGCCCGCGTCTCGCCTTTCGGACGGCCCTGGAGGTTGGCCGCTGGACGTCCTACCCGGCCAGCCGGACGTCCGAACCCTTCACCCCGATCTCCACACCGTTCTGCGCCGCCTCGACCTTGTCCAGCTGGATGCCGCCCGGCAGGTCGTCGATCTGCTGCTCGAAGTCGGTGATCGTCCGGACATCGTTCTCGGCGATCCGGACGCCGCCGAACGCCGGGAGCTTGTCGGCGTGCACCTTCACCGTGTTGTCGCCCTCGACCGTGACGGTGCTGAGGACGGAGATCGGCTGGGGCAGCTTCGTGCCGAGTACGGTCGCCTCGACCGAGACCTTGATCTTGCCGTTGCCGCCGTCGGAGAGGCCGATGACGTTCGCGGTGACACCGGGGGCGACCTGGGCGGGCTCCGACTGGGCGGTCTTCAGCAGCTCGGCGTAGGAGATGGTCGCGGTGCCGGTGGCGGTGGCCGCGGTGGCGGAGCTGTAGTCGCCGGAGAACTCGACGCCCTTCATGTTCGCCTGGAGATCGTCGATACGGATCTTCTCGGCGCCCTCGCCCGCGGGGGCTTCGTAGTCCTTGATACCGATCTCGACGTCGTCCAGTTCGCCGCCGGCGACCTGGGTGAGGAAGGGGAAGCCCTTGATGGAGACATCGGGCTCGGAGGCGAGGTTCTCCGTGGTCCGGAGCTTGCCGGCGACCTCGTCCTCGGCGAAGTTCACGGCGAGGCGGTCGGCGGCTACGAAGAGGCCGCCGAGAATCACAACGACGATCAGCAGTATTCGCAGTGCGCGCATGTTCGGTGTTCCCCCACCTTGGCGTCATCAACGACGACGGTCACTGACGGTCGGTCGGGTGACCGTCCTGCGCGAGAGTAACCCTGAGGCAAGCCATGGCCGGGGATTGTCGATCAGCTGTGACATGAGGGACGGGCTCAGGAACGGGCTCAGCCCAGCGCCCGGCCCAGCAGGTACACCGCCGGCGCCGCTGCCGCCAGCGGCAACGCGACCCCTGCCGTGAAGTGGACGAATCGGGAGGGGTAGTCGTAGCTCGCGACCCGGTGCCCGATCAGGGCGCAGGCGGCCGCGCCCGCACCGAGGAACGCGCCGTTCGCGTCCAGCCCGGTCATGCCGCCCACCGCGATACCCGCGCCCGCCGCGGCGAGCAGGGAGACGATCACCGACGCCGGGGTGGGAAGAGGCAGCGCCCGGGCCAGGATCGCCACGGCCACCGCCGCCGCGCCCACCGTGACCGCGTCCGTGTCGGCCGCGAAGTAGCCGGCCGCGATGATCGACAGCGCCGCCGAGGCGACGGTAGCCATCAGGCCGTACATCCGCTCGTCCGGGTCCGCGTGCGAACGCAGTTGCAGGACCAGGGTCAGCAGCACCCACACACCCAGCGTGCCGAGGATCGCCGCCGGCGCGCGGTCGGCCGCCAGCAGCGCGACATCCGCGGTCAGCGCGCCCGCGAACGCCAGCGCGATGCCCTGCCGGGCCGGCCACATCCCGTTCAGCCGGAACCAGCCCGCAGCCGTCACGGCCTGGAGCACGACAAGCGGTACGAGCAGCGCGTACGACCCGATGGCCGCCGCGCCGGAGAGCAGCAGCCCCAGCAGCGCCGTCAGCCCCGCCGGCTGCATCCCGGGCTCGATGATCGGCGAACGCCCTTCCAGCCGGGCCCGCTGCGCATCGCTCATACGGGAGTTCCCGGCGAGGGTGGCGGGCCCGTAGGCGGGCTCGCCCTCGGCCGCGGTTTCGGCGGTACCGCCGCCGAGGCCTTCAGCGCCGGGTGCGGTGTTGGCCGGGGCGTACTCCTCGTGCCCTTGTGGCGGCAGGTACGCCGAAGGCACCTGCGTGTCCCACGTCTGCCCCTGCCACTGCTGCGTCTGCTGCCGGCCGGCGTGCGGGTCCTCGTACGCCTGCTGCCAGTACGGGTCGTACCCCTGCGGGTACTGCCCCTCGTAGGACCCGTTGGATCCCTCGTACGGCTGGTTGGTCATCTCACCCTCCTGCGAACGGCGGCAGCACCTCGACCGTGCCGCCGTCGGCCAGCCGTACCGTCTCATGTCCGCGGGTCCCCACGGGGTCACCGTCGATGAGGAACGAGCATCGCCGCAGGACGCGGGTGAGTTCACCGGGGTGTCGCTCGCGCACGGCGTCCAGCGCCTCGGCGAGGGTGGCCGCGTCGTACGGCTCCTCGGCGACCCCGGCCGCGGCCTTCGCGGCGGCCCAGTAGCGCACCGTGACCTTTGGCATCCGCTTCCTCAATCAGTGACCAGTCGGCAGTCGACAGGGCCAGGCTAGCCCGCCTTGGCCGCGGCCCAGTCCCCGATCCGGTCCAGCAGTTCGTCGGCCGCCGCGTGCTCGGCGTGGCCCATGCCGGGCTCCAGCCAGAGTTCGCCGTGGTCACCGGCGGCCGCGGCCAGCATGTGGGGGTGGTCGATGGGGAAGTAGCCGTCGAGGTAGCCGTGGACGACGAGGAGCGGCGTGGGCGCGATGTGCGGGACGGCCTCGACCGGGGAGAGGGGGACCGGGTCCCAGCCGCGGTGGGTGATCCTGGTCCGGAGCCCGTAGCGGGCCGCCAGGCGCCCCTCCCGGCGGGTGACCAGCCAGTGCACGCGCCGCATCCGGGGCGTGCCCCGGTAGTACCAGCGGGCGGGGGCACTCACCGAGATCACCGCGTCGGTCTGCGCTTCGGTGCGCCCCTCGTGCTCCAGCCCGGCCGCCTCGGCCGAGGCGCCGTACAGCGCCGCATGCCGCAGCACGACCGAGCCGCCCATCGAGAAGCCGATCGTCGCCACGCGCTTGTGCCCCAGCTGGCGGGCCCAGGTGACCGCGGCGGCGAGGTCGTGCACCTCACGGTCGCCGACCGTCGAGGTGCCGCCGGACCGCCCGTGGCCTCTGAAGGAGAAGGTGACGACCGAGCCGTGCCGGGCGAACGCCTGTGCCACCCGTCGCACGTGCGGCTTGTCCACATCACCGGTGAAACCGTGCGCGACGACGAACACCACATCACCGGAAGGTGGCGCTCCGGCGTCGTATACGACGCCGCCCGGCTCGTATACGGCGTCGATCGTCACTCCGTCGAACGTACGCAGAAACGTACGCAAAGACCCCGCCGTGTCCGTCTCGGATGTCGGACGAACGGTGGATCGTGCCACATGACCTGCCGCGCCAGCGCTCATGTGGGCTATTCTGCTGGACAGAGGACTCGGGCAGCGAAGCCCCCGGGTCCTTTTGTGCTTTCGGAAGCGTTGTATACGAAGCGGGAAACTCCAGGTAACCGCAGGTGTACGGGGCCGCCGGGATCGCAGAGCAGGTGATACACCGCACACGTCCTCGCAGGGACCGAGGAGGAACCAGACGTATGAGTTCTCTGCTGCTCCTGACCAATGCCCTCCAGCCGTCGACGGAGGTGCTCCCCGCTCTTGGCCTTCTCCTGCACAACGTGCGGGTGGCCCCCGCGGAGGGCCCCGCTCTCGTCGACACCCCGGGTGCCGACGTCATCCTGATCGACGGCCGCCGTGACCTACCGCAGGTGCGCAGTCTGTGTCAGCTGCTGCGCTCCACGGGCCCCGGCTGCCCGCTCATCCTCGTCGTCACCGAGGGCGGCCTGGCCGCCGTCACCGCCGACTGGGGCATCGACGACGTCCTGCTGGACACCGCCGGCCCGGCGGAGGTCGAGGCGCGGCTGCGGCTGGCCATGGGCCGCCAGCAGATCGTGAACGACGACTCCCCCATGGAGATCCGCAACGGCGACCTGTCGGTCGACGAGGCGACGTACTCCGCCAAGCTCAAGGGCCGGGTCCTCGACCTCACCTTCAAGGAGTTCGAGCTCCTGAAGTACCTCGCGCAGCACCCGGGCCGGGTCTTCACGCGCGCGCAGCTCCTTCAGGAGGTCTGGGGCTACGACTACTTCGGTGGCACCCGGACCGTCGACGTCCACGTACGACGGCTGCGCGCCAAGCTCGGAGTCGAGCACGAGTCGCTGATCGGGACCGTCCGGAACGTCGGTTATCGATTCGTTACGCCGGAGAAGGCGGACCGCTCGGAGCGTTCCTCGGACGAGGCGAAGGCCAAGGCGGACCAGCCAAAGCCGGAGGATGCGGACGAGACGGCCTCCCTGGATGCCGCCGAGGTCCCGGCCGAGGCCTGACGACCTGTGGGCGGGTACCGCCCGCCCACAGGAGTCGCACAGCTGAGCATCTTTACGCCCTGCCCAGAGTGGGTCCATCCGCGTAGACTCCGCGCGTGGCCAAGGTGACTCGGGATGATGTGGCGCGACTGGCAGGGACGTCAACTGCTGTCGTCAGTTACGTCATCAACAACGGACCCCGGCCGGTCGCCCCGGCCACGCGCGAGCGTGTACTCGCCGCGATCAAGGAGCTGGGCTACCGGCCCGACCGGGTCGCGCAGGCCATGGCGTCGCGGCGCACGGACCTCATAGGCCTGATCGTGCCGGACGCCCGCCAGCCCTTCTTCGGGGAGATGGCGCACGCGGTCGAACAGGCCGCCTCCGAGCGCGGGAAAATGGTGCTGGTCGGGAACTCCGACTACATCGCCGAGCGCGAGGTCCACTATCTGCGGGCCTTCCTCGGTATGCGGGTCTCGGGACTGATCCTGGTCAGTCACGCACTGAACGACAACGCCGCCGCCGAGATCGACGCCTGGGACGCCCGGGTGGTGCTGCTGCACGAGCGGCCCGAGGCGATCGACGACGTCGCGGTGGTCACGGACGACCTGGGCGGCGCCCAGCTCGCCACCCGCCATCTCCTGGAGCACGGCTACGACTACGTCGCCTGTATGGGCGGCACCGCCGAGACCCCCTCGGTCGGCGACCCCGTCTCCGACCACGTCGAGGGCTGGCGGCGCGCGATGGACGAGGCCGGGATCCCCACCGAGGGACGGCTGTTCGAAGCGCCGTACAACCGCTACGACGCGTACCACATCGCCCTGGAGATCCTCGCCGGGCCCAGCCGCCCGCCCGCGATCTTCTGCTCCACCGACGACCAGGCCATCGGCCTGCTGCGCGCGGCCCGCGAGCTGCGCATCGACGTGCCGGGCGAGCTGGGCGTCATCGGCTTCGACGACATCAAGGAAGCGGCCCTCGCCGACCCGCCCATGACCACGATCGCCTCGGACCGCTCGGCCATGGCGCGCGCGGCGGTGGACCTGGTCCTGGACGACGGTCTGCGGGTGGCGGGTTCGCGCCGCGAGCGGCTGAAGGTGTTCCCTTCGCAGTTGGTGATACGGCGATCCTGCGGCTGTGAGGCGTGACGACCCCTTCATGAGGGTTGTCTGAGAGGCCTGGCCAAGCCGCCAGAGAGGCCTTTACATCGGGCAAACGAGGTTCTGGCGGCGTTCTCAGCAAGCACTCAGGGAGCTCTCATCGAGGAGCGACAAGCTCTGAGACATGACCGAGAGCATCCGCCGCAGCGGCGAGTACGAGTACCCCAGCGAGGGCGACCAGCAGCAGTCGACGTACGCCCAGCAGCACGCCTCCTCCCCCGTCAACCCCGAGTGGCCGCCCCCGCCGGCGTACCAGCCGCCGGTCACTGTTGAGCCCGGGACGACCGTCTGGCCTTCGCAGGCCGCGCACGCGTCGGCTCCGGCCGGGTTCGCGGCGGACGACGCCGGTCACGGCGGCGACGGCGGAACCGCGGTCCTGACGGCCGCCCCCGCCGACCCCGCTCCTGCCGAGCCGAAGAAGCGGCGCAGCCGCGGCCCGCTCGCCCTCCTCGCCGCCGTGGCGATCGTCGCCGCGGCCATCGGCGGCGGTACGGCGTACGGCATCCAGGAGCTGACCGGCAACGACACGGTGACCGCCTCCAGCGCCAGCACCAATGTCGTGCCGTCCAGCCAGAAGGGCACGGTCTCCGGGGTCGCCGCGGCGGTCAGCCCGAGCATCGTCGAGATCAACGCCACCTCGAACGCCGGTGAGTCCACCGGCTCCGGCGTGATCATCACCAGCGACGGCGAGATCATCACCAACAACCACGTCGTCTCCGGCGCCTCGTCGATCAAGGTGAGCACCAGCGACGGCAAGACGTACACCGCGCAGGTGGTCGGCACCGACAGCAAGAAGGACCTGGCGCTCATCAAGCTGGAGAACGCCTCCGGCCTCAAGACCGCCACCCTCGGCAACTCCGACGGTGTGCAGGTCGGCGACACGGTCGTGGCGATCGGTTCCCCCGAGGGTCTGACCGGCACCGTCACCAGCGGCATCGTCTCCGCCCTGAACCGTGACGTGACCGTGTCCACCGATGAGGGCCAGCAACAGCAGCAGGGCGGCGGCAGCGGACAGTGGCCGTTCGAGTTCGGCGGCCAGCAGTTCAACGGCGACACCGGCTCGTCCACGACGACGTACAAGGCGCTCCAGACGGACGCGTCCCTGAACCCCGGCAACTCCGGCGGCGCGCTCATCGACATGAACGGCAACATCATCGGCATCAACTCCGCGATGTACTCCGCCGCCGACGCGACCTCCTCGTCCAGCGCCGGCAATGTCGGCCTCGGCTTCGCCATCCCGATCAACACCGTCAAGTCCGACCTGGCCACGCTGCGGGCCGGCGGCTCCGACAGCTAGTCGCCCAGGCGACCAGTCGACCCAGGAGGTCACGATGATCAAGCAGGTCTCCCACTCCGTCACCGCCGCCGACCCGGCCGGCTTCGCCCTGGCCCTCGAAGTGGCGTACGAACTGCACGCTCCGGCGCCGCGGGCGCCGGAGGTGGCGGTGAGCGGCACCCGGGCCCGTCGTACGGCCGCCGCCCGCACCCGCAGCCGTACCGTACGAGGCTGAAAGCGTGCGACGCTGAGATCGACCGTCCCACGTCCCACCGCACCCGAGGAACCGAGCCCATGAGCCCCGCCGATGGCGACCGTGACCCCCAGCGCATCCTGATCGTCGACGACGAGCCGGCAGTGCGCGAAGCACTCCAGCGCAGCCTCGCCTTCGAGGGGTACGGCACGGAGGTCGCGGTCGACGGCGCCGACGCCCTGGAGAAGGCGACGCTCTACAAGCCCGACCTGCTCGTCCTCGACATCCAGATGCCCCGCATGGACGGCCTCACCGCCGCCCGCCGCATCCGCGGCGCCGGCGACACGACACCGATCCTCATGCTCACGGCTCGCGACACCGTTGGCGACCGGGTCACGGGCCTCGACGCCGGAGCCGACGACTACCTCGTCAAGCCCTTCGAACTCGACGAACTCTTCGCCCGCGTCCGCGCGCTGCTGCGGCGCAGCTCGTACGCGGCCGCGGCGGGCACGGCCCAGGACGACGAGGCGCTGACCTTCGCCGACCTGCGGATGGATCTGGCCACGCGTGAGGTGACGCGGGGTGGACGCCCGGTGGAGCTGACACGCACGGAATTCACGCTCCTGGAGATGTTCCTGGCGCATCCGCGTCAGGTGCTGACGAGGGAGCAGATCCTGAAGGCGGTCTGGGGCTTCGACTTCGAGCCGAGCTCCAACTCCCTCGACGTGTACGTCATGTACCTGCGCCGCAAGACCGAGGCGGGCGGCGAGCCGCGGCTCGTGCACACGGTGCGTGGGGTGGGGTATGTGTTGCGCCAGGGCGGCGCGGAGTGAGCAAGGTGCTACGCCGGTTCCGGTCGCTGCCGATCCGGGCACGGCTGGCGATGCTGGTCGCTGCCGCTGTGGCGTTCGGGGTGGCGGCGGTTTCGGTTACCTGTTGGTTCATTGTGCAGGGGAAGTTGTATGAGCAGGTCAACAACGACCTGAGCCAGATGGCGGATAGGCCCGGCGTACTCACCTCGATCGTGAACGACTGTTCCCAGACTCCGCAGCAGAACCCCGAGAAGAGCCGGTTCGGGACCAATTACGCCCAGCTGTTCAAGGAGGAGGGCGACCCCTGCGTCACCCAGTTCTCCACAGGCACCGTCAAGGTGACAGGCTCCGACAAGGAGTTGATCAACAGCGCGAAAACATTCGGTGAGGCGGCCTTCCGCAACGGCACCGACGAGGACGGCAACTCGGTCCGCGTGCTGACCGTGTACGTCGGCGACGACTCGTCCGACGGCGAGCCGGTCGGCGTGCTCTTCGCGACCCCCCTCCACGGCACCGAGTCCACGCTCAACGAACTCGCCCTGATCCTCCTCCTCGTCTCCGGCATCGGGGTGGTCGGCGCCGGTGCGGCGGGCCTCGCGGTCGCCCGCGCGGGCCTCCGCCCAGTCGACAAACTCACTGAGGCCGTCGAACACGTCGCCCGCACGGAAGACTTGACCGTCCGCATCCCCGTGGAAGACGACAGCGAGGACGAAGTCGCCCGCCTCTCCCGCTCCTTCAACTCCATGACCTCGTCCCTCGCCAGCTCCCGTGAGCTGCAGCAACAACTCATCGCCGACGCCGGCCACGAACTCCGCACCCCCCTCACCTCGCTCCGCACGAACATCGAACTCCTCACCCGAAGCGAGGAAACGGGCCGCCCCATCCCGGAGGCGGACCGCAAGGCACTGCTCGCCTCGGTGAAGGCGCAGATGACGGAACTGGCCGCCCTGATCGGCGACTTGCAGGAACTGTCGCGCTCCGAGGGCCAGCGAGGCGAACGCGTCCAGGTGATCTCCCTGGAGGACACGGTGGAGTCGGCCCTGCGCCGGGCGCGGTTGCGCGGACCGGAGCTGACGATCACGGCGCACCTCCAGCCCTGGTACGTCAGGGCGGAACCGGCGGCGTTGGAGCGCGCGGTCGTCAACATCCTCGACAACGCGGTGAAGTTCAGCCCCGAGGGCGGCACGGTCGAGGTCCAGCTCGCGTCCGGCACCCTCACGGTCCGCGACCACGGCCCCGGCATCCCCGCCGAGGAACTCCCCCACGTCTTCGACCGCTTCTGGCGCTCGCCGAGCGCGCGGGCGTTGCCGGGCTCAGGGCTGGGCCTGTCCATCGTTGCGCGTACGGTCCAACAGGCGGGCGGCGAGGTCACGCTGGCCCGCGCGGAGGGCGGCGGCACGGTGGCCACCGTCCGGTTGCCGGGAGCACCTACGCCTCCGCCAGAGGTGCCTTAGCCGGTTCGGACCCCTGCCAGAAGACCTGTTCCACGATGATCTGGGGGTTTTCGATGCGGGGTACGAAGGTGTACTTCAGCCAGCCGTTGCCGTCGTCGAAGAAGAAGGCACGGGCGCCTTTCGGCTCACTCGATCGGATAGGCACAACCTGTATTCCGTCGGGAAGGCAGACATCCATCTCGATGCCTCGGAAATACGGATCCTTCGCCGTGACCAGCTCGGCGCGCGCGGCGTAGACCATCTCCCGTGCATGTGCAGGCAGCGCTTCGAGGGCGGCGAGAGCATCGAGCCGCCAGTCCATCTGCCAAGGCGGCCCCATGAACCCATCGGTCACTCGCCAGGCTCCAGTTTTTGCACCCGGTGGCGAATCTTCGCCGCCTCTTCGAGGAGTGCTTTTGCTTCGGCGATTTCGGTGGACTCTGCTGCCCGGAGTTCGAGATCGTGCACATGTGCGTCCAGCTCGGGGTCCCGAGCCATGGCGTACTCGCCCCACCAGAAGGCCACGAACGCAGGCACAGGGCGCAGATCGTAGGTGTCGGCAATCGCGGCAATCGCCCTCTGCCAGTGCCTGTCGAAGTCAGGAAGGAGCTTGGGGGCGTGCTGGGCGATGGCCTTGCGCAGCGCCTTCGGGGTCCGCTCGGGCATGGGAGGGACGACGGGACCGGGTTCCGCAGCGTGGGCAGCCATGATCGATGTCCTCCTTCGATGCACCGTGTCTACGACCATAACCGCGCTCAGCGTCCCCGCACGGAGTGTCCACTCAGGCGGAGGTAGCCGGCCTTGGGCGCGGAGCTTCTCGGCGGCCAGTGCGTACAGGTTGGCCAGTACGTCCGGCCCTTGATCGAGTTCCTCGTCGGTCAGCGGGCAGCTCATCCGCTCGCGCAACGCCTCGCGAGTGGCGGCGATGCGTTCGGCGAGCTGATCGGCGGTGAGTTGAGTAGCCGCCGAGGCGTGGGTGGTCATGATCTCTGCCATGACGCCACGGTGGCCGGACCGAACGCATTCGCGTCCCGGTTTCCCGCCCGCTTCACCCGATCGTGTTCGCACCCGCCTCGCCCTTGATCCGCTCCACGAACGCCGACCAGGTCGACGCCGCGAAGACCAGCGGGCGGGCCGTCGGGGTCTTGCTGTCGCGGACGGGGACTATGCCGGGGTAGCCGTCGGCGACCTCGACACAGTTGTTGTCTCCCCCGTCGCTGTAGCTCGACTTGCGCCAAGTGATGGTGCGGAGGTCGGGGGTGTGCTTCATGATCTGTGCTCCTCCAGTACGTCCCTGATGAACGTGAGCGAGTCCGACGGCGACAGCGCCAGATCCCTGAGCCGATCGTAGGACAGTCGGTGCTTCAGGACTCCGTCCGGTTGCTCGGTCAGCTCGCCCCAGTCGTTGCCTTCCGAGTAGGCAACACCGCTTCCGTCCTTCTGCCACAGCAGAGTCAGAGACGCGCTCATGTGGTGGTGGACGCCAGCCGCGAAGGGCAGTACCTGAAGCGTCACATTCGGCCACATCGCGACTGCCTCGATGTGCAGCAGTTGGTCGTCCCAGGTCTTCGGCAGCGCCGCAGGGCGGCGGAGCGCGTACTCGTCCATGATGATGCGGACGTTGGGCTCCGGCTTCTGCCGCAGTAGGTACTGGCGCCCGATACGAGCCGCCACCTGTTCCTCGACCAGATCGTCCTCAGGTGTTGTCTGGAGCCCAGACAACACCTCCCGGGCGAAAGCTTCGGTCTGCAGAAGTCCCGGCACGCCCAGCGTGAACTTCCACATGATCCGCGCCATCGCCTCCAGCTCCATGAACCTCTTGTACTGGTCCTTGAACACGTCCAGCCGAGCAGCATGCCAATGCCGAACCAGCAGGTCGCCGGCCCCGTAGTACCCGTCCAGGTCCTCCATCACGGTCAGCTTGGACAGCCGCTCCCCCGACTCCAGCCGGCTCAGGTAGCTCTTGTCGTACCCGGTGTCGTCGGCCAGCTGCCCCAGCGACTTCCCTGCCTTCTCCCGCAGGAACTTCAGCGTCCGCCCCAGTACAGCCCGCCCCGATTCCCGCTCCGCGTCAACGACTTCGCCCATGTCACCCCTCCCCGTTGCCTGGCGCTCCAGACAACACCAAACCCCTTCCGCAGCGTACGTCGAACCTGTGACGATCGAGGCACGAACGGTAATCACCGCTCGTCAGCCCCCACTTGCCACGGCAAACCCCCGCGACCGATGCAGCTCGGCCCGGGGGCGTGGCCGACGCTTCGAAGGAGCGCCGACATGCGCGAACGTACCGCCCGATGCATCGAATCGCTACTGCTCGTACTCATCCGGGCACTGCTGCCCGCCCGTGGACGCCACCGAGCAGCACCATCTCAACTCCCGCCCATTGAGCGCCCGTTGGCCGCACCACCCGGCCGCCCACTCCACACTTGCCCCTTCGAGCCCGACACCCCCCTCGTACGCCCCTACCTCCTGACCCCGGACGAGCGCCACGAACGCAAGCTGCAACGCCAACGCCGCCGCGCGCTCTGGCTCGCCACCTACGGCATCGACGTCGGCCCGCGCCGTATCCATGGAGTGGAGGTCTCCGGATGAGCGTCGCCGAAGAGCTGCCGGCATCGGCCACCTACGAGCTCCGCCTCCTGCCCTGGACCACCCCCGAGGGCAAGCCCTGCTATCTCAGCACCGACAGCGACCACAGCACGCTCTCCCTGCTCGCCGACAACGTGGAGGCGGCTCAACTGGACTCCGGTGAACAGGTACTCGTCGGAGCCAGGGCAGTACTGGCCGATCCCAAGGCTGGGGAGCGGGCAGCACGCTTCGCGCTCACCAGGGCGACGGAATGTCTGGAGGACGTCCTGCGTATCGCGGTCAGCCGGGGCGAACGCATCACCGGGAGCGAACAGTGAACATCAGCGTCACCCCGCCAGCATGCTCAAGGCGGCAACCTTTACGTGCGGGGCGGCAACCGATCTTTCGGACCATCCCCCGCACGGAACGGATCGCCGCATGAGTGAACAGCACAGCAAGCCGCGTCACCGCAGAAGCCGCAAGGCCCTGGCTGTCGGCATCCCCCTCGCCCTCACCGCCGCCGGAACCATGGCCTACGGCACGGTGTTCGGCGACCAGCAGCAGGCCTCCGCCGCCTCAACCGCCGCCCCCACCTGGGCCACCGCCACCGCCGACGGCTTCGCCTCCGTCAACTCGCAGGGGCAGAACGGGACTTACGGCGGCCGGGACGGCAAGACCGTCACCGTGAGGACGCTGGCCGACCTGGAGAAGTACGCGACCGCCGCCGAGCCGTACGTCATCGTCGTCGCGGCCACCATCGACATGAACCCGGTCGGGAAAGAGATCAAGGTCCAGTCCGACAAGACCATCGTCGGGGCCGGCACCTCCGGGCACATCGTCGGCGGTGGGTTCTTCCTCGGCTCCGGGGTTCATAACGTGATCATCCGGAACCTCACCATCCGGGACGCCTACCAAGGCATCTGGAATGACAAGGAACACGACTTCGACGCCATCCAGATGGACGGGGCCCATCACGTCTGGATCGATCACAACGACCTGCGGCACATGGCCGACGGGCTCATCGACGTCCGCAAGGACACCACCAACGTCACGGTGTCGTGGAACAAGCTCAGCCAGGACAACAAGGCCTTCGGCATCGGGTGGACCGAGAACGTCGTCACCGACATCACCATCCACCACAACTGGATCAGCGAGACCGAGCAGCGCAACCCGTCCACGGACAACGCCGCGCACGCGCACCTCTACAACAACTTCCTGGAGGACGTCGCGGGGACCGACATCAAGTCCTCGTACGGCAACTACTCGCGCGGCGGGACGGCCATGGTCCTGGAGAACTCCTACTTCCAGGGCATCAACAACCCCGTCATCAAGGACAGCACCGCCTCGATCGTGCAGAGGGGCAACGTCTTCTCCGGGACCAGTGGGAGGAACGAGAGCGGGGGGACTGCTTTTGATCCGAAGAGCTACTACGGCTACACGCTCGACCAGGCCGCCGACGTACCGAATCTCCTCAAGTCCGGTGCGGGGCCCAGGAGTTCCATCGGCACATCGACCGCATCGACGACCGCTGCCGCGGCGACCACCCTCACCGTCGCCGCCGACGGGTCCGGCCAGTACAGGACCGTCCAGGCCGCCGTCGACGCCGTCCCCGCCAACAACCCCGCCCGGGTCCTGATCTCCGTGAAGCCGGGAACGTACCGCGAGGTCGTCAAGGTCCCGGCCGACAAGCCGCACGTCACCATCCAGGGCAGCGGCAGCAGCCGTAAGGACACGGTGATCGTCTACAACAACGCCGCCGGAACCACCAAACCCGGTGGCGGGACCTACGGCACCCCCGGCAGCGCCACCCTCTCCGTCCAGTCGGACGACTCCCAGGTCCGCAATCTCACCGTCACCAACGACTTCGACGAGGCCAGTCATCAGGACATCGCCAACCAGGCGGTGGCGCTGCTGACGCAGGCCGACAAGATCGTCCTGGACAGTCTCATCGTCAACGGCGACCAGGACACCCTGGAGCTGGAGACCGCCGCCAAGGACAAGCTCGGCCGGGTCTATGTGAGCAACTCCTACATCACCGGCAACGTCGACTTCATCTTCGGCCGGGCGACGGCCGTCGTCGACAGGTCCGTCATCACGCTGAAGAAGCGCTGGAACGGCACCTCCGCCGGCTACGTCACCGCCCCGAGCACCCCCGCGAACCGCAAGGGCATCCTCATCGACCGCTCGACGGTCAACGGCGACGTCTCCTCGGCCTCCTTCTTCCTGGGCCGCAACTGGCACCCGAGCGGTGACGCCACCGTCGATCCGCAGACGACCGTACGGAACTCCACGCTGAGCGCCGCGATCAAGTCGACCCCCTGGTCCGACATGGGCGGCTTCTCCTGGAAGGACGACCGGTTCGCCGAGTACCAGAACACCGGCGCGGGCGCGGGTCCCGCGAGCGGCGACCGGCCGCAGCTTTCCGACGCGCAGGCCACCGGCCAGGAGGTCGCGGACTGGCTGGGCGACTGGACGCCCACGGCGTCCTGACACCTCGCTCCAAGGTCAGGCACAGCGCCTCGTCACACTTTTGAGGCATGGCTCGGACTCGAAAGATTCTGCTGGCCGACGACGACACGGCCTTGCGCGAGGACGTCGGACGGCTGCTGCGGTTCGAGGGCTACGAGACCGTTCTCGCCGAGGACGGCCGCGTGGCCCTCGATCTCGTCGCCGAGCCGGACGGCGAACCGGATCTGGTGCTGATGGACGTCACCATGCCGGGCCTCGACGGGCTGGCCGCGACCCGGCGGATCCGGGCCTCCGGGTCCACCGTGCCGATCCTGATGATCACCGGCCGGGACGCGGTCGGCGACCGGATCGTCGCCCTCGACAACGGCGCCGACGGCTATCTGATGAAGCCCTTCGCCGCCGAGGAACTCCTCGCCCGGGTCCGGGCCCTGCTGCGCCGGAGCGGCACCTGGCACGCCCCCGAACCTCCCGACCGGCTCTCCTTCGACGACGTCGTCCTCGACCCCCGCTCCCACACCGTCACCCGCGGCGGCCGCCCGCTCGATCTCACCCCCACCGAGTACTCCCTCCTGGAGTACCTGTTGCGGCATCCCGCCAAGGTGCTCAGCCGGGCGCAGATCCACAAGGACGTCTGGGGCTTCGACTTCGAGCCCGCGTCCAACACGCTGGACGTATACGTGATGTACCTGCGCCGGAAGCTGGAGGGCTACGGGCAGCCGCGGCTGATCCAGACGGTGCGCGGGCTGGGGTACGCGCTGCGCGCCGCGTGAGACAGCACAAGTCACCCCTGCCGGAGTCTCGGTCGAGCCGGTTCAGCCCATCGCGGCCCGTACCGCGGCGAGTATGGCCGTCTCGTCGGCACCGGTCGCGCGGGCGGCGGCGACGTATCCGTGAGCGAGCCGGGTGAGCCGAAGGGTGTCGGCGTGAGCGGCCGACGGCACGGCGGCGACCCGGGTGCCTGCTCCGCGTTTGGAGCGGATGAGGGCCGCGGCCTCCAGTTCCTTGTAGGCCCGGGCCACGGTACCGACGGCCAGGCCGAGGTCGGCGGCGAGTTGGCGGACGGTGGGGAGACGTTCGCCCTCCGGGAGGCGGCCGCTGCCGATGAGCGCGGCGAGTTGGGCCCGGATCTGCTCGTACGGAGGGACGGGGCTGGTCGTGTCCACACGTACGGTCGGGCCGGTCATGGTTGCCTCCGGGGGGCGGAGAGCGGGACGGCAAGGACGTACAGGCACCACACCGCCGTGCAGCCGGCAGCCGCCGCGACCGGCAGCAGGATCCAGCCGACGGTGTGTGACGCGGGTCCGAGGCAGGAAAGCGAGCGCAACGCACCCGAGGCGAAGAACGCGGTGCCGGCGAGCGGAGCGGAAACCAGCAGTCCCCATGCGGCCGTCACCGCGAGTACCCGGTCCCGGCGCTGTTCCTCGTCGGCGGCGCGCAGCGCCGGGTCGCCGTCGGGGACCGGTCGCCGCGTGCTGCGGTACAGGACGTAGCCGCAGGCGGCGGTGGAGAACGCGAGGGCGCCGAGGATCGGGACGCCGTAGAAGAGGCCGGGCCAGGGGCCGTGCGACTCGGTCAGTCCGTCGCAGGCGGCGCCGAGTGTGCGGCCTGCCCGACCCATGTCGTCCGCGGACGCGGTGAACGCGGCGGCCGCGAGCAGGGCGATGAGCGCGGCAGCCTGCGTGGCCAGAAGTGCGGCGAAGCGGGTCGGGAGGAAGTCGCGGATGCGGCGCGGAGTGAGGCCCGCCCGGCGTACCGGCCCCTCAGGCTTGGGACTCAGGGCGTCTGCCGCCAGGATGCCGGCCACGGCGCAGATACCGAAGACCGGGGTGGCGAGGAGGATTCCGGACCCCAGACGGTCACTCCCGGCGATTCCCCAGGCCAGCGCGGCGCCGAGCGCAAGGCCGCCCCACCGGGCGAACCGTTCGGCGCGGGGCCGTCGGTGCCGGTCGGGCAAGGCAGTGTCGAGCATGGCGGTCCCCCGTCGTGGAGCTTGCATCAAAGATCAAGTACAAGATCGCGGACACCGGATCTTGTGTCAAGTCAGTGATACAAGCTGCTCGAACGGTGAATGCTCAGATCCGGAGCATCAGCGTGTCGTCCCCTCCGTGTACGGTCAGCGCCCCCGGCATCGGCCCCGCCAACCGCGCATACGCGCCGCCCCGCGCCACCAGCTCCGCATGCGTGCCCGTCTCGACCAGGCGGCCCTCGTCCACGACAAGGATGCGGTCGGCGTCCGGCGCCAGGCTCAGATCGTGCGTGATCATGATCGTCGTACGGCCGCTCATCAGCCGGCGCAGCGGCTGGACGATACGGCGGGCCGCCACCGAGTCGAGTCCGGCCGTCGGTTCGTCCAGGACCAGGACGGGCGCGGCGCGCAGCATCGCGCGGGCGATGGCGATCCGCTGGAGCTGTCCGCCGGAGAGGGTGGCGGTGCCGGGGGCGATGACGGTGTCGTAGCCGTGGGGGAGCTTGACTATGAACTCGTGCGCGGCTGCGGACCGCGCGGCCTCCTCGATCTCCTCGCGCGTCGCGCCCGGACGGCCGCACTCGATGTTCTCGAGGATCGTGCCGTGCAGGATCAGCGTCTCCTGCGGGAGCAGGGCGACGTTCTCGCGCAGGAAGTCCAGAGGTACGTCCGTCAGGGGCACGCCGTCGAGACAGATCACCCCCGACGACGGGTCGTAGAAGCGGACCAGGAGCTTGGAGAGCGTGGACTTTCCGGCGCCGCTCGGGCCGGTGACGAGGATCAGTTCGCCGGGTGCGGCGGTGAGGGTGACGTCGTGGAGGCTGTCCTCCTCCGCGCCGGGGTAGCGGAAGGACGCGCCGTGGACGCTCACCCAGCCGCGGACCGGCCATTCCCGCACCGGTTCGGCGGGGTCGGCGACCGCCGGTTCGGAGTCGAGGATCTCGCCCAGGCGCTCGGCGCCCGCCGTGGCGGCGGTGAGGGTGAGGCCGAGCTGGCCCAGGTTGCGGATCGGCGGGTAGAGGTAGCCGAGGAAGGCGGCGAAGGCGAGCAACTGGCCCAGGGACATACGGGCCTGCGCGATCTCCCAGACGCCGAGGCCGATCACCGCGAGCACGCAGAGCGTCTCGACGACCTCGACGAACTGCTCGTACATCTCGCTCGCCCGCGCTCCGCGCACGGACGCCCGCATCCACGCGCGCGCCTCACGGTCGAGCCGCTTCTCCTCCGCCGCACGGCGGTTGTACGCCTGTGTCAGGACCACGTTGCCGAGCGACTCCTCGACGACCGAGGTGATCGCTCCGTCGGCGGCCCGTTCCTCCCGGGAGGACTCCTTGATACGGCCGGCGAAGCGGCGGGCGGCGAGGAGGAAGAGGGGGGCGAGGACGAAGGTGACCAGGGCCAGGTCCCAGCGCAGCCAGAGTGCGGCGGCCGCGTAGAAGACGGCGGAGAAGGCGGCGGAGACGGTGCCGACGACGCCCGACACCACCATCTGCTCGATCGCCTCGACGTCACCGGTGAGCCGTTCGACCAGGTCGCCCTGGCGGTGCCGCTGGAAGAAGTGCGGGGGCAGGTCCTGAACGTGCCGGAAGGCCTGCGCGCGCAGCCGCAGCACAAATCTCTCGGCGGTCCACACGGCGAGGGAGTTGCCGAGGTAGCCGACGATCGCGCCGGCGACGGAAGCGGCCAGCCACCAGCCGGCCGGGCTCCAGAACGCGGAGAGCGAACCCGCCTTCAGGGCATGGTCGGTGAGTTCCGCGAAGAGCAGGATCGACGCGGTTTCGGCGAGCGCGGCGACGATCACACAGGCGATGACGACCACGAGCCATCTGCGATCGCCGCGCGTCAACGGCCAGAAACGCGCGAATGCCGATCGGACGTCACGCATGGTCAACCTCCCGGAATATACGGCCCGACATGCCCGAGGCGGGGTCCGGATATTCCGGACCCCGCCTCGTGACGCTGCTTACTTGTTGCCGACCGGGCGGCGCTTCGCGGGCTTCTTCGGAGCCTTCTTCTTCGGAGCCGGCGCGGGCTTGTTGTTCTTCTTCACCGGGGCGACCTTGTGGAAGCTCATAGCTTTCTCCTTCTTCCCTGCGGGTGGATTCCCTTTGCCGTCTGCGCTGTTCGCTTTCGACATGGAAAACACTACGGGAGCCCGGAGGCGAAAATCGCCAATTCCGCTTAGACCTCGATTAATTGGGCCTGAGATTGATTTTCAGGCAGTCCCGGGAACCGAAGCACCATTCACCCAGACTTTATTACGGGCCTCACCTGGAATTTACCTATCCAATTGACAGCCCCGCCCCGTCCAGCCGCACCCTGATCCCGTCCTCCTCCACCCGGACATCCCTGAGCCGCAGCTCCCCGTTCGGCGGCTCGGGCAGCCGGAACCCCAGCGACAGCCGGTCGGCGAGGACCGGGCGGGTCAGCCGGGGCAGGGCGTCCAGGAGTGTGGGGTCGAAGCCCAGGGTCTTCAGAAGCTGGGGGTGGGCGAGGGCCAGGTCGATGAGGTTGAGGTTCATGGCCTGGCGGGCGAAGCGCGCGGAGCCGGTCAGGTCGGCGAGCTTTGTGTCGTCGCGCAGGGCCTCGCGTACGGCGGAGTCGGGAACGCCCAGGCGGCGCACGAGAGACGGCACCGACAGCAGCGCCTTCGCCTTGCGCGTCTCGCGGGCGATCCGGGCCGCCGCGTCGGAGGTCAGATGCAGGCCCTCCGACGCGCGGGCACCCGGGCGGTACGTCGCCAAGTCCCCGATGTCCAGGCGCATTCCGCCGATGTGCGTGGTGATGCCGCGGTCGCCGTCGCGCAGGATGCGGGCCTCGGCGCGCAGCCGCAGATCGTGTCCGGCGACCGGCAGCATGCCGCGCGCCCGGATCCGGTCGTGCCCCTCGCCGGTGAACGTCACCTGGGACGCGCCCAGTTCGCGGTTCAGGTCGGCGAACGACAACAGCACGTCGCCGTCCAGCTCGGGGACGCTCGCGCCGCGCACGGACGTCGGACTGTCGGCGTCCAGTCGTACGTTCTTCGCCGTCGCCGACACCTGCGCCAGCGAGACCCGGTCGGCGGCCACGTCGGGCACGGTCACCTTCACCGAGTCCAGCCGCTCGTCGGCGAGTTGGGTGACGAAGGGGAAGCCGCCGATCTCCACTTCGGGCGCCGCCGCGAGGTCGAGCCGGTCCTTGAGGGTGTCCGCCGCCTCGCGCTCGGCGTACAGCAGCGCCCAGCGGTCGGTGAGGGCCAGACAGGCGGCAAGGACGACGAGCCCCACCACCGCCTTCATCCCGAGCGACAGACCCGCGAAGCGGCCCCGCCGACGGCGACGGCCGTTACGGCGGTGGTTGGGCGGGGCCCACTCCTCGTCGTCCTCGCCGACGGTGTCCCTCCGGAGGAAGTCCTCCAGAGGGCCTTCGTCGAGAGCGCCGAGCTCGTCGTACGGGTTTGAACGATAATGCGTCGCTATGTGGTGGGGGGTACGCATCGATCCATCCGAACATACGTACCGACCCCACCCGCAACCTCTACCCGAGGTATGCGATCTAGCTCACGATCGTGATCCGGTCCGCCTTCGGCGGAGCGATCGGGTTCGCGGCCGAGGAATTGGCCGTGAGGTACTGGCCGAGAGCGGCCAGGTCGTCGGTCCCGACCAGGTCGTTCGTGCCCTGACCCAGCGTTGGGAAGCCGTCGCCGCCGCCCGCGAGGAAGCTGTTCGTCGCGACGCGGTAGGTGGCCGCCGGATCGATGGCCGTGCCGCCCAGCTTGATCGAGTCGGTGACGACCCGGTCCGCGCCGGTCTTGGTCATGTCCAGGGTGTACGTCAGACCCGACGAGATCTGGAGGACCTTCGGGGAGGCCGCGTTGGTCCCGCTGACCTGCTCCTTGAGCACCTGGATCAGCTGGGTGCCGGTGAAGTCCTGGAGGTTCACCGTGTTGGCGAACGGCTGCACCGTGAAGCCCTCGGCGTACGTCACCACACCGTCGCCCTCACTGCCCTTGGCCGCGTAGGTCAGCCCGGCCCGGATGCCGCCCGGGTTCATCAGCGCGAGGTCGGTCTCCGGGTCCAGCTCCTTGCCGTACGCGAGCTGCGCGTCGGCGATGAGGTCGCCGAGCGGGGACTCGGTGCCGCTGTTGCCGATGTCGGCGGAGATATGGCCGATCGCACGGTTGCCGATGGGCGCCGCGAGGGTGTTCCACTTGCTGATCAGCTCGGTCATGTCGGTCGCCTTGGGGACGTCCCGGGTGACCACGTGGTTCGCGGACTTGACGGCCGTACGGGCGATGTCACCCGTCCACCGGTCGTACGTCAGCGTGGTGTCGGTGTAGAGCCGGCCGAAGGACGCGGCCGAGGTGACCATGCGCGGCTTGCCCGAAGGGTCGTTGATCGTGCACGCGTACGCCGCGTGGGTGTGGCCGGTGACCAGCGCGTCCACCGACGGCGTGATGTTCTTGGCGATGTCCACGATCGGGCCGGAGATGCCGTCACCGGCGCCGGGGCTGTCGCAGTCGTAGTTGTACGCCTGCGAGGCGGGCGCCCCGCCCTCGTGGATCAGCGCGACGATCGACTTCACGCCCTGCTTCTGGAGCACCTTGGCGTACTTGTTGATCGTCTCGACCTCGTCCTTGAACTTGAGGCCCTTGACGCCCTCGGCGGAGACGACGCCCGGAGTGTCCTCCAGCGTGACGCCGACGAAGCCGACTTTGACGCCGTTCTTCTTCCACACCGAGTACGGCTTGAGGATCGGCTTGCCGGTCTTCTCGTCCAGGACGTTCGCCGCGAGGTACGGGAAGTCGGCGCCCTCGAACTTCTCGTCCGTGTAGCAGCCGTCGGTGGCGTGGCAGCCGCCGTTCTGGAGGCGGGCCAGTTCCTTGGCGCCCTCGTCGAACTCGTGGTTGCCGACGCTCGTCACATCGAGGTCGAGCTTGTTCAGCGCCTCGATGGTGGGCTCGTCGTGGAACAGGCCCGAGATCAGGGGGGAGGCGCCGACCATGTCGCCGCCGGCCGCGGTGATCGAGTACTTGTTGCCCGCGCGGGCGTCGCGCAGGTGGGTCGCGAGGTACTCGACACCGCCCGCGTCGATCGTCTTCGTCGTGCCGTCCTCCTGCACCTCGGTGACGCGGCCCGAGGAACCGGCCGGCGGCTCCAGGTTGCCGTGCAGGTCGTTGAAGGACAGCAGCTGGACGTCCTGGTAGCGGCCGGGCAGACCGTGGCCCGCCCCCTTGCTGTCCTGCGCCGCCCCGGCCGGAAGCGCCGCGAGCAGCGCGCCGGCGGTGGCCAGTCCCGCTGCTGATGCGAGAAGTACGTGCGTACGGCGTCTGCGGTGATGCGGCTGGGATATGGCTGGCATGCGTTCCCCTGTGGGTCTGCTGTTGTCTGTGGGTTTCGGGTGATCTCGCCCGGCGGCAGCCTAGAGTCAACGCGCGTAGCGCGACAGGGGGTTCGCGGTTACATCCTCGTTGCTTCGTTGCCCTCGGCTGCCGCCACTTTGTCCGAGGCTCCCCGTACCCTCGTACTCATGACCAGCGACGACACGGCATACCCGGCCCGCTCCCGAGCCATCGAGACCTACTCCGCGCTCTCCCCGGCACAGACCGAGTCCGTGCTCGCGCTGCTCACGGAGGCGACGCTCAACGACGGGCAGCAGGCGGTGTCCGAGCAGGGGCGGCTGTATCTGCGCGGAGGCGCCCGGGAGGGCATCGCCCATCTGCTGCTGACGGTCGGCGACGAACTCGTCGGCTACGCCCAGCTGGAGGACACCGATCCGGTGGAAGCGCCGGCCGCGGAACTGGTCGTCCATCCGGCGCACCGGGGGCACGGTCACGGACGGGCGCTGGGGTCGGCGCTGCTGGCCGCCTCCGGGAAGCGGCTGCGGGTGTGGGCGCACGGCGGGCATTCGGCGGCGCGGCATCTGGCGCAGGTGCTGGGGCTCACGCTGTTCCGTGAACTGCGCCAGATGCGGCGGCCGTTGACCGGGCTCGACCTGCCCGACCCCGTGCTGCCGCCCGGTGTGAGCGTCCGTACCTTCGAGCCGGGTCGGGACGACACGGCCTGGCTCTCGGTCAACGCCGCCGCCTTCGCCCACCATCCCGAGCAGGGCTCCCTCACGCAGCGGGACCTCGACGACCGTATGGCCGAGCCCTGGTTCGATCCCGCCGGGTTCTTCCTGGCGGAGCGCGAGGGCGAGCTGATCGGCTTCCACTGGACGAAGGTCCACGCCACGGAGGGCCTCGGCGAGGTGTACGTCCTCGGCGTCCGCCCCGGCGCCCAGGGCGGGGGCCTGGGCAAGGCCCTGACGACGATCGGCCTACGGCATCTCGCGGCGCAGGCCCTGCCCACCGCCATGCTGTACGTCGACGCCGACAACAAGGCGGCGGTGTCGGTCTACGAACGGCTGGGCTTCGTCACACACGAGACGGACCTGATGTACCGGTCGGAAACCTGAGCCTGCGCACCGGCTCCCGCCCGCACACCCCCCACACCACCGCCGCACCGGCCAGCACGAACCCCCAGCGGTCGTGCGCGGCAGCCCACCGCTCGTCGGCCACCTGCACGAACAGGGCCCAGTCGTCCGGCAGGAGCAGGGGCGTCAGGGCGGCCGCGGCGAGCAGGACCGCTGCCACGAGTGTGCCGGGTGTGGGGTCTTCCGAGCGGTGTACCGCGATGGCCGCGACCGCGAGGGCGAGGGCGAACACCGCGCCGGCCTCCAGCGTGACGTCGGCCACCGGCGGCCGTACGTCACCGGGGACCAGGAGCGCCGCGGCCGTCCACCACACCGCCGCCGCCGGCGCGACGAGCACCGCCCGCAGAGCGTGGCGGACCCAGCGGCGGGTCGGTACGGGTGTCGTGGTGTTCCGGGCGGGGTCGTCCAGGACGAACGCCAGCCCGAGCGCGAAGGCCAGCGCCGCACCCCGTAGGAGAAACAGGGCCCACCACGCGTTCGAGCCCATCAGCCTCGGCAGCCCCGCCAGCAGCAGGCCCGCCGCTCCGGCCGCGCCCAGCACCCGCCAGGGCAACGTACGCCAGACCGGCACCGCCAGCTCCCTCACTCCTCGCATGCGTCCGCGTCCTTCGGCACCTTGACGCCCAGCAGTTCGGCCGCCCGGCTGGTCTTGGCCTTCGGTGAGGTCAGCTCGGCCCAGTTGGCCTTCACCTTCGCCGTGACGGTGTCACGCGGCTGCTGGAGCAGCTCCCGTACGACATCGGTCTGACCCGAGGTCATGGACAGCGGATCGGTGGGCGACAGGACGATCGCGGAGCCGGTCACGCTGTCGTCGAGGCGGACGTTGCGGAAGGACTGCATCGGGTCGTCCGCCCAGCCCAGCGCCAGCCACATGACGGTCACCATGCGGCCGTCGCACATGTCGCCGGCCGCCTTCTCGCTGCCGGTCACCAGCACGGAGGCGACCGCCGCCGAGAACTCGGGAACGCGGTTGCCGCCCCACGCCGTGCCCACCGTCACCTGGTGCGGGGTCGCGGACGGGTCGAGTGCCGCGTCACCGGACAGGCCGTAGCGGGCGTCGACCCGCTGTCGTACGAGGAGTTGCTGCTTCTGCTCGTTGCCGGCCGCCAGCGACCGGACGTGGTCCACGACGTCCGCCCAGGTGCCCGTCTGCGGCTCCCACTCCGGGAAGGCGCAGTAGGCCGAGCCGTCGTGCCGTACGCAGGTCTGCTCCTTCTCGGGCGTCACCGAAATCCGCTCCCGGGCCGCCGTCAGCTCCGGCGAGACGCCCTCGGCCTGCCGGACGGCGCCCGTCAGTGTCAGGACCACCGCGGCGGCCAGGGCGCCCGCGACGATCGGTGTGCGGCCGCCGCTCACCAGCATCGCCAGCAGCACGGCGACGAGGACGAGCCCCGCGAGGTAGAGCGCGTGCCAGGCGGCCGGGCGGCCGATCAGGTCGGACGGCAGCATGGTGTTGCTGGCCTCGCCGATCACCGGCGCCAGCCACCTCGTCCCCCCGTTGTCCCCGGGGGCCGCGACCAGGAGGAAGAAGAAGAGGACGAAGACCCCCGCCAGGGGGGCCGCCACGACCGACGGGATCAGTCGGCCCAGCAGCACCCCGACCGCCCCGAACAGCAACACGGTCAGCGGCCCGACGAGCAGCTCCGCCGGGGAACCGTGCCCGATCGCCCCCGGCTTGAGCGCCTGCCAGGTGAACTGGCCCGCGACGCAGAGCGCGGTGAGGACGGCGGCCGGGACCACGGACAGCGCGTGTGCCGCCGTGCGCTGCCAGGGCTGAAGCAGCAGCACCGCGAAGTGGCGTTCCGTGTCCCGCCGTCGGGATCTCAGTACCGCCAGGTTCGCCGACAGCAACACGGCCAGGGCGACCAGCAGCGGCGCGGACTGCGTGGCGCGGTCGACGCTCTGGAGCACCGGGAAGTCGTCGCCGTCGCGGTAGACGGTCCAGGCGATGTACACGGCGAAGGCCAGCAGCACCGGGACGCGCAGCAGCAGCTCCCGCGCCTCGAAGCGGGCCAGGGCGAACACCGCCGCCCAGGTCTGGCGCGGCTCGGTGCTCACGGCGGGCGGGGCCGCCTCCAGCACGGCGCTCATGCAGCCACCTCCGCCGGCTCGCCGTCGAGCGTGAGGAGGTAGCCGTCCTCCAGGGTGGGTTCGAGTAGTTCGGCCCCGGGTGGCGGGTCGCCCACGTTGCGGAACGTCCCCAGCCCCGTGCGCCAGCCCGCCTTCGCGCCCGGCGCGCGTTCCGTACTGCTCCACACCCGGCCGGCCGCCCGTGCGGTCAGCTCGGCGGGGGTGCCGTCGAAGCGGATGGTGCCGCTCGCCATGACCAGGACGCGGTGGCAGAGCATCGCCACGTCCTCGGTCTGGTGGGTGGACAGCAGGACCGAACGGCCCTCACCGGCCTGTGCGATCAACTCCCGGAAGCGCATGCGCTGTTCGGGGTCGAGGCCGACGGTCGGCTCGTCGAGGACCAGGAACCCGGGGTCGCCGACCAGCGCGGCGGCCAGCGCGACCCGTTGCTGCATACCGCCGGACAGCTTCTTGATCCGCTTGCCGCGTACGTCCGACAGATCGACGCATTCCAGCACCCGCCGCACCTCCTGGTGCCGTGCGGCGCGGTCGGTCAGCTCCTTGAGGATCGCCACATAGTCGACGAACTCGAAGGCCGTGAAGTCCGGGTGGAAACCGGGGGTTTGGGGGAGGTAGCCGAGGTTGCGCCGGACCTCGTGGCGGCCGGCGGCGGTCGCCGGGTCGTGGCCGAGGACGGTGAAGGCGCCCTGGTCGGCGGGAACGGCCGTGGCGAGCACCCGCAACAAGGTGGTCTTTCCTGCTCCGTTGGGGCCGAGCAGGCCCGTCACACCGGGCGTGAGCCGCAGTGAGACATCGTCCAGGGCGCGGGTTCCGCCGTAGCGGAGGCTCAGCCCGGAGGCGGAGACGGTGGGGATCATGCGGCGCTCCCGTTGAAGAGGTCGAAGCGGTCACGAAGGAGGAAGAGCAGACCGGCGGCGAGCATGGCGACGGCGGCTGCCGCGCCCTGTCCGGCCGCGGTGAAGGGTGCGAGCGGTCCGTCGGCCGTCGCCTGCGCGACCAGCAGCAGCGCGATCCACCCGCCGCCGACGAGGGACGGCGCGAGCACCGGCCCGAGACGCGGGGTCAGCGCGAGCCCGGTCGCGGTGAGGGCGAGTGCGGGCAGCAGCCAGGCGAGGGCCTGAAGGCCGTACGCCGGAAGCGCGAGGGTCGCCAGGCCGTTGAGGCCGAGTCCGGCGGCGAGCACGGCCACCGTACGGATCATCAGCAGCCGGAACCCGTGCACCGGGGACACGACGGCCATCTCGTACGTCGGGTCCAGCGCGGGCCCGTACGACACCGCGACCCCCGCAAGGGGCAGCAGCGGCGCGAGGGCGAGGAACATCGTGGGCGACCGGGTCACCGGGGACACGTTCGTCACCACGACGGTCAGCACGAGCACTCCGACGACCGCGCCCAGCCACGAGCCGCGCATCACCGGTGTCGCCGCGAGCAGCCGCGCCGTGTGATCGGGCACCCCGATCCGCACCAGCAGCGCCTCGAACCAGCCCGGCCGGGGCGCGTCCAGCTCGGCGTCCAGCCGCTCCCAGCCGGCGTCGAGCGCGACCGGGTCGCTGACCTCGGCGAGCACGGCCCGGCACCGGTCACAGGCGGTGAGGTGGGTGTCGGCGGACCAGAGGGCGGGGGCGGTCAACTCGCCGCGCGCGTAGGCCCGTAGATCCTCATCAGATACGTGCCAGGTCATGCGGGCACCTCCTCAAGTCCTTTGCGTGCGTACGGCCCCGGTTCCGGCAGGTGCCGGATCGGGCCGGCGCCCTGCCGAGCCGTGTGCCGGGCCCGTTGTCCGATCGCCCGCGTCATTCCGGCGCCTCCCCCGGTTACGTGCGTCATGCCAGCGCCTCCCGCAGTTGCTTGCGGGCACGCATCGCCCGTGTCTTGACCGTGCCGGGCGGTATTCCCAGCAGGACGGCGGCCTCGCGGGTGGTCAGCCCGTCGACGACCGTCGCCTGGAGCACCGCGCGCAGCTCCGGGGAGAGCCCGACCAGGGCGCCCGCGAGGTCCCCGTGCTCGACCCCCGCGAGCACCCGCTCCTCCGCGGACGCCTCGTCCCGGTGCCGCAGCCGCGCCAGCGTCTGCCGCAGCCGGCCCCGGGCACCGTCGCCGCGCAGTACGTCGACCAGGCGTCGCGACCCGATGCGCCACAGCCACCCGGCCACATCGCCGTCCTCCCGGTAGCGGGCCTTGCCCCGCCACACCGCGAGGAACGTCTCCTGTACGACGTCGTCGACGATCCCGGCGTCGGCGCACCGGCCGCGCAGCCGGGCGGCGAGCCACGGCGCGAACCGCCGGTACAGCTCCTCGAAGGCGCGCCGGTCCCCGTCCGCCGCGATGGCTCGCAGCAGGTCCCCGTCGCTTCTCGTTTCGCTCACGTCTCCTCATCGCACGGGCGCCACGGATCGGTTCACACCCTCGCCCATGGCTTTGCGGCTTGACTTTCGGGGCCGCCTTCCACCACCCTTTCACTACTCAATTAGTGAAAGGGTGGTTGCCGAGTGGTCGAATACCGTATCGACCGGCACAGCGGCGTGGCCACCTACGTCCAGATCGTCCAGCAGACCAAACAGGCGCTCCGCCTGGGCCTGCTGGAGCCGGGTGACAAGCTCCCCGCGGCCCGCGAGGTCGTCGAAGCCACCGCCATCAACCCCAACACCGTCCTCAAGGCCTACCGCGAACTGGAGCGGGAGGGCCTGGTCGAGGCACGCCGGGGCCTGGGCACCTTCGTACGCCGCGGGCTGAACACCACCCCCGCCGACTCTCCCCTGCGCACCGAACTGGACGCATGGGCACAGCGGACCCGCGAGGCGGGTCTCGGGCGGGAGGACGTGGCCGCGCTCTTCACTGCCGTACTCGAAACACACTTCGCCGCAGGCGAGAAGCACCTCCAGGGAGAACCGACATGACCGACACGGCCATAGAGGCAGCCGGCCTGGGCAAACGCTTCGGCAGGCGGTGGGCGCTGCGTGACTGCACCGTCCAGCTGCCCACCGGACGCGTCTGCGCGGTCGTCGGGCCGAACGGCGCCGGCAAGTCCACGCTGCTCGCCCTCGCCGCCGGGCTGCTCGCCCCGACCGAGGGCACGGTGCGCGTCCTCGGTGGATCTCCGGCGGCGGCACGCGCGCGTGTCGGTTTCGTCGACCAGAGAAAGCCGCTGTATCCGCAGCTCACGATCGCCGAGACGCTGGGCATGGGTGCCGACCTCAACCCCGGCCGCTGGGACGCGCAGGCCGCCGAGCGGATCGTGGCCGACGGCGACCTCGACCCGAAGTCCCGGGTGCGCTCCCTCTCCGGCGGCCAGCGCACCCGCGTCGCGCTCGCCCTCGCGCTGGCCAAGCGGCCCGAACTGCTGCTCCTGGACGAGCCGATGGCCGACCTCGACCCGCTGGCCCGGCACGAGCTGATGGGCGTCCTGATGTCCCAGGCCGCGCAGTACGGCACCACGATCGTGATGTCCTCGCACGTGGTCGCCGAGCTGGAGGACTCCTGCGACCACCTGCTGCTGGTCGGCGGCGGCCAGGCCCGGCTCGCGGGCGAGCTCGACGAGCTGCTCCAGGCCCACACGCGCGTGACGGGTCCCGCCGACACCCCCCTCGACCCGCACCACACCGTCGTCGAGTCCCGCACCACCGGCCGCCAGCTCACCGCCCTGCTCCGCCCGGCGGGCCCGCTGCCGGACGGCTGGCGGACGAGCGCCCCGTCCTTGGAGGAGCTGGTCCTCGCCTACCTCCGCAACCCGCAGGCCCCCGCCCGGGCGGCCGAAACCCAGGAGATCCCCGCGTGACCGCCCTGACCGCCCCGGCTCCCTCGCCCCACCTGCTGCGCCGGCTGCTGCGACTGCACCGCCCCGCCCTAAATGTTCGGGCGGCACTCCTCGTCAACCCGCAGGCCCCCGCTCGGGCGGCCGAGACCCAGGAGATCCCCGCGTGACCGCCCTGACCGCCACAGCCCCGGCTCCCACCCCCGCACCCCACCTGCTGCGCTGGCTGCTGCGACTGCACCGGCCCGCCCTGTACGTCTGGGCAGCGCTCCTCGTCATCACCGCAGCCACGCTCCTGTGGCTGGGCGGCCCGCTCACCGACGACGCGGCGGCGGCATGGCGGGAGTACAACGCCTGTGAGCAGCCCTCTTGTGTGTACGACCAGGACTCGATCGTCCTCTACAAGGACGTGTACAACTACGCGACCTTCGCCGTCCTGGCGGTCCCGTTCCTGGTCGCCGCCTGGGCGGGTGCCTCGCTGATCGGCCGCGAACTGGAGAACGGCACCGACCGGCTGGCCTGGACCCAGTCCGTCTCCCCCGCCCGCTGGCTGGCCGCCAAGCTCGCCGTACCGGCCGCCCTGGTCACCGCCGGCACCGGACTGTTCGTCCTCCTCCACCATCTGGCCTGGTCGGCAGGGGAGGGAAAGATCGACACCGCCAAGTCCTGGCACGACTCGGCCACCTTCTACGCGGGCGGCCCCATCACGGTCGCCCTCGCCCTGACCGGCCTGCTCGCCGGCGCCCTCGCGGGCCTGGTCCTGCGCCGCTCACTCGCCGCGCTCGGCACCGGCGCGGTTGCCGTGGCCGCACTGTGGCTCGGCCTCAACCAGGCGCTGCCACATCTGTGGCCGGCGGAAACCCGGCTCAGCAGCCTGCAGAGCGGCCCGGCGCTGGAAGGCACGGAGGTCGGCTACGGCCTGGTGACCACGTCCGGCGACCGGATCGCCGACCCCAACTGCGGCGGCACGTTCATCCCGGAGTGCCGCCACGTCATGGAACGCCTCGACGCCACCGCCTATTACGTCGACTTCCACCCGGCGTCCCACTACTGGCCCCTCCAGCTCACCGCGACGGCCATCGTCCTGGCCGTGGCCGCCGCAGCCGCCTTGATCGCGTTCCGCCTGGTCAGGCACCGTACCGGCTGACGCATCGTGATGCGCATACGTCCCTCAGAGCGGGTAGGGGCGTATGCGCAGGGCTTCGTGCTGCCCTGCGTACGGAAACCCGGGGGACGTAGACGCCTCGGGGCCGCCCCCCGCTATCCCGCACGTCATGTCGCCGTAACCATTGGTTCAGCCGGGCTTGCGACCCTCGGCGAATGCAGCCAGCCGTGCCAGAGCCGGCGCCGCCCCCCGAGGGCCGCGCGAGGAACGGGGCGGGAAACGGAGCGGTGAACGGGGACACCGGATTCGCCGTCGCGCTCCCTCCCGCTTCTTCCGACGCGCCCGTCTCGCTCCCGGCGCGGAACAATGGGTCCATGAGCCAGTCGAACGCCCAGGCACAGGTCCAGCATGCACAACCGTCCGTCGGTTCCATAGCCGCACACCGGCCACACACGGTGTCCGCCGCGGTGTCCGACCTGGAACCCGACATCGATGCCGACCTCGACGCCTACGAGGAGGCTCCGTACGACGGGCCCCAGTTGCCCCAGGGCCGCTTCCTGGACCGGGAGCGCAGCTGGCTCGCGTTCAACGAACGGGTCCTCGAACTCGCCGAGGACCCGAACACGCCCCTGCTGGAGCGCGCGAACTTCCTCGCGATCTTCGCCTCCAACCTGGACGAGTTCTTCATGGTCCGGGTGGCCGGCCTGAAGCGCCGTATCGCGACCGGTGTCGCCACGCGTTCCGCTTCCGGTCTCCAGCCGCGTGAGGTGCTGGAGATGATCTGGGCCCGCTCCCGCGAGCTGATGGCCCGGCACGCCGCCTGCTACCACGAGGACGTCGCCCCCTCCCTCGCGGAGGAGGGCATCCACCTGGTCCGCTGGGCCGAGCTGACCGAAAAGGAGCAGGCGCGCCTCTTCACGCTGTTCCGGCACCAGATCTTCCCGGTCCTGACCCCCCTCGCGGTCGACCCGGCGCACCCCTTCCCGTACATCTCCGGCCTCTCCCTGAACCTGGCCGTCGTCGTACGCAACCCGGTCACCGGCCACCGCCACTTCGCCCGCGTGAAGGTGCCGCCGCTGCTGTCCCGCTTCCTGGAGAGCTCCCCCGGCCGGTACGTCCCCATCGAGGACGTCATCGCCGCCCACCTGGAGGAGCTGTTCCCGGGCATGGAGGTCCTGGAGCACCACGCCTTCCGGCTCACTCGCAACGAGGACCTGGAGGTCGAGGAGGACGACGCCGAGAACCTCCTCCAGGCGCTGGAGAAGGAGCTCATGCGGCGCCGGTTCGGGCCGCCGGTGCGTCTGGAGGTCGAGGAGTCCATCGACCGCGAGGTGCTCGACCTGCTGGTGCGGGAGCTGAAGATCAGCGAGGCCGAGGTGTACCCGCTGCCGGGTCCGCTCGACCTCACCGGCCTCTTCCGCATCGGCGGCCTCGACCGGCCCGAGCTGAAGTACCGCAAGTTCATCGCCGGCGTCCACCGCGACCTCGCCGAGGTCGAGTCGGCGTCCGCACCCGACATCTTCGCCGCGCTGCGCAACCGGGACGTGCTGCTGCACCACCCGTACGACTCCTTCTCCACGTCGGTACAGGCGTTCCTGGAGCAGGCGGCCGAGGACGACGACGTCCTCGCGATCAAGCAGACCCTGTACCGGACCTCCGGCGACTCCCCGATCGTCAACGCGCTCATAGACGCCGCCGAGGCCGGCAAGCAGGTCCTCGTCCTGGTCGAGATCAAGGCCCGCTTCGACGAGCACGCCAACATCAAGTGGGCGCGCAAGCTGGAGGAGGCCGGCTGCCATGTCGTCTACGGCCTGGTGGGCCTGAAGACCCACTGCAAGCTGTCGCTGGTGGTCCGCCAGGAAGGCGACACGCTACGGCGGTACTGCCACGTCGGCACCGGCAACTACCACCCGAAGACGGCCCGCCTCTACGAGGACCTCGGCCTGCTCACCGCCGACCCCCAGGTCGGCGCGGACCTGTCCGACCTGTTCAACCGGCTGTCGGGATACTCGCGCCGCGAGACCTACCGACGGCTGCTGGTGGCCCCCAAGTCCCTCAGGGACGGCCTGATCTCGCGGATCGAGAAGGAGGTCCAGCACCACCGTGCCGGACGCCCCGCGTTCATCCGCATCAAGGTCAACTCGATGGTGGACGAAGCCGTCATCGACGCCCTGTACCGCGCGTCCCAGGCGGGCGTGCCGGTCGACATCTGGGTGCGCGGCATCTGCGCGGTGCGTCCGGGCGTGGCGGGCCTCTCCGAGAACATCCGGGTCCGCTCGATCCTCGGCCGCTTCCTCGAACACTCCCGGGTCTTCGCCTTCGGCAACGGCGGCGAACCCGAGGTGTGGATCGGCAGCGCCGACATGATGCACCGCAACCTCGACCGCCGCATCGAGGCGCTGGTCAGGGTCACCGACCCGGCTCACCGCGCCGCGCTCAACCGGCTCCTCGAGACCGGGATGTCCGACACCACCGCGTCCTGGCATCTCGGTCCGGAAGGCGAGTGGACCCGGCACGCGACCGACGCGGACGGCCAGCCCCTGCGGAACATCCAGGAGATGCTCATAGACGCCCGGAGGCGCCGGCGTGGCACAGCAACACCTTGAACCGACGGACCCGAAGGCCGGGACGGCCGGGCTGACCGGGGACGCTCTCGCGGGCTACCTGCGGGCCCAGGCCACGGAGTTCCTCCGTGCCCTGCGGCTGCACCGGGAGACCGGAGGCACGACCAACGGCTCGGCCTCGGGCACGGAGGAGTCGGTCGATGCGGCGCGCGCCCTGCGCCACTCGGCCCGCCGCATCAGCGGCAGCCTGCACACCTTCCGCCCCCTGCTCGACCCCGACTGGTCCGAGGCCATCCGCCCCGAACTGGCCTGGCTCTCCGGCACGCTGGCAATGGAACACGCCTGCGCGTCCCGCCTGGAACGGCTGCTGCTGGCGCTGCACCGGTTGTCGGGGGCGGCGGGATTCCCGGCCCAGTCGGCGGATGCAACCGGCGTAGCTGTGGGCAGTCGTTCCGCTGGGGCGGATCCCGACCCACGGAAAGCGGAACCCGGCAACGCCGGTCCCCCGACCCACCCGGCCACTTCGGAACGCGGCAACCTGACAGTTGGCGCGGCCAAGGCAGGCGCCCTCCTCGAGCGCCAACTGACGCTGGCCCGGACCCGAGCCCACTCCACCGCCCTCCAGGCCCTCGGCTCCTCCCGCTTCCACGCGGTCGCCGACAACATCGCCGTACTGGCCAGTGACGTCCCCCTCACGCCCAAGGCCCCCACCGCCGATCTGCGCCCCCTCGCCGGCGCGGCCGAGGAGCGCCTCACCGACGCGATCGCCGCCCTGCCGCTGGTGACGGCCGGCAGCCCGTACAACGCGGAGGCGCTGGTCCACGGCCTGTCCCCCGACCCGGCCCCGCACCCGCAGGACGCACCCTGGCACCAGGTCCGTCTGCTGCTGCGCCTGCACCGCTACGGCCGCGAGGTCCTGCTCGGCGAGGACGCGCCGGTGGACGTGCGCCTGCTCACCGCGGGCCAGGCGCTGAACCGGCACCGCGACGCCTCGGAGGCCGCCGCCGCGGCGGCGGCCGCCGCCCGCACCCCCCGGATCGCCCCGGCGACGGCGTACGCCCTCGGCGTGCTCCACGCCGACCAGCGGCACGAGGTGGAGGCGGCACGTTTCGCGTTCCAGCAGGCATGGCAGAAGCAGGCGGTCGGCACCGTCTGACCCGTCCGGGCCGCGGTTCCGACCCACACCCGCACCTTCGAGGAGGCGGTGAAGTCCCGGTGACTCACACGAACGACGGCACCGTCCAGGCAGCCGGCTGCGTCCTGTGGCGCCGCTCGCCGGTAGACGGTGAACTGGAGGTATGTCTCGTGCACCGCCCGAAATACGACGACTGGTCACACCCCAAGGGCAAGCTGAAACGAGACGAGGAGTCACTCGCGGGCGCCCTGCGGGAGGTCGCGGAGGAGACGGGCTACAGCGCGGTGCCGGGCACGGAGCTGCCCACCGCCCACTACCTCGCGAGCGGCCGCCCCAAGCAGGTCCGTTACTGGGCGGCCGAGGCCGGATCCGGCTCCTTCGCCCCCAACCAGGAAGTGGACCGGCTCCTGTGGCTCTCCCCGACGGCCGCCCGCAACCGTCTCACCCAGCCGAGGGATCGCACCCTCGTGGACGCTCTGCTGGATGCCCTTCGCCTGGCATAGTCCGGAATCTCCCCGTGTCCACAGCGTGAGCCTTCCGTGACCTAACCACACCGACAGCAGGGGTTCACCCTGCGTTCATTTCTGGCCATAAGCGCCTTCACCTGATCTGCCTACTTTCAGCCTTGCCTGATGACGGGCACTGCCCGAATAGGTGTCCGCATCAATCAGTCTTTCGCACGCCGCCGAATTCAGGACGGCGGCTCCTGGAAGGAACTCCCTCAAGTGAAGCTTCAGCGCAAGAACCGGCGGGCTCTCGCTCTCGGCGCGATCGCCGTCTCCGGCGCCCTGGCCCTCACGGCGTGCGGCTCGGACGACACCGGCGACACCGGCAGCGGCGACTCCTCCGCGACCGCCGCGGCCGGTTCGATCAAGTGCGACGACGCCAAGGGCCAGCTGCTCGCCGACGGCTCATCCGCGCAGAAGAACGCTATCGACGCCTGGGTCAAGCAGTTCACCGCTCAGTGCACCGGCGTCCAGATCAACTACAAGGGCGGCGGCTCCGGCGCCGGCGTCACCGCGTTCACCCAGGGCACGGTCGGCTTCGCCGGTTCGGACTCGGCGCTGAAGCCCGAGGAGATCACGGCCTCCAAGGAGGTCTGCTCCGGCGGCCAGGGCATCGACCTCCCGATGGTCGGCGGCCCGATCGCCCTCGCGTACAACGTCGACGGTGTCGACAACCTGGTCCTGGACGCGCCGACGATCGCCAAGATCTTCAGCGGCAAGATCAAGACCTGGAACGACGCGGCGATCGCGAAGCTGAACCCCGACGCCAAGCTGCCCAGCACCAAGATCCAGGCGTTCCACCGCTCGGACGAGTCCGGCACCACGGACAACTTCACCAAGTACCTGCTCGCCACCACCCCGGACGACTGGAAGTACGAGGGCGGCAAGGCCTGGACGGCTCCGGGCGGCCAGGCCGCGTCCGGCTCCTCCGGTGTGGCGCAGAGCGTGAAGCAGACCTCCGGCGCGATCAGCTACATGGAGCTGTCGTACGCCAAGGACGTCTCGACGGTCGCCATCGACACGGGTGCCGCCGAGCCGGTCAAGGCCTCCACCGACGGTGCCACCGCCGCCATCGCGGACGCCAAGGTCGTGGGCACGGGCAAGGACCTCGCGCTCGAGATCAACTACGCCACCAAGGCCGACGGCGCCTACCCGATCACCCTGGTCACCTACGAGATCGTCTGCGACAAGGGCAACAAGGCGGAGACGCTGCCCACCGTCAAGGCGTTCCTGAACTACATCGCCAGCGAGGACGGCCAGAAGGTTCTCGCCGAGAACGACTACGCGCCGATCCCCGACGACATCATCGCCAAGGTCCGCACCACCATCGCGGGCCTGAGCTGACCTGAGTGTGCGGCCCGGTCCCCCTGGGGGGCCGGGCCGCACCGTCCGGTGCACCGCCGCCAGGAGCCGCACGCCGAGTACGGCTCCGCAGACCGGAGAAACCGATGGACATAGCCACACAAGACACACCTCCCCCCGCACCTCAGCCGACCGAGGGCGAGCGTAAGCGCGCCGCCCGTGGCGCCACCCGACCCGGAGACCGGGTCTTCCTCGCTCTCAGCCGTGGGTCGGGCATCTTCCTGCTGGTGATCATGGCCGCGATCGCGGTCTTCCTCAGCTGGCGAGCCGCCATCGCGATCGGCGATGACGAGGGCAACTTCCTCACCACCTTCGAGTGGAACGCCACCGCGATCCCGCCGGTCTTCGGTATCGCCGTCCTGGCCTTCGGCACGGTGGTCTCCTCGATCATCGCCATGGTCATCGCGGTCCCGATCGCCGTCGCCATCGCGCTGTTCCTCACCCACTACGCCCCGCGCAAGCTGAGCGGCCCGATCGCCTACGTGATCGACCTGCTCGCCGCCGTACCGTCCATCGTGTACGGCCTGTGGGGCGCCCTGATCCTCGTACCGCACATGGACGGCCTCTTCGGCTGGCTGAACGAGTACTTCGGCTGGACCGGCATCTTCTCGTGGCAGGAAGGCCCCGCCCGCTCGATGCTCACCGTCGGCATCCTGCTCGCGATCATGATCCTGCCGATCATCACCAACGTGAGCCGTGAAGTCTTCCGCCAGGCTCCGCAGATGATCGAGGAAGCGGCCCTGGCCCTCGGCGCCACGCGCTGGGAAGTCATCCGCATGGCCGTGCTGCCCTTCGGCCGCTCCGGCGTGATCTCCGCCTCGATGCTCGGCCTCGGCCGCGCGCTCGGCGAGACGATGGCCGTCGCCACCGTCCTCTCCCCGGACTTCCTGATCCACGCCAGCCTGCTGGACCCGGGCGGCGGCACCTTCGCGCAGAACATCGCCAGCAAGTTCCCCGAGGCGAACGAGTTCGGACGTGACGCGCTGATCGCCTCCGGTCTGGTCCTGTTCGTCATCACCCTGCTGGTCAACGGCGCGGCACGCATGATCATCGCCCGCCGCAAGGAGTACTCGGGGGCCAACGCATGAGCCACTCAGCCGCCACCGCCAAGCGTCCCGGCTCCCTTCAGGGCGGCCAGCTGCCGACCTGGGGCCCGTGGGCGATCGCCGCGGGTTCCCTCGCCGTCTCCATCGGCCTCAGCCTGGCCGTCGGGATCGAGAGCAAGATCCAGTGGGGTCTGATCGCCGCGATCCTCTACGTCCTCGGTACGTTCGTCATCGCCTCGCGCGTCGAGAACCGCCGTCAGGCCAAGGACCGCATCGCGACGTCGCTGGTCTGGGTCGCCTTCCTGCTCGCCGTGGTCCCGCTGGTCTCCCTGGTGTGGACGACCGTCTCCCGAGGCGTCAAGGTCCTCGACGTCTACTTCCTGTCCCACTCCATGGGCGTGGTCGCCGACTCCGAGCCGGGCGGCGGTATCTACCACGCCATCATCGGCACCCTGGAGCAGGTCGGCATCGCCACCGTGATCGCCGCGCCGGTCGGCGTGCTCACCGCGATCTACCTGGTGGAGTACGGGCGCGGCAACCTCGCCCGGGCCGTCACCTTCTTCGTCGACGTCATGACGGGTATCCCGTCGATCGTCGCCGGTCTGTTCATCCTCTCGATCCTGCTGATGTTCGACCTGGGCTTCTCCGGCTTCGCAGGCGCGCTCGCGCTGACGATCCTGATGATGCCGGTCGTGGTCCGCTCCACGGAGGAGATGCTCAAGCTCGTCCCGAACGAGCTGCGGGAAGCATCCCTGGCGCTGGGCATCCCGAAGTGGCGCACCATCCTGAAGGTGGTCCTGCCGACCGCGATCGGCGGCATCACCACCGGCATCATGCTGGCGGTCGCCCGTATCGCCGGTGAGACCGCGCCCGTGCTGCTGCTGGTGTTCGGTAACCCGTTCATCAACAACAACCCGTTCGAGGGTGCGCAGGCGTCGCTGCCGCTGTACATCTACCAGCAGTACTCGCAGAGCGCGGGCTCGGAAGCGGCGTACGACCGCGCCTGGGCCGCATCGCTCACGCTGATCGCCTTCGTGATGATCCTGAACCTGGCGGCCCGCGGCATCGCCCGCTGGAAGGCCCCCAAGTCCGGTCGCTGACGCGGCCATACAGCGACCGATCTGATTTCCGAAAGAAGCAGTGATACCCATGGCCAAGCGAATTGACGTAAGCGGGCTGAACGCCTACTACGGCTCCTTCCGCGCCATCGAAGACATCTCGATGACCGTCGAGCCCCGCTCCGTGACCGCCTTCATCGGCCCGTCCGGCTGCGGCAAGTCCACGTTCCTGCGCACGCTCAACCGCATGCACGAAGTGACGCCGGGCGGCCGGGTCGAGGGCAAGGTCATGCTCGACGACGAGAACCTGTACGGCGGCGGGGTCGACCCGGTGGCCGTGCGGCGCGAGGTCGGCATGGTCTTCCAGCGTCCGAACCCGTTCCCCACGATGTCGGTGTACGACAACGTGGCGGCCGGTCTGCGGCTCAACGGCTCGTACAAGAAGTCCGCGCTGGACGACGTCGTCGAGAAGTCCCTCAAGGGCGCGAACCTCTGGAACGAGGTCAAGGACCGTCTGAACAAGCCGGGTTCCGGCCTGTCGGGTGGTCAGCAGCAGCGTCTGTGCATCGCGCGCGCGATCGCGGTGGAGCCGAACGTCCTGCTCATGGACGAGCCCTGCTCGGCCCTCGACCCGATCTCCACCCTCGCCATCGAGGACCTGATCGGCGAGCTGAAGGAACGGTTCACGATCGTCATCGTGACGCACAACATGCAGCAGGCCGCCCGGGTCTCCGACCGCACGGCCTTCTTCAACCTCTCCGCCGTCGGCCAGCCCGGCAAGCTCATCGAGATCGACGACACGGAGCGCATCTTCTCCAACCCGTCGGTCCAGGCCACCGAGGACTACATCTCCGGCCGCTTCGGCTGACAGACCCCTCGCGGTGCTGCATGGCGGTGCCACCGCGAGGTCGATAAGGGCCCGTCCCCCGGCTCCCGGGGGACGGGCCCGTCGTCGTTCTCACGGCCGCTACAGGAACGCCAGGTTCACAACCCCGTACGAAGCAGCGGCCACCAGCGCGGCGGCCGGCATGGTGATGAACCACCCGAGCACGATGTTCTTCGCGACGCCCCACCGCACGGCGTTCACCCGCTTCGTCGCACCGACACCCATGATCGCCGACGTGATGACGTGCGTGGTCGAGATCGGCGCCTTGAAGAGAAACGCGGTGGTGAACATGATCGACGCGCCGGTCGTCTCCGCCGCGAACCCCTGAGGCGGGTCCAGCTCAATGATCTTCCGCCCCAGCGTCCGCATGATCCGCCACCCACCGGCATACGTACCGAGCGACAGCATCACGGCGCAGACGATCTTCACCCACACCGGAATCGGATCGCCGTAGTCCTCGACATCGGCGATGACCAGCGCCATCACCACGATGCCCATGGTCTTCTGCGCGTCCTGAAGGCCGTGCCCGAGAGCCATCCCCGCCGCGGACACCGTCTGCGCGATCCGGAACCCGCGCTTGGCCTTGTGCGGATTGGCCCGCCGGAAGATCCACATGATCGCCGTCATCACCAGATAGCCGACCACCAGGCCCACCACCGGCGACACGAACATGGGGATGACGACCTTCTCCAGCACCCCGGACCAGTACACGGTCGTACCGCCCGCGAGCGCGGCCCCCACCATGCCACCGAACAAGGCATGCGAGGACGACGAGGGCAGCCCGTAGTACCAGGTGACCAGGTTCCAGGTGATCGCCCCGATCAGCGCGGCGAAGAGGATCCCCATCCCCTTCGACCCCTCGGGTGTCTGAATCAGCCCCTCACTGACCGTCTTGGCGACCCCGCTGCCCAGAAAGGCACCGGCCAGATTCATCACGGCGGCCATCGCCAGCGCGGCCTTCGGCGTCAGAGCGCGCGTCGATACGGACGTCGCGATCGCGTTGGCCGAGTCGTGAAAGCCGTTGGTGTACGTGAAGAAGAGCGCGACCAGAATGGTCACGACCAGCGCAAAGGTGTCCATGGCGTGGGCTCAGGACTCCTTGACGGCGATGGTCTCCACCGTGTTCGCCACATGCTCGAACGCGTCCGCGGCTTCCTCCAGCACATCCACGATCTGCTTGAGCTTCAGCACCTCGATCGCGTCGTACTTGCCGTTGAAGAGGTGCGCAAGAAGCTTTCTGTGGATCTGGTCGGCCTGGTTCTCCAGCCGGTTGACCTCGATCCAGTACTCGGTGAGGTTGTCCATCGTCCGCAGACTCGGCATCGCCTCGGCCGTCAGCTCGGCCGCCCGCGCCAGTACCTCGATCTGCTGCTCGACGCCCTTGGGAAGTTCCTCCACGTTGTAGAGGACGACCAGGTCGACGGCCTCCTCCATGAAGTCCATGATGTCGTCGAGGCACGATGCGAGCTTGTAGATGTCCTCACGGTCGAACGGCGTGATGAACGAGGAGTTCAACTGGTGGAAGATCGCGTGCGTAGCATCGTCACCTGCGTGTTCCGCGGCCCGCATACGCTCTGCGATCTCGGCCCGGCCGGCGGTGTCCGCCCCGAGCAATTCCATCAGGAGTTTCGAGCCCGTGACGATGTTGTCCGCGGATGCGGCAAACATGTCGTAGAAGCTCGTCTCCCTGGGGGTCAGACGAAAGCGCACGTGGGGTCCTCGGGATGCTTCGGTTTCGGTCAGGCTGATGCTAGGCACATCATCCGGCCATGGCTAATGGGCCGTCTCCCAGTGTCGCCCATCGAACAGAGTGCTCTGCACAGGGGCGTAACAAGGGTTCGGTCCTGGCTTCTGCCTGCGGCATTGGCCAAGAGCCCTATACCCAGCAAAGTTCGGTACGATATACCCAGTAGGGGTATATGTGTCTGGAGGACGCGATGACGACCACCGAGGCCGGCGCAGGAGCGCACTCCGAGGCCACCCCGGCCGTGGTGACGGACCACGACCGCGGCATCCACGGCTACCACAAACAGAAGGACGAACACCTCAAACGCCTGCGCAGGATCGAGGGCCAGATCCGTGGCCTTCAGCGCATGGTCGAAGAGGACGTCTACTGCATCGACATACTCACGCAGGTGTCCGCCTCCACCAAGGCCCTACAGTCCTTCGCCCTCCAGCTCCTGGAGGAGCACCTGCGCCACTGCGTCGCCGACGCGGCCGTCAAGGGCGGCGAGGAGATCGACGCAAAGGTGGAGGAAGCAACAAAGGCAATCGCCCGCCTGCTACGTACGTGAGATTCCTCGCGCCCCAAAGGGGCGCGGGGCTGTATCGATATGCGGCTCCGCCGCGTGGGCGCGACCAGCCACAACGCACCCGCAGAGACCTACTGGCCCTCAGCGGAGCGATCGCGTGTTTCGGCCACTTTCAGCACCTCGTCGATGCTCTCAAGGCTGAGCCGATCCTCGTGGGCGGCGGACGCCGCGATGATCAGGTCTCCGCACAGCTCGATCTCGGCGAGGGCCACGTGGTCCTGAACTGCCGTACCGCCGACCGGAGCCACGTGCATCACCTCTTCTCTGCCGTCACCGACTTCCTAGAGTAGGGAGCGGCCTACACAACGCGCATGGCACGGACGGGCTAGTTCTTGACGTCCGTCACTCTTCCGCGCGCCTTCCCCCTCGGCCGCCGCTCACTCCTCGGCGATCCGACCGGCATAGATGTCACCGGCTTCCGGCAGCTCTACGTCGACGGGGGTCCCGAAGTCGTACAGCAGGGTCGTCGAGGCTACCGCGACGGTGTTCTTCTGCTGTCCGTTGACGAAGCTGAACCGGTGCCGGATCTTACGGATGCGCCCCTGGTCGTCGAGGTAGACGTCGAACGGCACGGAGGCCGTGGCGAACCCTTTCGCCGCTGCGGCCAGCGCCTTTTGGTTCCCCTCCGAGGCATCCTGCGCCGCGTCCGCGAGATCGGCGGTCCCCCGGTAGTGCCGTACCGGGGTCCCCGCGACCTCGGTCTCTCCCGCGTACGTCGCCGTGCGCGTCCCCCGCAGCAGTTCGGCGGCGGCGTACGGGTCGGTGGCCCCGCCGGTGACGAGATTGCCGTCCGACAGCGTGGCGGTGTCCACCCGTACCCATTTGTCGGCGGGCACTCCGGCTCCCCGGTTCTTCATGAACAGCGCGCCGGGGGCGAGGAGTTCGGTGATCGAGCGATGGTCCGGGGTGCCCGCCGGGTCCTGCGGCAGCTGCACCTCCAGCCGCCCGAGCTGCCGGGAGAAGTCGTACACCCCTTCGCCCCGGATGGTGACGCGGGTTCCGCCGGTGGCCATCTCCATGGACGTACGGGCCTGGGAGGTGCCGGCGTCGACCAGCCGGTCGGCCGCCCGGTGCAGGGTCTCGACGGGATCGGCGGACGCACGTGCGTCCTCGGCGGCGGCTCCGCCGGAACACCCCGTGGCGCAGGCGCAGACCATGAGTCCCGCGACGCCCGCCGCTGTCCGCCACTGTCGCCGTTGCCGCTCCGCCATCGCCTGCCTACCCCCAGCCGCTACGTCCGTCCCTGGCCCCCTGTCGTTTCGGTTAACGACGAGTAGGTGGCACCGTCACGCCGAGCAGTGGGCCCCTTTACCTGCCCTGGGTACGGTTGATGCGTGGCGCAGCACGATGGCCTGGATTCCCGCCAGGCACTCCCGGAACACCGCACATCAACGGTTGACCAAGGCAAGTTCTGCACAGCCCGCTGCACCTGCGGCTGGCGCGGACCGGCCCGCAGAGCCCGCAGCCAGGCGAGAACGGACGCGAAGGGGCACGCGAGCGCACCGGGGTAGTGGCGCCGTTCCCGCACGTGAGCCCGCCCGTATCCCAGGGCATCCTGTGACAAGACCGCAGCCTTGTCACACCGCGGCCGGCGGTGGAACCCGTGCCTCCGCGGTCCCGTCTCGTTCCACGGAAGCCGACAGGAGGCGCACATGGAACGGCGTACGTTCATCGGAGGCGGCGCGGCCGCGATCGCGGGCTTGACGACTGCGGCGTGCAGCGGCGGGGGAACATCGGGCGCGGCCCGCAGCACCACCTCCGCCACCGCGGACCTGACCACGGGCATGTCCACCGCCACCAAGACCGCCGCCGCGAACTGGTCCGCCCTGGCGCAGGAACTGGACGGCACCCTGGTCCGCCCGGGCGAGGCCCAGTGGAAGGCGGCCCAGCAGCTCTACAACACCCGCTTCGACAGCCTGAAGCCGGCGGCGGTGGCCTACGTGGCGCACCCGGACGACATCCGCACGAGCCTCTCCTACGCCCGGGCCCACAACCTCCAGGTGGCGATCCGCAACGGCGGCCACTCCTACGCGGGCTGGTCCTCGGGTAACGGCCGTCTGATCGTCGACGTGTCGAAGCTCAGCAGGGTCCGGGCGAGCGGCGGTACGGCCGTGGTCGGCGCCGGCGCCAAACTGATCGACGTCTACCGGGCCCTCGCGGCAAAGGGCGTGACCATCCCGGCGGGCTCGTGCCCCACGGTGGGGGTCTCGGGCCTCGCCCTGGGCGGCGGCCACGGAGTGGTCTCCCGCGCCTACGGCCTCACCTGCGACAGCCTCACCCAGGCGACACTGATCACGGCCGACGGCAAGCAGCTGACGGCCAACGCCGCCGAGAACAAGGACCTGTTCTGGGCGCTGCGCGGCGCGGGCAACGGCAACTTCGGCGTCGTGACGGAACTCCGGTTCAAGACCCACCCGGCCCCGCAGGCGGTGTCGGCGTACATGAGCTGGCCGTGGTCGAAGGCGGCGGCGGTGGTGCGGGCCTGGCAGGAGTGGGGCCCGAGCCGGCCCGACGAGATCTGGTCGTCCCTCCACCTGGCCGGGGCCGGCAGCACACCGACCATCTCCGTCGCGGCCTTCTCCCTCGGCACCTACGGCGAACTCCAGAACGCGGTGGACCGACTGGCCGACCGAATAGGGTCCCCGGCGACCAGCGTCTCCCTGAAGCGCCGCTCCTACGAGGCCTCGATGGACCTCTACGCAGGCTGCTCGTCCTTCGCGTCCGACGCACAGTGCCATCTCCCGGGCTCCACCCCCGGCCGTTCCCCCGAAGGCGCCCTGAACCGCGAGACATACGCGGGGAAGTCGGACTTCTTCGACCGTTCGCTCTCCGCCGCGGGCATCCAGACGCTGCTGTCCCAGCTGACCTCGGTCCGGGGCGGCGCCGGCAGTATCGACATCACGGCCCTCGGCGGCGCCGTCAACCGCGTCTCCCCCACGGCGACGGCCTTCGTCCACCGCCGCTCCCGCATGCTGGCCCAGTACGTCGCCTCCTGGCGAGCGGGCACCTCCGGTACGACGGCGCAGTCCTGGCTGACCTCGGCCCACACCGCGATGCAGCCGTACGCCTCGGGCGCCGCCTACCAGAACTACACGGACCCGACCCTGAAGGACTGGCGCAAGGCGTACTACGGCGATGCGGCAACACGCCTCCAGCAACTGAAGAAGCAGTACGACCCGGAGAAGTTCTTCACATATCCACAGGCGCTGTAAGCCCCAAGCTGCGGGCATGCGTGCCGCCTGGGGCGGCACGGGTGGGCGCAGGCGGCACCCCGTCAGCGCCGGGCTGCGCGACCCACCCCGCCCCAGCCCCAACGCCGCCCAGCTACGCGGCCAGGTCCCGTTCCTCGGCCCCGGCAGGCTCAGCCCGAGCCCCGGGAATCACCGCTTCCTCGTTCCCCCCGACTCTCCCCCGCCCCCGAATAAGCCACGACGCCCTGCCGGACCCCTCAGCCGCCTTCATCACCGGCGTAAGCAGCGCCATCGCCAGCGGAGACAGCAGCAACACCACAGCCGTACCGAGCGCGAACCCACCCACGACATCCGTCGGATAGTGCACACCCATATAGATCCGGCAAAAGCCCTCGATCAGGGCCAGCGCAATCCCCGCCGCCCCGAATTTCCTGTTCGCCACGAAAAGCCCGACCCCCATGGCCATGGCGATCGTCGCGTGATCGCTCACAAACGAGTAATCGGTCTTCCCGCCCACCAGGACATCCAGCCCCTGGTGGTCGAGAAAGGGCCGGGGCCGCTCGACAAATCCCCGTATGGGCACATTCACCAGCACCGCGATCCCGGCGGCAAGGGGCGCCCACACCAGCGCGGCAACGGAAGACACCGCATCCTCGCCACCCCGCTGCCGGACATTCCACCAGCACCAGAGCACCAGCAGCACCATGGCGATCAGCAGCCCGAACTCGCCGACGAACTCCACACCCCGGTCGAACCACCGCGGCGCGTCCTTGGCCAGGCCATTGATGTCGTAAAGCAGCTCGACGTCGGGGTTCGACCCGGATTCTGCGAGTCCAGCCATGGTGCGCGGCCCCTTCGTCGTCTCTCTACGTCACCAGGAACGCACGGCTCCTGTTAATACGTTCCACACTCCACCGAATGATCACTCAGACGTTATCGAAGAGATACTCATCACCGCAGCTCAGGGGGGTGGTTGACGCTCAGTTCAGGGATCGGTTCAGGCCATGCTGGACAGTCTTGTCCGTTCCGTGGGGGTCGGCCGACGGTCAGGCTCCGACGTACGCCGCAAGGTGCTCACCTGTGACGGTGGAGCGCGCGGCGACGAGATCGGCGGGGGTGCCCTCGAAAACGATTCGGCCACCGTCGTGCCCGGCGCCGGGTCCGAGGTCGATGATCCAGTCGGCGTGTGCCATGACGGCCTGATGATGCTCGATGACGATGACGGACTTGCCGGAGTCGACGAGCCGGTCGAGCAGACCGAGCAGCTGCTCGACATCGGCGAGGTGAAGGCCCGTCGTCGGCTCGTCGAGGACGTACACGCCGCCCTTGTCGGCCATGTGCGTGGCCAGCTTGAGCCGCTGCCGCTCGCCGCCGGACAGCGTGGTGAGCGGCTGGCCGAGGGTGAGGTAGCCGAGCCCGACGTCGGCGAGCCGGTCGAGGATGGCGTGCGCGGCGGGCGTACGGGCCTCGCCGGCGCCGAAGAACTCCTCGGCCTCGGTCACCGACATCGCGAGCACCTCGCTGATGTCCCGGTCGCCGAGGTGGTACTCCAGGACCGAGGCGTCGAACCGCTTCCCCTCGCAGTCCTCGCAGGTGGTGGCGACGCTCTGCATGATCGCCAGGTCGGTGTAGATGACGCCGGCGCCGTTGCAGGTCGGACAGGCGCCCTCGGAGTTGGCGCTGAACAGGGCCGGCTTGACGCCGTTGGCCTTGGCGAAGGCCTTGCGGATCGGTTCGAGCAGTCCGGTGTACGTCGCCGGGTTGCTGCGCCGGGAGCCGCGGATCGGCGCCTGGTCGACCGAGACGACGCCCTCGGAGGCGGGGACCGAGCCGTGCACGAGCGAGCTCTTGCCGGAGCCGGCGACGCCGGTGACGACGGTCAGCACCCCGAGCGGGATGTCGACGTCGACGCCCTGGAGGTTGTTCGCCGTCGCGCCGCGGATCTCCAGGGCGCCGGTGGCCTTGCGCACCGTGTCCTTCAGGGCGGCCCGGTCGCCGAGATGGCGGCCGGTGATGGTGCCGGAGGCGTGGAGCCCTTCGAGGGTGCCCTCGAAGCAGACGGTGCCGCCCGCCGTACCGGCGCCGGGGCCGAGGTCGACGACATGGTCGGCGATCGCGATCGCCTCCGGCTTGTGCTCCACGACCAGAACCGTGTTGCCCTTGTCGCGCAGCCGCAGCAGCAGGTCGTTCATCCGCTGGATGTCATGGGGGTGCAGCCCGATGGTGGGCTCGTCGAAGACGTAGGTGACGTCGGTCAGTGCCGAGCCGAGGTGGCGGATCATCTTCACGCGCTGCGCCTCGCCGCCCGACAGCGTGCCCGCGGGCCGGTCGAGCGAGAGGTAGCCGAGGCCGATCTCCGTGAACGAGTCGAGCGTGTGCTGGAGCTTGGTGAGCAGCGGCGCCACCGACGGCTCGCCCAGCCCGCGGACCCATTCGGCCAGGTCGCGGATCTCCATCACACAGGCGTCGGCGATGCTGATCTTCTTGATCTTCGACGTCCGGGCGCCCTCGCTGAGCCGGGTGCCGTCGCACTCGGGGCAGGTGGTGAAGGTGACGGCCCGCTCCACGAACGCCCGGATGTGCGGCTGCATCGCCTCCTTGTCCTTCGACAGGAACGACTTCTGGATCTTGGGGATCAGCCCCTCGTAGGTGAGGTTGATGCCGTTGACCTTCACCTTGGCCGGTTCGCCGTAGAGGAAGTCCTGCATCTCCTGCTTGGTGAAGCTACGGATCGGCTTGTTCGGGTCGAGGAGGCCCGACTGGGCGTAGAGCCCCACGGTCCACTGGCTGTCCGACTTCCAGCCGGGGATGGTGAACGCGCCCTCGGCGAGCGACTTGGAGTCGTCGTAGAGCTGGGTGAGGTCGATGTCGGAGACCTTGCCCCGGCCCTCGCAGTGGGTGCACATGCCGCCGGTGCGCTCGTAGGTCGCCCTGACCGCCTTCTTGTTGCCCTTCTCGACGGTGATCGCACCGGCCGCCCGGACCGAGGCGGTGTTGAAGGAGTACGCGCTGGGCGGGCCGATGTGCGGCTTGCCGAGCCGGCTGAAGAGGATCCGCAGCATCGCGTTCGCATCGGTGGCGGTACCGACCGTGGACCGCGGATCGGCACCCATCCGCTGCTGATCCACGCTGATCACGGTCGTCAGCCCATCGAGCACATCGACCTCGGGCCGCGCCAGATTCGGCATGAAGCCCTGCACGAAGGCGCTGTACGTCTCATTGATCAGCCGCTGCGACTCCGCAGCGATCGTGTCGAACACCAGCGAGCTCTTGCCCGACCCGGACACCCCGGTGAACACCGTCAGCCGACGCTTCGGTATCTCAATACTGACGTCCTTGAGATTGTTCTCCCGCGCACCGTGCACGCGAATCATGTCGTGAAGATCGGCAGCGTGCGACGTCATCGTGTCTCCATCTAAAGGGGCGGAACAACAGCGCCCCTTTAGGGGCGCGGGGAACTGCGCGACCAGCCACAACGGACCCGCAGCCAACCGACAACCACAGCGCTCAGCTCAACTCACTTGAGTTCCTGGATGCGGACCATGTTCCCCGCGGGATCGCGAAACGCACAGTCCCGAACCCCGTACGGCTGCTCGGTAGGTTCCTGAACAACCTCCGCCGCGGAGCTACCCTGCACCTTCTCAAACGCACCGTCGAGATCGTTCGTAGCCAGCAGGATCCACCCGTACGTCCCCTTGGCCATCATCTCGGCGATGACGCGCCGCTCATCATCGGTGATCCCGGGGTCGGCGGCCGGCGGCGCCAGCAGGATGGACGTGCCGGGCTGTCCGACGGGCCCGACCGTGATCCAGCGCATCAGACCCTGTCCGACATCGCTGCGGACCTCGAAGCCGAGCGTGTCCCGGTAGAAGGCCAGGGCCGCCTCCGGGTCGTCCTGCGGAAGGACGCTTGCGTGAATGGTGATGTCCATGCACGTCACGCTAGCGGCGGCCCGGTGCCGACGCTTCTTGATTCCTGATCGGCCTGGTCACCTGTTTCGCCACGCACGCCGGCATCCCCTCCGTCGCGTCCGCCGCGAGCCGCCGGTAGGTGCTGGGCGGCATGCCGACCAGCTCGGCGAAGCGTGTGCTGAAGGTGCCCAGCGAGGCACAGCCGACCTCGAAACAGACCTCGGTGACGCTGAGGTCCCCGCGCCGCAGCAACGTCATCGCGCGCTCGATGCGCCGCGTCATCAGATAGCTGTACGGCGACTCGCCGTACGCGGCCCGGAACTCCCGGCTCAGATGCCCGGCCGACATGTGCGCACCGCGCGCCAGCGCCTCGACGTCGAGCGGCTGGGCGTACTCCCGGTCGATCCGGTCGCGGACACGACGCAGCCGCGCGAGATCGCGCAGGCGCTGCTCCGGGACGGGCGGGTTGGTCACGTTCAAGAGCGTACGTGGGTCACCCCTGCCCCGTCAGCGCCAGCGCCTTTCCACCGTCCTCGGTGACCCTCGTCGCCCCGAAGTAGTCCGGTGTGTCGATCGGGTCGAACCGGATCACGGCCCCCGGCCTCGGCGCATCGATCATGTAACCGCCGCCCACATAGATCCCCACGTGCCGGATGGCCCGGGAGTTGGTGAGGTCGTCCGAGAAGAACACCAGATCCCCCGGCAGCAGCTCCGCCCGTGAGGGATGCGCCCCGGCGTTGTACTGATCGTTGGCGACACGCGGCAGGGTGACCCCCACACTCTCGTACGCCGCCTTGGTCAACCCGGAACAGTCGAACCGCCCGCCCTGGTCTGAGGTCCCGTTCCCACCCCACAGATAGGGCGTGCCGAGCTTCTTCTGGGCGTAGTAGATGGCGCCGGCGGCCTGCTTGGAGGGATCCACGCGCGAGACGGGCGCGGCGAAGCTCTCCTCGAGCGTCGTGATCGTCTTCACGTAGTTCTGGGTCTCCGAGTACGGCGGCACGCCTCCGTACTTGATGACCGCGTACGCCCCCGCGTTATAGGCGGCGAGCATGTTCTTCGTGGCGTCCCCCGGCACGTCCTTCACATACGACGCGAGCTTGCAGTCGTACGAGGCGGCCGACGGAATCGCGTCGTTCGGATCCCACACATCCCGGTCCCCGTCCCCGTCCCCGTCGACACCGTGCGTGGCCCAGGTCCCCGGAATGAACTGCGCTATCCCCTGCGCCGCGGCCGGGCTCTGCGCATTCGGATTGAACCCGCTCTCCTGGTACAGCTGGGCGGCGAGCAGCGCGGGATTGATCGCGGAGCACATGGTGCCCCACTTCTGCACGAGGGTCTGGTAGGCGGCGGGCACGGCCCCCTTGGCCAGCGACTTGGAGGCTCCGCCCACCCCGTTGGCGAGGTTCCCGGCGACGATGTACACGCCGACGACGAGCAGCATCACGAAGCTGAGCCCCGCCGCGAGGGCAGCACCCGCCACGATCCACGCCTTACGCACCGTCAACCGCCCCTCGCCGCCCGGGATTGCGCCCACGTCAGTCTAGAGACTGCCCCGAGGGGCGGTGTGATCACACGAAAGGAGAGCCGGCCGGAGCAGCCGATTCTCTCGTGGTCGGTCGGGCCGCCCTTGACGCTCAGTCAGCGGCCGGACTTCAGGGCGTGCAGCAACAGCGGCAGGGAGCGATGCAGTTCACGCTCCCAGTAGGGCCAGTCGTGGGTGCCGGGTCCGTAGAAGTCGGTGGTGAGCCGCACTCCGGCGGCCTTGAGCCGGCCGGCGAGGGCGTGGTTCATCTCGTTCAGCTGTGCCTCCAGGTCGTCCTGGGTGCCGGGCGGGTCGAACGGGCCGGCCGTGCCGTCGCCGCTCGACAGGAAGACGGGGCTCGAACGCAGCCGTTTCGCGAGGTAGTACGGGTCGTGCGCCTCCCAGATGTCGCGCTGGGCCACCGGGTCGCCCCACAGCGCGAGCGGGTCCTCGCCGAACTCCTCCAACAGGTCCATCAGGCCGTTCGGGAAGTCGGCGTACAGGGGATGCACCACGCCGCTGTAGCTCGCCACGGCCCGGAACATGCCTGGGTGGTGTGCGGCGTAGAGCAGGGAGCCGAGGCCGCCCATGGACAGCCCGGCGATCACCCGGCGGTGGCCGGCGCCGTAGCCGTGCTCCAGCAGCGGGCGCAGCTCGCGCAGGTGGAAGGTCTCCCAGGCCGGCGAACCGCCGCTGCCGTGATTCCACCAGTCGCTGTACCACCCGGCCGGTCCGCCCTCGGGCATGACGACCAGTGTGTTGCGGAGCTGCGGCAGCGCGGCGACGTCAGTCTCCCGGGTCCAACTGTCATACGTGTCGCAGCAGCCGTGGAGCAGGAACAGCACGGGCCATCGCTGCCCCTTCCGCCGCTCGTCCCAGCCGTCCGGGGTCAGCAGCCGCACCTTGGCGGTGCGGCCCAGAGCGGGCGACGCGACGGTCAGGTCGACCAGGCGAGGCCCCACCTTCTCCTCCGCCACGACCCGGGCACCACCGCCCCCGCCCGATCGGTCCGCGGCCGCGGTTCCGGGCAGGACCGCCATGACCAGGGCGACCAGGACTGTCCAGATCAACGGGCGGGCATGGCCACGGTGCACGGCGGGCCTCCACTCTCAGCGAACCGATCGGCTTCTGACGAGTACCACCGGGGAGCGTACGGATCGCTGGGGCGAGGGTCACTACCTCGGACAACTGATGCTTGGCGGAAGCGGGGCCACCGGACACTCGGCCCACAGCAGCTTCCCACCCTTCGAGGCCCCCAGCTCCCGCAGCACGGAGACACCGACCGAGTCGGCACTGGCCCGTACGAGATGCAGGCCGCGACCGTCTTCGGCGTCGAGCGGGGGTTCGGCGAGCGGGACGCCGTCGGCACGGAACCCTGGAGGGACCCTCGGGTCCGTGTCCCATACGGCGACTCGAAGACGGCCGGATTCCATCGGACGGAGGCGGAGGGCGTATGGGCCGGCCGTGTGGAGGTGGGCGTTGGTGAGGAGTTCGGAGGCCATGAGTTCGGCGGTGGGGATGGCGTGGGTGAGCCCGTGGGCGGCGAGGACGGTACGGAGGGTGGCTCGGGCGATGCCCGGTGCGTGTGGATCGTGCGGGAGGTGGAGGGTGTAGGCCCAGGGCGGGGATACGGTGGCCATGGAAGTCTCCGATCACTGTGGGGAGTTGGGCGGTGCCCAGTTGTAAGGTAGCGGGATCCGTATAAGTTCTTAGATGGATCCAGGGAAAGTACTGATTCACCACCCGTTTGAGTGACAAGGAGGGCGGACGCACGTGCGAAACAACCCAACGGGTCGTCAACTCCGCCTGGGCACTGAGCTGCGCAAACTCCGGGAGCGTGCGGGCCTGACCTCCACTCAGGCGAGTCGACTGCTCGGCGTGCAGCAGAACCAGATCAGCAATGTGGAAGCCGGACGTGCGGGAGTGAGCCCCGAGCGAGTGCGCACGCTTGCCTGCCACTACGACTGCGGGGACAAGGCCCTCGTCGAGGCGCTCGGCGAGATGGCAACCGAGCGGACGCGCGGCTGGTGGGAGGAGTACCGCGAGATCCTGCCCGCTGCCCTGCTGGACCTCGCCGAAGTCGAGCACCACGCAACGCGACTGCGCGCCGCCGTGACCGTGCACATCCCCGGCCTGCTCCAGACCACGGACTACGCTCGCGAGATCTTCCGCCAGGACGTGCCGGAGATGTCACCCCCCGACATCGAGCACCGGATCTCGTTCCGCATCAAGCGGCAAGCCGTGCTCTACCGGGACTCGCCGACACCGCACCAGGCAATCGTCCACGAGGCTGCTCTGCGCATGAAGTTCGGCGGCCCCTCCGTGACCCGGGCGCAGCTTCAGTACCTGCTGGACATGAGCGAGCGCGACCACATCACCATCCGCGTGATCCCGTTCGACGCCGCCACGCTCCCCGGCTCGGGCCAGTCCTTCTACTACTCCAAGGGGCCGGTACCTCAGCTCGACACCGTGCACCTCGCCCAGTCCCACGGCCCGGTCTTCCTCGACTCCGAGGCCCAACTCGACAAGTACCGCGTACTCCTGGACCGCATGGAAGCCGGCGCGCTCTCGGCCGTGGAGTCACGTGACTTCATCCACAAGATCACCCAGGACCTGTGAGGAAATCCCGCGATGACTCAACTCACCTGGCAGAAGTCGTCCTATTGCGCCCAGGGCGACTCCTGCGTCCACGTCGCGACCACCACCGAAACGATCCATCTCACCGAAAGCAGCGACCCCACCGGCGCGATACTCACGGCCACGCCGGCCGCTTTCGATGCCCTCCTCACCGCTCTCAAGAAAGAACCCCGTGCCTGACATCCCCCCGAACCTCACCTGGGAACGCGCCGCACCGTCGGAGGCAACCGGTCCCGGCCCCTGGATCGAGATCGCCTTCGGCGAGGGGGACGACGGGGAGGCCCCGGTCTACATCCGCGAGACCAGCGACCCGGACAACGTGGTCACGACGAACCGCCGCAAGTGGGACGCCTTCGTACTCGGCGTACAGGCAGGCGAGTTCGACCACTTCGTAGAAGACGCGTAGACGCGTGACAGCACGCTGCCAAGCCTGCGGGCGCCCGATCGAGAGCGGCGGCGGACCGGGGCGGACCGCGTCGTACTGCTCGCAGGCATGCCGACAGCGGGCCTACCGCGAGCGGCGGCGGCCGGCCGGTGTACCCGCCCGGGAGCTGGTGTCCGACCTCGGGGACCGGCTGACCCGACTGCGCCTGGAACCCGCGCTCGCGTTCCAGGCCGACGTGGAGGCCCTGTCACCGCGCTTCGCCCAGCTACGACGTCTCGCCCGCGAGGCACGTGAGGCGGCCGAAAGCGTCACACCCGCCGACGTGACGAAATCCGGCGAGGACGACACCCTCACGGCCCTCATCGAGGCCCACCACCGCGAACTCCGCGTCCACTGCTACCGGCTCCTCGGCTCGTACGACGAGGCCGAGGACCTCACCCAGGAGACCTTCCTACGGGCCTGGCGTGCCCGCGAGACCCTGGACGGCGTCGACAACCCGCGAGCCTGGCTGTACAAGATCGCCACCCATCTGAGCCTCGACTTCCTGCGCAAGCAGAACCGGCGCCCGACCCGCTATGAACCCGTACCCGGCATGGACTCCGGAGACGGCCCGCCGCCCCCACGGGTGCCGTGGCTGCAACCGTTCCCGGACGACCAGTTGCCCGAGGCCCCCGCGCCCGAGCACGAGCCCGACGAGCAGGCCGTGGCAAGCGAGACCCTCGAACTGGTCTTTCTCACCGCCATCCAGCAACTCCCGGCACGCCAGCGCGCTGCGGTGATCCTGCGTGACGTCGCCGGATGGTCGGCCCAGGAGACAGCCGAGCTGATGGACACCAGCGTCCCCTCGGCCAACAGCGCGGTGCAGCGCGGCCGTTCGGCCCTGCGGCAGGCGTTGCCGGGGCGGCGCGAGGACTGGTCGGCCACCGCGCCCAGTGCCGAGGACCTGGCACTGCTCCAGCGCTACATGGACGCGGCGGCCCAGGCCGACATCGACGCCATGGTCGAGCTGGTCCGGGAGGACATGGTTCTCACCATGCCGCCGAACCCGTTCTGGTTCACCTCGCGAGACGCGATGTTCGCGTTCGTACGGCCGAACCTGGATCCGGCGTCGCCGATGTTCGCCGGGCACTGGCGGCACCTGCCGGTACGTGCCAACGGCCAGTTGGCGGTCGCCGGCTATCTGCGGCGGCCCGGGACCAGCGTGTTCCGGGCGCAGCTGATCGACGTACTGCGGGTCGAGGAGAGTCGTATCGCCCAGATCACCACCTTCGAGCCGCACCTGTTCCCCGCGTTCGGGCTGCCGATGACACTCTGAGGATTTCCCGCTGCCGCGATGAGTTTTCCCGTCCTGCACGTCCCATGGAGTGACGGGCGCACCCGGCGCTCCCCTTCAGGAGGCGAAGAGCCATGCTGAACAACAAGGTCGCGGTCATCTACGGCGGAGCCGGTTCCCTCGGCGCGGGAGTCGCGAAGGCGTATGTACAGGCGGGGGCACGGGTGTTCCTCGCCGGCCGTACGGAGGACACCCTGCGGAAGGTCGCCGCGGAGACCGGCGCCGAGTACGACGTGCTCGACGCGCGGGACAAGGAAGCCGTCGAGGCCCACGCGACGTCGGTCGTCGAGCGGGCGGGACGGATCGACATCTCCGTCAACCTGGTGCCGCGGGGAGACTTCCAGGGCGTACCGCTGACGGAGATGTCGGTGGAGGACTACACGCGTCCGGTGACCCAGGGGATCACCTGCCAGTTCATCACCGCGCGGGCCGCGGCACGCCGGATGGCCGCACAGGGCTCGGGCGTGATCCTCTCCCTGGACAGCGGGTCCGCCAACGGCAGCCCGATGATGGGCGGCACCGCCGCGGCCGACGGCGCGATCGACGCGTTGATCCGCCAGCTCGCCCAGGAGGTCGGCCCGGCCGGCGTCCGCGTCTGCGGGATCTGGACGGCCGGCGTCACCGACAGCCTGACCCCCGAGAAACTCACCGGCGCGGGCGCCCCGGCGATGGACGAGGCCGCGGTGGAGGGCATCCGCTCCCACCTGGACAGCCTGCGGATGACGAAGCGCTCGCCGCAGATCGCGGACATCGCCGCACTGGCGACGTTCCTCGCCTCCGACGGCGGTGCCGCCATCACGGGCACCTGGGTCAACGCGACCGCCGGAATGTTCGCGAGCTGACCGAGCACCGGGTCACCCATGCTCAAACTGTCAGTTCCGTCCCGGCCGGCGCCATGGAGACCGTGTCCTGGCGGATGTACCACTCCGTGGACAGGAACCGTTCCCGCACGGCCGCCGGGAAACCGGCGAGCAGGCCCGGTGCGGCACCCCGCTCGACCTCGGTGCGATGGGCCTGCACGGCGGCCCACTTCCGCTCCAGCCAGGGGCTCACATCGACGGTCGCGGTGATCAGCTCGTCCGGAACGGTGTTCATGCCCTTGCCCGCACGGGCCAGTTCCGCCAGGGCCGGAAGCGCCGAGTGCGGGTGCGTGGCCAGGTAGAGGGCGCTCGGCCGCCAGGGTCCACCGGCATCGGGAAAGAGCCTCTCCAGCCCGGCCGCCTGCACCGCGAGTGCGGTCACCCGGTGCGTGTGCACATGGTCGGGGTGGCCGGTCAGGCCACCGTAGGCGTCGTGGGTGACCACGATCTCCGGGCGGAACTCGCGGATATGAGCCACCAGCCGCCCCACCGACTCGTCGATCGGCGCGTCGCACAGCCGCGGCCTGCCCGGGGCGGACTGCGGCACCCGCGCGTCGGCATAGCCGAGCATCCGCGGCCCACCGGCCCCCAGAATCCGCAGCGCCTCGGCGAGCTCTCCGCCGCGCCGCGTGCCCTCGGTCCACGTCGCCGTCACCACGGCCGTCCGAGCACCGGCGGCGGCGTGCCGGGCCAGCACGCCGCCGGAGGACAGGGACTCGTCGTCCGGATGAGCGAAGACGCCGAGCAGGCTCGGCACCGACATCGGCATCGACCGCCTCTCATGAGTACCGATACTCATGTACGAAATCACGCGTCACGTCAGACTGCGGGTTCCGCAACTCATCGACAGGGGTGCGAAGTTGAGACGGCCGAGTCAAGCTCTGGCCGTGACGGCACTGGTGGCCTGCGCGCTGACGGGTGCGGTGACGGGGCCTGCGAGGGGGGCGGCAACGTGCAGGTGACGATGGAGTGGCAGGGGGCGCAGGTTGCCGCGTTCTCGGTCGACTGTCCGGCAGGGACGGCGGGGGTGGGCTCGGTGACCATGGACGCCGGGGTGGTCGGTTCTGGGTCCTTCACCGTGGGCGTGGACGCCTCGGCGGAGAACATTCGGTGGGCTCTGACCGTGACGCAGCCGGAGTGACCGTGAGGTAGACGGCCTGGCGGTCCGCCTCGCTATCGCTGTGCGGCGGCCGGCTGCCTCGACGGCCAGTTCACCCCCGTCAGCTCCTCCGACACCGTCCACAGGCGGCGGGCCTCCGCCGGGTCGCTCGCCGCCCTCGTACGGCCCACCAGCGTCGGCGCGCCACGCATCTCGCCCCTCCCGTCAGGCCCGACGTAGCTCGCACCCGGCAGATCCTGCGTCGCCGCATACAGGGTGGGCAGCGCGCCCGCCCTGTCGTCCTGCGCCATGAACCTGTTGCCGATCGCCATAAAGGCCCGCAGGACCGGGTTCGCCGCATGGCTCTGAAGCTTGGTCGCCGCGTACCCCGGGTGGACCGCGAAGGCCCGCACCGGCGAACCCGACTCCGTCAGACGGCGTTGCAGTTCCAGCGTGAACAGCAGGTTCGCCAGCTTGGACTGGGCGTAGGCCCGGCGCGGCGTGTACCCGGCCGTCAGATTCAGATCATCGAAGTCGATCGTCACCGCTCCCCAGCGATGCGCGCCCGACGACACCGTCACCACCCGGTCCTGGACGTACGGCAGCAGCAGGTTCGTCAGCGCGAAGTGGCCCAGATGGTTCGTGCCGAACTGCATCTCGAAGCCGTCCCGGGTCTGCTGCCGCGGCAGCATCATGACACCGGCGTTGTTGATCAGAACGTGGATCGGGTCCCGCCACCCGGCCGCGAAGTCCCGTACGGACCGCAGGTCGGCCAGGTCAAGGCGCCGTACCTCCGTACTGCCGCGCACGGTCGCCGCCGCCGCCCGCCCGCGCTCCAGGTCCCGTACGGCGAACACCACATGCGCCCCCACGCGGGCCAAGGCGTCAGCCGCCGTCAGACCGATGCCGCTGTTGGCCCCGGTGACGACGGCCGTGCGGCCGGTGAGGTCGGGGAGGTCCGTGTCGTTCCACTTGCCTGTGTTCTTGCTCGTCTTCTCATCCATGCCACGAATGTAGGCGCTGACTACAATGCTGTCAATGGCAACAAAGATGACAGCGCCAACAAAGATGGCGTCGCCTACATCGGGATACGATGATGCCCATGCCCGCAGCCAGCCGCCCCTATCACCACGGAGACCTGCGCTCCGCCCTGCTCGCCACCGCCGAGCGCACCCTCCGCGAGAAGGGCGTCGCCGCACTCTCCCTGCGCGAGCTGGCCCGCGAGATCGGCGTCAGCCACGCCGCCCCCGGCCGGCACTTCAAGGACAAGCGGGCCCTGCTCAACGCCCTCGCGCTCACCGGGTACGACCGGCTCGCCCAGACCCTGGACGCCGCCGACGACCCGGCCCTGCCCCTCCAGCCCCGGCTCAACGAACTCGCCCGCGCCTATCTGCGGTTCTCCATCGACAACGCGGCACTGCTGGAGCTGATGTACGCCCGCAAGCACGAACCGGACGCCGCCGAGCAGATGGCCGCCGGCATCGACAGCACCATCGGCTCGCTCGATCGCGTGCTCGCCGACGCCCAGAAGCGCGGCGAGATCATCGAGGGGGACCCCGAGCACCTCACCCTCCTCATGGGCGCCACGCTGCACGGCCTCGCCTCGATGACGGCCGCCGGCATGCTCACCCCCGAGGCCGCCTTCGGCAGCGTCGACGAACTGGTCCACCACCTGCTCCACGGCCTCAAGCCCCGCTGACCGCACGGGAGTTCCGAGTCAAGCGGCGCCCATCCGCCCGCCATCGATCCCCCATCGGCGGGTAACCCCTCCGCCCCTTTCCAGTAAGGCGCAGGTCAGGATTGCCGGACCCATCTTGTTGTCGCGTACTCAACAAGAGATCGTCATCGCGGGCCGCCGCCCCCGCCGGGAACCGAACCGGCGGTCCCCCACCCGCAGGCCTCTCCCCACCACTGCCAGGAGGCTGTACGTTGCGTACCTCGACCCCCAACTCCTCTTCCCGACGCGGAAGATGGAGCCGGCCGGCCACCCTCGCCTTCGCTGCCCTGGCCCTCACCGGCCTTGGCACCGCGGCCCCCGCGAACGCCACCACCCCCTCGACCAAGGTGACTTGGGCCGACACCCCCTGCGCCACACCCAAGAAGGCAGGCGAACTCGCCTGCAACTCCCTCCGCGTCACCGGCGGACGCACCGCCTTCCAACAGCAGCACGGCATCACCCCGAAGGCCGCCGACGCCGCGACCCCCTCCGGCTACGGCCCCTCCGACCTCCAGGACGCCTACGGCCTGACGAGCGCCGCCGCCTCCAACGGCTCCGGCGAGACCATCGCCATCGTCGACGCGTACGACGACCCGAACGCCGAGGCCGACCTCGCGACCTACCGTTCGCACTACGGCCTCCCCGCCTGCACCACCGCGGGCGGCTGCTTCAAGAAGGTCGGCCAGACCGGCTCCACCACCTCCCTCCCCACCGCCGACAGCGGCTGGGCCCAGGAGATCTCCCTCGACGTCGACATGGCGAGCGCGGTCTGCCCGCAGTGCAGCATCCTGCTGGTGGAGGCCAAGTCGGCGACCATGGCCAACCTGGGCACGGCGGTCAACGAGGCCGTCTCGCTGGGCGCGAAGTACGTCTCGAACAGCTACGGCGGCTCGGAGTCCTCGTCCGACACCAGCTACGACTCCTCCTACTTCAACCACCCGGGCGTCGCCATCACCGTCAGCGCGGGCGACGCCGGCTACGGCGCCGAGTACCCGGCCGCGTCGAAGTACGTCACGTCCGTCGGCGGCACACAGCTCGCCGCCTCTTCCGGCACCCGCGGCTGGACCGAGTCCGTCTGGAACACCAGCAGCACCGAGGGCACCGGCTCCGGCTGCTCCTCGTACGACGCGAAGCCGAGCTGGCAGACCGACACCGGCTGCGGCAAGCGCATGATTTCGGACGTGTCCGCCGTCGCCGACCCGGCGACCGGAGTCTCGGTCTACGACTCCTACGGCGTCACCGCCGGCTGGTACACCTTCGGCGGCACCAGCGCCTCGGCCCCGATCATCGCGGCCGTCTACGCCCTGGCCGGCACCCCGTCCAGCGGCTCCTACCCGGCCGAATTCCCGTACGCGGCCCCCTCCGCCCTCAACGACGTGACGACCGGCTCGAACGGCACCTGCCCGACGAGCTACTTCTGCACCGCCACCTCGGGCTACGACGGCCCCACCGGCCTGGGCACCCCGTCCGGCCTGGACGCCTTCACCGGCTGACGCTCAGTCACCCCACCTGCGGGCCGCGGCTGCTCAGCCGCGGCCCGTTCGTATGCCATGGGCGGCGGAGGATAGCCTTCACCCGGAGAACATCCTTCCGCGCGTGATCATAAGAAAGGTCAACGACGGAACCACACGAAGGTTCTGCTCAGGCCTCATTGCCCGGCGTAACGTGCCGTGATACACAGAGTGACCGTACGAGCTATTCGTACGAATCCCGCCCATCAATGACGCCAAGTCGACATGCGACAGCGGAATTGTCGGCGACAATGAGGCCTGACCTCTGCGCACCGCAGGGGGACGCGGAACTACCCAACAGGGGCGGTGACTTACATGCTCTTTGCGGCCGACAAGGGAGACATCAACACCATCATCGGCGGGATCGCTCCGGACTGGGGTCCCTTCGGGGCACTGGGGGCCGAAGCGAAGACGATGATCCAGGTCGTCATGGCGGTCGCCATCCTGCTCTGCCTCGGCATCGCCATCTGGGGCGCCGCGAAGCAGCGCATCGGCGCGACAGCGCTGCGGGACACCTTCAGCGCGGAACAGGGCAAGGGCCTCATCGTCGCCGGCCTCACCGGAGTCTTCATCATCGGCTCACTCGGCACGCTGTTCACCATCGTGTACGGCATGGCCGTCTAGCCGCCTGCCCCTCTCTCTCCCCCACCCGTCGTGCCAACCGGCTGAGGTTGCGTCTCCCTGATGTCGAGTCACCACACCGCGCCCGCGCGGGAACCATCACGGCTACCGTCGTACATCTACGCGGTCCGCTATGACGTCGAGGGGGCGTACGGCGCATGAGTCTCGGGGACGAGCACGAGCCCTCCGGGGGTTACGGCGGCACGGGCCACACCCGCACGCGGCTGCCCGAAGGAGGCGGCGGCGGTGACGTGTACGGCGGCGCCCGCCGCGGGTCACGGTCCTCCTCACGGAGCCTGGTCACGGTGGTCGGCGTGGTCGTCCTCCTGATTGCCGCGATCGCTTTCGCCAACCGTGGAGGCGACGATTCCTCTTCGGGCGGCGGAGACACCGCGGACAAGCCGGAGACGTCGAGCACGGCGGCGAGCGGGGAGCAGCCGGTGCAGACGGAGGCGGGTGGGATTCCGTCCGGGTTCCCACAGGATCAGCAGGGGGCGGAGAGTGCGGCGGCCAACTATGCGGTGACGCTGGTTTCGGCCGACATGCTCAAGCCCGCCCGCCGCGCCGAGATCGTCCAGCAGGTCTTCGTCGCCGACCAGCAGGCCGCCCTGGCGGACAAGTTCAATCGGGCGTACTCCAAGGAGTTCCTCAGCAGCATCGGCCTGGACGAGAACGGCAACGCGGCCGCGGGCTCCACCTACGTCTCGCGCACCATGCCGATCGGCACCAAGGCCACGAGCTACACCAACTCCGTGGCCACCGTCGAGGTGTGGTGCACCGGGGTCTTCGGCACGGCGGGGGAACAGTCGACCGACCCGGTCAGCAGTGACTGGTTCACCATGACGCTTCAGCTCCGCTGGACCGACAGCGACTGGAAGGTCGACAGCTTCTCCCAGAAGGACGGCCCTGCGCCCGTCCCCGGAGACAACAAGGCCTCCAGCGCGGACGAGATGGCCAAAGCAGTTGAGGAGTACGGAGGCTTCACCTATGCCCGGTAGCCAGCGCCGCGTACTCAAAGTCGCCGCCACCCTCACAGCCGTACAAACCGCAGCCGTGCTGCTGGCCACCCGGGCTGTCGCGGCACCCACCCCGTCACCGACCCCGTCGAACGACAACTGTGACCTGATCGTCGGCCCCGCCAAGGACTACTGCGAACGCGGCGACAACAGCAGCGGCACCGGCGGTGGATCCACCACCCTCGACCCCACCTCCACCCTCGACCCCCTCTCCTCCCTGGCCAAGGGCTGCGCCGACGCCGCCGCCTGGACCGTCAACAAGCTCAGCGACGCCGTTCAGGCGACCGCGACCGTCGACTTCACGAACGCCAAGTTCCTTCAGCAGTACGCCGTCGTCTTCGCGGCGTCGACGATCCTCACGCTGCTCCTCTGGCTGCTCGCGGTGGCCAAGCGAGCCGTACGAGGCGTCTCCCTCTCCACGGCGATCGGCGAAGCGATCGGGTTCCTCTGGCTCACGGTGCTGGCGTCCGCGTTCACGCCCCTGATCCTGTACACGGTCGTATCGGCGACGGACGGCGTCACGGACGTCCTCGCAAAGACGACCGGCAACCAGACGGACACGTTCTTCGGCACGTTCTCCGGCGCCCTGGAGAAGGGCGAGGACATCGGCGGCGGCCCGATCATGCTGATCGTCGTCTCCCTGGTGAGCATCCTCGCCGCCGGCGTCCTCTGGCTGGAGCTGGTGATCAGAGCCGCCCTGCTCTACGTCGGCGCCCTCCTCGGCACCGTCGTCTACGCGGGCCTGGTCGACAAGAACCTGTGGAGTCACGTCCGCCGCTGGGCCGGCATCATGATCGCGGTGATCCTGGTGAAGCCGGTCATCGTGATCGTGCTGGGTCTCGCCGGCGCACTGTCCACCGACGACGGACCGGACGCCTTCTCCGCCGTCGTCTCCGGCCTCTCCATCATCCTGCTGGCCATCTTCGCGTCCGCGATGATCTACCGCTTCGTCCCCGGCTTCGGCGACGAGATCGCCGGCTCCCGCAACAACCGCATCATGCAGGGCGCCGAAGGCAAGGCCGCCGCGGTCATCAGCTCCCCGGCGACCCTGGTCGCACAGGGCATCAAGACGCACAGCTCCCGGGCCGACAACAACGGCGGCGGTGGCGGCGGCCAGTCGAACACCGCCCGCCCCGACAACCCGGCCTCCGGCGGCGTCGCCGCGCACAGCACACGCAACTCGAACGGCGGCGGCTCTGTCCCCTCCGCCGCACCCGCACCCCGTTCGAGCAGCAACGTCAACACGCCCCACGCCAGCAACACCCGCAACAGCAGCCCCAAGCGCACGGGAGGTGAAGGGCGTTGACGACCGAGTCCCATGTGTCCCATACGGTCACGCCCCGCCGCACATATCTGATCGGCCGCGCCCGGCCGAACGCGATCGTCGGCCGGAATCGTGAGTCCGGCGAGATCACGCTGATCATCGCGGGCGCGTTCCTCGGCATGATGTGCGGGCTCCTCGTCCCCGTCTTGTCCCTGCGCATCGTGCTGCTGATGGGCTTCCCCCTGCTCGCGCTGGCGGCGGTCTACGTGCCGTACAAGCGCCGGACCATCTACAAGTGGTTCGAGATCAACCGCACGTACAAGCGCACCCTCAAGCGGGGGACCGTGTACCGCTCCGGCGTCGTCGAAGCCGGCACCCACCTCGACGGCCGTGAGATCGAGATCGGCCCGCCTCCGGGCATCGGCCGCATCACCTGGCTCGCCGCTCCGTTCGGCCCCGACGAGATCGCCGTACTGCTGCACGCGGACCGCAAGACCGTCACCGCCGCCATCGAGATCGAGGGCCCCGGCGTCGGCCTGCGCGACAGCGAGGACCAGGAGGCCCTCGTCGACCGCTTCGGCACGCTGCTCAAGCACGTGGCGAACGGCGACGGCTTCGTCACCCGGCTCCAGATGCTCGCCCGCACCCTCCCCGCCGACCCGGACGCCCACGCCAAGGACGTCGCCGTACGCGGGGACGAACGCGCACCGGGGTGGCTCACGCATTCCTACGACCAGCTCCAGTCGATGGTGTCGACGAGCAGCGAGCAGCACCGCGCCTACCTCGTCGCCTGTATGCACTACACGCGCGAGCTCGCCGCCGAGGCCAACGCCATGGCACGGGCGGCCCGCCCGCACGGCGGCAGGGCCGACCGGGACGCGGGCCTCGCGGTCGTCATGGCGCGCGAGCTGACCGACATCTGCTCCCGGCTCCAGGAAGCCGACATCCGCGTACGGCAGCCCCTCGGGCAAGGCCGGCTCGCCTCGCTCATCCACTCCATGTACGACCCGGACCACCCCATCGACCACATCCAGGCGATGACGAAGCGCAACGCGTGGCCGGCCGAGCTGGACGCCATGGAGCCGACGTACCTCCAGGCCAAGACCCGCGAGTCCTCCACCCGCGCGCCCTGGTGCCACTCCACTGCCTGGGTGAAGGAATGGCCGATGACCCCGGTGGGCGTCAACTTCCTGGCGCCGCTCCTCGTCCACACCCCGGACGTCATCCGAACGGTCGCCGTGACGATGGACCTCGAGCCCACCGAGGTAGCCATTGAACGCATGCTGACCGAAAAGACGAACGACGAGGCCGAGGCCTCCCGCCAGGCCAAGATGAACCGCACCGTCGACCCGCGCGACGTCGCCTCCCACAATCGTCTGGACCAGCGGGGAGAGGACCTGGCGAGCGGCGCGGCCGGGGTCAACCTGGTCGGCTACATCACCGTCTCCTCCCGCAATCCGGAAGCCCTGGCGCGCGACAAGCGGACCATAAGGGCCTCGGCCGGAAAGTCGTATCTGAAGCTGGAGTGGTGCGACCGCGAGCACCACCGCGCCTTCGTGAACACACTGCCCTTCGCCACCGGCATCCGGAGGTAGGACCTGATGCGGGATCCGCTGTCCGCCCTCACCGAGGCCTTCACGTCCTTCCTCTTCGGCAAAGTCGAGACGACCCGCCTGCCCGTCCGCACCTCCACAGGCCAGGCCCAGGCGGTCTACCTCCCCACCGCCGCCCCCGGCCTCGGCGACTCCGGCGTGATCATCGGCCGCGAGGTCTACTCCGGCAAGGGCTACATCTACGACCCCTTCCAGCTCTACGGCCAGCAGCTCCCCGCCCCGCACTGGCTGGTCCTCGGCGAGTCCGGCAACGGCAAGTCGGCCCTGGAGAAGACGTACGTCCTACGACAGCTGCGCTTCCGCGACCGCCAGGTCGTCGTCCTCGACGCACAGGGCGAGGACGGGGTCGGCGAATGGAACCTGATCGCGGAGGAGTTGGGAATAACTCCTGTCCGGCTGGACCCGATGGCCGCCCTGGACCACGGCATCCGCCTGAACCCTCTCGACCCCTCGATCACGACGACGGGCCAGCTGGCGCTGTTGCGGACCATCATCGAGGTCGCGATGGGCCACGGCCTGGACGAGCGCGCCGGCTTCGCCCTCAAGGTCGCCCACTCCTACGTCAACGAGACGATCGTCGAACGCCAGCCGGTCCTCACCGACATCGTCGAGCAGCTACGACACCCCGAGCCTGAGTCGGCCGAGGCGATGAACGTCGACATAGACGACGTACGGGCATGGGGCCTGGACGTGGCACTGGTGCTGGACCGACTGGTCGACGGTGACCTGCGCGGCATGTTCGACGGCCCGACGACGGTCGGCATCGACCTGGACGCCCCGCTCATCGTCTTCGACCTCTCCCACATCGACCGCAACTCCATCGCGATGCCGATCCTGATGGCGATCGTGGGCGTCTGGCTGGAGCACACCTGGATCCGCCCCGACCGGAAGAAGCGCATCTTCCTGGTCGAGGAGGCCTGGCACATCATCGCCAGCCCCTTCGTGGCCCAGCTCTTCCAAAGGCTGCTGAAGTTCGGGCGCCGACTGGGTCTGTCCTTCGTGGCGGTGGTCCACCACCTGTCGGACGTGGTGGACGGGGCGGCGGCGAAGGAGGCGTCGGCGATCCTGAAGATGGCGTCGACGCGGACGATCTACGCCCAGAAGGCGGACGAGGCGAGGGCGACGGGCCGGGTGCTTGGTCTACCGAGGTGGGCCGTCGAGATCATCCCGACCCTCACTCCCGGCATCGCGGTGTGGGACGTCAACGGCAATGTCCAGGTCGTCAAACACCTGGTCACCGAGACGGAACGGCCCCTCGTCTTCACCGACCGCGCGATGACCGAGTCCTCCACCGACCTCACGGACGACGCCCTGCGCGCCGCCGAGCTGGAGGCGGAGGAGCGGGCGGCGGCCTTCATGGAACAGCACCTGGGCGACCTGGACGGCTCGTCGGAGTCAACGGTGGCGTGAGAAGAGCGTGGTGAAATGAGACACGACGACCGCAATCACCGTCAGGACGCCCAGGGCGGCATCCCCGACGGACTGCTGATCGGCATACTCGGGTTCCTCCTCGGCATGACCGTGCTGGTCTGGACGGCGGCGGGTCTGGCCGGCTGGTTCTCCCACGGCGCCTGGCCCGAGGGCGTGACCTTCGCCCGCACCCCGCTCGCCATGCGCCAACTCATCGGCCGGCCACGCGACATCACGGGCGCCTGGCCCGAGACCCCCGCGGCCCAGCTCTCCGGCTACGGCCTCTTCTGGGGCCTGTTCATCGGCCAGCTGATGGTCCTGATCGTCCTGACGGTGTTCGTGATGGGCACGGCGGCGAGGTGGAAAGCGGTACGGGCAAGAAGGCGAGCGGAACGGACGGCAACCGCGGCCCCGGCTCCGGCCCCTCACGACGTACCCACCCCGAGGCTGGGCGAGCACACCACTCCGACGCACTCCTACAGCCCACAGCCACACGACACCGCCCCGCTGCCCCCCACGGGCCCGCAGCCGCCACAAACCCCCGAAGCCCCGCGGCCGCCACACAGCCCAAGCCACGCGCTGCAGACCCCTGCTTCTCTGTTTGGCGGCGAACGGGTGGTCGGGTGGGAAAGCATCCTCGTAGCCCCGAGGGAAACCCGCCAGACAACCGCAACCCAAGCCGTACGAGACGCGGCAGGCCCCACCCTCGTAGTCACGTCCAACCCGTCCGTCTGGCAGGACACAAAAGACCCCCGAGCCAAACTCGGCCCGATCCTCCTCTACGACCCGACGCACCTCTGCGACACCCCCGCCCGCCTCCACTGGTCCCCCACGACCGGCTGCGAGGACAAGGCGACGGCGGTCGCAAGAGCGGCGGCCCTGCTCGTGCCGGTCCGGCCGACCGCGAAGATCGACCAGGCGGTGGCCGACACCGCCGAAACGCTCCTGCGGAGCTATCTGCACGCCGCCGCCATCGACGGCCGCACCTTCCGCCACGTCCACCGCTGGTCACAGGGCATGCAGGTCCAGGACGCCGTACGAACCCTCCGTACGAACCCGAAGGCGGCCCCAGGAGCCGCGGGCGAACTGGAGGCAGCCCTCACGGCGCACACTGAACGCCGGGACATGGCACAGGAGTTGACCATCAGGGCCCTCTCCTCCCTCTCCACGATCAACGTCAGAGAGACCTGCACACCCAATCGAAGCGACGCCCTCGTTCTGGATTCCTTCCTCGACGAAGGGGGCACGCTTTATGTGGTGGGTGAATCCATCGAGGACCCCAGGACGAATCCCGGCGCGATGCCCCTCCTGACGGCCCTCGTCTCCAGCGTGGTCGAGCGCGGCCGGCACATGGCCGAACGGTCATCCTCCGGTCGCCTCGACCCACCACTGACGCTCGTCCTGGACGACGTCGCCGCCGTGGCTCCGCTTCCCCAGTTGCCGGAGTTGCTGGCCACCGGAGCGGACCGGGGCCTGCCCACCCTGGCCCTGCTCCGCTCCCGGGAGCAGGCCCGCACCCGCTGGCCGCACGACGAACTGCCGGTGTAGCCGTCATTCGCGCTCGATCGCGAACTCCAACTCGGACGCTCCCGGAGCCTGCGTCAACGGCACGGTCACCCCGGTCGGTTCGAACCCCACCTTCCGGTACAGCCGCTGGGCCCGGCCGTTCTCCTCATGCACGATGAGCCTCACCCGCTCGGCACCATGCGCCCACGCCCACTCCAGGCCGGCGTCGATGAGCACCTCGGTGAGCCCGATTCCACGGTGGTCAGGCCGTACGAACACGGCGACAACATGACCTTGCTTGCGCTCGACGGGAAAGCCGGCCCAGTCGGTCCCCCCGGCCTCCTCCATCAGCACGGTCAGTGTCCCCACCCAGTCCCCGTCCGGCCCCTCAGCGATGATCTGCTGCGCATCGGGTGCTCCATCGGCGCTGCTGACGGCCCGCTCCTGCCAGAAGGAGTCGGGATGGGCTGCGGCTTGCTCGTAGGTCTCCAGGAAAGCGAGATGCGCCACGGGATCCTGTAGGGAGACAAGCCGCAGTGCCTTCACCGCGGGCCACTCGTCGGCACGTATGGAACGGACCTTGTAGTTCATGACTGCCACCGTAGCTG
>NZ_JAFFSX010000027.1 GCF_017948485.1 Streptomyces sp. GESEQ-35 | reverse complement strand
GCACAGCGATCACTCCGGCTACGATGGCAACCACGAGCGACGCCAACCCCGCTCCCAGAAGCAAGAACGCCTTGTTGTGTCCTGACATTGTTGTTCGTTCCAACCTTTCAACTCGAACTTGCTTAAGGCTGGAGCGGTCAGGACACAGATGCCCGTCCGCCCAGCCGATATCGACTGGTACTCATGGGCGCTGAGGCCTTCCTTGTCAGGTCATCGCGGCTTGAACTGCCCGTTCACGTCCAAGAAGTTGGCGTGAACCAGATGGGGCAACCACACTTTCAGCGTGGCCCGCTCGGGCAAGAGGATATGGGTACGCGGTCGCTCAGTACAGGTGCGGCAACACAGAGTGATGTTCTCTTGTCGTGTGAGAAATTGTGAGACGAGAGCCCCAGAAACGATCAAAGGCCTCGTCTCACCGAAGTGATCCAAGGCCCTGACCTGCGATGACAGTTCATCGAACTGTCGGGACGACAGGATTTGAACCTGCGACCCCTTGACCCCCAGTCAAGTGCGCTACCAAGCTGCGCCACGTCCCGGCGCGCGTCCCGCGGTTTCCCGCGAGAACGCGCAGGTCAACCCTAACGCACGCGGACGGGTGCTTCCGCCGGGTCCGCGGTGGCGGCGCGTGCCCGGGCGGTCAGGGCCGCGGACCGGCGGGCCGGGACCAGCAGTGCCGCCAGTGCCGCGGCCAGGAGGAGTACGGCCAGCAGGGTGAAGCCGTGGGTGTAGCCGGACTCGTAGGGCAGGCCGGAGGGCTGGAGGTGGCCGGTGACCAGGACGCTGGTGATCGCGGCGCCGATGGATCCGCCGATGGTGCGGATGTTGGCATTCATGCCGGTCGCGGCGCCGGTCTGGTCGGCGGGGACGCTGCCCACGATCAGGTTGGCCATCGAGGCGAAGGCCAGTCCGATGCCGAGGCCGAACACGCCTGCCACGACGGCCACTTGCCACTGCTTGTCGTGCCAGAGGGCGAGGAAGCCGCAGGCGAGCGCGCCGAGCGCCGCACCGGTCGTGAGGAGCGTCTTGGCGCCCAGAACGGGTTCCAGGCGGCCGCTCAGCACGCCCGAGAAGAACATCGCGACGAGCATCGGCAGCATGAGCAGTCCGGCGGCGGTGACGCTCGATCCGAAGCCGTACCCGGCGGAGCTGGGGGTCTGTACGAATCCGGGGAGGAAGGACCAGATCGCGTACATGCCCGCGCCGAAGAGCAACGCGGCGGTGTTGGTGGTCCACACGGCGGGCAGCCGCATCACCCGCAGGTCGATCAGCGGCGTGCGGGAGCGTGCCTCCGCCAGCAACCACAACGCGAACAGCACGACTGCGGCGGCGAACAGGCCGATCACCCGGGCCGAGCCCCAGCCCCAGACGCTCGCCTGGCTGAGCGGCAGCAGCAGCGCCACGAGCCAGGCCGAGAGCAGCCCGGCGCCGAGCCAATTGACGTTGCCCGCGGCCCGGTTGGGCGACTCGGGCACATAGCGCAGGGCTATCAGCGTCGTGACGGCGACGATCGCCACGGGGATCCAGAACAGCCAGCGGTAGTCGAGCGCGGACACGATCGGTCCGGCCGCGACGATACCGACGCCGCCGCCCGCGGCGATCACGGCCGACAGATTGCTGATGCTGCCGCTGACCTGGGACGCGGCGAACTCGTCCCGGATGATGCCGAAGGAGAGCGGGAACAGCGCGCCGCCGACGCCCTGCACGACCCGGGCGGCGATCAGTACGCCGATGGTCGGTGCGAGCGCGGCCACCAGACAGCCGACCGCCACGACGAACAGGACGGCGACGAGCGTGCGTTTCTTGCCGATCAGGTCGCCGACGCGGCCCAGGATCGGCGTGAAGATCGAGGCGGACAGTAGATACGCCGTCATCACCCAGGTCGCGGTGGACTGCGAGGTGTTGAGCGCGTGCTGGACGGTCGGCAGGGCCGGCGCGATCAGCGACTGGAGCATCGCGAACACGCCGGCTCCGCTCGCGAGAACCGCGAAGGTGAGGCGGGTGGAGGTGCGGGGCATGGAGAGCCTCTCCGAATCCGAGCAGGGTGCGGCCGACAGCGTCCGGTCGCGGACGAGCATGAGGGGGCTTGGCGCCGGCGACGTCACGCGTCCACGGCGAACGGACCCCGCACTGCTAAAGTGGAGGTACCCCTCCACTGTAGCGGAGGTGATCCTCCGCTTCAACCGAGCCCGCCCGGGAGGCAGCAGTGACGGCCCAGCCGTACCCCATCAGCGAGATCGTCGCGTCGCGCCGGCCGCACCGTAAGGACGCCGCGCGCAACTACGACGCGCTGCTGGTGGCCGCCCGCGAGGCGTTCGCCGAGCACGGCTCGGAGGCTTCCCTGGAGGACATCGCCCGGCGAGCGGGCGTCGGCATCGGCACGCTCTATCGCAACTTCCCCACCCGCCGCGATCTCTTCGAGAGCGTGTACGCGGGCGAGGTCAACGACCTGTGCCGGGTCGCGCAGGAGGTCGCCGGGCTGGAGCCGTGGGAAGCCCTGACGTCATGGCTGGACCGGTTCACCGACTACATGGTGACCAAGCGGGCCGTCCGCGAGGCACTCGACGACCAGTCGGAGATCTTCGACGCCTGCCGCGACTCGATGTACGCCGCCGGCACCCCGCTGCTGGAGCGGGCGCAGCGAGCCGGAGTGGTGCGGACCGACATGGACATCAGCGATCTGCTGCGCATGGTCGCGGGCATCACCGCGACGAACTTCGCGGACGACGCCCAGCGGGACCGCGTTCTGTCCATCGCCCTCGACGGCGTGCGGACCAGCGGCTGAGGCACTCCCCGATCACCACCTCTCCCCGATCAGGGCCATTTGCCGTACGATTGCCAAACTCAAGCAATCGCCCCTGTCGGGCCGGGCCCGCAGTCCCAGCGAACGGAGCCGCATGTCCCTCCTGGCCCGGCCCACGGTGGCCGCACTCGTCGCCAAGACCATGCAGCGGGCGACCCAAGCGGCGGCCCGACGCTCGGGTGGGCGCGGCTCCGACGCCGCCTCGCACGCCCGCTTCCCCGAATACCCGCGCAAGGTCCGCGAGTTGACCGTCCCCACGTCGGTCGGACCGGCCCGCGTCGTGGTGTACCTGCCGTCCGCCGACCGGACTCCCCCCGTGCACATCAACTTCCACGGCGGCGGCTACGTCATGGCGTTGACGGAGATCGACGACCCGCTGTGCCGTTTCCTCGCCGCCGAGGCGGGCGTGGCCGTGGCGAACGTGGACTATGTCGTCGCCCCCCAGCACCCGTTTCCCGCCCCGCCCCGCCAGGCCTTCGAGGTCGTGCGCTGGGTCGCGGAGCACGGGGCCGAACAGGGCTGGGACGGCGGACGGCTCACCGTGGGCGGGCAGAGCGCGGGCGGCGGGCTTGCGGCGGCGGTGGCCCGCCAGGCGCTGGAGGAGGGCGACCCCCCGATCGCCCTCCAGGTCCTGCACTATCCCCCGCTCGATCTGGCGACCGACGCACGCAAGAAGCGGGCCGCGATCGACAGGCCGATGCTGCGACCGTGGATGGCCGACGTCTTCGACACCTCGTACGTCCCGGACCCACGACTGCGCGCCGACCGGCTCGTCTCCCCCGCCCATCCGTCGGACACCGCGGACCTGAAGGGCATCGCCCCGGCGCTGATCGTCACGGCCGAACACGACCTCCTCAAGTCCGAGGCCGTGGCCTACGCCGACCGGCTGCGAACGGCGGGCGCCCTGGCCGGCCACCACGACGTGCCGGGCGCCGACCACGGGTACGACGGCCAGGACGACGAACGGGCCAGGGAGACGTACTCCCTGATGGCCCGTCACATTCGTCAGGCCGTCGGCATCTGAGCCCTCAGACGGACGGCACCTCGACCCCGAACTTGGCCGCGCTCTCCGTCAGTTCACGCCATACCTTCGGCGCCACCGGCACCCCCGTCTCCCCCCGCTCCACGGCCACCGCCGCACTCCGCTCACCGGGGTAGAACACCCCGTCCGCCCCGTCCGCCACCGGCAGGGACTTGAGCGTGCCCAGGGTCGTGCCGACGGCGGCGGTGAACACGGACGGGTCTCCGAACGCCGCCGGGTCGACAGCGATGAGGAGGGCGTTCTGGCGGTGTCTACGGCCCTGCGGATCGTCCGAGTGGAACGCGGCGAAGATCGGCGCGCCGACCAGCACGCTGGTCAGCAGCTCGAACGCGAGGGACATACCGGAGCCCTTGGCGCCGCCCAGCGGCAGCGGCATCACGGCCTTCTCAGGGTCGGTGGTGGGCGTGCCGTCCTCGGTGGCGGCCGCGCCCTCGGGCAGCGGTGTGCCGCTCACCCTGGCCTGTCGGATCCTGCCGAGGGCGACGGTGGCCGTGGCCATGTCGAGGAGGAGTGGGGCATGGCTGTCTGCCGGTACGGCGATGGCGAGCGGGCTGGTCGCGACCGCGGCGCCCTTGACGCCGGTGTAGCCCATGTTGGGCATGCCGGCGACGAACCCGAGCCCGACCAGGCCCTTTTCGGCGATCTTCGACACGTAGTAGCCGATGGCGCCCGTGTGGACGGTACGGCGCACCCCGACCGACGCGATTCCGGTCGCCTTGGCCCGCTTGACGGCTTCCTCGGCGGCGGCGCTGAGCGCGACCGGCCCGGGCGCGCGGTCAGCGTCCAGGACGGCGGCGGCCGGGGTGGTGGATTCGACGGTGATCTCGGCCCGGGCGTTGGCCACGCCCTTGGCCAGCAACTCCAGGTACGCCGGGACGCGCGCGATGCCGTGGGAGTCGACGCCGCGCAGCGCGGCCCAGACGAACACGTCGGCGGTGGTGCGGGCGTGCCCGGGGCTCAGGCCGCCCTTCTCGAGCAGGGCGGCGGAGAAGGTCCGCAGGTCGTCGGCGGGTACCAGGACCTTCTTGGGGGTGTCGGACATGGTGGCGGATGCCTCCTGGTTCATCGGGTGACGAGGACGTCGACGACGGCCGTGGTGCCCTCCGTCACGGCCTTGAGGGCGCGCTCCAGCGCGGGCGCCAGCGCCCCGGGCGCGTCGACGGACTCGGTGTGCATTCCGAACGGCTCGGCGAACCGGTCCAGTCGGGGCAGTCGGTGCAGGTCGGTGCCGAGCCATTCGCCGGTCTCGGCGGCCGCGCCGTCGGGGTAGAACCTGCGGTGGTTGAGGTTCATGGATTTGTAGGTGCGGTTGTTGAACACCACGATCAGCAGCGGCAGTTCGTATGCCTTCGAGGCGTCGTACGACGGGATGACCGGGTTGTACGCGAAGGCGCCGTCGCCGATGGTGAGCACCACCGGGCGTTCCTGGGCAGCGAGTTTGACGCCGAGGGCGACGGCGATGCCCTGGCCGAGGCCGCCCTGTACGTAGAAGTACGAGTCGGGTGCGTCGGTCCGGACGTGCCGCTTGAGGACACGGCTGTGCGTGATGGTCTCGTCGACGACGACCGCGTCCTTGCCGTCGAGCAGGGTGCGCAGGGTCGCGGCCACGAACACCGGATCGATGCCCTCGGCCTGTTCGGCCTTGGCCTCGGCCGCGGCGATGGCGGCCTGCTCGTCGGCATGGCGCTGCGCCTGCTCCGCGTACCGCGCCGTCACCGCCGCCTCGTCGAGGCCCTTCGCCCGCTTGGCCAGCTGGCGCAGGGTGTTGGCGACGTTGCCCTCCAAGTACCGGTCCGCGAACAGGACTTGGTAGACGACGTGCGGCCGCTGTGGCACCTCGTCGATGACGACGACCTTCGCCTTGGCGGGTCGGCGCGACGGCGGGTAGAAGGGCGCCCGGCAGTTGACGAGGAGGATCAGGTCCGCCTCGTCGATCCAGGGGCCGATGTCGCTGCCGGCGTGCAGCGGATGGGTGCGCGGGAAGTTGCCGCAGACCGCCGAGTCGGGCTCGACGACCGGGATGCTCCAGGCCTCCGCGAAGGCGACCAGCGCCTCGAAGCCGCCCGCCTCGCGGCCGGCGGTCTCGGTGACGATCACGGGGTTGTCGGCCTCGCGGATCAGCTGGGCGACGGGGTCGACCTCTTCGGGCGAGCTGTGCGTGGCGCCCGGCGGGACGATCGGCCTGGCCTCGCGGCCGTCCCACTCCTCAAGGAGGATCTCCAGCGGGATGTTCAGATACGCCGGACCGGCCGGGGCACGCCAGGCCAGTTCCGCCGCCCTCGTGATCATCGTGGGCAGCGTGTGCACGCTCGCCGCCTCGGTGGACCACTTGGTGAACGGACTCGCGACGCCGTGCGGGCCGCCCACGATGGACAGGTTGCGGTACCACTGGCCGCCCGGATCGGGGCCGGGCCCGTCGCCGTAGGTGGTGGACTCGGAGGACGTGACCACCATCGGGACACCGGCGAGCAGCGCCCCGTGGACGGCCATGGAGCCCTGGAGCAGGCCGGGCGCCGCGTGCAGCAGGACGCCCTGAGGGCGGCGTTCGACGAGGCCGTAGCCGGTGGCCATGCCGACGGCGACGGTCTCGTGGGTCAGGTCGAGATACCGCGGGCAGGGAAGCCCGTCCCGGTGGCGCCGGGCCAGGGACTCCCACACCGGGGCCCATTCGGACCCCGACGAGCAGAAGACGTAGTCCGCGCCGACGGCGTTGAAGGCGGTGACGACGGCATCACCGCCGTCGCCGTGGGGCGTGTCGTTGTCGGTCATCTCAGCCCTCGATCGGCCAGTTCAGGACCTCGGAGATACCGCGGCCCATGATCCACTCAAGCTCCTCGGGGGTGAAGTCCCAGTGCTTGGTGAACTGCTCGATGGTGTCGGTGTAGGTGATGCCGTGGCCGAGCAGGCGGGTGATGTCGGTGCCGTAGAAGCAGCGCTGCGGGCCCATCCTGTCGACCATCTCGCGCACGTACTTCTCGATGTTCTTGTTCGGGAAGGGCTGCGTGGAGTAGCCCGGGAGCGCCGAGACCTTGACGTAGATGTTCGGGTGGACGTGCAGGTCGGCGGTCTCCTGGACCCAGTAGCCGATCGCGTCGTCGACGCAGCGGGCCATGATGCCCATGTGGTCGATGATGATCTTCAGGCCGGGGTGCTTGGCGGCGATCTCGCCGAGCTCACGCTTCCAGATCGGGGCGTGGACCATGGTGGGGATGGAGAGTTGCTCGGCGATCGGCCAGTACCAGTCGTTGGTGCCGTCGATCATCCAGTTGCGGTCCTGCGGCCGGTGGAAGGTGAGCCGGGTGCCCTTGATGTGCGGGTTCTCGGCGAAGTCCTTCAGCAGGGCCGTGCCCTCGGCCTCGTTGTCCTGCGGGACACGGGCCATGATGCCGAAGCGGTCCGGGTGGGCCTCGCAGGCCTCCATGGCGTAGTCGATGCGGTTGCCCTCCCAGGACGGGGGCAGGATCAGCGCCCGGTTGACGCCGGCCTCGTCCATCAGCTCCAGGGCCTCCTCGTAGGAGAAGGGGTCCTCGCGGTGGCCGTTGAGGCGGATCCGCTCGCGGGCGCCCGGGACCCAGGGGCGGTCCGGGGTCTCTTCCGTCCAGATGTGGATCTGGGTGTCGACGACGAACATGCCGTGAGCTCGCTTTCGTTGAGGTGGTTCAGAGTTCTTCGGAGGTGGTTCGGAGGGTGGCGTCCGCGATGTGCTCCGCGATCGCCATCGACGAAGTCGCCGCGGGCGAGGGGGCGTTGCGTACGGCGGTGACGGCGCCCACGTGGTGGATGGCGAAGTCGTCCACGAGCGAGCCGTCGCGGCCCAGCGCCTGGGCCCGTACGCCGGCTCCGCCGCGAACGACGTCGGAGGCGTGGATGCCGGGGATGTACGCCATGGCGTCCTTCATGTAGGACCTGACCGACAGCGAGCCGCGCATCTCCTTGATGCCGGTGCGCCAGTGCTGTTTCGCCAGGTGCCACATGCCGGGGAAGGCGGCGATGCGGCGCAGTTCGCGCGGGTCGATGGTGGAGAGGCGGTATCCCTCGCGGGAGAAGGCGAGGACGGCGTTGGGGCCGACCTCGACCTCGCCGGTGACCCGGCGGGTGAAGTGCACGCCCAGGAAGGGGTACCGCGGGTCGGGCACCGGGTAGACGAGGCCCCGCACCATGTGCGCCTTCTCCGCGGAGACCGTCATGTACTCGCCGCGGAAGGGCACGATCCGCGGTTCGTCGCCGTCATCGGCGAGGCGGGCGACCTGGTCGCTGTGGAGTCCGGCGCAGAGGACGAGCCGGTCGACCGTGAGCGTTTCGGCGCCGGAGGCGACCTCGATGCCGCCGCCGGTCAGCCGGGTGATGCGGGTGACCGGGAAGCCGAGCCGTACCTCGCCGCCGGACTCCTCGATGTCCTTCGCGAAGGACTTCGCGATCGCGGTGTAGTCGGTGATGGCGGTGCGCGGGGAGTGGATGGCCGCCTTCCCCATGGCGTGCGGTTCGATCTCGCGGATCTCGCTCGCGGAGACGCGGCGTACGCCGGGCACCTTGTTCTCCAGGGACTTGGCGTACAGCGCCTCCATGCGCGGGACTTCCGCGTCGGTGACCGCGACGACGAGCTTGCCGCACTCGTCGTAGGGCAGGTCCCGGTCCTGGCAGTACTCACGGATCAGTCCCATGCCCCTGGTGCACAGCCGCGCCTTGAGGCTGCCCGGCGTGTAGTAGATCCCGGCATGCACGACACCCGAGTTGTGGCCGGTCTGGTGGACGGCGACATCCCGCTCCTTCTCCAGCACCACGACCCGCGTACCCGGGCGACGCAGGGCGATCTCGCGCCCCGTGGCCAGGCCCACGATGCCGGCGCCGACGATGCCGATCGTCTGGTCTGCCATGGACGACCTCCTTTCCTAAGCGGAACCGGTCAAGTCGGGTGAGGAATCACGCCCCGTAAGGGGCGCGGGGAACTGCGCGACCAGCCCCCACCGGCCCGCGAACAAACAACCCGCATTCCCAGCGGAGCGCCTAGCCAAAGTGGACGGCGACGGTCTTCACGCGCGTGTAGAAGCGCAGGGCCTCCTCGCCCTGCTCCTTGAACGGCGACCCCGAGTCCCGGAAGCCGCCGAAGGGGTGGTGGACGTCCCAGCCGGAGGTGGTGGTGTTCACCGCGATCTGCCCGCACTCGGCCTCGTCGGCGAAGCGGTACGCGGCGCCGAGGTTCTGGGTGAACACGGCCGCCGCGAGCCCGAAGTCCGAGTCGTTGACGGCCGCGACGGCCTCGTCGAAGGAGTCCACGGCGAGCAGCGCGACGACCGGGCCGAAGACCTCCTCGTACCAGATGTCCATTTCCGCCGTCACATCGCCGAGCACGGTCGGGTTGACGTAGCAGCCATGGCTCAGCGCCTCGTCGCGCGGCTGGTCGCCGCCGACGAGCACGCGCGCACCTTGCTTGACGGCGCGCTCGACGTCGGAGAGGACGCCGTCCCGCTGCCGGGCACTGACCAGCGGCCCCATCGTCGTACCCGCGGCGAGACCGGGGCCGACCCGCAGAGCGGCGGCCTCCGACAGCAACAGCGAAGTGAACTCCTCGTACACCGACCGCTCGACGATCACCCGGCTGGTGGCGGTGCAGCGCTGCCCGGCCTGCGCGAAGCCCGCCGCGGCGACGGCTTTGGCGGCGGCGGACAGATCGGCGTCCACGAGGACGACGGTGGCGTTCTTGCCGCCCAGCTCGCCCTGGAAGCGGACGTTGCGGGAGGCGAGCTGCGCACGCAGCGCCTCGCCGACCTCGTTGCTGCCGGTGAACGTGAGCGCGGCGAGGCGCGGGTCGGTGATCAGTGCCTCGGAGATCTCCGCGCCCCGGCCGGTGACCACGTTCAGTACCCCGGCGGGCAGGCCCGCGTCATGCAGGGCGCGGGCGAAGTGCAGGGCAGACTGCGGGGTGTCGGTGGCCGGCTTGAGGAGCGCCGCGTTGCCCGCCGCCAGGCACGGCGCCAGCTTCCGCGCCGGGGTGATCAGCGGGTCGTTCCACGGGGTGATCGCCAGGACCACGCCGATCGGCTCACGTTGGTGGCTGGTGCGGGTGTCGGGGCGTACGTCGTGCACGAGCGTGCCGTAGCCCTGCCGCGCGATGCCCGCGTAGTACTCGAGGAAGTCGGCGGCCTTGATCGTCTCACCGGTCGCCTCCGCACGGGTCTTGCCCATCTCGGTGCTGACGTCCACGGCGATGCCCGCGGCGCGCTCCCGCAGCAGCCGGGCCGCCTCGGTCATGATCCGGGCCCGTTCGAAGGGGCTGGTGCGCTTCCAGACGGCGAAGCCCTGCTCGGCGTGATCGTAGGCGCGGGTGACGTCCGCGGCGCTCAGCGCGGGGACGCGGGCGACGGGGGTGCGCAGATCGGAGGGGTCATGGACGTCGATCCACTCGCCGGTCGTCACCCAGCCCCCGCCGGAGAGGGTTTCCAGGGAACGCATCAAGATCACTTCCTTCGTGCAGGCCGGATTGTGACAACACACCATGTGGGAGCGGGCCACCAGCCCATGTGCGGCAGGCATTGATTGCGCAGCGCGCGGGTGGTCGGTGGGGTGATCCATGTTGGAATCGGCGGGCCGAAATCCCGCAAGGAGACATGCCATGGCCTACGTAGTCGTCGCCCACTACCGCTGCGCGCCCGCCGATGCGGACACGGTGCGTGCCGCGCTGCTCAAGATGCGCGAGCACACCCGTGCGGAGCCGGGGAATCTGGTGTACGAGGTGCACGCCGAAGAGGGCGAGCCCGGAGGGTTCCTGCTGTACGAGCGGTACGGCGACCGTGCCGGGTTCGAGGCGCACGCTGCCGCGGGCTACTTCGGTGAGCTGATCGTGGAGATCGTGCGGCCGCTGCTGACTGAACGTACCGTTACGTTTTGCCAGGTGCTTTAGCGTCTGCGTGGCTTGTGCGCGTCGGCGGGTGCGGGTTGTCTGTGGCTTGTCGCGCAGTTCCCCGCGCCCCTGGCGGGGTTAGAACTCGTTGCCCCAGCAGTAACGGGCGATTGTCTCCACCAAGACCAGCTTCTGGCGCTGTTCCTCGGCAGTGAGCAGGGGCCTGTCCGCCCTGTCCGCGAAGCCCCTCGACGGTGATACGGCCATGTCCTCGATGTCCTTCACCTCCGCCGCCGCGTCGATCCTCGCCAGCACCGTGTCGATGTCCTCCAGTTCCGGGACGGTCGCGTCCACCACGCCCAGGCAGACGTCGCGGTCCTCGGGCAGTGTCTTGAGCAGGTCGCGTTCGGCGTCGGTTCCCTGGTCGTACGGCAGGATCCAGCGGTCGGCGGGGATGCCGGTGTACAGCCGCTCCGTCCGTGCGCGGTCCACGGTGGCGGGCGCCGCCCAGCCCGGGCAGATACCGATGCGTACCCCCTCCGGGCGCTCGTCCAGCCGTACCGCCAACGCCTCTACGGCCAGGGCGTCTTCGAAGGAGAGCGGGCTGTCGGCGGGCGGGGCGAGGAGCAGTGGGTTGTTGAGCTGGATGAGGCGGACGCCTCGGGACACCAGCAGCTCGATCTCCGCGTGGACGATCTCCGCGAGAGCTTCGCCGAGCTCGCGGGCCGAGGCGGGGCCGAGGCCCGGTTCGAAAGTGGTGGCCGCGAGGTAGGCCGGGGACGGCAGGGAGACCTTGGGGGCGATCACGGTGAGCTGGGCGAGCAGGGTCGCCCCGTCGGCGACCAGCGGACCGTTCGCCTTGGGGAGGGCCTCGGCGACCCAGCGCGGCAGGCCATCGTCGGACGCGTCGGTGCGACGGAAACCGGATACGGAGTCGAGTACGGCGCTGCGGAAGTCCTCGCGGGGGAAGTCCCCGTCGGTGACGACCGTGGAGCGCAGCTTGCGCTGGTATGCGACCGCGTCTCGTACGGCCGTCTCCATGGCCTCGGGGTCGTCGAGGGACAGGCCGATGGGGCGGACCAGGCTGCCGTGGTGGTCGATGCGGTAGTTGAACGTGTCGGCCATGGCTCAGGCTTCCTTTCCCGCGGGCTTGCCGGTAACACCCCAGGCGGCGAACTCCAGCTCGTAGCCGAGGGATTCGAGGACCTCGTCGGCGATCTGCTGGTCCTCGTCCGCGGTGCCGCCGGCGATGCCGAGGCCGCCGATGATCTCGCCGTCCTTCTTGATGGTGACGCTGCCCTCGGTGGCCATGATCGGCAGGGCCGCGCCGGGGAGTTGGGAGAGCTGGGCGAAGAAGACGGGCTGGCTCTCCTGCCACTTCTTCAGCATCTTGCCGGGGCGCTGCATCACGGCCGCGGTGTACGCCTTGGCGCGCGCGATGTCCGGCGTGAGCGGTCGGGCTCCGTCGGAGCGGCGGATGGCGACGGGGAAACCGCCCGCGTCCACGACCGCCACGCTCACGGCCTTGCCGACGGACTGGGCGCGCTTGACTGCGGCATCGATGATCTCTTCGGCGGCGTCGAGGTTCATACGGCTTCCTTCGGTGTGCTGAGGGTGTGGCGCAGCCGGGCGACGGCCGCGTTGTACGGCTCGGGCGTCTCCCAGTACATGGAGTGCGGGGCGCCCGGAACGATCTCCAGATGGGAGCCCGGCAGCAGTTCGTGGGCGCGGGTCACCGTCTTCACGCTGAGCACCGCGTCCTTCTCGCCCGCCAGGAACGCGACCTTGACGCCCGACTTCTGGATGTCCTCCAGCGAGGGGCCGTTGGTGTCGAGGTTGCGCAGGTCGGCCATCTTCGCGACGTTGAAGGTGCCCATCTGCTGGAAGAGGAAGGTGAGGTCGGCACGCTCCTGCTGGAACGGCTTGGTCAACAGACGGTCGATGACGGGGAGTTTGACGGCCTCCGCGCGGTCGGCGGCGGCAAGTTCCTTCACCTCGGGGTGGCTGATGCCGCCGAGGGAGTGGCCGAGCACGACGGACGAGACCCGCTGGGGGCGGAGCAGACCGGCACGCAGGGCGGCGACGGAGCCGATGGACTGGCCCACCAGCATGACGTCGGTGAGGTCCTCGGTGTCGAGGACGGCTACGACGTCCCCGGGGAAGTCCTGGCCGTCGAACTCGGACATCGACGAGTCGGACTTGCCGAAGCCGCGCAGGTCCAGGGTGACGACCGTGAACTCCTCGCGCAGCGCGGCCACTTGCTGCCACCAGGCGGCGTGGTGGCCGCCGCTGCCGTGCACGAAGAGGATCGCCGGACCGCTGCCGTGGCGTTCGTAGTAGATGGAGATGCCGTTGGATTCGGCAATGGGCATGAGGGTGAACTCCCGTATGTGGGCGCTTAGTTGGGGCGGCGGCCGTGGTACACCAGCTCGATCATGGTGTGGTCCGGGTCGTGGATGTAGCAGAACTTGGACTGGTTCTCGGGCCGTTCGATCGGCCGGGTGTGGCGGATGCCCAGGTCCTTGAGGTGGGTGAGGAAGTCGTCCCAGTCGTCGACCTCGACGGCGAAGTGGTAGGGCGCCATGCGCTCCATCTCCTCGACCGGCGTGAAGTGCAGGTCGAAGTTGCCGCGCGTCATCAGCACCACACGGGTGTTGGACTTGGGCATGATCCGCTTCATGCCGAAGACCTTCGTGTACCACTCGGCGGTGCGGTCGGGGTCGGTGGTGGGGAAGTTGACGTGGTGGATGTAGCGGGGGGCGTTGCTCATCACTGATTCCCTTCGAGTTGTACGGGGTTGGAGAGCACCCCGATGCCGCTGATCTCGACGTCCACGGTGTCCCCGGGGTCGATCCGGCAGGTGGCCTCGGCACCCATCCACAGCACGTCACCGGGGTGCAGGGTGAGGTGCTTGGTCATCTCGACGATGTAGGCGAAGGGGTCGAAGACCATGTCGCCGGTCGGGAACGCCGCGCGGAACTCGCCGTTGACGCGGAGCGTGGTGGTCTGGGCGAGCGCGTCGACGTCGGTCTCGATCCAGGGCCCCATCGGCTTGAACGTGTCGCTGTTCTTGCTGCGCCAGAACGTGCGGTCCTGGTGCTGCCAGGTGCGGGCGCTGACGTCGTTCCCGATCGTCCAGCCGAAGACGCACTTGCGCGCTTCGTCGTACGACGCGCGGCGGACCGTACGCCCGATGACGGCGACGAGTTCCGGCTCGGCCTCGAAGCGGCCCTCGACCTCGCGCGGCTTGACGATGGGCGAACCGTGGCCGGTGAGCGCGTTGTTGGCCCGGTAGCCGACCTCGGGGCGGGTCGGCATCTCGGCGCCGGCGTGCTCGATGTGCCGCCGGTAGTTCATGCCGACCGCGTAGAACACGGGCGGGACGACGACCGGCAGCCAGCGGGCGGTGGCTTGCGGAACCGTTCCGACGGCGGTCGGTTCGCCGTCGAGCGGAGAGCCGGACAGCAGCTCGATGTCCTCCTCCCCCACCCGGCCCCACATCGCCCGGCCGTCGACCGACACGCGCGTGTACCTCATGACGCCAGCAGGTGCGAGACGCGCTTGGTGACGAGGTAGGCGTCCAGTGCCTCGGGCCCGCCCTCCCTGCCGTATCCGCTGTCCTTGACGCCACCCGAGGGTGCCTCGTGCACGGAGCCACCGCAGTGGTTGACGGACAGGATCCCGGCCTCCAGCCCGCTCACCAGCCGTTCGGCGGTCGCGGCGGACTCGGTGAAGCCGTAGGCGGCCAGGCCGTACGGCAGCTCGTTCGCCGTCCGCAGCGCCTCGTCGATGCCGGTGAAGGGGACGATGGGCGCGAGCGGCCCGAACGGCTCCTCGCGCATCAGCTCCGCGTCCGGCGGTACGTCCGTCAGGACGGTCGGCGCGAAGAAGTACCCGGCGCGGTCCGGACGTTCGCCGCCGACGAGCACCTTGGCGCCACGGGACACGGCATCGGCGGTGAGGCGCTCCATGGCCTTCAGCCGGCGCTCGTTGGCCAACGGCCCCATGGTCGTGCCCTCTTGGAGCCCGTCCCCGACGACGACCGCCTCGGCGGCCTTCACGAACTCGGCGGTGAAGTCCTCGACCAGGCTCTCGTGGACCAGGAAGCGGCTCGGGGAGGTGCACACCTGGCCGGCGTTGACGAACTTGGCCTGGGCGGCGCGGCGGGCGGCCACGGCCGGGTCGGCGTCCGCGCACACGATGACCGGGGCATGGCCGCCCAGCTCCATCAGCGAGGGCTTCATGACCTTGCCGGCCTCGGCGGCGAGGAGTTTGCCCACGGGAACCGAGCCGGTGAAGGCGACCAGACGGGTGACCGGGGAGGCGATCAAGTGGGCGGAAACCTCCGCCGGTTCTCCGAAGACGAGGTTGAGCGCCCCGGCCGGGACACCGGCGTCCGCGAAGCAGCGCACCAGGGCGCAGGCAGTGGCGGGGGTCTCTTCGGAGGCCTTGATGATGATCGAGCAGCCGGCGGAGAGGGCCGAGGAGATCTTGCGCATCGGTCCGCCCGCCGGGAAGTTCCACGGCACGAACGAGGCGACGGGGCCGATCGGTTCGCGGCGCACGGTCAGCAGGGTGCCGGGCGCGGACGGGATGATGCGGCCGTACGCGCGCCGGGCGTCGTCGGCGTGCCAGCGCAGGGTGTCGGCGACCCGGCGGGCCTCACCGGTCGCCTCCGCGAGGGGCTTGCCCTGCTCCAGCGTCATGATCCGGCCGACTTCGGCGGCACGTTCGGTGAGCAGGTCGGCGGCGGTGTGCAGGATCGCCGTACGCCTGGCTATGGGCGTGTCACGCCAGGCCTTGAAGCCCTGTTCGGCGGCGGCGAGCGCGCGGTCGAGATCGGCGGTGGTGGCGAGCGGGACTGCTCCGATCACCTGCTCGGTGGCCGGGTTCACGATCGGGGCGGTACGTCCGGTGCCGCCCTGGCACCACTCGCCCGCGATGTACATGCGGACGGCGGGGTAGCCGTGGTCGGTGGTCATGGGTGGGTGCCCTCTCAGAGTCAGGACTGGGCGGGGGCTTCCTGGTCGCGGTTGGTGCGCAGGGCCCAGATGTGGTGGGGCGGGGTCGACTCATGGACGCGGGTCTCGTAGCGGTCGTCGACCCGGTCCATGTCTGCGGCGTACTCGACCCGGCCGCCGCACGGCGCGTGCAGGAAGCGGAAGACGTTCGAGCCGATGGTGTGGCGGCCGAGCCTGCGGGCCTCCCGCCAGCCGTGCTCGATCATGTAGTTGCCGCCTTCCACCACGTCGTCGAAGCCGGGGACCTCGTACGCGATGTGGTTGACGCCGGCGTTGTCGGGGCGGTGGCACAGCAGCATGGTGTGCTGGTCGTCGTCGCCCGGGGCCTGCATGAAGACGCCCATGGGCTCGACGACGTCGGTCGGCCGGAAGCCGAGGCGCTCGGTGTAGAAGGCGACGGCCTCGTCCTTTCCGTGCTTGGGGATGTTGAGCGCGACGTGACACATGCGCAGGGGGCGGACCCTGGTGATCGGCTCCAGGGCGGTGTTCCAGCGGTTGACGCCGCCGAGCGCGTTGGCGGGGCGGAGCGTGACGGGTGCGGGCTTCGGGCGGGCCAGGGTCAGGCCGACGCCGAAGCCGGTCTCGTCGACGGTGTGGTGGACGCCGTCGGCACTCGACCTGACCTTGCGGTCATGGCCCAGCTCGGCTGCGAGGCGGTGCAGTTCCTGCGGAGTGTCGACACCCCACACGACCTCGCGCAGGGTGGGGCCGTTTTCCACGGGGGGTGGCAGCAGCGAGCCGGGGTCGGTGTCCAGACGGAGGGTCTGCCCGGTGAGTGTCTCGAACACCGCGTGTTCGTCGGTGCGTTCCACCAGGAACAGACCGAAGTCGTCGAAGAACCCGACACATTGAGCGAGGTCGTTGATTCCATAGGTTACCGATTCGATCCTCTGGATTCCCATGGTTCCTCATTTCTTACTTCGCAATCGTTTCTTTCGCCGACGGCCGGATCGCGGGAATGGGATTCTGCGAGAACCATTCGGCGAGGAAGTCGAGGAAGACGCTGATCTTGCGCGGGGTGTCCGCACCCGGCCCGTAGATGGCATAGAGCGGTCGGTCGGGCACCGCCAGTTCGGGCAGCAGCACCTGGAGCGCACCGGAGACCAGGTCGTCGTAGGCCGGACGCTGCGGCAGCAGCGCCAGACCCCGCCCATGCACGGCCGCTTTCTGGAGCGCGAGGTAGGAGTTGGACGAGAAGGCGATGTTGCGGATCTTGTGCAGGGTGCTCGCGTGACCGTGACCGATGCGCCAGACCGGGTCGTTGACGTGCACCAGGCAGTCGTGGGCGGCGATGTCGTTGGGATGGGCGAGCGAGCCCCGACGTTTGATGTACTCCTCGGATGCGCACAGCACGAAGGGCAGGGAGGCGATCTTCTTGAGCCGGACGCTGGAGTCGCGCAGATCCCGGGTGTGGAAGGCGACGTCGAATCCGCCGTCCAGGAAATCGTAGGTGCGGTCGGACATTCCACCAAGTTCGAATCTGACCTGGATTTTCGGATGGGCCGCCGAGAATGCGGCGATGGCGTCACCGAGATCCAGGCTGCCGATCCATTTGGGGCAGATGATGCTGAGGGTGCCCTCGGCGCGGTCGTGGAGCTGGGCTATGCCCGCGTCCTCGGCCTCGATCTCGTCGAGAATACGGGCGGCGAATTCGGCGTACCGCTGGCCCGGTTCGGTGAGACTCACCGAACGGGCGGTGCGGTTGACGAGGCGCACGCCGACCTGCCGTTCCAGTTCGGCGACGTGCCGCGACACCAGTGAGCCCGATGAGCCCAGCTTTTTGGCGGCTCCGCTGAAACTGCCCACCTGGGCGACAGTGACGAAGCTGTGCATGAGGAGCAGACGATCCATGTTTTCCTCCGGGCGGCACCGGTTCCCGGTGGGGCCCCCTACTTGGGGCAGTACTGGGGTGCTTCGCTCACGTTGTTCTTGTCGACCAAGACAAGAGGAATGTTGGCAATCTTGTCAACGGTCTTGTCGTCGTCGAGCAGGCGGATCGTGTTCTTGACCGCGGTCTGCCCGATGGTCATCGCCGAGTTGGCCACGGTGGCGGAGAACCGGCCGTCCTTGACCGCGGCGAGGCCCTCTTCGGTGCCGTTGACGGACACGATCCTGACGTCCTTGGCGCCGGCCGCGTCGAACGCCTTGCGCACCGCGAAGGCCATCTCCTCGTTGGCGACGAAGGCGTAGTCCAGGTCGGGATGGGCCTGGATCATGTTCTCGGCGACGTCCTGGGCCTTGACCGGGTTGAACATGCCGGGCTGGTTCGCGACCACCTTCGCGGTGGCCGGCAGGGCGCCGGTGAAGCCGCCCACCAGCAGGTCGGAGGCGGCGCCGGGGGCACCCGCGACGATGCCGACCGTCACGTCCTTGCCGCCCGCGTCCTTCTCGATCCACCCGGCGTCCAGTGCGCCGGCCTTCTTGAGGTCGACCTTGGCGACGCCGAGGACGTCCGACATGTCGTCGGTGGCCACGGAGGTCAGATAGATCGGGATGCCCGCGGCCTTGGCCTTGGCTATGTCGCCCTCCAGGGCATCGACGTTGACCGTCTGCACGATCAGGGCGTCCACGCTCCGGGCGATCATGTCCTCGATGTTGGACAGCTCGGTCCCGGCGTCCTGCTTGGAGTTGGCCGAGTAGACCGTGGCCCCTTCCGTCTTGGCCGTCTGCTCGACCGCCTTGAGCAGACAGGTGTGGAAGTGGGTGTTGGCCCCGTTGACGAACCCGAGGGAAACGGAGTCGGCGGAGCCGGCGCCGTTCGCCGAGCCGCAGCCGGAGAGCACCAGGGCTGCGGTGCTGACGAGCGCGGCCGCGCAAACGCGGGCGGATCGGGCGGTGGGCATCATGGATTACGCCTTTCCTGCGTCATTGAAGAGAAGGTGCATGTACGCAATTCGCGAACGCGGCGTCAGTGTCCGGGCGCGGATTTGCGCTGGAATTCGTTGACGACGGCGGCGATCAGCAGCACTCCGCCCGTCACGACGTATTGGTAATAGCTGTTGACCTGGAGCAGGTTGAGTGCGTTGGCGACGACGCCCAGCAGCACACAGCCGAGGACCGTGCCGAAGATGCTGCCGTGACCGCCGGCCAGCGAGGTGCCGCCGATGACCACCGCGGCGACCGCGGTCAACTGGGTCTGGAGACCACCGGTGTTGGGGGCGGCGGCGCCGAGCCGGGACAGGAGCATCAGCCCGGCCAGGCCCGCGAGGGCGCCGGCGAGGGCGTACAGGGCGAGCTTGCGGGCGGGGACGTTGATGCCACTGAGCCGGGCCACGTTCTCGTTGCCGCCCATCGCGAACGCGTCGCGGCCGAACGTGGTGAACCGCATCGCAAGCCCGATGACCGCGAGGACGAGGACCGCCACGATCAACAGGTACGGGATACCGAGCAACTTGGAGTTGCCGAGCGCGAACAGCTTGTCGCCGATGGTGATGCTCTCCCCGTTGAGGACGAGCAGGGCGACGCCGTCCAGCAGCATGGCGGAGGCCAGCGTAGCGACGAACGGGGCGACCCTGGTGAAGGTCACCACCAGGCCGTTCACCAGGCCGATCAGGGTGGCGAGGAGCAGGGTGAGGACCACCGTCACGAGTGTGGAGTGACCGTCGGACAGCAGGACGGCGCCCACCGACACGGTGACGGCCGCGTTGCTGCCCATGGAGAAGTCCATGCCGCCCGCGGTCATCAGCAGGGTCAGCCCGGCCGCGATGACGGCGGTCACGCTGATCTGCCGCAGCACGTTGAGCAGGTTCTGCTGGGTGGTGAAGGAGTCCGCGTTGAGGGCGGTGAACACGCACACCAGGACGAGGACGACGATCAGTCCGCCGTGCGGTATCCGCAGCAGCGCCTGCGGCGAAAGGCGGGATGTGCCGCCCTCGGGTGGGCGGGCCACGGCGTCCGGGGAGGCGGAGGGGGTCTTGAGGCTCACTGGGGTTGACCTCCGAGAGCGGTGGCGACGAGCTCGTCGCGGGTGATGGCGGTGATGTCGTGTTCGGCGACCCTGCGGCCGGCGCTGACGACGACGACCCGGTCGGCCAGCCGCATGACCTCCTCGGCGGACGAGGAGGCGAGCAGCACGGCCACCCCGCGTGAGGCGAGGTCGTCGACGAGGCTGTGGATGTCGGCCATGGCCGCGACGTCCACGCCGTTGGTGGGGTCCTCCAGGAAGCAGGCGACCGGTTCCGTCTCCAGCCACTTGGCGAGCAGCACCTTCTGCTGGTTGCCGCCGGACAGGGCGCTCACCGGCGGGTTCCCGGCGAGCGCGACGACGCCGTAACTCTGTCGCCGCGACCGGGCGCGACGGGCGAGTTCGCTACGGCGGTGCAGTCGGCGGCGGGCGAAGCGGTCGTCGGCGAGCATCAGGTTCTCGTCGAGGGACAGCCCGGGGACCAGGCCGAGGGTGCGTCGGTCGCCGGTGACGCAGCGCAGGCCGCTGGCGAGCGAGGCGGGGACTCGGCCGAAGGGCACCGCACGGCCGTCGACGTTCAGTTCGCCCGCGTCGGGGCGCTGCCGCCCGGACAGCAGGTCGAACAGCCGGGACTGGGCGTCGCCCGCGGGTCCGAGGACGGCGACGATCTCGCCCTTGCGCACCTCGACGGTGAAGTCCTGCACGGCCCGGCTCTGGCTCAGTCCGCGTACGGCCAGGCCGAGTTCGTCCTTCGGGCCGGGGCGTTCGGGCCGGTGCGAGACGACGTCCCGGCCGACCATGCTGCGGACCAGTGACGCCGGGTCGAGCTCCGCGGCGGGAGCGGTGCGCACGACGGCGCCGTCCCGCAGCACGGTGAGGCGGTCGGCGACGGCCATGACCTCGTCGATGTAGTGCGAGATGTAGACGACGGCGACGCCCTCGTCACGCAGGATCCGCACCAGGGCCCGGATCCGGCCCGCGTCCTTGGCGCTCAGACAGGCGGTCGGCTCGTCGAGGATCAGGATCCGGCCGCCGCGGCGGACCTCGCGCGCCACCTCGACCATGGTCTGCTCGGCGACGGTGAGGGAGCCCGCGACGCGTTGGACGTCGATGTCGATGCCGAGGTCGTGCAGCGCCGCGCGGGCCCGGTCCCGGACCGCGGTCCAGTCCACCGTGCCGTGCCGGGTGGGCAGGTCGCCCAGCATGACGTTCTCGGCGACGGTCAGCCCCATCGCCAGCTCGCGGCGCTGCGGCACGGAGGAGATGCCGAGCTTGCGGGCCTTGCGCACGGTCAGCCCCGCATGTGCCTGGCCGTCGATGTCGACCGTGCCGGCGTCGGGCTGGTGGATGCCGGAAAGGACCTGTACCAGTGTCGACTTGCCGGCGCCGTTCATACCCATGAGGGCGTGCACCTCGCCGGGGTGGACGTCGAGGTCGACGCCTTTGAGGGCGGCCGCTCCGCCGAAGCTCTTGATGACGCCGCGCACGCGGACCAGAGGTGTCACGACCGCACCCGATCGTCGTCGACGGCCACGCGTGCGAAGCCGCGGACGTCGGGGAAGGGCGGTTCCCTGTCGGCCTGGAGGTCCACCTGGAAGGCGTTCAGACACATGCCGAGCATGGTGAAGTTGCCGAGCGCACCGATGGTGTCGACGAGTCCCTTGCCGCCGAAGTGCTCGTGGGCGCGGGCGAAGGTCTCGTCCGAGACGAAGTGGTCCTCGAGGATCTCGCGGCAGAACCGGTAGAAGGCCTGGTCCGCCTCGCTGTCGAAGACGGCCTCGCGCTTCTCGGCGACGGCGTCGACCGCGGCCTGCGGGAGACCGGCCTCGACGGCCTGGTGCGCATGGGCGTTCCACGAGTACTGCGCGTCCCAGTTCCGGGCGGCCATCAGCAGCGCGAGTTCACGCAGATGCCGGGGCAGGGAGCAGTCGAAGCGGGCGAACGCACCGAGGGACTCGGCCCGTTCGCACATCTCCGGGCTGTGCAGCCAGACCCGGAACGGGCCGCGGACGGCACCGCGCCGGCCGGCGATACGAGCGGCCAGCTCCTGCTGCCGCGGGGTCATTTCCTCATCGCTGAGAACGGGGAGCCTCATCTGGCCGTACCTGCCTTTTCTTTCCGGCGCGTTGCGGGCACGGAACGGGACGCCGTGCGATGCGTGCCGACGGTACAGCCGGGTGCGAGCTGCTCACCCCCGCTCGGATTGCAAGGTAAACCTGCACGCCGGAGGGCACCCATTCGCCGGGGCGCGACCTAACGTCGTTCGACGCAGCGCCCTGACATGGAGAGGATTTTCCGGATGACCACGATCATCAAGGTCGCGTCCGTGCCCCAGCTCGACCGCGGCGGGGCCGTCGTGACGACACCGCTGATCACCACGCCCTCGGCCGGCGGGGAGAACCGGATCACCAGCGGGATGAGCGTGTATCCGGTGGGCTCGGGGGCGCCCCTGCACTCGCACAACTGCGACGAGCACGTGACGATCCTCTACGGGGAGGCGGAGGTGTGGGTGGACGGCGAGGTGACCAAGCTGGAGCAGTTCGACACGGTGTATGTCCCCTCCCCCATCCCTCATCTGTTCCGCAACATCGGAGACACCCCGTTGCGCATCCTGTGGGTGTACTCGTCCGGCTATGTCACGCGCACGTTCACCGAGACCGGCAAGACGGTGGAGCACCTTTCGGCCGAGGACCAGATGGGCAAGGACTGATCTCGGCCGCGGCCCGGTGGGGGCTTGGCGCGCAGTTCCCCGCGCCCCTTAAGTACGTGCTGGTGAGCGCCCCTTCAGGGGCGCGGGGAACTGCGCGACCAGCCCCCACCGGGCCCGCACCCGACGGACAACACGGCAGTCAGTGCACTCCGGCCAGCTCCTGACCGCTCCCGCTGCTAGCCCCCTGCTTGGGACTCCGCAGGGCCGCGACACCGATGAAGACCATGGACGACAGACCGGCGATGGCGAACGCGGTGAAGCCCCAGTCCCCGTTGCCCGCGGCAAGCAGCTGGCCGCCGAGCCATGGTCCGAAGACGGCGCCGAAGCGGCCCATGCCGGAGGTCCAGCCGACCGCGGTGGCGCGGCTGTCCGGGGTGGAGCGGATCGAGACCGTCGCGTAGATCATCGTCTGGGCGCTGTTGAGGAAGACACCCGTGAAGAAGACGATGATCATCGTCACGCTCATCGGCATGTGGACGCTGAGCAGGAAGACCCCGGCGGCCGTCAGCGCGAACCAGATCGCCGAGATACGCGGAGCGCCGAACCGGTCGGCGGCCCGGCCCGCGACCAGCATGCCCACGATGCCACCGAGGTTGAAGACGACCACGAAGGACAGGGCAGAGCCCAGCTCGTAGCCCTCGGCGCGCATCAGGGTGGGCAGCCAGGTGGCGACGCCGTAGACGAGCAGCAGACCACCGAAGGAGGCCAGCCAGTACAGCAGGGTCTGGCTCCACTCGCCGCCGCGGAAGAGGTTGACCAGGTTCGTCCAGCGGTCGGCCGCGCCCTGCTTGCCGGACTTGGCGGCGGGCAGCTCGACGTCGTAGCGGGCGGCCAGCTCACGGGCCTCGTCGGTGCGTCCCTTGGCGACGAGGAAGCTCAGCGACTCGGGCAGGAACTTGGCGAGCACCGGTGCGAAGAGCAGCGGGAGCACGCAGACCCAGAACGCGGCGCGCCAGCCGACCGGCTCCACCAGCCACTTGGCGACGTAGGCGGAGAGGATGCCGCCCGCGTGGTGGGCGGTCATCAGCAGGCCGATGATGATGGCGCCGCGGCCGCGCGGGGCGTAGTCGGAGACCATGCTGATCGCCGTCGGCAGCAGACCGCCGAGGCCGATACCGGCCAGGGTCCGGCCGAGGCCGAAGACGGCGACGCTGTCCGCGATCGCGCACAGGCCGGAGGCCAGCGAGAAAACGATCACACAGGTGACCATCAGCTTCTTGCGCCCGATCCGGTCCGCGATCGTGCCCGCGGCCAGGGCGCCGATCAGCATGCCGAAGGTGGCGTAGCTGCCGAGGTCGCCGGCCTGGTCCGGGGTGAGGCCGAAGGTCTTCGTCTCCAGCAGGTGCGGCAGCACCGAGCCGTAGATGAACATGTCGAGGCCGTCGAAGAGCACGGCCAGCCAGCACAGTCCGACGACCAGGAAGGCCAGTCTGCCGCCGCGGGCGGACAGGGAGAGGGAGGAGGACATCTTCGTTTTCCTCTGGAGCTCGGGAGGGGAGGGTCGATGCGGCTCGTGCGGCCGACCCGGTGTGCGGAAGACGCTAAGGAGCCACCCGAAGAGTGTCAACGCTTTTGTCAACAATCTCATCGACGATGAGTGGGGAGTGGCTCCCCGCGGGCCGGCTCAGCCGACCGGCGGCGTGCCGTGCGTGTGGAACGACTCGATGGTCTGAAGACCCCAGGCCTGCCCCTTGGCCCGCTCGGCCTCGGTCCAGGTGATCAGCGGCCAGTCGGGGGCCAGGACCAGGCGCGTGAGCGGATTGCACAGCTCGATACGGTTGCCGCCCGGCTCGTAGACGTAGAGGAAGAACGTCTGCTGGATGGCGTGCTTGTGCGGTCCGGTCTCGATGAACACGCCCGTGTCGATGGCGAGATCGGCGGCGCGCAGGATGTCCTCGCGAGTGTCCGTCGCGAACGCGATGTGGTGCAGCCGGCCCGTGGAACCGGTCCAGTCCGAGGTGTAGACGACGTCGTACGACTTGTTGGTGAAGGTCAGCCAGCGAGCCGCGATCTTCCCCGTGTCGAGCCGGATCTGCTCCGTGGGGCGGGCGCCCAGGAGCTGTTCCTGGAACTCCGCGTTGGCGAGCACATCGGCGGCGAGGAAGTTGATGTGATCCAGCCGGCGTACGCCCACGCCCCGGTTGGGCTTGGCCTGCGGCTGGTTCTTCAGCGCGGGCCGCAACTCCTCGGGGGCTTCGTAGTGTTGGCTCTCCCAGTACAACGCGTGCTCATGACCGTCCGGGTCGGTCGTGACGTAGAGCTTGCCGAGGCCGGGCTCGTCCTCGATCCAGTGGCCGGAGCCGCCCGCCTCCTCGACCGCCCTCACCCGGCGCTGGAGCGCCTCCTCGCTGGAGGTGCGCAGTGCGAGCCGGCCGAGGCCAGGCTGTTCGCGGGCGGTGAGCACCAGGCTGTGGTGTTCGTAGTCGTCGAAGGTCCGCAGGTAAACGGTGTCTCCCTGCTGCCCGTTGACGGTCAGGCCCAGGTAGTCGGTGAAGAAGGCGACACTGGCGTCCAGGTCCGGGGTGAACAGCTGGGCGTGGCCGACATGGGCGATGTCACCGAGCGGCGGAGTCATCGTGGACCTCCAAGAGGTTGTGCGGGATCGGTGCGGTCGCGGCGGACCGGGGGAAAACGGTGCCGTCGAAGATTTTTCGTGCGGTGCGCACGACTGCGGTGCGGCGGACCACGGGAGAGGTCTCTCCGGATCCGGCGTCCACACCGGTTTCGATGTCCAGGAATCCGGTGGGGTGCTCGATGCGTATGCGGTCGCTCCGCGCGGGGGGCTCGGCGATCCCCTCCCCCACGGCACCGGGAACGAGCAGCCCCGCCGCCACGCTCGCGGCGCCCAGCACGCCGATGGAGGTGTGGCAGCGGACGGGGATGAAGGTCCGGGTCGTCACCGCGCCACCGTCCCGGGGCGGCGCGAGCAGACTGAGCTTGGGCACCGTGGTGCCCTCCACATCGCCGAGGCCCATCAACTTCCCTGCCTCCAGCCTGATTTCCCGCAGCCGGCCGGCGAGGGCGCCGTTCTCCTCCAGGTCCTCGGGCGCCTCGTAGCCGGTGACACCCAGGGCGGTGGCGGGGATCAGCACCGTCGGCATCCCGTTGTCCACGCAGGTGACGTCGGTGCCGGCGACGGTGTCGCGGACATGGCCGGTGGGCAGCAGCGGGCCGGCGCCCTGCGGGAACTCGATCACGACGGCCGCGGCGGTGCCCGGCACCCCGGAGATCTCGGCGGAGCCGGTGTATTCGACCCGGCCGCCGGGGGTGGGGAAGGTCGCGACGGCGAGGTCTCCGGTGTTGAGCATCCGGATCCGTACGGTCGTCTCGGCGCCGTCCGCGTCGACCAGACCGCGTTCCACGGCGAAGGGGCCGACCCCGGCCAGGATGTTGCCGCAGTTCTGCCGGTCGGTGACCTCGGGGCGGTCGACGGCGACTTGGAGGAACAGGTAGTCGACATCCGCCTCGGGGTCGGCCGAGCGGGAGACCACGGCCACCTTGCTGGTCAGCGGATGTGCGCCGCCCAGGCCGTCGATCTGGCGCTGGTCGGGGCTGCCCATGACACGCAGCAGCAGGTCGTCGCGCTCACCGGGATCTGCGGGCAGTTCCTCGGCCAGGAAGTAGGCGCCCTTGGAGGTGCCGCCGCGCATCAGCATGCAGGGCACCTCCGCGAGCCGCCCGGTCACGACCGCTCCCCCTGGTCCGCTGCGTACTCTTCGTAGGTCTTGTACTCGACGCCGAGCCGCTTCAGCGTCTCCCGCAACCCGTAGCGGTCCAGGCCGAGTTCGCCGTCGAGGAAGGCGGCACGGGTCTTGGCCTCCTTGTCCTCGCGCGCCTCGGCCGCCTCGGCCGTCGCCCGGGCCCGCTCGCGGGGCACGACCACGACACCGTCGTCGTCGGCGAGGATCACATCACCGGGACGGATCACCTGGCCGTCGATGGCGACCGGCACATTGACCGAACCCCCGGTGGCCTTGACGGTGCCCTGCGCGGAGACCACGCGGGACCAGGCGGCGAAGCCCATCTCCCGCAGCTCCTGGGTGTCGCGGATGCCGGTGTTGATGACCACACCGCGCGCACCGCGCTGCCGGAGGGCGGTCGCGAACAACTCGCCGAACAGACCGTCCGTGCACGGCGAGGTGGTGGTGACCACCAGGATGTCGCCCTCGCCGCACTGCTCGACGGCGGCATGGATCATGAGGTTGTCGCCGGGCCAGCCGAGTACGGTCACCGCGGTGCCGGCGGCCCGTACGCCCTGCTGGACGGGCCGGATCCCGGGCCCCAGCAGCCCTGTTCGGCCCATCGCCTCGCTCACCGTGGCGACGCCGTACCCGGCGAGCGCCTCGACGTCCTTGACGTCGGCCTTCGGCGGGTTGGTGACGATGACGCCGCTCATGCCAGCTCCTTCGCGATCTGCGGGTAGGGACGCATGTACGCCTCGGCCATGGTCTTGTGGGCGAGGCCCAGGTTGGGCCCCGCGTTGCGCTTGAGCTGGACGCCGCGACGGACGGCGAGGTCGGTGTAGTAGTCCCACAGGTGCTGCTGGGCGCCGAGGCACTCCATCGCCTTGCGCTTGACGTCCCACACCTCGGTGATGTCGAGCAGGACCTCGGGCTTGAAGCCGCTCATCTCGGGCTGGTGCGGCTCGAAGAAGAAGACCGGCGGGGCGCCGATGATCTCGCCGTCGCCCGGGTAGCCGATGGCCTGCGCGAGGATGCGGGCCTCCAGGGCCATGCGGTTGGCGGCCGGGTGGTCGCCGTTGTACGGGTCCTCGACCGGGTGGGTGAGCACAACGTCGGGCTGCGTCTCGCGGTGGACGGCGACGAGTCGGTCGGTCAACTCGGCGGTGGGGACGAGCGGGTAGTCGCCGGCGTCGAAGAAGCGGACCTCGGCGCCGAGGGTGTCGGCGGCACGCTCGGCCTCGTCCCGGCGTATCGCCTTGATCTCGTCGAGCTGCTTGCCCTCGCGCCACGCCTTGGCCGACTCACCGCGCTCGCCGAAGGTGAGACAGGCGATGGTGACTTTCTCCCCCCGCGAGGCGGCCAGCGCGATGGCTCCACCGGCCCGCCACACGAAGTCCCCGGCGTGCGCGGTGACGACGAGGGTCGACCGTGGTGGACAGGCGGGCGCGTTGGCGTGCGTCATGGCGGGTTTCTCCTTGGTGGACAGGTGGGGCGCCCGCCCCGCGTGCATCAGTCGCGCAGCGCGCCGATCACGCTGGTGAGGTGGGCGCGGACGGCCGCTTCGGCCGCCTGCGGATCCCTGGCCCTGATCGCTTCGATCATCGCCAGATGCTCATTCAGGGACTGCTGCGGACGCCCCGGCCTGAGCGCCAACTGGAAGCGGTGACGCACCAGTTGGGCGTTGAGTCGCTCCAGCAGTTCCAGCGCCGTCTGCTGGCCGGAGTACTCCCGGATCCGGGCGTGCAGTTCGTGGTTGAGTTCGGAGTACGTCAGCGGCTCGCCGTCGGCCACGGCCTTGCTCATGGCCGAGCCCAGGTCCGTGAGTTCCGTCAGCTGCTCGTCGCTCACCGCGATGGCGGCCTTCGCCGCACACAGTCCTTCGAGGACCATGCGGCACTCGGTGATGGCGACCGCTTCCTCCACGGTCACCACCCGCACCCGCGAGCCGCGGTTTCGGATCCGCTCGACGAGGCCCTGGGCCTCCAGATCGATGAGCGCCGCACGAATGCTCGCCCGTGTCACACCGAACTGCTCGGCGAGTTCGTTCTCCACCAGTCGCTGTGCCGGTGCCATCTCGCCGTGCAGGATCGCCTGCCGCAGTTGCGCGAACGCATGCTGCTTGGCCTGCTCCCCGGTGCTCGGACGGGCTTGTTTCGGCATCGTTGCCCTCCCTGAGTGAGTGCCTGTCGAACGTAAATCTAGCCAAACAGAATTGTCAACAATTTTGTCCGGCGTATTGCCTGCACATACTTCGGCGCCTGGCGGCGCTTCAGCCCGTGCGGTACAGCTCTGTGGCCAGTTCCAGCACGGCCTGCGCGGCGGGATGCGGGTCGCCCCGCCACCAGGCGAGACGTACGGCTATCGGCTCCGCATCACGCACCGGCCGGTAGACGACGCCGGGCCGCGGATACTGGTTGGCGGTGGATTCGGCCGTCATGCCGATGCCGCGGCCGGCCGAGATGACGTTGAGCCAGTCGTCGATGTCGTGCGTCTCCTCGATGGCCGGGCGGGAGTCCGGCGGCCACAGGTCCGCGGTCGTGGTGCCGGTACGGCGGTCGACGAGGAGTGTGCGTCCGGCGAGGTCGGCCAGCCGGACCGAGCGGCGCCGGGCCAGCGGATCGTCGGCGGCCACCGCGCACAGCCGCCGCTCCAGACCGAGGATGGCCGAGTCGAAGCGCCGGTCGTCCACGGGTCGCCGTACGACGGCCAGATCGCAGGCGCCCTCCGCGAGACCGGCCGTGCCCGAGTTGACGCGGACGAGATGCAGATCGGTCTCCGGATGCAGGTCGGCCCAGCGGCGCTGGAAGGCGACGGTGTGCCGGCCGAGCGCGGACCAGGCGTAGCCGATCCGCACCCGGGCGTGGCCCGAGGTGGCCTCCCGTACCAGGTCGTCGACCTCGGCAAGGACCCGCCGGGCGTGCGCCACCACCCGCAGCCCGGTCCCGGTCGGGGTCACTTCGCGCGAGGTCCGCCTCAACAGCCGTACGCCCAGGGCCTTTTCCAGCGATGCGAGCGTGCGGGAGACGGCGGCCTGGGAGACGTCGAGGGCGAAAGCGGCGTCGGTGAAGGTTCCCTCGTCGACGATCGCGACGAGACAGCGCAGCTGCCGCAGTTCCACATCCATGCGTCCAGCGTATAGATCGGCCGTTGAATGCATTTTTCGCAAGTGGAGAAGCGGCGCACGATCGGAGCATGCAAGGAGCACCCGCACGCCCCGCCGCATCCACGTCTCCTGCCGCACCGCTCCAGGCCGTCGAGCGCTCGCCCTTCGCCGGGGTGGCCACCATGGCCGGCAGCGGACTGTCCAACCAGGTCGGAGCGGCCATCGGTTCTTTCGCCTTCCCTGTCATCGGACCCCTCGGTGTGGTCGCCGTGCGCCAGTACGTCGCCGCGGCCGTACTGCTGGCGGTCGGCAGGCCCCGCCTGAGGTCCTTCACCTGGCGGCAGTGGTGGCCGGTGCTGCTGCTGGCCGTGGTGTTCGGGACCATGAACCTCTCCCTGTACACCGCCATCGACCGCGTCGGCCTCGGGCTCGCGGTGACGCTGGAGTTCCTGGGCCCGCTGAGCATCGCGCTCGCCGCCACCCGGCGGCGCCTGGACGCCTGCTGGGCGCTGCTCGCCGCGGCGGGCGTCGTCGTCCTGATGCGGCCGCGGCCGTCGGCCGACTATCTCGGCATGGGGCTGGCCCTGTTGGCGGCCCTGTGCTGGGCGTCGTACATCCTGCTCAACCGGACCGTCGGGCGGCGCATCCCGGGAGCGCAGGGTTCGGCAGCCGCCGCCGGGCTGTCCGCGCTGATGTTCGTGCCGGTCGGGATCGTGGTGGTGGTCCAGCAGTCGCCGACCCTGGCGGCCACGGGGTGTGCCGTGGCCGCGGGTGTGCTGTCCTCGGCGGTGCCGTATCTCGCCGACCTGTTCACGCTGCGCCGGGTGCCTGCGCCGGCGTTCGGTCTGTTCATGAGCGTCAACCCCGTGCTCGCCGCCGTGGTCGGGTGGGTCGTTCTCGGTCAGGGGCTGGGGTGGACGGAGTGGGCCGGCATCACGGCCGTCGTCGCCGCGAACGCGCTCGGCATCGTCACTCAGCCGAGCCAGTAGCCGAAGCCCCTGCGTGTGTGGATCAGCGCGGGCTCCTCGCGGTCCACCTTGCCGCGCAGGCGGGAGACGAGTTTCTCGATGGCCTGGTGGGCGCGGAACTCGCCCCACACGTGCCGGCTGATCTGCTCCTTCGACAGCACCCGCCCCGAGTTGGCCAGCAGGTGGCGCAGCAGCCGGTACTCGGCGGGTGTGAGGTCCAGCGGCCGGGCTCCCCGCCGGGCCCGGCAGGTGGCGTCGTCCAGGACCAGGTCGCCGTAGCGGGGCGAGGCGTCGCTTGGCCCGGGCCGCACATCGCGGAGCAGGACCTGGGCCCTGGCGAGGACCTCGGCGATCCGCACGGGCTTGGTGACGTAGTCCCCCTCCCCCGGGGCGAGTTCGGGCACCAGCCCGGGGAGGGAGTCGCATGTGGTCAGGAACAGCAGCCGGGGCCGGTCCACCGGCGCGATCCGGCGGCCCCGGCCGAAGTGCTGCCCGTCCGGCAGCGTGGCGTCCCAGACGACCAGGTCGAACCGCTGCTCGGCGAGCCGGGTCATCCCCTGGACTCCGGTGTCCGCCGTGCCGACCCGGTAGCCCGCCAACTCCAGTGCGGTGGCGAGATGTTCACAGACACCGGGGTCGTCCACGACGACCAGGACGTGCTGTCCGTTCCCGCGCGGCGGCGACGGTTTCTCCAGGAGGTTCGCGTACATCACAGGACCCTTCGGATGGGATTGCGCTTCACGGAAGAGCTCGGCTCCGTCACCCGGAGGGCGCGGTGTCCTCGGCGTGGGCGACGAAGTCCTCGACCAGCCGCCGGAACAGGCCGGAAAGCCGCTCCAGGTCCTCGGCCGACCAGTCCGCCAACACCATGTGCAGGCCCTGGCGGCTGGCCTCCCGTATCGCTTCCACGGCGGCCAGCCCGGCGTCGGTGAGTTGGATGCGCTGGGCGCGGCGGTCGTCCGGGTCCGCGACCCGGATCACATGGCCCGCCGCCTCCAACTGCCGTAGCTGCCGGGTGACATGGGAGGCCTCCACCGAGAGCCGCACCGCAAGCACGCCGGGGCGCAACGGCTCGCTCTCGGCGATGCCCCGCAGGATTGCCACGGCGGCACGGTCGAGCGTCAGCCCGGCCATGTGCATGAGGCGTTCGTGCTGCCGGGCCCGGCCGGCCAGATAGGCGAGCCGACTGAGCTGACGTTCGATCTCGACCACGTTCGCCGTGCCGCGTACTGCGGAGGGTTGCGCTGGCATGCGAGCACCTTAGATGTCGTTGCCTAACTTAAGCAATACGATTGATTGCTTGACTTAAGTAACGCATCTATGCTTGCCTAAGTCAAGGAAGCCGGTCCACAGGCCGGGGCCGCCCTGAGCGGAGGCGGCCCCTGGCGCCGAGCCCGTGGGGACGGGGTACGGCGCGGTCACCGGGCCCCGGCAGGCGGAACAACTCCCCCCGTTCCGTCGCCGGGGCCGGTGATGCCCATACAGCTCCGGTCACCTCACTCCAGAAAGAGAGCACCCCATGGCCACGATGAAGTCCGTACAGACCGGCGCCGTGAACGCCGTCGACGTGGTGGACGTCGAGCGTCCCGCGCCCGGCCCCAGGGACGCACTGATGAAGATCCGCGCCTGCGGCATCTGCGGCACCGATGTGACCTTCCTGCACATGGGCGGCGCCCCGTTCGGGCCCGGCGGAGCCATGATCCCCATCCCGCTCGGGCACGAGCCCGCGGGCGAGATCGTGGAGGTCGGCGCCGAGGTCACGGACCTGAAGGTCGGTGACCGGGTCGTCGTCAATCCCCAGGGCGCACCCTCCGGCATCATCGGCTGCGGCGGCAGGCTCGGCGGCATGATGGAGTACCTGCTCATCGAGGATGTCGAGGTGGGCAAGAGCGTGGCGGTGTTTCCCGACACGGTCCCCTTCTACGTGGCCGCGCTGAACGAGCCGATGGCGGTGGCCCGGCACTGCGTCAACCGGTCCGGGGCCAAGCCCACCGACAAGGTCGTCGTGTTCGGCGCCGGACCCATCGGCCTCGGCGCCGCGATCTGGCTGAAGCTGCGCGGGGTCGAGCACGTGGTCGTCGCCGACGTCATCCCCGAGCGCCTGGAGACGGCCCTGGCCGTCGGCGCGGACGCCGTCATCAACTCGGCCACCGAGGACGTCACGGCCCGGCTGACCGAGTTGCACGGGCCGGCCGCCAACGCGCTCGGGCAGCCGCGGGCCGGGACCGACATCTACATCGACGCGGCCGGTGCGCCCGCCGTCTTCAACGCCACGGTGGCGTCCGCGAAGTGGGGCGCGAAGCTGGTCATGGTCGCCGTACAGAAGAAGTCCGACGCCATCGATCTCGGCGGCATGCTGCGGAGTGAGCTGACGCTGATCGCCTCGCAGGGGTACCCGACGGAGATCTTCGAGGTGACGCCCGAACTCGTCGAGCATCAGGAGCGGTTCGCGAAGCTGATCAGTCACCGGGTGCCGTTCTCCGAGGTGGAGTCGGCCTTTGAGCTGACGTTGACGCCGGGGGCTGCGGAGAAGGTTGTCGTGACGTTCGACTAGAGGCATCGAGGCGCCTCTGACGGGGCGCTCTGCCGAACGACCTCGCTCTTGAATGTCTGATTCAGCGAACCTAGCATCACGCGGTGGATCCATTCATCCATCCATGGTTCTGGAAGGGGATTGCCCCGTGTTCCCAGCCATTCGCCTCAGACATCCGGCCGCCACCCTGGCGCTCGCTCTCACGCTCGCCCTCGCCCCGACGCCCGCGACGGCCTCGCCCGGCCCTTCAGGGGATGCGCCGCGCGTGTGGCCCGCCCCGCAGCACCTCAGTACCGGCCGGGGCCGACTCGCCGTGCCCGAGCGGGTCGTCGAGGTCGTCGGCCCCGGAACCGACCCCTCGGCCCGTCGCCTCGTCGAATCCGTCCTGCGTGACGCCGGAGCCGACGAGATCGTCACCACCGGCACACCTCCCGCGTCGGCCGCGCTCACCGTCTACGTCGGCGGACCCGGCGAGAACAGCGCCACCGGGCAGGCCCTGAAACAACTGGGCGTCACCCCACCGGACGGATTGCCGTCGGGCGGCTACGTCCTGGCGTCCGGCCGGAAGCACGGGCGGGCCCTGGTCGCGCTGTCCGGCGTCGACACCACGGGCACGTTCTATGCGGCCCAGACCCTGCGCCAACTCGTCGTCAGGGCAAGCGGATCCCGCTCCGCCCTCCCCGAAGTCACCGTGCGGGACTGGCCGACGGCACCGCTGCGCGGCGTCATCGAGGGCTTCTACGGCACTCCCTGGTCGCACGCCGAGCGGCTCGCCCAACTCGACTTCTACGGCCGTACGAAACAGAACGTCTACGTCTACTCCCCCAAGGACGACGCCTATCTGCGTGCCCGCTGGCGCGACGAGTACCCGCCCGCCGAGCTGGCCCGGCTCAAGGAACTGGTCGACCGGGCAGGCGCCAACCACGTCCGCTTCACCTACGCCCTCTCCCCCGGGCTGTCGGTCTGCTACTCCGCGGACGCCGACATCAAGGCGCTCACCGCCAAGTTCGACTCGCTGTACGACATCGGGGTCCGTGCCTTCGCGATACCGCTGGACGACATCAGCTACACGAAGTGGAACTGCCCCGCCGATGAGGACGTGTTCGGCACCGGAGGCGGAGCGGCCGGCGCGGCCCAGGCCCATCTCCTCAACCGGGTCTGGCAGGAGTTCTCCGCCACGCACCCCGGTCTCGAACCGCTGGAGATGGTTCCCACCGAGTACTCGGACCTCGCCGACTCGCCCTACAAGACCGCGCTGCGGGAGAAGCTGGACCCCTCGGTCGTGGTCGAGTGGACCGGCGTCGGCGTGATCGCCCCGACCATCACCGCCGAGCAGGTGCGGCAGGCCCGCGAGGTGTACGGCCACCCGATCCTGATCTGGGACAACTATCCCGTCAACGACTACGTCACGACCCGTCTGCTGCTCGGCCCCTACACCGGCCGTGAGCCCGGCGTGGCCGAGGCGGCGACCGGGGTGACCGCCAATCCGATGGTCCAGGGCGAGGCGAGCCGGATCGCGCTGTTCACCTCGGCCGCCTATCTGTGGAACCCGCGGGGCTACGACCCACGGGCCGCGTTCCTCGCCTCCGTCCGTGACCTGGGCGGACCCGAGGCGGCGAAGTGGCTGCGGATCTTCGCGGAGAGCAACTACTCGTCACAGCTCGACCCGACCGAATCACCGACGCTGAGCCGGCTGATCGCGGCCTTCCGCAAGGCCTACGAACAGGACAGCGGTCTCGACCGGGCCGCCGCCGCGCTCAGGGCGTACTTCACGGACATGGCCGCCACACCGGCGCAGTTGCGCGCCCGCCTCCACAACCCCGGCTTCCTTGAGGAGACTTCGGCCTGGCTGGACAAGCTCGGCCGTTACGGCACCGCGGGACGGACGGCCGTAGCACTGTTGCTGGCGGACAAGCGCGGCGACACCGACGCGGTCACCGCGTACTGGAACAGGCTCGGGACCGAGCGCAAGGAGCTGGACTCCGTCCCCCAGCAGGTCTCGCCGGGTGTGATGGACCAGTTCCTCTACACGACGATGCTGGAGACCGCCCCCGATCCGGGTGTCGACCTGTCCTTCGGGCCCGGTTCCCTCACCCTGAAGCCGGGTGCGTCCGAGACGGTCGCCCTCGCCCTGTCCGACGAACGCTCGACCACCGCGAAGACGGTCTCCTGGAAGCTCGACGTACCCGACGGTGTCACCGCCTCACCCGCCGAGGGCACCGTCACCGTCCCGGCGGGCGGCAGCGCTTCCGCCACCATCACGTTGTCGGCGCAGGAGGACGCCCCGGAAGGCGTCCGGTCCGTGGTCGCCACCGGCACCGGGGCAGTCCCTCGGGCGATCCCCGTCCAAGTCACCGACGGCTCCGGCTCGTCCAGAGCGCTGACCGCCAACTTCAGTGGTGCGTCGGTCAGTTCGATCGACCTCTCCTCCGGCAAGAGCACTGACATCGCCGTCGGCAACAACCCCGGTGAGGTGGTCGTGAGTGCGGACGGGCGCACCGCCTACGCCGCCAACCAGGGCTCGAACACGGTCAGTGTGATCGACGTGGCGGGCGGCGAGGTCACCGCCACCGTGGCCGTGGGGCGCGTCCCGGCCGGGCTCGCGCTCACGCCGGACGGCGGCACGCTCTGGGTCGCGAACTACTCCGACGGCACCGTGCAGCCCGTGGACACCACCACGCTCAGCGCGGGTACGGCCGTCCCTGTGGGCTCCGGTCCCGAGAACATGGCGATCACACCGGACGGGCGGACGCTGTACGTGGCGAACATCAACGACGACACGGTCACTCCGGTCGACCTGGCGAGCAAGAAGGGCGGTGCCGTCATTCCGGTGGGCCCCAGGCCCTTCAACGTGGTGGCCGCTCCCGACGGAAGGACGGTGTACGTGTCCAACTCCGGTGGTTCGACCGTCACTCCGATCGACACCGCCACACACGAAACAGAGGCGGCACTCCTGGTCACGGGCCAGGCGTACGGGCTGGGCCTGTCGCCGGACGGGCGCACCCTGTGGGTCAGCCCCAGCAACGGCGACAGCGTCACGCCCGTGGACACGGTGACCGGCGCCCCGGGCAAGCAGGTGACGGTCGGGAAGTCGGCTTTCGACGTCGGCCTGGACTGGAACGGCGGTACGGCGTACGTCACCACTGCCGACGGCAACGCGCTGCTGCCGGTCGACACGTCGTCGGGCGCGGCCGGGGCGGCATTCACCACCGGCGCCTATCCGTTGGCGGTGGCGCTGACGCCGGTGTCCGTGCCCTGAGCTCCGCTGGGGGTGGCGCGATGTGCAGTCGGCCGGCTGCGGCGCCGTCGTGGCTGGTCGCGCAGTTCCCCGCGCCCCTGCGGGCGCTGCCGAACCGCTCAAGGCTTCAGCTCGCGGTGCGTCGGATCCGTCCGGCGTACCGCTTCTCCAGCTCCAGGTTGCCCTCGAAGCCGCCGGGCACGTTCGCCGAGACGTACACCGGTGGGCGGTCGCCGGAGGCGAGGAGGAGTGCCGCCGCCTCTGCGACCGCCATCTGGACCAGCATCACGCCGGTGAGGGTGGACAGGGCGCACACGGCGCCGCCGCCGGGGAGTTCGAGGAGGGCGTCGCCGCGCGGGGCCGCGTTGTCGAGGACGACGTCGGCGAGGTCGGCGAGCTTCTTGCCGCTCGGGTGGGCGGCGGGGACGGCCCGGGTGTGGGAGAGGGAGGTGATGGCGAGGAGGCGGTGGCCTTGTTCCCTGGCGTGCAGGGCCATCTCCACGACTACGTTGTTGACGCCGGAGTTGGAGATGATGACGAAGAGGTCCTGGGGGCGGGGGGCGGCGAGGTCGTAGAGCCGCTGGGCGACTCCTGCCCGGCGCTCCAGGAGCGGGTCGTCGAGGACGCTCGGCGCGTCACCGCCGTAGAGGACGAGGTCGGCGATGCTCAGCCGGTTCGTGGGTACCAACCCCCCGGCGCGGCCCGCGAGTTCGAGGACGATGGCCTGGGAGTGGCCGGTGCCGAAGGCCTGGATGACGCCGTCCGAGCGCACGCATGCGGCGATCAGTTCGGCGGCGCGCGTCACCTCGCCGCGGGCGGACTCGGTGATGCGGTCGAGGACGGTCATACTCTCGCGGGCGAAGCCGTTGGCGTTCACGGACTCGACGGACACGGGACACTCCCCACCGGTGGATTGAACCACCTCACACAACACCACAGGTGAATCAATAAATCACACCCCCCGGGCCGCGGGCAACGAGCGCCCCGCCGGCCCGTCGATGGGTCCTGCAATTCAAATCGTGCCATCAAGGGTGGCTGATACCTTCTTCGCATGCCTCCGACGGACGTCACCACACTGATCCGCACCGAGCTGCCCCGGCTGGCCGGCTCGCTGCGGAAGGTCGGCGAGCTGATCCTGGAGGATCCGGCCGCCGTCACCCACTGCTCGGCCGCCGAGCTGGGCCGCCGCACCGGCACCTCCCAGGCGACGGTGACCCGTTTCTGCCGGGCCATCGGGCTCGACTCCTACCAGCATCTGCTGATCGAACTCGCCCAGGAGCGCGGCCGCGGCGAGGTCTCCGACTGGGGCACCGCCGAGATCGGCCCCGACATCTCCCCCGACGACAGCCTGGAACGGGTCGTGCAGGTCGTCGGCACCGCGGACCTGCGCGCGGTCCAGCAGACCATCGACCGGATCGACCTCGACGCCGTCGAGCGCGCGGCCCAGGCCACCGCCCGTGCGCGCCGTATCGACGTGTACGGCGTCGGCGGCAGCGGGGCCCTGGCACAGGAGACCGAGACCCGGCTGTTCCGCATCGGCTGCGCGGTGCGCGGCTGGACCGAGGTGCACGCCGCGGCCACCTCCGCCGCCCTGCTCACCCCGGCGGACGTCGCCATCGGTATCTCGCACTCCGGGGCGACCCGGGAGACCATCGAGCCGTTCGAGCTGGCCAAGGAGCGCGGCGCCACCACGGTGGCGGTCACCTCCGACCCCCGTTCCCCGCTCGCCAAGGCCGCCGACATCCGGCTCATCATCTCCCCCTCGGAGACCAGCTTCCGCACCGAGAGCATCGGCAGCCGGCACTCCGCCCTGCTCCTCATCGACTGTCTGTACGTCCGGGTCGCCCAGCTCTCCTACCAGCGGGCGAGCGCCTCCCTGGCGCTGACCGACCACATCACTCCGCAGCATGCGGTGAAGTCCCGGCGCACCCGCTGAGCGCGATCGACTCTGCATGGATGAACCACCGAGAAAACATAAGGATGGTTGTTTGAATCATCCCCTCGGTGCCAGGATGGGGCTCCGCCGAGCACTCGTAGGAGCCCCATGCGCGTCCTCATCGTCGAGTCGACCGAACTTTTCGTCGGTACTGTCGAGCAGCCGCACCAGGTGGTGAGCGCCGGGGTCGAGCACGTCCCTGGCAGGCCGGTCCGCCTCGCCGTAGCGGGTGCGGACGTGAGCGGGGAGGCGCTCGCCACCGTCGGCGAGGACGGCACCGTACGCGTCGAGATACCCGTGACCACCGACGGCCTCGCGCCCGGCGACCGTCGCGAGATCACGGTGACCGCCACCGACGGAGACCAACTGGCGCGGCACACCGCCGAGTTCACGGTGGCGGAGTCCGGCTGGACCATGTTCATGGTCAGCCACTTCCACTACGACCCCGTCTGGTGGAACACCCAGGCCGCCTACACCGAGACCTGGGACGTGGCCGACGACCCGGCGACGACCGGACTCCCGGCCCGCACCTTCGACTCACGCGGCCAGTCCGGGATGAGTCTCGTGCGGGCCCACTGCGATCTGGCGCGGCGCGATCCGGCGTACACCTTCGTGCTCGCCGAGGTCGACTACCTCAAGCCCTACTGGGACGCCTTCCCCGAAGAGCGCGCATTTCTACGGCAGTTGCTGCGCACCGGGCGGATCGAGATCATGGGCGGCACCTACAACGAGCCCAACACCAATCTCACCGGTGCGGAAGCGACCATCCGCAACGCGGTCTACGGCGACGGCTTCCAGCGCGGGATTCTCGGGGCCTCCCCCGAGACGGCCTGGCAGCTGGACGCCTTCGGGCACGATCCGCAGTTCCCAGGGCTCATGGCGGACGCGGGGATCTCCTCCAGTTCCTGGGCGCGTGGGCCGTTCCATCAGTGGGGACCGACCCTCTCCGTGTTCGGCGAGGAGCCCCGGGATCCCGGACGGATGCAGTTCCCGGCCGAGTTCAGCTGGATCGCCCCGTCCGGGCGCGGGCTCCTCACGGCGTACATGGTCAACCACTACGGCGCCGGCTGGGCGATCGACAACGCGCCCACGCTGCCGGAGGCGGAAACGGCCGCGTACAAGCTCTTCCAGGGGCTCAAGAAGGTCGCGCTCACCCGCAACGTCCTGCTCCCGGTCGGCGGCGACTACGCCCCGCCGTGCCGCTGGGTCATGGACATCCACCGGGACTGGAACGCCCGTTACGTCTGGCCGCGCTTCATCAGCGCCGTGCCGCGCGACTTCTTCGCCGCCGTGCGGGCCGAGTTGGCGGCGGAGGGACGGAAGGCCTCGCCGCAGACGCGGGACATGAACCCCGTCTACACCGGCAAGGACGTCTCCTACATCGACACCAAGCAGGCCCAGCGGTACGGCGAGACGCTGCTCGCCGACGCCGAGGCCTGGGCGACGCTCGCCTCGCTCATCACCGGGCGGCCCTATCCGGACGCCGCCCTGGACAAGGCGTGGCGGCAGCTCGTCTACGGCGCCCATCACGACGCCATCACCGGCTCCGAGTCCGACCAGGTCTACATCGATCTGCTCACCGGCTGGCGGGAGTTGTACGACCTCGCCGAGACCGTGCACGCCGACGCGACGCAGGCCCTCGCCGACGCCGTGACGCCCGGCGAGGCGACGGACCTGGTCGTCTTCAACTCGGCGACCTGGGAGCGAAGGGATGTACTTACGGTCGGGGATCCCGGGCTGATCCCCTTGGACGACACCGGCCGGCCCCTGCCTGCGGTACGCGAGGACGGCCAACTGCACATCGTCGTACCGGAGTTGCCCGGCATGGGCCTCAAGGCGCTCCCTCTCGCCGAGGGCACGGTGCCCGGGTGGACCAGCCGCGAAGGCACCACCATTCGCAACGAGTTCTACGAGGTGACGGTCGACCCCGCGCGCGGCGGCGCCGTCAGCAGCCTGCGCGCACTGACCGAGGGCGGCCGGGAGCTGCTGCGCCCCGGCGACATCGGCAACGAACTCGTCGTCCAGGAGGAGTACCCGAGGCACCCCCGCTTCGGTGAAGGCCCCTGGCATCTCACCCCGACCGGTACCACCGCCGCCCGCAGCCGGGACGTACGCGCCGGCATCGAAGTCGAGCAGTCCCCCGCGGGGTCGCGGATCACCGTCAGCGCCGACCTCGGCCTCTTCCGCTACACGCAGCGGCTGTTGCTGTGGAAGGGCGTCGACCGGCTGGACGTGTCCACCACCATCGACGGGTACGACGGCGCCGACCGGCTCATCCGGGTCCGCTGGCCGTCGAACGTCCAGGGCGGGCTGCCGGTGCACGAGGTGGCGGATGCCGTGATCGGGCGGGGCTTCGGGTTCGTGGAGGTGGACAGCGAGCGGTTCCCATGGACGCTGGACAACCCGGCGAACACGTGGTTCGGCCTGGGGTCCACCGCACGGGTCGCGCTGAGCGACGACACGGGACGGTTCATCGGGCATCGGTCGATCGGGGTCGCCGAGCTGGTGTACGCGGACTGGGACGAGGCCGGGGAGCTGGGCACCCCGTTCGCGGCGGCCCTCGTGCGTGCCGGTGTCACCGCGACGTCGACGATCGCGGACGGGCCTCGGTACGGGGACCTGGAGGTGGACTCCAACCTGCCCGACATCCGGATCGCCGTCGGCGGCCCCGACCGCAACTCCCTGGCCGCCGAGGCCCTCGGCTGGGATCCCGCCGCCGGGCGCGAGTTGCGGCGACAGCTGGCCGAGCGGGGGGTCGCGGTCGTGTGGGTGGCGCCGCGTGCCGGGCTGCGCGAGGAGTGGGTGCCCGGAGCGGACCTGCGCGACCTCGAACGGCTGCCGCTGCTCGTGGTGGCGGGCGCCCGCCCCGAGGACGACGCCAAGGCGGTCGACGCCCTGATCGCCGACCTGGACGACGCGGTCGTACAGGCCACGGCCGCGGGCGGCGGCGAGGCACTGCCGCCGGGCGACACCTGGGACGGGCACGGCTTCGCGGTCCTCAATCGGGGCACGCCGGGCTGCGTGGTCACCGCCTCCGGCGACCTCTACATGTCCCTGATGCGTTCCTGCACGGGCTGGCCGTCCGGCATCTGGATCGACCCACCGCGCCGCACCACCCCCGACGGCTCGGCGTTCCAACTCCAGCGCTGGTCCCACACGTTCCAGTACGCCGTCGTCGCGGGTGAGGGCGACTGGCGTGAGCTGGGGCTGCCACGTGCCGGGCATGAGTTCAACCACCCGCTCACCGCGCGCATCCGCCGGTCCTCCGACGAACCCGGGATACCGAGGAAGGCGACGCTCCTCTCCCTCGAACCCGCGGGCGAGGTGCTCCTCGACGCACTCAAACCGCTCGGCTCCCCGCTCGCCCGGGGCAGCGCGGCACCTGCGGACCCGGGGCGCGGAGTCGTCGTGCGGATGCACGAGGTCAACGGACGGCCGGTGCACGCGCGCGTGGAGGGGCCACGCGACTGGACGGAAGGCGCGCGGGCGAACGTACTCGAGACGCCGGGCGAACCCCTGACACCGGACGGCGAAGGAGGTCTCGACCTGGACCTCACCGGCTTCGAGGTCGCCACGGTCCTGGCCAAGGCCACTGCCGCCCGGACATCCGGCGGCCCCTCCATCGCCGCCCACGAGCCCGCCCAGCCGATCCACACCCGCTACTGGCTCCACAACTCCGGCCCCGCCCCCCGCGGCAACATGCCGGTCTCGGTCTACCTCTCACCCACCGCACTCACCGCCACCGGCCCCGTCACGGCAACCGTCCGGATCGGCTCGGAACTCACCGACGCGCCCGCATGGGGCACCGTGACCCTGCACGTACCGCCCGGCTGGTCGACCACACCCGCCGAACTGCCGTACACACTGGGCCCCGGCGGGTTCACCCTCACCGAGGTCACGGTGACACCGCCACCCGACGCCGAGCCGGGACGGCACTGGCTCGCGGCCCGGCTGTCGCACGGCGGACAGGTGTACGAGGATGTCGTGGCCCTCGATGTACCGGGCGTCCGTCCGGGTCCAACTCTCGTGTCCGACCTGGGCGTTGAGCGGGTCGTCGTACATCGCGGTGAACGCGTCCGAGTTCCGGTGACCGTACACAACACCACCCGCGGGCCCGTCAACGGAACCCTGTGGGCCGTGTCCTCCTGGGGAACCTGGTCCGGAGTCACCCCCGGCTGCCAGGGCTTCACGGTGGCCGCCGGGGAGCATCTGGAATGCGTGATCGAGGTGGACGGCGCGGCGATGCCGCCGGGCTCGTACTGGCTGATGGCAAAGATCGCGTGGCACGGCTGCGTGGCCTATACGGAGGCGGTGGAGCTGGAGGTAACCCCATGACGGAACACGCGGCTCTAGTGCACGGCGAAGTGCTCCCGAAGCAGCGGGTGAACGCCTTCTTGGCGATCTCCGGTTCGACAGCGCCCTTTAGGGGCGCGGGCAGTGTCGATATGCGGCTCCGCCGCGTGGGCGCGACCAGCCACAACGAATCCGCAGACGAACGACAACGACGACGCTGGGCGACCCAGGTGGTCGTCGCGGACGAGCTGGCCCGCAGGGCATGCAAGGAACGGGGGTTGACGCCCCCCGAGGAGGCATCACCGACGCGCGTGCTCACCGTGGCCGAGCCAGACGTCGCCGACCTCGGCAGCATCGTCGCAACAACGCTCGCCCACTCCCCGGCCGCACGCACCCTGCTCGCCCAACTGGAGGCCGAGCAACAGGTACCGGAGGAGGCACTGCGGGACTATTACGCCCGCAACCGGGACCGTTTCCTCACACCGGAGGCATTGCGACGCGGCGTCGACCCGTTCGGCACGACGGCGCCGGAGGATGTCCTGCCGTACGCGCGCGTCCGCGACGACATCGCACGCGAACTGGGGCGCGCGGCAGGGCGACGGGCCTTCTTCGACTGGTTCGACCGGGCGCGCGCCGGCGTGGAGTACGCAGAAGGCCACGAGCACCCCGGCGACCCCTCCCATCCGGACCACGAGCACCGGCACTGACCGCCCAACTCAACACCGGCGGAACCTAAAAGCAACATGGCAACCCATTGACCTCCGATGAATTCTGGTCCACCTTTTCATCAATCGGAGTCGAAGTTGGTTAATTGAACCAGCAGCTTGCTGGTCGCAGGAGGGCAGCGATGCGCGCTACAAGACTGACCGGATCCGTTGCGGGGCTCGTCGCCCTGATCCTCACCGCCGCCGGCTGCGGCCTGTCCGGCGGCTCCGACGACGGGGGCGCCACCGCGGGCGGCTGTTCGGTCGACAAGGGAAACATCGGATCGGGAAAGCTCTCCGGCGAGGTCAAGGGCCAGATCACCTTCCAGACGACCAACCTCAAGAAAGACTTCGGGGACTTCTTCAACGGAGTGATCGAGGCGTTCGAGAAGGCCCACCCCGACGCCTCGGTCAAGTGGATCGACGACCCCGGCGACGCGACTTTCAACCAGCGCACCGTCGCCGATGCCCAGGCCTGCACCCTGCCGGACGTGATCAACGTCGACTCCCCCACCGCGACCGCCCTCACCAAGGCCGGCTATCTGCTGAACCTGGGCGTCAAGGACCCCGACGCGGCCGAGCCGTTCGTCCCGGCGTTCTGGAAGTCCAGCACCATGAAGGATTCCTCGGGCACCTCGGTGCACAGCGTGCTGCCCTGGTACACCGGCGGCGTCCTCCTGACGTACAACACCGACCTGTTGAGGAAGGCAGGCATCGACCCTGCGAAGCCCCCGACGTCCCTGTTCGGGCTGTTCGCCGACTACGAGAAGATCGCCGAGGCGGCCGACGGCAAGTACTACGCGACGATGGCCAACCCGGTGTGGCGGATCCCGGCCGACTGGGACCAGATGAACATCAAGACGCTCTCCGCCGACGGCAAGTCCGCCGTCTTCGCCGACGATCCGCGGACCGTGCAGTGGGTCGAGTGGATGGCGAAGCTGTACAAGGAGGGCGCCATGCCGAAGGACTCGCTGTCCTCCAGCAACGACCCCTCCACGCTCTACAGCCAGGGCAAGGTCGCCTACGGTTCGACGAACCCGAGCTTCGTGCGCTTCGTGAAGCAGAACAGCCCGTCGATCTACGCGAAGACCGGCGTCGGTCAGCAACCCTTCGACGCGCTCGGCCATACCACGGGTGCCCCGCAGTACATAGCGGCCGCCGCGACCAGCAAGAACGCGCCCACGGCGCTGGCGTTCGCGAAGTTCCTCACCAACGCCGAGAACCAGACGGCCTGGTGCAAGGACCCGAGCGTGGTGATCTTCCCGACGACCACGGCCTCGCTGGACGACCCGTTCTTCCAGCAGGTCAGCGGTGACGACCCGTTCTCCGAGGCCCGCAAGCTCGTCGCCGAGCAGCTCAAGACGGCCACCGCCTACCAGACCAACCTCTCCACGGCCGCGCAGAACGCCATCGTGGGCCAGGTGCAGCTGGCCATGCAGGGCAAGAAGAGCCCCGAACAGGCCGTCAAGGACGCCCAGGACAAGGTCGACGAGCTGCTGAAGCAGGCAGGCTGACGGTGGCGACGCAGATCACGAAGCCGGTGTCCGTGCCCGGTGCGGAGCGCACGGACTCCGCGCCGGGCGCGAACCCCTCCCGGCTCCGGGCCCTGCTGCCCGGGCCCGCTCCCGGTGCCAACGGAGCGGCCATGTACCGCCGTTGGTGGCTGCCCTGGCTGTGGACCGCTCCCGCGATCGGCTGCGCGGTGGTCTTCGGAGTGTTCCCGTTCCTCAACACCCTCCTGCTGTCGTTCACCGATGCCAAACCGCTCGGCGGCGCCGCGGGCTTCGTCGGGCTGGACAACTACACGCGGATGCTGGACGACTCCGACTTCTGGCTGGCGACCCGCAACAGCATCCTGTACGCGTTGATCGTCGTACCGCTGATGGTGCTGCTGCCGTTGATGCTGGCCGTCCTGGTGGAGAAGAACCTGCCGGGCATCGGCTTCTTCCGCTCTGCCTTCTACACGCCCGTCCTCGCCTCCAGCGTGGTCGTGGGCCTGAGCTGGCAGTGGCTGCTGGCCGACGACGGGCTGGTCAACACCTGGCTGGAGAAGGCCCATCTGATCCGGGACGCCATCCCCTTCCTGTCCGACCCATGGCTGATCCTGCTGTCCGCGATGGGCCTGACGCTGTGGAAGGGGCTCGGCTGGTACATGATCTTCTACCTGGCCGCCCTCGGGAACGTGCCCAAGGAACTGCACGAGGCGGCGGCCATGGACGGCGCCGGCGCGATCCGCCGCTTCTGGCACATCACCATGCCGGGCGTCCGGCAGGCCATGATGCTCGTCGGCACGCTCACCGGCATCGGCTCGCTGCGGGTGTTCACCGAGATCTACATGCTCGGCAGCTCCACCGGCGGCCCCGGCGGCGCCGACCGCACCCTGCCCTTCTACATCCGGGACGTGGGCCTGGACCCGATCACCGGCAACGCCGGTTACGGCTCGGCCGTCAGCGTGGCCCTGTTCCTGCTGACGCTGGGGCTGACCCTGCTGGCGCAGCGCCTGACGAAGGAGGACGACGCATGACGACGACCGCTGTTTCGGCCAAGCGTCGGCGCCTGCTGCCGCGCTGGCGGGACTACGGCCGCCCCCGGGAACTGGTCGTCCGCTACCTGCTGTTGTTCCTCGTACTCGGTCTCACCGTCGGGCCGCTGCTGTGGCAGTTGCTGGCCTCGCTGAAGAGCACGGGTGAGGACGTCTTCGGGGCGAACGCGACCCTGCTTCCGCACGACCCGACCCTGCGGGCCTACCGGACCGTCTTCGAGCAGGTCCCGGTGGGCACGTACATCCGGAACAGCATGATCGTGGTCGTCCTGTCGGTCACCAGCCAGCTGGTGTTCTCCACCACGGCCGGCTACATGCTCTCCAAGCCCGGCTGGAAGGGCCGCAAGGCGGTCTGGGTGGTGCTGGTCGCCTCGATGATGTTCCCCTTCGAGTCGATCATGGTGTCGCTGTTCCTGAGCATCCGCGACCTGGGGCTCGTCGACAGCCTGGCGGGCGTGTGGCTGCCCGGCTTCGTCGGCGCCATCAACGTCCTGCTGATGCGCGCGGCGTTCCTGGCGGTACCGCGCGAGATCGAGGACTCGGCCATGCTCGACGGCGCGAACGAGTGGCAGCGCTTCAGACACCTGTATCTGCCGTCCGCGTGGGGCGCGATCCTGGTGGTCGTCATCAACACCTTCATCAGCGCCTGGGACGACTTCCTGTGGCCGCTGATCGTGCTGCGCTCGGAGAGCAACATGACTCTGACGCTGGGGCTTTCCCGGCTTCAGAGCTCGTCTTTCGGCTACGACCAGCGGATGGTCATGGCCGGGTCGGTGATCTCCGTCATCCCGGTACTGGTGCTGTTCGTGATCACCCAGCGGTGGTTCTACAAGGGTGTGTCGTCAGGAGCAGTGAAGCTCTAGCGGTACGGCTCTCAGCGCAGCCCGCGACGACTCGGCGACGCGGATCTCGACGGCGCCCGTCAGGTCGGCACCGAGGGCCAGTCTGACCGTACGGCGCTCGCCCGGCGCAAGGCCCACACCCTCGAACGCACACAGTTCGAGGGTGCGCGGCCAGACGGACGTGATCAGGCGTCTCACATAGACCTGCACGACCGTACGCCCGTACCGGTCCCCGGTATTGGTGACGTCGACCTCGACCGTCCGCCCTGACAGGCGCGGTGCGCCGTACTCGAAGCTCGTGTACGACAGCCCGTGCCCGAAGGAGTAGAGCGGCTCGGCGCTTTCGTCCACGTACCCGCCGTACTCGGTGTCCTTGTGGTTGTAGTGGACGGGGAGTTGGGCGGCCGAGCGCGGGACGGAGACGGGGAGCCGACCGCTCGGCTCCGCGAGCCCGAGCAGCACCTCGGCGATGGCGTCGCCGCCCCAGGGGCCCGGGTACCAGGCGGTGAGCAGGGCCGCCGCACGTCCGGCCTCGGGGACGGCATGCGGACGGCCCTGGATCAGGACGACCACCGTGGGAGTACCGGTCGCGACGACGGCGTCCAACAGGGCGTGCTGGGCTGCGCCGAGCCGCAGTCCCGCGAGGTCGGCGCCTTCGCCGCAGGTCATCTCGGAGACCGCCGTCAGGGCGGCGCCGTTGGCGGCGAACTCGGTGTCGGGGGTGCGGGCACTGCTGCCGCCCAGCACCAGCACGGCCAGGTCGGAGGCGGCGGCCGCGGCGACCGCCTCGGGGATGCCCGACAGGTCGTCGCCGGTGAGGGCGCAGCCGCGGGCGTGGCGGAGGTCGAGGCCGGGCGGGGCGAGGCGGCGCAGGCCGTCGAGCACGCTCGTTCCCGTGCCGGGGCGCTGCGGGGCGGTGTAGTCGCCGAGTTGGTGGGCGCTGGTGGCGGCGTGCGGGCCCAGCACGGCGATACGGGAGACCGTGGGGCGGACGGGCAGGACGTCGGCGTCGTTGTGGAGGAGGGTGATGGCGGACCGGGCGAGGGCGGTGCTGAGCCGGCGGCCGTCCGATGGCGCCAACTGCCTTGACGGGTAGGGCTGTTCGAACAGCCCGAGCCGGAACTTCAGGCGCAGGACTCGCGCGACGGCGGCGTCCAGTGCCTCCACGCTCACCAGTCCCCGCTCGACCGCTTCCTCCAGGTGTGTGAAGCCTTCGTCCCACAGGCTCAGGTCGACCCCGGCGTTGAGGGCGAGGGCTCCCGCGGAGACCTTGTCGCCGGTGATCCGGGCGAGCCGGTCCACCGCGAGTCCGTCCGCCATGACCAGCCCCTCGAACCCCCAGCGTTCGCGCAGGAGTCCGTGGAGCAGCGGACGGTTTCCGGCACAGGGCAGGCCGTCGACCTCGTTGTACGCGGCCATGACGGCGGCGGCTCCGGCGCGGATTCCGGCACGGGCGGCGGGGAGGTGGATCTCGTGGAGTTCTCGCTGCCCGAGTTCGGACTCGGCCGAGTTGCGTCCCCCGACGGTGGCGCCCTGTCCGGCGAAGTGCTTGAGGACGACGGGGGCCCGGTCGGCGGCGAAGCGTTCTCCCTGGCCCTGCATGCCGCGGACGAGTGCCTCGGTGAGGCGGGCGGCGAGGTACGGGTCCTCGCCGAAGCACTCCTCGGTGCGGCCCCAGCGGGGGTCGCGGGCGATGTCCAGCGCGGAGACGAGGGCGACATGGCCGCCGCGGGCGCGCAGTTCGGCGGCGGCGTGGGCGGCGGCACGCTCGTACAGTTCGGGGTGCCAGGTGGCGCCGACGGCCAGGTTGACCGGGAAGACCGTGCCGTCCAGGGCCATGTGGCCGTGCGGCACCTCCTCGACGAACAGTGCGGGGATGCCGAGTCGGCTGGCCTCGACGACGTGCCGCTGCACCAGATCGGCGAGTTCCGCGCTGTCGGCGGCACCGGCACCGGTCGTGTGGTCGACGCCGGACCAGGCGTCGGCGCGCAGCAATCCGTAGAGGGCGCCGAGTCCGGCGAAGCGCTCGGTCTCGGCGTGCAGGGCGTCGGTGAGTTCGAAGGCGCCGTCGGGGGTGCGGCGGTAGGCGTCCCAGCCGTACATGCGCTGGTTGAGCTGACCGGCCTTTTCCCGCAGCGTCATACGGGCGAGCAGGTCGCGGACGCGGGCGTCGACGGGGGCGGACGGGTCTCGGTACGTCGTCACCGTCCGTGCCCCAGTCGGGCGAGGGCGACTGCTCCGGGGCAGCCGTCGGCAACCTGGTCGACCGTGAAGCCGGGCAACCGGTCGGTCAGGGATGTCAGCAGCGAATCAATCAGCCCTCCGGTGACGACGATCCGCTCGCTCCGGCGCGGCTCCAACGCGCCCAGCGTGTGGGTCAGTTGGTCGGCCGCCGCCTGGAGGATCGCCTCGGCGACGGCGTCCTTTTCGCCGGCCGCCTCCACTACCAAGGGGGCGAGGCGGGCGAGCTGCACGGGTGGCCGCGCCATGACGGCGGGCAGGACGTGCATGCGGTAGACCTCGCACTGCTCCCGGGTCCACTCCTCGTCGCCGTACGGGAGCACCTCGTCCGGCAGGCCCAGTTCCCGCCCGATCGCGGCGGCCAGCAGGGTCGGGCTGCCGCGCCCGTCGGCCATGCGCAGGGCGGCCCGGACAGCGCTGCGGCCGATCCAGAAGCCGCTGCCGTCATCGCCGAGCAGCCAGCCGTCGCCGCCCGCGGTCGCGATGCAGCGGCGTCCGGTGATCCGGGCCGCGACCGCGCCGGTGCCGGCGACCAGGGCGAGGCCGTCGGCGGGGAAGCCCGGGGCGGAGGCGAACGCGGCCTCGATGTCGCTGTAGATCTCGACCGACACCGCGGCGATGCCCAGCTGCCCCAGCGCTGCGGTGAGGGCGGACTGCGCCCTGAGCCGCCCGGGCTCGTCGGTGGCGGTCCGCGAGGCGCCGGCGAAGCCGCCCGCGACGGCCCCGACCCGGGCACGCAGGGCCTCCGGCACCGCCTGGGCGACGGCCTCGGCCAGGTGCTCGGTGAGTTCCGGCACGGGAACGGTGAGGGCGTTGCCCGGTCCGCCGGTGCCCTCGCCCTGCGGCAGACCGTCGCGGGCGGACGCCAGGACGGCGCGCGTCCTGGTGCCGCCGGCGTCCAGGCCGACCACGAGATGCTGGTTCAAATTATTGCTCATCGCCGACCATGGTGGTTGATACATTCGCCGGAGACAAGGCCCGACGCCGTCCGAGGAGGACCCATGAGCGCACCCACGCCCCGCTTCGGCGTCAACTACACACCCCGCCGCGGCTGGTTCCACTCCTGGCACGACTTCGACGCGGAACACGCCCGCGAGGACCTCGCCCAGATAGCGGAGCTGGGCCTCGACCACGTCCGCGTCTTCCATCTCTGGCCACTGCTCCAGCCCAACCGCACGCTCATCCGCACCACGGCCGTGGACCAGCTCGTCGAGCTGGTGGACCTCGCGGCCGAGGCGGGCCTCGACGTCCTCGTCGACGGCGTCCAGGGCCACCTCTCCAGCTTCGACTTCTATCCGGAGTGGACCCGCAGCTGGCATCACCGCAACGTGTTCACCGACACCGAGGCGATCGAGGCACAGGCACAGCTCCTACGGACCCTGGGCCGAGCCCTCGCCGACCGCCCCAACCTCATCGGCCTCCAACTCGGCAACGAACTCAACAACCTGGTCGAGCACAACCCGGTGACGGTCGCAGAGGTCGACCACTACCTCGACACCCTCCTCACGGCCGCCGGGGAGTCCCTGCCCGCCGCGGACCACCTGGTCACCCACTCCGCCTACGACGCCGCCTGGTACGGCGACGACCACCCCTTCACCCCCGAGGCCTCCGCCCGCAAGGGCGACGTCACGACCGTCCACCCCTGGGTCTTCTCCGGCGACTGCGCCCGCCGCTACGGCCCCCGATCGCCCCAGGTGCTGCGCCTCGCCGAGTACGGCACGGAACTCGCCAAGGCCTACGCCGAGAACCCGGCGAGGCCGGTCTGGGTACAGGAGACGGGCGCCCCCGAACCCCACATCCCCGCAGCCGACGCCCCGGCCTTCGCCCGCGCGACCCTGCTCAACGCGGCCGACTGCGCCGGCCTGTGGGGCGTGACCTGGTGGAGCTCCCACGACGTGGACCGCGCCCTGGCCGACTACCCCGAACTGGAATACACCCTGGGCCTGTTCGACGCGTCGGGCCGGCCAAAGCCGATCGCGAGGGCACTCGCCGACACGGTCGCCGAACTGCGCGCCGAGCCGCCTTCAGCACCGCCGCGCGAAGCGGCCCTGCTGCTGGAGTGCACGCCGTCGACACGCTCTGTCTCCGGTCCGGGAGGCCCGTATTTCGAGGCGTGGATGCGCATGCGCGAGGAGGGCGCACGCCCGGCGGTGGTACTGGCGGAACGGGCGCAGGACGGCACCTACTTGGCGGAGCGGGGAATCAAGGAGGTGGTACGGCCCAATTGAACGAAGGCACACACCAGCTTGCCTAGGGGCGCGGGGAACTGCGCGACCAGCCCCCACCGGCCCGCACCATTCACACAACCCCACACAGCACCTCAGCCACCGCCCGCAAATTGACCCGCCCCCGCCCGAACGAACACAACGCACCCCCCTCCGGCAGCCCGGTGTCAACCCGCACCACATCCGACCGCCGCCCCACCAACACATCCCGCACCTGCTCCTGCCAGGGATACAACCCGGCATCACACGTGGCAACGACGACAGGCGAGTCACCAGCCGTCCGCAGGACCTCGTCCACCAACGCACCGTGATCCACCGGCTCCCCAGCAACCGCCACCCCCGAAGCCGTACCGTCGACCCCCCGCACCGCGCTCAACAAATCCTCCCCACCCCAGTTGAGCGCCGGATGCGGCGGCGGAAACAGATCGACGACATACGCCCCACGCACCCCCATCGGCGCTCCCCGCCCCCGCACGGCCCGCCGAGCCCCCTCCAGCCCCACCCCGGCATCCCACTCGGCGACCACTCCACGGGGTGTGGCATACCGCTCCGCCAGCCACCGCACCCGCCCCGCGGCCTCCCGCACCCGCCCCTCCGGCAGGTCCCCGCTCCGCAGCGCATCGAGCACCGCATCCCGACAGGCCAACGTGACCCCCAAATCCGGTACAGCCACGATGACTTGATCCGCGCCGGCATCCAGGGCGAGCCGCGCCCCCGCGGCCTCCCCGTACCGGTCGGCGATCGCCTTCATCTCCAGCGCATCACTCACCAGCACGCCCTCAAAGCCGAGTTCGTCCCGGAGCAGCCCGCTCAGGATGCGCGGACTGAGCGTGGCAGGCCGGTCGGCATCCAACGCCGGAAAGACGACGTGCGCACTCATCAGCATCGGCACCCCCGCGGCGACCGCGGCCCGGAACGGCGCAAGGTCGAGTTCGTCGTACGGCCGCGGATCGACGGCCGTCTCGTGGTGGCTGTCGGTGACCGTGCCCCCGTGCCCGGGAAAGTGCTTGGCGCACGAGGCGATCCCACGCGCCTCGGTCGCAGCGATCCAGGCGCCCAGGTGCCGGGAGGCCACGCCGGGGTCGGCGCCGAAGGAACGCGTACGCACGATCGGGTTGAGGGGCTGGTGCTGAAGGTCGGCGACCGGGGCGTACGAGGCCGTGATGCCCAGCGAAGCGAGATGGCCGGCGAGGGCGTCGGCGCAGCGGGCGGTCAGCTCGGGGTCGTCGACGACGCCGAGGGCGTAGCTGCCGGGTGCTTCCGGTGCGCCGGCACTCACCAGGTGCCCGATGCCGCCGCCTTCGTTGTCTATGGCCACCAGCAGATCGGGGCGCAACGCCCGGAGCGTGTCGGTGAGTTCGCGGACCTGCGCCGCGTCCCGCACGTTGCGGGTGAAGAGGATGACCCCGCCGAGGCCGCGGTCGATGAGCCGCTTGAGCGTGTCGGGGACGGACGTGGTGCCGTCGAAGCCGGCGACGAGGCAGCGGTGGACCGCCTCGTCCAGGTCGGAGGGCAGAGCCGGGCTGAGGGGCGTGCGCTCGATGTGGGTCACCCCTGGAATCCTCTGGATCGCTCAGCCGAAAGTCAACCGAACCATGGATGGATCATTCATTTCAGGGCCGCGTGGCGCTCGCGACCGGAATTCCCGGGATCGTGGAGCCATGAAGGACCGGCGGCGGTTCGACGTGTGGGCTGCGGGGCCCGCCTATGAGCGGTACATGGGCCGGTGGAGCCGACCGGTGGCGGAGGAGTTCGTCGCGGGGCTCGACTGCGCGGACGCCCTGCGCTGGCTCGACGTGGGCTGCGGTACGGGCGCACTGTCGGCGGTCGTGGCCGCCAGGCGCCGGCCCCGTCGGATCGTGGCGTGCGACCGGTCGCGGGAGTTCGTCGGCTCGGCCCGCGCGACGGTTCCCGGCCCGGTGCACTTCGTCGTGGCGGACGCGCTGTCCCTTCCGGTGCGGGGTGCGGCGTACGACGTGGTGGTCAGCGGTCTGACGCTGAACTTCCTTCCGACGCCGGCCAGGGCGGTCGCCGAGATGGTCCGGGCGCTGCGGCCCGGCGGTCTGGCCGCGGCCTATGTGTGGGACTACGCCGAAGGCATGCAGTTCCTGCGCCGCTTCTGGGACACCGCCGTCGCGCTGGACCCGGCAGCGGTGGCACTCGACGAGGGCCGCCGTTTCCCCGTCTGTCGCCCGGAACCGCTCCGCGCGTTGTGGACCGGCGCGGGCCTCGTGGACGTATCCGTCGCTCCCGTCGAAGTGCCCACCGTCTTCGCCGACTTCACCGACCTGTGGCAGCCGTTCCTCGCCGGACAGGGGCCCGCGCCGGGCTATGTGGCCGCCCTCGCCCCCGCCGACCGGGACCGCTTGCGGGACGGGCTCAGGGCCGCTGTCCCCAGCTCGCCGGACGGCTCCGTCCGGCTCACTGCGCGGGCCTGGACGGTGTCCGGCCGGAAGGCCGACGGGCGAGAGGGCCCTACTTGATGACCGCGTTCGCCACGACGACGACCAGCCCGAGCATCGCGTCCGCCACGCCGATCAACAGGGCGGAGCCCCAGCCGCGTCCCGCCCAGCGGGCGGTGACCAGGCCCAGCGTGAAGAGGAGGGTGATGTTCAGGACGAACGCCGGGTACTCGACGCCGTTCGGGGGCCACCAGCCCCAGCCCGCTCCGGCGAGGATGACGACGGTGGGGAGTACGGCCGTGACCAGCGGCCACTCGTCGAGGAGGGTGCGCAGCACCGAGCGCAGGGCGGCCCAGCCGCGGTGCGGTCCGCGCTCGGCGATGATGTGCGCGTAGCCGTGCGCGAGGGCGGAGGCGAGCGCGGTCACCAGCAGCCAGAGGGCGTCGTAGCGGCGGCTCGCGCGGGATGCGTGGCCGTACTGGGTCAGCGCGGCGACCATGGCGCAGGCCAGCACGGATCCGTAGACGCCCCCGAACAGCACGGCCGACCGCGTGTCGTGCGGGGACGTTGCGGGGAGGGACGCCGGTTCGGCCACCATGGGTGCTCATTTCACGGGCGTACGAAGTGTCCCGTAAACGATCACCCGGCACCTTCGTCCCCGCCACTCGCCACACGACGAAGTGTCCGTCCACGTGGCCCGATCCCCCACACTGTGTCGGCGCCGCCCGACGATCACCCTCGCTAGGGTCGCCCCATGACCCACAGCTTCGTACTCCACATCCCCGACGCCGAACTCGCCCCCGAGCCGCTCGCCCCGGAGCAGATCGTCTCCGGGACGCCCGAGGTGACCGGCAAGGTGGTGTGGGAGTCGGACGACGGTCGTCAGGTCCGCGGGATCTGGCAGATCACGCCCGGGATCGTCACCGACACCGAGGCGGACGAGCTGTTCGTCGTGATCAGCGGCTCGGCCACGATCGAGGTCGAGGGCGGGGCGACGCTGAGGGTCGGGCCCGGGGACATGGCGGTGCTGCGCGAGGGCGACCGTACGACGTGGACGGTGCACGAGACGCTGCGCAAGGCGTACGCGATCAACCTATGACCTTCGCCGGGGGCCGTACGGCCAGGGGCTCGTCGAAGGCACTGAACGTGGTGGTGGTGTCGAGGTCGGCGCCCTTGTAGACGGTCTTGAGGATGTACGGCCTGCCCTCGGTGGCGACATAGAAGGTATAAGTGCCGCCCTTGTCCGCCTTGTCGGTCACTACCACCTCGATCGCCGGGCTGCCGTCGACCGTGGTCGTTTCGCCCTTCTTGGCCGTGCCGAAGGAGGCGAACTCCCGGGGGCAGGCTACGAGTCCGTCACCCGGCGTCGCCCTACTGGTGGGAACTTTGGACCAGATGTCCTGTTTCTTCCCGTCAGCCGTGGCCCGGCCCTTCCACTTGTCGATGTAGGTGCGATTCGGCCGGACATAGTCCGTCTCGCCGATCCGGATCTGTTCGAGGACGGCCCCATTGGGCCATGTCGTCTTGGACGTGCACCTGCTCGCCAGGTCGGTCGTCACACGGCTGGAATAGCGATCACCGGCGGCCTTGACGGTGACCGCCTCGACGGTCACCGACTTGAGCTCACTCATCGTGTCGTTCGCGTCGTCGAGCATCTGCTCGGCCGACAGCTCCTCCGCAGTTGAGCCGTCTGTACAGCCGGCCAGGGCTGCACCTGTCACCAGGCACACCAGTGCAGCCGTGACCACGGTCGATGTCGTTCGCACAAGATCCCCCCGGACGATGAGCCGCCAGGCTACCGGACCTGATCACTCGGGCCTGCGGTGGTCCCCCGGATCTCCAGCGTCGGCATCGCGAGGTGAACGCCCCCCTCTCCCCCGCGTCCCCCGAACCGGTCGAGGAGGCGGCGGGCCGCGCGGCGGCCGACCTCGTGGCCGGCGTTGTCGACGGTGGTGAGCCAGACGTGGCGCAGGCGGGAGATGCCGGTGTTGTCGTAGCCGACGACGGACACATCGCGCGGGACGCGCAGGCCCAGCTCGTCGGCCGCCGACAGGGCACCGGCGGACGCGATGTCGTTGACGGCGAAGACGGCGGTCGGCCGGTCGGGGCGGCTCAGCAGCCGGACGGTCGTCCGGTAGCCGCCCTCCTCGGTCATGTCGCTCGGCTCGACCACCGCACCGTCCGCCAGGCCGTGCGCCCGCATCGTCGCCTCGAAGCTGCGCCGGCGCAGCTCGCCGACGGCACCGAAGCCCGCGATGTGCGCGATGCGCCGGTGGCCGAGCCCGATGAGGTGCTCGGTGACCAGCCGCGCGCCCTTCTCGTCGTCGCCCGCGACCACGTCGACGCCGGTCGGCACAGCCTCGCGCGCGCCCGCGACGACGACCGGGATCCGTTCGGCGACCGCTCCGAGCGCCGCCGGGTCGGGCAGGGTGCCGACCACGACCAGGCCGTCGACCTGGAGGTCCAGGAAGGGACGGGCAAGGTCCTGGCCGATACGGCGGTTGAGGCGGGCGTCGGCCAGGAGCATGTGCAGGCCGTTGTCGTGCAGGAGTGAGTTGAGGCCGTCCAACAGGTCCACGAACCATGGGTTGCGCAGGTCGTTCAGGAGGACGCCGACCGTTCGGGAGCGCTGCTCGCTGAGGCTGCGCGCGGCGGCGTTCGGCCGGTAGCCGAGCTCGCTCACCGCCCGCAGCACGGCCTCCCGCTTCTCCGGCCGCACCTGGGCGGAGCCACGCAGCACCAGCGAGACCAGCGACTTGGAGACACCGGCCAGTTCGGCCACGTCTCGGATCGTCGGCGCTCTCATGGTGTGGACCGTTCCATGAGGTCCTGCTCCTGTCAAAGGGCCTTGACACAGGCAGTGACCGCGCCCAGGGTGGCCTGGGCAGGGAATGGACCGGTCCAAAGAGACCAAAAGAGGGGCTGTCATGGTGGATGCGCTCGGTGTCGCCGTCGTCGGATTCGGCTGGATGGGCCGGGTGCACACCCAGGCGTATGCCAGAGTCCTGCACCACTACCCCCAACTGCCCCTGTGGCCCCAGCTCGTGAGCGTCGCCGAGGAGGTGCCCGGCCGGGCCGAGGAGGCCGCCGCGCAGTTCGGTTTCGCCTCGACCACCCGCGACTGGCGCCAGGTGGCCGCCGATCCGCGCGTCCAGGCGGTCAGCATCACGGCCCCGAACTTCCTGCACCGTGAGATCGGCGTCGCGATGGCCGAGGCCGGCAAGCACATCTGGATCGAGAAGCCGGTCGGCCTCACCGCCGAGGACGCCCGTGCGGTCGCCGACGCCGTGACCAAGGCGGGCGTGCAGAGCGCGGTCGGCTTCAACTACCGCAATGCCCCCGCCGTGGCGGCCGCCCGCGAGCTGATCGCCGCCGGCGACATCGGCGCGGTCACCCATGTCCGCATCCGGCTCTTCAGCGACTACGCGGCGCATCCGGAGGGTGCGCTGACCTGGCGGTACGAGCGGGAACGCGGCGGCAGCGGAGTGCTGGGCGACCTCGCCTCGCACGGCGCGGACCTGGCCCGCTTCCTGCTGGGTGACATCGCGTCCCTCACCGCCGACACGGCGATCTTCGTCCCCGAGCGGGCCCGCCCCACCGGCGCCACCGCCGGCCACACCCGCGCCACGGGCGGCGAACTCGGCCCGGTCGAGAACGAGGACTACGTGAGCTGCCTGCTGCGCTTCGCCTCCGGCGCCCGCGGCGTCCTGGAGGCCAGCCGGGTCGCCGTCGGTGAGCAGAACAACTACGGCTTCGAGGTCCACGGCACCAAGGGCGCCGTCCTCTGGGACTTCCGCCGCATGAACGAACTCGGCATCAGCAGCGGCACGACCTACCAGGACCAGCCCGTCAGCACGGTCTACGTCGGTCCGGGCCACGGCGAGTACGCCGCCTTCCAGCCGGGCGCGGCCAACAGCATGGGCTACGACGACCTCAAGGTCATCGAGGCCCACCGCTTCCTCCGCTCGATCGCGGAGGGCACGTCGTACGGAGCGACACTCGCGGACGCCGTACACAGTGCGGCCGTAGTCGATGCCATGGCCCGGTCCGCGGAGAGCGGCAGCTGGGTCACACCGTAGGCATGTTGTACGGGGTCACGACCTGAATCGGTGACGGCAGGGTCGGTCCCGCGGGCGGCAACGCTCCATGGGCCCGCATGACCAGGTGGCAGGCCTCCCGCATGTCCTGGCGCAGGTCGTGGTGGAGCACGGCGGACAGCCGGTGCTCGCGCAGCAGCCGGGTGTTGTCGTGGTCGAGGTCGTGCGCGACGAACACCACGCACTCCCGGCCCAGGTCCTCGAAGGCGCGCAGGGTCGCGATGTTGCCGCCGCCGATCGAGTAGACCGCGCGGATGCCGGGGTCGCGCTTCAGGGCGGCACGGACGAGGTCGTACTGCGTGGCGTCGAGCCCCTGTCCCTCGGCGATCTCGACCAGCGCACGGTCGGGATGCCGGGTGCGCATCGCGCCGCGGAAGCCCATCTCGCGCTCCTCCTCGTTGCGGAAGAACCCGCTGCTGAGGCTGGTGAGCACATTGCCGGGGCGGTCCCCGAGCCACTGGCCCATGAGGTACGCGGCGGTCGCACCGGCGGCCCGGTTGTCGATGCCGACGTAGGCGAGGCGCGATGTGGCGGGCAGGTCCGTCACCAGGGTCACCACGGGTATGCCCGCCTCCGCGATCCTGGTGACCGCGGCCGTGACCTCGGGGACGTCCGGTGCCTTGAGGATGAGGCCCTGCGAGCCGCGCCGGGCGATCCGGTCCAGGGTCGCGGTCAGTTCCTGCACCGGGCCGGTCTCCCGGAAGTGGAAACGGGAGCGCACCACGGCCGGGTGCAGGGACGGCAGCTCGGCCTCCAGGGCGGCGCGTACGGCGGTGGAGAACCGTTCCGGCGTCTGCATCACGATGTCGATCATGAAGGTACGGCCGACCAGCCGGACCTGGGTGCGCTGCCGGTCCAGATCGGCGATGGCCTGCCGGACCTCGCGCGCGGTGCTCTCCCGCACGCCGCCCCGCCCGTTGAGCACCCGATCGACGGTGGCCTCGCTCAGGCCTGCCTGACGTGCGATCTCCCGGAGCGGGAAGGGGTGGCCCATGCGGACGTCTCCTCGGACTGTCTTGAGGGGTTTTTGATGGCTGCCTGCTGGTTGTTCGAGGGGTTTGTACTGACAAGAATGACAGCACTGAGTCGCCGCTGTCACGGAAGGGACGACGATGTCCTCCACCTCCTGGCTCACCGAGCAGGACTGCGATCTCGACGCCTTCCGCGCGCTGGTCGAGCGGAAGACCGATGCCGCCGACTACCCCCACGCCGCGTCCGTGGCGCAGAACGTCCTCGTCTACGACAGCGACCGGCTGCGCGACGGGAGCCGCCGGGACATCCAGGCCGAGCTGGTCCGCGCGCTCGCCGACGGACCCGGCATCGTCGTCTTCCAGCGGGCCTTTCCCGATCTGGATGCCGTCGACCGGCTGACCGCCGTCTTCGACGCCCTGATCGCCGAACAGCGCGCCTCGGGTGCGGGCGGCGGTGACCACTTCGCGAAGCCCGGCGCCAACGACCGGGTGTGGAACGCCCTGGAGAAGGCGGCCCTGTACGACCCCGAGGCGTTCGCCGGCTACTACGCCAACGACATCGTGGCGCTCGTCTCGGAGGCCTGGCTCGGCCCCGGCTACCAGGTCACCTCACAGGTCAACGTGGTCAACCCCGGCGGCGCGGCGCAGACCGCACACCGGGACTACCACCTGGGCTTCCTCTCCAACGAGACGGCCGCCGCCTACCCGGCGCACGTGCACCGCCTCTCCCCCGTGCTCACCCTCCAGGGCGCGGTCGCGCACGGCGACATGCCCGTCGAGAGCGGCCCGACGATGTACCTGCCGTACTCGCAGAGGTACGAGCCCGGCTATCTGGCGTGGCGACTGCCGCAGTTCCAGGCGTACTTCGAGGACCGGCACGTCCAACTCCCGCTCGCCAAGGGCGACGCCGCGTTCCTCAACCCGGCCCTGTTCCACGCCGCCGGCACCAACCGCTCCGCGGACATCCGGCGGATGGCCAACCTCCTCCAGGTGTCCTCCGCGTTCGGCCGCGCGATGGAGAGGGTGGACCGGGAGGCGATCGTGAACGCGCTCTTCCCGGTGCTCATGAAGCGCAGGTCCGAAGGCGAGCGATGGCTGGACAACGTCGTTGCCGCGAGCGCCGAGGGCTACCCCTTCCCCACCAACCTCGACAGCGACCCGCCGGTGGACGGTCTGGCCCCGGCCGCACAGGCGGACATCGTACGGCGGGCGGTGCGTGAGGCATGGACAGCCGAGGCTCTGCGGGACGAGCTGCGGGCCGGCGCCGTACGGCGCGAGAGCTGAAAGGGACCTACAAGACATGGGACTTCTCGACGACAAGGTCGTCCTGGTGGGCGGGGGCAGCCAGGGTGTCGGCGCCGCCGTCGCCCGGGCCGCGGTCCGCGAGGGAGCGGTCGTGGCCGTCACCGGCCGGCGTCCGGGCCCCGGCCAGGGGCTGGTGACCGAGCTGACGGCCGCCGGCGGAAAGGCCATGTTCATCCGGGTCGACCTGTCGGACGCCGAGCAGGCGAGGACGGCGGTCGGCGACGTCGTCGCGGCGTACGGCCGGATCGACTGCCTGGTCAACTCGGCCGGGCTGACCTCGCGGGGCACGCTGCTGGACACCACCCCCGAGCTCTTCGACGCGCACATCGCGATCAACCTCAGGGCGCCCTTCTTCACCATGCAGGCCGCCGTCGCGGACATGGTGGAACGCCAGGCGCCCGGCACGATCGTCAACATCATCACGTCCTCGGCACACGGCGGACAGCCGTTCCTGGCACCGTACGTCGCCGCCAAGGCCGGGCTCATCGGCCTGACCCGCAACGCCGCGCACGCCCACCGCTGGGACCGGATCCGGATCAACGGCCTGAACATCGGCTGGACCGCGACGGAGGGCGAGGACGCGACGCAGAAGACGTTCCACGGCGCGGGGGACGACTGGCGTGAGCGGGCCGCCGCGAAGGTGCCGATGGGCAAGTTGGGCCAGCCGGACGAGATCGCGGAGTTCGTGGTGTTCCTGCTGTCGGAGCGGTCCGGGGTGGTCACCGGGTCCGTGATCGACTGGGACCAGAACGTGCTGGGCGGTCTCGACTAAGGAATTGCCTCGCCATGTCGTCGGTCGTGTGCTGCGCCGTTGTGGCTGGTCGCGCAGTTCCCCGCGCCCCTACGGGGCGCTGTACCACCCTCTGTATCAATCTCAAGGAGCAACACCCCATGCGTATCGGAATTCTCGGCCTCGGCCGTATCGGTGCTTTCCACGCCGAGACTCTCTCCGGACTCGGCGTGGTCGAGTCGCTCGTCCTGGCCGATCCGTTCGCGGACGCGGCCAAGGCCGCCGCCGGGAAGTTCGGCGGCGAGGTCGCGGACTCGCCCGAGGCCGTGCTGGCCGCGGGGATCGACGGGGTGGTGATCGCCGCTGCGACCGACGCCCACCCGGGCCTGATCCTCGCCGCCGTCGAGGCCGGCATCCCCGTCTTCTGCGAGAAGCCCGTCGCCAGAACCATGGCCGAGGGCGTCGAGGTACTCAAGGCCGTCGAGGGCAGCGACGTACCGATCCAGATCGGCTACAACCGGCGCTTCGACGCCGGGTTCGTCGCCGCGCGTGCCGCCGTGCGGAGCGGTGAGCTGGGCAAGCTGCACACCGTACGGTCGACCACGCTCGACCCGGCGCCGCCGCCGGCCGCCTACATCGCCGCCTCCGGAGGCATCTTCCGCGACTGCTCGGTGCACGACTTCGACATCATCCGCTGGGTGACCGGCCGCGAGGTGACCGAGGTGTACGCGGTCGGCGGCAACCGGGGCGCCGACTACATCAAGGAGGCGGGGGACGCGGACACCACCGGCGCGATCCTCACCCTCGACGACGGCACGATCGCCGTGGTCTCCAACTCCCGCCACAACGCCCGGGGTTACGACGTCCGCATGGAGATCCACGGCTTCCAGGACTCCATCGCCGTCGGCCTGGAGGACAAGCTGCCGCTGCGCTCGGTCGAGCCCGGGGTGACCTTCCCGGCCGGCCCCCCGCACGACTTCTTCATGGACCGCTTCACCGCGGCCTACCGCGCCGAACTCACCGCGTTCACCGAGGTCGTGGCCGGTACCCGGCCCTCGCCGTGCACGGTGGCGGACGCGCTGGAGGCGGGCTGGATCGCGGACGCGTGCACGCTGTCGGTGCACGAGCACCGGCCGGTGACGATCGAGGAAGTGCGCTCGGTCTGACGTACGCCATGGGGCTCGGCGGCCGGACCGCCGAGCCCTGTTTTCACGGCTGTACGGGCATGCTCCGGCAGTTGGACTTCGCCGGCTCGCCCGCGAGGCGGTCGGTCAGCCACGAGATCGCGGAGCCCTGGTCGGCGAGCAGGGGTGCGAAGTGGTTGAGCAGGGCGTCGCCGAGGCCGGGCAGGATCACCGCCTTGTAGGTGAGGTCGACTCCCTTCTTGCACCATGCGGCGGCGAGATCGCGTGCCTGTCCGTGCGGGACGAGGTTGTCCGCGGTGCCGGTGGCCAGGCGGACCGGGCTCGTCGGCTTCGACGTGCCGATGCGCTGTTCGTCGAGGAAGGCCTGGACCTTGGGCTCGGACCGGATGATTTCGGTGATGGACCGGCCGTCCTTGGTCCACTTCGTGCTGTTGGCGAAGGCGTATCCGAAGAGCGCGTCGCCGACGCACATCGTCGACAGGTCCTTGAGTGCGGCCTTGCCCTTGTCGTTGAGGTGCGCGTCGGCGATCGGCCGCAGGGACGGGTCCGACTGGAGGAAGCCGTTGAGCGACCAGCCCAGGGCCCCGGCCAGGTCGCTGCCGTCGATGGCCTCCGTGACCACGTTCAGGTCGGCCGGCGGGGCGCCCGCGTAGGTGCCCGCAAGCGTCAACTCCGGGGCGTACGTGGGCTGGAGCTCGGCTGCCGCGGCCGAGGCGCCGCCGCCCTGGCTGTAGCCGAACAGGCCCACTCTCGACCCGGCGCTGACCGACGCTCCGGCAAGGGTGCGGGCGGCGCGGACGGCGTCCAGTACCGCGTGCGCCTCGTCGACGCGGTTGACGTAGCTGTGCAGCCGGTCCGTCGCACCGAGGCCGGCGTAGTCGGTGACGACGACCGCGACGCCCTTGGCGAGGAGCCGGTAGATCGCCAGATTCTCGTAACCGACGGACACCGTCCGGCCGTTGAGGCTCAGCGGGTGTTCCAGGCCCATGGAGGCCGCGCACTGATCGCCCTGCCCCATGGTGCCGGGTGCCACCGCGACGAGCGGCCGCGGACCGGAGCCCTTCCAGGTGGCAGCTGGTTCGATGTAGGCGCCGGTGACAGCCACCGGTCGGCCGTTGGAGTCGGTGGACTTGTACATCAGACGGGTCGCCTCGCCCGGCAGCCGTCCGTTCAGGCCGGGCAGGCTCAGGGCGAGGTGCAGCGGCTCACTGCGGATCAGCGCGCCATTGGCCGTCGGCAGTGCGGCCGGCGGGTTGTAGAACGCGGGGATCGTGACACCGCGGGACACCACTTCGGCATCCGATTCCGTCGCCGCGGCGGCAGGCAGGGCCTGGGCGCCGAGGCAGGCGGCGGTGGACACCGCTATGAGCAGGCGTCTTCCGAGAGACATGCGGCTCCTCCTGGGGAGAGGAATGCGGAGCGGCCTGCCCGGCCTCGTGGGGCGAGACCGGGCAGGGTGGAGTCGAGCACGCACGTCGTCCCACGGCGTTCTCGGACCGCTCCACAATGGATTGCCGCGACCCTACTCACGCGTAAGTTACTCGCGGTATACCTCGGATTATTACGCTTCAGTAATATGACGCTCTGTCTAACAAGGATCTTTCCCCGTGGTCAGGCGCCGCGGGACCGCATCCAAGGCAGGGGCCGTGTCAGGACTTCCCTTCGGGGGAGGTCGCCCCCAGGGCCCGGAGGTCCTCGGCCTCGGGGAGCTCTTCCACGTCCACGCCACGAACCTGGGACAACTCGTGCTTGAGCGCGGCGAGTTCGGTGCCACCGGCCATGTGGTTGGTGAGCTCTTCGAGGGTGATCTCGTCGCGGGAGGCGTTCAGCTCCATGGTGCCCAGGCGCAGCACGCTGAAGTGGTCGCCGACCATGTAGGCGTGATGCGGGTTGTGGGTGATGAAGATGACGCCGAGGCCGCGCTCGCGGGCGGCGGCGACGTACTTCAGCACCACACCGGACTGCTTGACGCCGAGGGCGGCGGTCGGCTCGTCCAGGATGAGCACCCGGGCGCCGAAGTAGACGGCGCGGGCGATCGCCACGCACTGGCGCTGACCGCCCGACAGCGTGCCGATGGGCTGCTCCAGGTTGTCCAGGAGGATGCCCATGTTGCGCAGTTCCTCGTCCGCGGTCTTCTTCATCTTCTCGATGTCGAGACGGCGGACGGGCCAGGGGCCCTTGGTCATCTCGGAGCCGAGGAAGAAGTTCCGCCACACCGGCATCAGGGGGACCACGGCGAGGTCCTGGTAGACGGTCGCGATGCCGCGGTCGAGAGCCTGGCGCGGGGTGGAGAAATGCACCGGTTCGCCGTCGACGAGGAACTCGCCCTCGGTGTGCTGGTGCAGCCCGGAAATGATTTTGATGAGGGTCGACTTGCCGGCGCCGTTGTCGCCCAGCACGCAGGTGACCTGCTGGGGAAAGACCTTCAGGTCGACGCCGTGCAGAGCGCGGATATTGCCGTACGCCTTGCCCGCGTTGCGCAGTTCGACGATCGGCCCGTCCTTCTCGGGGGCCTTGTCCTGGAGGATGGCGCCGTGAGTGCCGGTTCCGTTGGTGGATGTCATGGGGTCACCTCCTGGTCGCCGTACGGCTGACCCACAGATTGATCAGGACGGCGCCGAGCAGCATCACGCCGAGGAACGCCTTGAACCAGTCGGGGTTCCAGCCGGCGTAGACGATGCCCTGCTGCACCATGCCGAACATGAACGCGCCGAAGACCGGGCCGATCGCACTGCCGGCGCCGCCGGTCAGCAGACAGCCGCCGATCACCGCCGCCGAGATGTAGATCAGCTCCTGGCCGACACCCTCACCGGACTGCACGGTGTTGAAGGAGAACAGCTGGTGCATGCCGACGAACCAGGCGCCGAAGCCGACCAGCATGAACAGCGAGATCTTCGTGAAGGTCACGGGCACACCCACGGCCCGCGCGCTGTCCTTGTTGCCGCCCACCGAGAAGATCCAGTTGCCGTACTTGGTACGGAGCAGGACCCAGGTGGCGATCGCCGCGAAGACCAGCCAGTACACGATGGTGATCTTCACATTGACGCCGCCGACCTCGAAGGTCGACGCGAAGATCGCCTTGGCCTGGTCGAAGCCGTCCATGTTGCTGATGTCATCGGTCGCGACGTTGCCGGTGACCAGCTTCGTCACCGCCAGGTTGACGCCCTGGAGGATCAGGAAGGTGCCCAGGGTGACCAGGAAGCTGGGCAGACCGGTCTTGACCACCATCCAGCCGTTGAAGAAGCCGACCGCCAGCGAGACCAGCAGCGCCACGATCACGCCGACCCAGACGTTCATGCTCAGCTGGTAGGCGAGCATGCTCGCGGTGAGCGCCGAGGTGATCACGGCGACACCGGCGGACAGGTCGAACTCTCCGCCGATCATCAGCAGGGCCACGGGCAGCGCCATGATCCCGATGGTCGACGACTGGTAGAGGATGTTCGCCATCGAGCTGCCGTCACGCACCGGCGGCGCCGAGATGAGGAAGAAGACGTACACGGCCACGGCGCCGAGGAAGACACCGACCTCGGGGCGGGCCAACAGCCGCAGCGCCAGGGGCCGTTCGGTGGTCCGCCCGTCGGTTTCCTTGCCGGGGCCGGGGGCCGGCGGTGTGGTCACCGCCGGCTCGGCATGCTGGGTCATACCCATCACCGAGTGCCCTTCGCGGCAAACTCGGCGACGGCGTCGACGTTGCTCTTGTCGACGAAGGCAGGACCGGTCAGCACCGGCTGCTCGCCACCGCCCATGTAGTTGCCGTTGTTCTTGTAGAGCCACAGCGAGTCGATCGCCAAGTAGCCCTGGAGGTAGGGCTGTTGGTCGACGGCGAACTCGATGCTGCCCTTGCTGATAGCGCCGGTCAGGTCCTTGTTGAGGTCGAACGTGGCGACCTTGGCCTCGCTGCCCGACTCGGACACCGACTGCGCGGCGGTCAGCGCGAACGGGGCGCCGAGCGCGACGACGTAGTCGATCGCCTTGTCCTGGCTGAGCTTGGCGGTGATCGTCGACTTCACGGACGGCATGTCGGTGCCGTTGACGTTCAGGGTCTCCACCGTGCCCGAGAACGTCTTCTCGACGCCGTCACAGCGCTGGGTGAGGCCGATGTTGCCCTGCTCCTGGATGACACAGACGGCCTTCTTGGCGCCGGATTCGTTCAGCCGCTTGCCGAGTGCCTCACCGGCCACCGTCTCGTCCTGGCCGAAAAACTCCATCAGGCCGAGCTTCTGCCAGTCGCTCACACCGGAGTTGAGGCCGACGACGGGTATGTTCGCCGCCTTCGCCTTGCCCACGACGTCCTTCAGGGCGTCCGGCTTGGCGAGCGTGATCGCGATGCCGTCGACCTTCTGGTCGATGGCGTTCTGCACCAGGCTGGCCTGGTTGCCCGCGTTCGGGTCGGCGGAGTAGATGAGCTTGATGTTGTCCTTGGCCGCGGCGGCCTCGGCACCCTTGCGGACGATGTCCCAGAAGGTGTCACCGGGCGCCTGGTGGGTTACCAGGGCGACCGTCATCCGGGGCGTGTTGGCCTTGCCCGCGGAGGCGCCGTCCGCGCTCTCCTCGGCCTTCTTGCCGCCGGAGCTGCTGGAGCAGCCTGCGAGGGTCAGGGCAGCTGCCGCGGCGACGGCCACAACGGGGGCGAATCTGCGGAAGCGAGAAGAGCGGTCCATCTGTCCTGCACCTCACTGTGCGACGGGGGAACGACGGGAATAGGCGGCGGATCTCGGGGATCCGAAGCCCGAACCCCCCCAGGGTCCGGGTCTTGCACCGCCGAACGCGGCTGGTCTGCTGGGACGGGATCCAATCCCTTGACCCGCCCACTGTCAATACTTTGTTAGGACATCATTTCACATTCAGGTCCGAATGTAAGAACAAATCATTGACAGCAACGCCCTCTGCACTTTACAACCGTGAGAGTCGGCAGGCCCCCTGGGACCAGCTTCCCCCAGCAGAGCTCGACGAGGAGCGCATATGGCCGAGTCAGCCCAGCCCTTCGATCTCATCACGATGGGCCGCATCGGAGTTGATCTCTACCCCCTCCAGTCCCGGGCACCCCTGACGCGCGCGGAGACCTTCGGGGGATTCCTCGGAGACACCGCCGCGGATGTCGCGGTCGCCGCCGCCCTCCTGGGCCGTTCCGCGGCCGTGCTCACCTGCACCGGCGACGATCCCTACGACATGGACTGTTTCGCCATCCGCGCGGCCCGCGTCTTCTGGATCACCGGCACCGGTCTGAGCCACGAACCCAGACGATCCGCCGTCCTCGCCGCGTTCAAGGCCCGTGGCAGGGCGGGCACCACCGTCTTCGACCTGGACTGGCGGCCGGAGTCCTGGTCGGACCCCGAGGAGGCCCGCCCGTACTACGCCGAGGCACTGCGGCACGCGAACGTCGCGGTCGGCACCCTCGACGAGTGCGAGATCGCGACCGGCGTACGCGAACCGCGCGCGTGCGCACAGGCGTTGCTCGACGCGGGGGTCGAGCTGGCGGTGGTCAAGCAGGGCGCCGCAGGTGTCCTCGCCATGCACCAGGACGGCACCACGGCCGAGGTCCCTCCCCTCGCCGTCGAGTCGGTCAACGGCCACGGCACCGGCGGGGCGTTCGGCGGGGCGCTCTGCCACGGACTGCTGTCCGGCTGGGATCTGGCGACGACCGTGCGGTACGCGGCCGACTCCCCTGCCTCTTCCGATGCCTCTTCCGGCCGTTCAGCACAGGAAGCCGGGTTCCATGCCGAAGACCGGTGACTCCGCGCGTGCCGGGTCCGCCCCCGGGCTCGGCTCGGTGGACTTCGCCCTGGACCGGGGCAGTCCGGTACCGCTGTACTACCAGCTCGCCCAGCAGCTGGAGGGGGCGATCGAGCACGGAGTCCTCGCGCCGGGCAACCTGCTCGGCAACGAGATCGACCTGTCCACCCGCCTCGGCCTGTCCCGGCCCACCGTCCGCCAGGCCATCCAGTCCCTCGTCGACAAGGGCCTGCTGGTCCGCCGCCGAGGGGTGGGCACACAGGTGGTGCACAGCCAGGTCAAGCGGCCGCTCGAACTCAGCAGTCTCTACGACGACTTGGAGGAGGCCGGGCAGGGACCCACCACGGAGGTGCTGCGCAACGAGCGGGTGCAGGCGACCGCGGACGTCGCGGCCGCCCTCGGCCTCGCGGAGGGCGCCGAGGTCGTCGTCCTGGAGCGGCTGCGCCGCACCCACGGCCAGCCGGTGGCCTTCCTCTGCAACCACCTGCCGGCGGACCTGCTCCCCTTGGACACCGCGAGACTCGAGTCGACCGGCCTGTACCGTATCCTGCGCTCCGCCGGCCTCACCCTGCACAGCGCCCGGCAGACCGTCGGTGCCCGCAACGCCAGTACCGACGAGGCCGCCCGCCTCGACGAGAAGGAGGGCGCGGCCCTGCTCACCATGGAGCGCACGGCGTACGACGACACGGGCCGGCCCGTCGAGTACGGGACGCACATCTACCGTGCGTCCCGGTACGCCTTCGACTTCCGCCTGCTGGTCAGACCCTGATCCGGGTCACCCGACGGCCAGTCGCCACAGCGAGGTGACCTCGGCCGCGCGGGCGGCGTGCAGGGGATCCTCGGCGTCACGCGCGCGTGGGTGCCGCGGCCGGGTGTCGGTGCGGTCCAGCACCCGCAGGCCCGCCGCCCCGATGGTGCTCAGCAGTTGTTCCCGCGTCCGCAGTCCGAGGCGCTCGGCGAGGTCGGACAGGACGAGCCAGCCCTCACCGCCCGGTTCGAGGTGCGCGGCGAGCCCGTGCAGGAACCCGTCCAGCATGCCGCCGTCCGCGTCGTACACGCCGTACTCGAGCTCGGAGGTCGGCCGGGCGGGCAGCCAGGGCGGATTGCAGACGACGAGCCGGGCCCGGCCCTCCGGATACAGGGCGGGGCCCATGACATCGACGCGAGCGGCGAGGCCGAGCCGCCGGACGTTCTCCCGAGCGCACTTCAGCGCGCGGAGGCCGCTGTCCGTGGCCACCACCCGGTCCGCGCCTCGGCGGGCGAGGACGGCGGCGAGCACACCGGTGCCCGTCCCCAGGTCGAAGGCGGTGCCGGGGCCGGGCAGCGGAGCTTCGGCGACCAGGTCGACGTACTCGCCTCTGACCGGGGAGAACACGCCGTAGTGGGCGTGGATGCGGGCGCCGAGGGCGGGTACCTCGACGCCCTTGACGCGCCACTGGTGCGCCCCGATCACACCCAGCAGGTCCCTCAGCGGGACGACGAGGTCGCCGCAGGGCGGGCCGTAGGCGGCGGTGCAGGCCTCGCTCACGTCGGGGGCGCGGCGCAGGTGCAGGGTGTGGCCGTCGAGGAGGACGAGCAGCCTGCCGAGGACCCGGGCGCGGTGGCCCTGGGCCCGGCGGTGCAGATGGAACGCTTCGCGCGGGCTGTCGCCGCGGGAGCGGGCCGTACGGTCGATGCGCCGGGCCAGCGCCTGCAACAGCTGGCGGGCGTTGTGGAAGTCGCCCGTCCACAACAGTGCAGTGCCTTCGCAGGCCAGTCGGTACGCGGTGTCGGCACGCATGCGGTCGTCCGCGACAAGCACCTGCCTCGGGGGCGGGGTCGTGCTCTCGGAGTGCCAGCGGGCGGTTCGGACGGTATGTGCTTCGGTCCAGCTGATGGTGGACAGGACGGAACTCCTCGTGAAGGAACGTGCGGGCACGAAGCGCACTTCGACGAGGGGGGCAGGCCGAACCGTCCGCGCTAGGCAGGTCGGGTGAAGTCCACTGCGGTTCGGCAGCGCCCTGAAGGGACGCGGGGAACTGCGCGACCAGCCACGATGGCGCCGCGGAAACGGACAGGGCTGTGACTCCCGCGGCGAAGCGCGAGAGGAGGGGTCATGGAAGAACCATGCCGAGCGTCACGTACAGCCCTTTCCCAAAGGCGAGGCGACAGATTATCAAGGGCGCCGCCGGTGGACCGCTACGGGTGCGGTCGGGTGCCGAGCATCTCGCTGAACGGGGTGACCGGGCGCTCCAGGCGTTCGCCGTCCACGGTGATGTCCACGGCTTCGTTGAAGAAGGCGAGGCGTCCCCTGACCGCGGCCACCGCGGTCAGGGGGTCCGGATAGCTCCAGAGGAGGTTCGGCGGTACGTCGGCCTCGCCACGCCAGGACCAGTACTCGGCGGTGCCCTTGTACGGACATGCCGTGTGGTGGTCGGTGGGGACGAACAGGTCGCGGCGGACGTCCTCCGGCGGAATGTAGTACCGCGTCGGCAGGGCGGTCTCGAACAGCAGCACCGGGCGATGGGTGTCGGCGACGAGCGTTCCGTCGATCTCGACCCGGACATGGCGGCTGCTGGGCAGCGCGTCCACCCTTTTGTGCGGGTCGCGCGGGTGGACGAAGATCTCCTCTTCCTCCTCGTACCAGTGGTCGAGGCCCCTGTCCCAGCGCAGGAACCACGCGAAGGCGATGTACCCGGCCAGGTCGGCGGCGGGGAAGGTCCACGCCGCGTTCTCCACGACCTCGCCGTCGACATCGAGGTCGTAGAAGATCTGCGAACCGGTGTGTGTGCCGGCCGGCGGGTTCTTGGCCGGGCGGAGGAGGTCGGTACGGACCTCCTCGCGCGGGAACGCGTACTGCGGAACGGGCAGTTCGGGCTCCCACACGAGGACGGGGTGCCGGCTGTCGACGACGGTGACTTCGCCCTTGACGCCGCGCACCCAGCGTTCGCCGGGCTCCCAGAAGAGGCCTTCGGGGGTGGTCCGGATGGCTCGCTCGGTGGGAAGCATGGACATGACCCGCTCTCCTTCGGCTTTCACAGCAGGCTACTGCGGAGCCGCCCCACCGGCACGGTCAGTGCGCCGCGTCCAGCCGGGCCCGCTGCGAGGAGTCAAGGGACTGCGCCGCGTCAGCCCGCGAACGGCCCCTCCAGCGCCGCCCACTGGAGCAGCATGATGGTCTTGGCGTCGGCGATCTCCCCGGTGCGGATCATCTCCAGGGCTCTGCGGAAGGGCACTTCGAGGATCTCGATGTCCTCACCCTCCTCGTCCAGTCCCCCGCCCTCGTGGGTGCGGGTCGACGGTCCGTACTCGGCGGCGTAGAAGCTGACGCGTTCGGTGACCGAGCCCGGGCTCATATAGACGTCGAAGACATGGCGGACGGCGCCGATCGTGTGCCCCGTCTCCTCCACCACCTCACGCCGTACGGCGATCTCCGGGTGCTCGTCATCGTCGTCGAGCAGTCCGCCCGGCGTCTCGATCAGCATCCCGTCCGGGTGGCTGTTGAAGTAGACGGGGTAGCGGAACTGGCGGGTGAGCAGCACGGTCTCGCGTTCGGTGTCGTACAGCAGCATGGTGGCGCCGTTGCCGCGGTCGTGCGTCTCGCGCTGCTGGGTGCTCCAGGTGCCGTCGGCCTGCTGGAAGTCGAAGGTGGTGGCGCGCTCGACGTACCAGTGGCTGGAGAGCAGCGTCACCTCCCGCACCTTCACGCGCGGGTTGCCGGTGAGGTCCAGGCCGGTCCGGTCGAGTCCGGTGCGGCCGCGACGGTCGGGGGTGTCGATGCCGGCGGTCATCGGGCACCGCCACAAGGGCGGGGTGCAGCCGGGTGGGCAGGGCGGTGGTAATAGGCCATGCCCGACTTCTACCAGTCGGAGCGAACGGCGGGCTGTCGCCACCGGGACCGTAGGGCGGGCGCCGGGTGCGGATCCGCCGCAATACCGTGCGCCACTGGCGGCACGGTTCCGCGGGAGCAGCACTTCTGTCCCAACTCTTGACCCGCCGGACGGGTAAGTGCACAGTCTCTCGTTAATGCGCATTACCTAATGCGCATTAACGCCGTCGACAGCGCCGGAACCCGCCCCGGAGGAGAGAAGCCACTGTGGAACAAAGGAAGCGGCCCGGACGTACGCCCGCTCCTTCCGGACGTACGTCACGGCCCCGGCAGGCCGAGGTGGCCCGGCTCGCGGGAGTGTCCCAGGCGACCGTGTCCCTGGTGCTCTCCGCAAAGCCCGACGCCAAGGGACGCACCATCTCCGAGGAGACACGGGGACGGGTCCTGGAGGCGGCCCGCAGCCTGGGCTACGTGCCCGATCCGGCCGCGCGACGGCTGGCCGCCGCCCGCAACAACCTCCTCGGCGTGTTCAGCTTCACCGCCACGTTCCCGACCGATGTGCAGCACTCGTACTACCCCTTCCTGGTCGGCGTGGAGCGCGAGGCGGCCGCACTCGGCTACGACCTGGTGCTGTTCACCGGGTCGAGCACCGGCGGTGCGGGGGCCGCGGGTCCCGACACCCTGAGCCGGGTCCGGCTCGCCGACGGCTGTCTCTTCCTCGGTCGGCACACACCCCGGGCGGAGCTCAAGCGGCTGGTCGAGGACGGTTTCCCGGTCGTACACCTGGGCCGCCGCGAGGAGTTGGAGGGCGTGGCATGGGTGGGCGCGGACTATGTCGAGGCCACGCGTGACGTCGTGGGCCGTCTGTCCGGGTTGGGGCATCGGCGGATGGTCCTCGTCCGTGAGGACGACGACGCGCCCGCTTCGGCGGACCGTCAGCGCGGCTTCCTGGAAGGGCTTCAGGAAGCAGGTCTCCCCTCCGGCCCCACGACCGTCTTCCGGTCCGCGGACCCACATCGGCAGCTCACACCCGAACGACTGCGTGCCTGGGCGGATGAAGGGGTGACGGCCTTCGTCGCGGAGGAGACCGACACCGGGGCGGCCTGGCGTGCCTTGCTCTCCGCCGTGCGCGCGGCGGGCCTCGACTGCCCCGGAGAGGTGTCTCTCGCCCTGCTCGGCAGCCCGCCCGCCGACCTGGCCGGTGAACCCGAACCCACCGGATTCGACATCCCCCGGCCGCAGTTGGGCGCCGCGGCCGTGCGACTGCTGTCCGCGCTCGTCATGGGCGAGGAGGCGCGAGAACCGCTTGTCGGCTGCGTCTTCCGTCCGGGCCTGACGGCCGGACCGCCGCGTACCCGTTCCTGAGCACGGTCCCCACAGAGCCCCCAAGAACCCGAAACAGCAGCTAGGAGAAGCGTGATACCCGAACCCGACATCCTCGTCGTGGGCGGCGGTCTCGGTGGCGTGGCCGCCGCACTCGCCGCCTGCCGGGCAGGACGCAGCGTCGTGCTCACCGAGGAGACGGACTGGATCGGCGGCCAGCTCACCAGCCAGGCCGTACCGCCCGACGAGCACCCGTGGGTCGAGCGGTTCGGCACCACCGCCTCCTACCGGCGGCTGCGCGAGGAGATCCGGCGGTACTACCGGCACTGGTACCCGCTGCGGGCCGAGGCCTCGACGCTCACCGATCTCAACCCGGGAGCGGGCCGCGTCAGCAAGCTCTGCCACGAACCCAAGGTCGCCCTCGCCGTCCTGGAGGGCATGCTCGCGCCCCACCGTGCAGCGGGGCGGCTGACCGTACTCACCGAGCACCGGCCGATCTCCGCCGAGTCTGACAACGATGTCGTACGGTCGGTGACGCTGAAGGACCTGCGCGCCGGGACGCATCGCGTCCTCACCGCCCGTTACGTCCTGGACGCCACCGAGACGGGCGAACTCCTCCACCTCGCGGGCGTGGAGCACGCGAACGGGGCCGAGGCACGCGCGGAGTTCGACGAGCCGCACGCCCCGGACGAAGCTCAGCCCCTCAACCAGCAGGGCATCACGGTGTGTTTCGCCCTCTCCCACCACGAGGGCGAGGACCACACGATCGACCGTCCGGAGGACTACGGCTTCTGGCGCGGCTACCGGCCCTCGTTCTGGCCGGGCCCGCTGCTCGGCTTCGAGGCACCCGACCCGCGCACGCTGGAGCCGGTGGAGCGGACCTTCGTACCGAATCCCGTTCACGACCCGCTCAGCGTGTCCGCCGACCAGAGCGCCGACGCCGGCGACAAGGAACTGTGGGGCTTTCGCCGCATCCTCGCCCGCAAGCTGCACTCCCCCGGCGCCTTCGATTCCGACATCACGCTCGTCAACTGGCCGCTCAACGACTACTGGCTCAAGCCGTACATCGGCCAGGAGGCCGAAGCGCTGCGCGGAGCACGGCAGTTGTCGCTGTCGCTGCTGTACTGGCTACAGACCGAGGCACCGCGCGCGGACGGCGGCACCGGCTTCCCGGGCCTGCGGATCCGCCCGGACGTGACCGGCACGGCGGACGGTCTGGCCAAGGCGGCGTACGTCCGCGAGTCGCGCCGCATCAAGGCGGTCACCACGGTCACGGAGCATGACGTGGCGATTGACCTGGTCGGCGCCTACGGCGGCACGCGGCACCGCGACTCGGTGGGTGTCGGCAGCTACCGCATCGACCTGCATCCCTCGACCGGCGGCGACGGCTACATCGACATCGGGTCCGTGCCGTTCGAGATCCCGCTCGGCGCGCTCGTGCCGCGCCGGGTGCGCAATCTGCTGCCCGCCGGCAAGAACATCGGCACCACCCACATCACCAACGGCTGCTACCGGCTCCACCCGGTGGAGTGGAACGTCGGCGAGGTCGCCGGTGCCCTGGCCGCGCACTGCGTCGCCGAGGACGTGGAGCCGCACCAGGTGCAGGCCGAGGACAAGCGGTTCGAGGAGTTCGCGCGGCTGCTCGACCGCGACGGAGTGCAGCGCCACTGGCCGGACGTACGCGGCTACTGAACACACCACGTGTGGACGGGAGTTCGGGCGGGGCGGCTCCACCCGCCCCGCCCGGTGACCGCCCGCGCGAACCGATCCAGCACAAGGAGGTGCCCGGACATGAACACACACCGCATCCGCGTCGGCATCGACGTGGGCGGAACCTTCACCGACGCCGTGGCCGTGGACGCCACGACCCTCGAACTCCTGGGGCAGGTCAAGGTCCCCACCAGCCACCATCACGAGGACGGCGTCGCACACGGCATCGTCGAGGCGCTCGACCGGCTGCTGGAGCAGACCGGCTGCGCCCCGGCCGATGTCGCCTTCCTGGCGCACGGCACGACCCAGGCTACCAACGCCCTCCTGGAGGGCGATGTGGCGACCGTCGGACTGATCGGCATCGGGACCGGCCCCGCGGCGGTGCTCACCCGCCGCCTCGCCGCGCTCGGAAAGCTCGAACTCGCCCCCGGCAAAAGGCTTCCGCTCGCCTACGCGCATGTCGCCGACCCCCAGGACACGGCAGCCGTCCGCAGCGCCGTCGAGGAGTTGAAGGGCGAGGGCACTCAAGTCCTCGTCGCCAGCCAGCCGTTCAGCGTCGACCGGCCCGAGGGCGAGCAGGCCGTGCTGGACGCGGCACGGCCGTACGGGCTGCCGATGACCGCCGCGCACGAGATCACCTCGCTGTACGGGCTGCACAAGCGCACCCGCACCGCCGTGGTCAACGCGGCGATCCTGCCCCGCATGCTGGCCACCGCCGACCTCGTCGACGCCTCCATCACCAAGGCGGGCGTGACCGCGCCGCTGATGGTGATGCGCTGCGACGGCGGTGTGATGGCGCTCGGCGAGATGCGCCGCCGGCCGCTCCTGACGGTCCTGTCGGGACCGGCCGCCGGAGTCGCGGGCGCGCTGATGCAGGAGCGGGTGAGCGAGGGCGTCTTCCTGGAGACCGGCGGCACGTCGACCGACATCAGCGTCGTACGCCGCGGCAAGGTCGCCGTCCGGCACGCCACCATCCTCGGCAAGACCTCGTATCTGAGCGCCCTCGACGTGCGCACCGTCGGTGTCGGCGGCGGCTCCATGGTGCGGATCGGCGAAGGCCGGGTGACGGGCGTGGGACCACGCAGCGCCCACATCGCGGGACTGCCGTACGCCTGTTTCGCCTCTGCCGACCAGCTGCGCGACGCGCGCGTGGACACCGTCCGGCCCATGGACGGCGACCCCGCCGACTACGCCGTGCTCGACGCGGCGGGCGGGCGGTTCGCCGTCACCATGACCTGTGCGGCCAATGCCCTCGGCCGCGTCCCCGAGGGCGACTTCGCCCGCTGCGACCCCGAGAGCGCGCGTGCCGCGATCGCGCCGCTGGCCGCCGTGCTCGGCACCGACGTCGCGACCGCGGCCGCGCGGATCCTCGACGCGGGCATCGACCGGGTGAAGACGGTGGTGGACGCCATGATCCGCGACTACCGGCTCGACAAGGACACGGCGATTCTCGTCGGTGGAGGCGGCGGTGCCGCGTCCGTCACCCCGCACCTCGCCGAGACCAGCGGCATGGAGGGCCGGATCGCCCGCCACAACGAGGTCATCAGCCCCATCGGGGTCGCCCTGGCGCTCGTACGGGAACAGATCGAGCGGATCGTGCCCGGCGCCACGCAGGAACAGATCCTCGCCGTCCGGGCCGAGGCGGAGCGGGCGGTCGTCGCCCAGGGCGCCGCCGCCGAAGGCGTCGAGGTCGAGGTCACCGTCGACCCGCAGACCAACACCGTGCGCGCGGTCGCCACCGGCGCCACCGAACTGCGCACCCAGGACCGGTCCCACCGAGCCGACGACACCGAGCGCCTGCGTGCAGCGGCGGCCAGTCTCAAGACCGACCCCGCGGCGGTCCACGTCCTCGCGGGCACCGCCGCCCACACCGTCTACGGCACCGAGACGCGCCGCCGCCTGCGGCCGGCCCGCCGCCCCATACGGATCGTCGACGTGGACGGCGTCGTACGCCACCACGCCGCCGACGCCCGCGTGGAGACCACCACCGCGGCCGGCGCCCCAGAGGTGCTCGCCCGGCTGGTGGGCGAGTCCACCTCGTACGGCGACGGCGGAGTACGCGCTCCCGCCCTGCGGCTGCTGCTCGGCTCCCGCATCGCCGACCTGTCCGGCGTCCTCGACCCCCAGCCACTGCTCGCGCTGGCCCACAGCGAGTTGCGCACCCGCGCAGCCGACGAGCCGGTGGTCGCAGTTCTGGAGGTGCGGTCATGACAACCACCGAACCCACCCTCCAAGACCGGGAGTTGACGGATCCTGCGTCCGTCGACGACGTTGAATGGGCCGTCCGGCTGCTGGCCGCCACCCCCACCCACGAGGGTCGTGACCGCGAGCTGTTGCGCCGATGGGCATGTAGGGCCGATGAGTTCGGGTCTCGGCTCGCTCCCGTCCCGTCCACCGCCCGCGTTGTCGAGCGGGACGGCGGGCTGGAGCGGATGCTGCTCGCCCGCTACACGTCGCGGCCCCCGACGATCGAGCTCTACACCGACACGCTCGCCCTCGCCGAGGAGCTGGTCGACGCCCGCGGCTGGCGGGCCTGGTACCCGCCGGGCTCGGTGCGCGCGGCCGCGCTGGCCCACGAGGCCGTGCACGCCTACTTCCACCACGGCTCGGCGAAGGCCGCGCTCAAGCAGGCGCTCAACCACACCGTGCTGCGCGTCGGACGCCTCCGCATGGCCGGCCATGTCGCCGGCGCCGAGGAGGTCGCCGCGCACGCCTACGCCCGAACCGTCTGCGGACTCGGCCGCAGCCCCCTGCTCCTCACCGCCGCGCTCGGTGCGGCGCTCACCCCGCCCGGAAGAGAGAACTGACCCATGGGTGTCGTCATCCTTCTCGTCATGGCGGCCGGCGTCGCCCTGATGCTCACCCGGAGACTGCCCACCGCCTTCGCGCTGGTGCTGCTCGCCGTCGTCATCGCCTTCCTCGCCGGGGCCCCGCTCACCGGCGAGAACAGCGTGCTGGACACCGTTCTCCAGGAAGGCGCGCCGGCCCTGGCCGCCACCATGATCGCGATCATTCTGGGGTCCTGGCTGGGCAAGCTCCTCGACGAGACCGGTATCGCGGGCACACTCGTCCGCAAGATCGTCGAGTTCGGCGGTGACCGCCCGACCGTGGTGGCCCTCGGCGTCCTCGCCGTGTCCGCACTCGTCGGAACGGTCACCGGATCGGCACCCGCCGCCATGCTCGCCGGCATCATCGGCATCCCCGCCATGATCGCCGTCGGTGTGCCCAAGGTGACCGCCGCGGGCACGGTGCTGATGGGCATCGCCGTGGGCATCCCCTTCGAGCTGCCGGTGTGGCAGTTCTTCTCCACCGCGCTGGAACTGCCGATCCCGACCGTGCGCGGTTTCATGGTGAAGCTCTTCCCGTTCGCGCTGGCGGCCGCCCTCGCGTACGTCCTCGTCGAGACTCGACGGCGTGGCACCGAGCACACCTGGTCGCTCAAGTCCCTTGAGCCGAAGCCCCGTTCACGGCGTGAGGAACTGGGTGACGCGCCCTGGTACGCGCTGCTCGCCCCCGCGGTCCCGCTCGTCCTCGCCCTGGGCTTCGAACTAGCCATCATCCCCTCGCTGTTGGCGGGCGTCCTGTACGCACTGGTCACCACGACCCGGCCCGGCGGGATGAACAAGCGGCTGCTGCGCACCCTGTACGGCGGCTTCGAGGTGGCAGCCCCGCCGATCACCCTGTTCGTCGCCATCGGCATCCTGCTCGCGGCCGTGAAACTGCCCGGCGCCGTCGACGCGCTCGAACCGCTCGTCAAGTCCGTCAGTCCGCAGAACCCCGTGCTGTTCGTCCTCGTCTTCACGCTCCTGGTCCCGCTGTGCCTCTACCGCGGCCCCCTCAACGTGTTCGGGCTCGGCGCCGGTATCGCCGGCGTCCTCATCGCCACCGGCATCTACCCCGCGGCCGCCGTCCTCGGCATGACCACGTCGTACAACCAGGTCTTCGGGGTCGCCGACCCCACCAGCACTCAGACCGTGTGGAGCGCCCAGTACGCGGGCGTCACTCCGCAGCAGGTCATGGTGCGCACCCTGCCGTACGTCTGGGCGGTCGCCCTCGGCGGCCTGTGCGTCACCGCCGCCACCTACCTCTGAACCGCCGGCCCGTCCGGGCCGCGACGACCATCTGGCATTGGAGCCGACCATGCACGAGCCCCACCTCGACCGGCGTCTCTTCCTGCGCGCCACCGCCGCCACCGGAGCCGCCCTCACCGTCGGGACGGCCCTGGGCGCCCAGCCCGCGGCCGCGGCGCCCGGCGGATTCCCCGACTACACGTACGTCCGCACCCTTCTGACGCCGTCTCAGCTGAAGTACAACCCCACCGGCGAGATCATCTTCCCCTGCATCCGAGGCGTCTACGACAAGCTGAGCTCCCCGCTCGGCCGCTACTACCTGTACTACGCGCCGCACGACGCGCCCGGTGGGATCTGCCTGGCCTACGGCAACTCGCTGGAAGGGCCGTTCACGGAGTACCCGTCGAACCCCATCGTCCGCAACAACTGGTCCCCGCACTACTCCGTCAGCCATGTCTCGTCCCCCCACGTGCTGTGGAACGCGGACGCCAGGGAGTTCTGGCTGTACTTCCACGGCGAGAACACCACGACCCGCCTCGCCCGCTCGACCGACGGAATCCACTTCACGTACGACAAGGTCGTGCTGTCGGCATCCATGCTCCCGGCAGGAACCAACGAGACGTCGTACGCCCGGGTCTTCCGCCACGACCTGCCCTCGCACGGCGCCCGCTACGTGATGGTGTTCATGCTCAACAACACCACCAACCACCGTGACATCCACTGGGGTTGGTCCGCCGACGGCCGAACCTGGGCCTACGACCAGCAGCCGCTCATCCGGCACGGCGACGTCGGCGCCGTCAACGTCGGCGGCCCACACCTTCTCTACCGCAACAACAGCACCTACGTCGTCTACAACAAGGACAAGGAGAGCGGCGGCGACATCATGATCACCGAGGTCGGCAACGACTTCACCAAGCGCAACCACCTCGGCGTCTTCTACAACTCGCGCAGCGCGGCCCCGGAGAACGGGCGTGCCGCGGCACCCACCTTCGGCACCGACGGGGGCGTCCCGTACATGATCTACGAGGCGGGAGAGAGGCTCGCGGGGGTCATCGCGTTGGCCCGGGGCTGACCCGGCAGGTCGACTCCCCGGTGACGTCCGGAACGCGTCACCGGGGAGCGACCCGACGCCTCACCGCACCACCGCCTCCAGCCAGAACGCCTTGCCCTTCGAGGTGTTCTCGGACAGGTCGATCGGCAGTCCCTCGGTGCGCAGCCGCTCACCGGTGAACTCCCCCTTCACGGCGTGGGCCTGGCTGCCGTCGTCGTCGATCGTGGTGTCGGTGACGGTGTAGGTCGTACGGTCCTCCAGCCAGCGCACCTTCGCGTCGACCGTGGTCTGCGGTGTGCCGGCCGCGGTCGCGATGAGGAGTGCGGTGCGGCGCCGGGCGTCGGCCCACATCCACACGTACGGGCCCTTGCCGCTGTCCCAGTCCGTCGTGTCCCAGCCCTGGCCCAGGTACACCGGCAGGAACTGGCCGTCCGTCAGGGCGGTGATCTCGGGCTGTCTGCGCCAGGCGTTGAAGACGCCCATCAGCTTCACCGCCGCCTCGGGCCACTTGGTCGCGTCGCCGGGGTCCTGGCCGAACTTGACCGCCCGGACGGCCATGTAGGAGTAGTAGTCCTCCATCCGGCCGGTCATCTTGCCGCCGTTCATGTACGTCGCCCCCATCGGCAGATGGCCGAACGCGGTGAGCGCCGTGCGCAGCGACAGGTCCTCGCCGGTGACGCCTCCGTTGGAGGTGTTCCAGCCGTTGTACGCGATGTGCAGCAGGCCGTTGTTGCGGTCGCCCTGTGTGGGCGCGATATCGAGTTCGCTGGTGAGCTTGGGCAGGTACTGAGGGTTCTTCGTCACCAGGTCGTTGAGCATCGACCTGGTGAGGACGGCCTTGCGATAGACGTTGTCGCCCGCGCGGGAGTAGGCGGTCGTCTGCTCGTTCTGCCAGTACTCGGTGAGGTCGATCATGTGCTGGGTGACGCCGTAGTCGTTGAGCAGCGTCTCGATCTGGGCTCTCTTGTGGGCGAGTTGGGCCGGGTCGGCGAGGTCGCGGCCCTTGAGATGGCCGTCGCCCGTCAGGGAGAACCACAGACCGAAGCCGAGTCCGTTGTCCTTGAGGGTCTTCGAGAGCGTGGCCAGGCTGGTGATGGACTTCTTCATGGAGTCGCTGGGTTCGATGGAGTCGCGCGTGGTGTTCCAGTAGTCGTCGAGCATCACCATGTCGAGGCCGGCCCGCCGGGTCTGCGGGATGACGGTGTCGTAGTAGTAGCCGGCGGGCAGTTCATGGCCCGGGCCGCCGCGGTAGTCCCAGTCGTTCTGGTGGAAGAGCGTGGTGGTGTGGTGGTACTTGAATCGCTTGCGGAAGTGCAGTTCGTCGGCCATCTTTCCGTCGACGACATCCCCCTTGAACACGGTCAGGTTCACCGCGAGGTACTCGAACTCCTCGCCGGGCAGCAGCGTCAGCCGAAGCGATTCGGGGTGCGTGTCCACGGAGACGGTGTCCTGCTGGTGCCAGGCGTTGATCCCCGCGAAGGGCGGCAGCATGTAGTCGGTCGGGTAGTTGCCGTTGCCCCGCTGCGTCTTCCAGTTGAGCTCGGGGCTCACACTCCAGCCGTGCCCGGTGTCGTACACGGTGAGGGCCTTCTTCGGCCAGGACCTGCCGACGGGTTCGGTGCTCAGCGAGCCGCGGGTGCTGAACCACTTCATGTTCGGGACGTAGTGCAGGGTGTGCGGCTGGTCGGGCAGCGGTAGGTCGATCACGGTGGAGCGGGTGAGGGTGAGTTCGCGGACCGCGTCCTCGTTGCGTACGAGGGTGAAGTAGCGCAGGCCCGCGTCACCGTCGTAGATCTCGAAGACCAGGGTGACGCGGAACGGGCGGGGCGTGGTTCTGTGCAGGGGGATGTGGATGCGCTCCCCGACCCGCCAGGACCTCTCCTTCGTGCGTACGGCGATGAGCTCCCTGGTCGTCGCTCCCAGCTGCCAGCCTCCGTCGTCCGCGCGCACGGTGTCGGCGCCGTCGAGTTCATGGGCGAAGAGCAACGAGGGGGCGCTCAGGTAGTCGCTTCCGGCCCGCTTGTTGAGCAGCCGCGTGAGCTGGATTCCGCCGTTCTGGTAGGTCACGGTGGCGCGCAGGGAGTCGTTTTCGAAGGTCCAGTCTCTGGATCTGCGGCGGATGGTGTCGGACACCGCGGCGGCGGACCGGGTGCCTGCCGCGAGGAAGGCGGCCGAGGCCCCGCCGAGGAAGAGCCGACGGCTCACAGGAGACATGGCGAAGATCACCTTTCGTCGGAGGGAGGCTCGGTACGGAGTTCAACGGGCGTGACGGCAAAGGCCCGTGGGCCGGGAAGGAGGCGGCCCCGGCAAGAAGCGGCCCGGTCAGGAGGCCTCCCGGGCAGGAACCGATCGAGCGCGGCGGACGCTGGGTCTTGTCATGACGTTGCCTCCAGGGACTGTGGCATTGACATCGTTGTCAGCAATCTGGGCAGTTGACCTCCCGGCAGTGCGTGCGAAGCAGCCGGCCAAAAGGCCATGGACCGACGTCCGCGGTCACCGGCCGGACATCATGACAACGTTTCCATCACGCCCCGGAAAGGCCCCGGGAAGAAGATCGCGGTGTGCGCATCATCGCCAGGAACTCTCCACCGGGCGGCCGACCGACATGGCACTGGAGCGCGGCCCAATGGACCGTGCGGGGTGAACGTCGGGCGGCTGCAAGCGCTTTCGTCACCTGAAAACCTAGGTGTCGTTCGACCGGCCGTCAACGGTGCCGCAGGAACTGCTCGATGGGGCCAGGGATGCGCGTGCGCCGATCGTCACGCGTGATCTGCCGGGTGCCGCGAGGGGTGCCGAGAGCCTTGACGCGCTCACGGTGCAGCCGCAAAATGACCAGACTCCTTGACAACGTTGTCGAAAGGGTTGCGTCGATGTCGCAGCACGCCGTGGGGTTCACCCGCCGTCGAGCCATGCAGCTGCTCGGCGCTTCCAGCATCGTGACCGGCCTCCCGCTCACCTCGGGTTCGGCCCGGGCCTCCGCCGCGACAGCCACGGCCGCCCCCGCAGAGGACCCCGTCTCCGACACGTACTACCGCGTCCTGCTCTCCCACACTCGATGGTCGGAAGGGCAATGGGACCCGGCCCAAGGCCACTACACCGACAAGGACTTCGGCTTCGCCGTCGTACTCGGCAACGCCGTGCTGCTGACCCGGGGCGCGTACGACGACGAGCGCGCCGGAGTCGACAAGGACACCCTGCGCACCAGGACCCTGGCCACGGTGAAGCACTTCGCGGCATCCAACCGGCTGGCCGGCGGCACCCAGTGGGGGCGGAAGCTGTTCTGGGACACCACGTTCCAGTCGTACTTCGTGCTCGCGGCCCGCCTGTTGTGGGACGACCTCGATGAGGCGACGCGCCGGGACGTGGACGCCATTGTCCGCGAACAGGCGCAGTACACCGCGCAGTTGGGCACGGGCGATGATCCCGACTCCGGTGACTGGACCCCGCATGGCCTCAGCGGGGGCTTCGAGGGCGACACCAAGCTGGAGGAGATGGGGGTCTACACCCAGTCACTGGCCCCCGGTCTGGCCTGGGCGAGCGACGATCCGCGGTACGGGGCCTGGCGCGACGCGTTCGGCCGGTGGGGCCGGAACGAGGCGGGCCTGCCGGCCGCCGATCTCGCCAACCCGGCCCGCGTGGACGGGGTCGCCGTCAGCGCGAACACCGCGCAGAACCTGTACGACACGTTCATCGTCGAGAACCACGGCTCGTTCGGCCCGCACTACCAGGAAGAGCTCTGGCGTACTTCGGGACGCAACAGCGCCCACTTCCTCCTCGCGGGCCGCGCCCTGCCCGAGGTGCTCACGGCGCAGCCGAATGCCGGGCCGCTGTGGCGCACCCTGCTCGGCGTGATGAGCGACGCGGGCGAGCCGCTGATGCCGATGGTCGCGGACCGCGAGCACCTCTACGGCCGGGACGTGATCCCGCTCGCCTTCCTGGCCCAGGTCGTCGGCGACCGGGCGGCGGCCCGCTGTGAACTGGCGCTGGCCGAGCGCCTGGAGGCGTATCAGGCGTACCCGCCGCAGTACCGCCTCGCGAAGTTCTCGGGCGAGCCCAAGTACGAGCCGGAGGCCCGGGCCGAACTGGCCATCAGCTACCTGCTGCACGAGTGGCGGGCCCGGTCGGGGCAGGCACCCGTGCGCCCCCTGTCGCAGCGCGAGCTCTTCGAGCAGGCGAGCGGCGTCACCGACCACGGCTCGGGTCCCGGCCTCGTCTCCCATCAGTCACCCGGCGCGTGGTCCGGTGTGGTCAGCAAGTCCGGCTTCGTGAAGTTCGCCTGGCAACCGGCCCATGACGACTGGCTGTTCGCACTAAGCGGTACGACACCGATGTTCCTGCCGAGCACCGGCGCCAAGGTCACCGGGCGTTCGGTCATCACGTACGCGACGCGGCTGCGGGACGGGTTCGACGGCAGCGCGAGCCTGCTCACACTGGACAGCGGGTACGCCGGGTTCACCACGTTGCCGTCGGGCGCCGTCGTGTATGCGACCTCCGGGACGGCCTACGGCGAGGGCCACTTGGAGGTGCGCAACCTGGCCATGCCCGGGATGCCGGGGCTGGACGGCCATCGCACCTATCGGGTGGCCGAGGGCAGCACCACGGTCGCGGCCGGGAGCGACGCCGGCACGTCCACCGGACCGCGCGTCGACGAACTCGCCTTTCCCCGCGGCCGGTTCCGCTTTCTGCGCATGCTCGGGGTGCGTCCCGACCCGGCGTACGGCTATTCGCTGTACGCCTTCGAGATACGTGACGGAGCGTCGGGCGGCGACCTGACGCGCGAGGCCGGGGTGGCAGCCTCCGCCTCCTCCTTCGACCCGGGCAAGGAGCCCGCGCTCGCCGTCGACGGTGACGCCACAAGCCGCTGGGCGGTGTCGCGCGCGGACCGTCCACGGGCGGACAGCTGGATCGCGGTCGACCTGGGCGCCTCCCGGGACGTGGACCGGGTGACGCTGCGCTGGGAGGCCGCGGCGGGCCGTGCGTACCGGCTGGAAGGTTCGGTCGACGGGCAGCAGTGGACCGCGCTGGCCGCCTGGCCGCGGCCGGACCTCACCAGCCGCGGCGGGTGGCTGGACGTCGACGGCCGCGCGGGGCTCGTCGTACGCGGCGGCGCCAACCCCCTCTCGGTGTACGGCGACACAGTCGTCCTCTCCGACGGACCGGCCGACAGCGTGCTGGTCGAGGCGCTCCCCGGCGCGACACCCGAGGAACTGCGTGCCGCGGCCGCCCGCACGACGCCGTCGACGGAGTCCGCGCAGGTGAAGGCGGCCCTCACCGACCACCACCTGAGCCTGTTCAACCTCTCTTCGGCCCCGGTGACCACCACCGTGACGATCCCGGGTTCGGCTGCCGAGGGAATCCGCCTCTACCAAGGCGTTCAGACCGTCACCGCATCGGGCACGGCCCTCCATGCCGAACTGCCCGCCGCCTCAGCCTCCCTGGCCCCTCCACGCATCGTCCTCTCCGGCGCCCGCATTCCCGAAGGGCTCCGCGCCGAGGTGCGCGACGGTCGCACCGTACGACTCACCGGGCCCTCCTGCCGCGTCACCGTCTCGGCGCAGGGCAAGAGCGTCGATGCCACGGTCCATGCGGGCCGTACGACCACCGTCACCGTGCCGCGCGGAACGGCGTATCCGCTCGCCGACCTGGCACTCGGCCGCACCGCCTTCCCGACCGCACCTCTGCCGCCCGGTATGACGGACCCCGGGGCCGCGGTCGACGGCGACGCGGGCACCGCATGGTCGCCCGGTCCCGCCGGCCGCATGGTCGTCGACCTGGGTGCAGAACAGCACATCACCGAGATCCGGACTCAGTGGCGAGGGGGCCGACCCCCGGCGTCCCAGGTCGAGTTCAGCCTGGACGGCCGTACGTACAGTGGCGCGGCGCGGCTGTCGGCGCGTGGCGTCCTGCGGACCGACAGCCGCGCCCGCTACGTGGCGCTACGGGTGATCACATCGGCCGCGCACCCTGCCTCACTCGTCGCTCTCACCATTGAGTAGGAGCGACCTGTTCAGCAGAAGCGCCGCCGGATCAGCGGCTCAGGAAACGAGTTCAGGTTCCTTGCGGTCCGCCGGTGCCGCCTTCTGAAGGCTGCTTCCTTCGACATCGAGGTCGGGCAGGATCCTGTCCAACCAGGCCGGCAACCACCAGGCACCCCGGCCCGCGAGAGCGAGTACCGCCGGTACGAGCGTCATACGGACGGCGAAGGCGTCGATGGCCACGCCGACGGCCAGGGCGAACGCGATGGGTTTGATGAGGGAGTCGTCCAGCGGGAAGAACCCGGCGAAGACGGTGAACATGATCAGGGCGGCCGCGGTGACGACCCGCACGCTGTGCCGCGCGCCGTCGACGACCGACTGGCGGGCCCGGCCGGTGTGGGCCCACTCCTCGCGCATCCCGGACACGAGGAACACCTCGTAGTCCATGGCCAGTCCGAACAGCACGCCGATCAGGATGATCGGCAGGAAGCTGACGACCGGACCGCTGTGGGGCACGTCGAGGACGTCGGCCAGCCAGCCCCACTGGAAGACGGCGACGACCAGACCGAGCGAGGCACCCACCGAGAGCAGGAAGCCGACGGCGGCCTTGACGGGGATGACCAGTGACCGGAAGACGATCATCAGCAGGAGCAGGCTGAGGCCGACGACGATCGCGACGAAAGGCAGCAGGGAGTCGCTGAGTCGGTTGGAGACGTCGATGTTGACGGCGGTGGTGCCGGTGACCGCGACCGAGGCGCCGGTGGTGCCACGGATCTCGGGCGCGGCCTCGCGGATGTCGCGGACGAGTCGGTCGGTACGGACGCTGTCGGGGCCGGAGGCGGGGAGGACGGTGATGACGCTCTGCGTCGGGTCGCCGGTGGGCTGGGGCGGCAGCACGGCCTCGACGTCCTTGAGGGTCCGCAGCTTCTGGGCGACTTGAGCGCCGGCCTGTGAACTCGCGGCAGCCGTACCGTCGTTGGTCTCGGCCAGGACGAGCAGCGGGCCGTTGAAGCCGGGGCCGAACTTGTCGCTGATCGTGTCGTAGGCCCTGCGCTCGGTGGAGGCGTGCGGCGCGGAGCCGTTGTCGGGAAGGGCCAGACGCAGGTCCAGGGCGGGCAGGGTGAGGGTCACCAGGATGCCCGCGACGGCGAGCACGGTCAGCAGCGGCTTGGCGATGACCCACTTCGTCCAGCGGGTACCCAGGGTGGTGCGGCCGGTGGAGCCCTCGGCGTCGGCGGCCCGCCGGGCGGCTCGACTGCCGGGCTTGGGTGCGAGCCGCGTGCCGGCGAATCCCGCGACGGCGGGGACGAGGGTGATCGCGGCCAGTACGGCGATGAGGACGGCTCCGGCGGCCCCGAGACCCATCGTGGTCAGAAACGGGATGCCGATGACGCTCAGCGCGGCGAGCGCGATGATCACGGTGGTACCGGCGAAGACGACGGCGCTGCCGGCCGTACCGACGGCCAGTGCGACGGACTCCTTCGGATCGGTGCCGCGGGCCAGTTGCTGGCGGTGGCGCGAGAGGATGAACAGGACGTAGTCGATGCCGACGGCCAGGCCCAGCATCAGGGCGAGGGTGACGGCCGTGGAGGAGATACTGACCGCGGGCGCGAGCGCGAGCAGCCCGGCCAGGCCGACTGCCACACCGATCAGCGCGGGCAGCAGTGCCATGCCGGCGGCCAGCAGCGATCCGAACGTGACGACGAGGACGAGCAGCGCCACGGCCACGCCGATGATCTCCGACGGGCCGACATGGACGCCCTTGCTGCCGAAGACGGAGCCTCCGACCGACGTCCGCAGGCCGTCCTTCTCCGCCCCTCGGGCCGCGTCCTCGATCGCGTCCACCGATGAGGTACGGACCTCCGCGACCTGCACGGGGTACTGGACCTGGACGATGGCCGTCGTCCGGTCGGCCGAGACGGCGCCGGAGGTCCGGGGGTCGAGGACGTCGCCGACCTGCGGCGCCTTCTTGGCTTCCGCCAGGGCCCGGGCGATGGCCGCCGTGTAGGGGGCATCGGTGATCCGGTGGCCCTCGGGTGCGGTGAAGACGATCTGGGCGCTCGCGCCCGAGGCTTCGGGAAGGGTCTTGCTCAGGCTGTCCAACGCGCGCTGCGACTCGGTGCCCGGCACCGAGAAGCGGTCGTCGAGCTTGCCGCCGAAGACGCTGACGCAGGTGATGAGCGCGGCCAGCACGAAGAGCCATACGCCCAGGACGAGCTTGCGGTGACGGTAGGCGCTGTGGCCCAGCCGGTGAAGCAGGACGGCCATGACGAACTCCCTCGAACGGTATCGATGGACCGACTTTATCACCCGCTCAAGTCGACCGACCTTATCGCTCGACCGTGATGCGCTCCTCATCCACGCACGCGGCTGACCACGGCGAAGGGCGCGCTCGTACGGTACGAGCGCGCCCTTCGCTGTTTCAGCTCACATCAGCTCACCGGCACGGGCACCAGCTCCAGCCGATCCCCGGCCATGGCCACCACCGCGGACACGAAGGTCTGAAGGCAGGTGTGCTCGGCCTTCTCGTCGGGGAGCGAGAGGTGCTGCATCGTGAGCCCGTCGAAGCCGGCGAGGAAGAACCGCGCGATCGTCTCGGCGGGCTGGGCGAGAGGTTGGCCGGTGCGTTCGGCCGCCTCGGTGATCAGCCTTGCGGTCACCTCGGTCACCCCCCGGTGATGGGCTTCGAGAGCCTCGCTCAGGGCCGGGGAGCGGAGCGCGAACATGGTCAGTTCCGTGAGGAGTTGATGGCTTGCGGGCTGGTCCCGCACCGTCCGCCACAGTGCGGCCGCCAGCGCACTCGCCGTCTCCTCGAAACCGCCGTCGGCCGGCGCGGCCCGCTCGACCTGTGCCACCAGATCCTGCGTGAGCTGCTCCATGACGGCGCGGTACAGCCCTTCCTTCGTGCCGAAGGTGTAGTGCACCGTGGCCTGGGCCACCCCCAGCTCGGCGGCGATGGCACGGGTGCTGCCGGCCGCGACGCCTTCCCTGGTCATGAAGTCGATGGCCGCTTTGATCAGCTGGGGGCGGCGCTCGGCCGCGGAAACGTGAGCCATGCCCCCATCGTATCGACTTAGTCCGATGAACAAGTCACCCGAACACGTCAGGCTTCGCGCAGACGGACTCCGTGGCGGCGGCGCGGCCGCTGAGGTCCGGTCTGTGGCCGCGCGGGTCAGTTCCCGCTGAACGGCAGGTGAATACGTTTCCTCAAACACCCATGACGTGGGATGAACGAGGAGGCGGGCTCATGAAAGCGAGCCAGTTCGATACGTGTGTGATCGGGGCGGGACCTGCCGGGCTGGCGGTCGCCAGGGCCCTGGCGGAGCGGAATCTGCCGTACACACATCTGGAGCGGCACACCGGGCCCGGCGGAATCTGGGACATCGAGAATCCCGGCAGCCCGATGTACGAGTCGGCCCATTTCATCTCCAGCAGGACCCTGTCGGGGTTCGGCGGCTTCCCGATGCCCGAGCACTTCGCGGACTATCCGCCGCACCGGCAGATCCTGTCGTACCTGCGCTCCTTCGCCGACTCCTACGGGCTGACGGACCGGATCGAGTTCGGTGTCGACGTCGCGGATGTCGAGAAGAACGCGGACGGCACCTGGACCGTCACCCGGGCCGACGGGCGGGAGAGCGTGCACGGGCAGGTCGTGGTGTGTACGGGCGCGCAGTGGCACCCCAACATCCCTCAAATTCCTGGGGCGTTCAGCGGGGAGGTCCGGCACACCGCCGGCTATCGCAGTGCGGATGAGCTGCGGGGCAAGCGGGTGCTGGTCGTCGGTGCGGGGAACTCCGGCTGCGACATCGCGTGTGACGCGGCCCGGACCGCGGACCACGCGGTGATCAGCATGCGGCGCGGGTACTGGTTCATTCCCAAGCACCTGTTCGGGCGGCCGGTGGACACCATCGCCAACAGCGGCCCGCAGCTGCCGATGTGGCTCGCTCAGCGGGTCTTCGGTGCTCTCCTGCGGATCGTCAACGGCGATCCGACGCGGCTGGGGCTCCAGAAGCCGGACCACAAGCTGTTCGAGACCCACCCGGCCATCAACTCGATGCTGATCCACCACCTCCAGCACGGCGACATCACCGCCAAACCCGGGATCGCCCGCACCGAGGGCAGCACCGTGTACTTCACCGACGGCACGAGCGACGACTTCGATCTCGTGTTGCTGGCCACGGGTTACGTGCACAAAGTGCCGGTCGCGCAGCGGTACTTCGGTGACGAGCAGCACCCCGATCTGTACCTGTCGTCGTTCTCGCGCGAGCACGAGGGCCTGTTCGGCATCGGGTTCATCGAGACCAACTCCGGCGCCTACCAACTCTTCGACACCCAGGCCCAGTTGATCGCCGGGTATGTGCACGACGCGCGGCACCGGCTGCCGAACGCCGAGCGGTTCACCCAGATGATCCGCGCCGACCGTCCGGATCTGTCCGGTGGGCTGAAGTTCGTCGCCTCGCCCCGCCACACCGGCTACGTCGACAGCGGTGCCTTCGTGAAGTACCTCGGCAAGGTCGCCGGCCGGATGGGCTGGCGTACCGAGGGCCAGCCGCCGCCGGTGCGGTCCCTGCGGCGTGCGGAGGCGGCGGCATGAGCCGGTTCGACTTCTCCGACAAGGTCATGCTGGTCACCGGTGGCGCCGGCGGCATCGGCAGTGCCCTGTGCCGCCGCTTCGCCTCCGGCGGCGCCCGCTGCGTCGTCGTCGACCTCGAGGGGATCCGTGCCGAGAAGGTGGCCGCGGAGCTGCCCGGCTCCGGGCACCTGGGCATCGGCTGCGACCTGATGGACCGCACCCAGGTGGAGCGGGTGTTCGAGCTGGTCGGCGACGCCTACGGCCGTCTCGACGTACTGGTGAACAACGTGGGCATGACGAGCTCGGAGCGCTTCGACGTCCGCAGCGTCGAGAGCATCGAGCGGGAGATCACCCTCAACCTGACCTCCCCGCTGGTCGCGACCCGGATCGCGGTCCCCTTGCTGAAGGCCTCCCGGGACGCCCGGGTGGTCACCACGGTCTCCCTCGGCGGGATCTTCCCGCTGGGCGAGACCCCGATCTACACGGCCTCGAAGTTCGGGCTCCGGGGCGCGATGCTCGCCATCGGCCTCGACCTGCGGAGCAGGGGCATCCTGGCCGGGTCGGTCCTCCCGTCCGCGACCGACACCCGGATGCTGCGCCAGGAGGCCGTGGACGGCGGGAACTCCATGCAGTTCCAGGACTCGCCGCAGCAGCCCGCCGATGTCGTCGCGGCCGTGGTGAGCCTGCTGGACAAGCCCCGCCTGGAGGCCTACCCCCGGCCCGGCGAGTCCCGTCTGGTGCGGTTCGCGATGCTCGTACCGAACCTGCTGCCCAGGATCTTCCCGCTGTTCCGCAGGCGCGGTGACCGCGGCATGGCCCGCTATCTGGAGGAACTCCGCCGCCGCGGACTGGCCCGGCAGACCGACGGCCGCTGGGAGTTGGTGGAGGAAGCATGACCACGAACGAGACGTTGGAGGTCGTCAACCCCGCCACCGGGGAGCCGATCACCACACTGCCCGCCGCGAGCGCCGACGATGTCACCAAGGCCGCCGAACAGGCCCGACGCGTCCACGACTCCGGGGTGTGGTCCCGGCTGCCGGCCCGGGAGCGGAGCGCGGTGCTGCTGCGCCTGGCCGACCTGATGGAACGCGACGCCGAGATCCTCGCCCGGCTGGACAGCGAGGACGCGGGCAAGCCCATCACGGAGTGCCGTACGGGGGATGTACCCGGCGCGATCGAGTCGATCCGCTGGTTCGCGGAGGCGGCCGACAAGGTCTTCGGCCGCCTCGCGCCGAGCGGGCCGGACGGTCTCGGTCTCATGACCCGCGAACCGGTCGGGGTCGGCGCCGCGATCCTCCCGTGGAACTACCCCCTGGCGATGACCGCCTGGAAGGTCGGTCCCGCCCTGGCCGCGGGCAACTGTCTGCTGGTCAAGCCCGCGGAGGCGACCCCGCGTTCGGCCCTGCACCTGGCCGCACTCGCCGCCGAGGCCGGCCTGCCCGACGGGGTGCTCGGGGTGCTGCCCGGGTACGGCAGGGAAGCCGGTGCGGCTCTCGCCCGTGACCCGCTCGTGCAGGCGCTCTCCTTCACCGGGTCCACCGCGACCGGCCGCCGCATCCTCAAGTCCGCCGCCGAGAGCAACTTCAAGCGCGTCTCACTGGAGATGGGCGGCAAGAGCCCGCAGGTGCTGATGGCGGACGCGCTCTCCTACGGCGACGAGCTCATCGGCGACATGATCGAGGCCGCGTTCCTGACGATGGGTCAGAACTGCACGGCCGGCTCCCGTGTCCTGGTCCACCGCGGCATCGCCGAGGAGGTCGTGGAGCGGTTCACGGCGGCGGCGAGGGAGCTCGTCATCGGTGATCCGGCCGACCCGCGCACACGGATGGGGCCGCTCATCGACCACGCCGCTTTCGACCGGGTAGCGGGCGCCGTGGAGGCCGCCAGGGCCGGCGGAGCCCAGATCCACACCGGGGGACTCCCCCACGGGCTGCCTCCGCGCGGCGCCTTCTACCCGCCCACCGTGATCACCCGCGCCCCTGCCGGCAGCTCCGTCCTCACCAGGGAGTTGTTCGGTCCCGTGGTCACCGTCGAGACCTTCACCTCGGAGGACGAGGCGGTGCGGATGGCCAACGCCACCGAGTACGGGCTCGCCGCCTCGGTCTGGACGCGCGACCTCGACACCGCGCTGCGGCTGGCCCGGGGCATCGAGGCGGGCGTGGTCTCCGTCAACGCCTACAGCGAGGGCGACATCACGACGCCCTTCGGCGGCTGGAAGCAGTCCGGATTCGGCGGTGTGGAGAAGTCGACCAACGCCTTCGACCAGTGGACCCGGGAGAAGACGGTCTGGATCCGTACCCGCTGACCCGATCACTCCATGTGCCCGGGCTCCTGGAGCATCCGCTCCCTCAGCTCCACCGGCGAGGTGCCGTGCCAGCGGCGTACCGCGCGGCGCAGCGCCCGCTCGTCGGAGAATCCCGCCCGGCGGGCGATGTCGCGCAGTGTCAATTCCGGGCGGAGCAGCAGCTGTTCGACGCGTTCCCGGCGCACCCCCTCGGCCAGTGCCTCGTACGTCGTACCGCAGTCGGCCAGCCGGCGGCGCAGCGTCCGCTCGCTCGTCGCGTGCCGCCGGGCCTGCTCCCCGAACGACGGGATCATCGGGAGGCTCTGCGCGACGGAGACCTCCAGCACTTCGAGCAGGTCCTGCTGGTCGTGGCGGGAGGCCAGCTGCGCGTCGAGCGTCTCCAGGGTGGACGCGTAGGTCACCGGATCCCGGCCGGGCATCCGGGCGCGGGCCCAGGCGGGGTCGATGACGATGCGGTCGGCCGGGGCACCGAACCGGACCGGACAGCCGAACAGGGTGCGGTACAGGTCGCTTCGGCGAGGTGCCGGTCCGGAGAACTCCACGGCCCTCGGCGCGAAGGCCGGACCGACGGCCAGCCGCGACAGGGTGACCACGGAGGCGAACCCCTCCTCGATCAGGAAGGCGGCCACGCCAGGGTCGATGGCCGGGTCGGGAAGGTCGGCGTGCAGCACGAAGGCGCCGTCCTCGCCGACTCCCGTCGACCACACCGTCATCGCCCCGGAGAAGTTCTGGTACTTGACGCCGGTCTCGATGGCGTGCCGCAGCGTGTCGTCGGCCAGCAGGGCGAAGCCGAGCAGGCCCCACGCGGTCAGGTGCTGCGCCGCGCCGACCTTCAGTCCCAGGTGGGCGTCCCCGGTGAGCTCCAGTGCGCGCCGGATCACCGCGCTGCCCTGCCGGTACGACACCCTCAGCGCGGCCGAGCGCATGAGCGTCTCGTCCAGTCCGACCTGGCTCAGCAGGGGACGCAGATCGACGCCGCGCTCGTCGGCGACCGTGACGAGATAGCGCAGGATGTTCGGCTGGATCGTCGCCGACGTACTGCGGCTGGTCCCCTGAGGCTCTGCCGGGCCGGGGCCGGAGGCAACGGACATCGCACTCACCTTCTCCTGGGCGACCACCGTAAGCGCCCCGGCGTCACCGGTCGCGTCCGGTCGTGACCGGTGGCCCCCGGAGTCCCCTGTACGGCCTCCGGCGTCCTGCGTCCGCCCTTCCGTGCCTGGCTACGTTTCTGCGCATGTCCGTCAGCACTCCAGACCGGGCGGAGACCAGGCGCCCCGCCTCCAAGTCCGGCGCCCGAAGGGTCGCGACCCTCGCGTTCGCCGCGCAGGGCCTGTCCGTGGCCGCTGTGTACACGACCGTCCCCGCCGTCACCGAACACCTGAAACTGGCTCCGCTCCTGACCACCTCCCTGATGGTCACGGTGGCACTGATGGCCGGGGCCGGCAGTTTCCTGGGTCTGGCCGCGGTCCGCGTCGCCGGTCCCGTCGCGACGATGCGCGGGGCTCTGCTGACGGCCGTCGTCGCGCTGACGCTGATCGGGTCGGCCCCCGGCAAGGCGACCGCCATCTTTGCGTACGTCCTGTTCGGGATCGCTGTCGGTGCCCTCGACGTCGGGATCAACACCCGGGCAGCCGCGATCGAACGTGCCTACGGCCGCAGCATCTTCGGCTCCTTCTACACGGCATGGAGCCTGGGTGGCGTCGTCGCGGCCCTGCTCACGGCCGCGGCGGCCCGGCTGGGGTGGTCCGTGGCCGACGGCCTGGCCGTACAGGCGGGCATCCTCCTGATCGTCATCGCGTGCCTACGCACACACGCCCTGCCCTCCCTCGGAGAACCGTCGTACGCTCCGGCGAACACACCGCTGGGGCGCCGCGAGTGGTTCCGGCTCCTCCCCTTCGGCCTGGTCCTCCTCGTCGTCTACGTCGTGGACTCCACCGTCTCGGCCTGGTCGGCGGTCTATCTGCGCCAGACCCTCGCCGCGTCCCTCACGGTGGCGCCGATGGCATACGCGGCCTACCAGGCCGGCACGGTCGTCGGCCGCGCCGGCACCGACCGGCTGGTGCAGAGGTTCGGTGCGGTCTCGGTCGTCCGCACCGCCGCCCTGCTGGTCGCGGGCGCCCTGGCAGGCATGGCTGCCGCGCCGAGCTGGCCTTTCGCCGTTGTCGCGGCCGGGGTGGTGGGTCTGGGGGCGTCCGTCCTGGTCCCGCTGTGTCTGGCCTCCGCCGCGCGGCTGCGTCCCGCCGCCGCCGAGACGGTGCTGGCACGCCTGAACCTCTTCAATTACGCGGGCGTGGTCACCGGTGGCGCCGCGAGCGGGCTCCTCGGCTCCACCGGCGAGTTCCGTCTCGCGTACGCGGCACCCGCCGCCCTGGCGGTTCTCGTACTGGCCGGTGCCCGCCATTTCACCCGGCCGCCGAGCACGGCCGCACAGTTCACCACCGCGTAACAAACCCCCCGAAGCGATGCGCACGCGAGGCCGAGGTCGGGCCGGAAACAGGCGACTTCCCTGACGGCCCGTCATGAAATAACCGTGTTAACTCGGCGCACGACCCCTTGCCAAGCCGAGATAGTACGTGTTCGGATTATCTGTGTCGGGCGGCACCCCACCGTCCCGAAACCGCTGGTCAACTCGTGTGTCGCAGGGTCTTTCCGCCCTGCCTCAGCCCCCCGTCCCCCCTCCCCGCTCCCCCTTTCTTCCCTCTCCCCGTCTGTCCCCCTCCCCTTCCGTCGTCGTGCCCGGAGCGTGTCTGCGCCATGTCCGCAGCCCGTGGAGGAGCGCGATCGGTACCCCTCGGCGAACCCTGGAGGAACCCGTGTTCGACCTTTCGTCCGTCGACCTGCTCGACGCCTTCACCCGCGAGCTGCGGCTGTGCAAGGTGCGCAGCGGCGAGCACGTCGTGGTGCTGTCCGAGCCCGGCAGCCGCGGCGACTATGTCGCGGCCGCCTTCGGCGCCGCCAAGGCCTGCGGGGCGCATGTCATCTCGGCGACCGTGCCGGGCGGCAGCCCCGCGCCGATGCCCAGCACCCACACCGGTGCGGGCCCGGGCCTGGTCTCCGTACTCAACGACAGCACCGCGCAGGACCTGCTGAAATCGGCCGACCTGGTCGTCGACCTGACCCGCGAGGGCTTCATCCACGCGCCGGTCCAGCAGGAGATCCTGCGCGCCGGCACCCGCATCATCTTCGTCTGCGACGCCCCCGACGTGCTGATCCGCAACCTCCCCAAGGAGGGCGACAAGGCCGAGGTCCTGGAAGGCGTCGGCCTGCTGAAGCGGTCGTCCGTCATGCGGGTCACCTCGGACGCGGGCACCGACCTCACCGTTCAACTCGCCGGATCCAAGCCGGAGTTCCAGTGCGGCTTCGCCGACGATCCGGGCCGCTGGGACCACTGGCCCAGCACGATGGTGCTGTGCTGGCCGGAGATCTCCGACGGGCAGATCGTGCTCGCCGAGGGCGACATCCTGCTGCCCTTCAAGGAGTACGTCCGCTCCCCCGTCACCCTGCAGATCGCGGGCGGGCACATCGAGAAGGTGTCCGGAGGCGCCGAGGCCGAGCTGCTCTCGACCTTCTTCGAGGACGCCCAGGACGAGTGGGCGCGCAGCCTCTCCCACATGGGGTGGGGCCTGATGCGCACCGCCGACTGGTTCGCCACGGCCATGTACGGCAAGGACGACCTGATGGGCATGGACGCCCGCGCCTTCGCCGGCAACTTCCTGTGGTCGACCGGCCCGCATCCGGTCCTCGGGCGTGAGTCGTACGCCCACCTCGACATCGCGATGCGCGGCTGCACCGTCACCGTCGACGACGTCGAGGTCGTCACCGGCGGGAAGCTCACCGACGGCTGAACCGCGCGCCGGTCCTGCGCACGAACTACCCGTATACGCCCGCCAGTTGGAGGAAGAGTGGCGTCCAGTCAGTCGTACGAAGTCACCGTCGTCGGGGGAGGTCTCGGCGGGCTCACCGCCGCGCTGGCCCTACGGCAGCGTGGTCTGCGGGTCACCGTCCTGGAGCAGGCGGCCGAGCTCGGCGAGGTCGGCGCGGGCATCCAGACGGCGCCCAACGCGAGCCGCGTGCTGATGGGGCTGGGGCTGCGCCACCAGATGGAGGCCATCCACACCGAGCCGCTGGACCAGGTGCGGCGCCGGTGGAAGGACGGCAGCATCGTCGGGCTGACCTCGCTGGGGCAGCGCTGCAAGGACCAGTTCAACGCCCCTTACTGGCATTACCACCGGGCCGATCTCCACCGCATCCTGCTGGACGCGTGCGTCGACCCGGCCGGCCCCGGCCCGGTCGTGGAGCTGCACACCGCGAGCAAGGTCGTCGAACTGGACCGCACGGACCCCCGGCGTCCGGTGGCGGTCACCGACGACGGACGCCGCCACGCCGGCGACGCGCTGATCGGCGCCGACGGCGTCCGCTCGCGAGTGCGAGACCTGATGGGCCTGCGCGACACCCTGATGTTCTCCGGCGAGATGGCCTACCGGGCCCTGATCCCGGGCGAGTTGATCGCCGCCGACCCGGCGACGCGCTGGCTCATGGACCGCTTCCAGAGCACCATCTGGTACGGGCCCGACCGGCACCTCGTGCACTACGTGATCCGCGGCGGCGAGTACCTCAACGTCGTGGCGTGCGTGCCGTGCACGGACGAGGTCGCCGAGAAGTGGAGCGTGTCCGCGACCGCGCAGGATCTCGTGGACGCGTTCCCCGGCTGGGACGACCGGGTGCCCGCCATGCTGTCCAAGGCGAAGGAGGACGTCGCCGCCTTCGCGCTCTACCACCGGCGCCGCGATCCCGTCTGGATGGACGGCCGCGTCGCCCTCCTCGGCGACGCCTGCCACGCCATGCTCCCCTACCAGGCGCAGGGCGCCTCGCAGGCCATGGAGGACGCCGCGGTACTGGCCGAGGAGCTCGGCGCGGTCACGGCCGACGGAATCGAAGGGGCGCTGCGCCGCTATGTCGACCGGCGCGCCAAGCACGCCGGCATGGTCCAGGACGCCTCACTGCGCAACAAGTCCTTCTACCACTTGCCCGACGGCCCCGAGCAGCGGGCCAGGGACGAGAAGCTCAGAAACTTCGACGGGGAGTCGGACCTGTCCTACGACTGGCTGTGGTCGGGCACCCCGCTCAACGACCCGGATCTCGGCGCGTTCTCCTACCAGTTCGGCCGCTGAACTCGGCCTCCCCCTGCTGTCCCAAGACCGCCACCCCCCGCACCTTCCGGTCCGCACGCCGGAGCCCCGCGAAAAGGCGCGTCCGCAATCGTGCGGCACGTATCAGACACGAAACACCGTGGAGCGAACGTGAAAACAGGCGATCAGATCGTTCAGGAACTGCCCTGGAAATGGCCCGTCCAGGGGAAGATCTTCATCATCGGTGGCCTCGGCTACCTGTTCGACGCATACGACATCGCTCTGAACGGCTTCCTCATGCCGCTCGTGGGCGAGCACTTCGACCTCTCGCTGAGCGATCGTGGGCTCGTCGCGACCGCCAATCTCGTCGGCATGGCCGTCGGCGCCATCGCCTGGGGCTCGGTCGCGGACCGGATCGGCCGGAAGAAAGCCTTCAGCGTCACGTTGCTGATCTTCGCCCTGTTCTCCGTCCTCGGTGCCCTCTCGCCCTCGTACCCCGTCTTCCTCGCGCTGCGCTTCCTCGCGGGCATCGGCCTCGGCGGCTGTATCCCCGTGGACTACGCGCTGGTGAGCGAGTTCTCACCGCGCAAGTACCGGGGCCGGATCCTGACCGGGCTCGATGTGTGGTGGCCGGTGGGCGTCACGCTGTGCGGGTTCGTGTCGACGGCGCTGCTGGCGGTCGACGGGAACTGGCGGTGGATGCTGGCGACGATGGTCCTGCCCGCGCTGCTGCTGTTCTGGGCGCGCCGTGGCATCCCGGAGTCGCCCATCTACCTGACGAAGAAGGGCCGCGAGGTGGAGGCCAGGCAGGTCATCGACGACCTGGTCTCCCGCACCGGAGCACCCGTCGTGCCGTACACGATTCCGGAGCCCCCCGCCGAGACCGGGCCGCGCGGGCCGGCCGCCGCGGCCGAGCAGCTGCGCCGCATCTGGCGGTTCAGCCCGCGCATCACCTCCGCGGCCTGGCTGCTGTTCGCCACCATCATGCTGGTCTACTACGCGGCCCTGAGCTGGATGCCGACGATCCTGCGGGAAGAGGGTCTCGGTGACACGGCGGCCTTCATGAAGACCACCCTCATGAGCGGGGTCGGCATCATCGGCGTGCTGGTGTCCACGGCCCTCGTCGACATCGTCGGCCGCAAGTGGCTCATCGGGGTATCGGCGCCGGTCGCGTCCCTCGCACTCGTCGTGTTCGCGCTGGTGATGGAGATGCCGACCGGGTCCGTCGTGGCGATCGCCGTCTTCGGCTTCCTGATCCAGCTCACCATTCCCGTCCTGTACGCGTACGCCTCGGAGCTGTACCCCACCGAACTGCGGGCCAGCGGCTTCGGCTGGGCCTCCTCGGTCAGCCGGGCGCTCACCGGATTCGCCCCGATGCTGTTCGGCTCGCTCATGTGGCCCGCTCTGGGGCTGCCGATGACCTTCGCGGTGCTGGGGATCGCGGTGCTGCTGGCCGTCGCGTGGATGGCGGTCGCGGCGCCGGAGACGAAGGGCCGGGTCCTCGACGCCGACGAGGAGGAGACGCCCGTTGCCACGGTCCGGGCCGTCCCCGAGCGGGCGATCTGAGCCCAGAGGGTACGACGGCAGGACCCTGTACGGAACGCACGCAAGGAGGACCATGAAGCCCGCCCCCTTCCAGTACCACCGGGCCCGCGACGTCGACGGTGCCGCACGGCTGCTGGCCGAGCTCGGCGACGACGCCAAGGTCATCGCCGGCGGGCAGAGTCTCGTCGCGATGATGAACTACCGGCTGGCCCGGCCGCGGCACCTCGTCGACATCGGCGGACTGCGGGAACTGGACCGGATGCACCGGGACGCCGACGGCGGACTGCGTATCGGGGCGCTCACCACTCACCACACGGTGGAGAGAGACCCAGCCGGGGTGCTGGGGGCGGGCTTCGAGGTCCTGAAGAAGACCATGACCTGGATCGGGCACCTCCCGATCCGCACCCGCGGCACGGTCGGCGGCAGCATGGCGCACGGGGACGCCACCGCCGAGTGGTGCCTGCTCGCGATGACGCTCGGCGCGGAGTTCGTGGCACGCGGCCCCCGAGGCGAGCGCACGGTCACGGCCGGGGACTTCTTCCTCGGCTACTACACGACGGCCCTGGACCCGGACGAGCTCCTCGTAGAGATCGTCTTCCCCCGTCCGGCACCGCACGCCGCGCTCACCGAATTCGCCGAGCGGCGCGGGGACTTCGCCCTCGTGGCCGCCGCCGTCGACCTCGATGTGGAGGACGGCGAGGTGCGCTCCGGGCGAGTGGCGCTCGGCGGGGTGGCGTCCGCCGCCGTCCGGGTGCCGGAGGCGGAGGCCGTGCTGGCCGGCGGCGGCTCCTTCGAGGCCTGCGCGTCGGCCGCGGCGGAGGCCGTCGAGCCGCCCACGGACGCGTCCGGCAGTACGCACTACCGCAAGCAACTCGTACGGACCCTGGTCCGGCGCGCATGTGAGGAGGCCATGTCCTCATGAACGAACGGAAGTTGGTGGGCAAGGCGGTTCGCCGCCGCGAGGATCCGCGGCTGCTCTCCGGGCGCGGCCGGTTCGTCGACGACATCGCCCTGCCCGGGATGCTGCACGCCCAGTTCGTGCGCAGCACGGTCGCCCACGCGGAGCTGGCCTCGGTGGACATGTCGGCGGTGCGCGAAGTACCGGGCGTCCTCGCGGCGTTCACGGCCGAAGACCTGGAGCTGGGCGACATCGTCGCTCAACTGGGACGCCCGCTCTCGGAGTTCGTCCCGACCGCGATGCCGGTCCTGGCCCGCGACAAGGTCCGTTACGTCGGGGAGCCGATCGCGATCGTCGTGGCACGCGACGCGTACGCGGCGGAGGACGGCCTGGAGGCGGCGAGGGTCTCGTACACCACACTGCCCCCGGTCATGTCCGAGGAGACGGCACTCGCCGACGGCGCCCCGCTCGTCCACGCCGAGGCCGCGCACAACACCCTGGTGGACGTCTCGCTCTTCGCGACGGACGGCATCGACCGGATCTTCGAGTCCGCGTCCTGTGTCGTCGACGTCGACACGAGGACCGGACGGCAGAACGCGCTGCCGCTGGAGACCCGGGGCGCCGTGGCGCACTGGGACGACCGCGAGGAACAGCTCGTCCTGCACACCTGCACTCAAATCCCGCACCAGGTAAGGACGGTGGCGTCCCGCTGCCTGCGCCTCGACGAGCGGGCGGTTCGGGTCGTGGTGCCCGACATGGGCGGCGGGTTCGGCCAGAAGTGCGTCGTCGGCCGTGAGGAGATCGCCGCGGCGGCGGCCGCGCTGCGGCTGCGGCGGCCGGTGAAGTGGATCGAGGACCGCAAGGACGCCCTGACCGCGTCGTTCCTCGCCCGCGAACAGCACTACCGGGCGCGCGCGGCCTTCGACGCCGAGGGCAGGATCCTCGCGCTCGACACGGACGTGGTCTGCGACATGGGCGCCTACTCCTGCTACCCCTTCACGGCGGGCATCGAGCCGCTGATGGCGTCCGCCGAGATGCCCGGCGTCTACAAGGTGCCCGCGTACCGGGTGCGGGGCCGGGCGGTCACCACCAACAAGGCGCCCACCGGGCCCTACCGCGGGGTGAGCCGGCCGCAGTACGTCATGGTCATGGAGCGGCTCTTCGAGCGTGCCGCCCGTGAACTGGGCCTGGATCCGGTCGAGATCCGGCGCCGCAACGTCATCACCGACTTCCCGTACACGGGCGTCAACAACATCACCTACGACCCGGGTTCCTACCGGGAGTCGCTCAACCTGTGCGAGCGGCTCGTCCGGGAGGAGGGCTGGTACGAGAAGCAGGCAGCGGCGGCGGCCGAGGGCCGGCACATCGGCATCGGCTACTCGTGCTTCAGCGAGCGCACCGGCTACGGCTCGTCGGCCTTCGCGCAGCGCAAGATGCAGGTGGTGCCCGGATTCGACATCTCCGAGGTACGGATGGACACCAGCGGCACGGTCACCTTCACCACCGGCACCATGAACCACGGGCAGAGCCACGAGACGACGATGGCGCAGATCGTCGCCGACGAACTCGGCCTGGACATCGCCAAGGTGAGGCTCCATCAGGGCGACACCGACCGCATCACCTACGGCTTCGGCACCTTCGCCAGCCGCTCCATCACCATCGGCGGCAGCGCCGTACGCCTGGGCGCGGCGAAACTCGGCGACAAGCTGCGCGCCATCGCCGCCGCCCGCTGGGACGTCGCCCCGGACGAGGTGGAGTTGACCGACGGCGCCGCCCGCCGCCGTAACGCCTCCGACGTCCTCACCTACGAGGAGATCGCCGACATCGCCTATCTCCAGGCCCACCTGCTACCGAAGGACATCGAGCCGGGCCTGTCGGCCACCGCCACCTTCGACGTCTTCAACGACGGCACCTTCTCCAACGCCACCCACTCGTGCGTCGTCGAACTCCATGCGGGCACAGGGCAGGTGGAGATCCTGCGGTACGTGTGCGTCGAGGACTGCGGGGTCGCCATCAACCCGCAGGTCGTGGAGGGGCAGTGCCGGGGCGGCATCGCGCAGGGCATCGCGGGCGCGCTGTTCGAGCAAGTGACGTACGACGCCCAGGGCGAGCCGTCGGCGACCGGCTTCATGGACTACAAGGTGCCCACCGCGCACGAGATCCCCGACGTGCTGATCCATCACCTGGAGACGCCCTGCGCGTTCACCGAGACCGGCGCCAAGGGTGCCGGCGAGGGCGGCACGATCGGGGCGCCCGCCGCCGTGCTCAACGCCGTCAACGACGCCCTGCGCCCGACCGGCGTCGAACTCGACCACACACCGATCACTCCCGAGACCGTGCACCGCGCCCTGAACAGCGCTCTGAACCTGGAGTTGTCCTCATGAACACCGACCCCGTGGTGACACATCCGGAACTCCAGCTCATCACCCTCGACGTCAACGGCGAGCGGCACGACGTGATCACCGAGCCCCGTCGCACCCTCGTCGACGTACTGCGGCACGACCTGCGACTGACCGGTACGCACGTCGGATGCGAGCACGGCATCTGCGGGGCCTGCACGGTCCTGGTCGACGAACGGCCCGTCCGCGCCTGCCTGATGTTCGCGGCGCAGGCCGAGGGGGCCCGGATCCGCACGGTCGAGTCGCTGTCGGACGGTGAGGGCGGGCTCAACGATCTGCAACGGACGTTCAGCGAACACCACGCACTCCAGTGCGGGTTCTGCACTCCCGGGTTCCTGATGCTCGCCGAAGGCTTCCTCGGCGAGCGGCCGGACGCCGGCAAGGAGGAGATCCGCGAGGTGGTCGCGTCCAACCTGTGCCGGTGCACCGGCTACCAGACCATCGTCGAGGCGATCGACGCCTGCGCGACGGCTCGGCGCGGGGCCTGCGCCACCCCCTGTGCCAGCACTGCCGACAAGGAGCACTGACGCATGCAGCTCACCAACAGTGTGCCGATCACGGCCTCCCCCGAGGACGTCTTCGCCCTGATGAACGACGTCGAACGGGTCGCCTCCTGCATGCCGGGCGCCACGCTCGACGGGCAGGACGGCGACACCTGGCGGGGCCGGGTGAAGATCCGGGTGGGTCCCATCAGCGCCTCCTACGCGGGCACCGTCCGCTTCCTGGAGATCGACGCCGAGCAGCGGCGGCTGCGGGTGCACGCCCGCGGCACCGACACCCACGGCAGCGGGGACGCGGAGGCGGAGGTCTCGCTGGACATCCTCGCGGCGCCCGAGGGCGCGCTGCTCCAGCTCTCCACGGACCTGGTGATCCGCGGCAAGATCGTCCAGTTCGGCAAGGGCGCGATCGTCACGGTGTCGGACCGGATCCTCCAGCAGTTCGCGCGGAATCTGGGGAGCCTGCTGGACGAGGACCGGGCGACCGGGACCTCCTCGCCCGCGGCCTCGGCTCCGGCCGCTCCCGCCGCGGCGCGACCGGCCGTCGCGCAGGACTCCGACCTCGACGGCCTGGCGATGCTGCTCGGACCGCGGGCCGCCAAGTACGGCCTGGTGGCCGGGGCGTTCGCCCTGGGTGCCCTGGAGGGCTGGCTGCTCGGCCGACTCGGCGCCCAGGCACGGGAGTTGCGAGCCCTGCGGAGGACGTCATGAGCGACGCCCGGTACGGTCAGGAGACGGAACGCACCTACGAGAGGGCCGGGTTCGGCGCGCCCGTGCGCCGCGGCAGCCGGCCCGCACTCGTCGTGGTCGACCTCACGCGCGGCTTCACCGAACCGGGATTCCCCTCGGGAGCCGACCTCACCGACGTCGTCGGCGCCACGGCCGGCCTGATCGCGGCGGCGCGTCCGGCCGGCGTACCCGTGGTGTTCACCGCGATCGCCTACACACCGGCCGAGGCGGCGGGCGACGCCGTCACCTGGCTGCACAAGGCGCAGGGCATGCGGAGCCTGGTCGAAGGCGGCGAGGAGGTCGCGCTCGACCCGCGGCTGCCACGGGCGCCGCAGGACCATCTGATCGTGAAGAAGGGCGCCTCCGCGTTCTTCGGTACGTCCCTGGCCGCCCTCCTGACCGGGCTCGGCTGCGACACGGTACTGGTGTGCGGGGCGACGACCAGCGGCTGTGTGCGGGCCACCGCCGTGGACGCCGTGCAGTCCGGGTTCTCGGTGCTGGTGCCGAGGGAGTGCGTCGGCGACCGCGCCCCCGGTCCGCACGAGGCGAACCTCTTCGACATCCAGGCCAAGTACGGCGACGTGATCGACGTCAAGGACGCGGTCGGGTACCTCGACGGACTGCCCAGGACAGCCGCGTAACCGTAGCCCCATCTGCTCCGCACTCTTGGAGAACCCCATGCCCCCACCCCCGCCCACCCGTCTCCTGGCGCAGTCCGCGCTGGCCGATCTCGCCGACGTCCCCGCCACCAGCCGCTGGGTGTACTCGGGCGGCGCGCGCCTGCACATCCTGGACTACGGAGGTGACGGTCTCCCGCTGGTCGTGCTGCCCGGCATCACCAGCCCGGCCGTCGCGATGGACTTCGTGGCCCGTGAACTGACGCCTCTTGTCCGGCCGTTGGTCGTCGACGTCCGCGGGCGCGGGCTGTCCGACGGGGGCGGCACGTACGGTCTTGAGGCGTACGCCGAGGACACCGAGGCCGTCGTCGCGGGCCTCGGCCTCGACCGGCCGGTCCTCCTCGGGCACTCCATGGGTGCGCGGATCGCGGCCGTGACCGCCGTCCGGGCCAAGGTGGGGCTGCGGGGCACCGTGCTGGGCGACCCGCCGATGAGCGGCCCCGGACGCGGCCCCTATCCCACACCCCTGGACGCCTTCCTCGACCAGCTGGCGCAGGCGCGGCGCGGCACCGACGCGGACGAGGTGGCCCGGTCCTGGCCGCGCTGGCCGCGCCGTGAGCAGGAGCTGCGGGCCCGCTGGCTGGCGAGCTGTGACACGGAGGCCGTCACGGCCACGCACCGCGGCTTCGAGAGCGAGGACTTCTTCGACTGGTGGCCCTCCGTTCCCGGACCCACGGCGCTGCTGTACGGCGCGGACAGCCCGGTCGTCACAGCGGAGGGCGCGGCGGAGGCGGCCCGGCTGCTGCCGTCGGCCGAACTGGCCGAGATCCCGGACGCCGGCCACATGCTGTTCTGGGACAACCCGCCCGCCGCGCTCGAGGCTCTGCGCCAGGTACTGCACCCGATGCGGGCGTGACGCCGGCCCGCGGGTTCGCCGGACCGCCGGTCCGGCTGACGACTCGATCAAGTGCCGTGCTTAAGTGGGCTCCATGGGTGACGAAACCGCAACCCCGACGTCCGCGCCTCCTGGGCCTCCTGGGCCTCCCCCCGCGCTCACCGCCGCGCCCGGCTACCAGGTGCGCCGCCTCTACCAGGCGTATCTCGCGGTCTGGATCCGTGCTGTCGACCCGACGCTCACCGGGCCGCAGTTCGCGGTGCTCCAGGCTGTCGAGGCGGCGCCGGGGAGCGACCAGCGGTCCATGGCGTCCGCAGTCTCCCTGGACACGTCGACGATGGCGGACGTCGCCCGGCGGCTGGAGAACCGGGGCCTGATCGTGCGCCGGACGGCCGCCGACGACGGCCGGCGCAAGCTGCTCCATCTGACGGAGGAGGGCGAACGGACCCTCCAGGGCGCGAACCGCCGCGCGCGCCAACTCGACGAACGGCTGCTCGGACCGTTCGGCCCCGAGCGGCGCGAAGAAGTCATGCATCTGCTCACGTCCCTCGCCGACCACTGGGAGGGACTGGCCGAGGACTCGTAACCCGCCGCCGCGGACAGCGGATCCCCGGTCGCCGACCACCGTACGTACCGGAGGATTCCGTGACCGACCACCGCATCGGCATGATCGTGCCCAGCTCGAACCTGACCATGGAGACGGAGCTGCCGCGCATGATGCGGCAGCGGGAGTCCGTGGTCCCGGAGGACCGGTTCGTCTTCCACAGCAGCCGCATGCGCATGCGGCACGTCACGCCCGAGGAACTGCGCGCCATGAACGCACAGACCGGGCGCGCGGCAGGGGAACTCGCCGACGCCCGGCCGGACGTGGTCGCCACGGCCTGTCTCGTGGCGATCATGGCGCAGGGGCCGGGATACCACTGCACCGCCGAGGACGAGATCACCGGCGTGCTGCGCGCCGAGGGCTCCCAGGCCCCGGTGGTGTCGAGCGCCGGCGCCCTGCTCGACGGCATCACGGCCCTGGGCGCCCGGCGGGTCGCGATCGTCACCCCGTACCTGAAGCCGCTCACCCAACTGGTGGCGGACTACATCGAGGCCGCGGGCATCGAGGTCGTGGACGCGCTGAGCCTGGAGGTGCCGGACAACCTGGCCGTCGCCCGCCTCGACCCCGCCGACCTGCGCGAGCACTGGCGGCGCCTGGACCTGTCCCGGGCCGACGCGCTCGTCCTGTCCGCCTGTGTCCAGATGCCTTCGCTGCCGTCGATCCAGCCGGTGGAGGAGGCGGCGGGGCTGCCGGTGCTCTCGGCGGCGACCGCCACGGCGTACCGCATCCTCGTCGAGCTGGGCCTGCCGACGGTCGTGCCCGGCGCGGGCAGTCTGCTCAGCGGGCAGGTTCCCGGCCCGGCGGGCGGCTGAGCCGATGCGGGACATCCTGGAGACGATCGACGCCTGGTGCACGGCGGGAACCCGATTCGCCGTGGCGAGCGTGGTGCACACCTGGTCCTCGGCGCCGAAGCAGCCCGGCGCGGCGATGGCGGTCTCCGAGCACGGCGAGGTGGCGGGCAGCGTGTCGGGCGGTTGCGTCGAGAGCGCGGTGTACGAGATGGCGCGGGAGGCCCTGGCGACGGGGGAGCCGGCCGGCGAGACCTTCGCCGTCGGCGACGATGACGCGTTCGCGGTGGGGCTGCCCTGCGGCGGCTCGCTGGAGATCGCCGTACATGCCGTGGGCGTGGAGCACTTCGCCCAGTGGTCGGCGCTTGCCGAGGCGGTGCGCCGGGGGCGCGGGGCGACGGCGGTGACGGTCCTGTCCGGTCCCGCTCCGGCCGGGGCGCGTCTGCTCGTTCTGGACGACGGCCAGGTCATGGGCACGGTCGGCGGGCGGGAGCGGGACGCGGAGGCGACGGTGCTGCCGCACATGATCGCCGGTCCCCGCCCCGACGCCGAGGCCGACTGCGCCACCACACGCCGCCTCGCGGACGGGACGCGTGTCCTCGTCGAGTCGTTCGCGGCGCCCCCGCGCATGTTGATCTTCGGTGCGATCGATTTCGCGGGAGCCCTGGCACGGCTCAGCGCGTTCCTCGGCCACCGGGTGACGGTGTGCGACGCACGCCCCGTCTTCGCCACGTCCGCGCGCTTCCCGGACGCACACGAGGTCGTCGTCGACTGGCCGCACCGCTGGCTGTCCGGTACGGAGGTCGACGAACGCACCGCCATCTGTGTGCTCACGCACGACCCGAAGTTCGACGTCCCATTGCTTGAGGTGGCGCTGCGCACCCCCGCCGCCTACATCGGGGCGATGGGCAGCCGGCGCACCCACCGGGATCGGATGCGCCGCCTGCGCGAGGCGGGCGTGCCCGAGGCGGCCCTCGCCCGGCTGCGCTCCCCCATCGGTCTGGACCTGGGCGGCCGGAGCGCGCAGGAGACGGCCGTGTCCATCGTGGCGGAGATCATCGCCCTGCGCTCGGGCGGCACGGGGCGCGCGCTGAGCACGACGACCGCACCGATTCACCGTGCCGACCCCCGTGCCGTGGAGCCGTACGAACTCCTCGCCCCTACTTGACCGCCCCGGCCAGCCCGTTGATGAAGAACCGCTGGAGCACGACGAAGATCAGGACGATGGGGAGCAGGGTGATGACCGAGCCCGCGCACACCAGGGTCCAGGCGGTGGAGTTCTGGCCGATGAAGTTGAACATGCCCACCGACAGGGTGTGCAGTTCGGGGCGGGAGAGGGTGAAGACGAGCGGGATGAAGAAGCTGTTCCAGGCGGTGATGCAGGCGAACAGGCCGACGGTCGCCAGCATCGGTCCGGACAGCGGCAGCATGATCCGCCAGAAGATCTGGTGGAAGCTCGCTCCGTCCACGCGGGCCGCGTCCTCGAGACCCCGGTCGATGGTCGTGAAGTAGCCCATGAAGAGGAAGGTGCCGAAGACCATCCCGCCCGCCGACTGGACGATGATCACCGACCAGAGGGTGTTGAGGAGATGGAGCCGCTGGATCAGGTCGAAGACCGGGATGATCGTGTAGCCGTGCGGCAGGAAGAGCGTCACCCCGACCAGGCCCAGCCAGATCTTCTTGCCGGGGAAGTCGGTTCGGGCGAGGACGTAGCCCGCCATGGAGGTGGCGAGCAGGGTCACGACGACCGTACCCATGGCGAACAGGACCGTGTTGACGAAGAACCGGCTGAAGTCCGCCTGTGTCCAGGCCTCGCTGTAGTTGGACCAGTGGAACTCGGAAGGGATCGGGTTCAGCCCGCCGGAGAAGAAGCCGTCGGTGCTCTTCAGCGAGCTGCCCAGCGCCCACAGGAACGGGTAGAGCCAGATGAGCCCGCCGCCCAGCAGTGCGAGATAGAGCAGACCGCGTCGGCCTTGGCGCAGGCGCGGGGACATGGTGGACATCGACGAAACCCTTTACTGGTTGGCGACCGTGCGTCGGCGGCTGATCCCGCGCAGCGCGAGGACCTGGAGCGCGGAGAAGACGATGAGCAGCAGTCCGTAGAGGAACGAGGCCGCGGAGGCCAGGCCGACGTCGGGCTGGGCGGCCGCGCCGGCCGCGCCGCCGAAGGCCAGGTGGTAGATGTACGTGTTGACGACCTCGGTGGCGAAGTACGGGCCGCCGCCGGTGAGGACCTGCACCAGGTCGAAGACCTGGAAGCTGCCGATGAAGGCCAGCACGACGATGACGACGCCGACTTGGCGCAGCATCGGGATGGTGATGCGGAAGAAGGACTGGACGGGGCCGCAGCCGTCGAGCTTCGCCGCCTCGTACAGCTCTGCCGGGATGGTCTGTAGGCCGGCGAGGAAGTAGACGAGGTTGTAGCCGAGCGTGTGCCAGATGCCGATCGCGATGATCACGGCCAGCGCGGTGTGCGGATCGCCGAGCCAGTCGATCTGCCCGTCGGTCACCCCTGTCTTGGCGAGCAGACTGCCCGCCGAGTCACCGAAGTTGGCGAGCATGAGCTGGATGACCACTCCCACGACCGCGGCCGAGGTGACGACCGGGATGAAGTAGACGGTGCGGAAGAACAGCGCGAACCTGAGCTTCGGGTTGTTCAGCACCAGGGCGAGTGCGAGCGCCAGCAGCAGTTGCACCGGGACGAGTACGAACGCGTAGACGAAGGTGTGCCCGACGGCGCCCCAGAAGATGTCGTCGTGCAGGATCTGCCGGAAGTTGGCCAGGCCCACGTAGTCACCGGGATCACCGATGCCGTTCCAGCGGTAGAAGGTGTAGCCGAACGAGGCGAAGATCGGGTAGATCACGAAGGCCAGCAACAGCACGGCCATCGGGGCGAGATAGAGGTACGACCACTTGGCGGCGCGGATGCGGTGCCAGAGGCCGGCCCGGGCGGCGACCGGTGGTGCGGTCGGGGGTGTTCGTCGGCTCTGGCGGGTGGCGAGGAGTGACATGGTGACGGCTCACGCCTTCTTCGTGGTGTACGGCTTGGTGGGGTCCCAGTCCGCGAAGACGTAGTCGGACGTGCTGACCTTCTTGCCCTGCTTGGCCACCGCGGCGACCGCGTCGGAGAGGATCTGGAACTTCTTGTCGGCCAGACTGCTCAACTCGCCCTGTACGTCCTTGATCTGGCCGGTGTAGACACCGGTCACCACATCGCTGATGTCCGGCTTGGGGGCGCCTGGCGCGACACCGGCCAGTTCGGGGTTGCGCACGAGGGGCACGGGGCCGCGCAGCACCTGCTCGGTCATGCCGACGAAGGCGGCGAAGGGCTTGGAGTCGATGCCGTCCGGGTCGTTGTCCGCGGGGTGGACGGAGACGCCGTTGAGGGCCTGCACCCAGCGGCGCCCGGCGGCGGGGGACGTCAGCGCGTCCAGCCACTGGAACGCCTGGTGCGCCTTCTTGCTCTTGGCGGAGACCGCGGCGAAGGCGCCGTTGCCGACCGGGTCTGCGTAGTAGTAGCCCTGCGGGGTCGCGGTCGGCGAGGGCAGGGTGACCAGGCTGTAGTCGGTGAACTCGTGCTGGGTCCACTCGGGTTGGTTCCACACACCGCCGACGGTCATGCCGAACTTGCCGCGCTCGAAGAACGCACGGGCCGCTTCGTCCGAGAGGCTCACCGAGTTGGGGTGGAAGAAGCCGCGCTTCTTCCATTCGACGAGCAGGTCGAGGAAGTCGGCGTACGCCCGGTCGGTGCCGTAGGTCCACTTGCCGACGCGGAAGTCCATGCCGGTCGCGGCGCCGGTGGGAGCACCGCCGGGTGCACCCGCGCCGCGCACGAACAGGTCCAGCCACCAGGCGAGGACACCGATGCCGTCGGCGTTGCCGAAGCCGAATCCGTACGACTTGCCGCCGCTCCTCTTGGTGATCGTCTGGGCGGCGCTGGTGACTTCGTCCCAGGTCCTGGGGATCTTTACGCTGCCGTCCGCGTTCGTCAGGCCTGCGGACTTGAAGACGCCGTGGTGGATGTAGAGCTGGTAGAGCGGGGCCGAGCCCTTCAGCGGGGCCGAGTAGACCTTGCCGTCGAAGACGTTGGCGCCTTCCAGGAAGGTGCCCTCAGGGAAGCGCGACTGCCACTTGGGGGTCGCCCACTCGTCGAGCGGATGCAGCCAGCCGTTGGCGACCTGCTCGGCGACGCTGGGGACCTGCGGGATCATGAAGACGTCCGGCGGGTTGCCGCTGCGGTTGGCGAGCGCCACCAGGTCCGCGTACTTGGCGTTCTGCTGAGTGGTCTTCTTGACGCTGACGCCGCTGTGAGCCTTCTCGAAGAGGGCCATCTCCTCGTCGACCCAGGGGCCTTGGGTGACGTACCAGTCCCAGTAGGTGAGCGAGTCCGCCGACGAGGAGGGGGAGCCGCCGCATGCGCTCAGGCCGCCGCCCAGCGCCAGGGTGCCGGCGCCGAGTGCGGTGGCGTGCAGGATTCGGCGTCTGGAGAGGTTCGACGAAGTCATCTGGTGTTCCTCCGAGGCGGAGAAGAGGGATGCCGAGCGGCGTGTAACGTTCACTGAACCGTTTACAGTAACCGGGACGTTAAGGGTGCGTGTCACGGTCGTCAAGGGGTTCGTCGAGGCTTTACCGGGCGAATCCGACGGCCGCGGGCGGTTCCAACAGGCCGGTCTCTGCCAGGACATGGAGATTCCCCGGCGAGTTGTGTAACTTTTTCATCGGTGTTACTCACATCGGTCGTTCACCGGGGCGAGGAGAAGCAGAGCATGGCTCAAGGTCGGGGTTCCGCAGGTCGGGCGACGATCCGTGATGTGGCGTCGCGCGCAGGCGTGTCCGTCGCCACCGTCTCGCGGATCCTCAGCGGGGCGTACACAGCGCCCCCGGCGACGCACGAGCGGGTCATGGAGGCCGTGCGCGACCTCGACTACGTGGTCAACGCCAACGCCCGTTCCCTGAACACGGCTTCGGGGATGGTGGCGATGGTGGTCAACGACATCACCTCGCCGTTCTTCATGAACGTCGCCTCCGGAGTGGAGGAGCAGGCCGTCGCCGACGGCCGGGTCTGCCTCGTCTGTTCCACCCAGGGCGTCCCCGAGCGCGAGCTGTCGGTGATCAACCTGATGCGCCAGCGGGGCGCCGAGGCGATCATCCTGGTGGGCGGCATGGCCGAGACCGAGGAGCACCTCGCCCAACTCACCGCCGCCGCCGAGGGGATGGACCGGGCCGGTGCCCGTCTGGTGCTGTGCGGCCGGACATGGCGGGGCGCCAAGGCGCCGGTGGACGTGGTGGAGTGCGACATGGAGAGCGGTGCCTTCGCCGCCACCAGCCACCTCATCTCCGCCGGCCACACCCGGGTGGCCCACCTGGCGGGCCCGCACGAGTTCAGCGTGGCGGGCCAGCGCCTCGAAGGGTACGAACGGGCGCTGCGCGCCCACGGCATCAAGCCTGATCCGGCCCTCGTCGCCGAGAGCGACATGACGCGCGAGTCCGGATACGAGGCGGCCTGCCGACTGCTCACCGACACCGACGCCACCGCGATCTTCTGCGCCAACGACATGAGCGCCGCCGGCACCATCGCCGCCGCCCGTGACCTGGGCCGCTCGGTCCCCGACGATCTCTCCGTGGTCGGCTTCGACGACATCCCGCTCGCCGAGGACGTGTTCCCACGGCTGACCACGGTGCACGTCCCCCAGCAGGAACTCGGCCGCTCCGCCACCCGCCTCGCCCTGCACCGCAGGCCCACCGACCCGCAGAGCCGCCGTGTGGTGCTCGGCTCGCACGTCGTCGTACGCGAATCGGTGGCGCCCCCCGCCCGTCTCAACCCCGTCGGAAAGGCGGACAGTTGATACCGGAAGACCGGCTCCTCTCCCCGTACACCGGCTGGACGCGTACGCACTGGGAGGCGCTGGCCGACGCGCAGCTGGCCGCAGTGCGCCCATACGCGACCGACCGGCACGCCCTGCTCCATCTGCCCGGTCCCGCCAGCCGCTCCGGCCGGCACAGCGACGGCCTCGAAGGCTTCGCCCGCACCTTCCTGCTCGCCGGCTTCCGGCTGGCCCACTCCGGCGACACCGACCCGGGCGGCCACGCCGAGTGGTACGCCGAGGGCCTGGCCGCGGGCACCGATCCGCGCTCGCCGGAGCGCTGGCCGAGCATGCGGGAGTGCGGACAGGCCAAGGTGGAGTGCGCGTCGGTGGCGATCGCGCTGCACGAGACGCGGCGGTGGATCTGGGACCGGCTGGACGAGGGCGTACGGCAGCGGGTCGTCGCCTGGATGACGGACCTGCTCGACGCCGACGTGTCCGACAACAACTGGGTCTGGTTCCGGGCGATCACGTCGGCGTTCCTGCGCTCGGTCGGCGCGCCGTGGAGCGCGCCCGACATCGACCACGCGATCGCGCGCACGGAGGCGTGGTACGCGGGCGACGGCTGGTACTCCGACGGGAACGGAACCGGCGGCCCGCTGCGGCACTTCGACCACTACTCGGGCTGGGCCATGCAGTACTACCCGCTCTGGTACTGCCGCATCTCCGGCGCCGACGCCGACCCCGCCCTGCTCCCCCGCTATCGAGCCCGGCTGCGCCGCTACCTGGACGACGCCCAGCACCTGGTGGCGGCCGACGGCGCCCCGCTGTACCAGGGCCGCTCCCTCACGTACCGCTACGCGATGCTCTGCCCGCTGTGGACCGGCGCCGTCTTCGACGCCACTCCCCTGCCGGCGGGCCGCACCCGCCGCCTCGCGAGCGGGGTGCTGCGGCACTTCACCGAGGCCGGCTGCTTCGACGGGCGCGGACTGCAACCACTGGGCTGGCACGGGGAGTTCACGGCCATCCGACAGCCGTACTCCGGCCCCGGCTCGCCGTACTGGTCGAGCAAGGGCTTCGCCGGACTGGTGCTGCCCGCCGAGCATCCGGTGTGGTCGGACAAGGAGGAGGCGCTGCCGATCGAGACCCGGGACGTGCGACGGACGCTGACCGCCCCGGGATGGCTGGTCTCCGGCACGGCCGTGGACGGGGTCGTACGCGTCGTCAACCACGGCAGCGACCACGCGTTCGGCGACGGCGTCGCCGCCGAGGCGGACGACCCGGTTTACAGCCGTCTCGCCTACGCCTCCCACACCGCCCCCGACAGCACGGAGGCGAGCCTGAACGACCCGCTCGACTCGCACATCGCCCTGCTCGACGCCGAGGGGCGGCCTTCCCATCGCCGCCCGCTGACCCGGCTGCACCTCGGTGTGCGGACCGCCGTCTCCCGGCACCGCGCCCACTGGCCGCTGGGCCCCGTACCGGCGCCGTACGCCCACGACTCCGCTCCCGACTTCCGTACGGGTCCGTGGATCACGACGGCGTCCGTGCTGAACGGCCCGCTGGAGGTACGGCTCGCCCGGATCGACGGCCCGGTGGAGGAACCGCTGCGACTGCGCCTCGGCGGCTACTGCCTGGCCGCCGCCGAACCGCCGGCCGCGCACGAGGCGACCGGGCCCGCCGCCTGGGTGTGCCGCCCGGCGGGACTGTCCAGCACGGTGGTCGGGCTGCGCGGCTTCGACCGGGCGGGTATCGCCGCCACGCAGGACGCCAATGCCTTCGGCCCGCACTCCGCGACACCCTGGCTCGCCACGGCCGCCGAGGTCGAAACGGGCGCGGTGTACGCCGCGTTGGTCTGTCTCTCCGGGGTGATCGAGGGGCCGGACGCGGCTGAGGCCGTACATCTGGAGGTCTGCTACGACGGCGACGGCACCGCCCTCGCCTCCGTCACCTGGCCCGACGGCACCAAGGACACCGTCCGCCTGGAGCCGCCGAGTTGACGAGGGGGTACGGCGTGGGACGCGGGCTGTCAGGGACCCGCGCCCCACGCCGTGTTCAGGGGCCGTACGCCGGGATCACGTACCGTCGATCAGCCGGACGGCGAGTGCGGGGCTGAACTGCCCGGCGGGAACGGTCGGGGCGATGCCGCACTGCCCGTCGGAGTTGCCCGGTGTCTTGACCCACAGCAGCAGGTCCTCGCCCGTGCCCACACGCGGGGTGACGCCGAGTTTGCGCCCGGCCGGGTTGCACCACTCGCCGTTGGACCCGTTGCCGTTGCGGCTGGTGTCCACGGCGAAGTGGGAGCCGCCGCCCAGCGCGGAGTTGATCGAGTTGCCGTAGGTCTCCGAGGAGCCGGTGGTGTAGAAGTTCGAGACGTTCACGGAGAAGCCGCGGACGTTGGCCACTCCCGCGGACTTCAGGCGGCTCGCCATGGTCGCCGGGGCGACCCAGTTGGTGTGTCCGGCGTCCAGATAGGCCCAGGTGTTGGGTGCCTTCTGCTGGAACATCTGGGCGGCGTAGGCGAGCATCGCGAGCCGGTCGGTGATCTGCGCGCTGGTCAGGCAGCTGAAGTCCGACAGGGCGTCCGGCTCGATCACGACCACGGCGGGGCGGTCACCCACGGCCGCCGCGAAGGTCGAGATCCAGGTCCGGTACGCGGCCACGCTGGCCGCGCCACCGGAGGAGTGGCCGCCGCACGCGTCCCGGAGCGGGATGTTGTACGCGACGAGCACGGGCAGCCTGTCGTGGCTGTCGGCCGCACCGACGTAGTTGGCCACGGCCGGTCCGATCCCTCCGCTCTCGCCTCCGGTGTACCAGCGGGCGATCGCCTGGGACGCGATGGACGACTGGATGCGTGCGGCCCGCGCGTCGGAGGGGTTGTTCCGGACCCAGACGGCAGGCCCGGAGTCGGGGTTGGAGTAGAAGCCGCTCGTCAGGGAGATCGGGCTGGCGGCGGCTGCCGGACCGGCTGTCATGAGCGGCAGCGGTAGGGCGAGCAGACCGATCAGGGCAGTTCTGAGCAGGGCGTTCCAGCGCATGGTGAGTCCCTTCTCGTCAGCGCGCGGAGTCGGCGGCGAAGGTCGCCACCCAGGCGAGTGCGGAGTTCCAGTTGATGGCTATCTCGTTGGTCGAGTACGAGTAGATGTCGTCGATGTAGCAGGTGGCCGGGGCGCAGCCGACCAGGTTCTGCTGCGCCACCGGGTCCTGGAGGGCGGAGTCGGGGCCGCCGGCCAGCGAACCCGGCGGGGGGCCGGGCAGCTTGGGGTCGATCTGGTGGGCCCAGATGCGGTTGTGCTGGTTGTGGCTGGCCTGGGTGCCGTAGCCAGTGATGAAGGACTGGTTCAGGGCGTTGCGGCCAAGGAGGTAGTCCAGCGACTCCAGCACGGCGCTGCGGTAGACGCTCCGGTGCGTGATGTCGTAGGCGGTCGCGATGACCAGGGCGTTGTTCGCGGTGACGCTGTTGGAGCCCCAGGCATAGGCGCCGTCGGCGGGCAGGCTGGGGTTCGGGTAGCCCTGCGACCGCTCGTCCCGCACGAACCCGTCCGCGACGGCGAGGATCCGCTGGCGGGCGGCGGCGACCATGCGGGCGGGGAAACGGCTCGGCAGCCGGACGACGGTGAGGTCGGCCAGCGCGCCGGTGTCCCGCCAGGAGAATCCGGCCGAGGTGATCCCGGTGTCGATGCGGGACAGGTAGGCGCGGTCGTGCGTGGTGGCGTAGAGCTCGGTGGCGGCCCAGGAGAACTCGTCGGTCACGTCCTTGTCCGCGTACGCTCCCCCGCCGACGCTGTCGCTGCTCGGGGCGTACACGTCGGGACGGTCGAGCGCCGCCTGCCAGGCGGTCTCGGCCGCGGTCAGGCACGTGTGGGCGAAGGCCGCGTCGTAGCGGGCCCACACACGGGCGCACTGGGCGGCCGCGGCGGCCAGGTTGAGGGTCGCGGCCGTGGACGGCGCGTGCAGGTAACGGGGTTGGGAATCCCGGTCGGGCTGGGTGGGCAGGGCGGTCCAGGCCAGGTCGTGGATCTTGTGGTGAGCCATGCCGGCCAGCGGCTCGCCCGCGGGCACCTGCATGCTCAGCAGGAACTCGGTCTCCCAGCGGGACTCGTCGAGGACGTCGGGTACGCCGTTGTCGTTCTCGGGGATGCTCAGCAGTCCGTCACGCAGCCCGGCGGTGTCGCCCTGGGCGCGGGAGCGTTCGTAGGAGTCCATCAACTGCCATGCGGCGAGCGCACCGTTGACCACGTACTTGCCCTGGTCACCCGCGTCGTACCAGCCGCCCCGGACATCCAACGAGTAGTCGCAGGTGCCGGGCAGACAGGGCACGTCCGTGTCGCCCTTGTTGGGGGCCACGCCGAGGTGTCCGGCGGGCCGGGCGTAGGCGTCGCCGGCGTACCGGGCCTCGATGGTCGTGCCGCTGCGGACGGCGTAGAAGTAGTCGAGCGCGTCCTTGCGCAGGGACGTGTAGGGGTTGTCCGCGATGGCGAAGGGATAGCTGGTCGCCGTACCGACCGCGATCGTGTATCCCGTACCGGCCTTACGGAACGAGCTGAAGTCCGCGATGTGCACATCGTCGCCGGACGCGATGTCCGTGCCCTGGACGTGGGTGAGTCCGGTCCTGACGACCGCGCCCGAGGAGTCGAGCAGGCGCCATTCCACGGGTTTCGCCGAGGAGTTGACGATGGACGCCTTCTTGGGACCGTGCAGTGTGTAGCCGTACTGGTTCGTCCGTACCGGGGAGCCGAAGTCCCGCCCGCCGCCCGGCGGTATCGCGCCGCCGGTGAGGGAGACGTCGTCGAGGCACAGGGTGAACGGCTCGGTGGCGCCGCCCTGTTGGAAGGACAGCTGGGCGTGCAGGCTCGCCGTCGCCGAAACGCCCGTGAACTCGAAGGACTTGGGCGTGGTGGTGACGGCGGCGGCCTTGTTGAGGGTGGTCGTGCCGGGAGCGACGGGCAGTTGGAGCACAGCGCGGATGGACACGTCCCGGGTGGCGGTGGCGGTGAAGCGCAGCGTGTAGGACTGGCCGGCCTCCAGCGGGATGTCGTTCTGGCCGATCATGGAGTCCCAGACGTTGACCGTCCCGGCGGGGACGTCGGCGCACAGGCGGCCCAGGTTGACGGCGGACGGTGTGTTGCCGCTGCTCCACCAGGGGGTCTTCACGCTGTCGAAGGTGCCGTTGAGCACGCGTTCGTACTCGGCGGCGTGTGCGGGGGTCGCGGCCAGGGCGACGGTCAGGACGGGCGCGAGGAAGACCGCGCCCCATCTGGTCTTGCGGAACATGCCGGGCCCTTCTCGGTGACAGGGTTCCCGGCTCGGTGCGGCGTCAGTGCCAGATGGTGCGTGGGGGCGCGGAGGCTGTCAACCCTTCAAGCACAGCAGTCTTTTCTGCGTCCGGAGACTTCACAGACCGAACGTGCCGCTCCTAGTCTGCGACTGTAAGCGCTTCCAGTTTCTGCTGGAGGCATCACGCAGGCACCGGCCGAGCTGTGGCGTCAACCCAGGTCAGAAGTGCTGTTTGCGTTCAAGGACGAAGGCATTCCCACTGTTACCGCTCTCGGATTGCCCACAAGTGGAGGTTCAACTCAGTGAGCACGTTCGATCCCGGCTTCCTGTGGGGCGCCGCCACGTCGAGCTATCAGATCGAGGGCGCGGTCACCGAGGACGGCCGGGGTCCCTCCATCTGGGACACCTTCGCGGCCACCCCGGGCGCCGTTCAGGGCGGCGACACCGGAGCCGTCGCGGCCGACCACTACCACCGCTTCCGCGAGGACGTCGCGCTGATGGCCGAACTCGGTCTGCGCGCCTACCGCTTCTCCCTCGCCTGGCCCCGCATCCAGCCCACCGGCTCCGGCCCGGCCGACCAGCGCGGCCTCGACTTCTACCGCCGCCTCACCGACACCCTCCTCGACCACGGCATCCAGCCCTGGCCCACCCTCTACCACTGGGACCTGCCCCAACCGCTGGAGGACCGCGGCGGCTGGCCCGCCCGGGACACCGCCGAGCGGTTCGCCGAATACGCCACCCTCGCCCACGAGGCGCTGGGCGACCGCATCACCCACTGGACCACGCTCAACGAGCCGTGGTGCTCGGCCTTCCTCGGCTACGCAACGGGCCGGCACGCCCCCGGCCGCCGCGAACCCGCCGCCGCCGTACGCGCCGCCCACCACCTGCTGCTCGGGCACGGCCTGGCCTCGGAGGCGATACGGGGCGCCGCCCACGTCGGCATCACGCTCAACCTCACCCACGTCTCCCCGCTCCACGACACGTCCGCCGACCTGGACGCGGCCCGCCGTATCGACGGCATGCAGAACCGCCTCTTCCTCGATCCGCTGCTGCGCGGCGCCTACCCCGACGACGTGCTCGACGACCTCCACGAGGTCACCGGCTTCGGTCACGTCCACGACGGCGACCTGAAGAGGATCGGGGCACCGCTGGACCACCTCGGCATCAACTACTACGCGCCGATGCTGGTCGCCGGCGGCTCGACTCCGGTCCAATCCGCGTACGTGGGCTCGCCGTTGGTCCGTGTCGCCGACGGAGGCCGTCCGAGGACCGCGATGGGCTGGGAGATCGACGAGCGGGGCCTCCTGGCGCTCCTCCTGCGGCTCAAGGACGACTACCCGGCCGTGCCCCTGTACATCACGGAGAACGGCGCCGCCTTCGACGACGTCGTCCAGCACGACGGGGTGCACGACACGGACCGGATCGCCTACCTGGACGGCCATCTCCGCTTCTGCGCACAGGCGATCGGCCGCGGCGTGCCGCTCAAGGGCTACTTCGTCTGGTCGCTCCTCGACAACTTTGAGTGGTCGTTCGGCTACACGCCCCGGTTCGGCATCGTGCACGTCGACTACGCGACCCAGCGCCGCACGCCCAAGGACAGCGCCCACTGGTACGCCGACGTCATCCGGCGCGGCGGTCTGTGACGCGGATGGCGCTTACAGTGCTGCTACTCGCGACCCCGACCGTACGAACCAGGAGCAGGCCCAGATGACCGGACGGCAGCCGACGCTCGGCGAGGTGGCGCTGCGCGCCGGGGTGTCGGTCGGGACCGTCTCACGGGTGATCAACAACCGCCGGCACGTCAGCAACAAGGCACGGCAGGCGGTGGAGAGTGCCGTGGCGGAGCTGGGCTACGTGCCCAACATGGCGGCCCGTTCGCTCGCCTCGCAACGGCGCGGCGCGGTGGTGCTGGCGATCTCCAGCGACGACCCGGCGCTGTTCGCCAACCTCTTCTTCGCCGAGGTGATCACCGGTGTCAACGCGGTCATCGAGGACACGGACCTCGAACTCCTGCTGGTCCTGGCCGCCTCCGAGCGGGGCAGGGCCCGGCTGGCCCGCATCCTCCGATCCCGGGGCGCGGACGGCGTCATGCTGCTGGCCCTGCGCGAGAACGATCCGCTGGCGAAGGTGGCCGAGGCAGGGGGCGTCCCCGTCGTGCACGGAGGCCGCCCCCTGGACCGGCCCCCACGGTGGTACGTCGACGCCGACAACCGGGGCGGGGCCCGCCAGGCCGTGGAGTACCTGATCTCGACGGGCCGCCGCGCCATCGCCACCGTCACCGGCCCGCTCGATATGCACGCAGGTGTCTCCCGCTATCTGGGCTTCCGCGAGGCGGTCGCCCTGGCCGGCCTGAAGGACCACCGGGTGGCCCACGCCGACTTCAGCGAGGCGGACGGCGCCGCCGCGACCGCCCGTCTCCTCGACGAACACCCGGACCTGGACGCGGTGTTCGTTGCCTCGGACGCCATGGCCGCCGGCGCCCTGCGCGTGCTGCGCGAGCGCGGCCGTGCCGTCCCCGAAGACGTCGCGGTCGTCGGGTTCAACGACATCCTCACCGCCCGGCACACCCAGCCGACCCTGACGACGATCCATCAGCCCATCGTGGCCCTCGGCCGCGAGATGACCCGCATGCTGGTGCGCGTCCTGGACGGCGAGGAGCCGACGCCCCTCATCCTGCCGACGGAGCTGGTGATCAGGGGATCCGCGTAGCGCGGCCGTCCCGACCAGGTTCCGAGTGCCCGGGCGAAGTCGAGAGCTCGACCGCAGGAACCACCTAAGATCAACGGCAATGGGGAGCCGGACACAGCACAAGTCCCGCGGAACGCGGTGGATCACGCGGATCGCGGCGCTCTGCCCTGCCCTGGCCGTACTGCTCGCCGCACTGGCGATCTGCCTGGGACTCGCGGCTCACAGCCAGAGCGCACCGGCCACCGGAGCCATGACCACCATGTCCGCCGCCGCGGTAGTGACGGACGTCCCGGCCGAACACCACGCGCCGGCCTCCGCGCATCCGGCCGACTGTCACCCCGGCGACGCGTGTTGCCACCCGGTCGTCGGCGTGCGAGCCGTGCTGGCCACTCCCGTCCAGTACGTCCCGGCGATCCTGCCCCGCATGCCGGACCTCCCCCGGCAGCCGGACACGTCCTCACGCACTGCGGCGCCCGCGCCGGCCTGCCGCGCTCCCGACCTCCACGTCCTCCAGGTGCAACGGACCTAGACCGAAGCCACGGCGCAGTGCTCTCACGTGCACAGGCAGCCGACTTCCGCCCATCTACCCCACACCTGCACCCACCGCCGCCCGACGACACCGCGCGGCGGGGACGAGGAACACACAGCCATGAGCAAGCCGAGCAAGAAGGCGTCCGCAGAGGCGCGGCGGGCCAAGATAGAGGAGGCGCGCCGCGCCGAAAGGGCCCGCGAGCGCCGCAACCGCATCATCACCATCACCCTCGGCACGGTCATCGTCGCCGGACTGGTCGGCTGGGGCGGATACGCCCTCAACAGCGCCGACAAGAAGGACGAGCAGGAGGCCGCCGCGGCGAAGAAGCCCGTCCAGGGTGAGAAGACCTGGGACACGAAGAAGCTCACTCAGAACCATGTCGAGGGCACCGTCGACTACCCGATGAACCCTCCCGTCGGCGGCGACCACAACCAGGCGTGGATGACGTGCGACGGCACCGTCTACACGAAGGCCGTTCCCAACGAGAACGCCGTGCACTCCCTCGAACACGGCGCGGTCTGGATCACCTACAACGACAAGGCCGCCGATGCCGACATCAAGACGCTCGGCGACAAGGTCTCCAAGACGCCCTACACCCTGATGAGCCCGGCCGAGGACCAGTCCGGGACGATAACGCTGTCGGCGTGGGGCAGCCAGCTGAGCGTCGACAAGGCCTCCGACCCTCGGGTCGAGCAGTTCCTCACCAAGTACGTTCAGGGATCGCAGACCCCCGAGCCGGGCGCCGCCTGTTCAGGGGGGTTGACCGTCTGATGACGGACACGGCTCTCCGTCAGGAGCCGAGGGCCGTGTCCAGGACCAGCTTCTCGAAGATGAGGTAGGCCAGAAGCGAGAAGGGAATGGCGGTCCCCAGGGTCACCGCGCGCTCCCTGTGGGTGCGGCCCATCAGCAACGCCACGAGAACCAGAGCGGCGAGGCAGGCCCAGGCCTGGGGGGCGTAGTGCAGGACCCAGGCGTACTGGATGGCTTCCATGCCGAAGACGCCCGCGAGTGCGGCAAGTGCGATGACGCGGCGGCGCGGGTCGCGTCCTCGCCACCAGACGCCCCCCACCCCGAAGAGGGGGCCGGCGATGAACGCCATGCCCAGCCAGACGAGGGGGGCGTGCAGTGAGCCCATGCCGTCGCGGGCGACCTCCGCGTAGCCGTAATAGCCGACGACGAGGCCGGACTCGGCGCACAGGCCTGCGACGGCGGCCGCGGACAGACTGACCCGCCGAGCCAGCAGCGCGCCGGCGACGAACGCGACGACGGACCAGACGGCGCCGGAGTTGGCGAGCTGGTTCCAGGCGCCTGGAAGCCGGCCCTGAGCAAGGTTGGTCAGGACACCGACGACCAGCCCTCCGGCGCATGCCGAGGCCGTCGCGCAGGCCCAGCCTCCTCGGCTCGTGCCAGGCAGCGAAATGGTGGCAGGGGACGTGTTCATCAGGGCGGTACTCACTGCTTCTGAGTGGGACTGGGAGGCTCACGCTTCTTGATGCACCTGTAGGGATGTGCGGAACCAGCAGTTCGTTCCACTGGGCGGAGACACAGCCGCTCCCACCTAACCATTAATTCACGCTTGACGGGTTAGCGTCCGGATGCTTGACTCCAGATGTAACCACTTAAAGCGAATATAGAGGTTAGGGGCCGGTGCGAGCCGGTCTCGCACCGAACGGAGCAGACATGGCGACCATCCATCACCGTTACGCGACCGTCCGCGGACAGCGGCTGTTCTACCGGGAGGCCGGGCCGGTGGACGCGCCGACCGTGGTGTTGCTGCACGGCTTCCCCACCAGCTCGTTCATGTTCCGGAACCTGATCCCGCTGCTGGCCGACCGTTACCACGTGATCGCCCCCGATCACCTCGGCTTCGGCCTGTCCGACGCGCCTTCCGTGGAGGAGTTCGACTACACCTTCGACGCCCTGGCCGACCTCACCGCCCAGCTGCTGGAGCAGATCGGCGTCACCCGGTACGCGATGTACGTCCAGGACTACGGCGCGCCCGTGGGATGGCGGCTCGCCCTGGCGGACCCGACCGCGGTCACGGCGATCATCACCCAGAACGGAAACGGCTACGAGGCCGGTTTCGCGGAGGAGTTCTGGAAGCCGGTGCGCGTGTACTGGCAGGAGCAGACCCCGCAGACCGAGGCCGCGATCCGCCATGCGCTGACCCTGGAGGTGACGCGGTGGCAGTACCTGCACGGCGTGCCGGACGAGAGCCTGGTCAGCCCTGACACCTGGCAGCACGACTTCGCCCTCTTGTCCCGGCCGGGGAACGACCTGGTGCAGCTGGCCCTGTTCGCCGACTACGGCGGCAACCCCCCGTTGTACCCGAAGCTGCACGCCTACCTGCGCGACAGCAGGGTGCCGCTGCTGGCGGTCTGGGGCCGCAACGACGAGATCTTCCGCCCCGAGGGCGCGCTCGCCTTCGCCGATGACGCTCCGGGCGCCGAGATCGTCCTGCTCGACGGCGGGCACTTCCTGCTCGAAAGCCACCTGGACGCCGCCGCGAGCGCCATCCGTGGGTTCCTGAAGAGGTCACTGTCATCACCGGTCGACGGGTGGAAAGGCAACTAGGACACCGGTCCGGACCCCGGGAAATCGGCTACGAGGCATTCCGGCTCCGCTCGTGATGCCGCCGGGCCTTCATACGGTTGCCGCAGACGGCCATCGAGCACCACCGGGCCGTGTTCGGCCTGCTGTGGTCGATCAAGAACAGCCGGCACTCCGGATTGGCGCACGCACGCAGCCTCCCGGGGCTTGATTCACTGAGGGCGCCCCACGCAAGTACGGCCCTGGCTGCGGCGGTTCGCCCTTCAGGCAGGTCCAGAACCCACGCGATGCCGTCCCCTGCGATCGTCGGCCGAGAACTGACGTCGGCCACAAAGGGTGCCAGGGACTCCGAGGACCGTCCACCGCGGATCACGGCCTGAAGCACCGAACGCGCCTCACGTACGGCATCCCACTCCTCGGCGGTGGCCGGCTGGTCGTGGTCCGCAAGCCACCTCCGCCCCGCATCGACGTCGGCGAGTTCGTCGCGCGGGCGACCCTCGACTACGGGGGTGGTGTTCAGCAGGTCCAGCAGCAGTCGTTCGTTCGTCATCGACGGCACAACCCTCACGCTAACCTCCAAATCCTACTTGACAGGTTACCTCGACAGTAGCGTTTCGGAGGAGGCCCAAGATGGGCACTCATGCCCCGTTTACGGATGGAGGAACCCACGAACCTGAGAATGCGCTGAGTAATCGGCGCGCACATCCGTATCTGAGGACGCGCTCCACCCACGCCGGAAGTCCTGCCGGCTCCGGAGATGTCCTTGAGAGGCCTGATGAGACGCAACACGCGAAAGAGATCGAAGACTGCCCGCCGGGCGGTAGGCGCGGCGGCCGCACTGGCCATCGGAGCCGGTGGACTGGTGGCGGTCAACATCTACGCCTCGGCCGACGAGACCAGCGCGCCGAAGAGTTCTGCCCAGAACCAGGCGCTCGCGGCTGGAACCTCCACCATTGACTGCCCCGACGTCGGCCAGCAGTTGACATCAGTGCCCGCCCGGGCGAAGGCCCAGGTCGACAAGGAACTGGCACTCCTCGACAAGCAGATATCCGAGGCATACCAGCGCCTTTCCACCTCCCAGAAGGCGATTCAGCAGGACCCCAACTTCGCCCAGAACGCGATCGTGGGTCCGCTGAAGGACAAGCGGAAGGCGACGATCGACCGGATCGCCACCGCCATCGGCCGGGTGGCAGCCAAGCCGCAGGGCCTTGACGCTCTCGCGGCCTGCACACTGCGCGCCACCGGCAACCAGCCCACCGCCGGTCAGCCCACCGCCAGCCCGGGTGGCAACAACACCAATGCCGGAGTGAGCGGCAACGGCCCCGTCGCCGCCGACTTCGTGGACATCACCAAGGTGAAGTCCAATGTGCGCACGTCGGCCAGGTCGGCGAAGGCTTCCAAGGGTGTCTTCGCCAGCAAGTGCGGGGTGAACGCCAACAAGCTGTACAACAGCGACAACGTCATCGTCGCGCCCGGTGTCACCAACGGCGCACACCACGTGCACGACTACGTCGGCAACCAGGACAACGACGCCTTCTCCAGCGACCAGGACTTCGCCAAGGCCGGGACCAGCTGCAAGAACAAGGGCGACAAGTCGTCCTACTACTGGCCGGTGCTGCGCCTCCAGGACGGCACCAAGGAGTTCGACGCCGACAAGCAGGGCGGCGGCGCCGAGGGCAACACGGGCCGGATTCTGACGGCCAAGCAGGCCACCTTGAACTTCGTGGGCAGCCCCCGCGGCAAGGTGGTGGCGATGCCCAAGTTCCTGCGCATCATCACCGGTGACGCCAAGGCGTTCGTCAACGGCACGGCCAACGCCAACGCCTCCTGGAGCTGCACCGGCTTCGAGAACAAGGTGCAGTTGAAGGACAAGTACCCCCTCTGCCCGTCAGGCAGCGACGTGGTGCGCACCTTCAAGTTCCAGAGTTGCTGGGACGGAACGAACATCGACAGCGCCAACCACCGTACGCACGTGGCCTTCGCCGACGCCAACGGCAACTGCCCGACCGGCTTCAAGGCCATCCCGCAGCTGGTGCAGCGCCTGGTGTACGACGTGGACGCGCCCAGCATCAAGAACAACGGCAAGACCCGTCCGTTCTTCGCGCTGGACGGCTTCCCCGAACAGCAGCACAAGCCGGTCACCGACCACGGTGACTTCATCAACGTCTTCGACGCGAAGCTGATGAACAAGGCGGTCCAGTGCATCAACACCGGACGCAGGTGCAGCTGAGTCCCGAGTGCCCAGCGGCGGGCGGGGCGGTTATGGTCGCTTGAGGGTGGGTCGGACACAACGGGGGGTCATCATCTTGCTCGGTCCAGCCGCGCAGGCCCTACGAAGCGCGGTGCTGCCCCCGTCGCTGCGCGCGTGGCTCGGGCCGATCGCGGCCTTCGCCGCGCTGGTGGTCGTCGTGGTCGGGGTCCTGTACGCCGGCCACAGCGAGCCCGGCAGGGTGGACAGCTGGATCATCCGGCCGACGGCGGACAGTGTGCGGCCGCCGTGGCGGCACGTCGCTCTGGCCACGGACTTCCTGGGGGAGCCGGCCGGAGCGGCGACGCTGGTCGTGGCCACCGTGGCAGGCTGCCTGCTGCTCCGGCGTCCTCGCGCGGCGGCGCTCATCGTCGCCGGTGCCGGCCTGACCGTGGCGACGGCGACGCTGCTCAAGCACCTGGTGGGACGCACCATCCACGGCGACGACAACCTGTCCTACCCGAGCGGGCACACCGCCTTCATCACCGCGCTCGCCCTCATGGTGGCGCTGATCGCGACCGGCCGGCTCGGCCTCGGCAGGACGGCCGGCACGTCACTCGTGCTCGCCGCGGCGCTGGTTGCCGGCGCCGCCATGGGCTGGGCGCAGGTCGCTCTGGGCGCGCACTACCCGACCGACGTCCTCGGCGGCTGGTGCACCGCGCTGGCGGTGGTACCGGCGACCGCATGGCTGGTCGACCGAGTCGCCGACCGGCAGGTCGATCGGATGGCCGACGCCGGTCGGCGGGCGCGTCGCTGACGTCACGTCACGCCAGGCGGCGGAATACGGGCTTCACCGGCCGCCCGCCCAACCAGGGCGTGGGGTCGGCGGCGTCCAGTGCCTTCCGGTACACCGCACAGGCCTGGGCCACCACCTCCACGGTGCGGTCGATGTCGGCGTCGCTCAGCGCACTGCTCACCACGAACGACGGGGCCAGAACCCCGCCCGCGAGGAGTTGACGCAGGAACAGGGTGCGGTAGGGCTGCGACGGCTGCCGGTTCTCGTCGAGGGTGGCGAAGACCAGGTTGCTGGCCCGGCCCCGGACCACGATGTGATCGCCGACGCCCATGGCGGCCGCGACGTCGCGGACACCGGCGGCCAGCCTCTCGCCGAGGGCGTGCAGCCGCGCGGTGATGCCCTCCTCGGCGTAGGTGGTCTGGACGGCCATCGCGGCTGCGAGGGAGTGTGTTTCCGCACCGTGCGTGGTGGACAGCAGGAACACCCGGTCGCCGGAGTGACGCAGCCCGCCCCGCTCCATCAGCTCGCGGCGCCCGGCGAGCGCGGAGACGGCGAACCCGTTGCCCAACGCCTTGCCGAACGTGGAGAGGTCGGGGACGACGCCGTACAGACCCTGGGCGCCCGCCTCGGACCAGCGGAGGCCGGTGATCATCTCGTCGAAGATCAGTACGCAGCCGTGCCGGTCGGCCAGTTCACGGAGGCCTTCGAGGTACCCGGGCGGGGGCTCGGTGTGGCCTGCCGGTTCGAGGATCAGGCAGGCGATGTCGTTCTGGTACCGGGTGAGCAGTTCCTCCGTGGCGGCCAGGTCCCCATAAGGAAACGCCACGGTTAGTTCGGTGGTCGCCGCCGGAATGCCTGCGGACATCGGCGTCGTACCGATGAACCAGTCGTCGGTGGAGAAGAACGGATGGTCGCCGCAGATGGCCACCCGTGGGCGCCCGGTGACGGCGCGGGCGAGGCGCACCGCGGCGGTGGTGACGTCGGAGCCGTTCTTCGCGAACTTCACCATCTCCGCGGTCGGCACCGTGGCCAGGAAGCGTTCCGCGGCCTCGACCTCCACGATGGACGGCCGGACGAAGTTGCTGCCGCGGTCGAGTTCCCGCCGCACCGCCTCGATCACGCGTGGGTGGGCGTGGCCGAGGCTGACCGACCGCAGGCCGGAGCCGTACTCGATGTAGCGGTTGCCGTCGATGTCCCACACATGGGCACCGCGGCCGTGGCTGATGACCGGGGCCAGGTCCTCGGGGTACTGGTCGTCGCCCTTGGCGTACGTGTGCGCGCCCCCGGGGATCAGGGCGTGCAGCCGCTCGTTCGCCGCCCGCGACCGGGGCAGGAGGAACTCCTCGGGCTCTTCGGTGTGTTCGGTGTCCACGCTGACTTCAGCTCTCTCTCTGCTTCAGGACCTCGGCGAGGCTCGGCGCCTTCAGGTCCCGCTCGGACATCGATGTGGCCGGCAGCGGCCAGTCAATGGCGAGTTCCGGGTCGTCGAAGGCGATCGTCACGTCCTCGGCCGGATTGTGCGGGCGGTCGATCCGGTACGAGGTGTCGGCGGTCTCGGTCAGTGCCTGGAAGCCGTGCGCGCACCCCGCCGGGATGTACAGGGTCTTCTGCGTCTCGTCGGACAGCTCGAAGAAGGCCCGGCCCAGGTACGTCGGCGAGTCCGGCCGCAGGTCCACGACGACGTCGAAGATCCTCCCGTACGAGCAGCGCACCAGCTTGGCCTCGCCCGAGCCGGAGCGCAGGTGCAGGCCGCGCAGCACGCCCCGGACCGAGCGGGAGACGCTGTCCTGGACGAAGGCGTCCGGGTCGAGGCCCACCGAGCGGAACACGTCGGCGTCGAAGGTGCGGCAGAAGAAGCCGCGTTCGTCGGCGTACGGCGTCGGCTCGAACAGGTACGCGCCGGCGATCTCCGGGACTTCGGTCGCTTTCATGGGGCCTCCTGCCGAGCGTGGGCGTGGGTGTGGTCGGTCGCCGGGAACAGGGCCGCGGTCAACTCGGCGAACTGGTCCTCGAGTTGCCGGGCGGCGAGCCGATTCCGCTCGGCGAGGGTCTGGCGCAGCTCCGCCGATCGCTTCTCCAGCGCCCGGAACTGCTCCAGCAGCCGGTCGGCGTCGACCTCGCGAGCCGGGTGGCAGTACGCGCCAAGGCCCATCCGATCCATGACCGCGTCGCTCTTCGCCGCATAGCTGAGTGCGAGCGTCGGTGTGCCGACCTTCAGCGCGCAGATCAGGTTGTGGTAGCGGGTCGCCACCACGGTGTCGGCAGCCGCCGTCTCCTTCATCAGGTCGGCCAGCGAGAACGCCTCGGCTGCGGTGACCAACGGCGAGTCCACCGCGTGGAGGATCGCGGCGACCACCGGCGCATCGCACTCGTCGCCGGTGAGCAGGCGGACCGGTCTGCCGTCCTCAACGAGCGCGCGAACGAACCGAGTTGTCCCGTCGAGATAGCGCCGGTGGATCTCCTCGGCCCGGGCGCGGTCGTCGTTGCCGCCGTGGAAGTCCATGACGCCGACGCAGACCGGGCCCGGCGGGCCCGAGGGCGCGCTCGCACGGGGCGTCGGCAGGGCGAAGGCGAGGTCCGGGTAGACCTCGTCGCGCGCGGTGTCCACGCCCATCGCCCGCATCGCGTCGCGGGACAGGGCGTCCCGGTACGACCGGTAGGCGGCAAGGCGCGCCGACCAGCGCACCAGCGCGCGGGTCGGCCGGTTGCCGATCTCGGCGGCGCCGACACTGACCAGCGCGACCCGGGTGCCGAACAGCCTGCCGGTCGCGCAGAGCAGGAACAGCGAGTACGGGAAGCCCCACGGCCGCAGCGGCAGCGTGGCCTCCAGGACGCCCATGCCCGGCACCATCACCACGTCGTGCCTGCGCACCCAGGCAGCGGTGCGGAAGACGTCGACGAGTTTGCCCAGGCCCTTCCCCGCGATCGCGCCCGCACGCGATGCGGTCCGGTACTCCCCGCGGTACCAGTGCAGCCGCGTCGCGGGGATCCCGTACCGGGCGGAGACGACCTCGGGTCCGCCGCACAGGGCGTCCACGGCCGCCTTCGGGTGCTCGTCGCGGAGGTACCCGAGCACGGCCTGGAGCGACCCGTCGTTGCCGAGGTTGCCTGAGCCGAGCAGGCCGAACACCCCGACGCGCACAGGGGAGTTCATGCCTGCCTCCCCTCACGGCCGGCGACGAGGGCGTCGACGGAGACGGTGAGCCTGGCCGGGTCGACCGGGGCGCGGTCCTCGACCCGCTCGCCGGCGCCCGGCCGGACCCGGCTGGTCATCCACGTGGCCAGGTGGCGGTAGCACGCGCGCCGGTCGGCCGGGGACAACGGCGCGCGCCGGATCGCCGAGGCGAAGCCCCAGACGTACTCGGCGAGCAGCCGGGGCGTCGGGTGCAGCGGGCCCGCCCGGCGCGGGTCCAGGTTGACGCACCGTGCGCGCTTGCCGGGGTTCGCCCGCTCGGCGCGGGTGGGGTGGTCGCGGCGGAAGTACAGCAGCTCCGGCACCTGGTGGAAGGGCCCGTGCAGGGTGATCTCGGCGACGAACGTGCGGTCCGCGTGGTGGTAGCTGTCGTGCGGCTTCACCCGGCGCAGTACGTCGGCCCGCATCACCCCGTAGAAGTCGTCGCCACCGGGCTCGAACAGCAGACTGCGGAAGCGCTCCGGCGCGTGCGGCGAGTCGGTGGCGAGCCCGTACTCGTAGGGGACCTTCACCTTGCCGTCGCCGTCGATGACCGCCTGGCCGCTGTGCGCGAGGATCATGTCCGGCCGCTCGTCCAGCGCCTGAACACAGCGCCGCAGCAGGTCGCGGGCGTAAAGGTCGTCGTGCGAGGCCCACTTGAACAACTCGCCGCGGCACTCGGTGAACACATGGTTGTGGTTCGGCGCGGCGCCGATGTTCCGGGACAGCCGGACGTATCGGATGCGCGAGTCCCCAGCCGCGTACTTGCGGCAGATGTCCTGAGTTCCGTCGGTCGAGGCGTTGTCGGAGATGACCAGCTCGAAGTCCTCGTAGGTCTGGCCGAGCAGGGCGTCGAGCGACTCGGCGAGGTACTCCTCGCCGTTGTACACGGGCAGGCCGATGCTCAGCCTGGGTTGGGCGGTCATGAGATCCTCACTTCGGGTGTGGGGGTGTGGTGGCGCTCGCGCAGGGCTGACCGCAGTTGCAGCCACCACACGGCCGAGCTGCTGACGGTCGCGGCGGCGACGCCCCAGGCCGAGCCGATCGCGCCGGCCGCGACCGCTCCGCCGAGCCCGCCGCCGACGTAGCAGGCGGAGGCGAACAGTTGGGCGCGCAGGCTGCGTCGGGCCGCGGCGAGCGCGCGCAGCCCGGCCGCGGCGCCGATGCCGAGGCCGGAGCCCGCGACACCGAGGGCGGCCGGCACGATGAGCTCGGAGGCGGAGCGCCAGACGTCGCCGAGCACGAACTCGCCGGCCCGGTCGGGCACCAGGAGCAGCGCCACGCCCCAGAGCAGCGCGGCGGAGGCAAGACCGCCGGACAGCAGGAGGCAGAACCTGGCGAGGCGTTGCGGGGCCTGCCGCAGTACCCGTGCCGCCTCCGGGACGGTGACCAGCGAGAGACCCATCAGCACGGCCAGGAAGGGGCCGAGCAGGAGCTCGGCGCCCCGGACCACGCCCACCGCGCTGACCCCGACGATCGCGCCGAGCCCGTACGCCCGCAGCTGGGACGCGCCGCTGACACCGACGTTCTCGATCAGGTACCGGTAGCCGAGGTCGCGCTGCTCGCGCAGCCACGCGCGCGCTTCGGTCGGCCGAGGCCGGATGCCGGACTGGAAGCAGCCGTACGCCGCGGCCACCGCGGCTGCCGCGCCCCAGGCGAGCACGAAGGCCTCCACGTTGCCCACGCGGGCCGCCACCAGCAGGGCAGGGACGAGCGCGACGCCTCCCAGGAGGTCGTTGACGAACGCCTTCCGCCCGGTGCCCGCGGCGAAGAACGAGTACCGCCAGGCGTCCTGGAGCAGCAGCCCCGGCAGCACCACGCCAAGGGCGGCGAACGCGGGTCCCACGTGGCCGCCGAGGCTCAGCCCGGCCACCAGGCACACCGCGCCGATGGCGGCGCCGACACCGAGCGCGGTACCCGACGACCGGGCCGCCGCCGCGCGCCAGGACGCGTCCGGCACCCCGCTGAACCGCACCACGAGAGGGTCGGTGGCAAGGCCACGGGAGACGCTGAGCACCACGCCGTACGTCACCCAGGCCAGGCTGAACACGCCGAAGGCGACAAGGCCCAGCGAGCGTGCCACGTAGATGCCCACCGCGAAGTTGGTCATGCTGCAGACCGCCTGGTCGGCAAGGCCCCAGGACAGGCGGCCGACCATGGCCCGCGCGGCGGTCCGCTTCTCCCCCTCGGTGGTCATCGGCGTCATGCCTTGATCAGCCCGGCGCCGTGCAGCGCGTCGGCCGCGCCGACGACGGCGCCGAACGGCAGCCCGGACCGCTCGGCGACGTCCAGCAGACTGTGCTCGCCGTCGGACAGGTTGAGCACCCAGAGCATGGCCATCTGGGCCTGCTTGGTGTCGCTGCGGCCGCCGAGCGCGTCGTACAACCCGCGCCGGCCCAGCTGTGGTTCGCCGTAGGGGCTGAGGTTGAGGTACCGCCGGTTGCGGTCGAGGACGGCCGACGCCTCGCGGCAGACGGCGAGCGTGTCGGCCATCGCCTCCGGGGAGACGAAGTCCAGGTTGTCCGCCGAGGTGTGGTACTCGGGGTAGGAGGCGTACGGGGTCCGGGTGAGCGAGCCCACGCCGAGATCGAACCCGGGCGAGCAGAACTGCCGCTCGTCGTAGCCGTACGGAGTGAACTCGGTGACGCGGTGCGGGCGTTCGGAGGCTTCGAGCACGTACTGCATCACCCGGTCGATCTCCGCGTCGCCGCGCCTGCTCTGCTTGTACGTCAGTTGGCCGGGGTCACCGGCGCAGGCCAGCACCAGGCCGTGCTTGACCCGTTCCACCCGCTCCGCGTTGCGCGCCAGCCAGGTGATGGCCCCGATGGTGCCGGGCGCGAAGATGAACCGGTAGGTGTAGTACGGGGTCTGCTCCGCCAGCGCCCGGGCCAGGAACGTCGCCACCGCGATGCCGGCCAGGTTGTCGTTGGCCAGCGACGGGTGGCAGACGTGGCAGGAGACGATCACCTCGTCGGAGACCTGCCCGGGGACCACGTGCTCGGCGTAGGTGAGGTGCCCGTCGGTGAGTGTGGAGTCGATGCGCACCTCGTACTCGCCGTCCGGCAGCGCGTCCAAGGTCTCCTGGGCCAGGCAGAACCCCCACTCCGGCTTGTAGTAGCTGGTGCGGTACGGCACCCAGGACGGGTGGTCCGGCAGGGTGTGCAGGTGTTCGCGGAGTTCGGCCAGCGGCATGGTCTGCGACACCGGCACGCTGTAGCCGAGCACGTGCAGACTGGACGCGGCGAAGTCGACGACCCGGTTGCCGGCGCTGTCGGCGACGTACGCGTCCCGGATGTTCCACTCCTGCGGCACCGTCCAGTCGAGCACCTGCGTCCCGGTCGGCACCTCGTGCCGTTGCAGCGGGATGTACTCGCCGACGATGTCCAGGGTGGCGCGCACACCGTCGCCGGTGATGCTCCGGCACAGCGGGTACAGCCGCTCCACCAGCGCGTACATCTCGTCGCCGGCCGAGGTCATCGGCTGTTCGCCGACCGCGGTCATCCGCGCCGCCGCAGGGTGTCGTCGACGGCGCCGGCGTCGGACGCCGCGCGCAGCACGGCAAGGCGGGTGAAGCGCTGCTCGAAGTCCTCCCGGGTCAGCCCGTGTTTCCGGTAGGCGTCGGCGAGTTCGAGCGCGCCCTGCTTCACCGTCCACTCGCAGTCGAAGCCGGGTATCGCGGCGCGGAACCGGGCGAAGTCCACCCGGTACGACCGCGGATCGGCACCGTTTTCCCCGGTGATCACCACCTTCGCGCCGGAGACCGCCTCGGCGACCTGCTCGGCGATCTCGGCGACCGTGACGTTGTTGATCTCGCTGCCGATGTTGAACGCCCGGTCGTGCACCGCTTCGCGCGGCGCGGTCAGCGCGGCCGAGAAGGCCCGTGCGATGTCGACCGCGTGCACCAGCGGGCGCCAGGGGGTGCCGTCGGAGAGCACCAACACCTCGCCGGACAGCAGCGCGTGGCCCACCAGGTTGTTCAGCACGATGTCGGCGCGCAGCCGGGGTGAGTAGCCGAAGGCGGTGGCGTTGCGCATGAACACCGGGCTGAAGTCGCCGTCGGCGAGCGCGTGCAGGTCGTCCTCCACCCGCACCTTGGACTCCGCGTACGGCGTCACGGGGCGCAGTGGGGCGTCCTCGGTCACCAGGCCGTCGCCGCCGGCGGCGCCGTACACCGAGCACGTCGACGCGTACAGGAAGCGCCGCACTCCCGCGTCGCGGGCCAGCCGGGCCAGCCGTACGGACGCGTGGTGGTTGATGTCGTACGTGAGTTCCGGCGCCAGCGATCCCAGCGGGTCGTTGGACAGCGCGGCCAGGTGGATCACGGCGTCCGCTCCGGCCACGTGTTCGGCCGTGACGTCGCGCAGGTCCACCCGGTGTCCCTGCGGGTCCGCGGGCGGCGGGCCGAGGACGCAGTCGGCGAACAGGCCGGCGTCGAGGCCGACGACCTCGTGCCCGGCGGCCGCGAGGACCGGGGCCATCACGGTGCCCAGGTAGCCCTGATGTCCGGTCAGTAGTACGCGCACTGTTCATTCCCCCAGGTTGAGCGTGAGTTTGGTGACGGCGAACGCCTCGGCGTAGCGCGCGTGGCTTTCGATACCGCGGATCCGGGCAAGGCCGAGGAAGGCCTCCCGGTCGTACCAGGGCCGGTGCCGCTGCGAGGGGTAGTGCTCCTGAAGCAGCCGCACCTTCTGTTCGGCGATCTCCGGTGACAGCGGCTGGTACGCCGCCGGACGGCCGAGATCGCCGTCCCACTTGACGATCTCGTAGCCGAGCACGAGGTGGTCGCGGAATGCGGTGGGTATCAGCTTCGCCAGGCCGCGGTGGTCCTGGTGCGCGTCCTCGGTACGCGGGGCCAGCACGAGATCAGGCTCGGTCCGCTCGCGCAGCTCCTCGACCGCGGCCTTGGCCTCCTCCCAGTGGGCGGGCAGCCGGCCGTCCGGCAGCTTGAGCACGGTCAGGCGCAGGTCGGCGCCCGGGCAGAAGGCGGCGAGCGCGGCCTGCTCCTCCTGCTCCCGCTCGCTGCCACCGCCGGAGAGCACCAGCGCGTCGACGCGGGTACCGGGGTGCGCGAGGCACATCGTCAGCAGCGTGCCGCCGGCGCCGATGGCGATGTCGTCGCAGTGCGCGCCCACCGCGACGATCCGGTCAAGGCGCCCGGCCCCGAGCCGGATCACGCGGTCCCCACTCTCGCGGCGTCCCGTTCCCAGACGGCCCACGGGCGGTCGCCGCGGGCGTAGGCGGCGTCGAGTGCGGCCTTCTCCTTCACGGTGTCGGTCGGCTTCCAGAAGCCGCGGTGCTGATGTGCCACCAACCGCCCTTGCTTGGCGAGTTGGGCGCATCCGTCGGCGACCAGGTCCCCGTTCTCCGGTATGTGGTCGAAGACCTCCTGGCGGAGTACGAAGTAGCCGCCGTTCTCCCACAGCGGCATGTCGCTCACCGCGGTGATGCCCCCCACCAGGCCGTCCTCGCCCAGGTCCACGCAGTGGAACGAGGACTGCGGCGGCACCACCATCATCGACGCACCGGCGTCGCGCAGGGCGAACCGGTCGATCATCACCGGCAGCGGGGCGTCGGTGAGCACGTCGGCGTAGTTGGCGAGGAACATCTCGTCGCCGTCCAGGTGGTGGCGCACCCGGCGCAGCCGCTCCCCGATCGGTGACTCGATGCCGGTCTGCGCGAACGTGATCGTCCAGTCCGAGATGTCGGTGGACAGCAGCTCGGTCCGCCCGCCTCTGAGCACGAAGTCGTTGGACGTCGTCTCCTCGTAGTTGAGGAAGAAGTCCTTGATGTGGTGGGCCCCGTACCCGAGGCAGAGGATGAACTCCGTGTGCCCGAAGTGCGCGTAGTAGCGCATGACGTGCCAGATCAGCGGTCGCGGGCCGACCATCGCCATCGGCTTGGGCACGTCGTCGGCGGTTCCGTTGCGCATCCGCATCCCGTAACCGCCGCAGAACAGAACGACCTTCATGACTTCACCTCGACAATGCTCAGTTCCGGGATGGGAAAGACCAGTCGGCCGCCCCACTCGTGCACGAAGGACAGCTGCTCGGCCAGCTCGGCGCGCAGGTTCCACGGCAGGACGAGGACGTAGTCCGGTTTGTCGGCGGCCATCTGCTCGGGCGGCAGGATCGGGATGCGGGTGCCCGGGGTGAACCTGCCGTGCTTGTAGGGGTTGCGGTCGACCGTGTACGGGAGCAGGTCGGGCCGGATGCCGCAGTGGTTGAGCAGGGTGTTGCCCTTGCCCGGTGCGCCGTAGCCGACGACCGTCTCGCCGCGCTCGGCCGCTGTGATGAGGAACTTGAGGAGGTCCCGGCGCACCTTGGCCACCCGGGCGGAGAACTCGGTGTACCCGGACAGTTCCTGGAGCCCGGCGGCCTTCTCCCGGGCCAGTACGTCGGCCACCCGCCCGGCTGGTTCGCCTGCCGCCTCGGTGGGCCGGGCCCACAGCCGGATGGAGCCGCCGTGCGTGGGCAGCAACTCGACGTCCACGAGCGCGAGTCCGCCGCCGGCGAGGGCCCGGGTCGCGGACGCGACCGTGTAGTACTGGAAGTGCTCGTGGTAGATCGTGTCGTACTGGTTCTCCTCGATCAGGGTCAGCAGGTGCTGCACCTCGATGGAGACCCAGCCGTCGTCGGCGACCAGGGCGCGCAGCCCCTCGGTGAACCCGACGACGTCGGGGATGTGCGCGTACACGTTGTTGGCCACGACCAGGTCCGCCGGGCCGTGCTCGGCGCGGACGGCCGATCCGGTGTCCGGGGACAGGAACTCCGTGAGCGTGGGCACACCCGCGTCCCGCGCCGCCGCACCGACGTTCACCGACGGCTCGATGCCGAGGCAGCGGATCCCCCGGTCCACCACGTGCTTCAGCAAGTACCCGTCGTTGCTGGCCACTTCGACCACGAAGGCGTCGGGGCCGAGACCCACCCTCTGTGCGGCGTCGGCGACGAAGGTACGCGCGTGCTCCACCCAGGAGGTCGAGTACGAGGAGAAGTACGCGTACTCCTTGAACGTCTCCTCCGGCGTGATCAGCGGAGGGATCTGCGCGAGCCAGCAGTCGGTGCAGACCCGCAGGTGCAGCGGGTACGCAGGCTCCGGCTGGTCCAGTTGGTCGGCGGCGAGAAAACTCTCACACGGCGGGGTCGCCCCCAGATCGACGACGCTCGCCAGCGTCGCCGAGCCGCAGAGTCGGCATCGTGTCATCTACTGTCCCCATCCCCCCTGTTCGCGTGGGTGTCCCCGCCGCGAGCCAGTACTGACCGACCCGCGATCGCGGTGCGGTACTCATCCACCAGGCGCTCAAGGCCGACGGCCGGGCTGAAACCCTGCTCGTAACGGCGCCGGGCCGCCTGGCCCATCTCCTGGTTGCGGGCCTGCTCGGCCGCGATCCGGCGTATGCAGGACGCGAGCGAGGCGGCCTCGCCCGGCTGGTGCAGCAGCCCGGTCACCCCGTCCTCGACGAGTTCGACGAAGGCGCCGTGGCCGGCGGCGACGGTCGGCACCCCTGCCGCCATCGCCTCGACGACCACCAGGCCGAACGCCTCCAGCCACGTCGAGGGAGCCACCACGGCGACCGACCGCGCGATGGCCTGTCGGCACTGGGCCGGGTCGTACAGGCCGACGTACCGCACGTCGTCCCGGCCCACCGCCCAGGCGGTCACCTCTCGCTCCAGCGGCCCCGTGCCGGCGATCACGAGCGGCACGCCCACACCGCCGCTCGCCGCGATCTCGTCCCACGCGGCCATGAGCAGGCGCACGCCCTTGGCCTCCGCGAGCCGGCCGAGATAGAGCAGATGCTCTCCGGTGCCCTCTCGGCGGACGCCCGGCTCCGGCACGAAGTTGTGCTTCACCGCCAGCCGCTCGGCGGGCATGCCGGACCGCACCAGGACGTCGCGCTGCGCCGCGGAGATGCAGAAGAACCGCTCCACGCCGGACCACCACCGCCGCCGGTTGACCGACAGGCTGACCGCGAGCGGCACCGTCGCAAGGCGGGAGTTCCGGTAGCAGCCGTGCCGGACGGCGGGCAGTGGTGCGGAGCCGACGCACTCGGTGCACGGCCGGCCGTCCCGCTGGAGCGTGCCGGGAGGGCAGACCTGGGTGTAGTTGTGCAGCGTGGCCACGGCGGGCACGCCGGCGTCGGCGCAGGCGGCCAGGACCGCGGGCGACAGGAGAGGGAAGACGTTGTGGACGTGCACCACATCCGGCCGCTCGGTGCGAAGCCGGGCGGCGAGTTCCTTGCGGACCGCCGGGTTCCACGGCACCAGGAGCGGCACCGCAACCTTGCCGAGCAGGGACCGGGCGGCGATGTCGTCGCTGCGCCGCTCGAACACCTCGACCCGATGGCCGGCCGTGCGCAGCAGTTCCACCTCCTGGTCGACGACCTTGTTCTCGCCGCTCGGCTGTGCCGAGTTGTAGCGGTTGTGCACCACGAGAACGTGCATGCTCAGGTCACCTCCGATTTCCGGGCCCATCGCGGGATGTGCCGTCGAGGGGCTTCGGACGTCGAGAGGGGCGTGGCCGCGGCAGGTGCCGCGAGGAGCGAGGCGGCCAGGGCCAGATGCAGCAGATACGGCGAGGCGTCGCCGAGGCCGGCCTCGGTGTACGACGCGATCGCGCAGTAACTGATCAGGAAGATCGCGCAGGCCCGCTGGAGCGACGGTGGCCGCAGCAGTGCGACGCCGCCCAGCACGATGATGATCGCCGCCACCAAAGTGACGCCGATCAGACCCTGTTCCTGGTAGACGGCCAGCCAGCTGTTGTCGATCGGCAGCCCACCGAACGACTTGTCGCCCAGGCCCATGCCGAACACCTTCTCCCCGGCCGTACGGGGCGCTGCCAGCAGGGCGTCCCAGACCTTGGCCCGGCCGGTGAGGCTGGTGAGGTACTCCTGGCTCTGTCCGCGCAGGAACCACGCCCGTAGCGCGGAGGCGAACCCCACCGCGGCCACCACGCCGCACAGCACCGCCCAGGTGAAGAACCGGCGGGCGGCGGCGCTGGTCAGGATGAGCGAGCCGATCGCCAACGCCAGCCCGATGAACATGCCGAGCGTGGCCGTCCGGGTATGGGTCAGCGCGAGCAGGACGAATGACGGCACGATGACGACCGCCGCGCCGGCCCTGTCGATCCGTCGGCCCACTACGAGCAGCACGGTGAGCCCGATGATCACCGCGGCGTACTGTCCGATCTGCGGCGGGGGGAGCGGCCACAGCGCGCCGACCAGCCGCCCGCCATAGAGCTCGGGCAGGGCCGCGCCCGGTGAGATGACCAGGCCGGCGGCCACCGACCCGAGCACCGCGAAGTACATCCGGATGTGGTGCCGTACGAACGTCAGGCTGCCGTCCCACCAGCGGCTGAGCAGCCACAGCGTGCCGATGAAGAGAGCCAGCCGGGCGCAGCGGAACAGCGCGCCGAACCCGGACTCCAGGTTCACGCTGGAGATCACGCTCGGCACCAGCAGCAGGGTGAGCAGGAGCACGAAGGCACTGGGTCGGATGCGGAGCCGGAGATTGACCGAGAGCGCCAGCGCGAACGCGGCGACCAGCGCGCCCATGGTGACCATCTGGATGAGGGAACGGGGCAGCGGGATGATCGTCTTCGCCCCGGCAGAGCCGAGCGTGTTGAGGACCAGCAGCCCCCAGACGATGCCGACGATCTTCGGTGTGCCGGCCGGGCGCGGTTCGGCGCCGGGCCGGGTGCCCGCCGTGTCCGGTCCGCCCGGCAGCGCACCGCGCAGCAGGTCTCCGCCCATCTCAACCACCGGCCCGAGGGTCGAGGGTGCTGTCGGCGTCCTGCTGGTAGGGCGTGCCCTGCCACTGCCCGAAGTCGAGCACCTGGCTCTGGTCCTGGGCGACGAACTGCCAAGGCCCGAGGTAGACGTTGTCGTGCCAGCGGTTGTGCTGCTTCTCGGTGATCGCCTCAGCCACCCGCTCGCCCTGGTACGGCGACCAGTCCGGATAGGTGCCGTAGTTGGCGAGGACCGCCATGCGGTCGCACTTCTCCGTGCACTTGACGACGGACTTGTCCAGCACGAAGCGGTTGTCGTGGATGTCCACCCGCTGGGTCTTCCAACGGCAGTCGGCGTACAGCGGCGGCTTGGCGATCGCCGGCCTCGCGCAGCTGTCGGTGTCCCGCACCAGCAAGGTGCAGTCACCGGACGAGGTGTTGGCCGGGCTGTTGCAGAACCGGTCGGCGTTCTCCCACAGGGTGATCCCGGACCAGTTGTTCTCCAGCACGTTCCGGTAGACCTCGATCTTGTCGGTACGCGCTTTGACCCGTGGTTCGCCGCCGGACTCGGACAGATAGACGGTCGCGTACGGGAAGTTGTCGCCGCGCTCGGCTTCCCTGCGGCCCTCGACCCAGTTGTTCCGCCGGATCGTGTTCTTCCTGATGACCGCGTTGTAGCTGGTCTCGTAGATCAGCGCGGCGCCGTCGTTGTCCTCGATCACGTTGTTCTCGATGCGGAAGTCGTTGTTGTTGGTGTCCGCCCACAATCCGGTTCCGCGGTTGTCGTGCACCCAGTTGCCGCGTACGTCGGCGCCGTTGACGGCCCAGAACTTGATGCCTCCGGTGCAGCCGCAGCCCTCCCGCCGCCGCTCCCAGTCGCCGGTGTTGTTGCCCACGATCTCGTTGCCCTCGACCACCAGGCCGGTGATGCGGCCCTTGGCCTGGTACGCGTTCATGCCGTACTGGCCGTTCTCGCGCAGGCAGCTGGCGCGGACCTGCTGACGGGCACCGGCCATCAGCCCGGCGGCGGAGTTGTACTGGATCGTGGCGTGCTCGATCACCCACCCGTCGGCCGAGTCATGGTTGACCACGCCCTCGTCGTGCGGCGCGACGAAACGCTGCACGGTCAGGTAGCGGATGGTGACGTTGCGGGCGCTGCCGCCGAACGCGTACTGGTTCTTCTTCCCGCCGTCGAGCACTGCGCCCGGCGCACCGAGGTAGCGGTCCCCGTCCTTGGGGATGACCTGGGCGTAGCGGTCCGGGTCGAGCCTGTGCTTGCCCGGTCGGAGCCAGAACGTGGTGTTCGGCGGGCTGCTCTCGGTCTTCGCCGCCAGGTCACCGACCACCGCGGGGTCGACGGTCACCGCGCCCGCCGGCGCCTTCGCCGGCCCGGCCGCGGGCTTGGCGCACACCCGGGCCACGGGCGTGGACGGCGCGGCGGTCGGCTTTGCGTCCGGCGTACTCTCGGCGCCCTGCGTGCTCTCACAGCCGGTCGCCGTCAGCAGGGCCAGCGCCAGCGGTGCCGCCGCCAACGCCCAGTGCCGCCTCTTGATCCCCACGCGCCCCCCTAGCCCCGGAACCTGAGCACGGTGGTGAAGCCCTCCGCGCCGTCGGCGAAGCCGGTGCCGACCAGCGTTGTGGTGGGTTCCTTGCGCCCGAAGCCGGCGGAGTACCAGCCCAGCGGCGGGTCACTCTCGCCGCGATGCGCCCGCCAGGACAGCTGCCCGGGCAGGTCGAGCACCGCGGAGCGCTCCTCGCCGTCCCGGGTCCAGCTGAGCACGGCCCGGTTCCCCACCAGGTCCGCGGCGATCGCCGGGCCGAGGTGGAACGCCAGGCTCAGGTCCCGGCGCGGACCGCTCACCTCGTCGACCACCCGCAGTTCCTGGCTCGCGGTGGTCAGCTCCACCCGGCGGCGGTGCACGGAGCGCTGGTAACCGTCGTGCTCGGCGCACCAGCGGGCCACACCCTCTTCGGATGTGTCCGCGGCAATGACGCGGCTGCGGGCCTGCCGGGTCCACAGGAACGGGCCGCCGGAGACGGACTGGTCAGCGCCGTCCAGCTGCACGGTGTTGTGGCCGAGGGTCGAGCGGAAGTACTGCCGCCACTCGGGCTGCCCGTGGTAGCAGTACGTCCCCGGGTCGGCGAGCACGTCGACCCCGTCGTGCCGTACCTCCACGGACAGCGCGTCCGCGTGGGCATGCGCGGCGATGGACAGGAAGCCGTGCGGACCGCCGTCGCAGCGGCACCAGATCTCCCGGTCGCCGGCACGGCCGCGCAGGATGGTCATGCCCGCGTCGGCGAAGTGGGCAGGCCGGCTTGCCGGTCGGGTCACGGCCGGTGCGGTTCCGTCTTTCGCGTACGGCCGGATGAGCGCGGCCAGCAGCGGGGTGCGCACATCGGTGCCGGTCACCGCCGGCCACCAGGCGAGCCGGCCGAACACGGCGTCCCCGGTGGCCAGCAGCGAGGCCCAGCGGTCGGTGCCAGCGCCGTCCAGGACCAGGCCGTGCCCGTCGTCGGCGTCCCCCTGGCGCGGCGGCCGCAACCGGCTGTCCACGATGGCCGCGAGCGCGTCGGTCATCCGCAGCAGCACCAGCCGGATGGACGCGGGGACCGGCACATCGGCGGCGTCCGCCTCGGCCACCGCGGCGAGGCCGAGCTCCAGCACAAGTCCGTGATACTCCGTGGCCAGCTCGCGGTTGAGGCCGGAGCCGAAGGTGTTGCCGCGCAGGTGCCGCTCCAGCGACCGCAGCGCGCCGGCCCGCCAGCGCGCCGAGGAAGGGAACCAACCGAACGCGCAGGCCGCCGCGAACTGCCCGGCGGCCTCGGCGATGACGTGGTTGTTCGCCGAGGAACCCCGGCTGGGGAAGGCGGCCAGCCAGCGCTGGTGGTGCCAGATCTGTTTCAGCGCCACCGGGTTGTCCTCGAAAAGACCGGCCGCGCCCGGCCAGCCGTCGAGCAGCCGGCGGATCCACACCCAGGACAGCAGCCGGATGCCCAGCTCGATGCCGCTGATCCAGTGCACGCCGCGCAGCGGTGGGTTGGCCGCCCACCATGACCGCAGGTGCTCGGCGACCCGCTCGGCGTACCGCTCGTTCCCGGTGACCGCGTAGGCGGCGGCGAGCACGGTGAGGTACTGATGCCGGGACAGCTCCCAGATCTGCTTGATGTCGCCGACCGCGTCCTCGTTCCGGTACGGCACGTCGAAGGCGTACCCCCACGGAGCCCGGCGCCCGGTCTTCGGGTCGCACCACCAGTCCGGGTCGTCCAGGTCGTCGCGTACCACGCCGAAATACTCGGCGTGGCCGTACATCAGCCGGTCCGCCTCGGCGATGAGACGTTTCGCCGCGTCCGGAGGCACCGCGGCGATCGTCCCGGCGGGGAGTACGGCGGTGAACCGGGCGCCGGTCACGCTCGGGCAGTTCGGCCGCGCCGACCGCCACCGCCGCCTGCGCACCGCGTCGCCCGCCCGGCCGCCGACCTCCCGCGGTCCCATCCGGGACAGCCGCCGCAGGTACCAGCCCGCGCTCATGCTCATCGCGCACTCGCCAACGTGACCGGCACGCCGCCCGCCAGGCCGGCCTGCACGGCGAGGGTGGCCGCCGTCGTGGCGACCAGCGACTCCAGCGGCACCGGCATCGGGCCGCCGGTCCGCACGGCCTTGATGAACGCGGCCAGTTCGGCGTTCTGGCCCTTGTCCCGGGCCTTGGGGAGTCGCGAACTGACCCACTTCTTACGGCCGCCCCCTCCGTCCACAAACAGCGAGGCACGGACGAAGTCGTCGAGTCGCAGTACCTTGCCGTCCGCGACCAGGTCCAGCGTCTCCTTGGGGAAGCCGGGTGCGCCGGTGGTGACGTAGCTGATGGTGGCGGTGGATCCGTCCGGGTAGCGCAGTACGACCTGGAGGTCCTCGTTGCCGGACGTGGCGACCGCGTACACCGATTCCGGATCGGCCCCGAGGAGCCAGCTCGCCGTGTCGATGAAGTGTCCGCCCTCGCCGGCGAACCGCGAGCCCTCGGTGCCTTGTTGGAGATACCAGCTGCCGTGCTGGAGCCGGCCCGCGTTGACCAGATAGCGGAGGCTCGCCGGACCGGTCCGGGTGCCGAACCGCTGCCTGGCCTCCCCCAGCAGCGGCGCGAACCGACGGTTGAAGCCCACTTGCAGCCGGTCGTTGCCGGACTCCTCCACCGCCGCGAGTACGCCGGTCAGCTCGTCCTCGGTGAGGGCCAAGGGCTTCTCCACGAACACGGTCTTGCCGGCGAGAAGTGCTCTGCGGGTCAGTTCGGCGTGCGAGCTGTGCCGGGTGACCACGAACACCGCGTCGATGGACTTGTCGCCGAGCACGGCGTCGAGATCGGTGGTCGCCTCGGCGAAGCCGAACTTCCGCTGCGCGTTGGCCGCGGACAGCGCCGTCGTGGTGACGACGGTCGACAGCTCGACGCCGTCGCGCTGGGTCAGGTGCGGCAGCAGCATCGACGTCGCGTAGTTGCCCGCGCCGACGAACGCGAGCCGCACCGGCGTCTGCGCGGACCGGGCCGGGGTGGACGCTCCGCCGCTGCGGCGCACCTGGGGCACGGACACCACCGGGGCCTCCGCCTCTTCCGTGTGTGCGGGGTACCGGAACAGCACGGCCACGGCCTTCAGGTCGCCGTCCTTCAGGCTCTGGTACGTCTCGACGGCGTCATCGAAGTCGGCGATGTGGGAGACCAGGGGCTCCACGTCGACGCGGCCGCGGGCGAGGAGATCGAGGAAGCACGCCAGGTTGCGGCGCTCGGTCCAGCGCACGTAGCCGATCGGGTAGTCGCGCCCGTCGAGCTCGTACTCCGGGTCGTAGCGCCCGGGGCCGTACGAGCGGGAGAAGCGGACGTCGAGTTCCTTCTCGTAGTACGCGTTCCACGGCAGGTCCAGGCGGCACTTGCCGATGTCGACGACCCGGCCGCGGTCCCGGCAGAGCCGGGCGGCCAGCTCGACGGGCTGGTTGCTGCCGCCGCCGGCGGCCAGATACACCTGGTCCACGCCGTGACCGCCGGTGAGTTCGGCGACGGCGGCCTCCACGGCCGCGGACGCGGGATCGCCGCAGGCCGCGGCGCCCACGCGCTCGGCGAGTTCGCAGCGCACCGGGTCGGGGTCGACCCCGACGACGCGGACCCCCGACGCGGTGAGGAGCTGCACCACCAGCTGCCCGATCAGCCCGAGGCCGATGACCAGCGCCACTTCGCCGAGTTGCGGCTCGCCCTGGCGGACGCCCTGCATCGCGATCGACCCGACGGTGCCGAAGGCCGCGTGCCGCGGCGCGAGGCCGTCCGGCACCGGGGCGTAGAGGTTCTTCGGCACCCAGTTCAGCTCGGCGTGCAGCGCGTGCTCGTTGCCGGCGCAGGCCACGAGGTCGCCGACCTTCACATCGTCGATCCCGGAGCCGACCTGCTCGACCACCCCGCACAGCGAGTAGCCCAGCGGCGTGTAGGAGTCCAGCTTGCCCATCACCTTGCGATAGGTGGCGGGCACCCCGTTGGTGGCCACGCTCTGCATGACCTTGGCCACCTGGTCCGGCCGGGAGCGGGCCTTGCCCAGCATCGACATGCCGGCCTCGGACACCTTCATGAGCTCGGTTCCGGTGGATATCAGCGAGTAGGCGGTGCGCACCAGCACACCGCCCGGCTTGCAGCCCGGCGCCGGCACGTCGAGCACCGCCAGCTCGCCGCTCTTGTAGTTCTGCACAACCTGTTTCACCCGAGCTCCTCTTGTTTCCACGCCGTCAAGCCGCTTTGCTCTGGCCGGAGCCAGAGGTCGCGTCGCGATACCAGTACTCGAGCGTCAGCACATGCCACAGATGCTTGGAGAAGTCCCGCTGCCCGGCGGCGTCCTCGGCGACCATCCGCGCCAGCGCGTCGCGGCGCAGGATCCCGGAGTTGACGAGCACGCCGTCGTTGACCACCTCGCGCACCAGCGGTGCCAGATCCCGGCTCATCCAGGCGCGCAGCGGGGCGCTGAACAGGCCCTTGGGCCGGTAGACGATCTCCCGGGGCAGGATCGAGGTGGCCGCCTCCTTGAGGACGGCCTTGCCCTGTCGTCCGACGATCTTGCGATCACCGGGCACGGCGAACGCCGCCTTGACCACCTCGACGTCCACGTACGGCACCCGCACCTCGGTCGAGGCGGCCATGCTGGAGCGGTCCGTGTAGGCGAGGTTCAGGCCCGGCAGGAACATCCGGGCGTCTCCCAGGCACATGCGGTTGACGAAGTCGTCGAGGTCGTTGTCCTCGTAGATGTCCGCATGCTCGGTCAGCACGTCGTCGACCGTCCCGGCCAAGTCCGGGTTGACCAGAGCGAGCAGCTCGTCCTGGTCGTACATGGTGTAGCTGCGCCGGAACGCGGTCTCCTCCGGCAGATCGGCGAAGGAGAGGAACCGTTTCGCGAAGCGCACCGACCGGTACCCCCGGCGGGCCGTGGCGACCGGCAGCCGGTCCACGGCCGCGGACAGTCCGCGCCGCAGGGGCCGCGGGACGCGCTGGTAGCGCAGCGCGAGCAGGTTGGCCAGGTGCTTGCGGTAACCGGCGAACAGCTCGTCGGCGCCCATCCCCGAGAGCATCACCTTGACCCCGGCCTCCCGGGCGGCCTCGCAGATCAGGAACGTGTTGATCGCGGCGGGGTCGCCGATCGGCTCGTCCAGGTGGTGCGTCATCTGCGGCAGCAGGTCGAGCACGTTCGGAGCGATCTCGATCTCGTGCAGGTCGACGCCGAACCGCTCGGCAACCTGGCGGGCATAGCGCAGGTCGTCCGGCATCGCCTCGAACTTGGCGTCCTCGGCGCGGAACCCGATCGTGTAGGCGGAGATCCCGGGGCGGTCGCGGGCCGCCAGCGCGGTCAGCCAGCTGGAGTCGAGGCCGCCGGAGAGGAAGGTCGCCACGGGTACGTCGGAGAGCAGGTGGCGCCGAGTCGACTCCTCGACGATGGCGGCGATATCCGGCTGCTCGCCGGCCCGGGCCCGCTCCCGGCCCTCGGCGGCGACGTCCTTCAGGTACCAGTACCGGCCGCGTTCCACCCGGCCGTCAGGCCGGCACCGCAGCCAGCTCCCCGGTGGGAGCTTCTCCGCTTCGCGGTACGCGCAACGTGAGTCCGGCACCCAGTAGTACAGCAGCGAGGCCACCAGCGCCGCATGGTCCACCTCCAGCGACCCGCCGGTGGCGGCGGCGAGCGCCTTGAGCTCGGAGGCGAACACCAGGCCCTCGCCGCGCCGGAGCAGGAACAGCGGCTTGATGCCCAACTGGTCGCGGGCGAGCACCAGTTCACCGGTTCGCTCGTCGAAGATCCCGAACGCGAACATGCCGCGCAGCCGGGGCAGACAGTCCGTGCCCCAGTGCCGCCAGGCCTCGAGAAGCACCTCGGTGTCGGAGGTGCCGCGGAAGCGCACCCCGGCGGCTGCCAGTTCGGCGCGCAGCTCGGGCGCGTTGTACAGCTCGCCGTTGTACGTCAGGGCGAGGCCGTCCGAGACCATCGGCTGGGCGCCGGTCTCGGACAGGTCGATGATCGCCAGCCGGCGGTGCCCGAGCTGCACTTCGCCGTCACCGACGGGGTGACCGTACCGGCCCGCCCCGTCCGGACCTCGGTGGGCGAGGGTATCGGTGAGCCGGTCGGTCACGACCTTCCCGTCCGGCCATCGGTAAGTACCTGCGATGCCACACATGACCTACCGCGCCTCCTGGTCGTTGTCCGGGACCCGTGCGGCCCACATCGGCTGGCGCTCCGCCGGCCGATGGCCCTCCCCCACTGCCTGAACGGCGTGGGAGGTACCCCCACCGTTCTGCCGGACCACCCGCTCGCTCTGGCCTCGCAGCGCGGTGTGCAGCCCGTTCCACAGCGTGCCGTCGGTCCGGTCACGCGGATCGGGGTCGATCAGCACCACACCGATCACCGGAATGCGCTGGTCCGCGAGCTGCCTCGTCACGGTGTGCAGCCATGCGGCGCTGCCGTGCCCGGCACGCACCACGAGCACGGTCCGGGTGCCGAGGTACTGGAGGTCGGTCCACGCCGTGCCGGGCGCCACCGAGCCGACGCCGAACCGGCGCTCGTGAGGCGACATGGCCTCGGCACGCTCGCCGCTGACCACGGTTGGGGCTCCCGGCTTCGAGCGGCGGCCTGCGAGCTGTGGGCCGGGCAGGCCATCGACGATGACCACCGGCCCGTCCGGCGCCAGTGCCCCGGCGACATCCAGGGCGAGCACGCTCGTGCTGCGGGCGCAGCCCAGTTCCAGCAGCGACACCGGTTCCGCGGAGCCACGTACGGTACGGGCCAGGGACAAGGTGAGCCGTTCGCGTGCCGCCCGGGTCCGTCGGCGCTGCCACAGCCTGCCCGACCGGCGGGGCAGCTCCGCGATGACCGAGGCGCCCAGGTTCGCCGCGATGTCCCGGCGCAGCACGGGGCGGTCCGCCACCACGGTGCCTACGGCGGCCAGCGCGAGCCCGAGGACGAGTCCGAGGACGAGTCCGATGGCCGCATTGGTGACGACGGCCTTGGGCAAGGAGTGCCGCATCGCGCGCGGGGCGTCCACGATCTGCGTGCCGGCGATGACCTTGGGCGTACCGGTGCGCGCTTCCTCGGCACGCTGGTCGAAATCGGCGATCCGCGAGTTGAGTTCCGCCCGGCGGGCGAAGAGCGACTCGATGCTCGCCGACTCCGTCGGGTCGCTCTCCGGCGGTCTGTCCCCGATCTCCTCGTTGACCTGGGCGAGTTCGTCCCGCATGCGGTCACGCTGGTCGCTCAGGGCCTTGGCCTCGGCCTGCGCGGCCTCCTGCATCCGCCGCACGTGGTCCGCGACGAACGCGTCCGCCAACGCCCTGGCCCGGGACACCGCTTCAGCGTCGCTGTCACCTGTCACCTCGATCTGTAGCAGGTTGTTGGTCAAGCCGGTCCCCCGGTAGTCCCGCATGAAGTCCTCCGGGTTTTCCGGGGACTTGAGGGACTGGAGGGCCTTCTCGGCGATCCGCGTGGTCCCGAGCAGCTCTACGTCGGTGCGGATCAGTGTTCCGGTGTCGTTCGGCTGGTCCTCCTCATGCGCGACCAGCACCTTGGTCACCGCGCTAGGCGGCGGCGGCAGCAGGACCGCCACCGCCGCGCCGACCAGCAGCCCCAGCAGCGCCATGGCGTACCAGAGGCGGCGGCGCCTGCGCACCGCCACCACCAGCCCCTGAAGGTCGAAGAGCGGAGCTGCCGACGGCTCCGACGTCGTGCTCGTCGTCACGCTGAACCTCCCGTCGCGTGGCCGCGAACCGCGAGCGCGGGAGTGGCGTTGTCCGGAGGATGGCCGGCGGACCGCGTCGGCTGGGCCGCCCGGACCGTGCCGGCGACGATGAAACCGACGACCTCATGCCTGGCGTCCGCGCACGCCTCGGCGATGCCGGCGAGTTCCTCGGCGGTCCAGCTGCCCGCGCTGAGCACGACCAGGGCACCGGACTCGATGTCGCGGTCCGGCACTGTCGGCCGGTCCACCGAAACCTCCACCACCCGCAACAGTGGATCGCTCTTGGCCTCGGCGACGAGCTGCCCGGCGGCCCGGCGGGCGATCTCGTCGCCGTCCGGTACGACGACCAGCAGCCGCCGGGGGGCCGGCAGCTGGTCCCGGAGGCGAGCGCACACCCGCCGGTAGCGGATCCGCCTGCCGGCCTCGTCGCCGGACCTCTGCGGGGTCGGTACGTCCCACCGGGTGTCGACGCCAAGGAGTCGGCGGATCCGGGCCGGTGGGCCCCCGTCTTCCGACCGGTGCGCGCTCGGTTCACCAAGCACGTCGACGGTGCCGAGGAGCGCCGAGCCCAGCGCCGCGGTGATCTCCGGTTCGGTGCGCAGTCGGCGATTCATCCGTGCGGCGGCGAGATGGCCGATGATCGCGAACAGGAAGAACAGCAGTGCCCCGGCCACGATGAACTGCATCCTCGTCGGCGGGGCCTCGCCGGTCGGCCGGGCGGCCGGCCCCATGACGACCATGCCCGCCTTGCTGTTGGTCGGGTCGGCCTGGTCCAGCTTCGTCATGGCCTCTTCCAGCGAGGTGCGCAGTTTCTCGAGTGAGGTGCGCGCCTGCACGCTCTCCACGGTCTGCCCTGGATCAGCGGCATCGGCCAGGTCGGTGATGCCGCGGTTGGTCTCCTCCACCTTCTTTCGCAGCGCGTCGAGCCCCGTGGTCGCGTCGGTGCTGCCGCCTGCGATCTGCGCGGCGAAGGTGACGAATTGCTGGGCCATTCGGTCGGAGAGCTGCTGCGCGCGCTCCGGGGTGTCGGCCGTACCCGAGATCTTGATGATGTTCCCGTCGGCGGCCTTGGCAGTCACTCTGTCCCGCAGCTCGCTGCCGCTGACGCCCTTCCAGCCGAGATTGGCAGCCGCGCGGTCGACCACCGACGAGCTGGTCGCGATGTCCACTTGAGTCAGCAGCTCGCGCTCTTCCCACTGCCCCGGCAGCAGCACCGAGGCCGACGCCGTGTAGCGCGGCGGGAACAGCAGCACCGAGGCGCCGTAGCCGACGAGTGCGCCCACCACGGTGAGGACGGCGAGAAGCCGCCAGCGCCGGCGGAGAATCCGCCCGATGGTGACCAGGCGGATCGTGTCTTCGTTCAACGCCGCGGCCTCTTCCCTGTTCGGTCCGTCTTGCCCGCCGGCACCGGAGTGCGGTCACCGCAGGCAGCGGCGTAGGCGGCGAGCAGTGACGCCTGCGAGTTGCGCCAGGAAAGCGGTCCGCCGATCCGCTCCTGGCCGATCTTGCCCATCCGGGCCCGCTTCTCCGGATCGTCGAGGAGCAACGCGATGAGCTTGGCGAACTCGGCCTCGTCGTTGGCGGGCGCGTAGAGGGCGGCGTCACCGGCGGAGACTCGCGCCTCCTTCAGGTCGAACGAGACGATCGGCCGGCCCATCGCCATGTACTCCAGGACCTTGTTCATGGTCGACACGTCGTTGAGCGGATTGCGCGGGTCGGGAGAAAGGCACACGTCCGCGGTGGACAGGTAGCGCACCAGATCGGCGTCCGGTATGCGCCCCGTGAACTGCACCTGCTCGGAGAGACCGAGCCGCCGGGACAGCTCCACCATCGCGTCGAAGGCGTCGCCTGCGCCGACGAACACCGCATGCCAGTCGGTCCGCCCCAACTCGTCGCGCAGCTTCGCGAGGGCGCGCAAGGCGTAGTCGACACCGTCCTGCGGGCCCATGACGCCGAGGTAGCACAGCAGATGAGGCTTGCCGCGCTTCAACTCCGGCTCGGGCGGCACCGGTTGGAACCGTTCGATGGCCGGCGCACTGCGCACCACGAACACGTCCTCGGGTCGCTGACCGCCACGGCGTATCGCGACATCCCGGTAGCTCTCGTTCGTGGCGAGCACGACGTCCGCGGCCCGGTAGGTCCGCCGTTCCAGCGCGCACACGGCGCGGTAGAGCAGGTCTTCACCGCGGTCGAACCGGGAGAGGTACAGCTCGGGTACCAGGTCGTGCTGGTCGAAGACGAACCGCGCGCCGCGCCGCTTCAGCCACAGTGCCGGCAGGAACAGCAGGTCGGGCGGGTTGCAGGCGTGGACCACGTCGACCGGGCCGACCTTGCGGGCCAGCCGGGCCGTGTGCCACAACGCCGACCCGTACTCCCGTAGGTAGCCGGCCGGTCCTCCGGTGGCCGCGCGCAACGGGTAGCGGTGGATGCGCACCCCGTCGATCACGGCCTCCGGCTCGGTGTCCCGCTTCTCCCCCCGGGGACAGATGACGTGCACTTCCCAGCCCGCGTCGCGCAGCGTCGTGCACTCCTGCCACACCCGCCGGTCGAACGGCACCGAGAGGTTCTCCACCAGGATCAGCGCGCGCCGGTCCGGCCGGTCACCGCCGACCGTTTCATCAAGAGATGTGTCACCAAGCAAGGCCCACGTACCCCGGTTCGGCCCGCCGCGTCTCGGCGTCGGGAAGGTGGATGAGGTCGACTATCACCGGGCCGTCGCCATGCGGCAGCGCCGCAAGCACGGCCGGATCTCTGGTTCCGACCAGGCACACCTCGGCGTGCTCGAGCACCTCGTCGACGGAGTTCGCGAGCAGCTGCCCGAGGTGCGGCAGCCGGGTCTCGATGTACTCGCGGTTCGCGCCGAGCAGCCGGGAGAGGCTCACGTTGGCGTCGTAGATCTTCAGGTCGTAACCCTTGCCGAAGAGCCGCTCCGCCAGCTCGACGAGCGGGCTCTCGCGGAGGTCGTCGGTGCCGGGTTTGAAGGACAGCCCGAACATTCCCACCCGGCGCTTGCCGGTGCGCTCGACCAGCTCCACCGCGCGCTGTAGATGGGCGGAGTTGGAGGGCAGCACGTGGGCGAGGATGGGCACCGAGATGTCGGCCCGCTGTGCCGCGTGGACCAGGCTGCGCAGGTCCTTGGGCAGGCAGGAGCCGCCGAAGGCGAAGCCGGGCCGCAGGTAGGCGGGGCTGACGTTCAGTTTGCGGTCGGCCAGGAACACGTCCATCACCTGGTGCGAGTCCACCCCGAGCGCCTGGCACACCACGCCCAGTTCGTTCGCGAAGCCGATCTTGAGGCCGTGGAACGCGTTGTCCGCGTACTTGATCGCCTCGGCCGTCGGGATCGGCACCCGGAACACCTCGCCGGGCAGGCCGTCGTACAGCGCCGCCACCGCGTCGCCGCTTGCCGGGTCGAGCTCGCCGATGACGGTTTTGGGCGGGTCGAAGAAGTCCCGCACGCTCGTGCCCTCGCGCAGGAACTCCGGGTTGACCGCGACCCCCAGGTCCACCCCGGCCGTGCCGCCGACGTACTTCTCCAGGATCGGTACCAGCAGGTTCAGGCAGGTGCCCGGGAGCATGGTGCTGCGGAACACGACGGTCTGCCGCCCGCCCCGCTCGGCCAGCGCGGCGCCGATCTGCTCGGTGACCCGCTCCAGATACGTGGTGCACAGGCTGCCGTTGGGCTCCGAAGGCGTGCCCACGCAGACCAGCGACACCTCGCTGCCCATGATCGCCTCGCGGACGTCGTCGGTAGCGCGCAGCGCTCCGGTCCGCACGACCTCGGCGATGAGTTCGCCGATCCGCTCCTCGACCACCGGGGCCTTGCCGTCGTTGACCAGGTCGACCTTCACCTGGTTCACATCGACGCCGATGACCTCGTGACCCATGCTGGCCAGGCACGCGGCCGACACACAGCCCACGTAGCCGAGCCCGAAAACGCTGACCTTCATGATCCGTCCCTCCCCCCAGGCAGGCCTTTCCGGCCTGCGGTTCGCGCGTGCACCGAACGACGCCCCCCGCGCATCAATAGGCCCCCTGCCCGTGGAGCACCGCACGCAGCGTCTTCCACAAGATCACTGCGTCCAGGGCGAGCGACCAGTCCTCCACGTACCGCAGGTCGAGGCGGACCGCCTCCTCCCAGGGCAGGTCGCTGCGTCCGCTGATCTGCCACAGACCGGTGAGCCCGGGCTTGACCAGCAGCCGCCGCCGGATGTCCGGGCCGTACGCGGCGGACTCCTCCGGCAACGGAGGTCGCGGGCCGACGAGCGACATCGATCCGGTGAGCACGTTGAAGAGCTGCGGGAGCTCGTCGATCGAGTACCGGCGCAGCACCGCTCCCACCCGGGTCACCCGCGGATCCCGGTGAAGCTTGAACAGCAGCCCTGCGCCCTCGTTGCGGCCGGCCAGCTCGGCACGTGCCCCGTGAGCCCCGGTGACCATGGTGCGGAACTTGAGAATGGTGAACTCGCGGCCCTTCTTGCCGACCCTGCGCTGTCGGTAGAACGCCCCGCCCGGACTGTCCACCAGCACGAGCAGCGCGACGAAAACCATCAGCGGCGAAAGCAGCATCAGCAGGATCGCCGCGCCCATCCAGTCGACGACCCCTTTGATCGACCGGCGGCCCCCGGTGAAAGTCGGCATGCTGACCCGCAGCAGCGGTATGCCGAGCACCCCGTCGACGTGCAGCCGCGGGCCGGCCACCTCCATCAGCACGGGGGCCACGATCATCTCGGCGTCGCTGCCTTCGAGGTTCCAGGCCAGCCGCTGAAGCCGGTCCGGTGACCAGTGCGGGTCCGATGTGACCGCGACGACGCGGTAACCGTCGCGGCGGACGTGGTGGGCGACGTCCGCCAGCCGGCCGACGACCGGCACTCCGTCCACTTGGTCTCCGTCGAACCCGAGGCCGTCCGTCGTGCACACCGCGTCCACCCGCCAGCCGAGGTGCGGGAACTTGCGGGTTCGGTTGATCAGGTCGCGCACGGTGGCCGGGCTCCCGGCAGCGAGCACCGGTCTCAGGCACCGTCCTTCCTTCCGCTGTCTGTGCAGCTTGAGGCGGAGCAGATAGCGCGCGGTCATGGTGACGAGCGCGATCGCGGGGATCGCGACGAAGATCCAGAGCTTGATGTTGCGCGAGGTGAGGGCGATCCCGCCGAGTGCCAGTACGACGGTCGCCGTGAACAGTGCGCGTCCGAGCCGCCGGAACTCCTCTGCGCCCTGACCGAGCACGGCCGGAGCCCACGACCGGCTCACCGCCAACGCGCCCAGCACCAGCAGCTCGGTGCAGAAGGCGAGAATTCCCCATTTCTCGTGCCAGTTGGCCGCGTCCCGGGCCCCGAAGAAGTTGCCGATCGCCCCCACCACCAAGGCGGTGGCCACGGTATCGCTGATGATCACGGTACGGCGGTACCGCTGCTCCCAGTCATTCACCGACTGGCTGATCGCCCCATTCGCAAGACGCTCGCGCGCCGACGGAAATGGGCCGACTAATCCCCCCTGCCGCACAGAAACCCCCCGGTCCCCAGTGGTACGACGTGGTCGACTGACACCGTTCCTCCCCCCGGGAGGCCCCCGCCCCCCGCACGCTTCCTCCCCTCGGGAGGCCCCCCGCCCCCCCGCACCGCGCTGTCCCTCCCCGCGGGAGGTCCCTCCCCCGCGTGTGCCGTCCCGGCTACTTCAGCGCTACGTGAACAACCCGCCCCGGAACCCGTCGAAACCTCGGGTGCTCCCCGCACCCCAAGCCCCTCTCGGGCTCCAAGAATTGATCACCCCCACGCCTGGCACCGGACACGCAGCTGCTGACTGTCCGTAGCATCGGACCCATGGATCAGCATTTGTCGCCCCGTGTCCCAGCTTGCGAAGCACGGTCAATCTAGACCATCGGGGCCCGTCTGAAGAGAGGGGTGTGTGGAATTTGTGCTCACTATTTGAAGATGAGTCCAGGGACCGGTGAAAGCCCGCGGGCACCTTGCGACGAAGGTGTGCCTTGCGACCTGCGATGACGGGAGTTCTCCGGGGTGCCGGCACCGGCAACCCGGCGGCGTCCCGGCACTGCCAACTGGGCCGCGCGCAGGGCCTGTCCGGCGGGTCTCGCCGGTGAGCACGGGGTGACGGTTGCGAATGTGGACGATCGACGGCACGTGGGAATCGATCTTCACCGCTCTGCTCGCACAGGCAGGTGCCGAGGGCGACCTCGACGGGGTCGTCGCCGTCGACTCCACGATGGTGCGCGCTCGACAGCACGCCCTCGGATGCCGTTGCCGCCCACTCGCTTCGTCGTCGACTACAAGAAGCAGGCGTCATCAGCGTCGCGGGTCCTCCCGACCCCGCTTCCGGCAGGGAGCTGGGGGCGAATCCGATCATCCGATTCGCGATGGGCGCGCTGAGCCTCCGGACCCGGCGACGTACCCGCCGCCGCAACGTCGCGTACTCCTTCCTGTTTTCGAATCGACCCCGGAAGCGCTGGAGTACGCCGAGGCGGGACGGGCGAAGACCGGAAAGGTCGTCGTCAGGATGACATGACGGAGTCGCTCGGCCGGGCGATCAAGTGCCCACGAGCACCGGGACGACATCGCCTCAGGAAACGAGAAGTTCAACGAGAAGTGCCCTCAGGACCGCTAACGCGGCGACCCACCCCGTGTCCGTTCAGGGTGTGGACTTCACCTATCGGGTGATCGCATTCGACAACGGCGGAGTTGGCGGATCGGGCCTCTCCACGCCGGACACGATCGAGGCGATGGCTCGCGACGCAGTGCTGTTCATTCGGGCTCTCGGTCTCGACCGGGTCGATCTGCTCGGCCTGTCGATGGGTGGCTTCGTCGCGCTTCAGCGCCAGGTCTCCCGCCTGGAGCAGGCGAACACCGAGCTGTTGGCGCGGCCGGAGGAGAGGGAAGCGGAGCTGGAGGCCGCCCGGGCGGCCAACCGCGAGCTGACCCGGGCCCTGAACCAGAAGGGAACAGCGCACCGCCAGGGTCTGGCCGGCCCGGTCGTCCGGCTTCCAGTCGAGGCAGCCCTTGGCCGCGCAAGGCGCGCTCCGGCGAGGCGCCTCCCGCCTCGACCGCCATCCCGAGGTAACCGACGCGGCCGCGACCGATCTTGCGCAGCCCGAGCGGAAGCAAATACTTGGCTAGCCACATGTTTGCTGTTACGTTCGTTATGTGTCTAGCCACCTAAAGGGGTGGTGACGCGAGAGGAGTCGTCATGAAAGCCATCCTGTTCGACCGTTTCGGAGGCACGGAAGTGCTGCACGAAGCGGACATCGAGGCCCCGCAGCCCGGCCCCGGGCAGATCCGCGTCCGCGTCAAGGCGGCCGGGCTGAACGCGCTGGACGGCAAGATCCGCTCCGGGGCACTGGAGGCCGTGTTCCCCACGCCGCTCCCCTCCGTCCCCGGTCACGAACTCGCCGGCGTGGTGGACGCCCTGGGTGAGGGCGTGCAGGACGTGAAGGTGGGCGATGAGGTGCTGGGCTGGTCGGACACCGGCTCGTACGCCCAGTACGCGCTGGCCACCACCGTGGCTCCCAAGCCCGCCGGCCTCGACTGGCAGCACGCGGTCGCACTGCCGGTGGCGGGCGAGACGGCCGAGCGGGTCCTGAACCTGCTCGGCGTCGCCGCCGGGGAGACCGTGCTGATGCACGGCGCGGCCGGAGGGGTCGGCACCCTGGCGGTCCAGGTCGCCACCGCCCGCGGAGCGCGTGTCATCGCCACCGCCGGCCCCGCCAACCAGGACTACCTCGCCTCGCTCGGCGCCACCCCGACCGTTTACGGCGAGGGCCTGGTCGAGCGGGTCCGGGCACTGGCCCCCGACGGCGTGGACGCGGTGTTCGACGTGGCCGGGAAGGGGGCCCTTGAGGACTCCATCGCCCTGCGGGGCGGCACCGAGCGCATCGTCACCATCGCCGACTTCCGCGCACACCAGCTCGGCATCACCTTCGCCAGCGGCGGCCAGGAACGCTCGGCCGCCCACCTTGCCGCCCTGGCGCAGGATGCCGCGACCGGCAAGGTCGTCACCACCGTCACCGCCTACCCGCTCGATCAGGCCGCCACGGCTCAGCAGGTCAGCGATGCCGGGCATGTCCGGGGCAAGCTCGTCCTCACCGTCGACTGATCACGCCCGACTCTCCTTCCGGCACGCCCCCTCTTTCCTGATCACCACCTGTTCATCACCGAAGGACCATTCATGCTGAACTCCCTGTGGACACCGACCACCGTCGGTGACATTTCCCTCCCGCACCGCCTGGTCATGGCCCCCATGACCCGTGACCGCTCCACGCCTGAAGGCGTACCGACCGAGCTGAACGCCGAGTACTACGCCCAGCGCGCCTCGCACGCGCTCATCATCACCGAGGGAACCCAGCCCTGCACCGACGGCCAGGGCTACCTCCTCACCCCCGGCATCCACAATGACGAGCAGATCGCCGGGTGGCGCAAGGTCACCGACGCCGTGCACGCGGCCGACGGACGGATCGTCATCCAGCTGATGCACACCGGACGCATCGCCCACCCCGACAACACCCCCCACGGGCGCCAGCCGGTTGCCCCTTCCGCGATTCGACCGCAGGGCGCGATGTTCACCGCGTCCGGGCCCCAGGAGATGCCGGCCCCCCGTGCTCTGTCGACGCAGGAGGTCGCGGCGACCGTCGACGACTTCCGCCGCGCCGCAGCGGCTGCCGTCGCGGCAGGCGCCGACGGCGTGGAGATCCACGGCGCCAACGGCTACCTGGTGCACCAGTTCCTGTCCGACAACACCAACCAGCGCACCGACCGCTACGGCGGTTCCCTCGACAACCGCATCCGCTTCGCAGTCGAGGTCGCCGCTGCCGTGGCCGACGAGATCGGCGCCGACCGTACCGGCCTGCGCATCTCCCCCGGCAACCCCTACAACGACATCGCCGAGTCCGACACCGCCGAGCTGTATCCGGCGCTCCTGCGCGCCCTCGGCCCGCTCGGCCTCGCCTACCTCCACGTGATGCACGCGGGCGACGAGGAGTTGCTGGGCACCCTGCGTGCGCTGTGGCCGACCACGCTGATCCTCAACCGGGCCGGCACCGACCTGCCCACCCGCGCCAAGGACATCGACCACGGCACTGCCGACCTCGTCTCCGTCGGCGCCCTCGCGCTCGCCAACCCGGACCTGGTAGAGCGGCTACGCTCTGACGCGCCGCTGAACACCCCCGACCCGGCGACCTTCTACGGCGGCGGAGTGGCCGGCTACACCGACTACCCCACCCACGCCGTCTGAGGAACCGAATGCCCGCCCCCACACCCCGCACCCCCAGCACGGCCAGCGAGGGGCCGATGAGCTACGCGATCTTCCAGCTCGCCCGCGCTCACCGGGCCCGCGCCGCCGCCATGCTCCGCGAGATGGACCTGCATCCCGGACAGGAACTGTTGCTGATGCAACTCCTGGACCGGGACGGCCAGACCCAGTCCGAGCTGCTCGAAAGCGTCGGCCTGGACCACTCCACCGTCTCCAAGTCCCTACGCCGCATGCAGGACGCCGGCCTGCTCATCCGCGAGCCGGCCGAACACGACCGGCGCGTCATGATCGTCCACCTCACCGACAGGGGCCGTGCCATGCGCGAGCCCATCGCAGCCATGTGGCAGGCCCTGGAGGAGACCTCCGCGCAGAACCTGTCGCCGCAGCAGGCAGAGTCCTTCGTCCGCACCGCCTACGCCATCGCCGACGCCATCAACAGGCGCGCTGTTCCGCAAGAAGAGTCCGAGTAACCCCCTCGGCTTGCACCCCGGTTCCGGCCTGGAGTGCGGAAGCGTTTCCGGCGTTCCTGCGAAGTGGACAGTGCTGGCAGCACGCTCGGCTCACGAGTGCGTCAGGGGGAACGGGGGTGAGCGGGGCCTCAGCGTCAGGGGCAAGCGCGAGCTGTTCCGGTGGAAGCAGGACGGAACTCATTCGGGGGCAGGGCAACACCCCCGCGGGCCGGCGAGCCCTTCACCGTCGCCGGCCGGCCGCACATCGAGGACGGACGCATCACCAACGTCCGCGGCCACCACTGCCCCGCCCACCCAATCCCCCACTACTGACGTGATGGAAAGTGAGACCCCCATGACCACCCCCCTCCCCGTCCTCGTCGTCGGTGCGACCGGCTCCCTCGGGGGCAAGGTCGTCGACGAACTGCACAAGCACGGCAAGAACGTCCGTGCCCTGGTCCGGCCGACCACCGACGCGAGCAGGCTCGAAAGCCGGGGTGTCGAGATCGCCCGCGGCGACATGCTCGACCTCGACTCGCTCGTCGCCGCCATGAACGGCGCCGATGCCGTCATCACCACCGCTGCCGGCTACACCCGCGGCGGCAAGAACGCCCACGACATCGACACCGTCGGCAACGCCAACCTCGCCGAGGCCGCCCACCGCGCCGGCATCCGGCGCTTCGTCCTGACCAGCATCCTCACCAGCGACCAGACGCCCCACGTCCCGCACTTCTGGCACAAGAAGCTCGCCGAGGACAAGCTCGAACAGCTCGGCGTCCCGTTCGTCGCACTGCGCCCGGGGGCCTTCCTCGACCAGATCGCGACCATGGCGGGCAACCCGATCGACAAGGGCCGCCTGATGTGGATCGGCAAGACCACCGTCCCGCTGACCTTCGTCCACACCTCCGATCTCGCGGCCTACCTGGCGGCCGCCGTCGACGCCGAGGCAGACAACGGTGAGCGCGTCGACATCGGCTGGGACCGTCCGGTCAGCATGCGCGAGATGGCCCACCTGATGGGCAACCAGGCCGGAAAGAAGATCAAGGTGTGGGCCGTCCCCTCCGTCGTCGCCCGCGCCGCAGGAGCCGTCGCCGGCCGCTTCATGCCCCTGGTCAAGGACATGGCCGCGATGTTCGGCTGGTTCGACAGCGGCCGCTACGTCGCCGACCCCCGCCGCCAGGAGCAGCTGTTCGGCCCAGCCCCCACGGCCGAGGACGCCCTCGCCCGGTACACCGACGAGCTGGGCACGGCGCAGCACCGGTGAACGGCGCCCATGGCGGTTCGACGCCGAGCGCCGGACACCGAAGTGGGCCAGCGCGTCACGCTCCAGCCACCGCTCGGTGTTGACCTCGACCACGAAGACGCCTGAGCGGTGCCGGTCGATGCGGTGGTGGTGTAATCCGGAGAGCTCGCGCCTTCATCCATGCATCGGCGGGGAACACTTCATGCCCCAGCCTGTGGCCGCTGCTGGCGCACTGTCCGGATCTGAGGTGCCGGTCAGAAGTCCCCGGCCTTGATGCGGTCGAACGCCGCGAGGAACTCCGGGGGACCGTAGGCCAGTTCGGTGAAGACGCCGTACCTCTCGACCGTGTCCGCGTAGGAGAAGCGGGCGTCCCCGGACCGACCCGACATGGCGACGGGGTGCCCATGGGCCGCCATCTGCCCGACGGTCGCGTCGAACTGCTCAAGGCTGCTCATCAGGAAGCAGACGTGGTGCAGGCCGGGGCCCTTTTTGTCGAGCCATTCCTGGAATATGCTCTCGCCGGAGTGATGCTGGATCAGCTCCACCATCATGTCGCCGGAATATCCGAAGGCACACGAGAACTGAAAATCGGCCGACTTACCTCGAAACGTTTTCTCGGTGATGTCGGCGGCCAGGTTCTTCCACACGAAAAAGCGCGGAATTCCGAATGTCGTGGAGAACTGCTCGACCGCGTCATCGAGGTTCTCCACCACATATCCCAGCTGCTGGAGCCGGCCGGCGGGAAACGGTGGTATGAGGGAGTTCACCGCGCACCGACCAACTGCTCCGTGATGCCCTTAAGGCGCAGAGCGTCCTCGGGGTCGAAAGCCTTTCCGCTGATGTCCACCGGCTTCTTCTTCCAGCGCGCCAGGAAAGGATCGGCGGGCGGATTGTCGAGGAGTTCGACCATGGGATTGATCGCCTTGCCCACAGGCGTCGCCGCGACGGCGAACGTGGCCTTGGTCATCAGCCTCAGGGGAAGCGGCAGGGAGTTGGGCATACCGGTGGAGACCACCCCGGGGTTGTACCCGATGTACGTCACGGGGCCGTTGCCTTGGGTCGCCGCGAAGCCCACGCCCAGCAGGTCGTTGGCGCGGAAGGACTGAAGGGTCGCCCTGTTGCCGTTGTAGCCGCGCTCCAGCTGAAGGTCGTCCCAGTGGACCTTTCCGAGGCCGACGCCGGGGGTGCCCACGTTCATGATCACGGGTTGCTTCGTGCACTGGAGCGCGTCCCTCAGGCCGTAGCTCAGGATGAACCGGCTCAGATAGGCGAGGGCGAAACTGTGCTCAAACCCTTCCGGCGTCACGGAACGCTTCCCGAAGAGTTTGTAGCGCTGCGCGCACAGGACAAGTTTGTCCACCGAAGCATAGGTGTTCTCGATCTCCTCCACCAGCCGCCAGGTGGCCGCGATCGAGGTGAGGTCGACCGAAAGAAAGTGGGCCCGGTCGGCGGCCGAGATCTTACGCGCCTCCTCGATTAATGCCTCACCCTTGGCGGGCGTGCTCCCAATGGCCAGGACCCTGGCACCCGCCCTCAGATAGTGCAGGGCGATTCCCCTGCCCAGGCCATCCGTTCCGCCCGTGACGACGACCGTTTGCATGGCTTTTCTTTCCTTCCACGCCAGGAACTCGAACCGTAAGTCATCCGATGGTGACAAGCTCAGCGTAGGCGCCCTTGAGCTACCATGTCAACGTTTGATGACTCAAGGGAGTACCGCTATGGCAGCCGCCCCACAGCCGCACAAACGCGACCGCGCCGCGACCCGCGCAGCCCTGCTCGACGCGGCGCGCGTGCGCTTCGCCCGGCTCGGCTTCGACGGGACGACAATGCGCGACGTCGCCCAGGACGCCCACGTGGACCCCGCGCTCGTCTTCCGGTACTTCGGCTCCAAGCGCGCCCTGTTCGAGGAGGCGTGCGTCGATCACCAGGTCCTCGGGGAGATCATGTCGGGGCCCCTGGACGCGTTGCCGGTCGGCATGCTCAAGTCCGTTGTCTTCCAGGAGTGGGAGCAGTTCGCCGGCGAGCATCCCCTGGTCATGCTGTTGCGGTCGCCCTCGCACGCGCCCGCCCGCAACCGCCTGGAGCAGGAGGCACAGGCGGCGGCGCACATCGAGGAACTCATCAAGCAGGTCAAGGGCGAGGACGCGGCGTTGCGTGCGGAGATGCTGGTGGCCTGTCTGCTGGGCATGGGCATCATGCGCACGGCCCTGCGCTCCCCCGCGCTCAACTCGGCCTCACTTGAGGACGTCCTGCCGTACTTCGAGGGCGTCACCCGCGTGCTGATCGAGAACGCGGGTGACGCCCCGGACGACGGCCCCCGGCCCGACTGACCACCGACGGGACGGTTTCGCTCAGGCGATCGCCTGAGCGAAACGGAAGAAGCCCTCGGGGTCGTACGCGCGCTTGACGGACGCCAACCGCTCATAGTTCTCCGCGTAGTACGACCGCTTCCAGTCCCGCAGAGCAGGGTCGATGTAGTTCTGGTAGGTCTCCCCCAGGGAGTGGGGGTCAACTGCGGCGAAGCCGCCGTCGATCCAGGCCCGCAGAGCGTCCTGCTCCTCCTGGGTCGGGCTCGCCGCCGTGGTGCCCACCGTCCAGTTCAGCGTGAACTCCGCGTCCCGGTGGACGTAGGCCGTCGCGGTGCGGTCCAGGGTGTTGGCCCGGCCGCCGAGGGAGAGGGCCTGGACGAACCGGAGTTGGCCCGCTCGTGGCGAGGCGGTGAAAGCGGAGAGCAGTTCACTGATCCCGGTCCTCGGCAGGCCGGTCCTGAAGAGTCTGCTGCGGTCCAGGATGAAGCCGCCGCGCGGCATCACCGCCTCGGGCGAGTAGCCGACCGTGTGGCACTGCTCGACTGTCCTGTCGGCGCACCCGAACCAGTCCAGCATCCCGTCCAGGAAGGTGAACTGGCTGCTGGTACGGCTGTCGGGCGCGCGCCCCACGCCGGCGGCGAGCGCGTCCAGCAGGGGCGCGAGGTCCCCGGGGCTGCCGAGGAAGGAGCCGTCGACCCAGACGGCGGGCTCGGCTCCGCCCGGGGCCGTGTCGAGGTGGCTGACGATCCAGCGGGAACCCAGCGTCCAGGGCGTGGTCGGCATCCACTCCTGCCAGGCCGCAATCACCCGGTCCACGTCGCTCCAGGCCCACGACATCCTGAAGTTCACCATGTCGGTGGCGGCCGTGGTGCGCCGCTCGTACCGGCTGACGATGCCGAAGTTGCCGCCGCCACCGCCGCGCAACGCCCAGAACAGGTCCGGGTGTTCGTCCTCGGAGCAGGTCACCGGCCGGCCGTCGGCGAGAACCACGTCGGCGGAGACGAGAGCGTCGCAGGCCAGCCCGAAGGAGCGGCTCTGCCAGCCGATGCCGCCGCCGTGCACGAAGCCGCCCGCCGCCACGGAGCCGTGCAGCCCGCCCGCCAGAGCCTGTCCGTACGGGGCGAGCGCGGAAAGCGTGTCGACGGTCTGTGCGCCCGGGCCGAGCACGGTCGTGGCGGTACCGGGTTCGACCGAGCGCAGCCGTGACACATCGATGACCAGGCCCGAGGTGGTGGAGAAGCCGCCGAAGCTGTGCCCGCCGCTGCGCGGTACCGCCGGGACGTCGTGCTGCTGGGCGAAGGCGAGACAGAGCCGGATGTCGGCGACGCTCGCGCAGTACGCGACAGCGGCCGGGGCCGAGGAGTCGTACATGCTGAAGTACACCTGCTTGGCCTGCGCGTACCCGCTGTCGGACGGCAGGAGCAGGTCCCCGTCGAGCCGTGTGCGCAGATCGGTCCAGTCGGCGCCCGGCGCGGCGGCCGCGGGGAAACCGGCCGGTCCCGGCAAGGTCGCGGACGCCGCCAGGGCGAGGCCGACGGCCCCGCCGCGCAGGACCTGCCTTCGTGTTGCCATGACTGTGACTCTCCCGTCGTCGGATACGGCGTCGGCGGCCCTCCCGCCGACGCCGTCCGAACCTGACACGAGCCGGTTAGTCCCTTCTAAAACGGGCCTGTCGGACATCCGAGGGCGAGGCCGAAGCCGGTAGAGCCGGGCTTAAGGGCCCGCATCGAGGCTGAGAGGCGAGGGCGCCGCAGCGCGCCCGACGACGCGGCCGGGTGCGGCACCCGGTGTGAGGAGGACATCGGATGGGACGAGAACCCGGCAGGACGGCTCACGACATCGACGAGCTCAAGCAGTTCGTCGTGGTCCACTCCCGGGCCCAGCGCCTGCCCCCGGAGCTGTGCGAGGAGGTCCTGGCACGCATCGGGCACGACGGCGAGGGACCCGGCTCCTGGACCGAGGAGTGGGCCGCCGCGGCGCGGAAACTGGCGGCGGAGGACCGTCTGCTGGACGCCTCCCAGTGCTGGAACACCGCGCGGTTCCCCTACGTCGACGGAACCCCGCGCGCACGGGCACAGCAGGCCTGCTCCGAAACCTTCGCGCAGTGGAGCGGCGCCCAGGAGACCGTCATAGAGCGCGTCGACGTCACCCTGCCCGACGGCGACGGAACCCGGCTGCCGTTCGTGGCCCTGGCGGCCGGGCTGTCGGCCGACGTGCCGCGCCCGCTGCTCGTAGTGACGGGCGGCATCGTCAGCGTCAAGGAGCAGTGGGCGCCGGCGCTGCTCCTCGCCGAACAGCTCGGACTCGCCATGGTCGCCACGGAGATGCCCGGCGTCGGCGAGAACCGGCTCGGTTACGGCAAGGACAGCTGGCGCATGCTCTCGGCGCTGCTCGACACCCTCGCGGACCGGGCCGACGTCGACCGCACCTACGCGTCTGCAATGAGCTTCAGCGGGCATATGGCGCTGCGCGGCGCCCTGCACGATCCGCGCATCCGCGGGGTGGTCACGGCCGGCGCGCCGGTGAGCGGCTTCTTCACCGACCGCTCCTGGTACGACAGCAGCGTGCCGCGCATCACCAAGGACACGCTCTCCCACCTGACGGGTGTACCGCGGGCGGAGCTGTTCGACGGACTGCGCGACTGGGAACTGCGGCCGGGCGAACTGTCGGCGCTGAGCATCCCGGTGGGGTACACGGTCAGCTTGCGTGACGAGATCATCCCTCCGTCGGATGTGCGGACCCTGAAGCGGTACGTCTCCGACCTCACCCTCAACGAGCACGACGACGTGCACGGTTCGCCCGCGCACGTGGAGGAGACACGTGCCTGGACGGTGCAGACCGTGCTGAAGATGATGCGGGCCGCCGCGAGCCCGCAGGCCTGACACGCGACATGACCCGGGCCCCGGCACACTGTGTGCCGGGGCCCGGGCCGTGCGTCGTTCACGCGGCGGGTGCGTCCGCCAGCCACCGCCTGAGGTAGCCCACCAGCGCGACGGGTGTGGGGTGGTCGTAGACGACCGCGACCGGCAGGGGCAGCCCTGTGGCCCGGTGGAGGCCGTTGCACAATTCCAGGGCGGTGAACGAGGAGAACCCGATCTCCAGGAAGGAACGGGACTCGTCCACGTTCTGCGACGCGTCGAGGCCGAGCACCTGGCCCACGTGTGCACGCACCAGTTCGGCGAGCCGCCGATCCCGCTCCTCTTCCGGCAACTCCCCGAGTGCGGCACGCAGTTCGGCCTGGTCCGCCACCCCGTCCGGGCCGTCCGTCCGCTGCTCGGCCAGGTGGCCGCGGGCCTCGGGCAGGTCGCGGTACTGGGCGCCGGAGCTCAGCCGCGTGGCGTGCGCCAGGTGGTCGTCCCAGTCGATGTCGGCGACGCCGAGGACCGGCCCGGGGGTGACCTCGGTACGGCCGAGGAGGTTGGGCAGACAGGCCAGCGCGCGTGCGGGATCGAGGCCGCGCAGCCCGGCCCGTGTCTCCTGGTCCGTGCCGGGTTCCAGCGGGCCCCAGGCCAGGAGCGTGGCGGGCAGCCCTCGCGCGTGCCGGTGCCGGATCAGCGTCTCGGCGTACGCTGCGTCGACAGCCGCCTGCCACGAGCCCGGGTCGCTGCCGGTGAGCGCCGCGAAGTCGGCGAAGACGACGAACCCCGTCAGCGGCAGGTCCAGCGTGAGCTCGTGGAGATGACGCAGCGCGGCACCGCCTCCGGTGTGCACGACCACGCTCACGGGTGTCCCCTCGCCGGTCTCCGCGAGGGCGGCGGCGAGCGCGGCGCGGTCGGACGGATCCGCCGCGTCGAGGCGTACGCTCGCCCCGCGCTCCTCAAGCTCCGCGCGCAGAGCCTCGCCCGCGGCGTCCCCGATCTCGGGCACGAGGAGCAGGAAGTGACCGTGGGCGGCGTCCGCGAGGGCGAGTGCGGCGGCGCGACCCGCGGTGGTACCGGCCCCCGTGACCAAGACGGTTCCGTCGGCGGGATCCGCGTCCTGCTCGGGCACGGGCCAGGGCACGCGCACCAGACGACGGACGTGCCGCCCTGAGGCCCGTACGGCGAACTCGTCCTCGCCGTCGGCTGCCGCGAGGACGCGCTTCAGCTGGGTGACGGTGACGGGGTCCAGGACGGCCGGGAGGTCGATCGTGCCTCCCGCGCCGTCGGCCGGACGGAGGCCGGGAATTCGGCTCAGCCCCCACAGGTGTCCCTGCGCGGGGTCGGGGGACGGGTTGCCCGGGCCGGTCGAGACAGCTCCACGCGTCAGCGACCACAGCGCCAGATCCGCCCCGAGGGCGGCCAGCGCCTCCACGATCCGAGTGGTGAGGGCGACCCCCACGGGGATGGCGGGGTGCTCTGGATGCGGGCCCTTGGCGGCGGCCAGCGCGGACAGGACACCGGCGACACCGCCGTCCTGCCGGAGCCGGTCCAACGCCTCGCCGAGCCGCTCAGCGACCGACGCGGTCTCCTCGTCAGGGTCCACCTCGAACCGCGCCACCCTCAGTCCGGCGTCCGACAGCGCCTGGTGGAGGTCCGACAGTTGGTCCTCGTCTTCCTGCCGCGGCTCCACGAGGAGCCAGCCCACGTCGACGGCTGGGGCGCCCGCGTGCAGACCGGTGCTGGTCTCCGGCAGCCGCCGCCACTGCCACTCGTACATCCAGCCGCGCTGGCGACGCCATCCGGCCAGCGTGGACTGGAGCTCCGCCAGCAGCTGCCGTTCCTCGTCACGGGCGCCGAACGTACGGGCCAGGACGGCGGGATCGCCCTGTTCCACGGCCGACCAGAACTCCTGGTCGTCCGCAAACGCCCACCCGTCGGCCGTACCGGCGCCCGCCCCCGGCGCCCGCTCCGGCGTGGCCTCAAGCCAGTACGGACGGTGCTGGAAGGCGTACGGCGGAAGCCGGAGATGTCCGGCGACCGTGCTCGGGCCGGTCGCTTCGGGCAGCAGGCTCTGCCAGTCCACGGCCCTGCCGTGCGCCCAGGTCTCGGCCACGCCCAAGAACAGGGTGCCGGGCTCCGGGCGGTCCCGGCGCAGCGTGGGGGCGAGCACGAGCGGCTCGGCGCCCAGGCAGTCGCGGGCCATCGCACTCAGGACGGCGTCCGGACCGACCTCGACGAAGAGGCGCACACCGTTCTCCTCCAGGGTGCGCACCCCGTCGTGGAAGCGCACGGCCTGCCGGATGTGCCGGGCCCAGTAGTCGGGGCTCATCAACTCGCCGGCGATCGCCACCCGACCGGTGACGTTGGACACGACGTCGATGTCCGGTTTCGCGTACGTCAACCGGGAGGCAGCGACAAGGAGTTCAGCCGCCGCGGCCTCCATGTGCGGCGAGTGGAAGGCGTGACTGACCCGGAGCTTCTTGGTGCGTCGGCCCCGGCCCCGCCACGCCTTGACCAGTTCGGCGACGGCGTCGGCGTCGCCCGAGACCACGGTGGCGGACGGCCCGTTGACCGCGGCGACGACGACCCTGCCGTCGTACGGGGCGAGCGTCTCCAGGACCTCGCTCTCGGGCGCCTCGACAGCGGCCATCGCGCCGTCCGCGCGCGCCGCCTGCATCGCCCGCCCCCGCGCGGCGACCAGCTCACAGGCATTGTCCAGATCGAAGACACCGGCGACATGCGCCGCGGCCAGCTCACCGATGGAGTGCCCCATGACGAAGTCGGGCCGCAGACCGGTGCTCTCCAGCAGCCGGTACAGGGCGACTTCTACGGCGAACAGGGCGCACTGGGTGTAGAGCGTCTGGTCGAGCAGCTTCGCCTCGGGCGAGCGGGGCGCGGCGAAAACGACGTCACGCAGGGGAAGTTCCAGGTGCCGGTCGAAGCGCGCGCACAGGTCCGCGAACAGTTCACGGAAACCGGCAACGGAGTCACTCAACTCCCTTCCCATGCCCAGCCGCTGGCTACCCTGCCCGGTGAAGAGGAATCCGAGGCGCGCGTCCTTGTCGCTACTGCCCGTCGCCGTCGTGGGTCCGCCCTCTCCGCGGGCCACCGCAGCGACGGCCCGCAGGAGCCCCTCTTGGTCACCACCGATGACAACCGCGCGATGGTCGAAGGCGGTCCGTACGGCGAGGGACCGGGCCACCTCCGCGGGACGAGGCTCCGAGTCGTGGTCGGCCACGCTGCGCAGATGGTCGTGCAGACGCCGCGCCTGGGCCCGCAGGGCGGTGGTGTCACGGGCGGACAGCACCCACGGCAGGACGGACGCGGACCCGGCCCCGTCCGCGGAGTCCTCGTCCGCGGGTTCCTCGGCGTGCGGGGCCTGTTCGAGGACGACGTGGGCGTTGGTGCCACTGATGCCGAACGAGGACACGGCACACCGCCGGGGCCGGTCACGCTCGGGCCACTCCCGCGCCTCGGTCAGCAGCCGCACCTGCCCGGCCTCCCAGTCGACGTGCGGGGTCGGCTCGTCGACATGGAGGGTCTGGGGCAGCACCCCGTGCCGCATGGCCTGCACCATCTTGATGACCCCGGCGACACCGGCGGCGGCCTGGGTGTGCCCGATGTTGGACTTGATGGAGCCCAGCCACAGGGGCTGTTCGGCGTCCCGGTCCTGTCCGTAGGTCGCCAACAGCGCCTGCGCCTCGATCGGGTCGCCGAGCGTGGTGCCCGTGCCGTGCGCCTCAAGTGCGTCCACGTCCTCGGTCGTCAGGCCGGCGTCGTCCAGCGCCTGCCGGATCACCCGCTCCTGCGAGGGACCGTTCGGCGCGGTCAGACCGTTGCTCGCACCGTCCTGGTTCACGGCCGAGCCCCGTACCACAGCCAGCACCTCGTGCCCGTTGCGCCGCGCGTCGGACAGTCGCTCCAGCAGCAGTACGCCGACCCCCTCGCCGAACCCCGTGCCGTCCGCGGCCGCGGCGAACGCCTTGCAGCGGCCGTCCGCGGCCAGCCCACGCTGCCGGCTGAACTCGATGAACAAGCCCGGCGTGGACAGCACCGTGGAACCGCCCGCGAGCGCGAGTCCACACTCGCCCGAGCGCAGCGCCCGCGCCGCCAGATGGAGGGCGACGAGCGAGGACGAGCACGCAGTGTCGACGGACACGGCGGGGCCCCGCAGCCCCAGGACGTACGACACCCGTCCGGACGCGACGCTGGCCGCGCTGCCGTTGCCCAGGAAGGGCTCGTACTCCGGCGGCACCGTGTGCAGACGAGCGCCGTAGTCGCTGTACATGATCCCGGCGAAGACGCCCGTGTCGCTGCCCCGCTGGGCCGTCGGGTCGATCCCGGCGTCCTCCAGCGCCTCCCACGACGCCTCCAGCAGCAGCCGGTGCTGCGGGTCCATGGCGGTCGCCTCGCGCGGGCTGATGCCGAAGAACGGGGCGTCGAAGTGGTGGGCGTCGTGCAGGAAGCCTCCGTGCCGGGCGTAGAACGTGCCACTGCGGTCGGGGTCCGCGTCGTACAGGTGGTCGAGGTCCCAGCCGCGGTCGACGGGGAAGTCCCCGATGCCGTCCGCGCCGGAGCGGACCAGTGACCACAGGTCGTCGGGTGTACGGACACCGCCGGGGTAGCGGCAGCTCATCCCGATGATTGCGATCGGCTCGGTCGCGGCGGCCTCGACCTCCGCCAGTCGTTGGCGGGTCTTGTGCAGGTCAGCGGTCACCCACTTGAGATAGTCGGTGAGCTTCTCTTCGTTCGTCGGCACGTTCTCATCTCTCCGTTCGAGTCGCTCGCCGCGTTCGAGCACCGCGGGGTCAGTGGACGTTCCGGCCCAGTTCCTTGTCGATGAAGTCGAAGATCTCGGAGGCCGAGGCCGCCTCGATGTGGTCCACGGCGTCCCCGTCACCGGTGTCGTCGGAGCCGTCCTTCTCCCATACGGCGAGCAGCCGGCGCAGTCGTGCGGCGACGGCGGAACGATCGCCGGGCTCCCCTGCCCCGTCGCCGTCGGCCGCGGCGGGCGCCGTGGCCAGCACAGCCTCCAGACGGTCGAGCTCCGCCATGAGCGACGCGGAACGGGCGTCGGTCACCTGTGACGAAACGCGGGTCAGCAGGTGGTCGGAGAGTTCCGCCAGCGACGGGTGGTCGAAGACAAGCGTCGCGGGCAGTCGCAGCCCGGTCGCCGCGTTGAGCCGGTTGCGCAGCTCGACACCAGTGAGCGAGTCGACGCCCAGGTCCTTGAAGGACTGACCGATGTCGAGGCTGCCGGGCGAGTCGTACCCGAGCACGGCTGCCACCGTGTTGCGCACGAGCTCCAGGACAACGGCCCGCTGTTCGTCCTCGGACAGGCCCACGAGCCGCTCGGTGAACGACCCCGACCCCACGGCGTCGGGCTCGGCCCGTCGCTCCACCGTGCGGACCAGCCCCCGCAGCATCGGGGCGAGTACCCCGGCCTGCGCCTGCGCGCGCAGCCCCGCCGGATCCGTACGGAGCGCCGCCAGCACGGGCGGATTCTGCGCAGCACCGGCGATTGCCTGGTCGAAGAGGGCGAGCCCTTCTTCCTCTGACATCGGAACCAGACCGCTCCGGCCGAGCCGGATGATCGCGTCCTCGTCCAGA